>NZ_AULV01000035.1 GCF_000422465.1 Paenibacillus harenae DSM 16969 | reverse complement strand
ATCAAGAGACTGTTCCGGCTCGTCGATACGAATGCGGCGACAGGCGAGAAGGTGGATAACCCGCAGGTGCAGATTACGGAGATGGGCAGGGACCAGGCTCACAGCACCGGCGACGTCATCAATGTCTCCATTATATCTCGTCTGTTGCAGGCCCAGGGAACCAAGGTGGATCCGGTTGACGGTACGGTTTCCACTGCGGAGAATGCGGTTGCCTCGTACGATTTTCTTGGCAAGCGCATTCTGGCAGGCACCGATCATTTTGCCCGGTATATGAACGGCTATGATACGCCTTGGATCCCGACAGAGGCGCGTATGCGTGAGGATGGCAGTCCGGTCATTTACCAGGTATTGAGTACCGAATATCGGGGAAGAATCGGCGGCAATGCCTACGATCTATACTATTACTATAAATATAAGCAAGGCTTGGACATGGAGCAAGTTGCTCCCTACTACACGGAGATGTTCAAAAAGAGGACGAATTACCATTGGGCATCACGGGATTCCGGAGGGGAATATTGGCTGTACATCCCTAAGGAAGCCGAGGCCGAGGGAGCGGCAAATCTCCCGAAGGTTGACCCGAACCCGAATTGGAAGGAGATCGAGGATCGGTTCACCAACTTGGACGGCAATTCGACCGCCATGCAAGAGGGCGATGTTTCCTTCGTCCGCATTAACGCAACGGAATCCGGCAGCAAAATCGCTTTGGTTGAATCCGGCAGCGGTACGAGAGTGATCGGATACAAGATTCAGACGAACGGCGCGGCGAAGCTGGAAGCCTTCGGCGAAACGATCACGTTGCCGGATACCCAGGGGCAATGGAGATATGTATATTATAATCTCCCGGAAGGCCATGGGCTCCGGACCATGCATTATTTCACGATTATAGGCAACGGAACAACGGTCGATATCGACCATATCAATGTCAACGCGGCCAATGAACTGACGCCGCCGGTGTTTAATGAAGGAAATACCGCTTTGAACCTGTTTGCCTATGTTGGATCCGAGGCAACGCTCCATTTAGATTTCTCGGCAACGGACGCAGGCCCGTCCGATGTTGTGACCTATCGGATTGCGGGTGCGCCCGAAGGCGCCGTATTCGATACAAGCACCGGCGCATTTGACTGGAAACCGACGCAGGCCGGAACGTATGCCTTCGTCGTGGAAGCTTCCGACGGCACGACGGTATCCACGAGAGATGTCACGGTGACCGTCGCCAATGATCGGCAGTCGGCGGTGGATGCCGTCATTGCGCCCTATGACGCCAATACGGATTATATCCGGGCAACGC
>NZ_AULV01000034.1 GCF_000422465.1 Paenibacillus harenae DSM 16969 | reverse complement strand
AGGTGTGGAGAGTTTGACGCTTACAGTGCAACTGCGGATGCCTGAGCGACAGCACCCGGTGATCGAGCACAGTGTCGAGCCTTGCGCCGATCGTCTTTTTGTTGATCTCAAAAGGCAGCCGCGCTGCGGCGCTGAAGCACCGGACCGACGCCGTGCGGATCACGATTCCACCGGGCGCTTTAGACGCAAGCTCAGCAGTGCCGGTTACGGAGACGACCGATTCCAGGCTAAGCGGTGTTTCGGCGAGCTCCCCTCGAGGACGCATTGTATGATTCCGCTCCGGTCGCGCACGTGCATAAAGGCAAGCTGGCCGAGATGGCGAATGCTATGAACCCATCCGTGTATGGTTACGGGATGCCCCATATGTTCGAAGACATGGGCGCAAAGCACACGGACTTGCTTGGTTGAATGAGTTTCCATGAGTAAACACTCCCTTTATTAAAAGGGGTACTGCGTAGTACGAAGTTGTTGTTGTTGTCATCGTCACCGTCGTCCAAACATCGATCTAAATAACGATGGTACAGCTGAATATAGCATACCTATTGGGTTGACGAGGAATTCCTACCGCGTTACCGGATTAGAAACTGGCCAAGAATACCGCTTAACTGTCATTGATTATGATATTGCAGGAAATCAGGGCCACTATGAATACATTTATTTCAATACTAACCGGCCGCCTGTCGCAGATTTTGATTGGACGCCAAAACCGAAGGTTTGGTAAGGAGACTTAGTCAAGCTTGTTGTCCGAAGAAAATAAAGTATTAACTGCAACCATTGATTTAACGCCGTTTTTGAATTGAAGAATCGCCATCTTTTGAAAAATAAGTTTTAGACTGATTCATTAAAAGAAACAGCGGCGAACCAAGACTTGAAAAATAAAGTCTTAGACCGCCGCTGGTGTCATTCAACTAACATTCCCAGTTAGTTAAGTGCATCTCGCCACTTTCGGAAACAGCTGTGTGGCTCAAGCCATCATTCTAACGTTAATTGAATTCCTGTATATCACTGCCAATAACCCGAATAGTATCCCGCCTACTAGTGCGGCTCAATTCTTTCAGTGTAGCACACCCCCACTGACCTACGAGCTTACAATAACTATCGGAATCTTGCATTTGTAAAGCCACACCGAAGATCGTCATGGTCCAGGCTACCTTGGGGAGTGATTGTTGAGCATTTACCATTCATTGAGATGATTACCGATCGATATTGTGCATTATTGCACTGTAAAGAAAATCTGCTAAATCCTCACTGCTATATTGATTAAAATAGTTTTTGAATCGTGCATCGAATTTGTAGGTATGGGCAATGCATGCCAGTAACTCTGCATCGCATGTCGTGAATTGCATTAAACTTTTTTTCCACTCCTCGATTAATCGCTGAACTTCATCGGAGGAAGGAGACTGATCGATACAAGACGCAATTTGTTTGAATAGTTCCTCCACCTCGGCGAAACGTTCCTCTTTTTCGTCTTGCGATAAGGTTTCCAACGTTTCGTTATACGCTTTATACGCTTCTGTCTCGCCATATAGGAATCTCGCCTCATTGGCATATTGTTCTTTCAACGGCAACACGGAAGAATGGTTGAAGAGCGGCAAATCGCTAATATCTTTCCCCGAAACATATTCATCAAGAGCCGCCATAATCGTTTCTAGTCTTTGTTTTTTCATCAATAAGGCTTGTCTCTGCTGCTTTACGATTTCTTTCTGCTCTTGCTTGGTCAGCTTTATGATATCCGCAATCTCTTTCAAGGGAAAATCCATTTCCTTCAAGAATAAAATGGTTTGAAGCTTTTCCAAACTGCTTCGTTCATATAGGCGATACCCTTTTTCCGTCAGGTGTGTCGGTTTAAATAAATCGATTCTATCGTAATAATGCAAGGTTCTAGTTGTAATGCCCGTAATCTGAACAATATCTTTAACCGCTAATAATGGTTTCTTCATCCCAGAATCCTTTTACTTCTTCTAGTATTTGAGCAGCAGGTGTTATTGTGGCCTCAAAGATCGTTCTTCCTGTTTTTCTTAAATAATACTGGATTAAATAATATCCGCAAGCGTAGCCGGCGCTGTAAGGCATATTGACCGGTTTAAAGTTCTGAAGTTCTGCGATCTCGTCACCGTAAAGATACGGAGCAAATTGATCAAAGCCCGTTAATTGCAATTGCTCTCGAAGCACAGGCTTTATGCGCCTGTTAAGCGTTTCTCCGTTTGTTTTCGTTACCCACGGGCCGAGCAGTTCTTTTCCAAACAAGAACGTAGCATAGTTTTCAGCCAATCCTTCGCTTACAATAAGCTCGCCTAAATTAACGGTGTGATCCCACTGAATAAATTGATATCGCACATTATGGTTGCATTCGTGAGCCAGCGCAGCCTTCATTCGAGGAATCGTGTACTCATTTGGCAAGAGTGTACCCCAGATAAACCCGGGGATGCCCCCAAAGCCGCTATATCCTTCGTTTATTGCTAAGGCACGGCTTTCCGGATTCCCTAATTGCAGGGTAAACAAATATTCGGATACGGGGAGACTTATTTTATGTTCTATAAATAGACGGAGGCTTTTCCTTACAGCATCCTCACACTCTGACCAAAAAGAATCTGACGAAATCAACTCTATCTCAGATGAGATCTGCCGACTTATCTGATCAGGGGATCGATGCATCATATTATTCATCGTAATAACGTCAAAACCATTCGCCTCTTCAGCTTTAAAAGGAATCTGTTGAATTTGCCATTGTTTCATAAAGGGAGCCATCATTTCGTTTCTGAATAATTCAAGTTTTTCCTCGGGCGAAGCTTGGGCAACTTTTTGATAAATATGATCCGAGCGCAATGTTCTGATGTTCATGTCTCTCACTCCTAGTTATGTATTCTTAAAGAGCATTATGTGCTATGACCTTACGTCATAGTCAAGAACTTTGAATCAAATACTGAAAATTAGGTACATGGTGCTCCATCAGATACATCAAAGAACTCTTAAAACTATCCTCCCGTTCAATGAAAAAGCAGGTCGCCGCTGCGCCTGCACTTCAATGTAAGTTATTCTATCGTTATCCGTTACTTCAATAAGTTTATTTACGAACTAAATGCTCTATATAATCATAATCAATTGAATTATCTACTGAAGTGTAGAAAAACCCTTTGTACCTTATTGTATCATTCGAGTTTATGATTAACTCTTTAATCGTTTTTCCCTTATTATCAAAAATGGTTATTCTAAGGCTATAACCCATATACCCAAATGAAGGTTTACCCTTTTGAAATGATACTTCACTCAGATTATTGATAATTTTGGTAATATCATTTACATCAGTAATTTCCATTTCATATCCTGTGTTCCCATCGAAAACAGTTATATTAGAAACGATAGATGGATCTATACTCACGACTTTATGAGGTATATATGTCAAAGCAAACATCAAAAGTAAAACTAATGGAACGGCAATTATAATCCATTTTCTTTTTTTCATAAACAATCCCCCTCTTATCCTCAACAATCAGACGAAAACCAAGTGATATTGTTGCGCTATCCTGCCAGTTAGATGAGAAAAGGACTGCCACTTGGCAGCCCCTCGGTGCTCAACTATCGTACACGTTAGCGGAATGATGATTCGCTCAATGGTCCCAACCGGACAATCCGCTGACGATGCAAGCCAGGAAGATCGGGCTGCTCACCATCAGGGCTTGCAATGTCGTCGGAGTAGGCGGGTCGGATGCGAGTCAAACCCACTTGACCCGGGCTCGGCGGATGTTTATTGTCCAAACGCCCACGCCACCATCAGCGGGAACTCTTCTCGCCACATCACATCGTCGTGCGATGCGACCCGCTCTCTCATTTCAACGTCCGCACCTGCATCGCGCAGCGCAACAGCCCACCGGGTCGCGTTCTCGAGAAAGAACGGCTCCAGTGTGCCGGCTACGAGGTAGGTGCGCGGTAGCGGGCTTGGCATCACGGCAGGTGGTCGGTAGCCCCCGCCTGGCGACGCGGAAAAGACCGTACCGTAGATGTCCGGATGCCGAAGCCCTATGGCGAGTGAGAGCTCTCCACTCGCCGACACGCCGCACACCGCGGTGCGATTGGCGGGCAGCGCGACGCTGAAGCGCGATCGCACCCATCGGCGAACGTCCTCGACGAAGAACCTCTCGTGTGCCGCGAACCGTTCCTGGTCGAACGGTGGTGAGTACTCATGGATGCGCACCATCTCATCCTCATCGGACGTCCGGTAGGCACCAACGATCATCGTGGGCGGTACGTCGGCGGCCTCGAGGTACCCGCCCCACTGCGAGATCAGCTGACCGTCACCGGCGAACACGACTGCCTGGGGTGGATCCGGAGGGA
>NZ_AULV01000033.1 GCF_000422465.1 Paenibacillus harenae DSM 16969 | reverse complement strand
ACGATCATCGTGGGCGGTACGTCGGCGGCCTCGAGGTACCCGCCCCACTGCGAGATCAGCTGACCGTCACCGGCGAACACGACTGCCTGGGGTGGATCCGGAGGGACGTACACCGTAACCTGCCGACCACCATCATACTCGAGCGTCTCTCTGACGAGCTCTCCCGCGATCTTCATATCTCACATCTCCTGTGTTCATAATTAAACTTATCTCGTGTAGCACAACGAGGGGCTATATGTTCCTATTTATTATAACTCAGCGTTTAAAAAAACCGCTCCAAAATGCGTTCAACTATAGTACCCGTTAGCGTAATCGTCAGATGTCCTATGAAACAAATTCCTCCCCCATAATTTTTTACACATAAGCGTCTATACATATTTTTTTCATAATGATAACGTACCCTTCGTAGACGGAATAACATCGCCTGTTATCCTAATTGCTTTCTTCAACGCATCGCCGAATGCCACGAAAATTGCCTCATTTATATGGTGTGTATTTCTGCCGTATTCCAAATTGATGTGCATGGTTATCCCGCTATTATGCGCTACAGCGAGAAAAAACTCTTCGGTTAATTCGGGTTCAAACTCGCCTGCTCGTGTTGACGGCATTTCCACGTTAAACACTAAAAAAGAGCGATTAGATATACTCAAATCCACTAATGCTAAGCTCTCATCCATAGGTATACGCGAACTACCATAACGGTTTATGCCTTTTTTATCCCCTATAGCCTTTTTGATTGCTTGCCCCAAGCATATTCCAATGTCCTCAACCGTGTGATGCCCATCTATCTCTAAATCACCTTTGCAATCCACATTTAGTTTTATTCCTGCCCTAAAAGCAAAAAGCGTGAGCATATGGTTAAAGAATCCAATTCCCGTGTTGATGTTGCCTTCACTGTATTCATCGAGATTAAGCTCCAGTTTAATTTCTGTTTCTTTTGTTTTTCTGTTAATTAATGCCTCTCGCACCATAACAAACTCCCTTCTTAACTGAGGTATTGCCTTTTGGTATTGCTAGCCGAATGAATTCGATTAAGACCACATCCTTTATCACTTTACTTCTCTAATATATTATCGTAATAAAGTGATAATGTAAACTTATGTAAGTCGGTCAGCCACGCTAAACTGCCCGTTAGCGCAACGAGGCGACCGGATCCTTGCTGCCGGCCGCCTCGCTTCTGTTTTATTCAACTATCGTGCCCAATAGCTTAACGGGGGACACGTCAATGTGCTGTTATCGTAAGCGCATTAATCTAAACGAGCATCTTGCGGCGAACCTCCTAGTCAATATTCGCGATATACCACCGGCCCCCCTTATCCTGGAGTAAAGAAACGGTATAATTAGCCATATGAACGATACCGTCCGATAAGTATTCAAACTCGATTCCCACTTCCGCTCGCGAGGCATCTCTTGGATAGGAAATCGGGGTAGAAAGCCTGATGAACCGATACCGCCTATCCTGCTCCAGAAAGAAGTCAAAATAGTCGACGTCCGGCGTCTGAAGCGTATCACGGAACGCCGATTTATCTTTGGCCACAATAGCTTCGAGATTTCGCTTTACCTGGCGATAAATCTCTGCTTCCTCTTCATTCTTGCTATCAGGGAATTCGATCTCCATGCCCGGCTTGAATGCAGATGGATCAGCCACATAGCGGAGCGACCATTTCGTATCCGTCCTCACTTCGCCTTCAATCGGCATGATAAGAACATGCTCATACTCTTTATTGTTATAGCGGTCAATGGTGGCCTGTTCTGTACGTTTACCTGTGCTGTCTACCGTTCCGTAATGCAGCATATCCGCCATTAGATTATTCATAAAATAAACGGATTCACCAAATGCTTTCGGTTCTTGGCCCGTTTCTCCGTTTTTCCCTATTGTATCCTTTTGCCATTTTATTTTGGCAAGACCATTTTCATTGATTTCGACATAAGTCATTAATCCTCTATACTCTATAGAATAACGGAGCGCTTCCCCTCTTGGAAACGTGTATATGGTAGTAAAGCCTTCCCCGTAAGGTTGAATTTCTTTCCCGAAGTTTAGCTTTGGAAGGGCGAGTGCAGCCACACGCGCTTTATCAAGTTCGCCACTTCTGAGCGTTTGGAACTGCTCCTCGCCAGTCGGCGTGCGAACGATGACCTCCTTGCTTTTGCTGTCAAAAGCAGCCGTGCCGCCCAGCGTTTCCGTTACGAAGCGCACGGGTACGTAGGTCCGTCCTCGCTTCACCGTAACCGGCGCGTCTAATGCGACTTTTTTGCCGTTGATGTCAGCCGTTTTCAAGCCATCCTTCAAGCGTACCGTTATTTTGTTAACCGGATTATTGATGATGATGGTCTTTGTAGACGACTCGTAGGCATAGCTGATTTTAGCAGGATCATGAAAAGCTTTCAATTGAACCATCGTTCGGCCGTTCACATTTAAAACATCGTCCTGGTAGACGCCGTTGATAAACAACTTGAGTGTTGTCGCAGGGGAAGGCGCAGCCATAACCGCAGAACCCGCATTTAGAACTCCCGCTATCATTAGTGCAGCCGCAGCCGTTTTCATCCATTTTTTCATGTTGAATTCCTCCCTAAAATAGCGCATGTTATTGTGAATCTTCGCTTTTGCACATGAAAAAAACATCGTCTTCCCATTTGTAAACCATTGTGGCAAGCGGAGTTCCGTGCGTAGTCACAGTTTCCTCTATGCTGTAACCGCTTAGATCCATAGCGATTCTTTTTCCAAGGGCTTTGAGACACGAAGGCGTTCATCCGCTTCGATAATTTGCAACAGCTCAGCGGTTGCACCCATTGTAAGGCTCCAGGCAGCGTCCTGCCGTTTGATGTGGCGTGTTCAATGGTTTCAACCTTTTCATATTCCGTAAATACTACGGCTCCGTTACTTTCCCCCTTAATAATCCCCCGTTTCAACAGTTATGACGTAAGGTGATGGAGTTATGTTACAAAGTAAAATCCCTCATTTATTTAATCCCACCTTAATTGAAATGTTAAATGTTTTTTCACTATATTGCCAGTTAGCCATCCATGCCGCTCACGCGACACCACAGATTATGGAAGTAATTGCGTTCTTCCATGGGAGCCGAATAGGCTGCCGAATTATATCGGCAGCCTGTTGTCATTGCACTATCGTACCCGTTAGCTTAATCGACCGGCCGCGATTTTAATTTGCGGATAAGTTTATCAAGAGCCGTGCCTACTAAAAAGAAAAAAATCAAATGCATGACATAACCGCGCATTTTTGCACTGATAGCGGCAGTAACTGGCGGCTCAAAAGGATCAAAATCCAGCATCCAATGATGGAATGGCTCAAACGGTCCAAGTCCTATCATGAGAATCGTCGGATCATGAATATGAATCGTTTTCCAATAGTCGTGAAAGCAAATGATAATGCTGAATAACGAGAACCAAAATGTCGCTCTTCTCCAAATAAACATGAACACGCTCCTTCAAATCCACGGTACATGCAGTAACGCGATTCTTTTTGGAAGGTTTAATCTGTCTGAATTGAACTATCGTACCGTTAGCGCAATACCAATTAGTAAGCATCATCAAATTTCAGAAGTTCACTTAACCCCTTAGTAAATTTTAATAAAGCTTTACCTCCTGTTATAAATTCAATATAAATATTATCTTCATGCGAACCACCAATCTGTGCCTGGACAAAAAAGGTATCATTCTTGCAGCTTATTTTTATGTATGCATCAGAATCATTATCTTTAAGTTCTGCCACTATTTCTTGGTTGATACAACGAACAAAATCCTCAATCTGTTCTTTTCTTACACAGAAATGAGAAGTAAGGGATCTGAATTTTGTTGCTCCAGTCATATCAAATGTAATATTAATCTGAACCAGATATCTAGTCGCTAATTCGAGCTTTGCAGAATTATCATTGGAAGACAACGTAATTTTATTCGATAAAGGTAACATAATTTATTGCTCCCTATTATTAGTTGACCTTCTCAGTTTATCATATCTTTCTAAACAAAACTGCCTGTTAGCGTGACAAAGAACTACCACACGACAGCCCTTTCGGTGTTCAACTATCGTACCCGTTAGTTCAATACATAGGTGTTTGCCATGTTGATTCTGCTTAAAAGAAGAAAAAGCGATACCGATGTGAACGGTATCGCTATTCTGCTATATTTCGTAACCTTGAATTTCCTGCTTCATGGCAATAATAATTGACAATTGATTCTTAGGGTAACCTAAAACCTTGGTTTTTGTCATGCACATACCGCACCCGCAATGTGTTTTGCCTTTAGAAAGGCTGCCTTCTTTACCAGGAGCAACATACCAATGTCCCAATTTAACTCGCTTCATTTTCTTATTGATCACGCGTTTCCGATGGTGACGATAACAAGCTCTGTCTCTCACACATATCACACTCGCTCTGAGTTATTCACTCAGCCTGAAAATCACCTCAGAGAAGGTTTTAAATGACTTTCAGGCTGGGTGTTGCGATATGTGAGTTTTGAATAAGCATGATGATCATCCTTTGGCTGTGTTGTAGAAACAGATTTATTATAGCATACCGACGGAGATTGATAAAAAGTCCAATTGGTCTCCAGCTATAGACCTTAGTTTAATAAAATGGGCATGCCATTATGAATATAGGTCTCTAAATCAGAGTTATTGATTTCTCAAAAGCCTTTTTCGCACACTCATCCAAAACTTCATCACTCACAAATGGCGCGATTGCAGTCAGTTCGTTGATTCCATG
>NZ_AULV01000032.1 GCF_000422465.1 Paenibacillus harenae DSM 16969 | reverse complement strand
CTTCACTCGGACCAAGGGGTGCACTACACCCATCCTGTGTTTCAACAGAAAGTAAAGAATGCGGGGTTCACACAATCCATGTCTCGCAAGGGTAACTGCTGGGATAACGCACCCATGGAGTCCTTCTTTGGTCATATGAAAGATGAGTTAGATTATGAGGACTGCCAAACCATAGAAGAGCTTCGTCAAAGAGTTAACGAATACATCCTAATGTACAACACATCTCGCTATCAATGGGGATTAAAAAAGATGACTCCTGACGAATACAGGAGCCATCTACTTTCAGCTTAGCACTTTTTATTAAGTGTCCACAAACGGGGTTACAGTTCAGACCCCAAATGGTTCTATACTGCCGTTTTTTAGGTTGAATTTGATGACGCCGAACAAGCGTTTCTGCTTAAATTCTAAGAATGTATACGTTTTATACTGATATGCGCTTAGAATTCTTCGCGGAACGGTTGGCGTCCTCTGACAAGGACGTCAACCGGCGTTTCTGCTTGGAGCACGACGAAGTCGTTGCGGTACCGATCGTAATCGGCCGCTTTGCATTCCAGCTTCAGCCGTGTGCCCTCGGGCTCGTAACTCGTCTCCAGCACATGGCCATGCTCGTTGAAGTAAGAGACCAGCCTGCCCTCGCTGAACGGAATAAGGATTTCGCATGCGACAAAATCATCAAAGATTTGCCCGCGGATAAGCTCGGTCAGCTCAAGCAGGCCGCTCTTCTCCTTCGCGGAGAGATATACGTTGTTCTCTTCGATCCGCGGGTACGGATGCTCGGTCAGATCGCATTTGTTGTAAGCGTAAATCGTCGGGATATGATCTGCGCCAAGCTCCTTCAGCGTCGCGTTCGTGACGGCGATCAACTGCTCGTAATCGGCATGGGCGTAATCGACGACGTGAACGAGCAGATCGGCCTCGGCCACTTCCTCCAGCGTAGAGCGGAACGCCTTCACCAGATGGTGAGGAAGCTGGCTGACAAATCCGACCGTATCCGTAAGCAGGAAGGTTTTGTTGTCAGGCAGGTCGATGCTGCGCACCGATGTCTCGAGCGTGGCGAACAGCATATCCTGCGCAAAAACCTGCTTGGTCGTCAGCGGATTATAATACTCCATCAACGCATTCATCAAACTCGATTTGCCCGTGTTCGTATAGCCGACGAGACAGACGACGGGCACCTCGTTCTTCTGCCGCTGCTTGCGCTGGATTTGGCGTCTGGCGACAAGCTTCTCCAGCTCGGCCTGCAGCGCCGTAATCCGCTCCTCGATCCGTCTGCGGTCCAGCTCCAGCTTCGTTTCGCCTGCGCCTCTGTTCTTGAGGCCGGCTCCTCCGCCCTGCCGTCCAAGCGACTCGCGAAGCCCGACAAGGCGGGGCAGCATGTACTGGAGCCGCGCGACCTCGACTTGAAGCTGGGCTTCTCTTGTTTTGGCGCGTTCCGCGAAGATATCGAGGATCAGAATCGTCCGGTCGATGACCGTCCGCTCCAGGGAAGACTCCAGATTGCGGATTTGGGATGGAGACAGCTCGTCGTTGAAAATAACGACCTGGGCGTCATGCGCCTCGGCGAGAGCGAGCAGCTCCTGAATTTTGCCGGTCCCGATGTAGTGGGAAGGGTTGACGCGCGCCGCCTTCTGGCTAAGCTCTCCGGCCACGTCGATATAGCAGGCAGCCGCCAGATTGCGCAGCTCCTCCATGGAATAAGCAAAGTCGGTTTGCGTTTGCAGCTGGACGCCGACGATGATTGCTTTTTGCTGCTGAGTTTGTTCTGTCATACGGGATCATCCTCCAATGAAAAAAATAAAAACACAGGCAGAATCCGCCTGTGTTCACAGTGATGGTGAGAGGATATCAGAACAAATCCATAAGGCAAGTGTAAACGGCTTAACGCTACGCACGAACCGTTAGCTGCACGTATAACAGCCCGGTTCTGTGCTACGCATGAACCGTTAGCTGATGTCTGTCAGCTCGGTTCCATGCCGTCTCTCGGCGGCACAGCACGTTTCACAGTGAAATATAAACTAATTTATAAGCGCAAAGCTTATGAATGGTTATATTTCAACAAACTTATGAATTCAAATGGGTTCTCCATAAATGGACAGACCTATCCTGAGTCCTCTGCACACAGGCAGAGCTTTCGCTTATACGCTTGTTAGTTAGCCGCGCAAAGTACGAACTCGGATAAAATCTATCACAACGAACCCTCCGTTCCTGAAATTAGGTACAGTGTAGCATATTCAGCGAACGGGAGCAATGTCATGATCGTATTAATACCCCAGAGATCGCAATAGAGATTATAGGATGAGAGCGGGCGCTCGGCCGATATGGATAAGCATGCGGCTCGCCCGGCCGCAGAAAAATAATCGTCCGGTTCTCGATCGGAAACCGCCTGCCGTCTATCTCCATTTCTCCCGGCCCGTCGGTGAAAAGATGAAAGGCGTATACGCTGCCGACCCGCAGCTATTCATTAGGGAGCCGTGCTGGCGCTGACAAAGTCGATGCAGGTCGACTGCGCGAAGTATACAATTAGAGTGAACGCAGTGCTGCCGGGCACCATTATGACGCCGTTCGTAGAGCAATATTTGCAAAATAGTTACGATGATCCGGAAGCGGCGATCGCGGCGATCAAGACGAGGGAGCTAGTCGGCGGTCTGGGAAGGCCGGAGGATGTCGCGAAAGTGGTGATGTTCCCCGCGTCGGATGAATCATCCTTCGTGAGGGGCTCCTCTCTATGTCGACGGCGGCGTTGTGTTCGGCAAGGATGCATACATAAGAATTGAAAGGGTGAATGCCATTATGAAGCTAGTAACGATTGAGGACAACGGACCACAGAGACTCGGCGTAAAGCTGGACGGCAAAATTATTGATATCGGCTCCGCGCTGAACCGGTTGCCGGATGAGGAGGTACCGGCGGACGTGATGGACGTCATCGCCGGAGGAGAGAAGGCGCTCGCTGCGATTAGCGGCTATGCGGAGCGATTGCTGCAGTCCGGCGCGTATACGGATGCTTTATTTCTCCGCGAGGAGGACATCCGCTTCGGTCCCTGCGTGACGAGACCGAACAAAATCATTTGCGTAGGCCTCAACTACAGGAAGCACGCGGTCGAGACGAACGCGCCGATTCCGCAGTATCCGATTCTATTCAATAAATTCAACAATACGCTGACGGGACACGGCAAGGACGTCGCGCTGCCCGAGCGGGTGACCTCTCAGGTGGATTACGAGGCGGAGCTGGCCATCGTCATCGGGAAGACGGCGAAATACGTGAGCAAGGAAGAGGCGTTGCAGCATGTATTCGGATACTGCAACGTGAACGATTTATCCGCGCGCGATCTTCAGATGAGAACGGCGCAGTGGCTGCTCGGCAAGAGCTGCGACGGTTTCAGTCCGCTTGGCCCTTATCTGGTAACGGCCGACGAGATTGAGAATCCTAATGATTTGGAAATCAAATGCCTGGTCAACGGAGAAGTCCGCCAGCATTCGAATACGTCCGATATGATTTTTGCTTGCGATGAGATTGTCAGCTATATTTCGCAGCATATGACGCTGGTGCCGGGCGATATCATTCTGACGGGAACGCCGGAGGGCGTCGTGCTGGGTTATCCGGAGGAGAAGCGGGTATATCTGAAGCACGGCGACGTGGTAACGATTGAGATCGAGAAGCTTGGAAGCTTGACGAACCGCATGGTAAACGAGGCTTAGAATATAAGTTGGCTGCAAGAGTAATCGCATGAATGATTTTTCTCTCGCAGCGGTAACCGCATATGTGGATCATTTGTTCAACTTTTATAGACTTTACGGGTAAGGGATGATACTTCTTGCATAATTCGAAGCTTTGGTACACGCAGCCCGCATCGGACTGGACGCAAGGGCTTCCGATCGGGAACGGAAGAATTGGAGCTGTTATTTACGGAGGAATTGAGAAAGAGACGTGGAGCATGACGGAGGTTACATACTGGTCGGGCAAGCCGGAGCGGATTCCGGGGCATCCTGACCCCAAAGTCAAGCTCGCGAAGGAGTGGCTGGAACCGAAGAAGCAGAACTTCGACACGAGCCTGTCGTTATGCGACGTACGATTGCGCTTTGAACATCAAGGCGAGGAACTGGTTCGCGAGCTTAACCTGGATACCGCCATTGCCTCAGCGGGTTATAAGAGTCACGGCCGCTTCGTGACGCGGGAAACGTTCGCCACGCATGAGGCCGGTATCGTCGTATCGCGAAACGCCGGCGGGCAAGCGGGCAGCGTCTCGTTCTCGCTTCGCGTAGAAGGACGCACGCCCGTCTTCGCCGCCACAATAACGAACGGCGATACTGAATGAAAAAAATTGGATCATCTGGATAGCATTGATTTTATTAGTCGCTTTTGGAGGAAGTTTTTATTATTTCACAACTTATCATATTCCAAAATCGACGGTAAAAAAAGTCTTAGAACAATCGATTAATGATATCTATGCTAATATTCCTATAAGTGAGGAGAGTAAAGATAAATTAGAAACATTTTTTGTAAAAAAGACAGAGTCAAAAAACCTGAACTATTCTATAAAGGGTCTTTATAATGATGGTCGCAAAACAGAATTACTGGTATCTTTAAATAATTTTCACTGTAGCAACAACAATGAATTATTACAAATTGAAGAAGGATATGTTTCCTTCCAATTGCATCGACTCTCAATTATTAAATGGACTACCATTGATGTTGTCATAGTAAAAGAGTTGCATATAAAATGATCTTGCTCTAGATCTGCAGCTTCAAATCGACCATTCTGAGAAAAATTAGGAAGTTGCGCATCGTGATCGTCCACCTGTTTTGTAATAGTAGTCGTCAATACCAGCGTAACTGTCGCCAAGGGTAATAAATTCAAACGGAACTATTGACAGGAGGCATAGGTATTGTTTTTATGTTTTTTGTTGAGTATTAAAATAAGGCAACTTATTAAGTAGGGAGGTTCGCGTGTGAAGATGAAATGGGAGCTTCAGACTTGGCTTGGGACGTTGTACACATTCACGTTAGTTGGTGACGAATCTACAGAATTAAAGGTTTTTGCAAGAGATTTAGAAGAGGGTAAAAGGAAACTAATTAATATAGTCGGAAACGCTCATGAAGTTGAGATAGATGTGGATGCTTGGGATTATTGAGCAAGAGTACGATAAGAAATATATACCCTTTTCCGATATAGCTTGTATCGTTTATCTGCAGATTACGAGGACGGACTTTGGTGAACTGTACTATATGCTAATGTGCTTAAAATATGACATCCTGAACAAACCCAATACCAATCATAAAAATGGTATTGGGTTTGTTCATGTTCTGTTATGTTATGCTCCCTGAATTATGTCTAAAAAACGACGAGTTTTGGAACACAAATTACAAGTAGCTAAAGAGTGTTTTTTATTTTGTTCAGCAATCGGACCATATTGTTGAATAAGGATAGTTGTTATTAACTTGGGCAACATATGAATTGGTAAATCTTATAAATAGGAGGGATTGACGTGAGAATTCGGATTTTATTACTACTAACGCTCATCTGTTTTAATTTTTCGTCAATAACAAGTGCAGAAGCCCCACTAACAGCTGTATTTATCCGTGATCATCAGTTGTGGCTCAAAAAGGATAGCCAAGAAATACAACTCACAAAAGACCGATATGTGTATTCTCCGAAATGGTCATATGACGGTCGTTTCATTGGATTTATTGATGGAGATGAAAAGGGAGAAAAATCGGATTTATTCATTTATGATACAAAGGAAAAAGAAAGCTACCAACCATACATAAGGGTCGTGACATCTGACTTTAAATGGTCCCCGAACAAAAATCAGTTGGCCTACACTGACCAAGGTCTATTAAACGTGACAAAAATAAAGAATGGCCGGCCGCAAGGATTTGAAAATGTCTCATTAGGCGTTAGTGGGTTTGAATGGTTTCCAAATGGGAAAGAATTTATTGTTTCCTCACAATCCAACTTACTTCCTACAGGATGGAGTCCAATTCCACTTTATAGAATTCCAGTAGATGCAAATCTTGCTAAAGATAAAATAAAGCCTTTTTATACGATTCAAACTAAAGAACCTGACTTGTTTGGGATAGATGCCGATTATTTTAAGTGGAGTTCTGATGGGAAGTGGGTTAGCTTTTTAGTTGTTCCTACAGTTTCTTGGTCCATGGACAGTAATACATTAAGTGTTTTATCATCACATGGAAAACAATTTAAAGCAGTGGGAAAAATGTTAGGGTTTAAAGAATGGTTTAAGTGGGCTCCTTCTGCCAATCAATTGGCTTATATTTCAGGAGAAGGAAGATTTTTTGTTGAAAACAAGAAAATGACGATTGCCGAAATACCAACATTTAAACAACAAAAAGAATACACACCTAAAGGATTTGTAGACCTTGATCTGGAATGGTACTCTAAAGATTTGGTAATTGTGGCTCGTGCAAAAGAGAACAAGGAGTGGAAAGAAGGACCTGTACCAACTATGTTAACATCACTTTACGCTATAAACATAAGAACAGGAGAGCAAAAACAAATCTCATTTCCAGAGAAAAATGAACTTGACGAAGATCCTCAAGTTGTTGGACCTTACCTTACTTGGTTTCGAAAGGCAGAGCAAATTAAAGGTGATGTATGGGTAAAAAATGCTTTAAATGGTCAAGAACATATATGGCTAAAAAATGTAGACTACGCTCCAACGTTTTTTACACCGGAGCAAAGTCCTTAAGAATATGTTGAAAAAATCTTATTCTGCAATCGGGCGCGATTGCGGAACAATGAGCAGTCGCTTTTTTACTAAACCAATTAGAATAGTTCTATAGATGTAGGCGTCAAACAGCCCACCTATGCGGTCATAATGAGGGCTGTTCGACGCTTACGTAATTTAAAGCTGCTGTGCTCGGTGCGGTGACGGAACTTTATTGATACATATACTTTGGAAGATATAAATGTTGGACGACCCGATAAACAAAACAGTGACAGCCATGGACGAGAAATGCGGTCCTAGACTGCCACTGTTTTTTTATTGGGGTTAGTCAAATTCTTATTTTACGATGTCCTTCATTTGCAAATGAGCGGGTACTATGGAGTCATTACCTTAGCAACTGCCCCGCTTGCGAGCGCTGCTAATGTACCTTAATTTGTTTTGCGGCAGACAATAAAATTTCAATATCAACGGAATAAGTAGAAGCTACCGAATAAAAGTAATTCTCGGTTACGATAAAGATTTGCCCGCGTATTTCATTCTGCTCGATCAGCGCTTTATGGCCGTTAATAATCGTTTCGGTAAGCGTTTCGGCTGGAAAATTGGATTTTAAATCTTCCAATACCTGTTCTGGATTTCCTTGGTCTCCGCTTGATTGCGAAATCCAAAATTCAGATTTTCCGTCCCGAAGCTGATAAGTAGCTCTAATTGAAATACCTTCAGACCTTTCGGTTGCCGTCGTATTAAGCAATTTGATTACCGGATTAACTTCTGTTTGATTGTCGGCTAAATTCAAGGGGATATGGATTTCCTCGGGTGTGAACCTAGACATATCCAGCTTTCTGTTAAGTGGTATTTCATGATCGTTAAAATTCATTGGTTGGGTCACTGATTCCGCATCTACCGCATGCAGCTTATAGGAAGACTCGTCTAGGCCCGGAAGGGGCGTAAACCACAGTGTATAGGCTCCGTGCGCATGCCGGATCATCTTGGCAGTATGTACTTGATTGGATTGGTCAGTCATCCAAATGGAGTCGACATCAGGATCGATGGAAGCGCCGAATACTAGCAAGGAGGGTGTTTTTTCAACGAAGGGAACAAATGTGTAGTAAAAGGCTCCATTTATACCTTCTGTAGTTAAGTTCCCGTATTCTAGCTCCGTTAGAATTGGTACCTCTACTTTACCCTGAACGGACCACGACATGTCCCCCTTAGCCCACTGTAGGATTCCTGCCTCCCAGATCATGATATGATCTGCATGCTGTACGATAGTTGTGAAAATGAGCATTTGATGATCATTTAGCTGTTCCTTATACATGATTTTCGGATTCATATCAGGTTTAGCATTATGAATTAGCTGAGATATCTGCTCATCCGAAGGCGGCATTGATGGCACCTCCGTTGACCGCTGCCCGGTCGGCAGACCGATCCATACGATAATAGCCAGAGAATCAAATTATTAGAATGGAGCGGAACAAGTTGGATATTCCCTTTGCCTTATTATCTTTTTTATTTATGTTGTTTTTCTTAATTACAATTCGGGCGATTATAAACAAAGATAAATGTGACCTACTCATATTTGCAACATCTGTTTTTTTTGGAGCTGTTCTGTTGATTAGTGCAGGTATTTTTGCTCAATAAGTGTGTTCTTAAATCTTCATTAAGCTACCATGAAAGAACGGATTAACTTTCATGCTCTGTGGTGCAGTTTAAGAGATGCATGGATGGCTAACGGGTACGATAGTGAATAAAGACACCGCGGCAGCCGGCAACATGATCGCTGCTCTTTTCACGAACGGGAGTTTAAAGCAACAATATTTGCCCAACTCGCGTACAACTTATTATGGGAGGTGTCGATATGCATTCAAGGAAGCGAACAAGACGGGGATTATGGCTCAGATGGACTGGATCTGTACTGATATGTTGTGTCCTATTTGTTGCTTCTAACTACGTATATTATGTTCCTGGGGGGATCGCTGATTGGCAGTTTTCACGTGAGACAGGACAGTCAGGAACTCTAAGGATTCCAATCGGGAAAACGCCAGAAGAAGCAGTTCAGAAATTCCGTAATACTACGATGAGGGTAGTACACAGGGAATCCATCGACGATGGTGTCCTACTTTTCCTCAAGCGATACGAGCAGAAGGAAGATAGTACAAATCTACAAATTGAATATGTAAAGAATACGTTACTGGGTTGGAAATGGGTCATGGGCGGAGGATACGGAATATCGAGTAATTCAGATTCGAACGAGGCCCTAAATTATATGAGTATACCATGGTCTAAAGGTATTCATGGACCATTTCCAATCATTTTCGGACAAATAACCAATCCGGTGATTACAGACGTCAATGTATCTATTAGTGGTGATGGTGCTGGAAAGTACTACGCCAAGTTGATCGAATATGAGAAAGACCAGAGGTTCTGGTATGTCGTAATACCATCGTCAGCAGAAGTTCCTTATGAGGTTGAGGCACTTAACGATGAAGGGAAGATTGTTGCCAGTAAGTCTTTGGATGATTCTCATGATGTAACCAGTGTGCAAATGTCTAAGTAACAGGGTTGCATTACGCTAACGGAGTACGATAGTTGAACGCATTTTGGAGCGGTTTTTTTAAACGCTGAGTTATAAGAAATAGGAACATATAGCCCCTCGTTGTGCTAAACGAGATAAGTTTAATTATGAACACAGGAGATGTGAGATATGAAGATCGCGGGAGAGCTCGTCACAGAGACGATCGAGTATGATGGTGGTCGGCAGGTTACGGTGTACATCCCTCCGGATCCACCCCAGGCAGTCGTGTTCGCCGGTGACGGTCAGCTGATCTCGCAGTGGGGCGGGTACCTCGAGGCCGCCGACGTACCGCCCACGATGATCGT
>NZ_AULV01000031.1 GCF_000422465.1 Paenibacillus harenae DSM 16969 | reverse complement strand
GTTTGAGCAGCGTGGTGAGGATTTTGACAACCGTTGTCTTGCCCGCCCCGTTGGAGCCGAGCAGGGCGAAAATACTGCCCTTTTCCACCTCGAAATCCACGCCCTTTAAGACGTGATGCTGCTTGTAGGATTTTTGCAGTCCTTTTACTTCGATTGCTTTTTCCATCCCGATATCCCCCCTTTTACTTTGGTTTATCCGTAACCTTTTTTATGGCCTTGTTAGCTTCTTGGTGGGCAGATTCCTGATAGATGTCAGCGTAAGTTTTTGAATCTTTGATTAGTTCGTCGCAGAAAGCCGCTACGTCACTGCCCGTCACTTCGAGCACGCCTTTCCCCAAGGCCGCGCCCTCTTCAAAAAGATCGACAATCCCCGAGAGCAAACCCGTCCCGTCGGTTAGCTCAACAGGGCCGACCTTAAAGAGATATTTTTGAAGCTCTTTATAAACAATCCGATAATCTTGCGGGAGCGATTTGACACGCGCCACATGCGCTCGCCACTCTTTTTTGCCTTCGATGATATCTTGTATGCTCATTTTCATCCTCCTTATTTACCCAATTTTTTAGCGATATTATTGTTGAGTTGCTCGCGCCACTTGTCGCGATAAGACTTTGCCCCTTCTTCGCCGGCCAGCGCTGAACAGAAGCCTTTGATATCGTCACCCAAAACCTCATGGACACGCTGACCGTCCGCCGCCGTTTCTTCGAGCAGGCCAAGGACACCGTCAAGAATTGGCATGAGGTTGCGACCGGTAAAATCTGAGTGCGGCCAAAGATTGGCATTAATTTTTTTCCATGCCGCTTGATAATCAGCCGGCAGCTTTTTGGCTCGCGATTCAAACGTTTTAAATTCTTTAGTCATGTCGCTGCCGGTAATTTTTTCCCAAAAATTCATTATTATTTCTCCTTTAACTCGTTAATTTTTGATGATACGAACTCCCATTTTCCCCAGAACCTCCGCAGCTCCTCACGCCCTGCGTCATTGATCGCGAAAAACTTTCGCGGCGGTCCCATGTCGGAGGGCTTCTTGGTGATCTCTACCAGCTTGTTTTTTTCAAGTCGGATCAGGATGGTATATACCGTTCCCTCCACAACATCTGTGAAGCCGAGGGCGTTCAGCCGCCGCGTGATTTCGTAGCCGTAGGTTTCTTTGCGGCTTATAATTTCAAGGACGCAGCCCTCAAGCGCGCCTTTGAGCATTTCCGTTAGGTTTTCCAGCACAATCACCCCTTGCTATTCTGTATGACAGATATTCAGTATCACTGATATTCAGTATTACTTACTACCTCTATAAAGTAACACGTAGTAGTTGGTTTGTCAATTGCGGTTTTTCTAATATGTTGTTGTGATAATGAATCTCAACTAAAACGCAAGTTGCTAGCCGGCAAGCAATGGGACTGCAGCCACAAACCCAGAAAGGAGGTGGTGCCCAAATGTCAACGAACAATAAACCCAATAAATTGGCCAAGGAAGAGTCCCGAATGTGCTGCAATATGCTTACAACCACCCAACATCGCGGTGGTGTATGCTATTAATTTCTTAAAAAACATGCAGTAGAACCTTAAATTTAGAACATCCAAAGGAAATATTATCCGTGTTATACTGATTACCGACATGAAATGAAAGCGCATTCATGCTAAGCGGAAATAAAGGAGGAATCATGACCGAATGTATCGCAGCAAGCTCTTTCACACCACAAGGAGGTATACGATGAAGAATGATGTGTTACCTGATTTCATGAAGACAACCAGGCTTTTCAAACGACTGTCGGCTGTTATTCTTATCGC
This sequence comes from Paenibacillus harenae DSM 16969, assembly GCF_000422465.1. Lineage (GTDB taxonomy): Bacteria > Bacillota > Bacilli > Paenibacillales > Paenibacillaceae > Pristimantibacillus > Pristimantibacillus harenae. The sequence goes on along the minus strand of NZ_AULV01000031.1, from coordinate 9,424 downwards.
CGCTTTGGCTCTTCCGATGACAGGGGCGATAGCACCCCTTACAGTTACAGCCGAGGCGAACAACTTGACGGGCGGCCATGTAGACAAGATTATATTCGGCAACACGGAATCGGAGCAGGCACACCAATTCAAAGGCGATTTTACAAACGGGGTTACCGGCGCTTTAGGCGAATCCGCAAGAGTTGCGCTTCCGCGTACCCCGGCCGATATTCAGGGCGGAGAAATGACGTTTACGATGGAAGTCGATCCGGCCGCCCAAAACTATTTCACGGTTAAGTTTTGGGGGAGCGATGTGTCAAGCTATAAAACGATGGCGTACATTAACGGCGAGCAGATCGGATACCGCCGCATCGGTGACTATCAGCCGCTCGAAATGGGGACAAGCGGAGCTTTGCCGAATCGTTTTTATTACAGCACGACGCTGCTTCCTTTGGAGCATACGCACGGGCGCGACACCGTCGAAATTACATTAAGGACGTTCAGCAACAGCTTTGGCACTAATGTCGATCAGGCGTCAAGAGGATATTACAACGCTTATACGCATAACGAAGCTTATTTGGATGTATCCGATGAGGTGCAAGGCTCCAAGCTCGAGGAAGGAAAATCCTATCTAAGAGACGATATAACGGAGGAAGAGAAGCAGACTATTATCGACAAATATACATTATCCATGATCAATACGTTTAATACGTATTCCGCTAGAATAGATGGCAGCCCGGGCGCCAAAATATCGATCGAACGGTATAAGGACGAACTGCGGTTTTATGCGAGTGCGCTCCATTATGATTGGTCTCCTGCCAAGACGGCGGACGAGAAGCGGGCAGCGCTGGAACGTATTTTCAAAGTCATCGACAACCATGTCAAGGATTATTACGGAAACGTCCGGCTGGTGACATGGGGCGGTCATCAAGGCGACTGGGGCGGCTATTACGGTGCGCTGGGTGAGGCGCTGTACATCGTTGAACAGCTAATCAAGGATGACGCCATTTATGGCGATGCGGCATTCAACGCACTCCTTGATCAACCGTTTGCGACTGGAACGGTAAACGGGCCGTACTCCATTGAAGGAGTGGACTGGAATGGCGGCGAGTTGTCTCGCCGTGAAGCGTGGGAGCGCGTGCTGAAAGCGAATTTCGATTTTGCCCGCTCGAGACTGTCCTACATCTATAATCAAGTGTTGTATACGTACGAAGGCGCATGGGAAGCGCACGAAGGATTGCGCATGATCGGCTCTTCGTTCTATGAAGGCAGAGAGCGCAGCCATCAGATTCTTCTTGAAGCGTTAGGCGGGCAACCGTTCCTTGGAGAAGAAGTGCTGGTCGGCCCGAGCGGCGAAGAATTGAACTTGTATCATTCCTTGTTCTATCACGACCGGACGGCCCGATTTACGGAAGATTATTTGCAAATTGTCGCTAAGGGACTTGCGAAGAGCAAGCTGGATGCGAACGGGAATGTCGTCAGACGGCTGCCGTACGGCAAGCATTACACAGGCCTCACGGAAGCGGGACTGACAAGGGAAAACGGATATGTCGCCAATTACGGCGAGGCGGCTAACTACCTTGTGAAGTACTTCTACAAAACGTTAAACCACGCCGGCGATGAGGAGTTGAGCGATGAAATCCTGAAGCTGGCATTGAAAAACTTGCATGCCCGCGGGTTTGTCCGGCACTCGTCATTGGATAACGACGGCAAACGAATTATGAGAACGGAACAAGTCACGGATGAGCGGAACCCGGCTCTGCCAGGTTTCTACGCGTATGGCGCGAGAGCTGAAAAGGGAATGGCGCTGCAGTACGCTTCCCTGGAAATGGCGATGGTTCATAACGAGCAAAGGTACAGCGGCCCGGAATGGGACGAGTACTGGCGGTATGCGAAGGAAGCGGTCGGTTTCGCTCAGCAGCAGCTTGCGGATCATCAAATGTTCAATTTCAGCTTCGGAGATCGAGGCACGAATAGCGGAGAGGATTATCATTTGGCGGACACTTATAAATACGTCTCCGGCGAGCGGACCGATTTCAGCCGCTTCGGCGGTCAATTGACGGCAGGCGCCGTCCTCCCGCAGACGGATTTCAATTATTATACGGAAGAAGAAATAACGGCGCTTGGCGTAAATCCGGCCGACTATGGGCAGTTTGCCTGGGCGGACGTCGACAACATGTTCATCTCGCTGCGGGACGGCGACTTCAGAATGTTCGGTAACCTGAACGAGCTTAATAAAGGCTACAGAGCGAACGGCAGACTTCACGTGCTGGAAGATAACTACGACCATATCGTCCAGATTGCGACCGACGGTAAATTCCAATATGAAGACTATTGGATTCGCATGAACGATATCGACGTCATTTTCTTTGAAGATCAAATAACGAATGGCGCAACAGCGCCGCAATCGATGGCGGGAGAAATCATTCCGATCACGTATCAGTCTGGCGTCGGCAAGACGGACCGCGATAATTTTGAGGCCGATACGCCTTATGCCGGTTATCCGGATTTGCTGACGGCAAGGTACGGGAAGTATTTCATGGTGTTCAATACAACCCGCGATGTTTATGGAAACGAAAGATCCTTTGATGTCACAATACCTGCGGATTATGAGGGAAGTACCGTCCTCGATCTGGTATCCGGTCAACAAATCCCGATTGCGCGCAACGGGAAAGTAACCATATCGCCAAAAACGGCGATGGTGTTGAAATTAACGTCCGACTATCATAAAGACAAAGAGCCGGATACCGTTCAATTTGCAAGTGCATTAGCAGGCAACGGTTATGCGGGAATTACCTGGAAAACGACGGCCGGCGCACAAACCTACAACATTACACGTTCGGAAACGGAAAACGGCAAGTACGGCGTTATTGCAACCGGCGTAACAGGAAATTACTACAAAGATTCGACGGTACAAAACGGCAAGGCGTATTATTATAAGGTTTCCGGTGTAAACGGCGTTGGAGCCGGAGATGAATCGTATCGCGCGAAGGTTGATCCGACTGTTCCGGTATCGGGACTGGCCGATACCGCATGGCGTGACGACCGTATCGGTACAACGGTGGGCAGCGCCGCGGTATCGGGTTCGAGCATTACGATTACCGGTGCAAACGGGCGCGGATTGGGAGAAGGCGATGACCTGATCATCTACGATCGGGATATCCGGGATTCGCTGCATTTTGTAAACCGGGTTGCAGCCGGCAGCAGCACGGTCAGCGCCAAGCTGGACAGCTGGAGCGGAAGCGCAAGCGGCATCATGATGCGTGACAAGCTGCAGGACAATACCCGATCTATTTATTTCGGTGCCGACAGGGATGGCAATCTCGTACTGCAGAACCGAACGAGGGATTCCCGCCACGCCTTCTCGGAAGAAAAGAAAAGTCCGATGAATGCCATGCTGATCGGACTTCGCGCGCAAGACTATCCGTATCTGAAGCTGGTTCGCGATTACGATTCGCATTACATTCACGCTTATGTATCCCGGGACGGGGAGAATTGGCAAATGGTAAAGCGGATGTTTACTCCGTTCCCTTATGCGGTCTATACGGGTGTCGTTGCGGCCGAGGATGCGGTCTTCAGCGGCGTAACCGTAGAAGAGACGCCGCGCGGACAAGTGTATCCGTATGTAAAAAGAGATGGAGAAAGCATTTCGCTTGAATGGAACAAACCGAAGCAGGCGGTCAAATTCAGCCTTTTCCGTACCTATGATACGGGGGCAAGCATAACCGGTCCGGTATTTAAAGCAGGCACTTTGGAGCTGGAGGATAACTCGCCATGGACTGCTTTGGTTTCGGAATCACCGTTATTGTCGCATGTGGACATCGGACCGGGCTTCGACGATTTCCCGGCCTATAAGATTGCGGCTATATCCGCAGATGGAACAATGCTCGGATTTTCCGATACGGTCTATCCGCCGAATGTAACGGCTGCGCCTCACGTATCCGGCATCAGGGTGACAAACTACCTTGAAGGTCTGGACGATGAGATCGAAGTGTCTGGTCTGCCTGAAGGCACCGTCGTGAAGGTATACCGTACGCCTACAGATCTCGCTGTACTTGGCGCAACCGTAACGGGGAGCACGTATGGTACCGTAAGTATTCCGCAAATCGGCGGAGAGTCCGGCATTGTATACGTATCCGCAACTGCTCCGGGCAAGATGGAGAGCGCGAGAACGGCCAAGTCTTATCCTGGCGAAAACGGACTCATTCATTTAAAAGCGGAGAAAGATGCCACGCTTCGGTTTAATACTACGGGGCCCGGCGACGCAACGTGGATGACGATTCTTTCCACTGGGACGGCCGAAGGCAATAAAAGATTTGGAATCGTTACATTTAATAACGTACCGGATTTCGAGGATGCCAATATCGAGTCCATTACATTAAAAATGTATCGAAACAATGGGAGATCGGCGAACCTTCGCGCACACCATATCGAATGGGATAACTGGAAGGAACCGGGAGGCGGAGGTACGCTTGGAGCCGAATTGAAAAACGAGTACTTTAATGGAAGCTCGGAAGCGGCGTTAGGCTACTTCGACGGGCCGCATGCATCTGCCGTCATAACGCCTGAAGATGCGAATACGGAGTATGGCATTAATGGCAGCTGGTATTTGGATGTGACAGAGATTATCAAGGCGAACCAGGGCGAAAGAGCCACATTCCTGCTGTCGGTACCGAGCGGAGAAGTGAACCCGCTCACGAAAGAATATACTTCCGGTACCAGTATCCCCGGTCAGTTCGGACCTGAATTGATCGTGAAATATAAATCGGATAACATGACAACGCCGCCTGCCGCATCCGATATCAGAGTAACGAATAATGAGGAAGGAATTGCGGATACGGTTAAAGTTTCCGGGCTTAAGGAAGGAACGGTTGTGAAGGTTTATCTAAATTCCTCGGATACCGCAGCACTGGGAGCCGCAACCGTAACCGAAAGCACTTACGGAACCGTAAGCATTCCTCAAATCGGTGTTGCTCCGGGAACGCTGTATGTTACGGCGACCGCCCCGTTCAAGCTGGAAAGCGGGAAAACGGCAAAGTCGTACATCGGCGAACCTGTCAACTACACGAAGGGCAGCTACTATGCGTACCTGAAAGAAGTAGAGCGGGTCGGCGAAGAGGCTGCTGAAAGTTTGCTGGTCCAGGTCCCCGTATCGCTCTATTCATTTGAAGGCAATACGGACAATGCCTTCGGGGGATCGCACGCGTCAGCCTTCGGGACGCCCGCATACACGGAAGGAAAGTTCGGTCAGGCGATAGATCTTGACGGTACGAACAGCTTCGTAACCTTGCCTTCTCAGCATCCGATGCCAACATCCGATGCCGTTACTGTGGCCACCTGGGTGAACTGGAGGGGAGGAAATGCGTGGCAGCGTATTTTTGACTTTGGTAACAACACCAATCAATACCTGTTCCTTACGCCCAGATCCGGCGGTGCAAATTCGCTTCGTTTTTCGATTAAGAACGGCGGGAACGAACAGCTTATCCAAACCTCGCAGCTGCCAGTGGGCGAATGGGTACATGTGGCGGTGACACTGGGAGGAGGTACGGCAAAATTGTATGTCAACGGTGAGGAGAAAGCGTCGGCGGTCAATTTCACGATCAAGCCGAGCGATTTCAAACCAAGTCAAAACTACATTGGCAAGAGCCAATGGCCGGATCCGTTGTTTAACGGCATGATTGATGAATTCCGTATCTATGATTACGTCTTGAGCGCGGGAGAAATTCAAGCGGCGATGAACAACACGGCGAAACCATGGGTTGACAACAGTTTGGTCACGGTTTTGCTCGCAGAAGCTGCTGCCCTCGATGGAGCGCTATATACCGAATCTAGCCGGCAAGCGCTTGAGTCAGCGGTCGCGGAAGCGAAGGCTCTGCCTGCGGACGCAGATCAAGAAACGGTTGACCATGCGGCTGTGAATTTATTGAATGCGCTTGAGTCGCTGGAGCCGTTATCGGACGGTTCGGAATAACTCGAATCATTTGATTAGGAATCCAACCGGAGGGTCGGCATCAGCCGGCCCTCTTCTCGTATTGGTTATCGCTGTATCGTTTTTTTGAAGTCGGTCTAATACTATATTTTCAACGAACGCGGCATGGATGACAGATTTTAGATTCTGGAGTAACATTTCCCACTTGCACTTCGTCTGTATGCTCAAGAGGAGAGGATATGATGAAATCCAACCATAAGCGGCTGATATTTATTCTCGCTATCGCCGCCATTATTACTGCTACAGCCGCCTGCTCGAAGGGCAATTCAGGAGAAGTCACCGATAATATTGGACAAAATCAAACCATGAGTCAGGATACAGGTCATCAAAATATGGAAGGCCAAATGAGGAATAACGGAACGGAGCCTGCAAACGGTGGGGCCACCAAAAGCCCTTTGGCAGAACAACCCGCTGACGACGCGGCGGGCAGCGAATCGCTCTTTGTCGATATTCCCGTGTATGACGGCACAAGCGAAATCAAAATGACGATAGATGGAAAGGAAGTCACCGCCAAGTTTGAAAGCTTGGCCCCTTTTGAGCCATTCGGTCTCTACGTGCCGTCCGTGCTGGAGCGTTACGATATGGAGGATGGCGTTGAATTCGGGTACGATACTCGAAATCTGATTACGATTGGCCCATTCAGCCAATTTGCCGTTGAAGAAGCCGATCTGAAGAAAACGTACGAAGCGCTTGTACCGTTTGCGGAATATACTGGCTCACAGCCGGAAGGCGGCGATAATCCCGCCATTTTAACCGCTTTTTTTGCCTTCGAACATGAGGGGATCCGATACGGAATCCGCTTCCGCTACGGAAAGGACGACGCCGCAACCGCTGTGCCGCTTTTTCTGGAGACAATTCGTACCTTAAAGCTCGTGACGGAAACGAAATTGGATGGAACAAAAGGGCAGGCATCTCAAAACACAAAATGAATATAGAAAGCAAAAGACTGGAAATCAGCTGTGAAAGGGATAGCGGCACTGGTTTTATCTATCGTCATATTTTTCCGCATATGTTGTGTTTATAGGCGGACTACTTGTATGAAAAAAAAGCTGAACCGGGAGTTCGGCTTTTTTTTCATTAGAGTAGCCCTTATACAGGAATATTTCAATCGCATATGGAAGACATATACAAATCAAAGGGGTGACATTTATGGTAAATGTTCGTTTGGCTACTTTAGACGATGTTGATGAACTAGTTCAAATGCGTTGGGAATTCTCGGAAGATGAGCACAGAAATGGTATAGTGAGCTTTGAAGAGTTTCACATGACTTGCAGCGAATTCTTGATAAAAGCGATTAAAGGCGGAGACTGGTACATTTGGATTGCAGAAGTTGAAAAAAATATAGTATCGCATATGTATTTGCAACTCATACATAAAGTACCGAGGCCTGGTAAGTCCCCGGCCCCTTACTTCGGATATGTTACCAACGTTTATACTCGCTCTGATTTTAGAAGTCAAGGTATCGGTACCCAAATTCATATCGCTATGGAACAGTGGTCAAAAGAGAATAGCGTCGGGTTCCTTATCGTTTGGCCAAGCAGCGAAAGTGTTCCGTTTTATTCGAGAAACGGCTTTTTTCAATGTGAAGAAGCCATGGAAAAACATTGCTGATAAGAAATGTCCGATCCCCAAGCAGCAACCACTTACCCCAAAATTGCGTCAAGTATTTGGAAACACCTACGGGTTATTACCTGCGATTCGACCTGAACGATAACGGTGGTTATGCATGTTCTCTATTAGATCCAATCATGTTTGTTTATTAAATGATTTCAAAACAGTAACAATATGAGGAGCAACCAAAAGATGATCTTATCCGGCAAAAGAATGACTTTTATAGCGATATCCGCAGCTCTGGCGGTCGGATTGGCGGCATGCAGCCCGGGAACCGGCGCTAATTCACAGGAGAAATCCCCCTCACTAACGGAACCTAACACCAAATTACAGGTGAAATCCTCCTCGCTGTTGAACGAAACAGGCAATACCATCAGCGAGCGATTCACTCTCCCGGCAGGATACGAGCGCTCCGAACTGGAACCGGATTCGGAAGAAGGCACGTTCGCGGCATACCTCCGTGATCTGCCTTTGAAGGCGCATGGCTCCAAGGTTTTTCACTACGACGGTACGGTCAAACAAAATACGCGAGCTTACACTGCCGTAATTGACATGGATGTCGGGAAGAAAGATTTGCAGCAATGCGCAGACGCGGTGATGAGGTTGAGAGGCGAGTACCTGTATCAAAGCGGACATTTTGATCAAATTCGGTTTCATTTGACGAACGGTTTTCTCGTTGATTACAGCAAATGGATGCAAGGGTACCGGGTGGCGGTGGAAGGGAATGAGACGGAATGGGTGAAAAGTGCCGTGGCATCGAACACTTATGAGGATTTCCGCAAATATATGGAGTTTGTGTTCATTTATGCGGGATCACTGTCCTTGTCTCTAGAAATGAAATCCGTCCCGGTCACGGATATGCGCATCGGAGATGTGCTTGTCCAAGGAGGGACTCCCGGCCACGCGGTCATTGTCGTTGACATGGCAGTACACCGGGAGACCGGGAAGAAGCTGTACATGCTGGCCCAAAGCTACATGCCGGCGCAAAATATTCAAATTTTGACGAATCCGAACGACAAGGAATTAAGCCCGTGGTACGTGCTGGACGATCAACAAGAGGACATCCGTACACCGGAGTGGACGTTTACGACTCGCGATCTGAAGCGGTTTTAATATGTCAGATCAATATCAATCTTACAGGGGATGCAGGAGGTCATAATTTGATTCTCGCATCCACCATGACTGAAAAACAGAGAGCAAATATGTTTTAGACTTTAGAAAGGAAGTGGCGACTTGTTTTATAGAAGGAAGTTTTACATCGTAAAAAATGAATTTGTTGATATTTTTAATACGCATTTTAATGAAACTAATTTGCCAAATCAAATTAAACATGGTGCTCGATTAATTGGAAGATGGATGATACCGAATCATAATTCGACCACTGAAATATTTGCTATTTGGGAATATGACAGTTATGAGAAGTATAAAGAAATAGAGACGAATATTAGGGGGGACAGTGAACACATCATTAGGATAAATAAATGGTATGGAAAAAATGGCGGTAGAGATTATGTGAACTGTAACCCCGTTTGTGGACACTTAATAAAAAGTGCTAAGCTGAAAGTAGATGGCTCCTGTATTCGTCAGGAGTCATCTTTTTTAATCCCCATTGATAGCGAGATGTGTTGTACATTAGGATGTATTCGTTAACTCTTTGACGAAGCTCTTCTATGGTTTGGCAGTCCTCATAATCTAACTCATCTTTCATATGACCAAAGAAGGACTCCATGGGTGCGTTATCCCAGCAGTTACCCTTGCGAGACATGGATTGTGTGAACCCCGCATTCTTTACTTTCTGTTGAAACACAGGATGGGTGTAGTGCACCCCTTGGTCCGAGTGAAGGA
>NZ_AULV01000030.1 GCF_000422465.1 Paenibacillus harenae DSM 16969 | reverse complement strand
AATAAGTAGGGGGCGGTTGAAATTTCTAAGGTTGTCCAGACGAAGCGCCAGCATACACATGAAGAGAGGACAAAAGGGGGTTTGTCGGTGGATAAGAAGCCATTAAATTTCCCGCCTGATGTTGACGAACTAATTCATGAGTTATACGCAATTGCAGTCATGAGAGCAGCAGAACAGGGAATTAGTTTGGATGATGAAGATGATACCGAAGAATGAGAAAAAGGGAGCCATAACGGTTCCCTTTTTTGTGTTTAATTATTTTCATACAGATGGTGTTATGTTTTGCCGAAGCTCCAATGGCTGAAGCGGGTCGGCATACCGTAAGCGCCAAACGTATAAATGATTTCCGCAGGACAAATTTCGTACCGCATCTGATAGAAGTCAAGCCCGAAGCTCTGTGCGATTTCCGTTATTTCATCGATGGATCGCTCCAGCGCGCGAATCTCATCCTGGTTCATCCGTCATCCCTCCGCATTTTCGGAAATACGATTCATACCATATGTATGATATGCGGGGCGAGGTTATGACGCAAATCGTTTTAACCTTTGTTTGTATGTGCAATTATTTACATTAAGCTTGAATATCGATGAAGGGAAAAGGGGAGTTTTCATTAAACGCAAAGCTCAAGCATCGCTTGAGGAAATGCCGGCTTTATCAAAATTTTGTTTAATGCCATACATCGCGTGGTCGGCGTCGCTGATCAGATCCTTCAGGCTTGCGCTTACGCCATGGGCGGAGCTGATTCCGATGCTTGCGGATACTTGAATCGAATTTCCGTTAATGCTGTACGGCTCCTTGATGGAATCTTTTATTTTACCGGCAACGAACTCGAGATCTTGATGATCGGCTACATGCTGAAAGCAGATGATGAACTCATCGCCGCCGTATCTGACAATAATATCGGATTTGCGTACGTTCTGTTTTAACCGTACGGCAATTTCCAGCAGAAGCAGGTCGCCGAAGTCATGACCGAAAGAGTCGTTTACGTCTTTGAAGTTGTCAATATCGATGAACATGACGCTGAACTGCTTGTCCGACCCATTCTGATACAAATACGATAAATACCGGCGGTTAAAAAGTCCGGTTAAGCTATCCGTTACGCTGGCGTTCTCCAGCTCGATGATATATCCGAAGAAAACGGAAATCGATTTGAGGAAGGCGACTTGACCGTCATCTAAGCGGATCGGCTCTCTATTCAACGCGCAAATCGTACCATAGGTTTGATTGTCGGATGTTTTTACGGTAATGCCGGCAAATGAGCAGGGACCAAGCTCCTTCGTGACAGGCAATCCGGCAGTCCGTTCATCTTCAAGCGTATTGGGAATGACAAGGACGGTTTCGGGCTGTCGAAAGACAAGGCTGCAATACTGCTGAAGCATCGGCTGCTGCGTTTGATTCAGGCCTAAATCCTGAGGACGGTTAAAAGCCCGGATAATCCGGTTGGCAAAACCGTCGTTCACCGTGATAAATAATGTGCTTACCTGCAAATAATTTTTCAGGGTATCGATAATATGCTCGGCTGCATCTTCAAGCGAGCGAACCTGGCTGCTCATGTCCTCAACTCCTGCCGTTTTGTTGAACCGTAATTACCTTATAGTTCCATAGTAGTCGAAAAAGAGGTCTAACTCAAGATCGGAATTGCAATTTATGGGAAATATGACCTACGTTTTAAAGTGATGCTAAAGTTGTAGTTACTCTTTAACGGAATTCATGCTTGAAATATTGATATGGATGTAGTTAAATAGTTTTAAGGTATTTATTAATATTTTTATTACTCATTAACATTTATATTAATTGGAGGCGGAAGAGCATGGCGGACAAAGCTTCGATGATTGTGGATAAGGATTTTCAAATCGGTCAAGTCGACAAACGGATTTACGGATCGTTTATTGAGCATCTTGGACGTGCCGTTTATGGGGGGATTTACGAGGCGGAGCACAAGACCGCGGACGATCAGGGCTTTCGCGCCGACGTGCTTGAGCTTGTAAAAGGGCTGGATGTGCCGATTGTACGTTATCCCGGAGGAAATTTTGTATCCGGATACAACTGGGAGGACGGCGTTGGACCCGTCGATAAGCGCCCGAAGAGGCTGGAGTTGGCATGGCGGACGATCGAACCGAACTGGATCGGCTTTAACGAGTTTATGGACTGGTGCAAAAAAGCGAACACGGAAGCCATGATGGCCGTTAACTTGGGCACGCGCGGCATCGATGAAGCACGCAGCCTGATTGAGTATTCCAATCATACGTCCGGCTCGTATTGGAGCGATCTCCGGATCGAGCATGGCTACAAGGATCCCCATAACGTCAAAACCTGGTGCTTGGGCAACGAGATGGACGGTCCATGGCAAATCGGCCATAAAACGGCGATCGAATACGGACGACTGGCGAATGAGACGGGAAAAACCATGCGGCTGGTTGATCCGGGAATCGAGCTTGTCGCTTGCGGCAGTTCGAATATCGGCATGCCGACATTCCCGGAGTGGGAAGCGACTGTTCTCGATTTAACTTACAACACGGTCGATTATATTTCGATCCATCAATATTACGGCAATCCGCATAACGATACGATGAATTTCCTGGCTCAATCGATGGGCATGGATTCCTATATCAATACCGTTATTTCAACATGCGATTATATTCAAGCGAAGAAACGCGGCAAGAAAAAAATCAATCTTTCCTTCGACGAGTGGAATGTCTGGTTCCATTCGCATTCGCAAGACAGCCAGCTGGAGCCTTGGCAAATCGCACCTCCGCAGCTGGAGGATATTTATAACCAAGAGGATGCTTTAGTCGTAGGCTGTATGCTGATCAGCATGCTCAAACGCGCCGATCGCGTAAAGATGGCTTGCATCGCGCAGCTTGTGAACGTAATCGCGCCGATTATGACGCAGAACGGCGGACCTGCCTGGAAGCAGACGATTTATTACCCGTATATGCATGCAAGCATTTTCGGCCGCGGAACCGTGCTTGTGCCGCTCGTTAAATCGCCGAAATACGATACGAAGGAATTTACCGACGTGCCGTATCTGGAGACGGTAGCCGTTCATAACGAAGAGAAGGAAGAGGTAACGATCTTTGCGGTTAACCGCAACATCGAAGAATCGCTGCCGTTCGAGATCGACCTGCGCAGCTTCGGCGCTTTCCGCATCATCGAACATATCGTGCTTGAGCATGAAGATTTAAAAATGACCAATACGGCGGAAGCGCCTAACCGTGTCGCCCCGCATACTTCAGGCAATGCGGTTATCGGCGATGGCGGGAAGATCCAGGCTGAGCTGGGCAAGGCATCGTGGAACGTTATTCGCATTAAGCTGTAAATGACCGGGATGTTCGTGCAGATCCGAATTATTTCATGTCCGTCTATGCCATTTCCAGCATAAGGAGCTATAATGAGTAGGAAGGCTGTGACAAAGCTATGAATACTCGGAGGACTCTGTATGCGGACCATACTTACCTTTTTGAACAAATACCGACTGGCTGCAATTGTAGCGCTGCTGCTCATGCTTATGGAGCTGACAGTAGAGCTGCTGCAGCCTTTTATTATTTCTAAAATCATTGACGATGGAATCGGGCAGGATGATTTAACGGTCGTCATTCGATGGGGAGGCGTGCTGATCGGCTGCTCGGTCATCGCTTTTGTTGTTGGGATTTTCAGCTCGTTCTACGCTTCGCATGTCAGCCAAAGCTTTGGGTTTGATCTCAGAGAACGTCTTTATGAAAAAGTGCAGTCCTTCTCTTTCGCTAATTTTAACCGCTTTCCGGAATCCTCGCTTATTACGAGATTGACCAATGACGTTATGCAGCTGCAAAATACGGTGTTCATGGGACTAAGGATCATGCTGCGCGCGCCGCTGCTTGTTATTGGGAGCATCGTCATGGCATTTGTGGTTCAGCCGGAGCTTGCGCTCTGGCTCGCTGCCGTTGTCCCTTTTCTTGCCGTGTTCCTGGTTTGGGTGCTGAAGAGAGGCGAACGGTTGTTTCGAATGGTACAGCAGCAGCTTGATCAGGTGAACGGCGTCATGCAGCAGAATCTGATCGGGATGAGAATCGTAAGAGTGTTTGTCCGTATGAGGCATGAAGCCGTGCGGTTCGGCCTATCCAGTGAGCGATTGACGGAGCGGACGGTAGCTGCGCTTCGGCTGACGGAGGCGACCATGCCGATTATTTTACTCGTGATGAATGCCAGCGTTATGGCGGTGCTTTGGTTTGGGCGCATCAAGCTGGATACGGGCGGCGCTTCCGTAGGCGAAGTCATTGCGGTTGTAAATTATGCGACAAGGACGACCATGGCGTTGTCCATCATGTCGATGATCGTCGTCAACTTCTCGCGCGCACGAGCATCTTCGCAGCGGATGGAAGAAGTGCTGCTGACGGAGATCGATCTGCTGGATACAAAGGAAAGTGACAAAATCCAAAAGCTTAGAAGCGGTTCCGTATCTTTCGAGGAGGTTTCGTTCCAATACCCGGATACGGGGGAGATGGTATTAAACCGCATCTCCTTCGCGGCTAAGCCGGGGGAGACGATTGCCATTATGGGAGCTACCGGCTCCGGCAAGTCCTCGCTCGTTCAGCTGATTCCCCGTCTGTACGACGTGCAGGAGGGAACGGTTCGTGTGGATGGACTCGATACCCGCCAGCTGAGTCTGGAACAGCTGCGCAGGCAGATCGGTTACGTGCCTCAAGAGATTATGCTGTTTACGGGCACCGTGGAGCAGAATATACGCTGGGGCAAAGAGGATGCGACTCCGGAAGAGGTAATCGAGGCTGCCAAAATCGCGCAAATTCACGACACGATTATGAAGCTGCCGGAGCAATACGAAACCATTGTCGGACAGAAGGGCGTGAATTTGTCCGGCGGTCAGAAGCAGCGGCTGACGATCGCCCGGGCGCTCGTCCGAAAGCCCGTCATCCTGCTGCTGGATGACAGCACCAGCGCGCTGGATGTCCGGACTGAGGCCGCCTTATTGCAAGCGCTGAAACAAATGAATTGCACGACATTCCTCATTACCCAGAAAATCAGCTCCACGGCCGGCGCAGATTCGATTCTGCTGCTTGACGACGGTGAATTAATCGTGCAAGGGACGCACGAACAGCTGCTTAGCGAATCCGGCTTGTACCGGCAAATTTACGAGTCTCAATTCGGGAAGGAGGGCGTATCCCATGCTTAAGTCATTGAAGGAGCCCTTCACCTATGCCAGACCGGGACAAACGGCGGAAGAGACGGCAGACCGCCGGAAGGAAGCAGGTAAGGGCAAGGGCAAGCAGAGAGCGAGAAATGCCTCCAGAACGCTGAAACTGATGTGGAATTATCTGATTGCGTATAAAGGAAAGCTTGCCGCCGTCATCGTGATGGTCGTGTTGAGCTCGGCGCTTTCCTTGCTGGGACCTTATTTGGCAGGAACGGCTGTCGATCATTTTTTGGTGAATCGAGGCACCGGATTCCTTCGCTTTCTTATAGGTATGGGTGTTGTATATATTCTTCATTCCGTTACGATGTGGCTGCAGAGCATCTGGATGATTACGATCTCGCAGCAAACGGTATATCGCATGAGGGTTGAACTGTTCGAGCATTTGCACAGGCTGCCGATCCCGTATTTCAGCAAACGCCAGCATGGGGAGCTGATGAGCCGCGTCACGAACGATATGGATAATGTCAGCTCGTCGCTGAACAGCTCTATGATCCAGGTTTGTTCGAGCATCCTGCTGCTTGTAGGCACAGTGAGCGTTATGCTGTCGCTCAGTCCGCTGCTCACCCTTCTCACATTTCTGGTCGTTCCGCTCATGCTGCTGGGCATGAAATGGATTACGGCGCAGACCGGGCGCTTGTTCAAAGCGCAGCAGCGCAATCTGGGCGATTTAAACGGTTATATTGAAGAGACGCTATCCGGACAACGGATCGTGAAGGCATTCTCGCAGGAGAAGTCCGTTATCGAAGAGTTCAGACTGCGGAATGAGCGCATTCGCTTGTCTGGCTTCTGGGCGCAGACGATCTCCGGTTTTATTCCTAAGCTTATGAACGCGTTAAATAATTTAAGTTTTGCGATCATCGCGGGTATCGGAGCTATCTTTGTTTTGAACGATGCGATTACCGTCGGCGTCATCGTTATTTTCGCCGAATATTCCAGACAATTTACGAGACCGCTCAATGATTTGGCGAATCAATGGAATACGCTGCTCTCGGCTGTGGCCGGAGCGGAGCGGGTGTTCGACGTGCTGGCCGAAGAGGAGGAGCGTACAGACGAGGGGACTGCCGTCGAGCTGGACGAAATAAAAGGCGAGGTTGTATTCGAGCAGGTCTCGTTCGCTTATGAAGGACGCGATTCTACGATAAGCGGGGTCGGCTTCGCCGTGAATGCCGGGGAGACAGTCGCATTCGTAGGTCCGACCGGGGCGGGGAAAACGACATTGATACAGCTCCTGTGCCGATTTTACGATCCAAGCTCGGGAAGCATCCGAATTGACGGACGCGACAGCAGGTCGATTAAACGGGAAAGCTTGCGCTCCAAGATGGCGTTCGTACTTCAGGATCCCTTTCTGTTCGAAGGGACGATCCGCGAGAATATCCGCTACGGCAAGCTTGATGCATCGGACGAAGAGGTGGAGGAGGCGGCCAAGCTTGCCAACGCCCATTCATTCATCAGGCGGTTGCGCGGAGGTTATGACGCCGTCCTTAAGGCGGACGGAAGCGGGATAAGTCAAGGCCAGAAGCAGCTGCTGGCGATTGCAAGGGCTATTTTGGCCGATCCGTCGATATTAGTGCTGGATGAAGCGACGAGCAGCATAGACACCGTCACCGAAATAAAAATTCAGGAAGCGCTGCAGAGGCTGATGCAGGGGCGTACCAGCTTTGTCATCGCGCATCGTCTGAATACGATCCGGCAGGCGGATCAGATCATTGTGCTCCAGGATGGAGCCGTTACCGAGAAAGGCACGCATGCGCAGCTGGTGGAGCAGAAGGGCTTTTACAGCTCGCTTGTAAATGGACAGTTAGACATTATTCACTCCTAAGACCGTAAACACCAACATGTGGATGAAACGAAAAGGGGAGAATTGGGGTATTAGAAGAAAAATAAAGCTTACGAAGCAGGTTTGCTTCGCAAACCGATGACAAATGCTTACGAAGCAAACCTATTAGGAGGTGAACGATATGGTTAATGTCGAATGCCCGACATGCGGCAATGTTGCCGAGGTTGGCGAGGATACGCAGCTGGATGCCGGCTGCCCTTCCTGCGGAAATGAGCTTGCCCGCGTTGATGTGAACAAATGGCTCGTCAAGATCGGCGATCACGAGAAACAAACCAAATACGTAGAGGAAGGTTTCTGGGCTAAAGCGAAGCGGCATGCGGCGAAGGTTCCATTTGCCAAGGAAGTCGTTACGCTTTACTATTGTTCCCTCGATCCGAACACGCCGCTTTCTGCTAAAATAACCGCCGTAGGCGCGCTAGCCTATTGGATCATGCCGCTTGATCTCATCCCCGATTTCGTGCCGGTGGCCGGCTTTGCCGATGACGCGACAGCCGTATTGATTGCATACAAGGCGCTCAGCGGTCAAATAACGGATGAACATCGCGAGAAAGCGGAGCAATTTTTTGCATTGAACAAAAACGTGAAGCTCATTATTCAAAAGGATGAAGAATAGAAGTAATCAAGTCCGATTTATCCGGGCAATATAATCCGCTGTTCGGATGGCGAGCGCAATCGTGGTCAATGTCTGATTTTCGGCGCCGGTATTAGGTAAAGCGCTGTTATCGGCCACGAAGAGACCGGAGAGGCCGTGGACTTGCCCGTATTGGTCTGCAACAGACGTGGAAGGGTCATCGCCGATTCTGCATGTGCCTGCATCATGATGCAAATCCCCGAGCGGGGTTAGACAAATTGGCGGTCGGCCTTCCTGGGAAACAAGACGAATACCTGCATTCGCGGCGATAGATTTAATGCCTTCCGTCATTTGGCGTACGACATCCCAATCGGCGTCGCTCAGGGAAAAATGAACCTGAATTTCCGGAATGCCGTACTCGTCTTTTTTGTATGGATCAAGGGCAACGTAATTTTCATATTGGGGTTCAACCTTCCCATATCCGTAGAAGTTGACTGTAGTTGTACCAGTCAGCGGCCTTTCTACGGCAACGGGATACCAATAGAAAGCTTCGGGTCCGGTCATGAGAACCGAGTAAGGAGTTTCCGGTTTTTGAGGGATCATGATGTTGAGCGGTCCCCATGGGATCGGAAAGTCGGCTGTGTTTATATTTCCGGTTGCCTGTACGAAGGTTTGATTCGAGAAATAGTGTCCCAGCGCCGGATTTTGAATGCCTGAATAAAGCAGAAGACGAGGCGTTTCGAAGGTGCTTGCGCTGCAGACGATTGTTTTGGCTCTCAGCGTATGGACCGTTCCGTCCGGCGACATGACATTGACGCCGCTTACGCTCCTGTTATCATGGATGATTTCTACTGCCCTTGCGTTAATCGCCAAATCGAACGGCCTGGTATTCAACGCTTTGGCAAGCAGGGAAATGGAGCTGGTGAACATGTCCGTATGAATCTGCCCGAAGGCTTGAGGCACGATATCGGCTGCGAGCGGAAGGGGCGCCGCTTTGGAATAGCCGCTCAACCACAGCCTTTCGAGCAATATTTCCGTAAACGAGGCTCCCTCCGCGAAAGATGAAGTTACATGCATGACTTCCTCCGCAATGCCATAATAGCTTTCCATCTCCTCAACCGGTATTGGCCATCTCGCCAAATCCCATTCATGCATCCTGGGCGAAAAAGTATACCAGAACAAGGTTCTTCCGCCCAGCGCAAATAACTGCCGCGCGCCCGGAAATTCCGGAATTGCACCCGGCAGCGGTCTGGATACATGCGAAAAATAAGCCGTTAAGCGCTCTTGGTTCATCGTAGACAGGTTTCGGGCCTGCGTCGGAATGATCTGATCGCCGCGTTCAATAATACCAATCTTTTTCCGCTCGTTTTTCCATTGCTCGCATAATCGCCAGAGAACGGATCCTCCGCCGGCTCCGGTACCGATAATGAGAACATCGTACTCCTCCTGCGCCATTTGGTCGAGAGGAGTGAGAGGTATCCAGTTGTTAAGCGGCTCGGTCGGCAACACCGGGCAGGTCGGCAGAGATCCTGACGGGAACGCCCCTGACTGTTGCAGGTTGAATTCGATTCTATGGTCCGGTTCGGATAGGGATGGCAGATAGACGGTTTGTCCGGCAATAACATGGTCGGGATGAACAATATGCGGATTAAACATCATGACGTCTTCAATGGATACATTGTTTTTTTTGGCAATCGATCGAAGTGTATCCTGCTCGTTAGATACCCATATTTTCAATGAAGTCACTCCCATCCGAATGTAAGAACGCAAAGTCCTTCAACGTATATTAGTCTTATTTATACAGTAATGCCGGGGAAGCTACTTTTATGTCGGAAACCCGTTTTTCGACAGAAAAACAGCTGTCCCTGGTCTATGACCTAAGGGACAGCTGTTATCATATCGAACGAAGAAAGGGATTAAGCTTTAACGGCAAATTGCTGCAATCCCCGTTCCCGTCTTCGGGCGACGCCGGAAGCATAAGCGGCTTGAATGACCGCTTCCTTCACTTTCTCGGCGACATGCGGATTGAATACGCTTGGAATAATGTAATATTCGTTCAACTCTTCCTCGGTAACAACCGAAGCGACGGCATGGGCGGCCGCCAGCTTCATCTCCTCGGTGACGCGGGAGGCGCGGCAATCCAGCACGCCGCGGAATAAACCCGGAAAGCAAAGCACATTGTTGATTTGATTCGGATAGTCCGACCGCCCTGTCGCCATCACTCGGACTAGTCCTTCGGCTTCCTCGGGCGCGATCTCCGGCGTCGGGTTAGCCATGGCAAAAACGATCTGATCCTTCGCCATCTTGCGGATATCGTCTGCTTTTAAAACTCCGGGGGCGGATACGCCGATGAAGATATCGGCTCCCGCAATGACGTCGGATAGTACGCCCTGCTCGCGTTCCGGATTCGTGTGCCCGGAATACCAATTCCATGCTTCGTGCTCGTAGTCCCGGCCGCTCACCAGCGCGCCGGCGCGATCGACGCCAATGATGTTGGATACCCCTGCGGCTAGCAATATTTTGGTGCAGGCGATTCCGGCCGCACCGACGCCGTTAAGAACGACTTTGCAGTCCTGGAGTCTTTTTCCCACCAGCTTTACCGCATTTAAGATGCCGGCAAGCAGGACAACGGCTGTTCCGTGCTGATCGTCATGGAAAACCGGAATGTCGAGCTCCTCGATCAGCCGCCGCTCGATTTCAAAGCAGCGCGGGGAGGAGATGTCTTCCAGGTTAATGCCGCCGAAGGCCGGTGCAATGTGTTTGATCGTAGCGATGATTTCTTCCGTATCCTGCGTGTCCAGGCAAATCGGAAAGGCATCGACGCCGGCCAACTGCTTGAACAGCATCGCTTTTCCTTCCATGACCGGCATGGCCGCGAGCGGACCGATATTGCCAAGCCCGAGCACTGCCGTACCGTCCGAGACGACGGCAATCGTATTGCGTTTAATCGTCAAGGAATGCGCACGGCTGGGTTCTTCATGGATGGCCATGCTGACGTTCGCTACGCCAGGCGTATAGACGCGTGATAGATCGTCCCGCGTCTTGATTGTCATCTTCGGCGTCACTTCTATTTTTCCGCCCAAATGCATGAGAAACGTCTGATCGGATACCTGCAGCACGTGCACGCCGGGCAGTTTATTTAATGCGCTTACAATTAACTCTTTGCTGTGCGTTTCGGAAATATTGACGGTCAGATCACGAATCGTCGTTGTCTTGCTTGTCCCGCTTACGTCGACGGCGACGATATCGCCGCCCGTTGCGCCGATCGCGGTGGCGATTCGTCCGAATGTCGTGCTGTCCTTGTCCATTTCCAAGCGAAGCACAATATTGGTGCTTGCAGTTGCCGGCATTGCCATGTTGACCACACTCCCGTTAAACGGTATCTGATACTGATGCCCTTCATGTTACCGTTTACATGAGGTAGTGGGAAGCTTTTGGCCATATTGTTATTTTTGAACGTTTTGGTCACGGCTTTGGCACATATCGGTTAACGGGCCGGCCGACGCCGCCGTAATTGATTTCCAGCTCGACGCGGCCCGTCTTCTCGAGATAATCCAAGTAACGCCGGGCGGTCACGCGGGCGATTCCTACGCCGTCGGCAGCCTCCTCCGCCGACAATCCGGCGGCACCGTGAAGCTGTAAGACATTCAACACCTGCTTCAGCGTGGCGGCGTTCAAGCCTTTGGGCAGCACATCCTGCCCGTTCGGGCGGGCATCCTGCAAGATGAGGGATTCCGTCTTCCCGGCTTCGGCCGCTTCGCCTCCGTTATGCATCAGGCGATCCAAATCATCTTGCGTCGCCGGCGGGCCTTCAGACCAGGCTTCATGCCGCAAGCGGTAACGCTCTAACGTTTGCTTGACCCGCTCCAGCTTAAACGGCTTTATAATATAATCGATTGCGCCGTTTCGAAGCATCGCGCGTATGGTTTCAGCATCCTTGGCCGCAGTGACGGCGACCACATCGACCGGCAATGCCATAGTCCGCAACTGCTGCAGCGTTTCGATGCCGTCAAGCGAAGGCATGAATACATCGAGGAAAACCAGGTTCGGCGATAACTCCCGGACCAGCTTCAGTCCGTCATTACCGTTTCCAGCGACACCGGCGACCCGGAAGCCTTGCACCTGCTCGATGAATAGTTTATTAACCTCTTGCACCATCGGATCATCTTCAATTAGTACAACCTTGAATATCGGTTTATCATTCGCATTCATGTTGCAGCCCTCCTGTCATTGGGAAAGAAATTTCCATTGAAGTGCCCAAGCCGGGCTCCGAATCGCACCTCAGCCTGCCGTTTCCTTTCCTGATGATGCGTTGCAGCAAATATAGACCGATCCCGCGGTCTTCGCTCCCCTTGGTGGAGAAGCCGCGCTCTTGCATCCGCGCTTTTATCTGTTCCGTCATTCCGCAGCCGTTATCCTCTACGAGGATGGAAAGCAGGTCTTCATTTTGCTCCAAACTTACATAGACTTCTTTGCGCTCACGTTCGGCTTCGGCCAAAGCATCGAAAGCATTCTCGATCAAATTGCCCAGCAACAGAACGAAATCGTGACGATCCAGATGGGGAGGAAACCTTTTCAACTCGCTGTGCGGATCGATCTGGACGTGTATGCCAAGCTCTTTGCCGCGGCTGATTTTGCCGAGCAGCAGCCCTGCCAAGCCGTCATCCGCAATATTCTCTTGCATAAACCTTGTCATTTCTTCCTGCTGCTCTGATATATCGTACACATATTGAAGCGCCTGATCCTTTTTGTCCAGCTGAAGCAGTCCCGCTATGGTATGCAGCTTGTTGTTATGCTCATGATTTTGAACCCGAAGCGCATCGACGAATTTGCGTACCCCGGTCAGCTCCTCGGCCATTCTCGCCACTTCCGTGCGATCCTGGAATATCGCAATGGCGCCTACAGTCGTTCCCTGCTCGCGAATCGGGATACGATTGCTCCATATAAGCGTTTTGCCGATCCGAAGCTCTTGATTGAGTACGGGACGCACAAGCTGAAGCACCTCAGGCAGCCTAGTATCGGGCAGTACGTCCCGTATCGAACGGCCGACCGCTTCCTGCTCCACGCTGAAGATTTGTTTGGCCCGTTCGTTGAAGATCGTTATCTTCTCGTTGAGGTCGATGGCAATTACACCTTCGTGCATGGCTTGAAAAGCGGCGCTTCGTTCCCGGTACATGCGGGCGATCTCATGCGGCTCCAAATTGTACATTTGCTTTTTGATATGGCGGGCAAGCAGCGCGGAACCGAAAATGCCGAACAGCAGGGAGAGCAGGGCTGTAAGCGCGATCGATTGCCGTTCTTCCGCGATGAGCTCTTTAAGCCCGGGCAGCAGTCCGCCAGCCACAATGACGCCAATCTGCATATGCTGTTCGTTCATGACCGGCACGAAGGCGCGCAGACCGACGCCGGCCTCTCCCGTTACTTTAGAGACATACGTATGCTCCGCAAACGCCGCATCCGCGCCGGTCGCGGTAAAGGTTCCGCCGATCCTCTCCGAGAGCGGATGGGACAGTCTCGTCCGGTTCATATCAAGGACAACTATATAGGCAACGTTATTTATAATCCGAATGTTATCCGCGATCAGGGCAATCTGCCGCGAACCGTCCGGCAGTTCGATGTTTTTCTTAATATCGGGCAAATTGGCGACAGTACGTGCCGTAATCATCAGACGCTGCCGCAGCTCGTCCTCCTTGATTCTGTTTACGCTGCCAATGACAACGACACCGCCGATCAGAAGGGAGAAGAGCACCAATCCGAAAGATAAAATGGCGATTTTCCAATAAATGCGCAATTGGTTCAAGGTCGGCTTCCCTCCTTCCGAGCTTTACGTTTACGATTTGACTCTATTGTGAAATAATGATCGTAAAATAGCAACAGGGAGGAATACGGTGAAGACATGGACCGGAATCGGATTGTTTATTGTGCTGGGGATGCTTGCGGCCTTCATGATCGGGTTCCGACCGCATTTTACAGAATCGCTTCCAATAGATGACGAGCAGACAGGGCTGAAGGACCGTATCGTCATCAAATTCAGCCATGTCGTTGCCGAAAATACGCCTAAGGGCCTTGCTGCCGCGCACTTTGCAAGGCTTGTGAAGGAACTGAGCGACGATCGCGTGGAAATCCAGGTATTTCCTAACGGCACGCTGTATTCCGGAGATACGGAATTCGCGGCACTGCAGAGCGGAGCCATTCAAATGATCGCGCCTTCCTTCTCGAACATGAGCGAGATCGAACCGGCGTGGCTGGCGATGGATTTGCCTTTTGCTTTCGGGGATCAGCAGGCAGTGAACGCAGCGCTGCAGAGGGAGCTTGGACGACTTTTGCTCAGAACGCTGGATTCTCACAAGGTACTGGGAGCAGCCTTTTGGGCGAACGGGTTCAAACAGATGACGAGCAGCGTGAGGCCGCTTCAGGTTCCGGACGATTTTCGCGAGCTGACGTTTCGCATTCAGCCAAGTATGATGCTTGTCAGCCAATTTCAAGCGCTTGGCGCATCGAGCGTCAAGATACCGTTCAACGAGGTCTACGGCGTATTGAAGGACGGAGCCGCGGACGGACAGGAGAATACGATATCCAATATTGCAAGCAAGCGTTTATATCAGGTTCAGAATTATATGACGATCAGCAACCACGGCTATTTAGGTTATGTAGTGATGTTCAATAAGAGATTATGGGAGGATCTTCCTCCTGACGTACAGCA
Organism: Paenibacillus harenae DSM 16969; assembly: GCF_000422465.1. GTDB lineage: Bacteria > Bacillota > Bacilli > Paenibacillales > Paenibacillaceae > Pristimantibacillus > Pristimantibacillus harenae. The sequence continues at coordinate 5,974 of NZ_AULV01000030.1, read as the reverse complement.
GGTATTGCAGCAGGCGCTGAAAGAGACGACTGCATGGATCAATCAGGAGACCGCTTCCATGCATGAGAAGCAGCTTAGTGAGCTGAAGGAAATCGACGGATTTACGATTCATGAGCTTACCGAAGGGGAGAGACAGCAGTGGATTCATAAGCTGGCGCCGTTGTACGATCAATATGAGCATATCATCGGCAGCGAGCTCATGAGCGAAATCGAAAGACCAAAATAACCAAAACGAACAATATGATCGCATGCTTGTTTGGAAGCGGTTCCTCTTCTACAATGAGGGCACACGCAAAATAAAAGCGTTTTCACAAAAACGAAAGCGAGGGTGCCCTCATGCGATTCAAACTGAATTTGAAAAATCTTACCGTACAAGTCGTGATTGCAATTATTCTTGGCATATTGTTCGGACACTTTTTCCCGGCAAACGGGGAACAAATGAAAATTCTTGGTGACGCTTTCATCAGGTTGATCAAAATGGTCATTGCGCCGATCGTATTTTTTACGGTTGTGAACGGCATTGCCAATATGGGCGACATGAAGAAGGTCGGCCGGATCGGCGGCAAAGCGCTGCTCTATTTTGAAATCGTAACGACGGCTGCGCTCGCGATCGGTCTGGTCGTTGTCAATCTGGTCAAACCGGGAGCGGGGATCGATGCCAGCGCTGCGAGCGGCGATATTTCCAAGTACACGGATGCTGCGGCGGAACCCGGCCATGGCATTACAGACTTCCTGCTGAACATTATTCCGGATAATGTCGTAGGAGCGATGGCAGCGGGCGAGCTGCTGCCGATTCTGGTCTTTGCGATTTTGTTCGGGCTTTCTTTAACGGCAATGGGCGAGAAGGCTCAGCCTGTGACCGCTTTGTTCGACAAGCTGTCGCATGCTTTCTTCGGTATCGTGAACATGATCATGAAGGTGTCGCCGATCGCCGCTTTCGGCGCGATGTCCTACACAATCGGCAAATTCGGAATCGGCTCGCTGTTGTCGCTAGGCAAGCTGATGGGATCGGTTTATATCACTATGGCATTCTTTATCATCGTGGTGCTTGGCTCGATCGCCCGTGCATACGGATTCAGCATTTTTAAATTTATCCGTTACATCAAAGAAGAAATATTGCTCGTGCTCGGCACTTCTTCTTCGGAATCGGCCCTGCCGCGGATGATGGATAAGCTGGAGAAATACGGCTGTTCCAAGTCGGTTGTAGGTCTGGCGTTCCTACCGGTTATTCCTTCAATCTGGACGGCACTTCGATTTACTTGTCAATGGCCGCGTTGTTCGTAGCGCAAGCCTCCGGTGTTGAAATGACAATCCTGCAGCAGTTAACGCTGCTTGGCGTGCTCATGCTTACTTCCAAGGGAGCGGCGGGCGTAACAGGCTCCGGCTTCATTACGCTTGCGGCAACGCTTGCGGCGTTCCCAAGCATTCCAGTTGCAGGAATGGCTCTGCTGCTGGGGGTCGACCGCTTCATGTCGGAAGCACGTGCGATCACGAACCTGATCGGTAACGGCGTCGCTACTGTCGTCGTGGCCAAAATGGAAAATGAGTTCCATCCAGGGGGAAAGCAGGATGCGGATGAAGCGGTTGATTACAACCTTTCGTCAACGGGAGCAGCGGGGAGCCTTGTCAAGACGACCACGAATCCAGGATAACGAAATGGATTGAATTCAACCCAAAAGGACAAAAAAACGACGATTCCACGAAAGCGGAATCGTCGCTTCATTGCATCCGCATGCTTAAGCCGCCCTATTTACGATTGCACGGAGGAAAACCTGTATAGGGTTGTCTGCCTATAAGCTTGACCCGGGACCAGTTCCGTACTAGGAAAAAGAGGATGATTCGGGGAATCCGGATAATGCTGTGTCTCCATGCAGAAGCCGCCATATTGATGGTATACCTTTCCCGCTTTGCCGGTAATGCTTCCATCCAGATGATTTCCCGTATAAAACTGCATGGCGGGCTGCGTTGTGTAAACCTCCATCAAACGGCCCGATTTCGGTTCATATACGCTAGCGGCGAAACCGATGGAACTTCCGGTATGATGAGGCAATACATAATTGAAATCATAACCGCGTGCAAAACGCATCTGCCGATAGTCTGAATGGATTCGCGAACCGATCGACTGCGGCTTAAGGAAGTCTAGCGGCGTGTTTGCGACGCGCTGCACTTGTCCAGTTGGAATGAGGTCCGGCTTGACCGGAGTAAAGCAATCGGAGCGAATCGTTACGATATGGTCAAGTATATTCCCGTTCCCTGCACCGGCCAGGTTATAGTAATTATGCTGGGTAAGGTTCAATACGGTCTTTGCATCGGACGTTGCCGTATAATCGATCCGAAGTTCATTGTTGTCCGTAAGAGAGTATAAGACTTTCACCGCAAGATTCCCCGGAAATCCTTCTTCGCCGTCTTTACTCAAATAGCTGAGAGCAAGACCGACTCCGTCATTCAGATAGACCTCCTCCGCGTCCCAGATCCTCTTGTCAAATCCGCGTTTGCCGCCGTGAAGCGTGTTGGGGCCATCATTTACCGATAGCTGATAGGTAACGCCGTCAAGCGTGAACCGGCCATTTGCGATACGGTTCGCATACCGGCCGATTAAAGCTCCGAAGTAGGGCTTATTGCCGGTTTTCAAATAATCCGCAAGCGACGGATAGCCGAGAACGACATCTTCAACCATTCCGTTTCGATCAGGCACCTTAAGTGTCATCATAATGCCGCCGTAATTCATAATGTCAGATTGCATGCCATTTTGATTGGTTAAGTTGTATAGATAAACGGACTTGCCATCGGTTACATTGCCGAGGTATTGCTTAGTTATGCTTCCGGTCGCCGAATCCCGGTTTATGGGCGGGGGAGGTTCATCCCTGATTATTTTCTCCAGAGGAGCCGTATTTCCGAATACCGGAGTCGCCCCGTGAGGGCTTGCTGCCCAGCGAATCGCATTTGCTATAACCCGCAGTACATTTTGGTTATAGTATGTAGGATACTCCTGGTCTCCTGGCCGGAAGTAAAAAATCTTCCCGAGTCCGCGTTGGTATGCACACCCGCTGCGGAAAACTTCCCCGCCTTGGAACCAACTGATAAATACGAGCTCTTCAGGAGCCGGTATATCAAAAAACTCACCGTACATTTCCTCTGTCTGCAGCTCGAAGTACTCGCCAAGTCCTTCGGTAATCGGGTGGGAGGGGTCGACGACCCACAATCTTTCCCGTTCGGCGTCGGATCTCCATTTCAAATCGCAAGTAGTCCCCATCAATTTCCGGAATATTTTCGAACGATGCCCGGAATGCAGGACGATAAGTCCCATGCCTTGCAATACCCTTGCATAGATTCTATCGACGATCTCTTCAGCTACCTGTTCATGAGCCACATGCCCCCACCAGATCAATACGTCCGTCCGGTTCAGCACCTCTTGCGTTAATCCGTGGTCGGGCTGGTCAATTGTCGCCGTTCGAATTCGGAAGCCGTACGGCCCGATTCCTGCGGCAATGGCTGCATGAATTCCCTTTGGATAAATGCCCGCTACTTTCGGTTCCGTTCTTTCTTGTATAAATTCATTCCAAATGGTTACATTTATCGTTTTCAACTCAAACAACGGGCCGGTTCCAATTTTCACTTTCATCGCATGAATCCCTCCTTCTTGATATGGATATATATGTGCCTGCCAGTCAAAAAACAACATATCAAGGTTATAACGAATAGAGAGATCCGTCATTTAAACAGGTTGTGACAGCATATATTTTCATAAAAAGGATGTGATTACATTGAGGATCTATGTCGCCGATACTGGAGATACCCTGCTTACCATTGCCTATCGATATCAGTCCGGGGTAGATCAACTGATGTCGATAAATCCGCATATTACGAGTACCAATGCGAATATCGGGGGCCAACGCATCAATATACCTTCCCAAACCTTGCCAATATCCGAAAATAGGGTCGTTGCCCCTTTTTGCCCGCCTGCACCGGAGTCTGAATTCATTCATGATTGGATTCCGCTTGCTGACGTGGAAAAGATGGCCGAGACCGAATACGATGTGATCATCGTTGGTTCCGGCGCGGGCGGTGGAGCCGCTCTGTGGCGTTTGTGCGAACAATGGGGGAATAACGACAAACGGATCGGCATCGTGGAAAGAGGCCCGCTCTTTCTGCCGACCCATGTTGCTAATGTTGCTACCATCAACGGGGACAATTTCAGACTGTATGCTCCGCCGCAAATAACCGATCTGATCGGGAAGAGACTTCCGCAATATCCTGGAATGAAGCTGATTTACGCATTAGGCGGAAGAACGATATTATGGGGTGCTGTATCTCCCCGGATTCCCGAATATGAGATCGCGGGCTGGCCGGTTTCTATCGAGGAAATGGAACTTTATTATAATATCGCCGAAGAAATTATGAACGTCACATATGCCTATACGAAAGATTCGTCGATTACAAAGATCCTTCTTAAGCGTCTTCGGGAAAACGGATACTTTAATGCGGACGATATTCCGGTTGCTACCGATCTTGACCAGACCCGATTAGGGAAACTTCATTCCAATGTTTTTTTCAGTTCCATTCTTTTACTGGCTAGAGCATTAAGCGTTCGTCCGTTTGATTTGGCCGTTAATACTTATGCGGCAGAGGTTATTGCGGAAGGGGGAAAAACAGTCGGCGTCCGGGTGATGACCCCGGATAAGAAATCTTATGTCATCAAAGCGAAAAACGTCATTTTATCGGCAAGCGCCCTGCAAACCCCCCGAATCCTGCTTAATTCGGGCATTGCCGGAAGGGCGATCGGCCGGTATCTTACTAACCATTCCTATTTAATCGCCACGGCCAGCTTGAGTACGGAAGGTTTCCCTGAACCGTTAGGTGCGCTCGGAATTATCGTGCCTGAGCTACAGAACCGCCCTTATAGGCTGCAGCTTCAAGGGCCGGAACAATATTTTAACTATCATTACGATAAAAAACCGATTAAGGATGAGTGGAAAATAAGCTTTTTCGGCGCTTCCGGCAAGGTGGAATCCCGCTACGAAAACCGCGTTTTCGTTGATCCAAGCAGGTTGGATGAATATGGAATGCCGGAATTGCAAATCAGCTTCTCATACAGCGAGAAGGACGAGGAGATTATTCGCGAGATGTATGACTACATCCTGCAGGCATCCGCAGCGATGCAGCTCCGTCTTGCCGAGCTGGACGGCGTACCGGCTATTTGCTTAATGCCGCCGGGGGCGGATAATCACGATTTTGGCACTTGTCGGATGGGCGATGATCCTTCCGAATCGGCAACGGACCGGTATGGACAAATTCACGGCGTAGAAGGCCTTTTTGCCGCCGATAACAGCGTGCTGCCTTCGACCGGTGCATCCAATCCGACATTATCAACCGTTGCTTTGGCTATTCGTACGGCTGATTACATCATCCAAAAGTTATCAATGGACGAGGATCGCCAATAATCGGATCACCGTCGATTACCGTTTAGATCGTTTAGACAACCTTAACTTGCACCGATTGCGCCATTTAGATTCTGAGCTTCTGGAACAAAGAAGAGCTGGATGCCGGCTCGGCTTGGATATGGAGTGAGTAAATGAAGAATAAATAATTTAAAAAAAGTTTTGAATAATGCTTGACCAATTGGGCAAGCGCATGGTATATTCTAATTCCGGCCGAGAGGAATACGCGGCTGACACGAAAGAAAAGATTGTTCTTTGAAAACTGAACAACGAGTGAAACTGCCCCGTTAATCCTCACGGATTAATGGAAAAGCGATAAAAAAGTAATGAGTCAACGAGAAACTTCAATCTGACCTTTGGCTAGAGAGAGGTTTCGCGGACAACTAACCAATTTGGAGAGTTTGATCCTGGCTCAGGACGAACGCTGGCGGCGTGCCTAATACATGCAAGTCGAGCGGAGTTATTCCTTCGGGAGTAACTTAGCGGCGGACGGGTGAGTAACACGTAGGTAACCTGCCTGTAAGACCGGGATAACA
>NZ_AULV01000029.1 GCF_000422465.1 Paenibacillus harenae DSM 16969 | reverse complement strand
AAGATCTGCATGGACCCATACATCCGGCAGACAAACAGCTAAAGTTCAGCAGCCATTTCTTTCGTATCCGGTTTTCAGGGCGCAAGCGCCTTGAAGGATAAAGGCTTGAATCTTTTCTGAAGTTATTCAGAAAGCGATTCAGCGAATATCCCCGTTTGGTGGCGATGGCGGAGGGGAACCACGCGTTCCCATACCGAACACGACCGTTAAGCCCTCCAGCGCCAATGGTACTTAGACCGCAGGGTCTTGGGAGAGTAGGACGTCGCCAAGCACGAATAACCTATCGCATAATTGCGGTAGGTTTTTTGTTGTTTTTAGGGAAAGGGCAGGTGTCGGCTCGAAAGCGCTTCACTTAAATTTAATTTGAATTTACTTTAGAACTAAAATATAATACATGAGCAGCGAAGAAATTAGTTAAGGAAGTGAGCGTGGAACATGGAGCAAGAAAAACTACAAAAAGTGCGTTTTTGGCCCGTTATGGCTGCAATTTTTATCGGATCCTTTTTATGTGTATTGGCTTCGGCCAGCATAAATTTAGCGCTTGAAATATTTACGGTTCACTTTAATACGTCGTTGAGTACCGTGCAGTGGACATTAACCGGTTTCATGCTCGCGATGGGGACGACGGCGCCGATTGCCGGTTATTTGGGTGAAAGGTTCAGCTTCAAGCGGCTTTATCTCTTTTCCTTAATAGGCTTTACCGTGACCTCCATTTTATGCGCGATGGCATGGAACGTAGGCTCATTAATTTTATTCCGTGTCATTCAAGGGGCATTCAGCGGTTTGATTATTCCGGCGACAATGTCGATTATTTATCAGATCATCCCAAGAGAAAGACAGGCAATGGCTATAGCCTTCTGGGGACTGTCGGCGATGCTCGCTCCGGCCTTCGGTCCAACGATCAGCGGCTGGGTGCTGCAAAATTGGGATTGGCAGTGGCTGTTCCTTATGAATATCCCGATTGGTCTAATTGCGATTGGATTTGTCTTTGCTTTTATCCCTTATTATCGTCTAAATATTCCGAAGAGCTTCGATCTTATCGGCTTCATAACGGTAATCGCAAGCAGCTCTTCCTTATTGCTGGCTCTTGGACAAGGTCATAGCTGGGGGTGGGGCTCTTGGAAGATCATATCATTGTTCGTGCTGGGAGCTGTCGCTTTACTTCTGTTCATCTGGCGGGAGCTTACGACGGAGACTCCGCTGCTCAATCTCAAAGTGTTTAAGAACGGCCGGTTCACCTTAAATACCGTTATCGCCAATATCATTACGATCAGCTTGTACTCGGGGACGCTGCTAACTCCGGTATTTTTACAACGAATTCAACATGTTTCCGCTTTGGATACGGGGATGATTCTGCTTCCAGCCTCGCTGGCCATGGCGCTGCTAATGCCATTCGTCGGTAAGCTGTATGGGATTGTCGGGCCGCGATGGCTAATGGCGGGAGGAATCGTCCTTCTAACGATAGGTACGCTGGCTTTAAGCTGGCTTAGCGTCGATGTATCCCATACCTATGTCATTATATGGATGACGGTGCGTAATATCGGCATCGCATTCGTCGTCATGCCTTCAAGCAACTCGGCAATGGAGCAAATACCGGCAGAGCTGTCCGGTCATGCTTCCGCAATTTCGAATTGGACGCGGAATGTGTTCGGGTCGTTTGCGATTGCGATTTTTACGACCATGCTGACTGCAAGATCCGTCACGCACGCCGAAGATTTCGTGAGGGCCGGTGACACGGACAAGCTGCATATCGAGATGATGTCGTTTACGATGAGCGTGAATGACGTTTACTTGGTTGCCACCTTAGTAGCGGCTATAGCGCTGCCGATCAGCTTGCTTGTAGGAAAAGTCAAACAGCAGCCGAATGACGGCAATATGAGGCGGGCTGACTCAGGAACGGTTAAGACCGTGAGCACATTAAGTGAATAACGCAGGCTCAAAAAAAGAAACCGCGAGAGCTAGCTGGCTCTCGCGGTTTTTCTATAGGTTACATAGACGGCAGCAATGCCAGCTAACGTAACAATCGTAGTAATAAGGCTTCCTTCCGCGCCGAAGGCGCCTCCGGACAGGACGTCAGGACCGGTAATGACGGTTGCCAGAACAGAATGTACCGTATCTGTACCGGACACTTTGAAGCCATACACGTAGCCCTGGGAGTAGTTCCAGGTCAAATGAAGCCCGATCGGCATCCATAATCCGCCGCTTACTTCACGAGAGACGGCAAGCAATATGCCGGCGAGCAGCAAATTGATAATCGGGAAAGGCGAATCGAAGGTGCCGGGATTAAAGCCGTGAAGAATGGCGAACAGAAGCGAGCTGACGGTAATTGCGACTATACTTCCGTAATGATAGCGAATAAGTCCTTGTACATATCCTCTCGAAAAAATTTCTTCATAAACCGCAACGCCAACAAACAAGAGGAGTCCGTCCAGCAGAGAGTGAAGAACCAACTGATTCAAGCCGATCCATTCCCATTCGATTCCGCCAAGCAGCCATATAAGAAGGGCTGAAACGGTCATGAGAAGAAAGCCGGCAAGCAGTCCGCGAATTGCCCAGGGTACGGCTCCGGGCTGCTTTAATCCGAAAGTCCAGCCCCTCTTCCGTTCGAATAACGCATACATGCCGAAAGCCGCAGCCATAAATACGATCATTTGAGCATAGATTGCCCATTGGCTGGAAATGGCGCCTTCCAGATCCGAGATGGAGAATCCGGCAAGCATAAAGTAAATGAGAAAGACAATGATGAGCAGCACGATTACGGTCACGAGCGTTAAAAGTAATTTACCGATAATCTCCGCAACGGATTTTATAAAGCTCACTCCCTCGTTTGAATTGGTAAAAATTCCCCACCGAAAAATAATATCATAAAAAACCCCCAAATTCATCATTTGGGGGTTAGCTCTTAACCTTGAACGTTCTAGAAACGTTGGCCGCCTAATTGCTGTTCAGCAATTTGCACCAATTTCTTGGTAATGTAGCCACCGAGTGAACCAGCGTCGCGAGTGGACAAGTTGCCATTGTAGCCGTCTTGTTGGAACGGTACGCCCAGCTGTTGCGCTGCTTCTGTTTTCATTTGGTTAAGTGCTGCTTTTGCTTGTGGAACGACTAGCGTATTCGAACTTCTTCTGCTCATTTTATCACTCCTTAGTTGGATGTGAGGTTATTATGTGGGGTAATGTACAGATTTATACAATTCATGAAAAAAACTTTTTGGTGTAAATTATGGAAATTTCGGATGCGAAAATTTGCAATCGGCCATGTTGAAATATTCTTTTTTCCGTCGGTATCGGTCAAATATAAAGAACATGGCGGAGGTTGGGATACCTTCAGCCGGGGACCGGGAAAAGAAGGAAGAAATCCGCCATTACATGAAGGACCGGTTTCTCTATATCGCGGAATCCCGCTCGTCCGGTGTTTCTTCCTCCAACCGGAAATCATCGGTTTTCTCGCCGTCCTCCCAGATTTCCACGAACAGCGCATCGCAGTCTTCAAAGTCGGCCGATTTCAGCGACATTGCTTTCTCCTCGTCGGGGCCAACGTATACGTTCTCCATGCCATCCTCGTTAAACGATTGAATCACATAAATTTTCACCGAAATAACCTCCTGAAAGCTCATATTGGAGCAGTATATCACAAATTGACGCAGGATGAGCCATAGGAACGCAGAAGCAAACTCATTTCAGTTTCCAATTCGAATACCTCCTTACCTTGTCCATTATACAATAAGGCAGGAGTCTGCAAGAAACGCAAAAAAGGGCTGCCGAATCGCTTCGACAGCCGCTGCTAAAAATTTAGGATTGCTGAGTGATGGATAGGCCGAGCCCTTCCGCAACGCGCTGCCCGTATTCCGGGTCCGCCTTGTAGAAATGGCCGATCTGGCGAAGCTTGATATCGTCTCTCTCGACCGGCTTCATGGCGCCGACGATCGTTTCGACTAAGCGCGCGCGTTCTTCCTCGCTCATGAGACGGTACAAATCGCCGGGTTGGGTATAGTGATCGTGATGATCGAAGGCGACGCTGTCAGCATTGCCCGATACCTCGTACGGAGCCGGTTTGTTCTCCGCCGATTCCGTCGGTCCTCCGTAGCTGTTCGGTTCATAATAGGTGGAAGCTCCGCCGTTGCCGTCGGCGCGCATTTGGCCGTCGCGCTGGTTATTATGCACAGGCGCGACCGGGCGGTTAATCGGCAGCTGATTATGATTCGCGCCGACCCGGTAGCGGTGCGCGTCCGAGTAAGCGAACAGGCGGCCTTGCAGCATTTTGTCCGGGGACGCCTCGATGCCGGGAACGAAGTTGCCTGGGGAGAAAGTTGCCTGCTCCACCTCGGCGAAGTAATTGTCGGGATTGCGGTCCAGCACCATACGGCCGACCTCGATCAGCGGATAATCCTTCTGCGACCATACCTTGGTCACGTCGAACGGATCGAAGCGGTATGTATCCGCGTCCTCCACCGGCATAATCTGGACGTAAAGCTTCCAGGCCGGGAAGTCTCCGCTTGCTATTGCGTTGAACAAATCCTCCGTATGGTAGTCGGGATTCTCGCCGGCAATTTGGGCAGCGACCTCGTTGGTCAGGTTTTTGACGCCTTGCTCGGTTTTGAAATGATATTTCACCCAGACCGCCTGGCCATCCTCGTTAACCCACTTGAACGTATGGCTGCCGAAGCCGTGCATATGCCGCAGCGTTGCGGGAATGCCGCGGTCAGACATCAGAATGGTCACCTGATGCAGCGATTCCGGCGAAAGGGACCAGAAATCCCAAATCGCGTTCGGGTTCTTCAGATGGGTTTGAGGATGACGCTTCTGCGTGTGAATGAAGTCCGGGAATTTAATGGCATCGCGTATGAAGAAAACAGGGGTGTTGTTGCCTACAAGATCATAGTTGCCTTCTTCGGTATAGAACTTAACGGCGAATCCGCGCGGGTCGCGCACCGTATCGGCGGAGCCAAGCTCGCCTGCAACGGTAGAGAAACGGATGAACATCGGCGTGCGTTTACCTACCTCGGACAAGAAGCTTGCCTTGGTATACGCCGTTACGTCATGCGTCACTTGAAAATAACCGTGCGCTCCCGCGCCCTTGGCGTGTACGACACGCTCAGGCACCCGTTCACGGTTGAAATGCGCCAGCTTTTCTAATAGGTGTACGTCCTGGATCAATGTTGGTCCGCGTGAGCCTGCAGTCATCGAGTTTTGGTTATCTCCAACGGGAGCACCCCAACTAGTCGTGAGCTTGTTCTTCTCAGTACTCATAAATAGAATCACCTCATTAGATTTTGTATGATTGCGCCTCGTATAATATGTTACCGCTTTCGGTAGAAAAATCAATGTTATTTTATAATGATTATAATTAATATTTTTCGTCAAAATGGAGAAACGAGTCGAATGATGGGGAATTGTAATAGGGATAATGCTATGATAGGGGTAATAGATTCGAGTGTAAGCTCACGTCACGCCACGGCTGCGTCGTTAGGAGGGTTTCAGGTTGAGTAATAAGCTTCAAAGCAAATGGTCGTACAGCGACATCGTAAATTATGCCATGCAGCAAAATCACGTGCCCGTTGTGAAAAATATCGCTCTGACTCATTCAGCGGAAGAGGAGCTGCGCGAGGTTATCGTAACGCTGTCCGCGGAGCCGGAGTTTGCCTATGGATGGACGAAAAAGATAGATGTGCTGCCCGCCGGGCAAACGGTAGATTTGGGCGCTATCCCCCTGCGGCTGTCTACGGATTATTTGGGCGGTCTGACGGAGCGCGTGTCGGGGCTGCTAACCTTAACGGTTCAGCATAATGAGACGGTTTTGCTCGAAGAACGCGAATCCGTCACGGTGCTTGCTTTCGATGAGTGGAGCGGACTGGCGGTCCTGCCGGAGATGGCGGCGGCCTTCGTCACGCCTAATCACCCGCAAGTGCTGCAGCTGGTCCGCGAGGCTGCGGATCTCTTAGGCAAGTGGAGCGGAAGCCCGACGTTCAGCGCTTACCAGAGCAAGGATCCCAATCGGGTGCGGCTGCAGGCCGCTGCCATCTACAGCGTCATCCAGAGCAAGGCGATTACATACTGCGTGGCCGCGCCGAGCTTCGAGCAGATCGGTCAGCGGGTCCGTCTGCCGGATACGATTTTCACGCATCGGATGGGCAACTGCTTTGATTTGTCGCTATTGTATGCGGCTTGTTTAGAGGCGGTCGGTCTGCATCCATTGCTTGTTTTTACGGAAGGACATGCTTTTGCAGGCGTCTGGCTGGTAGAGGAGACGTTCTCGGAGAGCGTGCAGGACGACATTTCTTTGTTGACCAAAAGAATCGCGCAGGGCATCAATGAAATCTGTTTAGTTGAAGCGACCTATATGAATGAGGGGCAGACCGCCCGGTTTGACGATGCCGTCGTTCGCGCGAGCTCGCATTTGCATAATCCGGATCAATTCGACTGCATCGTCGATGTCCGGCGGGCACGCTCCGGCGGAATTCGTCCGCTGCCGCTCCGGACGGAGAAATCCGGCGTATGGGAGATTGAGAAGGAGCCGGCAGACATGGACACAGCCGCCTCCGTACATACGATTCCCCCGGAAATCGTCGATGTATTGGAACCTCCTATCGAGGTGGACTCCATTCCGATGAGCAGACAGCGGCAGTGGGAGCGGCGGCTTCTTGATCTGTCGCTCCGCAATACCTTGATTAATTTCCGATTGTCCAAGTCAAGCGTTCAGCTTATGACGACGCAGCTCGGCGAATTGGAGGATGGGCTTGCGGAACGCGAGGAATTCCAGCTGCTGGCGAAGCCGGCAGACTGGCAGGATGACGTGCGCAGCGTTAATTTATATCAGAGCATCAGAAACAATCACCCGCTCGAGCAGCTGCTGCGGGATGAGTTCGGCCGCAAGCGGCTGAGGGCGGATTTGAATGAGGCCGAGCTGGAGAAACGGATGGTGCATCTCTACCGGTCGGCGCGACTATCTCTGGAGGAAAATGGAGCCAACACGCTGTACCTGGCGCTCGGCTTGCTGAAATGGTACGAATCTCCGGCAAGCGAACTGCCACGGTACGCGCCGCTTGTGCTAATCCCCGTCCAAATTATGAAGAAGCTGTCGCGCAGCGGTTATACGATCCGTGGACGGGATGAAGAACCGCAGATGAATATTACGCTGCTGGAGATGCTCCGGCAGGACTACGGCATCACGATCGGCGGTCTGGATGCTCTTCCGCGGGACGAGAAGGGCATCGACCTGAAGCAAATCTTCCATGTCATTCGACATGCGATGATGCAGATTCCGCGCTGGGATGTAGAGGAAGCCGCCTATTTGGGCTTATTTTCGTTCGGGCAATTCGTGATGTGGAACGACCTTCGGGCGCGCGCGGGCGAGCTGGCGGAGAATTCGATAGTCGCCAGTCTGATGGAAGGCAAGCTGCAGTGGCGGCAGGAGGACTCGAGTGACGATGAGCTTCCGCTAGATGAGCAGCACCCGGGCGAGCAGCTTATTCCGGTCAGCACGGACTCGTCTCAGCTGGCAGCGATTCGTGCTGCTGCCGCAGGCCAAAGCTTCGTGCTGCACGGACCTCCCGGCACGGGAAAATCGCAGACGATTACGAATATGATCGCAAACGCTCTGGCCGGCGGGAAACGGGTGCTGTTTGTCGCGGAGAAAATGGCTGCTCTCTCCGTCGTGCAGAAGAGGCTGGAACATATCGGACTCGGCGCGTTCTGTCTGGAGCTGCATTCGAATAAAAGCACGAAAAGGGCCGTGCTGGATCAATTACAGGCAGCGATTGATGCGCCGCGCAAGCAATCGCCTGATGAATGGAATGCGCAGGCGGACCGGCTGGCCGGGCTCCGCGGCGAGTTGAATGCTTACACGGAAGCTTTGCATCATAAGCATCCGTTTGGCTTTACATTGTTTGAGGCGGTAGCCGGATATGAGCAAGCAGGCAAAGGCTCGGAAGCCGTCGTATTCGGTAAAGCGGCGATTGAAGGCCTTACGGCCGGGAAGGTAACGGAATGGCGCGACCTGGCTGCGCAGTTGAAGGCCGCGAGCGCGCAGTGCGGCGGTCCTGCCGGGCATGCCTGGGCGGATGCCCGGGGCTCAGCCTTCACGCAAAGCTTGAAAAATGATGTGGAGCAAGCGCTCAAGGGGTTATCGGTTCAGCTGTCAACAGCCGATGAAACGATGGAGGAGGCACTGTCGCTGATGGGGCTTCCTTCGGTACCGCTGACCTATGAGAAAGCAGGCGTTCTTGCCCGGCTGTGCGAGCTGATGGTGAGTATGCCGGATGTGAAGGCTGCGTTGCTGGAAGCCGGGAGTCTGGCAGATACGGTAGATCAAGTGAAACGGGCCGCGGAGCAGGGCGAGCGGAGAGATGCGGTCAGGCATTCGGCGTCTCTTCATTTTACGGCGGAGGCTGTACGCTTCGATGCTCAGGCCGCGCTGTCGGAATGGACCAAGGCGGAGCTGAAGTGGTTTCTGCCCAAGTTTCTCGGCCAGAACCGGATCGTCAAGCTGTTAAGGACAATGGCTGCGCCCGGTGCGCAAATTTCGAAGGAGCAGGCGAAGCGGCATTTGAATCAGCTCATTCATTGGCAGGAGGAAGAGAAGAAGCTGCAGGTTATGGGCGACATGATGTTTCGTCACCTTGGCGCTTCGCTCTGGAATGACGGGAATGGCGATTGGTCGGGCATGGAGGCCGCTGCCGAATGGGCTATTGAACTGCATGAGCGTCTGCTCGCTTGGCATGACGGCGACGCGGGGGAGGCACAGCAAGCTAGAGCGCGTATTGGCTCGCTGATGGCAGGAGGCCGAAGCGCGTTTCTTGCGCAGGACGGCAAGCTCAGCCGCGCGGCCGCGCATCACCGCGAAACGACCGGCTGCGTAGAGCAGCTAGGAAGGCTGCTTCGGCTGGATGAAGCGGGATTGGCGGCGGCAGCCGGCCATTCGAGCTGGTATGGCTTCATGCGGCAGAAGGCAAGCCGCTGGGAAGCGAGCTTGCACGAGCTGCGCGATTGGTGCGCTTGGCGCCGGGTGTGGGAGCAAGCGGAGGAAGCGGGACTTGCGCCGCTGCTTCTTCCGCATGAGGATGGACGGTTGCCGAATGTAGAGCTTGTTCAAGCCTTTGAGCGCGGATTATATAAAGCATGCGCCAATTATATTTTTGACCATGACGATCGGCTGGGCACCTTCTCGGGCATCTTGTTCGAGGAGAAGTTGAACCGTTTCCGTGAAACGGACCGCCGCTTCGAGCAGCTTACCCGCGGGGAAATCGCGGCGCGGCTATCCGCCAAGGTGCCGCAGATGACGCAGGAGGCTGCGCAAAGCTCGGAAGCGGGCATTTTACAGCGGGCGATCCGGAGCGGCGGAAGAGCGATGTCGATCCGCAGGCTGTTTGATCTGATTCCTAATCTGCTGCCCCGATTGGCGCCTTGCATGCTGATGAGTCCGATATCCGTTGCGCAGTATTTGGATCCGGGAAGTCCGAAGTTCGATCTGGTCATCTTCGACGAAGCCTCACAGGTGCCTACGGCGCAAGCGGTCGGTGCTTTGGCGAGAGGCCATCAGGCTGTGATCGTGGGAGATCCGAAGCAGCTGCCGCCGACAAGCTTCTTCTCGAAGACGAAGGAGGAGGCGGACGAGGAGAATGCGGTGTCTCAGGACATGGAGAGCATATTGGACGATTGCCTGGCGCTCGGCATGTATCAGAGACATCTCTCCTGGCACTACCGGAGCCGCCATGAGAGCTTGATTGCTTTCAGCAACGCGCATTATTACGACAATAAATTAATGACGTTCCCTTCGCCCGACGAGCCTGTGTCCAGCGTATTCTGGCGGCCGGTGGACGGGTTCTATGACCGCGGACGGACGAAGCACAATCGTGCCGAGGGCGAAGCGGTTGTTGCCGAGATCGTCCGCCGCTTGAAGGATCCGGCGCTTCGGCAGCAAAGCATCGGCGTAGTTACCTTCAGCTCGATCCAGCAGACTTTAATCGAAGACCTGCTGGATGAAGCGATCAGAAGGGAGGCGGAGCTCGAGCAGCTGCTTCCGGAGCTGCCCGAGCCGATCTTCGTGAAGAACCTCGAGAACGTCCAAGGCGATGAACGCGATATTATTTTGTTCTCGATCGGCTACGGCCCTGACGCAAGCGGCAAGGTGAGCTTGAATTTCGGTCCGCTCAACCGCGAGGGCGGCTGGCGCCGCCTGAACGTCGCCGTATCGCGGGCGAGATGCGAAATGATCGTATTCTCGACGCTGCGGGCCCACCAATTAAGCGCAAGCCGGACGAGCGCGGAAGGCGTGCTTGGGCTGAAGGCTTTTCTGGAATATGCGGAAAAAGGCAAGCAGGGGCTTCCGGCTTCGGAAACGTCCAAGCAGGCTGCTGCCGCTACGGAGCTTCACCGCAGCTTAGCGGATGAACTGCGCAGGCGCGGGTATCAGGTTGACTTGTACGTAGGCGCCTCAGGCTACCGGATCGATGCCGGCATCATCGATCCGGACAATCCGAAGCAATACCGGCTTGGGATTCTCCTGGACGGGCCGATGTACAACAGCGCAAAGACAGCCCGCGACCGCGATATATTGCGTATTCAGGTGCTGGAGCAGCTTGGCTGGCGCTTGCATCAGGTATGGCTGCCGGATTGGTGGGAGAACCGGGAGGCTGAGCTTCGCAAGATTGAAACGGCGATGGAGCAGGCGAAGGCGGCAGAGGGGCGTTTAGCTGACCCTGCCGCTGAGCTCTCGGCGCAGACGGACCGTGAACAAGCGGATCGTATGCAGGGTGACCGTGCGGACCATTCACAGACGGACAATGTACAGGCAGACCAAGCGCAGGCAACCCAAACACAGGCGACCCAAACGCAGACAACCCAAACACATGCGCAGGCAGACAAAAGCTCGGACCCTGCTATATCATCCTTAGCATCTGCTGCGCAGATAGATGCTGTTCCAGGTGAAACAGCATCCGCTCTGCCAGAAGGGGCGGAGTGGTATAAAGTCTGCGACTTGGAGGTTGTTCCTTACCATACGGATGCGTTCTATCAGACGGGGCATACGCTGCTTATTTTGGACCAAATGAAGAATGTGATCCGTGAGGAAGGGCCGGTAAGCCGGACTTTACTCGCGAAGCGGGTGCTTCAGGCTTGGGGCATCGCAAGGATGGGGGCCCGTCTGGACAAGCGGTTTGACGAGCTGTTCGGAAAGCTGGATATTACGCAAACCGATACAGACGGAACGCCATTCCTCTGGCCGGAAGAGACAGCACCTTCAAATTGGGAAGGCTATCGGATCGCTGCTCATGAATCGCAGCGCCGGTCGGCGGAGGATCTGCCCGCAGAAGAGGTGGCTAATGCGGTGAAGGCCGTACTATCCGCTCAAATCAGTTTGCCTGAGATTGATCTGGTGAAGCAGGTCAATAGGCTGCTGGGCTACGCCCGTTCGGGAGCTGCATTGGAGAAAGCGGCGCGAAACGGAATCGCCTGTGCGATCGAACGCGGTTTTGCGTTCAGAAGCGAGGACGAACGGATCGTGCTGAAGGATCGCTGATTTTCGGATGGGAAAAGTCGTACAAAAAAACACTGACCGTGGCTGTCAGTGTTTTTATTTTACGCTGTTTCGTAAATATTGTTGCTATATAAGTTGAACAAATGAATTACCGTACACCAGGCAGCATGAGGAATGACTTTAATCATTCTCACTCTAACGGTTGTCTGAGCCCTTATTTGCCTAAAAAAGCACGTTTCAAAATTGTAACGGCTGCTACAGACCTTATCCGAAGATTTTCAGCCCGAAAATGAGCTGATATCGGGAAATAGCGTCTGTCAGCTCCGTTACATTTTTAAAATGGCCGATATTGCACAAATAACGTATGTGGTGGCCGTTAAACGAAATCAAGTGGCATGTGTCAGCCATATCTCTCTACTCGAGTCGCGCAATTCTCTGGTTCAACTTAACACAAAAAGAAAAAACCGCTTAATAGCCGTTAATATTGAAATGTAATAAAGATAAAGGACTCTCCCGCTATATGAAGAATAATAGATTATAGTCTAGCCTAATAGTTGCGGGGTGGGTTAATAATGAACATCTTTGAAAGACGAAGAATGAAAAATTCATTACGGGGCTGCGATTATGCTCTGGCAGCGGACGTTATTAAAGAAAAGTTTATTGACAAAAATAACGAGAATCAGGGACATCTTCATAAATACATTGAAGTTTTTTTGGCTAATCCTTGTTTAGAACAAGCATTAAAATTGATTGCGCAAGATTCGATGATGTATTTTTATTTTAACGGGTGCAAGGAAGACGGCTTGTACAAAAAACAAACCAATAAAATAAGCAAGGTTACGGCAAACGATTCAACGGAATCTGTTCCAGACAATATTTTAACGATGACTAATCACAAGAAAACGAAGTTTCCTAATGTTGTATCAACATTAATATATGATTGCTCTGAAATGGAGAAGCAAATCAAGGAGTTTCAACGTTTGCTTAAGGAAGGCAAGGATGTCGAACACAATCAGAGATTATTGGAAATCTATAAAGAAGGCTTAAGGGAATTCGAGAAGGCAATCGAAGTTTTGCAAAAATATGATGGACGGGAACTGGGCGGGAAGTCGGTTTCAAGCCATACGTAAACCTGCTTCCCTCCTCGTCCTCAGTTACCGTGCTGAATCTTTGTGTAAAGCTGGATGCGGTGGATCCCTGCTCCAACGCAGCGGATCCTATGTCCGCCGCTATTCCCCGTAACGCGCCAGCGCCTTCGTCGCAGACTCCAGCATCCGCCCCCGCATGTAGTCTCCGTTTATCAACCGTACCCGTTTGCCGAGAAAACGGGTCTTGGACAGCACATACTCGCTCTCATTGTTCAAAAAGCTCAGCCGGATCGTATATTCATCCGACTCCTCGGTATAGCGAACCTCCTTCTCGAAGCAGGAGAACGCATACAGGATGCGCGACAGCTCGGCGTTATACTGCCTCTCGACCAGAATGTCGACGCTTAGCTTGCGCTTTTCCAGAAGTGATAGAACCGTGGCCTGCAGCTGCTCATAGCTCTCTTCCGAACAAGGCTCCTCATGCACCTCGGTTATTTTGTGCAGCTTCGTGCTCATCAGGGTGCGATACCTCATATGGTACCAGAGCAAATACCACTCCCGCTTGACCATCGAATATTCGAGCTTATAGGGAAAGGCCGTCTGTTCGTTGAACCCGCGCCCGTTCTTGAGGCCGTAGCTCAGCCGGACGAAATTTTTATTCATGATCGCCCGTCTTAACGGACGCAAGAGGGCGTGGTAGACTTGTTTCTCCTTACTGGCCGCCTTGTGCAGCAGCAGCTCCTGCGTATCGAGCGGCTGGTCCTGCTCCAGAATCGTCTCCAATCTGGCCAGCGTCTCGGCCTCCAAAGCCTCCAAAGCCGCCGGATGCCGAAGCATCGTCTTGAGCCACCCCCGCTCGTGGGCGGTCACCATGAACGTGCCGGCGTCTTCGAGCCGGGAGAGAATTTGGTGATTGAATATTTTTTCAAAAGGATTCATAGTACGTCTTGATCTCCTTCCATTCCTCTATCATTTCCTGCCTGAGCTTTAGCGGCTCCAGCACTTCACAGCTCGAACCGAAGCTTCGGATCCATGGCTTAATCTCAACGGTTCCATTTACGACAATCTCATACAGGAACGAGTCTCCGTCCTCCTCATCCGTTACGCTTCCCCACTGTCCCTGCAGCAGAACGCGCTCCTTCACGAAATTAGCAATGCCGGGACCCGGGTTGAAAAAACGAATGCGAACCGTAACGGCCCGGCCCGTATCGATCAACCAGCTGTGCCGCAGCCTCAGGTCAAGCAGCTCGCGATTTTCCGAGAACAGCTCCTCGGGGACCGTCTCGCCTTCCTCCACCTGGGTAAGTCCCTCCAACCGGTATTTCATAATGCCGTACCTCTGGTGATGCCCAAGCAAATACCAGCGTCCGTATTGATGGTCGTACACGACCTTAAGCGGGAGAATCGTTTCCAGCTTGCCTTCGGTGTCGCGTTCGAACAGCGGATTCGTATTTTTGGAAGCGTAGCTCGTTCCCTTTTTCGGAGAGAAGTAGAGGAAGCTCACCGTCCGCCGATTGCGGATCGCCCCCAGCAGCATAAACAGATGAGCCTCGTCCAATATGCGGGAGTAGTAATGATATTTATATAAAAAAGGTTCGATAAGCGGTTGGCCGTCCTGATTCCGGATCATATGCTTCTTCAAACCGTCTCTCAGTAAATAGCCCTGTACGGATGGAAGCTGCGTATTCGCCATGATATCTACGAAATCATATACATCCTGTAGCTCCTCCCGCGTCAGCTCCTGCACCAGATCAAGCCGGAGGCGGTAACGATAGGGGCGGGGCCCGTTTTCTTTCTTAATGACGCCAACCTGCTCCAAATACTTTAAGTCGGCGCGGATCGTTTTCTCGTCCGGCAGCGGGAGGGAGGCCGGCATGCTGCAGCAGCATGCGTCAAGCAGCTCCATCGCGGTAAGAGGCTGTCCATCCAAGGCGGCAAGAAGCAGAGAGAGGCGTCCGCTTTCCGATTCCTTCAACGACTTGGCCCGGAATAGGAACAAGAGCATCGGATCGGACGAATCGAGATAATGGAAGCGAATCGTCTCCGCGAACTCCTTGCCCTGCTCGGAGGGAAGCTGCCGGTGAACGGAGCTTACAACCTCCTTCAGCCGTTTGATCGTTTTGTCGAAGGTATGGACGGAAATGCCGAGCCTGTCCGCAAACTGCTGGCGGCTGTAAGCCCCGCTCGTGAGGACAAGCATCCGCAAAAACTGGATCTCTTTATCAAAGCTTTCTTTTGCCATATACAGCTTCCTCCCCGGTCTGCGACGTTCTATTCCTCTATCTTAACAGGAAGAATGCCGATGTGAACAAGAAGGAAAATTTTCCTTCGTCGTAATACTTTCGCCATGTTCGCGGGCTTTGAAATAAGCGAAGATAGAACTCATAAGACGGCGGCAAGCCGGCTCGAAAGAGAGCGAACGTACGGGAGGTACTGAACATGACTATAAAAATGAACTTGAATTTGCCCGTGAACTACAAAAGTCACGGCGGCAACCATCATGAAATCGAGCTCGAGAACGGAAACCTTCACCTCTTTGCCAATGACGAGGTATTTCAATCCTTTGAACCTAAAGTCTACGAGATGGCGAACAACAACCTGCTAATTCCTAGAAACCAATATATGAGCTACACCCCTGACGCGCATATCGGCATCGGCACGTGTATCGGCACGACGGCCGTATGGAGCATGAGGGACGGCTGCGTGTCGCCATCCATCGTAGGCTCGGATATCGGCTGCGGCATGCGCGTTCATACGACGCGACTGCACAAAAGCGATATCCGGGATAAAGGGGTTCGCCGCGCGCTGATCGCCGCGATCGAGAAATATGTTCCGACGAATGAACGGACGAATTCGAATTATGAAGATATCGATATTATGGATGTAGTCCGCAAAGGCTTGAACGGGCTTCCCGGGAAATATGTGCCGGATGAGCAGTGGCTGACGCATGTGGAGCAGGCCGATTTTGCCTATGATCATTCGTATCTGAATCATCTGCCGCCCAAGATTATGAAATATGCGCGGGGACAGCTGGGAACGCTCGGCAGCGGCAATCATTTTATTGAGCTTCAATATTTGGAGGTCCAAGCGGAATACGCGGATTTGGCGGCAAAATGGGGCTTATTCGACGGCCAGGTCGTCGTCATGATCCATTCCGGCTCGAGGGCTTGGGGCGGCATGGTCGGCCGGGAGCATAACAAGGTGATCAAGGAAGCCATGAGACAGTGGGGCGTGAGCAATCCCGACCCGAATCTGATCTACGCGCCGATCGCGAGCCATGAAGGCCAAACCTACTTGAATCTCATGTATTCTGCGCTGAACTTCGCCGTCAGCAACCGGCATATGATTGCATTCGGCGTACGCGAGGCGTTCAGGGAAGTATTCGGTCAGGACATGGAACTGCCGGTCCTCTATGATCTGATGCACAACTATGCGCTGAAGGAATTTCACCGCGGCCAGCCGATGCTCGTCCATCGCAAAGGGGCGACGCGCGCGCTTCCGCCGGGCCATTTCCTGAATACGGCTGCGTACAAGGAGACGGGACATCCCGCTCTCATCCCCGGCTCGATGGGGACTTCCTCTTATATCATGGTAGGGAAGGACGAAGGCCTCAAAAACTTCTATTCCATCTGCCACGGCGCAGGCCGGGCGCGTTCCCGCAAAGCGACCAAGGAGCTTGTGACGGTCGATCAATTCGAGCAATCGCTTAAGGTGGGTACGGAGGACGAAATTCTCGTCAATCACCGTTCCTTGCAGACGATCCTCGACGAATGCCCGCAGGCCTACAAGGATGTCGACCAAATTATCGACAGCGTCGCCGGCGCTTCCTTGGCAGCCGTTGTGGCCAAATGCAAGCCGATGGCTGTAGTCAAAGGCGTCTAATTGCAAGTTTAAATTGCTATTAAAGATAACATCAATAATAGATCCGGGCTCATGTTAGAGCGGCGTACCTTGGCTGGGATGTCTATTCATCCCGCAGTGCCCGCGCATGTTATGCGTGGGTATGCTGTACCGTCCGCCTCGGCATGAGCTCTCCATTTATAAGGGTTCGACTCCCTTGGTATCGCTTAATCAGCGGTTACTCAGTGGTTGTATTTAGGAATCTCCCTGCAAGGAGAACTCAGAATTGTCCCGACCTCGCCAGGAATGCCGTGAGCCTGCTTAGGCATGCTCGCTGCAGCAAGGTCCATGCAATCGGCGGATACCGATTTGAGCCGGAGCGCCTCTGACTGCTTGCGCGGTGCATCGCTTCATACGGGCTGCAGTCCGGGCCTGTGTAATGCGATTTACTGCTTAAGCCGCTATGCGCAAAGCTCATTTCTTAAGTTCCGATTCCGGCCAAGTGGCAGGGCATTCCTGCAGCGAAGGTCACCAAAACGTAAAGAGGTGTTCATTCATGTTTAAAAAAATAACGATAAAAAACGACGAGCGGGGCTTGCTGTTCAAAAAAGGCAGCTACGTTAAGCATCTGCAGCCGGGTATTTACCGGCAAGGCTTATTTTCCGATGATCAGGTGATCGTGCTAAACATAGCGAAGCGTTTTACCGTTCCGGATAAGGAGCTGAATCTGTTTCTTCAGGATGCGACGCTTACCAAGGAGCTGACGGTCGCCGATGTGCAGGATCATGAGCTCGTGCTGCACTTCGAAGACGGCAAGTATGCGTCGCTGTTAACGGCGGGGCTGTATGCCTTCTGGAATGACATGAAGAAGCATACGTTCATTCGGGCGGATATCCGGAATCCGGAGCTGTCCGGGGAGATCGACCGCGCAATTTTACCGAAGCTGCACGGCTATATTCAAGTTTTCGAGGTAGCCAGCCATGAGACGGGTGTTCTATTCTACAATAACGTGCTTCAGCGGGAGCTTCGGCCGGGCAAATATTACTTCTGGAAGGGTCCGGTCGCCGTTCAGGTGAAAACGATCGATCTGCGCCAGCAGCAGCTGGATATGACCGGACAGGAGATTATGACGGAGGATAAAGTGACGCTTCGGCTTAACTTTGTTTGCCAATATAAGATTACGAGTCCACTTAAGGCGCTTGAGATTAAGTCGTTCGAAGAGCAGGTGTACATTTTGCTGCAGCTGATTCTGCGCGAATACGTCGGTACGCTGAAGCTGGATGACTTGCTGCGCATGAAGCAGGAAATCGCGGTATTCGTGTTGACCCGGTTGAATGAGCAGAGCGGGTGTTATGGCATATCGTTTATATCGGCTGGCCTGAAAGACATTATTTTGCCGGGCGAAATAAAGGATATTATGAATACGGTGCTCTTCGCGGAGAAGAAGGCGCAAGCCAATCTGATTACACGACGCGAGGAGACGGCGTCGACGCGCAGCCTGCTGAACACCGCGAAGCTGATGGATGAGAACGGCACTCTGTACCGCTTGAAGGAGCTGGAGTTTCTGGAGAAAATTTGCGAGAAAATCGGCACGATCTCGCTCACCGGCGGCGGCAATCTGCTGGAGCAGCTTAATTCGCTTTTAAGCGTCAGGGCGGCGGACAAACCATGATCGTTTTAGCGTAGGCCTCGAGACCATCCTTGGATCTCGGGGCTATTCCAATTTTTGCGTCCGGTTGATTCCATGGCGTTTTTTTGTTACTTTGGAAACTGCATGTTTTTTAGCGTGTCTTTCTATATAATAGAACCAGATGCAAGTAATACGATGGTTTAGGAGAGTAAAATGTCGATTACGAAAGAAATTGTACCGGATAAATTTTGGCCTGCGCTTACATACCCGTTATTCTATGCGGACGCATTAGGCTCTTTAACGAAGCAGCAGTTAACAAACATACGCATGAATTTGGATATAAGCAACCTCAGCTCGCTTAATAAGCAGGGTTTGGTAGAGAAGCTGTCGGAGAAGATTCCTGAACATCTGTGGATGATCACCCGTACATGGGATCATGAACGATTGAAGCTGGCGCAGAAAATCGCCAAGAACGACGGTTTATGGGACAAGCCGCTTCTGGAATTGCAGCAATACGAATATTTCCGCGAGCGCGGCATCCTGTTCCCGGGCATACTGGAAGGGAAGCGGGTCGTTATCATGTCGGCAGAGCTTGTGACACTGTATAAATCGGGCGACTTCCTGCAGGATCATCCGATCGTTAGCCGGAATACGGAATGGATCCGGTTAACTCACGGTTTATTATATGGTTACGGGGTTTTAACCGCAGAGGAACTGGAGCGTTTTGTGATGTCCTATTCGGAGCATAAACAGCTGCCCGGGGATTTGATGAATATCCTTTACGAAGCTTGGCCCTATTATGAACGATTCCTTATAGAAGAGAACGGTATAGTGTCGGACAATCGGGTCGTACATTCGGAAGCACTATGGATTCAACGCTCACAGAGGCATGATCTGGAATTCTATCCGTATACGAAGCAGGAGCTTTTGAAAATAGGGGAAAAGGACTACGTTGAGCGCAACCAGCATTATATGAATCTGGTCCGCTACGTGCTGGAACATTACGAGACGGATCGCGAAGATGCGGAGCTTCTTGTGGAAGAGTGTGTAGATGCGGCAAAAACCGGCGATTCTCTTGCATCTATTATTGAAATGGCGCAGGATTTTATTGAGATGCCTAGCCTGGAATCCGTAGCAGGCTTTACGGATTTGCTGGTCCCGCTGATGAATAACACGAAACAATGGGGGATCAAAGGCTACGCTCCTATGGAATTGTCGGCCAAACGTGCGGGTACGAGCATGCTCTTAAATAGCGTATCGAATCAGGCGGTTAAAGCGGATGTGATCGATTTTCAGACGAAGAAGAAGATTGGGCGCAACGACCCTTGTCCATGCGGAAGCGGGAAGAAATATAAGAAGTGCTGCGGTCAATAGCATTATATAACGGGAGCAGGAGGGTAAGGGATGAAGCAAAGCCGGCAAGGTTTGTATCTGAGAAGTATTCAGCTGCTGCGGGATACCGTCCCTTCCTTCGCTGCCTATCCGTTCCATTTGAGAGCGATTCAGGAGCTGGATTTGCTGGAATTCCATCCGAAGGTTACTTATATCGTTGGCGAAAACGGAATGGGGAAATCGACCTTGATGGAAGCGATCGCCGTCGCTCTCGGATTTAATCCGGAGGGCGGTACGATCAACTTTAATTTTTCGACGGAAGCGACGCATTCCGAGCTGTATCGTTATTTAAGGCTGGCGAGAAGCACGGTAAAGCCGCGGGATGGATTTTTCTTTCGGGCGGAGAGTTATTATAACTTGGCTACTAATATTGATGCGATGGATCGGGAACAAGCTAACGCACCGCGTATTGTCGATTCCTACGGCGGGAAGTCGCTGCATCAGCAGTCGCATGGGGAATCGTTTTTTGCGGCGTTTCTGCATCGCTTTAACGGAAATGGACTGTATATCTTGGACGAGCCGGAGGCGGCGCTTTCTCCTTTCCGGCAGATGGCGATGCTGTCCAGGATAAATCAGCTTGCCTTGCAAAATTCTCAATTCATCATATCGACGCACTCCCCAATTTTGATGGCCTATCCGGATTCGAAGATTTACCGGTTGACCCCCGATGGAATCGAAAAGACAACATTGGAAGAAACGGACCATTACATTCTAATGAAGCAGTTCATGAATAACAGGGAGCGTATGCTGAGAGAATTGTTTAGGGACGAAGAAGAGGAGAGATGATTAATGTCGATGGAGATAGAACGGAAATTTTTGCTGGATGCAGAGCCGGGCACCGTTATTGAGGAACAGAAGCTGAAGGTGCTGTCAGAGCAGCGAATAGAGCAGACTTATTTGGCGATGGATGATCTTCAAGAGCTGCGCGTTCGGCGAATCGTTGATCAGGCAACCGGCGATGTAACGTTTACGCATACGTTTAAGCTGGGGAGCGGGCTTTCCCGTGAGGAAATCGAATACGCTATCTCGGAAAGCATTTATGAGCAGCTGATAAATGCTTTTGGGTACGTGGCGCTTACGAAAAACCGTATAACCGCGGAATGGAATGGCAACATTATTGAAATAGATATATATGATCAGATTGAACTTACCGTCCTTGAGGTCGAGTTCGAGTCGGAAGAAGCTGCGAATGCATTTGCAGCGCCGGAATGGTTTGGGAGAGATATAAGCTCCGAGCGGCAGTACAGCAACAAAAAGGTATGGCGGGAGCTGCAGGCGTAATAAACGGTAGAGAGATTTTATAAAAAAGTTTTGCGAAATGGTTGACTTCATAGGCGGATACATGATACATTATAAGTCCGGCCGAGAGAAACAGGCGGACGGCGAGAAAGAAAAGATTGTTCTTTGAAAACTGAACAACGAGTGAAACTGTCCCGTTAATCCATACGGATTAATGGAAAAGCGATAAAAAAGTAATGAGTCAACGAGAAACTTCAATCTGACCTTTGGCTAGAGAGAGGTTTCGCGGACAACTAACCAATTTGGAGAGTTTGATCCTGGCTCAGGACGAACGCTGGCGGCGTGCCTAATACATGCAAGTCGAGCGGAGTTATTCCTTCGGGAGTAACTTAGCGGCGGACGGGTGAGTAACACGTAGGTAACCTGCCTGTAAGACCGGGATAACATTCGGAAACGAATGCTAATACCGGATACGCGAGTCGGTCGCAT
>NZ_AULV01000028.1 GCF_000422465.1 Paenibacillus harenae DSM 16969 | reverse complement strand
GCTGACATCTATCAGGAATCTGCCCACCAAGAAGCTAACAAGGCCATAAAAAAGGTTACGGATAAACCAAAGTAAAAGGGGGATATCGGGATGGAAAAAGCAATCGAAGTAAAAGGACTGCAAAAATCCTACAAGCAGCATCACGTCTTAAAGGGCGTGGATTTCGAGGTGGAAAAGGGCAGTATTTTCGCCCTGCTCGGCTCCAACGGGGCGGGCAAGACAACGGTTGTCAAAATCCTCACCACGCTGCTCAAACAAGACAGCGGAACCGCCACCGTAAACGGATTCGATGTTGCGTCGAAACCCGACAATGTGCGGCAGGCGATCAGTCTGACCGGGCAATTTGCCGCCGTGGATGAAATTTTGACCGGACGGGAAAATCTGATCATGATTGCCAAGCTGCGATACCTCAAAAATCCGCGTCAGGTTGCGGATGACTTGCTTAAACGCTTCGGCCTGACAGATGCCGCCGACCGCAGGGCGTCTACTTATTCGGGCGGTATGCGCCGCAGGCTTGACATCGCCTTGAGCCTTGTAGGAAATCCGCAGATCATTTTCCTCGACGAGCCGACCACTGGGCTTGACCCCGAGGCGCGCATCGAGGTTTGGAAGATTGTGAAGGAGCTGTCGGATGGCGGCACGACGGTACTCCTCACCACGCAGTATTTGGAGGAGGCTGAGCAGCTTGCCGACCGAATTGCCATTCTGCATGAGGGTAAGATTCTCGCGAGCGGCACGCTCGCGGAGCTGAAAAAGCTGTTCCCATCCGCAAAGGTGGAGTATGTTGAAAAACAGCCGACATTAGAGGAGATCTTCCTCGCAATCATCGGCAAAAAGGAGGCTATGTAAATGGAGACGGCAAAGAAGCACTTTTTTAGCGATATGGGCGTTATGCTCGGACGTTCCATGCGCCATATTTTCCGCAGCATGGACACCATCGTCACGGTCTGCATCACTCCGATTGCGATGATGCTGCTGTTCGTCTATGTGTTCGGCGGCGCCATTCAAACCGGAACGGATAACTATGTGAACTACCTGTTGCCCGGCATCCTGCTTATTGCAATTGCCAGCGGTGTAGCCTATACGTCTTACCGCCTGTTTTTGGATAAGCAACGAGGCATATTCGAGCGGTTTCACACTATGCCGATTTCACGTTCCACCTTACTGTGGGGGCACGTGCTGACCTCGCTGGTATCCAACGCCATATCGGTTCTCGTCATCATTCTCGTAGCGCTCGTTATGGGCTTTCGTTCGTCGGCGGGGATCCTGCCATGGCTTGCCGTAGCCGGCATACTCATGCTGTTTACGCTGGCATTAACTTGGGTCGCGGCGATTGCCGGGCTTTCCGCAAAATCCGTGGATGGCGCAAGCGCCTTTTCCTACCCGATAATCTTCCTGCCGTTTATCAGCTCGGCGTTTGTACCGACAGAGTCGATGCCGCGGATCGTTCGCGCTTTTGCCGAAAACCAGCCGGTGACCTCCATAGTGGAATCCATCCGTGCGCTGCTCTCCGGACAGCCGGTGGGCCATGATATTTGGGTCGCTCTTGCGTGGTGCGTCGGGATTATGCTCGCAGCCTATTTCATTGCAATGAGGGTGTATAAAGAGCGGGTGTGAAAATACGGGTGTCGTGATAACCACTTTGATGATATATCCGTTTCCAACTTCCTGCAGTCTGCATCAACAAGGAGCTGTCTTTGAGACAGCTCCACACTATAGTACTCCTTGAAACCGAACAAGGGCAGTGCATACCGGCCGATGCCATTATGCGCTGCCCTTGTTTGTTTCCGTTCTGAAGCGGAGCCGTTAGAAGCAAGTAAACGATGCGATGAGATTCAGGTCGTACCCCGCGTACATCCAGAAAAATCCGTTCCATTGAAAGCCGGCGATGGAATTTCTGCCTACGAAGATAGGGAAATACCAGAACTGATGGCCACTGTTAAGCCAAATATACGTATTGCGGAACAAGCATCTGCGGATGCCCCCCGGATCGACGGCGAACGCTGTAAACTGCGGCCGCGGCGGAACGAACTGCGGCGGCGGCGCGGTAGGCGCTTGAAAGCCGGAAGGTCCTGGCGGCATTGGCGGACCGGGCGGGCCCGGTGGCGGTCCGAACGGTGGAAGTCCGCCACCCTGCGATCCCGGCGGTCCGAACGGTGGAAGTCCGCCACCCTGCGATCCCGGCGGTCCAAACGGCGGTAGTCCGCCGCCCTGCGATCCCGGCGGTCCAAACGGCGGTAGTACGCCGCCCTGCGATCCCGGCGGTCCAAACGGCGGTAGTCCGCCGCCCTGCGATCCCGGCGGTCCAAACGGAGGCAAAAATGACATAGCGATTCACTCCTTATAATGGTTGTAACCATGTACTCATGATAATGAGGGCGAACGTCTATCTGCGTTGCTGGTGTATTGTATGCGGACGCCTATTCAGGAGTGATTTGTACGCTAATACGAAAACGGTCAAATTTTTTGAGCTCTTATGCCGATTGTTAAACGCTGGCGTAATTCATGTTCGATCCCCCCTAATAGCAAAACCGCATTCCGTCTTGAGCATCGTTCCCATACTGACATCCAATGGACTGAATCCGGCAGGAGAAGGAGGATTCCAAATGATCCCGCAGGAAAACTGGAAAATGTCCCGTCAGACTGCTCATAAGCTAAATGAACATGAAATATGCGGAAATACCGCCAATTATGGAGGATGAGCGGAACGGCACAGTTTGTTAGTATAAAAGAATCTTTTGAACTACCCCCACCTAAACACTAACGCGTTTTGAGATGAGGGATTCCTGGGTAAGCCCGCCCAATGGCAGATAGCTTGACCAGGCTAGCTCCGCGGTTCCCGCGGTCAGGGTTGCGATAGCCGCAAGCCGAGCAAAGCTGGCTTGATGGGAAGGCTTTCCCTACCATGATGACGCTTCGTCCGTACCATACCGCCTTGTAGACACATGTCACATCCGAGAAGGAGGAGGAGACATGAACCGTTATTATTATTTTGACAATTTGAAGTTTGTCCTTGTTACGCTCGTGGTTATCGGCCATGCTCTGGAGCCGCTGTATGATTCAAGCCTGGCGGCGAAAACCGTGTACAACCTGATCTACTTTTTCCACATACCGTTGTTCGTTTTCGTAACGGGTTACTTTTCCAGAAAACTGGATAAGCTCGGTCCGTTTCTTATCCTCTATGTCACGTTTCAAGTCCTTTACACGCTATTCGATTATGTTCTGAATGACCGGGCGAAGCTCGACTTTAACTTTTTTCTGCCTTATTGGTTAATGTGGTACCTTCTTGCCGTCCTTTTATGGAAGTTGGTTTTGCCCTACTTTACGAAGTTGAGATCCCCCATCTTGATTGCCAGTTGCCTCTCCGTACTGGCAGGCTACGCCGCAACGGATCTTGGCTATAACCTGGCCTCATTGAGAGCCATCAATTTCTTTCCCTATTTTCTGGCCGGCTATTATATGAAGAAGGAATATCTGGAGTACCTCTATCGGCCATGGATAAGAATGACCGCCGGGTTCATTCTGCTCTTAACCGTATCTATGCTTTACGGGTTCGGACAGGATCTGAACAGTCAGTGGCTCTGGGGCAGTTTCAGCTACAAGGATCTCGGCCATACGGAATGGTACGCAGGTATATACCGTATTGGCGCAGCAGCCGTGACCGTTGTGTTGTCCGTTTCAGTTCTTTCCCTGATCCCGACAGGCAAGACACGGGTCAGCGAATATGGTACCCGA
Source organism: Paenibacillus harenae DSM 16969 (assembly GCF_000422465.1). Taxonomy (GTDB): domain Bacteria; phylum Bacillota; class Bacilli; order Paenibacillales; family Paenibacillaceae; genus Pristimantibacillus; species Pristimantibacillus harenae. The sequence continues at coordinate 19,436 of NZ_AULV01000028.1, read as the reverse complement.
ACAATCTATCCTTACTTGCTGCACGGTTTTATTGTTAAATATGCGGAACATCTCGATATCTACCGGCATATCCGCACCGGTCTGGATCAAATCATACTGGTGCTACTTGCAGCTGCTCTAGCGGTTATGTTGTCCATGAGCTGGATTGAGCAATCCATGCGCTTCTTGTTTCGTCCCAACCTGTCCTTTTTGTATAAAGAAAAGGGGTCGGGCACTACCCGCACCCGATAAACATACCCGGTAACATGATCTGTTAAAATCTGCCCGGCAAAAACCATTTTGATATTGTCAGTAAGCTAAAGAAAAACAAGGAGCAGCTGCCGTAGCAAACTGCTCCTTCCCGAGCTTATCCAGAACGGACAGCACCTCGTCCTCCACTTCGCGGCTCCAAAGTGAATATTCAGTTTCCATCGCGGTGAGCGGGTGAACCGCATGTGCGCGGCCAATCTGATCGCAATAACGGCTTGGTTCCGGCGTCCCTTCAAGGCGCGGCCGACCATCCGCTCGTTGCCGCCGAACTTTCCTTCCATAAATCCGTCGCCGTAACTATCCGCCGTATCGAACAATGTACGCCAAGGTCAAGCGAGCCGTGAATCGCGTGTACCGACTCTCCATTGTCCGGCGTCATCATCGTGCCAAGGCCCGGCGCGATTTCAGATAATCGCCCAGTGTTTTGGCACGGGCGCTGTTCATGTCTATGCTTACAATTTTATCATTCATGCCGTTTTGGTTAAGCATTGGAATCACCTCCTACGATCGTCTTCCATGCGTTAGAGCCTTTCATGCAACTTCCGTCCCCGCGATAAATTCATGAAGCGACCCGTTAGCTACAGCAAATGAGCGACATTAGCCAAGTCTACTAATTTGAATATCCCCTCTTTGCAATTCACTCTTGTTATTGAGCACTCAGCGACCAAATTACTTTGCTCCACAATAAAATTCGGATGCCATTTTCTCAATTCATCCTCGGTCATTACATTTACCAAAAAATCAGTGATGAGACCGCCGTGAGTAACAATGATAATGCTATCCTGCGGATGTTCAACTGATAATTCGAATAAGCAAGCAGATAAGCGCTCACCTGCCTTCCTCGCAGAATCACCAGCTGGCGGGGACAAATCTCTATCCCGTGTACATCGTTCCCACATCTCAACAAACTCCTCAAATGTTTGTCCAGGCAGATCTCCCCAGTTGGCACGCTCACGCAGACGTATATCCTCTGAAATGGTTGTCTTTGTTGCTTCTGCAAGAAGTTGAGCCGTTTGTTTAGCCCTTTTAAGCGGACTGCTAACGATTTTATTTATCTGCCTATTACGAAAGTGGCGTGCAGTCCTTTGAGCTTGCAGCATGCCTTCAGCCGATATAGCGACATCTTCAATTCCCTTTTCTTTTTTAGCGTGTCTGACAAGGTAGAAATCTGTGTTCATAGCGCCAATCCTTTCGATATTTAACGTTTGTCTAATTTAAAGTTTATCTAATTTAAATTATACATTCACTCTCTATTGCCGGCAAAATATAATTTTTATCGAAGCTGATAAGGATCTATCTTGCTTGCAGCCTGGCATACAAGAAGGTAAAGTGAAATGGATGTAGACGCATCTCAATCAAGGAGGATACCCAATGGGATTAGGGAAAAAAGCTGTGTTTGCGGATCAACTCGCCCTTTGCCACAATGAGAAAGGCTGGTTTCCCACAATCCAGGATGCCCTGGAGGGGCTGGGTTTGGACCAAGCCGCATGGAAAGATGGAAGCCAGCATTCCATAGGAGAGCTTGTAACCCATCTAACGTATTGGAATGAACGCCATCTCAACCGATTCCGGGGAGAGGCCGTAGACGAGCACCATGGCAACGAATCTACCTTCGAAACAGCGGCGGCGATTACAAGTGAAACCCAATGGAGGGAAAGTGTTGAGCGCCTGTATGAAGTGCTTACGGACTGGAAGAAACAGCTTCTCGAATGCGAGGAAGCTAAATTGGAGGAAGCGATTCCCGGGGATCCTGATTCGAGCTGGTGGGAACTGCTGTCTTGCCTAACCAGTCATAATGCCTACCACTTGGGACAGATGATCTTGATCCGAAAGCAGCAAGGCCTGTGGCCCAAGAACATCAATTCATAGACCCTCCAGTATGCTTCATCCCGGTGTTCAAAAAAACGAGGCTGCCATTCTATGCCGGCAGCCTCGTTGCGAAAATTGTTAAGCCATAGTTACCGACTGCTCAACAAATGCCATTTTCTCCATTGTCAGTCTTTACGACGGGCGACATGAAGAACAGCGCCCCAGTGGCGGCGAACCGACTTTTCTGGACGTCTATGAAGTCGAACTCGGATCTCGTTGAAGAGCTTGTCGCGTTTCCATTCCTCCATTAGTATGTGTCCGGAGAAGGTTTCGAGTAATTTAATGTACTCACCAGCATGATAAATGCGCTCCCAATCGAAGTGCCGTATGTGAACAACCTCAAACAGACCGCTTTTCTCAATTTCATCTCTTTGCTCGTGAAGTTCCCCCGGTCGCGGCCAGTCGTTGTCGTCTACCGATTTTCCCTCGCCGATCTCATAGTAAACGTTTTGAATTTCACGGAAGAATGGGTCTCCACCGTCTGTAAATACGTGATCAGCGTTCCAAAATGCCAGGTGTCCGCCGGGACGCAGGACCTGCCATGCCTTAGTGTACCGAACTTCAGGATCAACCCATTTCCAAGCGGTTGCGGCGAATACCAAATCAAACCCGCTCTCCGCCTCAGGTTTCCAGTCCTCGAAGCTTCCATTGATAATGTCAACATCCATTCCGGCAAGGTTTTGACGGGCAACTGCGGCAAGCTCAGCGCCAAGTTCCACGCACGTGATCTTAAATCCACGCTTGGCTAACGGGAGAGTAGCCTTTCCTGTAGCACAGCCGACTTCCAACAAACAATCGCCAGGATTCAAATTTGCCGCATGGATTAAATCATCGAATATTTCTTCCGGGTAATCCGGACGCGCCTCCTGATAAAGGTTCGCTGCTTGTTCAAATGAATGGCGCAATTTTTTATAATCGTTCTTCGAGTTCATCATTTGCCTCCTTAACGTTACTCAACTCTCCTGAGGATATAACCCCAATGAATAATGCTTAAAATAAACAATAAGGAGCAGCTGCCGCGGCAAACTACTCCATATTGTGAAACTAAAGTACCCGCTAGCTCAACGAGATGTATGTTCGTATGGTTTGTTTACCTTGAAAATCATAAGGAATCACATCAGATTCGATCAGTTTCTGTGACATGCTCCAACCACTTAGAAGTGGGGGCTTCCCAGGACTTACTACTAACGTAGTTATCGTTATTGGGCTATTCCCGCCTGTCCGGCGGTTCTCTACGCGTCATGCTAGGTTTAGCATCCTCATTCCTTCTATCTGAATGTTCTCGGCTGCGTTTTCATCTTTTACCTCGCTCGGACAGTTTATAGCCTAGGAACGTTCTAAACATACCGTTTCCATTATCCATCGTTGCTTTTCCGAGGGATAATTGTTGCGACATCTCTTTCATGTTCAGGTCTTCGATGGCTATTGCATCCCATTTAGAATTCATGGCAAACCATCCTTTCTATGGAATTATGCTTGATATAGAAAGGATATCCTATTTTCCCATTTTGGGGTATAGATTCTTCTTAGCTTGCTAGGCATGTGGTATTACCCCAACAAAGGAAAAACTAAGAGGACTGTCTCCAGTAGAATACCGGCTACAGCCCCCTGTTTCAGCATAAATAAAATGTCCAACTTTTTGGGGTCAGTTCAATTTGATCGGCGGGCTTTTTAATTAATGGAATAAATCACGGCGAGTAACGGATACATTATCCATGTCGAAATGGAGGATTGGAAATGAATAGGACACTAATTCCACTGATTAGTCCAAAACAGCCAAAACAATGTAAAGGATGTATTTGGGGTAATTGGGACGGACTCAAACAGTTTTGCCCTAGATCGAAATGTGTACGCGACTGATCGCATCTTTACCTTGGGGTCTTAGGAGTAAAAGGTTTGAATTTGCTACAGGATGGAAGTCCAAAAACTTAAGCTCATTAAATGAGCTTCCTATAACTTTGCCATGCAGGCAAATGTTAGACTTTGATCGCTTCAGTTTCTTATTCATTCTACACAATTAGGCCTCCTGAATTTGCGGATATAAGAGTGTATGTCTGTAGAGTGTGACTTGTCTGTACGATTGACTAAAAGCTGAGTTTAAAAGACTAAATCTAGTTATACGCCTATGAAACAAAAAAGCCCGCTAACCTTCCGGTCGACGGGCTCCATCAAATCTAATAAAAGTTAGCATAGCAAATGTTGCTGATTCTCAGCAGCATCCAAAAGTAATATTTATCTTCTTACCTTTTTTTACTAGCAGGCTTACAGATAAATGGACCGACAGGTTTATTCGACAATACTCTTGAGGCGTTCCGAACATTCCTAGCAAAAACTAACGGACGTTGGATTGCCTCCCAATGGATATACCATATGTTCGGATTTGTAAATAACCAATGGTTGTGAACAGCCGTTATTTTAATACCTGCCTTACGTAGTTCAGAGATAAATGGATTTATCTCTTTTGTGAGTACAACAGACTCTCCAAGACATAATGCCCTGCCATCCGCACCCACACTCTCGAAAGAAATGCCAAAGGGAAGTGTAAATAAACCCTTAGAGCGTCTGCCCAATATTTTGACCTTAATATTAGTGCGTAACCTAGTTGCCACACATACCCCATTTACCACTTGAGCTTGGCCACCAAAAATTTCTGCAAACCGTCTACATAGTGGACTTATACTCATATCTTATCACCTTCCTTTGTCGGATAAGACATAGTATTTAAGGGTGATACATTTAGTAACGGTGTTTTCATTAAAAATAAAAATTGTGTTCATTAACCAGTACAATCAATAGAATCTCTTAAATATCCATAATGAGACTAACGGTCTTCTTGGACGGAGAATAAACTGCCGCTGCCACTTTTCAACTATCATCTCCCGTCGAAATAGGCTATTAATCTGTAAACACACAAATAAGACGCAGAAGGTTAGCATCCTTCTGCGCCTCATTTGTCAACGTACTGTCAGCCGCTGAAGAATATCCATGTAATAAACAGTCTCCCTGCTCATATGATCGGCAAGCAGCGGCGGGAAATTCGTTTGTTTGGTCGGGATAGTACAGGTTGTAATATCGTACAGAACGCGTCGTAAATAATTATTAAAATCAGTGGAAATTTTGATTCCGTTGCTTGCAAGAGCCTCGAACCCTGAACCACTCTGTTCCACCATCTTGGCTTGCTCGATTTGATTAGCAAATTCCTGTTTGTAAAACAACGCCGTTTTACGATAATTCTCCTGTACTTCAGGCCGGAATGACATCGATAAATGCTCGGCGTGTTCCGAATGTATCCTGGAGAAAAACTCAACCTCCTCAACCCCTACTTTAAAGAGCTGTGCCGGGCTGAGCCGATGATACAGAAGTCTCGGAACTGTTTCTGCAGGTATCTGACCGTCCGGTATACCTAAGGTTTGCCGATTTCTTGTTACTTTCCCCTTGGAACGCTCCAATGTGCCGACGAAACGGTCAGCTTCCCTACGTATGTGATCGACTAGGATAGCGGGCAGGATCGCTAAAGCTTTGCATTCCTCAAGTAATTGAAACAAGGTTCGCTTAAATTGAATGAGATGATTCACCATCACAATCGTTCGTTCCCGTAATTGGAACAAAATTTCAACAGGTGCGTTAGATGGCGTTTGAATGACTTCCCGATGAAGTGATTCCAGTTGCACGGAAAATTGGTCCGCAATACGGAAAAATTCTTCTTGATTCGGGTTCGGGTCGAGACCCAAACGAATAAATTTCGCGTGTTCGCTCATCAGAAGGACCCATACTTTCATCTCTTCTAAAGCCGCTACCAATGATTCCCGAAGGAATTCAGCTTCATGTACACCACCGGTTTCGATTGGATTAGAAGATGGTGTGGCAAAAGCCTGCAGGTTTTGTGACATCCCAGAAATGTAGTCCATATTCATGTATTCACTCCAATCTTATCAATAATATACATAGCATAAGCCTATTTTGTTTTTTCATTATTTGTGCTAGTCCAAGAAAAAAATTCTCCAACTAGGTCACACGCGTTTATCAAACATGCAAAAAAACGCTTATACTCGACCTAAGCAGGGGGAAATCCTGATCGAAGGTCTATTTTATGACAAGGCAACTTCCCGTATAGTTCATATGTACAATAATTCTAGGAGGTTTTATCGCATGACAGAAGCCGTCTTGCAGCTTCGCAACGTGACCAAATCGATTGGCGGACGTAAGATCGTCGACAATCTTAGCTTCGATATACCCGCAGGCGAAGTATTCGGATTCCTCGGACCGAACGGTGCCGGCAAGACGACAACGATACGGATGATTGTTGGCTTGATATCGATGTCGAAGGGCGAGGCCCTCATTAAAGGCGTATCCGTCCGCGAGCACTTCGAGCTTGCCATGACGCATGTAGGAGCGATCGTCGAAAATCCGGAAATGTATAAATTTTTGACCGGCTATCAAAACCTTGTTCATTTTGCTCGTCGGCATAAAGGCATTACGAAGGAACGGATCAAGGAGGTCGTTAAGCTTCTCGGACTTCAGAACCGTATTCATGAGAAGGTGAAGCGTTATTCTCTCGGCATGAGGCAGCGGCTTGGCGTCGCGCAAGCGATTCTCCATCGTCCATCGTTGCTCATCCTTGATGAACCGACAAACGGCCTCGACCCCGCAGGCATTCGGGAACTGCGCGATTACTTGCGGAAGCTGACGAGAGAAGAAGGCATCTCCGTCATCGTCTCTTCCCACCTGCTGTCCGAGATGGAGCTGATGTGCGACCGGGTTGCGATTATACAAGCCGGCAAGCTTATCGATATTCGCTCGCTGCAGGAAGCTCGCGATTCGATACAGTCTAAGATCGTTATCGAAGTCGGCGATTTGCTTGCCGCTCAGCAGCTGCTATCCGCCATCTTCGATGTTACTCGCATTAAGGAGAACGGAAATCAGCTTGAAATTGCGGCTGACAAAGCTGCCATCCCCGATATTACAAGGCTGCTCGTAAGCGCGGAGATTGACGTGCTCGGCATTCAAACGGTGCAGAAATCACTGGAAGAACAGTTCCTGGAAATTACCGGAGGTGAGATGGTTGTCTAGTTTGTCTAGTCTAATTCGAAACGAAAATATGAAAATATATCGTCGTCCCCGTACATGGCTTATGATCGCCTTCCTCATTTTATCGATCGCGTTGATGAGCGGCATCATGAAGTGGGACTCAAGCCAAAATCATTCGCGGGACTGGCAAAACGACTTAACCGAACGGAACGCCAGCATGCAGCAGGAGCTTCAAGAAAACAAAGAGCTGTCCGAAGAAGATATCACGTACTTCACGAATGAAATCATGCTTAATGAATACTATTTGGAACAAGATATAAACCCTGACGAATTGTCGTTGTGGAACTATGTAAGTACATCGTCATCTTTAATTATGTTGGCGACGATTCTGACCGTCATTATCGCTGCCGATATGATTGCGGCCGAATTCACATGGGGCACGATCAAGCTGCTGCTTGTCGGTCCGGCTTCGCGTACGAAGATTATGATAAGCAAATACATCGCCACCCTTGGGTTCGCGCTTCTGCTGCTCATATTGACCTTTGCGTCTGCTTACGCGGCCGGCGGTATACTTGAAGGCTTTGACGGAACAAGCCAAGCAATGCTATCGATAACTGATGACGGCGTTATCCAGGAAAGCTCCTATTTCTTGAATTCGTTGGAGAAATACGGTTTCTCGGTCATATCCATGCTTATGTACGTAACGATGGCTTTCATGATTTCGTCCGCGTTCCGCAGCTCTTCGATGGCCATTGCCTTCTCGCTTCTGTTCATGCTGGTCGGCAATACGCTATCGGCGCTTCTCAGCGGCTATAGCTGGGTCAAGTATTTGCTCTTCTCCAACATCGATCTGACGCAATATATGAATGGCGCGACGCCGCTAAGACCGGAAATGACGCTGACGTTCTCGATTATGATTCTTGTCGCCTACTACATCGTATTCCAATTCGTAGCTTGGCTTCTGTTCACAAGACGCGACGTCGCCGCTTAAGGGAAATTCCAACACTTTTGAAGGAGGAGGAATAGCCAGGATGTTTTACGATTTACAAGGCGAAGCCAATATGCCGCCAATTACGGGAATATTATATTCCGCCGTGAAAGAAAATAGCCAACGACTACAAGTAATTACTGATGGCATGCCGCAAGAAGAAGTAGATTATAAGGGGCCCAATAACAAGCATAATAGTACCGCTCAGCTTATAAAACATATCATGTATGTTGATCTTAATTGGGTTTATAGAATGAAAGGACAACCGCTCCCTCATTCTTTAAAAGAACAATATGGACCCATGATAGATGCAAATAATAGGCTTCCGATGGTCGAAGGGATGTCTTTGAACACACTGATGTCTAACTATGAAGGTGTGTTAATCATGTTGAAAGATACATGTACGCAATTAACAGATGCCGATCTAGATAAAGTTGTCACTTTTGGTCATGAAAATGAAAAGCAAGCAACCATTCGCTGGGGATTATGGCATATGGCTGACCACAGCCGCTATCATCAGGCTCATATTAATCTGCTTAGAAAGTGGTATAATGAACAATCTCTTTCAAATTAAAAGGGACCAATGTTCAAAATTGAAGCCGTTATTCGTTACGCCAACGGGGAACGATGGCTGAATAGACGGGACAGCTGCGATGATGCAGCTGCCCCGTTTTTCGATTCAAGTATGTTCTTGTCAATTCTTACTTCCCGGCATGCCGGCTATACCAATCATTGGCTTCTTGCAGCACTTGGGCTCCGCCGGCCACCATAAACTCCTTAACGAATGCGTCGAAGTACTCCAATGGTTTGTCGCCTGTAATGATAGAGATATAGGCTTTGTTTTTTTGCTTTATTAATTCAGGCGCGTATTTGATTAGCGAGGGAGTCGCTGCCGTAAGCGCATTGTAGATTCCGTCCTGATCCAAGCCCAAGGTTGCAGCCCATTTCTCTCTTCGTTCCGCAGCCATAAGGGGCGCAGATATGCCTAACCCGGTGCCGATCGTGTTCTGATAGCTGAACGTCTTGTCGTAGGGAGGCAGCAGAATAACATCTTCCTTGGAATCGCTAGCCCACTGCCAATGCGTTCCCTGGATCCCATACTTCATCGAAGCAGCTTCATCCGGGTCGGGATTAGCGCTGACATGGTCAAGGATTTGAAGGATCATCTCCATCTTGCCCGGTTCTTTGGCGGCGTCGGCTCCGATCGCCGCGAAGCTCATGAGCAAGTCGTAAGCCTTGGAACCCCGCTTGCCCTCCGGTCCGCTAAAGGGCTGCCCAAACACAATTTGGGCATGCGGATTTATAGCGGATAATTCCTTTACGTTAAATGTCGCTTCTACGGGAGTCTCCTCGCCATTTGAATCCCATGATTGATAATCGCCGTCTTGAATCCAATGATAATAATTGCCCATGGAGGTCATGCCGATTGCTCCATTGATAAAGGAATGGGAGAGATGCTTGTAGCCTCCCTTGTTCTCCCCGGTAATAAACTCCGGATCGATGACGCCGTCCCGATACCATTTGCTAAGATATTGCAGCGCCTCCTTCATCTCCGGCTGCAAGGCGCCGATGACCAGATCCTGTTCCTTTACTCCGAAGTAGAGCTGGTCTGCGAAGACGATTTGCCCGAAGGCGCCAAAGACGACGTTCATCCCTTCGCTGGACAGGCCGTAAGTATCCTTGATGCCGTTGTCATCCGGATCCCCATTCGCGAATGCATAGATCACCTTCTCGAACTCGGACAACGTCTGAGGGACCGGCAGACCGAGCTTGTCGAGCCAATCTTTGCGATAGACGACGGGGATGCGATATTTGTTCGTAGGATTAATGACGGGAATGCCGTAATATTTTCCATCGATTTTGCCATAACCCCGATAGTCGGGCGCGTTTTCCCGGATAGCCTTCGTCAGGTTCGGAGCGTATTTCTCCAGCATCTCTTCCGGAAATTCGGCCAGCACGCCTTGCTGTTGATATTTGAGAAGATCCTGCGGTTGTCTGATCCTGAACAAATCGGGGATCGAACCCTGAGCCAGCTTCATGTCCAAGAGCGCTTCATACTTATTGTTCTCCAGATTCCAGAATACCAGATTGACATTGAATTTCTGTTCCACGTACCGAACCATCTCCGCGTCTTCGGAGACGGGAAGGTTCTGATGCATGGTCCACGAGATATCGTACCCCGGGGCGCCGGAAGTTGCGGGGGCCTGCAGGTGTTCGGCTTCAGAGGGAAACATCGAGATCCCCGCATAGCCGCCGACCACAATGCCTGCCAATACTGCAACCATAAGAAATATGAACATGCCGCGCCGCAATCCCTTTTTTTCCATGCTACAACTTCCCTCCCTTATCGTCAGGCCCTTGCTTCCGCCTTAGTCAAAGCGGCTACGCTTGCTTAGCGATGTTGCGCGAGTAATTGCCCGGCGTGCACCCATGCATTTCTTTGAACTTCTTGATAAAATAAGCCGCCGTTGCATAGCCGACCGTATTCGCAATTTGTTCGATCGTCATGTTGTTTTTCTCGAGCAGGGCTTTGGCCTTCTCCATTCGCTGACTGGTGACATAATCGGTATAGGTGACGCCTATCTCTTCCTTAAATAGCTTGCTTAAATATTTGGGACTGAGAAACACCTTCGTGGAGACCGCTTCAAGAGACAGATCCTCCGAAAGATGGTCATGGATGTATTGCTTAGCCGCTTCAATACTTGCGACCGCTCGCTCGCTATTTCGTTTCTCCATATAAGCGATGACGGCAGTTGCCGAATCCATTAGCCAAGTTTGAAAAGAACGGACATTGTGCAGCAAGGCGTACTGGTTATACAGATCCAGGTTCTCCTGCTCGGGGTGCTTGTATCGAACACTCTTCAAATAATCGGAATAGACGAATACGGTATTAACTAGAATAAAGCGGCAATGATCGGCCGAATACATGCCTTCCCTCATAGCGGATACCAGCTGCTCTACAGCTGCTCCGAGCTCCTGCGGCTGCCGGGCGTGCAATTTATCTTTGAACTTCGCCAGAATGGCTTGCGGAATTTCATCCGGGCTGTTCTCCCGGTCCAGCAGCTTGCGATCCTTCAGAATAAAGGTCTCCGGCAGGAAATAAGCGTATTTCATTAAAGTTTGGGCCTCGTTGTAGCTCTTATGAACATCGGTCATCTCCTGCACCCAACAACCCCATGAGATTTGGACATCCAAGCGGAACTGCTCTTTGCTCTCGGATATTACAAATTGAGATATTTGTTCCAGAAGATTGCCGCTCTCTTGATTAGCGCAAGCAATGATGACAACCTTCTTGTCCGGAAGCGCCTCGGCCATAATGCGGCTATCCGGCAGGGACGCAGCTTCCAATTGGTTGATGATCCGGTACACCGCATATTGCATATTCCTGGAGCTTAACCTGGCAAATGCTTCGCTCGAATCCAGAATCAAGCAGCAGTAGCGATTGTATTCGCCCGAGAAGCCTAGAAACTGGCGTTCTTCTACCCATTCCTCGGGCGTATAGCAATTGCTGAGCAGGTTCAGGACGACATTATGCTTAATAACCGAGCTATTGGCCTCCAGCGTCTCTTCCAGGCTGTTGACTTTATCATTCAACTTGACGAAAGCCGAGTCGATCAGCCCGTACTCATTGGTGATATGCTCGGGGGCATGGTCCAATAAGCCTTTTATTTTGACCGTTAACCGCTTGATCGGGCTGTAATTCGCCTTGGCCAGAATCCCGGACAACACGATGCCGATCAGAATAGCCAACAAACAGATGCCCAGGATCAGCTTTTGGATGAAAATCGATTTTTCATAGAAAGAGCTCGAAGGCTCGACGCTATAGATTTTCCACCCGGTCGATGGAAGCGTCTGATAGGAAACGACGTGCGAGGACTTATCAATCGTACTGCTATAGCTCCCAGCCTCCTCCCTAATCATGCCGGAGTCATAGTCGCCTTGAAAACCTAACTTCCCTTTATCCGCATCCGATATCGTGTTACCGGAACCATCCAAAATAAACGTGCCGTCATATTGCGAAGGCATCATATTGCGAATAATCGCGCTTATCGCGCTTTCCTTCACGTCAACCGCAATGATGACGTCGCTGTTCTCGCCTGACGCTTGGAATGGATAGCTGTGCGCGTAAGTCATCAAGGCATCGCTTCCGCCGCCTTGCAGATTGGAGTAAATATCTTGCGGAACCAGGCGGGTCGGCGTCCAAAGGCTGCTCTGCTTATTGCTACGCATCCCGTCGATCCAGTCCGCCAGGTAGGCCTTGCGGCTATCTTGGCCGGCATTGAATTTCAGCCCGTAGAGCGACGATAGCATGACATTTTGTCCGGGATAGTACAGATGTACCGCTTGCACGACATCCGAGTTGCTGATGACCTCCGATTTAAGCAAATCTTGCAGGTCAATCACTTTGCTATGATTGTTCTGAAAGGAAGAGTCGGCGAACAGCCGTACGTTTGCGTTTTTGTTAAGAGAAATATCCAAATAAATTTGCTGGGCTCTCTGGAGTACTGCCGTTTCAATCGTCTGAGCCGTGTTCTCCAGAATCAGCTGGTTTCTGTCGCGCAGCTCTTCCTTATAATTTTTCGAGAAATAAATATAGAAGATAGAGCAGAGCAGGAGCACGATGACGAGCACAATGGTTATATAGGAAATGGCCAGGTTAGCAAATACGGAATTCCGTTTTTTCATGTCTTTCCCCCATCCCTCTAAGAGTTTCCCGAATCTCTGTACTTCATTATCCTGTATGTATATTAAACGAATGTAAAATAGCATCCTCCTTTTATTAGGCGAGTGTAAAATAGTATCCCCATTCCTCCCAAACTGATATAAAAGGGAAATTGTCATATTGATGCCCGGCACGAACCGATGTTACATTGAGACCGATTCCGATCGCTTACGGAAAGGTGATGCGGCGGAACGGCACAGGCCGTTCGCTCTTTCGCAAGTATCGGTTCAAGATAAATAATGTGAGGAGTAGATCCGATTTGAAGTCCAAATCCAAAAACAAGCTGTTATCGGTTACGATGGGCGTGTTGCTGCTGCTAAATCCCGTTGCCGGCAATATTGCCATGGCGGCGCCGGCCGACTCTTCAGTGGGGCTGCCCGAGGCTCCGGCATGGGGACATTTTGTCGATAGCTACAAGAACAATTCCTCCGCTAATAAGACGGTCGAGTCTAACCCGACGATCGGATTGCTGTCTAAGTATCTGGATCTCTGGACGCCGGGATCTTCCTGGGACAACGGCACCAAGCTGAACAGCGAAGTACTGGACGCCAACATCCAGTATGTGGCCGATCTGGCCGAAACCCGTACGCCGGAAGAGGAGATCGCAGCTTATTACGACGACCGCCGCAACCAAACCTATGGAGCCACTGACGGTCTTGGTTCGCTGGCGGACGTGTACCGCGAGAAGACAGGAACGTTCACTACTATTACGAGCATCCCGGACGACGCCACGACGGTGAAGTACAGTGACGGGAACGGAACCAATAAAGGCGGAAATTCGGACTCCGAGCTCGGCAAGATGGTCGACCTGATCGGCACGCTGCGCGGCAACTATGCTTCGACCACGCCGGCTAAAAACTTTTACAATTATATGCGTCCATGGCGTTGGCTTGATACTTCTGTCATTGTGCCTACGCTGGTTCCGGTGAGAAATACCACCACCCCGGAAACGGATGGCGGCTTCCCTAGCGGTCATACGAACGCCTCGTATCTCGCCTCGCTGGCGCTGGCCTATACAGTGCCTGAACGGTTCCAAGAGATGCTGACCCGCGCTTCCGATATGGGGAACAGCCGGATCGTCGCCGGCATGCATTCGCCGCTCGATGTTATGGGCGGACGCGTCATGGCTACGGCGCTCGCAGCTGCTACTCTGGCGGACCCGGATCATGCGGAGCTTAAGCAGGCCGCGTACGACCAGGCCCATGACATCCTGTTGAAAGAAACCGGCACGGCGGAAGATCGATACAGCGATTATAAGAAGAATAAAGAGGCATTTACCGAACGCTTGACCTATGGCTTCTCGCCGATCGCTTCCACGACGGAAGATATGACGGTTCCGAAGGGCGCCGAGGTGCTGCTGGAGACTCGCCTGCCTTACTTGAGCGACGGGCAGCGCCGCGAGATTCTGGCGACGACCGGCCTGCCGTCCGGCTATCCATTACTCGATGATCCGGAGGGATGGGGACGTCTAAATCTGTTTGCAGCGGCAGACGGCTATGGCGCCTTTAACAGCGACGTTACCGTGACGATGGACACCTACAAGGGCGGCTTCCATGCAGCCGATAGCTGGCGGAACGATATCGCCGGCGCAGGCAAGCTGACGAAGAAAGGAACCGGCACCTTAAAGCTGCTGGGCGGCAACACGTATTCCGGAGGCACCGAACTTTACGCCGGTACGCTCGAGGGCGGTTCAGCCACAGCCTTCGGCAGCGGCGATGTGCTCAATAACGGCGGTACGCTTACAGAGAATGTAACGGGTAAGATAACCATTGGCGGAAGCTTCACCCAAGCTGCCGAAGGTACGCTGAAGCTGAACGTGGCCAGCGCGGGTGATGTGCTTGAGGCTAGCGGCACGGTCAATGTGAATGGTACATTGCAAGTGATTCTCACGGGCGACTACAAGCCAAGCAATGGAACCGTCACCCTGATCAGCCATGGCGCCAATCAGCGGGCCGGACAATTCGCCGATGTCCAGATTACCGGTTTGCCAAGCTCATACAAGGCTCAGGTTGTTTACCAATCCGACAAGATTGTGTTGACTGTTTCTGCTTCGACAGGCCCTGATACGGGTCCAGGCCCTGGTCCGGGTTCTTCTAACGGTACGAATGATACGGAAACCGAAGGCACACAGGAGCCGGAGACTACTGTGAATCCGTTCCAATCGAACGTGATTAGCCGGGAAGCGGTGCTGAAAGCGGTGAGCGACGCTATCGCCGCAACGAATAACGGGAACAAATCGTTCAGCGATACCGGCAATCATTGGGGCAGCAGCTTCATTACGAAAGCAGTCAAGGTAGGTATCATAACCGGTTACGAGGATAGTACGTTTCGCCCGAACGCGTCTGTCACAAGGGCGGAGTTCGCCGCCATGATTTCCCGTGCATTCGCGCTGGCTCCAAAACCAGGCTCGGCCGTCTTCAACGATACGGGCTCTAATTGGGCCGTTGATTACATCGGCGCATTGGCCGATAAAGGAGTCATAACCGGTTATGCGGATAGCAGCTTTAAACCGAATGAACCGATCTCCCGTGCCGAGATGGTAGCGATCATTGCCCGCGTACTGAATCTTGACGTGTTGGCGGCCGTCGAACCGGCAAGCTTTACGGACGTGAGCGGCAACCACTGGGCAGCGAATGAGATTAAGCTGGCGTCCTCGGCTAAGCTCGTGCAAGGGATGTCCACCTCTTTATTCGCGCCTAACAGCACGACTACTCGCGCTGAAGCGGTGACGCTCATTATCCGCTCTCTGGAGAGCGACAGCTCGATCAAGGCGTTAATGGAAGGTTTGTAAAAAAATTTCCTAAATAACAAAAGAGAGAGAAATGACTCATTTGACGATGTGTCATTTCTTTCTTTGCCTTATTCCGTCCAAACTATTGAAGCAGCCCTACCCCTGTGGTTGCTAAGTATGAAGCGAAAATCAAGTCGAAGCTCTCTAGGAAAATCGTTCACAGATCGGGTCTCTGAAAACCGGCAATGGCGTTGCTTCTGTATGACAGTCGGAAATATACCATAAAAGAAATAACTATCCCCGGAACGCAAGTACTCCAAGCAGCGAGCTAACTCTGGTCGATCACATTTCTTTCCGGAGACCTTTCCCTCGAAAATACGATCACACCCGGAAGACTTCAAAGAATCGATTTGTAAATCCATGGACTGATCGGAAGCCGAAACACGTGCATAGCGGTTAGGAGGTGCAGAACTATTCCATCGAACGAATCTGCCAATGTATATACCAAAGCTACTTAATATGAGAACGACGATCACAAAGATCCAACTAGTAATGACTCCAAATGATATTCTCACCAAACTCTGCACTGAAAAAAGTGAATATGATCCCAGTAAGACCCCGAGTATAGCGATAGTAAATAAGGTAAATAAATGCTGCCAAAACACTACATCTATCCAAAATCGTTCTGTAGGGTCAAAGCTGTACCGCACGAATACATGAAGTAAATCCGTCACAAGGTATGGAGCATTGGGAAAGAAAAAAAACCATGTAGCGCCGATGAATATGAACATTACTGCACGGACTATCTTGTGGGAATAACAAAATATTAGATCTAAAATTACGGCAATTCCAACCGTTACCCATGCAAGAAAAGTATCCCAAAAGATAAATAAATAAGGTCTTTCTCCTGATGGATATTGGATGTTATAGACACTTATTAAACTAATCAAAGTAGCAACGCACAGGACTATAATAAGATATCTTCCTTGGGTAATACAGAGATTTTAGCTTTTCCAAGATTAACCTCCTGAATAACCCCCATAAAAAGTAAGTTGCCCGAATTTCTCATAACGACTTTACAAACTTCGCGAATTTTCCGTATGTGAGGTATTCGCGAAGTGAATTAAACTATCCTGCCCTTTCGCTTAGTCGTGTGTGGAATCAGAAGTAATTTCTTCTATGACAGCAATAGCCTTTGATTTCGATAAGTTTATGTACTCGATAATGTCATTAAAATTATAGACTTCAAGTTCGCAATCCTTATTTTTTTCTATATTTCAAAATCTTCGGGCGGACAAGAATGCAGAACGGGTATGTGTCCATAAATTCGCATTTGCGATGGGACGGACAACTCGCGCCAGCAGGCCGGGCGCATCTCCGACAAAACGTCCTAATCTAAGGTGTGCAGACTGCGGAGGGATGGACGAATCCCGAGCAGGATCTAAGTTGTAACGAGCGGCAAGCGCACGGAAGCAGCCTTCTAGCGGCTCCATATGCGTATTGCTCTTCAGACGTGTCACGAACAGGATATCGTCCAAGCAGTAACGATCAAAGGCCGCATAGTCAATGTAGCCGCGATCAAAGATATACGTGACGCCGGGTTCATGAACGAGTTCATTCATCTGGGTACGGTCATTTTTCTTGGCCGTCGTTACGGTTGCTTTATCTGGAATGACGCCTTGCTCATCCACAAAAGCCAGCCGCATATGGATTTTAATGCCTGCTTTCGTCTTGCGAAACTCAGCCCACTTGAATTTCTGCAGACACAACGTCACCGTTGTCGTTATAGTGTTAGCCAATCAATGCTCATGCGCTAAAATATGATCTTCTCAGCATCTGATATGATTTGATTTAGCATCTCTTCAGTGATCCCGGTTTCTTTTTCAATCACTTCTGTATTCAGTTCCAGCGCTTGCATATGCTCAATAAATTCTTGTTTAGTCAACATACCTTTGGCGTGCATCGAGGCTGACTCTACCTGTTTCTGCTTTTTGAATTCCTCAAACTGGTGACGCTTCTTCAACTTGTCGACAGACATTGCAGGGAATATGGAACAATCAAAGTCAATAGAAGTGAATATCGATAAGACATCACCAATTTTAAAAATTACGCTTAGTGAGAGTGTGTTGTTTCCACCTAATCATAAAATGTTCGCATAGAAGCAACATTTAAAACAATCGAATCGCTCTCTGGATTAGACTCCATCGCATTAACATCGATTACAAGTAATGAGAAAGGATCTGACAAGGATATTAATAATGCTGCGTTTGGCACATACGATTCAACCTTTGACCTTCGCGCGGAAAGATCGGGAAAAGGAGATCGTGTATATACGATAACTTATACCGCAACAGATAAGGCGGGCAATGTTGCGAAGGGCACTGCAATTGTCACTGTCCCGAAGAAACATAATCATTAAAGCAGCTCACCGCAAAGCCGACAGTACCATGTGAAAGACCGATAATGCATCAGGATAAGGATCAAAAGCCATTCTCAAAAGCCGTTCTAAAGTTAGGACGGCTTTTTTAATAGTTCGCCTTTCGCTGATCGGCCCGGATGGCCCGGTCACGCTGCTGGAGACGTTCGAGGGCCGCCGCCAACCGGTCGTCTACTTTAACATGTGGCACACCGACAGCCCCGCCGCGGAGCAGCGCGAGGGCTGCACCTTCTCCACGACCCACATCAACAAGCTGTCCTATCTGAACTCGCGTCAGGGATCATAATTTAATTCGACGGCGAATTAAACTTATTAATGTTATATAATAATGTACAGTAACATAAAACTCCGAACTTTGTGGCATATGTCAATCCAGTCATATCGGGCATTTTTTTGATTCCAAGTTCGTATGATTGGGTTACGTATGATAACTCAATAATACGAACTTCTTCGTTTTATAACATCTAATTGCAAACTTTTGCGAGAATTCATACAATTGGAATAGATTACTAGAATTATAGAGACTGAATTGTAAAATATGGATAATAAGCAACGCCCCAATAGAAAAGATAATTGTTTGACAAACGCAAACAAAGCGAATACTATATTAGAAATACCAAAAACGATGAACCGGAGAAGTAACCGGAGCGCGCAGCGCACAGAGAGCCGTCCCATGGCTGGGAGGACGGCGGCGGCGTCCGGAGAAAGACACCGGCGAGTTCTGCCTGAACGATCGCTTCGCGCGGTTCAGTAGGAGCGGACGCGTCCCCAGCGTTACGGGGTTCGAGCTGATCGCGCCGCATAAGACGCGATAAACAGGGTGGTACCGCGAGCTTTCAACCTCGTCCCTATTGGGGACGGGGTTTTTCTGTTTTTCGGAAACGACGGGCCTGGGAGTAATGGTATAAGCAGCGGGGGATCATTTAGGGAGGTGATGCACATGGACGACGGCGATGATGACGATGACAACAACAACTTCGTACTACGCAGTACCCAATTTAATAAAGGGAGTGTTACTCATGGAAACTCATTCAACCAAGCAAGTCCGTGTGCTTTGCGCCCATGTCTTCGAACATATGGGGCATCCCGTAACCATACACGGATGGGTTCATAGCATTCGCCATCTCGGCCAGCTTGCCTTTATGCACGTGCGCGACCGGAGCGGAATTATACAATGCGTCCTCGAAGGGGAGCTCGCCGAAACACCGCTTAGCCTGGAATCGGTCGTCTCCGTAACCGGCACTGCTGAACATGCGCCTAAAGCGCCCGGTGGAATCGAGATCCGCACGGCGTCGGTCCGGTGCATCAGCGCCGCAGAGCGGCTGCCTTTTGAGATCAACAAAAAGACGATCAGCGCAAGGCTCGACACCGTGCTCGATCACCGGGTGCTGTCGCTCAGGCATCCGCAGTT
>NZ_AULV01000027.1 GCF_000422465.1 Paenibacillus harenae DSM 16969 | reverse complement strand
CGGGATGGACGTACCGCTGGTGTACCAGTTGTTCCGCCAGGAGCACCGCTGGGTAGCCAAGTACGGACGGGATAAGCGCTGAAAGCATCTAAGCGTGAAGCCCCCCTCAAGATGAGATTTCCCAGTATGTAAGACCCCTTGAAGACGACGAGGTTGATAGGTTCGGGGTGGAAGCGCAGCAATGCGTGGAGCTGACGAATACTAATCGGTCGAGGGCTTATCCTAAGAAGATCTGCATGGACCCATACATCCGGCAGACAAACAGCTAAAGTTCAGCAGCAATTTCTTTCGTATCCGGTTTTCAGGGCGCAAGCGCCTTGGTTTTCAACCGTGCCTCTTTTGCAGTTGAAGCTCTTGGAGACATTTCAACCCAAAAGTGCAATGTTTTCCCTGATAGCTCAGTTGGTAGAGCACTCGACTGTTAATCGAGTTGTCACAGGTTCGAGTCCTGTTCGGGGAGCCATCTTGCTCTCATAGCTCAGTAGGTAGAGTGCATCCATGGTAAGGATGAGGTCACCGGTTCGATTCCGGTTGAGAGCTCCAGATTATTTTCAACTGTCAAGAACAAGCAGTAATTATCGTATGGCCCGTTGGTCAAGGGGTTAAGACACCTCCCTTTCACGGAGGTAACAGGGGTTCGAATCCCCTACGGGTCACCATCATTCGGAGGATTAGCTCAGCTGGGAGAGCATCTGCCTTACAAGCAGAGGGTCGGCGGTTCGATCCCGTCATCCTCCACCATATCGCTGCTGGGGATTAGCCAAGCGGTAAGGCAACGGACTTTGACTCCGTCATTCTCAGGTTCGATCCCTGAATCCCCAGCCATTTATTATTTTGAGTCATTAGCTCAGTCGGTAGAGCACCTGACTTTTAATCAGGGTGTCGTAGGTTCGAATCCTACATGACTCACCATTTATTTTACACGTGCGCGTATGGCGGAATTGGCAGACGCACTAGACTTAGGATCTAGCGGGCGACCGTGGGGGTTCAAGTCCCTCTACGCGCACCATTTTATTTAATCGAATTTTGTTACTTGTTTCACCCACGCGCGTATGGCGGAATTGGCAGACGCACTAGACTTAGGATCTAGCGGGCGACCGTGGGGGTTCAAGTCCCTCTACGCGCACCATATCATGAGAAAACCCTTGGCGAACAAGGGTTTTTTGCTGTTTATTTTCCACCACACGATCAGGATTAATGACCTCTAGAAACTTGCCGCCGTTTGTGCGGTCAGGCGAAGCCCGCGCTCTATAATTTCGGCAGAACGATCCGTGTACTGATGATGACCTTCGATGACCACTGTCATTGGCTCATTCACTCCCCATAAGGCTAACATATTCTTCATATAATTAAGACACATTTCGGAAGCTGCCGCAGGTCCGTTGGAGTAGTCGCCGCCGCGCGCATTAAGGAGCGCTACTTTTTTATTTCCGATAAGTCCGACAGGTCCATGTTCCGTAAAGTGGAAAGTAACGCCAGTTTCTGTTAAGTAAGATACATAAGTGATGAGAGGGGCAGGGACGGTTATATTCCATAAAGGAAAAGCGATCACGATCTTGTCCGCCTCGAGAAATTGCGATTGAAATTGCTTGATGCGGTCGATCCAGCCCTGCTCCTCTAGAGACAGCTCATAGCCCTGCCCTGACTTGTATGCGGCGCTAAAAGCGGTGTTACCGTGATAAGGAAGGTCGGCTTTGAACAAATCCAGCTCGACTACCGAATCTTCAGGATGAGTTTCTTTGTAGGCGTGCAGGAATGTCTCATACATTCGAACGCTTACGGATTGCTCCGACGGCCGGTTATTTGCTTTAATAAACAGTACATTTGACATAGGGAAGTCTCCTTTAATGGTTATTTGTTGAACTATTTGTATTATAGAAAGGAGTAACTGACAGCAGTATGTCAGTAGAAAATGCTATAATCTATATAAGCAGGGTTTACCTATTTAGACCATTTGGCTGAAACAGCGATCGTAAGAATGATTTGCTCTCGCAGCGATAACAGCTGATGTAAATCAATCGTTCAACTTATATAGTTATGAAATTCAGGAGGTACCAGGAATGAAGCTGGATCGATTGTTAGCGATCACGATGGCTCTGTTAAATAAGAAAAGAATCGGCGCCGCGGAGCTGGCCGAGCGGTTCGAGGTTTCTCTTCGAACGATTTATAGAGACATGGAGGCCATTAATGCGTCGGGCATCCCGATTGCCTCTTTTGCGGGGCTGGATGGGGGCTACGAAATTATGGAGGGCTATCGGCTGGAGCGGCAGAGCCTATCCCTTGATGATTTTTCTTCCATTTATAACGCGCTTCGCGGCGTGCATGCCGTATCCGATGATCAGGATATAGCGGGCTTATTGGATCGGATCGGCGCTTTAATCCCTTCCGAGAAAGAAGCGGGCACTCTCAATATGGATTTACAGTGGCTGTCGACTCCTGCGGATAAGGAGAAGATCCGTCTGCTGCACGGCGCGATTAAGGAATGCCGGCTGGTTGCGTTCGATTACATGGATTATTACGGGCAGGAGACGGGAAGAAGAATTGAACCGATGGGTATTTATTTGAAAGGATATGCGTGGTATGTTTGGGGATTTTGCTTAACGCGGCTTGATCTGCGGGTATTTCGTTTATCGAGGATGAATCAGCTAGAACGTCAGCAGGAAGTGTTCGCCCGCCGCAGCTTGGTCATGGAGGATTCGCCAGGCAAATGGCAGCAGCAGGAAACAGAGCCGGAGGTAGAAGTTACGATCCGCTTTAACGTCTCTATGAAGACTAGAGTGCGGGACGAGTATGAGCCTGACCGGATTATTGCGATGGAGGACGGCACAATTAAAGTTGCGGCACGTTTTTATTCGAAGGAAGCCGCTCTGCGCAGGGTGCTTGGTTATGGAACGCAAGCGAAAATCATCGAACCCGCGGAGCTGGTTGAACAGATGAGAAATCATTTGTCGGAACTAGCGCTGCTTTATCAAAATGAATAGCAAAAGACATGCGGCCGGTCATTAACGTAAGGGCTGCATGTCTTTTTTTGTGAAAAAGGCTCAATCGGCGTCTGATTCAAAGGGCTTCTCTTGATAGGTGACGGCCCATATAAGCTTTCCATCGGCCATTTTGGTGTAAACCTCATTTCGAATGTCCGCCGCTAACGCTTCTACCCACTTCAACTCGGCTTCTCTCATGGCAAGGGAGTACTCCTGTTCAACGAGAAATAACCGGTCAAGTCCCGTCTTTAAGACTTGCTCCATCTCCGCGCGCACTTCCGAGGTTGTTTGCCTTAGCTTGACGATTCGTTCTTCAAGCAATGTGATCGTCTCTTCGGGGGACAAATGTCCGAGGAAAGCGAGCGCTGCAGAGAATTGCGGATATTCCTTCGCAGGCATCCGCACCAATGAGCGAAGCCAGTCGAATAATACGGTTGTGCCGTCCGGTGTCGGCTCATAGATCGTCCGCTCCGGATGCTTGCCTTCCCGTTCCGTACCGACGGGCTGGATGAGCTTCTTTTTCAATAAAGCATCAATAATCGCATAGAGAGAGCCGGTATTCAATTTGATGACGTCATTCATGCCGCGCTGTTTCATATGAATCCCTGCTTCATAAGGGTGCATCGGTTTCTCGTGCAGCAAGGATAAGACGGCTAATGCCAGGAGGTTGCTTAATTTCTGCTTCGGCATTATGCTCATCCCCTTCTTCGAAAGTAGTCATTAGTCTATATAAACTATATAAGCTTGCACCGGTGCAGTCAACCGTACGCCCATTATAAAGAAAACTGAGAAATATAGTTGACAATGTATAGTCTGCATTATATAGTCTAAACAAACTATATTATATGGAGTAGTTAACTTGAAAATGAGTGATGAGGAAGGGTGAAGAGCGAATGAACGGAGCGGTTAATCATGAGAAAAAGGCGCTCGTAATCGGATGCGGTATAGCCGGACCTGCGGTTGCGTTATTTTTGAAGAGAGCGGGATTTGAGCCTTTCATTTACGAAGCGGATAAGAAGTCGGATGAATATGAGGGCTTATTTTTCAATTTGGCGAGCAACGGACTTCGGGTGTTACAAGAATTGGGAATCGATGGTCCTGTCATGGAGGAAGGCATCGCCATGCGCGCCATGCATATGCTGAACGGCAAAGGGCGGGTTCTTGGCGTCATCGGGGACGAATCAGGCCCGGTGCGGGGTTACACGGTTAAGCGAGGCTTTCTTCATAAGGTGCTGAGGGACGAAGCGCTCCGTCAAGGCATTCCTATCGTTTACGACAAGCGATTGAAGGAGATCGAGAACAACTCGGTATATGCGGTTACGGCGCACTTCGAGGATGGAACGTCGGAAACGGGCAAGCTTCTTATCGGCTGCGACGGCATTCATTCGAAGGTTCGGTCAATTGTGCTGCCGGACGCGCCTAAACCCTCGTATACGGGCTTGTTAAGCTATGGAGGTTTTTCTCCCAAAAAGTCAGGGACGGGCAAATCAGAGCTGCAAACGATGATTTTCGGCAGGCGGGCTTTTTTCGGATATGTGGAAAGCGATAAGGAAACATTTTGGTTCGGCAATATGAATTTGAGCGGCTCGCCTACCCGGAAGGAGCTGCAGCAAATCCCTCAATCGGAATGGAGAAGCAGGATCGAACAGCTGCATGAGCAGGATGTAGAGCCTGTCCCGCAGCTCGTACAGTCGACGCCGGGAGCGTTCGGCGTATATCCGATTTATGATATTCCGAAGCAGCCTGTTTGGCATCAAGGCTCGGTTGTGCTTATTGGCGATGCCGTCCATGCGACCTCCCCCAGCGCGGGGCAAGGAGCTTCATTAGCGCTTGAAGACGCAATGGTACTGGCGAAATGTCTAAGGGATAACCCGCATTCGCCGCAAGCGTTCGCGAGCTTTCAGCAATTAAGGAAGGAACGGGTAGAGCGGATCGTGCAGTATTCGAGAAGGATCGGTCAACGGAAACATGCGACGAATCCGGTACAGGTGTTTTTCCGCGACCTGATGCTCCCGTTATTTTTGAAATCGGCGAAAAAGCAATCTCATACTTGGTTATACGATTACCGTATCGATTGGGAGAAAAGCACAAGAGGAATGTAAGGGACGCATCAAGCAGATATTCACTTAAGAGGATGAATGATTGGTTCTATATACCATTCACGGGGCTGAATATTAATCCGGTCATGTTCTATTTTAACGGGGTTAAGCTGAATCATCATTCGAGTGATCTTGAAAAGCATTGACAATATTCTTGAGAAACATTATCATTAAGAAGTCAATGATAATCGTTATCATTTTTTCGCATCTAGTCGAAATATAAATATATTATTCAGCCAGTTGGTGTCTGCTTGCGAGCAGCGGAAGGAGCGTGCGTGTCCAGTGATTCGCCTAACAACTTCGAGTCTTGACATTGCTTATGATGACCGCCTTATTGTCCAAAATTTAAACATTGCGATTCCGCAAGGAAAAATCACGGCGCTGGTAGGAGCGAACGGCTCCGGTAAATCGACTATTTTGAAAACGATGGCCCGTATTATGAATCCAGCCCAAGGCAGTGTGCTTTTGGACGGCAAATCTATTCATAAGCAATCGACGAAGGAAGTGGCGAAGCAGCTCGCGATCCTTCCGCAAAACCCGACTGCGCCCGACGGTCTGACCGTATCCGAGCTCGTATCCTACGGGCGATTCCCTTATCAGAAGGGCTTCGGCTCAATGAGCAAGGATGACCGCACTATTGTGCAGTGGGCGATTGAAGCGACCGGAATGAATGAGTTTTCGGATCGGCCCGTAGACCAGCTGTCCGGCGGCCAACGTCAACGCGCATGGATTGCAATGGCATTGGCGCAGGAGACAGACATTCTGTTCCTGGATGAGCCGACGACTTTCCTTGATATGGCCCATCAGCTTGAAGTGCTTCATTTGCTTCAGAAGCTGAACGAGCTTAATCAGCGCACGATTGTCATGGTTGTCCATGATTTGAACCATGCAGCGCGTTATGCGCAGCATATGATTGCGATTAAGAAAGGAGCCGTCGTTGGAGAGGGCTCGCCGATTGAGGTTATAACGCCCGACATTATGAGGGAAGTATTCAATATTGAAGCCGATATCGTTGCAGATCCCCGCACAGGCGTCCCGCTTTGTCTTCCTTTTGCATTAGCCGGTCAACCGGCGGCGGAGCAAGTCCTGATGAGCCGCCAGAAGCAAGAGGCCAGTTACGCAGCCGCCGGCGCATAGGGACGGACGCAGCAAACCGTGTCTCCAAGGAGCGCGGTTTTTTATTTTTGCAAAGTGGGATCGATTCCGCGGTGAAATAGATTAGCGCATCTTGAAAATCAGGGTTCATTCCAAGGATTTTGTTTATTTATCAAAATAATTTAAAGTTTTTTCGAAAAACAGTTGCATTTCTGTTTCAGAGATGATATATTATTACTTGTCGCCGCAACAACGGATACTACGAACGGCCGATAAAAAATCATGCGGAAGTGGCTCAGCGGTAGAGCATCGCCTTGCCAAGGCGAGGGTCGCGGGTTCGATTCCCGTCTTCCGCTCCATAATGTGTGCCCTTAGCTCAGCTGGATAGAGCGTTTGACTACGAATCAAAAGGTCAGGAGTTCGAATCTCTTAGGGCACGCCATTTTCACTACAGCGGATATACACTATTCACTTCTCGGGACGTAGCTCAGCTTGGTAGAGCACCTGGTTTGGGACCAGGGGGTCGCATGTTCAAATCGTGTCGTCCCGACCATCTTTTTTAAATTTCATATGCGGGTGTAGTTCAATGGTAGAACTTTAGCCTTCCAAGCTAATAGCGTGGGTTCGATTCCCATCACCCGCTCCAAAACTTTAATAGCCTGAAAACCTTGATTATCAAGGTTTTTTTTTGTTTTCTCTTTTCGACAAATGAAAAGTGCTGCCCCTAGTTTGGGGCAGATTCTGGGGCAAATTTTATTTGTTTGGGGTTGAGGGACTCTAAACGATCGGCAGCGTCTCTGCTGATGAGTTCTGATTCATGCGTATAGATGTCGGCTGTGGTGCCGATCTTGGTATGACGAAGACGTTCCTGTATCTGCTTTAGATCTGAGCCGCTCTCGCGCAGCAACATAGCGGTTGTATGGCGTAGATCATGTAATCGGATATGTGGGAGCTCTCTGCCGCTTAGGAAGCGTCTCCAGGTCAATGAGGGCGTGTTAGGATAATACATCTCACCCTTACCTGAATGAAACACATATTGCTTTGATCCACCGAGCCATTTTTTACATAACAATTTTTCTTTTTTCCATTCATGGTGATACTTCTTCAGAGAGTCCATGTACCATTTAGGCATAGGGATATATCCTTCAGATTCCTCCGTCTTTAATTCATCTTCAGCTGCATTTCCATCTTCATCAAATGTTATTTGTTTTTCAATAAATAACCCGCCTGCTTCAAAATCCACTTGAAACCATTCCACAGCCAGCATTTCGCCGCGTCTAAAGCCTCCAAGCAATACACCGAGGTAATACAGCCTCCAGCGCTCAGGAAGATCGTAGAGGGCTATAATGACCGCCTGAGACTCAGCACGGGTATAAGCCTTCTTACGTTGCTTCATTTGACGTTTCTCTTGTTTGCCGACTGTGGGGCGGTCTACGCCTTCCATTGGATTAGAAGCGATGAGTTTCCATTTTGCAGCTGAGTCAAACAAACTTTTCATCGCCTTATAGATATTGTTTTTTGTATTAGTGGCCATAGGTTTGCCGTCTTTTCGCTTTAGCTCTGCGAAGAAGTTAACGAGGTGAAGCGGTTTAATCCTGTCAAGTCGTGTATCACCGAATGCAGGTTGGATATAAATCTTAAAAATGTTATTAGTCATGAAGCGGGTGTACTCCCCCATATTTTGGTCTGCATACCCTTTCTTCCACTGGGGAATAAATTCATCAAGGGTTAATTTGTCCGTTTTGATGAATTCACCATTTTCTACCTTGTCAACAAAAAGGGCGAGTTCTCGATCTAAGTACTGCTTTGTTTTCCGTTCAGACTTCGCAATATCATCTGGTATTTCTAGAGGTAAGTAAATACGTTTCCTTGGAAGAGCCTGAGGATCTGTACCGTGATCGGCGTTGGCTGCTTTTGTTTTTGTATACATTATCGAAACGGGTGTAAGCTTCAGCTGCACTTAAAGATAATTTTTTTATACGCGTTGGGAGTGGATTAACGGAGTAAGGAGCATGGCCGCAATGGCTGGATACCGTAGGGCGAGAGGCTCGTTGTATCCGGAGGGCCGAAACCGAGTAGAGGAAGGCAAGAGCCTTTACAACAAGAAGCCTTATGGTAGCCTGCCTGGCTGCCATGACCGAAAGCGTACATGCAGTTAAACCTACGGAGTTGCTTACATGCTCCAAAAGTCGTCTTGCTTGACCTGTGGATCGATTTTCCGTAGAGCATTTAAGATTTTTTTCATCGTTCGTCCACTAGGCAAATGATCCGCTTTGTTTGCCAGTTTACTGATCGTGAATTTGTTCAGATTGGTTTCTTTAACGACCCATTCTTGGGGGATACCCTTTTTATCGAGCCACTTTCCAAAGGCTGTACGTTCTTTTCCGAGTCCAAACATAACCTATCACCTCTATTACTAGCTTGGTCAAATTGTCGGAAAATTAGTCAATAAAAAGTGTAATCTTGGACAAGGTTTCCATGATATAATTGGAATTAAGGACTTAAAAGCGGTGGAGCGATCACGGCGTAGCCTTCTTGAGGGGAGGTGATGCCAATGGTCGCACTTGTGGCGTTACTGGATATCCTTAAATGGATTGCTACCATACTCAGCCTTGTGCTAAGTATTCGGAAGCTCTATCGATGGATTAAACGGAAGCTAAACAAGCGAAAACCCACCGCGTAAGGTTGGCTCCCTAACGTAAACGGTGGGTTTCGCATGAGTTAATCTCTGCACGCCGTGGAGTACAACCACAGCTTTTTTGTCCGTTGAGTCTTTGCCGTTACAGCGGCGAAGGCTCTTTTTAGTTTATGCCGATAATTTCTTGATTTATACTTCAATTTTAACACTTGTCCGATGCTGAATCAATGGGTTTGATTTCTTTTTGCTTTTGTCCAAGTGACGATTAGCCAGATATGAAACGGGATTGCGATTAAGGAATAGACGATGAAGAAGAGACTAAATATCGTTTTGTATGCGAATGTTTGCGCTTGGATGAAGTTGCAAGTACCGTACAACAAGACGGCTGCTCCGAAAACATACTTGTTATACGCTGAATCGTTTTTCCTCAATCTCATGTTTACAGCATGTAACCAAGCGAAAAAGCTAACGACAGCAATTGTCATGACCCAGATCACTATTTTCACTCTCCCTTCCATTCTAATATACCCTTCTGACTGCTAGTTTTAGACCGTATACCGATTATCGGTTTTGGATCCTCTGGCAGCCACTTTATGTATACGGATTTCTTGCTGCAGCTTGATGACAGGGCTGATACCTGATTCCAAAATTAATCCCCCGGTTCACCGTCCCTAAATCCCAAGCGACCCCGGTCATAGCATCCGGGTTCCATTGGGATTCTTAACGGGGATCCAAGGATGTTGAAAATATCTGGGGTCCCTTCACTATATATTTAATGACCTATCGTGGAGCTGCAGCGTTCGTTATTTATACATAAGCATTACAACCGGCGAGATCCAAAGTCTTTGTAATTAATCGGTACCGAGCCGAAAGTCGTGAAGTCTTTTATCGAATATTGGAGGGTTTGCATATGAAAGATTGCCCGAACTGTGGTTTATTGCTGGAACGAGCGGATTACCTAGAAAATGAAAATGGTTTTGAGGAAGCATTGGTTTGCATGGATTGTGACAACGACAAGTATTATCCGATCGACGAGGAACGGCCATGCATTTTCCTTACAGACGATGACATTAATCGAAATGAATGCCTTCCTGCAGGCAACGGGATCTAAATCGTGGGAAACGGTAGACGTATCGTACAATCAGAAGCTCGATCAAGCAATCAGCAAAATAGATGCGACGAGGAGCATGGTGGCTGATTATATCAAGCAAGTAACGGATCAAACAGGTAAATACTTCATGAAGGAACAAGCGGACATCCTGATCCGAGGGGCTAAAATCGTAATCTAACTGAATTTTTTAAGTGAGGAAGGTATTTTTGCCTTCCTCTCGTTATCCATTCATCTCCGTCTTCTCTACGAGCGACGGTTTCTGCCGATCTTATAAGGAGACTGTTATGGGACTGGCATTGTTTGTTTTTGATGGAGAATCCAACCCAACATAGGAAGTGCCGCGAATCCTTGTCTTGTTCCGAAATAATCCCAAGAACTACCGCCTCTGTACACTATGGCTGCGCGCTATAATGGAACTAGAGGTGTTTTTATGTTTATTGAACCGATGTTGCTTGAAAAACGAGAAGCCCCATTCGATGATAGCCGCTACGTCTTTGAACCGAAGATCGACGGCCACCGTCTGATTCTTTCCTTCATTGACGATCAAGTTCGTCTATATACGCGCCAAAAAACGGAAGTAACGCAGCAGTACCCGGAATTACATCACGTACCTGTTGAGCCGGGCTGCAGTGTTATCCTTGACGGAGAGGTGGCACGAATGGATGATAGCGGATGGATCGACTTTGAAGCGGTTATGGAACGTTTTAAGCTGACGAAAACGACAAAGATACGCGAGGCCACGGTAACGAAACCGGTTCATTATTACGTGTTCGACGTCTTGCATTACAACGGGATAGATATGCGCAATCGGCCACTTATGGAACGGAAAGCGCTGCTCATGAAGATCCTAACCGCGAACGCGTTTTATTCACCTGTATTTTTCGTTGAAGGCACCGGGATTGCTTTATTCGATTCGATTAAAGAGCGCCATTTAGAGGGAATCGTTGCAAAGCGGAAGGATAGCGTATATGTGAGTCGACGCAGCGATAAGTGGCTGAAGATTATCAATTACCAGTACGCCGACGTTCATATAGCGGGATATCGGAAGGATCAATTTGGATTGCTCGCGCATATGAACGGGAGGCCAGCGGGAATTATCGAATTAGCGGTGCCCAGCGCCCATAAAAAGGCGTTTTATGGCGTAGCGAAAACGATAGTGACCGAAGAGGATCGGAATTACGTGTACGTACAGACGCTAATTAAAGCGCGCGTACGATTCCGAAACTACTATAAGAGCGGATTATTGCGATCGCCGGAGTTCGTTGAGTTTATCGTTTGATTTCCATCGGATAAACGAATGTACAGGATCCTCGGAGATAACGCTCGCCTTGAATGATGATAATGTCCTCGGTTATCTCTCCATGTGTTACGTTCTTCTTTATTTCGTCGATTATGCCACTTCCGATCAGCTCATCGTCCTGGAAGACGAGAATCGGTTTACGCTCGGATGCGGCAGTGAATAAATGGATGGATGACGTTAAGGTACGGAACCCATTATAACGTTTCATTGCAAATCAACTCGTCGATGTAATTCGACAAATGGGCGGAATTTCCTGCCTTCGTGATCTTTCCTTTTATCAGCCAAAAAAATGAAAGCTGCATGATTAATTTTTAGGCCACCTGAACACAGTCCTTTTTAAGTCTGTTTTTTGGGTTAAAAAGCATGGACCATGCTTTAATCCCCCGGTTTACCGTCCCTAAATCCCAAGCGACCCGGAAGGGTCATTTAACCTGTACATACAGCTGTACATATGTACAGCTGTATGTACAGTCACTTGGGATTTTTTACGGGATTCATTTCTCCAAAACCGAGGTATAAAAATCAAATCAATCCACAAAATAACTTCACATCCAGCTAAGGAGTGAACATATATGAGCAGAAAAAGTTTAGTCGTTCCACAGGCACAAGCAGCACTTGACCAAATGAAATATGAGGTAGCACAACAGTTTGGAATTCAATGGTCTCCAGATGGCTACAATGGGAATATGACTACTCGTGATGCAGGTACTATTGGTGGAAACATCACAAGAGCTTTAATTCAAATTGCAGAACAATCCCTTGGCTCAGGAGCAAGAAGATTCTAAATAGGGGTCCTGCCAAACATTTCGTACGCTAAGGGCAAAAGGAGGAGAAGACGTTGAGTGTTCAACTATTAGAACAAATGATCAAAATTAAGGATGGTAAATTAACGCTTTCGTCTAATACATTGCCAAACAAAGCGCTTCAAACTTTTTTAGACATTTTTTATGGCCAACAACAATTGGTTATTGAAGAGGCGGACGCAATAACTTCGGGTAACAAAATAACCGTTAACGGGAAAGCTTCAATTTTCGACGTCGCTGCAACTGTGACGGCAATATTCGAGAAAACGACAATGAATGAACCTTCGATTAACTTACAATTTCATTCATTGCCTACATTGATATCGTTTCAAAATATTTTAAATCTGTCTATCCCAGCTGCTGATTTTATTCCCGACCTACTTGTAGAAGATATTACATTTCGAAGCGATGAACAGCAAAATCTTAACGTGAATGCTCGAATAGCGAACAATCCGCCATGGAATTTGCAAATTGGTCTTGCACCTATTATCGTTCACGATTTAAGTTTTCAGATGACGAATTTACTCGATCGAACGTTTGAAGGAACAATAAAAGGTAAAATCGACATCGCTCAAGGTTCTTCATCAGACTTTATTTATAAGATACCGGGGCCATTCGAAATCACATTTGATGTCCTGGATGTTGAATTATCGGAATTGATCGATAAAGTAGGTGGTATACATATTCCCTGGCCTGAAGGATTCTCGATTACCTTGCCACCTTCCAAAGTCTTTGTAAAGTTCATAAACGATAGTCTATCTCTACATGTTACAACGAAAATAGAAGGGATAGGTCTGTTTCTCTTGTCTCTTTTTAAACAAGACGAATGGACTCTTTCGGTTTTGGTTGACCTCGATGCTACTCGTTTGTCATCCGTTCCTGGCCTTCAGGTTCTTGCGCCGCTAGATTCGTTCGCAGATTTGGAAGGACTGGTTCTTTATAATGTTTCCAGAGAAATTGACCTGGAACTTCTTGGGACAATTCTAAGGGATATAGAATCTTCATTTGAGATCCCTGAACAACATCAAATTCTAGAAAAAGGGATGTCTGTTCTGACAGGACCATCAATAATCCGGGCTCCTATGTTTCGGTTACTAACTGATTTTCTGAAATTAGAACCGGACGAATCTGGTTTTACGATATCGGTAAGCTTACCGGACCCCATGGCGAATACTACTATTTTCCTTCCTTTCCGTATGGAAATCCTGGAGGGAACGGTCATGGATGGTCGCGTAGGTGGGTTACTTCGAGGAGGAGCGATTCAAGCATACCTTGCTGCATCCGTTCATACAGAAATTCAGAAGCAACCCGTTCAAATTGATGTCGAAGGGACTGTACTTCCTAATGGGTTTCTAATATCGGGTGTATATTTAGGGACGATCCACTTTGATCCGTTGCCAATTCAGTTAAGCAATCTGGCACTTTTAATCGGTCTTAGCGCTCAAGGAATTCCGAGTTTTGGTTTTGCAGGAACGATCGATGTTCAAGGGTGGGATAGTTCAATTGCTCTGTTCATAAATTCAGCACAGCCAACCCAATGCATGATTGCGGGATCTGTAAGTAGTTTGACATTAAATGACATCGTGCACTTAATAATGGGACAACCTTTACCTGACGCCTTAGGGCAAGTACTAGGAAGCATAGGATTAAAAGGAATCAATACCTTTACACTGCCCGTAACCTTATCTGAAGCTCTTACAAACCGCGAATATAGGGCAATCTCTGACGCATTTGTTCAACATGGTGGTGTACAGCTTCCGCAAGATGGAGATAAACAATTTCTTGTCGAGACGAAAGAGCGGTCAGAATGGGCTATCACCGACATGGATACAATGATCCATTATAGATTATTTGCAAAAAACGAAAATATCGAGGTTGAACTTCAACCACAGCTTTATTGCGTTCCTCAAGAAACACACATCGGTTCTCTCAAATATCCTCAGGGGTTTCATATAGCTGCAGCTATTGATCATCTTTTCATGAAAATGCAAATAAAGATCGATGCTTCTCCTAGCCAAGGGATTTCCGGAAAAACCGTAATCGAACCAATTATTTTGCATGATCGCGATTTCTTCTCCATAACTGGAGAGGGGGCTCAAGGTCCACTCTTTTCGTTCTCTACCTATTCCCGACCGGAAGAATCGGATGTTATTTTGAGGGACCCACATATCCTTATCATCGGAAATGTCCGGGTTCTCGGATTGGATGTATTAAAAACCAAGATTTTATTGCAATCGGATGGTTTATCTTTCAGTGTTGTCTCTGAACCATTTATTCAACAATCAGAATGGTCAATAAGAATTGACGGAAGTTCTAATATTAACGGAGAAGGAAAACTGGTTGTCGGCATATCAGAAACACTTGATGCCGGGCCTCTGGGCAGAACTGACGTGAATGTGCAGGTTAATGCTAGCATTCGGATTACTTATCAGGATCAGATTGCTACCGCTTCATGTGAGGGAGGATTTGATTTTTTCGGCATTCAATGTACGATTCCATCTTTCGAATTATCTATCAGTGGAAGGACGATTCCGGAACTAGTAAATACGATTTGGTCACAAATGTCGGAGATATTGATCAGATTGTTGCATAATCCAGATCATTGGCTAAAGATGCTACGAGACGGGATCATTGAAGGGGTGGAGCAAATACCTGAGCAACTCGGGAAGTTGTTAGCTGAAGTCCACCAGATATCGGCGGATGAAATCGCAGCCAAGACAAAGGAGATTTTGACCTATGGGTCTGAATCAGTTACAAGGGCACTTAAAGGTGCTAACGTTGATCCTAATAACATGCTCCCGGTTCTACATGGGCTCGGATTTTCGACGGGTGATATCCAATCCGCTCTAGGATCTGTTTTCCCAAGCAACCATATCGATACGAGTTGCTGTCATGTCGATATTCCTGCAGGTCCGCATGTTGACATTCAGAGTCATGTGGATATTCCAGAGATTAGAACCAATACAACGGTTCACACCGACATTGCTAGAACTCATACAGATACTGGCAGTGGGAGATTTCATGTGGATACTACCGTAACACCACACATCGATACCAAGGTCCACACGGATGTCTTAGTGACACCACATGGCGACACGCAGAGTCATGTCGATCATGTAACGCCACCGCACAGCGATTCGGATATCCATGTAGACACAGGAAACCATTAATTAATAGGAGGTAGTTGTATGACCGTAGAGTTGAGACCTCTTGGGGTTTCCTGCAATATTTCTTGTACCTACTGTTATCAAGGGCACCAGCGCGAAGCCGGAAATATTGGGAAAAAGTATGATTTGGATAAAATGTTCCGTTCAGTTGAACGCGAGGGAAGACCCTTTACATTATTTGGTGGAGAGCCTTTGATTTTGCCTGTCGAAGATCTGGAAACCATATTTCGATGGGGACTTGAGAAGTATGGGAAGAACCAGATCCAAACGAATGGAATCCTAATAAACGATGAGCACATTCGTTTGTTTCAAACCTACAATGTAGATGTCGGCATTTCCATAGACGGTCCCGGCAAGTTGAACGACCTTCGATGGCAACATAACTTATCAAAGACAAGGGCAAATACAGAGAAAACGATGGAAAACATTCGGCGTATATGTAAAGAACACCGGGCGCCAGGTCTCATTATCACGTTGCATCGTCTAAATGCTGTTACGGAGAGGCTACCCCGGCTTGTAGAGTGGGTGCGTGAGCTCGATACTCTAGGAGTCCCTTCGGTTCGGCTACATCTGCTAGAGATCGAATCTGAGCTTATTCGTCATCGCTACAGTTTGAGTGATGAGGAGAACATTAAATGTTTGTTAACATTTGCAGACCTGCAGGAGGAATTGACCCAACTGCGTCTTGATGTTCTGGAAGAGATGACAAATCAATTGCTAGGAAAAGACCACGGAACCTCCTGCGTTTGGCACAGCTGCGACCCTTATACGACACAGTCAGTCAGAGGTATCGAAGGCAATGGCCAATCAAGTAATTGTGGGCGGACAAATAAGGACGGCGTGGATTACATCAAGGCGAATAAAACGGGGTTCGAACGATACCTCTCTTTATACCATACGCCACAGGAGTACGGCGGATGCAAAGATTGTCGATTTTTTGTCATGTGTAAAGGACAATGTCCGGGTACTGCTATAGATGGAGATTGGCGAAACCGATCTGAATTGTGCCGTGTTTGGAAGGAGCTTTTTGTATATATTGAGGACAAGCTTGTGAGAAAAGGATTTTCACCGCTTTCTTTACAACCACTTCGGTTCACCGTTGAGAAGAAGATGCTCGAGCAGTGGGAACGAGGTAAACAAACAACCATACAAAGCATAATGAGAGACCTAGAAACGACAGGTGCACCATTAGATGAGGACGGCTCGGTTCTCAGAGGATCCTCTCAATTTCTACGTTACGCTTTTGTAGGCGATGAACAACGGATGAAATGGGAACCACGACTAGCCGCCATCCGAACGGCATTGGCAAAGAATAGCGTCCAGACTGTAGCAAATGGACTTTCTCTGATATCAATTGTGAGGGTTACTCCTTCCGATCTGTTCGTCATACATGAGTACGCGGCCAGAAAGGGACTTCACCTAAAGGCTATACCTGGAGGTGAGGGTAAGTACAATCGGCTGGTTGTAGGAAGTGAAGCGAATCTTCGTCTTTTTTACGATGCATTTAAAGATAATAATCTAGAGTTGATGTATGTATTGCTAGGGATACCTTCATGCTGCCAAAAAGCCATGGTGCGAAAAGTAGTGGGTGGATTTGACCCGTTATGGGACTTAAAGGTAACGTACACTGAATTCAAGCAACGAGAAAATGAGTTTAATTGTAATAAAGTTCTCAATGTACTGATGCGTCCATTAGGACTCGATCTTCTCGGATACGTGCCTTGCTCACATCTTTGCAAGGAAAGCGAAGTATTCGGCGAGTCCAAGTTGAACGTTGGTAAAATATCAGGAATTGAACAAGAAATGACCTGGATCGAAGAAATGCTTGACTGGCCAGCTGAATGGACGACTTTGCACGGGATTGCGGAGTTAAAGACTGGCATTATGAAAGTATCCAGTACGTCGTTACCTACGCATGATAAAATCATAATTCGATACTACGGTGGGCGAATGGCCTCAGATGCAGCAAAAGGAAAATCATTTTCCTTCAAGGGGGCTTATAACGGGGGAAATGGGGCTGTTCCAAAAGTAGAAAAACCAACTTTGGGAGATAGCTTTAGTGACGAGAATTCTTCAATAGGGCAACCGCCAACATTTTAACCAAAATATACGCTTATCACGTTCAGGCGCATTAAAAGCGGATTATTTTAACCGAAAGTGTGATTTTTAATCTTACACTTTCGGTTTTATTTACTTACCTTGCTGTTTGGTAGGTCCTATATCTATGTTGTTTACTTAGTTCGTATCGAAATGGTCTTACAATATTTTTATGGGTTCATATTGCATAATCTTTTTTTCTAATTACTCTTAAACTTTGTATCCTCGTTATCACAGTTGCCGCTCAGAATTTTTATTAAATACCTGGATAATGCTTACACTCTTTCCGTCCCCCTTTCTTCTCTTAATAAGGTAATTATAAATCTCTGTCCATTTAGGTATGTCTGTTACTGTTACGCATCCGAGAGTTATTGAACCTGGATGAAGGTATCGGTCACCATCATGGCCTATTCGAAACCAAGTTTCAGCGAATGGTGTCTGTGAAATATAACTCCTTGCTTTGTCATGAATTTCATCAGGAATCTCGATATCATGTGTACCTATAGGAACTGGGTTACTTGGATCTGTCACAGTAGTAATAGGCCCAATCCAATTTTCACCGTCTCGGTAAAAAAGTTGCTTTGTTTCAATTACAAAATGAATAATCCCTTCATTTAAGGTTGGGTCTCCGTCAGCCAAAAAAGATCCGCCATCCTGTTTATGACGAACGCTAGCCTCTTTACCACTTGACTTACCTTCCACTATTTTGAAAAAGTCTCTGCCACCTTCACTCTTTAAATAGTCAACCCGGAGATATTGAGGCAAGGGAGGGTAGGTTGAACCATCATTGTATTTAACAATAAGCCAACCTTTTTCATCAGTAAATGCTACATGTTTTACGCTCACTCTAATAATCAACCTTCCATAAAAGCATTTTTGTTTATTGTGATGAGAAAAAGAATTATTTATTCTTAATTTTTCGGTGAATGCCGCGGCAGCTTCTCCTTGTTCTATAGGGAAATTATCAGTGCCGGTTCGAATCCATGTCAAAAAGTATGTTTTTTGACATTATGGGAACAAAAACGGTGCGGAGGCTGCCGCGTAGCGTAGGACTCCAGATGGGCGTTAAACTAACTGAATACAATAGTTCAATCATTAACAGGCTGCCTCGGCAGTCTGTTTTTATTGAGAGTATGCTGGTGAATGATAAATCAACAAGTATCAAAAACGGCCGTATACGGCACGACTAGTTCTGAAATCTAAAAACAACGAACCAAATGCACCGGTTTATAGCAGCTCAAAAAATTGATGAGCTTTCGCAGCAGCACTTAAAGTACATAAAACGATCGTTTTATAGACTTTGTGAACATCAGCTTA
This sequence comes from Paenibacillus harenae DSM 16969, assembly GCF_000422465.1. Classification (GTDB taxonomy): domain Bacteria; phylum Bacillota; class Bacilli; order Paenibacillales; family Paenibacillaceae; genus Pristimantibacillus; species Pristimantibacillus harenae. Next base: position 5,782 of record NZ_AULV01000027.1, on the reverse strand, counting down.
AAATGCCCCAAACTGATCATTGTTTTAGTCTATTAAATCGTCTATTATTCAAGGTGTATTAAATATGCTAATCGAAGGTTTAATAGACAAAGGGGGTTGTTAAATGGGTAAAATTGGGTATGCTCGTGTTTCGACTTCCGATCAGTCCATGGATTTACAAATCGATTCTTTGAAGTCTTCCGGATGTGATCGTATTTTCGAGGAAAAGCTCTCCGGAAAGAAAAGTGATCGACCAGAGTTAGCTCGTTGCTTGGAGTACTTGCGTTCCGGGGATACATTAGTCATCTGGAAATTGGATCGACTTGGTCGGACGACAAAGCAGTTAATCGAGCTTTCGCATGATCTTAAAGAAAGAGGAATCAGTCTGCAGATCATCACTCTGGGAGTAGATACTAGCACACCGGCGGGCAAGCTTTTTTTCGCTATTATGGCTGGTTTAGCTGAAATGGAGGCAGAGACAATTCGAGAAAGAACCCAGGCCGGCTTACAAGCCGCCCGGGCTCGAGGTAGAAAAGGAGGAAGACCGCCATTGGATAAGAGCAAAGTTGAAATGGCGTTGCTTCTGTATGACAGTCGGAGATATACCATAAAAGAAATAACCGAGCAGACTGGAGTATCTAAAGCAAAGCTATATCAAGTTCTCAAGAACAAAAACGCTTGAATCGGAAATTTTACTTCAGGCTTATTTTTAGCGATCCTTTTTTTAATCAGACTCCTTTGCCTGCGGCCATGGGAGAAAGGACGAAATCCGGACAGAGTCGCGGGCCGGCATGCAACTGCGTGGCCATCCCGGAGTCGACTGGCAGTTTAACGCAACCATATCCATATTGAAGTCGTAACCCTTACGTTTTTGTCGGCTTGCACGAACAACATCGAACCAGAAGTAAAACCGATGAATGCTCCTGTAGAAACGAGTCATTCGTTTGCTGTTCGCATCGATATCCCCATTGCTTAAGGGCATATAATTGATCGTTCGAAAGCCCAAGTCAACAAGAAAGATCTTTTTGCTTAAAACAACTGATCCTCGCTGCTTCACAACTGAATAAAATGAGCCAAGGCCTTGGGAAACAACTTTCGTATCTTTAACTTGCAATTTTATTTATACACCGCAGATCCGACAATGTAATCCTGCCCGTCCAACGTTAAATCCATACGTTTGCGGGTGGTGTCAACTACGCTTTTAGCCCGAATAGAGGGGGAGTACAACTGCCCCACATAATTCCATTTAATATACACATTCTCCACTCCGCCCTTGAAGGCTTTCACTCCCATGTCTCAACGGGTCTATGCCTCTCATTCCTTCGTTACGCCTATCCGAGGTATGGAGGTCGGTCTTGCTAACGGTACGGGTCGGTGCCCTTTGGTTTAATGAATCCGCTACTTTGAAAAATCCTGCGAATAAGCCAATCTACATGCAACGAAACGGGTTGTTTACTTAAGCTGCTTGCAAGAGCGGTAACATTTTATGTGGCATGTAGGCTTGACCGGATTAATCTTTGCTTGAGCTTCAATGAATATTATCCTTCCAAATTTGTAACTATATTAAGGTTGTAACATTTCATAAGTGGGGGTTTTTAATTTGGAGGATATGCTGCAAAGACCTAAAGCAGTTAATGATGAAGAAGTTAAAAAAATTGGGGGATTACGTTCACTGAATCCAAAGGAAAAGGAGGAGCTTTCAAAAATTATTGGATGCAAACAAGAAGAAATAACAAATCAACCAATTGTGAAAATCGTATCAGAGAAAGTCATTCCATTGCCGGATTTTGCTGATGTTGTAACCCTTTTAATTGATCAAATACCAAACGCCCATGCTAAACAAAAGTTTAAAGACTTTTTTATCCACCCTCATCATGATGCTCCTATAGTAAAAGGTATAATTCAATGGGCATCAGGCAACACAAGAGAAATAAACCCGATTTCTGTTTACTATCAGTATTATATTTAGAATAGATACTGAAAAAAGGCCGATTGCCGGCTGCTGGTTTATTAATGATGAGAAATGAAGGCAATGGAATTAGCCTCATTTCTCATTATTAAACGAATATAATTCTTTAAATTAATGCAACAGGTTCGATCGATTCGTTGACAACTGTTGTATATACTGATTCCCCATTAATACGGATCTCCACCTCATTATGTTCATCATCATCAATGTCGATTTGAGACAACCATGGGGTTAGAAGTGTAGGACACATTTCTGGACTACTTTTAAATTCAATAAATACTTGAGCATAACCGGGGTCTCGTACATATACAATGTTTCCACCAGGGTATTTATCAACAATCTTAGCAGAATCACAAGATCTAGGAAGATTCCCCATAACTAAAACGGTTATGACTCTTTCTTTACGATAAGCGATAGCAGTTGAAATTTGCATTATTTGTTGACCTCCTTAATTCATTAGTTATTGAACTATAATGGGACTGATAGGGAGAGATTTCCGTATCTGCCCATGAGGGCAATACTATTCATCAGTCAAACCCACCATCCTTTCCACGAATTATTATGGGCATTATCTTCTTTAATTATCTCTAAGAAGATTTCCCAAAAGTTATCGATCTAACCCCCTGATATTGGACACTGGGTAACTAAAATGAGTGTTTCCTTACTAAACCGCCTATTAAAGGGAGTTACTTCGTCAAACTCGAATGAATAAGACGCTCGTTATAAAACGATACAAAACGATCGACTTCCACAAATGCTTCTACAAAGGTTATGAAGATATGACGTATAAAGCATTCGCCTTCTAAGGTACAGTATTAGACTGGATGTGTCATTAAGCTAATCCTCAAGAATCAATTAAGCCTCTGACGAGTATGGTTGCTGCATTCCCGTTACGGATTATTGTAGCCCACTATGAGGATCGGAATGAGGTTATTTCGCGGTTATAATCCTTTCTTATTGGGATTAACCACGGCTTTCGCACGCTCATTTGAAAAAAAGGAGGCTTCAGCCAAGAACACTTTGGGCGCTAATAAATACACTAATTAGTAAATACCTGATAATTAACAAGAGGATGTGTCCTAATGCCTGGATTTGAAAACTTAATTAAGGATTATTCATACCACTACCCTGTTTTTGACACCTGCCATACAGGAGGGGTTCCCCCACTCCCTTACCCTTGTACTAGAATGGTTAGGGTCCATAAAGGAGTATTTTTTGGATGTACTTATCCTGAAGTAACACTGGAAGAACAAGCTGTTATTCACAGTTGTGCAGCAACTGGGGCAGCGGCAGCATACGGAACAATCGCTACTGCTACTGCTGTATCAGGTCCAGCCGTCGTTGCAGCTATTCCAGTGGCAAACGAATTGCTAAAATTGACTTTTAGAGAATGCGTTGACCACACGGATCGCTTAAGCAGGGAAAGTAGAGACAGAATTATCAGAGAAACAGATATTGGGATATTCCAACGCGATTTGGACTATTTTTTTGCTCTATCAACACAACCTATATACCATCCCACTACTGTAGAACCAACGGATCTTACAGAATCCGTTCCCCAGATTCGAATGGTAAAATTTTGTCTGTTTCAGTATTTAGGAGAATACTATTACTTTATTGTTAAAAAAAATGAAGAGTGTCCGCACATATTTGAATACATTCTTCAAGGTTCATTTTTAATTCCTGACATTCCAGGCTTTCCGAAAAAGGGAAAGATCGTCATTCCTTAATCATGGAATATGAAATTCATAAGTAGATTTGTGTGCACTATTTTTTTTGACCTAACGGATAAGTATGACAAGTTCTGCTATAAGGCCCAGTACCAGCGTAGCTGACACCAGGGGCAAACGTCTGTAAATAAATGTTAGTATTTGGACTTGGAAAGTTCCTCTTTTGATGTGAGTCGGAACAATCCTGTCCAAATTCCCCATTTTATCTTTGCGATCGGTTAGGTTTCAGCTTCAAAAGCATTAGAGTTCCAATTACGAAAACAAATTTGGAACTTTGATTGATAATTGATAGGGGTAGAGTGAAAAAATATAGTGATAATTACCATTTCGTTTCCATACGTTTGCGGTCTGTGACAGCTACGCTGGTGTTACCCCTATAAGATCAACAATCCCGATAATTGAGAAATTTGGTGGATTAGTTGTAAGCGGAACAAAAGATCCAGTTTTTCATGAGGATGATATTGAACATATCGAAGGATTTCCAAATACAGAAGTCCTTAGAATAAAAGATGCTAATCACGTATTAGAGGTAAGCGATTTGCATCAGTCTTTAAAGATATTGAAAAATTTAGTGGAGGTATCTAGTTGGTTTTTCAATCATAAATAGTGCACATGAAAGTCATTCAGCTAAACGGGATACGTTAGCTCAATAAAACAGCGGCAGTCTAGGACTTTATTTTCTCGTCCACGACTGCCGCTGTTTTTATAGTTGGGGCCAGTCTAATACTTATTTTACGACATCTGACGGTTTTACAATTCGAAAATCCGCATGGGACCAACATATCCAGTCTAATACTTTGTTTTCTTTCTACACCTCAAAAAAAAATTGAAGAATTATCAATTTGATTCTAATTTTCATATCATAACGAAAGTTCTGTTAAAGGAGTGCTTAATACGGATCAGCAAAAATTAAATTTATTGATTGCATATGCAAAAAGTTTTATAGGCTTATCCCGTAAGAAGCAAAAACAATTATGTGAATCAAGGAAACTGGATTGTTCTTCGTTTATTCAATCTGTTTATCGAAAGCACGGTGTTATCTTACCCCGAACAGCCCGAAAACAAGCAGGGGAGGGAGGCTTGGTTGAGAAGGACCTAATATTGGAAGGAGATCTCCTGTTTTTCTATGTTGAGGATAAATACCCGACTAATGACATTCCCGGCCACGTAGGCATTTATATTGGACAACAGCAGATGATTCATTGTTTGCCTTCTCCTTCGAAAGTCATTCTAACGAGTATTGAAAAGCCTCATTGGATCAAGAAGTATCTCTTTGCCAGAAGGATTCTTATTAATACCAATGATATGAGTGTTGCAGACTCGAGTAACAACACTGTCTGCCTGCTTCGTTAGCCTTGATTGGTGCAAAGTGGAAATGAAGTGAAGTTTTCATGCTTTGGAATCTGACGAGATCAGAGGAGAAGCGTTCTTTGATCACGCAGCACTTCGACAATTAGTGGGATATAGAAAAGATATGTTCTTGGAGGAGATGAATGATGAAGCGTGCAAAAATAAGTGCAACTTACAGAACGATCTCACCGACACTTCAACAGGCAGAAGTCGATGAACCACTGCCAGCAAGACTGACTTTTTTCCTCGACAATAGATTTACAGCTACCCATGAAAGAAGAATACGATCTATGCTTAGCACGTCATTTTTTAGGTGGATGGAACATTTCGAAGCTCGCGCCGAGGGAGAAATATCCGAATTTCAAACTTGTGCTAATAAATATTCACGATTTAATTTAGCGCCGGTTTGGTTTGAAGAGAAAATTGGAAACGGTGCAGCAGCAACAGATATCATGATGAATGGTTTTACAACGATGTTTGCAGCCAATGGGTTTAACCGGTCTGCTAAAGCTTTTATTAAATATGAAATTCCTAAAGCGGGACAAAATTTTACTGTAAAAGCTACAAATGGGTCCAATCCGGAGACAGATTCGTTAACAGTGACGGTCAATCCAAAAAGTCTCGATCGAACCGATCTATCCAACACTGCCCTAGCAGGGGCGCTTTGGCATGCCTGGATGCACCGTTTGGGGTATCGGCACCCTGCAGGTTTGTATACCAGTTATTTTATTGGAGAAGTGCCTATGTGTATCAT
>NZ_AULV01000026.1 GCF_000422465.1 Paenibacillus harenae DSM 16969 | reverse complement strand
TTACTCATGGAAACTCATTCAACCAAGCAAGTCCGTGTGCTTTGCGCCCATGTCTTCGAACATATGGGGCATCCCGTAACCATACACGGATGGGTTCATAGCATTCGCCATCTCGGCCAGCTTGCCTTTATGCACGTGCGCGACCGGAGCGGAATTATACAATGCGTCCTCGAAGGGGAGCTCGCCGAAACACCGCTTAGCCTGGAATCGGTCGTCTCCGTAACCGGCACTGCTGAACATGCGCCTAAAGCGCCCGGTGGAATCGAGATCCGCACGGCGTCGGTCCGGTGCATCAGCGCCGCAGAGCGGCTGCCTTTTGAGATCAACAAAAAGACGATCAGCGCAAGGCTCGACACCGTGCTCGATCACCGGGTGCTGTCGCTCAGGCATCCGCAGTTGCACTCGACTTTTCGCATCCAGGCCTCCTTGGCGGGTGCATTCCGCGACTACTTGTGCCGGCGCGATTTCACCCAGATTTTCACGCCGAAAATCGTCGCCTCCGGCACCGAGGGGGGCTCCAACCTGTTCCCGGTGGACTATTTCGGCCGGCAAGCATATTTGGCTCAGTCGCCGCAATTTTACAAACAAATGATGGTAGGCGCCGGCTATGAACGGGTGTTCGAAATCGCCCCCGTTTACCGGGCCGAGGAGCACAATACGTCCCGCCATCTGAACGAGTACGTATCGCTCGACGTCGAAATGGGTTTTATCCGCTCGGAAGAAGAACTAATGGATTTGGAACAGGAAATGCTACAGTACATGCTGGAGAAAGTGGCCACCGAATGCGAAGCGGAACTGGCATTGCTGGGCATAGGCATCCAACTGCCGACCGATATCCCGCGAATTCCGGTTGGGGAAGCGCAGCGCATTTTGCTGCGAAAGTACGGCAAAACGTCTCCGAAGGGCGACCTCGACCCGGAGGGCGAACGGCTCATTTGCCAGTATGCGGCTGAAAACGGCAAGCCTGCTTTCGTGTTCATTACGCGTTACCCGCGCGAAATACGCCCGATGTACACGATGCCGGCTCCTGAAAACGGCGCGCTCACTGCTTCGTTCGATTTGATCTTTAACGGCCTCGAAATAACGACCGGCGGCCAGCGGATTCACGATTACGAGGAGTTGATCGCCTCGATACGCAGCCGGGGGCTGAACACGGACCATTTTGCCGGCTATCTCGACGTTTTCCGTTACGGCATGCCGCCGCACGGCGGGTTCGCGATCGGGCTCGAGCGCCTTACCTCGCGTTTGCTCGGTCAGCCGAACGTGCGTGAAGCTTCGGCGTTTCCGCGGGACCGGACGCGGCTTGCTCCTTAGAATGGAATGGCCGAACGGAAAGAATTCATAAGTGGTCTCACGAAAAAGAGGCTTGCCCCATAACGGCAAAGCCTCTTTTTCGTGAGCGTCAAATAGCCCCAAGCCGCGCCTAACCAAGCTAGGCACAACTAGCTGATGAAAGTTCAGCCGAGGTAGGGACCAAGCCCCTCGTAGCTAACAGGCAGACGTCAGAGAGATCTGGCGGCTGAAGCCCTCGAGGACTACGGAAAACGTAGCGGTAGATGTGACGATCAACTTTAGACGAGACGATTGCTATGCTGAAAGTAGGCACGTAGGTACCTGTAACATGTTAATACGAACTAATTGGGATAGTTTGATGAAAGTGTTATAGAAGGATTCGAACACATATTCGCAAAATCGCATTTTTGTACACAAGTCTATTTATCTAGCTAATATCTAAAAAACCGCCCTGAGTTGTTGACTGGACAAGAACATGTATCGTTGTAGGACAAGAACTTATATTGTTATCCCTTTTCGATTTGCTTCGAGTTGTTATAAAAAAATGATGAATCTGCCCGTTCAACAAAGACAGCCGATCGCACTGACCGGCTACCGCTGTGATTTTTTTAGTTATCATTCCATGTTGTCCATTGATGTAATGTTCAAAAATCTGCAGTTGACTACCTAAACCCGTGTAAGCTTATCCGGGTTTCTTACAACGTAAATTTTATCAAAATTTCCGCGTCGGCGTTGTAAATATATTGCGGCCACGGTCTCTTCCCCTGAACGAAGTACGATACCTGTCTCACCGTTCAGAGATACAAACTCGGAGTGAATACTTCCCTGAGACTTTAAGCCATGGAGCGCACCAGCAAGGATAAGGGCCACTTGCTCGCGTGTTTGTATCGGATGTGTAGCCGCGATTACTTTTCCACCCCCGTCGGTGACGAGCATGACGTCTTCGCTCAGCAAGGATAGCACATGATCGACGTTACCTTGCTCGAGGGATGTGAGGAATCGGCTAACCCATTCCAATTCGATCGCTTCGGCCGCGACCAGCTCTTCCTCGGAAATTCCCATCTTGCTTCTTGCCCGGCTCATCAGCATGCGGCAATTCGTCTCTCGCTTGCCGAGTAGTTCGGCGATGTCGGGATAATCGAATCCAAGCGCTTCACGAAGGACGAAAACCGCCCGCTCTGTCGGCGATAGCCGCTCGAGCAGTACGAGCATGCCGTAAGACAGCAGATCGCGGCGGACGACCGCTTCGAGCGTATCCGCCTCCGGCGTCCGAATCGGTTCGGGAAGCCAAGGACCGACGTACACTTCCCTCCTCCTGCGCGCAGACTTCTGCATATCGAGACAGCGATTGGTTACCATTTTGCACAAATAAGCCTTCGGTTCCTCCAGACGTTCGGGATGTACGACGCAGGCCTTAAAGAATACGTCCTGCACCACATCCTCCGCGTCTGCCGCAGAGCCTGTCAACTGATAAGCCAGCGTGAACAGCAGCGCTCTATATTGATCGTACAGTTCCTCCATTCGCCGTCTCACCTTTTCCTGTAAAAGTAATGCAAATTCTTGGTCTCTTTGTATCAATTGAAGCATGCAGGCGTTCCCAATTGCAATAGTTATAGTTTTCGGCACCTTTATGCAGCGATTATTGCCGAGAATTCCAGTAAGTCAATTGTTGATTGATTACGGTGGGATCACCTTTGTATATCTTTATAAGATCTATTTGTTCGCGAAACTTTACCGAAAAGCCTCGGAATGATCGATCGACCATTGTTTGAAGGTTCGAGGTGTCCGGCCGGTTACTTCTTCCACTGTAGGAAGCACCTTAGAGAATCTTTGACCTTGCTTAGACAGATCAAAAAGAGCGTCAACCATTTCCGCAGGCATATGTCGAAGTAAGTGTTCACGTGCGATATCGTCCGGAATCGATTCAAACCCGATATCTCGCCCCAATACTTCGCCAAGTATACGCACTTGTTGTCTACGAGTTAGCGATTCAGGTCCGGTTAACGTATAAATCTTCCCTTCATATCCGTCTGAGCTTAGAGCTTTCGCGGCAACGGCGGCAGTGTCCCGCGAATCGATGATTGGAATGCTGAGGTCGCCAAACGGTAACCGGACACCCCCCTCGGACCTGATCGAATCTTTCCATCGGAACGCATCGGTCATGAAGCCGTTGGGCCGCAGGAATGTCCAGGACGCGTCCGATTCCCGGACTGCCTGCTCGGCATTTAAGTGGAGTCGCGCAATGGCGTTTTCTACTCCAATTTCGACCGTTGCCGCTGAAAGCAGTACGATATGACGAACCCCGGACTGCCGGGCGATCCGAGGGAAGTTAAAGTCGGCGGTTAGCGGTAACATCCAAAATACTTTTTCCACACCGTCTAAAGCCGCGGGAAAAGTCTCAGGCTTCATGAGATCTCCTGCTACCCCCTCAACTCCTGCAGGAAAATTCGTCTTCTCCGGACTGCGGCTGAGCGCCCGTACCTTAAAACCGTCCTTATGCAGCAACCGTACTACTTCACGGCCTACCGAGCCTGTGGCACCCGTAACTAAGATCATATTTTTCTCATCCTTTGCTATTACTATTTTATGTCGTTTGAACACTATACCGCCAATGACGGCGGCATAGTGTTATGATTGTAGTGAATTTAGAATCCGGATGCTACTTTTGCTGCTTCAGCTAAGCCGGTTTCGATGATTTGCTGAGCACGATCTTGGAATTGATTGTGGCCTTCTACGATAACCGTTTCAATAGTTGTGATTCCCCAAAAACCTAGCATGCTTTTCACGTAGTTCACAGACATCTCCTTTTGAGCCAGCGGGCCTTCGGAGTAAACGCTACCTCTTGCGTTAAGAAGCACGACTTTCTTATCTCCTTGCGTCCCTACCGGACCTTGTGCCGAATAAGAGAAGGTTTTGCGCGGTTGGCTTAGATAGGACAGGTAGGTCAACAATTGAGCCGGAATCGTAAAATTCCAAAGAGGGAACGCGAATACGACTTTATCAGCTGCAAGAAATTGATCTGTGTAGCCATTAGCGATATTGGCTGCTTTTTGTTCCTCGGCCGTGAGTTCACCACCGTTGGCAAGCTTGATAATGCCCGAAAACATTTCGCCGTTGTAGTAAGGCAGCTCCACTTCGAAAAGGTCTAATTCCGTAATATTGTCGCTCGGATTTTTCGCCCGATACGCGCTTACGAAAGCGTCGTAGAGCTTTAAGCTGATGGATTGATCCCGATCGTTAGCTTTAACGAATAAAATATTTGCCATTTTAATTATTCCTCCTCTTTATTTAAAAGAAATTTTCTTGTTAATGTAATCATAATGATCACAGCAACACGGTAAGCCTTGAAAAGCTTCTTCCGAAAATGATTCATGTCAAATCGTTCATTGTTCCTCAACTCCCTTTATGTTTTGCACATATAACGATGTAAGGCTCTGATTTGTAACATCGGAATCAAAGCTCCGTTAAGCAACCTTGACGGTTATGACTGCAAGTACTTGTCTCCGTTCGGGTAACGATACAAGTTCTTGTCCTCGGATTTGGACAAGAACTTGTATCCTTTAAACAAAAAAACCGCGATTTACGCGGTTTCTTATGCATATATGATTTTGTCCTCTGACAGTTGTTGTCGGATGACAAGAACTTTTATGCTTAACCGTATACAAGAGCAAAGAAAACAGCCCGTGAAGCCATAGCCTCGCGAGCCGTCTTGGGTCACATGTTTCCCATTTGTAGAGATATTCTTACACCCGCTTTTTATACGCACTCATGGCAAAGATATATGCCACGCGGCCGTCAGGGGGCTAACCGTTGGGAGTCGTGGGTTGATGGCGTACGTACCAGGCGCGGGCTCGGTGTTAGTCTTCAATTGCCTGATAGACCATGGTCCAGAAGTCGTGGATAAGATGCGCTGGGTCCGGAGTAGACATCCCGACCTGGGTGAGCAGGATTCCGTTGAGCTGTTTGTCCGGGTCGGCGTACGCCGAGGTGCCGCTTCCGCCGTCCCAGCCGAACTGACCGATGGACGCGTAGTCGCCGCGATAGGTGCGCACCGCCATCCCGAAGCCCCAACCGCCGTGCTGCCCTTGGCCATGCGACAAATGAACGTTGTTTTTTGCCAAGTCGTCTCGGAAAGCTTGTTGCTCGGGCGTAAGGTGGTTGGTGGTCATCAACTGGACGGCGGGCCGGGACAGGATCCGTTCAGTCCCGTGCATTCCTTGGTTCAACAGCATCCGTAAAAACGCGTGATAATCGTCGACGGTCGAGAGCAGCCCACCGCCTCCTGCTTGGAACGCCGGAGGTTGGGTGTAGCGTCCGCCTGCCGCCTCGTCCCACACGTTGAACTCTCCGGTTTGCGGATCGGGGATGTAGGCGGGCGGCAACCGGTCAATCTTGTTGGCGAGCACGTGGAAGCCGGTGTCCTTCATCCCCAGCGGATCAAGGATACGCTCGCGTAAGAACGTCTCGAATGTTTGACCCGTGACCCTGGCAACGAGTACGCCAAGTACTTCGTTGCTGATGTGGTACTGCCACCGCTCTCCCGGCTGGTAGCTCAGTGGGAGTGTGCCCAGGCGGCGCATCCACTCATCCGGCTCGGGCATCTCCTGCCCTGGCGTGTCGAATAATCCATTCTCGAAGATCGCGTTCTGGATCGGGGAACCCATCAACGTCATATCCACTCCGAGCCCGAACGTGGAGGTCAACAGGTCTCGCACGGTGATCGGCCGCCGCGCCGGCACGGTTTCGTCCATCGGACCGTCGGGTCGCTTCAGCACCTGCCGGTTGGCGAGTTCTGGCAGCCATTTGTCTACTGGGTCGTCCAGATGCAGCTTGCACTCGTCAAGAAGGATCATCACCGGCGCGGCCCCGACCATTTTGGAAGTGGACGCCATCCGGAAGATCGTGTCCCGGCGCATCGGCGCGCCGCCATCATGGCGCATCGTGCCGATCGCTTCGACGTGCGTCTCGCCGTTCCGGCTGACCAGGGCAACGAGCCCAGGAATCTTCCCGGACTCGACATGCCGTGCCAGCACGTCGCGCATTCTGCGCAGACCTGTTTCGGAGAAGCCTCTGTTGCTTTGTTCCATCATCTTTTTCATTTCGTTTCCCTCGCTTTACTTTTTTATCAGTCCTATTGTTAACAAGCTCCCTTAAATGACTGTAACTTTTGACAAATTGGCTTCCATGCCTTTGAGCGCAGCAAATGTCAGTTTATCCATCGTCGCGCCGTCAAAGCAGATGGTTTTGATCAAGCGATAGTACTTCTTAGTCAAAGTAAACCCCGGGTGGAAAGAAACATTTTTTAATGTAGCGCCCTTGAACGAAGCGTTGCTTAATGCCGCTCGGCCAAACTTAACGCCGATAAACGTCTGTCCGTCGAAACGCTGCCCGCTCAGATCGGAGTACTTGAAGTCAACCCCGTCAAATAAACAGCCTTCAAATATCGTTGTTTTAAGATCGGTCGTCGTTAACGTGACGTCGGTCAGCCTTACGCCCGTGAATTGGGCTCCGTTAAGATTCGCGCTGCTGAAGTTGGTGCGCACAAGGATCGACTTGTTGAAGCTTGCATTCGACAGGTCAAGGGCGGATAGGCTGCAGTCCGTCAGATTCGCGCCGTCAAAATTGGCATCGCGTACGTCGCTGCTCTTAAACGTACTGCCGGTCAAATCTGCGTCCGAAAAATCGGAACCGTGCAGCGCGCTGCCGTTAAACTGTCCTTTACGGGCCGTAACGCCTGCTAAGTCGCTCTTCGCCAGGTTGCTTCCACTAAAGTTGGTCACCATTTGCCGTTCCAGCGAACGGGAGGTCATTGTCTGATTCATAACATTCACATCTCCTTATAATTAGTTTTCTAACAAGCGCTTTGAACCCGGACCACCTATTCATACCAACCGATGGTATGAATAGGTTTGAAAATATACTGCCTTTCGGCAGTTTAGTTTTCTTTGCTGACTTCTCTTGCTGACAAACGAAACAGTTCCTCGTATCGTTGAAACATTTGCTCATCGAACAGGTCAAGTCCCAGGCCTTTCAATATTTCATCGAAAAGCCTTACCTTGCGCAACATCATTTCGGGCGAAGCTTGGATGACCGCTGGGTTTAGCCAAACGTTAGTGAGAATCAACAACACTTCGCTAAGCTCCCTAGGATAGCCGGTACGGATCGAGCCATCTCGCATACCTTGTTCGATGATGGGCTGGATATAGACAGGTATGGCTTTTTCTATCATGTGCTCGATCTGGGCTACCAGCAGCTTTGGATTGCGCAAAAGGTTCGGTGCCGCCGATGCTATTTCGTTTTGGGCGGGATTGTCGAGAGAGACGCGGGAAATCTTGCGGAGCTTCTCCCGGCCGTTTAGCCCCTTGTCGTCCCGGATGCCGGACAGTATCTCGTCAACACCTTTGAACATATGGTCGGTAACGGCCTGCATGATCTCTTCCTTTGACTTGAAGTGATGGTAAATCGCCCCTTTTGTCAGCCCGCCCAGTTCATTAATGATATCCTGAATGGAGGTCTGCTCGTATCCTTTTTGTATGAACAGGTTCAGAGCCACGGTTAGGATTTGGTTGATTGTTTCTTCCGGATATTTATTTCTTGCCATTCGCTCTCTCCTTTCATACATTCGGTTGGTATGTAACAAATATATCCTATCGACCTTATGATGTCAATCCTCCCAAAAAAAAATTTTGTATTGGGGGGCTTTGTATCACGATTGCTTTCGGCGTGGTTGTTAGCGACAACGGCGTCTGCATCAATATTTTGTAACTGTCAACAATCTCACATGTGTCTTAGCATACGCATATCAACATATATTGTAAAACGTTCCCCTGTGGTATAAAGTTCCATTTATGTAAATGGAAACGGAAATTCACTATCTTGTCCTACTGATTTGATCAATAACAGAACGATAATCTATGCTATAATTGCTGATAGAGGGATAAGGAAATTAATAACCAAGTATTCTGAGCTCGCCGGTCTTGAACGCAATATTTCACCACATAAATTCAGACATTACCTTCTAGCCTGGCTTAAACGTCAAGGGATTGACAATGCACTGATTCAACCATATAGCGGCCACGAAAGCCGAAAATCCTTAGAGATACATTCACGTCTCGCGATAACAGTTGCTCAGGAAGCATATGACGATGTCATAACACGATTCCCAGTATAAAAGGACTAGTTCTTGGAAGTTCAAGCTTTAGAATCACTTCCAAAAAAGAAACAGCGGTAGCCTAGGATGGAAAAAATTCCTAGACTTCCGCTGTTTCCTTAAAGAGATGCTTAGAATCGGCAAACTCTTTTCACCTTCATTTTAACAATACCCATTGCCGTCCCGGTCAGTTGATACACCATTGATCAGCTAGTCCTTTTCCAGAATAGATTCTCTGAGGCTCTTAGGAAGATTTTTGCCAACCAAATCGTAAGAGTGGTCAATCATTACAAAGACATCTGACTCTGGCAAGGAACCATCGATCGTAATTGTATTCCAGTGCTTTTTGTTCATGTGATACCCTGGTCGAACGGTCTCATGTTGCTCTCTCAAGTTTTCCGCAATCACCGGGTCACATTTTAAGTTTATGAGAAAATTATCCCCTTTATCCTCAAAAATAAGCGCGAACATTTTACCTGCAATTTTGATCACCAACGGATCGGGTCCAAAGGGATAATCTTTAGTCGCACCTTTCTTCTTTAAACAGTATTCGATGATATTTTTCTTCAAATCAGCATCTCTCCTTCGCCGACGACAACAAACTTCTTATGGCTTGTATTTCATTATTATAACTTGAATGTATCCCGATCATTACTGCCCGTTAGATACTTTTTTCATCCAACAGTATGTTCTATAAATCACTCGCAGGCAACACCATCGCTTATCAAGACCTAAAATTGAAAAATCCGTTTACATATTACACATAACTAATATGTAAACCCCATATTGTTGAACTATCCTGTAGCGTTTGCTGAATTATTTTTGCTTTATATGAATCGTCAATTCAATAGGATCTAATAAGATCTCCCGCATCTATTACGGTCGGGTCAAAGGAGAAGCGGAGGAAGTATTGGCCGCGGTCGGTTTCGATCAGTACCACGTGTTCCGCCCTTCACTCCTTCTGGGAAAGCGAAAAGAATTTCGGATCAAGGAAAAAGCGGGAATACTCCTCTTCCCGTTTCTTTCCCTGTTCATGGTCGGTCCTCTGCGCAAATACAAGCCGATTGGAGCAGGCCAAGTTGCCTACGCGATGTATCGGATCGCCGTGAGCAAGCAAGTTAGGCCCTACGCGATCTGGGAGTCTGATCAAATCGCAAATATTCAGTGACTATTCAGGTACCCTGCTCTTGGGCACATCAATTCGATTATGGGGACGTGGGTGGAAGGTACGGCTGTCTCTGTCTTTTATCGCGGCGGAATTTGGATAAATATATTGGCATTGGCCTCCACTGAATATTTAGCCAAAATCTTGCGGATTCCCCTGTCTGTGTACTTTTTCTTCCATGAGGACTCAAACATATAGGCCGCTTGCTTCTTTTTCATCGTATCTGCGTGCATGGCCAGTAGCTCTTTGAAACTCTGAGGAAATGGAACAATGCGGTCTTTACTACTATAACGGCAAGTTTTAGGGCCATCCTTTGAGGGTGGCCCTTTGCTATGGCAGCACGTTACGTCAGGTGCATAAAAATGGTCTCCATTGCTCCCCAAGGTGCTTCTTTCTCATCTATCTTCACGAAACCATATTTTTCGTACAAATTAACATGGTCACTGACAAGGTATACCTTATCAAAACCCAGTTCCTTTGCGTATGTCAAGGCAGATAAAATCAACTTTTCGCTTAATCGCTTGCCTCTGTACTGCTCTTCCACAAACACGAACCCTATATAAGGTGTATAGGCAATATCAGGTATGCAGTCGGTTTTTGCTACAGTGCAATAACCAGCAATGTGATCACCATCAAGTGCTGCAAAAACTCTTTCCCAGTCTGAAAAATGGCATTCTTTCATTTGTTTCGCTAAAGTGGACCCAGCTTTCCATGAGCAATTCTGCGCATACTCAGCAACGACTTGCCACAACTTATCGCTATAAATAAGCGATTCTATTTGCATAGATACTCCCTTTCTTAAAGGCGATCACCCGCTAGATGGACCTTTGTTTTTTATTATACTAATTGCTCTCCGTTATCAAAACAAGTGTCAACTCTCCTGCCCGATACCTCAACAGGCTGCCATTGATGCTAGCAGCATGTTGCCCTGAATCTCCGTCTCCGTTGGAATCAACTAAACTTCTTACGCTCCCGATCCAACCGTTCGCGCAACGTCTTCAGACTTTCGGCCACAGTTTGGTGAGCTGTGTCGATAACGATGTGTTCACGGTCCCAAATATCGTACTGTCTGTTCCTAACCTGCTCCCATGTAGGTAAAGCAAAGCCGGGAATATCGGCTACACGCGTTTCGATTCGATGCCTATGTTCACGATCGTCTGAGCAGATTACTTCGATTTCCACAAACGGAGTTCCAAGAGATTCCGCTACGTTGCGCCAATCTTGGCGCGTTATTTCGATGGGATTGACCGTATCTGCTATCACATCGAGTCCCAGCCGGAGATTCTGCGATGCAATCGCATAACACACGATGTAACCCGCGGGTCCATCTGCCCACGTCCCAGCAACCCGCATAGCTTGTTCCACGATATCGACCCGGAGATACGTAGCCTGAAACTCTCTAGCCAAAGCCGATGATAACGTGGACTTCCCGGTGCCTGGCAACCCGCTAAATATATAGAGCATAAAATTCGCCTCCTTCACAACCAAGCCGCATATATTAGGCGGCCCGCCGTAATAAATGCAGAAAAAGTGATGGATCGATTCTATCGCTGAGCTCTTGTATCCGTTAGCAATGTCTGACTCTTTAAAAACTGACTTCCTTTATCAGTAATCAATATATTTTTTTCTCCATCATACTGAATATATCCATCTCTTAATAGGGAAGTTCTTGCGTTAATAATTCGATTTTTATATGTATATTGTCTTCCGCACTTAACCATTTCTTTCATATCTTCCTCCGATAGCCCAAACAAAATAACTAAATTATTTATTATTCCATCTATAGTGTAGAGTTCTCGATCATTTAGTATCTGAAGGAACGGAAGTACGAAGTCCCTATAAGGGGGGATGCTAGACAATTTAGTTCCTCATTTCACTTAATGCCATCGATAGTCTAAAACTTTATCACTCGCAGGCTACACCATCGCTTATCAAGACCTAATTTTAAGAAAATCAAATGAACTAAGGGGTTTCACATATTATGCATGGCTAATATGTGAAACCCTTTATGTTTAACTATCGTGTCCCTTATAGCTGAGAAAAGGATGCCATGTGGCAACCCTCGTTATTGAACTATTGTTTTCGTTAGCTCAATAGTCGACTGCATCTCTATCAAGGCGCTAATTCAGCTACCGTTGCTCGACAATGCGGTATGTTAACCTATTTGAAATTATAAAACTATCCTACTTTTTCCGTATTTTTCTTACTACTATGACACAAAGCGCATACAGTAAAAAAGTAAAAATAGCTCCAACTAGATAAATAGTCCACGTGAGATGGAAAATTACAAAGTAACTGTCTTGATACTGAAAATCCTCAGACGGCTTCGTAATAATATACCCGACTATCAGGAAAACAAGGTAAGGGGCTGATAAGCTAAGCATAACCCCAAATAAAGTCTGATTTTTTGTAAGCTTCATGTCAATTACATCCTATCTGTTTAAACTAGTACATCATGCCTGCCCCCGATTACTCAATTAGGCTGCTGTTTCCTACCGGCAGCCTGTTGTCATTGCACAATCGTACCCATTAGCACAACGAAGCCACCTTGATATCATTTAATCTTGTATGCAACCCGAGTTAATCTTTGATGTTCTCT
This sequence comes from Paenibacillus harenae DSM 16969, assembly GCF_000422465.1. GTDB lineage: Bacteria > Bacillota > Bacilli > Paenibacillales > Paenibacillaceae > Pristimantibacillus > Pristimantibacillus harenae. The sequence continues at coordinate 16,185 of NZ_AULV01000026.1, read as the reverse complement.
CGCCTTTAGTTGGATATTTCTTATCGAGAATGGATTCTATTTTATCCATATAAGAATTCGCTTTTGAAACTTGCTTATCATGCTTGTTTTTATCTATTTCTTGGTTTACCCATACTGAAATAATTGTAATTTCCTTTGTCTTATACGCACTTGTGGTTATCCATTTACTTCCCTCAAAAGTACCCGATATCACCCCAACAACGGTATGTCCATCTGCTTCGGGATTAGGTATCTGCCAACCATTGTCAGACCAGATTTCTGTAATTTCTTCAAATGGAATCTCGTTCTGATATTTCACCTCTACGATCGCCCCGTTATATGGGCACCCTTCACTGACTACATCTTCGGATCCCTCTGACCCACCTTCGTTGCTATTAGCGGTGCAAGCCGTGAACAGTGATAGCAAGATTAGCACAAAAATCAATCTTATTCTCATAAATCCAACCCCTTACTATTGTCCGTAATATACGGGAATGGCGGGTATCCGAACTCAATACCAAGTTATTTTTCAAAATTTACGCTTCCGAATCTATGAGACCGATGAATTCCCGGATCGGCTGTCGTCTATATAAACGAAGGCATAAATGAACACAAACTAATTTGACGAAGAGGTGTTTTGAAAATGGCATTAACGTCCGCATTCACGAGCTTCAACCTGCCTGTAAAAAACGTAGAACAATCGAAAGCGTTCTTCACCGGACTCGGATTCGAGCTCAACCCGCAATTCCCCGAGAACGAGAATTCGGTAGCCATCATGATCGGCGACAACCTGCAGGTCATGCTGATCAATCAAGCATTCTTTAATACGCTCACGGAGAAGGAATCCGTCGATACGAGCAAGTATGCGCAGATGACGACCGCATTGGCCTTCGAGAGCCGGGAAAAGGTCGATGAAATCGTGAATACCGCGGTCTCCTTGGGCGGGAAATTGCACGCTGAACCTGAAGATCATGGGTCCATGTATCATTGGGGCTTCGTGGACTTGGACGGCCATCTGTGGGCCATTAACTACATGAACATGGATGCGGCACAAGGTTAAGGCTAACAGAGAGCACGCTCGTACTAGGGTTCAAAAAGAAAGACGCCGGGCATCTTCCCCGGCGTCTTCTTCGCGATGATTAGTTTTGTTCGGTATAGGCTTTGAAATTGTCCATGATCGCTTGCCAGCCTGCTTGCTGGAACTCGACGGGATTGGAGCTTTCCGCGTCGAACGTTTCAATGACCTTCGTCTCATTCCCTTGATCGACGAAAGCAATATCCACTCTTCTTCCGTCTTCCATGGTGTAGCCGATCGCCTCATGCCGATTCACGACATCGTAGACGCCGCCAAAATCAAAGCCCATGCTGCCATCCTTCGCTTCCATCCGTGTCAGAAACTTGCCGCCGACCCGCAGATCGTTTTCGGCTCTCGGCGCATGCCAGTCCTCGGACGCTTGATTCCACTTCGTGATGTGATCCGGCTCGGTCCAATAGCGCCATACCTTCTCGACAGGCGCTTGAATGACGGCTTGCACGGTTACTTTCGTCGGTTGACTCGTTTCCATTTTAAATAGACACCTCTCTCATGATATTCGTCGTTTGGTTATTCTCAATGATATAGACGTAAGCCAATGACGAAATTCATTGGTCAATTCGCTCAGGCAGCCCAAATCGCGAAAATAATGGCGTATGAATGAAGTTTTGAACGTGCAGGATTTGATTTTCTTTGGTTTCGATGACGTGGATGCCCCAGGGTACCAGGCCAGAGCCCTCTTTGCCCGGCATATACTGGGCCAACGCCGGATAACCGCCATTCACCGTAATGGGCACAAATCGCGAACCTTCGCAATGCCAGCGAGTAAGCGAATAGAAGGCGGACAAATCTTCCTTGCCGCGGATCCACATCTCGAAGGGCGGCATCGACATGCAGCCTTCCTCGTGGAACAACGCGACGAGCGCAGCAATATCGAATTGCTCGAAGGCCTCCACATACTGGGACAGCAGATGCTGCTCCGGTTGAACGTCCATGCTGCTGAGCTCATCCGAGCGAAGCTGCGCCCGGTCCATCGTCTCTCGGGCTCTTTGCAAGGCGCTGTTCACCGCTGCCGGCGACATCGCCAACGTTTCCGCGATCTGCTTGGAGGACCATTCAAATACATCCTTCAAAATGAGTACCGCGCGCTGCCGCGGAGGCAAGGTCTGCAGGAGAGCGATGAAGCACAGTTGAAGGGTATCTCTGCGGACGAGCCGATCCTCCGGATTGCCCCCAAAGTCGGGAGACGGCCAGATCCAGGCAGAGTCCGGCAGAGTGTCGCGCGGCTCGACGATGGCGACGGCCGGGTCGAACAGGTCAACGGGAAGCGCGCGGCGTTTGGATTGTCTCAGCTTGTCCAAGCACAGGTTGGAGGCAATCCGATAGACCCAAGTTTTGAACGAGGAATCCTGTCTGAACGTGCTCCAGCTCTGCCAGACCCGAATACTCGTCTCCTGAACGGCATCGTCCGCATCGTCCATGGAGCCTAGCATTCGGTAACAGAACGAGGTTAAGCCCGGCTTCAAGCTTGTAAATAATGGTTCGTCAAATGCGGTCTCGTTCATCGCGGCCTCCCTTAACGATCTCCCCGAAGGGTAGTACCTTCATTATATGCAATGAAGCGGACAGCCTCAATCCGAATAAATAGGCAGGATTTAGTATTCATGGATAAAAATTTAGCGCGATCGTACTAATAATTCATTAACCAATAAATTAACCCTTGTCTATACTTTAGAAATAATTCGCAATACCTCACACCAGGACCTGAATACTGAAGCTGCCCGTTAGCTTAAAAAACGGCAGCCAGCTTCATGCCGACTGCCGTTCCCGATGATCATTGGAATGTGCAATATTATTTCCCATTCAAATGATAGATTAGTTGCACAACGCCAGAGGAGAACGTTCTTGTATTAACCATTTTTAAATTCAACCTCTGTTTTATATCAATAAATAACGGTTTTCCTTCTCCCAAAATAACTGGGTGAACAGATAATCTAAATTCATCAACAAGCCCCAAATTGATAAAAGTCGTTATCAGACTTGCTCCACCATAAAGCCAGATGTCTTTACCGGGCTTAGTCTTTAATTCATTTACTTCTTCAAGAATATTTTCATTTATGAATATTGCTTTATTATCAGTCCCTTTTTGTGTCCTCGAAAACACATATTTCTCTTTACTGTGAACTAATCCCCAAATTTCTTTTTCAGAATCAGTATGTTCATTTTCTGGAGTAAATTGTCCCCATAAATCATAGCTTTTTCTTCCATAAAAAATAGTATCAATTTGATTTAAGAAATCAATAAACCCCATCTCAGAGTCCATAATACACCAATCAACTTCCCCATTTTTCCCTTCAATAAACCCATCTAAAGTAACAGCTAAATCTAAAATTATTCTTCGTTTCATGATTTGTTACTCCTTTCGTTGATCTACCACCTATTATAGACCTTTAATATGTCACCTTGTGTCATATTAATAACAGAAAGGATATCTTTTTAACTATGCTGCCCATTAGCACAACAAACCACCGAGTTTATCACCGGCAGCCTGTTTTGATCTTTGTTATGAAGCTATCGTTCTCCGTCGTATTATGAGGTCAGCCAGTTATTACTGGTTGACCACTTTTTATTTTGGTGGTGTATTTGTCAGTAGCCGGGGCAGATCGGTCGTTCCCCTGGGTCCGTAACCCGTCGCTAAAACTGATCGCCCCCTACTTGTAGAAACCATGTTTAAGCTGGTTGAGACGAACAGATCTCGCATATTCAGCACAACCAAAATGGTCTTATGCAGCTTCTAGACGTCATTACCGACGTGCAGATTAAAGCTGAACAAGCCCCGATTGTTATTTTGGAATCCACGGGACACTATCACCAGGCCGTCATCCAGTATCTAGAGGAACACGGCATTTTGTTCTTAGTCGTAAATCCTCTCATTTCACATCAAGCCAAGAAATCAAGTCTACGCAAAGTGAAAACAGATGCGGTTGATGCCTTTCGGCTATGTGAACTGTATTACAAAGAGGAATTTGAAGACCATAAACAACGTGGCGTTCAATTATTGAATCTTAGACATTTAACACGTCAGTATGACTCTCTTACGCAAATGTATGTACAGGTAAAACTGCAGTTCCAAGCCGTCTTAGATCAGGTCTTCCCGGACTACAGAGGTATCTTCGGTGATCTCTATTCAAGAGTTTCGCTACAACTTCTTAAGCAATTTACGACTCCTACAGCCTATCTAGTTGCTGGAGAAGCGAATATGCCCATGCAATTTCATGCCTCTGCCCAAGTCGCTCTGATCGCTGGGCTGGAGAAAAAGCAATTCTTATCGTTGCAGCTGCAGCAAACAATCCTTTTCAGAAAGTAAGCTATAGCAGCCATCTGATAAGCTTAGCGTTATACATCGATTTACTCCTTCAGTACCAAGAGCACCTTTCCCACCTACGAAGTCAGATTGATGCTCTTGCTGAAGAAGTTGAAGCGTATCAGATTATCCAATCGATACCCGGTATAGGAGGCAAAATCGCTGCAACGATTCTGTCTGAGATCGGGGAGATCCATCGGTTTAATCACGCTAAAAAGCTGGTTGCTTTCGCAGGGATTGACCCTAGTGTTTACGCTTCAGGTAAGTTCACAGCGACCAGCAATCGCATTACCAAACGTGGTTCAAAGAAGCTACGACACGCCTTGTATCTCGCCGTTTTGTGCGGTCTTAGGAAAACAGGCAGTAAGAGATTACGTGAGTTTTACGACAAGAAGCGTGAATCAGGAAAGCCTTATCGCGTTGCTCTGATTGCGTGTGTTTACAAGCTTCTGCACTGGATTTATGCATTATTAGTGAAGCAAGAAACCTTTGTCGACTTAGCTTAATTAGCATATTTATCATTCAAACGAAAAACCTTCCAGCAAATGCAGAGAAGGTTCTTTAGCACGCCTATTTTTAGTATACTGCCATTGCCAACTTAATTTAAGAGAAAAATGTTGACAAGATATTAGCTGGTTTTAGCAACAAACAGTCGATCGATCTGACCGGCTGCCGTCGCTATCTGTATCCTGGTACAGCAATAGAAACCGTTGTAAAGTAGAAATACCTCTTCTCAAGTTCCTGGTTTTCAGGCGGCATTTCTAAAAACTCCTCTGAGTTCATGATTTCCTCCGTAATAACACCTTCTCTCCAAAAAGTGAGTTGGCGTTCTGGGAAAATATACATGTATCCCAATTCTGATTCGGAATCTCTGATGTATTTGGTGTCTTTATCAATCTCAAAAACCAATTCGTCGGTCTTCGTTGTAAACACATCTATGCCATTATAAAGACATGGAATATGGAAAAGTCCAGCATATGCTGGGTTTACCACCTCGATAAACTTCACTTTATTATTCGAATCATACTCAAAATTCACGAATAGCTCTTCCATAATACTTTCATTATAAGCTTGATTGGCCCTACGCCAGTGGGCATGAGTTACAAATGTTTCTTTTACCTCCGATTCACTCATTCCTAATTTAAAAGGACCTATTCCGACGAATGGTGTAATAACAATTGAATCCATTAGTTTCCTCCCTTTAATGATCTAGCACAAAATTCAGTTATTACTTGTACCATTTATGTGAGTTAAATTCCTCTGGGATATCTTGTTCAACCAGGATCATCAAACCCTATGTCATAAATTCAAGGTAACTACTAAATTATCCCGCCAAATAGCTTAATAACGCAATAAAGAGTAGTTGCCGCGGCAGCAAACTACTCCTCATGGTTAAACCAAAGTACCGGGGGCTGCCATGCGGTAGCCCTTCGGTATTGAACTATCGTACCCGTTTAGCTTAATCAATTTTCAACCAAGGTTCACTTTTCCAGAGAGACTTCCTAGCAACAAAAATTGTGTTTTCATTAATGTTAAAGAACATTTCAGTAGGATAAACCTCATATTTATGAGACAAATATCTAGGCAGGATGGCTGCATCAAATTCCCACATGCCTTCTTTTTCTCCACATATTAATGCTTCCCAAGGTCTTCCATCCGTAGCTTCGTTTGTGAAGTACACACCGCTTTCTTTAAACTCTTTTGAAAATTTATTAATCATTACCCATATGAGGGCTTTGTGTTCATCTTTTAGCTGTCCAATTCGATTTTCAATATCTACTGTCAAGAATAGTAAACTAACTTCTAACCAAATATCTTGGAGTTCTTTTCTTTCCTCTGGGGCCCACCCTGTCACATATGGGCGAATATGAAGTTGATAACCATCATTATTAAAAAGCTGTTCTTCCGCTTCACCACCAACCCACAGAGTATGTAAGAGTTCCCAATCCTGTTCTGTTGTGAAGTATTTAGAATCAAGCCCCAGAGAGTTTAATACTTCAGCAAATTGCTTTATAACGTCCTTGAAAATTTCCGGGTTACTCTTGATGTAAGTCTGTATTTGAGAATATTCGGACATTAAAACACCTCTTCGCTGGTTACTAATACCCCATCATTATTATCCTATTTCGGGGTAATCACTAAACAATCCTGCCGTTAGCTGAGCGAAGGGGCTACTGCGTGACAACCCCTTTGGAGCTGAACTATCGTCCCCTTCTCTTAGCTTTTCATAGTTATAAAGGAAAAAACCTGAAAACTCCATTATTAGCCCCTCCTTAATAAGCCCTGTATAATTCTCATGAAGTTTGAACCAAAATCGGTTTTCAAAGGGAGCCTGCCCAGCTCCCCCATTGCTTATTTCGTCTGAAATATTCTCCCTGTTTTTATCCAAATAAACCCATCCTCCTGACTCGGATTTATATGTTAAATCATCATTCTTTTCATAAAGATGCAAAAGCTCGCCTCTTGAAGGATTCTCTATCGCATGGGTTTTGGCACCAAACTCGAATATTATTTCATCACCGAGTTTATTGACTTTTTCTAAAACAATTGTTGTACTATGCATTTCAATGACAACATGGTTAAGCAATATTTCCCCTTCTTCATCAGGAATCCATTCTTCCTTTAATGGAAGTTGAAATGAAACTCCACGTTCACTAATTGTCGTTTCATATCCCCGTTCATCGATAATATCCTTAACCATCTGTTCTTCGTTAAGTAATATGGAGCAGGCAGATATAACGACAAATATTATTAACAAATTAAGAACTGACACTAACTGCTTTGTTGTTTTCATTTCCTATCCCCCCCAACTCACAGTACCATATATATGGGAACAAGAAAGTAACAAATACATTAAACTAACCTGCCAGATCGTTCAGTGATGCGTGCCAAAAGCAAAAAAGCGATGGATCGGTTCCATCGCCGCGCTATCGTGTCCCGTTAGTTGGATGATTTATCATTCTTTGTGTCCCACTTTATGTTTCTATTCCAGTCTTTCCATTCTTGCTTTACTTTCGTTACCAACCATTCTCCGCCAATTGTACATGTTTCCTCATGAGTAAAATAAATAATCCAATCCATTTGCTTCGAAAACCAGAAACCTTCGTTGTAACATTCAAAAAAGTATGGGTCACTGTTCCAGAAAAGCTGTTTTGCGTCTTGGGTTAAAGCATTTTCATAGCAATGTTCTTTTCCTGCCCAATATTCATAAATGTCTGTAACTCCATGTCTAATAAGACCATTTTTCAAAAAATCAATCTTTAACTCATCGTTTATATAAGGAAAGCCAAACGCAATTACATCATCTCTATTCGTTTGAGCCAAAGGATACCAATAATAATCTAAAATGTTCCAAAGAGAGTTTAGTTGTTCCTTTAAGAGTAATGATTCTTCAAGTTGAAGTTGCTTCTTTATCATAAAGACCGTTCCTTTATTTTCCGATTTTCTCAATCTTCTCAGATATTCTTTTAGCATACAATTTGGTTATAGTTTCACCCTATCCTGCCAGTTACTGCAAAGAAATAGAAGCAGCTACCGCGGCGGTCTGCTCACTGATCTGATTCAACTTACCCGTTAGCAATGACCCAACTAAAAGAATGTCCATGCCTTAGTCCCGATGTTGGATATGCGCTTCTAAGCTATTTTCAAGACTGCCAATTTCCATGCGTCCAAAATGCTTCTTTTCCCTCTGTTATGATAATTGCACTAGATTAATAGTGCAACGGGCAGATCAATAGATTTCCGTAATATGGTAAATTCAAGGTAGATCAAAGATAGGAGTGAAGATTGATGAAACTACGGTTTATGCTTTTGGTTTACGGGTTTCTGATGCTGACGCTGCTTCTGCCCTTTCAGGCAGCCGCCGCCGAGTCCGTTTCCATAGTGGAAGCAGAGAGTTCGAAATCGGGTGTAACGATGGTTGCAGGAGGGAGCGCTCATACTCTCACTCTCCAAAATGACAGGACCGTATGGGCGTGGGGTTCGAATTGGAACGGTGAACTGGGCGACGGGACTACAAATGTACGATTGACTCCCATTCAGGTAAAAGACCTCGAAGAGGTGGTTGCCGTAGCTGCAGGATGGGGTCATAGTCTCGCTCTTAAAGAGGACGGAACCGTATGGGCGTGGGGAAGGAATGACGTCGCCCAATTGGGCGACGGGACCACAAATAATCGTTTGACTCCCGTTCAGGTGCAAGGTCTCAGTTCGGTAGTCGCAATCTCTGCGGGCCTTAATCATAATTTGGCTCTAAAGAGCGACGGGACGGTCTGGGCGTGGGGATTGAATTTTTCTGGCCAATTGGGCGATGGAACGAGGCTCAACTATCGTTCAGTTCCGGTTCAGGTGCAAGGTCTCGATTCGGTGACCGCCATTGCTGCGAACGGTTCGCATAGTTTGGCGGTCAAAGCCGACGGAACCGTATGGGCATGGGGAAGTAATGTCAGTGGTGAATTAGGCATTGGATACTCCGAAGAGAATCGATTGACTCCCGTTCAGGTGCAAGATCTCAGTTCGGTAATCGCTGTCACTGCGGGCCTTGATCATAATTTGGCAATCAAAAGCGACGGAACCGTATGGGCTTGGGGGGAGATTTACTTTCGCCAACTCGAAGATGGTACGGATACGATTTCTTACACTCCTGTTCAAGTACAGGGTCTCAGTTCAGTAGTCGCTATTGCATCAGGTTCTAATCATAGTTTGGCAGTCAAAAGCGATGATACCTTCTGGGTGTGGGGAGATAATTGGGCGGGCCAACTCGGCGATGGAACAAGGACAGCGCGTTATACTCCCGTACAAGTTCAAGGACTTGGCGAATCCAGTCCTGAAGCGCCAGAGTGGCCTTCGGGCGACGTGCTGACGGTTACCGATGTGACCTATAACAGCGTACAGCTGAATTGGCATCCGGCGACGGATGAAACGGGTGTAGACAAATACTTGGTATACCAAGACAATACGCTGCTAGATACCCTGAGCGGGGACGTGAACAGCTATGAAGTGAAGGGGTTGTCCCCAAAGACGTCCTACCTCCTTTCATTGGTCGCCGTTGATGCCGATGACAATCAAAGTGTGAAAAAAGAAGTGACGGCCACTACTGCAGCATATACGGCTCCCGTCTCTTTTCAGCTTTCCGATTCCAAAACTTATTCATACGGCGGATCTATTTATGAGTATTCGTTATATTACGGGTACGTTTCTTCTCCAGGCCAAGTGTTGAGTGGATCTTGGACCCCCCCTAAAGGCTATCATGGGGTCGTTAAGGTCTCCATGGGTTCTCCGGAAGGGGAAAATTATGATCTTAGTCTGGAGACCGTGGGCGAGGGTAACCGATTGCCGGAAGATACGACGATACTTACAAATGGTACCGAGTACAGTGCTGCCGGGTTGCCCGAAGGTTACACTGCAGAGTGGAGAGTTAAGGGACATACGGACAATGATTATAGTCCGGATAAGAAGGTTTTCGTCTATGTGAGCATCAAATATGACAATCACTGAAGATTATTACTCTGTTTACGGAACTTAATGGTCGGCCGCGGAATCACCCCGCGGCCTTCTTTGCACCCCCGACCAACAAACGATTGAATGCTGCCCGTTAATAGAGAAAACGGCAGCCACTTCTGGCTGCCGTCTCTTACGATTATTCAGCTATCGTACCCGTTCAACATGTCCACACTTAATTGTCCTTTGCAATAATCAAAACCGTTTATAAGCTGGAATTATCATCAAGACTATTAGTCAAAACAATGTAGATAATCAAGGATGCAGGCATTGTCAAAATAAAAATTAATCTAATGCTAAACGAAGAAATGCCAAAGAATTCTGCAATACCTCCACAAACTCCTTGTATGGATTTATCACGTGAAGACCTTTTCAGTTTATTCTTATGCAAAGGAACCCCCCTCATAAATCGACTTTATATAATCATCTGTTCATTTTTAACACATATTGGAACTACACTTTCCGTTACTTCAACGACAATAAGGAAGCAGGCGCCACTGCAAACTTCTCCCTAGACCATTTAACTCCCGTACTCCGTTAGCGCAACAGGGCCACCGATCATGCCGGCAGCCTGTTGTTAATCGTACAATCGTTATACGAAAGGTGCGTAATCCCTTTGAAATGATAATTTTGTCTCCTCGTATGTCGGTATTTCGAGTAGTTCCACTCTTTCAATATCCAAATTAAAAAAATCCATGGCAAGTATTTTTATGCTTTTCTCAATTTCATTTGTATCCCAATATTTTGATAACTTCGACCACATATAAATGTAAGTAGGTTTATGACCTTTATCATTTATTGGGGCATAATGGTCAACTTGATACGCTAGATCCTCTTTATCCCTCGGATATATATAACTGTAAACAATATCCTTATTTCCTCTTATGAATTTTTCAATTTCATCGCAAAATTTTCTATCTTCTATTTTATCAAGTTCGTTGTTTAATAAGTTAATGATACAAGGTTCAGTTAAAAGATCAAAATGCCCTAGAAAAATGTTTTTTTCTTTATCCGAGAATAGTGTAATTTCATCGTTACAGCTTTTGTCGCAGAATCCATATACTCCATACCAAAATAACCAATGTCGAACAAGAACATATATAGTATTCGTTATAATCCATCCTTTCTTCTTATTACTTAGTAAGTGAGGATGTCCTTACAAAGGCATCCTCATCTCATTTTTAATCAACTCTCGTATCCATTAGCGTTAACAATCATCTGAGGTGCTAATTGTACTATTTTATCGAAATAAGAAATATAGGAGCATTCCAATTACCAGCACACAAGTTCCGATTAAACTGGGATAACCAACAATGGCTCTTCCCAAGCGGTAATGAAAATGGCTATTCGCATTTTTGCGAATGTCCTCGGGAAGTTCTGGTTTAGATGATTTATTTTCTATTCGTAACCCCTCCCACTCTTTTAGCAATCCTTATTTTTTATTCGAGTAACTGATTAAGCATTCCTCCCCGTAGGTGAGCGAAGGCTGCCACATGACGCTATCGTTCCTCGTTACTTCAATGAATCATCTGTTTCCGCAATAGTCTTGACATTGTGAACACAACCCGATGTAAATAAACAAACGTATTCTCATCACTACCGTGATATAGATTTGCTAGGATGGTTTTCGTCCCCAATTCGTCCCTATAAAATAATATTCATGTTTCCGCACTCCACATGTGTCGTATGCGGATACATATCGTCTTAGGATTAATCTGTTATAATCCGTATGAACCTTGATCTAATGGGCTTTTCGTCAATGGGCTTACGTTCTAAAAGGCTTCATTCCGCTCGTTTCTGTTGATGTTTTACATCAATTTACATCAGCCTCGTCCTGATGTGATGCGCCGAACGTCATTGAGGTCGCCGTCGACTCTAATAGTGAAAAAGAAATTTAAGCCCGTCTGCATCAACGTTGACTAAGCTCGCATCGTTGCTAGAGAGATTCACCTGAGGATATATTCTAAAAACGAATCCCGCCGGTTACTCGGCGGGATTCTTATTTTCCAATAAATTAAAATCAAAAAGTGGGAAGGTTATCTAAATTGTTCCCGTCAAATCCGTCCGGTTCACTGCGAATGATATCGCGTCCATATTTGTGGAACACATCTACATGCGCCAATTTTCCACTTTTCGCATCGTCTAAAGCAGTTATATAATCGAGTTCTCTACCGGATGCCGTCATAAAAGCAATAATGTCCCCGTCCTCATTCTTTCGTACGGCTACAATTTGTTCTTTACCGGGTTCCGCTTTAATTTCTTGAGCAGCACCTTGCTGACCCTCTTGGCGATATTGGTTGTAAATTTCCTCAAAGTTTGAATTGCTATTGTAATTGATGTTTGGCATATTCGCACACCTCCACGGTGTATGATCCCCATTTAGCTGGATGCGCATACACGTTCTGGTAGAACAAAATGACGAGCTGCTAAGAATAATCATGGTTGATCAAATTTATTGCATTTGAAATGCCTTGTGCATAACTTCCGATCACGGCAAGACCCAAGGTGATGGAGTTATGTTGCAAATAACAGGTGACATGGCTCACAACGATTGATACAGCCGACTCCTAATGGAAGCCACTTCACCTTCCTATTCCACGACACTTTCGGTCTTATGCTGTGGGCGCTGCAGAAAAAGTCCGAGCGCGACCGCTAGTCCGAGAAATACGGCGAAGAACCGGAAACCGATGTTCGAAGCATGGATAAGAGCGTCCTTCGATTCAACTGATTGCCCGGCTCCAGTCCCGGCTAATAGCTTAGAAGCGAGATCCGACTGGACGACCAACTGAACAACTGCAAGCACAAGCGCCTGACTAATTGCCCGGCACATGTTGTATACAGTCCAGAACATGCCGGATGCGGAACCAGCTTGCTCTTGCGGAGCGGCCGACAGCACTGCTTTTGCAAGTGATGGCCAGGAAAGTCCTGTAGCGGCGGAAATGATCGTAAGCGGGATAATGACCGCCATCGTCGACAGTTGGGAACCAAGCTGCCCAAGCATCAGGAGCGAGAGCCCGATTAGGAATGAGCCTAGCAAAATCATTTTTGCGGGACCGTAACGGTCGGCCAGCTTACCGCCGAATGGAGCTGTGAACAACTGGGGAACGGATAACGGGATTAACATGAGTCCCGATTCCAATGGATTGAGCTCGTGAACACCTTGCAAATACAAGGTCAATAGAATGGTGACGGCGAAGTAACCGATACAGTAGCTCATCGTGATGCCGAGTCCTATTGAATAATTCCGATAAGCAAATAGGCTCAGATGAAACAACGGATGCCGTACCTTCATCTCAATCCATATGAATGTAATCCCTAGGATCGCCGCTGTTACGATCAGTCCGAGCGTTCTCCCCGATGCCCATCCCCATGAGTGGCCCTCAGACAAAGCGATGAGCAGAGCAGTAAGACCTGCACTGAATGTAAGCATACCTGGCCAATCCGTCTTAGCCTTCTCGCCCTCAATATTCTCCCGTATAAAAAAAATTCCGGCGGCCAATCCGATGACACCGATCGGAACGACCGAATAGAACATGGAGCGCCATCCGAATTCGCCGATTAATGCTCCCCCGACAACGGGACCGATGAGCGAGCCGGTAACCCATGCCATATTGTTGATGCCAAGAGCGACACCAAGTTCATTGGAAGGAAATGTCCGTATCAAGATTGGCGTGGATGCCGCCATCGCCATGGCGGCACCGCTGCCTTGCAGCAGCCGGGCCGCAATCAGCGCTTCGCCGGACCCTGCCATACCGCAAAGCGCAGTAGCGAGCGTAAACAGAGCGAATCCGCCTAGAAAAATGCGTTTCGTTCCATACATATCCGACCATCGACCGGCAGGAAGAAGAAAAACGGTGCTTGTGATGTAGAACGAAGTAATCGTCCACATCCCCGTATCGATCGAAAGATGCAATTCCCGCATTAGCTGCGGTAACCCAGTGATCACGATCGTCGCGTCCAGATTTGTAATGAATGATACCAGTGTGACCACGAATAATACGGACCATTTGCCGGGCTGAATCATTTTCGTCATTCTGTTTTCTCCAATGCGGCCCTTTTCTTCTCATGGCTCAGCAGCCATTCCTTCCGCGACACGCCTCCCCCGTAACCGCCCAAATCGCCATTGGAGTTAATCACACGGTGACATGGAATTACAATCGCCAGCTGGTTGGCGCCGTTTGCTTGCGCGACGGCGCGATAAGCGTTCGGCTTTTCGACCGCCGTCGCAATATCCGCATACGATGCTGTCCGGCCCAGCGGAATCTTTCGTAATTGCTCCCAGACTTTCTCCTGAAAAGGCGACCCCATCGTCATCAGCGGCGTTTTGAATTCGGTTAACCTGCCTTCAAAATAATCGTTTAACTCACTTTCAATCGAACGGATCGGCGACGTACAACCTGGAATAACCGCTGATGCAGTCCTTCGCCTGAGACGTTCGACCTCGCGTTCCAACCCCCGTCGTTCTACGAATTCGAGCAGAAAAAGCGCTTTTTCGTCTGCTACCGCAATCATTGGACCAAGCCTCGTATCCAGCCATGATGCCTTTAAAATCCGATGGTTCCCAATATGTGCGGGTGCCGCACCCATAATGCGGGAGAACGCGTCCCTGAAGCCGCTGCCGGATTCGTAGCCGGCTGTAATCTGGGCTTCGATGACCGAACTACCTGTCCGGATATGCTTTAGAGCAATTCCCACGCGCCGCGCTCTTGCATACTCGACAAACGTCATGCCGAACCGCTTCTTGAACTGTCGGCGCGCCGTTGACGCATCAACGGATAATTGGCGAAAGTCTTCATCCGTCCATCGCCGCTCCGGATTTTCCTCGACCGCGTCGACAAGCTTTCGAACAAGCTCCGAAACATGGTTGGGATGAGACAACGGTCGGCACCGTTGGCAGGGGCGAAACGAAGCCAGAAGGGCTTCCTTGGCCGTCCCGTAAAATTCGCAATTCTCGAATTTGGGTTTTCTTGCAGGACATGTCGGCCGGCAGAATACCCCGGTTGTCTTGACTCCGACATAGAAGATGCCTTCGTACTCGGAATTTTTGTCGATAAGCGCACGGTAATATTCGTTTTTTCTATCGGAAAGTATCATTCTACTCCTCCTTATGCAGTTTCGTTTTCATTCATTTTTAAGGAACCGCAAATATGATTATATCGCCTTCCGAAAATACCAGCGCCGAAAATCGAGCATTGATTTTTTCATGCTCAACATTTGTTCCAAATAACAATCGTCCCGTATTTTTCTCATAATTGCGGGATTGATTGGGATTTAGCTTAGGCGGCTATGAACCACAAGCAAGAAACACGCGCTGATTGCTTGGAAAGGTCAGCATGGTGAAGTAAGCCCATGAATCACTTCGCGCAAAAGCATGGGGTCAAAGCCGGAATGAAGCTCGATACTGATCTCACCGGTATGAAGGATTAGAGAAGGAGCAGGAGAAACGCCGCCAGTTGGATCTACAGTGGCAAGTGGTACAAACTGTACGGGAGAAGTCTTTAGATCTGGAGTAGTTGAGGATGATACACGCTTTATTTTGTACAGCCAATATTTCAATTGTTCGACAGAACAATGATTTGCGGAGCACCAAGCTTTCATCGTGAGTCCACTTGCCCGATAGGCTGCTATACGTGTGTGCCAATCTTGTCTGCGTTGTTCTTTGGCATTCATGAGTTACCCTCCCTGTTCAGGTTAATCTCATGATCTCATAGCTAGGTTAGTAGTTGAAGGTGTGGAGAGTTTGACGCTTACAGTGCAACTGCGGATGCCTGAGCGACAGCACCCGGTGATCGAGCACAGTGTCGAGCCTTGCGCCGATCGTCTTTTTGTTGATCTCAAAAGGCAGCCGCGCTGCGGCGCTGAAGCACCGGACCGACGCCGTGCGGATCACGATTCCACCGGGCGCTTTAGACGCAAGCTCAGCAGTGCCGGTTACGGAGACGACCGATTCCAGGCTAAGCGGTGTTTCGGCGAGCTCCCCTCGAGGACGCATTGTATGATTCCGCTCCGGTCGCGCACGTGCATAAAGGCAAGCTGGCCGAGATGGCGAATGCTATGAACCCATCCGTGTATGGTTACGGGATGCCCCATATGTTCGAAGACATGGGCGCAAAGCACACGGACTTGCTTGGTTGAATGAGTTTCCATGAGTAAACACTCCCTTTATTAAAAGGGGTACTGCGTAGTACGAAGTTGTTGTTGTTGTCATCGTCACCGTCGTCCAAACATCGATCTAAATAACGATGGTACAGCTGAATATAGCATACCTATTGGGTTGACGAGGAATTCCTACCGCGTTACCGGATTAGAAACT
>NZ_AULV01000025.1 GCF_000422465.1 Paenibacillus harenae DSM 16969 | reverse complement strand
AAAGCATCTAAGCGTGAAGCCCCCCTCAAGATGAGATTTCCCAGTATGTAAGACCCCTTGAAGACGACGAGGTTGATAGGTTCGGGGTGGAAGCGCAGCAATGCGTGCAGCTGACGAATACTAATCGGTCGAGGGCTTATCCTAAGAAGATCTGCATGGACCCATACATCCGGCAGACAAACAGCTAAAGTTCAGCAGCAATTTCTTTCGTATCCGGTTTTCAGGGCGCAAGCGTCTTGAAGGATAAAGGCTTGAATCTTTTCTGAAGTTATTCAGAAAGTGATTCGGCGAATATCCCCGTTTGGTGGCGATGGCGGAGGGGAACCACGCGTTCCCATACCGAACACGACCGTTAAGCCCTCCAGCGCCAATGGTACTTAGACCGCAGGGTCTTGGGAGAGTAGGACGTCGCCAAGCACGAATGACCTATCGCATGATTGCGGTAGGTTTTTTGTTGTTTTTAGGGAAGTGGACGGCTAAGTAACGAGGGCAGTTAAGTATAATTGGCTGCCTAGAATAAGCATCTCGGACGACCAATATACCCAGCCGTGGCTGAAGCCTGCCCAGTGCCCGAAGGCTTGCCTGGAATAGGTGCGGAAGGAGCCTTTCTCCGGGTGTTCGGCGATCATTCCCGCTAATGCTTGAAACACAAAGTAAGTTCCAACGGCCGCGATTAAGATAATAAGGATGATCGAGAAGCCGCTCTTCTCAATCGCCAGACTGGAGCCAAGCAGAAAGCCGGTGCCGATCGTTGTGCCGAGACCGAATAAGGAAAGCTGCCACCAGGAGAAGCTGCCTTTTGTGCTTTTTTTCGAATCGGATTGCTGTGAGGATGAACTGCTCATTCGTCTGCCCCTTTATGATACAAACACGAAATATCGCTAAACGATAGAAGACGCTAAGCCTGAGTATCGGCGCTTAGCGTCTTCTATTAAATAATGGACGCCGAAAGGCTTTTACTTGGTTCAGCAGCAGCTTACGCGTTTACTAATTCCGGTCTTTGGATTTGAAGCGGCGGAGGGATGAGCCATCCTTTTTCTTTGGATAATTTTAAAATTCTCATGCCTAGGGCTGCTTTCGTTACATGATACTTTCCGAATAGCGCGCCGATATCCTCGCGGATCGACTTGCCCATAATTTGACTGCATCCGACTAGACCGATAGACGTGTCTGCCGCAATCATGGCTGCAATTTCTTGATCCGCAAACCGCGCTCCGATCGGAATGTCCTCCAACTTGGCTTCAGGCCTGTCAGGAAGCAGCGGAGACGGCGCAATGCCGTTACGAGTCAGGATGGCGTCGCATTCGCTCACTTCAAGCTCGGCTTGATCGATGATCTCGCTCAATATCTTCTTGAGGTCTTTATCGCCGGCGTGATAACGGTAAGCCCGGTTAGCCGATATGCAGCCTTTAGCTGCCATAGAGAATTGCCACAAATCATAAACCTCGCCGTAATGAAGAGGCTCGTCTTTAGAATTACCGCCTAGAATGCCCGAAATGGTAATCATCTCCTTTAGTTGGTTTTGCGCAAGCTTCGTTATTGTATCTAAACGATAATGAAGTTATTCGGTCTTCTTCCTTTTGTTCAAAAGAATATAGGTTTGCCCATCTATGACAGGGGTTATATAATTATTTAAGAACTAAGCTAATTTTAAAAAAGCGGTCATCACAGGTCGTACATACGAATGGGATGTGTTTCGGGTATGCAGTCATGGAAGCGGACGATGTGGATCTTATGGGTAGGCGTGCTGCTGTGCAGCGCCAGTTATACGATGGCGGTTCCTTTTCTGCCGCTGTTTCTATTCGAGCTTGGCGTCGATCAATCATCGGTTAATTTATGGGCGGGAATTGTGCATTCCTCCGCTTTTCTCGTTGGCGCGGTCATGGCCCCGTTCTGGGGGTCGATGGCTGACAAATACGGCAAGCGCAAAATGGTTATCCGCGCCGGCATCAGCCTGGCGATCATCTATTCCCTCATTTCGATCGTACAAACTCCATGGCAGTTAATCGCGGTTCGAATGCTTCACGGCTTCGTAGGGGGATTTGTTCCGGCTTCAATGTCGATAGTTGCTACCGTTGCTCCGGCGAATAAGATGGGCGCAAGTCTCGGGATCATGCAAGCGGGGACGATGACAGGGGGGATTCTCGGCCCGTTCTTCGGCGGTCTGCTCGCGACGGCCTTCGGGCAGCGGATGTCCTTCATCGTATCGGGGGCGATCATTCTGCTCGCCACAGTTGCGGTCATCATTTGGGTGAAAGAAGGCCAGTCGAAAACCGAGGTCAAAAAATCGACGTATTGGGGTAATCTGAAATTCGCCTTTTCGAATTCGACGTTAAGGAATTTATTGCTTATTCTGCTTTTCTTCCAAATTTCTTATAATATGATTCAACCGCTGCTTACGCTGCATATCGCCGATCTGCAGGGAAGCGTGAAGGAGGCTGTCTTAACCTCCGGCTATATCTTTTCCTTAATCGGCATAGCCGGGATCATCGCTTCGCCGATTTGGGGCAGGGCAGGCGAGCGGCTAGGCTATATGCGGATGCTTTCATTTTGCTTGGCCAGCGCCGGGCTTATTCTCGGCATGCAATATTTTGTCGATCAGCTGTGGCTGTTCACATTCGTCCAATTCGTATTCGGGCTGTTCATCGCGGGCATTGCGCCAACCGTCAATACGCTGTTCGTGAAGAGCACGCCGGAGGAGTTCAGAGGAAGGTCGTTCGGCATGACCGCAAGCGCCAATCAACTGGGCTCTATGACGGGACCGCTAATCGGAGGCGGGCTGGGGCTGTTTCTCGGCATCCACTGGATATTCGTGACGGCGGGCCTGATTCTGGCCGGAGCCGGAGCGGCGGTTTTCCTTAAAGAGGTTTCAAAGAAACGCATGTTGAAGCAGCAATGAGAAGGCAGAGGAGGGACAAGCATGCCGACGCTGAACCTGTACCGCAAATATATCAAACCCCATTTGTTCATGAAGATTATTTTGTTGTTTGCCGCCATTACGATCGTGACGATCATCACGTTCTCCTATCTCATGTATCTCTCGATGTCCCAGTCGGCTCTTCAGCGGCAACTGGACGTGCAGAGGCAGGCGATCGAAAGCGTAAGCAATTATATAGGAAGCAAATACGATGCGGTGCAGACGATGATGGTCGACGTCTATCGCGACGAGGAATTATCGTTTAATATGTCCTATCTGATGGAGAATCCGTATAGCGCGTACGTCGAGCATAGACTGGATAAATTTTATAGCGAGAACAGTTCCTCCACCGACGCGGTGCAATTTTTCCGAAATCAGCTGGAGGATGATCAGGATATTCGGAGCTTAATGCTGTACAGCGCGGAGCAGCAGCATTTATACGCTTTCAACCATAACCGCCAGTTCAAAATCATTTCCGCCAATGCGGCCAATTCCTTCATTCCGGATGCCATGTATTTGGAAGAGGACTCGAACGTATCCACCTCCAACATATGGGTCAGAAGAGCAATAAAGCTGCCGGATATGCGGCTCTTCTCGGTCCGGATCCCGATTAATAACAAGCAGTCTCTCCGGAATATCGGACAGCTTCTCGTCTATTTCGAGACGGATCAAATCAAACGGAGATTGGCGCAGTACGAAGGGGATATAATGGGCGAGATCGTGGTGATTTCCGCAGACGGGGACGTCATTTACAGCTCTGAGGGGAAGGACGAAGGGGGCAAGTTCCCTTATCTCGAACAGGTGAATTCGTCCTACGACGAAGGAGACCTCGGGCAGGATTTTATCATGAGCAAGCAGGTGCATACGCAAGGCGGCTTCACCGTAGTCAGCATGGTGCCGAAGCACGAGCTGGAAGCGTCATACAGCGGGCTGCGCAAGACCATCGTGACGATCAGCTCGATTTGTATTTTGTTCACCATATTAATTCCATCCCTGTTTATAGGCAATTTTGCCAAAAGAACGAATAAGATTATCCGTTTCACCCGGAGGGTGAAACAGGGCGACTTGTCCGTGCGGATCGACGACCGGAAGGAAGACGAGCTTGGTCAAATTTCCAAAAGCTTCAACGACATGCTGGAGGAACTCAACCAATATATCGACCGGGTGTACAAGGCTGAAATTAAGCAGAAGCATACCGAGCTGGCGGCGCTTGAAGCGAGGGTCAACCCGCATTTTCTATATAATACGCTTGAGGTGATCCGAATGAGGGCGATCTCGCAGGGGGCGGCCGATGTGGGCGAGATGATCTACAGCCTCTCGGTTCTGTTCAAGAGCTATGTGCGGAAGAAACCGAGATATACGCTGCAGGACGAGCTTGAAGCCTGCCGGTTATATTTGGAGCTGTTTCGAATCCGTTATAAGGATAAATTTAGTTACGATATTCATTGCGAATCCGGTTTAAGGGATAAGAAAGTGCTGAAGATGTCGCTGCAGCCGGTTATTGAGAACTATATTTTGCATGGACTGAGAGCCGACCGGAAGGACAATCGCATTGACATCAGAGTCGCGGCGGACGGAGAATATATTCGGGCCCAAGTGACGGATAACGGGAAGGGGATTGCTTCCGAACGATTGGAAGAGATTCGACGGGGACTGGAGATAACGGGCGCGGAGACGGAGTCCTTTGGGCTTCGCAGCATTCATGAGCGGCTTCAGCTGCTCCACGGACCCGGCTATGGCATTGAGCTGCAGAGCAAGCCGGAAGAAGGGACGACGGTTACCGTTCTTTATCCGGATCTGGGGGAGGTTTGAACGAACCATGTATAAGGTGTTTATTGTAGATGACGAGCCGTTTATCGTTGAGGGGCTTTACGATATTATCGATTGGGCGGCAATGGGGATGGAAATCGTCGGTTCGGCGGAGAACGGAAAGGATGCGCTCGAGGCTCTTCAGACAACGCCCGCCGATATTGTCATAACGGATATTTCGATGCCGACGATGGACGGTCTGACGCTGATCCGCAGGGCGAGGGAGATGCTTCGGACCGATCTGAAAATCATCGTGCTCAGCGGCTATAACGAATTCGATTATTTGAAGGAAGGGATGCGGCTGGGCATTGAGAACTATTTGTTGAAGCCGATTAATCTCGAGGAGCTTAAGGCGACGCTCGCCAACACGCTGAGCAAGCTGAACGCCACCAAGGCGAATGATTCCCTCCAGGAACAGAGCATGCGGATATTGAAGGATAACGTGATGTACAGGTGGCTGATGAACCAGATTGAGCCGGAGCCGTTCCGCGAGCGGGCCGCGCTTCTGGGCATTGAGCTCGACACACCTTATGCGGCGGTCGCCATTCTGCGGCAGGAGAATCTCCGCATGGAGGTATCCGCCTTTATCGCAAGGCAGCAGGAGCATAACAGCGCAATGGTGTCCTTCCGCGACATGGACGGCGACATCGTGCTTGTTTTCAAGGTCAATGCACCGGAAACCGGCCGTCAGGAGGCGGAAGCTATTCTGCAAAGCTACATGCAAATGCTGGCGGATTACGGTCAGCTGCATGTCACGCTGGGCAGCACGGAGATGATGGAGGCCGCCTCGGTCAGCTATGCGAATGCGAGAAAAGCGCAGGAGTATTTCATGATTTACGAGGACCGCGCCATCATTCGTTACGACGATCTGCCAAGCGCTGAAGGGACAAACCAGCTGAACTTCCCGCTGGAATGGCCGGAGTACAAGAAGATGGTTATGGCGAAGGATAAGGATTCCTTAATGAGCCGGATTGAGGGCGACTTCGCGCAGCTGCAGAAGCTGGAGGGCATCGCCCCAGGCGATATTCAAGATACGGGCATGGAGCTGATCATCCGTTTCAAAATGCTGCTGAAGGAGATCCGGCACGATGAAGAGCCGGAGCTGTACAAGGGGAGCCTAAGCCGGCTTCGCAGCGCCGAGAGGATTGACGCGGTCAGCGAAGTTGTGAAGGAGGCGGCGGCCATTACGGTGGATGCCCTGCTCATGGACGTGAAGAGTCCCGTGGTGAAGCAGGTGCTTAACCGTATTCATGAGTCGTACAATGAAGACCTGTCTCTCAAGACGTTAGGGAACCAGTTCAACATCCATCCCGTCTATTTGGGGCAGCTGTTCCATAAGGAATGCAATGAAACGTTCACCGAGTATATGAACAAGTACCGGGTGGAGAAGGCGATGGAGCAGCTGAAGAATACGCAGCTGAAGGTGCATGAGATTGCGAGAAACGTCGGATATTGGGAAACGGGATACTTCTATAAACAGTTCAAGAAGTACGTAGGCATATCACCGACGGAATATAAAGGGCTGCTTTAGCGTCATGCTGAGCAGCTTTCTTTATTTTGGACATGATATATTTAGTTTCTGTTCTATTTGAAAATGCTTTCATAAATTACAGTTAAGATAGTCCTTAGGGATCCTATTACACGGGGAGGGTACACAGAATGAGCAACAAAAGAAAAAGCTATTCTCTAATGCTGGCTATGCTGCTGGCCGTAACGCTTGTTGTAAGCGCGTGCGGAAGCAAGTCGAACAATGAATCGAACGGCTCCGCGAACGGCGGGGATGCTTCGGAGCCCGCGACGGAACTGATTTGGTACACGATCGGCGCGCCGCAGAAGGATTTGGCGCTCGTTAACGAAGAAATCAACAAATACACAAAAGAAAAAATCAACGCCACGGTTGATATAAAAATGATCGACTACGGCGATTACACGCAGAAGATGCAGGTCATGGCCGCTTCGGGCGAGCCGATGGACATCCTGTTCACGTCGTCGTGGGCGTTCGATTATGTGCAAAACGCGCGTAAAGGCGCGTTCATGGAAATCGACGAGCTGCTGGAGAAATACGGACAAGGCATCAAGGAAACGCTCAACCCGGCGTTCCTCGAGGGCTCCAAAGTCGACGGACACAACTACGGCATTCCGGCCAACAAAGAGCTTCCGGCCCAAGAGGTATGGCGCTTCAACGACGAACTGTTGAAGAAGTATAACCTCGACATCAAGAGCGTTCGCTCGATGGAAAGCCTCGAGCCGCTTCTGAAGACGGTCAAGGAGAACGAGCCGGAGGTAACGCCGCTGGCGCTGGTGAAGGACTTCATGCCGCTCATGCCGTTCGACTACGTGATCGAGAAGCTGCCGATGGCGGTATACCTGGATACGAAGGACTACAAGGTCGTTAACATTTTCGAAACGCCTGAGTTGAAGTCGGCGCTCGATACGATGCGCAAGTACTATCAAGCCGGCTACATTTCGCCGGAAGTAGCGACGACGACGACGGTCGAGGATCTGAATAAATCGGGCAGATGGTTAGCTGACCGCGCCACGACGCAGCCGTTCGCGGAGAACCTCTGGTCGGCGAGCTACGGCCATCCGGTATCGACGACGCCTGCAGGCGACGCGTACATTTTCAACTGGTCGGTTATGGGCTCGATGCAGGCGATCTCCGCTAACTCCGAGCATCCGGAGAAAGCGATGGAGTTCCTGAACCTGCTCAATACGGACCCTGTCCTCCGCAACATGGTGGACTCCGGAATCGAAGGCGTACACTACGAGAAAATCGGCGACAACAGAATGAAAAACCTGCCTGACGCAGGCAACTACGACATGCCGACGTTCGCCCTCGGCAACATCATGCTCACTTACTTGAATGAGAACGATCCGGAAGACAAGTGGGAAGTGTTCAAGGAATTTAACGAATCGGGCATCGACGCGCCGCTTCTCGGCTTCAACTTCGATGCAACGAAGGTTTCCAAAGAAATCGCGGCCGTTCAGAACGTTAAAGAAGAATACTGGGCTTCTCTGATGACCGGAACGGTAGACCCGGAAGACTATATTGCGAAAGCAAACGAGAAGTTCAAAGCAGCCGGTCTTGATACGGTTATTGCTGAAGTACAAGCTCAACTGGATGCATGGAGAGCGGCAAACCATAAATAATGAAATGAATAGTGGAGATCGGGCGGGTGAAAGGCTTTCGCCCGATCTTTTTTAGCATCAAGATTGGGAGGGATAATCGTGAAAATGCTCGGCGGTTTTTTCAAAGACGTCGTTAAAAATAAAGTGCTGCTGTTCATGGTTTTGCCGGGTGCGCTTTGGTTTCTGTTTTTTTCCTATATTCCGATGTTAGGTACGGTCATTGCCTTTAAGGAATACCGCTTCAGCAGAGACGGCTTCTGGGCCAGCATCGTCAACAGCAAGTGGGTCGGGCTTGATAACTTTCAATTTTTGTTCAGCACGAATGACGCTTATGTGATTACGCGCAACACGCTGCTCTATAACGTTGCTTTTATCGTTATCGGACTCGTGCTGTCCGTCGTCATGGCCGTCGTACTGTCCGAGCTGGTGAATAAGAAGCTGGCGAAGATTTACCAAACCGGCATGTTCCTCCCCTACTTCTTGTCCTGGGTTATTGTCGGCTACTTCGCCTTCAGCTTTCTAAGCTCGCAGCGGGGCATGCTGAACCAGGTGTTCAGCTACTTCGGCTGGGAATCCGTGCAGTGGTATTCCGATCCGAAATTCTGGCCGTACATTATCATTTTCGTTTATTTATGGAAGGCGGTCGGCTATAACAGCGTCGTCTATCTGGCTTCCATTATGGGGATCGACAAATCGCTTTATGAAGCGGCGATGATCGACGGGGCCAATAAGTGGCAGCAGATCCGCAGTATTACGATTCCGATGCTCAGTCCGATAATTACGATTATGACGCTGCTCGCGGTGGGTAAAATCTTCTATGCCGACTTCGGTCTCTTCTACCAGGTGCCGAGAGATTCGGGAACGCTGTATTCGGTCACGAACGTTATCGATACGTATGTATACCGGGGCCTGAAGACGACCGGCGAGATCGGCATGAGTACGGCGGCCGGCTTGTATCAATCGCTTGTAGGCTTCGCGCTCGTCATTACTTCCAATGCCATCGTACGCAAATTTAACCGGGACGGGGCATTGTTCTAAACACCGGAAAGGAGTGGGCAATCGTGTTATTAGTCAAAAAGAAGCAGCGCGACTTTCATCAGCTATCCGCCCCGTGGAATATTATCTTCAACCTGTTTGCCGGCATTTTCGCATTTTTATGCGTTTTTCCGTTTCTGTTCGTCGTCATTATCTCCTTGACGGATGAGGGAACGCTGGCCAGCGAAGGCTATAGGCTGATTCCGTCCAAATGGAGCCTGGAAGCATATAAATACGTGTTCCAAACCGGAGATACGCTGCTGCGTTCCTACGGCGTAACGATTTTCGTCACGATCGTAGGTACGGTCATCAGCCTGCTGTTCATCGCTTTTTATGCTTACGCCATCTCGAGAAAGAGCTTTAAATACCGGAATTTCTTCTCCTTCTTCGCTTTCTTCACGATGCTGTTCAACGGCGGACTCGTTCCGACCTACATCGTCGTAACGCAGCTTCTCCATCTGAAGGATTCGATCTGGTCGCTCATCTTGCCGCTGGCGGTGAACGCCTTCTATATCATGATTCTGCGTACCTTCTACAGTACAAGCGTGCCGGATGCCATTATCGAGTCGGGCAAAATCGACGGCGCGGGCGAGTTCGGGACGTTTATCCGCCTCGTGCTGCCTTTGTCGCTGCCGGGCCTTGCCACGATCGCCCTGTTCAGCACGCTGGGCTACTGGAATGACTGGTTCAACGCGCTTCTCTATATCGAAAGTCCAAATTTGGTGCCGCTGCAGTCGATGCTAATGCGGATCGAGACCAATCTGCAATTTATATTGCAAAACTCGCAGAACAGCTCGCTTGGCTTGGAAGCTTTGAGAAATATGCCGCAGGATACGTCGCGGATGGCGATGGTCGTGCTTGCGACAGGGCCTATTATTTTCGCGTACCCGTTCTTCCAGCGTTATTTCATTCAAGGGCTGACGGTCGGAGCGGTTAAAGAATAAGCCTCAGCGGAGGAGAGTGTGTTGGAATGAGCTACAAGGACAGTTCGAAGCCGGTGAAGGAAAGAGTGGAGCATCTGCTCGGCTTAATGACATTGGAAGAGAAGGTGGGCCAGCTGATACAGCCGTTCGGCTGGCAGGCTTATGAGCATATAGATGGACATATCAAGCTCTCGGATTCGTTCAAGAGGCAAGTGGCGGGAGGCGGCGTCGGCTCGCTGTACGGCGTGCTTCGCGCCGATCCGTGGACGGGCGTAACGCTGGAGTCGGGCTTGTCGCCCCGCGAGGGCGCGGAGGCGGTTAACGCGATTCAGCGCTATGCGATGGAGCATTCGAGGCTGGGCATCCCGATTCTGATCGGCGAAGAATGCTCGCACGGCCATATGGCGATCGGGGCGACCGTCTTTCCGGTGCCGCTGTCGCTCGGAAGCGCTTGGAACGTGGAGCTGTACCGCGAGATGTGCCGGGCGGTGGCGAAGGAGACGCGCAGCCAGGGCGGAGCCGTCACGTATTCCCCTGTGCTGGACGTCGTCCGTGATCCGCGCTGGGGGCGGACGGAGGAATGCTTCGGCGAGGATCCGTATCTGATCGGCGAGTATGCAGTCGCTTCCGTGCAAGGACTCCAAGGGGAGTCGCTTGACAGCGGAGACAGCGTTGCTGCGACGTTGAAGCATTTTGTCGGATACGGCAGCTCGGAAGGCGGACGAAACGCGGGTCCCGTTCATATGGGGCTGCGCGAGCTGCTTGAGGTGGATCTGCTGCCGTTCAAGAAGGCGGTGGAGGCGGGCGCGCAGTCGATTATGCCCGCCTACAACGAAATTGACGGCGTGCCGTGTACGACCAATAAAGAGCTGCTGAAGGACCTGCTTCGTACGGAGTGGGGTTTTGACGGCATGATTATTACCGACTGCGGGGCGATCGACATGCTCGCATCGGGGCATGACGTCGCGGAGGACGGAATGGCCGCCGCCGTGCAGGCGATCTCCTCGGGTATCGATATGGAGATGTCGGGCGAAATGTTCGGCAAGCATCTGCTCCGGGCGGTCCGTGAGGGTAAGCTCGATACGGCTGTCGTAGATGAAGCGGTTTTGCGCGTGCTTACGCTCAAATTCAGGCTGGGCCTGTTCGAGAGGCCATACGCCGATCCGGAACGCGCAGAGCAAGTGATCGGATGCAGCGAGCACGTTTCGCTAGCCCGTCAAATTGCCGGCGAAGGCATCGTGCTGCTTAAAAACGATCAAGCGGCGCTGCCGTTATCGAAAGCTTCGGCCGGCAAAATCGCGGTGATCGGACCGAATGCGGACAATGGCTACAATCAGCTTGGCGACTATACGTCGCCGCAGCCTAAATCGAAGGTTGCGACGTTGTTAGACGGCATCCGGCGGAAATATGCGGATAATCCGGAGAACGTCCTTTATGCGCCGGGCTGCCGGATCAGGGGAGACGCAAGGGAAGGCTTCGAAGCGGCGCTGGCCTGCGCGGCGCATGCCGATACGATCGTCATGGCCGTTGGAGGCTCCAGTGCCCGGGACTTCGGGGAAGGAACCGTCGATTTGAAGACGGGCGCCTCCAAAGTGACGGAGAACGCTTGGAACGATATGGATTGCGGCGAGGGCATCGACCGCATGACGCTTGGCTTGTCAGGCGTGCAGCTGGAATTGGTCCAGGAGGTATACAAACTGGGTAAGCCTGTCATTGTTGTCTATATTAACGGCCGGCCGATCGCGGAGCCGTGGATTGACGAGCATGCGCATGCTATTCTTGAAGCGTGGTACCCGGGACAGGAAGGCGGGCACGCGATTGCCGACATCCTGTTCGGCGATGAGAATCCTTCGGGCCGGTTAACGGTTTCGATACCCAAGCATGCCGGACAGCTGCCCGTCTATTACAACGGAAAGCGGTCGCGGGGCAAGCGATATCTGGAGGAGGACGCCAGACCGCGTTATCCGTTCGGCTACGGCCTGAGCTACACGGAATTCGAATACTCGGGGCTTACGGTGACGCCTGCCGTGATCGCGCCGGAGGGGGAAGCGACCGTGACGGTTGAGGTCCGGAATACGGGGGCGCGGACCGGCGCCGAAGTCGTTCAGCTCTATGTGTCGGACGTGGCGAGCGCGGTAACCAGGCCCTTGAAAGAGCTGAAGGGCTTTAACAAAATCGAGCTTGCGCCGGGAGAAAGCCGGACGGTGCGGTTCAAGGTCGGACCTGAGCAGCTGCGGTATATCGGCCGGGATCTGAAGCCGGTCGTGGAACCGGGCTTGTTCCGGATTATGGCGGGCAGGCATTCGGATGACACGCTGAGCTCAGATCTGCTTGTGAGCGAGGAGGCATAGCGATGGAGAGAATCAGAAGGTTTATCCGGGAGCTGGCGGAGCGCCAGTGGCTGGAGCGGCGGGAGCTTGGCGAATGGGCCATTACCCGTTCCACATATATTCTTCCGGGTCAATATGAGCAGCACGGCGTATATGCCGAAGGGCAAAATTTCGGGCGTTTTCCGAGTAAGCAGGGAACGACCTATTTTTTCAGAAAACAGGTGGAGCTTCCGGCTACTTGGACAACAGGCCGCTTCGGCCTGTTGTTTGAATCCGGGGGAGAAGGTCTTCTCCGCATCAATGGCGCGTCCTATCAAGGGCTGGACCGGAACCATACGTTCGTCACGCTGGACACGGCCAGGACAGGCAGTCGGATGGAGCTGGAAATCGAGCTGTACGATCCGATTCCGGAGCCGGTCGATCCGCTGAATCAGCAGGCCGTCATTCAGCCGCCGATTACGTCGATTCGTTGTCTGCTGCTGCGGGTGAACGCGCCCGTGCAAAGCCTGATGTACACCGTGACGGTCATCCGGGACAGCGCCGTTCTGCTGCCGGAGCAGGATTTCCGCCGCACCCGGCTGCTGGAGGCGCTGTATGCCGCGATGGATCGATTCGTTCAGTTGAATGAGGCGGAAGTCGTTGAAGGCAAGGCGATTCAGGAGATTGAGGAACGGCTGGCGGATAAGGTTACCGAAATCGGCGGCAACGCCGATGGAATGATTCATATGGTCGGCCAGTCCCATATCGATATCGCTTGGCTGTGGCCGGCACGCGAGACGGTGCGGAAGACGAGCCGGACGTTCTCGACGGTGGACGCGCTCATGGGCGAGTATCCGAATTACCGGTTCGCGCAGAGCCAGCCGCTTCTGTTCGACTACTTGAAGTCGAACGACCCCGAGCTGTATGAGCGGGTCAAAGAACGGATCAAGGAAGGGCGCTTGGAGCTGGTCGGCGGCATGTGGGTAGAGCCGGATCTGAACATTCCGAGCGGGGAATCGCTTATGCGGCAAATGCTGTACGGGCAGCGGTTCTACCAGGAGGAGTTCGGCATGACCTCGCAGATCGAGTGGCTGCCGGACACATTCGGCTATTGCGCCTCGCTGCCTCAAATTCTGAAGCACGGCGGCATTCGTTATTTCATGACGACCAAGCTGGGCTGGAACGATACGAACGTCTTCCCTTATGACTTATTCCATTGGGTCGGCATTGACGGCACGCCGATGCTGTCGTACCTCAATCACGGCGTCAATGAGAATACGCTCCCGAAGGACGTGCACGAGCACTGGCAGTCTTACCGCGAGAAGGCGAAGCATCCCGAACAGATGCTGCTTTACGGGCATGGCGACGGGGGCGGCGGCGTCACCCGCGAGATGCTGGAGTATATCGACCGCTCGCCTCTTATGGTAGGCCAGCCGGTGAGCGAATACAGCACGGCAGCGGCTTTTTTTGAAGGAATTGAGCAAAGTCGGCCGAATCTTCCAAAGTGGAGAGGGGATTTGTATTTAGAGCTGCACCGCGGCACATATACGACGCATGCGCGAAATAAGCTGCACAACCGGCGGGCGGAAATTTTGTACCGCGAAGCGGAGCTGTGGCAATCGCTTGCAGCCGGCCATATGGATGCGACTGCGAGGCAGTCTGCGGACAAGGCGCTTCATGAGGGATGGAAGCTGATTCTGCTCAACCAATTCCATGACATTATCCCGGGATCGGCGATTACGGAAGCCTACGAGACGTCCGGGAAGGAATATGCGGAAGTATTCGATAAGGGCGACCGCAGTCTCCGGCTCGGAACGGATGCCTTGCTCGGCCGAATCAGGGCGGAAGGCGAAGGCCGGCCTTTTGTTGTATTCAACAGTCTGGGCTGGAGCCGGGACGTCGTTCTGCAGCTGGATGCGGATCGTGTCAGCCGGCAAGTTGAGGCTTATGATGCCGATGGAACGCGCCTGGCGCTTGATCTGGAGCAGCAGGTAACGGCGGAAGGCGTGAGGAAGGCCGTTGTCAGAGTGCCTAAGGTGCCGGCATTCGGCTATAAGACCATTTGGCTGAGAGAAGCTGCATCTGATGCAGGGGGGAACGAAGCTTTGAACGGATTCTCCGGACCGCTTGCGGACCGATGGGAAACGGAGTTTTACACGGTCCGCTTTAATGAGCGGGGCGAGATGATCGGCTTGTTCGACAAAAAGGCCGGCCGAGAGGTTCTGCAGCAGGGCGGAAGAGGCAATCAGCTGCAATTTTTCCATGACCGTCCTACGCTATGGGACGCCTGGGACCTTGACGACCGCTATGAGCGGCAGCCTGCGGGTGAAGCGGAGCTGCTGGAGAAAGGCGTCGCGCAGGCGGGCGCCGTCCGCGATGTGCTGCGGTTCCGCTGGAGGCTTGGCCAATCGGAGATCAGCCAGGACGTCATTTTCTATCATCATGATCCGCGAATCGACTTTGAGACGTCAGTCCGCTGGAATGAATCACATAAATTGCTGAAGGTCGCTTTCCCGGTCGACGTGGTAACGGAAAAGGCGACCTACGAAATTCCGTTCGGCGCTCTCGAGCGTCCGACTCACCGCAATACGAGCTGGGAGCAGGCGCAGTATGAGGTATGCGGCCACCGCTTCGCGGACGTGTCGGAGCGGGGGTACGGCGTCAGCCTGCTGAACGACAGCAAGTACGGCTACGACATTCAAGGCAGCACGATCCGTTTGTCGCTGCTTCGGGCGCCGAAGTGGCCTGACAGGACGGCCGATCTGGGCGAGCACCGGTTCACTTACTCGCTGTATCCTCATACCGGCGGTTGGGCGGAGGCCCACACGTTAAGGAAGGCGGCCGAGTTGAACCACAGGCCGGTCCTCAGAGCGGCACAAGCGCAGCCGGGCGAGCTTCCCGCCGTTCATTCGTTTATGGCTTTCACGGGCAAGCATGTCATTCTGGACACGGTCAAGCCTGCGGAGGACGGCAGCGGGACGATTATTCGCCTCTACGAGTCGTCGGGCGGCCGCGAGAAGGCAGCGCTTGACTGGCCTCATCCCGTCGCGGGCGTTTTTCTCTCGAATGCGCTGGAGGAGAAGCTTGACCGGTTGGAGGCGGCAGCGGGACGAATCGAGCTGCAGTTTGCCCCTTTCGAGATTAAAACGATCAAACTCATTCATTTAACGACATAAAGGAGCGAGACGCTTTGGAACAATTCAGACTTCCCAAAATACCGATGCCTAAGCTGGACCTGCCTCAAGCCGTCCTGGACGTGCTGGCGGAGGCGGAGCAGAAGCTGGCTCACCGGCCGAAGCTGCTGCAGCTGTTCAAAAACTGCTTCCCGAATACATTGGAAACGACGACAAAGCTGATGGACGACGGTACGACCTTCGTCATTACGGGCGATATCCCGGCGCTCTGGCTGCGGGATTCCGTTGAGCAGGTCATCCATTACGTCCCGCTGGCGAAGGACGACGCCGATCTGCAGCGCATCATCGGCGGCTTGATTAAACGGCATATTCAATATGTGTTAATCGATCCTTATGCGAATGCCTTCAACGAAACGGCGAACGACTGGCATTGGAATACGACCGATGAGACGGACATGTCCCCGTGGGTATGGGAGCGCAAATTCGAGATCGATTCGTTATGCTTTGTTGTGCGGCTGGCTTACCAGTATTGGAAGGAAACCGGGCTGACCGATATTTTCGACGCCGGATTCAAGCAGGCGATGCGCGCGATCATGGAGCTGTTCAAGACGGAGCAGCGCCACTTCGAGCAATCGCCTTACCGGTTCACGCGCAATAACGGCATCCCTACGGATTCGCTGCGCAACCAGGGCCTCGGCATGCCGGTCAATTACACGGGCATGGTCTGGTCCGGCTTCCGCTCCAGCGACGATGCCTGCGACTTCCACTACAACATTCCGGGCAACATGTTCGCCGTCGTCAGCCTGCGCCAAATGCAGGAATTCGCGGAATGGGTGTTCCGCGACATGGCGATGCTCGATGAGCTGAAGCGGCTCGAAGCGGACATCGATCACGGCATTCAATTATACGGCATTTACCGTCATCCGGAATTCGGTCCGATCTATGCCTATGAGACAGACGGCTACGGCAATTATTGCCTGATGGACGACGCCGGCACGCCGGGTCTGGTCTCCATTCCTTATTTGGGTTATGTAACGGCAGACGACGAGGTCTATCAGAACACGAGACGATTTGCATTGAGCAAAGAGAATCCGTTCTATTATGAAGGGAAAGCGGCGAAGGGCATCGGAAGTCCGCATACGCCGCCGGGCTATATTTGGCATATGGCGTTGTCCATGCAGGGACTTACGGCTGCTACGAACGAGGAGAAGCTGGCAATGATCGCGATGCTGGAAGCGACGGACGCGGATACGGGCTTCATGCACGAGGGCTTCCATTCGGATGATCCGGGCGTGTTCACGAGAAGCTGGTTCGCTTGGTCGAACAGCCTGTTCTCGCAGCTCGTCTACCGGGCTATGAAGGAGGGGTTGCTGTGAACGGGGTAATTGTATTTGCCGACCAGCAGTTTCCGGGCGGCGAAACGCTGAATGCCGCGGCGATGTCGGCGCTCGTTGAGAGCGGCGCGGTTGTAGTTGGAGCAGCTGAGCTGACCGCTTCGTTTCAGCGAGCGGAGGGCGGCTGCTTGATTACTATGCACGCTCCTTATTTTCCAAAGTCGGCTTGGCCGGCCATTCTTGCTTATTTGCAAAGCGGCGGCGGCTTGATCAGCATCGGCGGAGCCCCCTTCAAGCACCCTGTACGTCTGGAAGACGGACAATGGGTAGCGGAGGCGGAGCAGACGGCCTACCATCAGCAGCTGCACATTCATGAGGCGCTGCGGGTGAGCGGCGGGCGCGTAGAGCTGTACCGTGCTTCGCAGGAAATTCCGCTGCTTCTCGGCAGCGAAGCTTTGCTGCCGGTGTCGGATACATGGAATTTAGTGCCGCATGTGACGAAGAGCAGCGACCTGCCGCATCAGATGGGTTCATCCGGTCCGATGGACACCCGCGTCTATCCGCTCGTCAAGGGAATAAGCGCCGAGGGGCGCGAATTATCGGCTCCCGTTGTTTTATGGGAGCATGTCGGAGGCCAGTTCCGGGGGGGACGGTGGCTGTTTGCCGGCCAAGCGTTAGCGCCGGATTTCTGGGCTCGCGGCGGCGCTGAGCAGCTCGCGAAGTGGGCGGGTTTTGCCGGCAAGGGAGTAACCGAACTGTGGATCAAGCCGGGTTATGCTTCGTATGAGAGCGGCGAGCGAGCGCAGCTGACACTGCAGACGCAGCGGCTCAGCCGCAGTCGCGCCATCGGTGCTTCTTCCGCAGGCGAATGGGCATTTACGATATCCGTACAGCGCGAGGGAGAATCTGCGCCAGTGTGGACAGAGGAATTCAAGGAGCAGGTAACGGGGGAGCTTAACATCATCCGTATGCCGCTTCCGGTGGAGCTTAGCGCAGGCCTGTACCGCGTCGTATGCCGGGCG
Source organism: Paenibacillus harenae DSM 16969 (assembly GCF_000422465.1). Taxonomy (GTDB): domain Bacteria; phylum Bacillota; class Bacilli; order Paenibacillales; family Paenibacillaceae; genus Pristimantibacillus; species Pristimantibacillus harenae. Next base: position 12,951 of record NZ_AULV01000025.1, on the reverse strand, counting down.
GAAGGGCCGGACGGCGAGATCCGGGTGCTGAAGCAGGGCTTCTGGGGCGTTGATTCCGGGCTGCTGAAGCAGGGAACGCCGATCAGAGCGGGCCGCGATTATTTCGTGAAGGACGGGCGAACCCTCCCTGTCGTCGGGATGACCTATATGACCTCCGATGTGGCGCGCAAGTTTCTTTTCCTGCCGAATGCGGACGTATGGGACCGCGATATGGCTCAAATGAAACGGGCGGGCATTAACTGGATCCGCACCGGCATCTGGACGGCTTACCGCAACATCATGCAGGTAGACGGACATGCCTCCGAAGAGGTGCTGCGGTCGATCGATGCCTTCATCTTGACGGCGAAGCGCCATGAGCTGCAGGTGACATTCACGTTCTTCTCCTTCACGCCGGAGCCGTGGGAAGGACTTAACCCTTATCTCGATCCGCGCAGCGTAGAAGCGCAGAAGCGGTTCATCCGTTCGATCGTGTTCCGGCACAGACAGACGACGAACATCGATTGGGATCTCATTAACGAGCCGTCCATGTTCGATCCGGCGCAAATCTTCTCGGAAGGTCCGCGGTCCTGCCGCGATCCGTTCGAGCAGGCTGCCTTCTCGGCATGGCTGGAGCAGCGCCACGGCTCGATCGAACGTCTGCAGGAGCGCTGGAACATGTCGCCGGTGCAGCTGCCGGACTTTGCATCCGCCAAGCCGCCGGAGGCGGGGGAAATCAACTTCGACGTACAGGACATTCATTCGGGGAAAAAAGGGACGCGCTGGCTGGATTACGTGCTGTTCTCGATGGAGATGCACAATGTATGGGCGAAGCAGCTTTGCGGTACGATCAAGGAGCTGTGCCCGGATGATCTCGTAACCGTCGGGCAGGACGAAGCGCTCGGCGCGCAGCGGCCGTCGCCGTTCTTCTATGCCGAAGCCGTTGATTATACGACGGTCCATTCCTGGTGGTTCAATGATTATTTGCTGTGGGACGGGATTTTTGCGAAAACAGCCAATAAGCCGAATCTCATCCAGGAGACGGGCATCATGTACATCGAGACACCGGACGGCAGGGCGAAGCGTTCGGAATCGGAGCTGCGCAGCCTGCTGGAGCGAAAGTATGCCTATGCTTACGCAACCGGCGGGGCGGGAGCCATTCAGTGGATCTGGAACACGAATTTCTACATGGACAATGCCAATGAATCGCAGATCGGCGCGCTGCGCGCGGACGGCACCGAGAAGCCGGAGGCCGACGTATCGTACGGATTCGGACGCTTTATGGGCGAGATCGGCGGCATGCTGGGCGATCGGGAGCTCGAGGAGATAGCGGTCGTCTTCCCGTACTCCAACGATTTCTCGAACCGCAAGCTGGCCTTCGATGCGACAACGAAGCTGACGCGCGCGCTGGCTTATGAGATGAAATTGCCGTTCCGCGGAGTCTCCGAGTACCATCTCGCGGATCTGGAATCGCAGCCGGCTAAGCTGATCATTCTGCCGAGCGCCCATAATGTCGATGACGGAGCGATGCGGCAGCTGCTGGAGATTGTGAAGCGTACGGGCGCGACCTTGCTTGTCACGGGTGCGATGAGCCTCGATGCTTACTGGCATGAAACGGATCGGCTTCAGCCGCTGATTGGAGAGACGGAGCTTCGCAACGTGCAGCGCGAGGAAATGCTTCTGCTGGCGGATGAAGCGCTGCCGGTCTCTTACGGGCACCGGCGTATTGCCGAGGTTGTGAAGGAAGTGCGAACGGGAGCATCGGATTCGATCGATGGCGGAGGCACATCCGTCGTGGAAATTCCGCTTGGCGCGGGCCGGATGATTTGGTGCCCGCTGCCGGTTGAACTGAACGAACGGATGGATCCGCTGGTGAAGCTGTACAGCCATGCGGCTGCTGCGGCTCATGTCGGCAGCGGCCTGGAATGGCTCTCAGGCGGCGGGCTTGCCGGCGTCTACGGCCGGAAGCTGAGCTATAAGGACGGTTTCTTATATATTTTCGTATCCGAATTTTCTTGGGATGCGGACATTACCGTGAAGGATCAGGAAACGGGCATATCGTATTCCTTCCGTATGGAGAGGGAACGTTCCGTGCTGTTCGCCGCGGACCGCGTAGGGCGGCTGACGTCCGTCTACCGGCCGAATGAGGTCGCCATTAACGTTCGCGAGAACGAGGAAGCTTAAGAGGGGGTTGGCATTAGCATGGCGAAAGCGAAACAACGAACGGCGCATGTCATTTCGCACACCCACTGGGACCGCGAATGGTACTTGCCCTACGAGAAGCATCACGTCCGCCTGGTGAAGCTGGTCGACGCATTGCTGGATAAGCTGGATCGCGACCCGGATTTCAAAAGCTTCTATATGGACGGGCAGACGATCATCCTGGAGGATTACCTGCAGGTGCGTCCCGAGCAGCGGGAGCGCCTCGAGAGGCATATCCGGGACGGGCGGATCCTCATCGGACCTTGGTATATTTTGCAGGACGCGTTCCTGACAAGCGGTGAAGCCAACGTCCGCAATATGCAGATCGGGCACCAGGATGCGGCAAAATACGGCAGTCCGGCGAAGATCGGCTATTTTCCCGATACGTTCGGCTTGGTGGGGCAAACTCCGCAGCTGATGCTGCAGTCGGGCATTACAAACGCGTTCTTCGGACGCGGCGTGAAGCCGACCGGCTTCAACAATACGGTATCGGACGGCGGCTATGAATCCTCCTTCTCCGAACTGGTATGGGAAGGGCCGGACGGCTCGAAGGTGCTCGGCATTTTGTTCGCGAACTGGTATTCGAACGGCAACGAAATCCCCGTCGATGAGGAAGAGGCCAAAGCGTACTGGGAGCACAAGCTGGCCGACGCGGAGAAATACGCCTCCACCGGGCAACTGCTGTACATGAACGGCTGCGATCATCAGCCGATTCAGCTCGATTTGCCGGATGCGCTGGCGACGGCCCGGAAGCTGTACCCGGATACCGAATTCGTGCATTCCAATTTCATCGATTATTTGGCATCGCTTGATCAAGCGATGAATCATGAGCTTGAGCTGTCTGCGGTAAAAGGCGAGCTGAGAAGCCAGCGGACGGACGGCTGGGGAACGCTGGTCAACACGGCGTCGGCCCGCGTCTACCTGAAGCAAATGAACCAGCAGGGACAGGTTATGCTGGAGAAGGTGGCGGAGCCGTTAGCGGCTTTCGCCCATATGCTGGGGCAGGATTATCCGCATCACTTATTCACCTACGCGTGGAAAACATTAATGCAGAACCACCCGCATGACAGCATCTGCGGCTGCAGCGTCGACGAGGTGCACCGCGAGATGGTCACCCGGTTCGATAAGAGCCGGCATGTCGCCGAGAGCATAATCGAGGACAGCAAGACGGCCGTGGCCGAAGCGGTCGACACGTCGGTGTTCGCCGGTTTCGGAGCCGATCCGCTTCCGCTTATTGCGGTCAATACAACCGGCTGGGAGCGGACCGGCGTGCTGACCGTGGAGCTGGATGCGCGCAGGCTTTACTTCCGCGACGGTTATAAATTGGAGGAAGCTGCTCGGCTTATCAATGAAGCGGAACTGTCGGGCCGCGTTCTGGTAGATGCGGATGGCAGCGTCATCCCCTATACGATGGAGGATCTCGGCCTGCAGTTCGGGTATGACCTGCCGGATGACAAGTTCCGCCAGCCTTATATGTGCCGCAAGGTGAAGCTTACGTTCGAAGCCGCGAACGTGCCGGCTCTTGGCTTGAAGGCTTATGCGTGGGTGAGGAACGAGGAGAAGGCTGCCGCTATTGCGTCCGCGGCTTCGTTACTCGCAGGCGAGCGCGCCATGGAGAACGAGCGGCTGAAGGTCGAGATCGCGGAGGACGGCTCGTTCGCGCTGACGGACAAGGCGAGCGGCCGTGTTTATCGCGATCTCGGTATTTACGAGAATACAGGCGACATCGGCAACGAATATATGTACAAGCAGCCGGACGGCGAAGCGGCGCTGACGACCAAAGGCGCGAAGGCTTCCGTTCGCGTGCTTGAAGATACGCCTTACCGCGCTTCGTTCGAAATCATCCATGAGTGGGCGGTGCCGGCATCGGCAAGCGGCAAGCTGGACGAGGAGCAGCGCGGGCTGATCTACTTCCCTGAGCGCAAAGCTCAGCGTGTGAGTGAGACCGTACCGATGAGAATCCGGACGGTTGTTGCGCTGGCTCGCGGCGGCAAGGGCGTCGAGCTCACGGCTTCGTTCGACAACCAGGCGAAGGATCACCGTCTCCGGGCGCTGTTCCCAACCGACCTGGCCTCTGCCTTGCACCGCGTCGATTCGATGTTCGAAATCGCGGAGCGGGCGAACGAGCCTGCGCCGGAATGGACGAACCCGAGCAACACGCAGCATCAGCAGGCTTTCGTTGACGTATGCGGGGAGGGCGCCGGGCTTACGGTTGCCAACTTTGGCTTGAATGAATATGAAGTGCTGCGCGACGGCCGGAATACGATTGCCGTGACGCTGCTGCGGGCGGTCGGCGAGCTGGGCGATTGGGGCTACTTCCCGACGCCGGAAGCGCAGTGCCTGGGCGAGAGCGCCGTCCGGCTGGAAATCATCCCGCATCAGGGCTGCGGAATTAGCGGCGGCGCGTATGCGGAAGCCTATCAGTTCCAGGTGCCTTGGCTGTCGGCCCAGACCGGCGTGCATGGCGGAAAGATACCGGCACTCTACTCGCCGGTAACATGGGAAGGCCGCGAGTTGGCATTCTCATCCTTGAAGCTGAACCGTGAGAGCAACGATCTGATGCTCCGATGGTACAACATGAGCGACAAGGCGGCGGCGCTCAAGCTGAACACGGCGTTCGTGTCGGAGAGCGTCTATGGCAGCGACATCCTGGAGTCTTGCGGCGAGGGCAAAACGTTAAGCGCTGATGGAGCGCTGTCGATGCCGGTGAAGCCGTACGAGATCGTTACGCTGGGTATCTGCCCTGCTGCCAAAGCGTAATGCGGTTCTGAGGGACACTAGGCGGCGAATGCCGTTGTAGGCTGTTTTGATGATTGTTCAGGAATAAAAGTGAAACGGAAAATCTTAAATAAGTCAGACGGCTCTTCCAATCGTCCAGAAACGGGAGAGCCGTCTTTTTTTGTTTGTGTACATGTCTAAAACGTAATCAAGCTCACCGCCTGCCCAAATGCAAATAGAAATCGAGATCCGCCTGCAGATGCTCCTGCATCAGCCGTTCGGCCGTCCCGGCGTCGCGGGTGCGGATCGCATCCAGGATGCTCTGGTGCTCGTCGATCAGAAACGGGCGCTTGTAGTAGACGACCGCTTTGCGGAACAGATAGATGATCGACTGCATGCGGTCGATGATGTTCACGATTTCGGGGTTCCTGCTCGCTTGTACGATAAGATCGTGAAATTCCTTGTTCGCATTCATCGTTTCGTTATCTTCGCCTTTGCGGGCGATATCGATGCACTGCTGCAGCTTGTTCAAGGTCGCCTCGTCCATATAGGAGGCGGCACAGCGAGACGCGAAGCCTTCCAGCAATATGCGTACCTGAAAAATATGCCGAAGCTCGTCGTCGGTCGGATTGACCACCCGCTTCTGCTTGATCAGCCCTTCCTGCTCCAGCCTCCGGATCGACTCCCTCACAGGGGTCCGGCTGACTCCCATCTCTTCGGCCAAACGCTCCTCTACCAGCTTGATCCCGCCGGGCAGCTCGCCGTTTAATATTCGATCTCTGATCTGTTCGTAACAGTGGTTATACGCCGCTTGGGACGATTGCTTGGTCATTGGTTGTTCCTTCTTTCGTATGCTCGCCAGAGCCCGGTTTCTATCTTTAAATTATAAGGCGAAAGGGCGGTCAGTTCCAAGCTTTATTCATAAAATGTATTCATTATTATTATTTTTGTATACAAAATTATAATTTGTGTGTACAATGTGTGAAGTGATTACTTTTCTATTACGAACCAGGAGGAACCGAAATGAATATTGGCTTTATTGGTCTGGGCATCATGGGTAAACCGATGGCAAAAAACTTGCTCAAAAATGGTAACGCTGTCATGGTGAATGATATTAATGCGGCAGCGGTCGCAGAGCTGGTGCAGGCAGGTGCGGCAAGCGGAGCTTCTCCTCAAGCTGTTGCTATTGAAAGCGATGTCATTATTACGATGCTGCCTAACAATGCGATTGTCCGAAATGTCATCCTCGGCGAGGACGGAATTGCGCAAGGGGCCAGAGCCGGAAGCGTTGTCGTGGACATGAGCTCTACCTCTCCCGTCGTGGCGAAAGAAATCGCAGCCTGCTTGCGCGAGCTGGGCATTGCGATGCTGGACGCTCCGGTGAGCGGAGGCGAGCCGAAAGCGATCGACGGCACGTTATCGATTATGGCGGGCGGTGACGAGGATGTGTTCGAGCGCGTCAAGCCGGTACTCGCGAGCATGGGCAAGGATATCGTCCGGGTAGGAGACAACGGAAGCGGAGCGACAGCCAAGCTTGCGAATCAGATCATTGTCAACGTTAACATCGCCGCGATGTCCGAAGCGCTTGTGCTGGCGGCGAAGGCGGGCATCGATATCGAAAAAATGTACCGGGCGATCCGCGGCGGACTGGCGGGCAGCGCCGTTCTTGACGCAAAGGTGCCGATGATTATGGAGCGCAACTTCAAAGCCGGCGGTCGCATTGACATTAACTTAAAGGATTTGTCGAACGTGATGGAGACGGCGGAGGCGTTGGAGGTTCATCTTCCGCTGACCAAGCATGTGCGTCATATTTTTGAAACGTTGAAGGAAGCAGGCAAGCAAGCCAACGATCATTGCGGCATCGTCGAATATTACGAGCAGCTTGCAGGCACGGAAGTGCACGGAAGTCGTTAATTCAGGCACTGCCTATCTATTCTAGAGGAGGAAAAATGCATGTTGACAGGTCCTATGCTTATCCTGGTTTTCCTTATTGCATTAGCTTTTCTGTTCTTGCTTATTATCAAGTGGAAGGTAGAGCCGTTTCTGGCTCTCACATGCATTGCCTTCGGCACGGCGATCGCCATCGGCATGCCTCTGAAAGAGGTGCCGGGCATTGTCACCGCCGGGTTCGGCAATACGCTGGCCGGCGTCGGCATATTGATCGGTCTTGGCGTTATTTTCGGTCAATTCCTCGGGGCATCGGGCGCTGTTGAAAAAATCGCCGGGTCCCTGCTGAAGCTGTTTGGTGTCAAGAAGTCGCCTGCCGGCTTGGCATTGACAGGCACCGTCGTTTCAATCCCTGTATTCTTCGATGCGGCCTTCGTTATCTTAAGCGGCTTGCTCAAGAGCCTTGCGACGCGCACAGGCATTTCCGTTATGACGTTTGCAACCGCTCTCGGCATCGGCCTGATTACGTCGCATAACATGATTGCGCCGACGCCGGGACCGCTTGTTGTAGCGGAGAACACGGGCTCCGATCTGGGTCTGTTTATTTTGTACGGCATCATTTGCGCCGTTCCCGCTACGCTTGTAGGCGGTTACTTGTACGGCACGTTTATCGGCAAACGCATTCAAGCGGATGTGGATATGGAGGAACAGCCTGAACAGAAGCAGGATTCTTCACGTAAAGAGATCAGCACGGCGTTATCGTTCGGCATGCTGCTGCTGCCGATTGTGCTGATTCTGGCCAACACCGTTTCCAAATTGCTGTTTCCCGGCACGATTATCGAGTCGTTCTTTGGCTTCGTAGGCGATAAAAACATTGCGCTGCTCATCAGCGTGCTGGCGGCGGTTATTTTCCTGAAGCCGTACATTGCGGACAAATCCGACTCGCTGTACACCGAAGCGATCAGCGCTGCCGGCATGATCATTCTAATCACCGGTGCCGGCGGAGCGTTCGGGGCCGTCATTAACAAAAGCGGCATCGGCGACTACCTGATCGCCACGATGCAAAGCTGGAGCATTCCGGTTCTGCTGCTTGCGTTTATTTTCTCGCAGATTTTACGAGCTTCGCTTGGTTCATCGACGGTGGCGCTTGTCACCACCTCGAGCATTATGGGACCGCTCATCGTCGACTTGGGCGTATCGCCGATCCTGCTTGGCCTTGCCATCTGTGCGGGCGGTATCGGCCTGTCGCTTCCGAACGATTCCGGCTTCTGGGTCGTGAACCGGTTTGGCAAGCTGACGATTACGCAGACGCTGAGGGTATGGACGCTTGGCGGCTTTATCGCCGGCCTGTCGGCGCTCGTAACGGTATTTGCGCTCAGCTTGTTCAGCGGTATTTTACCGGGATTGTAGGAGCTGCAATATAAATAGACAAAGGGTGTGGAAACCTATGATAGTTGAAAAAAGATCGGCGAGTGATCTGCTGGATCGGCTGCCTGTCTCAGATAATGTTCGGGCAAGTGAAAGGCTGGCGGAGGAGCTGAAAAGCTTCGGTCGGAAAATAATAGTGCTGGACGATGATCCGACCGGCGTGCAGACCGTACACGGCGTATCCGTCTATACGGATTGGACGCTGGAAACGATGCTGCGGGGCTTTCAAGAAGATCAGCCGATGTTTTTTATACTGACTAATTCAAGAGGGCTTGTGGCTGGCGAAACGGAAGAGGTGCACTGCGAAATTGCCCGCCATGCCGAACAAGCATCGAAAGCGCTTGATAAGCCCTACATGATAGTCAGCCGGGGCGACTCGACGTTGAGAGGCCATTATCCGCTGGAGACGGAGACGCTCAGGAGCGCGATTGAAGCGGAGTCTGGCCAGGCGTTCGACGGAGAGGTTATACTTCCTTATTTCAAAGAGGGCGGACGGCTGACGATCGATAATGTGCATTATGTACAGTACGGGGACGAGCTGGTGCCTGCGGGAGAAACGGAGTTTGCCCGCGACCGCACATTCGGTTATACCGAGTCCGACCTCGGCAAGTGGGTGGAGGAAAAATCCGGCGGCGCTTATAGGGCGGCGGACTGTACCTATATCTCACTTGACAGTCTCCGCGCGTTCAATGTCGATGGCATTGTCGGCCAGCTGCTGCGGGTTGAAGGCTTCAACAAGGTTGTCGTAAATGCTGTAGACGACGCGGATGTGAGGGTTTTTGCGATTGCGCTGGTTCAGGCGATGAAGCAGGGGAAAAGCTTCCTGTTCCGCACCGCGGCTTCGTTCACGAAGATCATTGGCGGCATCAGCGACAGGCCTCTGCTGTCGGGAGAAGAACTGATTGCCGGGGAAAGCGGCGATGGCACAGACCCTGGCGGGCTGATCCTAGTCGGCTCCCATGTGAAGAAAACGACCGAGCAGTTGGAACGCTTGAAGGTTTGCGACTGGATTATATTTATTGAATTTAATGTGCACCTGGTTGCCGATTCGGACGCATTCGCGGCCGAGACGGACCGTGTCATCGCACAGACGGACGCCGCGATTGATTCGGGCCGCACCGTCGCCGTTTACACGCGCCGGGAGCGGCTCGATCTGGGCGATGGCAAGCAGGAGGAGGAGCTGAAGCAGTCGGTTAAGATTTCCGATGCGGTCACCAGCATCGTGCAGCGGCTGCAGACCAGGCCGCGTTATATTGTGGCGAAGGGAGGCATTACGTCCAGCGATATCGGGACGAACGGGCTGCGCGTGAAGCGTGCCGTCGTTGCGGGACAGATCAAGCCGGGCATACCGGTATGGTTGACTGGGGAGGAAAGCAAGTTTCCGGGGCTTCCTTATATTATTTTCCCCGGCAATGTAGGCACGCAGGATACGCTGAAGGAAACGGTCGAGCTGTTGGAGCGGAAATAAGGCAGGAGCGATGCAGGACCTGCTTGCTCCGCATTAAGAGTAGGGAGAAGCGGAAGCATGCTGGTTAATACAAAAGAAATGCTGCTGGCGGCTCAGCGGGAGAAGTCGGCCGTTGCCGCGTTTAACGTATTTAATCTGGAAACGGTGCAGGCTGCGGTGCGCGCGGCGGAGCTGGAGAAGCGGCCGGTTATTATTGCGCTGGGCGAGCGCTACTTTTCCACAGTGGATGCGGAAGGCTTCTCCGCTATGGTTCGCGCCATTGCGGCCAAGTCTGAGGTACCGTGCGCGCTTCACCTTGATCATGCTTACGAGAAGCAATCCATCGTCCGGGCGATTAGCTGCGGATTCACATCCGTCATGTTTGACGGATCGAAATATGAGCTGGAACAAAATATGGCGTTGACCCTTGAAATCGTTGAGCTTGCACACAGGTCAGGCGTATCCGTCGAGGCCGAGATCGGTTCCGTATCGCGGGGCGCGTTCTCCGACGAGGAGGAAGGCGACGGACGTCTGACCGATCCGGCTGAGGCGAAGCGGTTTGTGGAGGAGACGGGCGTCGATTTCCTCGCCGCGGCGATCGGAACGGTGCACGGCATGTATGCCGGGGAGCCGAAGATCGATCTGGAGCTGCTGGCCCGGATCCGCTCGGCGGTCGGGGTTCCGCTTGTGCTTCACGGCGGCTCGGGCACGCCTGACGAGATTATCTCTAAGGCTGTGCGCACGGGCATCTGCAAAGTGAACGTCAACACGGAGGTGTCTCTGGCTGCCGTGGCGGAGCTGGTGAAGTTTGCATCGTCTCCGAACGCGCGGCAGGCGCATTTGTCGACGGTCATGGCCGGCCTGCAGGACACGATGACGCCGGTTATGCGGAAGTTTGTTAGGCTGCTGGGTTCAGCGGCAGAGTAAAAGACAATAGGAGGACGCTTGATCCATGTTGCATGGCGGCTGGATCGCGGCGTCTTTCTTTTTTGCAACGTTTTACGCAATAGCATCATCGGAAATGACAAATAGGCACATCCCCCGGTTCATTGTATATGTTAATACAAAGCGAATGTAGAGGAGTGGAGTGTCTGTGGCGTTTTTGGAAGGCGTTCATTATATTTATACCGTGAAGCCGGGAGATACCTTATATGCAATAGCGGCCCGTTACGGCAGTACGGTGCGGCTGCTCGAGCAGACGAATGCGCTGTTCGATCCCGTGACCGATCCTGGTCTCATTTACCCGGGGCAGGTGCTCGTTGTTTCGGAAACGGGGCTTGGGCAAAGGTCCGCGGTGTCTTACATTATCCATACGGGCGACAGCCTGTATACGATCGGAATACGGTTCTCGGCAACGCCGGACTTGCTCGTTGGAATGAATCCGCTGCTTACCGATGCAGATGTCATTTATGCCGGAATGCCACTGGACGTGCCGGCTTATATATATGAGGTGGAGAATGGGGATTCGCTGTACCTCATCGCCAAGAAGTTAGGGCTGCCGATGAATGAGCTCATTCAGGCTAATCGGAATAGACCGGGCTTCTCGCCAGACGTGCTGTATATCGGATACCGGCTTATCGTCCCCATGCCGTCTTCCAATAACATCGTCGTGTTCCGGCCGCAGCCGGGAGCGAAGGTGACGCCGGGTCAAGCGCTGGAAGGGATCGCGCGAGCTTTTGAAGCGTCGATACTGTACCGGCTCATAGATGATAACGGAATGACGGTCACACGCGAGAAGGTGTTAACCACATCGGCCGGCGCGCCTGCGTACGGTTCCTTCTCCACGGCCATCCTGTTCGACAGGGAACCGACCACTTCAGGCGGCGAGCTATGGGTCTATGCCAGAAGCGCCATGGACGGTCGGATTATTGATCTGGTTCAAGTGAGGGTAAGCTACTAAACAAGCTGCCGCCTCCAATGCGGGTAAGCCATAACGAGCCTCCGGAAAACTAGCCGGAGGTTTTTTGATATGATTTTTCGGAAAAAATGGGCTGCCGGATCGTTTAGTTTAACATCCCGTATAATCGGCTTAGAAGGCATAGTAAAAAACACCCCTGCAAAACGGTGCACGAAATGTCGGACAATGCCGCGTTTATCCTGCTATTCTATTGGTGAAAGGAGAGTCATATATGGGTTTGCTTGAAGATCTGAACGGGGCGTTGGCTTACATCGAGGATAATCTGACACAGGAAATTGACTTGAAAGAGGCGGCAAAACGCGCTTACTGCTCGGAATATCATTTTAAAAGAATGTTTTCGTTCCTTGCAGGCGTGACGCTGTCGGAATACATTCGCCGCAGACGCCTTACGCTAGCCGCCTTTGAGCTTCACAACAGCGATATGAAAATTATCGACGTTGCGGTTAAATACGGATACGGCTCGCCGGATTCCTTCACAAGAGCCTTCCAAAGCCTGCATGGCGTGACGCCGACAGAAGCCCGAAGCAACGGATCCGGCCTTAAGGCTTTTCCCCGGATGACCTTTCAATTAACGATCAAAGGAGGAATTGAAATGAATTACAGGATCGAAGAGAAGGATGCGTTCCGCATCGTAGGCATCATGAAGAGAGTCCCGATCCAATTCAACGGGGTGAACCCGGAAATCGCCAAGATGTGGGAAAGCTTGAACGAAGAAAAAATCCTTTCGTTAAAAAGTTTATCGAATATTGAGCCGCGGGGCTTGATCAGCGCATCCGCCAACTTTTCGGAAGAGCGAATGGAGGAGAAAGGAGGACTTGACCATTATATTGGCGCTGTCACGACGAAGGAGTGCCCGGACGGCCTGGCGTCGCTGGAGGTAGCCGCATCGTCATGGGCGGTATTTACAGCCGTTGGCCCGTTTCCGGAAACGCTGCAAAATGTATGGGGGCGCATTTATTCCGAATGGTTCCCTTCCTCAAACTATGAATTGGCCGAAGGGCCGGAAATGCTGTGGAACGAGCACAAGGACGTCACTTCCCCGACCTATAAAAGCGAAATTTGGATCCCGGTTGCGAAAAAATAAAGAAAACGGCAGTATAGACCTGAACTGTGACCCGTGAAATAGACACTTTGAAAAAAGTGTCTATTTCACGGGTTTTTGTGTTTTAATTAACATACTAAATAGAACGGGGTATAACTTTCATCATGTCTAAACGCAAATGTTTTACACCAATGCAGATTAAAATACTTGAATCAAATCCTAATGTCGTGCACGTTTCAGAGAAAGCAATTACATATAGCCCTGAGTTTAAACGGTACGCAGTAAAGGCATACATGAGCGGCATCACACCTATGCAGATCTTCACTGATGGTG
>NZ_AULV01000024.1 GCF_000422465.1 Paenibacillus harenae DSM 16969 | reverse complement strand
TTCGGCAAAACATAACACCATCTGTATGAAAATAATTAAACACAAAAAAGGGAACCGTTATGGCTCCCTTTTTCTCATTCTTCGGTATCATCTTCATCATCCAAACTAATTCCCTGTTCTGCTGCTCTCATGACTGCAATTGCGTATAACTCATGAATTAGTTCGTCAACATCAGGCGGGAAATTTAATGGCTTCTTATCCACCGACAAACCCCCTTTTGTCCTCTCTTCATGTGTATGCTGGCGCTTCGTCTGGACAACCTTAGAAATTTCAACCGCCCCCTACTTATTTTTTAACCTCAACGTTCAAATCAAGCGCGAGCTTGTAAAATGCTTTCCATCTGATCTTGTCGTAAGTAACCGGGCTTATAGGCGGGTTGAAGATGAAAGAATACACCTTCATATCGTTCATATACTCGCCCTCGTAATCTTCCCGCATATAACGTTGCTCGATAAGAAGTCTTTCTTTCGGATGCAGGCGCCGCACGGCCCGCTCGACCCGTTCACAGAATGCCTTTCGTTCTGCCGGGGCGTCTACATTGTGTATGGCAATCTGCGCCGTTTGGTCGCTTGTGGTGTTCGTCGGACCGTGGAATCGTTCATTGTATCCGGCCGTAATGCTCGCTTCCCTTTCTTCGTGCGTCAAATACTTGCAAATCCGATATTTATCGAGCGCACTTTCAACCGCTCGCTGCGTTTTCTTCCTGTCGAGCTCCGGCAATTCGAAATCTAACTTCATTTGCACCTTATCACCCCTGTTTTGGGAGCGCCCCAGCCGGAGCCGGAGCGCGTATGATTCACTTAATTAGAATTGACATAAGAAGAATAACGCCTGTCCAGAATGTCATGCAGGAAAGGAACGCGGCCGCCCAAAAACCGATGAACTTCCAATTCCAGCGGCTGCGCTTCATTCGAGTGTTTCAAGCTCTAAAGCTGCTTGGTCCTCGTCCTCTTCTTCCTCTTGCTCATCATCGAAGCTGACCTGCTTGAACTCTTCCATGCTCATTTGAGCGGCGGCAATGGTCAATTCAACATCCGAACCTGCCAGCTTGTAAAACTCGAACGTCTGCGCTGCGGAGCTATCGCCTTTAACAATGAAGTCCAGCGTCGTTTTCGTGCTGTCTTTCGTCGTTTTTTCAAACGCGGCTTTCAATTCAACATTAAGCCCTTCAATACTCAAAAGAACAACTTCGCGAGTCAATGAACTTAGTTCTGGCCGTTTCTCATCTTCACCCTTGACGATGAACTGAACAAGTTCCTTTTTGCTGTCCTTCGTTTGCTTGTTAAAGTTCGCTTTGATCGTGATTTTCATATGGTCATATCCCCTTATAAATTAGTTTTGGTTTTCGATCTCCCATAAGGTTTTTTGTCCTGTTGGGTGTTTGTCGATTCGCGGCCTTGTCGGACAATTCCATGAACCGCCTTTAGTTTGGTGTAAAGACTTCCATCCGACCGCCCGAAGGCTTGTTCCAGGCTCTTGAGCGAGTGTGTAAGTGATCAACCTTCTGTATCCCATTGCTCGCGCGGCTTGCCATGCGGCCGCATAAAGCTTTGACGGCGCGTTTTTAGTTCCATCTGTACAACATCGGGTGACTTCAAGCGTTCTGCCATTATCGTAAGAGCGAGCAACAGGACGCCCCACCATAATTACCCCGACTACCTTTTCTTTATCCGCTATTGCTATGCTGAATTTATGGCCCTGGGGCGGTAAATGGTGCCGGTGGAATTGCTTCACAAATTCGCATGCTTCCGCGTATGTCGTCGGTTGAATCTCTAGCATTAGATAACCTTCCCGCCGTGTCGCTGCGGCCGCGTTGCATTGTAGGCCATCTTTTCAGTTATTGCGGCTTCCAGGTCGATGCCATAACGCCCGCAAGTGTCAAACACCCGGATAACAACATCTGCCAGCTCGGCAGGAATTCCGTCCGGCTTCAACCCGCTAATGCCTGTATAAAGTAGCTCATTGATCGGCGCGCCTTCCCGGTAAAATTCCAGCGCTTCAGAAAGCTCGGAGTGCATGAGGGCAATCAGCTCACCAAAACTCCGATCCTCTTCCCACCAGCCCTTATTAACTGCATTTTCATGCGCCGACTTTACTAATTGATTAATTGACATGTCCATCATCCTTTTTGTTTTATAATTTTTCTTGAAATTGATAACGGTCGGTTTCTCATAAGCCTTTAACTGCTCCATCCGTTCCCTTTCCTCCGGGGTCATGGCGCGAACAGTAACATCACTATTCGCCTTTTCCCTCTCGTCCTTCTTCGGCTGCGGCAGAGCCTTCATGCGGCGTCGCGGGCTATGGTCTTTCATGCCATTCTTCGCGGCTCTTATAAAACGCGTACCGCTTCTCGATTTCCTTTTTGATTTGACCTACCCTCTGATATGAAATTCCGTAGGCACCGGCTATTTCGCGCAATGATAAATCTTTCATAAGGTAATATAAAACGTCCTTTTGCTGCGGCTTGAGATACTTTAGGAAATCATCCAGAAACATGCTTGAATGATCATCTTCGACCGAAAACATATTCATGAGGGTCAATTCCTCGTCAGAAGTCATTGATCCACGGTTTGTCTTGTTCGCTTTTTCGGCCGAAACAACCCGATAGCTCAAGTAGTGCATAGCTTTTTGCGTCGTGTCCAACGGAGCTTCCAACAGATTTGATACTACCTCGGCCGTTTCGCCCTGCAATCCATGCTTAACGATCCTGCCAGCAAGATGCTTAATGTTAACCGGTACGTAAATGGGCGAAATCCTGTTTATCTGTCGGATCATGTAACCATTGACGCAATGGTGTGCGTAGCTGGAAAACTTGGTCTTTTCATTCGGCACATAATTCATAGCTGCGTGCATAAGGCCCATACTGCCGGACTGCATTAAATCGTCAAAATCAATTGCGCTATCCCGAATGTTGCGGGCCATCTTGCCAGCCAACTTTTTGACAATGCCGATATTTTCATGAATCAGATATTCCTTTTCCGCTGGAAACGTCACCGCTTCCCCACCTCCTTCTCATGCTTCGTTACCTTACCGCTGCGCTTCCGGCTCCTGCGGAACTGCTCGTTCCTTGCTGCTGCTTTGTCGGCCAGCGTTGCGACCCGACTATGATGGATAATTTCGTTCAATTGAGCGTTTGACGCTCGGCTCATGTTCATTTCAACCCCTCCACATCGTTTAAGGCTCCTAGAAGGCCGTTTGAGCGTTCCTCACTTCCGGGGTTCCAACTAGTCGCCGGAACTCCCGGAACGTCAACACGGTACCGCCTAGCTGTTGATTGATGCTTTCGAAAGTGTCAGTTACCTTGAAGTCATAACAAAACGCCTTGAGCAGCTTTTGCGGCGGCTCTCGCTTTCTTCTTTTTATTGGCTGCTGCTTTTTCTGCCTTCTTTTCATGTGCAGGCTTCAAAACCGTTTCAATTACTTCGGTTTGATAATCTTCGCGGCCTAATTCATCAGGCGTTGCAATTGCATAGGCGATCTGCGCCAGGACGTAAGCATCAATTACGTTATTGCTTGGATGCGTATATCCGAAGTGCTCATAAACCCCATCAGCAACAGCGGCTTTGCTATCCAGCTTATTGCCTTCTGCATCAAACCGATGCCGGGAAGCGTCGCAGAACTTCTTGAGTGCTGTCGGTGCCACGTCATAATATTTGATTCCTCTGCGGAACAGAGCGCCCCGGATGCCGTAAGCCAATCCCCACATAAAGCCGACGCCTTGACCTTTCGCGTGAGTCGCAGGAGATTCGATGCAAACCACATCGCCAGGATGAATATGATCCATGATTTCACTAATCAGCGTTGTGATCCGCATCGGGTCCGCGTTGCCCACTCCCGTTAAATCCTTCTGCCGCAGAACATTGCCTTGCTCGTCCATAGCGACGAATCCCGTTGTTGTGCTCGGGTCGATCCCAACGTATCGCTTCATGACTCAACCCCCAAATCGATTGAAGTATATGCTGCTATTTGGCGCGGGTTGATCCCTACATAACCGAACTCTTGAACACCTTTCACTTCGTACCCAATATATTCACCATTCGAACGGTCGAAAGTGAATTTAAACTCTTTGCAAATCACCGTCAACACTTGACCGCTTTTAAGATAAATCTTTAATTCGTGCATTCCGCTTTACCCCTCTCCATAATCCGTCTATTAAATATTCAGTCGGCGGCTTGTACACTTCACCGATAACCCGTTTTTCATCGTCATAGATGATTTCCCAAGGTGTAAGGCTGAAAAGCGGGTCGTGCTTTTCTTGCTTGGGAGCGCGTTTCACCGCTTAACCCTTCTTCTCTAGCAGATTGATAACTTTGCCCAGCGGCTTATCTTTAACAATCGTAATTGGTGAAAATAAGCTCGCAGTCATTTCAAGGATTTGCTGTTGTTCTTGAGTCAGCGCAACCGGATAAAGTATGCCGCCCATATTGTAGAACAAAACGATACCATCCTTCATTGTCTATACACCCTCTCGCTATAGTCTCCGAGCAGCCCATCAATGCGGTCATATACGGCCATCATCTTTTCACGAACATCATCATCAAGCAGCGGGTTGCTAAGCTTCTTGGCTCCATCAACAAGCCGGGCAAGCAATTCCTCGTACTGCTCATAGGTTTCGATCCGGTCAGGCAGCGCCTTTGCCATGATGCCCCCTATCCAGGTCAACAAACTTGCCGACCTGCTTCATGAATGCCATCTCCACGGTGCCCGTTCCTACGTTGCGTCCTTTGGCAATGATCAATTCAACGATGTTTTTCTTCTCGCTTTCCTTGTTGTAGTAATCATCCCGGTACAGGAAAGTAATAATGTCGGCGTCGCGCTCGATTGCTCCGGATTCGCCCAGGTCGGACATCATCGGCCGTTTGTCCTGCCTTTCCTCGACCTTCCTACTGAGCTGCGATAAGGCGACGACGGTCACACCGAGCTGACGGGCCATAAGCTTGAGCTGCCGCGAAACATATTCGACTTCCTCGCGCTTGCTGTTGAACTTTCTGCCGCCGCTTATGATTTGGATATAGTCCACATAGACAACAATCGTGTCATGCTTCTTCTTGAGCTTCTTTACTTCGCTGCGGATGAATTGAACGGTCATATCCGGTTTGTCTGTGATGTAGATCGGCAACCGGTCCAGCTCGTCGCGTGCTATGCTGTACCGCGTCCAATCATCATCATCGAACAGTCCGGAGCGCATCCGTGTACTATCCAGGTTAGCAAGGGCACATATGACGCGCTCCGTGATTTGGATCTCTTTCATTTCGGCTGAGAAGATTGCAGCAGCGACGCCGCCACCTGTCGCCGTCCGGATCGCATCGCATACCATTGCCGCAGTCTTGCCCATTGACGGCCTTGCTGCAATGATTTCGTAGTCCTCGCGCTGGTGCCCTCCGGTCATGCGGTCAACTTCCCGGCTGATCGTCTTTGCGCCGGTCATACCTTTCTTTGTCGCTCGTTCCTTAATGACCGCCGTGTGACCTTCAAGCGTGTCGGACATCTTTCGTAGACCGTAGTCACTGCCGACCGCTGCCATTTCGTCAAGTTCTTCGAGCCGGGCCCGCGCCTTTGCAATCTGCTCTTTTACGTCGGTCCCTTCCATCCTCGCCGCTGCCGCCATACTCTCCATTGCCGTTGCCGTTTCTCGCTGTATATATCCGTTTCGAATGATGGCTTGATAATGGTCAAAGTGGTTAGCGCTTGTGACTGAAGAGGAAAGCTGATACAAGTACGAGACGCCACCGATCTTGCCGAGATTCTTGCCGGACCGTTGCGCCATCATGACGAAATCAATCGTGCCGTCTTCCTCATAGTTGTACTTGAGCGTTTCAAGGATAAGGCCGTGCCGTTCGTCTGCAACCATCTCATGCGGTTGAATGAACAATTCGTCTATGAGTTCGGGTTCTTGAATCAATGCGCCCAGGAGCGCTGTTTCGGCTTCGTGCAGGGCGTTCATTTCTTACCCCACTTTTCCCCGATCCATTCCGGTATGGGAACCGCGTTACGCTCCCATTCGTCCATTAGCGCGAACCGTTCAGCCGTTTCAAGCCGCAGCTGGTCAATGTGCAGCGTGCTATTTGGTTCCAGCCGCACAATGTCGGCTATAGTAGGCGGGAAGCGATTCGACCGGATATGCTCCTGCAAGTTCTTCTTTGCTTGGTCGAAAGGAATTGGCTCTAAATATTCATGCCACAAGTGAACGACCGGTTCAGTTATTTCGAAGTGCGGGAACGCCGTTTTGACTACCGCCAGAAATTGCGCCGTTTCCTGTTTCTTCATCTGCACCCTCCTTGTAGAAATTAGCTAAGACGTCCATTTGCTTATTGGGCTTCCCTTTCGCCAGCCCTTCCGGGTCAACCGTTGCATAATCCTCATAACGCTTTTGGTTTAAATAGGTTGAAGGATGAAGAATGAAGTTCGGCTGTGTTCCGAGCAGTTTGCAAGTCTCAGCATAGTTGAATGTGTTTCGAATGATCATGGCCGGATCGAAGTCTTTTTGTTTCTCTAATTTATCCCAAGCTTTAGAAGCTGGTTGTCTTGATACTTTCCTTGGATAAGCAGCATAGAATTCTTCAAACGTTAATTTCGGGTTTAAGATTTGCATTGGATTCTGAACCTCCATTTCAGACATATCTTTTAAAGAACTTAATTCTTTTAATTCTTTAGTTCTTAATTCTTTTTCTTTGTATGCACTCACTGTTACTTTGGTTAGCTCGTCTTGCTGAAAAAACCGCCAATTTACTAGGGTTATGAGCGTATATTTGCTGTTACCTCCATCGACAGTAATCATGCCGTCATTTTCGAGCCATTTCAGCACCTCGGATATGGTTTTTGGATTGGGTTCTTTCCACAATCCCCGCTCGTACCATCCAACACCGGCCGCGATTTTCCGGATAGATGTAAGGTGCTGCCCGGCGTTGATCGTTAGCTTCGAACCATCGGCAAAAGGTATGACGGCATCCTCATAATTGACCTTGTATTTAAGCCATTGCCAAACTCGGTGATACAGCGGGGGCATTTTCCATATGTCGCTCACAAGTTCCTGGCGATGGTCTTTGATGTAGCCCCGCATAGTTTAACACCTCGTTTTTCTCGCTAAATCGACAATGCAGAGCAGGCACAAAGTAAAATCCTTATCCTGCCAGTAGTAATATCCAGGTCCATCCAAGATGCATTCGCAATTGTCGCATTTGTGAAGGTTGATCATTTCACCTGATACGGAAATTTGATTCGCGGTTTTACTCATGTGTTTTCGGCGTTGAACTTGGTTACAAAGTCAATTACATTGGCTGCTATATCTTTGTCGGCCGTGAATGGGTATTGTGCGGTGATGATTTCAGCAATGCCATCCCGCAGCCGATCTTCTTTCGACTTCTCGACGGTGTAGCCGTTTATGAGAGCGGACATTAGAACCTCTTCCCAATCGATGCCATGTTTCTTGTGAAGGATAGCCCTAGCAACAGTCGCTATCGTATCCGCTGATCTTTCGATCCGCAATAACACGTCGAATTTATTAACACCATTAAGCGAAAAATAATATTCGATGGCTTCAACCACTTCCTTCGGCAACACAACCTTTATCGGCTCGCGGGCTTCGTCTACTTCATCCATCAACCGTTTATTCTCCCGCTGCAGCTGCGCGACGTTCTCCGTCAGCCGGTCGATGTCTTTCATTGCTTGACCGTACTTGCGGACGGCTTCTTTCTCGTCCTCTTTGGTGAGTTTAAGCTCAATCTCGATTGCGTCGATGTGTTCAAATAGGGTGATTCCTCGCGATCCTAACCAATACGTAGGCGGGCTTTTGCGAATTTGATCCAGTAAATCTTTTGATAAACGTCCCATTCAAATGACCTCCAATTGATAATGTTGTCCTGCAATAAATCCTTTTGCTTTCAATGCCCGTTTGACCGTCCCAAGCGCCAGCGCTGGCATGTTGTTCGTGCTGCTCATGTGGGTCAAAAAAATGCGCTCGCCCTGCCCTCTAATGAGCTTTGCAAGTGCTTCTGCGGCGTCGTTATTTGACATGTGATCCCGCAACACCCGTTGCTTTAACGAGTCATGGTAAGGTCCGTCAATAACCATATCCTCGTCATGGTTGCACTCGAACACGTAAACGTCACTCCATCGCATGGCGTGAATCATTTCATCCGTGACGCGACCGGTGTCCATCATGACGGAGACTTTCATGCCGTTCCCGTTGACCGTGTATCCAAGCGGCTCCGCTGCGTTGTGATGAACCTTGAAGGCTTCGACCATGACGAATGACATCCGCAGGGCGTCGAAGATGTTGCCACCGCTGGCCTTGACTATCTTGCCGGTGTCCAGGCGCCCAAGTCCCTTGAGCGTCCCTTCGCTGGCGTAGATCGGAATCTTGTACTTATCCGCAAACGCGAGCCCTTGGCAATGATCCTTGTGTTCGTGAGTGATGAACACCGCGTCAAGCTTCGTCGGGTCGATGTCGTTATCAAGCAAGATTTTCTCGATCTTCGTTTTGGGCAACCCCGCGTCAATCAGAATGCCGGTCTTGTCGTTGCCGATCCAGACGCAGTTTCCTTCCGATCCGGAAGCTAGAACCTTAACGTTCATTAGCAACAACCCCTATTCGATTGGATCAAGACCGTCATTCATTTCATCAACTTCCAGCTGCAAGGTTTTCAAGATTCCTTTCAATTCAGCAAGCGTGTGCTTGTCTTTCTTTGGTGGGAACCGCATGGCTATTTCGGCTGTCTGATCTTCTTTTTTCGTCACTCCCAAAGTGCGGAAGGCCCGGACAATCTCGCCTTGAACAATCACCATCTCATTAACTTGTGAGGCTGCCGTGGTTACTGCTTCACTTTCTATTTCCTTCATCTTATTTGCGTCGTACTCTGCCAACTGTTCAGGCTCAAGTCTCATTCTTTCGGTGTCGACATCAGCTGTGATGTCCCGCCGCTCATATGGCGCGGTGTTCGCCGCTGTCTCGCCGTGGTCTGCTTCGTTCTCCGCTACCTCAATACCGAATTGACGTTTGAACGCCCGCTTGATTGCGTGCTTCACGATCATGTCGTCGTAGAAGTCTTTCCACATGTCACCATTGCGGCCTTTCAATAAATGGTCCACTTGGTCATTCGTGATAATAACCGCGATGTTCGGGGCGTCCGTGCGGTAGGCAACGCAATAGGCTCCGATTGTCTTGCCGCGAACAAGCGTCTTGATTTTGTGGAGTGGTTCGCCCGTCACAACATCAATTTCGAATTCGTCATTCTCCTTGACTTCGGAAGCAATGAACCCCTTGTAATTTGGGTTCTTTTTCGCGAGTGCGACGATTCCCTCGACAGCTATTTGAATGCTCATGACCGGCCCGTTTTTGCCGTTGTACGTGATGCAATAGATTTGATTAAGGAATGGATTAAGGCCGGAGCTGGCGCAAGTCTGAACAAATAGCGCGAACTGCTCATCGCTTGTTCCTCTTGCGATTGTACCTTTCAATGTTTCCAATTCGGTTTGTGTGAAGCTGCCGACAAGTGCCTGAGTGTTTACTGCTGCGATTTGTTTTGTCATTTATTTGTTACCTCCGATTGGTTGTAAGTGTTTGGCGAAGTACTCGCTACCTTTGCGGATATGATGGTCAACAGAACCACCAAGCGACAAGATGATTTCATAAGAATCCTCGTAATAAGGAATTACCTTTCTACCTTCAATAAGGCCGCTTGCAACGTCCGATACTGTGCAAATATAGGTTTGTGGTTTCATTAAATTTCTACCTCCATAATGGTTAGTGGTTGATCCGCAACGCGGCACTCAATGAGTTGGCCCGCTGGCGCTTTATATGTGATAATGCTTTCCGCTCCGTCGATGAACACCGGCGCAACGATCCCGCTTTGATTGCTCAATACGTCCACCAATTCAAGACCGGCCTTCACACTTTCAGCTTGGGAAAGCTTCCGGAATGGCTTGCCGTCCTGGTAAACTTCAAAGAATGGCTTCCGCTCGCCGTCCCCCTTGTTCTCTTGGTAGAGCTCAAGTGTCAATGTCGGGAAGAGGTCCGCGATTTTACCGGCCATCAATTCGGATTCTGCAGCCTTGAAAGCTTTGATTGCTTCCAGGATCAAAACCGAATCTTTGAAGCTGGTTTCAATTGCTTCGACGGTGTTCTCTGCTTCAAAGATCAAGCCGGACAGCTTGCCGCGTTCGTCCGCTTCCCGAATCTGATTCGTTAAAATCTCCCGGAGCTCTCGCAGCTGCGCCGTTTGATGCGGTTCAACTTCGACCACTACAAGTCCTTTCGATTCGGCTTTCATAGCGTCATACTTTGCAAGCAATTCAGAATGCCGGGATTTGATTGCGGATAGTTCTTGCCCAATGGAGTACTTGACAGCATCAACCGTATGCTCGTCCAATTTCTGGCCGCACTTGTCGCACGTCTCCCCAATCGGTTCACCCTTCAGGGCTTTGTATTTGCCCGCAAGTTCGTTCGCTTCCCGTTTGATGCCTTCAAGCACCATATTCAGCTTATACGCCTTTTCATTGACGGCGCGGGCTTCTGCTTCTTGCGCTTCCGCTGCCTTGATGGATTCGTTCGCGTTTTCGAGCGCCAGCCTTAAATCCATATACTCTTGATTGCTCAGTTCTTTCGTGCCGGCTTGCTCCTTCAGCGTCTTGACGCGCTCTTTCGCGGCAATAAGCTCTTTGTCTTTGCGGTTCTTGTTGTCTTTGTGATGCGCTTCAAGGTCCGGCAATGCCTTCTTTTTAAGCAGTGGCCCCAGCGTGTCAGAATGAAGCTTCTTGAGCTTTTCGAGAACTTCGGCGCTCGTCGGATGCGGTACATATTGAAGCAGCTGCGCCCGTTGTTCCTCCTGCTTCTGAGTAAAGAAGTAAATCGGATTGAACAATGAAAGGAACATGTTTTTATCGAACAATGATTCGATAATCTCTTTGAATGCCGTTGCCGTTTTCGGATCGTCATTGATGTAAAAGACGGCTTTGCCCTTCTCGATCATGCGGCTTATGCGGATTTGCTTCATGTCAACCGTCATGAGAAGATGCACTTCAACGCGGTCGAATTCGTAATTTGTAGGCTCCGGCGATAGCGCCTTGATCAATGTGTTACCCATTGTATCAACGCCGTACAGCGCCCAGGTGACAGCTTCACCTATGGATGATTTACCGGCTCCGTTCGTTCCCAAGATGCGGTTCAGCGGGTGAAGCACGACCGTCAAATCTTTATGGCTTTTGAAGTTCTTCAGCACGATTTCATTGAATGTGATGTTCATTTTTCATCCTCACTTTCGAAAGTGAAGATTTCTTCCCAAGCGCATTCGAGCACTTCGCAAATGCGTTTCGCGGTTTTAGGTGATGGTTGACTTTTCCCGTTAGTGATCTGATTTGTCATTGAATGAGACAAATCAATTTCATTGCCGAACTCAGTTTTATTGAAACCCTTCTTGACGATCATTTTATTTAGTTCGTTGGTGTCTTTAACCTTGATTTTCATCACGTTTTTTTCCTCGCCTTCTAAGATAGGTTCGTTCATAGCTCTATTCCCAAGCTAATGAGCAATTTTTTCTCGACTTCCTTCATTACTGCGTCCGGAAGTGTGCAGACATACTTATCAACCTTCGATTTATCAATAGTGCGAATTTGCTCCAATAAGATTACCGAGGGCTTCATCATCCTGCCGTGAGTCCCGATGTTAACGTGTGTGGGCATGTACCGCTTCTTAGCGTCTGTGATAGCCGCGACAATGACTGTCGGTGAAAACTTGTTTCCTGTGTCGTTCTGGATGATTAATACCGGCCGCGCGCCTGCTTGTTCGCAACCCCGGCTTTCCCCTAATTCAGCAATCCAGACTTGTCCACGCAGCATCCGTTCAACCTCCCTCTAACAATGTCGCGTTCCAGCTCACCTATTTCGATTTCAAGCCAGTTAACCGCTGCAGCCGAAACCAACCCGCTCAAGCGGAATTTATGAAGATCGTTCAAATGTGATACGGCACCGGCATTGCGTTCAATGTGTATAAGAGAACGGATCATGTCGGCTTCTTGCTCGTCCAATTCATGAGATAAATCGACTGTCGCTTTCATGGTTTCACCTCTTTACGAAATTGTGTGTTTCGAAATAATTGCTTTCATTAAGGGCATGCTAAATAGTTCCATTCTGTCAAATGGAAATAAAATGAAAAATAAGCTTGCGAAAGTGATAGTTGCGGTTTATAATACAACTTGTGAGCAAAACTAACACTTATGAAACAAATACAGAAGAAAATAAAAGTGTCAATAAAACATTATGCAATGAAATCTGGACAACATAATAGGCATCCGTTAACTGCATCATCCTTCAAACCGTTGCAGCGGAATGAAGAATCTGATTCAAAGTTTTTACCATCAATCACCACCTTGTTTTGGGGTAACCACAATTTAACATGGAAACCATCTATCGCGCAAGTACTAATTTCGTAATTTCGATAATAAATTAATAGAATGTGAATGAAAGGCGGTATTTATCAATGAATAATATAGAGAAAATGATTAAGGAACTAAGGACTAAGCGGGGATGGAGTCAGGATGATTTAGCGGAGAGAATGGGCATGACGCGCGCTAATATTTCGAATTACGAAAGAGGATTGAATAAGAATATTCCTAGTGAAACGCTGAAAAAGTTTGCGGATGTATTCGGAGTTTCGTCGGATTACCTTCTTGGAAAAAGCGAAAACTCCGACCGGCCAGAGTCAGAGTTTTTGAAGAAGCTCGAATTATCGGATGGAGAAATTCTGAAACAATTTACACTTGTTCTCGATGGCAAAACGCTAACAGAAGAAGAAGCTCGCTTCGCTATAGCGGTTCTTCGGACCAATCGTCAAATGAAGGGTTAAGCGGCGCTATCCCGTTTCTAATTTCGTTAAGTTCATTTTCATCAATCTCGGCCAAAGTGTTTAGGTCAATGATGATTCGCTGAATAAAAAGTCCCCCTTATATCGTCATGATGATTAGTTTTATGAGAAAATTATACCATAAAAAATACGAACAGAGTACGAACACCGGTGATAAATTAACCGACAACAGTCGACAAGAAAAGTGGTGATTTCGACAAGTGCACTTCTCCCGTGGGGAGTGCCTGCTGCGATACTGGTTAAAGAAACGAGGAATCACACAAGCCGAGCTTTCCCGGCGTACAGGCTGGTCAACCCGCATGATTTCTTATTGGTGCAATGATGAAAGGCCGATGAGTGCGGAAGCCATGTATACTGCTGCAACAATCTTAGACATACGTATGGAACAGCTTTACCATTGGAAACTCGAAGCCAGCGAAAGCAGGCGAACGCGGATTTGACCGCGCTCCCCCGGAGATTTTAGGAACTTATACGTTCACGAAATAAGTATCGTTTTTACCCTTCCTTTCGACCTCTTTTTAATACTATCGGCATTCCCCTGTAAAATTCTGAATTAATTCGTTTTCTGATACAAAGCTAAGATGTCATTCACGCCCCCTTGCAGCACTCGAAACGAAATCCCCTTCGTGTCATACTTGCCCTTGCCGACGATCCAAACAACCGGGAACACTTTCTTATCCTTCGGCTGCCATTCGGCCCGCTGCCATTCCCCGCCTGTATAAAATGCTTCATACCGGAGCAGCTTCGCTTGCATAACCTTGGCTGAAAAGACACTGTTTTGAACTTCCACGTAAAATGCGGTTTTCTTCCAAATCATGAATATGTCCGGCTCCGGGAGCCCCTTCCCGCCAAGCTTCGGTTCCACCTCAAACCGGTAAGGTGTATCGTGTGTTCGTATTTCTCGGTAGAAGGATGCGATAGCCAAGAAGTGCCCGATCTTCGATGAATCCTTTTTGATGCTTCTATCCGGAAAGTACAAATACTTGCGATGCTCTTTTGATACTCCGATGTGCCCCATGCGTCGGAGCCGAAGCAATGCTTTGTTCGCTTCATTTATCGGGTTCTTTACATTCGTGAAGTGTAACTCTGCTATATCGTCCCGCGTCAGGCAGCGGAACCGTTCAAGATCATCTATGATGGCTTTATCCCTGGTAATCAAAACGGTAAACCTCCCATCTCGAAATCATCGTCAATCTGCTGTTGTATCTCCTGCGCCCTCTGTTCGGCCTGCTGTTCGATTTCTTCCTCGTTCAGTGTATAAGGTTCCAGCAGCTTCCGCGCCGCGTCAAGCTTCAGGTATGGCGCTTGAACGAAGCGTATCCCGTCGAGTTTGTGAATCATTAATCCCTTTTCACTTTGCTTGATATGCGCGGCGTCGCCGGTCCCGATGGTGATGCGGCTGTTGATTTCGTCAGAGTGCCGGAAGGCGCAGCGGACCGTTAAGTTATTTTTCAATTTCCCATCAAGGACGTCACTATCAGGGCGCTGCATTGATAATATGAGGAACACGCCGAGCGCCCGGCCTATCGCGCTTATCTCTTCTACAATGTCCATGCAGGCCGGATGCTTCTGCAGCAGGGCGACTTCATCGATTGCCATGATAATGTACTTCGGCCGCTTCTTCGGCGGCAGCTCATCGACGTTTGCGACCCGCTCTTTATTGAGCAGCGCGCCCCGATTACCTAACTCCTTTTTGATACGGATCAATATTTGATGGAGCCCTTCGGCGTTGTAAACCACATCATCAGCCACGCCCCGAAATAGATGGAACTCCGAAAGCTTCAGATCGGCGCAATACAGTTCAAACCGATCCCGGCAATCAAGAACCAAGGACGTAAGGATCGAACGCACCTGGACCGACTTTCCCGCGCCCGTCTCCCCGGCAATGAGCAAATGCGGATGCTCGGTCATGTCATAGGCCACAACGCCCGTTCTGCTTCGTCCGATAAAGATCGGCAGCCGAAGCCCTTCAACCGCTTTTTCGACCTCTTCAGCGTCATAGTCGAACATCTGAATGCCTTCCTTGAACACGTTCAGCACGAACGTTTTGGAGTCTCCGACGAGCTCGATATGCTCCCCGAACACCTGGCGAAATAACCAATCATGATCGAAAACTTCCTTCGGATTCATCCCGGTCGGAACGGTGAAAACGACTTGCTTGCTATCCAGCCGGACGGCCACCCGCTGAATTTTCGGATACAGAATGATTTCGGTTTTACCCTTCCCCCGCTTGACCTTCTTGCCCAGCTCACCGGCTCGAAATGCCTTTGTCATGTTCCGGCGCAGCTCCGTTTCTGGCATGGTGCTGTATGCTGTCCAGGCTACATATAAGCTAGCGGCCAAGCCTGCAGCTTTAGCAGTAAATAATGCAGTAGATCCAAGCAACAGCATCTATAAATCCCCTCCAATGTGATGCGGTAGTTAGTAGAGTAATGGACGAACGACATACTGCATTACCATTACCCCACTAATACAAGCAAAATGACTTGATACGACAAATCTTTTTGAAATGTTTAATACAGCGCGAAAAACTTAGAAGAAGAATGAAGCGATGGATTGGGCGAGGGGCCGAGAAAGAGCGTGCCCAAAAATCCAGCAAATATACGCGCCGCCGAAAAAAGAAAATCCAACCATGCCCCAAGCGATGATGTCCTTCATCTGCTCAACCTCCTGTTAGTTAAACCCCGAATGACCGTGCGATGTAGTGAACCAAATCCCACCAAGATTGAAAAGCGATATACGCGCAGCTTGCATATGAAACGATCTTCACGAACACCACTTTCCCGCCCTGCCCGTTTTCCTCCATCAATTTCCCGATGACCTCGCCACCGATTACGATCCCGGCAATTTGAAACGCTGGTGCTAAAACTCCCATTTTGAAGCCCTCCCCTTGTCGATTTGACTACCGCATTATGTAGTGCGGTTGTCGATCATGGTTAAGGATATGACGGACGGCTTGCCTATGTTTCTTAGTTTGATGAATAAAATTTTCATAGATTGTCCACACTTCTGATATAAAGGTGGTGGGCATATGTTTGGATTAGGAAAGCCAAGAACAAAGCTAGGTCGGTTCATTGACGGGTCCGGATTAACTCAAGGATGGCTTGAGAAGAAAGCGGGGTTGAATAAAAACTCTGTCTCGAAGTTATGCGGGGATGCTTCATATGAGCCGCGAGCCGGGACGGTGCAGAAGATCATTTCAGCACTCAGGAAACACGGGCATGACGTTCGAGCAGATGATTTTTGGTGAAACCGGTAGGCAGGATTGGCAGTATATAGTAAAATAGTGCAAAACTAAGGGGGCTATCATTTGAAGAAATCATTATTCATTTCGTTCATGATCACGGCTGCTATTTTGACCGGTTGCGGAAACAATGCGGAAGTGACGGGGGCTGAAGTGGACCAGGAAGCAACAGAGGGAACAACGAACGCGCCGGAAACTTCTGCGACACCGGAGCCGACAAAGGAACCTAAAGCGAAGAAACTCGCCAAAGACGAACAAATAGCGCTCGACTATGTGAACATTTACATCAATGGGACGGATGCGGAAGCTAATAAGAAGTTTGTTGCGGACCATATACACCCGGATGCTATCCCATTATTTTCAATGGGCGTAGACATTATTGACGAATCGGATAACATGAGTAACCCGACCGTTAAAGGTTCCGCGAAATACGATGATCCGGATTTAAAAGGGGTTATCACACTTGTTGAAGATGATAACGGCGCGGGGGTTATTGTATTGTCGGTTGACGGGAAAATTGCAATGGCATACAGTTCAAGCGATACGGTCGAGGAAATGAAAGCCGCCTACGATGAAATGAAAGCAAAAATAAAGTAAACGGAAAAAGCCCCCGACCCGCGAAGGTCAGGGGCTTTCGTTTATTCGAACATTCCGAGCCGATCCAATATAATGACAAGCTGCTCCCGCGTCACCGGCTGCCCGAGTCCGAACAGGTCCGGCGCGATACCGTTAATGATTCCAGCCTTTGCCGCTTTCTCGATTGCCGTTCTTGCCGGATGGTTAGCAGGCACGTCCTTGAACGTCCCTGTAGGCGCTGGCGGCGTTACAACCGGAGCGGCGGGTGCTGTGTAAGGATGTCCGATGAACGTGCAGAATGACCGAACAACGGCTTCTGCGTATGCCTTCCAATTCGCTTTGATGCGTTCGGCGTCCGTTGCGTTCGTCATGAATCCATACTCGATGATAACCGTCGATACTTTGCCGGTGTCATGGTGCATGAAGTAATAGTCGCTGCCGTCGCTGCGCTGCTTCGTGAATACCGGCGTTTTCCGCAGGGTCTGCCCCGCGTCCCGGATCGCATAAACGAGCGCATGTGCAAGCTTTCCGTCTGAATGTATGCTGTGAATCGCTTCGGCTCCCTGTGCACTCTCTGCCGTTGCTGCATTCAAATGATTCGAGATACAATACTTCGCTCCGCTGTTTCTTACAATTCCGGTCAACTCGTCTTGATCCTGATAGACGTCAGTTGAACGCGTCAGCGCTACCGGCACGCCCAGCTGCTTGAATCGCTCGAATTGATACAAGGAAATTTTAAGTGTGTAATCTTTCTCAATAATTCCATTACCGGAAGCGCCGGGGTCTTTCCCGCCGTGTCCCGGATTAATAACTAATACTGGTTTCGCCACTGGTTCCACCTTCCCTTTCTTCACAATCAGAGCCGCCCCAAGCTTCCGGCCGTATCCATCATCCTCCGGCCACATGTAGGAGCTGCCGCCGCCGTCGCCGTTCAGAGCATCCACGCAGCCGAGCGACTTCATGATTCCCGCAAGCTCCGTCAATGTCACGCTGTCATATGTCCGGACCATAACGAGCTTACCGGCCGCCGTTATGCCGACCGCTGTCCGGATAGCCGCCCTGGTGTAAATGTCCGTGCCGGTCCGGTCCCGCTTAACGCTGGCGGCTATGACGTCCTTTCCGTCTTGAAGCAATCGGGGTGAACCTTGAATTGCCCAAACCGGATTAGCGACCTTTCCGATATGAAGCGATCCGTCAGCCGACATATAAAGTTCATCGCGCAAAGTGGTCTTGTCGATGTCGTGCATGACCGTCTTGCCGCCAACGACCAGCCGACCAATAGGAACGCCGCTTACCGTGTTCGCATAGCTGAAATTAATTGCAACGTCCGCTTTCTCGCGCTGCCCGAGCTCCTTGACCGTCGTCCCGTTTTGATGGACGGCGTAAATATTATCTATTTTCGGGTCGAAGATTTTGTAAGAGTATTTAGGCATCGTCGTTCGCCTTATCTGTCACGCCGCCGCGCTGCGTAGCCCTCTGCACTTTCTTTTCCAGTTCGCTACCCACCCATTTCAATAGCGCTTCGAATACCGAAAGCGGTAGCCATTCGCCCCACCCTGCTCGGATAGAATTAGCAACCATGGATTGAATGATATGGTACAACAGACCGGCGGTCAAAGCGCCAAAGAGTATTCCCGGCAAGCTAAAAACTTGATCAAGTAGATGGCCGCCAGCAGGCAGAAGCAGCATGAACAATGTTCGTGATACGCCATCAATCCCGTATTTGCTTGCATAACTGTTATCCTTTTTGGCCGCACGCGTTCCGCTAATCCAGTCCATTAGGATGAAAAACGTTAACGCGACCATCGAAGTAAACACGGCCTCACCTACTCCATATAAAAATTCAAATGCGGGAACGAATATTGCTCCGAGTGTAGTCCAAATGATGTGCTCTTTATTCATGTCTCTTCCTCCTTTAAAATAAAAAGCCCCGCATATGCGGAGCCTTAAACGTTTGTAGCTTCAATGTCCGGGCGACGTGTGTAAATCTCAGCCATGACAAGCGCTCTGTCTTCCGCTCCCATGTTGTAACTGTCCACGATGTCGTCAATATCTCCCTCGCCATTGTTGTAACGAGTGATACAAGCTGCTGCTATGATTCGGATTTTGTACATTGCCATCGCCAATATGACCACTCCTTTAGTTTTAAGCCGTGAATAGCTCAGCCAGTGCCAGTTGTACGTCTGCCAATTCCGCTTCAAGCTGTTCAATTCGAAGCTGCTCCGGTGTTTTTACCGGTTTCTGTGCTTCGATCTCTTCCGGCGTCGGATCTCTTTCAACAACATCGGAAAGATTGCCTTCTTCATCCGTGATGATTGAAAAGTAAGGGAAGCTTAATATTTTTGTGGCGAGCGCCGCGCCTTCCTCGGTACTCTCGTCAATGAAATGGCTGTTCGGGTAACGCTCGGCGCAAAATTCTTCCGTGTGCCAGTCCGCGCGGTCGTAGCTCCCGTTTGCGTGTAAGATCACTTTTTACCCTCCTATCTGAATGCGATCCAGTTATAAGCCTTACCAACTGCGTTGATGCCATTTGAGGACCCATTATTATTAACCGTAAATTTATTAGTTCCAATAAGACATATGGTTGCTCCGCTATACTTTAGCGGCTGGGCCGATGTTGCTAGACCGAAATTACCTGTATAAATAGTGGCGTTATCCGTGATTGACACGATAACCAAACTTGGAGTAAAGGGAAGCGCAATGTCTCGGTTAGTACCGTCGTCACCTACATAAGAGCCCGTTGCGTGGGGCTTGAAACCACCGTGATAAGCTTGTTGCGTCCCAAGTGCCAAAAACATTTCTCCGTCATCGCGTATCGTGGCGACTACTGTACCGTCTCCGTTTCTTTTGAAGGGGAATCTCCAACCCGATCCGTCACCATGAAATCTAATGCCTATTGTGTGAGGAGATGTATCATTTGTAAATCTTAGATCCCCGGCCATTGTATCGCCGGACTTACTTACTTTTGTGTTTGCTGTTGATTGCGCTGCTGCAGCAGCTGCCGCGGCAGAATCAGCCGTCGCGGCAGCATCGAAAATCCCTTGCTCGATCTTGTTCAGATTCGCGGAATTCAGCGGCGTTCCGGCTTGTGTTATAGTGCCCGGCTTCTGAACGAGCGTTACTTCATCCGCAGTCTCACCGCTTTTCGTGTACCTGTTTACGAATTCTACAGCTCTATCAAACCAATTCGTTTTAGTATAAGCCATTAATAGATAACCCCCTGTTCCCCGCATATCGCCGCGCCGCAATAGCGGAAGCTTTCAAAAACAAGGACGCCCCAATCGAGCAGCAATTGCAAGTTCTGCTCAAGCCGAATAGCGTCCTCGTTGTCGAACTTCTTATTTGGAATCCACGTCTCTTTCGGACCATACCCCGGCGGCGTGAGGAATGCGGCGCGGATCGCGTCAATGTTTTGCTCGATTCGGTTAATGCTTGATAAATAGTCAACGCTCGTCTGCGTCCGGTTCGTGACCGTCGTCAGCGCGGGCATGACGTATTGAATCGAATTGAGATAAGCCGCGACCTCGGCCGTGTTGTTCTCGATCCGGTTGAAGTCAACGGCGTTAATCGAATCCGTCGGGAGCCAATTCAACTTAGGAGCAATCCATGCCATCAGACCGCCCCCTTTGCTTCTGTACGGGCTTGCAGATAACCTTGATAGATTAGCTCGTTCTTCGTGATCATTCCGTTCTTATCGGCGCCGTATGTGTTTTCAATGGCGATTACGTCCGCGAGCTCATGCGCCGGATTGCCGCGCCAATTAATCGAATACTTGGCCCTGTATTGCTTTTGGGCTATGATCCAGTTTGCGACGGCCAAGGCGATCGCCGATGTGTTGATTAGCGTATTGCCCTCAAGCTTGAGCACATCCCCGACGTCCACGCCGGACGCACTCACAGACGATACAGCGGACGTGTTTAGGTCGGTCCAGTACGTTACGTCTACTTGCTTAACGGCGCGTTCCAGCTCAATCTTAGGCTCGCTATAGATGTTATCGAAATCAACCCGGTCAACGGCCGCGCCGAAACTCACCTGCTTGAGCGTGATTACATTGTCGCGGGTTACATAGATGTTGCAGCGACCGGCAAGTGCGATCATCTGCAGCAGGCTCTTACAGTCAGTCTTTTGCGCCATGCTGTTTGTGGTAATGGATAGAAGCGCGGAGTCAAGGCTGTAATTCGTAACGCCGCAGGCCGCGAACACCTGGACGGCCAGCGCATGCAATGACTTGCTGCTTGGTGTTAACTGTTCGTAATCGAAGTTCTCCATCAAGTAGAGATTTGTCCGGGCCGTAAATGAAGCCGTTAGCGCCCCCTCTTCGCTCGTCCATTCCCAAAGCAGATAATCACCGAGGGGGACGTATTCGTATACCCCGCTGCTGATCTCAACCCCGAGCTCTGCCTTAACTTGCTGCCGCTGCTGCAGATAGTTATAAACGCCGTTCGGATTCAATATGTTAAAAGCCCGATCCGAATTATCGACCGCGAACCGGAACTCCGGCGAAGGAAGCTGACCGCTGATCATGTCCATTTCTTCGATGAGATTGCAGGATATGAGGGTTTCGTCGGTGTACACTTCGACGTAACCGAAATCAATCTCAAGCACCCGCGCCCGGCGATTACCTACCGACCATTTATTGATTGTGACAACGATCTTTTTATACCCGGCAAACTGCCCGAATATAGCCCTCAACGGCTTCGTGTTCCCGGCAATGTCTACACTTTCAATAAGCACATCTGAAGCATTAAAGGCACTCACGTTGAATTCCGTTGCGTACTCGTTGTTGTGGACATCAAATGCGACCGTGATTCCCGCGCTGCTGTGCAATGCGCCAAAGGTTAGAGTGATTGTAGGGGCAGAAGCGAAAACGCCGTCAGCGCCGCATAGAGGGCCACTGATAAAGCCCACATCGCCATTGTTCGCAAGGGTCACATCGTCAGCAAAAGAAAAAGAACCATCCAAGCGGAAGCGATCCTGTTCGAGCGTCGCGAGGTTCGTTGCTGCTTCCCGAACGTTATTATTAAGCTGCGACTTCTGGCTGATTGGTGTAAGTTCAGGTGTTACCACAATGCTCGATACATCTCCCGGCGCGGTCACGTCCGATATATCAAAGGTGACGCGGGCAGTTACGCGGCGAGTGGGCGCATAGACCGCATCTTTATAAGCTTGTGTTGTCGGATACATATGCGCCCCCCTTATCGCTCAATCAAATTGAATTTGATGTCTTTCCAGCGCATGACGCCGTTGATGAAGTCCATAGCTGGCGCGGACCGATCCCCGGCGTAAAAGGTCGCTGTCCTATTCGTCCCGCTTTGCGGTTCAAGATAGGTGACATTAAAGAAATTCGCGGACACGGCAGCGAGCAATTGAGATAACTGCGCGGGAGTAAGGTAAATCCAAGTAAGGTCGATTTTGTCCTTACTCGCGATTAATTCTTTGATCATCGTACCGCGTGCATTCCGCTCCGCTTTAACGATGTCCTGCTTCGTTACGATATAACCCGAAGGAGTCGGCAAGTCCGCTCCATTGATCTTTAAAAGAGCCATCCGGACCCCTCCTATTTTGCTGTGATCATTGCGCCGCCCAAGCGGTTATTCTCGCCGGACAAATAAGGCTGGATAGCGCGGGCAAGCTCGACGCCGTTAAGCTGAATGATCGTGTCGCCCTTGCCGTTACCCTGTACCATTTGCATGTTGGTCATGACGGCCGTCCCGAGCGCTGCGGCAATCTTATCCGTGAAAGACGTATTTTCAAGCGGAACAATCATTTCCGCTCCGGCTTCCCCGGCGATGTAATTGCCCATATTCGTTTTTCCATCTACAACGCCACCACGAGCTAGACGTGGTATTTTCGGGATGGTCGGAACTTTAAGTGTCGCCCCAGGAAAAAGTGTTTTTCCCGCAACCTTTAGTGGCGGTATTTCAATCTTGATGTCGTTTAAACTGTCGATCATTTTATTAATCATTTCGATAATGGCGTTAATTGGCGTCTTGACGATGCCCACCAATGAATCGAATATTCCTTTGAAAATCTGCTTCACACCTTCCCAGGCGCGGCCCCAATCGCCAGTAAAGACGCCGGTTATGAAGCTCATCAGACCGATGAAAGCGGTCTTTAGCCCGCCAATAACTTCACCTATGGATTTGAACACACTATCGAAAACAGAGAAGAACAGGCCGCCGACAAATTCGGAAAGGGGCTTCAAAACAGATTTCCAAAGCCGGGTCACAACCTCGACTACATCCTCCCATATCGGCATCATGGTCTTGCTCATGAAATTACCAAACGGAACAAACACCTTGTTCCAAAGGAAGCTCAAGACAGCGGAAATTGCTTCAACGGCCGGACCGAACATTTCACTCAATGCCTTGCCGAGTGGCACAAGCACGTTTTGCCAAAACGACATAGCTATATTCGCGACTGTTGTAAACGCCACGCCGAGAACGTCACGCAGCACCGCTGCCAAAGGCATTAGGATGTTTTGATAAAACTGGACCAGAAAGGCGCCGATTGGTACAAGGACGTTTTTCCATAGCCACGTCGCAACATTGGTAAAAGCGTCCCACGCTGCAACAAACTGCTGCCCTAAGAACTTACCAAGGGGCACAAGCACATCATTCCAGAGCCATACAGCCGCGTCACCGATTGCCTTTAAAACACCATCAACAACGCCCTTGAATTTCTCATTCGTCCGGTAGAAATAGACGAAAGCAGCCACCGCAGCAGCGATTGCAGCAACGATTAATGTAATAGGGATACTCACGCCCATTATTGCTGTTCGCACGACATTGAAAGCGACAACGGCAGCCGCTTTTATTTCTTTCCAGTGAGCTAACACCCACCCAAGACCTAAAGCTGTACCGATCCCGGCCATAGCCGAAATGATAATATCTTTGTTTGATTGAATGAACGATGAAAGACCGCCTATAGCTTCCCGGACCTTCCGCGCCATCTCTTGAACCTTTTCCGATACTTCAACCGTGGAAGATGCGAACCCGCCAACATCCATTGACGGCAAAGCATCACCAGGCAACCCGCCCGCAGCTGATCCAGCAGCGCCAGCACCGCCGCTTGAATCGCTTATCGTGTGAACTTCGTCAAACCCCTGCACTTGTCCGGATGCCTTCTTAGCCGCTTTACCGGCTTCTGTGTAGGCGTCACCCAATCCGCTAACGGCGCTCGCCTGTGCTTGTGTCGCTTTCGCTTGTTGCTTGACCTCTGACGTTTTACCGAATAACGCCTGGGAGAACTGTGCAATCACATTCGCGGCAGTAGCAAGGGCTTGCGCCATCCTCGTCAACGCCGGAAGGATAACGCTGTAAATAGGCAAGAATGCTTGCCCGAGCGCGAGTTGTGCGTTTTTGAGCTGTGCAATGAATTTCATTTGCTGTGCCGCTGTACTGTTCGCCACTTCGGTTCCGTATTTGTTCGCTGATTGCTCAAGGATGGCAAACAGCCGTATTTGCTGCTGCGTTTGGAAATCAAGCTGCTGCCAAGACCTGTCACCGGCGAACTTCCGGAAAGCTTCGGTTGATTCGATCATTGAGACACCGACGAAAATTCCAAGGTCTTCGATTGCTTCCGTGTTGCCGAGCATACCACTTCTGATTCTTTCGAGTGTATCTTCCATCGTCCGGCCGGTTGCTGCAGCTGTCACCGCTGAAGCTTCAAGTAATTGCTGTGTATATTGCGAAATCTGGGACGCATCCTTTGCGAACGTCGAAATGAGATTCGAGAAAGTGGCACCATATCTAACGGCCTCACCATGAGCCAACCCGAAAGCGGCCGCGTTATCCTTCGCCCACTGGTTAAATGCCCCGGCGCTTGCCCCCATCGTTCGGTTAATCTGCAAAATAGCTGACTCGAAATCCATTGCCGCCTTCGTCGCGTCTTTAAAAATAGCGCCGACACCAACAGCGGCGAAAGCAGCCGCAATGCCTTTCATTGCAGTTGAAACATTTTTCTTGAAGTCCTGAATAGTTCCCTGCGCCCGTCTCATCTCCTGCCGCATTGCAGAGAAGTCAGCGCCAGCACGAACCATTAACTGCCTGACTAATGCCATCTATTTACCTACCTCCTTTCCACCGATCTTTTTATTAAGCAGCCGGATCATGTCCAACATTTGCCTGTCGGTCATTGGCTTTTTCTTCTTTGGCTGATCACCTATCAATTTTTCAAGCTTCGGCATTCGCTTGACCCGTTGTAGATATGCACCCATGTACGCCGCCGTGATCCGTTCCCGGTGCTGGTAAAGTTCACGCTTTTGATATTCCTCGATACTGATGGCAAGCTCATGCGGGGTCATGTCGTTGTATTCATGAAGCTTTAAACCAATGGCGAATGCCGCCCGCAAAGAATCATCCCAGTCGAACGGTTTTACCTCTTCCGCTGTGTCACTGGAACTGGCGGCTTCCGCACGTTTCCCGACATCTTCCCCATTGCTTTGGCGAATGCTTGCTGCATTTTGTCCATCAGATATTCATAAGAAGGAGCGCAATCGAGAATATCTT
This sequence comes from Paenibacillus harenae DSM 16969, assembly GCF_000422465.1. Classification (GTDB taxonomy): domain Bacteria; phylum Bacillota; class Bacilli; order Paenibacillales; family Paenibacillaceae; genus Pristimantibacillus; species Pristimantibacillus harenae. The sequence continues at coordinate 13,601 of NZ_AULV01000024.1, read as the reverse complement.
CCATCATTTCCATGGTCAGCGTTTCGCCGTTTTCTCGCGCATCTCGCTCCAATCCGTAGTAGAAAATAAGCTCAAGTTCTTCGATGTCAAGGTCTTGTTCATTTTCCATGTCCTCGACGCTTTTATTCGATGAAGCTAGCATTCTTTTAATGGCCTTATGTCCAAATCGAAGCTCGCGCTTTTTGTCCAAATCCACAAAAATTACATCATTGTTGTTTGCCACATTAATTCCTCCCGGAATAAAAATAAGGCTAGAACGTGATGTTCTAGCCTGCTTGAATGATTGCTGTTACGGCGTTACCGCCAGGTTAAGGATCGGCTCGCCAGATACGGTAATTGTAGCTTCAAACGTAAGCGCGTCCTCAAGTTCTGCGCTCGTTGTGAAACCAGTCACAACGCCGGTGAATTCCCATTGTGCATTAAGCGACGCAGGGAATACGATCTTAAATTCCGAAGATGCGCCGCTTTCGAACGCTGTATAAATAGCAGCCTGCCCGACATCGCCAGGAGCGAAGAATCCAGAAATGGAAACCTCACCGCCGTCTTTGAATCCTGCTAATTTGCGACGGTAGCCGCCTGTGCTGTCTAGCGCGGTAACGTCAATCGTCTCAGCGGATGCGTCGATACCGCCGATGCTCGAAAGATTTCCGACAGCGTTTATGCCGATCATTAATTGAGTGCCTAAAGCGCGTGTTGCTTCTGCCACAATAATTCCCCCTTAAATGTAAACTGTAAATGAAATGACACATTTATGAAGCTTGGGAACATCCTCATAAATCTCGTCTGGTTCTTCCAGGTCTATTTCCTGTATGAAAAGCCCCTCAGTACCGATTGCGCGCTGCTGGAAACTGATAATCATGTCGAGGACTGCGGCCGTGTTCTGCTTCATGCTTTTGTAGGTCTGAGCAACAACATTCATATCAACATTGATTTCTTTGCTGTCCTTATATCCATCAAGCGCCCGGACCCGCATTCCCTCGCTGGCTCCATACACGACATAAGGCGCTACCGTGTCACCAGGAGCCGCGAGCGGGTAAAGCTTACTGCCGATAACGGGAATAGCTGCGAACTCTTCGACCATTGCTGTTTCAAAACTCAACCGCAATCACCTCCTCATGATCTTGTCAATTTCCCGCACGGCGACATCGACTATCTTGGATTCAATAGCGCTCTCGTTGTCCTCAATGGATTTTCTTAGGTAACGATAACCGGGAATGTATCCACCGTTAACAGTCTTGAATCCGTACTCTTGAGAAGCAGGATAATATGATCGTTTGCCCGCTTTGCTTTCCTTGACGAATAAATCATTCTTCGCCGGGTCTAGCTTAATGTTGTACATCTTCTTCCCCGGCTTCCTCTTGCGTTCCGGCTTCATGACAAGAGCGCTTTTCAGGTCGCCAGTATCAACCGGCGCGTCAGCCTTTGCGGATCGCAACGCAATCCGAGCCCCGGCCTGCGCCGCCTTGGTGACAACCTTTTGCGGCACCTTCTCAAGCTGCCTGATCATGCTTTCCAGCTCGTCCATGCCTTCAATGCTCGTTCTCGATCTTCTAGCCATCGTCAGCCCTCCATTGGGTAACGTGAACACGTCAGCTCCAACAGTTCACCGGATCGGGAGTATGTCCGGATGACATAGTAGGTCGCGCCTTCATACTTAACCCTCGGCTCGCCCTGGTACTCTGCCTTGCGAATCTCGAAAACAATCTCAGGTCGGATGCCGACTGCATGCGCCTGATAAAACTCAGCGCCTTTGACTGACTTCTCATTAGCCATTACTTCACGTACCGGCCCGTCAACCTCTGTCTCAGCCCCGTATTCGTCCCGTCCTGGTATCATGTCAAACAACCCTATTACGGCTCTCCAATTCATACCGGGACCTCTGTATACTCGGCTGAGAGCGTCAAGTGCGCCTTCATGCTGTTATAGGAAGCCAGTTGTCGGTCGGCGTCGGCGTTGTCGTACCCGAAGAACGCCTTGCAATAGAGCGTGACCGCCCGCTTTATCAGTGAGTCACTATCGTTCTCCACTTTTTCCGCTAATACCCCGGATAGGCGCAGGTCATTACGCGCTGCCGCAATCAAGTCGATAACCTCGGAATCAAAAGCCGTTATTGTCGTGCTAATCCTTAGTGCTTGCTTTACGTCCTCCAGCATTGCCACGCGGCTTCACCTCTTTTGGCTTTTCCGGTTCTTCTGTCGGTTCCGTTTCGCTCGAATCGTCGGGGCCGGGAACGGAAGAAGGAGCCGCATCAGCAGCCCCTTCGATCAAACCTTTACCCGCAAGGATTTCCACGCGCTCAGCATCTTCGGATTCGTACACATCACCGACGTAATAGCGGCGGTCGTTAACCGAGTCATGAAATCCAAGAATGACGATTTTCTTCATTCGTCATTCCCCCTTAAACCGTAGCGGCTTTCTTCACGATGATTACGCCGTTCGGATCGAGGATTTTGCCATCAGCGATAAGGATAGCCTTATCAACCCACTGGTTTGTGTCGTGATCCAACCAACGGTACATAGCAAGCTGCATGTTGCTGTTGATCGCGTAATCGGAAAGCTTGCAGAATACAGCAATAACATCACCGGTTGCAGCTGTGTCAAATGGAGCAATAACATCATCTTCAACGAGAATGACTTCTTTGCCGCTGAATCGTTCCTGCGGACCATCAGTGATACCGTAGTTAACGCGGCCGATAGGTTGTCCGTTCGCATCAACCATGCCGTCAATGTACGTTTCGAATGTGCCGGCCGCCATGATGAAAGAACCACCAGCACGGTAAGCCAATGGGATTTTTGCGAATACTTCTTTCTTCCAAGCGGCCCATGTGCCTGCTTCCGCTGCCGTAAGGTCAACGATGTTTGCCGCAGGAATGCGCGTGTCAACAGTAATGCCAAGCGGCGAAGCAGTGCCCGCGCCCTTGATGATTGCAATGTCGATTGCTTTTGTCATTGCTTCAACGATAAGCTGTACAATTGTCGATTCGAAAGAAGCCAGTGTGACAGTTTTGGCCAGCAAGGAAATGGCGACTTTGCACTCAAGGCCGTAGTAGCTGAATTGAACCGACGTGTTCGATTGAACCTTTTGACGGTCAGATGGAGTCGTTTCGTTGATCCAAGTCGCAACCGGCTTGAGCGACAGGATAGGTACAGACACACCACCCTCGATGTTCAGTGTGCGGATGCGCGAAAAGATTTGACCGTAAACGGAAAGTTTGCGAATCATTTCATCCAGGATCGTTGTCGGAACAACTGCAGCTGCATCAGTTACAACCGTGAAAGCATCAGCGCGGGCTTCGAAACCTGCAGGAATGGCTTTGCCAGTTTTCGCGAACTCCATGAACGCCTTCCGGTATTCAATCGTTGCATATTTGTCCACTTCTGCAGCGGCAGGAGTTTCAGGGTTTGGAACGGACGATCCGTCAGGAATGCCAGCCAAAAGAGCTGCGCGGGCTTCGATGGAAGTTTTTTCAGCTTTCAGTTGATCGACCTCGGTTTGCAAAGCTGCGATGTCAACTTGTCCGTCACCGTCAAGCAGGGAACGAATTTCTGTAAGGCGTGCTGCGATTTGTTGTAAACGTGTCATTGATTAATAACCCCTCTCAATTTTTAAAGTGTGTTCAAATACAAAAGCAACCGTTGACGTTGTTCGGCGTCGGCGGTTGCTCGTTTTTCTTTTTCGGCTTCGGCTTCAAAGAAGCTGCGGGCCGATATGATCGTATCGTCATAAGCCGGAATGTCCACGGCTGATACGTCGTAAATCTTCTTGAATTGCTTAATCTTCCTCGTTTGCGTCTTGCGGTCGTATTCATCGCCATCTTCCGCTATCGCAAATCTGAAGCTCATACGATCAATATAACCGTCGCGGATTTCTTGATGTAGTTTGCGGCCATCCTCCGTGCCGCCTAGCCTAGCGCGAACGTGTAGCCCTCTGGCGTCTGTTTTAAGTTCCAGTGTACCGTTGCGAGTGCGGGCGACCACCTTACCGCCGTGATTATAATTGAAAATCACGTCAGACATGTCAGCTCCATCGAATGCGCGGGCGTCAATGACTTCTTTATAGTCAACACCGTCATACGAATAAAGCACCGTCGGTGAATTGAATGTCGCGGCGTAACCCTCAACGAAAAGTTCTTCGGAGCCTTCGCCTACATCAGCGGCCCGCGCTTCAATGGTGAACACTCGGAAATCCTTGTCATGCTTCATCGTCATTGTCGTTCTCACCTCCCTTCGGTGCCGCGTCAGGCGGCTTGTTGACCTTTCCCAGCTGGTACTCGCTGGCCTTGTCCGCATCAATGAAATTCAGGCTCATTATGCGCTTCTCGCCGTCTTTAATCGGCGGCAAGTTGAACACCTCAAGACCTTGATTGATCGACATCATGCCCCGGTCAACGAGCGTTTCGATGATCTTAACCTTCGTGTCATTGCTGGCATACTGCAGCCGGTTGGCTTCGAATATAATTTCGTTTCCGTGGCCCTGAGCTCTATCGCTGAAAATCTTGTTCGTGAACTCCTGCCCCATTTGAAGCGCAAACGGCTCAATCATTGATTCATAGAAGGCGTTCCAATCTTGTTCACTGTAATTCGATTGGATAATCTTCTTATTGCTGCCGAAATAGTCGTAAATCTTATCAGACATGGCATTCATGAGCTTATCATCAATCATTTTCGGATCGCTTTTAATCTCCTGGTACTCGGCTTTCGTGTCAGTCGCAGCTATCCCGCCGTTATTGCTCGCGGAAAGATAATCAGCTTTGAACATTTCCGTTTGCTTCTTAATGTCTTCCGGCTTGATCATCCCGGTAAACTTCAAAATCCCCCGCAGGATAGCAGACGTTTTAATGGCGTTCGCTATGCCTTGGTTCGTCACCGCGATTAAGTCGAGGATCGGCTTTAATGCCGTCCTATTCGCTTCCCCGAACATGTCGTTCTTGTAGAAGAAGCGGCGCAAATGGACCACATCGGCATATGGCGCCGTGTACTCATTGCCATCATAAAAGCGGAATCGGACGGCCATATCAATACCGTTATTCGTTTGCACCTGGACCAACTCGACGCCAGAAGAAACGAGAGGGTAAAAGCCCTCGATTCGGTTCATTTCATCGCGCCTTATCCAGACAAAGACGTTATTTGACATAAGGAACTGAGTGGCAAGCCGGTAGTAAAAGATATAGGAATTCATAAAGCGATTCGGGCGATTCCGCAGCAACCATTCAATGTTCTGTCCGGCTTCGATGATCTTCCCATCCTTGCGCCTTATATGCTTCGGCGTCAGCTTCCCGACGTTTCGTGCAAAAGCATCCACTGAAGATCGCACCGTATCGCTGTCGTAAGCTTCACCTGAGAAGTCATAGAAGTTCGGCGTGCTGTTAAGCATTTGCATCATGGTCCGGTTCTGCGGGCGCTGCTTACCGCCGAATACCATTTGAAAAAATGAGCGTTTCTCTGTCAATTTCTCACCCCCCCTCTATATCAGAGCTTTAAAGTCCGTCATGTTCTCATAGAGGATTGTGTAGGCGTTCAGGATGGACACCGTGCCGTCAATCCGCGCCCGCTGGTTCTTACCCTTGACCGGCCGTATGTTGTCGTTGTCGTCGTGCTTGACGTTAGTATTCATAAGGTTCCAGAGCGTCAATTGGTTGTAGTTGTAGTTAATCCGCTTCGCTGCAAAGTCGGCTGCAATCTCTTTCATTGGCTGGCTAAGTGTAAGAGCGCCTTGCCGGACAACCCGCATATCAAAACCAAGATCAGTCATTTCATCAACCCAATATTTCGAATCGTATGGGTCGTAACCAATCCATACAGGCGTGATGTCATATTCCTTGTGCATCTTCACGAACCAGGCTGTCACGTCCTTATAGTCGATCTTGTTGCCGACACAAAGCGTCAACCAACCTCTATCGGCGTAAATGTCATACGGAATCTTATCCTCTTTAACCCGCTGCTCGATGTTTTCTTCAGGTAAGAAATACTGCTGCACCGCGTAGATGTTCGGGTCATTCGGCTTCATGACAAGCAGCGTCGCGCACGTCAAGTCTGTTGTGCTTGATAAGTCACCACCGCCGACCGCGTAAGAGTTCCGCAGCTGGTCAATGTCATATGTCGCATCGTTGTAGGCTTCTTCGTAAGTGAGCCAAGCTTCCTCACTCGTCTCTGGAATGTTGAAGTCCTTCGTCAGCAAGTTTTTGATAAGCATTGGATTCGCCTTCGCTTTTGCAACCTTCGTTGCGAGCTGGTCAGCTTGCTTTATGCTGCCGAGCCCCGGATTCGCCTTTTTCCAACACTCCGGATCAACCCATTCTTTCCGGTCGTCCAATTCGTAAATGATCGGCAAGAACCGTTCGTGCGGGTCTTCTTCGCCGTCGGCATAGACAAAATCAAGCTTATTGATCTTGTCCTTTGCTTCGTCGTACTTTTGGTCATAGACCGATCCCCGGACCGTCCCAGCCGTCGTGATCATGACAATGAGCGGCTGCTCGCGGGAACTCGTACCATCGACAATTACGTCATATAGGTTCTTGTCCTTCCAGGCGTGAATCTCGTCCATCATTGCGCCGTGTACGTTCAGGCCGTCAAGCGTCTCGCTGTCGGCTCCTAGCGGCTTAAAGGAGCTGTCATTCGTCAGCCCGACCAAATCGCCCACAAGGGGCTTTATGCGTTTTCTGAGTGACGGCGATTTGTTAACCATGCGCTTTGCTTCGAGCCATACAAGCTTGGCTTGATCCTTCTTGGTAGCTGCAGCGTAAACTTCCGCGCCGGGCTCCCCGTCCGCTATTTGCAGATATAAGCCGATGCCGGAAGCTACCGTTGATTTCCCGTTCTTCCTGGCGACGACGACAAGCACCTCTCTATAGCGCCGCGTTCCGTCGATCTTATGAACGAATCCGAACGCGGCAGCAATGAAAGCCTTCTGCCACAATTCCAGCTCGATAGGCTTGCCGCCCCATTTGCCTTTACTGTGCTTGCAATAGTTCTCTATGAACTCGATTGCGTGATTGGCATGCGTCGGACTGTATTCATAGACCGATGATTGATTGTAAACATCAGCGGCAAGTTGGCGGTACATGCGGCGAACCTTCTCGCTCACAACAAGCCCGTTTTCAATCTCATTCCAGTATTCTAAAATCGGATTGTACGCAAGGGGATATTCTTTCAGCAGCCCCATGACCCCACCTCCCCCCAAAGAAAAAGCCCGCCAAATGGCGAGCCTTTAAGTTACGAATTTTTCTTGTTCAGGAAATCTTCAAAGCCGTCATTCTTCGGAGCACCGCCGCCCGATCCGCTGCCTTCATCGTCCTTCGGGAGAAGGTCCGTAAGTTGCTTCGTGATGGTTTGATAGTTCTTTGCAAGAGAATTGTAATTGCTGACAACCGGCCGGGATCGTTCATAAGGCGGCGCTCCGGCTGATTGCTGGAATAGCTCGACCGTTCCGTTTTCATCAATGTCCTTCTCGTAATCATCAAGCGTTATCCGCATGTGAGCAGCCCGGCGAATCAGACCTTGAGCGACACTGAACGCATCGGCTGGCAACTTCTCGAATATCTTCAAAAGCCGGTTTTCTTCTTTCGTAACCCGCGTCTTTTTTGCGCCAACCGTACGCCCGTCTATTTTCCTCGTAGGGAGCTTTCGCTCTTTCGGCATAGAAATACACCTCCAATCATGACAGGGGGTCATGTGCGCGTCCTGTGTGTTGTGTGAATGGGGGACAGCGGTCTTAGCTCAACCCACTCCCGAAATTCGAAAGGGGGGGTATTTTGCTCAAATTTCGAAACGCTTTAGCCCACGAAAGTGTCGAAAAGTCAACACTTTTTTGATTTTTTTGCAATAAAAAAAGACCGCCATCAGCGCCCCTGTTTGTTAAAACAATTCGATTAAATCATTCACAATGGCAAGCGTACACGCAAGCCATAACATCCAATAGGAAACAACCATCGATTGCTTAACAGTTACATCCTTCGATAAGTAAGCAATAAACTTCTTCATCATTCATCCACCTCGCTATCATTGATTATCCGAGATACTTTATATTGAGTGTTCACTTCATCAATGCCGAGTGTAATAACAAGGGCGAACATCATTGCAAGTACTACCCATACCATCATTCATTACCCTTGGCATAAGTCAACGCGTCAGCCGTATGTCCTGTCACAAACTCAACAGTATGTCTGGTTACATCATCCGCATCTGCATGGATAGTGATGGACCTAACGCCCTTCAGTTCCCTGCCGTCCTGGTATATTCTCGGGAATCGTGAACCCATTTCTTGAACGAATAGAAGCGCCACCTTGCCCAATGGAATAATCATCTCTCCCCGTTCAACTGCGGCAAACTTGGATGGTGTATCGACAACCCCGACATCAACAAGCCACGCAGAACCGCATATTGGACATAGATCACCTCGTATTCCTTCGGGATAATCCGAGATCACTTTGCACCTGCCGCATTGAGCTTTAATCAACCCGCTCACCCTTCCTCATTTGATCTAATTCAGCATTCGTATAAACCCGCCATACCGACTTGCTGCGGCAATACTTACAAGCCACCATGCCGACCTTCTTCACATCATCAACGCTATACTCTGCCGTCTTCTCACAGCTGGCGCATTGACCATAAATGACTTTCATAGGCGTTCCCTGGAACATACGATCAACGTCGAACATACAAAAACCAAACTGACCAGTTTACGCATTTCAGAACGTTTCACGATATAGCCCCCTTGTTATTCGGTTACGTCTTCCCACAGGTCAGCAGCTCCGCAATGTTTGCAAAGCGCATACTCTTCATCGTCAAAGGTTGTTGTATCTTCGACATAAGTATCGGTCTTGTCGCATGTCTTGCATATTAATTTTAGTTCAACCGCGCTCAAACGTCTCACCCTCCTTTAACCTATTTCAATGCTCCGAACGTTCATCATATTGACGATTAAATTCCTTCCGTAGTAAGGCAATGCGAGTAGGGTAGATCCATTCAATTTGCCACTATCGAAACCTGCTCTAATAATTTCAGCAGCTTTGTCACTCTTAAACTCATGACTCCCGCCGTTCAAATAAATGATCTTCACACTCTTTTCTTCCGGAATGTTACGTTGTGGCGGCGGTTGAATCGTTGGCTTATCCACGTTTAAAACCCTCCCCAATAAGAATAAGATTTCCATCTCGATCAAACGCCGTGCCTTGAGCCGTTATAGGCTCCGCTGTGCCCATATGCTCCGTGTTGTGGCATGTCCTGCACAAATACTCCAACAGATCATGATTAAGCGAAATCCACGGGTCATTGATGTTCTTCGCGGTCAAATAGGTTGTATGGTGAAGGATAGCCCCGACCTCGCCGCAACGTTCGCATAAGCCGTGAACCTTTGTGATGTATGTCGTTCTGCAATCCCGCCAAGCTTTGCTGTTGTAGAACTTCTTAGCCCATGGCTTTATAACAATCACCACATTTCACATTTCCTCTGATCCATTTCAACGTGTGCGAAATGCCGACATGAGGATAAACGATTTCCCGGCGTTTGCCCTCATGACCGCACTTATAAACAACGTCCAGCGTTTGTATTTCCGGTCTGCTGCTGGTTTCTTTCTTCGGCTTCGCTGATTTCTTAGCCACGCCTTACCTTCGATGTGATCCAATTCAGCAGCTTGTAAATCCCCATATGTCCGAACATGTCTTCAAGGTATGCTTTTATCTCGTTAACGGAGTCCTGCGCTGTAAACTTCATCGTCTCAGCTCCTTCGGGCAATAAAAAAAGCCGATCCATTTAGGTTCGACTTCTCAATAAATTCCTATAACGTTTCGTTCAAGGTGAACTCGTCAATTTGATACTGCTCCCGCTCCCATTGACCCATAGCGTCAATTACCGCCTGCGCTTTCTCTTCGCTGTCATATATGCCGATAATTTCTGTTTCGCAGTAGTGACCAACAACCCACACTTTCAAATGAAAACACCCCTTAAAGATAAGGTCAAAAGCATGCGTCACGCTTCGCTTCGCATTAAATGCAATGTACGCCGTAGAACGGCGATTATATTAAAAGCATACGTACTTAGTTACTTTAGAGCATATAAGGACAAGTGCATTATATTGCCGATTTCAGAAACGCGCAAGAGAACATCCCGCAAAGAAGCGCCCGCCAGCTTTCACCTTTGGGCGCTAACTTTTTATATTCCAGGGCCGACAGTGACGGCGGTTATCGTTGATACAGCTGGCGCAATTCTCAAGTTATTCGGCGTTGCTGCAAGGTTGAGCAAGTTCGTGCCGCCAGAAGTTACTTTGTCGTTAAGTGGCGCGAATAGTTCCAGCGCCGACTGTGAAACGATTCCATCATGCAACTGCTTGATTTGCTCGGCCTGCTTCTTAACCCGATAAACAATCACGTCTTTGATGTTGGCGTTCTTCAAGAAGGCTGTTGCAGCAGGTCTGCCGCCGATATTAAGCGTACCAAATGCCGTTAATCCCGTATCCGTGCCTGAGTAGATATTCACTGCGTCCAGGAACACATCGAGCTTTCCGTTAATGACATTATACGTAATCGCCAAGCTGTACCATGTATTCAGCGCAATAGCGCCCGCTGCGGCGATAGACGTGGAGGAACCAACACCCGTTCGAAGCAAGCTAAGACTGCCGTCAGGGTTTACGAAAACACGCTCTGCGCCATTCGTGCCGAGCGATATGAGAGACACCGCGCCTGTCATCGCTTCAGTAAGACGGAAGCGACTGAACACGGTGAAGCTTTCAATTGCGGCACCCTTGGCAAGGAAGAATGTTAGCGGAATGTCTGTTGCAAGGTTGCCTGTGTGAATATAACCTTTTTTCGATTCGAGGAATCCTTTAGGATGGAATCGCAACTTATCCCATACGTATGGAATGCTCTTAGCGAATGCTTTTTGGCCAACGTCATTGATGTGCGAAATATCAAAAACCGCTGCTGTGATCGGTTGACCTGTGGCGCTATCCGTATTGAGCACGCAATTCATGAAGTCAAACACGTAAAGCCCAACGGCTTCCAACTCATTGTTCAGCGCTTTGGCGTATTGCAAGTGAATCGCATCGTATCGTTGCGTCGGAAACTGCGTAACAACAATAGGAACCTTACCATGATCTCTAACTTTATTCGCCATCTTGAGTATGTTCTCTTTAATCGTGCGGTACTTCACTTGACGCGCACCATCATCAGCCGCGTTGTGGAAATCTTCATTACCTATCGTTACGCCAATTACAACGAACTGTGCTTTACTCGGCGCAATGTCAAAGTTAAACCGCGCAAGCGCTTGGGCTGACGTATTGCCACCAACTCCCCGACTCCGAAACGTGAGTCCGCTCGGTCCATAGTACCCGTTAAGCAAGCCTTTCCACCCAAGGTTATCCGTTGAAGCGCCTTGACTGTCCATTGTGGACGATCCCCAAAGTAGTATCTCGTAACCATCATACATCGGTGCTGTTAACGTCACTTCTTCCTTGCCGTCCAGCGTTGTCGCAGCTATCTGTTTTGTTGTAGACCATGGCTTACCCGTAGTCGTTGCAACAGATACCGGTTTCGGCACGGATTCCAAAGCAGCCATCGCCTTTTTACCGAGTGCTCGGCCTGATTCCGGGTATGATTCCAACATTATTTCATCAACCCCATTCGTTTTTTATTGTCTTGCCATATATAAGTTTAGACTTGGATGTCAAAAGAAAAAGCCGCCTTATTTTGGCGACTAGTTGTTACCGCGCTAATTGTGATACTAGGAAGAGGTGTCAGCCCCCTTGTGTCCTTTGTTCGGTTGCCATCCGAAAAGAGCGCGGCAGGCTGTCAGGCGAAAGCCAGAGCAGTTCGGCCCAGCCACAGGACCGAACATTTTGTATTGAACAACATACCTCCCGCATCAATAGTTATCAACTACATATTGACGGGACTAATGTTGTATTTAGGAATTGGATCGGAGCTTTCACCGGCTGTTCCTTCGCCGAGTCCAAGCGGCTTATGCAAGCAGCGCATTCATGCGCCATCGGTGTCCGTTTCTCAATTTCCTATGCTATAAATTTAACACATATAAAGTCCAACGCTTCATAGGTTCTTTCTATAATTCTGATAACTTTTTTGTGTGTTTTTACAACATTATTGTGAATGAATAAATCTTCGATTATGATTGGGTTAATAAGCAGAGGTGAATAAGAAATGAATATCGCTATTTATATTAGGGTTTCAACGGATGAACAGGTTCAAGGATTCTCAATCGACGTTCAAAAAGAAAGGTTATCCGCGTTCTGCACTTCTCAAGGATGGGACGATCCGAAGCTATACATTGACGATGGATACACGGGAACCAATATGAATCGGCCTGCACTCAAGCGGTTGATTCGTCACATCGAAGAATCAAAAATCGACACGGTTATCGTTTATAAGCTAGACAGGCTGGGCCGCAAACAGAAAGACGTTCTTCATCTGCTTGAGGATGTGTTCGACAAGAACAATGTAGCATTTAAATCAGCTACAGAGCCATTTGATACCGGTACCTCATTAGGAAAGGCAATGATCGGCATACTAGCCGTATTCGCGCAGTTGGAACGCGACATGATCATTGAGCGCACAACTTCCGGCCGTAGGCAACGAACGGGAAAGGGTATGTGGTACGGCGGCAGGCTGGCATTCGGATATGAATGGAACAAAGATGCTCAAATGCTTGAAGTGAAGCCCGAGGAAGCCCATATCGTGCGCGAGATATTCAAGAAGTACCTTAATGGGGAATCACGCTTATCAATCGCTGAATGGGCAGCCAAGCGCACCAAATCGCGCAAGTTTGACCACAGCATTATAAGGGAAATTCTTTCGCGGGTCCTGTACACTGGAAAGCTAATCAATGCCGGTGAAGTGGTCGAAGGAAATCACGAACCGATAATCGACATCGAAACATGGGAAGCTGTCCAGGCTGAAACGACTAGGCGAAAGGATGGCGGATCACCTGTTGGCGAATATTTACTCACAGGATTGCTGGTATGCGGCGTATGCGGCGGCAACATCGTCCATGTAAAGCGGATAACCAACCGCGCTGGACGACAGTATGTTTATGAACTGTACGCTTGTAAGAAGCAGCACGTTCGCAAGAAAGATCGCGCCGGAGAAAGTTGTACCCTTGGATATTATCGCCGCGAAAAGGTCGAGCAGTTTGTTATTGATGAAATCCGGAAGCTGTCCGTCAGTTCTTCGAGGGTCAAAGAAGTCATTGATAAAAAACAGTCAATCGAGCCAGATGCGAATATTAGAACCAATCTACAATCGAAACTCGATTCGGTCGTATCCGGAATTGAAAACTTATATGACGCTATCCAAACCGGAGCCGTCAAAGCTTCAGCTATTAGCGACCGTTTGAGTAAACTTGAGGAAGAACGCGAATCAATCCAACTGCAATTAGATGAAATCGAAGTGGCGCCCGTTTACCGCGACTATAAGATCGTACATAAGCGGATGAAGGAATTTAATAAGGCATGGCCGTTCCTCACCGAGCCGGAGCAGAAACGGATGCTCAGAAGCGTTGTGACCCATGTCGTCCTAAATAAAGATGAAGACCATGAAGTCATATGGAATGCTACATAAGCTTGTTTTTCATTATTATGGTGTTTCGGCAAAAC
>NZ_AULV01000023.1 GCF_000422465.1 Paenibacillus harenae DSM 16969 | reverse complement strand
GTTAGGATTCCTGTAGAGCGTTAATTTTGCACTTTGCATAAAAACGAGCGACTCCGGTACGATGGGGTAGTCACGGGTCATAGCCCTTTAGCCATCTTAAGGAGGTCGCTCTATCTTGAATTTTAAAGCTCAAGCCAAACAAAATCAACTGCTCGAACGCATTTCAACCCAGCACCTTGTCGTCGGCATCGACATCGCCCAGCAGTCCCATGTTGCTCGCGCTGTCAACTTCCGTGGAATCACGCTCGGCACTCCGCTTCACTTCTCCAACAACGATGCCGGCTTCAGCCAACTGCTGCAGTGGATGAAAGATATGCAGGAAACGCACCAACTAAACGACACCATCATCGGTATGGAACCAACTGGCCACTACTGGCTCAGCCTTGCTGCCTGGCTCAAAGACAGGAACCTCGAGGTCGTGTTGGTAAACCCTCATCTCGTCAAAAAGAACAAGGAAAACCGCGATAATACTCCCTCCAAAAGCGACATCAAGGATGCCTTGGTTATCGCCGACATGGTGAAAAACGGCTACTACACTGTCATTAAAGAAACCAGTGAAGTGTTCATAGAACTGCGAGTGCTCATGGCGAACCGGGAGACAATCGTCCATCGTCTTGTCAGCGTCAAGAATCAGATCCATCGCTGGGTCGACATTGTGTTTCCAGAGCTGAGGCAGGTATACAAGCACCTCATTGGCTCCGGGTCGCTCGCTACACTGCGTCTCTTTCCAACGCCTGCTGATCTTCAAAAGCTCACCGTTCGCCAGGTAATCGACGGCTGGAAAACAGTCATGAAACGACACAGCGGTGAACGAAGAGCTTGTGAGCTGCTGGCGCTGGCAGCTCGCTCGGTCGGCGCAAAGCATACCGAGAAAGCCTATAAGCTTCATATACAACAGCTGCTGGCCGAGTATGATCTGGCTATGGAGCAGCTGCAGGTAATCGAGGATGAAGTAGCGACTGCCCTGGCCCGGATTCCGCTGGCCAAACCGCTGCTCGCAATGAAGGGGATGAGCATCTTGTCTGTCGCCGGCATTCTGGGTGAAGCTGGCGATCTCAGCGGTTATGCACATGGCAATGCGTTGTTGCGGCATGCCGGTCTCAACCTAGCTGAAGCAAGCTCAGGCAAGTGGAAGGGCCAGATGTCCATCAGCAAACGTGGCCGACCAAGACTTCGGCATGCCCTGTTCATGGCAACCATGGCCCTCATTATGAACGATGAAACGTTTAAACGACAGCACGAAGTAAATGTAAAGACGAAAAGCATGAAGCCAATGCGCTCAGTGATGAAACTTTGCGGCAAGCTAGCTCGTATTCTGGTTGCCATAGCACGCAGCGGTGAAGCTTACGAACCGGATCGAGCTCTTCCTATGAAACAGGTTGCTTAATCGCTTCACGATCAGCACGAAAACTGACTTATTCGCAGGATTTCAAGATTGCACGGAGTACCGGATTGCATTAAACAAAAGGGCATAGACCCGTACCGTTAGGAATACCGGCCTCCACCCTCTGGATAGGCGTAACGAAGGAATGAAAGGGCATAGACCCGTCGAGAAATGGGAGTGAAAGCCTCCGGAGGTACGTGGAGCAGCGTGCAGCAGATCAACAAAAAAGGAGCGAAAACTCGCCCCTTCTGTTCCCGCATGCGCGTCGGTTGCTCATTTTGACGGCTCTCGTCCCATTCAATCCGGATTACGATTCATCCTCTGGTGAAATCCTGCGAATAAGCGAGCATTCGTGAGAAAACTGTATCGTACCGAGGGAGTTTAATGAACCTCTATTATGCATTTGAATAATTAATCGAGACCACTCCTGGTTAACTACGGAACGAAGGAGTACCCCAAGTACCCGAAGAAGAACTTCGGCTCGTGCTCCTAGTTTGTATCCTCCCTTAGTTGAACGAAAAAAAGTATCTTTATATACTAAAAGTGAGACCTTTACATCTAAAGTAATCTTCAACTTGTTTAATTCTTTTCCAATATACTTAACAAGAAGTTCATAACGTCTCTTTAACCATTCAAATGACCTACTCATGATGTTTGTAATTATACATGTATGAGTGATCCGGTAGGACGTCCAAATTTTTTTGAAAATATCCCAACCTTTATTTCGCCTGGCACACTATTTAATTGTCAGGAATTACAGATGCAACTACGGAGGCAAAAGATGGATTCAATTGGGAAGAACGGAAAAGAAGCGGCGGAAGCGATTCGGAGCTATGTCAAACCGATTTTCGGTTTTGCGTTAAACCGGGTCAAGCAGCGGGCGGAGGCGGAGGATCTAGCTCAGGAGATTATGCTGCAGTTGTTGAAATCCTTCTCCGGGGTGCGGGACATTAGATGCCTTGATGCTTACGTCTGGACGGTTGCCCGATACACTTGGGTGAATTGGTTGAAAAAGCGTGCGCACGCTCCCCAAGCGATCGAAATCAACGGCATGTCCGAACTGTCGGCCGCCCCTTCCTGGGAGCCGCTTGACCGGCTGCTGGTAACCGAAGCTTACCGCGAGCTGCGCCGAGAAGTCGCGTTTCTGTCCGACATCCATCGCCGGATCGTGGTCATGCATTACTACGACGAGCTTAAAATCGGCGATATCGCGATTGCTCTGAACATTCCTGTCAACACGGTGAAGTGGCATTTGAGCGAGGCCAAAAAGGAGTTACGGAAAGGGATGAAACGTATGCGTGCAACAGGAACTTTAAGTGTCAATCCGGTCAGCATGGGGGAAATGGGCCATTCCGGTTCGGCCGGCAGACTGGGCGAAACCAACGATTTTCTTGGACGCGCCTTGGCGCAAAATATCGTTTACGCGGCTTATCACAAGGCGCGTACCGTACATCAAATCGCGGAGGAGCTCGGAATGCCGCCGTCTTTGCTGGAAGGCGAAGTCCGGCACCTGGCCGATTACAATTTTCTCATCCAAACCTCTCCCGGCAAATATCAAAGCAATACCATCGTCTGGGACCTCTTCGAGTTGGTCGTAGCCGGTCATCAATTCTGGCAAGATTGCGCCGCCGAAGTGGCCGATGTTCATTTCGACGCGTTAATGGAAGTTCGCCGGCAAGTCGAGGATAGCGGAGTGTACGTTCCGGACGGCGACTATAACTTCCTGCTCTGGACCTTGCTGCCCAAGAACGTCGAGGAGCAATCTTGGCGGAGCATGCCGGCGGGCGACAACTTCGATGCGGTCGCACCAATGCGAAAGGACGGAGGTCAGTATATTGCCTATGCGGCGTTGAACCGGAGCCGCAATGCCGATCCGGGTTTTGATTTGAGTAGTTACGTCACCTTCGGTCCATCGCTCCGCTACGTCGAAGACACTCCCTTATACTTGTGGCAATTCAATACATACTGGAGCGACCGCCAGGTGGATTGGCGTTTCCTGGAATACCGGAATGTCGAGATTTGTCATGCGTTCCAACAAGGGGAACTGCCCGACAACGAAGAGAACAGCGAGCAATATTCGCTCCTGCTGGAGAAGGGGTACATCCGCAAGACGGAGGAGGGGTACAAGTTCAATGCGGTTTGGATCGACTCTCCGCAAACGTTGGATCGGTTGAACAAGGCAATGCCGGATTTGTCCGCTCTGTATGCGCCTGCTGTCGGCAAGCTCTACGATAAAATGCTCAAGCTGTTCCTGCAAAATCAGCCGAAGCATTTGGAGCCGCAGCTTGCTTACATGGTGAGAGGCAACACCGGCGGAGGCCGGCTTGTCGCTTATATTTTGAAGCATTTGATCGATAACGGGAAGTTGAAACCGCCGTTGCCGCACCAGCAGAAGACGATTTCAACATGGATGGGGCCGGTCAAGTAAGTCGGTTCGGAAATGTATACGAAGAATGGCCGTTCCCGGGCGGTGGCCATTTTTACACAAAACTCTGTCTGTCCAACGAAGTGATTAGGACATCGCTATTTCACCACGGCCCCCTCCTGAACGTATGAAAATGATTAAAAACTACCCATGACGCATGTGCGTCATGGGTAGTTTTTGATCTCAATCGTATCTGCCGGATTTCTCCTTTACCTTACGATTTTTAATCTTTCTTGTCCGCAACCAACCGTGAGAGGCCTGATGCTCCACATACTCAGCAGATCTATTCAGCTAAACTGCCCGTTAGCTTAACGAAGTTCCGGTGGTCTAGTCTACATCTTTATTTCAGATTCTAACTTTTTTTCAGTCTACTAATCCTTAATTTTCTTTGAACATTAAGAAATGATCCAACATGGAGAGCAAAAGTACCTTTTTTGAAAACCACCAATATGAAGATTAAGAACAAATAATAATTCCTGAACGAAAAACGGGCCCTAGAAACAATTCTAGAGACTCGTTTTTCATTAGTTCTATTCTTTTTTCTAAAGAAATGGAAATTTACAGTAATCTCAGTACGTATCGTACATTTGTCTTTGACTTATTTATCTTGTAAAACTGTCTTGTTTTATCCTGTAAATTGTCAATTTTTATCTTGTAAACTGTCTAATCTATAACCGTTACTCACACCAAGATATATTAAACAAAGGATGGTTTCCGAACGTCAACCTTACCGCTGACAATTTTAATGTACTCTGCATCCGGACCTTCCACCGTTGGACCAACATACACCATCGGATTTTCGTCTATTTTAATTGAAACGCGAGCTTGCTTTCCATTAGCGGATCTATATGCTTGCGGGGCAGCTGTAACAGAAACCCTACCGCCATTGTATTTCCATCTACGTTTAGAGCCGGCGGGGCACGAATTGCCTCGGCGTCTATTCATATCGAATACCTCCTACCAGATGATAACTTACTAACAGTGTATCTGAACAAGAATTAATCTAGATAACCTAAAAGCTCGTTTAAATCGATTCCAAAACTTTTCCTTAGGGCAATTAATGTTCGGCTGATGGCTTTGTTATATCTTTCTCAATTTCACTTAGTCGTCCTTGTGAGATTCCTAAAAATGACGAGAATTCAACTTGAGTCATTGTTTACGTATCCTTTTAACACGAGTAACGATTCTCTCCGACATTGGCTCCTTCACAAAAGGACCCGATGATCTAATAAAACATCATCGGGTCTTTTTCTAGTTGTTCTAAATTTCTTGTTGATTATAAGAACAATACTTTATTGTTAACTTTCACATAAGAACAACACTTTATTGTAATAAGTCAACATTCACTTGCAAATCATGAATTTAACTTATGTCCAAGTATCAACCAATTCATATCCACATTAAACTTCTTATGAAGTTGTAGCATTGTTTCAACTGATGGATTAAACTTATTTTTCTCCAAATCACTTAAAGTCCCTTGTGAAATTCCAATCATCTGAGAAAATACAACTTGATTGAAGTCATGTGTTTTTCTAATATGTTTTATCCTCTCACCTATAGAATGCATAGTCCATTCCCTTCGCCTTATAAAAAGTGGCCCCGATTATATTGATCATCGTGGGCCACTCTAGGTGATATTTGAACTGCAGCAACTTTATTGAAGATGTCGTCATTCCTTCAGACACCAACATTAATGTCTATACACCAACATTATTGTCTATACACCAACTTTAATGTCATTGTACAAACAAATTCAATTAATCCCCTTATCTACTCCACCGTAACGCTCTTCGCCAAATTTCTCGGCTTATCCACGTCATGCTCCAATGCCAGCGATGCGTAGTAGGAGATTAGCTGCAGCGGTACGACCGACAGGGCCGGCGACAGGATCGGCAGCGTCTTCGGAATAGCGAACAGCTCATCCACGGACTTGCTTACCTCTTCCTCGGAGCCTGCGTTAGCGATACCTAGAACATGCGCGCCGCGCGCCTTCACTTCTTTAATGTTGCTAAGTGTTTTCTCGTACAGATCCTCTTGTGTAACAAGAGCGATTACAGGAATGCCTTCCTCGATCAGAGCGAGCGTTCCGTGCTTCAATTCACCTGCCGCATAAGCCTCGGAATGGATATATGAGATTTCCTTCAGCTTCAGCGAACCTTCCTGAGCGACGGCGTAATCAATGCCGCGGCCAATGAAGAACAGATGCTTATGATGCGAGATGGATTCCGCCACTTGCTTCAGTATGGCGGCCTGCTCAAGAATGCTTTCAACCTGACCCGGCAGCAGCTGCATAGCGGCAATCACTTCTGCGACATAAGATGCATCCTTCGTTCCTAAAGTACTTGCCAAGTGAAGGCCAAGCAGATAAAACGCGATAAGCTGCGACGTGTAAGCTTTTGTCGAGGCAACCGCAATTTCCAGTCCTGCCCAGGTGATCAGGACATGATCCGCTTCGCGGGCGACTGAGCTTCCGACAACGTTCGTAATGGCCAGCACGCGGGCGCCGTTGCGCTGCGCCTCGCGAAGTGCCGCCAGCGTATCGGCCGTTTCACCGGATTGGCTTACAACGATGACGAGCGTATCCCGGGTAATGATCGGCGAGCGGTAACGATACTCGGAAGCTACGTCCGTCTCTACCGGTATGCGGGCAAGCGATTCAATGACCGTTTTTCCGACAAGTCCAGCATGGAAAGCGGTGCCGCATGCTACAATATGCACTTTGGTGATCGATTTAATATAATCAGCCGTCATCCCCAGCTCATTCAGATCAACGGACTTGTTGTCTTCCGAGACGCGGCCGATCATCGTGTCGCGGTATGCCTTCGGCTGTTCGTGAATTTCCTTCAGCATGAAGTGATCAAATCCGGCTTTCTCTGCAGTCACCAGATCCCAATCGACATGAAATATTTCCTTGGAAATAATTTCGCCTTCAGTCGTCATCAGTTCGACAGCATTGCGTGTCAAGACAGCCATTTCGCCGTCGTTCAAAATATACACGTTACGCGTATGCTCCAAAATCGCCGGAATATCCGAACCGATGAAGTTCTCGCCTTCGCCTACGCCGATAACGAGCGGGCTTGCATACCTCACCGCAACAAGACGGTCCGGTTCATGCTCCGTCAGCACGCCCAGCGCGAACGCTCCGCGCATACGCTTCACAGCGCGTTGAACGGCTTCAACGATGTTGCCGTTATACTCATCCGCGACGAGGTGGGATATAACCTCTGTATCCGTCTCCGATACGAATACATGACCTTTCGCGATCAGTTCTTCCTTCAGGTTCAAATAATTTTCGACAATGCCGTTGTGCACGACAGAAAACTTCGCAGAGTTGTCGGTATGCGGATGCGAGTTCAGGTCGGATGGCTTGCCGTGCGTTGCCCAGCGCGTATGACCGATTCCGACAGAGCCTTCAAGCGGCTCTTCGCGCAGCAATCCTTCCAGATTCGCCAAACGTCCTTTGGACTTCGTAATTTCCAGCCCGTTCTTCGTGAAGACAGCGATACCGGCGGAGTCATAACCCCGATACTCCAGCTTCTTCAATCCCTCGAGCAAAATGTCCTGCGAACCGCGATTACCAATATATCCTACTATTCCACACATAATTTAATAAGCCTCCGATATGGTATATTTCCCGTCCAGACCGGATGCCTGCCAATGTGTGGCAAGGGCTAATATGAAGTTGTCACAAATTACCATTCGATGCGGAAAATGTAACCCTTCTGCCCGTGCCCACCTCTCAGGCGGCATCTTGGACATACGGGAGCAATTGATTATTTAATCATTAATCCTCTAGCAGCCTGCCGCACGTTTGTAGGACCGGTCGCCCGGCCGTTTTGCGTTACGGCTTTCGGTTGGCTTGCAAAATACCGGAAGGTCCCCGCCGAATAATTTCGAACACCTTCACCTCGTCAGCTTCCCGTATGAATACCCGCTTCCAGCTCATCTTGCTCAGCTAGGAAGCCGATTATTCATCACGCAAGCTCTGGCGCTTAACCTGCTTAAATAACCCCGATCCTCGCTTTCCTTCTAGAATCATACTTCCTATCATATTCATTTTCATCCCGCTATGCAACCTATTGCTTAAAAATACATGTTTGTCCCAGCCTTATTCGACAGAAAAGGCCGGCCGGCTCCAAAAACCGACAGGCCTTTTACACGAATAAAGCAGGCTTAACCTAGTTCCTTTTTGACGACTGCCGCAATTTCTGCGACGTAAGCCTCAACTTGGTCCTTATCCGGACCTTCGGCCATAACGCGAATCAAAGATTCCGTTCCCGAAGGACGAACCAGGACGCGGCCGTTGTCACCCAGTTCCGCTTCTACGCGCTGAACGGCATTCTCAATGGCTTGATTGCCTTGGTATAAGCTCTTGTCTGCAACGCGAACATTCACCAGCTTCTGCGGATATTTGCGCATGAGGCCTTTAAGCTCGCTCAGCTTCTTGCCCGATGCCGCCAACGTATCCACCAGCTGCAGCGCAGTCAGAATACCGTCGCCCGTCGTAATATGATCGAGGAAAATAACATGTCCGGACTGCTCGCCGCCAAGATTGTATCCTCCGCGGCGCATTTCTTCCATCACGTATCGGTCGCCCACCGCGGTCTGCGCCGTCTTCAAGCCAATCCGCTGTGCGCCCTTGAAGAATCCGATATTTGCCATAACCGTCGTTACGATCGTATCATGGTTCAGCTTGCCAGCCCGCTTCATTGCATCGCCGATCATACACAGAATAAAGTCGCCGTCGACCTCTTCCCCGTTCTCGTCGATCGCAATCAACCGATCCGCGTCCCCGTCGAAAGAAAGGCCGAGATCCGCGCCGTGCTTCACTACCTGCTCGCGCAAATATTCAGGGTGCGTCGAACCGACGCCCGCATTAATGTTCAGGCCGTCCGGCTCCGCCCCTACCGTTATAATGTCCGCGCCAAGCTCGCGAAATACAGCCGGCGCTAGCTCGTAAGCGGCGCCGTTCGCGCAGTCGAGCACGATTTTGAGACCGCTGAACTCCCCTTTAATCGTCGTTTTCAAATAATCGAGGTAACGGTGCTTCGCGCCCTCGTCACTCGTCACTACGCCGATATCTCCGCCCTCCGGACGAGGCAGCTCATCTTTCTCCGCGTCGATCAGCCGCTCGATCTCAAGCTCCGTCTCATCGGACAATTTAAAGCCGTCGCCGGCAAAATATTTAATGCCGTTATCTTCTACCGGGTTATGCGACGCCGAGATCATAACGCCCGCATCCGCGTTCAGCTCGCGCGTAAGATACGCGACGGCAGGAGTCGATACGACGCCCAGACGAACAACGCTGGCGCCAATCGACAATAAACCGGCGATTAGAGCCGACTCCAGCATCGGTCCCGATATCCTCGTATCCAGGCCGATGACTACCTTAGGCTTATTCGCCTTGCGCGTTAACACATAACCGCCGCAGCGGCCGATTTTATAGGCAAGCTCCGGTGTTAACTCCCGATTAGCTACTCCCCGTACGCCGTCTGTTCCGAAATATTTCCCCATAATCATTATGCTCCTTTTGTCATATGCTGCAATTCATATTTTTTCTCTCTCTGCCCGCTTCATCATTTTCAAACCCCGTTTGCGTTGGACCCTCCCGCACCTTCCACGTCTTCGCCGAACGTATCTCCGGGATTCGGAGCAGGATCCGGCGGCTCGGAAGGAGTGCCCTGTACCGGCTCATCTTGCTCTTCCTGGCCTGCATCCGCTGGGACGTTATCTACGATCTCAATGGATACGTTAAGCGAATCGGCATTGCCAAGAACGATCTGAACATAAGCGGGAACATCAACCTGAAGCGGCACGTCGTGCACGCCCGGCTTCAACCCGGCGACGCTCGCCACAATTCGGATCTCATTTGAGGTCAGCTTCGAGATAACCGATTCCGCCCCGCTGACGGTCAAGCTGAACTTGCCGTCTGCCGGAGAGCGGAATTTTGCCGATTGACCGGCCGCCTCCCCTTCAACGATTACCGGTATTCCCGTAAAGTTCCGTGTCACGATAGGTGCAAGAACGACATCAACGTCTATCTCAGCAGGCTCAATGATCCTTATGCCGTCGACCAGCTGCGTCTTTACCTGAACGGTCCCTGATTCCTTCATTTTAGATAAATCAAGCACAGCGCCATCGTATACCTGCAGCCCGTCTAACGACTTCTGATCGCCGTAAACCGTCACTTCATTCACGGCAGGCTTAACCGAAACCAGGCTCAGTCCTTCGGGCAGAGCGCCCGTATAACGGACCTGCAGCGGCACTGACTTGAACGGAGGCGTCACTCTCACCTCGGCATGTACCGTTTCCGGCGATACGATGGCATTCGTCATTTCGACGCCTTCCGTATCATAAACAACGACCTTCGCTTTCTTGTTTACAACTGTTTTGTCCGCGCCTTCTACGGTGAGCTCGGTCGCTACAAGCCCGATACGGCTCATATCATCCTTTGGAAGCGTGACTTGAACCTCCCCTATCGGCGCAATCAGCGTCGGCGTGCCCGCAATAAACCCGTCCGCTGGCTTTCCGTTCACCGCAATTTGAAGCTCGTAAGGCTTCGTCAATATTTCTTCAAGCTGAACGGTCACGGTACGCGGTGACATCTCCACCAACTGAATCCCTTTAGGCAAGTCCAAGATCAAAGGCAATTCCTGTAAGCCGGGCTTCACGTCTTTCAGGTCCACCGTCACGGGATAATCTTCGATCGATGCAGCGGCCAGCAGATCGGAGATTTTACCCTCTACGACGATTCGCACGACGGTTGGCTCCATCGCCGTTAATGCGAACTTTTCTTCGTCATATCCCACAGGAATGATTTTAGCCGCTTCTATAATTTTCGTATCTATACTTGTCGTAACCGTCTGCGGCGGCAATTCGGGATCAATATGTACGACCGCCCACAGCAATAATCCAAGAATAACCGAAATAATTTTGAGCGCAGTCGGGTGACTCAGCCATTTATCCATCACGGCCTCCTTTCCGCTTAAAGAACGAAGTTACGGTCATGCGCTCTTTATTAGGCCCGTTCGT
This sequence comes from Paenibacillus harenae DSM 16969, assembly GCF_000422465.1. Lineage (GTDB taxonomy): Bacteria > Bacillota > Bacilli > Paenibacillales > Paenibacillaceae > Pristimantibacillus > Pristimantibacillus harenae. The sequence goes on along the minus strand of NZ_AULV01000023.1, from coordinate 34,996 downwards.
ATTTGGCGTCAGCTCATCGAACAGCTTCGAGATTAACGACTCCTCGTTAATGTCCCGCACGATCATGCCTCCGAGCGAAAGCGATATTTGACCGGTTTCCTCCGACACCGTTACGGATATGGCATCCGTAACCTCGCTTACGCCAATCGCCGCGCGATGACGCGTACCCAGCTCTTTGCTTATAAAAGGATTTTCCGACAGCGGCAAGTAGCAGCCCGCGGCCATAATTTGATTGCCCCGAATAATGACCGCTCCATCGTGCAGCGGCGTATTCGGAGTAAAAATATTAATTAACAGCTCCGATGTGATCTTCGATTCCATCTGAATGCCCGATTCAACCAGCTCGCTTAATCCGGTGCTGCGTTCAAATACGATAAGCGCCCCGATCTTCCTCTCCGCCATGAAACGAACCGCTTTGATGACGCCGTCGATCTGCTCGCTCACGACATTGCGCTCCTGCGCGTAGGAACGCGCAAAAAGCTTGCCTCGCCCAAGCTGCTCGAGCACCCTTCTCAGCTCCGGCTGAAAAATAATGAGCACGGTGAAAATCCCGAGCGTAAACAGCTGATTCATCAGCCATTTCAGCGTGTACAAATTGAACCAGGTGCTGAGCGCCCACACCGCGACAAGCAGAAATATCCCCTTAAGGAGCTGGACGGCTCGCGTTCCGCGAACGAGCAAAATCATTTTATAAATTATAAAGCTGACGATGCCGACATCGATAATGTCCTTTATATATTCATGCCAGGTTAATTCCGAGAAATAACTCATATGTCAACCCCCAACAACCCGTTTGCCTTAAAACTATTATCGGATTTCAACTTTATTATTTTCTAGATATGGTCCGGGAAACCCTCTTTTTATAAAAAAAATAAAAAAAACGCCTCCCCTATACGAAGGGAGGCCGCCTGCATTATCGAGCGCTGCCGCCAAAAGTTTGCGTTACCTTATACCAGAACCAATCAAGCGCCTGATCAATGGTTCTGCTTTGTCCGGCTATATAGCCCGTAGAGGCCAGATTCAGCTCTCCGTCAATAACGGTTACGTTGCCGTCCACCTTGCCTTGAACGTCGGCCGTTCCATTCTCAACCGTCAGGTTGCCTGTTAAATGCGCCCCTTCGGGCACAATTACGGTGTTTCCTTCTATAACGACCTGCTGAAGATCTTCGCCCGCTACGATCAGCTTGTTATCCTCTTCCCACATGGTGAAGAAGCTTCCCAGCATCACGAGGGCAAATACAGCTGCCGCGGTGACGCCCGGGTACCGGTAGATAAAACGAACGAATCTGTTCCGCTCTTTGCTTTGCTGCTTCGGAAGCTGCTGCATGATACGCTGTGTCAGTTGCTCAGATGCCTTCTTGTCATAACCCGCGGCAGGCTTAATCGCTTCTAAAGTCTGGAACGCCGCGGCGTCCGTCTTCTGGAGCAGTTCAAACCGACTGCGGCAAGCCGGACATGAGGCCAAATGAGATTTTAACGCAGCGATGTCTTCACGCGGCAGCTCGCCGTCCAAATAGTCATGCATCCATACGATGGCGACGTTGCAATTCATAGCAGCCAGTCCTTTCTTCCGTTGCTCGCGCATTAGTTCTATTCTCGCTATTAGGATACGTTGCATGCGAGGAGGATGTTTCACTTTTTTTTTGCCAAGCGTGATTGCCAATTTATAACTTGTGTTCAAGCTTCTTGCGCAGAAACTCCCTGCCTCTGTGCACGCGGGTCTTAATCGTCGTAACGGGCATTTCCAGCACGTCGCCGATCTCCTGCAGCGATAAATCCTGCATGTACCTAAGCGTCATCACCGTCTTGTACTTCGGCGGCAGCGACGCAATCGCCGCATGAATGATCCGCTGCGTATCCGACAGAAGCATCTCCGACTCCGGGGTGCGGTTATCGCCTGGAATCATCGAATAGCCGTCCAGCCCTTCATGATCGTTTGATTCGGCATCGAGCGAGTAAGTCGGCCTGCGCTTGCGCAATCGATCGATGCATAAATTGGTTGCAATACGGTAGATCCATGTCGAAAATTTTAATGTATCGTCATACCTGTCCAGGTTTTTGTATACGCGAAGGAAGGTGTCCTGAACGACATCCTCCGCCTCCTGGCGGCTGTTCAACATTCTGTATGCCATATGAAAGAGCTTATCCTGATACAGGTCGACAAGCTCTGCAAACGCCTGCTGATCGCCTTTGAGCGCTAGCTTCGCAAGGCGCGGTTCCAATACATTCACCTTGACTCCTCCAAACCTTCCGTTCGTTCTTCCATTCGCCTTGCCTCATTCTCCGCGATAACGATTCCGGCGAGAATGAGCAGAATTCCGAGCCATATGCCCGCGCTGAGCAGCTCCCCTATAATTAACCAGGCGCTGATGGCAGCTACCGGCAGTTCCATCGCACCAAGCAAGGAAGCGAGCCCGCTTCCGATCTTCGGAATGCCCTTATTGAAGCAAATCGCCGGAATGACGCAGCCGAGCAGGGCGAGCGCGGTTCCCCATCCGAGAAGCGCCCATTCGCCATTGCTTCCCCAAGCCTTAGACCCGTACAGCAGCGAAATGACGATGAAGCCGAACGTCATCATCATGGCGGACTTTATCACCGGATCATAATCTGTCTGCAGTCTGCCCGTCAAAAATAAGAACAAGCTATATGTAACCGCGGATGCCAAGCCGAAGCCAACTCCTGCCATATCGATCTTAACAAAGCTATTTTGCTCAAATAACCCGACTGCCAGCAGCGTTCCCGCCATAACGACAATAATCGCCAAGATTTGCTGACGCCCCGGCTTGCGCCTAAACCATAAACATTCTAGAAAAATCGTAATCCACATGAACTGAAAAAGCAAGACAATAGCAAAAGAAGCTTCCAATCGCTGTAAGGCCAAATTATAAAATACCGTCGTCAGACATAAGCCGAATATTCCTATCACTGCGAGCGGCAGCCACTTTCCCCGTTGAAAAGGATTGCGCCACAGCCTTGGCCGCAGGAGCACAAGGAGCCATAACAGCGCCACGCTGATCCCGACCTGATGAACCGTAATTTGCTCGAAGCTGAACCCCGCTGCATACGCAAGCTTGATAATCGGCGACATGATCCCATAGCTTGCCGCGCCGAGCAATACGAGCAACACCGACATCCAATAAGCCGATGAATGTTTCATTGCCGCCGCCCTCCCAAAAAACAAACCATTCTGCCTATTATATACGTTTGACTCGCTCTGAGCAATCGACTTCAGGCTAGGCGGGTATAAGACCGGAGACCAGAAGTTATGAATTCACACGCGCAATAAAACAAGGCCTGAAAGCTTTCCAGCTTTCAGACCCAATGTTCACATCAATAATACCTCTGGCCGCTTTACAGCGTATTCGTCTTCAATTGATCCAGAACCTCCATAATCGTCGAGGTCGGGATAGCGAAGCCGATGCCCTGCGCCTCGGCATTGACGGCCGTATTGATGCCGATCACTTCGCCCTGCTCGTTCAGAAGCGGACCGCCCGAGTTGCCCGGGTTGATCGAAGCGTCCGTCTGCAGCAAATGCTCGTACTGATGCTCGCCCTGTTCATCCGCAATCGTGATCGGACGCTCCTTCGCGCTCAGGACGCCCATTGTCAACGTCTGATCAAAGCCGTACGGGTTGCCGATCGCAATCACCCAATCGCCGATTTGCGTATCGTCCGAGCTGCCAAGCTTTAGCGAAGGGAAACTGCCGCCATCCGGACTTTCAACCTTCAGTACCGCGAGATCCAGCTTATAGCTCGAGCCCATCACCTTCGCGGTCAATGGTTCATCATAACCCTGAACGGTCACCTTCACTTCCTTCGCATCCGCAATGACATGTTCATTCGTCAGAATATAACCGTCGCTATCGTAGAAAAATCCCGTTCCTGAGCCTGTCAGCTGAAGCTCCGTACTTCCCTCTTGCTGCGGCTGCTCCTGCTGCTGCGAACGTCCACCCATACCGTAATCGCCTCCGAAGAACTGGCGGAAAGCCGGGTCATCGAACATAGAGGCGGAACGGGCCGGCTCCGCGTAGGTTTCGATTTTGACAACGGCAGGGCTGGCCGCTTCATACACCGACGCGATCTCGTCGCTTGTGTTTAACGAAGCCGTCGATACGCCTGCGCCCTGCTGCGGAGACTTGTTTGCCGCGTTTGTCCCGTTGCCTGCCGTACCGGTCTCGCCGCCGCTGAAAAGATTGTTTTTATCCGCCATATAAGAAAATCCGCCGATCACGACCGCCCCGATAAGGAAGGAGGCAAGCATCGTTCGTGCCGAGTTCCCGCTCCGCTTCGGACGTTTGCCGCCGCCCATTGACGGCTTGATTACATCCATATGCATGCCCAGCTCTCTCTCATAGGAAGACCTCAAATCATTTGCCGATTTGCTAGAATCATAAGTATAAGTAACCGGAGACGTAGCCGAAGACGGTGAAGCTGCCGGAGTTCCTTTGTCCGCTTGGTATTTATTATTATCGTCCATGTCTATCATCCTTTCGATTGTAGGTGGCTGCCTATGTATCTATCATGAAGGATGTTCCTTAAACGAATCTTAAGCGGATTTAAATGGAACATAAGAAATAACTGCAATTCACTTTCTTCAAGGATGAGCGCTTATGCTTATGGCGGGCAAAAAAAAGCCGGCCACGGCGTATTCACCATGACCGGCTTATAAGGATGCGGCCGCTTCAGCAGCCGCTCGCTATTCATTAGCCCGTATTCCGCAGTCCTGCGGCAATACCGTTGATTGTGAGAAGCACCTCGCGGAGCAGCATCGGATCGTCCTCGTCCTTGTCTCGCAGGGCACGAAGCTCGGATAAGAGCTGTACCTGCATGTAGCTGAGCGGATCGACGTACGGATTGCGCAGCCGAATCGATTCTTGAATAACGGGCACGTTGTCCAAAATCTCCGTTTGGCCCGTAATGCTCAGAATAAACTCGGACGTCAGCTTATACTCCTGTTCAATCTGCTCGAAAATACGGTCACGGATCGTCTTATCCGTAATCATGTCCGCGTATTCCTTTGCGATCAGCAGATCGGCCTTGGCCAGTGCCATCTGCAGGTTATCGACCAGGGAACGGAAGAACGGGAACTGCTCATACATGGTACGGAGCGTCTCCAGCTTGCTCTCATCATCGCCTGCATACTGCTTGAACGCCGTGCCTGCCGCATACCATGCCGGAAGCAGGTAACGGCTTTGCGTCCATGCGAATACCCAAGGAATCGCGCGAAGATCCTCGAAGCGATCGCTGTTCTTCCGCTTCGACGGACGGGAGCCGATGTTCAGCTCGCCAACCTCCGGCAGCGGCGTCGATTCTTTAAAGTACGTCAAGAAATCCGGATCACGGAAGATAAGATCCTGGTACTTCTTCAGCGCCGTCTCGGAAATCGAACGCGCAATCTCATCCCACTCGGCTTCCGCCTGCGGCGCCTGCTCCGGATACTTCGCCAGCCGGGCTGCCGTGATCAGCGCCCACGTCGCCTGCTCCAAGCTCCGGTAAGCGATCCCTTGCATGGAATAACGTGAGGAAAGCACCTCGCCCTGCTCGGTAATCTTAATGCCTCCGCCGATTGTATGAGGCGGCTGTGCGAGAATGCTGCGGTTCAGCGGCATGCCGCCGCGGCCGAGCGCTCCTCCGCGGCCATGGAAAAACTTCAGCTTTACATTACATTCTTTGCCGGCAGCCGTAATTTCGTTCAGCGCAACGCGCAGCTCCCAGTTCGCGGTAACGACTCCGCCGTCCTTATTGCTGTCGGAATACCCCAGCATAATTTCATGCAGATTGCCTCTTGCCTCAACCGCTTGACGGTAAATCGGCAGTTCAAGCAGCTCTTTCATAATCGCGGGCGCCGCATGGAGATCGTCGATCGTCTCGAATAACGGCACCGACTGCAGCGTACAGCGAACGGTTCCGTCAGATTCCTTCCGGAATAGGCCGACTTCCTTCGCGAATACCATAACCTCGAGCATGTCGCTCGCAGCCTGCGTCATACTGATCAGGTAGCTGGTAATACAGTTCTCGCCGAACTCCTGTTGCGCCCTATAGATCGTATGGTAGACGTTCAAGCATTCACGCGTCGATTCCGAATAATCCAGATGCCCGGAAGTAAGCGGGCGGGGATCGTTCAGCAGACGGTGAAGCAGGTCTGTCTTCTCCTCTTCGGAAAGGGAAGCGTAATCCGCCGCGATATTCATTTTGGCTAAAATCTCGGTCATCGCGTTCTCATGCTCTTGGCTGTGCTGACGAACGTCAAGAGCCATCAGATGGAAGCCAAACAGCTCGACTTGACGAACAAGCTTCGCCAGGTCGGTATTCGCCACATAATCCGCGTAATGATGACGCAGACTGCGGTCGATAATCATCAAGTCGTCGCGCAGCTCGTTCGGGTGATTGTAGCGCATAGCAGAGCCCTTCAGCGACTCGTTGCGCGTATTCGCCAGCTTCTCCAGCATGAAGCCAAGCTTGATCCGGTACGGCTCCTTGGCATTTCTCCATAGTTCTACGCATTTGAGCTCGACATGCTCCCGGTCCGAACGGATCGATTCCACAAGCTCATCGGTTACCTCAACCAGATTCGTGCTGAAGCTTAGCAGATCCATAAGCTCGCCGAGCTTCTCCTCGTACTTCCGGATCGCCAGCTGGCGGTGGAGGGAAAGCGTCTCCCACGTCACCTTAGCGGTTACGGACGGATTGCCGTCGCGGTCTCCGCCGATCCAGGAGCCGAAGCGCAGATAGTCCGGCACATGCCAGTGCTCGTCCGGATAATATTTGCTCAGACAGCGTTCAAGTTCCTCATATACGCTTGGAAGCACCTCGAACAGCGTCTCGTCAAAATAGTACAGTCCGTTGCGCACTTCGTCGATAACGGTTGGTTTACGGTCACGCAGCTCATCCGTCTGCCACAAAATAAGAACCTCATTCATGAGCTTCTCGCGCAGCTTCTCGCGTTCGCGGTACGTCAAGGTCGGGTTATCCAGCTCCATGACGTCGATGGCAATCCGCTTATGAATATCAAGCACCGCCCGGCGCGTTGCCTCCGTCGGATGCGCAGTCATGACAAGCTCCAAGGAAATGCTGCTCATAATCTCCTGCACGTCATCGATCGCGATGCCGCGTTCCTTCAAATCCTGAACGGCGCTCTCGATCGAGCCGCGCTGCACGGATTCGCCCGCGGACACCTCGTAATCCCGTTTCCGTCTAATCCGGTGATTTTGCTCGGCAATGTTGACAAGCTGAAAATAAATAGCAAACGCTCTGATAACTTGGTGTCTAATCTCAGGACTTAAAGACGAGACGGTTTCTTTGAATTGTTCGAAAAGCTCAGGCACAAATTCAGCGCGCAGCGCCTTACTTTGCTCACGTATGCGCTCAACGATATCAAGAAGCTCGCGCCCGCCCTGATGAACAAGCACTTCGCCTAGAATGTTGCCCAGAAAGCGGACATCGCGTCGCAGCAAATTGTTAGCCTGCGGTCGGCTGGTCGTCAATGTAGATGCAGGTTGATCCGACATTTTGTTCCTCCTTAAAGTTTTGCGAATGCAAAACTGTCTTCGTAAGCATTTTCTTTGTTTTGCGAATGCAAAACTGTCTTCGTAAGCATTTTCTTTGTTTTGCGAATGCAAAACTGTATTTAAGCAAACTTTTCTTTTCCGAATGCAAGCTTACAGAGCAAGCCTGCACGTACCTCTTTTACGTTTTTTTGACTTCCACCATCATACTACAAATTCCTACAGGGTTGAAGCCCTGTGCGAAATCTCACTCATCCTAAAGTTTCATTTTCCTGCAATCGTTGCCAAAAGCGCAGCAGAAGAATCGTACAGAAAAAACCGTTTAGGTTTCGGCAAGCACGACCATACTAAGAAAGCGTTCGCCGCTCGAAAAGAGAATACAAAAAAAAGCCCCTGATGACTCAAGGACTTACCGTTTGTGTAGTTGGAGCGGGTGATGGGAATCGAACCCACGCTATTAGCTTGGAAGGCTGAGAAATACCCTATTTCTAAAGTGTCTCTTCCTATTAATACGTTGATTTCACTGCATTTTTCTTTAACCTGTCTATCAGTAACGTTCAATGAATGCCACTTTAAAATATACTCTTGCCCCAATTTCGCCCCAATACTATTCGAAATGACAAGATTTAAAAAATGAATGCGATAGCGGCATACTTTACTGGATTGGTTCGAATTTTATTGAAAACTTACATTTTACCTGTACATATGTATGACTGTATCTCTGTGTTTTAATGCTTGAAGAATATACAACAACAAAGTTCTGTATGTATAACTGTATCAATATGTTTTAACATCATGAGGAATGTATGAGGACGCCACATACAGGGGAAGACACTCCGTTGGGAGATTTCGCCGATGTTACTTCCATAAAATTAACTAAGCTTTCTTTCCCCGTCAACTTTTGAGAATACGTCATTTATAAGCGTCTAGCCACTTCAATAGCCTTGACCATAGAGTTTCTATCTAATCCTTAACTCAAATATATTTTGAGAGGATTGTTCAGAATTACACTTTTTAGTGACTAATTTTCTGATAATTTGGCTTTGCCGTCGAACCCATCGATAACGTTCAGCGGCTGCTTGTGTTCCACACGGAGCGTTCCGACCGGCATCTTTTCCGTTACCTTTCCGTTCTCTCCTATTACGGGCCACCCTTGTGAAGACCAGGTAACCGGAGCCAGGAATGTCTCTCTGCCCAAGTGGTGATGCCGCCCGACAAAGGGAACCGATACCGGGCGAATGCCTAAGAATACCGCCCACCAGCTGCCATCCTCCAGCTCGACGAGGTCGGCGTGGCCAGTCGCTTGGATCGATTCATGCGAACTCCGATGGCTCAGTATCGGGTTGTTTGGGTTGCTTTCGAACGGTCCGTACGCCGAGTCGGCGCGTGCAATGGTCACCATATGCCCGTATTCAGTCCCACCTTCGGCAATCAGCAGGTAATACTTCCCTTGTACGCGGTACATGTGAGGCCCCTCAGGCGCTTGAGCGCCGGTTCCCTCCCAGATTAACCGTCGTTCAGTCAAGAGGTTTCCGGTTGCGATGTCGATCTCGGCTTGGTAAATACCTGGGATCTCCTCTTTCTGAAAACTGTTCGTCCCGGATAGATAGACACGGCCATCCTCATCGAAAAACAAGGAGGGGTCAATACCCGGCCAGTCCAGCCAAACGGGTCGGACCAAGGTCCCTCCGGCTTTTCGGACCAGACATAAAAATTCCGATAATCATTCATATTTGTCGTAATCATATAGAATCGCCCTTGATGAAAGCGAAGGGTCGGTGCGTAAATCCCCATCGAGCTTCCGCATCCCTTAAGATCAAGCTGACTCTGCCGAGTCAGGCAGTGCCCGATCTGTTCCCAATGAACAAGATCACGACTATGAAAAATCGGAACACCGGGCGAATATTGAAACGAACTGGTGACCAGATAAAAATCGGCTCCTACTTTGCATAGGCTCGGATCTGGATAGAAGCCCGGTATAACCGGGTTAGCGTACGTCCCAGCAGTGGTGGACATTTGGGTTTTATCCCCTTTCTTTGCAAGCTAACGAATATAATGATGGCAATCACAATCATATTCGAGAGTTTATGGTTACAGCCGTTATTGCTTTATGCTCCCGTTGTCTGCGTCAGCCGTACTGCGATATATGGTCTGCCCGGCAGCTTGATTTGGAAATTCCCTTCGAAGCTTCCTTCAACTTCCTCGACCGTCATATTCCATGTATCTAGAATTTCGGCTTTATAGGAAATACCGGGTTTCATCATAAAATCGTAGTAACACTGTTGTCTGGTGCTGAAATAATAGAGATAGAACGCATCCTTAATTCCGGCTATAAATTCAAATTCGGTCCAGAGCGGGTTAAGTATGCCTGAAGGGGCTTGCTCAATAACCTGCCTTAAAAATCGGATCCGATCGGGACTTGTGCCTTGCAATTGGCCGCCTTTCGACCACCACAAGATATCCTCGGGATCCAGATAAGTCTCCCCATGTCCTGCATATCCCCCGCGCATGGCACCTTCCCAGAATCTGCGTACCATATCCTCGCCGGTAATATTTCCCCAGAATGGACTGATGTTACCTTCGTAAGCACACTCATCGATGACGATGGGCTTGCCCCATTGTTTTCGCCATTGCGCGGAACGATCCGTTTCCGATTTTTGAAGGCTGCAATGCGTTATCCAAGGCCGGGAATAATCAAAGACGTTTACAAAATTATGAATGGAGATCAGATGCCCATAGGGGTCATTCTCGGTTACGATTTGACCGAAACGCTCCCAGTCTTCATCCGGCTTGTCCCATAGCAGTTCATGCTCATTGGCCAGCGACCACCAGACATTCCGGAAAGCGGATAATCTGGCCGTAATATATTGGAGATAACGCCGATCGACGGATGGTGCCATAGTGGAAAAGCCCCACCGGTCATAGGGATGGAACAAAATCAAATCCGCCTCGATTCCGAGCCGGCCCAAATCAGCGATCCGGCGTTCGAGATGATGAAAATATTCGGGATTAAACCTGATGAAGTCCCAGCCTTCTTCAATCGAACCCATAAAGGGATAGCGAAGCGGCTCATTCTCGTTAAAAATGAAGGACTTTGGGAAGACGCACATTCGGATTTTATTGAAGGCCGATTTGGCAAGCGTCGACAATGTCTGCTCTTCCAATTCCTCCGTTTGATGCGTCCATACATAACAGGTGGTACCGATCGGCAAATAGCGGGTACCGTCTTCGTAGGCGAAATGAAACGTATCGGCAACTCGGACTGGCCCATGATTTCCCGCCTGGGGGGCTGTACACGTAAACCGCCCCTCAATACCGTTCAAGGTTCGGCAGTTGCTCGTTGTGCGGTAGACCCACTCGCCCTCCGCCTGCGGCATAAATCGAATCCGATAGCTACCATTGCCATCATAGAAGCCTCGTGCGTCAACGGATTGTCCGCCGCATTTGAATTGAGCTCTGAGTTCAACGTCTACATATGGATTACCGTGATTTGGGCCGTGAAGCTCGATTTCGTAGACCGACCATTTCTCAGCAGAGTCAGCTGCATGTATTGCCGCACTATCAATCACTGCGGATGAGTCTTCATAATCGGCAGGCGGAGCTTCCTGCTCCCACTTCCTCGAAAGATCAACATCTTTTAATTCCTTAAGGATAGCTAGGAGCCATTCAGCGGGCTCCGGATGTTCTAGTTTAGTGGTTGCGAACTCCGCCAATGTGCTCGCTTGGATAATAATGAAAAGGGGTTCTTTTTCAATCTCCGGCGCATATTTGCGAATGATGGAGCGTCCCTTTTCATTGGACCAAATATTTCCGATCTTCGTATCTTGTGTTATTTTCATCGTTGCATCCTCCAATTCTAATTGGTCAGCACTGCTCGAAGATCAGGTTCTGAGGCTGGCTGATGCTTCGAATGGCCCTCCATCCCGATATTCAATCTGCTTACCATTAGGCAGTACGACTGTGAGCGGAATGCCATCCGGAGCGATGCCAGACATTCGGAATACCGCTTCCTCATCCAGCGTCCACTCGACTTGAACAGACCCGTGGCGGGTAGCTACGCTTCCTTTCGCCCAGCTCAGCTCCAGTAGATTGGGCGCAACCATAATCTCCGAATACCCCGGAGCGCCTGGTCGAACCCCTAGAATCTCGCCTGTGAACTCCGACAGCGGTAGCGCGCTCCAGGCATGACAATCGCTGCGAGGATGATTGTCATCCGTTACCTCCGGCAGCGTCGTTAAATGCAAATGCAGAAAAGCTTTCCAGCGAGCCATCACGCTGGAGGCCTTGCCGTACAACCCGTGACGCGATAACATTCGAAACAGCTCATAAGAAGCCGGCACCGATAGCTGCGACATGTGTCCCTCCTGCGGTTCGATTGTACGCTCCAACAAACGAACGGCCTCTTCTCCTTGAACTGCGCCGCAGACGACTCCCCACACCTGAGCGTGTTGGCTATAATCTTCCACCTCTGGTCCATCCGCGAACAATCCGCGTTCCGGTCTCCAGCAAAGTCGAATCAGCGCTTCATTCAAGGCTTTCGCGTCCGCCTTCGCTTCGCGTGCGGCATCCTGCCAACCAACCGCTTCATAGATTCGGGAAGCGGTTTGAAGCGCTGCCGCGAACATCTGACTCAGGAGCGTGAGCGGACCTTTGGCATGTGCCGGAGGCGTTCCAATCTCCCAATCTTTGCACCAGTCAAAATACGGCCAGTACGCTTGCGGCGTCGGGCCGACAAGCCCTTCCGACGTCAGCATTCTCCGGAACCAATCCAGTACGCCGGTCATCGTCGGTACATATCGGCGGAGCAGCGCGCGGTCTCCAAAATGCAAATAGTGCTCATCGAGCATATGAATCCAATATAACGAGAAGGAGGGAATGACCTGCCTATACTCGGATGGATAGCGGTTCTGCAGCATGCCCGAAGGCAGCGCGGAGCTATGGTAATCGAACAGCGAGCGTTGAGCCAGCCGATCGTCGGCGCTGACCGCATAAGTGAACATCATCTGCAGACGCGTGTCCATCGTGTATTGCAGCTGCTCGTAGTACGGGCAATCCTCGTACGTTTCATGCATGCAGCGACTAAGCGTATTCAACGACAATTCCCATAGCGCAACGTAATCCGGATCGGAACAAGTGAAGGTAGCTTGAACGTTCAAGGGGTAACCCGTGTCTCGGTAGGTTAGCAGCACGATCTCTAGCGGTTCGTCATTCGCCGCAGCTTCAAGTCTGATATACCTGAAGGTGCGGAAGTCGAATGGCTCGTAACGCTCCGCATGTTCCCCGGTCCCTACGCCCGCAACCGTATAATAATCCACTTCCCCGATAAGGATCCCATGTTCCGCATCATCCCGGATCCCCTTGATTCGGTGGTGGACAGTCGATGAAGCTTCCTCATAACTTTCCGCATAAAGGAGCTTAATCCGGCTCTCACTGCCCCCTCTCAGCTTCAACGTCACGTATCCGGTCACCAATTCGCCGGCATCCAGCTCGAGCCAGATGGATTTGCCCGCTTCCACTCTTACGGTTTTTGTCCCTCCGTCCCTCAATATGGCCTCATAGCCAGGGATGGCGGCACGATCGTCGGCTTTCGTAATGCCTCGGAACGAAGCTGGTTCTTCGCGCATCGGCGGAATCGGACGCGGCGCCAATTGCCATGGTGTCAGTTGACCGAATTTATCGCTCGTCTCACAGACGATAACTGCATTCGCCCAGCCTTGAGCGTCGAATCCGGGCAGCTCCCAGCCATGGGCAAGCCCTCTTCCATCAGTATCTTCGAACCCGCCGAGGAAGAAGATGATCGGACTTGGCATAAGCTTAAAGCCCGGCATTTTCTTGCACGACCATTTCTCGTCGGAATGCAGCGGCTCGGAGTGACCGCTCCCTTCAATCAGCACGCCTTCTAGTAACATGGCGCCGCTGACGGCCCGATGAATCGACACCGGTCCGCTGACGCCCAGCAAATGAGGACCGGAAGGGGCGAAGTGCAGCACCTGAACCGCCAGCACATTCGTTCCTGCGATTAGGCGATCGCTCAGATCCACCGTCTCGTAATAATGCGTCGACCGATCGCCCTTGCATGGTCCGACCGAAACCGATTCGCCGTTTAGAAACAGTCGATAGCGGCTATCTGCGGATACGTCGACGACAAGCCGCGCAAGATGCGGATCAGCGACGTCAAACTCACGGCGGAAATACACCATTTCGTGCGCTCCTGGGTCCGATGTCCACGGATAACTTTGATGCCAGATCCATCTGGCATTCCATTTACGATTCTCCTCCATGTAACTTCCTCCTCAACCCGTCTGCGTGACGGCCTTTCTGCCATAAATAACGTTAATCACTATTATCGTCTATGATTCTTTATGATCTTTGTATTGGGTGTATAATCGGTTCGTTCCAGGAAGTCTGATAAAAGAACAGTAAGTAATCCGCAATTGAAGCGGATTACTTACTGTTCTCCTTTATTTTGCAGCCTGTTTCTTGGCGAACAACTCCAGTTTGGCGTACATGTCTTCCAATGTAAATCGGACGTCAACATTCCGGTAAACCCGGATCATCCGTTCCGTTTGATGATGGACATAATGCATCTCGGGCGTGATTCGCGGCGCGGGTACCGTAACGAAACCGTCTGAGAACTCCAGATCGTCGAGAATGAGACTAACAACCGGGGAATCGCCCAAGCCCCAGCACTCGCCTCTTGGCCAACCGTGCGCATTGTCGTCATTAAATTGAATGAGCTGCTCGAACAGGTACTTCCCGATTTCGCCGTGCGGACTCACCCGGGCTTCCAATTCCGCCAGACTGACCCGCATCGTGCTATACACGTTTTGCGGTACCTGCCAGAGTGGAATACGGGAACCCATTACTACGTTAGCCGCGTGAATATCGTTGCTCAGGTTGAATTCATTTCTGCCGTTCGGGTATGGACCTCCGCCGATCCATATTGCCGTCAAGCGGTCTGCAATACGAGGTTCCATTTGGTAGGCGGAAGCCAAGTCGGTCAAGGGCCCAAGGAAGACGACGAAAAGCCGGTGAGGATCATCCGAGAGCGCCTCGCGGATAATCGCGTCCGCGCCTTCTGAAACAACAGGCGTTTGCTCATCCTGCAGCGCGTGAGCTGCCCCTTTGTAGACCGGCACCTCTCCGGCATCCCCCATCAGATTTAGAACATGCTTCACTTCGGCATAGCTTTCTTCCATTGAATCGGTTGTCCGCCCGGTACCGAAATGTGCCGCGATAATTCCCTTGTTCATAAACATCGGCGTGAGCAAAGCATGTACGATAGCGTACTGGTCGTCCGCCTCATTCTTCGCGTCCGTATTCATAAGCACTCTGACCCGCTTCGGGTCTGGCACATGAAAATGCATGCCAATCCTACTCTCTTTCTGCCGATTGAATCGTTGCATCTGCATAAAACCCTCTCGTTCTTCCGTCAATGAACAGATCGGAGCTAATCCGGAAAGCACCTTTCGCCCGGACATCATGGGATGAAGCCCCAATCATAACCTCGATCTCGCCTGCCTCGATTTTCCATTTCATGCAAGTATCCAGGAAAGCAATTTGACTTAAGTCCATCCGAAATTGGACCGTTCTCGTCTCGCTCGGTTGCAGCGGGACTCTGACGAAACCGGCCAGTTCTTGCACGGGACGCACAACGCTCGCAAATTTGTCGCGAATGTAGAGCTGCACGACTTCCTCGCCGAATACCGCTCCCTCATTCGTGACATCGACCGCGACAATAACTTGCTCGGTAGGCTCATACGCTTCCTTGCCGACTGTCATATTCGAATATCGGAACGATGTGTATGATAGGCCATGCCCAAAGTAATACCGGGGCTCACGAGGGCAATCCAGATAACTCGTATATTCATTCGCGGTGCCGACATGGTAGCTCGACCCATGGTCGTGATTATAGAAGAGAGGCACTTGTCCGGCGTTGTAAGCAACCGAGAAGGGCAATCTTCCCGCCGGATTATAATCGCCGAATAGAATATCCGTCACGGCTTTCGCGCCGTATTGGCCTGAATTCCAAGCCTCGATAATCGCGTCGATGTGCTGATCGGCCATGTCGCTCGATATCGGTCCGCCGTCAAAATGAACCGCAACCGTCGGCTTTTTCAAAGCAGCCAATTTCCGGATGAAGCTTTCCTGGCAGTCTGGAAGCCCGATATTCGTCGAATCGATGCCTTCGCCAGTTGTGCAGAACATGCCCCAGCCATGCTTCCCGCCTAAAGTAAGAAGGACCACATCCGCTTCAGCCGCTGCTGCCAATGCCTCATCGTGCATGGACGTATCGTTCCCCGCATAAGCGTAACCGTAAGCGTAAGTTACTTCGGCATTCGGACATTCCAGAATAATCTGCTCGAGTAGATTATTGCTCGTCGGATAGTGATTTCTCACAAGCTCTTCCGTTTTCGGACTTTCGACCTGAACGATACTTCCAGGGTACGTATAATGATTCTTGTCCACGCCGAACTCGCTTGCGCCCAGGTTTGAAATTTTCTCGAAGTCTACGCCGGCCATCGTGTTCCCGACATTCAGCATCGCATCGAACAAGCTCGTATACGAATAGCCGCCGAATAACGATCTCGTGGACGCCGCATGGTGGCCGATGACGGCGATTTTCTTTTTCGCGGCCCTTTGCAACGGCAATACGCCATTATTTTTCAGCAGCACGATCGATTGACGCGCCGCTTCCAAGCTGATTTCTTTATTGTTAGGGTCTGTATAAATCTGTTCCACGGCATCGCTCGACATCGGGTAAGGATTCTCAAACAATCCCAGTTCAAACTTCGCGACCAATACGCGGTGGACGGCTTGATCGAGAAGTTCTATTGAGACTTTGCCGTCGCGAATCCGCTGCATTAATTCGTCGTTATAACAGTCTTTCGAAGGCAGTTCCACGTCCATGCCTGCCTTCAAGGACAATTCACCGGCATCCGTTCTCGTCTCCGATACCATATGCCTCGTATGAAGCTCTGAGATGGAGGTGTAGTCGGATACGACTAAGCCGTCAAAGCCCATTTCATCGCGCAGAAATTCGGTGAGATACTTACGGGAACCAACGACGGGTTCGCCATCGATAGAACTGTACGTATTCATGATCGATCTCATGTTGGCAAGGGTCATGGCGGCTTGGAATGGCTTCGCATAGACCTCGCGCAGCATTCGCGGAGGAATCGGCGTTGCGGCGGCATGAATGCCTCCCTGGGTCATGTGGTAGCCGAGAAAATGTTTGGCGCAGGCCAGTACCCCTTCTTGGAGGTTCCCGTCATTTTGCAAGCCCGAAACGTAGGCCGTTCCCATCGCTGCCGCTAGCGCAGGGTCTTCCCCATATGTCTCGCCAAGACGACCGAAGCGAGGATCGCGGGCAATATCGAGCACCGGGGCGAATGCATGCGAGACGCCGACGGCCCGGGCCTGATTGCTTATGATTCTAGCCAATTCTTTCTGGAGCGCGGGATTCCAGGTGGAGGCTTGGCCGATTCCAGTCGGGAAGCTTGTCGCTTCCGGGAGCAGCGCGCCCGCTATCGTTTCGAGATGGAAAATGGCGGGAATATTGTGCTCGCTTAATTCCATGATTTTATTCTGGATGCGGGTTACCTTCTCCACAACGGATTCCTTGTTCGCAAGTTCGCCCGCGAATAACATGACAACTTCGCCCGCGCCTTGGGGATAGTCCTGCTCCAGCTTTTCAATCGACCCTTTGTCCGGCATATAGCCGACGATCTGACCCATTTTTTCTTCGATACTCATGCGTTGCAACAAATCATCCGCACGCTCTTGAGCAGAAAGGGAAGCATCCAAATAGATGTGCGTTTTTGTGTCCATGCGTTTCCTCCACTCTCGTTCTAGCCGT
Source organism: Paenibacillus harenae DSM 16969 (assembly GCF_000422465.1). Classification (GTDB taxonomy): domain Bacteria; phylum Bacillota; class Bacilli; order Paenibacillales; family Paenibacillaceae; genus Pristimantibacillus; species Pristimantibacillus harenae. The sequence continues at coordinate 17,633 of NZ_AULV01000023.1, read as the reverse complement.
AGCATGACTACTCGTAATCCTCAATTCTCCATTCTTCCTTCCAATCCAGGTACGCCATGTTGCCATCGAACCGGACTGGCAGCCATACATAATCGGAATGGCAGGTATCAAAGTCAAGCGATACGGGGAGTTTGTCTTCTTCTTTCAACTCATAATCAATCTCCGGGTCAAAGACCGATTTATAAATGTCGGCCGCGATACGAGATTGCGTGCCATCCGCAAAACGTTCCCCGACAAGGTCCGGAAGATTCGGTATCCATCGATCTGCGAGCGCGATATACAGATCTTTCTTGAATGGGTGCTTAAAGACGGACGTAATTTGCGAATTATAAGACGTTCGCGTCTGGTCGTCCGGATGCGGATCCCCCAGAACCTCCCACGGTCCATGGAAGGTTTTCGCGCAAGCGACTTCCGACGGGTTTGGATGATAGCCGGTCGTTCCCGATGTAAATAAATAGTGAAGCCCTTTTCGATTAAAATAAGCAGGCGCTTCCCGCACGAAAGGAGGCTGGACGTTAGGGAAATGCGTAGAATAGTAACCGGTTACGTCCGTATAATCGTCCGTGAGATCGGCGCAGATGAGTTCGGAATGGACTCTTTCAAAGTAATAATAGGCCTTGCCGTCCGGAGCGATGACCAAATCGAAATCGCCGGCGCCCATATTCAAAGGGCGGAGATCTTTTCTTACGACCGTGTAAGGACCAAGGATATGGTCCGCTGTCAAGATCGTAGATTTTTGCCCATCTGTCCTCATAATCTTCATCCAACATACATATTTCTGCGTTTTCTCGTTAAAGACAATATGCGGCCTGTCCATATGCTGAGCAGGATGCAGCGGGGAATCGATGTCGTCAACATCCGGAGGGATGATAACGCCTTGGTCTTCCCAGTTGTACAAGTCTTTCGAGGCGTAGCATCTTACTCCCCAGTGCCAAATTCCGCTGCCGGCCTTCGTCATTTCTTTGTTCTCCCCGTACCAATAGAACGTATCGCCTACGGTAATAATAGATCCGCCGTGAGCCTGAATTCGCTTTCCTTCGGTGTCGAGCCAGACCTGGCCAGGCTTAATCGATGTGTATGCCAATTGAATCTCCCCTAATCTTTATTCGTATGACGTCCGACTTTCCTAATTTCTGAATGAGCAATCTCTCACTAACAATTCAAGCCTTGCCTTGCTACTCCTTCACGCTGCCGAGCACGATCCCTTTCATGAAGAACCTCTGCAGGAACGGATACACGAGTAGTATCGGCAGTGAACCAAGGAAGATCTGTGCCGATTTAAAGGTTCGGTCGCTGATTTTCGACAGCTCCGCAATCGTTTCAAGGCTGGCTGAAGTGAAATTCTGCTGAATAACCACGGTTTGCAGATAACTTTGTAATGGGTAATTATGCGGTGAATTCATGAAAATCAGACCGTCAAACCAGGAATTCCAATGAAATACCATGGTAAACAGCGTAATGGTAGCCAAAGCTGGTGCGGATAACGGCACATACACTTTCCAGAGTGTTGTCCAATGGCCGGCACCGTCCATAAAGGCTGCCTCTTCCAATTCCTTCGGCAAGCCACGGAAGAAATTGAGCAATAAAATCATATTAAAAATTGGTACCGCTTGCGGCAGGACAAGCGCCCATACGGAATCGAGAATTCCGGTGTATTTCACCATCATATATAGCGGAATTAGTCCGCCGTTGAATAGCATTGTAAACACAAACACCCAAGCGTAGATCGTCCGCCCCCGGAATTTGTTTACCTCTTTCGACAGCGGATACGCGACAAGTATCGTCAGCACCATATTGACGGTCAGGCCGACGGCGACGCGTTTGATCGTCATCAGGATGGATTCAAAAAACTCTTCTTTCCCAAGGACGTATTTATACGATTCCAACGTGAATTCGACCGGCCACAGCTTAACGTAACCTGCGGCAGCTGCGGAACTGGAGCTGAACGATACCGCAAGGACGTGAACGAGCGGTAATATGCACAGAATCGACAAGAGCGCCAGGAAAATGTAATTGAACCCGATAAACAGCCTACGGCTGATCGTTAAGCGTTCCACCATGATTGTTCGTCCCCTCTCCCTCTTAGAATATCCTGTAATTAGCGAATCGGTAGGCAAGGAAGTAAGACGTCGAAAGCAGAATCAGAGAAACGACCGACTTGAAGAGACCAACGGCTGTCGCTACTCCGTACTGTGCATCAACGATGCCAATCCGGTAAACGAATGTATCGATAATGTCGCCTGTTTCATAAACTTGAGGACTATACAAATTGTATACTTGGTCGAAGCCGGCGTTGAGAACTTGGCCCAAAGCCAGCGTTGCTGTCAAAATAATGATCGGTGCCATACCTGGCAAAGTCACGTATAGGGTCTGTTTCCACCGATTCGCTCCGTCAATAACAGCTGCTTCGTACAACGTTGGGTTGATGCCTGTTAGCGCAGCTAAATATACTATGGTATTAAACCCAAATTCCTTCCACACGTCCGATGTGACCAGAACGGGGCGGAACCAATCGTTGCTGCCCAAGAAATAGATCGAATCAATCCCGAACCAATTCAACATTTGGTTAACGATTCCGTATGAAGGGGACAAAATATCGATTAAAACCCCACCGAGAATAATCCAAGACAAGAAGTGCGGCAAATAAACTAACGTCTGAACCGTTCGTTTGAATAACTCTTTGCGAACTTCGTTAAGCATCAAAGCAACTACGATCGGTACAATCAAGCCGACTACTATCTTCATTACTGCAATGATGAGTGTATTCCAGATGATCTGGAAGGATCCAGGCAATGCCATTACGTAACGGATATTATCAAGGCCGCTCCATTCGGAATCAAATATGCCGCGAGCGGGATTAAAATCCTGGAAAGCAATGATGGCACCGAGCATAGGACCGTAGCTGTAAACAAGAATCAAGAGCAGTCCTGGCAAGATCATGAGATGCAAGGGCAGTTGAAATTTCCAAGCCCGCTTTTTCGCCGGCTTGGCCGCCGATTCCACGATGGCTATCCGATCTTCTGTCACTTTATTCAACACGGCGGATCTTCCTTTCTTGCCCTTATGGCCGAATTCTGTCCCGGAAGAGGACAGAATTCGAACGGGCTTCTATTTATTTGGAACTCATTAATTCATTGACTTCCTTCGTCATCTCATCGCCGCCAAGTTTCTTCCAGTTCTCAACGAATTTGTCAAAGCTATCGAGCGGTTCACCAAGAATAATGTTAGTAAAGGTCTGGAGTTCTTGTTTAAGCAGCGTGGAATCCCGCTTGGTCATCGTTTCCGTCATGACTTGGCTGAAAGCGCTAGGCAGCAGCAAACCGTCCTTGTCATAGTTATCGATGATGTTGAAGGATGAATCCGCTGGGCTGAAAACGCGGTTCAAGGCCCAGTCGATCGTCTCCATCTTCTCAGCATTCACGGCTTTCTTGACACTTCGATAAGCGCCCATCTGTTCGACTGAAACGTCCGCTTCTGTCTTCTCTTTGGTCGTGAAAATTTGCTTCATCAAGCGATGTGTAGTCAGGTTCTTTTCCGGTTCGGCCGTATAAATGGAGTACATCCAACGCTCGATTCCATCAACTGGGCTTGTTGACAGTTTGTCGACTTGTTCTTGCGTGTACGTTTTACCGTAGGTGACTTCGAAAAAGAGATTAATCATTTTAAGCAGCGCTTCCGGATTCTTCGCACCTTTTGTCACCGCAAGATATTGTGGCGTTTTAAGATTAATACCAGGTATTTGTGCTTTTGCAGCTTGCCCATCAATGGACACGAGCGGGAATGGCATCAAATCCGCATTTGGATCGGCGTTCTTAAGATCTTGCAATACGAGCGGGGCCGACATACTGCCGAACCAAAGACCAATCTTTCCAGAGACAACCAGCTCTTTTTCTTTGTTCCAATCTTTCACGCCGAATTCCGGGTCGATGTAGCCTTTCTTATACAGTTCCTGCAGTTTGCCTAGCGCCGTCTTGACTTCAGGCTGGATGCTGCCGAATTCTAAGCTGCCGTCTTCAGCTTGAACCCAATTCGCTTTTCCTTGTTGGCGCGGGTACGCATGATAGCTATTGAAGAAGCCTTCTAGCCCGTCGAAGAAACCGTACAAATCTTTGTCCATCGCCATGCCGTACGTATCTTTTTTGCCATTGCCATCAGGATCCTGATTTACGAAAGCATCCATGATCTTAAAGATATCATCCATGGTCTTAGGTGCTTCAAGGCCCAGCTTCTTCATCCAATCGGTGCGGATCCAAATCATCTGCGCTTGGTCAATTTTGGATGTCGGGGACGGAATAGCAAGCAATTTGCCATCGAAAGTGGCGGATGCGAGCGCTTCAGGACCTGACGATGTCATAACTTCTTTCGTTTTTGGACTCGCATATTTTTCATAGAGTTCCGTCAAGTCCGCGAGCTTGCCCGCATCCGCCAATTGACGCAGCTGCGAGGCGTTCAGCGGAACGATATCCGGTAAGTCTCCGGATGCGATCGAGACGTTCATCTTTTGTTCGCCTTGGCCGCCAGGTTCGTCGCCAACCACAGACCATTCGTTTGTCAGCTTAATGCCAAGCTTGTTTGCATATTCCGTATACCACACGTTGTTATCAATTGTTTCACTGCCCGTAAACTTAACTGAAGGACTCAGAATACGTACCGTCGATACTTCGATAGGCTCCTCGTACTTCCCGAGATAAAGATCCTCAGGGTTCGCGGACTCGGTTACAGGAGTTGTTTCAGCGTTACCGTTTCCTTCTTTGCTCGTGTCATTCACCGCATCATTATTAGAACTGCATGCGCTTACAGTCAAGCTAAGGACCAACAGACTGGATACTGCCAACAATCCTCGACGTTTCTTCATGCTTTGTTCCCCCTGGTTTATGTTTTCAGAGATTATTGAGAGATCTCATGTATTAAGTATAATTAGAAGGCCCCTTCACCGTATATTGCACTCTGTTTGTATTCTGTACTTTCGTTTACGAGTTTTCGCTCGACCGGATCTTGTTCCCATGACAAAACGAAAAAGGAAAGCCCGGATATAGGCTTCCCCTAAAATATAGCTATTCAATTTCGACTAATGGCGCGTGACAGGTGCCCATTATTCAATTGGAGATTACAGTCTGCTGCGAAACTCCTGCGGCGTTACGCCGACATGCTTCTTGAAAAATCGGGTAAAGTACCCCGCTGTATCAAAGCCGACCGCCACTGCCACATCTTGAACCTTTGCCTGAGATTCGGCAAGCAAAGCCTTCGCCTTATCGACTCTAAGCTCGGTGATGTAGTCGGAAATATTGCGTCCAGTAGAGGTCTTATACAAATTCGACAAATAGGAAGGATTCAGATAGACGGCCTCTGCAAGGATTGCCAACGAAAGATCGTTATCCAGATGCTCGACGATATACCGGTTCAGCTTCTGGATAATGCGTTCCGTCCTCTCGTCCAACTCCCGCTTGCCGTGACGTATTAGATTGCAGCCCAACTCGCTTAAGAACTGTACCGCTTGCTCCTTGGTCTTGTGCGCGTTTATGTCAAGCAGTCTATGGATCTTCAGCTCGGAATCCGCCTCGGCAGCGTTGTCCAATCGGTCTGTTTTATTCCATTGTTGGAGCAAAATGACGGCGACGGCATAATAGGTCTGTGCATACACGGTGAATCGATTCCCTTGGCCATGGAACAGCTCGTCCAACAGCTCCAAAAATAACGATTTCTGACCCATCTCGATTGCGCTTTCGATTCGGGTTAGAAGCGATTCGGGTACTGCCTGAGCCTCATCTGAAGCGGCCTCTCCTCGGTGGAGGAGAATCATTTCCCGACCGTTGCCAAGACCTAAGATAAGGCTTTGTTTTAATAGCTGATAATTCTTTGCAATATCACGCCAGCCGATGGGCTTTTCATGGCTAATAAAAGACACCGGAATATGGAGTAATGCCGTGCACGTTTGCTGAATGCTCTCCAGCGTTCCTTGGGTATAGGCAGGCAATTCGTTCCAATTCGTAGCGCTAGCATTCTTCGGTTGAATAAGCCAAGCAAAATAAGCGCCGCCGAGCATGACGGGGAGCATAACGACTCGATCCATGTATTCCTCGGCAATATTTTGCACCGCATACAAGAGCAACGATTGATCGGACATACTATAGTGTTCATCCCAGTGATCGACGCGCCCGCAGACGAGCATGACATGATCATCGGCACGAAGTATCGTGTCCAGCTCTCGCAGGCGATCGGGGAGGTTTGCAGTTGCCAAGTCCCCCTGCTCCAATAAGACCGTAAACCATTCGCGGCGCAGCATCGGCAGCAGCTCCTTCAACTGGCCTTTGGCACGAATGAGAAGGTCCTCGTTACGATAATCTTCCTGAATCGCGCTCGACGCGCGCCGTATGCTTTTGACGATCGCTTCGTCACCTTCGGTTTTGAGGATATAGTCGACGCCGCCGCCGCGCTGCGCTTGCTGCGCATATTGAATATCGTTGACCCCTGTCAGAAAAATGACTTTGCAACGCGGCCAGCGAGACTGAATCCATTGCTGCAGCTCCAACCCGTTCATCTCCGGCATGCGAATATCGCTCAGCACGATATCCATCTTTGTGCGGGACAACCAGCCGATCGCTTCTTCAGCGGAATAGGCCCGGTATATATCCAGATCCAGGTCTGGTTCATCCTGTAGCATCTCGTAAAGTCCATCGACGGTGAACGGTTCGTCATCAACGATCAGTAATCTAAACATTCGGTTTAAACCTCCTTCAGGGGGATGACGACAATGATCTTAAGTCCGCCGAAATCGCCATTGCTCAAGTGCAGACCTGCCGAGCCGCCAAACTTGATTTGCAAACGCCTGTGCACGTTGATCATACCCGTCGTGACCGTAACGTCCTGCTGTCCGTTCAGCAGCGCTTGGAGACGCGCGATTTTCTCGTCTTCGATCCCTCCGCTATCTTCCACGCGGATGAGCAGCTCGCTTTCCGTCATGCGGAAATCGACTTCGAGTATGCCGCCTTTTGCTTTTTTCTCCAATGAATGCACGAAAGCATTCTCGATGATCGGCTGAAGAATGAGACGCGGGACGAGGAGGTGCTCCGCCTCCTTCGGCACTTCGGCGAAACGAACCGTGATGCGGTTGGAGAATCGGATCGATTGAATCTCCGTATAGGATTTCGAGTGAGCCGCTTCGCTGGCCAAGGTGACCTCTTCAATATCGTCCCGGGTAATAAACTGGAAGTATTCGCCAAGGTGCTTCGTCAATCCCATAATTCGGTCATTCCCATCCTGCTTCGCCATCCGGTATAGGATAAAGAACGTGTTATACAGAAAATGAGGATTGATCTGAGACTGAAGATGCTTTAGCTCGGCTAGACGAGTTCGGTACTGCTGTTCATAGACTTCTTGGATTAGTCGCTTCAGCTCCCGGACCATCGCATTCAACTGTTTGTATAAATAACCGAACTCGTCCTGGAACGGATATTCAACGGACACGTCGAATTTTCCCTGCTCGATTTTGCTGAACGAGCGTACAAGCTGCATGAGCGGCCGGTGAATAATACGGTACATGCTGAGCGAGAAGGCAATGATAACCAACACGGCGACGCCATAAAGGACAAACACCCAGTTCCGGTACCGGTCGAGCGGTTTCTCCACTTTTTCGGAAGGTACCATCATCATCAGTTTTGTATGTAGGATTTCTGAATTTTTGACGGATTGCAAATAATCTTTGTTGTCAATCGATACTCTTCGGTTGCCTTCTTCCGCTGCATATAACATCGTCTTTGTTGCATGATCTAACGCAGGAGCACTTGCACCAAGAGAGGACCAGACCATACTGCTGCTCGAGAGAACAGCAATACTATCTTCCACGGCAAACTGCTTGAGCTGCGCTGTTATTTCCTGGTTCGAGATCTCAACGGCAATCAGAAACAGCGGCCTATCGTTGACAAACCCATACGGCATCGTGATAAAGACACGTTGATCCCAAATATGAAAAGGCGACTCAAGCGGTTGCGTGGGTTCAGATAAGGCCCGGAACATGTCATCATTGAAATCGACAATCGAATTGGAGTTAGAGGCCACAATCCTGTTCATCATGGGAATGAAGACCATCGCATTCTTGATAAACGCACTCGAGCGGCTCAATATATCCATCTGCTGCTTCAGTCGAAGCACCGATCGGGTTCGTTCGATGACCGGCATAATCTCCGAGGTTGTGCTCAGTTTCATGAGGTCCTCGTCATTGACGTACTCCCGCAGCAGCCGCATCGTTCGATCAAAATCGCCGTCCAGGATGTCCATATACAATTCTACGCGCGAAGACAACGAACCCGCGATCTCTTGTCGGACGATATCCGCGCCGGCTTCGTTCATCTGCAGCCCTAAATAGAAAAGCGGCGTAAGCACCATCAGAAAGGTGAGCGCAATCTTAGGCAGTATTGGAAGTGAGCCTATTTTCTTGAATATCTGCATCTTTAACCTTCCCCTGAATAAAAAGATGAGCTCGCACAGGGAGCGTCTTTCATTATCATAGCGATATTATGCGGAAAAGGGAAAGCCGCAAATCGGCTCTCCCCTTGATCTTTGCTATTCAACACCTCAACGTTCGTTTTCTTCCTGCTACTCGCTCTATTGGTGTATAGCGTTCTTAGTGGACGACGACTCGAACGCGGCCGAGATTTTGAACCTGTGCGAAAGGCGTGTTCACATCTCCTTCACGCTGGGAAGTGATTCGAATCGCCGGGTAGTAAGTCCCTGGCTTGGTATACTTGAATTTCATCGAGATGTTTACCGTCGGCCGAGGTACCCCGAATTCCCACGCCTTGAAATCACCCGTACCCGCAAAATCCCATTCGGTTCGTACAATCTTCCCGCTTCCAGGAGGCACCTGAATCTTAGCAGTGAATGTGGCCGTCTGGCCGGCAGCGATATCGATCCTCGCTGCGCCGCCCACGGTCAAATCCACGACTGGTTGAATGCCTTGACGTTGCGTTGCTTTCTCCGGCACTGTAACCTGACCGTCTGCGACTTCATACTTGGTCGAACGGGCTGGCGCCACGCCCTTCTCTACCCATGCACTCACATCCCGCAGTGCTTGCTGGAGCAGACCGTCGTACTGCACGAGCCGCCGGGTACGGGCTGGGCTGATGTGATCCGCATTGTCGTTATACCAGACCCGGAAGTTGTCATCATAACGATTGCCGAGCGACTCCTTTACCCTCGAGCTATACCAATCGGCATTCCATGGATAAGCATCCATGTCGAGCAGGTTGACGACCATAATGACTTTGGCGTGGATATTGCCGCTGTACGCAGCGCCTCCGGACACGCTTCCGCCAATCAACGGTCCAATCTCCATGGCGCGCTGTGGATATATTGGCGTACCGTCAGCTGCTCTGAACTGATCCCAAGCCGTGAAGCTAAGCGCCTTCGGCACTTGATGCCGGTGATAAGAGAGCGCAGCCAGATACCAGCGATTGTCTATCTTCAACTTTGAGCCGGTATGGATGGCAGATAATACGTTCTCAGCATTTCCTTTCCCCAGGGTGAATACCTTCGTTACCGGATCGAATGAACCTGAGAGCTTCCCAACCGTTGTCGTGCCGTCGGCCGAAAGCAAGGTGTAATCAAGCCAATACATCGGCGTCGTAACATCCGGTACCCGATCGAGGGTCAGGCTCTTCACGACATTCTGTCCATCGTGCGTAACTTGCGTTACGGTGGAGGCGGTGTCGACCTTGGAAGAACGAAACAGCTCGCCCAGAGCCGATTGCTCCGTGCCCAAATATCCTGGTTTATTCCAAAAGTCCTCCACATAAGTAGGATCTATTCCGCAAAGGGCAGTCAAAAAACCGAGCAACCCATCAGCATCATGCAGACCAAGTAAGTAGTTATAGTCTTCCCAAGCCCGCAGTGGAACGCCTAGTTTCGTAACCTCCTGCAGTACCGCCTTCTCCATATCGTTAAGCCCGGCATACGGATCTCCACTGCCTCCCGGGCTCATCGCGTCCGCGATCTGCTCCGCCTTCTTCTCTAAGACGAAACGCGCGAAAGCCCGAATGAAGAAATTATTGGGGATCGAGGTTGGAACGCCTGTTATGTAAGGCACGGCACCATCCCATACACCCTCAGTGCCCTCTAACGAGCCGATGGTCTGAAAAGAGCCCCCGCTGCCACCGTAGATATAACCGTAGATGCGACCGGACCAGCCATAATACTTCGCCGCTACCGTTCTGGAGAACTTGGCCGCTGCGGCATCGACCCGATAACCGCCCCCACCGTTCGTCTGCACGGTATATGCTCCGCTGTCCGCACCAAAGTTGACATTCACATCGGTGGCATTCTCATCCTGAAGCGGATACACGTTTTGGAAGAAGCGTCCGGTAAACTTATTCTTCGCCGGGAAGTAGAAGGTGAACTTTTTGTCCGTACCTTCGAAGTGGCCGGATACCTTACGATGCGGCACCGGGGTGGTCAGATCCGTTTCGCTGTCGATGACGGGACGGTTGTACAACGGATCTACGCTTTCCGGCGTAATTAACGTGGAGGCGCTTACATTTAAAGACGCCGTGCTGCTTTCTGCTGCAGAAGTGATTGGCACTAACATGGAACTGAGCATAACCATAGCCAGCGCCCCGGTCGCAGCCTTGCGTATTAATTTTCTCGAAGAAATCATGTCACTCTACCCCCTATCAGATGAATGCGCTTTCTAAATCAAATTCATTCCGTGACATTCTTTAACGCATAAGAGATCTCTCGTGACTAGTATATAAGAGGGAGATTCAAAGGCATATTAGACTTTGTTTGGATTCTGATCTTTCATTTGTGAGTTCAGGCTGTAACTCACCGTTAAATTTCCGCTTATTTCGTTTTCAATGTACAAGGTGATACCCGGAGAAATACAAGGTGATTTATACGAGTGAAACTTATTAATTCTTGTATTTCAAAAAGAGGCAGCCCGCGTACGGGAGCCCCTGTTCTTTTGAGCGGTTGCTACAAATCGCGCCGGTGACGATAACAAAGAGATTCGTGTAAATGGTCCTCAGCTCCTCTCTGGAAGTAGCTAAGCCAGCTCACTAATAGGCATTCAACTGCAGCGTATCGGACAGCAGAAGCGGCGGCTCCGTTGCGCCACGGATATCCTCGATCGTGAAGCCTTCGGCGACCTCAACTAGATGCAGGCCTTCTGGCGTAACATCGATAACCGCCCGGTCGGTAATGATCCGATTCACAACTTGCTTACCGGTCATGGGAAGGCTGCAATTGTTAACGATCTTGGGCTGGCCCGCCTTGTTGACGTGGTCCATAATGACTACGATCCTCTTCGCGCCGTGCACCAAGTCCATGGCTCCTCCCATGCCCTTGACCATCTTGCCGGGAATCGTCCAATTGGCCAGATCTCCGGTTGCGGACACTTCCATGCCGCCCAGAATCGCCAGATTGATATGTCCGCCTCGTATCATGGCGAAGGAATCGGCACTGCTGAAATAAGCTGCGCCCGTAATGGCGGTGACGGTTTCTTTGCCGGCATTAATCAAGTCGGGATCGACGCGGTCCGGCGCCGGGTAGGGGCCGATACCGAGCAGGCCGTTCTCGGACTGCAACTTCTCCACCGATGCATAAAACGATTGGCAATCTGCCAACATAATCACTTTTTCTCGATTCATGCAGACAAATCAACCTCCTGTATACTTTCTTATTAACATTATAACCAGAACATACGTTCTTATACAATAAGATTGAAAAGTTAATCAGTGGAATCCATTTTGGCTAAGAAGAGGGAGGAGATAGGGGTTGTCGTGCGCATCGATCCTTATAAATGGCGGTTCATTCCGCTGCATACCGTTCAAGACCATTGACGAGGCGTAGGCAGCTTACGTGCAGTCGCCGTACTGACGGAAGTGATGGAGAGCATGGCTTTGAGTGCGTGACGGAAAAAGAGCTACCCCCGAAGGAGCAGCTCTTTTCCATTATCAGCTGATTTACAGCTATGTAGCGGAAAGCACTAGTACCAGCGTAGCTATCATGAAGTGCAAACATCTGGGGGGTTAAACATTTCGGTCTCTACTGTATTCAATGTTTTTCGGTTTCAGCGTATTATTCACACTAATGTTAAAAGTGTCGTATCCTTGGCCTATATATGTTGTTCCAAGATAATGGTTATAGTAATCACGTTGAACTACATTAATATTATATTTATCATAGTCAATCGCCCCATAATAATCACGTGTATTATATGGGCTAGTTTCGGATGGTCCAGTCCAAACATCAGTTGTATTATAGAACTTTGAAACCGTACCAGTTGCAGAAAGATTTAGAGAAGATTTAACAAGTCCTAAAACATTATTATTAAAACTTCCCGATACCTGTAAAGTTCCGGTAACAGTAAGACTAGAAGATGCAGTATTCGTATGACCTTTTGCCACACTTACAATAAATTTTTGATTGTTAATTGGACCCACACTATAACCTGCAATTTGTAGTGTCCCGATTGAATATGTTGTATGTGAGTAAACTCGACGCTCCTCAGCAAGTGGCTGTATAAGAGAATTATTCTTAGAATTATTCATAGAATTACTCTTCGCCACAAGTGCTGGTTCTACAACAGTTACTTGCGCATTTAGATTAACGCCAGTGTCATACTCCTTATAGTTAGAAATTTCTCCCTCCTCATTACCGAAAGCAGCGCTTAAAGCAGATGGAACTTTAACAGATGATGCCTGTTCCGCAAATGCGGAAGTCGTAATCGCTGCAAAGGATAGCATCGCAGCCATAGTAACAGTGTAAAGCTTTTTCTTCATTTTCCTCTCCATTCCAATTTTAGTAGTTTATTGATCTATATATGTAACTAATTCCACCTCTTTTGGAAATATCCTCTTTTTTTCTAAAAATATTTCGCCTAAATAAAAAAGAGCTATTTTTCGAATATGCCTTCCCTCTCCGAAACACGAATTCGGTAGTTATTGGGAAATCATACTTCTTTTTACAAAAGAGACGGGAAAGTCTTTAGTGTACATTTTCGTTATAATGTTGACTGGGCTCCAATTGTGATTGGCCAGGCTTGGGCAACATGGATGCCGGCGCCAAATAAGGGGTCACTTCACGAAACGGAAAAAATCGTACGCTAAGCAATTCATTACATGAAAAAACCGGACCCTTTATTTTATAAAGGAATCCGGTTTTCATAACCGGGCCCAGTACCAGCGAAGCTGATACTGACCGCAAAGTATAACAGGGATTTATTGAAATTCAACAGGATATCGTACCTCTTCATAGTTCAAGAATACTCGAAAGTCGCGATCATTTTTTAAATTTTCAAGTTCTTCTTGTGAGTAATTCCTGTAAATAGTTTCAAATGCAATGCTATACAAATACCCATCACTTAAGGTTTTGGTTAAGTTTATTAAAGATTGGATAGGCCCTAAAGATTCTTTTAAAGTGGAATTAGCTGCAATTTCTAATTCATAAGATGAATAATTTTCAGGCGATATTTTTTCGTTTGAGAATAATGATACTTCATACCTTACTCCTTTAAGTGGTGGGTCAATCGCAGGATCATTAAGGTCAATTATTTTACTCTCAATTGTTTTTATTTTAAAAGGTAATTTATAACTTTCTTTCTTATTTGTTTTTATTGCACTGTCAACAGCAGTATTATCTAAATTCTCCCGTGCGATGGTGTTCTCCTTTATACTTTCTTCAGAACAACCACACAATAGTAAAATGCTCATTATTACTATTAAAATGTATCCTTTTATCATCTTATTCCTCCTTTTAGCAAATAAATCTCTATAACTGCTTTCTTAATTGGGACATTTAACCCCTCGTATATTAACCGTTTTTTTCAATCCCCAACCCATATTACCACAATAGGAAACGAACCGCTCTGGAAAGAATCTCCCCCTAGATACGTACATTAAAACAGCTGGAAGAACAGCTAAGACTGACGGAGGTAGACGATGCCATTTGAGCGATTACCTAACGTCCAGCAACTTCCTTTTTACCTCCACGCATACCGTTACCGCCCCTTTTAAAATTATTGCTTTAACCATAATTATTTACTAAAGATCAGTCAATATGAATAAGGTTACATAATCAATACGGGCAAGCCAACCAAGAAAACAAGGTTAAAGGAAATGTATCATGATAACCTGCAGGCGGTAGTCTCAGGGCAGTTACTGCAGCCAGCATCGCTATCGCCTAGGGAATCACGCAGCTGCTTCCGGAAAGATCCAGGCAAAAGTCTCGGAGCACGCCGGCGACGCAGGACAAATCACACTGCATACCGGGTTGCTCCTACGAAGAAAAAACAAACAAGAACTGTGCTATCGTACCCGTTAGCTGAATAGCTCCTTTTAATCAGAATATTTATTAACCCATTCCATACTCCAGTCCTGATAAGACTTAGGTTGAAGCTCTTCTATCGTTTTGCCGTCTATGGACCAGTATCCACCATCTGAAGTATCACCATGCGGGTATGAAGTTCCCCCTATGGGTTGACCATCAACTTCATATAAATAAATATCAACTTTCCCTTTGGCAAGCGGATGATTTTTAACAATGAACTTTTCAACGTTGATTGTCTTGCCAAAATATTTGGAAGGGTCAACTAACTGCAATCCCCAATACATCATATATGGCAGCGATATGATTTTCTGCTTTGTCAGTTCGTAACTCTCAGCACGTCCATCATAGGAAACAATCTGGTACCCTTTATTCTCAAGATAGCTACGAGAGTCAGTCTTCATCTTCGATAATTCGTTACGTTTGTTTCCTTGTTCAACCCCCTCTGCATTTGAACACCCAGTCACTATGAGCAATGAAAGCATAATTCCAGCTATCCATTTCATAATTGAAACCTCCTTTACATTTTGGACGTCCAATTCTTTTAAAGGTTGCGTACTCTATACATCTACTTGGCCAAACATTAGTCCCATGAGCGAAGGGCTGCTCACGGCAGCCCTTCAGCATTGAACTATCGTACCCGTTAGTTGAGCGACTTCAATTCTTCCTCCACTCATGTTTTATTCGTTCTAAAACCTCATTAGGTTTTAAGTCATAGCCCGTTGCTCTGTTCCCACTCCAATTAACACCAACATATAAGCTATCTTTTTCAAGACCAGGTAACCATTTGGTTAGAAAATCTTCTAGTTTGATCTCGTATGGTTGAAACGTAATATATGCGGGAACATTTTTAATTACTTTCTCTGCTCTTGATTTCAATGACCAGAAAGGGATTGCTGTTTCACCGTTTATATTGGTTGAACTGGGAAAGCCTTGTTCATCCTTTATTGCCCATACTTTTTTATTCTCTAATATCTCTTCCACAAATGCATGAGATTGTGCTGATGATTGGCTCATGTACACCTCATTAAATTTCCATTTTGGGTTATATTTTTCTGCGTTCTTATTAAAGTATCCTGCCCGTTAGCTGAGCGAAGGGACTACCGCACGGCAGCCCCTTTGGCATTCAACTATCGTACCCGTTAGCTTAATGACGAATCGTTAGTTTCTCTCAGTCTTCAACTCTATTTTTCAGTCTCACACTTTTTCTCATATGTCTGGAAGGTGTCGCCAACGGCCTCATCCACGCTTACGCTGTCAAGCGGCTGCCCCTCATCCTGACTGCAGCCTGAGATGGGGACCCTGTCGCGTGATGCTATTGGGCACTAAGAACATGCCGCTGTCGTAGAGGACGACCTTGTTCGCCCTGGGATTACAGCAACTCTACCGTCACGCGCAGCTATACGGGATCACCTAGATGGAGAAGTCGGCCTCTGGATTGGCCCGGGCTGCGGCCGTCGTCAAAGTTACATGTCCGACTTTTCAACTTCGTGCCATTTTAACCCAATAAGAATTGGCGGTACAATATCCGAATTAATCCAACTATACTTACAATCTAAGCTAAGTCTGGAAATTTGCATATTTCCATCCTTATCATTCTGTAACTTCCACGAACCACTAGCAACGGCTGTTCCTTGCTTCACCATCCCAACAGCATCCGACCAACTAAATTCAGTCCCTTTATTCTTCTCTATTTCTGCTAGAATAGCTTCAAAACGTTGTTGCTCATCTTTTTCTATTTCATCCGTTCGTTCGGAATCCCAGGCTTCGATAAATTCGAAGCCCTTAAGTTTAGAAGCTAAAACTACATCCCTAAATTTGTCCGAGACATACACTCTTGTATAAGGAAATTCTGGTGTTTTGAAAATTGTTTGCATAGCTACTTTATCATCTAAAAAGTGCATCTTTTTGAATCCATTAACTTTACCTCTTAACGTTCTCTCTGGAACTGACCGAGAATAATCTACTGCATCAATAAGGTTAACTACATTCACCATTTTTAGTTCAACAATATTATTAGTAACTTCAACATCCAATAATTCAACGAATTCAAACAATAAATCATTTAGTACATCCAAACTATTTCTATTAAATATAGGGATACCTCCGTGTAAGTAAGCAAAGTCTTGAAATTTACCTTTTTTTATTACTTTGAGTTGTGCCGGCTTCCAATCAGTTGTTGGCCTACCATTAAAACCAAATACATAATCAAAGCTATCATAATTGATAGGGTCCACTGACATGTTATTGTTACCAGCTAAAGTATCCAAATTTTCACTTACACTTCCCCCTTTCGGAATCACCAAAGCCACGCGACTTTTTCGAAAAACCGTCAGACTTCGTAAAACAAGTAATAGACTGACAACAATTATAGAGACAGCGGCAGCTATGGATGGGGAAACAATATCCTAAACTGTCGCTGTTTTATTCAACTCCCTCGGTACGATATGTTTTTCTCACGAATGCTCGCTTATTCGCAGGATTTCGCCCGGTTGGTAAAGGATGAAAGACAAGAAGGGGAACTCCGTGTTAGACTTCGGCAACATGAAGGCGCACGGGAATAGAGGGAGAGCACAGCTACCCTAAATAATTCCATTTACTGCACGCTTTCTCCACGCCGCCCCTAAAAAATTTCGACACCAACTTACCGTGTATACAGAAATTCGTTCTGGAACACAGTTGCAGCTTGCAATTCGTATACAAATCCTTCAATACTGGTGGATCTATCCTTATTTGATTTGTTCACATTAACTTAAAAACTGGAAAAGCCTACTGTCTTTTTCACCGGCTACCTTATCTCGAAACCCCCGCATGAGACACATAGGAAATTCTCCAATAAAATAACTGGTATACAAACCTGCAGGGTGCCGATATCCCAAACGGTGCATCCAGGCATGCCAAAGCGCTCCTGTTAGGGCAGTGTTGGATAGATCGGTTCGATCGAGACTTTTTGGATTGATTGTCACTGTTAACGAATCAGTCTCCGGATTGGACCCATTTGTAGCTTTTACAGTAAAATTTTGTCCCGCTTTAGGAATTTCATATTTAATAAAAGCTTTAGCAGACCGGTTAAACCCATTGGCTGCAAACATCGTTGTAAAACCATTCATCATGATATCTACTGCAGCTGCACCGTTTCCGATTTTCTCTTCAAACCAAACCGGCGCTAAATTAAATCGCGCATATTTATTAGCGCACCTTTGCTCCCTTGATATCTCATCCTGAGCTCTTGAAAAATGGTGCTCATTCCAAAGAAAGAATGCCATTGGTATCATCGTTCTGATCCTCCTTTCATGTGCAACCGTAAATCTATTATC
>NZ_AULV01000022.1 GCF_000422465.1 Paenibacillus harenae DSM 16969 | reverse complement strand
AAGAAGATCTGCATGGACCCATACATCCGGCAGACAAACAGCTAAAGTTCAGCAGCAATTTCTTTCGTATCCGGTTTTCAGGGCGCAAGCGCCTTGAAGGATAAAGGCTTGAATCTTTTCTGAAGTTATTCAGAAAGCGATTCAGCAAATATCCCCGTTTGGTGGCGATGGCGGAGGGGAACCACGCGTTCCCATACCGAACACGACCGTTAAGCCCTCCAGCGCCAATGGTACTTAGACCGCAGGGTCTTGGGAGAGTAGGACGTCGCCAAGCACGAATAACCTATCGCATAATTGCGGTAGGTTTTTTGTTTTGCCCGGCTTCTTTTTTCGCTATTAATCTACGAAACATCCATTTCTGAAAAATGGGTTGACGGTTTATAGCAACAGTAGAGCGCCATATGGATCCTTTAACGCTCAAAATCGCTTATTTGGCCAATGTAATCGGAAGCGATATCGGTTCGCTGCTGTTGCCGGTCGGTACGCTCGCCTCCTTGATCTGGTTTCATATATTAAAGCAATATAAGATGGATATCGGCTGGATGGATTATGTTCTTGTTACGGTGATCGTTATACCGCCGACCTTACTCTTTACGCTTGTCGTGCTGTACGCTTGGGTAAATTGGCTTTTTTAATAAAGATTTGACGGTTGGTGTCGTATTCGGGCGGCGCTCGCTCCATTTGCCTGTCAGGCGAACGGAATGAGCGTTTTTTCATGCGCGGAATTGTTCCTTCGATGTATAAACGGCTTCCAACCGCACCAAGCTAATATAAAAATGGTTGCGTCAGCACTTGACCTTTTGATAATTTTGCATATAATAAAATCAAAGTCAAAGAAAGTCAAAGTCAGTTATCAGAATATTTCGTTTATGGTGACGCCAGCTTGAATGACTTTTTTGACTTTCAGGTTTCAACCGAGGTTTACTGGCTATTTTTCAGGGAGGTTGGTGGTTTGCGTAACATTTCCGATCTCATCGAACAGTATTTGAAGCACATGCTTCAAGACAGTCCGGAAGGCGCAGTCGAAATTCAACGAAATGATTTGGCTGACAAATTTTCTTGTGTTCCGTCTCAAATCAATTATGTAATCAGTACCCGCTTTACGATGGAGAAGGGTTACATGGTTGAAAGCAAACGAGGCGGAGGAGGCTATATCCGTATTCAACGGATTGATCTTCCGGCACTGAAGTCGATTCAGTTCCATATCGAGCAAACGGTTGGCGACTGCGTCGATCAAGGCGCTGCGGAAGGGCTTATTTATCAGCTTGAAGAAGCGAAGCTCATTTCAAAGCGGGAAGCGGGCATGCTGCGCGCGGCTGTGCATCGGGAGACGATTGCTCTCAAGCTGCCGCTACGGGATGAGGTCAGAGCGAGGCTGCTTCGGTCCATGCTCATCTCATTGCTGGTTAAATAAGGTCAATCCGTTTAGACCGGGAGGAGGGATCAGGCTTGTATTGCCAAGAATGCGGCAAGAAGCCGGCTACGCTTCATTTTACGAAAATCGTTAACGGTGAGAAGACCGAGTTCCATATCTGCGAGACCTGCGCAAGAGAGAAGGGAGAAGGCATACCCGGCGCTCCGAACAGCTTCTCCATTCACAGCTTGCTGTCGGGACTTCTTGATTTCGAGCAATTAGGCGGTACCGGCATGGGCGGCGTGAAGCAGCCGGCGCTTCGCTGCGAGGATTGCGGACTGACTTATGCGCAGTTTAGCAAAATCGGCCGATTCGGCTGCAGTAATTGTTATCACGCTTTTGCAGAAAAGCTTGACCCGCTGCTTAAGCGGGTGCACAGCGGCACCGTTCACAGCGGAAAAATTCCGAAGCGCTCCGGGGGCCAAATTCAATGCAAGCGGGAAATTGAGCAGCTGAGGCGGGATTTACAAGCAAAGATCGAGAATGAAGAGTTTGAAAGCGCGGCTCAGCTTCGAGATCGGATACGTGAACTGGAACGCAAGATAACGGACCTGTAAGCTGGTATGAAGGAGTGTGTATAACTCTTGGCGAATCATCGATTTTCACAGCATGCGCTGAGCGAATGGATGAAGGACGAAGGTCCGGAATCCGAAATTGTCATTAGCAGCAGAATTCGAATAGCCCGTAACCTGCGCCATCAGCCTTTTCCGATGCTGGCTACGAACCAGCAGGCCAAAGAAGTGATGGAACAGCTTACGGAGGTTAGCCGGTCAGGTAAGCTGGCATCGATCGGCAAATTCGAGACGATTCCGCTGTCGGAGCTGTCGGAGCTCGATAGACGGGTGCTTGTAGAAAAGCATTTGATCAGCCCGAGCTTGGCGAACGAATCGCGCTGCGGGGCGGTTATCCTAAGCGATAACGAATCCGTCAGCATTATGATTAACGAAGAAGACCATTTGCGCATCCAATGTTTATATCCCGGCTTCCAAATTCAAGAGGCTTGGGCATTGGCAAGCGGGATTGACGATATTTATGAAGAAGCCGCCGATTATGCGTTTGATGAGAAACGCGGTTACTTAACGACATGTCCGACTAACGTTGGTACGGGCATACGGGCATCGGTAATGATGCATTTGCCGGCGCTTGTGCTGACGAACCAGATTAATCGCATTTTATCGGCGGTAACGCAGGTCGGTTTAGCGGTGAGAGGCTTGTACGGCGAAGGCAGCGAGGCGCTTGGCAATCTGTTTCAGGTGTCGAACCAAATTACGCTGGGACAATCCGAGCATGAAATCATTGATAATTTGTACAGCGTCGCAAGGCAAATTATCGAGCATGAGAAAGCGGCCCGCAATAGGCTCTTGCAGGAGTCGCGCATACGGATCGAGGATCGGATTAGACGTTCATTCGGCATTTTAGCTTACGCTTCGATTATGGACTCGAAAGAGGCCGCTCAGCGGCTGTCGGATGTTCGGCTGGGTGCCGATCTTGGCATATTGCCTGCGGTAGGTCCGCAGGTGTTAAACGAACTGTTGGTGATGACGCAGCCCGGATTTTTGCAGCAAACCTTCCAGGAGAAGATGAGTCCGGAGCAGAGGGATTTCAGGAGAGCAGAACTCATACGCAAAAAATTGCGTGGTGAAACAGATCATGGAGGTGTATGAATATGATGTTTGGACGATTTACGGAACGGGCGCAGAAGGTGCTTGCATTAGCGCAGGAGGAAGCGGTTCGCCTCGGACATAACAATATCGGCACGGAGCATATTCTGCTGGGCCTTATACGTGAAGGGGAAGGCATTGCGGCTAAAGCCTTAATCGGATTAGGTCTCGGTCTGGAGAAAATTCAAGACGAGGTCGAAGCGTTAATTGGCCGCGGTCAAGAGCAGCCGAACAATATCGCTTATACGCCCCGCGCGAAAAAAGTCATTGAGCTATCCATGGATGAAGCAAGGAAGCTTGGCCATACGTACGTTGGAACGGAGCATATCTTGCTCGGCCTGATCCGCGAAGGGGAAGGCGTTGCGGCACGAGTGCTGAATAACCTGGGCATCAGCTTGAACAAAGCCCGGCAGCAGGTTCTTCAATTGCTGGGAAGCAGCGAAGCGGTATCGAGCAGTCATGGCTCGCAATCCAATGTCAGCACGCCGACGCTGGACGGCTTGGCTAGGGATCTGACGGCTTACGCGAAGGAAGGCAATCTCGACCCCGTTATCGGGCGCAGCAAAGAAATCGAGCGCGTCATTCAAGTGCTCAGCCGCCGGACGAAGAACAACCCGGTGCTGATCGGTGAACCGGGCGTCGGCAAAACGGCAATTGCCGAAGGTTTGGCTCAGAAGATTATCGCCAACGAAATTCCGGAGACGCTCCGGGACAAACGCGTGATGACGCTCGACATGGGCTCCGTCGTAGCGGGCACGAAATACCGCGGGGAGTTCGAGGATCGCCTGAAAAAAATCATGGATGAAATTCGCCAGGCGGGCAATATCATTCTCTTCATCGACGAGCTTCATACGCTGATTGGCGCAGGCGGCGCGGAAGGCGCGATCGACGCATCGAATATATTGAAGCCGGCGCTTGCCCGCGGCGAGCTGCAGTGCATCGGCGCTACAACGCTGGATGAGTACCGGAAATACATTGAGAAGGACGCCGCTCTCGAGCGCCGGTTCCAGCCGATCACGGTTGATCAGCCGTCGCCGGAGGAAGCGATTCAAATTTTGTACGGCTTGCGTGACCGCTACGAAGCGCATCACCGTGTGAAAATTACCGACGATGCGGTCATTCAAGCGGTGAAGCTGTCGGACCGTTATATTACCGACCGCTTCCTGCCGGACAAAGCCATCGATTTGATCGATGAAGCCGGCTCGAAGGTACGTTTGAATTCCTACACGATACCGCCGAATTTGAAGCAGCTGGAAAGCCGTCTGGAGGACATTCGCAAGGAGAAGGACGCCGCGGTTCAAAGCCAGGAATTTGAGAAAGCGGCTGCGCTTCGCGATACGGAGCAGAAGATAAGGGAAGAACTCGACATTACGAAGAACGAGTGGAAAGAAAAGCAGGGACGCACCGATTCCGAGGTTACGCCGGAGGATATCGCTCAGGTCGTGGCAAGCTGGACGGGAATTCCGGTCAGCAAGCTGGCGGAGGAAGAAACGGAGCGCCTGTTGAACATGGAGTCGATCCTCCACAACCGCGTAATCGGTCAGGACGACGCCGTGAAGTCGGTATCCCGCGCGATACGCCGAGCCCGCGCCGGCTTGAAGGACCCGAAACGTCCGATCGGTTCGTTCATTTTCCTTGGACCGACAGGCGTAGGGAAGACGGAGCTGGCGAGAGCGCTTGCGGAGGCCATGTTCGGCGATGAGAATGCGGTTATCCGCATCGACATGTCGGAATACATGGAGAAGCATTCGACCTCACGTCTCGTCGGAGCTCCTCCGGGGTATGTCGGCTATGAGGAAGGCGGTCAGCTGACAGAGAAAGTTCGCCGCAAGCCTTACTCGGTTGTGCTGCTGGATGAAATCGAGAAAGCACATCCGGAAGTATTTAATATTTTGCTTCAGGTGCTGGAAGACGGACGCCTAACCGATTCCAAAGGACGGGTTGTCGACTTCCGCAATACGCTGATCATCATGACATCCAATGTCGGAGCCGATCAGATTAAACGCAATACCTCGCTCGGCTTTACGGCTACGCAGGATGCGGGCCGGGAATTCTCCGTCATGAAGGATAAAGTAATGGCGGAGCTGAAGAAGAGCTTCCGTCCGGAATTCCTTAACCGGATCGATGAGACGATCGTGTTCCATTCGCTTGCCGAGGAGCATATCGCTCAGATCGTAACGCTGATGTCGGAAGAGCTTCGCAAGCGTCTGCGCGAACAGGAAGTAGACTTCGTCTTGACCGAGTCCGCGAAGAACTTCCTGGCGAAGGAAGGTTTCGACCCGGCATATGGAGCGCGTCCGCTTCGCCGGGCGATCCAGAAGCATATCGAGGACCGTATTTCCGAGGAGCTGCTGATGGGCAATATCCGGAAAGGCGATTCGTTCACCATCGACGAGAAGGATGGCGCGTTGATTGTAACCAAAACACTTACGGAGTCTGCTTCTTCCGAGGAGATTGCGACCAAATAAGCAAAAGCTCTCCTTATCCACCTGTGGATAGGGAGAGCTTTTTTTATTTTAATTAACAGCGGGGACAAGTTAATAAGATTGTGGATAACGTGTATAAGATGTTAATAATTCTGTGGATAAATCCGATAATAGAAATAAAAGAATAACGGAGATGTGCACAATTTTTTTCGGCGACTTATGCACTATGAATTTCATGAATAAGGTGGGTTTATACGAAGAGGATTAAATGGTAAACTTTATGTATTGTTCATTTAAGGAGTTTATAATGGCTAAAATAAAAACGAAGTTCGTGTGTACGGAGTGCGGTACCGAATCGGCGAAATGGCTTGGAAAATGCCCAGGCTGCCATGCATGGAATTCCATGGTGGAAGAGAAGGAGACGGTCGTCAAGACGAAGGGCGTCGGATTATCGTCTTTTCATGCGAAAGAAAAGCCGCAATCCATCATACATATAGAAAGCGGGCAGGAGCCGCGCATTGAAACAAGAATGCTGGAGCTTAACCGGGTTCTGGGCGGGGGTGTCGTGCCCGGCTCGCTTATTCTGGTCGGGGGCGACCCCGGGATCGGGAAATCGACGCTGCTGCTGCAGACCTCTCACGCTTTGGCGGTTAAGGGACTCAGGGTGCTTTATATTTCCGGAGAGGAGTCGGTGCGGCAGACGAGGCTTCGGGCGGATCGTCTCGGCGCGCTGACGGAATCGCTGTATGTATTATGCGAGACCAATATGGAGCAAATTAACGAGGCAATCGAATCGGTTCAACCGGATTTTCTCGTTATCGACTCGATCCAGACCGTGTACGATCCGAATGTGCAGTCTGCCCCGGGAAGCGTATCCCAGGTGCGCGAATGTACGGCGCATTTCATGCGCGTCGCGAAGATCAAGGGGATTGCGACGGTGCTGGTCGGTCATGTGACGAAGGAAGGCGCTATTGCAGGTCCGAGGCTGCTGGAGCACATGGTGGATTGCGTCCTTTATTTCGAAGGCGAGCGCCATCATACATATCGTTTGCTGCGGGCGGTGAAGAACCGTTTCGGCTCGACGAACGAAATCGGAATATTCGAGATGAGCGAGGACGGTCTGCGTGAAGTGTCCAATCCTTCCGAACTGTTTTTGTCCGAGCGTCCGCTAGGCGTATCGGGATCCACAGTCGTAGCGAGTATGGAAGGTACAAGGCCGGTTCTTGTCGAGCTGCAGGCGCTGGTCGCGACAACGAATTTCCCTTCGCCCAGAAGGATGTCCACCGGGATCGACCATCACCGGATGGCGCTGATCATTGCCGTGCTGGAGAAACGGAACGGCATGTTCCTTCAGACGCAGGATGCTTATTTGAATGTTGCAGGCGGCGTGAAGCTGGATGAGCCGGCCGTCGATCTGGCAGCCGCAGTCAGCTTAGCCTCAAGCTTTCGCGATGCGCCGACGAAGCCCTATGACGTTATTTTCGGCGAAGTCGGGTTAACGGGAGAGGTCCGTGCGGTATCTCGGGCGGAGCAGCGGGTGAAGGAAGCGGAGAAGCTGGGATTCAAGAGAGTGATTATGCCGGAGAAAAGCTTAAAGGGCTGGAAACCTCCCGCAGGAATAGAGATTATCGGCGTGACTACGGTGGCGGAAGCACTTAAGGCAGCGCTTGGATAGGGGGCAGATGATGAAGGAACCGACTCAGCTTGAAATCATGAACCAATTGTTGCAATTAGTCGCACCTGGCACCCCTTTTCGCGAAGGGCTGGAGAATGTGCTGCGCGCCAAGACGGGAGCGCTGATCGTAGTCGGATACAGTCCGGAAGTGATGGAGGTTGTCGACGGAGGCTTCTCGATTAATTGCGATTTCTCGCCGAACTATTTGTATGAGCTTGCTAAAATGGACGGCGCGATCATTATGAGCGAGGATATGAGACGGATCTTGTACGCGAATACGCAGCTCATACCGAACAGCTCGATCCCGTCGATCGAAACCGGCATCCGGCATCGGACGGCGGAACGGGTAGCCAAGCAAACCGGCAAGCTTGTCGTCTCGATCTCTCAGCGCCGGAACATTATTACGCTGTATCAAGGCAATTTGCGCTATTCGCTTAAAGATATGGGCGTTATTCTTACCAAGGCGAATCAAGCGATTCAGACGCTGGAAAAATATAAGGCCGTGCTCAGCCAATCCTTCACCAACTTGTCCGCTCTCGAATTCGAGGAGTTGGTTACGCTGCAGGAAGTGGCGCATGTCATTCAGCGGGTTGAGATGGTGCTTCGCATTAAGATGGAAATCAAACGGTACGTGAACGAGCTTGGAACGGAAGGCCGGCTGATCAGCATGCAAATGGATGAGCTGGTAGGCGGCGTAGAAGAAGACGCCTGGTACTTGCTTAAGGATTACGCGAAAGAAAACTCCGATGAGAAGATCAGGGAAATACGGGCAGGTCTTAAGAAGCTCAGCTCCGAAGAGCTGCTGGATGCGCCGCCGATTATTCGTTTGATCGGTTATCCGCATACAAATAATATGAACGAAGAGTCTGTCTCTCCCCGCGGCTACCGGCTGCTGAACAAAATCCCGAGACTTCCGCTAATCATTATGAACAACCTCATTGAGCGGTTCGGCCGTTTGCCGCATATCCTGATGGCAACGATCGAAGAATTGGACGAAGTGGACGGAATCGGGGAGGTTCGTGCGCGGGCGATCAAGGAAGGCCTCAAACGGATTCAAGAGCAGATGTTCATTGACAGGCAAATCTAAATCCCATACAATGGATGGAATGTGGTCCGATACCGAATGAAACGCGATACATTCGTTAAGGGTTTTGGGGCATAGTAGAGAAGAGGTGGAAAAGATGATCACAAAGTCGATACCGAGCCTTCTCACGGTGGGGAATTTATTCTTAGGAGTAATCGCCATCATTCTTGTTTTTAATGAAAAACCGGACACAGCGGCGATGATGGTATTGATCGCGATGCTGCTTGACGGAGTAGACGGACGCGTTGCTCGGGCGCTTAACGTCCAAAGTGAATTCGGTAAAGAGCTGGATTCGTTGTCCGATGTAATCTCGTTTGGCGTTGCTCCGGCATTTATTATGTATGTGGTTGCTTTTCAAGAGCTTAATCCGGCCTTTGCATGGATTGTAACAGCGTTATTCCCGATATGCGGCGCTTTGAGGCTTGCGCGGTTTAACGTGATTACAAGCGCCCCAGGCTACTTTATCGGTCTGCCGATTCCTGCGGCGGGCGGCGTCCTTGCGACGCTTGCTTTGTTTAAAGACGACATTTATGTATCGGTACTGCTTGCAAGCACTTTCGTGCTTTCCATTCTGATGGTTAGTACCATTAAATATCCGAATTTCAAGAAAGTCGGCATCCCGAAGAGCGCGGTATGGGTCGTTCCCATCGTGATCGCAGTTGCGGTAGTGCTTGGGCTTTTCTTCAAAAATGATTTATCCAAAATCTTGTTCGTACCGCTGCTTCTCTATGCGCTGTACGGCTTAAAAAAAAACGTTGATCGACGCCTTAAGAAGCGCAGCCGCAAGCGCGGCAAATTAAATGATCAGCCGGAAGAACCGGTGCAATCCGAGAACACGGCTTAAGCGAAAACAACAAAAACCGCCGATTCGTTCCTAATGAAGGAATGGATCGAGCGGTTTTTCCATTTTTTCCAAGAGACGGGCCGGATTGGCGCAGCCGCATCAGGTTAAATTAAACAAGCCTAAAGTCGAGCATTTGTCGTATTCATCGGCAATTACTTCATCCAGTTGAATATTAAGTAGATTACATAATGCGGTCATATAGAACAGGTTGCGGCCAAGTTCGGATTTGAGCGCTTCGAGGCAGTGCTCGCATACATCTCCGGTTATATGGCTTTGCAGCGTCTCTTTCGCATTCTCAAGATTCAGCTCATCCGAATATTGCTGCTTGCGGGCATTTAATTCAATACAGCCGCAATCCGTTACCGCCTTTGTAACCGCGCGGTTAACGGAAGCGCCCGATTGTCCGAACTTCGACATGACATCCAGCAGGCTCCTATGCCTGAGCAGTAATTCCGAAACCTGCTGCTGAAATTGATTCAATGTTGGAGCACTCATCGGTTCCACCTCTTTCACCAACCTCTTATGAAATAATCTCATCTTCCATTATAAGCCTCCGGGGGATCGTTTTCAAAATGTGAATTATTAAAAAAAATAAATGTTGCAAGAAAACGGCGCCGCCACGGTTAACAAGACAATTATTGGAACATAATTGTAGTGGAGGTGAACCATAATGGTTAGACGAATAATTCAATTGATAGGCATGTTGTTCGGCGGTATGGCCGGAGGTGAAGTATACGGGTGGATGAACGGAGCGGCCGTATGGTCTGGCTCATCATTCGGGATGCTTCAGCGATCCGGCACTTATTACATGAATGTGGCAATTGGCGCGGTTATTGGGGTAATAGCAGCTACACTGTTAGCTGGAAGAATCATCCGTTTCATGCAGAACGGCGCGGAACAAACGGCGGAACTGCCGATGCAGCAGCTGTTCGCCGGCGCCGGGGGGTTGCTTTCGGGCTTGCTGCTGGCCGTATTGCTTTATCCAGCCGTATCCGGGTTAGAGGGCGTAGGGCGTCTCATCCCGGTTGCGATGATGTTCTGCTTCGGTTATTTAGGTATGCGAATCGGTCTCCATAAGCAGGAAGAACTCGCCGCAGGCTTTGCGGCGCTGCTTGAGAAGCGCCGGAGCATACCGGTCGTAGACGAGGCAAGCGGCTTCGAGGAGCACAAGATTCTGGATACCAGCGTCATTATTGACGGGCGGATTGCGGATATTTGCAAAACCGGATTTATTGAGGGAACGCTCGTCATTCCGGAATTCGTACTGGAGGAGCTGCAGCATATCGCGGATTCTTCCGACTTGCTGAAGCGGAACAGAGGCCGGCGCGGACTCGACATTTTGAATAAAATTCAAAAAGAGCTTGATGTGCGGGTTTTGATTTATGAGGGTGATTTTGAGGAAATCGGCGAGGTTGACAGCAAGCTGGTGAAGCTGGCTAAGGCGCTTCACGGCAAGGTCGTCACCAATGATTTCAATTTAAACAAAGTGTGCGAGCTGCAAGGCGTATCGGTGTTGAACATTAATGATTTGGCTAATGCGGTGAAGCCTGTCGTTCTGCCGGGAGAAGAAATTATTGTTCAAGTGATAAAGGACGGCAAAGAGCATGGTCAAGGCGTCGCGTATTTGGATGACGGTACAATGATTGTAGTTGAAGGCGGCCGGGAATATATCGGCACGACGATGGAGGTGCTCGTGACGAGTGTCCTGCAGACGTCGGCGGGCCGCATGATTTTTGCCAAGCCGAAGCTGTTGGAAAAAGCGCTGTAACAAGGTATGATGGTAGTATTACAGTGCGAGGCAGGTTGAAGGAATGGTAGCAGGTTGGGGAGTCGTCATCGTCGCGGCCGGACGCGGCACGCGGATGGGGACGAAGGAAAGCAAGCAATATTTGCAGCTGGGGGACAAGCCCATTCTCGTCCATACGCTAGAGCTGTTTCAGTCGATGGATATGGTAAAGGAAGCCGTGCTTGTCGTAGGCGGAGAAGATGTTGAGCGCTGCCGGCAGTGGGTGCGGCAGTATAAGCTGACGAAGGTTACGGCGGTCGTTGAGGGAGGCACGGAGCGGCAGCATTCCGTGTTCTGCGGACTGCAGGCGCTCTCGACGGAATGGGCGATGGTCCATGACGGCGTTCGTCCGCTGGTTACCGCGGATGCGGTTCGGGCATGCTGCGCGGCAGCGGAAGACAGCGGAGCCGCGGTGCTCGCCGTACCGGTCAAAGATACGATCAAGCAAGTTAACGAAGCCGGGATTATCGTTTCAACGCCAGACCGCCGGAGCTTGTGGGCGATTCAGACGCCGCAAGCTTTTCGGCGTGTTTTGCTTCTGGAAGCGCTTGAACGCGCGCTGGCGGAAGATTTTATCGGAACGGACGATGCCATGGTTGTAGAACGGATGGGCGTGCCGGTTACCGTTGCGGAAGGCGAATATACGAATATCAAAATTACGACGCCGGAGGATCTTCCGTGGGCGGAATTTCTGCTGGCGCAGCGTCGCAAGAAACAGACAGAGGGGAAGAGTGAGCGAGAATGATTCGGGTTGGACAAGGCTTTGACGTGCATCAATTGGTGGAGGGGCGTCCTTGCATTATAGGCGGAGTTACGATTCCTTATGAGAAGGGGCTGCTTGGGCATTCCGATGCCGACGTGCTGCTGCATGCCGTATCGGATGCTATTCTGGGCGCTCTGGCGCTGGGGGATATCGGGAAGCATTTTCCGGATACGGCGGCGGAATATAAGGATGCCGACAGCTTGAAGCTGCTCGAGCATGTATGGAAGCTTGCGCGCGAGCGCGGCTATAAGCTGGGCAACATCGATTCCACGATCATCGCGCAGCGGCCGAAGATGCTGCCTTATATACCGCAGATGGCGGAAATTATTGCGAAGGCGCTCGAGGCGGACGTCTCGCAGGTGAATGTGAAGGCGACGACGACGGAGCAGCTTGGTTTTACGGGACGGGGAGAAGGAATTGCGGCGCAATCTATTGTTTGCCTAATTAAGGATGTGCTATGATCGGGATTAAGCAAATAGAAGAGGAAGCACGACTTTCAGGAGGGGTACCTATGTCATCAGAAGTTCGCGTGCGTTATGCGCCGTCACCAACGGGGCATTTACATATCGGCAATGCCAGAACGGCCTTATTCAATTATTTATTCGCAAGAAACCGCGGCGGAAAATTCATTATTCGGATTGAGGATACGGACATCAAGCGCAACGTGGCCGGCGGGGAAGAAAGCCAGCTTAAGTATTTGAAATGGCTCGGCATCGATTGGGATGAAAGCATTGATATCGGCGGAGGTTATGGTCCGTACCGTCAGACGGAGCGTCTTGATATTTATAAGGAATATTGGCAGGAGCTGCTTGACCGCGGGCTTGCTTACCGTTGCTATTGCTCGGAAGAGGAGCTTGAGCGGGAGCGGGAGGAGCAAACCGAGCGCGGCGAGACGCCTCGCTACTCCGGCCGGCATCGCGACTTGACCGAGGAGCAGCGCCAAGCCTTCGAGGCCGAAGGCCGAGTGCCAAGCATTCGCTTCCGTGTGCCGGAGAACCGCAGCTATGCCTTCGACGATATGGTGAAAGGCTCGATCAGCTTCGATACGGCTGACACGGGCGACTTCGTCATCGTCAAGAAGGACGGCATTCCGACTTACAACTTTGCGGTTGCGCTCGACGATCATTTAATGAAAATAAGCCATGTGCTGCGCGGGGAAGACCATATCTCGAATACGCCGCGTCAGCTCATGATCTATGAGGCGTTCGGCTGGGAGCCGCCGCAGTTCGGACATATGACGCTAATCGTGAACGATCAGCGCAAGAAGCTGAGCAAACGCGACGAATCCATCATACAATTCATCTCGCAGTACGATGAGCTTGGTTATTTGCCGGAAGCGATGTTTAACTTTATTGCCTTGCTCGGCTGGTCGCCTGAAGGCGAACAGGAGATGTTCCTGCGCGACGAGCTCATCCAAGTGTTTAATCCGGACCGTCTCAGCAAGAGCCCTGCCGTATTCGATACGCAGAAGCTTAGCTGGATGAACAACGAATATTTGAAAAAAACCGATTTGCAGCGCCTGGTTGATCTATGTATCCCGCATCTGCAGAAAGCGGACCGCTTGGAGAAGGAGCTTGATGCCGAAGGGCGCGCCTGGGCGGCGGATCTGATTGCGCTTCACCAGGAGAAGCTGCGTTATGCCGCGGAAATCGTACCGATGACCGAGTTGTTCTTCCGCGAAACGGTTGCGGATGAGGATGATGCGGCCGTCGTGCTCGCTGAGGAGCAGGTGCCGGTTGTGCTTAAGGCGTTCTTGGAACTGATCGAAGCGGGCGAAACGGAATTCCATGTCGATGGAATCAAAGAAATGATCAAGTCCGTTCAGAAATTGACGGGCTTCAAAGGGAAGCAGCTGTTCATGCCCATTCGGGCTGCGCTTACCGGACAAACGCACGGCCCGGATTTGAATCAATCGATCGCGCTGCTCGGCAAGCGGAAGGTGATCGAACGGCTGCGCGGGCGCTTAAACGGGTAAAAGCGTCAATGCCTTAAGATTGCTGACGAGCCGTGAGAGATAGCTCTTGTCACCATTTCGGGTATTCGGTATACTATGACTAATATTGAGTTGAATAGATCGGCTATGAACAGGAGAAATACGTTTGCCGGCGGATTCGCAGAGAGGACAACCGTCATTCGAATCGGCGCTGCAGGAAGTGCGGCGCTAAAGATCGAATGGGGCTGAAAGTTGTCTGTCCGCCGAACGGAAATATGCACCTGGGAGCCTTGTTCCGATCCGCTTGAAGCGGGGTAGGCAGCAACGTAACGTCTGCGTTAAAGACATCGAGACGAACATCCTTGGCCGACGGCCGGAGGCATGTTCAGAGCAGAGTGGGACCGCGAGTTTACACGCCTCTGCAGCATCTAATGCTGCAGGGGCTTTTTTTATTATAAAACGCTATATGATTTATCACTTCTAAAATGGACTTATTTCACTGCGGTACCGTTTTTCGCGAAGCATGACTCATGAGTTGCTTCAGAACATCATGACGACACCGTCATCCCCCAGAATGGAGTACACGGTTGCGTTCTCATACAAGGACGCCGACAGGCGCTTCTGCTGTCAAAGAAAATAGAGCGCGAGTAAAAGGAGTCTTGCCTATGTTTCGCCATTTTCAATCGGATATAAAAGCGGTATTCGAGAATGACCCGGCTGCGCGCAGCCGATTCGAAGTCATTTTCACCTATTCGGGCTTGCACGCCATATGGGCACACCGCGTCGCTCACCCGTTGTACCGCAGAGGCTGGTTCACGTTGGCGCGCATCATCTCGCAAGTAAGCCGTTTTATGACCGGCATCGAGATCCATCCCGGCGCTCGAATTGGCGAAAGGCTGTTTATAGACCACGGCATGGGTGTCGTTATAGGGGAAACCTGCGAAATCGGGGACGATGTCGTGATTTATCAAGGGGTGACCCTTGGCGGTACGGGTAAGGAGAAGGGAAAGCGTCATCCGACCATCGGCAATAATGTCGTTATCGGATCAGGCGCGAAGGTGCTAGGGTCCTTCAGCGTAGGCGATTATTCGAACATCGGATCGAATGCGGTCGTGCTGCGCGAGGTGCCTTCGAACTGCACGGTGGTCGGTAATCCGGGGCGCGTCGTGAAGCGTGACGGGCAACGCGTAGGCGACCGGCTGGATCATACGCAGCTGCCCGATCCGGTCATCGAAATGTTCCGTGCGATGCAGAAGGAAATAGATGATTTAAAGACCGAGCTGGAGAAGGTTCGGGAACCTATAGCTGGAGGAGAATTGAGAAAATGACAGTAACGATATATAATACGATTTCGCGTCAGAAAGAAGCATTTGAGCCGCAAGAGCCGGGCAAGGTGAAAATGTACGTCTGCGGCCCGACCGTTTACGACTATATTCACATCGGCAATGCCCGCCCCTTTATTTTCTTTGACGTTGTCCGCCGCTATTTCGTGGAAAACGGGAACGAGGTACAGTATGTTGTTAACTTTACGGATGTAGACGATAAGCTCATTCGCAAAGCCGAGCAGCTCGAAACGACGGTGCCGGAAGTGGCGGATAAATTCATTGCCGCGTACCACGAAGACATAGAATCACTCGGCATCCATAAAGCAACCTTGAATCCTCGCGTAACGGATCATATCCCGCAAATCATCACGTTTATTCAAGGCTTAATCGAGAAAGGCTATGCTTATGAGAGCGAAGGCGACGTATATTTCCGGACTTCGTCATTTGCCGATTACGGCAAGCTGTCCCGTCAAAATCTCGATGAGCTTCAATTCGGGATTCGGGTTGAGGTAGGGGAACGGAAGGAAAGCGAGCAGGACTTCGTGCTCTGGAAGGGCGCAAAGCCGGGTGAAATCAAATGGGAGAGTCCATTCGGCGATGGACGTCCCGGCTGGCATATCGAATGCTCGGCCATGGCGCGTAACTATCTTGGCGACACGCTGGATATTCATGGCGGCGGCCACGATTTACAGTTCCCGCATCATGAGTGCGAAGTGGCGCAATCAGAGGCGTTTACAGGCAAACCGCTGGCGAATTACTGGATGCATAACGGTTATATTCACATTAATAATGAAAAAATGTCAAAATCGCTCGGTAACGGTATTTCGGTTCATGAGCTGGTGAAGCGGGTAAAGCCGAACGCGATTCGTTATTTTATGCTTGCTGCGCATTACCGGAGCCCGATTAACTTTAGCGACGATACGATCGCACAGGCAGAGAACAGTGTGGAACGGATAGCCATTTGCGCGGCTAATCTGAAGCACCGCTTGGCGTCGGCCATCGGCGGGCCGTTACCTGAGGGAGGAAGCGCGCAAGGATTAATCGCTTCTGGAGAAATCGTGCTTGATGAGAAACTCCGTGCGATTCATGAACAATTTCATGCGAAAATGAGCGATGATTTCAATACGCCGGATGCGATTACCAGTGTGTTCGATCTGGTAACGGAAGCTAACCAATATATAAGCAGAACGGATGCTTCTGCGGCAGGACTTCGCGCCTTGCTAACTCTGCTCGAGCGGATGGATCGAGTACTCGGTTTATTGCCGCTCCAACAATCGAACGCCGATTTGCTGGATGCAGACATTGAACAGCTTATCGTAGAGAGAACGGAAGCGCGCAAAGCGAAGAACTGGGCAAGGGCCGATGAGATTCGCGACCTGCTGACGGAGAAAAACATCGTGCTTGAGGATACGCCGCAGGGTATCCGTTGGCGGCGCAAATGAGCGAACGGTTAGAAGGAAGCTCGTTGTTGTTCCACCAGCCGGCCAAAAACCCGCAGCTCATGAATCCCGTCGTTCTCGCATACATCGGCGATGCGGTCTTTGAATTGCTGGTTAGGCAATATTTGATTTCGCTGCCAAATCAGAAGTCGCATCACCTGCACCGCGAGGCGACCAAATTCGTATCGGCCAAAGGGCAGCGTAAGGTGCTTGAGCGCTGGCAGCCCCACTTGTCGGAGGAGGAGGCGGACATCGTCCGCCGCGGCCGCAACGCTAAATCCGGCACGCCGCCCAAAAATGCGGACCAGGCGGATTATCGCCTGGCTACGGCGTTGGAGAGCCTGGTCGGATATTTATATTACGAAGGACGCACCGCCAGGTTAAAGGAATTGCTTGCGATTGGGCTTGGCGAGGAAGAGCAGTCATAGACTCTTCTCGCAACAAATAGGAGGAAAACCAATGACCGAGGAAACGAATCAGGAGGAAATCATCGCCGGAAAGCATCCCGTGCTCGAAGCGCTGCGTTCCGGTCGTGAATTGAATAAAATATGGATTGCCGACGGCGCCCAGAAAAGCTTGACGCAGCCGATTGTTGCGGAAGCAAAGAAAAACAGTATCGTTGTCCAATTCGTTGACAAAAGAAAGCTGGACAGCTTGGCCCCCGGCGTTACGCATCAAGGCGTTGTCGCTCAGGCGGCCGCTTTTGCCTATGTTGAAGTGGAGGAGCTTCTTGACCGGGCCGGCAAGCTCGGCGAAACGCCGTTTATCCTGCTGCTGGATGAGATTGAGGATCCTCATAACCTCGGTTCCATCTTGCGGACGGCGGAATGCACGGGCGTGCACGGCGTGATTATTCCGAAGCGCCGTTCGGCCGGCCTGACCGCTACGGTGCTGAAGACGTCGGCTGGCGCAGCGGAGCATGTGCCTGTCGCGCGGGTGACCAATTTGGCGCAAACGATCGATAAGCTTAAGGAAGCGGGCGTATGGGTGGCCGGCACCGATGTATCCGCCTCGCAAGATGTATATAAGATGAAATTCGATATGCCTCTCGCCATCGTTATTGGAAATGAGAGCAAAGGAATGGGCAGGCTGATTAAAGAAAAATGCGATTTTCTCGTTAAGCTGCCTATGCTTGGCCAATTAAATTCGCTTAACGCATCCGTTGCCGCCGGCGTACTGATGTATGAAGTTGTCCGGCAGCGCCGGAGTATGTAAGGATGAACCGGCGCGACGATATTTTGTTAGTCGACGGGTATAACATGATCGGCGCTTGGCCGGTGCTTGAGAAGCTGAAGGAGCATGATCTGGAGGATGCAAGGGACAAGCTGCTCGATATGATGGCTGATTACCAGGGATATACCGGGATGAAGGTATACGTCATATTTGACGCGCATCAGGTGCCGGGACTTGGGAAGACGTACCGGCGCCACAAGCTCACCATCGTATATACGAAAGAAAAGGAGACGGCTGATGAATGTATCGAGCGCCTCTGCTCGGAATTATTTGTCAGACGCAGAAATATCTATGTCGCGACCTCCGATTTGGTGGAACAGCATGTAGCGTTCGGCAAGGGCGCGCTTCGTGTTTCCGCCCGCGAGCTGTTGATCGACATTGGGCAAAACCGCAAAAACATTGAGAAAACGCTGCGCGAAGATAAGCCGGGAAAACGAAATCCGGTCGACGGGATCATTAGTCTGGAGGTGCGCAGCCAGCTTGAGCGTCTAAGGCGCGGCGAGAAATAATGAAGCGCAGCGGATCCCACAAAGTTACAATTTTACTATATAATCGATAGTATTCGGGTGCTCGATCGGTTGACGGTGCAAGGTTACATAATGTATACTGGCTCTATGTTTCTTGAACGTTAAGAATCTATAATCTAGCGGTGTACGCCTTGCAGGCCGGAGGGATAGTTCGTGAGCATCGACCTCAAAGAATGGAGTACGCTTGAGTATGACAGCAGTACGGACGAGGAAATCGTCGAAGCGGTCCGCAATGGCGACAGCATAGCGCTGGAGTATTTAATAAATAAGTATAAGAATTTCGTGAGAGCCAAAGCGCGTTCATATTTTCTTATCGGTGCGGATCGTGAGGATATAGTTCAGGAGGGCATGATCGGTCTCTACAAAGCCATTCGCGATTTCAAAGGGGACAAGCTCGCAAGCTTCAAAGCCTTTGCCGAATTGTGCATAACCAGGCAGATTATTACGGCCATCAAGACAGCTACGCGTCAAAAGCACATCCCGCTTAATTCCTACGTTTCCTTAGATAAGCCCATTTATGATGAAGATTCGGACCGCACGCTGCTGGACGTCATTTGCGGCACGAGGGTATCCGACCCTGAGGAGCTTATTATTAATCAAGAAGAATTCGTCGGCCTGGAAGATAAGATGTCCGAGATATTAAGCGATCTGGAGCGGAAGGTGCTCATGCTTTATCTGGACGGAAGATCCTACCAGGAAATTGCTGTGGACTTGAACAGGCATGTGAAATCCATAGATAATGCGCTGCAGCGCGTAAAGCGCAAGCTTGAGCGTTATTTGGAAGTTAGAGATATTGGCGGATAACCGCACGAATAATGGCTTCAACCTAAAAGTAGGGCTGTCTTCCATCCGGCGGTTTGCGGAATGGAATAAACGGCTCTTTTTTGTTTTAAAAGAGCGAAACTAGACTATACTGAGAGAAACGAGCCCGATGTCGTATTTGTTGCCAATTTTTCGCATGCGTTTGCTCCTATCTTTTACATTGACATCAAAAATGCACTATGATAAAGTGTTTAGGTAGGCCTGAATTCGAGGTTTTTTTTCGTATTGGCGTTGGAATCAATGAACTTCATCATAGAGCTTCATGATTCGTATTTTGTAGCAGTTCGGGAGGTGTAATTCAATGCGGGTAATTATCACGTTGGCATGCACAAACTGCAAACAGAGAAACTATGCGAGCACCAAGAACAAACGCAATCACCCCGACCGCATCGAGTTGAAGAAGTTTTGCAAGTTCTGTAACGAGCAGACTCCTCATCGCGAGACGAGATAGTCAAATGGAGGTGTGACTGTGGCATTTTTGGCTAAACTAAAGCAGAGCTTTGGTACGACGTTTAGTTTTTTTGCCGACAGCTGGGCGGAACTGAAGAAGGTTCGCTGGCCAAGCCGTAAAGAGTTGACAAGCTACTCGATCGTAGTATTGCTTACGATCACGTTTGTAACGATTTACTTCTGGCTTCTTGACATCGGGATCTCGTCTCTGGTTGAACTCATTGTTTAAGAAGGGACCAAAGGTGGGTTTGTGATGGAAAAAAGATGGTACGTCGTGCATACTTACTCCGGATATGAGAACAAGGTGAAGGCCAATTTGGAGCGCCGTGTTGAATCGATGGGCATGGAAGATAAGATTTTCCGCGTCCTTGTTCCGATGGAAGATGAAGTGGTAGAGAAGGACGGGAAGAAGAAGACCGTCCAGCGTAAGGTCTACCCCGGTTATGTTCTTGTGGAAATGGTTCAAACTGACGATTCATGGTACGTTGTTCGGAATACGCCGGGCGTAACAGGGTTTGTAGGATCGACTGGATCGGGTTCTAAACCGACTCCTCTATTGCCGGATGAAGTGGAACAGATTTTGAAACACATGGGCATGGAAGAGCCGAAGCCGAAGATCGAGTTCGAGCTGAAGGAGACTGTTCGCGTCAAAGTAGGTCCATTTGCTGATTTCGTAGGTTCGGTAGAAGAAATTTTGCTGGACAAAGCGAAGCTGAAGGTTCATGTGAACATGTTTGGCAGGGAAACCCCGCTTGAGCTGGATTACACTCAGGTGGAGAAGATCTAATATCGGTTTCCAGATTCAACGGATCATTCCGGTGAAAGCTTTATCGCGTAGTAGCATTGCCCCTATCGGCGGTATATGCTGTATACGCGCGGATTACCAAGTAAGGAGGTGTCAAGCATGGCAAAAAAGGTTATCAAGATGGTCAAATTGCAAGTTCCTGCAGGCAAAGCGAACCCAGCGCCCCCAATCGGTCCGGCACTAGGTCAAGCAGGCGTTAACATCATGGCATTCTGTAAGGAATTTAACGCTCGTACTGCGGATCAAGCAGGCTTGATTATTCCAGTTGTTATCACAGTATTCGAAGACCGCTCCTTCACATTCGAAACAAAAACGCCGCCGGCAGCAGTATTGCTCCGCGTAGCAGCAGGTATCGAGAAGGGTTCGGGCGAACCGAACAAGAAGAAGGTCGCTACTGTAAAACGTGACAAAGTTCGCGAAATCGCTGAGCAAAAAATGCCGGATCTGAACGCGGCTTCCGTTGAAGCGGCAATGCGTATGGTAGAAGGTACAGCTCGCAGCATGGGCGTAACGATCGTCGACTAATGACGCTTCGTCCTTCCGGACGATTGCGTAAACTGCCGAATGGCAGTTCGCTTTGCAAAGCGATGGCTTTGCGGGTGGGAGGATCATCCCTTTGGAGGATTTTCCGCTATAACCACATAAGGAGGAAGAAAACAAATGGCTAAACACGGCAAGAAATATCTGGAAGCTGCTAAGCTGATTGACAGCGAAGCGACATACGAGCCTTTGGAAGCGATCGAGCTTGTAAAGAAGGCTGCGACAGCTAAATTCGACGAATCCGTTGAAGCGGCAGTTCGTTTGGGTGTAGACCCTCGTAAACAAGACCAAGCGGTTCGCGGCGTAGTCGTACTTCCGCATGGTACTGGCAAAACAAAACGCGTTCTCGTTTTCGCAAAAGGCGAAAAGGTGAAAGAAGCGGAAGCGGCAGGCGCTGACTATGTCGGCGATGCTGATATGATCAACAAAATCCAACAAGGCTGGTTTGAATTCGACGTCTGCGTAGCAACGCCGGACATGATGGCTGAAGTTGGTAAGCTTGGACGGATCCTCGGCGGTAAGGGCTTGATGCCTAACCCGAAAGCCGGTACCGTAACGTTTGACGTTGCGAAAGCCGTTCAAGAAATCAAAGCCGGTAAGATCGAGTACCGTCTTGACAAAGCAGGCCAAATCCACGCTCCAATCGGAAAAGTTTCGTTCGATGCCGAGAAGCTGAACGAGAACCTCAAAGCATTGGTTGACGCGCTGAACCGGGCAAAACCGGCTGCAGCTAAAGGGATTTACCTGAGAAACATTTCCGTTTCTTCGACAATGGGCCCTGGCGCTCGTGTCTCCACAGCGGTTTACCGTTAAGAAACCGGAACTAACATTCGAATACGCATACCGTAGACAGTAGGTGCCGCTAGGCTTAATTTCCTACCGAGGTGTTATGATAAAACGTTTGTAAGCAATATTCGACCATTTGGTTGATGCGCGATAACGACATCATGGCCTTCGCTTTGTCCGCGAAGGCCTTTCTCATGCATCGAGGCGTGGAAAGCCCGTCGTATTAACGGAATGTATACTATTACGGGAGGTGTACAGTTTGGCTAACGCTAATATCATCCAAGAAAAACAACAGGCAGTAGCGGTTATCGCTGCTAAAATCGCGGAAAGCTCCAGCACGGTTGTTGCTGACTATCGCGGATTGAACGTTGCCCAAGTTACTGAGCTTCGGAAGCAGCTTCGTGAAGCGGGCGTTGACTTCCAAGTTTTGAAGAACTCTTTGGTTCGCCGTGCGACTGAAGGTACGGATTATGTTGAATTGAACAACATTTTGACAGGTCCTACCGCTGTTGCATTCAGCAAAGACGATGCAGTTGTCGCTGCAAAAATTTTGAACGATTTCGCTAAGAAAAACGATGCTTTGAAACTTAAAGGCGGCGTTGTTGAAGGTAAAGTCGTAAGCATGGAAGAAGTTAAAGCACTTGCGGAACTTCCGTCCCGCGAAGGTTTGCTTTCTATGCTCCTCAGCGTATTGCAAGCTCCAATGCGCAATTTCGCGCTTGCAGTTAAAGCAGTCGGTGAACAAAAAGAAGCTTAATGACGGGTACGCCCGTGTGAACGCGGCCCGGCTTAAGCCGGCCATATAATCATAACCAAAAAAATAAACCAAACCTTCGGAGGTATAACCATGTCTAAAGAGCAAATCTTAGAAGCCATTAAAGTTATGACCGTTCTTGAACTGAACGATCTTGTAAAAGCAATTGAAGAAGAATTCGGCGTAACAGCTGCAGCACCAGTTGCTGTTGGCGGCGCAGCTGTAGCTGTTGAAGCCGAGCAATCCGAATTCGACGTAATCCTTAACAGCGCTGGCGCTTCCAAAATCAACGTAATCAAAGTTGTTCGCGAAATTACAGGTCTTGGCCTGAAAGAAGCGAAAGACCTGGTTGACAGCGCTCCTAAAGCAATCAAAGAAAAAGTGGCTAAAGAAGAAGCTGAAGCAGTTGCAGCTAAACTTACTGAAGCTGGCGCTTCCGTAGAAGTTAAGTAATATCGCTTGAATATCATACAGCAGAATACCCGCTTATGCGGTGATTCGGCTGACGAGCCCCTTGAACCGTCAGGTTTCAAGGGGTTCGTTGTATGTTTACGACCAACATTTGGCGGGAGGGATGGATTATGTCGGATCATTATTACTCCCAGAGTCCGGACGTGAAGCATAATCGTCAAGTTCATGAAGTGTCTCTGCGAGGTTTTCCTTTCAGATTTGTGACGGATGCCGGCGTTTTTTCGAAGTCGGGTATCGATTATGGAAGCCGGGTTTTGATAGATGCGTTAGAGCTTAAGGCTGATGCGAAGGTATTGGACGTCGGCTGCGGATACGGGCCGATCGGATTGACGGCGGCGAAGCTTGCGCCTCAAGGCCAAGTGACGATGATCGACATCAACGAGCGGGCTGTCGAGCTTTCACGCGAAAATGCGAAGTTAAACGGCATTGCCAATGTGAACATTTTGCAGAGCGATGTGTATGAAGCGGTTAAGGAGATGCGTTTCCAAACGATTTTAACCAATCCGCCGATTCGAGCAGGCAAGTCGGTTGTACATCAGATTTTCGAAGAGGGCTATCAGTTGTTGGAGGAAGGCGGCAGCATGTGGATCGTCATTCAGAAGAAACAGGGCGCTCCTTCTGCCGAAGCGAAGCTGGAGGCTTTGTTCGGAGAAGTTGAGGAAGTTACGAAGGATAAAGGCTACCGGATTTTTCGGGCTGTAAAAGGTTAGTCGAATATCTCAAAAGCTGTTTTGAAATTTCCTTTGAAAACAGAGTTAAATTTATTGACTTGACTTTTTAGATATGGTAATATTATAAAATGTCAGCATTAAATTGGGCTCAATCTCTTTAGTTAACTAAAATGTCAAGTGTGATTTTAGAGCGCGGAATGCATAAAATAAATACATTTGACGTATAATGTTTACGTTTTGGGCAAAATTACTTGATATGAGACTATCGCGTCCGCGCTGCGATCGGTTAACTGCCGGAACTTGCTCTTTTTTCGAACTATTCGATAAGGGCTTTTCTTTATTTGACAATATAGGCGGCTGGTTCCGACTATGGTGACGCAGTAAGTATCGGTGCTGTGATACAGACATGAGGGGTGAGGTTAAGTTGGCAGGACAACTTGTTCAGTATGGTCGGCGCGCACGAAGAAGCTACGCCAGGATCAACGAGGTGCTGGAAGTCCCGAACCTGATTGAAATCCAACAAAAATCGTATGAGAAGTTTTTGGACAGCGACTTGATTGAGTTGTTCCAGGATATTTCTCCGATTTCGGACTTTACGGGCAATCTATCGCTTGAGTTTATCGACTATAGCTTAGGCGAACCGAAATATTCGGTCGATGAATCAAAAGAGCGCGACGTGACGTATGCAGCTCCTTTACGCGTGAAGGTACGACTTTTTAATAAGGAGACCGGCGAGGTAAAGGAACAAGAAGTTTTCATGGGTGATTTCCCGCTTATGACAGAAACGGGCACGTTTATTATTAACGGAGCCGAACGTGTCATAGTAAGCCAATTGGTTCGATCCCCAAGTGTATACTTCAGCACGAAGGTCGATAAGAACGGGAAGAAGAACTACACCGCAACGGTTATCCCTAACCGCGGCGCATGGCTGGAGCTTGAAACAGATGCCAAAGACATCATTTACGTTCGTATTGACCGGACCCGGAAAATACCGGTAACGGTGCTTTTGCGTTCGCTTGGCTTCGGAACAGACGCAGAAATTCTAGAACTGCTGGGCCACGATGAGTATATTCGCAATACGCTAGACAAGGATAACACGGATTCAACCGAGAAAGCGCTGATCGAAATTTACGAGCGCCTTCGTCCGGGCGAGCCGCCGACCTTGGATAACGCGAAGAGCTTGCTGGTTGCTCGCTTCTTTGATCCGAAACGCTATGACCTGGCCAATGTAGGCCGTTACAAAATAAACAAAAAGCTCCATATCAAAAACCGTTTGTTCAATCAGCGGCTTGCGGAGAATTTGATTGACCCGACTACCGGCGAAATTATCGCGGAATCGGGGCAGATGATTGACCGCCGCTTGCTTGATGAAATTTTGGAAAAGCTTGAGAAGGACGTAGGCTTCAAAACGTATCATGTAGCAAACGGCGTCTTGGATGCTGATAGTATTCCACTGCAAACGATCAGTGTATTCTCGCCTTATGATGAAGGCAAGGTGATCAAAGTTATTGCGAACGGCAATATCGACAAATCCGTTAAGCATATTACGCCGGCGGATATTATTGCTTCCATTAACTACTTTATTAACCTGCTCCACGGTGTTGGCAGCACAGACGATATCGATCACTTGGGCAACCGTCGTCTGCGCTCGGTAGGCGAGCTGCTTCAGAACCAATTCCGTATCGGTCTGTCTCGTATGGAGCGCGTTGTGCGCGAGAGAATGTCCATTCAAGACGCGAATGCAATTACGCCGCAAGCGTTGATTAACATTCGTCCGGTTATTGCATCGATTAAGGAGTTTTTCGGCTCCTCGCAGCTTTCCCAGTTCATGGACCAAACGAATCCGCTTGCTGAATTGACGCATAAGCGTCGTTTATCCGCACTCGGACCTGGCGGTTTGACGCGGGAACGCGCGGGCTTCGAAGTCCGTGACGTCCATCACTCCCACTATGGGCGGATGTGTCCGATCGAGACGCCGGAAGGACCGAACATCGGTTTGATCAACTCCTTGTCTTCATTCGCCCGAATTAACGAATACGGCTTTATTGAGGCCCCGTATCGTTGGGTCGACCCTAAGACGGGTATCGTTACGGAACAAATTTCTTACATGACAGCGGATGAAGAAGATAACTACGTTATTGCGCAAGCGAATGCGAAGCTGAATCCGGATAGTACATTTACAGAAACGAACACGATTGTTCGTTACAATAAACAAGCGGATAACATCCTGACGATGCCAAGCGATCGCGTTGATTATATGGACGTATCGCCTAAGCAGGTTGTATCGGTTGCAACGGCGTTAATTCCGTTTCTGGAGAACGATGACTCCAACCGTGCGCTTATGGGATCGAACATGCAGCGGCAAGCGGTGCCTCTTCTTATTCCGAAGGCTCCATTTGTCGGTACGGGGATGGAACATAAAGCTGCGAAAGACTCCGGTGTATGTATTGTATCCAAATTCGACGGAGTTATTGAACGTGCCTCCGCGAACGAAATATGGCTTCGCCGCGTTGAGCAAATTGACGGAAAACCGGTTACAGGCGACCTCGTGAAGCATAAGCTTCATAAGTTTATGCGCTCTAATCAAGGAACGTGTATTAATCAGCGGCCGCTTGTACGCAGAGGCGATGTCATTAAAAAAGGCGACATTCTTGCAGACGGTCCTTCCACGGAAATGGGAGAATTGGCTCTTGGACGCAACGTTGTCGTTGCCTTCATGACGTGGGAAGGTTACAACTACGAGGATGCCATTCTGCTTAGCGAGAAGCTTGTTAAGGAAGATGTCTACACATCGATCCATATTGAAGAATATGAGTCCGAAGCTCGTGATACGAAGCTTGGACCGGAAGAAATCACACGCGATATTCCGAATGTCGGCGAGGAAGCGCTGCGCAATCTTGACGAGCGCGGTATTATCCGCGTTGGTGCCGAGATTGGCGCCGGCGACATTCTGGTAGGCAAAGTTACTCCAAAGGGCGTAACCGAGCTTACTGCGGAAGAAAGATTGCTGCACGCTATCTTCGGCGAGAAGGCTCGCGAAGTTCGCGATACATCGCTCCGCGTACCGCATGGTACGGACGGTATCGTTGTAGACGTGAAAGTGTTCACTCGCGAGAACGGCGATGAATTGCCGCCTGGCGTTAACCAATTGGTTCGTGCATATATCGCTCAAAAACGGAAAATTTCCGAAGGCGATAAAATGGCCGGACGTCACGGCAACAAAGGGGTTATTGCCCGCATCATGCCGGAAGAGGATATGCCGTTCCTGCCGGACGGCACACCTGTAGAAGTTGTTCTTAATCCGCTCGGCGTACCGTCGCGGATGAACATCGGTCAAGCGCTTGAGGTACACTTAGGCATGGCCTGCAAGCATCTCGGCATTCATGCTGCGACGCCGGTTTTTGACGGCGCGCGCGAGAATGACGTTTTCGATACGATGGAAGAAGCCGGCATGCAGCGTAACGGTAAAACGGTGCTGTACGATGGACGGACCGGTGAAACATTCGAACGTGAAGTTACCGTCGGGGTCATGTATATGATCAAGCTGGCGCACATGGTCGACGATAAGATCCATGCCCGTTCAACAGGTCCTTACTCTCTCGTTACGCAACAGCCTCTCGGCGGTAAAGCCCAGTTCGGCGGACAGCGTTTCGGGGAGATGGAGGTATGGG
The DNA here is from genome assembly GCF_000422465.1 of Paenibacillus harenae DSM 16969. Taxonomy (GTDB): domain Bacteria; phylum Bacillota; class Bacilli; order Paenibacillales; family Paenibacillaceae; genus Pristimantibacillus; species Pristimantibacillus harenae. The sequence continues at coordinate 39,134 of NZ_AULV01000022.1, read as the reverse complement.
CGCTCGAAGCATATGGCGCTGCCTATACGCTGCAAGAGATTTTGACCGTCAAGTCCGATGACGTGGTTGGACGCGTCAAAACGTACGAATCGATCGTCAAGGGCGAGAACGTTCCAGAGCCTGGCGTTCCGGAATCGTTCAAAGTTTTGATCAAAGAGCTTCAAAGCTTAGGCATGGATGTTAAGATCCTGACCGAGAATGAAGAAGAGATCGAAATGAAAGAGATAGATGATGAAGACGAGGCTACCGGCGATAAGCTTAACCTCAATTTAGAAGGCGCAGAAGCAGGCGCTGAATAACAGGCATGATGGATTCCGTCTATGGTCACGCGCTCTGGACGGAATCCGGCTATTAAGAGACACAGTCATACATGACGGAGGAGGGTTGCTCCTTGTTGGACGTGAACAACTTCGAGTATATGAAAATCGGTCTGGCTTCGCCGGATAAAATTCGCTCGTGGTCCCGCGGAGAAGTGAAAAAGCCGGAGACGATCAACTACAGGACCTTAAAACCGGAGAAGGAAGGACTCTTCTGCGAGAAAATTTTTGGACCTACAAAAGACTGGGAATGCCATTGCGGCAAATATAAACGCGTTCGTTACAAAGGCGTTGTATGCGACCGCTGCGGAGTAGAAGTAACCCGCGCGAAGGTGCGTCGCGAGCGTATGGGACATATTGAGCTTGCCGCTCCCGTATCCCACATTTGGTATTTCAAAGGTATTCCTAGCCGCATGGGCTTGGCACTTGATATGTCCCCTCGCTCGCTCGAGGAGATCATCTACTTTGCATCCTATGTCGTAACGGATCCAGGTGATACGCCTCTTGAGAAAAAGCAGCTGTTGTCCGAGAAGGAATACCGCAGCTACCGGGAGAAATACGGCTACGGATTCCAAGCGGGCATGGGTGCCGAAGCGGTTAAGAAGCTGCTCCAGGACATCGATGTCGAGAAAGAATTGGAGCAATTGAAGGAAGAACTCCGTACGGCTCAAGGCCAACGCCGCAATCGTGCGATTAAACGCCTTGAAGTGGTAGAAGCATTCCGTAATTCCGGCAACGAGCCGGAGTGGATGATTCTTGACGTTCTTCCTGTTATTCCTCCGGAGCTTCGTCCGATGGTACAGCTTGACGGCGGACGTTTTGCAACGTCTGACCTTAATGATTTGTATCGCCGTGTTATTAACCGCAATAACCGTCTGAAGCGTTTGCTGGATCTTGGCGCGCCCGACATTATCGTGCAAAACGAGAAACGGATGCTGCAGGAAGCGGTTGACGCGTTGATCGATAACGGCCGTCGCGGCCGCCCGGTTACGGGTCCCGGCAACCGTCCGTTGAAATCGCTCAGCCATATGCTTAAAGGTAAGCAAGGACGTTTCCGTCAGAACCTCCTTGGTAAACGGGTTGACTATTCCGGTCGTTCGGTTATCGTCGTAGGTCCGAATTTGAAAATGTTCCAGTGCGGCCTTCCTAAGGAAATGGCGCTTGAGCTGTTCAAGCCGTTCGTCATGAAGGAGCTTGTCAATAAAGGTCTTGCGCACAACATTAAGAGCGCTAAGCGCAAGGTTGAGCGCGTAAGTCCGGAGGTATGGGATGTTCTTGAGGAAGTAATCAAGGAACACCCGGTATTGCTGAACCGTGCTCCGACGCTTCACCGTCTCGGAATTCAAGCATTTGAACCGATTCTCGTTGAGGGTCGCGCCATTAAGCTTCATCCGCTCGTATGTACGGCATACAACGCCGACTTTGACGGCGACCAGATGGCCGTTCACGTTCCGTTGTCTGCAGAAGCGCAAGCAGAAGCGCGATTGCTCATGCTGGCATCCGGCAACATTTTGAACCCGAAAGACGGTAAGCCGGTAGTTACTCCGTCTCAGGATATGGTTCTCGGAAGCTTCTACTTGACGATGGATAATAAAGAATCGAAGGGCAGCGGTTCCGTATTCGGCACCGTAAACGAAGCGATCTCGGCTTACCAGCGCGGAATTGTGTCCCTGCATGCGAGAATCTTCATCCCTGTTCGCGTTCTGAAGAAAACAAACTTCACGGAGCAGCAGCAGAAATCGTTGCTGGTCACGACGGTTGGCAAGGTTATCTTCAACGAGATTTTCCCTGAGGATTTCCCTTATATCAACGAAGCGACCAAGAAGAACCTGCTGCACGGTACTCCGGATAAATATTTTGTGTACGAAAAAGGCGCCGACCTTCCGAAATTCATGGATGCGATCGAAACGCCTGGTGCGGTAGGCAAAGACTATCTCGCATTAGTAATTGCAGAGTGCTTCCGTCAATACCACACTACGCTTACGGCGGTTATTCTTGACCGCATTAAGCAGCTTGGTTTCACTTATTCGACAAAGGCTGGTATTACGATCGGCGTATCCGATGTTATCATCCCGAAAGAAAAAGCGGAAATCATGAAGCAGTCCGACGAGAAGGTCGCAACCGTTATGAATCAATACCGTCGCGGTTTGATTACGAACGAAGAGCGCTATGACCGGATTATCGGCATTTGGAGTAAATGTAAAGACGAGATTACCGACGTTCTGATGAAGTCGATGGATCGTTACAACAACATCATGCTTATGGTGGACTCCAAAGCACGGGGTAACAAATCGCAAATTACGCAGCTTGGCGGTATGCGAGGACTGATGGCGAATCCGTCCGGCCGTATCATCGAGTTGCCGATTAAATCGAACTTCCGCGAAGGCCTCACCGTCCTTGAGTACTTTATCTCGACGCACGGCGCGCGGAAAGGTTTGGCGGATACGGCGCTTCGTACGGCCGACTCCGGTTACTTGACCCGCCGTCTCGTAGACGTTGCGCAGGACGTTATCGTTCGCGAAGACGATTGCGGTACGGATAAAGGCTTCTCCGTCAGCAAGATTCAAGACGGTAAAGAGGTTATCGAGGATCTTTACGACCGGATCGAAGGACGTTATGCGTTCGAGACTGTCCGCCATCCGAAGACGGGAGAAATTATCGTTAACCGCAGCGAGCTGATTGATTCGAATAAAGCGGATGCGATTATCGAAGCAGGCGTCGAGAAGCTGCAAATACGTTCTGTACTGAGCTGCCGTGCCCGTCATGGCGTATGTAAAATCTGCTATGGCCGGAACCTGGCAACAGGCAAACACGTCGAGATCGGTGAAGCTGTCGGTATTATTGCAGCGCAATCGATCGGCGAACCGGGAACACAGCTGACGATGCGTACGTTCCATACAGGCGGCGTTGCCGGAGACGACATTACGCAAGGTTTGCCGCGTATTCAAGAGTTGTTTGAGGCGCGTAACCCGAAAGGTCAAGCGATCATTTCCGAGCTTGACGGCGTTGTCAAAGAAATCCGTGAAGCGAAGGACCGTCGCGAGATTGAGGTTCAAGGCGAAGCGGAGTCGAAGGTTTATGCCGTTACCTACGGATCGCGTATTCGCGTAACCGAGGGGCAGCAAATCGAAGCAGGCGATGAACTGACTGACGGTTCGATTGACCCGAAAGATATGCTGCGCATCAAAGGGATCCGCGGCGTTCAAAACTATATTTTACAGGAAGTACAGCGCGTTTACCGGAACCAAGGGGTTGAAATCAATGACAAGCACGTTGAAGTCATGATTAAACAAATGCTCCGGAAGATCCGGATCGTAGACGCGGGCGGTACTTCGCTTCTTCCAGGCGCTTTCGTGGACATTCATGAATATGAAGCGCAAAATCGAGAAGCGATCTTCGCTGACGCGGAGCCGGCTGTTGCAAAACCTGTATTGCTCGGTATTACGAAAGCTTCTCTCGAGACGGATTCCTTCTTGTCGGCGGCCTCGTTCCAAGAGACAACTCGCGTATTAACGGATGCCGCAATTAAAGGCAAAGTTGACCAGTTGCTTGGTCTCAAGGAAAATGTTATTATCGGTAAGCTGATACCGGCCGGTACCGGTATGCCGCGTTACCGCAACATTCGTTTTGCAGGCATTGAAGATGAGGTTGTCGAGCTTGCGGATCTTGAAACGGAAACGGAAGCTGTAGCAATCGAATAGAGAGCTCAACAGCAGCAACGTACTGTTTAAGACCCGATACGGATAAACATCGGAAGAGCGATACAGCATTCGCTTCCTTTTGGAGCGTTTGCTGTCCGCTCTTTCGCATGTTATTTGAACGCTGGATTTTAACCAAATGTTTGCAAATGAATCTGCTTAAAGTTTCTTGACATGAGCATAGCCTAGGTGTTAATATATCGAAGTGTGCCTAGTTGTGTGATCGCTTTAAGAGTGAATGAAGGTGATATCATGCAATTCAAAGTCGGCGCGAAGCAGACAATGAAGATGCTCGAGCAGAATAGAGCGATTGAAGTCTATGTTGCGAGAGATGCAGATCCGCAGATGAAAGAGAAAGTCGTTCATCTATGTGAGCGGGCAGGAGTTCCATTTAAGTGGTTTGATACGAAGGATGTCCTTGGGGAAACCTGCGGAATCGATATCGGTGCCGCAATGGCAGCGCTCGTACCTGAAGAAGAATAAGGCAATGGCCGTTTTTGTTAGTTGATTATTTAGCGATGATTGACTGACGAGAACTTTTGTTTGTTCTTTTATGAACCGCCTGGATCTGTGGGCTTAAAATTAGGTAAAATGTCTACCGTAATAAAGACATTGATATAGGGGAAGGGGGTGGCAACATGCCAACAATTAACCAGCTGGTCCGTAAAGGACGTGAAGCGAAAGTAGTAAAATCGAAATCGCCAGCATTGCAAAAGGGATTCAACGCTCTGAAACGTGAGGCTACTGACATTAGCGCTCCTCAAAAACGCGGTGTGTGCACTCGTGTAGGTACAATGACTCCTAAGAAACCGAACTCCGCACTTCGTAAATATGCGCGTGTACGTTTGACGAACCGTGTAGAGGTAACGGCGTACATTCCGGGTATCGGTCATAACCTGCAAGAGCACAGCGTCGTATTGATTCGCGGCGGACGGGTAAAAGACCTTCCAGGGGTACGTTATCATATCGTTCGCGGCGCACTTGATACTGCAGGTGTGAATAACCGTAATCAAGCCCGTTCCAAATACGGAACGAAACGTCCGAAAGTTAAAAAATAAACCGTATAACCCTCTCGGGTTATCGCAATGCTAGAACTAGCGACTATTAGAAGAAAGGGGGACTTTCTCATGCCACGCAAAGGTCCTGTAACGAAACGCGATGTGCTTCCAGATCCGCTATATAACAGCAAGCTGGTAACGCGCCTAATCAACCGCATTATGCTTGACGGTAAAAGAGGTGTTGCGCAAACACTGTTATACGATGCTTTCAAATTGATTCAAGAACGCACGGGTAAAGATCCGATGGAAGTTTTTGAAGCAGCTTTGAAAAATATTATGCCGGTTCTCGAGGTTAAAGCACGCCGTGTCGGCGGTGCAAACTATCAAGTGCCAATCGAAGTTAAACCAGAGCGCCGTACGGCACTTGGTCTCCGTTGGCTCGTGAACTACTCACGTAACCGCGGTGAGAAAACGATGGAAGAGCGTTTAGCTGCAGAAATTACAGATGCATCCAATAACACTGGCGCAGCTGTTAAGAAGCGCGAAGATACTCACAAAATGGCTGAAGCAAACAAAGCGTTTGCTCACTACCGCTGGTAGAATCTTTACATTCGAGAGGAGACAATTTTATGTCAAGAGAGTTCTCCTTGAAAAATACGCGTAATATCGGGATTATGGCGCATATTGACGCCGGTAAAACCACAACCACTGAACGGATCCTGTTCTATACGGGCCGCACTCACAAAATCGGCGAGGTGCACGAAGGTGCAGCGACGATGGACTGGATGGAGCAAGAACAAGAGCGCGGTATTACGATTACGTCTGCCGCGACAACCGCTCAATGGAATGGTCACCGCATTAATATTATCGACACCCCGGGACACGTTGACTTCACGGTTGAAGTTGAACGTTCCCTGCGCGTATTGGACGGGGCCGTAGGCGTTTTCAGTGCGAAAGAAGGCGTTGAGCCGCAGTCTGAGACTGTATGGCGTCAGGCTGACCGTTATGGCGTTCCGCGGATCGCTTACATCAATAAGATGGACATTATTGGCGCAGACTTCATGAATGTTATCAAAGACATGCGTGAGCGTCTGCAAGCTAATGCTGTTGCGATCCAAATACCGATTGGCGCTGAAAGTGATTTCATAGGCGTTATCGATATCGTTGAACGCGTAGCTTATAAGTACAAGGATGATCTCGGAAAAGACCCTGAGAAAATCGAAATTCCTGCAGAATATGCAGACCAGGTTGAAGAACTTCGCACGGAATTGATTGAGAAGGTTGCCGAGCTGGATGAGGAATTAACGATGAAATATCTGGAAGGTGAAGAAATCACTATTCCAGAAATTAAAGCAGCGCTCCGTACGGGTGTTTGCCAAGTTAAAATCTTCCCGGTTATCGTTGGATCTTCTTATCGTAACAAAGGCGTTCAAATGATGTTGGATGCGGTAGTTGACTACCTTCCTTCCCCGCTTGACGTACCGGCAATCAAAGGTACGCTCGAAGACGGAGAAGAAGGCGTGCGTCATTCTTCCGACGAAGAGCCGTTTGCGGCTTTGGCGTTCAAAATCATGACAGACCCTTATGTCGGTAAGCTGACGTTCTTCCGTGTCTACTCTGGCATACTGAAATCCGGTTCGTATGTTCTTAATGCAACGAAGAATAAACGCGAACGTATCGGACGTATCCTTCAGATGCACGCGAACAGCCGTCAAGAGATTTCCGAGGTTTACTCCGGCGATATCGCGGCCGCAGTCGGTCTTAAAGACACGATTACAGGCGACACGCTTTGCGATGAGAAGAACATTATCGTTCTTGAATCGATGAACTTCCCTGATCCGGTTATCTCGGTTGCGATCGAACCAAAAACGAAAGCTGACCAAGACAAACTCGGTATCGCAATCTCCAAGCTTGCTGAAGAAGATCCTACTTTCCGTGCACACACGGACGAAGAAACGAATCAAACGATCATTTCCGGAATGGGTGAGCTTCACCTTGAAATTCTCGTTGACCGTATGTTCCGTGAATTCAAAGTTGAGACAAACGTTGGTAAACCGCAGGTTGCTTACCGTGAAACGTTCCGTCAAGCGGCGAAAGTGGAAGGTAAGTTCGTTCGTCAATCCGGCGGTAAAGGTCAATTCGGTCATTGTTGGGTTGAGTTTACCCCGCAAGAGCCAGGCGCAGGTTTCGTATTCGAAAGCAAGGTTGTCGGCGGCGCGATCCCGCGTGAGTTCATAGCTCCGATCCAAGCGGGTATTGAAGAGTCGATGAAGAACGGCGTTATCGCCGGCTTCCCGCTCGTAGACGTGAAAGCAACTGTAGTTGACGGATCGTACCATGACGTTGACTCCTCGGAGATGGCATTTAAGATCGCTGGTTCCCTGGCGCTTAAAGCAGCTAAAGACAAGTGTAAGCCTGTCTTGCTCGAGCCAATCATGAAGGTTGAAGTTACCGTTCCTGAAGAGTACATGGGCGATGTAATGGGTATGCTGAACTCCCGCCGCGGTCGTATTGAAGGTATGGATACTCGCGCAGGCGCGCAAATTATCCGTGCTAAGGTACCTCTCTCCGAGATGTTCGGCTACTCCACAACACTTCGTTCCGGTACGCAAGGACGCGGCGTATTCTCGATGGAGCTTTCTCACTATGAAGAAGTTCCTAAGTCGATTTCTGAAGAAATCATAGCTAAGCACAAAGGCGAGTAATAATGCCCCGCTTGCTGTAACAATTTGTTTTCGGCCGCCACCAGGTATGCTTGCACTCTAGGTGCCGGCCCACACATAAAAAATAAATGGTATATGAGGAGGATTAAGTTCAATGGCTAAGGCTAAATTTGAACGTACTAAACCGCACGTTAATATCGGTACAATCGGTCACGTCGACCATGGTAAAACGACTTTGACAGCTGCGATCACAACTGTACTTTCCAAAAAATACGGCGGTGCAGCAGTAGCATTCGACCAAATCGATAAAGCTCCAGAAGAGCGCGAGCGCGGTATCACGATCTCGACAGCTCACGTTGAGTATGAGACGCCTAACCGTCACTACGCACACGTTGACTGCCCGGGTCACGCCGACTATGTTAAAAACATGATCACTGGCGCTGCACAAATGGACGGAGCTATCCTTGTAGTATCCGCTTCCGACGGCCCAATGCCACAAACGCGCGAGCATATCCTGCTTTCCCGTCAAGTTGGCGTACCTTACATCGTAGTATTCCTGAACAAATGCGACATGGTTGAAGACGAAGAGCTTCTTGAGCTTGTTGAAATGGAAGTTCGCGATCTTCTTTCCGAGTATGAGTTCCCAGGCGACGACACTCCAATCATCCGCGGCGCGGCTCGTGAAGCACTTGCTAACCCAGACGGTCCTTGGGCTGACAAAATCGTTGAACTGTTCGAACAAGTTGACACTTATATCCCAACTCCAGAGCGCGACACGGCTAAGCCTTTCCTTATGCCTGTCGAGGACGTATTCACAATCACTGGCCGCGGTACAGTTGCAACTGGCCGTATCGACCGTGGTGTGGTTAAAGTTGGCGATGAGATTGAAATCGTTGGCCTGGCAGAAGAAACTCGCAAATCCGTTGTTACGGGCGTAGAAATGTTCCGTAAATTGATGGATTCCGCACAAGCGGGCGACAACATCGGCGCATTGCTTCGCGGTGTAGACCGTAAAGATATCGAGCGTGGTCAAGTATTGGCTAAACCGGCTTCGGTTAAGCCGCACACGAACTTCACGGCTCAAATCTACGTTCTTACTAAAGAAGAGGGTGGCCGTCACAAGCCTTTCTTCACTGGATACCGTCCACAGTTCTACTTCCGTACAACTGACGTAACAGGTATCATCAACCTGCCAGAAGGTACTGAAATGGTTATGCCTGGCGACAACATCACTGTAACGGTTGAGCTTATCGCACCAATCGCGGTTGAAGAAGGAACTCGTTTCTCCATCCGTGAAGGCGGCCGTACAGTAGGCGCCGGCGCTGTAGCAACAATCCAAAAATAATTCAAGGCGGCATTAGCCGCTGCGAATTTAAGCCCTCACTTCGGTGAGGGCTTTTTAAATTTTAAGAGATCGTCTAAAGTTTCTCTTACTTATTTTTACATCGAACTAATGATTGACGTCATACGTCCGGCACATTTAATATTAGGTAATAGTAAATAAAAGTCGTACATGCTCGATTAAAGTAAACTCATGTCGTTTATTAACACGCTTTAATGCGAGGAAGCGGTATAGCTTTGCTATGATCGTTTAGGTTCGGGTGAGCAAAGAGGTATTGAAATCGGTTTGAAATGGAGAGGGGATTACCAGGATGAAGAAAAAATTTTGGTTAGGACTTGCACTTGCTTCCGTCATGGTTGTAACAGCAGCCTGCGGTGCGAATACGGGGAAAACAGAATCAAATAATGAAGGAAACGCTGCAAATAAGGAAGGTGGTGCTGAGAAGACGTATTCAATCGCGATTTCTCAGATCATCGAGCATCCTTCTCTAGATGCTACTCGTGAGGGCTTTCTTGCTGCATTGAAAGATGGAGGTTTCGAAGAGGGCAAAAATTTGAAAGTCGATTACAATAATGCGCAAGGTGACCCGACGAACGTGCAAACGATCGCACAAAAAATTGCTTCTTCAGATGCGGATTTGGCATTCGGCATTGCAACGCCTACAACGCAAAGTTTAGTAGATGAAGTTAAGGACAAGCCTGTATTATTCGCAGCCGTAACGGATCCGGTTGATGCGGGCATCGTACCACAGCTTACAGCGCCGGGCGGCAACGTCACGGGAGCGGCAGACACGAACCCGGAAGCGATAGTGAAGACAATGGATTTTATTGCGAAGGAATTCCCTAACGTGAAGAAAGTCGGACTTGTCATTAATGAAGGTGAAGCGAATACGGTTGTCATGAGCGGCATCGCCAAAGAAGCGCTGGCTAAACATAAAATCGAGCTGGTCAAAGCGCCGGTAGCAAACAGCTCTGACATTCAAACAGCGGCTCAATCATTGGTCGGACGCGTCGATGCCATCTACATTACGCTCGACAACATGGTTGTCGGCGGCGTGGACAGCATTATCGAAGTAGCGAACGAGAAAGACATCCCGTTCTTCTCGGCAGACCGCGATTCTGTAGAGAAGGGTGCGTTCGCGACGGTCGGCTTCAAATATTTCGACCATGGATACGAGGCCGGACAGATGGCTGTTGAAATTCTAAATGGTAAAAATCCAGGCGAGATGGACGTAACGGTTCCTCAGAAGCTCGACTTTATTATCAACCTCAAAGCGGCAGCCGAGCAAGGGATTACGGTTACGGACGCCATGAAGGCATACGTTCAAGATCCGACGAACAATATTATCGAATAACGGCGTGAATACAACCGAAAATTAGTAAACAGCTTTTGGGGTGATCGGGTAATCTGGTCCACCCCATTGCTTTTCATGAGGGAGGATTTCATTTTATGCTTGCATCGATGCAAGGGGCAGTCGAATCGGGATTGCTTTACGCACTCATGGCGCTCGGCGTCTACATTACGTTCCGCATCTTGGATTTCCCAGACTTGACGGTGGACGGAAGCTTTACGACGGGAGCGGCGATCGCGACGGTCATGACCATTAATGGCACGCAGCCATGGATTGCGATTATTTGCGCTTTCCTGGGCGGGGCGGCTGCAGGGTTATGTACGGGATTACTTCATACGAAAGGAAAGGTCAATGGGCTGCTTTCGGGCATTATTATGATGATTGCGCTATACTCCATTAACCTGCGAATCATGGGGAAACCGAACCTTTCCTTGCGCAACCAAATGAATGCGTTCGACCAAATCCCGGTTATTGTTATAGCCATTGTTTTAGCTGTTGTTATTAAAATATTGCTTGATCAGTTCTTCAGAACGGATCTGGGTCTAAGCCTGCGAGCTACGGGTGACAATAATCGGATGATTCGCAGCTTCGGCTCCAATACGGATTTGACGACGATCGTTGGTATCGCATTGTCCAATGCCCTAGTTGCTTGCTCGGGCGCACTAATCGCGCATCACCAGAAGTTTGCAGATAACAGCATGGGAATCGGGATGATTGTAATCGGCCTAGCCTCGGTTATTATCGGTGAAGCGATATTCGGCTCGAAGTCAATATTCAGAGCGACACTTGCCGTCATACTAGGCGCGATCATTTACCGTATTATTTATGCGCTTGCCCTTCGCGTACCCGGCATGGAGGCACAAGACATGAAGCTGATTACGGCTGTCATTATTACTTGCGCGCTTGTCATACCGACTGTGCGGAGAGCGATTAACACGAAGACGAGTGCAAGAAAACGAACGGCGGAAGTACTATCGGGACTCAGCCGGCCTGGCGGAGGTGGACGGTAATGCTTAAGATCGATGGCGTGTCCAAATTGTTTAATCCAGGAACCGTGGACGAGAAGATCGCTCTCATGCATGCTAACCTGCATCTTAAGCCGGGAGACTTCGTTACCGTGATTGGAAGCAACGGCGCAGGCAAGTCGACCCTTATGAATATTATCTCAGGCGTCATGAAATCCGATGCAGGTAAGATATTCATTGAAGGTAAAGATGTCAGCGAGCTGACCGAGTTCAAACGAAGCAGATGGATCGGACGTGTATTTCAAGATCCGATGGCCGGTACGGCGCCGCGAATGACAATTGAGGAAAATATGGCGATTGCATACACACGTGGCAAATCACGCGGATTATCCTTTGGCGTGACGCGTGCGAAACGTGAGATTTTTAGAAAAGAACTGCAGCGTTTGGGCATTGGTCTGGAAAACCGTCTGAATGCAAAGGTCGGTTTATTGTCTGGCGGAGAGAGACAAGCGCTAAGCCTGCTGATGGCAACCTTTACAAGACCGCAAATCCTGCTGCTTGACGAGCATACGGCAGCGCTTGATCCGGCGAGAGCCGAACTCATCACGACCCTGACGGATAGCATTGTCCGTGAAATGAAGCTGACGACACTGATGGTTACGCACAACATGGAACAAGCGATCCGTCTTGGCAACCGTCTAATCATGATGGATAAAGGCCGAATCATTCTGGACATACCGGAATCGCGCAAAAAGGATCTTACCGTCGAGCAGCTGCTTGGCGAGTTTGAGCGGATTAGCGGCAAGAAGCTGGCGGATGACCGCATCGTGCTGGGGTGAGTTTGATATTCGAATTTACTGCTAGAAAAGTGGGCGCTGAAGCTTCTAATTAATGATGAGCTTCACTGCGAGAAATACGGGCGCTTGCGCCTGCGTTGAAGCCTTGTTCCCTTGGAATTAGGAATATTGGTTGGAACGAGCCTTCAAAAGCAGGACGTAAACTCTCCAGCTGCCCGTTTTTCTCTCCGTTCCGTCTTCATCAAACTTATATAATAAAATAAATCACGCAACGTCTTGATTCGTTGCGTGATTTTTCTTTAACCCCATAAACGTTCAACGTGCTCCAGCTTATTTTTATCAAATACAAGCTTGTAAATATCCGGCTTCGATGTGCCGTTCCAGAAATCGAATCCGTACTTGTCATCGTAATGATTCATAATGATGGTCATAATATTACCGTGAGTCCCAATAACAATGTTTTTTCCTTGTTGTTCTTTAAGGAGCTTCTCTATTATAGGAATTGCTCTTCGCTGAACCATTCTGGTTGTTTCCCCGCCTTCCAGGGCATAATCCTTATCCATAGAGGATTTGCGAATGGCTTCGTACAACTCCTCCCACGGCGCTTTATAATCGAGTCCTTTGATGGGCCGTTCGATTAACTCTTCATACTCTACGATGTCCAAAGCTTTAGCTTCAGCCAAGAAGCGGATCGTCTGCTTTGCTCTGTTATATGGACTGGAAGCCATATAATGAATATCAATATTTTTTAATAACTCAGCAACGCGCTTAGCATCTTCAAATCCTTCATCTGAAAGACCCCGTTCTCTCTCTTGGCCAAACGCAAAAGGCGACTCTGCATGTCTTACCATATAGATCGTTGTTTTCATATGAACCCCCTTGTGTTGACTTTTTTGTTTGTTGTTCTTTTACATTCGATATTACCTGCAATTCTCCTGTTCCTTCTTCTGTTTGTTAATTGGCATTATTTTGCGGTGTCTTTTAAATGCTCAGCTGTTTATAATCATATAGGACAATTCATTCGGCTAATTACAGATTTATTCTAAATTAGCGGAAGAACGGACATAATGGGCGTTATACGGCAATAGAACGAATGAGTCAATCAAGTTTGCTACGGGAGACAAACAGATTCAATGAAGTTATTCCTTCATTATAAATAAGTGTGGACGACAAAAGTCCACACTTTGCTGTTTTCTCCTTGAGCGTGCTTGTATGAAAGCAATTGTTGTGTTTGAGGAAAGCAAAGCTGTAATCGAGTCTGAGAGTTTACGTGCTGCTCTTGAAACCGTGAATTAACCTTGTAATCTAATAATAGAATTCATGGTTTCAATGCATGCCGAAGACCGATTACAGCGCCGCGCAGCGATAAACACATAAAAAATGATTTTTATGCAACTACGTTCAATATTCTTGTTGCATTTGCCTACTCATTTCGGTATAATATTGACTGTTGGTCTGACGTTGCGATGATGTGAGAGGTTGCCGACACACCCGGCCCCTTTGCCATGGGGCTCGTGCCAGGGTTTTTCTCACGGAGTATGTCCGATAATAAATTGGGCGATAGAAGGAGGGACTTATATGGCAAAGCAAAAGATTCGTATCCGCTTGAAAGCATACGATCACAGAATTCTTGATCAATCCGCAGAGAAAATCGTTGAAACTGCAAAACGTTCCGGTGCAGGCGTATCCGGGCCGATTCCGTTGCCAACGGAAAAGCAAATCATCACCGTTCTCCGTGCGGTACACAAGTACAAGGATTCCAGGGAGCAATTCGAACAACGCACTCATAAGCGTTTGATCGACATTGTAAACCCGACTCCGCAAACGGTTGATGCGTTGATGCGCTTGGATTTACCATCCGGTGTAGATATCGAAATCAAACTGTAATAGAAGCATATGCGATCATAGAAAGGGAATGAGGTGTCAACATGAAAGGTATCTTAGGGAAAAAACTTGGTATGACTCAAGTGTTCACCACTGAAGGTAACGTCGTTCCAGTAACGGTTATCGAAGCTGGACCTTGCGTAGTGCTTCAGAAGAAAGATCAAGAGAACGATGGCTATGAAGCCGTTCAATTCGGTTTCTCTGATAAGAAAGAAAGCAGATCGAACAAGCCGGAAGCGGGTCACGCTAAAAAGGCTAACACAACACCTAAGCGCTACGTTCGTGAGATTCGCGGAATCAACCTGGGTGATTATGAAGTTGGCCAGGAAGTGAAAGCTGATCTTTTTGCAGCTGGCGAATTCGTTGACGTAACTGGTATTTCGAAAGGTAAAGGCTTTGCCGGCGTAATCAAACGTTGGGGACAAAGCACTGGACCTATGTCTCACGGTTCCCGTTACCACCGCGGGCCGGGTTCGATGGGCTCGATCCAAGCGAACCGCGTACCGAAGGGCAAACGCCTTCCAGGTCATATGGGTAACGAAACAATCACGATTCAGAAGCTTGAAGTTATCCGTGTAGATACAGAACGTAACGTTCTTCTTGTAAAAGGATCGATTCCAGGTCCGAAAAACGGATTCGTTAAAGTGAAGCAAACAGTTAAGAACTAATTGCTCTTAAAGAAAGGAGGAACAAGAAATGCCTAAAGTAACAGTATTCAACGTGAGCGGAGCTCAAGTTGGTGAACTGGAATTGGCTGAATCGGTTTTCGGTATTCAACCAAACTCTCACGTATTGCATAGCGCTGTCGTTCTTCAGCAAGCTGCTGAACGTCAGGGTACGCACAAAACAAAAGGACGCTCTGAAGTGCGCGGCGGCGGTCGCAAGCCTTGGAAACAAAAAGGCACAGGCCGTGCTCGTCAAGGCAGCATTCGCTCCCCGCAGTGGGTTGGCGGCGGTACCGTATTCGGACCGACTCCACGTTCGTACGGTTTCAAGCTTCCTAAGAAAGTTCGTCGTCTTGCGATCAAATCCGCATTGTCTTCGAAAGTTATCGCGAGCGAAATTATCGTTCTTGATCAACTGGCTTTCGCGGCTCCTAAGACGAAAGAATTCGCAGCGATTCTAAACAACCTTAAAGTTGACCGTAAGGCTCTTGTCGTAACGGCTAACTATGAAGATAACGTTGCATTGTCCGCCCGTAACATTCCAGGTGTGAAGTTCGTCGCAGCTGACGGCATTAATGTTCTGGATGTATTGGTACATGACAAGCTTATTATTACCAAAGAAGCAGTAGAGAAAGTACAGGAGGTGCTTGCGTAATGAAAAATCCACGCGATATTATCAAGCGCCCGGTTATTACGGAACGTACGAGCGATTACATGGCTAACAAACGTTATGTGTTTGAAGTAGACATTCGTTCGAACAAAACCGAAATCAAAGATGCAATTGAACAAATTTTCAAAGTAAAAGTAACCGGCGTTAACACGATGCGTGTAGCGGGTAAACCGAAACGTTATGGTAAACATAGCGGCTACAGACCGGATTGGAAAAAAGCGATCGTTCAATTGAGCGCTGACAGCAAAGAACTTGAGTTCTTTGAAACGTCTGTTTAGAAAAGGAGGGAATACAAGTGCCAATCAAAAAGTACAAACCGACATCTCCAGCTCGTCGTGGCATGTCCGTATCGACTTTCGAAGAGATCACGACAAGCACACCGGAGAAATCGTTGCTTGCTCCGCTTTTCAAAAAAGCTGGACGTAATAACCAAGGTAAAATTACGGTTCGTCACCATGGCGGCGGACACAAACGCAAATATCGTATTATCGACTTTAAACGTAATAGCAAAGACGGTATCATTGGTAATGTTGCAACGATCGAATACGATCCGAACCGTACATCCAATATCGCTTTGATCCATTACGTAGATGGCGAGAAAGCTTACATCATCGCTCCGAAGGGCCTTAAAGTCGGAGATCAAGTTATGACCGGGCCTACTGCCGATATTAAACCGGGCAACGCGTTGCCGCTTGTGAATATCCCAGTCGGTACAGTTATCCACAACATCGAATTGAAACCAGGCAAAGGCGGACAATTGGTTCGTGCTGCCGGAACGGAAGCTCAGCTTCTTGGTAAAGAAGAAAGCTACGTATCGATTCGTCTAAGCTCCGGCGAAGTTCGCCGCATTCTGAATACATGCCGCGCAACAATCGGTTCTGTTGGCAACGAAGATCACGAACTCGTGAAAATCGGTAAAGCCGGCCGTTCCCGTTGGATGGGCAAACGTCCAGAAGTTCGCGGTGTCGTCATGAACCCTAACGATCACCCGCACGGTGGTGGTGAAGGCCGCGCTCCAATCGGACGCAAGTCGCCTATGTCCCCATGGGGTAAGCCGACTCTTGGATACAAAACACGCAAGAAGAAAAAAGCATCGAGCCAATATATTATTCGTCGTCGTACGAAGTAATAACCGCTTGATCCAAACCGCGTGATACGAATATCACGCTCGTGTGAAGGGAGGAACTCGAATGGGTCGCAGTTTAAAGAAAGGTCCGTTTATCGACGGTTACCTGCTTAAAAAAGTCGAGGTTATGAACGAGACTGAGAAAAAGGTCGTTATCAAAACTTGGTCCCGCCGCTCGACCATTTTCCCGCAATTCATCGGCCACACTTTTGCTGTATATGATGGTCGTAAACACGTGCCGGTGTATGTGACGGAAGATATGGTTGGACACAAACTTGGTGAATTCGCACCAACTCGTACGTACAAGGGCCACGCAGGCGATGACAAAAAAACGGGCAGACGTTAATTTGCCCTTAAACATCTTTAAATGATCGAGAGGAGGTTCCTACATGCCAGAAGCTAAAGCGCACGCTAAATTTATTCGAATTGCTCCTCGTAAAGCACAGCTTGTTGCGGATTTGATTCGCGGTAAACAAGTTGGCGAAGCAATCGCGATTTTGCGTCATACGCCGAAGTCTGCATCCCCAATTTTGGAGAAGCTGCTTAACTCCGCAATTGCTAACGCTGAGCATAACTATCAGCTGGACGTTAATAAATTGTTCATCTCTCAAGCCTTCGTTAACCAAGGACCGACGATGAAACGTTTCCGTCCTCGCGCAATGGGTCGCGCAAGCCGGATTAATAAAAGAACCAGCCACATTACCTTGGTGGTATCTGAAAAATAAAGGAGGGATTACGTGTGGGTCAAAAGGTAAATCCAATAGGTTTTCGAATCGGAGTTATCCGTGATTGGGAATCCAAGTGGTTCGCAGGCAAAGACTTCGGCGATCTTCTTTTGGAAGACGTGAAGATTCGTGAATATCTGAAGAACAAGCTGAAAGACGCAGCCGTTTCACACATCGAGATCGAGCGTGCAGCTAACCGCGTGAACGTAACGATCCAAACTGCTAAACCGGGCATGGTTATCGGTAAAGGCGGTTCCGAGGTGGAAAACCTGCGTACGGAACTTGGCAAAATTACGAACGGCAAAAAAGTACACATCAATATCTCTGAAATCAAACATGCAGATCTTGACGCTATTCTTGTAGCTGAAAGCATCGCACAACAACTTGAGCGTCGTGTATCTTTCCGTCGCGCATTGAAGCAAGCTATGCAACGCTCCATGCGTTCGGGTGCTAAAGGGATTAAAACCGCGGTTAGCGGACGTCTCGGAGGCGCGGAAATCGCACGTTCGGAAGGCTACAGCGAAGGTACAGTTCCACTTCATACGCTGCGCGCTGATATTGACTATGGCACAGCAGAAGCACATACGACTTACGGCCGAATCGGCGTAAAAGTATGGATCTACCGCGGTGAAGTCCTTCCGACTAAGAAGAAAGCAGCTCCAGTGGAAGGAGGCAACTAATTATGTTGGTACCTAAACGTGTCAAACACCGCAAACAACAACGCGGTCATATGAAGGGCCGCGCTAAAGGCGGCACAACAGTAGCATTCGGTGAGTTTGGTCTTCAAGCTCTTGAGCCATCATGGATCACGAACCGTCAAATCGAAGCGGCTCGTATCGCAATGACACGTTATATCAAACGTGGCGGTAAAGTTTGGATTAAAATCTTCCCGGCTAAGCCGATTACTCAAAAGCCTCTTGAGGTTCGTATGGGTAGCGGTAAAGGTAACGTTGAGAAGTGGGTAGCAGTGGTTAAACCAGGTAAAATCCTGTTTGAACTGGCTGGCGTTTCGGAAGAAACAGCTCGTGAAGCAATGCGCCTTGCAGCTCACAAGCTTCCGATTAAAACGAAGTTCGTGAAACGCGAAGAAGTGGGTGGTGAAGCAAATGAAAGCTAGTGAATTTCGCAACCTAACCTCTGCTGAGATTGAACAACAAATCTCTGGTTTTAAAGAAGAGCTTTTCAACCTTCGTTTCCAATTGGCTACCGGTCAACTGGATAACCCGACTCGGATCCGTGACGTTCGTAAGGAAATAGCTCGTGCTAAAACCATTTTGCGTGAGAGAGAACTCGGAATCAGCAGCTAGTAAATACCCATGCAAATAAAGTATGATCACTGCTGAAGGAAGGAGGATGAACATGAGCGAACGCAATGCCCGCAAAGTTCAAATCGGCAAAGTCGTAAGCGACAAAATGGACAAAACAATTGTGGTTGCTGTTGAAACTTACAAAAAACACAATTTGTACCATAAACGCATTAAATACACGAAGAAATTTAAGGCACACGATGAAAACAACCAAGCGAAAATTGGCGACATCGTGAAAATCATGGAGACTCGTCCGTTATCGAAAGACAAGCGCTTTAGACTCGTAGAAGTTGTTGAAGTTGCTGTTGTCATTTAATGAACGTATGCAGTACCTGAGCATTTTTCCGAAAGGAGGACGTTGAAATGATTCAACCATTTTCGCGCTTAGCTGTCGCTGACAACTCCGGCGCTAAAGAATTGATGTGTATCCGTGTACTTGGCGGAACGGGACGTCGCGTTGGTCACATCGGCGATTTGATCGTTTGCTCCGTAAAACAAGCAACACCAGGCGGCGTTGTCAAAAAGGGTGACGTTGTTAAAGCGGTAATCGTTCGTACGAAGCGTTCGGTTCGCCGTAAAGACGGTTCCTACATCGCATTCGACGAGAATGCGGCAGTAATCGTTAAGGAAGACAAAAGCCCGCGCGGTACTCGTATTTTTGGACCTGTTGCCCGTGA
This sequence comes from Paenibacillus harenae DSM 16969, assembly GCF_000422465.1. Taxonomy (GTDB): domain Bacteria; phylum Bacillota; class Bacilli; order Paenibacillales; family Paenibacillaceae; genus Pristimantibacillus; species Pristimantibacillus harenae. The sequence continues at coordinate 19,949 of NZ_AULV01000022.1, read as the reverse complement.
GCTTCGCGATAGAGATTTCATGAAAATCGTATCGCTTGCACCAGAAGTTATCTAATTAAAGAATCCCTATATAAGCTTGAAAGCACAAGCGTGCAGGAGGTGTACTCATGCCAAGGCTGAAAAAAATATTGGAATCCCATAACAACAAATTGCACGTGAAGAAAGACGACACGGTCATCGTCATTACCGGTAAGGACAAAGGTAAAAAAGGCCGCGTTATCGCTGCTTATCCTCGTGAAAACCGCGTTCTTGTTGAAGGTGTAAACATGGTGAAGAAGCACTCGCGTCCTTCCCAAGCGAACCCGCAAGGCGGCATCATTGAGCAAGAAGCTGCAATTCACGTGTCGAACGTTATGCATATCGATCCGAAGAGCGGTAAAGTAACACGTATCGGATACAAAGTGCTGGACAACGGCAAGAAAGTTCGGATCGCAAAACGTTCCGGAGAAGTAATCGACTAATCGTTACGGTAGGAAAGGAGGTCCATGAACAATGGCAGCAAGATTGAAAGGTCGTTTTCTAAACGAAATAACTCCTGCTCTGATGCAGAAGTTTAATTATACGTCTGTTATGCAAGTACCGAAAATCGAGAAAGTAGTTATCAACATGGGGGTAGGCGAAGCGGTTTCCAATTCGAAAATCCTTGATGTAGCTGTTGAAGAACTTCGCATCATTTCCGGTCAAAAGCCAGTCGTAACTCGTGCGAAGAAGTCTATCGCAGGCTTCAAGCTTCGTGAGAACATGCCAATCGGGGTTAAAGTAACACTGCGCGGCGAGCGCATGTACCACTTCCTTGATAAGCTGTTCAATATTTCTCTTCCACGCGTGCGTGACTTCCGCGGTGTATCGACTAAAGCTTTCGACGGTCGCGGTAACTATACACTTGGGTTGAAAGAGCAATTGATTTTCCCGGAGATCGAGTACGATAAAGTCGATAAAGTGCGCGGTATGGACATCGTCATCGTCACGACGGCAAAAACGGACGAAGAATCTCGTGAACTGCTGACCCAAATGGGCATGCCGTTTGCGAAGTAATCCACTTTTAGGAGGTGTAATACCCAGTGGCAAAAACTTCGATGAAAGTGAAGCAGCAACGCGAACCGAAATTCAAAGTGCGTGCATACACACGCTGTGAGCGTTGCGGTCGTCCGCATTCTGTTTTGCAAAAGTTTAAAATTTGCCGGATTTGTTTCCGCGAGTTAGCATACAAGGGCCAGATTCCTGGCGTTAAAAAAGCAAGCTGGTAATCAGCCTAGTTCGGGAAGGAGGTTCACACAAATGGTTATGTCTGATCCGATTGCAGATATGCTGACGCGTATTCGCAATGCGAATGTCGTTCGTCACGAAACCGTGGAAATGCCCGCTTCGAAAATCAAGAAGCAAATCGCTGAAATTCTGAAGCGCGAGGGCTTTATCCGCGATGCTGAATATATCGAGGACAACAAACAAGGGATTATCCGTATTTTCTTGAAATACGGCCCTAACCAAGAGCGCGTAATTACAGGTTTGAAGCGTATCTCCAAACCAGGTCTTCGCGTTTACACACAATCAACTGAAATCCCACGTGTTTTGGGCGGCCTAGGAATCGCAATTATTTCTACGTCCAAAGGGGTTATGACCGATAAAGAAGCTCGTCAGGTTAAATCCGGCGGCGAAGTCGTTTGCTACGTTTGGTAAGTAACAAGTCACAAAGTCAGGAGGTGTAACAATGTCCCGTATTGGTCGCAAAGCGATCCAAGTGCCTAACGGCGTAAGCATTAACTTGGATAACACAGTCATTACTGTAAAAGGACCGAAAGGTACGCTTTCCCGTGAAATTCACAAAGATATGAAAGTGAACGTAGCGGAAAACGAAATCGTAGTAGAACGTCCTTCCGATAATAAATTGCATCGTTCCTTGCACGGAACTACTCGCAGCATCATCGCTAACATGGTGAGCGGCGTTACTGAAGGCTTCTCGAAAAACCTTGAGCTTGTAGGCGTAGGTTACCGTGCAAACAAAGCGGGTGAAAAAATCGTACTTAACGTCGGTTACTCTCACCCGGTGGAAATTGCTCCCGAGACTGGAATTGAGTTCGATGTTCCTGCGAACACGAAAATTACCGTTCGCGGTATCGACAAAGAGCGCGTAGGCGCTGTTGCCGCTCAAATCCGTTCCGTACGCGAGCCTGAGCCTTATAAAGGTAAAGGTATCAAGTACGAAGGCGAACGCATCATCCGTAAAGAAGGTAAAGCTGGTAAGAAAAAATAAGCAAACGGTCCGTTTGCTTAAGATAGCTTCTTAAGGCAATGAGAAAGGAGTGAACCTTGCATGATTACGAAAGGCGACAAGAACAAGGCCCGTCTAAAAAGACACCTTCGTGTTCGTAAAAAAATTAACGGCACAGCAGCACGTCCGCGTCTGTCTGTATTCCGTTCCTCCAAGCACATGTACGCGCAATTGATCGATGATGTAGCAGGCGTAACGCTGGTATCCGCGTCCACACAGGACAAAGAATTGGTTGAAGCGATCGGCAACGGCGGCAACGTCGAAGCAGCTGCTAAAGTCGGAGAATTGATTGCAAAACGCGCTCAAGCGAAAGGCGTAACTGAGGTCGTATTCGACCGCGGCGGTTACTTGTATCACGGCAGAATTCAGGCGCTTGCTGCTGCAGCTCGCGAAGCTGGTCTTGAATTCTAATCGACTTTACTTATAAGGAGGTTAAATGACTTGCGTGTAGATCCTAATACGTTAGAACTGACTGAAAAAGTTGTTCATATCAATCGCGTAGCAAAGGTTGTAAAAGGCGGACGCCGTTTCAGCTTTAGTGCGCTTGTAGTAGTCGGTGACGGCAAAGGCTACGTAGGCGCAGGGATCGGTAAAGCAGGCGAAGTACCTGATGCGATTCGCAAAGGTATCGAGGATGCTAAGAAAAACCTGATCCATGTACCGCTCGTAGGAACCACAATCCCTCACCTTGTTCTCGGACACTTCGGCGCTGGAGAAGTTCTCCTGAAGCCGGCATCCGAAGGTACTGGCGTTATCGCCGGCGGCCCGGTTCGTGCTGTGCTCGAACTTGCTGGCGTTGGCGACATTTTGACGAAATCCCTAGGTTCTTCGAATTCCATGAATATGGTTAACGCAACGCTCGAAGGTCTTTCCCGCTTGAAACGTGCGGAAGATGTTGCGAAACTGCGTGGAAAAACAGTCGAAGAGCTGTTACGTTAAGGAGGGAAATAAGATGGCAAAATTGCAAATCACCCTCGTTCGCAGTTTGATCGGCCGCAATGAAAAACAACGTGCAACTGTTGCATCCTTTGGACTTAAGAAGATCCGTCAGTCCGTTGTTTTGAATGATAGCCCAGCTATCCGCGGCATGGTTAACTCGGTTAGCCATTTGGTTAAAGTTGAGGAAGTTTAGGAATAGATCGTTCGCTGATCCGTCATTAGCCGGTATTAGCGCATACGCTTGAAGAAATAAATAAGGAGGTGCACGAACGATGAAATTGCATGAGCTAGCTCCAGCACCGGGTTCTACCCAAGAGCCGAAGCGTAAAGGCCGCGGTATCGGATCCGGTAACGGTAAGACAGCCGGTAAAGGTCACAAAGGCCAAAACGCTCGCTCCGGCGGCGGCGTTCGTCCTGGTTTCGAGGGCGGTCAAAATCCTTTGTATCGTCGAGTGCCGAAGCGCGGATTTAACAACCGTTTCCGTACAGAGTATGCTATTGTGAACATTGAAGAGCTTAACAGCTTTGCAGCAGGAACTGAAGTCACTCCAGAAGTTCTGATCGAGCAAGGGATCGTAAAGAACCCGCTTGCAGGAATCAAGATTTTGGGTAATGGTGAAATTAGCGTTTCACTTACTGTTAAAGCAAGCAAGTTCTCTCAATCTGCGGTAGAGAAAATCCAGGCTGCCGGCGGTAAAACCGAGGTGATCTAATTGTTCAAGACCGTGTCCAATATTTGGAAAGTGGCGGATCTTCGTACAAGGATCCTCTTCACCCTTTTCATCTTACTGATCTATCGTATCGGTTCCTTTATACCGGTACCGGATGTAAACAAAGATGTGTTTAAGCAGGTTGATGCAGCCGGTGCGGATCTGTTCGGCTTGCTTAACACGTTTTCTGGCGGTGCTTTGTTCCAATTCTCCATCTTCGCAATCGGGATTACTCCTTATATTACAGCTTCGATTATCGTACAGCTGTTATCGATGGATGTTATACCGAGGTTCGCGGAATGGGCGAAGGAAGGCGAGAACGGTAAACGTAAGCTCGCACAAATCACTCGTTACGGCACGATTGTGCTTGGTATGATTCAAGGCTTCGCAACGGCAATCGGATTTAATCGTCAATACGGTTACGAGATGATTGTTGGCGCCACCTTCGTTGATTACTTGCTGATCGCTATCATTTTGACTGCAGGTACTGCATTCTTGATGTGGCTGGGCGAGCAAATCACGGAAAGAGGAATCGGCAATGGTATTTCCATTCTGATCTTCGCGGCCATTGCGGCAGGTATTCCTGGACACATTCGCACGATCTACGAGGATCAATTCGTAGGTGTCCAAGATCAACTGTTCCTGAATGTTGTTAAGATGGTTTTGATTTTGATTGCGATCATCGCAATCATTGTCGGCGTTATCTTCGTGCAGCAAGGTATTCGTAAAATTCCGGTTCAATACGCTAAACGTGTAGTGGGACGGAAAATGTACGGCGGACAATCGACGCATATTCCGATGAAAGTGAACGGCGCTGGCGTTATACCGGTCATCTTCGCGGTATCGCTTATCATGTTCCCGATTACGATCGCGCAGTTCTGGTCCACAGCGGCCTGGGCGGATTGGATTATCAAAAACATGAACTATGACCAACCACTCGGTATGGTGTTGTACGTTCTGCTCATTATCGGATTTACCTTCTTCTATACATTCGTGCAAATTAATCCGGTACAAATGGCGGATCAGATGAAGAAAAACGGTGGATACATCCCTGGCATTCGTCCTGGTAAGCCAACCTCGTCCTACCTGACGCGCGTAATGTCGCGCATCACGTTGACGGGTGCGATCTTCCTGGCGCTCATCTCTGTTCTTCCAGTGTTCTTCGGAGCATTAGCTGGATTACCGCGCTCAGTACAGCTAGGCGGCACCTCGCTCTTAATCGTAATCGGGGTTGCCCTTGATACGATGAAGCAAATCGAGAGCCAGTTGATCAAACGCCATTACAAAGGGTTTATCAATAAATAACAATAGGTTCTGACCGGGCTTTACGCGTTCGTCGATTCGTTGGTGGCGCGCCAGGCCCGCCCGAGCCTATTGTGCTTAAAGCGAGGAACTCGGCAATGAACATTTTATTTATGGGTCCTCCGGGAGCCGGTAAAGGTACGCAAGCTGAACGGATCGTAGAAGAGTTCGGTATACCGCATATTTCCACTGGCGATGCATTCCGCCTTGCCATGAAACAAGGAACCGCACTCGGTCTTAAGGCGAAGGAGTTTGTCGATCAAGGCTTGCTTGTTCCCGATGAGATAACGAACGGAATCGTCAAAGAACGTCTTGAACTGGACGATTGCAAAAAGGGCTTTTTGCTCGACGGTTTCCCTCGTACGCTGCAGCAAGCCGAAGCGCTTGACGGCATGCTGTCGGAGCTTGGCCGCAGCATTGATCATGTTGTAAATTTAAAGGTTGACCGCGGACTGCTGCTTGCTCGTTTGACGGGCAGACGCATCTGTAGAACTTGCGGAGCGACTTACCATGTAATCTTTAATCCGCCTAAAGTCGAAGGCATTTGCGACAAAGACGGCGGGGAACTGTATCAGCGTTCTGATGATACGGAAGAAAAGGTAGGCACGCGTCTGGATGAGTATACATCGAAGACCGCCCCTCTTCTTGATTACTACAATGTTAAAGGTCTTCTGCGCGAAGTCGACGGCGAGAAGGACATTGATGTCGTAACATCGGACATCGTATCCCAATTGCGAGGTTCATTGTAATGATTATTTGCAAATCCGAATCGGAGCTGCGATATATGAGAGAAGCAGGTCGCATTGTTGCGGAGACGCATCGTCTAATGGCGCAGGCTGTGAAACCGGGCATCACGACTCGTGAGCTTGACCAAATCGCCGATACGTACATTAGAAGTCAAGGCGCGATTCCTTCTTTCAAAGGTTACAATGGTTTTCCGTCCAGCATTTGCGCTTCAGTCAATGACGAGCTGGTGCACGGCTTCCCTGGGTCACGCAAGTTGAACGAAGGCGATATAATCAGTATCGATATCGGTGCGCAGTATGAAGGCTATCACGGTGATTCAGCTTGGACCTATGCGGCCGGAGCGGTAACCCCTGAAGTACAAAGACTGCTTGATGTAACCGAGGCTTCGCTGTATGCGGGGCTGCAGCTCATCAAACCCGATATCCGATTGTATACGATATCGCATGCTATTCAGAAGGTTATTGAAGATGCAGGATTCTCCGTCGTGCGGGAATACGTAGGGCACGGAATCGGCGCGGATCTCCATGAGGAACCGCAAATACCGAACTACGGCATACCGGATCGCGGACCTCGTCTAAAAGCCGGAATGGTGCTTGCAATCGAACCAATGGTTAATATCGGCGAACGATATGTCCGTACGCTTGAGGACAATTGGACGGTCGTAACGGAAGACGGCTCATGGTGCGCTCATTTCGAGCACACGGTGGCCGTGACAGAGGACGGCTTTGAAATATTGACCATTTTGCCGCAGCAGCCAACCGCTTGATGATGGATGCTCGTCCCCAGATTGGTCAGTTCGTCAAAGTACTTCGCGGCAAGGATGAGGAAAGCTGCGCTGTTATCATCGCAATTCTAGACGAACGCTTCGTTCTGATTGCGGACGGCAGCAAACGCCGATTCGACCAGCCGAAGAAAAAGAACGTTCTGCATCTCGAGTTACAGCCTGCCGTTAGTCAAGAGGTCTCAAGCAGCTTGAATGAAACAGGCAGAGTGACCAATGCCAAGTTACGTTATGTGATTCAGAAGTATGCGAATGCGAAAGGAGAATGACGGTGGCTAAGGAAGACGTCATTGAGGTCGAAGGTACGGTTATTGAACCGTTGCCGAATGCCATGTTCAAGGTGGAGCTGGAGAACGGTCATCAAATTCTCGCACACGTTTCCGGCAAGCTCAGAATGCACTTTATTCGCATCCTGACAGGAGACAAAGTGGTTATACAGTTATCGCCTTATGATTTATCCAGAGGGCGCATCACCTATCGGAAGTAGTCCTTCAGGGATTGCTTGCGAAGGATTCGGGAGGTAATTCACAATGAAGGTCAGACCTTCGGTAAAGCCGATCTGCGAAAAATGCAAAGTCATTCGTCGTAAAGGCAATGTTATGGTAATTTGTGAAAATCCGAAACACAAACAAAAACAAGGATAAAAGGAGGGGAATATAGCCTATGGCACGTATAGCTGGTGTAGACTTGCCGCGTGACAAACGCGTCGAAATCGCCCTGACGTACATTTTCGGTATCGGTAAAACAACGTCGCAAAAGCTTTTGAAAACGGCTGATGTCAACTTCGACACTCGCGTTCGCGATTTGACGGAGGATGAATTGGGTCGCCTGCGTGAAGCAATCGACAAATCGGTTAAAGTAGAAGGCGACCTGCGTCGTGAAATCTCGCTTAACATTAAGCGTCTGACTGAAATCGGATGCTACCGCGGCCTTCGCCACCGTCGTGGCCTGCCTGTTCGCGGTCAACGTACAAAAACGAATGCTCGTACACGCAAAGGTCCTCGTCGGACTGTAGCGAACAAGAAGAAATAAGAAGGGAGGATAATGGACAATGGCTAAACCAAAAAAAGTCGTTCGCACGAAACGTCGCGACCGGAAAAATATTGACACTGGCGTTGCGCACATTCGCTCGACGTTTAACAATACGATCGTTACAATCACGGATCCGCACGGAAATGCAATCTCTTGGGCAAGCTCCGGTAACCTTGGTTTCAAAGGTTCCCGTAAGAGCACGCCGTTCGCAGCTCAAATGGCTGCCGAATCCGCAGCAAAAGCAGCGATGGAGCATGGCATGAGAACTGTTGAAGTGATGGTTAAAGGTCCTGGCGCAGGCCGCGAGGCTGCGATTCGTTCGCTTCAAGCTGCCGGATTGGAAGTTAACCTCATTAAAGACGTAACACCAGTTCCTCACAACGGATGCCGTCCTCCAAAACGTCGTCGCGTATAGTTGGATTCTTGGTGGTATCAAATATCAACAACTTGTGAATAATGGTTGTGAAGGTTTGGCATACTACAAGATTTGACTTAAAATAAGGTAGGTAACGGAGCGACGTTTGAAGGAGGGTACTATTAGTGATTGAGATCGAAAAGCCGAAAATCGAAACCGTAGAACTGAATGACGAAGGGACTTACGGACGTTTCGTCGTCGAGCCGCTGGAACGCGGGTACGGCACGACGCTGGGAAATTCGCTTCGCCGAATTTTATTGTCGTCTTTGCCGGGTGCAGCAGTAACCTCGGTTCAAATCGACGGAGTGCTTCACGAGTTCTCTACGGTTCCCGGAGTGATTGAGGATGTGACCGAAATCATTCTGAACCTGAAGGGCCTCTCGTTGAAAATCCACTCCGATGAAGAAAAGGTGTTGGAAATCGACGCGGAAGGCGAAGGGAATATTACAGCGGGCGACATTCGAGCTGACAGCGATGTCGAGATTTTAAGCCCTGATCTTCACATCGCAACCTTGGCCTCCGGCGCGCGGCTCCATATGCGGGTTTTTGCAAATCGGGGACGCGGTTACGTGCAAGCGGACCGTAACAAGAAGGACGAACAACCGATTGGGGTAATACCCGTTGATTCGATTTACACGCCAATTACTCGCGTTAACTATAGCGTAGAGAATACACGCGTCGGTCAAGTCACAAACTATGACAAGCTTACGCTTGAAGTTTGGACGGACGGCAGTATTAGACCGGAAGAGGCTGTAAGCCTCGGCGCTAAAATTTTGACCGAGCACTTGGACTTGTTCGTTGGATTAACCGATGAAGCCAAAGACGCGGAAATAATGGTTGAGAAGGAAGAAGATAAGAAAGAGAAAGTTCTCGAGATGACGATTGAGGAGCTGGATCTTTCCGTCCGTTCTTACAACTGCTTGAAGCGCGCAGGCATCAATACCGTTCAAGAGCTGATCACGAAATCCGAAGAGGACATGATGAAGGTTCGTAATCTGGGCCGTAAATCGCTTGAGGAAGTTCAAGAGAAGCTTGAGGAGCTCGGTTTGGGCCTCCGCATGGAAGAGTAGAATCAGCTAGAACAGACAAACGAGCAAGGGAGGGGAAAACAAGATGGCATATCAAAAATTGGGACGTGACGCTAGTGCGCGGAAAGCTTTGTTCCGCGACCTCGTTACTGACTTGTTCCTATATGAGCGTATTCAAACGACCGAAGCTAAAGCGAAAGAAGTTCGTTCTATCGCTGAGAAGCTGATCACCAAAGCGAAGCAAGGCGATCTCGCGGCTCGTCGTCAAGTAGCAGCTTACGTCCGCCGGGAATCCGTTGACGGACAACAAGACGCTATTCAAAAGCTATTCTCCGAACTGGCTACCCGTTACTCGGAGCGTGCTGGCGGATACACGCGTATCCTGAAGCTAGGACCTCGTCGCGGCGATGCTGCGCCTATGGTTTACCTGGAACTGGTTGACCGCGCGTAATGAACCGGTATACGAGCAGCGTATAAGCCTGACCAAAGCGCCTAAGTCTTGTCCAGGCTTTATGCGAAGAGAAAAGGGTGGACCCTAGAGGCCACCTTTTTTTAATTTCCAAGCAGGTAAAAGTTGTACACTTATAAGCGCCTAGAATCCACCGTGAAGCGCGGTATCCTTTGACAAGGACGCCGGGCAGGTTCTGCTTGTTTTGCGGGAGAGGACAGCGGAAGCGATCGTAGAAGCGTGTGCGTGAGGAGGTGAGGATGATTGCGCAACATTTGCGTCAAAGTCAGCTATGACGGTACAGGCTTTAACGGATTTCAGACACAGCCTTACGGCCGGACAGTCCAAGGTGAAATTGAAAAGGCGATTAAAAAATTGTCGGGCGAGACGATTATTATAATCGGCTCCGGACGCACGGATGCCGGCGTGCATGCGCAGGGGCAAATGTTTAACTTCTATACGGAATCTACCATTCCGACGGAGAGGTGGGCGATCGCGCTAAATACGCGGCTGCCGAAGGACATTGTCATCATCGAAGCGTTCGACGTACCGGAGCATTTTCATGCCAGAAGATCGGCTAAACGTAAGACCTATCGGTATACGATAGATATGGGAAAATTTCCGGATGTATTTGGCCGACAATACCGCTTTCATCATCCGGCTCCGCTTGACGTGGATGCGATGCGGGAGGGTCTGCAGTACTTGGTGGGCGAGCATGACTTCACCTCTTTTACATCGATCCATTCAACGAAGCCTCATCATATACGCACGATCTACGAAGCGGATTTTGTACAGGAGGGACCGATCCTTCATTTGTACGTGACGGGCAACGGCTTTCTGTACAATATGGTTCGGGTTATGATGGGAACGCTGCTCTGGGTAGGGGAAGGAAAGCTGGATCCTGCGGAAATAAAAAGCATTTTGGAAGGTCGCAGCAGATCACTTGCAGGTCCAACTGCGATGCCGCATGGATTAATGCTGATGGACGTGGAATATTCCTTTGAAATATAGGGTTTTATAGCGATAAATCACTTGCACTTACCTATTTTATATAGTAGAATATAACTTGTGCTTTCTTAGTGGCTCTCCCACAGCCCCGACTAAGATTGTCGCAAACTTGGCAGGCAAGAACAAACTAACAATGAATAACAAACCAACGTTTACGTTGTTATAAAAAACGATTAATGTATAAGAATTAAGGAGGATCATCCATGCGTACCACCTATATGGCTAAGCCAAATGAAGTTGAGCGTAAATGGTTCGTCGTTGATGCGGAAGGTAAGACGCTTGGCCGTTTGGCTAGTGAAGTAGCTGCCCTGATCCGCGGCAAGCACAAACCGCAATTTACTCCACATGTTGATACTGGCGATTTCGTAGTTGTTATCAACGCTGAGAAAATTCATCTTACAGGTAAGAAACTTTCTGACAAAATGTACTACCGTCACTCGATGTACCCAGGCGGCCTTAAAGCAACGCCTGCGCAAGAGATGATTAAGAACAAGCCGGAGCGCGTGATCGAATTTGCCGTACACGGCATGTTGCCTAAGAACCGTCTTGGCGACAAAATGAAGCTTAAGCTTAAAGTTTACGCAGGTGCGGAACATCCACATCAAGCACAAAACCCTGAAGTCTACGAACTTCGCGGGTAATAAAGAGGAGGACAAGTTTCATGGCTCAAGTGCAATACTATGGAACCGGTCGTCGTAAACACTCTGTTGCACGTGTACGTCTTGTGCCGGGTGAAGGACGAATCATTGTTAATAAACGCGATTTGAATGAATATTTCGGTTTGGAAACGCTCAAGCTGATCGTAAAACAACCGCTTAACCTGACTGACACATTGTCGAAATACGATGTGCTTGTCATTGCTAACGGCGGCGGCATGTCCGGCCAAGCCGGCGCGATCCGTCACGGTATCTCCCGCGCTCTGCTCAAGGCAGATCCTGAGTTCCGTCCGGCTTTGAAGCGTGCAGGGTTCCTGACTCGTGACCCGCGTATGAAAGAACGTAAAAAATACGGTCTTAAAGCGGCTCGTCGCGCTCCACAATTCTCGAAACGTTAATATGTTTTCCCAAAATGCCTTCTCTGCATGCCAGAGAGGGCATTTTTTAAATTTTGGGCAACAAAAGCAGCGGAACTTTATATCATATTGGAGAAAACTTAATATTGAACATTGCCCTTATTGGACGTATACTGATAATACAGACTAAATTACTTGGAATTAAAGATGGAGGCTATGACGATGAATCTTTTTGAGAAAGAAGCGCTTATCGCGCAAAAGGCGGTTGAGCTTGAGAACGCGACACCGGAGGAAGTTATCGCTTTTGCGGTAGAAACCTTCCCTAACCTTACATTTGCTTGCAGCTTTGGAGCAGAGGATGTTGTGCTTGTCGATATGCTGCAAAAAATTAGCCCGAAGACTGACATCTTCTATTTGGATACCGATTTCCACTTTAAAGAAACATACGAGACGCGTGACCGAATGGCAGAACGTTATCCGGGCATTCCATTTGTAGAAGTGAAGCCGGAAATTACGCCGGAAGAGCAAGCTGCGCAGTTCGGAGATGAACTGTGGAAAACCGACGCGAACGCATGCTGCAACATCCGTAAAGTGAAGCCGTTAACGAATATTCTATCGAAATACGAAGCTTGGATTACCGGTATACGCCGTGACCAGGCACCGACTCGCGCGAATGCGAAGAAGATTGAATACGACACGAAGTTCGGTTTGGTGAAATTCAATCCGATTGCTCACTGGACGAATGAAGACGTATGGAACTACATTCGCGAGAATGATATCATCTACAATCCGCTGCATGACCAGAACTACCCAAGCATCGGCTGCGAGCAGTGCACGCGCAAAGTTATGCCGGGCGAAGACCCTCGTGCCGGACGCTGGGCCGGTCAAGAAAAAACGGAATGCGGCTTGCATAAATAAGAACGGCGAAGCCCAATCTTCATACTCGCAAAACTTAACTGCAAAACTTTTAGGAGGCTTACGACAAAATGAGTGAAATTTTACCACACGGCGGCGAGCTCGTCAATCGCATCGCAACGGGCGAGCAGCGTGAAGCGTTACTTGCCGAAGCTAAAGCTTTGAAATCCATAACGATTAATACGTGGGCGATTTCCGACCTTGACTTGATCGGCGTAGGGGCATTCTCCCCGTTAAAGGGCTTCATGAACGAGGCTGACTACCGGTCGGTCGTTGACAATATGAGACTTGCTGACGGATTGGTATGGAGCATTCCAATCACGCTGGCCGTCGATGAGGCGAAAGCGGCCCAGTTCGCGGCTGGCGAGCGCGCAGCGTTAATCGGAGAGGATGGCGTCGTATATGGCGTAATCGATATCGACAGCATCTTCAGCGTTGATCAGAAGCATGAAGCCGTTCGCGTATTCAAGACCGATGACCTTGCTCATCCGGGCGTGCAGAAGCTGTTTGACCGTTCCAACACATACGTTGGCGGAGCTATCACGGTTTTAAACCGTCCAAAACCGGAGAAGTTCGAAGATTTTTATTTTGACCCTTCGGAAACTCGCCGCATCTTTGCGGAAAAAGGCTGGAAAACGGTTGTCGGTTTCCAAACGCGTAACCCGGTTCACCGCGCTCACGAGTACATCCAAAAAACGGCGATGGAAATCGTTGACGCTTTGTTCCTGAACCCGCTCGTGGGCGAGACAAAGTCCGATGACGTTCCGGCGAACGTTCGGATGAAGAGCTATCTGGCGCTGCTGGAAAATTATTATCCGAAAGACCGCGTTTTCCTGGGCGTATTTCCGGCTGCAATGCGTTATGCGGGTCCGCGCGAAGCGATTTTCCATGCGCTCGTCCGCAAAAACTACGGATGCTCGCACTTTATCGTTGGCCGCGACCATGCCGGCGTTGGCGATTATTACGGTACTTATGAAGCACAGGAACTGCTTAAATCGATTCCTGCTGAAGACCTTGGCATTACGCCTCTGTATTTCGAGCACAGCTTCTTCTGCACGAAATGCGGAAATATGGCCACTTCAAAAACTTGTCCGCATGACAAGGAGCATCATCTGACGCTTTCCGGCACGAAGGTTCGCGGATTGCTGCGCGACGGCGTATGCCCGCCGCCGGAGTTCTCGCGTCCGGAGGTAGCCCGAATCCTGATCGAAGGTATGTCAGAGCAGCCTGTAGGCTAACAACTTTTCAATAAAGGTTTGTCTCATAAACGACCATCTCGTCCCATATAAATGAGTGAGAGCATAACGCTTAGTATAAACTAAGAATGCCGCTTTTTCATTTGATGGAGGACGAGGTGGTTTTTTTATGCGCCGAATCGGTCGGCATGTTGTCGTATGGATGACTTATAAAGGGGTTATACGCATTGGAATGGGATTACTGATCATTGCCGTGACGGGATTGCTGCTCAGTCAAACGATGCCGGCTTCAAGCACGTGGTCTTATTGGACGCTGCCGTTGTCAGGGAAAACCGTCGCGATTGATGCCGGGCACGGAGGCGTTGACGGGGGCGCCGTTAGCAAGCAGGGCGTAATCGAGAAGGATTTGAATTTGGCGATTGCGCTTTATTTGCGCGATTATTTGCAGCAAGCGGGGGCGATCGTCATCATGACCCGGGAAGGGGACTATGATCTCGCAACCGGCGATGCGCGGGCATACAGCAAACGCAAGACGGAGGATTTGAAGAAGCGCGTAGCGCTCATTCGGGAAAGCAATCCCTACGCCGTCATCAGCATTCATATGAACAGCATCCCGTCAGCCAAATGGTCGGGCGCGCAAACCTTCTATCATCCGGACAATCATCCGGAGAACCGCATTCTTGCAACCTTTATCCAGGATGAGATTAAACGGAATCTGGAGAACACGACGAGAGTCGCAGCAACACAAAAGGATGTTTACGTGCTGAAGGCGCTGGAGAACGTCCCAACAGCGCTGGTTGAAGTCGGATTCCTATCGAATCCCGGCGAAGCGCAGCGGCTTGCGGATACGGAATACCAACGCAAGGTTGCCGCTTCGATTTATGAGGGCATCCTGCGCTATTCGTCCGGTGAGAAGCTTAGCGGAAGCGTGCTTCAAGAGGATGTAGTAAGGGAATAGACCGGTGAATATTGACCTATCGGCATGCGAATAGCGGGCTCCTTGCATATGGGTATGTTATAATGACAATGAAGTAATCGCCATTACATAAAGGTGGGACATGTGAAATGCTGACACGTGAACAAGCAATGGAAGCCGTCCGGTCTGTGACGGCACAATATACTGCGGAACAACTCTCGTTCCGCGATGTCATGGTGAAGGACCGTCAAGTATCCTTGACGGTTCTGGGGGCTTCCGCGGCTGCGCAGCCCGCGGTAGAGGCCTCGCTCCGCGAGGCGCTGGCGCGCATCGGCGCCGAAACCGTGCGTTGCCGGTTTCGGGACGAGAGCGCGCCTCCGGCGGCCGCCGCGGCTAGCGCCGGCGCCGGCAAGGCTGGCGGCCCCGCGCCCGTACAGGGCCACGGGGCGGGCCTTGCAAGCCCGCTGCTCGATCCTCGCAGCGGGGTGCAGTTCATCGCCGTCGCCAGCGGCAAGGGCGGCGTCGGCAAGTCGACGGTGACCGTGAATCTGGCGGTCGCCTTAGCCCGCAAGGGCAAGCGCGTCGGAATCATCGACGCGGACATCTACGGCTTCAGCGTGCCCGATATGATGGGCATCGAGGAACGACCGAACGTGGTGAACGAGCGGGTCATACCGATCGAGAAGTTCGGCGTTCAAGTGATGTCGATGGGCTTCTTTGTCGAGGATAACAGCCCGATCGTCTGGCGCGGCCCGATGCTGGGCAAGATGCTCCGGAACTTCTTCCAGGAGATCGAATGGGGCGAGCTCGATTATTTGCTGCTTGATTTGCCGCCTGGCACGGGCGACGTTGCGCTGGATGTGCATCAGATCATCCCGCAAAGCAAGGAAATCATCGTAACGACGCCTCATGCGACGGCTGCTTTCGTAGCGGCGAGGGCAGGGGCGATGGCGATCAAGACCGAGCATGAAATTATCGGCGTCGTCGAGAATATGTCTTACTACGTATCGACCTCGACCGGCGAGAAGGAATATGTTTTTGGCCGCGGCGGAGGCGCGCGACTCGCAGAGACGCTGCATGCTGAGCTCCTGGCCCAGATTCCGCTCGGAGCACCGGATAATCACCCGTCGGAGCCTGATTTTTCGCCATCGGTGTACAAGGCCGAATCGGAGACAGGCAAGCTTTATCTGGAGCTTGCGGACCGCGTGTTAAGCAAGTTAAACCCGTAAAACTCAGCTAAGTATATAGACAACGAAGCCCGAACGATGATCGAGCAAGCTGGCGATAACGCCGGAGTGGTCGAATCTAGTCATTCGGGCTTTTATTTTTTCAAGTATGGTCTGTTCAGATCAAATCCACGATCTATGCATCTGCATACCTGTTACATGCCGGAGCCTTGCTCCTCTTCCTCCGAGCTCGCTTCCTCGCTTTGCTGCTCTTCCTCGCCGGCAGCCTGTTCCTCTTCGCCGCCGCCTTCCTCCTGCTTTTTCTTCTCAACTTTTTCGTCAGGTTTTGGTTTGAGCTCTTCCTTAACCGCAGCTTTCATTAAATCGAGAACTTCAAGCCGGAATAGAGGATTTTGCATCGATTCCTGCATCAAGGACATGACCTCTTTGCGGTATTGCGTGCTTTGCAGCACCTCAAGAATCATTTTGTCCATTTCCGGGTTTTTAAGGACCTTTACTAATTCAGCTTGATAAGAAGGATCTTTGATCAGCTCTTTATGGATTTCCTTGTTTTGTTTATTCACGGATTTGGCGAATTCGCCTGCAAAACGGGTATCCACCATCAGCTTCTTAATGACTTTGTCATATTCGGGCGAGACAAGCACGTCCTTGACGGCAAGCCGCACTTCCTCCTGGTCCTGCACAGATAACAGTTTCGTACCCTGAGCATTATATCCCGACAGGGTTTGCGCGGATTCCTGTAACGCCTTTTGCGCGTCCTCGGTTTTCAAAATATCGATGACCATCGATTTTAAATCCTTATAACTGACCTGTTCGTTTCCTCCGGTCGGCTCTGCGCCGCAGCTTGTCAAAATAATCGTCATTGCGGAGATAACCAACAATAAAGCCCACTTCATGCGCATGTTCAGCTTGCTCCCTTCTATGTCAGTACGAAATAAACGCCGGGCTAGATCATGCCTTTCATACATTTGGCTACGTGCTTTTATTATGCGCATTGTTCACCGGATTATCATGGACGGCCATTAGCTTTTTGTTGTGAACGTGGTAAAATAAAGGGTAATGCGGAAGCAAGCTAACGCCTAGGAATGGGCAATCCTATACAAACCCTCAGGAGGATACGGAACGTGAATTTAAAAAAGTGGTTTTTCTTATTTTGGAGCGGCATGGCCGTCGGAGCTGTCGTGTGCGTGGCCGCTGGCGCGCTAATGCAATGGCTGGATCCGGAATTCGGCTTTTTGGGCTTCAAAGCTGCCGGCTTTAACGCCTTAATGATGGCGATGGTCGGGCTTATGATCGGCGCCTTCAGCCAGATGGGCTTTTTTGCATATCTAACCTTAAACTATATAGCGCTAAGCGTATTCGGCAAGAAATACTTATGGAACGCACTGCAGGGCTATACGACGATATTTGCCGCCGGCGGATTAGGTTATATCTTGTATGAGAAAAACTTGAACAACTGGTTTTTCTGGGTGCTGCCGGTTTTCTTGCTGTCGCTGTCGGGTGCTGTAACCTGGTTAAAGGTTAAGCAGACGAACAAAACGGCATTTGTGCCGACCATGTTTCTGATGGTCGTTGTGACGTTTATTGAAGCTTGGCCGGCGATAAAAGGGGACACGAATGTTTATGCCATCATATTTATGATTATCCCTTTGTTTATTTGCAATGCGTACCAAATCATGATGATGCATCGTCTGACCAAAAAAGAAACAACCGACCAGGCAGCAATCGCTGCAAAGCCGGTTGTCTAAATGATTATTTCAATGCGGCGGCATTCAGTTGAGGGAAGGTAGAGGTTGTTTTATCCTGAACGGCTTTGCCGTCGACTTCCGTTTGCGAGATGAGATCGGTTACAGATACGAAATCATAGCCGCTTGTCCGCAGCTGGTCGATAATAACAGGAAGCGCTTCATGCGTTTGTTTAACGGAATCGCTGGCGTGGAACAAAATAATATCGCCCGGATGCGCGCGGGATACGACGCGGTTAATAATTTTGTCCGTACCGATATTCATCCAATCGAGGGAATCCGTATCCCACTGAATGACCTTGTATTTTAATTCCTCTGCAATCCGCAGCACCCGCTTGTCAAAATCCCCGTTCGGCAATCGGATCAAATTAGGCTGTTTCCCTGTCACTTCAGACAAAATCGTATGAGCGGTCGAAATTTGCTTACGGATCTCCTCATCGCTCAGCTTGCTGTAATTGTCATGCTTGTGCCCGTGGCTGCCGATTTCAAATCCGGCGTCTTGTATTTTTTTGACGATTTCAGGATGAGACTGGCTCCAGGGCGAAGATAAAAAGAAGGTAGCGTGCTTGATATTTTTTTCTTTGAGCACATTAAGGATGGGCTCCGTACGCTTATCGCCCCAGCTGATGTCGAAGGTCAAGGCAACGACTTTCTTATTCGTCGGCACGCTGTAGATCGCAGCCGGCTGCTGCGGGGCGAATACCGTGATGTTGTCCCGTTCGGCATAAATGATACCGATCGAGAAGACAACCGCAATGGCAATTAAAAAATACCGTTTCATCTTACGTCCGTTCAATACATAAAAGACATTCATTGGGAAGGGCTCTCCTCTCTAATGGAAGCTTGTTCTACTACAATCTATGCTCGTACAAGCAAGATATTCGTACAAGTTGTCAACTTCGGTTCAGGAGGCGATGCTCATGTTTAATAGACGCCAGATTACGGATCATTTTAAGCAAATGAACGGCTATATCGTTTTTGGTTTTATTTTATTTTTTGCGGGAATGGTCATAGGCGGTACGAACCCGGCGTTCGAAAACTTTTTGATCAGTCAGATCGAGGGGTTAAGCGGACTTAAGGAAATCGTGGATCAATCGAAGAATCCGACCTTGACGATGATAATCGTTATTTTTTTGAATAATGCGATCAAATCGATTTTTGTCATGTATTTAGGAGCTTTGTTCGGTATTCTTCCGTTTTTGTTTCTCGTCATAAATGGAATGGTCGTCGGTTTCTTATTAAAATATACAGCCGAGCTAAACGGCGGAGGTTATGTGATTGAACTTGTATTTAAAGGATTATTGCCGCACGGCATACTCGAAATACCGGCAATTATCGTCGCGTGCGCGTACGGCATGCGGTTCGGGGTGCTTGCGGCGAAAGGAATAGGCACGGTTATATTCAACAGATCGAAAGCGGCAGGAACCGGGCGCGAGATCGAATCCTTTGTGATTCGAACGGTTCCGGTCATGCTTATTTTGACGATTACGCTGCTAATTGCTTCTATTATTGAAAGCACGATTACAGTATGGTTGGTCTCGATGTAATAAATTTACCAATATTTGAGCATAACAATAAAGCAGTGTCGAAACACAATTGTGTAAGACGTTGCTTTTTTGTTCCTTTAAGGACGGTTGGTTGCGCTTTACATCAAAAGGAGGTCACCCACAGCTATGCTCGGAATACTGTTCAACGACAAAGAATGCAAAGAGCTCGACTACGTCCTTCGCAAAGAACTGGATGAAATGTTGCTTGATTTAAGCGATTCAAGATTGGATGGAGACATTAAACAAGCGATCACAAGAAGATATAAAATTATTTTTCGCATGTATGCGCGCATTGCCTCACCGAAAGAACTGTCGCGTTACGCTTTGAGTGCGAGAAATTACCGTTAATGATCATGCTAGAAAAAAACTTTTGAAAAGGGGTTGCATTTAATTGGGCCCCTGTGATATATTATTTCTTGTCGCCAACGAGATACACGGCTGACATGAAAGAAAAGATTGTTCTTTGAAAACTGAACAACGAGTGAAACTGCCCCGTTAATCCTTACGGATTAATGGAAAAGCGATAAAAAAGTAATGAGTCAACGAGAAACTTCAATCTGACCTTTGGCTAGAGAGAGGTTTCGCGGACAACTAACCAATTTGGAGAGTTTGATCCTGGCTCAGGACGAACGCTGGCGGCGTGCCTAATACATGCAAGTCGAGCGGAGTTATTCCTTCGGGAGTAACTTAGCGGCGGACGGGTGAGTAACACGTAGGTAACCTGCCTGTAAGACCGGGATAACATTCGGAAA
>NZ_AULV01000021.1 GCF_000422465.1 Paenibacillus harenae DSM 16969 | reverse complement strand
TCCCGGTCTTACAGGCAGGTTACCTACGTGTTACTCACCCGTCCGCCGCTAAGTCACTCCCGAAGGAATAACTCCGCTCGACTTGCATGTATTAGGCACGCCGCCAGCGTTCGTCCTGAGCCAGGATCAAACTCTCCAAATTGGTTAGTTGATGACTCATTACTTTTTTATCGCTTTTCCATTAATCCGTGAGGATTAACGGGGCAGTTTCACTCGTTGTTCAGTTTTCAAAGAACAATCTTTTCTTTCACGTCAGCCGTGTGTCTCTCAGCGGCGACTTAGATAATATATCACGTTTGCCTATACGATTGCAAGCATTATTTTTGATAATAGTAAAAGAATCACAGAAACCGTTCTTGCTCCAACTACAACCGTAAAAAAATAACGAGTTGAGCGCTCTCACGCCAACTCGCTAACCTCTCATTCATTAATAGTGCTTGTCCGCCGTATATTTCGCCGGATCTTTCTTCAGCTCGATTTTCTTCTTGCTTTTCTTAAGCGCCGCATTAACCGTCGTATCGATCGTTACCCATTTACCGTCCAGCCATACCTCATTCCAAGCATGATACGTCTCCACATAAGTCGAGCTTCCCATTACGAGCTTAGCCGGAATATCCAGGCTTCGAAGCATGGCTGCAGATAATGAAGCGTAACCGTAGCAAATCGCTTTTTTCGATTTGAACGTGTCGTCGATATTAGGGATGTAATCTGCCCGCACATTGGCAGCAAGCTTCTCGTCGTAATTGATATTGGTTATGATATAGTCGTGAACCGCCTTAACTTTCTCAATATCGGTTTTAAGTCCTTTAGTCAATTGTTGGGCTTTAGCAATCGCGCTGCTTGTGCTTGTCCACGCAATATTTTGCACCGAGTTTAAATAAACCGCTCGATTGTCCTTCATATCCAGCTCTACCGTTTCTTTCTTAATAAGCTTATATTTATTTCCTGAAACATTCTCGAGCAAAGTAATCGTATATTCACCGTTGCCAAGCTGCAGCGGGAAGAACTCCTCCTTTTTCCCGGAGGTTAAGTTGTATGTATACTTCTCATTCCCTTTCGCAACCATCAGTTTTATCTTAGCTTTGGCATTTGCGGCATAGCGAACCGACACCACGCCTCGTTCCAGATTGGATTGGTCTAACCACTCCGGGCTGCTTGCTTGTACCGCATATCCATTTGTCGATGCAAAAAGAATAAAAAACGCTGTCACGAACAATAAATATTTGCGCATAAATAAAACTCCTTTCGGCGGCCAGGCTGCCATCCTGCTGGAAGGCCCTTTAGCTTTGCGTCCCTGCCTTTCGACAGGTTTGCCGTTATCGGGTAAAGCTTTATTAATGCAATAGTAACATATGAATCTTCTAATTCAATACGTTATAGCAAAAAAAAGAGCAAAATTTGCCATATTTTCTGTCAATAAGCGCAAAAAACCGCCGGTCCGTTAGGATCCGACGGTTTTATTTTATTCGCCTGAACGCTGGTCTCTCATATGCGGGAACAATAACACGTCGCGGATAGACGGCGAATTGGTGAGAAGCATGATCACCCGGTCGATACCGATGCCAAGTCCGCCGGTAGGCGGCATGCCGTACTCCAGCGCGCGGATGAAATCTTCATCCATTTCATGAGCTTCGTCATTGCCGTGCTCGCGTTCGACAAGCTGCGACTCGAACCGCTCGCGTTGATCGATCGGATCGTTAAGCTCGGTGAAGGCATTCGCGTGCTCGCGGGCTACGATAAACAACTCAAACCGGTCCGTAAAACGAGGGTCGGCATCGCTCTTCTTCGCAAGCGGCGAAATTGCTACAGGATGCCCGGTGACGAACGTCGGCTGAATCAGCGTGTGCTCGCAGAATTGCTCGAAGAAAGCATTTACGATATGACCGAATGTCATATGCGGTTCAACGGCAACCTTGTGTTCTTTCGCCAGGCGATGCGCTTCCTCGTCGTTCATCTCGACACTGAAATCAACGCCCGTCGCTTCCTTAACAAGCTCAACCATCGATACGCGGCGCCATTGCGGAGTCAAATCCACTTCATGGTCCTGGTAAGTAATTTTCATCGTTCCGAGCACTTCCTGCGCGATATGAGCAATCAGATTCTCGGTTAACGCCATGATGTCTTTGTAGTCGGCATACGCCTCATACAGCTCGATCATCGTAAATTCCGGATTGTGGCGCGTCGAAATGCCTTCGTTCCGATAGACGCGTCCAATTTCGTAGACCTTCTCCAGTCCGCCTACAATGAGCCGTTTCAAGTGCAGCTCAATCGCGATCCGCATATAGAGCTGCATATCCAGCGCGTTGTGGTGCGTGATGAACGGTTTGGCTGCCGCCCCGCCGGCAATCGCATGCAGCGTCGGCGTCTCAACCTCCAAGTAGCCGCGGGAATCCAGGTAGCGGCGCATGGATTGAACGATTTTGGAACGGGTAATAAAGGTTTGCTGTACGTCCGGGTTAACGATCAAGTCCACATACCGCTGGCGGTAACGGAGCTCAACATCCTTCAGGCCGTGATACTTGTCAGGCAAAGGAAGCAAGGACTTCGTCAGCACCTCGACATCAAGCGCTTTGACCGATACCTCGCCTGTATTCGTCTTGAAAACGACGCCGTGAACGCCGACAATATCGCCGATATCAAGCAAATCGAATGCTGCAAATTTATACTCTTCGACGGTGTCCTTCCGTACGTAGATTTGAATTTTTCCGCTCAAATCCTGGATGTGGGCAAAGCCCGCTTTCCCCATGCCGCGCTTTTGCATAATGCGACCTGCGATGCTAACCTTCACCGCCTGCGTTTCCAGCTCTTCCTTCGACGCCGCTTCGTATGCTTGTACAATATCTCTTGCGTTATGAGTGCGTTCGAATTTCCGTCCGAAAGGGTCTACCCCTAGTGCCCGAAGCTCATCCAGCTTGTCTCTGCGAATTTGCAGAAGCTCGCTCAGCTCCTGCTCGTTGTTATTCTCATGTTCCACTTCTTCATCTCCTTGATACGCTCGTTAACGTTCAAAAAGCTTCCAACAAGGAAGCTTTCCGATCCG
Source organism: Paenibacillus harenae DSM 16969 (assembly GCF_000422465.1). Lineage (GTDB taxonomy): Bacteria > Bacillota > Bacilli > Paenibacillales > Paenibacillaceae > Pristimantibacillus > Pristimantibacillus harenae. The sequence continues at coordinate 74,679 of NZ_AULV01000021.1, read as the reverse complement.
TACCCTAGCAAACCTTATTTTTTGATATCGAGAATTTTGTATTGAATGATGCCGACCGGTACGCTGACTTCGACGACAGTACCCTTCTTCTTGCCCAAAATGGCTTTGCCGACAGGGCTCTCGTTCGAAATTTTGTTTTGCAGCGGGTCAGATTCGGCCGTGCCTACAATGGAGTATTCCATCGTATCGCCAAACTCGAGATCCTCGACCGTTACGATCGAACCAATGCTCACCGTATCAATATCAATATCATCGTTATTTATAATGCGCGCGTTACGCAGCATTTTCTCAAGGGTTATGATGCGGCCTTCAATAAAAGCTTGCTCGTTCTTGGCGTCCTCGTATTCCGAATTCTCACTGATATCACCGTAACCGATCGCTATCTTTATTCGCTCCGCCACTTCACGACGCTTGACTGACTTCAGGTTCTCTAATTCATCTTCGAGCTTTCGCAGCCCTTCTTGAGTCAGAATGATTTGCTTATCGTTCATCTTTCCGATTCTCCTGTCGTGTGACTTATTTTCATACCTTGTATGAATTCACTGATACCTAATATATTACGCTTCATTGCCATCATACCTAGAGCCGTTGGAAGCGCGCCCGTGATGTGAGGTTAGATTATATTGCAAGATTATATTGCAAGGTATCCTGAATGTCAATCAAAGCCAGACGAACCAGTGAAACCGTTTCATTGTTCCTGGGCGAAACAGAAGCCGCGTAGAAGCGGCTTGTGTCGAATGATGTCGGATAACACTTGCCGCACGCATGCATTCGCCGCCGATCTATGCAAATCAGTAGGCAATCTCTTCCGCAGCGGACGATTTCCCGCCTGAAGAAGCGGCACTCCCCGGTTGAAATTCCGTATCCTCTTCTAGGGACCGGACGTAGTTCTCCAAGATCGCTACCATGCGGTCACGACCCGTTTCTTCCATAATAACATCCTTCACGCGGGCACCGCCGGGCAATCCCTTCAGATACCAAGCCAGATGCTTGCGCATCTCGCGTACAGCTACCGCTTCATTCTTCAGGGCGATTAACCGGTTCAGATGCAGGATAGCCACCTCTATCTTCTCGCGCGGCGACGGGTCCGAGAGCAGTTCTCCGTTCGTCAAATATTGGATGGTCCGGTACAGCATCCATGGATTGCCGAGCGCACCGCGGCCGATCATCACGCCGTCGCAGCCCGTATGCTCCAGAAGCCGCTTCGCGTCTTCCGGGGAGAATACGTCGCCGTTTCCAATTACAGGGATGGATACCGCATCCTTAACATCCTTTATAATGTCCCAATTCGCCTTGCCCGTATACAACTGTTCGCGCGTACGTCCATGTACGCTGACCGCTTTGCCGCCTGCGCGCTCAACGGCTTGCGCGTTCTGAACGGCATAGATGTGCTCGTCGTCCCAGCCGATGCGCATTTTCACCGTTACCGGCTTCTGTACGGCATCCACGACCGACGACACCATCTCGTAAATTTTATTCGGGTCCAGCAGCCAGCGCGCGCCCGCATCGCATTTCGTCACCTTCGGCACCGGGCAGCCCATATTGATATCGATAATATCCGCATTGGTCTGCTGATCGACAACCTTCGCGGCTTCCACCAGCGATTCCCGGTCGCCTCCGAAAATTTGCAGACTAAGCGGCTTCTCGCGCTCATCGACGAACAGCATCTCCATCGTTCGCTTGTTCCCGTGTAAAATCGCCTTGTCGCTGACCATTTCCGCGCATACAAGACCTGTTCCGAATTCTTTGGCAATTAATCGAAAAGCCGGGTTGCACACGCCTGCCATCGGCGCCAGCACCACTCTGTTCTTCATCTCGATGTCTCCGATTTTCAGCATGTCGCTCCTTGCTCCTCTTCTGCTTTATTTAACCTATTCACGATCAATGGACATCAGTTCTTCATAACTGATTCCTAATGTTTTGGCAATGTGACCCAACAGCTTAGGGTCTGTCTTCCTCGTCCCGCGCTCAAGTGAGCCGAGAACGGCCACCGATACGCCAAGCTCCTTGGCCAGCTCTTGCTGAGTATAACCCTTCAGTTTCCGAAAGGCTCTGACGCGCTGCGCCAATTGATTGTTTTCCATAACGTAATGCCTTCCTTTCCGTCCCGAAGCGCCGCTTCGGACGCTGCCTTCACTTGCTCCTGCAGAGGATGCCCGGGTTCCAGCACATCATGCAGCGGCACGAGAACGAACGACCGTTCCATCATGCGCGGATGCGGCAGCGTCAGCTCCTCTTGATCCATTCTGACATTATGATATAGGAGAAGATCGAGGTCAATGGTTCTCGGTCCCCAACGTATGTGCCTGACGCGGCCCAACTGCTGCTCGAAGGCCAGAAGCCGGCGAAGCAGCTCCACAGGCGGCAGCATCGTCCTTACAGCCAGTGCCATGTTGAGAAAAGCGGGCTGATCCGTATAACCGACCGGATCGGTCTCGTAAATGCCCGATGCTCTGCTTACCTCGATGGCAGAATGCTGGTCAATCAGCAAGATCGCTTCCCGCAGCAGCTGCTCGCGATCGCCTATATTAGAGCCTAATGCGATATAAGCTTCCGTCCAAGCGCCGTCAGGCGGGAATTGTTCGTCCATCTGCGTCCCGCTTTCTGCGCAGCTCAACCGTGACTCCGTCAAAATGGATGTCGAACGGCGGATGCGGCTTCGTTACTCGAACCGTCACTTCATTTACCATAGTATAAGCTTCCAAAACCCGCGATGCAATGTGACCCGTTAAGGCCTCGATTAATTTAAACGGCGGCCCTTCGACGATTTTTTTCGCAAAAGCATGGATGTCCGCGTAATTAACCGTATAGCTGAGGTCGTCCGTTTGCGCAGCTTTCTCCAAGTCCATACGCAGCTCAATATCGATGTAAAACTGCTGGCCCAGCTTATTCTCCTCCGGGAAAACGCCGTGGTAGCCGTAAAATTTCATTCCTTTAATCATCATCGTATCCATTTGATTCTCTCTCCAATCCGTACAGCTTTATGGCAGACGCCGTGCATGGTCCGTAAGCTCTTTATTCAGCCCTGGTCAGCGCCTCCTTAAGCGGCATAAGCTCGTATCAATGAAAATTTTTCAAATTCGGAAGCTGGCCATCGGCTAGCTGCGGTACATAATCGCGTCCGCCATCAGCGCGGTCCGCTTCATCGCGCGGACGTCGTGCACGCGCATGATCTGGCAGCCATGCGCGATGCCGAGGGCGACGGTCGCAGCCGTCCCCTCGGCAAGCTCTTCCACCGGCAGGTTCAGCGTCTGCCGGATGAACCGCTTGCGCGAGGTGCCCAGCAGCACCGGATAGCCGAGCGCGGTCAGTTCAGACAGACGGCCGAGCAGCTCGAGGTTGTCGTCGTGGTTCTTGGCGAAGCCGATGCCGGGGTCCAGCCACACCCGGTCTTCGGCGACGCCGGCTGTGCGTGCGATGGCGACGCTGCCCTGCAGGTCGGCGAGCACGTCCGGGACAAGGTCGTTATAGTCCCGGGCGTGGCGGTTATGGCTGAGTATAACGGGACAGCCATATTCGGCCGCGACTGCGGCCATGTTGGGGTCGCCCTTCAGACCCCAGATGTCGTTGATGATATGCGCGCCGGCTTCCAAAGCTTGGCGTGCGGCTTCGGCTTTGTACGTGTCGATCGACAACGGCACGTGCGGCAGCGCTTCGCGTACGGCACGTATGACGGGCAGGATTCGCCGAAGCTCCTCCTCCAGCGGCACGGGCTCGAAGCCGGGCCTTGTCGATTCGCCGCCGATATCCAGCAGATCGGCGCCTTCCTTCACCATCGCACGCGCATGCGCGACCGCTGCGTCCACTTGGTTATAACGACCGCCGTCGGAGAAGGAATCCGGAGTCGCATTCAATATTCCCATAATTAAGGTGCGTTCACCCAGTACGAGAGTCACCCCGCTGCCCAGGTCATAAGTTCGCTTTCGGAATTCTGGTTTCCGGTTCATGTCAGATCACCGCCATCCTTATTTATCGCTGCAGCTTCCATGCCATATTCATAATTGCTCCTTATATTTCGTAGTTTCCCGGTATAACGATAACAGCCGCTTCGTGATTGGGCCCGCTTCCGAGGGACCGATGGCCGTGCTTCGACCATCCATATCCGTTAAGGACGTAACCGGCACGAGCTCTTGAATCGAATTGGTTAACCATATTTCATCGGATTCAAGCAGCCGCTCCCAGCTGTACAGCCCTTCCTTCGTCTCATAGCCCGTTTCCCGGGCAAGCTCCAGTACTTTCGCCCGCGTAATCCCGGGCAAAATTCCCGTGGCGATGGAAGGGGTATAAACAACGCCAGCCTGAACAAAGAATAAATTGCTGACAATCCCTTCCGTCAGCCATCCGTCCCGGCTGAGCATTACCCCTTCCGCCCCCGGCGAAGCGCCGCTGGCGAGAAGCTCTCGCTTCGCAATGATATTGTTCATATATTGAAGCGATTTGAACCGGGTCTCGCCTTCCGGCGTATTGCGAAGCGTCCTTAGCAGCCGCAGCTCCTTCCCGCGCAGATGCGCCGCTTCCGAAACGGCAGGCAGCGCTTTGACAAGGAGCAGCTCGCTTGGCTGCTCATAATCGCCTGCAGGCAAACCAAGCTCGCCTTCGCCTGCGCTTACCGTCAGGCGCACGTAACCGTCCTCCAACCCGTTCGCGGCGAGCAGCTCCCTTACGAGAGCGGTGATTCCGTCAAGATCGGCGCGATAGGTAATGCCAAGCTGCTCGCAGCCCGAGTGCAGACGACTCAGATGACGATCCAGCAAATAAGGCTTTCCCTTATAGGTGCGGAAGGTTTCAAATAAACCGATACCGTACAAAAAACCGTGATCATATACAGAGATCACGGCTTCGCTTGCATCCTTAACGGAGCCGTTCAGCGCGACGATCATCGCGCCTCGCCCGTCCGAGCTTGCAAGAAATTACGAAGCATCGTCAGTCCGTGCTCCGTTATAATCGATTCCGGGTGGAACTGCACCCCTTCAATGGCATATTCCTTGTGACGCAGGCCCATAATTTCGCCTTCAACGGTTTCCGCTGTAATCTCCAGGCAGTCAGGCAGCGTCTCGCGGCGGACGATCAGGGAATGATAGCGAGTAGCGGTGAACGGCGACGGCATGCCCGCAAAAATCGATTTGCCGGCATGATGGATTTCCGACGTTTTGCCATGCATCAGCTTTTCTGCCCGCACGACCTCCCCGCCGAACGCTTGTCCGATCGATTGATGACCGAGACATACGCCGAAAATCGGAATCTTTCCTTTAAAATGCTCGATAAGCGACAGACTGATACCCGCTTCGTTCGGTGAGCAAGGCCCTGGCGATATGAGAATATGATCCGGCGCTAACGCTTCTATGCCGGCCAAATCGATCTCGTCATTGCGTTTCACCGTAATTTCTTCTCCAAGCTCTCCTAAATATTGCACCAGGTTGTACGTGAAAGAATCATAATTATCGATTACGAGTATCATTGTAACGCTCCCCCTTTATCGGCTTCCGTTATTCGTTCGCCCGAAGCGAACCGTTCACTGTATTGCATGGCCTTCCATAACGCCTTCGCCTTGTTCAAGGACTCCTTATATTCCCGCTCGGGTTCGGAATCGATCACGATGCCCGCTCCCGCTTGAACATGTACGACTCCGTCCTGTACGGTCATCGTTCGTATAATAATATTAAATTCCATATCGCCATTGTAGTCAATCCACCCCAGAGAGCCGGTATAGGGGCCTCTTCGCACGGGTTCCAGCTCTTCGATAATTTCCATCGTGCGGATCTTCGGAGCCCCGGTAATCGTTCCTCCCGGAAAAGTCGCCGCAATGACATCATAAGCGTCTTTCCCTTCCGCCAATCGTCCCTCTACCTGGGAGACGAGATGCATGACATGCGAGTACTGCTCGATGACCATAAGCTCCTCTACTTTAACCGTTCCGTAAGCCGATATGCGTCCAAGGTCGTTCCGCTCCAAATCGACGAGCATAATATGCTCGGCTCTCTCCTTCTCGTTCGAGCGCAGCTCCTCGGCAAGGCGCAAATCCTCCTCTTCCGTCCGCCCGCGCCGCCTCGTGCCAGCGATTGGGCGCGTTACGAGCTTATCCCCGCCGAGCTCGACGAGCAGCTCCGGCGAAGCCGATACGAGCTGAAAGTCGGGACAGCGCAGAAAGCCCATATACGGCGATGGATTGAACAGCCGCAGCCATTCATACAGCTCCTCCGGGGATATCGCGGTTGCCCGGCTCTGACGGACTGACAGATTGACCTGAAAAACGTCACCCTGTTCGATGTACCGCCGGATGCGCCGCACAGCGTCCATATACGCCTCCTTCGTGAACGGCGACGTTAGCCCCGTCATCGTTTCGACGTCCATTTGAAGCAGATCACCTTCCGTCAGCCTCAGGCGCTCCGCGCGAAGCTTGTCAGCCTTCTCCTGCGCTTCGCTCGCTTCAAACCAGGTAAGCCAATAGTCGCTCATCCCTTCAGCCCTCGACAGCGCACGCTCATACGTTGCTCGCAGCTCGTTCTCGTTTGCTTCCGGATCAATAGCGGAATGGACGACGCAGTAAACTTTCGCCTGCTCATGATCAACAATCCACAGCTCGTTCATCAGCATAAAAAGATAGTCCGGTATATTCGTATCATCTCTGGCATGGGACGGCAGACGTTCAATTGACCGTATGACGTCATAGCTCCAGAAGCCGGCGCAGCCGCCAATCCACTTCGGTCCTCCATCAAGCCTTGGACCGCGGTGACCGCTCATCCACTCCCGCACAACCTCTAGCGGCTTGCCTCGCCACTGCCGTCTCGTCTGTCCTTCGAGCAACTCGAACTGCACCGATTCCGCCGCTTGCCCTTTCCCTCTAATTACGCCATCCGGGTGCAGACCCAAATAGGTATACCGGCCAGCCTTCCCGCTCTCCAGCACAAATGCATAGGGAGATGCATCCTGCCATACTTCTTCCCAGGACGTAACGCTCGTCCGTCCCTTCCATTGAAACGGCAGCTCCTTCAAGATAGGCAGCGTCGTATATTGCCGTTCGGCGTGCCACCGAATCCACTGCTCCAAAGCGGTGACCATCACCTTCAACCCCCGATAGCTTGACTTATTTTGCTCAGTATACAAAACTGCGCGGCAAAAAGAAAGCCTTCCATCCCGAGGAATGAAAGGCTTTCCGATATTGGCCTGCTGCTAGTTTTCAAAGTTGAACAACGGCGTGGAAAGGTAACGTTCGCCGTTACTTGGAACGATCGCCACGACACGTTTGCCGGCGCCAAGCTCCTTCGCCACCTGCAGCGCTGCATAAATCGCTGCGCCGGAGGAAATGCCGCAAAGGATTCCTTCTTCTTTCGCTGCGCGGCGTGCGTATTCGAACGCTTCTTCGTTCTCGATCGTAATAACGCCGTCATAAATCTCACGGTTCAAAATATCAGGCACAAAGTTAGCGCCGATCCCTTGAATCTTGTGAGGCCCTGGCTTGCCGCCCGACAGGATTGGGGACGCAGCCGGCTCAACCGCATAAATCTTAATGCCTTCGAAGTTCTTCTTCAGCACTTCGCCGGCGCCCGAAATCGTTCCGCCTGTGCCGATACCGGCAACGAATGCATCCAATTTGCCGTCAAGCGAATTGATCGCTTCCACGATTTCCGGACCGGTTGTCTCGCGGTGGATCTTCACGTTCGCTTGGTTCTTGAACTGCTGCGGCAGGAAGTAGGACGGATTCTCTGCAGCGAGTTCTTCCGCTTTGCGAACCGCGCCGTTCATTCCCTCGGAGCCTGGCGTCAATACAAGCTCAGCGCCGTAAGCGCGAAGCAGGTTGCGGCGCTCCATGCTCATGGTTTCCGGCATAACCAGAATCGCCTTGTAGCCTTTGGCTGCCGCTACAAGTGCAAGGCCGATTCCCGTGTTGCCGCTTGTAGGCTCGATAATCGTATCGCCCGGTTTGAGAACTCCTTCTTGCTCCGCTACCTCAATCATGCTGATAGCGATGCGGTCCTTTACGCTTGCGCCCGGATTTTGATATTCAAGCTTCACATAGACTTCCGCACTGCCTTCAGGTACGAGACGATTCAAACGAACAAGTGGAGTATCCCCGATAAGTTCTGTAACGCTTTGCACAATTCTAGCCATGGATATAAAAGCCTCCTTATTCCGACTAATTCAGTTGGTTTTCGCTAATTACATCTTAACAATGTCTTGTATCCGTTGTCAATAGTGACTTTCCGCTATGAAGGAAAACCCGATATCATCTGTGTAATTATTCCGTTTTGACTGCTTCATATTTCGTTAGAAGCTTGTCCTCCAGCACATTTAAAGAATCAGCTCTCTCAAGCGCCAGCTGCTTCCGTACGGTATCATGAAGCCTTTGCCCGCTGAGACCCGTCGTCGTCTGTCTCTCTACCAAGCGGATAATGGCGTAACCGCCATCCACCTGAATCGGTCCGGCCGTTTCCGCGATTTGCAGCCGGCTTGCCGTTTCCAACATTTCCGGGTCGTAGAACGGGTCATCCGCATCAATCAGTCCGAGATCACCGCCTGTATCCGCCGTATACGAATCCATGGAGTAGGTACGCGCAAGCAAATCAAAATCCCCGCCAGCCACTAGCAGCTGCAGCAGTGAGTCCGCTTCCCGTTCGGATTCGGTTAAAATCCATTTGAGATGAAGCTGCTCCTTTGCGCTAAATTCCTCCGGATGCTCCTCGATGTACCGGTCAATCTCCTTATCGGTTACATTAACGCTGCGGACGGCTATTTTCTCAAGCAGAAGCTTGTAACGCAAATCAGCCAACAGCTGCTCCTTAGAGAGGCCCAGCTGCCCCCGCATAACCTCGAGGAAGCGCTCTTCACTTTCGTAGCCCTCCATCATGTTCTCCAGCTCGCGGTCAAGCTCTTCCGGCAGCACGTGAAGCTTCGCGGCTTCCGCTTCGAGTTCAATCGCTTTGTGTACCATCATCGTTCTTAAAACGGTGTCGCCATGCTGCCTATACAGCTCTTCCTCAAGCTCTTCGGCTGTAATCACATCCGCGCCAACTCTGGCAACGGCGTCCCCATTCGGCTTAGGAACGGGATTAGGCCTCCCGGTTGCAGCAGGCTTACCTTCATTGCCGACATTCGCAGGCGCATGTTCATTCGGCCATGCTTTAATGACAACTACGACTGTCAAAACAACCATACATACGGCTTGCAGGATAATAACCGCCTTCAGCGCCTCGTATTTCCTCATTGCCCTATTGCCTCCGATTTATTGGATCGGCTTCGGTTTCGCTTGAGCGAGCAGCAGCTCGAGCTGCTCCCGGTCAAAGGTGTGCACATCGTTGCTAAATTGACAAACGACTTCCGCTTTACCGTCTTCTTCTATGATTTGCTTTAGCTCATGTTCGCCCAGACTGAGCAGCGTTTGCTCTATGCGTTCCCTTGTGCTGCCGCTCTTGCGCGATAAATGCATCGTGTCCAAGATTTGCAAATCGTCGCCGACGATCCATCGCAAAATCCCTTCAGGCGTCTCTCCTTGATCCAGCAGCGCCGTTACCGGAGGCAGCGTGCCGATCGCCTGCTCGAGCCTTGTAATCTCCTCATCCGTTAGACCCGGCATCAATTGCACGATAAACCCGCCGGCATGAATGACGGAATTATCCGTGTCGACCAGTACCCCCAGTCCCACAGCAGACGGCGTCTGCTCCGACACGGCGAAATAATAAGTGAAGTCCTCGCCAAGCTCGCCCGAAACAATCGGAGTGCTCCCGCGATAAGGATCCTTCATCCCTAAATCCTTCGTAATATGGATATGCCCGTTCCGGCCGACAGCCCCCGCGACATCCAGCTTCCCCTGCGCGTTGCTCGGCAAATGAACCTGAGGGTGATCAACATAGCCGCGGACCTCGCCGTTCGCGTTCGCATCGACGACGATTTGGCCAAGCGGACCATCGCCTTTTACCTGGATCATAAGCTTCTCGTCGCCTTTCAGCATAGCGCCCATAATCACACCAGCCGTCAACGTGCGTCCCAAAGCCGCGGTTGCCGTCGGATACGTGCCGTGACGCTGCCGATGATCCTCTACAAGCTCAGTTGTACAGGCCGCAAATACGCGGATTTTGCCATCCCAAGCCGTTCCCCGCACAAGCACGTCCTTCAGCTGCTCTTCCATCACATTCCCTCCTGATTGCGTTCATATATTATTCGTAAGCCTTCAAGCGTCAGAAGCGGATCAACCTCTTCTATCGTTTCCGATTCAGCCGCAATTAACTCCGCTAAGCCGCCGGTTGCAATAACGCGCGGCGTTACCCCGAATTCCGCCCGAATCCGTCTTACGATACCATCAACCTGCCCAGCATAACCAAAAATAATACCCGCTTGCATCGAGGTTACCGGATTTCTGCCAATGACGCTCTTCGGCTTCATGAGCTCTATCCGTGGCAGCTTAGCCGCTCTCTGATACAGCGCTTCCGTTGAAATCCCGATTCCCGGAACAATCGCGCCGCCCAAATAATTGCCGCCTTCATCTATGTAATCAAAGGTTGTGGCCGTGCCAAAATCAACGACAATGAGCGGGGTCCCGTATTTCACGATTCCTGCTACAGAATTGACGATTCGGTCAGCGCCTACCTCGCGAGGGTTTTCGTATCGGATGTTCAAGCCTGTTTTCACGCCAGGACCGACTACAAGAGGCGTCTTGCGCAAATATTTGAGACAAAGCTGCTCTAACGTACGCATCAGAGGAGGAACCACCGATGAGATAATAACGCCGTCCATCTGATCCAGCTTAACGCCGGCGTAATGAAACAGATTATGAATATTCATGCCGTATTCATCTACGGTAGCCGAACGGTTTGTGCTTAACCGCCAATGATGCAGCAGCTCTTTACCCTTGTATATGCCCAGCACGATATTCGTATTTCCGACATCAATGACGAGGATCATAATGAATCGCCGCCCTTCTTCGCATTTAAATCCAGACTGATATCCAGCGCTTGGAACGAGTACGTCAATCCGCCGACGGATATGACATCGACGCCGCTTTCCGCGATTCCTCGTACCGTCTCCAGCGTTACGCCGCCTGAAGCCTCTACAATAACATGAGGGGCCGCATGTTTAATACGCGCAACCGCATTCTTCATCATTGCAGCCGTCATATTATCGAGCATGATGATGTCCGCTCCGCACGCGATCGCTTCATCCACCTGCTCGAATGATTCCGTCTCCACTTCGATCTTCATCGTATGCGGGATTTTGTGACGCGCCGCTTCCACAGCGGCTTTAATTCCGCCTGCGCCCTTAATATGATTGTCTTTGATCATTACCGCGTCATATAATCCGAAGCGGTGATTCGATCCGCCGCCGACACGCACCGCATACTTTTCCAGCAAACGGTGACCCGGCGTAGTTTTGCGCGTATCGACAAGACGGACCGGCAGTCCTTCAAGCGCATTTACAAATGCGTTCGTCTTCGTCGCAATGCCGGACAGCCGCTGCATCAAGTTGAGCGCCAAACGTTCGCCGATAAGAAGACTGTGCGTGCTGCCTTCAACCACGGCAATAACATTTCCTTTGTCGACCTGGTCGCCATCCTGCACTTTTGCTTCAAATACAAGAGACGGATCTACCACGTCAAAAACCAGCTTCGCTACCGGTAAGCCCGCGATAACGCCGCTTTCCTTCACATGGATAACCGCTTTTGACCGCGAGTCCCTCGGAATCGTCGTCTCGGTCGTTACGTCTCCGCTTCCTACGTCCTCGGCAAGCCATCCGCGAATTTGCTCGCGTACGGCCGCATCATATCCGCCTGCTGTCCATTCATACATCTTCTATCCGCTCCTCCGTCAATCCGCTCAGCCGGTGCAGCACCGTATGCTTTCTCCACATTAAATCGTCGCGTGCCGGGAAGTCCTCCCGGTAATGCGCCCCGCGGCTTTCCTCCCGCTGCAGAGCCGATTGCGTCGTCAGCATCGCGCAGGTAAGCAAATTCGCGAATTCATATTCTTCGCGCTCCGATAAAATCGATTGATAGATCGGAAGCTGACGCTTCAGCTCCTCAAGCCCTTTAGCAAGCCCCTTCGCATCACGCCGCAGACCCACGTATCGAACCATTATTTTTTGCAGCTTCAGCCTTCTCTCCACTACCGCTTGAACCTGCGTCGAGACCCGCTCGCTTTCATATTGAATGCTTGGCTCCGCTTCCAGAGCCGCTAATTCATCGATGCGCTTCACGATTCGTCTGCCGAATACGATCGCTTCGGACAGCGAGTTGCTGGCGAGACGATTGGCGCCATGCACGCCTGTTGAAGAAACCTCTCCGCAAGCAAACAATCGTTTGATGTTCGTTTCCCCGTTAAGATCGGTTTTAACGCCGCCCATCATGTAGTGCATCGCAGGCGCAACCGGAATCCAGTCCGAGGTTAGATCCAGTCCGTATTTCAAACAGTATTCATATATAGTAGGAAAACGATGCTTCACCATCTCCGCAGACTCATGCGTAATGTCGATGTAGACGAACGTCGACTTCGTCTCCTCCATCTCGCTGACAATCGCCCTCGCCACTACGTCGCGCGGCGCAAGCTCTAGCTGCTCATGGTAACGCTCCATGAAGCGCTCTCCTTTGATATTGCGCAGAACCGCCCCTTCGCCACGAACGGCCTCCGAGATCAGGAAGCGCGGCGCGCCCGGATAACACAAAGCGGTCGGGTGGAATTGAATAAACTCCACGTCACGGATAAAGGCTCCTGCCCGGTAAGCCATTGCGATGCCGTCTCCAGTCGCAACCTCCGGATTGGTTGTGTACCGATACAACTGGCCGGCGCCGCCGGAGCTTAGAATGGTGGCTTTCCCTTTAACGAACAACCGTTGGCCGCCCGGCTTCTGTAAGATAACGCCGCAGCACTCGCCTTCATCCGTAACCAAATCAATGACAAAATGATCGTCCCATACTTCAATTTTCGGGTTAGCAACCGCGGTTTCCGACAAAGCTCGCACGATCTCGAACCCCGTCGCATCGCCGTTTGCATGCAAAATACGCCGCTGGCTGTGCGCACCTTCCTTCGTCAGCGCAAACTCGCCATTCTCCACATCGAACTGCGTACCCATCTGAATCAGACTGCGTACGCCTTTCGGACCTTCATGCACAAGCACGTCCACCGCTTCGTCCGAGCATAAGCCTGCCCCCGCGATCAAGGTATCCTGCCTGTGATAGGCCGGCGAATCCTCGTCCGAAATGACGGCGGCAATACCCCCCTGGGCGTAACGCGTATTGCTGTCCATCAATGATTTCTTTGTAATCATAAGGACAGAGTTATGCTCACTTGCCCGTATAGCGGTAAAAAGACCGGCAATGCCGGCCCCGATAACGATGACATCCTTTTCAATAACAGGCAGCTCATCCAGCTTTACATCGACTAAATATCTAGGAATCATCGTGGCCCCTCCAAATTATACATAAGAAGCAGCATATGCTACTTCACGAGCAGCATGCGCTCCAAGGACTTGCGAGCTTGATCCGCAACATGCGGCGGTACATAAATTTGAGGCTGCATCGTTTCCAGGCATTTCACGAGCTTCTTCAAATTATTCACCTTCATGTTCGGGCAAACCAAGTATTTGGATGCAAAATGGAAGGTTTTGTCCGGGCTGTCCAGTCTCAGTTGATAACCGGTTCCATCCTCAGTCCCGACAATGAATTCCTTGCAATCGGATTCCTTGCAATATTTAATGATGGCGGTTGTGCTGCCGACAAAATCGCCTAATTCTACAACCTCCGGGCGGCATTCCGGGTGAACGACAAATTGCGCGTTCGGATATTTCGCTTTCATTTCTTCTACATCTTTGACGGTTAACATGTCGTGCGTGTTGCAGTAACCTTCCCAAATAATCATTTTTTTATCGGTATTCTGCTGCACGTAATGACCCAGATTTTTGTCCGGTACCCAAATAACCTCATCGCCTTCAACCGAATTAACAACTTTAACCGCATTCGCCGAGGTACAGCAAATGTCCGTCTCCGCTTTAATCTCTGCCGACGAATTGATGTATGTTACAACCTTCGCGTTCGGATGCTGCGCCTTCAGCTTGCGCAGGCCGTCCACGTTAACCATGTCGGCCATCGGGCAGCCCGCACGCTCGTCAGGAATGATGACCGTTTTATTTGGTGCTAAAATCTTTGCGCTCTCGCCCATAAAATGAACGCCGCAAAAAACAATGACGTCGGCATCCGTCTGCGCGGCCTTCTGTGCAAGCAGGAAGGAGTCCCCGCGGAAATCAGCCACCTCTTGAATTTCATCCCGTTGATAATAATGCGCTAAAATGATTGCATTCCGCTCTTTCTTCAACTGCAACAGCCGTTCACGCAGCTCACGGTTTTGTTCCGCTTTGCGTTCCAGTGCCAGTGCTTCCACAATAGATCCTCTCCTCTTGTGAGGGATGGGCCTAAAGACCCATTCCGAATTCCGGCAAGCTCGACTTTGTGAATTGATGCACAAACTTAGAAAGTCGCTTGCCTATAGTTTAAACCAAAAGGCATAAATTCATTTGATTAAGATTTAATTTACACTTGGCAGATGCTACTGTCAATGTATTAAAGGCCATTATCGGGTGCAATTTCAAAATAATCAAAGCGGAAACGGCTATCGCCGTCCATTGGCGGCAAAAGCTAACGTTTCGCGGTGAATTCTAAGTACGAATAAGTGTGAAACTTATAAATTCTTAGAATTCCTGCAGAAACGATTTGCAGCGTCCTTGTCAAAGCACGCCGTCGTTTGACGGTGAAATAAAACCCGTTATAAAGCGCTAAACTTATAATGGATTATATTGACAAAAGGCTCCGTTCCGTATTCGAAACGAAGCCTTATATAAGCTAAACTCTACCGTTTGGCCGGGTCATACGGCTGTCCAAGCGCGGAAGGCGCATTGGAACGTCCCACCGCTCCTGCAAGCACAATAAGCGTCAGCACGTATGGAAGCATGTAGAAAAACTCAACCGGAATTTGCTTCGAGAACTCAAACAGCTGCGCGAAATTACGAAGCGCCTGAGCAAGTCCGAAGAACAAGGCCGCTCCAACGACGCCAAGCGGATTCCATTTGCCGAAGATCAGCGCGGCCAGCGCAATAAAGCCTTGTCCGGAAATCGTGTTATGAGCAAAGCTGCTTGTCGTCGTCAGCGTAATGGTTGCCCCGCCGAGACCGGCCAAAGCGCCGCTAAGCAGAACGCCGATATAACGATACTTCGTTACGCTGATCCCGACCGTATCCGCCGAGCTTGGATGCTCGCCTACCGCGCGCAGCCTCAGGCCGAACGGCGTACGGAACAGGACAAAGTAGCTGATGACCGCAATCGCGATTACGATGTACGTCGTCGGATAAGCCGTAAAGAATGCTTTGCCGAGCAATGGAATATCCTTCAGCACCGGAATCGCCCATTTATCGAACACGTACGCAAGCTGCGGCGTTTGGCCGGAGCCCTCATACAAGCTTTTGGTTAAATAGATGGCTAAACCAAGCGCGAAGATGTTAATGACCACCCCGACAACGGTCTGATCCGCCCGGAACGTAATTGTGGATACCGCATGAAGCAGCGCAACCAATACGCCGTAAATCGCCGCCGCCATAAATCCGACCCAAGGAGCGGAAGCCGCAAGCCCTGCTTGGCTTGCGTAATCCGTCATGACCGCAGCGGCAAATGCGCCGGATACCATCAGGCCTTCCAGCCCGATATTGACGACGCCGGACCGCTCCGAGTACATGCCTCCGAGCGCCGTGAAAATTAATGCGGTGGAGAATACAAGCGTGACATTGATAAGCTGCCCAATGACCTCTAACACGTTCATGCTACACCGCCTCCTTCCGCTTGTCCGCGCGTTTTATAAAGAAAGGCTTGATGAACCATTTCACAAGACCGTGCGAAGCAACGAAGAAAATGACCGAACCGATTACGATCCGGACTACCTCGGACGGAACGCCCGCGCCGAAGCTCATGCCGGTTGAGCCGTAGTTCAGTCCGCCGAACAGGATGGCGCCCAACAGTACGCCGACCGGCGTATTGCCGCCCAGCAAAGCGACCGCTATGCCATCAAAACCGTAGCCCCATGAAGCGGCCATAACCGTCTGATAGCCGAATACGCCCAAAATCTCGAATACGCCTCCAAGCCCGGCGAATACGCCGCTGATGAACATGGATTTCACTATCGTTCGGTTAACGTTCATCCCCGCGTATTGGGCGGCATCGGGATTATGGCCGACGGCCCGCAGCTCAAAGCCCTGCTTCGTACGCCAGAGCAGAATGTAAAAGACGGCGATGCAAATGAGGGCCACAAACGTTCCCCAGTGCATCCGCGCTTTATCCATCAGCTCGATCAGCCAATCGATCGTCAGCATCGCGGATTCATGAACGGGCCTTGTCTTCTGCTGGCCTTTCTCCACCAGATACGTCGCCACAATATAGTTCGATAAGAATAAAGCGATCCAGTTCAGCATGATGGAAGAGATAACCTCGTTAACGCCGCGCGTCGCTTTCAGCACTCCCGCTATGGCCGCCCACAACCCGCCGAATAAAGCGCCCGTAATAACGGCAAGCGGCGCATGAATGTACCAGGGCAAATCAAGCGTTACGCCTATGATTGTCGCGCCCGTCATCCCCATAACGAATTGTCCTTCGACGCCAATGTTGAACAGGCCTGTACGGAACGCAAACGCAACGGCAATGCCCGTAAAAATAAGCGGCGTAATCGCACGAATGGCTTCCCCCATGTTATACGGGCTGCTGAACAGCTTATCCAACAAAGAGGAATACGCCAATAACGGATTATAACCGCCGGCCAGCATCGCAATCGCTCCGACCATTAAACCAAGCAGGATCGCGATAGCCGGAACAAGGATAGACGATTTATTAAAAACCTTCTTTATCGTTTCCACGCGCTACCCCCCTTTCCCCGATACAGCCGCCGCCGTTTTATCGCCGGCCATCATGAGGCCCAGCTGTTGGTCATTTCTGTTCTCCGCGTCAACTTCGCCCATCAGCCTGCCTTCATACATGACCGCAATGCGGTCGGATAACGCATAGAGCTCATCGAGCTCGAAGGATACGAGCAGAATTGCTTTCCCTTCATTTCGGGCCTGCACAAGACGCTTATGGACGTATTCAATCGCTCCGATATCCAGACCGCGAGTCGGTTGAACCGCAATGAGCAGATCCGGATTTTTGTGAAGCTCTCGCGCAATGATCGCTTTCTGCTGATTGCCGCCAGACAACGCCCGCGCTTGCGCCCCAATGCCCGACGCCCGGACATCGAACTCCTCGACCAGCTTGTCCGCCAGCTTATCCATCGCCCCATAATCAATAAATCCATATCGTCCATATTGAGGCTCAAAATAGTTGCCGAGTATCATGTTCTCGCTAAGCGTGAAATCAAGCACAAGCCCATGCTTATGCCGGTCTTCCGGAATATGTCCGATGCCCGCCACCGAAATCTCCCTCGGCGATCGATTCGTGATATCCCGTCCATTGAGCTTCACGCTGCCCCCGCTGACGGAGCGCATACCCGTAATCGCATAAATAAGCTCGCTTTGACCATTACCGTCAACGCCGGCGATCCCGACGATTTCGCCAGAGCGCACATCAAAGCTTACGCCGTTCAATGCGTTCTTGCCCTGCTCGCCTTTCATTTGCAAGGAATCAACCGACAGCACGACTTCTCCCGCCTTGCGCTTTGTCTTCTCGACCTGAAAATTAACGTCACGGCCAACCATCAGCTCAGCAAGCTGCTGTTCGTTAGTCTCCTCTGTCGAGAGCGTCCGAATGACCTTGCCTCTCCTGATGACGGTCACCATATCGGCAAGAGCCATTACTTCCTTCAGCTTATGCGTAATAATGATAATGGACTTGCCCTCAGCCGCCAGGCTGCGAATGATTTCAATGAGTTCCTCAATTTCTTGTACGGTCAGCACCGCGGTAGGCTCGTCGAAAATAATGATTTCCGCTCCGCGATACAATGTTTTTAATATCTCTACCCGCTGCTGCATGCCAACGGTAATATCTTGAATCCGCACCTGCGGATCTACTTTCAAACCATAGCGCTCGGATATGTTCCGAACCTTCTCATTTGCAAGCTTATAATCGATTTTCAGCCCTTTGACAGGCTCATTGCCGAGCACAATATTTTCTGCAACCGTGAAAGGCTGTACCAGCTTAAAATGCTGATGCACCATACCGATGCCAAGATCGATCGCCTTAGCGGCACCATCAATTACCGTTTTCTGGCCATTAACCCAAATTTCGCCTTCCTCAGGCTGATATAATCCGAAGACAATGTTCATAAGCGTAGACTTGCCTGCTCCATTCTCGCCAAGCAGGGCATGAATTTGGCCTTTCTTTAACTCAAAATCAATCGAGTCGTTCGCAACAAAGCTGCCAAAGCGCTTCGTTATTCCTTTCAGCTGTACGGCTGTCAAGCTCCGGTCCATTCCTTATCATCTCCCCCGGAAAACATTTACTTTCATGCGTTTAAAAAAGGATAAAGACCGGCCGAAGCCGGTCTTGTCTGATACATCGACAAACGATCCTCACACAAAGGATACCTTTGGATGACGGAAACTATTCAGTCGGCACCTTAATTTCGCCGCTTACGATTTTTTGTTTATATTCTTCAACCTTTGCCAGTACATCGGCAGGAACATTCTTCGACGACGTCTCCGGCAAGCCTACCGCGTCATCCTTCAAACCTAGCTCTTGTGTAGTTCCGCCGGCCCAATTGCCTGCGATCAGATCCTTGGATACTTTATGAACAGCCGTATCTACGCCCTTCATCATCGAAGTAAGCGTAACTTCATCGCCAAATTCCAGCGATTGGTCTTTATCTACACCGATAACCCAAATCGCATCGCCGTTCTTCTTACGTGTAGTCGCCTCGTTGAATACCCCGTTACCTGTACCGCCTGCTGCGTGGAAAATAATATCGACGCCGGCATCGTACATCGTAGCTGCAGCCAGTTTGCCAAGATCCGGCTTGCCGAAATCGCCCGTATAGTTGATTTCAAGCTTAGCGTCCGGGTTAACGGCCGCAATCCCGGCTTTAAATCCGGCTTCAAATTTTTTGATAACCGGAATCTCCAAGCCGCCTACAAACCCGATTTTATTCGTTTTTGTCATCAAGCCTGCAACAACGCCGACTAGATAGGAGCCTTCATGCTCGGCGAAAGTAACGGAAGCCACGTTCGGCGCTTCAATAACGCTGTCGATAACCGCAAGCTTGGAATCCGGGTTCTCAGCCGCTACCTTAGTCAACGCGTCAAAAAACAAGAAGCCGATACCCCAAGTCAGATCAAAGCCTTCTTTAACGAAGCTGTTCAGGTTAGGCTCCATGTCAGCGTCGCCTTTACTTTCCAGTACTTTTATTTGTGCACCAGTCTCGGCCTTCACTTTCTCAAGAGCTTCCCATGCGCTTTGGTTAAACGACTTGTCATTTACGCCGCCAACGTCAGTAACCATCCCGATCCTGAAATCTTTGCCGGTCTCGTCCGAAGCGACCTCATCTTTATTGGTATTCGTGTTTGCGCCTGCTCCGCCCTCGTTGTTCGTCTTCGCTCCGCATGCCGATAACACAAGCGTCAGTGCTACGACCAGCACTAGCATTAAGCTAAATGTCTTTTTCATTGGTGTGCTCTCCCTTACTAAATTTTGTTTTGGCCTGCAATGCAACCCCGTTTACCTTCTTATTCTTGCTGTTCCCGGCCGCTATTATTTCATTATAGTTACAAAAAATTAAACGTCAATGATTAGATGTTAAGTTTTCTTACATATAATCAGTATTTGCGTTTACGTGTAACATGTATGTAATATTTTGGCCAAAAAAGATAAACCTTCGCGTTAGATTTCAAGTTTTTGCTGAAAGGTTTATATCCATATTATAGGCTAAATCCGAACATTAATAAAGCAAAAAATAGTCGTCCCCTACTCATTGAGTAATGGAACGACTATTTGCTTCATTCGCGGGTCGTGGGCCTACTCTTTGGTGTCCGGATCTTCAGGAAGATCGCGTTTCTCAAGGACAGGACCTTGAGACTGTTCATCCTGATCACGGGTTTGAATACGCACCTTCACGTCTCCAACCGTCTCTACGAGCGGTTCCGCTGTGGAATCGGCAGCCGGCGTTTCCGAAGATGAACCGCCTTCTCCGCCTTCTTTGCCTTTCAACGTACCCTTCTCGATCAGGCTCTTGATTTGCTCAAGCTCAAGCGTTTCTTCGCTAAGCAGCGTCTGAGCAATCAGATGCATTTCCTTGCTCTTCTCCGTAAGAAGCTTCTTCGTACGGTCGTAGCAGGTTGTAATAAAATTCTGCATCTCTTGGTCAATCTCATACGCGATCGCATCGGAGTAGTTCTGTTCATGTCCGATATCGCGTCCCAGGAATACCTGTCCTTGCGAGCTGCCGAACTGCATAGGTCCCAGCTTCTCGCTCATTCCGTACTCCATGATCATGCTGCGCACGATGCCTGTAGCTTGTTTAAAGTCGCTGTATGCGCCGGTTCCGATCTCGCCGATGAACAACTCTTCCGCTACGCGGCCAGCAAGCAAGCCGCACACTTTATCAAGCAGCTCCTGCTTCGTCACAAGCATACGGTCTTCCTTAGGCAGCATGATAACGTAGCCGCCGGCGCGTCCGCGCGGAATGATGGTAACCTTGTGCACCGTATCCGCATGCTCCAGGAAGAATCCTGCGATCGTGTGTCCCGCCTCGTGGTAGGCAACGATTCTTTTCTCGCGATCGCTGATGACACGGCTCTTCTTCTCCGTACCGACGATAACGCGGTCAATGGCATCGTCAACCTCTACCATGGCGATATCCTTCTTATTGCGGCGGGCGGCAAGAAGCGCCGCTTCGTTGAGCAAATTCTCGAGATCCGCGCCGCTGAAGCCCGTCGTGCGCTTCGCGATGACATCCAGCTTAACATCCTTCGCCAACGGCTTATTGCGGGCATGTACCTTAAGTACCGCTTCACGGCCCTTCACATCTGGACGGTCAACCGTAATTTGACGGTCGAAACGGCCTGGACGAAGGAGTGCCGGGTCAAGTATGTCCGGACGGTTCGTTGCGGCAATGATAATGATGCCTTCATTTGCGCCAAAGCCGTCCATCTCGACGAGCAATTGGTTGAGCGTCTGTTCGCGTTCGTCATGCCCGCCGCCGAGTCCGGCGCCGCGCTGACGGCCTACCGCGTCAATTTCATCGATAAAGATAATACAAGGCGCGTTCTTCTTCGCGTTCTCGAACAAATCGCGTACGCGCGATGCGCCGACACCGACAAACATTTCGACGAAATCGGAGCCGGAGATGCTGAAGAACGGCACACCCGCTTCGCCGGCAACCGCACGGGCCAGCAATGTTTTACCGGTACCCGGAGGACCGACAAGCAATACGCCCTTCGGTATGCGAGCGCCAACGAGATTGAATTTACGCGGATCCTTCAAGAAATCAACGACCTCAACGAGCTCTTGCTTCTCCTCGTCTGCCCCCGCCACATCTTCGAAAGTAATCCGTTTCTTCTCTTCGTTGTACAGGCGAGCCTTGCTCTTGCCAAAGTTCATCACTTTGCCGCCGCCGCCCTGAGCTTGATTCATTAAGAAGAAGAACAGGACGAAAATAATGATAAACGGAATAATGGAAGTAAGGAACGTCAGCCAAATGCTAGGCTGGTCCATCTCTTTATTGCTTAAAGCAAAACCGAACTCTTCCGACCACTCGCGCATCTGCGCTTCCGCGCTGATCCCTATCCTTGATACAAACTGATCGGTTTCCGCGTCTGCAGGCTTGTTATTATATTTACCTGTAACATAATACGTTTGATTCTCATACTTGAGGCTAATTTCTTTGACATTGCCCGATTCAATCGCAGCCCGAAGCTCGTCGTATCGCAATTCAACGTTCGGGTCATTTTGGCTGCTGATAAATTGAAAAATCCCAACGGTTACCAAAAAGATAATTAAATAAAAACCAGTATTACGGATGATCCGATTCATCCCCAACCTCCTCTCAGACGCTTAAAATATTTTACCATAGCATGACTTTCCATAACAATAGAGGTATACGGAGAGGGCATGTACGGGTGAATCGCTATTTCATTACCGCTATTTCTCATAAACCTGCGGCTTCAAAATACCTATATAAGGAAGATTGCGGTATTTTTCGGCGAAATCGAGACCGTAGCCGACGACAAACTCGTCCGGCAGCGTGAATCCCGTATAATCAGCTTGCAGATCGACCGTACGGCGCGCAGGCTTATCGAACAAGGTTACGACCGTAACCGATTTCGCATTGCGGCGCTCCAGCACGTCAATTAAATAACTAAGCGTCAGCCCGCTGTCAATAATATCCTCCACGATGAGTACAGCCCGGTCTTCGACGGATACGTCGAGGTCTTTAATAATCTTGACGACGCCGGAAGATTTCGTTGACTGCCCGTAGCTGGATACTGCCATAAAATCAATTTCAAGCGGCACCGTAATTTCCTTCACCAAATCGGCCATAAAAATAAATGCGCCTTTAAGGACGCAAATAACGAGCGGATTACGTCCGCTGAAGTCCTTGCTTAGTATAGCGCCCAGCTCTTTCACTTTCTCGCTGATCTGCTGCTCGTTGTACAGTACTTCTTGAATATCGTTCTGCAAAGTAGAAATCCCCCTACGCCTTAACTATGTTTATGAGTGTACCAGTGCTTCTTATTCGTTGTGCGCCCTTATGAACAGCACGTCTTGCGAGCGGGCTTCCGTAAGCGCGTGATTCGACCTGCGAATGCCGGGAATCCAGAGCAAACGCCCGGATGCATCGAAGAGCAGCGGGTACCGCTCCCGCTCCGACGGGGCAATTTTCTCGTCAACGAACATATCTTGCACTTTTTTTGAACCATTTAATCCTAAAACTTGAATTCTGTCGCCTGGACGCCGATTTCGAACGATAAGCGGGTAGGTCAACTCCGATGCATCAAAGCAGGCTTCATAACGCGAAGCAGGCTTGCAGCTTAGTCCCGGAGCCGTTTGGACGAAATGAAACGTCCAGCCGCTTGGTTCAGCCGTCAAGCTGCCCTGATCTCTTGCCACTTCATACTCATAATCCCGGGAGCCTTCAAGCGTATGCAGCCGCAGCCATCGCATCGCATCGTATTCCCGTAAGCAGCGAATTCCTGCCCCGGCATCCATTCGCCAAGTCCCCGGCGCATAATCGGAAGCGGCAAGCCGCATCGTCTCAATCTGCTCGAAGGCGATCTTTTCCGTTTCGGTAGAAAGATAACTTAATATTAGTTTAATCAATCTCCTTTGTAAAGCGACATGGAGAGCGCTGAAATCGATGCAGCTAACCGCACATTCATCGGGGGATAACGTTACGTGCTGCGCGAATAGCGCCTCGGTCTGCTTCTCCATCCAATCGTCTTCCGCGCCGGCCACTTCTGCCAGCCGTTGTAACGATTGGGACAGCTGCGGGTTATACTGCGACAAATAAGGCAAAATATCCAGCCGGATGATATTCCGGAAATAATAGCGTTCCTTGTTACTGCTGTCGATGCAGAACGGCACATGATGTTCTTCGCAGTAACGAAGAATGTCTGATTTCTTCATACGAAGCATCGGGCGAATAAGTTCCACGTTTTTTTCGCGTCTTTTGCTAAGCATGCCGGCGAGCCCCGTTAGGCCCGTTCCTCGGAGCAAACGCATAAGAACGGTTTCGGCCTGATCGTCCGCATGATGCGCAAGGGCAATGCGGGAAGCGCCGTAACGCTCTGCAATCTCATGCAAAAATGCGTACCTCCTCTCACGGGAAGCAGCTTGTCCGTTCAAACGCGTCTCTACTATATAAGAAGGCATATCCAGAACGATGGTCTCGCATGGCACACCCAGCTTCTCTGCGTAGGCCTTCACGGTCTCCATCTCATGAGCAGATTCTTTCATGCGAAAACCGTGATTCACATGCGCTGCGATGACCGTCAGCTTCCCCTCCCGAGCGAGGGCAGCCAGCATGTGAAGCATTGCCATGGAATCCGGACCGCCGGACACGGCCGCTACGATCCGGGCTCCTTCCGGCCACAGCAGCCGTTCCGCTCCGGCTCTCTCTAGTTCGTTTCGCAGATTCATTCGTATCCTCACCCTCATCTCTCTACAACGCCGGGAACTAAAGCATATACCGCAGCAGCCAAAATGCCGAAGTCGCCAGCAGCGCGGCCGTACCTGCAGCCAGTCCCTTCAACCACCCCGGAATACGGGAAGACCTGTGCGTATCCCGCCGGTGCATCAACTGCCGCCATGCCGCAGCCCCTTCGTCGGCATCCGTGAATTGCCCGGCGAACGCTTTACGCAGCCAGCCCGCAACCGGCTTCAGCGCCGCGCTTGCTTCCGCGATTTGTACAAGATCGTCTGCGCAACGGTTCTGCGGCAGCATTTCTTTCGTAAGCTGATGCAACCGCTTTGGTTCATGCAGCTGGATGCAAAGGACGCCGAAGGAAAATAAATCGTATTTCGCATCTGCCTGCCTCGAGCCCTCGTTCCAATAGCCGCGGTCATATATCTCCGTAAACTGGCGGATGCTTTTGCCGCACGCCGTTACGCCGCCGTAATCGACAAGCTCAACATGAGCATAATCGGCCACTAGCACATTTTCCACCTTCAAATCGCCGAAAACCCAGCCTGCCAGATGCAGTCTCGACAGCTTGACGAGCAAATTCAGACCCACTAGCGGAAACCACTCCGGTCCCTGGTTTTTCAAATATTCGGCAAGCGTCGAACCGAGCACATAACGCATAATATAGAAAGGATATTCGCGCCCGTCGGGTCCGTATAAATCATCTACGTCGTACAGGAAGGACTCGTGCCCCTGCTGCCTCTGCTTAGCCAGCGACTGCAGCACATTAATCTCCGACTGCAGATCTACGGCATCCGAACCCAGCTTTAGCGCAAACCAGTTCCGATCGCGCTGTACAAGATATACTTTACCGTTTGCGCCTTCCCCAAGCAACCGCTCCACTTTGTAGCTGCCCTGCTTCCACTTGCCGGTCACCACCATGCCGCGGCGAAGATCAACTTTAAACGACGTAGCCACTCATCATCCCATCCGTTTCGTCTCTGCTCTGTCTACCATAATCCCCCCGCCGATAAAAATCAATCACATGCATGATCGCAGGGCCCGTTGGCGTCGTGCCTCCCATCTGCAGCCTAGGAAAGATAGCCTGAACGCCGTTCAGATGGGTCGTCCAGTCCAGATCCATGACGCAGTCGTCACCGTGCTTTGTTCCCGGGAAATGAAATACCGCTATTTCGCTCTTGCCCTGTCTGGCCTGCAGGCTGAGCATCAAATCGCGAATCGCCTCTTCCACCGCAGCCAGCTTCGGCTTCATGCTGGCGCTTGCATCGATGAGAAGCGCAACCTGCAGCCCGGAGGTCTCGCCGAGCTCATCAATGACCCGAACGACTTCACCCCGTTTGTCCGGCGGTAACGCTTCGATCGCCCCGTTACCGAGCACTTGCTTTAATTCCTTCTGCACAGCGAGCTGAATCGTCTGCACTACGGTCTTGCGCGTCATCATTTGCACCGTCTGCGACAGCTGCCGCATATTCACGAGCCTGCTCAATCCGCCGCCGGCGCGGGCAATCTCATCTATCTCGGCCGCCCCCAGCTCACCGACATCGCCATGATCGAGCACACCGACCACATTAACGGAAATTCCTTCCGAGCTCGCATGCGCGGCAGCGACTACCGGACTTAACCCAACATTGGAGCATCCATCGGTAATCAAAAGAATTTGTTTCATCGTTACCCCTCCTGAGATGTTTGCGAAGCAAACATTGCTTCGTAAGCATAAGCTTGGTTTGCGAAGCCCATTTCGTATAGCACAGCTTCGTCAGCGCAGACTTTGCGTCAGCCTTTCTACCAGCTTTGCCTTTTTTGGGAGAGATAAACCGCTAGACTGTAAAAAGATACAAGCAGAAACGCCTGCCTTTCGTCCTTGCCGGAAGACGCAAACCGTTTCGCTGAGAATTCTAAGCGCATAAAAGTATAAAACTTATAGAGTCTTAGAATTGAACATATGCATCGTCCTTCTTCCGCACAAGACCGGAAATGGCCGATTATTTTCAACTATGGAAACTATCAATCGAAAAACCTATGTATATCGCGCGTGTTATATTCAATTATTGAAATGACCCTCCGATTTCATTTCAAAAACGCTGTCCCGCCGAAATCTTCCTTCCACGCCAAAAAAGCCCGTTAGCCGCCGGTCGCGAAAAAACGCGATTGGAACCGACAGCCTAACAGACTTCTGCAACAATCACCCGATCATGCCTCCTCCCGGATCGTTTTCCAATGCATGATGCCTTCTCCGATCCTCCTTTCCAAACCAGCTTAATGGGACTGGATTAACTCACCGTCCTTGGACGCTCCATGCGCGATACGCCCGGAAAGCGGAAGGACGCCCATTCCGGCAGATGCTTGTCGATACGCGCAACCAGCACGGTCATGTCGTCGATAATCTCCCCGTCGTGGTGACGCACCACCTTTTCTAGCAAGGCATCCGCCAGCTCCTGCGGGTCGTCCGTGTCCAGTTCGCTAATGATCCGTTTCATCCACAGCTCCTTGTTCACCGCATGTCCCGGCGCATCGTAGATACCGTCACTCATCATGACGAGCGTATCGCCGGACTGCATTTGCATCGATACGAAGTCCACGTCGATATCCTGCAGGATGCCGATCGGCAGGTTGTTAGCCGTAACCGGAATGACTTCATTTCCGCGTTTGATAAAACTCGGCGTCGAGCCGATCTTCATAAATGTCGTTTGTGCCGTATATAAATCGACGATCGCCAAATCCACCGTCGCGAATACTTCGTCACTGGACCGCAGCAGCAGCACCGAATTTACTGATTTCACGGCCAGCTTCTCATCCATCCCGGATTGAAGCAGCTGCTGCAGGATCGACAACGCCGCGCTGCTCTCCTGGCGCGCACGCTCGCCGTTGCCCATGCCGTCGCTTATCGCGACCGCAAACTTCCCGTTTCCGAGCTCGACCATACTGAAGCTGTCTCCGGACAGCAGATCCCCTCCCTTTGCGGCACCCGCAATGCCGGTCTCCACCTCGTACTGCTTAGCCGAACAAAAAGCGACGAGCGTCGGGTCGCCGTTCTTCACGGGCGGCACCTCGGTCCTCACGGCGATATGCTCGCCCAAAATATCACTGAGCAGCGGCGCTATGATTTTGCGGCATTCATCATATCCTTTCTCGAATGAGTGATAGACCTCAATGTCCACATTTCCCTCCTCTAAGCTCACAATATCGATGCCTTGAATCGATAAGCCGAGTCCTTCCACCGCCTCCCGTATTTGCTCCTCCTGCAAATGCAGCGTCTGCCCTTCCCGTTTGATTTCCTTCGCCAGATCCTCCATCACCTGCGACACGCCTTGTAATTGATCGGCAACAAGCTGACGGGAGTCGTATATTTGCTTCTTCCAGTGCATATTATTTTTATAAAGCTCGTACTGCTGACGCATGTCCACCAGAACCTGCGAAGATTTGACGCAATGCGCCGACCAGGCGCGCGGGATTTCTTTTCCCGCCGGAACACGGTCCTCCTCCACCGTCGTCATCATTTCGGTCATCATATTGTAGGTATGGAAAAATTTATCCTCCCAGCATACATGCTGCCGGTGACAGCTGACGCAGCTTCGCTCCGCTACGGCGTTCATAAAATGCGCGACCTCATCCTCCTTCTTCGGCGCCGACACCGATTTGTTCAGCTGGCCGAAGCTGCGCGACAGCTGAAGGAACACTTCCGAGTACTGCGACACGCGGTCCGCGGTCACTTCGCG
The DNA here is from genome assembly GCF_000422465.1 of Paenibacillus harenae DSM 16969. Taxonomy (GTDB): domain Bacteria; phylum Bacillota; class Bacilli; order Paenibacillales; family Paenibacillaceae; genus Pristimantibacillus; species Pristimantibacillus harenae. Next base: position 46,880 of record NZ_AULV01000021.1, on the reverse strand, counting down.
AACCCGCTTCGCATATTCATGCTGCGATTTCGCATGCTCATTCGTCCCCGGCACATACCGGGAGATCGTCTTAATCATGCTGCGCGGCGTCAGCATAAGCAGAGTCGCAGCCGCAACGGACTCCCAGGTCGAGCTCATCACATCGGCCTGACTGCCAACATATATAGATAAAATCGATGTGCCGAGAAGCATTCCGAAGGCAGCCGCCATTTTACCGCCTTCACGCAGCAAGCCCGCAAGCAGACCCGCAAAGGCAAGCATGCTCATCTGCACGACCGCCCCGAAATCCGCTAAGCTCAGAATGAGTCCCGCAACTACACCGACCGAAGCACCAAGCGGCGCACCGCCTGCTAATGCGAACAGAAGAAGCATGTACCGTGACATTACGTGCTCGGCTGACATGCCGTAGAACACCCAGCCAACCGCACCGGTCATTACCGATGCGAGCAGTATCATTAAACAAATAATTTCCTCGTTCCTGAGCGTCGCTGACTTTTTGGTCATCGTGAGAACGGGAATCGCTTGCACAAAAACGAGTGTAAGCACAAATCCGAGAGCCGCCTCTACAACAACAAGCATAAAATTATACCAGCTCAGCGTATCCCCGATAAATACGCTAAACAGCTGTACGAGCAGCGTAGATGCAAATACCAGTATCGGCGCTGACGACAGCTCCGCCTTCTCGTACGCCTCCAGTCCTTTCAAGAAAAGAAACAGCACCGCAATTTCCATTGCGATCCACATCGGCGCAGGATCAGCTGTCAGCCAGCTGCCCGCTACCAAGGAGACCGCTACCCAAGGGTATATGTCGCGTCTCATGAAATAGATGACGGCAAAATAGGCGATTGCAAACGGCATGAGCGATTCCAATATAACCGCCCGTCCTAATAAGAAGGCGACGCCGACCAGCAGAAACGTCCATTTCTTTGCCAGCAAGACTTGAATGAAGCGTCGGGCTGCAGCCCATTCCCTGCCTTTTTGAATCGCCTTGCGAATTGGATTCGTCCGCTTCACACCGGGCAACACCACTGCGTTTTCCTTTTCCACTAACAGACACCACCATTCCGAATGTAATGTGTTTCCCATTATAGGAGGTTGTCCGCATGAAGTTTGTCAGTTAACGTAACATGCCAAAAATTTTTTTCCGACAAAAATAATTGATGACGCAACCATTGTCACTGCCCTGTCAAATGTACGCCCCGTATAGGTTTGCCTTATCCGCCGCCTATCCTCCCGCCTTTAAGCGACAACAAAAAGCGTGCTCTATTTTTTCTGAATGATGGCGAATAGACGTAGGAACCTGTCGGGAATGATGGAGGATGAGAGAAAAGTATTTTTTCGGAGACGGCATATGGCGTGAATACGACATCGGCCCGCTCCTGCATGCCTTTCGCCTCCCGCCGGCGTCCATTCGCCCTCGATTCGAGTCCTCCTTCGACAGAAAATTAAAGCGCTTGCAAGATTTTCAGGCGAAATCTGCAGAAAGAAGCAACCTGTAAATTTATATATAAGAACAAAGCTGCCTATTGGCAGACCTGAATGGTTAAGATGAGGGAACGAATGCCCGTCTGCAATCGATGTAACTCATCATTTCCTAACCAATCAAAAAAGGCAGAACCATTAATGGTTCTGCCCTAAGTATGATTTTATAACGATTCAGCTTATACCCGCTTGGCTCCGCGTCCGCCGCGTTTGCCCTCCGTATTCTTCTTCAGAGAGGAGATGCGCTCTTCGCTGTCTTTCAGGAAACGTGACATTTTATCTTCGAATGACGGTTTGCCGTAAGCCGGCCTGCCAGACGATTGCTTGTTGAAGGGACGTCCACCGCCACCGCCGCCGCCTCCGCGGTTGAAACGTTCACCGCCGCCGCCCATGCCTCCAGCACTGCCGCCGCCGCTGTGACGCTCGCGTTGTTGTGGCGCTGGTTGGCCTTCCGGCCGGTCAATGGCTTGCTTAATGGAAAGTCCGATCTTACCGTCTTTGTCCACGTTGATCACTTTTACCTTCACGACATCATCGATCTTCAGGTGATCCTTCACGTCCTTGACGTAGTTATCGGCAATTTCCGAAATGTGAACAAGGCCCGTGACACCTCCCGACAAGTCGACAAATGCCCCAAAATGCGTAATGCCTGTCACTTTTCCTTCTAACTTAGCGCCCACTTCAATTGCCATAAAATAAAATGTTCCTCCCTAAGAGATTTGCGGAGCAAAGCTTACTCCGTAAGCGATACTGAGATTTTTGCGAGACCGCTGTTAACGTGATTATAACCGAACGGTTCAAGTAAGGTCAACAGACGTTCACCCGATTTGAGGCCCGTATTTAATCGCTGAATATTTGCTGCTCGCCCTGCTTCACCATCCCCTGGTCCTTGGTGGCAAGCTGTTCGATATATTCCTGGTCGTTCAACCGTTCAATCTGTCGTTTGAGCTCCTCGGTTTGTTTCGTCGAAGCATCGATTTGGCTTTGAATGGCAGACATTCTCAGGACTGTCTCTTCCTTCTGCTGCATTTGGCCGAAGACCGTATACGCCGCCCAGCCCATAAATAGAACGATAAACATCATCCATAGCTTAAACCGACGTTTCGTACCGGCATTACCCGGAGATTTATTTACAGCAGCTGTTGCCATGAGCGGTGTTACCTCCTAAACCACTTACTCCAAAATCGAGCAATTATTTGTCCGGGCTTGGCCAGTCTCTCGCGAATTCGCCACTTGCTCACGATCGGCGACAGCAGCCGTTCGATCCATCGAAACAGCGGCCGAACCGTCCATGCGAGCAAACGCCAAAATGGACGTACCAATTGTATCACAATTTTGGACAGGAAAATAGTGAGTGCGGTCCCAAATCCTAAAATAACGATCAAAAGCTTATACAGCAGCTTAATCGGCTTCACAATGAGGATGTCCAAACACTTAAGCACGAATTCGATCAGCTTGCGAAAGGCGTGTATGACCCATTTTACTAGAATGACAACCAGCTTGCTCAATAATAAGTAATATAGGATAACCCCGACAGCAAGTCCGATAAAAACGTACGCCCGCACCTCGCCATTATTGCTGGCGTACAATACCCGGAAGACGACCAGCGCTGCCGCCATCCAATAGACGACGTCAAGCACAGGCAGCCACCAGCGCGGAAACTTCAGCTCATTCGATACGACCCGATAGCCGTCGAACACCGTTCCCATGCCTAAACCGGATAGCAGCATGACCGCCATCGTCATCCACTGCATGCTCAGCGTCACTTAAACAGCTTCCCGAGCAGCCCTTTGGATTTCGAGGCGTTGGCACTTCCATCCGAATAGGCGAGCGAATGGACCAGTCCCTCAATAATAACCAAGCCCTGTTCAAGGCTAAGATGCTTCATATGCAAATTTTGGCCTGAAACCGTCAAAAAACCAAGCTCCGTCTCAAGCAGAAATTCCTCGCTGTCGAAGCTTTCCACCTTCAATACGCCGGTCAGCTCCAGCTGCTTGCGGTTTACCAACTTGACTTCCTGCCGCTTCTGTCCCTTACCCTGATCCATCATGGACTCGTCCCCCGCTTCGTTAACATATCAAGCAGAAACTATTTTAAGACTAGCATATGGGAGGCAGCCGGAATTTAGAACAAAGCGGCGGGAAGCGGCATCGTATAAATCAAGCAGAAACGCCCGTCGGCGTCCTTGTCATAGGAGCCAAACGTATCATGAAAAATTCTAAGCGCATACGCATATAAGTGTGAAACTTATAAATTCTTAGAATGCAATGAAAAAAGCCGCCTGCAAAATAGCAGGGCGGCTCTCATATTATTACTTGGGCTCCCATTCGAGATCGTTCTCGCGCGGGCGCTGCTCTTCTTTCACCAAGGTGTAGAGCTCACCGGCTTCATCCTTACGGGTCGTCTCCGCAATCCGTTCTATACGAACGGTCACGATCTTCTGGCCGTATTGGATTTGGAGCTCATCTCCCGCTTTGACAGTGCTGCTCGCTTTCGCTTCGCGGCCGTTGATCCATACGCGCCCCTGCTCGGATACATCCTTCGCAACGGTGCGGCGTTTAATCAGCCGGGATACCTTGAGAAATTTATCTAATCGCATTAGACTACTTGATTGCTTCTTTCAGTTTGTTGCCGGCTTTGAAAGCAGGAACTTTCGCTTCCGAAATTTCGATTGGCGCGCCCGTTTGAGGGTTGCGGCCAACGCGTCCGGAACGTTTGCGAGTTTCGAAAGTACCGAAGCCGATCAGTTGTACTTTGTCTCCGCCGGCAAGCGCGTCAGTTACTTCGCCCAAAAATCCGTTAAGCACAGCTTCTACGTCACGTTTAGTCAAGCCGCTTTTCTCTGCGATATTGTTGATCAGATCTGTTTTGTTCATTGTAAATTCCTCCTAATTTTAAATGCCTTATTTGTGGTCAGCGCTTGCGCGCTGCCTTGTTTGGAATTTTTTACTCTCACGAAGAATAGTTATTCTGCCTTCAAGTAAAAAAATCCTGCCGGTAACTGAAATTTTTTTGCGAATAGTGCGGAATAAAGGCGTTTTGTGCCGAAATGAAGCTAGGATTGACGCTTGGCCTCTTCCCACCATCGATCCATTTCTGTTAAATCAGTCTGGTCAAATTTCTTGCCGCTTATACGAAGCTGCTCCTCAATATACGCAAATCGGCTGCGAAATTTTTTGTTCGTTCGGGTGAGCGCTTCCTCCGGATCCGCATGGATGAACCGTGAAGCATTCACAACCGCGAACAGCAGGTCGCCAAGCTCGGCGGCTTGCTCCTCCTGATCCTTGCCCGCGATCGCTTCGCGCAGCTCGGCTAATTCCTCTTCGATTTTGCTCAGAACAGGTTCGAGCTCGTCCCAGTCGAAACCGACCTTGGCCGCTTTTTTCTGCAGCTTGTACGCCTTCATCAGCGCCGGAAGGTCCGGCGGAATGCCGTCGAGCGCCGATTCCCGGTTCTCTCCCTTCCTCCGTTTCTCCTCCGCCTTCATCTGCTCCCAATTGCCAAGCGCCTCCTGCGAATCGGCTGCGCTCTGATCGCCGAACACGTGGGGATGGCGGAAAATAAGCTTCTCGTTGAGCGATTGAATAACGTCGTATACGGAGAAAGCGCCGGTCTCCTCTTCCATCTGGCTGTGGAGCATGACCTGCAGGATTACGTCGCCGAATTCCTCCTGCATCGCATCCGGATCGTCATTATCGATCGCCTCAAGCGATTCATACAGCTCCTCGATAAAGTTTTTGCGGATGGACTGGTGCGTCTGCTCGCGATCCCATGGGCAGCCTTCGGGACTGCGCAGAATCGAGACGATTTCGTGCAAACGCTCGAAGGAACGGTTGCGCAGCGCCGGATCGTCGGTCCGCGGCACCCAGATTAGCGAGAGATTGCCATAACCCGGCGTACGGTCAAGCTCATACAACGGGACGCGCAGAATCCGCTGCTCCCCCTTCACGCCAAGCGAATGTCCGACGATGACCTCGAAATCGTCCGGATAACGCTCCATCAACGCAAGTTTTACGTCGGAAGCCGTGAATGCGTCATAGACTTGCCCGATGAGCGTATGGAGCTGGGGCTGAATCTGAAAGGACTGAAGCTCGGAAGCATCAAGCAGCGCAAAACCTTCTATCGGGTCAAAGCCCAGGCTGACGAAGGCTTGGTCCAGAAAGCTCTCGCCGCCGATAATTTGCAGCCCGACGCCCGTTCCCGGACATTGTTCGCGCAGCAGCTGTACCGTGCGTTCCGCTACCATCGGATGACCCGGAACGGCATAGATAATCGAATCCGGTGCGGCGGAGCCGGCGCTCACGGCTTCGGCAATCAAGGCTTCGGCAATCGCTTTGTACACATCGGGAAACGATTCATGCTGCTCGTATAAGGCATCGAATGAAGTATACGCGATGTCGCTCTCATGCAGCAAGTTCATAGCCGGGTGCTGCGCTGTGCGGACGAATACGCGCTCCGCCTTTTGCAGCCTGCGCCATACGCCCAGCGTTAGTTGATCCGGATCCCCCGAACCGAGCCCAACGACCGTGATTTTTGGTGCTGTCATGTATGTGAAGCCTCCTTCATGTTTGGTTTGCAGGGTGTGGCGATGCCGGGTAATACTTTGCAATACGGTGTAATATGTTGAGTTCATTTAAGGTTATATATGTATTGTGCCACATAATGAGATGTGGAAACAAATGGACATGGCTATTGTGCGTTTGGCGCGGAAATGCATTGCGGCAACATTTTACATAACAACTGCCCGTTTGGAACGGATGAGAGCTATTCGCGGGTTAAAGAGAATCACGCTGTTCAGCGGTACGTTGAAACAACCTCCGTTAAGCCATGTAATGCCCGCCTGCGGGCAGCAGGGATTCGATCTGAAATACGGATGGAGATCAATATTGGAAGATCCGTCATAGCCCCGATTATCGGGCTATGACGGCACCTATCGCGGGCAGACTCCACGATAGGCAGCTCCAGGATCGCTAACCGCTGCGCCCGGGTTAGCGCTCCCGCTCCGCCGGCGGAAGAAGCCGCCAGCGTCGCAACCGGGCGGCCCATGCGCCGCCGCCCGGCAGCGCGCGCAATTCGCGCGCGCTAATGGCGCCGCCGCGCAATGCCGCGGCGCTGAAGGCGCAAGCGCCGACGGCAACGCCCGTCAGCGCAAGCGCCGTTGCTGCCGCCCGCGGCGGCAGCAGCCCGCCGAGCGCGGCGCCCAGCACTCGCTCGGCGATAAGGAGCGCTACGGCCATGACCGCGAGCGCGAAGCACGTGCCTGCGGCCGCGCGGCCAGTGCGCGGCCTTCCGCTCCACCGCTCCTCTGCGCGTTCCCGCTCACTCCCTCGCTCTCCGCTCCACTCTTCTCCGCGTCCCCGCTCACTCCCGCGCTCTCCGCTCCGCTCTTCCTCGGGCACCCGCTCGCTCCACCGCTCCGCCAGCTCCTCCTCGCGTTCCCGCTCGCTCCCGCCGAAACGGAGCCAGGCGCTCCCAACCGCTCCCGAGGCAGCGCGGCGTACGGCGAATGCGCCGAGCAGGGCGACCAGACTCAACGCGGCGACGCCGGCCAAGGCCGCGCCTTCGATTCCGTAGAATGGCACGAATGCGGCGTTTAACGCTCCCTTCAGCAGTGCGGCGACCAGCAGCAGAAGAGCAGGCGTGCGTATAGTACCCATTGCCTGGAGCACTGGCGCCGTCACCGCGTTGACGCTGCCGGCCAGAGCCGTGCAGCCTATCAGCGCAAAGGCTGCCGTCCCCTTCGCGTCTTCATACAGCATCACGTTTAGCGGCTCCGCCAGAAGCCATATGCCGATCGCCGCTGCTGCGCCTATGGCCCATGCCGCCCGCTCTGTCAGGGACAGTTGGAACCGGAGCTGCACGTAATCCCCGCGCATGCGGGCATGAGCCAAGCCTGGCACGAGAGCGGCCGCTGCGGCTCCGGCAACCATTGCAACCAGCTGAACGAGCGGCTGCGCCCGGCTGTAGATGCCGAACATCGCCATTGCCTCAGCCTCGACAAGCCCGTTTTCCCGCAATAATCTCGGCACCGTAAAGGCGTCCACAACGCCAATTGCAGGTACGACAACGGCGCCTAACGCTACCGGAAACGCAATAGCCGCAAGCCGTCTTATTTCCGCTATTATGGCTCCCTTCGCGCGTACAAGCCGGTCACGCCGGCGCCCGCGCCAGGAGAAGCCGGCCAATACGAGCAGGGAGACGCTCGCCCCAATCGCCGATCCGCTCATCACGCCGGCCGCAACGTCAGCATCCGCCCACCCGGCTGACCAGCTGACGGCAAGCACCAGCAGCATTACTGTCACACGAACCATTTGCTCCACAACTTGGGAAGCGGCTGAGAGCGCCATTCTTCCTAATCCTTGGGCATATCCGCGCAATACCGCGACAACTGGCGCAAGCAGCAGCGCTGCCGATATTGCGCGAATCGCGCGCGCCGTTTCCGAATCTCCGATCCAGCGTGACACTTCGCCGGCACCGGCCCACATGAACCCGAAAGCGGCGATTCCCGTGGCGCCCAGAAGCAGCAGCGCCGCATACAGCGTTCGTCTCGCGCCGTCCGCGTCGTTCCCGCCGCGAAGCTTCTCGGCAATTAATAAGGAAACCGCCGTCGGAAGGCCAGCCGTCGCAAGAACGGCTGCCAGCTGATAAAACGGATACACCGCATTAAAAATACCGAAAACCCGGTCGCCCGCTAAATTTTGAAGCGGAATTTTTTGAAATACGCCAATAAATTTGGACAACAGCGCCGCTCCGGCCATGACGACAACGCCATTCATCCAAAGCCGCCGGGTTTGTTGCCGTTTGTTCCTGTTTTCTTCCCCGCCAATCTCCCCGGTCTGTTCGAATTCCGGGCTCTTTCGATCCTCTTCCTTTGCCCCAGCTTCCCGTCTTTCCCGTCCGTGTGTCGCTGCAGCATGCCGCTTTATATCCGGCTTGCTTTTCATTTAAGTCCCGCCCCTGCCTGTCCATCGATTTGGTCAATATTATACCGCACAACTTGCCCTTTTGACGGCAAAATAATTTCCCGGCGGATTCCATCGAACATGAAAAAAGCCTCCTCATCCAAGTTTTTGCCTTGGTTAAGGAAGCTTCATGCTCTTCAGCGGTGTTATTGTAGATCCAATATCTACTATGTTCTACTGCTCCATTTGCTTCGCCAGAAAACCGGCTGCCGTCTCGGCCATCTTGGTTTCCATATTCGCCATTTTAACCGACTCGTCTTTGCTTACCAATACAACCGTGCCGATCGGATCGCCGCCAGCTATTATCGGCGCCACTACAAAGGAGCTGTAAGTATCTTGAACATCCTTCACCAGCTCGAACGAGCCGCCGTTCATTTCGCTCATCGTTTTACGGTTTTCCATACAGCTTTCCAGAACCGGTCCGACCGCCTTATCGAGAAGCTCTTTTTTGGAAGCTCCGGCTACGGCTATGATGGTATCCCGGTCCGTTATTAACGTAATGTGATTCGTGCCTTCAAACAGAGACTCCGCATATTCCTTCGCAAAATCGCCAAGTTCACCGATAGGAGAATACTTCTTCAAAATCACTTCGCCATCGCGATCGACAAATATTTCTAGAGGGTCTCCCTCGCGAATACGCAGAGTACGGCGGATCTCCTTCGGAATCACCACACGCCCGAGGTCATCGATGCGACGTACAATTCCAGTTGCTTTCATTTCTTGTTGCCCCGCTTTCCTAGAGGTTTTTGAATCGGCTGGATACTTGCAGCTTGTTTATAACGAAGAGGAAAGATCCTTCAAAATTTTGAATCTGCCCATAGTATTCATCCGCTCCCAGTATCTTATGCACGGACTGAAGCTTGAACCAGACAAGCCATTTTTCTGGCGAAAAGGGTACGATTACCGTCCCATGCGACAGCAACCTACTCCGCTTTCTTGCCGGGATTTCCGGATTTCTGGTCGGCCGAGTGGTTCGTCATCAGCTTCCATATGTGCTGCGCGGCTTCGCGTACGGTTCTCGGCTTATATCCGCTTGCCCCGTCCAACATCCGAAACGGACGAACAAGCCGGGGTAAATGCAAATCCGCCTGCTTCAGCAGTTCATCGTCAAACAGTAAATCCGTCGTACCCGAAGCAAGGAGCCGTCCCTCTTTCAGCAGCAGCACCCGACTCGCCCATTCCGCGGCAAAATCCACATCGTGAGTTGCCACGATCAGCGTTAGTCCCGATGCATGCATCGTTTCAAGCAGCGCTTGCAGCTCGTCGCGGCTCTTCGGATCCAGAAAGGCCATCGGCTCGTCCAAAATCATAATATCCGGTTCCATCGCCAGCACGCCGGCAATCGCCACTCTCCGCTTCTGCCCGTAGCTGAGCTCGAATGGAGAGCGGGAACGCTGATCCAGCATATGAACTGCATGTAGCGCCTTATCCACCCGGACACGCGCTTCCTCTTCCGTTAACCCGAGGTTCCGGGGGCCAAAAGCGACATCCTCCTCCACCGTTGTGGAAAAAATCTGATCATCCGGATCTTGATAAACGACGCCAATCCGGCTCCTCATCCGCTTGCCCGACTGCTCGTTCATCACTTCTCCAAATACGTAAACCGCGCCCTGGGCAGGCTTTTCTATTCCGTTCAGTAATGCAATGAGCGTGGACTTCCCAGCCCCGTTCGGCCCCATTAATACGACCTTATCGCCTTGCTCGACCTGAAAGCTGACATCGTTTAATGCGGATGTATTTCCGTAGCTGTATGTCGCATGCCGCACTTCGATGGCCGCATTCCGCTCATCCTTCTCCAGCATTCCCCGAACTCTCCTTTTGCTTGCATTTTGATTGTACATCGGGGTTGCCTGCATAAAATGACCACCGGCTTCGAGTTCCGCGGCATTCGTCAGTCCTCCGTCAAATCCGCCGCGGGCTGTAATCGACCGGTAAATCCGTTCACTTCGCCCATATGCCCGTATGAACAATACGCCGAGCATTTCACCCACTCTTTTGTAAGCTTTCCTTCCATCCCGGCCCTTCAGCCGCAAGCCCCGCGAGCGCTGCGCCTTCACCATGCTTTGCGCTTCTTCCTTCACCAAATATAAATACCTCAGCATTAAACTGATGATTTCGATCAGAACCTTCGGAATGCCTATCGATCGCAAGCTTTTGATAAGCACGAATAAAGGAGTCGCGCAGATCAGATAGGTGATCAGGAGGTTGGCGTTCATAATCTTCAGCAAAATAATCGCGGCATGCCGGACTCCTTCGGCCGTAGCCGAATAACCAAGCATGCTGAACAGCGGCTCCCCCTCCGTCTGAAAAGGAATAAAGACGACCGCGCCGAGTCCGAAAGGTACGATAAGCAGCATTCTTCGAACAACCGTTCGAAGCTGTATCCCCTTGAATAGTAGGATGAACAGAAAACATCCCGCCGCCCCGGTCAGAGCTGCAGGATGTTGAAAGAACATAACCGCCGCGAGCAGTCCCAGCACGACGAGCAGCCGCCGCTTCGCTTCCGGCAAGGAAGGCTGCTTATTGGGCTGATTCCGATGATGCTCCCGTTCCTCTTCCATGGTCGGTCCCGTCATCTCTCCCTCGCCTCCGTCCGGTTATGACTCGCATGACTGCCCACAGAACCGCTAGCATGACGATTGCTCCAATAATTCCGGCAAGACCTACGCGAAGCGCGGTCCATGGAATGCCGGCCACCTCATAATCCGGCATCGGGGCCAACTCGTGAACGGATTCCGCTTGATTCAGGAAGCCGTAATCCTCCGCTACCCGCTCAAGGCCGTCCGGATGCGAGGATGCCCACGGAGACAACAACCCCGCCGCGAGAAGGGTAACGACAAGTAGGGCAAGCCATTTTCCTTTGCGCGCAGTAAGACGCGTCTCTTTCATGGTAGGGTCACTTCCTTTGCAAGCGGGATATTCCTTTCAATCAGATATCCCGCAACTAATGTCGTTATAAGTCCCTCGCCCAGACCAATCAGCATATGCCAGCCAACCATCGCCTTAAGAGCAGTACCCGGCTCGAACGTGCCTGACCAGGCGAGCAGCAGGGCAACGCCTGCAGAAGCCGCAACAATGGAGAACCACGCCGCCGCGAAAGTTATGACCGAACGTCCTCGTCCGGTGAGCAGCTTCATACCTGCCTTGTATATGCCGTAACCGGTGAAGCTGCCTATAAACGCGGTGCATAGAATGTTGGCTCCAAGCACCGTAATGCCCCCGTCTTGAAAGACAAAGGCTTGAATAATGAGAACGGCCGTCATCACGATGGAGCCGATCCAAGGCCCGAATAAAATCGAGGCCAACGTTCCGCCGAGAAAGTGGCCGGAGGTTGCTCCCGCTATCGGGAAATTCAGCATTTGCGCGGCGAATATGAAGGATCCGATCAACGCGACCTTCGGTACCTGCTTCGAATCAACCGCAAGCTTTGTTTTTTGCAAACTGTAAGCAACCGCGGCGGCACCAATAACCGAAGTCGTTATCCAGGTTTTGGCATCCAGAAAGCCATCAGGAATATGCATGATTTCACCAACCTAACATCATTCGTTATATTATGTAACTACCGTCATTTTCTTTATTATATCAAATTCCGCATGAATTCCGTCAAGAATTGGTTGAGGGATAGAAAAGCGGCAAGCAGAAACGCATGTTGGCGTCCTTGTCAGAGGACGCCAACCGTTTCGCGGAGGATTCTAAGCGCTTATAAGCGTAAAACTTATAGATACTTAGAATTTAAGAAAGCTGCAGTTTATCCGGTGAAGAAGGTTATGGAATAAAATGGGACACCGTTTCGTCCGGTATTTTTCAGCTATATCACTATTAATAGGGGCTGCCCGGTAAGGTGTCAAGCCTTACGGAGGCGCCCCTCTCTTGTAATTATTGCCGGTCATCCCCTTTAGGGGCAGGCTTCAGCCTGTTGGCTTTGCCTAAAGCTTCGCGAAGCAAAAATTCGATATGGCCGTTAACGCTGCGGAATTCGTCGGCGGCCCATTGTTCAAGCGCGCGATGGATGTCGGGATCCAGACGGAGCGGAAATGCTTTTTTCTCCTTCGCCATCTTAATCAGCCTTAGCCGTACAGCGTTCCCGCATTAATGACCGGGGTAGCGGCACGGTCGGACACGATCGCCACCATCAGATTGTTCACCATCGCCGCGCGCCGTTCATCATCCAGGACAATCCCGTTCTCCTTCAACTGCCGCAGCGCCATATCCACCATGCCGACCGCACCTTCCACGATCTTGGTCCTTGCCGATACGATGGTGATGGCTTGCTGGCGCTGAAGCATCGCGCTCGCGATTTCCGGCGCATATGCCAGATGCGTAAGCCGCGTTTCAAGCACCTGCACGCCGGCTACGCCGAGCCGGCTTTGAAGCTCGCTCATGAGCTCGGAAGCCACTTCATCCGCGTTGCCGCGGAGCGACAGCGTGTCGTTCGACGAGAACGTATCGTAGGGGTACTGGGCAGCAATATGCCGGACGGCCGTCTCGCTTTGAATTTCCACGAACCGCTCGTAATTATCCACATCGAAGGAGGCTTTAGCCGTGTCTTTCACTTTAAATACGACAACGGCGCCTATTTCCACCGGATTGCCCTCCGCATCATTCACCTTGAGCGTCTGGCTGTTAAAGTTGCGAACCTTAAGCGATATTTTCACTTTTGTCGTAAGCGGAAGAACCATCCACAAGCCGCTCTCAAGCACAGTGCCCATATATGTTCCGAAGAAGGTAACGACCTTCGCTTCATTCGGCTGCACGATCATGAGGGAAGACAGGCAGATCATCGACAGCAGAACCAACACAATACCGATGCAGATTATGACGGCAGACGAACTCGCGCGCGAAGCCTCCGATATGATCAATATAACTCCTCCGACTGCAGCCAGGATCGCAACCAGCAGCGCCAAATACCCGCTTACGTACCAAGCTTTCTTTTCAATCATGTTACCCCGCCCTTTCACTTTTTGAGTTATATTATTATGATATAAAAATGATATCATTTTTTACAAATATAAGCAAGTGTCAGACGCACAGAAAAAGCCCGGATGCGCTTGCCATCCGGGCGGTTAACGTTCATTGCTTCAGCGTATACAAATATATTTAAAATGAATTCCTCTTGACCCTAACACTAATGTCACGGTTTATACTATATCTAAACCATTCTCATACCCCGGGGGCTTGTTATGAAAATCGGTGAGCTATCGCGCATCACGGGTGTCAGCATCCGTTCGCTGCGCCATTACGAAAAACAAGGCTTAATCACGCCGCAGCGGAAGCCTAACGGCTATCGCGAATTCACGCCGATCGCAGTCGAGACGGTGGAGACGATCAAGCTTTATCTGAATCTCGGGTTAACGACCGGGCAAATCGCCGGATTTCTTACGTGCGTGCTTCAAAATAAAGAAGCGTTTTGCACTCAGGTCATGCCGGTTTACAGGCAAAAGCTCGCCGAAATCGATAAACAGATCGTCGAATTGAATCAAATCAAGGCAAATTTGACCGATCGCATGAATGCCTTGCTGCAGGAATCGCAAACCACTAATCATAAGGAAGGTGAATGAAATGTCATTCATTACAGCAGAGAGTGACAGCATGCTGAAGTCGGTTACGATGGAAGGCGTCGTACTCGTTGAATACGGCACGCCATCGTGCCCGCCCTGCAGAACGCTGCTCGGACTGCTCGAGGAGTTGGATGAGGAAATGGGCGGCAAAGCCCGCTTCGTGAAAGTAAATTGCGAGGATCTGCCGGGCTCAGCCTCGGAGGCCGGTATCATGGGCACGCCGACCGTCATTGTATACAAAGACGGAATGCCTATGGATAAGCTGGTCGGCCTGCGCCCCAAATCGCAGTATCAAACGGTAATAGAGAGATATCTCTGAAAATCACAAACAAAAGCGCCCCTTCATGAAGGAGCGCTTTTGCTTCGAATATTAACCGGGAAATAATGACCGCCGTCTTCTCTTATACCGTCAAATATTTGCGAATGACCTCGTCATCGAGCGCGTCCAACCCGCCCTCCCAAGCAACCGCGCCTTTCTCCAGCACATAGAAATAGTCGCCGACGCTCTTCACGAAATCCAGACTTTGTTCGACGAGTAGAATCGATGTCTTGCCATCGTTCTTAATCGCGCGAATGACATCGCGGATATCATCTACGATCGAAGGCTGAATGCCTTCGCACGGCTCATCCAGCAGCAGAACCTCAGGTTTCGAGGCAAGCGCTCTCGCAAAAGCAAGCTGTTGCTGCTGTCCGCCGCTCAGGTCGCCGCCCCGCCGGGCATACATCGCAGGCAGCACGGGAAATTTTGCGATCGCCTCCTCCGGCACCTCGTTGACCTTCCCTTTCGCAGCCTCAAGGCCGAGCAGCAAATTCTCATATACCGACAGCTGGGCGAAGATTTCCCTCCCTTGCGGCACATAGCCTATTCCGCTCTTCGCTCTCAGGCCGGGCGCTTTCTTCGTCAGATCCTTCCCATTGTAGGAGACGGAGCCGCCGCGCGCCTTCAACAAGCCCATAATGCTTTTCATTAACGTCGTCTTGCCGACGCCGTTGCGTCCGAGGAGGCAGACGACCTGCCCCTTCTTCACCTTCAGCGTCACGTTCCGCAATATAATGCTTTCCCCATACCCCGCTTCAAGCTGTTGAACGGCTAACATCGGCATCCCGCCTTTTCCCCAAATACACTTCCGCTACGCGTTCATCCCCTTGCACTTCATCCATCGTGCCTTCCTTCAACAGCTTCCCTTCGTGCATAACGGTTACCTTGCTTGCGAAATTGCGGACAAACTCCATGTCGTGCTCCACGACGACGATCGAGCGTTTGCGGGCGATTTGACTCAAGAGCTCGCCTGTCTTATCCGTCTCTTTGTCCGTCATGCCGGCAACCGGCTCATCCAGCAGCAATATCTCCGGCTCCTGCAGCAGCATCATGCCGATCTCAAGCCACTGCTTCTCGCCATGCGAGAGACCGCCCGCGCGCTTCGCCGCTTTATCCTGCAAGCCGATCATCGCGAGCTGTTGATCCATCCGCTCACGTTCTTCCACTTCCATCCTCGCGAATAGGGTAGCGAATACCGAACGCTTCTGGCGCATCGCAATTTCCAGGTTCTCCGACACGGTCATCGATGGGAAAATCGAAGGCGCCTGAAATTTCCGCCCGATTCCCAGCTCCGCGATCTGATGCTCCTTTTTACGGGTAATATCGACCTTGCCTCCGAAGGTGACCTTTCCCGCGGACGGCCTTACCTTCCCGCAGATCACGTCCAGCATCGTTGTTTTTCCGGCCCCGTTCGGGCCGATCAGGAAACGCAGCTCGCCTTTCTCCAGCTTCAAGCTCATCCCTTGAACCGCCTTGAACCCGTCGAACTCCACCGTCACATCGTCACACTGCAGGATTGCGGACTCCTTCATGATCAGGCTCCCTCCTCTTTCTGCGGAATTTCAATTGACCCGCCAAACCGGCAACGCCCTTCGGCATGAAAACAACGACCACAACGAACAACGCTCCCATGAAAAATAACCAGCCCTCCGGATAAGCCGTACTGAACTCGCTCTTCGCCCAATTCATGAGGATGGCGCCGAGCACCGCGCCGATTAACGTGCCCCGCCCCCCTATCGCCACCCACAGAACCATCTCGATTGACGGCACAATGCCCAGCATCGACGGGGAAATAATGCCGACATGGAGAACAAACAGCATCCCGGCAATGCCGGCAATGGCTGCGGACAACGTAAAGATAACCATCTGATAAACCGCCGGATTATAGCCGATGAACCGGACCCGGTTTTCGCCGTCGCGGATGGCCCGGAGCACCTTGCCGAAGCGGCTGCCGATCACGATCCGGCAACCGGCGAATATCGCGATGAGCGCGGCAGCCGTAATCCAATACAGCACACGCTTCGTATCCGGCGATCCAAGTGAGAAACCCAGTATCGTCGAATAACCGGTAACGCCGTTCGTTCCGCCCGTAAATGCCTGCTGCCCGATTAATAAAGTCGTTGTAATAATGACAAGCGCCTGCGTCAGAATCGTAAAGTATACGCCGCGAATCCGATTGCGGAACGTAAAGTAACCAAGAACAAGCGCAAGCAGCGCCGGAATGATAATTCCCATCGCCACCGCAAAGCCGAAATATTCAAACGGCTTCCAGAACAACGGCAGCTCCTTCAGCCCGCTCCAGCCCATGAAATCGGGCGGCTTGCCCCCGCTTGCCTCAAGCTTCAAGTACATGGCCATCGCATAAGCGCCTAGGCCAAAGAAAATCCCGTGTCCCAAGCTCAGTATGCCGGTGTATCCCCATATGAGATCAAGCCCCAGCGCTACGATCGCGAAGGCCAGGAATTTCGCCAATAGATTAAGCCGGAAATCGCTTATGAATAACGGGGCGGAGAACAGCGCAGCCGCAGTTGCCGCGTAGCCGGCCAGAATCCAGATCCGCTGGGGCGTAAGCTTCTGTAATCGCATGCCAATCCCACCTTTAAATTCTTAGAATTTGATATAACCGCCGCGTTAGCTCTCCTAGTCGAGCGAGCGGGATCGCATCGCCACAAGTCCCATCGGCCTCCATTGCAGGAAGGCCACAATGCAGACGAACACCAGCACCTTCCCAAGAGAAGCGTTCGTCCAATATTCGAACAGCGTATTGAACATGCCGATCCCCGTTGCACCCAGCACCGTTCCAACCAGCTTGCCGACGCCGCCCAATACGACGACCATAAAGGCATCGACAATATAGTAGGTTCCCAGTGAAGGACCGATCGGTCCCAAGAGCGTAAGCGCACAGCCGGCGATTCCGGCTATGCCGGAGCCAATCGCAAATGTCATGGCGTCTACCCGGCGCGTCGATACGCCAAGACAAGCCGCCATGTCGCGATTTTGCATAACCGCCCTCATTCTCCGACCCTCATGGCTGCGGTAAATGTAGAAGTACATAGCAACCAGGCAAGCGATTACAAGCGCAATAATGAACAGGCGCTTATAAGGCAGCAGCGTGCCGTCCATTATTTTTAAACCGCCATCGAGCCAAGTCGGGCTTTTGACCGCAACGTTAGGAGCTCCGAAGATCGATCTCGCCAGCTGCTGCAGCACGAGCCCGACTCCCCAGGTGGCAAGCAAACTGTCAAGCGGCCTGCCGTAAAGAAAGCGGATAAGCGACATTTCAAGAATAAGGCCTATAACGAATGCAATTCCAAAGCTGACCGGAATCGCCAGCACGAAGTACCAATTAAACAACGATTCAGGCATTAAATCATTAAACAGGTTTTGCGTCAGATAAGTGGAATAAGCGCCGATCATGATCAGTTCGCCGTGAGCCATATTGATAACCTTCATCAGGCCGAATGTAATCGCCAGCCCTAACGCGACAAGCAGCAGAATCGAGCTGATGCTTAGGCCGTTAAACAGCTGCAGTAAAAAGACATCCATTTGACCGCTCCTTTCGCGGGTACAGTTGAACAGTGAAGGGAGTATTCGAAGCGCCGAATACTCCCTTCCTGCCTTGCTTCACGTTCGCGTTTAACCCGTTATTCGGCCGGTTGAATGCTGGCCGCCCATTCGTAGCCCTTCAAATAAGGATCAGGCTTCACCGCTTCGCCTGAATTCCACAGCTCCTTGAATTGTCCGTCCGCCTGCACTTCGCCGATCCGTACCGTTTTGTATATATGCTGCGTCTCGCCGTCAATTTTCACCGTGCCCTCCGGAGCATCCCACTCCAGCTCCTTCGCCGCTTCCTTCACCTTCGCCACATCGGTTGAACCGGCTTTTTCCACTGCAGCGGCCCATAAGTATACAGCGGTATAACCAGCCTCGATCGGGTCGGCCGTCACACGGTCCTCGCCGTATTTCTTCTTATAATTGTCAACGAAGGTTTGATTCGTCGGCGTATCCGTCGTTTGATAATAGTTCCAAGCGGCCAAATGGCCTTCCAGCACATCGACGCCGATCCCTCGGATTTCCTCCTCGGCTACCGATACCGACAGCGTCGTGATGTCCTGCGCGGTAATCCCCGCATCCTTAAGCTGCTTGAAGAAAGCAACGTTGCTGTCGCCGTTCAGCGTATTATACACGACATCCGGCTTCGCTTCTTTGATTTTGCTGATGATCGTGCTGTAGTCGGTATGTCCAAGCGGCGTATATTCTTCGCCTACCAGCTCGCCGCCCTCCGCTTTCAATTGCTCTTTGATAATCAAGTTTGCCGTGCGCGGGAATACGTAATCCGAGCCGAGCAGGTAAACCTTCTTGCCCCGATTCTCGAGCAGCCATGTAACGGACGGCACGATTTGCTGATTCGTCGTTGCTCCCGTATAGAAGATGTTCGGGGAAGCCTCAAGCCCTTCATATTGAACCGGATACCAGAGCAGGCCGTTCAGCTCCTCGAATACCGGCTTCATCGCTTTCCGGCTCGCGGATGTCCAGCCGCCGAATACGGTTGCGACTTTATCCTCGGAGATGAGCTTGCGCGCCTTCTCCGCGAATGTCGGCCAATCCGAGGCTCCATCCTCCAGTACCGGTACGATTTGCTTGCCCAGCACGCCGCCGGCAGCGTTGATTTCCTCAATCGCCATGAGCTCCGCATCGATTACCGATACTTCGCTGATCGCCATCGTGCCGCTCTGCGAATGAAGAATTCCTACTTTAATTCCCTCCTCTTCCGTCGTCCCCGCATTCGCTGCATCCGTCGGTGTATTCGACGCTTCGTTCTTCGATGCCGGCGCATTATTCGATCCGCATCCCGCCAACACGAGACTCACCGCAACTAACAGCAAACAAAATTGATAAACCACCCGTTTTCTCATCTCTCCACTCCCTATTTCCTCTATTTATCTCTAATTTCCCGAACGTTACCATGGATTAAACTCCCATCGTTCGCTTCTATATTATAGATCGGGGTTTCATTCTATGTCAATATAATTAACATATAATATCCCGAAATGTCTATTTTCCGCACAAATTCACTTATTTCATGACTAATAATCAATTTTATGTTACTTTATATAACATCAATATATTATAGTATGACTTCACATAACAAAAAAAGAACCCTCCAGCCATTTTAATTGGCTAAAGGGTCCTCACTTCTTATTCAATTGTTTTGTTTATTCGGCTGCCGGAGCTTCCGTCTCTGGAGTTTCCGTCGCAGGAGCGTCTGTAACCGGTGCATCTTCACCTTCCGGAGCATCGGTTGCCGGCGTTTCTTCTTCCGGCTTCGGAAGCTTGATTTCAATCTCCCGCTTCGGCAGCTCGTCCGACATGAACTTGTTCATGTAGGCGTAAGCAGCCGCGCTCTTGACGGCTTCCTTATCCGTATCGCTTAATTCCTCGAAAGCAGGCGTATCGCGTTTCTCGACAAGAATGACATGATATCCATATTCGGTCTCTACCGGATCGCCGATAGCACCAATTTCCTGCTTATAAGCTGCCTGCTTGAATGCTTCAACGTACGTTCCCGCTTTCTTATCCGCATACAAGCCGCCAGTATCCTTGGATCCCGGATCGTCGGAGTACTCTTTGGAAAGCGCTGCCCAGTCGCCGCCCGCCGCAAGCTTCTCCTTCACTTCTTTTGCTCTAGCCAGAGCTTCTTCCGGTGTGCGAAGCTCCTTCTGCTCTTGCGTCGCCGGATCCGTTGTCGCTACCAGAATGTGACGCAAGGTAACGGTCGCATAGTCAGCGCCGTTCGTCTCATATTCTTTCTTCATATCCTCTTCGGTTACTTGGGAGTTCATATGCTCAACTACGGTTGACGTCAGCATCATATACGACTCCATATCTTTGTCTTTCACTTTATTCGCTTCGACCGCGGCTTTTAATTCCGCATTATCCTTCAATGTCGCTTTATATTGATCCATTTGCTCTTTTACGGCATCTTTTGCCTTCTTTTTCGTTTCCTCAGAGGCCAGGCCGTCAATAATTTTGTAGGAAATGTACTGCTGCAGCAGCTGCTCCTTGAATTCCGGAATTTCGAGAATTTGCTCGTAGCCCGGCTGCAAAATATTAAATACGGCCAAATATTTGTCAAACTCCGTATCCGTCACGTTCCCGCCTTTATAAGTTGCGATTTCCGTTCCGGTTTCTTTTGCGCCGCATGCCGCCATCGTCATGACCAGCATCGCTGCAACGATCAGCAGCGCGCCTTTATGCCATACCGATTTGCGTGAAATGTGTAACATGCTGAATCCCCTTTCAATTTGTGAACTTGTTTGTATTGTATCAGAAAAGGGACGCATAAAGCGAATATTGCCTATGATGTCGCATTTTGCAATTCGTTCTGGAATAGTAGGACATCCTGATAGGCCTGCAAAAATTGCTCGAGCATATGCACCTTTTGTTCCATGCTCAATCCCTTGCCGCGAAGCATCACGATTGGATTCGGCTCTTGGTCGCCGCTCTGCTTGAAACGGTTCTCCATCTTCAGGCACAGCTGGTCAACCTTCTTCCGGTCAATCCGGCGCTTCTCCCCCGCCGCGAACCGCAGCGAGATATCGTCGCCCTTGCCGCTGATCTGCTCAATGCCGTACCATGTGCCGTATACTTTCAGCCTCGCTACGGCTAACAGATTGCTGACCGCCTGCGGCAGATCGCCGAACCGGTCCACAAGCTCGTCGATCACGTCATCATTTTCCTCGAATGAGCGAATTGCGGCTACTTTTTTGTAAATTTCAATTTTCTGAATGCTGTCGTAAATGTAATCCGAAGGCAGGTAGGCATCAATGCTTAAGTCGATAACGGTGCTGACCGGCTTCTCGACCTTAACCTCTTCTCCGGTCATCTCCGCTTTCCGCTTCGCAATCTCGTCTGCCAGCATCTGCGAATACATGTCGAAGCCGACTGAAGCGATGAAGCCATGCTGCTCGGCTCCAAGCAGATTGCCTGCTCCGCGAATAGACAAGTCGCGCATCGCAATCTTAAAGCCGGAACCAAGCTCCGTGAATTCCTTGATCGACTGCAGGCGCTTCTCCGCTACCTCCGTCAGCACCTTATCGCGCTGGTAAGTAAAGTAAGCATACGCAATGCGGTTGGAACGCCCTACGCGGCCGCGCAGCTGATAGAGCTGGGAGAGACCCATTTTGTCGGCATCGTGCACGATAAGCGTATTTACATTCGGAATATCAACGCCGGTCTCGATGATGCTCGTACTGACCAGAACGTCGGATTCGCCGTCAAGGAAGTCAAGAATCGTCTTCTCCAGCTCCTGCTCCGTCATCTGCCCGTGGCCTACGGCTACTCTAGCATCCGGAACAAGCGCATTGATCTGCTCGGCCATTTGATAGATGCCTTGGACCCGATTATACAAATAATAAACCTGACCGCCGCGCGCAAGCTCGCGCTCAATCGCCTCGCGCACCAGGGACGGGCTGTATTCCACCACATAGGTTTGCACCGGGAAACGGTTCTCCGGCGGCGTTTCAATAACCGACAGGTCGCGAACGCCAAGCATCGACATATGCAGCGTGCGCGGAATCGGCGTAGCCGTCAGCGTCAGCACGTCGACATTCGTCTTCAGCTTCTTCAGCTTCTCCTTGTGCGACACGCCGAACCGCTGCTCTTCGTCCACAATGAGCAGTCCCAGCGATTTAAAAATAATATCCTGCGATAGAAGCCGGTGCGTCCCGATTACGACATCGACCGTTCCGTTCTTCAGACCCTTCATCGTCTCGTTCTGCTCCTTGCGGGAACGGAAACGGCTCAATACCTGAACATTAATCGGATAACCCGCGAAGCGCTCGCGGAAGGTCTCGTAATGCTGCTGCGCCAATATTGTCGTCGGCACCAGCACCGCAACCTGCTTGCTGTCCATCGCCGCTTTAAAAGCCGCACGGACGGCAACCTCGGTTTTTCCGTAACCGACGTCCCCGCATAACAGCCGGTCCATCGGCTGACTTTTCTCCATATCCCTCTTGATCTCTTCGATGGCCCTTAACTGATCCCGCGTCTCATCATAAGGAAACATGGCCTCGAACTCGTTCTGGTAGGAGGTATCCCGGCCGAAGGCATAACCCGGAGCCGTCTGCCGCTCGGCATACAGCTTGATCAGATCGTCGGCAATATCCTGGACGGATGCCTTCACCTTGCTCTTCGCCCTTGTCCATTCGCTGCCGCCTAGCTTATTAACCTTCGGCTCCCGCTCCTCCGAACCGACATACTTCTGAATCATATCGACCTGTTCGATCGGAACGGACAGCTTATCGCCGCCGGCGTACAGGATATGCAAATAATCCTTATGAATGCCTGCAATCTCCAACGTTCCGATGCCAACGTATTTGCCGATGCCGTGGTTTTGATGAACGACGTAATCGCCGACCTTCAGTTCGGTGTAGCTCTTGATGCGCTCGGCATTTTCGATCTTCTTGTCGACCCTGCGCGCCTTCCGCTGCTTCTGCGTGAACATCTCGCCTTCCGTTATGACAACGAGATGAGAGGACGGAAGCTCGAAGCCGGATTGCAGGTTTCCTTCAAGCAGCATAGGCACTTCGATGCTGTAATCGTCCAGTACCCGGCGCATCCTCTCCATCCGTTCCGCATTTCCGGCAATCATCATAACCGTAGCGCCCGTCTTGCGCCAACGTTCCATTTCCGCCTTCAGCACATTCATCTGTCCGTGGAAGTTTTGCATCGAGCGGCTGGTCATATTTAATATGTTTTGCGGCTGCGTATGCGGAATTTGACGCAGAAACAGCGAAAGGAACAACGTCGGGAAAGGACGCTGATGCAGAATCTCATCCGTATCGCGGGCAAGCGGCAAGTCCGGAAGCGACTTGCCGTTCTGCAGCAAATGCAGCGCCCATTCCGCCTCATCCCGCTCCAGATGTTTTGCCGTTTCTATTAAACGCGTCGGCTCGTCTAATATTAAGAGAGTATCGCCCGGCATATAATCAACAATCGTTTGCCGCTCAGGGTATAATAGCGAAATATATTTATATATTTCCGGAAAGTAGACATGCTCGCGAAGCTTCTCCAGCTCCCCGCCGATCTCGGAACGCAGGCGCTCCTTCGCCGTACGGTCGGTCATCTTATCCAACTGCTTCTCAAGCAGCTGCTGCGCATGGTTAGCCGCAGTCTCCATCCGCTGCACGTCGGCCAGCACTTCCTGGCAAGGCGGTACAGTAAAGGCATCGAAGCGATCCGAGGAGCGTTGATCCGCCGGATCGAAAGCGCGAATAGAGTCGATGTCATCGCCAAACCATTCAATCCGGTACGCCTGCTGCGCCGTTAAAGGATAAAAATCGACGATACCGCCGCGAACGCTCATCTCTCCCCGCAGTTCCACACGGTCCGCTCTTGTGTAGCCTAATGCCGTCATTTGACGCAAAAAAGCGTCGATCGGCAGCGAATCGCCAACCTTAATGTCAATTTGGGCCTCCGCGACCACACTGCTTATAGGCAGAAACCGCCTTGCGCCCGAGAAAGGCACGACAACAATCCCGCGATAGCCCTTGGACAGCTTGATCAGCACGTCCATGCGCTGCGCCAGCGTCTCGGGACTCGAGATTGCCGCCTCGGCGGCAACCAGCTCATTCGCGGGATACAATAATACTTGTTCCGGAGAAAGACATTCCTGCAAATCCTCCGCAATCTTCTGCGCAGAGAACATATTATGCGTCACGACCAGCATCGGACGATCAACATCCTCCTGCATCGCTGCAATAAGCACTTGTCTGGAGGAACCGGCAAGGCCGGATATCATCTGCTCCCGCATGCCCTTATGAAGACCGGATATAATGGACTGAACGTCCGTATCCGCGGCAAAAGCTTTGATCAGCGCTTTCAATGTTTGCAACACCCCGTTTCTATACACAATGAGAGCATCTCTTTAAGATCGCTCCCTGTACATTGAAAAGAAGCCTCAGCCGTCCGCTAAGGCTCAAATTATGAACTTACCGTCATTGAAGTGGGTTCATTACCAAGTGTAGCTCGGGATTCGCCTCCATTGCCTCGCGGCAATAATCGCAAACCACCTTCACCGTAACGTCGCCACTCGGGTCATACGCTATTATATCGCTGCGTTCTTCGGGGGTCAAGAAATGGAATCCAAGCTGCTGCTCCGTTAGATCTGACCCGCTTAAGGTCCCGATTGACGTTTTGCAATGCCGACAAATGTAGTTTACAGCCATATGTATGCCTCCTGAAGAGTCGTTATAACCTTCAGTATGCCCGTAATATCGTAATCTAACAGATTAACGGTTGAACTTTGCCATCGTTTCTTCGAATGGAGCCTTCAACCTGAATTCAATCGCGTCGCAAGCATCCGCGATCATGGATGCTACTTGCTCCTGCTGGCTTTTCGGAAAAGCAGAGAGCACATAGTCGGCTATATTCATGCCCGGTTGCGGACGGGAAATCCCCATCCGGACGCGATCGAACGTCTGCGTTCCCAAATGCTGAATAAGCGATTTCATTCCGTTATGGCCGCCCGCGCTGCCTTGATAGCGAAGCCTCAGCTTGCCGATCTCCGTATCCAGATCATCATAAACGATGATGCCGTCCTCAATATCCGCTTTATAATAATCGAGGAATGAACGCACCGATTCACCCGACAAATTCATATATGTCATCGGCTTCAGGAGGAACACCTTCGTGCCTTGCACGTTGCCCTCTCCGATCAAAGCCTTGCACTTGCTTTGCGTTACGCCGATGCCCCACCGCCGCGCCAGCTCATCGATAACCATAAACCCGACATTATGCCGCGTTCCCTGATAAGCGGTTCCGGGGTTTCCTAATCCTGCAATCCACCTCATTGCTCGCTCCACTCCTTTACGGACAAATGTATCATAATCTCCCCTGGGCGTAAATGTCCGGCCTCACCGGCAGCAAAACAGCGCCGTCCCGATGAGGACGGCGCTGTTTCAGACTCTAACTGACGTTCGGAGCTGATCACGCGTTATAGGCTCTTCGTACCTTCAAGCTTCTCTTCCTCGGAACGGGACTCCGCTTCCTTAAGCTCTACCGCTTGATCCTCCGCTTCTTCCTCGCTTAACTCTTTCTGCGGCGACAGGATCGTGAATATAACCTGTTCCGGTTCGGAATGAATCACAACGCCTTGCGGCAGCTTCAAATCGCTGACAAGCAGGCTCTCACCGATTGCAAGCTGCGAGATGTCCGCTGTAATCGCGTCAGGAATATTACCCGGCAGGCATTCAACCTCAATGTCATGCAGGATCACCTGCAGAATGCCGCCTTCTTTTACGCCCTCCGAATCTCCTTCCGCCTGAATGCGTACGTTCGCCCGCACCTTCTCGTTCATGTTGATTTGGAGAAAGTCGACATGAAGGACATCACGGCTCATTGTATCGCGCTGTACCTCGGATATCATAACGGATTGCTTGCCGTGCGCCGGAATATTTATTTCAATGACCGCATTGGGATGAGAGCGCAGAAGCGCTTGCAATTCTTTACTATCCACCGCTACCATTGCCGGTTCACTAATTTGTTTACCGTAAATAATGCCCGGGATTTTACCCTGATTCCGCAATTGCCGCAGATCTGCTTTCGTCGAGCTCACTCTTTGGTCAGCTTGCATTGCTATCGCCATTAGTTGGAACCTCCTGAAAAGTTTACAAAGCAAAACTCAAGTTACTTTTTAACTTACCCATTCGGCCCGGTTCTTAAACTTTCTAATCTATATTCATCCTGTCTGCTTCAAGTCATTCTATCAAAACCAAAACCATTCCTTCCAAACCTGAGGTTTAGTCCTGAATCCCGGTGCATTTATAAGCTAAAAAGACGCTGCAACATACTCATCTACATGCTTGAGTCCGTTACAACGCCTTTTATCCTGCATGATTACATCTATCTTACTGCTTCTTTTCCTTCTTCGCCTTGGCGCGTCCGCGAATCTTCTCCGCATAACCAGACTTGTTGACTTGACGCTCACGCGCTATAGCCAAATCTCCTGCAGGCACATCGTGCGTAACCGTTGAGCCGGCGACAACATAAGCGCCTTCGCCGATCTTGACAGGAGCGATTAAGTTGACGTTGCTGCCGATAAAAGCATGGTCACCGATTTCCGTTACGAATTTGTTATACCCGTCATAGTTTACGGTGATGGCGCCGCAGCCGATATTCACGTCCTTGCCGACTTTGGCATCGCCAACATAGCTCAAATGCGACACTTTGCTTCCATCATCAAGCGAGGCGTTCTTCAGCTCTACGAAGTCGCCGATTTTGCAGCCGACTCCAAGCTTCGAGCCCGGGCGCAGGTTCGCGTAAGGACCGACCATACTCGTATCGCCGATAACCGATTCCGCAATCACCGAATATTTGACCGCTACGCCGCTGCCGATTGTGCTGTCCGTAATGTCCGCTTGCGGTCCAATGACGCAGTCCTCGCCAATAACGGTCGAACCGCGAAGGATCGTACCCGGATAAATAACCGTGTCGGAACCGATTCGTACTCCCGCTTCGATATAGGTTGACGCCGCATCGATCAGGGTGACGCCATTCAACAGATGGCTGCGGTTAATCCGCTCCCGCATGAGCCGTTCGGCTTCCGCCAGAGCCACACGGTCGTTCACGCCGATGGCTTCCGCCGGGTCTGACGTGCAGCGGCCTTGAACGGAGTGTCCGGCCTCGCGGAAGATCCCGATCACATCGGTCAAATAATACTCGCCCTGCGCATTATTACTCGTCACCTTAGCGAGCGCGGCGAACAGCTTCTTGTTATCAAAGCAGTACGTTCCCGTATTAATCTCCTTCACGGCCGCTTCGGCAGGAGTGCAATCCTTCTGCTCGACAATCCGCTGAACCGATCCGTCTTCGCCGCGAATGACACGGCCGTAGCCTGTCGGGTTATCGAACGAAGCCGTCATTACCGTTGCGGCTGCGCCGCTTGAAGCATGCAGCTCCAGCATGGATTGAATCGTGGACGCTTGCACCAGCGGGGTATCGCCGCAGATGACAATCGTTGTGCCTTCTTCTTCGCCGAGCAAAGCTTCCGCTTGCCTTACCGCATGACCCGTGCCGAGCTGCTGCTCCTGCAGCACATATTCCGCTCCATCGCCCAAATACGATTTGACCTTCTCGGCACCATGACCGACAATAACAACCGCGCGTTCGGCCGACACTTCTCTTACGACATCCAGCGCATGGCCCACCATCGGCTTTCCGCAGACCGGATGTAGTACTTTATATAATTTCGATTTCATACGTTTGCCTTGCCCTGCAGCAAGCACAATCGCCATAACCTTCAAATAAATAACCTCCTAGGCTTGCAATGATGCAAATGAATTATGATTTGAATATAGCTCAATATACAAAAAAAGAAAAGAGAGCCGCGGCTCTCTTCTCCAATCATTCCCTTAAAACATGAAATGCTCTGCTCTGGTTAAGCTCCTTCTTCAATCGCTACTTCTTCCGCTGCACGCTCGTACTCGGCGAGAACAGCTGCCTGGATTTTCTCCCGGGTGGTTGAAGAGATCGGATGAGCGATATCCCGAAATTCTCCATCCGGAGTACGTTTGCTAGGCATTGCAACGAACATACCATTGTTTCCGTCGATTACACGAATATCGTGAACAACGAATTCATTGTCAATAGTAATGGAAGCGATTGCCTTCATACGCCCTTCCGAATTTACACGGCGGAGTCTGACATCAGTAATTTGCACTTGTGTTCACCACCTTTGTCAATCAGAGACTTGGTGTATACTTCCACGTTTTAGGGCGAATTCCTTCTGCTTTTTTGGTAAAATCATGCACATTTTAAAATATTTTTTCGGGTTTAAATTTTTTTCGTTTTCATTCGACACCAGTCGATGCGATGACTTCAATTTCGACAAAAACATCCTTAGGCAGCCTAGCTACCTCAACGGTCGAACGCGCCGGTTTATGCTCTCCGAAGTAGGAAGAATAAATGTCGTTCACTACTCCAAACTGGTTCATGTCCTTCATAAATACGGTTGCCTTAACCACATCCGAGAAACTCGCGCCCGCTTCCGCCAGCACAGCCTCCAAATTACGAAATACTTGATGAGTTTGCTCCTCGATGCCGCCTGCCACAAGCTGCCCCGACGCATCAAGCGGAATTTGTCCCGAAGTAAATAACAAGCCCCCCAGCTTAATCGCCTGCGAATAAGGTCCAATCGCTGCAGGCGCTTTATCCGTTGCGATTACCTGCGGTTGCTGCTTCGTTGTCAATTTGATCACAACCCCTCTATCAAGATCAATATGAGTTCGTACGCGCGTTAGCCTTTAAAATAATTGCCTGGCACGACCGTCGTTTGCTTCGTCTTCATATCTACGGCCGTCAGCTTGGCGAGCGACACGTAGTCCTCCAGCAGCCGCTCCTCGAGCTCTACTTCGCCGGATTCCACGAATACCCCGACGCCGGCCACGGTGGCTTTAAATTCAAACAACAGATCCATCATCCCTTGAATCGTGCCGCCTGCTTTCATGAAGTCGTCGATAATGAGAACGCGGGACTGTTCCTTAAGCGCCCTGCGCGCGAGGGACATCGTCTGAATCCGTTTGGTTGATCCGGAGACGTAATTGATGCTGACCGCAGAGCCCTCCGTCACCTTATTGTCGCGCCGCACGATCACGACAGGGATGTTCAAGCAAGCGGCGGTTGCGTAAGCGAGCGGAATCCCTTTCGTCTCAACCGTCATGATCACGTCAATCTTCCTGTCCGCAAAAGCGGAGGCGAACATTCTTCCGACATCCGCCAGCAGTTCCGGCTGCCCCAGCATATCCGTTATATATAAATAACCGCCGGGAAGAACCCTGTCAGGCTGCTCCAGCTGCCGGCATATGCCCGTCATAATGGTAAGCGCTGAAGCCTCCTTCATTCTAGGCGTGTACTTCACGCCGCCTGCCGCTCCGGCAAGCGTATGAAGCTCGCCGATGCCCTCTTCCTCGAACACTTCTTTAATAATCGCCAAATCCTCGCTGATTGAAGATTTTGCGGATTGATATCGGTCGGCAAATGCTGTCAGTGAAATTAACGTGTGGGGTCGACTTAGCAGGTATTGCGTCATTTCTACTAACCGCGAGCTCCGTTTTAATTTTTTCATCCGCTTCTCTCCCCACTAAATCCGAATAATATAATGTCAATATAACATTTTTATACGGATTTAATCAAGAAGTACGTTAGCACTATGTTAGCATTCTTACCACATACACTTCTTTGCAGAAGCCGCGCAGTCCATTATAGATCCGGGGGAGCTTTGCTTCCTTCGATACGAGTCCGAAGACAGTCGGCCCGCTTCCGGACATCAGCACCCCGTCCGCGCCGAGTCGAATCATGCTTTCCTTCAGCTGCATGACCTCCGGATACAGGTCTAACGTCACCTTCTCCAAAACATTGCCAAGGCCGTCGCAAATATCGGCAAAAGAGCCCCGCTCGATTGCCTCTACCATATGGGAGAGCGAAGGATGCTCCTTCAGCTCGTTTGCGCGGAACCGGCCGTACACATCGGCCGTCGATACATTGATCGGCGGCTTCGCGAGCACAACCCAGCACTGCGGCGGATTGGCGATATGCTCGAGCTTCTCTCCGCGGCCCCTGGCGATGGCTGTTCCGCCTGTTACGCAGAAGGGCACATCCGAGCCCAGCTCCGCTCCAAGCTTGCACAGCTCTTCCTCCGGGATCTGCAGCTTCCACAACCTGTTAAGCCCGCGCAGGGCGGCGGCGGCGTCACTGCTTCCGCCGGCCAGTCCGGCAGCAACCGGGATTTTTTTGTCCAAATGTATGTATACGCCCTGCTTTACATCGTAGCGCTCTTTAATAAGCCTGGCCGCTTGAAAGGCCAAGTTCTTCTCGTCGAGCGGAATGTAGCCCACTTGGCTGGAAATAATGATCGTATCCCTTGGCAGCTCTTCCATCTCGAGCCGGTCCGCAAGGTCTACCATCGTCATGATCATTTCAACTTCGTGATAGCCGTCTTCACGCTTGCGGAGGACGTCGAGCAGCAAATTGATTTTAGCAGGAGCTTTTTCATAAATTTTCATCCGATAAGTTCACCCGTTCGTTCGTAAGCTTAAGCCTCATTATAACAAACGAAAGCAATAAAAGCTAAGCGCCGGCAATCGGCCGGGTTCCGGCTGCCAGCAGCTTAGCTTTTGAAAGTGAAAGCCTTTAAATGGGCATTAGGGCTGGTTTGATTTGGCGGCAGCTTGCTCGGCGAGCTGAATCGCCCTTTTGACCATATTTCCGGCATCCTTGGCGCGAATACCGCCCCAGCCCTCCTGCTGTACCGTATCATAAAATCCAAGATCCTTGGCGAGCTCATATTTCAACTGCTCCGACATCACGCTTCGTCTTCTGCGACTCATTGACATAACCTCCATATCCATTTGGATGCTCCTCTTGCACGGTTAGTATGCTTCATTACGGATGGGTCAATACGCGGAGGTCCGGCGGCCAGAATAAACAAAAAAAAAGCGCAGAACGTGTCTGCGCTAGCTTTTGCCTTATAGGGCGGTCAATCATCTATTGCTGCAAATGGGCGATACGGACTTGACCTTCATCATTGCATACGGTCACTTCCACCGATTCTGTCAGTATATCCGCATAACTGTAAGAAACCCGCTTAAATGCGTGCTGCTCCTCATCCAGTTTAACAATGAAAACAGAAGGGTAGATTTCTTCTAACGTACCGGTTCGTTCGATGGTCTTTCGTCGGCCACCATTAGCTCGAAGACGGATTTTGGAGCCAACGTGAGCTTCCAAACTGCGTTTTATATCCAATAGCGAATTTTTTGCCATTGTCCACTACCACCTCTTTCCTTGTCCATTATAACTAAAAATGAGGGGTTTGTCAAACAAAGCAAAATATTATATCAGCAGGTTTATTTACTTGTCAACGGTGATTTCACCCATTTTTTAAAAAACAACACATAGAAATTCAAAAAAAATACATATTAAGAAGTTGCTGTAGAGGTTGACGATAATGATGATGTAATTTTGGGCTTAGGCAGCCCTACTCGAAAGCGTCCCATCGTCTCGATTCCACCGACTCCGTCAATACCGCTTATCGTTCCATGTATGACATCGGATAAGTTAATCGTATCCTTTATCGATGTAAAGCTTGCTTTTATCGCAATATAAACAGGATCGAGCGCGTGAATTAATATTCGGCCCGGAGAACTGGCGAAATTAGACCCCGCCTGAAGCAGCGCTTCAAAATGGGATTGACATGCGCCTGCGATCACTATCAAGTTGTCTCGGTTTTTCTCATATTGGCGGGCGACGCGTACCGCATTAACAAAATGCTGCGAATTCTTGTAGCTGCTCAGGCTGTACAGATCCGTCGGGGTCCGGTTCTTCAGTACGCCGTCATGTCCGGTAATGACTACAATATCCGGTTTGATTTGCGGCAGCAATCGATACAGCATGTCGGCCATTTGCGATTCGTGCACATGAAGCCCATGGGAAGGAACTTGCATGGTATTGTACAGCTGTATGCTTTTCTTTAAATAGTTTCCATCGCCATCTAGATGAAGCACCTTTCCGGGCACTTCAAAGAATGGCTGGCTCTGCTGTGTCGCAAGCCGGATATGGTCTTCCGTTCCTACCGTTTGTCGTTCTCGCTCGCTATGCATACGTTTTAAGGAATTGTTCACTTTAATTCTCACTTGCTGTACCGCTCTCGTCGATTCTGGATCGCTTACGACCGACAGATCGGGAATTGGAGCATCCGCAAGTAATCGGTAGTCCGTGCCTTTAAGTAAGGCATACTGTGAGCGAACAGCTTCAACTCGGAACAGCACGTCACCGCCATATGAATTGCGGACAACCAGGTCCCCCTGCTTCATGGGTTAATCACCTCTTCATCTATCCTATGGGTGGAAAGGGCGAATGGTGAGTATTTTATACCCAATCGGCTTATGTGTCCCAGCCCGCTTCCAGCAGGCTCCGGCTAATTCGCGCAAACTCCTCAAGCGACAGCGTCTCGCCTCGTCTTACGGGATCAACCTCGCAGCGGTGCAGCAGCTCCGTTAACGCCTCTCGGCGCTCCTTGCCGACGAAGGCGGTCAAGTTATTCGCGAGCGTCTTGCGGCGTTGAGCGAAGCTGGCTTGGACAACGCGGAAATAATGGTCTTCGTCAGGCACATCTACCGCCGGTTTGTCTCTCAGGGATAGCTTGATGACGGCAGAATCCACGTTCGGCTGCGGAATAAATACGGTATGCGGCACCATACATACAAGCTGCGGCACGCAATAATATTGTACGGCTACGCTCAGGCTGCCATACTCCTTGCCGCCCGGCTTCGCAGCCATCCGTTCCGCTACTTCCTTCTGGATCATGACAACGATGTGCTCAAGAGGGAGCTTCTCCTCCAGCAGCTTCATCAAGATCGGGGTGGTCACGTAGTAAGGCAGATTCGCGACGACGCTCACGCCGGTTACGTCGGCAAACTGCTCCGCAAACAGCTGCTTCAGGTCCAACTTCAGTATATCTCCATGAATAACCGCTGCATGCTGCTCATCTTTAAGAATATCGCGCAGGATCGGAATAAGCCGGTTATCGATCTCGACGGCCGTTACTTTTCCCGCCTCTTCCGCAAGCCTCTGCGTCAATGCGCCGATGCCCGGTCCGATCTCGAGCGCTCCTTTTGTTTTATCCAGCCCGGCTGCATCAACGATCTTATTTAAAATATTTTGATCGATCAGAAAATTTTGGCCCAGACTTTTCTTGAATGAAAATCCGTATTTCGCAATAATCTCCTTGGTCCGTTTAGGCGTTCCAATCTCCATGCTTCTATGCCCCCAGTTCCTCTTCCATTTGACGGAGTGCCGCCGTAAATTCTTGTTTCGAAATCCGGAAGCTTGTACAGCGCTTATAGAACTGCTTCCCGTTCGCATAACCGATGCCAAGCAGCTTACCGATACAGAGGCGTCTGTTCGCCGCATCCGGATGGACGATCAGCCCCGCTTCCATCAGATCCTCCCAGCTGATTTCTCCTGACGCTTCATCCGCCGTTTCCGTACGCAGCTCGGAGAGCGCCTGACGGATCGCCTCGGGACTCGCGTTCTCAATCCCAATATCCCCTTTATACATCGCCTTCTCCTGCGGCAAAAAAGCATGCTTGCAGCCGGGGGCATGTCGCGCGACGATTTTGCGAATCCTCTCCCCCGCATGGTCGGGATCCGTAAATATAATAATGCCACGGCGTTCGTTCGCGAGAGCAATGCGCCGGAGCACCTCATCCCCGATGGCCGATCCGTTCGTTTCAATCGTATCCGCATCAACCGCTCTTTTTATCGCAACGGTATCATCCTTGCCTTCAACGACAATGATCTCCTTGATCACTAAGAACATTCCCTTCCTGATGCGCTATTCGTTCACAAACATGCAAAAAGAAGAGGCAGTGCCTCTCCTTATGATGGCATATTTAATTAAAATAAATGAATGATGCCCGCTCCGTCAGCTTGCGCTCGGCTTATTAGGACCTAACACATAAACGGTAATGCCTTTCTTCCGGCCGAACTTATCCGCATATTTAGCGCTATCGAAATACACGTCGATCTTATTGCCCTTAATCGCGCTGCCTTTATCTTCGGCACGGCGGAAACCGATCCCTTCAATATAGACCCACCAGCCGATTGGAATGACTTTAGGGTCAACCGCGATCGTGCGCCCCTCTTGCACGCGGGTTCCCGAAGCGGTGATGCCGTATTGCGGATGATCCTCATCCTTGCCCGTAGATTCCACGCCTGCCGTATAAGCGGTTAGAGTGACGTTCTTCAGTACTCGCTTCGCCTTAAACGTTACCCCGGCCTTCGTCAAGGTCGCGATGCTCGGACTGCTATTGGATAGCACCGTTACTTTAGGCTCTTTCTTCTTCGTGCCAATGGCGACGACCTGATCAACCGCGGCTGTCTCCACAACCTTGCTGACCATCTTCTTCGATATCAGGACGCCATCCTCGTACTGTTTCTCGATTTGTTCGACAATACGGCCTTCTTTGCCGGTCTGAACAAGCTTTTCTTTGCCCGCTTCCAGCGTCGGATCAACTTTCTTCACGATAGAGAACGGCATCTTGCGCTCCGTCTCCGACACTCTTGTGTCAACACGTACAACAGTTACGTTTAACTCCGCATTCACTTGCGTATGAAGCGGAGGTATTACTTTATCATGTTCACGAACCGGAATATTTAATTCCTCGATCGCCGCCTGCACTGTTTTTTCTGTCGTGTATACCGTTGATGTCTTGCCATCCGCTTTCACATTAACCGGTACCGCGTGAGTGACCTCAACCCGGTCCCCATCCTTAATCGCCGCATTCAGCGGGACTGATACTTTATCATGAGGTCCAATTGTGATAGCTTGTTCATCCAGTAGGCGTTGCAGGACCCATTGTTTTGTTTCAACAACGGTTTCTTGTCCATTCACCACTACGGAGACGCTTTTGACAGCCGTTCCGTACAACAACACCAAAAACATGAAAGTCATAGCGATTGAGATAGCAGCACTCAAAAGAATCAAACGCAAGTTTTCACGCTTCCATCGCAATGCGAAAGACATGCTGGATGATCGTTTCCCATGGGTGTCCTTAACCTGGAGTAGTCCCACTTCTTCGGTCCTCCTTCATAGCCCCGCCGCCAAGTGTTACGCATGATACAACTGACGCGACTATAGTATATTGGCGTGCAAGCACGCAATCCAGAAGCTTTATCCAGCCTCCCACCTCCATTTTTCCACCCTATGTCGGCCCAGTTCCGTTTATTCGAAAATAAAAAGAAGCCGCCGACAGAGGATCTGTTTCGTGGCTTCCCGGGTAGCAAAATGCTCAGGGATACAGAAATAATGGCTGCACGAGGTTGATCACTCTCTATAGACGCTTACGAGGTTAGCTGTCGGGTTCGGGAAAGAGAGTCTCCCTAATCGATGCGCAATGCTCATGGCAAAGGCTCCGAAATTCACCCCTGAAGAATTCAATATGCGGACCTGTTAGCCCCGCATTCGGTTCCCCCGCTCTCCAAAAGGAGATTAAGCGTTAACTGGAAATCCAATACAAAATGTTATGCTCTGAAATGAATCATAACCTCATCCGTGGTCAATTGTAAAGATACGATAAAAAGCGATTTTAGCGAAAAAGGTGGATAAACTCGGAAAAATTCGGTGATTGTCGCTATAAAAATTAGTTTTTACGCGAGAAAGGTCTCTCATTCTCATGATTTCACGTGATTTTATACAATACCGAAACATTTTTTACCGTTTTCGGTCGTAATTGCGCCGATTTCTTCGACCGATTTACCCAATAGCTCGGCCGCTGTCTCTGCTACTTTTACCACATAAGCGGACTCATTTCGCCTCCCTCGAAATGGATGCGGAGCAAGATATGGAGCATCGGTTTCGATCAAAATCCGGTCAAGCGGAACCTGCTTCAGCACCTCTTTGGGAACTTTTGCATTTTGGAACGTAACCGGTCCTCCGAACGAAATATAGAAGTTCATATCGAGACATTGCCTCGCCGTCTCCCAGCTTCCGGAGAAGCAGTGCATAACCCCTCCAACCTCGCTGGCGTTCTCTTCCCGCAATATGCGGATCACATCCTCATGCGCATCGCGGTTATGAATAACGATTGGTTTCTTAAGCCGGCGGGCAAGCCTAATTTGCTCACGGAAGACGCGCTGCTGAACATCCTTCGGGGAGGTGTCCCAATGGTAATCGAGTCCGATTTCACCTATGGCGACGACCTTCTTATGAGCGCAGAGCCGTTCGATCCATTCTAAATCCTCCGGAAGCATATCGATGCTGTCTACCGGATGCCAGCCGACTGCCGCGTATATAAAATCATATTGCTCTGCCAGCGCCATCGTTGACGGGATGGTCTCCCGATTAAAGCCGATATTGACAAGCATATGTACGCCGGCATCCCTTGCGCGTTTAATTACTTCTTCACGGTCCGCGTCATACTTATGAGAGTCCAGGTGGGAATGTGTGTCAAATAGTAATGTCATGTTAATGTCAAGCTCCTTTAATCTAAATTAAACAAACGCTTGATATGTGCCGGTAGCAAATCAGCCGAATCTTGAAGCGGCTCAGCCGGATAATACAGATGGTATCGTCCTTGATGCAAACCGGTAATCGAGCGGACAATGTCGGATTTCGCAGATATTTCACATATTTCATCGTCGCCGTGTAACAACAAAATCGGCGCTTTTTCTTGCTTTTCGCCTTCTTTTTTATCCAGGCGGTATACGTCGTATGGCAAATCGAACGGGAAATCAATTTCCATATGATAGTCGGGATTCAATCCGATCGAAGAGAATGAATCGCTTATTTCATTTAATAACGTTTCGTCCGGATTATCAATCGTTATGTACTTGTATAATCGCCGATTCATAAAGCGGTCGCATAAATCGTTTAACAACGGATCCCGTTCCTCAGCCCATTGCGTGAATACCGTCTGCACGAGCGCTTCATCCAATTTGAGGTAATCGTGCACATTCATCCTATCGCCAAGCAGGCCTCTGAGAGAATCAGGTATCCACCTAAATGCGTAGCCACCCACATAAAGCTGATGCGCTCTACGAAATATTTGCCTTAAGATGATTTCAGAACTTCTCGTTACCGGGTGGAAGTAAATCTGCCAATACATTTGATATCGCGACATTAAATAATGTTCGACTGCGTGCATGCCGCTTTCTTTAACAACAATTTTCCCCTTATACGGCCGAAGTACACGTAAAATTCGCTCTAAATCAAAGGTGCCGTAATTAACGCCTGTAAAATAAGCATCGCGCAGCAAATAATCCATACGATCGGCATCCATTTGGCTGGAAATGAGGCTGACGACAATCGGCTTCGGATAGGTCTTACGAATGACCGCTGCGACCTTATCAGGAAAATCGTCCGATACCTCGCGCAGAACGCGGTTAATTTCCGTATTTTCAAGCAATATTTTGCACGTCCACTCCTCATGATTCGTGGCGAATACTTCCTCCAGGGAGTGCGAGAACGGCCCATGGCCGACATCGTGCAGGAGCGCGGCGCACAGCGATACCAATCGTTCATCCTTTGGCCAATCCGGGTAGCCGTTACGTTCGAATTGTGAAATGATTTTACGCGTTATTTCATACACGCCGAGTGAATGCGAGAACCGGCTGTGCTCCGCTCCGTGAAAAGTTAAATAGGAGGTGCCGAGCTGTCTGATTCTTCTTAACCGCTGAAACTCTTTCGTATTAATTAAGTCCCATATCGTCTGATCCTGCACGTAAATATAATGATGTACAGGGTCTTTAAATACTTTTTCTTCGGTTAGCTTTTCCTTCATGATCATCAACTCCTTTTGTTCAAGTATTCGACACAAACTTCGTTTATTATGTCGAATAATGTCGTATAATGGTTTCCAAATTGTCGAAGCTGCTGTATTCTATTACAAAGTAGTAGGACCCATACAGCCAGTCAAATTGCCTGTACCAATGGCTTTCGCGAACAATATTACCAGTTGACTATTATGGTAATGGTTGGTATTATAGTAATCAGTAAAGTAAAAACTATGTCGAACGATGACGAACAACATTTTGAGAGGGGCAATGATAGATTATGATGAAATCCACTGGTATTGTTCGTAAGGTTGATGAACTGGGACGCGTTGTTATTCCGATTGAATTACGACGCACACTCGGTATTGGCGAGAAAGACGCGCTTGAGATTTATGTAGACGGCGAGCGCATCATGCTTAAGAAATATGAGCCTGCTTGTATCTTCTGCGGCAATGCCGAGAATGTGTCCTACTTCAAAGGAAAAATAGTTTGCCATATTTGTTTATCGGAAATGCCAACACCTGTGACAAAATAAGAAAAATAGGTTATACTGTACTTATCAACTTGTTAATTCTAACCTTTTTTATACTCCTTGATACCTTCCTGCGCTAGAACCCGGCCAGGAAGGTCTTTTTTTCCTAAACTTATAAATATTCGCTCTCTATCGGTTTACTTCATTATATACATCCCGCTTCGGCAGTCCGCGGTCTAATGCCGTTTTCTTGATGGCCTCCTTGCGGTCAAACTGCTGCTTCTCGTAATGCGCCACATGAGCGGCAAGATCGAGCTCCGTCCACCACGCTTCGTCTGAAGCTTGTCCCTCAGCGGCTTCTTCGCTGATTCCTTCCACAACGATGCAAAATTCGCCCAGTGGCGGATGCTCGTTAAACCAAGCTATGCATTCCGATACATGTCCGCGAACAGCTTCTTCATGACGCTTGGTCAGCTCTCTCACGCATGCAATCGACCGGTCACCTAAGCATTCCATTAGGGCACTTAACGTTTTTTCAACTCGATGCGGAGATTCATAGAAGATCAGCGTCTCTTGCCTGCCTTTCAAATCACCCAGCCACTTTGTAATCGACTTCCGTTCACGCGGCGGGAAGCCGGCGAACAGAAAATGGTCCGTCGGCAGGCCGGACATAATAAGGGCGGATAATGCCGCATTGGCGCCAGGAACCGGAATGACCGGAATATGATTTTCTACTGCTTCCTTCACCAGGTCAGCTCCGGGGTCCGAGATGGCAGGCAATCCGGCATCGCTGACAAGCGCAATCGATTGCCCCTCCAGCAGCAGACGGATAAGCTCAGGTCCGCTCGCCCGTTTATTATGTTCGTGATAGCTAACCATACGGGTACTAATCTCAAAGTGGGAAAGAAGCTTGCGCGTCTGCCTTGTGTCCTCTGCGGCAATAAGCTGTACCTCCCTTAACATTCGGATAGCACGGTATGTCATATCCTCCAGATTGCCGATCGGCGTTGCCACTAAATATAAACGGCCTGTGCTCTGCTCCGCGGAGTCCGAGAAGCTTTTTTGTATATTCAAACGATCTGCACCCCATTCTCATACACCATGATCGGCGGAAGAAGCTTAATATCAGGTTTTCCATCCCGCATGGCTTCTATTAATATCATATTCGCTTCCGCATTAGCATGCGGATGAACAAATTGCATGCGTTTGGGCTCGAGACGCCATTTGCGCATCGTTTCTACGATATCCAGCAGGCGCGACGGACGGTGCACCATCGCTACTTTTCCGCCCGGACGGACGAGTCTGGCGCATGCCTCCGCCACGTCCTCCAGCGTACAATGAATTTCGTGCCGCGCAATCGCATAATGCTCATTCTCATTCTGATCCCCTGCAGTAACCGGCATATACGGAGGATTCACCGTAACGGCGTCGTACACGCCATTGCCGGCAAGCTTTGGATATATTCGCAAATCCTGCTCAATGATCGTTATTTGCCCGGATAAGCCATTTAGCGTTACGCTTCTTCGCGCCATATCCGCGAGTCGCGGCTGAATTTCGACAGCATCGATTCGTGCTTGCGTTTTATCGGAGAGCAGAAGAGGAATTACGCCGTTCCCCGCACACAAGTCGGCGATCCTTCCATACTTTGGTATACTTGCGAACCGGGAAAGCAGCACCGCATCAAGCGAGAAGCTGAACACTTCCCGGCTTTGTATAATTTTCAAGCCTGATTCCGTCATTAAATCGTCAAGCCGCTCATTCTCGGCTAATTGTATCGTTTCCGACAAGATCTGCGCCTCTCCTTTGCTCTATTCTTTAAAAAAAATACCGTCCTATAAAGCAAGGACGGCTTGTCGTTACGGATTCCATTATTTATTTAGAAAGGATAAACAGAATAAGCAGTCACCTTCCGTCCGCAAATGCCCGTAATACACGTTGCATATGTGGAATCCTTCATGATACAAGCGGGTTAAATTATCATGGCCTTCCCCAATCGCGACACCCGATTCAGTCAAAGCGTCGGTGGAGACGGCCGGCGACTCATGACCCGCTTCGGCTATCTTTCTCTTCGCCGGAGCGCTTGCGCTTACGACCTTACGATCAAGCTCGGCTTCTCTCTTAAACAGCTGACGCAGCTGATCGTTTTCCTCGCTTAGACGCTTATTGTCTTCAAGCAGCTCTTTCACCTTCTGCTTCAAAGCGCCTAATTCGGTATGAATGGCACCTACGCGAATATCCAACTCGTCCATTTGTACGAAAATATCTTTCTTCTCCAAGTTCCCACCCCAGAGCTTCAAGCGTGAGTGTGTTACCTCACCCGTGAGAATCGCACTCTGCCTTACTTGATGACCACGTCATCCATCGGCAGTTCTTTCGGTTTACCTGGTATATCAAATAATTGCACATACACGCTCTTGGTGGATGTGTTAATGCCTGTCACTTTGCCTTCACCGTAAGAGGTGATAACGATCTTGCCGATAGCCGGCAGCTCTTCTCGAACGCTCTCGTAATTGTCATGCTCAAACTTCAAGCAGCACATAAGACGTCCGCATAACCCGGATATCTTCGTCGGATTAAGCGATAGATTCTGATCCTTTGCCATCTTGATTGAGACAGGTTCAAAATCACCAAGCCACGAAGAGCAGCAAAGCACTCGTCCGCAAGGGCCAATTCCGCCAAGCATCTTCGCCTCATCCCGAACACCGATCTGACGAAGCTCAATTCGGGTACGGAACACGCTGGCTAAATCCTTCACCAGCTCGCGGAAATCGACTCTGCCTTCGGCCGTAAAGTAAAAAATAATTTTGTTGCGGTCAAACGTAAACTCGACGTCTACCAGCTTCATGCGGAGCTGATGACTTTTAATCTTTTCAAGACAAGTTCCAAATGCATTCTTCGCTGCCGAACGATTTTCTTCGACGATCTTCGCATCGGCATTGCTTGCAATTCGAATTACTTTCTTGAGAGGAAGGACGACATCCGATTCACCGACTTGCTTCTGTCCCACCACCACTTTACCGTATTCGATACCGCGCGCGGTTTCAACAATAACATGTTGCTCCTTGTCCACGGGATGCTCGACCGGATCAAAGTAATAGATCTTGCCCGCTTTCTTGAAGCGGACACCGATGACATTATACAAGGATTAGCCCTCCTGTAGGTTTACCAATAGTTGCTCAAAAGCAAGCTGAGGCGTCACATTCGCACGCATACGCTTACCCGCTTCGAGCGTATGCTCCATGCAGCACACCCACTGCGGAATCGATCGATTAAAGGCGTGCTTGCTTATCCATTCCAACTGATCTATAAAAACGATGTTGTCCTGCCTGCCGGCTTGGAACTGTATCAAATCTTTAAACCAAATAACTAACAACGACAACAGCAATTGAATATGTTCGACTAAGTCTGTCTTAAACAGCTGTTGCTGGGCAGTGATCATCGCCGCGGTGAATCGGGTCAAACTCTCCTTGCCTAATTGTATCACTAGGTTTCTGATTTCTGCAAACTGATTCTGCTGGAGAAATTCTCTAGCACCGGTAAGTCCCGACGTTAATTGAACAACCGTTCGAGCCAATGTGGGAGGCGCTCCCTCTGCTACAAGCTTTTGGAGCATGTTTTCCGGCGGCATTGGCAGAAAAGGGACCCACTGCGTACGGGATCGTATCGTTGGCAGAACTGCTTGTCCATTATCGGTTAACAGAATGGCAACGACCGGCGATACCGGCTCCTCCAAAAATTTAAGCAAGCTGTTCGCAGCTTGAAGCGTCATCTTATCTGCCTGCTCGATCATATAGATTTTACGCTTCGTACCGCTGTTGCGATAAGAGAAATCACGCTGCAGTTCGCGGATTTGATCTATTTTGATGGATTGTCCTTCCGGCGCAATCGTCGTTAAATCGGTCTGGTTGCCATGCTCGAACTTCCGGCACTCCAGGCATACCCCGCAAGCATCATCACCGTTTGCCGTACAGAACAGCGCTTTGGCAAACGCCCGAGCCATCGCCATTCTGCCAGTGCCCGATGGCCCGTTAAATAAATAAGCATGAGAGATTTTGCCGCTTTGCAGGGCATGCTTTAATATACGCTGCGCCTTCCATTGCCCGGCAATTTGTTCAAGGCTCATAACGACTCCTAACCTTTCCCTGCTCTCCCTTTATTTAGAACAATAAATTGATAAGCAGTCCTCGTATTTCGCCAATTTTGTTCAGCAGTTCTATTCTTCCCTGCTCACTGTCGAGCAGATCATCGGCCATCGATACGAGCGTCTCGTCAATTTCGTCAAGCAGCTTATAACGTTTCATCCGTCCTCTGCGATCGAAGCCTTTCACTTCCTTCAGAACGACGCCTCGTCTAATCGTTTCCTCCAAGAAATGTTTGATCATCTGGCGGTACAGCTTCAGCTCGCGAACCGTCATCGTTCTCGCCAGCCGGTCGCCTTGTCTATGAATGTCCTGCAGCTTCTGCTGAAGCTGCTCCTGCGTCCGGTTTGCGTCCTGCTGTACCATGACCTCGGCGAAGCTTCTATGCTGTACCTGCTTCGACCCCGCGTCATTGCCTGAGCGACTTTGCCCCAGCGGTCGGAAGCCCTGATCAATCTTCATCTTTAGTCACGCCCAATCAGAAATGTTCAAAGCGCTCGACTGGAACGACGAATACGGCTGCGCCCCCAACCTGCACCTCGACAGGGAATGGGATGTAAGAATCCGTCGAACCGCCCATTGGCGACACCGGAGTTACCAGTTGATCGCGTACTTTACAATTTGAATTTATAACTTGGAGCACCTCGTGCACTCTCTCGTCCTCGATTCCAATCATAAACGTGGTGTTGCCCGCGCGTAGAAACCCGCCCGTACTAGCCAGCTTAGTCGCCCTAAAGCCTTCACGCACCAATGCGTTCGACAGACGGTTGCTGTCCTTATCTTGAATAACCGCGATTACTAATTTCATCCTCGTTCCTCCTTGACTACTATTAGAATTGGTTATTGAATGCTTTCATATTACTTTAGTGATGGGTCCATCTATTAAGATTTGACATCGGTTGCAAAAAATCCTGCAAAACGTTGTTCAATCACCGTTAAAACATCACAAAAAACCTTTTCAGGACTTTGTTCGGCATTAATCAGCACGATTCGATCCGGATGCTTTTTTAATAGCTGCATATAGCCTTCACGCACTCGCTCATGGAAGGAGCGCTTCTCCAGGTCCAGCCGGTTAACTTCCCTCTCTGCCGATTGTTTGATACGCGAAAGACCGATTTCCGGACTTGCGTCCATATAAATCGTCAGATCGGGCATCAGGTTCTGAATCGCGAAGCTGTTAATGGCCCATACCTCATCCATGCCAAGCCCCCGGGCATACCCTTGATATGCCAGGCTGCTGTCGACGAAGCGGTCGCATATGACATGCGTGCCTTTCTCCAGTGCAGGAACGACCTTCTCGACCAAATGCTGTCTTCGGGCAGCCGCATATAACAGCGCTTCCGTGCGGGCATCCATCGTTATATTGCCGCGATCTAAAATAACGGAGCGAATTTGTTCAGCGATCGGTATTCCCCCGGGCTCTCTAGTCGTCATAACCAATCTGCCCTTTTGAATCATTGTATTCGAAAGCTGTTCAATCAGTGTCGATTTGCCGGCTCCCTCGCCGCCTTCTATGGTAATGAAAACACCTTTTTTCAATCTTGTACTTCCCCTAACGTATAAGTTAATCAAATCTTTTCTCTATCTTAACAAAGCGGCTTATCTTGTACAATCAACAATTGTCGCATGATCGGCGATCAATTGGTTTCATAAACCTCGATCTTAGCCATTGAAGGATCAGCTGCTCCTTGAAATTTTGCGCCTAGTGTCGACAGCTCTTTTATTTGCTCAATGACGCTTGACGTGATAACCTCTCCCGGATACAAAATCGCAATGCCCGGCGGATAAGGTACCACCATCTCGGCAGCTATTCTTTGTTCGGCTTGATCGAGCTCTATGCGAAT
Source organism: Paenibacillus harenae DSM 16969 (assembly GCF_000422465.1). Lineage (GTDB taxonomy): Bacteria > Bacillota > Bacilli > Paenibacillales > Paenibacillaceae > Pristimantibacillus > Pristimantibacillus harenae. The sequence goes on along the minus strand of NZ_AULV01000021.1, from coordinate 2,776 downwards.
ACGGGTATGCGTAAACCGTTCCCTTGCGAACGAAACGGGTTCGGAGATCCTTTGCTTTGTATAACTATCTGAGAATGTTCTTGCTTTAGCCGATGAAGACGCGCAGGCTTCCGCTTTTTTCTCTATTAAACAAGTTATCTTTATTATTGCTTGCTGAAGCTTGAGAATGTCCTTTTGTGAGATATTAATACCAAATATGAGCACCGTATAGCGAGGATCAGCCATTTCCGCAAAACAACCATACTTCTCGAGCCAACGCTGCAGTTCAAAGCCGGAGAGCCGGTCACTGCTATCGTAAAGCACAATCCGAAGAGGATCGGCAAATGGAGTTGTATCCTGGTTTTCCTTATTAGCCATCTCTTTAATAACGGATGAATGCCGATCTAACCATTTACGAAAGGATGCTGCAGCGGTCAAGCTTTGTTCAAATAATTGGCTTCCAAGCGCATCAATCATTGCTCGGGAAATATCCAGGGACGCCAGAATCGGAAAGGAAGGGCTTGAGCTCTGGAGTATGGCCAGGGCCTGGCGAAGCCGGTCTCGTTGTACTCTATCCCCCTGAACGTGAAGCATCGCCCCCATCGTTAATGCGGGCAAGGTTTTGTGTGCGGATTGCACAACCGCATCTGCGCCTGCCGCAAGCGCGGATTGGGGCAGATGCGGGTGGAAGCCGTAGTGAGCGCCATGCGCCTCATCTACAATGAGAGGTTTATAATACCGATGAACGAGCTCTGCGTAGGGCCTTATACTCATACCCATTCCGTAATAATTCGGGTTCGATAGGAAAACCGCCTTGGCTTCCGGGTATCGTATTAGCGCCTCTTCTATCTGTCCTTCCGTCGGAATCAAGGCCAGGCCGGTATGCAGATCAATCTGCGGACTTAAGAAGACAGCGGATGCCCCTGCAAGCTTTAACCCGTTTATAACCGACTTATGGACGTTACGCTGCACGATGACGATGTCTCCAGGGTTACAAATAGCCAGGAATAATGAAAGATTGCCTGAAGTGCTGCCTCCAACCAGAAAAAAAGTCTCTTCCGCGCCAAACGTTCGTGCGGCTAGCTGCTGCGCTTCCATGATGGAGGCTTCCGGATGATGCAGATCATCAGTCGTGGACAGCTCGGTCACATCCAACCGCATAATCGACGAAAACCATTCAGCCGGATGGTTAGTCGGATCGTCCAGCAGCAGTTCTTGCTGCAATGCCTGTCCATAATGATGTCCGGGAACATGAAAGCTGACCGGATCGTTTTTGGCATGTGCGGTTAGTGCACGTAGAAGAGGAGAGAAAAATGGCTTCATGAATAAGACATTCCTTTCGATGTTATCGCCCGCTTGAGAATTATATTCTTTATTGTAACCTATATGAAGGTCAAAAAAAGAGCAGCTTCTGTCGCCAGAAACCGCTCATGCATTTTTTTCTAAAAATATTTGCTTCATTTGGTGGATGAAAAAAGGATATTTGTCATCCCTCACATCGGTCCGAACCATTTCTTCCTCACACGTCTCGCATATAAATCCGGAAACAATTCGAATTCCTTGCCCTTCCGCCTTAAGCTGATCGCAAATGATACAATGATTATAATGTTCATGATTTTGGAGCTCATGATTCTCTTCCATAGCAATCCCCGCTTTCTTACGCTTTCCTATATTGCTACTATTATGGCACATAATCTATCGTTTTATACTTGTTTCATAGCCCATTTCAAATATTTATATATCGTATGCAGCATGCGGGCTAATGGTTACTGAATGCTGCAACAAATTGTTTCAAGGCCTCTATGGAGAGATGCCGAGCAAATACCGATATAATGGTATAGAGTTCCATCATTACCGTCAGGAAGGACGTACACGGATGCGCCAGCCTTTATCCGATCAAAAAAATGCAACTGTTTATCAATATCAGCTTGTAAAACGGAAAGTGATTCGCACAGAGCTTATTCATAGTCACTTACTAATCGCAGCTATATTGCTTGCCTTTCAAATGCTTATGTACGAGATGGACGGGTTGTTTTCCTGGTTATTTGGCTTCGCAGTCGTTCAAGTCATTCATCTTGTAATCTTATTGCTTACATTCATTCGCGTTGATGAAGCTGCCGATCGAAAATGGGTATGGCGAATTATTCCCCCCTGGATTGGCTTCAAGCCAGCCAACGATATCAAACTTCTGCTGTTTCGCAGGGTTCACCGCCATTTATTCTGGATCGGCCTTTGTGCGATTGCCCTGCTTTATCCATGGATCCAGGAATCGTTGATGATCAGTATCGCGGGCTGGCATTTATGGCTCCTGATCCCAAGGCTTCTTTTATCATTCGCGTTCCGTAAAGAGCGGAATGACGGCGTGCTGCGACTGCAAGCCAGGGAAGCGTCCTATTACAGAAGATAATCAGAAGCTCTTAGATCGCTCTTAAGGAGCGTCTAAGAGCTTAATCCTCTAACCCTTGAGGTATGGGACCTTGCGGCTTAGCTTATCCCTAAACACAACAAAAAACCTACCGCAATTATGCGATAGGTTATTCGTGCTTGGCGACGTCCTACTCTCCCAAGACCCTGCGGTCTAAGTACCATTGGCGCTGGAGGGCTTAACGGTCGTGTTCGGTATGGGAACGCGTGGTTCCCCTCCGCCATCGCCACCAAACGGGGATATTCGCTGAATCGCTTTCTGAATAACTTCAGAAAAGATTCAAGCCTTTATCCTTCAAGGCGCTTGCGCCCTGAAAACCGGATACGAAAGAAATTGCTGCTGAACTTTAGCTGTTTGTCTGCCGGATGTATG
>NZ_AULV01000020.1 GCF_000422465.1 Paenibacillus harenae DSM 16969 | reverse complement strand
GCTTATCCTAAGAAGATCTGCATGGACCCATACATCCGGCAGACAAACAGCTAAAGTTCAGCAGCAATTTCTTTCGTATCCGGTTTTCAGGGCGCAAGCGCCTTGAAGGATAAAGGCTTGAATCTTTTCTGAAGTTATTCAGAAAGCGATTCAGCAAATATCCCCGTTTGGTGGCGATGGCGGAGGGGAACCACGCGTTCCCATACCGAACACGACCGTTAAGCCCTCCAGCGCCAATGGTACTTAGACCGCAGGGTCTTGGGAGAGTAGGACGTCGCCAAGCACGAATAACCTATCGCATAATTGCGGTAGGTTTTTTGTTATTTAGTAAGAAGCAGCAAAATCAGATGAACGGACAAGATTCGCCTACACGGCTTTTCCAATTGGTGTATATTTAGGTGGAATGGCCAAAGATTCATAAAGGAGGCGTTTAGCAAATGGATTCAAGAATAGAAATCAAAACGCTCGGCATAGGACAATATAATGAAAGCATGGCATTGTCGCAGTTTGCTTTTCAATACCGGAGAACAGAACAAGAGCTGGAGCAAGGGAAAGAACAGTTTCAAGCCGAGCCGGCTGCGCGGTACGCCGCATATGTTGATGGTCAGTTTGCGGCGCAAGCCATTGTATTGGAGCTGGAAACCTTTATCGGTGGAAAGCGGTTCGCAATGGGCGGACTTGCCGGTGTTGCAACTTGGCCGGAGTATAGACGTCAAGGATTAGTCGCTAAGATTCTAATCCATTCGTTAGAGGAAATGAAAGGGAAGGGTCAGACAATTTCTTTTTTGCATCCGTTTGCTTTTGCCTTCTATCGCAAGTATGGCTGGGAGACGTATACCGAACATAAGGTTTACACCATCAAGTCAGAGCAACTGCCGCCGCGAAAGCCGTACGAAGGACGGATGGAGCGATATAACGGCAGCAGCAGTCTTTTGAACAGCCTATATGAAACTTATGCTTCCCGGTACAATGGAACACTGGTGCGAACGGAGCAATGGTGGAAGAATCGCATCAGCAAGCGAAAGCCCGGCCAGACCACCGTCTTTTACGATAATAGCGATACTGCACGTGGTTATTTGATCTATGAAGTCAAAAATATGCAATTAACCGTACATGAGCTTGTTCATTTAACCGAAGAGGCGAGGGCAGCCTTGTGGTCCTATATAGGCCAGCATGATTCGATGATTGATACAGTAACGATGACAGCCCCGTCGGATGATGTATTGCCATATTGGCTGCCAAACCCGCGGATAAAGCAGGAGATTATTCCGTATTTTATGGCGCGCATCGTGGATGCGGAAGCATTCGTCGCGCAATATGCGTTCAAGGCGGCAGCGGGTGAGGATCAATTTGTCATCGAGCTAATCGATGAACATGCTGCTTGGAACGCAGGCCGGTTCAGATTAGCCATCAATGCGTCCGGTGGGGCATCTCTTAGCCGGCTCCAGCAGCCCGATCGTCAGGAGAAAGTCATACAAATTGACATCGGAACGTTGACAACGATCCTTCTCGGCTATATTCGTCCCTTGCAATTAGCGGATTTGAATCGCATTCACGGAGATGCAGAGGCAATTAACCGCTTACAAAACCGCATTCCCGAACGAACAACGTATTTGCCTGATTTTTTCTAAGAAATCGGGGATTTTACCGCCTCCGGTAAGGCTTGGAAGAGGTTGGGGCAAGCCGTTGTTCAGCCTTGACAGCCTATACCCCCTCTGCTAATATTGCAATAATATACGTGAGAGGTACTGAAAATAAGGGAGGAACATACTCGTGTGGGAAACGAAATTCGCCAAAGAAGGGCTGACGTTTGACGACGTCCTGCTTATTCCGCGCAAATCAGAAGTGCTGCCAAGGGAAGTTGACATCTCGATTCGATTGAGTGAGAAGATTAAGCTCAATATTCCGCTCATTAGCGCAGGTATGGACACCGTAACTGAATCCGCTTTGGCGATTGCTATAGCGCGAGAGGGCGGAATCGGCATTATCCATAAAAATATGTCGGTTGCTCAGCAAGCCGAGGAAGTAGACCGCGTCAAACGTTCGGAGAGCGGCGTTATTACGAACCCGTTTTCGCTGACGCCGGAACACCATGTTTATGATGCGGAAGAGCTGATGGGGAAATATCGCATCTCAGGGGTACCGATCGTAGATCAGGATAAGAAGCTGGTCGGTATTTTGACCAACCGTGACTTACGTTTCGTACACGATTATTCGATTAAAATAAATGATGTCATGACACGCGAGGAGCTTGTGACGGCTCCTGTCGGAACAACGCTTCAGGAAGCTGAAGTTTTGCTGCAGAAGCATAAGATTGAGAAACTGCCTCTTGTCGACGATTCGAATACGCTCAAAGGGCTTATTACGATTAAAGATATTGAGAAAGCGATCCAATTCCCGAATGCGGCGAAGGATGAACACGGACGCCTGCTTTGCGGAGCGGCGGTAGGCATTTCCAAAGATACGATGGATCGTGCGGAAGCGCTTGTACAAGCCGGTATCGATGTGCTGGTCGTTGATTCGGCTCATGGCCATCATATCAACATACTTGAAGCGGTTCGCAAGCTTCGCGCGGCTTATCCGGATTTGACGATTATCGCGGGTAATGTTGCAACTGGCGATGCGACGCGTGATTTGATTGATGCCGGCGCCTCGGTAGTCAAAGTCGGTATCGGGCCGGGCTCGATTTGTACGACTCGTGTTATCGCAGGGATTGGCGTTCCACAGATTACGGCAATCTACGATTGCGCATCGGTGGCACGCGAATACAATATTCCGGTTATCGCGGATGGCGGAATTAAATATTCCGGAGACATCACGAAGGCGATCGCTTCCGGAGCAAGCGCCATTATGATCGGAAGCTTGTTCGCCGGAACGGCTGAAAGCCCTGGCGAGACGGAGATATTCCAAGGCCGCAGCTTTAAGGTATACCGCGGTATGGGTTCGCTCGGTGCTATGAAGGAAGGCAGTAAGGACCGTTACTTCCAGGAGAATGAGAATAAGCTCGTTCCGGAAGGGATCGAAGGCCGCGTTCCTTACAAAGGACCGCTTGCGGATACCGTACATCAACTGCTTGGCGGCTTGCGTTCCGGTATGGGCTATTGCGGAACAGCCTCGCTTGATGAATTGAAGAACGATACGCAGTTTGTGCGGATTACCGGATCCGGTCTCCGCGAGAGCCATCCGCATGACGTACAAATTACGAAAGAAGCGCCAAACTATTCATTGTAGCATAACTAACAACTTGTATCCGAGAGAAGAGCCAGGCAGGAGAGAGCGATGAGTCGCTTTTCTTCTGCCTGGTTTTGTTATAAATGATTACTTATTCTTGTAACCTTTTAAGAGGTTTAATTGTAACCATTTGATATGTTACAATTAACAACGGACAAACCAAGTGGGAAAAGGGGAGAAGACGTTGAAGGTATTGGTAAGGCCGGCTCGATTGAAGTCGGTTATCGCTGCTGGCATGGCGGGTTGGATGATTATGCTGTCGCTTGGCTCTGCGGTAGCATCGGCGGAAGGCTATCAAGGGAGACCCAGCACGGAAAATTCACTAGGATTACAAGTTAAAGCGGCTATTTTAATTGATGCGGATTCCGGTCAAGTATTATATGAAGTGAATAAGGATGAACCGCTTCCTGCGGCTAGCATGACGAAGCTGATGACGGAATATATCGTACTTGAAGAAATATCGAGCGGACGTTTGACATGGGAGGAAGTCGTTACAACCAGTGCGGAAGCGGCTTCTACGCCACCTGACGGCTCATCCGTATTTCTGGCGCAAGGCGATCAACATACAGTTTTGGAATTGTATAAAGCAATGGCCGTAGGCTCGGCGAATGACGCTACAATTGCTCTGGCATCTCAAATAGCGGGAAGCGAACAGGGCTTTGTGGAGAAAATGAATGAAATGGCCGACCAACTGGGCCTGGAGACGGCTATATTTACAAGCTCTACAGGTTTGTCCGAGACAACGGTCATCTCTGTGGCGGATATGGCCAAGCTTGCACGAATAATTTTAACGGCTCATCCCGAGTTTCTAGATTATTCGAAGCTGCAGGAGTACAAATTCCGGGAAAGAGACGATAAGCCAATCGTCAATATAAACTGGATGCTGGGCACGAATGTGAATCAACCCGGTCTGAAGCATTTGGCTTATGAAGGCGTCGACGGAATGAAAACAGGTTTTATCAATTCAGCGGGTTATAACTTCACGGGAACCGTAAAACGCGGCGATCAGCGCTTCGTTAGCGTTGTTATGGATACGGCGACGAAGTCCGCGCGATTCAACGAAACGGCTAAGCTGTACAACTACGGCTTCAGCACATTTGAGAAAAAGACGGTGCTTCCTCCGAAATCTGTGGTAGAAACGATTCAAACGGTTCAAATTAAGAAAGGCAAGAATAAGACCGTTCCGGTCGTTACGGACAAAGATATTACCTTTATGGTGAAAAAGGGCGTCGAGCCTAAGATCGAGCTCGTTAAAAACCAGGTGAAGTCGAAAGACGAGCTTGTGGCGCCAATTGCCGCGGGAACGGTTGTCGGAACGGTAACTTATAAGTACACCGACTCGGAAACGAATCAAACGCTCGAGCATACCGTGAATCTGATCACTGCGGAGGAAGCGGAGAAAGCAGGCTGGTTCCGCTTGATGTTCCGCGCGATCGGAGACTTTTTCGCCGGGTTATTCAACGGAATCGTCAATTTGTTCTAATCCGGGCAGAAAACAAGGGAATGCAGCAAAACAAGGCTTGTCGATTAAACCTGCATCCTGTAAAATCAATGGTTAGAACAACTTCGGTAATATACAATTACATGTATGAAAATAGGAGGATTTGTAGGATGGAGACAGGTACAGCGCGTGTAAAACGCGGCATGGCAGAAATGCAAAAGGGCGGCGTCATCATGGACGTAATGAACGCCGAGCAAGCAAAGGTAGCTGAAGCGGCAGGCGCGACGGCGGTAATGGCGCTTGAGCGCGTTCCTTCCGATATCCGCGCAGCAGGCGGAGTAGCCCGTATGGCTGACCCGACGGTCGTGGAAGAGGTTATGAAGGTCGTATCCATTCCGGTTATGGCGAAGGCGCGTATCGGTCATTACGTCGAGGCCAAAGTTCTTGAATCGATGGGCGTTGACTACATCGATGAGAGCGAAGTATTGACGCCTGCGGACGAAGTGTTCCACATTAGCAAGAATGAGTTCACGATTCCGTTCGTATGCGGAGCGAAGGATCTTGGCGAAGCATTGCGCCGCATCCAAGAAGGCGCAGCCATGCTGCGTACGAAGGGCGAGCCTGGAACGGGCAATATCGTAGAAGCTGTTCGCCACCTTCGTCTCATCAACGGTCAAATCCGCAAGGTACAAGGCTTATCGAAGGACGAGCTTTACCATGAAGCCAAGCTGCTGGGCGTTCCGTATGATTTGCTTCTGGATGTACACGAGACGGGCAAGCTGCCGGTTGTTAACTTCGCTGCAGGCGGCGTAGCAACGCCATCCGACGCAGCGCTTATGATGCACCTTGGCGCTGACGGCGTATTCGTTGGCTCCGGTATTTTTAAATCCGACAGCCCTGAGAAGTTTGCGCGCGCGATCGTTGAAGCGACTACGCATTATCAGGACTACAAGCTGATCGCCGAAGTATCCAAGAACTTGGGAACTCCGATGAAGGGGATTGAAATTTCCAAGCTTGAGGCTGCTCAACGTATGCAGGACCGCGGTATTTAATAATAGATGGAACCAGCAGGTGCCGGCTAAGCGCGATATGCGCCGCCGGCTCTTGCCCGTAAAGGAAGGCGAAGCATAAGATGAAAATTGGGGTTCTTGCGCTGCAAGGCGCAGTTGCAGAGCATATACGAAGCTTAGAAGCGGCGGGCGCAGAAGCGGTCGCCGTTAAGCGGGTTGAGCAGCTGGATGAGCTGCAGGGGCTTGTCATCCCGGGCGGAGAGAGCACGACGATTGGCAAGCTGATGCGCAAATACGGATTTATGGACGCTCTTGTTCAATTTTCCTCGCAAGGAAAGCCGCTGTTCGGAACCTGTGCAGGCCTTATCGTGCTTGCAGACGAGATCGAAGGGCAAGAGGATGCGCATTTGCGCCTCATGAATATGACGGTTGCCCGCAACGCATTCGGCCGCCAACGGGAAAGCTTCGAGACCGATTTGCAGGTTAAGGGGATCGCAGAGCCGGTACGGGCCGTATTCATCCGCGCTCCGCTCATCAAGAAGGTAGGGCCGAAAGTCGACGTATTATCGACTTATAAGGATGAGATCGTAACCGCGCGGCAAGGGCATCTGCTTGCCGTTTCTTATCATCCGGAGCTGACGGACGATTACAGCCTGCATGCTTATTTTGTCGACATGGTGAAAGAAGCGGCTGCAAGCAAAGCTTAGCAAGGAATAAAAATACCTATACTACTCCCTTCAGAGAGGGGCTCGCCAATTGTGTTGGATGTCAAATTGTTAAGAAATGAATTTGAGAAGGTCGAGCAGGCGCTCCGCAGCCGCGGAGCATCGCTTGATCTTATTGCCGATTTTCCTGTGCTCGATACCAAACGCCGCGATCTGATCCAAGAGACCGAGCAGCTTAAAAACCGTCGCAACACGGTATCGCAGGAAGTCGCTAAGCTTAAGAAATCAGGCGGAGACGCGGATGCGCTCATTATTGAGATGCGTGAGGTTGGCGACCGGATTAAAGAGCTGGACGAGGAGCTTCGGCAATTGGAAATTCAAGTCGATGAGCTCACCCAGGCGATTCCGAACATCCCTAGCGAAAGCGTACCGGTCGGCAAGTCGGAGGAAGATAATGTGGAGCTTCGCCGGAATGGCGATGTACGAAGCTTTGATTTTGAACCAAAGCCGCATTGGGAAATTGCTCAGGCTCTCGGTATTTTGGACTTTGAACGCGCCGGTAAGGTAACGGGCTCGCGATTCACCTTTTACCGCGGCCTTGGGGCACGCCTCGAACGCGCTCTGATCAGCTTCATGATGGATTTGCACAGCGATAAGCACGGTTATGAGGAAGTATTGCCTCCCTATATCGTTAACCGCGACAGCTTGTTCGGAACAGGCCAGCTGCCCAAGTTTGAAGAAGATCTGTTCAAGCTTAGCGATTCCGATTATTTCCTTATCCCGACGGCAGAGGTGCCGGTCACTAACCTGCATCGTGACGAGATACTGACGGTAGACGAGCTTCCGAAATTTTTCGTAGCCTACAGTTCTTGCTTCCGTTCCGAAGCAGGCGCGGCCGGCCGTGACACTCGCGGCTTGATTCGCCAGCACCAATTCAACAAGGTTGAGCTGATTAAGCTGACGAAGCCGGAAGAGTCTTACGATGAGCTGGAGAAAATGACCGCAGATGCGGAGAAAGTGCTTCAGCTGCTTGGCCTTCCATACCGCGTCCTGGCTCTTTGTACCGGAGATATGGGCTTTACGGCAGCTAAGACATACGATCTTGAGGTTTGGCTGCCAAGCGCGGATACGTACCGGGAAATCTCATCGTGCTCGAACGTAGAGGATTTCCAAGCGCGCCGCGCAGGCATTCGATTCCGCCGGGATGCGAAGAGCAAGCCGGAATTCGTTCATACGTTGAACGGTTCGGGTCTTGCCGTCGGGCGGACTTTTGCCGCGATTATCGAGAACTATCAGCAGGCCGACGGATCGGTAACGATTCCCGAGGTTCTGCGTCCTTATATGGGCGGCATCAGCGTAATTAAAGCTTAGCAATGCTTGCTAATTTTTACCACAAGCCCAAATGGAGTTGCTTCTCTCATTCGGCTTGTGGTACAATAATTTTTGTGACGATTTAATGATGGAGAGGTACCGAAGCGGTCATAACGGGGCGGTCTTGAAAACCGTTAGAGCGCAAGCTCACGTGGGTTCGAGTCCCACCCTCTCCGCCAGTTAACCATTTATGTACATAAGATCAAGCTCAGACGCCTAGCGTTTGGGCTTTTTTTGTATTTGCGGCATCGTATAAAATGAACCCCGAAATCGCATCTTATACGTTGTGGAGGTGTTTTATAAATGGGTAAATCAGATGAACTGCAGATGAATCAAGAAAATTTGGCCGATGCTTGGCGGCAAACGCTGCCGGAGGTCATGAATAAGGCGGATCGGGCAAAGGTTCAGCCGGATGAAGCAGACTCGAAGGCACTTCGCGTAACGATCGATTCAGCGGGTCATCAAGCCTTGTCCTTCGATTTCAAGGTTTCGTACGTAGACAGCCGTGAAGTAAGGGTTGAGCTTATTGACGTACAGAAGGATAATGCAGCGGTTGATGAACGCACAGACCTGTTGCAGCAGCTCATTCAAGACTACACCCGTCATTTGCATGAATGCGCGCAGACGCTTCAGCAATTGACTCATGCGTAGAGGAGACGATCCATTATGACAAAAGCAAAGGGCACGGCAGATAAAAACTTAACGAACGTCGTTGAGGCTCTCGATCAGGAGCCGGTGAACAGCCATCAGGCGCAACAGCTGCAGCAGGATAAAAATGACCGGCGCCACCAGGATTCTTTAAATTTCGATCAGCCGACAGATTTGGAGCATCAAAGAAGCTAAATGAACTTATAGAAGTTGATTCGGTGACTATGAAGGAGAGACTCGATAATGAGTAAACCAGATCGTTATCCCGTACCGGAAAGCAATGTAGGGAAGCAAAGGCGCAATGGCGGCGATAATGGCGTACAAGAGCCCTTATCAGGTTCCAAAAAGACGAAGCAGAAGAATCACGTAAGCCATAATAATCCTGAGGGCTAGGTGTCATATACAGAGCCATTCAGCCTAAATACACGTCTAAAGTCCTAGTAATAAATAGATCAAATGTCCCGTTTCAGTCGATTGAAACGGGATTTTTTGGTATACGCTTCTAAATGTTGTCGATTTATTATAGAATGGGAGGTGCTTATATAAAGATAGGGGAGGAACTACTTAAATGAAAAAGGTTCAAAAAATGGCGGCAATTCTTTTGGCCGTTATTTTGGTCGTCATTGCAGGCTGCAGCACGGGAACGCCACCGAAGGAAGCTTTGCAAAAGGCAATGACCAAGATCTCAGAAGCGGACTCATACGCAATTAAAATGTCATTCGGTCTTGACGAATTGGAAATTCCGCAGGATGCGGCTTTGCAAGAAGATGCTGCTGCGGCAGCAGCTATAGTCGGCATGATTAAAGATGCAAGCATTACGGTTGACGCGATTTATCAGAAGGATCCGATGCGGACCGACCTGAATATGGAGATCGTGATTCCAGGCGACATGGAAATGAAGCTGACGGTTCCGATGATTATGACGCAGGAAATGCTGTATGTTAAAATCCCGCAAATTCCGATGCTTCCATTGCCGGAGACGATAACGGGGAAATTTATTAAGATTGATCTAAAAGAGCTTGCAGAGCAGCAAGGCGGCGCCCAAATCGATATTGAAGCGCAACAGAAGCTGGGCAAGGAGCTTGGCGCGGTGCTGCTTAAGCATCTGGACGAGAAAACCTACTTCAGCGAACCGAAGGCAGCCGATGCAGGCTTGCCGGAAGGTATTGAAGCGGATCAGGTTATAGCCGTTGAAATTAACGAAAGCAATTATGCTCAAACTATAGATACCGTTATAAATCAGGTTCTGCCTGAGTTAATTAACGTATTGCTTAACAATGAAGCTTCGCTGAAGTCGCTGCAGCTGGAGAAAGCGGACATCGAGAAGATGAAGGCGGATCTCGAAGCGAATAAAGCGGAAATTATTGACGTTCTGAAGAACGATGTTAAGGTGAATCAGCTGAAGATTACAGGAGCGATTCAAGACGGATACATGGTTTATCAGAAAGGTCAAGTGAATCTTGAAGCAACGGAGAAGGAAAGCGGCCAGAAGGTGAAGATGGGTCTTCATTATGATGTGACCTACTCGGACATTAATAAAGATGCCGCATTCGTGAATGAGATTCCGACGGATGCTCTTACTCTCGATGAACTGACACAGATGTTTCAAATGCCGGCAGGCCTGTAAAATCAAATAGCCGGGCAATAAAAAAGCAGTTCCTCGAATGAAGGAAACTGCTTTTTTTATTGCCCATTATTTGAAAAAACGGATGGTCAGCGGATAACGGTAGCTGCTGCCTTCCGAAGCCCGGATGGATGCGATGATCGTATAGGCAATCCAGAAGATAAACAAGGCGATGGAAGTAACGAACCCAATAAGGACAAACATAAGCAGGGCGGAGATAATACCGTAAATCGCGATGCTGATTTGAAAATTCAATGACTCTTTGCCATGCATATCGACGTAGTGAGATTGGTCTTTCTTCAGGAGCCAAATGACCAGAGGACCCAGAATGTTGCCGAATGGAATGATGAAGCCGCTGAAAGCGAGCAGATGGCACAGCATACCGTATGTTTTCTCTTCTTTATGCATGCCGAATGGTTGTTGATTCATCGTATGATGCCTCTCTATGGTTGTCTAACGATAGCTTGTGTAAGCTGCATATATACTTATACGTTCACTAAGCTATTGGATATGCATAATATATCAGCGAAATTTTGTTTTGACAATCGCCATTTATAATGGGGTTGTAATGAAATGGAAACAGGCTTATACTAATACATAGATAATCGATGTATAGGAAATCGATGCAACTCGGGAGGAAGCCATGAAAATTAACAAGGAGCTAATGAAAGGAAGCACGGTCATTCTGGTCCTGACGTTGTTGGATCGGAAAGAAATGTACGGTTATGAGATGACGAAGGAAATCGAGCGCAGCTCCAGCGGCGTATTTACTTTTAAAGAGGGTACGTTATACCCGATCCTGCATACGTTAGAGGTTGAACAGCTCGTGGAATCGTATTGGAATGAGGAAGGCGGCCGTAAGCGAAAATATTACCGTATCACGAAGCAAGGCAGAGGACAGCTGGAAGAGAAGAAGCGGGAGTGGACGCTGTTCCGGACGATGGTAGACCGGGTGCTGGGGGAGGGGGGCGCATGAGTAAGGACTGGAGCCGGCATGAGTCAGTCAGGCAATATTTGAAGCGGATATGCGGACATATTAAAGTGAAGGATGTACATAAAGAGATCAGGCTTGAGATGACCAATCATCTGGATGAACGGGTAGAGGACATGGTGCAGGATGGTTTTTCGGAGGAAGAAGCCGTTCAGTTGGCGCTTGGCCAAATGGGTGACCCGGACCAGATCGGCAGGCAGCTGCATGCGGCTCATAAGCCCGTATTTGAATGGAGCCTAGCGGTTCTTGTTGCGATATTGTTGGGTATCGGACTCGTTGCCATGTACGCGATGAAATTCGCACTGAGTGATGATTATGGATTGGGAGAAGGATATTTCCCTCGTCAATCTTTATATGTCGCGGTTGGAGTACTGCTGCTCATTGGTATTTACTTTATGGATTATCGTAAGTTGAAAAAGTTTTCGTGGTACCTTTATGGTTTTACAGTCGTAATTATGTTCATTACAAGCCAAATAGGCATTGGGATGAACGGCAATAAACATTGGCTTGTTTTTGGGCCATTCACGCTTGATATCTTTGCTATTTCTTCTTATTTGTTTATGATTGCAATTGCGGGTACCCTTGTCTCAAATAAGGAGAAAGCGGCCGGATCATTTATGGAGTGGCTCGCCATCGGCAAAATGGCAACCCTTTATTTTCTCATCCCCGTGTGGTTGTATGCTGTGAATTATGCCTTGGTTTCTTTTATCGTCTATGGCTTTGGCGTAATGGCGATAATCTTGTTCGTATCTAGAAATTATAAGCTTCTTCTTACAGGGTTGGTCCTATTTGCTGCAGGTGGTTTAGCATTCCTGAAGTTGAATGTTTCTTATTATTATATGCTATTGGACAGGCTTCAAGCTTACCTCCATCCCTATTCAAACCCCAATGGCTATCATACGTTAAAAGTATTGGAGTCCATTCAATCGGCAGGGATGTGGGGCCAAGGCTTTGGGGTCGAAAATAAAATGTTTCGTTATATCCACAGTGAAATGATCTTCACCTACTTGATTTATAGTCTCGGCTGGGTGTTTGGGGCCGCGATGGTTGCATTGGTTCTGTTGTTTGCCGTGAAAGTCATCAGCGTTTCCCGCAAGCTGCGTGATCCTTACGCCAAAGGGCTTGTTGTTGGATTGTTCTCGGTCATCGGCTTTCATTATTTATGGAATATGCTGATGTCGGTCGGTTTACTCCCGATTACCGGAATGACGATGCCGTTCATCTCTTATGGAGGTACTCAAACCATCATGGAGATAGCCGCAATAGGTGTTATTTTAAGCGTCTACCGCCGGAAAAATATGCTGGGCCGGGCATCTGCCGAATCAACCGGATCATAAAAAAGGGCTATCCGATCAGCGGAACTCACTGCTGAGGGATAGCCTTTCGTAATTTTAAAAGCTGCCCGGAGCGGGTGGATAAGGCGGCAAAGGCTGTTCGACCTTCTTGGTGGCCGCGATGAGCAGCACGATCGCCGTAGCAATATGCATAATCATGCCAAGTATAGGAATCCAGGCGAGAATCGACGTTGCGATACCGAGAATGCTGCCCGCGATCGGACGGTTGTTCTGCGAGCATAGGACGAGGGTGACAATGTGAAGAACCAAAGTAATGAATAATGCCGTATATCCTGAGAAAACGACCAGTGCCCCTCCCAGTACGGGAATACCTAATATCGCTTCCATAATGCCGGTAACCAGTAATAAGGTGCCTGCTGCTTTCATGTTTATCCCCCTTAACATTTATAATCTATATATACGTAAGTCATTTCCGACTGTCTCAAAAAAAACACCTTGCCAGTAGACCAAAATTTACATAGGAATGATCTTTAATATCATTTTAAAAGTTCGTCTTTAGAAGTAACTTTTTTTAAGTTGTTGTTTTCTAACCATACCTTTGAACTTATTATCTCAATAAACCTGAAGCCGAGGTACTAGCGACGCCTGCCACCCAGGAACCGGACGTTGAAACGGTCACCTACAGCTGTAAGCATGGGTTCGCCAATCGTCCTGTACGACTATCGACCTACGCATGGCGGCGAGCATCCGCAAATTTTTTTGAATGGATTCAGCGGTTACCTGCATGTAGACGGTTAACCAGGTACCACAAGG
Organism: Paenibacillus harenae DSM 16969; assembly: GCF_000422465.1. Taxonomy (GTDB): domain Bacteria; phylum Bacillota; class Bacilli; order Paenibacillales; family Paenibacillaceae; genus Pristimantibacillus; species Pristimantibacillus harenae. The sequence goes on along the minus strand of NZ_AULV01000020.1, from coordinate 82,265 downwards.
TACAAAGTATCACGCTGGTTGGCTGCTTTGCGAATGCGCGGCGCAAGTTCGATGAGGTGCTAAAAGCACTTCCACCCTCCCGAGACAAAACCGAAACGGTTACCCAGCAGGGCTTGCAATTCTGCAATCTGCTCTTTGCCTTTGAGCGTGAGCTGAATGACAAGGCGCAGAAGATCGTTACACCGTCCGTCAAGAGCAAAGTCGCCTTGTTCTAGATGCTTATTTAGCATGGCTGCGTCATCAACGATCAAAGAACTGGCTGTTTGCCAATACGCCTCGCGGCGCAAAGGCCAGCAACATCATCTAAAGTGTAATGGAAACAGCAAAAGAAAACGGGTTGAATCCATTCAAGTATCTGGTGTATTTGTTCGAGCAACTCCCACAGTTGTCCCTATCCGAAAAAACCGGAAGCGCTGAACATGCTATTGCCTTGGTCGGCATCACTACCGCTGAATTGCCGTGTGTTTAAATCTCAATCCAGCTTATTTTAGCCCTGATCTTGATGACAAGGTGTGGGCTATTTGACTTTACGTTTAAAATAAATGTATACATAAGGAATTAATAATGGTATGTTTTATTTGTTGCTAAAAATGGAGATTTCATACAAATTGGCGGTGAATTTGTATCTTGAAACATTTGGAGTGATACTGTTGAAAGTAAAAAGACTTGTTCTATTGGTATGTTTAATGATGACCATTATTTATACGGTTTCATGCTCCACAAAGAGGGTAAATGAAGATGCCCACTTTATTCATTACAACTCATCGTTTTATGCTGAAACAGGAACAGATTATAACATCTCGATTACATACATATTGAAGAAAGATTCAGATGACTACATTGAACCATCACAAGTTGAATCTATAAGATTCAAACAATCCAAAAATGTTGAAGTAAAAAGTTTCGAATTTTATAAAAGTGAATCATCGACGAAATATCAAGTCAAGAATATTGAGCTTGGTTTACATTTCTCCAATACAGGCGAGGAAAAACTTACTGACTTAGAGATATTCTTCAAAGACAAAACCAGCAAAAGCTACCCTATAGGAGATTGGTATTTTAACGTCGAAAATAAAGATCCATTAAATAAATCACCCATTGAAATGGGGCAAAATTACGCTGTTGTTTCTGCATTCTTCGATGGATATTTAGTTAATCTGATCAACAATTCTAAGGAAACAGTTAAAGTAAATGCAATAAGTATTAATCTGAAAGATGTCCAACTGCTTCAGACTCCACTAGACTTTGACGCATCGGGGAAATTGTTTATAAAAATTCCTGCTTCAATAAAAGATTCATTAAATAAATTCTATATAGTTAGGCCGAAAATTGAATACACACTAAACGGTGAAAAACATAACTATTATCCTTATGCTTCTGTTTATGGCGTTATTAATCTTACTGAGAAGGACTTTGATAATGAATATAATAGGCCTCAGTAGCGTTGCATTAAATCGAATTCCCCCTAATAAAGAAGATCCAACGAGCATCTATATTGCCGGTAAAAGTGAAAGCCAAACGTTTTCCGCATGGTGTGGGTCCCAATCGGATTTTGTATACCAACGGCCCGTTCAATAAGCCATGAGGTAACTGGGTAAACCGGCGATCTACTGTACGATTTGATTTTTATTCAATTTTGAAAGTTCTCTAATGATCGCTTTCAGGGGGAAGATTTGATTTAAGCTTAAATAGCTAAATAAGGCATACGTTGACGAGTTATTTATTGCGTTTATGATCGACCTGTTTACTGAATGAAGTTGTTCTTAGCAACACTCCACAAATACAAAAAAGAACCGCACAACCGTACGGTTCTGGCATCTATATGTATGGCGCGCCCGATACGATTCGAACGTACGACCTGCAGTTTAGGAAACTGTCGCTCTATCCTGCTGAGCTACGGGCGCGCAGCAACATTAATTATAGCATGAGCGCTTTCTAGGGCGCAAGATTTAAAGAATGGAATTATTGAAGCAGCAGCCGTACGGATCAAAAAAACAATTTTTTCAATTGTCTAAGAACCCTGACATAATGCTGTCAGGGTTCATTGTTTATCATTAGAGTGTAAAGATGTTTGAAGCGAATCCCAAATCAAGGAGGCCTATCCAATGACAACTTCTAATCCAGCTTTAAATCATGCAGACACAGAAATTCATCCTTTCCGCATTGCCATCCCGCAAGCCAATCTCGACGACCTGCAGTATCGCCTGGAGAACACCCGCTGGCCCGATGCTGTGAATGGCGCCGGATGGAATTACGGCGTATCGCTCTCCTATGTGAAAGATCTGGCGCAATATTGGAAAAACGGGTATGATTGGCGAAAGCATGAAGATCGGCTGAATAAATTCCCTCAGTTCACGACGACGATCGACGGCGCTAACATTCATTTTATGCATGTCCGCTCGCCCGAACCGGATGCGATGCCGCTCATTCTTACGCATGGTTGGCCGAGTTCGATCGTGGAATTTATCGACCTAATCGGTCCGCTGACGGACCCTCGTAAGTATGGCGGCAATCCGGAAGACGCTTTCCATCTCGTTATCCCTTCCATTCCAGGCTTCGGATTATCGGGTTCGGCCATAACACCAGGCTGGAATGTTGCCCGTATCGCGAAAGCGTGGGCAGAGTTGATGAAACGGCTCGGATACGAGCAATACGGCGCTCATGGCAGCGACTGCGGCGCGCTTGTCTCGCGCGAGATGGGTATTCGGAAGCCGGACGGCCTGCTTGCCATCCATGTTCTGCAGCTGTTCTCGTTCCCGTCCGGCGACCCTGCGGAGATGGAGAATCTGACGGAAGAAGATCAAGCGCGTCTGCAGTTTCTTTCTAAATTCTTTGAACGGGCAGGCTTTAACGCCATCCAGCAGTCCCGTCCTCAGACGCTGGCTTACGGCCTCGCCGACTCTCCTGCGGGTCAGCTCGCGTGGATAGCGGATTTGTTCAACGGTTTTGGAGATCATGTCGATTTTATTGACCGCGACGCGTTGTTGACGAACGTGATGCTCTATTGGCTGACCAATACGGCTGAATCCTCCGCCCGATTGTACTACGAGAACGCTCGCCAGCATGATCAGAACGCTCAGGGGCCAAATCCGACACCGACTGGCGTGTCCGTGTTCGGCAACGATTTCAAATCGATAAGACGGTTCGCTGAACGCGATAACACCAATATCGTGCATTGGAAGGAGTATGAACGGGGAACCCACTTCGCAGCGATGGATGAGCCCGAACTTCTGGCTCCCGATCTGCAGACCTTCTTCCGCCGCTTCAGGTCTTATTAGAAATATCACATGAAGACCCGGATGGGTTATTTTCAAATAGAGGAGGAACCTTAAGTGAAGCTGGACCGGCTGCTTGCCATTACGATGACTTTATTAAATCAAACCCGCGTCAGCGCAACCGATCTGGCTGAACGCTTCGAGGTTTCTCTTCGAACGATCTATCGCGACATGGAATCGATTAATTTAGCGGGCATTCCGATTGTTTCCTTTCCCGGTTCGGACGGAGGTTATGAGATCATGCCGGGCTACCGCGTAGACAAACAAATCCTGTCGCTGGACGATTTTTCATCGATTTGTTCGGCATTGCGCGGTGCAAGGACCGCTACCGACAGCTCGGATATTGACGGATTATTAGAAAGGATAGGCGCGTTAATGCCTAATCATCAGGGGGCGGCCGATTCCTTTAACGTAGACTCGATTTCACGCCGCCTCCTAATGAGAAGGAAACGATGAAGCAGCTCTATCAAGCGATTAAAGAGCTGCGGCTTGTCCGTTTTCTCTATTTGGACGGCAAAAGGACGGAAACCGAGCGTACTATCGAGCCCATGGGGCTTTTTCTCAAAGGATATGTCTGGTATATTTACGGCTACTGCCTGACTCGTTCCGATATTCGCGTATTTCGAATTTCCCGCATGCTTCAGCTCATCCGACTGCCGGAGACTTTTGTACGGCGCCAATATTCGCAGCAGGATGTGGAGCTGCAGTTCATGAGTCGGGCGGATTTCAAAAGGGTAAGGGCGGTGCTTCGGTTTAATCCGGAAGTGAAGACAAGGGTAAGAGATGAATTCGGTTATGATCAAATCGCGGATAATCCGGACGGCACCTTAACGGTGAACGCTTACTTCTCGTCCATGGAGCGGGCGGTGCAGAAAATTCTCGGCTACAGCAGCCATGTCGTGGTTCTAGAGCCTGCTGAGGTCATTGCAGAGCTGCAGCACCATATCAGAAGCTTGGCTCAGCTTTATAAGGTATGATAGGCTCTTACCGGCAAAAGCTGTCTAAACGCAAACGAGGCGCATTTCTGCACCTCGCTACTTATTTGTTTTACCTATGAGCTTGCGTTATGGTCAGCTTGCCGGACAACGTGATGGAGCGCTCGACGAGAACATTCATGGCATCCACGCATTTTTTTGCAATTTCATCCCGGATCGGAATACAGGATAACTCCGTGCACGCGATAATTACGCATTGGCAGTCCTCATTCTCGATGAGATCCATGATGATCTCTTCGAATTCCGACGGTTCGACCGGCAAATTACGCTTCACTTTATTGTAAATAATGTCCATCACATGCTCTTGGGTCTCCGTATTCGGCTCGTGCAGCTCCATATTGTACCTCTCGCAGCCTTGGCGGTAAACGCCGCTGCTAACCGTTCCGGTCGTTGCCAAGATTCCGACTTTGCATTTCTCTCCGTACATGTCCAGAATTTCCTTCAGCGTCTCATCCACCATATTAATAATCGGGACACCGGTCATCCGCTGCATTTCGCCATAGAAATAATGCGATGTGTTGCAAGGGATGGCGATATGTGCGACGCCGGCCGCCTCGAGTAGCTTGATGTCCTTGGCAACGGCCTCGAGAAACAGCCCGCCCTGCTCGCTCAAAATAACGCCTGTCCGGTCCGGCAGCGTCGCATGGTTAAGAATGACCATATTAATATGGTCTTGATCCCGGTCCGCCGCCGTCTGCTCAATTACCTTGTCAAAAAATACGGATGTCGCCTTCGGTCCCATCCCGCCTATGACGCCTAAGCTTTTATCTTCCATTGTCCAACCTACTTTAAATGAAGTTTATAGATTAACCGGTTAACCGGCCGACAAATTGCCGCGATTCCCCTTAATTTCGCGTACGATTTCCGCTTCGTCAAAAGGAATTTCCGTCTTGCCGATGATTTGCGATGTCTCATGACCTTTGCCTGCGATCAAGATGATATCGTCCTTCCTGCTGATCTCGATAGCAAACTTAATCGCTTCCCTGCGATCGACAATGGCTTCATAGCTGCCGTTAAACGCTTCTATGCCTTCGACGATTTCCCGGATAATCAAATTATTATCCTGCTCCTTCGGATTATCGGAGGTGACCACGGCGAAATCGGCGAATTCAGCGGCGACCTTCGCCATCCCTCTGCGCTTCTCGCGGCCGGGCTCGCCGTCAGCGGCGTATACGCCGAAGACGAGAATAATGCGGCCCTTTGTGAAAGGACGGATCGTGGTGAGTGCCTTCTCCAGACTGTCCTCCGTATGGGCGAAGTCGACGATGATCTTGCTATCCTCGTCCTGATAGACGACTTCAAGCCGTCCCTTAATGCCCTCTACGGCTGCAATGCCGTCCGTTATTTGCTGGAGGCTGTATTGATTGCAGTAAGCAGCCGCGATAGCCGCTAAGCTGTTGTACACATAGATAGCGCCGGGAAGGTTCACCCGGATTAACGCGCTGCCCTTAGGCGTGTTGACGGTATAAATCGTGTAATCGGCAAAATAATTAATGTCCGATGCGTAAATATCCGCTTCCCGTTCGATGCCGTATGTAAGCAGCTTCGCTTCCCGGTTCCGCAGGCGCAGGGTGAGAATCCGTCCGTATTCGTCATCCGCATTGATAATGTTGTAATCCGTCGTCATGTCGAACAGCTTGGCCTTCGCTTCAAAGTAATCGGCCATCGTACGGTGCAGCTCCAAATGATCCGGCGTAAGATTTGTGAAAATCCCCGTATTGAAGCGGGTATGGGCAACTCGGTTCAAATTAAGCGCGTGGGACGAAACTTCCATCACGCAATGCTTCAGATGCGACTGCGCCATTTCTGCGAAAATTTGCTGCAGATTGAGCGATTCCGGCGTCGTATTTTTGTTTTTCAAGACCGCGTCTCCGATGACGGTTCCGATTGTGCCGATAATGCCGAGGGAGGTGCCGGACTGCTCGAAGATCGATTTCAGAAAATAAGTGATGGAGGTTTTGCCGTTCGTCCCCGTTATACCGATGACATTCAACTGCTCCGTCGGGCGTCGATAGAAGTTGGAGGCGACTCGCGCGAGCGCTTCCCGCGTATCCGCAACTTTCAGAACGGTGACATCCGCTTCGATCTCGATATCCTTCTCCACAAGGATGACGGTTGCTCCAAGCGAAATGGCCTTGTCAATGAAACGGTGCCCGTCAACCGTAAATCCGGTAATGGCGACAAATAAACCATTGGCTCCGACTTCTCTCGAATCATAAGCAATGGAGTTTATTTCGGTATGCAAATCGCCTTTTAAGAGCGAGTATTGAAGATCCTGGATAACGTCGGTTAACAACATGCGATCAGCTCCATTCCCGTGACAAATGTTGGTTATACGGTTGTTATTTTCTCAGCAGCTTCTTCACGATTTTGCCGCCGATAATGGACGCATAGGAGAAAGCGGGCTTCGGATCCTTCCAATCCCATATGGCATAAGCCTTCGGCTTAATTAAGGAAACGAGCACCTGCTTCCATGTCAGCTGTCCGGTCCGGATATAATCGCGAATCGCCAGCATATCCTCGTAGCCGTACCAGAATACGCGGTTCGTATCTTCCTTGACGGCTTTCGGAGGAACAAGGTTGCCGCCGGTCAGCTCTTGATAGGTGATCCAGGGGAAGTTCACGCCTACCTTATACAGCAAGTTGTTTAGATTCGTGATCCGGCAGTTTACTTCTATTAAATAGTACTTTCCGGTTTCCGCGTCTTTCTTGAACTCGATTTCCGCAAAACCTTTCCATTTCATCTTCTCCAGGAAAGGCGCTCCGATATCGAAGAGCTCCTGCACATATCGCTGCCCGGTGTACACGGATGCGCCGAAATTGATCGGATACTGGCGGAATTTCTGGCAGGTGACCCAATGCGTAACCTTGGATTCCTGATTCAAATAAGCGTCGAAGGTATACATATGATCGTCGAAGCCGGGGATGATCCGCTGCACGATAACTTCCAGATCCTCCTCGCGCGCTTGGGACAGGGCTTGTTCCAATTCCGTCCGATTATGAACCTTGAACAGCTTCCTTCTGAATTTCGCTACGAAGGACGGGGAGTCGGTCGGCTTCACGACGCAAGGATATTTGATGACGGCATCAATCTTTCCGAAGAAATCGTCCTCGTCGGTCCGGACCGTCTCAGGAACGGCGACGCCGTTCTCGGAGGCCAGCCGGTGCAGTACTTCCTTGTTCATCATGTCGGTGTAGATGCCCTGCACGTCCTGAGGGATGAGATAATGCTCTCTCAATTCCGCCAGATATTCATCGATTACTTCGAGATAGGAATCATGACATGGAATAAGGACGGGCGGAGCGCTTTGCTTCCGGGCGTAATCCTTCAAAAATTGGATGAAGGCGGCCGTATCATCTTTATAATGGGGAGCGAGAACCCGCTCGGATGTATATTTGGAATCCGCGCCATAGGCTTGTTTGTCGGAATAATCGACCGCAACCGTATGGACGCCGTTCATGCCTAAGCATCGAATCGTACTTAAACCGATATAATAATTACAACCTAATATAACTGCCTTGTTAATCACGAAGAAGCACATCCCGATTTCAATATTTATGGAATAGACAGTAAAAAAAGAGACGATATCTAAATAATTTTACTTCATACCCTCTTATAATACAAATAGATTTCTCCTCATAATCAGGCACGGCAAGCGCTGCGGCGGCCTTGCAAAGCGAAGAGCAGGCACTTAAGCAGCGCCTGCTCTTCCGGCAGATGAAAAGGTGAAACTTTTCGATTATATTTTCAGACTGAGGGCGGATAATTTCCAAAAATTGATTGTTTATAGTAGTAAAAAAGAACTATAAAATGGAATAAATAGAGGGCGTTTGTCGAAAAATGCCCGAAAATTGTCTGCGTTCGTCGACATGTTTTTACAAACTCCTTATTTCTCAGGGAGTATAATGGAACTATTACCACACGAGTGCTAGATAAGGAGCGTGCCCCGAAGCGAGCTATGGACAAAAAACACTTGCTTAAACAATTGCAGTCGCTGCGGCTAAAGCTTCATGAAATAGCCGAAGCACGCGGCAGTTTGACAGATCCGGATGTTCTGGCGATTAGCGAAGAGGCCGATCAACTGATTGTTGCGTTACAGCATATACAACGAAATGAAATAACCGATCTCTCTATACGCCGCGACGATATGTAGAGACTTTTTTGTTCTAACGCTCTCTCAGTCGACGGAAAAATTGGGTTAACAACGATGCGCATTCATGCTGCAGAATACCGCTGGTGAGCTCCGTTTCGTGGTTGAAACGGGGCTCTTGAAGCAAGTTCATAAGCGTTCCGGCACAGCCTGCCTTCGGATCGGCAGTCCCGTAAACGACCCGCTTGATACGAGATTGAACGATCGCGCCGGCGCACATCGGACAAGGCTCTAACGTTACATATAAGGTACAATCTAATAGTCTCCACGCGCCAATGCGGTCGCAGGCGTCACGAATGGCCACCATTTCGGCATGCGCGGTCGGATCGAACCGCGTCTCCCGCAAATTGTAGCCCCTCCCGATAATTTCGTTATTTCTAACGATCACCGCTCCGATAGGCACCTCTCCGATGAACTCGGCTTTATTCGCTTCAGCGATGGCTTCCAACATCCAAGACTGATCTTCTTGTTCTCTGATCATGCAGAATAACCCCTTTCTTATCATCTTTATACACCGAACAAATATTCCGTTGTTAACATGTGGTGGATAACATTGTGGATAACTTATTGAATATACACATAAATATACACAATTTATTCAGCGCTGTGTACAATTACTGTTGATAATGTGAATAAGTTGTTAATAAAACGTGATTGTGCAAAAGGATGTGTCATTCATTGTCGATTAAGATGAAGTTCTCCGTCTTGATTTCCTTGCTTGTGTTGACGTTTTTCATTCTCCAACACATTCTTTCGGAATACTCGATGATTCAAAGCCTGCGCGAGGCAGCGAGGCAGTCGATGCAGAATACCTCCATGCATGTTGCCAGTACGATCGCTGTGTATGCACAGCAGAGTGCCGGTGGCTCCGTTTCGATGAACAATGGGACATCCAGTCCGGAGTCCGTGTTTGACATCGTGAAATCATTAAATCCCAATATAAAGGAAATTACCGTATTTGAGCAAGATACGTCAGCGGTGAAGTACGGTACCTATACTTACCTGGATTCGGCCGCCGATCATCCCATTGTAATTGAATTGGGACAGAATGACTTTACTTTGCGCAATATGAAAATAAATAATAAGCCATACTACCGGAGCTATTACACGGCTGAGGGGGCCGACGGTTATGTCATAAGTATTGTATTCGACAGGGAAGGCTTTATCGATCTGGTCGTCAAGAAGCGTAATGATACGCTTATTTATACCGGCGCAACGATGCTGCTCGTGCTCATCATCAGTTATTGGCTGGTGGGGGCCATGATTCGGCCGTTAAAAGATATTTTGTGGAAGGTGAACGAGGTTTCCTCCGCCAGGTTCCATCAGCCGATCAGAATCAAACGGAAGGATGAATTCGGCTTGTTGGCGCTAAAGGTCAATGCCATGTCGCAAAATTTAAGCATCTATATGAATAAGCTCCGCAAGGCGTTCGAAGAAAACCGGCGGATGAAGGAGCATCTGGAATCATTCATTAATCATACAAGCGATGCCATCCATCTCTTTGATCTGGAAGGAAAGGTTATTCAAGTGAACAGAGCCTTTGAGCTGCTCTTCGGCTATGAGGAGGAAGAGGAGGCGATAGGACTCGTCTATCCGACGCTCCCGGATTCTCATAAAGCCGAGAAGCTGCATATGCTCAATCAGATTCTGGCAGGCAAGACGCTCCCCACGCTGGAGACGATGCGGATAACCAAGTCAGGCGAAATGATTCCCGTCAGCGTGACGGTCTCGCCGATTCGTGATTCCGACGGGACTATTCGGGCTTTTGCAAGCATATCGAGGGATATGAGGAGCCGGAACAAGATGGAGGAGCTGCTCCGCAGATCGGAGAAGCTGACGACGGTCGGACAGCTGGCGGCTGGCGTCGCTCACGAGATCCGCAATCCGCTAACGACTTTACGCGGCTTTCTGCAGCTTCAACAGGAGAGCAAGAAGCTCACCTTGGCTCATGTGAGCCTCATGCTGTCGGAGCTTGACCGAATAAATCTGATCGTCGGCGAATTTCTTATTTTGGCCAAGCCGCAGGCTACGAGATTTATCATGAAGGATGTCAGGGACGTGCTTCAGGATGTCATTGCCTTGATGAACAGTGAAGCGCTTCTTCACAATATTGAATTTCGGGTTTCTTTTACAGAAGATGGCTGCCGCATATCGTGCGAGGAGAACCAACTGAAGCAGGTATTCATTAACTTGATCAAGAATGCGATAGAAGCCATGCCGGGCGGCGGCATGATCCATATCTATATTACGAACAGGAGGGAGCATATTACGATTACCATTACGGATGAAGGGGAAGGCATACCGGATGAAATGATTACGAAAATCGGCGATCCTTTCTTTACGGGGAAGGAAACCGGGACAGGCCTCGGCATTATGGTAAGCCAGCGCATCATCAATAGTCACAAAGGAACATTGGATATTAAGAGCCAATTGGGTGTGGGCACGACGGTAAATATTATACTTCCCGCCATGAAAGAAGAGAGCGAGTCGGCATAAGTATAATTTACCCTTCGTTCCGGAAGAGGATTCCCCCCTCTTGGAACGAATAAGGAATAGTATTAGGTACTTCGAACGAGTTGAAGCGGGGAGAGAAATATGGCAACGATTAAAGATGTCGCCAAGATGGCGGGTGTATCGATATCGACGGTTTCGTACGCCTTGAATAATAACAGCAAAGTCAGCAATAAAACCAGACAAAAGATTCTGGATGCCGCTCGCCAATTAAACTATCAGAAGAACGGCCTCGCCTCCGATTTGAAAAAAAACAGCACAAAAACGATCGCCATTATCGTAACGGATTTGGCCGGTCCTTATTATGCCGAGCTCGTTAAAGGGATTCAGGAGGTTACGCTGTCCAAAGGCTATGATCTGCTTGCCTGCAGCTCGGTCGGGGAAGAATCGTCGACGGCGATCAAATTTTTGACGGAAAAGCGGGTCGACGGCGCAATCGTGCTGGCGCACAATATTAGCGAAGATATTATCGCTTTGTCGGCACGCAAGGAATTTCCGGTCATACTGCTGGACCGAACGGCCGACAGCGAGTTTGTCGTCAGTATCGAGGTCGATAATGAAGAAGGCTCCCAGCAGGCGGCGGAATATTTAATTGGGCAAGGACACCGCGAGATTGCTTATATAAGCGGCAAGACCATTGGCGGCATACATGCGATGCGGCTTCGCGGCTATGAAAGCGCATTACGCAAGCATGGCTTGGACGGGAGAAACCGCCTGCATCAATTCGGGGTGTTTGACCGCGATAACGGTTATAGCATGACCAAGATGCTGATTGCGCAGGGTAATATGCCGACAGCAATTATGTATGCCAACGATGAAATGGCTATCGGAGGAATGAATGCGTTCAAGGAGAATGGCATTAAGGTGCCGGAGGATGTCTCCATCATTGGTTTCGACGATATCGAGTTGGCACAGTATGTCCGGCCTTCGCTGACGACCATTATGCAGCCGAAATATGAGCGCGGTGCTTTAGCCGCCCATTTGATCTTTCAGATGCTGGAAGGGAAAGAAGTGGACAATTACTATAAATTCCCTACGAAGCTGATATTGCGGGATTCGGTTCAAAAAATGAATTGAAGACGGCAGATTTCGTTCTGGAGAAACGAAGGGCCTGTTTTTTTATTTCGAAACGTTTCACCCATTCGGATAAGAATTCACGCTTAACGGTTCGTCCGGAAGTCTGCGCCCTGTCAGCCGCGCATACGATTGTAATCGGAGACGAGTCGGCGCGGTTCAGACGGTATAGGTGCCCGAGACCGCTCATGAGCCATCCCATTGACCGGGTTGTAGAATATCCCGATATGGGGTAGGATACGGATACAACGTACGCGGGGTGAAGTAGATTTGAGAATTAATAAATTTATCAGCGAGACGGGCTTTTGCTCCAGACGCGAGGCGGACAAGCTCGTGGACAGCGGCCGCGTGACGATCAACGGCGCGGTCGCGCAGCTCGGCAGTCAAGCTGAGCTGGAGGATGACGTGCGGGTCGACGGCAAACGAATCGGCGAACAAAGGCATCACGTATATATCGCGCTCAATAAGCCGGTCGGCATTACGAGCACGACGGAGCTTCATGTGAAAGGGAATATTGTTGATTTTGTCGGCCATTCCGAACGGATCTTCCCGATCGGCAGGCTGGATAAGGATTCAGAGGGATTGATCCTGCTCACGAATGACGGAGATATCGTGAATCCGATCCTTCGCTCGGAAGGGAAGCATGAGAAGGAATACCTCGTCACCGTAGACCGCCCGGTAACGGCCGAATTCCTGAAAGGAATGGCAAGCGGCGTTCATATTTTAGGCAGTATGACGCTGCCATGTGTCATTACACGGGTGACGGACCGCGTATTCCGCATCATCCTGACGGAAGGGCGCAACCGGCAAATCCGCCGCATGTGCGAGGCGTTCGGTTACCATGTCAGGAAGCTGCAGCGGCAACGGATCATGAATATTCATCTCGGCGGACTTCCGGTCGGCAAATGGCGGGATTTAACGGAAGAGGAGAAGCAGACGCTGTTCCGTGAATTGGATTACAAGCCTGTTCATTAGAAGCGGGAGAATCATTAAAAACCCCCTCGTACCCGGCGCTTGAGGCGCGTGGTACGAGGGGGTTTGTTTTTTTACTCATTCTTGCGTAACGGCCAGCTGCTGCGCGTTAACAGGATCGGTATACGAATGCATAATCGAGACTTCGACACGTCGGTTCTTGGACCGGCCCGCCTCGGTTTTGTTATCGGCTACCGGATGATACTCGCCATAGCCGATCGCGCTGAAGAGCTCCGGCTTCAATTGCTTGTTCTCGAGCAGAATATCGAGAAAGCGGATGGCGCGCATCGAGCTCAGATCCCAGTTGGACTTGAAGAAGACGGTTGAGATCGGCTTATTGTCCGTATGTCCGGAAATAATGACTTGATAATCGGGATATTTCTGAAGCATTTTGCCAATGGCGACCGCAAGCTCCCTGGATTCCGGCTTCACGTTTGCTTGGGCAGGCGCGAACAGGGCGTTATCGCTGATGGTAATCATGAGCTGGGAGAGATTGAGCTTGGTCTCCAAGTCGCTTGTCAGACCGTTATTCTTGATGTAGGCGTCAATCTGCCTCTTCAGCTCCTCCAGATCCTTCCGCTCCTTCTTCATAAGAGCCTGCATCGCTTCCTCTTCCGACGTCAGCTCTTTGTTGTCCTTGCTTCCTTCGTCATCCTTCTTCTTGCCGTCATCCTCGCCGATTCTAACGATCGAGGTGCTGTCCAGCACGCCGCTGCCGCTGCTAAGCGCAAGATTAAAGGCTTGCGACATTTCCTCGAATTTCTTGACGTCGACGGAGTTCATCGAATACAAGACGATAAATAGCGCGAGAAGGAGGGTGAGCAGGTCGGCATAAGGAATGAGCCAGGATTCGTCCACATGTTCCTCATGTTCTTCGTGTCTATGCTTTTTCCTCAAGCCGCTCCTTCCTCCTTCTCTCTCAACTTCAATCTTTCCGTAGGCGTAAGGAATACCGAAAGCTTCTGGTTAATGGCGATGGTCGATACGCCGGACTGGATGGAAAGCAGTCCTTCGACCATCATGAGACGGATCTGAATTTCTTGCTTGGACATACGCTTCAGCTTGTTGGCAATCGGATGCCACAATACATATCCTGTAAAGATACCGAGCAGCGTCGCGATGAATGCGCCGGCAATCGCGTGCGCGAGTTTATTCATATCGCTCATCTCGGCCAGCGCCGCGACCAGGCCGACGACCGCCCCGAGTACCCCGAGCGTCGGCGCGTATGTGCCCGCCTGCGTGAATATAAGAGCCCCGGCCTTATGGCGGTCTTCCGTTGCGGCAATGTCCTCTAGCAGGACGTCGCGGACGAAGTCCTGGTCGTTGCCGTCGATGATCATGCGCATGCCGTTACGAAGGAAGTCGTCTTCGATTTCCTCCACCTTCGCCTCAAGCGCAAGAAGGCCTTCGCGGCGGGTAATGGAAGCCCACTCCATAAAGCGTTCAATCAGATCTCCGCGTTCCGGCAGCTTTTGCCCGGAGAAAACCATTTTGAACAGCTTAGGAAGCTTGGACAGCTCGGACATCGGAAAGGCAATCATGACGGAGGCCACGGTACCCAATAAAATGATCATAAACGCAGCGGGATTCAAAAGAGAGGATAGATGTGCTCCTTTTAATACCATCCCTCCTAATACAGCGACAAGACCAAGAACAAGACCAATAATTGTTGAATTTTTCATCATACACCCCGTCCAGTACGTTTTTCGACATATCTCTACTAACTTATATTATCGACAATCGGGTATTCTGAAGTTAGAGTAAAAGGCATGATTTGCCGACGAAGCGTTAAAAATTAATAAATTGCGGTAAAATAGTAGAGTAGGGCTAACAAAATAGGAATGGTAAAGGTGGTATTTCGGAAATGGGTGTGCGGCATGCCAGGGAGTACGCAGATATATTGAAGGATTTGACGGCGGCGGTGGGAGATATTCAGGAAAGCTATACCTTTTTTGAAATGGAGCGGGAGGAGTGGGAGGCACTGCATGAGGAGGACCGCCATGAGGTGATGGAAGCGCTGGCGGATGACGTATTCTTCGGGCTGGGCGAGGATCCGGTCATTAAAGTGGGCCAAGGCGTCATCGCTTACAACAGCAAGTTTCATATTATTGAGGTATCGCAGGGAGATAAGGTCACACAGATTATTCGGCTTATCTAAATTTCGATAGACCTTGTGGAGAAGACGGCGGATTTTGTCGTCAAGGCTGCGACGTCATTTAATTTGCTGCACCAACATAGGATGTGCGCCTATTACTTAATTAAGGAATCTGATTTATATAAATGTTAATCACCCTTCGGGGTGATTTTTTATGTCGAATAACAAGGCGGAGGTGGTGTGAAATGCGCTGTTATCAGGCGTGTTGTGCATACTCCGCTTATGTTAGTAAACGCTTTCAAAAAAGTGACGGAATGCGATTTTGGGGCTTGTAAACCAAAAAATCCATGTTAAAATAATTTATAATAAAGTTATTAATCGATTAATACAACCATTAATCATATTCTCGGAATTAAATGGAGCAAATCGGAGACTGCACCGAAAAAAAACGAGTTACTACGCTGGCAAAGCCTGTTTTTGGCTGACGTACCACTATAAAATTCTAGAATTTTTCCCATGATGATAAAAAACAATAAATGCAAAAATCCCCCTGAGAAGAAAGAGGAAGCGAACAAAGACGGTTCAAGGAAAGCCTTGTCCCATCTGCCCCGGCGAATGCCGAGATGCTGTTTAAAAGTTAATAGGAGGATTTATAAGTACGCACTTTGAACTCATATACGCACTTGAAAGTAACTAACCGTTTTGTTGCGAGATGTGGATATTTACGAAAAAAGAGACAGCCCGCGCGGGGCCGTCTCTCTTTGTGACCGCATAAGAATTTATAAAATTTCCGCTCGATAGAGGTTTTCTCATACATACGTTTATTTCACATTCTTTCGATCAATGTATGTGAGCTTACTGACGATGTCCTGGTAGTAGTTGCCGAAGCTGGAGCCGTAGATCGTCAGCCCGCCGATGTTCTTCGCGTCTTCCTTGACCTCGAGCTTGAGGTCCCACTGCAGCCGGTAAATGTCGACGTCGTCGATCGTGTAGTCCGAAACTTTCGTTCCTTCGATGAAAGTGCCGTCGCTGTTGATCCGGATATGGACGAGCAGGCCGTACTGGTTCATCTCGATGTTCCACCACTCCGGTGTATACTTGCCGCGCGTGCCGCCGAAGTCGCCTGGGCTGGTCCATTTGCCGATCGGGAAGCCGTTGAACGTAAACGAGATGTCGGACGGCCAATGTTCGTTGGAGAGCGGTGCCTCGGAGGCGAGCTCCATCGTAATTTCGAGCTCCTCGGGCACTTCCTCGGGCTTCAGGTAGTTCGGAATTTTGTACGAGATATAGCCTTTCGAAAACCACAAAATTTTCGCGTCGACGCGTTCCGGGTCAAGGAAGTAACGCGGATCGTCGAAGCCGCCGCCGATGATCTTGTACTTGGACGCCAGTCCGCACGTCGGCTTGACGTCGAAGTCGGTGAAATGGCCGATCGAGATGTTGGAAATATGGAAGTTGCGCGGAATCAGCCCTTTGCTCGGGAACACGAGCTCGATCCGGTCGGCGACCAGTGTGCAAAGCTTCTGCGACGCGCCCTTGCCGGGTATCATCTCGGTGCGGACCAAGTCGGCCCGCTCGAGCTTCTTAACGTGCATCGTAATGATCGAATTGCTGAGTCCAAGCGCGGAGGCCAAGTCTTTCATGATCATCGGCTCCTGTCCGAGCAGCTCGATAATCTTGATTCGGACGTTGCTGGCCAGTGCTTCGAATAAGGGGAGATTGTTCTCCGATACGATTGTCTCCATGCGACCCCTTCTGAATAGTTCATTTTTATATTAAATATACCTTATGTACTTGAGATTTGACAAGAGCATACATGGCAGGTCGAAATACAAACGATATCTGCGAATAATTTAACATAAACATGAAACACTTAACAAAAAAACGTTGACAGGACTCCAGTGTACGTTTTAATATGCTTAATATAACAGAGATATACGAAATACTTCACACATTTGTAAAAAACTCAAGGCGGCTGAAAGCTGGCATAATCGGTACCGATTGCAAGAAGCTGCCGCACAGTCGGAAGGGAGGACATGTTTTTCGGAAGTAACTTGTAAGCGTTATTATGGGGGTTTATCATTCGTTTTACCAATAACGAGGAGGTTTTGAAACAGATGAAAAAAGGTTCGATTATGATCCTCACGCTGATTATCGTGTTGATCGTTACGGCGTGCAGCGGCAACAATGGTGGCAATAACGCGGGTAACAACGGCGCGGCGGGCAACAACGCGGCGAACGAAGGCGGCGAACAGACGCCGGCCGAGAACGTGGAAATCTCCATTTCGTCGTGGGGCGCGCCTGACGAACGCAAAGTGTTCGAAGCGGTGCTCGACGAATTCCAGAAAGCGAATCCGAACATCAAAGTCAAGTTCATTCACATTCCTAACGAATATACCACGAAGATGAACACGATGATTGCCGGCAACTCGGCGCCGGACGTCATCTTCACGAGTGACGGTGACTTCCCGCGCTGGGTGAAGCAGGGCGCGTTCCTCGACATCACGCAGTACGTCGAGTCGAGCGACAAGCTGGACCTGAACGATATGTGGGAAGGCGGCCTGAACCGCTACCGTTACGACGGCAAAATTACGGGTACGGGCGGCTACTACGCGCTGCCGAAGGATATCGGCCCGACGGTTATGTACTACAATAAAGAAATTTTCGACAAGCTGGGCGTTCCTTACCCGAGCGCCGAGACGCCGATGAACTGGGAACAAGTGCTTGACATGTGGAAGAAGCTGACGGTCGACGAGAACGGCGACGGCAAGACCGACATTTACGGCGCAGGCCCGGTTTGGTGGGAAGGCTTCGTCTGGGGCAACGGCGGAGCGGTACTGAGCGAAGACCGCAAGCAGTTCGTGGTGAACGAGCCGGCGGCTGCCGAAGCGATGCAATTCATCTACGATCTGACGAATACGCACAAAGTGGTGCCGGATTCCCGCGCGCTGCAATCGATGAATGACGGCCAAATGTTCGAAGCGGGCAGGCTCGCGACGATTACGGGCGGCCGCTGGATGGTACCGACGTATCGCAAGCTCAAGTTCGATTGGGACGTCGCGCCGATTCCGTCGGGCAACGGCACGTGGACAAACGGCTGGTCCGGTTCGGTCGGACTTGGCGTCAACGCGAAGTCGAAGCACCCGGAAGCAGCGTTTAAGCTGGTTGAATTTTTCGCAGGTATTGAAGGACAAACGAAGATGACGGAGCTCGGCTTCCAAATTCCGAACTTCAAATCGATGGCCGACGACGAAGTGTATACGCAGCCAGGCCAGAAGCCGGAGCATCCGGAAGTGTTCGTCAAGGCGGGCGAAGGCCAGCAGCCGGGTCCGTGGACGTACCTGCCGAACGGCAAGTGGCTCGATACGCTGAACCAAAACCTCGGCAAATTCTGGACCGGTAAAGAATCGGCGGTCGACTTCTTCACGAAGCTGAAGCCGCAGATCGAGAAAGACTTGAAGGAAGGCAATCCGGAGCTCTTTCAGTAATCCATAACGAGAAGCTGCAACGCGGACGCGTTCCAGCTTCCTTATTTAACGGAACAAATCCAGAAGGGGGTCAGCCCTGATGAATGCCATGAAGGCGACTAACGTACAAGTCCAGCCGTCGAAACGTAAGTCGCTCTACCGCAACGAGATGTGGT
Organism: Paenibacillus harenae DSM 16969; assembly: GCF_000422465.1. Taxonomy (GTDB): domain Bacteria; phylum Bacillota; class Bacilli; order Paenibacillales; family Paenibacillaceae; genus Pristimantibacillus; species Pristimantibacillus harenae. The sequence goes on along the minus strand of NZ_AULV01000020.1, from coordinate 63,549 downwards.
GGGGATTCCTGTTTATCGCCCCGCCGTTCATCGGCGTGCTCGTATTTTTGCTTTATCCGCTTTTGAATTCGCTCTATATGAGCCTTACGACGTTTAACTTCGGACAGCCCGCCGAGTTTTCGGGCATCGAGAATTACGAACGCGCGCTTACGAATGATCCGCTCGTCTGGAAGACGCTGTGGAACACGTTCTACGCGGCGCTCGGCGTGCCGATCGGCATGATCGTCGCGTTGTGTGTCGCGATGCTGCTCGACCGGAAGCTGCGCGGAAGAAACTTCTTCCGGATGATGTTCTTCCTGCCGACGATCTGCTCGATCGTCGCGCTCGCGATGATCTGGCAATGGATCTTCAATGCCGACTTCGGCCTGCTCAACTACTACTTGAGCGAGCTCGGCTTGAATCCGCCGGCATGGCTCGTCGACGAGAATTGGGCGATGATCGCCATCATCATCCAAGGCGTCTGGGGCGGCATGGGCGTCAGCATCATCCTGTACTTAGCCGCGCTCGGCAACGTCCCGTCGTCCCTGTACGAAGCGGCGACGGTCGACGGCGCGAACGGGTGGAACAAGTTCATCCACATTACGATTCCGGGAATCTCGCCGGTGACGTTCTTCATCTTGATCACGTCGCTCATCGGCGCGCTGCAGGACTTCCCGCGGTTCCAGTTGCTCACGGGCGGCGGACCGAATTACTCGACGACGACAATCGTGTATTATCTGTACACCGTAGCGTTCGAGTACAGCGAGATGGGCTACGCGTCCGCGATCGCCTGGTTTATCGGTATCATTATAATGTTTGTCCTGCTCATCAACTTCCTGCTGTCCAAGCGGTGGGTCCACTACAACTAAGGGGGGATACGAATCAATGAGTACGCAAACGGCAACCGGCCGCCGCAACTTGAAAAAAGGCGAACTGCTCATCAATACGGTCGTCTACCTTCTGCTGATCGTCGGCGGCATCATCATGGCGGTGCCATTCCTATGGATGCTGTCCACGTCGTTCAAGCCGGACGGCGAAGTGTTCTCATATCCGCCGCAGTGGATACCTTCGACGATCGCTTGGGAGAACTACAAGTTAATATTTACGGATGCGCACATGATTCGAGGCTTCTTAAACACGATGATCGTCGTCATTCCGACGCTCGTAATCGGTCTGTTCGTCTGCGCCTTGTCCGCCTACGGTTTCGCGAAGCTGCGGTTCCCGGGGCGAGACAAGCTGTTCATGACGCTCGTCGGCACGATGGTCATTCCCGCCGCGGTCATGATGATTCCGGCGTTCATCATGTTCAAGACGTTCGGCTGGACGGACAGCTGGAAGCCGCTCATCATTCCGGGCATGTTCGGCGCTCCGATGACGATTTTCTTCTTGCGCCAATTCATTAAGCAGCTCCCCGACGAACTCGAGGATGCGGCGAAGATCGACGGGATGAACCCGTTCGGCATTTTTACGAAAATCATAATTCCACTTACGAAACCGGCCCTTATCACGCAAGGCATCTTGTCCTTCAACGCGGGCTACAACGATTACCTGGGACCGCTCATCTACTTGAACACGCCGGAGAAATATACGCTCCAGCTCGAGCTATCTTCCTTCTCGTCCTACTACGTGACGGAATGGACGCTCATCATGGCCGGCGCGGTCGTCGCGCTCGTGCCAACGCTGATTCTGTTCGCGTTCGCGCAGCGTTTCTTCATTGAAGGCATCGCCCTGACGGGCATCAAAGGATAGGAGATCTTACTTACTACTACAGATAAAGGAGACAAACCACACGATGACCACGCACAAGGTAGTCGTACACGCCGACTGGACGGTCGGCACGATCAATCGCCATATCTACGGACATTTCGCGGAGCATCTCGGCCGCTGCATTTATGAGGGACTGTGGGTCGGCGAAGATTCGCCGATTCCGAATACGAAAGGCATCCGGAACGACGTGCTCGAAGCGCTGCGCAAGCTGAACATTCCGAACCTCCGCTGGCCGGGAGGCTGCTTCGCGGACGAGTACCATTGGAAGGACGGCGTCGGCCCGCGCGAATCGCGCAAGCGGATGGTCAACACGCATTGGGGCGGCGTCGTGGAGAACAACCACTTCGGAACGCACGAGTTCTTCCAGCTGTGTGAGTTGCTGGACACGGAGCCGTACATCTGCGGCAACGTCGGCAGCGGCACGGTGCAGGAGATGAGCGAATGGGTTGAATACATGACGTTCGGCGGCGAGTCGCCGATGGCGAGCTGGCGGAAGGAGAACGGCCGCGAGCAGCCGTGGAAGCTGAAATATTTTGGCGTAGGAAACGAGAACTGGGGCTGCGGCGGCAACATGGAGCCGGAATATTACGCGGATCTGTACCGTAATTATCAGACGTACGTTCGGCAATACGGCGATAACCGCCTGTACAAGATCGCGGGCGGCGCGAACATCGCCGATTACCGCTGGACGGAAGTGCTCATGCGCAAAGCCGGCCATCTTATGGACGGCCTCAGCCTTCATTATTATACGATCCCGGGCAGCTGGGAGGAGAAGAAGCCGGCGCTCCACTTCGACGAGCAAGACTGGGCCGAGACGATGGCCAAGGCGTTCTATATGGATGAATTGATTACGCGCCACAGCACGATCATGGACCAGTACGATCCGAACAAGCGCGTCGGACTGATCGTCGATGAATGGGGCACGTGGTTTCTGACTGAGCCGGGCACGAATCCGGGCTTCCTGTACCAGCAGAATACGATGCGCGACGCGCTCGTCGCGGCTATTCACCTGCACGTCTTCCACAAGCACTGCAGCCGGGTTCATATGGCGAACCTCGCTCAGATGGTCAACGTGCTGCAAGCGGTCATCCTGACGGAAGGGGATCAAATGCTCCTCACGCCGACCTACCACGTGCTCGAAATGTTCAAGGTGCACCAGGACGGCGAGGCGCTCGCGATCCACGGATCGTTCGGCGAATACGAGGGGCTCGGCAAGAAGCTGCCGCAGGTGACGGTATCCGCATCGATCAAGGATGGCGTCATCAGCGTCAGCCTGGCGAACCTCGATCCGGCGAACGCGGCCGATCTGAACATCGAGCTGCGCGGTTCTTCCGCCGGCTATACGGCGAACGGCTCGATTCTCGCGGCGGACGACATTCACGCGCACAATACGTTCGAACGGCCCGACCGGGTCGCGCAGCGTTCGTTCGATGAAGCGCGCTGGGCGGACGGCACGTTGTCCGCGAAGCTGCCGCCGGCATCGGTGGCGGTCGTGTGCCTGACGCCGAAAGCGTAATGACGATCAAGGGGGAAAAATGATAGAGAGGGAGAGAGACGATGACTGAACAGAAGACGATGGCGGCGACGGAGCAACCGATTATATTGCAGCGCGCCGATCCGTGGATCTATAAGCATGACGACGGGTTCTACTACTTCACGGCGTCCTTTCCGGAATACGACCGGATCGAAGTGCGTCGGGCGAGCACGATCGCGGGGCTCGCGGAAGCGGAGCCGGTCGTCGCGTGGCGGAAGCACGCAACCGGCATGATGAGCGCGAACATTTGGGCTCCGGAAATCCATTTCATCGACGGCAAGTGGTATATCTATTTCGCCGCCGCCCGTACGACGGAGACGAACGATGGGCTGTTCGATCACCGCATGTTCGTGCTGGAGAACGCTTCGGCGAACCCGCTCGAAGGCGAATGGGTCGAGAAAGGCCAGATCAAGACGATGTGGGAATCGTTCGCTCTAGACGCGACGACCTTCGAGCACCGCGGCACCCGTTACCTCGTCTGGGCGCAGAAAGATCCGGACATCAAGGGCAACTCCAACCTGTACATCGCGCCGATGGCGAATCCGTGGACGCTGGCGGCGGACGGCGTTATGCTGACGAAGCCGGAGTACGACTGGGAAGCGACCGGTTTCCTCGTGAACGAAGGGGCGGCCGTCGTGGGGCGCGACGGACGCATCTTCATCTCCTATTCGGGAAGTGCGACGAACCATCATTATTGCATGGGACTGCTCGAAGCGTCGGAAGAAGCTGACTTGATGGACCCGGCCTCCTGGACGAAATCTCCGCAGCCGGTGCTGAAGACCGACGAGGCGCTCGGACTGTTCGGACCGGGCCACAACAGCTTCACGAAGTCGGAGGACGGCCAAGACGACATCCTTGTCTTCCACGCCCGTACGTACAAGGAGATCGTCGGCGATCCGCTGTACGATCCGAACCGTCATACGTTCGTCCGCAAGCTGCAGTGGAGCGCGGACGGCAAGCCGATTTTCGAATAACCGGGAGCTAGGACGACTTAGCTAAGCCGCCGAAGGTGACAGCCGCCTCGGCGGCTTTTCGTTTGCGACGTTAAAGATGTTGCGAAAAAAATTGTCAAAAGGGTCTTAACTTCTTAAGGAATAGCATTACGGGCAATTTACGGCTACGAAAAAAAACCGGCACAATTATGTGCCGGTAAACGATGCTCCCTAAAAAAGCATAGATACATAATAGTCTATAAAAAAATTCAACATAAGTCTATTACTTTTTTTGAATAAATTGTATGGTAATTAAGCGACCGCGGCGCAACCTAAGATAATGGAGGGAGAAGCCCTGCATGATTACTCTCAGAAAAATCACGCTGGAAAACCGACGTTCCATATTTAACCTGGAAGTATCAGAAGATCAACGCCGTTTTGTTGCATCCAATCTGTCAAGCGTGGCTTCGTGTTATGTCCTTGCAACCAATGGAGGACATCCATTTCCGTTTGCCATTTATGCAGATGAACAGCCGGTTGGTTTTGTAATGATTACTTATAGAATCACCGGGTACGAACTCCCGACAATCGCAGACGACAGCTATTGCATCCTGCGACTGATGATTGACAAGCAATGCCAGAACAGGGGCTATGGCCGGGAAGCCATGAAAAAAATCTTGGAATTTATCCGCACCTTTCCGGCAGGGCCTGCACATTACTGCTGGATTCCTTATAAGGATGATAACGTGGCCGCCAATAAGCTTTATGAAAGCTTTGGCTTCCGTGACAACGGCGAAATCTTAGGAGACGAGCTAATAACCGTATTGCGACTCTGATTTGCTTTGAACGCTATGAAACGGAACAAATGCAGCCCGCCTCTTAAGGGAGGACGGACTGCATTTATTTTTAATAGGTCATTGCGGTTACTGCACATGATTGAGTCTCCCAAGTCTGTCAGCCGACTGTATTCGTTACCGGACTATGCATCAATATAATTTGTTCTTAACCAGTCTGCCGCACTGAATTTAATTTTTGATACCCCGGCGTATTTTTTTACTGTTGGTACAACACTGCATTAACGCCATCCGTTATGCCTAATTGCTGCATAATGTCTTTTCTATAAAAGAGCATGTTGAAGTTCTCTTATATTCATTCAATTTTATCGGACGCTTCCGAACGTGCTTGAGGAAGCGGCTAGAATCGACGGGGCGGGTGCGTTCCGCACATACTTGATGATTATGTTCCCGCTCGCCAAGCCAGCTATGCTTGTTGTCTTCCTGTTCTCGGTCGTCTGGCATTGGAATGACTTGTTTGAGCCGAATATGTACTTGCTCGTGCCGGAATATTTTAACCTGGAGCAAAATATGGCGTTCTTCAACGGCAACGCTAACTTGGAAGGTCAGCAGGCGGCCAGCTCGGTATCCACCGGTACGCTCGGAATGGCGCCAACGCTGCAGAATCAAATTATGGCCGGTGTCATGCTGACGATATTGCCGGTACTTATCCTGTACATGTTCACGCAGCGTTACTTTGTAGAAAGCGTGGAGCGTACAGGTATCGCGGGCGAATAATGGGATAAAGCGACGGGGAGGAGTGAAGCGGCTTACGCCGTAAGCTCCTACTCGTTTCTTTCATAATAGAGTTTAAAGACGATGTCTTGGTTATAATTGCCGAATCCGGAACCGAACAAGGTGACGCCGCCTACATTTTCAGCATCCGGCTCTACGGCTATACGGAATTTCCATTGCTTGTTCAGAATATCTACTTCATCAAGCGTAACGTCCGAAATCTTCAGACCGTCGATAAATGTTCCGGTCGGCGTAATCTTGATTACCTTAAGCAGTCCGTATTGATTGATTCCGTCCCACCACCAGTCAGGCGTAAACTTGCCGCGCTTAACGCCGAAGTCGCCCGGGCTGGTCCATATTCCGATTTTGGTGCCATTTAAGTAGAACGAAATGTCCGACGGCCAATTTTCGTTAGCGAACGGAGCTTCTGATGATATCTCGAACGATATTTCGAGCTCGGTCGGCTTCTCGTTTTTTAGCAAAAAATTCGCGGTCCTATATTCGATGAAGCCGCTGCTGAACCATAATATTTTGGCATTGGTGCGATCTGAATCCAGGAAAAAACGCGAATCGTCGAACATGCCAATGACCTTCGCCGTTGTAGCTAGGCCGCATGTGGGCTCAATTTCGAAGTCAGTGTAATGACCGATAGATATTATAGATTCATGATAGGTACGCAGTGCAGGCAGGTTATTGGAAGGGAAATCGATCATTATGCCGTCGGTAATAAGCTTGCACATCTTTTTGGTTCCGCCGCTGCTTGCTACCATCTCAGAGCTGATCAGACCGGCTTTTTCGAGCTTCTTAACATGCATGGTTATGATTGGGCTGCTTAACTCCAGCGCTTGCGCGAGTTCCTTGATATTCATTTCCTGCTGCGAGAGCAGCTTAATAATTTTTAACCTGACGGCGCTGGCCAGCGCCTCATAGATAGGTAAGTGCGTCTCCGAGATATCAATCTTCATCGTATCGCTCCGATCTTCCAATTTAACCTTATAACTGTCGACGATAGTTAATCCAACAGATCGGTGTGATTAAATATTGGATATTATGGAAATGAAGTTCGTCTTAAAAAGTATTATTTATATTTGAGAAATGATTTCGATGAATCTGGAGGGGAATATTTATTGAATGCCGTTGGAAGAGGGAGACGCGGCGCGATTAAACCTCCGCGGTCTCCGGATCGTATACCATGCAGTGAAACTCGGCGAAGCCGCGCGGGGTCCCGCGCGAGTACGTATCCGTTATCCGGAAGCCTGCACGTTCATAGGCGCGTATGGCGCGGGTGTTCCACGCCAGTACTTCAAGGTCGATTTCATTCCATGGTGCGCGCCTGATTGCCTCCCGGAAGATCGTACGAATGAAAGCAGGGCCGAGACCCTGGCTGCACAGGTCGGGCCGCAAGCCTAAGCCAAGCCTAGTTACGCCTGTTATGGGGAAAAATTGCGCAAAGCCGATGAGCTCGTTCGAGCCGCCCAGAACCGCCGCATACTGCTCTTCCCGAAGGACGGAATCGCCGAATTCGATACCGTCCTTTTGCATTTTCTCCCAAGACGGCCAATTGAAAATATCGAACGGCTCTTCGTATGCCCATTCGCAAATTTCACGGGCGTAACGGATTTCCATCGTGTGTATAGTCATCACATGCGAATGTCGTTTATAATGGGTGGAGCTTTGATTATCGGTCACGGATCTGCCGCCTCCAATCACCGTATGCCTCTGCGGGCATAAATACGGATGAAACAGGATTATTATAACAGATAAGCGCAATAGGTCGTGTGTACATAAGGAGAACGAATGGTATGAGAAAGTTAATTTGGCTTGGCTGCTTGTCCTATCTGGTTATCGGGGTTGCCCATGTCGTAGGCGGTTCGATATTAGAGCAGCTGATCGGGCATTACGGGCTGACTTATAAGGACGGCGGGCAGTGGATCATGAATCAGTTTCTCGGCTTTCTCGTCGGGGTTCTGTTTGCGCCGTCACTGACGGCGAGAGTCGGCAAGCGCGGCGCCGTTCTGCTGGCTATCGGTATACTGACCGCCAGCGAGGCCGCTTACAGCCTATTGCTCCCATGGGGCTGGATGCTGGCGATCGCTCCGCTTGCCGGTATCGGCTTCGGCATGACGGAAGCGGTTGTCGGCGCGATGATCATTGATTTGGCCAAGAACGGCAAGGCATCGGCGATGAGCCGGCTGGAAACTTTCTTTGGCGTCGGGGCGCTGCTGATACCCATCGCGGCGGCTTATCTCATTCAGCAGAACGTATGGCAGGTTTCTTTTCCGATATTGGCGGCAATGTCCGGCATCACCTTCGTGCTCTGGCTGACGATGTCGTTCGGGGAGCTGGACGATCAACTCAGCTACGCGCCGAAATCCGCGGAGGGGAGTCAAGCAAATGCGGAGATTGCGGCGTCGCTCGCCGCTCCCCGGGCGGATGCTTCGGCTTTCTTCGGTTATTCGCGCAAAGCGCTGCCGTTCCTTCTGCTGTCGGCGCTATTCTTTATGATATACGTCGGAATGGAAATGAGCTTCTCTAACTACTTGCCTTCGATTCTGATCGAAAGGTCGGGCATTGGCGAGTCGGCGGCCGCCTCAGTGCTGAGTTTGTTCTGGGGAACGATGGTGCTCGGTCGCCTATTCGCCGGCGTGCTTGCCGACCGTATGGGGTATTCGCGTTATTTATTGATCGCGACGCTGGGCGCTTCGGCCGTCTTTGTATTAATGGCGGTTATGGGCCAGCTGAGCTGGACGCTTGTTTTTGTCGGGTTAAGCGGCTTATGCTTCTCCGGCATATTCGGAATCGCTCTCGTCTATGCGAACGCGCTTATTCCGGGCATGACCGAGCGGACGACGAGCCTGCTCGTTGCATGCGGCGGTCTTGGCGGCGCCATCTTCCCGCGGTTAACCGGCTGGATCATGGACCAATTCCATGTGCAGGCGACGTTATGGTACGTGAGCGCACTCGTGATCGTTATGCTGCTGCTGCTCGCGGTCATGCTTGTGCTTGGCAGAAGGCGGGCGCGGGAGCATAGGGAAGCAGAAGCCAGCTAGAAGAACCGGTAAGCAGGTATCAGCTCATAAAAAAACCGTCCGGATCTTTCGAGGCCACTGAAGAACTTACGTATTTCGTCATAGCGGTGGTCACAAAACTAAAAAAGACATCTGTCCGTATAATTTCGGGCAGATGTCTTTCTTTTTATGGAGAATGGCTTTTGTATTCTTAATCGCCCAGTTTTAATATTCGCTTCAGATTTCAGCGAATATGGCCATAGCGCCTTGAAGTGTGGTTCTTTATTTTTCAATTTAGCTCACTGGTGAAACCCAGCGTTGCTATGGTATTCTAGGATTTGTTAGTTCAACGAGCTATAGCTGCTGATTACGAAAACCGGATTCCTTTATGAAGTAAAGAGTCCGGGGTTTTTTTATGCAACGCATTGCTTAGCGTGCGATTTTTTCTGTTTCGTGAGGCTTTTTCATTTGTTTTTTGATTTTAGAATTTCAGTAATGTTATTAATGTCTTCTTTAATCTTTTTGAGATCGTTATCTACTGATCTCTTAAATTCGGATTCGTTAATTGCACTACGCACAACAAACTTCAAGATATATACAAAAACAATGATAATGAAAAGTATGAGCAAAATACCAGTTATTCCCCATCCTTGCATAATAATCACATCCCTTTATTTCCCTCGTTTTCTAATACTTTAATACTATTCCTTTTTTTGTCATTCCATAATACCATCAAACCGTGTACTAATTTTAGCATAATATGGATGGAGTAGTAAAATGAAGTATACCAAAGTTGTTCTGTCACTCGTACTATTTTTTACTTTTGCTATGGGAACTGTATCTGCAAACGGACAGCAGGTTGAAGAGAAACGGTTTAATGGTCTCAAAGTATTAAATGAAACTACTGAAATCTCGTACTTAGAAGATGGTACCAAAGTTACTACAATAAGAAAAGAGCTCGAAGGCGGAATTGAAGATTTAGAAAAAAATATCCGTATTGAAGAAGAAAAAAACAAATCAGATCAAAAGTTATTTGCTATTAACAAGCTGGGCAATAATTTCTCTTGAGATAATAGCGTTGGGACTTATAGCATCCCTTCAGCACAAGCAGCTCAGAGTTGGAATAGTAACAACATAATGATGCAAATGGTAGGCCATAATGGTCAGACATTAACCATTAATGATTTATCCTGGAAAGTTGTAGCGGATGTCGTTAATTATCACACAACATTTCCTGGTAAAACAGTCACAAACCTGAAAACTAAACCTAGATTAAAGGTGAATTCTTATGGAGTCGTCTTAGGAACCCAAGTTTTTTTAGAACAAAAACGATATGAAGGTATAGAGGGACTTGTTCTTCTTCTGCTCATTTCAGTGCAAGTGGTGGAGGAGCCTTTGTCTATGTATCCGCATTTATTGGCGGAGATTTCTCTTACAAATCTGGAACTACTCCTTATAGTAGTACCCGCTGGTGGAACGATCCAGGTTACGTCTCTAGTTAGGGCGATTTTAAAGTAAATAAGAAACCAATATAAAAGTGAAGGGTACAATTAAATTATAGAGCTGTATGTATGGACTTACGATCAGCGTATGTTGCTGTTGAATCAATCAAATCACCATCTCCCTATGGTGACTTAATTATACAGGAAAAAGGTACAGCCTCTATTTTTGAGGGGCTGTACCTTTTTTCATGGGGGCTTTTTCAGTGGCCTCGATCTTTCCGGACGGTTTTTTGTGGTCGGCTGCACGTCGATCGTCATTCACAAGTTGAAGGTACATTGCACAATCTGCAGCAGAATCGCTCTTACGCTCCCTTGGCCTGCGCTGCGCGGCTACCCTTGTATCTGCCGACGTATACGGCCGTCTGCACGTAAGGAAACAATGGTTTTGTACACGCCTACGGCCCGGGCGCGCGATGCCTTCAGATCGACGATTGCGCCACTGAGCGGAAGGTGAATCTCCTTATCGGACAGATGCGCGAGATGAGGCTGCCAGCGTCTGATGTAGCTGCCGCCCGGATCATGCCTCTGCGATTGCGTCACGGGGTTCATGATGCGGAAATAGGGCGCGGCATCGTAGCCGAGCGAGGAGCTCCACAGCCAGCCGCCTCGATTGAGCGTATTGTCGTAATCGCTTAGATGAAGGCGGAAGTGCTGCTCGCCTAACGTAAACGGGCATAGCAAATTTTTGGTCAGGAACATGGCTGTTACCATACGGAGCCGGTTCGGCAGCTCTCCCGTACGGTTGAGCTGCGTCATGGCCGCATCAATGATCGGAATGCCGGTCGAGCCGCTGGCCCAAGCCTCCAGATGGGTATCGGTGAGCGCGGACAGATCGACCACATGCTCATATCGGAAGTAATCGTCATGATACATGGCCTGATAGATATAGAAATCGCGCCAGGCGAGCTGGCGGAGCCACGTGTCTGCTCCCGGTAATCCTTGCGTAGTCTCGAAAGCCTGACGGGCCGAGAGCGAGCCGTTATTGATAAAGCGCGCCAGCCCGCTCGTATAATCCTCCGCATAGGCGTCACGGTTATCCGGGTAGGCGGCCAGCCGCTCGCGGACGAAGCGCTCGAGCTTCGCAGCGGACTTAACGGGCCCTTCGACGCCGGAGGTCTCTCCAAGCGCGCTGGCGACCGGCTCGGGCAGCGCGAACTGCGCCGCAATGGCAGGATCGATCTCGCGCACGGTAGACAAATCCCCGATCGTCGCTTCGCTTATCGGGCTGTATGACATCTGAATAAAGCTGCGCCATATCCGGTAGAAGGGCGTAAATACCTTATAGGGCTCTGTGCGCTTGGCGAATTCCGGTAGAGTCTCCAAGTCGGCCAGCGGCGCATCGGCTAAGGACATCCAGCGGCGGTTCAGCCCGCGCGCTATCTGCCGCAGCCGTGCATCCCGGCTGCGAGAATAGGGCGTGTAATCGGCATGAACGATGATTTCGTCGATCGGATGCGTCTGGAGGAGCGCTTCCGTAATGCGCTCGGGCTCGCCGTACAGGACGTGCAGCTCTTTGCCGGCATCGGCATAGCCTTGCAACAAGGCGGCGGCCTGGCCGATATAATTGCGCCCGCTATGGCTGGTCAGCCGCCCTCCGCCGAGCAAGGCGGGATCTATAATGAGCAAATGGATACCTGACGTATCCTTACATCGTATGTAATCAAACGCGCGTAAATCGGAAGTGCGCAAATCTTTGCGGTGGATAAATAAATACATGGAAATCGTGCTCCTCTCCTCTGCCGCGGCAACCGCCGGCTTCGTTAATCGTCAAGGAATAGAAACAGCAAAGCCGCATGTGGTTTGTCGACCGAGGACAAACAACTGCGGCTTTGCTGAATGAGCCTGCCTTGCAGCCGCTCCTGTATGGGAGGATTGCTTGGATCGCTCTATTTCACTTCTGCGAAATTAACGAAAGCTTCAGAGTCCATTACGCGACGCGCGGTCACGAAACGTTTCTCATAATAGGAGGAATCAAGCTCGTCGGTTACAACGCCTCTGCTGGAGGAAGCGTGAGCGAACTTACCGTCTCCCATATAAATGCCAACGTGGGATACGGAGCCGTTATTGCCGCCGGCCGTGTCGAAGAACACGAGATCTCCCGGGATCAAGTCCGCCTTAGCGACCTTAGATCCTGCTTTTGCTTGCGAAGCGGATGTACGCGGAAGGTCAATGCCCATTTTATCGAACACATAGGTCGTAAAACCGGAGCAGTCAAAGCCTTTCGTCGTCGTTCCGCCGCTTTTGTACGGACTACCAATCACATCATTGATGAGCCCGTTCATTTTGGAGTCTGCGAAAACGCTTCCTGCCTGGAATGCGAGCAAGAGCATCAGACCCAAAAGTATTACGGTAACCTTTTTCAATTGTGAAACTCCTTCCAATGCCGACGAGGTTAGCTGTGGGGTTCGGTAGAAGGTCCCCTATGATTCCTCAGGCGCTGACCGGTGTCAGACGTCGGAATCAATTCACCCAAAGTGGTTCCCCCGTTTTCCGTTAGGAAATTTGGCAGGTTTTTTATTGACTCGAGTAGATTTCGATTTTTTTCATTAATCTCCTTCTTAAATCGGCAAATTCTAATAATTCTCATGTAACCTTTTGACTAATTCGTGCGTTATAACGTTTTTTCTGTAATATTAATCGTCATTACTGGTGCTATCAGACTAAATACCGCGGCTCAATTTCATTAAATATGTGAATCCATTGTAAAATATACCGATTTGTCCGTGGTGCGCTTGGACCTTCGTACAGGCCAAAAGGTCCGGAAATAGCCGATTATAGCGAAAAAAAGCAGCATATATTAAAAAAATCTCATCAAGCAGAAACGCCTGTCGGCGTCCTTGTCCGAAGGGGGCGGACGTTTAAACGTGGAGATAGGCCAAATTATAAATGCTAAACTTATAAATGCTTATATTTGCATAAAAACAGGCTGTCCGACAAGGTCTTCGACCTGATCGGACAGCCTGTTTTTTATTTTCGCGGAATAAATGCGTTTACGCCTGCTTGGATTGCAGATAATCGAGCTGGGAGGCAACGGTCCACACCTTCAACAGCGTTCGGACCAGATGATAGCCTTGATGGACGATAAGGGCGAATAATCCGGCCCAGACGAGGGAGAGGCTGGATACAACGAGCCCAAGCGCGGCGCCGATGGCCCACATGACCAGCGAAATGGCCGCGTACATGAGGAAGTTCCTTACGGCCCGCCATAATGAACGGAATATCCCTTCTCCGGATACGGCGCCCAATTGCATGGCCAGAGACAGAAGGTGAAGAACCGTTCCCCAGAGGAGCCACAGGCCGGCCCAGGGCATGACGCCGAGCAGAAGCTCGGGTATGGAGCCGCTCGCAAGGAGCGAGTCGAGCGTATGCGGCAGCAGCCACCAGGCCGGCGCAAGCGCCAGAATGGATTCCAGCCAGTAGAGAAGCATGACGGGCTTCCACGTCTTGCGAATGCCTTCCAGAAAGCGGGTGCCTGCGCCGTCCCCCCTCGTCTGCTGCAGGGAGTAGAACAAGCCGGCGTTGAAGACCGGCGTCAGCAGCATGCGTGCGGCAAACAGGCCGCCGAAAATCCATAAATAAGGCGTAATCAGATCCGTCTTGAAGAGCTGGAACTGCGCCTCCGTCATGAAGAGCTGCGCGGCCGTATCAGACGGATAGGAGCCCGGGAAGCGGCGCAGCAGCGGAGAGACGACCGAATCGATAAAACGGTATAGGAAAAACCCCCACAGCAGCTGGTACAGAAATAATAGGATGACGATATATAAGTGTTTTACCGTTAGCCTCCAGCCTTGCATCATGTGTATCTTCATGGTTTATCGCTCCTTGAACGCGGATAACTTACCAGCTCAGCGACCCGAGCAGTCCTTCAATCAGCTTCGCGGCGCCCAGGCTCCATCTCGTGCGCGAGCTTTCCGGCAGCTGCGCCTGCATAAAGTTGTTGATGATTTTATTGTCCAGCACGTTGGAGTGGTTAGGGTCGACGACAACCCACTCAATCGGCGAGGAATGCACTTGCTTGTATTGGATGTGGGCTTCCTCCGCCGTCCACCGCTTCGTTACCTTCGTACCGTCCGTGAACTGCATGACGACCGGGATCTCGCCGTTTACCCCGCCGTTCCGCTTGATCAGCACGACAGACTCGTACATCGGCTTGCCGTCCTGCTTCACCGGCCGGACGTGAATGGCTTCTACCGAAAAGTCGGCCATTTGGTCATCGTACACATATTGGCTGAAGTAATCATGCCATTTTGTTTTCGTTACCTGCTCCACCACCCGTTGGAAGTCGGTAGAGGAAGGATGCTTGAATTTATATTTTTGGAAATAGGTGCGCAAAATCTTCTGCATCGTTCGCGAGCCCACCTGATTCTCGATCCCGACGAGTACGAGCTTGGCTCTCATGTATACATTCTCAGCATATTGGGAATGGCTTCCGTATGCCCATGAAGGCTGCTTAAGCGGCGCCGGATCGGTCATGTAGCTGGCTTCGACCCGCAGATTAAGCTCCAGCCCGTAAGCGGCTTCCATGACCTTGTCTTCCGCATAGGAGGTGAAGCCTTCATCCAGCCAAGCCTCCTCGAACTCGTTCGACGCTACCATCCCATACCAGTATTGGTGGCCGATCTCATGCACCACCGTTCGCTCCAGATCGTAGCCGGGATTCTCCTTCTCGGCCGCGAATGCGGTAATAAGCGTCGGGTATTCCATCCCTCCGGCTCCGTTTGCCCCTTTCGGCGGGACGACGATCGACAGCGTGCTGTAAGGATATTGGCCGTACCACTTGGCATAATTGGATAAGGCGGACTTGGCGGCATGCATATAGCGGTCTTTCAGCGCCGCATGCGACGGATCGAGATACAGCTTGATGCGGACGCCGGGAATGCCGATATCGGAGAAGGCGACTTCCTCGTAGACGAAGTCCGGCGAAGCCGACCAGGCAAAGTCATGCACATCGTCCGCGTAAAATTGGTAGACCTTCTTCTGGTCTTTCACCTCAATAGCCTTCGTCTGGAAGCCGGTAGCGGCGACGGTGTAGGCTTCGGGTACTTTAATCTTGACGCTGTAAATACCGAAATCGCTGTAAAACTCGGAGTTGCCATGGTACTGGTGGACATTCCAGCCCTCGGAGGTCCGGCCGCGCGTACCGGCAGTTTCGTAGACGGCGACCTTCGGGAACCATTGGCCGGCCATGATGAAATTGCCGGAGTAACCCATCCTTGCGAACACCTCGGGCAGCTTCACCTCGTAGCTCATCCGCAGCGTTACGGACTTGCCCGGCTCCACCGGCTCGGGCAGACGAATCTTGGCTAGCGTAAAGTCGTGCTCGTTGCCGTCGTCCGGCTGTACGTATTGCAGCCGCGGCAGCAGGCTCTCGCCCTCCAGCGTCTGCAGCGTCAGCAGCTTCATGTAGCCCTGGCTGTCGGCCGTAGCCTTGTCCTGCCGCAGCTGACCGCCGGATTCTTTCATAAACGTCGTTTTGTCCGATTGGAAGGCATTCGGGTACAAATGGAAGTAGAGCTCGGACACCGCTTTTTTGCCCGGATTGATCCAAGTTACAGCTTGTTCGCCGTCCAAATGCCGCGCGTCTTCGCGCAACTGAACGTTGATATGGTACTCAACGACCCTTTTGCTAAGCGACTGTGGCTTTGGCGTCATGACCGAGTTCGGTTCCTGCACCGCCGGCGGCTTGGCCGAATTTTGGGCAGGGGCGGGGGGTTGCTTGGCTTTGGCGGCGGGAGCGATTGCGTATGTATATTGGGATTGCCAAGCAGTCCCGAAGCCGTAGTGCACGGACACGCCGAGCAGTACAGCTGCGAGTGTTACGATTGCAATTCGTTTGAAATAGCGTGGAGTCATTGAACGTTTCCCTCCCGTGACAAGCATCTACAGCATGTATATGTTTGCATTTGGAGGATTATTAGCTAAAATGGAATTATTGTATCGGGGAAGGTGTGAATACGCATGACGGAAGAACAAGGACAGGCGGAGCAGCCGGAAAAAAAGGAAAAGAAATCACTGTCGCTCAATGTGGTGAGCAGCAAAAAACATAAAGGCTTTGGCGCGGGATCCATCGATTTGAGCGATGTGGCCTGCGTAATCATCGATGACGGAGAGGCTTATATCGACGTAGGCGCGATGCACGCGAAGAGCAAGATCGAGCGGGGCATCAAGTTTACGCCGAACAAAGAGGACACGCCGGATGGCCGCCAATGCTGGATCGTATGGGTAGCGGTCGATCGTAAAGAGGAAGGCTCGTATTATGCGGGCGCGACGGCCTGCGAGATGCTGATCGATACGGAGGCCCGCCGCGGCTGGAAGATCCTTGCCGACCACGTGAACAAGCTGGACTATGCGATCAAGCGCCGCTACGTGCTTGGCGAGCTCGGCGATGTGGAGAAGGCTGCGCTTCGCAAGCTTCTCATCGAGCATAATCAGGAGTGGTGGGACCGGTCGCCGGAAGAGCTGAAAGCGGCATTGGGCGGGTAGGCTACAGGGGATCGAGATGGGAATAAGGGAGACACCGGGGTCGGCGGGATGGATTCCGAATTCCAGATTTCGGATTTCGGATTCCGGTTAACCGGAAATTCTCCCATTAATTGATCCCAGTTGGCTTTGTCGTACCAATTAACCGTAAAACCTCCCGCTAATTCCTCGAATAACGGCTCTATTAAAGAAAATAGGCAGAATTAGAGTGAGGAAATCCCGCAAGCTCGTCGATAGTGCTTTTTCCTTTGCATTAGAGGGAGGAATTCTTGCTAATGAGGGCGCGAAGTTTGCTGGGCGACCTGTACGAAAAAGAACCTCATCGTATGCAAGTTAATCTTGCGGACGATGGGGTTCTTTGTTGTTTTTACACGTACAGCCTCACGCTTACGCAATCACGCTTACGCAATCACACTTTCGCTTCTTCACGCCCGGCGCTCTTCTTATACAGCATCAGCAGCGCCATACTCGCCGCGAACGACAGCACAATCAGCAGAAACGGCAGGGAGGGGGCGAGGCGGTAAGCCCAGCCTCCAATAATGCCGGAAGGTGATACGACAAGCAGAATCAGCACGGACAGCATCGCAAATACGCTTGCCCGGTTTTCGTCGTCGATGGCGTTGGCGACCGCCGCTTCCAAATACGGATACGTCATCATCGTACCCGCCGCGGCGAGAACGGTGCTGAGGATCAGCCAGAACATCATGCCGGGAAGCGGCAGAATCAGCAGCAGATTGGACACCAGCGAGATGAAGAAGCCCCACAGCATGACCGCATGGAGTCTGTTATCGCCCAGCCGGGGCAGCAGCAGCCACATGGAGAGCAGCATAATGACGGAGGTTACTGCCGGGAATATCGACACGAGTCCGCTGTCCAACTGAAGATAATCGACGAGAAAGAGCGACAGATAGGTGCCTTTCATCGTAAGCTGGAACTGGAACAGAATGTAGACGCCGAAAATCATCAGAAGAGGCTTATTGTCAACCATGCCGTTGATGACCCCTTTGTATTCGCGCAGTCCGGCCATAAAGCCGACGCTGCGGGTTTCCGCCATTTTGCGAAGGCCGATTTCCGTCTCGCGGGTGGCAAAATGCCGTCCGACGAATTGAACCGTCATGCAGACGCAGGCGAGAACATACATGATCCGCATGCCGGGTATCAGTCCGTAATGAGCGACAAGCAGCCCGCCGAGCGGAGCGAACAACCCCCCAAGCATGCCGACGAACTGAAGAACGGAGAAGACGAAGGTCCGGTCCTTCGGCTCGGTGTCTTCTACAAGCAAGCAGTAGAAAGCGGTATGCGGCACTCGTTGAAAACCGTTCACGACGGCCGCGACGATAAAGAACCATATATTTTGCGATACCGCCCAGAGCAGCGTTCCGACCGTCCAGCTAAGCACGTCAAAATATAGCAGCGCCCATTTCCTGCCGAGCCTGTCGGTCAGGTAGCCGCTGATGAAGGACGAGAATACCTGTACAATCAGGGTTAGCGTGGTGACCCAGCCGATGGCCGTCTCGTTCATCCCCATTTCAAACATATAAATCGTGGCGTACGTGCTGAACATGCTGTACGGGATTAGAAACAGCGGTTCATAGAGCAGGCAGCCGCGCGCATTTTTGGGAAGCCTGGTTAAGCCAAACATTTTTTTCCTCCATTCCTTCTGTCAACTTGCCTTTAGTCATACTAATAGTTCGGTCGGAATGACAATTATCCTTTTTTCAAATTCTATTTCATAGCAGATGGAAGTCGGGTGAAAAAGTTTTTTTGTAAAAAGTGCAGGGCAAACGGGACGCGCCGACGTCTATTCTCTCGGGAAGGAGGAGAGCGACATTCAAGACGAGGATTGGATCATGGCTGTGCGAAGCGGCGGGGCAGAGCATTATCGGCCTTTCGTACAAGCCTACGGTCCGTATATATATAGAACGGTCTTCGCAGTGCTTCATTCGCCTCATGATGCGGAAGACGTAACGCAGGAAGTGCTGCTGCAAATTTATCGCTCTCTCCCGGAATGCCGATTGGACGGACTGAAGACGTGGATAACGCGGATTGCCGTTAATCGCGCCATTGATTTCAAGCGAAGCAGAGCGCGAAGACCGGAGGAGCTTGCTGACGAGGAACAGCTGTCCGAGGCGGGACAGGGTGCCCGGGCAGGAATGCCTGCAGCCGAGACGGTAGCTATCGAGCAGGAGGACAAGCGACTGCTCAGAGGGCGGATTGAGACGCTTCCGGACAATTATCGCGAGGTCGTCACTGCCTTTTATATGGAGGATAAATCGTACGAACAGATCGCGGCGGAGACGGGCCTCGCGCCCAAAAGCGTGGAATCCCGGCTGTACCGGGCGCGAAGCTGGATGAAGCGGCATTGGCGGAAGGAGGATTTTGAATGAACGATACCACTTGGGGACATGCGGAGCATGACCGGAATCTGACGATGCATCAGCATGTTACGTTGGAAGAAATGAAGCATTACGTACAGGGACTGTTAGCCGAGCCGGAGCGGGAGCGAATCGATCAACGGCTGGTGGAATGCGAGGCTTGCCTTGCGCTGTTCATGACGGTGAACGGCTCGGAGGAAGCGGGGGCAGGCGGCGGACTGCCGGATATGCTGCAGCTGGAGCAACGCGTCGTGTCGCGGCTTATGAACGAGCAGAGGCTGGAGCGGGAGCGGAAGACGGCTTCCGAGCAGCTGATCGTATCACATGCAAAAGCCTCCCGCCGCGGTACTTGGCTGCAGCATCCGGCCGTCCAGTATACGATCGCGGCTTCGGTTACGCTGATGCTGCTCGGCAGCGGCACCTTTGCGGCCTTCTCGCAGCGGTTGGAGGAGCGGGATCTACTAGAGAGCCGGGCGCATCATCCGGTCGCGAACAGCCCGATTACCGGACAGGCGGAATCGTGGTCGGACCGGATGGTCAGCCAGACCGGCTCTTGGCTCGACGGGCTGCAAGCATTGCGGTTTAAATAATAGCCTTATGAACATAAAGAAAGGAATGAACCATCCATGAACAAAAGCCCGTTAACCGCTTTTTTGCTTTCGTTTATACCAGGCGCAGGACATGCGTATTTGGGACGGCCCGTCCGCACGATTATATATGGGGGAGGATTTTTCGGACCGCTGGGACTGATTTTTTTGTTTCTCGTTTCGAATAGCGGTGCAGAGGAGATTGCGGTTTTTCTGCTGATCATCGCGGTTCTGATATGGATCATCAACATGGTTGATATGATTTTTTCGCTTCTGTCAGGCAAAGTGCAGACGGCCGGCGCCGGACATGCCGCTTACGGGGGGTACCCGGACACATACGCGGTGGCGGAGCAGTTTTCTCAAGAGCAGCAGCGCGAGAGAACGCGCGCGATCCTGCTCTCGTTCCTGCCGGGGCTTGGCCATATGAGCCTCGGACTTATGCAGCGCGGCATCACGCTGCTCATCTCCTTTATCGGATTGTTCGCAATCGTCGTTTTTCTCAGTATCGTGACGGGCTCCGGGGCGCTGCTCATTTTCTTGCTGGCTCTGCCGGTGATCTGGATTTACAGCATGTTCGACGCGATATCGCTACTGAACGCGAAGCTGAGGGGCGAGGCGATCGTCGACCGCGCCATATTCGAGGATTTGGAGAGGCAAATCGCGTCCGGGCGCAAGAACAAAGTGCTTGCGATCGCTCTGTCGATTTTCCCGGGAGCGGGCCATCTTTATTTGGGGCTTCAGAAGCGAGGACTCCAGCTCATGGGGGGCTTCCTGCTGGCCATCTATATTATGGATAACTTGAGACTGTCGCTGTTCTTCTTCCTGCTGCCGCTGTTCTGGTGCTTCGCCTTCTTCGACGCGCTGCAGCAGACGTCGCGCTACGAGCGGCATGAGCTGACCGACGAGCCGGTGATGAAACAGTTCGTTCCATATCAGAAGTGGTTCGGCGTCGCCTTGATCGGGTTTGGGGTGTATTACTTACTGAACCGTGTCATCAATAATTTCGTGTTCAATCATTTTACGAAGCAAATTTACGATGCCTATATGGATTTCATCTATATCATTCCGACGGTAGTCGTTTCGTTTGTGCTGATTCTGCTCGGTTTGCGGTTAACCTTCGGCAGCAATAGAGCCGACCACAGAAACTTTGCGCCGCCGGCGCCTGAACAAGCCGGATTCGCTAAGGCATACGACGAACGGGAGGGGGAGCAAAATGAACAGCGCTAACGTTATTCCCGAAACCGGTCGCGGAGCGAGCATACGTACTTGGCGGGTCGGCTCGCTATCGATGGGCATTACGCTTATGCTGATGGGAACGGCGCTCGCGGTATCACTGTGGCAGGATATCGAGTCCTACGAAGTGTTGACGTGGGTGGCGCCTATCGTATTTATTATGCTGGGAGCGGAGCTGCTGCTCTACTTGAAATTTTCCGGCAGCGACCGCGCGATCGTACGCTACGATTGGATCAGTGTGTTTTTTGTCGGGGTGATTGGCACGGTTAGCCTGGGTCTTGCGCTCCTCATGTCGACGGGCTTGTTCGATGAGCTGCAGCGGGGACTGCAAATGACGCAGCGTTCGGCTTTTGTCGATACGCAATCCGTACAAGTGCCGGCGGAGATCAACAAAATCGTCGTACATAGCATGGACGGCGTGGAATTTGATGAGGCAGATACAAGGGAAGTGAAGCTGTTCGGCCAGGTGCGTTATTGGTCGGCTGAGAAGCTGGACCGGCTGGACGACAGCCTGCTGCGGACGAATGTCGTCGGCTCGACCATGTACGTCATGATCGGAACGGTGGAGCGCCAGGACGGCGGGTTTGTCTCGGACACCGTCAATCCCCAGCTTACGCTGATCGTTCCGAAGGGCGTGGAGATCCAGCAGCGGCAGCGCTGATCTTGGGATATATTGGGGCAAAGCATGTCGGAAGGCGGCTAAATGCGGTCTTCCGTCATGCAAGCGCCTGTATATCGTATAGTTGAAGTTTTCTCTAAGGCATTATACGATTCGTCAATGATTTTCGGCTCTATATAATCGAAGTCCCAAGCCGTTCCTGTACGTGACGAAGCTGGGCAATGATCCGGTACGATCCGCGGAGCGGGGTGTAGCCAAGCCTTCGGTTGATTTTTAAAATAGGCGCATTCGTCGAATCGTTATCGGTACGCAGGTAAGCAGCCTTGCTGTTCATGGCAAGCTGCACGGCTTTTACTTTCAAGGCGAATGCAATTCCTCTGCCGCGATAATCCCGGCTGACGCCGGTATATTCATGGTACATGCCGTTGGTTTGCGGATTGTGCAGCACATTCGTAATTCCGACGAACCTGTCTCCGTCAGCGGCGATAATGACGCGTTCCGGCGCATATCCGTCCACCTTCAAGTACCATTTGCGCCATTCGCCCAGCTCCGGCACGTCGCCGAGAAAACCGGGAATGTCGATCAGCGATTCTTTGTAAAGCTGATACAGCTTCAGCTCGCTCTCTTCGCCAGGTTCATCCGCCAATGTGAGAAAACGGATTTCCTTCGGTTCTATAAAACCTTCCAGCATGGCATCCAACCGCTGCGGTTGATTGCCGTCGAGCTTTAACAGCGACTGGAACGCGTGGCGTTCGATGATAAATCCCCTTTGGCCAGCAAACGCAATCGCGGCTTGATGATCATCCCATACCTCGGCGATGAGCGCGACAGCTCCCAGCTTGGAAGCCCAGTCCACCGTATGCCGCAGCAGAAGCTTGCCGATGCCGCGGTTCCGATATTCTTCCGCTACGACCAGCGTATTGCACAAATAGCCCGGCTCTGTCCATGGCGCCCGCCAGGACCAGACATAGCCGGCAATCTCCCCCTGTTCCGTGACGGCAACCTGCCGCTCCCGGTCATAGCCTGCCAGCAGCCCGTTCTCGTCGAACCAGGTGTGTCCAACCTCGTACAGCTTCTCATCCGCTTCACGCAAGCTCTCAGCTGTCGATGGCTCGGACCAGACCGTATTCAACAGCTCTGCAATCGCCTCGTAATCGTCCGGGAGCCGCAGCGAGCGAAGCTTAATGGTCATGTTTGACCCCTCCGTTCCCAAAGTCGTGTCTATACACATGAGTATGTCACGTCCGGCGGAGGGAGCGAAAGGGAAAGTTTGTTTATAGCCGTTTATTCAAGCGATGTCATGCGGCGCCGCTAAATTATAAGGCTTTTAATGGGGCTGACGCTAAACGTTTTTAGCTATAGTGGATTATCCAGCATAGTTAGTGATGGCGAAGCTAAAGTGGATTTTGCCCATCATAGCTCGTATTGGCGGACCGTGAGCAGGGATCCGAGTTACTCCTTTACAATGAACAAAAAAAGTCTGCGCCAAGTCACAAGGGGACTGACCCAATGACCAAGCGCAGACTTTTATCATGCGTTGCCTTATGACGCAACTGTATTGTAAGTCATAATCCAGATGGAGCCGGCGACGATCGTCAGCAGAATGACGAGGCCGAAGATAAGCGCCATCAGGTTGAAGCGCGGTTTCTCTTCATCGCGAATGTGCATGAAGAAGATCAGCTGCACAAGGAACTGAAGCACGGCCATTAACAGGATGAGCACGGTTGTGGCCGTTTTGTTCAGCATATCGTTCATGACGACGACGAGCGGAATGATGGTCAGAATAATCGAGAACAGAAAACCGATGACGTAAGACTTCATCGACCCGCCATGGGAACCGTGCGATTCGGGCGCATGTATATTATGCTTATCCATCCTACATCACCCCCATCAGATAAACGATCGTGAAGACGAAAATCCATACTACGTCAAGGAAATGCCAGTACAAGCTGATAATGCCGACCTTGCGCTTCGTGACCGGCGTAATGCCCCGGCGGCTAAGCTGCAGCATAAGCGCAACCATCCAGACGAGACCGACCGTGACATGCAGCCCATGCGTGCCGACCAAGGTGAAGAACGCCGACCAATAAGCGCTCGTTCCGATTGTGGCGCCTTCATGCACCAGATGCATGAACTCGGCAACCTCCAAATAAATAAACGCTGCGCCTAGCAAAGCGGTAATCGCGAGCCATAGAATGAGGCCGCGCTTGCTGCCCTTGTTCATCTCCAGAACGGAGACGCCGCTCGTAAAGCTGCTCGTTAGCAGGATGAACGTCGAGATAATAATGCCGTTCAGCTCGATCAGCTCCGCGCCGGTCGGGCCCCCGTCCGTATTCAGACGGAGGACGACAAAGGTTGCGAACAGCGTGCCGAACAGAATGACGTCGGTTATAAGAAACAACCAGAAGCCGAACGTTTTCATCGCTTCCTGATCGTGATGCTCCTCATGGCGGCCGCCATGGCCGGCACCGTGACCGCCATGCGATCCGGCCGCAGGCTTGTTGATTGCTTGTGCCATTATTTTGTCCCCCTTAATGCCGCTTCCGTCCGTTCAATTTCGTCGACAGGAATGTAATAATCCGTATCGTAAGAGAACGAGCGGGCCAGCATGCATACGACTACGCCGCCAAGTCCAAGCACGATCATCCATTTCCAATCCCATACGAAGCCGAAGCCGGCCGTAAACCAGCACGCGGACATAATGAACGGAATGCCTGAATTTTTCGGCATATGAATCGGTTCGAGTGGCGCCAGCGGCTTCGCAGGCTCGCCCTTGGCTTTGCGCTGCTTCTCTTCCCACCAGTCATCCTGACTCCTAACCTGCGGCAGGCGGGCGAAGTTATACAGCGGCGCAGGCGATGGAATCGACCATTCCAGCGTGCGGCCGTCCCAAGCGTCGCCATCCTTCTCTTTCTTGTAGAACTTAATGCTGTGAGCGATTTGCCAGACTTGGAAAATAAACGCGAGACCCATCAGGAAAGCGCCGACCGTCGAAATGACGTTAAGCGGCTGCCAGCCCATATCGAAGTCGTAGGTATTGACACGGCGCGTCATGCCGTCTAGGCCAAGCGCATATTGCGGCATAAAGCAAACATAGAAGCCGATGTTCCAGAACCAGAATGCCCACTTGCCGAGGCCCTCATGCAGGCGGAAGCCGAACATTTTTGGCCACCAGTAATAGAGACCGGCGAAATAGCCGAATACGACGCCGCCGATCAGCACTTGGTGGAAGTGAGCGATCAGGAAGTAGCTGTTATGGAACTGAAAGTCTGCCGGCGCGACCGACAGCATAACGCCGGTCATGCCCCCGACGACAAAGCACGGAATGAAGGCCACCGCCCACATCATCGGCGTCGAGAACGTAATGCGTCCGCGATACATCGTGAACAGCCAGTTGAACACCTTGACCCCGGTCGGTATCGCAATCAGCATCGTGGTGATGGCGAAGAACGCGTTCACGTCTGCGCCGGAGCCCATCGTGAAGAAGTGATGCGCCCAGGTGAAGAAGGAGAAGAAGCTGATCGACATCAGTGCAAATACCATGGATTTGTAACCGAACAGCTTCTTCTTCGAGAAGGTCGATACCACCTCGGAGAATATGCCGAATGCCGGCAAGATAACAATATAGACCTCAGGGTGTCCCCACATCCAGATGAGATTGATATACATCATCGGATTGCCCCCGCCGTCAAGCGTAAAGAAATGAGCGCCCAAGTAACGGTCGAGGAACAGCAGGAACAGTGTAACGGTCAAGATCGGGAATGCGAAAATAATCGTAATACAAGACGACAGCACCGACCAAATGAACATCGGCATTTGCATAAGCTTCATGCCAGGGGCGCGCATCTTCAGGATCGTCACGATAAAGTTGATCCCTGTCGCCAGGGAGCCGATACCGGATATCTGTATCCCCCAAATATAGAAGTCCTGGCCGAGTCCGGGACTGCCCGACAGCTCGGAGAGCGGCGGATAAGCCAGCCAGCCGGCATCCGGCGAGCCGCCGATGATGAACGATACGTTGAACAGCATCGCGCCGAAGAAGAACATCCAGAAACTGAGCGAGTTCAGGAACGGGAAAGCAACGTCGCGCGCGCCGATTTGCAGCGGAACGACAATGTTGAACAAGCCGAACATGAGCGGCATCGCCATGAACAAAATCATGATGACGCCGTGAGTCGTAAAGATCGCGTTATAGTGCTCGGCGTTCAAAAATTCAAGCTGCGGGGCCGCAAGCTGCATCCGCATAAGCAGAGCGTCGACGCCGCCCCGGAATAACATCAGGAGGGAGGCGATAATATACATGATGCCGATCTTCTTATGATCGACGCTGGTGAGCCATTCGGTCCACAGCCATTTCCATTTTTTGAAGAAGGTAAGCGCAAATATAATCGCGACAAGCGATAATCCGATCGATACTTGAGCCCCTAAAATAAGCGGATCGCCGGTAACGAAAAACTCGGATGCGAATTCTTTCAGTTTATCTAACATGAGGGGTCTCCTTTCGTTATGGGCTAATGACCCGCATGATGGTGTGCGTTGGACTCGGTTCCGGTACTATCCGGTGAAGCGGAATCATCTGCCTCGGCAGCCTCATCCTCTTGCTCGGCCGTATCGCCGCCGTGATGCTGGTGTGCGCCGCCGTCCCCGTTCACATATTGCGTGACGACTTTTTCGAACAGGCCTTCAGGGAAGCTTGAGAACAGAAGCGTCTCGGACGAGCCGGGCTCGGTCAGCTTCTCATAGCCGTCCATGGTAAGCGCAGGAGAAGTGCCCTTCACCTCATTGATCCACGCCTGGTATCCCTCTTCCGATGTCGCATCGACTTTGAAGGTCATCTTGGCGAAATCTTTTCCGTTGAAATTGGCGCCGGAGCCATAGTAGCTGCCCGGTTCATCCGCCTGCAGGAACAGCGTCATCGCCATGCCGGACATCGTGTAGATTTGGCCGCCAAGCTGCGGAATCCAGAAGGAATTCATCGCCTTATCGGACGTGAGCTGGAACTTCACCGGCACGTCCTCCGGAATTTTAAGATAGTTGACGGTTGCGATGCCTTCCTCCGGATATTTGAACAGCCACTTCCAATCGAGCGACGTAACTTGAATCGTAACGGGCTCCTTCTCGGAGACGATAGGTTTGGAAGGCTCGAGCTCGTAGGTGTATTTGACCGTAACGACCCCCAGGATGAGGATGATAATGATCGGAATGCCCCACCACACAATCTCCAGCTTCGTACTATGCTCCCACTCCGGCGTATAAGCGGCTTTTCTGCCGGGCCTATCGCGGTAACGCCAGATGATGATCGCCGATAGAATGAGAACCGGCACGATAACCACGGCGCATAACAGCGTTGTAATATAGATTAAATCCTTCTGTGATTCACCGATCGGCCCTTTCGGGTCAAGCACGATAAATTGCTC
Source organism: Paenibacillus harenae DSM 16969 (assembly GCF_000422465.1). Classification (GTDB taxonomy): domain Bacteria; phylum Bacillota; class Bacilli; order Paenibacillales; family Paenibacillaceae; genus Pristimantibacillus; species Pristimantibacillus harenae. The sequence continues at coordinate 36,548 of NZ_AULV01000020.1, read as the reverse complement.
GCCGCAGCCGGAAAGCGTCATCGCCATCAGCAAAAACAACACAGGTGTCAGCATACGAATATTCGGTTTCATACCTCGTTTCAACTCCTCAAAATGACTGCTTACGACTACAATAGCAGATCCTGCGCGCAATAACTGCGGGGTTAACAATTACGTCAATAATTCGTCTTTTTTCTGTAAAAGAAAGTTCACCGCTTCGACAACTGTTACTTTTTGCATCATCGGCATGGACGAGGAGCTGTCCCGGCGTCTGTTGACCGAGGAGAGGAACGATAAGGGAGACCATAACGGCAACGGAAGCTCATACGGTTTGTTTAACGTCAATGAGCGCATCTAGCTGTATGCCGGAGAAGGTAACGGATGAAGTATCTCTTCCCACCTTGGCATCGGCACCTCCGTTAAGGTCCGGATGAGAGCGGAGCTTGCGGGCGCAGCGGATTCGAACGATAACGATGGGTAATCCGGACGAGGACTTTCCGGAACGGATTCAAATTTAACTGTAAAAAAAAGACGTACAAACCGGATGCCGGTGAGTACGTCTTCTTTCATTACATTCGAAAATTATTCGTCGCCCTGATCAATCTTCGGCGTCTCCTGGTGGAGCCGCGCGTGAACGAGTCCGATCGCGGTGCCGATGACATAAATATGAACGCTGCCGATTAGAAATCCGATACCGACCATTAGGCCGACATTTTGATCGCTGAAGTGGCTTAGATTAACTGCGCAGAGCAGAACGCCGATGCTGAGCACGGCCCATGCGATTGCCGTCATGGCTTTAACAAGCCGTTTGACATCCGATTTCGACGGCTGAACCTGGCTGATTGTTGCTGTTTTCGTCGTCATTATGAACACTCCCGGTTAATTGTAAGTGTTTTCTTAGAATTACTATACCATAATCACGCGAATTTGTTCAAAGAAAATTCACTTTATGATCATAATTCGGACAAAAATACACGGTTGACCAGCCGAAAAAAGGTGTATAGCCATACTAACCCAGAGATACGTGCAGAACCGGAAAGGGGCAACGTGATGAGCAGACAGGAAAACCCGGTGCCCGAGGACAATCCAGAGGTTCTCTTGATGCTGCACATACCGCCGTTTTAATCGGTCCACCAACGCTTGAAGTCGGTCCACCACGAATGGCGTCCCTTCTCCGCCGAACCGTCCTTCTGCCCGTCCGTGCCGGACTCGGCTGCCGGCTCGCCGCATACCTCCGTCGGCTCCGTGCCGCTAAGGAAGCTCTCCAGCCGCTTGTTCGGGCAGGTCTCCGCCGCAAGCTTTCCGCTGGTCGGATCAATATAGACCGTAGCGACCCCTTGCGGAATCGGGAAGATTTTCGGAGGAACGGTGCTGAGCGCTTTTTCCGTAAACTGGGCAAAGATCGGCGCTGCGCGGTAAGCCTCCGCAACGGTCAGCTTGCGGTTCTTGTCGTATCCGACCCACACGGCTGTCGTGAGCTCCGGCGTATAACCGACCAGCCACGCATCGGTTGGCGTCGTTCCGGTCTTGCCGGCAACTGGCCGCTTGATGGCGGAAGAAACGCGATGGGCCGTGCCGCCTTCTTCAAATACGCTTTCCATTAAGCTGGTCATAACATAAGCCTCGGCGGGGGCGATGACTTGCTCGGCTTGATGCTTCGCTTCATATAAGACTTGTCCCTTGCGGTCCTCGATCCGCGTAATGGCAACCGGTTCGACCCGGGTGCCGCCATTGGCGAAAGTAGCGAAGGCGGAAGCCATTTCGAACGGACTGACCGGGGAGGTGCCGAGCGCAAGCGAAGGAACGGGCTGCATCGGACTGTCGATTCCGAGCTTTCTCGCGGTTTCGATGACCTTATCTGCGCCAACCGTCATGATCGTGTTAACCGCATAGATGTTATCCGAGCTTGCGAGCGCCTTGCGCATGTCGATATAGTCGTTCGAATATTTATCGCCGTAATTCCGCGGTTCGTAGGTTTTGCGTCCTTCGTCATAAGTAAAGACGGTCGGCTCGCTCTTGAAGCGTGTCACCGGCGTCATGAAGCCGCTGCGCAGCGCGGTCAAATACAGGAACGGCTTGAACGAGGAGCCGGGCTGGCGCGTGTCGGCAAAAACACGGTTAAACTGGTTCTTCTTATAGTCGCGGCCGCCTACCATCGCTTTTATATAGCCGGTGCGGGGGTCGATCGCGATAAGCGCGGCCTGCTGCTCCGAGCTTGCGGGAATTCCTTTGGCGACGACCTCCTCGGCAGCGGCCTGCGCGACGGGATCAAGCGTGGTATAAATCGTAATGCCGCCCTCGTTAAGCAGCTGTTCGTTAATACCCAGCTTATCCACCGCTATGTAGCGGATATAGTCGCGGAAGTACGGAGCAAAACCTTCCTGCTGGCCAGAGCCGAGCGGCTGGAAGCTCAGCACCTCCGCATAGGCGGCGCTTTTTTGCCCGTCCGTAATCGAGCCGCCTTCCAGCATGGCCTGCAGGATCGTAAGCTGGCGATCCTTCGCGGCTTTCATGTTGAGATAAGGAGAATAGTATTTCGGCCCCTTCGGAATGCCGGCCAGCATGGCGCTCTCCGCAAGCGACAGCTCGGAGGCATGCTTGTTGAAATACATCATGGCCGCCGCTTCTATGCCGTACGAGCCGTGTCCGTAATAAATTTGGTTCAAGTACATGCCCAGGATCTCGTCCTTGGAGTAGTTCATCTCCAGCTGTACGGTATACATCGCTTCCTTTATTTTGCGCTGCCATGTCCGCTCATGCGTCAAATAGAGATTTCTCGCCAGCTGCTGCGTGAGCGTGCTTGCGCCTTGACGGGCGGACATGCTCTGAACGTTCACCATGACGGCGCGCGCCATTCCCTTCATGTCGAAGCCGCGATGCTCGTAGAAGCGCCGGTCTTCGATCGCCAAGGTGGCATCGACGACGTAATGGGATATATCGGCGAGCGGCACGGAACGGCGATTCTCGCCGGCGTGGAACGTATCGATGACGTTGCCGTGCAGGTCGACCATTTGCGAAGTCTGGCTGATGGAGGCGGCCGGAAGCGTTTGTGTCCGCAAATAAATAAGGGTGCCTGCGAACAGAAGCACGAAGACCGTGAACACGGCGGCAGACCATTTCAGCCCATTTTTTATATGTAGAACATGGGGAAGAAACCTCTCGGATATACTAGGAAAAGCGGGTCGGCGGCGGGTCTTCCCCTGCCGGTTGGAAGGCTTTTTCATGGAGCAGGCTCCCTTCGGGTTACAAAATTTACAAATTTCGCTATAAGATCGACTTATACGCAAACCTTCGCTTTTCCTTAGTATGGAAAAACGGGGTTCGCGCTATTCACGAGCGAGGCGGCGGTACATTAATTTTTTGTGCGGAGGCTGGAAAAGGTTGCTTTTTTGAAGCAAATAACTATAATACAGGTTGAACCATTGAAGGAAAGAGGGATCAGCGACATGGAATTATGGTATACGGAGAAACAAACCGATAGCTTCGGCATTACGGCGAAGATTACGAAAACGTATGTAAATGAACAAACGGACTTTCAACAGCTGGATATGATCGAAACGGAAGAATTCGGCACTATGCTGGTGCTGGACGGCATGGTTATGACCACGGTGAAGGACGAGTTTGTTTACCATGAGATGGTCGCGCATCCGGTTCTCTTCACTCACCCGAATCCGGAGCATGTGCTCGTCGTGGGCGGCGGCGACGGCGGCGTTATTCGCGAAGTGATGAAGCACCCGAAGGTGAAGAAAGCGGTGCTTGTTGACATCGACGGCAAGGTTATTGAATATTCGAAAAAATATTTGCCTACCATCGCGGGCGAGCTCGACAACCCTCGCGTTGAAGTGCTTGTGAACGACGGTTTCATGCATATCCATGATCATAAAAATACGTACGACGTTATTATGGTCGATTCCACCGAGCCAGTCGGCCCTGCGGCGAACCTGTTCACGCGCGGCTTCTACCAGGGCATCTACGAAGCTTTGAAGGAAGACGGCATCTTCGTGGCGCAGACGGACAACCCGTGGTTCAAAGCGGAGCTGATCCAGAGCGTGAACAAGGACGTAAAGGAAGTATTCCCGATCGTGCGCGTATACGGCGCGAATATTCCGACGTACCCAAGCGGCCTGTGGACCTTCACGATGGGCAGCAAGAAGTACGATCCGCTTGCCGTCGATGAGTCGGCCATTCCGGAAATCGATACGAAATATTACACGCCGCGCCTTCACAAAGCCGCATTCGTGCTGCCTAAATTTGTCGAAGACCTCGTAAAGTAAGCGAGCGGTACGTTATAGGAAAGAGAGGACAAGCCTCATGAAATTGGATCAAAAATATTCCGGCAACGTCTTCATCCTGAGCTCCGACAACTATGAAGCGTCCAAAGCGGTCATCTACGGCATGCCGATGGATTTCACGGTCAGCTTCCGTCCGGGCTCGCGCTTCGGTCCTCCCCGCATCCGCGAGGTATCGATCGGGCTGGAGGAGTACAGCCCCTACTTAGACCGCAGTCTCGAGGACATCGAATATTTTGATGCCGGAGATCTGCTGCTGCCTTTCGGCAATGCAGCCCGCAGCCTGGAGATTATCGGCGAATTCGTGCGCGGTGTTCTGAACGACGGCAAGATGCCGGTCGGACTCGGCGGCGAGCACCTTGTTTCTTGGCCGGTCTTCCAAGAGGTATACAAGAAATATCCCGATCTTGCGATCATTCACTTCGACGCTCACGCCGATCTGCGCGAGCAGTATGAAGGCGAGCCGCTGTCGCACTCGACGCCGATCCGCAAGGCTTCCGGCCTGATGGGCGGCAAGAACATTTACCAGTTCGGCATCCGTTCCGGCTCCCGCGAGGAGTTCCAATACGCCCGCGAGAACATTAATTTCCATCCGTTCGAGGTGCTTGAGCCATTGAAGAAGGTGCTCCCGGAGCTGGAGGGACGCCCGGTTTACCTGACGATCGACATCGACGTGCTTGATCCTTCGGCAGCGCCCGGCACAGGTACCGCCGAAGCGGGCGGCATTACGTCGAAGGAGCTCATCGAAGCGGTTCATGCCATAGCTCGCTCCGGCGTTAACGTTGTCGGCTGCGACCTCGTTGAGGTAGCTCCGGCATACGACCCTACCGAGCAGACGCAAATCGTGGCGGCGAAGGTCATTCGCGAAATGCTGCTTGGCTTCTTGAAATAATACCTGCGCTTAATCGAACCAAAGAGCCTGATTCCGGCTGCTCGCCGGGGCCGGGCTCTTTTTGTATTGGCGCAGGAAGGTATATACTATAGCTACTTCATGAACGGTGCAGGGAGGGATCGTCGGAATGACGCTTACATATTGCAAGGTGTTGATCGTGGATGACGAGGTATTAATTCGGCAGGGAATCAAGCACTTTATGAACTGGGAACACGAAGGCTTCCTTATCGTAGGGGAAGCGTCGAACGGAATGGAGGCGCTGGAGCTGATTCGCGAGCTGCAGCCGCACATCGTCATAACGGATATCGTCATGCCCGTCATGGACGGCGAGGAGCTGACCAAGCAAATCAAGCAGCATTATCCCGATATCGAAGTGATCGTCTTAAGCAGCTTCGGGGAATTCGATTATGTCCGGTCTACCTTCCAAAGCGGGGTTGCGGATTATATCTTGAAGCCGAAGCTGGATCTGCAGCATCTGCTTGCGGTCTTGAAGCTGACGGCGGACAAAATTCCAATGCTTCGGTCGAGTGAAGCGGCAGGCCGCTATCGCTTCTCCCTGGACAGGCTGATGGAGAGCATGATCTCCGGCTATACGATGGAGTACGATGAGGAAGAGGTGGCAGCCGTATTTCCTCACCCCTGGTTCTGTCTGTTCGGCGTCAATTTGCGGGGGCTGCAGGATCAATGGAGAGCCGGCTGCGACGGCTTGAAGCAGCGGATGGAGATGGAAATCGGACTGCGGATGCCCGGAGCCGCATTCCGTCTGCTCCCCACGGATGAGAATAGGGTGGCACTGCTTCTGAATGTGGAACGGCATGATCGGCCCGGGCTGAACGGCTTGGCAAGACATATAGCCGATATCGTTGCCGATGCCGCTTCGGGTGCCGCCCTCGCCGTCAGCGAGCCGTTTGCCGAATTCTCGCAGCTGGGCACGGTCTACAGAGACAGCCTGTTGAAGCTGTTCGATTATTCCTTTTATTTGCAGGGGAAAAGAGTATTGGTCTACAACGAGCTGCCCGAACCGCAGCCAGCGCCTGACAGCTTTAACTTAAATGTGTTCACAGACGAATTTAAGCGGGAGCGCTTCGAGTCGGCGTTCAGTTATTTGCGCGGGTATGTCCGGGCCATGGCCGGCAACTATAAAACGGACGTGTTCGAATTCAAGTCGTTTCTGGGCAATCTTATTTTTAACATGACCGTGCTGCTGGGCAATATGTCGTATGACATAAAAGAGCTGGAAAAAAGTAAATACGCGTATTTCAAAGCGGTCGAGGATTCCCGTTACGCCGAAGAAGCGATCGCGAAACTCGAGGATTTTATCGCAGAGGCGGGTAAAAGCATCGAGAGCAAAGCCGCTTCTGCCGGCAATGCGAATATGAAGCGGCTGCTTGATTACATTGACGAGCATTATGCGGAGCCGCTCAGCTTGACGGAGATGGCCAAGCATTTTCATTTTAATCCGTCCTATCTGTCCAGTTATTTCTCTTCCCACAACAACGAGGGCTTTATCGATTATTTGCACCGGGTTAGAACGGATAAGGCGTCAGAGCTGCTTCGGGGCGGGGAAGCGACGATTTCGGAAATCAGCGGCCTGGTCGGTTATTCCGACCACAGTTATTTCACCAAGGTATTCAAGAAGCTGACCGGCATGTCCCCGAGCCGTTACCGCAGACAATATATGAAATAAGGGAAGAGATGGTTATGAGACGTTTGTTGGATCGCTTTAAATATAACGGGCTGTTTGTCAAAATGTTCATTATCATGGTTGTCAGTATCGTTACCGTATCGGTCACGACGACGTGGACGACAATCAATATGTCGGAGAGGGTCTTCATGGAGACGTTCAGCATTACGAATTCCAAGGTGATCGAGCAGATTAAGAGCAGTCTGGATTCTTTCAATTATTCGATCGTCATTACGTCCAATAATATTTCGCAGAGCGGCTCGGTCCGCAGTTTTCTGACGGAAGGGGACGGCGACTCCATAGCCAGGAGCAAGGCTTATTACAGCATGAGCCAGCAGATGGAAAGGTTCAATTCAAGTGTTGACGCGTATGAGGTGGGGATTACGGTTACGGGAGTGAACGGCAGGAGCTACGCATCCGACCGCTCCTATTGGCCGTTAACCGATGCCGAGCTTCGCGATCATCCGGTCACGGCCAAGACGCTTCAAGAGCCCCGCAGGCTGATCTACCAATATGACGATGCGGCGCATTCCGGTAATCCCGCAACCAAACCGACGGTCATCGCTTCTAAGGCGCTCATTGACCGGACCGATTTTGTGTACGGCACGATGTATTTCTCGATACCGGAACGGGAATTCAGGCGTTTCTATGAGAGCTATACCAGCCTTGGCAACGATGTCGCCGTGCTGGATAGAGAAGGGACGATCGTATCGGCCAACCGGCTGGAGTGGATCGGACAGCCCGCGGCCGACCTTCTCCAATACGCCGAACAAATCGAGGAACAGGGGCTTCCTTATAAAAACGTGGACATCATGGACAAGGATCAAGTGGTGCTTTCCGAATATTTGACGCCGTTTGACTTGTATGTGGTGAATTTGATCGATAAAGAGACGGCTATCGGCCAATTGATCGACACGAAAACGATCGTGCTCAGCGTCATGGCTATAACGCTCGCGACGGTCATTATCGTATTTGTCATCTCCCGCAGGATGACAAAATCGCTGACGAGACTGGTGAAGCAAATTTCAACGATATCGAAATACGAATTCGACCATCACGTGACCGTAGGAGGAAGCTATGAAACGCGTCAATTGGCACAGGCCTTCAACGATATGCTCGATGAGCTGCAGGAATACGTGAAGGAGCTCGTTCAGACGCAGAAGCAGCAGAGGAATGCGGAGCTGGAGGCGCTTCAGCAGCAAATCAACCCCCATTTTCTATATAATACGCTGGCCTCGGTGAAATTTATGGTGCAGCGGGGCAGCAAGGAGAAGGCGGCGGAGACGATCAACGCGCTGATCTCGCTTCTCCAGAACGCGATCGGCAATGTCAGCGAGACGATTCCCCTTAGCCAAGAGCTGGTGAATATGAAAAACTATGTGTTCATTAATCACGTCCGTTACGGCGACCGGATTAAAGTGAACTATTTTATCGCACCCGACTGTATGGGCTTCCACGTTCCGAAGCTGATCATCCAGCCGTTTATCGAGAACGCTTTTTTTCATGCGTTTAACAACAAGCCCGAGGGCCACATTTACATCATGGTTGCGAAAGAGGGGGATGCGCTTGTTTGCGAGGTCGTCGATGACGGGGACGGGATGGCGGACGCCCCCTCCGCCGGCAATCTTCTCCCGCGTCCAAAAAGCAAGCGGCAGTTGTTCACGGGAATCGGCGTAAAAAACGTGCATGACCGAATTAAGCTGTTATACGGGGAAGCTTACGGAGTGACGATTACGAGCGAGCCGGGAGAGGGCACGAAAGTGAAAATTCGTATTCCGCTGCTGAAAGGGTAAAAATTTTCCCAGAATCCAAAAATCGTACAAATAAAATTTTGGATAATCCGGAAAACCATAATAATCTGACAAGTGAAGGCAAAGATAATTCTAACGTCCTAAATCCTCCGAATGCTAACATGAATGAAGTAGGCGGGGAAACGCTTACAGGACAGATAAATAAATGGAGGTCTTGACATGAAGAAAATCATTGCCCTGCTGCTTGCCAGCATCATGATCTTGTCGGCTTGCGGTGCCAATACGGACACCGGCAACGGCGACAATGCCGGCGAGGCGGCGGATACAAGCAAAATTACGATCTGGGCTTGGGATCCGAATTTCAACATTAAAGCGATGAACCTCGCGAAGGACGTTTACGCGGCCGATCATCCCGATTTGACCGTCGATATTATCGAGAACGCCCAGAACGACATCGTTCAAAAGCTGAATACCGGCCTTAGCTCCGGAACGACAAAAGGTTTGCCGAATATCGTCCTTATCGAGGACTACCGCGCGCAAAGCTTCCTGCAAGCCTATCCGGACGCCTTCTACCCGCTGACGGAAAGCTTCAAAGCTTCTGACTTCGCGGATTACAAAATCGGGCCGACCAGCGTTGACGGCAAAAACTACGGTCTTCCGTTCGACTCCGGCGTAACCGGCTTGTATGTCAGAACCGATTATTTGGAGCAGGCCGGCTACAAGATTGAAGATCTTCAGGATATTACATGGGATAAATACATTGAAATCGGAAAGGCCGTCAAGGAGAAAACGGGCAAGGACTGGATTTCCCTTGATCCGAACGACATGGGCATTTTGCGCGTGATGATCCAATCGGCGGGCTCATGGTACTTGAACGAAGACGGCAAGACCGCCAACCTGGAAGGCAACGCAGCGCTGAAAGAAGCGTTTGAGACATACAAGAAAATGATGGAAGCCAACATCGTGAAAATTCACGCGGACTGGAGCCAGTTCGTTGCGAATTACAACAGCGGCGACGTCGCATCCGTTCCGACGGGCAACTGGTTCACGCCGTCGATTACGGCTGCCGCGGACCAAGCCGGCAAGTGGGCGATCGCTCCGCTGCCGAAGCTGACGAATAACCCCGAATCGGTTCACGCATCAAGCCTCGGAGGAAGCTCCTGGTACGTGCTGAACGTGCCTGGCAAAGAAAAGGCTGCCGAATTCCTCGGCGCTACGTTAGGCTCGAACGTCGACCTGTATCAGAAGCTGATCACGGACGTTGGCGCTATCGGAACGTATAAGCCTGCTGCGGAAGGCGAAGCTTACAAAGCGCCGAACGAGTTTTTCGGCGGACAAGAAATCGTGGCCGATTTTGCAAAATGGACGGCTGAAATTCCAAACGTAAACTACGGCATGCATACGTATGCGGTTGAGGATATTATCATTGTGGAAATGCAAAACTATTTGAACGGCAAGGGCATCGACCAAGTGCTGACTGACGCCCAGAAGCAAGCGGACGCTCAAATTAAATAACAGCAATCACACAGAGAAACCTTGAACAGCCGTTTGCCGATGCCATGATGTAGGCGGCAAACGGCCTGTATCAAGGTTTGTTTTGAAATTGGAGAAGAGAGGAGCTGCCAAATATTGTGAGAGAAGCTAAGGCTTTGAATATTAAAGCTAGGACGAACGTCATCAGCTGGTCTTTTATTTCGGTGGCGGTTATTATGATTTGCGCTTTCTATTTCTACCCGATGATTCAAGCGTTGATCATGTCATTCCAATCGGGCACGGGCACGAATCTATCTTTTGTCGGCGCGGACAACTACACCCGCTTGTTAACGGATTCTACTTTTATGACGACGCTGAAGAACACATTCCTGTATTTGATCATTCAAGTTCCGATCATGATTATTCTTGCTTTATTTATTTCGGTACTTCTTAACGATAAGGATTTGAAGCTCAAGGGCTTCTATCGTACGGCGATATTTCTGCCGGCGGTGACGTCGCTTGTCGCCTATTCGGTTATCTTTAAATATTTATTCGGAGCGGACGGCCTTATTAACGCCATGCTGCTCAAGCTTCACCTCATCGCGGCTCCGATCCAATGGATCACGGATCCGTTCTGGGCTAAAATTACGATTATTATCGCCATTACATGGCGTTGGACCGGATATAACATGATTTTCTATTTATCTGCGCTTCAAAATATCGACAATTCGATCTACGAGGCAGCCCGTATTGACGGCGCTTCCGCCTTTACGCAGTTTACCAAAATTACAGTGCCGCTTCTGAAGCCCATTATTTTGTTTACGTCCATTACGTCGACGATCGGAACGCTGCAGCTGTTCGACGAGGTTATGAATATTACGAGGGGCGGACCGGGCAACGCGACGATGACGCTGTCGCAGTACATTTATAATTTGTCGTTCAAATATACGCCGGATTTCGGCTATGCCGCCACGGTTTCCTATGCCATCGTTATTCTGATCGTCATCTTTTCCATCCTTCAGTTCAAATTGGCAGGTGATAAGAATGGCTAAGTTTAAACGAATTTTCACTTATGTATTTTTAAGTGCAGCGGCTATCGTCTCCATATTTCCATTCCTATGGATGATCGTCAGCTCGACGAATAGATCCATCGATGTTACGCAAGGAAGGCTCCTGCCCGGCAATTATCTCGGCGAGAACCTGCGCAAGGTGCTCGATACCGTCGACCTGATTCCGGCGCTGCTTAATTCGGCGAAGATCTCGATCACGACGACGCTTCTTGCGATGCTGATCGCCTCGCTTGCCGGATACGGCTTTGAAATTTACAGAAGCAAGGCGAAGGATACCGTATTCAGCATTCTGCTGCTGTCCATGATGATTCCGTTTGCCGCGCTGATGGTGCCGCTGTACCGGATGTTCGGCAGCATTACGCAGACCATGCCGTTCATTGGAATCGACACGATTTCCTCGGTTATTTTGCCGACGGTCACGACGGCTTTTCTGATTTTCTTCTTTCGCCAAAGCACGAAGATGTTTCCGAAGGACATGCTTGAAGCGGGCCGCATCGATGGCTTAAGCGAGCTTGGCGTATTCTTCCGGATATACGTGCCGACGATGAAAACCTCGTATGCGGCTGCCGCGATCATTACGTTCATGTCCAGCTGGAACAACTACCTGTGGCCGCTGGTCGTGCTGCAGTCGCCGGAGAAAAGAACGATTCCGCTGCTGATTTCGAATCTCGGGTCCGGCTATTCGCCGGATTACGGCGTTATTATGACCGTCATTCTGATTGCGACACTGCCGACGGCGATCGTTTTCTTCCTCATGCAGAAGCATTTTGTCGCCGGTATGACGGGATCGGTGAAGTAGGGCGCGGTGAAAATGGAGTGAAGAGCGTAATGCAGGTGAAACATGCCGCTGCGCGTGCCATTTGATCTTCCAATCGCGTTGAAACCCCATTCTTCTGATTACTGGTAGAGGGAAAGAATGGGGTTTCAAAAGCGACCGCTAACGCTTTTCCAGATTCAAATGGCCCGCTGCGCTCCTTTTTCACCGCGTTTGGTGAAGGGAGGGAATTGGTGGATTTCGTGTATCTAAATCCAGCAAGAGTGATTTTCTTTCACAGTGACAGCAGCCACTGCGAATCGTTGATCAACTTATGCAGCGAGAAAACCTCCGGCTATTTCGACGAGTTCCGGCTAATTTATCATGAAAAGGTCCAATTTGCGGGAGAATTTCCTTTTAGGATCTCCCAAAGCCAAATCACTGTGAATTTATCGGGAGAAATTCCCTTTAAAGCTGGTCCAGAGTGATCTATTATGAAAAGATAGAAATACGAAATACAGTTATTTTAGACGTTGGGAGAGAACGCAATGAAAGCAACCATGCCTAGCCTGAACTGGCTAAGCGACGTGAGCGTCTACGAAGTAAACCGGCTGCCGGCCCATTCCGATCACTCGTACTACGGAACGTTGGAAGAGGCGAAGCTGCGGGGACCCATGGCGATGCGCCATTCGCTGAACGGCGCATGGAAATTCAACTACGCGGTGAATCCGGCCAGCCGGCCGGCCGAGTTCTATCACTCGGATTACAGCTGTGCAGGCTGGAAGGAAATTCAGGTGCCCGGGCATATTCAGCTGCAGGGCTACGGCCAGCCGCAATACGTCAATACGATGTATCCCTGGGACGGACATGAGGAGTTGCGCCCGCCGCAGGTTTCCGAAGACCACAATCCGGTAGGCAGCTATGTGAAGGCCTTTTTCGTGCCGGAATCGATGCAGGGTTCACCGGTTTATATCTCTTTCCAAGGCGTTGAAACCGCCTTTTTTGTCTGGTTGAACGGCAATTTTGTCGGATACGGCGAGGATAGCTTTACTCCTTCCGAATTTGAGCTCACACCTTATTTGCAAGAAGGCGAGAATAAGCTGGCGGTGGAGGTTTACCAACGGAGCACGGGCAGCTGGCTGGAGGATCAGGATTTTTGGCGTTTCTCGGGCATATTCCGCGAGGTTTACTTGTACACGGTGCCGTCCATTCATGTATATGATTTGAATGTCCGCGCGGAGCTGGATGACGCTTTCCGGGCGGGTACGCTTCGAGCAGAGCTGACTTTCCGTACTCCTCCCGAGGCCGGCTCGAAGGCGGAATTGACGCTGTGCGACCCGGATGGCAACCGGGTTGCCTCTGCAGAGGCGGAGATTGGAAGCCTGGAGAAAATCTCACTGCAGGCGCAAATGAACGAACCTAAGCTCTGGAGCGCCGAGGTACCGTTCTTGTACCGGCTATATATTGAGATCTTCGACGGCTCCGGGAAACTGATTGAGGCTATTCCCCAAAGAATCGGCTTCCGCCGGTTTGAAATGGTGGATAAGATCATGCGCATCAACGGCGAGCGCATCGTATTCAAGGGCGTGAACCGCCATGAGTTTAACTGCCGCAGGGGCAGGGCGATTACGAAGGAAGACATGCTCTGGGATATCAAAACTTTGAAGCAGAACAATTTGAACGCCGTCCGGACGTCGCATTACCCGAATCAGAGCTATTGGTACGAGCTGTGCGACGAGTACGGCATCTATGTCATCGACGAAATGAATTTAGAAACGCATGGCTCATGGCAGAAGATGGGTGCGGTCGAGCCGTCCTGGAACATCCCGGGCAGCAAGCCGGAGTGGCGGGCTATTGTCTTGGACCGGGCGATTTCGATGTATGAACGGGATAAGAACCATCCGTCCATCCTCATTTGGTCGCTTGGCAACGAATCTTATGTCGGTGACGTGCTGGTAGACGCTGCCCGTTATTTCCGGTCGAACGACAGCAGCCGGCTTGTTCATTACGAAGGCGTGTTCTACGACCGCAGGTTCACCGAAGCAAGCGATATGGAGAGCCGAATGTATGCCAAAGTTGCGGATATCGAGCAATATTTGGACAAAGATCCCGATAAGCCGTACATCAGCTGCGAATATATGCATGCGATGGGCAACTCGCTCGGCGGCATGAGTAAATATACCGATCTGGAACGGAAATACCCGATGTACCAGGGCGGTTTCATTTGGGATTACATGGACCAGGCAATCGTCAAGAAGGACCGTTACGGCAAGGAGTATCTGGCGTACGGCGGCGATTTCGACGACCGGCCAACCGATTACGGCTTCTGCACGAACGGGATTGTCTATGCCGACCGAAGGCTTTCGCCTAAGATGCAGGAAGTGAAATTCCTCTATCAGAACATTAAGCTTATTCCTGATCGGAAGGGCATTACGGTTCGCAACGAAAACCTGTTCGCCGATACGTCCGGCTTTGTGCTGGAGTATGCGTTATATCGCGAAGGTCAGGAACTGGCGCGGCGTCAATTGGATGCGGTCGTAGCGCCGAAGAGCGAGAAGTACATCGCTATCGAGCTTCCTGATTCGTTGCTGGCGTCGGGAGAATATGCCCTTCACGCCGCCTTCAAGCTGAAGGAGAATACGCTGTGGGCAGAGAGTGGACATGAGGTTGCGTTCGGGCAGCATGTATTCCGGATCGAGGGAGCGCTTAATACGAAGGGCGCAAGTCCTGCCGGCAAGCTGAAGGTTGTGCACGGCGACGTGAATATCGGCATTAAGGGAAATGATTTCAGCATTCTATTCTCCAAACAGGCGATGAGTCTCATCTCCCTGAATTACGCGGGACGGGAGATGATTGCTGCACCGCCTGCGCCGCTGTTCTGGCGGGCGACGACGGATAACGACCGGGGTTATGCCCAAGGTTTTGACGCGGGCGGCTGGTTCGCGGCTAGTTTGACGCGGAAATGCACCGGCATCGATGTCATGGAGGCCGAAGACGGCAGCAGCATGACGGTCGCTTACCGGTACGGCTTCTCGATCAGCGAGAAGGTAGAGGCGCGGATCGCCTACACGGTCCGCAGCGACGGAAGCATTCATGTCAAAGCGGAGTACCGCGGCGCCGAAGGGCTTCCGCGTTTGCCGGTCTTCGCCGTATCCTTCAAGGTTCCTTCTGATTACGATCAATTGGAATGGCTCGCGATGGGACCGGAGGAAAACTACGAGGACCGCGTCAGCGGCGCGCGTCTCGGCTTGTTCCGCGGCACCGCGGCCGGCAACGTGTCCGGTTACGTCGTGCCGCAGGAGTCGGGCAACCGCACCGGCGTACGGCGCGTGAGCGTGCTTGACGAAGAAGGCAGGGGCATTCGGGTCAGCGCGGCGGATGAGCCCGTGGAATGCGGCATTTCTCCATATACGGCGTTCGAGCTTGAGAGCGCGCAGCATCATTATGAGCTGCCGAACGTGCATTATACCGTCATTACGATAGCAGGCCGGCAGATGGGCGTCGGCGGCGACGACAGCTGGGGCGCCCCGGTGCATGACGAATACACGATAAAAGCCGGTCAAGACCTTTCGTTCGAGTTTATCATCGAGCGAGTATAGCTGACCGCAAATAAACTAGGCTGTCCCGAAGGATCGGAATCGATTCTTAAAGGGCAGCCTTTGTTTGCGTTCGGTCGGCGGCGCTAAATCACCCGGCTGCCGCCGCGCGGGTTCTTTTCCTTTTTCGCAGTATGGTTCGGACATCATTCCTGATGATTCGACAAAATCATTGAGTGACTATTCAAAATATTTAAATTACGATATGATGGTAATGATTGGGGCATCATGCCTTTTGCAGCATCGCGTAAGCAGATAGAAAAATAAGGAGGAGTTCATTTGGTGAAACCGTACAAAGCATTGTGGAAGGGCGCGGTTACGGCGTTTCTTACCGTCAGCCTTGCGGCCATGCCGCTCGCGGTATCCGCTGAGACGGGAGGCGCAGGCACCGTCCAACTTCGGATTATGGAAACCTCGGATCTGCACGTAAATATGGTGAACTACGATTATTTTGCGGACAAGCCTACGGACGAATACGGCCTGGCGAAGACGGCGACGCTCATTAAGAAAGCGCGGGAGGAAGCGCCGAACAGCTTATTGTTCGATAACGGCGACTTAATCCAGGGCAATCCGCTGGGCGATTACGTGGCGACGGTCGATCAGCTGCAGCAAGGCGAGACCCATCCTGTTTATAAAGCGATGAACCTGCTCGATTACGATGCGGGCAACTTGGGCAATCATGAATTCAATTATGGGCTGTCATTCTTGGAAACCTCGCTGGCCGGCGCGGATTTTCCGTATGTGAATGCGAACATTTATAAAGCGGACGGAGATACGGACGAGACGAATGATGAGAATATGTTCACGCCGTACCTGATCCTCGATAAGGAAGTTACCGACAATGCGGGTGCCAAGCATCAGCTGAAGATCGGCGTTATCGGCTTCGTGCCGCCGCAAATCACGCAGTGGGACAAAGCGCATTTGGAAGGGAAGGTCACGGTCAAGGATATCGTGGCGACTGCCGAGAAGTTTATTCCGGAGATGAAGGAGAAGGGGGCGGACTTGATTGTCGCCATCCCGCACTCCGGCTTTGAAGATATTCCGCAGACGCCGCTAATGGAAAACTCGGTGCTTTATTTGAGCAAGGTACCCGGCATTGACGCCATATTGTTCGGCCACGCGCATAAAGTATTCCCCGACAAATCGTTCGAGGGGAAGAACGGCGTCGACCTGGCCAAGGGCACGATCAACGGCGTACCGTCCGTCGAGCCGGGCTATTGGGGCAATAACCTCGGCATTATCGATCTGACGCTTCAGCAAAAAGAAGGCGAATGGACCGTAATTGATTCCAAGGCGATGGTTAGGCCGATCTACGACACGGTGAACAAGAAGCCGCTTGTCGAAGCCGATCCAGCGATCATTGACGCCGTCAAAGAGGATCATGAGCATACCCTCGAGTATGTGCGCGGACCTGTCGGCAAGACGACAGCATCGATTACCAGCTGGTTCGCCCTCATTCAGGACGACCCCTCCATTCAAATCGTAACTAACGCGCAAAAATGGTACGTCGAGAAGCATCTGCAAGGGACGGAATACGAAGGCATTCCGGTATTATCGGCCGGAGCGCCGTTTAAGGCCGGCGGCCGCCAAGGCCCGGGCTATTACACGAATATCGCGGCGGGCGACATTGCGATTAAGAACGTGGCCGATTTGTATTTATACTCCAATACGGTCAACGCCGTGCTTATATCGGGTGCCGAGCTGAAGGAATGGCTCGAATGGTCGGCCGGCCAGTTTAAACAAATCGATCCGGACAGCAAGGACAAACAGGATCTGATCAATTATGATTTTCCAACGTATAATTTCGATGTCATTGACGGCGTGACGTATGAGATCGACGTTACGCAGCCTCCGAGGTACGATGCGGGCGGATCGCTCTTGAACGAGAACTCGAGCCGGATCGTCAACCTGCAATTCGAAGGCAAGGCGATCGTATCCGATCAACAATTCGTTGTCGCTTCCAATAACTACCGCGCTTCTTCCAGCAAGCTTGCGAACCCGGACGGCAAACGGATTATTCTGGCTGCTCCCGACGAGAACCGTCAGGTCGTGATCGATTATATCCGCTCCTTCCAAACGATCAATCCGTCAGCAGACGGCAACTGGTCGCTTGCGCCGATCAACAGCTCGGTGAATGTGACGTTCAAGACGTCGCCTGATGCGAAGGCGTCAGATGAAGCGAATAAGGCTATTGCGTTCACGGCCGACACAGAGGACGGTTACGCGGAGTTTAGGCTGGATCTGGGGCAGAAAGCTGCTGCGCAGCCGGAAGAGCCGGAAGTGAAACCGGAAGAGCCGGAATCGAAACCGGCAGAACCGGCGAAGCCCGTCCAGGCGGCGCCTCAAGATAAGGTATATACCATCAAGGCCGGCGATACCCTATATGCCATTGCCGAGAAGCACGGCACGACATGGCAGAAGCTCGCCAGCTACAACAAATTAAGCAACCCGCATCTCATCTATCCGGGGCAAAAAATCAAAATTCCCGCGAAATAATCCCCATACGAGACGCGGTCCGCCCAGCAGAGCGGACCGCGTCTTTCTTTTTGCCCAGTGCAGAGGATTTGTTCCTCTCCTGTAGGCTAGACTTATAGTAGAATACAACAAAGCAATACAACAAAGCGCGTTAACAGGAGGAGTAACCGATGCGTATCTTTTCATTTCCCCCGGTCATCGACGAACGGGCCCGCGTGCTGATCCTCGGTACGGCGCCGAGCGTAAAGTCGCTCGAGCATAAACAATTCTACGGTCATCCGCAAAACTTCATGTGGCGCATTATGTATAAGCTGTTCGCCGGTTCCGACCCGGATCCCGTCTACGAGAATCGTCTTGCGTTCATGAAGGAGCATAGGCTTGCCTTATGGGACGTCATGGAATCATGCGAGCGGGAAGGCAGTCTGGATATGAACATCCGGGCGGAGGTGCCGCAGAACTTGCCTTGGATTATCGGGGAATATCCGCATTTGCGCTGCTTCGCCTTTAATGGGAGCAAGGCGTACGACACATTCCAAAAGCATTTTCGCGGGAACGACAGCTTTCGGGGCATTACGCTGCTTAAGCTTCCTTCTACCAGCCCGATTCCGACTCCGCGCATGCGGACGCTCGAAGACCGCGTGGAAGCATGGCGAGCCATCGTGCCGTATACGACACTCTAGCGTTGAAATTAGGGGACTTCCTGTATATAGTAGTTACATACGATAACTGAACAGGAGCAAGGCTATGGGACAAAGCGGGCAAAGCGGGAAAGTGCGGGTCACCTTGGAAAGCATGCAGGACGGAAGTCCGCACATCCATACCTACGAAGGCGAATGGTTCCGCAAGGAATTATCGGTATTCGTGCGTTACGTCGAACCGGCTGCGGAGAACGGTCCGGAGACAGGCGAAGTGCGCACGCTGGTGCGGTACCGTCCCGATGAGCTGTCCATCGTAAGGCGCGGCGCCGTCGATTCGGAGCAGCTGTTCGTGCCGGGTCTGCGCAGGGCGGGGTATTACCGCTCGAAGGCGGCATCGTTTCCTCTCGAGACGGATACGCTCCTGCTGCAGCTGCGGCAGCCGCAGGGAGAAAGCGCGGACGAGCTTCCGGCAACGCTGCCTTTTACGGTAGAGTGGCAGTACGATATGCATGTGGGTGATCAAATGTCGGGCCGTTTTCATATACGGCTCCATATACAGGAGGAACAACAATCATGAACGCTAATGTACTAGAAAACATGTATGAGCAGGTCAAGGCGGCGATCGCGGACGCTGCTGTCTCGGCCGGGCTTGCCGCAAGGGAAGAGCTTCCGGCATTCGTGCTGGAGGTGCCGAAGGACAAAACGCACGGCGATCTGGCAACGAATGCGGCGATGCAATTAACGAAGCTCGCCAAGAAGAATCCGCGTCAAATCGCGGAAGCGATTCTTGCGAACCTGGATACGAAGAAGGCTTCGATCCAATCGGCGGAAATAGCGGGTCCGGGCTTTATCAATTTCCGCATGGACAATAGCTACCTTTATCCTGTCGTAGGCGCGGCTCTGCAAGCGGGCGGCGATTACGGCCGTACGGCGGAAGGCGGAGGCAAGCGCGTTCAGGTCGAGTTCGTCAGCGCGAATCCGACGGGCAGCCTGCATCTTGGCCATGCTCGCGGCGCTGCAGTAGGCGACGCGCTTTGTAACGTGCTAGATTTTGCAGGTTATGATGTCACAAGAGAATATTACATTAACGATGCGGGCAAGCAGGTCGAGAATCTCGCGGTATCGATCGAGGCGCGGTATCGCCAGGAGCTCGGGCAAGAAGCCGACATGCCGGAGGACGGCTACTACGGAGAAGATATTATCGGCTTCGCGAAGCTTCTCGCCGAGCAAGAAGGAGATAAGCTGCTGAAGCTGCCGGAACAGGAACGGTTCGCGTTTTTCCGCCAGTACGGCTTGGAGCGCGAGTTGGACAAAATTAAGCGGGATCTGGCGCGCTTCCGCGTCGGCTTCGATGTGTGGTACAGCGAAACCTCGCTGTACGAGAGCGGCCAGGTCGAAGAAGGGCTGAAGGCGCTGAAGGCTTCCGGCCATGTATATGAAGAAGAAGGAGCGACGTGGCTGTCCACGATGCCTTTTGGCGACGACAAAAACCGTGTCCTAGTGAAAAATGACGGCTCATACACGTATTTGACACCGGATATCGCCTATCACCGCGACAAATACAGCCGGGGGTTCGACCAAATGATTAATATTTGGGGAGCCGATCATCACGGATATATCCCTCGCGTGAAAGCGGCGATGGAGGCGCTTGGCAACGACCCGAATAAGCTTACCGTGCTCATTGCTCAGATGGTAAGCCTGTTCCAGAACGGCGAGAAAATGAAGATGTCGAAGCGTACCGGCAAAGCCGTCACGATGGAAGATCTGATGGACGAAGTAGGCGTGGACGCGATCCGCTACTTCTTCTCGATGCGCAGCATGGATTCGCATCTGGACTTTGATATGGATCTTGCGATCTCCACGTCCAATGAAAACCCGGTCTTTTATGTACAATACGCGCATGCCCGGATATGCAGCATCTTCAGGCAAGCGGAGGAGCAGGGCCTTCCATTCAAATCGGTCGAAGCGATCGACTTCAGCAAGCTTACCGCCGAACCGGAATTCGATCTTCTTCGCAAGATCGGCGAGCTCCCGCAGGAAGTATCCGAAGCGGCGGCCCAATATGCGCCTCACCGCCTGATTCGTTACGTCTATGAGCTGGCTTCGCAATTTCACAGCTACTACCGGGCGGAACGCGTCATCACGGAGGACGCGGAGCAGACGCAGGCCCGCCTTGCGCTGCTGGGAGCGGTCAAGCTGTCCATCGCGAACGTGCTGCGCCTCGTCGGAGTGTCTGCGCCTGAGCGGATGTAAATAATCGTCACAATAAAACAAGCCGCGGAGCTACAGCTTTTCCACGGCTTGCATCATACGTATCACGTCAAGCTCGCCGATCGTCCGGCGGGCTTTTCTGCCTTTTAATGGTTGTACGGAGCGCTTAATAATGCTCTTGATTTCTGCCGGCGTCAGGCCAGGCCTATGCGCAAGCAGAAGAGCGATGGCCCCGCTTACGTGCGAGGTGGCCATCGAGGTGCCGCTCATTTCATTATATTTACCGCGAAGCCACGACGAAACGATTTTATCTCCAGGAGCATAGATGTCGATGTAGGAGCCGCGGTTGCTGAAGGGAGCGATGCGGCGGAGCTTATTGGTCGCACCGACCGAGATGGTTTGGGGATATCTGGCGGGATAGTCGATGGAGCGCCGTTTGCCGTCATTGCCGGAGGAGGCGACGATAATAACGCCGGCGTTATACGCATTAGTAACGGCGCTTAGCAGCGCTTTACTTCTTGTTTTCATCCCGAAGCTCATATTAATGACATTCATGCGATTGCGAACGCACCATTCGATGCCGAGAATAATATCGGAGACAAAGGCGCTGCCGTTATGGTCGAAGGCTTTGACGGGGGAGATCAAGGCGCGCGGCGCAACGCCGATCATGCCCTGTATCTGGTTGGCTGCGGCAATCGTGCCCGCGATATGCGTACCGTGACCGTTGTCGTCATGCGGCAGCATACTTCTGTTCAGCAGATTGATTCCTCTCGATAAGGATTGACGCAGATCAGGATGGTTGAAGTCAACGCCGGTATCGATGACACCGACCCTCACCCGATGGCCGGTCGTCGTGCTCCATGCATGCGGGGCCCGTATTTGATTAACGCCCCAAGGGATTCCTTTTTCTACAATAGTCGACTTTGGCATCGAAGCATGCACGCTGATTTTGCAATCCTTTTCAATCCATACCCGTCCCGAGAACCTCTCTAGTGTTTCCTCGGCCGGGAGCCTGCATGAGATGGCACGGATAATTGGCATTTGTCTGATACGTTTATGAGGCGATGACGACGGTTGGATCACAGGCAGCTTCTGAAGGAAGTACCGGTAGTCACTTACATGCTGAAAGCGTATGATTCGCTTAACTGTCGCTGTGTCCGTGCAAGCCATCGTCTCTTGCAGCAAGCGGATAAAAACGGCGGTATCCAAAATTGGTTCCCTCCCGACGGACCATGCTGAACTATTGTATGACCGAGCGCTTCTTTCCGCATGAGCAACTTGCCCTTTTTCATATAATTAGGCTGCAAACCGTGTCAAAAACCGATAATGGACATAGGATGAACAAAGAGTTCGAGAGAGCTCTTACGTCCAAGGTACGTTAGCTCGTGTCGCGGCCGGTTGGATACAGTCATGGCGGAGGGGCTTCCCTTCGCTTTTTGTCATGAAGTCCAAGCTGTACCTTCAAATCGTACATACGGCTAACCGTTCGTGTTTACGGAACCAAGCTGTGCGCACACACAGCTAACGGTTTGTGCGTTAAATAAGCCCTTTACGTCTTTGGCCCGTCCCGTCCGCTTGCTTTTTTGCAGGAAATAGGTTTTACTATACTGTGACTAGCACGTAGAAGGAAGAAACGAGTACATAAATTGATTGGCAAGAGAGGATGTGTCCATATGAGCAGCAGCAATTTCACGTTAAAGCTGGATCCTGAGCGTATAAAGGAAATGCCTATGGTCGATTTGGCGTTCGAGGTGCTGAAAGCGGCAAATACACCTTATTATTACCGCGATCTCATGATGGAGATCGCTAAAATACGCGGTCTTTCCGCGGAAGGTATTAATCAGTTCATCGCGCAGGTATATACCGAGATTAATATCGACGGTCGTTTCGCCTGCGTTGGCAGCAATATGTGGGGACTGAAGCGCTGGTATCCGGTAGAGCGTTCCGAGGATCCGGTGGGCAATGCGAAGCGTACCCGCATTATTAACGACGATGATGATCTGGAAGACGATGATATGTTTACGGACGAGGAAGAGGATACGTACGCGGAGCAGGGTGAGGATTACGACGTATTCGACGAAGACCGCGAGGACTTCGAAGAGGCGGAAGAGGAATCCGAGGTTGACGAGGAAGTTGACCTGGAAGACGATGATATCGAGGAAGAAGAAGTGGATGCCGAGTTGGACGCGGACGACGATGATTCTGACGCTGAAGACGATTTGGAAGACGACGACGAGGACAAATAGCATGCTCTCGCTCCGATAAGGTTACCGGTTTCCCTTGAATTCTAAGAAATTATAAGTTTTACACTTATATGGGCTTAGAATTTTCTGCGATACCGTTTTTCGATGAGCTTAATTTACGAGTTTCTTCAGAATATACGGAGTAAACGGTTTGCGTCCTTTGCCGAGGACGAAAGGCAGGCGTTTCTGCTTGACAGGTCCTATAAGGGCAGAGTAAACTATTGCATGGGCTAAAGATTCGGTTAACAAATAAGCATACAAGCGGCGTCCTTTGCGAGTAAAGGTTCGTTTCGCGGTGAAATATAGGCGGAGTATGAAGTTCAATCTTTGTATACACTCTTATATTTTTATATATGCCAACAAATGAAAAAGTGCCCCGTTGCTACGGGTGTCACTTTTTTTGTTTGTGGGGAACGTTTCGAGGGAAACATTCCCACAAACTGGATGGTCAGGCAGTTCGGCTGCATCCATGTTTATCGAGGAAATGGGCAAACCTAAATATTAACCATAGGAGCTTGGAGGGTATCATCACAGTGACCAAATATATATTTGTAACCGGCGGCGTCGTGTCGTCCCTAGGCAAGGGGATTACGGCTGCCTCGCTCGGGAGATTGCTGAAGAACAGGGGCCTCAAAGTAACGATCCAAAAATTCGATCCCTATATTAACGTGGATCCGGGAACAATGAGTCCATACCAGCACGGAGAAGTATTCGTCACGGATGACGGCGCGGAGACAGACCTCGATCTTGGTCACTATGAGCGGTTTATCGATATCAATCTGTCGAAAAACAGCAACGTGACATCCGGCAAAATTTATTCCAACGTCATTACGAAAGAACGCCGCGGCGACTATTTAGGCGGAACGGTGCAGGTTATTCCGCATATTACGAATGAAATTAAAGACCGTGTATTCCGCGCGGGCAAGGAAGCCGGCTCCGACGTCGTTATTACGGAAATCGGCGGCACGGTCGGCGATATTGAAAGTCTTCCGTTCCTGGAAGCGATCAGACAAATCAAGAGCGATATCGGACGCGACAATGTCATGTACATCCACGTTACGCTGATTCCGTATATCAAAGCGGCGGGCGAAGTGAAGACGAAGCCGACGCAGCATAGCGTGAAGGAGCTTCGCAGCATCGGCATCCAGCCGAATGTTATCGTATGCCGCACCGAACATCCCCTTGCGGAAGATCTGAAGCGAAAGATCGGCTTATTCTGCGACATCGACGCGAGCGCGGTTGTGGAATGCAGAGACGCCTCGACATTATATGAGGTGCCTTTGATGCTTCGCCAGGAAGGCCTTGACGAAATTGTCGTCAATCATTTGAAGCTGTCGACCGAGCAGCCGGACATGCGGGAATGGGAAAGTCTGGTTGAGCGCGTGAAGTCGCTTCACAAAACGACCGAAATCGCCATCGTCGGCAAATACGTGGCGCTGCATGACGCGTACCTTAGTATTGTGGAGTCGCTTGGACATGCGGGCATCGCTGCCGATTCCGAAATAAAGCTTCGCTGGGTCAACGCGGAGGAGCTGACGGAGCAAAATATTGCGGGCGAGCTTCAAGGCGTTCACGGCATCTTGGTGCCCGGCGGCTTCGGGGACCGCGGTATTGAAGGGAAAATTACAGCGATCAAATATGCGCGCGAGAATCAAATTCCGTTCTTCGGCATTTGTCTCGGCATGCAGGTAGCGGTGATTGAATACGCGCGCAACGTAGTTGGAATGGCGAATGCGAACAGCTCTGAGATAAACCCGTCCACTCCTTATCCGGTCATCGACCTGCTTCCGGATCAGAAGGAGGTTGAAGATTTGGGCGGCACGATGCGGCTCGGCTTATATCCGTGCAAGCTAGCGGCAGGCACGCTTGCTTCGAAGGAATACGGCGAAGAGCTTGTCTATGAGCGTCACCGCCACCGGTATGAATTCAATAATGAATACCGTGAGACGATTGAGAAGGCGGGCCTGCGCTTCTCGGGGACATCGCCCGACGGCCGTCTTGTCGAGATGATCGAAATCGTGGATCACCCTTGGTTCCTGGCGGTACAGTTCCATCCGGAATTTACGTCGCGGCCTAACCGTCCGCAGCCTTTGTTCCGCGGCTTTGTGAAGGCGGCTCTGGCATATTCGGGCAACTAACGGCCTGTGAACGGAAGCGGTCCACTCCTGCGTATCCGGCGCTAAAGTTTTTCTTTGGACGAGAAGGATTCTATGCCTGCCTAAGCGAATATATTAACGATTATGGAAGAGTTGACCATTTCTAGGGTGAAGCTCAGTCGCGGGAGGTATGTGGCGTTGGAGAAGAAGAAAGTGTTGATCGTGGATGATCAGAACGGTATCCGTGTACTGCTCATGGAAGTATTTAGCAGCGAAGGCTACAATACGTTCCAGGCATCTAATGGCAAGCTGGCTTTGGAAATCGTGAAGAACGAAGCTCCCGACCTTGTATTGCTGGATATGAAGATTCCCGGCATGGACGGTCTGGAAATTCTCAAGCACGTCAAAGCCATCGATCGTAACATAAAAGTCATAATGATGACGGCCTATGGCGAGCTGGACATGATTAAAGAAGCGACCGATCTTGGAGCTCTGATGCACTTTACGAAGCCGTTCGACATCGATGAGATGCGAATCGCGGTGAACATGCAGCTGCGTGGAGGCAATTCGACCAACCGGTTCGCGATCGGATCTTAAAATGAATGACTGACGGCATCGTCGCTACTTAAGCGGCGGTGTCGTTTTTGTTGAATATATAAGACCTTATAAGTGTAACGCTTATAAATGGTCTTATAATTCGCCGCGAAACGATGGCGTCCTTGGAATACGCCGACAGACGTTCTGCTTGAATATTAGAAATTTATAAGTTTTGCAATGATAAAATAAGCTTTTATTTCATGTGAAACGGGTTTGTGCGCTAAAACGCGGTAATCGTTTACACTTGCATTATAAATTATTAATGTTTTGCATTTTGCGGCATGTAAAACAAGCTTTACTATTTCAATGTACGATATGTTATAATGACTCAGAATGACAAGTCGGAACGGGCTTGAAAAACAAAGAATTTCATTAGGAGGAAAGACAACTATGCCATTAGTGTCGATGAATGAGTTTTTGCCGAAAGCAAAAGCGAACAAATTTGCGGTAGGTCAGTTCAACATGAACAACCTGGAATTCGCGCAAGCAACTGTAGAAGCTGCAATGGAAGAAAATTCGCCTTTTATTTACGGGGTTAGCGAAGGCGCCTTGAAATATATGGGTATCGAATTTACGGTTGCAATGGCTGAGGCCGCTGCCAAAAAATCCGGTCTTCCCATCGCGCTGCATCTTGACCACGGCAGCTCTTTTGAAGTTGCAATGAAATGTATCCGTGCCGGCTTCTCTTCCGTTATGTTCGATGGTTCCCACTACGGGCTCGAAGAAAACATCGCACTGACGAAAGAAGTTGTTAAAGCCGCCCGCGCTATGGGCGTATCCGTTGAAGGCGAGCTGGGTACAATCGGCGGCGTTGAGGATGACCTGAGCGTTGACGAAGCTGACGCTACGATGGCTAAGCCGGATGAAGCGATCCGTTTCTATGAAGAGACAGGCGTGGATTGCTTGGCAATCGCCGTAGGTACTGCACACGGCATGTACAAAGGCGAACCGAAAATCCACTACGATATTATTCAAAAAGTAGCCGATGCGATTCCCGTACCGGTTGTTTTGCATGGCGGATCCGGCGTTCCTGACGAAGCTATTCGTTTGTCGATCCAAGCCGGCGTTGGTAAAATCAACGTGAATACGGAGAACCAAGTGGCTTGCACGAACGCAATCCGTGAAGTTCTTGCCGCTAACGGCGAAGTATTCGACCCTCGTAAATACTTAACGCCTGCCCGCAACGCGATGAAGGCTGTTATTCAAGAGAAAATCCGCTTGTTCGGAAGCAACAACCAGGCGTAACAATCAGGAGCAAGGGATTACAAACCGCCTTTTTACGGCAAGCGCGGATGGTATCAGCATCAGCATCGGCGCTGCCACGGCGGTTTTTCCTTTATTCTCTTCCAATCTACGGGAGGAACAATAATTAAATGGAGAAATTGATGATACGCGGCGGACGTCCTCTTCGCGGTACCGTTCAAATCAGCGGAGCGAAGAACAGCGCGGTTGCGCTCGTACCGGCTGCCATTCTAGCAGAGTCGGAAGTTGTGTTGGATAATTTGCCGATAATCAGTGATGTTGCGGTTTATAGCGAAATATTGCAAGAGCTGGGGGCTGTTGTTAAGCGCGACGGGGATATGATGCGGATAGATCCTTCCAAGCTGTTTTCAAAGCCGATGCCGAATGGTAAAGTGAAGCTTCTGCGCGCCTCCTACTATCTGATGGGCGCCATGCTCGGCAGATTCGGGGAAGCCACGATCGGAATGCCTGGCGGCTGTAACTTTGAACCCCGGCCAATCGATCAGCATATTAAAGGATTTGAGGCATTAGGCGCTACGGTTACCAATGATCATGGATCCATTCGAATATCCGCAAAGCAGTTGCGCGGCGCGAAGATCTATCTCGACGTCTCAAGTGTGGGGGCAACAATTAATATTATGCTGGCGGCCTCTCGGGCCAAAGGGTTAACGATTATAGAAAACGCGGCAAAAGAGCCTGAAATTATAGATGTAGCTACTCTCCTAAATGCCATGGGCGCCAAAATCAAAGGCGCCGGCACTGAGACGATTCGAATTACCGGAGTCGATCAGTTGCACGGTTGCCGCCATTCCATTATTCCCGATCGAATTCAAGCAGGCACTTATATGATAGCAGCAGCCGCGACGCGCGGCGATGTCCTTATTGATAATGTTATTCCTAAGCATTTGGAAGCCATGACCGCGAAGCTCGAAGAAATGGGCGTTCAGGTCATTGAAATGGATGAATCGATACGCATCATCGGAGGTCCGAAATATTCGTCAATTGACGTAAAGGCTCTCGTATACCCAGGCTTTGCCACAGATTTACAATCGCCCATGACGACTTTGCTCACGCAGGCGACAGGCGTCAGCATTTTAACCGATTACGTATACGGCACCAGATTCAAGCATGTTCCCGAGCTTAACCGGATGGGCGCGAATATTCGCGTAGAAGGCCGGTCGGCAATCATCGAAGGCGGCAAGCTTAACGCGGCAAAGGTTCGTGCGGCTGATCTGCGTGCGGGAGCTGCACTGGTTGTAGCGGCTTTGACCGTCGAAGACGGCGTAACGGAAATTACAGGCGTAGAATATATCGATCGCGGCTACGACAATCTTGTTGACAACTTATGTAAGCTTGGAGCAGAGGTATGGCGCGAAGCCGACACTTCCTCATAATTTGCCGGATATCCCGCAGAATGGAATAGACGGCGGGTTATCCGGCAATGATGGATAATCAGGCAATTGTTTCTAAGAGATTTAGATGCAAACTTTTAATGAAAACTGAATAAAGTGGTGAGAACATGACAGACCTTCAGATCGCCGATCTAGAAGAGATGAAGCTGACCGATTTGTATAAGCTGGCTAAGCAATATCAAATCGCTTATTACGGTACGTTGAAGAAGAAAGAGCTTATATTCGCAATACTGCGCGCGCAGGCGGAGAAGAGCGGCCTTATGTTTATGGAGGGCGTACTCGATATTTTGTCGGAAGGCTTCGGATTTTTACGGCCTATTAACTATTTGCCGAGCAAAGAAGATATTTATATATCGGCTTCGCAAATTCGCAGATTTGACCTGCGGAGCGGGGATCTCGTGTCGGGTAGATGCCGGCCACCGAAAGAAAACGAACGCTATTTCGGCTTACTGCAGGTAAATGCCGTTAATGGTGAAAACCCTGAAACCGCATCCGAACGACTTCATTTCCCTGCGCTTACCCCGCTTTATCCGGAGAAGAAGCTGGTGCTTGAGACCTCCCAGTCAAAGCTGTCTACCCGTATTATGGATTTGCTTGCGCCTGTAGGGCTTGGACAACGCGGTTTGATTGTTGCGCCGCCGAAGACCGGAAAAACTTTGCTCCTGAAAGAAATCGCACACAGCATAGCGGAAAATCGTCCTGATATCGAATTGTTTGTATTGCTCATCGATGAACGTCCGGAGGAAGTTACGGATATGCAGCGCTCCGTCAAGGGAGAAGTTATTGCTTCGACATTCGACGAACTGCCGGAAAATCATATTAAAGTAGCGGAGCTTGTGCTGGAGAGAGCTTTGCGGCTGGTTGAGCATAAGAAAGATGTCGTTATTTTGATGGATAGCATTACGCGACTTGCAAGGGCGTATAACCTCGTTATTCCTCCGTCCGGCCGTACGCTGAGCGGCGGCATCGACCCGGCAGCCTTCCATCGTCCGAAACGCTTCTTCGGCTCGGCCCGCAACGTGGAAGAAGGCGGCAGCTTAACGATTCTCGCGACCGCTTTAATTGAAACGGGATCGCGTATGGATGACATCATTTATGAAGAGTTTAAAGGTACGGGCAATATGGAGCTTCATCTCGACCGCAAGCTTTCTGAACGCCGTATTTTCCCGGCGCTCGATATGCGCAGGTCCGGTACCCGTCGGGAAGAGATGCTTCTGACGAAGGAAGAGCTCGACAAAGTTTGGGCGATTCGCCGCAATATGAACGATTCGCTGGAATTTGTCGATAATTTCTTGAAGAAGCTGAAGGAAAGCGAAAATAATGAGCAATTCCTTATGTCTCTCGATACCTCTACGGAAGCGAAGCCGGAGAGAGCGACAATTAAGAGCGGAACGCAGGCGACAACCAGAAGGCCGGCGCCGCGAACGACGCACGGATCGTAAGACCGCGGGAAGGAGGACATCATGAATCTCGTATATGCGGACTCGCAAGGAAATGTATTCGATCATCCCGAATTTGCAGCTCTTGGAAGAAGCGGCGATATGATTGTTGAAATTATGGACGAGGAGCTTATTCCTCTTCCGAACGGAGCGACGCTCGTCAGCTTGCCCTTCACGCGTCCGGTTGGTCTGCATCCGGATACAGGCGAGATGCAGACATTGCCCGGCGACGTTCAAGCTGTCGGCGCGCTGCTTCCTCAAGGATATACACGATTGTGTTTGCCCGGCTATGTGAAGGCGGATAAGAATGAGAAGCTTCCGTTGTTCGGTTATACGGCAGTTGTGTGGAAGGACGGCAAATTCTATGTGACGGCTGAGCAATGCGATGACCCGGAAAGATGGGATCCGCTAAATTGCGACAGGGGAGAACTGGGCGTTCAGGTGGAGCGATTGCTTGCCAAGTACCCGGAGAACCGGCTGTACAAGCACCTATCCCATTGCGCCTTAGGATATGAATGCTTGACCTCATCCAACACGTTCCTTGGACGATGGGAGGGAGCGGTGCCGGTATCGTACTCATGCAACGCCGGCTGTTTTGGTTGCATTTCCGAACAGCCGGACGATAGCGGTTTTGTTGCGCCCCAGACGCGCATGAACTTCAAGCCGACCGTCGATGAAGTCGTCGAAATTATGCTGGAGCATTTGCGTGAGCCCGAGTCGATCATCAGCTTTGGACAAGGCTGTGAAGGCGAGCCGTCCACGCAGGCAAGAATTATCGTCGAAGCGATGCGTCGCGTACGCAGCCAGACCTCGCTCGGCTACATTAATATCAATACGAACGCCGGCTTAACCGATTTTATGCGGGCGATCGTAGATGCAGGGCTCGATCTGATGCGCGTAAGCACGATCAGCGCGCTCGATGAGCATTACAATGCTTACTACAAGCCGCGGGGGTATACGCTGCAAAATGTCGAGAAGTCGCTGAAATATGCATCCGACAAAGGGGTGTATACGTCAATTAACTATTTGATATTCCCGGGAGTGACGGACCGCGAGGAAGAAATCGAAGCTATGCTCGGCTTCGTGAAGCGAACGGGTCTGAAGCTGATCCAAATGCGCAACTTGAATATTGACCCGGAGAGTTATCTGGCCATTATTCCGAAGGCGCAAGGCGAAATTTACGGGATGAAGCAGATGCTCGAAATCTTCCGCGAAGAGCTTCCTGATGTTGTGATCGGTTCTTATACGCATGTGCCGCCGACGGCTTTGCGCCGTTAAGCCCAATTCGGATGGGAATATATTCAAAACGATCGATATGCATGATTATTCATTGCAACGGGAAAGAGGTTCATGCTATAATCCGTAGAGTGTGATTTTAACTCTGGGTCCGCATGCGATTCAGGGCAGAAAGAGGTGAACGTGATGAAACAAGGTATTCATCCGACATACCACGTCATTACAGCTACTTGCGCTTGTGGTAACTCCTTCGAGACTGGTTCGATTAAACAGAACCTTCGCGTTGAGGTTTGTTCCCAATGCCACCCGTTTTATACGGGCAAGCAGAAGTTCCTGGATGCCGGCGGCCGCGTCGACCGTTTCAAGAAGAAATACGGTATTTAATATTACGAATCGTTCCGCCTTTATTTGGCAGAATACAAGAACCTCCCTCAGCCATCCTATTGGATAGAAGGGAGGTTTTTTGATTGCATACAGAACGGTTATATTACTCAATCCGGCGATTTTCTGCAGTTATGATTTGCTTGTTTGCACTGATTGCCGGCGGCTGCGCCAACACGAATGATGATCGCGTGAAGACGTACGGACATGATGGATACATGGGGCTGTCGAACAGCAATCCAAACATGCCGGGGCGGCATACGACGATAAATTATGAAACGGACGGCAATATGGTGGAGCAGGTGCTAAGGCCCATAGCCGGCATTAGAGACACGCAAGTTATTTTTGACGGAACGAATATGCATGTTAATTTGAGAGTGAATAAAAACCTCTCGGACGCGGAAGTGCAGCAGCTTCTGTCAACGGCCCAATCCGTCGTGGAATTTAATATGCCCAGATATGATGTTCATGTAGAAGTTCGGAAATAATGCGGACCGGCCGATATAGGTTCCCACTTTTCTCCGTGTTGCGCTTTGGGACAAGATCGGCTATACTTATTTTTGCCGTGCTAGACGGGGAGGTAGCGGTGCCCTGTAACTCGCAATCCGCTGTAGCGAGGTTGAATTCCTGCTTGAGGTTATGCTGATGTGGGGCTTGGCACTTGCGAGCAGTGTTGACAGTCGGGTCCTCCGCAATGGACGTTTGTGAACCCGGTCAGGTCCGGAAGGAAGCAGCCGTAAGCAAATTAGTTCATGTGCCGGGGGAGTGCCTGGCTCGAGCTGTAGTGCAAGGATGCCGCCTGGGTCGTATCTATCGGGGGCAGGTGCACGGTACAATCCTTTATTATAATGAATAACATTTGACAAGGTAGCACCTGTATACGCATCGCGATGATTATCGTGATTAGCGGATGCAGGTGTTTTTGCATGACAAGAATCGGTCATTAATTAATGTGACGGGCAAAAGAAAGTTTTGCTTGCTAAATAGATGTTGTATAATAGAGGAATCAGAATTTATTGTTATTCAAATTCTAAGAATTCATAAGTTTCACACTTATTTGGGTTTAGAATTCACAGCGAAACGTTAGCTTTTGCCACCTAAGAATGGCGACAGCCGTTTGCGCTTATTGAAATGAACAGGCAAGTTTGAAAGGAAGGTCTGCGTGTCACATATCGCGTTATACCGAGCCTGGCGTCCGCAGACGTTTCAGGACATGGTCGGACAACGGCATATTATCCAAACGCTCCAGAACGCAATCCGCGAGGACCGGGTTTCCCATGCTTATCTTTTTAACGGACCGCGCGGGACGGGTAAGACGAGCGCGGCGAAGATTTTAGCGAAAGCGGTTAACTGCGAACGGGGACCGGCTGCCGAGCCGTGTAATGAATGTGCGGCTTGCATCGGAATTACTGCCGGGCATATTATGGATGTGGTTGAAATTGACGCTGCGTCTAACCGCGGAATTGATGAAATTCGCGACATTCGCGATAAGGTAAGGTATGCGCCTTCTGAAGTCCGGTTCAAGGTTTATATAATAGATGAAGTACATATGCTTACGGCGGAGGCGTTTAACGCTTTGCTCAAGACGTTGGAGGAGCCGCCTGGGCATGTGATCTTCATCTTGGCGACCACTGAGCCTCATAAGCTCCCTGCTACCATCATATCGCGCTGCCAACGATTTGATTTCCGTCAGGTATCGTTAGAGGAACAGACCCAGCGGTTATTGGAAATTTGCAGCGCGGAAGGCATTAATGCGGATGAGGACGCCATCAGCTACATTGCCCGATTATCGGAGGGCGGCATGCGCGATGCGATCAGTCTGCTCGAGCAGGTATCCGCGTTCGGAAGCGACCGCATTACGCTCGAAGCGGCGGTAGACGTAACGGGCGGGATGGCCGCCGACCAGTTCTACCAGTTGGCGGAAGCGGTTAGGGACCGCAACGTGGCGGCGGTTATGCCGCTGGTCGAAAGTCTGATGCAAGCCGGCAAAAGCGCGGATAAGTGCTTGGAAAACTTGATTTACTATTTCCGCGACCTGCTTGTTATGAAGCTGGCGCCGCAGGGCGGAGCTGTAACGGAACGCGTGGTCGAACCGGAACGGTTCCGCGGAATGGCGGAAGCATTTACGCCTGAGCGGTTGTTCGCTATGATCGATACGCTGAACCGTTACCAGGTGGAATTGAAGCATGCGTCCCAGCCGCAAACGCTATTTGAAGTGGCGTTGATGAAGCTGTGTACGTTGAGCGAGGAGCAGACATCGGGAGGAGGCGCCGTTCGAAATGCTTCCGCGGCAGATTCCGCAGGAGCTCCCTCGTCGGAAATCAACCGGCTTCGCCACCAGGTTGAAGCATTAGAGCGGAAGCTGGAGCAGGCCATTCGCAGCGGAGCGGCGATGGGCGGCGGCCAGTCCGCTGATGGAGGCGCATCTTCCAGGCAGCCGGCGTCAGGCGGCCGCTCCGGTGCGGTTCGAAGCTCTTTCGGAGGCTCTGGCGGAGCTTCCCGTTCATCTGTTAAGCTTGATAAGTATGTAGCTGCAGCCAAAAATCCGGAATTCAACATGATCCGGATGAAATGGAATGACGTGCTGCAGGGCGTGAAGGAAGCGAAGATCACCGTTCATGCTTGGCTCAAGGATGGTGAACCTGTATCGGCAGCGGATGGAGCTGTGCTCGTGGCGTTTAAGAATACGATGCACAGGGAGACGACCGAGAAGCCGGCCAATCGGGAAATTATCGAGAAGGTCATGCATGATATATTGGGGGAGGCTTCCCGGATCGTTACCGTCATGCTGAAGGATTGGCAATCCGCATTCGAAGGCGCCGGCGAACAGAAGGGTGAAACGCTTCAACTGGAGCCGGAGCCCTCTGAAGCTCCGGAATCAGCGAGTCGGCCGGACTGGGTCGAGGAAGCGGTAAAGCTTTTTGGCGAGGATTTGGTTGTAGTGAAGGACAAAGATTAAATTCTAATATGAGGTGATTACAAATGAACAATATGAACCAAATGATGAAGCAAGTTAAGAAAATGCAGGATCAAATGATGAAGGCTCAGGAAGAACTTGAATCCAAAGTGGTTGAAGGCACGGCTGGCGGCGGTGTTGTAACTGTAACATCGAATGGTCACAAAAAAATTCTTAGCATCGCGATCAAGCCGGAAGCAGTAGATCCGGAAGATGTGGAAATGCTGCAAGATCTCGTGCTTACAGCGGTCAACGACGCTCTTGCGAAGGTAGATGAGCTTGCGAACAAAGATATGGGCAAATTTACAGGCGGCATGAAAATACCAGGACTGTTCTAAGAGGCGGCCCGCGCTTTACGTTTTGAAAGGAGCTGTACCTCGATTTGCATTATCCCGAACCGATAGCGAAATTAATTGATTCTTTTACGCGATTACCGGGAATCGGCCCCAAAACAGCCGCTCGTCTGGCGTTTCACGTGCTTCGAATGAAGGAAGACGACGTTATTGATTTTGCTAAAGCGCTGGTAAGCGTGAAGCGCAATTTGTTTTATTGCTCGGTTTGCTGCAATATAACGGATACCGATCCCTGCAGAATATGCCAGGATAAGTCTCGGGACCAATCGGTTATCTGTGTCGTGCAGGATACGAAGGATCTCGTCGCGATTGAACGTATGAAGGATTTTCAGGGGCAATACCACGTTCTTCAGGGAGCGATTTCTCCGATGGAAGGAATCGGCCCGGATGAAATTCGTATTGCCGAATTGTTAAGACGGTTAAGCGATGAGCGGGTACAGGAGCTGATACTGGCGACTAACCCGAATATCGAAGGGGAAGCGACCGCAATGTATTTGTCGCGGCTCGTCAAGCCGTTCGGCATTAAAGTAACGCGCATTGCGCACGGCTTGCCGGTTGGCGGCGACCTTGAATATGCAGACGAAGTTACGTTGTCCAAAGCGTTAGAGGGCAGGCGGGAACTATTCTAACCTGTATCGAAACGAAGAACGGTTGAGCGATGGACGCTCAGCCGTTTTTTTTGCTGTTTGGAGTCCGCATCCGGCAATTCTCTCCCGTAAGTGCCCGTTCTAATCTTTAGCCCAAGCTTATACATATAGTAAAAAGCCGTTATAGGGCAGGACAAGCGGGAGGGGAAGCATTTGCCGAATCAGAAGCAAGTCGTTAACATTGAGCAGGATCGTATGGAGCAGCTGCGGATTGAAATCAAAGAAGCGCTTAGGGATTGGGAGAATGCCAATCGGTTTTTTGATTATGCCATAGGAAAGGACCAGGTTGATTATGCGATCTATGCCATTATATCAGCTGAGAAGAGGTATGAAATGCTGCTGCGTACGGCAAAAGACATGAAAGGAAGTTGGCCGGCTTGGAGAGGGGTGGCGGAATGAGAGTATTATGGTTAACGGTCTTTATTATCTCATCCGTTCTGTTGATAGCGGTTGTCCTGCGTAATAAGCTTTCTTGGGGATGGCTCCGCAGCTTTTCGTTACATCTTATATTGGCTGCCGCTCTTCTGTACGTATTGAACTACTCGGGAGTTGTCAAGGGAATGTACATTCCGCTCAATCCGATTACGATCGGAACCGTTGTCGCGTTGGGTATTCCTGGCCTTGCGTTAATTGCAGGGGTACAATGGCTGGTTGTATAGACATGAGAAAGATGCTCGCAGGAGGTTGACTTCTGAAGAGGTTATATGCTACATTAGTTCACGGCCCAAGAGTAAGCAACAATCTTCATAAAAGTTTTTCGAAAAAAAAGCTTGCATGAAGCTGGGCATCTATGATATATTATAAAAGTCGCCGCTGAGATACACACGGCTGACATGAAAGAAAAGATTGTTCTTTGAAAACTGAACAACGAGTGAAACTGCCCCGTTAATCCTTACGGATTAATGGAAAAGCGATAAAAAAGTAATGAGTCATCAACTAACCAATTTGGAGAGTTTGATCCTGGCTCAGGACGAACGCTGGCGGCGTGCCTAATACATGCAAGTCGAGCGGAGTTATTCCTTCGGGAGTAACTTAGCGGCGGACGGGTGAGTAACACGTAGGTAACCTGCCTGTAAGACCGGGATAACATTCGGAAACGAATGCTAATACCGGATACGCGAGTCGGTCGCATGA
>NZ_AULV01000019.1 GCF_000422465.1 Paenibacillus harenae DSM 16969 | reverse complement strand
GACCAGATTGCGTATCCGGTATTAGCATTCGTTTCCGAATGTTATCCCGGTCTTACAGGCAGGTTACCTACGTGTTACTCACCCGTCCGCCGCTAAGTTACTCCCGAAGGAATAACTCCGCTCGACTTGCATGTATTAGGCACGCCGCCAGCGTTCGTCCTGAGCCAGGATCAAACTCTCCAAATTGGTTAGTTGTCCGCGAAACCTCTCTCTAGCCAAAGGTCAGATTGAAGTTTCTCGTTGACTCATTACTTTTTTATCGCTTTTCCATTAATCCGTAAGGATTAACGGGGCAGTTTCACTCGTTGTTCAGTTTTCAAAGAACAATCTTTTCTTTCGTGTCAGCCGTTGTTTGTCAGCGGCGACTTTTATAATATATCACATTCGCCTATCTCAGTGCAAGTACTTTTTTTGATTTTCGACATTTTATTTAAATGCCGTCCACTCGATTATTTCGGCTTGCAGAAGCGGCGAGATATAATGTATCACATGGCGAATAATGAAGTCAAGGCTATAAATCAAGTTTTTGTTGCCAAACAATAAAGCGCCTGTTCGTCGCACAAAGTAACGACAACAGACGCATAAACCCATTCATATTTGTTGTTCATTTATGATTATATATTAGGTAGCGATCATATAGCGCAGCTCCAGCGCACCAGAATCGCCAGGCTCACTCATGACGGCCACTTCGCGGATGTATTCGCGCTGTACCAGCTTTTGCAGGACCAAAGACAGATCGACATGCAATACATTTATAGATGGATGAGCTTGCAGCTCGGCAATGCTCCAAGGCTCCTCCCGGCTCCGCAGTATATTGAATAACAAAGAGCAGCTTGTTTTCATTTTGTTCATCACGGAGAATTCGCAACCCAACATGACTAGCTGCACTCTCTGTTCTAATGTCTCCGGACTTACCGTCAGCTCCTCATAAAGCTTATAAATGCCCGGATGCACGCGCTTCAACTGCTTCCAGACCGTTAACTCGGGATGCCGCCCTTCTTCTACTAGAACAATATGAGCCCAGTGATGAAGAGCTGTAAGCACATGACTATATGCATCCAGCAAATTTCCGTCCAACAGATCCTGTTTCGCTTGAAGATAGGTTCTTAAAAACCCGGCAAACTCCGTAAACCGTTTCTGCTCCCGCATGGAATCCGGAAACTGAAGCAGCCGTTCACGAACACTATTCAAATAGCCGTCGCGATCCAACAAGATCTCCCCCCGAACTAGCCACTCAATAATATTTCGGTTCTCTCCCCCGGATACCCATTCATTCAGGCTGCTTGGATCAATTGTACGAACGAGTATGCGTTCAGCGCCGATTTGTACATGCTCTGTACCATTTAATGCGCTGTCCTTCTGCAAAATGACGAGCACCATTAAATCTAAACCATCAATAAGCGGATTATAGGGATATGGATTCTCAACTACCGCTAATCCGATCAGATCGGCGTCATCGCGATAGCCGTTAACGAAATGTGCTTTTATATGTTCCACTGGTTCCTCCATATAGCTAATCACATTTTAATAAGCTATAATAATAGTCTACAGTTCTATTCTTTTCGACAAGTGAAGTCGCATTCCTGCTTACCGACGTAGAAAAACAGTATCAATTTCATAAGCCATTAGTAATAGGAAGGGTTTGAATGCATGACTAAATTCTTTTTTAAGTCCGCTAAAATCAATGAATTCCGTCTTTGGGGACTCGTTTTCACCCTGGTAGGCATGGGCGTTATGATACTTGGAACCGCCGGCATTGTATTCTGGGGACAAGCAGGCAAGATTATCGCCGCAATCTTTATGGTCATCGGCATGATCTCCTTGCTAATCAGCGTTGCCGTCTATTTCTGGGCCGGCATGATGTCCACGAGCGCAACTATGCTGCAATGTCCCGAATGCGGGCGTCAGACTAAGATGTTAGGCAAAACCGACCGCTGCATGTATTGCAGAACTATGCTTACGCTGGATCCCGCACAAGCAACGCACGGATCACAGGAACAACAAGTGTAAAACAAAAGCAGCGTCCTCCGCATTTCACGGATGGACGCTGCTTTTTTCATAAAGTTAAAGGATTATGGCCGTATATTAATGGCGTCGTCAATCGTTTTCCAAATCGACGAGGTTTGAAATGCGCGCTGCCAGGTTGCCACGCCTGCCAAATCATACTTTCGAACCAGTGCGACACGCGACTTCATGGACATATCATCCTCGATCCAAATCCGGTTTAATGCTCCGTTCTCCGTAAATTCAACGTAATTTTGCCCCGCTGCCTGGTCTAGGACAGGCTTAAGTTTCTTCTCTGCTATGATTTCCTTAACCCGGTCCATTCCGACCGCTTTGGAGGAAACCTCCACACCGCCGTTTCCAGCTTTTTTCTCCGTCCATATTCGTGTATAGAGGGGCATACTGAGTATAAGCTTACTAGCCGGAACGCCGTCCTCTTCCAATATACGGGTGACCGACGCCTCCGTCCATGGCAGAGACGCAACCGAGCCCGATTTCGGACTGGATGCCCAGTGCTCATCGTAAGCCATCACCATCATATAATCGACGATTTTGCCAAGCGCTGCCCGGTCCAAAAATAAGGACCACATCTCGCTGGTTGATTTCGGTGTTACATCAATGGATACGACGAGCCCCTGCTCATGCAGCAGCGGCGTTAATTCTCGAACAAATTGCACCAGATTTTCCTTGTCGGAGGTGTGGACATTTTCAAAGTCAATATTGATCCCTTGCAAACCATACATTTTGGCGAAGCCGAGCAGCTGCTGGATCATGGAGAACCGCGTCTCTGCGGAAGCAAGCGCCTTTGTTGTTCTTTCAGGTTCGAAATCATTGCTAAAGAGCGCCCAGATCTGCATACCCTGCCCATGCGCCCATTTCACATAGGAGGGATCCGCTTTTCCCTTAATCGTCCCTTGGCCGTCGGCTAATTCAAACCAGGTTGGACTAACGACATTAACCCCTTGCATGGGTCCGATTTTGGTTGTATCGATTTTCCGCTCGTAGACGGCTTCCCAGGTTAAATTGATCTTTTTGCCAAGCACCTTCCATGCAATAAAAGGAGGCTCTTGCTCCTGATCGGGCACCTGTTCAATCGTCGTCAGCTTAACATCTCTTTTATTCACAAAGCCGGTATGTCCGCTGGCGCTTTGGACAAGCAGCCATCCGTCCCGCTCCTCCCAGATCCTTGCGGTTTGGGCCAGAGCCATATTTTCCAGGTAGGGGGCGCGGATCGTCGCTTCCGTCCGCATCGCCGCCCCTTTCTTAGATGTAACCTCGGCCATCTGTATGGTTTCCCCTGCCGTAAGCAGAGTTACGATTCCCGATTCACTCATGAATTCGGTTTGTAAGCCGTATAGTTCCTTTAATGGATCAGCCGGAATATATACGGTATCATTTGAGGTTTCCGCCGTGATCGTCAGATCGTATGGCTTCTGATTAATTGTGGCGGTTAAGGAGTCCGTCTTTAACCGAAGCACCTTATTCGCTGTGGTGAATATGATTGAGCCCGAATCCGGCTCATAGCGGATAGGCTTGTCCTCTCCCAGTACCTGCTGAACGACCTTAAGCGGCAGTTTTACTTCATTATTTTCAATGATAGCCCCAGGCCCCGCTTCCTTCCCTTGGACCATAATCGGAAACTCTGATTGGTAACTGGGAACCGCAAGATCTCCGTTAGGAATGAATCGCATATATCCATACCAAGCAAATACGGCTAAAAATGCAAGGATAAACAGAAATAACAACCCTCGCACACCTCTTCCGCCTCTTCGGCGCGGCGTGCGGCTATATATCGTTTCCAAATCATCACTCTCCTGTTGGAATAAAAAACGTGCTGTTTAGCGTATGACCGCTTCCCGGCACGTTCTTGCGGGCTTATGATCAAGCCCATTATTTCGCTGATGTATTGCAGGTCGAGCAAATGCCGTATATCTCCATACGGTGTCCTTCGACGACAAATCCCGTCACCCGGGATGCTGCCCGTTCCACCTCGAGCAAAGGCGGGTAATCAAAGTCGACGATT
The DNA here is from genome assembly GCF_000422465.1 of Paenibacillus harenae DSM 16969. Lineage (GTDB taxonomy): Bacteria > Bacillota > Bacilli > Paenibacillales > Paenibacillaceae > Pristimantibacillus > Pristimantibacillus harenae. The sequence goes on along the minus strand of NZ_AULV01000019.1, from coordinate 165,723 downwards.
GAACCGCAATTCTTGCAAATGGCATGGTAATGGTCGGATAAATCCGAATCGAAACGGCTTGAATCATCCCCGTACGTTAATTCGCGCACTAATCCGGCTTCAACGAATAATCGCAGATTGTTATATATAGTAGCAACGCTCATGCTCGGATATGCCGGAGAGAGCGCTTTATGAATTTCGTCTGCAGTCGGATGCGACATGGATTCCATCAAATAGCTTAATATGGCGTGACGCTGCGGGGTCATTCGGACGCCATTCATCTTCAGTTGTTCCAGTGCTAAATTAACGCTGGCTCCCATTCCCCTCACGCCTTTCGTAGTAGTTACGACTATTGTACGTTCTAATTTAAGAATTTGTCAATGAAAGCGCCTCAACTACCGGGCCCAAAACGGTTGATCGCGATGCTGTTCGTCGCATTAATTTGGACGCGGTAGGTGCCTTCGCCTATTGTGCCTCTTACCGTTTTCTTGCTGGCGTCCAGAGGCAGCTCAGTTGTAATATTGCCGAAAGTTACCGATCCGTATACCGTAAAATGTCCGTCCTCCGGCATGGATAATTTAATCTCCCCGACCGAGCTGTCAAGATCCCAATTGCCGCCAACCGTAGCGCTGCTCAGCTCGATGCTGCCGTTGAGCGTATCTGCTTTTACCGATGCTCCCGCTCCGACAATTTTTATTTTGCCGTTTTTGGTCTCCGCTTCGATATCATCCTGTATCCGCGCCATTTCCAGGCTTCCGTTAAGCGTATTCGCATAAAGCTTCCCTTGGATATCCGCTGCGTGAATGGTGCCGTTCTTCATGTCGATGGTACTGTCTCCCGTAATGTCCTTCGCATGAACCTCCCCGCTGTTCCCTTTGACGGATAAGGAACCGATTATATGGCCGACCGTTACGAGGCCGCTGTTGCTTTTGATCTCCAGCCCGCCAGGGAGCTTGAGGCCATTTATTTCAACCGATCCGTTGTTGGCCTCTATCGTCATCTTAACTGCCGGTTTTTCTGCTTCCTCTTCAGGTTCACCGTTCAACGGTTCTTCAGGATCGGCAGTATGCTCGATATCCGCCGGCGGCGCCAGGATGTCCTCAGGAGCTTGCATATCATGCGATGATTCAACCTCGAGCTCCTCATTCGATTCGACCGGAGTCTCTTCGGGCTGGAACTGGTCCGACATTGACATCGGCAGAGTGACCGTTACATTCATGCGCGGCTTTCTGCTGCCGTTCGCTCCATAGTCCTTCCCTTTGACATCAAGCGATACTTCTGTTCCGGGGCTCACCTTGACGGTAGACTGTTCTGCCACCGCGTCGGCTTCGGCCTTGTCGGGCAAATCGACCCATACCGTCGTCAGCACCTCGATTTCCTGTACGTCGCCGGAGCGGACCGTCACGAGGCCGTTCGGATTCGTGATTCCAATAAGGGACAATTCTTCTTCAAGCGGAAACTTAATAATAGGTTTGTCATAACGAAAGCCCTTCTCCTCGCCATAATCTGCCGTCCTGTTCAAATCCACGTTAAATTGATCCAGCCAGCGAAAAGGGATATCCGCGTATTGCGTCACGACATAAGCGGTCATTGTAATAATAAGCGCGATCATGCCTCCGGCAACGTCAAGCCTCAGCTTTTTGGCAGCCCCTTTAAATCTTATGCTGAACACAATAACCTCAAAGCCAAGAACGATAAAAATAATCGGCCACCATTGACTAAGCAGAGAAATATCGTTTCGCCCCTGAATCTGATCCCATAACAGCAGAGCTCCCACCGTCAGAACAAGCGCCGCTGCTGTAAACCTACCTAGCTTAAACATAGACACCGATCCTTTCCGAGCGTTAAGCATCAGCGAAATTGCAGCAATGATGACAATCGGTCCGACGCTTAACTCCGCAAGCTCATTCATCCACGGCAGCAGCGCCTCCGGCGGCTTTACTAAAACCAGCATGGTTATCCCTGCCGCTAGCAGCAGAATGCCATGCATGAGACGGAATGCAACCGGTTCTTCCGATTCCGCCTCCATGCCTTGCAGCGAATCGAACACGCTGATGAAATAAAAAACCGGAAGCATGATTCCTAAATAGACGATGAGCAGCAGGTGCCGGCCGCCGTCTGAATCCGCGAGCCTGACAATCGCCGTTAAATCAAGCATAAAGGAAACGATCAGCATCATGCCTCTCGGATGCTGACCCGCATACACATGTCCCGCTCCTGGCAGCAAAAACGCCAATAATACGGCCAACAGCCTGCTTTTGCGCCGCTTTATTCCGAGCTTACCCAACGTACGCCCTCCAAATGCTTTATTTGATCAAGCAATGTAAGCAGCGCTTCCGATTTCGGCAGCGTAACATAAACCTGCAGCATGATCTGCCCGTCGTCCCCATCTCTCTCGGACTCCTCGAGCAGTACCTTTTGAAGAACAATCTTTTTCTCGGCAAACAAGGCGTTCAAGCTTCGCATGGTGCATGATACGTCGCCTGCCTTTACTTTGAGCAAATATTCTTTCTTGGCGCTAATGTAGCGTTTCTCCAGCTTATTGAATGCCCATAGCGTGATTAGCACCATTATCGTTGCAACCGCAGAAGCGAAATAGAAGCCTGCTCCGACTGCCAACCCGATAGCGGATACGACCCACAGGGAGGCTGCCGTCGTAAGCCCCGTTATGGATTTGCCAGTAAATAATATCGTTCCCGCACCAAGAAAACCGATGCCGGTAATCACTGCTGCCGCAAGCCGGGCGGGGTCGACCCGAACATTCGGCTCATCGACGAAGGCGGCAAAACCGTACATGGAAAGAAGCATGAGCAAGCATGAACCTAAACATACGAGTATATTAGTCCGCAATCCCGCTGCATGGTTGGACTGCTCCCTTTCGAAGCCTACGAGTCCGCCTAACAATACAGCCAGGAGCAGCCGAATCAGAATATGCAGTTCACTAATGTACCAAGGATTCTCAAGAGAGTTCATCAGTATGCAATCTCCTTTCTCTACATTTCATTGTACCATAACTACATGCGCCAATCCGAGTGCGCAGGCCATGCCTCGGTTCATGCAAAAGACAAAGACGCGGCTCATCATGGCGATGAACCGCGTCTTTGAGTCATTTCGGTTAAATCTTATTTAAGACGCTCAAGCAGCAGCTTATTCACGAGCGCCGGATTCGCTTTCCCTTTGGTTTCTTTCATAATTTGACCTACCAGGAAGCCGATTGCTTTCTCCTTGCCCGCCCGGTAATCCTCGACGGATTGCGGATTCGCTTCGACGATCTGACTTACGATCGCAGCGATGGCGCCTTCATCGCTAATTTGGACAAGCCCTTGCTCCTCAACGATCTGCTGTGGAAGCTTGCCGGTTTCGAGCATGGCTTTAAATACGGTTTTGGCAATTTTCCCGCTTATCGTCCCTTTCTCAAGCAAGCCGATCATTTCGCCTAGTCCTTGACCGGTCATTTGCACATCGGACAGCTCCAGGCCGTTCGAATTCAAATATCCGAGAAGATCCCCCATGATCCAGTTCGAAACCGCCTTGGCATCTTTCGCGAAAGCCAAGCTTTCCTCGAAGAAATCGGCCAGCTTCTTGGACGAGGTGATCACTTCGGCATCATATGGCGGAAGGCTGTAATCAGCCGTATATCGCGCTTTGCGGGCATCCGGCAGCTCCGGGATCGTCGCGCGGACGCTTGCCTTCCAATCCTCGCTGATATGGAGCCGGACAAGGTCCGGATCCGGGAAGTAACGGTAATCATGCGCTTCTTCCTTCCCGCGCATCGAGAACGACTTGCCTGCCGCGTCATCGTAACGGCGAGTTTCCTGTACGACCTCGCCGCCGCTGTCCAATATTTCGGCTTGACGGAATTGCTCGTACTCCAGCCCGCGCTGAACGCCGCGGAAGGAGTTCATGTTCTTGAGCTCGGCCCGGGTTCCGAATTCCTTCTGCCCATATGGCCGTAGACTGATATTTGCGTCGCAGCGTAAGCTTCCCTCTTCCATCTTCACGTCGGAAACGTCGCAGTACTGCATAATCGCCTTCAGCTTTTCGAGATAAGCCTTCGCTTCTTCAGGCGTGCGAATATCCGGCTCGGATACGATCTCGATAAGCGGCGTGCCCACGCGGTTGAAGTCGACAAGCGATGCGTATCCGCCGTCTACATGCGTCAGCTTCCCCGCATCCTCCTCAAGGTGAAGACGGGTAATGCCGATTCGTTTCGTCTCCCCGTTCACCTCGATGTCGATCCAGCCGTGCTCTCCTATCGGCTGATCGTATTGCGAGATCTGATAAGCCTTCGGCGAATCCGGATAAAAATAGTTCTTGCGGTCGAATTTGCTTATATCCGCAATTTGACAGTTGAGCGCCATCGCCGCTTTCATCGCATATTCAACCGCCTGGCGGTTCAGTACCGGCAGAACGCCGGGATGTCCAAGACATACTGGACAAGTATGGGTATTCGGCGGCGCGCCGAAAGCCGTAGAGCAGCCGCAGAAGATTTTGCTGTTCGTATGGAGCTCTACGTGGACCTCCAGCCCGACGACCGTCTCGTATTTGTTCGGTTCAGACATTCGTATCGATCCTTTCGTAAACGTATATAACCGCTTAAAGCTGCGGACGCAGCATATGGTGCTCCGTATGCTGTTCGAACGCATGGGCGGCGCGCAGCACCGTCGATTCGTCGAACGCTTTGCCGATAATTTGCAGTCCGATCGGAAGACCGTCAGCGACGCCGCAAGGAACGCTGATTGCAGGGACGCCTGCCAGGCTGACCGGTATCGTGCAAATATCGTTCAAATACATGGTCAGCGGATCGCCGACCTGTTCGCCGATCCGGAAAGCCGGCGTCGGCGCCGTCGGTCCGATAATCAGATCATACCGGCTGAATACTTGGTCAAAATCCTGTTTAATTAGTGTCCTTACCTTCTGCGCCTTCAAATAATAGGCATCGTAGTAACCGGAGCTTAACGCATAGGTTCCGAGCATAATGCGCCGTTTCACCTCGGGACCAAAGCCTTGGCTGCGCGACTTGCGGTACAGATCGATCAGATTGGACGGATTATCCGCCCGAACGCCGTAACGAACGCCGTCAAAACGGGCCAGATTCGAGGAAGCTTCCGAAGAGGCCAGCAAATAGTAGGTTGCAATCGCGTACTCGGTATGCGGCAGCGATACTTCTTCCCAGGTCGCGCCAAGCGATTCGTAAACGGATAGCGCCTTGAGCACCGCTTCCTTCACGCGAGGATCGATGCCTTCACCCAAATATTCCTTCGGAACGCCGATACGAAGGCCTCTGACATCGCCGGTCAACGCGGAAGTATAGTCCGGGATGTCAACGTTCGCAGAGGTTGAATCTCGCTCGTCATAGCCGGCGATGGCCTGCAGGACGTAAGCGGAATCCTCTACGTTTTTAGTTAAAGGGCCGATTTGGTCGAGCGACGATGCAAAGGCGACCAGGCCGAAGCGCGACACCAGGCCGTACGTCGGCTTAAGTCCGACGATGCCGCAGTATGCGGCAGGCTGGCGGATCGAGCCGCCGGTATCGGAGCCTAATGCAAAGTATACCTGACCTGCCGCGACGGAAGCCGCAGAGCCCCCGCTTGAACCGCCAGGCACGTATTCCGGATTCCACGGGTTACGAGTAGGATAGTAGCTTGAATTCTCGTTCGAGCCGCCCATCGCGAACTCGTCCATGTTCAGCTTGCCGATCGTCACCGACTGCGCCGCCTTTAATTTGCGGACCGCGGTTGCGTCATAGATCGGATTGTAGTTGCTCAGGAACTGGCTCGCGCAGGTCGTCAGCAGCCCTTCGGTTACGATATTGTCTTTGATTCCCGCAGGCAAGCCGAACAGCAGCCCGCGTTCGCCGCCCTCTTGCAATTGCTTGTCCAGCTCGGAAGCCTGCTGACGGGCGTTCTCTTCATTCAACGTAATGAAAGCCTTTATCGCAGGCTCGGTCTCCGCTATTCTCGCATACGACGCGCCAACCAGCTCAGCAACGGACAGCTCCTTGCTGTTAAGCTTGTTATGTACATCATGCAGGCGCAAATCATTCAGTGCCAACAGTAGTTCCTCCCTTCATAATCAACCCGTTCTTATTATTCAAGCACCGCAGGTACTTTAAATTGACCTTCTTCGTCATCAGGCGCGTTCAGCAGCACCTTCCCGATCGGCAGCGACGGACGTTCCTCATCCGCACGCATCACATTCGTGATCGGCAGCACGTGGCTGGTCGGCTCGACGCCTTCTGTATCCAATCCGTTTAATTTCTCCGCATATTTCAAAATGGCGTTAAGCTGCCCGGTAAATTGCTCCTTCTCCGAATCTGACAGCTCTAACCGCGCCAAATTGGCGACATGTTCAACATCCTTGGTCGTAATGCTCATCGATGTCCCTTCCTCTCCAATCGTAAACGGCTTCCGCTTCGCACGAACCTTTTGCCGCGTTTTGGCGCAGCCCGTAATGTGCAATCCCAGTTGAAAGGCCGTTTCGCAATGAAATATTAGTCATTCTTCCTATTATATCTTACATGCGGGACGAACATCAATGTATAAGGGTTACGACATCCTGATATGAGAGAAGACCGCTCCGCTGTCATTTGATATGACATGCGGTACGGTCCCCGGTTGGCTTTCCCGAAGGCTAAGATCTTAAATCCATGCTTTAAGATTAACCTGGCGTATAAAATCGGCCGGACTTTGCGGTTCCTTACCCGCTAGATCCTGCTCCTGCTCCGGTTCATCACCGTTCATAATGCGCTTGAAGAGTTCCTCGTTATGGGTTGCGAGCGCAAAGTCAATCAGCGCCTCCCGCTCGATCCGGTCGATCTCTTCTTGGATAAGCACCTCTTCGAGCTCGACATCCTCATCCGGGATAAGAAAGTTACGATTGGCCGAAGGCACCCGGAGCACATAATCAAATACGTTATCCGCGTTACGGTCGTAAGCAATTATATAACCATACTCCCCGACAGGGAGATTTTGTTCAAATTGGTCAGCCACTATGACGACCTTTGTACCCAACTGCAGCATCGTCCTCAACTCCTGTTTCTTCGCCGCTGATTCTATCACTATTATCCTACTAAAAAATGATAGCGGTGTCCAATCAGAATGCAGGCTAAAAAACATAATTTTTCGTTATTCGGCTGCCGGGCTTCTGCGAAGCAGCGCTGCGGACGCCGTTAGAGCGAGTATTATAAGGAACAAGCCGGAAATGGCGGCTAACCAAAATCTGCCGCTTGCGAAACTCTCTCCCACGACAAATTGATAGGCATAACCGCTTAACGCTCCCGGACTCCAACCCATCTGCTTAGGGAATATGCCGGAAATTAACGAAAGCGTCACGGACGCGCCGAGTACGGAGAAGGCTGCAGCGGCCGGACTTTTAAGCAATGTGCTGAACAAGAGCGTCATCGTCAAAACAAAAGATAGCCAAAGCCCGTAGATGAGCAGGCTGCCGATAACTTGTTTTGCCGGAACCTCGCCTATCAGCAGCTCAGTATAATACCATGCCGCTAAATATCCGGCGCTAAGCGCGCCCCATGCCAGCAGCAGCATCGACGTCCATTTGGAACCAATATAGGCGAAAGGCGATACCGGCTTCACTAATATTAACGAAGCGGCGCCGCTGTTTCTCTCTCCCGAGACCGTGCTCATCGCCGTCAGCACCAGAACAAGAATACCAAGCGTTCCGAATTGCTGCAGCGTCTGAGCAAGCACCTCTGTTCCCGTAGGCAGCGGAATATCGATTACGGAACCTTCCGGCATATTTCCGGCTTTCTCCAATAATAAGGGCATATAGAACATGGTTACCGGCTGCATAACGCCCAGCAGCACGAATACGAGCGGAACCCATAGCAGCTTGAAGCTGCGGACGAGCTCCAGCAGCTCCTTCTGCACCATCACGGAATAACGTATTAGGCTTGAGGTGCTCATTGCGCCACCACCTTCATAAATAAATCCTCCAGCGAGGAATAGCCTGCTTCCAATTTTCTCACCTTAACCCGTGCCTGCGCGAGCTCCTCAAGGAGCAGCTGTCTCGCTTCGTCCACTTCCTTTACGGTAAAACGGGCATGGCCGTCCCCCAGTTGAATTTCATGGATCAAGCCCGCTTCGGACGAATGGGACAACGAGCAGCGAATGCGTTCCGCATAACCCGCCAGCCACTTCTCCGAACGGTCATCCCGTTCAAGCTGGAGCTCGATGATCGGCCTGCGATGATCGCTGCGAATCGATGAAATCGCTCCTTGAAGCGCGATTTGCCCGTTTCGGATAATGATCACATCATCGCAAAGGTCTTCGGCATCGTGCAGCACATGCGTGGAGAACAAAACCGTCGTCTCCCGCTTCAGCTCGCGCAGCAGCTCAAGCACCTCCCGTCTTCCGACCGGATCGAGCGCAGACACCGGCTCGTCCATGACCAGCAGCTTCGGCTGATGCACGAGCGCCTGGGCAAGTCCAAGACGCTGCTTCATGCCTCCCGAATAGGTTCCGATGCGCCGCTTTGCGGCACCGGTCAAGCCGACCCGCTCCAGCAGCTCCATCGCCCGATTTCCGGCCATTTGAGAAGTTAACCCGCATAGCCTACCTGCGTAAACGACATACTCCAAGCCCGTCATCCAATTATAAAAAGCCGGCGATTGCGGCAAATAACCGATAATCGCACGTTCGTCGCCGATATTGGCGGCAGCATGAAATCTCATTTGCCCTGCTGTTGGTTTGAGCAAACCGGTGATCATTCGGATCGTAGTCGTCTTCCCCGCGCCGTTAGGCCCAAGCAGAGCGACGCAATGCCCCTCTTCAATGGCGAAATCAAGTCCGTTCACCGCCTTTACAGAGTTAAATGCTTTCGTAAGTCCCTTTACCTGCAGAAGTGCTGTCACCCGTCATTCCTCCTTCCCATAATAAAGAAGGCAATAGGACCGATGATATTAGCGAATAAAATAATTAAAACCCACATCCACTTCGGTCCTCTCGTTTGCTCCGCTTTAGCGCAGAGCACCAGCGCGATAATGACCAGAATCAACTGGATGACCAGAACCGGCGCAATAATAGCCAATAGCTGTGAAGTATCAAACTGATCGTTCATCTTCAAATCCCCTTTTTGCGGTTAATTTTACTCGATCCGCTTATTCTTCCGATTTCTCCCCGCTCTGCCCTTTCCTCTGCTGAACCACCCGCTGCGGACAAAAATGAAGTAACAAACAATGGGCATCGGCACCTGAATCAATCCCCATATCCCCCAAAACCAAGGCATGCTGTCTCGTTTCCTCGCATCAATGAATAACCAGGTCGACTGCGTGACCAGTACGGCGATAAGTAAGGCCCATTGCCATAAGGGCAAAGCATCTAGCTCTTCCATTTGATCCCCGTCCTATTCCCGAACTTCATCAAAGCAATGATGATTCCACCCGCAGCGATAACGGCTTGCATAACCGGAAACCCAACCCAGTTCTGCTCCAAAACCCACATCATAGAGCCGAAAATAAAGCATGAAGTCAGCCAGAACAACAAAAGTTCCTTCCACAGCTTTTTCTTAAGCCCCTGCTTATGCGCTAGCACAAGCTGCTCGAATGCCTGCAGTTCCGCAGTCTCCGGCAAATGGTTTTCATCAAAACGGCGAATCGCGTCCCCCAGTCGCTCGTCGAACCACTGCTGATCATCGGGACTATTCGATGGTTTCTTCTTCATTGATCGTTAGCTCCTTCCGCAGTTGCTTTAAGCCGTTATGCAGTCTTGATTTTACCGTGCCGGCGGGAATGTCCAGCATCTTCGCGATTTCCTCTTGCGCATAGCCGTAATAATATTTGAGCAGAACAGGTATTCGAAGCTCGCTGTTCAATTCACCGAGCGCCTGAAGCGCCTCCGGCCAATCGTTCATCCGGCGAAACGATTCATAGCGGATGCCGTGGAGCGACTTTTCCTCCTGCAGCCACTGCTTCTCCCGCTCCATTTGTCTGATCCGGTCGACGTAAAGTCTGGATGCGATCGTAATCAGCCATGTCGAAAATTTCGCTTTTCCTTGGAAGGACGCAATTTTCTCTATCGCTTTCAGCATCGTTTCCTGCGTAATATCCTCCGCGCGGTTTTTGTTCATGGTGATCTTAAGCGTATATTGATACAAAAAAGCATAGTGCTGCCGAAGCAGCTCGGAGAGCGCCAGCGAATCGCCGCGAACCGCTTTCTTAATGAGTCTTGTCTCGTCATACACGCGCGTGTATGCCCCCTTTTCCTTGATGCGGTTATAGCTATGACGCTCAAGCTTGCCGTTTCGTTCATTGCTGACCGTTTTTTTTTGCAAAAAAAACCGCAGAAGATGATTTCTCCTGCGGTTGTAGGCAGAGAACCTACTGATTTCTATGGCTGCGGCTGTACCAGTGCCATACCGGCTCTACGTCGGTACGGTCCAGACAGGCAACCCGATAGTCGAACGGGCTCCCCATCGCATGCACCGATAGCGTGAGCAGCCTCCGGCGCTGCTGCCGGGCCGAGCGGTTCACCCGCATCGTAACGATCTGCGGGCGTCGAATTAAATAAGTTGACCGGGACAGGTACCTGTTGCGCAAGGTTAATTGGCCCTCCTTAAGCGCTACGCCTGCCGCGCGATGGCAGCTCATTCTCCAAGCGAAAACGAGGGGAACAAGTAGGAGCGACCATAAGCCTGCAGACTTCAGCCATAGGATTAAAGCCGCGCATAATGCCAAGGTGACAAGCAACTCGATCCGGACGTAATAGAGCAGCGCCCGCTTCGGCGCTCCCGCCAAATCGGTATTCGCGGGCAGTTTCAGCTGCGGGACGAACGCGGCAAGCACAGCGGACACATCGGCCCGCTTCAGGAAAGGATGCAGTATAAGCTGCTCCTTCTTATCGGACGATATGATCTGCAGCTGGATTTCCGCATATCCGATCGCTTGGCGGAGCATGCCTTCTTTTACGATGACGGCCTGCACTTTTTTGGGATCGAAGACAAACGATTTTTTCTCCAGAAGTCCGTAGGATACCGTTAATTGCTTGCCGTGCCGTTTGACCGAGAAGCCGCTATACTTCAATATATACAGCGCAATGGACAGCAGCCACGCGAAAGCGATACCGATCAGAGCGATTACTGCAATAATGATATAACCCGGCATCATGCTCACCGAATCCTCCATCACATTCTCAAAAAATCGATCCGGAAGCAGCGCGTCAATAAAATCATCGGCAAACGAATATAAACCTGCGATAAAAGCGGCCACGAGCCCAAAATTCATTGAAGTCGCTGCGGCTTGGAACAGCTGAGCAGGACTCAGTTGGAAAGACGGCCCCGCGGGTTCCGGCGTCGCTGCGGTTGATGCCTTTACAGCCTCCACCTGCTTATTCATCACGTCAGACGCTTCTCTTGCTTGTTCCGAAACCGGCTCCGGCGGTTGTCCGCCCTGAGCATTGGCATGCCCTCTAAGCACAAGCTGAATGTTGCCGGCTTCCGTCATCGAGAGGGCGGGCAGAATGCCGTCCGCCTTCTTGCTGCCTCCGGGCGTCTCGATTTTTACCTGGGCGACACCGAGCAGCCGCTGAATGAGCGGCTGCTCCACGTTGACCGAATGAATGCGGCTGTAGTAAATCGTCTTCTCGTCCCGAAACAAGAAGCCCCTTCGAATAATAATCCGGTCCGCCTCGAGCCAAAAGCCAAAGTTCCTCCACTCCAGAACGCTGAACAACAAAATAACAACGGCCAGCGCACCTGCGCCGGCGTACCAGTACCAACGCAGCTCCCCCCATTCCGTCCCTTTGATTAAGGCAATCAATAGAAAAGGAATGAACCCCCGGATCGTGTTCAACAAGCCGAATAAAATGTAAATGGGATGAAGCGTGCGGCGCTCATTCATCCTGGTCATCCACCTTAGCCAATAGACCGATTCTCCGCTTCAGCTGCTGCGCTTCGGTAAGCTTCAAGCCGCTGATCTTGTGCGTAGTCGCAGCAGTTACGATCGAGACGCCCGCCAAATCATACTTTCGCATGAGCGGGCCGCTCTCCAGCTCAACGTGCTGAACACGAACCATCGGAACAAGCACATTGCTCAGGAAGATAAGTCCCTTCTGTATTTCCAGCTCGTCTTCAAACAGCTCATATTGGAAACGGTTATAGATCATTTGCGGAATGATCCATGTAAATAAAATGAAAGTGATGATGAATAGGGTCAGGGCAATCCAACCCGGCCATAACGTCCATTCCCACATCAGTGAAAATACAAAGTACAACGCAATGATTACAAAAAATATTCCGTGCGTAATAAGCCAGCTAATCCGATATACCGTAATATAATCGCGATGCAGCCGTTGCGTTAGTTCACGATCCATTTGGAAATCCTCCCTAATCGTTATGGCAGCACGATAAGCCCCGTTTTAGAACGAGTCAGAGCCTGCGGTCCTTGATTTGTAATGAAATAGCTGTTCTCGATGCCTACCACACCTTGACCCGGAAACGTAAACTTTGGCTCTACCGCGATAACCATACCCGCCTGAAGGGGGATGTCGAATCCTTTGGCCAGCACGGGCCATTCATCAATCTCCAGTCCGATCCCATGCCCCAGAAACTTAGCCTGATCCGCGCCGAAGCCCATAAAATGGGCGGAAAGCCCTTCTGCAGCGCAGGTTGCCAGCGCATCCTCATACAGCTTGGAGCATAGGGTGCCCGGCAGCATCTCTTTCTCCGCTGCCTGGATCAATGCCTCCGAAACCTCATAGGCCCTCATCAAATTTTCCGGAAGGGCTCCAATGACAGCGGTGCGCGTCTGATCAATGACATAGCCGTCAATGCAGCAGCCGATATCGATTAATATCGGTTCATTCCTTTGGATGAGCGACCGGCTGACGCTCTGCGGCGACGCCGCGCCCAGGCCAAGCCCTCCGGCTGGCCCGTCAAAATAAGTCGGAACGGCTGCCGCAGCTCCCGATATGACCATGCCTGTCGTAATTTCCTGATTATACCCGCGCATTCGCATCATGCCGATATGTCCCCGGATCCGCAGCTCATATTCGACGCGCGCCATCCAGGCCAGCTCGCTTATTCCTTCGCGAAGCTCCGGAAGCGATGCCTCCAGTGCTTCGGCAACGGCCCGGGCAGCCGATTCGATTCGGCTAATCTCCCATGCCGATTTAATCATCCGCTGCCTGCGGATATGGGCTGAACCGTCTACAAGCGCGCTTTGACCGTCTAGACTGAGAACCTCCGTAAGCTTCACATAGGATTGCGCAGGAAGCACATCCAGATCAGCCGCTATGCGCAGCGCGGCATCTAGCCGAAATAACGCGCCATAATCCTGCCGGAGCGTCTGCCCGAAACGGCGAAAAGCACCTAGTTCGGCTACCCGTACCGCCGTTTCCAGCTTTGCGCGCTGAACGCTGCGCCTTACGTAGAAGGTTGCCTCGCCGATGCTCGGAATAAACATATAGCCATTTTGCATGGAGCCGCTGTAATAATAAAGATCAACATTCTGCGTGATAAGAAAAGCGTCAAGCTGTTCGTGCCGCATCACGGCCTGCAAATCCTCGATTCGCTGCCGTACCAGTCCGGCGGGAATATCCGCTCCAATGTTCATATCCTCAAAGATCAACTCCTAAATGAAATCCCTCCCCCTATTACACCAATTTTCCATTTTAACGTCAACCTGCCGTTAGCTCAGCCGCCCCCTTAATATTCCATTCAATGGGTTCAAGTACACGAAAAGCCCGCGGATATACGACATGAACGATCATAACAATTCCCGGCTGCTCTAACGTAACTTCATATTGGTATACATCGTTTCGATACGTATATGGAAAAGTCCGTTCAGCATTGATCACCTCAAAGACAAGAACCTCCAGCGGGTGCCTTAGAAAGGATTCCGGCAGCGGGGCTCCCGACGAATCGATCAGTAAATTCCCCCGTAAAAACCGGACTGCCGCCTCTTCCGCCAAGCCGGGGGCAATTCGCAGCACCCCTTCGCCAAGCGCCTCCGGATCGAGCTGCTGCGCCGCGGCATGTGCCGCCCGGTTAACCGCATGCTTGCCCAGAAATAAGGTCTGCATCGCCATCTCCTCCTCAACCTGCAGAAGATGAACCGAGCCCCACGCCGACATCATCATAACGATCAATACCAGCTTATACATCGGTTCAACCTCCTTCCCCGTCTAAGGCACATACTCGCTCATCTTCATTCCGAACGCTTTCATTCTCTCCCCGGGCAGCGGCGGCGCCAGGCCGATTAAACGATCAATATCGAACAAATTCTCGTACGGGTAGCTCATGGTTAAGGAAATGCCTTCTCCGCGAAGCACAGGCGCATATGGATTCGAAGCGTCGACGCCGCTTGTCGCCGACAGCTCGAAGACGACGTCGGCAGGCTGCATGCCGAAGCGCCCCAGCCTGTCTCTTGAATCCTCCATCATCGCCGGGCTTATATAGCCGTAGCTTCCGCTCGCGCCGACTTCAAGCAAATAATCAACCTCCTGCTGCAGCACCGCCTGCCTGACAATGAGCACATGCTTATAAATCGGCGAGAACATCAGCCAGCACAACATGGCAGCAAACAATATAAAAATGAGCAGCTGCTTCATGGACTCATGCTCCTGATATGGTCGCTAACCGCCCTGCCGGCTTCGTTTACTTGCCGATTCATCCCCGTATCTCCCTCTGCTATCTCCAGGTAAAGGAGAATAACGGTTACAAGCAGCAGCAGCGTGATAAGTATGCTTCTCATTAGCGGTACCTCCGTCTTCTTTTGCTCACGCGTCATTTTACATTATGGGAGCAGCTGGCTAATTTTTGTGTTGGCCGCAGTCCCTTGCGATTCGATCTGGCTCCTCGTTCCCGTTGTATCTTTGGCGATGATCGTATTGAACAGGACGATAACGACGACCAGCATCATGACGGTCATTAATATATTACGCATGCAGACACCTCCCTTCGTATTCGGTCAGCCGTTAGTTGAGCGATTGGAACAGCTTCTGCCCTTCCTTTACCCATGGATAGATAAAAACCTGAAAGGTATATAAAATCGGGATGCCCGCGATGACGAACAAAACATAGGAGGTTGATTCCTTGCGGCTTTCTTTGGCAAGCTCGATTTTTTCTTTGTAATCCCCGATCCTCACCCGGAGCAGCTCGTAATATTGCCGGCTCTCATGCATTCTAAGCGCATCAAGCGTCTCGACAAAGCTTAGTCCCTCATCGGTGCCGATCCGCTGCTTGAACCGCTGCAGGGCGGAGCCCGCATCGTGATACCACTCGGCAAGAAGCCGCTCCAGATCGCCGCGCATCGCTCTTGTAAACGGCACGCAGCGCGCCAGCTTCGCATGAATATGCAGCGAAGAGTCCGACAGGTAAAGCAGCTGATTGCTGACAACGAATATTTCCTTCGTCATTTGCAGCGCCCGGACTTTGCGGATAGCCCGCAGCCAGGCCAAATCGTTATAAATCAGCAGCAGCAGGAGCAGTAACCCCGGACCGCTATATGCCAAAGGGATAAGCCCGTTTAACCGCCCGTGAAGCACAACGACGATAAGAATGAACAAACTTACAACGATCAGCAGAAGCCGTCTGGTGAATACATACCATCCCGCATCCGCCGTTACACCGCAGCCGGCCAGCAGCAGTTCTCTCTCCATGAAGGTCGGCGCTTGCCTGGCGATGCGGAGCAGCCTCAGCCAGCCGGCCGGCACGGCATGGGTTCGCCAGCTTAATACGGCAAGATGCTTCCACCTGGCCGGGCGTCTGGGCAGCAAGGACAAGATGGCGTAAATTGCCGCCGCGCCGAACACGAATTGTCCTGCGAGCACGGCTATCCGGATCACGCTTTCCACCCAATCGTACATTCAGATCCCCCTTACATTTTTTTGCGCGACAGCCACAGCCCCATCAGAAAAGAAGCGAATATAAGCACCGCCGCATTGAGAAGCATATCTCTGCCTTGCGGATCAATGACGTAATAAAAGTACGAATTGTCCTTGTTGTAACGAAGATTGATAGCGATGAACAAAGTCACAAACAGTAGCGGCGAGAAGTTGGCGACTCGGATTTCCAGCAGCCGGTTTCTCTCCTGCTCGTTCGCCAGTCTAGCCTTGCGCATGTCGTTAAGAAGCTCCCTTAAGCTGTCGGAAATGGATACTCCCTCCACTAACGCCACACGCAGAATATTAACGAAGTAATCGGCCCATAAATGCCCAAGCGACGAAGAAAACAGACGCATGCTCGCGTCATCGTCCCCGCGAACAGACAGATTGCGATACAGCTGCTCGAATACGGATTGCATCGGCCCAAGCAATCTTCTCTCTTCGACCGTCCGCTGCAGCGCGATCCGGACCTGCCGTTCACCCGTCACAAGATAACATTGGTAGAAAAGCTCTACGGCAGGCAAAAAATCCATTTGCGCCTGCATACGCCGATGAACTAACGTTGCCCGCATCATTGTATAGGGCACGGCGCCAAGCAGCCCGCCAAATAGAAGCGTGCCTTTGGCGCTTTGAAAGAAGATTCCTCCAGACGCAATCCCGGAGAGCAGAAGCAAACAGGAAAGCCAAACAAAGTTTACCGGCGATATTTTCCATTGGAGCGTTTCTATTAACTCCGACAAATGCCGATGCGGACGCTCGTAACGCTTGAATCGTTCAGTAAGCCTGTAACGCAAACCGTTCTTCGTACAGTAAGTTAACTTGCTGCGAAGCGAATGTTCCTGCGACCACATGATAAACAAGTGATATAACGCAATAAATAACAAACCGAACAATAAAGCGGCTGCCGCTGCGGTCGAAAGCTTACTCATGCAAGGCACCCTGCACGGCCATTCGTTCCTCCGCCTTCGCTGACGGCTGGGCCGGAAAAATCCACTCGCCTTGCATAACGTCGAATTTCACCCAATCCCGAACGAGAGCCTGCCCATCTTTCCAGAACAGTTCGCCGATCCGGCTGACGACTCTTCGCCCGTTCAAATAGCTCATTTCAATGCCGATCTCCGTAACGTACCGGGTAATGCGCTTCGTGAGCCTTTCGGCATTCATCCCTCGCCCGTCAAGCATGCACATATCCGTGATCGCTTCCGGAACATCCTCCAGCCTGTTCGCATGCACCGTCGTCATACTGCCGGAGTGGCCTCTCGTACAAGCCCGAACGTAAATGTTCGCATCGACATCGCGGATCTCGGCATGGATAATCCGCTGCGGCGATTGTCTTAGCGCGAGCTTGAAGGCTTGATCGGAACGGTGATATGGATCATCCTCTTCCGTCTCGTATTCGACAACGTTCTTGGCCGGAAAATCGCGGCCGAGCATCATTTCGAACCTGCCCTCGATCGTGATGATCCGCTCTTCATCCGGGAGCTCGGCAATGAGCGCTTTCATCAGATTCGTCTTGCCCGAATTCGTCGCTCCAATGATGACGATATTGAATCTTGCCGCCAGTATCGCCTTCAGCATGCTCATCACTTTCGCATTCATCGTTCTGTAAGCGGAGGAGCTTAACGTCTGCAGACTAAAGCTTCGCACCGTATAGAAGCGGATCGTCAGGGTTGGGCATGCCGTAAAGCCGAAGCCGGTCATCGTGACTCGCGAGCCGTCGCGCAGCATCACTTCCGCCCACCGCTTTCGCGGATTAATGCGGTCATTATTGAACAAAACTAAATTTTGCTGTACGCGCTCGACCTCGCGTACGCTGTCGAACCGGTATGCGTACGGTCTCGTCACTCCGTCCCTCACAATGAAAATCCGTTCGCCGACCACTTGAATTTCCTCCAGCCCCTCTTTATCCGCAAGAATCAATTCAAGCACGTTAAGACCGATGACCTCCGCGAACAGCGCCTCCGCCAGCGATTGATAAGGATGCTGCATGCCGGTCGCCTCATGGATTCGAAGTCTGATCAATCGGTCCGATATGACCGCAAGCACCTGCTCTCTCTCCTGCGAATAACCGAGAACGGCACGATTCAACGTTTCACCGTATCGTTTTCTCTCTTCCTCGCCAAGCCCATGCGGCGCGCTTAGATAGGTTCTCATATCGTCGGCAAGCCTCGCGAACTCGACATTAGCATCTCTCGGGACAATTAATGCAGCTCCCTCTTCCTCCCGCAGCATCCGTTCCGCCTTCATCTGTGCAGCAAACTCGGAGGGCGAAAAGCGATTCTCCCGCGCCATCATGAGCTGGTCCCGTTACGGTGAGTAAGCAGCTTGCGGTACCAGGGCTGAACCGATAGGACCGGCGGCAACCCCCTTATGCCGTGACGCTGCATGAGAGCCTTGGCAGGCTCGCGCATCGCTTGCTTGCCGAGCGCGTCGCTGCGGAGCCAGCCTGCGTAAGTGCCGCTGTCCAGTTGGCTGAATACCGGCTCGCTTAATTGAAATTGCCCGAGCTGCGCAGTACCCAACTCTTTGCAAATATGCTTCATCTGATAACCTCCATTTCTCCAAGGACCATTAATCGTAATCAAATCATATTGCTCGGGTGCCACCCCGAATAAAGGAGATACTTGTCCGATCCAACGGCGCCCGTCCTCTTGAAAGTGAGACAGCGCGGGAGTCGTCACGAGAATGCGCGAGCTTGCCCTGCGCATGGCGCAAATCGTCGCCGCATTGTCCCAATAAGCGCCTACGTCCAGCACGACCATCGCAAAGGCTTGCTCTGCGGCAGTTAGCAAATGATCGGCTTCTTCCGGTGTGAAATATTCGGCCTGGTCTCTCACGAAGTTTCCGAACAAGACCTGAAGATTGGGCCGTCCTTGTACGGCATGCGCCGCTCTCCGGAGCTTATCCGCCGTCAGCGAATAAGAACGGAGGTCCGGACGAAGCTTGTCCAGCGTAACTGTCGGCTCAATAACGCCTAAGTATCGGTGGATCTTCGCGCTCTTCAGATTGAGGCATAAATACCCGATCGATTTGCCGCTGGCCTCCGCCAAGCGATAGGCCGCCGCGAATGCGGCTGCCGTCGTTCCAATATTCGGTGTGGTGCCAATAAAGGCGACTAGAGGCGCGGCGGATCCGTTCACGGCTCATCCGCCTCCTTCCGAACCGGTACATCCAGAGATTCCGGGCTGTAAGCAACGACCAGTTTAATTTCCCCGCTCTTGCATAAACCATCGATATGGAGCCACTGCTCTTCCGATAAATTTAAATTCAAGTATTCGATCATTCCGTTGGCGTCGCGTCTGGACGCATACATCTGCTCTTTATTCCCTTCCGCCAGTGAGAGCAGGTTCGGATTCTCGACATTATCGATCTCGAGGTTCCCCGACGTCTTGACCGATGAGACAACCACAGCCTCCTCAAAAAGCCTCTTGGAAGGCGAAGCCTCACCCGATGCATACAGAAGCACCCTGTCACCCGCTCTTATTCCGTTCGAGATCGAGCGGATATAATCCTTAGGAATTTGAAAGGTTGATTCGCTCCGCCGGGGCTGCAAATAATAACGATCCACCTTCCAATCCAAAATCGGTTCGCCCTGGCCCAGCGGTATGACCGTCTCCTTTCCCTCTACCTGTCCGGAATCCACGAGCATCTCCGGGTTAAAAGCCGCCTGGGGCATCATTTTATACTCCAAATCCTTCTCCTGCAGCCTCTCTCCCGCACCTATAAATCGTTTCGGCACAAGCACGGCAACCGTCTCCTGCTGCTCGATCTGCATGCGCTGGAGCTTATGCATGCCATAAACGAGACAGCCGGACAGTACTGCGGCCGTTAAGCTAATGATGGCATTCCTTCTCCTGTTCATCCCCGCTCCTCTCCGAGCATAAAAAAAAGAACGCATCAGCAGCCACCTAAGGCTTGCTGAGTGCGTTCTTCGCATAAATAGTGCTCGTTTTATATGAGTTCAACTATCAATTGAATCCATAATAGCAAATCCACATTTCGTTTGTCTATCCTTTTTTTCCTAATTGCATCAATTTTCAGTGATAATCGACAAAAAAAGCCATTTAGCTTAAAGGCAATCCCTTCAACGCGCCAAACAGCTTTTTTCATTAAAAATCGATTAACCCAACGCTGATTAACAAGGCATCGTCAACCTTACGCATCGTTTCATCGTCCAAATGCGTAATTTTATCGGTCAGCCGCTGTTTGTCAATCGTCCGGATCTGCTCGAGAAGCACGACGGAATCGCGATCGAAGCCATGTGCGGCCGCGTCCATCTCCACATGGGTAGGCAACTTCGCTTTCTGAATCTGTGCCGTGATGGCAGCCACGATAACCGTCGGACTGAAACGATTGCCGATATCATTCTGAATGACAAGCACGGGACGAACGCCGCCTTGCTCCGATCCGACAACTGGCGATAAATCCGCAAAAAACACATCTCCGCGTTTTACGATCAACCTCTACACCCCGCTAACGAGACGGCCTAACGTATGGTCTGCTTCTTCCTCCGCTTGAAAAGCTTCCGAGGCCATGTTCAGGTTAATTTTCGCCATTTCCATATACCCGCGCTGCATGGATTCCCGGATTTGACGTTTTTTGCGCTCTACCAGATACAATTTCATGGCTTGCCGGATAAATTCACTGCGGTTGGAGTTTTCTTTGGCCACAATTCCGTCAACCTCCTCCAGCAAATGGTCTGGCAGGCTAATCATGATCCTCTTGGTATTTTGTACATTGGCCACCGAACTCGCACCCCCAAAACTTTTCCAATCCCCTTATACACATTATGACAATATAATGCCGTCGCTATACTTCAACATATCTATGATCGTCGTATATCATTTATGCTGTATGTTTACATGTATAGTCCCTATAGATGCCCTGCCATACTAATTCGTGCTTTTTGGCAAAAATCCTCTTCATTTGCTCAAAAAATACAGGTTGTAACAATTTCCAACCGCGATCGCTAAGCTAAGGGGTTACGGACAGCGGCAATCCGGCCGCCTTTCACATATACCCTTGGCACTCGATTGGCCAGCATGCAGGTTACTTCATAGTTAAGCGTTCCAAGCTGATCAGCCACTTCTTCTGCCGTAATAACCGCATCGCCTTGACGGCCGATTAGCACGACCTCCTCGCCGGTCTCGACAGGCGCATCACCAGCTCCTGCAGCGACAGAATCTAACGAGATCATACATTGATCCATGCAAATCGTACCGCGAATCGGCGTTTTCACGCCGCGTACAAGTCCATGGGCTTTCCCTGTCAGCATGCGGCTGTAACCGTCGGCATAACCGATCGGCAAGGTTCCGATCCTTTCTCCCTCTTCCGCCTTATACCGGGTGCCATAGCTGATTCCCCATCCCTCAGGCGCGTTCTTGACCATCACGACCTCGGTCTTTAGCGCCATCACAGGCTCAAGTTTAATACGCTGACGGTTAACCTCCACCGATGGATACAAGCCGTACATGCTGATTCCGAGACGCAGCATACCGCCTGCCCAATCCGGCGTATCGATGCCGGCAGCGCTGTTGGCGGCATGAATGATCGGAATCGAAATTCCCTTCTTCTCCATGTAATCGGTAATTTCCCGAAATCGGTCAACCTGCAGCTTCGTATAGGTTTTGTCAGCCTCATCCGCGCTGGCGAAGTGCGTGAACATGCCTTCGATCATAAGCTGCGGCACGCTCAAAGCCGCCTCTATAAAGGCTATCGCCGCATCCTTCCCCAGAACGCCGAGCCGTCCCATGCCTGTATCGATTTTAATATGAGCCTTCAGCTTCTTACCTGTTTCATCCAACGGAAGCTTTGCTGCGGCTTCAATAACATCTTTACGAAATAAGCTAATCGTTACATCGCTATCCCTTGCGACAGACAAAGCATCCGGAGCCACGAAACCTAGAACGAGAATCGGGGTTCGGATGCCTGCCTTCCGCAATTGCAACGCTTCGTCCAGAAAAGCGACTCCTAGATAATCTACGCCAAAGCGCTCCGCTTCGCGCGCTACCTCTACTGCGCCGTGCCCGTAGGCATTCGCCTTGACCGAAGCCATAAGCCTGCAGTCCTGCGGCATTGCGCCGCGGAATTCCTGTAAATTATGTCTAAGAGCGTCTAATGATATTTCAACCCATGTGGGGCGATAAAACAAATCCAAGCCGTTCACCTTCTCCTCATCTGGCAGCCATAACCCTAACAGTCCGAGCAGCAAACATTAATAGAAATAATGTTAAACCCTGCTGCCGAGACTGTCAATGAAGGAAGCGCCGGAATTGGTTAGTACGTCTTGGAAATTCGTCTGCTCTCCCGCGTTATTTCCCGATTTCACCCTGTACCGATTGCGCGATCTTAATCATTTCGGTTTCAGGCAAATTCGCGCTCGCCAGACGGAATTGATGCCCTTCGTATGTCCAGATGAGCGTTTGCTGCTCTTCCCCGCTGATAAGCTCGCCCATCGTAAAGCCCAGACTAACCAGCATGCCAGGCGTATAGGTTGCCGCCAGATCCTTCGGCTCGGTCTGAATAAGCGTGTAGCTGTAGTCGCCCGTATAACGGATCATCAGGCCGGGATTGCCGCCGTACACGATATCCACCATGTCCTGCTCGCTTACGCCTTCAGGGAGATAGGAAGGCTTCATCGCCGTAAAGTCTGATTCCTCTTCCGTTCCGGCCGAGGCGTCATCCTCCGTATTCTCATCGTCTTTGCCGCTGTTGTCCACCTGATCGTCTCCATCTACAACCGCTTCGCCCTCTCGGTCATTGCCGCCCGCATCCGCGCTGTCTTCAGGCGCTGCCGCATTGTCTCCCGCATTGTTGTCTGCGTTGCCGGCCGCCGCGTCGTCGCCCTCTTGCTCCGGCAGCGTCATGGTCGGTTCGTCAGTCGATTGGCTGGAAGGCTCCGCCTTCATATTCGCTTCCGTTTCAAATACGGCCTTGTCGAATTTCGGACCGAATTCGAAGCTGTCGAACTTCACCTGCACCATCACGGCGGCGTTCGCATCGCTGACTTCTACTTGAACCGGCTTGTAATCCGATTTGTTCAGCCAAATTTTTTGGCGGGCTAAGGAGCCGTTGTTATAGTTTGCCATTACGTCAAAAACATACGCGTCCTCATCAACGACAAACTGTCTTGAGTTATCGACCAGGATGCTTTGGATCAATGTCTGGTATAAGTAAACTTGGCCTTGATTTTGCGGCCAGTCGCTTTGGAAGCGAAACACTTTATTGAGCTTCGGCGTGAGCACGAATACGCCGTCGTCATTGCGAAGCACGATTTGCGTAATATCCTTCTCCTCATTCGTCAGCTTAATGCGGTAGTACTGCGGCTTCTGATACGATACCTCAACCTTGTATTCAAGCGGCTGCTGACTCGTATTCAGCGTCATTGTCCCGCTTCCCTGATAGCTTTCCATACTGCTCACTACCTTGTCGAGCTCCTTCACCACGGACTCGGCGTCCTTCGTTCCGCAAGCGGCTAACACTAAAGAAAAGCACAATAAAATTGCCGCGGTCCATGTTATGCGACGCATGTGATCATCCCCTCTGAACAATAGTTTTTTACTGGCTGATAACATGTCTATGAGGGGACTTGACCAATTATGCGGACTAGTTTGACAAGCATGACAAGCATGGGAGAGACGTGGCCGCACCTGCAGATCTACCGCGCCTAAATCCGGCGTCCCCGCCATCCGTCGTACATAATCCCCGCCTAAAGGCCAGCACGGGCAATGGACCGGGGACCGTTACGGGCGCCTCCAACCCGTACTACAATAAAGTCATAGATGAGCCACACGAAAGGATGATTGGAAATGAAAAAACTATTTCGTTCAACTACGGACAGCAAAATTACCGGTCTTTGCGGAGGCATAGGCCATTGGCTCGGCGTTGATCCGACCATTGTCAGACTGCTAACCGCCATTGCCGCGCTCTTTAGCTTCGGCACGGTCATACTGGCATACTTTATCATTACGTTGTTCGTACCGAAGGCGCCTTACAACGATTTCAATTTTAGCAATCATTACTAAAACGTAAGAGAAAGATTATAATTCGAGGAGAGATGATCAAATGGGAATTTTACAACGCATGGTCAGCATGACGAAAGCAGCGGCCAATGAAATGCTGGATAAAATCGAAAATCCGGTTATGATGCTTAATCATTACTTAAGAGATTTGGACGAGGAAATCGCAGGAACGGAACGCGCTATGCTGAAGCAGCAAGCTCAGGAACGCATGCTGGAGACGAAGCTGGCCGAGCAGAACGGGCATGCGGACTACTACGAAAGCAAAGCCGAGCAAGCCGCGTCCGGGGATCGTGAAGCGGAAGCGCGTACGGCGCTTGAATCGAAGCTGCTGTATCTCGAGCAGGCGGCAGAAACAGCAAGACTGCTGCAGCTTGCCAAGCAAGCCGCGCTCGAGCTGGGGCAGCGTGCAGAGACGCTGAAGGAAGAACGGACGAGGCTGCAGAGCAAGCGTACGGAGCTTATCTCGCGCGTTCAGAAAACAGGCGGATCGCACGGTTATTCGTCCCCAGATTCGCTCCGCGAAAGCTCCGCTTCCAGAGGCTTCGAGCGAATTGAACAGAAGGTGATGGAATGGGAAGCGGCGCGCGAGCTTGCTGGAAAGCCTTATGGCGATGGCGCGAATACCGGCCTGCCTGCCGCCGACATGCAGCGCGAGCAGCGCAGCGCGCTTGTAGATGAAGAGCTAAAGCGGCTCCTGCAGAAAAAATCCGGCAGCTAGCCTTTATATAATAGTCAAGACCGCTTTGAACTCATCAAAGCGGTCTTGCCGTATTCGGGCACCTATCCATATGCAAACAAGCAGGGTTCCGCAGACCTCCCGTTACTCCCGACATAAGAAGAAGCCGTACGGGGTACGTCTCTCCATACGGCTTCTTTATACACAGCATGTCCTCCGCACCGCTACCAGGCGTTAACGCCCAGGCGCTCTAGCGTCTCCTTGATAAAAGCCGGCTCGTCCTTCGGCGTACGGGACGTTATGAAATTGCGGTCTACCGCAACCTCTTGATCCACATAATGACCGCCGGCCGCTTCGATCTCGGCGGAAATACCCGGATAGGCGGCAGCCGTTCTGCCTCTCAACAGGCCGGCTGCGGCCAATATTTGCGGACCGTGACAGATTGCCGCTATCGTAATACCGGCCTGATCGGCCTGCCTTACGAAGCTTTGGACATCGGCATCATTCATCAGATGCGCAGGCGAATCCCCTCCCGGGATGATGACGGCGGCATAATCCTTCGCGTTCGCTTCCTTGATCCCGAGATGCGACGTATAGGAGACCGTACCTTTCTTCCCCTTCAATAGCTCGTTACTATTCAAGCTGATAATTACAATCTCATGACCGTTCTTTACCATTTCATCGTACGGGTTCATCATCTCGGAATCCTCAAAGCCGTCCGCGAGCAAAAAGGCGATCTTCTTTCCTTCAGTCATATCAGCCTGCTCCTCCTCGATATTGATGCTGCAGCCTCAATTGTTTGACAGAAACATCCTCTTATTTTCCCAGTTCGGCTGAATCCTATACGCGTCATTCCAATGCTTAGCCATACACTTCAGCTTTTTTAGTTTATGACTTCCGTATCCGGTCCGAGGACCTCTAGGATTTAATTCTCTTTACAGGAAAATTCTGATCTGCTAGAATGGCGTCATCTTATTGTTAACCTAAATCTAAAAAAATGGTTAACAATTAATGATGTATGGGTTGACGGATGGTGATAGGTTGTGGCAACGGAATACGAAAGGCTTGCCGCTGTTGATAGGGATCATTTATGGCATCCTTTTACTCAAATGAAAGATTACAATGTCTCTGATCCTCTTAGTATCGAACACGGTAAAGGCATCAAGCTGTACGACGTTCAGGGACGCGCTTATTATGACGGTTTTTCTTCGATATGGCTAACGTTCAAGCTCCGCTTTCGCCGCTGCTGGCTGCCAAGCAGGCAGGCGTGGCTCTAACGCTTCAAGATTTAATCGCTGCCGCGGAACGCTCGCCGCACGAATGGGAGGATGATAGCGATGGAACGAAATACAGCAGCTAGTAAATGGGATCTAATGGCAAACCGGGTATTAGAGGGGGAATGCTTAACGTTGGAGGAGGGATTGTCGGTGCTCGATGCCGATAATGATGAGGTATTGCCGCTCATGCAGGCTGCTTTTCAAGTGAGAAAACATTTTTTTGGCAAAAAAGTGAAGCTGAACATGATCATCAACGCCAAAAGCGGCCTTTGCCCCGAAGACTGCGGCTACTGCTCGCAATCCGCCGTTTCGACTGCGCCGGTTGAAAAATACACCTTGCTCGATAAAGATACCTTGCTTGCGGGAGCGCGTGAAGCCATGGCGCGTAAGGCCGGAACTTATTGCATCGTCGCTGCCGGCAGAAGCCCGACAAGCAGAGAGCTGGATCAAGTGGTTGATGCGGTCAAAGAAATCCGCGACACGATGCCGCTAAAGATATGCGCTTGCCTCGGGATTTTAAGAGACGGACAAGCCGAACGACTGGCGGAAGCGGGCGTGCATCGATACAACCATAACTTGAATACGAGTCAAGCTAATTATCCGTTAATTACGACGACCCATACCTATGATCAACGCGTTGAAACATTGGAAAAGGTGAAGCTTCACGGCATGTCCCCCTGTTCGGGCGTCATTATCGGCATGGGCGAGACTAAACAGGAAATTACGGAAATGGCTTATGCCCTTCGCGAGCTTAACGCGGACTCCATTCCGATCAATTTCTTGAATGCGATTCCAGGAACTCCCCTCGAAAATGCGGGACTCACCCAGCCCTTGCAAGCGTTGAAGGTACTTGCCCTATTCCGTTTCATCTGTCCGTCAAAAGAAATTCGCGTGGCAGGCGGACGCGAGATCAATCTCCGTTCCTTACAGCCGCTGTCTCTATACGCAGCAAACTCACTTTTTGTAGGCGACTATTTAACGACGGCCGGCCAGTCGATTTCGATCGACCATCAAATGATCGAGGATTTGGGGTTTGAAATTGAATTAAACGCTTTATAAGGCGGTGACAAGCAAGCATGAAGCGGATCGAACAAGAGTGCTTAAAGCCGTTCGTACGGGGAATTCAAATAAACGATAAGCACATAATGTCATAACATCATGGTCTTTTGTGTTGAGGGTAATTCATTATGATTATGCTGTCAAGAATTAAATCGGATGAAGGATGCCGATCTTACGTCATGGATCATACCGTTTTCAACTGAGAGACAGCTTTTCTAAATATTAAGGATAGATTCATTAAGAAGTCTTCCATTCGACAAAAAAATCTTTATTATTTCACAAATAATAGAGGACAAACACAATCTATTTTATGATAGAAGGCTAAAAATGACAAAAAAAGGTTGTAATCCAACCCGATTTCTATATAATAAATTTTGTGCTAAAGCCTACAACAATTCGAATCGAAGGAGAGAAATGAAAGGATAACTATCAACAGCCGCCGGCTTATCCAGATAATCAACCGTACCCGTACAATCCTCATCAGCTGGTCGCTCCGGTTATATCCGTAAAAGAATGGATGCTTACGATGCTCATCATGATCATACCGATCGTGAACATTATTATGATGTTCGTCTGGGCGTTCGGCGAAGGAAACCCGTCGAAACAAAATTATTTTAAAGCTTCCCTGCTTTGGGCGGCGATCATACTTGGTATCTATGCCATTATTTTCATTATCATTATCGCGGCAGCAGCCTCCACCTCTATAGGCTAGACCGTCAGGTGCACATAGCCAAGAAGCCCGTTCCGGCCGGAACGGGCTTCTTGGCTTCTAACGCCTGCTTTCTAGCATGCGCCGGCTTTATTCCGCGGCGCGGAAACGGTAGACTTTACTCGCATAATCACCGTGGAATTGCGGCGCCGCAAGACCGGCATACATCAGCTCGTCGCCGCCGTAGTGCGCATCCTGTCCGTCAAGGCTATAGTTGCGCTTCGGATCAAGTCCCTTCAAACGGAAGCGGTTAAGCTTCGGATTCGGCTCCTGCAGCACGGAGGCATATACGACGAACGCCTCGCTCTTGTCTTTGGAGACGAACATCCATGCCGTCTCATTGCCCTCGAACGGACTGAGCAGACGGTAGAAATCGCCGAATTGCACGAGATGGCGAACCTCTTTATAGAGCGCAACCTGCGCTTTGACCGTTTCTTTCTCTTCCGCGGTGAAACGGGTAAGATCCAGCTCATAACCGAAATTACCCGACAACGCCACATGGCCTCTCGTCTCAAGCGAGGTTATACGGCCGACCTGATGGTTCGGCACGGCTGACACGTGCGAGCCCATGGCGCTTACCGGATACACGATGCTCGTGCCGTATTGGATCTTGAGCCGGGACACCGCATCCGTATTGTCGCTCGTCCACGTCTGCGGCATGTAATAGAGCATGCCGGCATCGAAGCGTCCGCCTCCGCCGGAGCAGCTCTCGAACAAAATATGCGGGAAGGCGCTCGTAATTCTCTCCAGGACGTCATATAATCCGAGCATGTAGCGGTGTGCGGTTTCCCGCTGACGCTCAGGCGGCAGCAATGCCGAGCCGATCTCCGTCATGTTCCGGTTCATATCCCATTTCACATACGTAATCGGGGCGCTGGACAAAATGTCCGACACGACCTTCACGATATACTCCTGCACATCCTTGCGCGACAAGTCGAGAATCAGCTGATGCCTCGCCTGCGTACGTCTCCGGCCTTCAACATGCAAGCACCAGTCCGGATGCGTTCGATACAGCTCGCTCTCCGGCGAGATCATTTCCGGCTCGAACCACAAGCCGAACTGCATATCGAGACGCTTGACCCGGCTGACCAAGTCCCCCAGGCCGTTCGGCAGCTTATTGCGGTCAACGAACCAGTCGCCAAGCGAGGTTGTGTCATTATCCCGCTTGCCGAACCAGCCGTCATCGAGCACGAAAAGCTCAATGCCCAGCTCTTGACCGGTGCGAGCAATCGCTTCGATTTTGTCAGCGTTAAAGTTGAAATAAGTCGCTTCCCAGTTGTTGACGAGAATCGGACGCGTCTGGTCGCGGAAGTTGCCGCGGATCAGGCGGGAACGGTACAGGTCATGGAAGCTGCGCGACATGCCGCCAAGGCCTTCCGAGGAGTGAACCATAACCGCTTCCGGCGTCTGGAACTGCTCGCCCGGCTCGAGCCTCCAATTAAAGTCGAACGGGTTGATGCCTATAAACAGGCGCGCCGAATGAAATTGATCGACCTCGACGCCAGCCGTAAAGTTGCCGCTGTACACGAGGTTAACTCCGTATACGTCGCCGTGATCCTCCGTCGCTCCTTCCGATAGAAGCGCTACGAACGGATTTTGCATATGGCTGCTAGAGCCTCTGCGGCTCTCGACCGACTGCAGTCCCGGCTCAAGCTTCCGCTTGTGCACGTGACGCTCGCGCGTCCAGGCTCCGGAAAGCTGAAGCATCTCGAAGCGGTCATGCGCAAAGTCTAAGCTTAAGCTGAAGGCCCGCAGCAGCTGCAGCGTATCCGTTCCGTTATTCGCCACTCTGACCGAACGGGTAATCGCATCGAACTGCTCAAATACGCTGTACGATAGAATAACCGTCAGTCCCGTCAATGCATCCTTCAAGGTCAATTCCAGCGTCTGCGCCTCGTCGTCGCTTTCGGTATACGTCGACGGCAGTCCGGCCAGCGACGGCTTGCCGTTCAAGATCTCATGCGATTCATAACGTAAATCCGTAATCGTTGAGCCGTTCGGAAGCATAACCTGATAAGCGGGCATACGGAAATCCGAATTGCCGTAGCCAGGGTATTCCTGCGGCAGCGTATCCAGCGACAAAGCCAGCTGATCCAGGTCCGTACTGGGGGAGAAGGAAGCCCGCTCCTTAAGCTCGAGCAGTCGGTCCAGCTGCGTGCCGCGGATTCTGCGGCCCCAGTAAAGATGCGCGGGGTAGCCCTGCTTGGTGACATGAATGACATAACTCGTATCGCGAGCCTGCAGATGGAAGACGGAATGCTGTTGATCGAATTGTATAGCCAAAATAATTTCCTCCCTTAATTTCGAATAATGGGTTGACTGTCTACTGTTGCATGCTGCCGCAGCTCTCCCGGATGACCAAGGTCGTATTTATGGTCATGTGAACGGCGGCCTCCCGCCCATCGATTCTCTCAAGAAGCAGTTGAACGGCCGCCCTGCCCATATGCTCCGTGTGGACGCGGACGGTCGTGAGCGGCGGATTAAGGAAGGCCGATATTTCAATATCGTCGAAGCCGACAACCGCCATTTCCTCCGGCACCTTAACGCCATGCTCGTGAAGCGCCCGCAAGGCGCCTACCGCCATGGGATCGCTTCCGATAAAGCAGGCCGTAGGCAGCGGCTCCAGCTGAAGCAGCCGGTTCATCGATTCGTAACCGCCGTTCGAAGACCATTCCGTCTCGATTACGAACCGCTCGTCAAATAGGTCCAGCTCCCTCAGCGCTTTCTCGAAATAGGCGCGCCGGGGCTCAATTCCCGCGATATCCGCCTCCTGACGATTCAGCCGGTGCACTTGGTCGCTCCCGCCTATGTAGCCAAGCTTCTTGTGCCCCAGGCGCAGGAGATGGGCGACCACCGCTCGCGTCGCTTGCTCGAAATGCAGCTTCACGGTATCGAAGTCGCTCAGCTCCTTGGAGTGATTGACGAATACGAGCCGTTTGGCGTTCCGGTAAAGCTGCAGTACATCCTGCTCATCAATGGAGCCGACGACGATTAATCCGTCCAGCTCGTGCAGCGGCTGCAGGTCGGTGCGGCTGCTGCCGCGAAGTACCTTCACGATACTGATCCCAAGCTCCTCGCAGCGTATTTCGATGCCTCTGCGAATGGCGGAGAAGTATGGATCGCTGTGCTCATCCTCCAGCGTCGACCACATCAGCAGTCCGATTTGCTGACGGGACAGCTTCTCTTCCTTCCTCATTCTCCGCAGTCTCGACGGCTTATACTGCAGCTGCTCGGCAATGCTGAATATACGTGCCCGCGTTTCCTCGCTTACTGCCAGCGTTGCGTCGTTGTTAAGCACTCTGGATACGGTAGCCGCCGATACGCCCGCTTCTTGCGCAATATCTTTAATGGTCGCCATGCCACACTCCGTATTTAGTTAATATTTTTACTGAACAAAATCATTTTATCAGACGGCGATAAACTCCACAAGCGCCTATTCAACTTTTGCCGCCGGATCACGTCTGACTTCATGATGGAGCTGCTCTAGATTTATCCAGCTCGTACAAGACTAATTTGAGGTGATGAATGCATGAAAAAACTAGTCCTATTTATTATGATGATTCTGCTTCTGTCGGCGTGCGGTGGAATGACATCCCGTGATGGAAACGGTACCGGAAACGGTACCGGAAACGGTAACGAAAACACAAACACAAGTACAAACAC
Organism: Paenibacillus harenae DSM 16969; assembly: GCF_000422465.1. GTDB lineage: Bacteria > Bacillota > Bacilli > Paenibacillales > Paenibacillaceae > Pristimantibacillus > Pristimantibacillus harenae. Next base: position 134,500 of record NZ_AULV01000019.1, on the reverse strand, counting down.
GGAATCAGATACAAATACAAATAAAAATACGAACACGAACCCGGACACCAGCCAGCCGTCTCCGACTTCCGCACCAACGCCCGCTCCCTCTCCCGAGGTTGCGGATACCGGCGAGGAAGAGGATGATCCCGCGCCAGCGGCAACCGCGCAGGAAGCGGCGGCAGCCGTTATGCTTGCGCTTAAGGACGGGGATATGATAGAGCTCGCCGAGTACGCCCATCCTGACAAGGGGCTGTTATTTTCTCCTTACGCGCATATCGATACGGCAACGGCGAAAGTATTCCCGGCAGCAGGCTTGCCCGGCATGAGCGACGAGACCGTATACAGCTGGGGCTCCTTTGACGGCTCGGGCGAACCGATTGAACTTACGTTCAAGCAGTACTACGAGAAGTTTGTGTATGACCAGGATTTTATGGAGCCGGATGAGGTTGGTGTAAATGAGATTAAGGGAACGGGAAATGCGGCGGTAAATATTCAAGAGGTATTCCCGGAAGGCTTTCTCATGGATTACTATTTCAGCGGGTTCAATGCGCAGTATGAAGGCATGGATTGGGAAAGCCTCATTCTAGTGCTGGAGGAATCGAACGGCGCCTGGTTCGTGAGCGCCATTGTACATTCCCAGTGGACGATTTAGCAGCCGGCCTGCTGGAGTAAGTACGTCCTATATTGTCTTATCAGTCGCTGAATCCGAACCCCAACCGGAACATCCTGGATTTCATACAGTAACTTGGGACGGATCATGCTTTTTTTTCCTGCTATCATGGATTTTCAGCATGATAGCAAGGCTGTTTGCCGCTAATCCAGGGCTCATCGGCTATTTCAGCGGATGAAATCCATTCTAGCCCCCGCTAATCGCCAAAGTTGCCTGATATGCTGGACAGAATCCATGATGGCAAAAGACAATTTGGCTAGTACGAGAGAAAAGGGACAAGGCATGAGCAAAGTACGGAGGTATAAGAAATGACAAAGGTATAAGAAAAGATAGAGGTATAAGAAAAGACAGAGGTATAATAAAGGACAAAGAGCAGTGGTATAAGTAAGGACAGAGGTATAAGAAAGGACAGAGGTATGAGAAAGGGATGAAGGCAGCCGCCTGTCAGCTCAAAACCCGGGCTGCGAAGTAAACGGATAACAAACGTAATACGGCTGTACCCGCTCTCAGCGGAGAAACTCGCATGCTGCAGCATATAAGAGCTTGCTGAATGTATAAAATTTCAAAAAAAGGCGCTGTTTCAAAAGTAGGTCTGCTCACTTAACAAGACAGCTCGCTTGATGAAAAAAACGTCAAAATAAAGGAATGGCGGTGCCAGGGAGGTCATCCCTGTACCGCCTTTTCTGGTTTTTGGTCGATTGCCGCCTTCTTGAGTATATTGGCAACGATACCGTACATATCGGCTGAGCAATGAGCTCTAACGGTTGCCATAATCGCTATTCGCCCCAAAAAGCCGTTCTTGAAAACCTAACGGTTATAATCACCGCTATCTATGCTATTATTAACCGAAATCATTAGAAAACAAGGAAATAGCATCTATGACAACCGTTAAATCATGAAAGAGACTAAAAACGGCGAATTAACGGTAATGGCGACCATTAGAAAAAAGAAAAACTATACTCCCTGAAAATTGTTCCTTAAGCTCCTGCCGAGCGCTGTTCCATGTACTGGCGCGATTCTAGTCCTCGCGGCGATGCGGACGTTTACCTTTTCCGCCGTGCAGCTTATATAACTCTTCGCGCAGCTGATCGGCCGTTTTGCCTTCCGTGTCAATGCCGTGCTCTTCGGCAACTTTGCGCAGGTGCTCCAGACGTTTCGCTTTATGCTCCGCCTTAAAGGCTTCCCACTTATCCTTATTGGCCGTCTTAGCGGCGTCGACTTCCTTCTTCAGCTGCTCGGCGGATTTCCCTTCCGTGCTAATGCCGAAATAAGCGGCTATTTCCTTCAGTTTCTCAAGACGGTAAGCTTCAAAATCTTTGCGCGTCATTTTTCCTTTGTGATGCATAAAGCCGCCGTCCTCTTCGGTCGGCTTCGGATGCTGCGCCGCCGGGATCACCTCCGGCAGTATGGAAACCGATTTCGCCGCCCAGACCGGTGCGACCGTAGTCAGCACGGCAAGCGCAAGCGCCGGGATTAACCATTTTCTTAACATTTGCTGCCACCTTTCTATCGCTTCGTGATGCAGAGGCAGGCTCGGCCGGCCTCGTCTGGATTATTTTACCCATTCACCCGAACGTATAGACATGCTAACCGCAAATTTCGACACCCTCTGCCCCCGTTATTCTTCCGCTTCCCCTTGTTCCGGCATTGCCTGCTCCAGCAGCTTCAGCTCGCGCAGCAGCCATTCCTCGGAGAAGTGCTCCCCGATGAATACCGCGACGTCGTTCACCTTTCCCTGCGGTTCGATCCGGATAAAATCGGATTCCTTATAAGCATATTGGAACAAGAAACGGCTGGGCGCGTCCGTGAAGGTTACGATGCCTTTCGCCCGATAAATATCGTCCGGCAGCCGGGACAGCAGCGACTCGAACGCGGCGCTGCCCACCGGACCCCGCCAATAATGCGTAACGGCCATGACATGGCCGTGCGAATGATGATGGCCGGAATGGCCGTGCGATCCATTCGCTTCATTCGCAGCATGCGATTCGTGGGCCGCCCCGGCAGGCTGAACAAGCGCTGCCGGCTGCGCTTCGAAATCCATCCAGCTCCAATCGTCGATCGCGCAGCGGACGGAAGCAATGATTGGAGCGTGCGCGTTCAGCACCCGCAGCTGCTGCTGCGCTTCAACCAGCTCCTCAGGCTCCAGCTTGTCCGCTTTATTAAGCAGCAGCAGCGTCGCGCAGCGGATTTGCTCCTGCATCAGCTTGTAGGTTCGCCCTTTGCCGTTCCTGCCGCGGTTCAGCAGCTCCGGCCCGTCTACGACCGTAATGATGCCGCGAAGCCCGATTTCCTTATACAGGGCTGCCTCGGTCACGCCGTCCAAGGTTTCCATCGGATTCGCCACGCCTGTCGATTCGATAAAAATAACGTCCGGTCCATGCTCATCAATCAGCTGGCTGATCTCAAGGCCCAAATCGCCCCGAATCGTGCAGCAGATGCAGCCGCTCAGCATTTCCGCCATCGGGACCCCGCCGCCTAGCAGCTGCCCGTCCAGATTGATATCGCCCAGTTCGTTCATAATGACGGCGGGCCGCTTACCTGCGGCTTCGCAATAATCCAGTACCCTCCGCAGCAGCGTCGTCTTCCCGCTCCCCAGAAAACCAGATATCAGATAAACAGGCGTTATTTGCTCTCTATTATTCATGCGATCGTCTCCCATTGGCCTATGTATTCTTTGAAGCTTAGCTTAGCTAAGCTTAGATTAGCATAGCTCTATTATATCGTAACGTTTACGTTCTTTCATCTATTTAAAAGAAGGCTTGATTGCCTTACAAGCAGAAAGCCTGTTATAAGCGCTAATCTTAAAATTCTAATTTTTGAAATAGGCAAACCCCCTAAGAGACTTAGGAGGTTTGGCACTAAACATAGAGAGTGATTCCCTCTAGGTTTGGAGGTTCCCCTAAATATTGAGATTTGCTTCCCTCTATATTTAGGGTCTATTCATGCTATTTAAGTTAGTGGAAACGCAATTGTACCGATTTACAAGCAAGCTGCGCCCACGACTACCAACAAGCGCGTGCGATGATGACAAGCAGAATGAATAGTACCAATATAACTCCTACATTTGTGAATGCTCCGCCAACTCCAGGTCCGCATTTTGCAACTCCTGCAACCGGATATGAAGGACCGCAGTTTCCTGCGCCGACACCTGCTACTCCATAGCTCATTTGTTCATCTCCTTCGTTTTAAGGTACGATTTTCATGATTCAGATGAGATCTGTATTGGCTGCTCGGAAAAAGTCGCTTTTACCTTTCTTCCATCGACCGTTGCTCCGATTGTGCTTGATGCCCGGATTCGATTAGTACAGCCAAGCGCGTGAGATAATGACAAGTAAAATGAATAGGACAAGGATCACGCCTACGCTTGTGAATGCCCCACCTACGCCATAGCTCATTTGTTCATCCCCCTTTAATTAAGGTACATAGTATCCTATGTTTTCTAACCGAAAGTGTATGGGCCTTTAGATGAAATGAGCATCTGCCTACCAGCAAGGCCAACAAGCTAAGCTCCCTTATCCTTCTTCTTGCTCAGGGCAGCTTCGTTATGCTCGCTCTCTTCCGTATGAGCGTGAAACAAGGCTTCAGCCTTCCCCTTCAGTTCCCCATCGATAAGCTGAATGACGGATTTCGGTATCCACCTTTCCCACCCGGCACGATAAGCATTTACTGTGATCGATTGCCAGGTGCGATAAATAAGGCCGATCGTGACGGCATAAAAAAACAATCCGGGCAAACCGAGAGAAGCGTCCAGCAAAGCCGCAAATAGAGGCAGCAGAAGCACGAATACCGTTCGGAGCGTTCCCATCCTCCCATACTCCGAAGCATGCGCGCGGTCTTTGTATGCGGCCGCGATGCCCGTTATCCAGTCCAAAGCAATCGCTGCAGCCAATAAAGCAACCGGCAGCATCCGTCCCTCCCCGTAAATCGCCTCCAACCAGCCTGACAGCGCGCCATAGATCCCGGTACCCTGAATAAATAGAGTCAGCAGCGGCAATAAGCTTAGCAAATTCATGATTATCATCCTTTCTATTTTATGATGGTATTTAAAATACCCATTACTTCATACCTCCTCCCCAAGGAATGGTATTGACATTACCTTATCCAACGAATAGACTACATATATGGTATTTATATTAGCAATACACACAAATAACAAGAACATGCGTTTGTGTTTCGTGATAGATTTTATTGTATTAGGTATTTAAAATACCGTCAAGTGTTTTAATACCTCATTTCATTCCAAGACGGAGGCTGTTCTATATGTCACTAGGGACAAGAATTAAACAATTACGGATTGATCGGGGATTCACGCAGCAGGATATCGCCAAACGGCTGGAAATGGGAAGATCCAATTTCGGCCATATCGAAAATGACCGGGTAATTCCCTCCAGCGAAGATCTGCAAAAATTAGCCGACATTTTAAATACGACAACCGACCAACTGCTGGGGCGCGAAGCGGCGGCGGTCATTCCCGAATGGGCCACGTACAAGGATAAGAGGGACTTCAAGAAGCTGCTGGAGGAAGACGGGGAAATTATGTTCGACGGCGTGCCGCTCAGCCAGGATGACCGCAGGCGCGTGATGGACGTGCTGACCGGTCTGTTCTGGGAAGCCAAGCAAATGAATAAGCACAAGAGAAAGCAAGTGCCCCGGAGCCTCGCTCATGGTGAAGATGATGCCAAAGGGTAGGTGCTGCTATGGATAAAATGATTCTGAAGCTCATCCGGAGGTTTAAGACCAACGACCCCTTCATCATTGCCGAGGGCCTTGGCATTTATATCCGTTATGCGGACCTGGGCGACGGCACGCGCGGCTTGTATTTCAAGAAGCTCCGCCGGCGCTTTATCGTCATCCATGAACGGCTGCCGGAGGATTGGCGCCGCTTCGTATGCGCGCATGAGCTTGGGCATGACAGGCTGCACCCCGGCTTTAACCGTTTCTGGCTGGACGAGCAGTCCTATTTTCACGCGGGGAAGTTTGAGCGGCAAGCGAGCAAATTTGCCGTTCGGCTGTTAACGGCCGGCGATTCGCCTGCCCGCAGCGAGACGCTGGAGGAGCTTATGATGCGCAACGGCATACCCAAGGAAATGCAGCGCTTTTACTTTTAACGCATTCCGAATCGTAATGATTAATAGCTCTGACGGCATATACTTCAGTAATGAAGGAAAATGAAGGATTGGAGATGAGGTTATGACATTCGGAAAAATGCTGCGTAGTCTCTCCGTCGGCTTACTTATCGGCATTCTCGCGATCGGATTATTGCCGTTCTTGCTCATTGTGAACGGGATTGAGCTGATCGGCTTAACCGAACTCGAATCGTCGCCGCTCTATATGCTTATCAGCCGCATGACCGGCCGGGCTTCGGCTGCTGCGAAGAAGAAGCGATCCAAGACTGCGGACCCCATACAACCCGGGTCCAGGACACGCGGGATGAACAGGTAGTCATCGCGCATTAGACGTAAAAAGCCGTTTCGGCAAGCAGACGGACGTGCCCGTCCGCTGCGGAATCGGCTTTTTTTTCTCCATAGGCTACAGCCTGATTGTCTCACCCGCCCCAGCTTTAACCGCTTCGCTCTCCGCGCTGAACCATACGTCAATGGCAGAAGGATTATGCGCCAGCCTCCGGTCGACGGAGAAACGCAGCGCTCCAACCGCCTTGCGGTATGCGATCAACTCCGCCATCGTCGCAAACCAGACCGACTTGCTTCCGCCAAGCCGTTCGCCAACCTGGTCCACCAGCTCCCAGTTGCCGTCATTGTCAAACTCGTAGCTGTGGCCCCACACGAACAGCAGCTCCATCCGGCTATGGCGCGGATTGGATGCGAGGAACCGCTCCGCCTGCAGGATCATCTCCTTATGGTGGCAAGTCGGGTGCCAGCGGAGCGGATCTTCCGGCATGTCGAAGCGGCCATGGCTTGCTACCGTACGGGCATATTCGATACCCAGGACGGGCAGCGCCGCAGCGACCCGGTCGTCGTACGTGCCGAACGGATAACTCATGCCTCGAACGGGATAGCCGACTAGCGACTCGAGCGCCCCGCGGTCCGCTAACACTTCCTCGGCAATCTGGTCGCCCGGCGACTGCTCCAGGAAGGGATGATCCACCGTATGGGCAGAAACCTCATGTCCCTCATACAGCCCGGATACTTCTTCCGCGCGGATATAGCCGTCACGTCCCAGAAAGCCGGAATTGAGATGAAACGTTCCTTTCAGCCCGTACCGATTCATCAGGGCCACCAATTTGCGGTCCTGCTCGCGGCCGTCGTCGAAGCTGAATACGGCCGCTTTGGAAAGTCCGTTCGGAAAACGGTCGAATTTGATGCGGATGCTTGCCATGTCAATGCTCCTCCTTCATCCCTATGTATCACCTATAAGATACCGTTCATCCGCATCGTCCGCAAGACCGCTTTCAGCCATTTTGATGAAGTTTATTGTAAAGTACAGTTGCTACTCCTTAAGCCCTTGGTAAATCGCATGCAACAGACGGTGAGTCTTATCGCAGCCGTATTCCCAGAACATCACCCCGGCCAGCCCGTTGTCCTTCACATAGCCGCATTTGTGCCGCAGCGATTGTTCGTCGTCGTAGGAGATGAAGGTGTGCCCGTTAAATAGGTACGGCGCTTTCGCTTCATCGTCCCAATAGCGGACATATCCGTTCTTGTCGATGTAATCCGCGGCTAGAGCCGTAAAATCCGGGCCGTAGCCGCCCGTCGTTCCCGCCATCTGGTGAAGGCCGCTGCCGCGGTCCGGAACCTGGCTCCAGAGCCGGGAGTAGAAGGCCGCCCCGATCACGATTTTCTCCTTCGGTACTCCGGCGCGGACAAACAGGTTAACCGAAGCGTCGGTGCTGATCCGGAACAGGTCACCGGCGGGCGTATACAGATTCGTATGATGTCCCGTCAAGATTTGAAAGCCTCCACGCATGTCGTAGGTCATCAGCTGTACAAAATCCAGATACTTCTGCACTTGATCCATCTCCGTGCCGTCTACGTAATATTGGTCCGCGCCTGCCGCGATCGTAAGCAAATAATGCCGGCCTTCCTGCCCGCCTTTACGGTCCAACGCTTCGCGCATCGCTTTAAGCAGCAGCGTAAAGTTCGTTTTGTCGCCTTGACTCGAACCGATGCCGGCTTCTCCGTAGCAGGGGTATTCCCAGTCGATGTCGATTCCGTCGAACGGAAAATCGGTGAGCACCCGGACAGCCGAATCCGCCATCCGTTTCCTGCCACCGCCGGTAGATGCCGCCTCGGAGAAACCGCCTGCGCTCCAGCCGCCGACGGACAAGAGCACCGTAAGCTCCGGGTGCTCGAGCTTGATGTCCCGCAGATGATCCATCTGCTTCAGATGGTCCGTCTTAATTTCGTCGCTCCGCACATGGCCGAAGGCCACATTCAAGTGGGTCAATTTCAGCAGATCGTCCCGCGTTAACTCAGGCAGTTTGTCGTCGACTACGTAACCCGCCACGATGGTTTTCCGCTCTTTCATTTACGAATCCCTCCATTCCGTATGCTGCTGCCGTAAGGCAGTCAGGATGTGCAAAGCTTCCTTTCCGGTTCCGATCTTATAGCCCGATGCCGCATAACGAATCCGGTCTTGGCTGTCCAGCACAACAAGATGCGGAAAGCCCGCCTCCGCCGCAGCCTGGTTCGACATAAACGCCGATAAGGCAGCATCGGAGGAATCCCGGACCCACTGCACGCATGGCGGCAGGCCCGAATAAGCGGATGGATCAAAGGACGCGGACCACTCGGAATCGCCGGCAACAAGAAGAATCGGAGCGCCAAGGTCCTTGAACGGCCCGGCGAGCTCGGTCATTTCACGAATCAAATGCTTCGTCGGCTCGCGTTCCGGTTCGATCCAAGCGACGACCGCGCCATCCGTTCCGGCCAGATCGCCCAGCGTCCGGAAGGAGCCATCCGGCAGGCGGAACAGATCATTCCGCTTCATGGCGCCAAGTACGGGAATATCGACCGACGATTCGCGATAGGTGAGCGGAATAGCCGTTAACTCACCGGAGCGCACGGTGAAATAGGAGAGCCGCACCCGAGCCGTGCCGTCCTTCAGGCGAACGCCCGTCGTTAACCGGTACGAACCGGGCTTAAGCTCGAACGGTTCAGCATACACATCCGATTCCCCGTAAGGGTAGACCAGCGTTTTGTAGATGCCGCTCTCCAGCCTCGCGAACGTGAAGTTCTCGGAGTAGGAAGCCGCCGGAGTCCCTGCTGCCGGCCTATCGTCCCTTATTAGAAGAAGCCTTCCGTTCTCCTTCTTCTCTGTACGATCCTCGGAGCCGTCAGCGAATATCGCATCCCGCCAAGCGCCATCGGCCAAATACTGCGGCTTTTGCTCGCTCGGATGAAGCCGCGCCGGAATGCCCAGACTGCGGCAGGCCGCCACGAACAAAATATACAGCGACAACCGGTCTCCCTTGCCCAGCTTGTAGGTACCGGCCGGATTTCCTTTGCCCTTCAAGTTAGGCAGATCCTCCCATAGACTGAAGCCCGTCTCCAGTCTTCGCGCAAGCTCTGCTGGAGCCTCCTTGAACGAAGCGACCTCCGCTCCGGTGAACGCCGCTTGGAAAAATTGCTTATAGGGAACAATCATTTCATATAATACCCGCGGGCAGAGTACATACCGGATGAAAATATCCTCCGCTAGCTCTCCGATCAGCGCCATGGAACCGGTCAGATGATCGTCCAGCGCCGGCCGGAACGTATCGATCAAATCCTTCGCGTTCAAGCTTTCCAGCAGCCGCAGCGGCCATTCGCCGTATTCGCCGGAACGCTCCTTCAGGAAGGCGGCAAGCTCGCGGTCATTCCCGCGCGCCTTGCGAAGCACCTCCCATACGCGGTCCGCCGGAAGCCCGGCAGCCTGGGCAAGATCGGCTGCTTGCGTCTCATCCATGAACGTATTCTCGAAGCTGGCGCGGAGCCTCGTTCCTTTCTCGAGCCGCTTATTATGCTGTTGAAGCAGCTCCTCGGCAAGAGGCTCGGCAGAGTCTCCGTTACGTTCCGGGGGCGGTACCATGTCAATGTCCGCCGTTCCTTCCGGCTGCCTCGCTTGATCCAATACGATCTCGATAGGGCCGCGATCTTCCGCGTTTATTTTTATCTCTCCCCAACGTCCGTCCTTTACTGCCCGGACCACGAGATCACCGAAGCCCGTCTTAAACGAGGCTTCGCCCCGGCTATCCGTCGGCAGCTCGGCGATTGGGAATAATTCAGCATAATTGTACAGCTCGAAATAAACGTCGGCTCCGCTAACCGGCCGGTTCCGTTCGTCCATCACAAGAACGGCAACGGTTCGTGTCGGCGCATAGCCTTCTAATAAATTGATTTCCGTGAACCAGCCGCCTTCGAACGTAATATCTTCCGGCCCCGGGTAATTCGCGAAAATCCGCGTATTGATCAGCATCGCCCGGCGCGCCGGCGGACTGAACCAGCCTTGATTGAGGCGCGGCTCCGGCTCGCAGGCGCCGATATAATGCCAGCTGCCGTCCGCCCACGCTTCCACCCAGGCATGGTTATCGTCGCAGTGCGCCCAGCGCGGCGTATACACCTGGCGGGCGGGAATGCCGATGCTGCGCAGCGCGGCAACCGCAAGCGTCGATTCCTCCCCGCAGCGTCCCCGGGCGCTCCGGAGCATCGTCAGCGGCGAGACGGTCCGCAAATCGCTTCCGGTGTAAGTCGCTTTCTCATGGCACCAGTAGTTTGTCTCCAGAATCGCATCCGCCATCGGCAAATGCGCGGTGCGCTCCGCCAGTTCGTTGTACAGCAGGCCGCGTGAATCCTCGATGTTCTCTGTATTGACCCGGTACGGCAGGACGAAATGCAGGAAGAGGTAATCCGGCACCCGCCGCCCCCAGGGGACTTTTCCCCGAATGTCCAGCGTTCGCCTCACGTGACTTAAGAATAAGGGACCGTCATAATCCGCCAAATCGTTCACCGGCATATACGCGTACAAATATTTGAGCGCCCAAGTCTCCTCTGCGGTCAGCTCCTCGCGAAAAATATCAAACAGCTCATGCGCTCTCGTCTGCGCGATCTGCTGCTTCTCTTGAAACTTCCGCTCGATCAGCTCCATTGCGCCGGAGTCCAGCGAGAATGCGGACGATTGAATGGTCATGCGGCTCACTCCTTCCACAGCTTGCCGTCTTCGCGAATGCAGAAGACGGACTTCCCGTCCGTTGACGGCGCTGAAATTTGAAATAGGCTGCGGGTCGTCTCCGCCTCAGGCTTAATGCTCCACTGCTCCCCATCCCGCATTAACGATTTCATATCCTTCGTATATTTGCCATGCTCGGCGAAGTAGTTGCGCTCGCGGTAATAGAGCTTGCGCAGCTCCCATTTCACCCGTTCATCCTCCGGCAGCTCGAACGAATGGCGGCCGTCTCCGTCCGCGAACAGGACATACCCCCACAGCTCAGGATAATGCATATTAACGAGACCCATCGGCGACCATACCCAGTTATCCTCGGGGTAAGGCTTGCCCGTATCGGAATTGATCACCTTGCGGTATTCGCCGCCCGCCGCTTCAACGCGCCATTCGACGCGGGAGAAATTGACGCGCCAGAACTCTCCCGGCGCCGGAGGGCGCGCTTCAGCCGCGCATTCTCGCAAGCTGCTCCATGGCATTGCGACCTCTACGCTCCACATCCGGTTCGCCGCGCCCGGCTTGTTCAGCTCACCGTCTATATGCACCGCCGTTCGAAGGCCGTTCATGTCCCAGCCGTTAACCGGAGGACCGCCATCGCGGTAAGGCTTGACCAGCAGCAGATCCCAGACGGTGTTCAGCGCATTGATTTCGAATTCATAATACTGATGCGAGTCCCCGTCAGGGTCGATAAAAATTTCAAAGTCGTTGTCATAAAATATGACCGAGTCCCGCTCCGTTAATGTCGCCCATATTTGATCCTCAATCAATTCCGCCGCAAAATAAAAATAGTCGTCGTCCCACAGCATTTTAACGCGGGTTCGCTTCGCGGGCTTCGGACGGCGGTCCCCCTCGATATCGACGAATTCGTCGGTCCAGTCCGCAGCAGCCCAGAACGGCTTATCGAGCCGGCCGTCGAGCACAAGCGGCTCTTGTGCGCGCCTGCAAATATACGATTTCGGAGCGTAGTCGATATCCGGCTCCGGCACTCCGCTTCGGTTCATTGTATCCCCTCCGGTTCAGAGCACTCGTTCCATAAACGGCGCAAGTTATCCATGGCGATGCGGGAGGCGGATTTGCATTCTTCCATCCCCTCGAATTCAACCGTCATATAGCCGTCGTAGCCCGATTCCTTGATCAGCCTCACAATTTTGCGGATTTCGATATCCCCCTGCCCGACAATGGCGCCGCGCAAGTAGTTCCCGTTCGAGGTCAGGAACCAGTCTCCCCCGCCCGGATGCTCGTCGTACGGCCGGAAATAGAAGTCTTTGAAATGGATAAGCGAGGCATAAGGAAGATTCTTCTTGACGCCGATGACCGGATTCTCGTCCACGCACATGAAGTTGCCGATATCGAGCGTCGTCTTGAAATTCGGCCGGTTCACCGCATGCAGCAAGCGCTGTACCCGGTCGCTCGCCTGTACGCTGAAGCCGTGATTTTCGACCGTCGTCGTCATGTCGTACCGCGCCGCATAATCCGCGATCAGCTGGCTGCCCTTCATCATCAAATGCAAATTTTCCTCGAACCACTGAATCGTCATCTTCTCCCGCGGAATCGTAAAGGCGGTTACATCATGCCGCATATGCTTGATGCCGAGCCGGTGCGCAAGATCGACATGCCGCTTGACACGGTCCACCTCCTCGTGAAATAAATCCTCCGTCTCCTGCACAAAATTTGCCGGCATCGAGTAATTCGACAGCGCTATGCCCGCCGACTTCGCCTTCTCCCGGACGGCATCCGTCAGCTTCGGGTCGTCGATCAGCGAATAGCCGTAAGGGACAATCTCCATATGCTCCCCTCCGTTATCGGCAATCCACTGGATGGCGTCCAGAACGCTCATCTCCCCGGACTTCAGAGCTTTCAATAAACTGTACGAGCTTAATCCGATTTTCATCCTCATTCTCCTTTGCAGCCCGAATTCCCCTTCGTTTGCTCCGGTTCTTTCGACTCCCGCTCTATGTCCAAACGATAGATTTGTTGGTATGATTAGAAACAACGAAACCGACCGGCATCTCATAGGGGGCAGAACACATGATGCGGAACTACTTCAAATCCAGGCTGTTCTTAAAATATATATGGTCCTATCTGTTCATTTTGCTTATCCCGTTAATTCTGATGACCGTGTTCATCTACCGGAACGCCGTTACGAATCTCCGCGAGGAAATCGAACAATCCCGACTCAATCAGTTAACGCAAGCCAAAATCATCATTGACGGACGGATGAAGGAGCTAAGCGAAATCGCATCCCGAGTCACCTACGACAAGAGGCTGACCCCTTATCGGGTTCACGACCCTTACTTTAGCGGAGAAGCCATTCAGGCGCTCGATCAATATAAAGCGACAAGCTCGATTATTGGCGAAATGTTCCTTTATTTTCATAAGGATAACAATATCTACTCCGCCAAAGGCCTCTCGAGTCTTGATGTATTTTCCAGCATCTTTAACTTTAGCAATTGGGACAATGAAGTCGTGTTCGATGATTTAAATAACGTTAAGTTTCCGACTATGCGCCCGGCCGACACCGTCATCCGCAACTCCCATCTGGAGGATAAAATGCTGGCTTATCTGGTTCCGATTACGCCCTTTAATCCTAACCCGCACGGGACGATCCTGTATCTGATCAAGGAATCCGAGCTTACCAGCCTTATCGATTCGATTCTTGGCAACTATCAGGGCTTCTCGTATATTCTCGACAACCAGGGTCAGATTCTGGTAGACAACCGGCAAGGCGAAGCATTGACCCCAACTGAGGCGAAATCGTTGTTCGGCCTGTCAACCGGCATTCACGAAAGTCTATTAAACGGCAAACCGCATTCGATCGTCTCCGTCACGTCGGAGAATAACGGCTGGTCGTACGTGACGGTCATGCCAAGCTCGCAGTTTTTCAGCAGCGTCGTGCATGTCCGAAGCTTCATCATCATGTTATTCAGCATCCTTGTGCTTGTAGGAGCCGCGATCGCCATCATGCTCGCCAGAATGCAATACCAGCCGATCTCTACGCTGGCGGAGTTCGCCCACGCCAAGGCGAAGCCGAAGCATCGGGCGGACGGAGCCCCCGCAGCCGGGAACGAACTGGACCGCATCCGCACCGCCCTGCAGGAATACAGCTCGCGCGTGGATCTTCAAGAGCCTTACGCCCGGAATCATTTTCTGTCCATGCTGCTCAAATACGGGAATGCCCAGAGCATTACGCCGGAGCTGCAGGAAGCCTTCGATCTTCACTTCGACCGTTCGCATCACTTTGTCATGGTGATCGGATGGAACGAGCCGATCGATTCGCAGGAGAAGCGGCTGGAGCATCAGGAACGAATCGGGCTGCTGGCTCAGATTCAATTCCCGGAGCTGGGCGCGCATGCTTACGGCGTCGAGCTTCCTCAACTGGATCAGATCGCGCTTATTACCAGCTTTGATCTGAATCAGGAGCTGCAGGAATTCGCGCATGTCCGGTCCATTGTCGAAGCGGTGCGCGGCAATCTGCTTGAAGCCTTCGATGTCACGCCCGCGATCGGCGTCGGCACCTGCTATTCCAGTCCGGATCAGCTGAACCAGTCTTTTATTGAAGCATGCTCCGCATTCGAATTGCGGACATCCGCCGGCTACGGCACCGTCACCTACTTCGAGAAGCTGTCCTATGCGCCGGATCATACGCTTTGGATTCCGAACAGCTCGCTGCTGAAGCTCTCCCAGAGCTTGAAGCAGGGCAGCTATGACGTGGCCGCGCAGATGATTCGTCCTGCCATCCGGGGACTTCAGGCGACGGAGCTTTCCGCGATAATCAGACGCTGCGTCTGTTTTGACATCCTGAACGCGATGCTGAAGACCGCGGCCGAGGTCGGCATTCCCAATCTGATCCAAGAAGTCGCTCCGACGATGATATACAGCTATTCCCTGGATGAGCTGGAGAGCGGGTTTCTCCGTCTCGCCTCCCGGATCTGCGGGCAGGTCGAGCGCAATCACCAGAAGGAAGAGCAGTCCCAGATGGACCGGATTGTGGCGTATATCGACAAGCATTTCATGGACCATACGCTCAGCCTTGAGACGATCGCCTTTGAGTTCTCCATCTCGCCGTCCCATGTCAGCCGCACCTTTAAGGAGAAGATGGGTCTTAACTTTATTCAATATATATGGCAAAAAAGGCTGGACGAGGTCATTCGTCAATTAACGTCGACAAACGATCCGCTGAAAGAGATCATCAACCGGGTCGGCTACCTGGACACGCCTAATTTTATCCGGAAGTTCAAGAAAGAGACCGGCCATACGCCCGGGCAATACCGCAAGCTGCACGCGGAGAGCGGGACGGGTTGATAGACCAACACCCGGTCACGCTTTCGCATGACCGGGCTTTTCTTGCTTTACTCCCTATTTGCCCGAATTCCAGCGGTCGTACGCGCCTTGGTAAAGCTCCGCGATCCGGTCGCCGCCCATTTTTTTAATTTGAGCCGCGTACTTGTCCCAATTGCTTAACGACTCTTGTCCCGTTACAAATTTCGCTTCCATCTGCTGAACGTACGTATTCAGGTCGGATAACAGCGCGGATGCTTCGGTTTGCTCATCGTTTGTCAGATAAACGTTCGGGTACGGCGCTTTCGCGATTGGCGTCAGCTTCTCCGCATTTTCCTTGTCGATCCATTCGTCGAATTCGCTGCGAAGTCCCACGGCGAGATCGCCAGTATTGATGCCCGGCGTCAGAATGCCATAGTTCGGCGTGATGGTGCCGCGATACTCTTCACGGTCGCCGCCGCCTGGAACGGGAAGCCATTCCTTCTCTTTCGCTTCCTTGTTCTTGTACTTCCACAGCAGATTCTCGGGACCCTGGTTAAACAAGGTCGATCCTTCATAGCTGTAGAGGTAATCGACCCAGCGCATCGAAGCCTCCGGATTCGGGTTGCTGCTCGTAATCGCGAACGTGCCGTTCGCGGAGATGCCGGGATGCTTGCCGTATACGGGAGAATCGGCAATCTCGCTCTTCACCGGCGTCATCATCGGATTGTCGCCGCTTGGCTCGCCGCCTAACGTGAAATACGGGAACCAGTCGTTAAACAATGCGATTTGGTTGTTTTGGCCTTTCGCTTTCTTCTGCTCATCCGTCTGCGAGAACGTCTCATGGTCGAGCAGCTCATCCTGCCACAAGCGGTTCATGAAGGTGAGGTAGCCTTTGTACCCTTCTTCTTGAGGCGTATAATGTACCGTGTCGTTTTTATCCGCATAAATAACCGGATCGTAAATCCCCCAGAAGCCGAGGAAGAACATGCGCAGATCGTCCAGCTTAATGGAGGTGAGCGGGATTTCATCCTTCTCGCCGTTACCGTTCGGATCTTCTTCCTTCACGCGCTTCAGGTAGTCATACAGCTCATCCGTTGTTTTCGGCAGCTCGGTCACGCCGAGCGCTTTCAGGAACTTGCCGTTATACCACATCGGACTGCGGTACCAGACCGCCGCCAGATCGATATACGGCAGAGCGTACATATGTCCGTCCGGCGTCGTGAACGACTTGCGGATATCCGGATATTCGTCGAAAATTTTCTTGAGGTTAGGCGCGTAACCTTCATCGATGTATTTTTCAAGAGGGATAAGCACGCCCTGGGAACCGTAGGTCACTTGCTCCGCCGGCTTCAGATCCGCCGCGTAGAAAATATCTGGCAAATCCCCGCTGGCGAAGACGAGATTTTTTTTGGTTGCAAAGCTGTCGATCGGCGCGTTCTGGAATTCCAGCTTGATGCCGCTCAGCTTTTCCATTTCTTGCAGCACGGGCATTTTGGTCCAATCCGCAACGCCGACGTCCTGCGACATCAGCTTCAATGTCACCGGCTCGCTGACGATCGGGAAGCCTTCCTTGCTGACTCCCCCGGCCTCGGCGGATGCCGTCGGCGTATCTGCGGCGTTATTGCCTTCACCCGCTGTACCTTCATTCTTCGGCGAGCTGCAGGCTGCGAGCAATGAGATAAGCAGTGCGAGACTAAGCAGCAGCGAAGATGCTTTACGAAGCTTTTTCATCCGAAAACCCTCTCCCTTACTAATCTTTTTTTATGAGCAAGATCAGCCCTTAACGGAACCGATCATGACACCTTGCACAAAATAGCGCTGAAGAAACGGATAAATCGCGATAACGGGCGCGGTTGCTACGATTATAACGGCGTATTTGACCAGCGCGGCGATCTCCGCTTTATTGTTGAGCGCCGACGCCGTCGAGGCATCCATGACGCCCCCGCCCATGGCGGACATCTCCTGCAGAACGAGAATCTGGCGAAGCACCAGCTGCAGAGGATATTTCGCGGCATCGTTCAGGTAGATCAATGCCGAGAAGTAGCTGTTCCAGTTGCCTACCCCGTAGAACAAAGCCATAACCGCGATAATCGGCATCGATAGCGGCAGGATGATGCGCATGAACATCCGAAAGTTGCTGCACCCGTCAATTTGCGCCGCCTCCTGCAGCTCTTTCGGTATCGAAGTCTGAAAGAAGGTGCGGCATACGATGATGTTCCAGATCGAGGCGGCCGAAGGAATGACAATCGCCCACATCGTATTGACCATGCCGAGCTCCTTGACGAGCAAATAGCTTGGCACAAGCCCGCCGCCGAAAAACATAGTCACCATAAACATGCCCATAAAGAAGTGGCGCCCTGCAAAATCTCTGCGGCTTAGCGCGTAGGCCGCCGGCAGCGTAACGAATAAATTGATCGCCGTCCCGACCACCGTATAGAGGAGGGTGTTGCCGTAGCCGGTCCAGATGCTTTTGGTCTGGAACACCCTCTGATACCCTTCGAACGTAATGCCCTTGGGCAACAGCCACATTTCGCCGGAGCCGACGAGCTTCGGATCGCTGATGGACGCGCTGATCATATAAATGACCGGGTAGGCCACAATGACAAAAGCGAGGAATACGTACATATAGTTGAAAATAAGGAATAGCTTATCCCTTCCGGATTCATTAACGGCGGAAGTCATCGGTACCGCTCCCTTCTACCATAAGCTGTTTTCATTGGTACGTCGTACAATCTGGTTCACGACAACTAACACAATCGCATTAATGACCGAATTAAACAAGCCGATTGCGGTCGAGAAGCTGTACTGGGCGTCCACAAGACCCGAACGATAGACGAAGGTCGAGATCACATCCGAGGCTTCCATATTAAGCGAATTTTGCAGCAATAATATTTTCTCGAATCCGACCCCGAGCAGGCTGCCCATATTCAGAATCAACAGGATCGTCATCGTAGGAATGAGCGTAGGGATATTAATATGGCGAACGCGCTGGAACCTGGTTGCGCCGTCGATAATCGCCGCTTCATGCAGTCCCGGGTCAACGCCCGAGAGCGCCGCCAAATAAATGATGGTTCCCCATCCCGCGCTCTGCCAGACGCCCGAGAATACATACATCGTCTTGAACCACCGGGGGTCCGTCAGAAATTCAGGCGCTTCAAAGCCGAGCCATTCGATCAAATGCGTGACCATTCCCGACGATGGCGACAGGAAGGTAATGATCATCCCCGCCATAACGACGACGGAAATAAAATGCGGCGCATACGTAACGGTCTGGGCCGTCCGCTTAAAGAAGCCGTCCTTTAATTCATTGAAGGCGAGCGCCAGTATAATCGGTATCGGAAATCCGACAGCGAGCTCATACAGGCTGATGCTCAATGTGTTCCATAACAAGTCCCAGAAGTAATAGGAATTGAAGAAACGGGTAAAATGGTCGAACCCCACCCACGGGCTCCCGAAGATCCCTTTCGTTGGAATAAAGTTCTTAAACGCAATTTGGATGCCGTACATCGGACCGTAAGAAAAGATTAAAAAGTAGAAAAAGGCGGGGGCTATAAACAGGTAAAGCTCCCAGTTCCGAACCATCCGCTTCCAACCTTTATTTCTTCCCTTCTCCCGCTCCGGAAGCACATTGCCCTTGATGACACCGCCAGTCTCCTGCATGGAACCTCTCCCTTCCGGATCGTTATTGTGCTGCCTTTTCTTATCCAACCATACCTGACAAGTTAAAAAAACGTAAATATGTTATTTTCGCGGTCGCCCGAAAACGCAGCCGCTCTAAAGAAAGCGCTTAGATGACCAACTACTCTGACAATTCGGAATCTACGGCTAATGTGTCAATTTTGTTAAACATCCACCTTTTTTTACGTCACCGCAATATTTACCAATTGCCTATTTTCGCAAAACTACACGATTTTCTCTGGTTTCCGCACAAAAAGCCCATGCGCCGATTGCATGGGCAGATGTTTAAGTGGATCGAAGCGGAAAATCCCCCTCTAATTGAGGGTCATTAGCGAATAAGATGAGTCTAGCTGGATTTTCTCCCGCTAATTCGGTCCGTTTTCCGGTAAGATACGATTCCACTCGGAATTAACGCCAGGTTTTCCCGTTAGATCATCATTATTGATGTGCCGGGACTAAATAGCGGGAGTTTTTCCCGTAAGCCATCCATGCATCTCTTATGCTGCACCACATATAACCCTACCTGCGCTTACATGATTCGTCTTCTTCTTCCCAATATAAAGACCGATCATAAACCTATTCTTTACGAATTATAAAAAAAGTATAAAAAGAACCTGCCGCCATATGATAGGGCAGCAGGCCGAACGATTATTGCTTCGCTTTCTGACGGTAAAGCCGGAAGGTTAGCGGCGCGAACACAAGAATGAACAGCGCCATTCCGGCAAGCGCCGTGATGAGATCCTGCGCAGTCGCCGTGCCGTGCATCAGACCGCGAGCTGCCGTAGAAGCTAGACTTATCGGATTGTAGGCGATAATCGGGCCAAGCCAGTCAGGCATGGTCGAAGTATCCGTGAAGACGTTGCTTGTGAACATAAGAGGATAGAGGACGATGTAGGTCATGCTTGTGATCGACTCCGTCTTTTTGGCGACAACACCGATACAAGCGAAAATCCAACTGACGCTAAACGCGTACATAATGACAAGCAGCAGCGCAAGCAAGGCGCCGGTTAAGCCTGCCTCCGGGCGGAAGCCCAGCAGCAATCCGAAGGCAATCGTTGTCGCAAGCGCCGCGGCGTAGGAGAGAAGGTTGACCAGCATCGTGCCAATGATCGCCGCGGGCTGCCAGAACGGAAGGGTCCGGAAGCGGTTGAACACGCCGCGGTCTATATCGGTTTTGATCGATATTCCGATATATACGGTCATCGTCGTTACGGTATAGACCAGCATGCCGGGCAGCAGAAACTGCAGGTAATTCCCGGTCGAGCCGGAAATGGCGCCGCCGAACATGAAGGTAAAGATCAGCAGGAAGATGACCGGGAAGATGAGAACGTCAATGGCCATGTACGGAAGCTGGCTTACCGTTTTCTTCAATGACCGCCATGTAAATGTCAGCACGGCGCTCAGCGCATTCGGACGATTCGGATGGCTGCTTACGGTCAAAACCCTCAACAATTTCGGTTGATTGGTACTCATGATACGTTTTCCTCCTTTTCTTCTTCGGCCGGTCTTCCGGTAAGGGCGAGGAATACCTCGTCAAGACTGGGCTGCCCCAGCGAGAACTGTACCGTTTCGATTCCCTCGCGGGACAGCTCGGTCAATAAGCGCGCTGCCAGCTCGGGGTCCGACACCTGCGCCGACAAAGACGCCGGTTCGGCATGCAGCCGGACCGCGGCGGCATCCAACTCGCGCTGAAGCACCTGTTCAGCCAGCGCTCGCTGCTCCGGTTTCGTGAGACGAATGTGGACGGTACCGGAACCGACCGATGCCTTCAATTCAGCCGCCGTGCCTTCGGCGATAACCGTTCCCCCGTCTATCACGGCAAGACGGTCAGCCAGCTGATCTGCCTCTTCCAAATATTGAGTCGTCAGCAGAACGGTCGTTCCTCTGTCCACCAGCGTTCGAACAATATCCCATACGCCGTTCCTGCTCCGGGGATCAAGACCGGTCGTCGGCTCATCCAGGAACAGCAGATCCGGCATGACCAGCATGGCAGCAGCAATATCTAAGCGCCGGCGCATCCCGCCCGAATACTTGCCGGCATGGCGGTACGCGGCATCCGTCAAGTCAAATGCATCCAGTAATTCATCCGCTCTCGCATAAGCCGCCTTTCTCCCGTATCCCGTCAATCTCCCGAACAGGACAAGGTTATCACGTCCGCTCAGCTCCTCATCCACCGCGGCGAACTGTCCGGTCAGGCCCACCATACCCCGGACTTTGTCGGCGTCATGGACGACATCCAATCCAAATACTTGAGCAGTGCCGGAATCGGGACGAATCAGCGTTGATAAAATGTTGACCAGCGTCGTCTTTCCGGCTCCATTCGGCCCGAGGATGGCATAGACGGTTCCTCGCTCGACCTGAAGGTCAATTCCTTTTAACACCTCTACACTGCCAAACGATTTTCTCAAACCCCGTGTTTCAACCGCAAAATTATTTTTAGTCATTGCTCCTCCTCTATCTCTCCGGCTTTCGGCACCTTCATCCATGGTCTCCCTTCAAAGCGCCTTTCACCATTTGATAATTTAAGATTACTACATTCATGCAAATGGGAAGGTTCATCCTTTTTTCATGCGAAATTTTCTTGAATTGATGGAGATAAAGCTTCCCGTAATAGTTTAAGCTTTCTTGTAATCGGTTTATGGTGCCGGGAACTGAATACAAAAAAAGCCGCCGGCGTTCGGCAGCTTCTCGTTATCACTAAACCTGACGGTTCGCGACTTGGATCATTTTTTCGTATAAAGGGACAAATTGCTTCTTCCATTCTTCAGGAACAGGAAGCTCGGGAAGTCCGAAGCTGATGGAAATATGTTGGGCCATGACCAGATTACCCAGATGGTTCACATGCAGCCAATCTCGCATCAGCTTCTCATATTCCTTCGGGTCCGCGCGGTAATAGGGTTCAAAAAAGGCATACTGGTCGATTAGCTTCAGACCCATCTCTTGAGCCAGGTCTCTGTTCGCTTGCATATTCGCTTCAAAGCGCCGTTCAAAACCGGGAGTCCCATTATGGTACACGGGACAATAATAAGTTTGAAGCACCGGCACCGCTTCATAGGAGCGAATAATGGAACAAATCGTTTTCAGCCGCTCGGCGTACAGCTTTAACGGCATTTCAGTAGCGGCATCATTGCCTCCTATCGTAACGATAACAAGCGAGGGCTGCAAAGGTTTAACGTCGCGTTCCATGCGGTCGAGCAGTTGAATGGTTGTTTCCCCGCCGATTCCTAAGTTCGTTACAATAACATGATTGCCAACTTCTTTTCGCAGGTTGATATACAGCCAGTCAACCCAGTTATGCTTCCCTTCATTAGCCAGAGATAATTCCGTATTGCTGGAACCAAATGCGCAAATCCGATAGGAACTGTCCATTTGCGCTTTCCATTGTTGAAAGCTCATCTAAGCCCTCACACTCCTTTTATTAAAACTTGCCGGCGGAAAATCTTCATGCTCATATTGACGGTAACCTGCGCGCATCCTGCGCCTACCGAACTGTTCGTACCCAAGGTATCCCCGTGAAAGGCCTGGCCGTTCACGACCCACAAAAAAGGGCATTATCTATTGCGCATAGTCGCCAGTGTAATTAATGAGCGACGTATCATGTACACCTTGAATTTCATTTATCGTCTGCATAAATGCGGTATTATCGTCCCTTAATTTAATTTCCACCGTCAGCTCCGTAAAATCCTTGCGGACCGTCTTCGATTTCAGCTTTGTATCCAGCTTGCGCAGCAGTATACGCAGTTCAGTGGCCGCTTCTTCATTGTGCCGTACAATTAGCAGGAATGATTGCTCTTTAATCTTGCGTCTGGACAGCCACATTAGCGTTAAGCCGATAACGATGGAACCGAATAGGGCGAGAGGATACATTTTGGCCCCGCTTGCTATTCCCGCAGCGATGGACCAGAACATATATACGATATCTAACGGATCCTTTACGGCCGTTCGAAAACGGACAATGCTCAGCGCGCCGACCATACCTAGAGATAATACGATGTTGGTGCTTATGGTCATAATAATCAGCGCGGTAATAATGGTCATTAAAACAAAGGATACATTGTAGTTGTAGCTGTATACGACGCCGCGAAAGGTTTTGCGATAAATCCAATAGATAAAAAGTCCGATCGCAAAGGCGCAAGCCAGACCGAGCAGCATATCTACATACGAAATGCTTCGAAACGCTTCCAGATGAAGCATGCTTTTCTTAATAACATCTTGAAAATTTACGGTCTCGCCCATGGAGCCACCTCATCCAGTCTATGTTTTAAAATGTTTTAATCCTATTTCACGGCATATCACATATTTGGATATCGCAGACCGCACATGTTTCTCCGGTTGTAGAAGCTTGCGAATAGGATCCGGTAAAAAATCATCAAATTTGACCTCCATAATCGTCTGATGGGCAAGCAGCGCCTCCTCCAGCACGAGGTCCGGCTCAAACAAATCGATCGTATTCACGCCCGCTGCCAGCCGCTTGTCGAATGTAATTCGCACATTGCCCGGCTCGTACACGTAGGCCTCACGAATATAATCAACGATGACGACGGAACGGAAAGCCCGATAGGCGAGCGCCGAATAAAAATCCTGGAGCAGCGGATGGACGCTATCCGACAGCGCCGAGTAATCGCCGGCAATAATCGCATCATATTGCTGGCGGCTTATGACAGCCGCCTCTTTGCATACATAATCGCCAAACTTGCTTTTGCGCTCCACCGTAATTTTGGCATCGCTGCCGTTGTAAATCCGAATTCGGTACTTCTCCCGCTTGAAGATGCCGTTATTCTTATCGTAGAGCGAATGCTCATGGCGGCCGTCAAAGTATAAGCTTCGGATCCCGTACCCGTCTCCGTCAACGGAATTACGATCCATCGTGAGCAGCGTAGAGATCTTATAGCGAAGCGACGTATACTCGAACGCATGCAAATAATATTTCATCTCATTCCTAAGCTTTCTGCCTTGAAACTGCATGCTAGTTCACCTCGAATTGCCGGATGCCGTAGTAATTGTTGCCTTCGACATCAGTGAACATATCAAAGGACGATTGCTCATTGCCTGCGCTGTCGCGAACGGTTACCCGCCAGTAATAGGTGCCTGCGCCAGGATTTTTCATCGTAATGACGTTTTCTTGTATGCCAGTTTTCCCAACGACGACTTGAGTCATGGCCGGATCCCGTGCCACCGTCACGTCATAGAGCAAATCGTCCCCTTGGAAATCATATGAAATCCCCCATGAGAGCTGGATTTCCTCGCCATTATCAAGCATAGCGTCCATGTAGAACGGCTTCGGCTTTTGCAAATCGTCCAGGAACCGTTTCACGCCCCGTTCCGGCGTATCGATGATCAGCTGAAGATCTTTTTCAAAATCCGTATTTAAGCCAGGCAAGAAGTTGACATCGGGCGCTCTAAAAAGAAACGGCTTAACCGTCTCCTTATATAAGCTGATCTGTTTCTCTATACGATCCTTGTTTATCACCTTGGATAACTCATCCACCTTATCGATAAGAAGTTGAATATGCTCTGGATTGCGGAAATATCGGTTATGCAGCGTACTCCCCCAAAAATTGCTTATCCCCGCCTGATAAGGACGAATAGAATCGATTGACCGTTGGAGCTCCCAGCCCCCGTCATAATCCCAGGGGAGAAGATACCACTTCTTGGAATTCAGCGGTGAGTACAGATAAAAATTGTTCGCGTCCGTGTCCATGTTGTCCATCAAAATATTAACGGCCGTCCATGTGAGCAAATTATCTAAATCAAAGTGCTCCTCGATTACTTCATCGATCGGTAGCTGCATATTGTTCAAATCGTCAAGCATGGCAATCAGCTTATCATGCTCTTCCCGTCCTTTAATTTCAAGAATCGTCTCAAACGCCTTTTTGTCGTAATCCGGATCCGTGTGGGATTTAATAAGATCGGCATATCGCTGAAACTCGAAAAATGTAACCTTATATAAATAGCCGTATGGGTCAAGCCAATGCGATTTTAAGAACATCTCGTTCGGCTGCTCGATTTGCGTGTATAAGCCATAATCTTGAAATGCCGCCCGGGAAGCCCCTTCGGACAAATCCTTTACGTATAAGCGGACGAATTGCGTCCTTAAGCTCGTTATATCCGGTATCGTCTCCAATAAATCAAAGCTCAATTTATTACGCAATTTCGAAAGATCGGTTGAGTGTTTATTTAGATTAAGCGTTCGCTGATTTTGCCATAAGCCCGCTTCGTCAAACAGCTTAATCTTATATGATTTTTGAGCTGAATATCGGGCCGTGTTACCTCTCAGGCTAATTTTCGCGTTAGGCAACTCGTCTCCGTAGCCAAACATTCCCTGTCCCGGTCCGCTGCCGTCGGCAGGGCCCTCCTGCATGATAACCTCCAGGCTCTTCTCGCTGTAACGATCCGTCATCCGATTCAGCCCATACCAATTGATGGAATCCGCCGCCCCATCCTCCTCGGGCAGGATGGTCACGTACAACGTTTTAAGCGAGCTGTCATCGTCCCGTTCATAAATGCGTTTGTCCTCGACAAGCCTCTCGTTATTGCCGACGGGTTGTTCCGCTGCCTGCTCCGCTTGCGGAAGCTGCGCCTCCACAGAAGAGGAGCTCCCCGCGCAGGCAGCAAGTAGCAGCGTCATAAGGAGGAGCACCGATACGATAGCGCCCGGCTTCTTCAGGGCAGTCTTCGTGCCCGCCTGTACGCGCTTCGTTGTGAGCGGCTGCGAACAGAAGGTATAATAATCAATATTTCGAAGTAAGTACAGCAGTCTGGCGATTGCCGCGCCGAGCGTCAGAAACGCCGCAATAAACATGCCGAATCCATGGAGGTCGAACTGCTTCATCACATAGGTCAGTCCGGCATTGCTTAATACGAAAGCCAAGCTGATCAGCAGTACACCCTTCCGGTCATCAAAGTACATTAATACGTGAATCAGAACAAATAAGATGATAAACAGGAAATACGCTAAAGCAAGAACGAGAAATAGATCAAGCTGCGACATCGTAAAGCCGATTTTAGGGAGAAGCTTCATGCCTATAGCGATGGCAAGGATGGTGAACAGAAGCTGGACCTCCATCAGAAAACTAACCTCGCGAAGCAGAGTCCGCTGCATCCCCTTCTTGGCGTTACTTATATCTTGATAGGTTCCTCCATCAATTACATTCCTGTAGTACACCCGAAATTTTTCGTAAAATGAGGTTTCCACGGATACGACAAAAACAACTAAAGATGGAACAACCGACATATAGGCATAGAAAACAGGCAAATCATACCACGGCATGACCCGAAACCGATCAGCCACCTCGCTGCCGGAGGAACTAAACCAATAAACGAAGTTATGAATGTAGACGCCCCCATAAACAAAGCAGCCTGCAAAGAAAAGCGACTTATATTTCTTGAAATAAGCCAAAAACGAAAAGTAATAACGGCTCTCCGCGCGCGGAAATATTTGTTCAAAATGAATCCATGAGAGCAGTGCGATCACAATAAACCCGATATCGATCGCTAACAGCGCTGCCGTCGTGGATGGAATTGCAGTGTATTGAAAGATCAGCCACCCGCTTAGCAATGCAAAAATAACGCCAATCGCAAAGCTTCGTACGATCCGGATATAATCTTTTAACGCTGAAAGATATACGCCCTGAAGCCAGACGACAATAAGGGTCATAAAAAAAAGATAGGCCGCCGCCTTATAGCCCGTATCCGCGGATACCTCCCGCAGGAACAGCCATGCTGCAGCCCCGCACAACGGCAGGCATACGATCAGCGCGCCATAGAAGGAGGACAGCAGCTGTTCATATTTCTTCTCATAGACCATATCGGCTATAAATCTCGTTAATACCATTGAAATTCCGCTCGTCGCTATGATCGAAAATATAAAACAATAGGTTACCGTTGCAATATAGAGCTCCCACTCTACAAAACTGTTACTATAAACGGACATCAGTCTCTGCAGCGCGATAATTAAGAACATACACAGGATCATCGGACCGACAGTCGTTAATGAAGAGTACGCATATGCCTTCACATTGTTAATTAAACCTTGCTCCTGAAACATTTTTCTTAATTCGAAGCCGATTCCAGCCACTTCTGTCTGCCTCCCAATGACGAATAAAGATTCCGGTAACTCGCAATAAAATCCTGATGCTTGTAATACCGCTGTACGCGTTCGTAAGCGTTCCTTCCCATACTCTCGCGAAGGTCCTTATTTTGACACAGCTGAATGACGCCGCCCGCGATTTGTTCGTAGTGCATGACCGGAGTTACAAGCCCCGCAGGACCGATGCCGTCATCCAAGCCATTAATCAGCTCCTTGCAGCTTCCCACATTCGTCGTGACGAACGGTTTGGAACAAGCCATTCCCTCTAATATGGCAAGCGGCTGACCTTCGCTTATGCTGGTTAACATTAAAATATCCATCTGCCCGATATAATCCTTAATTTGCACTTCACCCGTAAATACAATATTGACTAATTCCATTGCCTCGACCATCTGTAAGCATTCTTTATAATATTGCTCATCCTCTTCGACCGGCCCCA
This sequence comes from Paenibacillus harenae DSM 16969, assembly GCF_000422465.1. GTDB lineage: Bacteria > Bacillota > Bacilli > Paenibacillales > Paenibacillaceae > Pristimantibacillus > Pristimantibacillus harenae. The sequence continues at coordinate 107,227 of NZ_AULV01000019.1, read as the reverse complement.
TAATATACAGCACCGCATTCGGCACTTCACGGTTCACTAACGCGAAGCTTTGAATCATCGTCTTAATATCCTTAATCGGAACGACTCGGACAACCGCGCCTATTCGAATCTTGCCATCCTGCGGCGCGGACTTCAGATTGGCATAGCCGTCAACATTAACTCCATTAGGAATAATGCTCACCTTCTCTTCATCGCAGCCAAGCTCCACTTCAATTTCCTTGTTCCGGTTAAACAACGTAATTACCTGATCGGCCGCTTCGTATACACAGCCCGATAAACTATAGAAATACTCGATCCACAGATCCTTAAAGTAGCCCTTCACCCAGTCCGCTTTAATAATCTCTTCCTCGCGCTCCCTGGAATAAATGCCATGCTCGGTAAGCAGCAGCGGTTTCCCGTGAACGTGCTTAGCCAAAGCGCCAACGACTCCGGCATAGCCCGTCGAGACGCTGTGATACAGATCCGCTTGCGGCACGTTATGACGTATCGTTAGAAATAACGGCAGGATCATCGAACGGACCGTCCAGAACAACTCGGTGAACGGAACCAGATTATATTTATCGCGCCCTAATTGTTCCAAAATGTCAAAATAATCTTTGCTCGTTAAGAAATCAGCCGCTTTGCGGAATTTGCTGCTGCGCAGCAGCTCGAAGATTCGTCCCCAATTGATATGCCCTTCTCCGCTAAGCAGCGCAGCCAGATCCTGATGCTGGTCAGGGGACAACTTGAAGCGGTGCCCCCATTCCCCGTCCTCAAACAAATACTCATCCAAGAACATTTCCTTTACTTCAACAACATTGCCCGGCAGCTTGTACTTGAACTGCCCTTTTTGCTTCGTCTGCGCTCCTATCGCATAGATCACGAATTCATGCTCGGGCATTTGCGTGATAATACTATGAATCCAGCTGGATACGCCGCCGGTTATGTAAGGATAGGACCCTTCCGCGATGATACAAATTTTCATATTATGACCCACCTAATTCAATCGTGAATTTCGAATCATGTGCTTCGACGAGATACGTATTCGCATCTATTTTTTTTACCGAGCAATGGGTAAGCCTGCCGATCTTCTTATCCGAACGCAAAATAAAATACAGGGGATCGCGATAATTGGAAATATCACCTTGAATCCGGTTCTCTTCCTGCGTCCATTTCACTTGCGCTGTTAGAGAGCCGGCCATATCAAGAGCCGCTTCAGTCGAAGTCATGGAGCGAACCCATGGATACGTCTCCTGAAATCTTTCTGCCTTCTGAACAAAGTTTTCATAGAGTTTACCCCAATTCTGATTTTTACTTCGAGCGCTGCTAAGGATATCGTCAGGATGAATGAAATGGGAAAATAGGCCCAAACCGGTCATGGCATTCGCTTCCGCCCACCGTTCGAATACGTCCTCAAAATATCCCGAGGTTATGCGCGGCATTTCAATCACGCCGTCATCCGCGATTTCATATTCCTGCACATAAGACATATTGGTAACATCCTCCAGGTATAGCGAGGAAATAACGGATAGATGCGGCCACGCCTTCTTCAGAGCCTCTCTGCCGTCTGCGCCAAGCACATTGGAAGGAGGTACATAGGAGAGAAATGCGTATTTGGGAAAAGCCTCACCCGCATAGCTTAGAACTTCCTCGATGGATTCCTCCATTACGGCAGAATTCTTCCAGCTGTTATAACCAAAGGCTTTGGATATCGCTTCGTCAGATACGAGGGATTGATGGTTGTATCCGTGAATGCCAATCTCTCCGCCGCTTTTGATTACTTCGCGCCCGTAAGCAATTAGACCGTAACGATCCTCGTCGACCGGATGCTCGAATGGGCCGGACACATCGTCATTATAGGATTGAATAATCGCTGCCGTATATTTGATATCATATTTTTTGGCGGCTTTAAGCATATCCGGCCACCATACATCCTTATAAAAGGCCGGAACATCGCGCCTGTACTCCCTATAGATGGATGGAATGATTTCTTTCGTCACGGGGGCAGGGAAATCATCGATAAAAAATATTTTCGAGTTAATAATGGGGTAAATAAAATCCGGCTCCAATAAGCTTAACGCTCCTGCCAACAAGCCTCGGTTCACTTTCTCCTGAAGCATCGTTCCGTTAAATAGAACAAAAGCTCCATCCCCATACTCGCGCTTCCATAAGATCGGGATGCCTTCAGCGCTTTGGGCCAGAAGCTGCGATTTCTCGTCCAAATCCACGCTGGCGGAGTAATTGATCATAAAATCGTCGTCAATTTTGAGCTTACTTTCCCCAATCAGCACATTGGACGTCAGTTTTATTCCACGAATATCGTTCAAATCGCCAAAAGAGGTAATGCCAAACTTCCTGTAAAGCACTTGAAAATGGGTATCGATGAATAACGAGCTCATCATAAAAACATAACCGCCGCCGCGCACATACCGGTCGAAATCGTTAACATCGCCTATTTGATTCAATTGATCAACCGCTACCAGCAGAACGCCGCAGTCATTCAGATTCAAACCTTGCTTATCCAAATCGAATTCCGTTGATTTCTTCCCCATATATTGAAGCGTGCGGGCAGCGTTCTCTTTCAGCCGATTACTGTAATTGTCAGCTCCCGTATATGCGATACAGTAATTCGTTCCGGTCAATTCTTCGGGGGGATGAGCTTTTATGTTTGCAAAGAGTTCATCGCGCTGCTCCACAAGGTTACGGTTATGCTTGAATTGAAGAACATACTGCGAACGGGCGACTTGAGTTAAAATCCCAAAAGATAAAATAACGATTAAAATGATGTATATATTTCTTGAGAAGTTTAATTCCTTCTTCATTTCATGCTCCTTCCGACCAATACCTCACCATCGTAAGTCCTTGATTGGTGAGCCTTACAGACGATCCTTTCAGCAGCGTAACGGTTTCTTGCAGTTTGCTTACCGATTTGGTTGTGAAGTAAAGCTCCATCAAGGAGAGGTAAGCCGTTTCGCTGTGGGGATACTTGTCAATGTACGAAAGGCATGAAACTTCCGCGTCCGTATACTGGCCCAGCTTCAGCTCGGTGGAAATCTTCTCCTTAAAAGCGAATTCCACATGATCGGCATTCGCAATCAGATGCTCCAGTACCTCGATATAAGTAAACATATATTTGCGCATCGTCCGTTCATCCAAAAAGCCGCTTCTCATAAACCCTTTCAATACTTCCGCATAGGTCCGCAGCAAATATTCATCCGTTTTATTCTGCTCATACCGTACGGACAGCTCCTGTATCGACAAAGACAGCTTGCGCTTCGCCTCCATAATGGCGCTTACCGCATAGTGGGAGGTTTCCGTATCATCATTGCTCACGGCTGTTTGGAGAACCTCCAAATAATTGACCGAATCCTGCTTTAACAGATCAATCATCACTCTGCGCCTCTCGAAGTGCTCACTGACAATAAGTGCATCCTCAATCGAAACGACATTTAGTTCCTTTTCCACTTCGATCTTCCTATGAATGCCCAAATGTCCCAGTGTCAAGTCTTCATGCAGTTTCGTTATATATTCATCCAGCTTCTCGCCTCTATTCTTGAACATATGTCCGGGGAGAAATACCGGAAACAACCAGCCGACTACCGGCAGGACGCTAACCAGAACAAACCGCAGCATCCAGTCACGTACAGACTTTCGATAAATCAAAGCTAACAAGGCCGCTGACAGCAGGACATATATTCCATAGATCAATGGGATCATACTACAGCTCTCCTTTAACAACCCTCATGCTGATTTGGTTTTGAGCAAAGCGGGACAAAACGTATTCTGCATCATTCTCGGTTGATTGGGACAATAGCACGATAAGCTGTCCCTCTCGAACCATACCTATGTAATCCGTTTCACGCAGCAAGCTCGCGACTTTATCTGATATGGGCTTCAAAGCTGTTTGGTTGATGTCTCCTTCCAGCAGCAAATACGGTGTACGATGCGTTTCTTTCGCCTTCCGCTTGCTGGCCAGAATCCCCTCGAAAACTTCTTTCTTTAAGATTGAGGTTCCCTCGATATACCGCCGCCCTTCAGCAGCCTCAATATACGCCAAAGCACGTGATAAAGCGGAGGAAACGAGCTCGGACGTGACTTTAAACAGGTTTTGATAATATAACGAAAACTTATCGAAGGACATCCCTTCGATGGAGATCAAGGCGGCAATCTCTCCATTGTGGTAAATTGGCGCGCACATTAACGGCGCTTCAGAACTTAATTCTTTATTCACGAACACAATCCCGTCAGAAAGCACGCGCCGCACATAAGTATGATCCTCTACCCGCAGTGATTTTTCCACAGACTTGTCCGCGTCGCCGGCATGCGCAACAAGGCGCATAAAGGAACGGGTAGGACTAACCGTATAAATGGATACGCTCTGTACGTTCATTATCGACTTTACGACATTAACCGTTCCTATAAATACCTTTTCCGGTTCCAGGCTTTCAAGCTCTTTGGTAACCGAATAAATTTTTCCGAAGCTGTCGCCGCTATTCAAAATACGCTGCTGCAATTCATCCTTCACTTCACGGACTTCGGCATATACCCCATTTAAAAACTCATACCGGTCGTTCAGCTCTTCCAGCTTCTTCTCCTTCATTTGGATCAAGCTGTTTTTACGCTCAATCGAATACCCGACGACCAGTCCGATAAACAAGTAGATTGCGAGCCGGAAGAAGATGTCCGGATCGTACATTAGCGATACCAGCTCGCGGCCGTCATTCAGCTTCTCCATGAGAAATAAACCGCCCGACAGGATGACCGCAAGTATAGATTGCCGGTTACCGTAAATAATCCCTATGATCGTTATGTAGAAGAGCTCGATAAGCCCGAAGGAGCTGTCTTGTTGATTCCATACGATCCAAGCAGTGAGAGCAAAGGCAATGATATTCTCTACATAAGGTTGTACGAGCTTATATAACCGGCGCCGGGAAGACGGCTCTGCGGCAAGGGCCGGCGCGCTCTCCGCCTTCGAACGCCGCAATTGAAACCAGGCGTATGTACGTTTGAGACCTTCAGCTAAATCATACATTGGCGCCCAATCCAGATCGCGTTTGATTTTGGCATTACTCAAGGAAGAATGGCGTATATCGCCTGATCTGGCTTCGGAATGTTCAACATGCCCCGCCTCATACAGCTCCTGCAGCACGTTGACCAGTTCATTCACACTGTTCTCGGTATTTGTAGATAAATTATAAATGCCGGAAATCGCGGTGTAGGAGGCCCGGAATATCGCATCCGCCACATCACCGACATAAATAAAATCCCGCGTCTGTTCGCCATCCCCGTAAACAAGCAGCGGTTGTCCGGCCATAGCACGATTCATAAAAACGGAGACGACGCCGCCCTCGCCTAAACTGCTTTGCCGCGGTCCATATACATTGGAGAAACGAAAGCATACGGTTTCGAGATCATAAAGCTGCGTCCATTTCTGACAGTAAGATTCTCCTACCCACTTGCTCATTCCGTATGGAGAAACCGGATTGCACTCATCGGTTTCAACGAGCGGCAATTTATCGTTGGAACCATATACGGCAGCAGAAGAAGCAAACAAAAACTTTCCGACCTTATATTTTCTCGACAGATTCAGCATATTAACTAAGCCTATAACATTAGATTCTGAATCCAATCTAGGATTATTGACCGATTCGGCCACGCTTACCTGAGCGGCCAGATGTACGAGTGCATCAAACCGATTAGAACGGAAAATTTCCTCACATTTCGGGTCCTCGACAGAGAGCTGGTAGCCTCTATGCTTGAATGTAATATTATCCCGATCGCCCGTCGAAAGATCATCAATAATAAACACCTCGTAGCCTTCTTGATGAAAGCGCTCTGCTACGTGAGAACCAATAAAACCGTATCCGCCTGTTATTAATACTTTCATATGTTCACCCCGTAAACCATTATAAACGTGATACCTGTACAAAAACTATACAAAAATTAATATCCGCTTCGAAATTGTTATTTTAGAACCTTGAAAATCAATAGAATAGGCCAAAAGATTCATCACAAAAACTCCGTTGCCCAAAAATCGACGAGTTTCATCAAAGCGTTAAACTCTCGTTTCGTTTGACAACGGAGGTCGTTCTACCCTGTATTGAATTAAAAAGCGGATTCATTCCCAGCAATGGTGTATGTCTTCATAAGGCCGCTATTCGGTAGCATCGTTTGACTGGAGTCTCCCAGCAGCACACCGATGGTTAGGCTATCACCCGTCTTAAGATTTAAGCTTGTCAGCGGCAATGCCGTCTCCATCCACTCTATATTAACGAAATATTTCTTGCTTGTCTTTAACGACTCCAGCTTACTCCATGACCAATTTTTCCCTGTTCCCGAATATCGATATAACGTACCATTCTCAAGCAAAAACTCTGCTCCGCTGGAACTAAACTTTGTCGAAACATAACCCGTTTTGGGATTATCATCCGTATTCAAATAAACTTGAATTTTTCCGGACAGCTCGCTCCCATGAAGAAGCATATATAAATCGCCGCTCGAGTTATCGACCTTTAGAGCTTTAGGATTTGACGAACCCGTCACCAGGTCCTCAATGGAACGCCAATCCTCCGCGTCCCCATCCATTATGATCGAAGTAGGCGGTGTCGGTTCCGGTGTCGGTTCCGGTGTCGGTTCCGGTGTCGGTTCCGGTGTTGAAGGAATAGGCGGCGGCTCCGTGTTAGAAGCACCAAAACCAATTAATTCCCTGCCGACCGGCAGCTTGTCAGAGCTGGAATCCATCCATACATAACCCATAAAAACAGGCTTGCCTTGCGAAATCCCCAAATCCGAAAGCAAGAGCGATACTTCAACGACCGTATTGGTTCTTGCATATTTCTTTAAGTCATCGTACGCCCTTACCTCTCTCCAGCCCCAGTCCGTCCCTCCTGTTCCGCTGTATTGATATAACCTTCCATTCTCTAATAAGTAATCCGCCCCGCTTGTCGACCAATATGGGGCTTGGAAGCCCGTACCTGTATCTTGATCCGTGTTCAAGTATAACTGGCCTTTTTGTTCCAACAAGCTGCCGTATACAAACACATGAAGTTCATTGGTTGACATGCTAGCTTTCAGGACTTGTGTGTTGGAGGTCCCTTCGCTTAATGGCGATATATCGTCCCAGTCCGATAAATTTCCGTCAATGGTAATTGCCCGGGCATTCGGGACAGGCGGCTCCGCTGGCTCGGAAAGCACTGGCGGCGAGCTTGGAGGCGGCGGCGTTGAAGCCGCTTGCTGGTACTCCACTGCGCCCATATCCACTCGAAGCCCCTGCACTCTGGTCTGTCCGTTATAATCTGCGGAGCCAGAAACCGTCCATTCGTTCGGTCCCCCGTCTACCGCAGGCGAAGCGCTTGTTAGCTGCCCGTTAGGATCCGATGCGGCAAACAATGGATCAGCAAATATAGAATGGCTATCCTGTCCCGTCGCTGTCTTATAGTCGTCCCATGTACCGTACGATACGCCTTCCCATTGCCAAGGCGCAGCATTGACAGCTGTTGTGCTGAATAATAAATTATAATCGGCAACATTTCCGGCCCCGCTGTTATTTGACTTCTGTATAAATCTTTTTTTAGGGGAGCTGTGAAGAATATTGTTTATAATCCGATTGTTTGCCGTATTCCATTGCAGCGTAATTTCTCCATAACCTTGGTTAAGCATGTCGTTTTCTATCAAGGTATTATTCACGATGATATTGTCTGCGGCGCCTCCGTTAGAGGAGCTCGCTCCTCCCATAATAATGCCCGCGCCATCATTATGATGCACGATATTATTTCTGACCACGATTTTATCCGTCAGTTTACCGGAAGATTCGCTTGCCAGTTCGATGCCAAAATCATTGTTATATACGAGATTTCGTTCAATCGTCACATTAGTAGCGCCATCCGCGTAGATGCCGCCGGCAGCATGGACGCCTTTATATGCCGGGTTCGCAGAAGAATCGATATTATATACGATATTATCCGATACGACGCCATTTCTTGCTTGATCGATGCAGTCTCCCGAACACGCGCCGTAGAAGCCAGCAATATCAATGCCAATATTATTATTGTCATGAACCGTATTATGGTCGACCGAAAACCCGTCTATATTCCCGCTTAGCGTAAGCGCCTCGCTGCGCCCGTTCACCAAATGGTGAACCTCATTGGCGCTGACTCTAATATCCCGGATAGCCGAAGAAGAATTCCCATAAATATGAATGCCATGCGCATTTCCATCGATCGCCGTATGTACGATATCATGAATGTTGTTATTTAATAGATGTATGTTCTCCCCGCCTTCTCTCACCCGAATTCCCGCAGGGTATAAGGATGAGTTAGACGCGCTTAAATTTCGCAGCTCGAACCCGTCGACAATGACATAGCTGGCGTTGGATAAATAAATGAGGGCGCTCTTACCGCTTCCCATGATTAGATTAGTTCCATCGATAACGGGTACTTCTCCCGGATAAGCCTGGAAGGTGACGTAACCGTCATCCTTGGACCCGGAGCTCCTAATCGTAACGAATTCCTGATAAATTCCGCCCCTTACAAAAACGGTATCGCCAGCCCATAAGGAATTCGCCGCTTTCTGGATCGTTTTCCACGGCTCGGAAAGCGTACCCGGATTATTGTCATCGCCGCTTGGCGCTACATAGTAAACAGAGCCGCCGGATGCCGCCGAGGCTCTCGGATCGAAGCCCGTCGAAAAAGATTGTGCAGCCGCCATCAAAATCATCAATATCAGAAAGCAAAGCTTAACATATTTAAGTCCATTAACGCGCCGTTGTTGTTTCCTCATTCTGCGGACCAGCAACCTTTCTGTCCTATATGAATGTTAGGCCGGAGATACCGTCCTCTTCATTATAATTATTGACTCATTATAACAAATGGTTTTCGTTTGTTCATAGCAAAATCATCCTTGAACAAATAAAAAGAAAAAACGGTCGGATCCAGGGCAACCTGAGACCAACCGTTTTGTTAGAGAAATCTTTATGCGACTGTATTACTGATAATCGTCAGAAAACCGTTCTTTGAGGCGGTATCAATTAACATATTAATAGATTGACTGGCCTTATCGCTAAACAAATACCATTCATCTTCAGATGCATCATACATCAAAACATCCGGGTATCCTGATAACGTTTCAGCTGGAAAAGAACGAATTAAAGTATAAATATCAAAACGTACCATGCTGTTCCCATGGTTGTCTATAAAATCGTATTGTCCATTTTTATAATAAGATCCGGGAATGTCAAGATCAAGATGCCAAGAGTAGTTAGCAGGAGCTTCGACCTTTCTACCTTTGTTTTCTAAAAAAATATTATAAATATCTTCGTTATATGCGTGACCATTAACTTGCTGTACGACGCCGCCCATAATCATATGGTATTCGTGCTGCAATGCTTTTACTTGTATACCATCTATGACCAACGGCTTAGAATCGACAGCTACAGTAAAGTTGCTGTAATTGACATGACATCCAAACGTCTCTGCGATAAAGCGAAGCGGAACGAGTATGCGATTATTTTTTATGTATGGTTTTACATCAAGAAGTATCTTTTCACCGTTCTTCTCCGCTGTAGTGCTGTTAAGCTTTAATATTACTTTCATATCGCTTTTTGTGAGAATAACTTCGGAATCCGACCAAGCGACTTTAGCTCCCAAATTTTCACTAATAACACGTAGAGGCACCATTGTACGATTGTTCCGAATTTCGGGCTTCACATCAGACGCTATAACGACACCGTCAACTTTTATTTGAAATTCTGCTGCATAAGCGGTGGACGATGTAATACATAAGAGAATAGCAAGGAAAACGCCAAAGAACACCTTTTTCATAAATGGATAACTCCTTTTTGATATTCTTGCCGATAACGAGATCAATGATTGCTTTCTCATTTATGGCGCCCCAGTTTATGGTTGCAATCTACCTCACGTTTGTCATGCAGACTCGCAAATACGAATTAACAAGGGATCGGATGGACGCCATTCCAACATTCATGAAATGAAAAAAGAGGCTTCCCAAAAGTTCTAAGAACTCATGGAAAACCTCTAATTTCAGACCCTAACTTCAGAAAATGTTACCCGCATGTTACCTCTAGGCTATTTTCAAAGTAAAACAAGGTCTTTAACCCCGTTGTTACAGGGTTTCTGAGCTCATGATTACATCATGCCGCCCATACCGCCCATGCCGCCCATGTCAGGCATGCCGCCGCCAGCTGCGCCCTTCGGCTCAGGCTTGTCGGCAACAACCGCTTCGGTTGTCAGGAACATCGCCGCAACGGAAGCCGCGTTCTGCAAAGCGGAACGTGTAACTTTCGCAGGGTCAACGATACCCGCTTCGAACATGTTCACCCATTGTCCGGAAGCCGCGTTGTAGCCTACGCCGATTTTTTCGCTCTTCAGACGCTCAACGATAACGGAGCCTTCTTGGCCTGCGTTAGCCGCGATCGTGCGGATCGGCTCTTCGAGGGAACGAAGTACGATATTCACGCCAGTCTGCTCGTCGCCTTCGGCTTGAACGGCCGCAACTGCGTTGTATACGTTAATGAGGGCTGTACCTCCGCCCGATACGATGCCTTCTTCAACCGCTGCGCGAGTGGAGTTCAGGGCATCCTCGATGCGGAGCTTGCGCTCTTTCAATTCTGTTTCGGTAGCTGCGCCGACTTTAATTACCGCAACGCCGCCTGCCAATTTTGCAAGACGCTCTTGCAGCTTCTCGCGGTCGAAGTCGGAAGTCGTGTCTTCCAGCTGCGCTTTAATTTGGTTAACGCGTGCAACAATGTCGGCAGAGTTGCCGCTGCCGTCAACGATGATCGTGTTTTCTTTCGTAATGCGGACTTGGCGAGCGGATCCAAGCTGTTCAACCGTAGTCGATTTCAGCTCAAGACCAAGCTCTTCCGTAATCACTTGACCGCCGGTAAGAGCAGCGATATCTTGCAGCATAGCTTTGCGGCGGTCGCCGAAGCCAGGAGCTTTAACCGCTACGCAAGTGAATGTGCCGCGAAGCTTGTTCACGATCAGCGTTGCTTGCGCTTCGCCTTCAACATCCTCGGCAATGATCAGAAGCTGTTTGCCGGATTGAACGACCTTCTCCAGAACCGGAAGGATCTCTTGAATGTTTGTTACTTTTTTGTCCGTGATCAGAATGTAAGGGTTATCGAGCACCGCTTCCATTTTGTCCGTATCCGTAATCATATACGGGGAAACATAACCGCGGTCGAATTGCATGCCTTCTACCACTTCAAGCTCAGTTACGAAGCCTTTCGACTCCTCTACCGTGATAACGCCGTCGTTGCCTACTTTCTCCATCGCTTCTGCAATCAGTTGGCCTACTTCTTCGTCAGCGGAAGAGATCGAAGCGACTTGTGCGATCGATTGTTTGCCTTCGATTGGCTTCGAGATCACTTTCAGCTCTTCAACGGCAGCTTTAACGGCCTTCTCGATTCCTTTGCGGATAACCATCGGGTTAGCGCCGGCAGTAACGTTTTTCAAGCCTTCGCGGATCATCGCTTGAGCCAGAACAGTCGCGGTAGTCGTACCGTCGCCTGCTACGTCGTTTGTTTTTGTTGCGACTTCTTTAACCAGCTGGGCGCCCATGTTCTCGAAAGCATCCTCAAGCTCGATTTCTTTCGCAATGGATACACCGTCATTCGTGATGAGCGGGCTTCCGAATTTTTTCTCCAATACAACGTTGCGGCCTTTCGGACCCAGCGTTACTTTAACTGCGTTTGCAAGCGCGTCAACCCCGCGCAGCATCGCGCGGCGAGCGTCTTCACTAAATTTAATTTCTTTAGCCATGTTCAGTAACCTCCCGAATAAATGTTAAGTACTTTACGTACCGTACTGTTATTGCCTTCTATGTGACCCTGCGAGGGCTGCTTATCCAAAAATCGCGTGAATGTCGCTTTCTTTCATAATCAAATACTCTTTGCCTTCGTATTTGATTTCAGTACCTGCGTATTTGGAGAACAGCACGCGGTCCCCTTCTTTTACTTCCAAAGCAACACGAACGCCATCTTTCAGCGTACCGCTGCCAACTGCTACCACTTTACCTTCTTGCGGCTTTTCTTTCGCCGTATCCGGCAACACGATTCCGCTAGCGGTAGTTTCTTCCTTCGCGATTGGTTCGATCAATACGCGCTCACCCAAAGGTTTGATCATTGAAAATAGCCTCCTTCTAAATTTGTCGCTTTTTTATTTCGTTAGCACTCATAAGCGTGAAGTGCTAACAACCATTTTTATCATACTCATTTTCGCTATCAATTTCAAGTGTCTGAAATCAATTTTCCGATAATTTACTTCATGGCCGAATCTATGACAAAATGCGCGCCCGACCACGCCTTGCGAGAAGTCCAATCCTCGGGCGCTCCGCTCCAGAAAGGATGCTCCTCCGGAAGTCCCATAGGCAGAAAAACTTGGGCGCACAGATATACGCTTCCTGTCGAAATATAGCGTTCGGCAATGGATGGCTGATGCCCGCAGAAGCCGACTGTCAGCCAACCCTCCGGGGTGAAGTTCCCAGGCTGCGCGAGCGTTCGCTTCATGATCGAGGTCAGCGCGCAGCGAACCTGCGCCGGACTTACGCCCGCGGGCAGATCGTCGCGCCAAGCGCTTTGCGCCAGACTGTGAAATGCGCCGAAACGGTAAGCCAGCGACCTGCCGATCGGCGGATAGGTTCCATCCGGAGCGATAAGACGCTCCTGAACCGCGGCATAGCGGCGGGCACGGTCCGCAATCGCCCCGCGCAGCGCCGCCCACTCCTCATACTGGTCCCCGGCCGCTTCCATTACATCAATGAGCATCGGCTGAATGACAAAGCTGTTGTAATAATCCCAGTGGAATTCCGGTCCGTCCCCGTAGGCTCCGTCACCTAAATACCACTGCTCATGCTGCTTCAGCGCATAATCGATCCTCATCGGATCCCAATCGTCTGCGCCGAGCTTGTACAAAGCCGCTTCAATCGTACCGGCAAACAGCAGCCAGTTGGAGAAGAACGGTTTTCTTGACCTGGTTTGCTTAAGCGCTTGTATCACGTTTTCTTTCACGCTTGGATCAAGCTTCTCCCATAGCTCGACAGGCGACCGAAGCAGCGCCTGCGCCAGAAAAGCAGCGTCGACGATCGGCTGGAAGCCCTCGTTAAAGTTCATGTAATCAGGCGATTCCGGATCGACAGCCGCAGCAATGGCCTTCCTTGCAAGCTCGGCGAAATAGGCGCGAAGCTCGTTTTCTTCTCCTGCTGTCTGCTTGTTCTCCAGCCAAGGCGCTATTCCGCCAAGCAACCGTCCCAGCGCCTCCAGATGGGTAAACTTGGCCCGGTCCGCCAGAAGGGCGGCCTCGGCCTCCGGTCCTCCGTCCGTTTCCGCGCATTCAATCGGCATCGTCTGCTTCAGCTCGCGTCTTGCGAGCGCCTCAAGCACCGGAGCGCTGATGGCCTTCAATTGCTGAAGCCAATAACTGCGGTCCCCGTTTCCGTACTCCTTTTCATTCAACAACGGTTATCCCTCCATTTTACCAGAACGTGTCCGAATTCCCTCTCAGCCTTGACAGTCCTTCAACAAAATAATAATCCCCGTAAATGAGCGGCACATCAACGTTTCTGCGCTCCGGATAGTGGCTGGTGCCGTGCAGCAGCAGGCCCTCCTCCGCCGGATTGTCCCATGCCCCGTAATTTTCGTAGAGGGAACGCAAGATGCGCTCGCCTGCTTCCCGGTACATGCCCGCCTCCTCGCCTTGAACCGCCGCCGCGATTTCAAGCAATCCGCATGCGGCGCAAGCGCCCGCCGACGTATCGCGGTAACGCTCGATGCCCGGCGGAAGCCGGAAATCCCAATGCGGAACGGCATCTTCCGGCAGATTCGCCAGGAAAAAATGGGCGGCCCGCTTCGCGGCATCCAAATATGCGGCCTTGCCGGTGTAGCGGTAGCTGAGCGCCATGCCGTATATCGCCCACGCCGTGCCGCGCGACCACGCCGAGTTCGGCGCGAATCCCTGGCCTCCGTTCACGCCCTCGAATTCGCCCGTATCCGGATCGAAGATCACGATATGATTCACCGAGCCGTCCGTCCGGACAAAATGGGCAAGAACCGTGTCGGCATGCGCCGTCGCCACATGCTTAAACCGCGGGTCGCCGGTCGTCTCGCTGGCCCAATACAGCAGCGGCAGGTTCATCATGCAGTCGATAATCGCCCAGCCCTCGTTGCGCTGTCCCTCGCTCCACGGATTCCACGCTCGTATGTAATTGCCTTTCACATTAAACCTTCCGCTCAGCACGCTGGCTGCGAGCAGGGCGCGCCGGCGCGACTCTTCCTCGCCAAGCAGCTTGAATCTCGCTACGCTCGTAAGCGTCCACATAAAACCGATATCATGGTCGAGCCGGTCATAGCCGGTCAGCACATCGTCCAGCTGCTTCTCGCAAGCCTCGGCTATTTCCTTATATCGTTCATCTCTGGAATCGGAGTCGCGGTACAGAAGCCAAAGCAGCCCCGGCCAGAAGCCAGCCGTCCACCAATGCGGAGCCTCCAGCACATAGGTGCCGTCCACGCTCGCATGCGGGAATCTTGCCCCGATACGGCCGCTTGTCCGCAGCACCTTCTCATGAACCTTTTCCCAAGCCTCTTCTGCCCAACCATTAGCTTTCATCACATTCCCTCTCCTCGCATCAGCTTTCAAATTGGAAAATAAAATGACCGGTAACACGCTCGGACGTCTCTGCGACTGGGCTGAAATCAAGCGTATACCACGAACGCTCTTGACCGTAATGGTCGATGTCGCTTCTGCTTGTAATCAGGGGCTCCCAGGCAAGATAATCATAGTAGATCCCGAGCTTCCGCTTCCCGTTCAGAACGATCCGCCCTTCTTTGGCAAGCTCAGGGGTCAGAAACGTAATAAACCTCTCCGTAACCGTGCACGGCGTACGATCGGTGCGATCAGCCGCAAAAACAATCGTATCGGTCAGCGCCAGAGACGGGATCCCGTCCTTGCTCCAAAGAAGCCGGCGCTTCAACTGGGCAAGAAGCCCGTCCGGATAAGCTCCGCTTAAATCCATATCGATTTGGTCGTATCGTTCATCCGCCGCGGCATTGATGACTTCTGCCCGATATGAGCCGCCGCTCTGCTGATACGCTCCCGCTATAATCGGAACGGAGTGCCCTTGTGAGCCGTTGCACCAAAGACTGTAACGCTCCGGGCCAAAATAGCGCGACGTGTACATCCCGCTTCCCAAATCGGCCAAATAAACGTCTCCGTCCGCATGAATAAGGAAATGCCCGACATCGTTATGATTATGCGGCTCGTTGTTATGGCCCCCTTTTGCCGCGAAGCTGTAGCAGCCTCCGTCATCCGTAAGATGACGGGACAGAAGCCACTGGGCATCCGGCAAATAATACGATTCGGCAGGCCATACGTGATGGTGCCCATCCGCATGTCCGAATAGCCGGTCTTCAGCTTCCTTTGGCCAAATTAAGTTTCGGATTGCCGGCGCCCAGCGACCGCAATGATCCTCCGAATAGGAGGCTCTCAGGCTCGCGTCCGGCATGGCTACCTCTTCATACTCGTCATGCAGCAAGCTGCTCAAGCCCATGAAGATACCGCTTTCGGAAGGGGCGTCGGAGAAATTAACGATCCTATTGCCGCTGGTAAAACATTTCTGCTGAAACAGCGCAATCTCCTTCACTTTTCCCGGGGTGAACAAATCGATTTCGCCGTCCGTCGCCGCCTTTAACAGCTGGGCAAAATAAACATAATAACCAAAGCCGTATTGCCAATACAGATACCCTTCCGCGCATACGCCGTCATCCCCGAAGCCGCTCAAATAACAATCAAGCGCATCCGTCACCCGTTCCAATATCCGCGCAAGACGCGCTTCATCGTCGATGAGATGAAGGGCAGCCGCTCCGATTGAGCCCGCGCATACCGCCGCCCAATTATGCTCTTCCTTCTCCCAGCGGTAGGTCCCCTCTTCCAGAAAGGGGCGGAACAGGCGGCGCTCGACCTCTTCCTTGATTCGTCGCCGCAACAAAGCCGGCAACGTCTCCTCTGCCAGCAGCAGCACCTCGCTGAGCGCAAACCCGGTCTCCGCCGCGAACAAATCAATTTCCGTCTGGTTCGCCTCATTGAAATGAGCGGGCAGACACCAGGTAAATTCGTTGCAAATGGACCATACGGTGTTGTGAAGCGCTTCCAAATAAGTCGTGTTGTCAGGCTCCAGCAGGCTCATGACGGCAAATGCGTTTAATCTTTTGCGTTTCTCAAAATAGACCCTTTGATAAGCCAGCCTCTCACCCGTATCGACGTAAATGCGAAAGAGCGAGTAAGTCAGATCCGGATCGCTTTCACCTATCATCCGCTGTGCCTCCGCTTGGATTTCGCCAATCAACGACCGGTTCGCCGTTGTCTGCAAAAGCCTTGCGCGAAGCTCTGCAATTGTACGGTCATCCGTTAACAACGAAAGCCCGCGCCTTCTCTTTTGGTCCAGCAGCTGCTTTATTCGCTCAAGTTTCATCCTATTATTCCGCTCCTGTTCCTAGCCTCGCTTTTGCTGGCTCCTGTACTCAACGGGCGTTGCGCCTGAAAACGATTTAAAAAGCTTAATAAAATAACTTTGGTTATCATAACCTAAGGTTTCGCATATTTTGCCGACAGGAGCGGACGTTTGGTCAAGCAGCTCCTTGGCCCTTCGCATCTTCATACGCGTCACGTATTCGATAAACGTTTCGCCGGTCTCCTTCTTAAACAGCCGGCTGAAGTAGCTTGGATTCATGTACAGCTGTTCGGCTACCTCCTCCAGGCTAATCCTGCGATCCAAATGAAGCGATACGAACTGGCAGGCTTCCGCAACCTCCGTTCTGCGGCTTTGAACGCCAATTCGGTCCGAAGCCGAAATAACGGACACGCAATGTCTGATGAGCCATTCCTTCATCTCCGCAAGACTGTCCAGCTCAAGCACGTCGTTATGAATAACGTCGATCGGCTGCGCAGAGCGATAATGCGCCAACGATTGCAGCTTAAGCTTCGCGTCCAGCAGCAGCTTCAGTACCCAATCTTTCACCATATCAGGCGAATATTTCTCTTGCTCCGCCTCCGCGAGCCAAGCCGTTACCGCCGCTCTGACCGTTTCCGGATCCTTGCCGAGAAACAGCTCCCGCAGCTGTTCGCTTGTCTCATTGAAGCAGGCGAACATATCGCCAGCGCCTCCGGGTACCGGGACAGACCGAGCGATGGAGCCGGGCAATCGATAAAACCGGCCCGCTGCATTCGTCCGGATGCTTACGATGGAAGCTTTGATCTGTTCGGGATTCCCGCAGCTGTCACCGATCATAAAAGACACCGACAGCTTAAGAGATTGCTTAATCGCCCGCTGAATCCGGCTCATCATTTCCTTCGCCCCGTCATAGCCATTTACCTTCAAGCCGGCTGGAAATTTTTGCAGCAATACCGACTCCTGCGGACTGTAGCTGAAATGGACAGACGACATGCCTTCGTTCCGTACAGCTTCATCAATGACATTGTTCACGGCAAATCGGAGCACGTCGTCCGATATAAAGCGCTGCTTTGCTGATCGGTAGTCGTCCAGTATGCCGATGACGGGAATAACAACCTCGTCCTGAAGAAGAGGAAGTCCGAAAGAGGCAAGCTCGCTCTGCCATTTACCTGCATCGAGCATGGGCTGATGAAGCGTCTCGCGAATGAATTTCTCCTTCATTAACGCTTTATTCCGATCGACAAGGTTCTCCATTTGAAGCTGCTTCGTTTGCAGCTCATTTTCCTCGTTAAGGCTTGCCGTGAATTGCAGCAGCAGCTGGCGGATGCTTGACGGATCAAGCGTATCCTTCAGCAAATAATCCTGTACATGAAGTTTGACGGCTTGCTGCGCATAATGGAACTCGCTGTGACAAGTGATAACGGCAACCCGAATGTCCGGCTTTGACGTCTTCAACTGCCTGATTAGTTCCAAGCCGTCCATTTTCGGCATGCCGATATCGGTAATCAGGATGTCGGGCATATCCGATGCCGCTGCCTCCAGCGCGCTTGCGCCGTTTTCATATAAGCCTATAACCTTTAGACCGAGCTGCTCCCAATTAATCGCATAGCTCATCAGCTCAAGCACCGGATAATCGTCATCGACAAGCATGACTTTATACAATTTCGCCCACCTCCCTTTTCGGTATATGCATCGTAACTAAGGTGCCGATCGCCGAATCGCTGCTGACATCCATCGTGAATGCTTCCCCATACGTCATCGTCATTCTCTCGAACACGTTGGAAAGACCAATGCTTGAAAACTTGCCGCCGGCCGGCTTGTTTCCCTCTTCCCTTGCAGCAGCATCAATCAGTTTTCGTCTTAACATTTCCAGCGTCCCCGCGTCCATCCCTTGTCCGTCATCCCTCACGGTAATGATGATAAAATTTCCGCCATCTACGGAGCTGATATGAATCGTTCCGGATCTTTGGCTTAATCCGTGAATGAGCGCGTTCTCGATCACGGGCTGCAGGAAAAAGCGAGGGACAGCCGTCATTAACGTATCCCTGGACAAATCAAGCTGCAGCCATGCCTCTTCCTTCTGTCTCATATTCATCAGCTTCACATATTCTACAACGGTATCTATCTCTTCATGCAGCGGAATCGTGCCTTTATCCTGACTAATCGTCATGCGCAGCAGCTTGGATAACGAGCTGATCATCTCCGCGCTGTCTAGATCTCCCTTCCGCATGACCTTCATTCGGATTGAATTGAGTACGTTAAACAAAAAATGGGGATTGATTTGAGCTTGCAGCATCGCCAGCTCCGCCTTGCGCTTTCGCGTCTGGGTCAACGTCGTTTCGGCGATCATTTTTTTCACCCGGTCCAGCATATGATCAAACGATTCGCCCAGATAACCGATCTCATCTGTCCCTCTGATATTGGAGCGAACCTCCAAATTGCCGCGCTGCACCGTTTCGGCCACTCTACCCAATCTTACGAGCGGTCTCGTAATCGTACCGATTAAATAAACGAATAAGAGCAGAAAAACGCAAAACGAAAACAACTGAAACATAAATACGCGGTTAAAAATCGAATTGAGCTTAAACACCGCTTTTTTGTAAGGCGTTAATGAGACCAGCTCCCAGCCGGTAGGCGACTGCTTGAGGGAGGAGATCATGTAATCCTCGCCGCCGACCTGTAAGATATGGGGATCCTTTTGCCGCTTCGCCTCGGCAGCATACGGGAATTTTTCACCGATTCTCGCGTGATCGGGATGGGATAGAATAATGCCGTCCCCATCCAGAAGCATTGTTTCCTGATCCGCAACCAGCCTTTTAAAAATATCGTTCACCAGATTTTCCGGTATGGTGACAATGACATAGCCGTAGGGTGTGAGTCCTCTTCCGCGCAGCGTCCGCGCAATCGAAATTTGGTGCGGGCTTATCCGCTTTTCGCTGACAAAAACGGTCGGCGTTGTCTCGATCCATGCCGATTGCAGTCCTTTAAGAGAATCCAACTTCCCGAACCAAGCTTCCTCGCGAAAGAAATTGGGATTATATTCATCGAGCGGATAATTCGCAAAGCTCGTACCATCCTTCAGCAGGATGGAGACATAGTAGACTTCATCCAAACTAAGCAGCTTCATATCGTCAATTTTCCCCGTTATTTTGGCGCGATCCATGTAACGTTCATATTCAGCATTCGGTCCCCCATAGGTCTTGCCTGCCGCTATCGCCTTCAAAATGACATTTATTTCGGAATCAATCTGCACGCTGTTTGCTATATAGAGCATATGCTTGAATAGATTTGTCACATATCCGTCTACGAGCTTAAGCTTTTGCTGGGATTGCGAAACCGCCTCCTCTTTCACGGCAGCCTTCGTCATCGTATTATAGACGGACAGCGTAATGAGGGCAGGAAGCAGTATGCATAAAATCGAGGTCAGCATCAGCTTAAAGCGAAAGGACCTTGGCCATATTAGTGATTTAGAACCGACTGCCATAGGTCTGCCTCCCTGCCCATAGATGCATTTAATTGTAAAAAAGGAGCGCAGATAAAATGCTGCACCCCTTGCTATCGCTTCCTATCTTTATTCATTATAACCGATTATTTTTTATTGGCGTCAATAATTTCTTGTACCCTCTCTTGCGTTGCGGCAATCGTTTTGTCGATATCCTGCTGATCGAAGATAAGCTTCTCGTATTCCTCGTTGATTACCTTATACATCTCCGATTGATACGTAACGGGCGGAATGATTTTGGAAGACTTCGCATTCGATAGAACATGAAGCAGCGAAGCTTTGTCCACCTTCTCCGGATTTTGGGTTCCGCTCAGGATCGTGTCGATAATCGATGTAAGCTGCGAATCGTCCACGCCGTTCCATGCCGGAATATTTTTGCCCTGCGCAATTTGCCCTTCCGTCGTATACCAGCGGACAAACGTATAGGCCGCCTCTTTGTTTTTGGAGTTTTCGGCTACCGCGACATAATCGGTCGTCACCATGGTATAGCCGCCTTCGTCTCCCGCATTGTTTTTCGGGATCGGAGCCACGGCTACCTCAAAGTTAAGCGGGAATTGCTCTGTGCCTCCAAGCTCAGTGTTCATCCAGCTTCCGATCATGACCATGCTTACCGCCTGATTGAAGAACTGGTTGCGGTAATGAAGCTTTTGCGAAATCATATCCGTATACGGCGTAGCCGATTGGTCCTGCTTCTCCATTTGCAGGCGAAGCTCCAACGTTTTGCGGAATAACGGGTTGTCCAGATTGGATGTTCCGTCCGCTTTCAGAAACTCGCTATTGTCCGCTTGATTAGCGAGCGCCAGCTTCACGAACTCCATCCATCCGCCGTTTTGCGGACCGTGGAAATAGGTTCCGTAACGTTTCGAGGCGCCTTCGCCGGTTGTCAGCTTTTTGGCATAGGAAGTGAAGTCGTCCCATGTCCAATCCGTCGGCACCTCCAAGTCAGCCTCCGCTAAATGCGTTTTGTTCAGCAGGATGTACCATGGGTTGAATTTCCCAGGCAACGCGTAGATACTTCCATTTAGCGTTGTGTCCACTTTGTAGTCATCCGCTACCTTGAAGCCATCCTTGGCGATAAACTCATCCAGCTTGGCAACCATGCCGAGTCCTACGCGCTGCGCGTAGCTTGCCGGGTCGCTGAACATGAGAACGTCCATTTGCTCGCTGGAGGAAGCAGCCAAATCAAGCTTTTGCAGCGCTTCCTGCGTATCTCCTTTCTCGCTCAGTACGATAACCTCGACGTTAATATGCGGAAATTTCTCATGAAAGGCCGCAACCGTCTTTTCCCAGTTATAATTCGCTTCGTTGCCGAACGTATGGAGCTTAATCGACACGGGCTTGGCTTCGTCCGTCGCATTAGCCTTATTCTCTGTATTTTCGCCTGCTCCTTGATCGGCAGCCCCTTCTTTACTCCCTCCACTGCTTGCGCAACCGGTCAAAACCATAATAACGGACAACGTAACCAATAATAATAATTTCATCTGTTTGTACATCTAAACCCTCCTCAAATGATGGTGTATGCGCTTTCCCGATCTCATTGTAGCAACACCGCCAAGCCCATCCATACTCCAATATTGACTACAATTACGATTATTTTTACTTCTCATCCGGCAGCGGATGCCCGAACTAGCCCTTTACCCCCCCAAGCGCGATGCCTTCAATCACACTCTTCTGCCCGATAATAAACACGATCAGCAGCGGTAAAATAGCCGATACAGCAGCAGCCATTATGAGCGAATAGAATTCGCCGTTAATCGTACTAAACTTTTGCATCGCAAGCTGAATCGTATACAGTTTATCCGTCCGTAGGAAAATGAGCGGATTTTGATAATCGTTCCACGTCCATATAAACCGCAGGATGGCATAGGTTGCGACGGCGGGACGAACGAGCGGAAACGCGATTTTCCAAAAAATTCGCCAATGGCCTGCTCCGTCTATTTTTGCGGATTCAATATATTCATTATGAACGCCCATAAAAAATTGCCGCAGCATGAACGTGCCGAGAACGCTGAAGCTGCTTAGCAAGATGAGACCAAGATGGCTATCGAAAAAACCGATCGAGCGGTACAGAATGAACTGCGGAACAAGTATTGCCTGCTGCGGAATCATGTAGGTCGCAAGCACGATCATAAACAAATATTTGCCGGCGCCAAAGTTGATTTTCGAGAAACCGTAGGCGGCAAGCGCCGATACGAACGCCGATGCCGTTGTTGTGAGTATCGTTACTTTAACCGTATTCCAATAATATTTGTAGAATGGAAATTTGCCAACCCAGACCTCCGTATAATTCTCGATCATATGCCATTTCGTCGGGATCCATTGAATCGGATAGGTAAATACGTCCGCTTCGATCTTGAAAGAGGCCGACAGCATCCAGATGAACGGCAGCAGGAACAGGATACTGACCGCAAGCATGAGAATGGTAATGACTCCTTTTCTGAGGCGCTCAAGTTTATTGACTGTCATCATAATCGCTCCCCTCTCAATAGTTGACCCACTTCTTCTGCCCGATCCATTGCAGCAGCGTAATAAACATAACGCAAGCGAACAGTATAACGGCCATCGAAGAGGCGTATCCGATTTTCAAATTTACGAATGCGGTGTCGTACAAATACCAGACGATCATGCTGGTCGAGGAGATCGGCCCGCCTTTCGTTAATATCGCAATTAAATCAAATACCTTAAAGGTTGAAATAATGCCCGTAATAAGCAGAAAGAACGATGTCGATGACAGCTGCGGGAACGTGATGCTTTTGAACTTCACCCAATTGTTCGCGCCATCGATGTCAGCCGCTTCATACAAATCGCGCGGAATCGATTGCAGGGCGGCGATATAGACGATCATGTTAAAACCGATGGCGGTCCATATCGAAATCATCATAAGAGACGGCAGCGCATACTTCGGATCTGCGATCCATTTCGGCGGATTCTCGATGCCAAGCGACATAAGCAGCTGGTTAACCGGACCGGCCGACGGGTGGAAAAGCACCTGCCATACGATGGCAACCGCTACGATGCTTGAGATATACGGCATGAAATAGGCTACCTTGAAATAACCTTTCATATATACATGCTTATCGATCACAACGGCCAGAAACATCGAGAATGCCATATAAATAGGAACCGTCAGCAGGAAATAGCCATTGTTTTTGAGCGATTTCATGAATGCGTCATCCTGGAACAAGCGCTCGAAATTAGCAAGGCCTACCCATTTCATATCCTTAAAGCCCGCTATGAAATTCCAATCCGCGAACGATAGCATAAACGTTGCCAATATCGGAATGAGCGTCAATACCGATACGCCGATCAGCATGGGGCTGACGAACAGTAATCCGGCAATTGTTTCTTTCTTTTGCAAGGAACCGGTTTTGATTTTTTGCTTAGGTTTTGCCGCAGCAGGTGCAGGTTGTAGCGGATGCATGTTCTTCACCTCGTTTTGTAGTAGTTATCTTATTATAAAAAAAGCCTCTCCCTTTTCTTTAACGGTATTTTGATGACCTATACCGCTATTTTGACTATTTGACGGCGCAAGCCGTAAAAAAACCGTACGGCGAATGACTCGCGTACGGTTCTTTTCTATTTCGCGTTGTATTGCAGCGCATTTAAAATAAAGAAGGTTAATTCCTCCGTCATCGCTTCAAGCGTAGGCGGCTCCTCCTTCAGAAGCACCGCCCAATACTCGGTGTTCCGATGAAACAGAAGCGTGCCGACGACGGACATTAAGGTCGTATCCAAAGAGCGGTAATGGAACAGCCCCTGCTCCCGCCCTAGCTCCAGCCAATGTCTCAGCAGTCTCCATGTTGGCATCACATGCTCGCGGATTTTTTGAATGCGTTCGGTATTCATTATAATTTCCTGCTGAATGATGCTTATAAGCTGATAGTCCCTGTTGCGAAACGCCGTTACCTCCCGAATAATAAACTTGACTCCCGCGACGGGATCAAGGGTTGGATCAACCTTCGCAAGCTGCCCATTCGGGAAGAAGGTTTCGAATAATGCGCCGAACATATTCTCTTTTCCGCCGAAATGATACGATACAAGCGCGACGTTCGCGCCCGCTTCCTCGCAAATTTGCCGGACGGTCGTCTTCTCGAAGCCGTACTGGGCGAACAGCTTCTTAGCCGCTAACAGTATTCTTATCTTTATATCCGCATCTCCTGTTGACATCCCGTTCCTCCAGCTATGCTTATTTTTTCTTATTCTGATGCATTACCTTCCAATTTGCAAGGAGGTTCCCCTCCTATTTTCGATGGCTCGCAATCGCCGCTGTCGGCTGAGCCTGAACGGCATGCCGTTTCACCGCCACAGCGAACGCGCTAACCGCAATCGCGATAACCCCAATGACCGCGAGTGCCAGCGCTTCGGCGCCGACAGCAGGGCCGCCGAATAAAATATTCATATTTCCTTCAACGGCATAGGTCGCGGGAAGCGCATCCCCAAGCGTAATGTAAAAGTCGGACAGAAGCTCGCGCGGTACGATCGCCCCGGAGGAGACCAGCTGCGCCGAGAGCGCCATAATGTTAAACAGCATACCGGCCATGCCGAACAAATACAAAAACATTTGGGATACAAAGACGAAGGTCAGCATGAACAGCAATTGGAACAGCCACAGGTGAAGGAAACCCTGCTCCATTTGACCGCCGAACGATGCCAGTAAGGAGGAGCCTACTAACGAGATAAGTACCGCTGCACCGGCATTGATGACGGTTCTGACAACGAATCGCTGCCATCTGCTCCCTGCCCCGCTCACCGCCATCGCCGACTGTTCAAAATTCATTCCCATAATCATTGCCCCGACATAGGAAGCAAGCACCATCATCATCGGAACCATTTGATTGTTCATGCCGTTTACGACATTTGTCGACTGAATATCCGAGGTTACGCGCTGCGCCAGCCCTTGGGCCGCAGCCGCAGCTTGCTCAGCCGGCATGTTCATGCTTCCCAATACCGTCTGCACGCCCCCGGCAACCGCCTGGCGGTTAACCTCCGCCGTCATCTGCGCCGCTGCGCCGCTCATGATGCTTTTGATCAGAGCCGGATTCGACTCATTGATCATATATTGGATCGAAGCGGTGCCATCCGCTGCCGCGGCCTTTTGAGTGAAATCTGTCGGAATGAGGACAACCATCTGAAGCTCGCGTTCATTAAGCTGCCGCTTTGCCGATTCGATGCTGCTTTCTTCATGGATGTCGAACGGAAGATTTTGAACCAGGTTCGCCGCAATCTGCTGTCCCATTTGCTGGTCCTCGTTCACAACGGCGATTCTAAGCTGCTCCACACGGTCCGTTACGCCGTCATAGCCCGTCATCCAGATTGCCGAGAAAATAACCTGGAACGTTAATGCGGTAATAATGCCAACCCAGGTGGTCGGCCGTTTCATAAAAGCCTGAAAGGTACTCTTCATTGAACTCCACTCCCGTTTTCTATTTAAACATATGTTTAAAACATCTGTTTAAATCATATGCTTGCACGTGATTTTTGTCAACAACCAATCGTTAACCGCCGATGAAACAAAAAAGAAGAGACGGCCCGTCTCTTCCTTGGTTATGCTTTATTTAACGACTCCCCGTACTCCGCTTCCCACTTCTCGTCCGCTGCCAGCTGTTTTCTGTGCACCGTTCCCGATAAGAACACGCTGACCTCATACAACAAAAGCAATGGTATAGCAACGAGGACGTCGGATATGAAATCGGGCGGCGTAATTAATACCCCGATAAAGATCATAATAAAATAAGCGAGACGGCGCATTTTGCGCAGCCGCTTCGGATTAACCAGGCGAATCGCTGTCAAAAACATAATGACAAGCGGCAGTTCGAATAGGAGCGAAATCGGAATTAACAGATTAAACATAAACTGAAAATACTGTGCGATTCCGAACGTTTCCTCCAAATTCAAATGCTGCGATACCGATCTCGTAAAATGAAAGGCAAGCGGAAAAACAACGAAATACGAAAATGCCAGCCCGATTAAAAACATAATAAGAGCGAACGGCACGTACTTTAGCGTGGAACGCTGCTCATTCTCGCGAAGAGCCGGCTTCACGAACGCCCACAGCTGGTACGCGATAACCGGCAGCGCCACGATTAACGAGATGACAAACGCAAATTTCATATACATGCCGATTCCGTCCCAAAGCGAGAACGTATGCAGGGAAATCGTATTCGCCGGCTTCTGGCTCATGAGGAAATTATAGGCCGGCTGGGCGAGAATAAGTCCGACGACGATGCCTAGCGCAAGGGCAATCAGGACAAAAACCAGCCGCTTCCGCAGCTCTCCCAGGTGCTCTAAAATCGGCATCAGCCCTTCCTCGCGCATAAGCTGCTTGCGCGATTGCTCTTTCGGCTTGTTAGTTGCTTCCGTTCTCAATTCCTCTTCCCCTCCTCTGCCATTTTTATTTTTATATGCCCGCTATTCAACCAATAGTCAAGAAAAAAGCGGGCCCGATTAATCCGGAAGCCGCTTATTGTCTTTCTCGTTATTATCCGTGCGATTTACCTCCACGCGGTTTGCTTCTTTATCTCTGCGGTCGTCGTCATCCATCATCTCTCTCGCTCCGGATTTGAACTCGCGCAGCGTACGTCCGAATGCGCGGCCAAGCTCCGGCAGCTTGTTCGGACCGAACAGCAGCAGAGCGACCAGCACAAGCAGGATAATGCCCGTTGCACCTATACCTGACATTTCGTTTACCTCCTTAAATAACTTCCGTAATCTCTAGCAGCCGTATAATCCGCCGTATCCCATGCTGACAATATCTTCTCTGACGATCGTATCCCCTGCAAGAATGCGGGGCAGCAGGACGTCGAAGGATGTGTAGGGATCATGCATAACACAGCCCGGCAAGCCCATGATCGGCACCCCGTCTAGATAGCCGATAAGCAGCATTGAGCCCGGCAGCATTGGTGTTCCATAACTTACGATATCCGCTCCAGACGCTTTAATCGCGCCCGGCGTGCGGTCGTCGGGATCAACCGACATTCCGCCGGTCACTAGTATCATATCATACCGCTTATCACGCAAATAGTGTATTTCCTTGACAATTGTTTGTCGGTCATCCGGGGCGAACCGGTGCTCGGCAACCTCCGAGCCTATCGATTCCAGCTTGCTTCGGACGGCCGGACCAAATTTATCTTCGATTCGGCCGTTAAACACTTCGCTGCCTGTCGTGAGCAATCCGACCCGCAGCTTGCGGAAGGGCCGGACGCGAATCGGCGACGTTCCATTATTCGCGCTGCGGTATTCCGCTGCAAGCCGTAGGACGGCTTCGACTTTCGACTTCGCCACGACAAGTGGAATGGCTCTGGTGGCGGCTAGCTGCCCGCCCGGCTTCACGACCGAATTGGTTTTGATCGTGGCCAGCGCAATGTCTCCCAATTCATTAATCGCATCAACAATCGCTTTATCTACAGTTGCCAAACCTGATATCGTCGATTTGATGCTGACTTTGCCTTCGTGCGGCTCCGAGATTTGCAAATTCTCGCCGTGCAGTGCTTCAGCCATACGTAAGGCGGCATCATCCTCATGGAGCTCATTCTCCCCAAGCTCCATTATATAGATATGCTCTTTACCGATATCGAGAAGGCTCGGAATGTCGGCTTCCGTCACGACATGCCCTCTTTTAAACAGACGGCCCTTGAACTGGCCGGGAATGATGCGGGTTAAATCATGCGCCAAGCGCATGCCGACCGCATCGTAAACGGATACTTCCTTCAGCACCGTTGTCCCCTGTCTAGTAATCGTTCCCTCTACCCGCTGCTCATGCCCGCTCATACGCTATGCTCTCCCAGTCGTCCGGATAAAATTCCGAGTGCATGAGGCAGCTGATCCATGATCGCCATTAAGCTTTCATGCACGCCCTTGGGGCTGCCGGGCAAATTAACGATAAGAGAGTTCCCCCTGATGCCGCAAACGCCGCGTGACAGCATTGCCCTTCTCGTCTTCTGGAGCGCTCCCATTCGCATCGCTTCCGCAAGTCCGGGAACCGCGCGGTCAATTACCTTAAGCGTCGCTTCGGGCGTAATATCCCGCGGAGCGAGCCCCGTTCCGCCCGTCGTGAGCACGAGATCGGCATGGAAATACTCGGTCATCTCAATGATAGCCGCCATAATTTCGTCCTGCTCGTCCGGTACGATTCGATAATCGACGATTTCGCCGCCCAGCTCTTCCTCAATTAACTCGCGAATGACTTGTGCGCTCGTATCTTCCCGTTCCCCGCGAGATCCTTTATCGCTTGCCGTTAATATTGCTACCTTCCACCGCATATACCATTCCTCCCATCCCTACCCCGACTATGGGTTTGACGAAATTCGATAGTCACCGCTCTTGCCGCCGGATTTGGCTATTAGGCGAGTCGGCCCGATGACCATATCCTTCTGCAGCGCTTTGCACATGTCGTATACCGTCAGGGCCGCTGCCGATACGGCTGTCAGCGCCTCCATTTCGACGCCGGTTTTGCCTGTCGTCTTCACGGTGCCTTCTATATAAAGTTCATCTTTCTCATTATCGCTGAACGTAATATTAATTCCGGTAAGCGGCAGAGGATGACACATCGGAATCCAATCCGCCGTTTTCTTGGCAGCCATAACCGCCGCAACCTGTGCGACTGCGAGCACATCGCCTTTGCCCACTTTGCCTGCCTTGATTTGTGCCAAAGTATCCGGATTCATCTTAACCATGGTCTGAGCGACCGCCGTACGCGAAGTGACTTCCTTTTCGGAGATGTCCACCATCCGGGCCCGCCCTTGCTCGTTAAAATGCGTCAGCTCCATATTCTAATCACTCCCTCTGCTTCCATATGCTTAAGATCATGCCAGACAACAGGCATCATACCATATAAACGTCTTTCTCCGTCAAAATCCCATCCATCGGTAAATCATGCGCTTCAATAGGGAAGCCTTCTACAAGCTGCGCTTCAAAGGCTGCGCCGATCCACAAGGTTCGAGCCGCTTCGCCTGCATCCTTCAACCTGGCTGCGGCAAAACGGTCATAATAACCGCCGCCGTACCCTAATCGGCCGCCATTGCGGTCAAAAGCGAGGCCGGGAACGAACACCGCTTCGGGCATATAGCTCTTGTCGAGCGCAGGTGTCGTCGCCGGATTGGGCTCCATGATTCCATATGCGCCCGGTACAAGCTCATCCCAACTGCGCAAATCATGAAGCGTCATAGTGAAATCCGCCGCGACGCACCGCGGAACGATAACGGCTCTTCCCGACTGCCAGCCCCATTCGATCAGCTCCGATAGATTAAGCTCGCTTCGATAAGAAATATAAACCATAAAGGATTGCACGGAACGGCTTTCCAATAAACCCTTCGCATTCGCGCATGCCGCCGAAGACCATTCCTTTCGCCGTTCCATCGGTAAACCGTCTCGCCTTTGGGTCATTTGACGACGGAATACGGCTTTCTCATCCCGTCCACTCAGCTTATCCAAAGCATTCACCTTTTCTAGTTCCTATCGTTTTTTTCGTTATTTGTAGTTTACCACTGTTATACAACTTTCGCCAATGCCGGCGCCCATTTATGATACACTATTAGGGAATGGGTACGACAATTATTTACAATGATTAGGTGGAGGTTTAACATGCTGCTTCAAGTTTCCAATATTACAAAGAGCTACGGCGTTAATGTCGTATTATCCAATATTTCATTGCAAGTACTGGAGCGTGAGCGTATCGGCTTGGTCGGCGTGAACGGCGCCGGCAAATCGACATTGTTAAAAATTATAGCCGGCGAAATGTCGGCCAATTCAGGCGCAATCCATAAAGCCAAAGAGACTAAAATCGGCTATTTGGCCCAAAATAGCGGGCTGCAATCCAACCGGACCATTGAAGCGGAGATGCGCGCCGTATTTTCTCATTTAATTGAAGCCGAGCAGGAACTTCGGGAGCTGGAGCGGAGAATCGCGGACCCTGCGCTTCATGACGACGAGAAACGGTATGCGGATACGCTGGACCGGTATGCGAAGCGTTCCGACTGGTTCCGCGAGCAAGGCGGATTCGAGATCAATACGCGCATAAACAGCGTGCTTCACGGTATGGGCTTCGGCAGCTTCGCTCCGGATACATTAATATCCACCTTAAGCGGCGGCCAGAAAACGCGGCTTGCTCTTGCGCGCATTTTGCTGCAAGCGCCCGACCTGCTCATGCTCGACGAGCCGACGAACTACCTGGACATTGAAACGCTTACTTGGCTTGAATCCTACCTGCGCGGTTATTCCGGAGCCATTCTCGTCGTCTCGCATGACCGATATTTTCTGGATGCGCTTGCGAACACGATTGTGGAAATCGAACGCCATATTTCCAAAAGGTATACCGGAAATTACAGCCGGTACATGGAGTTGAAGGCGGCGGAATACGAGATTAACATGAAGCAGTATGAGAAGCAGCAGGATGAAATCACCCGTATGGAGCAATTCGTACAGCGCAATATCGTTCGCGCTTCTACGACCAAACGCGCACAAAGCAGACGCAAAGCGCTCGAGAAGATGGATAGAATCGACAAGCCTATGGGCGATTTGAAGAAGGCATATTTCACGTTCGAGATCGAACGCCCAACGGGCAAGGATGTATTGGCTGTCGACGACTTATCCATTACGTTCGACGGCCGTGACAAGCCCTTGTTCCGACATGTTTCTTTCCAGCTTACACGCGGCGAAACCGTTGCTTTGATTGGGCCGAACGGAATAGGCAAATCGACGCTGTTGAAGGCGATCGTCGGGCAGATCGAGCCGACAACCGGCACAATCCGCTTCGGAACCCATGTTAAACTCGGGTATTACGACCAGGAACAGACAAGGCTGACCGCTCAGAATACCGTTCTGGAAGAAGTTTGGGGAACCTATCCGCATATGGAAGAAGCACGTATTCGTACGGTTCTTGGTAATTTCTTATTCAGCGGCGAGGATGTTCTCAAACGGATTTCATCGCTAAGCGGCGGTGAGAAGGCACGGGTTTCCTTAGCGAAATTGATGCTGGCTCAAGCAAATGTGCTTATTTTGGACGAGCCTACCAACCATCTCGACCTGTTCAGTAAAGAAGTACTGGAATCGGCGCTCTTGGACTACGAGGGAACATTGTTTTTCATTTCGCATGACAGATATTTCCTCAACAAAATGGCGGAACGCATTGTCGAACTAGGGCCGGCGGGCACCGAGCATTTCCTGGGAAATTATGACGAAATGATAGAGAAAAAACGTGAAATCGAGGAGGTTCGATTAGAGTCGTTATCAAAAAAAGCCTCAACAGGCTCGAAATCATCCGCGATTTCCGACAACATACCGGCAAACTCATACGAGGCAGATAAGCAGGCGAAGCGTGAAGAACGTATCCGGCAGCGTAAGATCGAGCAATTGGAACAAGAAATTGCCGACTTAGAGCAGAAAATTTCGGATCTGGAAGTCCAGCTGACAGATCCCGCGATATTTAATGATTATATCCGTATCCAAGAAATTCAAGGTCAAATCGGTGTTCACAAAGCCTCGCTGGCCGCCGCTTATGAGGAATGGGAGCAGTATATGTAAAAGCAAAGAGGGGAAATCACTTACCTTCATTGGGCTTCGGGCAGCCATTATCGGAACGCATCGTGATTAATACCCCACCAATGTGATATGGAGCGGCGGACAGGCGAGCGGCGTCGAAGATGGGGTGAACGCATGAAAAAGCCCGCGCGGTATCGATGTTGGACATTGTGCGGGGAGCCCGCATTCGGTATCGAAGGATTAACAAACGAGCTTATGGTCGAGCGGATGGATCGTTATAGGATTAGCCTCATTAATATAATCGGCAATGAAAACGGCAGATTAAGGAATTGAATAATCCTTGATCTGCCGCTATTTGCCTTGAATACTTAAGCCAGAATATTAATATTGCTCTAGGCTGATGAGCCCCAAGCGCTGCGCTTCTTTAATGGCTTCTGAGCGGGAGCGTACATTCAGCTTATCGAATATCCGCGAGAGTTGGTACTCGACGTTTCTTTGACTGACGTGCAGCATAACGGCCAACTCTTTATTGCTAATTCCTGTAGCAACTTCATGAAGAATCGTTTGCTCTTTCTCCGTTATCGATACATCCTGAACCGACACTTCCGTACGTCCGATTGTAACCTCATGCCTTCTAAGCTGCTTCAGCAAGGAAATGGGAATGACCGCATCTCCGCGCATCGCAGAGCGAATCGCATTATGAAGCTGTTCTCTTGATACCGTCTTCGATATAAACCCGGACACGCCTGACTCGATAAGCAGGTTGAAATGCGAACCGATTTCATAGCCCGAATAAATAATAACCTTACGTTCCGGATCCTGCTGAATTAATCTCCTCGTTAACTCCAATCCGCTAATTCCCGGCATATTCAAATCGCATAGGATAAGGTCGAATTGTTCTGTTTGTACGACTTCTAGCGCTTCGATAGCTGACAATACAACCGATACTTTCATTTCGGCATCCTGCTCGATCATTGTTTTGGTACCTTCTCCAACAGAAGGATGGTCATCAACTAATAAGATACGAATCACGCGATATACCCCTCTCTGTTCGACCGGTCGTCATAATTTCCGGCAACAAAATAACAACCTCAAGGCCGTCACCGCGCTTAGAATGAAACGATATGTCTCCTTCAAGACCCGTTACACGTTCTTTAATGCCGGACAAGCCCATATGCTCAAATGAAGCAATCATTTGGTTAACATCCATGCCGATTCCATCATCCTGATATCGGAAATAAATCGTTCCTTTTCGCTGTTCCAATTCCAGTGTAATTAATCTAGCCTGCGAATGTTTATCGGCATTGCGAAGCAGCTCCTGTACAATCCGATAAATAGCTGTGATCTGCTCCTCATTGAGTTCGCGGGTAAACGGCTTCGCGCGGAAATCGACTGAAAAATTAACACGCATCTGCGTATGCTCAATAATCGACTCGACAGCCTCCACAACGCCCATCTCTTTGAGCAGCGGCGGTCTCAGCTCATTACAGGTTTCCCGAATTTGATGAATAACGTCAAGCAATCCTTCTTTAATATCCTCCAGCTCGCCACCAAGCTTATCCGAAATGGGATGATCCATCATAACGGCTTCAAGCTTCCGGTACCAAAGTAGCTGATCCTGCA
The DNA here is from genome assembly GCF_000422465.1 of Paenibacillus harenae DSM 16969. GTDB lineage: Bacteria > Bacillota > Bacilli > Paenibacillales > Paenibacillaceae > Pristimantibacillus > Pristimantibacillus harenae. The sequence goes on along the minus strand of NZ_AULV01000019.1, from coordinate 74,187 downwards.
GCGCCGAGTCATGCAAGTCTGCGGCAAGCTTCCTCCGTTCGTTCTCAGAGAGGCAGAATAACAGGCGAAGGACCCATGGCGACGTGGAATGCTCCTTGCGCACCTCGGACTCTAAGTCTTCAATCAGACCTTCAATCAGATATAAATTTTCAAATACGATACTGGCATAATTGGACATCGTCTTCAGCCAGCGCAGCTCGTCCGAGTTGAAGCGGGTATGGTTCGTTTTAAGCCCTATCCATAAAATATGATACCGGGACCGCTGCCTGCCGATGACAAGCCCTAAACCGTACGGCAGCTCAATTAACTCCCCCACTTGAAGGGAATTAACCGTGCCCAGAAGGAATTCGGCCGTAATGAGCTCTTCCGGGTGCTCGCCCATTGGGAATACCGTATTCTCCGATTGTTCGACAAGCAAGAAAGTGATCCGGTTAACCGGCAGCAGCTCGGCAATTTCCTGCTTAAGCACGTTCTCCAAATCCGACTGCTTCATGACGCGGGCAATCTTGCGGGAGAATCGGTCCAGACTGTCCTGATAACTGTACATAGCTTTAAAAAGCTTTGGCCGAAACCGTTGATCGACCTGCTCTTTCGCATATAAAAACAACGTCATCCCGATGTAGATGACAAAGAAGATGCCAAACCATGCGGACCATGACGGGTTTTTCTCTCCCAAAATAACAAATGCCACCAACGCCGCTACAATGATTGACGGTAGTAATGCAAGCGCCGTATAGTATTTGAATCTCGTTAAAATAAAATCAATATCAAACAGCTGGTTTGAGGTTGATAAATAGAAATATACGATTGGAAGAATGAACAAGAAGAGTGCCGTGAATGCCGCAGGCAGAATCTGTTTCTCGTCAAAAATAGGCGGAATCAAATTCATCGTTGCGAATGGTGTAAAAGCGACTATATGCGAAATCAAAGTAATCGTAAAAAGGGAATGCAGCTTTGTACGCCGATGCTTGAAAAACTTAAGGATCAGCTTATAAACGCACACCAAATTGCCTAGAAGCACTACGCTGCTATAGGCCATTTGTATATACGTATAGATTCTAATCGATGAAATGTCGGTCCATATGTACAGCAGGCTTGCGGCTCCAACCAAGCCGACGATAATAAATAACGTGCGAAGAACCCGCTTGCTAATAAAGTGGACATCAAAGCGCTGCAAATAGATATTCATAAAGTTCATAAACAATAACGGAATGTTAGGAAGAACGAGGTAAATAATTGAAATCCCAATTGGGTCGCTTCGATTAGAAGCGGCCGAGCTATAATAGCAGATCCCTATGGATACAAAAAAGAGAATAAGCATGACCGCTGCTTTATCATGACGGCGCTTCACGTACAAAAAGCCTGAAAACGCGCAAAAAATAACAAGTGAAATGCCCGGGATAAATAATTGAATCAACAGCTCCCAGAGCGAATGATCACCTGTCCAACCTTTAGGGAAATATATAACTTGCTCGACGTTATCCCGATGCAAGACGAGAACATTATCCGCATATTCAATTGAATTGTATTTCCTTACATTCTCAAATTCTCCTACGGGCTTACCGTTTACTTCTAAAATTTGATCCCCGACCCGAATCCCTTTCACTTCCGCCTGCCCTGCAGCCTCCAACGATTTGACATAAAAACGATCGCTGGGTTCCTCTATCAATACCGCTCCTATTGACGGTACTCTTACGATAACGGCAGTCAAATAAAAAAGGGAGGCTAGAAGAACTAGAAGAAAGAGGATTGAGATGAAGCGGTTAAGTCTAGTAGGTCTCATGCAATCCTCTTCCCTTCAAGCAAAATCAAAATTCTAGTTCCACATGTATGCGTAACCGCTGTTTTTGTCGTTTTTGTTCTTCAATTCACCAAGAAGAGCTTTCTGTTCCGCTGCAGAAACACCTGCTAACTGCAAATTTCCACCCATAGCCATAGACATCTTTTCTGTGCTGCTTACCAATTGACGAATTGTTTCTTTCAACATATTAACTCCTCCGCTTCTCTATAAATATAGTAAAAATATTTTACATTAATACTATAACAGGAAACGAATCGACAGAAAACGCAAAATTGATTCGTATTTACCGAAGTCACTTTTGCGTGGTGGGATTTCATGCAATTTCTTGGTTCAATATCTGTAAAAATGTCGCTTTCCAAGGACCAGCTTCCTGTATGGAATCCAGTAGTTCCTCGAAACGGTTGTAGTACATCCGGCTCATAACGGATCCGTACAATAGGGTGCCTGTCCGCTCGCAGGCTTCCTCATATCTTGCACGTGCGTTTTCAATATCTTCCGCAGATAAACGTCCGTCGAAATAGTCTTGAATCCACTGATCTTCGTCAGAGAGGCTTTCTAATAAAAACAATGTCAGCAGCGTTCGTTTCCGCTGCAGGAAATCGCTTTTGTCGTCCCAGCGCAGCAAATCCCGAATATCGTTCCTCAGTTGCGCGGCTATGCCTATCTCGATGGCGTACTCCCCAACCACGCTGTTCCATGGCTTTCCTGCGAGCATAACGCCCGCCATACAAGCAAATGACAACAGCATGGAGGACTTTTGCTTGACCATCTCCAAGTAGGACTGCTCATCCGTTATTTCATTCATTATATCGAGCATCTGCCCATTCGCCGCCTGCAGAAGATGCATGTTCATCATTTCCACCAACGCAAGGCGGGTGTCATTATTATCCGTACAATCAAGCATTCCTTGCTGCGATAATGTTAATAGGGACGATGCGACATGGAGTGCGGCCGCCCCGGACACCTGCATCCATGGTTTACCGGGGGCATCCTGATCCTGCAAATCATCCAATATATCCGAGGCTAGAATAAAAAGCTCGACCGCGCCGGCAGCCCGGTAAACCTTGTCTCCTTCACCTCCGAACATCCGATAGTGAATAACGGTCAACTGTCCGAATTTAAGAGACTCCTGCAGCTTATATTCAATAAACTGCTCCGTCAGCCGCACTAGCGGTTCTGCTGTAAACCAGCGTAAAGCCATTTGACGCATTTGTTGTCCTATAAGCGGAATACAATCGTTCACAATCGTTCCTCCGATTTTTCAGCATATTCCTATTATACTATGTTTTGCTTATAGAAACATACGCTGCATCATCAGAACGAACCGCCCGATCCAATTGAATGTTACGGAACTTCGACTGCGGCTTTTGCGCTTACCGCTTGCCTTATTTTTTTCCTCCGCCATTTCCCCCTTATTCATTCGATTTATTAAAAGTGCTATCATCTCCATTCGTTTTTCTACTAGTTCCAATCGTTCGATAGACGGACTTCCGATGCGATCGCGATGATACATTGACTAACAAGCCCTCCTTGAGGCGTCCAGAGGCAAATAAACGATTCTTCCGCCCATGTCCATTAAAGCTTATAAGCCAATACTCCTCTAACATCAGCAGCATAATGCATATAAACCCCTTCCATCGTCATGCCGCCGCCGGGCAACTCGGCGATAAGGGTTTGGGGATTGCCGCAGATGACATGCTCTCCCTTTCTCATTACGCTGACGCGATCGCAATTGCGTTGAATTTCCTCCATATCATAGGAAGCTACAACTATTGTTTTACCTTGCTGCTTTAATTCGCGAAGAAGCGTCCAGTATTCTGTTTTGGCCTGGGGATCAAGACCGGTCGTCGGCTCATCCAGGAAAATGATTTTTGGATCATTCACAAGCGCAATGGCAAGCGAAGTACGCTGCCTCCACCCGCCGGATAACCTTTTTATTATTTTATTCGCATAAGGACGGAGCCCAAATTGTTCAATGATGCGATCCAAATCATTTTTGCGATTATAGAATGCCTGGAATACTTCCATCGCCTCGCGGACGCTCATCTTATCGACCAAAGCAGTGCTCTGCAGATAAATGCCGATATCCTCCTTCAAGCTCACCGCTTCTTGCTGCAAGTCCTTCCCAAGCAAATGAATGCTTCCCTTATCCGGGGTCCGCAATCCCATCAGCATTTCGAGCAATGTCGTTTTGCCTGATCCATTCGTGCCGATGATGCCGAAAATCTCGCCCCGCTTCACTTGAAAAGAAACCCGATCGACCGCTTTATTCGCACCATAAAACTTACTGATTGAGCTTACCTGAATGACCGTTTCCTTATCCATTCTCCGGTTAACCTCCATTCACACTTTAACGTTGGTTGAGCTAATCGTCTTAAGGTGGGGTTCGCATCGTTGCTATTCATCATAGTTTAACGATAACGTATACCGCCCACATTTTCACCGAAAACCTCATTTGTAATTCGCGCAATTTTTTTGCGCGACCGCAACGAAAGCGCAACGCGAAAAATAGGATAAAACCGGAAGGATTTTAGGACAAAAGCCATCTCCTCAGTTATGCACAGAGATATCCACAAAACTGCATAAATTGTTAGTTAATTCTGTCGATAGTCAGAAAGGAATGGGGTACTATTTTCGCGGATTTTTGTCGAACCCTAGGCATATTATCATAAGACTGGCTCAATTATCCACGTTATGCACATTATCCACAATAAGCTGTGAAAAAACTATCCCCTTTTCGCACACAATGTTGAGATTGCGTAAATCCAGTACAATCGGGTATTTATTCGTCTTATTCACAAAAATGATGTCGATTGTGGATAACTTTGTGCACAACACTAATTATGGAAGGAAAATGCTTTATTTTCTTATTCCGATATATAGCAAATGGGAGGAAACGCCTAAAGTGTGGATATTATCCGCCTGATCGTAAATAAGCTGCATGAAACGGGAATACTCTTCCTCTCCCCTCGAGTGCCAATAATCGAACTGCTCATTGTGAAGCGAGCCAGCGATACTCGACGATCCGATCAGCTTAATCGTTTCAAACCCTTGCGATTCCATGAACGGTTTAATATCGTCTATGTGAACGTAGTAAACGCCTGTAAATCTTCCCTCATCCGTATGATTGAATGCGCCGGAACTCATAAAGCTCTCGATTTCATTCATATTGTCATTCGGCCTCCACATCTGCGGTTCGGACAGCGAGGTCATCAAGTGGCGAATCCTAGTCATAAAGGCGACGAAAACAACGCCGCCGCTCTTCGTGACCCGATACAGTTCGTCTACAGCCCGCTCTCGCTCGTCTTTCTCCTGCAAATGATATAAAGGGCCTAGCATAAGCGCCGCATCGAAATGTCCGGAAGAAAGAACATTAAGATCCGCCGCATTCGCGACATGGAAGTCTTTGAACCGTTCGGCAAGTCCCAGCTCTCCGGCTTTATTACGGGCCATTTCGACCAGCTTTGGCGTTAAATCGGTTAACGTCACGTCGTAGCCGCACTTCGCCAGCTCCATCGCATACTTCCCCGGCCCGGCCCCGTTATCCAGAACACGACCGGCGGAAGGCAAATATTTCCGGATGAAATGCCAGTTAACCATAAATTCGAGGGGCTCTCTGTCGAGACGCCCCCACTCATCGAATTGATTGTAATATTGAATGATTGGATTCAAAAATATCCTCCCCTCCGAAATTGGTTTCGAATATTCTTGGATGTCAAATCAGTTAACCGCGCTGCTGGCGTCCGTATCGGCGACTCTGATTCCCGTGGTCATAACGGCTTGATTGCAAGCCGCAACATAGGCCTGTGCCGCCGCAAGCACGATATCCCGGTGGATCGACGTTCCGCGGAAACGCTGCTGCCGGTGCACGATGCTTACCACTGCTTCTCCGTGCGCATCCTCGCCTGTGGATAAAGAGTGAAGCTCCAAATCCTCAAATTCAGCCGCGACGGGTATCGCTTGCTGGATCGCATGAATAACCGCCTCGATCGGTCCCGCTCCCATCGCCATATACGATTGCTCAGCCCCGAACTCGTTTTCGCGAATCGTAACCGTGGCGCTGCGGGAGCGCTGTGTACCTGCGTGAACGTGCAGATCCACAAGCACGTAGGGATCCGGCTGGGTCTCCGTAAGCTCGCCGGCAATACGGATCAGCTCGTCGTCGGTAACGATTTTTTGCGTATCGGCCGTTTCCTTGAATTTGTCATATACGTCCTGCAGCTGCATATCGGTTACGTCAATGCCGTATTCGGAAAGCCGGTGCTTGATGGCGTGGCGGCCGGAATGCTTGCCCAGAATGATCATGTTCCGCGGGATGCCCATCGCTTCGGGATCCATGATTTCGTACGTATTGCGATTTTTGAGCAGTCCGTCCTGATGAATGCCCGATTCATGCTGGAACGCATTGCGTCCGACGATCGGTTTGTTATAGGCAATAGGAAAATGCATGGCACGGCTTACCATTCGCGACGTTTCGAAGATTTCGCCGATTTGAATGCCGGTCTGCGCCTGCATCGCATCCTTGCGAGTTTCAATCGCCATGACCAGCTCCTCAAGCGAGCAGTTGCCGGCCCTTTCTCCGATCCCGTTTACCGTTACCTCGATTTGTGTCGCGCCGCCATGAATCGCTGCAAGGCTATTCGCCACCGCAAGTCCCAGGTCGTTATGGCAATGAGCGCTGTATCTCACCGTCTCGCCGCCTCTTGCCTCCCTGCGGACCGTCCGGAACAGCTCGCTCATTTCTTCAGGCATCGCATATCCCAATGTGTCCGGCAGGTTAATGATCGTAGCTCCTTCGGCAATGACGGCTTCCACCAGCTGGATAACGAAGTCTTTGCCGGACCGGGTCGAGTCCATCGCGGAAAATTCGATTTCATCCACGAACTGCTTGCCGTAGGCGACCATCTCACGCGCAATCTGGACGACCTCGTCGCGGGATTTGCGGAGCTGATGGTTTAAATGGATATCCGATGAAGAGATGAACAGATGCAGCCTTCTTCGCGCCGCATCCTGCGTCGCCTTCACCGCAGCATCAATATCAGCCTTGACCGCTCTTGCGAAGCCGGCAATTTCCACATGCTGCAGCTCGCGAGATATTTGTTGAACAGCCGCAAATTCACCGGGACTTGATACCGGGAAACCCGGTTCAATGACGTCAATACCCAGCTTTCCAAGCTGGCGGGCTATTATGATCTTGCGTTCCGGATCAAGCGAAGCCCCCGGCGATTGCTCGCCGTCCCGTAAAGTCGTATCGAATATTTGAATTTTTTTCATTTCGTTTTTCATTTCGTTTTTCATGCTCATCAGCCTCCGGTTTTTTTAAAAATATAAGACTTTATAAGTTTAATTCTTATAAATGATCTTATCTTTCATCGCGAAACAGTTGCGTCCTTTGACAAGAACGCCGATAGGCGTTTCTGCAAGGGGGATCAAAAAAAAGGCATGCCGTCTCCTTGAAAGAGACGACATGCCTAAACCACGCCGTGGTACCACTCTAATTGGCCGGACCCTGCTCGCAAGAGGCTGACGCCGATGAACGGCGGCAATTCTCTCCTGCTGCGGGCCCGAACCCGCTTAATGCCCGATGACGGCGGCTACCCGTAACGATGTACGTTCAGGATGCAATGGAGCAACCCGTTTCCATCATTCCGCTCCCAGGCGAGATTCAAACCTCCGCTTCGACTGCGTCGCACCGACCCGCAGCTCTCTTCACGTTTTCGAAAAACCCGCTCACCCGATTCTGAATGGGAGAACTTCGAAATCCGCTTTGCCAGCTTCCTGTTCTACTGCTCCTGTTCATAGCGTTTGACTCTATGTGATTCGTTACTTATGCGAGTGATCTGACCTGCTTCATGGAGATGGCAACAAGAAAAGCCTGTCGTCTCTATAATCAAGAGACGACAGGCTATAAATGACCCGCGCGGTACCACCCTTGTTGACATCCATTCAAATGCTTGCGAACAAGCAGGAATGCCCACCTTAAGCATATGGCCGGCTCCGGATGCCTGCTCATATGCACCCGATTACGGAGGTTAACCGTAACAATGTATCCGCTTGACAGGCCATCCTCTGACGAACGGCAAGTCAATATCGTTTCCATTGTTCCGCTCCCAGGCGAGCTTCAAGCATCCTTCGTCTGCGTTGCACCAACCCGCAGCTCTCTGATTCGAGGTGTCACAGAGACAAATTCGATCCGCTGTAAGACACCAGGCATTCCCGGATAAGCTTTACTATTCCTGTTCCATGCGTTTGCAGCATATGAAGTTTGAAGTATTGGTGCTTATTATATGCGATTGGAAATAGTCTGTCAATTCAAAGTATTAACTTTTTTTGTTCAACTGCCTACAGACCAGCCTTCCAGTGAAAATCCGGGATCGGCTTTCATGTCGAGGCCGGTGAAGCGCTGCCGTTTCAGCTTCAAAAATGCAGCTGCTCCAATCATGGCGGCATTGTCCGTGCAAAGCGCATTCGGCGGTATGAGAAGCGGTACGCCGTCGGATTCGCAACGTGTCGTCAGAGCTGCCCGCAGCCCCCGATTAGCCGCGACGCCGCCGCATAGAAGCAGCTGCTTCGCACCGTATTGGCGGACAGCGCGCAGGGCCTTCGTTACGAGCACTTCCGTTACCGACTCCTGGAAGCCGCGTGCCAAAGCCGCTTCATTCAGCTCGAGCCCCTTCATCCGCGTCTGATTGATCACCGCAAGCACGGCTGATTTCAAGCCGCTGAAGCTGAAATCGTAGCTGTCCGCTTCCAGCCATGCCCGGGGAAGCTCGATGGCTTCGCCGGCTTCATGCGCCAGACGGTCGATATGCGGTCCGCCGGGATAAGGCAGACGCAGCGCCCGCGCCACTTTATCGTAAGCTTCCCCGACCGCATCGTCGCGCGTACGCCCGATCAGACGAAATTCGCCTTCGCGCTCCAGCAGCACCAATTCGGTATGGCCGCCCGATACGACAAGCGCCATACAAGGATAGACCATATCATGCACAAGCTCATTTGCATAAATATGACCGGCAATATGATGCGTGCCGATCAACGGTATATCAAGCGCCATCGCCAAGCTCTTAGCCGCAACGATGCCGACGAGCAGCGCGCCGACCAGGCCTGGTCCTTGCGTGACGGCAACGGCTGACATATCCTTCAACTTCAATCCCGACTCTTTCACCGCCTGCTCGATAATCAGCGTGATCGATTCCACATGCTTACGCGAGGCAATTTCCGGCACGACACCGCCGAAACGTTCATGAATCTCGATTTGGCTGGACACCACATTGGACAATATCGTTTTACCGCCGCGAATAACGGCCGCCGACGTCTCATCGCAGCTGGTCTCAATGGCTAGGATGATGTCGTCTGCCGGTGAACCGCCTGCTGTAATATCTATATGACTCACCTTCATTGCTCCCCTGCTTTAAGCTCTTCTTGGTCAAGCTCCGACCACATAATAAGCGCATCCTCATCGTTATCCGAATAGTAACGCGGACGGATACCCGACGGCTCAAAGCCGTGCTTGCGGTACAGGTTTTGCGCGATTTCGTTCGACACGCGAACCTCAAGCGTCATTTTGGCCGCTCCGTAGAATACCGCAGTCCGCTGCAGCTCCAGCAGCAATCGGTTGCCTAACCCTAAACCGCGGTACCCGGAGAGCACCGCTATGTTCGTCACATGAGCTTCATCCATAATGATCCACATGCCGCCGTACCCGATAATTTCTCCGCCGAGCTCCATGACCATATACCGCGCGAACAGATTATTCGTCAGCTCGTTTATGAACGCTTCCGTTGACCAGGGGCAGGTGAAAGCCTGCTGTTCAATCGCAACGATTGACGGTACGTCGGCAACCGTCATGGAGCGGAACAGCAGTTTATTAAAATCATCCTTCATGCCTTCGCTTCACCTGCCTGCTTCGCTTTCCAAATGACCTCCGCCTCGGTTAGCTGCGTATAGTTCGGTATAAACGTATGCGGATTCTCCGTCAGCCCCGCCTCCAGCCGCATTCTGCCTAATTCCGCGATCCACTTGCCCTCTTGGACAAAAGGCTGCAGAATTACCGGGACACCGGCCGCTTCGCCCAGCAGCTTCAGCCTATCCGCTTCCGCCTCATGCAGCGTTAAATCGCCGACCAACGAAATGGCGCCAACGTCTCCTTCAGCTTGCGTGTTCAATCGTTCAGCCAACTGATCGACCCAGTTATTCATTAGCCTTACGCCATCGTCGGCCCATCGGCTCCATGCCGTCCGTCCCGCCGCCGAGAACGCCGAGGTATACACTTGTCCGCGTCTCGCGTCCATGATCGGAATCACCCAATGCGCGCCGCCGCCATCCGCTGCGTCCGCTTCTTGATGCGAAGCGCCATAAGCAAGCGCCTCCAGGCTGGATACGCCGACAAGCGGTTTATTCCATGCCCAGGCCAGCGTCTTGGCGAAGGCGACGGCAATTCGCATCCCGGTGTAGGACCCGGGTCCGTTTCCTACTGCGATGGCTTCCAGCTCATCAGCCTTTATTCCGCTGGCCGCAATCATATCCTTAATGTGCGACACGACATGAACCGAATGGTTTCGCTCCGCCAGCGTTTGAATTTCCGCCAGCACGCCGCGGCCGCTTACGATCGCGGCGGCCATCGACGCCGTAGACGTATCTAACGCCAAAATCGGTCCAGCTTGGTGCTGCTCTGCTCTCATCTGTCCGCTCCTATCTCGTTCAACGCTTCGCACCAGCCGGCATACCGTTCGCCGAACCCGGTCAATCCGATCCGCCGCGACTCGCCGCCCAGGTTCTCGATATATAATTCCAGCCGTTCGTCCGGCAGCAGCTCCGCAATTAAGCTCGCCCACTCGACAATCGTCACGCCATTGCCATAAAAATAATCGTCCAAGCCAAGCTCGTCCGCTTCTTCAAGCGACAACCGATAGACGTCCATATGATAAAAGGGAAGCGTCTCCCCATCGTATTCTTTAATAATCGTAAAGGTCGGACTGTTCACAATCCCCTTCACGCCAATCGCTTCGGCAAAGGCTTGCGAGAACCTGGTTTTGCCCGCGCCAAGGTCCCCGTCCAGCGCAAGCAGCGAACCCGGACCCGCCCAAGCGGCAAGCTGCCTTGCCAAAGCAACCGTATCCTGCTCCGTATATGCCGACCAAGCGGCTTTACTTACCCGTTGCTCCATTCTGTTCACCCGTTCATGGCCTAAAATGATTATATCCGCGTTTGCGAAGCTCAATCTTCTTCCCGCTGTAGCCTTTCAGTTCTACGCCAGGCGTTCCCGCATCGGTTTCCCCTATAATAAAGAATGGAATGCCCTCCGTATAAAAAACGTCCCGCATCTTCTCCGCTTCCTCTGCCGCAATCGTTCCGAGCAAGCAATAATCCTCCCCGCCGTAAAGCATCCACTCCAGCGGATCCATGCCTGTACCCGCCGCATAAGCGGCAAGGCTGCCGCTCTTCGGCAGCAAGCTCTCGATCAGCGTCAAGCGGACACCTGACGCTTCCGCAAGCTCCCACGCTTCGCTGGCAAGCCCGTCGCTCACATCGTTCAAGGAGCGGCACGCGCCGCTCCCGAGCAGCAGGCGGCCTGCTCTCACAGAGGGACTCGGCCGCTGGTGCGCCAGCACGAGCCCCTTCAGCTGGCTATGCGCCAGACCGCAATCCCTGGCAGCAGCCTCGCTTATCTCCTCGGCATGCACATCCGGATTGCCCCTATGCGCCGCCTCCCCCTCCCGGGTCAGCAGCGCGTGCAGCCCCGCCGCCGACATGCCGACGGCGCCGGTAACGAACACCGCGTCGCCCGGCATAGCCCCCGAGCGCCGCAGCTCACGCCCCGCTTCCACGGTTCCCGTCACCGTTACCGCGACAACCAGATGCTCCGGCGACGACGTCGTGTCGCCGCCCGCAACGGCAACCCCGTAGCGCTCGGCGCACTCGTACAGCCCGTCATACAGCCGGCGCATCCGCTCCGGCCCGTATGACGGCGGTACGCTGACCGATACGAGCGCATGCAGCGGCACGCCCCCCATCGCGGCGATATCGCTGATGTTGGCGGCCAGCGCCTTGTAGCCGACATCCTCATCCCGCATCGTCGCCTGCTTGAAGTGGACGGTCTCCACCATCGTGTCGACCGCCAGCAGCAGCCGCTTCGGCTCCGCTATGCCATCCGCCGCGGCGGTCGGATCAACAACGGCGGCATCATCGCCAATGCCGACGATAACCCCTTTCTTCCGCTGCCAATCCGCCGTTTGCCGCGCGGCCGTCCAGTGGTGAATACGCGTAAATTCATCCAAAACGTTTATCCCCTTCAAAACGAAATCCTTAATCCGTCATGTTTCCTCGCGAATCCCCTGCTATCAGCATTAGTGAATATCCCGTTTCTTAAACCGTCCGCCCTTCACATCGTGAATATTTCCGACCGCGAGGAAGGCCGCGGGATCAAGCTCATGGACAATCGATTTCAGCTTAGCCTCCTCAAGCCGGGTAATGACACAAAAAATAACATGCTTGCTCCCGCCCGTAAATCCGCCCTCTCCGTGCAAATACGTGACGCCTCGGCCAAGGCGGCTCATGATGGCCGCGCCTATCTCTTTCGCTTCCTCGCTTATGATCCATACGGACTTCGATTCGTCGAAGCCTTCGATCGTCACGTCAATCATTTTGTAAGCGATGTAATAGGCGATGAGCGAAAACATCGCCCGATCCCAGCCGAACACGAAACCCGCGCTGCCGAGAATGAATAAATTCAAGAACATAACGGTTTCGCCAACCGATAAGGGAAGGCGCTTGTTAAACAATATGGCGACAATCTCGGTGCCGTCCAGCGAGCCTCCGAAACGGATGACCAAGCCGACGCCGACACCCAATACGACGCCGCCGAATATCGCCGCGAGGAACGGCTCTACCGTTAGCGGCGGGACCGGATGAAGCAGAAACGTGCCGATCGACATGACGCTTACGCCATAAAGCGTTGAGAGCGCGAACGTCTTGCCGATTTGCTTATAGCCAAGAAACAGAAAAGGAAGATTTAATACGAATAAAAAGAGACCGAGAGGAATTTTTGACAAATGGGATGCCATAATGGAAATTCCGACAATACCGCCGTCAATAATGTGATTGGGTACGAGAAAAATTTCCAGACCTACCGAAACGAGAACCGCTCCAAGCGTTATAAACAGCACTCTTCGCAGCACCTCCAGCTTCGACAGCTTGTGGTGCTGTAATGCCCCCATGCGAACGCACGCCCCTTATCGTTCTATTTCTCATTATTTTACCTTAAACACTATCATTTTTAAAGGAAGTTCCCTTCATGCAAAAATTAAACCTCCCCGGCAAACGGCATGACCGCCGCCCACCTGGGAGGTTTTCAGAAAAATCAACCGATAACCGCAAACGCCTCTACACCTGCCGGAATCGTGCTTTGCCGGAACACTCTGCCTGCATTGTCATACAGCTGAATCGTATAGGATACGGTCGTAAGCGTGCCTACCAAACTGAAAAAAACGACGCCGAAGCGGTCGAAACGAGCGGTCTGCACAAGTATGCCGCCTCTGTACAACGCCGCGTTAAAGCCGGTTGTATCGAAGGGAACCCCGTTATTGTTCACCCACAATACCGTCAGCCGGTTTAAAGTCGGTCCGTTCTGAAGCGTACCGGCTTTAGCCGTCCTCCTTATTACCTTTTTCTTGCCCTTAGGTCCGTAATATAACGGTTTGACCCGATGACCGGCAGCCATGTCATTCCTCCTTCCCGCATATACATTAACATATGCAAGCCTATGAGGAACGGTCTGGTCAGGCTCCCAGGTCGAATCTTTTTTCATCTCATTCGTGCTAGAGCTCTTTTACGATCGTAATATAAAGCTCGTCCTTAAGCTCGATCTCGTACGGCTCTTTCGGCTGCGTTCCATCCTTCTCCATAATGATGCGCACGCGCGGCCGATGTACCGCCAGCTCATTATTTTCCGATACGACGCCGACCTGGCCCGTGCTGAGCAGCAGCGACGTGGATATCGGATAAATCGAGATATGCTTGCAAAAGAGCTTTATCAATTCGATATCGAAGTACGTCCCGCCGGCAGCGAACAGGAACTCGATCGCTTCGTTAGCCGTATGCCGCTTACGGTGCGGCCGCGGCGATGTCAATGCGTCAAACGTATCCGCAATGCCGACGATTTGGGCGTACATATGAATTTCGTTCCCCTTCAGACCGCGCGGATATCCGGTTCCGTTGAAGCGCTCATGATGCTGCAGCGCGCAATGCGAGGAGACAATCGATATATCGTGATACTTCCGTAAAATATCGAAGCCTTCCTTGGTATGGTTTTGGACGAGCCGAAGTTCTTCCTCCTTCAGGCGACCCGAATGGGTCAGCAGCTTTTGCGGAACTTTGGTCATCCCGATATCAAATAGCAAGGCGCCGATGCCAAGCTCCTCCAGCTGGTTGCGGTTATAGCCCTTGGCGATGCCCATAATGCCTGCGAGCACCGCTACGTTAAAGGAGTGCTGAAATAAGTATGCGTCCATTGCATGGATGCTTGTTAAGTTGACAAGGATATTCGGCCTGGTCGCCAAGTCCTGCATAATTTCTCCGAAAATCGCCCGAAAGCTGCGTCCCATATCCGGAGCGATCGTCCGGTTCTTCGATACGGCCTGGTCTTGGAAGGAATTCATCGTTTTATAAATGGTGTCGACCGCTTTTTTACGGACTTCATCGCGAATGGCGTCCTCGGGAATCAGGTCTTCCGTCATACCATCCTCAATGAATAAAAAATCGATCCCCATATTGGCGAGACGATCGATATACCGGGCATTCAGTTCAACGCCTTCGCCAAGAAGCACGTTGCCGTTTTCCTGAAAAATGGGCTTCGCTATTTTATCACCGGGTTTGACCATTCCAATTTGCACTTTTCTCATTAGATTTCGTTCCCGCCTTCTATCGTTATAGCGTCGCAACCGGATGTCCCTATTCTATCAGAAATAATGTCGGCTTTCTATTCGTTAACATGCAAGAATAATAGCCTGAACAGGTTGGTTCAGGCTACTAGGCAAGCTTTCGCTTGACAATCTTATTGCGGCCGCTGTATTTCGCTTCATACAGCGCCGCGTCGGCCTGCGATAGCAGCTCTCTCAAAAAAGCTTTCGGATCGTCGAGATCAGAAGGCTCGAAATGCTCGATGGAGATGACCCCCATACTGATCGTTACGCTTAATGCCTGTTCGCTTGTGCCCGTAAACACTTTGTTCTGTTCCACCGATTCCATGACCATTTGCGCGATCATATCCGCCTGGTCCCGGTTGGTATGCGGCAAGTATACGGTGAATTCTTCACCGCCGTACCGCGCCAGCACGTCGGTCAGGCGAAGCGCCCTGCGGACGACATCGACCGTGCTGCACAGCACCTCGTCACCGACTAAATGACCGTATGTATCGTTAATCGACTTAAAGTAATCCAGATCGAACAAAAAGATCGAGAAAGGAATGCCGTACCGGATATTCGTGACGATCTCCTGCTCCAGCTTATGCAGCAGATAGCGGCGATTATAGCAGCCGGTAAGCCCGTCCGTAATCGCCATATGCTCCAGCTTCTTGTTCGCCTGGAACAGCTCGTCCTGCATAATGAGCAGATCGCGGTTCCGGTCCTGAAGCTGTTCGTTCTGCATGTTCGTTTCCTCGACCAGCAGCCTCAGCTCCGTGACGTCCTGGAAGGTGAGCACTCGCCCGACTATCGCTTTGCGGTGATTCAGGATCGGAGCCGACTGTACGATAACGTGGCGGTACGGGTCCATTTCGATGGTCAGCTCGAATTCCAGCCGCTCGTGCGGACGTTTCCGCTCCTCCCCGAAGAATGCTTCCAGCTCCTTGGCCGTCTCTCCCTTGAACTGAGAGACAACGACGGCGGCGTTAAATTTATCTCCGACCCGCAGTCTTATAATCGGCTTGATCGCTTTGTTCACTTCGATGATCGTATTGTTCTCATCCAGCACGATGATGCCCATTGACATCGTATTCATCACATCGCGTTGAACCATCTGGATGATATCGAACACCTTGTTGCGCCCAATGGCATGAACCAAATAGACGGCGGCAAAAACCATGCCGACAGAAATCAGCGGGATATAACGCGTGAGGTAATCCGTGAGCAGCACGTTCATAAATAAATCCGAAAGGGAGAACATCAAAAGCGTGAACATGCCGGTCATTGCCGTCCTGATAAGCGTCCGCTGCCTGTCCGAAACATCGCCGCGCAGCCGGTGCAGCATAATAATAACGGATACCGCCATATAGAGCAGCAGCTGCGCAATCATGACCCAGTACAACGGACCGTGCTGGAGCTGCTTGAAGGAATCCTGCTGCTCGCTTAGCCTGAGAAAAAGATCATCCGGGTTAATAAGAACGACTGCAACCGAGATCAGCGCCGGTATCGACAAAATGAACAACCGGCTCTTTCGTATGACATACGACTGGCCGGTGAGAAAGACGATAAATACGAACCACCCTATACCAAGTAAAGAGAGATCGATATATGATACGGTCAGGTAGAAATTTCTGAATATATCCGAGGATGTTGTTTGCGAGATAAACTGAAAAAGAGGCCATATCATAAAGATGATATGAAGCAATAAATAGATTCGGTGCAGTACCGTAACGGAGCTAGAAGCAAACACGTAGAAAAACAAGCCGAGCAGCACTAGAAACATACTAAAGTCTAGCCAGATCATCCATTCCAATACGGTTCACCCATTCATTTGATAGCCTTCTTAATCCATTGTAGCAAATGTTAAATGTATCGACAATTGCCTATTTTGCGCTGGCCCGCTTATTTTGGGCTATCCCGGCCATTGATCGGACAGCATGCTCTCCAGCGAAGGAGTAATCTGCAAGAGCTCGCGGAACCGCTCATACTGCTCCCACTTTTTCGCAGAAAAGGCATGTTTTTCATTCTTCACCGCGCGGATCAGCAGATTTTTGGGCGTGTGCTCGGGATCAACGAACTCCAGCATCTGGACTTTGTAGCCCAGCGCCTCCAGCAGCGTGCCTCGGGCCGCATCGGTCGCAAGCGCGGCAAAGCGCTCCTTCAGCAGTCCTTGCGACAAGATCGGCGCCAGCGTGTCATTGCTTATTTGCTTGAACAGCTCATGCTGGCAGCAAGGAACCGACATAATGACCGATGCCCCCCAATTGACCGCTTTCGCCAGGGCGGCATCCGTCGCCGTATCGCAAGCATGCAGCGTGACCACCATATCGGCGGACTGAAGCTCTTCGTAATCGGCAATGTCTCCTACAAGGAACCTGAGCCGGTCATATCCGAGCTTCCCGGCAAGCTCCGAGCAGAATGCGATGACGTCCGCTTTCAAATCAAGGCCGATAATATTGATTTTACGCTGCTGTTCAACCGCCAGGAGATGATAGAGCGCAAACGTTAAATAAGATTTTCCGCAGCCGAAATCCACAATCGTCAGCTCGCGGTCCATAGGTAAATATGCAAGCACGTCGGTAACCATTTCAAGGAAACGGTTAATTTGCCGATACTTGTCCTGCTTCTTCGCATGGACCAGCCCTGCGGGGGTCATAATGCCAAGCTCGACCAGGAAAGGGGCCGCTTTGCCCTCTTCAAGCACGCGCTGCTTCTGCCGGTTGTGCTCCAGGCTGAGCGGGCGCGCGCCTCCGCTAGGAGCCTTGGTGAGGACGGAAGCCTTCCCTTTTTTGCTGAACAGCAGCTGCACGTCCGCCTCCGGCGTCTTAAGAAGCGCTTGACGGTAATGCCCAGACAACAGATCGATCAACCGGCCCGCCGCCCCGGCTGCCGTTACATTCTCATGCGTAACCTTATTCGCAAAATGATACTCGAACTGAAAATGCAGCCCGTTCTTCAACTGAATAGGGCGTACGACGGTCTTGGGAGAGGCGTCGCCGTCCTTCCTCTTCAGCTGGCTTAAAGTTGCCTGCAGCAGCTCTCCGCCCTTCATCCATTTCTCTATATCTTGCTGCCATTGCTCTGTCATCCTGCATGCTTCACTCCTACTCTTATTCGCAGCGTATATTTATCCCTTTGCCAATGCCTGAAGCGCCTGCTCGACCTCTTCGCGCGGCAAGCCTCCAGCCCTCAGCCGTTCGTCGCTTTGCAGCAGCATCCGGCGATAAACCTCTTCCGCCTCTTCCGGGTTCAACTCGCGGTCTTCCAACAGCTCATGCATTATATTTTCCGCTAAATCATACTGCCCTTCCGCTTCATGCCATTCGATCAGAAGCCGCTTTGTCGGTACGGGAAGCTCATATGGACTCAGCTTCTTCAGCAGCTTCCCGATCTGCTCGCGCGGATCCATAATGGCCGGTTCGGCTCCAAGCAGAGACAGCCGCACGAACAGCTGCAGCGCCTTTAAGCCTGCCGCATAGCTTTCATCGACGCGCCGCAGGTCATCGTAAAGCCGGGCTTCTTGCGCGGTCAATACGGCGATTGCTTCCAACTGGCCGGTTTCCGCTACGCCGTTCGTCGTCATCATCTTCATAAGGTCCTCGTCGGATAAAGATCGGACGAGCTTGCTGCTCAGACGAAACCGCTTCTCGAGCAGGTCGTCAATATAGAGCAGAGCCTCCTCATGCTTGCGCTGCCGCCTTAAATTCATAATTTGTCCGACGGCTTCGGTCATCTGTTCGATCATTCTCATGAAATAATCGCGCTGGAACAACGGACTCCACTCCCTCTCCGGTTCACTAACCGCGAATCTGCTTGACGAAACCGAGGATAGCCGATGCCATCTCCTTCGGCTGTTCCGCCATCCCCATATGGCCTGCGCCTGCAAGCGACACCTGCTTCGTCGCAGCGTTAACCGCGGCAAAGGTGCTTTCTTTCGGAATGAGTTGATCGCTCTCACCGGAGACGAGCAGGACGGGCAGCGAAGAGCTCTCAATGACATGCGAGCGGTTAACCCGCGCTTTCATGCCCTTCGCCGTCGCGATTGCCCCCTGAAGAGAGGTCCCGTATCCGATCCGTATCGCCTGTTCGATCTCTCCCTCCATCGCTTCAGCGTTGCCCGGCGCGAACAATTTCGGAATCAGTCCTCCGACAAAAGCTTCTACGCCGTCTGTCTGCAGCGCGGCAACCGCCTTATCGCGATTCTGCTTGGCAGCGTCGCTATCCGCAAGAGAGGTCGAGTGAATCAGGCCGAAGCCCGACAGCTTCTTGCCGTATCTCTGGGCGAAGGCAAGCGTAATATATCCGCCCAGCGAATGTCCGAGCATAATGGCATTATGGATTTGCAGCTGGATCAGCATGGAAGCGATATCATCCGCATACAATTCCATCGTGTACGTGTCGTCGCCCGGTGACGAGCTGAGCCCGTGGCCTCTTAAGTCCGGGGCAATAATGCGGACTGAAGGCTCCAGCTCATCCAGAATAGGCTCCCAGTAAGCCGAGCTTCCGCAATAACCGTGCAGCAGGACTACGACATCGGCTATTCCGTCAGCCGCTCCGCCGTCCTCCGCATGCGAATCGTAATATGCCAGCTCGACTCCGTTATTCAGCCGAAGCTTGCGCTGCGCAATCGATTGGACGGTAACTTCTTCTCTGCTCATTTCTTGCCCACTCCTTTAGATGATTCGTATTCGTGTATCCGGATTGCCCGCCAGCGTTCGCTCCGGGCTTCCGCTCCAGGCGGTATGTATGGCTAACGCCGCTTCCTTTGCCATTTGCAGTACGAGAAAAAGCGAGGTCGTCTGCAGTTTCCAGTACGCCTTCGGACCGTTCCTATTAACGACGCCTGCTATGCTGTAATGTCCGATTGCAGGCAGCCGCCTGCCGATTGCTTTGCCTGGCTGAAGCGGTTTGTCGGCCAGAATAAAGCTGCCCACCGATTTTTGTTGGCCAAGACAAGCGTCGATCGCGATCACGACGTGATCCTCCCGAAGCTCAAGCGTCTCACGCTCCACGGCATGCGCGTCGCACGGCTTCTCCAGCGTGCCGATCACGTTCGGCCAGCCCAGCTCCTTCAGCATCGTTCCTGTCAGCGGGCCAAACGAATCCCCGGTCGAACGGTCGCTTCCTATACAAACAACTATGATTTTGCTGCGATCCGCATGGGCTTCCGCCACCGATGCGAGAAACTGCTTCAATTCACTCTCAAACCTCTGTTCCGTCGTTCCTGCACCTGCCCTATATGATAAAATGTTTAATTGGCTCGTTACTCTGTCATTGTATCGAATTTCAGGCCCAGGTTCAATTTGCGGGTATTGTTCATTGAAACATGGTACAATAACAAAAATGAACCGGAACGAATTCCATTTTTAGGAGGCGCACCATGAACCATTTGCAAACGCAATCCGTAGAAAATATCGCTTTCATGATCGATGAAATAAAGACGAAGCTGAAGATGGCTTCTGCCGCCGCTATGCAGGCCTCCCACTTCAAGGTGGAGCAGTATGAGGATATTAAGGAGCTGTATGAGATCGTTGCCTCGAAAGAAAAATTTAGCATCAGCGAGGTTGAGGCGCTCGTGTCCGAGCTTGGCAAGCTGCGCTCGCAAGCGTAATTGCTATAAAGATATTAAAAGTTAAATTATGCCAGTATTCGACATTTCTTTTCTAATTCATGGATCAAGCCTGGAACTTTAGTCATGAGACGGAAGAAGAACCGGATTGCGGCATAGGCGCCGCGACCCGGTTCTTCCGTTTATTCCTGCCCTTCTTCCTGCGGCTCAACTGCGGTTATCGACAGCTTGATGGATACGTCCTTATTCTCGCCTTTCAGGAAATAAGCGATTCGTTCCAGCTTATCGGCCAAGTCAGAGCCGCTTAACGTCGTATTCAAATGATAATCGAAGCTGTCCGAAGGCAGCTTACGGTCGGCGTAGTTACCCTGTCCTCTCCAGCCGCGCTCCCCGCTTCCGCTCGATTGAGCCAATAATTGCTCTTGCACCGGATAAAATTTATCAGACTTATTCACGACTCTTTCGTAAATCCGCAGCTTCTTCAACAGCATGTAATATTGCGCCGAGTGCTTAAAATTCCATGCCTCGCGAATATCCTTAAGCGTATAATCCATCTTCCAACGCTTTAGCTTCTCAACCTGCTCATCAGTGTTCAGCTGCAAAAAATCATCCAACGGCAGCATTTTTTCGGACATTTCATACCCCTCCGATAATTATTTTGAAATAAACGCAAAGTATAAGATGAAACAATAATTCCGACTTACATTTGCATATTAGCTTTGTTTATCATATAAAAAATACCATAAATTTCGGCTGTTTACAAATTAATATAATTTCACTTTTTAAATTGCGATTGATCGGGCAGAAACGCCAGTCGATTGCCGGTCAGAGGTCTTATATTTATAAAAAGAGAACCTCCTTGCGCGCTGAACGACGCCTGAGGAGGTTCCTATTCGTTATGCGCGCTGCAGTCCGATCGCCGTCAGAAATCTCTCGAATGCCGCCTGACCTTCCGCCGTGCGCTTATACACGCCAGCGTCCTTCAGCACATCCAGAAACTTCCAGCCCGTCTCGGCTTGAACGATTTCCTGAGACTGCTCGGCCGGGCAGTCCGTGCCGAACCGGCCGATCAGGGAAAGCAGCCACTCCGCATGCTTATGCAGCGGATGCGAAGGCTTGCGCAGCTCTTCCGCCGATGCCGTGGACTCTCCCGTCAGATAAGCGGCGATTTGCTCCAGCTCATCCTTTAGGCGTCCCGGCAGAACGGCCAGGCCCATGACTTCGATCAAACCGATGTTTTCTTTCTTAATGTGATGCAGGTGCCGATGCGGATGGAATATGCCGTCCGGATGCTCGTCGCTTGTTCTGTTGTTGCGCAGCACCAGATCGATTTCATATTCGCCGTTGTCTCGCAGCCTTGCGATTGGCGTGATGGTGTTATGCGGCGTGCGTGTTCCGTCCTCCTGCTCCGTGAAGGCAAGCACGTCCGCCGATCCATCGCTGTATCCCCGCCATTCGTCAAGAAGGCGGCATGCCGCCCGGTGAACGTCGCCCTTCGAGGTGCCGTTCACGCGAACGACCGACATCGGCCACTTGACAATCCCGAATCGTACGCCCGGAAGCTTCGGATCGGTAAAGGCTTGCTCCGTCCGAGCCGCCTCCATCGGGAATACATGGCGTCCTCCCTGGAAATGATCGTGGCTCAGGATGGAACCGCCGACGATCGGCAGGTCGGCGTTAGAGCCGATGAAATAATGCGGGAATTGCTCTACGAAGTCGAGCAGCCTCGCAAACGACATATGGGAAATCGCCATCGGCTCATGCGCGCCTTTGAAAATAATGCTGTGCTCATTGTAATACACGTAAGGAGAATATTGGAAGTACCACTGTTCTCCTTGCAGCGTCAGAGGCAGCACGCGGAGATTTTGCCGGGCCGGATGATCCGGACGTCCCGCGTATCCTACGTTCTCCGCGCACAGCAGACATCTCGGATATCTAGCCTGCGGCATCGTCTTCAGCAAAGCGATTTCCTTCGGGTCCTTCTCCGGCTTCGACAGGTTGATCGTAATCTCCAGGCTGCCGAAATCCGTAGCATGAAGCCAATATCGGTTCTTCCTGATCCGGTCCATCCGAATGTAGTTGGAATCGATGCTCAGCTGGTAGAACGCGTCGGTCGCCGCCTTCAGCCCCTCCGCTTGCGCGGTGCGATGGAATTCGGCATGCGCTTCGGATGGCCGCGGCATCAGCAGTCCCATAATGCGGGCATCAAGCAAATCCCGGTAGGTCGTTGTATTGTCCGGAATAAGGCCGATCGAATAACCGTAATCGAGAAGCGGCTCGAGAAGCGATACCGGGCTTTCCAATCGTTCCTCGGGAACCGGGGCTTCTCCCGGCTCGGTGAAATGAAATAAGTCAAGCAGCGCGTTGCGCGCCGCGTTCATATCCAACTCCTGAATAAACTTGCGCTGCTTCGCGAATTGCAGCAGCCGCTCGATCAGAAGCAGCGTTTCGTTTGCTGAAGGCATTTGTTGTTCGTTTGCCACGGGTAATTGCTCCTTTCGCTTCAGCTACTTGTCGTTATAGCCTTGAGGATTCGCTTCATGCCAGCTCCAAGCGCTCTTGACGATATCCTCCAGCTTGTCGCGCTTCGGCTTCCAACCAAGCTCCCGGCGGGCGCGATCCGAGGATGCGACCAGCACGGCGGGATCTCCCGGGCGGCGGGCTTCCATGACGGCCGGAATCTCTCTGCCGGTTACGGCGCGGGCGATGTCGATGACCTGCTTCACCGAGAAGCCGGTGCCGTTGCCGAGATTATAGATGGAGCTGTCTGCGCCGGTGCGAAGACGGTCTACCGCCAGGACGTGAGCGTCCGCAAGGTCGCTGACGTGAATGTAGTCGCGGATGCAAGTGCCGTCCGGCGTCTCGTAATCCTCGCCGAATACCGAGATATGCGGCCGTTGTCCGAGGGCTGCCTGCAGCACGATCGGAATCAGATGCGTTTCCGGGTTGTGATCCTCGCCGATCCGTCCGCTTTCGTGCGCGCCTGCCGCGTTGAAGTAACGCAGCGAGACGAACTTGATGCCGTGGGCGATGTCGAACCACTTCATCATTTTTTCCATCGCGAGCTTCGTTTCGCCGTAAGCGTTCGTCGGAAGCGTGCGGTCGTATTCGTCGATCGGCACATTTTCCGGCTCGCCGTATGTGGCCGCGGTAGACGAAAATACGATTTTGCGAACGTTATGCTCATTCATCTTCTCCAGCAGGCAAAGCGTTCCGAATACATTGTTGTGATAATATTTGCCCGGGTCCTTCATGCTCTCGCCGACAAGCGAATTTGCCGCGAAATGTATGACGGCGTCAATCTTATTTTCTTGAAACACGGTATCCATAAACGACGCATCGCGAAGGTCGCCTTCATAGAGCTTGCCTCCAAGCAATGCTTTCTTATGGCCCTGCTGTAAATTGTCGACCACAACGATCTCTTCGCCGCGTTCCAATAACGCCGCGACCGTATGCGAACCGATATAGCCTGCTCCTCCAGTTACGAGTACTGCCATGAATGATTTCCCCTCTCCAGTGCTTATTTTTGTGATGGGTTAACATTTACGCGAGTTGTTCAACGCCGTTGCCGATGGTGCAGACATAGAAATCAGCGGTCAAGCCGGTTGCTTCTTTATATTTGCGGCCGACCTCTTCTTGGAATGCCTCCACGCTGTCTTCATGGACCAACGATACGGTGCAGCCTCCGAAGCCGGCTCCCGTCATACGCGAGCCGAGCACGCCCGGCACCTGGCGGGCTGCCGCTACCATCGCGTCAAGCTCGTCGCCCGTCACTTCATACAGATCGCGCAGCGAATCATGCGAGCCGTTCATCAACCGGCCGAACTGCTCAAGATCGTTCGCTTTAAGCGCTTTGATCGATTGCAGAACGCGGTCGATCTCTTCTACGACGTGCTGAGCGCGCCTTTGCACCGTTTCGTCCTTGATCAGATGCTTGGCGGAATTGAATTGCTCCAGACTGAGTTGACCGAGCAGCTTCAAATCCGGGAAGGCAGTCTGCAGGTCTGCAACGGCCTGCTCGCATTGGCTGCGGCGCTCATTATATTTGGAATCGACCAGGCCGCGGCGTTTATTCGTATTGCCGATGACCAGCTTGTAGCGCCCGGATTGGAACGGCACGAGGTCATATTCCAGCGTATCGCACATCAGAAGAATCGCATGGTCCTTCTTGCCGTTCGCAACCGCAAACTGGTCCATGATGCCGCATTTGACGCCGTTGAACTCGTTTTCGGACTTCTGCGCCAGCAGCGCGATTTTGACCGTATCCGCAGGCAGCCCTTCGAGCGTCAGAAGCGCATAAGCGGTGACCACCTCGATAGACGCGGAGGAAGACAAGCCGGATCCGTTCGGAATTTCACCGTGGTACAGCAGGTCATAGCCGTTCTTGAACGCCACTCCGCTCTGCTGAAGCTCGTTCACGATCCCCTTCGGGTAGTTCATCCAGTCGTCCGCCTCATCGTAAACGATCGAATCAAGCGAGAATTGCTTCTTTGCCGGGAAGTTTGTCGTTGCCAGACCGAGCTTGTGATCCGGACGTTTGCGGATAAGAAGCGTAGTCCCGAAGGTTAACGCGGCCGGAAAAACGTATCCGCCGTTATAGTCCGTATGCTCGCCGATCAAATTAACGCGGCCCGGAGCGTGAAATACGGCGATATCGCCTGCCTCTCCGCCGTACTGCTGTATAAATTGCTGTGTTAGCGCCTCAATGTTTGCCATTTGCTATCACGTTCCTTTTTATCAATATAGTGCGTCGCCGATTTCATTTACAGTATACGGGAACCCGATCCGAAACGAAATGGCGCTAAGTGCTTATTATATGGATTTATGTGACTTCTCAGTAAGGATTCAGACATGCTATGATAAGTAAAAACGCTGGAACGACTGATTTTCATTCGAATATAAAGCAGGTGTAAAGTACAATGCAGCAGGATATGTACCGCGTAGCCTCGAACCCGGTTATCACGCAAGGCGGGAACAGCCCGTTGAATGTGCTGTTTGCCGGAGAGAGCCAGACGAAGCCGCTCCACCGCCTGGGTCCGAAGGTCTATGACTTCTATTTAATGCATATCGTTCTGGGCGGCAAAGGCGTATTTATATGCGAAGGCAACAGACATGAACTGCAAGCGGGCGATACCTTTCTGATCGAGCCGGAGCAGCTGATCAGCTATGAATCGGACGGCGATGAGCCCTGGCGCTACCGCTGGGTCGCTTTTAACGGCACGAATTCGGCGGAGCTGACGGCCGGGGCCGGCTTCCGTTCGGGGCAGCAGGTCGTCCGGCTGGCGAAGTGGCGGAAAGCAGGCGTATTATTCCGCCGGATTTACGATACGTTCCGCGGCGGAGGCGCGGCGGCGGATATGAAGGCGGCAGGCTACCTTCATCTTCTGATGGCTGAATATAAAACGCAGCTTCTCCCTCAAGATGACGGAGCGCCGCGGACGGGACAAGCGGAGAGCGACCGGCTGCTGCAGCAGGTCGCCCATTACTTGTCAACCCAATACGCCCATCCCGTCTCCATTGAACAAATGGCAGAATCGCTCGGGTACAACCGCGCTTATTTGTCTCGTTTGTTCAAGCAACGCACCGGCGTCTCTCCGGTCACCTTCCTGCTCAAGCTTCGCATCGATACGGCCCGCCGCATGCTGCGCGAGCGTCCTGAGCTGACCGTCGAACAGATCGCCGCCTCCGTCGGCCTGCAGGACGCCCTGTATTTCTCCAAGCAATTCCGCAGGCTGCACGGCCAGTCTCCGACCGCTTACCGCGAAGCGATGAGAAGCCAGGACGAGTAGCCTTTAAGACAGCCGGCACCGCCGCCTCTCCTGCATGCCATATCGTCCGCTACAAGCTTCATTTTCGAAAAAGCGGGCAATACTACCTTTGGGAGTGATATTGATGACGGAGCTGCACGCCGGAAACCTGTTTTGGCCGGGTACGCTAAAAAATACGAACCAATATGAGCCGCTGAGGCAAAATAGAAAAACAAAGGTAGCGGTCATCGGCGGAGGAATGTCAGGGGCGGTCTGCAGCTATGTATTTGTCCGCAGCGGCCTCTCTGCTATTATGCTCGACCGCGGACGCATCGCCGGCGGGACTACCTTGGCGAGCACCGGGCTGGTGCAATGTTCGAACGACATTATGCTGACCGATCTCATCATGCAGATCGGAGAGCGCGATGCCGTCGTCCTCTACAAAGCTTGCCGCGACAGCGTCAACAAGCTCGCATCGATAGCGTCAGGTTTGTCGCATGACGTTGAATTAAGAAAAAGAAGCAGTCTTCTATACGCTTCAAGCGAGCAGGAGCTGAGCAAGCTGAGGCACGAGTACGAGACGCTCCAAGCCTTCGGCTTCGATGTGGAATTCTGGTCAAGCGACGACATCGCCGCCCGATTCCCTTTCCGTAAGCCCGGGGCGATCGTCGCTCACGGGGATGCCGAGATCAATCCATATAAATTCGTTAATACAGCGGCAAATGACGCCTTCCGGCAAGGACTCGAAATATATGAGCATACCGACGTAACGAAGCACGAGACCCTCCCGAACGGCATTCATCTTCTTCAGACAGCCGAAGGTTATGTGATCGAAGCCGAGCATGTCGTCTACGCGGTCGGTTACGAGCAGGACGAGCTTCGCGGCAAGCTGATCAAAACGAATATGAACCGCACTTTTGTTATGGTAACGGGAGTGCAGCCCGATCTTCAAAGCTGGCACGAGCGTTTTCTCATTTGGGAAACGGCCCGTCCCTACACGTATATGCGCACGACCGGCGATAAGCGTGTCATAATAGGCGGGCTGGATGAGGCATTGGGACTGCCGGTGCACGACGAACGGGCTCTCCGGGCCAGAAGCAATACGCTGATGCTGCGGCTGCAGAAGATGTTTCCCGGGCTCTCCGCCCCAATTGAATATGAATGGAGCGCCCCCTTCGGGGAATCCCGGGATAACCTCCCGTTCATCGGCGAGGATCCGGCTTGGAGAAATGTATATTACTGTCTATGCTACGGGGGTAACGGCACGGTCTACAGCATGCTGGCCGCGCAGCTGCTGCGGGATCGCATCTGCGGTGAAACCCATCCGTTAGCCGGGATCATCGGACTTGGCCGCCGTACGCTCGTCGGCGCGGAATAATCCTTGTCGGAGGACGCCAACCGTTTACTCCGAATGTTCTTGAATTTGAGAAAAAGCCTCACCGGCTGTCGGCTCCTACGCTGCAGCTGGAATGAGGCTTTATTGTTGGACCATCCGGAGAGGAACAAGCTAGACTCCCGAAGCAATCGCTTTGGCGTTGTATTGGCGGAATATAGCCTCGGCTT
Organism: Paenibacillus harenae DSM 16969; assembly: GCF_000422465.1. Classification (GTDB taxonomy): domain Bacteria; phylum Bacillota; class Bacilli; order Paenibacillales; family Paenibacillaceae; genus Pristimantibacillus; species Pristimantibacillus harenae. Next base: position 46,608 of record NZ_AULV01000019.1, on the reverse strand, counting down.
TGCTCAGCCGGGATAAATCGGGACCGTCCTCCTTGTCCAACAGCGATTTGCTCTCGTCGGTACGGGCGATGACGATCACGGAGCCGTTCTGCAGCGCTTGATGGCATAGCTGCGCCTCATCGTCATCGAGCCCCAGCGAATGCAGAGCCGCATCGTGTTCGTTCCCATTGAATAGAGCGGCTGCGACTGATGGAAACACGCCTCCGAATAGAACTGATGTTCCATACCCGGTAATTCCGTAGGCGGCCGTTGCGCCGGGAGTGCCGAATCCGGCGGCGGTCGCCATGCCCATACGGCCGAGACCCTGCCTCTCATCCGACGTATCTTCCAATTCGCGAAGCTCGTCGGCATGCACGCCGCTTTCCGCTTCAATGCGCCGTGAATGCTCGGAGTCCTTGGCAAGAACCTGCAGCTCGCCTTGCACAAACCCTGCCTGTTCCAGTTGCTGAATGGCATTTATCGCTTGCTGTTCCGTATCGAATATGCCAATTTTTCTAGTCATCTTGTCATCCTCCCTCGTTCTCGCAAGAAAAACCCACTTCGTTCGCAGGCAATAACAATTTTATCGAAAACTGATCTTCATTCTTTCTTTGGCTGCATCCTATGCCCCAGACACTCTTGGTATACCCTAAATATGTCGGAACAAATCGCATGCCGCATATCTCAGACATGTCATTTCGAAAGATTTGACTTATCCGGCCTTCAGGTTGTACATCATTGCCGTTCAGGTTATGATGGAGGAATAGATATTGGAAAATAACGGACAAGCAGGAGGCAAAGCGATGATCCATCGGATGCTTCGCTATCCCTCAGGATGGGAATGGCATGTACTGCAGCTGGCAAAGCAGCAAGCTGTTCGGCAAGAACCTATGCCCAGCAGAAAAAAAAGCAGGAAGCTTGCGGCTTCTGCGCGCGAAGAGCTGAGAGCGAGCCACGCCGCCGCAAAAAAAGAGCAGGAAGCGGCGCAGGGACAGGCGGACGAACTGAAACGCGCCTTCCCGGAAACGGCCTCCTGGATCGATGAGTGCGCAGGCAGGCGGACAAACCAAATAACGATCGGAGAAAGTCAGGAGTCGGGTCATTTGCTCTACGGTACGCTGATGTTTCAGGTTTCCGAAGACCAGACGGACGTTCAGCCCTTTCACTTCTGGCTGTCGCGGAAGAAGCTGCTGACGATGCATGACGATTTCCGTCTGCCGCTCCGGCTGCAATCCGAAGAGCATGAAACGAAATTAACCGGATGCGGTACCGCTCCCGAAGGTTTATTCGTCATGCTAAGCATCATTCTTGAGACATTCCACGAAGGACTTGACGGATTCGAATCCCGGTTAGGCGATCTGGAGGCCGCAATGCGCCAAGCGAACAGAACCGGCCTAATCGACGTCATCTTCGAGAGGCGGTACGACCTGCTCCACTGGAGCCACCTCTTCATCCCGGTCAGGGAGCTTCACGGAGCCGCCAAAGAGGCGTTCATGGAGGTCCTTGCCGATACGGACGCCTTCAAACGAATCACGCATAAGCTGGAGCGGATCGATGCGCTTCTTAAGCATTACGCCTTAGAGATCGATACGCTTATCTCGATGGACGACGCGATCGCAAGCTTTCGCGGCAACGATATTATGAAGACGTTAACGATATTTACGGTGCTGTTTCTGCCGGCGACGATCATCAGTTCGCTGTGGGGCTCTAACTTTATCAACCTGCCGTGGAAAGACGAACCGTGGGGGTTTGCCGTCATGATCACGGTTGTAGCCGTCATCACCGTCGTGATCTATATATGGCTGTGGAAGAAGGGCTGGACCGGCGATTTATTAAACGGCCGGAAGCCGCAGGAAATCGTCGGGGATGGCGGTATGCTTTCCAGATCCAGCCGTACCGGCAAGAGGAAGGCCGCCCGGCGGCCGGTCGCGCCGAAGCGGACAGCCGATGAGTCCACAGGCAACGAACCGCTCTCCCGCAGAAAAAAACGCGGCTGAAAGGTTACGGATAAAGTTCTATGACGCGGGAAATCCCGCTTATCCGCCATTTTTAATGACGCATAACTAGAAAGCAGCGATTATCAGGGATATCCTGACATCGCTGCTTCTTGTTTCTAGTCCCGATCTTATATTGAAAGGAGGTCGCAGCCAGCCCTTAAAGCTTCACCGGAAGTCCCGTACGCGCCGACTCATTCGCGGCTATCGTGACCCGGTGCGTAAGCCAAGCGTCTGCGTAGGTGGAGCGTATCCGCGAAGCGTCCCCCGTCTTAACCGCATGAAGAAACGCTTCGTTCTCGAGCTCGTATGGATTGGCGCGATTGGCATATTCCGTTCTGCGGCCTGCTTCTATGTCCGTCAACCCGCCGTGCCCCAGCTCTAACACGCCTTTGTCCGTATAAATATGCAAGCCGGTCCGGTCGCCCGCCGGAATAGCGCATGTGTTGCTGATGGTCGCGACTGCGCCCGAAGCAAGCTTGAGCGTAACCGTCCCAACATCGGGAACGGCAACCCCATCCTGCTTGCCGCTCATAATCCGGTCGCCATAAGCGGCGTAAACCTCGGTAACCTCTCCGGCCGTATACCGGAGCAAATCGACGATGTGCGTCGTCTGCTCGACGAATTGGCCGCCGGAGCCTTCCATCCTGCGCCACCAGCTCACGCCCGGCATCGATCCCATCCAGTAGCCGAGCGCCATGCCGACGGTACGTTCCCGAAGCAATTCCTTCGCTCGTTCCGTACCGTCCATGTAACGGAAATGGTAGCCGACGGACGTAATCAGCCGCTTCGTTTCAATTCCCTTTAGAATAGCGGACGGAACCTGCTCGTCTATGCCGATCGGCTTCTCCACCAGGAAAGGGATGCCGCGCTCGATAAGCGCGGTTTCGATTTCCCCGTGAGCGAACGGCGGCACGCATATGTATACCGCATCCAGCTTGCGGTCATCCAGCATTTGGTGAATGGAATCGTAGCCGCGCGCTCCTTCGAATTTCTGCGCCGCGCGGTCAGCCTTCTCCTGGCTGGTAGCCTCAAATGCGGCAACCTTAACTCCGTCGATTTTGGAAAGCTTCTCCGCATGCATCATGCCGAACCAGCCCGTTCCCACTATCCCAATATTGAGCGTAGTCATGAATGATTCCCTCCCGGAAAATGATTTCTTATGCTGATTATACTTGCGTTCCAGAAGGGAAGTCCATTTTTTATCCTATCAGGCAATATCCTTCCATGAACGACTCGTTCGAAGCGTCTGCTGCAGCACTTATCCGCAGGTACCCATTTTCCGGTCTGAACATATAATACTGCATCGATAGGATCGCGAATCGTATGAGCGGAGGGATGACATGGGCACTACGTTGCAATATAAGCGTGGAACGCAGGAGCCGGATCTTCGGACCGCTTTGTTTTTGGCTGCGGTCTGTGGACAAACGTACATGCAGTTCAATAACAAGGACGGTTTGTTTCTTGTGCCGCGATCTTACCGGCTAGCGAATCAATTTACGGCAAAAGCCTACGATAACAGCGAGGAGCGATTCGGCTTCGTGTTGACCTCCGATCGCGCTTCCGTTCTTGCCTTCCGGGGCAGCGGCTCGGCGGTAGACTGGGTATCCGATTTTATCGCGCAGCAAACGGCGTACCGCCCGGTCAAGAATGCCGGTCTTACCCATAAAGGATTCACGGATATTTATATGTCCGCCCGAAGTCAAATCCTGAGCATCATGAAACAGCTGCCGTCGGATAAACCGTTATTCGTTACCGGACATAGCCTGGGCGGAGCGCTCGCCACGCTGGCTGCATTCGACCTCGCCTCCAATTCGTCCTTCAAATCGCCCATCGTCTACACGTTCGGTTCCCCTAGAGTCGGCGACCCTACTTTTGTAAATGCCTATAACGCTGCCGTCGGCACGCATTGGCGCATTCAGAACGAATACGATATCGTTCCTCATCTGCCCACGCTCGTGTATCAGTCGCCGAATACGAAGCAAACCTATTATTACATGCATGTAAAGGGAGAAGTCATGCGTTCCTTCCGTATAGGCTCTATCGGCGGCAATCATATTTTACCCAGCTATTTTGCCGATCTCGTCAAGGAAGACCCCGAATTCGCCGAGTCGGTCTGCTCCGAACCGCCAGGCTGGTGCCCGGCGGTTGAATACGCGTAAACGGTTGACGCTTCCCCCGACCGATTTGAGAATTGGAGCGCATGCGTTAACCTTTGATGGAACCGATCATGACGCCTTTCTCAAAATACTTCTGCAGGAAGGGGTACAGCACCAGAATTGGAAGCGTAGACACGATAATAACGCCGTATTTGATCTGGTCCGCATACCTCTGCGCGTAACCTCCCGAATCTCCCCCGGTGCCCGCGCCCCCCGAGAACACCTGATTCGACAGCAAAATATCCCGGAGAATAATTTGCAGCGGCTTCCATTCGTTATCCCGGATATAGATCAATGCCGTAAAAAAATCATTCCAATGGCCGACCAAATAATACAGCCCGATTACGGATATAAGCGCTTTGGACAAAGGAAGAGCTACCTTAACGAAGAAAACGAAATGCGAACAGCCGTCGATGGCCGCCGCCTCATAAAGCTCCGACGGCAGGGTCGATTCGAAGAAGGTCCTTGCGATGATCAAATAAAAGACATTGACGCAAAACGGCAGAATGAACACCCACGGCGTATTGGTCAGGTGAAGGTCCTTCATCAGCAAATACGTTGGAATCAAGCCGCCGTTAAAAAACATCGTAAGGACAAAGGCGAACATAATAAACCGCCTCGCCCGGAATTCGCGCCTGGACAGCACATATGCCGCCGGCAGCGTGAAGAGCAGATTGACCAGCGTGCCGGCAGTCGTATAGAAGACGGTATTCCGGTAACCGGTCCATACCCTCTCGTCCTGAAAGATCTCCTTATAGCCGAAAAAACTGATTTCCTTCGGCAGAAGCAGCACCTTGCCGGTCGATACGAGCGTCGAATCGCTGATTGAAGCAATGACGATAAAATACAGCGGATATGCTATCGCCAGAAAGATCAAGGCGCATAATGCGGATAACACGATCCGGAATGCGATTTCGCCGCCGTTCAAGCGTTGACGAATCATGGACAATCCTCCTTTTGCAGCCGGTTTAGAACAAGCTCGTATTGGAAACGCGTTTTGAAATGGCATTCATGGCAAACAGGAAAATAAAGTTAACTAACGTATTGAATAAACCGATGGCTGAAGCATAGCTGAATTGGTTGGAAATAATTCCGATCTTGTATACATACGTCGCAATGACCTCCGAAACGGGGAGGTTCAGCGCGTTCTGCATTAGGAAAATCTTCTCGAAGCCGGTGCTGAGAATATTTCCCATACTGAGAATAAACAGGATGACGATTGTCGGGACAAGCGCCGGAAAATCGATATAGCGGATCGTCTGCCATCTTCCGGCCCCGTCTATTTTCGCCGAATCGTACAGCTGCGGATCAACGGTTGACAGCGCGGCGAGATAGATGATGCTGTTCCAGCCGCAGTGCTGCCAAATATCCGATAGGACATACGTCGGAATGAAAGTTGAGGTCGAAGCCAATAAATTGATATGGCCCAGGCCGATAGACTTCATGATATGGCCGACGATTCCCGTTTCGGGCGACAACAGAACGTTGAGCATGCCGACAAGGACGATAATCGAAATGAAGTGAGGCAAGTATACCGTCGTCTGCATAAGCTGCTTCATTTTTTTTCTGCGGATTTGATTCAGGATAAGCGCGAGAATGATCGGCGCGGGAAAACCGACCACGATCGTAGTCAAGCTGATGAAGAACGTATTCTTCAACAGGTCGGTGAACAAATAGCTGTCAATGAATTGCTTAAAGTAGAATAACCCCTGCCAATCCCCTCCGGTGAGGCCCTTGCTGAAATGATAGTCGCGGAAGGCAAGCTGGACGCCGTACATCGGAATATAGTTGAAAATAAATATGACCGCAATGGCGGGAGCAATCATCATCCACAATTGATAATCCCGTTTGAAGGTGCCAAAAATCGATCCTGGGCGCATAGCAATCCTCCCTTAGAGGAAGAGGCTTCCCGAATAAGGACAAGGCAGCCTCCTCCATCATGTGTTTTTTTAATTCGTGCTCAAATACTCATCATAATACTTCTGCATGATCTCCAAATTTTGATCCAAACCGGCTTTTTTGCTTTCATTCACGTAGGTATCCCATTCCGCCTCGATTCCGCCTTTCGTCACCCATTTCGCAAAGCTTGTATTCGCCAGATTCATGACGTTCGTATTATTCAAACTCATGGAATTATTGTCCGCGGTCGAATATTTGATGAACATGGCCGGATAGACATCGTTCTCAGGATCCACCTGCTCCAACACGCCGCTTAGCGGCTCCGACTGCGTCAGCACTTCCTGCATATCTTTGCCCAGCGTCAATGGGGTTCCGTCGGAAATATAGAAGGCGCCGTTGTCCGCCCATGTGGATGTCCACTTCCAGGTGCCCGGATCCATCTTCGAATCCTGCGGCGGCAGTACGGCATAGGTGCCGTCTCCGTTATCCTTAATGTTCGGTCCGATCGAACCGAACAGTGCCTGAATGCCTGTAACAGGGTTATAAAGCTCGTTGATGAAGCGCATGGCCGCTTCTTTATTTTTTGTCTTGGCCGACATGACGATATGATTGACGCCGAAATTCAAAGAGTAATAATCGTAGCTCCAGGACACCTGCTCCGCACTGCCGGCCGAAACCTTAAGCGGAGACATCGACGCATATTGCGGAGCAACCTGCTCGCCGAATCTGTCCGATGCGACCCATCCCCAAGTAAAGCCGACCTTTGCCGTATCCCCTTCGCCCCGGGCAACCGCCTGGTATTTCGTATAGTCATGCGTGAATACCTCGGGATTAATCAAGCCCGCTTTGTACAGTTTGTTCAAGAACAGTACCATTTGCTTGTAACGGTCGTCCGTGAGGAAGTTCTTCACGCCGCCGTCCTCGATGAAATAACCCTGTCCGCTAACTTCCGAAGCCAGCGTAATTCCCATGCTTCCCAGGAGAACGGCCGGGTTAAAGTATCCGCCGATTCCGCCCGGCCAGTCCATCGGAATCTCATCGTTCGGATCCCCGTTGCCGTTGGCGTCCTTTTCCTTAAATGCGACCAGAACATGATATAATTCATCCCATGTCGTCGGCATGCTGAGACCCAAATTGTCCAGCCAAGCCTGGTTAATGTATTGCCGGTTGGCGGTATTCGGCCAATAGCTCTGATATTTCGGCAACCCGTAAATTTCCCCGTCCCGCTGCGTCGCGATCGCCTTCGTCTCCGGTTTCTCTTCGAACATCTTCTGCACATTCGGCGCTTGCTCAAGCAGCCCGTTCAAGTCTTGGAACAAGCCTTGAAATTGGGCAAAATCAGCATCCGTTATGACATTCGGCCCAACAAACAAATCCGGTACGTCGCCGCTGGCCAGCAATGTCCCTTTCTTCTGACCCCAATCCGCCGTAATTTCCTGCCATTCGATATCGACGCCTGCGGCATCCTCCACCTGCTGCAGCCATTCCATCTCCGCCAGCGGCTTCGTAAGCGGATGCTTCGTTATAAGGGCCGTCAATTTCACTTTCTCGCCGCTTTGCCCGGAATTGCCTGAATCGTTCGCGGCTTCGCCGCCGCCGTTCCCGTTGCCGGAACCGGAGCAGCCTGCCAGTACTGCGCATGCAACCAAAATAATGGACAATAACCAAATCGCTTTCTTCCTCATTGCATAACCCCCATTTGAAGATTTAGTATGCAAAATCCTTGCGGATTGTTGCCGCGGTTCAGCCCGAACCGAGTTAGTTCGGTGGACGACTTTACTCTACTCGTTCCTCTGAGGCCGCGTAAACGGGCAGTTTTTGATCGATTGCCAGTTTTTGAAAACGCTTTATTTTCTGGTATGAAAGCGATTGCAATTTCGCCTTCGAAATAATGTGCATCTTCAAAAAATGCGCATCCGCTGAATGAAAAAAGCCGCTCCCGCGCCGAATGGCTGGGGCAGCGGCCCATTTGGGCTACATATCCCGGTATTGTCCCGGCGTCGTGCCGACCATCTTCTTGAAGGATCGGATAAAGCTCGACGTATTGGTATAGCCCGTCTGCCTTGCAATCGAATCCAGCGTTTCATCCGAGCTGCGAAGAAGCTGAATCGATTTTTGAATACGGAGCCGATCTATATATTCCTTGAAGTTATGTCCCATCGTTTTCTTGAAATGATAGCTGAAGCCCGAGAGCGACATGCCGAAGTGGTCGGCGATGACTTGCAGCGAGAAATCGTGGTCTAGCCCTCGTCTTTCAATAAATGCCAATATCTCCTCCTGCGACGCGGCACGGGATGGAGGCAGCGTCTCGCGAATGATATCGCAAAGCTTGCCGCAGCTTTCCCTCATAATGCCGGTCATCTGCTCAAGGGTATACCGGTGCTGGAATGCGGCGTCGGTCAGACGCAGCAGGTTGTGGTCGTCCTGCCTGAAGCGCTGAAGTCCGCCTAAGATGACGCTGACCGTATTCAAGTATACGGTTCTGACCATATGCGGCGGCATCCCGTCGCTGCCGTAATTATCGATGATCCGCTCTATGACCGACTGGACGGTCGTTACGTCGTTTTTCAATATCGACATCTCCAACGACTGCAGCAGCTCGGCAAAATAAGATACGGTGCCGGCTTGCGACACCTCGATTTCATTAAAGTGAAGAAGCTCCTGCCTCTTGCGTATGCGGAGGTATTCGGCCGTACGCATCGCCTGCAGATAAGACAGATGCACTCCCTCCGTCGAGTCGGCGCTTTCGGACGTTCCGATGCCAATCAGCGAACGGATGCCTGTCTCTGCGGCAAACTTTCCCTGTACGCCCTGCAGATACGATTTCACCGCAAACATAGGGTCATGCGCGCATACGAAAATCAATTCATGATTATAAATGCTCATAAAATAATATCCGCGAACCTCTCCCGGCAGCCGCTGCTCCTCCTTCCGGAAATAATTCTCTGCCCGGTGGATGCCGGAATCTCCCGTTTCAAACGAAATGACAGCCGCCGTTATCAAGGGCCCGTCAAAAAACACCCCGCATTCGGCAGCCTCCTCATGAAACGATTCCCATGTCTCATATTGGCCGCTCACCAGCTCGAACAACAGGTTCTCCCTCATGATCGGCAGCGTGCGTTTCACCCTCTCGTCCAGTTGGCTGTTCGCGGTGGATAACCGGTCAAGCGCGTACCGGATCGTATCGACCTCGTTCATCGGCTTAGGTACCTGTTGAGTGAATACATGAGCGGCAAAATCGACCAGTCGCTTGATGGGATGGTAATTTTTGCGGATGGAAATATAGATCACGACCCCCTCAAACAGCAGTATTAACGCAAGAATGATAACGGTATTCCGTTGAATCGATTGAATGTCGTGGAGCGCTTCCGTTACCGGCAATATGCTGACGTACTTCCAGCCGTTTTTGTCCGAAACGGCATGCGATACGATAAACGATTTTCCGTCGATCCGATGAATGCCGGAGGAAGGCGGATTCTCGCCAAGACGGGAGACCAGCGCGCTAAATTCCGCGGAGCCGCTGTAATCATCGACGTTTGAAGCGACCAGCCTGTTGCCCTGTCCGTCAAAAATAAAAAAGTCTCCGTTGTAAGACTCGGACACGGATTTCATCATGCGAATAACCGTCTCCTCCTTCACCAATATCAATACGGCTCCGGGCGAATTACTGCCTCCGAGCGGCAGCGGCAGCATGAAGGTCAGCATTCTGATCCGATTATTGCCGGGAACAACGACATTCTCTGCCGGACGAACCGCGGGTAACTCCAGCTTGTCCAATTCCCTGAACATCTCCTCATGCGGCCAGTCCTCGAAATAATAGCCGACGCCCCTTCGCGCGAAATCACCGGTGCTGTAGACGCTTCCGGTCTTGGCGAATAAATAGCCGATATCTTTGACATATAGCAGCGTGTTATCGATAAACGCGTCCGTCGCGTTGTATTTCCGCATCTCGCCCGCAATCACGACTCGTTGATAATCGCTTTCGGTCGCCATATACAGCTTCATATCCCGATTCTGGAGCAGTTCGGACGGCAGGTCGTATACGTAACGGGTGAAAATATCCATCGACGTCATAAACTGCTCCGTGACATGGGCGTTCCACTCCATCTCCTTCTCCGTTGCGATATCTCTCGAATAAGGATAATAATAAACAAGAATAATCGTGAGCGGGAACAAAAGCACCAATAGATAAGAAATCAAAAACTTAGCCAATAAACTCGTTCTTTTCAAGTCAGCTCACCTTCCCGGGGGTTTATTTCAATAAGACAACAATTAATGTATGCGCTTTCACAAGCTATATCAAATAAGGCTTACCCCTCTTGCAAGGAGCAAGCCCTTCATGTTAAAAATCCCGTGCGGCTAGCTTATGCAGGCAGTACGTACAGCAATATCGCGAAGAAGTGAACGATCGAGCCGCCGAGCACGAATAGATGCCATACCGCGTGATGATACGGAAAGCTGCGCCACATATAAAAGATCGTGCCGAACGTGTACAGCAAGCCGCCCGTAACCAACAATTGAACGCCTCCCGGGTCCAGGTGCGTCGTCAGCGGCTTCCAGGCAAATACGATAATCCAGCCCATGGCGATATATACGAGTGTGGACGTAAATAAAAACTTCGAGGCAAAAAAAGATTTGAAAACGACGCCAATCGCCGCTGCTCCCCATACGATGCCGAACAGCATCCAACCGAGCTTGCCCTGCACGATATGAAATAGAATCGGCGTATAGGTTCCTGCGATAAAAACATAAATGAACGAATGGTCGAGCGACTCGAACACGCGCTTCGCCTTCCCTTCGGGAAAGCTGTGCACCAGCGTTGAGGCTGCATACAGAAGCAGCATCGCGGTTCCGTAGATTGTAAAGCTGACGACATGAAATGCCGTGCCCTTCGACGCGGCAAATACGATCAGCAGCACAAGCGCTGCAACGCTCAGAGCAGCGCCGATGCCGTGCGTAATTGCGTTTGCGATTTCTTCCCGTTTCGTATACGTATGAGTATTCGCCATTGGTCAAGCACCTCCAGCCTCAAGCGGCCTTAGCCGCTTGCCTCCTCTTATTCTAAAGGATCATACCCACCCTTTCAACCACTCCCGTACGCGAGTTACGGTTTTATCCAGATTGCAGATCTGTTCTTGATCCGTAAAAGGGTGCGTGTGGCGAAAATAATCGGCGTGCCCCCCAACGGTCGGAATGCCTTCCACGTACCCGGGCGCGTACTTCAAACGGTTCCACCGAGGGACGGAATAGCTGCTCCTGATCCAGCCGCCCCAAGTGCCGATCCGGCTGATGGGGTCGTTCAGCTTGCCAAAGTTGTCGATGGAATGAAAATAGCTGACGCGGTCCTGCAGCTTCGGATCGATCGGCGTTTTTGGCGCCCCGACCTGCACAATGCGGAAATCTTGAATCTCGTCCTTCTCATAAAGCATCTTTGCCGCCTGGTAAGCGGCAGCCCCGCCTCCGCTGTGGCCGATGAGCAGCATCCTGTCGCCGGTCAACGTCTCCTTGATTTTGCCGAGCGCAAGCTGTCCGCCGACTCTTCCGGCCGACATCCGGTTAGAGAGGTCGCTGCGAACCTCCAGAACCTGCCTGACCAGGCTTCTGCTTGCATCGCCGTAAGGAAACACCACATGAACGGCAGGATCAACGCCGTCTGATTGGAACAGCCTTTCGAGCTTTATTTTGCACTCATTAAATATGCTGTTGGATGTTGCCACACCGGCTAGCAAATAGATGCTTAGTCGTGATGATTTGGTCGCCGTCATAACGAATCCCTCCGAAAAATTTAGATGTATATTCATTATGTGGGGGTAAAACATAATTCATTCTTGTATATATTGTTATTTCCGAGTAAATGCACCTTATGGCCCGTTTCTTGTAACTTCTACGGCTCCGTTTGCCGTCGGGATACTTTATATTGTACACGTTTACGCCGACCCAATCAGCATTTGCTATTCGCATGGGGGATATTCCATGTTAAATAAAAGCAGGGCGCCTAGCTGTTTCCAGCTGGCGCCCCTCTTTGCTGTAATGACGGGGGATCGTATCCTTCCGCCTATGGCAGCTATACACCCATCTTTTTGCGTTGATTGTTAACCTTCTTCGTATTCTGGCTCTTCAGTGCTTGCGTTCCGGTGGAATGATGCTTCTGACCAGGCAATCCTCCAGCCTGAGCCTGCTTCTTCTGAGCGAGCAGTTGCTTTGCTTTCTCCGCTTGGGTCAGCTTCTTCGGCTGCTCCGCGGATTCGTTCTGTTCAATGGTAGACATTGGTTGGTTCACCTCGCTTATGCGCTGCATTATCTTTATTCTACTACAGTTATATATCTGGTAAAAGAGGCTTTCCTAAGTGTCGTACATTCGGCAATACGCCATCCTGCATGCGTCAGCTGCCGCTCCAAGCGGCTCGTCGTAATAATGACCGCCCGCTTGGCGATTCTTCTTGCGCTCGACAGGATGGCCCGCTCTTCCTCCTCTGGAAGGACGGAGCATAGATTATAGGGCATATCGACGATCGCTGCGTCATACGCCCCTTCCGCCCTGCGCATATCGCCAAGCTTCACGCGATCAGGATAACCGAAGTGAGCCAAATTAACCCGGGCCCCCCGAACCGCGAGCGGATTAAGATCGATTCCCTCGATATCAAAGCCCATCGACATCGCTTCAATCAGAACGGTCCCCATGCCGCAGCACGGATCAATCAGGCGTATGCCTTCTGTCTCCGAGCCGGCAGCCAGATTGACGATCGCTCTGGCCGCCCTGGTCGGCAGCGCAGTCGAATAATTTTGCGGCTTATTCCGATGCTTCAGCCATACGGCTCCGCTTTCCTCGCACGGCCCGAAATACCAGCGCCCGTCTAGGCTCGTCAAGCCGAACAGTCGCTCAGGCTTCCGCATATCGGCAGTCCCTCGCAAGGCTGCGCCGGCCGCACGTTCCAGCTGCCGCTGCTCCTCGTAGGCGAGTTTTTCCTCGCCTTGGGTGTACAGCACCTTGAAGGTGCTTCCTTCGAGCGCGATGGACGGCAGCAGTGCCGTCAGCTCCTCCATGCTTTCCGCTTCCAGTTGAACCGTTATCCGCCGTTTCACGAACGGGCTCCGGTCTACGTGAATATCGGCGGCGCTCCGCGTAATTCCGCAGCGAACAGGCTGTCCGAGCAGCGCCTGAAGTTCCTGCTCGCATAAAGCTGCCTCGTTCTCGTGATGAGTATACGAATAAATGAACATACGCCGCTTCTCCATCCCGCCTGCCTGAGTTAAGTTATTCGTTATCCCGCTCTGGCGCCGGTTCCGTCTGCTGCGTACGGATTGTTGATGCCGGCACGCCGAAAAGCTCAACCTCCGCCGTCAGCTCCGCGACACGCTTCTCGAGCGATTTCACGGTCCGGTTTAACCGGATTTGCCGAATCATGCCCAGCAGCATCGCCGTCACCCCACCGAGAAGCGTCGACGCAAGGATGACGAGTATAAGCGGCAGCGTCGCTTTCGTAAACAGAAAATTAACCTCCACCGATCCCACGTTAATGACCGCGAAAATCGCGATAAGCAGCGCGAATGCCAACGCCGCTACGAGCCCCCCTTGTCCCTTCAAGCAGGTCCCCTCCTTTTCCAACGATCATACCATAATCCTGTTCGATTCGCATAAAGCACTGATCTGTTATTATTCCTCCATCATCCAAACCTGTCTCTCCGTCGTGACCGTTTTTCCGGATTCGGCGGCTTGTCCCATCAGCAAAGCCAGGTATTGATCCTGGGCCGCTTCGGCCAGACTATAGAAGGACGGTCCATTGTCCGTCGCATAAGAGCCCATCTTCAGCAGACTAGTCGCAATGGCAATCTCATCGTCGCTGAGCCTGGCGGGGGCGGCCGGGTTCCGGTATACCCATTCTCCGTCAGCCATAACTCCCCGGTGATAATAGCCTTCAAGGTTGCCGTTATGTCCCGTATCGACCCTGCAAAGCTCCGTATGGATCGGCGTCGCGAAATCCTGTAAATAACTTAGCTGCGTATCGACTATCTCACCCTTATGACCCCTTACGAGAATGCGGCTTCTTCTGATCCAAGAGAAATATTGATCGTATGTAAAATCATATACGGCCAGTTTATCGCCGAAACGAAGCGTCACAAGCCTCTGCTCCGATTGAACCTTCGCCTCGCTCCGGGGATCGCCTTGCCGGCCCGGCCCCTGTACGATCGGAGCGGAGAAGCGTTGGCCGCTAATGACCGCTTGCTCGAAGCCAATGCCCAGCAGCTGACGAATAAGGCTGACGCCATGATAATCATGGGCGGCCGACACCTGGACATGCGAGACATCCCCCAGCTTGCCGGAGCGCGCCAGCTGAATCCGCGCAGCATGCATAGGCTGATACAAATACTGCTCGGCCACCTGCACTTTTGCCTTCTCTGACAAAGTCCGATAGAGATCGCTGAGCGCCTCCAGATCTGCGGCCGGCGGCGTCTCCGCAAGCACCGGGATATGACGCTCCGCCAATATGCGAATCATATCCGGCGCTGCGGTCCGCGGCACAGCTAAGACGGCAAAATCGAAGCTTTCCGGTCTGGACATGAATTGCCCGATCGTACGAACGGTCGGTATCCCCCACTTCGCCTCGATTGCAAGGCCCTTCTCTTCATCGCGAACAAGTATCGTGTGGACTTGAAACCGTTCAGGCAGCGCAGCCGCGATCCGCAAATAAAATTCCGCCCGCCAGCCGCCGCCGATTATGCCAAAACGTATGATTGACATCGCTATTCACCCTCCTTTATAAGAAAAAAGATCTCCGCATGAGAGATCTTCGTTATGCCGTCCGGAATGTTCCAGCCGTCTGCAGCTCTTCGTTGCAGCCTGTATAGGATTGCAGCTTTCCGTTATATACTAACTCAAGCTTCGACGCGTTCTCCAAGTCGCCGGGTGTTACGAACAACGGCGGTTTGTTCACCAGGCTGACTCCGCCTTGTTCGAATACGGAAGCCACAAACTGGGAGCAGAAGTACGCATGCTCGCGTTCGATCTCAATATTGAACATGACGCCAAGCAAGCCAAACAAATTGTATTTATAACGATCCTGATTTTGTTCCATATGGTGGATCTGTTTTCGTATGTTCAGATACGCATTTTGGCTAACCTCGCATTTGTAAAGCGCGCAGGTTGAATGCTTGAAAAATTCGCTGCGTACGTTCTCCTTCACGAAACCCGCAATAAAGGGATTGTTCGGGTTCTTTCTGCCGAAGCTGTATACTTCCGTCAAATCGCGGTCAAATGCTATAGATGCATGATTTACTCTATCCTTTGTATACAATTGTATCGTTCGCGAGAATAATGTACCCGTATGAGTTAAAAGCACGTAGATTTCCATCGTTTTATTCATATCCTGCTACCTCCACATTAAAGAACTTTCATCTAGGTATTAACTTTAATGCAGGAGAACAAATTTCTAAACCTGCTCAGGTAATAGATGCTCCCTCGACCTTAGTCCAGTATAGCAACTTCGTTTGTGACATGGATACACTAGCAACCACATTCATGCGCAACCCAACTCCATTTTACTGGATTTTCGCTTTTTACTCAACAAGGAGTTCACCCATTTCTATCTCAATTACAAAAAAATGTTAGATATTTCTTGTTATCTGCATGATATAGTAGGAAAGGATTAACATGCTCGTCTTCTATTACTATATGCGCGAATTCATGCTTTAGTATAGACGAATCATCCTATTAATAGGTTGCGGAGGTCGCATAGATGGAATGGTACCAACGGCACAAATCATTGCTGGCTCAAGTGTATGCGGAGGCCGGACAGCGCATCGCACAATTTCCCGCACCGCTTCACAAGGCCGGTCTTGTATATGCGGACAAATTCAATCCGGTAAAGGACGACAACGGCAAAGATTACATATGCAGCCTGCTGCCCTTCTGGATAAAAGAACCGACGGGGATCAGCGATTCGCAGTGCAGGCAATTGGCATTAGCTAATGTATATGGAATGCTCTATTTTTTTATTCAGGATGATGTGATGGACGGCATCCCTTCAGCAAATTGGAAGGAGCAGCTGGCCCTGGGCAATCTGCTGCTGCTTGAAATGCTCGCCGTGCTGCGCGGGCTGTTTCCGTCTGATTCTCCTTTTTGGAGCTATTACCATCAATATGTAACCATCTGGGCCGACAGCGTAATGAACGAGTCACGCGACAATTATTTAATGACGGAGCCGCTTCGAATGGCAGGTAAAGCCGGTCCTGTGAAGATCGCGAGTACCGGAGCGATGCTGCTTTCAGGGAAAACGGAGTCCATCGGACAGCTTGAGCTTGCCGTCGATATTGTCTTGACGACGCTTCAAATGTCTGATGACTGGGTGGATTGGAAGGACGATTTGGCAGACGGAAGCTATAACGGGCTGCTTGCTCAAGTCGCCGCCGGACTGGGAAGGGATACGCACGAGAAGCTTTCCGTTCAAGAAATCGAGAACGCCATCTACGTACGGGGCTGTCTGAAGCCTTACGTACAGATTGCTTGCGACAATCATGAAAGACTGCTTACACTGGAAATCGGAGCAGGCGAATTAGTAGACTTCCACTCCTACCTTCTGGACCATTTAACCCAAACCGCTGAGGCGATAGACGCAAATAAATTGCTGCTGCAAAAGGGAGGCTTTAACTACTTTTTAGCTTCTCAATTAAATGACGGGTAATAATATCAAAATCACTTTTAGAGAATTTTGTAAATACTTGTAGAATCCTGCGAAATGCTATGATACAATTTGTTGGTAAAGTTATACAATATAGAAAGGGTGATTTTTGTGGCAACTGAAATGGCATTGAAAGATCAAATTATCGCAAAAGCATGGGAAGATGAGGCGTTTAAAGAAAAATTCCTTGCTAATCCAAAAGCCGCTGTAAAAGAATACTTCGGCATTGAATTCCCTGAATCTCTTGAAGTTGAAGTTGTTAGCGAAACACCTAGCAAAGTTTTCTTTGTCATCCCCCCAAAACCTACTGAGCTGAAAACAAATGGTCCTAAAGCAGCAGCTATGTGGGAATAAATCATAAAAAAAAGCGTCAATTCCTCCTGCAGGTTGGATTGACGCTTTTTTTCATTTAGTTTTTTGTTAAATTCCGCAGATTCCTACATTATGTGATGATGATACACTTTTCCGATAAAGTTCTACATTCCTCGCTAAACCATAAGCTGCTGTGAAAGAATCCTTCGGTATGGAAATTCCAAAATCCCTTGATATTGAAGTGTTAATGAAACGCTTACTAAAGTTTTCTTTGTTATCCCTCCTAAGCCTACTGAAATGAAAGCTGACGGCCCAAAAGAAGGCACCAATATAAGTGTTAACTAAATTACAATACAAAGAAGCACCACTCGCTCTTTGCGTGAAGCTGGTGCTTCTATTTTGAGCAAGAACCTTCCGAACCATCAATCAAGACTATAATTCTGATTCGATAGAATTATTTTATAGTCGAAAAGTAGCAATTATATATAGAATTTGTCGAAATAACATGATAGACTTAGAATGGTAATGTTATACATATTCGGAAGGGTGATTATTGTGTCATCAGAACAATTAAGAGAAAAAATTATTCAAAAAGCTTGGGAAGATGCCAAGTTCAAAAAACTGCTGCTCGCCGATCCGAAGAAAGCTCTAAAAGAAACATTTGGGATTGATGTCCCCGATACAATTGAACTCGAGGCTGTTGAAGATACTCCTAACAAGTATCATTTAGTTATTCCACCGAATCCATCTGAAGTTCAATCAGACGCATCTGTAAAATATCCTATGTGGGAATAAAGAAATTAATAGCGTCAATTACTCGGCAATAGAGTGATTGATGCTATTTTTACCTGATGGAAAATAAATAATTGCTTCCGTCCCTTCTCCCTTTTTGCTTATAAATTGGATCTTTCCGTGCATAGCCTCTATAATTCGGAAGGTTACCATCAACCCTAAGCCGGTTCCCTTAGTCTTATTGGAATAATATGGTTCACCCAGTCGTTTAAGATCCTCCTCGCTTATTCCCTCGCCATTATCTTTAATTCGAATAATGACCATTTTTGATTCTAATTCTTCATAAGCATGAATACGGATTTCCCCATCTTCGCCTAGTGCTTCAATACTATTTTTAATGATATTTATTAATGCCTGCTTTAGTTTTGACGAATTCCCTTTTATAAATAGATCCGGACTTAAATCAACATGAAAAGTAGCTCCCTGCATTGTAGCTAATGGGACTAGCATTCCTTCAATTTGTGAAAGCTCATTTGCAATATGAAGCAGAGTTATTTGATCGACCTGCGGCTTTGCAAAAGTTAAAAAATCAGTGATGATCTCCGAAGCGCGATCGAGCTCATTCATCGCAAGATTCAAGAAACCTTTATCTTTATCATTTACCGTTTTTTCACCAAGCAATTGAAGAAAACCACGGGTTACTTGTAACGGATTCCTCACTTCGTGTGCAACCGATGCTGCTAATTGACTAATAATCTCCATCTTCTCTGATCTTTGAAGCTCATTATTAAATATTTCTAGTTTTTGTGAATACCTAACAACTTGTTCGTAATTATGAATCACTCGTCTAGCCAATATAATAATAAGTGAGGCAATAAAAAAAAGGATGCCCCACTTCCACAAAAATAGAGAATATCCGCTGCTTTTAATAAAATACAGAGAGACTTCTGCTACTCCTATTACAGCGAATATTCCAAAACCTGTCGTTAAAATGATGGCATCCTTATTCCCTTTTCTGCAATAAAAAACCAGAAAACCCACAAGGAGAATATTTCCTACAATTATGGATAAACCAAAGAATAAAGTCCCGGCTAATAACTGCCATTCTTTGAAGATGTCAAAGAAAAACCCTAATAATAACAGGATAGTATTACTGAGTGCAATAATAATCTGAATCCTTTTAAATATCGATATAATTCCAAATGGCCCTTTTCCAAATATCTTCTCAAAAAAAATGAAAATCGAGGCCATAAACAAAGTAGAAGATATATCAAATAAGTAATAGGATATTAACCCGATCTCTGGGTAATTAGTATGTAGAAACGGAGAATACGTTACGATCATCAAACCCAAGGATAGAATAATCACACACAATGAATTCCAACCGATCATAAACGATTTGTTCAAAACGGTTATGCCCAGCAGCATAGATAATGAAATAAAAATAAGTGAGGCACCTAAAATGACATCAAGAATATCACGTTTCATGTAACCTTGTTTGAGTTCGTCATGTTCTCCAATTACAAGCTGTTCTTTTAGTCCAAGCCAATTTCTCTCCGTTTCTAATTTGATATAGATGAATTTTTTTGATTCATTTGGTGAAAGGGGCAGCAATATTTCGTTTTTAGTAAAGGGATAATCTCTGTGAGATTCATAAACCACTTGATTGTCTATAAAAATGTCCACATCTGTTGCAGTCAATTTGCTAATTAGTATTGCAGGACGTGTCCAAGTTAAATCAGGCAACTGAAATCGTAGCCAAGCTGAATGAATATCTGCAGGTTTTTCAGGATCGGGTTCGCCATATTTAAACGGAAACCACCCACTCTCCTCCTGGTAGTCGGAAGCGGCTTCAATAGCAGTTGATAAACTATTCTCCTCCCACTTCATCTCCCACTCCGTTATCACTGTCACCGGAGCGTCCGATAAGGCATTTACAGGCAAAGCCAAAATGGGGACTACTATGAAATAGGACAGTACGAGGACAACCGCGAACTTGTATAACGCTTTCATTAAGCACCTCAGAATATTGAAAATGTACATCGGTCAATTCTACTATATTTCGACAATCTTCGATAGTATTCCTTCTATCTTTTACCTATTTGCCGTAAAAATTTACTTTGAATTTGTCAGAATTCAACTATTATATACGTTTGAATGGCCGCTGCGCAAATCGCTAGCGCATACCAGGTTCACCAAACCTTGCATGACCCCTTCACAGTAAAAAAAGCCGTCCCCCGGTCGTCGACCTTGCGGGACAGCTTCTTGATTATACTCTATGCGGACGGAGCCTCGGCTATTCCAATTCCTTCGGCTTGCGCAGCGTAAGCGACTGAAAATGCGGGGCGCGTTCTCCCATCGGAACCGTGTGGAAATGGACCAGCTCAAATTGCCTCTCGGCCATCTTCACGATCGCCGCGTCCCGGTACATGGCAAAATAACGTTTCGGCTCGTATACATCCTGCTCCCAGATGCCCTCCGAATCCCGTCCGCCATATAAACCGCAAAAAAACAAACCGCCCGGCTTCAGCACTCTGCGGATGCCTTCGAGAACGACCGTAAGGTCTGCTTTCGGAACATGCAGCAAGCAATTCAACGCGAATACGGCGTCAAACGTCGAATTTGCGAACTCCAGCGCATAGAAGTCCATGCTTTGCGCATCAAGCCCTTTATCGCGGCATCGTCCGACCATTTCCTCCGAGAAATCAGTCGCTACAACCTGCAGGCCGTTTTGAGCAAAAAATAAGCTGTCGCGTCCCGTTCCCGCTCCGATTTCCAGCAATGACAACTTCCCTTCCCGCTTCAAGAGGTTTAGAAACGCTTCTCTCTCCGCTTCCTTCCATGGCTCTATGCCGTTCTTATCTCTCTCTTCGGCATGCCGGTTATAGCTCTCGCGCAAGGAATGTTTGTTCATCGGCATCCTCCTTTTGGTGTTAGCTTCGACGCTCTCCTGAAATTTCCTTCTGTCTGTTCATTCATTCTCTATCTTCTGTTAAGCTATTATAGCAAACGTGAATTCCAAGTATACCTTATTTGGAAGCAATCAGAAAGAGGATATCATATATGACGAGTTGGCAAAACAGACGGAAAAACAAACGCTGGATCGGGCTGGCCGCATTCCTTATTACGCTGGCGGCGGCAGGCTGACATTCAGGACATATCTATAGATAGTCTAATGGATCCGAATCTTGTCTCCCTCCCGCAGCGGCTCGCTGCTCTCGAGGATCACTTCTTGCTGCTCAAACAACCCTTCGGATACAGCCGTGACGGATTCATTCGAATCTGCGGCAGTAATAAAGATTTTGCGCACATAGAAGGTGTTGCCGAGCGGACCGTCTTGTTCTTCGACGCCATATACATACTTCTTGCCGCCTTCATCGCGGATCGCTTGATTAGGAACCAATATCATATCGTCCGTCATTTGCGTCAGCTCGACCTTGACGCTCTCGCCTCCCTTTAAAGCATTGTCATGCAGCGCAACCTGAAGCTTCTTCATCGGAACATTCACAGCCGCTCCGCCGCCCGGATCCGTGCTGCCTTGCAAGCCGGAATCGCCGTCCTGGATTTGTTCCACCTGTCCCTCAACCGTCAGGCCTTCGTCTCCCTTCACTTGTACCTTCAGCTTATCCCCGATCTTAAGCTGAACGGCCGAATCCGCCGGGACGAGGAACTCAGACTCGAACCCCAGACTCGTATTTGAGATCCGAATATCGGGGCTTCCGCTGGAAGGGAGACCTTCCGCCGCATTCACTTCCGTAACGACGCCGTCGAACGGAGCAAGCAGCTCGCTGTTCTCATGCAGATCATTCTGAAGCCTCTGTATTCTTCGCTCCTGCATGTCTACATCGATCGCACCTATATCTAAAGCGCGCTTTGCGCTTTTCATGCTTTGCTCGTCACCGCTCTGCGCCGCCTCGATATAATTGCTTTTCTGCTCCTCATTTGAAAGCTTCAGCTTCTTCAGATTCGCCTGTTCGTCCAAAATTTGCTGCTCCGCATCCTGCTTGTCATAGGTGACAAGCGACTGTCCCTTCGTCACATGATCTCCTTTCTTGACCGTTACCTTCGTCGCCTTCCAGCCCGCTGGATTCGTTAATGCCGCTTCAGCCTTCCGGTTAACGATGCCGCTTCCCGTAAAATGATGGACAAGCTCTCCGCGGCTCGGCACTGTTAGCACCGCCTTGGGCGTGGTCAGAGCTAATAGGGTATTGCTGAACAGCGTAAATAAGATCATAAGCAATATAAAAAAACTGGCGGCAAGCCGCAGTTTTCTTTGACGTCCGGTAACCATCTGCTCGTTTAGTTTCCATTCCATTAGGTTCACCTCATAAATCGACTATCCTTTAATTCCCGACAGCTGGATGCCTTCGACCAAGTAGGATTCCGCATATAAAAACAACATAACCATCGGGGCCATGTACACGACCGATGCGGCAAATGCGACACCTCTGGCTCCTTCGTTAATTCGCGATAAATATAACGATAACGGCTGCTTCATCGCTTCCTCCAGAAAAATAAGCGGCTGCTCGACCATATTCCAATTGTCTGCAAACAGCAGAACAACCAAGGCAGCGATCCCCGGCTTTACAAGCGGCACGATGACCCGGTAAAAAATCCGCAAATGACCCGCCCCGTCCATTTTGGCCGCTTCTATATACAAATAAGGAATATGCGCCATGAACTGGCGCAGCATAAACACGCCGAACGCACTGAATATGCCAGGTAAAATAATCGCGGAGTTCGAGTTCATCAGCCCCAGCTTGTCCGCAATCATGTAATTGGGAACCAGGGTGACTTGAAAAGGCATCAGCATCGTCATCAAATAGACGACAAACAGCTTCTCCCTTCCCCAGAACCGGAGCTTCGCGAATGCGTATGCGGCCAGTGACGCTACCAGCACCTGCCCGGCAATGATCGGCACGACCAGGAACACCGAATTCCAAAACATATGGAGAAACTTCGGCTTATGAACCAGAACTTCCGCATATTGCCGGAACGATATCCAATCAGGGAGCAGCTTCAGATTAATAAATCCGTCTTTCTCTCCCGCCCCAATATCGGCCATCTTGCCAATGAGATGATAGTTATAACCGATTTCATCCTCGGTCATTAACGAGTTTGTAAAGGTAACCGCAATGGGAAATAGCATCGCCGCTGCAATCACGCCCATCACTAAAGTCAGCGTTAGCTTGCGAAATAAAGCCAATCCTCTCACCGCCCTTCCTCTAATCCATGAAGCTCCGAAAACGGCGTTCGATGACCAGCATGACACTCACGAATAGGAGAATACAGGCTACCATCAAGACGGCAGCGGCAGTCAGCTTCTGAATATCGAGCGACAGAAACATGTTGTTCATAAAATGCTGCAGCATATAAATGCGGTCATGCGGATAATCTCCCGCTATCAAATAGGTTTCGCGAAACACCTTAAACGAATTAATAATCGACATCAGCACAACAAAAAACATAGTCGGCGTCAGGTACACCAGCGTAATATGAATCCATTTGTGAAATTTGCCCGCGCCCTCGATATCGGCCGTCTCATAATAATCCTTCGGAATGCTTTGGAGTCCCGCCAAAAACAAAACCATGTTATACCCGATATTTTTCCATATATAAACGACAGCCAGCACGCCGATGGACCAATCCGATTTCATCCAATCCATCCGCTCCACATGGAAGCTGTTCAGCCATTCATTTAAGATGCCGTTCCAGTCAAATAAAATTTGCCAGATCATCACGACGGAGGCGACTGGCACCGCCAGCGGCAGTACGAATGCGGACTGCAGCCAATTCCGGATAAACAGCTTTTGGTTCAGCACATGGGCTAGCCATAGAGACAAAACGATAAGGAGGGGTACGCATACCCCTGTAAACATAAGACTGTTAACCGCCGCTTTACGGAACGAGGCGCTGGCCTGCAGCGCCTCATAATTGTGAAGCCCGACAAATGAACCGCCAATCGTACTGTCCTGAAAGGAATAAACAAAGCCCATGGCAAACGGAATAATATAAAAAACGGCAAAGCCGGTCAAGCTCGGCGCGAGGAACAGCGACGCGGCCGCTCCATCCTTGCGGAGCAGCCGGCCAGCCTTGCCGAAGCAGGCCCTGGCTATCATTCGTTTAGTACCGTGGTTACCCGGTTTTGAATAATCTCCGCCACGGCTTCGGCTGATTTTTGCCCGCTGAAATATGCCTTTGTCTCCTCGGTTAGAATCTCATCGATTTTGGAAGGCTTGAACTGCACCGGGTAGATTGCATGATTGAGAAACCAATCCAAATCGTCGATGTCCCGTTGCGTAATTTCGAACATCTGGCCCTTCATCGGGCCGATCGGCTGATCGGACTCCACCTTCCCTATTTTCAACAGCTCCTGCGCACTTTTCTCATAGGAAGCTTTATGGATAGGGAAACCGGTGCTTTTGGAGCCGGATTGCATTTCTTCGGATATCATAAATTTAACGAAATCCCATGCCTCCGCCTTTACCGTAGATTTTGCATTCAAACCGATTGTTTTATACGTTCTAAAAAAGCTGCCCGGCTTCAGGCCGTCCGAATGTGGTTTCACGTACAGCTTGGACTTAAAGTCTCTATTATTGGGCATAAACTCGCTTTGCCGGATTTCTCGAATATAATCGGCAGGCGAATTCACTTGAGCCAATCTGAATATGATCGAACGAATATCCCCGCTTACCACCTTGTCGTCGTATAAGGATTTCACCTGCGCGAGCAGATCTGCGAAAGCTGCGGTTTCAAACTTGGCCTTCCCGTTCTTCTCATCCACGAAATTAGCATATTGGTCATTCACGAATTGGGTCAGCGTATACTCGGGCATGCTTCCGCCTAATACCGCTTGATTCGCTTCCTCCGTATGCATCGCTAATTCTCTCGCCGTATCGGCAAATTGGCTCCAGGTCCATGTTTTATCGTCGACGTTCACGCCGCTTTTTTCGAGCAAATCCTTATTCCCGAACAGCCCGAATAAGAAGAAGGACATCGGCATGCCGTAAATGCCGCCATTCTCCGTAATGCCGTCCAGCACATTCGTGAAATATTGCTCCTTCTTGAAAGAGGGGTCATTCTCGATCAACTCGCTCATATTGACGAGCAGCTGCTTCGCGACATAATCCCCCGACGGCAATTGATCCATTTCAATCAGGTCGGGCCCTTTGCCGGAGAGCAAAGCCGTGTTCGTCGTCTTGACGAACTTCTCCAAAGCGGCTTCCAGATTCGCATCGTCCGACTCGATCGATTGAAGCTCAATCGTAATATTGGGATGCAGGGCTTCATATTTTTGCTTCGCTTCTTTAAAGAAATCATCCGGAAAAAAGGTCGAGAACACCACAGTTTTTTTCTCGGTCGTGGACGGCGCCCCTACGGTTTCTCCTTGCCCCGGCGGTTTTGTTGTCTGGTCTCCTTGCGGGGATTGTGCTGCATTTCCATTTCCGTTTCCTGCGCCTGTGCTGCACGCGGCAGCTGTGATCATGTATAAGAACGTGAATAATAGGATGAAGGCTTTTCTCATTATGATTCTCCTCTCCGTTTCTTATATTTGGCTGTCGCCGAAATAATTTTTGATTCCTGACACGATAGCTTTAGCTATTTCGTTCTGGCGGGCGTCGTTTAGCAAAGTCTCTTCATCCCCCGGATTCGTAAGAAAACCGACCTCCAGCAAAATCGCCGGAACGTCGCATTTCGTCAGGACCATCCAGTCTTCCTGTTTCACGCCGCGGTCCCTGAAGCCGGTTGTCTTCACCAGCTCCTCATGAACGTCGCGGGCGAGCGGAAAGCTCTCATCCGCATAATAATAGGACTCCGTGCCTGATATGGCGGGGTCGGAGTAGGTGTTTCCGTGAATGGAAATAAAGGCGTCCGCGTCAAGATCATTTGCCATTTGCGCCCGGTCCTCCAGTTCAATGAAGGTGTTATCCGTACGTGTCATATAAGGCTCGTACTCCGGATCCTGCCGGAGCAAATCGAACACCTTCACAGACAACGCCAGCGTGTACTCATGCTCCCATTTGCCGCTGATGCCCTCCGCGCCGGGGTCCTTTCCTCCGTGACCCGGATCGATCACGATTTTGTAGCCGTGGGACATCTCTGGCGAGTTGACCGTTTCTCCCTCTGCCGTGACGGCTGACTGGCCCAATGGCGTGGTCTGATACGTAGCAGTCTGGGAAGAGAATATGCCATACACCGATAATAGGATTCCGATACCAACGACGATGTTCAACATAAAGACAGCCCGGCGCTGCTTCATTTTTTTGCTGCTTCTCCTGTTCATGCCGTCCCGCTTTCCTGTACCTTGGTTATAGAGTCGTGCCGGTACTCTATCAGTATAGTGAGCGGATATATGATAAGTTAGATAGACTTATATAGAAGTTGTAAAGTTTAGAAGCTGTGGACAACAAAAAAACCAATTGCAAATGCAATTGGCTTGGGTGTTACGGCATGATTGGATAGCTGCTGCTGGTGGAATAGAAGCTGAGCAGCGCCATCACGTCTTTGCTGAACCCGGTAACCTCATACGATCCAAAGCCTAACGTTACGCCGTATTTTAACGTTTTCCCGTCTTTGCTCGTATAAAATATTTTCACTTCTCTTCCCCAACGGCTCATTTTCGGATTCATCGCCAGCTCGGACAGCGGAATGCCGACCTTCTCCTCAACAAAACGGTTTGCTGCGTCATAGACCTTCTCCTGGTCGTAGCTGCCCGCGATTGCGCTATCGGGTTCGGCTCCCAGCTTGGAAATTTTAACGACATCGCCGTCTTTGTCATTCAGGACAAGCTCATAGACGCTTTTGGAACCGGCGGATGGGGCCAAAGTTACAAAGAACAACCCCCCCGTCATATTCTCCGGCTCAATCTTGTAATCAAATCCCGTTTTCTCCTGCGGCTGCGGAACGTTCAGCAGCTCCTTCAATCTATTCTTGTCTACGGCCATCAGCTCGAACTGAACCTCGCTCATCGTCAGCTTACTGCCATAGTATTTATTAACCGCATTCAGACTGAGCGTCTTCACGGCTTCCAGCGACAGAACGCCGTCATAAGCCGCTTCATCGGTTGGATGCTCCGGCGTTATTTTTTTAATTATAACCGTATCCTTGGGAATCGTATTGAACCATCCCCCGCACCCTGACAGCAGCAGCAGCAAAGCAGCGCTTAGAATCATCATTCCCAGCCTGTTCATGTTGTGATTTCCCCTTTCGAATGGAGCGGAGCAAAGTCAACCTCGACGGTTGTCCCCTGATCTTCATTGCTTGTGATGCGGATGGCGGCACCGTGTATGCTTGCGACGCTTTGGCAGATCGAGAGGCCCAGGCCTGCGCCGTTGCTGTTTCTCGTTCTGGCCTTATCCGCCATATAGAACGGCTCGAAAATTTTATCCTGATGCTCTTTGGCGATGCCGATACCCTCATCGATGACTTGAAGAATGTAATGCTCTTCGCGCCAATAAGCACGGATCGTAACCGTCTGCTCTTCGGCGGATGCTTTGATCGCATTGTCTGCGAGATTGAAGAGGAGCACCTTGATTAAATCCGGATCCATCGGCAGCTTCCCTGCTTCGCAATCGGTTTCGATCGCGACCCCCTTCTCCTTCGCCATAATCTCCAGTGCAGGCTTAATCTCTGCGACGACTGCTCCCAAATCAAGCATCTCCTTCTGAGAATGCTCCTCCTGCAGCATAATCAGGTCCATCAGCTTCAACGACAACGACTCTAACCGCTTCCCTTCGGAGTAAATGACATTGACCCCGTCCAGGAACAGCTCCTCGTTGTATTTGGTCGTTCTCAAGAAATTGGCATATCCGATAATGGACGTCAGCGGCGTTTTCAATTCATGGGTAAAATTATTGATAAATCTTTGCTTCTGCTCGTTGTTCCGCTCAAGGTCCGTAATTTTATCCTCTACGACAGCGGCCATCACGTTAAAATTGTTGGCCAGCACGCCGATTTCATCCTTCGACTTCAGACGGACACGCTCCGAGAAGCCGCCCTGGGCTATAACCTGCGCCGTCCGGTTAAGCCGGTCAATCGACCTCGTTAAGCCTCTGCTCACGAAAAACATAATCAGCATATAGAGGAAGCAGGCGGCCAACGCCACTTTTATGAAAAATTGGTACTGCTCCACGCGATCCTGGTAGACGGGAGTAACGTCCGTCATGTAGGTGAATACATAGCTCTTCTGATTAATATCCGTTAAGTTCGACGTGAATAGAATCGTACGCTCGCCTATATCCCGTAATACCCAGTGGATTTCACTCGCGTTCAGCTTGTCCAGCTCCCCGCGGCCGCCCGGCATTTGGAAATCGACATTGTTAAAGACGACCCTCCCCGTCTCATCCCTGATATCCAAGTACGTGAGCTGCCCGCTGTTTTTGTCTACGAATTCGTTTGCTATGCGCGTTAATACCGATTTCTCGTAGTCGATGGAATCAAAGATGCGAAGAATCGGAACGATCGCGTCAACGCTGGCGTGAATGCTCATATTCTGGCTTAACGCGCTGTTTATCTCCTGACGGAGCATATTGTTGTGGCTGCGCTCGATGACCATAACGGAGGCCGCAATAAAGATGATGACAAAAACCAAGATCGAGAAGACATAAATTTTTTGCCAAAATTTCATCCCTTAGTCCTCCAGCCGATAACCCATTTTGTAAATGGTTTTAATATGCTCCTGCAGCTCCAGCTTCTTGCGCAAAGATTTGATATGCATGTCCACCGTTCGCGTTTCGCCGTAATAGTCGCTGCCCCATACTTTATCGAGAAATTGTTCTCTTGAAAGGGCAATGTTTTTGTTTTTCAGCAGCACGACAAGCAATTCGTACTCCTTCGGCGTCAGCTCGACGGGGGACCCATGCTTGGTTGCCTCCCGTTTGTCCAGGTCAACTTGTATGCTCTGAAACGCCATCACCCGCTCCTCCTTGCCGTATCTTCGAAGCACGGTTTCGATTCGGGCCAGCAGCTCGATCGCTTCGAAGGGTTTGACCATATAGTCGTCGGCACCAAGCTTTAAGCCGTTCACTTTATCGTAAACCGAGTTTTTTGCCGTCAGGAAAATGACCGGTATGCCATGTGGCCGTATGTTCTCCATCAATGCGAATCCGTCGACCTGCGGGACCATCACGTCCAGCAGGATGAGATCGAACCTCTCCTGCTTGATGGCCGCCAGCGCCGACAAGCCGTCATAAACCTCGGTCGTCTCGTAGTTTACGAGATTGAGATTCATTTTAATGATTTTGGATATGTGGATGTCGTCTTCGACAATCAATATTTTTTTGGACATGGTTCGTAAGCTCCCTGCGCGTAAAAATGTTGGTTACTTCTATATGACTATATATGATAACGTTAAATCGTTAAAGCTGCATGAATTATTGATTGGGTGAATATGGTTAGTTCGTTTCGCATTGCATCGTATGAGGATTTCCTGCGAATGCCTCCCCCGCGTACTGAATTTTGGTATAATGAATGCAAAACTCATTTGGCAAAAGGATGATGACGATGTCCGATTACAATGACCGTGACGACCTTGCCGAACGCCGCCGCAACAAGCTTAAGCTGCTTCGTTTCGATAAGGACGGCAAGGATCTGGTAGAATCAGAGAAACCCGATGAGAAATTCGCCGACGTAGGCGGACTTGAAGACGTGAAGAAGAAAATCCGCATGAATTTTATTTTGCCGCTGAAACAGCCTGAGCTGTTCGCCGCTTACGGCAAGGAGGCGGGCGGAAGCCTGCTGCTCTACGGCCCGCCGGGATGCGGCAAAACCTTCTTGGCCCGTGCCGTGGCAGGCGAGATTGACGCGAACTTCATGCATATCGAGCTGCAGGCGATATTAGGCATGTATGTAGGGCAAAGCGAAAACAATTTGCATGATATTTTCGAGAAAGCCCGCGAGAACAAGCCCTGCGTGATCTTTATCGATGAGCTGGACGCCATGGGCGGCAGCCGAAATCAAATGCGCCAGCATCACGACCGTATCCTGGTGAATCAGCTGCTGATGGAGCTTGACGGGCTACGGGCGTTCAACGACCAGGTTTTCGTTATCGGCGCGACGAATACGCCTTGGTATTTGGATTCGGCGCTGCGAAGACCGGGCAGGTTCAACCATATGGTCTTCGTACCGCCTCCGGAGGAAGCGGAGCGTGCCGCGATCCTCCAGCTGAAGCTGGCGGGCAAGCCTCTCTCCACGCTGGATCTGAACCGGATCGCTCGGGAGACGAAGAACTTCTCCGGCGCCGATCTGGAGCAAATCGTGAAGGACGCCGTAGAGAACGCGCTGGAGCGGACGCTTGAGACAGGCGATATTCAGCCGATCCAGCAGGATGACCTGAGGAAGGCCGCGAAATTCCGGAAAGCGACGACGCTGGACTGGTTCGCCACGGCCAAAAACTACGCTACCTTCAGCGATGTCAATCAGGATTATCAAATTGTGCTAGATTATATGAAAACTAACGGCATAAAGTAGAGTAGCCGGTTAGCAGCGAGGGAATTGACGGTATGATAGAGATCGATCGAAACAACCAACGGTATGATAGAATTCATCAACTGATAGAATGGAAGAAATACAAGGAAGCGGCCGAGGAGGCCATGCAGCTCATTCGGGAGGAGCCGGAAGACCCGGATGCTTATGCGGTTCTTGGCCATGTGAACCTAAGGCTTGAACATTACGAGCAAGCCCTTCACTGGTCGGCGGAAGCGCTGAGGCGCGACCCGGAGAACGCAACGGCCTGGTTTGTACGCACGACGGCCTATTACGACTCCGAAAACTGGAAGGCAACCAAGGAGTCCCTTGACGAAGCGATGCGGATCTACCCTTACGAGCCTCATTATTATTTTTTGCAGGCCAATCTGTGCAACAAACAGGGGAAATTCCCGGAAGCCAAAGCCTTTATGCTGCAAGCGCTGGAAATAACGCCGGAGAACCCGTTGTTTCTCTCCACCTTGAGCTATAATGAAGCCTTGCTGCGGAATTTTAACGAATCCAGGCTGCTCGCCGCCAAAGCACTGCGCCTTGAAGTGGAGTCCGAGATTATCTATTTGCACCTGGCTTGGGCCGCTGAACAGCGTAATGATTATGATGAGTATTTGCTCATGCTCAAGAACGCGATTCGGCTGGATCCGGAGAACAAGCAAATCCGAGACGAGTTTCTTGTCGCGCTGCAGAAGAACTACCGCATTTATCGTATTTTGCTGACGCCGGGCAATTTGATGAAGAAGATGAAGCCTTGGCAAATTCTCGTCAGCTGGCTGATCCTTTGGATCTTATTTAAACCCTTGATTCTCGTATTCATTATTCTCTATGTGGTCACCCATTGGGTAACGAAGCTGCTTGTGCATGTAAAGGTATTCGGTTGGAGTAGAAAAAGGTGAACGTCTTCCGTCTGCCGGCCTGTATGTCGCGCATCGATCACACCAAACTTGCAATTATCGACTATCTGCGTAAATAAAAGAAAAGGACATCTGCCCTAATCCTACGGATTGGTCCAGATGTCCTTTTTTTCGCATAAGTCCGCGCTCCCGCCTCTTCCGCTTGACAAGCACGGCTTCAAACGTCAACCGGCTGCGCCATTATTTGAACCAGCCCTTTTCTTTAAATCGGGTGATCGCTTCAATCCGGTTGCTGACATCCAGCTTATCGAGAATAACCGAAATGTAATTACGGACGGTTCCTGTCGTTATGAACAGCTCATTCGCGATTTCCTTCGTATTCTTGCCGTCCGCGACAAGCTCCAATACTTCTTTCTCGCGCTCCGTCAGCGGATTCTCCTGTCCGTAAGCGTCATCCACAAGCTCAGACGCAAAGATCCGCCGTCCGGCCATCACGCTTCGGATGGAATTCGCAAGCTCCTCGCTTGGGCTGTCCTTTAGCAGATATCCGCATACCCCCGCCTTGAGCGCGCGCTCGAAATAGCCGGAGCGGGCAAAAGTCGTCAATATGATGACTTTCGTGCCGAGCCCCTTAAGCTCCTCCGCCGCGTCCAATCCGGTCTTCGCCGGCATCTCGATATCCATAATGCATATATCCGGCTTATGCTGATGAACGAGCGCGATCGCTTCCTCCCCGTTGCTCGCCCGGCCGACGACTTTCATGTCCTCCTCCAGATCAAGCAGCGAAGCGAGCGCTCCAAGCAGCATGCGCTGATCCTCGGCTATGACAATGCGAATCATATCCTCAGTCCCTTCTACGCTTCTCATTAAACCTGCCTTAGTACGCTCGGCACTCTAATGATAAGCAAAGCACCGTTATTCGAGACAATCTCGAGGCTTCCGTTCACGAATTCCAAGCGTTCCTTCATCCCTTGAAGCCCGTGTCCCCTGTTGTTTTTCCCTTGCTCAGATAACCCTACCCCGTTGTCCTGGACCCGTAATATCAGTTCAGTGCGGGAAGATTCGATGGTAACGGAGCACAAGGAAGCCCCGCTATGCTTCACGACATTCGTGACCGCTTCCTTCAAGCACATGCTGAGCACGTTTTCCGCAATGAGAGAGATACCCGTCAGGCTGGCTTCGCCTTCGAACTCAAAATCGATTTGAGCCGCTTTTAAAATCTGTCTCACGCGGAACAGCTCATCCTCCAGCCTCGTGCCGCGCATTTGAGTAACCATTTCCCTTACTTCCTTCAATGCCGTTCTTGCCGTCTGACGAACGTCGTTCATCTCGGCCTGCGCCTTTGCGGGATTCGTATTCATTAATCTTCCCGCCAGATCGCTCTTTAAACCAATTAATGACAGCTTTTGTCCCAACGTATCGTGCAGGTCGCGGGCAATGCGCTGCCGCTCCTCCTGCTTGACCAGCTCGGAGATTCGCTTATTCGCATTCTCCAGTTGGCCTTCGAGCTGCCCCTGCTTAATCCGGTTAAACGTATTAAACGGCAGCAGTATAACAACGATCAAGCTGATGAGGATGAACGGGAATTGTGTGAAGAACAGCTTGTTCTGCGTCGCGAAGCCGTAATTGACGGTCACGAAAGTAGTTATAATATGAATCGAGTAAAGCGTGAAGAAGCCGGCCCGATTCTGTATGTTCCCAATAAAGAAAGCGAGAAAGATCGAGAAATAGACGTAGCTGAACAGCAGTGTCATCGCAATCGAGATCAGAATTTGCACGCTGGTCCAAAAATAAACAAGCCAGCCCTTGGTTACAAACGCTTGCCGATAGCAGAAAAAGAACAACAAAATCATAATGATGCCGGAAACGACCTCATAGGGCAATGACGACTGGAAGATGAAGTAAAAGGGCAGGATGCAGAAGACGATCCAAACGTAAGGGATCAGACCTGTGTTTTTGTGAAAAATCTGATACCACTTATTCATGACGCCCACCCTTTTTTTCGTTCAGCTTCATTCAGACGAACTGATTCTACAGCTTATTTTAACATATTTCCCGTCTATTCGAGCAATCATTCCCCCTGCAGACTCGGACGCGCAGCCTTCAGCTTTTCCGGCGGCTTCTCGATCTTGCGCAGACGCTGCTTGATGCCCCTAAAGCTGACAAACTTTTTGTTCTGCTCATCCCAGAGCCGGAACTGCAGAGACTCCAAGCTTTCCTTGATGTTAATCGTAGTCGCCTTGTGAAGCGGCGGCGTTGCATTATGCGCCTGCTCCAGGAAATAGTTCGGCACCTTCGGGCTTAAATGATGAACATGGTGAAACCCGATGTTGCCTGTAATCCATTGCAATACCTTGGGCAATTTATAATACGAGCTTCCGTCTACCGCCGCTTTCACGTAGCTCCACTCGTCTTCGTTCTCAAAGTAGGAATCCTCGAATTGATGCTGCACGTAGAACAGCCAAATGCCCAGCAAGCCGGATACAAAGAAGATCGGGCCTTGGACCATAATGAAAGCTTGCCAGCCGATTGCCCAGCATAGAAGCGCATAAAGCGCAACGATCAAGAAGTTCGTCAAATGAGTGTTCCTTTTTTCTTTGCGTCTTGCGCCTT
The DNA here is from genome assembly GCF_000422465.1 of Paenibacillus harenae DSM 16969. Classification (GTDB taxonomy): domain Bacteria; phylum Bacillota; class Bacilli; order Paenibacillales; family Paenibacillaceae; genus Pristimantibacillus; species Pristimantibacillus harenae. The sequence goes on along the minus strand of NZ_AULV01000019.1, from coordinate 12,913 downwards.
TCCGGTTAAACCGGTATTGAATCATAAACACGCCGATCGGACCTAGTCCGAACATGACGAGGGGATGACGGTACATACGATAAGCCATACGGCGAAAGAAGGAAGCTGCCGCGTATTCCTCTACGGTCAAAATCCACAGATCGCCTACGCCGCGCTTGTCGAGATTGCTGCTCGTCGCATGATGAATGGCATGGGAATTTTTCCATTGCTGGTATGGCACCAGCGTAAGTACGCCGGTTATGGTCCCTACGATATCATTCGCTTTCTTGTTGTTGAAGAATGACCCATGGCAACAGTCATGGAAAATAATGAAGGTCCGAATAACAAACCCCGAAGTAACGATCCCTATAGCCAAGGTAAGCCAGTACGAAACGGAAAGGCTGTAATACGCGGCACACCAGAGCAGGACAAGTGGCGCTAAAGTGTTAATCAACTGTCTGATGCTCGACTTTAAATCTGATTTCTCAAAAGGCGCGACTGTTTTCTTCAATTGAGCATGCTTCGGCTCTGTCATCATTTTTTCCTCCTCAGTTCGACGCTTGGAGTAAACTCCGGGCGTTAAACGCGCTAATCTAGTTTAATTGTAAATAATAGCGTCATGTCCATGTAGTCATAAACGTCAATACGAAGGTATGACGTTTGTCATGTTTCACAGCGAATTTGCCCAATATGTGTAAATGACTGTAAAAGAAAGCAAGCCACCCGGGCATCTGCCGGGACGGCTTATGTTTTAGCAAGCTTTTTGTACCTCAGTTTTCCGGGTCATTCCAAGCTCGTCGGTATAGCAAGGATGGATTACTCTAAATAAAATGACCCGCAAGAGGGTCACTTTATCTCAAGTGTCCTTCTTATGGGTCATCGTTCATTGTAGGCGATGGAGCATCTATATAATTAAATCGCCCAGTTCCCTTTGCGGAAGATCGGAACGACCGTACCGTCGCTCTTAATGCCGTCGATATCCATCTCCGCGGAACCGATCATGAAATCGTTATGCGTGATGCTCGCGTTGACGCCATTCGCCTCGAGCTCCTCCGGCGACATTGTCTTGCCGCCTTCGATATTGAAGGCGTAGCCGCTTCCGATCGCCAGATGATTCGACGCATTCTCGTCGAACAAGGTGTTGTAGAACAAAATGTTCGACTGGGAAATCGGAGACTCATGCGGCACGAGCGCAACCTCTCCCAGGAAACGCGCGCCCTCGTCGGTATCGACCAGCTTCTGCAATATCTCTTGGCCTTCCTCTGCCTCCGCCTTCACGATCCGCCCGCTCTCAAACGTCAGCTTGAAGCGGTCAATGATGTTGCCGCCGTAGCTGAGCGGCTTCGTGCTGGATACGTAACCGTTCGTGCCGGTCTTCAGCGGAACCGTAAACACTTCCTCCGTCGGCATGTTGGCCATGAACGGAATGTTATTCATGTTCGTGCTGCCTGCCGCAACCCAAATATGCTTCTCATGCAGTTCAATCGTAAGATCAGTGCCCGGCGCCGTGTAATGCAGCTTCCGGAACCGGTTCTCGTTCAGCTTCTCGCTCTTCATATGTAAAGTGGCATTATGCTCTTTCCAAGCTTTAACCGGATCTGCGTTATGAAGTCTGACGGCATCGAAGATCGCCTTCCAAAGCTGCTCGACCGCCTTCTCTTCGTGAGCATCAGGGAATACCTTAGCCGCCCAATCCTTGCCTGCAGCCGCAACGACCGTCCAGCTGACTTTGTCGGCCATGATCGCCCGCCGGAATTCCTTTAACCCCTCGCCCGATGCCTTCTGGAAATTCGAGATCCGCTCCGAATCAATTCCCTTCAGCAAATCCGGGCTGGACGAGGTGATCGAAATAAATGCCGCTCCCCTCTCCACGAATGCATTGCGCATTGCCGTCTCCCACTCGGGGAAGCTGGTGAATACGTCATCCGCCGCTTTCTCATACTTCAAGCGGGACAAGTCGTCATCCGACCAATCCACATGGACGTTGCTCGCGCCGGCCTCATAAGCCTTGCTTGCGATAAGTCTGACAAGCTGCGCTTGATCGACCGGTGCCCGCGGCAGGAAGACCTCCTGTCCCTGCTGCACATTCACGCCTACGCGAACGATTAATTCCGCGTATTTATCCAAAAGCTGTTCAAAATCACTCATCTCGCTTATCTCCCTTCAATTCCATTTTTCACTATCGATAAATTCTTGCTATAGCTTAAATTGTATCGAATCCGCTAGCTCATAGTCAAATGACGGGAACCGCCGCGGACGCTCCTATTTACGGACCTTCCCCATACAGCCCGGCGGCAGCCGCCGCTTCTGCCCGCACTCGTGCGCGCATCTCCTCCGGCTCAAGCACCTGAATGCGCGGACCATGGCTCAGTACGATTTCACAAGCGGACTCCAGCGTCTGAAATTCCGCCATACAGGCGATCCAGCCGTCATTCGCCGGCCCGCATTCTCCTATCCGGACATAACGCTCCTTCGCGAGCCGCCCAAGCAGCGATTCGAGCACCTTCACCTTGGCCGGGTACCGGGGCAGCCGCTGCTTGAACTCTCCCACGGATTGCTCCCAATAGGCGGCTAAGTCGAAGCCGGGCGGCCGCTCGAACGATTCCCTCATCAGTTCCGCTCCGGAAAGGCGGGAAATACGAAACGTCCGCATCCCTCCTTCCGTCTCCGCGATCAGGTACCAGACATGACGTTTGGCCACCAGGCCAAGCGGATGAACGATCCGTTCGGCGGCGCGCTCATTCCTCTGATAAGCGATTCGCAGCTTCCGCTCCTCCCAGACCGCCTCCTGCACGACGGGCAAGAACGGCGCCTCTTCATTCGACTGATGCCAGCCCGCGCCGTCGATATGGATTTTTTGCCTGACAAGAGCCGCTCCTCTGCTCGCCTCAGCGGGAGAAGCGGCCAGCAGCTTTTGGACGGCGGTGTCAAAATGGTCCGCGATTCCGAGATCGCCAAGCAATTCCACATGGCTTGCCACCAATACGGACACGAGCTCTTCGGCGCGCATCCCGGTCAAATTCGTGCGATAGCCCTCCGTCAGCAACCAACCTCCATTCTGCCCCCGTTCCGCATACACCGGCACGCCGGCCCCGCTTAACGACTCCATATCGCGGAGGATCGTCCGCTCGGACACCTCCAGCTGCTCCGCGAGTTCCTTCGAGGTCAGCTTCCCGTAATTTTGCAGCAGTAATAGAATCGAAATCAATCTGCCTGCCCGCAATGGCTCACCGCCCTTCCCTTGTCTCCAAAACGAATCGATTATTTTCTATTGTAGCATTTATATATGACAGTAGCTGTCGTATATGCTTTGCTACACTGACGAAGAGCAATCATATTCAAGAGATAGGAGCGATCATGATGAAACCACTTGAAGGAAAAATAGCGGTTGTCGCAGGAGCGACGCGCGGAGCGGGCCGGGGAATCGCCGCAAGCCTGGGCGAAGCGGGAGCAACGGTTTACTGTACGGGAAGAAGCGTCCGCGGGCGAGCCTCGGACCTGAACCGGACGGAAACGATCGAGGAGACGGCTGAGCTTGTGACCTCTCTCGGGGGTAAAGGAATCCCGGTGAGAATTGACCACACGGTCCCGGGGGACGTAGAAGACTTATTCGGGCAAGTGAAGGCGGAGCAAGCCGGACAGCTGGATATTCTGGTCAACAATATATGGGGCGGGGAGCAGCTGACGGAATGGGATAAGCCATTCTGGGAGCATTCGCTGCAGAAAGGCTTATTGATGCAGGAACGCGCCGTGAAGGCGCATCTGATTACAAGTCATTATGGCGCGCCGCTATTGGTAGAGCGGAAGTCGGGGCTTATCATCGAGGTGACGGACGGGATCGATTACCGATACCGGGGCAGCTTATTTTACAGTTTGGCCAAAATCTCGCCCATCCACCTCGCCGCGGCGATGTCGGCCGATCTTCACCCTCACGGCGTCTCCGCCGTTGCCGTCACGCCCGGCTTTCTCCGCTCGGAGGAGATGCTGGAGCATTACGGCGTTACCGAAGCGAACTGGCAGGATGCCGTTCGCAGCGGCAAGCCGCATGCCGAGCATTTCGGGCAAACGGAGACGCCTCGCTTCGTCGGACGCGGAATCGCGGCGCTCGCCGCGAGCGGAAATTTGCTTGAACGGTCCGGCCGCGTATTTTCCAGCTGGCAGCTGTCGGACGAATTCGGCATAGCCGATATCGACGGACGGCGGCCGCATTGGGGGAACTACGCCAAGGAACACGGCTTCCTATAGCATTCTTTTACCCGTTCACAACCTCGCCGCCGTTGATGTGCATGATTTGGCCGGTCATATAGCTTGAATCGTCGCTGGCCAAATACACATACGCCGCAGCCAGCTCATGCGGCTGCCCCGGACGCTGCATCGGCGTATCGGAGCCAAACTCGGCGACGGATTTCTCATCGAAGGTTGACGGTATGAGCGGCGTCCAGATCGGTCCGGGAGCGACGCCGTTTACCCGGATGCCTTGGCCTGCCAGGTTTACGGCCAGCGACCTCGTAAAGGAAACGATCGCCCCTTTGGTCGAGGAATAATCGATGAGCGTCGGGTTGCCTTTATACGCCGTAATGGAGGCCGTATTAATAATCGTGCAAGACTTCTTCAAATGCGGCATGGCGGCGATCGTCAAATAGAACATCCCGAATACGTTCGTGCGGAACGTGGACATCAGCTGCTCCGACGTAATTTCCTCCAGCTTTTGCCGCACATGCTGTTCCGCCGCGTTGTTCACCAATATATCCAGCTTGCCGAACGCCTTAACGGTCTGTTCCACCGCGCTCTTGCAGAACGCCTCGTCTCCGATATCGCCGGCGATCAGCAGGCATTTCGCTCCGGCCTTCTCCACCGCGGCCATCGTCGCCTTCGCGTCTTCATGCTCATTCAAATAGACGATCGCTACATCGGCGCCCTCCCTGGCATAAGCGACCGCGACCGCGCGGCCGATTCCGCTGTCACCGCCCGTAATGACCGCCGCTTTTCCTTTCAGCTTGCCGGCTGCCCGATAAGCTCCGGTCTCAAACACCGGCAGCGGCTTCATCTCGGATTCGATGCCCGGCTGACGGTTCTGATGCTGCGGCGGATTAATTGGCTTCGTCTTGGTTGTATTGCTCACCTTACATCAGCTCCTTCATATTTTTCCCGTAGAAGATTTCATCCATCTCGGCCTTCAATCTTCGCGTGATTTCCCGCTGCTCACTCTCGGATAGCGAATCCTTCGTGTAGCCGAATAAATAATTGTTCAAATCGAACTGCTTCAGCTTGCATTTGGTGTGAAACATATTTTCCTGATAAATATTCACATCGATCATGTCATACAAAAGGGTCTCTTCCTTCGGTATGTAATTCTGAATCGAATTAATGTCATGGTCGATGAACAGCTTATGGCCGTTAATGTCGCGCGTGAAGCCGCGCACCCGGTAATCCAGCGTCATAATATCGGTGTCGAACGAATGAATCAGAAAGTTGAGCGCCTTAAGCGGGGAAATCTCTCCGCAGGTCGACACGTCAATGTCGGCTCTGAAGGTGCTGATTCCTTCATTCGGATGATATTCCGGGTAAGTATGGACCGTAATATGGCTTTTGTCCAAATGCATCACCACCGCAGCCGGCTCGGGCAGAGGCCCCGGCGACTCTTCGAAAGATTCCTCCGGCTCGTCGCTGACCGGTCCTTCCGATACAAGCAAGGTTACGCTAGCCCCTTGCGGGACATAGTCTTGTTTCGCAATATTGAGCACATGTGCGCCGATAATATCCGATACCGTGCTCAAAATGCCCGTCAGCCTGTCCGAATTGTACTGCTCATCGATGTAGGCGATATAAGCCTCGCGCTCTTCCTTCGTTCGCGTGTAACAAATATCGTACATATTGAAGCTTAACGATTTCGTTAAGTTATTGAAGCCATGCAGCTGTATGCGCTGCTCCGGCGTTAGCATCACTTCGAATCCCCCCTGTTCACTAACTACTATTTCCTAAAAAAAACAAAGCATTCCGTCCGGCCGCCGCCGATTGCGAAATGCTTTGTTCATGCATATCTTTTACGTTGAACCCCACACCTCATACAGCGCGCTGCGGAATAATTCATCCAGCCGGTCATCGGGAGAATCCTCTGCCTGCCTCTGGCCGGCAGCTCGCTGCTCGAAGTAAGCGATCCGCTCTTCCAAAAAATCGTTAATGACGCGGAGCTTCGGCTCATAATCGAGTTCATCGCCGGCTCTCTTCCGCTTAAGCAGCTGCTCAATTACCGTCAGAAGCTCGCTTTCCTTCGGAACAAGCGCCGTGACCAGCTGCTCGAATTCAATCGGAGGCATCGTATGGAATTGTTCGATCCAACCGCATGCAAGTATCGGCCGCAGCACATAGAAGTATTTCTTGATCTTCACCTGCTCGCCCTGCAGATAGTCCCGGTAGTTTCCTTTTGCCATATGAAGGTAGTGGTACATGCAGGACTTAGGCGAGAACGTTAACGGAGACAGGCTCCGAATTTGGTCCGCTGTCGTATATTTCATATGATAGACGATCGGCGACTGCAGCCATTCGAGCAGCGGCGGGTTCGACTTGCGAAACAGCCTGAGCGCCTTTCTGAGATCCCAACCGTTAATATCCAGCATATTGCTGATCGGACGTTCAATAACGTCCCGTTTGTCCATTATCGATAAATACCATTCCATGGGCCTGACATATATAAACCTCACATCATAGTCGCTGTCCTTAGAAGGAAAGCCCCAAGCCCTGCTGCCCGATTCGCAAGCATACAGGATGCGCACCTGCTCTGCCTTCTCAATCGTCTGCAGCTCCCGTAATATTTCGGCATGCATCTCGTTTGTTTTCGTCATTACTTACCTCCATTTCACTTGCGCTCATACTAAACAGCGAGAAAAGCCGCCGGCCTCGCTAACAACGAAACGGCAGCCCTGCAAATCATTATAAATAAGCCAATAAGTTCGCGCGAACGTCCGACAGCTTCAGATCCCGCATCAGTTTCCCGTCCTCGAACACGATCTCAAGCTGATCCTCCGCTTTCCGCCGCTCATACTCCGCTACGCCCAGATTGTCCGTGAAAGCAAGCTTTCCGTCCTCCTCCGTGACAAGCACCAGGCCGGTCTGCGATTTCTTCACGCCGTTGTCCGTCTTCGGATCCTTGTATATTTTGCGCTCCTCGCCGTTTACGACCGTAAACGTCGATTTCAAGGCGAAGCCGAACGTATCGCGCGTATTATACTGGTACGTGTACGAGCCGATGCCGTAAACCATATTCGTCGAAGCGAAACCCTTCGCCTCAAGCCGCTCGCATATTTCGCGGCAGCGCGCGATCGTGATCGCATCGCCGTAGATGGCGCCGATGTGGCTGTCCAGCTGCTTGTAGCCCTTCTCCGTTACCGTACCGCCAAAAATGTCCCACAAAATCTCGATTACGCCCTTGCGCTCGAACTCGCTCTCGCCATCCGGATCGCCGCAGATGATTTTTACCGGGTCGCCGCTGTCCGGCCGGATCACAACCCTGCCGTCCCTGCTCATTATATCGTCCTTCAACCCGCGGATCACGACATCCAATACGCTCCATAGATCCCAGGTATCCGATACGATCGAGACGAAGCCGTTCGGGTAAACCTCCTTGATCAGGTAACGGTACGAAGCCATTTCGTCACGTCCGTGCGCGCACATGACGCTGTGCTCCGTTGCCGGAATCGAGGTGCCGACCAGCTCTTTCTTCATATCGGCGTTATAATAATTTTCCAGATAAAGGATGGCCGGAATCGTATCCGTCCCGGTGAACGAGATGAGATGCCCCGCGCTGCTGCCGAGCGCCGCTTCCAGCGCACCCATGCCCCGCATCGAGAAGTCATGTCCCTGGAACGGTACGCCCGACACGTCGCCGTTCGTCTTGCGGGCATACGCTTCTAATATTTTGCGGTATTCGAAGGCCAGCGTCGCGCTTGTAGCCGGCATCCACAGCTGGCACGACATGAGCGTCTCCAAATAGTTCGTCAACCAGAAGAAAGCGGGCAACGTGTTCTCGATCGTCAGCATCGGCACTCGTACCGGAACGAGCGCGCCTTCTTTGACTGCTTTGATTTTGATCGGCAGGTAACCAAGCTCGTGAAGCTCCTCAATATGCGCTGCATCCGGGTCTGCTGCCCCCAAAGTATATTGGATGACTCGCTTATACTCCTCAGTAACTTCCTCTTTTGTTCTTGCAAAAAAATGCTCGTTAAAATAATCGATAAGATACTGCTTAATAAACGATTGGAAACCAAAGGCGACAACCTTCTGAATGCCTTCCATACGGCTTGTGCGGGCGGTCCAAGTCGAGTAAACGAGCTCCGTCCCTTTCGGATATTGATTCTTGTGGCTGACCTTATAGAAGTCGCACAGCAGTGTTGCAGGGTAAACAAATTTTTGTGTCATCTCATAAACCTCCTATTTCGAATACGCGAATTTTATCGTGCTCCGAACCGTCCAGTATGGTATCCGTCGTAAAAACGCGGTCAATAAGCGCCGATTCCAATAGCTTTCCTTTATAAATCGACTTCTCGCAATGCCCCGCGAGCAAATAGATATGCGAAGCGCCGATTTCCTTCAGCTTCTCCGCGCTCCTCATGAAGGTGCCCCCGTACGAGCAAAGATCGTCAACAATAATGGCCTTAAAGCTTTCGCCGCTCACCTGTCCGACGACCTCCAGGCTTTGAATTTCGCCCGTTTGAAAATCCCTCGATTTAAAGCCGGTAAGCTGATTATAGCCCTTCACCTTGCTGTAACGTTTCTGAGCGCCGGCATCCGGGAAAAACAAGTAATCCAATTCCGGATCAAACCCGACCTCCGTGACGACCTGCTCCAGAAGCTGAATCGTCGGGTATTTCGCCAGGCTGCGGTCAATTAACGCGAGCGTCACGTCGGAATGCGGCTCGATAACGGTGACGGACTCGAACTGAAGCGAGTTCAGGAACGCCGCCGTATATTTAAGCGTGAAAGCGGACGTCCCTTCCACGCGGTCCATCCGGCTGTACGGCATGTAGGCGATCGTCAGCGAGCACTTTGCCCTACGCGCATCCAAGTAGCTCTTCACGAACATCAGCTTAATGAGATCGCCGTCCTCCTCGTACTTCCAATAGATCGTGTTGAAATCCGTCATATGCGTTAAAATCTCGTCCCCGTTCACGAGCGTTTCCCCGTTAGGAAACGGCTTAAAGTGAAGCTTCATCCCATTTAATTTCAACATTCCGGCATTCTCCTCCCGCTGTTAGTTGTAGATCGATAATTGAGGCTCTTCGTTCGTGAAACGGTACAGCTGCGCCGCCCGCTGCGAGTATTGATTGGATAGCTTTGGCACGCCTTTCTCATCCCTGACTTCCTCGATAATCGCGCTTCGGCTCTTCGTGGATGTCAGCTTGCGAATAAAGTTCGGTTCCTTGTAATCGGGCACAACCGTCTGAATAATCTGGTACAGCTCGCTAAGTGTAAACGCCTCCGGAAGAAACTCCTTCGCTACTTTGGTTGTCAGCATCTTATGGCGAATGCCGAGCAGCGCATCCGCTAAAATCTGCCTGTGGTCGAACGCAAGTTCCAGCTTAAGCGCTTCTTCAACGGGGAAGAGCCTGACGTCCGAAGCGTCCACGTCTGCCGCGCGTTTCTCCAGCAGCCGCTCGTTCACGAGCGCCAAGAAAGCGTGCGAGATCATCCATCCCCGCGGATCGCGTCCGGGCGCGCTGTATACGTTAAAATAATCGACGTTCACGTTCTCCACGGCCGTCTCTTCCTTCAGCTCCCGAATCGCGCAGTCGTGCACCGATTCCGATTCCCTCGTGAAGCCGCCCGGCAGCGCCCACTGCCCTTCGTACGGCCAAATTTTCCGCCGGATCAGCATCACCTGAAGCTCCCTTGTCGGCAAAGCCTTTTTCTTGGTCGGTTTCCCGGCCGATACGATCGTAAAGACGACAATATCCGCCGGCGCCCCGTCAGGCGTCCGATAACGGCTGGCGGAGTAGTTCGATTCATTTTCGATCATCACTGCAGCTCACCCGTTCACTTTATTGTTTTGATTTGGTCGTTTTGATATTTTCATAATGACATTATTAAATGGCGTTGTCAATGCCTTTTGGCAGAAATAGGCTCAAAAATCACAAGCTTGCCCCAAGCAGAAACCTTGGAATCCAAAAAAAGAAGAGGCAGCATGCCTCTTCCCGCCAGACTGTTCCGCCATTGTCCGGCTTACAGGTTCAATCTACTCCGCAGCGATCCGATCCGCCGGATAGACCAAGCCGAATTGTCTTCTCGCTTCGTCCATAATCTCTAATGCCGCCAGCGAATTTTCGAACGAATTAACCGACGATTCCGTCCGGCCCGTCCGGATGAGCTCCATAAACTCTTTTGCCTCATAGAACATTGATTTGCTGTTTGTCGGCCGCGAAATATCCTCCGATGTGCCGTTGCGGTATTGGATTTCGATTTTATCGGCTTCGCTAATCTTATCGATCACAATGCTTCCGTTCTCGCCTTGAATTTCGGAGGGCAGCGCAGAATGCGTAATTTTCGAATACATAACAACCGCATCCATATTCGGATACTGCAGCACAAGGCTGCCTTCGCCGTCGACGCCGGACTCCAGCATGACGCCCGTCGCTTTCACGGCATCCGGCTTGCCGAACAGCGTTACCAGCGGATAGATGCAATATACGCCTAAATCCATTAAAGCCCCGTTCGAATAAACCGGGTTAAATGCGTTCAGCACCGTACCTGCTTTATAAGCGTCATATCTCGAAGAATACTGGCAGTAGCTTGCGAAGTAACGGCGTACCGTCCCCAGCTTATGGAGGTTCTCTTGAATCGCTTGAAAGCCCGGAAGCAGAGTCGACTTCAAAGCCTCCATCAGCAAAACGCCATTTTCCCGCGCGGCCGCAATCATCCGCTTTACTTCATGCGCATTGGACGCGATCGGCTTCTCACATAACACATGTATCCCCCGGTTCAAACACGCAATGGCATGATCCGCGTGAAAAGAGTTCGGGCTCGCGATATATACGGCGTCGATCTTGCCGCTTCCGGCCATGGCATCCAGATCGGTATAAACCGCCTCCGCACCGTGCTTTGCCGCAAAAGCGCGACCCGTTTCTTCCGAACGCGAGTATACCGCCGTTAAAGCAAAGCCTTCAACCTCCCGCGCAGCATCGATAAAAGCTTCCGTTATCCAGTTCGTTCCAATGATTCCGAATCGTATCATACTTGCAGCTCCTTGCAGTGTTTTATTCTAATTCGCACTCTTACTATTATAGCCGCGCCTTGAAACATCTGTCCAAGCTATGCCAACATTTCTTCCATTTCCTTCTTTGACAAACTCCAGCTTTTATATGACGATGCCAACTACCATCATCAAGCGTAAACGGCTGACGCCTTCCTTAGCGGTAAAGCAATCGTTTCGCGGTGAATAAAAATAAATGGCTTCCGCTACGCTTTAGTCCCGTACACGAACCGCTCCAGGACAGCGATCGCTTCTTGATCTGACGGTTTGGTGTTGTCATAGTAGAGTACGGACGAAGCGGGAATATTCCATTTCAGCTCTCTCTTCGCAAGCGAGCGGCTGAACTCCCGCCAATTGTCCAGCTTCCACTGATCGAGCTCCGACCCTCTTTGGACAATACGGTTATAATAGTCCCTTTCATTCTGAAGCGCGACAAATATTACTTTAACATCAACATGATCTAAGGTGGCCCCGATGGCAGAGAGTTCCCTCTCTATCCAATCCGGGGTCTTTGTTTCTTTCGTGAACGGGCCGACGACGAATGCATCGGTTCCGATTCCGATGTTCTCAAGCGCGGCGTCCATCGTGATGCGGTAGCCGAGATCCCGGCACAATGTCTTATAGGCAGCAGAATCCCGGTCGCTTGGATCAAGTCCGGCCTGTTTCATGAGCGCTTCCGCGGCCGGGCGCAGCAGCGTATCCATATCGAAGAATGCCGCGCCTCTTTTTCTTGCCATTGCTTTCGCGAGCGTCGTCTTGCCGGCACCGGCTCCCCCTAAGAAAAACACCAACTTTCGCATATTTTACGCCTCCTACACGATCGTGTTAGCATGCACGTTTGGGTCTGCGCAACGGAACTGCTGCGCGGAAACGTGCTATCTATCTCATATGCTTGTCTACACAGCAGATTATATCATCAAAACGGCTGCTGCTTCGCCTCAACTAACCGGAATATCGTAGCGTTTAACACAAAAAAACATCTTGCTTGGCAAGATGTTTGTCTTAGTTATGATGGAGCGGAAGACGGGAATCGAACCCGCGACCCTCGCCTTGGCAAGGCGATGCTCTACCGCTGAGCCACTTCCGCGTATATAAATGGCTGGGGATTCAGGGATCGAACCTGAGAATGACGGAGTCAAAGTCCGTTGCCTTACCGCTTGGCTAATCCCCAACAAAATCAATTATTTGTTTAGATAAATGGCGGAGCTGACGGGATTCGAACCCGCGGTCTCCTGCGTGACAGGCAGGCATGTTAGGCCTCTACACCACAGCTCCATATGTACTTCCAAATGATTACCAAAAGTAAAGTTATTGGTTGCGGAGGCAGGATTTGAACCTGCGGCCTTCGGGTTATGAGCCCGACGAGCTACCGGGCTGCTCCACCCCGCGTCATCTAGAACCTGTTTCAAGGCGCTTGCGCCCTGAAAACCGGATACGAAAGAAATTGCTGCTGAACTTTAGCTGTTTGTCTGCCGGATGTATGGGTCCATGCAGATCTTCTTAGGATAAGCCCTCGACCGATTAGTATTCGTCAGCTGCACGCATTGCTGCGCTTCCACCCCGAACCTATCAACCTCGTCGTCTTCAAGGGGTCTTACATACTGGGAAATCTCATCTTGAGGGGGGCTTCACGCTTAGATGCTTTCAGCGCTTATCCCGTCCGTACTTGGCTACCCAGCGGTGCTCCTGGCG
>NZ_AULV01000018.1 GCF_000422465.1 Paenibacillus harenae DSM 16969 | reverse complement strand
ATCTATAAGCGACAGATTGCTCCGTCTTTCCCAATCCGGTCATGCGACCAGATTGCGTATCCGGTATTAGCATTCGTTTCCGAATGTTATCCCGGTCTTACAGGCAGGTTACCTACGTGTTACTCACCCGTCCGCCGCTAAGTTACTCCCGAAGGAATAACTCCGCTCGACTTGCATGTATTAGGCACGCCGCCAGCGTTCGTCCTGAGCCAGGATCAAACTCTCCAAATTGGTTAGTTGTCCGTGAAACCTCTCTCTAGCCAAAGGTCAGATTGAAGTTTCTCGTTGACTCATTCCTTTTTTATCGCTTTTCCATTAATCCGTAAGGATTAACGGGGCAGTTTCACTCGTTGTTCAGTTTTCAAAGAACAATCTATTCTTTCTCGCCGTCCGCTTGTTTCTCACGGCCGGACTTACAATATAACACGAATTCATTCATGAATGCTACAGGTAATTCCTGACATCCGATTCGTTTATTTGTATTCGGCCCGTTTTGCGGCCGGATTAAGAATATATCATATCTATCATAACGATTGCAACTGGAATTTTAATACAAATTATACGAAAAGGGCGGCCAATTGGCCGCCCCTGCATGCGCTATCCGGTGAACTCCTCAGCAAAACAATTCAATCACTATGCGGGAACCCGCAGCTCCTCATTAAATACATAACGATGGAGCACCCATTCGGCTATCCCTAATAGGAACGAGATCATCAGTGTCTCACCCATACTTAAATCCCAATCGAATGCATAAGCCAATACACCAAGGTAAATGGCCGCTAATACAAAATCGGCGATCGTCGCAATGATGTTATTCGTTCTGCGCAGGATCAACTGATCACCTAATAAGTAGGCAATGATCGTCAGAACGGTAGCAGCAATTGCCGCATTCCAAAACGAAATATCCGTGTAATAAAGAAGCAGCGATACGACAACTGCGCCGTTAACCAGCCACTTCAGTAAAAACTTAATCATGTTAGGAAGCTCCCTTCTTTCGCTTAGCTCCAAAATCCGTCCCTAAAGCCGATCGGGTCGCTCATTTTTAAAATGTTACATCTATAGAATCCCACCGTTAACTCCCTTTATTCACTAAACGATATCGACGGATGTATAAGACCGGTAGTTTAGATCGCGAAACGAAGCAGAAAAAGCCGCTGAGCACTGAATATCAGGCTTAGCGGCTGCATGCCGGTTCAGAGCAAACAGAATTATTTTTGTTGACCGGAGTCATAGGACTCATTCTTGATCTGGATCTTCTCATCTGCAAGCTGGTGTACTCCGTCACTTGTCCCTGCCGCATATACATCCGAAAACTGTTCATGGGTCAGAGCATTTCCTTTTAATTTCCGCGGGTCTTGCTCATTGTTATTTTTCATTGCCCTCACCTCCCGTCCAATCATGACTATTATGCCAAGCTTAGATACCGGATAGTCACTGACCTGAATGACTCCAAGGCGAATTCACCATTTTTTTAAAAAGTGATAATTTCAAGCATTTTGCACAAGCTATAGGTAAATTCTGATGACAAGGAGACTATATATGCAGCAAAATCAAACGCAGCAGCAGCAGCAAGCCCCGTTAATGCAGGTTCCGCCTCAGGTCATTACCGTTAAGGACTCGCTTTATTTGAAGGATCAATTGTCCTGGGAGATTCTCGCGATGAAGAAATGCCGCCATTTTGCACAAGAATGCTCCGATCCCGAAATTGCTCAAGCGATTGATAAGGCAGGGCAAATGCATCAAAGACATTACAATCTGTTGCTCAAGCATCTGCAAAACAACAATACAGAGGAAATGAAAAAGGTTCCTCAAACCCAATAATAAGGAGGCTGCCGTATGAACCAGAACCAAAATCAGAACCAGAATCAAAGCGCGCAAACGATCAAAAATCCTAAGCCTTCCTATGAGCAGCAGGTCAAAGGGCCGGATTTAAACGACCGCGACCGCGTCAACGATATTCTCGCAACGGAAAAGTATCTCACCGACAGCTTTAACGTATCGGCAAGAGAAGCAAGCCATACCGCCCTGCATCAGGATATTATGACGATCTTGAACGAAACGCATCAATGCCAATATGATTTATTCGAATTGATGTTCCGCAAGGGTCACTATAAACTCGAGGCGGAGCAGCAAAACAATCTCGATCAAGCCTATCAGCAGTTTAACGGATATTCCACGCAATTCCCGTATCCGAATACCATCGTTCAATAAATGAGTGTAAACGCAGAGCACGATAGTCATCGACGTCTAGGAACCGGACGCGGCCGCAGATACGAAAGTCTAGCGATACGGTCATAAGAACCACAGCGAATAAGGGCTCTCCCGAAGATCCGGATAGATCTGCGGGACAGCCCTTATTCTTGATTTGCGAGTAGATCCACTCACGCCGGTGAATAGTACAACCTATTCTTTCACGGAACCGAGCGTGATGCCGTGAATAAAGAAGCGCTGCAGGAACGGATAAATGATCAGAACGGGAATCATGGCGATGAAGATTTTAGCCGCATTCAACGTCTGGTTGGACAGCTCGCTAAGCTTCTTATATTCGTCTTCCGTCATGCTCGTCGTATCGATGACCACCACAAGCTGCTGAATATAGGTTTGCAGCGGATATTTCTCGGCTTTCGACATCAGCACCAGGCCGTGGAAAAATTCGTTCCAGTGGTACACGATGCTGAACAGCGTGATCGTCGCAAGAACCGGAACGGCCAGCGGAACAAAGAGCCGGACCAGCATGTACCAAGGCCCCGCTCCGTCCACAAGCGCCGCCTCCTCCAGCTCCTTCGGCAGGTTCCGGAAGAAGTTTACGACGAGAATGACGTGAAACACCTGCACGCCGCCCGCCAATACAAGCGCCCAAATCGAGTCCATCAAGCCGTAATCCTTAATTGCCATATACCAGGGAATCAAGCCGCCGTTAAAGAGCATGCAGAAGACGAGCAGCCACATAAATACGTTGCGCAGGCGGAAATCCTTCACGGATTTCGATAACGGGTAAGCCATCAGCACCGTAACTATAAAGTTCAAGGCAGACCCCAGCAGAACCCGCTGCAGCGAAATACCGAACGAATTAAAAAACTTCGAATCTGTCATGATCGTTTGATACGAGTTAAAGTTGAATCCGACCGGCCATAGTCGCACGATGCCGGCAGCGGCAGCCGATTTATCGCTTAGAGAGACAGCCAGCGTATACCAAATCGGCATAATGCACACCAGCGCGATAACGATCAGGACGACCAGAAGCAGGATATCGAATAGCCTGGAGCCAAACGATTGTTCTCTAACCATTGTTCATGCTCCCTTCGATTAAAAGATGCGGTAGTTGGCGAACTTCGATGCGAGCAGGTAGGATACGACGATTAGAATAAAGCTGACCACCGATTTGAGCAGCCCCATCGCCGTCGCCAAGCTAAACTGAAGGTTCAGCAGGCCTGCGCGGTAAACCCATGTATCGATAATGTCCCCGGACGAATAAACAAGCGGGTTGTACAAGTTGAAGATTTGATCGAACCCTGCGTTCAATACGTTCCCTAAGCTTAATACAGCCAGCAAAACAATCGTTGTCGTGATGCCGGGCAGCGTTACATGCCACAACCGCTTCATCCGCGTGGCGCCGTCGATCGCGGCCGCTTCATACAACGCCGGATTAATCGAAGTAAGCGCAGCTAAATATATGATCGTGTTAAATCCGAATTCCTTCCACACGTCGCTTCCTACAATAATATAAGGGAATAAATCGGCCCTTGCGAAAAATAAGACGGGCTCTACGCCGAACACGCCCAAAACGGAGTTAATCGGACCTTTAAAGGCAAATACGTCGAGCAAGATTCCCGACAAAATAACCCAGGAGAGAAAATGCGGCAAATATACAATCGTTTGAACCCAACGCTTCACGATCTGCAGCCGCAGCTCGTTTAACATCAGCGCAAATACGAGAGGAACAATCAGGTTGCCGATAATCTTCAATATCGCGATATAAATCGTATTAAACAAGACCGTCTTGCTGTCGGACAGCACAAACATATATTCAAAGTTCTCTAATCCGATCCATTCCGATTTCCAAATCCCCGCTCCCGGGTTAAAATCCTGAAACGCCATGACAATGCCGCTCATCGGGACAATGTTAAACAAGACTAACCAAATCAAGCCGGGCAGAAGCATAAGGTAATAATGTTTCTCGAAGCTCCTGTTTCTCATGATTAATCCCACTCCTACTCTATTTTGCAAGTGTTTGCCTATTTGTGCAAAGGCGACGGAATCAAAAATCCGCCGCCTCTGCCGATTGGATTACTCCTTGATTTCTTCTTCCACCTCTTGCGTCACTTTATCTCCGCCCTGCTTCTTCCAATCCTCGACGAATTTGTCGAAGGATTCGATCGGAGCGGCGCCCATAATGATTTTCAGGAACGTTTCGGTTTCCAGCTTCTCCAGGTTCGCCCACCGGCTTTCCATCGTTTTGGTCTGGGAATAAACCAGGCTGTATACCTCGTTGCGCTTCTCAAGCAGCGGCGCGCCGCCAACGAAGATTGAGTACATGCGGCTCCATATGCCCATGTCTTCCGTGCTCCAATATTGAATGTCATTGTTATCGAACGGCTCAAGCTTTGCTTTGCCCACCTTAGCCGCGTCGTCTGCAAGCAGCTTATAACCAGGGATGTCCAAGTCTGCCGCCGTCTTGGTTCCGGCCAGAACTTCTTTGAGCGCAGTCAGCGAGTACTCGATTTCATCGACCGGCGCGTATACGATCCGAACCGGGTAGTGGTTAAGCGTTACGCTTACGTCAAATTTAGCTTCGTCCCGAACAAGCAGGTTCATCAATTTAAGCGCGGCTTCCGGGTTCTCGTAGCCTTTGCGGACCGCAAGGAATTGAGTGGAAGGAGTCGCCATGTGCGGGCTGAATTCGCCGTTCTTGTCAAGCGGCAGCGCATAGGACTGCCAATTCGCCTTAGGATCGTTCTTGACCGCATCCGGAAGAGGCCAATAGCCCATCCAGAACGGACCGAAGAATATTCCCGCTTTGCCGCTGACGACCGGCTCGGCCGCGTCTTTGCGAATGCTCAGTTCACGGTCAATCGCGCCGCTTGCATACATGTCGCGCAATTTGGCCAACGCTTCTTTCACCTGCGGCTGGATGGAGCCGTAGACCGGCTTGCCGTCTTCGCCTTCCAGCCAGAAACCCGGATAAGCGTTGAATGCGGAGAAAATAGGGTCCAAGCCAAACGTGTTATTGCTTGAAGCAAGGAAGTTGGCATAAAGCTTGCCGCCGGCCTGCTGTCCGGCAATGCCGATCGTATCCGGCTTTCCGTTCCCGTCCGGGTCGCCATCGACGAACGCTTTGGCCACCTTCTCCAAGTCTTCTACCGTCTTCGGAACCTCCAAGCCCAGTTTGTCTAACCAATCCTTGCGGATCCACATCGTATGAACGGCGTCGCCCCTTGCCGTTACGTTCGGAAGCGCCATCATCTTGCCGTCGAAGGTGACCGCATCGAGGGCGCGCCCTTCCGTCTTCTCGATAATGCCTTTAATGGCAGGAGACGCGTATTTCTCGAATGTTTCCGTCAAATCCTCCACTTGGCCGGCTTTCACCATTTGTCTGAGCTGCGCGTCATTCACGATGACCAGGTCCGGCAGATCGTCGCTCGCGATGGACAGGTTGACCTTCTGGTCGTAGTCTTTGCCCGTGGCGGTCCGCCAGATAATCTTCGTGTCTATATTCAACTGCTCTTTGATATGTCTCGTATACTGGTTATTCTCCGGCGTATCCCCCTGCGGCAGGCTGTTGTCCGTAGGATCGTTCGCTTGGCCTACATGAATGGTGACGGGTGATTCGTATTTGCCGAAAGGATCGGCCGTCTCCGCAGGTGCCGCCGGCTCATTATTTCCGGAAGCAGCATCCGTTCCTTCATTCGTATTGCCTCCGTTACCCGGCTTATTCGTGGAACTACACGCTGTCAGCGCGATAAGGAGCACGGCCAGCAATAAGAGCAAGCTGTTTTTTGTCGCTTTCATCTCTTTCTCCCCTTCGTTCAATGAATTAACTACATGAATAGGATAACACCGATGAAAGCGTTTTACGTTAGAGCCGGGTTGCGGGATAGGGTAGAGCGTTGGAGGGAGTTTTCCCGTCAAAAAGACATCTGTCCCCCTTGGCCGCCGACTTCTATCTACCCCTGCGGCTTTTGGCGGTACTCGCTCGGCAGCATGCCGGTATGCTCGCGAAATAAACGGCTGAAATATTTCTCGTCCATATAGCCCGTATGCTCCGCAATCCATTGAATCGGTTTATGGGTATGGGTCAAATATTCCTTCGCTTTCCCGATTCGGATCTCCCGCACGTATTCATTAAACGATTTGCCCGTTATATCTTTAAAGCACTGGCTGAAGTAGCTCCGGCTCATGTTCACCCTCTTGGCGACATCCATCGCGAATACCTGCTGATCCATCTCTTCTTGAACGAGCTTCACCGCTTTCATGATACAGTCGACAACCTCCTGCGAATAAGGCTGGCTGTTTGCGATCTGCGCGGTAAGTCTGCGGATCGACTGCAGCCATGCCTCCGCTTCAAGCCAGCTGTCGAACGGCCCCGGTTCTGCAATCCGCTTGTCCGTTACCGCGGCATAGACGCGCTTCCATTCGCTCTCGAGCGTATAGAGAAATTGGATCAGCCGGGGCACGGGCAGCCGCATTTCTTTCAGCTCGTCCCGCAGCTGCTCATAGGCCGCTTCGTCATGAATCCATTCGAGCGTCAGCCATTGTTCTCTCGCGCCGGTCAGATCGTTTTCGTTAGCGGGCGATTCCTTGCCCAAAGCTTCGACAGTCGTCTCGACCCGTTGATTGATTGGCTGATAATCATAAAAAAAGTCCTTTTGCCTATATGCACGCAACAGCCGATAGATCAAGCTCTTCTTCCGTCCGGCCAGTCCGGACAGCTTCATCATCATCCACCCGTCCGGAATACGTGAAGGCTCAGCGGAGTCAACCCCGGGAACCCACCACAAGACGTTAACATCCGGCTCTTCCAGGCTGCCCCCGGCAAGCAGCCCGGTTTCCGTAAGCCAGCCGGTATCCGGTTGTCCTTCCTTCGCTAGGAAAGCGTAACCGGTATCCGCAGCGAAGCTGTCGGAATTCGGCGCCGCCTCTTTGGAAAGTGGAACGCCGGCAGCGCTCTTCTTCCTCTCTTCTTGAATCCGCGCATAGACTCTTCCGAGCACTTCTTCGAACCGCTCTTTTTCCAGCTGCACCTTGGCAATATAATCGATCGCCCCAAGCCGCAGCGCTTCCTGGATATAATCAAAATCCTGGTGAAGCGTCAAGACGACGATATACAGCTCCGGGTACAGCTTACGGGCGCTGCGCATCAATTCGATGCCGGACATAACCGGCATCGCCAGATCCGTCAGCATCAAGTCCACCGGATTCGCCTGCAGAAATTCCAGCGCTTTCTCGCCGTTGCTCGCTTCCCCTGCCACCAGCATACCGAAATCGGACCAAGGCATAGCCGAAATAAGCCCTTTGCGCACCAGCTTATCGTCGTCAACTACTAACACTTTTATCATACGTCTTCCTCCGCTTCCCTCGCCGGTAATCTTAATATAACACTTGTTCCTTTGCCTAATTCGCTCTTGATCTGCATGCCGGCTTGTCCGTCGTAATAGAATTCGATCATCCGTTTCACATAATTCATGCCGATGCCCATGCCTACTTTTCTTTTCTCGACCTGATCATTATGAAGGAGATGCTGGATGGTTTCCTCCGACATCCCTTCGCCGTTGTCATGGACGGCCAGCTCGATAAAGCCGTCATATTTGACATCCACGCGGATGCTCCCTTGATCGTTCAAGCCGTGATATAACGCGTTTTCTACGAGAGGCTGCAAAATAAACCTCGGAATGATCATGTCCAGCACATGCTCATCGGCTTCGACCCGCACGTTAAACTGGAAGTCATAGCGGATTTGCTGCAGCGTTAAATATTCCTTCAAGGCATCAAGCTCTTCCCTTACGGTAGCTTGCTCGCCCAGCTTGCCCAGATTGTAGTACAGCAATTTGTTAAGAGAGACAACGAGCTGGTCAATCTCGTTCTGTCCGTTCATCACGGCTAACCAGTGCGCAGTATCCAGCGTATTCATCAGAAAATGCGGGTTTATCTGGTAGCGCAGCTTCTCGATCTCCAGATCCGCCCTACGCTTCTCCTTAAGCTCCACTTCAAGGAACAATTCCCCGATCTGCTGCTTCATGTCCCCGAATTCCCGCAGCAGATAGTCAAATTCCGGGATGTACGTTTTCACAGGCGCGGATTGGAAGTCGCTTTGCCCCGCCCGTTTCATTTCCTTATGGAAGTTGGTCAGCGGACGATAGACCATTTTCCAGAGCAGCCAGGCCAGCATGACGCTGATGGCCAGCACCAGGAGCGAGAAGAAGACGATTTGAATCAGCCATCGGTTTCTTTCCTTGTTGTATTCCGCTTCGGGGATTACCGAGACAATGCTCCAGCCCTGTTTGCTTGTCCCTTTAAACCAGTAATAATGATTATAGGTGCCGTGGTCGACACGGGCGTCTTCCAGAGGAAACGCGCTGTTCGCCGGAAAAATGTCCGGAATTTCGCTGAACGCAATTTGTCCCTCTTTATTTAGAAGCAGATGATGCGAATTTTGACTGATTTGATCGGTGTCTAATATATTTTGCGTCAGCTTAAAGCCCGATTCGATGTAAATATAAATATCGTCGCGCTCCGGGATGCCCGCCTTTCTTAATACAGACAGTACGTTATGATTATTTAATCCGTCTTGGCTGATATGCGGGGAATGATACGTGATTTTGTTCGAAACGGCCAGGCGGGGGAGCGTGTTCGGATCGAACTGTTCGCTCACGACCAAATTTTCAAACAGATGGGACCCGTCCTTTTGAATATAATACATCGTCAAGCCGATATTGGGGTTGGTGAAGCTGATCGTGCTTACTTCGTTCTTTATTTCGCTGACCAGACTCGCTTGATGGTACGGCTCCCCCCCGAGAAGGTACTGATCCAGCTTCTTTCCCACGCTGCCGTCAAAAGAAAGCTGCTGCGACACATGGTTCATGTTGTTAATCGTATTCTCCAGGGAGAGCTGAACCTGCCTGACGTTGCTCTGGATGCCCAATTGAATTTTGTTAAACAAGATCGAATCGATGGTGAAATAGGAGATTAACCCGATCCCGACGAATGGAATCAGGGAGGCTGCGATAAAGAGGATGACGATCCTCCGTTTGAGAGAAAGGTTCTGATACGCGCTGCTTTTAATGAAATTCATGATGTTCTCATCCGTCCTTTCCGCAATGGAGCTGCTCCATCTATGGTATAGCCAATTATTGAAAGGGACAATCCCTCTGCGGGATGGGCTGAGTCAAGCAGAAACGCCTCTCGGCGTTCCAGCCGGAGGATCAACCGTTTTCGCAGAGAAAAATAAACTTATTATTAGTGCTATACTTATATTGTCTTGTACATTCAAAAAGCCATCCGTAATATCCGGATGGCCCCAGGCTGTAGACAAAGTCCAGTTTTTGGAACGTTGTCCGAAAGTTTCACGCAAGTGCACCGAGAAAGTTGCTTCAAATGAATCCGGTATTGCAAAAAGGGGGGCTTTAGCTTCTACCTCAGATAATCCCCTTTCGTCATTTTTCCAAAGTATATAGTATGACATTAATGTCATAGCAAGCATCATTCTGCCAGGATAGACGCTTCCGTCCATACTTTGCAATTTCATCAAACTTATCTAACGGGGTCTGATAATGAATCGTTTGCTCAAGAAAATCCGGATTCTATCTCACACTTTAAACTTGCCGATCATCCCCTGCAGCTCCTCCGACAGGAGACTCAACCCATCCATAGCGGCGGTCATCTCCTGTACGCCGGCATGCTGCTCCTCGGTATGGGCGTACACCTCGCGGGAGCCGTCCGCCGTCTGCTGGGCAACGCGGTCGATGGAGCGGATCGCGTCTACGGCGTCGTCCGATTGCCGATACAAGCGTTCGGCTTGCTCGAGCACTCTGCCGATCTGGCCCGCCGCCTCCTCCACCGCTTGCCGTATGCTGAAGAAGGCTTCCCCGGCCTGTCCGACCTTGGTCAGGCCGGCGGCTACCTCCAGCGAGCCGGCTTTGGCCGCTTCGACCACCAGTCCGGTCTCGTTGCGGACGCCGTCAACGAGCGCCTGCACCTCCGAAGCTGCGGTACCGGTTTGCACAGACAACTTGCGCACCTCATTCGCAACGACCGCGAAGCCTTTGCCGGCTTCCCCGGCCCTTGCCGCCTCAATGGAAGCATTCAACGCCAGCATCTGGGTCTGCCGCGATATATGCTCGATGAGCGCCGCGGCATCGACGATTTGCCCGGTACGTAAGTCGAGCCGCTCAATGAATGCCGTCAATTCGTTCATTTTCTGCTGAATCGCCTTCATTTGATCCGCTGTCAGCGCTACGATTCGCTCGCCGGCCGCCGTTTCCTGAAGCGCATGAGCAGACTGGCGGTCGGCTTGGCCCGCGAGCGCAGTAATTTCAGCGACGCCGGCCGACATGCCCTCCACCTTCGATACGCCGAGCTCTGCGCTTTGCGCCTGCTCCTCCGACCCGACGGATATTTCCTCCATAATGGCGGAAATTTGTTCGGAAGACGACCGGAACTGATCCGACTGCTGACGGAGCTTCTCCGCCGAATGAGCCACTCTCCCGGCATGCCGCCCCAGCTCGCTGATCATTCCGTGCCAACTGCTCTTCATCGTATGGAAGGCGGACGCGAGCTCACGGATCTCATCCCGGTTCTTCACCTCCACGGAAGCTGCGGTCAGGTCGCCGGAGGCCATCTCTCCCGCCGTTCGCACCATTGCCGCCATTGGCCTCACAATAAGCCGCGTTAATAGAATGCCGATGGAAACGGCAATAATTAGCGCCGCTGCGCTGCATAGAATCAACGTGCGCGTTGTCGCCTCCGATGCCTTCCGATAGCGGTTCAGCTCGTTCTGCAGCGCTGCCTTCTCCGCTTCGCGAAGCTGCTTCGCTGCATGATTCATCGTATCGGTAAGCGGGATCGACCACATCAGCGCCTCAGCCTTCGCCAGATCCGGGCGGTTTTGCTTTATGTAATCCTGTACCTTCACAAGCAATCTCGCGAACGTATCATTCGATTCGGATAATAAACGGACGGCCTGTTCCCGCTCATCATCTTCGGAAGCGCTTACCGTGGTTGTGATCAGCGTTCCCAGCTCCCCGTTACCCTTAAACAGCAGCTCCTCCTTCTCCGGTACAGGCTCTACCAAATAGCCGAAGAGCAGGCTGTTCTGAAGCTGCGTACCCGTCTCGATCTTGGAAGCCCGTTCATTCGCGGCTGATTGTTTCTCGAGCAAGGACGCATAATTCCGCTCCAGCTTCTTCATGGACATATAGGCCGCGCCTGCCGTCACGCCGACGAGAAGCGATACCGCGAAGAAAGCCGCAGTCAGCTTGCGGCCGAGCGAGAACCGGATACCCCGCTTGACGGCATCCGTTTTATTATTTTTCATAACCAAGTCTCCCCCATCTGTTCATAAAAAACAAAGGCCGCCAGATCATACCTGCGGCCCTTGCTTGATTATTAACCGAATTAATTATTCATATCATTGCTGTTTTTCAATTATTTTTTAGCCATATATTTGCGGATGTCGAAGGCAACCGCAGCAACAATAATTAGACCTTTAATAATAAGCTGCCAATATGGACTGACGCCGATATAAGTCAAGCCGTAGTTGATAACGCCGAAGATCAGAACGCCCGCCGCAACGCCCGGTACGGTACCGACGCCGCCGGCCGTCGATACGCCGCCGACAACGCAGGCTGCGATCGCATCAAGCTCGTACATATTGCCGTAGTTGTTCGTCGCTCCGCCGGTCCGCGCCGCTTCCATTACGCCGGCAAGACCGTAAAGCGCGCCGGAAATCGCGTAGATAAGGATAAGGTTGCGGGCTACGTTAATACCCGATACATGCGCAGCCTGAACGTTGCCGCCGATGGCGTACATGTTTTTGCCAAGACGCGTTTTGTTGAAAACAACCCAGCAGATGAGCGCGACAACTACCGCGATAATGACGATATACGGGATGGTGTAACCGCCGCCCAGATCGATAAAGCCGGAGCCCCACTTCGTAAAGTCCGGACGAAGGCCGCCGATCGGCTGCGATTGGTTCGGCTCCATATCGAAGTAGAGGGAGTTAAGCCCGTAAATGCCGACCATTGTTCCAAGCGTCGCGATAAAAGGCGGCACGTGAAGCTTCGCTACGATCAGACCGTTCACCAGGCCGACGAGAAGGCCGACGACAATCCCGACAATAATGGGAAGTCCTACCCATAAATGCGGAAGATCGGGAAAAAACTTGCTTGCATAAGTATCAATCTGAAGCATCGAAGCCGAGATGACGGCCGTCAGGCCGACGACTCGCCCGGAGGACAAGTCGGTACCGCCCGTGATCAAGATGAATGCCGCGCCCAGCGCGATAATCAGCCTCGTGGACGATTGCTGCATAATATCCCGCAGTGTGGAAAAAGCTAAAAAGTTCGGGTCCGCAATCGCGATACCAATAACGAGCAGGACCAATACGACGAAGATGGCCCGCTGCGCCAAATAATCTTTTACTTTAAACAGTGCTTGCAAATTCATTTTTATTCCCTCCTGATTCAACCGACCGCTGCTGCGCGGCCAGGCGCATGATCTCCTGCTCTGTTGCCTGCTTGCCTTCCACTATGCCTGTCATGCGGCCTTCGCTCATCACCATAATCCGGTCGGACATGCCTAGCAGCTCCGGCATTTCAGAGGAAATCATTATAATGCTCTTTCCTTGCTTGGCCAGCTCGGTAATAATCGTATAAATTTCATATTTGGCACCGACGTCGATCCCCCGGGTAGGTTCATCCAGCAGCAAAATTTCCGGTTCCGTGAGCAGCCAGCGAGCGAGCAGAACCTTCTGCTGGTTGCCGCCCGACAGATTGCGAATCTGCGTATTGACCGAAGGCGTCTTCGTCCGCAGTTTCTCGACGTTCAACGCGGCTTCCTCTTTGCCCTTGCGTTCGTTCAGCAGGCCCGCCTTATTCTGATAACGGCCCAGATTGGCGATAATCGTATTCTCGTAGACCGACAGCACCGGGAAGATACCCGTTACCCGTCTCTCCTCCGTCAGAAGCGCGATATTATGCTTCTTCGCGTCGGACGGCGATTTGATCTTAACCGGCTTCCCATCGATCGAGATAGAGCCCGATGCCACGCTCCGCAGTCCGAACAGCGCCTCGACGAGCTCTGTCCGCTGAGCGCCTACGAGTCCGCCCAAGCCGAGAATTTCTCCGCGCCGAAGCTCGAAGGACACGTCCTGGAAGGACTTCGGATTCGGCGAGGACAGCTTCTCCACCTTCAGAAGCGTGTTCCCCGGCACATTGGTGCGCTCCGGGAACCGCTCCGTCAAATCCCGGCCGACCATCCGCGTGATGATGAGATCGGTTGTCAGCTCGGCGGACGGCCAAGTGCCGATATATTTTCCGTCCCGCATAATCGTCACTTCGTCGGAAATCCGCAAAATTTCTTCCATTTTGTGAGAAATGTAAATGATCGATACCCCGCGCTTGCGCAGCCGGTTAATGATGCCGAACAGCTGCTCGACTTCATTGCCGGTCAGGGAGGATGTCGGTTCATCCATCACGATCACCTTCGAGTTGAACGAAACCGCCTTCACGATTTCGAGCGACTGGATCTTCGATACCGATAGCGAGCCCGTTCTTGCCCGCGGATTTATATCAATCTCAAGGTCGCGGAATAATTCCAGCGTATCCTCATACATTCGCTTTTCATTAACAAGCTTGAAGGGCCCATAGCCGAACATCGGAAATCGGCCAAGCCATATATTCTCCATGACATTCCGGTGCGGAACCGGATGCAGCTCCTGATGAATCATAGAAATACCGCTGTTTAGCGCATCTTTCGAGTTGTTGATCGCCGTCTTGCTTCCGTTTATAAAAATTTCGCCTTCATCCGGCTTATAGATGCCGAATAAGCATTTCATCAAAGTCGATTTGCCCGCGCCGTTCTCGCCCATAAGCGCATGAACGGTTCCCGGCTTTACCTTAAGCGTTACGTCTTTTAGCGCCTGTACGCCAGGAAAGGCTTTTGAAATTCCCCGCATTTCCAGTACGTTTTGCTCCGCCATTCCATCTTCCCTCCTAAACTGGATGAGGGACAACGCCACTTACATGCCGCTGCCCCTCACTCCCTAACAAATCTATTGCGCGTCGGCTGCGTTTTCTTTGGTGATTTTCTTGTACGCGATCCACACGTATTTGCCGTCCGTGATATCAAAGCCGGTGTTATCTTTCGTTGGCGTTTCGCCTTTTGCGAGCGCAGCCGCAATCGCTACCGAAGCAGCGCCTTGGTTCTTCGCGTCGTTAAGGACCGTTCCAAGCATCGTGCCGTCCTGCAGCGCTTGGATCGCCGGAGCCGTTGCGTCAACGCCGACAACCGGCATATATTTGTCGCCCGAGAAGTAGCCCGCCGCTTTCAATGCTTCGATCGCGCCGAGCGCCATGTCGTCATTGTTCGCTAGAACCGCTTCGATTTTGTCGCCGTTTGACGCAAGGAAGGTTTGCATTTTTTCTTGGCCTTTTACACGATCCCACATTGCCGTATCTTCAGCCAGCGCCTCCACTTCGATGCCTGCGTCCTGGATTGCCTGAACGGAGAATTTCGTGCGCAGCTCTGCGTCCTGATGTCCCGGCTCGCCTGTCAGCATAACGTATTGAAGCTTGCCGTCTCCGTTCTTATCCGCGGCCGGATTCGCTTTCCAGTAGTCTACGATCAGCTGGCCGGAAATCGTGCCGGACTCTTCCGCTTTCGCGCCTACATAGAATACTTTGTCCCATTTATTCATGTCTTCGGCAATCGGCTCGCGGTTCAGGAAGACGACCGGAGTGTCGGCGCCCTTCGCTTTGTCGATGATAACGCCCGCAGCCGTACGGTCAACCGGGTTAATGATCAACGCATCATATTTCTTCGAGATGAACAGATCGACTTTTTCGTTCTGCGTCGGCTGCGCATTCTGGCTGTCTACGATATCCAGCTTCGCTTTGCCTTCCGCCGAATCCGACATCGCGTTTCTTACGCCGGTCATGAACGTATCGTCAAATTTATAAATCGCTACTCCGAC
This sequence comes from Paenibacillus harenae DSM 16969, assembly GCF_000422465.1. Classification (GTDB taxonomy): domain Bacteria; phylum Bacillota; class Bacilli; order Paenibacillales; family Paenibacillaceae; genus Pristimantibacillus; species Pristimantibacillus harenae. Next base: position 162,734 of record NZ_AULV01000018.1, on the reverse strand, counting down.
CTGCGGCGTTCCGTTTGTATTCGAGGCTTCCCCGTTACTTCCGCTATTGCTGCCGCCGCTGTTGTTGCCGCAAGCCGCAGCCGTCAGCATAATTCCTGTCATAAGCACAAGCAACCATTTCTTTTTCATCTTGTATAGACCTCCCAGATTACTTTCGGTTTCCGCTCATTCGCAGCTCGCCGCCGCGCTTAAGCGTCTACTGTTATTATGAAGGATTGCCGGCCTCATTCGAATTCAATATTCTCATGCTTTCTATCAAAATTCTCATCAGTTACCGTGTAAAACGGCTGTTCAACCGATTTGCGGCGGCACAATCCCGTTTATTTCACAAACGGGAACAGCGTCTTCTGATTATTCATCCAGAACATATTGTCCGCGTCGATGACATTCGTTTCCAGCAGGATCGATTTGTCGACCCGCTCCCCGGACAACAGCGCAACCGCCTGCTTCACGCCAAGATACCCGGTGCTGAAGGCGTTCAGCACGACTAATTGATGAAGAACGCCTTCCTGAAGAAGCTCGAGCTGATCCATTTCGCTGCCGAACGTGACGATCTTCAGCTTCCCCTGCTCGCCGCGCCTTCTCACTTCATCCGATAATCCCAGCGAGGCCGATGCCTCGAGGGCAAGCACGCCGTCCAACCGGGCATGATCAAGCAGCTGCTTCGCGGCCTGCCAGCAGGCGTCCCGCAGATTTCCGCATGCGGCGCTGTCCGTTATTTGAATACCCGCATATTCCTCAAGAACGGCCCGGGCTCCGGCTTCACGCCGCTCCAGATCGGGGTCGCTCCGATCCGACCGGATGATCGCTACATTCCCGCTCCCGCCGAGCAGCTCCGCCATCGCCTCGCCCGCCTGCCGGCCGGCCTTCTCATTGTCCGCCGATACTGAAGTGAGCACGCCCTTGGCTGTCCGTTCATCGTTAAGGGTGACAATCGGCGTTCCTTTGGCCGATGCTCTTCCGGCAAGCTCCGTCAGCACGCGTTCGTCCGCCGGATCGATCAAGACCGCCGAGGCCCCGTTCTCAACAATAGCAAGCGCGGCTTGAAGCTGCTCTATCGCATCCTCATCGGGCTCGAACGAGATATATTCCAGCTCCGCTCCGAACTCCTTGACCGCCGCTTCGGCGCCAAGCCGCATCGCATCGCCCTGCTCGCTGGCATGGACGGGAGCGACTAGCGCAATGCGGAGCGCTGCTTCTTCCGCATCTCCGAGCTCGGGGGATGTGCAAGAGGCAAGCGCCGCCGCAGCGAGCAGAGAGGCCGCCGCGATTAACACGAATCTTTTTAGACAAGTACGAGATTTATTCACCATGCCCAGCCTCCTCCATACTTTGCCGCATAACCGGCATATATACGCGGACCGTCGTTCCTTCTTCCTGTTCGCTTTCATAGGTCAAGCCATACTGGGCGCCATAATAAAGCCTTATTCGATCATGCACGTTCCGGACGGCTACACCTGAGCCGGAACCTGCCCGTGAACCTGCGCCCGTGCCGCTGTCACCGGCATGTCCGGCAGCATTGTCCCCTCCGGCATTCATCTCCGCCAATATGCTCTTCAGCTTCTGCGGCGACATGCCTACGCCGTTATCCTCGACCTCCAGCACCAGCAGATCCTCCTTCACGAAGGCGCGGATCCGAATCCAGCCCTCATCCACCATGAACTCAATTCCGTGTACGATCGCATTTTCAATGAGCGGCTGCAGGACAAGCTTTAGCGTGTAGCAGGTTAACGCCTCTTCCTCCGCCTCGATTGTAAAATCAAATTTTTTCTTAAACCGCATCTGCTGAATCGTCAAATAATGCCGGGCATGCTCCAGCTCCTCGCTTACCGTAATCGACGTCTTCCCTTTGCTTAAACTGATGCGGAACAGCTTCGACAAGGACGTAATCATCGTGATCACCTCTTCGTTCTTGCTCATTCCGACCATCCGGACCACCGAGTTCAACGTGTTATACAGAAAATGAGGGTTAATCTGCGCCTGCAGCGCCTCCAGCTCATATTTCCGTTTCGACTCCTGCTCGACGATAATTTGTTTCATTAACTGCCTGATCTTATCGAGCATGAGATTGAAGCGGCTGGACAGCTGAACGACTTCCAGTGGCCCTCTCATCGGCAGCTCGACGTTGAAATCGCCGCGTTCGACCGCCTTCATCGATTTCCCCATCCGCCTGATCGGCCGGGTTAGCACCGCTGCGAGCAGGATGGAGATCAGAACCGAGAGCACCAACACGACCGCAACGACCTGAACCAAGTAACGGTTCACTTCCTCGCGGGTCGTCATGATTTCATCCAAATAAGAAACGCCGACAACCTTCCAGCCGATATTGACGACGGACTTCACCGTATTCAGCCGCTTCACCCCGGACGATTCATCCATATAGCTGTCCGATGAGGTTAACGCTTTCTCGACGCTTTCATTCCTCAGCCCCATATAGATCAGCTGCTGCTGCGGATGGTATACGATATTGCCTGCGCCTTCGTCGATAATATAGACATAGCCCCGCTTGCCGAGGCTGATCCGGCTGCTGAGCTCGTCGATCTTCTTGAAGTTGATATCTACGAGGAGGACAACGTTCACCGGTCTCCCTTCATGGATAACCGTAATTCCCTTGCTCATAGACACAACCCAAATGTAAGTGCCGTCATATAAATTCTGGACATGCGGCAGCGAGAAGCTGAGATGATCCGGCACCCGCATGGCGGAATGAAACCAGCTCTGCTCCGATACCCGGGCGCTCTCCCTGACCGGCAGCGTTGGGTGATTCCTAAGCAGCTTTCCACTCCCGTCGAACAGCGCAATCGACACCAGATCGTCGCGGCTGCTCATAATCGTATCCAGCTGCTCCGTAACTTGATCATCGTCCCACTGGCCCTCTGCCAGCATATTTTCTTCAATCGCCTGATACAGCTGCGCCATGCCGTCCACGTAATCCTCGAGATTATAGCTGACCTGATCGACGATTTGCTGCGTGCTCAGAAATACGTTTTGCTCCGCGGTACGCGAGAACTTGTTGTATAGCAGTACTGCGACAAGAACAACGATGATGAGAATAAATACCGAGAACGACCACATAATAATCGACTGGATGCTGCTTGCGCGCAGACTTTCCATCCACCGCTTCAGGGCGGACAGCGTCACCTTTCGTCTGAAAAGCGTCATGAATCGCGTGCCTCCTCCCCCGCGTCGGACAGAACGCGGCTGCGGTACTCCTTCGGCGATATGCCGACCTGCTTCTTGAAGCAGAAGCTGAAATAATTCGGATCGGCGAAGCCGACGCGCTCCGCGATTTCAAAAGCTTTCAGCTCCGACGCCCGCAGCAGCTCCTTGGCGGCCTCCATCCGGATATGCATCAAATACTGCACAAACGTCAATTTGACCTCCTTCTTGAAGACGCCGCTGAAGTAACCGGTACTGATATGAAGATGGGAGCAGAGCCTCTGAATCGAAATATCCGGATCGCCGTAATGCTCCTTCGTATAGTGAATCGCCTTCTCCACGATGTCTTTGTACGAATGCTGCCGCTTGCTTGCGATATGCTTCATAATGCGAAGGCACAGATCCTGGAACCACCGCTGCGCCTCCTGCATGCCCGAAAATTTAAATATTTCCGCATGCAGCTGGAAACCCGCGCCGAACAGCTCATCCAGGTTAATGTCGGCATCCTTGGCCGTGCGCATCACGGTCGTGACCACTTCCAGCAGATACACTTGAATATCGCTATAAGCAAAAGCAGATTCGTACAGCCCGTGGAAAATATCATCGACCGCTTCGCCGAGCTCCTCCGCCGTCCCTACCTTCAGGCTGCGGGTCAGCGCCTGCTCCTTCAGCTCGTCGAAGCGGAGCTTCTCGTATCGGCGATCCTCTACGTCATGAATGAAAATCACCTTCTCCGAGCCCAGCACGAGCCGGTAATCCAGCGCGAGCAGCGCATCCCCGTACGAATATTTCACGTCCGCGATATCCGTCACGACCGACCCTACGCCAATCGTCACCGGCAGCTTCAAGTAGTGAACGATGCTCTTCAGAATATTATCGAGCGTCTCCTGCACGCGTCGGAACCAAGCCTCTTCCCGGTTATCGTCGCCGATCGCCAGCAGCGCGATGCCGTCCTGATGGATAAAAGCGCTTCCAAGTTGATTTAGGTCCCAGATCTCTTTGGCAATATTCAACATCGCATGCAGCATCAAATCGAGATCACCGGAGTAACGCAGCGAGTGATCGATTTCCGCCTGTTCAACCTCCTCGGGCGCGTGAAGCGCAATGACGGCCACCGCATAGGTTGAACCGGAGAGATGAAGACCGTAATTCATCGCTTTTTCTTCGATCTTGCTCTTCGGCAGCTTGCGGTTCAGCAAGGAGGCGAGGAAGGTTTCGCGAAGCAGCGGCAGGCTGGTCCGGTAATGCTCCTTCAGCTGCCGGACGTCTTCGCGCTCGGCTACCTCGGCTTCGATTTTTTGCCGGATCTTCAGCAGCAGCTCTGTGAAGCTGTCCGCGGAGAACGGCTTCAGCAAATATTCGTCGACGCTGAGCCGGATCGCCTGGCGGGCATAATCGAACTCGTCATAGCCGGTCAGGATCACAATCTTCACCAGCGGATAATGAGCCCTCAGCCACTCGGACAGCTGAAGCCCGTCTTTGAACGGCATGCTGATATCCGTAATGACGACGTCCAGCTCGAGCCGGTCCGCCAGCTCCATGGCCTCTTTCCCGTTCTCGGCCGTACCGGCGACCGTAAAGCCGCAGGCCTTCCAATCGATTTCCTGGACGAGCCCGTCCCGCACATCGGTCTCATCATCCACCAACAGCACCTTATACACCTGAATTCCTCCCATTTTGTGCAATAAGCGAGCACTTCATTGCTCCAGAACAATTAGCTCTCTCTACGCCCCGCCCTAAAGTTTCTATTACCTGACAGATTTTTATTATTATCCGTAAAGTAAAAAAAATCCACAATCATTTAGGATTGTGGATGAGATCGTGAGTGCCGTAATTTCAAAATCAAAGGGAATTCCTTCCACTAAATGGCCTGGAAGCTGGTTTAGAAGAATTCTAACTGGAATTTCTCCCTCTAATTCGGTCATTATTAGGCGTATCAGTCTAAACGGGTCGATATAGAGGGAGTTTTTCCTGCTGGATGGGGAAGCAGCCGTCATACCGACAAAATAGCAGGAGGATTTCCTGCTGCATAAGCGATTTACAACAGCTGCTGTCTCTGCAAACGCAAAATCATTCTTCCGATCGCCGCTTTCGCCATATGGTCTGAATAAGGAGAAACCTGACTGCCCTTTCCCCTTAACGATAAGCAGGATGAACAATTCCGATATCCGATACGCTTCTGAACGCGCCGCTCCCGAAGGCCAGCACTTCATTCCCCTTCACCCTGAAGGCGATGTCGCTGCCCTGATAGTGAAGCGTTCCTTCTACCGTTCGGACGCTCATGCCAACGATGCTTCTCAAGCCGCCGTCCCGTCCGGTCACGACGCGAATACCGCTCGGGAAGCGGATATAGCTTTCGCCGTTCCGATAGATCTCAGAACCGGAACGTGTATTCAGCAGCTCATAGGAATCGCCGTCGACCCTTCTGCCGTAGCCCGTCTCCGGCGCGATTTCTTCGCCGTGGTCCATCGCATACGGAGCAAGTCCCGTAAACCAAAGCTCCCCTTCCGGAGTAGGCAAAATGCCGCATAACCGTTCTACATAGTCAAGCAGACATAGAATCGACGGAGAGTACGCCTCGGTGTAGCCTTCGTCGCCGGTCCAAGGACTGACCGTCTGCGCAAAGCGGGACGCCTTGGCGAAAGAAGAGAGAATCGGATACAGCACCCAGGTCAGCTCCACATGGCGGCCGTGATGCTCGAACGCATGCGGCGTACGGATCAGGCTCAGGAAATTGCTTGTCCCCCCCCAGCTGTTGTAGCTGGAGTTCGGGTCAAACCGCGGGTCGTCCATCGATATCGAGGTAAACGGATATTTAGCGAAAAACTTGCTTGTATTCAGCAGATAACGCCGCAGCATCGTATCGAAGAACGCCCGGTCTCCGACCTCGCACGCCATTACCCGGAGCAGCACGTCGGATTGCACGCGCACAAGCTTGTCATTCCGGTCGCGGTCGTAGAAGAAATGATCCTCTTCGTCGAAGCAATAACGGAACAAGCTGGCCAGACTGTCCTCTCCCTTAGCCAGCCATGGCTCGCCGGATTGTCCAAGCTCCTCCGCTATACGAGCCATATATATGCGCTGGCAATATACGTTGGCCGTCAGATCCGGCGCAAGGAAAGGCAAGATCGGGGAGTCCGGATTCACCCGCGCCGCATCGCCAAGATGCGGCGTATCCGGCACATGCCAGAAGCGCGGCGACAGGTCATGCCCCGTATCGAATGTGCTGAAGGCTTCTACGCAGCCTGTCCCTCGGGTATTCCGGTAAGCAACGAGCCACTCATCGTAACGCGCCATCGCCTCATACATCGTCTGAAGGAAGTTCTTGTCAGCAGCATGCAGCATGTAATGGTTCCAGACGCTGCGGGCGAGCGGCGTCACCAATTGAATCTGGCGGTAGGACGGACCTTGCCCGGTCAACTTATAAGGCAGAAGCCCGTCTTCCCGCTGATGCACGGCGAACGAGCGATAGGTCGCCTCCGATACGGACGGCATGAACCGCGACAGCAGCTCGGCGTTAATGGTCCCCGTGCTCTCCAGCCAGCAGCCGAGATAGACGCCGCCTTCCTGCAGGACCGGTTCATCGCCGCCTGTCGGCACGATGCAGTCAAGCAGATTCCGCACTGCGGCGTAATAGACCTGCTCCAGCTTGCCGGAGCTCGCCGTAAAGCGTACGCCAGATTGCTTCCACTCCTCTAAGCTCTTCTGATCCGACGGCTTCTTCAGCCCGCCAACCTTCCCGTCGACCGACAGCTCCCGAAGCTGCTTCAGCAATGATTCCTTCATCATGGCTGCCTCGCTTTCCGATTTTTGAAATAAAACAGACTGCCTCAAGGCAGCCTGTTCCTATATTCACTGAACGAATCTCACATGGCCTGCAGGCCGCCACCATAGAACATCTGCTGTTCTTAGCTGCGAGGGCAAGTTCCTCTTGCGACTGCCCTATTATTGATTGTTTTTGAAAATTTTCAGCGTACCGTTATAGAAGTCCTTAACCGCAGCCTCCACGCTCTTGCGTCCGAAGCCGATCTCGTACATCGTCGACTCCGCCAGCTTGGAATATTCAGAGAAGCCCGGAGGGTTGTAGCTTACGGCGAAAGGTTCTGTCTTCGTCGCTTCGGATACGCGGCTCGTATAGTCGTAGACGATCTTCTCTACCGGATTCGCTGTGCCTTCCAGCAAAGTGCGGTTAGCTGCCGTTACGGGAACGCCGCGGTCGCTTCCGAGAATTTTCGCTACTTCCGGATCATTGATGAAGAAGCTGAGCAGCGTCGCAACTTCCTTCGGATGTTTCGTCTTCGCATAACCCGAGAGACCCTGGCTCGACTCGAACACAACGCCTGTACCCTTGTCGCCGCGCGGAAGCTGTACCAGGATCAGCTCATCCTGCGTTAGCGATTGATGCGCAGCCAATTGGTTGGACGGAATCAGACTCATCGCGACTTTACCTGTTACGATCAACGATTTGCTCGTATCGCCCGGAGGGTTGGAGACCTGCAGCTCGGATGGCACGACACCGCCCGCTTTCGATGCGGCATCCCAGAATTGGAACCACTTCAGCACATCAGCTTCTTCGAAACCAAGCGTTCCGTTCGCCATATCATACAGCTGCTTGCCTTGCTGCTTCAAACCAATGTCCATTCCGTCGATAACCATGTTATAAGTGCCGTAGACGCCCTCGCCCAGCTTCTCGGAAATTTCTTTGCTGATACGGGCGAAGTCATCCCAGTTCCATCCGTCCTCCGGAACCGGCAATCCGGCCTTCTCGAAGAGCGTCTTGTTCACGACCACTCCGCGTGCATTGGCGCCTGCAGAAATATGCAGCAGCTTGCCGCCGATCGTGCCGTAATCGATCATCGATTGATCCATATCGCTCAAATTCAACTCTTTATCGGCATATGGCCCCAGGTCAAGGAGCACTTCTTTGTTCGCGTAATCGACCACGTTGCCTCCGAGGAAGAATACGTCCGGCGCCGTACCCGAAGCAAGCTGGGTGTTCAGCTTATCGAAGTAACCGGTTGATGGCGCGAACTCGCCAACGATCTTAATATTCGGGTATTTCTCTTGGAAGATGCCAAGCGCCTCGTTCGTAATATCCGCCCGTTTCTGATCTCCCCACCACATGACGCGCAGCTCAACCTGCTCTGCTTCGCCCGACGCATTGCCGCCTGCGGCGTTGCCGTTAGCTGCATTGCCATTGCTTGCGCCGCCGCTGCCGGTACCGCCGGAGCATGCCGCCGTAAAAACCATCAGCATCCCTAACATCAACGTAAGCATCCGTTTGTTCATCTTTGTTTCCCCCTATGCATGTAGTGAATTCGCTTTCACCTATTATGCTATCCTTCATTCGTCCGGATCGGAATTTCATTCCTTCGGGTATTGAGTATTAATTTTTTCGGCTATAAGTTGAACAAATGATTCATACGTGCTTATCACTTCGAGAGCAAATCATTCTTCCGACCGCTGTTGCAGCCAAATGGTTAGAATAAGAACCCTGTCAGGGTAACCATTCGGTCTGCAAAAAGCGAACACTTCGTTTCTCCAGATCGTTATGCTCTCTTCGCTCCGAGCGTGTGTTTCTTTCGTTCAACTTATATCGTCAGGTCGCCCGTTATTTCAACCCCGTCGTTGCGATACCCTCTAGGAAATAACGCTGAAAGATCATGAAAATAAGCGTAATCGGAACGAGCGACAGCGTCGACATCGCGAGCAGCGCTCCCCAGTCGGACTGACCGGTAGGGTCGAATAGGGACCGGATGCCCAGCTGTACCGTAAACAGCTTAATATCGCTCAAATAAATCATTTGGCTGAAGAAATCGTCCCATGACCAGATGAAGGTGAAGATCGCAGCCGATATAAGCGCCGGCGTAAGCAGCGGCATAATGATGCGGAAATAAATTTGCCGCTGGCTGCAGCCGTCGATCACCGCGCTCTCATCCAGCTCCCTTGGGATGCCGCGAATGAACTGAACCATCATCAGGATGAAGAAGGAATCATGCGCCAGCCATTTTGGCAGAACAAGAGGGTAATACGTATTAATCCACTGCAGCTCGTTATAGATGACATACTGCGGAACGAGCGTGACGTGATAAGGAAGCATGATCGTTACCAGCATGAAGGAAAACCATAGTTTCTGAAACTTGAAATCCAACCTGGCAAACGCGAACGCCGCGAAGGAGCAGGTTATCACGTTGCCGAGCACGCTCAGAATCGAAATCAGCCACGAATTTGCGAAAAACCTGCTGAACGCGATGCCCTGAAACCCGCGCCACCCATTGATGTAATTGTCCAGCGTGAACGATGCCGGCCACAAGCCGGGCTGTGCGAAGAGGATGTCATTCGGTTTAAAGGAGCTGCTAATCAGCCAGAGAACCGGATACAGCATGGCGAAGCCGAAAATGATGATCAGCGTATGCTTCGTAAAGACTTTTAACCCTGTTACAGTCGTCATGCCGTCTTACCTCCCTTCCTTGCCGTCGCCGTAGAATACCCAATATTTCGAGGTTGCGAAGATAACGGCCGTGAAAGCACCGATAATCAGCAGCATAATCCAGGCAAGGGCAGAAGCGTAACCCATATCGAAGAACGAGAAGCCCTTCATGTACAGGTATAAGGTGTAGAACATCGTTGCATCGAGCGGGCCGCCCCGGCCGTCGCCGATAACGAAAGCCGGCGTGAACGCCTGAAAGGAGTTAATGATGCTCATGACGAGATTAAAGAAAATGACCGGAGTCAGCATCGGCAGCGTAATGCGGAAAAACTGCCTGACCTTGTTCGCCCCGTCTACCTGAGCGGCTTCGTACAAATCGGCCGGAACCTGCTTGAGGCCTGCGAGGAAGATAACCATGGCAGAACCAAATTGCCAGACCGACAGCGAAATAATCGTGTATACGATGTAATCGGGATGAGAGATCCAGGAAGGTCCCTGAATGCCGAACCAGCCTAGAAATTGATTCACCAGGCCGCTGCCGTCGAAGATTTGCCGCCACACGATCGCAATCGCGACGCTTCCCCCCAGCAGGGACGGAATGTAGTATACGGTCCGGTAAATGCCAAGCGCCCGGATGCCTTTATTCAGAACGATGGCAACCAGCAGCGCGAAGGAAAGCCGGAGCGGCACGGATAGAAACACGTATTTGACGGTTAGCCATAAGGAATTCGAGAAGGTATCGTCTTCAATGAAGATGTCTAAGTAGTTGGCAAAGCCGATCCACTCCGGCGGCGTCAGAAGATTATACTTGGTCAGCGACAAATACAGCGAACCGAGCATCGGACCGAGCGTCAAGCAGAAAAAACCGAGCAGCCACGGCAGAAGAAATGTATACGCCGTAAGGTTATGCTGCCCTTTTGCAAGCGGCTTGCGGCTTGATTTCATCGCAATTCCCCCTCTCTATTGATGTACTTCCATCATAAGGGAGGGGTCTGCCCGAAAGAATGCTATTTCTTCGGGTGTTCGCTATCAATTTTTTCAGATGACTGCTGCCGGTATTCCGACGGGGTGAGCCCGTGCATCCGCTTGAACTTCGAGCTGAAGTAGCTTGCATTGGAGAAGCCGGTCAGCTCCGCGATGTCCCACAGGCTGAGCGTCGTCGTCCGGAGCATCCGCACCGCCTGATTCATGCGCGCCTCGGTTAAGTATTGAATAAAGGTCTTGCCGACCTTCGCTTTGAACATTTCAGAGAAATAAGAGGAGTTATAATTAAACTTCTCGGAAATCATCGTTAAATTCAAATCGTACATGTAATTCTCGTCGATAAAATGCTGAGCCGCCTCGATCAGGGAAGGATCGCCCTCCCCGGAATCGATCTCCCGCTTCCGCTCGATCTTGGCGGCCAGCCGCATAAGAAACGGCTCCGCCTTCTCTACCGTATCGAGGCTGAGCGACATTTCCGGACGCAGCCACAACTGCTCCCTGCTGTCGAGCGCGATGTGTTGCTCATGCGCAACCGACTCCAACATCAAATAAAGCTGAAAGATCACTTTCACAAAACGGGGCTGCGACCCGATCGTTCCCCGCAATTCATGCCGGATCGCCTCACTGAACTTGGAGAGCTCTCCCCGGGTCAAATACCGCCTCAGAACCTTGATCGTATCCTCAGGCAGCGCCGCTTGTCCGGCAGGGGTCCGGGATTTGCCGGTTTCCCTGTCGTTCGGCAGATTCCATGCCAGCAGGGCGGTAATATAACCTTCCTTCCACTGCACGAATCCGGTCACGGCTTGCCCGATGCCTACCCGCAGCTCGAAACCCATAAAGGTCTTTACATTCTGATGCAGCGCCCCGGTAAATTCCCGCTCCAGCGCTTCATTCTCCAGCATGACAAAATGCATCAGGCCGGGATAGTTGGCGTCGCGGAACACTTGAATGAAGCCTCGATGCTTGTCCGCGCATTCCCTGGAAATAATGTCGAACGGGAGACGGAATTTATCCGGCGACCGCTCGGAAGGATGCTCCGGAGCTGCAGCATCCTTCAGTCCGGCCGTCATGAATCTTACCTTGCGGTCGTCCCAGACATCGAGCTCGAATAATCTGGCCCGGTCCTTCACGACGCTTATCCTCTCCAGCTCTTCCTTCACGAGATGAACGATAAAATGCTCCTTCATTTTCGCGTAATATTGTGAAAGCCGCCACTCTGTCATCGCTGCCTGATCCTGGCTGCGGCGCTCTTTGTCCAGCTCCTGCTTGACATTCGTTAATGCCATGGTCAGCTCGTCTCTCGCCACCGGCTTCAGCAAATAATCCCGCGCATGGTTTTTAACCGCCGCTTTCGCATATTGAAAATCTTCATATCCCGTTATAACGATCAGACGCAGAGAGGGATATTGGTCATGGCAAGCATCCAGGAAGGTCATCCCGTCCATGACCGGCATATTCATATCGGTGATGACGATATCGATCGCCTCGCCCGTCAGGATCTCCATCGCTTCCACGCCGTTCGAAGCCTCCGCCGCGATGAGGAGGCCCAGACCTTCCCAATCGACCTTGAGCTGCAGCCCTTGTCTGATTTCCGGTTCATCATCCACGATCAATACTCGGTACATAATGGCGTTCCTCCTGTGCGGGTAGTATGAGCTCGATCGTCGTTCCTTCTCCAATTGCAGAATCAATTCGGACCTCGAACAACGATTCATAATATAGTCGGCAGCGGGATAGAACATTCCCTAGACCAATCTGGCTGTCGCGGCTTGTCAGAATATGATCCAGCTGCGCGGCAGCCGAGGAATCGAGCACTTGCTTGACCCGTTCGGGCGCCATGCCCGGACCGTTATCGGCTACAATCAGATGGACCCGCCCCTCCGCATGGCGCACACGGATGCGGACCTTCGCCTCCGGCTGATGCAGGAAACCGTACTTCACCGCATTCTCGATTAGCGGCTGGATAATAAATTTCGCCACTGTGAGCCGCTCCAGATCCCCTTCCTTCTCTAGCGAAATGTGAAGGCGATCGCCGAATCGGATGGTCAGTATCGACATATAATGGCGGACATAGAGGAGCTCCTCCTCGAGACGAATCAGGTCGTCGCTCATCCGCAGCGAGAAACGCATCATTTTCCCAAGCGATTCAATGACCTGCACCGTGTCGTCCGTCCGCTTCTGCATCGCTAAGCTGCTCATCAGCTCCAGCGTATTGAACAGGAAATGCGGGTTAATCTGCATAAGCAGCGCCTTGTATTCCGCCTGCTGCCTGAGCAGCTTGAGCTCGAATTCGGTTTTGATATGCTGCCGCAGCTGGATGACCATGTTGCGGAACGTCTCCGTCGCGAAGCCGACCTCATTACGCAAACTTCTCACGGGCGCGAGCCGGCTCTCCGCATGGACGAAGTCCCCGCGCTGCACGTGCCGCATCGCGAGCACCAGCCGCGAGAGAGGTTTCGTGATGCCGTGCGACAGCCACGTCGACAGGATCAAGGAAAGCAGGAGCAGCAAAGCCGCGACGATGAGAATCGTTTGCCTCAGCTGGAACAGCTTGGAGTACAGATCATTCTCGGAGACGAAGCCGACCAGCAGCCAATTCGTCTGCGGCAGCTTCTTGTACACCAGAATCTCCTTCCCGCCCTGCTCGTTCGTCAAGGAGACGACCCCCTGCTTTCTCCAGCCGCTGCGAATCTGCCCGACCTGCCGGAGCATATCCGAGTGCGCGTCGTATTCCGTCTGTGACAGCATCGGATTCCCGTTCTGATCCAATAAATAAATCGTGCCGCTCTCGCCCAAATGAATGCGGCCCAGCGGTTCGAGGAAATAGTCTGCGCTTACATTTATCTTCATTACGCTTTTCGTTAGGGAGGGCTCGAACGAGCCGATCGGCATCAGCATGCTGATCACGGGATGTTTGTTATTATTATTGCGCAATTCCGCGGCATCCGTATGTGCGGCAATCCAGCGCAGATCCTGCTTTTTAAAATCGTGATACCACTTCTCCTCCAGAAACGAGGGATCGGTAACGACCATATTGCCGCTGCTCAGCCACATGCCCTCCTGCCGGTATACCGTAACCGAAGAAACGCTCGAGTAGCTGTTCGTCGTCCGCGTCAGGAACTGGCTCATATGGTAGTGGGCCAGATTTTTCTCCCCTCCCGAAGCGGCCGGATCGGAGGCTGCCGCATCCCAATTTTTCGAAATATCGCTGTTGAAGACGATGGAAGCCAGGTCATAAATTTGCGTCTGGACCATATCAATGTAGGAGCCGTATTCATCCATCTTCTCCAGTGCCGAGGACTCGATATAAGACCGGATAATGGCACGGGATTGATTAAACAAATAGATCGACATCGTAAGGAAGGATAAGACGAAGAGTAGAAAAAAAATCGCGATCAACCGGCTTTTCAGCGAATAAAACATAGCCTGTCCCCTCTCATTCCGGCAAACTCCCGTTTCGTTATACCCATTATAACGATCGTCCCGGTTCGTGCAATGGAAGGCGTTCGCCGGCGCATCACAGGCCGTCATTTTTTTATTTGAAAAATGCGAGTGATTACTCACTTGACCGATTGGCGGATCGGGAGTATATTGGGTTTAATAACGAGAGTGAGTAATTACTCACTTTTTATTCGGAGGAGTGAAACGAATGAGCAAAGAAAATGAAATTTGCATTCAAGCCCGCGGCGTCATACGTAAATTCGATGACAAAACGGTCCTTCACGACATTAGCCTCACGGTCGGCAAAGGCGAGATTTTCGGCTTGCTAGGGCCCTCGGGATCCGGCAAAACGACATTCGTCAAAATAATCGCCGGCATCGACGAAGCGACCGGCGGTCGGATCGAGGTGCTTGGCACGCAGATGCCGAAGCTTGCGATGATGGTCCGAATCGGCTATATGGCTCAATCGGACGCTTTATACGCGGAGCTGACCGCTAAAGAAAACCTGTTATTTTTCGGCTCCCTCTTCGGCCTCCGCGGCGAGCCTCTGAAGAGGAGAATGGGGCGGGTGATGGAGCTTGTGAATCTGACGGATCACATGAAGCGCTCCGTCAGTTCCTACTCCGGCGGCATGAAGCGCCGCTTATCGCTGGCCATCGCGCTGCTTCACGAGCCGGAGGTGCTTATACTGGATGAGCCGACCGTCGGGATCGATCCCGTCCTTCGCAAATCGATATGGGATGAGCTGCAGCATTTAAGCAACAAAGGAACGACGATTCTCGTCACGACCCACGTGATGGACGAAGCGGACAAGTGCCATCGGCTCGGAATGGTCCGCGACGGACACCTGATCGCCTCCGGCTCCCCTGACGAGCTGAAGGCGCAGACCGGAAGCTCCACGATCGAGGAAGCATTTCTTTATTACGGAGGTATACGCGCATGAGCATGAGAATCAAGGCCCTCATCATTCGTATTATCCGTCAGTTTATTCATGATAAACGGTCCATGGCTCTGCTGATCGCCGCGCCGCTGCTCGTCTTGTCTCTGATGTACCTGGTCTTTAACGGCGACGCGTATCAACCCAAGCTCGGAACTATACAAGTACCGGAGTCGATTACGCAAAGCTTAAGCGCGGCCGATGCCGAAGTAACCGTCTTCGAATCGCAAGAGGAAGCCGAAGCCGCGCTGAAGGATCAAAGGATAGACGCGATCATCCGGCTTGACGGCGCTTCGCCGCATATCAGGTTGGAGGGCAGCGACCCTGCCAAGAACCGCGCCGTCATGATGCTGATCCAGAAGGCTGTGCAGGCGCGGGCGCCTGCCGTCGACCAGGCTGCCGCCGGACTTCCCGCTCCGGTATTCGAATATCTGCACGGCTCGGAGGACATGTCTTCCTTCGATCATTTTGGCCCCGTATTAATCGGATTATTTGCCTTCTTCTTCGTGTTCCTCATTGCCGGGGTTTCCTTCCTGAAGGAGCGCACCAGCGGAACCTTGGAGCGTCTTCTGGCCACGCCTCTGCGCCGGTGGGAGATTGTTGCCGGATATATGGTTGGCTTCGGCATCTTCACCAGTCTGCAGGGTGTGTTGATTGCCGGATATACGATCGGCGTATTGGGAAGTATGATGGCGGGATCGTTCTGGTACGTGCTGCTCATTATGCTGCTCTTGTCCCTGACGGCGCTCAGCTTCGGCACATTCCTGTCCGCGTTCGCAAACACGGAGTTTCAAATGATTCAATTCATTCCGCTCGTCATCGTGCCGCAAGTTTTTTTCTCCGGCTTGTTCGATCTGGACGGCATGTCGCCATGGCTAAGCTGGCTGTCCTATATTACGCCGCTTAAGTACGGCGCCGATGCGCTGCGGAACGTCATGATCCGCGGCGAAGGCTGGAGCGCGATCGCATCCGATGTCTTTGTTTTACTGGCGCTCACCCTCCTCTTCATGGCGGCCAACGTGCTCGCATTGCGCAAGCACCGGAAAATATAGTAATCTAGTGCAAGACCTCATTAGCACGAGTACGAGAAAGGAGATAAGCCTCTATGTCGGACGAGAAGGATCAATGGCTGGAGGAGCTTATCCGGCTGACCGAAGGCGAAGAGAAGAAGAAAACCGACAAACAAATTCAAATATTGGAAGCGGCGGTCGAGATCTTCTCGGAGAAGGGCTTCGCCGCCACGTCTACAAGCGAAATCGCGCAGCGGGCAGGCGTCGCCGAAGGGACGATTTTCCGTCATTACAAAACCAAGAAGGACCTGCTTCTCTCTATTGCCGGGCCGATCGCAACCAAGCTGATCGCTCCGTTCTTCATGCGGGATTTTGCGAAGCTGCTGGAGATTCCTTACAGCCAAACCGAGGATTTCTTCCGGGCAATTGCCAAGGATAGACTGCAGTTCGCCCGTAAAAACGTGAAGCTCATCAAGATTCTGATCCACGAGGTTCCCTTTCAACCGGAGCTGATGGAGCAGGTGAAAGGCTTGATGACGAACATTGTCATTCAAAGACTCGAGAAGGTCGTTAAGCATTTTCAGGATCAAGGACAGATTATCGAAGCGCCGCCTTGGCGTATCATGCGGTCCTCCGTCAGCATGTTCATCGGCATGATTATCTTCCACGTGTTTCTGGCTCCGGAATTTCCCTTCGACGAAGACGAGGAGATCGACCGGACGCTCGACATCCTGATGCACGGCATCGCGATGCGGAAGGATTAATGTCGTCCCGCAACGCTGGTAATAGAAAGAGCGCCCGGCAACGATCCGGGCGCTCTTTCTCGTTTTATTTATGGCGTGATTCTTCTTCCTTCACTATCCGTAAACTTGCTGATAACGATCATAATGAAATCGACCAATACCCAGATCCCTAGACCGCCAAGCGTAATGATTTGCAAAATTCCTGTTCCGATTTTTCCTGCGTAGAAGCGATGAATTCCTAATGTCCCCAAGAAAAAGCAAAGCAGTAATGCAGCAACAAACGATTTTGGACTTTTCTCCATGTTCTACTCCCCCACAATAATAGTTCCAAACTATTATATCTATCGGCAGGGTACGTCTAAAACTTTAGACCTATGAATTTATGCGGTGATTCCATTCACTTCATCAGCTGCCTGCCGATGCTCCCGCAACTGCTGCCCTTTGCGGAAGAACGGAAACGCAATAAAGGTTAATAACATGAGGATGAAGAAAATGAGCGGGCCATTCCCGAAGCCCAAGGTCTGAAGCAGGAGTCCGCCGACCCATGCGCAGACGCTTTGCCCGATAAACGCGAACCCGCTCGCGCCAAAATACGCCCCTCTTAAATGCGGGGGAGCAATTTCCCCGATAAGCACATCCCCGGTAACAAAGGAAATAATTTCACCGATCGTGAAAACAACCATCGACAAGATCAACAGAAGCACATGGTCAAATATGCCGAACCCGAACAAGCCCAGACCAAATAAAAAGCATCCCGCCTTTAATGAGGTTAAAGCAGAAAACCGCTTCATCAGCCTCGCCAGCGGATATTGGAATACCAATACGGTCAGCGTGTTCATTATAAAAAGCAAGGAGTACGTCTCGATCCGGTCATGACCGATAAATTGCGACAGCGTCGTATCCAAATGCGAATATGCGCCGACCACGAATGTATTGCCTAGAAGCAAATAAAGGAATACTTTGTCTTTAAACACGATTTGCACCATCTGCTTCATCGGAACGGAAGCCGCTTTCTCCTGCTCCCGGTGCTTGAAGGTCAGCATGAATAACGCCAGCAATACGGCATAAAGGGCAAAAATACAGGCGCTTACGATAAACGGGATAAGCGGAGAAGAACCGCCGGCCCCGAGCTTTAATCCGATTAACGGCCCGATAGCCCCGCCAATATTAATGGTGAAGTATCTCGCATTAAACACGTCCGAGCGTCGTTCAACCGGCGTTACATCGGCGAGCAGCGCTCTGGCCGTCGGTTCGAACACGCTGCGGAAGAGGCCGTTCAAGCCGCTTAATACGAAGTACAGCCATGTTTCGTCCGCCAGGGCAAACCCGATAAATACGAGGCTCCAGGCGGCCATGGATGAAAGAAGCACCGGGTATCTCCCCAGCTTGTCCGACAGCGCTCCCCCGACAAAGCTGCATAATGTCCCTGCCAGAAAACTCACCGCTAAAATAGCTCCGACCGCCGCCGGATCAATCCCCTTCACCTTGCCTAAATAAATACCCAGGAACGGAATCGTCATATAGAAGCCAATGCGCGAAAGGAACGTGCCCATAAGAAGCCCCCAGGCCACGGGATGAAAATCCATACGTTTGACCAGCTTTATTACACCCATCTTGATTTACCATCCTCACTATTCCAGCGACACCCTCGAAGTTGTTTATACCTGTTTCTAAGTATAACCATCCATGCTGGGTTGAAAAGTGTATGTTTTGGACAAGAGATTTCCCCTTTTATGCACAAAAAACGCCCTTGACCGGAGTCAAGAGCGGTTCTTCATCTGTTTGAAATTACAGCTTTACGACATTCTCAGCTTGCGGTCCGCGGTTGCCTTGAACCACGTTGAATTCAACGCGTTGTCCTTCGTCCAACGATTTAAATCCTTCGCCTGTGATTGCGCTGAAATGTACGAATACATCCGTGCCGCCTTCAGCCTCGATGAAACCGAAGCCTTTCTCTGCGTTAAACCATTTTACTGTACCTGTTTGCATAATATTACCTCCAAAAGCTAATTTTTACATGGACTGTTTTAAAAAAAGCCACACACTGAAAAAGGCAGCATCGCAACCCTTTCCAATTCGTGACTTCAGGTCTCATATACGATCTCTCTACAATAGCACAGTTTCATCGATTAAGCAATGAATCCTTTGGCGAAAGTGAGTAATCGTCGAACCTGTTATCCAAAATCTGATCCAGCTCGCTCTTCAACAGCAAATACCGATGAACGCTTCTCGATATAGGAATCTTGGTTAGTTTGTGTTTCTCCACATATTGCTTCATATTGTCCTTCGAGAGACCCAGCGTCCTGCCTGCCTCCGTTACCGTCAATACAACCTCTTTGCTAGTCGCATTAAAGGTTTCTTTCACTTTAAGGTTCCAGTCTTTAAATTCTTGCATATAAAGCAACCTCTCTGTTCCTACTCGATCGGAACACCTCATTATACCATGAGTGCAGCGGTTGCGAAAATATTTTGGAAGTCGTTGGCCGTTCTCCCGACTTTCGTTATACGCAGTCTTCCCGATTTTCCGCTAAGGCACAAGTGCTTCCGTTTTATAATAAGGCGGTACCTGCAGCCATCCTCTTCTCATTAACAGATCTCTGAGCTGGATCGAATACGTCATCTTCCTCATCTGAAATTTGGCGAACATGAACGATACATCCGGCCTGACCGACTCCGTTACTCCCCGGCATGCATAATTAATCCCAAGCACAATATTGAAGCTGAGAAGACAGGCCACTTCTTCATCAGACAATTTAGAGCCTTCCGGAATGCTCCGGAAATCGCCGATGGGCTTATCCGGCGTTCTCTCAGGGAGGGGCACTCCTTCCGCAGTTAGAAACTCCGTTAATTCCTTTTGGATCGGTCCGTGAACATCGTTAATAACTACCTTCAGCAACTCTTTAAGATCAAGATCCTGAACAATATTATACGATACCTGTTCACCGCGCATCGTTTGTTCCGTTGCGGTTAAGTAAAACCACAAGTTCATGACCTCCCCGACATTCAAGGGCGGTTTCTCGCCATCCATAAACGGCTTAACCGCATCGCGAAATACTTCTAAGATATTCATTCCCACACCTCCTTTTCTGTGTTAGAATACCCTCCGGCATGAATATTATTTCATTGCGGTTTATCGCTTAAAAATATGTTTCGGCCAGTTGTTCAGCCGTGCGGGTGGCGAGCGCCTGCGTAGTCAGCGTAGGATTCGCTCCTCCCAGAGCGTTAAAGTGTACACTGTTATCAGCGATATATAACCTTTTCACCTGATAGGCTTCACCATTTGAATCGACGACAAATCCCATTCTCATCGTGCTCTCCATATGTATCATTAAGGAAGCCGGCCAATCCGTGCGAAGCACCTTTCGAGCCCCTGCCTTCCGTAAAATATCGACTGCGATCCGAACCAGCTTGAGGCGGTTCTTCTCACCCTGTTGACCGGGAACGTATCTGACTTTAGGGACGGGACCATGTTCATCCTTATTTAATGGATCAACCGTAACCCCGTTCCGAATATCCACCTCGTCATCGGCGAATATCACGAGGCTTAACGTTCTGCGGTAGTTTTCCATCCAATGCTGAAGCTCCGGCCCTGCAATGCGGCCTTGCGCGTACCATGGCATTCCGCCGTAAGGCGGATGAAGGTTGCTGTATCCGGACTGACTTATGCCGAAGCTCATGGAAGCGGCGAGTCCCGGGCTTAGCCCCGTTACCATAATGGATCCAAGACCCGGATAATCGAGCCTTCCGCCTGACGTATGCCCTACAAAGGGATTAATCTCCGGGCATCCCAAAATCGGGATTAAATCTTTTTCATCGAACATGCCTGTTACCCAGTCAAAATAATGATTCACAAGTCCTTTTCCTACCCACGGATTAGAAGGCAAACCCGAATTGAGCCAAAGCCGCGGGCTTTCGATAGCACCGGCAGCCAGGACCATGACGTCTGCCATGAGTTCTTCCGTCTCCCCCGTCCACGTATCCCGTATTCGCACGCCGATTGCGCGCTGCCCTTCCGAGGGATGCGGCTCCGTCAAGATCCGAATGGCATACGCGTTGGGTCTTATCGTTACGCGGCCTGTACGTAACGCAAGCGGCACATAGCTGACGTTTGTTGAACGTTTCGCGATTTTATCCACCGAGGGTCCGTGCGGACAGCCGTTAATGCAATGACCGGCAAGCGTGCAGCCCGTCATCCAGGACAATTGCTCCAACGAATAGTCCGGATTCGTCAGATGCCGATTCGTTGGGAGAATGGCGTTTGGCTGCGGGCGATAACCTGGCGTTGTCACATTCAAGTCAGGAATCAATTGCCAGCCGGCTTTCATGGCCCCGTAGAAGAACAACTCCTCCTTCGACGTCACCGGCGCAAATTCTACCGGAAGCGTTGCCTCCACTTTCTCGTAATAGGGGATCAGATCCCGGTAAGATATCGGCCAGATGGAATCAACCGACCCGGGAAATGCGCGGGGACAATTAGCCAGATAAGATTGCGTTGTTCCTCCTACACCGGCATTTTGCCAAACGAAACCCCTCTCCGTTACATTCCGATACCAAGGCGGCCGATTCCGGTCTGCCGGCCCCCAGCGAAGCCTGCCCGTGATTAAGTCATTCATTTCACCTTCAAGCTTGCTGTATTGCTCCTTGTATAAAGTTACATTCAAGTCTTCTACGCTGGAGCTGCTTTGCGCCCCCCGCTCCTTATTCGGTTCCGGCCATTCCGAATGACCGTACCACGGGCCTGCTTCCAGAACCAATACCTGTAAGCCTTTCTCACCCAGCTCTTTGGCAATCACGGCTCCGCCGCCTCCCGAACCGATGACGATGACATCCGGGTCAGCCATTAGGGCATCCCCCTTTACCATGAGGATATTTCAATATATATCCGCGAAGATCACGATAGCCGAAAGCCGGCCCGGGATAACCGGATAAACGCCAGCCGGGGGGGAAAAACGCAATCCGTCGGCATTCCGGCGGATAAAGGCGCGTCGTGCCGTACCCGAACCATTCGGAGTAGTATCCAAACATCGTTAATTGAGTTAATGAATCGATCATGGTTTGAATGATGCCGGGGTTGTTACGATAGGGAGGAAGCAGCGAATTCAGAGGGAGATCAAGCCGGTCCAGCAATGCTAAGGCTTGCAGCCTGTCGATTCGGGACAAAGCGGCGAATAGCCCGCCACCGGGAAAAGCCCGGTTATTTAACGGCTGCCGGGAATTTCCGCTCCGAATGAATTGCTCAGCCCCGCTATCCAGCAGGTGAGCCGTTGACTTTGATAGAGAAATCGGAATCTGGTCCGTACCTGCAGGAACGAATTCCGAATGCTCGATATCCCCTGACACGAATTGATCCACGCAGAGCTGAACCGCTCCTGCTATTGTCTCCAACCCTATCTCTCCTGCATGTCTTATGCTCGGCGGGATGATCGCATCCGCCAATGCTTGAAAAGTTGCCCTGATAGCAGGGTCCCACGCTTCCCCAATACCAATGAATTGCGGCATCCCTCACATCACCCCGCTTATTTATAGCTCTTGACGCAACTAATTACGTATATTTGAATTAACCGTCCAGTATGTCTATTGCCTGCAAGATTAAATCCTTCTCATTGTTGAGATGCTACTATCATACAGCCGAGGGTAGAGGAAAATAAGCATGAGCTGTGCTACAATACTACAATTGCTACAATTGCACAGTCTTAGGGAGGTTTATTTCAACAACATGCTCATTATTGGAATCGCCGGCGGGACCGGATCCGGCAAAACGACGGTAGCTTGCTCAGTCATTGAACGCCTGGGATCGGGGAAAGTGACGTTTATATCCCAGGACAACTACTACAAGGACTATCCGGCGCTCAGCTTGAAGGAACGTGAAGCAATCAATTACGATCATCCGCTTGCCTTTGACAATGAGCTGCTCATCGAGAACCTCATCCAACTAAAAAGCGGCCGAACCGCCCATGCCCCGGTCTACGACTTCACCGTTCATGCCCGTTCTGCCGTCGAGACGGTGGAGCTCGAGCCTAATAACATCGTGATTATCGAAGGTCTCCATGTGCTGTCCGACGAGAAGCTGAGAGAGATGCTCGACATTAAAGTGTTCGTCGATACCGATCCCGATGTCCGTATTCTCAGGCGGGTGCTGCGGGATATCGAGGACCGCGGCCGGACCATTCAATCGATTCACGATCAATATTTGAGAACGGTTAAGCCCATGCATGAAGCGTTCATCGAACCGTCCAAGAAATATGCCGATATTATTATCCCGGAAGGCGGAGAAAATGAAGTCGGCATTCAGCTGCTCACCGTGCTGACCGAAAAATATTTAACCGGCAGCCGGACCTGGGCGAAGCCTATGGCGGATCGGTAACATACAACACACGCAAAAATGGGTTTCGCGGTCTACACTTGCCATATCCAATCCGAATATGATTGTGTATAACAGAAACCGCCAAATGAGGCCAGCCTATAAGAAGGATGTGGGTTAATGAAACTAAAGCCGCCCCAATATTCCCGCCTTATACGACAGAGCTCCAGACAAACGCACCAATTCATTAGAAAGCTTGGCTGCAAGGAGAACGAACGGATACGATTCTTATTCGTCCACGACGCCAAACGAAACCGTCCTCATAGCACTTCGTCCGGACATAAGCCGGCAATTAAACTGAATAAGCCGCTGAAGCTTATTGAAAGTCAGGTCACTCAAATGTCACTGCATTCCGGCAGCGGAAAACCTGTGCATATGCTGAACCAAAACGCTAAGGGATATGCCGTTTTCATGGAGATTAACAGAAGGGAAGGACAGAGCGGAGAGATTAAAGCGATCAGGGCGCAGTTTATCGATGTGGATCTGAATAAAATATCGGTGCTTGCTGGCACAAAGGAACAAGCGATGCAGAGAATGAACGCGATCCGGTCTAACCCTGCAGAGCAAATTCAATCTTTTGCAATCACAAGGAATAAACAAGGGCAATACCGGCTGCTGGCTCATCGGACACAAGGGAGAATTGCCAAGCTGAAAAGGGATTTTCTGAAGAAGCACCGGAACAGGATCAAGAACGCGATGATCATCGAAACGAATAACGGCTTTCATATTTATTGGGTCATGCAAGGCGGTTCCATCTCTCGATTCGTTCCGATCCAGAAAGCATTAGCGAGTAAGTTCGGAGCCGATCCGATGATTACCAATCTATCAAGAGTGATGCGGGTGCCCGGCTTCTATCATATGAAAAACCCGGATGCTCCTTACATGGTCCGGGTCATCCAATGGGGAAGAAAAAAACCGTTCACGCAAGACGAATTGATCGCTTCCCTTTCCCTTAAACCCATTCGAAACTAGAAGAGAACGGGGCTTTCTCCTATTTCGAGAAAGCCCCGTTCTCTAAATGTTATAGGCCGCTTCGTCTACGTCCGCCTCCTCCGCCGCTCTGCCGCAAAAAAATGCGTACAGAGCTCATTTCCCTCATTTATTCGGATGGCTTCCAAATGCGGTAGCTGCCGCTTAGGGCAAGCAAGGAGAACAAGTACAGGCAGTTGTCATAGTATCTTCTTGCGCCGGTCCGAACAGGGGTATTCCAGAACAAACGGACAGCGGTCTCCGCATGAGGTCCCGTAGCGGCTAATGAGGCCATTGCATTCGTGGCCAACAAGCCGACGGGATGAAGCGATTTCTCCTCGAACGGTTCGCCGTCGATGCGGTATCTGCGGTAATCCTCCGGTTCTTTGTCCGCAAAAAAGGCTTGAATGCGGTTAACGATCCCGCCGAGCCGTTCATCGCGCCCAAACCACTCGCCGTCCAGACCAATGTTCGCTGCGACACGGTACGAATCGCTGAAGAAGTGGCCATAGCCCTTGTCATTATTCGGACGCCCGTCATAATGCGCATACTCTGGCGCTAGCCCGGTAACCGGATGACAGGATCTCGGAAGGTAATCCCTGCTCGCCTCCGCGGCCTCCTTCCAGAACGCGCGGTCCTCCGGATACGCCCACAGGGCGAACAGTTCGTAGAAGTGAGGCAAGTGATAAGACGGATCGGAGTATTCGCAGTCCGGTATAAACTTGATCAGCTTATTTTGCGGATTCCACATGGGATAGCCCGAGCCGTTCTCGCCTTTGTGGATGCAGGTGCTTAACAAATCCCGTGCCTGCTTGCCGTAATTAAACGGCGCTTCTTCGTCCCCCCAGCGGTGGGAGGCAAATAATAAAGCCATCGCAAAATATTCCTCGCCGTCCGGAGCCGGACCATTGGAACGCCGGGAACCGTCCGTATTGCAAGACCAGGCGAAGTAGCCGGCATGCAAGCCTTCGGTCATATACATATACGTATAAGTCCATTTCCACAGTCGGTCGAAGACGTCCTTGTTATTATACTGCACGGCCATCATCATCCCGTAGGACATTCCCTCTGAACGGACATCGAGATTGCCGGTATCCAGCATGTAGCCCAGGTCTTCGCCAACCGGATAATAAATGCGAGTCTCCTCGCCGCCTTCAAACAGCGCTTCCCAGGCCTCGTTCAGCCTCTTGCCGATCGCTTCCTCGGAATAGCCGAGCTCAGCAAGCAAATTGCGGTATTGACCCGTGTAAAATGCTCCTTCTGCCGCCATCGTTTATCCTCCGTTTTTCTTCTGACATTATGCCCCAATCAGCCTTTTACGCCGCCTACCGTCATGCCTTTCACAAAGTATTTCTGCAGGAACGGATACACCATAATAATGGGCAAGGAAGCCGCGATCGTCATGGTCGCCCTGATCGAGAACGGCGTGACCGCATTGGCATCCTGATTGCCTGCGCTCGCGAACGCGTCGCCGGCCGATTTGGCGGACATAGACGCATTGGAGTTTTGCAATATTTTCTGCAGCTCGTATTGTAGCGTGCTCAAATCAATATTCGAGGAATTGTACAAAAACACGTCGAACCATTGGTTCCATTGATACACGCCGGTAAACAGCGCAACGGTCGCGAGTACCGGGGTACACAGCGGCAGGACGATACTGAAGAAATTCCGATATTCGCCGGCTCCGTCGATCCGCGCGGATTCCAGAATGCTCTCCGGCAGTCCTTCGATAAAGGAACGGATAATAATCAGGTTAAAGACGCCGATTAAGCCCGGCCAAATATACACCCAGAAGCTGTCGATAAGGCCTAAATCCCGGATCAGCAGGAAGTTGGGAATAAGTCCGCCGTTAATATACATGGTCAATATGAATGCGACCGTCACAAACTTGCGCAGCACATAATCCTGTCTGCTGATCGTATAGGCGACCATGGCCGAGCAGAACACGGTTGCTATGGTGCCGATTACGGTTCGCAAGATAGAGATCATCGTCGCATGGAAGATCGTCGCTTCTGCGAGCACATATTTATAGTTGTCCAAGGTCCATTCCCTCGGCCATACATAAATGCCGCCCCTTATGGAATCGTTGGCATCGTTTAAGGAAACGGCCAGCGTATTCAGAAAGGGATACAAGGTAACAACCATCAACAGAGTAAGAAACGTATAATTGGCATAATCAAATATCCGGTCGCCAAGCGACGTGGGCCGGCGCTGTTTAGGTTTTTTGGTCTTAACCGCTAATTCCGCCATCGTGGATGACCTCGCTTTCTAGTACAGTCTGGCTTCGCCAAGACGCTTCGAGATGTTATTGGCTATAAACAGCAATATAAAGCTGACTACCGTCTTGAACATTCCCGCCGCAATGGACAATGAGAAATTGCCTTGGGCGATCCCGTATTTCAGAACAAATATATCAAGATTCTCGGAATAGTCGATATTCATCCCGTTACCCAACAGGTATTGCGGCTCGAATCCCGATTCCATCAAATATCCGATATTCATGATTAACAAAACGACAATGACGGGTTTGATTCCCGGAAGCGTAATATGCCACATCCGCTTGAAGCGCCCCGCTCCATCCATTTCCGCCGCTTCATATTGCGCGGGATCAATCATCGTCATGGCGGCCAAATATACGATCGTGTTCCAGCCTACATCCTTCCATACCGTGCCTGCGCCGAAGATTCCCCAGAAATATTCCGGTATTCCCAAAAACAAAATGCCTTCTTGAATGAAGTTCGACTTCTCGAGCAATTCATTGATGATTCCGTCCGGCGACAGCGTGCTTTGTATAATGCCTGCCGCTACGACCCATGAGATAAAATGCGGCAGATAGCTGATCGTCTGAACGATCCGCTTGAACATGACCTTCCGAACCTCATTCAACAGCAGGGCAAGCACAATGGCGGTCACGAAGCCGAGCACCAAATTGATCCCGCTCATCGCGAGCGTATTTCGTAATACCCGCAAAAATCGTTCATCCGCAAACAAAAAGCGGAAATGCTCGAAGCCCGCCCACTCTTGATCCCAAAAACCTAAAGCCGGCTTATATTTCTGAAAGGCAATCGTCCAGCCCCACAGCGGCAAGTATTTAAAGATAAACAACCAGATCAGAAAAGGCACAGACATCACGACTAATGCGCGTTGTTGGAATAACAGCCTGAAAAACCTGGGGAGTCCCGCCGGTTTTTTGCTCCTCGCACTGGATGACGCTGCGCTTACCGTGTTATTCTCCATCTTTCTCTATCTCCTTCCAGCACGAAATCAGAAAGCGATACGAAAGACCGGCCCTTTACGCCATGAACGTTAAGCCGGCCTTTCGCATGTGTTTTAACCAAATAAACCATTCATGACATTATTGTTTAACTTGCTCTACGATCTTCTTGACTTCGTCCGTCATAAACTTCTCGTAAGCAGCCGTATCCAATTTGCCGAATTCGCCTTGATATTCCGTCCATACTTTTTCAAAATCGGCCGGCTTCGCAAGCACCAGCTTAGGGAAATACTTTTTCGTCAACTCGGTTTTCTTCGTTTCGTAGATTTGCGGCTGAGAGCCCTGCTCCTTCGGAATACCCCAAGCCGGGAACCAAGGACGCTCATCCGGTGCCGCGAACATCTCGGCATACGTTTTTGCCCCGTATTTATCCAAGATCATTTTATCCGCTTCAGTCAAGCTCATTTGGAATACCTCAGCCTGCAAGCCCGGCGCATACGCATTGCCGTCCGCAAGGGTCGAGTTCGTGCCGTAATTCGGCCAGTTCCAGTCATAGTATTTAAAGCCGAATTCCTCTCTGAACGCCTCGTCGATCTTGGCGATCTGTTCAGCCGTGCGGTAGAAGCGGCCTTTCTCATCCACTTCATACGTCTCGCCTTTAATGCCCCAGCTCTTAAGAACCTGATTCTCTTCCTTCAACAGGTTATCGAAGTATTGGACGATCCGCGCCGGATCCTTCGCGCTCACCGTGATGCCAATGCCGCGGTTCTTAACAAAGCCCGGAGGGTCGAGGTATTGGTCCTTCTCGCCGTCGAAAGTAACCGGCAGCGGGAAGTATACGAAATCATCCTTGGCAGGATCTTTTTTCGCCGCATCCTTTAACACGTTCTGCGCATTGCCGATCTGCCAGCCGTAATCGAAGAATCCGACTACCTTGCCGGAAGTCAATTTCGCCAAGTATTGGTCGTAGTTGTCAACGAAGGACGCTTTATCAAACAAGCCTTTTGCATTCAGCTCATTCAGCTTCGAAAGCCAACGTTTTGTCGCATCGGAGCTGGAATACGTCTTCGCTTCCAGCGTGTTCAAATCAACGGTAACCTCGCCGTCATTCGGATAACCCATCAGATGCATCGGCGGGTTCGTCGTAGCGAAGAAGCGCCAGTCATGCGTCAGCGAGATGAAGCCGGTCAAATCCTCTTCCTTATGCTTCGCCACATAATCCTCGACGAGTTTGAAGTATTCATCCAACGTTTTGATCTGCGGATAACCCGCTTCCTTCAACACGCGCCGTTGAACCCAGAACGCGCCTTGGTTAATATTCGGATCCGGAACATATTCCCCGACGACATTGGAGAACGGAAGGAAGTAGATTTTGCCGTCCGCCGCTTTCATTTGGTTAAAATAAGGACCGTAAACCCGCTTAATATTGGGGCCGTGCTCTTCGATCAAATCCGTTAGATCGATAAATGCGCCTGCGCCAAGCACTTCATCGATCGCAGCATCCGGGATAATAGCGTCCGGATATTTATTGGAGGCGATCATCGTGCCGATTTTTGTATTCAGGTCGCCCACCAAATTTTCAAGCTTAAAGTTCACGCCCGTCTGATCCTCTAATATTTTGCCGATTGTCGTTTCGTTCGTGTTGATGTCCTTAGCCGCTCCGGCTCCGTTAAAAATCGTGAACGTCGCTTTCTCCGGCGGTTTCTCTTCGCTGCCGCCGTTGCCGTTCGCGCTGTTCGTGCCGGTATTCGCGTTATTGCCCTCCGATTTGCCGTTACCGTTACCGCCGCTGTTCGAACAAGCGGAAGCGACCACGGATAGCAGCATCACAGCGGTCATAACGAGAAGCATCCATTTTCTTTTCACGATTGTATAGCCCCCTGACACTTATATTTGAAAGCACTTTCATTGTATAATCCAATCCGATCTTTGTTTACCCAATAAACTAAAGGATTTATTACAAAAATCATAGTTGTGTGCCGCCCGGTTCCATCGGTATGGCGATTCGCACGCTTGTTCCTTGCTCAGGTCCGCTTTCCAGCTGGAACTTGAACCGGCTGCCGTATATCATTTTCAGACGGTAAATCACGTTTTGGACGCCGATCCTCTCGCCCAGCTCCTCTTCTTTATCCATATACCGCTCAAATTTCTCCGCTTGCTCGGCGCTCATGCCTATACCGTTATCCTTAATGGCAAACAAGAGGATGCCTCTCTCCAGCACGATTTCCAACTCGACATCTCCGCCGAACTTCAGCTTCTCGATGCCGTGCATGCATGCGTTTTCTACAAAGGGCAAGAAGATCAGCTTAGGAATCATGCAGCCTTCCGCGGCCGGATCGATATGCAGGCGATAATTCAGCCGGTCTCCGAACCGGTATTTCTGAATTTCCAGGAAACAAAGGATGAAGTCGACTTCCTCCTTCACCGTCACCTTATCCTTGTTCCAGGTCAATGAGCTGCGGAACAGCTTGGCCATGTTATGAATGATTTTTGCCGTTTCCGATTCTTTCTTGATCACGCTCCGCATCCGGATCGTCTCCAGCGCGTTAAATAAAAAATGGGGATTAATCTGGCTTTGCAGCGCGTTGAGCTGCGCTTTCTGCCGTTCGAGCTCCAGGCTCTTCTTCTGTATATCCGCCATGTATACGTCATGAATCAAGCTCTTGATCTGCAGCGTCATCCGGTTGAATTCTCCGGTCAACTGCCCGATCTCATCCCGCGTAACCTCCTGCCGGATCGTATCGAACTGCTGATGCTTTACTTTCTTCATATGCTTCAAAATATTGCCGAGCCTCTCATGCATGGATTTGGATATCCAGACGATAATAATCGTCGAGACAAGCAGGTTAAGCGCCGCCAGCCAGATAACAAATTCCCTCGATTGCCGGACCTCCCGGAACACCTCATCCTCCGAAACTCTGCCGACGAGCTGCCACCCTTCCAAGTAGCTGCTGACCGGAACGCCGGTCTTGAATTCAATCGTATCGGAGGGAAGGTCTACCGATGCGTAATCCATCAGCTTCCGGGACCCATCCATCTGAGAATCCGTCGAATACTCGATCATCCCTTTCTCGTTCAACAGGTAGATCGTTCCCACCACATTCAGGTTCGAGAAGATCTGCCGGATGGTCTGCATCTTAAGCTCGATCTTTAAAATCTTTTCCCATTTATTCGATGAATCATAATAGTTCATGCGGCGAACGATGCTGAATGCGGCACGGTTATTCTCATCCTGCTCCCGGACGAGCAAATCCTCCCTTGGCGATCTGGCGAAGACGGGCTGGTTAGCCGAATAGTCACCGAGCTTCTTATACCAGTCCAGTTGTCTGACCTTATCCGATAAGTAACCGATTCCTCCCGAGTGAAGGAGCGTAGGGTTGTCCAAATAAATTTTAATGTTCTGCACCGAGGTGTACACGGGTGTATAGCTGTTCAATATTCGTCTGAAATAGGAGTCATACGCCTCAATATAGTCCGCAGGCTGCGCGTACTCCGATTCGAGAATTTCGTTCAAGTTATTGTCCGTAAAAAAGACCGATGAAACGCTCACCGCATCATCGATCTCAGCCCGAAACTCATTATTCATTTGTTCCAACGCCCGTGAAATATCCTGCATTTTTTGTTTTTTTACATTTTCGCTCGTGACCTGGTAGAACACGATATTGGTCATGACAATCGGCAGAAATACGCACAGGGTATATACAATCAGCATTTTGTTCCTCAGCCGGATATGATCTAAATTAAAAATCCGCTTCATTCCGCTTTCCACCTCGCTCATCGCCATTTATTCCGGTACTCCGTCGGAGTCGTATTTTCCAGCTTCTCAAATTGGGTGACAAAGTACTCCGCATTATTAAAGCCGACCTTCTCCGCGATCTCGTAAATGCGCAGGTCGGTTTGGCGAATCAGTTTTTTGGCCTCCTCCACCCGAAGCTGGAGCAAATAATCGTTAAAGTAAATGCCGTACGATTTTTTGAACAATTGGCCCAAATAGACGGGATTCATATAGAACTGGGCTGCCATGGATTTCAAGCTGATATTTCCCGCAAAGTTGGCATCAATGTAGGCTTTAACCTTCTGGATGCCGCCCTTTAATACATCCTTTCGTTGGCTCGCCATCAGACGGGAGCATTCCCATACGAAGTTCATAAAAAGCCGCTTCAGCTCGCCATTCGAAATATTCAGATCCTGCCAGGCGATCATCGGCTCGAGATGGCGCAGCGACCGCTGCTCGACCCCCATCCTCGCAAGCGTCGTCAGAATACCGGACACGCATTTGTGAATGCTGGCTTTAACCGCCTCCGGCGCGTACAGACGGGTGCGAAATTCATTGAAAATAGCATCAACCGCCTGGGCAATGGCCATTTCATTATGCTCCTCCATGCAATCGTTCAACCTGTGATAGAATGAGCTGTCCAGAACGACGTAGTTCAGCGTTAAATGGTGCAATTTCGCATGGATATAGATCATCTGTTCGTCGTTCGTAAATTTGTACAGAAGCGTATCCTTGGCGCTTAGATAAGCTTCTCTGAGCCTCGCCAGGCCGTCTTCCTCTTTGCCGACGTAGATCGAGACGGGAACTCCCACCGCTTCCGTAAGCCTTTTGTGCAATGACGCTGCGAAGCTCCCGATATCGCAGCGCATGGGCAAATGCGCTGTCGGCATCGCCAGGCCCAGCCGATCCCGATGCTCATGCACGTGGATCCGGCCGGCTGCCGGACTGATGTCCGATACGGCTTTCCGGACCAAGGCCATCATCTGTGCCGTCGTCATCTCTTCCTTGTGCTCTTTCCACGGATGCAGATCGTTTGCTTCAACAAACAGGTAAAAAATCGGGCTTCCCGGCGGGATGCCCAGCCAGCCGCTCCACTCCGGCAGCTGCTTCTCGCTGAATTCCCCTTTGATCAGCAAGTTCACGATCTCGCTTCTCCGCAGCTGATCGCTTTGCCCTTTCATAACCGCTTCTCTCTGCAGCTTCTGATTTAAGGATATCAAGGCTTCCTCCAATACGATCTCGTCGATAGGCTTCAATATAAAATCGCATACGCCGAACTTAACCGCCTGCTGGGCGTATGTAAATTCATTGTAACCGCTTACAACAATGAAACTTGTAGGCAGCTTTTCTTCCTGCACGACTTTGCGGATCAGCTCCAGGCCGTCGAGTACGGGCATTCGAATATCCGTAATGACGAGCTCCGGCTTTCTTTGCCGAATAATTTCCAGGGCATCCTCCCCGTTATCCGCTTCATCCATGACTTCGAACCCGCACGCCGTCCAATTGATCAGCTCTTTCAGCCCTTGCCGGACAAACCCTTCATCGTCGACCAACAGAACCTTATACATGGGCTGCCCCTCCTCGTCACGAAATAAACCGCTGAAATCATTCTCTATTTCTATCACCGCGGTTTTTTCTTTACTATACACGAAGGATTAAGTGACAGGAAAGTAGAAATACTGGAAAGAAGAATACGGGAGGTTGTAGAACTAATGAATGCGGCAAATACACATGAAACGGGAAATTGGAAAAGGAATATCGTACTGTTCTTGAGCAGTCAGACCATATCGCTCTTTGGCTCATCCCTGGTTCAGTATGCGATTATGTGGTATATCACGCTTACCACGCAGTCAGGCGTTATGATGACGTTGTTTATCGTTTGCGGCTTCATCCCCACCTTTATTTTATCCCCTTTCGCGGGGGTATGGGCGGATCGCTACAATCGGAAAAAACTCATTATTTTATCGGATGCCATGATTGCGGCAGCGACACTGATCCTCGCCATTGTTTTTCTAATGGGATATGACGCGAATTGGCTGCTCTTTGTCATGGCTGCGGTTCGTGCCCTCGGGACAGGTATTCAAACCCCGGCCGTCGGCGCGATTTTGCCTCAAATCGTACCTGGAGACAGACTGACCAAAGTGAATGGCGTCAACGGTACGCTGCAAGCGGTCATGATGTTTGTAGCGCCAATGGCTAGCGCGGCGCTGCTCACGACGACTTCCATCGAAGTGATTTTTTTTATCGATGTCATAACCGCGATGATCGCGATCCTGACGCTACTCCTCTTCTTCAAAGTTCCGGTGCATGAGAAGGCGGCCGAGAAGCAAACAACGAGTTATTTCAATGACTTCAAGCAAGGCGTAATCTACATTAAAAATCACGATTTTCTGAAAACCTTTTTTCTGTTCTTCGCCGTATTCTTTATACTGATGGCGCCTGCCGCGTTTTTAACGCCGCTCCAGGTGACGCGCAGCTTCGGGGATGACGTCTGGCGATTGACCGCCATCGAAATCGCTTTTTCGATCGGCATGATGGCGGGCGGAGCCATTATCGCGTCGTGGGGAGGCTTTCCAAACAAGGTTTATTCCATGACGTTTGCAAGCATCATTATGGGCATCTGTACGTTTGCGCTCGGCCTTGTTCCCATCTTTTGGATATATTTAATTTTCATGGCCGTGTTTGGCGTTGCCATTCCTATTTTCAATACCCCGACAACGGTTCTCATTCAGCAGAAGGTGGAGGAAAATTATTTAGGGCGGATATTCGGCGTATTCGGGATGATATCAACATCGATGATGCCGGTCGGGATGCTTATTTTCGGCCCCCTTGCGGATATCATAAAAATAGAATGGCTGCTTCTGGGCACGGGATTGCTCATCATCGTACTGGCTATTTTCCTGGGCCGAAACAAAGTGATGATTGAATCCGGCAAGCCCGCGTTGCAGGAGACTAGCCCGTAGAATGGCGTAGTCAGAGAAGTTCAACTTCCCCGTTCGGGTCTAAATTTTCGGAGATTATAAGAAATGCGTGGTGACGCAATTGTCGCATGAGGAGACCAAGATAAATTACCATAGCTTCATTACCGAATTGAAGTCTGTCTTTGATCCGGTCCTATTTACCATGAGGAACCAGGATGCCTCGACGTGGAGAGGACAAGCCTGGTTGGGACCGTTCAGATCATTAAAGGGTTTAATACGCCCGGCCGGTGCACTCGGTAAAATCGGCTGGGGCTCCCTTCCTGTTATCAGTCAGCCCTTCTCGTGATAGGTGGAATGTTTGCAAAGCTACCGATTTGGTTAATAGTCGTCATTACCGTAGTTGTTGTATTTCTCATCTACTGGCTCATGGTAATGATACATACCAATAAAATGGCGACGATTGGGCATGTCAACTTCCATATCGGAGCTTTCAAATCGAAACGTTCACTAGAATACAAAATATGGGCACCGTTTCTGTATAAACAGAATGCGAACTTCGAAGGACTTCTAAACTTCATTACGCCGATTTTCAATCCGAGCGAAGGGGTTGACGTGAAAAGCGTCATCGAGTACACGAAAGGGCAAGTAGATGCCGTGCAATCTGAGAAGGAGGAGTACCGGAGCGCTCGAGATTATCTTCAGGCGGAAGTCGATAAGCACGAACAGGTTGTTGGGTATTGGGTTGACGTGATCAAATCCGTCAATAAATCCCTCTATCGATTAGCTAATGATTGCATGAACTTCTATGAGCTCGATTTCGTTTGCGCGTATACGATTTATAAGGTAGAAGGCGATTATATCCGCAAGATCCATGACAAGGGCACAACCGGTGCTAGTCTAGGGAAGATCGCCCTCACTGAAGCAAATGCGGCAAAATATGCTTCTGTATACGTTGCGATGCTTCCGGACGAGGAGGAGGCATTCTCTTACAACAATCCTTTCCCTGGTCGGACTGTTGCGTCTTACCGGATGAAAGTTTTTGAAGAGACGTGGATTTGGAACTTCCACTTTGATGATTCGAATGACAAGGCATTGAAGCTGACTCTATCAAATGATATTATAGAAATACGAGAAGTCTATCGACTCGTGCACGCGTTTTGCCTAGTATTGCGAAAACGCGAAATTGAGGGCAAGGAGGGAATCCACGATGGCAATGGAACAACAAGTCAAGCGGCCAACGAGAATTAGCTTCGTGTCGCAGCGAGATATTGTTGAGAAGAATCGCAGTCAACGTGAGCAAGTCCTGCGGGTTCTCGACCAACTGAAGGCGGCTCAACAAGAAGTCGCTTCGACGGTTGATGCTCCTCAAAGACGTTAATATCTCAAATCTCATGACCTTGGCCTCCGCCAAGGTTTTTTTATTTTCATAGGACTGCTTATATTTTCATAGATTCGGCAACACTGAGGCTAATAGGATATCCATCCGACAGGTGGTGAATATTAGCATGGCAAGCCGGAAAGTATTGCAGTTCATTCAGAAACCGAAGAAAGGCACTTTCAAAACGCAGGAAGAGATCGCGAAAGCAAACCGCAAGAAGCGGGAGGAAACCATCAAGCGTTTGGACGAGCAGAAACCGAAATAGCTGAAGAGACCGTATAAACCTGAAACATTATTTACATACTCGTTTTCCTTATTTTCCTTGCCGCTAGACTCGGTGGGAAAGGGCACAGCTGTACAAGCAGCTATAAACTGCGCGAATACAGGAGACGCAACAGTGTACGAAACCCGTATGCTGTTGCGTCTTCTGTTCCATTATGAGGGAGGATGTATGGATCATGGATTTTAATCCTTCATCGCTTCACTTCGTCCCCTCAATGTCAACTCAAAAACCAGGTCCCTTGGCAAAGCCTGTTCAATAACTTTATTCAGAAATAGCTTAAATTGGTCCGGATTCTCATCGAGAATCTCCCGAATAATAGAGATTACATACCAGCCGCAAATGGTCAAATTATGCTCATTTTTCTGGTACTTACGGTACTGCTCATAGCTGCACCGTTTCTCCACAATCTCATCTCCTACGAACTGTATGGCAAGCTGCTTCGGGAAATCTGAAGGACATAGATATAAGCAATAAGGTAAACGCGAGCCGCGTTCCGGATATCCCACCTTTAAGTCCTTAAAATCGAAGTTAACGATCGGACCCCAATACTCCTGCAGGAAAATACAAATTTCCTCGCCGTATTTCCGATCATGCTTGCGGCTAAGCCTCTTTGTCATCCAAGACGTCACGTTAGGGTGGATAAATCGCTCTTCCCTTGGTAGACGTTCCACCTTGATCATATTTGGGTGCTTGAACTCGTAATGCAGCGCGTCCTCATCGCAGGAAATCAACCTCCCCATTTGGTCAATCACAATCGATCCCTTGTTCAGCTGTTCCGGTAGTGGAAGCGCTGATCTGTGTTATACATAAACATCATGTAGGCCAACATTCGCCTCCCTCTTCCGGATGCTTCTTCTCCAAATAATCGCTCAACGGAGCAAACGCCCGCTTCAACCATCTTTCCGTCACTTTTCTTGGAAATGTGACTTTAGCATACATGTCATCCTCTCCTCTTCTCTTCAGACAAAAAAAGCACCGTGCTCACAGCAGTAATTCCGCTGTAAACACGGTGCTTCCGTGCCTAAATAGTAGTTTAATATATTGTAACGCTAAAAAATGAGGAAGGAGAGAAGTTCTTGAAAGTTGGGAATCAACCCCTTTAAAAATCTCCCCATCAAAAACCCGTCTTCGGTATTTCAGTCGGACAAGTAGCGCTGGGAGATAAATGTCCTAATCGAATATCGTACATTCTCTTATGCGTCCGCCTCATGGCTTCTACGAATGGACGATAAGGCTGCTGGCAGCCGTCCACGGCTCCGATCTGATAGTTCTCGCCGTCGAATCTGCCCAGCACAGCCTGATCGTTCAGTTGGAAATAGTGAACCCCGATCAAATCCGGGATCGAAGCGGCATGCTCGACGAAATACTGGTACGCCAGCCCGCGGTCGGCCTGTGTCGGCACGGCCCGAATACCGTACGCCAGCATGCCCGCATCCGCCGCTCCGAAGTGGAATTCACCGATCATGAGCGGTTTATTCAACTTGCTGCCGATATGGTCAATGAACGCCCGGTCCGGTTCGAATTGATAGCAATTAATGGAGAATACATCGAATGCCTCGCAGCCTTCCAATATATCGTCGCTTCCGACCCAAGCATAGCGCATGCCGAGGTTCAAATGATTGGGGTCCGCTTCCTTGCAGTATTTGGCCGGCACTTCCACGTAACGCCGGATCATAAGGCGGTTGAATGCCGAGAAATCCTCGCTTCGCGCCGAGCTGCCCTGCCACAACTCGAAGCTTGCCCCCTCGCACAACTGCTCGAATCGGTCAAAGGAGCTTCCCCACGCATCGTTCAACGCCTCGACAGACGAAGCATACTTCTCTTTCAGCCAGTCCACGAAGCGTTCCTTACTAGTGAAACGGACGGGCGATCTGAGCATTTGCTCGGTCAGATTCAAGTTATCGACGAAAGCCCAATGCGGCTCGTTGCGCATGAAATATCCGATTAGCCGGGGATCGTCCCGCACGCCGGTCAGCTGCCCCGCGAACATTGCCGCATTCGCGTCGTACTCCGGATCGTATACATCCGGGAAATCCCGAAATATCGTCTTCGACGTGGAAGGAAATCCATCCATCGGATAGACGTAAGGCAGCTCCGAGCGGTCGATATACTCGGGATTCGACCAGTTGCCGATCGTGTTCATCCCCCATGACTTCATGCGGTATTCCGTAAGATCGGCCCATTTGTCCCGCCACTTGTCGCCGAACGCCCGGATCAGATTCGCAATCCCGAAGCTATATCCGTGACTGTTCCATGCGTCGCGGAATTCCCCGTCGCGGGCAGGCAGCTCCGGGAGCAGATGCTC
Organism: Paenibacillus harenae DSM 16969; assembly: GCF_000422465.1. Taxonomy (GTDB): domain Bacteria; phylum Bacillota; class Bacilli; order Paenibacillales; family Paenibacillaceae; genus Pristimantibacillus; species Pristimantibacillus harenae. The sequence goes on along the minus strand of NZ_AULV01000018.1, from coordinate 124,824 downwards.
CATGCCGGATACGCGCATCGTTTCGGCCGGATGGATGCAATCCATGCCCGTGCTGAACAGCGCATAACCGTCCGGATCGACGAACCACCACCGCTCTCCGTCATGCTCCGTTCGGAAAAACCCGGACGCTTCGAAGCGAAGCTGTTTCCAGCCCCCGTAACGTCCGAGATTCGGCAGAACGACATCGCCTTCCCGCGATAGCTGCCACTCTTCTCTCAAGGTACGAACGAGCTCTTCCGCGCCTTGCATTTTGCCATCCCATTCCTTGCCGACCAATTGGCCTAACTCATCGATATAGGGCGAGGCTTCATATTGGAGCGGAATGACGGACTCGCTTAAGATTAAGCCGGATATGTGCACGCTCCTAGGCTTAACGGAGGGAATAGTCGACAGTTCGAATAGGGCGATCCGGTATCTGTCGACGAATGCATCTCCCCGCAGCACAGATTGCATGACCCCCGGCGATCGCTCAAGAAACAGCTTCTCCCCGTTAAGCGCCGACAATGGCAGCCATATTCTTGTTTTTATCCGGGGAAGGATTCCGTAATGAACGGTAATCCATCTGCCTGAAACATCCGTGAACTTGAACAGCAGGACGAGGACATCATGGGATTCATGGTAAACGTCGGCACCCATGTAATCGTAGTCCGTCCAGACGCCGTCCGGACATGCGGATGCATCCAAATGCAAGCCTCCGCCCCCAGGCGTCGTTATCATTCGGAATCCGCCTTCTCCCAGCGTCTCCATGACCGTGCCCGATTCCGTTTGAAACGCCTCTGCCGGAATTTGAAAGACCATGCGCTACCAGCTCCTTGTCTATTCTTTAACCGCGCCTAGCACGATGCCTTTGACGAAATATTTTTGCAGGAACGGGTATACCAGCAGGATCGGGAGCGCCCCGATGAAGATTTGCGCCGCTTTCACCGTTCGCTGCGACAAGTTCTCCATATCCTGCGGGTTAAGGCTCATCTTGCTGAAATCCTGCTGCACGACGACCGTTTGCAGGAAGGTCGCAAGCGGATACTTCTTCGTGTCCATCATGTAAATAAGCCCGTCGAACCAGGAGTTCCAGTGACCTACCAATGTGAAAAGCGTAATCGTCGCCAAAGCGGGCATGGACACGGGCAAATGAATGCTGAACAATATCCGGAACAAGCCCGCGCCGTCGATCAGCGCGGCTTCTTCCAGCTCCGCGGGAATCGTCCGAAAGAAATTCATCAATAGAATCATATTGTACACGCTTAGCGCCGACGGCAATATAAGCGCCCAGATCGTGTTGATGAGATGCAGCTCCGTAATGAGAATATAACCGGGCACGAGTCCGCCCGAGAACAGCATCGTGAAGACGAAAAACCACATGTATACGTTGCGGCTCTTGAACGCGGCGTTGCGCTTCGACAGCGCATATCCGGCAAATACGATAACCGCCATGCCGAGTGCCGTCCCAAGTACGGTCCGGTACACGGAATAGAACAACGCCCGGATGAAAGCCGGATTGTTGATCGTCTTCTCGTACGACTCCAGCGTGAAATCGACCGGCCACAGATTGACGATATTCGCCGTTGCCGCCGATTTGCCGCTGAACGATACCGCAAGCACATGCATAAGCGGCAAGATGCACAGCAAGGACAACGTGATCAGGAAGAGATGATTGAAGGCGCTAAACACTCGATATCCGGTTGATTTGTGATACATTCTCTCTCCCCTTTCTTTAGAAAATCCGATAGTTTCCGAAGCGGTACGCGAGCCGGTACGACACGATGATCAGAACGAAGCTGATGATCGATTTGAACAAGCCGACTGCCGTCGCGAAGCTGAAGTCGCCCTTGAGCATCGCCGACCTGTAGACGAACGTGTCGATGATGTCGCCTTTGTCGTACACAAGCGGATTGTACAGGTTGAAAATCTGGTCAAAGCCCGCATTAAGCACATTCCCGAGCTGGAGCGTCGCCACGACGACGATGATCGGCAGCATGACCGGCAGCGTCACGTTCATCGTTTGCTGGAAGCGCGTTGCGCCGTCCACCTCGGCCGCTTCGTACAAAGCCGGGTTGACGCCTGCGATCGCCGCCAAATAAATGATCATGGCGAAGCCGAATTCCTTCCAAATGTCGCTGACCACGATGACGAACCGGAACCAATCCCCGTCTCCGAGGAAGAAGATCGGCGCAATGCCGAACCAGTCGGTAAGCATCCGGTTGACCAGACCGCCCTTCACCGATAACAGATCGATCAAGATGCCGCCGAGTATAACCCAAGACAGGAAGTGAGGCAGGTAGACAAGCGTCTGAACGCTGCGCTTGATTCCGGTCTTGCGAATCTCGTTAAGCAGCAAAGCGATGCAGATCGGTACGAACAACCCGAATACGATCTTAAGCACCGAAATAATGAGCGTATTCCAGATAACCTGCACGGACTCGTCGAACAGAAATAAGGACTCGAAATGCTTGAATCCGACCCAATCCGACTTAAAGAAGCCGAGCCACGGCTTATAATCTTGAAAGGCCATAACGAGCCCCATGATAGGCAAATAATGAAAGACGATCGCGATAACCGCAGCCGGCAGAATAAGCAGGTGCAGCGGCCATGTCTTCGTAAGTCCCCTTATCCACTTCGACTTCCTGTTGATCGCGGAAGGCGTTGCCGCCTGCGCCTGTAGTCCGCTTTTCATTCGTATTTCCCCTCTCTGAATTTCCCATTATTACGCATCCATCTACTTCTGCTACTATTATAACAATGGGCTGAGAGCCCACCTATGATAAGGTCTTAACATCTATAACCCCTCTCATAACCTCTTTGGTTAAATCCGAATTAGGCGGTGTCCTTCGTGATAAAATATATAATATTTCAGAAGCTGCTCACCATGCTGGCGCTGCTGCTCATTCCCGCAACCCTATTGTTCGCCTATGCCAACGAAGCGAGCAAAGGCGTTGTCAAGCATACGCTCGAAGAATCGGCGTCCAAGCAGCTCGAATTCACGATGCGGCAGCTGGAGCAGTCGCTCCGGCAGCTCGAAACGCAAACGCTCATGCTGGTCAACGATTCCACGATTAAAAGTTATGCCAGCTCGGCGAATTTTTCCGAATATCTAAACCATTTATTTATGCGCAAAACGATCGAAGAGAAACTGATGCTGCAAAGTCAAGCCGAGCCCCTTATTTCGGAATTGACGGTGCACTGGCCGTCCATCGGGGAATCGATAACGGCGGAGGGAACCGTTCCTTACCGGTACGAGGAGCTTGTCAACAAGCCGATGAACCGGTGGATTGTAGACAATGACGAGGGCAAGCTCTCCTTCCGCCTGTTGTTTTCCTTTCCGGCGATAGCGGCGCCCGATCTAACCAACATCGTGTCGGTCGTAGAGACGGCGATATCCGACGATTATTTGATCTCCGTGCTCGCAGGACTTGACGCATCCGGCAACGGTACGTCGTTTTTTTATTTTCCGGGGGCTGACATCATTCGGAGCAATGCCGCAGACTTGGAGCTCGCGAGGAACTTGGCATCAGAGGGTGAATTCGACGGTACGGCAATCGCCCATCCGAAGCTTTCCGTTATGCGGGCGGACGGCGAGCAATACCTGATTCAATCGATTTTCAGTCCTTCGCTCGGCGGGACGCTGGTCAGCTACATTCAATTGGACGAGTTTCTCGGTCCGCTGCAAAAGGTGAATTGGCTTGTCAATGGAAGCCTAGTCTTTCTCGCCATAGCCGGTATTATGATCTCTTATTTGTTTTACAGCCATTTCCGCAAACCGTTCGGCTACTTGGTGCGAAAGCTCGAAGCGCTCGGCTCGGGAGACTACGCCAGCAGGGCGACCGTAAGGACGAACAATGAATTCGACTATTTGTTCGGGCGGTTCAATGAAATGGCTTCTCGCATCCAGTCGCTGATCGAGAACGTGTATGAGGAAAAAGTGAGGACGCGGGAAGCGGAATATAAGCATTTGCAGTCTCAGATCAATCCGCATTTTTTGTATAACTGCTTATTCTATATCGTAAGCATGGCCAATAAATCACCTGCGGCCGTCGTTTCCATGGCCAAAAATTTAGCCGAATTCTATCGTTATATCACACGCAAGGCCGGAGCGAATACGACGCTCGAGGATGAACTCCGACTCATCGAAAGCTATTTGGAGGTACAGTCGCTGCGAAACAAGCGATTGGCTTACGAAATCGATATGCCGTCCGCTTTGCTCGGCCTTACGGTACCCACGCTGCTGCTGCAGCCGATCGTGGAGAATGCGATCGTGCATGGCATCGAGCAAAAAAGGACGGCAGGCAAGGTTCATATTCAAGGCATCGCGCGCGGCGATCAGTATCTGATTCACGTCGATGACGACGGCAACGGATTATCCGGACAGAAGCTTCAGTCGCTGATCGACAGCATTCACGGCAGCAGCCAAGCCGACGGCGAAATGGGCTGCGGACTAAGCAATGTTCACAAGCGGTTAATCAACCGGTATGGCAGCCATTCCGGCTTGTCCTTCTCTTCCAATGAATGGGGAGGCTTGCGGGTAACGCTTCATCTTCAACTATCGCGAAGAGAGCAGGGGGAAGACTGATGAACGTCTTATTAGTGGATGACGAGGATTATGTGCTCGATTTTTTAGAAGAACAAATCCCTTGGGCAAGCATTGGCGTTATGACGGTTTACCGGGCTAATTCCGCCGAGGAGGCGCTTGAAATCGCCGAACGGACCCTGCCGCAAATCGTCGTAACCGATATCCAAATGCCGGAGACAAGCGGACTCGAGCTGCTCGCAGCGCTTCGGCATGAATATCAAGGAACGAAGGTGGTGCTGCTATCCGGCTATTCCGAATTCGAGTACGCCCGGAAGGCGCTCCAGCAAGGCGCGGCCGATTATTTGCTCAAGCCTGTTACCGAGGCGGAAGTCGTCGCTTGCCTGCGGAAGGTAATCGCCGTTATCGACGAGGAGAAGAGACAAAGCGATAACTTATCTGCTGCCAGCGATATGCTGAAGCTCGGCATTACCCGAATGCGGGAGCATTTGATGCTGGATCTGCTGCTCGGCAAAAAATACAGCCCGGCTGAGCTGCAGCGGCATCTTCATGCGCTCAAGCTGCCGCTTGGGCCGGATGAGAAATGCGTGCTTGCCTTGATTCGCATTGAGACGGGAACGGAAGAAGCGCGGCGCGAGGATTTCGAGCTGTTCAGCTACGGGCTGCTGAATATGGCGGAGGAGATCTTTTTCAATCAAATAAACGAAATTCCTTCCCTCTGGTCATGCAAGGATTCTTATCGGTTTGTCAATATTCTTCTGCCGGTCCGGTTGTTCGGCGAGCCGAAGCAGCTTCATCTCCGCATGTCCGAACTGCAGCAGCTCGTTCAACATTATTTGAAGCGGCCGGTCTCTATCCTGATCACAGGCTCCTTTACCTATCGGCACGAGCTTCATCGTCAATACTTGCAGGCGCTTAACGCCTTCGGCCGATTAATCGGAACGCGGAGCGGCGTCATTCACTCGCTTGACGAAGACGCTGCCGATCCGGAGCTGAAGCCGCTTACGCAGCTCCATCAATCGCCTACCTTTCAGCAGCTGATGGAGACCGGACGCTGGGAGGAAGTAACCGACAAGCTGGAGCTTATTCTGGATGAATTGAACAGCCCCCTATATCGCTCGCAGCAGCATCTCATGGAAGCCGTTTATTATTTGTTCAGCAGCTTCTCTTACATCGCGCACAAGCAAGGCGATTCGTTTGCCGATCTGGTCGGCCATCCTGCCTTGCAGCCCGAATCGTATTATTTCAAATCGATCGATACGATCAGGGAATGGGCGCTGTCGCTCATTGAGCAGTTCAAGCGCTCACTGCAGGAAGCGACGCCGAACAGGAGCCACATCATCCGGCAAATACACGAGTATATCGGGCGTCATCTTCATGAGGATGTCTCTCTTACCCGCGTTAGCGAGCATGTATACCTGCACCCTGTCTATCTGTCCCGCTTATATAAGAAAGAAACCGGCGAAAGCCTGTCCGCCTATATATCGCGGATACGGATGGAAAAGGCGGCCGAGCTGCTGATGACGACGAACAAGAAGGTCTCCGATATCGCCAAGGAAGTCGGCTATAGAAAGACGCAGTACTTTATCCATATCTTCAAAGAGTGCTACCAGCTTACGCCCCAGAGCTTTCGCAATCGATAACGATGAGAAAACTTCTAACTTCCGGCACGGTAAGCAAAAAGGGCTGCGCCCGGGCAATCAACATGCCCGGCGCAGCCCCTTTATCGTCTTTACGGATTAACGCTCTTATACCATTCATTGACTTCTTGCTCGATTTTGTCGCCGCCCTTGCTCTTCCAATCCGCTACGAAGGTATCGAATTGATCAAGCGGCTCGTTTCCGTAAATGATTTTGGCGAACGTCTCCAGCTCCATCGTCTTGAGATTATCGCCATTGCTTCTCATCGTTTCGGTTGGCGCTCCCAAAAACTCGGTCGGCGCGTTAATGCCCGTCATCTGGTAGTTGAGCGCGCCGGCGCGCACCATCTCCGGATCTTGAGTCATTATTTCTCTATGCGCTCTTGTTGTCGGCTCGCCGCCGTTGAACATGTAGTCGTAGTTGGCGGATCCTGCGAAAGGAATCGCAGGCACGTTCCAGAACAAGTTGTATTTGCTCGACGAGGCCGCCGCTTCGAGCGGGGTAGGGAACTTCTTCGAATCGTACTCCGGCTTGCCGTCCACGATCGCGTAATCGTAGCCTTCAAAAAATCCGTCCTTGAATTCGCCGGTTTCGAATGGATTGTCGTATATTTTGTCCATATAGTAGAAGAAAGCATCCATATGCTTGAAATCTTTATTGAACATCATGACTTTGCCTTCATTGACGTAACCCGTATAACGGGCCGACTTGCCGTCCGTTCCGGTCGGAAGCGTATATGCTTCAAGCTTCGCATCCGGATTCGTTCCCTTTACGTCTCCGAGCGGCCAGCCATACGCCCAGAACGGAGCGGCGATCATGCCCGACTTCCCTTGAATGAAGCTTTCCGTCGCTTTCACTTCGTCGATGGCTGCCAGTTCCGGATCCAGGTAGCCCTTCTTGTACCATTCTTGCAGCTTGCCGAGGCCGTTCTTGATCTCGGGCTGCACGGAGCCGTATTTCAAGCTGCCGTCGTCGCCTTGCTGCCAGGTGCCCGGTATGAATTTGCCGGTATAGGCGCCGAAGACGAAGCTCGCGTCGGACATCCAGTTGGCGTATCCGTTACGGCCGGACAAGCTGAAGCCGAACGTATCTTTTTCTCCGTTGCCGTCCGGATCTTGATTCGTGAACGCGTCCATGACCTTCTCAAATTCATCAATCGTCGCGGGGGCTTGCAAATTCAGCTTATCGAGCCAGTCCTGACGAACCCATAAGACCGGATTCGTTCCGTCGCCGGCCGCGAAGATCGGAAGACCGAGAAGCTGTTCGCCATCCTTCACTTGATTTAAGGAAGCGCTGTTATCGTCATAAATCTTCTTGATCCGGCCGCTGGCATATTCCTCGAAATCTTTCGAGATATCCTTCACCTTGCCCGACTGAATGAGGTCGGCAATCAAGTTCGGATCCTGTACGATGAACACGTCCGGCAGCTGATCCTGCGTCGTCAGCGAAAGTCTCAGCTTCGTATGATAAGCGGCATTATCGGTCGTGTTCCACAGATCCTTGATTTCGATGCCCAGCTTGTCCTTCGCCCATTTATTGTGAACATTATTGTTGATATCTTCACCATTGATGAAAGTATAATCCCCGCCAACCGGACGGGCGGTCGTGATCGTAATCGGCGGTTCGAATTTTCCGTCGGCGTTTTGTACGGATTTCGCACCCTCGCCGGGAACATTGGAAACGTTTCCGTCGTTAGAGCTGCCATTTCCGGAAGAGCATCCGACTACCGTAGTCAACATAACTGCGAGCGCTAATGCGATCCATTTATTTCTTTTCAAAGCGATTCCCCTCTCTCATGTCGTTGCTGTGTACATTATAATCGTAGCAAAAGAGACAAATTCGCGTATATGCCCTAATCTAAACAATCGTAACCTCTAATCCAGCTATGTTCGAAAACGGATACAACTTCTCAGGTGACCGCTCGTTCTTTACCAATCCGAATCCTTCACCCGCTTCGCTTTCTCTCTGTATTATCTCCTTCCTCTATTGCGGCAGTAAAGCTCCAGAAAAAGGAAGGTATGTACGCATATCGAATAGTTAATAATCCTCTGTGAATAAAAAGGCACCAGCATGCCGATAAAAAAAGCGGGGAAGCGGCCGGCCCTGCAACGAATATGCGGACCCGTAATGGAAAATAAGCTCCTGGCAGCCGTCGGGCCACAATACTTCTCCCACCTCATTCGCGCGGTATGTCCGGTTTAATTGCCAGATGCATTTGATGTGCGAAGCCAACTCGACCGGCCGTCGTTCTTCATAGTTCATAGAGGTTCATCCGTAACGTCTTCCCGCTTGGCGGATTATTTCCCCGCCATCGATTGCTATATAAGTTGAACAAAATGATTTGCATAAGCTGCTATCGCTGCGAGAGTAAATCATTCTTACGATCGCTGTTGCAGCCAAATGGTTTGAATAGGTACCCTGTTAGGGTACCCATTTGGACTGCAAAAAGCGACCACTTCGTTTCTCCAGAACGATTTGCTCTCTCCGCTCCGCGCTATTATTTCTTTTGTTCAACTTATATAGTTCGAAATCCGTTATTATCAAATCATAGTCATACTACAAGAGATTCGAATCGATGTAAAATAACTGTACGGTAACGTTCTCAAATGTAACGAAAATTGGGCCTCGATCAACAAAAAAACGCATCCGTATAAGGATGCGTTTATTCTGTCAGCGGACCTTAAAAATTATTATAGATCACGTCGGCCGTTACTTTCCCGCTCGCAACGTCTCCCGTGGTGAAGCCGGACACCGTGTTACCTACTTTGAACTCTTTGCTGACCAGCTGCTCAGATTGATCCGGAGCCGTGTCGCCCGTAATGCCGTAAGTCGTATTTTCATTTACCTCCACCCACAGCTCGCCGATCCGGAAGCTTTGGCCGTCAGCGCCTACTTCTTCAATTACGCCTTCGATATTGACCTGGCGCTTCGCCGTCGTGCCCGCTCCAGGGCCATTGTTTTCTACGATGCCGCTGCCCGGGTTGTTTACAGCCGGATCATTGGCAGTGCCGCTGCCGGTTTGATTAACCGCATAGATCCCCAAGGCCAGTACCGCGCTTGCCGCAATCCCCGCCGTCCAGATCACTGCCTTACTTTTCTTAGCGGTTGGATTCGTTGTTTTCATATAAATCTCTCCTCTTCGTTTATCGATATCGATTCGTTTGTTCCCTTCAAGATTTAACCGCTCAAGCGTGCGTTCCTGAAAGTCCTCGCTCGTTTTCAATTTGGAAACGGCCGATTTGTAACCCGATTTTTTCATCTTCACAAATCACCTCCTATAACCGCTTTAAGCTGATTACGTCCGCGCGCAAGCCAAGTCCCTACGGTTGCAGGTTTGGCATGGAGAATGTCCGCTATTTCTTCCAAGGAATAGCCCTCGTAATAATGCAGATGGATGGGGATACGATATTTCTTGTCCAAGGACAATACAGCCTGCAGGACCATGTAATCATCCTTCGGAAGGTAAGACAGATTATCCGGTATCGGGTTCCGGCTTTTAAACCAGCCCGTCTTCAGCATGTTCTTGCATTTATTGATCGTCGTTCGGATCAACCACGCTTTCTCGTGTTCGCCGCTCTCGAAGACGGGGGATTTCTGGAGATAAGCGAGGAACACGTCCTGCGCCGCTTCCTCCGCGTCGGCAACGTTTTTGAGATAAGCGAACGCGATCTTAACCAGACTGTCGGAATAATTGACCACGGCTTTGCGAACGGATTCATTGAGCTCATATGAATCGTGCACCTGATGTCCCCCTTTCACTAGTAATACAATTGAGCAGCCCATTATTTTTCACTCGGTAAAAAAATAGGGGGCAATCGTTTTAATAAGCTTGCACACGGGGCTCCTATCAGTATGTCCGACTCCCAAATCAGGAAACAGCCCGTTGCGATTTAAAACAAACAGAAGCCCCTTGGCCGCGGGTGGCCAAAGGGCTTCATTAACCTCGAATCGCTTGCCATGCAAGCCATCCGGAATTCAATTCGATTATAGTTCGCCGACCTCGCCGTTATCGTAGCCGACAATCACTTTGCTCGCCATCTGCACGAATAGTCCGTTGTCGACGACTCCCGGAATGCCGTTCAGCTGCATCTCCAACCGCCCCGGCTCCATGATCCTGCCGAATGCGCAATCCGCAATGTAATTTCCGTTGTCCGTCAGAAATCGTTCCTCGCCTTTCATTCGAATCACCGGCTCGCAGCCAAGGCCGATCAAGTGTCTGACCGTCAGCTCGTTGCCGAAAGGAACAACTTCGACGGGCAGCGGGAAATCTCCCAGATGGGTAACCAGCTTGCTTTGATCCACAATCACGATCATCCGGTCGCTCGCCTTCGCCACGATTTTCTCCCGCAGCAGCGCCCCGCCGCCGCCTTTAATTAAATTGCTGATGGAATCGACTTCATCGGCGCCGTCAATGGTAAGATCGATAGGTCCCGAAAGCTCGGCAAACGGTATGATCGGAATCCCTAATGCCTCCGCCATCGCTTCCGATTCGATAGAAGTGGCAAGCGCCTTGATCCGAAGGCCTTCCTTCACGCGCGCGCCTATTTTTTGGATAGCCCAGTAGGCAGTCGAGCCCGTGCCTAAACCGACGACCATCCCGTCCTCGATATATTCCACCGCGCGCTCCGCCGCGATCCTCTTCGTCTCCATATGCGATCAGCCTTTCGTTCTTGTTTACCGCCGCCAATCCTCATTTTTTGCGCGGACGGACTTCATCAAATCGACATTTACGTTTTTTTCATCGGCCATATCAATTAACGCATTCAAATCTTTGGGCAGGCATTTCCCGGAGAAGCCCCGGCTCTCCTCATAAACGAACGTATGGCTTCTGCCGATCCGCGGATCTTCAAGCCAAACTTCCCTCAGCTCATCATAGTTGATTTCATAAGCTTTGGCCAAATCATAGAATTCATTGCAAAACGCGACCTTCAGCGCCAGGAAGCAATTCTCCATATATTTCGCCAGTTCCGCCGTTTTGGCATCCGTGAGCACCAGCTTCACCTCGGCATTGTATACCTTCTGATATGCCCGGACCGCCATGCTTATATCTTCGGATGCCCCGCCGAACGCCAACCATTTTCGGTGACTAAGGCTTGCGAAGGGATGGTCCGCGGTTTCTCCGTAGTATTCCGGCTGGAAAACAATCCGCTTCCCCGTCTTTTGTTTCTGATCATCCGTAAATCCTACCGGAATGGTCGATCTGACGACAATAACCTCCGCCTGCAGCCATGCCAAAACCTCCTCTACGATAGAAGAGTCGCATTTCCCGCTTGGATGCTGCGGCGTCGGAACGCAAACGAACGCGACATCGCAGTGATTCACATCTTCTCGGCTTCCCAAGTGTAAAGGTTCATCATAAACCGCTGCGTCCGGGAACAATACGTGCATCGCTTTTCCGACATGACCATATCCGACAATGCCGACCTTCATTTTCAGTTCACGCTCCATATTAGGCTGCTGATTTTTCGACTGCTTCTATCACAATCCGTTTTCGCTGAACGGCCAACAGAACAAACAGAAAGAAATAATAACCCCAATACAACAAAAATTCCTCCACGGAAGGATTCTGGGTATAACCCAAAAAAGCTTTCATGAAAATTCCGACTTGTCCGTTGATTAACGGCCGGCTGCCGGTATCGCGGATATATTGCGTTTCGTCGATCGGATGCTCCGGCATGAATGCCGTAATATTATAAACCTCTCCGATCTCCCCTCCAGCTGTCCGAAAAATGCTGCCCATCATGCCAATATCCTGCATAATACCGACTGCCTGCACCAGAAGCCCTGCCGAAATCATCATGAGAAACACGGACGTAATTCTGAAAAACGTGCGCAGGCTGATTTTTTTGGTTCCTTTGAAAAAAAGATACCCGACGACCAAGGCTAAAACAAGTCCTCCCAGCGCGCCCCAGCTTTCAAGCGCTTTCTGGATATCCCCTCCCGTAATCGCGGCAAAGAAAAAGACCGTTTCCACACCCTCTCGCACGACCACGAGAAAAGAGTGAAGCACCATATTAACGACGCCGCCTACGGTTAATATAGATGCGATTTTATTTTGCACTTTTCCCTGCATGTCGCCCTGACGGCTCATAAACATAACCATATGGGTCAGCAAACCGCAGGACACAAGCATGATTCCGATTTTCAAATAATTTTGGCTGCCCATGCTCGCGAATCCGGTAAATATAATCTGGAAGGCCAGCGCAACGCCGTAGCTTGCGGCCAAAGCAAGCACCACTCCGACCCAAACCCATTTATGCCAACGCGTTTGTTCAATCCGGGTCAGATAGGTTAGTATTACCCCTACGATCAATATGGCTTCCAGCGCTTCGCGAAAGGTGATCAAAAACGCCTGTAAATCCATGCTTCCATCTCCTGCCTTCTACAGTCACATTTATAAGGAAGACACCTGCGCCAATAGACGCAAGTGTCTTCCTCTTCCAATTCGCTTAGCGAAGGATAATGATTTCGCCTTTACTATAAAACACATTATTGCCAAACAGCTCAGCCACTGCCCTCAGCGGAACAAACGATCTGGCGTTCTTCACGACAACAGGCTGGTCCAGTTTCACATCCGCGTTGACTTGACCGTTTTGCACAATTTCATCCGAACCGAGCTTAAGCTCGGTCGTTTTGCCGTCTTTCACGATGATTACCTTCTTGAGAGCGTCGTCATAGCTGACCTCCGCCTTCAGCGCCTCTGCGATTACGCGAACCGGTACCAAGGTGCGGCTCGTTTGCGGGTTGATGTAAGGTGCGACATCCGCTTCATAATCCATGCCGTTAATCTGGTATTTTTTATCGTCAATCTTCAGCTGAACGCCGTCTTTCGCCACCAGAAACTTTAGCACTTGGAAAGCATTCGTCTCGGCGGACGCAAGATCGGATTTGTCTACCGCATCAGAGAATTTCTGCGCGAAAGCTGATGCTGCCGCATATTTCTCCGCACCCAGGAACACTTCTTGAGACGCAAGAAACATGTTCCCTTCCATCGCGTATCCGCGTGCGCCTTGTAAATCGTCAGCTTTCAATTTGACAAAAGCCTGGTTAACGTACTCGGATACTTTGCCGATCATTGTCAGCTGCATTGCATCCTGAATTTTTTCGAGATTGACTTGGCTTGCATCCCCCGATGCGAAAACGCTGCGGATGTAATCGGCGTCTGCCGCGCTGCCGCCTTTCAAATAAGTGTATATAGGCATAAAGAAGAAGTAAGCTTCGGTAAGCGCAGCCGGTTGATCGGCAGCCGGCTTCGTCGGTATGCTTTTCGCATACGTATGAACAGCGAGCGCAAACGTTTTAATCAGCGTCTTATCCAGCACCTGACGATGGACGTTGAAGTCATCCGCATTTCCGCTTTCAAGGTCGCTAAGCAGCTGTTCGATCGTGCCTTTCAGAATGTCCGCCATGTGCAGGCTGTACGAATTGTCGCGTTTTACTACGGTAGACTCAAGTACACCTTCATAAATCTGAGCAACTTTATAGAATGCCGTTTGAGCCGTCGCCATGTCGCCGTCTTTGAGCGCCGGTCTAACCTGGTTGTTAATGAGATCGCGGATAGCGAAGTAGAAGTACCACTGCAAGCCCTTATCGACAGCCTGTTTGGCTTGACCCACATTCAGGGAGCCAGCAATCGCATTGTCCAAAACAAGTACAATGTTATCGTCGATCTTCGGGTCATCCGGTTTGATGGTCGCGTCGATCCGTTTCACTTCCGTTTGGAATTTATCCACATAGAAAGCTTTTACGTCACTGAGTACCGTATTATCTGTGAACAAAGCTTTAATGTCGGCAAACGCTTTGATCCGGTCCGCTAAAACCGAATCTTCGGTAATCTTGAATTTGCTTTCGGCACTTACAGCGGAAGCCAGCGTAAAGAAGGATGATACCACGAGCGAAACGCTTAAAATCATTGCTAACCATTTGCGCATTTTAATCTCTCCCATATTATCATTTTTATAACCATTTTTTTTTGCGGGCAAGCCACACGGCTCCGCCTGCCAGCAATACAACACCGCTGATAACCGATACGCTTACCAGAGGATTCGTTTTATCGGATTGCTCCATAGGGGCATGCGCCGAAAGCTCCTCGCCGGATTCCCCTTCACTGCTGCTGTCGGTTGACGCAGCTTCCTCCCCTGCAGCGGCATTCAGCTCTGCAGTTTCCACCGTCTCACTCACCGCAGGAACGGGTGTTGCTGAAGCATCGGCATCCGTTTCAGTAACAGCATCAGCGACGTCCTTGTCCGACTCGTTGCCGTCCTGCCCTGCATTAGCTTCAACAGATTGGTTATCCGCTTCAGATGCTTGATCAGCCGCTGCCGCATCGGTCCCCGCAATTGCGGCAGGCTTTTCACTTCCCGTGATATCCGCCGGCTCTTCAGACGGCTTCTGGGTTGCAGCAGGCTTCGGGGATGCAGTCGGCTTTGGAGTTACAGTTGAACTTGGAGTTACAGTTGGCTTTGGAGTTGCAGCAGGCTTGACATAAGCCTTATAAGGGAACAAGGGCTTCACGATACCGTAAATGAAATTCACCTTTTCCTTAAATACGTCCGGTTCCGCTGCTTTCTGGCCGACGCCGAACAGACCAGGATTTCCAAGCGCTTCCAGTGCCGCATCGAACGCCGCGTTTATTTCGTCAGTCTTTGAGCTGACATAAGGCTTCAATGTATCAAAGGTAGCTTTTGCTTTTGCGAGCAGCAGCTTCGTTTGGGCATAATCGTCGAAGCCCTTGATCGCATAAGCGAAGCGTCTATCCAGATTCATCACAAGCACAGCTTTGAAATTGGCTACGGTCAGTTTGGCGTCCTTGTCCTTGAAATTGTTATCAAGCGTTGCACCCACCGCTTCGCCGAAGTGCGACACAATTTCCGGTCTCCGGACTTTATAAGCTTCTTCCGCAGCTTTCCAATCAGGCGATGCACCGGCCAAATTAGCTTCTACCAATTTGAATGTTTCAGCAATATCTTCCGTATTGGCATCTCCGTAAGAATAGGCCAGCGCTTGGGACGGCGCGATATGTAACGCTGCAGTAACCAAGAGAAGAACGCATAGCAGCCAACGTTTCATCTCAACACCTCTCAATGATAATATTTCTCACTCACAATTTAAAATGATAATCATTATCGGTCAAAACGTCAATACTTGTGTCAGCTATTTTTTCGGCAAACTTTCAGTTATCTCATTTTTTAGCTTTTACCCTCTAAGAATCCAATAGTTTCTGAGGTCACCGCAAAAAAAATGATGACAATGTCATCATTTTTTGATCCACTCGTATAAGGTAATATCAGCATACACCGGATCGAATAAGGGGTCCGATTTGAACACGGCGACCGGTTTCACCTGTTCCCGCACCTGCCCGCCTTGCTGTTCGAATCCTTGCAAAACATGATCCGTGAGCAGTACACGGCGTTCTGGATTGGCGGCCGCGGTCGCTTCGAAATACTTATAGGTAAAGATCCGCCGATGCTCGTAATCGGCTCCCAAATATTGCAGCACGCGCGTTTCCTCCCAGGTATACAGCAAGAAGGGCTCCTTCAGCTCGCTTGCATAGCGGTGAAGCTGATAAACCGCCGGAACCTCGGCAGCCTGTCGCTGAAGCAGATTAGCCCCGCTCGTTATCTGGGCGGAAACGAGTGCGAATAGCAACACATGAATGGCTATGGGGATGGCAGACGAACGGATAAGTCGTTCCGGCAGACGCGCAGCCCAAAGTGACGATGCCGTAACGTAAGCCGCACAGTATATGAAAAACAGAATCGGACCGACCACCGGGGCGATATGTCGGGGCTTCTCGATATTTTGACCGAATAACGCCCACAGCACATACACGCCGCTGGAGACAGCAAGCCAAATGTAAAATTGCCGGTTTGCCTGTTCCTTAGCCGGAGCCGGCTGACTTCCCTGCGCTGCGGCGCGATTAACCCCGTTCATAGAAAATAAATGGTGCCGCCATAACCGGCGCTGCCACAGTCCCATGCCGGTAACTGCCAGAAGCAGTGCCAGCAGAATGCCAACGATGGCAGATCCTCCAAGCAGCGCATGTCCGATCAGATTATGACCCATTAGCTGCGTCAGACGCCGGCCGAACTCCATATTGGAGGAAGCGACTCCTCCGCCCCACTCTGAGAAATGGCCTTCAATAAAAGCAACGGAAAGCTTCCAAAAACCGCTCAGGGTCCCCTCCGAGAGCGCCAGCCCGACGACCCATACAAGCTGAGCAGACAAAGCCGCCGCAAAGGACAGCCAAAGCCGCCTGCCCCTCTTCCCCTTTCGCTTGTACTGGACCGCCCACAGCGGCAGAAGAGCAATTCCGAACGGAAAGAACGATAAGCGTGTTCCCATCAGAAGCCCAAACAGCAGCAATGGAACGATATGCAGCAGCATGGAGCCCGGACGTCCCATCGCTGTCCGTACGCTCCATAAAAACCACCACAGAACGGCAATGCCCGCGCATTCGGACATCGGCCGCGCCGACATCAGCCATAAATAGGGACTCGTCAAGACAAACGCGGCGAACAGCAGGCTCTTGCCCCCGCCGCCGGTGAAACGGTGTGCCAGCAGCGCCATCGGAATGGCCGAGCTGAACGCCGCCAGCGTGTTGAATACGGACAATGCCTGAACGGGGTCCTGGATCCAACGATGAATGACGGTGGCTCCGAGAATAAAATAAGGGTAGCCCGGAAAATGCGGCTGCATGGCGAGCAAATCGAACCGGTACAGAGCAAGCGCAAAATCCACCTCGTCCCAACTACGCGCAATTGGATTGGCATTGCGAATAGACAAATAGACGGATAGGAGAATAACAATGACGCTGAAAAACACCGTACCCGCTTTGAGCGCGGCACGTGTCATGGATGAGCTCTCTCCTCGCGGGGCAAAGCCTCCCCTGCTCTCTTTGCGGACAATGGACGCCTCATTTCCATATAGATCGCAGGAATGACGGATGTCACGTATTGCCGGAACTTAATAAAAGATTGCCCCATTGTGCGCACCTGATAGGAGATCGGTACCTCCTCAAGACGAAATCCCTGCCTTAACAGGTTGATCGTTAGTACCTGGGCATAATTATAATCGTGAATAATTTCCGCCTTCTCCATAGCTTCGCGGGAAAATCCTCTCATCCCGGATTGTCCGTCATAAATCCATTTGCGAAGCAGCAAAGCCTGCAGCAGCGTGAATACGTAGTTCCCGAGCCTTCGGTGCAGCTTCATCCCGCGAATCTGGCCTTTGAATCGCGAGCCAAAGGTATAATCGGCGCTGCCTGCAATAATCGGCGCGAGAACGTCGGGAATTTGCTCGGGCGGGTATTCATTGTCGGCGTCGATCATCAGCCCGATAGCGCCATCCATTCTGCAGCATTCCGCCAAGCCTTCGCGAACGGCAGCACCAAGACCGCGGTTGCGGGGAAAGGAAACAACACGGTCGGCTCCCGCCTGTTTCGCAACAGCCGCCGTGTCGTCCGTGGAGCCATCGTCAATGACAAGCACTTCTATCGTGTAATGCGAATGAAAATTTCTCGGGACTCTGGCAATTACGCTCGCGATATTGCTTTCTTCGTTGTGCGCCGGCATGAAGACGACAATCTTCTGTTTGCTCATGATGTTTTCCTTTCCCGATCCGCGTTTGTCTTCATGGACTCCGAGAGCACTGTACCTCTGCTGCTGCTTGGAACCGGAGCTCCAAGCAAATAAGCTAAAGTCGGAGCAATCGATATGAGGGAATGCTTCTCTTCGATGCGTAGACCTTTCTTGATTGAAGGACCGTGCAGAAAGAACGGCACAAATCGCTCCCCTTCATCAAGGTGGCCGTGCCCGCCGATACCGTCAGCCTGTCCGTGGTCCGCGCAAATAAGCAGCGTCGTATTCTTCATCATACCGCGGTTATCCAACCAGTCTACGAACTCTTCGATTAAACGGTCGGCTTCCTCGATCTTCTGCAAATATTCATCATAAAGCACGCCCCTGCTGTGTCCGGTTTGGTCGACGCCAATCAACTGAGCCACCAGCAAATCCGGATTTTGCTCGTCCATGATTCGTTTCGCGCGCTCGATGATATTCCGGTCCGCAGCGTCGTTATGCATCACGGCCGTAACGCTTTCCACGTCGCTTCCCATTGAATCGATCAAATGGGCGATGCCCAGCAGCCTGCCGGTTTTGCCGACCTTGCGGAGCGAATCGAAAATACTTTCTACCTTGATGCCGAGCTTCCACACCATGTTCGACCGAATGCCGTGTTCGCGAGGGTACGTGCCCGTGAACATCGATGAGAAGCAAACGACCGTACGCGCCGGATAGACCGTTTCCATTTGGGCATACTCGGTTCCTTCGGCCCTTAGTTTCTTCAGAAAAGGCGCATTCGCTTCTTCGAACCGTTCCTTGCGCATGCCGTCAATAACAATGACGATTACTTTCTCGTTTACAGCCGTCTCCGGCCAGCCCGACTTATCCGTTAGCGGAGAATCCTCCGCCGGCTTCCAATCGAACAGATTCGCATGAAGCACGTAGCTGTATAGCCATAAGCATACGGCAAATATAGCCGGCGCAAGCAGATGCGGGGCAACTGCAACGGAACCGGTAGGATAAAAAACAGAATAAAAATGATTCCAAATCAACAGCAGCAGCAAAAACTTCGGCATCTGCTCCTGCGCGTTACCGCTGGTCGAATCGCTGTTCTTCAGCACCAGCTTCCAGAAACGGGTAAAATTCCACCATGACGTGCCGATCCGTAAATGGTAATAGAACGTGCCCCAAAAATAGACGGTGAAAAAAAAGAATAGGCCAAGCGCAAGCAAATAAAGGGAAAGGCTCCCATGATCCCAGACGAGCAGCGCGGCTATGAGGGGCAGCCACAAATAGTTGCGAAGCAATAGAGGAAAATCAAAACAGTAATAAATAACGAAAAAAGGTAACGTTACCAACAGCCCGAGTCCTGCCGCGCTCCAGAACGAAGGATCGGACCACTCTCCTATGCGATAAAGCAGAAAAACGCCGAGCACAAAAATCGGGGTGAACGGTTTACCTTCATTCAACAGATTCCAACATCTCGCAGCCACAATTTCAAACGGGGATGCCTTTTTCATAATAAAATCATTCCTTTGCTGTTCTTCTTTCCTTGATCCATATTCTCGCTTCCCTCCAGCCGAGCGGCATGCGAAGCAGGGAATAAGCTCCCATTCCGAAGGCGAACACAAATTTGAACGCATGCGACAAAATCGCCGCCCCGTATGCTTCCCTCCCGTTTATTCCGAGCACTGCGAGCGAACCGCTTAATGTGCTCTCGTACGTACCAATTCCTCCAGGCGTAATATGAAAGACTTGTCCGGCAATCGTCATGCTGTTGGCCCAAACGAGGGGGACGGCACCCAGATTCAGCCCGAGTATGCTGGAAATGCCGAAAATAACGCCCGCTTCTAAAATCCAGCTTACTGCTAACGCAGCCATGATGAACAGCCCTTTGCCCGAGAGCATCGTTGCTTTGAAATGCGCCAAGTGTTTTTGTATCAGCGGTATTTTTTTTATGACCGGTAGCTTGAAACAAACAGCCAGAAGGACTGCTGCTGCCAGCAATACGGCGACCCATAGCCAAGAGGATGGTAGACCCAGCCAAACGATGCCCGCGCCGGCATAGAGGCATAAAACGAGCATATCGAGCAAACGCATGACGGTTACCGAATACAGCGCTTCGTCCCATGTTTTATTGGCCATTTTCTTCAAAAAACCGGTACGGACAATGTCTCCGACTTTTAGCGGCAGCAAATGGTTTATCAGCAAACTGTAGATGATGCCATGAAAAAAGATGCTAAAGCGTTCGTTTGCTCCCGTATACCTTCGCCAAGCCTCCGCCTTCAGAGCGAACGACAGCAAATAGGCCGTAAACATGAACATAAGCCACTGCGGCTGCTTTACAAGCAAAAGTAGATCGCCCAGCCATTGATCCTTATCGAACCACCGCCATGTCATCCATATAAAAACAGCAAGCAATGCAATAGCCGACAGACGCATGATCCATTTTATAGACATACTTAAGATAATCCCTTTTCTTTAACAGTAATTAATAATCATTCTCAATTGATGATATGTTTTTTTGAGACAAACGTCAATGACTTGGTTTATTTTACATCCTAACTTAAAAAACCCGACCTTGTGCGGTCGGGTTCGTATACAAGCCCCTATTCCCCCCGTATCTGGCTCCACATCGTCACCATATCGATCCAGCCGCGATGCTCGGCAATCTTACCGTCGAAGACCCGATATTGACGGTACAGCGTGACATCGATGGTATGCCCCGTGGGCTGGTTTCCGAAAAACATCCCTTTATGCGTGCCCTTCACCTTCATTCTGACAAGGACCTTCTCCTCTTGGGCGATGATGTCTTCCACCGTGTAGCGTTTATCGGGAAAAGCCGCCAGAATATTCGCCGCGAACTGCTTCAAGCCTTCCTTGGAATGATAACTGAGCTCTTGGTAATCGTCGGATAAATATTGATCGGCGCTATTCAAGTCGTTCCGGTTCCAGAAGTCCTCGATAAATGCGGTTACCGTCTCCGTATTCATCTGCTCTATTGTCTTCATCATGATCCATCTCCTTTGTCGTTATTGCTTAACCGCCTGAATTTGATGCAAAAGCGTTCCCGTATCGAACCATCCCCGATGCTCGATAATTTCGCCATCCACAACGCGGAATTCACGGAACTGTGTGACCTTCACGGCCTTGCCCGTAGGCAAATTGCCTGCAAACGAACCTGTATGCGTGCCTGTAATCAGAATTCTTGCCGTTACCTTATCTCCCTGGATTAGAATTTCGTCCACGGCGCAGCTCCGATCCGTAAAGGCCTCCGTGATTTGCGGGGCAAAAAACTGATCGGTGCGGTACAGCTCGCCGTGATTCGCTTCATTTTCAATAAACGCGGTTACCGCTTCAACATTTTTCCGTTCCAATGCGTTCATGGCCAAACCCAACCTCTCCTTTGTTGTTTGCCGCCTGACTTGCCTTAATTACCTGTAAGCCTGCTGCGGCCAATGCCGCCGTGCCGTCAGTTCGCTGCCGCAGCCTTGGCCGCAAGCATGCCAGTCAGTTCCACGAATTGCTCGACTGCGTTTTGGATTCTGCTTCTCATACCTTCATCCAACGGGGCGCCATCCGGGTCAAAAGCATTCGATCCATACCCGATCGAGATCCACTCCGGACAATTCACGCCGTGCAAATTACGCACGATCGTCTGCAGATGCGTAAGCGAGCTTACGCCCACCGGGCCGCCTGCGGAGCTTACGGAGAGCACCGCCTTACCTGCTACATGTCCTGCGTTCATATAGTCCAAAGCGTTTTTTAGAAGCCCCGATACGGAGCCGTGATATTCCGGAGTCGCAAGGATCAATCCGTCCGCGTTCGAGGCGGCTTCCAGCACACGCTGGACATTTGGATGAAGCTCCTGTTCATCTGGCGAAAAAAACGGCAGCGGCTGTTCCCGTAAATCAACTAACGTGACCGATATTTTACGATTTTTCAATAAGCCTTCGATATACCGTAGAAGACACGTGCTTGATGCATTTGTACGGTTACTGCCCGCGATCATCATCATGTTCATATTCAACATCACCTTTCGCTCTCTTTTTTAAAATGGGATGGCCGAGACCGCATGCCGCCGGCTGACAAACAGTCCGGTTTGTGATAACATGTGACTATATAGTCACTCTTATCGTATTTATGATACGTTACCTTATGGTCACATGTCAAGTGTTTCAAAGAAACTTTATTCAGGCTGTAGATGGAGGTGTTCCGATTGAATAACGACATATTTAAGGCGCTCTCGGATCCTAGCCGCCGCACGCTCCTGGATCAGCTTCACGCTTCGGACGGACGTTCGCTCAACGAGCTGTGCGCGCCGCTCGACATGTCCAGATTCGGCGTCATGAAGCATTTGAACATCCTGGAGGAAGCCGGGCTCATTACGACGAGGAAAGTAGGCCGGGAAAAGCTGCATTATTTGAACGCCGTGCCCATCCGCCAAATTTATGACCGTTGGGTAAGCAAGTACGCCGAGCCGTGGGCATTCGGATTAACGGCACTACAAAACGACTTGGAGCGTGAACCGAATATGGAAAACAAACCCCGGCATGTAAACCGGATCGCCATTAAAGCGAAACCCGAGCAGGTATGGCAAGCGCTCACCGACCCTGTAAAGACGTCGAAGTTCTGGTTCAATTGCGCGATCCGCTCTACCTGGGAAAATGAGTCTCCGTTCGAGCTCTGGAACGCGGATGAGAAGAAAGCGGAGGGCGTCATTCTTGCCATCGAACCGCCGCGCAGGCTGGTGTTGAGCTGGCGCTTTCTCTCGTTCCCGGATGCGGCCGGCGATGCCCCTTCCCGCATGACGTGGGAGATCGATCCGCATGCCGAGCTTCCCGGCGTGACCCTCGTAACCGTCGTGCACGACGAGTTCGAGCAGTCTGCCCGCACTGCCGAGATCCTCGAGAACGGACTGCCGATCGTCCTTTCGGGCATGAAGACATTCCTCGAGACCGGATCGACGTTAAGCGATTAAAGGAAAGGGCAAAAAAAATCATAAACGCGGGACAAATGAACGGACCGAATCTATCAATCTAGCATACGATGCTCTATCAAGCAGAAACGCCTGTCGGCTTTCTTAAGAGAGTCAGCCGACCGTTTCGCGGAGAATTCTAGGCGCTTATAAGCGTAAAACTTATAAACTCTTAGAGTTCAATAAAAGCGAGGTGAGGAGCATCAAAAAGTTTAGAGCTATCTTGAGTGGAAGAAACGAGGTGCCACCCGTAAGGACGATTGCTTCAGGAAATGCTTTATTTCAGCTTAATCGCGCAGGAGACACCTTGTTATTTAAGCTGGTCGTCCGGGATATTAGACGTGTAACCGAGGCTCATATCCATCTTGGGCCAAAAGGAGTGAACGGCCCCGTAGTCGCCTCCCTGTTCGGCCCCTCGGCATTCGGCATTACCGTAAGGAAAGGAGTTGTCCTCGGACGATTAACCGCAAGCAGCTTAGTCGGTCCTCTCAGCGGAAGAACAATCGCCGAGCTCGTCCGCGAGATTAATAGAAACAACGCCTACGTCAATGTCCACACCAAACAAAACCCGGATGGCGAAATTCGCGGCCAAATCTCTTAAGCAAAAACCCGACCTCATACGGTCGGGTTTTGCTTGTTGGAGGTGAATCGCGGTTGTGAAAACCACAATTCGCCGAAGTGTGCTATTGCGCTCTATCAATCATTCCACAGCCGGATGAGCGCTTCCGCATCCGTGTTCAGAACGGATTTGGCGCCTTCTGTCACGTTAGGGCTCATGGCTGCATTATTTAAATGTTTGACAAAGTCGCCCATATGCTTAACTGCTTCTTCAGGACTCTCTTTATCCAGATGATGCTGAACCTGCTTAAGCGAATTCGCGAGCTGGTTCACGAGGGGTCCGCTTACATCTCCCGAAGCCTCGTAGCGCTTCATTAATTGCTGAATGGAATTTACACTCGTTACAACTTGAAAACCGATCGTCTTCGTAAGTTTGTTGCCCGATTGATCCTCGATCGTAACGGTTGCCGTCTTAGCTCCAAGATTTCCAGCCAAGTCGATGTTAATGCTCTCTTCTTTCGTTGGATATTCCTTGCCGTCAATGGTGATCATAGCCGTAACGATCGCCGATAGGCTGCTCCCTATTTTAAAGATTAAAGGCGCGTAATCCTCGAACGTATCTCCATCCTTCAATTCATTCCCGTTTGCGGAAATCGTGTAAGAAGGAAGTGCCGCCTCTTCATTGACCGTGATTCCGTTCGACGCATTTCCCGATGCATCCACATTTCTTATGAAAATGGAGTACGCCTTGTCTGGTTCGATGCCTGAGATCATCGCGGTTTGAATGCCTCTTTTCACTTCAAGGACGTTCCCGACCTGCTGCCCATCGCTGAAAAGCGTAATTTGCGTTTTAACGGCATCCGTATCATAAGGCCCATCCCAATTCAGCTTGAAATGATCGTCTCCGCGAATCACCCGGATATTCTCCACCTCGCCGGGAGGAATGTTGTCGACCTCCGGATCCGGCGTTGGGGTCGGAGCCGTAAACACAGCCGGATCACCGAACGTGAATTTGTCGAAGTTATACAACCAGTCGCTGCCCTTAAACAACAGGAAGACGATGTGCTTGCCCGTTACGGGGGCGGTTACGTCCGCCGAGAAGACCTTGAAATTTTGCCATCCGCTGGTACCTGATACGGCGGCGGTCGCTATAACCGGACCGTTCATGCCGCCGATTCTGACTTCAATCGTCCCCCCGCTTGTGGCGCTTGCTGCTTGCACGTTGAATTTGGAAGGACTCGTGCTGCCAAAGTCAATGTAGTTGTACATGGCATACGGGTTATTGGGACCGTATATGCCCGCCAGATACATTTGCCCGCCGCCGCTTTCCCTGCCGAAGCCCGAACCGCTTGTATGGTCTTCCGCCTCCAGCTTACCTAAGGCATCCCTTGCTTTCCCCTTTACGGTCGTAAAAGTAAACCAGTCCAAATTACACGGAAAGTCGCTCCCGTCCTTGCCGTGGAAGATGAGATAGACATCATGGATACCCGCCGCCGCCGTTTGATCGATCGGAGACATGACGTCCACCCACTTATTCCAATCTCCGAGTGCCGGAATCTCTATGACGCCTACCGTCGGACCGTTCAGACTGTCCAGCTTCACTTCAACCGTGCCGCCTTGATTGCCGCTCGACACATGGAGCGTAATGCCTGCGGCGCCCGCTCCGAAGTCTATTCCCGTATAAGAGGCATAAGCGCCGTCGTGAATGCTGTCCAGATAGCCCCCGTTTTCATTTTTGCTAAGACCCGAACTGCCGTCGTAATTTCCGGCTTTCAGCTTCGCGTACGGGTCCGTTTCGGTCGGATCCGTTGCGGTAAATCTGAACCAGTTTAGATTAAATAGATAGTCGTCGTTTGTTTTCTTGAACAATAAATAGACATCATGGATTCCCGTTACGGTAACGGTATTTCCTTCATCATCCTTCAGAAGAGTGACCGCATCCAAGTAGTTGTTCCACCCGCCCGTTCCTTCAACGTTCAAGGTGCCGGCCTTGGGGCCCTGCAAGGAATCAAGCCGGATTTCGATTTGGCCGCCGCTTGTTCCGCTGGCTGCTCTGGCAATGAACCCTATTGCGCCTTCAGCGCCGAAATCCACATTTTTATACGCGGCATAGAAGCCGGGCTGAATGCCTCCGAGCTGGGACGTTCCTTCAACGGAGCCCTCCATTACAAAACCGGTTCCGACATTGTATTTTTCCGCCTCGATCTTATTGTAAGCATTCTTTGCCGCATATTGCAGCTCGACATCGACCGGTTTGATCACCGACAAAGCTTCGACGGCGCCGGACGATGACCATGATTCGTAGGTTCCGGCCAGCAGCTGCCCCGCCCAGTTGCCATCGACGATATTGCTTGCATTCCGGTGACTCCACGCCATCTCGGTATTGAAGGCAAGCCAGTAGTCGAACTCGCTGCTAAACGCCGTATACTTGCTTTCGCTTTGTTCATCCAGAGCCTTCTGCAGATAAGCCATATTCCGCATTAAAATCGTTTTTCCGCCTTTTAAATCTCCATTCGGCCCTTCATAGTTCAGGATCCGGTTGGCGTCGACCATATGATTCATGGTATGGCTCGCCGCTTTCACGGCATCGTCCAAATACAGCGCGTTTCCGGTTGCTTGATAGAGCCCGACGGCCGCCCCTATGTAAGTGCCCTGATTGTAATGGGTCGCGCCGCCCTGCACGCCGTTATCGACCTCGATCCGGTCGTATATTTTTCCATTCCCGTCCGATAGCATCGTTTTGCCCCAGCTGAAAATACGGACGGCCGCATCTAAATAATGTTCATCCTGCGTAATGTTATACATATAGATTGCCGCTTGCGCCGCCGGGAAGTTAATGCAGGAATTTTTCGTATGATGCTCGGAATTCAGCCACCAGATGCCGCCGCCCGCAAACCCGTCGTCCCATTGGGTATCGAATACGAAGTCAAAATAATAGCTGGCCTTGTCCAAGTATCTCTGTTCTCCGGTTAATTGATAAGCTCTGGCGGAACCCATGGCCCACCACATGATATCGTCGTTGAACGGGTTGTTCGTCCAGTCCTCGCCATGCATGGCTACCGCGCCGTCGAATATATCGTCGATTTGGGTCCTCAGACTGGCTTTCAATTCAGGATCCGACGTATGAACGTAGGCGTCCATGACCATTTCCCAAAGCTCCGCTTCCACCCAGAAGCCTTGATGGCCGTTGCGATTCGAATTACTCCAGAAGGTCTTTGCGGCCGGATCCCAAAACATCTCGTTAAATGCCTTGATCGCCGTATCCGCATCGGATGCGGCGAATGCCTGCGTCCGTTCTGCCCCAATGGGCAATAGGGATGACCAAATGAGGGAAACCGCCGCGGTAAGCACGATCATAGGAGACAGGATTTTCTTCTTCAATCTCATCACATCATTAACCTCCGTTCAAAATAAATTCCACGGGCAAGCCGAAGACGGTCCGGTCATGCCGTATGACCGCCTCCATAAACCTTAATTATAAGCGCTTTCATTACCAATTTAATGGCATATCATTTAAAAGTCAATATATTATTTACGTATATCATCATATCATCTTGATAGACAAAAAAACCTGACGGCCATGCCGACAGGCTGATTTCATGCTCTTATTCTTTTTCCGTGCTTTTGCTCTGAGGGAGGTCCGGTTTCGCCGCTTCCTCGTCCATCGTGCCCATGTGGCTTATATATTCGACGCCCCATTCGACGAGCTGCTCCAGGTGGGGAATCAACTTCCAGGCGATCGGGGTGAGGGAATACTCCACCCTCGGCGGTACTTCCCGGAACACCTCGCGGTGGATCAAGCCGTCTTTCTCCAGGTCGCGAAGCGTGTTCGTAAGCATCGATTGGGTGACGTGAGGGAGCGACCGATTAATTTCGCTGAACCGTTTTGCTCCGTCATGCAGCGTCCACAAAATATAAACCTTCCACTTTCCGCCGATCAGGCTTTGCGCCGTAAATACCGGACACTTCAAAAATTCCTCGCCGTACTTGGCCATTTGTATCGCTCCAATACTATGGTTTTTGATACTATCTATTAATTATAATAGTACTTGTTCAAATTCCGGGTATCTATTATTCTACTATTGTAACAAAACAACTGGAAGGAGTGAACCCGAAAAACGGCAGTCCGGATTTTTTGGATACGCCGGTCGTTTTTTTCGCTTAGATGTAACTGATTCGGTTACAAAAATACTCATAATAACATTTTTGGAGGTTACACGATGAAGAAACAAGTCGCTTCTATGCTGCTGATCGGTTTATTATCGGTGTCCGCTTCGCTGCCCATGACTGCAGCAGCGGATGCAAAGACGGATAACGGGATTAAAATCGTCATTGACGGGTCGGAGGAGGCTTACGCGGATGCCCCGATCGTCAAGAACAAACAAGTGTTCCTGCCCCTCAGAGTCGTTGCGGAAGAGCTCGGAGCAGCAGATATCGTCTGGAGCACGCCGGAAAAAAGCGTCACGCTGCAAAAAGGCGATACGAACATATATATTCGCATAGGCAGCACAGAGGCAAATATCGGCGGAAAGGCAGTGCAGTTGTCCGTTGCGCCGTTCGTTTCCGGAAGCGGAAAAACCTATGTGCCTGCGGATTTTATCGGGCAAGCGTTAGGCAAACGGGTAACATGGAATGCATCCGTCAAATCTGTATCGATTGAAACAAGGAATAAAGATAAAGCGGTAGAGGTGTTAAAAAGCTTTGAAACAGGAGACTCTGCCGCAGCCCTGAAATGGATCAGCGCCGACAAATACATTCAGCACAATCTTGCTTTTCCGAGCGGAAGAGAGGCTTTGGTCGGGGCAATCGGTCAATTGAAAGGAGCGGGCGTAACCTATGATATCGCACGGGTTATTGAAGACGGCGATTACGTAGCCGTTCATTCGCTTGTGAACCTGTTCGGCTCGAAATCCGCCGTATTCGATATCTTCCGTTTCGAGAACGGGAAAATCGTGGAGCACTGGGATAACTTGCAGCCGTTTGCCGAGCCGAATCCGAGCGGTCATACGATGGTAGACGGAACGACGGAAATAACGGATTTGGACAAAACGGATGGAAACAAGGCGTTTGTCCGGAAGTTTGCGGAAGATGTATTTATAGGCGGCAATATTGCGGCGATGCCCGCTTATATCGACGGAGAAAACTACACCCAGCATAACCCGATGTTCGGGGATGGCTTGTCGACAGTGATGAAGGCGTTTGAGGGAATGGCCGAACAAGGCGTTTCGGCGAGCATCGATAAGATCCATATGGTCATCGGCGAAGGCGATTTCGTACTGGTCGTAAGCGCAGGAACTTTTAACGGCAGCCCTAATTCCATCTATGATCTGTTTCGGTTGAAGAATGGCAAGCTCGTCGAGCACTGGGATGTCATCGAGACAATTCCGCCGCAGGATCAATGGAATAATACGAACGGGAAATTTTAATCGGGATGAAGGATAACCAAGTCAATCGGATGGGTGATGCAGCAAATGCAACTGTAGAGAATGCTGCGTAAACGGGGCGGCAAAACGCCTCCCCCCGCATCCGCATATATAAAACTAAGCCCCCACCTTGAATAAGGATGAGGGCTTTCGTGTGTTTTAGGGTGTAAAAATCGACAGATAGGGTTAGGGGTTAGGGCCTATGCGCCCCTCATTCCCGTTTCATGACCGTTGTTGCCTGCGAGCACCGCTCAGCTTCTTTCCGCTCTCTGCAGGCATTTATCCATGCCCTACTGATTGAATTCTATAATAAAAAGGGTTAATCAACCGAACCCATAAATATAATAAAACAATTGAATATTTAAGAAGTTTTTCTTTTTCAGGGGGAGGCTACGAAAAAACAATGATAAACCTTAAAAATATCTTCTATCAATATAGCAAAAACGATAACTGGGCGTTACAGGAAATTAACCTTTCTATCTTCCCGGGTGAATGGGTAGCCATCGTGGGAAGCAACGGCTCCGGCAAATCAACCCTTGCGAAGTTAATGAACGGTCTTCTCATTCCTACGCGAGGAGAGATCCATTTCTTTGGTCGAAATCCTTGTAATGAAAATGATCTGTGGGAAATTCGCCGGATGGTGGGTATTGTGTTTCAAAACCCCGATTCACAAATTGTCGGAAACACGATAGAGGATGATATTGCATTCAGTCTTGAGAATATAGGGGTTCCCCCGGTGGAGATCGATAAACGACTAACCGAAGTTATGGACCAATTTCAACTGTACCCTCTGAAAAATCAATCCCCTCATACGCTGTCACCCGGTCAAAAACAAAAGCTCGCCATTGCGGGGGTCTTAGCCATGAAACCAAAGGCTGTCATTTTTGACGAAGCTTCATCGATGCAAAGTCCGAAAGACGCTCAGGAGTTATACCGAATGATGTCTGACTTACATCAACAAGGAACGACCATCGTGCAAATTACGCATGAAATGGAAGACCTTTATGGCTGTGAGCGCATCATTGTATTACAGGATGGCATGGTGAAGTTGGAAGGCAAGCCTGGCGAGATCCTTGCTAATACGATCATGATGAAAGAGGCTGGTCTAATTCCGCCTTTTGCGGTACGTATTCGGGATTCGCTTATGGAAAGCGGATATGATGAGATCCGGAATGCAATTACACCCGATCAGTTGGTGAAGCAGATATGCATATCAGCTTTGAAAACGTAAGTTATTGGCACGCCCGTGGAAATCCATTCGAACACCGTGCTCTAAACAGAATATCATTGGACATTCCTCCGGGCCAGTTTGTTGCAGTAATGGGCTTAGCCGGTTCCGGAAAAACAACCTTTGCACAAATGGTTAATGGTTTGGTCTTTCCTCACCAAGGAGAAGTAAAAGTGGGCTCATACCGTATCATTCACAAGCATAAAGACCTGTATTTTTTACGGTCTGAAGTCGGGTATGTATTTCAATATCCGGAACATCAGGTGGTTGGAGAGAACGTATTTGACGATATCAGTTACGGACTGCAACGTTTTCATCATGAAGAAAAACATCTGTCTTCCCTCGTTAGACAGATGATGGAATTCGTTGGGTTATCTTATGAAGAGATAAAGAATCGTTCGCCTTTTCGGTTAAGCCGGGGTCAAATGCGGCGCGTTGCACTGGCGGGAGCATTAATTACAAATCCTAAAATCTTAATATTGGATGAACCCACAGTCGCTCTTGACCCGAAAGGGCGAGTCGATTTGCTTTCATTGATAAAACGGCTTCATGAACAAGAACACATAACTATTATTTACATTACTCACCGCTTGGAGGAAGCGCTTGAATACGCGGAGCGCATTGTAGTGTTTGAACAAGGAAAGGTGTCCGCAGATATGAAGCCTTGCGAAGTGCTAGCAAGGTTACAGGATTTATGCCGTGCCGGTATTGTCATGACGCCGCAGCTTCGCTTTATACGGGAAGCAAATAAAATATTGCCAATTAGAATTCCTGGTCAAGTCATGAAAGAACAGCAATTGATAGACCACATCATTCATTTGTTCAGAAAATCCCGGGGGGAATAAACAGATTGTTTGAACACTTACTTATTGGGCGATATATTCATAAACAAAGTTTTGTTCACCGATTAGATCCCCGCACAAAGCTCGTCGGGGTATGTTTATATATTCTTTTGATTTTTGTGACAAATTCGATTTCCATCGTGATTGTGCAATCGGCTGTATTACTAGTGCTGTTCGGTATTGCGCGCCTTTCCTTTTATTTTTTATGGCAGGGGCTAAAAGTGGTGTTGCCGCTCATCACTTTTATTGGATTGATATCATTGGTGAGCTATCAAGAAGGCTATCTGATTGGGTCCGTAGGACCCATTGAGATTTACAGTGAAGGTATTCAGTCAGCTATTTTGCTTCCAGCCAGATTCAGTTTACTGATTTTTTCCACTTCCCTACTGACACTCACCACTTCCTCTATGGAATTGGCGTTTGGTTTTGCAAGGATTCTTCGCCCGCTGCAATGTCTAGGCTTTCCAAGTGAACAATTCTCTTTTATGCTTACCGTCTCCATTCGTTTTATCCCTACATTTTTGGAAGAACTCGATATCATCGTCAAAGCGCAAACAGCTAGAGGATCCGGTTTTAATCAAGGGAATATGGCAAATCGGATGAAATCATTCGTTTCCTTGATCGTTCTATCCATGTTATTTACAATACGCCGTGCGGAACAATTGGCCCTTGCCTTAGAATCACGTTGCTATCGAGGAGGAGTAGAAAGGAACTGGCGTACGACGCATCAAATGGGTTGGCGTGATGGAATCACAGCCATCGTAATCTTGTTCCTTATCATGATCACGATCATTTATGAATTGCAAAAAGTCATTTAGGAAGTGATGAGATGAAAAAATGGTTCATGTTTTGGTTTCATTCTGCGAATAAGGACGCCTTTGACCTCCGCCAATATTTTCATCGTACATCCTCTAAAACAAAAGAAATGACCTTTACCGCTTTCTTAGGTGCACTGGCGGCCATTTTTCAATCGGCAGGCGGGTTTATGCCCGGAGTTGGCTACCTTTTTAGCCCTATTGCCACGGCGCCTATTGTATTAGGTACAATCTACTCCATCCGTTCAGGGTTGCTGGCATATTTGTTAAGCATAGTATTGTTGATGATTATTCAACCAAGTGAAATTATTGTATTTCCCTTTACAACAGGGTTATTAGGACTCGGCATCGGGGCCGGATTCGTTTACCTAAAAAAACGGATAACCATCCTTGCTTTAGCTTCTTTCCTTTTGTTTGCAGGTATAGCTATTCTGTTATATGGGTTTCGATTCCCTCTATTTGGGCCGTCGATCGGGTCGGCTATTACCATCATAAATATCGTGTATATCTATTTCTTTTCCTTTTTCTATTGCTGGTTATGGGTTGAGATCAGTCTTATTTGTTTTAAGAAATTAAGAATCATGCTGGATTAGAGCTAACATAATAGAACAGTTCTAATCATATTCTCATTAGAAAAGCAATAATAAGGAGTGTTATGTTAGTTGATAAAAGTTAAAGTTAGTTTACGGCCCATTGTTAGTAAGATAAATTTACCCACTGTTTTGAAAACAACTATACTTCCGGGTGACTCAATCGAAAGATTATTTATTGCGACCCAGGTAGGAGAGATCTTTTACATAGGTGACGGAGTAATAAGGACTTTTTTAGATATTCGCTCGCGAATCATAAAACAAGGTGTTTCTGGTGGCGGATATGATGAACGGGGATTGCTAGGGCTGGCGTTTCATCCTCAATTTTATTATAACGGTCTGTTTTATCTTCATTATTCAGTAGCTGGAACACAAGGTCCAGGTGCTCTTCCTGATTCAGAAGCTGCAAGTCAAGGTGCTCTTCCTGAATTTTTTAAGCCTAACCCGTGTGACCCCGGAACCTTAAACCTCAAGTGGATAAATAGAGAAATTCAATATGACCATATTGATACAGTTGAAGAATGGATTTTAACATCGAGTGGTCAACCTCAACAACGGCGGACATTACTTCATTTAAGAAGACCATTTTTTAATCATAATGGTGTCAATAGCTTAAACTTTTCACCTGAAACAGGAAAACTTGTTTTAACAACCGGAGATGGCGGATCAGGCTATGATCCATTTAATTTAAGCCAGGATGATATGGAAATCGCAGGTAAAATAATTGAAATTGATGTCGCTAAGGATACATCTATCTATAATCCACCCGTAGTCACACGTTTCAACGAACTTCCCGTACCTATCCAGGAAATGCTTACGGTAATTGCAAAAGGGGTACGCAATATACCTGGCATTTCATTTCAAAGGTTTAATCATCAGTATATCAAATATGCGGGAAATGTCGGACAGGATCTTGTAGAGTCGATTTTTTCATTCGTTCATTATAAACCAATACCGGTTACTCAGCTTATTCAAGCTTCTTTAATGAATTCTGAGCCTGACCAAGAAGGATTTATAAACTTTGGCTGGCGAGGGTGGGAAGGTGCTTTTCCTACTTCGTTTATAAGGGGCTGCTCTACAAATCCAACTCTGGATGAGAAAACAATTGCTTATTACAATGATGCAGTAAAAACTTCAGTTCGGCGTCTTCAGCCTCTAACCAGTTATTTTCATAAAGATCCCCGACCCGATAAGTTTGAAGGAACTGCACTTACAGGAGTCCAACCCTATATGGGGAATGGAATCCCCGATTTAAAGGGAAGCGTTGTGTTCACCGATTTTGCCCGGCAAGGATCTGGGCCTCCGGTTAGAGGGGCTTTAGCTTATACCAGGGTAAGAACAGATTGTAAACGAAATGACTTTAGTGTTATTGAAAGCAATTATGATTTTGGGTCCCAATCTGCTTTTTATGCTAGTTTGGGAACGAATCTTGATCAAACCAGACTATATTTAGGGGTTTATGGCTCTATGAATGTGACGGATTATAACCAAGGTACTGTTTTTGAAATTGTAAAATAAAAAAGAGAAAGCCTTCAACTCCTCACTTTTGTCGGAAAGGCGGAGCAAATTCGCATGAGCTTTCTGGCGGAAAAGCTGGGGATACAGGCGGTACGATAAAAATGCTGAAGCGTTTTCCCCCTTCATTTCATCAATATTACACAATTGACTGGGGAATTTCTGTAGTCTCGCATTTTTGGGAGCAAAAGATTGCCACGCGGGCGTACTTAGGCGAGCCGTGGCTTGGCAAATCTACAATTCCTCACCGCGTGATGCTGAGGCTGTTTGGTGAGGTGACGTAAGTCAGGCTGTCCTAACGTCCCCTTCCGTTAGTAGAGTAACCTCTCATGTTCCGTTTATGTTTTTTACGACCTTGTTCTTTATAAGGATTTATTTATCTTAACAAGGATTTAACACATGTTTCGATAAGATAGGGGTTGAAAATAACCAAAAATCCGGGTGTAGATGGGAGGGGCAGAATGAGCAGCTGCGCCAACGCCAATATATGCAAATTTGAAAAATGGCCGCGGTTTATGGGGTGTATAGTTTGTTATGCTTTCAGTTTAGCGGTTTTTGCAATAAAGAGATTGGTTAAACGATAACATTAAAACGAGGTATAGAAGGAGAGTCAACATGAGAAAAAATGTAGGCGGTTCGGAACGATTTCTGCGGTTTATACTCGGTATTGCGATATGCGGCTTATTTTTCGTGTTAGAGGGCAACTTGAGATGGGTGGCTATGATTGGGTTATGGCCTCTGGGCACATCTGCAATCAGCTGGTGTTTGTTGAATAAAATGATTGGTAGGAATAGCTGCAAGATTCAATACAGTAAGTAAAAATCCCACCTAGTGATGCTGGACAAAAGCGCCGCAGTTTAAGCGGCGTTTTTATTTTAATTTAATCCAATATGCAATAAAATGGATATGGAAGAGGTGATCATAATCCGTATTTTAATTATTGAAGACGAACAGGACCTTCTTAATGCTCTCGCAAAAGGTTTGCGACTGCATGGTTACGCGATAGATACCGCTGAAGATGGACAATCAGGAATAGAACTCGTCACGGTTAACGAATATGATCTCCTAATCTTGGACTTGAATTTACCCGCTATGGATGGCCTTGAAGTTTGCAGAAAGGTGCGTTCACTTCTGCCGCAGCTCCTTATCGTCATGCTGACTGCACGAAGTCAGCCCAATGATAAAATATTCGGTTTGGATCAAGGAGCCGACGATTACATGGTCAAACCCTTTCATTTTGAAGAGCTGCTGGCTAGAATAAGAGCTTTATTCAGGCGGGATATGAGAGGGAGAGATCCCCACTTACGGTATGGGGAATTATTAATGGATACGACTGCAAAGATCGTGTGGTGCGGCACGAGAAGAGTTGAACTTACAAGGAAGGAATATGGAATTTTAGAATATTTGCTGCGTCGGCCAAATGAAACGATATCGGCAGAGCTGCTTTTGGAGCATGTATGGGATATGAACGCAGATCCTTTTTCCTCGACAGTGAGAGTTCATATCAATTCATTGCGAAAAAAACTAAGGAATGCGAAAAACAACGTTTATATTGAAACGGTGATTGGCGAGGGCTATAGACTGGGTAAACCAACGGCTCCCCATTCAATGGAGGAATAGTCGTTTGTTTAATGATTTTAAAGAGTCCGCCTTTCGAACCTTTTACCTCAAAATGGTATTTTGGATCATTGCGATGTTTATTTTGTTATGTATATTCCTTGTCACTTTTATTAATGTGGTTGAGTTTATTTTCGATACAAAAAAAATACTGTTAGTATCGACGATTGGTTTTGTTCTGACTATAGGTATCGGTGTTTTTTGCATGTTCAGCTTCATCCGTATCGCCTTCCGCCCATTGAAGGCAGTTGTCGAGGCCACTTCTTCGATCAATATTGAAACATTAGATACGCGTATGGATTTAAACCAGCCTTATGACGAATTGACTCAATTGGCGCGCTCCTTTAATACTATGCTAGAGCGGATAGAGTCAGCATTTCTTCAGCAAAATCATTTTGTTGCAGATGCGGCGCATGAATTGCGCACGCCTTTGGCCACGATTCGAACTCAAATAGAAGTCATTCAACTAAGCCAGGAAGCAACTATTTCCCAATATCAAGAAACTTTTTCATCCGTGGAAAGAGCTTTGCACCGTCTTGAACAGTTGGTAGCAGATATGCTCATTTTGACAATGGAAAAAAAACAGCCGATCGCAGATCGTATTTCTATTTTACCGGTTGTAGAGGAAGCTTGGGAGGTTGTGAAACATTTGGCCGAAACTAGGCAAGTTTCCTTGTTCATAAAGGGCGACCTCGATATACAAGTTGTTGTCGATGAAGGGTCTATCCTTCGGGTATTTATTAATATGTTGGAAAATGGAATTAGGTATAATCGAGTAGGTGGAGAAATTACCATAGAAATGATAAAGAACTCTAAACAAGTAATAATTCGGATACATGATACTGGAATAGGTATTCAGGAACAGGATAAATGGCGTATATTCGACCGCTTCTTCCGGGTGGATGCTTCACGTTCCCGGCACAAAGGGGGCTCGGGGCTTGGACTGTCCATCGTAAAATACCTTATGGCGTTATACGGAGCAGAAGTATATCTGTTAGAAAGCTCTCCAGACGGGAGCACGTTTATATTGGAATTTCCACTTTGATTCTAGGCGAGGGAATTTGAACTCCCTGTCCGAAGATCACGCCACACAAGCTCTTCTGCGGGTGTAGTCACAGTTTTGATGTCACCCGAGCTGCGCCACGTATGGTAAGATATTTTTGATTATAAATATCACAAGGAAGGTGTTCGATTTGAAGTTGCTCTCTAGAAAGAGAGAATTTGAAATATCAGGAACTGGAATCAGCGCGGTTGAGATATTGAACATTGGCGGAATCGAACAATCCATTTTAATACAAGCCCAGCATATTGACAAACCTGTGCTTTTATTCATACATGGAGGTCCAAGCATGCCGCTGCCGGGTGTAAGCTGTAGAGATCGGGATTATACGGTAGCAACTAGCACTAAGGAACTCATACAACATTATGTACTTGTGTTTTGGGACCAGAGAGGAACTGGGAAGTCATATCACCCAAGCATCCCCAAAGAATCAATAACACTCTCTCAGTTCATTTCTGACGCGGAGGAGCTTGTAGATTATCTCAGGAAACGTTTTAACCAAGATAAAATAGTCATTGCCGCCCATTCGTGGGGAAGCATTATCGGTTTATCTCTAGCAGCAAAAATCCCTGATAAATTGCATGCATACATAGGAATTTCTCAGATCGTAGATTGGCCTGAAAACGATCGGTTATGTCGGGAATGGGCAATAAACGAAGCAAAAAAGAGAGGACACAAAAAAGCTGTTGATGAATTGACTCGCTTAGGAGAACCGCCCTACACCGAAGGCTTCAAACAATGGGGGATGTTAAGAAAGTGGTTAATGAAATATAATTCCATGATCTATAAAGATAAAGAGATTCAACCTCCCAGCCTTTTGGACGCTGTGAAGATTATGCTTCATTCGCCTGATTATACGCTTAAGGACATTTACAATTCATTTTATAAAGGCTTCATATTTTCTTTCACACAACAAATGATCGAAGATTTTTCTACTGTTAACTTTATAAAGTCCGCCAAAAATATCGATATACCCATCCACTTTATTCATGGCCGTAAAGATGTTCATGTCTACGGCAGCCTCGTGCAAACTTACTTTGATCAATTGAATGCGACGAATTCAAAACATTTGTTCTGGGTCGAAAAATCTTCTCATATGTTTCATCCTGACGATGCAAAAGAGATTGAAAATATACTGATAAAACATGTAGGTGCTGCTATAGATCAATATGATGAACCTTCATCCTCCTCGGACTAGTAACAAAGCCATGACGATCGGAATTTTGCTTGATAGAGGAACGAATCATTTTTTTATATTGATTTAAACCCTCTTTATTGTCGACATCAATAAATTTTTAAACAAAGTGCTTGCTCTACTTCCTCGATTTCATTGGAAAAATTGATAATCAGCGTAATCAACTCGTCCTTACTGAGCTTGGACAATTGATCTGCTACGGTCTTTTTAGGAGCAGACTGATTTTTAGGTATAGACTGGACCTTGCTATTACTGAAAAAATCGTCCCTGATTTCCAAAAGAACAGCTGCTGCATGCTTACATATCGGACCTTTATCGTAAGGACAGTCGCACAATGTATAAATCACTTCACCGCGTGAACCAAGCTGAATCTCCACATCGTAGAACTCACTGCCCTCAACTTCAGCATGATAAACCCGCGGCTTGATTTCATTAATGGAAAGGATATGACCGTTTTCTCGATATCCTTCCCCTCGCTCAAGAATAATCGGATCTAAGATATTCTCAATCTGGCTAAGCTTCATTCAATCACCCTTCTTTCTTACCTTTAAATTATCTATCTCAATACTAGCTAGTCGTACTAGAGTCAGGCAATAGCTAAATAAGACCATTCGGGGCTGAGACTACATGGTATCCGTTATAAAACGGAAGGGCTAAACGCCAACTCAAGGATGGGTCACCCTAGAGATGGTTACCCATGCTGGGCGCACAAACAAAAAAACCTGACCCTTTCCGGTCAGGTTTCTCTTAAGGACGAACAATGGCTGAGCAAAGCAATAATCCGCATTACAGTTAAGCTTGAGAAGCCTCTAAAGCTGCCCGAACCTCTGCCGGCGTATCCATATCCAAGATTCTCTCGGCAAGCTCCTGGCAATCACTGCGGTTCAAATTAATAATTTGGCGCTTTATCTTTTGGATGGCGGACGGAGACATGCTCCACTCATGCAGCCCTAAGCCCATTAATAATGGCGCTGCCAATGGATCTCCCGCCATGCTTCCGCACATACCTGTCCATTTGCCGTGACGGTCGGAAGCATCTATGACTTGTTTAATGAGCCGGATGACCGCAGGGTGGAAATAGTCATACAGATAAGACACCTTCTCGTTCATTCGATCCACGGCAAGCGTATATTGGACCAAATCATTCGTGCCTATGCTGAAGAAATCGACTTCTTTGGCAAAACGGTCGGCTTGAAGCGCCGCGGACGGTATTTCAATCATGACGCCGACTTCAATCTTCTCCGCCATCGGGATGTTCTCAAGGCGAAGCTGTTCACGGACTTCCTCGAAAATGCCCTTCGCTTTTCTCCACTCTTCAAGGCCTGAAATCATCGGAAACATCACTTTGAGATTGCCGTAAGCACTAGCCCGCAGAATAGCCCGCAGCTGAGTTACCAGCAAGTTCGGACGATCCAGACACAATCGAATAGCGCGATAACCTAGAAAAGGGTTCAACTCATGAGGAAGCTCCAAATAAGGCAGCTCTTTATCGCCGCCGATGTCGAGCGTCCGGATAATGACGGGACGTCCCTGCATGGCTTCTGCCGCCGATTTGTATGCCTGAAATTGTGTTTCTTCATCCGGCATGCTGCTGCGGCTCATGAACAAAAACTCCGTACGGTATAAACCGACTGCCTCCGCTCCTGTTCCCAGCAGGCCGAGAGCCTCTTCGGGCGTTCCGATATTAGCTGCGATTTCGACCTTAAAGCCGTCTACAGTAACCGCTGCTTTATCCGCATAAGCCAACAATTGTTGGCGGGATTCCTCTTGAAACCGCATCTTCTCACGCATATCCTCAATCGTCTTGGCATCGGGATTCACGATGCAAACGCCGGTAGCTCCATCAATCGCGAGTAAATCGCCATCTTTAATTTGTTCAATGCCGCTTCCCGCTCCCAGAATGGCCGCGATACCTAATGAATTGGCCAAGATAGCCGTATGCGAGGTTTTGCCGCCAATACGGGTAACAAAACCAAGTACGAACTGCTTATCCAATTGAACCGTATCGGACGGGGATAGGTCATCTGCGACGATAATGACTTCTTCCTGAATATCGGATAACTGGCTGCCTTGCCGTCCTCGTACATACATCAACAGCCTGCTGCCCACATCCCGAACATCCGCAGCCCGTTCCCGCATGTATTCACTCGGCATGCTTTCGAATATGCTGGCCGTCTGTGTCGTAATCATTCGGACTGCCGTTTCCGCCGTCCACTTATCGTTATGAATCAATTTCTCCATGGGCGGGAAAAAAGAAGGATCATTCAGCATGCTGACCTGGCCCTTTAGAATGACCGCCTTCTCTTCCCCTAAAATGTCATTCGCCCGCGCGACTAAAGCATCCAAATCGGCTAAACAATGCGCTTTTGCGGTATGAAGCAAGCCCGCTTCCATGTCCGGAGCGTCAGTTTTTTGATCCTTGACATCCTCCAGACGCACAGGCGAATAGACAAACGCTTTTCCTAATTTAATGCCTTCTGAAACCCCTAAGCCTTGAATGTTCAACTCCTGTGACATAGACCCGGGCCTCCTCTCCGTTTTCACGCTGTTGTTATACTTCTCCAAATCCGCCTTCAACCAGCTGTACAAGCGATTCCAACGCTTTCTCTTCATCAGGGCCATCGGCGGAAATCTCAATGACACTTCCTAGCGCAAGTCCGAGCGTCATGAGTCCCAAAATACTTTTGCCGTCCACTTTCACACCTTGATCTTTAACCAAAATGTTTACTTGCGATTGAAACTTTGCCGCCTGCTCCGTAAACAATTGCGCCGGCCGTATATGAAAGCCCGTTGCATTGCGAATGGTCACTTCTTTATTCAACATATGAGTTTCTCTCCATTTCCTTCTTCTATATGGTTTGCAGCAAGCCGATCAATTCCTCTGAATCCTGCACAGCGAACAATTTATTGCGGAAATCCTCGTCAATTAATTTGCGTGATATTGCAATTAATATTTGCAGATGCTCATTGCCGGCCGCCGCCTCCGGCACCGCGATCATAAAGACGACGGAAACGGGCTCTCCATCAAGCGAATCCCAGTCAGTCTGCTTCGCCAGCTTCGCGAAAGCTAAGCCTGGCTTGCTTACGCCTGCGGATTTTCCATGCGGAATAGCGACTCCAAAGCCGATGCCGGTAGAGCCCGTCTTCTCGCGGTTCATGACTGCTTCAAGGTAGGCCGACTTATCGGTAACGCAGCCGGATAGCGCTAACGCGTC
The DNA here is from genome assembly GCF_000422465.1 of Paenibacillus harenae DSM 16969. GTDB lineage: Bacteria > Bacillota > Bacilli > Paenibacillales > Paenibacillaceae > Pristimantibacillus > Pristimantibacillus harenae. The sequence continues at coordinate 84,065 of NZ_AULV01000018.1, read as the reverse complement.
CACCATGGCCTGCATGCATTCCGTTTTATCCGAAATTTCCAAAGGAATTAGGATCGATTGTTTGTTAAGCAGTTCGCTTACGTTCATATTAAACCCCTCCTGCTAATTCTTGTTTCACTGGTTTTTTCAAAATGGTAAGCATCAACGCGGTCACGACGGTTCCGATTATGATAGCCAATGCGTACAACCATATTGGATTGACTAGCCACACTACGAAGATTCCGCCGTGCGGCGCCCTAAGCGTCGCACCAAAGACCATAGATAAAGCTCCTGTTACGGCCGAACCAACCATAATAGACGGGATGACGCGGAATGGATCACTTGCAGCAAAAGGAATCGCTCCCTCCGTGATGAAGGAAATTCCTAGAACGGCAGCTGATTTTCCGCCATCTCTTTCCTCCTGCGTGAATTTCTTCGGTGCTAGCAGAGTTGCTAGCCACAAACCAAGCGGAGGCGTCATTCCCGCTGCCATAACCGCTGCCATTGGGCCAAACTGATTGCTTGCCAGAAGCCCTACCGCAAATGTATACGCCGCTTTGTTGACCGGACCGCCCATATCGAAGGCCATCATCGCGCCAAGCAGCAATCCAAGCAGAATAGCATTTGTAGTACCAAGCGATTTTAACCACTCCGTCAAGCTGTCCATAATAAATTTTACGGGTTCCCCGATCACAAATACCATGAGCAAGCCTGTAATCGCTGTCGCAATTAACGGGATCAATAGAATTGGCTTCAGGCCTTCCAGGTTTCTAGGCAGTTTTATCGTATTTTTCAACCATTTAGCCAAGTAACCTGCAAGAAAACCGGCCGCGATACCGCCGATAAAGCCCGCGCCTATTTGGGAAGCCAACATGCCTCCGACCAATCCCGGCGCCAGCCCTGGCTTCTCAGCAATAGAGAAGGCGATGAAGCCGGCAAGGATAGGAACCATAAGCGCGAAAGCGGCTCCATTGCCAATTCTCATCAAAGCGTCAGGCAACGATCCTTCTACTTTAAAAGCATCGTATCCGAACATGAATGAAATCGCAATCAGCAATCCTCCCGCGATAACTAGCGGCAGCATAGCCGAAACGCCGGTCATAAGGTGCTTATATGGGCCGGTCCGCGCTGAACTGCGCTCCGCTTTGGATTTATTTACTTGCTTCAGATAATCGGTTGGGTCAGAAGCCTGCATATTTAACGCTTGATCAATCAATCCTTTAGGGTCCTTGATCGCCTGGGCAACACGAACCTTTACGACCGGCTTTCCTTGAAAGCGGGATTCCAGAACATCCGTATCTGCCGCAATGATGACAGCATGAGCTTCAGCGATTTCCTGTTCCGTGATCTCATTTTCAACGCCAACCGCGCCGCGGGTTTCGACCTTCAGCTCGATTTGTTTATCCTTTGCCGCTTTCACAAGTGATTCCGCAGCCATGTAAGTGTGCGCGACGCCGGTCGGACAAGCAGTGACCGCAATAATTTTCTTCATTATTTTCCCCTCCTGATTGTTTATACTTCGATTATTAATCGGAAAATATCGACAAGTTTCAACTTATCCTGCACCTCGTCAAGCGTACAAACCTCTGTTCCGGACTTGGAAGCGGTGACGGTCCCTGCCGCTGAAGTCCACCTTGCCATATCTTCGAGAGACTTGCCTTGCACGAAGCTATATGCCATTGCGGCTACCATGGAATCCCCCGCACCTACCGTACTCAAAGGGGTGATCGGAAACGGCTTGGCGCGAATCGCTTCCCGTTCGCTGACGAGAATGGATCCCTCGCCTCCCATGGACACCATGACATAGGAAATTCCTTTGCGGATCAGCTGTTGCGCTGCAGATACGATTTGCTCGTCCGTCGTGAACGTTGTACCAAACAAGGCTTCCAGTTCATGAATGTTCGGCTTCAAAGCAAACGGCACCGCCTCAATTCCCCGCGCTAGAGCTTCCCCGTCAGCATCCAGAATGGTTCGGACTCCCTTGCGGTTTGCCAGTTCAATCAGCCTCCGGTAATAATCAACCGGCGTACCCGGAGGCAAGCTTCCTCCTAGAACAACAAGCGATGCTTCGCTAAGGCTCGACTCGAAGCGTTCAACGAATTCCTCCAGCAGCGCCTCGCTTGGCGAGAAGCCGGCTTCATTCAATTCCGTCGTTTGCTTGGTCCGCTCATCCACCACCTTCAAGTTGGTGCGGGTTTCTCCTTCCGCCTCTATCAGATATGAAGAGATACCTTGCTCGCGAAGCTTCTCCAAAATAACTTTTCCTTCATGTCCCGCTTGAAAACCGAGCGCTTTGACAGGTACCGAAAACCGCTGCAAAACCTTCGCGACATTTATGCCTTTGCCGCCCGCATCCGTTCTGATGGTCTTTATGCGATTCAATTCGCCGAATGAAAAATTTTCCACCGTCACGGTTTTGTCTACAGCGGGATTTAAGGTTACCGTTTGGATGGTATTCATTGTTCCAATCTCCTTACCACTGTTACTTTTATTCCTTCTGCTTCCATCGCTCTAACCGCTTGTGCCGGTAACTCGTCATCGACGATGCAATGATGAATGTCCGATAACTCGGCAACCTTAGCAAACGATACCTTCCCGAATTTGCTGTGATCCGTTACTAGTATGACTTGTTTGGCAGATTGAATCATTCGCCGTTTCGTTTCCGCCTCTGTCAGGTTTGGCGTTGTAAGTCCGCCGTCCGGGTCAATACCGTTAATGGCCAGAAACAGCTTATCGACACGAATGGAATCAATCGCGCGATCCGCAATCGGACCAACCATCGCCTGCGTTTCATAACGCAAGGTTCCGCCGGTAAGAAGCAAATCAAGATCCTTCAATTGATTGAGCTCCTGCGCGATCATGTTCGAATTTGTGACCACGGATAATTTCTGAAAATTTCTCAAATGTTTGGCCATAAAATACGTCGTTGTTCCCGAGTCCAGAAAAATCGTATCCCCTTCCTCAATAAAGGACAAAGCTTTCTGTGCGACTCCTTCCTTCTGAAGGCGGTAGCGGTCTTCTTTTTCCACAAATGAGGGCTCCGCGCTATCTTGTTGGAGCAAGACCGCGCCGCCATGGGTTCTGCGAAGCAGCTTGGCTTCTTCCAATTCCCTTAAATCCCTGCGCACCGTTGATTCAGAAACTTGAAAACGGTCCGCAAGCTCGGGCACTAACGCTCTGCCATGGCTCTGTATATATTCAACGATCTTCCGCTTTCGCTCTTCTTCAAACAGCATGTGTGTTACACCTCTTTCCTTGATGCCCATTTGCGAATAAATTTATCCTATTCTTGCTCATGTATGACTATTTGTTCTTATTTATGATTATATATGCTCATTTAGGAATTGTAAAGCGGTTTCATTTAGAATTTCATTCATATATGAGCACAAACATGATTAAGCGGCGAGTATAAATTCCCCTATTTACATGAAATCTAATCTACAGAAGTTTTTTTCAGCGCCTGCCTTATCGCAGCATCTCAAGGTGTAATCATATATCCTGACTTTTTTTATTCACATGTGAGCGATGCAACCTGCCAGCGTACTGTTTCAAAGTTTCTCTCCAGGAGAATGAGCGCACAAGGAATCGCATCCACTTTCATGCGAGAACTCTTTATAAGGGATAGAGTCTCTTCATCAATCTCAATATTGGTTCTGCGTTTTTTTGTAATACGGCTCTGATTCTTGTTGATAAAATAAGATCAAGAAAGACAAATGGAAGTCAAATTTTTGGGAGGGATATTAGATGGGAACGCCCAATCCATTAGGATTCATCGATTTTTCCAATCCTGCCACGTGGGAGTCATGGCTTGAGCGCAATTATAATCAACAAGAAGAGATTTGGCTTCGAATCGCCAAAAAAGGGGCCGGCATGATATCAATTACCATTTCAGAAGCTCTTGATGTCGCTCTTTGTTACGGCTGGATCGATAGTCATCGCAAGACCTTCGACCAGCATTACTACTTGCAGCGGTATTCTCCGAGACGGTCGAAGAGCTCTTGGTCCATGGCCAACCTGAATAAAGCAGAGAAATTAATGGAAACCGGAAGGATGAAGGAACACGGTTATGCGCAAATTCGTTTAGCGAACACCTAACATTCTATTTTTGTGAATGGATGCTCAGTTCTTTCTTATATTGCAACGGCGTTTTGCCTAGCACGCGTTTGAAGTCCGTAATGAAGTGTTGCTGGCTGCTGTATCCCATATCGTAGGCCAGATCGGCCCAATCCGTATTGTCGTTGTCACGGATACATTTCGCTGCTCTCAGCAACTTATTCCTTTGGAGCTGCCACTTGATGCCAATTCCGACGTATTCCTGAAAAAGTTGCTGTAGCCACCGTTCGCTTTTACCGAACCATTCTGCAATATCACTAACGGTCTGCAGGTCGTCAGTCTCGATCGCATCTATGATTTTGTTAATGATCCCTATGTTCGGGTCATATTGCGGATTGTGGGCTTGAATGAGGTCAGCAAGAACGCCGACCGCTTCATCGTCTTCTAAGGAAAGCGTGTCTTCAATGAATGACTGATCCGCCTCGGCAAAAACGAGTTGCAAAGAAATCGTTTGATTGTGCAAGCCTGCCATCGTTCCACGCCATATAGTGCGAAACGCACCAGGCAGAAATCGAGCACCGATAATTCTGCCGTTGTCGACCGCCTCGTAATCACGTCTGTCCCGGAAGGAACATTGGATGCCCGATTCTTGCTTGGACATGTATACGTCGACATAGGGGCGGTGCATGACTTGCTCAGAAGTATAGGGTTGCCCAGTCGCTCTATTCCAGCTGATGGTCCAAAAATGATGAATGAAAGATTGCAGGTTGTCAGGCGGCAAGTAAGTTTCAAAGAGAATATTGCGCTGGAAGCCGGCAGGATCCAAGTGCCCTTCAGGTTTATAGATGGTTGCGGATTTTTTTAATCCATTTCTCACGATCATCACCTGCCATTATTCAAGAAATTATAACAATCCAACAATAAAAGGAGAATGGTAAGAATGTTACACACACCAAAATTACGCGGCATGGCAAATGTGAGTTTCTGGGCTGAGGACGTCAGGGTCGCCAGAGAGTGGTATACGAAGATTTTTGATATGGAGCCTTATTTCCAACGCCCCGATCCCGAGAATCCTGCTTACATCGAGTATAGAATCGGAGACTTCCAACACGAAATCGGCATTATCGATAAAAAATACATGCCCAAAGCAGCCAGTTCAATTGGGAATGGAGGAGCAATCCTGTACTGGCATACGGATGATGTCTCCGGCATGCTGGACAAACTGACAGGATTAGGAGCCATCGTGTATGAACCGATTACAGAGCGTGGAATTGACTGGATTACCGCATCTGTAGTGGATCCTTTCGGAAACATCATCGGCTTAATCCATAGTCCGCACTATAAGGAAATTTGGAACTCACTCCAATAATGAAAGGCGCAAGAGCAACGTTGGTATCTTCCCCCGTAAGATGACGCCATGATCGACCAACTTTTAATAGTTATGTACGTCTAATATACCATGCTAGATTAGATTCTGTAAGCAAACCCTCAGTACCAGTCATTAGAGAAGGAATTCTTCTATAAAAAGCAAAAACCCCAACCTCTTGCGGTTGGGGTTCTACATATTGGTGGAGGCGAGGGGCTTCGTCTCTCTCGAAATACAGAAAATTAGCGTTATAGTTTTAGTATACCCAATACTTAAAATGATATACATAATCCCCAACCTGTTCATAAGGTCAGGGATATCGTTTAGGTATGACTAATTCCTCTACACGTCCATCGTCGTAAATCTTCAATCTCAGCACCCGGCCATCTTTTACTTTATAAGTGTAGAGTACGCATTCGTAGTTTTGGCCGATCCGTCCGTGTGGCTTGTCGAACGTGCCGTACTTGCTGTAGTAGGCTATGGCTTCGTCGTGTGACTTGAATTGTGGGAGTGGCTTCTTACGCATTAGTCCTCGTCATCTTCAACTTCTTTAAAGGCTGTTATTGTCCATCCGTCTTCGCGTTTCTTAATCGTAATATCTGTATATCCTTTATCAATGAACGATTCGACCTTCGCTGAAACTTTGTAATCATATGACGTTCCGTCTTCTCTACTAATGAGCTTCATTTACCTTCCACCTCTTCTGAATTCACTTTAGCCACTCACCGTCTTTGAACTTATAAACGACAGCGCCGGTCCCTATATATACGACTTCAATATCCTGAACGCCGGATTCCCATAGTTGGTCTGCGCGGCTACGGGCCAATTCATAAGGCTGACGCTCCTGGAGCTGCTGCTCACTATCTGTCCAGCTGATCGCGTACATGTCCTACGCCCCCACCTTCTGCGTCATGCTCTCCAGAGTGGCGCTCTTGGTATGTTCTGTTCGAACCCATACACGCTTACCGGATGTAAACAGCGACCAGACGAATAAAGGGACATAAGTATAATTTACAAAAAATACGCTTATGAATGCTTTGACTGCATTAATTTTTTGTGCCGAATCTCTTAATGTTGTCGCGATGTAGATCAAATTGAACGAGACGAAGATTAACCATACCCACAATGGAAGAACAGGCCGAACGAATGAAGCATCCGTAAAATAGGCTATGTAGAAGGTAATGGATGCCGCTGTTCCGATCACGATCTTGCCTGGATTCAGCAGGTATAGGAAGCCGTCAAACGCTCTAATATCCCCGCGTAACACTGACCGTTTTAATAGTGCTAACGAGTATTTGAAAAACACGTCCCAATGACCTCTAGCCCAGCGTAGGCGCTGAATGCAGGATGCTTTAAAGCCAGTCGGCTTTTCATCGTAGACACGAGCATGATGACACCAAGTAGCTCTCTCACCAATTAATAAGCATTGCATCGTAAATTCTAAATCTTCTGTAAGGCTCCGCGCCGTCCATCCTACTCTTCCAAGCAAACCACGTTCCACGCAAAATCCCGTACCACCGACAGCATTGCCTAGCCCGAGCCGGTATTTAGCCAATTGCCACGATCTATTCATAAAATAATAGGAAGTGGCGTACCCCAAGCTAATGGCGTTATCGTTTGGATTCTTGCTGTCAAGGTAACACTGGATCAGCTTTTCGCCGGCACAAAGATGATTGTTCATTAATTGAAGGTAGTTCAGGGACACTAGATTGTCAGCGTCAAACACCACGACAGCATCATACTGTTCCATATCCAGTTGTTCAAGTGCGTATTTTATAGCGTATGGCTTGCCTTTTTCTTCCCCCGGGAGACTCGTATGTTCTAGTACAATAGCCCCTAGCGCCCTACAAATCTCCGCCGTCCTGTCATTGCTGTTATCAGCGATCACGCAAACGTCATATAACTCCTTCGGGTACTCCATTTGATTCAAGTTAGCTACCAAGTCTCCGATTACCGCCTCTTCATTGTGTGCAGGAATCAAGATCACAAACTTTTTTTCGGGCAGCTTATTACGCAGCTTACGCGCCTTACCGAATCCAAACAAAGAGATTATAAACCAGTAAGCAAACCAAAACAATAGACCGTATTGAAGGATATCGAATAATAGCATTAAGTCCCACACTCCATTTTTTGTTTTTGTTTTTTTCACGAAACGTGATCTTTTTGGTCAAAAAAAAGTTCATCCACAGTAACCTTGAAAAAAGCGGCCAACTTTGCCTGTAACTCCCTTCTTGGGAATCTATATCCTAATTCGACCATCGCATACGTACTAACCGGAACCCCTAATTCTTCAGCTATCTGTCTTTGTGACCGATTACCGCGCAATTTAACTATTAAATGATTTTTCATACTTTCATTTCCTCCCCTCTGATCACATTTTGTGATCGTCCTTAATGATGAACTATAAATCACGTATCGTGATCTGTCAAGCATGAAAACCACTTATCGTGGTTAATATAGGATTATCACGTTTTGTGAAGTAATTAATATATAAGGTGATAAAATATGACAACATTCGGGAGCCGAATAGCGAGTTTACGGAAGAAAAAAGGATTAACTCAATTAGAATTAGCTAAACTGTTGAATATATCTAAGAGCGCTTTAGGAATGTATGAGACTGATAAACGGGAACCGAATTTTGAAACGTTGATGCAGATAGCTGAATATTTTGAGGTCACGCTCGATTATTTGATAGCTGGTAAGAGCAATTATTAAACAAAAAAATCCCGCTAACCACAACGGTCGGCGGGATTAGTTATTTAAGGACTGCTTAAAGCAATCCCTCTGCACGCATGATATCCGCTACCCTCGATAGCTTCCTAATTGCTTCGAATTGATTTTTACCCGGATTCGATGCCTTTTTATACAAATCCTTGACCCTCGTTTCGAGTGCCGCGGCATTCAATAACTGGCCTTGCAAGTTATCATTCAGCTCCATGCTTAATTCAATCTCAGAAATATCCGATCGCACCTTATCCATACTGTAACCAGGGCAAGCGGTTGGCGTCATTTCTCCGTGAGATCTCAGCTCCTTAAAAGCCGGCATACTGGATTTAGCGATATAGTAGGCCATGTACAGGGCGGCACGATCAGCATCGTTCAGCACATCATTGCCGGCGTAGTTCCCTGATACGGATATATGGACGGTGTAGCCATTATTAGAAGCAACGCCATACGTAAAGTCCGTTAGGTCGTTGCAAATGTACAACTTGCCATTCCTTATGAACAGATGATAGGGGAAGCCTCCGTCTCCTTTGGAGCGGTTTTTCTTCGAATTAATGTGCGTTGTGGAGATATTCTGAATAAGTTGTTCGTCCGTGTATTTAGCTGTAGAGGACTTAGACAATGCATCATGGTGCATAACTATGTCTGTCAGCGCTTCGACGTTTCTAGGAGGGTTTATGACCGTCCATCCGCCATTTGGGTTAACAGGTAACTTTCCGCGTAAGTCGATAACTGGGACGGCTGCAAGGTTATTGGGCAGTATCTTGGGTAAAATCCATTGTGTCATTTGCCGGCCCCTTTCCAGTTTCAACCTTCGATTTATCTACACCGCCCTCAACCCAAATATAAATCAGATTGGAAATCGAGCCGGCTGCGATATTTATAACAGGCATCCACTTGTTAACTTCGGGATCGATGTCCACAACCCCTGTTACGAATAAATAGAAGCTAAGTCCATTTACTGCCAACGAGCCTATTAGAGCTTGGAATTTTCTCGACCCTAACTTTTTTAGATATTCTTTCATTTTCATCACTCCCCAATACGATTTTAATTGCTTCTTTGAGTTCGTCACTGTAACCTTCCTGATTTCTTCGGGACCATTCCATGTAATGCCCTCCCTTTCTAATAAGAGGTCAACTTTCTGCTCCAGCCGGCTTTTCTTCTCGTGATAGAACGGTAGTAGCCGCAGCAAAGACTTTTGAACAGACTTCATTTTCAGGAACGCCAGTATACCCATTACGATGGCTGTTGTCGTTGCTCCATGTTTCCATAGGTTTTCGATCATGGTTATGGACCACGTTATCCAATCTTGCATAGGCATTACCTCTATATAAAAGTTTGTCATACGTTTCACGATCAACAAAAAGAGCGATAAGTCTCAATGACTCGTCGCTCAGTGGTGAATATAAGTATTCATCTTCATGGAATTCAATAGGTGGATCCATAGTTACCTCCACTTCCTTCCCCCCTTACCTCGCCCGCGCCTCTTACTCTTTCCCACCGCTTTATGGAGCATGTCCCGCACTCTTGAGTCTTTCAAGTGTCCGCTGACGTCTTGCTTAGGTTCAATTTTCAACTCTATCGATAAGTACACTGTTATTACGTTGCGAATTGTAGATCCATCATGGAACACGACGAAAACATTCGTTTTATCGAGCAGCATTTCATGATTTCTTGGTGAAGGTGTGAAAGGGACAGTTTGCAATCTAGCTTCTAGCCACTTTTCGGATATATTGCGTTGGGCACATCTCAATTTGGCATGATCGGTGAATCGTATTTTCATTAGTTGGATCTCTCTCCCTAATCATATTTTCACTCCTCTATAGGCAAAATGTAGCAATTGTAGTAAACTTATGACGAAAACTTCCAATTGAGGAGAGTATACATGGAAAGTAAATTTGTAATTACATTTGAAGAAGATAAAGAATATAGACGCTTTTTAGTTTCACACGTTATGACGAGAATACATAGAGAAATGGCAGTAGTTGATCTTGTTGAAGAAGTCATCCCTAACGCAAAGAAATTTTTATTCAATGATGACAATTCCTTTACAAGAATGGAAGGAGAATCTAGCTTAATCAATCATGTCCATGCTACTATTAGCATTCAACCCGATCAGTTACCATTTATCATAGAATCTCTTCAAAAGTTGTATAATGATTATAAGACTGAAAATAACGGTAGGTGATTAAATGAGTAGGTCACCACTAAATTCAATTGAAGCATTACGAGAAGTTGCTTCTCAGCAAACGATCCCTATTCTTAGATGGGCTAAATATGCTAATATGCAGATACAAGGGATCACAAATGAACAAGAACAGATACGTGAAGCACTTAAGCAGATATCTGTAGAGATGTATACTTCCGCCGGTAGGGAGGATGATTCCATGAGCGATATTACTCAAAAATTAACGGAAATCCATGGCCGACTTGGAACCGTAGAGACTGATATCAGTAATTTAAAATCAAATTTCGCCAGACTTGATGACCGTGTTGAAAAAGGCTTCGCTAAAATGGAAGCCAAGATGGATAAAATACTGGAAAAGTTTGATCAAGTTCCTACAAAGGATTATATCCAAAAGGAAATTCAAGCTCCCGTCGCAACTATTAACACTCAATTAGTTGAAGTGAAGAAGGATATAGAATTCTTGAAAATAAAAAGCAACGACGCTGTAACCAACAAAAAGTTTTGGATTGGAATTGGTGTCTCTTTAGTTGCGGCAGCAGTTGCCGTATACAAAATAATAGTTGGTTAAGAAAAAAGACACCTAATTAAAGGTGTCTTTTCTTATGGTTAGACGTGCAATATGATAATTATTAGCTTGTAACCTCTTCAGCCCATGCGAATACCCGTCCCAAGAAGGGTACCTTATCACCAACATAATAATAGACTGACTCGATCTTCGGCAGGATGAATAGACAAACAAGAATAAATCCTATTATCAGTACCCATCCACCGGCAACCATCCATTTATCCTTTTTGGTGTCGTACAAGATATTACCTCCTTGGCATAGGAACCCCGGCTTCTCGGAGTTTGGAATTTACATCCAAGTATATCTCGTTTATTTGCGCTTGAACATCCCTTAATTTTTGAGCCTTCTCCTCAGCAGATATTGTAGTATCACCAGTAATATTCCGCTTAGAATCGTTAAGTTCTGATAACCGCTTTGACGCAGATCCTTTGGCACGCGAGGTAGCTAATTTATAAACCTCATCGTTGTACCAGTCAGGAAGCTTCTTGCCGACGTCTACATTATCAGTTCGCGCATTAATTAGACTTTCTTTAGCTGTATAAAAATCATCTGATAAAGTGTTCGTAAATACAGGATCAACAATGAAGTTTTTAAGCAGTGTATTGCGCGTCGTCCCACCACCTACATCGGACATAAGTGGGAGAATTAAACGTGCTGGGTCTCCACCATAAGCGCGGATGAGGTAATCCACCTGTATAGGTGATATCTTCAATTTTTCGCCTAGCCATTTAGCAGGATCGCTCGTTCTCTCATCAAATTGCTGACCTGGAGAACGTCCTGTCAAGCGTTGCGGTACAATTGGAGCGCCGGTAAAGCTTTGATTGGCACCAACTGCAAAGAAAGGAGCGGCAACGGTTGCGTTGAACCCTCCTGTAATGCTTTGTTTTAATCCTCCTCCTTGCGTCGGGCCTTGAAGTAGCCCTGATACTGCAGGAGGCGTAAATGCGTTAACCAGACTACTCAAAGTACCTTTGTATGCTTCCGGATCTTTATTGATTACATCATTAAGAACATCAGTTAAAAATGAACCGAATGCCAAGTATTCTGGCGGCATGAACTGTTTGTTGAAAGTGCCATCCGCATTTTTACTGATAATGATATTCCGGTAGCGTTCACGGGCCGGCAGCTTTTGATAATCCGGATCGTCGTTGAACCGCGCATATTCATATAGTTTAGGAGCAATCACGAGCGATAATAAGCCGCCTGTCGTTTTAACAGGATGCTTTATGAAGGATTGCCCTACCCTCCGAATACCTTGAACCGCCGCATTGCTGTAGGGAATAAATGCCTCGATGTTGTTCGACCAGTCACCCCTACGTGAGAAGTTAACCGTAGATTCACGAGCTGCATTAATTGCATTTCGCACATTCTCAGGTGTCCGCTCTTTCCCCTTCATCGCCCTACGGAATGCCGCCATCCGGTTTGCATTCTCGGACAAATCAGCCGCCTTCTCAAGGACTTTGAATGGCGCTTTGATCGTCTTAGCTGCACCCTTAACAATCCCTTGTGGTGATAGAAATGGATCTCTTCGCAGGTCGCTAATCGTTGTATTTAGCTTCCTATCACCTCGCAATAATGCGGAGTATTCGCCCCCTGATCTTCTGAAATCCTCGGCCAGGTTCCTCAGTCCCGGTATCTTCAATGCGTCTGCTAAGGAACTGATCATAGCATGCGGAAGGTCTACAGCTAGATGTTTGAAACCGTTAGGTGATTGAATCGCCGCTTGGACTGAATCGGCCGTCAAACTCTTTACCGCGAACATTGGTGCAAGTAATCCCGTTGCTCCTCGTTTTGTAGCATCTGAAAAGAGTCTCATACCTGCCATAACAATATTAGCTTGATCTGCTCCCATTCCGAGCAACGCTTTTACTGCTTCAGCATCATGCACCTTTACGAATACCGGCTGTCCCTTGACCATGGCCCTAACGATATTCTCATCCCCTGCGGAATTCTTCTTAAACAGGGACTTGAAATCATTGTCCAGCAGCTCTAGGAATTCCTCTGACCCACCGTCACGCAGCGCATCATCCAAATTTTTATAGCTTGTGGTGGGCTTTTTAACGATCTCTACGATACCTTTCATGCCATCAGGATCCGCTTGAATTGCCTTAACGATCTCCTGCATACTGCGGTTACGAAGCTCTGCACTTTTCCAAGCATAGGTTTGTTCGATTGCCGAGCGCAACGGAGTTACAATGCGACGTGTGGAACCGGTCGGGCTTACCTCTTTGATTGGTGCGCTCTGACCTGAGAACCCAGAACCTCCACCGAACTTTGGTTGTGCTAACTTCTCACCAACCGTGAACTGCCGGCGCATGGATGCGTAGTTTGGATTAGCCTGGCGCATTGCATTTCTAGCAGCCTCGCTTATCAATCCTTCACGTACCCCGGAATCTAATAGATTCGTATTGAACGTATCCCACTCCTGCCCAATCTCCTTAAGTGCAGGATAACGTGCCTCAAGCTTCTGAACGGCTTCTCTAGCCTTATCAGGAGTCATCTTAAGTGCATCATCATATACCCGTTCGCCTCTCTCCATGCGCGTTATAGCATGTCTAAGTACGAGGTAATCATCGACATTCTTGCCAAGTCCACGAGTTTTTTTCATAATATCGTCTAAGCTGCCGCCGATTACATTGCCTTCAAGATCGACAAACTTGTCACGGATAATGGTGTTTGCTACGTTATTTGCTCTAGCAGAGTCCATTGCCGCATCGTATGTCTTCCGGCTGATCTTGTTGAGCGGAGAAAGGTAGTCCACTGTATTGTGATACGTTGATCGTGCAGCTTGTTTCGTTCCTTCTATCGCTCCGCTGACGTTATTTCGTAGCGGATTATTGACGATTTGCTGCTCTGTTGTTACGATTCGATTGCTTTTGTTGGAGCCGAACGGCGTTATTCCAATACCTTTGTCACCGAATAGCTGAGAAAACCAACTGTTTTGCGGTTGTGATGCGGCTGCAGGCGCTTCAGGTGCGTTAGTAGACAATGCCATCCTTGTATTCTGAGGTGCATCAATAGCCCCTGCTACACGTCCCATACGAAGCCTCTCAACCTCGTTCTTGAAGTTCGGCGTATTGCCTCCCAGGATGTCATCAAGATTATAGCCTCGCTCCTTCGCTACCGATCGGGCCACATCGTACATGTTCATATTGCCTTTAATGTCATTCGCTAGCTGGCGCATATCCTCGTATGGCAGTTTGCGGATCTCGTTCAGGGATACATCGCCAAGATGCGGTTTAAGCCACTTAGCCAGCTCGTTAGGGTTTTCTAGCGGCGGTGTGATGCGTTCAGTTACGATCGGGCTTATCTCGCTCATAACCCTGTTTACGTAGGTGTCGGGACCGCCTACCTTGAGACGTCCGGTTGTAACTGCATCGCCAGCTTGTTGGATGGATCGTGCAGCGCCTAATTGATTGCCAATAACGCGTTCTGCCGCGTTCTCAGCAACCATTCCTGCACCTCTTCCAAGACCGGATAATGCGGCGCCACCAGCAGCGCCCAGACCTGCACCAATTAGAGCTTGTTTGCCGGCTTCTTCTAGACCACCACGAGGATTCGACGCTAACGATTGACCAGCTGCTAACGGCGCGCTTACAACGCCTTCCTTGATTGCTTCACGTCCGACCGTAGGCAATAGTCCTGTGCCGAGACCAAGTTTAGGCGCTGCCCGGGAAATAAGGCTCCCTGTTGCTGCTGTAGCCCCGGTAATGGCTGTCAGTCCTGCACCTGGTGTATAAAGCTGCTCAGCCACTTTTGCCCCTGGTCTAGTAGTAGCTTCAACGGCATCAAATACCTTTAACACATCGCCAATTACAGGTATGTCACGACCCGGCTGCTGTGCGTTCTCTGCAAGCCTCAGTTGCCTTCCGGATGGTGCAGTAGGACCAAACACCGGACGTAGATCCCGGTTAACGCTTTGCGGCGTGAATGCGGTTGTCGCTGTGCGTAGCTGGCTTTCTACGCTTGGAAGAGGGGAAGGTGTGGACCTCTCCACCCTTTCCTCTGTTTGACGCGCCGACTGTTGCCGCCGTTCTTCCTTTTCCTTTTGGATACTAGTGCGTCTACGATCAAACGCCGAGCCGCCACCAGTTCCACCACTTGATGTTTTTTTAGCTGGTTCAGCAGTCTTGATGCCCAACTGCTCCCGGCGTTTATCGAATATGCCCATGCTTCACGCTCCTACTCTGGCAAAGGAATGCCAAACTTTTTATACAACTTGACCATGTCCGATTCCGATAGATTCGGATTATCCAGGATCATACTCTCTATAAGCGATAACTGGTTAGGTGATGGAGGACCAGCAACGTTTTTGCCCCCCGGCAAGTTGTTGATGATGTATGTTTCCATTGATGCAGCGCTTCTTGGTAGGTTAATGTCCTGTATCACTGAAGCTGTAGACGGTTTGGAACCGCTAGAGCCGCCAGATCCACCAGATCTACCTGAGCCGCCGCCACCTGAGCTTATCCTCGCTTCTTGCGCACGATCTAATGCAATTCGTGCATCAGATTGGGATAATTGACGATTTTGTACAGCTTTTTCAAGCGCAAACTCTTCACCCCATTGCGCTACATCTCTATCAAATTCCGCTTTATAGCGTTCATCAGCGATTTTGTCACGACTAGCACCATATGCAAACTCCTTATCATATCGACTATCCGCGACTTGATCCCTACTTACTCCATATTCAAAATTCCTATTGAATTGCTCGTCGGCTACTTGATCTCTTGAGGAAAGGCGAGAAAGTTCATCCCTCGATAACCCCAATTGCTCAGAACCAAGCCATTCGTTGAAGTCTTGCCCCCGATTACGGAATGCATTGTCCTCAGATCGATTGACTAACGCTTGCGCCATTTCAGCAACTTGCGCAGCTCTTTGAGCATCCAAGTCTTTGATGGAGTTTTGACCAGCTATACTCACCTTATTTTGCAGGTCAGCCGCTAATCCGGATTGAGCGCCCCCACGCGCTGATGCGAGCTCCCCAGCGTTTAGGGAGTTTTGATACTGCTCTGCTTTGACGTTCTCAGCGGCCCGGGCATATAGCGGATCAACCTGCTGGTTCGACTGCGCCAGAGCCGTTGCGTAATCCATGGCTGAGTAAGTCTTAGGCGCGAATTGTCCCGCGGCTGATTGTTTCATAGCCGGTTCGTTCTGTGTTTTTTGCGTACCTGACGTGCCTTGAACGCCATAACCCACGCGCATAGCATCAGCTAGTATCTTGGCTCTCAAGCCACTGTCACCTGATGCGTATCTTGCATTTTGATCCGCAGCGTATTTATCGATGCCGCCATAATTCTTTTCGAAATAGTCAAGCTGACCTTGATTCAGTTTTGGCGCTGTCGGGTTAGGCGTGAAACTCGCGTTCGCCTGTGAGGTCGTAGCCGGCGTTTGTGGCTTCAACGTACTGTATTGCGCTGCATTCGCCGCATTCGTAGGAGCGATGCCGTTATTCTTTTTGCGCTGCAATTCCGCTGTAATTTGCTGGGCAGTCATTGCCATCCGTTTACACCGCCTGACCTGTTATTTCTGTGTATTGTTCGTTTGTTATTTTCCCGGCTGTGACAAACTTCATTACGTCTGAATTGAGGTATCTACCTGCGTCATAGTGCCGTTTAACAATGGTAAACCAGTCCATTACAGAACACCTCCATCGATTAGTGCTAGAAGCAATGCAGCTTGCTCACTTTGCGTTTGTTCCAGTGCTATTTGCGTATCGATCAATTCCATAGCAATCATTGCTGATTCGTTTTCGAGCTGCTCAATTCGTAGTTGATCCGGCGTTTTCTTTGGCTTCTCAGCTTCGATTTCCTCTGGTGTTTTATCGCGTGGCTCAACGTCGATCAGTTCGCCGTTAGCGTCGGTTATGATCGAGAAGTATGGGAAAAGGGTCATAATCTTAGCGGCCAGCGCTGATTGATCATCAATGAAATATGAATCCGGATATGTCTCAGGAGTGTGCCAATCTGCCGACTCATAGCTTCCGTTTGCATGTAGGATCATGGTTAACCTCCTATCTCAATGCGATGTAGTTGTAAACTTGAGTGCTTTCGTTTGTTTTAGCATTCGCGCTGTTGTAAACCGTAATTTTATTTGTCCCGATAGTTACCGTATCTGTCCCGTTCCGCTTTGCGTTTGAACCAGTTACTGACAATGCCATGAATGTTGGATCAATTACGGCGTTGCCAGGGTCTCTACGTGTTAGATATACAGCACTCGGAGTGAACGGTAGTGCAATGTCGCGAGTTGCAGCGCCGTCTCCTGTGTAGGAGCCTTTGTCGTATGGTGCGTAAATCGAGGTGTATACAGGATTCCATGAACCCCAGCCGCCTGCCGTGGTTCCTTTTCTCCACCATACCCCATCATCGCCGTAAGCGGTCTGGTGCGCAGGTCCACCAGAATCATCGTGCCAGCCTCTAAACGAGTAAACGACATAAAAGTTACTCGCAAGCCCTATCGAGGATCCCGTTTTAAAATCAATGGATACTCTGCTAGGAACATCGGCTGGTAGCGTGTTTACCTCTCTTGTATCTACGACGGATATATCACCAATCATAAGCGGAAGCGTTAAAGAACCTGTCATTGTTTCGCTGCCGGAAGTATTTACAAACGCCGCTATAACATCGGGTGCTAGTTTGGCGTAGTCGATTGTGCCGGCCGGTATCTCTTCATTGATAAGGTCCTGTACTTGCCCCTCAAGAACGGTTATGTCACCTTCAGCCGCAACAATGCGTGTATCGTGGTTGTTATGGCCGGCGATAAGTTGATTTAATTCATCGTTCATTTGAGTGGAAACAATTCGTTGCCCAGCAATAAACGTGTAGAGTCGATTAAGTAGCCCCACCTTCTCACCCCTTTATTTTTTTAACTTTGTACACTTGAGCGAATCGATATATTGTCAATGGCTGATCTAGTAAATCATTTGTAATGACATATTGGATGTTGTTCCCTTTCTTCCTTAGCTTGGCATTCTTTATGATTACATTTCGAATACCCCAAGAAACTTCATCCCAATTCCCTTCATCCCACACACCTGATTCGTCGGTCGAGATGGCGTTGACATCCACTTCCAGACTGTCAATGATAACTTTTAAATTGAATTCCGAACTCTGTGCCTCGTACTGTCTGGCAATTACCTTGAGCGTTCGGAACTTCTTAACTTGCGCATCGTATCCAAAATCGCTATTTTTCGTCTTCATCATGAAAGAGATGATCGCGCCGCTATCATTGAATACCGCGGTATCAAACTTATATATGAACCCACTTTCAGCGGAGAAGTACAGCACCCCATTACGATCTAAAAAGTCATTGGCCGGCACGTTCGTCCATTTGGTCCAGCAACGCAGGATCGTGTCATAAACCAGCGTCAGACCGCTTGGAAACGATAGATAATACTTGTTGTCGGAATACTCCCCAACTGCCTTCGCTTTGTCGGACTGTGATATGCCGTTTAAAGTCGTCTCAACGCTCGATATGACCGTTTTACCATCCTGCACGACAGATATTAGATCCGCGCTGATATAGTCTCTATCGGTGCTGTAGAGGCTGTATACGCCATCGTCTGATAGGTAGAACAGGTTATTGCCGACATAGGCCACACTTTCAGGAGCAATACAGCCGCTTGGAACGTTGATACGGCGCATTTCATAGTCGTTTATGGTCCGGCCGTCGCCAGTTAAAGCCCACATTGACCGCCGATTTAATATAATAATCGCGTTCCGGAATGTCCGGAGCGTTATGGATTCGTCGTTTTGTTCGCTTACAAGGTCGAAAAAGAATGTAGCCGGGAAGTAATCGAATGTAGCATAGCCTAAGATCGGGTCATGATGGCAGAAGCTCAACCGGTTTTTGACCGTTGCATGGGCCAGCGCAAATATGCGGTCCTGCTTGATTGCGATTGCCCGGAAATTAGTGAGATTAACAAGATCATTCGATCCCGGGTCAGTAGTTTCAGCGGTAGAGGGTGTATGCGGAACAACTTCCCTCACGTCCGTCCCGTTGTATACCTTTAGCTTTCCACCGTCTGCAATGAGCGTAACGTCCACTAAGGTACGGTTCTTGTACGTCAGCATGCTTGTATTGTTCGATGTGAGAGCCGTGATTCCGCTGAATGGGATAGGCGAGAAGGTGCCGGCAGTATCCTTGTGTAGAGCCAGGTTAGAAACGGCCAGAAATTCACTCGTACCGTTGTTTTTATAGAACGTGTATAGACGCTTCACAGCGCTCGGTAAGGCTACTGTGTTGTATTTGGTATATCCGTGCCGTTTTGCTACGAAACCGCGCCCTATGATGGCATTCTGCACGTCTGTAAGAGATTTGTCAGAGACTAATGCAGGATCGTCCTTGTCATTCAATCCAAGTGAGAAGTCGCGTAGTGGATAGAGAAGTTTTTGTGTCACAGTTCCATCCTCCTAAAAGATCATCTCGATATTGTACATAGGAGCCTTACGGCATTCGTAAACAAATTGGCTCCGACGGCTGAGATATTCACTCATTGCATTAACCTGCAGCCCCTCTTCCTCGTCCTGGTAACGGGCCCGGGCAACCGCATAAAGAACAAGCAGGTCATGGAAGTCTGAACGAATCACCGGTACATCGTCCGGTAATGATAAATGCGGCAGACGCGCTTCATAGTAGAGCGACAGGCTTTTCGGCTCTTTTGGCGTAGGTTGGATGACGATATCCTGTCCGATTACCTTATAACCGCATGATGTGAAGTCCCTTATCGGCAACTCGTACAAACCTTGCGGTGTTGAACCCGTTTCATCCACCAACATAACCACTTTTATGAGGTCAGTTGGTTTCGGATATGCTTTTTGATCAGCAATAAGGCTGATTGTGGAGGTCTGTTGATGATTAGCGAATGGGGAAATATCATCTATCGCCCGATTAATCCAGCCGATGATATAACCGTCATCTAACTCGTCGTCGATATCTTTGTTCACTTCGTCGATAATGTCACTCAGCTTCACGTTATCACCCCTTATATGCAAAAAAGCCCCATAAGGGGCTATTAGATAATCTTGATCTCCTTATTCACGCTCTCGCGGATGCGGCGCTGTACGGCCATTGTCTTGGAGTAGCTTTCCTGCCAAATATCGCGGATAACCTCAGGCACATCGAATTCCATACCACGCGGAACAGCATAGATGATACCATTCCAACCGATTGGCACAACATCATCCGGGTTGTTCGGATCCTCAGGGATCGTTAACTTAACTTTTTTCATTTCCTGCAGCTGTTGCTTCAACGATTTTTCCTCGACCGCGATCTGTGCTTCCAAACTTGCCTCATTTGCCTTTGCCATTATAATTTCCTCCTAATAGTAAAGGGAGAGCCGGCAGCCCTCCCTAGTTAATTTTTATTTCTTATACAGTAGCGGCTGATTCATATCGCACGATGCAAAGCTCATTCAAGCGAACGGAAGTGAACGCCGATTTCCAGGCAACCGTATTGAACTGGTTGAGTGGGTCAGCCGTACCAGCGGAACCGGCTTGGTGAACGATAATGTCAGGCTTGCTGGAGCCTTCAACGTCCGGAATACCATAAGCACCGCGACCAATGAAGAGAGTAGCAAATACGTCAATTCCGGCAGCACCGGCACCAACGTATTTCATGCCGTTATCCACTTCGATAAAGTAGATGCCGTACATTTTACCGATTGTACCTTCTTCGCGGTTCTTTGTATCAACGTAAGTGTTCTGATCTTTCCACTCCGTTGTTTGCATCAGGTCTGTCGCCACATCTGTGTGAATGAAAGCAATGTAGCCCTTACCGCCGCCCGGAAGCGTCACTTGCTTAACCTTGTTACGGCGCATTGTACGACGTACTTTCAGGATATCAAGCGCCGTGATCTTGTCAGTATTAGCAACCGTTACACGGGAAGCTCTGCTTGCCGCATATACAACGTTTGTTCCAGCATAGATAATATCGCGAACGATCGTATCCATCGATTCGCCGGCATTTTCACCCATCAGCTCAGATGCTTCAGTCATAAGCGGATCAAGGCCGACCATGTCGATGAAATCAGAAATCTTTGTCCACGATCCGTACTCTTGAACCGTTGCCGTCACAGGCGTGATATCAAGGTTTACGCCATCAGGAGTGACGCCCTCTGTAAGCGCCGTTGTCGATACCGCAAGGGAATTCAACCGTCTCCATTGTGCTGTAGCGCCTTTGCGTTTCGGGATATTCTTCTTCTCACCGAATTTCATGTACTGCAGTTCGGGGAGTAGGCGCTCAAGCATCGCCGTTTGATAAAACGTTGCATTCTCCGCTGTTAATTGATTGACGCCGGCCGTTCCGTTATATCCTTGTACTGATGTTGGCATTGATAATCATCTCCTAGTCAAATGTTTTTCTTGTTCCTGACTTAACTTCAGCGATCATTCGCCGCTGTTCTTCACGACTGAGGTTTGCGAATCCTGTCTTGTGATCCACATCACCTTGACTGAGCGCCCCTGTGGACGTTTCAGCGTTCTGCTGCAGGTTACGAATGGTTTCGGCTTCCGCTTGCTTACGAGTGTTCGCGATCTTGTCTTGAAACGATGCGACCATGTAAGCATGCTCAATGCCGTAACCGTTTTTCGTGACCAATTCGAAAATTTGTTCGTTGTAACTGTCGAAATCATTGTACCTAGAACGCAGATCCTTCAACTCAGCATCAATCTGAATCTGCTGTTCCTTTAGCTGAAGTTGTTCACGTTCTTGTCGCAGCTGTGCAATCTCGCCCTTAAGCGGTTGTAACTCAGAGCGTATGAAGTCCTCAGGAACGCCGTATAAATCCGCTTCCTCTTGCACTCGCTTGTCTTGCTCAGCTTGGTCCAGCGCTTGCAGATAAGCTTCTGACGAATCGTAACCGTAAAATTTAGCTACACGGTCGAGATTCTTCGCCTGCTGCTCAAGCTGTGTCGCTCGTTCCTGAACCTTGTCATAGTTCAAACCTTTTTGAATCCAAGTAGGCGCTTCGTCTTTAGCAACGAACCGATCCTCCTTGTTGTACTTCACTGTAAAACCTTCAGCAGCGGCCGTTTCCTGCGTGGTAACAGTCTCGACAGCTTCCGTTTGTGTTTCTTGCTCGGTTGTTTCGATTTGTTCGCTCTGGTAGGCGACTTGTTCTTCTTCCATGCTAGTTCCTCCTGTGCGCTATGGTTGGCGCTCGATGGTTAGTAAATAGGCCCATCGCTGCTCTGCGAAGGGCCTGGTTCCGATAAATCATGTTTCTCTTTAAAAGTCATCCTTACATATCCTTTGCCATCGCAAGTATCGCATGGCAGGATATCCATATAACCGGCACCATCACAGACCGGACACCACTTTTCATACTCTGTCAATTCATGTGGCTTTGTCGACTTAAATGGTTTAGATAACCACTGTTTCAATACATTTATCAAACGCCTCATAAATCTGGTCCTACGAAAACTGGAGTAATGGTGGTCACTGCTGGCACGATCCTCAAATTGTTCGGCGTCATCGCCATGTTGATAAGCGATGTGCCTCCGGCTGTGAGTTTGTCATTCATCGGAGCATACAATTCAAGCGCGGACTGCGAGATGATCCCGTCATTCAGCTGCTTGATTTGCCAAGCCTGTTTCTTCGTGCGATACACGATTACGTCTTTGATGTTGGCGTTCTTCAGGAAGACCGTTGCAGCTGGCCGACCTCCGATGTTCAGTGTGCCAAATGCCGTTAGGCCCGTATCGACCCCGGAGTAGATGTTGTTGCCGTTCAAAAATACGTCCAGCCTGCCGTCGATCTTATTCCAAGACTGGGTGAGCCTGTACCATGTACCTGTAGCAATTGTCCCGGCTGCACCTATAACCGTACTCGACCCGACACCCGTACGAAGCATACTGAGTGACCCGTCAGCGTTGACAAAGATCCGCTCCGCTCCAGATGTACCAAAGGAAAACAGGCTCGTTGCCCCGGTCGGCGCTTCATTCAGCTTGAACATCATAGACACCGTGAAACTTTCAATGGCAGCGCCTTTCGTCATGGCGTACGTCATCGGCACGTCCGTAGCCAAGTTACCCGTGTGTATGTGTCCTCGCTGCGACTGAAGATATCCAGCAGGTTGGAAGCGTAGGCGATCAAAGACGTACGGGATTGACTTAGCGAATGCCAGCTGCCCAGTATCGTCGATGTGGGAGATGTCATCAGAAGCTGAAGCAATAGGCCATGCATCTGGATTTGCTTGGTCCAGAACGCAGTTCATGAAGTCCAACACATAGAAGCCCATAGCCTCCAGTTCGTGATTTAGCTGGTTGGCGTACTGCAAGTGAAGCGCGTTATAACGCTGAGTCGGAAACTGAGACACGATGATCGGGATCTTGCCATGGTCCTTTACCTTGTTGGCCATCTTGAGAATGTTCGCCTTAATCGTCTTGTAGACCGTTTCCCTCCCGGCATCATTCGCGGCATCATGGAAACCTTCGTTACCGATTGTTACGCCAATGACCACGAACCGCGCCTGATGAGAAGGGGCGATATCGAAAGAAAATCGATCAAGGGCTTGCAGCGAAGTGTTACCACCTACACCACGACTCCTGAAAGTCAGACCGTACGGCGCTGAGTAGTAACCGTTAAGCCGTCCCTTCCAAGAAGCTGCTTCTGATGTGGATCCTTGGCTGTCCATAGTGGACGATCCCCATAGCAGAACCTCTTGATCGTCATACATTGGAGCGGTTAGAAAGAGTTCTTTTTTTCCGTCCAGTGTCGTCGTTGCTTCCTCTTT
Source organism: Paenibacillus harenae DSM 16969 (assembly GCF_000422465.1). Classification (GTDB taxonomy): domain Bacteria; phylum Bacillota; class Bacilli; order Paenibacillales; family Paenibacillaceae; genus Pristimantibacillus; species Pristimantibacillus harenae. The sequence goes on along the minus strand of NZ_AULV01000018.1, from coordinate 60,458 downwards.
GGTAGTGGACCACGTTTTTCCTGTCGTAGTCGCCACCGATCTTTTGCTGAACGGTGAAATGGGTACTATTTCCGTCGCTCGAACATTGATTTGCTGTGTTCCTGAAGAGGAAACGAGTGTAAAGCTTGTAAAATCGACTTCATTCTCCCACACAGCGCCGGGAACAATAGATTGATTTGTATATGTGCCTACCGTAAGAGTTAAATTGCTTCTCCCATTGTTTTTGACTCCTAGTTTATTTTGCGGTTTGGGGTATGTCCATGTTGTTGACGTTGTTCCTACCGTATCCACAAACTCCGTCACGACATCCCCGTTGCTCTGCCCCCTTGATTGTGTTATTACTGCCGGCACGTTCTATCAACCTCCTCCTGACGACTTCACAGCCGCTAATTGCAATTGTTGATTGCCTTTCACTTGCTCAAGTTCCAGCTTATTCGCATGATCCTGCTGCTTAATCGCCATTTGCTGTTCCATCTGCGCCGCGGCTTCTGCTTGTGGATCAGGCTGCGGCATCTGCGCCGCCATCTCCTGCTGCTCACGTATCTGCTTGAGCAATCTATCCTTAAACGGCACAACCGTTTTAGGCGCGAATTCAAGGTACTGCTCGGTGCTGATGGCTTGCTTGTCGTATAACCGGTCAAGCGATGTCATCATGAGTTGTTCGGAGTATTGGGAGCTTGGTCCGATATCAATCTTGAGGTTCAAGTCGATACCGGCATAGTCCGTACCTTTCATTTCGTCCGAATACTCATTACCATCATCGTCCTGCAGGTTAACTCGTCGTGTTGTGTTGTGCTTCACCTTCCAGAACTCTTCCCAAATACGTCCGATATCCTCCATAGCACGATAAAACCGCTTCTTAATGGACTCGATCGGCACGCCGGCCGCTTTTTGCAGGAGCATAATGGCTGATGCATTCAATTGGCTGCCGCCTACATCACCCGTCGAAGCGTCTTGAGCAGAAGCAAGCGTTCTAGTGTGTTCCATGAAGGACTCAACGAGATCCCGAGCCATGCCGTTAACTGTTCCCGGCATTAAATACTCGATTCCTTTTTCTCCAGGCGGCGAATTGTCGATGATCGGCACGCTTGGATCATTGTTCAGCGTGTTCGGATCCACATAAGAAGGGTTGATCACCGCTTTAGGCCAGCCTGTAAGCTGCACAGAAAGGACGCTCATCGCCATCAGGAAGTTAATCGTCTTTTGGTTCGGTATAAGTCCCTCAGTGTCTCCAATGCCGTGTATGGACTTCTTACGCCGTTCCCATTGCATAACCGCGATAGGGTACAGCTTGAAATCCATTGCCGTTTTCTTCTTCACTATCTGACCGGAGGCGACTTTACACATGTAAATCATGTCATCCTCTTTCCAATACTGAAACAAAACTGTGACTTTCTCGCTGCCATCTACCTCAATCTTGGCGCGATCGTAACCTTCATCCTGCGTTTCTTTGTCAGGCTGGATCATCGCGACCATTTCAGCACTCAAACCGTTCTGCTTGGCTTCTCTGCGGACTAAACTGAGTTGGCTCCGCATGCTAACGATGATATAAGGCTGCTTCTGAACGTCTCGCTGTTGCGGATTACCAAAGAATACGTTAATTGGGTCAATAACCTCACCACACATCTTTCCTATATACGGCTGCGTAAGACCGCCTTTTTGACCAGTATCCCAATAGTAGTGCCATATACCAGTGCCGATATTTGACGCGCTCTCAAGCGCTTCCTCGTTGAGCTCATCCTGTTTGATCTCCTCCCATACGGTATCGGAGTAACGTGTGAACTTCTCGCCGGCTTCATCAGCTAATTTCATCATCTCGGCTGTTTGTGGGTCATTGGCTTGCATGCCCTCAACCGACTCCTGCGGTGTATAGATCATTTTTATGTTCTCGTTCATCACGCTCGATACTTTGTGGTTCTGAATGTACCGAATGATGTTGAATACCGGCCGCGGCAGGTTTTTCGTTCGCTCTGTCGGCGGTGGCCATTGATCACCTGCTTTGAAGCGCTCGTACTCAGGCCAGCGGTCAAGGAATTGCATGCTGCGTAAGTACCCGATACCGCTCTTGTATCGCTTCTCGACCATAGGAGCGATGTTTTGTTCTGGCTTCTCTTCAGTCACTATTTATCACCTTCTTTCGTTGGGCCGTCCATCCACTCACTAACAAGGTTAACGCCTAACAATGACTCAGCCTGCGCCCTAACTGGGTTGAATGGATCAAGTGTCCCGGCCGTCGTTGTAACAGGCTTAGTCCGGATGTTATCGCGTATATACTGGTTGATAGCTTTCTTCGTATCTTCCTCAAGGTCAGGCTGTGAGAGGATAGAAGCGACTTTTACAATGTGATCTACCACTGCTGGAACCCTCCTTGATAATCTTCGCTTTGTTGGAACGGAAATGGTGTTGGAACCTTTGGTGCATTTGGTAGATCCCCTCGAACATAAATAAAGCGATGGAGCGCTTGGCTCATCGCATCAACTTGGTCATCGTTCTTTCCGTTCGGGAAGCTTGCTGCTTCTTCTACAAAGTCCTGTGTCCATGATGTACGAGGCAAATAAACGTTCCCTGATTCGATATAAGCAGATACCGCATTGACTCGGGCCACCTTACCTCCCTCGGGATTTATGCCCAAGATACCAGGTATTTCACGCTGCAACGTTTGAATGATTGCCGATCCATTCGCTTTGTCCTCGATTAGCTTCAAGTGAGCCTCGGGGTACTTCGCCACCATGTTACGAATGCTTTGTAACGTGGCCGGGAAATTCAACTTTGCTCTCACTTGGTCAACGAGATACATATTAGGACCAGTTCTGCCCCATGCTTGAATAACAACATAGTCACTGTCGTCCTCGTCCTTGAACGCTGCATCAACACTAATGAGCATGGATGCGAATATTGGTGGGTTCTCGTAGTACCTCCACCAGTCTCGTTTGAGGAAGTTACCATCAGCTGCACTAGGACGTTGTTGATACAACGCATTAAACACCCGGGAGCCTACATCCACTTTAATTTGCTCCATGCGGTTCTGGTCGAATCCAAACTCAGGCCATAGTGGTTCTCCCTCTGCCCTGCCGAGGTAGTCATCTTTCTCTGCTAGAGCCGGGAAGTTTATCACCGTCCACCGTTCGCCCTTGTGAGTACCCTCTGCGATCTCGTCAGCCTCTTTCTTGAGTAACCGACCAACTAGATCATCCTCATGCCAACGTGTCATTACGACGATGATACGACCGTCAGGTGTCAAACGTGTATATAGAGTGGATGTGTACCATTCCCATATCTTTTCTCGCATCGTCTCGCTATCGGCTTCTTCAGCGTTTTTAACCGGATCGTCGATGATAGCGATCTTAGCGCCCTTACCAGTGATTGCACCACCAACACCTGCAGCTGTCACACCGCCTCTGTAGCCTTCTGTGCCCCATGACTCAGCTGATTGGTTAGCTGGATCAACATTAATTCCAAACATGTCCTGATTGGCTATCAGTGTGTCTCTGGCAATACGAGAAAAGCCCCGACTCAGATCAACCGAGTACGAGGCTAAGATGATTTCATCTCCGGGATTGCGTCCTACGTGCCATGCAGGAAACTTCTTGCTCACTCGCTCGCTCTTTCCATGTCGCGGAGGCATTGTCACAATTACACGCTTTAGTGTGCCCTCAGATACTTTGATAAGCGTTTCGTCCAGTACGTCAAGGTGTGCGCCGTCTCTGTCCCTAAATTCGCTATCAACGTCAACGAAATAAGAGAAGTCACGCCGCGCTAATTCATAAGTGGCTTGTTCCTCTATTGCATTAAGTTGTGCTTGACTTAGCTTTAGCAAGCGCCCTCAACTCCTCTGTCGAGAGTCCTGTCATATTTATGTTATTGGTCATTTGACCAGAGTGCTCAATGTCCTGTTTGTCTCTCCATGCTGCAGGTCTTCTGTTCTTCAACCAGAATATCTGAGCCGTCGTATCCGGGTTAACCATCTTTCGTACGATCTTCGTTACTGCAATTTTAGGATCTCCACTTTCGTCCAATATCGGTTCACCGGTAATAGGATTGTAAAGTGGTTCCTGTGTCACTTCTTCGTATTCATACCCTAATGCTCGTTTATACAAGGCATTCTCGACTTTTATATCAGCTTCATCCTTAGAACGTTTTAAGGACTCTACTAACTCTGGATGGTCCTTCTTGTATGCATGGAATGTTGATACTCCTACATCAAGATTCTTTGCTATATCCTCATCGGTCAATCCGTCTCTCGCCCATGCTTCTATTAGCAGTAGCTTGGGCTTAACATGTGTCTCATACTTGCCTACTGCCATCATTCATCATCTCCTTTCCCGAAATAAACGTGCATCGCATATTGCCAAAGTAATAGATTCAAAATAGCTATAATCGATATGGCGTCATAGTCGGTCACGTTTAGCTTTAAATAGCTTCGTTGTATCTATCGGTTCAATCGTGTGGTAGCCATTCCCTAAATCAATCCATCGGGAATTGTCACGCAAGTCGATGGCGCCCGAAGCTTCTAACCGTTCATCTAGGCAATGTCCGCAAAATGGGTTTGATAGATATGCTCTAGGACACGTTTTCATATCTCTTTCGCAAAACTTGCATTTTAAATGCATATCTTCATCTCCTCATAACGCAAAATAGCCGCCTTTCGGCAGCTACATGCGATAGAATAACTATTCGCGTCACGTTGGGAGACGTAGACGACAGGATTGTTCGATTTATTTTATATGTGCAGCGCGGACGCGCTTGTCACCTTAATAATGCAAACGAGAAGCGATGCGCTCACCGCGTCCCGTCTGCCTGAATGCAGTGTGAATGCAACGTGTACATGCGATTACACTCAACGTCAGCACCCTATGAAATTATTGTAACAGCAGGATAGTACAAATAAAGTGCAAATAAAGGTCAATATATATCCGTGGTCCTTCTCTTCTCGTCTCCATGGTGCATATGTGTTCCTCTGTCGTGTATCTCCTCAATATGCGGAGGCTTAACGAATCGGAAGCACACGCCCAGGCTTGCTAATGCTGATTTGTGCCGGCTCTTGATTGTGCCAACGCTCAGATGTTTGCGATCCGCAATCTGCTGCAATGATAGCTTATCCATCCACTTCAGCTTAATCACACTCTGTTCTTCTTCTGTAAGCGTCTCTAGGCCACCCTCAATGTCTCTCACGACTTCAGCATAGGCGTTATAGTCCAACCGATCCTGAAAGCCTGTATGCCCCATATCAGCCATTCTGCCGTTTGGTACGAAGAATAATTCAGCCGCTCCCGATCCACTCGGCATCGCGTCATAATTAGCTATTCCTGCAGCTGCTCTGGGCCGGTGTCGTTCGTATTGGTTTACTGCGTATTTGTAGTTACGATAGTTCTTAAGCAACTCCGTTACGTTTTCACGGTTCATGTGTTCACCCCTCTGCATAAAGAGCGCCTCAGTTAGAAGCGCTCTGTTTGGTTATATTAAGCTACTTCTTTCCGGTTAAAGCCTTCTCCCACTCTTCATCGGTGAAGTCTTGTCCGACTAACTCGTACGTGGCTTCGAATATGTCAGGCTTGCATGGGTATATTTCGTCTTTTACACCTTTGATGATGTAATCGCCGTAATACCCACGCATCGTTCCTTCGAGTGTATTGATTTTACAGTAGATGTCTTTGGAATGATGAAATGGCCCTCGATCCAGACTGTTTCTAAACGTCTTGATTTCATCCGCGATGTGCTTGTCATGGAACCAGTCTGGCCATTCGTCTATTCCATATCTAAACGCCTCAATCACAACCGGCTTCTTTCGATACTTCGCCATTACGCTACGATCCTTTGCGACTGTTCAAGCTGGCTGACTCTTGCACTGAGCTCTTGGAACTCCCGGCGAGTAACCGGCGCATCGCCTTCTGATACAGATTCGTGTTCATCCAATCCAGCGGTTGTGCTTTCCTCTTCTTGACGAAAGTCTATGCCCGCCGCTTCGGAATCAGAAACCCCACTGTCGCTAACGTCACCTTCAGCAGTTTCGCCTTGAAACGTTTCTGGCAGTGTTTCGCTACCTCCTAAAGTTGGAGGAGTGCTCAACTGCCATTCTGACAACTCAGACCGCTTCACAACTTTGAATGTTCCGTCTGGCAGATACAGCTTCTCTGTCGATCCCCAGTTTTCGCTAGAAACGAATAGCTTAATAGCTTCGTTGATTTCTTCCGCTTCATTCGGCGTAACGTCGATTATGGATTGTGCTTCACGCTCGCCGTATACCTTCGCCTTCTGGTAATCGTCAATCTGACCTTTAAGGCGCTCAATCTCAGCTTTAGCTTCCTCGTACTGAGCTGCAGCGTTATCCCGGTTCTTTCTCGCATCGTCCCGTTCTGCGATCAAACGGACCGTTTCTTCCGTCTGCTCTTTCAGCTCACGAGCGCAAGCTTCGTATTCTTGCTCTAGCTGATTGTGGTTAGCAAGAAGGCCATTGTAATTCCCTTCAGCGTTTTGCTTGTATGCGTCAAATTCATTCTCGATCTGTTCCAACTCAATCGCATGCTCAGCAATAATCCGACGACGATCCGACTTTACGACTAGATGAATGACGTTTATGAGTTCAACCGGCAGCTTGGTAAAATCCACGCCTGGAATAGCGAAAGTGATTTCACTATGTACGCGCTCTTCGATAGCTTGTTCGCGTTCTGCCTGTGCTTGAACACTAATTTTAGTGTTTAGTTCCTGCCGGCGCTCTGCCAACTCTGCTACTTTTCCCGAATCCATCAAAGCCCCGCGCTGGTGTTCATTTCGCAATTCCGCTTCCACTTCTTCAAGCTGATCTTGTAGTGTTCTCTCACTCATTTTCTCGCCTCCGATATCAATTTTGTGTTACCGTCATTATACCATTTTCCACCCACAAATACTAGCCATAAACCGCGCCAATACTGGATTTTTACTCACTTTTACAACGATTTTACAAGTTGTGTTTCTGCTTAATTAATTGACAAAATAGTGCTATTTATCATATCCAGAAGTAGCACACTCAACACTACAATACTGCCCTTGTGCCACTGTAGGACATCCACATCTAGGGCAAGCGTGGAATCCTGTTGGAGTGAATACAGGATCACCTTTTTGAACAACTCCACATGATTTGCAGTACTGGTATGTGCCGTTATCAAACAGCTCTTGCTTGCTACAACAAGTATTCATCCTTACTCATCTCCTAAGTTCTTAATATTCAAAACTTGTCCGTCAAAACCCATAGTTCGCCTTTTTCGTTTAGTTCTTTCATAAGTGGTTCAGCTTCTTCGCGGGAATCAAAAACTTGCTCCTTACGATTACTGTCAGTTAACCAAATTACCTTAACTTTTTTCGACAAGACTATCACCTCATGTCCTTCCGTATTCATTTTGTCTCATGTTTTCGTCCTATATGTCGTTGTCGCCAGGTTTCCGACGATTGTCCAAACTCCATCAGGATATACGCCCAACCAGTCTTTTACCCCAGTAACGTCATTGACAACGCCCAGCCCCCGCACACCTCTCTTGTTCGCCCCTTGGACAACAATCACCATTTCTCCGGTTTCTTCATTTATCAAAACGTCGTGCAGTTGTATGAGTAGCCCCGTCGCATCCAATGTTACAATGTCCATTTCTTTCACACCTTCCTTACGCAATATGGATCAACTATTCACTATTCATTTTGTTACTCGGCAATAAATTTTTAAGGGGAGCATCGTAATCTCCATCACCCTATACCCGAGTAATGAAGAACTATGGAACGCTAGTCCGATGTTCCAATTATTCCAATCAAGACCGACATAGACCCTTCGCACCATGTTCACCGCCTTTTCATTCCTTCTCACCCCGGCATCTCCCCAAACAATTCCGACAGCTTCCCTCTACTCCTTTATCGTGGTTAAGAGTGCCGCCTTGCAGATAGCCTCGGTTAATGACTTCCGCTTAACAATCCATTCATACACCAGTTTATTATTCTCGTTTTCATGAGGCAGAACTTGGTATTCATCAGGCCATACTCGAATGTCCAAGTATATTTTGTTGTCCCGCATCTTCTCCACCAATTCCCAGGCTGCATCTATATCGGTGGAATAGAAATTTGCGTTATGAATATTGGGAAGAATGATTCCCATTACCCTCTCAGCCACAAGAGCATCCAACTCTCTCCCCGGTTTCATCGCCAACACTTTCTCTCTCGTCAATTCCATATCAACCTCTCGCTTTCTATACGCCTCTCTGAGACGTTCTATGTTTCATTCTAGTATTTGCCCTATTAATCTACCAAAACGCCTATGCGAGCCTCCTACGCGCTCTAGATAGCGTTCGTGGGAGTGCCCAAGCTTCGTGTTAATCTCCTTGATGCGATCTTCCATTCTTTCGTAGCTGTTTGAACGTACCCCGAGCCAATCCAATTTACGTTGTAGTCGCTCTCTTTCGTCCATCAGCTCTTTTCGATTCATGCTATAAGCACCTCGATTCTAGGATTGTCCTTATCTACACCAAAGTCATGCGTGATCTTCCCGATCTGTGACCATCCATCGTTGGATATAATGCCGGCTTCCTGCAGACCATCGAATATGAACTTCTGACCGGCTATAACATTGTCTTTGTCTCGGCGCTTATTGGGGCAGTACCAGGTTATGGTGTAGTCCGCTTTCGCAATCTTGATCTTGCCTAGCTGCTTTACTGCTGACCATGCGACCATGCGGATTGCTCTATCTTTCATCTGCACGTATTTGTATTTGTTAGATTTGGAGGCGTTGATCATCTCGTTTAGGCTCGGCAATGTACCCTCGATAATCAGCTTCAATCGCTCTCCACCTCCCTCTCAGTAATGATCTCCACGTTTCTAACGTGTCTGGATAGTTTGCGTTTGAGGTATTCTGCCTCTATCCATGGACGCTGGATCTTGCTTTCCCAGCTGCCTACTTTGATTCGATAGGCGATTCTTGTCATGATGCATCCTCCTTTACTCCGATTAGATCCCGCAGGTACGCTTGTCCTTCTTCTGTATCGTTGAGCCACGTTTCAGCTTTCTTATGACCGTTAAAACTTTTTACCGCTCCAAGTTTCTTCAAGTGGCGGAATGATATGTCTTTTCTGTGCACCTTGCCGTCATGCTCAATATTGGCTTCCCAAAAGCTAATTCCGTACATTCTGCATGAGAATAATATTGTGGCCTTCAAGAGGCATCACCTCCCCCGGGTCTGTATGTAATCAGTGACTTTGCTTGCCGATTGCGTTCCTCTTTCGACATTAGCGGCTTGTACGGCTTTTTATATGGCGTTACTGCCGGCCGGCTTGCTCGGTTTTCCTTTGACATGTGATCAGCTCCTTATCAGTCTTTTATATCCCTTGTCCTACCCCAACCCCGATATACGGCCCCCGCAAGCTAAGCGGATTCGGTCGTTCCGATGGCGCTATGCGCTTTTAAATACTCGTGCGTGAACCATCCATGATGTCCTGGACGTGTCGCATAATAAATAATTTCATTCGTCTCGGGATTCCAAGTTTTCTCCCTCACAGTCCAGAAGAACGTAGCTTTATCTTCCTCGACTAGCTCAATCATTTGATTAATTGCATACTCGTTTTCCATCCTCATCTCTCCCCGTCTCTCATTTGGTCTAATCTATACTGCAACCTACTCATGGCGTTCATTCATCCATTACTGCTAATAGAGCAATCTTTGCAATACCAACAGGAGCAAAATCAAATTCATATACACCAGTGATATTCCCTCCCATCTCGTTTCTTACATGAAGATAGAATCCTTCGTGGTTTTGCGGCGAGATCAATATCTTTAAGCCATGCACACCTCTAAGGTGTTCCACCACTTCCCATGATGCGGATATGTTCGATGATGGCGACCAGTTCAAAACCGGATTTACCTTTACTCCGTATACACACCAGTAAGGTGCTGAATGGCTATCAAATGGTGTGACGGGCAAAATCTTGTTCGTCCAACCCATAACTTTCTCCGCTACCAGCGCATCCAACTCTCTCCCCGGCTCCATCGCCAGTATCTGCTCACGCGTTATTTTTTCAGTCACGTTGTTTCCCCCTCTTGTATCCTTCCTGTCCCGGATGATCATCGTCGATCAACTCCAGTTCAAAGGATTTTCTACCTCTTCGCAGCCATTCGTAAAAGTCTTGTTCGTTCTGTTCATCCATTTCGGTCACGATGTCTTTTCCTTCTTTGCAACGGGTGCAGAAACCGTTTTATTCTCTTCCTTTTCCGTCAGCCAATCGCAATACTTTTGGCAATCCTCTTCGGATCTGAAGAAGGTACTATAGCGTTCTAAATCGCTGAAATTCATTCCATCGGAGTAAATAACTTTGACAACAGTGCTGCTGTTTAACGTAAATCCCTCTCCATCGTCTTGATACTGGCTGTACCATGCGATTAATTCTCGATCATTATTCCTGTACGTCCTGAATTCTTTTAATATTTGTTCACCTGGCCGATAAACAATTTTTTTCGTTGCGCACTCACAAGGTTCTGCCATCGTTTTACCTGATGGAGCTATGAATTCGATTTGCCGGTTGCTATTGCATTTGTCGCATTTATTCCCCAAAACAGTTTTATAATCTGCCCTGTATAGGGTTACTTCCAAGTTTTTCATCAGTTCCGCCAACCTAGCACCCCTGATTTTTTGCTCCATGTTATTCCTGTCATACTGGAGTTGCTGTTCTTTATGTTTGTAATCGTTCTTTATCTGTTCAAAGTTCTTTTTGACTTCCTGTAGTTCCGCGTTTTCAGTTCTCAGACGCTCCATCTCAGTTTTGTAATCAGTTCTAACTACATCCAACAGAGATTGCTTGAATTCATCAATTTTTGCTTCAAACTCACTTGGCTCGTAAAAAAATTCCTCATCATAGTCGTACATGTCTATCGCTCCTCTAATTTTGGTCTTAAGCCCCTTGATCTTCCTCAAATGTCAGCATCCTACCGCTATTACTTTGGATTCTCGTCATGCTGTCTCTAAGCTCCGGCATTAGCAGTGCATCTTCGCGTTCTCGTTTTTGCATCGTGTCGTACACCTTCAGGAAGTGAGCGCGGTCGGCCATCTCATTTTCTGAAAGGCATAATGTTCTGAATCCAATCGAATCGACAACCTTTCTCGTCACGCCGGTTAGCGAATCCATTGCCTTCTTCTCGTTGTAGCTGCCATATTTTCGGATTGCCAGTTTTACATCTCCCCAAGCTTCTATCCCCGGTTTACTCCGGACAGTGGTAACGTCTGCTATTCTCGCCCGAATGTCCGCTATTGTCGGCGGATAAACGGATTCGCTCATGAATTTCTTGATAACGATCCTGCCGATCTCGTAATCAATATCATCAAGCATCGTTTCCCAAAGGGAGATAAGAGCTTCTTCTTTCCCTGCTTCCGGCCAGTTTCGGTAGTTCAATGAGCAAATTCCTACCAGTTTAATAATTTCCGCTCGCTTCACGTTCTGATTCCTCCCTCGACATTTGTTGCAATCTTTCGAAAGCACTCATTTTCTTGATTGGTGTAACGTTATTCCGCTGCATCTGCATAACTAGCGTTCCTATCTTCTCTCTTAATTTTGGAGCTGATAGAATATTGGACTTCCAAAACGAGTCATTCTGACACCAATCGATAACGGACCGTATTTGCATGTAATCGTATTTGTCGATCCGTTCCAGCTTTTCTATTTCGTCTCTCCATTTTTCTAAGTTCGCTGGAATTTTTACGTTTGGATTATTAATCTGCATGAGAGCAATTAAGTGATTGGTCAATTCGACGGTGTTTTGACTATGCTCTTTTATTACCTTCTTAACATTGTTATCTTTCTTTCTTTCTTCTTTAGTGGTTGGCTGCTGGTTAGCTGCTGGTTGACTGCTGGTTGATGGTTGGTTGCTTTGCTGGTTGGCATTCCCCTCAAACCCTTGATCTGACTGGGCTTCCTGCTGGTTGCTCTGCTGGTTGAATTTTGCGTAATTTTTAATTGTATATAGCGTGCACTTGCGATGTTCCGAAACAACCTCGATCATATCCTGTGCTTTTAGTTTCTTAATTAGCGTCCTCAACCTCTGTTCGCTAATCTTCAAACGCTCGCTCCATTTGATACGCCCGTAGATGAATTCACCGTAATTAACAACGACCATTTCACCATCTACAAGCTCTGTATGCGGTTCTTTTGAAAACCTCGCACGATACAACATTTCAAACCAAACTTTAAAATATTCAGCGTCCTGGTATATCCAGTGATCCACAATGCCTCGATCTAAACCGATGTAAGCCATGTGATCACCGCCTAGGAAGCCTTATTTTTAATCCATGACATAACTTCGTCAGGATCGAATCGAAGTATGCGTTCGGAAATGCGTATCGTCGGCATGCCTTCTTTGATGAGTTCGAACACCGTTGGTCTGCTCACATTCAACCTTGTTGCTATATCTTTTACTCCTACTAACACTGTAAGCACCTCCTTGACTCTATTGTACTATAAACTTCACAGTTTGGTAAGTATAATTCCCAATTAGACTTATATCGTTTACTTATAGCGTAGTATGGGTATTATAGAATTAACTAATAAGTGAACGGGTGATTGATATGATACGTCCTTTATTGTCTGAAATGATGGGTAAACATAAGGTGAAATCCTTCTCTCAGCTTGAGAAGGAAACCGGCATATCTCGTAAAACGCTGGCTAAGATTTACAATGGTGAGGGCGGCGGCATCGACTACGATACCCTCAACGCCCTCTGCAAACGTTTCAGCTGCCGTGTTGACGAATTGTTGGAATATGTGCCGGATAAGGAAGGGGAGTAGAAACTCGGCTAGAAATTGATCACTGGTTGGACATACTCCATTCTGTTTCTAGCGATCTGAACGTACTTCCATTCCTTTTCTATCCCGATGAAGTTCCTTCCGCAACTCAAAGCTGCAGCTGCCGTTGTTCCCGATCCAATACAATTATCTAAAACCGTGTCACCTACATTCGAATATGTTTCGATTAGGTATTTGAACAATTCGATAGGCTTTTGAGTGGGATGCAGTGCTTCGATTTGCTTATCTGTCGGGAAACAAATGACACTCCTGGGATAGCGATCCGTTCTACCTCCTCCGCTAATCCCTATTTTTGTTTTTCCGTAATTACTTCCATCGTCTTGATGCTTGGTATAGCTGTTTACTGGCTTGTGCCCTGTTGTCATTTGAGGATTGTAATCCGGTAGACTTTTATAAAACACAAGTATGTTTTCATGCGCCTTTAACGGCATCCGATTGGCGTTTAAATGGCCTGTTGCTGATGTTTTCTCCCATATCCACTCATAACGCAACATGGAAAGGTTGCTGCACCCTAGAACCTTATCAAATGGCGTTTGTGCTGTTAGAACAATAGCGCCATTGTCTTTAATTATCCGCTTGTACTGCGTCCATAATTTTTCCAGTGGGATAACTGAATCCCAATCGTTTTGAGTGGTACCATAAGGCAAATCACAGAGAATCATATCAATTGAAGCTGCATCTATTTCTTCCATGACATCTAAGCAATCTCCATGAATTATGGTGTTTAGCATGATCTCTGTTCCTCCTAAAATTAGTTAACTAAGCACCGATTCGACAAACCTCGTACCCAGCAGATAACACGTAATCTCTTCTCTTGTCTCTTCATCCAACGCATCATACTTGCGTTTTAACGCGTCACGTTGATGCTTAGGCAAGCCTTCTAAATCGTGTAGCCGTTTAGCTATTGCGAAGATATGGAACATTTCTTGATCCACGTTGCACCTCCCAGGTCTTATTTCCCGTATCTGCGATACCATCGCTCGGCATCCCAGTTTTTAACACGTAGAATGATTGCTTTAAATTGGATTCGCATAGTGTCACGTAGCGTTACTTTGTGGTACTGGGCAACACCTTGTTCATTTGGGTGTCTCATTGGATTGCTCCTTTGTGAGAGAAGCAAGCACAATATGCGCAAGTGGTAATTCTGAATGTTGTGTATACCATTCCAGCGCTTCCTTCATGGCGGTGTGTTCGGTACGGAGCTGATTGTTCTCTTTAGTCAATTCTGCCTCGCAGCACACTGGGCAAGAGTGTTCATTGGTGTCTACGTCAACATGGCAAGAATCAAATGCAAAACCGCAGTCCGGACAATCCCACATGTCGTTATTGGATTTCTTCAGCCTTTCTATCTCCCTCTGTGCCTCTTCGAGTCCTGATAGGAGGGTTTCTAACTGCGGAATAGGCATATGCACGAAAACATATTGTTTAGCGATATCCGATTTTGCTCTCTGTACGACTTGCTCAAGTTCGATCATTTCATTTCCTCCGCAGGTAGATTTATTTTTGATAAATGGGTTACAGGTAGCAGAAGCGGCTTTCCAGTATAGCGGTCATGCCATCCATACCCCGTTGCATTTAGAAGTTTAGCGTGGTGAGCAATCCAGACGTGACGTCCATCTGTAATCAAATGGTCTTTGTGGCTCTCAATCTCCCGGCTGTTACTGTCGTATTCTATCCACTCAATCATTTCATTTCCTCCATCACTCGTAATATGCTGCTCCAGCAGCTTTATATCGTGCTATGCGAAACTGTTTAAGGAACAATCGGCCATCGTGCGTATTGTCACAATGCGTATGGCATTCAAGGCAAAGGTGAGCGACATCATTGACTGTCGTTTCACCCTTCACCTTCCACCGTCTGATTGAATGCGCTGCTTGAACTGCTAGTTCGTAAAGGCACCTCTCACATACCCCGTTGCTGCGATCTCTGAGCTGTCGGCGCACTTTGGTGGATATGTCTCCGCGCTGCTTGGCTGTGGGTGCATTCCGTTTAAACGTTGGCTTTGGAACGGATCGCAATGGTTGGGATGATAGATTCATAGTCATACGTCCACCTGGTACTTTAAAATGGATTGTAGGGCGCTTAGCTGGCTTTTAATTGCGTCTACTGATTCAAGAGCTGCTTTGAACCGTACCTCGTCGTAATCGCGTTTGAAAAGGAAATCTCCCACGTTGCCTTTCGCTACGTCTGAGATCATCCCGACAGCCATATGCTCAGCCTTTAGCTTTAGAATCTCCTGAGCGAGTTTTACGCGGTATACTTGCTCAGAGGAAGCCTTAGCTTCCCCCAGCTTGTACAGCTCGTTAGCGGCCTTCTCAAGGCGCTTAGAAGCGGTATATACTTCTTGTGTTACTTGTGTGATTTCCATATCAATCAGCTCCCCATTGTTAATTCGAGATAGTGAATGAGTCCGTCAATCTTCTTTGTTGAGCGGCAATACCGGCAGCGTTCGCATCGCTTTGGTTCTTCGATTCCTTCTTTAACTGCGATTATTCGTGGCAATTTATCGTTCACCATCAATAATTCGTAGTTGAGAGATTCTTCATCAAAGCAAATGACGGCCTTATCAGGCGTTTCTTCCTTGCTGACTGCAACAATCAAAGGTTCAAGTGTCGTAAATCGTCCATGCTCTATCCGTTCAAGCTCTGTATAAACTGCCATCTGCAGCACATAACCGAAATTTTCAACGAATGATACCCACTTGCCGTTCTTCCAGTACCGTTCATGAATGCCTTTTACCGTCTTGAGATCAATGATCCGTCCCTCATCAGGGTTGTAAACGTCCAGTTTCACCTTCCACAGCACTCCAAATAGTTCAGCGGTTACAATTACCTCTTTGTCTCCCTCAAGCATCTGGCGGCAAACTGGATCGTCTAGTAATGTTTCTACCATCTTGTCTCCTAGCTTATATTCAGCTTTCAACTCGCCTTTATTGACACCCCGAGACGAAAAAATCTCAGGGTGATCTTCTATGAATTTTTGCAAGGCATAATCGCCTTCAATTGTTGCTCCTACATATGAACCGATTAAGAAGCAATCAGCCTTTGGTTCGCTGTATTCCCCGTTTAACTTTGCAAGTGCAGCTGCTTCGCATTTATCGAAGTCCTTGAACTGGCTGACGCTCATATAATGCTGATTTGCTTCTCTTGAATAGTAATTTTCTTCTGTCAGCTTCAAGCCGGCTCACTCCGTTTCTCTTTAATCTTAGCCAACAGCTCGTCCACCTGTGGTTCCGATAGCTCGTTGATTGAACAGTTGTAAAGTTGCTTAATGCGTGGAGCTAATTGATTTATGTTGTACCCAGCCCCGATCCATGCAGACTTCAGCTGAGAAATGGCATTAGAGGTAATCCGACCGACCGATTTCTCCATGCGCTGTTGGAAGGCATCAACGTCCATTTGATCCGTAGCAATATTGAATTGCTTGAGCATAAATGTTTTCTCACCGTATGTGAGTGCCTTTCCTACACCCTTCTCACCAGCTATATCCACGCCCTGTGCGTACCATGGGATTTTAATCTGTTCGTCTGGCTTTTCCGCATTGACCCATGTCATAAGCAAATCAACTTCGGTGAAATAAGTGGTTGTTTTCTTTGGTTTGTCCTTGTCAACAAATTCAATCGTCTCGCTCAGCAGATTGTGACTTACCAACTCGGTAATCAGTAGCAATCCCATTTCATCCAGTTTTGCTCGTACAGCTGCTATTACTTGGCTGCTAGAGTTGTATTTGTACTGACCACCTGAAGCATCCTTTTGCAGGAATGGAACAGCCTTACGTACCTCAATCAATTTCTGATATATGTTCATTGCCTAATCGCTCCTTTTGGTTTAAACTGTCCGTATAACCTTTCTTCTTCATCTAACTGGCGCGGGTGCAACCGTGCCTTTTCTCTTTCCCTGCTTGTACCATCTAGCGTGATTCTTAGCGTAGACCCAGCGTGCTCCTGATGATGAGGACAGCTTTGCCAATTCCCGGTACACGTCCTCGTTTTTCACTCTCATGTGTTTCCACCGCCCGTTCTATCTCTTTCTCAATAGTTGATTTCCAACCGTCATGGATGTACTCCGGATACTCCCGAATGAAGTTGTAATAGATTGGCGTATCAAGATTTCCTATCTCTTTATCGGCCCAGATGCGGACACGGGAGCGAATGGATGATAGGATTTCCTCGGCGCACAAGTCGGCGTTAGCTGAGATGTTTAGCCACTCATCGAAACGGTAGCGTTCGGTCATGTCGTTTGCTCCTTCCATTCAGTGTGGTATTTAATATTCCATGCGATGGGATCATAGAGAAGTTGGGAACCGTTATCTAAACCACTACCAATAATGCGATTTGCCCATTCTAGCGCCTTGCGTAGTTCCTCGATCTCGTAAAGCGCATTCTCATAATGGTTAATGATTCCGTTCACTTCATCCCTGTCTAAACCGTAATATTGCTCTTCGTTGTCCTTACGCCATACTTCAATCCATAACCTCACGCTGCGTCACTCTCCTTCTTACTGATCTCCATACCTGGGAACTGATCATCGATGTACCCTGCCATGCAATCCGCTGCATCTGCCATCTGTGGAAGGTTAGTGCGGAGCCACTTCATTACTCCCTCCATGTCCCATACTCCCGTTTTCTTGCATTGCATGAGCACGTTAATGTGCTGATTGATTTCGTCTGCTTCTACCGGCTTGTCCGGATTTGGATAGTAGGTCATACTCGAACCTCTCCTTTACGCTCAAATGGTTGGCCTTGCTGGGGATTGCGAACGATTGGCTGCGGACCATTTACGGGTTGTATTCTATGCAGCATCTTGCTCAGCTCCTTTGCTTGCGATTTGGATAAAGCGGTTGAATAGGTGCATCAGGTCGTCGGCGTTCTCTTCAATGTAGGTGTGGAGTTCGCCGTCCTTTATGTGGTCCTCTAGCTGTGAGCGCTCTTGGAGGATGAGTTGTAGGAGTTCGTCCATATCACTCAGAACCTTTGTATATGATAAGAGCCGAATGCCAGCCATATCCGTTTTCATCATTTGCAGAAGCATATTTAATGTCGATAACATCAACATCAGAGATACTTGCCAATTCCTCCAACATTTCGTTAATCACCATGCTTAGATTCTTGTCTGGTTTTTCTTGCACAAACAAGGTTCTTACTCGCTTTGCGCTTCCGTACATTGCGTTTCCTCCTCTATTTTTCGTTTCATTTCCTCGTCCACGATCCGGCCATCCACCAGGAAGTAGTTGAGCGCTATTTCCTTCTTCTCTTCAATCGTTTTAGCGTTAAGCACCCTTAGTAAGGCGTAATGATGGGCGTAATAAGCGAATTTCACGCGCCTTTTGCTTTCTTCTTGCTCTCGATCTCTTTGAATGCTTTCTCTAGGAGATCACGGCTTATTTTCGATGGGTCGATGATTGCTTTTTGCATGGGTTATGCTCCTTTCTTGAGTTCGCGCTGCAGGCGATCAATAATGTAGGCTTGTCCTTTTGGAGTGACTTTCGTAGTCTCCCAATCCCTCGCGCCTTTTGGCGTCTGTCGAACGCCCTTGATTACTTCGAAGATTCCCATTTCAATACCGCGCTGCGTTGGTTCTGTACTGTTCTGGCACACTAAACCCCATGACCGCAATTTGTCGTAAAGTCGTTTCTCGCCAACCATCACGCCGTTTTTACTAGCAAGCTTGGCCACTTCACGAACAAGCATGTTCTTCTCGCTGTCCATGCACGTTTCGGCAAAGGCGATTAGAGGACGATCGGCATCTCTTTGAGCCTGGATGAATTGACGTTCTCGTTCTGCTGCTTCAGCTCGTGCCGTTTCTTCTTTAAGGCGTGTCGCAAGGTTGATAATGAAGTCCGGATCTGTAAGCGTCTTTTCGATTGTTTCCGGTGTCATGTATGCGCCATTCTTACGGATGGATGGGATGACTTCACTTGTGATCCATTTGCGAAAGGCTCGTGCTTCAGGTTTGCGACTTTCAAGGATTACATCATATAGGCCATCTTCATTTACGATTGTTGTATCCTGCATTCTGCCAAGTGAGTCAGGGATGGGGTGATTTGAAATCACATCATCAGACAACCTCCGTTTAATGCCGGCCACTTGATCAATCTCCAAAACTTCGCACACGTCTTTTAAAATGAACCACGGTTCTGCATCTTTCTCGACAATCCTCATTTCTTTCTGACCGAAGCTGAATAGTTTCATTTTCATTACCACCTTCCCTAAATTTGGTTAATCCATTAAAATAGGACTGTTAAGCAGTTTGTACCGAATTAAGCGTTACGCTTAGTTTGGAGTCAAAAAAATTTTCTATCTGCACGTCCATCGCTTCAGCAATCAGGAACACATCATCCAAATATGCGCGTCTGCGACC
This sequence comes from Paenibacillus harenae DSM 16969, assembly GCF_000422465.1. Taxonomy (GTDB): domain Bacteria; phylum Bacillota; class Bacilli; order Paenibacillales; family Paenibacillaceae; genus Pristimantibacillus; species Pristimantibacillus harenae. Next base: position 41,304 of record NZ_AULV01000018.1, on the reverse strand, counting down.
TTTTGCGATATCAGCATACCAAGATACTGAATGGCCGCACCGTTTAGCAATATGAGTCTTTGTTATTCCTTTTTGTTTCCGTAATTGCTCCATTCTTGCAACCACTATATTCATGTTCTTCACCCCCTCAAATTAAGCGTTACGCTTAGTTATGGGTTAAATATACATTAAGCGTTACGCTTAGTCAACAACAAATTTGCGCTTATCGCTAAACAACTTATTCGTAACGCTTAATGTTGGTATATTGATTATTAGTAAGAAGGAGGTGTTAATCAAAATGAGGACGCTTGGAGAGAGATTAAAACACGCGAGGGTGAAGAAAAGATATACTCAAATTCAAGTTGCGAAAAAGTTGGATATTTCTAATGGTGCTATCTCTGGATATGAAAGGGACTATAGGGATCCAGATACCGTTACCCTAAAAAAACTTGCTGATCTGTATGAAGTTACACCAAATTGGTTACTTGGAAAAGAGGAACAAGATAGTGCGGACTTATTTCTTGATTACTTAGAAATGGAATTAACTGATGAGGAAATAATAGAAAGAATGACATTCAAAATTGATAATATGATACTAGATGAGGACGATGTTAAGGAATTTATTGCATTTGTACGCGCCAAAAGATTCATGAAGACACAACAGTCTGGTTCTTCAAATACTGATAAGCGTTAACGTGTATAGGTTTTAATGTTACTGCTTGTTTTTTTTCGAGATATTCGATAACTTCTTGAGATTCTATACCGTATTTCTTAAATAGTGCAACATCTATAATCAACTCTCGTTTTTCCATGAGCAACACCGTCCTGTCTCTAAGTTGATATACGAACATTTTATACGAACGGACGTTCGCGTACAAGGGTTTTTATTTTACTAATAAATAAGGTGGCACGTTTATGGATCTCAAACCCATAAGCTGCCGAATTCCAGAACACTTAGAGCGTCTAAAACAATCTCAGCAATGGTTGTCCGACCAAACTGGAATCCCGAAGCAACAATTAAATGATTACATAAAGATGCGCCATATTATGGGCATTGTTGTTGCAAAAAGGATTGCAGTCCCGCTCAAGGTTGTGATAGATGACCTATATGAATGGAACTGGCAGCGGAGTAGATGACTCTACTCTCGGGATTGAGTACATAAATTTACGTACTTTTTACTCAAAATAATGACGCTGGAAGCGCTATCACTGTCATTGTATGTCACATTTGACAGGCAAACAATAATCCATTCGTCTTAGTTTTCATAATAAACTCATAATTCTCATCTGTCTGTCGATTTTTGCAAGTAATTTTAAGCGATGACGTTACGCGAATGATTCTCAATATGGGAAATAAAAAGACTCAAACCCACGTATTCTTCGATCAGAAAGGTAATAATCCCTTCCCCCAATGGTAATTTTCCCATTTTTATACTTGTCGATTAGTGTCGTATTCACAATTTGATTTTGGTTTATTTGATAAAAGCCTGAAGGCTCCGTCATAATTCTTCTTTGTTCAATCGTATGCGGAAAGTAATATTCATCATTCCCGACCCGGGCGATATGCCGTCTCGAATTCACATCTTTACAGATACTGAACACTTCCCAAGTTTGGAAATGGTGCAAATTATTTAAATTGTCGAATACATCTATAGGCATAATGAACTCCTTTCTCAATGTTCATTATTTCCAATGTGACGCCGATAGAATACATATATAATAAAAGGGAGAGTGTGAGGTTAATGAATAAGTGGTGGGCAGCTGTTATTTGTACCTTTTTTGTTTGCTTAACCGCAGTTATTGTTTTTTATAATCCGTACCACTATTCCATGTATAATGGTAAATACCCAGTACGAGATAATTGGATAACTGGAAAAACTGAGATAATGAAAGCAAACCCTGATATTAAGTGGAATGAAATCAATTAGCCCCTCTATCGGGGCTTATTTATTAGGAGGTAAGCATGAACAGAGCAGCACTTTACATACGCGTCAGCTCCAAGATGCAGGCCGAGGAAGGATTTTCTATGGAGGCCCAGCATGACATTCTCATGAGTGTCATTGAGAGAAAGGGACTCCAGCTCTATAAGGTGTATTCGGATCCAGCAGTCAGCGGTAAGACATTCAAGCGTCCGGGTGTACAAATGATGCTGCAGGACATGAAGGATGGAAAGTTTGACACTGTAATTATCCACAAGTTAGACAGGTTATCCCGAAACCAAGGTGACTTATACGGATTTATCAACCTCATCAATAAGCTAGATGTACGTCTGATAATTGCAGCTCAAGGATCAGAGGAAATCGACACACGTTCTCCAATGGGTAAAGCGTTCCTCATGTTCTCCGGTATATGGGCCGAGATTTACCTGGACAACCTGCGCGAAGAAACACTAAAGGGATTGACCAAGAAGGCGCAGAATGGCGGCAGGCATATGAGCCGTCCACCGCTCGGCTACATGTTCGATAGCGATTTGAACCTAATTGTAGTCGAGGAAGAGGCAAAGCTCGTCAGAGAGGTATTCACGCTGTATCTGAGCGGCCTAGGACGCAACAAGATAGCGCAGATGATGAATGAACACTCTCGCATGAAGGAAGGCGGCAAATGGGGCGCTAAGGAGATTAAAACGCTTGTCATGAATCCCACCTATGCCGGCTATAACCATTTCAAGCCATCGCATTGGGATGATAGTAAGCGGATCCTCACACAAGGGGCACACCAACCGATAGTAACCATCGAAGAGTATGAAAAGGTGCAAAAAATGGTCAACCGTCGCAAAGCTGGGGAAATGAGCAATAACAGCTACGCATACGCCTATTCCGGTATTTTGAAGTGTGCGAAATGTGGAGCTAACTTCAATGGGAATAGCTCAAAAAAGAGAATGGCCGATGGATCTTATCAGGTGTACAAGGGATACCGATGCCACAACAACTATCTATATAAGACTTGCGATACGCCTACGATATCGGAACCCGCACTTAATCAATTGGTATTTGAACGGGTAATGGTAAGTGGTAACTCGGTCCAGGAGCGCAAGAAGAAGCGAAAGGAGCAATTTGATCTGCAGAAGGAAGTTGAGATATCCAACCGCCGGCGTAAGAACTGGATGATCGCATTAGGAGACGGAAACCTTTCATCCGGAGACTACGCGCAGCTGATCGAGGAAGAAGAACAGCGCATGAACGACATTTACTCGAAGGCGAAGCAAGAGGATGTTTATGAGAGCGAAATACCGGCAGAGGATCTCATTCAGATGCTAATCACGCTTAAGGAGCATTGGAGCTTGCTTGAGGAAGGAACACAGAAGGAATTGATTCAATCCATGTTCCGAAAAATCACGATAGATAAAAAAGAAAACGGCTGGCAGGTCAACGACCTACTAACCGTTTAGGGACTTACGATTCTTAATCCTTCACTCTCCACTTAGATAAAGGCATTCCCATATACAGAATGTCTGTATTTAAGTGGAGGCGAGGGGATTTGAACCCCTGTCCGAAGATCACGCCACACAGGCTTCTACGGGTGTAGTCACAGTTTTGATGTCACCCGAGCAGCGCCCCGTAACCGGCTCTGCGTTGGGTCAGCCTGATTATCTTCTTCCGTCGACCCCAGGCGGAGACCGAAGCGGCGTATCCCACTACTTGTTAGCCCCTAGTCTAGTCACATGGGCGATGCTAGGTAGGAGCACGCTCACAGGTTATTAAGCTGCGAAAGCGTAAGTTGGTTGTTGTTTGCCATTTAATTGGCTTTAGCGTTGATGAAGCAGACGACTCCCTGCTACCCGCAACCCGCGCTCGTCCAATCCCCGTCGAATCCATAAACGCCCCCATTCTCGCATAAACGATTAGCTGCCATGCGGCACTAATGTTTAGCATCAAATGAAGCCTCAGGATTAAGGAGCAGCAAAATGAGCATCATAACTCATGAGATAAAGCCGCTACCGGAATGTTACAGCACGCTTGCTTATTACCTAACTTGTACTGCGTTGCTACTGTCTTAGTATAACACGAAACCCAATCTATTGCGCGTAATTGTTATTGCCAGCGTTGGATGCTCTCATCCATGGAAATCATCAGACCTTCTGCTTCTCCCGAAGCGCACGCTGAATGTCCCGCTGCGCATCTCGTTTAGCGGCAGTGTCCCGCTTGTCGTACTGCTTCTTCCCTTTACCAAGTCCAATCAGCAGCTTTGCATAGCCGTTACGCACATAAATCTTCAAGGGAACAATGGCATATCCTTCTTGCTTGGACAGCCCGAGCAGCTTATGAATTTGTTGCTTATGCAGGAGAAGCTTGCGTGCCCGTGTCGGATCGGTAGGATTATGGATATTGCCTTGCTCGAACGGACTAATGTGCATGTTATGAATGAAGATTTCGCCGTTCCTTATAGTCGCAAACGCATCGCCTATATTGGCTTTGCCGTTTCTAAGCGACTTGATCTCCGTCCCCTTAAGCACCATGCCTGCCTCGAACGTTTCTTCGATGAAGTAGTCATGGGAAGCCTTTTTGTTCTGGGCGAGCTGCTTGCCGTCATTTTTCTTCGCCATGCTAATCACCTCAATCTTACAGCTTAATTTTACGCTTCAAACAGACTTTACAGAAACTCATTGTAACAACTTTAGGCTTGAAAATCAAGAAGATCAGGCCGATGTCAGCTTTACCATAAGCAAAAAAACCGCCCTCAACCCAAAGGGTCAAGAGCGGTTTCGTCAACGATGGTAAGCTATTACAGCTTAACTACGTTTTCTGCTTGTGGTCCACGGTTGCCTTGAACAACGTTGAACTCAACGCGTTGGCCTTCTTCAAGAGTTTTGAAGCCTTCGCCAGTGATTGCGGAGAAGTGTACGAATACATCGTTGCCGCCTTCAACTTCGATGAAGCCAAAACCTTTTTCTGCGTTAAACCATTTCACTGTACCTTGTTGCATGTGTAAAAACCTCCAAAAAAATAATATTAATATGCGCCTGGTTTGTCTTTAAACAAAAAATTCACACATTGGAAAGGGTTTCATGACTATAATGACACCCTTTTCAATATGTGAATTCAGGTTCATATTATCGATTGCCTTGAGTTTACTATACCCGCAATTAAAAAGCAAGCGACAAGCCTAAAATATATTTTGTCAAATCACCCTGAATGCGGCGGTTTCTATTTCGATTCCGTTTTAGAAACCGCCGCCGTGACGGGTTATTTCCGTTTTTTCCTTACAAAAGCAGCCGTAGCGTTCCCGCCGCCTCCGTTTTTCTTCTTCTTCGGCTTAACAGGCCCCCGGCCTCCGCCGCCGCTGTCCGGCGCCGTGAAAACGCCGCTCGGCGTCGCGTTCTTCCGCCGCGACCCGCGGCCCTCACCGCCAGCCCCGCCGCCGCCGCGGATGGGCAGGCCCCACATATCCGTGCGTGCCCCGCCGCTGCCGCCGCGCTGCTGCTCACGGCCTTGGCCCGGCGCCGCATCGGCCGCCGCCTCCGGCCCGGGACCCTGCTCCGCAGGCGCGTTCCCGCCGCCTGCGGCCGCTCCAGCCCCGGCTCCGCCGGCACGGCCCACGCCACCGCCGGCGCCGCCACGGCCGCGTCGCTTTCCGCCGCGCCCGCCTGGCGCGTCCGCGAGCCACGGGTTCCCCTGCCCGCCTCCGCCTGCAGCGCCGCGTCCCGCGCTTCCGCGCCCGCCTCCGCCCTTGCCGCCGCGTCCCGCGGCAGTGCGCTGCGCGCCGCCCTGCCCGCGACCGCCGCGCTCATCCCCGCGGCCGCCATTTCCGCCGCGCGCCTTGCCTCCGCGTCCGCCGCCGACGCCGGCGTCGCCAGCGCCTTTAAAGCCGCTGCGCGGCTTCATATCGACCATCTCGAAGTCGATCGTATGATCGGTCATGCTGACCCGCGACACGCGGATCTTCACCTCGTCGCCGATCCTATACACGCGCGACGTGCGTTCGCCAATGAGCTGCATGTGCTGATCATGGAAGTGATAATAATCATCCGTCAAGTCGCTCAGCCGGATAAGGCCTTCAACCGAATTATCGAGCTCAATGAACATGCCGAAGCTCGTCACGCTGCTAATGATGCCTTCAAATTCTTCGCCGACCTTATCGAGCATGTACTCACATTTTTTCAGCTGCTCCACGTCGCGTTCGGCATCGACGGCCACGCGCTCGCGTTCCGAGGAGACCTGAGCGATATCCGCCATCCGCGAAGCCAAGTAATCGTGACGCGCTTCCGTCAGCTGTCCGCCGCCTTCAACCACCTCGCGAATGATCCGATGAATGACCAGATCGGGATAACGGCGGATCGGCGACGTAAAGTGCGAATAAAACTCTGCCGCAAGTCCGAAATGGCCTAGGCTTTCCGAATCATATTTCGCCTGCTTCATGGAGCGCAGCATAACGGTGGAGATCACCGTTGCTTCCTTCGTCCCCCGGATCTCCTCCAGCAGCGTTTGCAGCGCCCGGGGATGTACCGAATTGCCTGTTCCCTTCACCGCGTAGCCGAAATTAGCGGCAAACCGAATGAAGTTCAGCAGCTTCTCCTGATCCGGATCCTCATGAATCCGGTAGAGGAACGGTACGCGCAGCCAATGAAAATGCTCCGCCACCGTCTCGTTGGCCACCAGCATGAACTCTTCGATAATTTGCTCCGCAATCGACCGCTCGCGCTTCACAATATCGACGGCTTTGCCGTTCTCGTCAACAAGAACCTTCGACTCCTGGAAATCGAAATCGATTGCGCCCCGCTTCATCCGATTCGAACGAAGCCGCATGGCGAGGTTCTCCATCATGCCGAACATATCCAGCAGATCGGCATAACGCTCTTTCAGCTCGGTGTGAGGCTCCTCCTCTGTCGCCGTCAGAAGCTTCCGCACGTTGGAATAGGTCATGCGTTCCTTCGTGCGTATGACGCTTGTAAAAATATCATGCCGCACCCGCTTCAACGTCTGCGCGTCAAATTCCATCTCGCAGGAGAGCGTCAACCGGTCAACCTTCGGATTCAGCGAGCAGATCCCGTTCGACAACCGGTGCGGCAGCATCGGAATAACCCGGTCGACCAAATAAACGCTGCAGCCTCGGCGGAACGCCTCCTGGTCGAGCTGCGAATTCTCCTTGACGTAATAACCGACGTCCGCGATATGAACGCCCAATAAATAATTGCCGTTCTCCAGTCGTTTCACATGCACCGCATCGTCCAGATCCTTGGCGTCCTCGCCGTCGATGGTCACGATGACCTCGCCGCGCAGATCCCTCCTGCCCTGTTGGACGATCTCTTCTTCCGTGATCGAATCGGGAGCCGACTCCGCTTCGGCCATGACTTCGTCCGGGAAGCCCTCAGGCAGCTGATGCTTGCGGATAATCGACAAAATGTCGACGCCGGGATCGTTCTTATGTCCTAAAATTTCGACAATTTCTCCTTCGGCCGCAGAACGCCCTTCCGGATACGACACGATTCGCACGACAACCTTTTGGCCGGAAACCGCTCCCTGATAGCCGCCTTTAGGGATAAAAATATCCCGATTAATCCGTTTGTCATCCGGCATGACAAAGGCATACGCCTCATGATCCTCGAAGGTCCCGACGATCTGCGTAACAGCCCGTTCCACGATGCGGACAACCTCGCCTTCCATTCGTCCGCCGTGCTCGCTCCTCGACGTCACGCGAACGAGAATGGTATCGCCGTTCATTGCGCTTTTTAAATCATTGGCATGCAGATAGACGTCCGGATGATCTTTCACGTCGGGAATAAGAAACCCGAAGCCCTTCGCGTGCGACTGCAGCCGGCCTCTGAGCAGGTTCATCCGTTCAGGCACGCCGTAATGCTCATTTGGGGTCCGGATGATCTTCCCTTCGTCCTCCAGCTTGTTCAGCAGCTTGAGAAACTCCTTAAATTCCTGCGCATCCTCGATGCCGAAATGCCGTTCCAGTTCTTGATAAGTCATCGGCTTATATGCCGTTTCACGCATGAAATCAAGCAGTTCCTGCTCGTTATTTATCATAATCGCATTTTCTCCTCATTCGCCTGCGGCCGAGCCTATCTTCATTTGCGGCAGGTTGATAGATTACCATATACCATGTAGTATACACGAAATGGATGCAGCGCATCCGCGATTATGCCTAAAATACAAAAAAAGCGGGGGTTCGCCCCGCTTTCCGCATGTCATACGCATTATTGTTGCACGAAGTAAGAAACAACTAGCGCCAAAACGAAAAAGCCCACCGCAAGTCCAACTGTCAGACGTTGCAAGAACAAATCCAATCCGCGCGCCTTCGTTTTGCCGAACAAGTGCTCGGCACCGCCCGTAATCGCTCCGGATAGGCCTGCGCTTTTCCCTTTTTGCAGCAATACAACCGCAATTAGGCCGACCGAGAATACAACGAGCAAGATCTTCAAAAAGATTTCCATTTATTCCACCTCCAGCATAGGAGCTCCGTAAAAACACGTAAACCGATTGTACCATAGCCGGATTCACTTTTCAATAGGACAACCAGTAATTCCCTCATTCAAACGATTCCGTGCTCCTTCAAAAACCGATAATTGTTCGCCGCGCTCTCAAGCGAGCTCTTTTGGAACTGCTCCTGCTCCACGATGACGTACTTCACGTCAGCCGGCTCCAACGCATCAATCAGGTTCTCAGATGCCGCCGGTCTATCCTTACTAGAACCTCAATATCAGGCGGTCAATACCAAAAAAAGAAGAGCATGCCCTGTCAGGAGGGATGCTCTTCTCATAAAGCGCTTATTCCGGTTTATTTAAAGCTTTTCAGGTTGTAGAATGCTTGTTTACCGCCGTATTGAGCCGTCGAACCAAGCTGGTCCTCGATGCGAAGCAATTGGTTGTATTTCGCAACGCGGTCCGTACGGGACGGAGCGCCTGTTTTAATCTGGCCGGCGTTTGTAGCTACCGCGATGTCAGCGATTGTGCTGTCTTCGCTCTCGCCGGAACGGTGGGAGATAACCGCTGTGTAACCGGCGCGTTTTGCCATTTCGATCGCGTCGAATGTTTCGGTAAGCGTACCGATTTGGTTAACTTTTACAAGGATGGAGTTCCCTACGCCTTTATCGATACCGTCAGACAGACGCTCTGTGTTCGTTACGAACAAATCGTCGCCGACGAGCTGCACTTTGCTTCCAAGCTTGTCAGTAAGCAGCTTCCAGCCGTCCCAGTCATCTTCGGAGCAGCCGTCTTCGATCGATACGATCGGGTATTTATCTACCCACGAAGCGAGAAGGTCGACGAACTCAGCCGATGTGAACGATTTGCCTTCGCCCGCAAGCACGTATTTGCCGTCTTTGAAGAATTCCGTCGAAGCAACGTCCATACCGAGGAATACGTCTACGCCCGGCTTGTAACCAGCGCGCTCGATCGCGGAGATGATCGTCGTAATCGCTTCTTCGTTGGAACCAAGATTCGGTGCGAAGCCGCCCTCGTCGCCTACAGCAGTGTTAAGGCCTTTGTCATGCAATACAGCTTTCAGGTTGTGGAAGATTTCAGCGCCGATACGAAGCGCTTCTTTGAAGTCGGCTGCGCCGACCGGAAGAACCATGAACTCTTGTACGTCGATGTTGTTGTCCGCGTGCTCGCCGCCGTTGATGATGTTCATCATTGGAACCGGAAGCGTCTTCGCGTTGAAACCGCCAAGGTAAGTATACAGAGGTACGTCAAGCGCGTCTGCCGCAGCGCGTGCTACAGCCATCGAAACAGCCAGAATCGCATTTGCGCCCAATTTCGCTTTGTTCGGCGTACCGTCAAGCTCGATCATTTTGCGGTCGATCAATACTTGATCAAGCGCGTCCAGGCCGATAATTTCCGGAGCGATTACCGAGTTCACATTGTCTACGGCTTTCAGAACGCCTTTGCCCAGGAAACGGGATTTGTCGCCGTCACGAAGCTCAACAGCCTCGTAAGCGCCTGTGGAAGCGCCGGAAGGAACGATTGCGCTGCCTTTGCCGCCGGACTCCAGGGTAACCTCTACTTCAACAGTTGGATTCCCGCGGGAATCGAGCACTTCGCGTGCGTAAACATCAACGATCATTGACATGAGGAAAACACTCCTTTTAGATGGTTTTTTTAATAGTTGGATTTACTTGTTAATTAAGGTGCTGCCAGTCATTTCTTCAGGCTTGGCCAGCGTCATCAAATCCAGGAACGTCGGCGCGATATCGGCTAGAATACCGCCTTCGCGCAGCGTCTCGCCCGCTTTCGTCACGATAAGCGGAACCGGATTAGTGGTGTGCGCGGTGAAAGGACGGCCGTTCTCGTCGAATACCATATCCGCGTTGCCATGATCGGCTGTAATAATACATACGCCGCCTTTGGCAAGTATAGCTTCCACAACCTTCCCCAAACACTCATCCGTCGCTTCAACCGCCTTGATCGTCGGCTCCAGCATGCCGGAGTGCCCAACCATATCAGGATTGGCAAAGTTCAGAATAATGGCGTCATACTTGTCTGCTTCGATCTCGCGAGCGGTGGATTCCGCAAGCTCGTACGCGCTCATCTCCGGCTTCAGGTCGTAGGTGGCAACCTTAGGCGAGTTAATCAGCACGCGCGTCTCGCCTGGAAGCTCCTGATCGCGGCCGCCGCTGAAGAAGAACGTGACATGCGGATATTTCTCCGTTTCGGCCGTACGCAGCTGCGTCTTGTTGTTCTGTGCAAGCACTTCGCCAAGCGTGTTATCGAGATTCTTGGGAGAATACGCAACAAAGCCGTCAACGGATTCACTGAACAGCGTCAGACAGACGAAGTACAGGTTCGCCGGGCACTTCTCGCCGCGGTCGAAGCCGCGGAAATCCGTGTTCGTAAACACCTGCGACAATTGAATCGCACGGTCGGGACGGAAGTTGAAGAAGATAACCGCATCCTCCGACTCCACAAGGCCTACAGGCTTGTTGTCTTCATCCACGATAACCGTTGGCATAACGAATTCATCATAAACCGATTTCTCGTAGGATTCAACTACCGCTTGAACCGGATTCGTATACTGCGGCCCTTCGCCGTAAACCATGGCGCGGTAAGATTTCTCCGTACGTTCCCAGCGCTTGTCGCGGTCCATTGCGTAATAACGGCCTTGTACCGTTGCGATACGCCCTACGCCAACCTCTTCAATCTTCGCTTGAAGCCGTTCCAGGTAGCCTTTCGCGCTGTCCGGGGACACGTCGCGTCCGTCGAGGAAGGCATGAATATACACTTCCTCAAGCTCTTCCTTCTTCGCCAGATCAAGCAAGGCGAACAAATGCTCAATATGGCTGTGCACGCCGCCGTCGGACAGCAAGCCGTACAGGTGCAGCTTCTTGCTGTTAACCTTCGCATGCTTGACCGCTCCGAGAAGTGTCTCGTTATCGTAGAACTCGCCGTCGCGAATCGATTTGCTGATCCGCGTCAAATCCTGATAAACGATACGGCCGGCGCCGATATTCAAGTGACCGACCTCCGAGTTGCCCATTTGGCCTTCCGGCAAGCCGACCGCTTCTCCGGAAGCCGTGAGCGTCGTATGCGGGTAGGTTGACCAGTAACGGTCATAGTTCGGTTTCTTCGCTTGAGCAACGGCATTGCCCGTTACATCGTCGCGCAAGCCGAAACCGTCTAATATGATAAGCGCTACAGGTTTTTTTGAAGCCATCTTACTTGGCCCCCTCGACCAGAGCGATGTACGAAGCAGGCTCCAAGCTCGCGCCGCCTACAAGCGCGCCGTCGATATCCGTTTGGCCCATATATTCCGCTACATTGCCCGGTTTCACGCTGCCGCCGTACTGAATGCGTACCGCATCTGCGGTCGCTTGATCATAAAGGGCTGCAACAATGCTGCGAATGTAGCCGATAACATCCTGCGCATCCTCGGAAGTCGAAGATTTGCCCGTTCCGATCGCCCAGATCGGCTCATAAGCAATTACAACCTCAGCCGCTTGAGCCGCAGACAGACCCGCGAAAGCAGCTTCCGTTTGCACCTTACATACAGCCTTCGTCTGGCCGGTTTCACGTTCTTCCAGCTTCTCGCCTACGCAGACGATCGGCAGCAGGCCGTGCTTGAACGAAGCGTGAACCTTCTTGTTTACGATCTCGTCGGTTTCCGTGAAATAAGCGCGGCGTTCGGAGTGACCGATGATGACGTATTTAACGCCGAGATCCTTCAGCATAACGCCGCTGATTTCACCCGTGAAAGCGCCGTTGTCCTCGAAGTGGACATTTTGCGCTCCGATTGCGATCTGAGTTCCTTTTGCCGCTTCAACAAGCGCAGGAAGCGTTGTGAACGGCGCGCAGATAACGCTCTCCACGCCGGCAACCTCAGCTTTTCCTTTTACTTCGGAGAAGAAGGATACCGCTTCGGACACCGTTTTAAACATTTTCCAGTTACCTGCAATAATAGGTGTTCTCGTGCTCATGTATAGTTCCTCCTATGGGATCGGATTTATTTATCGTTAAGAGCTACAACGCCGGGAAGCACTTTGCCTTCCATGAATTCCAGGGAAGCGCCGCCGCCTGTCGAGATGAAGTCCATTTGGTCGGCAAGGCCGAATTTCTCGGCTGCCGCAGCAGAGTCGCCGCCGCCGATTACCGTGTAGCCTGTTGTATCTGCGCATGCGCGCGCAACGGCCCTGGTACCGTGCGAGAATGGCTCGATTTCGAATACGCCCATCGGTCCGTTCCATACGACCAGCTTGGAGCTCTTAATAACGTCGGCGTATAGCTCGCGAGTCTTCGGTCCGATGTCGATGCCTTCCCATTCGGCAGGGATACTGTCGACGTCAACGATCTTCGTGTTCGCCGTAGCGCTGAAATCGTCCGTGACGACAATATCAACCGGAATCAGGAAGTTTTTGCCCAGCTTCTTCGCTTTCTCGATAAATTCAAGCGCCAGATCCAGCTTGCTGTTATCCACCAGCGATTTGCCGATTTCATGGCCTTGCGCTTTGAAGAAGGTATAAGAAAGGCCGCCGCCGATAATGATATTGTCGGCAATTTCAAGCATTTTGTCGATAACCGCGATTTTATCTTTCACTTTAGAACCGCCTACGATCGCTGTGAACGGACGCTCCGGATTGTGAAGAGCTTTGCCCAGTACTTCGAGCTCTCTTTCCATTAAAAGACCGGATACGGCCGGCAGCAGATGCGCGATGCCTTCCGTCGAAGCGTGCGCGCGGTGCGCGGCGCCGAAAGCGTCATTGACGAACAGGTCGGCAAGCTTGGCGAACTCTTTCGCAAGAGCCGGATCATTCTTCTCCTCGCCCTCGTAGAAACGAACGTTCTCAAGAAGCAATACATCGCCGTTGTTTAGAGCAGCTGCTTGCGCTTCTACCGCCGCGCCGATAGCTTCGTCAGCCTTAGTGACCGGCTTGCCTAGCAGCTCGGACAGACGCGCTGCGGAAGCCGTATGGCGAAGCTCTTCCACGACTTGACCGTTCGGACGGCCCAGATGGCTCGCAAGAATGACTTTTGCGCCCTTCTCAATTAAGTAATTGATCGTCGGCAGCGTTTCACGAATCCGTTTGTCATCGGTAATTTTACCATTTTCGAGCGGCACGTTGAAATCAACGCGAACGAATACCCGTTTACCCGCTAATTCTGCCACATCACGCACGCTTTTCTTATTCATCGATGAAGACCTCCCGGATATTGTTGGAATTCAAAAAAAGAAGGTCGTTCCTTCAAAGAAGGAACGACCTTCAGGCCCGCGGTCTCATCTGAGCCGCCGGACCAAGGACCTGAGCTCTACATGCAGAGCCGCGGTCCATCGGCCTTCTTTGCTTACAGACCTTTGCTTGCGATGTAAGCAGCAAGATCAACTACGCGGTTCGAGTAGCCCCACTCGTTGTCATACCAGGAAATGACTTTAACCATGTTGCCTTCAACAACCATTGTCGACAGACCGTCGATTGTGGAGGAAGCAGGGTCGCTATTGTAGTCGCTCGATACAAGCGGAAGTTCATTGTAGTTCAAGATGCCTTTCAAAGGACCTTCGGAAGCCTCTTTGAATGCTCCGTTAACTTCCTCAACCGTAACGTTTACTTTCAGTTCAGCTACCAGGTCGGTAACGGAAACGTTAGGCGTAGGAACACGCATTGCCATACCGTTCAATTTGCCTTTCAGCTCAGGCAATACAAGGGAAACGGCTTTCGCAGCGCCTGTGGAGGAAGGAATGATATTCTCAGCTGCGGCGCGTGCGCGGCGCAGGTCTTTATGCGGAACGTCAAGCACGGATTGGTCGTTTGTGTACGAGTGAGTCGTTGTCATCATACCTTTAACGATTCCGAATTTGTCGTTCAATACTTTTGCGAAAGGAGCAAGACAGTTGGTTGTGCAGGAAGCGTTGGAAACAATGGTGTGGGCCGCAGCGTCGTATTTGTCTTCATTAACGCCCATAACAATCGTGATATCTTCGTTAGTAGCAGGAGCGGAGATGATCACTTTTTTTGCGCCGCCTTTAAGGTGAAGCTCGGCTTTTTCCTTGGCCGTGAAAATACCAGTCGATTCAACAACGATTTCAGCGCCTACGGAAGCCCAAGGAAGATCTGCAGGGTTACGCTCAGCGAATACTTTGATTTCGCGGCCGTTTACGATCAACGCGCCTTCTTTAGCTTCAACTGTAGCGTCAAGCGTGCCGTGAGTTGTGTCATATTTCAGAAGGTGAGCCAGTGTCTGCGTGTCCGTCAAGTCATTTACTGCTACGATTTCTACGTTCGGGTTGCCCAGCGAAGCGCGGAATACGTTGCGGCCGATGCGGCCAAAACCATTAATACCAACTTTAACCATTGTTGTTTCCTCCTAAGCGTTTTTAAAAGATTATATATATTTCAAGATGTTTTGCCGGAACGGCTTATGCCGCCGGCATCCCATCATGATGCCTGCCCTGCTCTCCGGTTTTAAAAATTACGGTCTATTATTCCCGATGATTGCCGCCACTTCCAAAGCCGCAGCTTCGTCCGTTACGAGCACGTCATTGTGACCGAACCGCATGATCGCCGCTATAGCTTCGCCCTTGCTCTTTCCGCCGGCAACGCCTATAACAACTTCAGTTTTAACAATATCCTCAAGTCGTAACCCTACGGTTTGCATTTTGTGCACGACTTCGCCGTTCCGGTCAAAGTAAAAACCGAATGACTCCGCCAGCGCGCCCTCCGCCTGCATCGCCTCGATGACCTCTTGCTCCAGCTTTCTTCGTCTAGCCATCACCATTGCGTCTCCGATCCCGTGTATCACGATGCGGGCACTGCGGATAACGTCCACAATTTCTCGGATATTCGGCTCTTGCATGATGGAGGCGAAAGCCTCTTCACCCAAATGGTCCGGTACGTGTAAGAGCCGGTAATGCGCTCCCGTCCTCTTCGCCATAGTGGATGCGATCGTATTCGCTTGATAATCCAAGCTCTCGCCCAGACCGCCTCTTGCCGGCACGAACCAATTCGTCTTCAGCGGAGCTGACGTCACCAGCTGGCTCGACACCTGCGCGATCGTAGAGCCGCCTGTTACCGCGACTACGTCGTTTGGCTGCAGGTACCTGATAAACGCCTGACAGCCGGCGCGGCCAAGCTCGCGCTTTGTCTGCTGCGACGTATCGGAATCACCTGCCACGACCACGACCTGCGATAATCCAAAATGACTGCGGATCGTCTCTTCGAGCTCGGATAAACCGAACAGCGTCTTATAGAAGGGCTCAAGCTGCTCTAATAAAAGCTTGCCTGAATCGCTTATTCGCATGCCTCCCGAATGGGTCTCGAGAAGTCCCTGCGCCTTCAGAAAATCGGTTTCCGCCCGAAGCATACGCTCCGTCATCGATAAATTCGCCGCCAACGTTCTCCGTCCGATCAAATCTGACAGCATCACCTGGTGGAGGATCGAATACCGTTTCTTCATGGCGTCGAGCAGATCCGGCACAAGCTGCTGCTGCAGTTCAACGATCTGTCGCATCTCTCATCCTTCACTCCATCGACTTCAGGCGTATTCGGTGCATTGACCTGGACCGTTTATGTCCCGCGGTATCATTTCAAGTCCCACCATTAGTTTAGCGGAAATACATATGGGACGCAAGAGCCGTTTTGCTGATGAAAACGGTTTCTGCCACAATTTTCACAAATTTAATTTTCTATCTCTACTTGCTTTCGATTACGAAATGTTATACAATCATTTTTGCTACTGTTTTTGCGCCCGTGGTCCAATGGATATGACGTAGGCCTCCGGAGCCTGAGATCTAGGTTCGATTCCTAGCGGGCGCGCCAACCTTTATATTGATACATACCAACCGTTCCTATTCGCTGGAACGGTTTTTTGTTTTTCGCTGCGAAGGATAGTTTGACTATCTTTGACTTTTGACTTTTCATCCGTTATTATAGGATTACGTTTTAACCATTCATTGTTGTTGAGGAGGGGGCTTACGTTGGATATGAATTTCGTGCCTATGGTTATTGAGCAGAGCAATCGGGGTGAACGCGCCTATGACATTTACTCCCGCTTATTGAAAGACCGCATTATTTTTCTCGGTACGGGCGTAAATGACGTGGTGGCAAATTCCATCATCGCTCAGATGCTGTTCCTGGCCGCCGATGATCCGGAGAAGGATATTTCTCTCTACATCAACAGCCCGGGCGGTTCGATCACAGCAGGTATGGCCATCTACGATACGATGCAATTCATCAAGCCGGACGTGTCCACGATTTGCGTAGGCATGGCCGCTTCTATGGGTGCCTTCCTGCTGACCGCAGGAGCGAAGGGCAAACGATATGCGCTGCCTAACAGCGAGGTCATGATTCATCAGCCGCTTGGCGGCGCCGAAGGACAGGCGAGCGATATCGAAATTCGCGCGCGCCGCATTCTGAAGATGCGCGACAAGCTGAACGGCATTCTTGCCGAGCGCAGCGGACAGCCGCTTGAACGGATCGAGAAGGATACCGATCGCGATTACTTCATGAGCGCTGAAGAAGCGAGAGAGTATGGTCTTGTCGATAAGGTCATCGAGAAGCTGGGCTAATCGCCGTATGAACGCAGAAACAGCAGGCCGGAGGAGACTCCGCCTGCTGTTTTTTTGCATTTTCACTGCTCCTGATATGCTCCTAATAGTCACCTAATAGGAAAAACCTCCCTCTAATTCGTCTCTTCGCAAGATCCGATTGTATGTAACCGGAGGTTTCCCCACTATACTCAAAATCGAGACGTTTTTAATTAAATTAGCTGGTGATTTTCCCGTTAGCATCCATGCCGCTCACGCGACACCACTGATTATAGATGTAATTGCGCTCTTCCATGGGAACAAGTAGCGCACTGCCTTCCTCCCACAGTCTCATAAGCGGCACAAAAAAAGAGCTGCCATCGCAAGCTCGTAACGAACCTGCCCGACTGCCCTTTCTTCCCAGAAGCATCTTGTTTATTGGTTTTCCAGCTCTTCTTTGCTGACGAGTGCGACTAAAGCGTTTACAGCCTGTTCTGCGTCTGAACCCTCTGCACTTATCGATACTTCCGTGCCGGAGCTGATCGCAAGGCTCATAATGCCCATAATTGATTTGGCATTCACTTTCTTATCGTCCTTCTCTACAAAAACTTCGGAGGAAAATTTGTTCGCTTCTTGTACGAATAATGCTGCAGGTCTTGCATGAAGTCCCGTCTTAAGACGAACGACAACCGGAAGCCTTGTCATGGAAACCATACCCCCTATATTTTACTGATTCATTAGCGTATACCCTAAAATAAAGTCGTTTAGAAATATTATAACATTATACATGCCGATGCACTAGGATAAAAGGTCAACCTCCGCGGATTTTTTCCGCAAGCTCGTCGATTTTGCGCAAACGGTGATTCACGCCCGACTTGCTGACCTTTCCCCGGAGCATCTCGCCGACCTCCGTCAGATTCATATCGGGATGCTGCAGCCGAATTTCGGCCACCTCCTTCAATTTCTCCGGGAGATTGTCGAGACCGATTTCTCTTTGCAGCAGCTTGATATTCTCGATTTGCCGGACGGCCGCGCCTATCGTCTTGTTCAGGTTAGCCGTCTCGCAGTTGACGATCCGGTTGACGGAATTACGCATATCCCGCATAATTCGAACGTCCTCGAACTTGAATAACGCTTGATGCGCGCCAACGATATTAAGAAGTTCAATGATTTTCTCACCCTCTTTGATGTAGAAAACAAACCCCTTCTTCCGCTCGATGCATCTTGCATTCAAATCAAATTTGTTCGCAAGCTCGACGAGCGCCTCGCAATGCTCCTGGTACATCGACGAGATTTCCAAATGGTAAGAAGAGCCCTCCGGATTATTAACGGAGCCTCCCGCCAGGAACGCGCCGCGCAGGTAGGAGCGCTTGCAGCAGGGCTTGCGAATAATCTCCTTGTCGATGCCGAGGTTGAACATGAAGCCTTCCGATACGATTTTGAGCTCGCTCAGAATTTCTTGAACGCCGACCGGAATACGGACGATATAGACGTTGTTTTTCTTGAGTCTCATCTTTTTGCGGACGAGCAGCTCGACATGCACCTTATAATGCTTTTTGAGCAGTGAATAAATCCTTCTGGCAATGGCTGCATTTTCCGTTGAGATGTCCAAAACGACTTTGCGGCTGGATACGCTGACAGAGCCGTTCATCCGGATCAACGCCGACAGCTCCGCTCTCTCGCAGCAGCTATCCGCTTCAATTAGGGTCAGCTCTTTCTTCGTTTGCGCCGCAAATGACATCGTTTATCACCTCTTTCTTAACATCCAGTTCTCTACCAGTTTATATATATGATGGCTTAATCGTTCTGCATCATGCCGCAAAAAAGTCCGGAACAGCACAAGCCGGTCCGCGATGACCTCGTAGCCCTTCTGCGTCACCGCATCCAAATCGAGATGAACCGCCTTCGCGCCCATCTCCGCGTACCTGCTCTCAATTTGAGGCGGAATTTCACCGTCGTTCACGATCACGTAATCAAACAAATGATGGCCGATATGGGCATGGATCGCATCCAGATGATCGCCGACGGAGTAGTTATCCGTCTCGCCCGGCTGCGTCATCACATTGCATACGAACAGCTTAACCGCTTCCGAACCGACGATCGCGCTCGCCAGCTTCGGCACGAGCAGATTCGGAATGATACTCGTGTACAAGCTGCCGGGACCGATCAGAATCGCATCCGCCTGTTCGATCGCTTCGACCGCCTCCTCCAGCGGCTCTACGTCGGCTGGCTCCAGAAAGACACGCTTAATCGCCTGCCCTGCCTTCGGAATCATGGATTCGCCCGTTACGATTGAGCCGTCCGCCATCTCCGCCTTCAGCACAATCGCTTTCTCAGCCGCCGGAAGCACCCTTCCGCGTACCGCAAGCACCCGGCTAAGCTCGCGAATGCCGGCAACGAAATCGCCCGAAATGTCGGTCATCGCCGCAAGCATAAGATTGCCCAAGCTGTGGCCGGCGAGTCCGGGTACGCTTTTGAACCGGTACTGCAGCACCTCCGTAAGCAGCGGCTCCGCATCGGCCAGCGCCATTAAGACGTTGCGGATATCGCCCGGCGGCGGGATCTGCAGCTCATTGCGCAGAATGCCGGAGCTGCCCCCGTCATCGGCGACCGTTACGATGGCCGTAATATCGAGAGGCTTCTCCTTCAGTCCGCGAAGCATGACAGAAAGTCCCGTTCCGCCGCCGATGACGACGATTTTGGGACGCCTCAATATTTTGTGTCTTGTCTGCATCGTTTCACCCCGTTAATGCTTGTCACGATCGGAATCACGATGACTGATGCGGACACGTTCCGTATCGCTGCTCCCGAGCATGCGGCCCAAATATTCGGCTATGGCGACGGAGCGGTGTTTCCCGCCTGTGCAGCCAATACCGATAACAACCTGGCTCTTCCCTTCTTTGCGATAGAGAGGAATAAGGAACTGCAGCATGTCTAACAGCTTGGTTAGAAATTGCTGGGTTTCAGGCCATTTCATAACATAGTCATACACATCGGGATTCTGCCCCGTATTCGGGCGCAGATGCTCTACGTAATGCGGGTTTGGCAAAAACCGTACGTCATAGATAAGATCGGCGTCAATCGGAATGCCGTACTTGAAGCCGAAGGAGGTCACATTGATCGAGAGGCTGTTCTGCTCTTGATTGGTGAAATGCGTAATAATCCGTTCCTTCAAGTGCACCGGCTTCAAAATGCTGGTGTCGATCACCTGGGATGCGGAACCCTTCAAGTCCTCCAGAAGGCGGCGTTCATTGCGGATTCCCTCAAGCGGCAAGCCTTCCGGCGCAAGCGGATGCCTGCGGCGGCTCTCCTTATAACGCTGCACGAGAACCTCGTCCGTTGCGTCGAGGAACAAAATCTCACAGCTAATTGTAGAATGCTCTTTCATGTACGATAGCGATTCCGAAAGCGCCGTAAAAAACTCCCGTCCGCGCAAATCGATTACGAGCGCTACCTTCCCTATTTTACCGTTCGACTGCTCGATTAATTCGGCGAATTTCGGAATAAGTACCGGGGGTAAGTTATCGACGCAGAAGAAGCCGAGATCCTCCAGGCTTTGGACAGCTATGGTCTTGCCCGCACCCGACATCCCGGTAATGATGACAAGCTTCGCTACAGTTGCTCCCGTTTCCATGAATAATCCCCCCACTTGCGTGAACGGCTGCAGCCCTCTCCTTGCGGCATGAGCCGGTTCCGCGGTGATAATAACGGCGATTCAGATGAAGCTAGCCTCGTAGAATAAGGCCGGCAGCACCTACTACGCCTGCGTTATTGCCAAGCGTTGCCGCAACGATCTTAACGCCTTCCTTCGCTTGATCCTGCGTATACTTCTCGAACACCTCGCGAATTTGGTCGAACAGGAAGTCGCCTGCCTTCGATACGCCCCCGCCAATGATAAAATATTGCGGATTCAACACGATCGCGATCATCGCAAGCGATTTGCCTAAATAATAGGCGGCGCGGTTAACGATGCGAATGGATACTTCGTCTCCAGCTTTGGCTGCATCGAGCACGTCTTTCGCCATAATGTTCTCTACTTGCGACAGCGACGTACGGTCGCCGCGGCTTACGGCATCCTTCGCCATGCGGATGATGCCGGTTGCCGAAGATACGGTTTCCAAGCAGCCCATCTTGCCGCAGCCGCATTGGATCGCTTCCAGATCGGGCACGATCGCCATATGGCCGAGTTCGCCGGCCATGCCCGCATAGCCCTCTACGATCTTGCCATCTATAATAATGCCGCCGCCGACGCCTGTTCCAAGCGTATAGCAGACGCAGTGGGCAATGCCTTTGCCCGCGCCGCCCCAAGCCTCGCCGAGCGCAGCCACGTTGGCGTCGTTGTTGACCTTCACCGTGGTGTTCAGCTCTTGCTCCAGATAGGCCTTTAAATTAACGTTTTCAATTTTCAAGTTTGGCGCGAATTTGACAATCCCGTTCGGAATGTCGAGGAATCCCGCTATGCCGACGCCGACGCCGCCAACCTGCTCCCATTCATAGTCGGATTCGACTACGATTTGCTTCGCGTATTTTGCAATATTTTGAAGGATAGTGTCCGTTCCTTTACTCGTTTCCGTCGGCCCTTCGTACGTCTGGAGCAGCTGTCCATCCGCATTGCAAATGCCTACCTTAACAGCAGTTCCGCCGACATCGACACCAACGTAAATCTTCTCAGACATCACTATTCCACCTCATCGATATGTTAATCTTCTCTGTAACACTATAAGCTTTCCTTTACCTTGCGGTCAAGATCGCGAAAAACGGGCAAATCAAGTGAAACGGCAGGCCGTAGACCCATCCCGCTTATCAGTTGAAAAGGCTATACCTTCAAGCATACGCTCTGCCGGTATAGCCCCTTTCTGCAAACTTATGATGCTTGCCCCAACCATTTACTTCGATTTGCTCCAATCATGCGTGATGCTTCCTTCAAGGAATCTCTCGCAATCAAGCGCCGCCATGCAACCGCTGCCTGCAGCCGTAATCGCTTGGCGGTATTTGCTGTCCTGCACGTCTCCGCAAGCGAATACGCCTGGGACATTCGTCTCGGAAGTTCCCGGCTTTACGCGGATATAGCCGTGTTCGTCGGTATCGATCTGGCCGTTCAGGAACTTCGTATTCGGCGTATGGCCGATGGCTATGAATATCCCGTCCGTGTCGATGACTTCTTCCTCGCCGGACGCGTTGTTTCGAACTTTAAGGCCGGTTACGCCCATGCCGGTCGCAACAACCTCAATTGGCGTACGGTTCAGGCTCCAGCCGATTTTCTCGTTCTGTCGGGCGCGGTCCTGCATGATTTTCGAAGCGCGAAGCTCATCGCGCCGGTTAACGAGCTCCACGTTGGTTGCAAAACGGGTCAAGAAGTTCGCTTCTTCCATCGCCGAGTCGCCGCCGCCGACCACGATAATTTTTTTGCCGCGGAAGAAGAAGCCGTCGCAGGTCGCACACGTGCTTACGCCTCGTCCGACATTGTCCTTCTCGCCCGGAATGCCCAGGTACTTCGCCGATGCGCCTGTTGAGATAATGACGCTCTCGCCGATCAACTCGCCATGGCCCTCCACCTGCAGCTTGAATGGACGCTCGGATAAATCCACGCCGTTCACCCAGCCGGTTATGAATTTGGCGCCGAAGCGTTCAGCCTGCTTGCGCATATTCTCCATAAGCTCCGGTCCCATTATTCCTTCCGGGAAGCCCGGGAAGTTCTCGACCTCCGTTGTCGTCGTAAGCTGCCCGCCCGGCTCGGGACCTTCAATAATAAGCGGCTCCATGTTGGCACGCGCCAAGTAAATGGCTGCGGTTAGTCCGGCAGGGCCGGTACCGATAATAATCGATTTGTACATATCTTTCACCTCATACTAAAGTTATTCGCCCTTCAGCTCTGACGCGGCAAAAACGGAGCTGATCGACTTCATTTTTTCCTTAATGCCGCAAACCTCATCAATCGTCTTGACGTACTTGCTGACGGTTGCGATCGAGGTGCCGTACCGGACCGATACCTCGTGATAGGAAATCGCCCGCCGATGCATCTTGGCCGTCAAATATTCAAGCGCGGCTGCCCAGCCCTCAGGCTTCGTCAGCTTCGGAACATCCGGGTACACCCGCGATAGAAACTCTACCCAAAGCGTCATTAAATCATGCTGCTGCACGAGGTCGTACTGCTTGCTCATGCTGCTAAGCGCAGTCTCGACGACGGCCTGCCATTTATCCTCCCATACGGGAAGTCTCGACGGGACCCGCTTCGGCTCTATGATCGTCCCTTTACCTTCCAATATGACATGAAGGGGCTCCTGAACGCCGATCGTCCGAAGAACGAAAATCGCGATGCGCTTTAAATAGTCATCCTCATCCTTCTCAAGCAGGAAGGTTCGCAGCACGTCCTTCACTTCGCTGTCGGCAATCATGCCCAGCGCCTGGATCACCTGAAGCTTCGTATGCTGATCGCCGTGGCGCAGCGCCCAGAAGAAGGATGAACGGACCAGCGGATCGCGTTTCAAATGATCGGGAATGCCGTCCGACGATTTCTCCCACAGCTTGAACTGCTCTTCAAACGGCAAATGGTAGTGATAGCTGATCTGTGCCGATGGCTCTCCGCTCCGCAAGAGCTCAAGCTGGTCCATATAATAGTGGGGAATGCCCGAGTCCGGATCCAGCTTAATCGTCTGCTTCCACAGCCGCTCCGCCTCCTGCCATCTGCCGATATTGCATGCCGCGACCGCGGCGTAATGGTAGAGGCAAGGATCCTGATGAAGCTCGCTGTCCTTCAGCAAACGAATGAAATGCTTGTAGGCGGCGCCATGCTTCCCTAAGATGCCCATTGTGGTTGCCAGTTTAAACACATGCTCCTGATGGAACGGCACGGTCTTGCAGAGCAGCTCGATTAACGGCTGCAGGCTTTCTTCATCGTTCGCATGCTGATAGAAAATCGCAAGGTTGCACAGCGCGTGCAAATTGCCCGCTTCCAGCTGAAGCACCTCTTGGATCGTCTCCATCGCTTTGTCGAACATGCCCATATAATAATAAGCCAGCGCCAAATTATTGCGCGCCGCCAGGAATTCCGGCTGGCCTTCGATAATTTGCTCCAAAATGCGTACCGCCTCAGTGAACTTGCCTTCCTCCAGCAGCGTACGGGCTTGGTCATGCTCGACCAAACCTTCGCGCGACTTAATATTCGTCAGACGGGTAGGCCTTTCCAATTCGAAATGGAGCAGATCCATCATGTCTTCCGCTTCATCCAGAAATTGGCCTTCCTCGTCTTTCTCCAAATATTGAATAAGCGAACCCTCAGCCGCTTCATATTGCTCCATGTTGGCGAAGTTGTTCGCCATATAAAAATGGCATTCCGTCATCGTCGGGTCAAGCTCCTGCACGACCCAATCCAAAATCCGGTTCGATTCCTCGTAATTGCCCATTTCCGATAAGATGCCGGCCATATTGCAATGGTTTACCGGGTTTTCCGGCTCGTATTCGACGGCGCGACGAAAATATTTCAGTGCCTTGTCATAATGGAATCGATCCAGCGACCGAACCGCACGCTCGAAAAAAAACGTTGCATCCCATTGAATCGGTATGACTTTAGTCTGTTGGTCTACGGCAACACGTTTCTTCCCCTTCATTGGCAAGGCACCTCCCGTTACTTCCGATTTTTCTACGATTATACCATAGCAACGCCAATCCTAACACGAAAGAATATGTGGGAAAATCGCGAACGGCATACGAACCGCCCGCGATTTCCCGCAGCCTGACTATTCTATTCGCTTGCACGGCATATATGATTCCGCTTAGACACCACTGCTTTTGAACAAGGTGCTGATGGAGCCGCCCTCCAAAATAATGCGTGTCGCTTCCGCGAGCAGAGGCGCTACCGATAAAACCTTGAAGCGCTCCGGCGTTGATTCCGGCAGCCTGATCGAGTCGGTAACGATAACCTCTTTAATATTCGGATGATCCAAACGCTCAATGGCCGTACCGGAGAACAGTGGGTGCGTCGCGCATACGTATACATCCTCCGCGCCGCGTTCCTTGAGGCTCTCCACTACGTTAACAATCGTTGTACCTGTGTCGATCAAGTCTTCGATGATAATCGGAGTCTGGCCTTCGACATCGCCGATAACATGCGTAATGACCGATTCGTTATGCGCAGGGCGTTTCTTGATCATGATCGCGAACGACGTATCTAAATAGTTTGCCAGCTTCTCCGCAGTGGAAGCGCGTCCGGCGTCCGGCGATACGACAACCGGATTTTTGATGTTCTTCGATTTCAGATAGTCGCTGATGAGATCAAGCGCAGTCATATGATCGACCGGGATGTTGAAGAAGCCTTGAATGGCCGGTGCATGCAGGTCGATTGTAATGACGCGGTTCGCGCCGACCGTCGTGAGTACGTCTGCCAGCATTTTCGCGGAGATCGGCTCCCGCGGCGCCGCTTTGCGCTCCTGGCGCGCATAGCCGTAATACGGCATGATGATGTTGACCGTCCGGGCGGAAGCGCGCTTCGCCGCATCGAT
Source organism: Paenibacillus harenae DSM 16969 (assembly GCF_000422465.1). Classification (GTDB taxonomy): domain Bacteria; phylum Bacillota; class Bacilli; order Paenibacillales; family Paenibacillaceae; genus Pristimantibacillus; species Pristimantibacillus harenae. The sequence goes on along the minus strand of NZ_AULV01000018.1, from coordinate 15,935 downwards.
CATGACCAGCAATTCGACAAAATGCTCGTTAATCGGATGCGAGAACGACTGAACGAGAAATACGTCGCAATTCCGGATCGTTTCCTCGTAATGCACATAAATCTCTCCGCTTTTGAAACGGGACATCTTGATCGCACCTAGCGTCAGACCAAGTTCCGCACTAATTTTCTGAGCCAATACCGGATTTGACGAACCCGAAAAAATACGCACCTTGTCGCTTAACATGATACCCTCCTGAGCGTTAAAACCAATTAATTTTGAACCTGTGTCCTCGTCCTTGTCACATCATTCGACAAAGCTTGTTTTGTCCATTTATATTATACATTGAATTTACGATAATTCAAAAATTGATTAGCAATAATTTTCGACAATTACATGTCGACTGCCGCGTATATACGACTTCTTGCAGCACCGCGCGCGTCCAAAGGCATGGTTATCTCCGGGTCATAGGATGCAGGAGCCGCATGAAGCAGCGGCATACGGGCGGAAAAGCCGGTCTGCACGAGCCCGATCTCGTTCTCCATCTATAAGCTTGCCGACCGCATTGCCGCAGCGGGAATGGTAGGTATGATAATCGATTAACATGTGCATACCGGCCTTTCTTTGAAAAAATATGGCGAAGCAGCCGCCATCCTATGTCAACAGAAGTCGGCTGCCCGCGTAGAAGCTTATGCTATCGCATTTTGTTCGTCGTCGGCTTGCCGTGACGGCCGTTAATCTCGCGGATCACGTCATCCAGCGGAAGCCCGCGCTCGCGGAGGAGCACCATCAGGTGAAAGATAAGATCGCTGACTTCGCTGCGGAGCTCGTCATTGTCTTTGTTCTTCGCAGCGATGATCACCTCGGACGCTTCCTCGCCGACCTTCTTCAAAATTTTGTCGACGCCCTTCTCGAACAAATAAGTCGTATACGACCCTTCCGGACGCTCGGCGTAACGCTCGGCGATCACGCCCTCCAGCTGGCCGAGCGTACCGAAACGGTCCGCGGACGCTTCGGCGGATTCGGCGGGCGCGCTGCCGTTCACTTCGACCGGATTGAAGAAACAGGAGTATTTTCCCGTATGGCAAGCGGCCCCCTTCTGCTCCACCTTCACGAGCAGCGTGTCGCCGTCGCAATCATAAGTCATCGAGACGATGCGCTGTGTATTTCCGCTCGTCGCCCCTTTGTTCCAAAGCTCGTTCCGCGAACGGCTCCAGAACCAGGTTACCCCGCTCTCAACGGACAGCTGCAGCGATACTTTATTCATGTAGGCCATCATCAGCACTTCTTTGCTTTGCGCATCCTGTACAATGGCGGGAACCAGCCCGTTGTCGTCCCATTTCACCTTCGAAATAAGCTCGCTTTGAATGTTATCCGTCATCGCACCTCTACTCCTTTCCGCCGCAAATCATCCTTCACTTCGCGTATCGTCATTTCTTTATAGTGGAAAATGGTCGCTGCAAGAGCCGCATCCGCATGCGCGTATTGGAATACGTCGTTAAAGTGCCCAATCCGTCCCGCTCCGCCGGAAGCGATAACCGGGATCCCGAGCGAATCCGAAACCGCCTGGGTCAGCTTCAGATCGAAGCCGTCCTTCGTTCCGTCCGCATCCATGCTCGTGAGCAAAATTTCGCCTGCGCCCAGCCGTTCTGCCTCGCGGGCCCACTCCAACGCTTTTATTCCCGTCGTTTGGCGTCCGCCGTGCGTGTAGACCTCCCACTCTCCCCATTCCGGATTGAATTTCGCGTCAATCGCAACGACGATGCACTGCGAGCCGAATTTGCGCGCTCCGTCCTTGACGAGCCCCGGATTCTTGATCGCCGCCGTGTTAATGCCGATCTTGTCGGCGCCCGCGCGCAGCAGCCGCTTCATGTCATCGACATGCGATATGCCGCCGCCTACCGTGAACGGAATCGTAATCTCGCCCGCCGTCCGCTTGACGACTTCAATCATCGTGGCGCGTCCTTCTACCGAGGCGGATATGTCCAGAAATACGAGCTCGTCCGCCCCCTCCTGATCATACGTCGCCGCGAGCTCGACCGGATCGCCCGCATCGCGCAGGTTAACGAAGTTAACGCCCTTCACCACGCGTCCGTCCTTCACGTCGAGACACGGGATGATACGTTTCGCCAGCATGTAACCCTCTCCTTTTTCCCCGTCATGCCGGGCTTACTGTATATTCATTTTATTGAAACAGATGGTCTGTGGGGACAACTTGCTTAATATATAGCTATATAAGTTGAACGATTGATTTACATTAGCTGTTATCGCTGCGAGAGCAAATCATTCTTACGATCGCTGTTCCAGCCAAATGTTCTGAATAGGTAAACCCTGTTGTGTAACCATTTGGACTGCAAAAAGCGACCACTTCGTTTCTCCGGAACGATTTGCTCTCTCTGCTCCACGCTTTCGTTTCTTTCGTTCAACTTATATAGATTATTCGTGAAAACCAAATTACTTAGCATATCCCTTAATTTTTCGTGAGAGATAAAAAGTTGCCCAGCAGCTGCATGCCAAGCTCCCCGCTTTTCTCCGGGTGGAACTGCATGCCGTACACATTGCCGCGTCCCACGATAGCCGTCACCTGCTGATGGTAATCGGTTGTGGCGAGCAAATCGCTCTCTTGTTCGGGCTTCGCATGGAACGAGTGCACGAAGTATACATGGCCTTCCGATAAGCCGTCAAAAAGCGGCGATTGCGCCTTGTGGAACGAAAGCTTGTTCCAGCCCATATGCGGGATTTTGTAGTCGCCGCTGAATCGGATGACTTTACCGGGCAAGAGGTTAAGCCCTCCATGCGTGCCGTACTCCTCGCTCTCGCTGAATAGCAGCTGCATGCCGAGACAAATGCCGAGCATCGGCTTTCCCGAAGCAGCAAACGATTTCGTTACCTCGTCCAGCTTCGTATGACGCAGGTTCTGCATGGCATCGCCGAAAGCGCCGACGCCGGGAAGTATGGCGCCGTCCGCCTGCGCAATTGTCCCCGGATCAGCCGTAATGACCGCCTCGCAGCCGAGTCGTTCAACCGCCTTGCTAACGCTGTGCAGGTTGCCCATGCCGTAATCGATGATTGCGATCATACTAGAGAACCCCTTTCGTCGAAGGCACTCCTTGCACGCGAGGATCGATGCTCGTTGCTTCATCCAGCGCACGTCCCAGCGCCTTGAACACCGCTTCAATCATATGGTGCGTGTTCATGCCATAGTGGACGATGACGTGAAGCGTAATGCGCGATTCAAGCGCCAGCTTCCACAAAAACTCATGAACGAGCTCCGTCGAGAAGCTGCCGACCTGCGCGGATGGATATTCCGCACGGTACTCGAAGTGCGGACGATTGCTCACGTCAATGATAACCTGCGCAAGCGCCTCATCCATCGGCACGAATACGCTGGCATAACGTTTAATGCCGCGTTTGTCGCCGAGCGCCTCGCGAAGCGCTTGCCCGATGCAAATGCCGATATCCTCCACCGTGTGGTGGTCGTCGATATCGATATCGCCGCGCGCTTCGACCTCCAGGTTAAATTGGCCGTGTTTCGTAAATAAATCAAGCATATGATTCAGAAAAGGCACGTCCGTATCGAACTTCGCCTCGCCCGTACCGTCAACCGCAAATGTAAGCTTAATATCCGTCTCGTTCGTCTTCCGCGCCACCGATGCTTTGCGCACTCTATTCTCCGCCAATTTTTTTTCCTTCTTCCTTCAGTAAATTTCATTCCGCCGCATTTCGCGTTTTTATCAAAAATTCAAGAGCATTTTTGCTCTTCATTTTGTCCGATGCGCCGCATTTGTTCAATTCAAGAGCATATTTGCTCTTCGTTTCGCTCGATTCTCCGCATACCATCAAATCAAGAGCATTTTTGCCCTTCATTTCACTTAATACGCCTTATACCGTCAATTCAAGAGCATTTCCACTCTTCACTTGAGCAATGCAACTTATCGTACTACATGTGTTACACCAGGTAAGCTTTATCCGCGTTCCTTCTCCAATCGCACCTCGATTGCTCGGGCGTGGCCTTCCAGTCCCTCGTGACGCGCCAGCGTCATGATCTTATCGCCGTTTGCCATGAGCGCTTCTTTGCTGTAGTAGATCAGGCTGGACTTCTTCAAGAAGTCATCCACGTTTACAGGCGAGGAGAAGCGTGCCGTCCCGTTCGTCGGGATGATGTGGTTAGGACCTGCAAAATAGTCCCCGACCGGCTCAGAGCTGTACGGCCCGAGGAAGATGGCTCCCGCATTCTGAATATGCCCGAGAAGACGCATCGGATCAACCGTCAGCACCTCCAGGTGCTCCGGTGCCAACTGGTTTACCACATCGATGCCCGCCTCCAGCGAGTCGACTAGCAATACCGCGCCATAGCTGTCGATGGAGCTGCGCGCGATAGCTTGACGCGGCAGCGTGGACAGCTGCCGCTCCACCTCCGCCGAGACCGCTTCCGCAAGCTGCTGCGACGGCGTGACCAGAATCGCCGACGCCATCTCGTCGTGCTCGGCTTGCGACAGCAGATCCGCGGCTACGTACGCGGGATCTGCCGAATCGTCGGCTAGCACGACGATTTCACTTGGGCCGGCGATGCTGTCGATATCGACGGCGCCGAACACGGCGCGCTTCGCCAGCGCCACATAAATATTGCCCGGTCCGCATATTTTATCGACCGGAGCAATCGAGGCGGTGCCGTACGCAAGCGCGGCAATCGCCTGAGCCCCTCCGACCCGGTACATCTCCTTCACGCCCGCCTCGGCGGCGGCTACGAGAATATACGGGTCGATGCCCTCCGTGCCGCCGGTAGCGGGCGGCGTCACCATCACAATCTCCGGTACGCCGGCCACCTGTGCCGGAATCACATTCATCAGCACGGACGACGGATACGCCGCCTTGCCGCCGGGCACATAGACGCCGACCCGCTTCAGCGGCCGCATAATTTGCCCGAGCAGCGTCCCGTCCGGCTGCAGATCCATCCACGAGGTGCGCATCTGCTTCTCGTGGAACACCCTAATGTTCACGGCCGCCTCGCGGATCGCCGTAAGGAACGCGGCGTCGACCTGCCCGTACGCCGCCTCGATCTCCTGCTGCGTCACGCGAAGCGACGACGCATCCAGCTTCACCCGGTCGTGCTGCTCCGTATATCGCAGCAGCGCCGCATCCCCTTCGGCCTTCACATCTGCAACGATTCGAAGGGCCGCTTCATTTTGCTCCGGTGTCCCATACTCCACCTCGCGCTTTAAACCAAACTGCTCCGCCCGCATTATCCGCACACTGCCCACTCCTTCCAATTTCTTGCCTGGTTCCATCACCGTGAATCAAGCAACTGCTTTGTTATTTCAAATCCAAATTACCGTTTTGTATCAATCCGTCCCTGCGGGATCTATTTCTAATCCGAATTTACCTTCATATCCCGTTTCTATGAGCCTATTTCTAATCCACTGTCAATCCGTCTCTGCGGGACCTATTTCTAATCCAGATTACCGTTATTTCCCGTCCCCACGAACCTATTTCTAATCCCACTGTCAATCCGTTTCTACGAACCTATTTCAAACTCCACTGTCATTACATCCCGGCGAGCCTGATTGTTACACCCTGGCAGCCAGCGTCTCCTGCAGCCGATCGCACAAGCTCTGAATCGCTTCATTCTTCATCCGGTAGCTCACCCGGTTCGCGATTAGCCGGCTCGTGATGCCGAAGATGGACTCCATCTCCACAAGTCCGTTCTCCCGCAGCGTCTGTCCCGTTTCCACCATATCGACGATCCGATCCGCAAGTCCGATCATCGGCGCCAGCTCGATCGAGCCGTTCAGCTTAATAACCTCAACCTGCTGCCCCTGCTCGCGGAAATAGGCCGAAGCAACGTTCGGATACTTCGTCGCTACGCGCGGATGAATCGTCGGCTTCCAGTCCGGCAGGCCGATGACCGACATCCGGCATTTGGCGATCCCGAGATCAAGCAGCTCGTAGACATCCTTGTTCTCCTCCATGAGGACGTCTTTGCCGACAATTCCGATATCCGCCACGCCATACTCGACGTAGGTCGGCACATCGACCGGCTTCGCCATAATAAATTCCATTCCTGCCTCGGGCAGCTCGATAATCAGTTTCCGCGTATCGTCGAAATCGCTTGGAATCGGCAATCCGGCTTCACGGAACAGTTTCGATGCCTGCTTATAAATGCGGCCTTTCGGCATCGCCACTTTCAATATGTCCTTCGTCGTTCCGCTCATTCGGTACCGCCTCCTTTCATTCCATTCCCAAGAAAAGACACCAATGACGTATAGGTTAACCCTTTATGCGTGAATGGTATATCCGTTCCAATCTCTGCGGTCTCCAGCGTGCTGCGCGTGCCATCCACGCGCTCCGTCACAACATGAACGCCTTGCGAACGCAGCTCCTGCGCTCTTGCCAGCGCATCTGACCGCCCGGCAGCATTGTAGATGACAAGCGTCCGTTCCGCTGCGGCTTCCGTGTCATCGCCAAGGAGCTCCAGAATGCGCGTCGTCTTCAGCGCAAACCCCGTCGCCGGAGCCGGCCGGCCAAATTGAGCAAGTAAATTATCGTATCGTCCGCCGCTTACGACCGGAAATCCAAGGTCAGCCGCATAACCCTCGAACGTCATGCCCGTATAATAGGAGAAATCGCCGATCATCGTCAGATCGATCAATACGTACTCGCTTATGCCATATGCCTTCAGCACATCCCAAATCTCGCACAAATGGCGGATGGATGCCCGTGCCGTCACGTCAGCGCTCAACTGCAGCGCCTGATCGCATATCTCCTGGCCGCCGCGCAGACGGAGGATTCCCTCCAGCTCGCGTTGTACCGGCTCCTCCAGAGAAAGCTCGCGCAGCTTCTGGCGGTAGCCGACGTAATCGCGTCCGAGCAAGCAGCCCTTGAGCTGCTCCTGCGCTTCGATGCGGCCCGGAAGCGTCTCCTCCAGCAAGCCGTTTAAGAAGCCGACATGCCCGATCGCGATCTTGAAGCGCTCGACGCCTGACGCCTTCAAGGACGCTATCGCAAGCGCGACTACCTCAGCGTCGGCCTCAGCCGATGAATCGCCGACAAGCTCCACGCCCGTTTGGAAAAACTCCGCCTCGCGGCCGGCTTCCTCTTCAATCGCGCGGAACACGTTCGAATGATAGGACAGCCGCTGAGGGAAATCGGCTTGCTTCAGCAGCGATGCCACCACGCGCGCGATCGGAGCCGTCATATCGGACCGCAGCACCAGCGTCGTACCGCGGTTGTTCAGCAGCTTGAACAGTTTTTGGTCAGACGTCGAGCTCGCAACGCCTACCGTATCGTAGTATTCCATCGTCGGAGTCATAATCTGCTCGTAGCCCCAGCCTTGCATGCAGGCGAGCACCTGACGTTCAATATGACGCAGCTTCGCCACCGCGCCCGGCAAATAATCTTTAACGCCTATCGGCTTCTCAAATACTTTCGGTTTGGACATTCGTTATCACCTTCGATTGCTTTAGTATATTAAAGTACTACCAAGTTACCATACTAACAAATTAAAGAGTTAGTCGTAATATTAGCATGAAATTCGCTCCTCCGTCAAGCAGCTAATCGATCTTAACCGGGCACAAAGAAACCCCATCCCAGGTGCTCCGCACTCGATTGGGATGAGGCCGTTCGCCGCATTAATTCAACAAATTGCTCACATGATCGTCAAGCCCAGTTGTCACCGCTATTTCGTCCCGCCTAAGCTCTTTCATCGGATTGCCGCCTACGAAAGCATAAGCCGGCACATCCTTGTGGACCAGGGAGCCGGCTGCCACAACGGCATGGTCACCGATCGATACGCCAGGCAAAATCGTCGAATTCGCGCCGATCATGACGTTAGATCCAATCTTGACGTCGCCGAGCCGATACTCCTTGATCAGGTATTCATGCGTTAATATGGTTGTATTATATCCAATAATGGAATTGTTGCCGACCGTGATGCGCTCGGGAAAGAAAACATCAACCATGACCATTAAAGCGAATGCGGTGTGCTTTCCAACCTTCATGCCGAGAATACGGCGGTAAATCCAATTTTTGAGCGGAAGACTCGGACAATAGCGGGTCAGCTGTATAAATACGAAATTACGAACCGCCTTTACCCGGCTCACCGTTGAATACACCTGCCAAAGCGCATTGGGTCCTTCCACCGGATACCGTTCAACCTTACGCAAGCGTCTCCCGCTCCAATCCGACAAAAGAATACAGGTCGCGCATATCATCGATGACATGATCCGCTCCCGCTTCCTTCAAAATCTTCTCGCCCTTCAGCGACCAGGCTACGCCGACCGCGATAGCGCCTGCCGCAACAGCCGATTGAATATCTACGATGCTGTCGCCGACCATCATCGTCATACCCGGCTCTGCGCCAAGCAGCTCGATCGCTTTGCTGACCGGCTCCGGGTGCGGCTTCGGATTTTTGACGTCATCAATCGTTACAATCGAATCGACGTAGTCGAACAATCCGACAAACTTCAACCCCCGCTCCGTCGTTAAGCGCATTTTGGTCGTAACAACGCCGATTTGAATGCCGTTATCATGCAGCTTGGCTATGACTTCATTGACGTATTCGAACGGTTTGACATACTCATCATGCAAACGAAGATTTACTTCGCGATACGCGGCCACCAGATGCGTTACATCCTCGAGTCCGGAGAACCGCTTCATCTGGTCGGTCAACGGTTCACCCATGCTCGGGATAATATGCTCTCTTCCGAAATCATCCGGCGTATAACCTTTCAAGGACTCGATGAACGAGCGGATAATCAGCTCATTGGTGTCTAAGATCGTACCGTCCAAATCGAACAGCATCGTTTTGATTTTGCCCGTCATTGTTAAAGACCTCCTAAGTTACTCTTTCCCTTTCCCAGTCTCCGTGCTTAGGTCGCTCTCCGTCTTAGAAATGGCCTTCGCCGCTTCCTTCTCGCTTGCAGCCGTATCATCCTTGCCGTCATTGCGCTCCGGCTTGCTCGACACAATCGGGTCATGGTAATAAGCGGATGCAAGGCCTGTCTTGCGGCGAACGATAATAAGAACGATAGCCCCGATAATGAGGAGCAAGGCAAGCGCCTGAGAGATACGAACGTTCCCGTAAGCCGGATCCAAATATCCTTGCTGGAATACGAGCTCCATCGGTGACCATAATGCATTGATAAATGATGCAAGCCACTGCGGTCCTATGAAAGCCAGACTATCGGTGCGAAGCGCTTCGATAAAGAACCGGCCGATCGAGTACCAAATAAAGTAGCTGGCTACCAGCTCGCCCGCGCGTAAGAAACGCTGTCTGCGCAGCACGAACAAGATCGCGATCCCAACCAGACTCCATAATGACTCGTACAAAAACGCAGGATGACGATAGATGCCGTCAATCAGCATTTGATCCACGATAAATGATGGCAGGTGAAGCGAATCACGAAGAAACGATTCTGTTGTTTCGCCGCCGTAGGCTTCCTGATTCATGAAGTTGCCCCATCGTCCGATCATCTGGCCTGCAAGCAGCGACGGCGCGCAAATATCTACGATTCGCCAGAAATTGTAGCCCTTATAGCGGAAATAGAAGAACCCGCAAATAAATGCCCCGATCAGCGCGCCATAGATGGCGATACCGCCCTCCCATATTTTAAACACATCGAGAAATCTTCCCCTGTAATCTTCCCATTTGAACGCTACATAATAAATACGCGCCCCGATAATTGCGGAAGGAACGCCAAGCAGCAGCAAATCCATGAAGAAGTCCGGCTTAATGCCGAACCGTTTTCCTTCCTGCACCGCAAGCAGCAGCCCAACCAGCGCCGCCGTTCCCAAAATAATGCCGTACCAATGCACCTCAATCGAACCGAGCGTGAAGGCAATTGGATTTAGTATCAATGTCTTCATTCTTTATATCCCCTTTTGGCTCAATCTCAAATCTCAATCGTAATCGTCCATATCGTCGGCGATCGTCTCAGTCAGCTTATTCGTAAATTGCAGCGCAGCGTTGTAGCCCATCCGTTTCAAACGGAAGTTCATGGCCGCTACCTCGATGATGACCGCTAAGTTCCGGCCCGGACGAACGGGAACCGTCACGAGCGGGATATCCGTTTCAATAATGCGCGTTGTCTCTTCGTCGAGACCGAGACGGTCGTACTGCTTATCCTGCTGCCAATTCTCCAGCTTGATAACAAGGCCTATCCGCTTCTGCGTGCGTACGGCGCCGGCACCGAATAACGTCATCACGTTAATAATGCCCAGCCCGCGGATCTCGAGCAAATGCCGAATCAGCTCCGGAGCGCTGCCGTGCAGCTGCCCATCCGATGTCTGCCGAATTTCAACCGCATCGTCCGCGACCAGCCGGTGTCCGCGCTTCACAAGCTCGAGCGCCGTCTCGCTCTTACCGATGCCGCTTCCGCCGGTAATGAGCATGCCTACGCCGTAGACGTCGACGAGGACGCCGTGTATCGTTGCCGTCGGGGCGAGCTTTCTCTCCAGAAAGTCCGTAATGCGGCTGGATAGGATGGTCGTTGCCGTCTGGCTGCGCAGCACCGGAATATTCGTCTCATTCGATTGATCGATGAGCTCCTGAGGCGCTTCCAATCCCCTGGTCAAAATAACGCATGGCGTATCTTCGTTGCAAAGCCGTACCATGCGGTCTTTCCGTTCTTCGCTGCCCAGCATATGCAAGAAAGATATTTCCGTCCGTCCGAGCAGTTGTACCCGCTCGCTTGGATGGTAATGGAAATAACCCGCCATCTCCAGGCCTGGACGATACAAATCGTCGACCGTAATTGCGCGCTTCAGTCCGTCCTCACCGGCGACAATCTCTAGCTGAAATTGCTGGACGAGCTCAGACACTTTCACTTTTTTAGCCATCGTACGGCCTCCTCATAGGGCAACTGCTTATATTTGCGTGTATGTATGCTTTTTTTCCCAATGTCTTCATCGTAAAGGAAAAAGGCGCCGAACGCAACGTTTCCTCCGTCGCCCGGCGCCTCATTTATTTAATCGGGATGCTAATCGGCATTAACGGTTAGACGCCCGAACGGCCAAAACGGTTTTCCGAACACAAAAAAACCGCCGGAATTAACCAGCAGCTCTTTCGCCATACTATAGATTAAGCTTCGAAAATGTTAAGTTCTGTTTCTTTGTCGAACAGGTGTACTTTGTTCATGTCAAGAGCAAGCTTCACGCTTACGCCGTCGCGAACGCCGGAGCGGCCGTCAACACGAGCGATAACCGTGTCATTGCCGATGCCGTTCAAGTACAGGTACATTTCGTGACCAAGATTCTCTGCTACCTCTACATTCGCGTTAACGATCGTTTGAGGAGAAGCTTCCAGGAATACCGGCTCTTCGTGAAGATCCTCTGGACGAATGCCAAGGATAACTTCTTTGCCGATGTAACCTTTCGAGCGAAGCGAAGCCGCTTTGCCTTCAGGAACAACAACGTCTACGCCGCTAGCTTTGAAGCGAAGTGCTCCGCCTTGTTCAGCAAGCGTTCCGCTGATGAAGTTCATCGAAGGAGCGCCGATGAAGCCTGCAACGAAAATATTAACCGGATGGTTGTAAAGCTCTTCTGGGGAAGCCGTTTGTTGAATGAAACCGTCTTTCATAACTACGATACGGTCACCCATCGTCATAGCCTCGATTTGGTCATGCGTTACGTAGATTGTAGTTGTTTCAAGACGCTTGGTAAGCTTGGAGATTTCCGCACGCATCTGTCCACGAAGTTTCGCGTCCAAGTTGGAGAGCGGCTCATCCATCAAGAATACTTGCGGCTCACGTACGATTGCGCGTCCTAGAGCGACACGCTGACGTTGACCGCCCGAAAGCGCTTTTGGTTTACGGTCAAGCAAATGCTCGATATCAAGAATTTTAGCAGCTTCACGAACGCGTTTGTCGATGTCTGCTTTTTTAAATTTGCGTAGTTTAAGGCCGAATGCCATGTTTTGGTAAACGTTCATGTGCGGGTACAACGCGTAGGATTGGAAAACCATCGCGATGTCGCGGTCCTTCGGAGCAACGTCGTTTACAAGACGGTCGCCGATGAACAATTTACCTTCGGAAATTTCTTCAAGACCTGCAATCATACGAAGAGTTGTCGATTTACCGCAACCGGATGGTCCAACCAAAACGAGAAACTCTTTGTCCTTGATGTCTAAGTTAACGTCAGTAACCGATGCTTTGTCGGAACCCGGGTATTTTTTGTAAATGCCTTCTAAACGTACGCCTGCCATGATAATTTTCCCCCTAGATAGAAATTTCGATATGCCTATATCTTATCCCACACAAGGGATTGTGACTATGCACATACTTTACAAAAAAACTAATTTCTTTTCGTAACTTTGTACAATAGTAATATAATTTTCACTAAAACCGCATCGCGAAATTGCCGAACATCCAGTCCGGTTTCTTGTTTTAGCTTGTCCAAGCGATACAAAAGCGTATTACGGTGTATATATAATTTCTTCGCTGTTTCACTAACATTGCAATCGAGCGCAAAGAAGGTTTCGATCGTACTGAGCATCTCCGATTCTACGAACAAATCCGCCCGCTTTAGGGATTGCTCCAAATATTTCGACCTCTGCGCCTCTGGAATCGCGTTTAACAGCCGCTCCAGCTGGAGCATCCACGGCAGATGGATATTGGTTCCGACGTGAAACTTACGGCCGAGATTCAAGGTTTCGCGCAGCAGAATCGTTGTTTCCACCATGCCTTTGGCCGGTGCCGCCGGATAGGCGACTGCCAGATGGCATTCCCCGATCCATTCGCTTGCAAGCATCTCATGCAATCCTGATCCTATCGAAGCCAGGCTGTCCTCCAGCGTCTCATCTTCTTGTTCCTCGAAGGCTTCGACATCCTCGTCGCGCAGCAGCGAGATGGAGCCCCATATAAGCCATTCCTGGCTTTTGAGAGGGATAAGAATAATATCATCGGATAAAAAAGAGCGAAGAAGCTTCTCCAGCTCCGTAAAAGCAGTTTGCTTCGTATTGGTTTGCTCGGTTACCAGTAAAAATGGAATCATTTCATTAAACAGACGGCTGCCAACCGTCAAATGATCAGGCAGCGAATACGCGGGCTCATCCGCTTCAAGCTGCTTTTGTATCCACTCGCTAAGCTTGAGTGAATTACGCTCCGTCTCCGAGACTGCCGTTGACGCTTTCTGCGCAAACTGGCCCCGGTTTAATTGTAGCGTCCAACTTATTAGCTCCTTCTCGGAGATTTGCAGCGATGGATGATCAATTTCAATCAAATCAACTGTGGAATCCGTACTCGTCAAAACAATAGAGGTTTTTCCGTTCTTCTCTACTCGCGCGCCTTCTGCGGGAATGGAATTTTTCTTATCTCCCAGCCATACGTTATCGGCGTCCTTGACGAAGTCATTCCAGTCCGCTAACGATTTCGTAACTACATGTACAGGACAATTCAAAATGTGCTGCAGCGGCTTTAACCAGTCTGTCGTGCTCATTTCTCAGGTCTCCATTCTCCACAGCGTTAAATGATTACTGCTCTGAAAGGCTTCCCAGATGACGATTCGCAGCATCATGTTAACGCTTTTTTTTCGTCATTGTACCATAAGCGCTTGCCTAATTCAGCCTACAGCCAATAAAAGAATGATCGACATCAGCGCGAACAGGGCCGCTATCAAGTACATAAAGGAGACCGTTTGCACCTGATTTAAGCCCCATTTCATGAGGGTATGGTGCGTGTGCAGCTTATCTGCGCGGTGCAAGCCCTTACCGCTTATCAATCTGCGAAGCATTACATAAGTCGTGTCCAAAATAGGCAGGCCAAGGGCAAGCAGCGGTACTAGCACCGTTATAAATGTCGCTTTCTTGAACGTGCCGTGTACCGCGATAACCGCTAACGTATACCCCAAGAAGGTTGCTCCCGCATCCCCCATAAATATCCTGGCCGGATAAAAGTTATGTACCAGAAATCCAAAAGAAACACCCGCTACAATAATGGCCAAAATAGCCGTTTCCGGCTGTCCCTTTATTAAAGCGGCCGTAAGCAGAGTGAGGGCCGATAACATGCTTACGCCGGCGGCAAGACCGTCGACGCCGTCGATAAAATTGATCATATTGATAAGGGCAAACACCCAAAGCATGGTCATTAACCACGAGAACCAATCCGGGAAGGAAATAAATAAACCGTTAATCGGATTCGCAATGCCGGCGATCTTAATTTGGAACAAACTCGGAATGGATGCTGCCCCCATATAGAGTATGACCCGCGGCCACACGGGAAAATCCTTGCCTTTCGACTTAGCCGCATCGTCTACCAAGCCGACCGTTACAAGCACTAAACCGCCTGCGGCAATGGTGCCGGTCAGCGGAGTAAACCCAAGGAACAGAAACATGACTAGGACACAGCCGGCAAAAATAGCCGCTCCCCCCATAAGGGGAACCGGCTTATTGTGTATTTTGCGAGTATTCGGACGATCGACAAAACCGAGGTTCAGCGCAAGCTTACGGAGCGGCGGAACACATGCAAATACAATTGCAAAGCTGATTAAAGCCGCTAGTGCGTAAACCATAACAATTACCCCTTTTTATGTTCGGTATGCCTATATTGTTCCCTTTTATCGTGAAAATACAAGGATCAATTCAAACCGATTGACCGGCTACCCCTTTTATGTTACGTCCAACAGAAGTTAGCTGAACAAGAATTTCCCTCCAGTCTGATAACAGTCGTTTTACTGGCCTCCATAGGCGCTAAGCATTACGTCAGCGGCGTGTATGCGGTCGATTCCCAGATCAACCGTTCGCAAGGGCCAAATGATGAGCCTATATTCGAATTAAATGATGACTTGATCCAGCGACTTACGGATACCGTGAATGAATTGGTTCAAGAGCTTGCTCTTCGCTGTAAATAAAAAAAGGATTATTCATTGAGCGATTGCAGCAGACTAGTGGATAAAACAAAAAAACCGAAGATCGGCTGATCCGCGGTAACATTGTGTAAAGTGATGAGCCATGAAGGACTCGAACCTTCGACACCCTGATTAAAAGTCAGGTGCTCTACCAACTGAGCTAATGGCTCTTATTGTAAAGAAGTGGTGGAGGGCGATGGATTCGAACCACCGAACTCAGAGAGAGCAGATTTACAGTCTGCCGTGTTTAGCCACTTCACTAGCCCTCCATATAGAACTCTTTTTGCCTAAGCAAAAAAATGAAATGGTGGCTCGGGACGGAATCGAACCGCCGACACGAGGATTTTCAGTCCTCTGCTCTACCGACTGAGCTACCGAGCCTAACATTGAAGAAAAATGGCGGAGCTGACG
This sequence comes from Paenibacillus harenae DSM 16969, assembly GCF_000422465.1. GTDB lineage: Bacteria > Bacillota > Bacilli > Paenibacillales > Paenibacillaceae > Pristimantibacillus > Pristimantibacillus harenae. The sequence goes on along the minus strand of NZ_AULV01000018.1, from coordinate 707 downwards.
GGATTCGAACCCGCGGTCTCCTGCGTGACAGGCAGGCATGTTAGGCCTCTACACCACAGCTCCAAAATACCGAATAAAGTTCATGGTGGAGGATGACGGGATCGAACCGCCGACCCTCTGCTTGTAAGGCAGATGCTCTCCCAGCTGAGCTAATCCTCCAAATTGGGTTATAAAGAAAGGTAATGGTAGCGGCGAAGGGGATCGAACCCCCGACCTCACGGGTATGAACCGTACGCTCTAGCCAGCTGAGCTACACCGCCACGCTTGTCCCCCGAATAAATGTCGCTTGCAGCGTTCGGGGACGCATGCAAGATCAGGTAATATGACATCGCCAAATGTCTTCGCAATCCAGCTGATGCAGTCATACTAGATAACTTGTCAGCCAGGGTTTGCGCCCTGAAAACCGGATACGAAAGAAATTGCTGCTGAACTTTAGCTGTTTGTCTGCCGGATGTATGGGTCCATGCAGATCTTCTTAGGATAAGCCCTCGACCGATTAGTATTCGTCAGCTGCACGCATTGCTGCGCTTCCACCCCGAACCTATCAACCTCGTCGTCTTCAAGGGGTCTTACATACTGGGAAATCTCATCTTGAGGGGGGCTTCACGCTTAGATGCTTTCAGCGCTTATCCCGTCCGTACTTGGCTACCCAGCGGTGCTCCTGGCGGAACAACTGGTACACCAGCGGTACGTCCATCCCGGTCCTC
>NZ_AULV01000017.1 GCF_000422465.1 Paenibacillus harenae DSM 16969 | reverse complement strand
ATGGCTAAAGGGCTATGACCCGTGACTACCCCATCGTACCGGAGTCGCTCGTTTTTATGCAAAGTGCAAAATTAACGCTCTACAGGAATCCTAACTGGGAACGATTGTTGAATAGCCAAACTGATGGAGCTGCCGGCATGATAGGCAGCATTGTTACGTTAAAGGGCAGGATTCTTATGACTAAGAAAGAATAACTTATGGAAAATAAATTAATAACTGAACCGAAGTTATCCGAAAATTAATGAAAGGTTGTGCTCAATGAGTAATATCCCACCCCAAATAGCAAACCAACTCTTGACTGATTGTCTACATCGATGTTGTCTGTGTCAAGTAGAAGAAGTTCAACTTCATCACATCGATTACATAGTTGATAACGGAGATAATAGCTACGAAAATCTTATTCCTTTATGCCCTAATTGTCATTCGAGGGTTCACACCTCTCAAGCAGCAGCTGGTCAACCTGGGGTTTTAACACGGGCAATAACACCTGAGCAGCTAAGGATATATAAAAGTAAGATGATTGAAAAGTGCAGTAGTTTGATACAAATATTTATAAAAAATGGTCTCGCTGAAGGATCCGAGTGGCATTATTATTGGCACAAAAACAGAATTCCTGAGTTATGGGACTCTTTAAGTCTGCCACCAAAATCTCATGAAAAGAGACCTGAAGACCTCCCTACTTATAACAGAGTTCTTGCAGAGAAACTATCCGAGTTTATCGAGAGAAAAGGTGTTTGGGATTTACCCCTAATACTCAATGAAACTGTGAGTGAATTAGAGAGTTTAATTGGAAAATACGTTACATTTGCAGGACGTTTTGAAGGAACAGTACAAACTCAGAATTATTATTTGGATCCACAGTCTGGATGGGATAATAAACATCCTACTTTATTTACCACCATAAATGTAAATGGAATAGATATTAAAGTAATAATTGATATTGATCCCAATAATGTGGTAAGTACAACAACATTTCTAAAGCTTAGTAGAGAGCCTTACTTGAAGGTAATCGGTCATGTTTGGAATGCATCCACAGATAAAAAAGAAATTTATATTACTCCGCTTCATTTATGTCCAAATTTCAAATAATCCATTTAACAGATAATGCTTTAACATACAAGGTATAAACTAACAGCGGGGGAAATAACAAATGACAATGGTAATTTGAAGGTATTCAGGATTGTACATGGGCTCAAACTCTTTGTGAGAAAGCGCATCTAATGCCTCTTCAATCCACGTACCAATAAAAATGCTACCAAAGAAAATCGTCATCAAATTGCCGACCCACTTCGCGATAATCCAGTAATGAGTGGTGATCCCCCACGCTCCAACTGCTAGCCAAATACCAGTTCCCAAACTCCCTAAAGCCCCTGGAATGATTAAGTACCAGTCAAAATATTTGATGAAAAAGTGCGCTGCATATAAGTTCGCGATCTTTTAAATAAAGTGTAAATAGGGTTAAGACGAAATTGCCTAGCACTCCTGTAAAATACTTGACTTTTGCGAATTCCCTCTTCAATGTCCCAAAATGGGCAGACCTGTAGCGTAGTCGGCATTTTTCGGTTTAGGCTGATAGCTTAAGATGCTTGAGAATGTCGAAAAGAGGTTTCTTCTCCAAAGCTTGTTGGTAAACATAGACGATGATTTGTCCAAAGAACTCTTCTCGGATGCGTCGTGCCACATCTCCAAGCGTTAAGTCAGACTGCTGCTCCATCCACTCCTGCCGCTGAAACTCCAGGAAGTTTTGCGTCAGGAATTGGATCGCCCAAAATCGCTGAATGCCGTGAATCGAAAGCAACTGGTATTGGTCAAAGCCCAGCAGTTCCTTGAAGTACCGATATCCGGTCTCAATGTTCCAACGCACATGATAGTACCTCTGAATCGTGACGAGATCCAGCGATAGATCCGTACACAAGAGACAAACCTGAGGTTTGCTTAAGCCCGTGTATTCGTCCTTCCAGGACAGCAGTAGCTTGACATTTTCGATGTCGCTGACCGATCCCTCGTAAGGATACACCAAGTACGTCCCCTGACCTTCTACCGTAACGGAGTGGAGATCAGACTTACGAATGTACTTTTCAGCGAACTCATCGATCTTTATTGATACTCCTGCCGGGCGAATCCGGCGATTCGTTTTCAGCGCGGCAATAACATGGAAGCCCTTGCGGTTACAGGCGTTGATCACTTTTTCGCTAGTGTACCAGCTATCCATGAGGACATAAACCTGCTCATCAGCCTGGGCAGAAAAAGCCTCGATCATCTCCATAGCCAAGTCGTTCTTGCTTTTAAATTCCAACCGCTCAGCCTGACAATACTCCTCTTGATAGTAGGGGCGATAATCCCAAGCGTAAGAGCAACCTTGGGCAACCACATGAGCCGTGACCAGGCAATGGCACCACACAGACTTTCCAGTTTCATGGGAGTACTGAAAGCTTAGCGCCTCCATTTTCTTGGTGGACTTGTCTTTCTTGCAGCGCGTGTCATTTACGATTAGAAAGATAAGTTTTCGGCTATCCCTCTGTTTGTCTTGTTTGGAGCGAATCTGCTTCATGACCATTTGCATCCGTCGGCGCTGTTTTGCTGAATTATTGGTTGTTTCAGGATTTCATTTTTTGTTAATGTTTATTACGAACGATTGTTCTAATGTTATAGATAAATTCACAATTTGAGGAGACCTGATAGGTATGAATGACTTAATTATAAGACCATCAGTCAAGTCCGATTTCGGACAATTGGTGGAGTTAAATAACATAATTTGGAATGATGAAAATACCCCTCAACCGATTTATTGGGAATCCGAGGATGACTACTCCAAGCACTGCCCTGCTGGCAGTCAGTTTGTTGCGATCATAAACGATAAAGTTGCAGGATATGTAGGATTTAAACGTCCTACAAAGCTGAAATCTAACAATCACGTTTTGGAAATAATTATTGGAGTTGACCCGAGTTTTCAAGGTAAAGGTATCGGGAAAGCATTGTTAGATCATATTTTCGAATGGAGTAAAGATAACGGTACCACTAAATTATCTCTCCGAGTGCTTTCAACGAATGCAGGTGCAATTTCATTCTATTTAAAGAATGGTTTCAAAGAGCAAGGAAGACTTATCAATGAGTTCAAAATTGGAGGGGAATTTGTTGATGATATCTTAATGTACAAAGAGTTGTTCAACTAAAGGAGTTCAAAAGCTTCATAAAAACGGACTTCCAGCCAGCAAAGACGGCAGCCCGTTAAGCTCCCTCGGGAGTTTAGTGTGGAGTTTATGGTATAATTTACAGCATTACGGTGGAGAAACGAGTAAACCATGAGGTTGAATTGGGGGGGAATTCGATTTCTAAAGCAAACGAAATTTTAAGGATGGGGACAGGACATGACTTCTATCGTCACGGATAAGCGGTTGCTGGAAGTTTTCCCGTGTTTGAGGGATGTTAGCCACGAGGACTGGGCTAAAGCTCAGCCGGAAGTGCGGACATTCTCTGCCAAATCGCGTCTCTTTCAGCGGGAGGAAGCAACGGTCTATGGCATGTTATTGCTGAGCGGTAGCGCTCGCATCATCCAAATCGGGAAGGATGGGGGCGAGCGTATTGTCAATAAACTTAACCCCGGCGAAGTTTGCGCTCTCCTTGTGCTTAGCGGACTAAGCGGAAGAGACTACCCAGCCGTCATCGAGGCTGAGACGGAGGTCGAGGCGCTGTTTGTGTCCAAACTCAGCTTCCTCCGCTGGGTGCAAGAATACGAGTCGATCCGTAAAATCGTGTTCGGTACCCTGCTCGAAGGAATTTTGCATATGGGCGAACAGTTTCAAGCGAGGCAGACCAATCCGCTGGCTATGCGGCTGGCTGAAGCACTGCTGAGTTCCACGTCGGAGCAGCAGCCGTTGCTGCGAATGACGCATTATGAGCTTGCCTCCGAGGTCGGCACCGCCCGTGAAGTCGTGAGCCGCACGCTGCAGCGATTTCAGCGGCAGGGGTGGGTGGAGACAGGACGAGGTTGGATACGAATCACCCGCCGCAGTGAATTGGAAGAGCTATTTGGTGACTAGGTCACAGAAGCGGTGCTACTCTTTCTGGTATATTGGATCAGTAAATCATTTTCCCAAATACAGGAGGTATTCACTGATGACGCATCAGCTTCAGCAGGGCATGATTGCCCCGGCATTCCGAACCGTCGACCACTGCGGCAATCCCATATCACTTGATAGTTATCGCGGCCGCAAAGTGCTGCTCGCCTTTATGCGCTTCTCCGCTTGCGCTCTTTGCAATTTGCGGGTGCATCATTTTATCGACCGATATCCAGATTGGCAACGACAAGGTATGGATGTCATCGCCGTCTTCGAATCGCCGGAAGCGAATATGCGGACATACGTCGGGGCTCAAAACGCTCCGTTCCCGCTCATTGCCGATCCGAAGGCGCAATTGTACGATTTGTACGGTGTCGAGACGTCCGAAGAGAAAGTACGTATGACAATGGCCGATGCGAACACGAAAAGGTTTGCCGAAGAAGCTGCTGCTGCCGGCTTTGCCCTTACTCCGGAGGAAGGTTCAAACTTCAATCGAATACCTGCCGAATTTTTGATTGATGAGAGCGGTATCGTACGACTGGCGCATTATAGCCGCATTGTTACCGACCATCTCCCGCTCGCCGCGATCGACAGCTTCGCTGCAGGCGAATAACGACGCATGGCAATAAGGCATGAGACTTGTCCTTCGGGGTTCTCATGCCTTTCAGTTCGTTCAGCTATCGGATTACAAGAATTGAATACACTTTTACTACGGAGCTGCCGCGGAACGACGCTGGTAGCTCCGTTAAGCTATCGCAGTATAACTGAACCCATTCATCCACATTATGGTATAATTGATCAGAGAACACTGATGCTGGAATGCTCTTGTATAAGGGATCGCAATCGTTAGAGGGTGATCGGGCTGTAGCAGCAGGGTTAAAATGGCTATTCAGTGTATTGGATGACTCTTGTCTTTGCTCTACGACTAATCTCCCAAGTCCGATCATGCCCAAGTGGTAATCGTATCTATTGGTAATCGGTAGGATGGATAGCCTTCTTTGCTCGCTTTGCCAATCGAAAGCAGCATGACCGGCTGGAATCGCTCCTTGTCCAAGCTAAAGACCTCCGCGATTCGATCCTTGTCATAACCCGCCATTGGGTTGGTGTCATAGCCGTGGGCGCGAGCTACAAGCATCAGTTGCATCGAAACAAGACCCGAGTCCAGCATGTTTATGTCGCGCAAGGCGGATGGAGTCAGGCTTGCATAATACGGCCTTGCCTGCTGCAATTGCATATCCTTGATGTCCTGCGGCATATAGCCAAGTTCTACTGCTTTATTAAAAATTTCGTCCATATATTCAATATTGTTAGCGTCGTAAAATATTGCAATAATAGCCGAAGATGTCAAAACTTGTGTCTGGTTGAAGGAGGCCAGTGGCGCAAGTTTTTCTTTGCCTTCGGGGCTGTCGATCACAAGGAAACGCCAGGGTTGCATGTTAATGGCAGATGGAGCGCGGGAAGCTTTTGCTAAAATTTCGGTCATTTCCTCCCGACTGATTTTCACTTCGGGATCGTAAACTTTAACGGAACGACGTTCCAGCGCAATTTTATTGAAGTTGTTTATTTTCTGGTAGTTGCCTGTAAGGATGCTCATGCAGGTTTCTCTCCTTTTTCGGTTGAGTTTGGAAATGATGTTGCTTATCATAACTATTAAGATGGTAAACTATAAAGTATACTTTATAGCAAGCGCTAAAAACGGAGTGATGGTCATGAAGATAAGTGAAGTAGCAAAAAGTATCGATCTCCCGATTTCAACGATCCGTTATTATGAGCAAATAGGCATTATCACGGATGAGTATGTTTTGAGGGATCAAAATAATTATCGGATTTATGCGTCAGACATCATTCATCATCTGAATGTTGTTAAACATTGTTTGGCAGTTGGCTTTTCGATTCAGGATATCAAATCAATGATCTCGAAAAACGGAATGTCGAAGGATGAGCATGTAAGCCTGATACAAAATAAAATTGCGGAAATTGAAGCCACTCAAAAAAAATTAGATGAATCCAAGCAAAACCTGTATGACATTCTCACGTTGGACATTACTTGCGAAAAAGGGTTTGGGAAATATGAATGAATACTTAGCAATCTGAATTAATTATCCTTTTTATGAAGTATTGATTAATCACTCTGCCATAAGTAACTGTATATTTTCATTAGATCTTGACTCTCCCGCAAGGTTATGGCTTATGCTTTTGTTGAAAGGGGGAGATTTAGTTTTATACGACTGGTCAATTAGAGTGTGAGACGAGCATTACTGAAAGGACGCTAACTTACTATAATAGTCTAGGTCTCCTCACATTAAAGAAATTAATTTTGTAGTACGTTTGGAAAACTACAAGGTGAATCTAAATTCGAGGAATCACTTACTTTTATTGCGTAATGATACAAAGGAGGTGATCGTATTGGATATATGTGTTAAATGCGGTGCTAAGCTTACTCAAGAGAATACTTGCGAAACGATATTTAATGAATTTATGGCACTGGAATTCACCGATCCTAGCTACGGGCAAGTGCACTTTCTAACTGTTGCCTCGTACATGGTTCAACATGAAGGATACAGTGATGAAATGTATGTCTGGGTGCAATCCGCATTACGGAGTCATCTGGAAGAAGGTTACCCCACGGAGTTAATTCGTAAAGATATGGCTATAGGACCAGGAAGCACTAAAGGTATTCGTAGACCATTGAATGCAAAGCCACTCCCCAAGATAGCGTGGACCATGACGATCGCCGATGTGGACTCACGAATGCATGACTCCGATAGCTACTGTAAGCTCATTGAGCAGTGGGGACGTTCTACACTGAAAGAAATGGGCCCATTGGTTACTAACGAAAAATTATGATTAAACTAACAGGAGACCAGTTAGTTGAATGACAACAGCGGCAGTCTAATACTTTATTTTCACCGAACATGTTGTTGTCTGTTGTCCAGTGACATTAAAGTTGGAAACCGATTAAAGATGATATGCAGCCAGATGTCTAGTGATAAAAAAGTAAAAGAGTATGGAACTACCTAGTCAGTCCCGATGATGCATTGATGTCATCGGGACTTTCTTTAGGAGGATATCATATTAGTCATGTACAATATGTAGGACCCTTTATTTTATCTGACTTGTCTCCCTGAATTAGAATACGATAAAAAAGTTAATCGGCCCAAAAAACCTTACCAGCTCATTTTTTGATACAATGACTATATTGTTTGGGAGGAGGCAATTTCATCAGCATTAGGGCGTTATGATTCCGCATAACCAAACAAGACCACAGTTGAAAAGATAAAGACTAAGCACCAAAACCAAAAGCATTACTCTTCGAACTATTTGACTAATTTTCAGAATGTACGGTACATGTTTTGGAATCCGTACATTCCTATAGGTTATGTATCCCTTGGGACGTGCTGGAGAAAATCTCCGTTCGTATCGTCAACGAAGTCGACAACGTGAACCGCGTCGTCTACGACATCACGAGCAAACCGCCGGCGACGATCGAATGGGAGTAATGAAAGAAACTCCGAAAACCCACTACATTCACTACATTCAAGGGTTTTCGGAGTTCTTTTTCTAGATTCAACCCTGCAAAGGACTGGTCTTCATTTCATAGATTTTTTGGAGCATATGGACACACTTCGTCTTCTCGTCATCGTCTTCTGTGTGGAGATACCGCTCCACAATCCTGTACCCGAATATGAGAAGGATCAGCTCGTAGACGCAATGATCGGCGATAGGGGATACATCCGCATACTCCGAAAAGCCTTTGTAATACGCCGGGACACATCGCTGGTAGTATTCGACCATGAGATCGATATCCGCTTCATCCGCAATCAGGCTTGCGAGATCCTCGCCCAGGTAGCCCCATCCGGATGTATCCCAGTCGATGAGCGCGATTTTCCCGTCGGCATAGATCAGGTTGGTCACCCAGAAGTCCCGGTGGCATAGCACGAGGGGCAATTTTTCGATGCGGGCGAATATCTCGTCTGCGTGCTCATCGATGTCGATGAGCATTTGCCGCACGTGCTGCGGGAATGCGCAGTCCTCCGAGCGTATATAATCGTAGACGACCGGCCATGACCGGTAATGCAGATACGTATTCTTCATGAGATCCGCATGGCTCAGGTTGGTCAGGCTCTGCAGCACGGCGGGCTGCTCCGCATACAGCTTGCCTTGATAGCGTCCTAACTCCAGCGCGGCCTGATCATACATGTCACCGGTCAAGTCTAAACCAGTTACGCCATCGATATATTCCAGCCACAGCTGGATTTTATTTTCTTCGGCATTGATCTCGGCGTGATAACATGTCGGCCAGCGGAAGGCATCCGAGAACGTCGCTCCCAAGTCAGACGCATAGAGATCATATTCCCGGCGCCATGAACCCGGATCGCCGTAACGCTCCCATTTCTTCTGGATTTTCAGCACGATACGGTATGGCAATAGTTCGCCATCCGCGGTTTCTGCGATCCCCGTTACCAGGTACACATTTCCCACAGTTCCGCCTTGTAACGGCATGGTTTGGCAGTCGGCCGAGACGATAGCCTTCTTGAACCGTCGGCTTAAGGCATAGATCAGCGTTTCGAATTTAATATTCATTTCTTATATCCTCCGTTTTTCTTCGTTTGCTTGCTCCACATGGTGATCGTTTTGTTTCGAGCCCTCTTGTCGATGAGGTAGCTCGTTTTATTCTGGACTGTGTAGCCATAGGTTTTCAAATCCATCATGGTTTTTTTGTTAGCTCCTTTAATGTTGTTTTTGGACGCAAAAATGCCACGGACAAGCAGCCTCTAAAGAAGAAGCTGCTGTCGCGCGGCATCAGGACGCAAAAAAAGATACGACCTTCATCGTATCCTGCAAACAGCAATATTCACGAAAGGTTACTTTGGATGGCATACCAAATAATACGGGCGTTTTCCCGCTTTTTTCGCGTATGCCTGCTATTCAGTTTTAAGACCAAACCACCATATAAGTAGTTGCCATTAAAACACATCTCCCTTCGTGTCAGGAACTTGCTTATCGCTAAGCTGTCAATAAAATAACCTATTTTGGCAAAAAAATCAATGCCTGACAGCGCAAATTGTGTCGGCCTGCTCCATCGAGTCTGCCGTTGATAAAGAACTCGCGAGCATCAAAAGTTAGCGTGAGCGCTTCCTCAAGTAGTTTGAAGGAAACGGCGTCGATGACGACCTGTTCTTCGAACGACTCGGCGAGTTGAAAGACCGTCTGGAGCGGTTGTTGTTCCGGAGGAACGAGTCGAGCACCAACTGGAGGACAGTATGGCGGAGTCCATTCCCCCCCAGGTACCTCATCATTTGGTATATCAGAGAACGGATCATGATGAACAGTAAAATTTTGGGCAAATATGTAGCCACTTCGAGTCATGGCGTCCGGCATCCCTTTCCCTATAATGGATATCGAGAATTGGAACCAGAAAGGGGAAGAAGTCGATGATAAAGTCCTATTACACATAGCAACAGAGCAACCAAGTGGCACTGAATACTTACGGTGAAAAATCAAAATTTTGCTAAACGGGTACGATTAACCGCTTGCTAGTCGCGGAAAGTCGCCTAGGGATGGCCAAATGGCAGGAAGACACAGGTGTTTGACGAATGATAATAAAATACTTTCTTTATATTCATTCCAAAAGGGGAGAAAAGCGTGGATAAAAAAGCAGCGGAAATGGCGGCAAATGAAATGCCTGAAGGAACTCAGGTTTTGTATGGCGAGTATGCGGATAGAGGAACCTATTATTCTTGCACATACCGTCCTGACGTCGTCTATGCGACATATGGCGATGTGGTAAGAAGACTGCAAATCATCATGCCACACCGGGGCGGATATAAATTTCCCCTTGTCATCTTTGTACAAGGTTCTGCTTGGAGAAAACAGGACATCTATGCTGGGATTCCAAATCTCTCTCTTATTGCGTCAAAGGGTTATGTGGTAGCCAGTGTTGAAATCAGGGACACCGATATAGCACGATTCCCGGCTGCCGTTGAAGATGTGAAGTGCGCGATCCGATTTATGCGCAAGCATTCGGATGAATATGGGATCGATCCGAATCGCGTAGGCGTATGGGGGGATTCATCGGGCGGACATCTTTCATTAATGACGGGGCTTACGATAGGAGAATATGACAACGGGCTATATAGCGAACAATCGGATGAAGTGAACGCGGTAGTCGATTATTACGGAGTCACGGATCTGCTCACTTTAGGGAAGTATAACGATATTCTGGATCATGATGCTGCCGATTCTCCTGAAGGTTTGTTTATTGGAGGAAGGGTAAAGGATCATATGGAATTGGCGAAGAAGGCAAGCCCTATGTATCAGGATTTGGGCAAAAAGCTTCCGCCGTTTCTCATCATGCATGGAGACAGCGATCAAGTCGTTCACATTAATCAGAGTATAGAGATGTATAAAGCACTAAAGGAACATGGACAGCGGGTTTTGTATTATAAAGTGGCGGGTGCTGACCATGGGACAGGCTTTTGGAACCCGCAGGTTCTTGATATTACCGAGAAATTTTTGTCTGCCTATTTAAAACGGCCGTTTGCGGATAAACCCTCGTTTCAGCATGCCAGGGAGTAGTTCATAGACGGGTTATTAAGGTAACAATCCATGAATGCATCAAAGTTTCTCTTTAAGTTCTGCGATTTTCGCAGCTAACTGTTGATTGTATTCTAGCATATGGTCACACGTCCTTTATTTGTTTTTTCGAGCGACATAGGCAGCGACCGGATCGCGCCGGATACGTGCGGCTCGAGTTCTTTTCTGAATTCCAGACTTTGCACGATCACGAATTCCAGGTTCATTGCCTCCCGAGCTTGGAGAAAGGCGAGTGGAGCCGGGATCGTATGAATGAAATGGATACAAGCCGTACTTAAATCAAAGCATGTCGAAGGTAATCTAAAAAAACAAGTTCATCAACATCCTGCGGGTAACTGCAGGATGTTTTATTATCTCTATAACAGTCGGTACTGGATTGCCCAGATTCCCTATTGACTAAATTTAATCCTAATGTTAGGATGAATATATCCTAGTTGTAGGACAAATGAGATCAACCAAAATTGCAAATTATATCAGGAAGGATGTGATTACAAATGAGTAACATTCAAATCATAAAACCAAAAGATCAAGCAATTGGTGAATTTGATAGCGGCAAGATCACGGAACAAAAACCGATCGGCTTTTCAGGCGAGGGTTCACAAATAAATCGTTTGGGCCCGTTATTCTATTGGGCATGGGGGAAGGCTTCAGGACCGGCCGGTATTGACGCTCATCCTCATAAGGGATTTGAAATTTTTACCTATATCCTATCCGGCGAAGTGTTTCATGAGGATTCCCTGGGAACGGAAAGCGTCGTTGGTACCGGTGGCGTCCAGCTGATGCAAACGGGTTCCGGTATGTGGCATGCCGAAGGTATGAATGGGCCTGGAGAGGGTCTCCAAATATGGTTGGAGCCCTATCTGGATGATGCATTCAAACGGCCGCCTCATTATTCCAAATATGCTCATGAGGATTTTCCAGCGGTTCACGATAAAGGCGTAACCGTCAAAACAATACTTGGCACGGGTTCTCCTATGCACCTTGTTACGGATGCGTACATGTACGATGTGAACATCACGGCAGGGGCAACCCATACACATGCCCTTTCATCAAACCGGACGTTGGCTGGCTTGGCGATCAGAGGTAAAGGCGGCGTAATCGGGAGATCGGAGACTGCATTTGAAAATAAAGATTTCTTCATCATTCAGTCTGAAGATAGTGAAAGCATCACGATTAGGCCCAAAAACCAGGATCTTCGGATTGTACTCATAGAGGTTCCAACTGAAGTTGATTATCCGTTATACAAGAAACCAAGATGATTAATCATTCCCGAAAAGGATGTGGTCTCTATCGATCCGCATGATGAACAAACTCAGCTGGATTTAAGGCTGTTTCGGATTTGGAGAAGAGCTGCGATGTCCTTGTTCGATAACATTCGTAAGGATATTGAAAGCTACGGAATTAGTCTCGAAAATTTTATGATTCTTGAGCTGCTCTACAGCAAAGGTCCTCATCCGGTTCAAAAAATCAGCGAAAAACTTTCGATTCCAAGCGGAAGCATTACTTATGTCGTGGATAAACTGGAGAAAAAAGGCCTTGTCGAAAGACAATCAAACCCGGAGGATCGACGGGCGTCTAACGTTGTCCTTACTGAAGAAGGCAAAGCACTGTTTGATGAGATTTTTCCACAACACGTTGCAACCATTTCCAGGAATCTTTCTTTTATCAGCAAGGATGAGAAAGAACAACTTATTGGTTTGATGAAAAGAATCGGGATTGGCGCACAAGATTTACAATAACCATAGAAGAGGAGAAATGTATGATGAAATGGGTTATTCGTATTATTCAAGGATTACTTGCCGTTGGTTTTATTCTCTTTAGTTCACTGAAACTAACCGGAAATGAAATGATGGTTCAAACGTTTGCTGCTTTGGGTTATTCCACAGGATTCATGTATTTCCTGGGTGTCTGCGAACTATTGGGAGCGATTGGACTGTTGGTTGGATTTTGGAGGCCTAAACTGGCCATGCTTGCTTCTGTTGGACTCGTAGTACTGTTGGCCGGTGCTGTTTTTTCACATCTGCAAGCCGGTCAAGGTATGGGAGCAGCTATGCCTGCTTTCGTTCTTCTAATCCTAACCTTGGTCTTTGCGATCGGAAATCGGGCGCAGCTGAAACGTCGTGCAAATGCGTAGTTTAATTGCATTCAAACAATCGTTCCCGATTGTACTTCTCGGCATTTTGTCCTTTATCGTATTTCTTCTCCGAATATCCGACCTCCAGAATATTTATTGAGGTGTGAGTAGATACTTAAACCGGAATTAAACCAAAAGAAGGGATTGAAAATTTATGACAACTGTATTGTATATCACGGCACACCCGCTCGATCATCAGGCATCATACAGCATGGCGGTCGGCAAAGCATTTATTGACGCATATCGCGAGGCTCATGCATCAGATGAAGTCGTTCATTTGGATTTGTATCAATTGAATATCCCGCAGCTTGATACGGACATATTCAGCGGCTGGGGAAAGCTCCGCTCCGGTACCGCCTTTGATCAGCTTTCCGATGCCGAGAAGTCCAAGGTAAGCCGTTTGAACGAACTAGTGGACCAATTTATCGCTGCAGATAAATATGTGTTTGTGTCGCCGATGTGGAATTTTTCCTTTCCTCCAGTCCTGAAAGCATACATCGACGCCATATGCATAGCCGGGAAAACCTTTAAATACACGGAAAGCGGTCCTGTAGGTTTGCTTACCGATAAAAAAGCTCTTCACATTCAAGCCAGCGGAGGCGTATATTCCGAAGGGCCGGCTGCCGGCTTTGAAAGCGGGCACAGTTATCTGAAGAAGATCATGCAGTTCATTGGCGTCCCTTCGTTTGAAGGAATTTTTGTGGAAGGTATGGCCGCGATGCCTGATCAAGCCCAAGCGATTAAAGAAAAAGCGACCGCGAAAGCGGAAGCGGCAGCGAAACAATTTTGAATCAAAGAAGGGGCTGTCCCAAGAGTAGGTTGAATTCTGCTTGAGGCGGCAGCCTCTCTTATGAATTAAGCGCGTTATGGACAAAAACACAGTCGGGGAGGGTTATCCTTACCTGACTGTGTTTGTTTTTTGCTGTATGGTCGCAACCTTTGAGTGGAGCGGGTACCGATGATCGAATGGAAAACGAGCGGGCCATCCAAATGTAGACTATAGATCAAACCTGCGATCTAAAATATACTATAGTGAAAATAGACATCCGGAAAGGGAGTTCGAGCGCCATGCAGCTATCGTTGCAGCAGCCCCTGTTCCATCGCTTCGCATTAAGCTAATATTCGGGTTATTGGATAGGTATTCCTATTCCAAAATCCAATTAAACAACAGGTTGTTAGTCGGCACGATACGAAACGGCAGCGATCCTGATGGAATAAACGTTTTGAATCCTATTCAATTGACTCTTCAGGGTACGCTCAGCATTCACAACCAAAACTAATGAATATGCAAGCAGCTAAAGGGGGCCTTTATGTATGAAGTCTCATACCTCTGACCATATTAAAATGCCGCCGGGATTTTGGGCAGGATTACGTCAATTAGGGCTTGCAGCCCACGACGTAGCTCGCAAAGCACGACTGCCGCTAACCATTATTTCTGAACCGGTAGTTACTACCGCCCAATATTTCGCGATCTGGCAGGCTTATTCCGATCTCATCGGCGACACTGCCAAAGGAATCATCGGGCTTGCGGCCGTCTTTGAAACAGCGAAGTACCCGCCGACCGTCTTAGCGACTTATCACGCTCGTGACTACCGCGACGCTTTAAACCAAATGGCCCGGTACAAACAGCTGTGCCCCCCCGAAAGCTTGCGTATCACCGAAGAGGGCGAGCACTGTACAATCGAACTGGAATGGCAATATACCGAGCAGCCCGGACCGCCGATGCTTATTGGCATCACGCTGGCATGGATTCTGGAGCTTGGACGCCGGGGCACAGGTCAACCTTTGACGGCGCGGTTCGTCGAATTTTCGCAATCAATGGGCGATGTACAGGCCCTTGAAGCTTACTTCGGCTGCCGTATCCGGATTGATGCAAAATGTAACCGGTTGACGCTTCATCGAAGAGATCTGGACCGACCCTTTGTCTCGTACAACGAAGAGCTGCTGGAGATCCTGACTCCCGCTCTGGACCGATCGTTGGATGAACAGCAGCGCAGCCGCTCATTTACCGAGATTGTCAAATCGATTATGAAACGCAGCCTCGCAGGAGGGCGGCCCGACATTCAGGCTGTCGCGAAGGAGCTCAGTATGAGCGATCGTACTTTGCAGCGCCGGCTAACCGATGAAAACACGAGCTTCAAGCATCTGTTGACACAAGCTAGACATGAGCAGGCACGAGAGTACTTGGCAGACCCCTCGCTCGATATTAAAGAAGTGGCTTTCTTGATCGGATATGAAGATCAGAACTCGTTCTACCGCGCCTTCCGCCTTTGGGAAGGCAATACTCCTTCAAATTGGCGTAACGAACATTTAGGTACAAATTCGATAACAGAAGGACGGCAAGGAATGCCGACTAATCATTAATAGAATTCCCAACCTGACCAATTCTGCAGTGAGCTAGCATTTAATTTACTTAGTTTATTATTTGGCGTGTTAAACAAGAAATTTGGCGCAGAATGCTAGTTACTGAACAATCCTGACAAGGTAATATAATCACTAACCGGAGCACAGGATTGTTTTTAATGATCATTATAAGTAAATTAAAAGGAGAAAATGGATTGTGGATATGGGATTAATCAATAAAACAGCTTTAGTTACAGGATCGACGAAAGGTATAGGGAAAGCAATTGCCATTGAACTTGCCAAAGAAGGTGTTAATGTACTGATTAATGGACGAAATGATGAAGAGGTGGAACGAACGGTAAATGAAATAAAGTCAGATTTCCCGTCTACCTCTCCTCAAAATGCTACAGCCGATATTGTGGATATTGGGCAAAGGGAAGCTTTATTTGAAAAATACCCGAATATCGATATTTTAGTTAACAATATGGGTATTTATGAAATTATGAAATATGAGGATGCCCGCGATGAAGTATGGGAAAAATATTTCCGTACTAATGTTCTTGCCGCAAATGGGTTATCCAAATTTTATTTACCTAAAATGATGAAAAATGATTATGGCCGCATTATCTTTATTGCGAGTGAAGAAGCAATTATGCCTTCGGGACTAATGCCTCAGTATAGCATGACAAAAGCAATGCTGTTATCATTGTCAAAAAGCTTATCTAAATTAACAATAGGAACAGAAGTTACCGTCAATACGATCATGCCAGGACCGACACTCTCTGAAAATGTGCATCAAATCATTGAGGGTATGTACCCTGATGAAGATATGACTTTTTCGGAAAAAGAGAAACAATTTATGACTACAAACCTGCCTCAATCTGAAATACAGCGATTTATCAAGCCTATTGAAATAGGCAGGCTAGCTGCATTTGTTTGCAGTCCTTATGCATCCGCATTTAAAGGTTCTCCAATCCGTATGGATGGGGGAATGGTGCCGACTATTTTTTAACTCCAAATATTGTATAGACACACACCAATTTCTAAGAACCTTGAAGTTAATCTCAAGGTTCTTATTTTTGTAACCGTACCAAGAGGCGGAAAACTTCACCCGTCAACTTTCGTGTCGCCTATGTGAGAAAATGCATATGTTGCTTCAGTCATCGTGGAGAGCGGCCTGCCGGAGTCAGCTGCGCATTGTGGCGTCTTCAATGTCATGATAACATTTGTAATAAGCAACTTGAAAAAATGAATGATTAGAGGTCATCGGCATGGCGAAAACGATACTCATTGTGGAAGACCAGCAGGTTTTGCGGGAGATTATGAAGGAATACTTGACGGATGAAGGATATAAAGTGTTGGAGGCTTGCGACGGAAGACAGGCGCTCGAGTTATTTCAAGAGCACGATGTGCATCTGGTCATTCTGGACGTTATGCTGCCGGAAATGGACGGGTGGTCGGTATGCAGGCGAATCCGCAAGGTTTCGGACGTCCCGATTCTGATGTTAACGGCACGTTCGGACGAGGATGATACGTTGCTTGGATTCGAACTCGGGGCGGACGATTATGTCGTCAAACCATGCAGTCCGCCCATCTTGCTGGCACGCTGCAAACGGCTGTTGGAAAATCGGCCGATACAAGGGCTGGGGGATATGCTGTCCGGCGGCGGGATTATGATTCACGTGCCTTCGCGCACCGTCTCGATTAACGGGGAGAACTGCAATCTTACGCATACGGAATTCGAAATCCTGGCTTATCTGATGGGAAACAAAGGCATCATCTTGACCCGGGAACAGCTCATTACAAAAATCTGGGGTTATGATTTCGAAGGCGAAGAACGGACGCTCAGCAGCCATATCCGCAATTTGCGCGGCAAGCTGGGAGATCATGCGAAGTCTATCGTCACCGTCGTTCGTTCCGGATATAAATTCGAGGACAGGCCATGAGATCGAGCATTGTATACAAACTGTTTTTGTTGACGACGGGTTTATGCTTGTTTGTGATTATGAGCATTTTTATCGGACAAACCTTATTTTTCAAGCAGTTTTATGTGCATCAGAAGGTGGAGAAGGTGAAGGATGCCCTCCAGTCTTATCGGCAAGACGGATGGATCGATGCCGGGGATGCCGAAGCGGCAATACTAAAGGAGCAGGCGTTTTATCAAGATACGAATGCCTGGATGGCCCTGTTGGATGAGAGGGGCTATTTGAAATATACGGACGAATATGAGATGGTGATTCGTTTGGAGCACTCGGACGTCAACCCGGTTCTTTCGGGCGAAACGATCACGATTCCGTTGTATACGGTTATGAATATGGAGGAGGCCAATGCCGACAGCCCGCTGTTCCCCGATATCTTTGTGAATGAAGGGCAGCGGATTGCCATCGAAGGGATCGTGACTCGGGATCATTTGTATCCACAGCGGATCGGACGCAATGTCTCCAATCTCAGAGAGGAGAACGGCCTGGTAAATGAGCAGCTTGTCAACAAAGGGTATGAGGTTGTCCCGAGATTCGAAAGTCCGACCAAATACCATGAGCGCTATCCGAACGCGTTAGTTCACGGGACGATTACGCAGATTCGGATTCCGCAAGGCGAACAAGCATCCCGCTATACGAACCGCTTACTTCTCGACCGGGTGAAAGCTTTTCAGGCGGACCTTCTGTATGAAGACAACACGGATCAGACAAGCACCCTAACGGACTACGAAGAGAACGATATCGATTATAAGATATTCGTGGAGCGCGTCGTCGATCAGACGGGGAACCCCGCCTACCTGTTCGCGATGACATCGCTGCAGCCCGTGAGCGAAGCTGCGGAGATCATGCGAAATTATTATGGCTATATCGTGGTCGGAACTTTGCTGCTCGTTGTGCTCGCGTCCTTTTACTTTTCCCGCCGAATCGCCGCTCCCTTGCTCCGAATGGACACGATGACGCAAAGAATGGCCAAACTCGACTTCTCGAACAAGATCCCGATCAAGACCGAGGATGAGATCGGCAATCTGTCGCGCAACATTAACCGGCTTTCGGATATGCTGAACGCCCATATTGTGCGGCTGGAACAGGATATTGAGAAAGAAAGACGGCTGGAGCAGACGCGTAAAGAATTTATATCCGGCGTGTCGCATGAATTGAAAACGCCGATCAGCGTGCTGGAAAGCTGCCTTTATATTTTGAAAGACAAGGCGGACAGCCCGCGGCGGGATTATTATTTTGCGGCGATGGAAGATGAAGTGAAGAAGATGAATCTGTTGGTGGGCGATATGCTGGAATTGGCAAAATACGAATCCGGTACGTATAAGATGGAGATGGATGTTTTCCGAATCGATCAAGTCATGGAACGGATCTGTACGAAGCTGGCGCCGGACATCGCGGACAAGAAGATCCGCCTGCATACCCGTATTGCCCCTGCCGAAGTCGTCGCCAATCAGCGCCGGATCGAGCAGGTGATCGTCAATTTCATGACGAATGCCATACGCTACACGCCGGAACACAATGACATCGTGGTTTCGACTGTTGAAGTAGAGGATGCAGTCAAAATAAGTATCGAGAACAAAGGCGTTCATGTCCCGTCCGAACAAATGGAGAAGATCTGGGATCGATTCTACCGCGGCGAGCATTCCCGCCACAGATCGACAGGCGGAACCGGACTCGGCCTTGCGATCTCCAAACAGATTCTCGAGCTGCATGGGGTGTCTTACGGGGCAACGAATACGGAGGACGGCGTCTTGTTCTATTTCGAATTGAACAAAAATACGAAAGTGTAGAACTCGGTTCTGCACTTTTTTTTATTTGCACCCCATCTGCACTTCATCTGCATGTGATCTTGATCTCCATCGAATACTCTTTCTCTTGTACGGATAAGAAAGGGGAAACGATGAAGATGGATAAAAACAAGTTGGTGGGAATGATGGTGATCGCGATTGTCGTCTTACTGGCAGCGGCATGCGGCAATAACGGACAACCTGCCGTTTCTTCCGGGCAGCCTGGGGACGGTTCAACTCCGGAACCAATCTCCCGTGCGTCGCTGTATGAAACGAGTGTGTTCCTTGGAGATTCGATTACGGAAGGATTGTCTTACCATGAGGTGCTGGAAGAGAAGAATGTCCTTGCAGGTGCGGGGAAAACGGCCCAATTCGCGCTGGAGGATATGGGTGAATTAGTTAGTCGAATACCGGAGCATATCTATATCCAGTTGGGTTCGGACGATATATTGTGGCCGACCGATAATCCGCTGGAATATTCGTTATCGCACTACGCAACGTTGATCGAGAAGATCCAAGCTGAACTCCCGGATGCGACGATCACATTGTTATCCGTTACTCCGGTTACGGCGGAAGCGGAACAAACAGAGCCTCGTTATCGGAATATTGCTGAATACAATGAGGGACTGAAGGAGCTGGCTGCTGAGAAACAGGTCGGATATGTCGATTTGTCGCCGCTTGTGGCCGGTCATCCCGATCTGTACGATACGGACGGCATTCACTTCCAAGCGAAATTTTATCCGCTCCTGCTTGATTATTTGAAAGATGCGTCGGATCGGCAGCAAAGCGTGAAGTGACGGAGCGGGAGGGTATGAGCGTTGGTATTTAGCAGCCTGATTTTCCTGTTCCAGTTTTTACCCGCCGCTTTGTTGACGTATTGCTTGTCGCCCAAGAAGCTGAGAAATGCCGTTCTATTCGCCGCTAGCCTCGTCTTTTATGCATGGGGTGAACCGCTATATATCGTCATTATGATTTTTTCCACCGTATTCGATTATGCGAACGGGCTGTTGATCGACAAGTACAGGAACCGCAAATCGATAGCCCGAGCGGTGTTCATCGGCTCCATCTGCGGCAATCTGGCGATTCTCGGGTTCTTCAAATATGCCGGGTTCGTCGTTCAGAACGTGGGCGAGATGTTCGGCCTACACGTGCAGGCCGCCGATCTGCCGCTGCCGATCGGCATTTCCTTCTATACGTTTCAAACGATGTCTTATGTGGCGGACATATACCTCGGTAAAGTGCCACCGCAGCGAAATATGATAGCCTTCGGTACTTACGTGGCCATGTTTCCGCAGCTGGTCGCCGGACCGATCGTCAAATACGGCGATATTGCTGAACAACTGGCCTCCCGTAAAATGACGCTGGAGCGATTCGGCGAAGGGGCGAAGCGGTTCATCCGGGGACTCGCCAAAAAGGTGCTGCTGGCCAACAACATCGGGATGTTGTGGACGAGCGCGAAGTCCACGCCGCTGGAGGAGTTGACCGTTCTTTCCGCGTGGCTTGGGATTCTGGCGTTTACGTTGCAAATTTATTTCGACTTTAGCGGTTATTCGGATATGGCGCGCGGACTCGGCAAGATGTTCGGTTTCGATCTGCCGCAAAACTTCAAGCATCCGTATATTTCAAGAAGCGTTACGGAATTTTGGCGCAGATGGCATATTTCACTGGGCTCCTGGTTCCGGGAATATGTCTATATTCCGCTTGGCGGCAATCGGCGCGGCCTGCACAAGCAGCTTAGAAATCTCTGGATCGTCTGGTTCTTAACCGGTTTATGGCATGGGGCGAGCTGGAACTTTATCGTATGGGGCTTGTATTTCGGTTTTATCGTGACCGTCGAGAAGTTGTTTCTACTGAAGCGGCTGACGCGTTGGCCGCACTGGATAGGACATCTATATACGCTGTTGATCGTAATTATCGGATGGGTTCTGTTCGAGTATGAACATTTGCCTTCCGCATGGACGTTCATCGGGACGATGTTCGGGTTCGGAGCGCACGAGTTGGCGGATCGCCAGGCGCTTTATGACCTGTTAACGTACGGAGGCTTGTTCGTGTTTCTGGCTTTATGCGCGACGCCGCTTCCGCAGAAGATGGTCGTGCTTGTGGAAATCCGCTGGAATCGCGTAGGAGTGATCGTCGTTACCGCGTTTTATATTATCGGGTTGGTATTGTCGACCGCTTATTTGGTCAACGAGTCTTATAATCCGTTCTTATATTTTCGCTTTTGAGGGGGGTGCGACCTTGACCGGATTTGACAAATGGGTTCGATCCATAACCGGCTTATCGCTGTTGTTGTTTATCGGGGCGATGGCCGTGATAAACGTCTTGACGCCTGACAAGGCATTCTCCGAATCGGAAAACCGGGTGCTGGAGAGGCGGCCGTCTTTCTCGCTGCGATCGCTGATGTCGGGGTCATTCACGACTGATTACGAGCAATATGCGACCGATCAATTTGCATTCCGGGACGCATGGATCGGGATCAAGACCGATACAGATCGGGTTTTGGGCAAGAAGGACAGCAACGGCGTATACCTGGGTGAGGACGGTTATCTCATCCAATCCTTCACATCGCCGCAAGAGACGGACGTGGCCGAGCGAACGGAGGCGATCCATTCGTTTCACCAGGCAACGCCCGGCCTCCGCAAGTATATCATGCTGGCGCCGACGGCCGCCTCGCTGCTTCAAAGTAAATTGCCGGCGTATGCGCCGGTTGGGGATGAGCAGGCTGTTCTGAATCAGGTCCGGCAAATGCTTGGGCGGCTTCAGCCTGATATTCGTTTTGTCGATGTGTATCCCGCGTTATATGTGAAGCGGGAGGAATCTATTTTGTATAAAACGGATCATCATTGGACGACCAAAGGGGCTTATTACGCCTATCGGGCGCTGTGCGAGCAGATGAGGATCGTTCCGAAAAACGAAGCGGCGTTTAATATCCGGCAAGTGACGAATGCTTTCTATGGATCGCTATACTCGAAGAGCGGCTTCCGCCATCTGCAGCCCGACCGTATCGACCTCTACATGCCGAAAGAGGAAAGCCGGTTGCAGGTGGAGTACGTGGAAGAAGGCCGTATTACGGATTCTCTGTACGAGCTGGACAATCTGGACAAGAAGGATAAGTATGCGGTATTCCTGAACGGCAACCATGCCTTGGTCCGGATCACAACGGCTCATTCGGCCGGGAAGAAGCTGCTTGTAGTCAAGGATTCGTATGCCAATAGCCTGATTCCTTTCCTGACGGAGCACTTCGCCGAGATCGATGTCGTCGATCTCCGATATTACAGCGAGTCGTTGACGGAGTTGGCGGCGGATCGGCAATATCATGAAATGCTGGTTCTTTATAATATCGATACTTTTTTTGAAGATACGTTTATCTTAAATCTGACGGAATCACGGAGTGAATGATGATGAAAAGACTTTTGACCATAATGCTTACGGTTTCTGTTGTGGCGGGGGGGTTAGTCGGCTGCTCCGGAGGCAGCGGGGCTTCGGAAGAACTATCGGCCGCGGAAGTGGCAGAACACATCCAACAAGCGGCAAGCCTTGAAGATATGAAGCAGGGAGACATGGGGAAATTGCAAAAGTTATATCACATTGAGGCGGAGAACGTGGAGGATTTCGTGCTGTACACGGCTTCGTCCAATGTAAAGGCGGAGGAACTGGCAATCATCAAAGTCAAGGATGCGATCGAAGCGGATAACGTCTTAGAAAACATCCGGCAACGAATCGAAGCGCAGAAGGTCAAATTTCAAGACTATCGCCCGGTGGAGTATTTTCTTATTGAAAAACATGTGTTGAAGACGAAAGGCCGGTTTATTGTATTCGCGGTGTCGGAAGAGGCCGGTCGAATGGAGGATGCATTTGACGAGGCTTTGAAGTGAAAAAACGGGGCATAGAGCAATAAGTATTGTTCCGAACCATAAAGTTTTATTCGGATCAGAAGCTATTGTTTAGTAATAAAAAAAGTATCGAAACCAAATTATTCCCGATGATGCAATAATGTCATTGGGAATACGTTTATCAATTTTTTTTGATTAATCCTTGATTTCCTTTTTTCTCCATGCTACACTTACTTCATCAAGAAAATTTGATGAAACGGTGGCGTTGCTCATTGTTCAATTACTATGCAATCGAGAAGTTAATGAAGTTTCAACAGGCAAACGCGGAACAACAAGCAAGACATGCTTGGAAATGGGTGAAATTATACAACAAGAAACAAGAAATGCATAAGGAACCTGTGTTTAAGCAGCCGGTATTAACCTGTTGTCCGGCATGTTGTTAGCGGAGGCGAAAACGATGATGAAAGAAATTCCAGTGAACGTTGTATCCGGAGAAACCGTTGATTTTGTATCTTATGAAGCGAAGTTCAAAGCCTTATCCGATCAAAAACGGCTGCAAATCATGTATGAATTGACCCGGAAAGGCAGCGTATGCGTTTGCGATTTGACGGACATCGTGGATATGCCGCAATCTAAACTGTCCTATCATTTAAAGATTCTGCTTGATGCCGGACTCATTAAACGCGAGGCGAAAGGCACCTGGAGCTACTACGAATTAAACCATTCCGAGGTAAACCGGCTGCTTTCTCCCGAACTGTGCTGCATCTTCCGCAAGACGGACGATCTTCCAAGCGATTGTTGTTCATAAGCCCACGACGTGGGTTTTCATTTAACCCAATAAATCAAAATAATTTGATTTAATAAAAGGAGAGATTTAATATGAGTCAAGTACAAAACGACCAGGTGCGTCAGCATGTGCGCAACCGCTATAAAGAAATTGCCATTCAAGACAACAAAAGCACAAGCGGTTGTTCGCCGGCTTCATCGGCTTCAAGCTGCTGCGGCACGGCAGATGATGTATCCTCGAAGCTGGGCTATTCGAACGAAGAGCTGTCGACGGTACCGCAAGGCGCCAATCTTGGGCTGGGATGCGGGAATCCGCAAGCGATTGCGTCGCTTCAGCCTGGGGAAGTCGTGCTTGACCTCGGCAGCGGCGCAGGATTCGATTGTTTTCTTGCCTCGAAGCAAGTAGGAGAGACCGGTAAGGTCTATGGGGTCGATATGACGCCTGAAATGGTCAGCAGAGCTCGCAATAACGCTTTAACGAATGGATACTCGAATGTCGAGTTCCGTCTTGGCGAAATTGAGCACTTGCCTATTTTGGATTCATCCGTCGATGTCATTATCTCCAATTGCGTGATCAATTTGTCTCCTGATAAGCAGCAGGTCTTCAATGAAGCTTTTCGGGTCTTGAAATCCGCTGGCAGACTTGCTATTTCCGATATTGTTACAACGGCGGAGTTGCCTGCAGAGATCAAAGGAGATCTTGATTCTCTGGCAAGCTGCATATCCGGGGCTTCTACAGTCGATGAAGTTAAAGGAATGCTGCAAGCAAGCGGGTTTTCCGATATCGTCGTCGAACCAAAAGACGAGTCCCGTGAATTCATTAAAGATTGGGCTCCAGGCGGGAATTTGGAGGATTATATTCAATCAGCTGTTATTAGAGCAAAGAAGAAATCCTAGGGAACGAAGTTTCAAGGGCTCGTGAAATTGTCACGGGCCTTTTTATCCCTGCTGCGTATTTCCACATTATGGTTGTAAAGACGATGACAGGGTCAACCATTTGAAATGATTGACCCTAAACGGGATTATCCTCGCTTCAGCGCCTTCAAATTAATTAACTTCCCATCCATTACAACGGCCGGTACGGATTGAATTCCATATTTTTTTACCCGCATCTCACACTCCCCGTTGATATTGTGGACATGGACCGTACACTTTGGACAAGCCAGCTTCCTAACTTGTTTGACGACAGCTTCGCTCTCGGCGCTGCCGTCTGTAAAAATTTCGATTCGTTTACTCATCGTTCTCCCCTCCCATCTATTATTCTTTTAATAACCGGACATTGATTCTTTGGAAGAGGGAGGGAAGATTCGGGATGCTTGGTCACTTCCAGGAGTAACATCTTGAAACGCACCAGTTGACTGATTTTTTCTTCCACTTCTTGAATCTTTGCTTTGGCGAATCGATACATATCCTCTATTGGATAGTCATCGATTCCCTTGTTTAGGGACAAGAGCGGTTTCATTTCTTCAAGCAGAAAGCCCAAGTCTTGGGCACTTTTAATAAATCGGATATCTTCGACGACATCGCTGGAATACATGCGATATCCCGATGCGTTTCGCGGCGGTTCCGCAATTAATCCCCGTCTTTCGTAATACCTTACCGTTTCGATGTTCACTCCCGAAGCCTTGGCCACTTGACTCATCGTTAATCCCTTCATAAACGTTCGCCTCCCGCTTATTTTATTGTAAGCCCCGTACCTAGGTACGGGGTCAATAGATATTTTTGAACAAAAGGAAACTCACGCTCCTACCCATAATCATATACCAATATGGAAATATTAGTAGAATCCCATACCGAATCAAGGAGTGTTTTTTTGTGCAAAAAAGCCCCTGCCGTTTACCCGATACGGGTAGCGTGATAATCAAGCCGTGCTGTATGATGGAGTTACTTACAAGCCGATTAGCGTAAAGCAAAAGGCATACCGGGCGGTGAAGGTGTTCATGTATCAAAATCGGCAAGTCAGATTGGCGTCATTGTTGACCATCATTGTTATTCTCATCGCCGCGCTGGCTCTGCCTATCCTCTGGCCGGCTTCCGGCAAGGCCGCGCCGAGGGCGAAGGACGGCGTGCTGGATCTTCGGGAGTGGAATCTGAATCAAGACGGGGCCGTCCGGCTGAACGGAACTTGGTCCTTTCACTGGGAGCGGCTGCTGACAACGGAGGACGGAACCGGACTGGCCGCGCCGAATGCCGGCCTGCATGAGGAAGTGCCCGGCTTGTGGACGCGCGGCGATCGGCCGGGAAAGGGTTATGCAACCTATCGGCTGAAGGTGCTGACGGATGGCGGCACCGGTTCGCTGGGTTTGCAGATTCCGGCTATTGCTCCTGCCTATAAGATCTATGCGGACGGCGTGGAAATCGCAAGTTCGGGGACGGTCGCGACGGAGAAGGCCGGAACGAAATCCGCTTACCATCCGCAGACGGTTGCGTTTAAACCGCCGGCCGAAGAATTCGACCTGCTCGTTCAGGTTGCGAACCCGCTCTACCCGGAGGGAGGCATCTGGTACAGCCTGACGCTCGGCTCCGAGCGGGATATGCTGCACAGGGAAGTGCGCCATTCCTTCATCGACATGGCCGTATTCGGCGGATGCGCCTTGCTTGGCATGTATCAGATCGCGGCGTTCCTCCTGCGCCGCTCCGAGCGCTCGACCTTATATTTCGGTATCTGCTGCCTGCTCGGCGCCATCCGTCAATGGGTTGTCGGCGGCATCTATTTGGTCGAGCTCTACCCGGAGGCCAATATTAGGCTCATTATATTGCTGGAATATCTGACCTACTACGGCGGAGTGACGATGGCCGTCTTATTCGTCCGGGAATTGTACCCCAAAGAATTTAACCGCAAGATAACCATGCTGCTATTCTGGATCGGAACCGGCTTTACCTTGACGGTGCTCGTTCTGCCCGCAGAGCTTTACACAAGCTTGATCGGCTATTTCAAAATCGTGTCGCTGCTTGCGCTTGCTTATTTTATTTACGGATTCGCGCTGGCGTTATGGCGCGGCCGCGGCGGCGCGCTGCTGCAGTTATCGGGCTGGTTCATCTTCGTCGCTGCGGCCGTGCACGATATTTTGTACAGCGACGGGTGGATCATATGGATCGATATGCAGCTCGTTCCTTACGGTTTTATTCTCCTTGTCTTTATCGAAGCGCTGGAGCTCGCCAGGAGGTTCACGAATGCTTACCGGACCATCGGGACGATGTCGGACGAGTTGATCGCCATGAACCAAATGAAGGACGAATTTCTGGCCAACACGTCGCATGAGCTGAAGACGCCGCTGCACGGCATTCTGAATCTTTCCCAGGCACTGGCCGAAGGAAAGTCGGGTCCGCTGAACGGCCACCAGCGGGAGCAGCTCGAGGCGGTCGTTTCGGTAGCGCGCCGAATGTCCAACTTGATCAACGATATTCTGGATTTATCTCTCCTTAAGAACAACGGGGTCCGGCTGCAGCTGAGGAGCGTCGATGTCCGGGCGGTCGTGTCCGCTCAGGAGGAGGTGTTCCGACATTACATCGGGAAGAAGCCCGTTACGCTTAGGCTGGAATGGCCGGAATCGCTTCCTGCCGCGCTTGCCGACGAGAACCGGCTGCTGCAGATCGTATACAATCTCATCGGCAATGCCATAAAGTTTACGCCGGAAGGCGAAGTCGTCGTGTCGGCATGGGCGGAAGGCGCTATGCTGCACATCGCCGTTGCCGATTCCGGAATCGGGATACCGGAGGAGAAGCTGGAAATTATCTTTCAATCCTTCGAGCAAGCGGGAACGACCATTGCGAAGGAATACGGAGGGGCGGGTCTCGGGCTTGGCATCGCAAGGCGGCTGATCGAGCTTCATGGGGGCGAGATTGCGGTTGCTTCAAAGGCGGGCGAAGGCTCCGTCTTTTCGTTCACGATTCCTGTCGCCGAGAGAAGCGTCACGGACGCGGCAGGGAATGAAAGCGATTCTGCGCTCGGCGCTTTTGAGGCTGCGCGGTTATTATCCGGCCGATTCGAAGCTGCCGCGGCGCAGGAGCCTGCGGGCGCCGTAAAGCCGGGGCAGACGATCCTTGCCGTCGACGATGATCAGGTGAACCTCCGGGTGCTCAAGACGGTATTGGCGGATGAGCCATATGAGGTGGTAACCGCGGCGAGCGGACTGGAGGCGCTCCAATTGCTGGAGAAGCTCGGCGGTCGGATCGGTCTGGTCATCTTGGACGTAATGATGCCCGGTCTATCCGGGTTCGAGACTTGCCGCCGAATAAGGGATCATTATGCGATGGCTGAGCTGCCGGTGCTGCTGACGACGGTTAGGAGCGAGCCGGAGGATTTGATGTGCGGCTTCGATGCCGGGGCGAACGATTTTTTGACGAAGCCTTTTCATCCGCATGAACTGCGGGCGAGGGCGCGCTCCCTGCTTGAGATGAAGCGCTCCGCGGAGGAATCGGTCCGATCGGAGATGGCGTTTCTGCAGGCGCAGATCAAACCCCATTTTCTATATAACGCGCTGAATACGATCATTTCGCTGACGCTGGACGAGCCGCAAACTTCGCATGATCTGCTTATTCATCTCAGCCGGTATTTGCGGGGCAGCTTCGATTTTAAAAATAGGCACAGAATGGTTCCGCTTCGGAAGGAGCTTGAGCTCACGGAAGCTTATTTGCAGATCGAGCGAGCCCGGTTCGGCAACAGGCTGTGCGTCCGGTATGAAGTCGAAGACGAGGCGTTGTGTCTGCTGCTGCCGCCGACGACGCTGCAGCCATTGGTGGAGAATGCCGTCCGGCACGGCGTGACGAAGAAGGAAGAAGGCGGGACGGTAACGGTAACGGTTCGTGCCGACGGGACGGAAGCCGTCATCACCGTCGAAGACGACGGGGCGGGAATGCCGGCAGCGGCGCAGGCGCTTCTCTCGAAGGAAGCCGAAGGAGAAGGCGGCGTCGGCCTGCGGAATATTCACAAGCGCTTGCTCCAGCTGTACGGCAGAGGGCTCGATTTCGAGAGCGAAGCCGGAGGCGGGACCAGGGTGACGTTCCGAATTCCGCTCACGGATGCAGCGGGTGTATCCGATCCGCGTGAGCTGCGGAGACTTGGCGGTTAGCTTGGCTGTACAATTGGTTGAGGAGGAACAACGATGATCCGGGTGATCGCCATTGACGATGAGCAGCCCGCTCTTCGAAGAGTGGGCAAGCTGCTGCAAGAGATGGAAGGCGTGCGGGTTAACGGCTTGTTCGACAGCCCGAGGCTGTTGCTTGAATATGTGTTAACGACGGCGGAGCCGATTGATCTGGCGTTTCTCGATATCGAGATGCAAGGAATGAACGGCGTGGAGCTGGCTAGGCGGCTGAGCGAAGTCCGGCCGGAGATCCACATTGCTTTCCTGACGGCGCATGAGGAGTATGCCCGCGACGCTTTCGAAGTGGAGGCGCTCGATTATTTGCTCAAGCCGATCGTGGAAGACGATCTGGCCAGAACGCTGAAGCGCTTCGAGAAACGCAGCAGCCGGCGCGAGGGAGCGGAATCATCTCCGGAGCGAAGGCTTGCCGTCCGCAGTTTCGGCCCTTTTTCCGTCACGACGGCCGAAGGGGAACCGGTACGGTTCCGCAACTCCAAGGGCAGGGAGCTGCTGGCTTATTTGCATCATGCGAGGGGAAAGTCGGTCAGCAAAGCTCAAATTTTGGATAGCCTCTGGGAAGACCGGGACGTGGAGCGGGCGCAGGTCAATCTGCATTCGACGGTATATCAGCTCCGGAAGGATCTTGAAGCTGGCGGCCTGCACGGAATCGTGGAGCAAATGAAGACGGCGGGAGGCAGCTATTGCTTGCGGTGGCCCGCCCTGCTGGACGATGATGTGGCGGAATACGAGAAAGCATGCCTACAGTATGAGAGCGCGAATTCCCTGACGCATTTGATTAGGGCCATCCGGCTGTACGGGGACGGCTTTCTTGCCGGCAGCGGGTATGGGTGGGCGGCGCCGCGCCAGGCCGAGCTTGAGCTGAGCCATATCAAGCTGCTGGAAGTAATGGCGGATGTTTACGTCAAGCAAAATCGGCACGAAATGGCGCTTGATCCGATGCGGAAGCTCGTTCATCTGCTGCCGCTGGATGAGCGGCTGCATGCCAAGATGGTCGCTCTCCTGCTGTTAATGAATAGAAACGAGGATGCGCTGGCGTATTATAAGCTGATGGTAGATTTACTTGATGACGCGGAGGATTCTTCTATGCTGGACTTTACTCGCTTATCCGCGAATCCGGCATCCATGTTTTGAACGGCAGCCAGTATCAGCTATTAGATCGAAAACGGCTTTTCCAATCATGGAGAAGCCGTTTTTTCTTGTTTTTCTGACATTTTTTTTATAGGAATGGGCCAATACCTTACATGAAGCGCTTTCTTTTCAGTTTGCACGCAGGCGACATAGGTAAAATGGAGGAGGAAATAAGTTCGAACTTTTGAAGCTTCGCTCAGGATACGAAAGCAAAGGAGTGCGGCCGAATGATCACATGGTCGATAGCCGAGACGGAAGAAGATAGAGAAAACGGCGTGATATTTTTATGCCGGCATGGAACGGACCTCGGACTGCTGTATAACTGGAGTACGGTCATGAACTCGCTTGTTTACGCGATGGAAGATAACGGCTTCATGATCGGCACGGATAGTGACGGCCAAATAGCGGCTGTATTGGCACATACGGCGGGAACGCTTGAAGACGATTACAAGGATCCGGGAAGAATCGAGGTCCATCTACTCTACTTTAAGGAAAGTTGGAGGGGCGGAGCGGCTTTGTTATCCGTGCTGCGCATGTTTATCCAGAAGCTTCTCGAATCGCAAAGAGAAGTTCGGGAAGTGGTATTTTTTGCGCCGGCTACGGAGGATAACCGGAGAATGTTCAGCAAGCTTGCGACACATTCGAAGACAACGGAACCCCCGTGCGGCGTTCTCGATTTCTATACGATCCCGCTGGGGCGTTTGCTCAAGTTCGATCCCTATCAAAGGATTTAGGCGAGAGCGACATAGACTGGAATGGCCGGCAATGTCTGCCGGCCACCGGTGTTGATCGATCAATTAGTACTGCGCAGTGTCCCTATCGATGGTGGACGCCATTGGCGCGCTGCAAGCAGGAGCTCCCATTCGAATGCCTCCTTATAATGGATTTAATAGAAATATAATCTATAATTTGTGATTATACAAGTCTAAATATATTTTTTTTGAAAAATACCAGTTTAGGAAGGAGAAAACAAGATGGTGAAATTCGAAATATGCGAAAATAATGGACAGTGGAGCAGATTTACGGAATTTTATATGGAGCATCGGCAGCGCATTATTCCGGGGTATCAAGTAACTCACGCGCTCACGGACGTCAAAAACTGCATCAGGAATGGGAGTGCGGCAATTTTGACGGACGAGCTGGATGAGGTCATCGGCATGGGGAGCTTTGTTCTCGGTTTGGAGAAACATGGGTTTAACAATAAAGAGATCGCAGTACTCGGGAACTGTTATTTTGCGGACAAGTATCGGAGCAACCGGACCTTTATAAGAGGGCTGCAGGTGCTGGCGGCGAAGATTGGGGAGCTGAGCGGAGACGTCAAGGAAGTACGGATTCCGACGTCAGCCGATAATCATTACACGAACGGGCTCTACCGGAAGATCTCCGACAGGATCGAAACGATCGATACGCTGTATGGCCCCTTCCACGTTTATTCCACCCCTTACGACGCATTCGCCGGATTTTGCGGCCGATTCCGTTGAAGTCGGTAAGATAGGAACCGCGCATGAAAATGGCGATTATAAATATTGGAGGAATGATGACATGTCAAAAAGCAATCAAACAACGCTTCATTAGTTAATAGATCCTGGTCCATATGCCGGCAAAGAAAGCCGAATAATAAGAACGTTCTAGTTAAGCAACGATAATAATCTTCCACTTGAGGGGTCATCATGACGTGAAAAATGTTAAAGCAGGTCTCTTTCTACTGATTAGCCAGATTATCTATGTTTTGATCACGGCGGCATGGCTTTTATTCGCAATCCTGACGCTCACGATGCTGGACCAATACGATACGATAAGCACCGTGCAGAAGACGTCCTATATAATCTTTATGTGTTATCCCCTGGCATTTATCGGAGCCGGCATCGCCAGCTGGATATTTTATCACAAGCGCAAATTCCGGAGAGCGGTATGGGTCGGCTTGATCCCGCTGCTGTGGCCGCTATCTCTTTTCGGCTTTTTTACTCTCTAAGTTTTAGAGGCGCTGAGTGTTCAATTGTTGAAATTAAAAAATATCTATGTTAAGATACCCTTAATTTAACGAATGGAGTTGAAAAGTATGTAATATTTCTTGCGAATAAATAAAACAATACGAGCGGTATTTTTCGCATGTTTTATTCGTTATGCAAGAAAGTTACGGACTCTTTTCACTCAAATTCAATATATCCTTATCCGACTCCGCAGCTGCGGGTTGGATTTGCTGTTGTATTTATTTGAGCTACAAGAAAGTAACTTTCTTGTAGCTTTTATTTTTTATGTAACAGGAGGATATCATTTATGTCATTAATAAAAGTGACAAATCTGACTTTTGCCTACGACGGCAGTTACGATCATATATTCGACAACTTTAGCT
Source organism: Paenibacillus harenae DSM 16969 (assembly GCF_000422465.1). Lineage (GTDB taxonomy): Bacteria > Bacillota > Bacilli > Paenibacillales > Paenibacillaceae > Pristimantibacillus > Pristimantibacillus harenae. Next base: position 150,243 of record NZ_AULV01000017.1, on the reverse strand, counting down.
TTCAATTGGATACCGATTGGAAATTAGGGTTTACGGGAAGAAACGGCAGAGGTAAGACTACATTTCTGAACTTGCTGCTTGGTAAATATGAATACGGCGGAAATATTTCGGCTAATGTTAATTTTGAATATTTTCCTTTTCATGTCGAGAACAAGGAGAAGCTCACCTATGAAGTCATCGACGCAATTTATCCGGATTATCTTCACTGGCAATTGATGCGCGAGCTTACACTGTTAAAGGTGTCGGAGGATGTGCTATACCGGCCCTTCGAGTCCTTGTCGAACGGAGAGCAGACGAAGGTGCTGCTCGCGACGCTATTTCTGAAGGAGAACAGCTTTCTGTTAATTGATGAACCTACCAATCACCTGGATGTACATGCAAGAAAGCTTGTCAGTGATTATCTGAATACTAAAAAAGGCTTTATTCTGGTGTCTCACGACAGATCCTTTCTCGATAACTGCGTAGACCACATTCTTTCCATCAACAAGACCAACGTAGAGATTCAAAAAGGCAATTTCTCCGATTGGCGGGAAAATAAAAAGAGGCAGGATCAGTTCGAGCTTGCAGAGAACGAGAAGCTTAGAAAAGACATTAAACAATTATCGGATGCCGCTAAACGAACGAGCAACTGGTCGCACGAAGTGGAAAAAACGAAAAACGGGACAAGAAATTCCGGTTCCAAGGTAGATAAAGGGTATGTCGGCCACAAGGCTGCTAAAATGATGAAACGATCTAAATCCATTGAGCAAAGGCAGCAATCGGCTATTGATGAAAGGTCTACGCTCCTTAAAAATATAGAAAGCTCTGAAAGCTTGAAAATTTCACAGCTTGCTTTTCATAAAAACCAGCTTGCCGAGCTTGAACATGTGTCGATTTATTACGGAGAGAACACGGTTTGCGCTGATATCAGCTTTACGATTGAGCAGGGTGACCGAATTGCGCTTTCAGGTCAAAACGGCTCTGGAAAATCGAGCTTGATCAAACTGATTTGCGGCGAGGATATCAACTATACGGGCACCTTCAGAAAAGGAAGCCAGCTTCAAATATCTTATGTTTCCCAGGATACCTCGCATTTGCAGGGCAATTTAACGGACTACGCCAGAGACAACGGGATTGATGAAAGCCTGTTTAAGTCCATTTTAAGAAAGCTTGATTTTTCCAGAATTCAATTTGAAAAGGATATGTCGGCTTTCAGCGGCGGCCAGAAGAAGAAAGTGCTCCTTGCAAAAAGCCTTTGCGAGAAGGTTCATTTGCATATTTGGGATGAGCCGCTTAATTTTATCGATATTATTTCCCGCATGCAAATTGAAGAGCTGTTGCTTGAACATTCGCCAACCATTCTTTTCGTGGAGCATGACAGTGAATTTTGCAAAAATGTTGCTACCAAGACCATTGAGCTCTAATGTGACTCTACGAGCCGGAAATTGCGGGCATCCGAATAGCACAGGGATTTGTCTCTGCTGAAGCCGCGTCGATTGTGCAGAAAAAGCCTCCCTTCCGGGAGGCTTTTTCAATTTGATCGATTCAAAGAATTTGTAAATCTCGCGTTTACTTGGGCTTAGCTTTCACGGCGTAACGTTCGCTTTTGCCGCCAAAGGACGGATCAGAACCGGGCAGCACGAAGAAGCAGGAGCGGTTTGCCCGAAGCGTGCCTGTTTACACGTGGTTTACATTGCGTTGACAGCGTTTTTTGCCAGGTGCTACCATGATACCGGAGTGGCGGGGCTGTACGTAAATGTGGACGCACCGGGAGGCGATCGCCGACATGCAAGGTGGGTTGAAAAGGAACTAGGAAGCGAATCATTTGACCTTGTAACAACAATTATTGTCATCGCGCCGCATGTCAAAGCATATAATGAAGCGCTTACAACTTTTCTTGATTAGGTATTAAACCGATTTAATAGGTCACATTCTTTCGGAAAGCGAGCATAAAATTAACCGTAAATTAAACCGGTTTAACAAGAGGTGGAGGTGAACGGTCGGGGCTTCATGGCAGCCGGGAATCGGCGGCATAAGCAAGAACAAAGGGCAGTACAACGCAAGTCGAACCAAACATCGTTCACTAGTGGAGGGGTTATTTTGAAACAGAGGAAAGCTCTAGCTGTTCTGTTCGTCATTATTTCCATTATCGCTGCAGGGTGCACCAACAATAACAATTCGCCGGAGCCATCGTCTGCGGCAGGGGAATCCAACAATAAGCCTGCAGTCAAGGAAGAAGGTCCGGTGGGTAACGGCACGATACCGGCCAAAGAAGCGCCTATGCTCGCGGGGCTTGTATCCGCCGGTTCGCTGCCCCCGCTGGCAGAGCGCCTCCCAGCGCAGGAGGACGTCATGGTTGAGCCTGTCGTCGATGAGATTGGACAGTACGGCGGAGAATGGACGATGGCCTGGACGGGACCGGGAGACAAGTGGTCCGTGGGACAGCCGACGGAAGAAGCGCTCTTCCGGTTCAACAAGGACGGCAGCGGCGTCGAGCCGAACGTAGCCAAAAGCTATGAGGTCAACGAAAACGCCACGGAGTTCATTATCCATCTCAGGGAAGGCATGAAATGGTCGGACGGCGTTCCTTTTACGGCGGACGATGTGATGTTCTACTGGGAACACATGCTGACAAAGGAAACCTTCGGCAAAGCGATCTACGACGCGTATTACTCGGTGGACCCGGCAACCGGCGATAAGGCGCTGGCGACGGTCACGAAGGTGGACGACTATTCGTTCAAGGTCGTTCATAAATACCCGAGCGTCCAGTTTCTTGAACGGGTCGCGATCGACAACAAGTGGTTTTTTGCGCCGGCCCATTTCCACAAGACGATTCTGCCGGAGCTTGTAGGCGAAGCCAAGGCGCTTGCGATCGCCAAAGAGTGGGGCTTCGAGGATACGACCGCATTCCTGAAGGAAACCGGGTACTATTACTGGATTTATCCGCAGATCCCGACCCTCCGGGCATGGGTGGCGAAGAACGATCCGAACGGCGACCAGTTCATCATGGAACGCAACCCGTACTACTGGAAGACGGATCCGGACGGCAATCAGCTCCCTTACATGGATCGAATTGTCGCAACGAAAATTCAGGATCCGAGCCAGCGGGTTCTAGGCACCTTGGCGGGAGACTTTAATCTGTCCACGTTTGGAGCGCAGGATTTCACCGTCCTGAAGGAAAACGAGAAGAAGGGCGATTTCCGGGTGATCCCTTGGCAGCAGCCCGCTTGGTCGACCTTGGGCATTCAGCTTAACCAAACGGTCGATGACCCTAACCTTCGCAAGCTGTTCCAGGACATCCGGTTCAGGGAGGCGCTTTCCCTCGGAGTAAACCGCGGCGAAATTACGGAAATCGCGACGAACGGCATAGCGGATCCCATCCAGGCTTCCGTACCGGAAGGTCTTATCGGCTATCAGGAAGGATGGGCGGATCAATGGGCTGCCTTCGACCCTGACCGCGCGAATGCATTGCTTGATGAGATTGGCTTAACGAAACGGGATAAAAACAATTTCCGTCTGTTCCCCGACGGCTCGGATTTATCGATAACGATTATGGATTCCTCGGAGGACAGCGCCAATTATACGGAGCTCCTTAAGAAGTATTACGAGGATATGGGGATTAAGACGAACCTGAAGATTGTCGATCAGGCGACGCTGCAGGAATTGAAATATTCGAATCAGGTTCCGGCGAGCATCGAGAACATCTCCGTCGTGAACGTCTCTTTCCGTCCCGACACGCTTGTGCCGCTTCGCGTTCTGACTCCGTGGTACGGTCAATACGGCTTGTATGTTTCTTCCGGAGGCAAAGAAGGCGTGAAGCCGGAGGGCGATGTCGCCAAGATTCTCGAGTATTGGGATCAAATCAAGGCGGCCGGCACGGCGGAAGAGATTAACCGGCTGAGTAGCGAGATCGTCAAGATCCATATGAAAAATCAGTGGATCATCGGCTACGCGGGCCCGACGCCGACCTTGATTGCCGCTTCGAACAAGATGGGCAATATTCCGGAGGATATGATTTGGGCCGATGAGTTCCGTTCCCTTGGGGCAGCCCATCCCGCGCAGTTCTATCTGAAGCAGTAACGAGGCATTTCACTTGCGTGCCAATAGAAGGCGGAGCATCGGCTCCCCCTCTATTGGCGGCATGTTCATTCCAAAGGCATTCGTGTTCCGAATGGTCATGGGGAGGGGAGGATAAGAGATGCTGCAGTACACGTTGAAGCGAATTCTGCTGGTCATCCCTGTCGTGGTTTTTATATCCGTCATCGTGTTCTACATCATTCAGCTTCCGCCCGGCGATTACGTATCCAATTACGCGGCAGAAATGTCCGTCGCGGGCGAAGTGTTTACGCAAGAAGACATGGATGCGATGCGAGCGGATCTGGGGCTGGACCGCCCCGTTTACGAACAATACTTCATCTGGATCAAGGACATCGTCGTGCACGGAGATTTCGGCTTCTCCTTTAACTACAACAAGCCCGTTCTAGCCGTCATTGAGCAATATATGGGACTAACGCTGACCGTCTCCCTGGTCACAATGGCATTTCAATACCTCGTCGCGATTCCGATCGGTATCTACTGCGCGGTCAAGCAGTATTCCATAGGGGACTATTTCTTCTCGGGCCTGAGCTTTCTGGGGATGGCGACCCCGCATTTCCTGATGGCCGTCATTCTCATGTTTCTGTCCTACACGTGGTTCGGAGATCCCTTGCTCGGCTTGTTCTCCGCCGAGTACGTGAATGCGGAGTGGTCGATGGCCAAGATGATCGATCTGGCGAAGCATATGGTCATCCCCGTCATCGTTATCGGGTTGTCCGGGACGGCGGATCTGATCCGCGTTATGCGGGGCCAGATGCTGGATGAGCTGAATAAGCCGAATGTGGTTACGGCGAGAGCGAAAGGCCTGTCCGAGCGGAAAATCTTGTTCAAGTACCCGACGCGCGCGGCGCTGAACCCGATTGTCAGCACGTTCGGATGGTCGCTGACCTCGATCTTCACCGGGTCTACGATTACGGCGATCGTCTTGAATTTGCCGATTCAAGGACCGGTCATGTTTAATGCCCTATTAGGGCAGGACATGTATCTGGCGGGCACATGGCTGCTGTTCATGGCTCTGCTGACGGTACTGGGAACTTTGATTTCGGACATTCTGCTCGCGTGGCTTGATCCAAAAATCCGTACAGAGTTCAGGGGAACGTAGCCTATGAAACTACTACCGGTATTCGGAAAGTCAACAGTCGTTAAGCCGGCCGGAAGCAATGATGTCAATTACAGCTCGCAATGGCGGCTCATGTACCTGAGGTTTAAAAAGCACAAATTGGCGCGGGTCAGCCTATTCGTTCTGGCTCTTCTATATATGGGAGCGTTGTTTGCCCAATTCCTTGCACCCTACGGGCTGCAAAATTACGACAGCAAATACGTGAACGCGCCTCCGATGAAGCTGCGTTTCGTCGACGCGGAGGGGAAATTCCATATCCGGCCCTTCGTCTACGAATTAAAGTCGGCGCGGGATCCGGAGACGATGCGCAAAATTTTTACGTCCGACACGGAGAAACGGTATCCGCTGCAATTTTTTGTGAAAGGAGAAAGCTATAAGTTTCTCGGTCTCGTTCCTGCGACAACGCGTCTGATCGGGGTCGAGGTGCCCGGACGCATCTTCCTGCTCGGCACGGACGCGCTCGGGCGAGATCTGCTCTCCCGCATTTTGTTGGGAAGCCAGGTTTCATTAAGCATTCCCCTCGTAGGGGTGGGGATCAGCTTCGTCTTAGGCTTGATCATCGGCGGCGTATCCGGTTATTTCGGAGGCTGGCTGGATTCCGTCATTCAGCGGATCATCGAGATCATTCGTTCCTTTCCGACGCTGCCGCTATGGATGGCTTTATCCGCCGCGATCCCTCCGCGCATTCCGGTCGTCAGGATGTATATTTACATCGTCATCATATTCGCCTTCATTGAATGGACGGGTTTGGCGAGGGTCGTGAGAGGCAAGTTTATTTCCTTGAAAAACGAAGATTACGTCGTTGCCGCCAAAATTGCCGGCGTCGGCGATGCGAAGATTATTGTAAAGCATCTGCTGCCGGGTTTCATTAGTTACCTGGTCGTCGCCACGACATTGGCGATTCCCGGCATGATTCTCGCCGAGACAGCCATGAGCTTCCTTGGGCTCGGCATTCGTTCTCCGGCTACCAGCTGGGGCGTACTGCTGCAGGAGGCCCAACAGATCGATAATATTGCATTGTATCCGTGGAAAATCATTCCGCTCGGCACGGTCATCCTCACCGTCTTAACCTTCAACTTTCTGGGCGACGGCTTGCGCGATGCCGCGGATCCATACAAAAGGTAGTTCAAAATTCAAGGTCATAGCGAGGGGATACATATGACAGCAGAGGCCGTTCAAACGCAGCAGCCGCTTCTCCGTGTTCGGGACCTGAAGATTCGGATTCAGATGGATAACGGGGTCATGAACGCCGTGGACGGAGTGGATTTCGAGATCAGGAAAGGGAAAACATTAGGTCTTGTAGGTGAGTCCGGCTGCGGCAAAAGCCTGACCAGCCGGGCCCTCCTCAGCATCAATCCCAAAGAATGCGAGACGTCGGGGACGGTCGCGTACCTGTCCTCGTCAGAGCCGGGGGCGGCAGGCAAGCCGTTAAACCTTCTATCGCTGGATCCGAACGGCAGGCAGATCCGCTCCATCCGCGGCCGCAAGATTGCCATGATCTTTCAAGAGCCGATGACGGCTTTCTCGCCGATGTATACGATCGGGAACCAGATCACGGAAGCGATTCTGATTCACCGTACCAGGAACAAGAAGGAAGCCAAGAAGATCGCGCTCGAGATGCTGAGCAAAGTAGGGATATCGGATCAGGAGAAGAGATTCGACCAATATCCGCATGAATTCTCGGGCGGCATGCGCCAGCGGGCAATGATCTCGATGGCCTTATCCTGCAATCCCGAGCTGCTTATCGCCGATGAGCCGACAACGGCGCTGGACGTGACCATTCAAGCCCAAGTGCTGGAGCTGATGAAGACGCTGCAGCAGGAATTCGGCATGGCGATCCTGCTCGTGACGCATGATCTCGGCATCATCGCGGAAATGTGCGACGAAGTGGCCGTCATGTATCTCGGCAAGATCGTCGAGCAGGCGCCCGTGAAGGAAATTTTCCATAACCCTAAGCATCCGTATACGAAAGGCTTGCTGAGATCGATGCCAAGGCTTGGCGGTAATAAGTCGAAGCGGCTGGATTCCATCGAAGGCGCCGTGCCGATTCCGGTCAATATGCCTCCGATGTGCGGGTTCTACGAACGCTGCAAGGATCGGATGGAAGGCATATGCAATGCGCAGTCCGTGCCTGCAACACAAATTTCCGGCAGTCATACGGTCAGGTGCTTCCTGTACTCGGACCAGCATGGAGGAGAATAGCGATGGCGAAGCCCATTCTGGAGGTTAAAAATCTCAATAAGGATTTCAAAGTAAAGTCCCGGAAGGCGTTGTTCGCCAAACCGAATGCCGTGCGGGTGCTGCAAGATATCTCCTTCCAACTGCGGGAAGGGGAAACGCTGAGCATCGTCGGAGAATCGGGCTGCGGCAAAACGACGCTGGGCAGATGCATCGTGAGAGGCATGAGTGCCTCCTCCGGCGAGGTGCTCTATCGCACGGAAGAGGGAGTGGCCGTCGATTTCCTGAAGCTGAAGGGGACCGAATCGAAGAGGTTCAGAAAAGATATTCAGATGATTTTCCAGGACCCCTACTCCTCGCTGAGTCCGCGAATGAGCGTATTCGACATTATTTCCGAACCTTTGATCGCCAACTTCAAGCTGTCCAAATCGGAAGTGGAGGAGAAGGTATCGGCCATTGCGGAGAAAACGGGGTTAAATGTCAGCTACCTTAAACGTTATCCGCATGCCTTCTCCGGCGGGCAAAGACAGCGGATCGCCATTGCGAGGGCGCTGATTACCCAGCCCAGGCTGATCGTATGCGATGAAGCGGTGTCCGCGCTGGACGTGTCGATTCAAGCCCAAATCATTAACCTGTTAAAGGATCTGCAGGAGCAGTTCAAGATCACGTATATTTTCATCTCGCACGATCTGTCGATCGTGGAGAACATATCGGACCGGGTAGCGGTGATGCACTTGGGCAGAGTCGTGGAGCTGGCAGCCGTCGATTCCATGTTCAAGCAGCCCGGACATCCCTACACCGAGGCGCTTCTCTCCGCCGTTCCGCAGCCGGACCCGGATCTGAAGAAGACCCGGATCATTCTGGAGGGCGAGGTGCCGAATCCCGCGAATCCGCCAAGCGGCTGCCACTTCCATCCGCGCTGCGCGTATAAGACGGAGAGGTGCATCAAGGAAGTGCCGGCATTGAGGGAGGTCGGAGACCATCATTTTGCGGCCTGCCATTATGCAGACGAATTGACATTAAGGGGTGCAAGGAATGAACAGGGAACAGGCGATGGGCAATGAAACGAAGGAACTGATTATTTTCCTCGATTGCGGGGATACGATTATTGACGAAGGCACGGAGATTCGCGACGAACAAGGCACGGTCATTCAAGGCCGGGTCATTCCGGGAGCCGATACGATGGTTAAGACGCTTGCGGAGCGCGGGTACAGGCTGGCGATCGTAGCCGACGGGACGGCGCAGTCCTTCAAGAATCTGTTGACGATGAACGGCCTTTACGATTATTTCGAGGTCTTGATCTACTCCGAGCAGATAAGGGTCGATAAGCCGAATCCGCGTATGTTCAAGGCGGCTATGGGCGCGATGGAGCTCGGCGAGCAGGACCGCGGCCGGATCATCATGGTCGGCAATAATCTGTCGCGGGATGTCAAGGGTGCGAATCAGGTCGGCATGACCAGCGTGCATTTGAACTGGACGTCCCGTTATCCGAAGACGCCGGCCGATCCGCTGGAACAGCCGGATTATACGATCGGCGAGCCGCTGGAGCTTGTGGAATTGGCGGAACGGCTGAATGAAGAGCTTCTTGCGAATAAGTTGATCCGGCCTTGAAAGGATGTAGCGTCTAGCCATGGCGAAAATCGATGATGTCGCGCGCCTCGCCGGCGTGTCCAAAGGAACCGTCTCCAACGTGTTCAGCCAGAAGAGGCCGGCCAGCAAGACAGTGACGGAGAGGGTGCTTAAGGCGTCCAGGGAATTGAATTACGTCCCGAATCATATCGCAAGAAGCTTGGTGACGAAGAAGACGATGGCAATCGGGCTAACCATTCCGCACGGCAACTTTTTCTTCAGCGCGTTTCATAACCAATTCATCAACGGCGTCGTGCTGGAGGCTTCCCGATTCGGCTACCGGGTGCTGCTCGATATGCTTCCCGCACAGGAGGTGAAGACGCCTTCACTGGCCAGTTATCCGATCGACGGCGCGATCGTGCTCGGGCCGACGGAGGAGGACGAGAGGATCAATCTGCTCCATCAGAACGGCATTCCCTTCGTTACGGTCGGCAAAATCTTTAATTCGCAGGTAGAGTCGGCGCCTACGGTAAACAATGATAATGCCCGGATCCTGCATGATATCTGCGATTATTTGATCGGAAAGGGACATGCGAACATCATGTTCCTGAATGCGAATGAACGGATGACCGTGTCCATAGAACGAAAAACGGCTTTCTTCGAAGCATTGGCGAAGCATCGGATCGCCCTGCGGGAGCATATGCTTCATTATAAGCCTTCGGTTCATTCGGAGGACTACTTAAATTACGGCTATGAGGAGACGCGCCGCGTGATCGGGGAGATGGGGGAGCGGGTTACGGCCATTATCGCAGACGATGACCGCACGGCGTTCAGCGCGATGAATGCGATCAAGGATATAGGTCTTCGCATCCCTGAGGATATTTCCCTGTTCGTCATTTGCGGTGATCTTTCCATGATGCACCGGACGGCGCCTCCCTTAACCGGCATGGATCTGCAGCCCTCCGAGCTGGGCGTACAATCCGTTAGGCTGCTCATGCATAAGCTGGGTGCCTGCGAGGGCGATTATCAGGACAATATGGTCATAAGCAGCACAATCGTAGAGGGGGATTCCTGTTCTACGATCTAACTCCAGCTTCCGCAGAGGATGAGGACGATGGAACTTCTGCACTACGATCCAAGCGTATGGCAAATCGGATTAACGGAAATGGCTCTGCGACTGCTGATGGCGCTCGGACTAGGCGGGCTGATTGGCCTGGAAAGAGAACTTGGCGGACATTCCGCGGGGTTTCGGACGCATATTCTCGTCTGTCTGGGGTCCGCCGTCATTGTTCTGTTATCGATTTACGGGTTCGCGGATTTCGCGTCGGAGCCGAATGTCCGATTGGATCCGGCGCGGTTAGCCGCACAGGTCATCAGCGGCGTCGGATTCCTCGGTGCCGGTACCATTATGCGCAACGGGTTCGGCGTGAGCGGACTGACGACGGCAGCTTCGTTGTGGGTATCGGCGGCGATCGGTCTCGCGGCGGGCGCGGGCTTCTACGTTGGCGCGGTTATTGCGACTTTGCTGGTGGTAATCAGCTTGTTTGCGCTGAACAAGCTTGAGAAACGGTTTTCGAGAGGGAAGATGCTGCACGAGCTTAAGATCACGGTGGACAAAAACTCCTCTGGGCTGAATTACGTATTGAAATATCTCAACACCAACGGCATGCAGATTAACAAAATTGCGGTGGACAACGAGGTCGATACGGGTAAGAAAGGAAGTTATCTAACCTTGCGTATTCATCTTAAACTCAAGAAATCGATCCCCTTTGAGGAGACCATCGCTTCGCTCGCTTTCATTGACGGGGTGATCGGCTTCGAGTCGGGCCCAGACACGCTGTAGTCTTCGACCTACTAGAATAAGGGAATGTAACTTGTTGGAACAACCGTGACAGCTGCTCATACAGGCTGCGGCGTAAGCCCGGACAATACTTAGTGAATTGACCTGAGAAACCGCCTGGACTATTTTGTCCGGCGGTTTCTCTCTATTTGTTGTCGCAGGAACCAGGTCGTCCGGAAATTAAGCCTTGTGCGCATTGCGATATTCTTTTGGCGTACAGCCGTTCAACTTTTTAAATACCCTGCTGAAGTATTTCTCGTCTTGATAGCCGACCATCCCGGCGACCTGGGAAATCTTTAAGCTGGGGTTCAATAAATATAGTTTTGCCTTCTCCATTCGGATTTGTTCCAGATACTCCGAAATGTTGACTCCGGTTTTTTGTTTAAACCGCCTGGAGATATATTCCCGGCTCAAGAAAAATTGATTAGCGATATGCTGCAGGGGCAGATCGGTGTTGTAATGGCTCTCCATGTATTTCTGGATTTCGGCAATGACGTTGCGCTCTGTTTGCATCTGAAAGTCGCCGAATTCCCCGGACATGTAAATCCGGCTGTCCGCCGCATCGCGATTCCGCTGCTGCAGCGCGTTTTTTGCATCTTGGTATGCCTGCTGAACATCCTGAGGGAACGGCCTTGCGGTGCCGATCCCGATATCGAACCGCGCTCCGAGCGTGTCTTGAAACGCTTGGTTGATGACGTTCACTTGATCTTTCAACCCGTCCAGGTTGCTCCAATGCAGGAGAACAATCTCCTCCTCGCTGGCCCAGTAGCGGAAAGCAAAGCCGATGCGCGGGTTTCGGAGAAAGTCATTGCAAATATTCGTTAACGAGAAAAACAATAAATCTCTGTGGTTTTTGTATTTCGCCTGAATCGACTCGTCCTCCACGCGCAAACTGATTACCGAGCAGCTGCAGATGCTTGCCGTACCGAGCTCGGGAAACTCGCTCCGAATTTCGGAGAGCTTCTTTCCGTCCGTGTTTGGATATTGGATGAAGTCGGTAAATATTTTCTCCCAATAGATCGGTTTTAATAAATTTACTTCAATTTTGCGGCTTTGCTGCTCATGGCGGGTTACGTCTTCCTCCGTCCGGAGCGTAACCGCCTGTTTCACGGCCGACAGCAGCTGATCGGCATCAATTGGCTTTAAAATATAATCGATGCCGCCCGCCGTCATCGAATGGCGGACCAGACGGAAATCGTCGTGCCCGCTGATCACGATCGTTTTGCTGCCCGGCGCGTGTTCTTGAATCCAGGTCAGCAGCTCGCAGCCGTCCATTCCCGGCATCATCATGTCGGTAAATATGATTTCGGGCTTCCACGACTGAATGACCTCAATTGCCGCCTTGCCGTCCGAAGCTTCCCTGATCTCCCGGATCCCGAACGACTCCCAATCGACAAGCAGGTGAATCGCCTCTCTTACATGCCGTTCGTCGTCTACGATGAGCGCCTTCATGTCGCTTTCTCCCCCTCACTCATAGGAATGGCCATACTCACAATAAATCCGCCGTCAACGTTTTCCTTCAACGTCATCGATGAATGGTTGTTGAAAAACAAACGAAGGCGCATCAAGACGTTCGCAAGTCCGATATGCTCTTCCTGCGGCGTCGCAACCGCGTTATCCGGTCGATTCAACTGTGCTTTCAGCAGACTCCTCCGCTCCGGATCGATTCCCCGGCCATTGTCCTCTACGCTGATCCGAAGCGTCTCGTCCGGCGATTTCTCGCAACGAACGACGATCGTTATGGGCACATCGGATTGCTTGATTCCGTGTTTAAATACATTCTCCACAAGCGGCTGTATAATCATCTTCGGAATTTCGATTCCTTCCGCATCGGGCTCGACGAGAAAATGGACGTCCAGATTATCGCCAAACCTTTGCTTCTGCAGCTCCGCATACGCTTTGACATGTTCGATTTCCTTGATCAAGGGAACGACCGATTCTTCCGTGTTCATATGATAGCGCATCAGCTTGCCGAGGGACGAGATGAGCGTGTACAATTTACGGTCTTGATGCTTGAGCGCCAAGGTTCCTATCGATTGCAAGGCGTTGTTTAGAAAATGCGGGTGAATTTGCGCCTGCAGCGCCTTCAGCTGATTGGTCTTATTGGCGATTTCAAGCCGGTATTCCCGCAGAATCAAATGATTGATTTGTTCCATGAGCTGCCGGAACCGCTGAGCCAAGATACCGATCTCATCCTTGCTTCTGATCGGAATGTCGACTTCCAGGTTACCGGACTTCATGGCGTGAATCGAATGAAGGAGCCGCTTGATCGGCTTCGTAATCTGATACGAAATATACATGGTCATCAGGACGGTAATAAGGAGGAAGAACCCGAGAACGAGACTGTTAATACGCGTAATTTGCCTAGCCTCGCTGTACAGATGACGGTAAGGTATCCGCTTCACAATGGCCCAATTCATATAATTTGTCGTCAGCTTCTCGTATACGACAATTCCGTCGAAAGACTGCGATTGAAGCCGGAATTGTCCATGCTCGGCCCGATCCTCCAGCACGCGGTTCACCCAATCCTCCTGCAGCCCCGCGGCACCGATCTGCTCCTCGTAGGAGCTGAACACAACCTCGCCTTTCTCGTTCACGATCCATAGTTCTTCTTGACCGGAAGTATAGAGCATTTCGCTAATGGAACGGATATAGTCGAGGCTGATATCGATCGACAACCGTCCGATTTCACGTTCGGAAGGCACGTCGAAAATCGGACGGTGGAAAGATACGACGGTCTTTGGAAAATAATACGTAAACTTCTTCCGTTCGTCGACTCCATAAGCATGACTTAGATGGGAATACTGAATATATCCCGTTGGTTTCCATATTACGGACTCGTCTTCAGGCGATTTGACGTTCGTCTCATACCGGAGCAGCTCGTTTGCCAGCAGGTACGACCGGTTGCCTTCATTAAGATGCAGCCGTATCTGAAAGATATCCGCACTCGTCATCGCCATGCTCCGCAGCGTGGTGCCGACGACCGAACGCTCGTAATCATTATCGTTCTGGGAAGGTACGCCGTCCCGCAGAAGGCGAAACAACGCATCGCCGGCGTTTGCATCGTAATAAACGGAATTGTAAAGCTTATTAAAGAGTTCGAAGTAATTAATCAAGTTGGTCTTTCCTTGAAATAACAGCTTTGAATTGTCTTTGACTGCCTGTTCCGTAATCGTGGACGTCGTACGGTTATACGTTATCAGCATGGAAATGGAAATCGGCAAGACGGTGGCTGCCAATAACACGATCATCAATTTTTTGCGAAAGCTGCTTTTCATACCGCCCCTCCACATCAATATAATCCACCTAACACATCATTTCTCTCAGTGTACAGTCAATTCTTGTGCTTGTATACTACAACAACAGTCAAGTTTCGAAGGGATAGAAGAACGAGAGGAGCAAATGAACAGATGATTCAAACTCGACGAAAAAAATTAAGCGAATGGGTACAACAACTTTATTTTGTCGGACCGGCTCTTTTTTTCTTTGTTTTGATCGTGCTGATTCCGTTCGTCATGGGGATGTACTACTCCTTTACGAATTGGAACGGCGTTTCGAATGAAGTGACGTGGGTCGGATTGGATAACTTTATTAAAATCTTTACGGACGACGCGAATTTTGCCAACGCATTTGGCTTCACCGTGAAGTTTACGGTCACGGCGGTGTTGCTGACGAATGCGGTAGGCTTCGGCCTGGCGCTGCTGTTAACAAGGCAAATCCGTACAAGGAACGCCCTCCGGACGATTTTTTTCCTGCCTAACGTAATCGGGGGATTGCTGCTCGGCTTTATCTGGCAGTTCATCTTTACGAAGGGATTTTCCGCGGTCGGAGAGGCAACGGGCATCGGATTTTTCAACCTTCCTTGGCTTGGCGACGCGCAGACCGGATTTTGGGGCATCGTGATCGTCAGCGTCTGGCAGGGCGCCGGCTACTTAATGGTCATTTATATCGCCGGGCTGATTAATATACCGAACGAATTAATAGAAGCCGCAGATATCGACGGAGCGAATTTTTTGCAAAAGCTGAAAAATATTATCGTTCCCCTTATTATGCCGGCCGTTACCGTGTGCTTATTCTTGACCATCTCCAACTCCTTCAAGGTGTTCGATGTCGTGTATTCACTGACGCGCGGCGGTCCTTATAAATCGACGGAGCCCGTTACGATGGATATTTACTTTGAAGCTTTCACGAACAACCGCATGGGTCTCGGCGCGGCGAAAGCGCTCATCTTCTTCCTGGTTGTGGCGACGATCACGCTGATTCAAGTCGTGATTACGAAGCGAAAGGAGGTTCAAGCCTAATGGGTGCAGCGCGGGGATATACATTACGTACATTAGTGATCGAAATTGCTGCCATACTGTTGGCTTTGTTATTTCTGGTTCCGTTCTACTTCGTTCTCGTCAACTCGGTCAAGAGCTTCGCGGATCTGCTGATGAACTCGGCGGGACTGCCGAAGGAATTTGTCTGGACGAATTATCCGAAAGTCTGGAACGTTATCAACTACCCGAAGGCATTCCTGAATTCGCTGATCGTCACGGTGTTCGCCAACCTGGGCATCGCCGTATTCAGCTCGATGGCCGCTTACCGCTTGGTAAGGCATCCAAACAAGATCAACAATCTGATCTTCGGTTTGTTCGTTGCGGCGATGGTCATCCCGTTCCAGTCCATCATGATACCGCTTGTGAAAGTAGCGAATGTAGCGGGGTTGTTGAACTCGCTGCCGGGCTTAATTATTTGCTACTTCGGCTTCGGCATCTCGCTTGCTGCGTTTCTCTTCCACGGCTTCGTGAAGGCGATACCGCTTGAGATCGAGGAAGCCGCGATCGTAGACGGCGCATCGCCATACGGCGTATTCTGGCGGATTGTGTTTCCGCTGCTTAAGCCCATGACAGTCACGATCATTCTTTTAAACAGCTTATGGATCTGGAACGATTTTCTCTTGCCGTCGCTCGTCATACCCGATGCCAGCCTGCGAACGATCCCGCTCGCTACGAGCGCTTTTTTCGCACAGTATACGAAGCAATGGGATTTGGCTCTGGCCGGCTTGGTGTTAGGCGTCACGCCGATCGTGATCTTCTTCCTCTTCATGCAGCGGCATATCATCGAGGGAATCACGGCAGGCTCCGTTAAAGGCTGAAATGTTCCGCCTAAGAGGTCAATCCTATTGGTTTTGCCCTTGCATGCAGACTTATGTAATGGGGCGTGCAAAGGCATCCATATAAAAACTACATTATTTGGGAGGTCCACATGACAAAGAAATTAGCGTTAATCATGATGAGCTTGACACTTACATTCTCGGTACTAACAGCTTGCGGGGGCAATGTCAAAAACAACGATCAAGGCGCGCAGAATGATGCGAATACAACCGAGAAACCGCCGGCGGCAAACGGAGAGAAGAAGGTCGTAAAGATCTTCCAATTTAAAGTGGAAATCGCGGACGCGTTATCCCGCATGGAGAAAGAATATGAAGAAGCCTTTCCGAACATCGATCTCAAGATCGAAACCGTCGGCGGCGGCGCGGACTACGGCGCGGCGCTGAAAGCGAAATTCGCGTCCGGCGACGAACCGGATATATTCAATAACGGCGGTTGGAACGATGCGGTCGTATGGCAGGAAAAGATGGAAGACCTGTCGAACGAGCCATGGGCCGCGAACCTCATCGACGCGACAAAGCAACAAATCACGCTCGACGGCAAGCTGCTTGGCATGCCGATGAATACGGAAGGCTATGGCTATCTCTATAATAAAGCGTTATTTGAAAAAGCAGGCATTACGGAAGTGCCGAACACGCTCAGCGGACTTCGCGATGCGGCGCAGAAGCTGAAAGGCGCAGGCATTACGCCGTTCGAGAACGGCTACGGCGAATGGTGGATCCTCGGCATTCACAACTTTAACGTCGCTCTTGCCAATCAGCCTGATCCAACGGCGTTTGTCAAAGGCATCAAGGACGGATCGCAAACGTTCGCAAGCAACCCGATTTTCCAAGAATGGGTCAACCTCTTGGATACAACGATAGAATTCGGACAGAAGAACCCGCTTACGACGGACTACAATACGCAAGTGACGGAATTCGCAGCGGGCGGCGCGGCGATGATGCAGCAAGGCAACTGGACGCAAGTCCAGATAGACGGCGTGAACCCGGATCTTGACCTCGGCATCCTTCCCATGCCGATCAACGACGACGCCGCGATGAACGATAAAATTTTCGTTGGCGTTCCATCCAACTGGGTGGTCAACAACAAATCCGGAGTGAAACAAGAAGCGAAGGATTTCTTGAACTGGATGGTTACTTCCGATGCAGGCAAACGCTACATTGTAGACGAGTTTAAGTTCATTCCGGCTTTCAATAACATTCCGTTCACGTCGGAGAAATTGGGCGACATCGCAGCTTCCATCTCCGAGTACAGCAATGCCGGCAAGACGCTTCCTTGGATATGGGCGATGCTGCCGGACGGAAGCACGCAAGAGTTCGGCGCTTCCATGCAAGCGTACGTTAGCGGCAAGATGAACAAGGAACAGCTGCTCGAATCATTTGACAAGACGGTACAGAACTTGCTGAAGAAATAAGTCACTCACGAAACGAAGGCCGCCCTCGGGCGGCCTTTTGACTTCTTGCAACTTTGCAATACCGGCTACTCCTTCACCGACCCGAGCACGATGCCTTTGACAAAAAAGCGCTGCAGGAACGGATAGACGGCCAGAATCGGAAGCATGGCGATAAAGATCTGAGCGGCTTTGACGCTGCGGTTTGACAGCATTTCCAGATCCTCGAAATTGATGCCGGTTTTGCTCAAATCCAGCGCGACGACGATGGTCTGCAGCAGCGTAGCCAGCGGCCACTGATCCGGAGACCGCATGTATAACATGCCGTCGAACCAGTTGTTCCACTGCCCGACCATGGCGAACAAGGAAAGGGTCGCGATGGCCGGCATGGAAATCGGCAAATAAATCGACGTGAGAATCCGGAAGGAGGACGCCCCGTCCATAATGGCCGCCTCATCGAGCTCCTTCGGGAGCGCCCGGAAAAAGTTCATCATCAGGATGATATTCCAAACGTTAAGCAGATGCGGCAAAATGTAAACCCAGAACGAGCCGACCAGCCCGATCTTCTGATTCAACAGGTAATGAGGGATCAGTCCCGCGTCGAATATCATGATGATCAGGAAGAACCACACGTACAGGTTGCGCGGCTTGAAGTCGATGCTGCTCCTGGACAGAGGAAAGGCGGCCAGGACGGTTACGGTCATGGCAAGCGCCGTGCCGATCACGGTTCGCAGGACCGAGATTTGGATGGCGCGGATGAAGTTGTCGTTCTCGAACGTTTTCGCATAGCTTTCCAGGTTGAAACCGATCGGGAAGAACGTGACCAGATTCGCTTCGGCCGCGGATTTGCCGCTGAGGGAAACGGCGAAAATATGCAGCATCGGCAAAATGCATAGCAGCGACACCAACAGGAGAACAGTTACGTTGCTGTAATAAAACGCTTTGTAAGACGGATTTTTATAATACATGGGATGACCTCCACAGGATATTCATTTAAAACACGCGATAGTTGGTCCACTTGTAAGCACAGTAATAGCCGGCGCTGATCAGGACGAATCCGACCGCTGATTTAAATAAGCCGACGGCGGCAGCCAGGCTGTATTGCCCGTCCTGGAAGTTGCGGAATACGAACGTATCGATAATATCGCCCTTCTCCAGAACCAGCGGATTAATCAGGTTATAGATTTGGTCGAAGTTCGCGTTCAGCATATTGCCCAGCGACAGGGTGAATACGACGACCATGATCGGAAGCAGCGACGGCAGCGTGATATAGACGGTTTGCTTCCATCTTCCGGCCCCGTCGATTTCGGATGCTTCGTAAAGCTCCGGATTAATGCCGGACAGCGCGGCGAGGAAGACGATGGCGGAGAAGCCGAACTCCTTCCACAAATCGCTCACAATAACGGTTGTCCGGAACCAGCTCGCGTCTCCGAGGAACATGACCGGC
The DNA here is from genome assembly GCF_000422465.1 of Paenibacillus harenae DSM 16969. Taxonomy (GTDB): domain Bacteria; phylum Bacillota; class Bacilli; order Paenibacillales; family Paenibacillaceae; genus Pristimantibacillus; species Pristimantibacillus harenae. Next base: position 131,472 of record NZ_AULV01000017.1, on the reverse strand, counting down.
TCCAGATGAAGCGCGGTGAACAGCCGGTTGACGATACCCTCCAGAGAAAGCACATCCAGCAATATTCCGCCTAATATGACCCACGACATGAAATGGGGCAAATATACGAATGTCTGAATCGACCGCTTTAATCCCATATGGCGGATTTCGTTAAGCAGCAGCGCGAACGTGACCGGCACGGCCAGACCGAATATGATTTTCAGCACGGAAATGATTAAGGTGTTCCAGATGACTTGCACGGAGCCGTGCATGGTGAAGATCAGCCGGAAGTTGTCCCAGCCGACCCATTCGGAGCCGGTGATCCCGAGCCAGGGCTTGAAATTCTCGAACGCCATCATAATTCCCGGCATGGGGGCGTATTTGAACACAAGCGCGGCCAGCACGGCGGGGAGCAGCATCAGATGCAGTCTCCACGTTTTGCGGAAATGCTGCTTTTTTTTCACGTTGAGTCTTGCCGGCGCTTTGGATGGTGATATAATGGCCGTATTCTTCATTCGATTTCCTCCTTCGGGCTTTCGCGCCATCGAAAGCTGCTTCGTTAGCTTCATACCGTGAGGTCTTCCGCTTCGGTGTATGATGTCATATCATTCATTCTAAGTTGGAAGCGTTTTTTTGTGTAGAATACATATTCAAGGTAGCTGTCAATATTTTAAGGGAGGTTATTGCCGGTGAAGCGGAACAGGCCCATTTTTCTGAAAATCAACCTTGTTATCCTTATTTTGTTAATCCCCGCCGTTATCCTGTACACCTATTTCAGCAGGACCAGCTTCGAGGTGATCGACAAACAGATGTCCGAATATAACGAGAGCCAGCTCTTGTTTCTCAAAAGCCAGATCGAATCGAATGCCGAACGCCTGTCCTTCTCCTCCAGCGTGCTCGCGCGCGATTCGTCCATCCTGGATCTGCAGCGGAGCCTATTGACCAAAGACTATTACGGGATGATCGATTTTCAAACGCAGGTGAAAGAAAAGCTGTATCTCCAAAGCTTCTCCAGCAACTGGACCAACTCGCTGTCCGTCTATTTGCCCGATATCGCAACCCGCATTTCGACCAATCCGAACGATAGCTACAACGAAAGCGACCTGGATGCGGCCGACAACGGGAAGTGGCGCTTTCAGCCGGGCAATGCTGGTGAGACGCCGTATTACCAGCTGTTTATATGGGACCCTTATTTTTCGAAAAACGGCTCCCTGACGGTTAACGCGGTGTTTGAAGTAAGGTTCGGTCTCGACAATATCCGTAAGATGCTGCAGCATTACAAGCTTGAGAGCCCAGGCAACAGCTTCCTGCTGACAAGCTCCGGCAGAGTCATTTCGAATTCCGCGGCGGGCGATGCGGGGTACGAGGCAGCGGGCGTTGTCCTGATGAAGGAGGGGTTGAGCGAAACCGGACACCGCAGCATGAAGATGGACGGGCAGCAAGCCTATGTGAGCTACGTCTGGCTCCCGGGGCTCGACGCCTGGCTGATCGATTACGTTCCGCTGAACGTGTTCCACGCACCGATTATCGAGAGCCGGAATTTGTTCTATATCAGTATGCTGGCGCTGATCATACTTGGCTTCGCAGCCTCCTGGCTGCTGTATCTTCATGTGCAAAAGCCGATTTCGTTTATTATCAAAGGACTGAAGCATTTTGAAATGGGGGATTATTCATACCGGATCGGTAAGCGGTTCCATAATGAATTCGATTATATGCTGCAGCGTTTCAACGATATGGGGAAAGAAATTCAGCATTTGATCCAAAATGTGTACGAGGAACAGAACCGCTCCCGGCTTGCCACGCTAAAGCAGCTGCAGTCGCAGATTAACCCGCATTTCCTGTACAACTGCTTGTCTTTCATTGCGGGCTGCGCCAAAGTCGGGCATACGGACACGATTAAGGAAATGGCTTACCATCTGGGCGGATATTACCGCTATACGACGCGCGTGGAGAATCAAATGCCGCTATTGAAGGAGGAGGCCGACCTGGTGCGTCATTACTTGCAAATTTATTCGTACCGGCTTGAGCGGATCGACTTTAATATCGATATCCCTTCGGACCTGATGGACGAGCCTGTGATGAGGCTGATTTTGCAGCCGGTCGTAGAAAATGCGGTTATGCACGGCATCGAACCGACACCGGGAAGGGGAACCGTTCTTGTCACGGGCCATCGCGAGTCCGGCTGGACGGTTCTCCGGATCGAAGACAGCGGTGGAGGGATGACCGGGCCCGAAATAGAGGCCTATATGCGCCGCCTGAATCAGCCGATGGATGAACATACCGGGTGCGGGCTTTGGAACGTCCATCAACGGTTAAAGCAGAGGTTCGGCGACGGCGCGGGCATTTCCATCGAGCCGTCGAAGCGGCTGTCCGGCCTATGCGTCGCGCTTCGTTGGAAGTCGGAGAGGAGAGATGACGATGCTGCAGCTATTGCTAGTTGATGATGAGCCGGTTATTTTGCAAAGCATGGTCGCGAACGATTGGGCCGGCATCGGGATCGGAGAAGTCTATCGGGCGGCGTCTGGCCTGGAGGCGGCGGAAATATTGAAGAACACTCCGATCGATATCGTCGTGACGGATATCCGGATGCCGGGAATGGACGGATTGCAGCTGTGCAAGCATATCCGCGAGCATTACCCGCGCACGAAGTCGATTCTGCTGTCAGGCTATGGAGAGTTCGAATATGCGCGTCAGGCGATTATGTACGGTACGGTAAGCTATCTGCTTAAGCCGGTCAAGGACGAAGAGCTGATGGAGGAGGTTTCCCGAGTCCGGACGTTTATTTTGCAGGAGTGGGAGGAGGTAGGTTCCCTCGGGCGGGCCAGGCAGACCTTTCACGAACACTTGCCGTTATTAAAGGCGAATTTATTGCATGAGCTGCTGTCGGGCGCCCCGATACCAGTACCCGAATTGGCCGGGAAGCTGAACGAGTACGGATTGCCTATTGAGGCCGGAGCGGCTTGCTCGCTGATGCTGCTCCGGCTGGAGGAAGGATTCGGACAATCGGCGGCGGATGCCATGCTGTATGATTTCGCCGTCCGCAATATCGCATGCGAAATAGTGGAAGCGGATTATAATGTCTGGACCTGCAAGGATTCATTCGGTTATCTCTGTATTCTTCTGCAGGACAAAGAGAAGGGCGGTTCAGCGCATAGGGGGATCGACAAAGCTTTGGATAAAGCGGCCCATGATTTGCAGTTGAAAATAACCGTTCTGCTGAAAGGGCATTTATCCGTGCTGATCAGCGGACGGGGCCTCTTCCCGAAGGAGCTTGCGGATCTCTACCGCAAATCATTGAATGAATTCCGGAAGGTCCCCCGGAGCGACCGGGGAGTCATCATCCGTTCCGTGGAGCCGCGGACGCAGTCCCGTTCGCTGGACGCTTTGTACAGCCCGCCCGGTTTTCAGCAGCTGCTGGAAGCCGGACGATGGGCAGATGCCCGGAAGAAAATAGGCGACGTGTTCGAGGAAATGAGAAGCAAGAAGCTCGACACCGAAGAGCATATGACGGAAGTGGTCTATACGCTGATGAACGCCTTTTATTACATCGCCCACCTGCAGGGCAAGACGCTGCTCGAGCTGTCGGGCTGGGAGGCGGACATGACGGCGGATCCGAGGACGTTCAGCCTGCCGGAACGGGTAATGGAATGGGCGGACAAAGCGCTTGCGGGAATGGAGGCGGGGAGTATCCGTGAAAGCAAGGACGGCAAAAACCAGCTGATCTCTCGAATTCACCGTTTTATCGAAGAGCGCATCGCCGATGATGTATCGCTCCAGACGATAGCCGATCACGTCGGCCTGCACCCGGTTTATTTGTCCTCGCTGTACAAGCAGGAGACGAAGGAGAATATCAGCGACTTCATTATGCGCTACCGGATGGAGAAAGCGGGTGTGCTGCTCCGCACGACGGATATTAAAATCTATGAGCTCGCAAGCCAATTGGGGTTCCAGAATCCGCCTTATTTCAGCAAATTGTTCAAACATTATTACAGAGTGACCCCGCAGGAATACAGAGAGCGGCATGTCACTTGAACCTTAACAATTTCCTATATCATCTTAAAACTTTATCTCTTACCCGGCTATTAGCGCTGTAATAAGATAAGGATGCAGTCATTACAGCCTTAAAAAAGGGAGGATCTGAAACGAATATGAGAAAGAAGCTGACTTTGCTTGCGCTTACGGCTTCGCTGTTGTTCTCCATCACGGCAGCCTGCTCCAACAGCCCGGATAAGGGAGGAGGGGCGGCTTCCGGCAAACCGGCGGAACAAACGCAGGCGCCTTCGGAACAGAAGGAAGACAACGCGGAGGCCATTCAGAACGGGACGTTCAAGTTTGACCCGCCGGTAACGCTCACAACGGTGAAAGCGACCGACTCCACCATGACGTTCAAAAACGGGGAAACGATGGAGAACAACGTCCATACCCAATGGGCGCACGATCAGCTGGGCATCGACATTAAACACCTGTGGCAGGTGCCCGGCGAGCAGTTCAATACGAAGATCAGGCTGATGCTGACGGCGAACGAATCGCTGCCCGACGTGTTGACGACGCAGGATATGACGCTGCTCGACGAACTGATTCAATCCGGCAAATATAGAGATATTACGGCGGATTTCGAGAAATATGCGTCGCCCAAGATCAAGCAGATCTATAACTCGAATGAGCTCAACTGGAGCCAGGTCACTTACGGCGGAGAGAAAATGGCGCTTCCGAACTTCGCGAATGCCGGAAATGACAACGCTGTCATGTGGGTCAGGCAGGATTGGCTCGATGAGCTTGGCCTGGAAGCCCCTAAAACCTTTGAAGAGCTGGAAGCATTAATGAAGGCATTCCTGGACAAGAAGCCGGGCGGCACCGACAATATTATCCCGCTGGGTGCAAGTCTCGGTTCCGGCGGCTCTTCCCCGAATCCGTTCACAAGCTGGCTGGGAGAAACCTCATGGGTGTTCGGAGCTTACGGCACCATACCGTACCAATGGCTGGAGCAAGACGGCGAGCTGGTGCACGGATCGACGCTGCCGGCGATGAAGGACGGTCTCGCTAAGCTGAAAGACTGGTACGACAAAGGTTATCTTTCGAAGGAAGCCGGCCTGCACGACGAGAATAAGCTGGCCGAATTAATAGCGCAAGGACGCGTCGGGATCGTTATGTCCCCTTACTGGATGGGCGGCTGGCCGACCTCCGATCTGAAGAAAAATGTGGAGGGCGCGGAGATGAAGCCTTATCCCCTGCCGACGCTGAACGGCAAAGTTGCGGCACGCGACACGACATACTTACGCGGCGGCATGCTGGTGAAGAAGGACTTCGAGCACGTCGACGCGTTGTTCCTGTACCTGAACCGGATCTTTACCTTCGTCAATGCGGAAGAAGGAAGCGAGTTCGAGCAAGGCTGGCACAAGGATTATGATTATACGATCAAAGCGGACGGAACCAGATCTGTAGACGAGAAGGATATTCCGGGCGGTAAGGTAAGCCCGGCCAAATATTTGCTGATGGAGCCGAAGGATCCCTTCTCGGGACTGGCTACCAGCGCGAAGCTAAGCAGAGGGGTAGCGCCGGTAACGCCGGCCGAGAAACGAGCGGCGGCAGGCATTCCCGAAAATTTGAAGGCGGCGGAAATCGTCGATGACGGCTGGAAGGCGGGAATTTACGTCCCGCAAGCCTATACGGGGGCGAATACGCCGTCGATGCAATCCAAAGGCGGCATCCTTGTCAAATTGGAAGGCGACACGTTTATCAGCATGATCTACAACAAAAAGCCGATTGAAGAATTCGATAAATTCGTAGAGGAATGGAAAAGCCTCGGCGGGAGCGATATCACCAAAGAAGTGAATGATTGGTACCGGAAAGCGAAGCAATAAGCTTGATTTCGGCCCGCTGAAACCAGCGGGCCTTTTCGTGGGCTTATATGACGGGGAATCTTAACATTTTCCTATACTATCTTAAAACTTTATCTCTTACCCTGATGTAAGCGCTGTAATAAGATGAAGGCGGAGGGATGCAGATGAAGCTGAAAGGGATGCTGGGGATCGGTCTTGCGCCGCTCCTGATTGCCGGTGCCGTTGTCTATCAAACTTCAATAGGATCCGCTTCGGACCGGCTTCCCGTCGCCGAGGTGAACGGCAGCCCGGTGTCGGCGCCGGAATTCGGGAGAGAGCTGGAACGGCAGCGGGCTTCGGTCGTCGACTACTTCCACCGGACGCACGGGGCGGAATACGGCAACGGCTTCTGGAAAGCCGATTACGATGGCGAGAATCCGGAAGAAACGGCGAAGGAAATGGCGCTGGAGAAGCTGGTGAAGGTGAAGGCCGAATTGGAGCTGGCGAAACGGGAGGGATTAATCGCGGGAACCTCCTATGACGATTTGCTCCGCGAGATGGAGAAGGAGAACAAACGCAGGCAAGCGGCGATAGAAGCGAATCAGCCGATCTATGGTCCCGGGCGGATGGACGAGAGCTCATTTATAAACTATTACATGAGCAATCTGCGGATCAGGCTGAAGGAGAAGCTGGCCGAGGATGAGCTGAAGGTGACCGACGAGGAGCTGAAGCGGCATTATGAGCTCGTGAAGGATACGCTGTTCGCGGGTGAAGACCGAATTAAGTTTCAGAAGCTCTCGATTCCGTACAAGCAGGATGAGTTCGGCAACGGCACCGTCGATCAACGCAAGCAAGCGGCCGAAGAACGGCTGAGTGCCGTCAAGCTGCTCCTGGATGAAGGCATGGAGCCGGAGGAAGCGGCTTTGCAAGTGGAGGATGACGGCGAAGCGCCCCTCATCCGGTATACGGAAGAGGAATTTAACGCCGAAACGGCAGGCACGTATTTCAAATCGCAACCGGCGCTTTATTCCATTCTCGAGGACCGCCTGCAGGCCGGCCAGGTCACCCCGGCATTTCATGAAGCCGCGCAGGGCGAATACGTCCTCATTAAGATAACCGAGAGGGAAGCGGCCGGGCACATCGGCTTTGAGGGAAATGAGAGCGTCGTTTGGACCAGTTATATGGAGGATGCCTATGCCGCTTATTTGAACAAACTCATCGAGGAGGCGGTGGTTACGGTCCATCAGGATGAATGGGATAAGGTGAAGCTTCAATAAGGCCGATCTTGAAAGCGGTTACTTTTCGCTGAATGAAAGGAATCGTTAAACTTGTGCCGCCAGGCAGGACGGCGTGAGCCGTTTTCACTTGGATAGAAGACCAAATACGAAAAGGAGGCAATTTGTGTGAAGATAATGAAGAGATTCAGGTTTATGAGCGTGTTTCTGGCCATCGCCGTATTGGCGGCCAGCATCGTGACGGGGACCGCACCGGCAACCGTTCAGGCGGCAGCGGGATCGGGAACGGTATATTATATCGACTCGCTGAACGGGGACGATACGTCTGCCGGAACGGCTCCCGCCTCGGCATGGAAGACGCTGGAGAAAGTGAACGGCACGGTGTTTCAACCGGGCGACAGCATTTTGTTCAAGACGGGCGGCGTATGGACAGGTACGCTGTCTCCCCAGGGCTCGGGTACAGAAGGGAATCCCATTACGATCGACAGCTATGGAGACGGCCCTAAACCGTTGATCGCGGGAGCAGGCGCGAACGCCGCGGTATACTTTTACAATCAGGAGCAGTGGGAGGTCCGCAATCTCGAAATTACCAACAACGCGGCGACGCCGGCGGCGCGCAGGGGCATTCATGTCGACGGCAGCAGCGGAACGTGGACCAATCCCAAGGTGTATAAGCATTTCCTGTTTGAAAATTTGGAGATCCATCATGTCAAAGGACAGGTTTCCTCCGACTACGCCCATAACGGCGGGATCATCGTCTGGGGAACGAATTGGGACTATCACGTATCGGATGTCGTGGTTAGAAACAGCAAAATTTATTCGCTCGACAGCGTAGGCGTCTACATCTACGGCGCACAGAAGCAGTATTCCTCCGGCTTCCGGGTAACGGGCAACGTGATCTACGATATCGCCGCTGACGGCGCCTTCATCCTGGACAGCACCGGGGGCTTGATCGAGAACAATGTCGTGTACGATACGCATTTGAGGGCCAGCGGCTATCATGTGCCTTTATGGGTGTTTTCGAACAAAAATTCGGTCATTCAATTTAACGAGGTTTACAACACGGCGCCGGGCGGCGATGCCATGGCCTATGACGCGGATTACAAGAGCGACGGCACCGTCATCCAATACAACTACAGCCATAACAATGCGGGCGGCGCTTTCCTGGTCGTGAATGACGGCACGGTGGCGAGCAACGCCAACACGAATACGACGATCCGGTACAACATTAGCCAGAACGACAGCGGCGCCGTGTTTAACTTCAGCGGAACGCCGGATACGACGCATATTTATAACAATACCGTCTATTTGCCCAAATACTCGAATGCCAAGGTCGTCGATTATTTGAATTGGGGCGGTTACGCCAAGAACACGTTCTTCTACAACAATCTCATCTATAATTTGGGTTCGGGCGGATACAGCTTCGGCGGGAGCACCAATAATGTGTTCGAGAACAATCTGTTCTACGGCAATCATCCGGCCAGCGAACCGGCGGATCCTTACAAAATAACGGCAGATCCGATGCTCGCCTCGCCGGGCTCCGGCGGGATCGGCAAGGATACCGTGATCGGCTACCAGCTGCTCTCGACCTCTCCGGCCATCGGAGCGGGCAAGCTGATCGCGGGCAACGGCGGCCGGGACTACTTCGGCAATCCGGTGCCTGCGGATACGGCGCCGAATATCGGCGCTTACGAAGGCCCGGGGCTTGACCCGAACAACCTTCCGCCGCTGCCCGAGCCTCCGCAAGAGGAGAACCTGCTGAAAAATCCCGGCTTCGAAACAGGGGATTTCACCAGCTGGCCGATCCATTACAACGGGGTCACTATCGAAACCGGCAATGCCCATACCGGAAATTATGCCGCCAAGCTGACGGGAGCTACCGCGGGGGCGGAGCAGACGGTCACCGGTCTGTACCCGAATACGATTTACAAATTGTATGCTTACGGCAAAAGCGCAGGCGGCGGCGGTGCGGTATTCGGCGTCAAAAACTATGGCGGCACCGCCAAAGACGTTCATATCTCCGGAACCGGGTACACCCGCAAAGAGCTTACGTTTACGACGGGCAGCACCCAGACAAGCGCGCTCATCTACTTGTATAAAGGCGGCGGAAGCGGGGACGTTTATTTCGACGACCTGGAATTGTTCCAATTCAGCGCAGCGCCGGGCGGACCGACAGGCCCGATATTCACGGAAGGATCGAACGATGAGTTCAACGCGCCCGAGCTGAACGGGCAATGGAACTGGATCAGGGAGAACAACGCCAACTGGTCGCTGAGCGCAAAGCCCGGCTCGATGCGAATCGTCAGCGAAGCGGGCGATATCGTGGACGGCGGGGCGACGGCGAGAAATATTTTGCTGACCGGCGCGCCGGAAGGGGATTGGATGATTGAGACGAAGATGGACGGCAAGCCTTCATCCAGATGGTCGCAGGGCGGGTTGATCGTCTATGTGGACGACACCACGTATTTCCGGATGACGCGTCTGTACGGCGACGGTAATCAAATCCAATTCACGAAGCAGATCAATTCGGTTCGCGAGCATGTCGAGATTGCGGATCCGATCGCGTCAACGGAATTGTATCTGCGCATTGTCAAATACGGCAGCACCTACAGCGGCTATTATTCGGCTGACGGCGTTGCTTACACCCAGGTATGGACCACGCAGACCGCTAATCTCGCCGATCCGAAAATCGGCCTGATCGTATGCGCGGGAACGGGCCTTACCGCGGATTTCGATTATTTCCATATTATAACGGAAGGAATCGAACCGCCGCCTTCGCCGACCCCAACGCCAACGCCGACACCGGTGCCTGTAAGCGGGGTTACGCTGAATAAATCCGCTTTAAGCCTGAGGGTTGGCGAGACCTCCGCGCTGACGGCTTCCGTCCTGCCGGCCAATGCGGCTAATAAAGCGGTAACCTGGAGCACGGACAATGCTGCCGCAGCGACTGTCGATGCTAATGGGAATGTAACGGCGGCAGGACTAGGTACAGCCGTGATTACCGTGACGACGGCCGACGGCGCCAAGACGGCGATATGTACCGTTCAAGTGGTGTCCGTCAACAATTTATTAGCCAACCCCGGGTTTGAGACCGGAGACTTCACGGGGTGGAACACGCATTTTAATCAGTCGGCCATCGTGAATTCGAATGCGCGGACGGGGACGTATGCGGCCAGACTGTCTACAAGGTACGGGGGCATTGAGCAGCGGGTAACCGGGTTGACGCCGAATACGACCTACACGCTATCGGCATGGGCCAAGACGGCGGGCGACGGCTCCGGGGAGTTCGGAGTGCGGGATTTCGGCAGCTACGAACGGACGGTATTCGTACAAGCCACAGATGTGGAGTACACGCGGAAGGAATACACCTTCACAACGGGAAGCGCGAACACAGCCGCTACCATATTCATGTACAAACGCTCCGCTGCGGGCGAGGTTTATTTTGACGATTTTGAGCTGATACAGAAAAATCCGTCGCCGTCGGCTACACCGACACCAACACCAACACCAACACCGACGCCAACACCAACACCAACGCCAACACCAACACCAACGCCAACACCAACACCAACTGCAACACCGAGTCAGACGCCAACTGTGACACCAACGCCAGATACGATGCCGCCCGTGCTCACGCCGCCGGATGACCTGACCGTCGAGGCGACCGGGTTTAGAACAACCGTCGATATCGGAACGGCGGCCGCGTCCGATGAATCCCCGGTAACGGTTACCAGCGATGCGCCTGCCGACTTTCCGCTCGGAACGACAACCGTAACCTGGACCGCGGCGGACAGCTTCGGCAATATCAGTACGGCGCGGCAGAGCATCGCCGTCACGGATACGACGGCTCCTCAAGTGACGGCACCGTCTAATAAAACCGTCACAGCAACAGCGAAGATGACCGCCGTTACCTTGGATGAAGCAACTGCAGCTGACTTGGTAGACGGCACGGTGGCGGTTACGAATGACGCTCCGTTGCTTTATCCGGTAGGAGATACCGTCGTCGCGTTCTCTGCCAGAGACAGCAGCGGGAACGTTTCGGTCTCAACTATAACGGTAACCGTATTGAATGCCGCACCTGTGCTGGCACCGCCCGGGAATCAGACGGTTAAGGAAGGAAAGAAGCTGGAGTTTGTCCTTCAGGCGGCAGACCCGAATGAGGATGCGGTCACTTACAGCGCAAGCAATCTCCCAGCCGGGGCGGTATTCGATTCGGCAGCCGCGAAGCTGACATGGACGCCGGGCTTTACGCAATCCGGAACCTACACCGTCGTTATGGGCGCCGGTGACGGGGAGCTGGAAGCTAGCGAGAGCGTAACGATCGTCGTCCAGGACGTATCGCTTGCCGAGCTGGTGAAAGAATTAATCGATTATATCCGACAGCACATCGAATCATCCGTTCAACAGGAACTGGCGGTCAATCTGCTGAACATCACGGAGAAAGCTAAGAAAGGCGGCGACCACGCGGCGCTTAGCATGCTGCGGGCCTTCGTGAACAGCGTGGAGGCGCAGAGAGGGAAGAAGATTACCGACGGGCAGGCGGATATTTTGCTGCAGTTAGCCGCAGATATCGAAGCCGTCATGAGGCAGAGCTAACTCATAGGCATCGGAAACGAAGAAGAAGGCCGCGTCGTACGGCCTTCTTCTTTTCGAGTAGAAATGAATAAGGTCTTATTTGAGCTGCCGGATGATATAATCCGCCGTGCGTATGGCTAGAGCCACCATCGCGAGCGTCGGATTCGCCGCGCCCATAACCGGGAAAATACTGTTATCCGCTACATAGAGACCTGGTACGCCATGAATTTGCCCGTACCGGTCGGTTGCAGAGGTGTCTGGATCGTCGCCCATCCGGCAGGTACCGGCTTCATGGTCGCCGGCGATCGGCTCTCTGAGCTCCAAAGAGACGAGCCGGGCTCCTATCACGGACGAAACCCGTTTGACCTCTTCCGCTGCCTGCCCAAGAATGGCCCTTTCCGCTTCATTATAATCAAAGTGAATTCGAAGCTCAGGCATGCCGTATTCGTCGCGTCTGCACGGATCGAGCGTGATTTTGTTTTCGTACCGCGGTTGAACCGTACCGAAACCGGCTATGAACAAATCCATTTCTTCTTGGAAAGGGATTTGTTTGTCATGATAAAACTGATAACCGATCGGTCCTTCCACTACCACTTGGTAAGGAACCTTCTCGGTTTCGGGAATTAATAGGCCTATCGGACCTAATACATACGGATAATCCTTGCGGTTGAATTTGGCTGTTCCGACGGCCGCCGAGTGATTGGTTAGATAATGGCCGATCGCATTCCCTCGGATCCCTGAATGGAGAAGGATGCGCGGAGTTCCAAAAGTGCTTGCGCTCAAGACGACTGTTTTCGCTTTCAAGACATAGGATCGTTTATCTTGTGTCATCACATGAACGCCCGCGACGCGCCCTTGTTCGGTTACCACTTGTACGGCGCGTGCCAGCACAGCCAAATCGTACGGCTTTCGATACAGCGCTTCGGCGAGAAACGAGATCGAGCTGAAAAAGACGTTAGAGTGAATCTCGCCGTACCTGGTCGGTTCCAAATCAACGGCCAGCGGCTCGTTCACCGCCGCGGGATACGGGCCGTTCCGAAGTTGGTTGAGTAATAGCTGGTTCATCGGGGATCCTTCGGTATATCCAGTTGTAACATTCATGGCTTGTTCGGCGATATTGTAGTACATGTCCATCTCCCACCCAGGTACCGGCCATTGCTCGGGAGTGAGATACATGCGTGGACTAACCCCCGACCAGACCAATGACCTGCCTCCGACAGCGATGAGCTGCCGAAAAGCTGTGCCGGAGACCGGAATTTTGAAACGCGGACTGTTATACGCCAAGTCTAACCAACGCTTATAGCCCATGGTTTCGATATTTCGCGCATGAGTCGGCAGGAGCAGATTTCCCGCTTCGACGATACCGATCTTCTTGCCGTTGTTCCTCCATTGTTCGCACAATCGCCAGAGTACCGCTCCTCCTCCCGGCCCGGTGCCTACGATAAGTACATCATATTCGGTTTGACTCATTTCCTCCAAGGAGCTTGTCGGTATCCAGGATCCCTCGGAAACCGGGGCGGGAGTTACGTGGGAACAGCCGGGTCCCGAATAGGCCCTCCCCTCGGAAGCGGCGAGGGGAAGATAAACGGGAGATCCGGTAAGAGGACGATCCGGACCTTGAATCCGGTAGTTTAACGATATCAGATCCGATAGGTTGATGTGAAACTTCTGAGCAATTTTTCTAAGCGTATCGCTTTGGTCTGCCACATAAATCCGAATGGAAATCACACCCTTATCGTTCATCTCGCCGCCCTGACTACCCCCGTCTCCTTCACTCTTCATCTATCCCTTTGCCGGATATAATCTGCTGTACGAATAGCCAAAGCGACGGTGGTGAGCGTTGGATTGGCCGCGCCGCTGGCGGGGATGACACTATTGTCAGCCACAAAAAGACCTGATACGCCGAAGACTTCGCCATAGCGGTTCACTGCTGCATGGCTTGAATCATCTCCCATGCGGCAGGTGCCCATCTCATGTATTTCTTCACCCGGCAGTCTAAGACAGACTTCCGATCCGCCGTTTGAAAGTAAGGAAGCATTTATGGCATGACTCGCCTGTTTTACGCCTTCAGCCATTTGGCGGATAATTTCAAGATCACGATCACTATAGGAGAAGCAAACCTTCAGCTCCGGCATTCCAAACTCATCCCTTTTCCCGGGATCCAAAGAAACGTAATTTTCATATCGCGATTCGACCTTACCTGATGCTTGAAAATCGACTCCCCATTCCTGCTGCAGAGGTTTTGTTTTATAATGATACCAGTAATATTGACCAGGACCGTACATCTGTATTTGATAGGGGCGTTCTTCCGTTTGGGGTATTAAAATGCTAAGTGCGCCTAAGACTTCCGGAAATGCAAGCCGGCTTATGATTGCATTGCCAACTACTCTCGAATGATTGGTCAGGTAATGGCCGACCGCCTCGCCTGTGATCCCCGAGTTCAGTAAAATGCGTGGAGTTTCCAGCGTGCTTGTGGATAGAACTACCGTTTCTGCTGAGATATCATAAGATTTTTTATCCGGAGACATGACCCTGACGCCGGCCGCTCTCCCTTGTTCCGTCAGCACCTGAACGGCTCTGGTTCTCACCGTTAAATCGAATGACCGCCGATTCAAGGCTCGCGCAAGAAATAACATCGAACTAAAAAATACATTCGAATGAAGTTCTCCATACTTGGTTTGTTCAAGATCGACAGCTACCGGCATGTCATCGGCTTCAGGAAATCCCTGCGCCTGAAGACGTTCGATAAGCGTTTGCGTTAACAATGACCCCCGGGAGTAGTTTCGAGTCACACTCATCACTTTTTCGGCAATGCGATAGTAGTAATCCATTTCTTTTAAAGAAACGGGCCACTTCATGATTTCGGCAGGGTGCATACGGGGAGATACCGCGTTCCAAATCAACGTTCTTCCGCCTAAAGCTAAAAACTGCTGAAAAGCCACGGGAAACGATGCGTCTGTAAATTCGGGGATCGGACATGCAGGCTGCGACTCCCCGATCTTTTTCCAAAACTTAGGGTTCCTCCAATATTTAACATATCGTTCGGCATCCAAAGTCGCAATGTTTTGGGCGTTTGTCGGCAGCAAAAGATCACCGGCTTCAATAACTCCTATTCGTTTCCCGCTTTTTCCCCATTTTTCGCATAAACGCCAAAGGACCGCTCCGCCCCCGGCGCCTGTGCCGACAATGATCACATCATAATGCGTACGGGCCATCTGTTCCAGGGAGGTAAGGGGAATCCAATGATCCAGATACTCCGGTAACGGTTCCACTGGACAAACGTGAAGGGGAGCCGAGGGTTTGCTGAAGGGTGCCCGGGAAGGAAGTTTTATTTGTAAGCCGGTGATATCTGGATAAGGATCGGTAAGATGTGGATTAAGGGAGGAGAGCTGTTCCATTTCGATATCATATTTTTTTGCGATGTTGGTGAGAGTATCGCCATCACTCGCAATGTAGATCCTCAATACCATCAGATCCTTTCAAGAAAGATACAAGATACACCGCTATCTACATTCATATTATGTATGCCTATGCTGTAGAACGCTGGATTATGAGTTGGGGCAAACGCATGCGGTTAGAAGCCATCCCGAAAAGCACCTTCAAACCGAAGAGAACTAGTATTGTATGTAGATAAGAAACGCTTTTAAGAATCGTCTTTACCCATATGCTTACCCGTTAGAAATCACATTATTATTCCGCAGTGTAGTAATCTTGTCCGCGAAACCCGTTAAAGGCTGATACCAGCCCGCAAAGACGTTGCCGGACAGGGTCGATTAGATGCCGGCCGTACGCATCAAGAAACCGATGCGTCCACCGAGCGTCTCCCAGGTTGAACTGAAGCGACCACATGCCCCAGAACAAGTCGTAATGCGGATCGCCGACGCCGCCATAGCCCGCGTCGATGAAACCCGATAACCGCCAATGATGAAGCATGACGTTCGGCAGACAATAATCGCCGTGAATTACGACTTCCCTTTCCCAGCCCGCATGACGAACAATCGCTGTCAACTCGTCGAATGCGGCGGCCGGATCGGCGCAGTCGAGATATCGAAGCAACGAACGGTCGCAGCGACCGTTGCGGAAGTTATCTTCCGCTCTTCGGACCATATCCTCCAGTCCATTCTCGGTCGGGCAATTCTCCGTCTTCAGGCTGTGCAGCCGGGTCAAGCTTTCCGCAAACGTTTCGCAAAGCTTGGCCGGATCCGCCAAATAACGGTTATCCGCTGCGTCATGTCCGGGGACGATTTCCAAGATCAGATATTCTCGCTCCCCGTCTGACTCGAAGCAAATCGGCTGCGGCGCAAGTCTGACCCCCGCGAGAAACCGCAACATGTCTGCTTCCCGCTGTAATCGTTCGCGAGCATGCGCGATTTTTAAACAGTATGCGCCGTCCGAACCCGCAATGCGGTAGACGGACGAGCGGCGCTTCAATTTTAGCGCCGAGACGACGCTACCTTCCGTATAACGGCGAATCTCTTGCGGCAGCAATTCGATATGCAGCATTCCGCTGCCCCCTATCTCATTTCGATCTGCTCGCCGTCGCCGTTAATCGATACGACCGTTAAGCTCTTGTATCCTTTAGCTCCAGCGAGTGGTGAAGAATGTGTTGTCGTCCCTATTATTTTTAATTTAGTCATTTGCAAATGATATAACCTAATACCAATAATAAAATTATAGATCCAGTTCCTTTCCATCCTAAACCGCCCAATAATCCAGCTGAATTTCCAAATTCAGCACGATTTACTCCATCGCTAAACGCACCAAAGGGATTATTTTTTAATTCTTCTTTTCTTAAACGTTCTATTCGTTCTTCAGGTGTTTCTTTTCGAGAATCCATTTAACCACCTCCTGAATAGACCTGCCCTTTTATTGATCAAGAGCAACTAAAAAACCTCCGGTGACTAGTTCAACCCGCTCGTCTTGTCGCCATGCGCGCCCGAGAAGCCGACCGCCTGTCCCGTCCCCGGCTCCGGCACTCGCATGAGAATGACGATACCTACGATGAACAGGATGACGAGACTGAATACGCCCATGCTCGTGTGGCCGGTGAGCTGCGCGGTTACGCCGACGAGAAGGGGGCCAAGAACCGAAGCGAACTTGTCGAAAATATTATAAAAACCGAAAAACCGGTTAGCGTTCTCTTTCGGCACCATCCGCGCGAAGTAAGCCCGGCTAAGCGCCTGAATGCCGCCTTGCGAGGTGGCGACCAGCATCGCAAGCACCCAGAAGTCGAACGCCGACTTCATGAAATACGCGTAGATACATACGATGATATAGACGCAGATTCCGACGTATAGCATGATTTTGCCCGAGAACCGGTCCGCCAGACGCCCGTACAACATCGCGAACGGAGCAGCGACGACTTGCGTGACGAACAATATGATGAGCAAATCCGTCGATTCGATGCCCAGATCGGTCCCATAGGCGGTGGACATCGTAATGATCGTCCCGACGCCGTCGATGTAGAAAAAATAAGCTAGCAAGAACAGGAAAATCGCGCGATGCTGCTTGATTTGCTTTAAAGTCTCGTAGAGGCGCTTGAAGCTGTTCGCGACGATGCGAGGCTCGCGGTTCAAGTAATGCTTCTGGCGCACGTTGCGGAGCATGGGCAGGGTGAAAGCGCCCCACCAGAGTGCCGTAATGAAGAATGCGATTTGGCTCGCCGCCGTGACGGAGATCGGCAGAACCTCTTGCCCGGCAAGAAGAATGATCGCAATGCTGATGATAAAAGGAATCGTACTCCCTATATATCCGATCGCAAATCCGCGGGCGGACACCTTGTTCATCCGTTCGTCGTCGGTGACGTCCACGAGGAAGGCATCGTAGAACACATTGGAGCCCGCCGAGCCAATCGCAATGAACATATAACAGACGAGCAGCAGTTCCCAATTGTCGTTCGGAATAAACGTGAGCAGCGCAGTGGCGACGATGCCGAGCATGCTGAAACCGGCGAAAAACGCTTTTTTGAACCCTTGATAATCGGCAATCGTGCCCAAGATCGGACCTAGCAGGGCAAGGATAAACGTCGAAATCGCAATCGCATATCCCAGATAAGCCGTAGAATTCGCGGCGCTAACGCCGGCGTCCGCAGCCGCCGCTTTGTAGAAGAGCGGGAAGACGGCCGTCGAAATGACGATGGAGTAGGCGGAATGGCCCCAGTCATACCACATCCAGCTTTTTTCTTCCTTCGAAAATGACCTCATAAGCTTGGCCTCCTGAATGAACCGAATGTTTTTATTGTATAGGAAATGAGGACTTCCGGGCGCAAAGAACAAAAAATTTACAAAACGCCGGGTTATTATTTATCATAGCCTCCCAATGAAAATAGAATGCCCGCGGGGTATTATCAAATCTATCATGAACATGCAAGGAGGCTCGATGTGCTATCGGAACGATTTAGGATTTTTGCAGAAGGGGAATGTAAAAACTCGAGCTTGAAGAGAGATTCACTCCGCCATCCGCACGCATAGACTGGTAAATTATCCCTATCCATTTCACATAAAATCACAATAACTTAAAATGAGTATGGTTCTCTAGAGTCATTTCGTATTTTCCTGATTATGGTAGATTGGAGAGAGACATCCATTTGGAGGGAAAACGAATGAGACGAGAATTTATGCTTTTGGTTTGTGGTTTGCTAATGCTGACGCTGCTTCTGCCCTTTCAGGCAGCCGCCGAGTCCGATACCGCGGTGTTAGCAGAGAATTCGAAATCGGGTGTAACGATGGTTGCAGGAGGACGCCATACTTTCGCTCTGAATGAGAACGGAACAGTATGGGCGTGGGGAAGCAATGAGCGCGGACAACTCGGCGAAGGAAGCACGTCAGAGAGTTCTACGCCCGTTCAAGTGCAGGGTCTAAGTTCGGTGACAGCCATTGCTTTAGGAGAAAGCCATAGTTTGGCAATCAAAAGCGACGGAACGGTATGGGCGTGGGGATCTAATGACTATGGGCAACTCGGCGACGGAAGCACGACAGAACGTCATACTCCTATTCAAGTAGAGGATCTCGGTTCGGTGATCGGCATTGCTGCGAATTACGCGCAGAGTTTGGCACTCAAAAGCGATGGCACCGTCTGGGCGTGGGGAAATAATGCATCTGGCCAACTTGGGGATGGAACTACGATAGACCGTTATACTCCCGTTCAAGTGCAGGGTCTCGATTCGGTTATCGCCGTCTCTGCGGGCAATCCCCATAGCTTGGCGCTCAAAAACGACGGCACCGTCTGGGCGTGGGGAAGGAATGATATTGGACAACTCGGCAATGGAAGTTCCATAGACAGTGTTACTCCCGTTCAAGTGCAGGGTCTAAGTTCGGTGGCAGCCATTGCTTCAGGTTGGCACCATAATTTGGCAATAAAAAGCGATGGGACCGCATGGGCGTGGGGAACGAATTTTAGCGGTGAACTGGGCGATGGAAGTTATTACCCCCAATATACTCCTGTTCAAGTACAGAATCTCAGTTCGGTGATCGACGTTGCTGCGGGTTATGGGCATAGTTTGGCACTTAAAAGCGATGGAACGGTATGGGTTTGGGGAAACCATGATTTTGATCCAAGGGGGTATGGAAACGGTTGGCCCGTTCAAGTACAGGATCTCAGTTCGGTTGTCGACATCGCTGCAGGTTCTCAGCATAGTATGGCTGTCAAAGGCGACGGTACCGTCTGGACGTGGGGAAAGAATGATTTTGGCCAACTCGGCGATGGAACAAAGACAGCCCGTTTTATTCCCCTTCAAGTTCAATTCGGGGCGCCGGAGTGGCCTGAAGGCGACGGGCTGACGGTTACTGATGTGACCTATAGCAGTGTACGGCTGAATTGGCAGCCGGCGACGGATGAAACGGGTGTAGACAAGTACTTGGTATACCAAGAAAACACGCTGCTCGCTACCCTGAACGGGGATGCGAACAACTATGAAGTGAAGGGGTTGTCTTCAAATTCATCCTACCTCTTTTCACTGATCGCCGTCGATGCCGATGGCAACCAAAGTGTGAAAAAAGACGTGACGGTCACGACTGCTGGAACGAAAGATGAAACGCTCCTTTTCCAGGTTGACGGAACCATTGTGGATTTCGACCAAAACCGAATTCTTTGGATATGGAAATCACCCACTCTTGGTGAAGCGCTTTGGCTGTACGACCGTAGGGATAAAAGCCAAGTAAAGGTTGACGATGCAACCGGGTACGATTTAAGCTATCGGTCAGCGGATCTGACCGCTGACGGCGTTGTCTATTCCATGTCGACAAGAGGCGGTAACTTTGCTGTTTATTGGAAGGACGGCGCGTATCAACCTTGGGAGTATCATGAGTCATGGGGGATCCCGCTCGATGTAAACGGGAATATTGTGCTATTTGACGGCCTTGTTGCGAATCTGACTACAAATACGCACTGGACAAATCCGACTCATTATGAATTTCCAGAAACCGTCCAATATGATCTGTTGGCGGACGGAACGGTGGTTTATACGGATCCAATGTATACATCGGGGCCCTACAAGCTCTACAAGTTGCTGCCCGACGGCACGTTGACGTCATACGAGCCTTCAGGGAACTATCAGGCATACTCCGGGGCTTTGACCGACGGAAAAAACATCGTCTACAAAGCACTCACGCTTGATTCCAAGTGGGAGCTCCAGGTACGCGGCGCAGATGACGAAATCATGACGCTAACCCACAGTCCCGACTCCGAGTCCGACCATAGGGCGGCATACCGAATCAACAACGGATGGATCGCCTTTAAGGAGTACGATGCGGACAAGGATCGTTGGATCTTGTATGTCCGGTCTCCGGAAGGCGCGAAAAAACAAGTGTTTGCAACCCCCGGGGACGGCACTCCCCTCGCCATCAAGAAGCTGGCACCGGACGGAACGGTAGCGTACACGTTTAAAGGCTCCACTTCCCTTTATTCCGCCGAAGAGAGCAAGCTCTTGTATTCCTTCAGCGGTTCGGGAGAGTTGCAAGACCGGGATGGCGAATGGTACCGGATCGACGGCAGTTCATTGTTTCAGATTCATCCGTACCAACTCCAGCTTTCCGATTCCAAAACGTATCAAGAAGGCGGATCAAATTATAAATTTGCGTTATATTACGGGTACATTTCGTCCCCGGGACATGAGTTGAGCGGATTTTGGAGCCCCCCTGAAGGTTTCCATGGAGTCGTTAAGGTTTCCATGGTCTCACCGGAAGGGGAAGACTATGACCTGAGCCTGGAGACCGTGGGCGAGGGTAAGCGACTGCCGGTTAAGACGACGAAATCCTCAAGTGGTGCCGAGAACAGCGCTGCCGAGGTGCAAGAAGGTTACGCGGCAGTATGGAGGATTAAGGGACATTCGGACGACGACTATAGCCCGGATAAGAAGGTGTTCGTCTATGTGAACATCCAATATGACAATCGCTGAATCAATTACTATGTTTATGAAAACTTAACGGCTGGTCGCAGTAACCTGCCACCACCTATATTTTGACGAACTCTTGAAAACATTTAGTTTATTTGCTAAACTAAAAACATGCGACAGAACAATGAGAATTACTCAAAATCAAGTATCCAGAACCTTAGTAAACTCATTATGCAAATCCAGCGTTTAGAAAAACAACCTCGTACATTCGGAAAGGCTGGACCATTAACGCCGAGTGAGATTCATACCATTGATGCGATTGGCACAGAAGGAGGTGTACTAATGAGTGAACTCGCCGATCGCCTTCAAGTAACCAAGGGGGCTGTAACACAAATCATCTTACGTCTGGAAGAAAAACATTTGGTGAAGCGAACACCAAATCCTGAGGATTCAAGAAGTATCATTGTATCTTTAACAGAAGTCGGGAAAAGTGCTTTTCGAGCTCATGAAGAGATGCACTTGGATTTCTATCGGGAGTTAAGCTCCCAATTAAATGAACAGGAAATTGAAATTTTTGAGATTTGCTTAGAGAAGCTCTGCACTCATTTACAGAAGTAATTTTTTTTACCCATTTAGTTTAGTTACTAAATTAAAAGTCGGGTGGTTTTTAATTGAAGAAAAAAATCATAGTGGTCGGCGGATACGGAAAGGTTGGCAAAGTGATTTGCGAAGAATTAGGAAGAGCTTATCCTTATAAGGTATTCGCTGCGGGACGGGATTTTCAAAAGGCGGAACAGTTTTCGATTGATACGGACAGGAAAGTGTTACCGATGCAACTTGATGTGAATGAACGGATTTCAGACGATTTCTTCCAGGGTGTTTCCCTCGTTATCATGTGCCTGGATATCCAAAGTACTGATTTTGTTCAAGCATGTTTTAAACATCGTGTCGATTATATCGATGTTACGGCGGACTATTCGGTAATGGCGAAAATTCAAGAAATTCGTTCCCCGCAATCAACTGCAGTACTGAGTGTCGGTTTGTCGCCCGGCATAACCAACATGCTTGTGAAGCAAGGCAACGCCTTGTTGGATATAGTTGATCGTGCAGATATTTATATTTTGTTAGGTTTAGGTGATGCGCATGGGCGTGCGGCTATTGAATGGACGGTGGATAATCTGAGTGCCGTTTATCCTGTTGTTGAGCAAGGAAGCAAAAAACAAGTGACTAGTTTTTCCGATGGAATGATAACGGATTTTCCGTCGAAATTAGGACGCAGAACAGCATATCGGTTCAACTTTTCCGATCAGCACGTTTTGCCTCGGACGTTGGGTATTTCCTCTGTGTCGACACGGCTCTGTTTCGATTCGGTAATGATGACAAACCTAATAGCAGTGTTGAAACGAACAGGGATTATTCGGTTATTACAAAATCCCTTTATCCGAAGAAAGGTCGTGGATCTTTTCGAAAAATCGCAGTGGGGATCGGAAATATATGTAGCAAAAGCTGATGTTGCGGGGAAAATAAATGGTCATCATGTACGCTATCAAGGTTCGATTCGTGGAGAAAAGGAGTTTTACGTAACAGGGAGAGTTGCTTCGTATGTGGCGAAAAAAGTGTATGGAGGGCAGCATCCGCCAGGCGTATTTCATATTGAAGAGTTGTTCCAGCCTACTGAACTATTTGCCGATTTAAATGACGTTGTCACATTAGATGAACAAGTACTTCATGAGTCATAAAGAAAACGGAGGTATGAAAATGACGAAAAAAGTACCGGGTCCTAAAGAAATCCCTTTTATCGGCAACCTGTATGAAGTCGGTTCAAAGCCGCATGATTTTTTTAGGAATTGTGCGGAAAAATATGGTCCTGTTGTTAGGGTGCGATTAGAAAAAGATCGCGAAACCTATATTATAAGTCGTCCGCAGGATATTCAGTTTGTCCTCTCGAACTCGCAGCGATTATTCGCAAAAGGGTATCATCGTGATCGGATCCTGAGTATGGTGCTGGGCAATGGACTGCTTACAAGCGAAGGAGATTTCTGGTTGAGGCAACGGAGATTATCGCAACCGGCTTTTCATAAACATCGCATTGAAAAATATGCGGATACCATGACTCAGTATGCCGACAGAATGCTTCGCAACTGGAACGACGGCCAAATGCTTGATGTTCATGAAGAGATGATGCGGTGTACCATGGATATAGTCGCAAAAACACTTTTCGATATCGATCTGCAGGAACCGCAATATCAGGGGTCAAATCATGTCGGCAAGGCGCTTAATCAAGTAATTCATGAATACGTTAAGCAGTATACAAGTATTACTCGGATGTTGCTCGAAAGAATGCCTTTTCCCATCCCAGTACCTGGAAATAAGCGTCTTATGGAAAGCATATCACAATTGGATCAAGCGATATATGACATTATTGGATATCGAGAAGCGGAGAATTGGGATCGAGGGGATCTTCTTTCCATGCTGATCGCAGCACAAGATGATGACGGGAAAAGGATGACCCCCAAACAATTAAGGGATGAAGTGATGACATTATTTCTTGCCGGTCATGAAACAACGGCTAATGTTTTATCGTGGACGATTTTTTTGCTTGCTCAACATGCGAATACAGAGAAGAAATTAGTTGCTGAGTTGGGGAAAGTATTGCAAGGAAGAGCTCCTTCATTATCCGATATTCCGCTTCTTCCCTATACGAAAGCAATCATTAATGAATCGATGAGATTATACCCGCCTGCTTGGTATATCTCTCGTGAACCGATTGAGGATGTTTGGATTGATGGATATTGTTTGCAGGCAGGCTGTGAAGTGGCAATGAGTCAGTGGGTAATGCACCGGCACGCGGAGTATTTTAATGAACCAGATTCTTTTATTCCCGATCGTTGGTCGCCCGAATTTGAAAAAAGTTTGCCCTCCTATGTTTATTTTCCTTTTGGCGCAGGACCGCGAGTCTGCATCGGAAATAATTTTGCAATGATGGAAGCCACATTGTTACTCGCTTCAATTATTCAAAAGTTCCATATTGAACTCGATCAGGGGCATGATGTTCTTCCGGAACCTTCGATTACACTGCGGCCTAAAAACGGGATTCGAGTACGCATTAAAAAGAGGTTGTGAAAGCACTCGGAGATTTGCGTAAGCGTAATGGACGGGAAATCGGCGCTATAAGAACCATAGGAGGAGCGAGACAGCTTTGTCCAGGCTGCTTGCCCCTATCTATGTTCTGGCTATTTACCTTTTCTTCTACGTGGCCGGTCATGTGCTTGAAGCTTCTCAACGATGAAGAGGGGTTTGTTTGCATGGAGTCTGCTTCTAACGCAGCACTTTGACAAGCGCGCCGAGCTCCTTATTTCCGTAACCTGCATCCAATGCTTTCTGGAAAAGACCTAAGGCGAAAGTTGGAAATTCGGCGTTGATTCCGGCTTCCCTCGCTTGTTCCACGAACAATTTTACCGCAACCATACAGGTGTTAAGAGAGCTTTGCGGTTGATCGAACGTATTGGCTTGGATGATATCTCCCTCGTATTTGATCATTTCTCCCATTGCTGGAGATATTGCAGAGATCATCGATCCGAATTCATCTACGCGAAGGCCATCGGATTCAAGGATACGCGCTGCATGAAAGAATCCCATCATCGAACCGAACAGCGTCGAGAGAAATGCCAAGTCCGTCGAGGAAGCCGCGCTGACCTTTTCTCCCAGATAAGGGACATTTCCGGCCAAGCTCTTGAGCAGCGGCTCACTCTTTTGGTAGGCGGATTTTGTACCCGATGTGAAAATTGTGGTGTCCAGTCTTCCGACCTGCGGCGGTGTAGCGGCGATGGCGCCGTCGAGGTAGTCGGCCCCGCGCTCCAGTGCCCACGCTGCATTGTCTCTATTCGCGCTTCTTTATTTTCTTTCAACACTTGACTTGCCGAGCCATCTACCCCCGCCACATCGCTTTGCGCTGCGTGGGGACCCTTTTCTCCCCGAGGAGATTGGTCCCCATGACACCGGCAATAATAAGCGCAGAACCGGCGATATGATACATTCTGACTTCCTCCCCAAGCAAAAGCGCTCCGGCAGCGATAGACACAATCGTCGATAGATTGAAGAATACGCTCATTCTGGACGCTTCGATTCTGGACAAGGCATAGTTTGAACTAAGCGCCGTAACCAGTGTGGACAAGACGCCAAGATAGAGGATGGCCACGATAAACGTACCGCTGGCAAGCGGAGAGAACAAGTGATCGAGCGTACCTGCGGCTGTATGTCCGGCAAGCGAAGCGGCAAGGAACGAAAGAAAGGAAATGCCCAGCATGACATACGTAATCTCCGCGGGACTGAACGATTTGAGCACCAGCCTCGCGAGCACGCTGTACCCTGCCACAACTAGGCAAGACAGGAGTAAGAGAACAATCCCCGTCATATTGGACCAATCGATTCGGCTGCCCTTCATCATAAAGATGAACAGGACTCCGCTGACCGACAGACAGATGGATAGCTTTTGCAGGAGGGTGGTCGTTTCTTTCAAAAACAGGAATGCAAGCAGCACCGTTAGAACCGGTGTGAAAGCAAACAGAATGCCTCCTTCGCTGGATGTGGCATGCTGCAGGCCGTAGGATTGGAGCGTGAAAAATCCCAGCGGATACAGGGCAGCCAAGAGCAGCACCTTGTGTAGCTTCTTCCCGCGGTAGTTCAAGCGGACCCGGCCCAGCAGGACGGGAATGGACATAACGGTGAAGGATGCGGCAAACCGGAATGCCAGCAAATCCAGGGGCTCAGCGAATTCGAGCGCAATCTTAGTGAATAAAAATGAAAATCCCATGATCATAGCATTCATAACCGCGCATAGATAAGCAAGTTTCAATCCGGATGGATTCATCGAAGCTAGTATCCTCCTTAAACAAATAGAGACGTGTTCGCGAACATGGAGCCGATACTTGAAATAGTAAAACGAAATACAGATCCCAACAACAACAAATTCCCAAGACTGTACCGATACAGTTGCTCTTCACGCGTATTCGGTTCGCCTAAATAAATTCCGGAAATATGCTTGTTTTTTGATATAATTAACGCATCTTCTAGAAACCTCTCTACAGAAACTACGCGCTAGAAAGAAATGTAATGACCGCTGCATATGTTGTACAGTTTTACTTACAAGGGAGTGGAGAGAACATGCCTACGCATGATCGTGGGAATACAGATATCCGTAAAACCGTTCCACATAAGTCATCTGCTGCTGCAGGCCCGAAAGGACTTGATCTGAAGAATACCGCAGCGTCGGTATCCCAGCATACCCCTGACGCAATCATGCAGCTGCAAAAAACGATTGGTAACCGGAATGTAACCCAATTACTGCGAGCCTCCATGCATGCGGGTACGCCTTTATCCCCTCCAATCCAAAGAAAAGAGAACGGAACAGGGATGCCCGATCGCCTCAAAAACGGATTGGAGGATCTATCCGGCATGGATTTATCCGACGTTCGCGTTCATTACAACTCCAGTAAGCCTGAAGAGGTACAAGCCTCAGCGTATGCGCAGGGAAATGATATTCACATCGGTCCCGGTCAGGAGAAGCATCTTCCGCATGAGGGATGGCATGTCGTACAGCAAAGGCAGCAAAGAGTGCAGCCTACCCTGCAGATGAGCGGAATGCTGGTAAACGATGATAAGGATTTAGAGCGAGAAGCCGATATCATGGGTGCGGCAGCCTATAAAAGTAATCATGATACCGACACTTCTTTCTCAGCCGATACCGGGGCGCAGCAGCCCGGTCAGGCTATTCAGCGTGCCGGAATTATTCAGAGGAAGCTGAACCAGAAGATGAAAAAAGCGCTGGACGCCATCAAGGGAGATCTCATTGTAGGGGTAGGGCTTAACGGCGATGACAAAAAAACAAATTACCGGACCATTAAAGCGGCGCTGAATAAACTTAATCACTCCGGGACGCCGGCCAACGTAGCCGATGGCGCCGAATATTTAAATTGTGAGATTGAGTCCGACGAAGCGCCAAAGGAAGAAGTGGAGGGCGAATACCCGTTTCCGAACAATGTGCCGGCTACGTTGTACCGGTGGGTATCCAGGTCTGATGGCAAAAATGCTCTGGCTAACGGTATTACGAAGTACGGAGGAATACACGATGGCATCCCAACCATGCCTAATAAAATAACCAAGGAAAAAGCCGGCTCAGGCGGCGGCGGGGTAGGAATCGTTTCGGCAGACATGTGCCTTGAAATCGATACTTCTATGATCCCGGAGATAGCGAACCGCGAGGTTAACGCCATTAAAGGGATGCGGCAGCAGGGCGGTTATGAGTGGAAAATACTGGTCACTATACCGGCTGCCGCTATCAGCAAAGGGTAAGAATGGGGGACTTGGACATTCGAATAGATCGGCATACTGGCGGAAAAGAGCAGCGCTCTTGTCGATTTTATGGATAGACAAAATAAAACCTCCCATTCATTTGGATAGCTAACAAAATGAAAAAGGGCATAGCTAAAAAACCTCCCATGGTTAGCGAAGAGGTTTCTTTCGTATGCCCGATGTTATCTAAACCGATGAATTGGATGACAGCGGCACTCCGGGAAAGCCATGCGTATACTATAAAACATAGCGGCGAACCGAACCGGCCGCGGACAGAAATGGTGCATGCTTCAAGCAGTGTCGAATGCGCAGGGGACCCGGCCGCATATTCACCCACCTGCATCTTTATTTCCTTTGGACCATAGAAAGGCAGACGATGGTTATGGCCGTTAATGAACGAAAGGTATCGGGCCGATCCCGCTTGCTTGTCATATCCGATATTCATGGTTATGGCAAGCTGCTGCAGCAGCTGCTGCAGGATGCCGAGTATGAGCCGAAGCGGGATCGGCTTCTTATGCTGGGCGATTATATCGTGGTTTCGAATCCGAAAACCTACGGAACGCTTGAATTGGTGCGCAAGCTTGTCGAGCAAGGCGCAAGAGCGCTGCCAGGCAACCATGAGTTTTTGTTTAAAGCAAGGCTTGCCAGATTAAAAGTACGGAACCTGGCGCTGGCAAGATCCGCCGATTGGATCTCGCGTCTTCCTCTTTACATCAAAGAGGACGGATATTTGTTCGTCCACGCCGGGATTAGGCCGGGAAAGCCGCTTAGAAGGCAGACGCGCCGGGATTTGACTGAAATTCGGGAGGGCTTCCTGAAGGCTCCGATCAACATCGGCCTTACGATCGTATTCGGACACACGCCAACCTTTAAGCTGGGCGCGAGACCCGGGCATATTTGGCGCGGCAATGGACGAATCGGGATCGACACGGGGGCTAAGCACGGGCATCGGCTGACGCTCCTCGATCTGCACAATGGGATCAGCTACTCCCGTCCTGCGGTAGCTTCTGAACGCGACGGAAGCTTGTAAATAAACCGATCCTCCAGCGCACCAACCGATAAGCCAGAACAAGTAGAGCTCGTCTATCCGCATAAAGCCTAGCCGATACGCGATTCGTCCATAAAGGACGGGATCGCGTATTTGTGCATGCCGTGGAGGATTGCACAATTGTAATCATGACGCCGGAGCGGGTAAGATGGCGGTACATGAAGCGAAGGAGGTTCGTGGCGATGGCAGAACGGGATAACCGATTGGAGCCGAATTCCGCCTATGCATCCGCGTTGAAGCCCAAGTCGAAGGAGAATCGGTTTCTCGCGAATATGCGTAAGCATTGGATGCTGTATGTAATGATCCTGCCAGGCATCGTCTACTATCTTGTCTTTAAATATTTGCCGCTGGCGGGAAGCGTGATCGCGTTTCAGGACTATCAGATCTTCAAGGGCATGCAGGGAAGCGACTGGGTAGGGCTGAAAAATTTCCTGTATATTTTCTCGTATCAGGATTTCTACACGGTGTTAAGGAATACGGCGACCATCGCCTTATATCAACTGGTATTCGGATTTCCTGCGCCGATCATTCTGGCGCTTCTATTCAATGAAGTCAGGCTGATGCTGGCCAAGCGGATCGTGCAGAGCTTATTCTATCTTCCGCACTTTCTATCGTGGGTCGTCGTCGGAGGCATTGTGTTCGAGCTGCTGTCGAGCCAGGGCGTCATCAATATGGTGCGCGGATGGTTAGGGCTGGAGACGATCCTGTTCATGCAGGAGCAGCGCTATTTCCGGTCCATCGTCGTCATATCCGCGATTTGGAAGGATGTCGGGTGGGGCACGATCATTTATTTGGCCGCGATTGCCGGCATTAATCCGAATCTGTATGAAGCGGCCGTCATGGACGGAGCGAACCGATGGAAGCAGACGCTTCATATTACGCTTCCGACGATGTTCCCGACCATTCTCGTCTTATTCCTGCTCAATATCGGCAATTTCCTGGAGCTTGGTTTCGACCAGATTTATAACCTGCTCACGCCGATGACTTATTCGGTCGGGGATATTATCGAAACCTACGTGTACCGCGCAGGGGTGCTGCAAGGACAGTACAGCGTAACGACGGCGATCGGGCTGTTCCAGTCGGTCATCGGCTTCGCGCTGCTGTGGATATTCAACCGGATGGCCCGGCGAACAGAACAGGGGTTGTGGTGATGAAGCAAACGTATGGCGGTAAGCTGTTCCAGTTGTTCAACTATTTGTTTCTGATCGCGGCGGCCGCAACGATGCTGATGCCTCTCCTCCAGCTGCTTGCCGTATCCTTCAGCTCGCCGATCGCGGCCGATTCGAAGGAGGTATTCCTGCTGCCGGTCGAGTTTACGACGGCATCCTGGGCTCATGTTTTGCAAAACGAAGGCTTGTGGCTGTCCTTTGGCATTACCGTGTACATCACGATAGCCGGAACGCTGATCAGCATGCTGTTCTCGGTGCTGACGGCTTATCCGTTATCGCATAAGGATTTTCTCTTTCGGAAGCCAATCATGCTGGGAATTATCATTACGATGATCTTCAATGCGCCGATGATTCCGTTCTTCTTGACGGTGCGCGAGCTGGGGCTGATGAATTCTTTGTGGGCGCTCATTTTGCCGGGCGTTATCGGCACCTTCAATATGATCATCATTCGCACGTTTTTTATGGGCATACCGAAGGAGCTTGACGATTCGGCCCGGATCGACGGGTGCAGCGACGCCGGCATTTTGTTCCGGATTTATCTGCCTTTGTCAAAGCCGGTCATGGCGACGGTCAGTTTGTTCTATGCGGTAGGCTACTGGAATACGTTCTCGCGGGCGGTGCTGTTCATCCGCGACCCGGAGAAATGGCCGCTGCAAATGAAGCTTCGCGCGTATTTAACCTCGCCGGAGGAGCTGGCCGCAGTCAATTTGATTCTTGGCGATTACGATTTCAACACCACAACGTTGAAAGCGGCCACCATTCTTTTTGCGACGATTCCGATCATTCTGGTCTATCCTTACTTGCAAAAATATTTCGTCAAAGGCTCCATGCTCGGTTCATTAAAGGAATAAAGAACCTTACGGAGCACCAGCCATCATCGATATAGAGCCGATACTCCGGCTTCCTATATAGGCTTTTGTATAATAAAAAAAAAGGGAGGATACACGCATGATGAAGCAATGGTTTGGCAAATCGGCAAGGCTCTCCGTTCTGGCGTCGCTGCTGGCGGCCGCCCTTATTGCGGGCTGCTCTAACGGCGGCAAGACCCCGGAGGCTCCCGGGGATAGCGGAGAGGACGCCAAATCCGTAACGGTCCGGGTTTTCAAAAGCCATATGGGCGTCGGAACGATTCCGGACAGCAGCAACGATCACGTCAAATATGTGGAAGAGAAGACGGGCGTTATCTATGAAATGATGACGACGCCGCCGGGCTCGGAACCGACCGAGTATTTGAATCTGATGATCGCCTCCGACGACCTGCCGGACATTCTCCGCCCGATCGGGGGCGTCGAGCAGACGCTGATCAAGCAGGGCGGGGCTTTGGCGCTGGATGAATGGCTGCCGAAGTATGCGCCTAACGTCTGGAAGAACATCCCCGAGGAGGCATGGGACATCGTTCGCTCGGCTTCGCCGGACGGCCATATCTATTATGTGCCGAAAGTATACCTCGTTCCCGAGCGGGCGCCGATGATCCGCCAGGATTGGCTGGACAAGGTCGGTCTTCAGATGCCGGCGACGGTCGAGGAGTATAAGGAAGTCCTTCGCGCATTCCGCGACAAGGACCCGAACGGCAACGGCAAGCCGGATGAGCTTCCGACGTCCGGGCGCGAGTTCGGCAAGTGGATGGATCACCTGTTCGGCATTTACGGCGTCGCGATGTGGGAAGGCGTTCCGGAGTGGGACATCTATGAGGGAGAGATCCAATACGCCGGCGTTTCGAAAAATATGAAGGCCTCGGTTGCTTTTATCCGTGAGCTATATGAAGAGAAGCTGCTGGATAATGAAACCTTCCTGAACAAAGGCGACGTCTGGACGGCCAAAATCAACAATAACCTGGTCGGGAGCTGGTATCATTTGCCCGCCAACCTCCGCGACCGCTATACCGCGATGCTGGAGGGAGCGCCGGATGCATATGTAGTGGGCATGCCGATGCCCAAGGCGGAAGGCTTTGAAGGTTACGTTACGCAGAAAAGCATGGGCGAACCGGAATGGATTATTCCGGCCGCCGCCGAGGATAAGGCAGCCGCATCGTTAAAGCTGCTCGACTTCTTCTACGATAAGAGCAACGATGAATTTATCCGCTTCGGCCTGGAGGGTCAGCAGCATGAAGTCGTTGACGGCAAGAAGGTGCTCCTTCCGCCGGAGGACAGCAGGCCGATCGCGCTTGGCATGCGCAATCTGACGACCAAGGAAGACATGGACATCCGGATTAAAGAAACGATTCCGGAGAACATGCAGAAGATGGTCAGCGATATTTTCGCCGTAAGCACGGCCGATGCGCGCCGCATTGCCGGCGACGGCCTGCCGAATACGGTCTATGAGGGCTTCCCGGATATTCAATCGCACAAGCTCTTCCAGGAGTATTTAACCAAAATCGTGATCGGAGAGTGGCCGATCGAGAAGTTCGACGAGTTCGTGGACCGGTGGTACAAAGCCGGCGGCGACAAGGTGACCGAACGCGTGCAGGAATGGTACTCGAACGTCAAAAAATAAGCGGTCAGCGGCAGGGCCGGCAGTCACTTGCCGGCCCTGCCGCTGCTAGGGCCGTTAGAGGCGGCTGCCGGGATATGCCGGCCCAGCGCGGAAAGGATGGTTATACGATATGAAAAAAAGATATGCCATATGCGGGGTGAGCGGCCGGGCGCTCGGCATGTTCGCGGGGCCGATTCTGACTACCTTCGCCGGAAGCTGCGAGCTTGTCGGTTTGCTCGATCCCGACCCCGCCCGCTTCGGCTTATTCAGGGAGAGGTATCCGGAGCAAGCCGGCATAAGAACCTATGCCGAAGGCGAGTTCGACCGGATGGTGGACGAGACGAAGCCGGACGTGATCATCGCTGCAGGCCGGGACGATACGCATGCGCGGTACGTGATTGCAGCGCTTAACCGCGATCTTGATGTCATTACGGAGAAGCCGATGGTGACGACGGGCGAGGACAGCCGCCGCGTCCTGGAAGCGGAGAAAGCAAGCAAAGGCTCCGTGACCGTGACGTTTAATTACCGGTATGCCCCTATTCATTCGAAGATCAAGGAGATGGTCCTTGAAGGCAAGCTCGGTCGGATTACGTCCATCGACCTGAACTGGTATTTGGATACGTATCACGGCTCCAGCTATTTCAAGCGATGGAACCGTGTCCGCGAGCTGTCGGGGGGATTGTCGGTCCATAAGAGCACGCATCACTTCGATCTGGTCAATTGGTGGATCGGCCAGAAGCCGGTGGAGGTATTCGCATACGGCGCGCTGAATTATTACGGCGCCGAAGGGGAGGCGAATCCGAAGAAGGAGGACGGCCGCTTCTGCAGCACATGCGATTATACCGAAGATTGCGCCTACTACTCGCGCTGGAACGCGCGCAGCAAGAACATCCGCGTGCCTGACGATCATCTGGGTTCGCTTGACGCGGGAAAGTCCGCGGCGTTCCCGTACTCGGATTACCGTCCGGACCAATGCATCTTCGATTCGAAGATCGATATCGAGGATACGTATACCGCGACGGTCAAGTACGACAGAGGCGCGCTGCTCAGCTATTCGGTCAATTTCTCACTGCCGTATGAGGGCTACCGCTTGGCGATTAACGGGACGAAGGGCAGGCTGGAATCGATGGAATACCATATGCCAGGCAGAACGCCTTTCCCGACTCCGGTGCAGACGATCGACTACTTCCCGCTGTTCGGCTCGAAAGAGACGATTCACGTCGTGCACAGGGAGGGCGGGCATGGCGGAGGCGATCCGCTGCTGCTTGAGGATTTGTTCATGGGAGAGGACCGGAGACGGCCTTACCGGATCTTATCGGGGGCAGAGGACGGCGCTTATTCCGTCGCAACGGGCGAAGCGGTGTGGCGCTCCGTGAAGGAGCATCGCCCGGTAACGATTGCGGAGATGCTCGGCGGCGGTGCGAAGGGACGGGAAGCGAGCTTGATCGGCGAAGGAGGGGGAAGATGATGGGAGCGAAGCCGGGCGGGTATTTCGATCCGATGGAAAGCATGGCGGCGCAGTCTGACGGCAGCGCGATTCCCCATGTTATTGAGGTCATGGCGCAGCGGTATGTCGGGGATAACCCGCCGCACGGTCCGGTGTACCGGATCACGCGGGACAGCGATATCCGTAAACTGCCGAACCATTTGTACGAGTTTCCGGCGGCCCGGATGTTTCCGGCGATGCGAGAGGGGCAGCGCGTTTATGCTTGGGCGAAGCTTTGGATCGACCAGCCTCATGATTTTGTGTTCATGCTGCGCTGCTTCGGGCCGGTTCGGCTCTATCACAACGGCGCGAAACGGTTTGGATCGTCTCCGGAGGAGCTGGTCCCGGAACCCGGCGGTCCGGAGCATCCGCCGCTGAGGTTGAAGATCGCATTGACGCACGGGTGGAATCACTTCGTGCTCGAGCTTGGCAAGAACGGGCAAGGAGGCTGCGGCGCGGAGTTCGGCACAGGCAGCCGCAAGAACAAGCCTTACCACTTCCTGACGCCATCCGCGGAGCGGGATGGGGAGGAAGGCTGGATTTATACGGAACCTTTGGATAATCCGCTTGCCGTTGTTCCGGGAATGCTGCAGGCGGAGGCTTCAACAGGAGCAGAATGGCTGCCCGCGCGGATCGCGGCGAGTCCGGAGGGCAATCTTGCGATGCTGTACGGCAAGCAGATCGGGTTTTCCTCGTATGCATGGACGAAGGTCGTTAACCGCGCGGTTTCGGGACAACGGGTGGAGATAACTGGCACGGCCTACGGGCCCGTGCGGTTTATCTGGAAGGGCGAGGAGCGCTGTTCGGTGCGGGAAGCCGGCGAATTTTCTTTCGTGCTGAATGCTGCGCCGGGCGTCGGCGACCTTATCTCGCAGAGCATATGCGGCGAGCAAGGGTGGGGCTATCGGCTTCATACGCTTCCGGCGGAGACGGGGGCGGAGCTTGTCTCTCCGCAGCCCGTTAACGGTTATGACGGCAAGTGGCTGCACTTAGGTCCGTTCGCTCCGGACGTTACCGTCAATCCGGCCGATTATTTGGCCATGGACACCGTGGCGGTCAGCGGCGGGCAGTCGTTTTTCTGGACGACCGGCCAGCCGGGCGCTAATGTGCGGCCGTTTCTGGAGAACGAGCTGTTCGGCCGCTGGAACTATCCGCTCGGCGTGACGCTGACCGGACTGCTGGAGACAAGCGCCTTGCTGAACCGCGGCGACTTGGCTGACTATGTCGCGCGTCATGTTGAATTTGCGACATCCGCCTATGCGTATTCGTTATGGGACAGCAAGCGCTTCGGGGCGGCCGGATTGAACAATCAGCTGTCGGATATCGACAGTCTGGACGATTGCGGCTCGTTCGGCGCGCTGGCCGTACTCGCCGCCCGGCATCGGCCGATCAAGGGGGCGCGAGAGGTATCGGACGACATCGCCCATTACATTATGCGCGTGCAGGATCGTATGGCGGACGGCGCGCTATACCGCAAGGTCGGCGTGTCGGTCAGCATGCATAACACGATGTGGTGCGACGATATGTATATGAGCGTGCCGTTCCTGTGCCGGTACGCCGAGCTTTCGGGCGATTCCGCCTGCCTGGATGAAGCAGCCCGCCAGCTGCTGCTCTATAAGAAGTATTTGTTTATGCCCGAGAGACGGATCATGTCCCATGTCTATGACGTTCGAAACGGCAAGCCGTCCCGTACGGCATGGGGCAGAGGCAACGGGTGGGTGTTTTTCTCGCTGGCCGTGCTGCTTGGCGCGCTGCCGCGGACGCATGCGAACTACCCGGACATTCTGGCCTTCTACCGGGAGCTGGCCGAAGGCTACCGCGCGCTGCAGGGCAAGCATGGCTTATGGCATCAGGTGCTGACCGACCCGGAGTCCTACGAGGAGTCGTCCTGCACCTCGATGTTCATGTACGGCTTCGCGCTCGGCGTCCGGCACGGCTGGCTGGATCATCCGGAGCGTTACGCCCGGGCGGCGCTTGACGGCTGGCAGGGCTTGTGTAGGCGCGCGATCGACAAGCACGGCAATTTATACGGCGTATGCAAGGGCTCCAGCTGGTCCTATTCCCATGCGTATTACAAGCATGAGCTGGGCTGGAATCTGAACGATACGCACGGCATCGGCATCGTATTGCTTGCCGGCATCGAGACACAGCACATGAAGGAATGGCTGGAAGCCGAAGGCTGAGCCGCGGCGGACGGCGGCCCTGAGGAGCGGCAGGAGCGTGTCACGTGGGCCGGATCACGTTATAATGAAAGGATCCTCGGCAGAAGGTGGGATTTAACCGTGGCACAATCCGTCAAGAAGTGGCTGAAGTACAATTGGGCGCATACGCAAATCAGGCTCGTGCTGATTCTGACCGTCTCCGTCTTTCTCATTATTCTGGCAGTGAGCCTGACCTCGTATTATACGTCGAAGTCGGTGCTGCAGGAAGAGCTGAGCGAGCTTCAGCGGCAGATGCTGCAATTGAATATGAACGTCATCGACGATTCGATCCGGGAGAGCGACCAGGTCGCGATTCAGGTGGCGCTTAACGACAATATCTATAAATTTCTGACGGGCAAGGTGCAGAATTCCTATTCGAATATTTCTGAAGCCTATCAACTATTAACGACATTAATCAGCAACTCTACCTATATCAAAAGCATTTACGTCTACGACCTTGAGCGGGAGAGCTTCCTGTCGATTCCGCAGGGCTATTCCTCGAACAGGCTCAATTTCGTAGATTCCGAATGGGTAACCGTCGCATCCGAATTCGGCGATCGGATGACGGTCATCAAGAAGCGACCGGTACCCGAAGGGGCGGCCGGCAAGGGCTCGGACATTACCCTGTTCCGCAAAATTCTGATTCAAGGCGAGTTCAAAGGCATCATTGCCGTCAATCTAAAGGATGAGGAGCTGTTCGACAAGCTGAATCCGCCCGTCATGAACAACCTGAACCGGATGCGCTACATTATCGACGAGCATGACGATATTCTGTATTCCGTCTCGAATTATTCATTCGATCAGGAGGCCGTCGATCTGGCGCTAACCGAGCTTAGGGAGGACGGCAGCGGGGATATGACGTTCCAGAACCGTCAGTTGCTCGCCAATCAGTTGGAGTCGCCGGTAACGGGCTGGCGGTATATATCGATTGTCGAGCAAGACAGCCTGCTCGCAAAGTCCAAGCGGGTTGCGCAAGTTGTGCTGCTGGTGTCCATTGCCGCGCTCGCGCTTGGAGGGTTGACCATCTTCTACATTAACGCGGCCGCATTCCGGCCGGTCCGAAGGCTGAAGCAGCTGTTCAGCACCTATGACCGCAAGCCGGACGGCCCGGAAGGGATCGATCTGGAGAATCTGGCCGGCGAGCTGCTCAGCAAGCATGCGCATCTGTCGCAGCTTGTACGGGAAACAATGTCTGAAGCGGCCTCCAAGCTGCTTACCGATATTTATACGGGAAATATGAGCGGGAAGCGGGATATTCAGGAGAAGTGGAGCCGCTACTTCGGCGATTGGACGACGGCACCGTTAACGGTGGCCGTTCTGTCGATCGACCGTTACGAGTCGTGGTCGAGAACGTTTACCGGCGGCGATCATTCCCTGTTGAAATTCGCCCTGGCCAATATCGCTGCGGAGCTGTTCGAGCCGCAGTGGCGGATCGTATGCGCCGATTTCGGCAAGGACAAGACGGCGATTCTGCTGCAGCCGCTTCAGGAAGGTCTTCACGCCGGGAGCAAGCTGGAGGAAGCGCTCGAGACGGTATCGCGGTTATTGAAATTCAGCGTGTCGGCGGGTGTCAGCACGCCGCAGACGGATATAACAAGGCTGAAGCAGGCGATGCTGGAAGCGGAAAATGCGCTCACGTACCGGTTATACCGGGGTTACGGCCAAGTGATTCCGTTCCACGAAGTATCGGGACACGAGGTGCGGGAGCCGTTAACGGACGAGGCGGCGCTTGCGGAAGTCATACAAGCCGTCGAATCAGGCAGCGAGCAGGGCGCGCTGGAGGCAGTCGAGAGAATGATCGCGGGTGTCCGGGAGGAGTACGGTTATCCATCGGCGGCGGCTTATTTTCTACAGTCGGCAGCCGAACGGATCGAGCAAATCCGGCCTTCCGAAGAGAACGCTTACACCGGAATATATGAACGGTTCGACACGCTTTGCCTCGATGATATAAAGGATGCGTTCAATCGTCTTGTTCAACCGCTGGCGCAGCGGTTCCGCCGATTGATCGAAAGCAAGGATTTCATTATGTGCCACCGGATGATTGATTACATGAAGCAGCATTTGAGCGAGCCGATCGGCATCCCGGAAATTTCCGAATCGATCGGAATCAGCAGCAGCCTGGCCAGCCAGCTGTTCAAGCAGGAGACCGGCGAGACCATTTACAACTATTTGACGAGCCTGCGCATGGATCGCGCCGAGGAGCTGCTGCTGAAGACGGATGATCGCATATCGGATATTGCGCAGCTGGTCGGTTACCAGCACGAGAACAGCTTTATTCGCAGCTTCCGTAAATTTAAAGATATTACCCCGGGCAAGTACCGGGACATGATGAGAACCCGGATGGACTCCCTGCTCGAATGAATGACGCCTTTGGCTTCGGGCGTCCTCCGGGTTCCCGCAGAAGGAGGAGCTATGGACAGACGACAGATTGTGGAGCGCCATCAGCCTGAGCTTAATAAATGGGACCCGTTATCCCCATTCACGGTAGGTAACGGGGAATTCGCCTTCAGTGCCGATATAACCGGGCTGCAGAGCTTTCCCGAACAGTATGAGGTGCCAATCGGCACGCAGTCCAATTGGGGCTGGCATTATACGGGCGGATACGGACGATTCACCGAAGAGGATGCCGCCAATCAGACGTTCGACACATACGGCCGTCCGGTCTCGTATCCGATGAAACCGGGGGACAAGGCCGAGGCTTACCACTGGCTCCGGCAAAACCCGCACCGGCTGCAGCTCGGCCGCGTGTCCTTCCGGTTCTTGACCGAATCCGGCGAAGAGGCGCAGGCAAGCGACATTACAAATATCCGCCAAACGATGAATCTATGGACGGGTATCTTGATCAGCGAATTCGCGGTGCAGGGAGATCCGGTCCGGGTGACAACGGCTTGTCACCCCGCATACGACACGATTGGCATAAAAGCGGAATCGCGGTTGATCGAACAGGGCCGGCTGCAGGTGTTTATCCGCTTTCCCGCGCCGGATATGACCCATACCGCGTGGTCGAAGGCGGTATTCCCGGACCTTGGCCATGATGACAGGCACCGGACGGAGCTTGCCGCGTCGGGGGACCGGCAGGCCGTGCTTGCGCGGAGCATGGATGAGGACCGTTATTCCGTTGGCTGGGCTTGGAGCGCGGGCCGTCTGGAGCGGACCGGCGCGCATGAGTTTACACTGCTGCCGGATAAGGGAGCCGGGACGCTGGAATGCTCGATCGGCTTCGCGCCCGAGACGCCGCGTACGGCCGCGGTAAGTGAAATCATTGCGGCAAGCGAGCGCCACTGGGAGTCGTTCTGGACGACCGGCGCGGCAATCGATTTTGCCGGGAGCGCCGATCCGAGGGCGCATGAGCTGGAGCGGCGCATCGTGCTGTCGCAGTTCCTGTGCGCGATGCACAGCGGCGGGTCCTTGCCGCCGCAGGAGACAGGGCTCATGTACAACAGCTGGTTCGGCAAGTCTCATCTGGAGATGCACTGGTGGCATGCGTCGCATTTTCCGCTGTGGGGGCGGGAGAATTATTTGCTGAAGAGCATGGACTGGTATACGGGCATTTTGCCGGTTGCCCGCGGCCTTGCGCGGTCTCAAGGCTATGAAGGGGCGCGCTGGCCCAAGATGGTCGGCTTCGACGGCAAGCCTTGCCCGTCGCCGGTCGCGCCGGGCCTGATCTGGCAGCAGCCGCATCCAATCGCGCTCGCCGAGCTGTGCTACTTGGCCGATCCGACGGAAGAAACGCTGAAGCGGTTCCGCGATCTCGTGTTCGAATCGGCCGAATTCATGGTTTCGTTCGCGCATTGGAACGAGGAGACACGCGTCTATGACCTGGGGCCGCCGCTCATTCCGGCGCAGGAATGCCATCCGATGCAGACCAGCAAAAATCCGCCGTATGAGCTGGAATACTGGAAGTACGGCCTGGAAATCGCGGTGCGCTGGGCGGAACGCCTGAAGCAGCAGGCCGATCCTAGGTGGGCCGAGGTCGCCGGAGCG
Source organism: Paenibacillus harenae DSM 16969 (assembly GCF_000422465.1). Lineage (GTDB taxonomy): Bacteria > Bacillota > Bacilli > Paenibacillales > Paenibacillaceae > Pristimantibacillus > Pristimantibacillus harenae. The sequence goes on along the minus strand of NZ_AULV01000017.1, from coordinate 91,822 downwards.
ATGGCCGCGCCTCCGCAGAAGGACGGGGTCTACCTCGCCCACGAGCTGTGCCCGGAGACGTTCACGGAGAAGAACAGAGATCATCCTTCGATGTTGGGCGCGTTAGGCATTCTTCCGGGCACGCTGATCGACCGCGAAGTCATGATGAATACGCTTCAGAAGGTGAAGGACGTATGGATGTGGGAGTCGGCCTGGGGCTGGGATTTCCCGATGTGCGCCATGACGGCGGCCAGGCTCGGCGATCCCGATCTGGCGGTGGATTTCCTGCTGCTGGACGCGACGAAGAATACGTATTTGACGAACGGTCACAATTATCAGCGCCCCGGCTTGTCGGCGTATCTGCCGGGCAACGGCGGCCTGCTGACCGCGGTGGCGATGATGGCGGCAGGCTGGCAGGGCGGCGGGGATGCACGTAACCCCGGCTTCCCGCAGGACGGCAGCTGGACGGTGAAATGGGAAGGACTGAAGCCTTGGATGTAAGGCTTGAACAAATGAATAGGAGGCGGGAGCATGACTGCCAAAGGAACGGTATGGCCCTCGGAGCGCAAGACGGCCGTCGACCGGCTGACGGGGCTTGAAGTGACGCAGCTAACGGATTATAAGGCGCACAGCCATCATTTATATTTTACGGAAAGCGGTTGGTATGACGGTGAGCGGCGGCTGCTGTTCATTTCGGATAGGGCGGGCAGCACGAATCTGTACAGCCTGCACGTGGAGAGCGGTCTGATGACGCAGCTGACGGATTATCCGGACAATGACAAGCTGGACGCCTGCCTGCTGCCGGACGGAAGCGCGGCGTTCGTAAGGCTAGGACGCCGCCTGATCCGGCTGGATCTGGAGACGCTTGAGGAGAAGGAGCTGTATGAGGCGCCTGTTGGTTACAATCTGGGCAATGCCAGCGCGACGTCGGACGGCAGGTATGTGATGACCTGCGTGCAGGAGGATCTGTCGCACCGGATCCGGCTCGATCTCGGCAACGGCTACGTCGGGCACCGGGAGCTGATGGAGGCTGCTCCTCACAGCATGATTGTGCGTATCGACGCGGCTGCGGGCGGAGCCGAGAAGGTCTATGAAGCGAGCCGTTTCATTACTCATATCAATACGTCGCCGAAGCTGCCGTGGCTCATGACGTTCTGCCACGAAGGGCCGTGGCATCTGGTGGATCATCGGATCTGGGGGCTGGACCTGCGGACCGGTGAAGCGTGGAAAATCCGGGAGAGGCTGGAGGACGGCGAGAAGGTCGGGCATGAGTTTTTCTACCCGGACGGGACGACGATCGGCTACCACGGCTTCCGCGCGGACGGAACGAACTTTTTTGGCAGCATCGGTTACGATAACAAGGGCATGGAGGAGACGGAATTCGGCTTCGATACCTGGCACGGCTATGCCGACGGGCTGGGGCAGGCCGTCGTGGACGGCAAAGGCGCGGTCAAGAGCTTAAGCGTATGGCGCAAAATCGACGGCGCGTACGACGGACCGCGCATGCTGTGCGAGCTGCGCTGCAGCTTTCACTCGCAGAAGGTGCACGCCCATCCGCGTTTTGACGCGGAAGGCAAGCGGCTGCTGTTCACCAGCGACAAGAACGGCTACGGCAACCTGTATCTGGTTGATCTGCCGCAGGACTTCGCTTCTTTACCGTTATTCAATCCGTGAACAAGGGGGAGTTGGAAGGTGGACACTGCAGTGAAAACCGCTAACGAAGGACGTCTGTCAATTAAAATCGCCGATACGATCTTATCCTTAAGCCAGGATGGCTATCATCCGCATATTGCGAACAAGTGGGGCTATGTGGCCGGCATGGCGCTAACGGCGATCAGCCGCGCCGGCGACTGGGCGGGGGACCCCGGCTATCAGGCGTTCGTCAAACGCCAAATGGACGTATTCATCCGGGAGGACGGCGCGATCGGCGGCGGGTACCGGTTGGAGGATTATAATCTTGACCATATCAATAAGGGCAAAAACCTGCTGCGGCTGTGGAGAGAGACCGGCGAAGCGAAGTACGAGAAGGCGGCAAGGCTTCTGACAGACCAGTTGACCGGACAGCCGCGAACGGAAGAAGGCGGATATTGGCACAAAAAAATATATCCGTTCCAAATGTGGCTGGACGGCCTGTATATGTCCTCCCCGTTCATGGCCGAGTTTGCCGCCACGTTCGGCGAGAGCGGCTGGTTCGACGAAGCGGCGCAGCAGCTGCTGCTGGTCGAGAAGCGCACGCGCAATCCGCAGACCGGATTGCTGCATCATGCCTGGGACGAGAGCCGGGAGCAGCGCTGGTGTGACGGGGTTACCGGGCGCTCCCGGCATGTGTGGGGGCGGGCGATGGGCTGGTATGCGATGGCGCTTGTCGACTCGCTGGAGCATTTTCCCGTCCGGCATCCGAAGCGCGGACAGCTGACGGGTATTCTCGAGCGGATGGCGAACGCGGTCGTACGCGTGCAGGATCAGGAGAGCGGCGTATGGTATCAGCTGATGGACTGCAACGGCCGCGAGGGCAATTATCTGGAGGCGTCGGGCTCGTGTATGCTGACCTATGCGATCGCCAAGGGGATTCGGCTCGGCTATCTGTCGGAAATTGACCGTAAGGCGGCAGTTCGCGCTTATGACGGTATAGTAAGCCGCTTCGTCACGGAGGACGAGAAAGGCGTGCATCTGCACGGCATCTGTCACGGGGCGGGGCTTGGCGGCCGCAAATACCGTGACGGCTCCTACGAATACTACATGAGCGAGGCGGTCGTAAGCGACGTGCTGATGGGCGTCGCTCCGCTGCTGCTGGCAAGCGTCGAGCTGGAACGGCTGCGCGGGTCCGAGCTTTGACCCTGGGGAGGCGTCGCGGGATGACGGAGCATACAAAAGCATCGGGCGAGGATGTGCTCGTCATGAGCTATCCCGCCTCCTGGTGGCGGAATATGTGGCGCGAGGCGCTGCCCTCGGGCAACGGCGTTATCGGAGCATCCGTATTCGGCGGCGTGCAGGAGGAGACGGTGCTGCTGAACCATGCGAAGCTGTGGCATTGGGGGCGGAAGGATGAGCTGCCGGACGTGAGCGGCACGCTTGCGAAGACCCGGGGGCTGATGGACGAGGGGCGATATGCCGAGGCCAGCTGGCAGCTCGCGGAGGCGCTGAAGGAGCGCGGCTACGGGACGAAGCTGGCCTCCCGGTTCCCGCTCGCCGCGATCCGGCTGGTTATGCCGTGCGGCAGCGCCTTCCGCGCGTACAGCCGGACCCTTGCAATGGACAGTGGTGAGATTACGGTCGGCTGGACCGACGGTTCCCGGCGGTTCCGCCGGAGACTGTTCGTCTCGCGAGCCGATGATGCGATCGTCTACGAGATCGATGCAGGCGGCGAATCCGCCGTCTCGGGCGAGATCGGTCTCGCGCTGCACCCCAGCGACCGCTGGGCGGATACGCCGGAATTCAAGGAGCTGGAGAAGACGGCGGAAGCAGGCTCGGACGCTGAGGGGTACGCCTGGTTTGCGGCGACGAATGACGACGGAACGGATTACGGCGCGGTCATGCGGGTCATCCCGGTAGGCGGCGGAAGACTGGAACCGTTCGAAGGGACGCAGCGGTTTAGCGGCGCCGTCCGTTTGCGCGTTCTGGTGAAGGTGTTTGTCATGGGCGAACGCCGACGCGATTGGGCGCGGCTGCGAGATGAATTTGCCGCGCTTGCCGATGGCTCCTCTTACGACATTCTGCTCGGGCGGCATACCGCGCTGCACCGGCCGCTTTATTGCTCCGCTTCGTTGTCGCTGGGAGACGACGCGCAGGACGTCCGCTCTAATGAACGGCTTCTGCTCGACGCGTATGAAGGAGAAGCTTCCGCTGCGCTGGTCCGCAAAATGTGGGCGTACGGCCGCTACTTGTTCATCAGCGGCACCTCGGCCGCGGAAGAGTCCGAGCCATTCGGCCTTTACGGACTATGGGGCGGGGACTACCGGCTCGTATGGAGCCATAATATGGCGAACGAAAATATCCAGATGATGTATTGGCATGCCCCCGTCGGCGGGCTGAGCGAATTGGTTCCTCCCTTATTCCGATATTATGAAGGACTGATGGACGACTTCCGCGGGAATGCCCGGAAGCTGTACGGCTGCGGAGGCATCTACATTCCGGCCGGCTCGACGCCCGGCATCGGCGTCCCGAATCAGATCGTGCCGGTTATTCTGAACTGGACCGGGGCGGCAGGCTGGCTGGCCCGCCATTATTACGAGCATTACCGGTATACGGGCGATAAGCGGTTCCTGCGGGAATCCGCCATTCCGTTCATGCGGGAGACCCTGCGGTTCTACGAGGATTTTCTCGTTGTAGATGAGGATGGCCTGTACAAAATCTACCCTTCCGTATCGCCCGAGAATACGCCGCTGAACTTCATGCCGGCGGACGGCAGGCCGCTGGCGCATCCCATGCCGACGGCAATTAACGCGACGATGGACATCGCGATCGTGAAGGAGCTGCTGCGGCATCTGATCGAAGCAAGCAAGGAGACCGGCGGCGATTCGCGGGAAGAGGACAAATGGGGCAGGATGCTGGAGCGCCTGCCGGCCTATCGTCTGAACGGGGACGGCGCGGTCCGCGAATGGATTCATCCGGCCTTCGATGACCGCTATGCCCACCGGCACCTGTCGCATCTCTATCCGGTATTTCCCGGCCAGGAGGTGACGCGCGAGAATGATCCCGGGCTGTTCGCCGCATTCGAGATCGCCGTTCAGAAGCGAGAGATCGGCGCCCAGAGCGGCTGGTCGCTCGCCCATATGGCCGCGGTCTACGCCCGGCTCGGCGACGGCGACGGCTCGCTGGAATGCCTGGACATTTTGTCCCGGTCAAGCCTGCTGCCGAACCTGTTCACGCTGCACAATGATTGGCGGGGCATGGGTGTCTCCATGAACATGCCGACGGCGCCGGTGCAGCTGGATGCGAACATGGGCTGGGTGAACGCCGTGCAGGAGCAGCTCCTTCAAGTGTCGCGGGATTTCGTCAAGCTGCTGCCCGCGCTGCCTTCGCGCTGGAAAAAGGGCCGGCTGGCCGGCTGGCGGTTCCATACGGGCAGGGTGTCCGTCGAGTGGGACAGGGAGGCCGGCTATTTCCGGGCCGAACTGACGGCGGACAGGGACACCGAAGTGATCGTCAAGCTTCCCGATTGGGCTCAGGGCTGCGCAATCGGCGGAGGAGAAGTCCGGCCTTCGGCGCTCGGAGATTCGGCTTATGCGCTGCGAATGAAGAAGGGCGCGACCCCGGTCTTATTTGAGTGCAAGTCTGCAAGCATTAGGCCGGACGTTTGACTTGATAATCCCGATAATTGTCCGATTCCCCCCCGTTCCGGTGAAGACGGGAAGGTCATGCGGATGATGGTGTAGTTGTGTGCTAAGTGCAGCGTAGAAGAGGTTGCGACGCAAAAAAAGAGGCCAGCCGGGCTATCCAGCCCGCTGGCCTTTCCAAATTATTAATAAGCCGTCCAGCCGGCATCGGCCGTAACGACGGTGCCGTTCACGAAGCTTGCGTCATCCGATGCCAGGAACAGGGCCACCTTGGCGATTTCTTCCGGCTCGCCGGTCCTCGGGTTTAATGGCATGCCGATCATCGCTCTCTCCATGCCGAATGGATTAGGCGCAGTAATGGAGGTGCTGATATTCGTGCTCACGCCGCCGGGCGCAATCGCATTGCAGCGGATGCCGAGGCTCGCGTATTGAAAGCCGACATTTTTGGTAAAACCAACCACGGCATGCTTGGAGGCCGTATAAGCAGCGCCCGCCCGCGAGCCATGAAGACCGCCCGCAGAAGCGATGTTTACGATGACGCCGCTCTTTTTCTCCGTGAAGATAGGAAGCGCCTTTCTTGTCGTCCGCATCGGGCCGCTCGTATTGACGGCGAAGACGCGATCCCACAGCTCGTCGGTCAGATCGGCCGCGGGAACGAAATTATCCATGATTCCCGCGTTATTGATCAGGATATCCAGCGTGCCGAATTGCAGGACGGCCGAATCGATTAATTGCTGAACGTCCTCTTCTTTTGCCACGTTCGCCGCAACCGCAATCGCGGTGCCGCCTCTCGCTTCAATTTCCGTTACGACCGATTGCGCCGTTTCAATGCGAAGATCGGACACGACCACCTTTGCTCCTTCGGCCGCGAACAGCTCCGCGATCGCTTTTCCCATGCCTGATGCGGCGCCGGTAACGACGGCGACTTTTCCTGAAAGTCTCATATTAGAATCCTCCGCTTTCTGTTTAATATGCTCGACTGCCGCTTTCGTATTTCATGGTCGAATATTCAACACATGTATAATTTCTAACACCTGTTTGTTTTGAGTATAATAAAGATGGGAAAGGGCTGACAATCAGTAAAAATCGTCCTTTTGTCAGGTAACGTACAAATAGATTCGTTTTGTTCAAATTCTAAGAATTTATTAGTTTTACACTTAAATGCGCTTAGAATCCTCTGCGATACCGTTTTTAGGGTGAGATTGCTTCAGGGGTTGCTTCAGAAAATACGGAGTAAACGGTTTGCGTCCTCCGACAAGGACGAAAGGCAGGCGTTTCTGCTTGATCACTTATAAAGGAATGAATCGAAATGACCGAATCGGGCAAAAAAACAGATCGGCGGATCGTCCGAAGCAAAGCGGCCCTTAGACAAGCCTTATTGGAGCTTATGGGGCAAAAGAGCTTTACGTCCATCTCCATAACCGAAATCGTCGAGCTTGCCAATTATAATCGCGGTACGTTCTACACGCATTACGATACAAAAGAAGCGCTTCTGGACGAGATCATCTCGGACATGATCGAAGATTTGCTCCAATCCTTCCGCGTGCCGTACGAAAAAACGGACGTCCTCCGGATTAACGAGCTTACCGCCCGTTCCGTCATGATTTTCGATCATATTTACGAGCATGCGTCCCTCTATCAAATGCTGTGGAAGAGCGACGTTCTTCCGAGCGTAAGAGAAAAAATGTTCGTCGCCTTAAAACAAATTACAATGGATGAATTTGAATACGGCGACAGCGGCATCGACCGGGAGCTCCTTTCGATTTATTCGATCAACTCGCTGATGGGGCTTGTTTTTCACTGGATCGAGAGCGGGTTCAAGCATTCGCCTTCCTATATGCAGGAACAGCTCGTGAAGCTTGTGAATTGGCGGCCAACGACCGTCAGAACGGTAAAGAAGCGGCCTTGAGCCTGAGGCGCGTACAGCATTTCCAGGCCCATTCAGGATTCAGGATTCGCTAATAATAACGGGAAAAGTCCGGAGGCATCGTGAAGTTAATAAGCAGGTTTCCGCAACTTCCATATCAATGATAGCGTCTTATAAATGCTAACAGTATATGGAATATTGGAGGGGGAAGATTGTACCTAATGTTTCTGGAAGGAATCTGATAAGGTTCGTTCTCTTAAGGAAATCTGGTACTCTTTATACCGTTCGGTTTCTTATTGCCAATGATAGTAGGGGGAAAGTTAAATTACTGGAAAATAGTACCGATATGAAAGAAGTGATAAATATTTTAAAGAACAGAATTATTGTTTCTTTATTTGTTGTAGCCGTCCTAGGATTAGGGCTGCTTATTATCCTGTTAATAAATCAAAATCCCTTAATCGCAGATGGTTTTTCGGAATATAACAATGAAAGAAAGCAAGTTGATATTTCGCTTGTAAATAAAGGGCAATATGATATTTTTATTCAGGAAGTTCTAGTAAATAATCAGTTGCCAAGTAAGACACAATTGGTCATTAGCTATACAGGACAATTGGTTGCAGGGGGCATTGATGACGATCCGTTGGCGAAGTTTATTCATATTAACGATGCACCAATTCATCCACGCTTAACACCGAAAGAATTACAAGAAGCTGTTAAAACACATTCAACTCCTATTCACTATGGAATAAGAATTATTAACGAAGATGATATAGAGGTTGTGAAGATAAAGTACAGGCATATGGGGGTCCCATTAATAAGAGAAGTAAATCTAAACACATGGCCTGAATAGAGCTTGATTGTCCGATTCAACTAACGGGTTCATGAATTAAAATATCTATCAAAGGAGCTTTACGATGAGTAAAGAAGCGATTATTCGACTGCTTGAGCAAGCAGGGCTTGAACAATATAAGCAGGCGATTGCCTCCTGGATTTATTCAACAGCCCAACTAATCCTAGAGCCTGTACCTGATGTTTCGATCCCTGTTGGAAGCAGCAAAGTTGGCGGTAATCCGGATCTTCCCGAAGGGGTGGAATGGCCTAGATGGAAGAATGATGAGATGACCTTCATCGCTCAGATTAATCTGGCGGAATGTCCCTCGGAGCTTTCTCTTCCACAGAGCGGTCTTCTTTCCTTTTTCTATGCTGTACAATCCATGTTCAAGGATGAATTTTTTTTCGGCGATCCTGATACTTGCTGCGTGATCTATACGGGCCCTGATCAGCTCGATCATATTTTACGCAGGAATACACCTGACCGTCTAAAAGAAGAAGCGCGGATGAGGTCTAATCGGGTTTCGTTTATCCCGGAGCTCTCTGTACCGCCCTCGGAGTCTGCTTTTCTGGAAAGCTTGGGGCTTGGCTGGAATGGCAACCAAAAGGAATTCAATAAATACTGGGAGGTATTCTTGTCAGAGTTTGGAAAGCAATGGGGAAATAAAGGGTATATTAATCGGCTCATGGGGCACCCCGATCAAATTCAGGGCGATATGCAGGTACGTTGCGAGATGACATACGGGGGACACACCTGGGACCTTATGGAGAAGCCGGAGGTACGCAAGCAAATCGTGAACTCGGCTATGAAGTGGCGCATGCTGCTGCAAATCGATTCAGAGGAAGACAAGACAGGGATCATGTGGGGAGACGTAGGCCGGATTTATTATTGGATCCATGAGGATGATCTTAAGGCGCTGCGCTTTGATCGGGTGATTTGCGAGATGCAGTGTACATAAATAATTAGGTCTATTGAAATAGCTCAGAATTGCTCAGCAAGTACGACCACACAAAAAAGAGGTCGACCAGTTAAGTTCTGGTGACCTCATCATTGGATCGACATCATTCATGAGAGATATGACCGAATAATCTTAAATGCTGGTGACGATCTATCCGTTTGTACGAAGCGCCAACAAGCGTTTTAGGTTGTCATCAATAAATTTATTATCGGCACTGTTGATTCCGCGACCGGCAAAATGACCCCAGATCGATTTGATAGGATTAAAAACAGAATTAGGTATAAGCTTAGCCTCGTATTCGTTATCGTCCGCCGTACAGAAGAGATCCGTGCTCCCTGGCATGACGCAGGCAAGCGCTTTAATGCTTTTGAGCGCCTTATCGAAATCTCCGTTATAGGAGGGGTTCGCACTAATATCTGCATTTTGGCCTGTCCATAACATGGCCAGGACATTGTGCGGATCCATCTTCATAAAGCTATCTTCCCAGACGCCAGCCACAAAATCTTCCAATGAGTCATATCCCAGCTCACGATAAAGCTCCTCTCTATAAAACGCGTGCGATAAGCCCCATCCCGCATAGACACGGCCAACGGCGCGCATGTCTGAATAAGTCAGCTGATTTAGTTTACTTGAATCGAAGTGGGCTGCAGCCATAAGCGGAGCTTTCATTCCGTCCAGAACCACATACGTTTGGGGCCAAGTCTTTGCAACACCGGCGAAAGGTGCAATTCGTTCCACCATATCCGGATAACTTGCCCCCCATTGGAAGGATTGAACGCCTCCCATTGACCATCCAACTACGAGAGCGATCTTTTGGATGCCGAATTTTTCGGTCACCAGCCGATACTGTAATTTAACGTTGTCATAGATGGTCACCTGCGGAAAATTAGCCCGGTCGAATGGGGGAGGCGTGTTACTGGGAGACGAAGATAATCCGTTGCCCAGCAGGTTTGGAACGATAATAAAATATTTCTGCGGATCTAGTGCCATGCCGTTTCCCATCAACCATTCATTCTGAACATGCTGGTCGCCAAAAGCAGTTGGATAGACGATGACATTATCTTTCTTTTCATTCAATCTTCCATAAGTCTTATAAGCAAGAAAAGCGTTCGGTAATGTCACTCCTGACTGCAAGGTTACGTCACCCAAATCAAAAATCTCATAATCCATCGTATTGTTTGCTCCTTTCAAAATGAAATCATACATTCTTGTTGATAGTATAGATCCGTGATACTCTCAATAAAAGTGAATACATTTCAAAGTAGTATTCAAAATTATTGAAAGCAAAGGGGGCAGCATGATGGAATTGCGCCAACTGAATACGTTCCGAACGGTTGCATCAACTTTAAATTTCAGTCGGGCTGCGGAAGTACTGAACTACGTCCCTTCCAACGTTACGATGCAAATAAAAGCATTGGAGGATGAGCTTGGTGTCCGTCTCTTTGACCGCTTGGGCAAGCAGCTCGTTCTCACCACCGCGGGTAAACGCTTTTTAACTCATATCCAAGGCGTTCTAAACAAATTGGACGAAGCTCGCAGCGTCGTTCATGACAATGAAAATCTAAGCGGCACCTTAACGATAAGTGCCAACGAGGTTCTTTGCGCGTATCGGCTTCCAGTTGTCTTTCGCCTATTTCGTTCGCGCTATCCCGGTGTGCGTCTCATCTTCCGCTCCGTTTCCAATCAGCAACTCAAGCAAACGCTCTTTGAGGGAACCGCGGATGTCGTCTTTATGCTGGACGAATCCATTCGCTCAACGGGACTTGCAGTGGAACCGTTGCTGGAAGAAACTTTCCGATTGTTCGCCGCTCCAGACCATCCACTCGCGAAACTAACTGCACTGCAGCTGGAGGATTTTCATGGAGAAGTGTTCCTGACTAATGAAAAGGGTTGTACCTATCGAACCATGTTTGACCGGGCATTTGAGAAAGAGGGCATTGATAGTATTACATATTTAGAGTTTCAAAATGCCGAAGCCATTAAACAATGTGCAATTGCGGGAATCGGTATTGCCTTTCTTCCTGAAATAACGGCGAAAGCCGAAGTTGAACGGGGCGAACTTGTTGCTCTTCCATGGCAAATTCCGGACTTGCATGTGTTTACACAGATGTTATGGCATAAAGACAAGTGGCTTTCACCAATCATGTTATCTTTTATAGAAGCAGCAAGGGAAGTTATCGCTATAGTGGAGGAGAGATGACCAAAGCTGAGGTGGATGAATGCCTTAGATTTTATACGGATAAATATGAAATCACCTATGAGCAAAATCCACATAAATTCCACGTGTCTGGTGCTATTAAATCTTGTTTTCAGTTAGAATATGACCCCAATGGAAAGGTTAACTTTATTCAGATTTCATCTGTTTTAAATGATGTACTTAAATGCGTATTTAAAAATATTGATGTATTTAATACGAAAGCCGAGGAGCTTGTTAAAGAAATTGATAAGATATCAAAATATGATCGAGACCACTGGGAGTTAGGGTGGACTTATGATTACCCTGAATTGGGTCCGACTGTTTTCAGGACTTCATTCTTTGGGAATATCGTTTGTACATCCTTAAACCTGGGGGAAATGGTAAACTGATTTTATAATACCTGCTTCTTTGAACAGGAGTGAATCGTGTGGAATTGTATATATCTAATGAGACGAATAATGCCGACAAATCCTATGTAATAAACAATATGATTGAATTTAATTTGAGGCATTTCCCCGATGACTTGAAGGGCAGATACCAAGTGGTTAATCTGTTCTTGAAAGATGCTGACAATAAAATTTATGGTGGACTCGTTGGCGAAATATGCTGGAACTGGTTAGAGGTACAGTATCTTTTTGTGGACGATAACCTTCGAAAATTAGGATACGGAAAGAAACTACTATCGGAAGCTGAAAAATTAGCTAAGGAAAAAAAGTGTGAATATATAAAGTTAGATACCTTGAGCTTTCAGGCGTTAGATTTTTACAAAAAACAAGGCTTTGAAGTGTTTGGAACTATACAAAATGCTGGTAGGCATACACATTATTATTTAAAAAAAGACATCTAACAGACCGAATAAGATCGAGTCCTTGAAGCTCAGCTGTTTTGGCCGCTCTTAAGTGATCAATAGCTAGCTTCTTGAATTCGTTCTTGAATCGTTGCTAATTGTTGGCCGGTCAACATTGGACATAAAGCCTCGTATCAGAGGAATACTGAGCATTACCCTAATCCCCCCCGTATCTCTTAGCCATAATTTTCCGTTATAGTAGAGTAAGGAAAATACAAACACGGAGGAATGATCGATGGGCAAAACCGTAAGCAAGATTAGTGGTATCTTTATCCCGGTTACGGATATGAAACGTTCAACGGAATGGTACATAAAGATGTTCGACCTGGAGGTAATTCAGATTTCCGATGTATGCACGGGGCTTGCCTTTCCGGGTGAGGCGACTTATATCAACCTGTGGAAAGTCGAGGGACCTCAGCCGTTGCAGTTCGATGCGGGAGGGGACAAAATTCCATACTACAATTTCGAATCGTTCGATATCGAATACTCGCATGCTGCCTTGATCGAGAAAGGCGTTGAAGTGATGCCGATCGTGAATAGCGATGGAGTTCGGTTCTTCGATTGCCTCGATCCGGACGGTAACCCGATTGGAATCGTCGAAGAATTGCCAAGCTCGACTGCTTTCTACGCGCATAAGCGAAAATACCGGCAGGATTGACTGCTATGACCCGTACGCCGATCGACACCGCATTTGAGGAACTAACACTGTCGTACGAGCCGGAGCTGCGTAGGTATTGTTGGAAATTGGCCGGTTCGGAATGGGACGGAGACGACTTGTTCCAGGATACGATGTTCAAAGCGTTCCGCAGGTTCCAGAGATGGCCGGAGCGCGAGCTGAGCAAACCTTATATGTACCGCATCGCGGCAAACGCATGGTTCGATATTTGCCGAAGACGCAAAATTGCCTTCCTGCCGGAGTCGCTGGCCGTTCAAGATGAGCTGTCCTACGCGGGTTGGAGCCGACACGACGTCCGCGATTCTCTGGAAGTGCTAATGGACGCTCTCGAGCCAAGGCAGGCAGCGCTAATCGTGCTGACGGACGTGTTCGGATTCACGCCGACGGAAGCTGCGAACGCGTTAGGACAACCTGTAACGGCAGTCAAAGCCGCTGTGCACCGGGCACGGAAACGACTTCAGAAAGCGGCCGACAGGCATTTCCACCTGTTAGCGGAGGCTGATGACGATGCGGAAGCGGCGCCGAAATCCAAAGCGGACGCGGAGTTGCTTGAGGCATTCGTGCAGGCGTTCCGGAGCGCTGATGCGAAATCGATGTTTCGCTCTTACCGCGAACTCTCGCACAGCGGCGTGAAGATCAACCGAATACGGTTCGTGCAAGGACTCGTCTGGTTCTACTTCAAGGACCCGGACGGCAATGTATTGACGGTCACTTCGCCTTTAATCAACCAATCGGAGGCATGATACTATGGGCAAAATGGCATTTTACGGAGTAGGAATATTCGTTCCGGTAAGCGACCTGGAACGTTCCACGAAGTGGTATGAGGAAATGCTGGGGTTTGAGATTACCCATCGGGACGAACCGAACGCTACGGTGTTGATGATGAACGATTACAAAATCATTTTCTGCCTCGTTCTTTCGTTCGATATCGAGCATCGGTCTTTCCCAAGAAATAATTATCAAGTTGAACAATATTTCAACTTTCATACCGAAAATGTAGATGAGGCGTATCGCACCTTGAAAGAAAAGGGAGCAGTCATTGGAGAAATAGAGAGCTTCGACGGCGGTATCCGCGGCTTTCCGCTGCACGATCCCGACGGGAACAAGTACGGCGTCGTACATTAATGAGGGGCTAATTTTCAATTTGAAAAAAATATATTGGAGAGGTCATTGGGTGGTTTAAGGGAGTGTTGCTGAATTATAGCTACCTAGAACAGCGGGGCTTAATCGAGTTAGGACATAGCAAGACAAATGTGGTTATATAATTATATCCTTATTTAAAATGGGAGGTTATTTATGTTTCTTATTACCAATCCTAAAGTTTCTGGGTTTACACCTCAATTTTCCCAATTTAAAGGTTTTTCTATTTTGTTTGATAATCCAGCAGACCGCTTCATTCCTTTGGATGAAAATGAAAATTTAAGTATATTAAGTTGTGATACAGCATCTAAAGAATTAGAATTGTATAAAACACTTAAGCATACTCTTTCTTCGTTCTCAGAAATATCAACAACATATTTATTTTGTCCTTTACCATTTCATTCATAATACTTATTCTGAAATCAGATTGCAAAAGATAGAAAAACAAAGGGTAAGTCTCATTAAAAAATACAAAGAAAGATATGGGCTAGAAACATGTTCACTTTCCTATTCACCACATGTTTCTTTGGGATATTTTGCGAATAAACAACTAGCTGAATTATCGACTCCTATGATTGAGTATTGGAATGAACAATTTTTATTAAACACAAGTGAACAATCGATTATTTTTTCCACTAACAGCCTTTATGGTTTTAATAATATGGCTACCTATTTCAAGAAATAAAAGAGTATTGGTTTACCAGCAAAATTATTGAACTCCCTCGGTACGATAGTTGAGTAACACATGAAATGAGCAGGCGCTGCGTTGGCCTGCTCATTTTATTAACGGGCAGCGGTTGCGAGAACTTAATGATAATATTAACCAGGTGATGATTTTAAGCATTCATTCTGTATAATGACTACAGGCTGCGGAGGAGTATGCGGATCAAAAGATCTGTAGGAATACGTCGATATCATAAAAGCCGTGGCAGAGACGTCCAAAAAATAACCGAAACCCAGGGAGAAACTGATGAAACGGATCAAGAGCAAGATCGTTGTGGTATTTATTTTATTGGCTTGTTGCATTCCCATTCTTTTTTATTGGATATGGATTGAACTGATGAAAGGTTTGGGATAATCGAACGTCTGACAATAAAAATGGAACTGAAAAAGCCTTGCTTTATTTTAGCCATGAGATCCCTCGGGGCTCAGTAAGATTTAAAACCGATGAGAATTCACTTTATGGGTGTCTTCATCTGTAATGTTACGCCCGGCAGCATCGTTAACTGGCAGGATAACGCGGTAAAAGCCTTGAATATATTGGGTATTAAATTAAGGGCGGTAAGTGATGTGTGGACTTTCAAGAAAAAAGAATATGATAGATTAAAAGTTGAAGTTTTCGTGGATGTATCAAAAAAGTATATAAATGTATCTAAACAATTCTCTAACGAGCCAAGGAAAATTCCCTATGTTCACTTGCTCTTGTGGCATTTTTGGTTGTGGAGGATTCTATATTGATGTTCATTATAAAGACGATAGTGTAATTTGGGGTACAGAGCAGTCATTTTTTAAAAAGCATCTATTTTCTAGGAAAAATATCCGACTCATTGCTGAGCAACTTATTAATAAACTGGCAGAGATAAATGATTTACGAAGAGAAAATGGACTTAAGATTAATCACGATATTGAAGTCTTTAAAACAAAGCTTGAAATATTTCTCAAATAAGCAAGGTGCTTATTAAAGTAACGGAGAACGATAGTAATAATCGCCTCATGTGTGGCAGTAGCAATAACGGCTGAGACGACTCCCTAAATCAAAAACGGAGCCCGCCGGCTAGGCTGTAAGCTCCGTTCCTGTATTATCCCGTTGAGGGGCAAGTCCCAAACGCGCTATCGTATAAAAAAATCGGCCCGGTTCATAAATATTCCTTCAATCTTCTCCAATATGGGCCCGCTTTCCTCGGATGTGCGTTGCACCTCGATCCATTCCGGGTCTTGTAGAAACGCATTCCACAGCCGTTGCCGTTCCTCCATATCCTTATATTCCATCACGTAATATAACTTCGGAAGCCCCGTCTGATCGATCCAGAAATCGTACACCTTCATTTCCAACCGCTCGAAAATACCAAGTGTATGCTGGCTGAAACGTTGCAGAATCGCTTCCATTCTCCCCTCATGCATGGTATAAATGCGCAACTCGTAAAGCATGCCCATTCCCTCGCTTTCTGTAAATCGTAGAGTTTTTTCGTTGATCGTTGCCTATTCTCAGTACTATTTTACCATCTTCGATCCTGGGAATAACTTCCTCCTTCTCTGATTCCAGATTTAAAAAAAATTGCCGAAAGGAAGGAGTTTTTAATTAGCTCAGCTCTTCGCTCAACTAACTGGCAGGACACTGAATGGTAGAAACCCGAATCCAGCAACTAATGCCAGTCTAAAACTTTATTTTCCGTAAACAGTAATATCGCCGTTTCCGATGTTTTCCTCCATCCATTCCGCAATGCTGTCGTTTCAATCGTTCGAGGTTGATCTCAAGCATCTTGTATGCACTCCTCCAAATGGCCTTCCTCCAGCCGGTAGACGATATGCTTCACCCAGGCGTCACTTCGCTGCGGAAAATTCTCGCGGAAATGGCCGCCGCGGCTTTCCTGGCGCAGCAGCGCCGCATTCGTAGTTAGCATTGCACAGATGAGCAAATTGGCAAATTCATACTCCTCGCGCTTCATCAAAGCATATTCGATGTAAACGAACGAGACCTTTGTCTCTTCCATCTCGGTTAAGACCGCACGAGCGACGATATCGCGGGGGGCCAACTCCAGGATGATATTTATCCATAAATCGCTCGCCTTTGATGTTCCGCAGAATCGCTCCTTCCCCACGGACAGCCTCGGTAATGAGAAAGCGCGGTGCGCCTGGGTAACACAATGCCGTCGGATGGAACTGAATGAACTCGGCGTCCCGGATTTCCGCACCAGCGCGAAGCGCGATGGGCGATGCCGTCCCCTGTGGCGATGTCGGGATTCGTCGTATATCGGTACAGTTGGCCTACTCCTCCGGAGCATAGAATCGTCGCATCCGCTTCTACGAACACGCGCTGCCCGTCCGGCTTCTGCACGAGCGCCCCACGGCACTCCCCGTCCTGAGTAACGCTGTAAATCGAAATCGACCAAATACCGAGGAAACATCGCAACCACACCTTTTAGTTCAATTGGGAATTACATATTCTAAGGCTCCAAAAAACCCTTCTCAACTGCATCATTAACAATATTTTCAATATAACTCCACAGGATGGTAGAACCTTTCTCAATTCTTCTATTTTTTGATAATACTTTTTCTCTTGAGACACCTAACTTTTTCCATTGTAGGCCACTAGTCCTATAGTTGTGGAGGATAGGCATAAAGCTGTCCATTGCTTGGGCAAATTTTGCTTCAGGAGTTTCTGCTTCTTCATATTCATTCCAGATTTCCTTTAACTGATTAGCTTGGTCATTTGGTAATATTCCAAATATTCTTTCTGCGGCTTTTTTTTCTTTTTCAGCTGTTTCCTGCCAGTTCACAGTACCATAAGCAAATGTATCTCCAGCATCAATTTCCACAATATCATGGAGCAAAATCATCTTAAAGACCTTTAACATATCCAAATTACTTTCATTGGCATATTCAGACAATATCATAGCTCCTACAGCCATATGCCATGTATGTTCAGCATCATTCTCTTTCCTTGAAGCATCCATTAGAATAGTGTTCCTAAGTATTTGTTTCACTTTGTCAATTTCTACAATAAACTCTATTTGTTTATTAAACCTTTCAATATCCATTTAGCTACCTCCTATTATGCATTCTTCAAGGGATGGATTCCGTTCGATTATTGGTAACTCGTATACTTCTCTCCCATATTCCAGTATTTTCGATCGATAAAATTATTCTTTCACGAGATTGGGATATCTGAATTGTATCAGGGAAAATGCGTGTGCTAGAATGGTAGCGAGTTCGTGTTAGGTGTTCGTGTTGGTTCGTGCGGCGGCTGCCGCCATTCGAAACGGGAGGCGGAAAAGATGCCGGAGAAGAGCGATTATCGGGAATGGCCGGAGGAAATGATTCGTCGCCTGAGGCTGCGTCTTAGGGCGAACGGCAAGCCAAAGTTGAGACAAAGCGATCTGGCGAGAAGCATCGGTGTAGATACGAGAACAATCCAGCAGTGGGAGATCGGGGAGCGGCTGCCTAGCGCGCATAATTTACAAAAGCTTATCCAGGTGCTGCTGGACGAGGAGATCTGGCTGGCGGGATTGGAGAAGGAAGAGGCGAAGAAGCTTTGGGAGACGGTCGGTTATTTTCACGATCAGCGATCAGGACACGCTCGCCTATATCCGGTCTTTGACGAGAAGTGGTTTGATGGTGTTCTTGCTGCAACAGGGTCATCCCGGTACGAGCCTCTTCCGGACATCCCAGCAAGACAGCAGGAGCGGACGACAGGAAGAATTCCTACCAATATCCAGGCTCGGTCATTCGTACTCATAGGCCGCCGTCAAGAAATCAAGGGAATTTCAGAAGTCCTTGCGAATTCGCCGTTAGTTACGCTGGTGGGACCTGGAGGGTGCGGGAAAACGCGTCTGGCCTGTCAAATAGCTACCGAGCTGCTGTCGGGTTATTCTGACGGGGTCTGGCTCGTCGAGCTGGCCTCGGTACTGGAATCGGATGAGATGGGGCCGATCCGGGTATTGGCTTCTCTATTGGGAGCAAGGGAACGACAGGGATATACACTAGTGGATGTGATTAGCGACAATCTAAGAGATAAGCAAATGCTCTTCGTGCTCGACAATTGCGAGCATTTGTTGGAAGCGAGTGCCGAGCTCGCCGAACTGCTTCTGTCGGCGTCCTCTTCTATAACCGTGCTGGCGACAAGCCGAGAGCCTCTCGGCCTGATGGAGGAGAGGGCATGGAGCGTACCGCCGCTTGCTTACCCCGACTCTGAAGATACCGCGGCATCGATGGCGCTGGAGTCGGTCATGTCGTTCGAGGCCGTACAATTGTTCGTAGAGCGGGCGAGGATGGCCGACACTCGGTTCACGGTCAGTCATGACGATATCTCGTATCTTGTAAGGATTTGCGAGCGTCTGCAAGGAATTCCGCTGTCACTCGAGCTTGCCGCTTCGCGTATCAATTTGCTGAGCCTGCGGGAAATCGAGGAGCGGTTGTCCGACATGCTCGCGCTGCTCTCTTCCGGCAAGAGGAAGGGGGCCATCCGCCATCAGTCGCTCTACGCTACCGTGGCTTGGAGCTATGAACTGCTTTCGGAGAAGGAGAGGTCGATGCTGCAGCAACTGAGCGTATTCTCCGGCTACTTCGATCTGGAGGCCGTGGAGGCGATCTGCGCCAACTGCGTGGAGAAAGCCGCTTCCGGGGGGGCGGAGCCAAGAATTTGCCGGGAGGAGGCGCTGGATCTGGTAGCCAGTCTTGTTAATAAATCATTAATCGCAACGGCTGATACTACGCGCCAAGGGGGCAAACGCAGATTGTTTTTGCATGAGTCGATCAGACAATTCGCGGTGGGGGCTTGGTTGAAGGATGGCAACAAGGTCGGGAATACTTCGATTCGATATTATCATGCGGCGTATTACCGGGGATTAACGAAACAGGCGGGGGCGCGATTCCGAAGTGTCGAACGGGAAGATGCGTTATCAGTCATACGCCAAGGGTACTCCGACATCATCGCCGCCCTAGATTGGAGCTGTTCCCGAGTTGAAGCAAAACCTATCGCCTTGTCTATCGCTTCCGACATGTACTATTATTGGCTTCACTCTGGGGTGCTTCATGAGGGGATCGCCCGTCTCCGGCAGGTGATCCAGTCGTGTGAAGACCATGCGGCCCATCCGGATTATGCCAAACTATCGCACGGACTCGGTGTCTTGCTGTGGGTTCTCGGAGATTCGGTACAGGCGCGAAGTTATGCGCGAATGAGCATGGAAGGGGCTAAGGAACTGGGAGACGCCATTCTGTTGGCGTCCAATCTGCGGCTGCTGGCCCAGATTGCTCTTCATCACGGAGAGCTAAGCGAAGCTGAAGGGTATGCGACAACGGGCGTGCAACTGGTCCGTGATCAAGGCGATCAGTGGCAATTGGCTTCCGCTCTAAGCGCTCTGGGGAATCTGCACAATGTGTGCGGGGACTTTGAGCAAGCGGAGCGAGTCTTATCGGAGAGCGTGGTCCTGTTCGAGAAGGTGAAGGATTATTGGGAACTGACGGGACCACTTCGAACTTTGGGTTACATGGCGTTGCACAAGCGAGAGGTCGATAGCGCGGTAGAGCTGTTTAGAAGGAGTATCGCTGCCTGCCAGCGTTATCAAGGCGAATGGTTCCTCACACGCGGATTGGAGGGTCTCGCCAGCTCGCTGTGCTTTAAGGGGGAGTGGGCCAAGGCGGCCGTTCTTCTAGGTGCGTCTGAGAGTATGCGAGAAAAGCTCGGCAGCCCCATACATCCTCATTACCGGGACATATACGATCAAACGATGGAAACACTCGAGAGGGAGTGCGAGCCGGAACTTCGTCTGGAAGCATGGAATAGGGGCCGAGGGATGACACGTGAGCAAATTATTGTCTGCGCGCTGGAAGGGTAGGGTTACGCGGCAAGGCCAGCCGCAGGCCGCAAACGGCCTATCTGCACGCACGTTAAAGTTGTAGTGAAAATCGGGTCTATTTTGCCTGGTATTCAATGGTAATATAAGGGTGGCGGGATACGATGAAGAGTTTGGCCGCTCAACTAACGGGCAGTATAACGCAACTTAATGTCACTTCAAAACGTCACTTTAAGAAAGGCGGCTAGAACTTGAGGGGGAGGATTATGAAAAAAATCTTAATGACTGCAATTCTGCTATTTGTCTTGATTGCTGGGTTTCTTACCTTTAGATTTGGAAGTGCCTTGTCACAAGAGGGAAATCCTTTACCTATATTTTATTCAATATCTAAACTTGAATTTGCGAACAGTAGTTATGAACAGTATTCCAAAACAGATAAGAGCACTAGATTCGTATCAGAGAACACAGGTGAATCTAGGTATGATGTAGTCAAGGATATTATGAAGAAAAATGGCTGGGACTTTAAAGAACAAATGGGTGCTGGTCTTATCTTTGAAAAAAACGGTCAGACAAAAGTTGTAGAGACTAGACAATATTCAAGACATTATATCCTGTCGGATATCCCAAATGATGTATTAAGCTACCGTGAAAGAACGGATTAACTTTCATGCTCTGTGGTGCAGCATAAGAGATGCATGGATGGGCGGGTACGATAGTTAAAAGGATAACAAACTTGAGGAGACATGCATGAACTATTCGAAGCGTTATATATGGATTGAAGCTGAAGAATGGCTAGTAGACTCATGGGATTGTTATGATGTAAATTCCGATGTAATTGTTATCTTTCCGGATCGATCCAAATGGGTTGCGAGCTTATTCACCTACAAAAATATCGAGACATTAAGGCAAAGAACATTAAAACCGGTGAATGGATGGATGGTTCATGTTTTTGGTCCAGTGATATGGTGCTGATTGACTTTATAAGCAGGGAGAGAGTTGAACAGCTAATTAACCATCTGATCAAAGAGGATGAATTTCAATCAGTTTTTACGCGCTATCCTGATGTAGATATGGAAAATGACGAACACTATCCAGAGGGATTTTTTAGTGGGGATCATTAACGGGCAGCGTTCAATCATTTCGCGAATCAAATAAAAAATAGTTGTAAATAAGACGTCATCAGAAATAACTGTAAAGACTAATAACACAAGACTTCAATAAACGGAGGAGATCATGCATTTTCAAATTTCTTGGCATGTGTTTTTAAAGGTCAAAAACGAATTAAAGGCGATGAAACTATTGAAGCAATTTGAAAGTTCTATTGAGTAAGTGCTTCTGAATATTGAGTGTAAACCAAGTCTTAAAGAGAGAACACTAATTGAAGCTACTTTTGCTACGCAGTACCAAGTTGAGATGGAAATCGAAAGAGCTGTATTTGATGTGTTACAACGAGTTAATAGTCTAAGTTATTCGTGGTCAGTTCATAGTCCAACAAATATTAGTAATGAAGAAATTGTTTGGGCTTTTGAAGGACATTGTAATAACTCCAAAATAACGGGGATAGAATGGATTCAATTTATTTTACAAACGGATACAATAAAAGAATATGGATGGGAACATCCACCCTTTTCCATACGGGCTAAATCCTGCGAATAAGCCCAGGGAAACACGGCTTTTCTGATCTGTACGTCGGAAGCTTGAAAGGATGCGTTTCTATTTACCTTCAAGACAACCGAGTACGGATGACAATGTCTCTTCCATCCGGGTCAAGTATGACCCATTTGTTGATACCATCCTCACTTTCCTCCAACGTACGTGAGACGGCGATACCCGCATGGCGCAGCCGCAGGTAGGCCAAATTGGCATCCTCGGCTTCGAATTGCAACCGGGCCGATGTATCGGGAGGACCGAACTTGTCCACGAAACGTAGAAGGCTATCGAGAGTGTCTTCTCCAAAAATATTGCAGTATGCCCTAGCAGCAGACTTAACGCTTTTTACCGGAAGCGTGAACGGGGCATCAGACAAAAACAAAGGGTGCCCATTGGAAGCGTGCCTGGCAACCGGAAATGAATGTGCGAGCGGGTGGCTTCCGATCATCAGTTGGTAGCCGTCTGCGTCCTCTGCTATGAAGAAGTCGGTGAAAGGTCCGCCCTTGTCCAAGAAATTGATGATGGTCCATTTCTGACGGATGGCGGATTCATATGTTTGGTCGATATCAGGGACGCGGATGTAGAAGACGGGTTTCCAATCCGCATGGTTGAGATCGAGCCGTCGGTCCATAAGCACCAAGAATATGTCGTCTCGCATAGTTAGTAAGGCGATGGGATCATTCAGCCGTTCCGGTTCAAGTTCGATTCCAAGAAGCGCCCCATAGAACTTCATGCTTTCTTTCAGATTACCGCACATGCAAATGACGCCTTCCAGTGTTGCAGTACTAAACTGGCTTGAAGCCGGTTTCGGTCGATTGCCGCCGAACGAATAGAAGGGGTTCAGCGAAATATGATGGACGGGTGTTAGCCCTTGTCCAAGGTACGTGAATCGAAGTTCCGTTAACAGTTCGCGAAGGACTTCGACCGCCTCCAATTCATCCTCTTTTGCTTGACGGAGCAACTTTACTGCTTGCGCGCGAACTTCCTCTTCTCTTGGCAATCCGCCATGAGGGAATGGAAATAATACGCTCAGCTCTTCGTATGAACGACGCACCGCATCATAACAGATCTTCGCTCGCTGGATGAATTGTTTTATTCTCGGAGTCTTTTCCCATATATCATGTTCCCGCTCTTCCCAAAACTTTACGGCTAGCTTGCGAGACCACCCATACAAAGCAATGTTAGAAGCGTTACCCAGTGGATCGACCGTTCCGTTCTCGAACGCGGCAATCCATTCGTCATAAGCAGCCAGACCGTTCGAACAGGGGATGAACGTATAATCGTCTCCGTCCGCATGTCGAATGATCCGCTCGATCAAGCGAATCAACTTATGATCCGGGCGTTGATAAGCCTCGTCAAGTTCCCCTTCCAGCACGTATGCATACAACTCACGGGAAATCGCACGGTCGATCTTGGGGCTGCCGTGATACAAGGTCCGATAAGGGACTGGTTGGCATGCCCGCGGATCGACTGCATAGAATACTTGCTTCTCATCGTCGTATCCGTACACGATAGCCAAATCATAGGACATTGCGCTGGTTAACAATGCGGGACACCCCCGGTCGATGGAATCCCGAATCATGTCCAATGCATGGAGGAAATTCCTCGTCTTGTGCGTGCTAGCGCCGGCGTTCTTGAAATGTTGATAATCAACGTAGTTCGAATGATATCCCAGATTAAGCAAGGCATTGGAGAGGAACGTGTCCCAATCCCACAACATTGGGCTCTCGGCACCAATCGTGGTCCGTCGAACATTGAGGTTAAAGGCATAACCTGAATAGCCCATCACTTCCGCCATGGACACGGACGAGCCCATACTGCGCAAGAGATGATACAACGCATTGGGAAAGGCGATACCTTGGTATAACGGAGGTTCATCCTGAATGGGGGGCTTGTTCAATACGATCGTCCGGTTGCCTCCTCTCGAGTCGTTATGTACTCGGATTCGAGTTTGGATATCCAGTTCGATTCGAGTGTCTGCAGCTTTCCGCCGAATGCGTGACAGAGCCTTATGAATCGCGTTGACGTTTGTATCCAAGCTCTCCGCGATCTCCTGCGGCGATAATTGTTCGTAAAAATGTTTCCTGAACACTTCTCGTTCTCGTGGCCCCAAACATTGGATTACGGCAGGCAACCACTCAGCGAGCGAGGAATCGGATAAGGTTACCTCATATGAAGTGTTGGTGATCCCGCGCTTTGCATATTGGTGAAGCACAGTATCCAGATCGCTCCAGTCCGGCGCGCCATCATCTGAAGCACGGGCATTCTGAGGAATCAACGAGGTGAAAGGGCGTTCATGGGCATGTGGCCCTCCGCGGCGCAGCTTCATTAGTGCCTGATTACGGACGATAGACCGAAGCCAAGGGAGGAACTTGGACAGATCCGTCACTGTACCTAGCTTCATAAAGGCCCGGATGAGTGCTTCCTGAACGATATCCTCCGCCAGATGAGGATCGGGCGTCATCTGTCTAGCCCACTGGAAGGCCCGCCCGCGGTGACGGGCCAGCAGTTCCTGGTAGGCATCGTGACTACCGAGTCGCGCACGTTCAATAAGAACTTCATCCGAAGCTGCTTCCATGTGAATATCCAAAGTAATAGGTCCCCCTGAGAAAGATCTGTATTATCCTAAAGTAACTTTCGATGGGAAGAGGAATTTTTCCTGCAAAAATAATCATAAGGATGTCAGGTTCGGAGGGCAATGCGGCATCCATATCAGTGAAGGATAAAAAGAGGAGGTATTAATCATGGTCACCAAGCAAATGGAAGCAGCGGATGTGCCAGTCGTAGCGTCCGTGATACCAACGATATTCGTAACAAATTTGGAGGACGCGCTGGCGTGGTATTGCCGTTGTCTAAAGTTTAGAGTACTCGCCTTCAACCCTAACTTCGCAACTTTAGAGATGTCACCAGGGCGAATATGCTGGATACATAAGGATGCTGCGAGAAAGGGACTGGGCCAGCTCAACTTCCATGTTAAGGACGCGGTCGCCTTGCATGAGCACTTGGTGCGGGAGGGTGTTGATGTTGATCCTCTAGAAGTTGGTGTTGCGGATACGCATTGGTACATGCTGCGGGATCCGGATGGTAATTCCTTCGGAGTATGGAGTGGCATGTTTGGATTGAACGAAACGGACAACGTGAACCGGCCGGAATTTCCGACTTTAATATCTTACAAGTTCGTGAAACTTCCGGTTATTCGTTGTGCTGGCGTGGCTGCGATCGTCGATCTAGTCAATCCCGAAGCGGATATTTCCGACGCGGCATCTCAATTGAACCGGTACGCTCCGGGGCAAGGGAGCTTGTTCTTCGTCAATCCGATTCTTGAGAAGTATGTGGGGGTTCAGGAGCATCGCTTATGGGTATGCCGCGAACTGTCAAATGATCGTCCCGTGCCGAACAATCTCGTCGAGATCACGATTCCGGAGCAAAACTATGCGGTGTTTTCATTCAAGCGTACGCAGGTGGATTTTCGCAAAGAGTATTCAGGCATTTATCGTTGGCTGGGTATGCAATTCGGCTTCATCAAGACTGTGCCGGGCTCGGCGGGTGCATATCACTTGGAATTCATCCATGAGGACCGCATCGAAGCGTACATTCCTTATGCAGTCGGACCGAACGAGACTCACGATTATGAATGAGGGATCTACTAGATTCCGACTTAGGGTAACAGGGGGATTGTTTCATAACAGTTTTCTATTTCAATTAAAGGATGGGATTACATGAGCGAACAAACGGTAGTAGCAAAAATATCTGGCTCATCAATTGTTTTGCTAGTTAGAGATATACAAGTTGCTTCTGATTTTTATAAGAATTTGGGGTTTTCTTATGAAGAAATTGGTGGTCATGTGCACGTATCCAGAGGTAACATTACATTTATTTTACATCCCGCAGTGAACAAAGAGGATGTGAAACCATCTTCTTCTGTTGAAGGCGGGTTGTATTTTGATGCTTTTGCATATACAGATGCCGTCGATTTGTTGTTCGATGAATGTCTTGCCAAAGGTGCAGAGATAGTTAATGGTCCTAACTACTCTGAACAATGGAGTGAATTTACCATGAAAGATGCTGATGGATATCACATCGCCTTTGGCGGTGGAGTAAGCAAAAAGTTGTTTTAGATTTGATTTTTCTTCATTAAAAAGGAGCTGCATCGATGAATAAATTGGAATTAAAAAGAGAACTGGAAAGCAAGTATCCACATAGTCAAGCACGATTGAAAAAGATTGAATGCGTTTATATCCCTGTGACAAACACAGCAGTAACAAAAGAATTTTTTATGAAACATGGGTTGATTACATTATCACCCAAAGGTAATGTGAATCTTCCCTCTGGGCAAGGGATATTTTTCTTGGAGACAAAAGAAAAGCAGTCTTCGAATTTTATGACACATGATTGGGACGAGAATAATGAGGAACATGAAATGGAGTCAATCTGTTTTGAAGTAACACAAATTGACGATCTTTATAGGCAAATGAGGGATGATGGTGCAAGGGTTTCCGAGCTAAAGGATAATGGCGGTTGTGGACGAGGATTTCACTTCTTTGACCCCGACGGAAACAAATACACAGCATGGCAAGATATTTGATTTATTTATAAAATTTTGAACTTATCTAATGGATAACTAAAGGGAAATGAGAAGAGAGGAATGAGAAAATGCAAATTAAAGAAGAAATCAAATTGGAGGAAAAACTGGAAGACATTACAGGGATGACTTGTATTTACGTTCCGGTAGATGACGTCTACGAGTCCATTAAATGGTATCAAAAAAATTTAGGATGTGAACCTTCAAACATCCATCCTGTTGAGCCTGGGATGAAAATGGCGATCATGAGATTTCCCGATCATAATGGAAATTTCCCTGGATCCGGTCTAAGGCAAACGGTACCGGCTATGTTTCTTATCGAATCACGGCCGGAAGGTGGCCGTTTAGGATTTACAAACAATGAAGGTGAACGCCAAGCAGTAGGGTGTTTCATTACTCCGCGCATCCAGGATCTTTTCAACCGTTTTAAGGAAAACGGAGTAAACATTAAAGGCGACATTCGGATAACATGCGGTCCAAACCTTCAGTTCTTTGACCCTGACGGGAACATGTGGGAAGTATGGCAGCCGTAAACCAAGAAAATAGAAAAAAACTTCCTAGCTCTTTAGATTACAAATATCGCACGACCTGCTCCTGATCGTTGAAGAAACGGACAGGATATGATGTTTTTTGATCCGTACGGAAATCGTTTCTGGGCAATTGAAGTGAAAAAATGAAACCGAGTATTTTGAACTTACGGGTATAATAGTTCAACCTCAGAAGGGCTGTCATATGGCAGCCATTCGCTACGCTAACGGGCAGATTACAAAAAAAGGATTTCTCCACTTCCTCAGATTATTAAAGTAAAGGAGAAGAACTGTATTGAACATACAAAGTGCCGAAGTCAAGAAAGTAATAAATTGTTGTATTCCTGTGGCAAACGTCAAAGAATCTGCAGAGTGGTATGTTAAGCATCTTGGTTGTCAGTATGAAGGCGAATTAACAGATGATCACACTTTTTTAAGATTGTCCAGCGGACCTGACTTAGATTTAATAAGAGTAGATGAAGTCATCCAATTAAGACAAAATGGATGGGTCATTCCATCGATTAACTTCCACTGTGATGATGCAAAGGTGTTGCACGAATCCTTGAAAGTAAATGGGATACAGGTAGAAGAAATTGTTGACCATTCATGGGTTGGATTAAGTTTCGAAATGTATGACCTTAATGGAAATAAAATTATTGTTTGGCAAGCAAATATCTAAATAAGACTGGATTATTGTGCTAATGGGGTATAGTTCAATTAAAAGAGAAGTTCTATCCAAAGAAAACCACTCCATTGTTAGGAGTGGCTTCTTCTTTATATATTGATGTATTTTTTATGGTTAATTGTCTTTGTGTTTAGATACATTACGGTGAACCACATCGTAGCTAAAAATTACGGTCGCTCAACTAACGGTTACGATAGCACAATTAAAGCATTGAGCTAACGGTAAACATGAGTTCAATAAAAAATGAGGCTGCCGACGGATGATCCGATGGCAGCCTATGCTCAACGATCTGGCAGGTTCGTATAAAGTCCCTGATTGTATTTATCTATGCTCAATGTTAATCTAAATAATAGAGATGCATACAAAGGAGCATAAACCTTATCATGTGGATTACTCTGTAAAGATTAACAATTCGAAAGGATGCCTGTAATAGTGACTACACTATTTTATTAGGCATGCTTTTCTTTAATCTTACAGGGTATGCAGGGAAAGGTGTATCATAAACCCATTCTGCGGATACCATCAGGTATCCGCTTTTATTTTCGTGGGAAACCGCATCTCTATTAATTCTTACCTGCATATCCTCCTAATAGTGTGAATGGAGGAATTTTATTATGAGATCAAAATTGGTCTTGATTGAGGGATTACCAGGATTCGGGAAAACAACAACTGCTCAACTAGTTCATGAAATTCTTACGGAAATGAACACTAAATCTCAGCTATTTTTAGAAGGAAATCTGGAACATCCTGCTGATTATGATGGAGTAGCCTGTTTTAAGAAAAATGAATTCGATAAATTATTAAGTACCCATGAAAAGTTTAGAGATTTGTTAAGTAATCGTATGATTAAACAAGGTAACAATTACTTCCTAGAATATCGAAAAATAAAAAATGAATACGGATCAAGTTTTCCAGATGAATTGCTGTATGCAGTTATCAAAAATGATGTTTATGAATTGTCGCTAGATCAAAACAGGGAACTGATAACAGAAAGATGGAAGAAGTTTACGGAGAGTGTTTTGAATGGCTCAGACACATTTCTTTTTGATGGTTGTTTTATACAAAATCCTGTAACCATGGGGATGATTAAATATGGTGCAAAGAAGGAAGACGTTATAAGTTATGTTATAGAACTGGCAATGATTGTGGAAAAACTGAATCCATTATTGATTTACGTAGAACAGAACGATCTTGATTATTCATTCCAAAAGGCTGTAAAGGAAAGACCTAAAGAATGGTCAGAGGGGTTTATTGAATATTATACAAACCAAGGGTTTGGAAAAAAGCAGGGTTACAATGGGTTAGAAGGAACTCTGCAGGTTCTTAAAGCAAGAAGGGAATTGGAAGAAGAAATATTTAACGGCATAAATATAGCCAAGAAAAAAGTGGATAACTCTCCGTATGATTTAAACGATTATAAGCAAGTTTTAGTGGGGATTTTATCAGAATATTTTAGCTCAAACGAGAAATGAGATTCTTATGATTGCAGTCTTCAAAATATGGAAGTCTATTAAGCTAAAGGGTACGATCGCTAATTGAAACACTACAAGGCTGCCATGGTTGATCCGGTATCCTTCATTCCTTTAACGGGTAGTAAAGCGGGTATTATCCGATGGTAACTTTGATTAAAATCAAATTGTCCATTGTATCTTTCCTGGGTAACAGATTATGCTAATTGATAAAATGCGTGGAAAGTGAGGCGTGGGTATGCCATATTTCGCACTCTAGTCTGATACATGATGTATAACAATTACAGACAAGAGGAGAATCAAGATGCAAACCGAATTATCTATGACGCGCTTAGAAACAAAGCGTCTAATCATTCGTCCTTACATCGAAAGTGATTTGATGGAATCGTTTGAGTTGATGCAAAACCCAGAATTGTTCCCTTATATGCATATGGGAGTCTTATCGTTCGAAGAATATAAAGGACTATTCAAGTGGATAATCGACAGTTACAATACACCCTTCAACATGCCATTTAAATACTCATTTGCGATTCGAAGCAAAGCAACAGGCGATTTCATCGGCTGGTGTGGTGTGGGCGTACTCGATTTATGTGCCCCTGATAAAGAACTGTATTATTTGATTGGCCGTGACTATTGGGGTAATGGTTATGCAACTGAAGCAGCCACCGCGTTGACAGCCTATGCCTTCAATGTTATTGGATTAGACCGATTGTTCGCTAAAGCCAATTCACAGAACACTGCGTCATTAGGAGTCTTTAAGAAACTAGGCTTTGTGTTTAATCGCGAACTAATGGGTTTGACAGGTGATTACGAGGACTGTAACGGTGAGTTATTGCATGTTCTCACAAAGGAACGGTTTCGCGAACAGGCAGAAATATAATATGAGTTTGAGTAATGTCCATCCTGCGAGGGATGGATTTTTTATGAAACTTGCCTTGAGAACGAATCATTCCACTAACGGGTAAGTACGACAAGTCCTGCTATAAGCGCTTCCCGCCAACACTCCTGCATGCGTCGCGTCTAACAGGACATGGGGTATGAAGTACAAGTAGATTCGGCAGAACGGAGGCTGAAGCCACCATTTTGGAAAGGTATGCCAATGGATATGCCGCGCGGCTGAAAAGCTGGATATGGTGAGAATGTTCAAATATAGGAACTGACGAACTTCCGAATGTACGGGTCTAAAGTTAGAACTAGAAACGGAAAGCTAGGTTGCAAGGGACTTGGAAAGCAAGGGTGAGACCAACTGAAAATAAATACACCGTCTTTTTTAAGGTAAGTAGCGATCCGGCAAAAAGTACCCTCAAGGTCGGTGGTCCAGCCTATGGCATAAATCGAATAAACAAAGTCAAAGTAATCCACTGGTATGCCACATTCTTCTTCCATGGGAGAACAGAGCAATTTTGCTGACCGCATGCCTTCAGATGTTGCGTTGCCTTTTCGATTTGTTTTTCTGATATATCCACAGCCTCAGATGCTTTGCGTTCCCTGATATTGCAAGGATTGACCGTTTCCACAGCCTATCTCCAGCATCTTTTTCCCTGAGACATCGCCAAAAAGCTGGCATTTTTCTTCTGAGACAAATGCTCCATAAAAAGGAAGGACGATTGCTCCTAAGAAGTCATTTCCTTTTGTATCCCAATAGAAGCTGTTTGTTTTATAAACAGAATTCTTGTCCATGCCGACGCCCTCCCCAAATATAAATAAGCGTCCATTTGATCTCGAAGACATGACCGACCCATCCTGTGGCTATGGTACCGGCCTGCAGCATGATATCAGTAAAGTACACCTCTCCAGAGCAGTTTGTGATAACTATTAACAAGATAAAGGATGTCATTGAGCTATACGGGACACGAGAGCGTAACAATTACACAAGCGAGGCTGCCCCGGATGATCGGCAGCTCCATTACGTTAACGGGCGGGAACGAGGTCCGGAAACTTGCCGGATTGACTAGAGGGAACCGAATTGTTTGCGGTACTCCGCCGGCGTGTAGCCGGTCTGTTTGCGGAACACCCGGATAAAATATGCGTCGTCGGTAAACCCGACCCGATCCATAATCTCCGTCACCTTCAGAGTAGTATTGCACAGCATGGAAGAGGCTAATTGGATTCGCAGACTGTTTACATAGGTGATGATCGACATACCTGTTACCGAGTTTACTTTGCGGTTCAACGTCGTGCGATTGGTGTGAAACCTTTTGGCCAACTCGTCTAATCCGATTTTGTTATTATAGTAAACATGCAAGTATTGAATGACTTCATCGATATCCGGAGGAGCTTGAGGAATGCGGTGCGCCGTTTCCTTGCTTTTCCGGTACAATCTTCGGATGAGAAAAAGCAATTCCTGTAGATAGGACCGGCTTTGGCAAGGCCAATTGGGCGAACTTGTAGAGAGAATATGATGAATTTCCTCCATGATTCGTTGAACGTGGTGCACAAAAGAAACATCGATAGGCACACATCCGTAATTTCCGTCTGACCGGTTGAAGAAAGGCTCCAGCAACCATGCATCCTGAATGTCCGAAGTGGCGAGGCCTTCGTTATCGAACAAATTTTCCCGTAACGAAAGCTTATTATTAATTACTTTCGGGTGGAAATAAACCGAGCTTGCTTTCACCCCGGAGTGTGCAGCCAATTGTAACGGCTCCCTCTCGTTAATACAGTAAAAGGCCGGTGAAATAATAGAGCGCCGGATCGTCCCGATCTGCAAGATGCCGTTTCCTTCCATTATAAACAATAGCCGATAACGGGTGTGAAGCCCCCGATCGATCACGAAATCTTCGTTCGGGAAACACTTCAATTCATGAAGAAACTGCCCCCATACCACCTGTCCGACCGTTGCCAATTCCATTGACTATCACCTCCCGCATTGTTACTTTCCATTTTATACTATTTGTTTGGCGTTTCCAATTGTCAGTTGATCGATGCAGATCGTCTATGTTTCTGAGCTCGGCATTTAGCTAGAATTAAGTTGGAACGAGGAAGAACCTCACCTTGATATCAAGATTTCGTGAAGGAGGATGAAAGATGAGAAGGAAGTCAATGCTCTTGGTTCTAGGCTTGATGTTGGCAGTCACGATGTTGTACAGTAATGTTTTCGCTGCGCCGGGCGAGGATGCTCAGGCAACATCCAGCATCGTAAAAACAAGTCTGTTCAGCACATCTTTACAAAAAGAAATGAACGTGAACGTTTATTTACCGCCTGGTTATAATGAAAACGAAAAATATCCGGTATTGTATGTCTTGCACAAACTGGATGAGGACGAGGACTTCTGGTTTGATCAAGTGTTGCTGGATGAACAAGCTGACCGGTTGATCGGTTTAAGGAAAATACGACCCTTAATAATCGTTTCTCCTCAGTATGACCGCAGCTGGGGTCTGAACTCAGCAGATGAAGTCGGTATGGTCAACAACTACTGGCACGTAGGCCGTTATGAAGATTATATTACGAAAGATTTGATCGCATTTATCGATTCCACTTATTCCACCCAGAAATCGAGAAGCGGCCGATACATCGGGGGAGCGTCTATGGGCGGGTATTCAGCACTGCTTGCAGCATTCAAACACCATAATTTGTACAGCAAGGTAGGCGGTCATGCTCCGGCATTGTTCGAGTATATGTGGGAACCGCTCAAGCAGATGGCAGGAGGCACGGACGAGGATAGACAGCAAAATAACCCGACATGGCTTGCAATGCATGAGAAGCAGAACATGTTGGATATTTATGTAGATATCGGGGATGCGGATTGGTTGAAAGACGGCGCGTTGCGATTCCATAAAATTATGCAGAATCAGAACTTGAAAAATTGCCAATTCCATTACATTCCGGGTGGCGCACACGACGCAGCGTATTGGTCCAGCCAGGCGGAAAATTACTTACTGTTTTACGCAGGAGACACGAAATAGATGAGAGACGGCCACTCTAATCAGGGTGGCCTCTTTATTTATTCGCTACGGGGCCGCAGCATCGATGAAGCATTGCACGTCCTAAGGCTGCCGATTGAAGTCAATTGGCAGCCTTCGTTACGCTAAAGGGAGTAATTTGGAAAAATAAAGATGTAAGCCTCTTTAAAAACGAACATAGCTATTGATGATTGGTATGTGACTTTCATGGGATGGGAAGTAAAACGAAAGGAATTGTGGTGGCCTGATCAACGCATTTACGATAGTTTAATCATGACACGACGCAGCCGGCGGGCTGCCTTTTATAGATCCTAACGCAGAAGTTTAAGCCTTGAAAGCACACCTATTACTATGGGCTTGCAAGCAGTTGAGTTAAGGCGCCATAGTGTCTTGATTTCACCTATTCCTTTATTGCAATTAGCTGAAAAACTTAATCTACAACCAGAAAAGTGTTTGTATGTCGGCGACCAACCGACTGATATACAGGCAACACACGCAGCAAACATGACTGGCATTGCAGCTCTTTGGGGTGAAGGTCGGAGAGAAAGGCTTTCTCCATTAAACCCCACATTTTTATTTGATAAGCCAAGTCAGTTAGTGAAGTTATTATTGAACTAACAGGAGTTGAATGACGGTTGCTTCGGCAACCGTTTTTTTATGCTCCCTGCTGGCCATAAATCGCTTCCGTATGCGATTGCGGCCAGATGCGGAGTGTGTAGAGTGTGCTTATTTCGTGCGCAGAGAGAGGGTGAGCGCATTGCATCGGCGTCACCGCTCCCAAGATCTCGTAAATGAGCCATGTCGGCATTTTCTGTTGCCTCCAATTATTTTCGGGAAAATGTACTATGCAACTTTCACAGGCGGCTTACGTCTGTTTAGGAAACAAGATGGATGTTATCGTGGGGGAGTCGTTTCGGTATGGGGAAAAGGTTAGTCTATTCGGCTGTGCTCGCGGTATTAATGGCGGGATCAGCGGTTGGCGTCTATTCAGGCGCTTCGCCGAAAGAAAGCATTATGGCTACGGAGGTGGCGTCGGAGGACGGCTTCGACGTGCAACGCGATATTTATAGGTTGGAGGAGCTGATCCGCAAGCATTTTCCGGACAAGCGGATTTACAAGTCCTACAAGGGACCTTCACTTGAGGAGTACGGCGTTTTTTATATCGATAACGACAACAACCAGTATGTTTTTCTCAGCGACAAGGACGACGCTAAGGCGGGTCACTTCAAACGGGATTTGGAGAGGAAGCTTGACGGACATATCGAGATCAAGGATTCGAAATACCCATATTTGAAACTACGTGGCATCCAGGACGAAATAGTAAAAAATTACGATTCCATCTCTGTCGGCGTGGAAGTGATTGGGCAGGTCGTCAAAGTGCAAGCCGATTGGACCGAAGCCGAGAAAAAAGAAGTGCTGCGCAAGTACGGAGACGCGGTCTCGGTGGAGCTCTATGATCCCGGGGCTATAGCGCCGGATGGTGACAGCCATATCCCGAATTTGCCGGAGCCGGTACAACAAGTCGGCGGACCGAATGACAAAGTGTTTTGGCCTCCAAACACAAATCGCTTCCTGGACGAGGCCGCATCGGCGGCTCTCGAAGACGAAGTGTATATGAAGACGGGTTTCCCTCGTTTCGATGGGAAGCTTCTCGATAAGTATGGCCTGTATACTAAGCTTGACAGCGACGATCTGCCTCTGCCGGAAGGGGATCTCGTCTTTGGCATCAACAGGCTTCCGAAAGGGATGAAAACGAGGATCAGCGTGACGGAGATCAATAAATCGTTGAAACCGGTACACGAAATTTCGAACGCGACGTTCGAGAACGCGCACGGAATGAGGGTTGAATTCCCCGATCGCAGGAACGTCATGTACGGGCACAGACTCGAACTACTGAACGATGCCGGAGAAGTCGTGGATGGGAAAGTAACGGTTTACGCCTTCTCAACGGACGAGATCAACGCCATAATGGAGGCTGACAAGCCAACATATCGGCAAGCTGACACTCTGAAGATCAAGCTGACCAACTGGGGGCCGACAGCGCTTGAATTCGGGTCGTGGTTCGGCGTACAGAAGTGGGATTCGGGTCGTTGGAAGTGGTTGAATGGAGGGCAAGCGTTTACGGATGAGCTAAGGGGAGTCGGTCCGGGTGGCGTTTACGAAGACGACTTTTCTATTGAATCATTAAGCCTCGAGCCCGGCAAATACCGAATCGTGAAATCGTTCGGCGCCGCGAACGGTGATGCTAGCGCTTCCCTCGCCGCCCCGTTCGAAATCATTCCCTGAGCGAATACAGACTGGGTTTGATTGCGGTTTCCACTACTGGATTCAAGGAGAATAGCCTAGTGCAGAGATCGGATTTGATTTAGCTAAATAACACTGGGGAAAAGGAATAATGCAAGAAGCATTGAGCCAAAAATGTGCTGCTTTGAACAGTTAAACACTAAACTAGAAGAAAGGGAAAGGTGATTGAGGGATGAGAACACTTTCCGTTCTGCTGCTCCTTTGTGGAATCGCCATAGCCTCTGGCTGTCAGCAAGAGAAAACCTCTTCTAAGGCTGTTGCGACCTTCGAAGCTGTCTCGGAAACAATCCAGGAAAAGAACGGCCTGCAAATCAGCCAAACCTATACCGCACAGGCAGATATTGGCGCTCGGTTTGACCCGTCAGGGATTTCAGGGGCTGGGCCGGTGTTTGAAGTGAACAAAGGTGATGCATTTCGCATCTTAGCGGCACAAGACGAGTATGTCCAGGTCGAATCCCAAGATCTAAGAGGCTGGATACCCGCCTTCTATTTCAGTAAGGAAGCCGCCAATATTAAAACGGGAACCCCTTATGACATGATTGTCGCGAAGGAAGTTCCGGTTTCTTCTTCTCCCGGAGAGAAAGCAAAAGAACCGCATTTGGACTTGTGGGCTGGCAAGGTGGTCCGTATTGAAAAATCGTATGAGGATTGGGTGGCTGTGCGTATCGTACAGTATGATGCGGAATATGGTGCAGATATGTGGGTTCTTAAGTCCTTCTTACGAGCTTACGATCCGGCCACTGCCAAGGAGGGTAGGCTTGCGCAGGACTCGCACATCTATGAAGAAAACGGTCAGATTAAAGAAGAAGAGTGGATCAATCCGGTCTTTATTCTGGAAGAGACGCAAATGGATAAGATCGGTCCTGTATACCAAATTATTGGTGCGGGAGGACAAACAGGGTATATTCGGGTAAAAGAATTTATACCTAATCCGTTCATTGATAACTAATAAATTTGTACTCGATAGTGACGATTGGAACTCAATTATTGTGTATGATGCTTTAGAGTCTGCTGATACAAAAGATATGATTTTAATAACACCAGGGGGACAACGATATTTGTATGTACCACTTTAGGAGATTTAACTAACCGATAACGATAGTACGATTAACAACAGGTTGCCGACATGATCGGTGGCCTGTTGCAATAATACGATAGTTGAATAAAACACCTTGTTGAGCAGGCGCTAGCTACGATAGCCTGCTCTTTTTATTAAAGAACTGGCAGTTATAATGTAACCATTACTTTGTGAGTTTCGCAACATATGATAACAAGGTGCGTCTATACTGTATCACTCACCGAGAAGGAGCTTAATTCTGATGTCTAAAAAATATTTTGTTATGTTAGCAATTGCATTAATTGTCGTCATTACAGGATGCTCAAACAAGTCGAAGACTCCAGACGAGTCATCATTTTCTGCAACAATTACAGCAACCAATTCATACGAGGTGAATAAGGATTTAGTTATGGGAGCGTCTCTGAAAAACGTTTCGACTGAAGATTACGAGTTAACGCATGCAGGGGGGGTCTTTTACTTTAGCGTTAAAGACTCACAAGGAAAAAACGTCAACCAGTTTGTTATGACATTACCTGCAATAAGATCTAATTTAAAATCGCAAGATGAAATAAGAGAGCAATACTCTCATAAGCTTGACACACCTGGTATGTATGAGATCTTAGCGATTGCTAAGTTTTCCATAGGTGAAGGAGATGAGGAAAAGAAATACGTTATCAATACAAACACTATGAAAGTCGAAGTGAAGTAGCACGACACAAGCTGACGGGTGCGATAGTTGAACATAAGTACCGAAGATATTTTATGTTTTGGAGGTGAACATTTAAATGATAAACAAGTTGCTAATGGGATTTTTAACCATGCTGACTGTATGTCTTCTTTTTTCGGCTTGTGATTCCAATGAGAAATCAATCGAGGAAGCAAAAAAGAAGATATCAATTGAAGAAGCCAATAAGCTAATTTTAGCAACTCAAGATTTTTCTCAATCGAGTAATATAGAAAATGGTGTGATTGAAATTACCCCCTCTGAAATTTGGGATAAAACAAAGATTCAGCTTTTTAGGGATTCAAGCGCGGAAACATACATCGTGAAAAATCAAAAAGCTGTTCATATAGGTGAGGCATTTGGCGGTTTTGGTGTAACAAGTACTCTGCCTTACGATGTCAATAAGGATGGAACTTTTGATTTAGTTTATGCATATTCATTTGGTTCAGGCCTTCATCGCTCTGTTATTTCGTGGATTGATTTAAAGAGTTTTACCGATCATATTGTTGAAGATATGCCAGAAAGAACGGATTTTAGAATGTATGATTTGACATTAAAAATTGAAAATAAAAAAATAGTAGTTTATCGTATTGCAGGCATGAATGAAAGTTTATACCCCACAGAGAAGGAAATGACTTTAGAAAAGGTTGGAACTTTGGTTTGGAAGAATAACGAATTATACAATAAACTATTACAAAATTGAATTTTCTTAAAGGCAAAAGCTGTCCGTTATATAACGGCAAATGAAAATAACCGATATACCGGTGATGGTATTTAAGACACCAACTAACAAAAAACGGACTAGACGTTTCAGCATGGGGAATCCCTCTCATTTAACCGGTCGAGGGGATCTTAACGGCAATAATCGAGGGCTTGCCTCTTTATCGGATTGAAATGCTCTGGAATACAAATCAAGCTCGACAGCATATTTCGGCCTTCGTTTGACTTCAATAAATATTTTTCCGATATATTCGCCCATAATGCCCATTCCCAGCAGTTGAAGCCCACCCAGAAACCAAATGGAAAGCATTATCGATGTCCAACCCGCGTGAGTGTCTCCGTTCCACTTCTGGATCAGCGTATAGAAACCGGCAGCGATACTTACCAGCAGCAAACCAAAACCAAGACAGGTTACCATACGGACAGGGGCTACACTGAACGAAGCGATGCCATCCATTGCAAAAGAGAGCATTTTCCGGAGGTTGTACTTGGAAGAACCGGCCAATCGCTCTTTTCGGTCATAATATACTTTTGCTGACGGATAACCGATCAACGGCACGATGCCCCTGAGGAAAAGATTGCTTTCGTCATAGCGGCTTAATTCCATAATCGCACGTTTGGACATTAATCGAAAATCCGCGTGATTGGGGACCAGGCGAACTCCCAGCCGGGTCATGAGACGGTAGTAAGCATTAGCGGTATTGCGTTTAAACCACGTGTCGGTTTTGCGGGCAGCGCGAACGCCGTAGACGATATCGAAACCTTCGTGATATAAGAGCACAAAGTCGCGGATGACCTTGATATCATCCTGCAAATCAGCGTCGATTGAGACCACGCAGTCAGACTTGGCGCAAGCGGCTTCCAAACCTGCGAGCAAAGCTTTCTGATGGCCTACATTTCGTGCCAATTTCAAACCTGTGACATACGGATGTTTAGCGTTCTCCGTGGAGATCATCGACCATGTTCGGTCCTTGCTGCCATCATCCACAAACAATATTTTACTTTCAGGAGCGACCAGGTTTTCCTTCATTAACTCGTTTAAAACTTCCCGAAGCTGCCGGAAAGTATCTACAAGCACTTCCTCTTCGTTATAACAAGGAACGACAATGGTGAGAATCATTGGTTTCATAAATCCGGCAACCTCCTTATTAAAGCGCCTCATAAACATAAATCCGCCAGGCAGACTGCTCATGATCAAAGATCCCTACCGGCTTTAAACCGTTTTCTTCGAGATTCAAAATAGGAACCGCCGAGAAGAAATAACGGCCTCCCATTTCTTTGAAAACGTGGGTATTCAGTTCGATATGTTGTACTTGTTTCTTGCTGGTCTTACGGTAATCGTATTTGTGACCGACTTCGTCTGCAAAAATATAGCAGCGTCCGCCCCAATAATCGAAATACTTTTTAAAAAAGGCGTTCTTATCCAGTTCTTTTGCTATTATTTTACGAAATTGGTGTTTGTATGCCAGAGGGTAAAAATTGTTATAGGTGTCCAATGTGTAAAATCCGTTATACTGCGCAACCGCTGGGTGAAGGCCGATACTTGCAATCCGATAGCTTCCTTGGGGAAGCCCGATCGCCTGACGGATTGCAGCAAATTGTTCGACCGCATAAAATTGACGAAAAGTTGGCGAGTTAAGCTTTCGGTATACGATTTCATCGTTTGCTTTGAAAAGTACGATCAATTGCAAAGATAAGGCTCCGATAACAATCCATTTATAGAAACGATGTATTTTCCAAAGAATCAAACAAGCTAGGGCAAATCCGACATATATGATAAGCGGACGAAGAAAGTGAAAGCGTGCGAAATTGAAGGTGGTCAGAATGCTGAACTGTTCTTTCAGCGGCTGCCACCATTTATTGAACCAGAAGGCGTACCATGCCGAAAGCGCAAAATTGATTCCAAGCAGCTGAAGAAAGTATCGTGCTGTTCGGTCACGAAGGCGCAGTACAACAATAAGGCCGAATACAAAGAGGGTAAGCGGTAAAATGACCTTTGTATGGACTGTCGCGACATGGTTGTGGCCATGTATGAAATTTTGAAACGTATGTTTAATGCTTTGTTTTACATTAAAGTAGGAATTAAAAAACTCGTTGCGGCTGGTCGGTTCCCCGGTTAAAACGAGAGACGACAAAAGCCGGTAATCCACCAGAAGAAAAACGGCGGTCATGAAGGCGATGCTGCCCAGGAAAACAGGGTTGAAATTCCTTTTGATGATGAAGTCGCGAAGCCAAAGTACGCTGACCCCAACCAAAAAGAAAAAAAAGCCAAGAACCAGATTGGAGTACAACGGCAAAAGGCCGAGCGTTACCCATTCCCGCCATGTATGCCGGTGAGCCCGGATGTTCAGAAAGGCCCACAATGCCAAAGGCTGCCCCATTGTGCTGAGCATTCCTGACGGCCAGAACGGAGTTAAAGCAAACGCGAGCGAAACAAACACACGGATAGGCCATGTATCGCGCTCTTTGACCAGATGCGTTCTGAGCAGCAGGTACATGCCGATAAATGCGAATATCCGGGTGACGGTTTGACTTATCGCATACGCCAGCATAGACGGAAACAAGGCATGAAGCAGCACGATGCCGCTGAATTCCGTACCAAATGCATTTCGAGGCAACCCGTTAATGACTTGATCTACTTTGGCGTTCAGAGTTCCGAACCATTCACCGCTTCGAACAAGAACCCGGTACCAGGCAATATTCGAATCGAGGTTGTCATGCACCCGGATGTGGGCATCTTCTCCAAGGATAAACAGCGGCGAGACATATAGAGCGATTAAGGAACAGGCAAACACAATTGCCAAGGATTCGGCGTGCGACTTCTTTACAAGGCTCATGGTCCCTCCGTAAAAATGTAAGATTTAGCTTGAGCTGTTATTATTCCTCGCTTTATGGGAAACATTCCAAATCTTATGAACGCCGCGTAAAGATGCCTATTCTTTTATATATAAACGATAACCTATACGTATAGCGGCGATGGAACATATTCTGTGATAAATGTCCTCTCTTGACCAAAGAAAGAAAGGAAGGATTATGAATATGCGGCGAAAACGTAACAGGAAAAAAGGGGCCGTCAAGTTGGCTTATCTACAACCTGAAGTCTCTCAAGCTCACTCCGAAGAGATGCCTTCGGCCCCTTATCTGAATCATGATGCGGTTCCCGGGCTATTCGGACCGACTGTAGATACTCCTCTTGCTTCAAGAAGAAATTCATTTCAGGGCATGTTCTCTACGATCAATGGAATGGGCGGCTTAGATGGAATAATGTCGACAATCGGTAAAGTTCAAAAAATGATTGGCGTATTTCAGCAAATTAAACCCATATTTAGTCTGTTCAGTGCATTTGGAGGAGCCAAAGCAGTAACAAAGGGAATTGTACGAGGTCACAATACAAGAAAGCGTGTTTCTGACGGCAAGATCCGGAAGAGGAAACATAAAATGAATATCAGAAAATCATGAGCGGGAACTCAATATGCTTTACGAAGTTCTATTTGGAAATTTGAAGATACAAAATGGCGGATGATATTTCATCAGGGGACACCAATTCCGTTGCAGGGTACGTTAATATAATTTGATGAGGTCCTTGATAATCAAGGGCCTTTTGTTTTGTATATAGGTTGGAACTGTAATCCTGAGACTTCCAGTTACTACAACATTGGTTGTTGAATAGCAGGATTGTGGGATTTTTTAACGAATAAATAAATTCTATAGAAAACGGCACGGAAGCGAGACGGGATTGTACTGAAAACGCAAGTGAGAATGATGTAATTCACAACGAAAAATAGCTATTTTAAAAAAAAGGAGAATGTAGAATATGTTGAGCAAAAAAACGAATGATGCGGATGTGAGCGGTTACTGTTGCATGAGATTTCCAGTCACGGATTTGAAAACGTCGGTGGATTTTTATTGCAATGTGCTGGGCTATGAATTGAATTCGGCAGATTTTCAGTTTGGAGAGGCACATGTTGCGTTGAAAAATGGAAACGGTCCGGGTATTTTTTTGATGGAAACCAAACCGGAAGATGTCACACAATTGAAGTTTGTATTTCCACGCTCATTCTTTATTACAAGCAGCACGGGGCACGTGACGATGATTGAGATGTTAACGAATGATTTGCTTGCTTTACATGAACGGATTAAACAAGCCGGAGCCCATATCGATAAAGAACCTGTATTTACTAATCATTTCGGTTATTTCACCTTTTATGATCCGGACGGGCACTATATTCGGGCGGTCGAAGAGAAGACGTGTATTTCGACTTGAAACAAAGAAGGATAGTCATCCGTTATGGTTGGAAATTGGAGAGAAAATGGCATTAGTCTCAAAGAAATGCTTAGACTCGGAAATATCATACGGATACCTTCCAATAAACAGAAGGAGCGCTTTGGGTATGCAGATCAAATGGTATGGCCATTCCTAACTATCGAGCAGAAAGAAAATAATTGTAATGTGGGGTAAGAATAATGAACAATGAGTATCGGACTCCAAGACTCCTAGAACAAATAATACATTGGGAGTGGGAGTTTTCCCATGAAGTAGAGTATTTGGAGAAATGATTTTGGTCTTGTAAAAGACTTGGATGAAGCACCTGTGATCCGAATCTCACCCATGGATTCGGATTGCGTTCGGCTTGTTGCTCGGAATTTGTATGACTTTTTCTCTTTACATTTCTTCGACGAATGGATAGTACTGAACGAATATTCAAGTGAAGAGGCATATGTTGAGAGTGTTCGTAAAGAAGAAGCCCAAGATCTAAATTCCGAATGGTTTGATCATGACCGATGGCGACGAGAGAAAAAGAAGGTGTTAAGCAAGATTCAGGAGGAATTCAATTTAGCTCCTATACCGAACCCTGTACGATACCTTCAGGACATTCGTTTTGAACGGAGTTTACGGATTACAACTTTGACTGAGAACTCTCTAGGTATAGTACATCTTTCGCCAAGAATACCTCATGACAAAGGGGCATTTCTCGCATCAATTCGGAATTTACAACATACCGCCTGTTCTGACAAAATCATAGTTGAACGCCATGCGAATGAACTTCTCCAATTGGGAATGATCCATGAGTCAGAGTCGTTACTCGCTCGCTTGTTAAACTCCCACGGTACGATATGATTTTCTCGCGAATGCTCGCTTATTCGCAGGATTTTGCCCGGTTGGTTAAGGATGAATGATGAAGAGGGGCACACAAAAAAGGAAATGTCCTTTAACGGAACATTTCCTTTTTTGCTATCCAAATAATCTCTTCCAATGCTTCTCTCTGAATTGGCTTACAGCGCGATACGCTTTTACGATCCGATCAATAGCTTCTTTAAAAGCAACATGTTGGCTTGCAAGGCTTAGGGGTTATTTCCTTATTTATTGGAACTCATGAGCTGCTGTTAGCTGATGCGCGAAAGTTTAGAGACCGGGCTAAAAAGAACGAATGAAGTACGATTGTTGAAAAAACAAAAGCGAGGCGGCCGACAGCAAAGATTTGGCCGTCTCGCTCCGCTAATGGAGTACTAAGCCTAAAAATCTAGGTACTCCATGCTTACATTGTGAAATCCTGCGAGTTATACGTAGATTGAGGTGGGATAAATGGCTCAGTTCCAGGTTATTCAAACATGGAAGACGGGAGATGCTTTTATCATCAAAGGTATCTTGTTGGAGGGACAAATACGTAACGGAATGGAAATTTATGTAGCCTTTAACAGCTCCCTTCAGATGACTGGCAGTATAATGGATATTAAGAAAATCAATGAACTTTATCATATTTCGATTGGATGCTCAGATAAAGATGAGATAGAACTATGGGAAATGTTGAATTTGAATGGCAATGTATTAAAAATTTGCTAGTCATGATTAAGCTATCGGATACTATAGTTTTCTTGCTTTGACTACAAAAGTTACAGGAAGCATCTTTGCTTTTTTTGCAAAACAAGTTCTTGTCCTAAATCAATGACAAGAACTCGGTTACTTTGCCGAAAATGACAAGAACTTGCACACTTATCCGATTAGATGATTGTCTAATCTAAAGTTATTCTACATCGGCAGACTGTTAACGGGTAGGTTAATACAGCCGTAAGTTTAAAAATTACGTTGCAAAAATTCGTGTTCATAAATCGCTTGAATCCTTTCCAAAACGTTCCGCGCCTGGTCTTTAAATTTTAATCCCGCAACCTGACCTTTCAGCAAATACACGCCAGTTTTATTCCGGTGTTCCCCGAGAGCCCCTTCATACAGCTTGTTGGCGCCGTGAGTAGGCGGTGAGAAAAATAGCTTCATTAATACTTCAATCAAAAGGGGCAGTCCGGATTGTTTCCCTTTTCTTAGCGTATTGTTGCTACCTGGGTCAACGCTGCGGATCTTGATGTCGTCCTTGGCAAGCTGCGTCGCGATGGCCTGAGTCCACAGCGAAAGAGCTAGCTTTGAGGTGGCGTAAGGACCAAGCAGCTTGCGGAAGGTTTTGGGACGTTCCAGGATATCGATAGTAAACTCTTTCG
Organism: Paenibacillus harenae DSM 16969; assembly: GCF_000422465.1. Lineage (GTDB taxonomy): Bacteria > Bacillota > Bacilli > Paenibacillales > Paenibacillaceae > Pristimantibacillus > Pristimantibacillus harenae. The sequence goes on along the minus strand of NZ_AULV01000017.1, from coordinate 47,428 downwards.
TAAATTTTAGCGCTGAAGATGAGGTGTTGATCACCGTTTTTAAGTGACCAATTTTTAGGAGTTCCTTCAACTCCATCAGAATAATATATGGAACGACCGTTAACAGCTCATAATGCTTCTCGCGTCCTTGTTTCGAATAGCTCAGCTTGGGAAAGGACCCTCCGGCGTTATTGAACAAAATATCGATCCGCTGCTCCTTGCTTTTGATCTCTTCCAAAGTACGTCTCAAGCTGGCATAATCGGCAAGATCATCTGTTTTATAAATTCGAAGCGATCCACTCTTGACCGCATGTTGGATGCTCATATCGTCTGCCGGAAAGTCGGAACGGTTCAAAGCAACCACCTGCCAGTCCTCCGACAGCAATTTCCGGGTTAATTCCAACCCGATCCCGGCGCTTGCGCCTGTAATCAATGCGATATGTTCACTTGGGTTCTTGTTCATTGTGCATCTCCTCCTGATATCGGGATATTTACCCTGATAGCGCACATTCTATAACTTGAAGTCGACTCCAAGTCAAGGCGCGAAAACAAAGTTTTTTCCTAAAGATAAGAGACTTGACTTGGAGCCAGCTCCAAGATGTATAATGCACAAAAAACAATCTCCGGGAGGGAACAGGATGAAGGAAGAGCAATCCTATACGATAAAGCAAACCGCCGAGCAAACCGGAATTACTGAGGATACGATCCGTTATTACGAAAAGATCGCGCTGCTGCCTCGTGCAGAGCGGAAGGAAAACGGGCACCGCATCTACCGAAAGGAGGACATCAATACGATCCGGCTGATAGCATGCCTGAAAAAAACGGGGATGCCGCTAGAGGAAATGCGGCCTTTTTTGGCAGTCTCCGCCGATACTGATCCCGCAGAATATCCCGAACTGGTGGAACTTTTAACGAGCCACCGGAAAAATATTGTCAGCCAAATCGCCTCGTTACAGCAGGTCGTCGATTTTATCGACATGAAGTTGGAGGAGGGGAGATACCGACGGGACTGCTTGGATGTAGATCTAGACGGCTTATTAGAGAAAAGGATGGGAGAACCGAAACCAAAGTCCGTCTCACCCGTTGAGTTGAGTTATTTTTCCGTGTCGGCCAAAGCGGGCAGATAAGCTCGCAATAAGCGGTTACTTCCTCGCATAAACTGCTGCAGTCCGTAGAGCTAACGGGACAAGTTAGTTCAAGGCACCATGTAGCAGTTGCATCGGCAGCTGCTCAATTTTTTCATTACGTTAATGGGCAGTATAATGTGGAAAGTTGAGGGGGCTTATCTTTGTGATATAATTATTTACATGTTTTATCAATAAAGGACAGGGAGGGATCAAAGATGGATATTACGCTAAATTCAGTTTCCGGCGAATCCCGCGGTCGGCCACGAAGTAACGAGGTTCATCGCAGCATTTTGGATGCAACATTGTCCTTGCTCACCGAGTACGGCGTCGAGAAACTAAGCATCGAAATGATCGCTCAACGTGCAGGTGTCGGGAAAAGCTCAATCTACCGAAGGTGGAACAATAAGGAAGATCTGATTGTTGAGGCACTCGAACAAATAAAACCTGAGTTCAAAGCGTCTGCAGAAGGCGATCTTAACGAGGTCTTATACGAACTTGCGCGTAATTTTGCTCAGCAAATGAATACTCCACTGGGAAAGCAGATGCTCTCGCTGCTGATTTCAACCATATCCGGTAGTTCCCAAATATCCGAATCGTTCTGGGAAAATCATTCTCTTCCTAAGACCAAAGAAATCTCAACTATTATTGCGCAACACCGTTCTACAGAGAAGCTAAGCGATAAGGTCAATGTTGACCTGGTCTCAGATCTTTTGATTGGCTTTGTTATGTATCAATTGTTGTTTAAGCCCCCATCCACGGATTTGGATGCTTCCCTAAAACAAGGAATAGAGCTGGTCGTAAACGGCATGAGAGAACCCAATTAAGGACCTTGCGAAGATGAGCAAGGTTTTTTTATTTGACATATACGATACGATAACGTATCGTATTGTATATAACAAAGACTGGAGATGATAATTATGAAGAAAGCCAAGAAAACCGTCATTATTACAGGAGGAAATACGGGACTCGGTTTTGAAACAGCCCAAGTTATTGCTAGTGCTTCACATGAATGGCATGTCATAATTGCTACACGCAGTCAACATAAAGGCAACGAAGCAGCTAATGAGTTGATCCGGATTACCGGAAATACTAATATCTCAGCGATGGTTTTGGACTTATCCTCGAGTTCATCCATTCATCACTTTATCGAGCAGTTTTCAAAGGTGGGGCTTCCTCCACTTCAAGCCATTGTCTGCAATGCCGGTACTCAATTTGTGCAAGGTACACAAATGACTGCCGATGGTATTGAAGCCACTTTTGGCGTGAATCATCTCGGTCACTTCATGCTTGTGCGGTTATTGCTAAATCACCTTCAAGAAAACGGACGTATCGTCGTCGTAAGTAGCGATACTCATGATATCAGCAAGAAAACCGGCATGCCAGCTCCTCGTTACACAAGTCCCGCCATGTTGGCTGATCCTGTTCAATCTGATAGGCTGCTAGGTAATCTGTCTGATTTAGCAAAAGGCCAGGTTCGCTACACCACTTCCAAGCTCTGTAATCTGTATTTTGCTTACGAGTTGTCCCGTCAAATTCAGCAATCCAAACGTTCCATCTCGGTGGCGGCATTTAATCCCGGTATGATGCCTGGCAAAGGATCAGCCCTCACGAGGGATTATAGTCCTCTGTTACGATTTATGTGGAATAATATCATGCCGCTTTTGCGTTTCGTTCGCTCCAGTGTTCGGACAACCAAACAATCCGGAAATGATCTTGCAAACCTTGTTCTTAGGGGCTCTGTACAGAGTGGAACATATTGGGACGGACCTAAAGAGGCAGCATCGTCCGAGGAATCGTACAATAAGGAGCATGCAATTGAGCTTTGGAAGTGGAGTTCTGAAAAGCTTAACTTAAAATTACAGGTCTAGTCGGGGTAAAGGAAGCTATTGAATAAAAGTAAGCAACAACCAGGGGGCAGATCGCCGCGGCAGCTGCTTCCTGCATGTTCTCCGATGACGATTTTGAGCTGTAGCAATGAGATTCTTAATCGAGGAATTAAGTGTAGTATGATATGCTCCTTTTGAAAGGAAGTGAATGATATAGCCTTGAAATATGGATATGAAACTCAGAATCATTTTCGCGAGCATTTCAAAATCTGCATGGATGGAAACGGGATGCTTTTCAAGTTTTTGGGTTAGAGGATTTGCACGATTGCTCCTAAGAAGTCATTTCCTGCACACTTCTAACGAGTCTTTAAGATTGATCTCCGTTACGAAATCTGTTTGGACTATAACCTGTATATTTTTTGAAAATCCGGCTGAAATGCTCTTGATTTGCGTAGCCGACAGCCTCACTAACCTCTTGTATGGTAAGCGAATCTTTCTTTAGTAGTTCCTTGGCCTTTTCAATTCGAATTTTTCTTAGATAACTAATGAAGGTTTCCCCAGTACTTGAAAATAGACGACTTAAATAGGAGTCGCTGACCTGAATATACTCACTGACTGATTTTAAGCTAAGATCTCGATAATAATTGCTTCTTACGTATTCTTTTACCATATTTATTTTTGAAGTTGAATGTGTGAGGCTTTCTTGGATTTGTTTGTAAATGTCTAATAATTTCAATTTGATATAACGATGAATTTCTTCAATTGTCTCGAATTGGTCCATTACTTCAATGATAGTTAAATCATTGTCATCGACAGATATCTCATTTCTTTGTAAAAAGCCGACCGTCTTCAAAAAAATAGAGAGGTAAGTATTGAGGACTTTTTTCATATCGGACTGAGATTTCAAAACCATATAAATCGAACTTAAAGAATCCTGGATCCTATTTACATCCAAATTCATCATGGCATCCATTAAATCTCTTTCATGTTGGAGCAGCGTGGTCTCGTTATAATTTTCCAAAGGCATAGCCTTTATCAAATTTTGTTGAAAGTAAATGTTACCCTTGCCGTTAACAATTTTAAGATTATTTGCCGCAACTGCTTGTCTATATAGCATAGGGATCTTGTCATATCCATTATCGACGTCGCTAATTCCTATCGTGAGAGAAACATTTAATAACATGCCGCAAGCATATTTAACGTTGCTCAAGAAACGTCCAACTTTTTGCAAAACGCTTGCTGTGCTATTTTCATTTACAAACCCGCTTATAAAAGCATATTTTGACTTTTCTATGCGAACAACTTCACCCAGGTTGTATTCCTCTGTTTTTTGCAAAAGTAATTGATATACGGATTCGATGATAGTAGCAAAAGTAAGCGCATCCAAGTTGTTTTCTAATGTTTTATAATTGTCTATAGTTAAAGCCGCAACCGTTATATTAACTTTTGGAATATTCATATTTAAATTTTCTAATTGACTTTCAAAATCTGATTGAATATTTCTTATTACGTTATTCTCAAGAAAATTTTGTTTATAATATTGGATTGACTTCTGGGTGATTTGATGATGTTTTTTGTTTGAATCACCATGATGATTAGCTTTTTTGAATAAGGAGAGGAGTGTGTTGAAATCCATTTCGGATTTTAATACATAATCCTGAATCCCAAGTTGGAAGGCTTCCCTTACAAATTTAAAATCATTGAACGAACTCAATACGATGATTGGAATGAATGTATTTGAACATCTTATCTCGCGAATGAGCTCGAGTCCGTTCATTTTAGGCATACTAATATCAGTAAGAATCAGATCAATCCCATTGTCGTCATTTTGAAATTTTTCAAGTGCATCAGCTCCATGATAGGCTTCGCAAGCGATTTCAAATCTATGTGATTCCCAATTCCCAAGAGATTTAATGGCAAGCCTAATAAGGGGTTCATCATCAACAAGTAAAATTCTATACATTTAGATCACCCTCCGATGTAATCATATCTCGAGTAATTGCCGGAAGGATTAGTTTCATTTGTGTTCCTGATTCTTCATCACTATAAATTTCCAAGCCATATTCCTCGCCAAAGTTGAGTTTTATTCTTTTATTTACATTGTGAATTCCAATGTGATTGAAACCTGAATTTTTTTCATTGTGATGTTTAAGAAGTGTTTCAATTTGACTTTTTGTCATACCTACACCATCGTCATTTACGGATAGCTCGAGATAAGGGCCATTCCTCTTGGCATTTACATGAATATTTAACTTTTTATAGATATCGCCCATTCCATGAAGAATGGAGTTTTCTACCAATGGCTGTAGAAGAAGTCTGAGAATATAAAGTTCTTGAGCTGAAGGTTCTATTGCGAGTATGACTTCAAATCGATCGCCATATCTTAATTTCATTATATCAGCATAACTGCTCAGGGTGTTAAACTCTTCTTCTATGGATGTATACATGCCACCTTTGGAGAGGGTATTAACAAGCAGAGTTGATAAGGAAGCCGTCATTTTTTTGATATGCTGCGCACCGTAAAAATCAGCCATCATCGAAATCGAATTGAGAGTGTTTAGCAAAAAATGCGGGTTCACTTGATATTGAAGGGCCTGAAGTTCCAACTGCAGCTTTTCATCTTTTTCAAGGTCTATCCTTAGAATTAAAAGATTAATGTGTTCCACCATTTTGTTGAATTTCTTGTAGAGCTTCGCAACTTCATCATAGCCGGAAAGTTGTAACCGTCCTTTGAAGTTATTCTCTTCCAAGCTGGACATATGATGAATTAATTTATGGATTGGGCGAAGCAGCGTACGGTATATCGAGGTGAAAAATACAATCATGAATACCAGCAAGATAAAACTAAAAGCAGTAACAACGACTGAAATGACCTGATTAATATTTTGGGTAAGCTCGTTTAATGAAGTTGTGTTGATCACTTTCCATCTGGTGGATGGAACTGTATAATACGTCATCAATAACTGATCTTTATTTGATTTGTAGATTTGCCACCCGTAGTTATTTGTGAAAAAATGCATACTTTTCTTGATAGGTTCAACTAGATCGTCTTTGGAATAAACAATATCCCCAGACTCCGAAAGGATATCCAGTCTGCCGACTTGACTGAGCTGAAGGCCAAAAAACTCTTTTTCAAAAGCGGTGTCTTTAAACGTAATGAATACAAGCTCTACCTCGTTGTCTTCCGTATATTGATGATTATAGACTAATGTGGCAATGGCAAGTGATTGCTCGCCACTGTGAACATTTGTAAAAAGCGAATCATTGACCTTGCCTAGAACACGAAGATGTTCGTTATGGCGTACCATTTCCTGATACCATGATGATAATTTTATAGGGGAAGGTTCAAATGCATAGCGATTATGGAAGGAATAGTATTGATTATCTTTATAAACAAAAGTAATCCCGGTGAGATCTATGGTGTAGTTGAATAAATAGTTTAAATCACTGTCAATTTGTTGGCGAAGAGCTAATCGATCGGCCTCGTTAGTCAATGTTCGGAGTATATTCACTCGATCGATAATGCTTTTCGGTCCATTATAAGTACTATTTTCATTCGTAATGCTAGAAGCTGTAAGGATATGCCTCAAAATATTGTCATCGATTTTTTTGGCTATTTGTTCAGTTAACTGCAGATTTTTATTCGTATTATTCGTAATTAACGTATTGACTTCATTTCGATAAATATAGACGCCGGAAAGTATTAATGGAATGGGGATAAATATAAGAAAAATGGTAACGAACTTAACAATAACCCATTTTTTCATAAGACGTACCATCTGTTATCCCTCCGTTGCTACTAAGTATCAAAATGTTATCATACTCATAAATTAATATACAAGGTAATGATAGATTAAAAATGTTATAAGATCATATAATTCTAATTATTATCAGGGTACAATAAGAACGAGGCGTTATTGAAAGCGCTATCTAAGACGGCACGGAGGGTATCTGATGGCGAGATTATTAACAAAAAAGGGGATAGGCCTTGTCTTAGTAGGAATTCTATCAATCATGATTGTTTTAACGGGATGTGGAAGCGGCAGCAATCGTACAAACTCCTATGTAAGCAGTAATTCAAATGAGAAAGTAACCTTAAGTGTTGCCATTTTGGCAGAGGATTTGGATTATTGGAAAAAGACGACTCAATCGGATTCTTTTAAAAAACTTTTGCCCAGTGTGACTCTGGATCTCCAATCCTTTAAAGATATAGAATCGTTGTACAAATCATTAATGGTAAGGCAGTCAGCCAATGAAATGCCGGATTTATTCTATGTTAAGCCATATAAAGTGATTGACCTGAAGGACTCGTTATATGTTTGGGATAAGAGTGACCCTCTGGTACAAATGAATAAGGCTGTTGACTCGATTAATGAGCTCAAAGCGGGAGACGGGAAATATTACGGTTTGCCAATGAAGGGATTTGGGGAATGGGTTTTCTATAGCAAATCCATCTTTTCCGAATTGGGTTTAACGATACCAAAAACTTGGGATCAGTTCGTAAGCACTGCCAAAGCTATTGAAGATAGCGGGAAGTATCAGGGGTTGGCGCTCGGAGGAAAAGATACTTGGCCGCAATATCCATTTGCAGCCTATCTAGGAACTGTTTCATTTAACGATCCCAATACGGATAACGAAGCAGCTATGATGGATACGCCATTTAGTCCAGACGGCCACTATTATAAGGCTTTTGAGATGGTAGAACAGCTTTATAAATCGGGTGCTGTCGGAAAGTCGCCGCTAAGTATCGGATATCCTGAAGCGGAACGGATGTTTGCTAATAAACAGGCGGGTATGATGGCTATCGGCCAGTACTATTATACGGACTTCCTGACGATGGGCGGGGATATAAAAGACCTGGGGCTGTTCCCGTTACCGGTAGTGCTTGACCCGAATGAAACGAACAGACAAGTGTATAATATTGATCTTCCTTTCTGTATTTCCAAGGATAGCAAGCATATTGATGTCGCAAAGAAAGTGATTGAATGGTATTTTAGCCCTGAAGTTTACAAGCCCTATCTTGAAGAAAGAGCCATGAGCTCGACCATCAAAGGAATTGATCCGCAAAATATTTTTACAGATGCAAGCAAGCAATATAATGCGCAGCCGTTCTTTCCGAAAGCTGGGGAAGCGAATTTTGTAAAATTGCAAAAAGAAACCAAATGGGATCCTACAGTGGTTGGCGCACTAATGTTGGCTGGAAAAGATTTTCGTCCCATTTTTGAAGACCTGAATAAGAAATGGACAGCTGCAAGACAGAAATTTGGTATGAAATAGGATGAACAAAATGTAAGTTTTGCTGAAGAATGCTGTGTCAACTGCGCAGCATTCTTTTTATGTCTAAAGAGTGACGTAAGCATGACAAAAAATATCATTTAATCACAATTTATATCATGTGACCTATATCATAAAGCAGTTAGAATAAGTCCTGTAAGCGATATCAACACATAGGGGGAGAGAAATGAAACTAAAAGTTGTTTTGATGACATGCGCTGCAGCGTTAATCTGCGTTGGCGTTGTAGCCATCAGGTTCTACTTCTCTGATGACGATCCTGTCTTTGCAGAGTTTGGACCCTCCGTCATGTACACCACGCCGTCTGGTGATCCGGGACCCGGCGCGCTTTACGGCAGAGCGCTTCGACTGCAGCACTCCAAATCCGCCAACGGCACCATGCTAGCCACGTTCGAGCAGTATGTAAACGGCACACCGAGCTTTCCGATCTTTCAAAGCACTGATGATGGAAAAACGTGGGAGCAGATTTCCAGTGTGACCGATCAGGTGAACGGCTGGGGGATGCGCTGGCAGCCCCAATTGTACGAGCTGCCGCAGGCAATCGGCGATATGCCGGAGGGTACGATTCTGTGCGCAGGGAATTCTATTCCTTCAGACTATTCCAAGTCGAAGCTCGATCTCTATATGAGCACGGATCACGGCAAGACATGGTCGTTCGTCAGCTCGATCGCTTCCGGCGGACAGCCGAAATCGGAAAACGGTTACACGCCGGTTTGGGAACCGTTCCTGTTAGTGGCGGACAACAAGCTGATCGTTTACTATGCCGATCAACGCGACCCCCGGTATGGCCAAAAGAACGTGCATCAAACATCTGCGGACGGAGTAAACTGGGGGCCTGTCGTCGACGATGTGACATCCCCATTGTACATCGACCGTCCGGGAATGCCCGTAGTCGCGCAAATGGGGAATGGAAACTACATCATGACTTACGAGGTTTGCGGTTCAGAACATTGTAAGATTTCTTACAAGATCTCGCCGGATCCGGAAAACTTCGGCTCGGTAAAAGGAACCAGATTAATTGCGGAAGACGGTACGAGCCCAGAAAGCTCATCGTATGTGGTATGGCTCCCGACGGGAGGTGCAAACGGAACGTTGGCCGTCACCGCTTTTTCAGATGAGTCACTGTTCCTGAATACGCAAAACGGTGAGGGATCCTGGACCAAAATCAAATCCAACGCGGAGATTGGTTACAGCCGTGGACTTGTACCCATGCCCGACGGGCATTCGGTGTTCGTCATCTCAGGCGGCCCGCACCCGCTTGGCACAGACAGAGCCAATTCGGTTACGTACGGGATCGTCGATTTGAAGGGCGGCGTTTCGGATGGCGGGGGGCAGTAAACCAGTTTATGCGCATTTCATGTTGGATAATTCGAAATTAATTTCAATGGAGGATAAATCATGAAAAAGTTAAGTTTATTGCTCATCTTGCTATGTGTTGTAACCGCTTTTAGTTTGTCAGGATGCCAAGCTCAGACTAAAACTTCAAACGCTAACCAGGCAACGGAGGACACAGCAAAAGCAGCAGAGGAAACGGCCGAGCCGGTTACCCTGAATTGGTTTTCCGATGTAAGCTTCTGGAATCCGCCAATGACCTGGAGTTCGGATCCTAATACCTTTATGGGTATAATCACCAAAAAGACCGGGGTTAAATTTTCAATGAATATCCCGCCCCAGGATGGAGCTACCAAATTAAGCTTGATGCTGGTATCGGGAGATATTCCGGATGTCATTACTGTAGCCGACCCGGGTAATGCAACCAATATCATTTCCAAATTGGTTAAATCGGGAAAAATGTGGAATTTGGAAGAGTTGATAAAGAAATACGACCCGAATTCTCACTTGTTGACAGATTTCCCGAATGATATCAAAAAAGCGTTGATAAACCGTGATGGTGGCTGGTATGCTTTCCCAAGCCATATATCTTCAGATGATTTGAGAAAAACGTACCCGCCTTCAAGCCAATACTATATAGATCGTAATAAATATCAATTCAACGATACCATCATGGTAAACGGCAAGCTTTTGGAACAAGCAGGAATTGAGCTTGGCAGCCTAAGCACCGAACAAGGTTTGCTTGACGCTCTTGAGAAAATCAAGGACTCGAATTTAAAAGTAAACGGCGCAGATGTTATACCTCTTCTGGTGGATGGCAAGAACTATTGGGATACAACGATGAGGTCAATCACCAGCCAGTTTGGCGGAATGAATGTAGATAAAAATGGTAATTATCGGGATTTGATTTATTCATCAGGATACAAGCATGCACTTGAATTTCTTAATAAAAGTGTAAATGAGGGATTTATTGACCCGAGTGATTTAACTATGGATACAAATGCAACAGCTGCTGCAATTGTAACCGGCCGTGTATTTGCATTTTGGGGAAATACTGCAAATACCCACTATGCCGATATCCAAACGAATCAGCCTTACTGGCAATCACCTGCTCCTGTTCTTTCAAGTACCGGTGCAAAACCTGTATTTGGTAAGCATTATAGTCCTTCAGTAGGCTGGATGCAGACATTTATCTCCAAAACGACAAAGGAACCGGAGAAAGCGATTAAATGGCTGAGCTATATGTCAAGTAACGAAGGTTTGTACGATAGCAATGGAATTGAGGGCATTAATTATATATTGGATAAAAATGGAATGATTGATGTAACAGATGAGGGAGCTAAGAATGATCATACAAAAACCGGTTTCTGGGCATATTGGCCATTCTCTAACACATCATGGGAAAATCATGTGTTCGAGGCGCCTACTGATCAGTTAGGACCTGGCGGACTAATGGATACTGCAGTTACGACAGCCTTTGCAAGGTCTGAGAAAACAGTCATATTTGATAATTCAGCTCTTGATGTTCCGCCGGGATACATCCAGTCAAAAGGACTAGGAAATCAGGAAACTGAAATCAGGAATTTCGTACAAGCCGAGATTGCAAAAATTATTACGGCAAAGGATTTGTCAGAGGTAGATGCGCTTTATAATAACATGGTAAAAAAGGCAACCTCAATGGGGTTGGATAAAATTGACGAAGCAAAAGATGCACTCATGAAACAGCAAAGCAAGGAAATGGGTATACCTATGATGGGTATAAACGAGTAAGAGTGATACTATTTATGCCGCCGGCAACGGCGGCGGAATGGAGATTCATATGTATGACAAAACGGTTGATAAGCCCTTACTATTAAATAATGAAAAAAAGAAAACATTTAAGCTTGGTCATGATTTTCGTACCCAATTTGAACTTGGCATCATGCTTTGGCCTTCCATATTGCATATTTTTATATTTGTCATTATCCCGCTATTTGGCTATATCATTGCATTTAAAGATTATGATCCGGTTAGTGGGGTAGCGGGCATATTTTCGAGTGCGTGGAACGGTTGGAATAATTTTATGATCATGTTTAACAGCTATGATTTTATTCCTATGCTAAGGAATACAATCGGCATGAATCTTTTGGCATCTTTTGTGAGTATACCGGTAACTCTATTTTTCGCTTTATTCTTAAATGAAATTACGAGCAGTAAATTCAAATCTTTCGTTCAAACGGCTACTTATTTGCCGCATTTTATATCATGGGTTATTTATGGCGGGTTATTTGTGACGCTTTTAAGATCTGACGGCGCCGTAAATTATATTTTGAAGCAATTGCATTTAGTTAATAAACCCATTCCATTTCTCTCCGACCCTTCATTTTTTTGGGGGATTGCTACTGTAACCTCACTTTTGAAGGATCTCGGGTGGGGAGCGATATTATACCTTGCAGCGATAGCGGGAGTTGATATGGCCCTTTATGAATCAGCAACAATTGATGGCGCCGGCCGGTTTAAAAAAATGTTTTATATCACAATACCGTGTATAAAGCCTACATTGATGATTATGATCATATTTGCTGTAAGCGGCATACTGAACAATAATTTTACCCAGATTTACGTATTTCAAAATTCATTGAACCTTCCGACAAGTCAGGTAATCGATACGTATGTTTATCAGTTCGGCTTACAGCAGCTTCAATTTAATGTGGCGACTGCAATACAATTGATGAAATCGGTTTTTGCTCTAATCCTTCTCTGGGGGGCAAATTCATTATCGAAGAAAATGACGCAATCGGGCCTATTCTAAGGAGGAAAATCAATGGTCCAAAATGGAGTTCGTTCCAGCAGGACATTTCAAATTGTAAATATTTCTATAATGGTAATCCTGGTATTCTTAGCCGTGTATCCATTCTTCTTTTCTATTATCAATTCTTTAAACGATGGTACGGATTTGAGGCGTGGACCGGTATTATTATGGCCAAGGGTGTTCAGGTTTGACAGCTGGGAGAAAGTATTATCAGATTCATCAATAATAAAAGCAGGAATGATTACCTTATCCCGCACCATAATCGTTACCGTTATACAAATATTTAATACGGCACTATTCACTTACGCTTTTTCCAGGCCATACCTGAAGTATAAAAAATTTTATGTTGCCGTAGGGTTTGCAAGCATGTATTTTCCCGGTGCCTTGATTCCGACCTTTCTCCTTTATAATTGGTTGGGAATATATGATACTTACTGGGTTTATATCACACCTATTCTTGTCGGAAGCTTTTTTAACGTAATCATATTTAATGCCAATTATAAAGCCATACCCGAATCGCTCTTTGAATCGGCCAAAATGGACGGCGCCAATGAGTTTAGAATTTTCTTCTCCATTGTATTGCCTCTTTCTAAATCGGTTATTGCAGCAATATCGGTTTTCGTGGCAGTGTGGATATGGAACGACTATGGCACCACGTTGTTTTTCACACAAAATACGGACTTGCAAACCATTCAATATTATATATTGAAATTAATTATGTCAAATGCAGGCGCAGACCAAGTGTCGAGTGCGGCTTCCCAAAATGCTGATATAACCAAACTCATTAATCAAACTGGCATAGGCAGAACTACTGCTGAGACCATTCAGCTGGCGGCTATGGTAATTGCATCTATTCCGATGATTATCATGTACCCGTTTACTCAAAAATTTTTCATAAAAGGTGTGATGCTGGGATCGGTCAAGGGGTAAGAAATACGATGAAATTCATCCGGAAGCATGATCCCATGGATTGTGCCTCTTTTTTTATTTCCAATACAAGGATCGGGAATAGCATGACAAAAAAAATCATAGAAACCGCAAAATATATCATGTGCCCCCTAGTTCAAAATTGTTATGATCAAAATTGTAAGCGATACCAACATAAGATGCACGAAAAAGAACTCAACTATGGGAGGAGTACAAAAGCTTGAAAAAAACATTTAGAAGAAAATTGGCCATGTTGCTGACGATAGCCATGGCCGTGCCATCCGTGGCATTTGCTAGCGGCGGCGGCGGGAGCGGTCCCGGCAGTGCGGGGAGCGCCGTAATTTCTACGGCGGGTTCTGTCGATAAGCACCCGGTCTCATTCTCCAGCCTGCCTAAGTCTGCGGCCGTTGTGCGTGTAACCATCGACCAGCGGGATTTCAGCTTGCTTGTCGGGGCGACGAAAAACTTAACCGTTTCGATAGCTCCCGTCGCGGCAAATAAAAGCGTTAGCTGGAGTTCAAGCGACCCGGCAGTCGCCACCGTCGACGAGAAGGGCAAAGTAACGGCGGTCTCCCCCGGCACTGCGGATATCCAAGCGACATCGGCAGAAGATTCGTCGAAATTTGATTCGGTCACGGTTCAGGTAACGAAAGCGGCCTTCACCAACGTTTCCGTTCACGATCCGTCGATCGTCAAGGATGGAAACACGTTCTATGTGTTTGGTTCCAATCTCGAGGCGGCGAAGTCAACCGATTTGATGAACTGGACCCGGTTCACGAACGGTGATACGACGCCGGGCAATGTCCTGTACGGCGACATGGTAAAGAACTTGGCCGGTTCTTTTGCTTGGGCCGGGAATAGCGATGCCGACAGTACCGGCGAACATAGGGTATGGGCTCCTTATGTGTTTTATAATGAGGATTACAAGAATAAGGACGGATCGACAGGCGCATATATGATCTATTACAGCACCTCGTCTACTTATATTCGTTCCGCGATCGGATATGCGGTTTCCCAAAATATTGAAGGACCTTATACGTATGTTGATACCATTGTCTATTCCGGTTTTACGCTGAATGAAGCCTATGACAACAGAAGCGTCATCAATAAAAAGTGGACCAATACCAATATTCAGGCTCTGGTTGATAACGGCAAGCTTCAAGGACCCAGATCGGAATGGTTCAACGGTAACGGCTCGTATAACAACGACCTTTTTCCGAATGCGATCGATCCGGATTTGTTCTATGACAAAGACGGGAAGTTGTGGATGACATACGGCTCCTGGTCCGGCGGGATCTTCGAGCTTCAAATCGATAAGGAAAGCGGAAAGCCTATATATACGGGCGCTGATGGTATGACGGCCGACGGCAGGATGGTGGACCGTTATTTCGGAACCAAAATCGCAGGCGGCTACCAACAATCGGGCGAAGGGCCATTTGTCGTCTATGACAAGAAAACGGGTTATTACTTCCTGAATGTAACTTACGGATGGCTGGAATCGGGCAGCGGGTACAATATGCGTATGTTCAGGGCAACATCCCCGAACGGCCCATTCGTTGACGCACAAGGTAAAAATGCCGTTCTGAAGGCCAATACGTCGAATCAGGACTACGGCAACAAGATGATGGGCGACTACCTGTTTCAGCGAGAGATCGGAGACCCTGGAACCGGTACGGGCATCAGTTACGTTTCTCCTGGTCACAATTCCGTTTATTTTGATAAAAAAACCGGGCAGTACTTCCTTGTTTTCCATACGCGCTTCCCGGAAAAAGGCAATTATCATGAGGTCAGAGTTCACCAGATGTTTATGAACAAAGACAATTGGCCCGTCGTTGCACCATACCGATATACGGGCGAGAAGCTTGAAGCTGTAAACGAACAGGATTTGGTCGGAGAATACAAGTTTATCAATCACGGTATGAGCACTTCGGGAATCATCCAAGAATCCGTCTTTATACGTCTGAACAACGACCATACCATTACCGGCGACGTTGCCGGCAGCTGGAGCAAAGCGGGCGATAATCTGGCGGAAATCACCATAGACGGAGTCTCCTACAACGGTGTATTCGCACGGCTTTGGGATGACACCTCAGGACGGGTTGTTATGACCTTTACCGCGATGTCCGGCGAGGGAGTCACTGTTTGGGGAAGCAAGTTGCAGGATAAGACGGATCAGGAAATAGTTGAAGACGTATTGAACGACATTAATCTTGGCGATACAAACAATGTCGTTTCCAACTTGACGCTCCCGGTCGAAGGCACCAGGCACGCAATGATTACGTGGCAGACGTCCAATGACGACGCTGTTACAGCAACCGGGGTTGTAACCCGCCCTGAACCGGAGGCACAGGCGGCAACAGCCGTACTGACCGCGACGGTTACCAAAGGTAATGCAACGGACTCCAGAGCAATTTCCGTTACCATACTACCGAGGCAAGCAGCCAGACTGAAAGCCGATTATTCGTTCGACGGCAACCTGAACGATACTACGGGCATATCGGGTGCGGGAACAGTAACCGGAAATCGCATCGACAATACGGGCGGCATGATTACCTATGCGCAAGGTATGCGCGGAGATGCCGCCGTGTTTGACGGAAATTCCGGCGTTCGCCTGCCTGACGGGCTTATCAACAGTGACAGCTATTCGGTATCGCTGTGGGTGAAGCCGGATGCTTTGACAAGGTATACGCCCACTTTCTTTGGAGCTAAGGACCAGGGCAGCTGGATTAGCATTTTGCCGCAAGGCCTGACAAAGGACAACACTATGCTTTGGTCTCATAATGTTGCGGCAAACGGCGAAGACACCTGGTATGAAACGCCGTCGGGCATGACGGTGAAGATCGGCGAATGGAACCATCTGGCCATTACCGTTGAAAAGGGTACTGTCACCGTATACGTAAACGGAGTGCAAAAATTTAAGGGAACGAGCTTTCCGGATGTCTTTACGTCGAGCAAGGGCATCTTCGGCCTTGGAGTAAACTGGTGGGATATCCCATTTAAGGGCATGATCGACGGCCTTCAAATCTACGACGGAGTGCTTACTTCACAAGAAATCAAGAACATGGTTTTTGACCCGGCCATTAAAGTGAGCGAGATTCGGCTTGGCTTGACGGAGAAGAGAATATCTGCCGGAAACGCATTCACTTCTTCCTCCGTCTCGGTATCTCCGGCATTCGCGGGCAATCAGGTGCTGGTCTGGAGCTCGGCCGATCCGTCAATCGCAACCGTCGACGAAATTTCAGGCCAGGTCACTGCCGTCAAGGCCGGATCGACGACGATTACGGCAACCGCAACCGATGGAAGCGGCACGGCGGCAAGCTACACGCTCTACATCCTGGACGAAGCAATTGCGTATTATACGTTCGACGGGAGTTTATTGGATTCAACAGGCTACGGTACAGGTACGGCAACAGGCAACCGGGCGAATAATACCGGCGGAACCATTACTTACAGCGACGGCGTTTCCGGACAAGCGGCTGAACTTGATGGAAGCTCCGGCATCCGTTTGCCGAATGGCTTGATCTCAGGCTATACGTATACGGTATCGATGTCTGTATATTTGGAGCAAGCCAGCCAATATACATCCGCGTTCTTCGGATCGGCGACGCCTGACAGTTGGATCAGTCTGGCACCAAGAGGGCCGGGTGACGCTCAGCCGACCATGCTGTGGTCCGGATCGGCCTGGTACAATGCCTCTACCGGAATTCAAATTCCGACCGGCACCTGGGTTGATCTTGCTTTCACGGTCGACAATGGAACGGTGGCGGTGTACGTTGATGGCGTTGCCAAATATACTGGCGCAAGCTTTCCGAATGTGTTCACGAAAGACGACGGAATATTCGCGCTCGGCGTGAACTACTGGGATAACCCGTTCATTGGCAAGATTGACGAGCTCCGAATCTATGATAAAGCGCTCACTGCTGATCAGATTCAAACGTTATCGCAATAACTTGATTTAAGGCCAAGCAAAGACCGTCAGAGAATACAACTCTGACGGTCTTTGCACATGATTTTCAAGCGGCATGCGATGGTGCAAATAAGCCATTCAACTATGCTTGATAAATCAATGAGAACCGGTAGTAGACTTCGTGCTATTGCGGGAACGATTGAGGCTGCCGCGGAATCGATCGGCAGCCTCGTTAACGCTAACGCAGTAAGTGAAGCTGTGTATGGTAAGAATTGATGATTGCGGTCAGTCTTGCCGCATGTTATTCTCCAATAGCTCCAAGAAAAAAAGGGATTGAAGAAAAGCTGTGAAAGCGAGTCGGATTCTTCGACTGCTTTTGTGTTTATAAACAGATAAGAACCGTGTTTAGCTCCACATTCGGCCGTTATGCGATTGGTGTAGAGAGGAAGTATGCAATGCAAAAACAAATTAAAATCTACGCGCTGATGCTCATTGTTCTCCTTTGTGTTAACGCGGCGGTTTACAGACACTTGGATAAGCGATCGGACGAAAGGTACAACAATCTCAAGTCGCTGTATCAGCAAAAGAATGACTCGGCATTTTTGTATCTGATACTACACGCATCATCCGCGATTCCGCTTGCCGAGACCTTGGAGACGATCAGCCGGACAAAGGAAAACGAAGATCCCGTCAAAGTTCGACAACTGATCGATATGGCAAAAATTCAGGCGGAGGAGTTGGACGAGCAGCTGTTTACGTTTATCGAATTTAGCGACGACTATTCGAACAACGCAGAGCCGCGGCTGTCAATCAATCAAACCGTTATGACCACGGATATACAAGAAGACATGTTCGAACTGGCCTTTATGGCGCGCACTTGGCGTCCGCTATACAGCATAAGTTATGCTTATTGGAAATCCAATCCCAAAATGATTAACGCCGGAACACGTGAATCCTTGCGTATGCTCGCGACTGAGCTTCGTGCCTTGGACAAGACGATCTCTTCATTTAAAGAGAACGCCTCTTTCATTACTCCGAGTGATTACGCGACGCAAACTAAACCGTGGTTGCTGGAGCAACTGAGGCCTCATCTTGAAAAACTGAAAATCATTCAGGACGATTTTCTGGAAATAAATAGCCCTTGAAGCGAGTGCACTTTTTATTAGCTGCACATATCCTCAAGGAAAGAGATAGAACGTGGTATACCTACCTTCAATTCGAAACAAAGTACTTGCAACCGTTTACAATACTCGTTATAATCAAATAACAAAAACGTTTTGGAAAGAAGGGATGACCAGTCGTCACCATAAAAGAACTTGCTAAAGCAGCTGGAGTATCGATCACCACCGTATCCCGGGCTTTAAACGGCTACTCCGATGTCAATGAGAAGACTAGAAAGCGAATTAAGAAACTAGCGGAAGAATTATCCTATCGACCCAATGCTCAGGCCCAAAGCCTTGTTCTGAAAAAAACGAAAACAATAGGCGTCATCATGTCCGATCTAAAGAGAACAAACGTCAAGGACGCTTTTGCTTTTGAGGTACTTTGCGGTATTAACGACCGAGCGGGTGAACTAAACTACGATCTCATTCTATTCAGCACTAATCCGAACAAACAGATGAAGAAAACGTACATCGATCTGTGCCGTGAGCGTAATGTCGACGGGGCCATTCTGCAAGGACTACGCCTGAGTGATCCATATCTAAAAGAAGTGGTCTCGCAATCGCTTTTCCCATGTGTAATGATCGATATACCGTTTTCCGGAGAAAGAGTCGGTCATGTCACGACCGATAATTTAAGCGGGGCAAGAGATGCCGTTCGCCATTTGGAAGGGCTTGGACACCGACGGATCGCCATGATTAACGGGTATGGGGAAGCAGCCGTAAGTCACGAACGCTTATCCGGTTACAGGCTTGCGTTGCAAGAAGCTGGAATCGCTTATGATCCCGCACTGGTCTATGACGGGCGTTTTTCGGAAGAAGGCGGAAATGAAGCGGCCGGACGCATCTTGACCGAGCATCCAGACGTAACGGCTATGTTCTGTGCCAGCGATATTATGGCATTAGGAGCCATGCAGTCGCTTAAACTTTTGGGTAAAAAAATACCGGATGATATTTCCGTCGTCGGGTTTGACGACATCTCAGTCGCATCCTATTGCTCGCCTAATCTTACAACCGTTAGACAGGATAAGTATGGAATGGGATATCAGGCCGCTCAGATGTTAATCGATATGCTGGAAGGCAGACAGGTGCACCACAAAATTATGCTTAACAATGAACTGATTATTCGCCAAAGCACAGCTAGAACCCGTTTTTAGCCGTGCGGGCTTTATGTTTACAATTTCTCCAAAACGTTTTGGAGTATTTTGAATCATACTTACCAATGAACGAATGCCAAAGCACATCCAGAACTCCTTTAAGCCGTGCAAAGGTATAGGTTTGCAATTTTTCCGAAACGTTTTGGATATAATTCGAAAACTTTATAACCTTTGCTTCTCTTAGTTTGATTTGCAAGAGTGTGTATTCTTGTGATTAAGAATTAAACGAATTAACTTCGATTTAAAGCGTTCCTCATTGGAAACTTTAAATATAATCAATCAAAGAAGGGGAGAAAAGCATGAAAAAAGGTAGTAAAACCTTGTTGTTGCTGTGTCTTTCATTATTGCTAATTATCACAGCCTGCGGCGGACCAAACGAAAACTCCACAGTTGACAATACGTCGAATGGCACGGAGAACGCAGGGGAAAACGCCGTATCGCCGAAAAAAGAAGTGGTTCTTAATATCCCTCATTACAAGAGTGGCCAGAACGTGGGTGCGAAATTTTTTCTGCCTCAAGTTGAACGTTTCAACAACAAGTATGCCGGTCAATATAAAATCGTCATCGAAGAAATTCCACAGGATGATTATGCGGCAAAAATTAAATTGCTTGCGCAGCAAAACGAGCTTCCCGCTTTAATCGAAGGCGGAGACAAGGATTTCCTTCGCGATGTGATCGTAAAGGGAGAAAAATTCTATGATCTGAAGCCTTTGATTGATTCCAAGCCTGAGATGAAGAAGCTAATGGTTGAGGAATCCCTCGCTTATAACACCACGGAGAGCGGTAAAATCGTCTCCTTGCCGGTCATCTCTTTCAGCCCGGTTGGCCTGTACTACAACAAGGAAATGTTCGAGAAAGCTGGCATTACCAAGCCGATCTCGCAAATGAACTTCGCTGAGTTTGATGCGGCTCTTGAGTCCTTGAAGAAAGCGGGATTCACGCCGCTATCCCTGATGTCCGGCGAAAACGCATGGACGTCGATGCTGTTGGCCTCTTCCTTCCTTGCCAACGAGCCTGGAGGCGCTGAGCTTCTAAAAAGCACAGAACTCGCTTATGATTACACGGATCCAATGTGGATCAACACATTTGCTGAAATAAAAAAATGGTTCGAGAAATATACGACCGACAACGCCATCGGCGCAGGTTATGCTGACGCGGCAAACAACTTCATGAATGAAAGAACAGCTATCATCGCGAACGGACCTTGGATGGTGCCTGATTTCAGCGACACAACCAAAGCTGCTGCAGGACTGGACAAAAAAGTCGGAGCATCGATCTATCCTGGCGGTGTGGCGCTTGCAACGGTTAACGAATATACCTGGTGGATTCCGAAAGGCCTGAAAGAAGAAGAAACGCAAGCAGCTCTCGCATTTCTGGAATTCATGACTACGCCTGAAGAGAAGGAAGCGGAAATGGTACAGTTGGGTGGAACGTCCCCTAAACTGGAAACCTCGGCAGAATTTGACTCCAAGCTAAACCCTATTCTGCTTGAACTGAACAACACGATGAAGAGCGATCTGAAGCAAACCGTACAATTCCTTGGCGTCATCTGGCCGGAACAAATCGCAGCTACGGAATTCGGCAAGTTCCTGCCTCTGCTGGCTAAAGGTACCTTAACGCCTGAACAATTTGCTGAAGAACTGACAAAGAAAGCCCAACAGTTCAAGAAATAAAAGCAACGGATCTCCCGCCGTACGGCGGGAGATCCCAATTTAGTCCATTAAAGACTTCCCCAAAGGGCAAATATGCATTTTGGGGAACTTTTTTGCGGAAAGGAGCTGAAGCAAGGAAATGAATAAGAAATGGAGCACTACGTTGTGGATTGCCATTTTTTTGGCACCGACGATACTGATCTTTCTTCTATTTAATTTGACGCCGATAATCACCGTGTTTGTTACAGGCTTTACGGAATGGAACGGTTTCAGTTCTCCAACCTTTAACGGGTTCGATAACTACATCAACCTCGTCTCTTATGATGATACGTTTCTGATCTCGCTGCGCAACCTTTTTTTATGGTCTGCTATTGCTGCGACATTGCATGTAGGCTTCGGCGTGATCGTAGCTTTCATTTTGTATAAAAGGCCCTTCGGATGGCGGTTGGTACGGGGTACATTCATGATTCCCAATGTGATCTCTGTGGCTGCTTGGGCTATCATCTATAAATTTATTTTCAATGATGACATCGGAGTCATTAACAATTTCATGCGTGATATCGGATTCTCCGATTTCCATGTGAAATGGTTTTATGAGTCGCCGGCTGCTTTTATTGCGATTACATTGACCTGGTTGTTCTATGCGGTCATCGTCACACTTATTGTTCTCAATGAATTAATGGCTATTCCCAAGGAAGTTCATGAAGCTGCGCGGCTGGACGGCGCAAATGGATGGCAGGTTACAAGGTACATCAATTTGCCGCTTGTAAAAGGCGCGATCGGAACGGGTGTGATTCTGTCCATCACTGCGCGTATTGCCATGTTTGAAGAAGTAGCGCTTACCACTCGAGGGGGTCCGGGCAACGATACGTATAATATCCCGTTGATGTTGTACAATGGGATCGTGAATTCCGAGTACGGGTATGCCAACTCAGCCGCAAGCGTTATGATCATAATTGGTGTGCTGGTGATGTTCGTCGTGAGCAGACTGTTCAAGATGAACGAAAAGATTTATTAGGAGCCATTCTTTAAAGTGGGAGGTGTTAACCCGGTGAAAAACAGTGTAATGCCACAAATTCTTGGAAAGTTGTTTACCTATGGCGTGATGGTCTTTACGATAGCCGTATCGACGTTCCCGATTTTATGGATCATGATGTCGTCATTTAAGACGAACAAGGAGATTTTGGGTAATCCTTTCTCTCTGCCGCAGACACTCAGTTTTCAGCCCTATATCGATGTTTTTCAGAACTATAATTTTCTGATCTATTTCAAGAATTCAATCTGGATCGCCGGACTGGCCACCTTGATCGGGCTGTTCATTTACAGCCTTGCCGGCTATGTTTTTGGCAAATTTGATTTCCGGGGCAAAAACTTAATCTACGCTCTGTGCACGATAACATTGCTCGTTCCGGGTCACGCAAAAGCACAGCCTATTTTCTCGATTATTATGAAGCTTGGCCTTTATGACACGAAAACGGGGCTTATTCTCGTTTATTCCTCTTTCGGTTTGGCAATAGCGTTGTTCATTTTGCGGGCGACCTTTATGACCATTCCGAAGGATCTTGATGAAGCTGCATTAATCGACGGCGCGAGCTTCTGGCGGACTTTCTGGAATATTAACCTGCCTCTAGCCAAATCTGGGATCGCAACAGCGGGGATTCTGATGTTCCTGGGCAGTTGGAATGAGTACTTTTACGCGCTGATCTTGACCACCAGTTCTAAGAACCGGACGCTGCCGGTTGCTTTGCAATTTTTTGACGAAGCGTTCTCCTATAATTACACGAACATGTTCGCGGCGATTACGATGGTCGTTCTGCCTGGTATTATTATTTATCTGATCGTTCAAGAACAAGTGCAAGCGAGCGTGGCATCAAGTGGGGTTAAGGGATAATCATTAAGGAGCGAATATGCACATGGATTACAGAGTCATTAAAGAGAATGATTTATTCCTTCTGACGGATTTGTCTGGAAACATATCGGAGCACAATCGCGGACACGGCCTGTATACGAAGGATACGCGTTTTTTGAGTCGTCTTGCTTTGAAAATCAACGGGACGTATCCGAATCTTCTTGAATCGGAAGCCGACCAGAATTTCATCTCCGAGATCGTGCTTACGAATACCGCAACCCAGGTTGACGGAAAAGTGTTACTGTGGCCGGAGGCTTTAGAAATTGTTCGTACGCGTTTTATCTATGAGGATGTCATGTACGAGACGGTGAAATTGACTAATTTCAATCCGCATAAGGACCAGTTCGAGCTGACCATCCTGTTTGACGCGGATTTTCAGGATATGTTTATCGTTCGCGGCTATCAGGATGGAAAGGTGGGTAAGAAAACAGGAGCCAAGCAAAATGACACGGGTTTCGAGATTGGATACGACGGTGAAGACGGTATCGCTCGGAAATTGCTCGTAGAGTGGGACGAAAAGCCGGCTAGAGTGGAAATAACGGGAATCGGCGTTGAGGTGACTTTCAATGTCACGTTGGAAGCCCGTGATACAAAGTCAGTTGCGTTCTATATGATGCCGATTATCGGCAATCGTGTGCCGGTGCGTTACCCGCTTGAATTTGCGGTTGAAGCGCTGCGCGCTTCCTATGCGGATTGGGAGAAAGGCTCGACCAAGGTGGAAAGCGATTTGCCGATGTTCAACAGCTTTTATGACCGCGGGTTACAGGATATACGTGTTTTGTTGACCGATCTCGGCTACGGCCGTTTTCCGGTGGCTGGACTGCCGTGGTATGCGGTGCCATTCGGGCGTGACAGTATAATCGCTGCGTTACAGATGATGTCCATCCATCCTGAAATCGCGAAGGGCACTATCCTGACGATGGCTCATTTCCAGGGCGAGAAGGTGGATCCATGGCGCGATGAGCAACCGGGTAAAATCATGCATGAACTGCGCAGCGGGGAACTGGCGGGTACAGGGAGTATTCCTTTTACGCCTTATTACGGAACAATCGATGCGACACCATTATTCCTGGTTTTGATCGGAGAATATGTGAAATGGACGGATGATTCCGCTTTGCTGGAGCAGATGATTCCGCACATCAAGCTCGCGCTGGAGTGGATCGATGTTTATGGCGACCGCGACGGCAGCGGCTTCGTTTCGTACTTCCAGGAGTCAGAGAAGGGGATTGCCAACCAAGGATGGAAGGATTCTGGAAACTCAATTGTTCATCGTAGTGGTGAATATGCGAAGTCACCGATCGCCTTAGTGGAAGTGCAAGGCTATGTGTACCAAGCGAAGTTGACGCTTTCTCAGCTGTTTGGCACGTTGAAGTTGAAGCCTGAAGCCACGGATTGGAGCTGCTGGTCCACTGCGCTAAAGGAGGAGGCAGAAGCGCTTCGTATTCGTTTTGAAGAAAAGTATTGGATGGAGAGTGATCAGTATTACGCACTAGCGCTTGATGAGGAACAAAAGCCTGTTGAAACCGTCACCTCCAATACCGGTCATGTGCTGATGTCTGGAATGATTCGCGGTGAGCGCGCGGCTGCGGTCGCGCGAAAATTGGTGGATAAGGAGCTGTTCAGCGGCTATGGGATTCGTACGATGGCTGACGGCGAAATTGCATACAATCCGATGAGCTACCACAACGGCAGCATCTGGCCCCATGACAACTCTGTCTGTCTGATGGGTTTGAATGCGCAGGGGTTTCATAAGGAAGCGGTGACTGTAATGGAAGGCTTGCTCAAAGCCGGTGAGTACTTCGAGAACAACCGCCTGCCGGAGCTCTTTTGCGGTCATTCCTCTGAGCGGGGTAAACCGGTTCGTTATCCGGTTGCTTGCTCTCCGCAAGCATGGGCGGCTGCAACACCGCTAATGTTTGTCCAAGTGTTGCTCGGCATGCGCCTAGACTATACGAAACGCCAGATTGTGCTCGAGCCTGCACTGCCCACTGGCATGAACAAGTTGTCGGTAAGCCGCATGCGTCTCGGCGACGGTTTCATGGATGTGGAGGTACAACGGAGGAACGAAGTGTTCACGTATGAAGTTTTGGCGAACACGACTGGGTGGACGGTTTTAAAGGAGCTCAGCCTTGAACACGATTTTCCTTCCGAGGAACAATAACAAAAACGGCCACTGTTCGCATCGTTTGCGAAGGGGCCGTTTTTTCGTTTTCATACGATATCTTTGAAAACCCGCTATTATCTGCCATTTCCATGTCCGTGAGATCTTACTTTAAATGATTGCGCGGATGATCATAAGCATTTATCCTGAAATAGGATAGAAATTGTTTTCGTTTTATATGAAAGGACCTTAGTTTAAGCGGCGGGAGGAGTGCTTGTGGAACAGCTTGCGCTTGTCTTGTTCGAGCGAATGGGGATGCTCTTGATCCTTATGTTTATACTGACCCGCATCCCGTTGTTCCGAAATATATTGGACCGGGATATCAATCTTCGAACGGGAATTGTTTTTGCCGTATTGTTCGGCCTGATCGGTATTGTAGGGACGTACGCCGGCGTCGCCGTGAGTCCGGAGGAGACGGGCTCCGCGTTCTGGGTAACCTCGCTTGCCCCGGATGAAATGATGGCGCATTCCGCGCTCATCGGCATTGTAATGGCCGGATTGCTCGGAGGCGTTTATGTCGGTGCCGGAGCGGGGTTGCTGACAGGCCTGCATGCTTATTTTTTGGGAGGACTTGCCGGCGTCTCCTATGCGGTTTCTTCTCCGCTCATCGGCCTTCTGGCGGGATTCGTCGCTCGTTTCTTCTATGAGGAGCGGATTATCGCCCCGATTAAAGCGATGTTCATCGGGGTGTTTGCCCCTATCCTTCAGATGGGGGTCCTATTGATTGTCACCACCTCCTCAGAGACGGCTATCGAGCTCGTTAATCGGGTGGGTGTTCCTATGGTCATTACGAACAGTATCGGAATCGCCATATTCGTCGCGATGATTCAGGTTGCTCTCAAGGAAGAGGAGCGGGCAGCGGCGCTTGAAACTCAAAGGGCGTTTACCATTACAGAAATGGTCCTTCCTCACCTAAAGCAGGGATTATCCTATGAGACGGCACGGGAGACGGCAGCCATTCTGCTGCGGGAATTGCAGGCCGACGCCGTGGGCGTTACGGACACGGAACGGATTCTTGCGCATGCCGGCATCGGCACGTCCCGGCACGTCCCCGGGGAATCCATTGTAACGGAATTGTCGAGAAAGGCGATTCGTACCGGTACGATTCAGATTGCGGTTAACCGGGAACAGATCCAGCCTCATCATCCCGATTTGGGGGCGGCCATCATCGTGCCGTTCGACCAATCGGGCAGGACAGCCGGGTTAATCAAGCTTTTTTTTCGCAGATCCAAACAGATCCGCAAGGTGGAGATTGAATTTGCATACGGTTTGAGAAAGCTGATCTCCAGCCAGTTGACAAGCGCGATGGGCGAGAAGCTGGAAGCGCTGATGAAGGATGCGGAGCTCCGGGTACTGCAGGCGCAGATTAATCCGCATTTTCTGTTTAATACGTTAAATGCCATTGTAACCTTAATCCGGACCGATCCGGACCATGCACGACATATGACGGTGCAGCTGGGGCAGTTCATGAGGATGAACTTGACGATGACCCAGTCGCAGCTTATTCCCCTATATCGGGAGATGGAGCATCTGAACACCTATTTGGAGATTATCCGGATTCGGTTCGCCGATCAATTGAAGGTGGAATGCGTATCGGAGCCGAATCTTGAGATGGTTCTGATCCCGCCATCCACGCTTCAGCCCCTCGTTGAGAACAGCATCCAGCACGGGCTTAAGAAAAAAACAAACGGGGGATGGGTTCGAATTGAAATGAAGCGGGAAGGGGATGCGGTGCGAATCATCGTAGAGGACAACGGTGAAGGAATTCCGGACAGCCTCCTGGACAAGCTGGGTACGGTCCCGATGAGCGGAAGCGGGAGCACCGGCCTGGGCGTTCATAATGTCAATCAGCGTTTGGTCAGTTTACTTGGCCCGGAAGCATCGCTTACGTACGGGAACCGTCCCGAGAGCGGGACGCGGATAACGTTTGCCGTCCCCTGCGGCAACGGGGAATGGAGGGGGAAAATCAATGAAGCTTAGAATCATGATCGCGGAAGATGAGCGGTTGGCAAGGGAGGAGCTCATCTACCTGCTGTCGAAGGAGCCGGACGTTGAGCTGGTACCGTCGGCTGCCAGTGGAGTTGAAGCATTGGAGCTGGCGCAGAAGCATAAGCCCGAAGTTGTCTTTCTTGATATCGAAATGCCTGAGATGAACGGTATTCAGGCGGCTCACCGGCTGTATGAGATGGATATCCGGCCTTTCCTTGTCTTTACGACAGCCTATGATCAATACGCGCTCGAAGCATTTCAATTGGAAGCGGTGGATTATCTGCTTAAGCCTTACGCTGAAGAGCGGTTAAAGCAAACGCTTGAGCGTATCCGCGGAAGAAGGTCTGAAGCCGGGACCGATATAAAAACGAAAGCGCCAACGGGCCCCCCTTACAAGAGCGGCAAGCTTCTTGTGGATGACGGCGCCCGTATGGTCGTGCTGGAGGCGGAGCTGTTCCTCTATGCGGTCAAAGAGGATAAGGTAACCCGCATTCATATGTCGGATGGCCGGTCTTATGCGGCAAAACAAACGCTGCAAGAGCTCGAGGAGAGGCTGGGACCTTCGTTCTTCCGTCCTCATCGGAGCTATCTGGTCAATCTGGATTATATTTATGAGCTAGAGCCTTGGTTTAACGGCGCCTACAATGCCATTTTAAGAGATCCGAATCGGACTCAAATACCGGTTTCCCGTTTGGCGGCCAAAGAAATGATCCGGCTGCTGCAAGGGCATTAATCGTTATAGTTGTACGTTCAGGACGGTTTCTGGGTATGTAAGGAGCGATTTTCGACGTTTCGCACCGAAATCGTTCAATGGCGGAAAATATTAACTATAATATATGAAGCGCTTACAATATAGATATACCGAAACCGTTTACCTTGCGCAATTCATCAAATGGAGGGAATCGCGTTGAGAAAGAACCAGTTAACGTACAGCGACGTTGCCCGTTCGGAGCTCTTCCGCAAGCTGATGGCGAAGAAGAAACGTTTTATCATTCCGATGACCTTATTCTTCCTGGCGTATTACTTTACTCTTCCGGTCCTGACGTCATACTCCGAGGTGTTGAATAATAGGGCTGTCGGCTCGATTTCCTGGGCGTGGGTCTTTGCGTTCACCCAGTTTATTATGACATGGGCGTTATGCTCCCTCTATTCCAGGAAATCCAAAACCTTCGACGCGCTTTGCGAAGAGATCAAAGATCAGGTGCAAGCCGCCGAAGAAAGGCGGGCTGACCGATGAATACGGCGTTTTTGTTATTTCTCGTCATCGTGCTGGGCACGCTTGTCATTACCTATTATGCAGCCAAAAAAACAAAAACGGTGAACGAATTCTACACTGCCGGCGGTGGATTGACAGGTTGGCAGAATGGGCTTGCCATTGCCGGGGATTACATGTCTGCGGCTTCCTTCCTCGGGATTGCGGGAATGATCGCGCTGTTCGGCTTTGACGGATTTTTCTACAGCATCGGTTTCCTCGTCGCCTATCTGGTCGTGTTGTATCTCGTAGCGGAGCCGCTGCGGAATCTGGGTAAGTATACGATGGCGGATATGATTGCGGCACGCTTCGATAACAAAAAAATTCGCGGTGTCGCAGCGCTCAATTCGATCGTCATCTCCATCTTCTACATGATCGCCCAGCTGGTCGGCGCCGGAGCGCTCATCTCGCTTCTTATCCCCGGCCTCGATTACACGGCATCCGTGCTGATCGTCGGAGTGCTTATGACCGTTTATGTTGTATTCGGCGGCATGACAGCGACGAGTTGGGTGCAAATCATCAAATGCGTGCTGCTAATAGCCGGCACGTTCATTATTTCGCTTATTGTTTTCGCAAAATTCAATTTCAATATCGGGTACATGTTCGACGCAATGCGGACGGCGACCCCTCTGAAGGAGGCGTTCTTGAATCCGGGCAACAAATTTGCGAACGGACTCGATACTCTTTCTCTTAACTTGGCGCTCGTGCTGGGGACGGCAGGCCTGCCGCATATTCTGATCCGTTTCTTCACCGTTAAAGACGCGCCGACCGCAAGAAAATCCGTTGTCGTTGCCACTTGGATCATCGGGTTGTTCTATGTCATGACGCTATTTCTCGGCTTCGGTGCGGCGGCTTTCGTCGGCAAGGACGCGATTGTGCAAGCGAACGCCGCAGGCAATATGGCTGCTCCTCTTCTGGCCAAAGCTATTGGCGGAGAGTTCTTGTTCGCCTTTGTGTCGGCTGTGGCCTTCGCAACGATTCTGGCTGTTGTCGCCGGTCTAGTGCTCTCCGCCGCCTCCGCCTTCGCCCACGATTTCTATGGCCATATTATCCGGAAAGGGAACGTACGGGAGAAAGAGCAGGTAAGGGCAGCCCGACTGGCTTCCGTGGGCGTTGCCGTTATTTCCATCCTGCTTGCTCTGTTTGCGCAGAAGCTGAATGTCGCGTTCCTTGTGGCTCTTGCCTTTGCCGTGGCCGCCAGCGCCAACCTGCCCGTTCTCGTATTTACGGTATTCTGGAAACGGTTTAACACAACGGGAGCCGTTACGGGTATGCTGATCGGTTTAATTAGCGCTCTCGTTCTTGTAGCAGTCAGTCCTAACGTCTGGGATCCGGTCGCAGGCAAAGCAATCTTCGTCGGCACACCGCTCATTAGCCTGACCAATCCGGGAATCATCTCGATTCCATTAGGGTTCTTGGGGGCGGTTATAGGAACTTATTTCTCTTCCAAGCGGGATGATGCCAAGTTTGACGAGATATTAGTGAAAGCGAACACGGGTATTCGGGAATTGTCGTGATTAGCTTTGAAAGAACAAAAGCCCCGAATAACGGGGCTTAGTCAACAGTCTTAGCGAGTGTATGTCAATCATACGCCCGCTGTTTTTTTTTATAGAGGGGATTATAGATATTTCACGGCCTTTTGAGATTCATCCATTGGAACAGGCTGGTAGCCCTTCGTTACGAACGGGCAGGGAGTTTAGCGTAATCACAATTATGAAATAATGTTAAATAAAGTAGAGGGAAGAATAATTGTTGGTGCCGTTGGTGTATATGGAGATATAACCGGAAATTCAATTAAAAACTTAAGGGATTTTAAGCAGGAGGTAATTATGTTTGAAACGTTGGTTGAATGTATAAAGCAATTTCCAAAACTGGATAAACAATATCAAACGCTACTCTCAGACGGGTTTCATATAACAAATATTATCGTTAGATCAACGCCAAGGGATAATATATCTTATAGTGGGATCGAGATAATAATGGAAAATAACCAAGGCATTACAAAAGTAATAACTTATTATAATGGTTCTGTAAAAATCATTTCATCCGAAACAATTCATAACAGCGATCAAAAAAATGATGAAAATATGATATTAACATCTAAATTAATCCTTCATAAAGAATTTGATAAAAGTTTCTTTGGAGGTTATAAAACGGACAAAGTAAATACTTTTCTTGACATTATCGTCAATGACTACAAATACATTGAGAATGTGTTGTTACCAGAGTACAAAGAATTAAAAAGTTTGTACAGGCAGTAATATTGTTCGCCGTCTCGATGTTTGGCGGGAAGTGGTGCGGATTCGCCATTCGGTTTGGCGGAGCCAAGGAATATCAGGAGTTGACACCGAATGAGAAAATGGCTATGTTTTATATAGACCAATCGCTATAATTCGGAAAGGAAACTGACAATGGAACGAACATTATCGGCCCGCGAGCGACTGATCCAAGCGACTTCCCATCTGCTTGAACTTCAGGGCTATCACGCTACAGGTCTTAATCAAATCATAAAGGAAGGAGGAGCACCCAAAGGTTCGTTGTACTACTATTTTCCAAACGGGAAAGAGGAGCTGGTCGCAGAATCGGTCGGAATCCACGGGCAGGCGGTAACCGAACAAATTCGAAAGGCGCTTGCGAATGTAACCGATCCAGCTGATGCCGTACACGCTATCGTAACGTATGTTGCCCGCAAGTTTGTGCATTCCGACTTTATTAAAGCGGGATCAATCGCTTCCGTTGCTCTTGAGACCGCTCATACAAGCGATAGACTTCGGAAAGTCTGCGGTGAGATTTATATAGCATGGCAGAACGCTTATGCCAACATGCTTATCGAACATGGATTCAGGACCGATAGAGCGGCTCGAATCGCAATGCTCATTACTGCCTCAATCGAGGGCGCCGTCGTACTTTGTCGCACGTATCGCAGCCCTGAACCGTTGTTATCCATTGCAGAAGAATTAAAGCTGTTGATAGTACAGGCACAGAAACAAGTCTGACTCTTAATGCCAGCAATAGCCGGTAAACGTCGGTGTGTTGTTGGTTTCATTTTCGAATAATTATGTAGACTGGTCTATCTGTTGACGGGGGGAATATGTATGGATCTTGGATTGTCAGGTAAAGTTGTGCTTGTTACAGGCGGTTCAAAAGGAATTGGCAAGGCCACCGTTCTTAGGTATGCAGAAGAAGGGGCCAGAGTTGTGTTCACATTTGCCAGTGATTCCTCAGCTTCGTCAACGGTCGTTAAGGAAATTGGAGAACGCGGTGGGATTGGCGAAGCCGTCCAAATGGATTTAACCCGAAGTTCCTCCATCCAAGAGACGATATCCAGAGTAGGCAGGAAATTTGGTGCCATTTCAGTTCTGGTCAATAATGCTGTTACCGGTGATCGGCATCCCGTTCGTATTGCGGAAAGTGACCCGGAAGAATGGCTTCAAATGATTGACCACAATCTTAAATCGGCATACCTGGTTACAAAAACGGTACTGCCGTTCATGAAAGGTCAATGGGGACGTATCGTTCATGTCTCATCGGAGATAGCGGAGGATGGCATGGCTGGCGCATCCTCCTATATGACGGCAAAAGCCGGACTACACGGTTTCAGCAGAGCACTCTCCGTTGAACTTGCGAGTGAAGGAATATTTTCCAATGTTGTCTTGCCCGGCCTAACGCTGACTGAACGTAACTTGAGGGATTTTCCGCCTGAGATGCTGCAGAAGTTCGCCTCATCCATGCCAACAAGGAGACTGGGAACGCCGGAAGATGTAGCAGGTCTCATTGCATTTCTTGGTTCGGCGGCCAATTCCTTTGTCAATGGTGAAATGATACGTGTAACGGGCGGCAAATAATCTGAAAGGAGTTGCAAACCATGAGGGAACAGGGTCATGCAATCCATATCATCGGAATTTGTGGCAGTACAAGAGTCGGTTCTTACAATCGTACGTTACTCCAAGCAGCGGCAAGTTTTTTTCCAGAGCAAAGAAGCTAACATTTTTGGACATTAGGTGAGTTAATCTTTACTGAGGATCAATTAAGAGAGGGAAAGGATGCTCTTACACAGAAAGATGAATTGGATGATTGAGCTCACGTGGAACGATTGTTCAATAAAAAATGGAGCTGCATCAGCAGCTCCTTAAAAGTTATTCCAATTGATTCAACTTACGTTAAAGACTTGCCTTAACTCAAATACTGTTTATCGTAGTTCCTATGTTCTCCATAACCTCTTCTGTTCGTTCCATTAGACTTGGCTCACTTGGAACCTTTTTAGTTGCCTGTCCATCCAGAATTATGGCTGCTTCATCACCATTCATTTCGTTTCGATCCTCCGTATGGATAACCGTTTTGTGCCCGCTTTTTTCCATTTTTGACTCCTTTGTATACCTACTAGTTTTTAAAAACACGCTACTATTATTCCGATATTCCAATCCTTTATGCAAATAATTTATTTGTTTTAGCTGACCTAGACTGGATTTGTTAAACCTTCGCGATTTTAAAATTAGAGAATCAGAAGCCTACAAATAGACTGACACCTGATTGCGTTACGAGAATTGTTCCACAAAAATCAACTACACTTACTTGTCCTTCGATATAGGTTTCTAACTTATCAATTACCTGTTTTTCGAAAAATTTGAATCGCTTTTATTCATTATTAAAAGAGAAGTTTATTAAAGAAACCACTCCAGCATAAGGAGTAGTTGTTGTTAAGCTAACGGGTACGATAGCGCAATAATTATGACTGAGCAGGCGCCGCGGCGACCTGCTCCTGATCGTTTGAATATCTGTAAGAAAGAGAAAGGAGAAGAATATGTCTTATAAAGTCATACTATTTGACTTAGATGATACCCTAATTCATTTTGAAGACTATTGGAAAGTAAGCCTTCTGGAAACTTTTCGTCAACATCATTCCACTAAAGAATATGATGTAGATCTCTTGTTTGATGTGTACTGGAGGCAGAATGGGGTTTTCGAAGAGATGTATCATAAACAAGTAATTACCCTACAACAGTTTCGAAATTACAGATTGATACATGCATTAGCCGAGTTTAACAAAGAAATTAATGAAGCCATTGCAAATGATTTTAACAACTTACATAAGGAAGTAAGTAAGACATTCATGAAAGCTAATCCTAATTTAGTGGAATTACTGCTCGATCTACAGCAGAACTATTTGCTAGGAATTGTTACAAATGGGATTGCGAATTGGCAATACGACAAGTTGGAAGCTATGGGAATAAGAAGTTTCTTTCCGACTGGTTCTATAATCATTTCTGATGAAATAGGTTTTGAAAAACCTAGCCCAGAAATTTATTATAAAGCACTGGAGTATTTTCAATCCTCACCGGATGATGTAGTGTATATTGGTGACTCATGGAAGAATGATATTGAAGGACCTGGTAATGTGGGGATCCGTTCGATTTGGCTAAATAAGAAAAATGAAGAGAATCAAGGGAACTCCAAGTTAATTGGTGTAATTAAAGACATATTAGAAATCAAGGAATATCTGTAGGTTGATCTTTAGTATAAATAGGCTTCCTTGCGGGAAGCCTTCGTTACGCTAACGGGTACGATAGTGGGGGAGCTGCCGCGAGGTCAGCTCCTTTTTAATGCTCATTTAAGTAACTTGCAGGCTAGTTGAAGAAGTTAATAGTATCAGGGAAACGAAAATGATGGGTCAATGTGTTAATATGTAAATATAACTATTCTGATTTTTTTAAAAGAGGCGATTAAAATGAAGGTAGAAATAAACTACTTCCCGCCCGAAAAAGTAATATCTGTACCAGGTTTGGAATCCACTTATCCGTTTGACATTGACGGTGATTTCAAATACATCGTAAATTTTTGTGACATCCTTGAAGAACTTTTTTGCATCTGGATGAATAACCCGGATTATTATCCGATTTATTCCCTTGCTGAAATCTATGATTCCCAACAAGAAGAATACGAAGAGCTGTTTCAAATGCAAAATATGACGTTCACCTACATGAAGGGAAGCAGAAAAAATACGTTATTTATGAAGGTCGTTATCCGCACTCCTCATCAATTCAATCAATATTTTCCTTATCTATATGGGAACGGAAGCATGAATAACTTGACCTTATGGTCTCTAAAACAGGACAGTTTTAGGCTTGAGGAAAGGGAATATGAGGCACCTTCCCCTATTAAACGGACTAAAAAAAATCGAACCATTCTCGTCAAACCAAAATGGGTGGCGATTACTCCGGTGGCAACTATGACCGAAAATTCCACTATGTTTTGGGTAGGGCCTGACGGTAATTATATTACCGCATTCTCAAGTGATGAGCAATTTTCAACAGTGGAGTCTCTTCAAAAAATAGTACCAGAAAATATCGAGTTAGTGGTTGTGGATTATGCGATGGAGTAGTGCTTTTTGAACATCGAAAGGGATACCCGCGTGTAGCCCTTCGTTACGCTAACTGGCAGATTAACACAATAAATTCTCCCCATTCTTGCAACATTAGAATTTTAGCGTAACGTCTATAATAGCAAATGCTAATTATTGGGGGGCAATGGGCGTGGGGTCTATTCATGAATTAGGGATATGCACTACTATTTCATGTAATCTGAATCTACAAACAGAAGGTGATAATATGAGAGTATTGTTTTACTTTATTTTGTACGCCATATTCACCTGTTTAACTTTGGCATGCATTAACTTATTTTTTAATCACATTGTGTATATAGGACCTCCGAAATGGTATGAAACGCCATATTTTCGAACAACCTGTCTCTTGATCATTTACCTAACAGTATCCTATTATTTCTTTCGAAAGAGGAGGTAAGGCTTACGATATTATGGACATACAACTAAGAAGCTCCTTTTTTGCTGTCTAGATTATGTGAGGACTGTTCAATTAACCTATGAAATTATTATTACGCTAACAGATGACGAGAGTTCAATAAATTATAGAAGTAAAGGAGATAAGGATTAATTGGAAATAAGCCATTGGCACTTGGGTTATTACAAGGATGGTAATGACATAGAAGCTGTTGGTTTTTTTGAAGAGGACAGTTGGGTTGTTTACTACGATGATAGTAACGATAGTGGATTATTTGTTAAGTCTCAGCCAAGACATGAATTGTTTGGTGTTGTGATTTTTAAGGTTCGTGACTACGAAGAAGCAGAAAATAAATTTTATGAATGGGTAGAACGCAGTCTACTTCCATATAGAAAAAAACGCTAGTCCTTTTGTTACGCTAACGGGTACGATAGTTAAATAGCACATCGATGAGCAGGCGCTGCAGTAGCCTGCTCATTTTATTTAGCGAACGGGCAGATTAGCTCCATAAATTTCAACGGGACCGCCAACTGCCGTGCAGCTAGAAACCAGTTTTTGTATGTAAAATTGGATATTGGTAATCATAAAAAAGTTAGTAATGGAACCTTTTGATTTTACAAGAGAGTGAGAAACGTTCGCGTGACGTAAACGGTTAAATTTTTTTTGCTACCACCCGATCACCATAGGGTAATTCAGCGTAGAAGCATCTAAGAAAAAGGGGGATGTGAAGTGAATTTTCGAATGATTGTTTTACTCCTTGTATTTATGACTGTTGTGGTAGGTTGCACAAACGAAAAAGACGAAAGTAAAAGATTGAATGCGGGAGCTGAAAAAGTGGTTAAATTACGAGATGTAGAAAGTTATTTTAAAAAATCCCTTGAAGATGAACTTGGTAAGGATTTTAGTGATATAGCAAAGTTTTGGGAAGTGTTTAAAGTATTTTCTAAAGAAGAGGTTGGCGATGAGGGTCGTGAGGTAGAATCGGGTTTACTCTATGAATGTGGATTTTCAGACCTAACAGGTTTTTCTCTTGGTAAAGAACGGTTTTATGTAAATTTTGTTCGTCAATTCTCCGTTTATGAAGACAATGGTGAGTACTCGCATATGGAACAACTTATAAGCCATTTCGTTTTTGAACCAACAGATGAGATAAGTAAACTTGAACATGATGCATTATGGTACTTTTTTGATGAAGGCGGTGATTTAGAGGATTATTTTACTGAAGTAGAAAATCATGAATCGTTTAAAGTAGCTTTGAAAAATAAACCGATACAGTATGAGATATATCAAACGGAAATTTGAACTAATGGGTACGTTAGCTCCATAGACGAGGCTGCCAGCAAAGAACGGCACCTCGTCTATGGAGCTAACTGGCAGTATAGCGTAACTTTGTATAGATAAATACGTATTGAATTAATCAATTAAATGAGATTAGGACGTGCTCTAATATGCTCATAATATTTCTAATTGGTTTTATCATGGTCACAGTGATGTTCTTTATGATCTTTTATAAATTGATTGAAAAAATAATGAAACTCCGCAAACTATATAATGGGATCCTTTCAGGTACGATTGTAT
The DNA here is from genome assembly GCF_000422465.1 of Paenibacillus harenae DSM 16969. Taxonomy (GTDB): domain Bacteria; phylum Bacillota; class Bacilli; order Paenibacillales; family Paenibacillaceae; genus Pristimantibacillus; species Pristimantibacillus harenae. Next base: position 10,594 of record NZ_AULV01000017.1, on the reverse strand, counting down.
TTGTTATTATGTATCATTGGATGATGAGCACGTTGAAGAACTTACTAACTCCTATGCCATGAGACTCCAAATGATTGAACTAACGGGTACGATAGCTCAATAAACAATTATGATGAAGCTGCCGGCATGAACGGCAGCTTCATTACGATAACGGGCAGGATAGTTCCAATTTATGTTAAACTAAAAGTTGAATATGAGGGGGTGTTTTTCATGGAAAAACAGGAAGTATTCATGAAGGGTTACTTGAATCGAGGTATTAAAATAACCTATCTAGATAACTTAACTGTAACAGGGATATATCTTAGCTATTATTATTTTAACAATGTTATTGTTATCATGCCGACCGAGGCTCGTGACGATACGCGTCTACTGATTCCATTAAGCGCGATAAAAACAATAGAACCTTGGCCTGACGAGGATGATGATTGAATTAACGATTAGCGATGCTAATGGTCCTTGCAGTCATTAGGCTAACGGGGAACGATAGTTCAATGCCGAAGGGTTGTCGCGTAGCAGCCCTTCGCTCAACTAACGGGCAGTTTAGCGTGGTAAAAGTAATTGTAGTTGACCCATTGTGTTGGGGAACATTTGTTTGGTAATTTTAAGAGTATGGAAACTTTTACTAGGAGGACGTTAAATGGAAATCGCCTTAGAGCTAATTGAAAGCATGTTGGTTAAGTTCAGGTCAGAGAAGAAATGGACTCTCCAAGCGATTGAACAATTGTCTGAGGAAGATATTACTTCGTCCCTGACATCGGAAAGTAACAGCATTGCTAACTTAGTTGCTCATATTAGAGGTGCAGTACACTCACGAATTGAAACAATTCTTCTAGAAATTCCAGACACAAGAGATAGAGATAAGGAATTTGAAAAAGGGCTACAAATGTCTAAAGAACAAGCGATAACAATGACCAGAGATTCTTTTGATATTCTTATACAATATCTTGAACATCTCAAATCCACTCCTGAGTTATTAATGTCACAACCCTTCCTTAATCTGCCCCCTCTTACATATAGCCAGGTAAATAACGAGACGACTGCTTTGAATCTTATGATGGCAATGTTTAGAGAGGTCCATTATCATACAGGACAAATCATCTATGCTGCAAAAATAAGGAAAGGGCAGCTGGTTTGGAATTACGATTAGCAAAACACTTGACGGATTCCGTTAAGCTAACGGGTACGATAGTTGAACAAACAAGGAGCAGTTGCTACGACAGCTGCTCCCTTTCTTTGTTAAGCTAACTGGCAGGATAGTGCGAAAGGGCCCATAATTATTAGAACTACCCATATCCTTGTCGTATAATATAATCAATAACAAAAGGAGTTGGCTTATTTGAATATTGATTTTATTTCCGATACTGAGTATTTAGTTTCCGGGGTAACTCTTAAAGATATTCAAAATCAAAGATATTGTGTATTTGATTTTGAAGCGACAGGTATAGATCACGAGTCTGAATACATTACCCAGATTGGAGCTGTTCTAATTGAAGGTAACAAGATTCTCGAGGAAAAAACTTTCAATACATACATAAAGAGCCCCAAAAAAATTCCTGAGGCTGTTGAACGGTTTACCGGTGTCTACAACAAGTATTTAGAAAATGCCCCTACCTTAACTCAGACTTACAAGGAATTTCAAAGGTTTACTAAAGATACGATTTTGGTAACACATGCAGGTTATGAATTCGATTTGCCATTGTTGAATCGTGAATGCCAGAGAAATAACCTAGATATGTTGACAAACACGTGCCTAGATACGAAAGCATTATTCTCATACCTCTATCCAGAAATTAAAGACATCATATGGACAGATTTTTTAGTGAAATATTATGGGATTAAAAACGATGACCTCCGAAGACACGATGCATTAGATGATAGTAAATTAATAGCGAGAATATTTGTAACCTTACTTAAGGAATTTGAAAAACGTGGGAAAAGTGATATTGACTTTATTGATCCAGTCCGGGTAAAAAGGTTTGAAGTTATACCAATGACATAGAGGGTATGAAAAGGCTTATACAATGGCTACTTGTCGTACTTTTTTAAACTATAGCAACAAAGAACTTATAGAAGAAAAATGGGAGTTATCTATTTAGGTTAGAATGAAAGCTTTGAGCTAACGGGTAATGGAAAACGGTTGACTCGGCAGCCTTTTTTATTTGCTCAACGGGCAGACAGATTAATGCAAGGAATAGTTTTTGAACTATAGTACGGGTTTATTACCGAGTCCATTTTAATGCAATTTGTGATTTAAAATAATACAGCCGCTCTGCCACGGGGGATCAAAGCTTGTCAAAATTTCTTGCTGCAATATTTTCCGCTTTATCCGTTTCGTTATTCGCCACAATTTGGGAATATACCCCAATGAACGAAAGAATAGAGAACGTATATTACTATTCATTTGGACATTTATTTTTTTTCGGTTTAACCATTTCATTAGGCTTGTATATCATAATCGCTATTCCAACATCCATATTTATTGACAGTCTAATTTCAAAGAAATTACGGGTTCGTAATTATAAACGTGCTTTTGTAACATTAATCGCATACTGTCTCGGGTTTGGGGTGATAGCCTTACTATATATAGCCATTTCGCCAATGCAAATTGAACGAAATATGGCTAGGTGGTTAATACTAGCCAGCCTAATCATGTTTTCATTCTTTGTGTACCAAGAATTGTTTAAATGGATGGGTAAGAAACTGTTTTTATATTTTACTCACAAAGGGAATGGTAAAGATAGTTGAAAAATAACAAAGGCTGCCGACGGTGCGTGAATCGGTAGCCTTTTCTCAACTATCGGGCAGCATATGTATTGCTAAAAAATAATAATAAAGATGGCTACGCATCGTGCAATCTGTCTTTATCTTATAGGAACAGCATACACGATATGCAGGAGCTCATTAATCTGTTGATGTTTTGTCAGATAACCAAGTTCATCAAACAGATGTAACAAGCCAGAGAGTGAGGGATAGTATAGGTCTTCTCTTTCGATGGCTTCTTGTTGTTTTTCTGTTAACATTAAGTCGGTAATACAGCTACGCCCGTGTGGCTTTAGAACTCGGCGCATTTCATGGATCGCCAGCACTTTCTGCTCGTCAGTTAGATGGTGGAAGGCAAAACTTGTGACTACAAAATCAAATCTGCTTTCCAAATAGGGGATGGCAAGTAAATTCCCTAGTTTCGTCTCTATGTTCGGAAATTTCCTTTGGAAATGTTTCAGCATTTCTTTCGATTGATCTACTCCCACCATTTCTGCGCCTTGTTCCATAAGTTTTCCAGCCAAGTTTCCTGTACCGGTTCCAATATCCAGCCCTTTCTCTCCACTAGCGGGTGAGAGCCATTTCACCGTTAACTGTAATGCTCTGTCATAATCTTTATATTCCAACGAGTCATCATCTAAAACACGCTCATCATGGAACTTTGCTAACCGATCAAAACCCCATTTATCCTGCCAACTGTTTCTCTGCTCACGGAGTCTTTTTGAACCTTCAGCCAGTTGGTATATGTCATCAAGCTTCTGTATTTTCTCTCTTTAAAATACTTATCATATAATCGGTGGTTTCTATAATCTGCTTGATCTCTAGCCACTTGGAGAACATCACCGACCGCTGAAGCTCCAGGTAGTATTGAAGTTCCTGCTTGTCCGCTCCCTCGATTTTCTCAAGGGCTCTTTTAATATCATCAATCGTCATGCCTGCTTCCCGTAACGCAATAATAGTCTGCAAACGCCAGATATCCTGCTCGCTGAATTCTCGGTATTGGTTGTTCGCCTGTTTATCTGGAATGACCAATCCTTTTTCCTCGTAAAAGCGAATGGCGCGGGGAGAAATGTTGAGCTTCTCTGCGACTTCTTTAATTTTCATAATTACCGCCTATCCCATTCGACAACAAAGATTGTCGTAACGTAAAAGTATTTCAGTCTATTGAGTCAACTTCAGGAATAATTTTAAAACCTAATTAGTGGGGGAGCTTTAATTCAAAAGAAAGAAGTATTAGCTTGACCTTCACGTAACGGAAGAGTTTATGCTAATGGTATCATAGATTGGATATAGGAGGAAATATGAAAACACTGATCAGGGACGTTACCATCTTAACAATGAATGATGAGGCTCCGTTTGTAGGGGATATTTTAATTGAAGGAGAGCGAATTACCGATATTCAAGCGGAAGTAATTGCTGATGCTGACGAGGTAATAAAGGCAACGGGCATGGTGGCGATGCCAGGGCTAATTAATGCACATCAACATACGCCGATGAGTTTGCTAAGAGGTTTCTCAGATGATCTCAAGCTCATGGACTGGTTGGAGAAGAAAATGCTTCCTGCGGAAGCCAAAATGACCCCGGAAGATATCTATTGGGGCGCCAAGCTTTCCATGGCTGAAATGATCCGATCCGGCACGACGACATTTGCTGATATGTATATCCATATGAATGAAGTTGCCTTTGCTATTGAGGAAGTCGGAATGCGTGCATCTTTAACCCGTGGATTAGTTTTTCTTGCGGATGACGGAGGCAGAAGGATGAGCGAGGCCCTTGATCTGGTCAATCGTTGGAGTGGAAAGTCTGACGGGAGGATCACGACCATGTTGGGGCCACATTCGCCTTACACATGCCCACCTGAGCCATTTAAGGAAGTGATCGCACTAGCAGAAAAACTGAAAATGCCTATACACACTCATTTGGCCGAGACGAAAGAAGAAGTGATTAAAATAAGAGAGAAATACAATCAGACACCGGCTGAGTTTTTATATAACATCGGTCTCTTTGAGCGAACGCACGCCTTGTTAGCCCACAGTGTGCATTTGAACCGTCGTGATATAGGGTTCTTAAAGGGGATGCACGGAGGGGTCTCCCATAACCCTGTCAGTAACTTAAAGCTCGGATGTGGCATTGCTCCGGTCTTAGACATGATGGAGCAAGGCATAACGGTTGGATTAGGTACCGATGGAGCAGGAAGTGCGACGACTGTTGATATGTTTGAAGAAATCAAAGCAGCGACCTGGCTGCAAAAGTTAGATTACGGTGATCCGACGAGATTGCCGGCATCACAGGCCCTTCATATGGCTACCCGAGAAAGTGCCAAATTGTTAAACATCCATGATGAAGTTGGGACCCTCGAGATTGGTAAAAAGGCTGACATTATTCTAATCGATATGAGAAAGCCCCATTTGCAGCCGATTCACCATATCGAATCTCTCATTGCATACAGCGTGAATGGTGGAGATGTGGATACGACAATCGTGAATGGTAAAACTCTAATGCACGGCAGACAGCTTCTCACCATCGATGAAGAGGAATTGTTTAAACAGGTTTCCAGTCGTTCCAAGAGGATTACAGAAGGTCTATAAGTTTAAAACGTTTGTATGTTGGGAAGCGATCACACACAATCTAATTCAAGAACACATGTACCATAAAAGTATTACGCTAAAGGGTACGATAGTTTAATGCCGAAGGGCTATCACGTTACAGTCCTGCGCTTAACTAACGGGCAGTTTAGTTCCAATTTGTGGTAATATAGGAAGGGGTTCGAATGAGGCTAGGAAAGTTAATTCCTTATATAGAGGAGTGATAGATGTTGAAGCAAATGGGATTAGTTTTATTAGTGCTAGCTATGATGTCCCTTGTGTCAGCATGCAGAAGTGACAACACAGATAAGACCGTGAGGCCCGAAACCACCATGGAAGTCCAAAATAAGGACCAAGTAAAAGAGCCTTACAATAATGGTATAAACACGACTCCTGGTAAGGAATCCATTAAAAAGTTCTCTTATCTGAAACAACTGTCTCTAGATAAACAGGAGGCCTTTACTCGATTTAAAGCTGAGAAGAGCCTGCACAACCTTTACAATTTTACCCCTGAGGACATGGTACTGGTGTATCTTTACTGTCTATCAATAGGCGACCCAGATTTGATATATGAAATTACTTATAATGGGGGGCAACTACCTAACCAAGATAAATTTCGGGAAGATTATTTTGAGTATGCAATGAATTATGATTCTGAAACAGCAGTACATTACAGATATTATGATTCTATAAGAGTGGATGAGAGTACAGCTGAGGAGAATAAGGTTACGGTGCTTATTACGGTTAGTGTAGAAACAACGACACATTCCTTGGCTTTAGGAGTACAAAAAGAAAATCAGGTATGGAAGTTGGATATCTACCATCTGATAAAAGAATATATAAATAAAGCTAGCAAGAGTAAGACATGATAGGTTTTGAAAACACCGTACAGTTTATACATGGTCTCATTAGTAAAAATCCTTTCCCTAAAGAACTTAAGTTTTTTGTATCGTTTGTGGAACAAACTTTGTTGAAGGTGAAATAAAAGGTGATGGAAATGTTCATCCCAAAAATAAGTTCTTAAGTCTAGGATCTCCTCTTCTTCTTACCATTTGCCTAGAATGTGGAGAGGTAAATTCAATGAGAGTAAAACACTTCGATATATTCAAGAAGTGATTACGCTAACGGGTACGATAGTTCAATGAAAACAAAGATACGGCTGCCGACATATGGCTGCCTTTTTCTCAGAAGGAAAGTTGAATAATGATCGAAAAAACAAAGACAATTCATTGAAGATGAATTGTCTTTTCCCATTAATATTATAGCACAATATGGAATTCATTATCAGTCTGGAAGTTTCATCCTTTGTAAAGTACCCTTAGCTTAATTGCCTATAAGGAGTGATCCGATGAGACTAGGGGAAATTTTTTAAAATAACAGGGGTTTAAGTTTAGGAGATTATTGTTTTGAATCTGACTCAGGACGTGTTGAGCATACAGGTAGTGGCAATATAGTTTTTTATCATTACACAAGGGAAGAAAGAATGGAGCAAATTTTGACTCCAAATAGCGGTTTGTATGCCCGCCTTCGGGTTGATATATGTCCACATCCACCAGAGGAATTTATTGGTTGTTTTATGGCAGAGGGGTTCCTTGAGCCTCTCCCTGATTGGTTAACAAATAGTCCTTATTTTGGTGATCTGGGGATTGAAATGGTTAAGAGGTATATAGGCAATGTTTTGTTAAGAGTTGAATTGCCAAATAGTTATGAAAGTCTGTTTATCGCTGACTACGCGCACAATCTGGAAGCAAATCACTTAAGTTTAAGAGGATTAGCACCTCTTAATCTGGGTTACGATTATAGTACTGGAAAAGAGGTTACTCAAGCCTATGTTAACTCATATATACCTGTAACCAAATACAAAAATGATCATATTGCACCTGTGATGCAAGCGATTCGAAAGGGACAAGGGATAGTTATTCCAGCCGAATGTATAACACTAGCCTTAGAACAACCATTACTCTAACGGGATACGATAGCTCAATAAACAGTTATGATGAAGCTGCTGGCATTATCGGCGGCTTCATTACGCTAACGGGAGGATAGTTACAATATTTGGTGGAATATTTTAAGAGCAACCCATTCGTGAATCGGAAAGGGATGAAAACATATGCTATACGTAACGTCACTTGATGGCATTTTACCTGCTATATTTCACGGCTTCTTTGTAGACTGGCCTAATCCTCCATCGGTCCAAAAACATTATGAGCTTTTGAAGGGCAGCTATAAATTTGTCCTTGCAATTGATGAAAAGGCAAGCGTAGTTGTTGGCTTTATAACAGCGGTAAGTGATGGGGTTTTAGCAGCTTATATACCACTACTTGAAGTGTTACCTGCGTATCAAAAGGAAGGCATTGGAGCTAAACTGGTGGAACGTATGCTTCAGGAGTTATCGGATATATATATGGTCGACCTAATCTGTGATGAAAACCTACAGAGGTATTATGAACGGTTTGGAATGCTTAGAGCACATGGTATGATTACACGTAATTTCTCTTTTCAAGCAGGCAGATGAAGCTAACGAGGAACCGAAGGCGGAAGTCGGTTAATTGGCTATTAAAGCAGCCTTTGAAGAGGTCTGCGTTACGCTAAATGACGTTAGTTGAACGATCCAGGGAGCAGTTTGCTGCGGCAGCTGCTCCTTTTCGCATTAAAGTAACGGGCAGGTTTGCGTAATTGTCAGATGTATAAGTTTTTAAGGGTAAACCCCATAAAATGGGCAACCCATGTTAAAATATTAAATATGAATTTATACATGGGGGAAAGTATGCAATGGTCACAGGAGAGTTTCTAGAGAACGTAAAGTTATTGATACAAATGCATTCCGAGGGACATCTTGGTGGAGAAGTAATGCCTGAGGATGTTCTCTTGGGCGTTGTTCCAGAAGAAGAATTAATGAACGTGCTGACTCTTGGGATGTCTCTAAATTACCAAAGAAACTCTTATGCATTATGGCGGTCGATTGCACAAGCTTATCTCGATGAAAGTTCACGATGGATATTTGACCCAAGAACTGTCTCTCAGAGCAAAATTGAAGATTTACGAAGTGCGTTGCTATATCACCGTGTTGCTCTGCAACCCAATCGTCACCCTGAAATCTGGAAAAGTGTCTCTAATGGGATAAATGAATCTTCTTTAAGGGGAGACGTATTTGGTTTAATTGATTCAGTTCAATTCGATATTGCAGCTTTAAAAACCATCATGCAAATCAAGAGGAAATCTGAATTCCCTTATCTTTCAGGCCCTAAAATCTTTAATTACTGGCTGTATGTTTTGGAGTCTTATACAGCGGTTAAATGGAAAACTCGTGAACTTATCACAGTAGCTCCTGATACACACATTTTACAAGCAACCGTAAAATTAGGACTGTGTTCTTCAGATGTATTAAACGGGTCGGCAGATGATAGACAAGCAGTTGCTGAGGCTTGGGAAAAGGCGCTTCTGGGTAGTGGGTTGGCACCGATTGATGTTCACACACCTCTTTGGTTATGGAGTCGTGCAGGATTTCCTGAACTATCTTTAAGTGGTTCGCCACTAAGCTAATGAAAAATATAGTTAAGTGGAGGGTCTCGCTTCGCGGCTAACGCAACGAACCTAAACTCACGTCTAATAATCTAGCGGAAAAATATGAAGGGATTGAATGTAAAGATGAAAGCATATTCACATAAGCCTGAAGGGTACGAATGTCCATTTTGTCGTGTTGTTTCGGGAATCGAGCGACCAAATAAGGGGACAAAACAAAGAGATATCATCTACCAGAATGAATATGTAACAGCATTTATCGCGAGCAAATGGTGGGAAAATAATAAAGGACATGTTCTTGTTGTTCCCAATAAACACTTTGAGAACATATACGAACTCTCTGTGGAGTATGCCGCTGAAATACACCGTGCAGCTCAACTAACAGCGTTTGCCATGAAAAGCACATATGGATGTGACGGGATTTCCACGCGGCAGCATAATGAGCCTGCTGGCAATCAAGACGTTTGGCATTACCATCTTCATGTTTATCCAAGGTATGAAAACGATCAGCTTTATCTAACGAAGGGTTCTTATACTGATCCAGATGAACGTCCCTTATACGCTGAAAAGTTACGTTCTTGGATAAGGGAAAACGTTTAATCGGATTTGGAGGGAGATTACATGATTACCCTAAGGCAAATGTCGGTCGCTTTTCTCTTTCATGAAGAAAAAGTGTTATTAATGGAAAAGCCAAAAAATAATAGTTTTGTTTCGGGGATGGTTGTACCAATTGGGGGACACCTAGAGCAGCATGAAATGAATACTCCAAAAGAAGCGTGTTTGAGGGAAGTTGAAGAAGAGACGGGACTGACAAGTGCTGACCTGACAGGATTGGAGCTCAAATATATAATATTACGGATTAAGGAAACGGAGATAAGACTCCAATATGTATACTTTTCAAATGTAAAGCACATGACTGTACGCGAAAGTGAAGAAGGTAAACTGTCGTGGATCGATGTAAAATTAGCTGACGAATTGAATGTGACAGCGACCACGAAATACATTTTTAAACATTTTTCCGAGAACAAAAATTCATCAGAGATTTATGTAGGAACTATGAAATCAGTCGGGAGTGAGCCTGAAATTACATGGGCTTTACTAGAAGATTGGGAAAAAAATAAGTTTTCGCATTAAGCTAACGGGTACGATAGCTCAATAAAGACACGGAGGCAGCCGACCACAATGACACAATGATCGGCTGCCTTTTCCACGCTAACTGGCAGGATAACGCAACCATTACTTGAATAGCATATAAAGATGGGAGGATGAGATGATGGACAAATCTGTTTCAAGTAAAAAAGATATCGTTTCATTATTTTTAGGAATTGTTGCAATACACATGTACGTAATTAGTTTAACAACTGAATCATTTGTTCTTATTGTTGTATCCATTATTGATTCATTGATAGCTTTTTTTCTTGGAATAGGTACCGATAGTGATTATGGACACGGTGGACTAATTATTGGATTATTAGTCTTTATAGCTTCGTTGATAAAACTATTCGTGTAATTTAACGGCTTAACAAAGAAGAACTTCAGCAAAGAACGAACTATTTTGTTACGCTAACGGGTACGATAGTTAAATAACTCGTAAATGAGTAGGTGCTGCGGCGTCCTGCTCTTTTTATTAAGCTCCCTCGGTACGATACAGTTTTCTCACGAATGCTCGCTTATTCGCAGGATTTCACCAGAGGATGAATCGTAATCCGGATTGAATGGGACGAGAG
>NZ_AULV01000016.1 GCF_000422465.1 Paenibacillus harenae DSM 16969 | reverse complement strand
TGATGCAATCCTTCACTCGGACCAAGGGGTGCACTACACCCATCCTGTGTTTCAACAGAAAGTAAAGAATGCGGGGTTCACACAATCCATGTCTCGCAAGGGTAACTGCTGGGATAACGCACCCATGGAGTCCTTCTTTGGTCATATGAAAGATGAGTTAGATTATGAGGACTGCCAAACCATAGAAGAGCTTCGTCAAAGAGTTAACGAATACATCCTAATGTACAACACATCTCGCTATCAATGGGGATTAAAAAAGATGACTCCTGACGAATACAGGAGCCATCTACTTTCAGCTTAGCACTTTTTATTAAGTGTCCACAAACGGGGTTACAGTTCAGGAATCCCTGCACCGCCATTATTTCGTATTTCACCTTTTTTAAGTCGAAAAACAGCCTCTTTTGTTCATTGCGTCTAATCTTTCATCCTCGCCAGCAGCTGCTCCAGCCAATCCTTGTCGTTTCTGATCGAGCGGTAAACGTGATCGACGATCGTCACGCTATTTGAGCTTATTGTTTAAACAAGTCACCGGCAAATCATTAAAGCAATACGCTATAAAATTACGCATGGACAGAGCGCGAATGCTGCTGGAAGAGACGACCTTGAACATTTCTCAGATTGCAGAAGCCGCCGGATAAGAATTCGCCATCAAGCGGGTCGGGAATCGATAAAGCCCTAAAATGATGTTAAACAATCCCTCAAACAAATCCGCGCAAGAAACTCCGTCAACGATACCGTACATATCGGCTGAGCAACGAGCTCTATATGGTCTAACGGTTGCTATAATCGTTATTCGCCCCAAAAAGCCGTTCTTGAAAACCTAACGGTTATAATCACCGCTATCTGCGCTATCATTAACCGAACTCATTAGAAAACAAGGAAATAGCATCTATGACAAACGTTAAATCATAAAAGAGACTAAAATCGGCGAATTAACGGTAATGGCAACCATTAGAAAAACTATTCCCCCTGAAAATGGACAGCAATTTGCTGTCCATTGTTTATTTCCTAAGCTGATGACACAATTAAGCTTCGTTACCGGTTGCTCCTTGGTAATGATGCGTATGTGGTCTCATGCCGTTTACGGTCGTAAAACCCTCAAAATAATGGATATGCCCACCACCCGGAACATCAATAGCTGGACCTGTAACCCCTTGTAAAACATGAGTGTGACCATGATTTACTGATGTTACGGTATGATAACGGTGAACATGGGGGACGCCTGTTAGGGCTGGCTCGGTAACACCCACATATTGATGGACGTGTCCATCGTCATATGAAGTTACACCTGAAAAAGGATGAACGTGATAAACGGGACGACCGTCCCAAGAAGTAATGTATAGACCATGGGAATGTTCATCCCCTAGGTCATTTGAATGGAGAACGAAACCTTTAACAGGGATTTTTTTCAATGCAGCAGCTCCTCTATAAGTGGTCTTGATCTTAAATTATGTCAAGTCGTCTATATATGCCCTAGGTATTAGCCGATTGTTAAGCGTTGTTCCAGCACATATTGTCACTTATTCGGAAGAATAATTAGTTAGGCGATGTAGCGGATGGACAAAATGAAAGAGCTGTCGCTCACTGTTCCATGTAGGACCGGAGTGACAGCTCCTTTCTGCCTTGGAGTATATCGGTGATTTACGGTGCAAAGGAGAAGTATTTTTCGTCCCCACTGCGTTCCCAATCTCGAAAATGACCTGATCGATACGCTTGGACAGGAACTGGCGTTGTTAACAGATTTCCCTTCCGTCCAAGACGCACGGTCCTGCCTTCTAAACGTTTAAGACAGCCCTTGCCTCTACTTGCCTTTGCTTATCCTTCCGTCTCCGCGCTCGCCTCGACGATTGCGACTCCCCAGCGGTCCAGCTCGATCCGCTCTCCCGCGCGAATCTGCCGGTCTTCCAACAACTCCGTACCGCTCCCGTACGGATAGAAGAACGATACCGGCTCGTCCGAATAATTGAAGTAGTACCGGATCGTTCGTCCCGACTCATTTGTTCCAGACTTCATGATCAGAGGGAAGCGGAGCTCTTGTTCGGGGCCCCACAATCCCGCGGCCCTACCGGCTCGCTCCAACACTTTCCCCATAACTTCGGCACTCGGCAAGCAGCCGATATAAGTCGCGGTGCCTTTGCCGTAACGGTTCTCGGTAATGGCCGCATAAGCGCCCCAGTGCGGATGATCGTACCGGGCGAGGACTTCCGCCGTCGTCGGCGTAAGCAGCTCCATCCAGACGTTAACGCCGTTATGCTCCGCACCCGCCCCGAACGGGTCTCCCTTGAGAGAAACCTTCTTCGGTTCGACGAACTGGCTGTATCGAACGCCGCAAACCTCCCCGATATAACCGGGCTGAACATCGGTCCGGACCTTGATATGCTCGTTGGTGAATCCACTCCTGAACGTATATACGACGTGTCCGCCGTTCTCCACGTATTGGTTCAAGCGAGAGAGCAATTCGTCCGACGCCGCATACAGCGAGGGCACAGCGATCAAGTCATACTGCTCGAATGAATCCGATCCCGGATGCAAAATGTCGCAACCGATGTTCATCTCGTATAGCCGGTCGTAGATGAGGCGGACGATGTCATTGTAATCGACTTTCCCGCCGGGGAACGAGAACCACTGCAGCGCTGTCAACGCTTCGTTGCTGACAAGCACGGCCGCACGGTTCTTTTTCTTCAAGTTGACCAGCTTCGGGGACAGCCGAGCGAAATCGCGTCCGATCGTTACCGCCTCTTCATAGGTTGGATTCGTGCCCATGTCGTGACTGAGCAAGCCTTTCCAATACGTCTCGATCGAATTGTGAATCGAATGCCAATGCCAGTATTCGACCATATTGGCGCCGGAGGCCAGATGGCTGAACGCTTGAAGCCGCAGCTGTCCGGGATAGGGCGTCCAATGTGCAAAAGCTTGCGCTTGCGTCTCCAGCACGAAGTAATTCGTCCCTTTGAGCGAACGGGCAGAGTCGCCGCAGAACGAAATTTCTTTACCGGTCAGCTCGTCTTGCGAAGGGTGATAAATGTCAACCCCCGCAATGTCGAGCGCTCCCGCCGCGGAGAAGTGGTCGACGTCCGGCTGCACGCCGAACGAACCGTCCTTCCACCCGAAGTCGAAGTTATGCGTGACGAATTGATCCGGACGCTTGTACTCGTTCACGATCGATGTCTGCCAAGCCAGAAATTCGGTGACGAGCTGCCGTTGGAAACGGGCGAACTCCGCGCCCAAGCTTCCGTTGATCGTGCCGGCGACGGACGGGAAGTCCTCCCAGCTGTTGATCCGGTTACTCCAATAATCGAGTCCGAACTCCTGGTTCACCTGCTCCAACGCGCCAAATTTGTTCTTCATGTATTTAACGAACCGATGCTGCACGTTCGAACCGCTCGTACGGTAATGCTTCGTCTCGTTATCGACCTGATAGCCGATGACGGCGGGATGGCCGCATACATGAGCGATCAGCTTGCGTATGATGCGTTCGGCATAGAAGAGATACGTCGGGTTCGCGATGTCCATAATTTGCCGGGCACCGTAACGGCCGGGACCGTCCGGTGTGACCGCCAGCACATCGGGATGTTCCTTGACCATCCAGGTCGGAACCGCATAAGTAGGCGTTCCGACGATAACGTGAATCCCTGACCGGTGCATGGCGTCAAGCACCCGGTCTACGCTGGAGAAATCAAAGACGCCGTTCTGCGGCTCGTGAGTGCTCCATGTCGATTCCGCAATGCGGACGAGGTTAATACCTGCCGCTTTCATCATTCGGATATCTTCGTCAAGCCGCTCATATGGCATATATTCGTCGTAATAGGCCACCCCATAAAGCAATTGTTGCATCGTTCTACTCTCCCTTGTTTACCGATCGAACGGTATCGATTTTGTATATTTCCGGTGAAACGGAACTCCCTGCCCGTTATGCGACTCCTCCATTTTAGAGGATATCCGGACTTGAATAAATGACAAAATCATGCGACTTCTGTTAAAATAATGTCATTGATGTCATAAATGTTCGCAAATATGACGATCAATGTGATTGATGTATTGCAATATATTGCGTTTAAGGAGATGCTCATGCGCGAACACATCTTTCTTCCCAAACCGTTATTTCCTAGACACGTTTGCTATCCGGATTTTATCGGCGGTTATAGCGAATATCCCGAGCATACCGTGAAACGTGAGTACCGAACCACGGAGAACAATCTGGATCGCTGCTATAATTTACACATCGTTCTTGACGGTAAAGGCTACCTGCTCACCGAAGGCAAGCGTTATGAATTAACGAAAGGACAGGGCTTTTTATACGGACCCGGCATGAGGCAAAGGTACCACTCCGATACCTATGAGCCTTGGAATATCCGATGGATTCATTTCTTCGGGGATCGACTCGAGGAGTTGTTGGATGGTAAAGGATTGGACGAACCATGGCTGTTTGCCCTATCGAATTTGCCCCCCATCGAGGCTTTAATCGATAAATTGCTGACTATTGGGCGGACGTACCGGATCGAGGACGAACACCGGATTGCCTCCATGTTGTACGAACTCTTGACCCGGCTGCAGACAACGTCTGACCGGCTGAACGTACCCGTCAATCAAGCCGCCGATAAAATCCGTGCCGTCGCAAACTACGTGCGTGCCCACAGCGGCCAGCAATTCTCCATTGAGCAAGCGGCAGCCCTCGCCGGATACAGCACGCATTACTTCAGCCGCAAATTCGGGCAGACGTTCGGCAAGTCCTTTCCGGATTTTCTGTTAGAATCACGCTTGATCCATGCCAAGCGTCTCCTTGCTTCCACTCAGTTATCCGTCAAGCAAATCGCGCTGGAAACGGGCTTCTCTCAGGCCAGCTACTTCAGCTCTTGTTTCCGGCGCCTCGAAGGGATGACGCCCATACAATTCCGAAGCATTCACAAACTCGGTGACCATTAATAATACCAATCCGCCTAGTAAAGAATACTAGACGGATTGGATTCATCATGTTCCATCGGTTACGTTCCTCTTCTATAATGTAACGGAACAAATCCGGTGACTGACTTGAATACCCTACCAAAATGCGTAACACTGCCGAAGCCTACCTTCTTGGCAATCAGATTGACCTTCATCGAGGATTGTTCCAATAGTTTCTTCGCTTCCTTGATTCTGACGCTGTTCAAATACTCCACGAACGTAAATCCAGTCGCTTCTTTAAAAAAACGGCTTAGATAATAAGGGCTAACGTAGAATTTCTCTGCCAGCAGATACAGCGACAGTTCCTGCATATAATGGCTGTTGATATAACGGACAACTTCCGAGATTCTTTCATGCATGGGGCTTGGAGATTCCAACAGCTCTGTGCTGTTCTGCTTGACATGCCGGCAGCATATCATAAGCAGCTGCAGAGCCAAAGTCTGCGAGTACATCTCGAAGCCCGGCTTCTTATCCTGCATCTCCTGAATGATACGGTGTGAAAGCGCCTCTATGGAGAGCCTGTCGTGCAGAGAACATTTTACGATGATGTACTCCTGCTCAAACAAAGGATGAAGAACGTCCATATAGGAAACACCCGTCGAGGCCATTTGGTTCCCATGAATATTTACAATAAGCCGCTCATGCTCGGGCATATCCGTATTAGTGGTCCGATGCAGGATATTCGGAGCGATTATGACGATATCCCCCTCATGGATCACAATCGTCCTTTCCTTAATAAAAAACTCCCGTTTACCGGACATTAAATAGAAGATTTCGTAGGTACTATGAAAATGGCTGGCCGGCATATGATGACTTGGCGCCTTCCGGTAGGATACCGAGAAGGTCCTCTCGCTGTTATCGAATTGAAGATCACCCATCCGATTCCACGCCTCTCATTGGATTTCTTTTTATTATACTGCAAGATATGAGAAGTTTTCGTATATATCTGCAAAAAATGTACATATCCTTCGTGATACTATTTCCTTAAGCCTAAGAAGGAGGAATCAATATAATGAATTCTTCAGGAACCAATTCCAAGAAGCACTTACTAGAGACTGTAGAGACACTACTCCCCATTCAATGGGCCGAGAAGGCTTGCGAGGCGTTGATGTCTACATTTGAGCCGGAACAACTTCCGCCGGACCGATTCCATTATCATCAGGGAGTCTTTCTGTCGGGTATGGAGAAATGCTGGCGGGTAACCGGCGACGATAAATATTATGATTATATCAAACGGTGGGTAGACAGCCAGGTTCTCGCGGATGGCAGCATTAAGAAACACAAACCTGATGAATTGGATGATATTCAGCCGGGCGTGCTTCTTTTTAACCTGTTTGAGCAGACGGGGGACGAACGGTACAAGAAAGCTTTGTATAAACTTGTGCCGCTCTTAAAATCATGGCGGACCAATGAGTCGGGCGGGTTCTGGCATAAGGGGCATCTTCCGAATCAGATGTGGCTGGACGGGTTATATATGGCTGGACCGATCGCCGTCCAATTCGGAAAGACATTTGGCGAAAGCGAATATTTTGACATGATGACCTTCCAGGCGATCCTAATGGAGAAGCATACCAAGGACCCGGGCACCGGCTTGCTATACCACGGGTGGGATGAAACCAAAACCGCAGATTGGGCCGATCCCGTTACAGGCCTGGCTCCGGAATTTTGGGGCCGCGCGATCGGCTGGTATCCTGTCGCCCTTCTGGAAATGTTCGAATACCTTCCAGAGGATCATAAGGATAAAGCGACGCTGACAAGCATCCTTCAGGATCTGCTCATCGCCTTGACCAAATACCAGGATGTTGCCACCGGTTTATGGTATCAGGTTGTCGACAAGGCAGACCGACCGGATAATTGGCTGGAAAATTCCTGTACCGCCTTGTATGTTCATGCCATTGCCAAAGCCGTGCGGTTAGGCTATTTGGACGATAAGTATTTGCCATATGCCTGGAAAGGCTATCAGGGCGTAATAGACACGCTGAAGTTCGATGGAGACGGCAACGTGATTATCGGCCAAATCTGCATCGGCACAGGAATCGGAGACTACGCCCACTATATTGCACGTCCTACCAGCGAGAATGATCTGCACGGCGCAGGCGCTTTTATTCTCATGTGTGTGGAGATGAGTCAGGCTTCATATCCTTCGTAAAATAACGATAGCAATAGCGGAGCCAATTTTTATCGGGAGCTCCGCCTTTGCTGTTTCGTCTTCTTTTCGATGTTATGAACACCCCGTTGGACTAACATGCTAAGGAATTTGGAGAATGAGGGAGAATATTTCAGAATAATCAGACTTTTTAGAGGCGCATCGCAAATAAACCATTTATATCGGTTTTGCCTTCTCCAAAAAAGTAATGATATGATATTTGTGACTCGATTCACATCTCGTTATACTTATATGCGTGCTCCTCATTTTTCAAAAACAGTGAAGGAGGAACAAAGATGAAGTGTAAACCATGTGATGGAACCGGGAAGGCAAAATGCTCCGACTGCAATGGTGAAGGTTTTGGCTATGGACATGGAAAGTGTATGGCCTGCGATGGAAGCGGTTTAATTGAATGCACGCAGTGTGATGCGACCGGCAAAGTGAGCCTGTTCCGATGGATGAATCTCAAAAAAGCAGAGTAATTTCTATTATCCCCTCTATAAAAAAAAGCGAGATTATGATTCTACATACACTCGCTCAGACTGTTAACTAAGCCCCGTTACTCGGGGCTATTGTTTTAATCGTTCTTCAAATGTGCGCATCAATACCGATAGTGGAAGGGGCAGCCCCAAAGCCCAATATAAGGAACACTTTGACCCCGAAAAGCCCAGTCGAGAATAACCTAATACCCGTTTTTTATTCTGCTGTACTCTTCCATTGTTATTGAAAGCACAGTTCCGTGCTTGAAGCGGTAAGGGAAGCTGAAGCTTTCATCCGATCTGATAAAGAGTCCGCTATCAATCTCGTCGGCTACAAAAGGAACATAGCCCTGCCCTTCTCCCTCGACACCGAAAAAGTCCAGCATTAGGCACCATTTGCCACTGCTCAGCTTATACGCAGTAGGCGCTTCATAGGCGGGGTGGCCGAGTTTTGCCATTTCACCGTTAAAAACCTCGTTTGTTGTGTATTCACCGGTAAGGGATTCTCCCTTTTGCAATATAATGCCTAAGGGGTTTGCCTCGCTTTTTACAAATCGGTAGAACATGCCGTTTTCCTCATAAATAGCGGAATCAATAACCCCGCTGTCTTCTTTACGATACAGCAGCTGCGGTTTCGTATAGCTTTCAAAATCCTTTGTACGAGAGTAATAGATGGCTTTATGCCCGTAATCATTGGAAGCATGAGCCGATGACCAGTGAATGACGTAGTCTTTATTAAGACGATCGTAAAACACATCAGGCGCCCAAAGACAGCCGAAATCCTCATCGCCTAATTCGATCATTCTCTGCTCCGACCAGTTCACAAGGTCGGTCGATTCCCACAAGGAAAGGCATTTACTTCCCTCTCTGCCGATGTTCGTCCAGCTCCCCCTGTACTTGGTATGAAAGCAGTTGGCTAAGCTCAAGTCGGTGGCAAGGATATAAAATTTGCCATAATCCGTTCGCACGATTGTATGGTCACGAACTCCCTTATCACCTTTTTCACTCCAGATAACGGGTTGTCCGCCGTTTACCTGTTCCCAGTTAAACCCGTCTGTACTGAGCGCAAAATAGACCTGCTCGCCGTCAGCGGTTTTCTTTTCTTTAAAATGTACGAATAAATAAGCTTCCATTAGAATGAATCACTCCTCTTCAGGCATGAAACAGCCGTCATTCCGCGAATGACGGCTGTTTTCATAAGCTGCTACAGCATTTCACTCGGGTTCGCCGAACTCCGGGAACCCCTCCTCGTTCCAATCCAATACTTTGGCACGAGCATGACGATTGGGGTCGTTAAGCGGTTCACCTACGATTTCCTTATAGTCACGGGAATGATAGATCAGGATATCGGCCGAACCATCTTCCGAGACGGTGAAGCAGTTGTGGCCCGGTCCGTATTGTCCGGATTCTTCGCTCGTTCGGAAGACGGGCTCCGGAGACTTCGTCCATGAATCCGGGTCCATCAGATCACAATTATCGGATGCGCTTAGCAGGCCCATGCAATAATGGCTGTCCGTAGCGCTTGCCGAATAGCTGATAAAGATCCGTTCATTCTTCTTCAGTACTGCAGGTCCTTCGTTCACCCGGTGGCCAATGATTTCCCACTCATATTCCGGTTTTGCAAGCAGGACCTGTTTACCGCGTAACGTCCATGGATTAGACATCTCAGCGATATACAAATTGGAGCTTGCTGTGGTTTCCTGGTCATATTGCGCCCAAACCAAATACCTTACGCTGCGATGCTCGAAGGTAGTGGCATCCAAAGAGAAGGAATCCCAATCGGTTCGAATCTGTCCTTTTTCCACCCATGACGGTTCCAGCGGGCTCTCCGCATCATTTTCCAAGACGTACATACGGATCTCCCATGCCGTCTCGTACTCGTCCGATCCGCCGGCGGCAAAATAGATGTACCATTTGCCGTCGATATAATGGATTTCAGGCGCCCAAATATGCCCGCTCATTCTGCCCTTCTCGTGTTTGCGCCAAATAACAATCGGTTTGGCGGTCCCGAGCTCCTGAATCGATCTGGCTCTTCTAAGCTCGATGCAATCATAAGCGGGAACAGAAGCGGTAAAATAATAATATCCGTCCGTATGTTTATAAATCCAGGGGTCAGCCCGCTGTTCGACGAGCGGGTTAGGGAATTGACGTTTGATTTGAATTTGTTCTTTTGACAGCATAATATACTCCTTATTTCACCCTGAATACGGTAATAGAATGTTTGGGAAAATCGTAATGAAAACCGCTGCCTTCCGTACTGAATTCCTTCTGCTTCGGCGCTACCCGCTCAGGCGACTCAAACGTGTTTTCGTCATCCAGCGCATGTCCGGACATCTCGTATACTTCAACGGTCAAAGACGTTTTGTGCAAATCCGCCAAAGCAATCTGCGCGCTAACGCTATTCTTCTGAACATTGACCACCTTGACGATGATATCCCCTGTCGAACGTTCGTAGCTTGCCGAATAATACAGCGGCTCGATCACGGGGAGTTTATCTTCCGTGTCATTGATTAACATATTGTCGATGTAAGCGCGGATCCGTCTTCCCGAAATCTTCAAAGCAAGTTCGTATTCCATGTCAGGTTCCACGTTAAATAAGCTTTGGGTCAGGCAAGAGGTTCTGCCGTTCACGCTGGAGCATATTGCCGAATCCTGATTCTGCCACCCGCCAACTTCCCAGATCAGCTGATTGTTATCGTCGCTTTTTCCAAAATAAATATTGAATCCTTTGGGGCCGCTGATTTTTTGGGCTTTCAGACTCAGCGTGTAATTCTCCCAATCCGTCTCTCCAAGATCCAGCTTTCGCGTTGCCGTTCCGCCCAGCCGGTCTTCATCCGTATCCGACAGCGCGGCAGACGAGCCGTTCAATTCTCTCGTTTCTCCGGTATCGTTGTTAACCAGCAACATGTCCCGGAAGCGGAAGGAACAACGGTCTGTCCCGAGCGCCAAGGCTCCGTTAATCGGCTTCATTTTGTTTTCCTGTTTTTCCCCGAACCCGTTTGCTTCAATTTGTAAGAGCTGATCTCCCTGGTGATGCATAAACAGCTTCTGCACGTAGTAGTTTGCCGTTCCGTATACTTCATGATTATTGAACCAAATAAGGTCCGGCTTCCAATTGATATAATCGACATTGCACAGCATCGGAGCATAGCAGGCCAGTCCCACCGCATGAGCGTTTTTTTCCAGTCCGGTCATAAAAGCGGCTTCAACGAGCGCGTTATAATAGGTATTTCCCCATGAAGCGTATTCGCCCAAAAATACTTTCGGATCCTCGGCCCTGAAGTCGTCGTAACGGTGATAATGGGCCAGAAACCATTCCGGCGACTGATAATAGTGCTCGTCCACAAGATCCGAATTGTTTTCTCTTGCGGAATTCCAGCCGCGTTCATATTCGCCGCCGGCCGCAAACGGACCGGAGGAGTTGATGACCTTGATATCCGGATATTTCTCTTTGATTGCGTTATGGAAATAGGGATAGCGTTCGAAAAACGGTTCTCCGACTTCTTCGTTTCCGATGCCGATGTATTCCAGCCCAAACGGCTCCGGGTGACCAAGCTTTGTCCGAATAGCCCCCCATTCGGTTGAAGAGTCGCCATTCGCAAATTCGATCAAATCAAGCGCGTCATCAATCCAGGGCTGCAGCTCATCAAGCGGAACGATTCGTTTATGGTGCGGGTCATATCCGCCCGGAAGGATCGGTATCGGCTTGGCGCCAATATCCTCGCAGAACAGAAAATATTCATAATAACCCAAACCGAGTGTTTGATTGTAGCTCCAATTATTCCGTCTGGCCGGTCTTTGCGCTATATCGCCTAATGTGTTTTTCCAGCGGTACATCGAGTTTCTGTCGTCGGGATTCAATGAACCGTCATGCACAAGGCAGCCGCCCGGAAACCGCATAAACTTGGGTTTCAGATCCGTGAGCAAGGCGGCAATGTCTTCCCGCATGCCGTTCGGCCGATTGCGGAAGGTCTTTTCCGGAAAAAGGGACACCATATCGAGATAAAGCTTGCCTTTTCCTTTCGTCACAATCACTAAACGGCTGCTGGTATCGGTATCGACCGCCGTAAGTTTTGCATCATATTTTGTCCATTCGGACGATTGCACCACGATCGTTGCCTCGCCATGAACGGCACCGTCCGTCCCTTCAATCGTTACGAAAACCGGTTCTTCAAAGCTGGCATCCCGCCGTGCATAAATCGAAAACAAGTAGTTTTCTCCCCGTTTGACGGGAATGCCGCTGTTAAAGCCCTGGTTCATAATCCCGACGCCGTCGCCCTCGGATTGAATGTCGATGGCAACGTAATGCAGATTGCGCGGGTTTAAAGGATGACTGTCTTCGACAGTCATTTCCGCCTTTCCGCCGCCTCTTTCGATTTTTTCCCAGGCAGTCAAGGCATGGTATTCCGCGCGATCGATCGGATCGAATTCAAAAGAACGGTTTTGAACAAGCTCAGCATAAAGTCCTCCGTCCGCCGCATGATTCAGATCCTCGAAAAAAATCCCGAACAAGTCGCCTAATTCCGCACCTCGCTCCTTTGTATAGATAGTCAACGTTGATTGTGCGCTCATCACGATTTCATCTCCTTGCTCCTTTTGATTCGATTGTAAGCGCTTGTTCATCCCGAAACAATCCATTATAATGATGAAAAACTGACTTATCGTGCTTTTTTAAGGAGACACACAATGATTTCAATGATAAGCTGCGGATATAATTTTATTCATAAGGACGGGATCACGATTGATCGTCCTGCAGGCGCGGGGAATTATGCCTTTGTTTTTTTCAAAAGTAAAGCGGAACTGATTCTGGATGGCAAGCTGCTGGCGGCAGAAAAGAATTCCTACATCCTGTTTCACCCCTCGACCCCCCATCTTTACCGGGAACTAGATAAGCCGTTCATCAACGACTGGTTCCACTGCGACGGCAATGAAATCCTGGAATTTCTCACGCAGTTGAAGCTTCCGCTCAACACGCTTGTCAAGGCTACAGATCCGCTTTTGATTGCCGGATGCATCCGGGAATTGCAAAGCAGCAACAGACTGGGCGGCCCGCTGCGTGATCAGATTATTGACTTTGATATCAGAGCGCTGTTTATGAAGCTCAGCAATCTTATGGAGTTAGCCGGCCTCCCCGATAAAACGAGCCGATATTTCCGCCAGTTTTCCGAGTTGAGGAGCGAGCTGTACAGTTCGCCCCAAACCCATTTGACGGTAGAGAACATTGCTTCGCGCGTCAATTTGAGCAAGTCGTATTTCCAGCATATCTATAAGGAGCTGTTCGGATGTTCAGTCGTTTCGGACATGATCAACAGCAGGCTCGAATATGCCAAATATCTTTTGGGGAACAGCTCGTTAACCATAGCAGCTATTTCGAAGATGTGCGGGTACGAGAACGATACCCACTTTATGCGTCAATTTAAACGCTTCGTGGGCACTACGCCAAGCCAATTCAGGTCACGACGATAATAACATGATCTGCCGCTGAAGTATTAGGAAGTGATCGAGAAGATGCAAATGAGCAAGCAAATTACTTCATAGATGTTTGATCTCTTCTAATTATGTCTTCTGTAGGAATATCATGGCAGAGGGTACGACAATTACAGAGTAAAACTTTTCTTATTGCTCCACATAAAACAGAATGTCTGGCTATGGCAGATCACATCATTGTCCTTAACGAAGGACGGATGGAAGCGTCTTCCTAAGCAAATATATTTTTGTCACGTAGAGACCCGTTATTCTTGAACTGTCAACGGTGACTCAAGTATTTGGCGTAAATCGCATCGTACTCGGTTTTCGTTATCGGTATAACCGTTCCGTGACGGGGACTGCTGGGCAAATCGTAATCGTGAGGCCCAATACATCCTGAAACACCATTTTGCCGTAAGGGGATATTGGCTGATTGTCAAGCATTACCGGTATGACTTTCATCAGCGAACAGCTTGGAGGCCCAGAACACGATATACTCGCCTGTTGCTTCATCATAAAAACTTCGGGAGCCTACGTGTTGCCTGCCTCTGCAGGCGAAACCTCGACCATGCTTTGCTCGATCCAATTCAGAAGATCGCTCGATTCCCATACCATGATGGATCGGCTCCCCTGTCTTTGAGCCCGGTCCCAGTTCCAGTCTCCGTTTATTTTCAAGTCGGTGGCAATCATATAGAACTTGTCGCCTTCGGGTGACCGGATGAGAAAGGGATCCCTTACCCCTTTTTCGCCCATAGTGGACGTAAGTACCGGTTTCCCGCCATTCAGCTCTTTCCAGTGCAGCGGGTCGTTCCCTTCACTAAGCGCAAAGTAGACTTGCTCTCCGTCCGGCGTCCCTTCTCCCGTAAAGTAAGAGAAGAGGTAACCGGCATAATCTTCCTTTGCAGGACTCGTTCTGACCGTTGCCTGAAACACCTTCTCCGCAGTGACACCATTTCGGGAGATGGTCGCCGTAAGCTTCACCGATTCATTTCCGTTGCCGAGCTTGGGACGAGTCACTTCTCCGTACGCCGTAATGACTTCTGGGCTTCCAGATTGCCATGTTATCGTCGTTCCGTTCTCCCCTTTGACAGGCAAAGTCAAGTGGTCCTGCACATTATCGATATTGTATGCCGTCAGCGCTTCTTGGTCTATTTGAACCGCTTCTTCGTCGCTTCTGCTATTTCCTTGAATCGTCTGCCCCTCTCCCTATCAAGGAAACGATAGACTTCGCAGGAATAACCGCTTCGAAGGCTTGATCGTCCCGAACCGTAACGTCTTCACCCCGAGCAAGATCGCGGCCAGCCGACGTGATGTATGATTCCATAACCGCAATGGAACGGCTCTTGTCTATGCCTTTCAACGAAAGCCGAATACGCTTATCCTCTTCGCTGTCGTTGACGAACACAGCCGTAACCGTCTGTTCTCCTTCATGTACGTAAGCTGAGCCTAGCAGCTCGCTCTCCGCTCCCTCGTCCAGTCCCGTAAGCGCAATGCGCTCCGCGCCGGGACGTATAAATTTGCTGTAGTTGCCGAGAGCCCACAAGATTTTGGATGTCAAAATATTTTGCTCGTCTCCCGCTTCATTAAAGTCGGTATAGATCAGACCGTCCTTGTAATTGACCTTGGACACCGCCGTCCACCACTGCCATGCTGCCGCATTCGCCTTCGTCAAATCAAAATGAATCGTTCTGGCCATATACAAAGCGGGATCGATGCCGAGGTCGCGGCCGGGACCGTAATCGCCAAGAATACAATATTCCGATACCCAATATTTAGCCTCAGCGTCGTATTTCTTCATATTGGCATCCAGCAATTCTCTCAGCTTGCCGAGCCGATCGTCTCCCGATTTGCTGTAATCGGACCAATAAGAATGCGAAGCGATTTTATTGCCGATCGCTTCCTTGAGTTCGGGGTCGCCAAGCAAATCCTTCATATATTCCCGGTATTTTCCTGTTCCCAGACTATTGGCCCCGCTTGTATATTGCCCGCCGCCCGCGAACATTTGATAATATTCGTCATCCAGCAACGAAGTAATTTCCACGCCGTCCGGAGCGCTGATTTGCGCATCGAGGCTGCTTTCCTTTAACTGACGGTACAATTCGAGAATGACTCGCTTCATGTCTTCGTTGTTATAACGGTTCCCTTCCTGCTGCGCACGGTTCCAATCCCAGGTCGGCTCGTTAATGGGACTTATATATTGAAACGTCAGGCCTTCCCGTCTAAAGTGCTCCAATACATCAATTAAGAATGTCGCAAATACATCCTCATAGCCCTCTTTCAGATTGGTGGAGCCGACGTCCGGATCCGGTTGGGCGTGTCCGTTCTTCGTCATCCAGACCGGAGGACTGTTCACGAATGCAATCAAAGTATCGACGCCGCGATCCTTGGCCGCCTGTAGAAACCACTGCTGACCCGACTGCTTGCTCCAATCGTAATCGCCGGTCTCCGACATCTTGAACGCTTCCGCCCGCCGCCACGGATCGGGAATAATCGTCTGGTCCGTTTCAATCGAGCCTGCGCCGATATTGAAACGCCATGCCGATAGTCCGATCCCCTTCTCCCTCGAAAAAAGCAGGTCTGCAACTCGATTTTTATTTTCTTCCGTCCATTGTTTGCCCAGAGGATCCATAGACCATGCATCGGATGCGCCAAAGTTATCCATCGTTTGATAACGGACCGATCCGTCGATCGATACATCATAGGCGTCTGGAGGCGCCGGCTGCTGCAGGGGCTCCTCCGTCTCTTTCACGCTATTGGTGCTATTGGAGCTGTTGGAGCTGCTAGAACTGTCGGAACCTCCCGACGTGAATCCGAAATACAAACCGAGAACTGAAGTAAAGGCAACAAGTGTAATGACTATCAATTTTCTTTTCATCCGCCTCTCCTAACCAACTAATCCTGAACGTTCAACGCTTTCCACAAAATGTCTTTGCACGAACAAATATAAAATAATAAGCGGCAGTATGGCCATCAAGACGCTGGTATTCATCATCATGGACATAAAGAACGGATCCTGAACGTAGGATGCCGTTGCCGCTTGTTCCCCTCCGCTAAGGTAAGTGGCGATCGCATACCCGGAAGAAGCCATCATCGAAGACATGACCTTCGGTTCATTCAAATACATGTTCGTAAAGAAGGAATCGTTCCATTGCCATACGAACGAGAACAACATGACCGTCACCATCGAAGGGATTGCATTAGGCAAAATAACTTTACTGAAAGTTGTAAAATAGCCGGCGCCGTCAACGTAAGCGGCTTCTTCAATTTCTCTCGGAATCCCTTTGAAAAACTGGCGAAAAATATAAACGTACAACCCCGTCTTCACGCCCATGCCGAGTACGGCAGAAATGATAAACGGCCAGTAGGTGTTGATCAGATTGGCGGGCTCGCCCTTGATTAGCTCAATCAATCCGAACAGATCAAAATTTTTAAAATGTAAATAGAGCGGAATCATAATCGTATGCGAAGGCACTAAAATCGTAAAAATAACTGCCGAGAACAAAAGACCGCTTCCCTTGAACTTCACTCTCGCAAAACCGTATCCGGCCAGCACGCAGGTTGTCGTCTGAAGCAGCATAACCGCGGAAGAGAGAAATAACGTATTGAGCAGAACGCGCGGATAGTTCATCGCTTTGAACACGAGCTTGAAATTATCGAGCGTAAACGCCTTCGGCACCCAAATGACGGCGGAATCGTATAAATCGTCCATGCTTTTGAACGCAATCGATAACTTCAACAGAATCGGGTAGACGATGACAAACGCTATGCCGAAAATAAGCACGAATCGGACGATGACCCATAACCATTTCTTTGCGAATTCAACCCAATAGGCAGAAGATGCCATGCGATGCATCCTCTCTTCTCTCGTTGACCGTTGTTGCACTGCGGTTTCCGTCTTCATGCAATTCCTCCTTAAATGTTTGCAAAGCAAACATACTTCGTAAGCATATGCCTAAACCCCTAATCTTGGTAAAAGACCTTGCGCGACACAATCGACGTCGTGACCCACAGCACAAGCGCAATGACGGCAAAATACATCCAAGCCATCGCGGCGCTAAGTCCAAAATCAAAGCTTTTGAATGCCGTATCTACCACCAGCCGGCTTGTTTCATCGCTGATGAAGCTATCTATTATCGTGTAGACAAGATTTGTCAGGATCAACGGACTGATCATTGGAAACGTAATCTTCCAAAAAGCCTCGTAGCCGGTCGAGCCTTCGATCTTGGCAGCCTCGTATAAGGAGGGAGAGATCGACTGAAGCCCTGCAAGGAAAATTAAAATTTGGACGCCGGATTGACTGACGATCTCATAGATTCGTCCGACAGCCCCGGTCAAGTACTCGACAAAAGTAAAACTTATCCCCGATTCGACGAGGATAACTGCGAGCTCCAAATTTTTCATAACGGACAAATCGCCGCCGGTTGTGTCGTTCGCGCTTCGAACGACGGACTGCATCAAATCTCCGTTCTCGATACTGGCGATAATTCCCGATGCCAGAATAACCGGAAGGAAGAAGATAGCCCGAGCAAGCACCCGTCCTCTAAACCTCTGATTGAGAAGAACCGCAAAAAATAAACTAAAAATAATAATGAGCGGCGTGTTGACCCCAATATTAATTACGGATTCCGTCAGTATCCTGACATACGATTCGTGCGACAGCAACGCCTCTAAATAGTTCGACAATCCGATAAACTCAAGGCTGAATCCCTCATCCGTAACTTGCAGATTGCTTAAACTGTACCGGAACGAGGACAGCAACGGAATCATAAACAGGAACAAGAAGCCTACAAACCAGGGAAGTATGAAATAAAGCCCGTAATATCTGTTTTTTTGTTCAAGCGAAAGCTTCTTGAACCTCATCGCTGCATTTCACCTCCAACCCAAAAATCCTTTGCCCCGACTATAATCCCGTCCACATTCGATTCTGTATCGTTATAATTGACGATAATTGTTTTGCCTTTTTCGAACATCGTTTGATACACGCCATCAGCCAGTTTTCGATGATCGGCAATCGTTTGGGACTGCACATCATGGAGAACATCGTTTAGTTCGCGATATCTTTGTGACGCTTCGTCGACCCATAGCCGGTAATCGGCGGAAAACAAGTGATCGAACCCCGTCATCTTGATCGCCGACGAATCAGCATTAAACCATGTATAATGCATAGCGGAGCCCGTTTCGAGCGCCTTCAGGAAGTTGTACGTAGAATCCTGATCGTCCGCCATATTCCAGGCCATTCCGGCGTAATTAACGTAACCGTGAAACACCGACTGAAAAAAAGGAACGGTTTCATCGGTAATGATAAAAGCGCTGCTTGTCATCGGCGCATCCACGATATGCCGCGCATAGGCAGCCGCATAAGCGTTTCCGCCTTCCACCAATATTTCCTTGACGGAGCCGCTCATTCGCTGCAGCTGTTCATCGACGATCTCCTTCGCTTCTTCGCGATCGATGACATTGGAACTGTTAAAGTCGGAATTCAGCTTGCTGCCAAAATCGCGCAGCGACAATCCGGTGAGCTGAAGCTTCTCGTAATCGTCCATAAATCCGTCTGCAATTTGGGGCAGCGACTTTGGACTAAGCACATAACCGGGCTCCTGTTCGTCTTCTTCTCTGAAGTCGGCAGCACTGTACGGATAAATTTTCGCCAGCTTGCCCGTAATAAACCGGGAAGCCTGCGATTTTTTGAAACCGTCCGCTTCCGGAGCTGCTTCAAGAAAGGCTGCATCAGGAAACAGCGAAATGTGGTTGGCATCGGCATAAGTTTTAAGTTTGTTCAATCCTTTGCTTCCGCCAAGCTTCTTATCGACGGTAATGGATTTCGCGAGGTCATGGACGATGCCGCCATTGAACCAACCCGTATAACGCAGCTTGATGTTTCCGATTCCCAGTTCCAGCATTTGATCCAATACGGATTCGGCCTGATCGAAGGTCGTAAGCGGCTCATATGCGTTATAAGGAATGCCCAGGAAAAATTTCTTTTTCGGTATGCCGCCTATAAGCTCGACATAGAACGGAACGCCTTCTTCATCCGTCAGCCTAGTTAGACCCGCTTTCTTGATCAAGTAATCGCGGTAATGCGCGGCCATGCCCGAGTAGCTGGCATCCTTGGCGCCGAGAAATCCGTAGCGAACACTAATGTTGCCCTGGAAGGGCGCTGCTTGAAACTTCTTAACCGTACTGGAGCGCCACCCGTTCGTCAGCGTAACCTCCTCCAGGTTAAGGAGCTTAAAGCTAGAGGATACCGTGTTATAAACATTCAGCCTGCCGCTGATGTCAGCCTCGACTGCCGCGACCGCATCTCCCTCTTCAATGATACCGATGAATGCCCGGTCCTCGTACTTCATCCCGAATACAGGCAACCGCGCAGCTTCATCATTCTGAATTCGGATTCGCTGGCTAATGGACGAATCTGTTCCGTATAATTCTTTACGGAACGGAGCGGCGTACGTTTTTTCATTGTTGAAACGAATCAGTGAACCCGAACCGTCCGGAACGAGCGTATAGCCTTCATCCCCCTGTCCGCTCGCACCAAAAAACGGCAGCAAGGATAGCGTTTGAATTTTCATCGATTCCGGGTATTCGATCCCGCCCGAATCAACCGTAACCTTCAACTGTTCTCCGTCAAGCCGGTAAAGGAGAGGGATCTTAACGTTGAGGCCGCCGGCAGCCCCTTCGCCAAACGCGGCATTATCAATCGCTTTCTGCTCCTCGTCATATCCGATCTGTTCGAAAACTTCGGTTACCTTCTTTAATCCGACTCCCTTTAAGGAGGAGTCTCTTCTTTCGTAACGCTTCTCTTGCTCGTTATGTTTAAAACGCTTTTCAACTTCTCTTTTGTCCCCCGAATCCTCGATCTTGTCCAGGATGAGAGTTTGAAATCTTTCCTCGCTAATATACTTAGGTATAGCGTCGATATCGTTTTTAACTTCCCCTAGAGAATAAACGATGTTCAAGCCGTCGCTTCCCTTCTCAATGACAAATTGGCCGTTCTGAACGCTGTGCGTATAATTGTCATATTTTAACGAATTTCCCGAACTGTCCAAATAAGTTATCTCGACCTGCACGTTCAGCTTCGCTTTGTTGTAGCCGGTTGCTACGGAATCATCTTCGCGATCTTGCGGATTGGAATACCAGATCGCCCCGCTGCGCTTGTCCTGAACCGCGATTTCCGTCGTTGCCTTGTTGACGTACAAAATCAAAAATTCATTCTCAGCCGCCTTCTCCATTCCTTCGGCTATACTCGACGCCTTGCCGGAATCGCCGCTCGTACCCGTAGCCTCAGCAGTCTGTTCGTCGCCCGGCGCGGACGCGGACGCCGCCCCTGCCTCTGAAACGGACACAGCCCCGGATCCAGGTTCCGCGAAATTGGTGCCTTGGGATATAAGTAAGCAGCCGATCATGACTGCAGTCATGATGATCGCAATCCTCCGCCTCACCGCTTGGCCCCCTTTCTTATGCTCGCAATGAAAGTTCCTGATAGATCGTGTAAACAAAACTAACGATTTGTTGAATCAGGCTGAAGAACAGCAAACCCAAAAAGATGATGATACCCATGACCACGACAGTTAACAGCATCGTCATGATCGTCTTCATAACCGTATATTGATGAACCGTCATCGTTCCGATAAACAGCAGCCAAACAAACCATAGTGTAGCTACGGATTCCAGCAAAAAATAGAACGAAGCCTCGCGCAGCGTAATGACATTGCTTAGCAATATATTGGGCAGATAAATTAAAATTAAAGGGAGCATCGCGTAGCCAGTGGCGATGACAATTTCTTTGAATTTACCTTCCCCGTCCATCAGAGTGGTCAACGACCAGTTCGCGACGCACCAGAGTAAGAACGGGAGGACAATGTATTTCAACTCGTCGATGCTGTTTAAATCAAGCGGGTAATTATAGTTGACTACATAGCCGGCATACTGGCGTTTCAGTATCATCATAACCGTCACGCCGAACAAGATGGCAAGAGCGATTCTAAGCTTCCCTTTGTTCTCGTATTTCAGATCCCAAAAACCGTCAAAGGGATGAAAAGCGACATGCAGTGTGTACTTAGCGTCCTTGAGAAACTGCATCCTGTTTCATGCCCTCCTTTCTTACCCTCATGCCACGGCGCACTGCCATTACGATCAGTATGAGCGCGATCACAATCGTCATGTAAGTCCCGAAGTACTCGCGCATATATTCCCTGCGGAATTTCGTTAACGCTTTGGAATAATATTCCCTGTCGTTGCCTAGCTTCAGATAAGTCATCGCTTGCTTGTATTCGCCTTGACGCAGCATCGATTTGCCGATTCCGACATAGGCCATTTCGTAATTCGCATCAAGCTTGAGTACTTGTTGCCACAGCTTTGCCGCATCATTGTGCTTCCCTATGCTGTACAAACCGTTCGCTTCGTTAACCAGGCTTCCGAATTTGGTCGCGGAAAACTCGGTAATCATTCCCAGATCGCGATCCAGAACAAAGATTCGATTGCCGAAACTTTCAATCGCGACCGGATTTTTGAACGTACCTAGTTGATTGCCGTACTGACCGATCACGTACAATAAATTGCCGTCCTCGTTATAAGTGAAAACTCGCCCCCGAGTCGAATCAAGCGTCCGGTACACGCCATTGCCGCTGACATCGATGTCGATGAAAGCCGATCTGTCTCTACTGTAATCGCCTATCGGACCCCATTCCCCGTTTATGCGGAGCACATCAATGCCGGACGGGTTCAGCCTTTTGACGGGAACTAAAGTTTGCTTATCAGCAGTAGTCGTAAAGATAAATCCGTCTGCATCTACGTCCACATTATTAAACTCTATCGGGACAAATCGAATCATTTTTTCCCGCTGTTCTTTTGTCGATACGGTTTTCCAGAACAAATCAACCGGATCAAATTGCACAGGATTCGTACCTATAAAACCGGTAAAGTCGCCTACGCTGTCGAATTCGATAATGCCGTCAAAGACGCCTCTTGCGACAACATAGATTCGGCCGGCTTTATCGACGATGACCTTGCGCGGGAAGTATTCGAAATTGTCGCTAAGCACCTCCGACTTAGGAGCGCCGATTTCTCTGATGAACGCTCCGCTGCTGTCCAGTACAACTACGCGCTTATTTTCGGTATCCGCAACATAAATATGACCTGCCCCGCTAACAAAGATGCCTTCCGGTTTATTGAAGCTATCCTGCTTGCCGTTATTGTCGAAGCCTTGAATTTGACGGATTGCCTTCCACTCGCTGTTAAGTACCACAATTCGGCCGTTACCGGAATCCAGAACGTACAGATTGCCGTCAGGCGCCGCGAACATATCGTTCGGTGTCGCTAATGGTTCAATGCCTATTTCCTGACCCGTTATCGTTCTGGAAGGAAGATAAGCAATCGGCGATTGAACGGCCTCTCCCCAATACGAATAGGTATATCCCTCGTACGGCGATGCGTGAGCCGGCTTAGGACTTAGGCTGGCGATAATCAACGCAGCCGCCAGGATCAGAATCGATCGCTTTATTATCAAACCTATACGCCTCCATCGCTTTAGTCCTTCATGCCGGACGAAGCCATCGTTTGTATCACATTGCTTTGAGATAAAACAAAAGTTACGATCGGCACCGTCATCATAATAACCGCAACTGCGGCTCCCACCCCTGCGCGGGCGATACCGCCCTGAACGATTTGCCCCATGGCGTAATGCATCGTCTTAAGCTGCTCGCTATAGATAAAGCTGCCACCATCCGTTCCCCACAGCATTTGCATCATCAGGATGAGCAGCGTCAACCAGGCAGGCTTGACGAGCGGCATGACGACTTGCCAGAAAATACGGTATTCGCTGGCTCCGTCGATCTTCGCGGCCTCCAGCAGCGCGTCCGGTATTTGCTCCATGAATTGCTTCATCAAATACAGGCCGAGCGGATAAGCGAACGCCGGAATGACGACAGCCTGATACGAATCGATCCAACCCAAGACAGACATGATCATATAGTTCGGAATGGCCGTCACATGCGGAGAAAACATGAGCGAAAGGACAATGACCGTGAACAATACTTTATGACCGCGAAATTTGTGCTTGGCCAGCGGGTAAGCCGCCGCCGAGGCAAGCAGAATATGTCCTGCGGTGCCTGCGGCCGTAATAAAAAACGTATTGAAAATATATCTGGAAAATGGCACCCAGGAGTTTTTCATAACTTTAAACAAATCCGTAAAGTTATCGAACGTCGCATTCCTCACGAACAGGGTAGGCGGGAATATGAACAGCTCATCCAGCGGTTTGAACGCATTGTTAATGACATAAATCAACGGTACCGCCATAAAGGCACCGAACACACCCAGCAAAAGGATCAGCATGATATCCACCTGCCAAGAACGGTTCACTCTTTTTTTGAGACGTATGGCCAGCTTCATCTTGCCTATTCCCCCACCCTCTTAAGCAACTTTTGAACGACCAGATTCGAGCCCAGCATCAGAATAAACAGCACGGTTGCAATAGCCGACGCATAACCCATTTCGAACCGAATCGTACCGTAATCCACCAAGTGCGTAACGACCGTATGAGCTCCGTACTGCACGCTCGGAAAGCCCGCAAGAGCCATTGCGACGTCCGCTACCGCAAGTGAGGACGTAATCTGGATGACGGCGCCGAACATCAGTTGAGGCCGCATTGAAGGAAGGGTAATAAACCAAAGCTCCTGCCAGCGGTTTTTGATTCCGTCCACCGCTCCCGCCTCGTACAGCGTGCGGTCAACCGTCTGCAAGCCGGCAATGAACGCAAGAAAGCTGGTGCCCAAACTTAGCCACAATTGGACGATGATGATGATCGTGAGCATGTATTGCGGATTCTGCAGCCAGAGGATCGGCTCGTAAATGATCCCGATCTTCATTAGGAATCCGTTCATGATGCCGTACGAATCGCCGGAAAAAATAATTTGCCATATAAAGAAAACGTTGCCCGATATCGACGGCGCGAAAAACACGAGCGTCATGAATGCCCTGACCTTCGAATTAAGCTCATTGATGAGCCAGGCAAAGACGAAACAGGCAATATAGCTGACCGGTCCGGTAATAACGGCAAAGATCATCGTATTTTTAAGCCCGATCAGGAATACGTCATCGTTCCACAACAGCTTGGAATAGTTCTCCCAGCCGATCCAGTGCGGAGGCTCCAACATATTAAAATGCGTAAAACTGAAGAAAATGGATATGACGACCGGAAACACGGTAAATAACAGGAACAACAACACATATGGAGCGAGCAGGACGTATGAATGCCGATCCCGCTTCATGTCCTTGACGAACAACTCCCACTTCCCTTGCAAACCGGCAGAGCGGCCCTTCGGCTGCATCATAATCTCGGCCGCGATTTTCGTTTTTTGCAAAAGAGTCCCTCCTAGTCCTTGCCGTCCAAATTGAACTCGTTACGTTTTTCCGCGATCTCATAGTCGATTTCCTGTACATAGTCATACAAGGCGTCGGCCGTGTTCGTCCCGTTGTTGATCACTTCGCGTAGCGCGTTGTCGAGATGCCTTCCCGTGAAATAACCGCCCGGAACCTCCGGCACACCCTGCACCCATTGCCATTGCTCTTCGAGATTGCGATAATCGCGCGCCGGCCACGGCAGCTCTTTGAGCGCTTCGATATTGGCCGTCGGATAACGCGCCGCAGCGCCCATCAGCCCTTCCATCTCTCTGCCGAAGCGTACTTGCGCGTCCTTGCTTACCCACCATTTCATGAACTCCCAGGCCGCATCCTTGTTCTTGGCCTGCTTTAGCATGATGGCAGCTGTTCCGCTGCTGGCTACATCCCGGCGAATTGTGCCGTCCGGCTGCTCCATGCCCGGAACCGGAACGAACTCCCATAGGCCTTTGATTTCCGGCGCGGACACGGTCAAATAGTTATAGAAGGTATAATCCTGAATGCCAACCGGCATTTCGCCCGTCCGGAACCGCATTGGAAAATCGAAGATCAACGGAAGCTTGTAGCTGGTATAGAAATCTGTCCATTTCTTGAATGCGCCGAGTCCAATCTCGGTATCCAGACCGCTCTTGGCCCCGTTGTTCAAGTAGAACGACCCGTCCATCTGGTATAACAGCATCGCAAAAGCCCGGTTCGCCTCCAGCACGGGGACACCCGTCGCCTGGGCAATCGGAAGAGCGAAATCCATGTGGTTCTTCTGCAGAACCGGGATCATCGCATATACATCCTCCCATGTTTGCGGCGGGTCCAAATTCAGATCCTCCAGAATGTCCTTCCGGTAAAAGAGCATATTGAAGATTTGCTGCTCAGGCAGACCAAATACTTGATTCTCAAACTTGTAAGGAACAATCGCGCTATCTCTGAATTGCTTCACGACCGTGTCGTAGTCCGGGAATTTCGACAAATCCTCTACTGCATTCCGCATGCCAAAATTGACCGGCACATCGTTTCCGACCTGCATGGCCACATCGGGGCCTTCACCCGCGAGCGACGCGCGAAGCAGCACATCCTGATTGACAAG
Source organism: Paenibacillus harenae DSM 16969 (assembly GCF_000422465.1). Taxonomy (GTDB): domain Bacteria; phylum Bacillota; class Bacilli; order Paenibacillales; family Paenibacillaceae; genus Pristimantibacillus; species Pristimantibacillus harenae. The sequence continues at coordinate 186,810 of NZ_AULV01000016.1, read as the reverse complement.
CTTAAGATTTACGCCAATTCCGGTAAGCGGCGTAAACGTATCGTCAATCATCGCTTTCAGCACTTGCGCCTGATCGCGCCCCGTTCCGACCCATACCGTTAAGGACTGCTTAGCGTCGGCCGTGTTTCCGATCGTATTGTAATCTTCAATGAAGGAATGGAAGAAGGACGATACCTCGTGAACGGTTTGTCTGCCAAAGGAAGCATTTGCTTTAGGCAGCTTTACGTTAGAAGATGCAAGGACTAAGTAATCGATTTCGAGCGGCTGCTCTCTGACCTGGAGAATCCAGGCACCTAAGCTGCCTACATTGATTTTGAATTGAGCCAGCCGCTTCTGAACCGATTCCGGTTTTTTTGCCAAATCTGCCAGCTGATAAGCCATTTTGTTCAATACGGCGGTTTTGTCGCTTTTCTCGCCCGTCAGGCGCACTAGCTCTTCCGACACGGCATACAATAGGTCACTTTGTTTCTGAAACACTTCTACCATATCGGGAATTTGTTTATTTAATTGATAATCCCGGTAAGGATCTGGAACGTTGCCGGTAATCATCAAGATTTTTCGATACATGGCATTAATTTCGAGCAGACTTGCTTCAACTTGACGTATCAGAGGTGCGATCGCTCCCAGGCTGATCTCAAGCTTCAGCTCGTGCTTCCCTTTAGTTAAATAGAATAAATAAGGCTCTTCCCCGCTGCCGAGCACTTCCATCTGCCAATCCGAGTCGTAATAAAACGGAATTTGCGTCATTTCCTGAAAAGGAATTTCCCCGTCAATCCATAGCGAGCGTGTAGAATAAATGCCCCGTAGCAATTCTTGCCTGTTCTTAATGGCAATGCGGTATAAACCGTCCTCCGGCGCTTCAATTTCCCATGCGATCCATTGGCCCGGCACCCGCCAGTTGTTGCCGCCGATTGTATTCATTCTAATCTTCGATACGTCGTAAGGCTCTGTAGACGGACTGGAGCGGTCGGGAATGGGATATAAAGTCGGCGATGACTTGTAAGTGGCGTTCTCACCCTGAACTTTGATCAGGTGCCCGCTGGTCTCGTTATAATTCTTAGACGCGTAGTCGGCCTTCACTTCTTCGTAAGCAGCTGGCCCATCGTAGCGATACAATTTGATATAGCCGATTGCCATCGGCTCTCTGGAAGACACCAGTGTCAACGTGTGCTTTCCAGCCGAGAAATAGAACATGTACGGTTCTTCGTAATATCCTTCCGTATCTCTAAGCAGCGACTCCTGCCACATCGGCGATTCGACCTGTCGCGGACGCAGCTCGTTGCCCCGATTATCTTGCACGATTTGCTCGCTCTCGTTTTTCCATACACGGTGGAAAGTCAGGTTTCTGGCGCTAGAGAACGGAAGCTCTCCGTCGATCAACAGCTCTCGTTCGATTGCAGAGCTTTTGCCTTCGATCGGAAAATAGTTAATGGCGATATGATATAAGCCGGATGCAGGCACCTCAAGTTCCCACCCTATCGAACCGCTCTCCCCCGTCTTGACGAAGTCGCCCGATATTCCACCAAGCTCGCCTACGATTTCGGGGTTCATTTCATTAACGCTTGTAAAGTCCGCCCCTCGAATCACGATCTCCCCACTCGGCCGTGCTTCATCTGCATACTGCTGCAAATAATGGTCGTAGCCGTTCTCTGATGCGTTCGTCAAGGAGTTCTGGCCGCTCTTTGCATCGGCTTCTGTATTTGCCGCATCCCCAGTTCCGGACGCGTTCGACTGAGATATAGGGAAAACCAATATCGAGAGCAGCATAGCCATGACAATCAGCCAAGCGATGGTCATTCTGGAAAAGGTGATTTTCACCTCATCCCCCCCTTTGCAAACTAGCGGAATCTTGTTTTGTCAGTAACCGCCCAGTTCTCCATAAGCCGGAAAACCGGGCAGTCTGCTTGTTCACTATAAGTCTTTCCTTAACTACTCTTTCTTCTCTTCTGTCTTACCGCTGAGCACTTTTTCGGCAGCAGCTTGCGCTGGTCCGATCACTTGAGCGACACCAGTCGACGGCGTAATTTCGCCTTTAACGAACTTGCCTGTCACAGAGTCAAGCTGATCCTTAACGCCAAGACCTCCGAATCGTCCGCCAAACACCCGCTGTACCTTGCCGGCTTCATTCATAGCATTAGCGATGGAAGTTTCATCCGGAAGCACATTTTCAAGCCACAGTTTGCGGTTTGCTTGCCAATTGTCGAAGTCCTGCAATTCTTCCCAGATCTTCACAATGGCTTCCGCGTCCTTGACGCCTTTTGGAATGACATAGGCAGCCGTTTGTCCAAGCGGATCTACATAGGATAACGCATTAGGCGCTTTAGGAAAGTACACGTATCCCCACTCATCCTTCATCTTTTCTTGAAGGCGTCCCTCGATTTCCCATAGTCCGCCCGGATACATAGCAATATTGCCTTCCGCAAAATATTTCGCCGGATCTTCCCAGTCGTTTCCTTCGTTCTCCTTCACGACCTTGTGTGTGTTATACAGCTCGTTCAAGAAGTTAAGCGCTTCCATTGCAGCGGGAGAATCAAAGCTTGCTTTTTTCGTAGCTTCTTCGAAGATATAGCCACCGTTGCTGGCGATCAGCTGCTCCGAGAATATGTAATGCGCGCCGGCAAGACCGTATTGGTCAACTTTGCCATCACCGTTATTGTCAACGGTCAGTTTCTTCGCAGCATCAAGCATTGTCGTCCAGTTCCAGTTGTCCTCGTCCATCAGCTGTTGCGGATCTTTCAAGCCCGCTTCCTTGAAAATCCGTTTATTGTAATACATGCCGGAGTCGTTCGCGTTGAACCAGCCTTCCAGGCCGAATACATTCTCACCGCCAAAACGCATCGAATCGACTACGTCTTGCGCAATGCGCGTATTATTGAGGGCATCATCAAGTGGCGTTAGGAATCCTCCGTGCATAAGTCCCCAAATGAAGCCGTCAGGCAGGCGGACGATTTCCGCGAAAGGATCGTTAGCCAAGACAGAGGAGGAAAGCTTCTCTGAAGTCGACCAGTATTCCGTGTTCAGATACTTAATTTTGACATTGTATTTTTCTTCCACCTTCTTGATTCTTTCGCGGGCCAGTTCGTCGGCTTCCGAATCTCCGGTTGGGGTTGCATCCCACCAATGCGAAATGCGAATTTCTCTGCCTCCCAAATTAGCGGCAGGCGGTTCAGGCTCCTCGGTCGGAGCAACCGTTGCAGACGGAGCCTCGGTGGCCGGTGCGTCGGTGGCCGGTGTATTTCCTCCGTTGCTGCCACTGCATGCAGACATAATCAATAATATGGCTGATAATAAAACAACTAACATCGGTTTCATCTTTTTCATCTGTTTCATTGTTTAGCGCACTCCCCTTCATGAATGATTAAATAAATCAATGCAGGACAGACAGTTGAGTTGAATAATACTCGGCGCTACCCTCCCCAAAAATAAAATAAAATCCGGTCTCCGAAACTTTATGCAAAGGCTTTCATGAAAGCCATTTCAGTATAGCTCGATTCCAATACTTGGTCAATATGCAAGTTTTAATTTTCCAGCAATGCGTTGCCAATGTTAATTGGAACAGCTTGGCTCCACATAAAAAAGAGCAGCATACCAGATATGGCTGCTGCCTTATAATCACTCTAGAGAAGTTATCGCATAGGGGCTCCCGAACTTTGCCGAACGACAAGCTGTGGCTCGAGCGAGGTAAGCTTCTTGACTTTTTCATTGCTCATCATAGCTTTAAGTACTTTTACAGCCGTCCTTCCAAGCTCGTGCGCCTGCTGGGAAACCGTGGTCAGCTCGGGAATAAAATGATGCGCCAGCGGAATATCGTCAAATCCGACGACGGACATATCATCCGGAATCGACAGTCCAGCCTCCACTCCCGCCTTGATCACTCCGATCGCCGTATAATCGTTGACGCAGAACACGGCAGTTGGCCTCTCCTTCATGGCCAGCAGATTCAGCATTTGACGCTTACCCGAATCAATAGAGAAGCTGTCCGGCAGCATCCATTCCTCCCGGACCTCCAGCTCCGCATCCTTCATCGCCTTGCGGAATGCCCGCAGCTTGATGGAAGTCGTCGTCATGTTGCTTTCTCCACCGATGAAGCCGATTTCTGTATGCCCAAGCTCGATCAAGTGCCGAACCGCGAGAGCGGTACCCGCCGACTCGTCCGTGGCGACCCTGATCAAGTCGGTGTTACGCAAGCCTCCATTGACTAGTACGGTCGGAATGACGCTAGCACACTGCACGAGCTCCTGCACCAGATGCTCCTCGCAGTGCCTTAAATTGATCCTCCCTCCTAAAAACATAATACCGTCCACACGTTTCTCCCGCATAATGCTGAGATATTCCGATTCCTTCGCATAATCGCCGATCGAATTGCTAAGCAGGAAGGTATGCCCCGACTGCTGCGCCTCATGCTCAGCGCCAGCAAACACTTCCGGGAAAAAGGGGTTGGTCAGATCGGGCACGATCACACCAATAATTCCGGTTTCTTGTTTGAGGAGGCTTCTAGCCATCGCATTAGGCTGAAAGTTATATTTTTGAATAAGCTCTTCAATTTTAGCACGGGTCGATCCCTTTACCGGAGCAGTATCGTTTAATACCCGAGATACAGTCGAAATCGATACTTCTGCCTCCTTGGCAATGTCATATATGGTGACTTGTCTCAAGCTTAACGCTTCCTTCCTACTTCATGTCTCGGATCATTATAGCAAAATCAGACTTGGTATGTAATGCATTTCACCTATTGCACCGAAAAAGGGACAGGCTCGTCGCTTTAACGATCGTTCCTGCCCCAGCTTTCTTATTACGCTTTATTCAGCGTTATCCAGCGTCGATCCGATTGATCGTCATAGAAGAGCTTTACCGAATCTGGATTTCTACCTTCTTCGTCAAACAAGATCAGCTCGTTGCCTTTCTCCTTCAGCCACGCCATCGGAACTTTGTAGTCCTCCTGAGGCCCGATTTGCCAATATCGGCCCAAATTGCGACCGTTCAGAAGCAAATAGCCTTTGCTCAATCCCGTCATTCGGAGCTTCAGCTTCGGGCTAACGTTCTCCGGAATGGCTGGGAGATCGAACATGCTGCTATACCATGAAGGTCCGGCTTCGATGGAGGCTGAATCTTGCGCAAACTCCGCTGCGTCTTCCAGCGAGACTGCCGACCAGCCTCTCAGCTCTCGCGACCTGTCGTACGTCAGCAGTTCCAGCCGGTTCAACGGCGTTCGGGCTGCCGGCATTTCAATCGTGTTGCTGCCTTTGACTACATAGCCGGAAATATCGACGGCATGATAAGCAAACCAATCCTTATAGCCATCCAGAGCCACTTCTTGGCCGTTAATCCGAAGTCCGTTGCTTAATGCTCCGACCAGTATGGCCTCGTCATTCTCCATCAGCTCAAAATTTCGCGTCAGCGTAGAGGTAAACGGTTCGGCATGCACCTCGTCCAGATGGACAATCTCATTGCCGCAATTCCAGTCTCTTCGCAGACAGGCGGCCGAGCCGTCCATATATACAGGCCCGAATATCCCCTTTTCTTCACCCAAATTAGGAGAAAAATTGAGACTGCCCATATGCTGCACAAGAAGCTGTACCTTATTGCTTCCTTTTTGCAGCCGCATGACTGTGGACGCAGCCCCGACCTGACGGATCATCGCTTGCTCCCTGCCATTTACAAACAGGCGCGCGGAATCTTGAATGGCAGACAAAACAAGTATGTTTTCTTGATCGCGATCGCATTCGACTTCGTTGTTGTATATGAGGTAGCCGAACTCCAAACCAAGCTCCGCAAATCCGCGCGGACGTTCGGCAAGCTCGCCTCCTCTGAGCGAATGTAGATTTAAGATTTTCCGTTTCCACTCCGACAAGCTTGGTGAGAGCAGCGGTTTGATGGCGTTGCCTGCACTTCGTACCATTCTGCCCTCATGATCCCGGCCTTCGCCTCTTTGGAGGCCCCAATCCCCTACAAGGAACGGTTCGCACGCGGAGCTGCCGCTTACTGCACGAACGCCGCCATCGGCTTCCAAGTCCATATCTTCCCAGCCGAATGCCCAGCGGACTCCGTCCCCTTGGAGTCTCCATGCCCGGTCCGACATATAGCCGTTTAACACAATCACTTCGACGCGTTGCTCGCCAACCTTCAGACAAATTCGCTGCGGTGTCTGGAAGTTGAATACGTCCAACCGCAGCGTACGGCCATCCGGGCTGCTCTCATGCGGAGGGATCTGACTTTCGTTATCGTAATGGATGGCCTGATCGGCTTCGAAGACGATATGTGTACACTGACCGTTTTCTCCAGCTAATATAATCGTTTGAACTTCGCCAATCCGGTCATTCCCGATCAGGAATCCGCCACTCGTCAGCTTTAATCCCGGGCAAATATCGATCCGGTCGAGAATCGGAACGATTTGCCCCGGCTTGATCGAAACCGGAAGCGTACGTCCGCTTTCGAGTGTAACCTGGAACACTTCCTTCTCTTGCTTGAGACTTTCGGCAAACCAAAGCTTTTGCCCGTTCCAATGTCTGCCTTGGAGCTTGACGCCTTCCCCGCAACGCGCTCCGATCGAGTCCATCGGCTCCGACTCTAGTAAGAATTGCCCCAGTGCCTGCGTGAACAAGGACACTTTCTTGGCCATTCGGTATTTGGCTGTAACTCTTCCATACTCCGACAAAGGAGCATCGTAATCATAGGAGGTAACCATATAAATATCGCTGCTTCCTACCGTCCGCCCGCCGTAGCCGTCAAAGTTGGTGCCTCCGAAAAACATATAATGGCTGATGCCGTCAAAACCGGCGCGAATGCACTCCATCATCCGCTTCTCGTACAAATCGTGTGTCTTCTGAGTGGCCGCCGGCGCTCCCCAATGCTCGAACCACCCCGTCCAAAATTCGGTCACGAGCTTCGGAACGTCCGGCTGCTTGCGCATTAACTTCCCATAATGGGAGTCCGCGCCCGACCAAAAATTCGCCCCTTCTATCGTTCCTTCCAAACCTCCCTCGCAGGTGATTAATGGAACGTCGATTCCACGTTCCAGTAAACCGTCGCGAAGCCCATTCATGTAGGACAGGCCTGACGCATCATCGCCCAAATACCCGTATTCGTTCTCGACTTGTACCAGAATAACGGTGCCGTCTTTCGTAGATTGACGAGAACGGATAATCGGAACAATTTGATCAAAGTAACGATATACGTAACGAAGATACGGTTCATTGTCTGTTCGAAACTGAATATTTTGTTTATTTTTCAGCCAATACGGAAAACCGCCGAAATCCCATTCCGCACAAATGAACGGCCCCGGCCGAGCGATAACCCACAGTCCCAGCTCAGCGCATAAATCAAGAAAAGCACCACAATCGTTGTCGCCGCTAAAGTCCCACTTTCCTTCTTCCGGTTCATGCACATTCCATGCAAAATAAGTATCGACGCAATTCATCCCGGCAAGCTTAGCCTTGACCAGCACTTCCCGCCATTCCTGTCTGGGCATGCGAAAATAATGAATCGAAGCGATGTTCAGAAATACTCTCTTCTCCCCAATTATAAAGCTCTTCGCATCGTAACGAAGCTGTGTTCCCTCCCGTGCATGATCTGTTATCGTTTGTCCCCTAATGTTCCCAGGCGTATAAGTCATAAATCCCTTTCCTTTCCTTTTTGAACGTAATGTCTTAGTCCAATTGCTGATCGAATAGTTCACTCTCAATTAACATGGAAGGAGGCGATAAACGTATTTATTATTTCATCGGCCATTTATGAAATGGGTTTCATAAATGGCACTTAAATTATAGAACTACTTCGCAAACGTTGTCAACGCTTACCAATTCCGAAACCCATTTCTGGCGACGCTAGATACTATGTGCTCAAATGAAGTCAGCTGACCAGCATAAAAAATCCCCTCCATTGATTCTCATCTAGTTTGCTACGTTAAGTAACCTAGACTCAAATCTAATTTCGGGGCTTAAGAGGTAGGAGGACCCTACTCTTCTCTATCAATAGATTTTTTCGATTATGCTTGATAGTCTTGTTACCGTTTACTCGTCGCGACACACACGAAAACCTTGATCGGGGCCTATGCCATTCGCCTCGAAATTGCTCAGATAAGCTAACTCGCCGACGTCGCCCATCCAACCGCCGCCCTTCACAACCCGGGTAGAGCTACTATTGCTATCCAAGTCCCCATACCCGTTCCAGCACCATTCCCTTACATTGCCTGACATATCGTAAAGTCCTAACTCGTTGGGCTTCTTATCACCGATAGATTTTGTTTTATTATGGTTGTTTTCTACCATAGGCCAGTTCCATTCTCCCGATAAGTATGTATCTCCGGCGTTTTTCCAATACCATGCTACTTCATCTGCATGATTGCTTCCGCTGTAAGTGTAACTCTTGCTCATCTGACCTCCGCCTGCAGCATATTGCCACTCCGCTTCTGTCGGCAATCGGTAACCATTGGCTCCCGCATTGATCGTTACTGTCCATTTTATATGATCGGTTTCACTCTTATTTTTCGGGTCTTTTTTATTCTTGTCTATATGGTAATACGGTGTTAAGCCCTCTTTTATACTCCTATTATTACAGTACTCCACAACGTCATACCAGCTTACCATTTCTACCGGCAAATTGTCGCCTTTGAATTTTGAAGGATTACTTCCCATTACCTGGGTCCACTCTTTTTGAGTTACCTCATATTTGCCGATATAAAAGTCCGATAATGTTACATTTTTCCCATAGTAGTTGGACTTTGTGTTCATAAAAGTCCCGCCTTTGACGAATACAAAGTTATCAGGCATTTTATCAGGCTTTTTATCAGGCTTTTCTTGCGAACAAGCGCTGACAGCAACCATTAATGCTATTAAAAGGAAAATGAATAACTTTCTCATTGATATATCTCCTTTAAACGGATAGGACAAATTGTAGGGCTTTACGGCCTGCAATTCGCTTCCGGCAACATCGAAGGCCGTTCGTCTTGCGGGAAACGGCCCTCAATGCGTCCGGACTGACGGATCGTCCGGACTGACGGATTAGGAAATACAATATTCAGAAAAGCTCAAAACCCGCTTGCCCGCGAAGACAGTCCCGGCCGTGGGCTCCCGTTAGTTGCCCTGCTTGGAGGCGACCTGTTACCAAACCGTTACGTTAGAGCTGCCACTGCTTTGATATCCCTCTGTCGCTAACACCTGGTAGGACCAACTGCTTCCCAGATTCATTCCTTTACTCTTCCATGCGTTAACGTGGTTGCTAAAAGTGATAGCGACGTTGCTGCCGGTCGCTCTCTTCGACTGGCGGACACTCCAGAACTGGGTGAACGTTTTTGTGCCGTCAATGGAAGGTGCGTTGACTCGCTGAGTCGTATAGATGTCATATGTGCCGCCGTCGCTGGACACGGTGCCTTTATGCGTTCCTGTAGGTCTATAAGTACCCCAGCTATCAACGACGTAATATTCTATGAGTGAGTTTCTCGTCCACCCGTAGAGAGTCAAATACCCATTGCCCGACGGCGCCCAGACGCCGGCATTGTAGTTTACGGTCCTGGTTGGCGATCCGGTATTCCAACCTTTACCGACAACAAAATTCCCGGTATTCGACCAGGTAACGCTGTAATTTCCGCCGGATCCATTGGTAGCATTTACTGTTCCGCCGCCATCGGTCCAATTTTGCCAGTAGTCTGTCGCTGCATTTGCGGTTGCTGCAAACAAGCCGGTAATACTCATTGAAGCTGCAATAACTAACGTCAAGATTTTCTTATTACATTTAAACATATTTTACCTCCCGAAATTTTCTATTTGCCGCTACTTGCCTGCATACTGCTTGAATATTACCTTTTATAACTCACTCCCTTTCCCTTCTTGCCGGTTGTTTCTTTGCCGTACATCACTTATCCTGGTGTCATTTTCCGTGAACTTCTGATTGTCCCTCCTCTGAGAAGAAATTTTTTTCAAGTATAATTGCAAGACAAATTATGTCTTACATTACTAAATTATAGAAAGTAAGCGCATACATCACAACTTTAAAAATTATAGATTTACCCCTATATTTTTAACTATTTTTTTATATACCGTCGAGGTCTTCCGCTGGGCGAACTTATATCAACTCCTGGGCGCCGCTGCGGTATTCATTGGGTGTAATCCCGTATTCCTTTTTAAAGGCACGATAAAACGAACGCAAACTGTTAAATCCCGATTCGAACGCAATCTCTGTGACCGGGTTCGCGGTAGACAGCAGCAGCATCTGGGCAAGGGCTAGCCGCCGGCCATTCACATAATCCCGAAATGATATGCGGAGTTGGTCGGAGAAGATTCGTGAGATAAGAAATTTGCTGACCCCCAATTCTCTTGAAAGCAAATCCAGGGTTACAGGCTCTAGGAAGTGAAGATCCACATAAGCAAGAATCCTTTGAATACTGTCCAGATCTTGGGTGTATTCTATTTTTTTCAGGGATAACAATGGCAGAACATGTCCTAATATGACAGAGGTGTAAGCCTTGAGCAAACGGTTATCGCAATTTTCCGTATACCGATCGTATAAGGCTTTCAACATGTTCGAGACGTAATAAACCAGGTGCTCCTTGGGAACCATCGGGTTATTTGGCATATGCTTCATTAAATCTCCCGTAAAATCTCCCGGGAATGCGGCATCGAAAAAAAACAGCAGGATCCGGCTGCTCTCCGTTGTTTTGTAGCTGTGGGGTTGATTAGGAAAAATAACCACCATGTCTCCTTCAGACAAAACATATTCCTTCTGATTGACGGTGATATGGATCTTGCCGGATAAGACGATTGCGATTTCAACATGTTTATGCAGATGAAGAGGATAGGTATTATCGGTAGATATAAAGGTGTGAAACGGTTGGTGACGATGCTGATATTGGATTTTCACTTCTAAGCCTCCAATAGAAGTAATCGTAATTCCCTGTAAGCGGTGAAGTGTTTCTCAACTCTTTCATAGAACACTAATTTTATACTACAGCACAAGTACAAGAATTGGCGCAAAAAAATTTTTTTTTGGCAGGTGCGAAATATCTGCAAGGTATAAAATGATAGGAAGTAAGCGGCGTGAGGCTTGCTATATTATTCAATAGGGAAGGGAGGATGTATAACGGGTTGCAGAAGAGTCACGTAAGACTGCATCCATGTTATGCAGAAAACCAGATGAAAAGTAAGGATAAGAGCTTCAGAAGAGTCGTGGCCGTCATCTTAAGTATTGCGATTGCATTTTCATTGGGCTGGGTACTGCCTGGCGGTACGGGTTCTGCTCAATCTAATGAAAGCGGTTTCTCGGGTGCGCCCATCGTTGCGTTTCCCGGTGCGGAAGGCGGTGGCGCCTATACGAGCGGCGGTCGAGGCGGCGACGTATACATCGTAACCAACCTTAAGGATTATAGCGATAAGGAAGAACCTATTCAAGGGTCCCTTCGTCATGGGATTGTATCTACCCCGGCAGAGGGCCGTACGGTTGTTTTTAACGTATCGGGAACGATTGAACTGAAAAATTCCTTAAGGTTCAAAAACATCAAAAACCTGACCATCGCCGGGCAAACCGCGCCAGGTAACGGCATTACCGTCGCAGGATGGGATACCAATATCAGTAATTCAGAGAACATTATTATTCGGTATGTCTCCTTCCGTCCAGGCGCTTCGAATGTATTTAGCGGCAGCGATTCCATGGATGCCCTTTGGGGAAGAGACAACAAATACTTCATCCTTGATCATTGTTCCTTTAGTTGGAACACGGATGAGACCCTTTCCACATACAGGGGCGAGAACGGTACCATTCAGTGGTCTATTATTTCAGAAAGCTTGACGCTCTCGGGACATTCGAAAGGCAGACATGGCTATGGCGGTATTGCAGGCGGAGATAAAACCACCTTCCATCACAATCTTTATTTGAACCATACCTCACGCAATCCAAGACTCGGCGGCGGATATGCCGGTGCCGCCAATGCGGACCGTGTGGCCGTGCTTCAATTCTCCAACAACGTGATCTATAACTGGGGCTTTAATGGGGTTTACGGCGGCGCTTATACTTTTACTAATTTTATGAATAATATGGAGATAGCGGGACCGGGAACAAGAGACAACGTTGTCAATCGGGTTATTGAAGCAGGGGAAGCTGGAAGGCTTGGCGGTTTCTACATCTCCGGGAATAGGATTAACGGTGTGAAGACAGGCTTGTTGGATGGATCGTCAGAGTACGTCAAGTATTCCGGCGACACCAGCGGCAACAATAGAACAACCATTGCAGCCGAACCGTATCTTTCCGCAGACAGCACAGGAGTCAATAACGGGATTACCAATCCGGCGTTTGACGATTATGTTCTAAACGGTGTAGAGGATGCCGGCGACCGATTGCTGAACACCATTTTACAGCAGGCAGGTGCAACCTATCCGCGTCGCGATGCCATTGATGCAAGAGTTGTTGCAGAAGTGGAAAAGGGACTCGGAAGATATATCAATACCGAACATGAAGTTGGCGGATATATCTCGGACTTTGGCGTTATTGAAGAACAGCGTGCAGCGGATTTTGATACGAATCAAAACGGTGTTGCCGACGAATGGGAAAAGGAAAAAGGGATCTGGGGCACCGGGGATGCCTATAAAACCATTACAGACAGCGGCTATACCTGGCTTGAGCTTTATATCAACGGTCTTGTTGATAAGGGACACGCTGCTGAAAATCCTGATGCGGAACTGACAACACCAGCGAACAATGAACAGTTTGCCTTAGGCAAACCGATATCCGTGAAAATTAAAGCTTCTTCCGAATTCGGACACCGCATTGCAAAGGTAGCGGTATACAATGGTTCTGAGTATCTGGGTGACGCCGAGTTAAAAGGAGACAAGTATGAGTACACCATCAGGGGACTTGAGGATGCTTCTTACTTCATTTCCGCAAGAATTACGGACTCGGAAGGAAATGAGACTCAAACTACTGCAGCCAACATTCATATCCATACAGATGACCGTACATTAGCTGACGGAGATTGGTCATCGACTGATATCGGCAAGCCGGACATTAAAGGTACTGCAAGCCTGACAGACCATGTAATCACTGTAAAAGGGAACGGGAAGCTTGGCATGAGCGAGGGCAGCACGGAACAATCAGAAGAATCGGATGCTTCCAAGGATGATTTCCATTTTGTGTATAAGAAAGTAACTGGAGATATGGAAATCACGGCTAAGCTGGAGGAAATCGGATCCGTTGACAACCATGCATTCACAGGCCTGATGGTTCGTGATGACCTGAAAGATGACAGCGCAACCGCAGCTCTCGGACTTTCCTGGGTGAAGATCTCCCAAGCTACCAGCTGGTCAACCTATTTGGCAGGAAGGGAAACCAAAGGCGGAGACTTTAATGAAATGACCGAAACGCTGGACAACGCTTCTAATGCCGCAAAGGCGGGTATTCAGCTTATACCGGACATTCCATTCAAGATCAACGGTATCGAACAGGGTTACTGGCTCAAGCTTGGACGCAAGGGCGATACCTTCTATGCTTACGGCTCCATGGATGGTATAGAATGGACACCGATCGGCGAGAAAACCATAGCGATGAAGAAAGCGGTATATGTTGGTTTTGCCGTTGACAGCAATGATGTTGCAAATGATATCGAGCAGCTGAACTATGCGAAGTTCTCAAATGTCAGCGTTACGGATAGCCAGATGATAAAGTCAGCTGATTAGCCTCCAGGTAAGCAAAAAATAACCCTGATCACACCGGTATTGGTTGATCAGGGTTTTTGTTAGTATCCACATTTCAAAGCTCAAGGCTATTAGGTTCTTTCTCCTCCACGCGAATCCAGTCAAAATCGGTATACCCGCTTCCGGAGGCTTCTCCGAGCAGGTGGCAAAACAATCCCAGCTTCGCGCCGACCCAGCCTCCCGGGGCTGCTTCGAATGCGTCGCCTGTCGGCTCATACGAATCTCCGTCGAAGCTGTATTGGAATGTGCATTGCGCCTCTCTTGCTATATTGACACGGAAATAAACCGTTGTCTCGGTCACCGGAATGGCTATATTTAGCCGTTCCGATGACCCTTCCTTGCTTCCTTCGCCGCTTACGAGCACAAGCTGCAGGCCATTCTCCGACTTCTCCAATGAGAGGTACCGGTATTGATGACCGAACACCGTCAGCCCTGCGCGCATCTTGTCTGATCCGGCATGAAGCGTCAGCTTCGTCGTCACCGTCATCTCCGGAGCGGCCAGCTTCTGACACAAGATGTTGGGAGCGTCGTAGAACGTCGCTGCTCCCTGCGGGAGAGGATGAGCCGTAAGCCGCAGCCGGCCGGGGCTTGCCGTAAGCGACAGCCATTCAGGCTTGCTGCTTCCTTGCCATTGCCACTGAAGACCAAGCGATGGACTCTCAAATTCATCGGAGGTTGCCGGTACGGAAACAGGCCCGCTGCTCCCTGTATTTGGCTTTCGATACGCGGAGACCGGCTCGCCGATCCCGTCGCCGTTCGAATCGACGCCAATCGCCGGCCAATCGTTCTCCCATCTCATCGGCTGCAAATGGACAATGCGTCCGTACGCATTCCGATCCTGGAAATGCATGAACCATGATTCTCCCGAATCGAGCTCCACGTATCCGCCTTGATGAGGACCGTTCACATCCGTATTCCCCTGATGCAAGACAATCTTGTCTTCATAAGGACCAAAAATGCTGCGCGACCGCAAAATGGTTTGCCAGCCTGTTCTCACGCCTCCGGCCGGCGCAAAAATATAATAATAGCCGTCCCGCTTATACAACTTCGGGCCCTCCATGGTAGGATGGTCGGCAGTGCCGTCGAATACGATGCTCCCTTCATCGAGCAGCGCCGTTCCGTCCGGCTTCATACGGCACATGTTCAGCTTATGCTTGATGCCGCACCTGCTGTTGGCAAACGCGTGCACCAGATAGGCCTGTCCATCTTCATCCCAGAAGGGGCACGGATCGATCCAGCCCTTAACGGCTTTCACCAGGTGCAATGGTGTCCAAGGCCCTGCCGGGTTTTGCGCAGTCGTCATGTATATCCCCTCGTCCGGCGCACCGAAATAAATATAAAACGTTCCCTTGCGGCAGCGGATGCTTGGCGCCCATACGCCGTCCCCGTGACGAACGCACCCGTCAAATCCGCCGGGCAACTGATCTATCGCGTGCCCGATAATCGTCCAGTTCACCAAATCGTTCGAGTGCAGAATCGGTAAACCAGGTGTGCTGACGAAGCTTGAGGCTGTCATGTAAAAGTCGTTTCCGACCCGAACGATATCCGGGTCCGAATAGTCCGCGTACAAGATCGGGTTTTTGTAAAAACCGTTCCCCATGTCTGCAATCCATACGGGAGACGGCGGTTGCGTCATTTTCATACTCTGTGTTTTCCCCTTCCGGCATTTTGCGTTTAACGAATTGCGTCAACAGCAGCGGAACAAGCTCCTTTAATGAGCACATGTCGTTCGTCAGCTGCAGCTCCCGCTTCGTATAAGCGGATCAGTTCCACCTGTTCGCATTGATCCAGAATAACGAGCGGACCGTCCTTTACGCGCAGATCTATTTGCTCCAATACAAGCCGCTTCGCGTGATGGCAGACAACCCCCTGTTCGGCGGCTGCCGTAACATTGTGGACGTACAACTGTTCCAGCGGCATTTCCGGCAAACCGTTGATTAGCAGCGCCGTTTTGGCGCCGGTGCAACTAACGTCAATGATTTCGATATTGCGAAAAATCGGCGTTCCCTCGTTAACCGGCTTCTTTTCATGTTGAGCGACGCCCGAACCTTCCATCCCTTCATAGAAGAGATTAAAGGATATCGCTTCCCCTGGAATATCGATCATCCGGATACGACTGATGGATATATTCTCCACAATCCCTCCCCGTCCGCGTGCGCTTTTGAAGCGAATCCCGATATCCGTACCTATAAATGTGCAGTCCGACAAAGAAACGTATCTTACGCCCCCGGACATTTCGCTCCCGATTGTAAACCCTCCGTGTCCATGGTACACAACACAATTTTTGATTGTCACATACTCGCAAGGCAGGCCCAGCATTCTCCCTGCTTCATCCTTGCCGGATTTCAGGCATATGGCGTCATCCCCGACGTCAAATGTACAATGCTCAACGACCGCATAGCTGCACGAATCCAGGTCAAGACCGTCCCCATTCTGGCTATACCACGGATTGCGTACGGTTACGTTTCGGATTGTCACATGCTTGGAAGCCCACGGATGCAAGCACCAAGCCGGTGAATTTTGAAAGGTCGGCCCGTCCAGCAGGATGTTCCGGCATCTTCTAAAGCTCAGCAGGTTCGGCCGCAAATAATCCCGCGCCGGCATGAAGGCCGAAACATCCTTGACGCCTTCCCGGTTAAGCCGATCAACGATAGCGGACCCTTGCATCGCAGCTTCCGAAGGCCACCACATATCGCCTTCCTCGTCAGTCGTGCCGCCGCCCCTGAGCAGCTGCTTCCACTGAAGCTCCGTCATCTTCCCCTTCTTTACCGGCCTCCATGCATCGCCCCCGCCGTCAAACACACCTTTGCCCGTAATGGCAATATGCACTTGCTCCTCTGCATCCAGCGGCGATTGGCAGCGTACGGCGCCTATACCTTCATAGGAAGACGAAATAAGCGGATAATCGTCGAACATTGTACTGAATCGGACGACCGCGCCTTCCTCCGTATGAAGCTCCAGCCGGCTCGCCAGCTTAAGCGGCCCGGTCAGCCAAATTCCGGGCGGAATAATCAGCTTGCCGCCTCCCGCTTCCGAACAAGCCTGAATCGCCCGGCGGAACGCGCCGGTATTGTCCGTCAGTCCGTCGCCCACCGCTCCGAAATCGGTCAACCGGAACGTACGGTCAGGTATGTCCGGCAGGAGCACCTCCGGCATGACCCAATGCGGGATGGGGTTCTCCCGTGTCAAATAATCGCTGATCGGCAGGCCGGCGCGCATAAGTCCTTCACGCACAAGCAGCGCTATTTCACGCGCTCCGCTTTCGTTAAAGTGCGTATCGTCCTCGCTGCCGTTCGGGTAATTCGGGTGCTCGTCCGGACGGAGGCGGACGAACAACGATTTCGACCCGTCAGAACCGAGCGAAACGAGCCTCTGCCCGCTTAATGCGCACAAATCGATGCAAGCGACGCCTTCCTTCTGCGCCAGCTGCCTGACGGCCTCCGGGTATTCCCCATGAGACGGAACGAAAGTTCCCATATCGTCAAATTGACGCCGCTGCACCGGTGTAAGGAGAATCGGTATCGCCCCTGCGTCCCTGGCGGCATCGATATACATCTTCAAGTACATTTGATAGCTGCCAAACGGCTCCGTCCGGCGCTCCTTTTCCAGCTTCTGATCGTTATGGCCAAACTGGATCAGCAGGTAGTCGCCTTCCGCCATCGCATCCACGATCCGATTCAAATGCCCTTCGTCGATAAAGCTTTTGGAGCTTCGCCCATTGCGGGCTTCGTTGACGACATTGACAGAACTGGTGAAATACCGCCCGATCATCTGCCCCCAGCCTGCCATCGGCGAACGTTCTTGCGGATAAAAGGCCGCTGTGGAATCACCGGCAATAAATAAGCGAATCGGCTTCATCACGGTACGCTCCTCGTATATAAATTCAGTTGAACACTCCGCTGCACATACGATCTGTACAACGGCTTCTATACTTAAACTAGCACAAAATAAGCATACTTCTCCAAACCTTTCTTGCTTCTTTCATACAATCTTTGCTACATTTGCTCCCATGTCCCGGCATTGTTAATATGTAATTAAAAAGGGGAGGCGTTATTAAATGAACGGGCAATTTGAAATCACCTTCGTCAAGCAGACTGCCAACATCCCGATGCGGCGAACTCACTACCACGAACACTATGAAATTTATTATTTATTCGCAGGTGAGCGTAATTTCTATGTAGAAGACCGTATATTTCACCTGAAGAAGGGTTCTATGATATTTATCAAGAAGCACGATATTCATAAGACATTGGAAGGCGGCGAACTGCATGAAAGAGCGCTCATCTACTTCATTGACGCTTTTCTGGAGCAGTATCGCAGCTCCCACCTTACGATGCTCCTGTCGTCCTTTTCGCAGGACCGCCGTGTCATTGATTTCAACAATCTGGAACAAAATTATATTGAGAATATTCTATTTCAAATGAATAATGAATATAGCAATCCGAATCGTCCGGGACAGGTGTTGTATTTTGAATCGTTACTCGTTCAACTACTGCTGTTCGCATCCCGAAAGCTTACGGAAACGGTGAAAACCGTCTATACGCCGATGAACAAAAAAATAGCAGAGGTCATCGAATATTGCAATTCGAATTATTCGAAAGCGCTTACCTTAAAAGATGTGTCATCCCGGTTCTTTATTAGTTCCTTTCATTTCAGCCGTCTCTTTAAGCGATATACGGGCTTTAACTTCACCGAATATATTCTAACCCTCCGGATACGCGAGGCGCAAAGATTGCTGCGGGAAACCTCTGGCAAAGTGATTGATATTGCGCAATCCGTCGGCTACATGAACATTACTCATTTTAACCGCAAATTCAAACAGATTAGCAAAATGGCACCGCTTGAATATAGAAAAATGATTAGGGCGAATGAAAGGAAATGAATTCCAAAGAAACGGAATAATGATGAAAACGAGACTCCATTCGCGTCGACAGGCTTCACCTCCCGCCCCATTCCGAGGCCGGGAAGCGTTGTCTATCAGACCTCCTTGACATCGCGCAATGAAATTCATTCAGAAATCACTTCTTGCCCAAACAGCTTATGAACCTCCATAGCGGCAAACATAAACGGGGCTAACCCCATCATCGCGTCGCTTACGACTTTTTCGCCAATGTAATATTCATAAGATTCACCGCGGTAAGGCGACCCGCCGAGTCCCGCTCCGTCGCAGATCTGATGCAGGTGAACGCGCTTTCCGTCACTCGTTACGAGCTGGTCGAGCATACCTTGAAAACCTTTCGCCGCGACTGGCTTGAATTTGTTTGATAAATAACCGAGACGCACACCTTTGGCCATTGAGAATGTGAACATCGCCGTACCGGAGGCTTCCAGATAGTTCCCTTGATCCCCGCCCCGGTCCAATACCTGATACCATAATCCGCTCTCTCCATCCTGCACCAACGAAAGCGCCTCTGCCATGCGCTCGAAAATACCGCAAATCGTACCTCGTTTGGGATGATCGGCCGGGAAATGCTCGAGCGAATCCACAATCGCCATTGCATACCAGCCCATGGCCCTGCTCCAGAAATGTCTTGATTTTCCCGTTTCCGGGTCGCACCAGCGCTGCTCTTTGCTCTCATCCCAGCCGTGGAAGAGAAGTCCGCTTTTCGGATCGCGCGTATTCTTTTCGACGAGCAGAATTTGACGCGCCACTTCATCGAACAGTTCCGGCTTATCAAACGTCTTCGCATATTCCGCTAGAAAGGGGGATGACATATACAAACCGTCCAGCCACATTTGGAATGGATAAATCTTCTTGTGCCAGAAGCCGCCCTCATTTGTTCGAGGATGCCCTTTCAACTGCGAAGCCAGCAAATGTGCCGCTTTCTCGTAACGCAGCTCCCCGGTCCGCTTGATAAGGGAGAACAACACTTTACCTTGGTTAACTTGGTCAAGATTATATTCTTCAAGCGAATACGTTCTTACAGATCCATTCTGCTGTACGAATAGATCCATATGCTTCTTGATGTAGATAAAATAGTTATCTTCGCCTGATTCCTCTGAAAGTCTGTTGAGTGCCAGGAGCATCATCCCCGGCACATACGCCCATCGTTTAGAGAACTCGAGGTGATAGCCATCCGCTTCAGTACCCGCCATGAACGTTTCCGCCGTTTTCACAGCCCATTGCAATTGATCCAATTGAAATCCCTCCGCAGCAATTTTTTTAAACTAATTTTAACGGGAGCCCTTGTATCATTTCTACATTCATCCTCGTCTATTTTGTCTGAACTTTGCATATTTTGCTCGAATGGGGGCTGTTTGCGGATGCGTGCAGACAACGCTAAAATGGAAGAAAGGAAACGGAGGTTACGCCATGAAATATCCTCCCATACACATGGACCATATGGACGTGAAGATCCCTTTCGGCGATCTTATGCTGAACATACTTTACGTGCGATTCGGCTATTTTTACAGCTCGATGCAGGAACATGCGCACAGCAACAAAAGCTATGAGCTGCATTTCATTCCGCAAGGGCAAGGCACCTTGATCGCAAACGGCGAACGATTTCCGATAGCGGCAAACACCCTTTTTATGACCGGTCCGGATGTGCCGCACGAACAGATAACGAATCCTGAAGACCCCATGGCCGAATATTGCATTTGCTTCGAAGTGATTGGGGACATCGCCGGGGCTGACAAAACGGCGAAGGGGCAGGATCTCGCCCACATGGCGGAAATTGTCGTTCGTACGCCGTTTTGGATCGGGCAAGACACGCAGCAGATGCTGCCGTTGTTCCAACAGCTGGCGCATGAAACCACCCATCAATATATAGGCTATTATTCGATAGTCGCCGGGATCATTGAGCAAATCATTATTAAGCTTATCCGAAATTATACAAGCAATAAACCTTCGCTTCGGCCTGCACAGCTAAAAACGCTCGATGATAACCGGCTCGTCATCATCGAGAACAGCTTTCTGGGAGAATACGCAACGATTACGCTGCAATCGCTGGCTGACAAGCTCGGACTTAGCGTAAGGCAGACGGAAAGAACGCTAAAGAGCCGCTACGGCGTATCCTTTACGCAGAAGCGGCAGCAGGCGAGAATGAGCGCGGCCGCCTATTTTCTTGCGACTTCGCCGATGTCCATAAGCCGTATCTCAGAACAAACCGGTTTCGCGGCGCTTGAGCACTTCAGTCAAACCTTTAAGAATCATTACGGTATAACCCCAAGCGCATATAGGAAGCGTCACAAGCATTCGTAATCATCGATGCGCTGAGTTGGCCGTTGCATACGCTCCCTATACTCTCCGGGCGTCTGTCCTGCATATTTTCGAAATACTTTATAAAACGTGCGACGGTTCTCGAACCCCACGCAGGCTGCGATCTTCTCCAGGGCAACCTGGTTCCTGCCGGCAAGCAATTCTTTCGCTTTGTCAATGCGGCATTGATTAATGTACTGCACGAACGAATCGCCCGTCTCCTTCTTAAATAATTGGCCGGTGTAAGCCGGATGAAGATTTAAGTACGCCGCGGCGTCAGACAACGAGATATCCTTCATATAGTTATTATGAATATAGTCCTTCAGCATTTTGACATGCTCGTTAATGGAATTTTGCTCTGCATCCACTTCCTTCTCGCCAATGGTTGAAGCATGGTTATTCTGCTGTCCGATTATCTCAAGGGCCATTCGCTTCAATAATTCAATCAGCTGCCGCTCGTCAATCGGCTTCAGCATATATTCCGCAACCTGAAGCCGTATCGCATCCTGCGCGTATTGAAAGACGTCGTATCCCGAAAGGATAATGAATCGCGTGACATTCTTAACCTTTGCCTGGCGAATAAAGGAGAGGCCATCCATTTCAGGCATCTGAATATCGGTTATGATTAAATCCGGCCGGAAATAGGCCATCATGTCCAGCGCTTCCGTTCCGTCGTTAGCTGTCGCGATCCTCGTGAATGCCGTATTTGCTTGTTCAACCATGTCCCGGATCCCCGACAGAATAATAGGTTCGTCATCCACAATCATCAGCTTGAGCATGGCTGTTCTCCTCCAGCATAAGTCTTAGAGAGCATCTCGTCCATTCGCCGGGTTTGCTTTCGATGGACATTGCCGATTCTTGACCGAAATACGCTTTGACTCTTTCCGCTACGTTGTTAAGCCCTATCCCCGTACCTTGATGGAAGAAATCGACAGCCGGTTCTCCGTTTATCAATCTCCTCAATCTCGCGATCTTGTCCTGTCCGATGCCCTTCCCGTTGTCGCATACCTCGATGAGCGCGAAGCCTCGGCCTTGCGTCAGCCGAACGGCGATTTGCTTGCCTCCCTTCTTTCCGGACAATCCATGAAGCAAAGCGTTTTCAATAAGCGGCTGCAAAATAAATCGCGGGCAACGGAGCGATAAGAGGCGATCGTCCGACTCGAATTCAAAATTTAAATCACGCATACGGATTTGGTGAATCGCGATATACGAACGGATGTGCTCAACCTCTTCCTTCAGCGTCGTATCGTCCGTTTTGGATAAGCTGTATCTCAGGAGATTGCCTAATGAAAATGCCATCTCCGCCACCTTGTGATCATGGTTGGATCTGGCCAGCATTCGCATCGTCTCCAGCGTATTGTACAGAAAATGAGGCTGAATTTGCGCTTGCAGCATTTTGAAATCCGCCTCCTTCTTCATTAATTCCACCTTTTGGACGCGGTTGACCAGTTCATCGATGCGGCCGATCATCGCGTTATAGTTCGAAATAAGAAAGCCGATCTCATCCTTGCCGGGTTTGCCGGCATAGGGATTGCCGAGAAAATTCTGGCCGACCTTCCTCATGTGCCGGGACAGCAGCAAGATCCGTCTTGTCAACGACGATAAAAGCACGTAATAGAAAACCGATAGAAGAATAAGCAGCCCGGCTCCCGCACCCGCCCACCAGAGCTTGGTCCACATCGATTGAAAAAGGGTGTCCTGCCGGTTCACCTCGACGACGGTTAAGCCAAGCCGCGGCGCCCGCACCGTATTCACCAGCAGCTTCCCCCGGTCTGCC
The DNA here is from genome assembly GCF_000422465.1 of Paenibacillus harenae DSM 16969. GTDB lineage: Bacteria > Bacillota > Bacilli > Paenibacillales > Paenibacillaceae > Pristimantibacillus > Pristimantibacillus harenae. The sequence goes on along the minus strand of NZ_AULV01000016.1, from coordinate 164,156 downwards.
AGAAACGACTTGTCTTCCCCGCGCCGGATGGCCGCTTGAATATCCGTGAGCTGCACGGAGCCAAGCTGCATATCCCTGACGGCGTAGACAATTTCCCCCTCCGGACCGGTCAGCAGGATCGCGTTATTCGGATGCAGAGCGCTTAGCGCTTGAATAAATTCCTCGATTAGCGCCGGTTTCACCATAATTCGGAGAATCCCGAGCTCGCTGGTATACGTGTCGCTATAGAGCTTATGGTAATAGTTCAAGACGGGACCGGATGCCGAGTCAAATGATTTCTTCCACAATCCTTTGTCAGGACGGAGCCTTGTCATATCCTCCGAGCTTAGCAAGCCGCCAAGCTCCGAATAGTCCCCGAATTCAGGAACGGAGAGCAGCCGCTTCTCGGTTTTCGGATACGCCACGATCCGTTCGACCATCGGCTCCCCGAGGGAAGCGAAAGAGAAGGCGGGACTGATTTCCTTCAGGAACGAATAAATAAGCTCCCGGTCATCCGCGTAATCGCCCCGCAAAAAATCAATCAACGCGGAATTGTTCTGATAAATAGAATACAACGACTCGATTTTGGACATGCCGGCTTCGAGGTTGGCGGCTTGCTGCTCAATATTCTGCTGATTGGTTAGTTGGTATTGGGTCATTAATCGCTCATGCAGTTGATGATAAACAAAGATCGCAAAAGCAAGGAACGGGAGCACGACGAGAAACAGATAACCTATAATCATCTTGGTGCTGATGCGCATAATCGTCACTCCCCTGGAAAATAGGGTATAAAATCGAAGGAGCTCATAGGAGCGCAGCCTTTGGCGGGACTGCTTTTCCTATGAGCTTAAAGGGTTTGCGTTACTTCGTCAACGCGTCATACTTTTCCTTTAACGGACCATATTGTTCGGTCGCCCATGCCTCCAGTTTCGTTATGCCTATTTTCTCCGCCTTCTTCAGCATTTCCTCATAAGCCTTCAAAGCCTCGTCCTTCGTCGGCGCCAAATAAACCTTCGCAACCTCCGTCTTCACCATATTGTCGATATTGGTCCGTATGATCTGTTCGGGCGAGTCGGTATCCGGATTAATCATCCCGATGGCCGGGTTAAACGTTGTTATTTTGGAGTAGGCCTCCCCTTGTCGCGTCGTCTCCGATCCGCTTTTATAGGAGCTAAGAGCCATACCTACTCCGGTTTCCGTCGGCACCCCCCACCAATACACGCCTTTTTGCTTCAGAACTTCCAAGTCCTGCACGTTGTAGTTGAACTCCGGATATCCCGCTTCATTCCACGTCCAGTCCTTCCCTTCCATGCCCCATTCGGCCAGCCGCCAGCCTTCCTCCGAGTACAAGTACTCAAGGAATCTGACCGTCGCCTCCACGTCCTTGTTATCCTTCGTCACATAAACGCCGAGTCCGCCGGTTCCGGTGCTGATGACGGATGCCTTGTCGCCAAGCGGCTCGGCAAGCTGTACGAATTCCAAACCGCTTTCCTTACCGCTGGCGTTAAGACGGTCCGCGCCGGAATAAGTCCACGTATAAGCAAAACCTTTGCCGGCCAACATCATTTGCTCGGTTTCAGACTCATTCTTGTAGGCAAAATTCTCGGAAGTAACAAACCCGTTGCGGTACAAGCTGTTTATATAGAGCATCGAATCGCGAGTCGCATTCTGCCTCAGGTAATATTCGATCTTGCCGTCTTTGTCGACAAAGCCCCCCGCAGCGCCGAATTGGGTATCGAAATAAGGCCGCTGCCAGTTCGGGTTCAAGATAAGCGGCACCATGTCGGGATGCTTCTCCTTGACTGCGGCAAACACCTTATCCAAATCGTCAATCGTCTTGATGGACGGATTGCCGAGCTCCTCCAAAATGTCCTTGCGCAGGGTCAATCCGGGTACCATCATATGGGCGTAGGGATTGGCCTTCCACTCCGCTTCAGAAGAGAAATCGTTGCGGATCGCGTAATAATTGCCGTCGCTTACCGTGTTGACAAGCTCTTTGACCGGGTCGAACTTCACGCTTGGCGCGTATTTCGGAAAGATTTCATTGTAGGGCAAACTTAAATTTCCGTCCGACATAAGCTTGAAGTTAAAGGATACGACGATGTCGGGCAAATCGCCCGAAGCTACCATCAAGGCGAGCTGCTTGTCGTCGGTTGCCACCGTCACCTTTGGCTTGACGCCGGTTGCCTTCGTAATGGCCTCCGGGATTTCGCCCGTCCAGTCCTGGAACGGATACCAGGTGGCATCCACGAACATCGTCAGCTCGACAGGAGGCTTGGAGCTATCGCCGGCTCCATTCCCTGTCGAACTTTCCTCCCCGTTATTGGCCTTGCCGCCGTTTGCGGGCGCATTGCCGGCGTTGCCGCTGCATGCCGACAAAACCAATGACATCGCAGCGACCAGAACGATTAATAATCTAAAGCTTCTGTTCATTTTTATACCCCCATGATCTTTATTATTTTAAGGATGTCCTGCTATCCATCAGTAAGACAACCGAAAAACCGAATTCAAAATCAGCCTTTGACCGAGCCGAGCATCATGCCGGATACAAAATATTTTTGCAGGAACGGATACACGCCGAGAATCGGGACGATGGAAACGATCATCGCCGTCGCTTGAATCGAGAACGGCGTTACGCTGGACCTTGACATGGCTGCCGACTGAGCCTCGCCCGACGGAACCATTGTTTGATTAATCACCTGCATCATGCGGTAAGTTAGCGTTCGCAGTCTCTCATCTTGTACGAAATAAGCCGAATCGAGCCATGCATTCCATTGTCCGGAGCCGATGAACAAGCTCATCGTCGCCAGAAGCGGCATGGAAACGGGCAAAATGATTTTGGTGAAAATACGGACCTCCGAGGCGCCGTCGATCCTTGCCGATTCGCCAAGCTCCTCGGGTATTTCGGTAAAAAACGTGATTGCGATCAGAAGGAAGAACAGGTTCAGCATCCCCGGAATGACGTAGACGCCGAACGTATTAATTAAGCCCAGGCTTTTCAGCACGATGTAGAAGGCAATTAATCCCCCGGAGAAATTCATCGCCACAACGACGATAAGGAAGTAGCTTTTGCGGAAGATCAAATCGCGCTTGGCTAGTCCGTAGGCAACAATGGCGGTGAACAGGACCCCGAGAGCGGTTCCTGCGATCGTACGCAGCATCGAAATTCCGAACGCGCTGATCCACTTCGGATCCTCGAGAAAGTATAGATAGTTGCCGAGCGTAAATTGCCGCGGCCACAAATACATGCCGCCGATCGCGGTGTCCGTGCCCGCATTAAGCGTAATCAATAGGATGTAGTAGAAAGGATAGAGCGTCACGAAGACGACGATAAATAGAATAACGGATATGATCGCGTCCAGTACCCGGTCTTCCGTCGTTTTTTTATGGCGCATGATGGTTCACCACTTTCCTGATTCTTATGATGCTAGAACAACCCGGTACCCGAGACGCGCTTCGCAATGGCGTTGCTTGTGAAGATCAAGAAAACGGAGATGACCGATTGCATGAGATCGATCGCCGTCGCAAATGAAAACCGCCCCTGCGCCAAGCCGATCGTGAACGCGTAGGTTTGAATGATCTGCGACTTCTCGCTGTTAAGGGCGTTGCCAAGCAGCATGGACTGCTCGAAGTTCGATCCGACCAGCCCTCCCCCCAGCATGCTTCCGATCGTCAGAATCAACACAACGATGCTTGCGCCCTTCAGCCCCGGCAGCGTGATGTGATAGATTCGTCTTAGCCGGCTCGCGCCGTCCATCTCCGCCGCCTCGTAAAGTGACGGGTCGATGCCGGCAAGCGCCGCGAGGAAAATAATCGTCCACCACCCCGCTTCCTTCCATATCGCCGTCGAAACCGCTAGCCCCCAGAACGAGTTCGGATCCGTTAAGATATTGAGCGGTTCCTTGATCAGGTGCAGGGATATCAGCAGATCGTTGAAGATGCCGAACCCCGACGAGAAGAAGGCATACGAGATGCCGGTTACGACGACCCAAGAGATGAAATGAGGCAAATAACTGACGGTCTGCACGAACCGTTTTAGAAACACATGCCTTACTTCGCTAAGCAGGATGGCGAACAGAATCGGTATCGGGTACGAAAAAACGATTTTCAACAGGCTCAAAACGAGCGTATTGCGTACCAGCATCGGGAAGTTATAGTCGTTGATCAATTCCTTGAAGTGCGTCACTCCTGCCCAAGAACTGGTAAAAATCCCGTCGATGCCGGTCGAGATTTTATAATTTTTAAATGCGATAATGATGCCGAACATCGGAATGTAACTGAACACCAGCAGGAACGCGAGCCCGATCCATACAAACAGCTGGAAGGGGAGCTGTCTTTGAAACCGCTTTATAAATAGGTCGTTTTGAATGATTTTCGCCTCTCCTTTCGTTTTGCTTTGTGTGTGCTTCCTGTCTGCCGCTTCCTACTCAAATTATAAAAGCGCATACATTTCGTGAAAACGGTTCATTTCGCAGGTTTTGGTGTCCTTTTTCAAGGTGGTTCTTCCCTTCATGTTCACCAACTCAAAGAGCCCTTGCTTCCGGATTTCCAGTGCCAAGGGCTCTTTTAACAACCGACATGATTTTACTAGGGATTAGGCCAACTGAAATACAACCGTAACGTCAATTCCCGAAATCAGCGTCAAGCGGATATATTTTCCACGCTCTTCCTGAAGCACCTTTACAGCATGGCCGTTAATCGCGGCATCCGTCCAAGGAATGCCTGCATGTAATTTAATCATATTGTCATTCTCGCTTGAACACAGCGTAACGCGTACCGTTTTGGTGAATAAATCCCAGGTTAACTCCTTAACTTCTACCCGGGTCCTTGCCATGAGTCCATGTATGGAGCCGGTTTTCCAATCGGAAGGCAATGCCGGAAGAACCTCGATTTCGCCCGTATTCGAGAATAGCAACGCTTCATTCACTGCCCCGACGGCGCCAAACGCCGTATCCGTGCAATAGGTGTTGTTTCTCCGATTTGTATCGTGATCTGTCATTAGGGAGACGTAATAGCCGGTTTCCGTCATCATGGGCAATAGCGATGAGAGCACTCCGTCGCCATTTTTCAACCTCGCGTGGACAAGTGCCTTATGCACCCAGCCATGCCCCGCGGTCGCATCCTGCGTATTGTATTTGTCTCTGTTCTCGAGAGCGATCTTCGCGGCTTGAGCTAATTCCCTGTTGTACCTTGTTTCATAGGCCGGCCAAGCCACATAAAGATGGCTCAGATGCCGGTGATTGTTATTTTCCGTATATTCGCTCATCGCCCATTCGCGTAAAGCGCCGTCAGTGTCGTATTTGTAATCCGGCAGCAGTGAGAGCAACCCTTCCCATTTGGCGATTGCAGCTTCGAAACCGTCTCGCTTTACGGCCTTTTCAAGCATAATAACCATCTGAAGTCCGTCTCGCGCTGCCGATATATCCATGACGGCATTGGCCGTAATCGTGCTGTTATAGCCGATCGGGTTATTCTCCGGCGAATAGGCAGGAATAATCAAATACTTTTCACCGGGATTTAGCGCCGTTTTGCCGCTCTGATAGCATGAATCTCCATTTATATCCGTGTAGTATTCCGGTGTGCAAATCTGCTCCCAGAAGTTAGCCTGTTTGGTAAGCAGAGGGAGCAAAATATCCTGTTCCAGATCCAGAAACCCTCTGTTTAGGAGTTGAGCGAATTCTTCATCGGAAAGGCCCCCGTCCTTGACGCCGAGAAGCGGCCGCAGATCATGGATCCTCATGCCGGCATGAATCGGAATCCGCCGGTTGCCGTAACACTGCCAATATTCAAAGATGGGCAGTAAACACCAGCTGGCACCGGCATTCCAGTATTGAAACGGATAGTCGTTGTCATACTCCACATGCATGCCCCGGTCGCCGTCGGAGTTGACCGACACCTGCAAGGCGTCGTGCATCCCATACGCCATCCGCGCATTGTAGGCAAAGTCCGGTGCGTTTCTCAAGAAAAACGTTATATAGCCAAGCTGCGCTTCCGTTAAATGGCCCGTATTCATCGCTGCGACTTGCAAATTGACGTTGGCGTCAAGGGTGTAGATGCCGCGCCAGCCGGGATTCCATTCCCCGGTCCACATCCCGTACAAGCGGGGCGCGCTGGAGCCGCCGCTGCAGATCATGGCATACCGTCCCTGGTTGTACGCCTGCTCCATAAACGCATGATTGACTTTGGACGCCGACGCTTTTTGAGCGTTGATCAGCGCCAGGTTGTCCACGTGCTTGTCAGCTTCGTCCCCGTGAATGAAGAAGCTCACAGCGTTATATTCGGATGCGTGCTTCCGGACATGCGGCGCGAGGGCGGCGACGTAATCGAAATGACCGGATGCGTCCTTGTATTTGCCGGCAACGGCGTTCGTATTCCGATATAGTTGATCGGCGATTGCGTATTGCGGCATCCCGCAAAAATCTTCGATTCTGCCCATTTCATGCGTTCGGTCGGACTGCGTGATTAAATATACGGCATCCGCGTTCATGATTTTAATGGCAGGGTTCTTCTCGGTGCCGACGTTCATCGTTTCGTTCGTTTCCGGGAGCAGCACTCTCTTCTTAACGCCGTTTATCGCTATGACCTGCGTCAGCCCCGCGTATCCGCCACCGGCCAGCTCGCTCCCGGGATAGGAAGGATAATGCGCAACCTGCGCGATATACGCTGCATCGGGGCCGACCAACTTTTTATATTGAAGCGCCGTAACCTCGGAAGCGGCATTCTGTGCTCTGCACATATTCGAAATGTCATCGATCGAGATCACCATGTTAATTTTTGCGCCGATGGAAGATTGCGTTATCTTCGTGATCGATACGTTGTCCGCTCTGGACGTAAACGAAGTTCGAATCCATGAGCCAAGCTCATCGGTGTAGCGCACTCCCGTCTCCGCCGTTTCATAATTCGTCCACCGCTCATAGTCCGATACGCTTCCGCTATTCGTCATGCTAAGCCGGAGTTGATGACCGGGATGGTAGCTGTAAAAAAAGGTTCTTCTTCTCGTCGTGCCGTCCGGAAATGTTATTTTCCATTGGTCGTTTAAATGAAAGACGTTCCGCCTGGCTTCGGCAAGCTGCCCTGTCAACTCCTCCGGAATCACTCTGGGATGGTTGGATGGGTAGTTGAACCATATGTTTTGAAAAATAAAGCAGTCCGCATAAGGCGAACCTGAGGTGATATAACCGTTCTCGCCATTGCCGCTTACCATACCGTCACGCCATTCGAAGCCGGGAGCGGAAGCCGGAACCTCCGTGTAGGCGCTGGCGTAATTTCCTTTTTCATACATACGTGAATATGAAATTTCGGTCGTCATCTTGTTCCTCCCAATCTGCTAGTGCCAGTCTATAGAAATAATCATATAAATACAGACGGCGGTATGTTATGTACAAAGACGACAAATGGAGAGTAGAAGATGTCGCATTTTCACAGATAGACAAAAATCCAATATTAAGTTGTTTAAGTTGCATATACTTTTCCGCACCCGCTAACTCGCTCTAAAAAAAGAAGCCAGACCGCTATCTGATCGGTCCAGCCTCTAACTTGTCTAAATGTGTTTCACACGTATAGTTCTCCGCTATATAACCGCTTCCGCAGTCTCGAACTGGCTGTTGTACAATTCGGCGTAGAAGCCGTTCGCCGCAAGCAGTTCCCGATGATTGCCGCTCTCGATAATGTCGCCGTCCTTCATGACGAGAATCATGTCGGCATTCTTGATCGTGGACAGCCTGTGAGCGATAACAAACGAGGTTCGTCCCGCCATCAGTCGGTCCATCGCTTCCTGTATGAGGAGCTCCGTTCTCGTATCGACGGAGCTCGTCGCCTCGTCGAGGATAAGCAGCGGGGCGTTCGCAATGAGCGCTCTCGCAATCGTGATCAGCTGCTTCTGCCCTGCGGAAAGGTTCACTTGCTCGTTCAATACGGTGTCGTAGCCATGCGTCAAGGTCCGGATAAAATGGTCAATACCGACGGCCTTGCAGACGTCCCTCACTTCGTCATCGGTAACGCCTTGCTTGTTGAAGATGATATTTTCTTTGATCGTCCCCTCGAACAGCCACGTATCCTGCAGCACCATACAGAACTGCTCATGAACGTTTTCCCGGGGAAGCTCGTGAATCGGAACGCCATCGATGGCAATTTCTCCGCCGTTCAACTCGTAGAATCGCATTAACAAATTGACGATCGTCGTCTTCCCCGCACCCGTCGGTCCAACAATGGCGATCTTCTGGCCGGGCAAAGCGCGGGCCGAGAAATCGTGGATGATCAGCTTGCTCGGATCATACCCGAACGTAACGTTCCGGAACTCGACTTGTCCTTTAACGTCCTCAAGCATCTTCGATTTATGATTCTCGTCCTCAAGCTCTTTCTCTTCCAAAAATTCAAATACGCGTGCGGAAGCGGCAGCGGTCGATTGCAGACTTGTCGCGGCCTGCGCGATTTGCCCCATTGGCTGCGTGAACAGTCTGACATAGAGCATGAAGGCGACGATAACCCCAAACGATATGTGATCGTTCATCGCTAATGCTCCGCCGACAATACATACCGCCACATAGCCGAAGTTTCCGACGAACATCATGAGCGGCATCGTCATGCCGGATAGAAATTGCGACTTCCATGAGCTGTCATATAATTTATCGTTGATCTCGTTAAACTTTTCCTTCGCCATCCGCTCCGCATTATAGACCTTAACGACATCGTAGCCCGAGAAGATTTCCTCGACATGGCCGTTCATCGCTCCCAGGTTGGCCTGCTGGTGGACGAAATGCGTTTGCGATTTTTTGATCATCACGGTCATGAAGGCAAATCCCAGAAACGTCGACAAGATCGCCGTCAGCGTCATCCATACGTTCGTATAGAACATCATAACCAAGGAGCCGACCAGCATCGTGACGGACGTCACAAGCATCCCGACGCTTTGATTCATCGTTTGACCGATCGTATCGATATCGTTCGTGACGCGGCTTAGCACGTCGCCGTTGCTAGTGGAATCGAAGTATTTGAGCGGAAGCTTATTAAGCTTCTGCGATATGCGCGTGCGCAAGCTTCGAGATACCTTCTGCGTTACCGTAGCCATAATGTAGCCTTGGAAGTACGAGAAGACGACGCTTAATCCGTACAAGACGGCAAGCAGAATACCGATACGGCTAATCGCGTCCATGTCGATCTCGCCCATTAAGCCCGCGGTGATGTGATCCGTCATGTCTTCCAGCTGACTTGGCCCGATAATCGTAAATATCGTGCCCACGACGGACAGCAGCAGAGCTGCAGCAATAAGAGGAACGTATGGCCTGCAATACGCGACCAGCTTGCCCATTGTGCCTTTAAAATCGATGTTTGGTTTGGTTGCGGTCTGTTGTTTAGCCAATTTCGAGCTCCTCCTTCGATAACTGAGAGTTCGCGATCTGACGATATACCTCGCAAGTCTGCAGCAGCTCCTGATGTGTGCCTCTTCCCGCGATCTTGCCTTCGTCGAGAACGAGGATGAGATCGGCATCCTTGATCGTTCCGATTCGCTGTCCCACAATGAGATTGGTAGTGCCGGATGTTTCTTGCTTCAGCATGGAACGCAGCTGACGGTCTGTCTTATAATGTCTTGAGCGGTCAGCAACTGTTGCAGGAAAGTCTGGACCGGGATCAATTTCTGGTCGGTGACGAAAAAGGCGCCGGAGAACCAGTCGTTCCAATGACCCACGGCCGTAAAGAGTCCGAGTGCGGCAAGCATCGGTTTCGAAAGCGGTACGATAATTTGAAGCAGGATCCTTAGCGGGCCTGCGCCGTCCAGCTCGGCGGATTCGATCAGCGCTTCGGGAATGCCGTGTATAAATTTCAGCATGACGAACATATTCCAGGCCGAGAATAGACCGGGGATGATAAAAACCCAGAAGGTATTGGCCAGTCCCAACTTAACCAGTTGAATATAGAAGGGGACCAATCCGCCATTGAACAGCATGGTGATGAGGACATAGGTTAGAATGCCTTTTCGAAGCGGAAGCCGCTTATACGATAACCCGTATGCGGCCGCAAGCGTGACGGCAAGCCCACCGAACGTGCCGACAACCGTTCTTGCGATCGTGACCAGATAAGCATGACGGATCACCTCGTTGCCCAGAACGATTTCGTAATTGATCCAAGTGAACGAACGCGGCCAGAGATATACGCCGCCTCTTGCGGCATCCGTGCCGGTATTGAGCGAGATCGCCAGCATATACAGAAATGGGTAAAGAATCGAAATACACATCAGTACCATCAGGACAACGATAAGACCTTGTCCCACCCGTTCAAGCGCAGTCGCTTTCATCTGTCACCACAGCCCCTCTCCGTTGATTTTCTTGGAGATCGTATTCGTCGTCACGACCAGAAGTAGACCAATGACCGAGGACACCAAACCGACGGCGGTGGCCATGCCGAAGTAGCCTTGTTGGAGCCCATTGCGAAGCACATAAGTATCGAGAACGTCCGCTACCTCCTGATTCGCCGAATTCATCATCGGATAGATTTGATCCATTCCCACACTGATCAGGCTTGGAATGCTTAGAATCAGAACAATCGATATGGTTGGCATGATGCCCGGCACCGTAATGTGGCGTATCTGCGCAATTTTACCCGCACCTTCGACTTTCGCGGCTTCGTAAAGCTGCGGATCGATCGTGGAGATCGCCGCCAGGTAGAGGATGGTGTTCCAGCCGACCTCTTTCCACAATCCGCTCGAAACAATCATGGGACGGAACCAATCCGTGGAGCCCAGGAAGAAGATGGGCTCTCCCCCCAGCTTTCCTATGAAATCGTTTACAAGTCCGCCATCTAAAGTTAGAAAGGATTGAAGGATATAGGCCACCACGATCCAGGAGAAAAAGTGCGGCAAGTAACTGACTGACTGTACGAACCGCTTAAAGACCGGGTGCGTAACCTCATTAATCATTAACGCGAGAAAAATGGGCGCCGGAAAACCAAAAACGAATTTCAAAACCGAAATATACAGGGTGTTTTGAACCACTTTCCAGAATTGCGGATCATGGACGAAAGAGAAATTGTCCAGACCAACCCAGTGACTTCCCCAAATAGAAGAACCGATCGCAAAGTCCTTGAACGCGATCTGGATGCCTGCCATCGGGACATAATTGAACAGAAAAAGCAATACAACCGCCGGCAAAATCATGAGATACTGCCAGCGATATTTATACATCCTTGCGAACATTATGCGCCCCCTCCTTGTCTGTATCTTTATTCTACTTACGGATCAGACGAAGGGATACGTAACAACGATTAGATTTATATCAATTTGATAAGATGTTTGATATTTAGCAGTAGCGGACCGAGGGTATTGGGAAGAGCTGAGTTCATTTACGGCGCAATATGCCGAATAGGATTCGAATGCTTTTGTTACACAACGCGGTTAGAGATTGCATCTTCTTCAACGGATTTATCGGTCGTTTGGACCTATTAGCCCGTTAATCCGGCCGCCGCTCCGACATTGTGCCAACGGCGCCATACAACTTTCGATACGTATTCGGCGTCATGCCTTCCTTCTGGCGGAATGTGGCGACGAAATGGCTGGCGTCTCGAAAGCCAACGGCCTCCCCGATGCGGCGTATGGTCAAATCCGGCCGGGATGGAAGCCATTCCTTCGCCTTATGAAGCCGCAGCTGAATCAGATATGCGTATGCCGTCTGGCCGAACAGCTCCCGAAACCTCTCGTTCAGCTGCCGTTCGCTGATGCCGAGCCGCGTTGCCATTTCCGCAAGTCCAATCCCCGGGTCGGAGAAGCTGGTTTCAAGCCAATCCAGCAGACTCTGAATGCGTGACAGTCGCTTCGACATGGATGGCCGGTTGTCCGTCCGGGCATCGGTCCGAAGCAGTGTCAGGAAACGGTACATTTCCACCGAGCTTTGCCACCCCGACGGATCCCCCCCGGATTCGGAGAAACTCAGCATGCTATTCAACTGCTGCGAAATCCGGTCGTTGCCGGGCTCCCATTGAAACCGTTCAGCCTCTTTCCACCCCAGCTTCTGCACAAAGCTTGCAGCCATGCTCCCTTGAAACGTAATATAACCGCTGCGCCAGTTTCCGCATTTGGGCTCATACCGGTGGGGTGTTCCAGGGGTCAGAAGCACACCCGAGCATGCCGTCATTTTCCATGTTTGACCGTTGGCCGACAGCTCCCCCTCTCCTTCCCTCGTCTGAAGCCAATGGAAGCACGGATACCCGTTTGGCCTTTCAATTATTTCTTCTTCAGTATGCATTCCGATCGTTTCCAGCTGCAGGGGTAGCAGCTCCGCCTGAGAGACGGGAACTACGCGGCGCTTCATGGCAATCCTCCATATTTTTATACCCGTTTTCGGTTATTTTATATAGGATATAGCAATTGCAGGTCATACAATATGATTGTCTAATGCAGTTTTATCATAGGATACGAGGTGAGACAAGATGATTAACGTCAGTAAACCGAAAATTTGGCAAGGAGGCGATACTACCCCGATCAATGGGTGAAGCCGGCCAGGAACGAGGATTCGCGCATGTTCAAGCTTGCAGGCATCGATGCGGCGACGCTCCGTTTGGAATAATTCAAATATCATACCAGAAGAAAGCTCGGCTTCTGAGGGAGACCGAGGATATGCCGGAAGGCGGCATCGTTCCTAACGGCGTAATAGTCCTGTCTTTGGACTGAGGAAAAAGAACTTGACGGAAGGTGATCTAAATGATTTATGTTGGAGCAAATTACCACCCCCATGATTGGGCTCCCGAGCGTTGGCCGACCGATATCCGGCTGATGAAGGAAGCCGGGTTCAATCTGGTACGTCTCGGACACTTGTGCTGGGACAGCTTCGAACCGTCGGAAGGCCATTATACCTTCGCTTGGTTCGATGAAGTCATGGACTTATTCGCGGAGGCGCAGATCAAGGTCGTTCTTGACATCGCTACCCGTCCGGCGCCTACATGGCTCCACAAGAAATATCCCGCCATCACGCTCGCCGACAGAAACCGGAATCGGTTGTACGCGGTGCATCGATATTATGAAGATGTGGGTCATCCGGTCTTTCAGGAATTTGCCTACACATTCGCAAAGGTACTAACCGAACGGTATGCCAACCATCCCGCTTTGTATGCGTTCGGGTTATGCAACGAGGTAGGAAGCGGCATACCGACATTCTCGGACGAAGCTCGCCAGCGCTTCGTGCAGTGGTTGAGAACCAAATACGGCAGCATTGAACAATTGAATACGGCTTGGGCTGCTCAAAGATGGTCTCGCAAACTGAACAGCTTCGAGGATATTGAGTTCCCCGTTTCCGGAGATGTGAACGGAGCTCCGGAGAGGATGCTGGATATGTGGCGCTTCTTTTCGGACGAGCAGCTTTCCTTTCTAAGCGGATTAAACGAGATTGTTCGGAACTATGCACCCCATGCACGGGAAACGACAAACCACTGGGGAGAAAATCCTGTGCTCGGTTTTGACTATTTGAAAGGTTATCGGGAAATCTTCGATATACCGGGAATCGGATTTTACCCTGGCGTTAACCCTGAGGACAGAAACGCGCTGTTCGGGACATGCTTTACGACGATTCACCGGATCGCAGAGACGGATCAGCCGGTATGGTGTCTGGAATTCCAGACCGGCTCCTATGGAGCCTATGCACCTCCGAAAGGGGCGCTGCGCATGTACGCTTACCTATCCTTGCTGTTCCGCTCGGAAGCCGTATGCGCTTGGACATGGAGAGCGATGTTAGGCGGCGAAGAGCAGTACATCTTCGGACTGCTTGATCACGACGGACTACCCGGAAGAAAATGGGGTGAATTCCGTCAATTCGCCTATGAGATGCAGGAGCTGAAACATACGGGTTTAGAGCTTCCCTATTTGCCCAAACCGGAAATCGCCCTTGCTTACTCCTTCGAATCGTTTAAGGTGTCCCAGAATCAAAGAGGGCATTACAAAACCGCCTATCTGGATCAAATGATGCAGACCTTCCTGACGTTGTGCGAAGATAATGTCGACTGTAATATCGTGGATCTTCGCAAAATCGAGAAAGAATACAAGCTTCTGCTTGTTCCCGGCCACTGCATCATGGATGAAGAATCCGCAAATTCGATCAGAAGCTTCGTAGAGCAAGGCGGAACGGTCATCATGACGGCTTACTCCGCCAAAGTGGATGAGCACAACCGCGTATTCGGCACAACGATGCCCGGAAGGCTTAGCGATGTATTCGGCATTCGCTCCAACGCGTTCGAACGTCCGATTTACCATCATACCGATACGAATGAAGGCGGACTTCAGAAACAAAAAATGAACCTTCGGCGTGAAAACCCGAAGATCAAGATTGCCGATCACGTAGTGGATATTCCGATTACTTATTATGAAATTCTGGAGCCTGCCACGGCGAAGGTTTTGGCTACATTTACCGACTTGGAGAATGAGCTGCCTGCCATAACCGTCAACTCCTACGGCAAGGGTCAAGCGGTCTATGCGGCCGTTCCGGCGAATATTGACCTCATGCAAGCATTGTTTGCCCATTATTACACGGAGCTCCAGATGAACAAAGGACCGGAAACGCCGCAAGGCGTAGCTGCGCGTCGGGTCGGAGACTATTCGATTTATGTGAATACGACATCTTCTGTGCAGCGCGTACCCATTCCCGCACCGGGGCAAGGCGTATTGACCGGCCGAAGATTTGATAATATTTTGCAGTTAGAACCGTATGAGGTGGAAGTCTTTAAAAGGAACACAAAATGATTGGGGGTTGAGCTACTAAGCGAATCCTGAATCGACGAAACAGTGACGGTGACGAAAACAAAAAGCCGCCGTCATTGGCGGTTCCGAATTCACCGGGTAAGAACAAGCCACGGCTTTCGGATGCCGTGGCTGATGGTTTTCTTATAGGAAGAGCTTCATTCCGGTACGTTCCTTACACTGTGACCGCACCGTCGTAAATTTTCTGTAATCCCGGTTTGCCCTTTTCCATCAGGAAGGAAGCGCGGGTTGTGATCGGCGCTCCAGGACGTGAAACATACGGAACAATACGGTAATCCGCCTGAAAGCTCTCAGGAGTAGCGGTGCAGCGCACATAGCCGCGCTGGTTGTTGTAGAACTTGATATGCGGATTTTCCGTAAGTATGTTTATTTGAGCGTCGGTAATATCATAACCGTCGCCTCCCGAAGTGATGGAGGTGCCGACAAATTCAGCTCCGAGGATCTCGGAATCCGGGTTGTTGAAATCCGCTTTAATATCGGCGGCCCAGTTCGAGTGAACGTCTCCTGTGAGGACTACAAGGTTGGAAAGTCCTTTCTGTTTGGCAAAATTAAGAATCCGGTCGCGGTTGGCGGAGTAGCCGTCCCATGCATCCATGCTGAATTCGTCCCCGGTTCCGATCATGAAGTCCCTCTCGCAGAAAAATACCTGCTGCGGAATAATATTCCACTGCGCTATCGATTGATCGAGACCTGAAAGCAGCCATTTCTCCTGCTCTTCGCCTATAATCGAGCGATCCTCACTCGCGGATTCTGGTGTCGGGGGCTTGCGTCCGTCGCCGCTCGCTTGATCATCACGGAATTGGCGGGTATCGAGTACTTGAAAATTAGCCAGGTCACCATAAATAAATTGTCTGTAGAGCTGCATGGTAAAACCGCTCGGCAGGGAAGAACTTCTTAAAGGCATATTTTCGTAATAGGCCTGGAATGCCGCAGCTTTGCGGACCAGGAAAGGTTCGATTGGCTGATTAGCCTCAGGGATCAGACCGGCATGGTTGTTCTCGACTTCGTGGTCGTCCATCGAAACCACCCAAGGGAAATTGGCGTGTGCGGCTTGCAGGTCGCTGTCGCTTTTGTACAAGGCATAGCGGTTGCGGTAATCCTCAAGTGTAAATATTTCGGGGCCGTTATGGTACCGGGGGCTTGAAGTAGTTGGTGCTGGACCGGGGCCTTCGTAAATGTAATCGCCCAGATGAAAGACCAGGTCCAATTCTTCCGCCGCCATATGGCGGTAAGAGGTATAGTATCCCTGCGGGTAGTTTTGGCAGGAAGCAAAAGCAAACGTCATTTTCGAAACGTGAGATCCGTATGCAGGCAGCGTCTTCGTACGGCCTGTCGGGCTGACTTCCTTTCCGGCTTGAAAGCGGTAGTAGTAGACTTGGTTCGGTTCCAGTCTATCCACCTCGACATGCACCGAATGCCCAAGCTGGGCTCTGGCAAAGCCTGCTCCTTGACGTACGACTTTGCGGAAATTCTCGTCGCTTGCCACTTCCCATTTGACCGGGACGTCGCTGCCGGACATGCCTCCGCCATTCAAAGGGTCGGGTGCAAGCCGGGTCCACAGCACAACGCTGTCCGGCCAAGGGTCGCCGGACGCTACCCCTAAAGTAAATGGATAAGCCGTAAATTTCGGCGCTGCATCGACAGCCCCCCCTTTAAGCGAAGCAGCGATCGTCAAACCGAGCGATGCGAGTGCGATTTTTCCTGTTGCCTGCAAAAAATCGCGGCGATCCATCTTGCCTTCCCGCAACTGTTTTTCCAGATCATTAAAGAGTTGTTCCTTGTCCAATTTCATCGACTCCTTTTAGCTTGGATTCTTTCTATTAAAACGCTTATGTATTAAACTAGTGTCATCCCCGCATGTAATTATAATAAAGGTTTATGTAAATGAATGTTATAAATCGTTGTAAATTTATGGATATATTTTGGAATTAATTGCATGCACAAGAGAGGACCATTGGAAAATATAAAGATTTTGTCCATCTATGTAACTACTCGACAACTTTTCGAGCGGGTGGTGAATGGTTCAAATGACATAAAGGGACCTATAAAGCGCATGGCCGCTTTCTTTCACCGACATTTACAAAACCTTCATTAGAAATCGCTAGCCCGTTATTACCCTGCTCATAATATTTCAGCTCTCCTTCCCCATACAAATAACCGGCTGCCGCGGCAACCGGTTAGGAGTGGATTTGCTTTTCAGCTAAGTAATGACCAAAACGTTTACCGAATGGGGCTGAAGTTCGACAGTAAGATCAGATTGCGTATTCCAGCTCATAGGCTGTTCCACGACACGAACCTGTTCTTTCCCGATATCGTTGTAAGCGTCTTTCGAATCGCCGACCACACTATAAAGCACCGCATTCGAATACTGGATTGCACGGCCAAGCTGCAGAGAAACGGTTTCCGCCCGATCGGGATGGCGGTTGACCAAAGCAACTCTCAGATCTTCGCTTCCCGTCCGTTTGGTGGCGACTGCATCGACATGCGGGACGCTTGTTGACTTGCCGGACTTCTCCACATCGAAAGCCGAATTTACCGACAGCCAGGAGTCAACGACGATATCCCCCAGATGTCGGATATACAGCTCAAACACAAAGTAACTGGATCTCAAGACGATCCCTTCTTGATGCGTAAAGACGGCTCCTCGTGTATTGACGGTCGGAGCGAAATTCGCCATTCCGACGACATCGCTATGCTTGTGGCACTGATTTAAGAAACAAGCCGTAAACACAGCATCCGCCATGGTGTAGCTTGAATTGATGTCGTTTTTATCCCTCGGGGTGATATAATCCTCGGTTCCGGAGTTAATATCCGGATGATGCCAGCCTCGAAGATTCCATTCGTCATAGGCAATACGAATTTTGCCCAAATAGCCGAGTGAGCCGAGAATATGTTTCGTCTTGAGAATCGGTTTCTCAATTTCCATGGAATACGCCATACAAGTTTCATAATCCGATAAATCGTTGACTTGGCCCAGATGATCCCAATAGTCGTGAATCGAGATCCAATCCAGATCATTCCCTGCTTCCCGCAGCAAATTCAGATTCCAATCCAAATCCGAAATGCTAGCTGCCAGCAGTTCAATGTTAGGGTCAACCCGCTTCATCATTTTGGCCGATTCTTTTACGAAACGCCCCCATTCCCTAAGATTCTTGGCGCCCATTTCCCAATCGCCGTAGTTTTCATTGCCGATGCTCCAATATTTCACTTTATAAGGCTCGGGATGGCCGTTTTCAATACGGAGCTTCGCCCATTTTCCTTCGGAAGGGAGGTTGCAGTATTCAACCCAATCGCTCATTTCTTCCGGCGACCCGGTTCCGGCATTCGTGCAAATATAAGGCTCTGCGCCAATCAAACGGCAATATCCAATAAATTCGTCCGTGCCGAACAGATTCGGTTCTTCTACCCGCCATGCCTTATCAAAGTAAGGCGAACGCTGCTTTCCTATCGCATCTTTCCAGCGGTAGGCAGAAACAAAGCAGCCGCCTGGCCATCGTACAATCGGAACCTCAATCTGTTTCAATGCTTCCATAACGTCTTGACGATATCCGCTGCTATCGGAAAGCGCGGACGCCGGATCAAAGATTCCGCCATAGATTTGACGATGAAAATGCTCCAGAAAGTGACCAAAAATTTTCTTATCTCTTTTGCTAAGTACTCTTCTTGGGTTAATCTCCAACCTAGACATTCTTCCACGCTCCATGATCAGATAATTTACGTGTGCGCACACGGTTGTCAACACACTTGCAATATATCTTGAATAGCTTTTTATGTCAATAAAAATAATGAAATGTTTCTAATCCCTTGCTATTACTGACATCCTATTATAAAATATTTAAAAATTGGTTTCGTGTGCGTACACGTTCATTAGTATAAAAGGAGCCGGATATGACAGTCACCATTAAAGATATCGCCCGGATTTGCCAGGTTTCGGAAGGAACCGTCGACCGTGCGTTGAACGGAAGGCCGGGCATTAGCGAGAAGACGAAAACATTGATTCTCAAAGCTGCGAAGGAGCTGAACTATACCCCCAATCATTTGGCCCGGGGCCTTGCCAAAGGCAGGTCCATGACGCTTGGCGTCATTCTATTTGATGTCCGCAATCCATATTTCGCACAATTAATGAATGCCATTGAAGTCAAAGCCAGGGAGCTCGGGTATATCGTTTTTCCTATATTTACCCATAACACTCCCGAACATGAAAGGAAAGCACTGGAATATTTCAAAACCCGGCAAGTAGACGGGATTATCATGTTCAGTGTCCAATTCGGACATGAATTTGAAGAAGAATTAACCGGTTTAAACATTCCCATTGTCACAATCGGAAATCGTATTTCCGGCAGGTGGACCTATGTGGGCATTAACGAACGTGAATCGATGAAAGACGCTGTGAAATATGTTGTAAGCCAAGGCTATGAACAAATTATATATGTTTGTCCTCCATTAGCGTACAGAGGCGAGGTCAATCTCTACACACTGGAAGAAAGGCTGGCCGGATGTCGCGAGGGTTTATTGGAGATGGGAAAAAAGGAACCGCTTGTCATTATGGACTCGGATTATATCCATGTCATCAGCCAAATGGATCTGGAATCCCAGCCGAAAAAAGCAATTGTCTGCCCTGCGGATATCTATGCATTAGAAGTGCTAAGTTATTTTAAGAAAAACAAAATAAGAGTTCCTGGACAGGTAGGCCTCATGGGTTTCGATGATATCGATATGTTAAAGTATATTTCTCCAAGACTATGCTCCGTACGATATCCTGTAAGCGAAATCGGAATAACGGCAGTGAATTGCTTGCTTGAAGAAATCAATGGAAATCTCAATAAGCATTTGAATGTATTGCTGTTGCAGCATCAAATCGTTACAGGTGAATCTTTGTAACTTAATCGAGGACCCTGCATTGCTAAAATATCAAAGTCCCCATCATGAACAGGCGGGGACTTTTTTGACGCCTATAGACCCGCAAACTTTTTACATAACGCTGAAACAAACGTGTACGCAGCATTACATTATTTGGGGTTGTTTGCGATATAGTTCAGGCCCCAATTCTCTATTTGGAGAAGGATAGGATAAAGGCTCTTCCCCGTCTCTGATAGCGAATACTCAACCTTGGGTGGGATTTCAGAATACACTTGCCGGCTAATCAGGCCATCGCTTTCGAGCTCACGCAGTTGACGAGTGAGCGTACGCTGCGTAATATTGGGAAATTCTCTTCTTAATTCATTGAACCGCTTAACCCCATGAATCGCAAGCTTATGCAATATGACTAGCTTATACTTGCCTCCAACCATATTGACCGTATATTCAACCGGACAAACCGGACATTCTATCGTTTGTTGTTTATCCACTCTGGTCCCCCTCCTTTTTAATGGTATCCTTTAGGATACTACATATCCTTAATGTGCGTACTTATAAATTTGAATTTAAACCTATATTATTTAACTATAATCACTATATTACTTTTAGTAAACGAAAGGATGATCAACAATGGAAACGAAGGAAAAAATATTGGTTTATGGAGCTGGCGGCGTGCAAGGTGGTGCAATCGCCCGCAATCTTCTAAAAGAAGGATATACCGTTCATACGATCGTGAGAAGTTCGGACAAGGCCTCTCGGCTTCAAGAGCAAGGCTTTACTGCCTTTGTTGGAGATCTGTCAGATGCAGACAGTCTCACTTCTGCTCATGAGGGAGTCAGCAAAGTGTTCCTGCTGTTGCCGGTGAACTATGATCTGGAGCGTAATCGCCAATTCATCCGAAATACCGTCGATGCCGCCAAACATGCAAATGTGAAGCTTATCGTTTTTAATACCAGCGGTCTCGTTCTAAATGATGATACAGGTGTCACTGCCTATGATATGAAGAGAGAATTAATTGCTTATGTGTTGCAAAGCGGCATTCCGTCTATCATCCTTCAACCTACATTTTATATGGAAAACTTCCTTATCCCCGGCGTTGTAGGCAACCAAACACTAGCTTATCCTGTACCAGCCGATTCTGCAATCGCCTGGATTAGCATGGAAGATGCGGCTGCTTACGGAGCATATGCGCTTAACCATCCAGAGCAGGGCAGACATTGCCTATCGTAGGACCTGAGGCTCTGACCGGAAATCAACTGGCTGAGCAATTCAGTGCCGCATTGAATCGGAAGATACAGTTTTTTTCTCTCCCAGTAGAAGCATTCGAAGAAGCGCTAGCTCCAGTACTGGGCAAGCAAACAGCAGCAGGCCTCGCCGACTCGTACAAATGGATTGGATTAAATAATAAATTTCTGCCCAGGCCTGAACAAGTAATTGACGAGTTGCGTATCGCTGCACCCGGCACCCCGCTCGTAGAGTGGGTGAGACAAGCTGTTCAGCATGGATATTTTGCCCCCATCAACGAGTAAACGGAAATAGCTCATCCATTAACGAAAGGAACCTTCTACCCCGACTTGATACGCGGTGAAGGTTCCTATATTAATAAAAATAAAAAGTTCCCCTTTCAATATTCAAGCCAATCGATAAAAAGACTTGATTCTATCCATGTAAATGGAATTGTTCATCGTTTAAACTTGACATACGAAACGTAAGGAGATGTAAATATGAGAGTTACTCAAATTAGAAATGCGACTTTGGCTGTTGAATATGCAGGGATTAAGTTTTTGATTGACCCCTTCTTGGCAGATAAGGGCACTTACCCGCCTTTCCCCAACTCGTTAAGACAAGATGATCGATTTAATCCTTTAGTAAGCCTGCCTGCATCACTAGACACTATTACAAATGTGGATGCTGTAATTGTAACTCATTTACATTTAGACCACTTTGATGATGCTGCCAAAGAGGCCTTGCCGAAAGATATCAAAATGTTTGTACAAAATGAAGAAGATGCCAAAGAGGTCCGAAACGCCGGTTTTCAAAATGTTGAAGTTTTAAGAGAAGATACAATTTTTAAGCGTATTCAATTAATAAAAACAAAAGGCGAACACGGAAGGGGAGAAATATTAAAAGTTGCTGGTCTGGTCTGCGGCGTTGTCTTCAAGCATCCAAATGAAAAAACGCTATATGTAGCTGGAGATACTATATGGTATGAAGCTATTCAAGAAGTAATCGAAACACAGTTACCGGGAATTATTGTTGTGAATGGCGGAGATAATCAATTCGTTGGGAGCGGCTCACTAATCATGGGAGAAGATGATATTTATGAAGTGTATAAGGCTGCCCCAAAAGCAAAAATTGTTGTTAGCCATATGGAAGCTGTAAATCATTGGACATTATCAAGAAACGAATTAAAGAGCTTTATTCAAGAAAAAGGCATCTCCTCTACTGTTCTAGTGCCGGATGACGGGGAATCATACAAATTCTAAAACCCTGCGTCTGACGCCGGCCTCTAGCACTAGCGGCGGTCTAGGACTTGAAAAAAGTCTTAGACTGCCGCTAGCTTAATTGAACTGACGTATCATTTATGACCGGATGACCGTTATAGCCGCTAGACGGGGGAGTCCCGCTTGTTCTACAAATGCTTTCTCCATCACTCTTTAATCGCCTGATATCGAAATCCGGAAATTTCGGCCTCGCCGTTCCCAGCTGCATAAATTCCAAGCCGTAAACTAATAAAATCGCCAAAGTTATTATGATGATAACCCGATACTTCCAATGCTGCCGGAAACCGTGTCCATTCTACTCCATCGGTACTGTAGAACATGATGACCGTGTTGCATTCATTCCTAATTTTCAAATAAAGCCGACTACCCTGGCCCCGCCCAGGAGCGCTTTTGGAGCCACGCCGAAGCCGAAAAATACCATGCTCCGTAAAACCGATTCCTGCGTAACAGCGTTCGTTGTAGAAAAGAAGCAGCCCTGCTTCCACTTCAGGTCCGACCTTGATTTGAACCTCGGATTCATAGGCATGGTCAAGCGGAATACATAATAGAGGTGCTGAATCCGAGGGCGACTCGCCTTTAGCCCTCAGCTTCAAGACGCCCCCTCCTACGTAATAACGTTCAGGGTCCAGTTCCTTGTAAAATCGCCATTGCCAGCCGAGTGTGGCTCCTCGGAAATCGTCGGAAAGATCCAGAGAAGTATCTCCCGTTGTCTTTAACTGCCCATCCGCGTTCATCGCTAACGAAGGCCAACCGTCTTCCGTCCAAACGATGGGCTCCAGCAAGGTTTGTCTTCCGAGCGTGCAGAAGTCCTTTTCATAGGCATGATAGACGATATACCACTTTCCGTTCGGCGTATCGACCAACGTGCCGTGACCCTTGGACCACCAGCGTTCATCCTTCGACCAAGTATGCACAAGAGGATTATAAGGGGAGTTCTCCCACGGTCCTAAAGGATTCTCGCTTCTAGCTACAACAGCCATATGGCTTGTTGCAGGACCAGCTGTTCCTCCTTGTGCACTAACCATATAATAAAAACCGCCCCGTGCTAACAACTTGGGGGATTCAAGAGCGTGTCCTTCCGTAGCCCATTCCTCCGGGATCGGCCAACCCTCATAAATCTCGGAAATATCGTTGGTGACGGAAAGGCCATCCGGAGCTAGCAATACCACCCTTCCGAAGTTTAGAAACAAATACCGCTGTCCATCGGCTCCAAGCAGATGCCCCGGGTCAATACCGCCTACGTGCAGATCAATTGGTTCACTCCATGGTCCCTCCGCTTTATCGGCATATACGACATAATTCGTATCGTTTGCAGGAAAATAAATGTAAAAGCGACCATCCGCATAAACGAGGTCCGGAGCCCAGATATCCCCCATATAGGTCTGGATCGCATGGCAAAGGGGAACCCAATCAGTAAGGTTGCGGGAATGCCATACCAATAGTCCAGGCGCATACATAAAAGAAGAATGTGTCATGTAATAATCTTGACCTACACGCACAATTGAAGGATCAGGGTAATCGCCCCTAAGCACTGGAACCGGGTAAGATGATATTGTAGTAATCGGCATCTAATCTGCTCCTAATATAAACCAAGGCAGCATCCATGAGGCAACTGCCTAGTTTCCGATTTTCTTTTGTAATTGCAGTTGCTCCATTCAACACTTGCTTAAGAATCCATAAAGTTGAAAGCTTCTCTTTCAGCGTCAAAAAACAAGAACGGAAGGCACCAAGTCCTTCCTATCTTGTCTTTATGCTCATTTAAGGGACTAACCAATATTCAGATTCAGGTTGTGGATGGCATCAGCCACCATTCGTGCGACAGCCTCCGCACCTTGCTCATTCAAATGCGTATTGTCTTCGATGACTCGGCCGGCAGGCTTGAGCCATTTAACCTATCAGACGCCGAACTTGTCCGCCAGCCTCTGGGCTAGCTCATCATCTGAGAGAGGATTGCGGTGCGTGTTCTCCAAGTAAATATATTTCTCCGTTTCCGGCATCAGAAAATGCTTGTACCACGCGAAGAAATCGGGGCTGTCGCCGTGCATGCGAAGCCAGCGCCGAAGCGTGTCCATGTTTTGCACCGTGCTATCGATATTCGTCAGCCAGTCCGCGCGGAAGAAATTCGCCCACTTCCCGTGTTCGGCTTCCTGCAGCGCGACCCGCCCCCTCCGATAGTTCCACATCGCCTGCGAAGCATACACAAACGCCAGCGGATAGTTGCCGTTCCGGTAAGCGGAGTACGATTGTCCCAACGCCTCAAAGCCCTCGCAGCCGGACAGATGAAGCTCTACATGCAAAAGCAAATGATCTTTCAGCCGAAGGCGATCCGGTTCCGCGAGCTCGGGAAGCAGCTGTTCAATCCGCTCCCTCAGCTCGCGCAAGCCCGGAACGGCCTCGGCGCACTTCCGCCGAAACCACTCGACTTGCTCCGGAAAATCGAAGACGCCCGTTGCCCAATTTAACCGTGCATGCGGTTGATCCGATTTCCCCTGAAGCCAGTGTCCGACGATTTGGCGGGCCGGATGATGATAAAACTCATCTCCCGCCCGGTCATCTTCGTTCGGGCCGTACGGAACTGTCCGCCCCGCATATTCACGGAACAGCGCGGCGATCTCCGGCGAACCCGAGGGAAACATCCGACGGACAAACGTTTGAAGATGCTCTTCTGTATCCGCTTCCCCCTGCGTCCACAGCTCCCGTATCAAGTCCAGCGTATAGACATGCGGCCGAATGTTGCCGCTGTTAACGAGCACGTAGTCGTTAGCTCCGGCCCGAAACGCCTGCTCCACCTCTCCGCTGATCAGACTGGCCGGAGCCGGGAACAACGTCAAATGATTGGAAGCTTGGAGATCGTGAAACGTCACATGATAATAAATGCCGTGTTTGCCTTTGTCCTGCAGCTCGGGTAAAGACGGTACCCGCAGGTTCTCGTTGCCGTTGCGGCGGGATACCATCTTGCCGTATCCATTGTCCGCCCAAATCTTGATGATATCGTCCGGAATATGGATATGACCCGCTTTGTACAATTCCGAGATCTCCCCATAGAACGCCACGCAGCAGTACGGATCGGTTACCTTTGCGCGAACCATATCGTATTGCTTGCGCACGACGCGGCTGATCATTTCACCGCGCTTCTCAGGCGTGTCGAATGCGGGATCCTGAACCCAAAAAGGCTGATCGCCTTGCCCGCGGAATGAAAGAACCCAAACAATGTTACGGTCCTTCTGCTTCTCAATCGCTTTCTCCCATAACGTCTCAAACAGCTCCGGGTTCTCTTGATAGCTTGCTTTCTTACCGGGATATGCCCGCAGAAACATCTCGGCGCCCAGCGGCTCGGCATGGTGGTGGGTAACCCACAGCCCCATCTCCGCGGCCACATCCGCATGCACGCCGTGCTTTGGCAGGTCGGTGCCGGGGATAACCATATTCCCTCCGCAGCGCAGCAGCGCCTCGAAGACAGGCTCCCATACTTCGCTGGTCGGGGGGTACTCCTCCTTCCACCCGATCAGGCACACCTCGTCATTGACGAACCAGCCGCGAAACCGGACGAACGGTTCTGGCGAATCGTAATCGCCCTCAGGAATCTCGATCCGGCTTCGCCGCTCGGGAGAAAGGTCCGCCCAGAACCAGAACGGATCGACGCCGAGATACTTTCCGCTGTACTCGAGCATGCCGTAGACCAGTCCGAGATCGTCGGCCGCCGCAATATGCAGAGTCGTTCTGCCGCCGTCCTTCACAAAGCGGAAGCAAAACGCCTCCGGTCTGTCCGGGCACCGGTCTTGGGATACCGCATAGCGGATGACGACATCAGCCGGTTCATCCGCTCCCAATACATGCCTCGGAACGGCGCCCAGTACCTGCGCGTGGTCTCTCTCTACCATCTTCCAAACGTGGCGGACCGGCGAAGACGGATGGGGCGGAATGCGGTAAGTCGTTTTTCTGTCAATGATAAATGCCAACTTAAGTCTCCTCCTCATTCATAAACCGTCAGCCCTTCACCGAACCGAGCAGAAAGCCTTTATTGAAATGCTTCTGTAGGAATGGATATATGATCATCATCGGCAAAGCCGAGAGCACAATCGCAGCCATTTTCGCACCCGGAGTATATACGATCTCTTGTTGAAACAAGGAAGCAGTTTGTTCCATGTCCAGATTCAGCACGAGCATTTGCCGCAGAAACACTTGAAGAGGCCACATGTCGGAATCGTTTAAATAGATCAGCGCCGAAAAATAGGTGTTCCAATAGCCGACCATATAAAATAGCACGAAGGTGGC
Organism: Paenibacillus harenae DSM 16969; assembly: GCF_000422465.1. GTDB lineage: Bacteria > Bacillota > Bacilli > Paenibacillales > Paenibacillaceae > Pristimantibacillus > Pristimantibacillus harenae. The sequence goes on along the minus strand of NZ_AULV01000016.1, from coordinate 137,807 downwards.
GATGGAGGCCTTGGACAGAGGAAGCATAATGCTGAAGAACATTCTCCATTCCCCGCAGCCATCTACGCGCGCCGATTCTTCCAGCTCGTACGGGATCGATGAAAAGAAGCTCCGCATGACGATCAGATAAAACGGCGCGATCGCCCCCGGAAGCCAAAGGGACCAAAACGTGTTGATCAACCCGAACTCATTGACGACCAGATAGGTCGGAATCATGCCTCCGGAGAACAGCATCGTGAAGACGACCATGAAGTTGATGGCGCTCCGTCCTTTGAACCACTTTTTGGACAAGCCGTATGCCATCAGTGTCGTGGCCGATATGCTGATTGCCGTTCCTACGACAGTAATAATGACGGCGTTCAGGAAGCTTTGCGAGAAACCGTCGTTCGCGAGCAGGTACAAATACGCGTCCCACGTCCACTCTCTCGGTATAACGAAGAAGCCTCGGGTCAAATATTCATTTTCGGTGGCAAACGACGTCATCAGCACATAGAGCAGCGGGAATAGGATTGCAGCCCCCCATACAATAAGAACCGAGTATACGAAAATATCGACGTACCTTTCATTGCCGGATAATCGGCGAATATTCATTAGTACACGCCCTCCTTTCCCGACCGTTTCGCAATGGCGTTCGCGGAAAGCACCAATACAAGCCCGATGACCGATTTGAACAGACCGACCGCCGTCGTGTAGCTGAATTCACCCTGCTGAACGCCGACTCTGTAAATATAGGTGTCAAACACGTCGGAAACTGCAAGATTGAGCGGGTTTTGCAGCAGAAATACATGCTCGAAGCCGACATCGATAAAATTTCCGAGACGGAGGATAAATAGGATGAGAATCACAGGCACGAGAGACGGCAGCGTGATGTGCCAAATCTTTCTCCACCGGTTCGCCCCGTCAATCCCGGCGGCTTCATACAATGTCGTGTCGATTGAAGCTAGAGCGGCCAAATAGATGATCGCGCTCCATCCTACCTCTTTCCAAATGTTCTGCAACAGCCATATCCAGCGGAAATGATCCGGATCGCCCAACCCCCGGTACCTCGGTAAACCGACCGATTCCAGAAACTGGTTGAACCCGCCAAACTCGCCGGAAAACAAGACAACGGTAACCCCGACGACGACGATCATGGATACAAAATGCGGCAAGTATACGACGGTTTGCAGCGTCGTCTTGAACCATCGCAGACGAACCTCGTTCAGAATGAGGGAAAATACGATAGGCGCGGGAAAAAAGAAGCATATGTCGATCAGGTTTAGAACGAGCGTATTTTTGAGCAGTGTCAAAAACTGCCGCTCGGTGAATAACCGGATGAAGTGATCAAGGCCGACCCACTCGCTGTCGAACACGCCGCGGAACGGACTGAAGTTCTGAAATGAAATTAAAACGCCGAACATCGGCAAATACTTGAATAGTATGATCGACAAGAGCCCAGGCAGAATCATCAAAAAAATGGGGAACGCCCGCTTCATATAATGCATTCTAGCCATAGACGCTCTCGAATCGCCGGAAAGTCTCATGCTGTCCCGCCTTTCGCATGACAGAAGCCGACCGCCGCACCGGATGCGGATGGCCGGCTTTAATCATAAACTTAGAATGAATAATGCAATTCTACTACTTAGTTGCCCTTAGACTTTGCATACGCGTCGTTTACTTCTTGAATAATTTTATCGCCGCCCCCGGCTCTCCATGCCTCGATCGCTTGATCGATGCTGTCCACAGGCTCTTTTCCGATAATAATTTTCAATTGGGCTTCCGTAAACGCCGTCTTGAGGTTGTTCCATGACTTCGTATACGTTTCCGAATAGATCGTTAACCCGCCCGACTCGTTCCGCCATGGGTATTTCGCGTTGTTCTCATTGAACTTCCTGTCGAAATCGGCGGTTTCCTTTGGGGTCCAAATGTGTACAAAGAAGTTGGGATCGGCGCGCCAGAAAAACCAGTTGTTCATAATCCGAGGCAGATCGGTTTCGTTCAACTCCGTTGCTTTATAGGTGCCGTCAGCCTCTTTCGTATAGTGAACGCCCTCGATCCCGTTCCTCATAATGTTCGTGCCTTCGTCGGTCACCCACCAATCAAGGAGCTTCAGGAGACGCTCCCGCTTCTTGGCGTCGATACTGGCGTTGATCACTATTTTATTGGCTCCGACCAAGTTCGCCGGATTGCCTCGCAATCCGTCAGGACCGATCGGCGGCGCCAGCTGTACCAATTCCGCGTTTGGATCGATAGCCTTCAGCTTTTCGTTATCGGTTCGAAGACCGAGCGGATGGTGGTTGAAGATGCCCGCTTTGCTAGCCTGGAACATCTCATAGACGTTGACTCCCTTCTTGGTGTAGAATTCCGGGTCCAGGACTCCTTCCTCATACATCTTGCGGAGATAGCCGAGGAATCCCTTCTGCTCCGCCGATTGGACGAATTGAGGCATCAACTTGCCGTCTGCCAATTTCCAATCGTTCGCCAATCCGAATGCTGCCCTCAACTGGGAGGCGTTCGCACCCAGTTCCTGGTCGGTCGTGAACCCGACAGTATCATTCTTGCCGTTCTTGTCCGGATCGTTGTGGGCAAACGCTTTCATGATCTCATAGAACTCGTCCACATTGAACGTTTCTTCGTTCGGCATCGGCAGTCCTGCGTTACGGATCCAGTCGGCCCGAATTTGATAGCTGTCCCGAACCTCTTGCCCCCAAGACGGCATCCCGTAGATCTTCCCTTGCGGGCTCAACATCTTCCACATATCATCCGGGAATGCCTTGGCCAGGTTCGGGTACTGATCCAGATGCGGGGCTAAATCCAAGAAAATGCCCTCGTTCTGCCACTTGGCAAAGTTATCCGGAGTTACCTTGTACATGTCAGGCAAGCTTCCTGATGCGGCCATTACGTTGAGCTTATCCTTGTATGTCGGACCGTCGGTCCACATAATCTTCATTTCAATGTTGAATTTCTCGTTTAAATACTGAATCGTTGGATGATCATCCCGCCACTTTCCGCCGCCCCATGATTCCGGCATAAAGGAGATCGTCAGCTTCTCCGAACCGTCGTCGATGACCTCTCCGGTTTCTTTCGACGAGTTTGCGGCACCTCCGTTATCGCCTGCTCCGGAATTGTTGTTTCCGTTGTTTGCTGCGCAGCCGGCCAGTAAGCCCACTGCCAGAAACACCGAAAGAAGAAGCGCTGTCCATCTTCTCATTCTTTGACCCCTCCTGTAAGATATGAATGGCCTTAATGGCCTCAAGTTAATTGTAGTTCAGAAGCACATCTATGTTTTTTCAACATTTTATGATTTGTTATCCGATCTTACTTTTCTATAAGGAATTCGGATGGAGACGACCGTCCCTCTGCTCTGAAAGGAATCAATGGCGATCCCGTACCGCATTCCATACTGCAACACGATTCGCGCATGCACATTGGCCAGGCCAAGCGACTCCCGAGCGGCATAGTGGTCCGCCCCCTGACGTTCGGCGACTTGGATGAGAGAACTCCGAATGTCCTCAAGCCTTTCTGCGGACATTCCGGGACCATTATCCGCCACCTCAAGAATGAGATCGTCTCCTTCATCGAAAGCGTTTACGATGATACTCGCATTGCCGTTTTTCGGCTCTACTGCATATTTCACCGCGTTCTCCACGATTGGCTGCAGGGACAGCTTCACCAGGCGCGCCGACATGAATTTCTCGTTCACGCAGACATTGCTTTGAAAATTTTGCATAAAACGAATATCTATAATCTCCAAATACTTGCTCAGATGCTCGATCTCCTCGCGAAGCGTCACTTCCAGAGGATCTAATTTGGCTGTGTAACGGAAGAAAGAAGCCAGATTGCCGGCAATCTTCACGATCCGGGGTACCTCCTCCAGAAAAGCGATGCTCCGAATGATGTCCAGTGTATTATATAAAAAATGCGGATTAATCTGCCCTTGCAGCGCTTTGATCATCGCATCCTTCTGCTGCACCTCCAGCTGCATCTGCCGCAATTGATAACGGTATACGTCATCGATCAAGTTGTTCAGCTGTCCGATCATTTTGCCGAAGCTGCGGTTCAAGCTCTGCAGCTCATCTTTGCCGGGATGATAGTCGACCTGGACGGCCAAATTGCCCCTCTCCACTTCATGCATCACTTTCTTCAAGCGGATCGCAGGCTCCATCAACAGCTTGGACAAGAACGGTACGACAAGAATGACAAACAAAAACATGACGAGCAGCACGATCAGCAGCGATTTGGTCGCTACATCCAATCCGGTTGCCATTTCCTGCAATGGAACGACAGCAAGGATTCGCCACTCCGTGAAGTCCGATTCGGTGAATGTGATTAAATAATCCATGTTCCCTACCTTTTGTAAAGTATCGGGAACGGCCAAATGAAAATCGTCAAGAGGCGTCTCCGAGAGCGGCTTGCCGAGAAGGCTCGAATCAGGGTCATACACGATCGTATCAGAGGATGAAACAATGATAAACCTGCCGGTTTTGCCGATCGACGTTTTGCCCATAATCTCGTTTATCTCGGACAAGGACAAGTTGATGACCAGCCGGCCGACAACACGCATGTTCTCTGTGCTGTGCACCGGGATCACCAGCGAAACGACCGGAATTTGATAAGGATATGACTCGTAAGTCGGGACGACTGAGGTCTTCTCGTCTATCGGCAAACGAAGCCATGGTTCCTCGAGGCGGTATTTGGCTTGTCCGTTCGAGGAAACGGACTCGCCGTTTTCCTTCAAGAGGACAAGACTTTCAATTTCGGAGTAATTGATGGCGATATAGCGGCGAAGGGCATCCTCGATGACCAGCCGGTTTGACAAAGTCAGAGGCTCGTCGCCTGTTAACCAGGCTTGAATCGCCCCAGCCTCCCGGTTCGGTTGAAACACTCCGCCGATCGAAGGGAGAGGTCCGGCGATTACGGCTGAGGTGGATTGGATCAACTGTTTGAAATAGCGGTCGATTTGGTGATTCAGACTGGCGGAGGAGCTTCTTGCGATATTATAGAAGTCCTGGGTCGTCGCCTTGGTGTAGTAATAATGAGCCGACATTGCTATTGTCGCTACCCCGAGCAGACTGACCGTCAGGAAAGCGACGATCATCTTCTGCTTGATGGAATACCGGTACAAGTAACGTTTGAACCTATTCATGAGCCCATCCGCTTTCGGAACATATTGGGGGAAACGCCTACCGAGCTTTTAAATACCCTTGTAAAATAAGGCTGTGTGGCGAACCCGACGCGTTCGGCAATCTCATAATTTTTCAGCTGCGTCTCGAGCAGAAGCTCCTTCGCCTTTTCAATTCTCACTTCCTGAATATACTGGACCAGGGTACGTCCGGTGCATTTTTTGAACCATGCGCTGAAATATGAAATACTCATATTGGCATACTGAGCCATTTCCGTTAACGAAATATCCTTCTTATAATGAGTATGGATGAAATCGCATACCCGTTTGATGATATGATTGGTATTCGATTTGCTCTGCTCCGCAACATGCATAATCAGAACATCGGCCAATTGGTTGAAATAGCGAAGTATAGCCCCGTCATCCGCATCGGCCGGAATCGCCGGGACAAACTGTCCCGGCGATAATTCCTTCACCATGCCGCTGATCTTCCATTCGAAGATGCGAAGCAAATTCCTTCTAACGGGAGGATTGATGTATTTGAGCTTCAAGACGGAGTCGATGAGATCCGACATTTTTCGATTAATTGTCTGAGGGGCATTCTCACCGATCGCGTCCACAAGCTGTTGGAATCTGGACATATAGGAGCTGATTTCTTTCAGATTCCCCATGCGTTGTTCCGATCTGCCCAGCGCCTCCCGAAGCTGATCCATATCCACCGGCTTCAGCAAATATTCGGTGACTCCGTAGTGAATGGCTTTCTGCGCATATTGGAAATTATCGTAACCGCTTATGATGATGTACATCATCGGAATGTCATGCTCGTGGATCTTTTGGATCAGCGACAGACCGTCCATCTTCGGCATCATGATGTCCGTAATCAGTACGGTCGGCCATAACTCCTGAATCAATGCCCAAGCTTCTTCCCCATTCGTCGCTTCCGACACGGTGATCGTTCCTTCTCCGATCCGATTCACCATCTCGACGACGGAGTTTCGGATCCAAGGCTCGTCTTCAGCCACCAGTATATGATACATAGCCTTCCCTCCGATATGGTTGTTTCTCTATTGTAGCAAATAAAAGTTGTCTGATTTTCTGTTTTTTTATCTAATCTTCTATAAAAATAAAGGAAAATCGCTAAATCAAAGTCCCCGGCGGTATAACCCGCACGGGGACTTTGATTTACCTATTGGTGTAAAGATTTGACTGCCGCCGCCCGGCTTGATCATTTGCAAAAATTTTCCTCGAGCCTTCCTTCATTTAATAACATGGATAACAAGCTGGGCAGGTTCCATTCCTTCGGAGAACTCTGATTATAGTACACGCCCTTTTTCTCCCGTTAATCGGATGACTGTACTGACCCTCGGTACATATGCATCGAGTGGTTCTAGAAAAGCAAAGAACTCCGGTTTGAAACGGATGAACAAGCGAATAGCAAACATGCAGCCCGCCTCATGACGAGGTCGGACTGCATGTTTTCATGTTAGTTTACGACCTGCCATCTTTGGTTGGCGCTGCTGCCTCCTCCATATTGGCCCAGGTCCGCCCCGTTGGTCGTGCGGCCCATCCCGTCCAGATATAACCCCGAAGCGCGGTTTCGGATCCGCATATTGTTGCCGTCGATCGAGACGGACCATTGCTGATTTGAGCTGGTGCTGGAGCTCCATTGTCCGGCAGTCGAGCCGTTGGTCGTGAGGCCCATGCCGTCCAGGTATAGTCCGGTTGCGACATTCTTAAATCGCACATAGCTCCCGTTCGTTTCCTCAATCCATCGCTGATTATTGCTGGTACTGGAGCTCCATTGTCCGGCAGCGGAGCCATTGGTCGTACGGCCTATCCCATCCATATACACGCCGGTGCCGGCGTTTTTGAATCTGACCGACGCAGTCCCCGAAGTTCCTCCCGTCGTTGCAGATACGACGGAGGATTTCGATCCTCCGGCTACCTCTACCTGATAATAGTAGGTCGTATCGGGAGTCAAGCTTGTATCGCGATATAATGTCGCTGCAGTGGGGGCGCTGCTAATCTTAGTAAAGGTGCCATTCGGATCTGTAGACCGGTAGATGTTATACCCCAGCGCATTCGGCACACCCGCCCAGCTTACGTAGACCGTATTCGCACCCGCCGCCGTTGCCGTCAATCCCGTAATCGAGCCCAATGTGATCTTGTTGCTCAAGCCGACCGTCTTTGCCGCATCGGGCGTGTACAGCAGCATGAAAAGCGGATAATCCTTAAACGCAACCTCAGGCATTCTCGTTTCGTAGGCATAGGTCAGGTATTTGTATTTTTCCTGGGTCATATCCCGATTTTCGATATATTTGTAATAGTTATATAAAACACTGTAGAAAGCATCGATTCTGCCTCTGCCGCCTGCGTTGATCGTATCAAAATATTGAATCGTACTGCTTTGGTTTGCGCGTGCAGGCGTCCATAACACATCGTAACCCAGATGATACTTGAGCAGATAAGTGGTTCCTGCCAGCAGCCGGTCGTCCAGGAAGTTGAACACATTCACCGCATTGGAAGCCGCAGACCTCGCTCCGGTTACCGGGTCAACCTTCGTGCCTTGGGCATAGATGGTCTGGGCCAATGTAGACAGCCCGGCGACATTGGCGTAAGAATGCCCCACATCGCGCCCCATTTCAATGGCCTGCACATGGTAGTCCGACGGATTTAATGCTTCTCCTGTCCTCTCATTTGTCGTCATCCACCGCATCTGATGCTTAATAGACCCGTTTCTTCCCCCTAGATCGCCTGCGGCATTCACGGTCGCAGCTTCTACAGCCTCATCGTAAAGCTGCAGATTATTGGTGAAGATAGCTCTTCCCATCGTTCCCATCACCGTGAACTGATGCTGATTCATAAAAAAAGTATGAGCGTTATAAGTGACGGAAACGATGTTCATGAGATGGATAAGATTCGCTGTATCCGCATCCGTCCATTTCAGACTCGCCGTAGGCGTATCGGAATAACGCAAGATTTCCGCTGCTGCCGAGAGAAGATAACTCATCGTAGCAAAGCGGAAGTTCGTATGGGTAACGCAGTCCTCTGCGGCAGAATAACTCCTGATGATTTTCATGGCATTGGAGCGATACGTTTCATCGCCGGTTATATACCACATAACCGCCTGCATGAAAGCGGTTTCAGAATCGGTATTGGCACGCGCTCCTACATATTCGGCGGGATTATCGTAAATTTTACCTGTCTCGGGGTCAGTAAACCTCCAAGGACCTTGAATGTGCTTGAATATATAAACGTTTTCATAATAGATTCTTGGGGATTTACTGGATTGGGAGTCGGCGGCAAAGGCATTAAACGCCGTATTCCAAGGCTCATCCCCCGCTCTTACGTGATCGCGCATGTTGTCCAAGTCCGTCTGACTCATTGCAATGCCGGGATGGTGAATGGTTCCCGTTACCGTATTCCCTGAGGAATTGGTATAGGACAAATTTGCAGACGTACTTACTACCTGCGGCTTATAAGAAGTAATCAGCGGCGAAATCGCCGCTTCCGCTGTCTCGCTTCTTCCAATCACGATAAAGCTTGCCAACGCTAATGTAAAACACAGAATTCCAGAGAGAACCCTGGGAAAACGACTTCTCAGCTTAAAAAAAACCACAATATCATCCTCCTTCAAACGAATGAAAAAAACTGGAAAAGTGGAAGGCCGCACGTTCCTATTACTCCGTCAGCCTTCCTTCCAATAATACAGTTATCTTTGACTAGATCACGATACGGGCCCACCGGATAAGAATGTCCGCTTGTTCATTCGTGAAGTATTTCCCGGTTTGGTCCGTCACTTGCTTGATATAGTCGGCCATCATGCTTCTTGCCGCGTCAATCTTGCCGGTCGCAGCTGCGTTTTTGGCCTGATCGAGCTTTTGGTTCAGCGATTTGGCCACCGTCTGCCATGAGTTGCCGCCCGTTTCCTGCATGAAATCGTTCGTCACGATTTTCAAGCTGTCAAACGTGACCGTCACCGTATACGTATGGGCAGCCGTCGTTTGATGGCCGGCCGTGTCCTCCGCTGTCACTGTTACCGCATGCTGTCCGGGCTCCAGCGTGTACGCCTTGGTCTGAAGCAGCGGTGCATGGCAAGGCGAATACGTTACGCCCGACACGGTGTCGGCTGCGCTGCAGGTAATCAAGATGTCCTGATCGATCATAAAGTGCGTATCACCAGTGAGTGTTAGCCGGGGAGCGGTCAGATCGACTTTGACCTCCAGCGAACTCGTTTCTTCCGTATCCACGGAACGGCGGTATTGAACCTGATGCGTTCCCTCTTGATCCAGAATCAGAGGCTCACTGTAAGCTGACCAGGTGTTTCCACCGTCCAGACTGTATTCCGCGTTTTCCGCAGGAGACAGCGTTACCGTGACCGGAGACGTATACCATCCGTCCTTGCCGTTCGGCGCCGCAGGATTCACGGATGCGGTGATGTCTTTCCACTGCAGCCCTTCGAGTGCCGCAAGCAGGCTCGCGGATGCCGCATCCACATCCTCCTCACTCGAATCGGCGCCGGACGCAACCGCATTCGCATTCGCAACAGCCGTTTGCAAAGCTTCGTAACTTTCCGCCGTGTAATAATCAGCGACGGAAGAAGCGGCTTCATCCAGCAGAAGCGTGAGAAGCGTCTTGTCAACGCCGATTTCAAGGAATTCGATTTCTTCAAAGTTCACGAATCCGTTATGATCGTCGTAGATACGAATATAACGGTACGGCGCACTATCCGGGTTAATTGCGGAATACCATTGATAACTCGAAGTATTCGGAATCTTGTATAGATCCGTCCAATTCACGCCGTCATTCGAGCCTTTAAAGACGGTCCCGTTGACGCGGCTAACATGTGAGCTTCTCGGAAGGTAGCGGAACGTGTCGATCACTTTTTCATTTCCTGCGCCAAAGTCGACATCCACCCAGCTCACAACAGATCTGGTGTGGGCGATGGTGCCGGGATTTTCATCGAACAAATACCAAGCGTTCTCTTCTTCGGAAATATTATTATTTTGCCAAAATTTTTCCGAAGCTCTGGCCATCGATGGATCCATCTTCACTTTTGTCAGAAGGGTCCGAACGGAAACGAGCAGTTTCTTCGCATCGTAGATTTGGTTAATCAACGTTTCCTCGTCCGCTTCAGGCATCACCATTTCCGCTTTGATGCGGTCCAGCTCCTTGCGGAACAGGTAATAGCTGGCCTTCGTATACTCTGAAGCCGGTAAGTTCTCCGCATACCGCATCACGACTTCAATCGGATCCGCATTAGCGGATACAGTGGCCGAGAACGATTGCAAGGAGCCGTCTCCGTGTACGGCTAACACCTTGTAATGCACGCTGCCGTATCGCAAGCTGGATTCCTGGAATGAAGTCGATCTCGTACCGGCGAGCGCTTCCTCCCAAGTGGAGCCGTCTTCCAGGTCGGTTGTGCCTGCTTTGAATACCGGATCGGTCTGAGCCGCCGCTTCATCCGTTGTGCGATACACATTGAACCAGGACGCTTGCTTCGGTTTATTCCAGTATACCGTCGCTTGATCCTGCACTTTGTCCACAAACGGAGTCAAGCTCCCTTGCGGCGATTCCGTTATCGTGACTTCACTGAACAACGCCTGATCGGATGCGGCAACTCCGGTATAGTACGCATAAGGCAGCAATGTTGGCATCTTGGTTACATACTTCCAGTTCGTTCCGTCCTTGGAAAGATAAGCGTACACGGTCTGCGAATCATGATCGCGCATCAGCTTGACGTACGGATACTCTGCCGCTGTGTAGCCTTCAATTTTCGCTTTCTTCGGACTTTCCACCTCACCCGACCACTGTACGATGGAGATCCGCGTACGGTCTTGCAGCACAAGGCTGCCGTTCTCGTCCGCGCCGAAATAAATATAACGAGATTGGTCGGCCGTGAGCCGATCGCGCATCATGATGCCGCTCGCTTCTCCCGACGCGCTGTCGATCTTCGCGCTGATCGAGCTGTTGCCGGCCGCGACCCGGCTTACAAAGTGCAGCGAATCGTTTATATCCCGCTTGAAAATATTGTAATCGTCGCCTTCGCCGAAACCGGTTCCGCCCGCAGCGTCGATCGCAATAGACGAACCGTCGATCACGGCGCTGCCTGACGTTCCTCCGATACGGTCATCGCGCCAAGCCGTATCGGCAGCGCCGGACACAGGCGCCGTCAAATCAGCTTTCGCACGGTACGAATCTAGGCCCGCGCCGTACTCGTTCACAGCGGAGACTTTGTAGTAGTAAAGTTTTCCGTTTTGAACCTCCCGATCTTTATAATAGTTGCCCGTTACACCTGTTGCGATCGTCTCATAATGGCCGTCTTCCGTTTCCGAACGCTTTATCGTGTAGGATTGCCCGCCTGAGGTCGTTTTCCAGGAGATACCCACGTAGCCGTTGCCGGCAAGCGCATGGACGAAGTCGACGTGGAACGGCTTCGGAGCATGCTCCAAATCTGACGTTAATTTCAGCACCATCGCGGTTTTGGGCGCAATGGTCACTTTGCCGTTCACGACCGGAACGTTCGTCCCCGACACGAGATCGAGAACCTCGGTTCCGGTAAAGTCGGCCGGTAATTCAAGGTCAAACGTCTGTTTATTGCCGTATTCATCGCGAGTCGTGTTGAAAATCATAAAATATTTGCCGTACCGCGACGTCGACAATTCCGGATAACCGGAATAAGGAGTGTCCGCTTCGAAATTATCACGGTTGACCGTCCCAACGCCCGGCTGATAAGAAATAGGCGCAGCTTCCCCTGCCAGCGCCTGCGGCGCTCCGCTCCAATTCGTTACCCTATCGGTCTGAAAATCCCAATCGATGTAGGGCGCCCGCAAATAATAATCTTCATACCGGAACTTGTTGTTCGTAGCGATCTGAACGATATGGTCGTACCTGTCATTCATCACACGAAGCCGGCCGTTGCTTGCCATCCCTCGATTTCGGTAAAACAGCGAGCCGAACATTTTGAAATCGCCGTCTCTTACCGACACGTACATATTGTCGATATCCGCCCATGCAAGCTGCTCGTAGTCGCCCGGATGGACGCCGAGCGCGGCAATTTCTTCCGGCTTGTAATAATCGAAATCCGAATGGGGAAGGACAACCCCGGCCATGACATTGCCGCCAACCCGGCTGTAATTGGCCCGATCGGAAGTCACGTATCGATAGGTTTCCGCCAAGCGGAAATCCGGTCCGCTCATCGAACCTCGATTTCCGAAGTCTTTCACATGCAACAGCTGGTGATCCGCAAGCTGCTGCTGCACGAAACCGACCGCTTCTCTCGCGTACTGCCAGTACTCGTCCCATTCCGGACCGCTGTATTTTTGCTCGTTCTGGGCCATTGCCATTTCCAAGGATGCAAACTGCATCCCCATTCCAAAGCCCACTCTCGCGCCATACATGGGGAGCCCAGATATCGTCTGGTTTCGCTCGTCCGTGACTTGCTCCGCTCTCATGATTCTTTTTCCGTCATTGGTTAGTGACTGGTAACGGATAAATCCGCGGGCGTGGACCGATTTCAATGCCGCCTTCAAAATTTCGTCGTTCATTTCCTCGTCGCCGGCGTGGTTCAACGTTTTATAGTAATAAGTCACAAGATAGTTGGCGGCCTCACCGTAGTTGGCGACATAACCGTTTTCCCTTGTCAGTCCCGCCTCCGTCAAGCCGGTATAATGCTTGCCGTATGGCAGTCTTCTAACAACGTTGCCTTCCGCGTCGAGCTTGCTCCCCGCGAGCCCTTTGCCGACAATATGGATAAAATCGTCCGTGAAATGCGCCTGCCCGTCATGATGGAACAGGGAATGATATAGATCCAGTTCTTCGCCGTTCGGACCAACCAGCACCTCTTCTCCCAAGAAGGGCCTGATCCCTAATGATTCCAGCAGGATTTGATTGCTGCGCTCTTTGCCTTCGTAGAAGCTTGAGCCGATCAAACGCAACCCTTCGTGAGCTTCCCATGCGCCTACGTACGTATAGTACACCTGGTTATAGATATAAGAAAGCCGTGTACGGCCAAAGTCGAAGTTCGCCTTCAGCACGCGTTCCCACGCTTCGCGGCGCGTCAGCTCGCCGCCGTTCCAGTCCACGCCCGCCAGAGTGAACTCGCCTTCGGTCGTTCCGGTGACGAACGGTTCGTCCAGAAATGCGCCCCACGCCTCTTCCCCGTATATCGTGTCGTCCTTGATCAGGTTCTCGACGATGTACAGTGCTTCGCCGAGCGCTCCGTAGTAGCCGCCCCAGTCGCCCTGGTGTCCGCCGCGCAGCACCAGTCTCGTATTGCCATAATAATCTTTGACATGGTTGTCGATCGTTTTGAAAATGCGTTGAAGTGCCATTCTTTTCTCTTCCGGCGTCTTCGCCGGAGACCAATCGTACTTCAACACGTTGGCGTAAAACATCAGCTCATCCTGATAGCGGACGATCGACATCTTGCCGCCTGCGCTTTCATCCACTTTATTCGATAATCCGTTGAAAAAGCTGATATGGCCTTGCATGTAGCCGTCAATCAGAGCCTGCTTCTCCTCATCCGTCAGATCCGGCGTGAGCATCGTATCCGGAGTCTGTTCGGACCCCAGCTTATAGCCCTGTTTCTCTCCGTCCACGTTAATATATGCTTGCGTATGCGTGTAGATATTATAATAGCCCCTTGAATCGGTCGTCATATCCCCCGACGGATTAAACGACTTAATCGTGATCTCGACCGTTTCCTTCCCGACCGTCGATTCGAGCGGAAGCATAATCGTATTGTAAAAAAAACGGTTCGGCAGCGTCCAGCCTCTACTAATCGCTTCATAGTCCCCATATCTGATATATCCGATTTGCTCACCGTTAATATTGACCATGCTGGTGGAAGAACTTTCTTCACCCGAAAATTTCACGGTGATGTAATTGCGCAAATACGGGTCGACCTTCATCGTGAACGTCAAATCTCCGCCCTGTCCTTGGACCGGAATCCTCGGATTCGAAACCCGGGCAGGCTCTCCGAAGAGTCCCGTGATGGCGGATGTAAATTCTCCTGTAAATTTGTGAGCGCTTTCAGACTCCTCGTTGCCGAAAACGATCTTATCCAAATAACCGCTCGCGGACGCATCCTCCGCCGCTTGCGCCGACGTTTCCATCATCGGTCCGAATGACTGAAAAATCAATACGATACTCAAGACACCGGCCAAGACGTACCTGGCTTGTCTCGATCTTATCCTCAACTGGCTCATCAAAATGTTCTTGAAACGACTTTGCATGTAACGTTTGCCCTCCCTAAGTATCCTCAAATAAAGATCGGCTATGAAGACGCATTCAACTCACTGTACTGTCAAGGTCCCTCCTTGTGAACGAAACTGGATGCCAGCTGTCGAAACCGCTTTCATCTCATGCCATTGAACTCACCTCCCGACACTCTTTCTCGCGTGTAAACAAACGACTTGCATCCTTTGTTGTTCCATATTATACCTGTACCTTGTACGCAATAATGGCAAAACGATGTGGAAAAATGTTTATTTTTTGCGTTGATTCATCGCATATCTGCTCTCTCTTTCCTCAATTGGATGAATCCGGTGCGATACTTTAGCGGTGTCACTCCGACTTCTTGCTTAAATACTTGAACGAAATAAGATGGATTGGAAACGCCTACTTCGGCCCCGATCTGTTCGACCGATTTCGCCGTCGTCTCCAATAATCTGCAAGCTTGCCTCATACGTTTGGCTGTAAGGTATTCCTTGAGCGTGGTGCCTGTTTCATCATGGAAAAGTTTCGATAGATAAAACTTCGACAAATACATGGCTTCGGCGAGATCGTCCATGTGGAACGCTTTCTGATAATGTTCGTCGATCCACTGCATGGCTTTCCGTGCATACTCTGCCGAATTCCTTTCGACCATTGCGGACGACAGCCGCGTCTCGGCGGGGGAACTGCGGATCATACTGTCCAACAGGCAGAGAATCAAAATGGCAATCTCCTCGATATCCTCGCCCTTCCCGTCTATTCTCGCATGTTGATATGATTCGTAATTTCGCTCCACCGCCTCTTCGTACGCGAGCAGATCAAATGCTTGCATTTTTTGATGACCGCGCCATAAGGCATTAAATAAGGCGTGACGCTTGACAAACGGCCGCAAGAGCTCGAGTGCAAGCTCAGGATCAAAGTGGAATATGGTTCTTGTATAGGGCTGATCGGGGCTCACACTCGCATAGACATGGTGCAGTTGATACGGTCGAAAGAAGAACAGCATACCCCGGCGGATCGGGAACGTTTCGCCGCCCACGACGACACGCCCCGTACCTTCATGAACGTACAACATTTCACAGCATTGGTGCCAATGATAATATCCTTTATAATGACTCGTATTGTTCAGCTTGTAATCCCAAAACAACTTGTTGCCTCCAAAAATAACACCCTCGAACATGCGTTTCATTAGCATCCCTCCATACCGAGAAACGTCAACAGAGCGTTCCGCTGAAATTCCCCTTGCCGATCCGATAGAATCCGCTGCCGTCGATCATACGGTCGTTTCGCACTCGCCGGCAGCGGATGTTATCAGCATTGAGAAAACGGATGTAACTTTGAGTCTCTACACTTTAAGCATCTTGCTACTGCTTAATCAAATACCATTGTTGGTTGCTGCCTCCGGTATCCGTCCACTGTTGTATGCTTGCCCCATCTGCAGTAGAGGCGGCATCGACATCCATCGCTTTGCCGCTATGGCGCGCGATCAGCTTACACGCCCCGTTGGCGAGACCGATAACGTCATCGCAACTAAAACCAGGATAAATTTGAAGTGATTTTAAGCGAAAATGGGGGGCGTTTAGGGAAGCGTCTAGAAGTGTGCAGTCTGATAGAATTATCACCGGCAAAGAAATCTGGATTCAAAAAGAAGAAGCCCCCAATTTAGAATCAGGGTTAGATTGAGGGCTTCGACTATTTCTGTACCGATTATCTTATCAACCTTATTGCTGCTTGACGGTAATGGTGATCGTCTCGCTGGACGTCTCGCCCGCCGCATTGACCAGTACGGCGCGGTACTCGTATACGCCCGGCGCCCTGCTGGAAATATTCGTTACCGCCTTCTGAGCTTTCGGCGTCGCAACGCTCAGCGTCTTCGTGTCAATCAATTCGTCATTCTCGTACAGGCGGTATTCGGAGCCGTTCATTCCCCACCACATGTTCATCGTAACATCGTAATTCCCGTCGCCGTCCCAGTTGTTATGGGACAATACCGGTTTGCCCGGTGCAGCGTCGGTGACGGTGACGACAAGCGGGTCACATGCTGTTGTGCCGAAGACGTTCGTCAGTTCGCAGGTGTACGTATACGTACCGTTCGCTTTACCCGTGATATCGATTTTCACGGTTTGGGCCTCCGGCGAGTTATCCGTCAAGTTCTGCGTAGTGACCAGCTTGCCGTTCTCGTACAGCTTGAACTCGGTGCCATTGTTCCCCCACCACAGGTTCATGGTGACGGTATAGCTGCCGTCCTTCAGTCCCGTGTCATGTCCGTTGTTGTCGGAAAGGACCGGTTTACCCGGTGCTCCCGACGCTAGCGGCGTCACATCGTACAGCCACTGTGCCCAGCGGATAAGCACTGCCGCCTGCTCGGCCGTGAACCCTTTACCGATTTGTTTGTTCACTTCCGTAATGTACGCTTGCAGCAGTTTGCGGGCTTCCGCGCCTTTTCTTTCTGCCGCTCTCGCTTTAGCCGTTTCCAGCTGCTGCTGCAGCGAAGCTGCAACTTGATCGGCACCTGCAGCACCGGTTTCGGCCGCGAAAGTACCGGTCAGCGCAGAAAGGCTGTCGAAAGTCGCCACTACACTGTACGAATGTTCAGCCGATCCGTGATGTCCCGAAGCATCTTCCACTTCCGCCGTCACCTTATGAGGGCCCGGATCAAGCGTATACGCTTTGACATTCACAAGCGGCGCATCGCACGGCGAGTAGGTCACGCCGGATACGGTATCAACCGCGCTGCACGTGATGCTGACCGTCTGATCAATTGTATACGAAGCTTCACCGGCAATCGTGACTTGCGGTGTAGTCAGATCGATCTTGACATTCACCGTTTTCGGATAAACCGAATCGGTCACCGTAACCGGTCGATAAAGCATTTGGTTCGGCCCTTCCTGGCTCAAGGCAACATGTGAGTCATAAACGCTCCAGCTGCTTCCGCCGTCCAGGCTGTACTGCACATTCCCGTTGGCCGAGTTGGCTGATAACGTCACCGTAACGGGAGCTGTATACCAGCCATTCAGGCCGTTCGGTGCGAATGGATCGAGCGCAGCCGTGATCTTGATCTCCAGGCCTTCCATCGCTTCACGCAGCTTCTGAGCTGCCGCATCAATCTCGCCTTGCGATGCCCCGGTATTGTTATTCACCGTTTGTGCCGCCGATACTTCAGCCTGAAGCGCTGCAACGCTATCGGCCGTATAATGGTCGGCAACGACCTGATCGGCTTGGTTCAACAAGAGCGTAAGCAACGTGCGATCCACAAAGAGGGATTGCAGCTCGCCGTGGAATCTCACTTCCGCCATATTCCCGAACCAGGCGTTCCCATTGATAATGCGGATATACCGATAGGAGGTATCGTCGTTAATCGTCAAGGTCTGCCAGTTCTGCGTAGCTGCCGCTGATGGGGAGATCGTCGTCCAGTTCGAATTGTCGTTGGATCCCTGAATAACTGTACCCTTGATCCTGGTGTAATATCCGTCTTGCCTTGCCAGAAGCTCCACAGCCTTCAATTTCGCTTTAGCGCCTCGGAAGTCGAATTTGACCCACGCCCCGGCTCCGCTGCCGTTCAAGCGATAATCGGTCACCGTTCCCGGATTGCCATCGAACAATCTGTTCGCCACTGAAATCGCGTCCGACGGCGATCTGCCGTAGGAATCAGTCACATCCGCAATGGACGTCACACCGTTGATCAAGTCCGATCCATCGGCCAGGGTCAAGGAAGATCCGTTTGTAGTAGATGTTTTTGCCGGCGCATCCAACCCTTCGGACGTTTGGTAATTGATGCTGAAATCTACCGGTCCCGGAGCTGCATGGGAACCCATCACCGCTTCCGCCGTCCAGTTGATATTGTCTTCCGACTTGACCGTCGCATCTACGCCCTGAATCTTCACGTTGACCGTGTTGATCGGTTCCATCGAAGTGAAGGCCAGATTCACCGTATCGCCGGTTTCAATCCGGTTGCGTATGGCTTGCTCCGAGCTGATGGACACCGAGTTGATCTTTGTCAACACCTTGGCAGTGCCGTGAAATCTCACTTCGGACATATTTCCGAACCAGGCGTTCCCATTGATAATGCGGATATACCGGTAACGGGTGTTGTCGCTAATCGACAAGAACTGCCAATCCCGCGTGGAGACCGCTCCTGTGGAGAGGGTCTTCCATGTCGCATTGTCGTTGGAGCCCTGAATGACCGTGCCGTTGATTCGGGTATAGTATCCGTCTTGCCTCGCCAGCAGCTCCACATAGGACAATTGCGCATATCCGCCTTGACCGAAGTCAAATTGAACCCATGCTCCGGCACCGCTTCCGTTCAAGCGGTAATCGGTTCCCGTACTCGGATTGCCATCGAACAGATTGTTCGCCACTGCGATCGCGTCTGACGCCGATCTGCCGGAGGAATCGGTCACTTCAGCGATTGACGTCACATCGCTGATCACGTCCGATTCATCCACCAGGATCAAGCGAGACCCGTCGGTTACGAACAACGATTCCGGGGCATCCATACCTTCCATCGTCTGATAATTGAGTTTAAATAACACCATGCCGGGCGCCGTACCCGGTACCATGACCGCTTCGGCCGTCCAATTCAGGCCATCCTCCGAATGGACGGTCGCGGGTACACCCTGAATCGTAACATTCACATTCTGAATGGCTTCCGTCGATTGGAAGGACAATTTCACCGTGTCTCCAATGACAATCCGCCCTCCGAAGGCCTGATCCGAACCGATGGAGACCGATGAGATCTTGTTGATGACCTCGTGACGCTTCCCGAAGATCCGGAACTCGGACAATTCAGTGAAGGGAGCGTCGTACGGCTTATTAATCATTTGGATTTTCAGAAAACGGAATTGCTCATTCTGGAGCTCCGGCGACACCGTCAACGTGTACATGTCTGCTGACACGGGGGTCACTCCCGGCGTCAACCGGGTCCAGGTTTCATTGTCATTGGATCCGTACATGGTAATGCCGCCGCCGCGTTCAGGAAATCCTGCCCGTGCCTGAATCCCGAACCTACTTGCCGAAACCCGGAAATTGGGCCCCATGTCCATATGAACGTCCCTACCGAACGTACTCGTGACACTGTCCAGATAAGTCTTAGAGTTAAAGCCGATGAACATATTCTCATAATTGATGCTGCCGTCAGTGTGTAACGGCGTGGTTAACTGCAGTTCTTGCACGGCGTCATGCAGAGCCGCCAGCTTCTGATAGAAATCAGCATCCGTTGCTGTGTCAATGACGCTCATGGTGGCGTCGTTTGTTAGTTTATACGTATCGAGCGTTGCCCGGATATAATCCGTATTGGCGTCATAGGGCGCAATGACGGCATCCACCGCCGACTGCCGATCATTGGCGACGGTCACCGTGACATCTCTCGTGGATACCGTCGTGCCGTCGGAAGCTTCCACGACGAAGGCATACGTTCCGGCCTGCGTCGGTTTCCAGTCAAATGCGCCGGTGCTTGTATCGAATACGGCGCCTTCGGGCGCACCCGCAATCCGATAGGTCACAACATCGGACGGGCCTGCGTCCGTTGCCGAGAAATCTAAATGGAGCGTTGCCTCGGATCCAACATAGGCAAACAGGTTCAAAGCGGTATTTCCTTCATTAAACACCGGCGGCGTCAGTTCATTGGCCGCGTTGACATTGATATGGTCGATATCGACCGTTGTTCCGTTGCCTATAATCGTGAAATAATGCATGGTCCGGAGCCCATGGCCTTCCGGGAGATTATAATATACATATCTCCATTGCCCCTGGGTATCCGGCAACGTGATCGTTTCGCCGAAGGCTTCCAGCTTCGCCGCGCCGTTCGTCTGAATCTTGTATCCGATCACTCTCGTACCGCTGCCGGATTCAACCAAAGCGATTTTGCTGCCGGATTCCGTTGCGTTAATGCGGACGAAGGAAACATCGCCCTCTTGCATGGCGGTCGAATTGCCGTCCAAGTTGGTGAACCGATCCTCGATCTCCTTCCAATTCGGGTTCGGGTCAACCTTCGGGAGATTTGCCGCTCCCTCGGCCTCGGCTTCCTTAGGGATGTACAGCCAATATTCCCCTCCGGAATCCCGTGATGCCCAATGGTAATTCGTCCTCTTTTTGAACATCTCCGTGTAGTAGGGAGCAACTTGCTCCATGTCCAAGCCTTGCTTATATTTATAGTAATAGTATAGATCGTAGGCATTGCCGCCGATTCTTCCCCGATATTCGGTACTCAATACCTGGTAAATGACCGGACTGCCATCCTCACGCATACGCGCCTCTGTCGGGATCCAAGGCGTATCATAGCCGTTCATATACCGGGCAAAATGATCGGTGCCTGCCAGAATGCGCTTGCCAAGAAAATCGTACGAGGCAACCGCATTCTCCGCAGTGGAAACCGTACCGTCAACCGGATCCACCTTGGTTCCCTGGGCCTGCAACAGACGAGATATAATGGAGACATTGATGACGTCGCCGGTGCTGTGAGCCTGGTCCCTGCCCATCTCCGTAATCTGCACCTGCGGGTTATCCACCTTCTCGCCTGTCGCCGCATTCGTATCGACGAGCCGGAACAGTCTCTTGATGGAACCGTTTATGTGCTGATCCGCAGCCGTCTTGTTCACCGTGAACCACTCGACTGCCTCGTGATACCGCTCGACATTGCCGGTGAAGATATATCCGGAAATGGCTCCGATCAGCGGATAAAGATGCTGGTTCATGAAGCGGCCATTCGTATGATTGAAGGTATCGGTGACCGGAACGATCACATTATTCGTGAGATTGGCCGTATCCTGGTCTGTCCATTCCAGTTCCGGCGTCTGCGTGCTGGTATACCTCATGATCTCCGCGGCGGTAACCATACGGTAGAGAGGAACTCCCGTGTGAATGTGCGAATCGACAAAATACGCGTAATCCGCAGGGTTCTTCTGCTCCCATTTGCGGATAATATACATCGTATTGGCCCGATAAACCTCATCGCCCGTTATCACATACATAAGAGCCTGCGTATACGCTGTTAAGCCATCCCATATGAATTTTTCGTTATAGCCCTGGCTGCACCAACAGCCTTCGGAAAATTTGGATGAGACCGTCCGGGTCGCAAGCGGACTTCCCCATGGGTCAGTCGACGCGACCAACTGGTCGAAATAGGTTTTCCAAGGTTCCTTTTGCGCCCGTATTTGAGTTTGCAAATTCTCGAGTAATTCCTTGGTTAGTCCGACACCCGGATGCTTGAAACCGTTTGCATCAATGGTCTCGTAAATCGTCGGCAAATAATCCGTTATAACCGATTCCGAGCCTGTTTCGGCTGATACGGTTCCCGCCGATACGGGCAACAATGCGGCGATCATGCTGACGATAACGAGTAGCGGCAGAAACTTTTGCAATACTTTACTAGATCTTTTGTTATGAACCTTCATGTTTGTACTCCTCCAATTCAATCTATTAGATGAACGTCATGTCATGTGCATGGTCCATAATCTCGATGTTTCCGGACTCCGGTCTGAGAACGTGACGATCGTTGATTCGTAAATTCCGGAACGTCACTCCCTTTACGATTCAAATTGTGGAATCGGTCTCCGTTCACTTCGAGCGACAATTTACGGGGCCCGTCCATTGTGAATGTCACGCGGTTCCCGCCCACGACGCCGTCAATCCCAGCTGATGAGGGGCGGATCGCCACGCCATGAATCTCTCCTACATTCTTGGTCACTTCGACTTCAACCGCGCCGGCACAATCGAAATAAACCATGGAGGCGTCCCGCACATCATGCATGTCCACCTTCACGTTATAGCTGAACGGCTGCCGTCATTCGCCTTGGGACGCGTACCGTATAATCGGAATTGCCAATCGCTCCCTCGGGTGCCGGGTAGGTAATCAAACGATTTGCTGTAGAAGACATGCTTTCCTCTCACTTGATCAAATTAAAATATCTGTTATCCTTTCAAGGAACCAAACTTACGTATATGGCCACTCCTCCCGAGCTTTCCAAATTAAACTCAAGTATTGTTTCCTTTGTAACCTCAACGGATTTCATTTCAACCTTTGTGCGAGTATCAAGTTCCGGTACATCTTCATAAATCTGTGCCTCATATTTGTTCGCATCATCAAGAAAATGCAGCGGAATTTCCACAGTGCGGGCATTCTCATTATTTATGCATCCGATAAACCATTCGCTTTCCTTGCGTCTTGCAATCGCGGCATATTCGCCTATTTCGCCTGATAGTCCGATTGACTCATCCCAAACCACAGGCAGCTTCTCCCAAAACCGTATTTCTTGTTCGCCCTTCCAATCAGAGGGCTTATCATACCAGAACATCATCTGCATAGGACTATATACAATAACGCCCATAGCAAGCATATGTGCATGAGTCACTTTCAATCGTTGATCAAAATAACAGAGAGTATAATCGCCCGCACCAGCCTGGAACCGTACAAAAGGCAATGTTGTATTATGCGAGGCTGTGGGAAAATGCTCGTTCCCCCGAATCCCCTCCTGCGTTAGCAAATTAGGATAAGTGCGAGAAAGGCCTGTAGGGCGGTATGCATCGTGAATGTTTACCATCAATCCATATTCATGGCACTTTTTTACGGCCTCCACAACCCAACGCGTCCACTCTTGAGGCCCCGTTTTCACAAAACCCAATTTTATGCCTGCTATCCCCCATTCCTTCCATACAGGCAGTGAAGCATCCAAATACGGTTCTGCCGCCGTTCTATCCACATACAGGAATATCCCTATTCCTTTTTCTTTGGCATACGAAATGACTTTCCTTAGATCCAGGTCGCGGCTCGGGTCCTCCCTTCTAGGATCAATTGCCTTATGTTCAAGCGAATCAAGCGGTCCATACCACCCTCCATCAAACAGAACATATTGAAAATGATGATCTGCGCAAAAATCGATGCAAGTTAGCGCACTTTCTGTAGTCAGCAGCATATCCCGCAACGCTTTTCCAGGCTTTACATATGAAAAATCCTCAGCCTTGCATGGTTCGCTTAAATTAAGCGTCATATTGCTCCGGCATAACAACTCCGCTGCATGATCTGCAAGTATAAAAGTACGCCATGGCGAAGCAAATGGCGTGTCTCCTTTCACATTGGAAACTAAACTATCCGGTTCATCCTCATTTAATGTAAACCCATACCCTACATAATCATCTTGGCTGAAAAGCCCGCACAAATGTCCTGACAAATGGACTTTCAAGGTGTTTTCTGCTTCTTCATCTTTTACAATCAACATTCTGGCATAATCGATTAGACCGGCTTCATGAATAAGAACATATCCGCCTTCCGGTAATTGCACGGCAAATGGACGCTCACAATATCCGCTTACGTCTGTCACTGGTTTTACAAAATATTCTCCTTCAACTCCATGCTCTTCCCATGCCATACTTCCTTGAGGAAAGGTAAATCTAGTATCCTCGCAAGTAATCGTGAAATGATTGATAGACTCCTGTTCAGGCAAGAAGTATTGAAAAGCCGTTCCCTCGGCATATGCACGTAAACGGATTCCCATTATCCTGCCGAAGTCATCTTCCACGCAAATGGTTGCCTCTTCGAAACTTTCATCAATGACAGCCCGCTCGCCGTATAAAGGGTTCCAAGAGCCTTTCACAATTCTTTTTGTAACGCTCCCGATTTTGAAACCGTCACATAAAGGATGGGCATCTGCAAGATACAGACCAAGCCTTGATGGCATAACCATAGTTGATCCGTTACGCTTAACGGTATACCATAGTTTCCCGTCCTGATCCAAGCGGAGGCCAATACAATTCCCGCCATACGATGCTTCAACCGTCATTTCTCTCGACCCTCTTTACGGAACTGAATGCCTTTAGCGTGTTCGTTGATGTCGAAATTCCCCTGCTCCGCGTCCAGAATCCACTCGCCGTTTATACAGAGATTGGTGAAGATGACGCCCTCCACGGTCCGCTCACGGTCAAACCCGTAAATACGGTTTTTATTTTCATTTTTTCCGTTATAGGTCACATTCCGGAATTGTACGTTTTCAATCCGGTTGCCGGGTACAGGGTTGTATTTCTCATTCCACACTACCCGAATGTCCACTAACTGGCCGAGTTCGAAATCCTCCACGCGGATATCCTCGTAAGTAACATTCCGCACCGTGTTCTTGTCGCCGCAATTGATATTCATTGCGCCCCAATAATTGGGCTGGGGCTCATGATGCTCCAAAATATCGATATTGCGGAACTCGATGTCCTGAATCACGTCTCCACGATGGTGGTCCCCGTGTCCGCCGATATTCAGCGCATGAGCCACATCGGCCCAGAGTACGGAGTCTGTGACGCGGACGCAGCAAGAGTCCCCTCTGTAGTCCCAACGGCTTCCGTATATGGCAATGCAATCGTCGGATGTCCTCAGGAATACATCTTCAATCTCAATATGCGAGCTGGACATCATGTCGATGCCGTCGGACCAGCCCCGCGTGCTGAAGGATTTGAAGTTGCGGATCCGGATATATTCGGACTTGCCGATGTATATGCTGTAGTGCGGCGGGTCCAGCAGCACGATTCCTTCCACCGTAATATGGTGCGAATGAATGATCCGCACGCCTCGGAAAGCGGAAAACCGGTGGAAGTCGGATAAATACAGCACGCCCCTGCCGCGAATAGTGACATCGTGAACATGGTCGCACACGAGGGAACCGACTAGGATGGCGCCGCCGGCAATATAGACGGTTTTCCCGGACGGTATACGGAAGATCGTTTCCTCCAGATAGTGCATCCCCGGCCCAAAATAGATCACTTCCGGCGCCGCACCTCCAGGCAGCGGACTATCCACTAGACGTTGAATATCTTCCATCCTGTGGATGGCAGGCTTCAAGAACAGCACATTCGGGTCATCCGGTTTCGGCGGGTTGTCCTCCGGGGCATTCGCGAAAAGATGCAAATTGCCAAACCGGTCCCCATTCACTTCAATGGACAGCTTACACGGTTCATTCAAACGGAAGGTAACCGCCGCTCCTTCTACCTTGAACGGAATTTGCTTCGAGAGGGGCCGGATGACCGCTTGATGAACAGGCCCCTTCCGGCTCTCAACCCTTACCTCCACCGTTCCTTCCATTTCGAAAAAAACCATGGAGGCCTGTCTGACATTGTGCATGTCAACCTTTGCTTCGTATACGAAAAGCGGCATCCAGCTCTCTCCCGGAATGCGGACGCTAACGTCAAAATCATCCCTGCCTACCGCCTTTTCGGGCGCCTCCCAAACCTTTAATAAGCTCATCGGTGTTCTCCTTAAGATGATTTTAGTAAGCCGGCACCCATCAAAGTAAAACTTTGATAAGCGCCGGCCGTTTTATGATCTCTGCCGTCTATTTACCGCCTGCGTCAAGATAAGCTTGTACTTGCTTGAGGACTTCCTCACGTACTTTTTCCAAGCCTAAATCGCGCCATTCTTTATTGGATTTCTCCGCAAATGGTTTCCAATTCGGCTCCAGACCGGTCATCAGAATGTCATAGGTTTGCTGCAGCTTGGGATTGATCTTTGCGATTTCCGTTGCGACCGGTTTGGAATCAAAGACGAAGCCGGACAGCGGAACTTGGTAGTAGCTGCTTGTGTCCTGCGCATACTCAACGTATTTGATCACTTCCGGTTCATTGCTCGTATTCAGTCTGGACAACGTCGGATTCCAGGTCATTTCATAGCCTGGGAATTTATAATCCGGAGACTTGTCCGTCGTTTGGAATCCGCTGTCTCCATCGGCAATCCAATGCTCGCCCTCGATCCCCAGCTCGATCAAGGCATGATTCTCCCGGTTGCTGAACATCCAATCCAGGAATTTCATGGTGCGGTCCACATTTTTCGAGCTTGCGGGAACAACCGCACTATTGTTGGCAATGAAGGTGGTGCGTATCGCGCCTGGCTTCATATCCCGAATATCGTCGCTGGTATAGAAGAAGGGCTCGTAATCCGCATCCGGTTTAAGCTTCTGAAGCTTCAATCTATCTTGGCTCAGATTGGAGATGGTTGTTTCGATTGCCCCCTGCTTGATCGGGTCAAGCGCATCCGTTGCTTGTTTCGATAAAGGATCCTCGTTCGTGTACGTTCTGTACTCTACTCTCGTTCCGAAATGGCCGTAAATCGAATCGTGCGTGTTAAACGGCGCCGGGAAATCGGCAAATGCGGATTCCGGATCGCCGATGGTTGCCGCGCCGAGCACTTTCTTCCCGTCCGGCGAGATGGAAACGCTGAACGGTATTCCGCCAGTAAACGATTCCGGTTTGATCGTGGCAAGCCGAATGTCATTGCGCCCTTTCTCCTCCGGTAAGCCAAGACGGAAAATACCGCGGCCGCCGATCACCATCGGCACATAGTCAGGAAGCTGCGTCTTTACGGCTTCCAGATAGTTTTTGAAATCATCCATCGTTTTGACCGGCGGCAAGCCCAATTGTTCCCGGACATCCTTCCGGATCCCTATAATGAATGGATCGGCATAAGACGTTTGGAAAGGTATCGTGTAGATATGGCCGTTGATTTTATTCGATTCCATCATCTCCGCAGGGAACGCATTCTTCAGTCCCGGGTACTCATCATTGTTGAAGTACTTGTCAAGCGGCTGATAGTAACCCAGACTGAGGTGGTTATAAAGCGTCGCCCAAGGCGCATCGAAGGTCAAGTCAAACGACTCGCCGGTTGACATGGCTAATAGCTGTTTTTGTCTGAACTCGGCGCCGGGGACGAAATCAAATTCGATTTTGGTATTCAGTGTGTCTTTGGTGCGTTTCTCGAATTCGGCGAGCACCTTATCCAAATCTGTCGGCTTATCGCCGAAGAACATGAACTTCAACGTTGCCGGGTCTGGCGCTTGCGCAGCATTTGTGTCTGTGTCCTGTGACTCTTCTTGCTTTGTGCCGCTGTTAGTATTGCCAGCGGATTCGTTGCTTGAGCAAGCTGCCAATACGGTGCTCAACATAAGAAGCAGTGCAATTACGGGTAAGGCGGCTTTCCTGAATTTGCCTTTCATTTTCTTTTTTCCTCCCTTTATATGATGATTCTATACTAAACCGCCGAAGCGGGTTTAGCCTATCTGTGGATCAGCCTTTCACGGCACCGATCAACAAGCCTTTAACGAAATACTTTTGCAGAAACGGATACAAGAAAATAATCGGACCGATCGTCACAATGGTAGCGGCCAACCTCGTTGTCAACGTAGGCGTCGTGTACTCGAAGATATTCACATTTTGTGCGAGTTCCCTGCTGAAATCGGCACTGTCGAGAATCCGTTTAATCAAATATTGCAGCGGGAACAAATTCTCGTTTCGAATATAGAGCATGGCCTCAAACCATTTGTTCCAAAAGGCCAACGCATAAAACAAACTGATAGCCGCAATAGCGGGCATAGATATTGGAATCATGATTCGAAACATAATGTAGATCTCGTTAGCGCCGTCGATTTTGGCCGATTCCGCCAACGATTCATCAATCGATTTGAAAAAGTTGCGCATCAAGAACATATTAAACGGATTGAGCAGCGATGGAATAATCAGCACCCAGATCGAGTCCGTCATCCCCAAATATTTGGTGATCAGAATATAGCTGGAAACCAGCCCTCCATGAAACAGCATCGTAAAGAAGACATAAAAGGTAATATGGTTGCGATATTTCAAGTGACGCAGAGACAACGGATAGGCCATGGCACACGTAACCAACATGGCGAGAACGGTCCCGACGACAGTGACAAAGATGGTTACGCCATAGGATTTATAGATCGTGTCGTTCTGTAACAATAACTTATACGCCTCTAACGAAAACGCTTTGGGGAACATTTGAAAACCAAATTGCTGAATCGATGATTCCGTGGTCAGCGATGAGCTGAGTACGGTAACGAACGGAATCAAACAAACGAGTGCAAAGACGGCAATTCCCGCGTACATAAGGATAAGCAGCAGACGGTCTCCGGAACTTTCTTTAACCTCCATGCGTTCATTCACCTCTATCTTGTTGAATGTTAATATAACGCCGAATCAGGCGAATATTTGCGTGTGATTTGGTTGACAGTCAGTACGAGTATAAAACCGACAAAGGATTGGAATAACCCGATCGCAGACGACATGCTGATATTGGAAAATTCCGTAAGCGCACGATACACATAGGTATCGATTACATCGGTGGTTGGATAAAGAAGAGCATTCTTGCCGACAATGGCATAGATCATTCCAAAATCACCGTAGAAGATTCCCCCCAAGGCGAGCAGCAGCAACAGGATGATCGTTGGCTTCAACAAAGGCAAGGTAATATGCCATATCTTCCTCCACCTGGTTGCGCCATCCATCGATGCCGATTCATAAATTTCGGGATTAATGCCGGAGATGGTCGCCAAATAAACGATTGACCCGAAGCCCGCCGCGTGCCAAACCTTGATGAATACCAATAAAAACGGCCAGTATGCGGCTTCATTGTAGAATGCAACCGATTCAATTCCGAACGCGTTCAAGATTTGATTCACCACTCCGCCTTGATACGGCAAGTAAACCGCTACAATCATGGCGACAACCGTCCAGGACAAAAAATGAGGCAAGGTTGCAAGAGTTTGGGTGATAACTTTGAACTTTTTCAGCTTAATCTCAGAAAACATGACCGCAAGCGAAACGGAAACGACCGTCGTGAATAAGATAAACAAAACGTTTAAAAATACAGTATTCATTACAACGCGATAGACCTCTTTCGATTCAATGAAAAAACGGAAGTTTTCGAATCCGACAAAAGGGCTTCCAAAAACCCCTTCTATGGGTCTGAAATCCTGGAACGCAATGACAATGCCGAATATCGGCAAGTAAGCAAAAACAAAGATTAACAGGATTCCCGGCAAAGTCAAAAGGTAAAGCAAATGATTTTTGCGAATTTCTCGAATGAACGAGTTTTTACCCATTTTTTTTATTTTTTGGGGTTGGCTTTGATAGGATATCGTTCTTTCCATATGGCTCCTCCTTCAAGTTTTGCTGCAACTGTTGCTGACACTGACAAGTATGCTTGCTCGCGCCTAACTTGCAAAGGTTAACAAATGGAATATTGAATAAAATGTCGAAAATACCGTATTTAAAAAGCGGAAAATGAATTAATTTGGGCTGAAAAACAAGCTATACAAGCAAAATACAAGCAAAATCAGCTGTTTAAATGATTCTGATGCTAACGAAAGACCGCCGGTTGCTGTTGAGCAACCGGCGGTCTTTCGTCAGTCTGTCATCATTATTTCCAATTTATTCTCCCTGCGATAATGATCCGGCGTCTTCCCTACATGTTTTTTAAACAAGACATAAAAGTAACTCGCATTCTCGAATCCGACCATTTCACCGATTTTTTTGGCTGAATGATCGGTATGGATCAGAAGCTCTTGCGCTTTAAGGAATCGGTGCTCGGCAATATGCTCCGCGACGGATTTGCCTGTCTCCTCTTTGAATAGCTGTCTTACATATCGGGTCGACAAACCGACCCGTTCCGATAATACGTCCAAAGTTAAATTGGGCTCTGAATAGTGGTCTTTAATGTATGCCGTCATTTTTTCAACTGTCTTGCTATTTTTGGATCTTGCTGTTCTATCTCGGATCGCGACAATTCTCTCGCATAACGAATGAAACCAAGTCTCGATTTGTTCAAGCGTATCCAAGCGTAATAATTGCTGTTGGCATGTATGAATTTCCAAATCGGCGTCTTCACGATCGAAGCTTGACATGCCTTTGGCCGTTCGAATGGTCATCACGAGCAATTGCACAAGCGAAAGGATAATCTCATCGTATTTGAACGGATGAATCCCCGCAAAAAATTCAGCTGACAACTCCCGGAGCTGCTCCAATTCACCTGCCTTTAAGCTGTTCATCATCTGCTTCTCTAATTCAACCGGATAGTGATACTCTTTGGTTTCCTCCAAGATAATGTCCTCATAGGATATCAGGCTGTTCGTCCCGTATACTAACCTGAAGTGAACGGCTTGGTAAGCGCCCAGTCTGGAGTATTTCAGGTTCTCAACTTTGGTTGCGACAGGACCAATTGACGCCGTAACGGTCATCTTTAGAAATTTTTCTATATTCATCTGAATCTCTTCCAATATCGACTTGATTTTCGATTCATGTGAATCATCATCAGAACAACCCATATTAAAAATCAGATCAAGCGAATCATGACCGTCTTCGAGGAATTCCAATTTATAAAAACCTGAAGCAACTTCCCTGCCAATATTCTCAATGGCATACTTTAATAACGAAATATCGACCATATCGTATTTTTCCGACATTTTATGGAAGTGATCCATTTTTAGCACACAAACCACATATTGATCCGATTCCAGACCAAGATCAAGCCTCTTCATTGCTTGTTGAACTTCGGCGCCGGTTATTGTCCCATGCAAGATAGAACGTAGAAGACTTTGCTTGCGGGCCGATAACGATTGGTTGATATCGGATTGAAGGGTATTTACTTTATTCTCCAACAAAGAAAACGATTTATTTAATACATCGTACTCATTTAGCAGCGGCTTATCCTTTGTCTCAGTGGTTGCCAAAGATCGCTTCATCAAATGATAAATAGGTACATAAATGATTTTGGTGAAAAACGCCGAGGTAATCGCCATAATGGCTAAACACAGAAGGGTCATTCTTAAAATAAAGTTTTGGAGCGCGGACACTTTGCCCAGCAGCTTATCTTGATTAGCCAAAATAATGAAGTTCCATCCTAGCCGGTCCGCTTTCACGTAAGATACCATATACGTCATGTCATTCAGATTGGAAATCATATTCCCGCGCTTTTCCTTATTGCCCAGAATGGACTTCATCATTTCTTTAAGCGCATCGTTGTCCTGTAAAGTCTCATCTCCTGGGCCGGTAATGATGAGCCCTTGATCATTAACGATCATCATTTTATACGTCCCGTCGCCGCTTCCCTTCATAACAAGCTCCCGCAGCACACTTTGATCCAGATTCACAACCATGCTGTCTCTCATTCCGTCAGGCCGTAAATTCGAGAAAACGATCGAAATCAAATCTTGTCTCTCTGTAAGATCGGGACTATCGGAGAACGAAATGGCAGCTTTGCGCGGAAAAAAAATACTTTGCCCGTACATTTTATTTTCTTCCAGTAAATCGGTCATGCCCTTATCAAAAAAATTGTCAATGCTGCTGAAAGTCATTGCCGAGGAAAAAACAAGCCGTTCATTGTAATTATATACATATATAGAAGCAATCATTGGGTTGCCCTGTTTGAAGTTATGAAGCTCCGAGTTAATTTTGTACATTTCGCCAGAGGTAAAGCTCTTGCCGTTCATGGCGCTGTTAATCCATTCATTCTTGAGAAACAATTGCGAATAATAATTATAGGTAGACGATAGAAGGATGTCAGCCGTATTGTAGGACTGTTCGATCATTCTAGAGGAGGTTTCATTGACTTCGTTAGTCAATTCACTTGAAACCCTATTCAAAATCACGTATGAAAATCCGGCAATAAATAAAATGCCTACTAGAGCATAGGACAGAATCATTTTAAACAGCATATTCTTTTTACGTACAAAAGCTAAAATCTTTTTCATTATGCTCGACCGCCTAAGAGAATATTTTGAAACAGATTAATATATTATACCTTTTAAACGACTAAGAATCACAGATATTGATCTTTTTCTGGAACATTAGATATAGGAAAATTGATTAAATAATTACATGCGGTTTAAATTTGATCCGGATTATAACGTTTACATTTGGCCCGCAAAAGCACGTACTTGCTTATTCCACGCCTGACTTCCCTCAGTAGGACCTCTACTTCGGCTACGTGAGCGCCAAATAGCCCCCACCTATCGGCGGGAGCGAGTTTCGACTATACTTTTGTTACTTCTTGTTCATTCGGCGGTCAGCTGGAAGTGAATCCGACCAAGGTAGTATCTGAATCAATAATAAGTGAATAAATAAGCAATATCGAGGAACTTACATAAAATCCCTCAAAACGTGGAATGGTAATGGAATGTTTAATTACTATTTTAATCCATGGGGGATTTAGGAATGCATATGCATCAGGATAAATTGCAGGAACATGCGCACAAGCTCGCGCTGGAACACGATCCGAGCGGAAAACGCATCACGTCGAAAGCGATATGGGTTCGAATGGAAGAGGATATCCGGGAGCTGCGAAACTTCATTAAGCATCTGCATGAACATCGCGGCTCATGCGAGCAGCCATCCGAAGAGTGGCTGCTGGATCATTCAGAATTTCTGGAAGCCGAATTAATCGGGATTGATGAGGAGCTGGACCAGCTCTATATAAAGCCTCTTCCTACAGTAAGCCATGGCTCGGAGCTAAGAATCTCTTCGATTTGCGAAGCGTACTTGGACTATACCGACGGGTTAGTTGAGGAAGATACGTTCATGACTTATTTCAACTCCTATCAGGAGGTGGCCGTGCTCGCCACGGCGGAGGCTTGGTCAGTCCCTCTATTTATGAGAATGGCTCTGATTCGCCGGCTGGCGCACATCATGAAGCCGGTGAAGGAACATCGCGCCATCTGCGAGCTCGTAGAACGAATGCTATCGGGCATTCCCGCGGCAGAACTGACGCCTGAACGATTCAAGCAAGCCTTGGAGGAGGCAAATGTGGAGCTTCCGTTATCGGGCGCTATGATTGTCCACCTTGTGAAGCATCTAAGAGAACATGCGGAGGATTCAGCCCACATCGGAGAGTGGCTGATCTGCAAGCTGGAGAATGCTCCTGACAATTTGGACTCTATTCTCTCATACGAATACAATCTTCAGGCGCAATATCAGGTGAGCACCGGCCACGTAATCGGGAGCTTGCGCAAGCTTTCCAGATGGACGTGGAGCGACCTATTCGAACAGATCAGCATAGTCGAGCAGACGTTGCTGCAGGAACGCGCCGGAGATTATCCAAGATTGGATAGCGCAAGCCGACATACGCTGCGCCATCGGGTGGAGTTGTTAGCCAGGCGCATGCGGGTTCCCGAAAATCTGGTTGCTTCCCAGTCGATTCAATTGGCAGACACGTGCTACGAGGCCGCAAGCCAATCCAGTGGCTCTTCCTTGCCTCCCAGAAACGCGAATGCCGCTTATTATCTAATGGAAGCACGGGGGATGGGAATGCTGCGGAAGGCGCTCAAGCAATGCGGGAAGACCGGACCATTGCCTGAGGCCGGGTTCAAGCTGAGGGCGCCCGGCTTGTACATTCAATTGCTCGCGCTGTTCATGCTCTCAGCACTTATTGACTTCTCCCTGTCGGTGGGAGCAAGCGGTCCCATCTCCCCGCTTGGCTGGGCAGCCGCGTTATTGCTTCTCGTCATCCCGGCCAGCGAATGGGCTGTCACGGCCATACATTGGGCGATAGAGCGTGTCACCCTGCCCGCCAGATTGCTCCGCTTCGATTTCTCGAAAGGCGTGCCGGAGGAAGCGTCCACGATGGTGGTCATTCCTGTTATTTGGTCCAGACCGGAAGAGGTGACGGCTACCGCCGATCGTCTGGAGCTGCATTATTTGGCGAATCGGGATCCTCATGTTCATTTCGCCATTCTAAGCGACTTCCGGGATGCGGATGCGGAAGAGCTTCCCGAGGATGAAGCGCTTCTGAGCTTGGCCAAGACGGAGATTAACCGCCTGAATCAAGCGTATACGGGCCATACGTTCCACTTGTTCCACCGCCGCAGGCTATGGAACGCTTCTGAACAAGCCTGGATGGGATGGGAGCGGAAACGGGGCAAGCTCGAGGAGTTTGTGCAGCTGCTGAAGGGCAGCGGGAATACGAGCTTTCGCACGCAATTAGGCGATATGGCCGTCTTAAGAGGCATCCGGTACGTCATCACATTAGACGCGGATACGCAATTGCCTCTCGAAAGCGCGCATCGAATGATCGGCGCCATTCATTTACCTTTCAACCGTCCTCGTATGGATGACAACAGAAGCAGAGTCATTGACGGTTACGGCGTGCTTCAGCCGCGGATCGGAATGACTTACGAAAGCGCGCAGAGGTCACGGCTGTCCGCGCTTTTCTCCTACGAAGCCGGGCTTGACCCGTACGCCTTCGCCGTATCGGATCCTTACCAGGATGCGATCGGACAAGGCATATTCACGGGCAAAGGCATTTTCGATGTCGATACCTTCCATCATGTACTCGGCAATCGTTTTCCCGAAAACAGGGTGCTCAGCCACGATCTGCTGGAAGGCGGATTTTTGCGGGCCGGCCTCCTCTCGGACATTGAGCTGATCGATGATCATCCGACCACCTTCTTATCGTATCAGAAGCGGCTTCACCGGTGGACTCGCGGTGATTGGCAGCTGCTTCCTTGGCTTAGGCGCAAAGCGCGGAATGGCAGCGGGAAGTTGGCACCAACGAACTTGTCGATCATGACACGGTGGCAGATTCTCGACAATCTCAGGCGCAGCTTACTCCAACCCGTGCTTGCGGCCATTCTGTTGCTTACCTGCACGGCGCTGCCTGGCTCGCCTATTGCCTGGTTTGGAATCGTTCTGCTCACGTTGCTGCTTCCGCTAATCCGTCAGCTCTTTACTCCGCATACGTTGCTTCAAAGACCAGACAGCTTAGTTCGCACTTTGGGATATGCGTTCCTTTCGTTCCTGACGCTTCCTTTCCAAAGCGCGGTACTGCTGGATGCCATCGTCCGCACGTTATTTCGGCTGTTCTTCTCGAAACGCCGTCTGCTGGAATGGACGAATCATGCAGAGGTAGATCGGTCAAGCCGTACAAGCGGCATTTTGAAGCTGGACGGACTATTCTTCGGATACTTCCTGGTCGCTCTTATGGCGGCAAGCGCCATTCTTAGCGGTTCTGCCTTGGAACGAACATCGGGACTTTCTATCGCTCTGCTTTGGTGTATCGCACCGTTGGTCATTCGGTGGCTTGATCAAGCCCCGGCACGCGCAACGGAGACGTTCAACGAGCAGGAAAGAGAATCGCTGCTCAGGCTTTCGCGCGACATTTGGTCCTTCTACGAGGATTATGTCACGGAACGCGACAATTGGCTGCCCCCGGACAACGTTCAGTTCGAACCGAATAGAGGCATTGCGCATCGCACCTCCCCCACCAATATCGGGATGTATGTGACATGCGCTCTTGCCGCCCGGGATTTCGGGTTCATCGATACCCCCGGACTTGTCGATCGATTGGAACGAACCGTGGATACGATTGAACGGATGGAGAAATGGGAAGGGCATCTCTACAATTGGTACGATACGGAATCGTTGTCCCCTCTAATGCCCGTATACGTATCCACAGTTGATTCCGGAAATATGGTCGCGTCCTTAATGACCGTAAAGGAAGGTCTGCTGGAATGGCTGCGGGCCGACAGGGACGGAATGACGGAGAAGTCTCTCCCTATTCGCCCGGGGGGACAGTCGCAGCAGCGGTTCGAAGTCGCCTTCGCGCAAGAGCTGGGCTCCGCGGGCCTTGAAGAAATAGGGGTCCGCGGCCACCGTCTCGCGGCCCGTATCGATGCCTTTGTAAAGTCTACCGACTTCCGGCCTCTCTATGATCCGAAGTCAAATCTCTTCTCCCTTGGTTATCATGTGCATCAGCATGCAAGGGATAACGGTCTCTACGATCTGCTAGCCTCGGAGGCTCGGCAAGCCAGCTTTGTCGCCGTCGCAATGGGACAAGTGTCGGTCTCGCATTGGAACGCGCTCGGCAGAACCATGACGAAGGTAGGCAGCCTTCCTGTTCTGATCTCATGGTCGGGCACGATGTTCGAATACCTGATGCCATGGTTGCTGATGAAGACCTACCGCCGTACGATATGGGATAGCACCTACAAGGCCGTAGTCGAGCGGCAGATCCAATATGCGAAGCAACGCAACGTTCCATTTGGCATCTCGGAATCCGGTTACTACACCTTCGATAACCAAATGAATTACCAGTACCGGGCATTCGGCGTCCCCGGTCTCGGGTTCAAGCGCGGTTTGGATCAGGATCTGGTGATTGCTCCATATGCAACGATCATGGCATTGCCTTATGCTCCGAAGGCGGGACTTCATGCGCTGAAGCAATTGGAACAGATAGGCGCACGCGGCGAATACGGCTATTATGAAGCGGTCGACTTCACTCATAGAAGACTGCCAGCCGGCCGCGACCATGCGATTGTCCGCAGCTTCATGGCGCACCACCAGGGAATGAGCCTGTTGACGTTGTCCAATATCCTTCTGCCGAATACGATGATTGACCGGTTTCATCGGAACAAGGAGGTGCGCGCAGCCCAATTGCTCCTCCAGGAGCGAGTCCCGCGTCGCTCGAAACTGATCAAGCATCCGGCGTTGTACCGCTTACCGGCTAGAGAAGAGGAGACCGTTCAGGCTGCCGGCCCGCTTCGGGAGTTCACCTCTCCCCACACCGCAACGCCTGAGACATGCCTGTTATCGAATGGACGCTTCACCTCGATGGTAACCGTCAGTGGTAGCGGGTACAGCAGTTGGGACGGACTCTCCGTCTCCAGATGGCGGGAAGAGCCCGTAACCGATTCATGGGGATCCTATGTATATATCCGGGATGTCATGTCCGATCGGATCTGGTCTCCCTCCTACCAGCCGTGTCTCTTGGAATCGACCGAGCAGCGAGTCGTGTTCGAAACGTACAAGGCGACATT
This sequence comes from Paenibacillus harenae DSM 16969, assembly GCF_000422465.1. Lineage (GTDB taxonomy): Bacteria > Bacillota > Bacilli > Paenibacillales > Paenibacillaceae > Pristimantibacillus > Pristimantibacillus harenae. Next base: position 100,922 of record NZ_AULV01000016.1, on the reverse strand, counting down.
TACGCGCCATTATGATGAGGTTGAGACGCGAATGGAAATCTGCGTTTCACCCGAAACAGACACAGAGGTGCGCCGCATTACGCTGATGAATCGTGGAGAGCAACCGAAAGTGCTTGAAATCACGTCTTTCCTTGAGCTGGCGTTGTCCAACCCGATTGCTGACGATGCCCATCCGGCTTTCAGCAAGCTGTTTATCCGAACGGAATATGATGAAGAAACCGGATGTCTGGTAGCCGGTCGGCGGAAACGCGAAGCGAAGGACAGAGATCTCTGGGCCGCCCATACCTTGGGCGTTGAAGGCCACGCCTTGGGAGCGGCGGAATTCGAGACAGACCGGGCATCATTCATCGGCCGGGGGTATCGACTGGCAGAACCGGGCTCGATCCGCTGCCAGTTGAAGGGGCGCACCGGGTCCGTTGCCGATCCCGCCTTCGTCATGAGACGTCGCGTGCAGCTGGAACCGGGCGAGCAGGCCTTCCTGTATGCCGTCACATCGGTCTCGGAAACCAGGGAAGGCGCGGTGGAAGCGACTGCCGGACTGACAGACTCGCAATCCGTGGAGCGTGCCTTCCAACTCGCATGGACACGCAGCAAAGTAGAGCTTCGCAGTCTTCATTTGGATCGGTCGGACGTTAACGCCTTCCAGAGGCTCGCCTCCCAGATTCTGTATACGCCGCCCTTAAGCTCCGACCGCAGCAAGCGGATTGCGGCGAATTCGAAGGGACAGCCGGGTTTATGGCCGTTCGGCATATCCGGGGACAGATCGATTATCCTCGTTCAGATCGACAATCCCGCTCATTTGTCTTTTATTATGAAGCTGCTCACAGGCCATGAATATTTAAGGAGGCTCGGCCTCCGGTTCGACCTTGTCCTTCTGAACATGTCAACCGGCGGCTACCAGCAGAATTTGCAGGACGCGCTGAACCGCGCGGTAGAGCATGGCGTAGACCGGTTCGGTGCGGGTCCCGCCGGCATACATGTCGTTCCGATCAACCGGCTAAGCGAGGAAGAGCACACGCTTCTTATGGCTGTCGCGCGCGTAACGCTGCGGGCCGGCGGGCCGAATTTGGCCGGCCAGCTGCGGCTGCAGCGTCGCGACAACGTGATCAAGTGGCCGAAACCGTCGCAATCGGAGGCTGAATCAACACTTCTTCCGGCAGGAGGCCAATCTCGGCCATCGTCTCCCAAGGCCGATGACGTTCTGTTCTATAACGGCTGGGGCGGATTCACCGCTGACGGAAAGCAGTACAAGCTATCGATCGAGGACGGCAAGCATCTGCCTGCGCCGTGGATCAATGTTCTTGCCAATCCCGGCTTCGGCACGCTTGTATCCGAGCTTGGCACCGGATATACGTTCTGGCGAAACAGCCGGGAATGCAAACTTACGCCGTGGTCCAACGATCCGGTGCTTGACCCGCATGCGGAACTTGGCTATGTCCGGGATGAAGATTCCGGCTCACAGTGGACCATTACCCCTGCCGCCGGTAAGAACATAGAACTTTATGAAGTGACCCATGGTCTGGGCTATACGACCTTCGACCATGAGCGCATGGGCATCCGTCACTCGATGACTATCTTCGTTCCTACGGAAGATCCCGTCAAAATTATGAGGCTCCGACTGAGGAACAACTCATCCGAGACCAGACGTATCTCCGTTACCTATTACGCGGAATGGGTCATCGGTGTGCAGCGACAATCGAGTGCCGCCTTCATTGCCAGCGAATGGGATAAGGAGAATTGTATATTGACCGCCCAGAATCGGTATCAGGAAACATTCCGGGACGCGACGGCCTTCCTCGGGATCTTCACGCAGAATGCGGCTGACCATGATGACTTGTCCTGGACGTCGGATCAACTGGAGTTCATCGGCAGGAATGGCAGCGTATTGCATCCGGCAGCATTGCACCGCTCCCACCTTTCCCGGCGGGCAGATGTGCACCATGCCAGTTGCGGCGCCGTTCAGCGCAAGTTGACACTGGAAGCCGGAAAGGAGACGGAAGTGCTCATCCTGCTCGGCTGCGCCTCTTCGCGAGATGAGGCAGCGGGCTTAGCTCGGCAGTACAGCAACGCTGCCCGCTGCGATGAGGCTTGGCAGGAGAACTTGGACCATTGGAATCTAACGCTTGGTCAGATTGTTGTAGAAACCCCTTCCCGGGACACGAATATCCTCCTCAACGGCTGGCTGCTCTATCAATCGCTCGCCTGCCGCGTATGGGCGCGTTCAGCCTTTTATCAGGCCGGAGGGGCTTATGGGTTTCGGGATCAATTGCAGGATTCGCTCGCACTGCTTCATACAAGACCCGAGCTTACGAGAAAGCAGATTCTGCTGAACGCATCCCATCAATATGAAGAGGGCGATGTGCAGCACTGGTGGCATGAGGAGACGGAACGCGGCATACGAACCTTGTTCTCCGATGATTTATTATGGCTTCCGTATTCCGCTTCCCGTTATATCGAGCATACGGGTGACGGTACGGTGCTGGACGAGCGCGTTGCTTACATTACCAGCGAAATACTAAAGGAAGACGAGCATGAGCGATATGAAGAGACTGTACGATCCGACCAAGCAGGCACGGTATTTGAACATTGCTGCCGGGCCATAGATAAAGCGTTGCAGCGGATCGGCGAGCATGGACTCCCGCTCATTGGCGTTGGGGATTGGAACGACGGCATGAACCTGGTCGGGGATGAAGGGCGCGGCGAGAGCGTCTGGCTCGGGTGGTTCCTATGCGAAGTGCTGCAGCGGTTCGAGGGCTTATGTGCGGAAAGGAGCGGTGAAGCGGAGCGCGGCGCCCGTTACAAGAAGGCGCGCGAGGGTCTGGCAGCGGCTATCAATGAACATGCCTGGGACGGCCAATGGTACCGCAGAGCTTTCACAGATGCGGGTACCTGGCTGGGCTCCATCTATAACGATGAATGCCGGATCGACTCCATCGCGCAATCGTGGTCCGTCATCTCCGGAGCAGCTCCGGAGGACCGAGCTTACCAAGCGATGCAATCCTTCGACCGCGAGCTGGTGGACCGCGAGTTGTCCGTCGTAAGGCTCCTGACCCCGCCGTTCGATCGTACTGAACCTAGTCCGGGGTATATTCAAGGGTATCCGCCCGGCATTCGCGAGAACGGCGCGCAATATACGCACGGGGTTATCTGGAGCATTATCGCCTGGAGCAAGCTGGGCCGCGGTGACAAGGCATTCGAACTGTTCCGCATGCTCAACCCGATTAACCATACACGCACCGACCACGAGGTTCGGCAATATTTCGGAGAGCCTTACGTCATGGCTGCCGATGTCTACACAGCGTCGCCACATCACGGGCACGCAGGCTGGACCTGGTATACCGGAGCTTCGGGATGGATGTATCAGAGCGGAATCGAATGGATACTGGGACTTCGCAAACGCGGAAACCGGCTTTACTTGAATCCGTGCATTCCTGCCGAATGGCCCGGCTTCAACGTAACCTACCGTTACGGCAACACGAAGTATCATCTGTCTTTCCAACGTGACGCAAGCGAGACGGAAACTCTGAAGGCCGGCCCCGCTGCTTACATCGAGCTGGCGGACGAGGGCGCGGAGCATCACATCACGGTTAGATTGTAAGCAAGAACCATCGGCTTCAAGCATCATCACGAACAACCCTCCGAAACTGATTCAGTGGATTCGGAGGGTTTTCCATATTTTCAAGAAAGGCTGCTGTTTACCGGGGAAGTTAATTGGAAACTGACTTCCCGATTCACGGTATCACAATCGTTACAGTTGTTCCTGCTCCCGGACTAGATTGTATGGTGACGCCATATTCTTTGCCGAAGTAGAGCTTAATGCGTTCATCTACGTTGTTGATGCCGACACCGCCCAATCTGGGCAGGGATGATGTCTGTTCGATGTCACCAGCCTGCTTGCGCAAGTCCGTATCGAAGCCTACTCCGTCATCCTTCACTTCGAACATTACGTTTCCGTCATCCGTATAGTCGCACGTAATCTCAAGCAAGCCGGAACCTTCTTTTTCCCGAATGCCATGATAAATCGCATTTTCAACGATAGGCTGCAAAATGATTTTCGGAATCTCCTTGACGGACAGAGCCGGATCAAAACGGATACGATAATGAAGCTTGTCTCCATAACGCTCCTTTTGAATAAATAAATATTGGGAGACATGGTTCATTTCATTTTCAATCGTTGTCATTTCGCTTCCGCCGCTTAACGACAATTGGAAAAACTTAGCTAATGCCTTTGTCGTCGATATGACGCGATCGCTTTCGTTAAATTCCGCCATCCAGACGATGGTATCCAATGTATTATACAAAAAGTGAGGATTAATTTGGCTATGCAGCACACTCAGTTCGTAGGAGTGCAGCGTTTTTTCCTTTGTCTCGATATCCTGCATCAATCGACGCATCTCCGAAACCATCGCATTGAAATGTTGTGCGAGCCCTTGCACCTCCGTCACTCCGGATTCCGGGACGGTCACTTCCAATTTGCCAGCCTTCACCTTCTCCATCGCCTGCTCTAATCGGCGAATCGGCCGGGTAATGCTTTTAGCAATGTAAGGGGATACCGTTATTATAAGCAGAAGCAGTCCAACGCCAACAATAGCGAAAGATCGAAGCAATTGACTGCGAATTTGCTCCAATCCATCCAGAGAGCTGACACCGACTAGCGTCCAATCGGAATTTTTCAGTTGCGTTTTTTTCACCAACAAATTTTGAGACTTATCGAGTCCTTCCTTAGACATGCTGATCTTCATTAGCTGCGCCTGCTTAGCCGGATCACTGAAATAAGACGGATCTTTATGATAAACTATTCCGCCTTTGCTATTAATGATAAAAGCAAAGCCTTTGCTACCCAGATCCAAATCGTTCAAGTAATCCTCGATGCCTTTATATTCGATATCCAGCAAAACAACTCCCAGGTTGCGGTTGTTCTCATCTTTCACTTCTTGGCTCATCGAGATGACCCATTTATCTTTGTCCATCGAAAATTTCGGCATCCTGGCAGAAGTGAGCGCCGGGTTCGTACTGTTTATCGCTTCAACATACCAGGGCTCAGTCATCATATCAGAAGAACGCTGCATATTCAGTTGATTTTCATTCGACAACACGTAACCATCTTTACCGATGACAACAACGGATTTAATGTAGGAATCAGACATCAACACCGTATTGATGAATTGCAACTCTTCCTTCGCCCCGTCTTTCGTCGGAGAGGAAAGGGTCTTGATCGTCTGGGGATTATTAGCAAGCAGCGTGGACGATACCTTCAGGCGATCAACATACATTCCAACTAGGTTGCCGCTCTTTGAAACCGCCATATTGGATGATCGAATGGATTCATTCAGTACCACTTGAGAAATTCCGACATACAAAACAGCGCCTATAATACCTATCGTCGCGATGCTGATCAACATATAAACGAATGAAATTCTAGATTGCAGAGAGCGGAGAAATCGCTTCACGATTGTTTGATCCTTTCCCGGTATTGCTGGGGAGAGACCCCGAATTTTTTCTTGAAGGCGGCGCTGAAATAATTGGGGTTATCAAAGCCTACGGCAGATGAAATTTCATATATTTTCAACTCGGACATCAGAAGTTGAAGCTTGGAACGTTCCAGTCGAACAACCATCAAATAATCTTGGAATGATATATTAAACAATCTTTTGAACAGGACGCTCATGTACCCAGCGCTAAACCCTTTCCGATCCGCCAGGATGGCCAGAGAGAAATCCGGATTTGCTATGTTATCCTCGATGATTTGGGCGATAGATGCTTTGTTGTCGGATTCATCTGTTACTGACAGCGTAGTTTTATAATCACTAATTAAGCTCTGCAGCTCAATTTGCTGATGCTCGCTTTGAAGTTTTTCCACTAATTTGCGCAGCACTTCGTACACGTCATCTTTGGAAACCGGTTTTAGAACATAATCATCGATGCCAATTTTTAAGGAGGTAACGGCATAATCATAATAGTCGTATCCGGTGATAACGGCAATCTTGACATTAGGCTTCTGCTCTTTGGCTTTTCTCGCAAAATCCAATCCGTTCATCTTCGGTATATTAATATCCAGCAGCACGATATCGGGAAGATGAGCGAGAAAGAGCCTAAGCCCTTCCTCTCCGTTACCTGCTTCTATGATTTCCGTGATGTTAAACTTCTCGAACGGCACAAAACGTCTGATTCCATTCCTGACCAGCTCTTCATCCTCGATAAGCAGCAACTTGTACATGGATTCATACCCCTCAATAGTTATTCAACGGCTGCGCGCAAATATCCGTAGCCTTCCTGCTGCATGTTGTCCAGTGGAACAAATCGGATAGATGCGCTATCGATGCAATACCTTTTACCTGTCGATTCGACAGGTCCGTCATCGAACACATGACCCAAATGAATACCGCCTACTCGGCTCTTAAGAGCCGTTCGAACCATGTTGAAGCTGGTGTCCTTCACGTAAGTCACCACATCCGGGTCAATCGGTCTTGTGAAGCTAGGCCATCCACAGCCAGAATCATACTTATCGCGGCTGGAGAAAAGAGGTTCGCCCGTTGCGATATCAACGTAGATGCCAGGATCATACGTATCCCAGTATTCATTGGAGAAAGCTATCTCCTCGCCTCCAAGCACCGTTACGTTATATTGGAGATCCGTTAATTTCGCTTTCAGTTCCTCGTTGCTTGGACGAGTGTACAATGAAGGGTCTACTTTAACGGGCTCATCCAGGATGGTGAGATCCACGTGGCAGTAGCCTTCCGGATTTTTTACCAGATAATCCTGATGCTCCTCTTCGGCTAAGTAATAGTTCGTTAAAGGCAGCACTTCCGTTACGATCTTTTTATCATATTTTCTCTGTTCTTTCGCTACCGCTTCGTGAATAACGGCGGCGTCGCTATCATTTACATAATAAATTCCCGTACGGTAACTGATACCTGCATCGTTCCCCTGCTTGTTCAGGCTGGTCGGATTAATGATTTTAAAGAATCGATCCAGCAGATCAGACAACTCGATTCGTGCCGGATCATATTTGACCTCAACCGTTTCTGCGAACTTGCGGTTTTCCCGAACGACATCCATATAAGTCGGATTTTCCCCTATCCCGTTAGCATATCCCGAAGTCACATCCTGTACGCCAGGTATACGAGAAACGTAGGCTTCAACTCCCCAAAAACAGCCGCCAGCCAAATAGATCGTTTGCAGCTTGCTATTCGAGTAATCAATCTTGTCATTGGGATTTTCGGTTCTCGTAGTCGTAGGCTCTGACTTAGCCGTAGTCGCGGTGGAAGAATCTAAGGATTTAGAAGTGAAGTTTTGATTGGCGCAAGCTGTAATAAACAATAACAGCAGTAAAGAACTGATATAAGGAAATCTTTTCATGTTTTTCCCTCCCCTATTATTTTAGCGATAAATTAAGAAACTCCTTTAAAATTATTCTTTATCACATCATTTGAATTGTGACCTGGCACAGATTTGACCAGAATGCCATCAGAACCGATATAAAACGAGGCAGGATATCCTCTTACTCCAAACTTCTGAGCCCACTTCCCGTCTTCATCCAGCAAAACCGTTAGGTTAGTGCCCGTTTGATCGGCCTGAAGCCCCTTAAACCACTGGGTAAAATCTTTGCTGGATTGCTCCCCTCTATAATTCGGACTTACAATCGTGATCAACTTGAAACCATTGTCCTGCGCGGCTAATTCATTTATTTCATCCAACCCGGCCAAACAGATCGAGCACCAAGAAGCCCAGTACTTCACATACACTTTATCACCGGCAAGACTGGCCAAATCGACCTTGTTCCCATCCAGATCTTTTAACTCAAACATCGGGGCAGCCTGTCCTTTGTTCACTCCGGGCTGACCCGGCTGTACAGTGTCCTTATTCCCGCATGCCGAGAGAACCGCCAGAGAGAGCAAGAAGACGAAAGACATCAACCATTTACTACTAATCATGATAAACCCTCCTTATTGGAATAAAATCACAATGTCATTTAATTGATTCGTCATAAGCAGTACTCCCATCACAATGAGCAGGATACCGGAAATGATTTTTATTCTAGGCATATGCTTGTTAAGTACTCTCAACCGTCCTATCAACAAATCCGAGAAAATCGAAAGAACGAGAAATGGAATAGCCAAACCAAGCGCATAAATAAGCATAAATCCTCCGCCTTGCAGCGACGAGCCTTCGCTAGCGGAAAGGCTAAGAACAGCGGCTAAAATCGGGCCTATACATGGCGACCAGCCGAAGCTGAACGTAAAACCAAGTAAAAATGCCGAAGCAAAACCCTTCTTCCCATTCATGGCTAGGGTCAGTTTTTTCTCGCGTTGCATAAAGAGCAGCTTGACCACGCCAGTTTGAAAGATTCCGAATACGACCACGACGGCTCCGCAAAAGACGATAAACCAGGAGTTATTAATAATGCTCCCCAAGGCCCCTGCTCCGAAACCGAGTAATACAAAGACGAAAGATATTCCGAGCATAAAAAACAATGTGTTTCCGATCAGATGAGGATGAATACGCATCCTTCCCCATTTGACCGCGTTCGTGTCGCTTCCCGGGGAAACACCTCCAAGATGGGCAACATACACAGGCAATAATGGCAAAATGCACGGTGAGAAAAAAGAAAGCAATCCTGCGATAAACACGCTACCAGCGAAAACCTGTTCCACCAACACGGCAACAGCTCCTTTCTTTAATCAAGTTTACGACTTTTTCAGCGCAAATGATCTACACTCTAATGATCAGTTTCTATGAAATGATAATGAGTTATCGAAGCTGTAGCACAAGCAAAAAGAAACCTTCCTAATGGCATTTATAACCGTCGAAAAATAATGCCCGCATACAAAAAAAGCAGTCCAAAGTAGCCTTTGAACTGCTGTTTTTATTAAACGGTTACAAATCCTTCTTCTTAGCGGCAAGCTGCCGGCGATACTCCAACGCAGGCAGCCCACCCCCACCTCAACTCTCGGTAACAACCTCTTCGACAACTACGAAGGTAGATTCTAACGGCTTGTTTAGAACTCTACCAAAACCATAACAAATCCAAATCATGTAAAAACGCCACCTTCACCAAGGTGGCGTTCCCAATCATCTCTTCGCCTTATAAAACTCATCTTTTAGATGAAGAATTACCTGCGGATGATCAAATGTATGGATGACAATGGCGGGCCGTTTCGTGTGTAGGGAAGGCGTTTTGCCTCCCCATTACGCGGTCATCCTCTACAGCTGCACCTGCTGCATCAGCCCATTTTCACCGAAGGTGAGCGGGTCTATGCAGACTTCGCGATGATAGCCTTTTCCATGTGTAAACCGAGTCAGCGGCGTGACAAACCGGTGATAAGCAATCCAATACTTATCGGTGCCGGGCACCTGGAGGATGGAATGATGAGCGGTGCCGAGCATATCCTTTTCCTTATTTTTGACTAGAACCGGGTAATGATAGGTTATCGGTCCGAAAAGATGCTCCGCGGTGCCATAGTTCACGTGATAATCCTCGCTGCCGGTATCGTCGCAGGACCACGTGAAGTGATACTTTCCGCCGCGCCTCAGAACGGTCACAGCTTCCCGAAAGTCTTGCAGGCCGACAAGATTCTTCATCGTAGCCTCAATTACGGTTACCATATTTTCGCCGAGCTGTACGATTGCAGGGTGTGCATTCCCAAACAGCAGGTAAGCCGTACCGTCATCCTCAATAAAGACGGATGGGTCAATGGTCTGGCCCATCGCGATACCGAGACGCGTCATCTGTTCCATCGTAATGAGCGGCTGCGGCTCTGCATGAAACGGGCCAACCGGAGTCTCGGCAACCGCAACGCCTATGGCGCTCTCTCCGCTTATCAATTTGCCGCAGAAATAAAAGTAATATTTACCGTCTTTGCTGGCAATGGCCGGAGCCCATGCGCTGCCGACAGCCCAAGGCACATCCTCCGTCGCAAGATCCAAAATCACGCCTTCGTCATTCCATATCCTCATATCAGCCGAGGAAAACACATGGAATTGCGTGCCGGACCAGCCCGTGAATCCATCGGTTGTGGGATAAAGGTAATAGCGGTCGCCGAACTTCGCAAGGTCCGGATCGGCGAATTGCCCGGGCAGCACCTGATGGCCGTCGCCAAACGCCGCCAGAAGGCGGCTGCTCTCGGCAGCGGTAATTTGGAGGACTCCGCCGTGGCGTTTCTTGGTTTTTCCCAAATCGAACGTCCCTTCCGGCATAACCCTGAATTCACCGCTTTCAAGGTCGGAGGTCAGCAGGGGGAGATAACCCTTTCCTTCCGCAAAGCGATCCACAATAAGACACCACTCCTCGCGGTCGTTCAGCTTGTAAATTTGCGGGCCTTCCACACCTAACAATTCTTCCAAAGCCGGAGCGGGCAGATTGGTAAATGATTCTTTTTCCAACGATGTGCCCCTTTCGACACGGATATTCTTGGTCGTTTCATCCTTGGAAAAACGGTAGTAGGCACCATTATGTGCAATGATCGTAGTGTCAATGATGTGGTTATCCCGTTCAATATACTTTTCAGGCGCCGTAAAGCTGCGAAAATCCTTGGTGCGGGCGCTATAGATTTTTTGTTTCCGCTCCTTCTCATGCGGTTCCTGCGTTGCGGAGGCCCAAAACACCAGGAAATCGTCCGCGGCTTCATCATAGATGGCCTCCGGCGCCCAGACGCAGCCGGCGCCCGGTACGCCAAGCGTGACTGCCCACGGTGAAGACCAATGTACCAGATCGGCGGATTCCCATATGATAATGTCGCGGCTTCCGGCAGTCGACGCGGCGGACCAGCCCATTCCGTTTGCAATGCGGAGATCCGTGGCAATCAGATAAAACTTATCCTCCTTGGGCGAGCGCACGATAAACGGATCCCTCACGCCCTTGTCCCCCAGCTCGGAACGCAGAACCGGCAAGCCCCCGTTCAGGTCTTTCCAATAAAGGCCGTCCTCGCTGTAGGAGAAATAAACCTGCTCGCCGTCAGGCTGTTCCCCGATAAAATGCACCAAAAGATAACCTGAATAACTGCAATGATGTCCAGTCAAAAGAAAGCCCCCCAAATAAATGAATGTTTTCTTGTTATTCTCGCTAATAGGCATATTTGCATCAGATCCGTTGTGAATCCAGATAAGGAGTGTCTGCCCCGTCGTACACTCATCTCGAATTCTCACTCCTTTTAATCGATTCTAAGTGTTTGTTCATCTGGAATCAATCAATTATGATGACAAAAAACTGACCTATCGTGCTTTATTTGGCGTTCAGAATGACTTCTCGCCTTCGATATAGTGCCCGCCGGTTTGCTGGAGTACGCGCAAGTCGTCTTCAGAACAGAAGCCGCGGACTACTACCGTGATGACACGTCCGAGTTTCCAACCGTTCAAGTCTTTTGGCATTTTTCAGATTTGTGTTTTCTACGTCATTAAGGAATGAGTTCTATTATAGATCTGCTTGATTATAACAGCATCATTTGCTAATTCAAGGTACGCAACTTTTTATTTTGGTGTACAATATAGTACCCGTCAGGTACCTGTTTCCTCTCTTGCCTCTCTTATCGCCGCAGATAACCATGATTCGTCGACCTCTACTGTTCGCACCACCCTTGCGATGCTTCGCATGCAAAAAAAGCGTGGTCAGGATTCGAAGATCCCGACCACGTTAGAAAGTAACCTATTTTAGAGAAGACACATCATTTTCTACTTTGACCTGATGATCGAGCACCCACATAAAATATAATGCTTTGGCTGCTTTCTCTCGGGTGACTAACACTTCCGGTTCCAATTCTGTTCCGTTAACCATTTTGCCTCTTGCAATGCCTTTCTCGGACCGGATGAGCCCCAGTTCATAGGCATCCTTTATTTTAGAAACCAAATGGGGTGCGATATCCGCAGTATCCGTCAGCTGCTCCCAGGAAACGAGAGGATAGTACATCGCCCCTCTGGCTCCCGAATCCAGATTCGGATCATACCCCGGATCACCAGGTACCACCGATGTTCCGTTATAATCCGTCATGTATTTCGGCATGCTGGTGAACTTCGCATGATACGCATCATCCAGAATGGCGCCCATCATTTCCCGGGAGAGTTCCCCATCCGGGTATCCGTCGAAAATGGTTTTCTTCAAATCCATGAGCTCAGAAAGGCTTCGAATAAATTCACCAACGGTCATCGCCGCATCGGGATTAAAGTTTCCTTGATGGTCCTTGTTCATCACACCCAGCTGAAGCAATTTCTCAATCTGATTGCGGTAAAAAGCCCCATCAGCGGTTATGGTGTCATTAGCCATTTCAGGGAAAATCTTCGACCAATCTCCTGTTAAGGCTGCCTGCTTCACATTCCCTTTCAGATACGACACAATCGACGAGGCAGTAGGATCGCCGGCAAGCTCCTTCTTCATGAACTCGGTAACAATGATTCGTGCGAATTGTTTGGCCAGCGCTTCTTTATAGTGAGTCCCGTCAATTTTCTTCGACGGGTGTCCGTTGGCGTAGCTTCCGTCGTTTGTCTTACCAGGGGTTTCCCCCGCTTCAATGGACATGAAGATGGCTGTCGTCGCTTCCACACCGATTTCGTTATAATATTTCAAACTCTCGGAGTTAAGATCGATAAGCGTAAGTCCTTTTTCCTCGGCAATCCGTTTCAGAATATCAGGGAACTTTCGGGTTTTGAAAGAGTTGGTGTAGACATAACCCGGACTTGCATCCCCTTTCACTCTAGACATCGGCGTTACTAGTACCGGTATCATGCCCCTAGCCTGAATGGCCGGCAGATAGACCTCTTTTATTAAGGTCTCATACATGGCTTCCGTCGACCCTCTGCCATAACGCCTGAATTCATCGGTACTTTCGTCATTATGTCCGAACTGAATCAACACATAATCACCGATGCTTCCGGTCATTAAAATATCGTTTAGCCGGCCCTCCGTATACGCATTTTTAAACGAGCGTCCACCCATAGAGTAGTTAATCACATTCACCTTGTTCAGATGAAACATAGAATCCATGATCTGGCCCCAGCCGCTCATTGGCGCTTCGTCGAAGGTGTAGGATTTAACGGTTGAATCCCCGAGTATATACATAGTCGGCAGCGTTTCATCTGCTCGCATCCGCGGGGCAATAGGCTGCAAAACAATTTCCTCAATACCGACCGGGGTATTGATTTTATTCGGCTCAATTTCAATGTCCAGATATTCGCGGCCGTTTGCATACGTATAGGTCCACTCTTTGCCTTTTGCCGATATAGTATACTTCATAGGTACCAGCTTAGCCGCATCCCAATACCCGGCTTTCAACAAGCGGCTGGTCTGCATTCCCGAGACGGATACGGTTGTGTCCGCAGCGTCGGATGTGGTTTTCACATAAACGCTATAGGCACCGGGAGGAGCTTGAATGCGGAAAGCCATGCCGTAGTTATTATAATTATCTTTCTCGTATTTCGGTTCGGCATAGAAGCCAGGCTCTTTGATGTAAAAGCCTGTGCCATCGGAAGTAATGGAAGCCGGATGCACTTCCCGCGGCGGTAAAGCACTGGTTTGATTCACAAAACCATAGCCCACCGAGGAGTCATATAAGGGCGCACCGTTATTATCATACACGACAGTCCGGTATCCGGTTTTTTCCTGATTAGTAAAGTTAAACTTATAAGAGCTATCCACTTGAACGGGAGTCCCCTCCTCTGCCAATCCGTTCATGGAGGTTTCTGCAGCAATGCTCTGAGCGGGTATCAGAATAGCTGTAAGAAGAAGAGACGATAGCGCCGCATTCATGAACCTTTTCACTGATTACACTTCCTTCCTGTTAGATCGGTATAATTGATCCGCGCACTCACCTTAGTTAGAAGTCGTCATGTTCACCCGGTACAGAAATTGGTTTTGCGAAGACTCCGGTCAACGTAGGGTCCCAGCTGTCCGCGCCGCCCAATACCCGCTGCACCGTTAAGGCGTTTGCTTCCTCTACGGTCATCTGCTTGCTCCAAGGCACACGGGCTTTGGCATTGGCCCCGGGCCCTGTGCTTCCGAATTCTCCGTAAACCGCCGTGGATTCATTCTCCACCTTGCCCCAGTTATGCCAGCCAACCGGGTAGAAATGCGCATCCATCCACGTGTCTACGAATTTCACATTCCCGTACGGCCGCCAAGGTCTTCCCAGGTATACCGTACTGTTCGTCTTGGAGACCCCCTGCAGCTCTAGATCCCATACGTCATCCCAAACACCGGTATACGTTCCGGCCTGCCCGTATTTCTGGATGTACGGCTTGAGCGAGGTGGTTCCTCTTGTTTTCTTCGCTTGATAAAAAACATACCCGTTTTCCGCCGTCTGATCGTGTGAGGCTGCCGTCGTATAGCCGCCGAACGTGCCGACATGCTTCATCTCGGATCGGTCGAAATAGGCGATTCCGTTACCATAGATATAATCCACGGTCCCTTCAATATACAGATTATGGAAGTATTGCCGCCCTCTCTCCACGTATAGCGTATCTTGAAAACCATACAGATTTATGTCACGGAACACCATCTTATCCCCTGATACGAACAAGGCTAGGGCTTGCCCTACTCCCTTCACTCCGCCCGTATCTTTGTTCGGAAAAGCGGAATTCTGCACCGTAAAGTTTTCCATCGTACTGCCGGCTCCCCTTAGCTCGAAGGTGGCTGTTTGCAGGCCCGGGTGGTACGTCACATTCATGTCATACGTAATGACGACATCTTTGCGGCTTTCCCCGATAAAGCTAAGGTTGGGCTTATTGGCCGGGGCAATGACCTTTTCCCGGTAAATCCCGTTGCGAATATAGATGACGGTTCGTTCCGTTTGATTCGCAGGAACCGCGTTGATCGCCTCTTGAACGGTACGATAATCCCCGCTTCCGTCCTGAGCCACAATGATTACCCGAGAGGGTGTAGCGATCACCGGCTCGGAACCGGGTCCTTCTCCAAACGGGTTGATCGCTGAAATTACATAATAATAGGCTGTACCGTTGCTAACATCGCTGTCGGTGAAAGCTGCCTGTTTCGTTTCTGCAACCTGCGTATATGGTCCGTTGTAAGCCGTTGCCCTTTTCACGATATAGCCCGTAGCTTCCGAAACGACATCCCAGCGTAACATAACCTGACCATTGGTAGCTACGACTACACCGCCGGTTGGAGCGGATGGGGCGCCATCGGGGGCTGTATACGGAACTGCCCTTGCTTGGGAAGAGTTCATGCTTCGAGCGGAAGAGCTTTCCGCACTGACAACGTAATAATAGGCCGTTCCGTCCGCAACGGTGGAATCCGAGTAGCGGGTGAGTGCCGTGGTTCCAATCGTTGTATAAGGACCTCCGGAAACAGCGCTGCGCTTAATCAGATAGATGGCTGCTCCTTCCGAGCCCTTCCATTTGATATCCACCCGGCCGCTCTTGGCAGTGACTTTAAGCGATTCAGGCTCGGAAAGCGGTGCGCTCGGATGGACCTCTAGCGGCGTGCTCTCCTCTCCGGTACCCGCTATATTTGTGCTGGACAGCGTATAATAGTAGGTCTGATCAGCATTCAGGCCCGTATCGTAGTAGCTCGTTGTCGAGTTCGGAATGACCGTCGCTACCGTGTAAGGCCCTTCCTTCGCTGTACTCCGTTTTAAAGTATAGGTAGCTGCATCCGGTACGGCACTCCAAGTGATCATGACGGCGGATTCCCGAGCGGTCGTAGAAATCCCCTGAGGCGGCACCGGTGCCGGCCTCTCGCCGCTTGGCGTTACGGCATACGGAGCCGAATCGGTTGTCCCGTAAGGATTCACCGCCCGAACGACATAATAATAAGTTACTCCGTTCGTCAAGCCAGCATCCCGGAACGGCTCCGAGCTGGAAGCGGCTTTTGTAAGGCCCTGCCCGACCATCGTAAAAGGGCCTTCTTGGGATTCACCCTTCAGCACATCGTAGGTGACTGCATTAGGCGCGGCTGACCAAGACAGTGCAGCCTGACGGTCCCCGCCAATGCCGTACAAGCCAACGGGTGCGTCCGGAGGCGCATTCAGCTTATAAACCTGGACATTGTCAAGCACAATGTTCTCAGCGGTAGTACCTCCGGTGGAAGCGCTGAAAGACTGGATCGCAGCAAAGTCTCCGGCTCGACTGCCGAGCGTCCGGTTGTAGAAGGGCTGCTCCCTCAGTTCACCGACAAGCGTACCGTCACTCCCATTCGTCACGTAGTAATCCACACGAAGCGTGTTCAAATTGACCACCGCTTTGAGGTGGTACCATACGGCATTGGTTAGATTGGCCGGTGTTATGTTCGTATAAATGCCGCCCGTATCCACCCATGCAATTTTGCCGCCTTTCAGGTCCACTTGGATTACCGTATCGGACGTATTGGTTTGGCTGTTCACGCCACCGGTCAGCTTTATTACATTGCGGCCTCTGCTGATGTCATTGTTCGGTCCGTAGAAGTACATATCCTGCTCGACAGTCAGAATGCCATCCGATACACGGGTTTCGAGCCCTTTCGTAATGGTTGTGGAACCGGAGCCGGAGCCGACGGTGCCCGAACCATTCGCTCCGTCCTCGTCCCGAATAAGCAGTGCGTCGGAAGGAAATGGAATTCCGTCCTTACCTGACGATGTAATGCTTACCGAACCGTTCGGACCGGTTACGTTTGCGGTATAGCCTGCTATCGACTTCACCGTGGAAGTGCTGGTAACGTCCGCATCCGTAATACCGTTAAAATCATCATTAATGAAAGCCGTGTTACCCGGCGGGACTGGTAGAGCAGCCGCTGAAACCGTGGAAGGAAGGCCCGTCTCCGTTAAAAAGGCCGCAGCCACGAGAGTAGACAGTACGATCAATCCAACCTTGTTCATCATGAACTTCCCCTCCCGATCGCATTCATAAATCTTTGTTTTCTCATGTCACAATCCTTTCTTTTATGAAAGTCGGTAAACCCTTACACCACCCCTTTCTTACCACCGATGCACGCGGAAGCCGTTCCGATCATACTAGAAAAACCATTGCAGCAGCGATAAGACTAGATTCATCCGCTTCTTCAACCGTAATACCTCCTGATGAAATTAGGTTGCTTTGTTACAACGAACGATGTTCCCCTCACCTCCTTTCCGCGGCGCTCTCAGCCGCTATCGGCAGCCGGCCCGCTGTTCATGCCGATCCCTCGCTCCCGTGCGATATTCACCCGGCGTGATGCCGGTCAGCTGCTTGAATCGGCGGATAAAGCCGGTTACGTTGTTATAGCCGACATCTTCCGCAAGCGCTTTCAAGGTAAGTGACGTGTAAAATTCGCCTCGCCGACAGTCGAGCCGTTTGTTTGCCGGTGTTGATCATTCAGCCGCGCTCGCTTCTCCCGCGAACCAGCTTTCGGACGCCGGAAGATGCTCCAAGGGAAGCTCGGCCAATTCCCGCAGCGTGTACCGGATCAAGACCGCTTGGGTTCCCGCATTCATGTCGCTCTCAACAAGACCAAGTCCGAGCGGAACCGCGATCGGCATATCGGGATATTCCTCGCCCGGCTTCACCTGCGCTACGTTCGGAGCCGGCGGGGAATGCTCCAGCTCCCGCGAGAATCCTCCGTCTTCCCGCTTCAGCTTTGCCAAGTTCGTCAACGTAATGTCCGCAATCTCCGTCAGCTCGCCCGGCGGAATGGATAGCTTCATAGAGGATAGCAAGCTGATCGGATTTCGAATATAGCACATATCGTTAGCTGTATCCGTTCGCAGCACGCGCAGGATAGAATTGTAAATTTGTTCCTTGCGCGGAACCGGCACGCCGAACCGATTGTAGAAGAGCTGCGTCTTGAAAGTGCCCGAAAGCTGCGTGTACGGAGTTCCTTCTCCCCAGAATCCTGTTTCCGGGTTCTGAATACGGTTCAAATAATCAAATACCTCGCGCTGATACGGCTCTCTTGTATCGGCAGGCATCGCTGCCAGATGCGCGCCGCAATGCGACAGCTTGTCGCAGCCGCGCCAGCTGTTCGCTAAACTGATCGAACGCAGCCAAGCTCCGAAGGTTTGCAAGGATTCCATATAAGCGGGCGTCGCCTCGCTCTGATGCCGCGACGGATACAACGGCTCCGCTCCGAACTTCCGCAGCGCGCCAAAGCTGTAACCCGCTGCGCGGCCGACCATAACGTCGTCTAACCTCATATTAGGATTGATATCATAGAAAAATCCGGTCGCCTCATCCTGCTTAGATTGGAAGAATCGAATCGCGCGCTCCCTCACAGGATTGCTTAAACGATCGAGCAGACCGCAGCGTTCAATGATGTTAAAAGCCTGAGCCGTTGATTCGATATCCGGTGTAAACCGCCCGGACTGCTTCGAGCTCCTTGCGTAGAAAAATCCGCCCGACCTCTCGTCATATTGCTCCTTCAGCCATTGGAAAAAGCCGTCAAATAAGGTGTCGCCATAAGCTAATAGGTCTGCCAATCGCCGATTCATGTTCTGTTCCCTCCTACGTTGGTTAGTGGTGCATACGTAAACGAATGGAACGTCGCGCGCCCGTCCCCGACCGTATCCAAACCGACTCTCAAACTCAAAAAACCGCCGAACGTATTATGATGAAATCCGGAAGCATCGATGACCTTATCGTATTTTGACCAAAATATCCCATCAAAGCTGTAGAATAACGAGACAATATGAGCATCGTTCCGAATACGAATCCATGCTTTCCGGGTGTCGCCGGGCATGGTGGAGTAGTTCTTAAACGAGCGGAAGTGACGCACGCCTGCCGCGTTCAACCCTATGCCAAAATAAGCCTCTTCATTATAGTAAAGAAGCACCCTCGCTTCCGCGTCCCCTTCCACCGACACCTCCGCCTCGATTTCGTAACGTTCATGCGCCGGCATATAAAGGAGCGGCGCGGAGGCGGATGCCCCCTCAACCGAAAGTCCTGCCGGGCCGGTGCGGAACCGGTCTGATGGAGAGAAGCCCTCGCACTGCCAATTCAGAGGAAGGGCATCGCCGTTGAAACGCTCTCGAGCAATGACCGGCGGCGGTACGTCTAACCTGCTTGGCGCCGTCTTGAACCATCCGTCCTCCATCCACTTGATCGGCTCAAGCAGCGTCTGTCTGCCTAAGGTATGAAAGCCATTCAAGTACGCATGGTACACGATCCACCACTGGCCGTCAGGCGAATCGATGAGCGACCCATGCCCCTTCGACCACCAACGCTCCTCAGCGGATTCGGTATGGATGATCGGATTATAGGGAGAATGCTCCCACGGTCCCAAAGGGGTCCGCGAACGTGACGATACCGCCATATGGCTGGTAGGCGGGCCTGCCGTGCCGCCGATGGCGACCGTCAAATAATAATAGCCGTTATGAAACGTCACTTTCGGTCCTTCCAAACTGAACGCTTCGACCTCCCAATCGTCGGGGTACCGCCAGCTCTCGTACACATGACGCGGTACACCGGCGACGGATAAACCGTCCTCGGCAAGTTCGACGATATATCCGCCCGACATATGAAGATACCGCTTGCCATCCTGTCCGACCGTATGTCCCGGATCGATGCCCTTGATGCCGAGATCGATCGGCTGGCTCCACGGACCCGTCGGATGAGATGCCGTTACAACCCAGTTTGACCGGTTCGCCGGGAAGTAAATATAATAAGTGCCTTTGTATTCCGTGAAATCCGGGGCCCATACGTCACCGATATATTGCTGCAAAGCGGCTGCCGCCGGCCTCCAGCTTATGAGATCACTGCTTTGCCAAATAATGAGTCCTGGAGTGAGCTTATACGAAGAATGCGTCATATAGTAATGATCGCCGACCCGCAGCATGGATGGGTCGGCGTAATTGCCTCCAATGATTGGAGCATACGGAGTTATTTCCAACATGCCCTTCTCCTCTCATAATCCGAAATTACCCTTTTATCGATCCGAGCAGAGCGCCCTTCGCAAAGTGTTTCTGAAGGAACGGATAAACAAGCAGGATAGGCACCGTAGCAACCACGATAACAGCCATTTTCACTGTCTGCTCCGGCGGACGCACGAAGTCATCCATGCCCGAGGTATCGGCAGCCAAGCCGCTTGCCAGAATGACGATTTGCCGGAGGATAACCTGCACCGGCCACTTCGCTGCATCATTCAAGTACAGAATTGCTGTCATATACGTATTCCAGTACGTTACCGCATAAAACAAGGAAATGGTTGCAATCGCCGGCATCGAAAGCGGAATCACGATACGGAGCAGAATCCCCCAGTCGCTGCACCCATCCATTTTTGCCGACTCCTCCAAGCCATCCGGAAGATTCTGAAAGAAGTTTCGCATAATAATCAAGTTGAAAGCATTGATGGCCGTTGGCACGATGAGAGCAGCCAGAGAGTCGATCAACCCGAGCTCCTTCACAACTAAAAACGAAGGAATCATACCGCCGCTGAACAACATGGTGAACACGACCATAAACATAATGCCTCTGCGCCCGTCCAAATCTCTTCGCGACAAGCCGTATGCCATTAACGCGGTCAATACCATACTGAACAACGTGCCAAAGATCGTAACGCCGATGGATACGCCCATCGATTTCATAATCGTGTTGGTTGAAAAGATATACTTGTACGCGTCGAGCGACCAGACCGTCGGAATGATGACGAACTGCTTTTGCGCCAGCTCCCCCACCGTTGTGAACGAACCGGCAATGACATGAATGAAAGGAAGGAAAGTAACTAATGCGATAATGACAAGCAAAGAGTAGTTAACCGCATCGAATATGCGGCTTCCCAGCGTTTTATCCTGCACCATGGTAACTCCACCTTTTTAAAATAATTAATAAATACCTTCTTCGCCGGCCTTCTTCGATAACCAGTTCGCGCCCATGACCAAGATAAGACCGACGACAGACTTAAAGAATCCAACCGCTGTACTGTAGCTGAACTGCCCTTGACGTAAACCTGCTGTATAAACATACGTATCGAAAATCTCCGCGACCTCGCGATTCATGGAGTTCAATAGGAGATAGATGTGTTCGAAGCCAAGTTCCAGCACGTCCCCGATTTTCAGAATCAACAGCACCATGATGACGCTGCGAATCGACGGCAACGTAATGTGCCATATTTGACGAAAACGGTTAGCGCCGTCAATACGGGCCGCTTCATACAGCCCTGGATCGATTGCCGCCATTGCCGCCAAGTAAATAATCGTGCCCCAACCCGCTTCTCTCCAAATGATCTGAAGCACGTACATCGGCCGGAACCACTCATTGCTCATTAAGAAGTTCACTTTTTCCAAGCCCATCAAGACCAGCAGCTCGTTAATAATTCCGCGGTCCATGGAAAGCATAACGAATGAAATCGACACAATGATAACCCAAGACATGAAATGCGGAATATAAACGATCGTCTGGACTATTCGCTTAAACGCATCCCGCCTGACCTCGTTTAACATTAAGGCGAGAATGATCGGAATCGGGAAATAAAACAGCAGGTTCATAAGGAATAACAGCAGCGTATTTCGTAAAATCGTAAAAAACATCGGTTCGGTGAACAGTCGCTCGAAATGCTCGAAGCCGACCCACGGACTGTTCAGAATGCCCAAATAGGGTTGATAATCTTGCAGCGCAATGAATAATCCGCCCATGGGAATATACTTGAAGATAACGAAGAAGAGGAACCCCGGAAGGATCATTTGATACAACGCCCGATTTTTGATAAGTCTCCTCTTTAGTTCTGAACTTTGTTTCGGTTTGGTGACCATCTCGTTTCCAACGGCTGTATCACGCATCATTTCTTCTCCCTTTCTCTATAGAAAAATGAGGAGGCTATCGCATGCTTCCAACAGCCTCCGGCATTACATAACGACATTATTTCGCTGCAGCGTAAGAAGCATTATATTCGTCGATGATCTTCTGACCGCCTTGCTTCAGCCATTGATCTACCGCTGCTTGGAATCCGGCTTCGTCAATGTTGCCCAACATGAATTTGTAAGAAGCATCTTTAATGATTTCTTGCAGACGCGCGCCGTCTTGATTGTAAGTAAGGGAATCAAGCGCTGCCGCAGGATCGTGGATCAAGTAGTTGTTGTTGTCGACGATCAACTCTTCCGCTTTCGCCTTGGATGGCAATAGGTGTTTTGCCTC
Source organism: Paenibacillus harenae DSM 16969 (assembly GCF_000422465.1). GTDB lineage: Bacteria > Bacillota > Bacilli > Paenibacillales > Paenibacillaceae > Pristimantibacillus > Pristimantibacillus harenae. Next base: position 78,905 of record NZ_AULV01000016.1, on the reverse strand, counting down.
CAGCATTCCGTCAATCGTGGAAATACCTCCGATTTGAAGCGATAAGTATGGCTTCGTTTCGCGGTCTGTCAGCGCTGTGTCTGTGGAAGGAATGACTTTGCCGTCTTCAATCGTATGATGCTTGCCTTCGATGCCCCATGTGATTAAATTCATCAGCTCAGCGCTCATCAATTGATCATAGAAAGAAAGGACATCCTTCAACTCTTCTTCCGATTTCACGGCGGATTTCGGGAACAATACGACGGAGCCGAAGCCCGGGATCGCCCAGGTGCCGTATTCGCTGTTCGGACCGCTCACCTTGTGATGGACGTCAAGCAGCGCATCCGGATTTACTTCAGTAATCTTCTGATCCAGGCCCGCCACGTCACCCATGGAACCGACATATACGCCGGCTTTGCCTGTAATCAACAAGCTTTGCTGGTCGGTCTTGCTCGTTACCGGGAAGTCTTGGTTCATGTAGCCTGCACTATGAATGCGCTTAAAGAACTGCAAAGTCTCCATATATTGAGGGAACATAAATTCCGGCATCAGTTTGCCGTCCTGCATTCCCCAATTGTTCGGCGTGCCGAACCAGGAAGCTACCGTCTTGAATGCGCCGTAAACAAAATCGCTGCGATCCGTCATCCCAATCGTATCGTCCTTGCCGTTTCCGTCCGGGTCGTCCGTCGTAAATTTCTCAACCATCGTAAAAAATTCTTCTGTTGTCGTCGGCGCGGAAAGCCCGAGCTTGTCCGCCCAATCCTTCCGGTAGATAAAGCCCTGACGGGACAGCGGACGCTCTGCGTAAAGAGCGTATACTTTGCCGTCTACCGATGTGTTAGCCAATACTTCCTTTTGCAATTTACTTAAATTCGGATATTGATCGAGCAGCGGCCCGATTTCCCAGAACTGGTCGTTCCGAATCGCGTCTCGCAGCATAACGAGCGAGGTTTGGTTTTTAATGTACGTCGCTTGCGGCAGCGTGCCCGTCGCGAATGATGCGTTCATCTTCTCGTCGTAGCTTCCATCCGGTACCCACTGGATTTTAAGATCTGTATTTGTCGCTTCTTCCAGCAACTTCTCGATCGTGTCGTCTGGCACCTCTGGCGTATGAAGATTAGCCATAATGGAAATCTTGACCGGCTCTTTCTTTGTTCCTGCCGGTGTCTCGGTTGCCGTCTGGGTGTTATTGTTCGGCCCCGCTGCGGGGCTTTTCGACCCGCCCGAATTACCTGCACATGCGGTCAATACTGCAAACGCTGTCAATACCGCCAACAGGGCGCTGGCTTTTTTCTTTGCCATGATTATGACCTCCGTATTATTATTGTTGTTGAGATTTCGTTGCCCCCTCAATATAAGACGGTTACGGTCGTTACGTATATAATCCGAGGATTTGCGGGGGAGTAAAAAGCCTGTTCCCGCGCCCTATTTCCGCGATTATACCCCTGATCTAATCTGATGATTATCCCTGTAGCGGAAGTTCCTGCTGAAACGCTGAAAAACCGATGGAGCATAACATCGCTCCATCGGTCTATAAGTTCCAAATATTGCATTCAAAGGATAGCGCTTGTGGAAGATACCTTTGTTATGCGTATATGCGCTGAAGGTACGATCAGGGAGCGCTCCGATACGATACATTATATTCATCGATGATGTCCTGCCCGCCTTCGCTAAGCCAACGATCCACTTCCGCTTGAAAGCCGGCCTCGTCAATCAATCCTAAAATATACTGGTACGTTGCATCCTGAATATATTCTTGAAGTCTGGCTCCCCGTTCATTGAAGGTGTTCGATTCGAACGGCCACGTCGGATCATGAACCAGAATTGAATTATTATCAAGCGTCAAAGTCTCTGCCTTATCTTTGACACCCATATCAAAGTTGGACTCCAAATAGCCCATGATCGTTAGAGGCCCCCCGATTTCAATCGCTTGGTACGGCTTGACGTCCTTATTCGTCATTTCGATATCTGCCGTCGGAACGACCACTCCGTTATCGAGGTTATAATGCTCTCCTTCTATACCCCACCTCAGCAAATTCGCGAATTCCGGTTCCATGAGCTTGTCGAAGAACGAGAGGACCTCCCGCAGTTCCTCCTCGGTCTGTATGGACGAGGTCGGAAACAAAACAACCGTTCCAAAGCCTATAGAAGCCCAAACCCGTTCTCCCTTAGGTCCGGCGATTCGGTTGTGTACATCAAATACAGCAAGAGGGTTCACTTCTGTCGCTTTAATCTGGAGATTATAAACGTCACCCATCGCCCCGATGTATACGCCGGCTTTTCCCGAAATGAAAAGATCCAATTGGTCTGCTTTTGCCGTCACAGGAAAGTCTTGATTCATCATCCCCTCCTGATGCAGCTTACGGTAGAAATTCATCGTATCCCTATATTCCTGGAACATGAATTCAGGTAAAAGCTTACCGGCTTCATCACCCCAGCCATTCGGTGTTCCGAAGTAAGTCGAGACGGTTTTGAAGCTGCCGTAGACCAGATCGCTTCGATCCGTTAATCCGAAGGTATCCTGCAGACCGTTTCCGTCGGGATCGCCATAGGTGAATTGGTGCAGCATATGGTAGAACCCGTCAATCGTTTGCGGCGCTTCAAGGCCGAGACGGTCCGCCCAATCCTTCCGATAGATCAGTCCTTGGCGAGATAAGGGACGCTCTTGATATAGGGCGTATATTTTGCCGTCTACTGAAGTGTTTTGCAGCACCTCGAGCTTAAGCTTCTGCAAATTGGGAAAGTCTTTGAGCATGGGCCCGATCTCCCAGAACATCCCGTTCCGGATCGGATCCCGCAGCCTGTCCAGCATGTCGGCGTTCTTTAAATATACCGCCTCGGGCAGCGATTCCGTAGCCAAGGAAGCATTAAATTTCTCCTCGTAGCTGCCATCGGGTATCCATTGAATGTCGAGCTCAGAGCCAATCTTCTCTTCTAACCATTGTTCGATCTTCTTGGACGGCACTTCCGGCGTGTGGAGATTCGCCATTATCGTGATAGTGCCCCGATCTCCAACTTTAGCGGATTCACGAGATACGCCTCCACCCCCCGCTAGCGGATTCGCGCATGCTGTAAGCACTGTCATTAACACTAAAATCGTTAGCATAAACAAGATCGATGGTTTCCGATTCATAGGCTCGTTCCTCCCGTGTGTGGCTGTCTCTTCAATTATGGCATAATCTGCAGTCTTTTTCATGAGTACCCTGTTTCCAGCTGACAAGATCAAATCCAAGGATTATTAAAGGTTTTAATTGAAGCGTTTACATTAATCTTATACAATGGGGTTATCTATCGAAAGGCGGCGAATCTATTAAATTGAGAAAATTTAGCATGTATACCAATTTGGTCCTATTCGGATTTGCCATCAGCATAGCCCCGATCATTACGCTCGGGTTTTTCTCTTACATGAAATCATCGGATTCGATCCAAACTCATGTCAATCAGAGCAATATTCAGATGATGAATCAACTGAACGGGAACATAGAGCAGGTGCTGCGGACAATCGACTATACGCTAAATTACATTATTAACACGAATCAAGTGCAGGATGCGTTATACCGCCCGCTGACATTTAACGACTTTCAGCTTTATAACCAGATGAAAAAGGAGCTGAATCTCCTGCAATCGCCGGAGATGATGGTGACCGACGTTATTCTGGCCAACGCCTCCTTGAACTGGGTGATTCATAACCGGGGATTGTCCTCGTTCGAGGAATTCTCTAAAGGGACGGCGCTCCCGAGTCTCCTCGAGCTCGAAGGCAGCACAAATTGGGTGATGCTAAAGACCGGATCGCTTGGAGCAAGCGACACATCGAGCTACGCCTGCCCAATCACCTTAACGCTCGTTAAGAAGATGCCGCTTCACACCTTATCGAAACGGGGCGTCGCCCTTGCGACGATTCCGAGCTGCAGCTTAGCGGACATGTTGGAAAATCAGCTTCCCGGAAGCAGTGTCATGGTGATTGATGAGAATCAAAACATTCTGGTGCATCCCGACGTATCGATGCTCGGCAGGACCTTGGCAGAGACGGACTTAATCCATGAATCCGACGCGTCCCGCTTTACGGGACGTACCGGTCAATTCCAGACAAGCATGGGAAACGAGACGATATCGGTGACCTATGTCCGGTCCGAGTTTAACGGTTGGACCTATGCTTCTTTCACGGAAATGTCCGAATTTACGAAGGAAGCGCACTCGATCGGTTGGTTCACGCTGTACGTCTGCTTACTGATCATTTGTTTATGCGTCTTGCTCGTATGGCTCGGAAGCCGCAAGGTATATACGCCGATTCGGGCCATCTTCCAACAGATCGCCGACCGTCTGCCGGAAACCCAAGCGAACAAGAAGAACGAGCTTCAAGTCATCGACGAGCATATCCAGGATCTGTTCGCCTCCAATACGAAGCTCCGTCACGAGCTGCATCAGAACAGCCAGCAAGTGCGGACGTTCTTCCTGCATAAGCTATTTCAGGGCCAGAGCAGCCCCTCCGAAATTGAGGAGAAGATTGCGCTGTTCGGATATACCGACCAGGTGTCGGAATGGAGTCACCTCGCCGTTCTGACGCTTCAAATCGACATTCTCGAGGAAACCCGCTACGAGCAGAAGGATTTAGATTTATTATTGTTCGCTGCAGGCAACATTATAGAAGAGATCGTCCCTGCCTTGGATCATCTTCCTCCCGTCATCGTGGATCAAACCCAGGTGACGCTGATCGGCGGGAAGAGCATGTCCCCGGATCATTTTAATGATTATATCTATAAGCTCACGGAATCCATTCAGCAAAATATGCGCAGCTACCTTGATCTGGATGTCAGCATCGGTATCAGCTTGCCGTTCAAAAGCTTGAAAAGCGCAGCGCGCGCCTACCAAGAAGGCTTGGAATCGCTTAAGCACCGGTTGAAGCTGGGCAAGGGCGTTATCGTCCCCTACTTCAGCTTGAACTCCGGCAAGCATACGCAGGTGTATTTCTACCCGATGCAGATCGAGAATCAGCTCATCGATGCGATCAAACTCGCCGATGAAGAACTCGCCTTCTCGCTGCTCAAGCAATGGCTCGAGCAAGTTTTCCTCAAGGACCGTACGCCGCATGAATATCAGATTTCGCTTATCCGGCTGTTGAACGGGCTCATGATCGTCATGCAGGAAGCCGGGATCCGATTGGAACAGCTGGACATCAAGGAAAGCTCGCTATACGAAGAGCTCCTTGAGCTGTATGTGCACTCGGAAATCGAAAGCTGGTACAAAACCCGAATCATCGTACCGATGATCCGCGTGTTCCAGGATCGGCAATCGTCTCAGTACCAGAACATTTCAGAACAAATCATCGATATCATCCGCAACGAGTTCGAAAGCGACATTACGCTCGAGGAATGCGCAGCCCGCTTGCATTATAACGTTTTCTACTTAAGCAGCGTCTTCAAGAAGGAGACCGACATGACCTTCAGCGAATATTTATCGCAGTACCGTCTGAACATGTCCAAAAAGTGGCTCGTCGAAACGGAGATGTCGGTGAAGAACATCGCCGAGAGGCTAACGTATAATAACCCGCAAAACTTTATTCGTTCATTCCGCAAGCAGGAGGATATGACCCCCGGGCAATACCGGGCGAAATACGCCAAGCCTGATTCATAAGGTATCAAAACAAGAATAGCGTGTAAAAAGCAGCAGGTAAACGGCTGTTTTTTATACGCTATTCGTATGCTCAGACCATTGCTTGGAGCCAATCGAACGAGGCTCGCCCTTTGATTTCATGCGCCCCTTAAACAAGTCAAGCGTCACCCTTTCTACCGCAGCGATAGCTGCGGTAGATGTCCTTTAGTTGAAATGACGCAGCTGAAAGAAGAGAGTCTCTCTTCCGCGTTTCTCTTACCACCTATTTTGTTGTCCGATATTGCTCATTGATCTCTTCAATTACTTTGCCGCCGCCGTCTTTCAACCATTTATCAATTGCAGCCTGAAAGCCCGCTTCGTCCAGGTTGCCCATCATAAATCTGTAAGTAGCATCCGTTATAATCTGCTGGAGTTGAACACCCGACTGATCTCTCGTCGGGGAGTCGAAAGCCACCGCTGGGTCGTTAATCAGAATGTTGTTATTGTCGGCCATCGAATCGTTAGTCAATTGAGCCAGCTCCGTATCCGCGTAACCGACCAACCCGTCGACTGTTTCCGGACCGCCGATTCTCAAGCTTAGTAGCGGACGAACCTCCCGATCGTTGATCGCCGCTTTCTCCGGGTCTTTAAACACCTTCGCTTGTCCGTCTACGATCTCATAATGCTCTCCCTCTATCCCGTAATTCAGTAAATTATAAATTTCCGGTTTCATCAGTTGATCGAAAAAAGCCAATACTTTCTTCAGTTCCTCTTCGCTCTTCACTGTCGATTTCGGGAATAAGACCATGTTCCCATACCCCGGAACGGACCATACGCCAACTTCTCCTCCCGGACCTTTGATCCTGTTTACAACATCCAAGACTGTTTCCGGCATCGACGCGGTCATGTCCCGCTGATACCCCGGGGCGGCGCAAATGCAGCCGACGAACATGCCGGCTTTCCCGGACTTGAACAAAGCCTCGTGATCCGGCTTGCTCGTAACCGGGAAATCGTGATTAATTAAGCCTTCGGATTGCAGCTTTCTGAAAAATTTCATCGTTTCCATGTAAGCCGGAAACATAAATTCCGGTCGAAGCTCCCCATCTTGCTCCCCCCAGTTATTCGGTGTACCGAAGTACGAACTGACGGTTTTAAATGCGCCGTACACGAGGTCGCTTCTGTCCGCCAAACCAATGGTGTCCTTCTGCTTGTCGCCGTCGGGATCTTGCTCTGTGAACGCTTTCATCATATTGTAAAGATCATCGATTGATTCCGGCCTTTTCAGACCCAATTTGTCCGCCCAATCCTTCCGGTAAATAACCCCCTGCCTGGATAAAGGCGTGGCCTGATAAATTCCGTAAATCTTACCGTCAACGGAACTGTTCTTCAATACGGCCGGATCCAGATTGCGTAAATAGGGGTATTCCTCCAGGTAAGGACCGATTTCCCAAAATTGTCCTTCGCGCAGCGACTTTTTGAAATTGTTGTATATCGCCACGTTTCCTACATAAATGGCTTGAGGCATAGTACTGGTAGCCATCGACGAAAGCACCTTTTCTTCATATGCGGCATTCGGCACCCAGTTAATTTTCAACTTTGTATTCGTTTTTTGCTCAATTAACCGTAGAACTTTATCCTCCGGAAGTTCCGGCGTGTGAAGCACGGTCATGATACTCAGTTCGAAAGGCTTATCGGGTGCAGATTGACCGCTCTCCGCCTTCGAATCTGCGTTCCCGCCTGGGTCCGCCGGTTTGGCGCCGCCCGAACAAGCCGCACTTATAACCAGCAATACAAGAGAACCTACGAGCGCGACCCGCTGCCAGCTTCTTTTACGGTCGTTACTTGTTTTCGTCATTAGTTAGTGACCTCCTGTTTCCATTGGACAATAGGATGATTGACTTACCACCCTATCGTACGCAAGGAAAGAGGAAACGCCTATAATCCGCGGATTTGTAATCCTGTATCCATTGCGGGGTTTCCATACAAATATGATGAAATGATTATGCCGGTTATATCCATAGATTCGAAGTCCTGTACCTTTGCCATATCCCCTTCCATACCTGGTCACCGCTATTTATCATGTTAAAGTCTCCACCCCGGCACGGCGAAGCTCGTCTTCGATCAATCCCTGCACCAGTGTTAGGGTAGCTGCCCGGACGGCGCGGAAATCGGCTCAGGGATCTAAGTTACTAGTGAATAGATATTTCATGCACTAGGGTGTATTATCAATATCTCCGGCATCATTAGCTTGTTTTACGAAAGCTTCAATCTGTTTGATCATTCCTTTAAATATGTCAATCTGTGTCTCAGACAGGTCGTAAGAACCAAGGTTATGGTTTCCAGATAAAACCGCTCTACATGAAACACTCTTTGCTATGCAATTATCAGGATATTTTTTTCCCCATTTCTCGTCTGAAACCTTAATGGATACATCTATCCCATAATTAATCGAAGAGATGTCAACAAGAGCAGAAGATAGCCCTTCATACAATTTTTTGAGTGTCATTACGGCATTCTTGATAGGGTTATCGAATGCTGTCATTGAAGTATTGGCCGAAGAGGTCAGGATCGTTAAATTGGCTGAGGTTTTCCCATCCCCAAAAAAATCGGCATTCAATAAGTGTCCTGCCTTGAAATGGCTGTCAGGATAGTCTTGTCTCGCCCTTACGATAGCCTTTGGTAAACTGGAATTGGCATCTGTACCCATCCCTTTTAAGCTATTAGGCCCTAACTTGGCTGTCGTTTTTTTACCGCCTGCATCTCTATGAGCACTTTCTTTTGTATAGAGTGGCCTTCGGAAATGCAGATCCATACTTTTAACCTGTACTACTTTTCGTCTTTTTGGCCGCGAATTAACCTCAGTTTCAACTTTTGTTTTTTTCTCTCTTTTACTTTCCTTTACTTCGACTTCATCCTTACCCTCATCGCTGTCCTCATCTTTGCTATCAACTTCATCCTTAACGTCATCACTGTCATCACTTTTAATGTCGTCTTTATCAATCTCGGTATCTGCTTTTCGTTTTGCTCCCCTTTTATCAGTCTTAACCGAAGCAGCATCAGAGGAAGAAGTGCTGGCTGTAATTGAACTTACGACTGTTCCGGCAGCTTTGTTATCTTCCTCTTCCGCCTTTTCTTTTGTGCCGTAGGCTCTGCCTGTATTGCTGCTCATCCAGCGATATTTTTTACCTTTTTTCCCCCATTTTTTTTTGGTTACGACTCTCTGAATAACTGCTTTAGAACCTGTGTTATCTTTAGACGAATCGTTATTAGCAACGAATTGAGCAACTGTTGGGGCATGCCTAGCATAATCGTACTCTTCGTTATTTGGATAGGAAGCAGACTTATCCTGTCGCTGAGTAACAGGGCTGCCCGTTGTTGAGTGCAGCAGCTGCCCGACAGCCTGATTCCCAACTGAATTCTGAAGACGAAGCATGTCAACCGGACTCAAAACTTGTGGGCCTTTCTTGGCGCGTTGAATAATAGAACCATCATTAGACAAGTAGTTTAGTGTCACATTGTTATACGTCTCTTGCTGAGATAACCGTGGTGAATCACTGAGATTCTGTTGCCGTTCGTTCTGACCTTCTTTACCCATGAATCGTTCCTCCCAATCATATGTATTATATTACCATGAAACGAAATGGAATCTATAATTTTGAATGCGTTATCTTTTTTGACCATCATCATCAAAATTGGTCGTCACAGAGAAACGCAACCTTGGACAGGTTGCGTTGGATGATCGTCCTATTGCAGTACGAATCAGGAGAGATGCTCATAATAGTACCGGATTAAGATATCCTGATTATAATTGCCGAAGCCTTTGCCAAAAAGCGTCAACCCTCCTCTCCCGAAAGCGGCATCCTCGGGGCTTATGCTGAACGTCCAGTAGGGCGTATCCAGTTGCAATTCGTTAAGGTTTATATCTGAAATTCGCTGGCCGTCGATAAAGGTTCCTTTTTCGTTGATGCGCAGCACCTTCAATACGCCATATTGATTGACGTCCGAATGCCACCACTCCGGAGTCAATCTCCCTTTTTGTTCGCCGAAATCCCCTGGACTCGTCCAAATCCCCAGCTTCTTATGGTTTAGCGAAAAACAAATGTCCGATGGCCAGTTTTCATTCACTTGAGGCGCTTCCGAGCTAATTTCCATTGAGATCTCGATTTCTTTCAACTGATGATCCTTACGCAAGTAGTTAGGCACTTTATATTCGACAAAACCGCGGGCAAACCAAAGAATGCCGGCATTCACCCTTTCCGGGTCCATGAAGCAGGCCGGATGATCGAACTGGCCGATCATTTTCGTCGTCGTGGCGATGCCGCAGGTGGGCCATGCCTCATAATCCGTATAATGGCCGACCGGCACGGATATCTCTTGGCAGGTCGTCGCGGTTTCGAAAATAGGCGAGAGCTTAATTTGCATATACTCTTGCTTGACATGACAATATTTGTAGGTGCCTCCGTTCACCCGCCTCATGTGGCTTCCTACGATTCCCGCCTGCTCCAGCTTGTTCACATGGCTGCTTACGATCGCGTTGCTAAGGAAAAGCTCAGCCGCGAGCTCTTTAATAGACATCTCCTTCCGGTACAGCAAGTCGATGATTTTCAAACGCGCCTCGCTTGCTAATGCTTCATATACTTTAAGCGAAACCGAATCCGTCGTTAATAACATAGCGCCACCCTTTAACTCTATTAGAATTAATAATTTTACGAATCCTAAAATATTTTCTTGTTACTATATTCATATTATGATACAAATTAAATAAGATATCAACTTTATGAATTCGCTTTAGACTAAATTCTAATACTATGGAGGGTTATGCTAATGCTAAAGTCCAATATGCTCATTGACAAAAATTTCGCCATTTCCGCCGTCGATCCCCGGCTTTACGGATCCTTTATCGAACACTTGGGCCGAGCCGTGTACGGCGGTATTTACGAACCGGGGCATCCAACGGCCGACGAGAACGGCTTCAGGCAGGATTCCATCGAGGCGATCAAAGCGCTGAACGTTCCCATCATCCGTTATCCGGGCGGAAACTTCGTATCGGGCTACAATTGGGAAGACGGCGTAGGCCCGCTATCGGAGCGAAAACGTCAATTGGAGCTCGCTTGGTGGACGACGGAGACGAACGCGGTAGGCACGAATGAATTCGCGGATTGGGCCAAGCTTGCCGGCACGGAAGTGATGATGGCCGTCAATCTGGGAACGCGGGGAATCGACGCGGCAAGAAATCTGGTGGAATACTGCAACCACCCTTCCGGGTCCTACTGGAGCGACTTGCGCATTGCTCACGGCTACAAAGAGCCTCATCGTTTCAAAACATGGTGCCTCGGGAACGAGATGGACGGTCCATGGCAGATTGGCGCAAAAACGGCGGTAGAATACGGACGGCTGGCAAACGAAACGGCCAAAGCCATGAAATGGGTCGATCCGTCGATCGAACTCGTTGCTTGCGGCAGCTCCGGCAGCGGCATGGACACTTTCGCCGAGTGGGAAGCAACCGTGCTGGATTTATCTTACGAGAATGTTGACTATTTATCCCTGCACACCTACTACAATAACAACAATAACGATACGCCTAATTTCCTGGCCAAATCGCTGGATCTGGACCAATTCATCCATAGCGTGGCTTCGATTTGCGATTATGTGAAGGCGAAGAAGCGCAGCAAGAAGACGCTGATGCTTTCGCTTGACGAATGGAATGTATGGAACTCCATCGGATCCAGCCGCGCAGAGGAACGTTGGCAGATCGCTCCTCCGGAATTCGAGGACGTGTATACGCACGAAGACGCGCTGGCTGTCGGCTGCTTCCTTATAACGCTGCTCAAGCATGCCGACCGCGTGAAGATGGCCTGCATCGCTCAATTGATTAACGTAATCGCGCCGATCATGACCGAAACGAACGGATCGCTTTGGCTGCAAACGACTTATTATCCATTCCTGCACGCGTCGAATTACGGCAGAGGTACCGTGCTTCAATCCATTATATCTTCGGACAAATACGATTCGAAGGACTTCACGGACGTTCCTTATCTGGATGCGGTCAGCGTGTATAACGAGGAGCAGGGCCAAGTTACGATCTTTGCGGTCAACCGTCATCTTGAAGATAAAATGGAGCTCAGCTTGGATGTCCGGTCGTTCGGCGATGCCCGGGTAATTGAGCATATCGTGCTGGAGAGCGACGATCTGAAAGCCGTCAATACAAAATCGAATCCGCGCAACGTCGTTCCCCATTCCGGAGGCCAATCTGCCGTTGATAACGGAAACGTCCAAGCGATACTGAACAAAGCTTCGTGGAACGTCATTCGTCTGCAAATCAAATAAGGTATGGTTACCCAAACAGGGACTCTTCATTCGAAGCGTCCCTGTTTGGGTTTAGCGAGTCCATTTTTTATACACGAGACAGCCTAGCCTCCTGTTCTATTAATGCACAAGCGAGTCATTGAGCGGATTCCCTCGCGAAGTCCCGATACTCCTGAGGGGACATCCCGGTTGCTTTCTTGAAGAAACGAGTGAAGGATTGCGGCGAATCATAGCCGACCCGAGTCCCGATCTCCTGGATCTTCAGATCTTCTGATGCAAACAGCTCCTTCGCTTTCCTGATTCTTGCGTCTTCAATGTATTCCGATACGTTCAAACCTTTCTCTTGTTTAAAAAGGCGGGATAGATAAGACGGGTTGAAATGAACGTACTTAGCCAACCGAACAAGCGAAAGCTCTTCAGAGATATGCTTTTCAATATAATGGCAGACTGCTGCCATGGCTTCAGCAGCCCTGCTGTTCTCGACATTTCGTCTAAGCGTGAATAACAGCTCTGCTGTCCTGGAGAGGTAAACAAAGCCTTCCTGCCACGAGCAATGCGCATCAAAGCGCAGCAATGCCGCTGTCGGAACTTGTTCGTGAAGCTGTCTGCGGTTAATGTAGGATATAAGCACCAAGGCCAAAGAATAATATAACTCCGCAGCTTGGGCACCTTCCGCCAGCCGTCCGGTGTCGATGGGCATAAAAAGCTCTTGCAGGAGTTCCATGAAAGCGTCCTTCCGCCCGCCTTCCAAATGACCGGCAAGCTGTTCGAACTTCTCGCTGCGCACTCGCTCGTTCGTCTGCCCGGCCGGATCGTTCCCTTCGATTTGTACGGTCATCACCATGTTTGCGCCGTCACCAGCCCGGTTGTACTGCAATTGCCTGATTCTGTCATAGGTATCTGGTAAAGTTTCCCAGTGGACAAGCGTCCTGCAGACGGTAAAAGACGATTCTAATTGGAGGGAGTCGCAGCAGACGGCTTGGATATGCTCTAATGTACCTTCAAGAAACCGCATGATTTTTTCATACGTCCGGGCCGATTCGACCGGCGGAGTACAGTCTTCCGGTTGAATCAACCAAAGCAGGTCGCCATATCTGTCAATCAGCCCTACGGATCTTGTTTTTTCTCTGAAATAGCCGTCACCAAGAAGCTTGACGGCTAACGCCGCTTCCTGCCTCTCGGTAAACGATGGCAGTGACCTTGTCCGAATCAAACTGCCTAGAACCATCAGGACCGGATTGTGAGGATCGAGCAAAATATTCAGCTTCCGGAAGTCTTCCGCTCTAGCTGTCGACATGCTTCCTTCGGTACCGAACAGCAAATGACGGAAATAATCGCCATGCGCCAGTGTCTCCAGCGTGTTGCGCTGCTCCGTCGCCCGCTGCAGAAGATGATCCCTCCGCAACTCTCCGTCCAGCTCCCGTAAAACTTCACGCACCTCTGCAATCACTTTGGCATTGCCTTCCGTCTTCAGCAAATATCGCACGCCATATGCCTGAATCGCCTTGTAAATGGATTCAAAATCATTATAGCCCGTCAAGAAAATGATCCGGCATCTCGGCCAGTTCCGGCGAATGATCTCCATCAGCTCTAATCCGCCGATTTCAGGCATTCGTATATCTGAGAGAACAATGTCGATTCTGTTGTCATTTAGCCAATCCAGTGCTTCGCTCCCGGAATAAGCTTTGTGAATATCCAGCCCCGGTATGCCCAGACCGCTCAGAATTTCAGCTAATCCATCCGTTATAATCTCTTCGTCGTCCACAACGAGCAGTTTATACAATTGGTTAACCCTCCCTCAGCGGTACTCGGATCGTTACCCGGATTCCTCCAAGCTCCCCTCGAGATAAGTGCAGGCCGCTCCCCTCGCCGAAAGTGATGACAAGCCGGCGATGGATATTCACCATTCCTGTCGTTTCAGAATTGTCATCCTGATGTACAATTGCAAGGGAAATTCGCTCAAGCTCCTCGTTGCTCAAGCTGTTCCCGTTATCTTCCACGATAATGCATGCCCAATTTAAGATGCGTTCAAATTGAACCGAAATGAAGCCGTTTCGCGCCATTTTTTCGAGACTATGTTCGAACGCGTTCTCAATAATGGGTTGCACGATAAGCCGAGGAACCAGTATCTCCTCAAACGCTGAAGGCAAATCGTCGAACCGGACCTGAATTCGTCGTGAAAACCGCAGCTTCTGAATTTCGGTATACATCCTTGCATGATGAATCTCTTGCTTCAACGTCACCTCATCCGATGCATTACGGGTCACAAATTGGAAGTACTCGCCTAGTTGAACCGAAAACTGCTCGATCCGCTCATTGTCTCCCATCTTGGCCATCGTGTTGATGATAAAAAAGCTGTTATACAGAAAGTGCGGATTAATCTGCGATTGAAGCTGCTTCAATTCCGACCGCTGCGCCAAAATTTTCTGTTTGTACACTTGATCGATAAGCGTCCGCAAATTGGCCACCATCTGATTGAAACGAGCATAGATATAACGAAACTCATCGTTTGAATCATGCGCGATGGCTAGCTCAAGATCACCGCTTTCCAGACGGCGGAATCCTTTGACCAGCTTAAGCAGAGGTTTGTGGATAAACTTGTATGTCGATAAGGCATAAACCATAATGATGATGAGCGTGACAAACGCGAAAAGCCAAGCCCAAATATAAAACTTGTCCAGCGGCCTTCTTACGATTTGCTCCGGGATAAACCGGTAAATGGACATGACCAGTTGACTGGAGTAAGCATGGGAAACGAAATAGGAGCGGCCTTCAAGCTCAAGCGATTCGGAATTGCCGTCAGCTATCTTCGAGAGATCATTCTTAAGCTCTTCCACGTCCTTTGTCCGATCGACTCCTTGTCCGCTTTCGAGAACTAATCCGGCATGGCCGGTAATAAGGACGGCAGAGCTATCCGGATACACATTAAATTGCTGCAGCGCTTCCTGGAGCTTCAGATTATCAAGCCCGATTTCAACGATGAAGAGCGGCTCTCTTTCCATCGTTCCGGCAGGCTTGGCTGCTATAAGGAGAAGATGACCCTCCCATTCCGTCAATTGGGTTTGCTTACCTAACAGTACACGCATAGCCTCGTAACGCTTTTCGTCAAAATCTCTAACGCCGTAAATGGCCGAAATGGTTTTGCCGACCGCCCGAATATGAACGTTGACATCCAAAATATAGTCACTGCTGTTCTGCATTGTAATGGCACGTCCCAGAACCGAATTGATGCTTTCCATCCGTTCAATGTCGCCCATCGATTCCCAAATGATAGCAAGATTGTTCAAATCGGTGTCTTCCACAAAGCCGTACTGAAGGAGCTTCATTCGCTCAATTTCATTCTCCAGATCGTTCAGATAGAACGAGATTTGGGAGACGGCCGTCTTCGAGATGTCTTCGCTCGCGGTTCGGATGCTCCAGTGATAAATATAAATGCCGAGCAGCGCGACAGGCACCATGATCAGCAGAAAGGTGACGATCAACCGGATGAAGATCGTATTTCGTAATGAGAATTCGGGACGTCTAACCAAAACAGTTTCCCCCTGATCTTTTCCTCTAGAATACACCGCCTTCCCCGGTACTTGCTGCGCTATCCTTTTACGCTTCCAAGCACGATTCCCTTGACAAAGTATTTTTGCAAGAACGGATAAGCGGCGATAATAGGGAGTGAGCCAAGAAAAATTTGTGACGCTTTTAATGTTCTATCCGAGATCAGAGCCAAATTCAACAGTTCATCACGCGACATCGATCCGAAGTTCATCTGGATGACGATCGTTTGTATATAGCTCTGCAACGGATAATGAACAGGATTCCCCATCAATATGAGGCCGTCGAACCAACTGTTCCAGTGCTCCACCATCGAGAACAGCGCAAGCGTTGCGATCGCCGGCTTGGATATCGGCACATAAATACGCCATAGGGTCGTCCATTGCCCTGCTCCGTCGATAATGGCGGATTCCTCCAGCTCTTTGGGTACTTCACGGAAAAAATTAAGCAGCAGCACGATGCTGAACACCGGAACCGCACCAGGTAATACCAGCGCCCAGATGGAATCGAGCAATCCAAGCTGCTTAATCGTCACGTACCAAGGGATAAGGCCGCCGTTGAACAGCATCGTCACGAAGAAAATCCAGGCATATACGAGTCGGAAACGGAAATGCTGCGTCTCCTTGGACAACGGGTAGGCAACCAGAATCGTAAGCAAAAGATTCAGCGGGGTACCAATTGCGATCCGCTCCAGGGAGATCACCATTGATCGCCAGAAGCCTTCCCTCCCTGCCGTAAAATCGTACGACGCCAGCGTAAAGTCCACGGGCCACAGCTTTACGTAGCCTGCGGATGCAGCGGCGCTGGAGCTGAATGATAAGGCGATAATATGGAGGAGCGGCAGCACGCACAGAACGGCAACCACAATCAGGAAAGTAGCGTTAACGACGACGAACCAGTCGAAACG
This sequence comes from Paenibacillus harenae DSM 16969, assembly GCF_000422465.1. GTDB lineage: Bacteria > Bacillota > Bacilli > Paenibacillales > Paenibacillaceae > Pristimantibacillus > Pristimantibacillus harenae. The sequence continues at coordinate 62,578 of NZ_AULV01000016.1, read as the reverse complement.
TTTGCCGGTTCCTGGCGAGCGGTACATGACAGTAGATGCCGATTTGGTAGAGTTACCTGACATGTTGGAACCTCCTAAAATATTCTGTATTTGGCAAATCGGTAGGCGAGGAAATATGAGCCCGATATCAGGACGAGAGATACGATTGATTTAAAGAAGCCGACCGCCGTAGCTACGCCGTATTGTGCATCTAGAAGTCCTATCCGGTACACAAACGTATCGAGAATATCGCCGCTCTCATACACCTGAGGGCTGTAGAGATTGAACACCTGATCGAATCCCGCATTCAACAGCTGACCGAGACTGAGCACCGACAACAGCACGATGACCATTCGCATGCCGGGCAGCGTAATATGCCAGGCCTTCTTCCATCGATTCGCGCCATCGATCGTTGCCGCTTCATAAAGGCCCGGGTCGATGCCGGTAATTGCCGCCAAATATACAATAGTGCCGTAACCGAAGCTTTTCCAAATATCCGAGACGATCAGAGTAGCCGGAAACCACTTGTTGTCCCCCAAAAAAAAGACGGGTTCGATGGAAAAAGACTTCAGCAATGCGTTAACAATGCCGCCCGAGGGGGACAACAGATCGATCAGAATACCGCCAAGCACAACCCATGACAAAAAATAAGGAAGATAAATCGTCGTTTGGATCGACCTCTTAATGGTCTCATTCTTCAGCTCATTTAGCAGAATCGCGAAGATGATCGGTACAAGCAGGCCGAGCACAAGCTTAAAACTCGAAATGTAAAGCGTATTCCAGAGCACTTGCCCAAAGCTTGGCAGCTCCAATACATAGCTGAAATTATCCCATCCTACCCATTTTTGCTGCCCGAACAGCCCCTTTGCGGGAATGAATTTTTGGAAAGCAATCGTGATTCCGGCCATCGGGATGTAGGAAAAGACCGCGATTAACAATAAAGCCGGTAATATCATCAAGTGAAAAGGAAGCTCTCTCCATGTCCTTGCGCTCCTCATCGTAATCTCCTCCGATGCTTGGGCAAAATGAAGGGGAGAGCCACCAAGATGCACCTCCCCCTGTCCGCCTCTACTTATTGGATGCGTACCAATCGTTTACTTCCTGCGTGATTTGATCGCCGCCGAGCTTCTTCCAATCCGTGACGAACTTATCAAACTCCTCAATCGGCTGGCCCAGGATGATCTTGATAAACACCTCGTTTTGCATCTTCTCCAGCGTCGATTTGCGCTCCACCATCGTTGGCGTAGGCGCGCTCACGAATTTGTCAAGGAGAAACTGGTTGTTTTTATCGTATTGATCGGTGATGCCCATCGAGCCTTCAGGACCGTAAATACGTTCCCAACCCCATACTGCAAAGCCTTCTTCAGAGCCTGAAGTATAGAGATCAATCTTTTCCTGAATCGTCTTGGCTTCGCCCTTAAGCGTCGACATGTCGCCCGCTTTGCGAGCCGCGTCAATCTGACGGAACGCCTCAAGATTTTTCTTAGGCGGAGCTGGGGTTACCGGAGATAGTTGCCATACGCTTTCGGCTTCCTTTGGAGCATAATATTTATCGAACTCAGCCGTATCACCCCAGTTTTTCTCCAGGTGCATATTGAAAAGCTTGATTACCGCTTCCGGATGCTCTGTTCCTTTCCTGACCGCGATAAATTTCGTAGTGCTGAACTTCTGCGGCACCTTCGGCGTTTCGCCATTCTCCGATACGATTGGAAACGCCCGCCATGACGCATTTTTGTCGTTATCTTTGCTCAGCTGGAGAGGCCAGATGGAGTTCCATTGTTCGCCATATTCCATTCCGATGTTGCTTGATGCAATCTGCTCTGCAACCTTGCCACCGTCTTTGGTTCCAAATTCTTTGTCTATCTGCCCTTGTTTCACCATATCCTGAATCACCTGCAGAGCCTTTTTCACCTCAGGCTGGATGCTGCCAAACTCAAGCTGGCCGGATTCATTCTCAATCCAAATATTCGGGTATGCCTTGTAGCCGGCCATGAATCCTTCCAGCCCCATGGCTCCGCCCCAGAGTCCTTTAGTCATACCAAGGCCGTACGTATCCTTCTGTCCGTTACCGTCCGGATCGTCCTCTGTAAACGCTTTCGAAATCGAGAGCACGTCCGACATCGTCTTCGGAGGCTGGAGTCCAAGCTTATCCAACCAATCTGTGCGAATCCAAATGAACATGGAGCGTTCGATTGACGGATCCACCTGCGGGATGGCCATCAGCTTGCCGTTGAAAGTCGCGGCGTCGAAAGGGCTTTTCCCTTCCTGAGACAAAACGTCCTTCGTAAGCGGGGACGCGTATTTCTCGTATAGCTCGGTCATGTCTTCGATCTGGTCCGATTCCGCAAGCTGTTTCAGCTGAATGGCGTTAACCGGGATCATGTCGGGCAGATCCCCGGATGCGAGTGTGACATTCATCTTTTGTAAGTATTGATCAGAGTTATCCGAGCCTTTGACGACCCAATTATATTTAATCTTGATGCCGAGCTGCTCCTCGTACACTCGGGACCATCTGTTGTCTTCCAGCGTTTCGTCCTTCAGAACGCCTAGCACATTGTTCTCGACGACATCGCTCAGGCTTCGAACGGTCGTCACTTCAATTGGCGGATCATACTTTCCCAGCGGTTCCGCGACCCCGCTGTTTCCAACCGTCACTCCTTCGTTTGTGTCAGACGAATTTGTCTTTGCAGGCTCCTTGTTGTTACCTCCGTCATTGCCACTGCAAGCCGAAAGCAGCATGACGGCTGCCATCGCCACCGTCACTCCCTTGGCATAATACTTCTGTCGTTTCTTTTCGTTCACTTCCCTTTCCCCCATTCTTTTTTGGTAACTATGCAGAATGTATGAATGTATTGTGTACGCTTTCATTATATATACCCCGTAATATTCTTAACAATTTTCATCTTTTTACTTTGTTAACCCGGATTTACTTCATGCATACGCTTCCCGGATTTCATGTCGTTAGTTATCCGTATTCATCCGGTCTATCTTAGAAAAGCAGGCTCAACCGTCAATCATCGTTCCCTTCCGCAGTATCCGCGGCACCGACGATTCCCTTGTAGTATCCAGGCGTCATGCCCGTGTATTTCTTAAATACTTTTGTAAAATAATGCTTGTCCTCGTAGCCAACCTGCTGCCCGATCTGGTTAACAGGCAGATGCTGCTCAATCTCCAGCAGCTTCTTCGCCTCGCGGATCCGTAATTCATGCAAATAATTGACAAAATTCATGCCCGTTTCTTTTTTAAATAGACTGCTTATATAATTCGGATGAAGGCTCACGAGCTCGGCAAGCTTATCCAGTGAAATATCCTCCATGTAGTGCCTTTCCAAGTATAAAAGAATTTTTGCGGCATGCTGCGGATATTCGGAATCAACCGTAGTATTGGGCAGCTCGTCTCTGATCTGTTTCAGCAAAACGGCTATTTCATCTCTGTCAATCGGCTTCAGCAAATAGTCGATGACGCCGCATCGCAGGGCCCTGCGAACAAATTCGAATTCGTCGTAGCCCGTCAGAATAATGAAACGGTCGCATAGCCCGTTCTGCCTGGCTTCCTCAATCAGCTCGAAGCCGTTTTGCTCTGGCATCTGGAGATCCGTAACCGTTACGTCTGGCATGAACGTCTTCATCTTCTCGATCGCTTCTTTCGCGTGTCCGGCTGACAGCACCTCCGTGCAGGCCGGGGCGGCCTCCTTGACGACTTTAACCAGTCCGCCCAGAATCAACGGCTCGTCATCCACGATCAGAATCTTCATCTGTATTCACCATCCTTCCAGTCAGGAATAAAGTCAGTATCGTTCCCTTGCCGGGCTCGCTTTCAATTTCGAGCCGCGATGCTCCGCCATAGAACGATTTGACCCTTGCGGCGACGTTGCTCAATCCCCAGCCTCTTTCTCCCTCCTGCGGCATGCCGGCTTCGCTATTGTTCAGCCTTTGGCGAATTTTTCGTAAGTTCTCAGGCAAGATTCCCGATCCGTTGTCGGATATCACGATACGTGCCTCTTCCTCCGTTTCGCAGGCTTCCACTCTGATATGAACGGGACGCAGAACGTTCGAGATGCCGTGCACGATGCAGTTCTCGATGAGCGGCTGCAAAATAAATTTGGGACAAGCGAAGCGTTTGGCGTTGACCGCGACCGCGATTTCGTAAGTCAATCGTTCTTGTAAACGCATTTTATGAATATCCAGATAAAATCGGATGATCTCTATTTCTTTGTCCAGCATCGTCATATCCTTTCCGGTGGAAAGGCTGTATCGCATCAGCTTGCCGAACCAGAACGCAATATCGGCAACTTCTTTGTCATTGTTCGTTTCGGCGAGCATTCGGATCGTTTCCAGCGTGTTGTACAAAAAGTGCGGCTTAATCTGCGCTTGCAGCACTCTGTATGCGGCCTCTTTATTTCGCAGCTCCGCGCGATGAACGTTATTGATCAGCTCATCCATTCGCCCAATCATGTTGTTATAGGCAGTGATCAGAAATCCGATCTCGTCCTGTTTCCCCGGCTTTTCCATTTCGACGATCATCTGCTTCATATTGTCGTCGTCAATAGAGCGCATATGCCTTGCAAGCCGAAGAATGCGCTTGGCGATAATCGACGAGAGTGCGTAATAGAATAGTGATAAAACCGTCAGCAACGCGATAATCGCGGCCACGATAATGATTTCCTTTTCTTTGATCCCGTGAAACACGTCGCGGATCTGTCCGACAATCACGATGCGGGCACCCAGGTCCTCCAGGTACATTTGGTTGATAATGGTTTTTCGATTAATGAAATAGGCGTTCTGCTGGTCCGAGTCCACCCGTTTAATCATCTTTTGAACTTTCTCCGGCAGCTCTCCGCCGGCGTGCAGCGGCTCTCCCGAATCGTTAAGCAGGTATGCTTTCCAATCTCGTTCCACACCGGCCGCTTGATAAAATTTCCCTAGCAGCTCGTCGCCGGCGTGAATCTGAAGGATGCCGATCCTTTCCGTGATCAACGTGTTGTATAGGCTTTGCAAATAAACGAGCTCGGGCTGACTCCCATTCGGGTGGAGAATCGTCCATTTGCCGCTCCCCGGCTTCAGTGACAGGGCAATCGCCTTCTTCTCCGGGTCCATACCGGACACATCGATAAATTGCTCGGTAATAGGAAGTACCTGCTCTTTCATTTTGTAGATCATCAAAGAATCGATCTCCGGATTAGCAAAGAGCGACTGGGTGAATACGGGGCTGATATAGCGAATATAGGCATAAATGCTATCCAGATCGGAAAGGTATTTACCGTCCAAATAATCGGTTACATAAGGATTATATTGCAATACCCGATACACCGATGCGATTCGGTTCAGATCCCCCTTCATATTGGCGTATGCCTGCTCTAAAATTTTTTGCCGGCTTTCAACGAATTGTTGCGTCAAATTTCCGTATATTAACAAGTACATGTAGCTTCCCAGGGCGATAACCGGAATAAGAATCAGAATGACATACCCCATTATCATCTTGCGCGCGATGCTCATGATACTGGATCTCCTCCTGCTGACGGTATGGTGTCGGTTTCCATCACGTGCAAGTAAAAAACGGGTAGAGGCGTCAATGCGCCCCTACCAGCAAATTTCGATATTCACTTTAGCAAGTCCTTTTTCTCCTGATACGTTTGGTTCGCCCAGTCTGTCAACTTTTGTAGCCCGATATTCTCGGCATTTTTTACCAAGGCTTCATAGTTTTGCACGGCTTCCTCCTCGGTTTTCGCCAAATAAATTTTGACCTTCTCGTTCCTGATCATATCGTCGATCTTTGTCTTGATCGTTTTCTCCGAAGAATCCGGCTTCGTTTGGATCATACCGACAGCTGGTTTGGAGGTTCTGATATCTTTTAGCTCCATCAATGCCTGAGTCGTTTGCGTACCTGGTTTATATCCCAGCATCCCCTCGGTGATGCCATCGTTGTAGAGGTACCACCACTTGATTCCGTTGCTGTTGACGAAATCAGCGTCGGAAGGATCGTATTTTAGGTTTGGATAACCTTCCTCATTCCAGGTCCAATGCTCGCCTTCAACCCCGAACATCGTCAATTTTTTGCCCTCTTCGCTGGCTAGGTACTGCAAAAATTGGATAGATTTCTCTGGATTTTTGTTGTCTTTGGTAATGAAGGTTCCGGCGAAGCCAAGCCCCGTGCCTACGACCTTCGCATCTTTCGATAATGCCGAAGGCAGCATTTTGAAGGAGAAATCGCCTCCGTCGTTTTTAATGGCGATGTTGTCCTTGTCCGCCGTGCTTACCGTTTGACTGTGGGCGAACGCTTTGCCGCTCGTCGCATATTGATCGTCGATCAAGTCATTGGCATGAGCGAAGTTCTCGGCTTGTATATAGCCGTTGCGATAAAGGCTGTTCATGAATTTGAAGAAATCCAGCATTTTGGGATGCTTGAGATAATATTCGATCTTTCCGTCCTGTTCGTACCAATTCTCAAAGTAAGCATCGATGCCAAACTGAATGATAAAGTATTGTTCGATCCAGTTTTTGTCCATCGCGAGCGGTACCATATCGGGATACTTCTCCTTGACCATGGCCAAAACATTCGTGAAATCCTCCAACGAGGCGATCGTCGGATTTCCAAGCTCCTTCAGGATGTCTTCCCTTACGGCAATGCCGGGGTTGCCGTCGCTGCCGACCGCGTATTTGTTCTGCTCCGATTCCGCTTGCGTGGCGAAAGAGTTCCGCACCGTGTAGAAATTACCGTCATCCATCGTGTGAATTCCGATTCTCGTGTCGTCGATTTTAAAGTCCGGCGCGTACTTTTCGATTAATTCATTCCAGGGATACGACAATTTGGAATCGGACAGGCGATCAATTTGGGCATAAGTAAAAATGAGATCCGGCAAATCGCCGGAAGCAATCATCAATGGAAGCTGCTTGTCATCCGTCGCGACCGTCACGTTTAATTTAACTCCCGTCATTTCGGTGATTTTTTCCGCTACCGGACCTTTCCATTCCCGGACCGGATACCATGGCATGTCGATAAATAACGACAGCTCTTCGATTTCTCCACCCTTCGCCGATCCGCCGCCGGAGTCGGACGCTTGCGGATTACCGCTGTTCGCGCCGTTGCCGCTGCATGCCGACAGCAATGACAATAATAGAATAACCGCTACAGATGTCGTCAGAGTCTTTTTAAACTTGCCTTGATTCAAAACAACCCCTCCTATGATTTGTATTATATATTAAAGCAAAAAGCTTTAATAACAAGCGGCAGCATCAGCCCTTGACGGAGCCAAGCATAATGCCATGAATGAAAAACCGCTGCAGGAACGGATACACGCAAACGATCGGTGCGATTGAGACCACCATGGCGGATAGCTGCAGGGAATAACTGGTGACGCCGGACGATGCGCTGTTGGCGGCACCGACGGCATCCATCGGCGCATTGCTTTTGTTTATGACCTCCATCATCCGGTAGGCAAGCGTCCGCAAATTATCGGATTGAACAAAATAAGCGGAGTCCACCCATGAATTCCATTGGCCAACGCCCATGAATAGCGCCATCGTAGCGATGAGCGGCATCGAAACCGGGAGAATGATGCGATAGAAGGTAACAAAATCATTCGCTCCGTCCATATACGCGGATTCTTTCAGCTCCCCCGGTATTTCACGGAAGAACGAAATGGCGATCAGCAGGAAGAACGTACTTAGCATAGACGGGATAATATAGACCCCAAATGAATTCAGCAGCCCGACGGAACGCAGCACCACGTAGTAAGGAATCAGACCGCCGGAGAAATACATAGCGAAAATAATCATGGTAAAATAAAACTTGCTAAACAAAAGCTCGCGATGCGAAAGTCCGTATGCAACAAGGCACGTAAGCAGCACGCCCAGCGCGGAGCCGGATATCGTGCGGACCACCGTCACCAGGAACGCCTTATACCATTGCGGATCGTTCAAAAATGTGGCATAGTTCTCGAACGTCACGTTCCGGGGCCAGAAATAAATGCCTCCGAGAAGCGAATCGGTACCTTTGTTAAACGAGAGAATCAAGACATAATAAAACGGGTACAGCATGGCCAGCATGATGACAAACAAAATAACGGTAACAACGCTGTCCATGACAAGATCCTTATTCCTTTGACTTACATTCATCGATGGATCTCCTTTTCTAAAACAGGCCGGAGCCCGAAATTCGTTTGGCAATGTAGTTACTGGAGAAAATCAGCGCGACAGAGATGACGGACTGAATGAAATCGATGGCTGCCGCATAGGAGAATCTTCCGTCTTTCAGGCCGACCTTGAATGCATAGGTCTGTACGATTTCGGAGGTAGGGTTGTTGATGCTGTTTCCGAACAAAAAAGCTTGTTCGAAATTGGAGCCGACCAACCCGCCGCCCAGGATGCTTCCAATCGTAAGAATGAGAACAACGACAATCGTGCCTTGCATGCCGGGAAGCGTAATGTGACGAATCCGGGCCAGCCTCCCCGCCCCGTCTATCTTCGCCGCTTCGTAAAGCGACGGGTTAATGCCCGTAATGGCCGCCAGGAATATAATGGTCCACCATCCCATCTCCTTCCACACGGCGCTGCCAACGGCCAGCCCCCAGAAGTAGTCGGGGTTGGTGAGTAGATCAAGCGGCTTGTCGATAAGCCCAAGGCTCAGCAGCGCTTTATTTACAAGTCCGATATCGGCGGACAAGAAGGCGAATGAAATGCCGACGACGACAACCCATGAGATGAAATGAGGCAGGTAACTGATTGTTTGCGCGAATCGCTTAAATGCCCCGTTTTTGACTTCGTTGAGCAGGATCGCCAGCAAGATCGGAGCCGGGAAGGTGAACAACACTTTAAGAAGGCTTAAGGCCAACGTATTCCTGACAATCGTGCCGAATTGGTAGTCGTTAATAAACTCGTCGAAATGTTTGAGTCCGACCCATTCGCTGGTGAAAATCCCAACAATTCCTTCGGATATCGTGTAATTCTTGAAAGCCATGATAATGCCGAACATTGGCGTATACGAGAAAACAATCAGAAAAATCATCCCGATGCCCACAAACAAATGCAGCATCCATTGTTTTTTAAACCGCTTCCATTTTCGCGTTTGCCCCAATTTAACCGTTTCCATCACTTGTGAATCCACATTCATGCGATAATCCTCCTTTGCTACAAGTCTATACGTTCGGGACAGCGCCCAGATAGAAGACATTCTTAAGAAAGCGTTGTCATTTTTGAAGATGCATCGTTCGGAACGCAACGTACGCGTTCGACGAACAAACCAAATGAAACAACGTCAGCCGGACAAGTAAAACGGAGTCCTGGGCTGACGCTGTTTGTATGTATATCTGCTTTGAATCAGAAGCTGACCTCCACGGGTTAGTGCTGCTCCGTAGTATTTTAAGCGAATGTTACCTATCCGATAAAATAAAAAAACCATGATATATGAGGCCACTGAAGAACTTGTGGTTTTGATAAAACAGTAAAGGTGAATGCACCAAAAACGACTTCCATTCCCAGTATATGGGCTTGGAGGTCGTTTTTTCTCTAAGCAATAGATGCTCAGATTGTAGTCGCTAGACAAGTTATCTAAAAATGAGTTGGGAAAAATGGTATAAATCGTTCTTCCAAACCGGCCAATCGTGACCGCCGCTCTCCTCGTACCAAATGTGTGGCACATTGTTCTGTTTCAAATAAGTATGCGTCCGATCGCTGACATGCTTAAGATTATCCAAAAGCCCGCATGACAACCAGAGCAGTCTGAGCCTAAACGACGTTTCTTCCGGATCCGGGACAAGCAACTCGGGCTCCTTCGTGTTAGGCGCGGAAGAAAAACCCCCAATCCAAGCAAATCGATCGAGATTGCCTAAACCGATGTTGAGCGATTGGCCTCCTCCCATCGATAAACCGGCAATAGCACGGTTCTCTCGCCCCATTAGAACTGAATAGTTCGATTCTATATAAGGTATGAGATCATGTAGCAAATCGGATTCGAAATCTTCGAACGCCTTTAATTTGTTTGCTTCAAATAGGTCCCCCTCCGCCCGGTCGTTCAGCATTGCACGACCGTTGGGCAAGACCACGATCATAGGCGCAAGCTTGCGGTCTGCATACATATTATCAAGAATCACTTGCGGACCCGCATGATTGTACCATTCCGCTTCGTCACCGCCGATACCGTGCAATAAATAGAGAACGTTATACCTTTGATCTTTGGAATAACCGGGAGGGAGGTAAATCATCGCTTTGCGCTTACTTCCCACTGTCATTGAGAAATACTCAACCGTTGTTATTTTTCCGCGGGCAATGTTTTCCCTGTACTGGTCATACCCTGGCTGAGCGGCATGTCTTATAGATTCATCGTGATCCGGATTCAACATATTCCCTTCCCCTTTCTGATTGCACTTGTTTTATTTCCAAAAATTATAAACTTTACAAACTGTACTAACAACCCGTCAATTGATACTTCTCACTCGTACGTCAAAGTTAGAGTTAAAAGGGGCATAGAACCATTATTTGACAGGTTAAGAATGAGTAACGGGTATTGGAACATCCTCAACGTGAACAGCAATAAAGCGGTTGAGGTCGTCGGATCCTCCACCGCCGATGGAGCGAAGATTCAACAAAATCTATATCGCGGCGATCTCAATCAGCAATGGCAACTGGTACAAATTAATTAGCAGGAAGATATATAAAAGAAGGTATCCTAAAAGCCTTGGCTTCTAGGACACCTTCTTTAGATTCCTTCTTTCTCGCCTCCATTTTACGCAAGTAAAAGGTCGCAATTATTTCGGTGACATCATTGAAAAACCCTTCATTTTCTCGGTGAGTCAGCCTGGCATTGAATATTTCCCAACTCTAACTCTTCTTTTTCACTCCGCAACCGGTCTCATCGTTCGCAGCATACCATAGATGCCGTTCAGCTTGTCTTCCGGAACAAACCTGAATTCCACTTGCGATTTCCCCTTCACGATCTCAGCGGGGATCAGATAGCGCTTCGTGATAAAGTCGCGTTTCCACTCCCAGGATGGCTGCTCGCGTACAAGCAATTCGCCATCCGCATAAATGTTCATCACCCGATCATGATGGATGCAGAAATACATCACCTGAAGCACGTTCTCGCTTTCCGGATCGACGTTAAGCTTATAGCTGAACCATCCGCCGGGATGCGCCAATCTTCCATTTTGTCCGTCCCAGGCTCCACTGAACGTTTCTTGTCCATGTACTTCATGCTGAAGCTCGTATTGATCATTGCCGACCTGGACGCTGTCGATCGTCGCCTCTTTCACAAGCTGCTCCATTCGTCCAAGCGCCAAATGCTGTTTCAGCTCTTCCGAGTCCGCTTCGACAATATTCCAATAGATGCCGTAACGCTCCTGATGCTGCTTATAATGCGGGGTAAATACAAGCCGCTCGTCCTCATCGGTATTTCGGAGCCTGAAGACGAGCTGGCCGTCTTCCTTCACCAGGTGCCGCTCGATATCGCCCAGCCACTGCTGCGGGCTCATTCCCCGGGGAATAATAAAATCCTTCACAAGCATTCTGCGTGTCGGCACTCTTACCATAATCCCCGTATTCGCCTGGGTCATGTCCTCTGTTCCGAGCGCCGCGCTTAAGACGACCGGCCCATATTGAAAACCGACCGCATAGCGATTATCCGGCAGGCCGGAGTAAAATACCTTCATCGGGAGCTTAAGTGTGAGCGTATCGCCATGGTTCCATTTACGGTCGATCACGATGTAATGGTCCTTGACTTCGAGCGCCAGCGGCTCACCGTTCAAGTGCGCTCTGACATCTCCCCGAACCCAGTACGGAATGCGAAGATGAAGCTTGAGCGACCTCGGCTGTTGATCATCCGTCTCAAGCCGGAGCGTTACGCAGTCGCTGTCCGGGATGCCGGAGCTCAGAGCAAGACGTGCTTGCTGCTCGCTCCAGTCTAACGTGGAGCTTACATATTGATTAATAAACAGCTCATTCGCTTTATGGAAGTAGATGCTGTCGCCCAGCTTCGTAAAGCTCTCCATCCCCGTTCCCGTACAGCACCAGAAGTGCTCGAACGGCGAGCTGTAGATCTTGAAATATCCTGTCGCCATCGGCTGGAAATACATGGTCATGCCCGTTTCGGGATTCTGCGAGGAAAGGATCGCGTTCATATAGGTTGTCTCGTAGAAGTCCGCATACTTTCGGTCTCCGGTCAGCTTGAACAGCTCGCGGGTCAGCTTCAGCATGTTGTAGCTGTTGCACGTCTCGCAGGTGATATCCGTGCGTCTCTGATCGAGTGAATCCGGCTCGCCAAAATGTTCCGCTTCGCTGTTGCCGCCGGTCATATAACTGTGGTGATCAACTACGATATCCCAGAAATTCATAGCCGCTTCCAGATAGAAACGCTCGCTTTCCCCCAGCACGAGAAAACGGTTCAACGCTCCCAAAAATTTCGGAATCGTCGTGTTTGCATGCTTCCCCCTCAATATATTCCGGCCTTGCCGGATCGCCTCAAACAAGGGGAGCTCGTCGAATTTGTGAGCCGCCTCCAGATGCTTCGGATCGCCGGAAATTTTGTACAAGTCATAGAGGCAGTCATTCATCCCCCCATACTCGACGGCCAGTACGGTTGCTTGCAGCTCGTCTGACCAACGGGATGTCCGCGACGCCACCCAGTCACCCAATTTCACAACCGTGTCGAAGGCGACCTTGGATTGAGTTGCTTGGTATGCGGATATCAATCCCGCAATAATCTTGTGCATCGTATACCAGGGAACCCATGCCGGCTGCTTCTTCTCGATGTTATCAATAAGCGTTTCAGGAAACGCGGAGAGATAACCGTTTTCAAACCGGCATTCCGACAATTCGTTTGCCATATACGTCAGTCTCTCCAGCATCGCCGGATCCTTCGTCACGGAGTACGCTTGCGCGCATGCCGTCAGATAATGGCCGAGCGTATGCCCGCGAATCTCCGTATCTTCCCATCCCGGGTATTTCGCTGCCTTCGGCTTGAGCCCCCGGGTTTCCCGGAATCCGGCCAGCAACCTGTCAACATTATAGCTGTTCAAGTATTCGAGTTCCTTCTTGAAAGCATTGGCTTGATAGTCTCCGGTAAGCACCACTTGATCCAGTCCGAAATGCTGCAAAGCAATTCGCTGCAGCGTCGCTTTATTCCTGTTCATCATCCATTCACCTTCCATGTCCCTTAGTGATCTCATATCCGTACTATCCCCAGATTACCGTTTTGCGACTAACAAGGTAAATGGCGAAAGGTTCGAATATGTGTAAAAAAGTCAGGTTTATTCCCAATCGTTGACTGCGCTGAGGATATGGAAATTTGGCTAACATAAGGTTATGATTAAACCAGTGAAGTGAAAAAAGGACAGAAAGGCGGCGTCTATTCTAAATGATCGGCTATACCTTTAACATAGAAAAACCGTTAACGTTGACGATGACCGGCAAATTCGTTTCACCTTTCCCCGAATGGATGCATATGAACAGAGTGCTCATGGATTATGAATTGTTCATACAGACCAAAGGACAGTTATACATTGCAGATGACGAGGAGCGGCACGTCTTGCAGGAAGGGGAGTTTCTTCTTATGGCTCCCCGTACCAGGCAATTCGGGTATCAGGGGTCCGACTGCAGCTTTTATTGGCTTCATTTTACCGCGGAGGAACAATCGGCGGCTCCAATACTCGTCGAAAAGTATGAAGCCCGGACGGGACATATGATGATACCGCGTCAAGGTGCGCTGCAGCGTTCGGATAAGATCATCGTCATGATGAAACAGCTGCAGGACTCCGTCCGAAGCTATCAAGACCCGACGCTGAATAATTTTTTGGCAACGAGTATTCTATACGAGTTGTACAAGCAATGCGATCCGGGCACAAACGCCGTAAAAAAAGAGCTGAAGCAGCTTCAGCTCTACAACGATATCGCAGACTATATCAAGTGGCACCGCTTCGAACCGCTGAAGGTGTCCCAGATCGCGGATCATTTCGGCTATAATGCCAAATACTTGTCATACCTGTTCTCAACAATCTCCGGCATGTCGCTCAAGCACTTTATTATGAAGCAAAAGATTGAAGCCGCGTCCTTTCTCCTGACGGATACGAATCAGAGCATCAACGAAATCGCGATGCAGCTCGGCTATTGCGACAGTCATCATTTTATGAAATCGTTCAAGCAGATGACGAATCTTACACCGACCAGCTTCCGCAATGCATCAGCGAAACGATTGTTGTATTACAAGTGAGATCAGAGTAGTATATGCAAAAATAGATGATCCCCCTTGAAAGTAATGCCGCAAATATGAACTACCGGCACGAGCGGCCTGCGTTCGTATAGATGGCTTCGCCGTTCTTCTTCATGAAAGCTCTATAGTGTTGACGTACCACGGTCTTTAGATGATTTTGCCTTGTAATGAGAAGGTTTTTTACCTAAGTTTTTTTTGAACTTCATATGGAAATAGTTAACGTTAGAGATTCCTACACGGGCGGCAACCTCGTGAACCTTGAGACCGCACTCAAGCAATACCTTGGCTTTGCGGATTCGAACTTTATCCAAATAAGTGCGGAATGGATCTCCTGTGACGCTTCTAAACAATTGGCCCAAATAAGCGCTGTTATAATGAAACTTCTCTCCAAGCGTTTTCAACTTCAAATTCTCAGAGTAATGACACTCCACAAAGTCCAAAACTTGCGAAATAACCGTATCATCCCTGCATTGCGATCCTGACCGATCAAGAATAAGCATCAGTCTATCTTCGATCATCCTCTGCAACGTCTGAAAATTGGGCTGCTTGAAAATGTCGGAAGTCAAAGACTCCGTGTCTTGTATATCGAAATATGCTATATTATTCATTTTCAACAGTCTGGTGAGCATGAGCGAAATCCACTGTGAAGCGGCGGCTTTAATTGCCAGCTCATTTCCATAGTATTGTGCGATCGAAAGCAGACCTTCCTCAAGCACGCGACGAAGTAAGGATCGACTTCCGAAATCGATAGCGTAGACCAACTTTTCAGATAAAATGCCGATATCAGGCGCCTCCTGCGGCTGAATATGAGCGCTGCGGTCGATAATTCTCGTTTCCCCTCGGTACAAAAACTCATTCTTTAATAAATTTACAGCCTCGTAGTAAGATTTCCCGATTTCGGCGATCGATTCGACAGCTTCTCCCACGACCGCAATAAATTGTCCATTTTCCAATGCAAGCGTTTTCAATAATTCACAATACAAGCCTGCAGCATCGAGATTATTTAACCTCGTTTCACGTAAAACTACTCCTACGGTCGAGTCATGGATGAATACAACACCCTCTTCACGATCTTCAAAATGTCTCATTAGTTTCAGCTTAATGGCTTCAAGTAGAACACGACTATTACAATCTGGCGAATACATCTTTAGAAGCAGCACCCGATACAACTGCCAATTAAGGGATTGAAGGGAGACAGGCAGCTTGGCTTGTTCATTAACCAAAAGCAACGATATCATTCGCCCCCACTTTGATTCTCCTGCCGATCGCTCGGATTTCTTTTGCATTAGCTTTCCGATTCTCATCAATTCCGTCTCGATTTCGTTTACATCTACGGGTTTCAATATATAGGCGTTGACCCCCCATGAAATCGCAGTCTTGGCGTATGAGAAATCTGCATGACCGCTTACGATGATAAATTGACAATCCGAATCAAGCTTTCGAATTTCTTCAATCAACTGAAAGCCATTTATATCCGGCAAACAAATATCAATGACCATAAGATCAGGCCGTAAATCCGTATACAACAATAAAGCCTCTCTTCCATTGCTTGCTTCACCAATTACTTCAAAGCCGTGACTTTTCCAATCGACCATCACTAGCAATTCCTGACGTATTAGCTTTTCACCATCAACGAGAATGACCTTACCCATGGGAATCCCCCTTAATCGGAATAAAAAAGCAAACCCCCGTCCTCACCTTATATGAGTCATATTTTTTACGTTGCGGCATGAATGCCTCCCTTACAATATTTTGCTCTCTCACTATTGCTGATTATATAGCACTGTTTATTATTACACCTTGATTATCAAGTCATGGAATAGCATGATACAGACATCCGTCTTTATGATTGACGAATATAACGACAAGATTCCGGGGAATCAGACGATGCAACAAAGGAGTCCCGCCCCAGCGCACAGGCGCAAGGCAGGACTCCCTTTTTTACCGAAACGATTTCAGTTCTACGATGCTGTGCCCGTGATGTTCGTGCCGTTCTTCGTAATTGTGTACTCGATGATGGCGCCGCTCCAAAAGTGGAACTTCAGAATCACCGTTCCGTCGTTCACTTCCTTGAAGAGGGTCTGTGTAAGCGTGATTTCATTTGTTGTATAAGATGGTTTGAATGTTTGGCCGAACGCCTTGAACGAAGTCCAGTTATCCGGACCGGCGTTGCCCCCTTCAGCATACACGGCCTCCATCGTAGCAAGTCGGTCGCCATTGAAGGCGGTCGGGATCGCCAAACTTTCGGTGGTGCCTTCCGCGTTTTGAAGCACCGGGGTGTCATTGTACAAGACATGGAAGGTCCAATCGGCGCCCTTGTTAAATTCGGCTTTCAATACGGCTACCTCGCCGAGTGCGGCCGATTCAGTCAGCTTGGCGGTAAAACTTGCTTTGAGGGTCAGTTCTTCGCCGTTCAACTCATAATCTTTGCCCTCTTTCAACTTATAGTCTCCGGCCCGGATGCCGGTCAGCTTATTGCCGTTCAAGTGCAAGGGTACTAAAGTGTCCTGAGCCGGCGCGTCTTTCCTGACAAAGATCAGATCGGATTCGCCAGTGGAAGAGCGGCCTTTCAAGCTGGCCATGATCTGATTGTAAAGCTCCGGATCGTTCCACTGAAGCGTTCTGCGGTCAAGACGCCCGCCGTTGTCCCACAGCATAAGGGCAAGTTTGTTCTCTACGGCTTCAGAGGTGAAATACTCGATAAACTTCAACATCTCGCCATGCTCGGGCAAACCTTCGCTGACATCCCAGCCGAGCAGTCCGAATTCGCCTACGATAACGGGAATTCCTTTCGATACAAACGCATTAGATACATTGTCAATCAATGTATCGACAACCTCAATCGAGTCGGCCTCAAACTTCGGGTAGCCCCCAATGTTAACGCTGAAATTCCATAGGCCGTAAAAATGAACGGTCGTGATCAAATTCGAATCGTTCAGCTTGGCAATCGTGCTTGCAAGCGAATCCACACGCACTTTCTCGTGATGGCAGTATAACGTCGGCAGCACAAGCGGACGAACGTCATTCTTGCCACCCGACTCTCTTATAAGATGAACGAAGGTTGTGTTGATCTCATCAAGTAATTCGAGCTGCTTCGTGATATCAACGTCTAAAAATTCCGGTTCGTTGATGCTTTCAAACATCAGTTTGTTGGAATGATTCTTGAAGCGGTCGGCAATTTGCGTCCATATGGCGGTATACCGAGCCATTACTTCATCATGATTCGTCGGCATCGTTCTGACCCACTTCCAAGCGTCGTGGTGAACGTTGATCATGACATACAGACCCTCTTCGAGCGACCAATCGACAACTTGCTGAACCCGGTTCATCCAATCCGGATTGATTGTATAGTCCGGTGCGCCGCCCATCCGACCATCCCATGTAATCGGAATACGAATGCTTTTGAACCCCTGCTTCTTAATTTCCTTAATGAATTCTTTGGTAACGATCGGGTTGCCCCAGGACGTCTCGTCACCATTATTTGGAGCAGTCGCATTAAATGAATCAAATGTATTGCCCAGGTTCCATCCAGGCTGCATCGCGCTGACATAAGACTGCATTTTGGATTCTTTCGGGGAAGCTGCGGCTGAGCCGACGGATGAAAACAACGCCATCAGCAGGGCAACGACCACAAAGACGGATAGATATGATCTTTTTGTACGCATCGATATTCTCCTTTGGTTTCATAAATTGTGCTTACTCTGTACATGATTGGAATGCCGCGTGTTTACTTAGGTACGCCTGAGATCCGGTTCCCTTTATTCGCAAGCTGATATTTGACGGTAGCGCCGCTCCAGAAGTCATACCAGCGGCACTTGCCATTTGTGACTGCGCTTCAATTTCATTTACCTCCTCATTTGACGTTTGATGGAAGCGGAACATTTTTATTCTAACTGCATAACGTTCCTGATGATACATCAAAAACTATTCCAAAATTCATCTAATAAATCATCAAAATATTCAATTTTTAGATGGAAATCCGGAAATACGCTCTAAATTGTTCTGAAAATATTGAGTTTTAGACGTGTACTGCATAAAAAAATCTCCTAAACTGAGAAGTACAGGTAGTCCCTGTCCAAATCCCTCATTTAGGAGATACACGCATGTATAATCAAAACTGCAAAATCTGATTCGAGGCGCTTAACATGAAGAAACGATGAGGAACGGTTTTCGACATCCGAGATTCTTACTTCACACGGTAAAGCGGAAACGACTCAAGCTGATATCCCCGATCAAGCATAGGTAGACCGAGCGGGTCTGCTGAACGCCGATCGTTCTGCAGGCAAAAGTCTCCCATACTTGTGACCCCCCCGTCTCGGAAACGGTGCACTCTCCGATCGACGGTCCATCCGCTGCATCCAGTCTAAGCTCTATTCTGCCGCCTCTCTTGGCGGACGAACAGCGTGCTTCAAAGCCGCCGATCCCGGCGCGGAAATCCACATCACCAAAGCGCAGCCAGCCAGATTCGCCCGATAATCTGACAAAATTTCCGCCTTCATTGCACTCGTCCAGATAGACGCCTTCGTAATCGTCATAGTTTATGGCCTGGGTTATATTCGTCAAGTCGCGAAGAGGCACGATATCGCCTTCTATCGTAAGCTTCGTCTCCAAGCGGACATCCTCCGACGAACCGCCGATCATGAACGTATACGTGCCGGATTCAAGGCAATAAGCCTCTCTGGTCACATCCCAGAATGCCAGCTCGGATGACGGCAGCATAAAGCTGACGGTCCGTTTCTCACCAGGAGCCAGACGGATGCGCCGGAAGCCCTTCAGCTCTTTGAGCGGCCTTTGCACGCGGGACGAATCAGCTCGCACATACAACTGGACGACCTCGTCTCCCGCCTTATCTCCCGCATTCTCGACCCGAACGCTGACCGAGATGTCGAGGTTCGCGCCAACACGCTCCGGGCTTACTTTCATCTCATCGTAACGGAATGTCGTATAGGACAATCCGTATCCGAACGGATACAGCGGCTTACCTTCAAAATATTGATAGGTGCGCTTCCCCTTTCGAATATCGTAATTCATAATATCCGGCAGTTGATCTACGGAGCGATACCAGGTCATATTCAGCCGTCCCGCCGGGTTATAATCGCCGAACAATACATCCGCCAAGGCGTTCCCCAGCTCTTGGCCCGCATGCGATAAATACAAGACGGCCGGAATGTTCTCATTGACCCAGTTCAGGGCAAACGGGTAGCTTCCGATAACGACAACGATCGTATTGGGGTTCGCCCGGTGAACTTCTTGTATGAGCTTCTCCTGGGAGGTGGCCAACGTCAAGTCCGGCCGGTCGTTCGTTTCCCTCCCGTTGATCAGCGGATTGTTTCCTACAACAACGATCGCAACATCCGACGCTTCCGCTGCCGCAATCGCTTCCTGCAGTCCGTCAGTGACGATCTCCTTACGGAAGCGCCCCTCCGCTTCGCCGGGCAGCGATACGGGACCCCCGTTCCAGGAGGCGAGCGATATCGTCCCGTCCGGTCCCTCGACCGGGCGAAACTCTTCTTTGACGAACCATCCGTAAACTTCATCAGCTGACGCTGTAACCGTTACGTCGTCGGTCGTCACGAATTTATCGTTGGAAAGTGCCTTGAGCGTTATACTGCCGAAGCCCCAGTCGGTGAGCTGGAACGTCTCCGCCGAGTCGGCTTCCGTCCGGTCCGCCTTCAGCGCACTATTCTCCGCCGGCTCCGGTGAAATTCCCACATAGTTACCCGAGACAGCCGAACGAAAGCGCACACGGTCACACCCGTCTGCATAGACGACGGAACCCTTGCTCATTTTCGCTTGAATGCCTTGCAACGGACTTACCTTGTACGGCAAAGTGCCGGAATACCAATCGCGGTACACCACATCTCCGAGCGGTCCGATTACGGCGACTCGTTGCAGGGCGTCACCGTCGAGGGGCAGCAGCTGACGCTCGTTCTTGAGCAAAACAACGGACTCGCGGGCCGCTTCCAGGGAAAGATCCGCATGCTCCGGCTTGCAGACCGTATCATCCGGCATGCCGGCGTAAGGGTTGCGCTCATCCGGATCGAACTCGCCGAGCAGGAACCTCACCCGGAAAGTATTGATCAAAGCCCGGTCCAAGTCGCCCTCCTCCAACAGCCCATCGGAGATCGCCTCCCGTATGGCTTCACAGGTAATATCGGATTCGTCTGTAACGCTGTCAATTCCGCTCTTGATCGACGCCGCAACGGCTTCTTTCAGCGTCTCAAAATAATGGTGATCATTCACGAGGCCGAGCATGTCTCCTGCATCACTGACGATAAAGCCGCTCATCCCCCACTCCCCTTTGACTACCCGATTCACATCGGGATGTATAATGGTGGGCGTACCGTTGACCGAATTGTACGATGTCATCATGGACAGCGCCCCCCCTTTGCGGAAGGCAGGCTCGAACGCTTTCAAATAATATTCCCTCATGTTGCGCGGATCGATGCTGGCCGAGCAGTGGCTGCGATCCTTCTCATTGTTGTTGGCAAGAAAATGCTTCAAGGTCGCGATTGCTTTGCGGTAGACAGGATGCGGCCCCTGAATGCCCTTGACGAGTCCGGTAGTGAGATCGCCCGTCAAGTGCGGATCCTCCCCGTACGCCTCCTCTGTCCTGCCCCACAGCGGATCCCGCTCCATATCGACGGTCGGCGCCCATAGCGTCAATCCGTTGCGCGCGGGATCCCGTTGATAGAACACTCTGGCCTCGTCACCGATAGCGGAACCGATACGCTCCAGCAGCTCCGGGTTCCAGGTACAGCCAAGACCGATCGGTTGCGGATAGGAGGTCGCCTCTCCAAGCCAAGCGATCCCGTGAGCGGCTTCCGTACCGTGTTTGTAAGGTTTCACTCCCAGCCGTTCGACTGCGGTTTGATATTGGGGCATGAGCCCGACTTTCTCCTCCAGGGTAAACCGGGACACCAGATCGGTGACGCGGTCTTGGATTGGCAGATCGGGGTTTTGAAACGGCAGCAAAGATTCTTTATCATTTGTCAACACCAGCCAGCCTCCATTTTATGATCGTTAATTAGACTTGCCTAAACCTTTGGCTACGAACGCGAGAGGGCAACCTTCATGATGTATGGGAACGTCCGATATTAATCTCTCGGCTCATAGTCGAACCAATCAAAGAGCGCCGGCGAAGCCTGCCCCGTTTCACAAACGGCATACATCGCAATGAGTATTCCCGTAAAGCCGCCCGCTACCTCCGTTGAGAGCAGATGAGTTTCTCCCGAACCCAATTCAAGAACATGGGATCCCTCTTGCTGAATGGCAAAACCAAATGATTCCGGACGAGCCTCAATCTTGAGTACGACATTACCCTCTGCGCAGTCCAGCGTACGCTCCGTTCTCAATGACCCAACCGTGCGCCGGAGTACAATTGCCTTACGTCCTTCTTTGCACTTTACGGCCAGATCGTAATGATACTTTTCGTTCATATATACGGTAAGTCCGGCTTCCTCACCGTCGTTTACCGGCTCGAAATTTAGTAGGGCGGCAATGTTGCATGACATATGGCTCAGGCGGCGCCCCACAAAGGCGGGTGCGCCGGTATCGTCGAGCGACGTCTTGTTTCCGCGAAGCACAAGATGCCCCGGACATTCGCGAAGCGACCAACTGTCCGGCGCCGGATTGCGCAGGAAGACCCAGTCGGAGCCTGGTATTGTTTCGTCAAAATCATCCCTGATTGCCTTAGGCGGCCACCGGACTTCAGTTAACTGCGGTGCCTCCATAAGGGACTCGACTCTGCCCCCATCGCCTATGATCGGCCAGCCGTCAGATGTCCATGTCACAGGCGCCAGAAACGTCTCCCGGCCCAGATGATGCCGGTAGGGATAGGAGACAGGCCTGATGCCCAGGAACACCGCCCACCAGCTTCCGTCATGCGCCTGTACCAGATCCGCATGCCCGGTTGCGTGTATGCTGCTGTTCAAGCTTCTGTGAGACAAGATCGGATTCGCGGGACATGGTTCAAAAGGACCGTAGGGATCGCCGCTTCTCGCAATCGTCACCATATGCCCGTATTCCGTGCCTCCTTCGGCAATCATTAAATAATAAAGTCCGTTGATCTTGTAAAGATGAGGAGCCTCCGGGTGCGCTCCGCCCGTTCCCTTCCAGAGCAGACGGCTCTCAGTCAGCATGCTTCCGGTCGAAATGTCGATCTCGCATTGATAAATGCCATAACCTTCATTGCCTTTACAATTGGATTGAAAGTATACGCGGCCGTCCTCATCGAATAACAGAGAAGGATCAATACCGCCCTGCGCGACAAGTACCGGATCGGACCATGGACCGGTCGGCTGCTTACTGCGGACATAGAAGTTGCCGATCCCGCTCACATTCGTCGTCACCATATAGAACCAGCCGTCGCTATAGCGTATCGTCGGGGCGTAGATCCCTCCCGAGAGCCAAGTGTTTGCCAGCGGCAACTGCCGCTCGGTTGTGAGACAATGTCCGATCTGGCGCCAATTGACAAGATCCTTGCTATGAAAAATAGGGACGCCGGGAAAATAGGCAAAAGTGCTTGTCACCAGATAATAATCATCATCGACCCGGCAGATACTCGGGTCGGGATAAAAGCCAGGAATTACGGGATTGGTATACGTCACAATGGTGCACTCCTAATCGTTCGAAAGTTTTTATACGGTTTAAAAAGAGAATCAACTTTGATGATCTCTTTTCATTTTCGATTGTATAACACCGATTAATATCACACCTTGATTATTAGGTCAGTGAATAGCATGATATAGACATCCGTCCGATTATGGATGATTCATTCCACAAAAATACCCCCAAACCATTGCGGTTGGAGGTATATAAAGCTTGAGTGCATGCTGAGCATGAAATCAGCGAATCGCCAGCGGACTATTTTGAACGACTGACAACCATTCGCGGGCTATAAGCTCATGACCGGCTGCCGTCGGATGAACGCCGTCCCATAACCAATAAGCGGCTTCCGTGCCGGATGCGGCCTTGTCGAACGCCGCCTGCAGAGAAACGAACACTGCATTAAATTCCTCGGATAACCGGCGCGATATGCCGCTATATTTATCAAGCTGTTTTTGCCAGAGTTCCCATTTCTCCGCCGTACAGCCCGTTTTTAAAGCAAATGGCTCGCATATGACCAGCCTGGTATGCGGCAGCACCTCTTTGGTCTCCTCAAGCAAATGCCGGTACGCTCTTTCGAATCGGTCGGTAGCGCCGCTTGGCAGCCCTTCAACAATTCGCCAGGCATCGTTCACGCCGATCAGCATGCTGATCAGATCCGGTTTCAGGCTGATTGCGTCCTCGTTCCAACGCGCGTACAAATCCGATACCCGATCTCCGCTGATGCCTCTGTTGATAAAATGCGGCCGCTCTCCAGCCAGTTCATATCCAAACTTCCCTGCCAGGATAAAGACGTAGCTGTGACCCAATATATGATTGGGATCTTCGTTGCGGCCCCGACTGCCGTCGGTAATGGAATCGCCTTGAAATAAAATCGTTCTGGATTGCCGGTTCATTGAGAATTCCTCCTATTTTATACAAAAGATGTCGTCTTCAACAAGCTTGACGATTTCCACCGCATACGGCTCCAGCTCTATAACAGGACCAACCGGCTCCTCTCGCAGAAGACTCGAATACGCGCCCCCCAACTCGACTGTCTGTTTCTTCCGCGAGAGATTCAACACGAATAAATAACGCGCCGTTCCCTTCCGGCGTATCGAAATCTGAACCCCCTCCGGCAAAACGGCAAAACGGGTTACTCCGGACTCGTCGGCAGCCTTCCCGAATAAATCCAGGTAGAAGCTTTCCTCGGCAACGGTGCCAATATAGTACACTTTGCCCTCACCCCATGCATGAACCGTTACAGCCGGTTTCCCCGCGAAGAAATCGTCCTCATACCAAGCAATCGTCTCGGCGCCGGCAGGTTCCAGAATATCGCACCACTGACTGCAGGTATGCGTTTTCCCATCCGTCATACGGATCGTATGAACGTCATTGCCGACCGGATCGTATTCGGCTACGGTTACCCCTGCCGCCTCGGCCAACTGGCCAGGCAGCGGATGAATCCAACAAACGTTGTTCGGGTTTTTCACGCCGGTACGATTCGTCAAGATTAAGGTGGCTCCGTTCTTTACGCAATTCTTCAGCTTATCCGCCAGGTTTTCATCCAACAAATAGAGCGACGGCGCAATAATAAGGCGATACCTGTCCAGATTGTCCGTTGTATTCACGACATCCGTCAGAATGCCCGATTTGGTCAGAGCCCGATGATAAAGCTTCAGATTCTCGAAATAATCCATTCCTTCTGCCTGGGGCTGAATCGCGAACGCATTGTACAAGTCGTGCGAATGGAGAACGGCAGCCTCGCCAAGCACCTCCGATTCCGCCAAGACAGGAGAAAGCCGGTTTACTTCATCGCATAACATCCGATATTCCTCGAATCGTCTGCCGGGTACATTGCTGTGGTCAATTAATCCGTGCCAAAATTGTTCGGCGCCGAACGGAGCGCTTCGCCACCGGAAATGAACGAGCGTGTCGGCGCCGCGGGCCATGCATTGCCAAGCGAAGGCCCGAATAAATCCGGGCTGCGGAGTCCGCCACATCGGAAACCAGCATCCGGGAGGACCGCTGATCGTTTCCATGATCCAGAAATTGCGTCTCTTGATGCCCCGGGTTAAATCGAGTGTCAACGCGCCGTTGTATCCGCCCGAAACCGATTTCTCGGGGCTCGTGCCGGGGTAATAATCGAGAGAAGCAAAGTCCAATTCCTCGCAAAGCTTGTAATAATCGAGAGACATCGGATAACTCCAAATATTATGAGTGACGAAATGGTCCGGACAACATTTGCGCAGGATGCTCAATTGCAATTGTTGAAATTCCACTACGGAATCGGTTTCGAACCGCTTCCAGTCGAGCAGATAAGACGGATTCCTGAAGCTTGTACCGCCTAACGGGGTAGAAATTTGCGTCCAGGCGCTATATTCACCGCTCCAGACAACCGTACCCCAAGCCTGGTTCAAGGCCTTCAAAGTACCGTACTTCTTCGAAAGCCATTCGCGAAACCGCTCGTTGCAAATCTCGCAATGACACTCGTTCAGGCTGAACTCATTATCGATCTGCCAACCGGTCACCGCGGGGTGTTTGGCATAGTGAGAAGCCAGCTTCTCCACAATTCTCTCCGTAAAGACACGCATGGAAGGGCTGTTATAACAACGATGCCCTCTTATCCCGGGATATTTCGGATTCAGCATCGCGTCCCGGGGCAGGACATCCGGAAAGCGTTCCACAAGCCAATTCGGAGGCGTACAGGACGGCGTGCCGATGACGACTTGGATTCCGTGCTTAAAGAAAACATCGATTGCATCATCGAGCCAGCCGAACTCATACCGCCCCTGCTCCGGTTCCAAGCGTGACCAGGCGAATTCGGCCACACGGATCAGGCTTATTCCCGTCTCCCGCATCAGCTTTGCATCCTGCTCCCACATAGAGCAATCCCAGTGCTCCGGATAATAATCCACTCCCATTTTCATCAAAACCAACCCCCATACTCTCTCTTAACAGAAATATCCTTACAATATAATATATCGTTTACCCTGGTTTAAACATATCGAATAATTGTATATAAAATTACGGAAATACCGCAGCAGACTGTTTGAACCGCGCGCTTTTGTAACAGACGCCCTCATGATCCGAAACCCTTGACAACCTCACCATATACTAATAATCTTAAAACAAGACAAAATATAAAAAAACGGAAGTGTAATGATGCCTATGTTTGAGACAAAAGTCCGCTTGCTGATGATGCCTCCGGAACAATTCGTTCCCTTTTACATTGATAGTATCGGTTACAATCCGTTTCAGGAGACGGTCATAAGACGCGGCGGTTATCCATTTCATCATTGGCTGCAAACGGTTTCAGGCGAAGGGAAGATTATCATTGAGGGATCTGCTTTCTCCCTTCCTCCCCGTCACGGGATCATGCTGCCGCCGAATGTTCCCCATCAGTATTATTGTCTGGGCGATTCGTGGTCCACTTATTATTTAATAATAGACGGTCCGCAAATCTCCCCGTTTATGTCTATTTTGGACATCCAATTTTCTACGGTTTACAGCTGGCCGGAAGGGACGGAACCCGAGAATCTCATCGGGCAGATGCTGGAATCCTCTCTTCTCTCCCAAGACGCGACCGGTCTGGACAATTCGATTGACGTTTATCGTTTTCTTGTACAATTGAAGAAGCACGGAACTACGGTTAACACGTCAACCACCCAAAGCCTCGCTGGCCGGTTGCAGCCGCTTGTCCAATATCTGGACAATGAGTATCACAATCCGGATCTGGGCATGGCAGAGATGTCGGAACAGCTGAATATCAGTCCGAGACATCTCAATTCGTTATTTAAAAAAACGTTCGGGTACACGCCTTATCAATATCTGATCAATCTGCGGATTCAAAAATCAAAGGAAATGCTCACTAGCGAACAAACGACGCCCATTCAGCATATTGCCGCATCGTCCGGCTTTCGCGATGCCAGTCACTTTATCGCCACTTTCCGCAAGCTCGAGCACATGACACCCGATCAATACCGGCAAAGGAGTGAACGGAAGTGAACACCTGTCCATCCTTTCCTTTCCAAAACATAAAACTCTCTTTAGAAAAACGCGTCAGCGACCTCGTTTCCAGACTCACGCTTGAAGAGAAGCTCTCGTTTATCCCATTCAGACAGGGATCCGTAAAACGGCTCGGAATCCCGGGGTATTGGATTGGCGGAAACGCCGTTCAAGGTCTGGTTGCATACGAGGGCGCCACAACGGTCTTCCCGCAGAACTTGGGCTTGTCCTGTACATGGAATACCGAATTGATCAAGGAAATCGGCGGGATGATCGGCGATGAAGCAAGAGCCTACTACAAGCTCAGAAGCGGTCTGCGAGGTCTTATGCTCCGTGCGCCTGTGGTCGATTTAGCCCGCGATCCAAGATGGGGAAGAACGGATGAAACCTTCGGCGAAGATCCTTTCTTAACGGGGTGTATGTACTCAGCTTATTCGATAGGAATGCGGGGCGATCATCCGTTTTATATCAAAACAGCAGCGATTTTAAACTATTTTTATGCAGGCAACAACGAGAGGGACCGGCTGAAAAGCTCTTCATCCATCAATCCCCGCAATAAAAGGGAATATTACCTGAAAGCATTTGAGACTGCTGTCCGCGAAGGTTCCGTACATTCCGTCATGACCGCATATAACGCCATAAACGGGACCCCCGCAATCTGCCATCCAGATGTAAAAGCGGTTCTTAAGGATGAATGGAAGCTGGACGGATTTGTCGTTTCCGCATTCTCAGATATGCAACAGACCGTCGATGAACACCAGTATTGCAATACTTATGCCGAAGCGGCGGCGGCGGCAATAAAAGCGGGAATTGATTGCATGATGGATGACAGCGGGCTTGTAAAGAAATCGATTCGAGAAGCCTTGGAACAAGGCCTGCTTTCGGAAACGGACATTGACCGGGCGATTCGCAACGTTTTCCGCGTTCGCATGCGGCTCGGCCAGTTCGATCCCGAAGCAATCAATCCATATGCGCAAATTACGGAAAGCGTCCTATACAAGCAAGAACACCGCGAGCTTGCGCTCAGGGCTGCACGTGAATCGGTCGTCCTCTTGAAAAATGAGAATAATATGCTTCCGCTCGACAAGGAAAGATTGCAGAGCGCAGCTGTTATCGGGCCATTGGGAGATGTCGTTTGCCGCGGATTTTACACAGGCAGTCCACCTAATCAGGTTACGCCGCTGCAAGGCATCATAAGCAAGCTCGACCCGAATTTCGTTCAGTTCAAGGACGGCTGCGACCGGATTATACTGCAATCCGCCGCAACCCGCAGATTTGTCGGACATAGGCATCTCTACGATGCAACTCTGGCAGCGAATAAAGAGGATGCAGGCAGCGGAGAACATTTCAAGCTGACCGATTGGGGCTTGGGGAGCCACACGCTGCTCTCTGCAGCCAACGGCAGCTACGTGACGTGCGAAGCAAGCGGAATAAGCGCGTCGGCCAAGGAGGTTTGGGGATGGTACAATAAAGAACTGTTCAACTTCATTCCTCAGGACGACGGGACTGTTGCGATCAAGGCATGGAACGGCCAAATCGCAACGGTCGTTGACGAAACAATCCGGCTGAAGGACGATGCACAGATTGGCATTTCCGAAAAATTTATTATACATCCGGTTATCGATGGTATTGCAGAAGCTGTTGCCGCTGCACGAGCCAGCGATGTTGCCATTGTCGTGGTCGGCAATCATCCGCTCATCAACGGCAGGGAAGAAGTCGACCGGCAGGACCTGTCCCTTCCGCCGCAACAGGAGAAGCTGATTCAAGAAGTGCATAAGGCGAATCCGAATACGGTTGTCGTCATTATAGGCAGCTATCCATTTGCGCTCAACTGGGCGCAGGAGAACATTCCGGCAATCGTCTATACGGCTCACGGCTGCCAAGAGCTCGGTAATGCCGTTGCCGATGTGCTCTTTGGAGATTACAACCCTGCCGGCCGTTTGAGTATGACCTGGTACCGTTCCGTCCTGGATCTGCCCGATATGTTGGATTACGATATTATTAAAGGAAAACGAACGTATTTGTATTTTGAAGGCGATCCGCTGTATCCTTTCGGACATGGCTTGTCCTACACCGACTTCCAATTCAGCGATCTGAAGCTCAGCAAACTTAAAATGACGGCAGATGATCAGGTGAAGGTCAAAGTGACGGTTAAAAATACGGGATTGCGCCCGGGCGACGAGGTCGTACAGCTTTATATAAGGGCGAACAAATCGAGAGTGAAACGGCCGCTTAAAGAGCTGCGCGGATTTACACGGATTCACTTGCAGCCCGGGGAGAAGGGAACGGCGGAATTCGATCTGGCCGGGACAGACTTTGCCTGCTGGGACGTTACCCGCGACGGGTATGCGGTAGAGACCGGCCCCTATACGATCATGGTCGGAAATTCATCCGGCCATATTATCCTGGAAGCCGCCGTGCAAGTCCACGGTGAAACGATTCCGCCGAGATACCCGTATCGCGTGATCCGTGCCGAAAATTATGACGATTACGCGTCTGTCTTTCTGGATGAGTGCCGTGACGGTGAAGCTCGTCAGCATGGCTTCGAGGTAACCGGCTCTTGTGTGAGCGTTATCGGCCGGGACGGCTGGATCAGCTTTCACGACGTCGAATTCGAATCGGGCGCAACCGGCTTCGAAGCGCGGGCCGCTTGCGCGACCGAGAACGGATCCATTGAAATGCGGCTGGACAATCCGGATGGCATACCTACCGGCATTTGTCATATCGGCCATTCGGGGGGCAGGCAAAGCTGGGGAACCTATTCTTGCCGTCTCACAGGGGCGGAAGGCAGGCACGATGTTTACCTCCGTTTGAAAGGAGGCGTTCATTTGAGCTCTTTCCGTTTTGTAAAATGAAAAAAAATCGGCCGGCACCTTCAACGTGCCGGCTCACAAACTTACCGATTCAGTCCTGTAGGCCTTTGGGGAGAGACCGTAATTTTTGGTAAACAGACGAGTGAAATAATTGCTGTCGTTAAACCCGCATTCGTGGGAAATCTCCATAATGGTGAGATAGGTATGCTTCAGCAAATTACATGCGCGCTCCAAACGAAGCCGTTGCAGATAGAAAATAGGGGTCGTTTGATAATAGGATTGGAAGATCCGGTTCAAGTGCCTGACCGAAATATCAGATTTGACCGCGATTTCCTCCAGCGTTAGCGGTTCGAGATAATGATCTTCAATATAGGAGATCGCATTCGCCAAATGCATCAGATTACCAGGTATATCCTTTTCCTGATTGTCATACTGTCTTGACAAATAGACGACTAGCTCCATAAACCGGGAAATCAGCATCGTCTGATATCCCTGATGCTTGTTGTTATATTCGTCGATCATGACAGAGATGAGCGTAGAGACATAATCCAGGCTGGGAATCGGCAAACTGAGCTTGCTTTGGTACGGATGAATATTGCGGTAAAAGGGCTCCAAAACGAAAAGCGCCTGAAAACCTTTGGAAGTCCTTAGATCCGAACCGGCCGCCCGCAGCATTTCAGGCCGATACATAATATTGCAAATTTTAAAATCATAAGGATCTTTGTAAGCATGGGGGGTTTCGTCGTTGATGACAAATACATTTCCTTTCTTAATAAAAGAGGTTTCGTTATGGACAATATGCGTTGCGTTCCCATTCAACACAATCACGAGTTCGGAGAAGTCGAAATGCTTATGCAGGTCTGTGTCCTCGTCGTGTCCGCCATATTGAATAAAGAACGGAAACTGCTCATCCTTCGCGAACCATTCCAAATAGACGTTCTTCAAGATCCCCCCCCTTTATCAGGTATTAGCCGCTCGAAATGTTTCTCGGCCCGCTTTTGATCTAATATTAGTCATATTCATAATCGCTTGTACATCAAATAAAAACGAATTCTAATATCAATATTCTGCATCATATTGAAATAATGAAGTGTTATTGGAATATCAATTCTTCATTATCCAAATCTTGCAGATATCTCTGATACACCACTTCTGGAAACTGAACAAGTCACATGAATTTCGAATTATGCTGGATAATACTTTAACTTGTGAAAAAACCGGCACAGATCGATGACTCGACCTCGTGCCGGTTTTCCTTATAGTCCCATTTTTTCCCGGTTTTTCGCCCATACTTCGGTCTCATGTACAAGTAGATCCTTGTATCCCGATGCGTTCAAAGCATCTTCAAATTGTTTGAATAAGGAATCGAACTCCGCTTGATCTTTTGCAAAGACAAGCTTTGCTTCGTAATCCTTAACAATTTGTTTCATCCTCGCAAAGCCGATTCCCAGCTTGGACTTGGAGTCAACATTCATTCGTCCGTTGAATTGGTCGTTATTTGTTTTGACGAATTGACCGTAGAACAAGCTGGCTCTGACGTCCCATTCAGCCTTCTCAGGGTTCTGCTTAACCCTTGCCGCTCCCAGCTTATGGAACCACCAAGTACCAAGCGGATTCCAGCCGATCTTAAGATTGGCTTTCTCCTCCGCAGACATCTTCTGACTATTCTCATTGTCGATCGGCGCGCCATTCTTATCAGTGGTATCCCATAATACTCCCGGGGGTCCATAGGCACCGATTCGTTGTCCTTCTTCACCTGCCCACCAGTCGAAAAATTGGAAGATACGCTCCGGATCTTTGGCGGATGTCGTAATAACTGTTTCATTCCAACCCAGCATTCCGTAACCGATAGGTGCAACTGTAGCTGGATCTACACCTTCCGCGTATAAGTAAGGGATATAATCATAACCCGCAGCAGAATCCTTTGCCTGTAGGATATTGTTTGCCGTCCGTCCTATTCCGGTCATATTATTGCCTGATTGTATCGCAACTCGTCCGGAGTTCAGCTTCTCCGTTGCTTGATCGCCGCTTTGAGTAAGGAAATCCTGAGAGATTAGTCCTTCACGATAAAACTTGTTGGTCATCTCTTTTGTTTTCTTATATGCCGGATCCGAGAAGATGGATTCAATCGTGTTTGTCTTAAAGTTAACAAATACCGGAACCTCTTTAAGCGAATCCGACCACCGCAAATCACCGAAACCACCGTAAATCATCATTTCTGAAGGGTCTTGCATAGGAACAATATCCGGATATTTATCTTTAACCTGCTTCAAGTAAGCATACAGATCATCGAATGTCTCTAGCTGCGGCTTACCTAGCTCAGCATATATTTTGCGATTAACGATCCAGCCAAAGCTTGCCATCTGGTTCTCATTCCTTGAACTGCCAAACCAACTTGGCATTCCGTAGATATGACCGTCGGATGCCCTCATCATGTCCATTGCAGTCGTGTCGATCAAATCCTTCAGGTTGGGATATTTCTCATAGTAGGCATCCAATGGAACCATCTTTTTATTTTTCACCAAATTCTCGTATTCCGCTGTGTTCGGATCCAGCGCGATAACGTCCGGCAGGGTATCCGATGCAACCATAGTACCGAATTTTTGCTGAGCATTGCCATTGGAACCGATTTCAATCCAATTCATCTTTTTCTCATCTTTTAACCATTTGGTTACGACATCCGTGGTACCATACCCGCTTGGCGAAGCCCAGTCATAGTTCATATAGTAGCTAAACTCTAGTGGTTGTTCACCAAATGCGGGTAACTCTTCCCCTTGAGCAGCTTGAGAGTTTGTTCCCGTATCGGCTGCATTATTACTTGCATTGCTTGCTTGTTCACCGTTCGAATTCTTATTGCTGCAAGCGCTCAGAATCAAACTAATAGCGAGGACTAATGCAAGCCCCCCGAAAAGCGTCTTTCTTGTTATCCTAAACACATGATTACCCCTCTCAAACTTGTTTATTATATTTAAAGGCATGGAGCCCCTAAATCACTCTTTCAACGAACCGATCATGACTCCCTTGACAAAATATTTCTGCAGGAACGGATAAACCATAATGATCGGAAGAGTAACCACCATAACGGCAGTCATCTGGAGCGATTTCGGCGTGACAGTCTGAGTTACTACACTGACACCGCCCATTTGACTTAGCATCTCGGCGGTAGAGCTGGAATTGATCATATTCATTAGATAGTTCTGGACAGGAAGCAACCCTGAATCATTCACGAATATACCGGCATTAAACCATTCGTTCCATAAGCCAACTGCCGTGAATAGCGATAATGTCGCGAATACTGGACCCGAAACAGGAAGTACGATTCGGAAGAATAAGCCGTAATAGTTGCAGCCATCGAGCTTAGCCGATTCTTCAAGCTCCTCCGGCAGCCCTTGAAAGAACGTGCGGAACACAATCATGTTCCAAATACTTAGAATCCCGGGAATAATTAATACCCAAAAGTTATTGAACAATCCCAATTCCCGGAGCCATAGGTAGGTTGGTATTAACCCGCCTTGAAAGTACATGGTAATAATACCGAAGATCATGTAATATTTCTTGCCCTTCAAATCTTTCTTCGCTAGCGCGAAAGCCATTAATGCAGTAACCAGAATGGAAAGAAATGTACCTGACACCGTTCTTGCAACGGATATTCCCATCGCCCGGAAGAAACGTTCGTCGCTGAATATCACCTCATAATTGTCGAATGTGAATTCGCGAGGCCAGAACGTCAGCCCCCCCATAGAAGTGTCCTTGCCTTCATTCAGTGACATGACCAACGTATTCCAGAAGGGATATAGAGCCGTAAAAGAGAGCATGATCAACAGTGCATAGATAGTAATATCGACGATGCGATCGTTCCATCTGTTTCTTACCATAGGGAATTACCCCCTACTCGTTTGGCAATTGCATTCGCGCCAACCAATAATACAATGTTGATGAGTGATTTAAACAAACCAACTGCCGTCGCGAACGAATACCTCTGTTCGCCGAGTCCGACACGATAGACGTAGGTGTCGAGCACTTCCGCCATACTGGTAAGGGTCCCATTCTTTCCGTTATTGGTAAGCGTTAAGATATCCTCGAAACCAGCGCTAAGAAGATTGCCGATTGCTAAAATCAAGAAAATAATAACTACCGGAGCGATGCAAGGCAGCGTAACACTGAACATCTTGCGGAATCTGCCCGCTCCGTCTATTTCCGCCGCCTCGTATAAGCTCGGGTTGATTCCGGCTATGGCAGCCAGGTAAACGATGGAGCTGAACCCGATCTCTTTCCAGAGATTGCTGCTAAGCAGAATCCCGTAGAAATGTTGAGGCATGGACAACCAGTTAATCGGATTATCAATGAATCCAAGCTTCATAAGAAGATAATTTACGCTGCCGCTTTCAACAGATAGGAGAGAAAATACCAATCCCGAGACGATAACCCAGGAAATAAAATGTGGCAGATAGGTAGCTGTTTGAATAAACCGCTTAAATCCATTGTGCTTGATCTCATTCAACAGGAGCGCTAGCAAGATCGGAGATGGGAAGATCAAGATCAGCTTCAAGGTTGAGATGATAATCGTATTTCGCATAACCATACTCAACTCAG
This sequence comes from Paenibacillus harenae DSM 16969, assembly GCF_000422465.1. Taxonomy (GTDB): domain Bacteria; phylum Bacillota; class Bacilli; order Paenibacillales; family Paenibacillaceae; genus Pristimantibacillus; species Pristimantibacillus harenae. Next base: position 28,403 of record NZ_AULV01000016.1, on the reverse strand, counting down.
GCGAATCAAAAAACATATTAAATTGGTATAGACCAACCCAAGGACTCGCACCAATTCCCAGGAAAATATCATACTCCTTAAATGCTATAATGACTCCGTACATCGGAATATAGCTGAAGAGGATCAGACATATCAATCCAGGCCATACCATCGATTGGAGATCCCATTGTCGCGTGATGCCCCGCAACTCGTTACCGTGATGGAATGTCCTTACTTTGCGTGAATCCGTCTTTATTGCGGTTTGTTCTTTCATTGCCGTTGGTTGCTCCTCTCTCTTTTTTTCTTAATGATAGATGTCAACGGATGATCGAACAATTGAGGAAAATAACGAAAACTAAACTAAATCAACGAATATAAGAAAAACCCCAATTACTTTGGGGTTTCAAGGAGCATTCTACTAAATGTTAAGCCGCTTCCGGTAGTCGCCGGGCGACATGCCTGTCACCTGTTTGAACTGACGGTTGAAATAAATAATATTCCTATAACCTATGCTCTCTGATATTTCAAAGACTTTTAATTTGGGATCCTGGAGAAGCTGGCAAGCTTTCTTAATGCGTTGTTCATTAATATAGCTATTGAAGTGCTGACCCGTCTCCTGCTTGTACAAGTACCCCAAATAATTAGTAGAGAAACCAAAATGATCCGCTGCTTTTTTGAGCGTAATTTTCCGTTCTATCTGATCTTCCACGTATTGCATAATTTCTAATATTAGTTTTCTCTTCTGCTTCTGCTTCTTAAGGTACCATTTCTCCGAGAATGCAAAAAACTTTCTTCTGAGCCATGACTTCAAATCCAGCGCCGTTTCAAATTCCAGCAGGTTGTTAGGAAAAGGAGTCTCCCATTCCATCAATTCGTCGAAGTTCTCGTTAAGCGCATGGAACTGCTCATTCAATTTGACGATGGAATGGATGAGATGCTGGAAGACCGCACCTTTGGATTCTAATACCCCGCCCTGATTGAAGAGCAGCTCGATCCAATCATCTATCGTCGTAAGATTATAATCGGCAAGTGCCTTCACGATTTCCGGCCATTTCTCGTCAGGATTGTGCGATAAGGTATCCACTTCACTGTCACGTAATGTAAGTGTCTTATTCTTACCTGCATGCCACTTCGTTCCAAGCGCCGTTTTGGCTGCTTGATAAGACAGGGGCAGCTCCCTTAGATTTTCCGTATGAAAGCCGAGTCCGATAGAAATCGTAAGTGGATGCAACTTACCCACCTCAGCTATAAGTTCGTCTGTCCGTGCACCGTGAGTATTCTCGTCACCGAATAGAATCAACGTTTTGCGTTGCTGCTCTCCATGAATGCAATAACCCCATCTCCGATCCGCAACATACCCCTCCACAAACCGGGAAATCTTCAGATACAGCTCCTGCCACTCGCTGTCGGCATTCTTCGTCGTCCGCCAATCGAATTGATCAATTTCGATAACGGCTGCAGCGGTGCCATAAGCTTGCACTTCCTCTTCAAGCATGATGGCTGCCTGGGCAGACAATTGCCGATTGTCACCTTCCAGCCATCTGAAGAGCATTTCTTGTTTCACTAGCGAGAATGTCTCCTTTAGCTTCAATCTCTCTTCATTACGGTCCTGTTCCTTGTCCAAATCGGCGATGACAGCATCCAGCTTATGTGACAACTCATGATCCTCCACCGGCTTCAGCAGATAACCAAAAGCATTAAAATCTACGGCCTGCTTCGCATACTCAAACTCCTTATGTCCGCTGACAAACATTACTCGGATATGCGAGCGGATTTCCTTCACCTGTCGGATTAGCTCCATACCGGACATAATAGGCATTCGAATATCCGATAATATAATGTCGATTTGCTCTTTCCTGACAACGTCGAGCGCGGAATACACATTATCTACGGCTGCAGCCACCTCAAGCCGTTTGCCGCTGCTTTGTATTCTTCTTCTCATCCATTCCAAATCCACCGATTCATCGTCGACAATCAATATCCGATAGGTCATGCTTCTTCCCCCCGCATTGTTGTTAGGTCTATCTGGGATGACTTCGATTGATCATAGGGAAGGACAAGTAAAGCTGTGGTTCCCCCTCCGTAGAAGCTGGAGATCGTGACGCCATAATCCTCGCCGTATCTTAATCGAATCCGGTGGTTAACATTGCTAATCCCATGACCTGAATCCGGCAGTTGATCCGTGTTGATCTTATGCAGCCGGCTCCGGTGAATACCAATGCCGTTATCGATAATCGATAGGAAGATACGTTCGCCCATTCGTCTGCCGACGATCTTAACAGTTAGACGTTCTACATGCCAAGCATACTTCAATGCATTTTCGACAAAGGGCTGCAAAATAAGCTTCGTGACCTCACATTCCAATAACAGCGGGTCAACCTCTATCCAGGTATCAAATCGGTTGGCATACTTGATCTTTTGAATATCGATATATGACCTCACCTGTTCCAATTCATTAACCAACGGAATCATAGTTCGACCGTCATTGAGCGTCAGCCTGTAGAATTTCGCTAACCCGGTTACCATTGAGCTGACCTTACCCGTTTCCCCCATATTGGCAAGACTATTAATCGAGGATAACGTATTGTAAAGAAAATGAGGATTGATCTGGGCTTGCAGAGCTTTAAGCTCCGCTTCCTTAACATTAATCTTCTGCAAATACACGGTACTAATCAAATTGTCGATGTCAGATGCCGTTTGGTTAAAAGCGACTGCGATTTGCGCAAATTCGTCCTGACCTGTAATCTGGATTCGTTTGCGAAATTCACCGGATCGCAGCGAACGGACATAAGAAATGATTTTCCGCATCTTCCTATTAGACAAACGCGCTACAAAAATACCGATAATTAGCATGATAAGAAAGCTGGAAACACATACGAATAGCGTTACATTACGGATATTGCGGGCATCCTTCAGGAAATATTGATCAGGAACCAGAATCTCAAGCCCATAACCAGTTCCCTGTATGTCATGCTTGACCGTAAAATAGGATTCCTCGGCTTGAATCCGTTGTTCACCGTCTGAAACTACTTGATATACAATGACATCCTCCGTTTTATCCCTCACCTGCACAATAATGGATTGTTCCCCGATTCGTACGTTATCCAGCGATTGAAATAACTCCTCCAAGGGGAGGGATATTCGCAAGTAACCTATTTCAGTTTGATAATCGTTAAACCAGATCAGCTTTCGTATAAGGGAGAGATTATTTTGGTTCAGATCGGTATCAACCTGCATCCACTGATTATCCAGCTTTTGCAAGGTCAACTGCTTAAACCAATCCTCGTTTTCTATACGTGAATAATAGAGCAAGTTTGATGATTTCTCTTGAATGCCGACATTCGGGTCTTTGAAAACCTCTTTGAACCTCTCGTTCTTGACATACAGCATAATCCGTATATTGTTTCTTGCTAATTGCAGAGGTGCAGCAAGAAGCGGAAGTAAATGATCTCTTGTAATTCGATATATTTCAAATGGTGAAGCTTCTAAAGCTAAATATCTCTGAATTTCAGTAGATTGGAACAAGGAATCCGAAATTTGCTGTGCCTCATGGAACTGATACCCGATATTGTCCGTTATTTGTTGAAACGTCATTTTCATATTTATTTCCGTCAGCACTTTACTTGAATTGGATAGCCTTGTGTAGGTATAAGATCCAATAATAATTTCAGTCAGAATGATGAGCAGTAAATAAGGAATCATTATTTTATAGGAAAATGGCACATAAGTTATCGATTGATTCACCTGGCTTCCTCCCACTATAGAGGTTCGATTGTGCAGGACTCGAATCCGTTTTCTACACAACTTATGCAATAAAGACCGCTGACTTTGGCTTGCACCCTTGTCAACGGTCTTAAGAATTTCACTTCTATTCTTCGCTTTCGGGCTCTGCTGTTTAATCCATCATCTCTAAAGTGATCTTGTATACATAGATGCCCTTTCCGATTTTATATTCATCGTGAATATTTTTGGTCCAGCCGTTGTCTCCGCCAAGACCTGCATGCTTATGATCGATATGAAGGAATACGGAATCGGATGCGCCAAGCTCGTCTTCATAGGCGGCATTGTCATACTGTCCGATGCTGTATTGATGAATATCAAAGTGGAAATGACCCGCCGCGTTAACTTTTACCTTGCGGTCATCCGCGGACACAACTAAATAACGGACATCTTCCTTGCCCCCGCATTCAACCGGCACGATGTAGGGAACATGTTGTTCTTCAACAGAGCTTTCATATATACCGACGAAGGCAGACGTTTTACGGTCCGCATAGTTTTCCCATGGCCCGCGGCCATACCATTTAATATTCTTCCAGGCATCGGAGAAGGTAAAACTTAGACCGATTCTCGGAAGGGTATCGATAGGGGCATTATTCACGACAGTGTTGGCAATTTCAATGCCTTTACCGCCAATCGCATAGTCGGTTCGCGTTTCTATGCACCCAGAATACAAAGCATGAACCTGAATGATGACGGAAGCTGGCGCCGCATATACCCGGATACGCTTGATCTCTTTCTGACCGGAGTTCAGCCCGAGGCTTCTCCAATCATCCGCATAGTTCTGCGTCTCGCCTTGTACGCCGACGTCTATTCCCGTTGGCGGACGATAGAAATGGTTGGCTCCGCCCGTAAAGTAGTCCCGGTTATGGTATCTCACGGAAATGAACTCTGCCGTTTCTTTCGAGAAGACCACGTTCGTATGTTCATTATATATATGAATTCGATCTGCGGCTTCCTCATATGCCAGGCTTCCGCTTTCAATATCTCCGGTATGCATTTCATAAACGGAATCATTCAACTCGATCTGGCATGCATAAATACAGGTTCCCTTATCGGCATAATAGGTGTCCTCGTTCAGATTAGCATAGAAATTCAGGTACGCTTCTCCATTGACCTTGGTTGGATCGTAGGGCGCCTGAACACGTTCCATAGATCCGGCCGGCGTGTTCAATTGGGGCAATGTACCGTTTTCGACAACCTTCCCGTCGCAAACAAGCTCCCAACCGATGTCCAAGTGGCTTAAGTCTCGATGCGTATAATGATTATAAATTCGATAACTTTTGTTACCCTGAACATAATAAGGCCGTTCAAAGTAATCGATCTGGACGGGAGCCTGAACATATTTGATTTCATTGGCAGCCGGTTTCGGCGTTAAATCCGGAAATACGATCCCGTTCAGGCACATATCGGGCGCGGAATCAATAATCTCTTCTTGGAACGCGCCGCCATATACATATTTTTTGTTCCCGGATTCATCAAACCTGACAAGCGCTTTATCCTGGAAATCCCAAATAAAGCCGCCCTGAAACCGCGGGAATGTATGAATGAGGTCCCAAAATTCCTTGAAATTCCCGTTGCTGTTGCTTTTCGCGTACGCATATTCACACATGATAAACGGTCGCAAGTCTTCGCTGTTTGCCATACATTCCATGATCCATTCTTTCTGAGGATACATGGGCGCCAGGATATCGGAAATATGGGCCGGAGGATTCAAGGACTCGTATTGGACATATCTTGTTTTATCATATTCTTTAATCCAGCCGTACATGGCGGCATGGTTCGCTCCGTAACCGGATTCATTACCAAGGGACCAGAGAATGATCGAGGGATGATTCTTATCTCTCAGCACCATCCGCGCTGCACGTTCCATATAAGCATGCGTCCATTCGGGAGATGCGCTGAGCTGACCGCCGATGCCATGGGTCTCAATATTGGCCTCATCGACGACATAAATGCCCAGTTCATCACAGAGGTCGTACCATTCGACCGCATGCGGATAGTGACTCGTCCTTACCGCATTGATATTTAGCGACTTCATGATCTTGATTTGCTCGCGCATATACTCCGTCGACACCACGCGCCCCGTTTCGGGACAAAACGCATGCAGGTTGGTTCCACGGATGATAAGCCGTTTGCCGTTCATTTTCATTATCCCGTTTTTATCGATGCTGACTTCGCGGAAGCCGACATTTGCGCTCTCGATGTCAACGACATTTCCGTCAGGGCCGATCATTTCCAATACCAATCGATAGAGGTAAGGAATTTCGTCGCTCCACAATTTGGGATTCATAATGGGTTGTTTTACCTTCGCCACAAAGATCTCTTGCAGGTAGGATCTGTAATCCGCAAACTTATCCGTTTCAAATTGCGTAACCAATTGTTGATCGTGATCATAAAGAGACAGGCGCACATGAGCTTCCCCGTAACAGCTTGCCTGATTATTCGGATAAACCGTCACGGCTAATTCGGCATTGTCGTATTGACCTGAGAATAGCGTTTCGATTTTATAATCATGAATGCGCATTCGCGGTTTTGCATAAATCAGAACATCTCTGTAGATCCCCGATAGGTGCCAGTAGTCCTGATCCTCCAGATAAGTTCCGGCTCCGAATCGCATTACCTGTACGGATAAATGGTTCTGTCCCCTTTGGATGAAATCCGTAATATCGAAAGAAACGTTAAGCTTGCTGTCCGTCGAATAACCGACGAGCTTCCCGTTTAACCACAAATAAAAACAAGATTCCACGCCGGCAAAATCGATAAATAGATCGCGGTCGTGAAAATGCTCGGGGATTTCGAACGTGTGGACATAACATCCGGTGAGGTTATCCTCTGGCACATAAGGCGGATTCAAAACAAATTCATCTTTCTTCAGTTGAATTTCATGATGGGAGTCCGTCCCCTTCCGCGTAAAGGGATATAATGTATTGGTGTACACAGGCTTTCCATATCCGGAAAGCTCCCAGTTGGAAGGAACAGGGATATCATCCCAACGGGACACGTCATATTCAGGATGATAAAATTCATCGGTTACAACATAGGGAGACGAAAACATCTTAAATTTCCACGAGCCGTTTAAGCATAGTACGTACTTTGACTTTCTGCGATCGCCGCTTAGCGCCTGTTCTACCGTTTCGTATACGCCGTACGGCTCATGCATGGGGTAACGGTTCTTTTGAGCGACATGCGGATTCTCCCATTCTCTGTTCGGCTTCATATGTTTCGACTAATCCCCCTATCAATTGTTCTAATTGGTTGTGCCATAATAACGATACCCTTATAATATAAGGACAAGTCTTCATATATAAATGTTACGTTTGGTAAATCATTTATCCATTTTGGTAGGTGTAGCGACGATATGAATGGTGACGACATAAAGGAAAATGATGTTATATACCGGTGTATAGGCGACGATTTCGACCAAGGCATTTTGTCGTGCGGCTTTATGAGAAAAAGAACGGCGGATCGTTCCCAATATGACTTTAAGATCGGATATTACAGCTGTTTTTTGATCCTGCAAGGCAACGGACGATTTATCTCACAGGACGGTTCCGTTATTCCGATGCAAGCAGGGGATCTCGTTCAGCGTTTGCCCGAACGTTTGCACTCCACCGAGATCGAGCCAAATGGGGAATGGATAGAGTTTTATATTAGCGTAGGTTATCCTGTCTATCATTACCTGAAAACGCTAGGAATTTTAAATTCCGATAAAGAGGTGCAAGCAACGCGGCTTACGAGCGATTTTGTTTTTGATTTTGCCGCCTTGCTAAACAGCCTTAAAGACGCTGCTGATGAAAGGCTCCCCTATTTGCTAATAAGAGCGCAAGAGCTCATGATCCGATTGCATGGCAGCGTTCATTATACGCAGAGAGAGCATGATGATCATAAAATATCGAAGGCTTGCCAATTAATCGGCAGCTCCAATAATATCCATTATGATATGAAGGAAGCTGCAGCGGCCATAAATATGGGCTATGAGAATTTCAGGAAGGTATTTAAAGCCGTGACCGGAATTTCCCCTCAGCGGTACCATATTGAGCATTTAATGAAACAGGCAAAAATGATGCTTCTCTCCGGACTCCCCATCAAACACGTAGCCGTTAGTCTTGGATATGGAGATATTTATTCCTTTACCAAACAATTTACGAAATCGGAAGGAGTGCCTCCGGGACGTTATATCCGTAACCGCCTCAATCAGATGGTTTGAATGGGCTTACAATAAGCAGCAGCAATGGAACAATCAAATAGTATAGCCGGCATCACCGCTCTTCCAGCAATGAATGATGTTTTTGCGTGTGTTGTTATCATACATTTTTTTACTCCTGTTTTCGATAATTTGTAATATGCCCACCCTTACCTCAAAAATATGCCCTGAAAAATATCCAGTTCTCCAGCGAAATGAAGTATTTGAGCCGCAGCAATGAAATTTCAATATGATTTTTAGTTTATTTTTTGTTGTATTATCTAGAACGTTACACAGTTAAAATAAAAATGATACCGCTTACACTCATTTGAGGAGGTGCATGAAAAGCAACATAGGAGCGCTGTCACAAGTGTCGCTGTTATCGGTTTCCCGAAAGAAAGCAAGCTTGTATTTTATTAAAGCAAGGGAGGAATTTTATGCGTAAAACAAAAGCTTTCCTATCGTTGATGTTGACTATTGCTTTGTTGTTTACAGTGTTTTCGTTTTCGTTCCCGGCCTCGACCTCTGCCGCAACTCCCATGCAGACGTATGTGAACGCGATGCAGCCCGGATGGAATTTGGGCAATACTTTGGATGCATTTGATCCGAATGATCCGACAGGAGGCGGCGAGACGTCTTGGGGCAACCCGGTTGTCACCCAAGCCTTTATCCAGCAGATTGCGGAACAAGGCTTCAAAAGCATCCGCATTCCGATAACATGGAATTATCGGATTGGCGGCGCTCCGAACTATGCGATCGATCCGGCATTCATGGACCGGGTTCAGCAGGTTGTCGACTGGTCGCTGCAGGCGGGACTGTATGTCATGATCAACGTTCACCACGACGCTTGGATGTGGGTTAGCTCGATGCCGACGGATCATAACGCCGTAATGGCCCGATATAACGCGGTATGGACGCAAATCGCCGACCGCTTCAAGAATCATTCCGACAAACTGATGTTCGAAAGCATCAACGAACCGGAATTTTCAAACGTTGATATAACGACGCAGCTCGCATTGCTTAATGAGCTCAATACATCCTTCGTGCATCTTGTAAGAGCGTCGGGAGGCGGAAATGCCGTTCGTCCGCTTGTGCTGCCGACGTTATACTGCAATCACGAGCAAGTGCGTGTGGATTCGCTTGCAAGCACGCTTGCCGCGCTGAACGATCCGAATTTGATTGTCACCGTTCATTATTACGGCTTGTGGCATTTCTCTGTAAACATCGCAGGCTACACAACGTTTAATGCCGATGCGAAAAACGATATCGATACAATGGTTAACAATGTCTATAATACGTTCGTATCGAAGGGTATTCCCGTTGTCATAGGCGAATTAGGAATACTCGGTCACGATAAGAACAGGGAAACCGTCGAGCGCGGAGAGATGCTCAAATTTTTCGAATACCTTCTCTACAGTACTCAAGCGAAGAACATTACGACGATGTGGTGGGATAACGGCTCGTACTTTAACCGTACTACTTATCAGTGGAGTGATCCGGATCTTTTCAATATATTCAAACAAAGCTTGACAGGCCGTTCATCCACCTCGGATACCGATCTGATCTTCCTCAAGGCCGGCACTGCGGTTCAAGACGCCGTGATCAACCTGAACTTGAACGGCAATACTTTCGATTCGCTGTTGAACGGAACTGCCGCATTGAGCTCCGGCACGGACTACACATTGAACGGCAATGTATTGACTATCAAAGCAAGCGCGCTCTCCAATTACGCTTCAGGCTCGTTCGGCGAGAAAACAGTATTGTCGGTCCGTGTCAACTCGGGCCCCGATTGGAAAATCCATGTCCGTTATTCCAATACGCCGGTCCTGTCAAAAGCATCAGGCAACTCCAGTGGCGGCTTGGTGATTCCGACAGCTTTCAACGGAGATGTGCTTGCCACGATGGAAGCGGTATACACGAACGGCACTAACGCCGGTCCGCATAACTGGACCTCGTATAAGGAGTACGCCTACGCTTTCTTGCCAGACTATGCGAACAACACGATCATGATAACGCCGAAATTCTTCGCCGAAACAACAGGCGGAACGATTAACTTGACGTTCCACTTCTGGAGCGGCGCCATAGTCAAATATCAGCTTACGACTAAAGGTGGCCGAATCACAGGCACACCGAAGTAATGTCCTGCAAGCAACACATGTCCAGCAGTAGCCCAATGAAACCAAAGGAGAATTTCAATGAGAGCAAAAAAATCGTGTTTATCCGCCCTTTTGGTCGTTGCCCTGCTGATGGCGTTGTTTCCATCCGTCAGCTCGGCCGCTGCTTCCCCGAAAGAAACTAAAATGCAGTCTTATGTAAACGCGATGCAGCCCGGATGGAACCTGGGCAATACATTCGATTCATTTAATACGAACGCACCAAATAATGGTGACGAGACGTCCTGGGGCAACCCGATCGTTACCAAAGAATTCATTAAGGAAATTAAGAAGCAGGGCTTCAAAAGCATCCGTATTCCGATTACATGGAGCGGGCGGATGGGCGGCGCACCTGATTATACGATCAATCCTGACTGGATGGACCGGGTACAGCAAGTTGTCGACTGGTCGCTGCAAGAGGGACTGTATGTCATGATCAACATTCACCACGACTCCTGGATGTGGATCAGCAAGGCGCCGGAGAATCATGACGCCGTATTGGACCAATATAATGCGATCTGGACGCAAGTCGCCGACCGCTTCAAGAATCATTCCGACAAGCTGATGTTCGAGAGCATCAACGAACCGTTATTTGATAACGTTGATGTGGCGACGCAGCACGCGTTTCTTGATGAGTTCAACACATCCTTCTTCCATATTGTAAGAGCGTCGGGAGGCAAAAATGACGTTCGTCCTCTTGTGCTGCCGACTTTATTTACGAATAACTCGCAAGAGCATGTGGATTCGCTTGCAAGCACGATTGCCGATCTGAACGATCCGAATTTGATCGCTACCATTCATTTTTACGGCTTCTGGCCGTTCAGCGTAAACATTGCGGCCTTCCCGAAGCTTGAAGAATTAACGATTAACGATATCGATACAATGGCTAACAATGTATATAATACGTTCGTATCGAAAGGAATTCCCGTTGTCATAGGCGAATTCGGTCTGCTCGGCTGGGATGCTACTCCTTTCAAAACGCCGTTCAGCGAAGGTGTGCCCGAGCATGGCGAGATGCTGAAGTTTTTAGAGTATTTCACCTACAAATCCATAGAGAACAAACTTACTCTTATGCTGTGGGACAACGGCGGGCGGTTTGACCGCAGAACGCTTCAGTGGAACGATCCTGAGCTATACGATCTGATCATGGCCAGCTTGAAGAGCCGCTCTGCCACTGCCGAATCCGATTTGATCTTTGTCAGGAAAGACGCACCGGCTCAGGACTCCGTAATGCCCTTGAACTTAAACGGCAATGTTCTGACCAGCATTAAACTCGGAGACTACGAATTGATGGAAGGCACGGACTATGCGTTAAACGGCGAAGACCTGACCCTCAAAGCAAGTTTTCTCGCCAACCTGACCGACTCGGCCGAACTCGGCGAGGTTGCCGTATTGAAAGCCCAATTTAACAAGGGCACCGATTGGACCTTCTATGTCATGTACAATGACACGCCTGTGCTGCAAAACGCGGAAGGCACCACAGCAAACTTTGCGATCCCGACCGCCTTCAACGGCGACCGTCTCGCTACGATGGAGGCCGCGTACGCTGAAGGTGGCAACGCCGGTCCGCATAACTGGACTTCGTTCAAGGAGTTCGCCCGGACATTCAAACCATCTTATGCTGCAAATGAAATCACACTTACACAGAGCTTCTTCAACGAAGTGAACGACGGAACGGTGATTCTGAAGTTCCACTTCTGGAGCGGCGCCATCATTGAGTACACGATTACGAAGAACGGCACGAACATCACGGGCACAGCATCGTAGAGCCGGATTCGTTTCGGGGAAAAGGGAGTCCTGCCTTGCGCTCGTGCGTACGGTAGGACTCCCTTCTTGCTCCCAATAAATATCCAAACCTTTGCCTATTCGGTCAAATCGGGTCGGCCGTTCAAGATAATAGATAATATTATACTAGAGGAAGTTAGGATTTTACATTCAATAGTTTGCTAGAATAAGGCGGTATCCAAGTAATAGGAGGCCAGTTATGCATGGTTAACGCGCAAATCGCCAAGGGTTCTTTCGAACCCACATTTGAATCGCTCAGGAAATTCGAGTGTCCGGATTGGTTCCGTGACGCGAAGCTAGGAATATGGTCGCACTGGGGCGCACAATCGGTGCCGATGTACGGGGACTGGTACGCCCGAAACATGTATGACGAAGGTTCCGAGCAATACCGGTACCATATTCGCCATTACGGACATCCGTCGAAATTCGGCTACAAAGATATCGTTCAGCTGTGGAAAGCGGAAAATTTCGATCCGGAATCGCTTATGGATTTGTACGCAGCTGCCGGCGCCAAGTATTTCGTCGCACAGGCGATGCACCACGACAACTTCTTCAACTACGATTCGAAAATCCACCGCTGGAATTCGGTCAACATGGGACCGAAGAAAGATATAGTAGCACTATGGAAAGCCGCCGCTTCCCGCCGGGGACTGCCTTTCGGTTTGACCGAGCATCTGGGAGCGACGTTCAGCTGGTTTAAATTCAATAAGGGCCAAGATAAGGAAGGCCTTTATGCGGGCGTCCCGTATGATGGTAACGACCCTGAATACGAGGATTTGTATTTGCCGAACCGCGAGCATTATGATCCGGACAATCTGCTGTCCGAACCGAAACCATGGTATACAACCAATCCTTGGTGGCATCAGCGCTGGCTTGACGTCATCAAGGAAGTCATCGATCTGTACCAGCCGGATCTGCTGTACTCCGACGGCGGCCTGCCGTTCGCCAGCGCTTGGGATAATAGAGACGCTTCCTTGGACGACCCATTGTTCGCAGCCGGGCTGAATGCGGTCGCACACCTATACAATACCAGCGCAGCGGCTAATGGCGGGGTGAATCGCGCCATTTTTAATCAGAAAGACCGCAGGCAGGACGTTTACCGCATCGGGATCCTCGACATTGAGCGCAGCCAGTCTCCGGACATCAGGCTTGACCCGTGGCAGACCGATACTTGTGTCGGGGATTGGTTCTACCATGTGAAAACCGAATACAAGAAACCGGGGCACGTCATCGAAATTCTGGTCGATATCATTGCCAAGAACGGCAACCTGCTCCTCAATATTCCGCAGAAGCCGGACGGTACAATTGATGACGAGTGCACGTATATCCTGCAAGAGATGGCCAAATGGATCAAGGTTTGCGGGGAAGGTGTTTACGGCACCAGACCGTTCCGTGTATCGGGCGAAGGCCGTTCCAGCGTCGTCATTGACCATTTTACGGAGGACAGGGTAGATTGGAACGCCGGCGACTTCCGTTTCACACAAATAGGAAATACGCTGTACGCTTTCCAAATGCGGTGGCCTGAAGATCATCGCGCCGTCATTCGTACGTTGACTCCGTCAGACCAAGTGAAGTCTGTCCGGTTGCTAGGAGCAGGTGAAGTTCCGTTCGAGCAGCCGTACGGAGCTTTGATCGTTTCGCTGCCGGACCAGCAGCCGACGCCGTACGTCAACTGCCTGGCGATTGAACTACATTCTTCATCGCCCGCATAGAAAGCAAAAAAACCGATCGATACCGGGCGTCATTACCTGGTAATCGATCGGTTTGCTTTTGGCCGATCAGCCTACAATGCCTGTGCGCTCGATCCCTTCAACAAAGTACCGCTGCACAAAGAAATAAATGATAATAAGCGGCAGGATAGCGAGCAGAATGCCTGTATCCTGCACCATGCTCAAATAGAAAGGATCTACTTGGGAGGAACCTCCTCGATCAAGACTGTTCAGGTTGTATGGCAATGCAGCCAGCTGCACGGACATGACCTTGCCTGAAGCCAGATACGTTGTCGTAAAGAAGCTGTCGTTCCATTGCCACACGAACGAAAAGAGCAGCACGGTGATCATCGCAGGGATCGCATTCGGGAGCATAATTCGGGAAAACGTCGTCCCGATCCCTGCGCCATCGATATATGCGGCCTCCTCGATCTCTTTGGGGATTCCCCGGAAAAATTGTCTGAATATAAAAATATAAAGTCCCGCCTTCAGCGAGTTGGCTGTCACGGCTGTCAGTATGAACGGCCAGTAGCTGTTCAGCAGATTGGCGGATTTGCCCGTAAGCAATGGAATTAGCCCCATAAGCGTAAAATCCTTCAGATTGAGATAAAGGGGAATAAGAATCGTCGAAGGCGGAACCAATATGGTCAGAATGACTCCAGCAAACAGCAGATTGCTTCCCTTGAATTTCAGCCGGGCAAATCCGTAACCAGCCAAAGCGCAAGTTATCGCGGTAAGGATGGTAGTAGAGATCGACAGCGCAAAGGTATTGACCAATGTTTCCCAGTAATCCATAATCAAAATCGCTTGTTTGAAATTGTCCCAAGTAAAATGGACGGGAACCCACACCACGATCGGCGAATATAGATCCTCCTTATCTTTAATCGCTGTCGAAATTTTTTGCAAAATCGGATACAAAATCAAAAACGACAGTCCTGCAATCAATACAAGACGGACGAATGACCAAATCCACCTTTTCCAGGATTCTATCGATAACAGTCGGGAATAGCGCACTCGTACATCCCCCCTAATCATAATAAAAAACTTTCCTCGATATCAGATAAGTGCTTATCAGTAAGATTAGAGCAACGGCCAGAAAATAAATCGTTGCCATCGCCGAGCTGAGACCGAAATTAAAAACTGAAAAACCGGTATCCAGGATCAAGTCCGTTATTTCGTTGCTGGAGACCGAATCTATAATGGTATAAATCACATTGACCAGAATAAGCGGACTGACCATCGGGAACGTAATCTTCCAGAAGGCTTCGTAGCCGGTTGCCCCTTCCATCTTGGAGGCTTCGTACAGCTGCGGCGAGATGGTCTGGATTCCCGCGAGGAAGATCAGAATCTGAACGCCGGATTGGCTGACAATCTGATAGATACGGTCAACGGAACCTGTGAGGTAATTGACGATCCATTCGCTGACCCCGGCTTGCAGCATCAGCTTCTCCAATTCAAAGCTCTGTAACGAACGAACGACCTTTGCCCCCGAACTTGCATCGCTTATCGCTTGCACCAGGCTTGTGCTCTCCAGATTCATTATAACGCCGGATGCAAGAATAACGGGAAGGAAGAAGATCGCCCGGGCGGCGGATCTTCCGATGAATTTCTGGTTCAGCAACACCGCCAGGAATAAACTGAAAATGACGATCAGCGGAATATTGACCACGATATTCACGATCGATTCGGTCAAAACACGGTTGAAGCTTGTGTTTATCGTTAAGGCTTCCACGTAATTTTTGAATCCGATGTATTTAACCGTTATCCCGTCCGAATTGGCCGTTATCGAGCTGAAGCTGAATCGCAATGAACTCAACAAAGGTACAAAGAAAAAGAGAACAAATCCAAGCAGCCACGGCAAAACGTAAAGAAAACCCCATTGTGCCTTTTTTTCCGCGTAAGACCTTTTCAATTGGCGAGGTTTCAGTATGGATTTCATTTTTGTACACCACCCATTACATAACCTCCGGCTTCGACGTTTAGGCCATCCGCCTGTACCATTGATCGATTGTAGTTCACAATAATATAGATACTGTTCTCATAAACGGTTTTGAAGACGCCGTCTCTTAACTTCTCATGCGAAATCATCTTCTGGTTCTGCACTTTGCCCAAGACTTCATTCACATTCCCATAGATCTGTGCAGCCTGGTCCAGCCATTGCTCGTAATTGACGGCGTATAAGTCGTCGTAGTCCGTATCCTTTACTTTATCATTCGGTTCATGAATCCATTTGAATGAAACGCCCGAGCCATATTCCAGACACTTCAATATATACTGGTTCATGTCGGTGAGGGTCGATAGATTATAAGGCATGCCCGTATAGTCGATATATCCGCGAACGACCATTTGATAGAATGGAATTTCTTCGTCTTCAATTTTGAGCCCGCTATTGGTCATCGGCGCATTCGTAATATCCGTAACGTATGGAAACGCATAAGCGTTGCCGCCATTCGCCATAATCTCGAGATTCCGTTCGCGGATCTTGGTCATCGCCTCTTTCGATATCGTTTCGGACTCCGTACGGTCGATCTGATGATTTGTCCGATAGTCGGTATTCAACTGGTTGCCCAGATCCTGCAGCGATATCCCTTCAAGACGATAGCCGTCCAGTTCGTTCAGCATGGAATCCACAACCTTCAACATATAGCTCGGCGATACAACATAGGACGGAGCTTTGCTGTGGTCGCGCTGATTCAAGACCGGTTCAATCGGGTAGATCGCGGCAGGATCTCCCCTTAATGTTCTGGCAGCTTCCTTGGTTACATCGAATCCGCCGCTTGTACGCGCCTCTGCGATATAGACGTCCGGGAAGAAGGAAAGGTCCTTGTCCCGAGCGAAGGAGATAAATTCCCGAAGCGCTTTGCTTCCGCCTACAGCTCCGTCGACCGAGACATGTTCCGGAACCTGATGATCAAGTCCTTTATTAAACCAACCCGAATACTGAAGCTTAATATTGCGAATATTGCGGTTCTGCATCTGATTTACGATATCCTCTGCCTGTTTAAAGGTTGTCAGAGGTTCGAGCGCCTTATAGGGAATTCCCACCGCATGTTTGTTTTTGGCGATGCTTCCGATCAGCTGCAAATAAAACGGCGCATCCCCTCCGGATTTTGAATCGCTTGCCGACTTCGGTTCGGGAAGTCCATGCGTTTTGATCAAATACTGTTGATAGTACTGTGCCATTCCGGAATAAGTAGCTTCTTCCCCGCTCAGAAAAGCGTAACGGATCGTAAAATCCGATTTTGTCGGATTCTCTTGATACCTGGGCAAGGAACGCGCCTGACCGTTCGCGTCCAGGGACACCTGGTCCTTATTGATCACATAAAAGCTTGGATAAATAAAGTTATAGCTATTCAGCCTGCCGCTTACATCTGCATGAACGCTTGCAACGGAATCGCCTTCTTCAATAATGCCGAGAAAGGCGCCATCCTTGCGAAGCATTCCGAATACCGGCAATCTGGCTTTTTCTTCCCAGACGCCGTCTTTGACACTCTCCATCGTTAGATCGGATCCATATATCCTTTGTTCATATGACGAATAATTAATTTTGCCATTGTTGAAATGAATGAGCGCACCGGATCCGTCCGGTACAAATAATGAACCTTCTGACTCCTCCCCTTCTGCGCCGAAGAAACCAAGAACCGACACCGTACTGATCGGATATTCATCTGAGTAATGAAGGCCGGAAGCCGGCACCTTGACCACGAGACTATCGTCATCCAAGGTATACTCGATCGAGGCAAGGAATATACGCGGGTCGGGTTTGGTTTGCTCCAGCTGAAGCGCCTCGAGATCCTTCCGGAAATCTTCATCCGTATAGCCGGCATCTTCGAATGCCTGAAGAGTTCGTTTCAGTTGAATCCCTGCCAGAGATTCATTTCGCACATACACAGATGGGTCAGCGCTTTCTTGGTAGGCAATCATCAGCGCGCGCTGTCCCGTTTTATCCACTTTCCCTTTAAGTTCCTCTAAGCGCTCTTTCGTCAGCTTGCTTGGAAGATCCTCAGCCGTTTTCTCGTCCGTTCCGAATTGATAAGTCACTCTGATGCCGTTAGGAATGCTTTCGAATCTGACTTGTTTATGAATGACGCTATCCGTATAGGAGTTGACCGAGCTGAGCTGGCCGAAAGCGTTATGGAAATCGAGCTTCAATTGAGCGGATAATAAATCCTTGTTAATTCCTGTCGCGAGTTTATCGGATTCCCGCTCCGGCGGGTTGCTGTACCAAACTTCTCCGCTGCTTTTATCGAGGACGGCAATAACTCCCGACTGATCGTCTGCGAATAATTGCAGACGATTGTTTTCTGCAACGCCTTTCATCTCCGCGACTCGAGGATCCGTGAAGGAAACGGGCAAAGCCGTTCCCTTAACAAATTCCGCTGCGACAGAACGATTGGCTTCCGTTTGTTTATCAGTACCGGAGCCCGCACACCCGGCAGTCATTATTCCGAACAGGAACAACGAAGTCAGTAAGGCATATCTTTTCAAATTCATGGCTGCGCATGCCTCCTTCCTTAGCTTCTCAGGTCAATTTCCTGGTAAATCGTTGATACAAATGATGAGATCTGCTGAATCAGGCTGAAGAAAAGCAGGCACAGGAACGCCAGAAACCCCATGGCGATAACCGATAACAGCAGGGTGCCGATGGTTTTTGACGGCGTAAATTGATGAACCGTCATATTCCCGACGAACAGCAGATACAATGTCCAAATGACGGCGACGCTGTGCGAGAAGTAATAGAAGCTCGTCTCCTGGATCGAGATGACGTTGCTTAACCAAATCCATGGAAATGGGATGATCACCATTGGAATGAAGGCAAAGCAGGTTGACGTGAAAATTTCGACAAACTTTCCTTCTCCGTCCATCAAGGTCGTGAGCGACCAATTGGCCACGCACCAGAACAACACCGGAAGCAGGACGTACAGAACCTCCATCAAACTGTTCATCTCGGTGGGATTGTATATATTGACGAGGAATCCGCTATACTGGCTGCTCATGATATTGGTAACGGCCAAGAGGAACAAGATCGAGAAGGAAACGATCAGATTCGTTTTTTTGTTCCGTTCATACTTCAAATCCCAATAGCCGTTAAATGGGTGCAGAATCAGATAAAATGGATATTTAATCAGTTCACTGTTCAATTGCGGCACGTTTCCTTCCCCCTTTCCATTGCCGGAGCTTCCTGAAAATAATTGTACCGAGAACGATCAAGACAATACCGGTCATGATCGCAGGGAAGTATTCGCGCAGCACTTCCTTGCGATAGAGCAGGAATGCCTTCGAATAGTTCAGCTGATCCTTGCTTTGCTTAAAATATTTCATCGCCTCTGCGTATTCCCCTTGCCGAAGCAGCGCTTTGCCGATCCCGGCATAAGCGAATTCCAGGTTGGCGTTCATATTGATTGACTTCTGGAATAAGGCGAAGGCCGCCTCTTCATCGCCCCTGTAGTAGCTTCGCACGGCTTCGTTCAGGGTCCGGCCGTATTCCGTTGTCTCGAATAAAGTGATTTCCCCGAGCCCCTTATCCAGAACGAGAAACTGATCCCCTACACGCTCGATGGCTGACGGCGTGTTGAATTCGCCCAGCCGATTGCCCAGACCGCCGAATACATACATGAAATGTCCATCGCCGTTGTATGTGAAAATCCGTCCGCGCCTGGAATCAAGCACCGAATAGATTTCGCTGTCCGCGACATCGATGTCAATCAGTCTCGTTCTCTCCTCTGATGACATGACGAGGTCGCCGCGCGGGTTGAAATACCCCGTTCGCCTCAAAATATCGTTTCCCTGGGCATTTAATTTCTTGATCGTATCGCCATACCTGTCGCCGTTCGTCGTATAAATAAATCCTTCATCGTTAATATCCAGGTTCGTGAATTCCGTAGGCGTAAACGTGGCCATCTGACTCCGCTGGGCGCGGGTAGACAGCCGTTTCCACAACAGCTCGATCGGATCGACCCTTACGCGGTTCGCGCCAATGAACGTCGAAAATTCGCCATTAGCGTTAAACTCCATAAATCCGTCAAATATGCCGACGGCCATGACATAAATTCGCTGGGCCTTATCGACAACAACACGAGCGGGTTGGAACTGGAACTTCTCCTGAAAGAGCTCGGACTCAGGATTCTCGATCACCTTCACAAGCGTACCATTCGAATCGAGATGGACAACTCTTTTATTTCCCGTATCAGCGACGTATATATGCTTGTCTTCGGTTACAAACAGGCCTTGCGGGCTCATAAACTTATCGGGCTCCCCCTTGCTATCGAAGGAATCGATGATTCGAACCGGCTTGAAGCTCGCATCCATCACCACGATTCGATTATTGCCGGAGTCCAGCACATAAATTTGCTTGTCTGCCGTAACGTGTATATCGTTCGGTTCCTTAAATGGTCCGACTCCCAGACTGTCGCCATTCAAGAGAGCCGTTGCCCGATAGGCGGCAGGCGAGGCGACAGCGTCTCCCCAGTAGGAATAATTATAGGATGCGGGAGTTTCTTCGGCATGAACGATCGCGCTTCCCATTCCAATGCTTAGCAAACAGATGAGCGTCGTGAGGACAAATGTCCTTGTTTTATATAGGCTGCTCAACATCGCGTCTCATCCTTTCTACTCTTTCATCCCGGAGGTCGCCATCGTCTGCATGACGCTGCTCTGCGAGATGATAAAGAGCGTAATCGGAACGATCATCAAGAGAAGGGCGACCGCCGCTCCAACGCCTGCGCGGGCGATGCCGCCTGCCGAGATTATGCCAAGCGCGTAATGGAGCGTCTTCAGGTTCTCGCTATATATGAAGTTGCCTCCGTCGGTCCCCCATAATGCGGGGAACTGCAATATCATAAGCGTCAGCCATGCGGGCTTCACGTTCGGCATGACGATACTCCAATAAATCCGATATTCGTTCGCTCCGTCGATTTTGGCCGCTTCCAGCAGCGCATCCGGAATCTGTTCCATGAATTGCTTCATGAGGAACAGTCCGAGAGGGAAGGCGAGAGACGGCACGATCACCGAGGCGTGCGTGTTGACCCAGCCGAGCCAGGACATGACCATATAGTTCGGTATCGCGGTCACATGTCCCGAGAACATTAAGGACAAAATGACGATCGAGAACAAAGTCCCCGATCCCCAAAATCGGTATTTCGCCAGAGGATAGGCCGCCGCAGACGCCAGCAGAATATGTCCAGCCGTCCCGGCGATCGTGATGAACAGGGTGTTAGAGATATAACGGGATAGCGGCACCCACGAGTTCCCCATCAGGGCGAACAGATCGAAGAAGTTGTCCAGCGTCGGATTGTTGACCAGAAACCGCGGCGGGAATATAAACAGTTCGTCAAGCGGCTTGAATGCATTGCTCACCGCATAGATGAGCGGAAGCGCCATAAACGCGCCGAAAACGGCAAGAAGCGCAAACATTAAAAAACTGACGGCAAAGGATCGGTTTAACCGCCTGGGGGTCCGGAATACAGTTAGCACCCTCATGACCATTTCTATTCACCTATCTTTCGCAACAGTTTTTGCGTTAACTTATTGGAGCCGATCATAATGCAGAAGAGCACTGTCGCGATAGCAGATGCGTAACCCATCTCGAAGCGGATGGTGCCGAAGTCCATCAAGTGCGTTACGATGGTATGCCCCGCGTAGTTAACGCTTGGAAATCCGGCTAGTGCGACCGATATATCGGCGACCGCAAGCGAGCCTGTTATCTGCATTACGGCTCCGAACATCAGCTGCGGCCGCATGGACGGCAGCGTGATGAACCATAACTCCTGCCAGCGGTTCTTGATGCCATCTACGGCTCCTGCTTCGATCAGTGACCGGTCGATCGTCTGAAGACCGGCGATGAAGGCCAGGAAGCTGGTGCCCAGGCTAAGCCACAGCTGGACGATGATGATAATAGGCAGAATATATTGTTCGTTCGAAAGCCATTGAATCGGTTCGAGAATAAAACCGAATCTCATGAGGAAACCGTTCAAATAGCCGTAGCTGTCTCCAGAGAATACGATCAGCCAAATAAAGAAAACGTTCCCCGAAATGGACGGCGCATAAAACACAAGGGTCATAAACGCTCTGACCTTGGGCGACAATTCATTGATAATCCAGGCAAAGAGGAAACACGCGATATAGCTGACTGGACCGGTCACGACTGCGAACATGAACGTATTCTTCAGGGCGATCATGAACACATCGTCGCCCAGGAACAATCGGGAATAATTCTGCCAGCCTACGAATCTCGGAAACTCCAGCATGTTAAAATAAAAGAAACTGAGTGCCAGCGAGATGACGACTGGAATGACCGTAAAAGTGAAGAAGATCAACATGTACGGACTCATCAGCAAGTAGTAGTGCTTGTTTTTTCGAAGCTCTCGGGCAACATTGGCGAGTCGTGACGGCTTCTTTGCCTGGATGAGGCTCGACGCGGCATGACGGTTTGCTTCTGCTTGCATCGGCTTCCACCCCCTAACTAATTCTGCAGATTGAATTCCTGCCGCTTGAGTGCGATTTCATCATTCATGTACAATATATAATCCGATAGGGCTTCGCGCGGATTCTCGCTCTGGTTCACGACGCGCCGGAAGGCGTTATCCAGATGCCTGCCGGTGAAATACCCGCCCGGCACTTGAGGGATGCCCCTTACCCAATGCCATTGGCGTTCAAGATTGTTGAAATCCTTGACCGGCCATGGCAGCTGCTCCAACGCTTCGATGTTGGCTGTCGGATATCGCGCAGCCTCGCCGAGCAACCCTTCCAGCTCTCGTCCGTAAGCGATTTGGGTATCCTTGTCTGTCCACCACTTCATGAATGACCACGCCGCGTCCTTGTCGTCGGCATTATCCAGCATCATGACCGCGGTCGTATGGCTGGCGACCTCATGACTTACGGAGCCGTCCTTGCGCTCGGTGCCGGGTACGACGGTAAAGTCCCACAACCCTTTGATCTCCGGCGCAAGAACCGTTAGCAAATTGTACGTTGTATAATCGGCAATGCCGATTGGCATCTCTCCAGTCCGGAACCGATTAGCGAAATCCGCTTGCAACGGAAATTTGTAGTTCGTATAAAATTGCGTCCAGCGCTTGAAAACCTGCATGGAAATCTCGGAGTCGAGTGCGCTCTTCATGTCATTGTCCCGATAGAACTGGCCGCCGTTCTGGTAGAGCAGCATAGCGAACGCCGCATTCGGAACCAGAGTCGCATTGTTCGCAGCCGATTCGATCGGCAAATAAAATTCCATGTTATGCTTCTGCAGCACCGAAATCATGTTATACACATCTTGCCATGTCTTCGGTGGCTCCAACTCCAGCTCCTTGAGAATATCCTTGCGATAGAACAGCATCGGGAAGGTCTGCTGCTCCGGCAGCGCATATACGCCTTCGTCATATCTGTAAGGAGTTATTGCGCTTTCGCGGAACCTTGCGGCGACTTCCTCGAAATCCGGGAAAGCAGTCAAATCGGCTGCGGCTTTCCTCATCGCATAATTAACAGGGAGATCCTCGCCGGCCTGCAGGGCAATATCCGGTCCTTCACCTGCCAGTACCGCCGGAAGCAGGATACCGCCCGGAACAAGCCTTAAATTTACCGATATGTTTGTATCGGGCGTAAACGTGTCGTCAATCAACGCTTTCAACACTTGCGCCTGGTCCCTTCCCGTCGTTACCCAAACCGTGACGAAACGCCCGCTTTCTTCCGTGCTTCCGATACTATCGTAGTCTTCGGTATAAGAGGCGACGTAAGCGCCTAACTCGTGCTTGACCTTCTCAAGCATAGTCGCTTTCGCTCTCGGGAGCTTGCTGTCCGGAGACGCGACGATCAGATAATCCAATGTAAGCGGCTGTTCGCGCACATTCAGAATCCACGTGCCAAGACCGCCGACATTCACCTTGAAGGAGTTCAGACGGTTCGCGATCGTTTCCGGCTTCTCCGCCATTTCGTTCAACTGCCTTACCATCGTATGAAGAACAGCGACTTTATCGCTTCTCTCCCCTGTCGATTGTTCGAGATAATCCGCCACAGCCTGGATATTGCCAGCTTGTTCCCGGAAAACATCGATCATGCCGGGAATCCGCTTCTCCAATTGATAATCGCGGTTTGGGTCCGGCGTATTCGAGGTAATTAACAAAATTTTTCGATACATCTCGTTAAGCTTCAGCACGCTCGACTCGATCGTCTCAATGAGCGGAGCGAGCTCGCCGAGTGAAACCGTCATACGAATGCGATGCTTTCCTTTCGTCAGATGGAACAGGTACGGCTCTTCCCCTCCCAGCACATCCGTCTGCCATTCCATATTGAAGGCGAATTGCGTCCTCTTCATTTCCTGGAATGGATATTTGCCGTCGATCATGATGCTGCGCGTCGCATAGACGCCACGCAACTGATCCTGTTTGCGCTTCAGCGCAATCTGGTACAACCCATCCTCTTCCACTTCGAATTCCCATTCAATCCACTGCCCCGGCAGCTTCCAGTTGAGGCCACCAATCGCGTTGACCCGAATTTTCGAAGCGCTGTACGGCGTGACCGCAGGGCTTGACCGATCGGAAAGCGGATAAAGCGTTGGAGAAGATTTTAGGGTCGCATCCTCAGCCTGAATCACTATGAATTGACCTTCGGCGGCCGCAGCCCCTTCGGCATCGTATTCGGCTTTCCGTTCTTCATAGGATTTTGTCTCCGGCTCCTGGTACAACTCGATATAGTCGATAGCCATCGGTTCCCTTAAGGAAGTCAAAGAAACGGTCTGAACCCCTTCGTCAAAATAAAACAAATAGGGCTCGTCATGGTAACCTTCTCTGTCCTCCAAGGACGCGATTTGCCAAGCCGGCTTCTCTATTTGCCTCGGGCGCAAATCGTTGCCGCGATTGTCCCGCTCGATTTCGTCTTCGCGATTGCTCCAATATCGATCGAACAATAAGATTTCGGCGTCTTTAAAAGGCACTTCCTGATTGATCGCCAACTCCCTCTCGATAGCTGAGCTTTTCCCCTGAATAGGAAAATAATGAATTCGAATATTGTACAGCCCCGGTTGATCAACCTGGACCTTCCAACTAATTGTGCCCGACTCGGGCGTCAACACAGCTTGACCCTCCAGGCCTTGAAATCCATCCGCAAGCTCAAAGCCGTCCCCTTCGAGTGCAGCATATTGTTCGCCTTCGATTCGAATCTCCGCCGTCGGTCTGTCTGCGTTCGAGTAGCGTTTCATATAGGCGTCATATCCGTCATTTGCATCAGAATCCATTACCGCTGCAAAATCGCTAAGAGCCTGAACATCGCCGTTGCCTTTTTGACTTGATGAGTAGATCGCCCATATGGACAAACCTAAAACAAAACAAATAAAGATCCATTTCACTAATTTCTGGCGTCTGACGCTCAATTCTGCTCCCCCCCGCGGCAAGAGTGAAATTCAAACAGTCCACATTATTATATTGGGTGCGGACTGTTTGATCACTTCAATCGTTATTTCTTATAGACTTCATCGATCGCCGCCTGGAAAGGCGTTTTATACGTCTCGATGACCGTGGATACGGATTGGCCTTTGCTAATCTCATCAGCAAACGCATAATATGGCATACTTGGGTAGGTGCTTAGACTGTCAAAACTAAACCGTTTACTCGCTAATACAACATTGTTGATATCATTTTCGTTGTCAAATAATGACTCGTACCAGTCCTGACCAGGATAGTCGTAAACCGAATCGTATGTTTCAATTTTCTCCCAGATATACATGAGCTGCTCCGGATTCTTTACTGCCTTCGGAATTACCATTGCCCCTGGATTGGTATCTGGTGTATAGTAGGAAGTTCCATTCGGTCCTTTAGGGAAAGGAATAAAGCCGATTTCGAAGTCCTTCATGTCGTTCTTCAAAGCACCCGCTTCATAATTTCCAGATGAATACAACAATGTGTTGCCTTGACGGAAAAATTGACTTGGCTCCGTCCAATCGCCGCCCTCTGAAGGTCTGACGAGTTTTTCGGTATACAGTTTGGATATGAAATTCAAAACTTCGACGGTTCTAGGATCATCCAGGTTCTGCTTATCCCTCTTCGTCAAGCTTGTCTCGTTGGAGGCAAGCGCTGAATCCAAAACCCCGCCACTTGCCAATCCCCATGTATCAAGTTTTCCATCGTTATTCGTATCTTTATTAGCCTCTTTGATCACTTGTACGAACGTTTCCCAATTCCAGTTATCTTCATCAACATATTCTTGAAGCGGTTTCATGCCGAGATTGTTTATCAACGTGCGGTTGTAGAAGAAACCAGTCGCTCCCATTGTAGGCCCGCCAAAACCGTACCCTCTCCCGTTATACTGCATAACCTTATTCGTTACTTCCGGATTGAATACTTTGTCATTTTTGGTGTATTCGTCAATCGGCCACAACAGATCTTGACTTGCCAGCGTTGGAATGGTGTACGATTTGCTTACGGCAATGAAATCGCCTACCGGTTCGCCGGCAAGTAACGATGCCGTAACCTTGTTCTGGTACTCCGCGCCATCGATGACAACGTATTCAACCTTGAAATTATGTTTCTTCATTAGAGATTCCAGATTCTTTTTCCTTTGGATATTATCAGGGTTATCTTCAGGGATTTCCAAGCTCCAGAAGTTTACAATCTTGATTGTTCTGCCGCCCATATCGAAATCCATCTCCGGCGTTTTCTTGGAATCTCCCGAGCCTTCTGCAGCGTTATTCGTCTCCCCGGAAGCATTCGACGCCGCCGGATCGTTTGATGCCTTATCGGGAGCAGTATTGGTGCTTCCTGGATTGTTCACGCTGTTGCCTCCGCTGCTGCAAGCGGCTAAAGTAAATATCAACATCAGACTAACAAGCAACATAACCAGTTTTTTGTTATTCATTTTTCATCCCCCATTAATTGTAATGTAACCGCTGTCGCTTTCATGCAGTGTTAGTGAAAGAACCGCCTTTCTTGAAAACTACGCCGTTTTAGCTTGTGCTGCTATTCTTTCCGCGCTTTTCACCTCCTGCCCGCTTCAACTCCACAATATTTAGTTGAAAGCGGTATCAAATTCATCATGTATCGCGCATGGGACGAAATAAATTCATATAATGTCCCTCCTTGCTTCTTTAAAATCATATTGTAAAAAAAGAATGCAAGCCTTCATTTTATAGCCATGGGTATAGCATTATTTAGTCATAACCCCATCAAGGCGGAATAAAAATCTCGTCATGCTTGAGTCAAGTGTTCTGGATCAGTTGCAGGAAATTGTTGGATTTACGCCATACGCATGCAAAAAACGCACAAGAGAACCGAGTACTATTCTCGGATCGCTTGCGCGTTTTTTTGCCGTAATTACCTGCCGTATTATCAATGTTCGTATTCCATCCGGAAATGAGCAGCCATCTAGCGTTATTGTATCCTCCGCTTTGTCTTACGGTATCAACAAAGCCGAACCTACCAATTCATCACCGCTTTAATATTAGCAATCAGCTTGGCTGCGGCTTTGGTATTGGTTGCCTCCGTCGGATGCCAATCTGCAGCGAAGCCGTCTGCCGCCGATTGAACGTCAAACTTCATAGCCGAAATATTAGTATCGCCTGTTTCATTCGAATAAGCTGCGACTGCTTGCTCCACCATCGGAAAAAGACTATCCCCCATTATGCCCAAGGTGCACATCAAATGCGCATTCGCGTTACGCGATCGAACCTGCTTCAGAAATTCCACATAGGCATCTCTGTACTCAGCCTGCTTCACCGGATCATCCTTCGTATACGAATAGTCGTTCGTCCCGAGATTGATGACAATCAGATCAGGTACGAATTTGTTAAAGTCCCATGGTGAGGAGTTGACATCCAGATTCCCGTCTATACGACCGGAAGATCTGGCAATGATGTCATAATTATTCGGAACCAGCAGCGAGACGTTCTTCTCACCGTTACCGGTATAGCCAGAGACGATGCCATGACCGCTGTAGGCAACCATGCTGTAGTCGGCCTGGAGCGCAGCTGCCGTTTTATAGGCATAGGTTTTGGTCACATCTTCTGTCGCAGTGG
Organism: Paenibacillus harenae DSM 16969; assembly: GCF_000422465.1. GTDB lineage: Bacteria > Bacillota > Bacilli > Paenibacillales > Paenibacillaceae > Pristimantibacillus > Pristimantibacillus harenae. Next base: position 818 of record NZ_AULV01000016.1, on the reverse strand, counting down.
AAAATCCGTGCTCCTTCACCTCATCATCTACACCGTAGCCGGCCGTGATCGAATCGCCGATGATCTCGATCTTCCGAGCCGAACTCTGCGTCGGTTGAATCCCATTCACAGCATTAACGCGAATCTCCTGAATTCCTGCGGTAGATCTGATCGCCTCCGACAGTTTGACGACCTTAATGACGACATCCTGTTGTGTAGCACTTTCAAATACGGTGTAAGTCTTCTGAGACTGTTTTAATAAATCGTCTACGACTCGTACTCCGTTAACATAAATGCCGATCCTTGCATAATCGGTCTGCCCTAACGCAACCTGGTCGCCTTTCATCGTAATTTGAGCCTTCGTGCCTCTAAACTTGAACTCCGCCCCACTGCCGGACAACGCCAACCAAAGCGTGTCATTATAGAAAACGGTCCTGCCGATCGGCTTTACGAAGTCCTTATCTGCTCTAAACAATTGATCACCCTGCTCCAATATAATATAGTCTACATTCCAGCCCGTATCTCCGGCATCATATTGGAGCTTCAATGTCGCGCCTGCAGGGATATTGACCGGCACGGTCACGAAAGTGTAGGCACCATTCCAAGTGCCATTCCCGGTGATGTTGATGGTCTTTGTCTTAACCCCATTCACGTACATACTATATGTACCCGAGTTAGTGGCAGCATATCTCACAGTAAGGCTGGTTGCAGCAGGAACATTGTTGAACTGAATGCCATTGCCGTTCACATGAAGATACTCAACCGCTTGACCGCCTGACGCTGAGGAGTCATTGTAGACAGAAGCGAATCCCAGCCTGGTCGCAGTTTCCGCTTCCATT
>NZ_AULV01000015.1 GCF_000422465.1 Paenibacillus harenae DSM 16969 | reverse complement strand
CCACCCCAGGCAGTCGTGTTCGCCGGTGACGGTCAGCTGATCTCGCAGTGGGGCGGGTACCTCGAGGCCGCCGACGTACCGCCCACGATGATCGTCGGTGCCTACCGGACGTCAGATGAGGATGAGATGGTGCGCATCCATGAGTACTCACCGCCGTTCGACCAGGAACGGTTCGCGGCACACGAGAGGTTCTTCGTCGAAGACGTCCGCCGATGGGTGCGATCGCGCTTCAGCGTCACGCTGCCCGCCAAACGCACCGCGGTGTGCGGCGTGTCGGCGAGTGGAGAGCTCTCACTCGCCATAGGGCTTCGGCATCCGGACATCTACGGTACGGTCTTATCCGCGTCGCCAGGCGGGGGCTACCGACCGCCTGCCGTGATGCCAAGCCCGCTACCGCGCACCTACCTCGTAGCCGGCACACTGGAGCCGTTCTTCCTCGAGAACGCGACCCGGTGGGCGGCTGCGCTGCGAGATGCAGGTGCGGACGTTGAAATGAGAGAGCGGGTCGCGTCGCACGACGATGTGATGTGGCGAGAAGAGTTCCCGCTGATGGTGGCGTGGGCGTTTGGACGATAAACATCCGCCGAGCCCGGGTCAAGTGGGTTTGACTCGCATCCGACCCGCCTACTCCGACGACATTGCAAGCCCTGATGGTGAGCAGCCCAATCGTCCTGGCTTGCATTGTCAGCGGATCGTCCGGTAGGGACCATTGCGCGAATCATCATTACGCTAACGGGTACGATAGTGGAGGAACTGCTTCGTGGCAGCTCCTCTTTTGGTTTATTGAAGTAACTGGCAGGTTAACGCAACATAATGACTATTAGAGCGTCTAAAATTCTGATGACCAATTTCGAGGAGAATGAAGGAGAGAAGATATGTCGCAGAAAAATGTGCATCCTACACTTTAACCAGTCAAATGCAATAATTGCTTTGCTAACTTAACATGTACACCTTGTAAGTAAAATAAGGAGGGATTACATTGAAATTTGTCAAATCCAAGTTAACATTAACTGTTTCAGCCATAGTGTTATTCACTGTCTCAACTTCAGTTATCGTAGCTTTTGCCTCAGAAAGCGATGAAAATATACTGAATGCAAATAAAACCGCAGCTCTCATTAAGGAAGAGAAAGTACAGCTGGAGAAGTTATTGAAGGAAGAATATCCGAAACACGGAAAAGTGTATGTAAGCCCTGATGAAGCACCATCTGATAGATTACCATCTGGACTAGCGATAAATATCGAGGATGGATCAATCGTTAATATTGCAGACTTCCAAACCAAATTCGATAACTTGCCTGCCGAGAAAAAAGATGAGTACTTGAAATGGCAGAAAAAAGGCGAGTCGCATATTGGCCTATTTAAAAGAAAGCTGCAAGAAATCATGGGGGAACTTCCTGCTGATGCAACAAGAATTTCTTTACCGGAAGTAAAAACTATTGTTACTAACCATGATTTCAAAGAAGCAATCACTGAAATTGAAAAGACGCATGGAGTCCCTGATTTTGTAGGCGGAAGTGGAGTTACAATTAAAGAATATTGGTTGGACGATGAAGGCAACAGCAAAATAACTGTTATTGTGGAACAAGGCCAAATCTACTTTGAAGAAGGAAATCAAGGTAAACTATTAAATTAACATCTTTCGAAAGTAAAACCATTGTTATGTCTGTACTTATTTTGTGCGACCGATAACCAATTGGTTATTACTGATGACCACATATACGAAGTTGTTAGTTTGTGATTTCTCACTCGGAGGGGAATGGAGGTATGTTGCACCCTCCCATTTGGATGCTTTGAATTTATGATATTAAACGGAAGTCCATTACGCTAACGGGTACGATAGTGGAGGAGCTGCCTTGTGGCAGCTCTTCTTTTGATCTGCAAGGAACTTTCCCCATGCTGCGGAGTCTAATCCTAAAGGAGGTGAACCATTTTGAAACAGAATTTAAAGCTAATCTTTATCCTGCTCATATTATTTCTGTTAATTATTTTCGGTTTAGCTATTGAAACAAATAATGATAGCTTTAATGGTGCAGCCGCTCATACAATAATCGGTCCAGTGGCCCCTTTAATATTAAGTTCATTCCTTATTTTTTTAAAAATGGGATTCTGGAAAACATTTTTATTGAGCTGGTTGGTTACAGGCCTGACTTATTATTTATTACTTCGGTTTTTCATTCAGCATTATTTGTGGAACTGGCAACCCGAATGGTTTTTCTTTTGGATAATTCAATCAGTAGTATTATTGCTTATTCATTTACTTACAAATCCTCGAATTCCGGAACGATAGCATTCCTGTAAAGCGTTAAATTAAAACGAGCGCCTCGGTACGATGGAAGTACGCAACGGGTCATAGCCCTTAAAATTCCATCATTCAGGAGGACGCTCTACTATAAAGTTTAAATCGCAACCGAGACAAAATCAACTCATTGAAAAAATTACCGCTCAACATCTAGTCGTTGGGATCGACATCGCGCAGCAAACGCATGTCGCTCGTCGTGATCAATGCACCATAGCCGTACGGCCCGTATCCGGTCCTCCTAATCCAGGGGACGGCGGGTCTTTATGAAGCTTCTTATCCGGCGGAGAGATACATGAGTCCTTCTGCAGAAGCTTCCACAGCACATACAACAAGGCCCGCTTGAAGTTTTCCGTCTGCTTCGTAGGCTCCCCGGCCGTCTTCCAAAGCGAATCCGGGATATCGTTTTCCAGATCGAGCGCCTCGATAGCGGCTTGCGCCTGGTTCTGATCGCTGATATCGGTCAGCTTCCCTACAAGCGCATCCTTCCGATTGCTCTGGACCCATTGGGTCAGCTCCGTCGTTTTGTTCGGGGCATCCGCGGCGGTCATGGCGTATTTCGCATCCTTAGGATCTCGTCTAGTCTCAAAGGCATGCCGCCCCTTCATACTGCTGCGCTGGTCGGGGAGCATTTCCACGGTTACCGCTCCTCCTAACAGCGGCGGCATATCAAGATTATTAGTCTGCCTCTGCTCTTCCTTCAGATCCGGGTTCTGCTTTCCCTGGAATAGCTTCACCGAGCTGACGCGGGCATCCGTCTGGAAGTTGCCGGATAGGCGGATCGGCGCTTTGACCTTGGCACGAACGATGCCGTCGAGCCTTTGGCGCATGTTTTCAATGGCCGGGCGGCAAGCGTTGGTACAGACGCTGTTTGGGGCCGAGTCCCCGTCGAAGGTAGCCGATAGAACGGCGTCACCAGCGGTGCCCTTGGCAAGTATCTTATCGACAGCGGTCTCCATCGATTTGGCAAGCTGAGGGTCAGCGGCCGCGTTCGTCTCACTGTGCGCCCACATGGCCGAATGATTAGCTTTGGCCGTGTTTTCGGAATCGAAGGCGTTCGGCGGCGGTTTAGCATTCAGGTTTTCAACTTCCGTCTTATCGGAAAAGTATGTCGTCAGTTCCTTCGAGGTATCGCGTTTGTCGCTAACTTGGGTCAAGCCGCTGTTCCAATGCTCAGGGATGATCTCATGGTACGTTGTCGGTTGTCCATTGACACCCCGGATCGTCATCGTGACTGCGATCTTAAACACGTTTACTTTATCATTGCCGAGTTCTTTCTTCGCGGCGGCATGGTTGGTCAGATTGTCTGTGCGGAGATCCCGATGAACGCTTGTGGCCGGTATCGGATACAGTGACTCCTGGCTGTCGCTGCGGACGAGGCTTCCGGTCCGGCTCATCCGGGTACCACCCTTCTTGTTAGTAGAGGGTTCCTCCCCCAGGAAATTCGGTTCAGTGCTTGCGTTCGTCACCGGTGCGTTAAGCGGTGGAGCACTGGAGTCCCTCTCTTCCTGCTTCCGTTTCCGGTTAGGATCCGTGAAGCCGTTATTGTCACTTAGTCCAAAGCCGCCCAATGCCGCGAGGCGGCTGTCCGCCTGCTCCGGTACAGCTCCGAGTTGAACCGCTGTTTGAGAGAAGCCGTGTCGCTGAAGCCATTCGTCCAAATCGACAGGCTCGACGCTATCGATTAGCCGCCGGAATTCGTCGTTGGCACTGTCCGAAATATTTTGGTCCCGCAGTGCAGTTTCGACCCTGTCTACCAAGGAATCGCGAGTAATCTGCTGGCCATTCATCGTAAACTTACCTTGAATCGTCGACCGAGGATCTGCGGTGGAGGAAGCGGCTCTGGATTTCAGCCATTGGTTCATTCCGCGATTGCCAAGTGCCTGCTGCAACTGGCGGATGTCGGCCGTAACCGGAGATAAGGCCGGAGCGCCGAACTGCCCGGACCTCGATACAGCCGGTCCGATAAAAGCGTCGCCTGCAGAGTGTGGGGCTTTCTTAGGAGCAATTTCGTTTTGCCTCATTATATAGTCCCCCTGTCAGAAGGATAGCGAATCGTCTATATGTTTTTTTCGACGAAAGGTATGGAATACCTTCTCAGCTATATGGACGTACATTCATGTCTTGAAATAATATGCCAATCTTTCCAGAACAAATCTATTGCTTGCATTCAAACCACAGCCGATCCCGCGACCCAGGATCCCTCTTTGTTCCAGATAAAGCCATGGTGAAAATAAACCCTCCTTTAGTCGCCTATTTCAGGGCTATTTCGTAAGGCAAACTTCATTTGAAAAGGATACGCTCTTAAATTTACTGAATATTTAATTTATTTATATAGACTTTCTGGTATCGTTACCATATTATTAAAAGAAAAGGGGAAGAAAATGGATCGATGTCCTGTATTCCATTAAAAGAAGGTGATCCGTAATCGTGCGAACCGGAAAGCTGTGGAAACGAATTTTACTGCATCGATATCTGTACCTGATGCTTTTGCCCTGCATCACTTCCTTTGTCATTTTCTCCTATATTCCGATGGGCGGATTGATGCTGGCCTTTAAGGATTACAAATTCAACAAAGGAATTCTTGGAAGCCCATGGATCGGGTTTGATTACTTCGCAAGGTTCTTTAACGATTATCAAAGTTTGAATTTAATCACAAACACATTGATTATCAGCGGTATGAAATTGTTCCTGTACTTACCATTACCGATCATTCTCGCACTGATGTTTAATGAACTTCGCAGTCGATGGTTCAAAAACTTCGCACAAAGCGTCTCCTATTTGCCGCATTTTCTGTCATGGGTCGTCGTTGTCGGCTTAGTACAAAGGGTGCTGGCGCCGGATACCGGGCTGCTCAACGAGGCTGTCGCTCATTTCGGGGGGGACGGAAGCATTTACTATTTGATGGAGCCCGATTATTTCTATCAGATCATGTTCGGCAGCCATATGTGGAAATCGATCGGTTGGGACTCGATCATCTATCTGGCGGCTATTTCCGGGGTAAATCCCGACATGTACGAGGCTGCCAAAATGGATGGAGCCACGAAATGGAAGGAAATCCGGCATATTACGCTCCCGTCCATCATGCCGACGATCATGATATTGTTCATTTTGTCGCTGGGAAACATTTTATCAGCGGGCTTCGACCAGCTCTACTTGCTAAGAACGCCGGGAAACATGCATTTATCGGATATATTGGACACCTATATTATCAGGGTGGGCCTGCAGGGCGGACAATACGGTTATGCGACAGCGGTTGGCTTCATGCAAGGGCTTATCGGTTTCATCCTGGTCGTAATCGCCAATCGGGTCTCCCGACGTCTTACGGACACCTCGGTCTGGTAACGATTCCATATTGATAAGTGAGGCTTTGGTGAAAACGCTGAGCAGGCGTTATTCATAAAAAGTTGGCAAAGGGGAGTGCGAAATGGGAATAGGTAAGCAATGGGCAAGATTACTGTCGGTTTTCCTTATCTTTGTTTTACTTCTTACCGCATGTAAAACCGTCAACGATCCGGAAGCAGGTAACCAATCCGAAAACGGTACCGGCGAATCGGAAGGTAAACCGGCGACATGGATTGCCGACCGAAAAATCAAAGGGCTCGTTTTTATGGGTACCGACGATTACACGGAAGACATGAACCCCGAGATCAAGCAAAAAATCAAGGAAATGACGGGAATCGAGTTCGAAATGGAGATCATGAAAGCGGAACATTCGATCGAAGGCCTGGTTGCAGGTCTTGCCGCAGGCGATTTGCCCGATTTCATCGCTTTCTATCTGAACAATAGCGGACGCCCGGAAATGCCGGTCATCTTGAAAGCGGCCCGCGAAGGCATGTTCACGGATTTGACGCCGCTGATCAAAGAGACCCAAGTGTATAGCAAATATTTGCAGGATGATTATCTTCCTTTAGATACGAAATACGGTGTCATGTTCCGCCCGGAATTTGGCGGCTCCACCTACTTTATTCATATGAACATTGCGAGAGAAGGAGGAGCGATAAACCGGAAGTATGTAGGTGGTCCGTATATCCGAAGAGACATTGCGGATGCGCTGGAAGTCGACCCGCGCAAGATCAAGACAAGCGAACAACTGTACGAACTTGCGAAACAGGTCCAGGAAGGCGGCTTTAAAGACAATAACGGAAACAACGTTTACCCGATCGGTCCGGCCTATTGGGGCGGTAAAGAAGTCGACGTGCTCTATCCGGATTTGTGGTGGGGAGCGGTAGATCAGCGTATCAAACCGGACAAAGACGGTAAATGGCTGCATGAATCCCAGACCGAATTCCCGATGAAACGGATTGAATTTGTCCAGAAGCTGCTGAAAGAAAAACGGATTCACCCCGAGTTCTTCACCATAGACGAGAGCCGTGCAACGGAAGCCGCGTTGAACGGAAATTCCGCGATCATTGCCGATATGCATAATTATCAGGAATTTAACAACGACGCGCATTATCTCCCGATTGGTCCGCTTGATAAGGCCGACAGCCCTTACCAAATGCAGGTTGATTTCAAATCCGGTTATTCCGGCTGGGCGATTCCGTCTACGACGAAAAATCCGGAGGATATCGTCAAGTTCGCCGACTTCATGGCAAGCCGCGAGGGCAAAATGCTCTGGCAGTACGGTATCGAAGGAAGAGACTATACGCTGGATGACAGCGGCAACCCGAAAGCGAAGCAGGAGGTTCTGGACCTGAAAGCGAATGATCCGAATGAAGCGAAAAAACTCGGTTTTGCCGGCGTGGGCAATTACTTTGGCGAGCTGCTCGGCGGGACCGATATCGACCGCAAAGCCGATTTCGGCGAAATGGAATACGGAGATTCTGTTCACCCGGACGCGGCGGCAGGAGCAAATACCATCATCGAATACTGGGGCTGGGACGAAAAACGCAAAGATGCGAAAATCGTCGACGGATACCCGCCGCTGTCTTTCCTTGGGGAGTTTGACAAAGGTACGGATCTCAAGACTGCGTTTGATAATTACGACGACAGCATGATTCGCGCCTATTATAGCAAGAACCTGGGCGAAGCGCAGAAAATCCTGGACTCCGCTTTGAAACAATTGCAAGCCGCGGGTTTGGACGAATACCTTCTGCTTCTGGAACAAAAGAACGCCGACGAGAAAACGAAATTGAAGTATTAAGGATCGGTATGGAAGGGCATTTGTAGGTGTGGTCGGTTTTATCTCATAGCGGGTAAAACCGGCCTCTCATTCGAAGCGGGAGAGTGAGAACAGGTGGGAAATGAATTTTACAAGCTGACGACGGGAGAGAAAATATTCAAGGTCATCAATTACCTGTTGATTATCGCATTATGCTTGTCCATTATTCTTCCTTTTATAAACATATTAGCTCTTTCCTTCAATGCGGGCAAAGACGCCGAACGGGGCGGGGTATACTTTTGGCCCAGAGTTTGGTCTCTCGAGAATTACAAAGAAGTGTTCATGTCTGCAAATATTGCCACCGCGTTCGGCATTTCACTGTTCCGCACGGTCGTCGGCACGATTTCGAGCGTATTTCTGACGGCGATGGCGGCATTCGCTTTAAAGAGCAAAACGATGCCTGGAGTTAAAATGTTTACGCTCTTTATCTTCTTTACCATGCTGTTCAGCGGGGGCATCATTCCTTATTACATGCTGCTTAAGTCGCTCTCTTTGACCAATACGATTTGGGTTTATGTCATCCCCGGCTTATACAGCGCATGGAATCTGATCATTATGCGGACGTTTTTCCAACAAATCCATCCCAGCCTGGAAGAGTCGGCACGGATCGACGGTTACAACGACTTTTCGATCTTTATGCGCATCATTATGCCGCTCAGCAGACCGGTAGTCGCGGTAATCGCGTTGTTTAACGCCGTCGGGCATTGGAACGACTGGTTCACGGGAGCGTTCTTCGTTCGTTCGGCGAATTTGCGGCCGCTGTCCACTCTTTTGCAAGAAATGCTTCTAAGGGCGGAAGCGCTAAGGGACACGTTAGCTCAAGCAGCGGGAACGAGATACGATATGCTCGATAAAATTCAGGTGACCGGGAACTCCTTGAAGATGGCCACCATCATTATCGTAGTCACCCCGATTATTCTTATTTATCCCTTTATTCAGAAATATTTCGCAAAAGGGGTTATGATCGGTTCGTTGAAGGAATAACGGCAGAAAAATTACGATTTTCTGGGAATATCCGATCACGACAAGACGGCAATCCGGAATATGAAGAGATTAAGGTCAGGTGATACACATGGCGGCAAAGATTAAAGACGTTGCCAAGAGGGCGGGCGTTTCCGTCACGACGGTTTCAAGGGTGCTGAACGGCGAGAAATACGTCAAAGACGATCTGAAGGAACGAGTGAATCGGGCGATCAAAGACTTGGGATACGCGCCCAGCCAAATTGCGCGAAGTTTGGTGCGTAAAAAAACGAATCTCATCGGCGTCATCGTACCGGATCTGACATCGAGCTTTTACTCGACCATTCTGAGCAGCATCGAGGAAACGGCAAGTTCAAACGGTTACAGCCTTCTGGTGTGCAATATCATCGAAAATATCGATAAAGAGTTCAAATATTTAAATGTATTTAAAGAGATGCGGGTGGAAGGCATCATTATCATGCATGAGAAAATTAACCCGGAAATCCGAACATTCATCAACAGTCTGCAGCTGCCGGTCATTTTCTCCAGCGTTAAGCCGGCCGATCAGAATTTCATCTCCGTCATTATTGACGATTATAAAGCGGCGTACGATGCGACGGCCTATTTGATTGAATTGGGACACGAGAGAATCGGTTTTATCGGCGGCGACATGAGTGACATCACTTCGGGACAAAACCGGTACAGCGGCTATCGGAATGCGCTTTCGGATTATGGCGTTAAACTGCTCTACGAATTAATCCGTTTCGGCGATTACAAGGTGGGCAGCGGATACGAACTGATGAACGAAATGCTGCTTGGCGGCGAACCTCCGACGGCGTTGTTTGCCGTAAGCGACGACATGGCGCTTGGCGCGATGAACTGTCTTTACGACCGCGGCCTGAAAGTTCCGGACGATATGTCGGTGATCGGATTTGACGGGAGCCAATTGACGGAACTGGTTCGACCCCGATTAACTTCAATGGAACAACCGATCCATGAAATGGGTAAGCTGACCGTCGATACCATGTTAAAACTGATTGACGGGACTTATCAGCCGAACGGAGACATCATTATGGATCACCGGATGGTCGTCCGGGACAGCTGTAAGTCGATAACGAAAGATTGATTGCATTTGAATATGAGCCATTGTTCGTGGAGGGAGGAGGCGATTGTTTGAAAAAATTCGATGCTGTTGTCATTGGGGACGTGAATATCGATTTGATCGTTGCAGGATACGGCGAACCGCCGCTTCCCGGGCAGGAAGTATTCGTTGAAAATATGCTGACGCAAGTCGGCGGAGGAGCGGCATTGTTCAGCCTGGCACTCGCCAAACTCGGAATGAAGCTGGCTTTTCACGGCATATTGGGCAAAGATTACTACGGGCAATATTTGTTGGATCAATTCGAACAATCCGGGATTGATACCAGATCTATGATATTCAGCGATAAGAACCGCACGGGCATTACGATCGCGCTTCATCCGGAAAAAGACCGTTCGTTTATCACCTATGCGGGTTCGAATGCAGAGTTAAGCTTGCGGCGGATCAACATGAAAAGCGTTACCGAAGGGCGGCATGTCCACTTGACGGGTTATAAAGGGAGTGCGAACCATGCGGAATTTGCGGAAACGGTAAAAGAACTGAAGGAGTATGGTTTATCGATCTCCTTCGATACGGGCTGGGACAATACCGGTGAATGGTATTCAGGCATTCTGGAGCTGGCGGGCCAGATCGATGTATTTTTCATGAATGAAACGGAAGCGCTGCACTATACCGGCTGCGAAAACGTCGAAGAAGCCATCCGGCTGCTTTCGAAATATGCCGGTCATGTTGTCGTGAAGCTTGGTTCCAAGGGAGCTACGGCGGTTGTAAACGGCAAGACGACCTATCATCCGGGGTTTAGAGTGAAATCGGTGAACACGACCGGGGCGGGGGATTCCTTTAACGCCGGCTATATATATGGGTATCTGACAGGTGAAGAACCGAAGAAATGCCTTGAATACGGCAATGCTTGCGGCGCGTTATCCGTAGGCGCATATGGCGGAAGCACCGGAGCGGCCGATCGCGAAACGATCGAGCGTATGATTGCCGAACATGCCGGATCGGGACATTGAGAGGTGAGTCGATGAAAAAATTAACATTGATCGGCGGCGGCGGCGTAAGAGCCGTTCTTTTTACAAAAAGCTTGACGCTCAAGGCGGAGAAATCGGGCATTAGTAAATTGGTGCTTCATGATACGGATGAAGAACAGCTGCTTATCATCGGAAAGTTGTGCCGGTTAGTGATTGAACGAAGCGGAATCGATCTGCAGCTTGAGATGACTACGGACAGCCGCGAGGCGCTGAATGATGCGGACTATATCGTCACCACGATTCGCGTCGGCAAAGAAGCTTCCCGCTGCACCGATGAACAGATTGCGTTAAACTGCGGCGTGATCGGCCAGGAAACAACCGGTCCTGCAGGCTTCTCCATGGCGATCCGCACGATCCCCGTGTTGATGCATTATTGCGAGTTGGCCAAAGAGCTTGCTCCGCAAGCCTGGATTTTTAACTTCTCAAACCCGTCGGGGCTCGTCACGCAGGCGTTGCGAAGCGCGGGATATGACCGCGTGATCGGCATTTGCGACACGCCAAGCCATACGAAACTGCGCATGGCGGAGACGCTGGGCGCTGATCCGAAGGAGCTCTACGTCGAATTTTTCGGGCTGAACCATCTTTCCTGGATGAGCAAGGTCGTTTACAAAGGCGAAAATATATTGGAAAAATTGAAAAACGACGATTCGATCATCTCCCGGATCGGCGAATTTAAGATGTTCGACAGCGGCCTGCTGCGGACCCTTCCTTATCTCCCTAACGAATACCTCTATTACTACTACCATCGCGAATTAGCGTTCGACAACATCATCAAAGCCGGCATGACCCGGGGACAAATGATCGCGCAAAACAACAAGGATATGCTTGCGGCGCTGAGAGAAATTGATATCGACGTCAACCCGAATAAGGCCATTCAAACCTACCTTTACTACACCCAGAAACGGGAAGCGTCTTATATGGCCATTGAAACGGACTCCGCATTGAATCCGCTGCCGCCGGCTGAAGAGCTTCAACTGCCGGAATCGCTGGGTTATGCCGGCGTCATGCTTGATTTCGTCGAATCGCTCCGAACCGGAGAACAGAACAACATCGTGCTCTCCGTGCCGAATGCGGGCAGTATTGCCGGATTCGAGGATGAAGACGTAGTGGAAGTTTCCTGCATCATTACGGAACAAGGCGCAGAGCCGGTGAAGATCGGCAAGGTGCCCGAGAATATGTATCTGCTCATGAAGAGCGTAAAGCGGTTCGAGCGTTTGACCGTGGAAGCGGTGCGGCATAAATCCAGGGAATTGGCGGTTGAAGCGTTGATGGTTCACCCGCTCGTCGGCTCCTATTCCCTTGCGAAGCGGCTCGTACACGATTATACGCAAGCGTATGGTGAGCAATTGGGGGGATGGAAATAATGGATTTGAAATTTCGCAGCGACGGAACGTTTACGATCGTTCAGTTTACGGATATGCATATCGGCGACGGCAAAGACGAGGAAAAAGAATGGGATGCAAAAACGGGCGAATTGGTTGTAAAGGTGATCGAAACCGAGCGACCGGATCTTATCGTTCTGACGGGCGACATGATTTGGAGTAACGGCGTCAAGGATCCGGCCGCATCCTTCCGCAGAGCGATCGCGCCGGTGGCGGCGTCCGGTATTCCTTGGGCGGCGGTATTCGGCAATCACGATGCGGAAGGGGATGTGAGCAAGGAGGAGCTGCTCGCGATTCAGCAAGAGAGCGCAACCTGTTTGTCGCAGGCGGGACCGGATGAACTGAGCGGTGTCGGCAATTATATGCTGACAATGAAGGGAACTTCAGGAGCGGAAGAAGCCGCGGCATTCTATTTCCTTGATTCAGGGATGATGGCGCCGGAGGCCGTCGGAGGTTATGAGTGGATCCACCCGGATCAAATAAGCTGGTACACCGGACAGTCCCGCCGGCTCAGCGAACGCAGCGGCGGTCCGCTTCCCGCTCTATGCTTTATACACATCCCTCTACCGGAGTACGAAGAGGTATGGCTTAAGGGAACCGTGAAAGGTCAAAAATTCGAAAACGTCGAATGCGCTAAAATCAATTCCGGAATGTTCGCGGCGATGGTTGAAATGGGCGATGTCATGGGCGTATTTGCCGGCCACGACCACGATAACGATTATTGCGGCACGCTGCATGGCATTCACCTCTGTTTCGGACGTGTATCGGGGTTTAACTGTTACGGGAAGCTGAAGCGCGGCGCACGTGTCATACGGTTACGGGAGGGAAAGCGGCATTTCGACACATGGATCAGACAGTATAATGATGAGATTGTCCGATAAAAAACTGTTCGGTTGGCGAAGCATTTTCCTTCTCAACGTGCCGCTTGCAGATATGAAACGGGCAGTTGAATGGTATAGCCGTGTGTTTGATCTGCCATACAACGAGGATTACATGGAGGGGCGGCTTTCTACGGTTTATACACTGGATTTCGAAGGAACCGAGATTCTGCTGGATTCCAATAATGGTGCGGCACCAGCTCCCCAGCCGCTGATGTTTTTTAAGACAGATGATATTCGACAGACACTCCAGTTTCTGAAGGAATCCGAGATTGTGATTCATAACGAGATATTAGAAAACAATATCGTCATTTTTGAAGATCCTGACGGCAACCGATTAATGGCAATACAAATGTAGCACAGCTGAACTAACAGGTACTATACTTAATATACCCCATCAACTTGCGGCATATCATGAACACCCCACCTTGTTGGTCGCGGTAGGTTGGATAATATTATCCATCGCATTAATCGGTTTCTTTTATTTCTTTGGTCAAGCCGGATAATGATATTGTTTGTGGAATAATATGGTGAAAACTTTGAATGAAAGGAGGCTCTAACTATGCAGAGTATGAACAATCAACATCTGCAGACTGCTAATAACGTATACATTGAAGGCATTCAATACACAGAGATCCCTGTTTTCGATTTGGAAAAGGCGGTTGATTGGTATTGTGGAAAACTGGGTGCAAAACTAGGACTACTTAACGATGAGCTTGCTTTTGTAGATTTTTCTATGGGTCCTAGTTTATTTTTAGTCAAGACAAATGATGATACTGCAGCCACATTCAAGGTAAATGGTCAAGATCATTACACAATCGGATTTCGTGTTAAGGACATTCAAGGATTTCATAATTTTCTATCACAACTCGATACGAAAGTAAGTCCTATCGTTGTTGAAGGACATGGAAGCTTCTTTACGTTTTACGATCCTTTTGGAAATATGTTTGACGTTTTTCAACCGCCACAATAAATTCGTAAATATCCCGAAGGTTCTTTCTTTTCTTAAATTAACAGGATACGTTAGAATGGGGCTGCGTTACGCGGCTCCATTTACTCTATTAAAGTAAACGGGTACGATAGCACATTTATCGCCTATTACGTATAACGGTCGTCATTTGCTGGTTCTTAGAACTTGACGGGTATACGGTCAAGATGGTCGAGCAAGAAGTTCAATCGCCCTTGCTGGCCATCGATGAGGAATCGCTTGCCGCCACAGATAGCCATGCCGAAATTATCTGGGAAAAGTCTCCTGGCTAGCAGGAAGAAATGACGATCTTCTTCGGCGTATTCACTATATATCTTCTCGTTCGGATAGGTACACACATCTAGCTTTTACGGTGGAAAGCGAAGATTTTGATGTTTTGGTAAAGAAACTTGAAGATTTGGGTGTAAATATCCTCCCAGGTCGTAAACGAGATGAAAGGGATAAAAGGTCCGTATATTTTACTGATCCTGATGGGCATAAATTTGAATTCCATACTGGGTCATTACAGGATAGACTGTTATATTACAGAGATGAAAAATCACATATGATTTTTTTTGAAAAATAAATTCAATCTACCTTTTAGTATGCTAACGGGACACGATAGCTTCATGACGACTGTCGATGAAACCGTCAGTCTGTTCAACTATAAGGTAGGATTCTTTACTGTTGGCTAATAACCAAACCTCAGAAGCCAATCGCAAGGAGTGTATTGCTACAACTAACGGTTGAATGCCTATCAACTTTGCTTACATTGCGTCAATTGAGGACCGTATGTAATGATATTTTCATCACGTATAGAGGCGGTGGCTATCCCCTTGGTAGAAGAGATTAAGTTTCATGAAAGAATAAAGTTACTTCGGTCGGAACGAAATATGACCCAGCATGAGTTAGGAGATCTTCTAGGTGTGACCGGCCAAGCTGTATCTAAATGGGAGACCGGATTAGCAACTCCAGACATCACCTTATTGCCAAAGATTGCCATGCTGTTCCATTGTACAATTGATTCTTTATTTTTCGGGGGTGCTGGCTCCGACTCGCAAGACAGCAAGACAATGACAAGGATGGATTTTGCTGAAGTGAAGATCGAATGTTCCAATCTCCGGGGCATCATCATGCGCGATGTCGTTATGGATGGCGCCGAAATATTTGATAGCCGACTAAACGGAATGCGAATTCACCATGGCGGCATGGCGAATCTGTCTTTAAGGCATCTTGATCTTGATGGGTTGTCGCTCGGATTTAGTCAAATGAATGGCGCTGTTATTCATGATCTGGGCGGGCACACAAAGCCGATTCGATTCGCAGAGAATGATTTCAAGGGAAGCTCAATTGATAGGTGCGACCTGGCCAATGTTGAACTGACAAATTGCAATCTATCAGGGTTGCGGATCAAAGGTTCCACGCTTAAAGATAGTTGGTTGCTACAGCCTGAGAATTATGAGCCCGTACAAATAGAGGATGTTGATTTTCATAACAGCGTAATTACGAGAAGCAATTTATCGGGGGTACGCATCGAAGAATGTTTAATCGACGGGCTAATGATTAACGGGGTTCCAGTGGAACAAATGATCGCTGCCTATGATCAGAACCATGATAGTAAACGTTGAGCTATCGGGAACGAGAGCTCAATAGCAGTAAAGGTAGTCGACCGATCGACTGCCTATTGTGGGAGGGGAATTCTTGGTGGAACAAATGAAAAGGAAAACGGTTTTGACTGGAATAGATGGTGTTTATATCCCGGTTTCTAACAGGAAGCAATCCGAGGCATGGTATATTGAGCATTTTGGATTAGAGCATGGCGAAGATTATTTGCTTGCGGGTAGGCAGGAGGTTTTCCTACGTGAGCGGTTAGATCAACAGGTTCTAACTTTTCGGACAAACCAGTGGTTGGAAAACGGCGAAAGCTATGAAATGCCAGTTGTGTGTTTTCGAACTTCAGACATTGCCGGACTGTACGACTATGCACGCTCGAAAGGCATTCGTGTTGGCGAACTGTCTGAGCAAAACTGGTTCCGAGAATTCGATTTCTATGACCTCGACGGTAATAAGCTAAAAGTATGGCAACCGAACGAGTAGCATAGGGAGTTTAACAACGGGACAGTTGTATACATTGCTAACGACTGAAACAATAGCATGCTCGTTAACGGGAACGAGAGTTCAGTGAAGCTGCCGTCGGATGGATCGCTGTGTCATTTATAGAAGTGGTTCAAAATAATTTTGAAAAGGCAGCCATGCCTATAGAATAAGCCTTTCAAACAAAGCCCCCACCCAAAAAAAACACTCCGCTTCATACAAAATATGTTAATCTATTCTCGTATTCGTTTAAAGCCGTTAACGAAATTGTAAGCGCTCTATGATTTGTATTTGGATCTCATTCTTTATATAGAGTGTCCGTATCGGCTTTATACGGATAACAATCATTTGCAGTGGGCGCAACAAAATGCGGGGCGGGGATGGGTCAGGTTTTTAGCATCCCGCGGATAGTACTCCGTACTTATACGAATATGCGGCTATGTCTAAATTTACGAATAAACTAACTCAGACGGGTACAGGCGAACGTCTATACCTTCTTCACTGAAGTTAATTAGAGGTTATGGAGATGAAGCAAACCAAGGACAGGAGGTCTCGAAGTTGAGCGAGAACATTGTGATTGCGGAAAATCTTTTGGAAAGAATTGATTTCATTCAATTATCTGTCTCTGATCTGAATCGGTCTGTCGCATGGTACGAAAAGCATTTTGGGTTTAAGCAGGATTTCATGAATGAAAACCTTACTGTACTGATGCCGCCGACACCAATTCCGACGGGTCTGCCAACACTGATATTAAACAAGGCAGGAAACAATCCGAATTGGTTTGTCAGCGCCGATCTTGGAAGAAGCAGCACGATAGGCTTCCATACCAAGAATGTACAAAAACTATATGAATATTTTAAGGAACAACAAATTGAAGTCAGCGAAATATCTGATGGCGGCTTTGCTTATTTTATGAATTTCTACGATTTGGATGGAAACATGTTTGAGGTCATTCAACTAAAATAAGCAACTTCTTATGCAATCCTAACAGGTAGTTAATAAAAGTTGATAAGCGTCAAATAGCCCTCATCATGACCGCATGGTGGGGGCTATTTGACGTTAACGGTATATTTGGTTGATGATGAAAAACTTGTTTATATACACGATTATCAGAACAAGAGAGTTGAAAGTACATGGACTAGGTAAAGATGTGTCCAAAAAGGCGGTTGCACAATTGTTACTGAAATGTGAGCGGGCCGTCAGTATAAAGGGGTTTTATTCACTATCGGTTTAGGTTACGATCAATAGTGAAGTGATTTCCCAATACCGGTGGCAGCCTGCCATCTCAAACGGAGGGGACGAAACTGGAGAACTTTGCATGCTTATACGTCTTTCGCGGTGAGCCCTACCGATCGGGAAGCTGCGTGAATCTGAGCGCGGATGAAACGCTGGTCGGCCGGGTATCCAATCAGTTGACTCCGGATTTGGCCTTTACGAACGCTTTTATTTCCCGGCAGCATTTCGTTATCCGCAAGGAGCGGGACAAGGCGGTGCTGTTCGATTTGGGGAGCCGCCACGGAACGGAGATCAACGGCGTACGGCTAACGCCGCACAGCCCCTATCCCCTGAACAATTTTGACATCATTAAGCTCGCCAATGGGATGAGCGTCCTCCACTTTTCTTATATGTTTGCCGATCAAACCCTTGAAATCGAACCGCTCAGCATCACCAGGCAGCTGGAAGTCCCGGAACTGCCGCTGACGATTCATTGGGAGAAAAGGGAATGTGTGGTGGAAGGCAAGCGGATCCCGATGTCCGAAAAAGAATATTTGCTGATTCGCGTGTTGCATGAGAATGCGAACCGGCTCGTTCCGCTCGAGGAAATCAAATCCAGAGTATGGCCGGAACGGTCGCCGGGAGTGGAAGGCGTCCCGGATGTAACACTCGACGAATTGAACGCCCTGGTCTACCGGGTGCGCAAAAAATACGGCAAAGACAACTTTATTATTAGCGCAGTGCGCGGCAACGGCTATGTGCTCGAATCGGAATTGAAATCGTCATAACGAAAGTGAGAATAACTTCATGAAATATATACAGGCGGAGTATTCAGGCCCGCTGAACGGAAAGGTACATATACCGGGAGCGAAGAACAGCTCCCTTGCCCTTCTTGCCGCCGCTTGTCTGGCGGACGATATCGTAACGCTGGAGGGCCTCCCGCGCATAGACGATGTCCGTATCATTGCAGAGATCAGCCGGGATATCGGCATAGAGCTGAGACAGGAAGGAGGACAAGTCGTCATCGACCCACGCTGGATTCACAGCGCCGTGATCGACCCGGGTATGGCGTCGAGCTACAGGGCGTCTTATTATTTTGCAGGCGCGCTGATATCCAAATTCGGTAGAGTCACGATCGGATTCCCGGGAGGCGACGATTTCGTTTCAAGGCCGATCGATCAGCATATCAAGGTGTTTCAAGCGCTCGGAGCTCAGGTTCATATCTTCAAAAATTATTATGTAGTCGAGGCCGCCGAGCTGAAGGGCGCGGAAATTTATTTCGACATCATTACCTCCGGTGCGACGATTAATGCGATGCTGGCGGCTGTGCGGGCCAAAGGGCGGACGCAGCTGCACAACGCGGCTGTTGATCCGGAGGTGGTCGATACGGCAACCTTCCTGAACCGGCTCGGCGCGCGGATTTACGGGGCGGGAACGGAACGTATCCGCATTGAAGGCGTCTCTTATTTAAACGGGGGTACGCACGCAGTGATTCCGGACCGGCTGATCGCCGGGGCTTTTCTGATGGCAGCCGGGATCCGCGGGGGTCAGGTTACCGTCATGGACGTCGTCCCTGAGCATCTTGGCGCCTGCCTCGCCAAGCTGGAGGAGGTAGGGATGCATGTGGAATGCGGCGAGAGCCACATTACGGCTTACGGTACGGGCTCGCTGAAGGCAACGCGGGTTCACGCAGGCATGTATCCGGGCTTCGCCACCGATTTACAGCAGCCGATGACCGCGCTTCTGCTGCAGGCCAAGGGCATGAGTATCATTACCGACCGCGTCTTTCCAAAGCGGTTCGCTCACGTGCCGCAGCTGCGGCGGCTCGGCGCAGAGATCGAGTTGCGAAATGAAAGCGCTGTTATACGCGGCGGACTTCCGCTGCAGGGCGGCTGGGTACATGCTACGGATGTGCGTGCCGGCACCTGCCTGCTGCTGGCCGGTTTAGCGGCCGAGGGCAGCACGTGTATTACAGGCGTCGAGCACATCGAGCGCGGCTATGAGGACGTTATCGGCAGCTTCCGATCCATCGGGGCGAAGCTATCTATGCGCGAGCTGGATGCGCAGGAGCTGCCCGGCCGTATCCACATGCAAGGGTAAAAGCCAGAGCACTCCGTTAATGGTTAGTTCAACGGGATTAGAGCATAAATATTTATTAATCTTTTTAAGGAGAGTAAAGCGATGAATCCACCAAAGCATATCGTTTCGGCAGCTGCAATTGTAATAAATGACAAAAACGAATTATTACTTATCAAAGGACCAAGAAGAGGCTGGGAAATGCCTGGTGGTCAAGTAGAAGAAGGAGAGTCCTTAAGTCATGCTGCAATAAGAGAAACAAAAGAAGAATCAGGAATAGACATAGAAATTATCAATTTCTGCGGAATATTTCAGAACGTAGGAAATTCAATTTGTAACGCCCTATTTTTAGCAAAGCCAATAGGTGGAGAATTAATACAAACATCAGAAAGCTTGGATTCAGGCTACTTTCCGATTGAAGAAGCACTAAAAAAAG
Source organism: Paenibacillus harenae DSM 16969 (assembly GCF_000422465.1). Taxonomy (GTDB): domain Bacteria; phylum Bacillota; class Bacilli; order Paenibacillales; family Paenibacillaceae; genus Pristimantibacillus; species Pristimantibacillus harenae. The sequence continues at coordinate 248,281 of NZ_AULV01000015.1, read as the reverse complement.
TTGAATGGAAAGATTTCAGACAAAGAATAGAGTATTGTTTAAGACCTGAAATGCAGCCTTTTTGTGTTGAGTTTAATGATGAGAAGAATATTTGAGGGTATCCTAAGAAGCCGCAGGCATTTCTAGCCATATACGCCGACCTCACGGTGGTTTTGGTGCACACGCGAGCACGATTTTGTCCCCAAGCTAAAGTTCATCAGTTAACATCAATTGTTCTTGCTTCTTATCTTTTCTTTGCTCCGGAATTGCCTTATGCTTTCCCAACGTATTCATGCAGACAACACCTGCAAAAATCAATGCCCCGCCAACCCAAGTGTAAAACGTTGGAATTTCGGATAGCCAAATCCAGGCAATACCCAAAGTCAATAACGGTACGAGGAAAAGAAAACTCGATACAAAGGAAGCTTGCACTTTTGATAGAGCAAACGACCATGATAAGTAGGCGAGCGCACCTGGAAAGATGCCTAAATAGATAACGACCATTGTTTTTGCAATCGGCGCATTGTGAATCCCTTCAAAAAAATGTTGAGAAAATGGTAACATACAAACGGTTCCTGCTAGTATTGCGTAGGTAGTTGCCTCGATGGGGCGATATTTTTGAAGCAACGGTTTCTGTAATATAAAATATGTTGCTTGAGAAAGCGCAGCAATCAGAAGCAGCAGTACCCCTTTACTTAGCTGCAAGCTTCGAATATCGTCCAGGGATATGATGGCGACCCCGATAAAGCTGAGTATAATAGCGCTCCATCCCCAGTATGTCAGCCTTTCCTTCAAAATCAAAACGGCTAGTATGGATGTGAATATAGGAACCGTGTTCACAATAAAACTGGCTGCTCCGGCTGTAACACTTACCTCTCCAAAATTTAATGCAAAGTTATACACTGTAATTCCGACAAAACCTGTTAGCATGATTCTAGGCAGATCATGCTTGTCAGGAAGCCGGGATTTTCCTTTATAGAAATACAAAAGCAGAACAACGGAAGCGGTTGCGTATCTCAGCAACGACAAATGAATCGGAGAGTACGCTTCCAGCCCCGCCCTTATTCCTACAAATGCGGATGCCCATAGTAGCAATGTTGTCGCTATTGCCATAACGATTCTCCATGATTTGTTCACTACCACCCTGCTCCTTCTTATCGCAGATTCATGTAACGTTGCGCTGCAGCGATGTTTACAGTATAGCTATGGAAATGAAATTAGTGAAATTGATAGTTGAAATGGAAACGATCGATTTTTATGATTACATAAGAGGGAAAGAGCTTATACTCAGGGGGCGAATTGAAATGGAGCTTCGGCATCTTGTTACTTTTAAGGCCATATCAGATTTAGGCGGCTTTACAAAAGCGGCAGAGAATCTCGGATACGCTCAATCCACAATGACTACGCACATTCATGCGCTTGAAGAAGAGGTAGGAGCCCCATTATTTGACCGGCTAGGAAAAAAAGTGGTTCTTACTCAAACCGGCGAGCAATTTATGCCCTTCGCCATTGAGATGCTGAAATTATACGCGAATGCAAAAAATATACCTGCTGCAAGTCATATCCCCGCCGGCATCCTAACTATTGCTGCGCCTGAATCTTTAACCGTGTACCGATTACCGCCAATTATAAAGGAATTCGTCCATTTATATCCTCAAGTACAGCTCATTTTGAAACCATCCTATTCCAATGCCGAAGCATTGAGGCTGCTGCGTACAGGTGAATATGACATAGTTTTTTTGTTGGACAAAGATTGGGCTGAGCCTGATTTATATGTAGAAAAACTGGCCCACGAACCTATGGTTCTAATTGCCCCTCCACATTTGCATTCCTATCTATGGCCTAGAATGCTGGAAGCCATTTCGAACTCAACATTTTTATCGACTCAACAAGGATGCAGTTATCGGAAGCTGTTTGACTCCTATTTACAAGAACACGATGTCGCTCCGAAAACGTCTTTAGAGTTTTGGAGCATCGAGGCGATTAAACAAAGTGTGATGTGCGGACTAGGTCTTTCAATATTGCCATCTTTTTCAATTGCAGCGGAAATGAAAGAAGGGAAGTTGGCCGGAGCGGTTTGGGAGAACGGAAATTCATTGTTTACCTTACTGGCCTTTCATAAAAACAAGTGGCAATCTGCCGCTTTTAAAATGTTTCTTCAACTGGTTCGGAAGCACTCCGCCGATTGGGAGAAGCAATAGACTTTATTACGCTAATACGGCAGCCTTTGGTCAAGAGAATAGTCCTAGGCTGCCGCTTTAATTGCAATTTAGTTCGTTTTCTCCGGTTGATAGGAAAGGATGGATACACCGGTAGAGGTCGTTTGTACTTTAACAAGCTTTAAAGCTTTTGTATAGCTCCCATCTTTGAATAGACGCTTTCCGCTTCCATGTACAACTGGTTGGATCATGAAATGATATTCATCGATGAGATCGTGCTCCATTAACGTATGAATAAGATCGCCACTGCCGTAGATCAAGACAATAAAAGAGTATCGCTAGAGAATAACAAATCCTTTTGAAATTCCCCAACCTCTTCATTGAAGTAGGGCGCTGTCCAAGCGGGATTCTCCATAACGCCATCCAATGTCAAATACATAGATACTTTTACTTTTCTCATTTTCAAAACTCCTTTTTTTTTTAATATTGTTTTTCACAAGAATGAGAAAACAAAATCGACAGATTCCCAACAATCCCCTTTTTAAGCTGCCAATTCTTGGTCTCGAAAATAAAAATACAGTTTAACTTACATTTTGTAAAGTAATACTTTCCAACCGATCTAATTAAAATTGACTTTAAACACTAAAATCGCTACGATATAGTTAATGAAGGTACTGGAGGTCAACCGAAATGGGTGAAATACGCAATGCTGAACGTACTCGGAAAGCGATACTCCAAGCAGCCAAGGAAGAGTTTTTCGAGAAAGGATACACGGGTGCTAGAATTGAATCGATCGCGAAACGAGCCGAGGTCAATAAGCAACTAATCTATCATTACTTTAAAGGAAAAGATCAACTTATAAATGAGACGATTCACGAATTTCTTACATCGCTACCAACCGGACATCTTACATTACCGGCTAATCCTGTGCATATTGCAGAATTTCGACTTAAAGTCAATCTCGAAAACTTGAGGGAGTTTTTAAAGTTTACGGCTTGGGAAGCCATCGATATAATTCCTGAAAATGTAAACGGGGAAGAAATGAGAAAGAAGATCTTGCAATCTTATAACGAAGATATGAAATCCAAACAGGAGATGGGGCTGGTTCCCGAAGAGTTGGATCCAGCGTTAATTACCTTAATGCTCTCTAGTCTCACAATTTATCCCCTGCTATATAGCAATGTAACTCGTATGATCACAGGACATACTTTGGAAGAACCCGAATTCCAGCAACAATGGGCTTCGTTTCTTCGAATGATTAGTGAGCGCATTTTTAATAAAGAAAATACTCACTAATCCAATAATATATGCACAAAATCAACTCATTGAAAAAATTACCGGAGCGACAAAAAGGATGCTCTCGTTATCGCAGACACGGTCAAAAACGGGCTGGACCGAATTGAAAAAATTGAACTTGAGCTTACAAAACCGAATGCAAACCGCGCTCTGGTTTGCAGCTTTCAATCCCGTTGCGTTATTGGAACCCGGCCCTATCAGGTCGGGTTTTTTCAATGCGCCTAACAGGGCAATTGTAAGCAGACATATTCTCATGCATAATGGCTGTATATTGTTTTCATGCGTATCCTGATTCCAACAGACTGGAGAGGCTTCGATGTACAAAGTGATCATTGTCGACGATGAAGCGGTAGTCCGGAACGGATTAAAAAATACGATTAATTGGAATGAGCATGGCTTTGAATTGATTGGCTCTTACGCAAATGGCCGGGAAGCTTGGGATGCGGTAGAGTTAGACAGGCCGGAGCTGGTTATCTCGGATATTAGCATGCCGTTTATGGATGGATTAGAGTTAGCCGGATTGATCTCTGCGCAGTTTCCGTATATCAAGATGATTATATTAACGGGGTTTGACGAATTCGAATATGCCCAGCAGGCGATTCGGCTTAAGATATCCGATTTTGTCTTAAAGCCGGTCACGGCGCAGGAAATACGTCTTCTGCTGGGCCGGATTAAATCGGAGATGGACGAAGAGATGCAGCGCCGCGAGGATCTCGGCAGGTTAAATCATCAATTGGAGCAAAGTCTTCCGCTGCTCAAGGAGCGGTTCCTTGAACGTCTGGTCGCGGTAGGGCTCAGCAAAGCGGAAATCGAAGAGCGATTCGCGTATTTCAGCCTTCCGCCCGTATCGCCCCTGTATTTGGTCATGGTAGCGGATATCGACGATTTCGGAGAGCGGGATCTTCCTTTCTACGAGCTTGATGCCGAGTTTTTGAGGTTTGCCGCATTTGATATTTTTCAGGAGACGCTTGAACGGGATCATGTGCTTACGTTTCGTACCCGTGAGGAACGGATGGTCGCGATTGTTTTCGGACAAGAAAACGAGAGTCTCATGTATGAACGGGTACTTTCTCTTGCAGAGGAAGTGCGCTATCATATCGAGAAGTATTTGAAGTTCACGGTTACGGTCGGAATCGGCAGAACCTGCATGAATGCCGAACAGCTTCCGGTTTCCTACAGGAGCGCGTTGTCTGTTCTGGATTACCGCTTTCTATTAGGGAAAAACCGGGTACTCCATATTATGGATATCGAAGGCAAACCTTCGATATCCATGCCGCTGAGCTTGGACTTAGACCGCAAGCTGGCCGCAGCCGTGAAAACAGGAGCCATTCAAGAGGCGAACGAGCTGATCGAGACGGGAGTAGCGGAGCTAAAGAACGCATTGGTTCCGGTAGAGGCGTGCATGCTGCAAATGCAGAAAGTCGTTTTATCTCTGATGAACTCTATTCAGGAGCTGACTATACATGAGCGGGAGCCAACCTTCGATCATCAAATACAGCTGATGAATGTGTCCAGATTCAAGACGCTGGATGATATCGAGGTTTGGTTAAAGGAAGTGGTAAGCTCCGTCATCTCTATCATTAGGGATAACCGCAACTATTTGACGAACATGCAAATTCATCGGGCGGTAGAATATATTCATATGAACTATGCGAATGAGAAGATGTCGCTGCAGGACTTATGCCGTCACGTTCTGATGAGTACAAGCTATTTCAGCCTTATATTCAAGCAGCATACGGGAGAGACCTTTGTCGAATATTTGACCGGCGTACGAATCGCCAAGGCGAAGGAATTGCTTCATAACACAACGTTGAAATTGTATGAAATCGCCGATCTGGTCGGTTACAAGGACCCGAATTATTTCAGTATTTTATTCAAGAAGCACACGGGAGCCGCACCGAAGGATTATCGGGATAAACAAATAAAGGAGAGCGGGGACTAACATGCTGAAAGACCGTTTCTTTCCTTTATTCCCGCTAAAAAGCATTCAATCCCACATCTCCTTGGCATTTTCCCTATTAATATTGGCAGCAATCGTATTAACAAGTCTGGTAAGCTATCAGGTATCCGTCGCTGCCGTCGAGAGGAACTCGAAAGGATACATTGAAGAGATTATAAAGCAGGTTAATTTGAACATCCAATCCTATGTGGATAACATGGAAAATATCTCGCTGCTCGCTTTAACAAACAAGGACGTCAAGTATTATCTGTCCGACAACAGCTTCATTAGCGAAGAGAATCGGCGTACGTACGAGAAACGGATTTCCGACTTATTCCAGGCGATCTTGTACACCCGCAAGGACATCGCGTCCATTATGGTATACGGGTATAACGGCAGATTTGTATCCGACCGAAGAATTACAAGCTTAAATCCGAACACGCGGCTGCAGGATCAAGCATGGTACCAGATGGCAAAGGCAGCGGGCGGCAAATCGGTCATTTCCGCGCCTCACGTGCAGAATTTAATCGAGAATGAATACCGCTGGGTAGTGTCCTTGAGCCGGGAGCTTAAGAGCACGGATGGCATAACGGCCGAAGGCGTACTCCTTGTGGACCTGAACCTCAGTGTCATAAACGATATTTGCAGCAACATTAATCTTGGCCAAAAAGGCTACCTCTTTATCGTTGACAACGAGGGAAACCTCGTATATCACCCTCAGCAGCAGCTGATCGAAAGTAAATTAAGGACCGAACGGATTAAGGAGGTTCTTCAGGTTTCAAATGGTCAATCATTCGTCGTTAACCAAGGAGACGGCAAGCGCATCTATTCCGTCCAGGATACGAACTTCGGATGGAGAATCGCCGGCGTCGCCTATACGGACGATCTGATTACCAGTAAAGACGATTTGCGCAATTCGATTATTTTTTATTCTTTATTCGGTTTAGCGATTTCCTTGCTGATCTCCATCGGGCTGTCCCACCGGTTATCGAAGCCGATTAAGGTCTTGCAGTCGGATATGAAGCAGGTGGAGAAAGGGAATTTCGATATTCAGACCAAAATCGGTCAAATGAACGAAATTGGACAGCTGGGCCGGTCGTTTAATTTAATGGTCAGCAGAACCAAATTTTTGATGGAGGAGACGATCCGGAACCAGGAGAACAAGCGAAAGAGCGAGCTTCTGCTGCTTCAAGCGCAAATCAATCCCCATTTTCTGTATAATACGCTTGATTCCATCGTTTGGATGGCCGAGCAGAAGCAGCATGAAGAGGTCGTTCTGATGACTGCCGCCCTGGCCAAGCTATTCCGCGCAAGCATCACGAAGGATCAAGAGCTGGTGCCGATTCGGGTGGAACTGGAGCATATTACGAATTATTTGCTTATACAAAAAATGCGTTATAACGAGGAGCTTCGTTATGAAATCGATATTGATGAATCTATTCTCGGCTATAAGACTCTGAAGATACTGCTTCAACCCTTTGTCGAAAATGCGATTTACCACGGTATTCGCAATATGTACGGCATAGAAGACGGACGGATAACGATTCGAGGGAGAGCATCGGGGGATCAGATCGTATTTGAAGTTGAGGATAACGGACATGGCATGACGCCGGAGCAGCAGGGACGGCTCCTCTTCAGCAATGAGGAAGATAATCGTGATCAAGGCATCGGCATCCGCAACGTCGATGAGCGGATCAAACTCTATTTTGGTTACGAATACGGTATCCAAATTCGCAGCGAAATCGGAGAAGGTACCTGTATTACGATCGTGATTCCCAAACTCGATTAAGGGGCGAAAGCAAATGCGGAAGCATCGATATACCCTTTGGCTGGTCCTGGCCATTATTGTCCTTGCTGTATATGCTGTATTTAATTTCAAGTTTTTCTCCGGCGTCAGCCACGGGGAAAGAAGGGTGACGGTTATTCTTGAGACCTTAAACGTCCAACTTGACTTCTGGCAGGCTGTCCATAAGGGAGCGGAAGCGGCGGCCAAAGAGATGGGGCTGAATGTAAGCGTGGAAGGTCCTCTTTCCGAAGAGGGTGCAGATGCCCAAATTCAAATATTGGAAGCGGCGATCGAACGAAAGCCGCATGCTATTGTTATAGCCCCCATCAAGGATGACCGGATGCCGGCCGTTCTGGCGAAAGCGCGTGAAGCAGGCATTAAATTAGTCGTTATTCATTCATCGCCGAATATGCAGCCTTCTCCCGTAGTCGTCTCCAGCAATCACTTCGAAGCAGGACGGCTGGCGGGCCAAACCTCCATTAAGGAAACAAACGGTCATCCCGTCCTGGCTTTGATTAGCGATAACGAGAATTCAGCCGTTTCCGAGGAAAGGCTGGTAGGCATGCAGCTCGCTCTTGCCGACTACAAGGATAGCTTGATGGGAATCTATTATGCTGATCAATCCGAGGATCGGGCTTATCTGATCGCCAAGCAGCTGATCACAAGCGGCTCCCCCATTAATACGTTCATCACGCTAAATGAATCTGCCTCGTTGGGCGTGGCCAGGGTGTTGAAGGAACAGAACAGAGCGGACGATATACGTCTAATCGCCTTTGACAGCACCGGCGACGAGGTTCAATTGCTGGAGGCCGGCATTATAAAAGCATCCATTGTGCAGAAGCCCTTCAATATGGGCTACCTCGGAGTGAAAACGGCGTTAAAGCTCATAGAGGGCGACAAAACCAATCCGATTACCTATATGGAGTCAAATGTGATTACGAAAGAAAATATGTATACAACCGAGAATCAGAAGCTGCTGTTCCCGTTTATCAATAGCAAGTAGACTCCTCTTGGAAGGATAAGATAACCTATGCAGCGAAAATCTCGCCGATTGCAGCCTCTTGTGGTGCCATCCGTCGTCTTTCTACTTATCGCGCTCGTTCTCTCTTCGTGTATGGAAACGGGTTCGGAGCCTGTTGCGGCTCCGAAGGAGGAGCGGGCATTAATCCGCTTTGTCGCCGCCGAATATAGTACGGAAACGAAGCCGCTGCTCGAAAAGCTTGTTAAAGAGTTTGGACGGAAAAACCCTTTAATCGATGTTGAGCTGCAAGTAGCCAACTGGGATATTCTCGATGGGATCTATACGTCGATGATTAGCAAGAATCAGCCTCCCGATCTTCTGAACACCAATGTGTATGCCCATTATGCGCAGGATGGCTTGCTTAATGATTTGGGGGAGATTATCTCTCCCGAGCTTGCGGGTAAGCTGTACCCGAATTTAGTGGAGATGGATCAGATGAACGGGGTACAGTATGCCCTCCCATACGTAGCCACCACGAGAAATTTATATTATAACAAGGAGCTGTTCCGGAAGGCGGGTATTGCCTCCCCTCCGGCAACATGGTCCGAGCTGGAGCGGGCCGCACGCAAAATCAAAGCGCTCGGAACGGCGGAAGGGTTCGGGGTTGACCTGACGGATAATGAGACGCAGGCGTCTTTGTCTTATGTTTTTTTCGGCGCGGGCGGAGAGTGGATAAAAGACGGGAAGTGGAATATTAATTCACCGGCCAATAGGGAAGGAGTCTCTTTTCTTAAAGAGCTGTTTGATAAAGGCTTGACCGACCCGGAGCCAACCGTCACGACTCGCGACGAGAAGCAGCGGATATTGGGCGGGGGACGGCTTGCCATGATGATATCCGGCAATTATTTCTCTTCCGTCGTCCCTAAGGAGTTTCCGGAGCTTCAATGGGGGAAGGGCCCGATACCCGTGAAGGACGGTATGCCTCCCATAACCTTCGGCGTGCATGACGTGCTTGTTTCCTTCAAGACGGATCACACAAACCAAGAAGCGTTGTCCAAGTTTCTCGACTTCCTCTATGACGATCGGGCCTATGAAGAAATGATTAAAAAAGAAGGGTTTCTCCCGGCTACTATGACGGTAGGCGCTCATTTGTCAGAGCAGGATGAAGTCATGAAGAGCGACCTGGAAGCATTAAGCAAAGCGAATTTTTATCCGGTGAAGGAGCCCTCCTGGCAGGCTGTGCTGGATTATGCCCGCAAGCTGGGAGACGCTGTCCTATACGAGCACCTTACCCCGCAAGCGGCGCTGGACCAGCTTCAGCAATTCGCCGAAAGCAAGAGCAGTCAGCTGGAAGCTCACAGAAGAGAAGATAGTAAAGAATCTATGGAAGATATTCAATAGAGATTGCAGCCCTCCCCATTTATGATGAAATGACACGCAAGAGTTCGATTTGGAGCTCATCGGTAAAGCGTAAAAACATCATTCACGGGAGGGTTTTCTTTGATGATTACGAAGAAAAAGATTGCAGCGCTTGGGATCGCCGTTATGTTGGCCGCCGTATCGCTAGCGGGTTGCAGCGGTTCTAACAAGGGGGAGTCGTCCAATAAGCCGTCTAATTCCGCGCCTGCCTCTGAATCTACAAGTACGCCTGATAGCGGGAACGAGACGGCCAAACTGACGGGCGACTTCGAAATTCAATATTTCGTCGGCGGGTACGGCGACAAATGGTGGAAGAAGGTTATTGCTGATTTCCAGACCGCGAACCCTGAGCTGAACATTAAAGAATCCGCGGGACCAAAAATAAACGATCAAAACAGACCCCGCTGGATCGGCGGCAATCCTCCTGATTTCGTGTACATCGACGGTCCGGTCCTCAATGACCGCCAAATGGTAGAGGATGGGCAGCTCGAGGATTTGACGGATTGGCTGAAGGATGCCAAAAATATCGACGGTGAATTGATTACCGAAATCCTTGCCCAGCCCGCGCAGCAATTCGACGGTAAAGTTTATAATATCCCGCTCGTTTTGAACTCTTGGGGCGTGTTTTGGAACAAAGCGCTCTTCCAGGACAAAGGATGGGCTGAACCGACCGACTTCCCGTCTTTCCTTGCCGTAAGCGATAAGATCAAAGCCGACGGCATTACGCCTTTCATTCACACGGGCAAATACCCGTACTATATCAACGGCTCGATCCTGTTTCCTGCAATCGTGACGGCGAATAATAATGATTTCACCATTCTTCAAGATATGGCAGCCAATAAAGTAGAGGCCTTCGAGAGCCCTGCCGTTCTTGCCGCTCTGAACAAGATCGTTGCCTTACGCGATAAAGGCTTCATCGATAAGGCTTCCATTCAAATCAATCATACCGATTCGCAAATGCTGTTCCTGCAAAATAAAGACGCTTTTATCCCGAACGGACTGTGGCTGCCTAACGAGATGGCGAAGGATGTTCCGGAAGGCTTCGACTTTGGATTCATTCCTTCGGTGACGCAGGAAGCGGGCGGCAAAGTGGTTGCCAACACCTCCACGGCAACGGTAGCCATCGCTAAGAACGGCAAGAACAAAGAAGCGGCTAAAGCATTCCTGCAATTTATTTTCTCCAAAGAGCAAGCTTCGCAGTGGGCGGAGCTCAGCGGCGCGCCTTCGAACATCAAAGGCGACATCAGCTCCTCCAATGCTCCGAGTTTTGTTAAGGATGCCGCGAAATATTTGACGGACCCGAACACGATCGTTATCCCGACGATCACCTATAACGCCGACGTGGATAAGGCGATGATGGATGCGACGGATGCGCTAACCATTAATACGATTACGCCTGAAGAATGGGTGAAGAGGGTTACTGACGTAGTGAAGAAGGTTAGCAAATAATTAGCCTTCGACAGAACTGAAGCGGAGGTGGTCGGGGTATCGGTTATACCGCCCCGATCGCATCCTGCGAGTAGACTCGAAAGGGATGGGAAGTATGAACGCAGGAACGGCAAAATGGCAGAGAAACGTATTTATCGCATCATTTATCATCCCAACGCTGATCTTTTTTGGCGTATTCACCATTTATCCTGTCGTACAAGGCTTGTATTATTCTTTCTTCGAATGGTCCGGCATGTCGGATAAAAAAACGTTCATCGGCTTGGATAATTTCAAAGAGATGCTTCATGACCCCATTGTGTGGAGGGCGATCGGCAACGATTATTTTCTGGTTGCGGGCAAGGTGGCCGGCATTATGCTTCTTGCGACGTTTTTCGCCGTGGCGCTTACCCGTTTTGGCTTTAGACTGGCCGGTTTTTTCCGGTCGATCTTCTTTATTCCGAATGTCATTTCCGTCGTTGTTATCGGCGTATTGTGGAATTTTATATATAATCCGCAAATCGGCTTCCTGAATGCGTTTCTGTCGTTATTCACAAAGGAAAAAGTCTCGATCACCTGGCTGGGCTTTCCCGATCATACGATTTGGATGCTCCTGCCCCCGGCCATTTGGGCGGGCATCGGTTTTTATATGATTCTTCTGATCGCGGCCATCCAGAGTATCCCTGAATCGTATTACGAAGCGGCCAACATAGAAGGCGCGGGCCAGTGGAAGCAATTTTGGAGCATTACCGTTCCTCTCACCTGGGAGCAAATAAAAGTATCCATCCTGAACATCATGATGACCACCCTGAACGGTTCCTTCGTGATCGTGTGGATCATGACGGAGGGCGGACCGGATAACAGCACTCAGGTTATGGGCTCCTATTTATACCAAATGGCATTCCGGCAATTTCATTTCGGATATGGGGCTTCGATAGGATTTGTCATCCTGGTCCTGTCGTTAATCACGACAATCGCTCTGCAGCGGTTAATGCGCCATGATACCGTAGAGATGAGCTAAGGAGGAGCAGGAGATGAACTTGAAGATTAAAAATCCGGTCGCTAAGCTGATTATTTATGCTATTTTGATCCTATGGGGCGTATCGGTATTGTACCCGCTCTTATGGACCTTGCTGGATTCTCTAAAGAATAACGAACAATTTTTCTTAAATGCGCCTTGGGCTCTGCCCGAGCTCCCGCTGTTATGGTCAAATTTCTCCTATGTGTGGAGTAAATATAATTTTAATGCGTATTTCGTCAATTCGCTTGTTGTTACCATTGGCTCGACAGGTCTGGCGCTGCTGTTGTCGGCAACAACGGCTTACGTGCTGGCGAGATATACGTTTAGAGGCAGCAACGCTTTGTTCCTTCTCTATATCTCTTCTATGATGGTTCCGTTTGTATTAGCGCTGATTCCTCTATTCTTCTTGATGAATTCGATGGGCTTGATTAATACAAAGCTTGGCCTGATACTCGTGTATACCTCCAGCTTGCTTGCATTCGGCATTTTTGTTCTTATCGGATTTTTCAAATCGTTGCCGAAGGAGCTGGAAGAAGCGGCAATCGTTGACGGGGCTTCTTATTACGGAACGTTCTTTCGGGTCATGCTCCCGTTGTCTCAACCAGGCTTGATTACGATAGGTATCGTCAATATCTTGAACATTTGGAACGAATACATCGTAGGTACGATATTAATTAACGATCCGGCCCAATACACGCTGCCGGTGGAAATAGGAGTTATGCAGGCAGAGATGCAGTATCGTACAGAGTGGGGACCGCTGTTCGCAGCCCTTCTGATTACGATCGTTCCGGTACTCGTGATGTATATGATCTTCCAGCGGCAAATCGCAAGCGGAATTACGGCTGGCGCGATCAAATGAAATAAGCTATCCCCGAAACCCCTGCCAGACAGAGGGTTCGGGGATTTTTGCGTTAGTAGTAATTGATTGGCATCTCCTGCTTAAGACGGGGACGCCGGTATAAGGTTGATTCGGAGCATGAAGGGTAAGAGCGGGCTCTGCCTCGGAACCTGTAAAAATCCGGCGCTTGCCTTAGAAACGACGGGAATGTTATCTTTAATATAATTTTCAAGAAGGGGTAGAGGAGACTCGCGCATGAATCGATTGCTGCGTTTGCATATGATCCTGCTGTCGCTAGTATTTGTAAGCGCTTGCTTGGATGCGCCCTCCAAAGGAGGGTATAAGGTCATTTATTCGATGGAGTCCGGCCCTTCTTCCGCTCCAAGTTCTTATGCGGCCAAAAATAATGAATCAGACTATATCATCGGGGTCGTACCGAAAGTGATGGATATCCCCTATTTTAATGTCGTCGAGACCGGAGTAATGGAAGCCGCCGAGGATCTGGGAGTCGAAGTCATCTACGAGGGGCCTCCGATTGCCGATACGCAGCGGCAAATCAAGATCATCCAGGATCTGATCGACCGGCAAGTCGATGCGCTTGCCATATCGGCCAACGATCCGGAGAAGCTGCTGCCGGTCTTGATGGAAGCCAAACAAAAGGGGATCCAAATTATCACCTGGGATTCGGATACGGTACGGGAAGGCAGGCAGTTTTTTGTCAATATGGTAGATCCGGAAACGCTAGGAAGACATTTGATGGACACACTTGCTTGGAATACGGCCGAGAGAGGCGAGTTTGCCATTATGACGGGCTCCGCGTCGGCGGCAACGTTAAACGAGTGGATCAAATGGATGTTAGCGCAGCAGCAGGAATTTTATCCGGGCATGAAGCTGCTGGAAATAACGGCAACCGATGACGATCCGCAGAGAGCCTACGAAGCCGCAAGCCGGCTGTTGGCCGACCATCCCGGCTTGGCCGGCATCATCGGCATTTCATCCGTTGCCCCTCCGGCTGCGGCCCAAGCGGTGAAGGAAGCCGGCATGCTTGGCAGGGTCAAGACCGTCGGACTGTCGACTCCGACCCTAATGGCCGGATATTTGCACGACGGATCCGCGCAGGTTGCCACATTGTGGAGTCCCAAGAAGCTCGGTTACTTGACTGTGGTCTTGGCCAAAAACTTGCTGGATGGCAAGAAGCCATACAACGGTCAGGATATCGATAATGTAGGCAATATCAGAGTGAACGGGGATCATGTCATCATGGGCGAGCCTGTCGATTTTACAAAGGAAAACGTGGATCAATATGATTTCTGAGCTGATGGAGAGACTCCGATTCCGCCACTACCGGTTAAGCACGAAGCTGATCGTTACCTATATGCTGTTGACGGTTATCCCGATGTTTTTGTTAGGCTACATTTCTTATTCGCAGTATACGAAATCGATAGAGGAGCAAATCGGCGAATATATGCCCAAGTTTCTCGTCCAAGCGAACACGAATATTCAGAAGCAGATGGAAGAGCTGACGACGCTGCCGGATTCCCTGTTCAACTCCGGCGATATTATCGCTATTTTACGCAAGGATTCGTACCAGAATCATTCCGATTTGAACAAGGATCAATTTACGATGAACAGCTACTTGGCAAGAACGTATATCAACGGAAACAATACCGATGTGATCGGCGTATTTCTGTTGTCCAAGAACCGGCTGTTTCAGAGCACCAAGATGAGTTACTCCGGACTGGATTGGAGCAGTTCGCCGGTTCCGTACGGACAGGATCCCGATCTGCGGGGCAAAGCGAAGATGATTCTTCCAAGCGAGATCGGGATGAGGTTCACAAACAACGTGCCGTACGTTCTCGTCATGAAACAAATCAACGACGTGGACAACCGCAAAAATCTGGGCACGATGTTCATTGCCGTGCAGCTTTCGTTCATTGATGCCATTCTAAGCAACTTCGAGCAGAATGACGAAGCCGATCTTTGGGTAATGAACGGCGGCGGAGAACTGATTTACCATACGGATCCGAAAAAGATCGGAAGTTTCGACAGCAATATCGGCAGCTATCCGATCTTGAACGGCAGCTTCCGCACGAGTGACGCAGAGGGCCCGCGGCTGGTCAGCGTCAGCGAATTTGCCGGATTGGACTGGATACTGGTTCACAGCATACCTTTGAAGTATTTGACGGAACGGACGGATCTCTTCCGGTATGTCACGATTACGGTCCTTATCGGCATTGTCATCGTCAGCTCGATCATTGCGGTCATGTTTTCCCTCAACTTGACGCGTCCGCTCAAGCAGCTGACCAGGCTGATGAAGCAGGTGGAAACCGGTAACCTGAAGGTGGACCTAAAGGTGAAGAACAAAGACGAGGTCGGTACGCTTGCGCACAGCTTCAATGCGATGATTGCGCAAATCAGGGAGCTTGTCCAAAAAAATTACGAGATCGAAATCCGTCAGAAGGAAGCCGAGCTTTACGCGCTTCAATCGCAAATCAACCCCCATTTTATGTACAATACGCTGGAAACGATCGGTATGGCCGTCGAGGAGGGGGAAAAGGAGACGGTGGTGGAGATGGTGACGCTGCTCGGACGGATGCTGCGCTTTTCGGTCAGCAATAAATCGAAATTCGTTACAATCGCCCTAGAGGTTCGGCATGTCAGGGATTATATGACGATCCAGAAATTCAGATTTGAAGACCGTCTGGCGTTTGAGATCGTACAGAACGTCGAGGGAGGGGACGACCAGCCGTTATACAGCCCCAACTTCATTCTGCAGCCGATAGTGGAGAATGCAATCAAATACGGTCTTTCAGCCCGCAAAGGGGTGAACATCCATATTAGCGTCAACCGGGAATTCGGGGCCCGTTCCGGCAAGCAGGACGTCGTGTTCCGGATTCGCGACGACGGTCCCGGCATTCCATCCGACCGGCTAAGCGAATTGGAGCATGCTTTCCGTACGGAGACGCTTGCCGGGAAGGATTCCGGGTTCGGCCTGACGAATGTGAATGCAAGAATTGTCATGCTGCATGGTTCGGACTACGGCGTCCAGCTGCACACCATTTACGGCAAAGGGACGGAAGTGATTTTGCGGATTCCGGTGCTGATCATGTCAGAAGCGGCAGTAAGCAGCGAAAATGGGGGTTGAACGGCATGCAGACGATCAGAACGTTAATCGTAGACGATGAACCGCGAATCCGGAGAGGGATCGAGCGGCTGCTCCGTGGCTGCGGCGACCAGTGGGAAGTCGTAGCGACATTGTCCGACGGCAAGGAAGCGCTTGAATATATCGAGCGTACTGATGGCGCCATCGATCTGTTGATCACCGACGTGAGGATGCCCGAGATGGACGGTCTAACGCTTATTAAGGAAGCCGGTAAGAAGTATCCCTTCTTTCCGCTGGTCATCAGCGGATTCGACGACTTCCATTACCTGCAAACCGCCTTGCGTGAAGGAGCGGTCGATTATATGCTCAAGCCGCTGGACCGCGAGCAGTTCAGCAGCCGTATGGCGGAGGTGCAAAAGAAAATTTCGAATGACCGTACCCAGCTCCGGAAATGGGATGAATTGGAGCGGAAGGCGGAGAAGCTGCGGCGGACGCGGCAGACGCAGACGCTGAGCTATACGACTTCCCCCGGCGTCGATCTTACGCGTCTTGGCTATTGGGTGGAGGAATTTCCGAAGGGCCGCTATCTTCTGATGTATGTCAGTCTGGACACGCTGCCGGTCAAGACGCGCAATTACACGCTCAAGGATTGGGAAGCGTATTTCTACGCGCTGGAAAATATTATGGGCGAAGTGGTGGCAAACCATCTCCCGGATTCGGAAGGGCAAAGCTGGTGCTGGAGAGGCGGCAATTCGGATTTCTGGACGCTGCTCTACAGTCCCGGCGAGGAGGAGAAGCTTCTTGCCGGCGCCGAGGACTTATCCGAGCGCATCCGTTCGGCTATCCGGATCTATACGCCCTTCTCGGCTTCAATCGCGCATGGGGAAGTGATTGAAGATTTGTACTTGCTGACCGATGCGAAGCGGCAATGTTTGTCCTTGATCAATTATAGGCTGGTCTACGGCGGGAACCGGATGTTCAAGAAGGATTCCGAAGAGATGGCGGCAGACAAAACGCAGGACCGCGAGCATGGCGATATCGCCCCGATCTCCGGGCGGCTGAGGCAAGCGGTCGAACAAGCGGAACTTGCGGAAGCGCTGGGGCATTCGAATCATATTTTCCGGGAGCTTGAGCGGATGGAGTCCCCCGTTCTCATTCAGCGCACGGTTCAGAATGTATTCCTTCTTATTCATTCCGTCGCGCCGGCAGGCTATGACGATGCCGACCCGGTCATTTCACTCGAAGGAGTCGGGCAAATATTGAAGAAGTCCGCGAACCTGCGAGAGCTTCAGAGCGAAATCGACAAGCTGATCGCGCATGTGATCGGCGAAATCGAGTCATCGCGCCAAAGCGACCGCGCTAAGCCGGTCGAACAGGCAAAGGCTTGGATCCGCGCGAATCTGGCAAACGATTTGACCATAAAGAAAATTGCCGATACCGTGTATATGAATCCGACGTACTTCTGTCATTGCTTCAAGATCCAGACGGGGGAGACGGTACTGAATTATGCGACCAGGCTAAGAATAGAGAGAGCAAAGGAACTGCTGCGCGACCCGCATATCAAGCTTCAGGAGGTATGTGACCGGATCGGCTATCAGGATGTCAAATATTTCAGCAAGCTGTTCAAGGAATGGGCAGGGCAATCGCCATCCAAATACCGGGAACAGATGCTCCGTTGAAGCTTGCACATATGGGGGAATATAGGAAACGCGCTCAAGAGACAGGCCATTCGCCTGCTCTTTTTTTTGCTGCGCGCGGCAGAAACGGAATATTCTCCCCCCTACCCGAAAGATGTCTCCTACTGCCGAAGCCGGAAGACGATTATGATAGAACGATAAGAAAGAGATAATCAAGTGGTGAGGGGGGAACTGCGATGGCCGAATTTGTTCTTGAACTTAACGGCATCACCAAAATATTCCCGGGCGTTAAAGCGCTCGACAATGTGTACTTCAAGCTGAAACCGGGAGAGGTTCACGCGCTCATGGGCGAGAACGGCGCGGGAAAATCGACCTTTATCAAGGTCATCACCGGTGTCTACCAGCCTGATGAGGGTGAAATATATCTCGATGGCCGGAAGGTGGAGTTCAAAACCCCGAATGAATCGAAGAAAGCGGGGATCGCCGCTATTTATCAGCATGTTACCTGCTATCCGGATCTTAGCGTTACGGAAAATATTTTTATGGGTCATGAGAAAATCGGGCGCTTAACGAAACGGATCCTGTGGAACAACATGCACGCGGAAGCCGGAAGCCTCTTGCGGGAGCTCGGCGCTTCCTTCAGTCCAAAGACGCAAATGGGCGCGCTTAGCGTAGCGGAGCAGCAAATCGTCGAAATCGCGAAAGCGCTTTCTCTTGATGCGAAAATTATCATTATGGATGAGCCGACGGCCGCGTTGACCAAAAACGAAAGCGAAGAATTGTACCGGATTGTCGATAAGCTGAGGGAGCAAGGGAAATCCGTTATTTTTATATCGCACCGTTTCGAGGACATGTACCGACTGGCAAGCAAGGTGACGGTGTTCAGAGATTCCAAATATATCGGCACATGGGATGTGGATGAAATAGCGAACCCTGACCTGATCGTAGCGATGGTCGGACGCGAAATTACGCAGCTGTTCCCGAAGAAGGAATCGGTTGTCGGCGAAGAGCTGCTGGCGGTGGAGGGGCTCGGGCAAACGGGATATTTCGCGGATGTCACCTTCACGCTCCGGCGCGGCGAAATTATGGGGCTGACCGGATTGGTCGGAGCCGGCCGCACGGAGGTATGCCAAGCTTTGTTCGGCATTTCGGCTTACGATAAAGGCAGAGTGCTGCTTAAAGGGAAAGTATTGCGCGTGAAGAGCCCGCTCGACGCGATGAAGCATGGCATTGGATATTTGCCGGAAGACCGGCAAAAGCAAGGCCTCGTGCTGCAGTGGGGGATCGGCCGTAATATTACGCTTCCTTCTTTGCGGAAATGGTCCAAAAGAGGAATGCTGAATCCGGCGGCAGAAGCGGAAACGACCAAGCGGCTGGCGGAGAAAGTGAATGTAAAAGCAGGCAGCATATTCGATCTGGTAAGTTCTCTTTCCGGCGGAAACCAGCAAAAGGTCGTATTCGCCAAGCTGTTGACCGCCGATCTTGACATTCTCATTCTCGACGAACCGACCAAAGGCGTGGATGTGGGAGCGAAATCGGCGATTTATGAAATGATCAGCGAGCTCGCCTGCAGCGGTTACGGTATTATTATGGTCTCCTCCGAAATGCCGGAAATCATCGGGATGTGCGACCGGGTTGCCGTGATGCGGGAAGGCAGGGTGGCGGCTACGCTGGAGCGGGACGAAATTACGCAGGAGGCCATTCTTCAGGCATCCATGGTCGATGAAGCGCCGCTGGCGGAACAACTTTAAAGGTGGGCAACGATATGAACGAGAGAGGCTTGGCGAACGCTGCTTTGGAACCTGCGCCGCATAATGCCGGATTTCCCAAAAAATCGTTTAGTGCAAACATAGGAAAATTCAGAGAGCTGGGACTGCTTGGGTTTATCGTCTTGCTTTCCTTAGGCGTACAGCTTCGCAATCCGAGCTTCCTGTCATGGGAGAACATCAATGACATTGCGACGAATACGGCCATCTTAAGTATACTGACGATCGGAATGATGCTCGTTATCGTCACCCGCGGGATCGATCTGTCGATCGGCGCAACCTTGGCTTTGTCGGGGATGATTGCGGCCTTAACGGTATATGAATACCCGGATTTGAATCCTATGATAGCCCTGCTGCTGGGCGTGGCGGTCGGTCTTGTATGCGGAATGGCGCTTGGCTTTCTCGTCTCCAGGATGGGAATACTGCCGATTATCGCTACGCTCGGCATGATGAACGTGTTTCGCGGATTAACTTATCAGGCAAGCGGAGGGAAATGGGTCAGCGCCCATCAAATGCCGGACAGCTTCAAACAAATCGCCACGGGCTCCGTTCTGGGCATCAATAACCTGGTTTTTATCGCCATCGTCATTTATGTCGCCGCGTATTTCTTTGTCAATCATACCCGGACAGGGAGACAAATCTACGCGGTTGGGAGCAATCCCGATTCGGCTCAAATCAGCGGGATCAAAACAGGGAAAATATTATGGCTCGTATACAGCATCATGGGCGGCCTTTCCGGTCTGGCCGGCGTATTGTGGGTTTCCAAATTCGCATCCGCCCAAGGCGATACCGCAGCGGGCTATGAGCTGAACGTCATTGCGGCCTGCGTGCTCGGAGGCGTCAGCATCGCCGGAGGATCGGGCAAGATATCCGGCATTATTCTGGGCACCGTGCTGCTTGGCATTCTGAACAATGCGCTGCCGATGATCAATGTCTCGCCGTTCTGGCAAATGTGGATTCAAGGGACGATTATTCTTGTCGCCGTCATCATCAATGCCGTGGTGAAGCGCGGAATCGACCGGAACAATCTGATGAGGAGGAAAATATAAGCGATGGAACCGAGAATGATTGCAAACAAGAAACCTTTCTCTCTTAAAGGCTTTTTCCTCCAATGGGAATGGATGCTGGTCGTTTTGTTTATTGCCGTCACCGTGATGAATATCAATCTGTCGGAGTACTACTGGAATTACGACAGCCTGCGCGATGCCACGATGAGCTTTTTGGATAAGGCGTTTATCGTACTGCCGATGGTATTCGTCATTATTTTGGCGGATATCGATATTTCCGTAGGCTCCATTGTCGCCTTGTCTTCGGTTGTCATGGCGGATCTGTACAGTCAAGGCGTCCCGATGCCGCTTGCTATGGCGATCTGCCTTGCGGTCGGTCTGCTGAGCGGATTGATCAACGGCATTCTGATTGTGAAGTTCAAGGAGCTTTCGTCCGTTATCGTGACGCTCGCTACCATGATCATATACCGCGGCATCGCCTATATCATTCTGGAGGATCAGGCCGCGGGGAAGTTTCCGGAATGGTTCAGCTACTTGGGTTGGGGTTATGTCGGAGACATTCCGTTTATATTAATCGTCTTTGCGGTATTCGCCGTCTTGTTCGGTCTGCTTCTCCATAAGACGACGTTCGGAAGAAGAGTGTATGCCATGGGCAGCAATCCGACGGCAAGCCGGTACTCCGGCGTGCAGGTGGATAAAATCAAGATTATCATCTTCATGCTCGCAGGCTTGATGGCCGCCGTAACCGCTTTGTTCCTGACTTCAAGAATGGGCAGCACAAGGCCAAATATCGCAACAGGCTATGAGCTGGATGTGATTGCGATGGCCGTTCTCGGCGGAGTGAGCACAGCCGGAGGAAAAGGAAGAATGATCGGCGCCGTACTTGCCGTCTTCCTGATCGGATATCTCCGCTACGGTTTAGGTCTTATTAATGTATCCGCCCAAACGCTGCTCATTATTATCGGCTTGCTGCTAATCTTTGCCGTGATGATTCCGAATTTGAAACGGAAGCGGGCAAGCAGCCGAAACGCCTGATTCCCATTGCCGCATCGCAGGGATACGGTCCTGAATTCCGTGCAAAACAGCCTTATCGCTGTCTTGTATATAGACCATTCTTTCTCACACAAAAAGGGAGGAAATAAGAAAATGAAAAAGAAGATGCTTGCGTTAGGCCTAACCGCGGTTATGTCCATCTCCATACTGGCCGGCTGCGGAGGAACCGGCGGGAACAAGGCTTCCGAAGGCGGAAGCAGCAATCCGGCAGCAACCGAGAATACGGGCTCAAGCTCGGACAAGAAGAAATTCGCCATTATTTTCAAAAGCACGGGCAATCCGTACGGCGAGAAGGAAATGGAAGGCTTCAAAAATGCGATTGAAGAAAACGGCCACGAGGCGATTCTGAAAGCGCCGGATCAACCGACCGCGGAAGCGCAAATTCAAATGGTCGAAGAACTGATTTCCCAGAAGGTTGATTCGATTGCCGTTGTCGGCAACGATCCGGACGCGCTTCAGCCCGCTTTGAAAAAAGCGATGAACGCCGGGATCAAAATAATATCGCTCGACTCCGCGGTTAACGCTCAAAGCCGATCAACGCACGTGAACCAGGCGGATCCGGAGCGGATTGGGCGCACGCTGATTCAAGGTGCTTACGATATGATCGGCGGCGAAGGGGAAATCGCGATTCTGAGCGCCACCTCTCAAGCGACGAACCAGAACACCTGGATCGAATGGATGAAGAAAGAGCTGGAAGATCCGAAGTACGCGAATGTGAAGCTCGTCAAAGTGGCTTACGGCGACGACCTGCGCGATAAGAGCGTATCCGAAACCGAAGCGCTGCTCAAATCGTACCCGAACCTGAAAGCGATCATCTCCCCGACAACGGTGGGCATCGCGGCAGCGGGGAAAGTACTGACGGACAAAGGTCTTAAAGGCAAAGTGCAATTGACCGGTCTCGGTCTTCCAAGCGAAATGGCCGAATATATTGAAAGCGGCATCTGCCAATGGATGTATCTGTGGAACCCGCTTGATGTCGGCTATCTGGCTGGTTATACGGCGGAAGCGCTGGTTAAAGGCGATATTACCGGGGCGGTCGGCGAGAAATTCACGGCAGGAACGCTGGGTGAAAAGGAAATTATCGCGGATGGCGACGGAACGCAGATCATGCTGGGCGATCCGTTCAAATTCGACGCAAGCAACATTGCGGAGTGGAAATCGGTTTATTAATTCACGGGCTAGGAGGACAGAGGCTTTGAGCACCAAGTTTGCGTGGTCATGGCGTGTCAAGGAAGAGTGCCTGGCGGAATACGTTCAGATGCATGCGGATCCTTGGCCGGAAGTATTGGAGGAGCACCGTAAAGCGGGCATTCGCAATTATTCCATATTCCAGGAAGGAACCACGTTCTTTTACTGCTTCGAATGCGACGACGTTGAAGGCGCCTTCGCTTATATCGCGCAGAGCGAGGTTTGCGGCCGGTGGAATGCGCTGACTTCGGGAATGATGCAGGTCTCTTTCGATATGGCTGAAGCAGAGCCTATCCGCCCGATGCGTGAAATCTTTTATTTGCGGTAATGCTAATTAAAAACAAGGAGTCCCGCAGCTTTCCGGCTGCGGGGCTCTTTGTCGTTGCCTATGAGCAAAGAAATAAAGAAGAACCACCTATTGCCGGTGGTTTTTCGTTGAAGCAGCAAACAGGCATTTTGTTTTAAAAATGGTAAACTGTCGGAATTTTCAACATTCAGCACTGTTTTTTCTATTTAATGCCGCATCAAAAATGCATAAGGTGGAATTAGGTGGGCGCTTATGCCATCCATTTGTGACGATATCGTTGAAAGGAGGAAGAGATAAATAATAAATGATGGATGGACACATGAATTTTGAAATGGGAGGAATTAATCGTGAATAAAGGCCGATGGACGAAACCGATAAGCGCGATCCTGTTCGCCGCTCTTTTAATCGGATTCATGCCAAGTTTGAAAGCGGAAGCGGTAAATGACGAGCTCAAATTCGATTTTGGCGCTGGCAGCGTTGAGTCCGGCTATATTGGTCTGAGCGCTTCCGACGGCTACAGCGCGGAAAAAGGTTATGGCTTCCATACTCCGGGGAACATGCGGAATGTTTCAGCTTCCGGCATCGGTGCGGCAAGCGACGCTGTCCAGTTCCTTGCTTACGGCACGAAAAGCACCAATACGTTTAACATCGATCTTGCAAACGGACTTTACGAGATTAAGGTCGTACTGGGTAACACGACAAGATCGAGCGTGGCGGCGGAAGGGGTTTATCAAATCATCAACATGACGGGAAACTCCGCAACGGACAAATTTCAAATTCCGGTCACAGACGGGCAGCTAAACCTGCTCGTAACCGAAGGTAAAGCGGGGGCGGCATTTACGTTAAGCGCCTTGAAAATCAGGAAGCTGTCGAACGTTCCGGTTACGAATCGCACGATATATATAGGCGGAGACTCGACGGTGTGTAATTATTATCCGTTGGATAGCAGTACGCAGGCGGGATGGGGACAAATGCTGCCTCCATATGTAAATACGAAAACATTCCAGGTGAGAAATATGGCCTCAGGCGGACAAATTGCAAGAGGCTTCAGAGGTGACGGTCAACTCGAAGCCATTCTGAAGTACATTAAGCCGGGCGACTATTTTATCCTGCAGTTAGGCATTAACGATACCAATCCGAAAAATAACACGACCGAAGCCGAGTTTAAGGAGATTATGCGCGATATGGTGCGCCAAGTAAAGGCTACCGGTGCCACCGTTATTCTATCTACGCCGCAAGGCAGAGCGACCGACTTTAATGCTCAAGGCGTACACTCTTCCGTTAACAGGTGGTACAGACACTCAACTGTGGCTTTGGCGCAGGAAGAAAACGTACCCTTAGTCGACCTGAATGTTTTAAGCTCGGCCTATTTCACGTCAATCGGGCCTGAGGCGACGCTTGCGCTTTATATGCCTGGGGACACCTTGCATCCCAATCGCACAGGGGCTGCGGAACTTGCCCGAATATTGTTCGAGGATTTAGTGAGACAAGGTTTGGATGGCTTCGCATTCGACGATTAAGCCAGTCCGCTCATGAGAGCGTCATGGTTTAAGGAGCCGAATTTCTCCGTCTAATATGTAGTGACATAGCAATATCGATCATCTAACGGGATTGTCTCCCGTAGTTTCAGCTAGTTTTCTTCTTTCGAATAAATTTGTGACGGCCCCTTTATTGTTTGTGAACTGAAAATTCAGGAACACATCGAGCGGTATACGATCTGTTTTTGACTCTACCCTCTTCCTTATATTACCATAGAGTGGAAGGGAGTGATTATATCCATGGGAAAAGTACTGTTTATTAACTTCCCCGCTGAGGGACATGTGAATCCGACGGTAGGCCTGGTGAAGGAGCTGACGAGCAGAGGTGAAGAAGTCACTTATTATTGTGTGGAAAAGTTCAGAGAGCGATTGGAAGGAGTCGGAGCTGAGGTAAGGACTTACGAAGATTTTGTGGAAGAGGAACTTATGAAGAGAGTGGGCACGGGGGGACCAGGACCGAACATGAATATCTTCATGTTCATGGAAATCATGCTGCGGAAATCGTATGAGCTGTACCTGAAGATCCTGCCTGAAGTTCAAAATGAGAAGTACGATTATGTGATCAATGACCACATGTGTCTGGCGGGTTGGATGGTCGCGGAAAAGCTAGGGCTGCCGAAAATCGCCTCGTGCACATCGTTCGCCTTACATCCCGATTTCGAATTCCCGATCAAAAAAATGATTTCCCCGGATGCCGAAGTAACCCGCAAGATGGAAGAATGGATCGGGCTCATGAAATCGGAGCATGATCTTGACTTAAGCTTCCTGAAGAAGCCGGCTGGTTTCTTCTGTCACCCTGTCGACATGACCGTCGTCTACACCTCGGCACATTTCCAACCGAATTCTGAGTCCTTCGACGGATCGTATCATTTCGTCGGCCCCTCCATTGCGCCGCGTAAAGATGCTCCCGAGTTTCCTGTAGAGGATTTGAAAGGGCGGAAAGTCGTTTATATCTCCATGGGCACGGTATTTAATCAGCAGAAACATTTCTATGATATGTGTTTTGAAGCGTTCAGAGACTTCGACGCGACCATCGTCATGTCGGTCGGAAAAAATACGAATTTGAGTGAGTTCTCATACATTCCTGATAACTTCATCGTGAAAAACTATGTGCCGCAACTGGAAGTACTCCAGCATGCTGACGTATTCTTTACCCACGGGGGAATGAACAGTACAAGCGAAGGGCTTTATTACGGCACGCCGCTTGCTGTCATCCCGGTCTCCGCGGACCAGCCTATGGTAGCCCGGAGAGTATCCGAGCTGAGGGCGGGATTAGCGCTCGATCTCGGCGAACTTTCTCCGGTCCTTCTGCACGAAACGGCCGAAACGCTGCTTGCCGTTCCTTCCTTCAAGCAGCAGGCCGAGGCGATCGGTACATCCTTCCGCGAAGCGGGCGGAGCCTCCAAAGCGGCGGAAGTGATTTTACAATGGAGACACGCTTCAGTCTGATAAATACTAAGTTTACACCTCGGAATTATAAGTATATACTGATCACATCAGCACCAACAATTTAAAGGACGACCGGATATGCGGAGGTCTCCACCATTTCCGATAACACGGAACAGTGGAAGGCCTCATTTTTTTTTTTTTTTTTGAAAGAGGCGATCACACGAATCCAATCACAGTAGGCGAAGTTAAGAAATGACAAGCAACCAAGAGTTTATTAGCTGCGGTATTCATGATCATTCTTGCGGCAAAGCAACATTAGGAAATGGAGGATCCTTCAGTAGGAAAGCGAATATTTTACAGGGAAGCCATATTAGGCTAAAGCGATTGACCCTTACTCTCGCCAACAAATTGAAACGGACATCCACAAAGCTTTTGTGATATTACCGGAAGGAGAGAAATATGCCTCCAAAAATCCTGTACATTGAAGATGACTTGGAGATTGGTTCCTGGCTCACGGATTATCTGTCCCAGAACGGTTATCTTGTTGAATGGCTAAAATCAGAGCATGAGCTTACAGATGACCTGCCACGGGTTGATCTTGTGATTCTTGACGTTATGCTACCCGGATTGGATGGCTATTCGGTCGGTCTTCGTATCAAGAAGAGGCATCCGAGTACGCCGATATTAATGCTGACGGCCAGAACGTCCATCGAGGATAAGCTTCAAGGACTGGCATTCGCTGACGACTATATGACCAAACCGTTTCATCCAGATGAGTTATGTGCTCGCATCAAAATATTAATACGCCGCAAGGGAGACGCCTCGACGGATCGCATCCAATTGGGCCATATCCAAATCGACAAAGAGTCAAACCGAATTATGAATTCCCAGACGGGAACCGATATCGTCCTGACCGGGAAACAATACCATATTTTCATGGAGCTGTTCCAGAATGCCAACCGCATTCTCACCAAGAAGAGGCTGTATGAATCGGTCTGGGGAGAACCTTATATGGAAGGCGACAAAACACTGATGGTGCATATTCGCCACCTTCGAGAGAAACTTGAGATCGATCCCGGCCATCCGATCCTTATTGAAACGATACGTGGCGTTGGCTACCGGGTCAAGTTATGATGAAGGGGAGATCATTACTTGTTCGATATCTGCTTCTGATTTTGCTTGCATTGATTATTTTTCCGCTTATACCTGCTTTATTTTATTTGCCGAATTATATTTCAAATAGTAATAGCTTGCTCGATCCTGTTGAAATTGAACGCGAGTGGCGACTCGAAGCCGGATTATTAAAGGATGTGCCCCCCGAACGCGTGAAAGCGCGATTGCAAATTCTTGTCGATCGGTACCCCGGAACGGAGGCATTCTGGGTAGACAGTGATCGATTGACCTGGTCGATTGGCGAACATCCAGTCGATATACCTGAGCGATGGACATATTCCGACGTAATTGCTTTCGCGAGCCAGACGGGACAGAAGGATCAACTGACGTTCACGGCTCTGCTTAGCGGCGACGTGCGAAACGGATTTATGACGATTCGTTTTCCACGTGCGCTAACTTCCATAGCCGATATTCCACCCTATCGGAATGCCGCATTGATTTCCTTGATGATAGCGGTATATGCGCTGCTATTGCTTGTCTCATTCTTATTCTTCTATCGTATCCGTATAAGACTGGTCCGGTTGGAAGCGGCAATGACCGTGAAAGGGGAAAGCGGCATCCCTAGTGGTATTATCCCCGGTAAGAATGATGAAATCGGAAGGTTGGAACTAGCCTTCAACACGATGAGCAGTCAACTGAAGTCGATGAGGGAGAGCGAAAAACAGGAGGAGGAGTTGCGCAAGCAGCTGGTTGCTAATTTGTCTCATGATCTGCGAACGCCGTTAACGGTAATAAGGCAGCATGTGCATACCCTCCTCAAAAGGCCTTCTGATCCGTCTCACGGTTCGTTACGTATCATAAATAGAAAACTGGACGATATCGGAAAGCTGATGGACAATCTTCTGTCGTACACTTTATTATCCGCAGGTAAATATCCGATGGAAATAAAGGACACCGACATACTGGAAGAGCTTCGCAATGCGGCCGCCGACTGGTATCCGGTCTTTGAAGAGGAAGGTCTGGAAGTCGAAATTGATCTGCCGGAGCAACCCGTAACATGGCGCATTGACCCATTCTGGTTCCGCGTCATAGTCGATAATTTGTTTCAGAATGTGATCAGACACGCCAAGACGGGGCGATATATCGGCATCTTCTGCTGCGAGCAGGAGGGTGAAATGGTAGTAGCAATCCGAGACCATGGTCCCGGCATTGCGTACCGCTCAGGTGCGAAAGGAGCGGAAATCGGTCTGTCCATTGTGTCATTAATGATTAAAGATATGAATTTGCAGTGGAAGATCGACTCCGAGAACATCGGAACGACTGTATATATCCGTACTTAAAATTAAACAAAGCTTAAACTTGAGGTCACCTAAAAGCCAATCTTAGGATGTTAAGATAGCTGCTGAGGTGATGAGAATGAACGTTAAGAAAAGAAATTGGGCAGGCTATATTGCGTGCATATGCGGGCTGTTATATGCGCTTCCGCACTTTTGGTGGGGCTTGGGGTTTTCATTCGGTTTCCCGGGAGACTTTGCAAAGGTGCCAGACGAATTATTATCGCGAGTAATCGGTTATTGGTTTATGGGAGCGATGGCCGTGCTTGCCGCCCTATTCAGCCTGTCGTTCGTGTATAAGTGGGGAGATAAGCTGCCGAGGAGGTTGAAGATCATTCCCGCATGGATCGGATGTATTGGATTATCCGCATGGGGCTTTAGCTACTTTGTTCTGAAGTTTCAATTTGCAATCGGACGTGTCGTGTCCGCTCCCTCTTTCGTAGAACAAGATGCAAGCCCGATGGCAGCATGGGGATACGTATGGTATGCACTGTTCCTTGGCTGGGGAATCTCGCTTGGCTTTGCTGCATTTTTCGAACATCGCAAAGGGGAATGAGATTGAGGTCTGAACCCAACTTGGTTACAACTGAATTAGGAGATGTATTGAACGGAATTTGGCTTGGTATGACTACGGGTGAACAATTAGGAACGCTTTCTAAGAGTGATAAGAAAATTCTGCATCATTTGTATTCTAAATTAAACCAATATCCTAATAACGATTTGTATAGTTTCGTTGTTTTAACCGAAGCGGATAAAATGAATTTTGAAGAGCTGCGAGAAATACTTCGTGGCGCAGGATTAGGGTTAAATATTTCAATAAGTGTAAGTATGGATTCTTTTATGAAGCAAGCAGATGAATTAGCTAATAAATTAGAATCGCGGTCTGGTCAATGAAGCGAATGAAGGAATGATAAATCCCCTCGGTACGATATCGGTATCTTTTTCCAAAATGGTTACCGTTTTCTCGGCATTTAACGAATTTTTTTAAAAAATTTGTGAAAAAATATATCAGAATAGTAGGTCTTACAACGAGGGAGGGCTAAATATGATGATTGAAAACGGTGAAGTTCTCACGTTGGTGGACGATGAGGGAGCTGAACAAGAGGTCGAGGTGTTGGGTTCTCTGGATTTGGAGAACCAACATTATGTAGCAGTTGCATACTTGGATGAGCTTGAGGAAGGGGAGAATGAAAAAGAGGATCTAGATGTATTCTTTCTGCAGGTCAACGAGAATGAGGAGCTTTCGGTGATCGAGAATGATGAGGTATTTGAAAAAGTTTCATCGGCTTTTGAAGCAGCTTTAGAGGAAAGATAAGGGGAAGAATTTTTTCTGATATCAATCCCAATAAACAGCGCCATCAACTGTTGTGGGCTTTAAATGCATTGTTTTTACCAACGATTGACAGGTAACAAAAACCTGTGCTAAGATACGATTAATTCATTTTGGACGGAGGGTTGCGTGTGGCAAACTAATTTTTCGATCTACATTTGCACAGTTAGAAGAGTAATTCTGATTGGCTATATTGTGCGCATAGTAATCGAAGAATGGTCTGCCTCCACGGTACCCGGTTTAAAGATGATCGCTTACATTCCCAATTAGTGATCGACTGAGATCAAGATACATGTTGTTTGTTTTTTGACATGTATTCGGTTCGTCAACGAGGTATTCGTAACACCATCACTCCATTCTTTTTCGATTACTTGAACACAGGCAGCCGGCCTGTGTTTTTTATTTTTATAACAGTGGGGAGAGATCTTGCAATGAGCGAACAATTATTTGAAGTAAATGGAATCGAACTTTGTGCCGAAAGCTTCGGCAACCCGGAACACCCGGCTATATTACTGATCATGGGTGCTCAAGCGTCCATGGTTTGGTGGGAAGAAGACTTCTGCCGGCGCCTAGCCGCCAAAGGATACTTTAACATTCGCTACGATAATCGTGACGTCGGTCGGTCCGTCACCTATGAACCCGGCAATCCCGAATACACCTTTGAAGATATGGCTGACGATGCGACCCGTATCCTCGATCATTTTGGAATCGCACAAGCCCATATTGTAGGCATCTCTATGGGCGGCATGCTGACTCAAATTCTGGCTTTGCGTCATCCAGAAAGAGTTTTGACCGTTTCGCTGCTCTCTACTTCGAATTTCGCCCCAGGCCTCCCGCCGATGGAAGATAAGATAATGGATTATTTCTCCAAGGCGGCGGCCACAGATTGGAGGAATGTTGCAGCGGTCATTACTTTTACGGTAGGCAAATGGGAAATTCTCGCGGGTTCTAAGCATCCGTTCGATGAGAAAAGAATATATGATTTAGCTGCAGAAGAAGTCAAAAGAAGCCGCAATATGGCGAGCATGAACAATCACGGCATGGTGACGGGGGGAGAAACCTATTTGGTACGAACAGGCGACATCGATGTCCCCGCTCTGGTTATTCACGGCACGGAGGATCCGATTATACCTTATGAACATGGAGTCGCTCTTGCCCGCGCTATTCCCAAAGCGGTTTTACTGACTCTGGAGGGGACCGGTCATGAGCTTCACCATAAAGACTGGGATACGATCATAGACGCGATTTCCAATCATACCACGTTATCTTATCGTACCCGCTAACAAAGGAACTAATTATTCATTCGGAGTGAGAGCGCGCTGGACTTATCCAAAAGAAACGCAGAGCCAATAACGGTTCTGCGTTTTTCCGCTGTTCCTCTGAAACCTTTGCCGCTTATGCTGCGTCTTACCCTTCAAAGGAGCTGAGATGCATGGGGAAACGGAAGGGGTCGCTTTTACTCGTTTTGCTTTGTATGGCGTCGTTATTGGCGGCATGCGGGCAGGGCAACGGTTCAGCTAATCCGGGGGAGGAGCCGACTGCGGTCAAGATCATTGACAAGGGGCGCCTGATACAGAAAGAAGCGGGCAGCTGGTTAATTACGGCTTACGTCGAGAAGGAAGAGAATGCATATATCGATGCGTATTGGTTCACGATGAACGAACAAACGGTGCTGGAGAACAGCAGCGGTCAAAGCGTGTCTCCCGACAATATTCCGGTCGGCGCGCAGCTGGATGCATGGCATACCGGAGAAGTCCGGGAATCGTATCCTGCGCAAACCGATGCCGCTAAAATCGTCGTATTTGAAGAAACGCAGGCTGTGCAAGACGATATGATTAGCGAATCGGAAGCGGTGCAGGCCGCTTTGCATTCGAGCAGCGGATCCACGTTCGCGAGGGCGGTCAAGAATGCCGCGCTGGATGCGGATAAAGGGATTTGGAGCGTGGAGCTCGCGGAGCACGAGACCGCCGATCAGCCTGCGGTCGTACAGATTGACGCCCGCACCGGCAAGCTTATCACGGCTCCTGTTGCAGTGAACGAAGCGTTTCGCGTATTCTCACCTGAGCCTGGGACAGAGTCCGGCCCTTCCTTCACGGTCGAAGGCGAGGCGCGTGTATTCGAAGCCGCTTTTAGCTGGACGCTTGAAGACGGGCATAACATCTTGGCCGAAGGGCATGAAATGGCCGATATGGGCGCGCCCGAATGGGGCCGTTTTCAATTTGAAGTCAGCTACGAGAAGGCTTCACAGCCCAATATGATGCTCATTCTGTTCGTTCACAGCGCCAAGGACGGAAGCACCGAGAATGAGCTGATCATTCCGCTGAAAGTGCCCGAGGAGCTTATTCAATATTCGACGGACACAGTCTTACAGTGAATCCCAGCCTAATCCGACCTAATGTCTCACAGACGCTGCTAGATAAAAAATGTGCTGAAGAACGAGCGGAAAGTCTCTGTAAATTTGCTGTAATGGGACAAATATACGATTTCTTAACGAAATTGACATTTTTTCAAGGTAAGAAGGTATTGCCCTCGCTTATGGATAATAGTAGAATGTTCCTATTCGTTGTAAAAGTTTACTAATTATAATCGCCTACTCTTCAAAACTTCATATCGCAAACCCACCGAAAGGTGGTGACGCAAAGCTATAGGGACTACTTCTTGTCAAAGAAATGTCAGCCAGTTGCAAAGAGTAATGCAAAGGTATGCCTGTGGTCGCAAATAGGTATGCCTTTTTTGCTCTAATTTTGTTTGTCTAAAAAAGAGAGAAAGAGAAATCTATGGTGGAGAGAGGAATATAATTGAACAATAACCGAACTGATGTTAGTGCTTTATTCCCAAGTGATGACGGCAACGCAGAGCAAAGAAACCATTTCATTGATTTAATTGGACAGATTGTTACAGGCGTAGACGAGCTGAAGGACCCAGAGTCCGTGTATTTGAAGGGTCACAAAGAAAGAGGGCCCCACTTTTATCAAGAACTTGCGGGCAATAGCCGAATTCCCGTCAGCGGCAGCCCTTTGCATGAAGTGAACGAGGAGCTTCTCCAATTGCTTCAAGCCCATCCCTATCACACGAAGTACTTTTTGACGAATATTTTGCCAATGGCCAGTATTCCCGGCGTACTTGGCATGATTGCCGCCTTTATGGTGAACGGCAATAATCTATGGGATGTCTACGGTCCAGCCGGTGCGGAGGCCGAAGTGAAAGTGGTTGCCATGATGTCGGATCTCGTGGGCTACAATCCTGCCGAAAGCGGCGGTTATACGACTTGGGGCGGCCAGGGAGCGATCTTTACGGGATTGCGGTTAGCAATCAATAAAATCGATGGATCTGCAGCCAAGAAAGGCGTTCCGCATAATTTGTATGCCTTTTGCTCGGAAGCCGCCCATTACAGCCTGTATAAATCGATGGAGGCCGCGGGAATAGGCAGCAATAACTTGATCAAAATCAGGACCTACGAAGACAGCTCGATGGATGTCGACGATCTGAGGGAACAAATGGAGAACGTCATTGCAAACGGAGGCGTTCCGGTTTACATCGTAGCGACGACAGGCACTACGGATGCGATGGGAATCGATAATCTTGAACACATACATAAGATGGCCGAGTCCCTATCGCAAAAGCATGGCATTCATAGACCTCATATTCATGCAGATTCAGCGTTAGGCGGATTTTTTGCGTTTTTCAACAACTATAATTTTGCGAGCAACCCGTTAGACATCGAGTCCGATGCATTAACAGGTCTTCAGGCGATTCAGGACAAAATCAGGCATCTTCATTTTGCCGATTCGTTATGCTTCGATTTTCAAAAGCTGGGACAAACCCCTTATTCCACAAGCTTATTTCTGGTGAAGCGAGCTTCCGATCTTAAGCTAGTCGATCTAGACCCGGATGAAACGCCTTACGTTGGGCATCGCGGGTACGGTCAGTATCATACCAGCTATACGCTTGAATGCTCGAGAATGGCAAGCTCGATCAGCATTTACAGCGCGTTATTGGCGTTCGGGATCGAAGGTTATCAAAGGCTGCTCGCGCAATTCGTAGAGGTGAATACGGCGATCAGAGCTCTCTTGATCAAAGAGATTCCTGAGGCTGTCATCGTGAACCGGCTTAATCCGGGCATTATTACGCTGTTTCGGTTATATTCCGATCGCCGCAACGGCTTTCCGGACGAATATGAAGGCTCGAGGACGCTTGCCGAAATCGAAGCGGACAATAAGCTGAACGAATTGCTTTTCGAAATATTGGGAAGAGATCGCGGGAAAATGTTTTTCGGCGATACGAAGAAGCATCTGTACGTACCTACGGCCGACGGCAAACGAATCGCGCTTTATGCGAGCAAGCTGTTCGTCATATCGCCCCATACGAAAGTGACGGCTGCCGGCGAGATCGTCGGTTACTTAAAGCAAAAGATTGCGGAAACATACGAGGAGTACAATCGAATAATAGCAGAGGAGTCCAGTCATGAAAAAATCTATATTTAATCTTAACTGGTATAAAGAGCATTTATCCGTCAAAATTGCGATCAGCATCTTGCTCTTGCAGGTCGTTACTTGCGCTGCCTTCGCAGCTTCAGGATACTGGTCCCAACAAAATCTATCGGAGAAGCTGATCGAGCAATTCGATAAACGGCTAACGACCGACATCCAGATCGCGAGCAATACGCTGGAGACCATTCCGGGGAGCGGCAAAGAGTTAACGGGTACCGACGATCCTAACTACGCCCTAATCAAATCTGAGCTCGAAAAAGTACAACAGATTCACAGTCTGGAGAATATTTATATTCTGTCGAACTCGCAGAACAACGAACGCATATTAATTCTTTCTGGCGTTGCGGACGACTTTGGTACGCCCTACCCGTTTACGGAAGAGATGAAAGAAGCCGTTACGGCAAAGAAAATGGTCATCAGCCCTATTTATGATGACGAGTATGGCACGCATAAATCGATTTTTGTTCCACTGACCAATGAGTCCGGCGAGGCTTACGGTATTCTCGGCATTGATTTGGACGCTTCCGTTGTCCCGGACACTGCTGCAAGCTCCAATACGACCACGATCATTATTTCACTGATCGTGTTTGCCGTCGGCAGCGCAGTTGCGGTTATTATCGGTAGAGTTGTTACGAATCCGCTTCGCAATTTAATGGTGGCTGCCGATAAAATCGCCGCGGGTGATATGAAGACGACGATCGCTATAAGAAGCAAAGACGAAATCGGCAAGCTTGCCGTTTCTTTCGAATCCATGATCTTCAGTCTGAAGGGTTTAATACAGCAGGTGACGGCTTCGTCGGCACTCATATCGAATACAAGCCTGCATCTGAAGCAGTCCGTGGATGAGTCGACGAGCAGTGCGCAGCAGGTAGCCGATTCGACGAGCCGGATGGCGGACGGCATTAACGAAATCGTTCAAAGTGTCTCGTATAGCCATACGACTATGCATCACATCGATACCGAAATTAAGGAAGTTTCAAGCGGGATGAATGAAATTCAAAGCATAGCAACAGAGGTGCATGCGCAATCCGAGCAGGGCCAAAGTCTCGTTGACCGCACGCTGGAGCAGATGAACGTGATTAAGCAGGCGATGCGGCAATCGCAAGAAGCCGCTGCCGCGCTTGGTGAACGTTCGAATGAAATCAGTGAAATCATCAGCATTATTTCGGAAATCTCCAATCAAACGAATTTGCTCGCGTTGAACGCGTCAATCGAAGCGGCTCGCGTAGGCGAGCTCGGCAGAGGTTTTGCAGTTGTCGCAGGGGAAGTCAAGAAGCTTGCTTCGCAATCGGCCCAAGCCGCGTTATCCGTAACAGAGCTTGTATCCAGTACGCAATTGAACACCGAGTTAGTCATGAAAAGCATCGAAGAAGGAAGCAAGGCGGTTGAACAAGGGCATTCTTGGATTATCGGTACGCATGCGAACTTCAAACAAATTTACGGAGGCGTATCGGAGTTTACCGAGCATACGAATCATATGTTCGGCGCTTTGGATAAAGTAGACCAATCGTTCGGTCAAATCTCGGGGGCGATGGAATCCATCTCCGCTATAACCCAAGAGCAAGCAGCCGGGACGGTAGAGGTTGCCGCATCGGCGCAACAGCAGAGCTCATCCATGCAGGAAATATCTGCGGTTAGCACACAGCTGTCAGCATTATCTGTCGATTTGAACGACTCGGTTAAGCAATTTAAGATTTAGTTGCTGCGGGTCGCTCAAGTAAAAATGAAATTTTTATTGGATACCGACTGCCATTCAAACAAAAAACCATCCCGCCGCGGTTCGCGTTTAAGGATGGTTGTTTGTTTTTTTTTTGGAATCGGAGTAGCGGGATTCGAACCCACGGCCTCACCCACCCCAAGGGTGCGCGCTACCAGACTGCGCCATACCCCGACGAAGAAAAAACATGCTGTTAGCCCATATTATAAGGAGGGCCCGGCATCTTGTAAAGGCTTTTACAACGGTTAAAATCAAGTTCCTCCGTCTTCCGGCGTAGGCTCCCCAAGCCTTATGTACGGGAGGCGAATAGACGTCAGTCGGTGTCGCTCCCTCGTTAGGCCGCCTACAATAAGATTAGTGAAAAATGGAAGAAAGCGGCTGCGCGGCTTCTGTCTTCCTATTCGGCAGGACAAACATGGGGAGGGCATGGAATCATGTGGGCTGGGACTCGTAAGACGATCATAAGATCGCTTTGGATGACGTGGGAGAAGGGCTTCGGCTATGCGCTGCGCTGGCGCAGCCCCTGCACCTTGCAGTATGGCATTTGCAAATTGATGCTGAAGAGGCACAGCGGAGACCGTATCGAATGCCAAGACGGCACTCGAATCCGCAGCGGGGATTGGGTCGGGGAGCTCCATCTGGATAACGGGAAGGTGCTGCAGCTGCTCCAATCCGGCGGATCGGACCGCGCGGCGCTCCACGTGGCGCGGATGGCGCGCGATTCGCTGCGGCAGATAAGCGATGCGCTCGAAACAAAGCCGGAGCTCTCGCAGGTGAAAGCGTTGATCGGCGTTACGCTGCTTCACCGCGGAATTACGCATGGGCTCGGCTTTGAACGCCATCCGCTGCGGCCGGGAGCCTTCAGGCGGTTGTCCACTTCTTACCTCCGGCTGCTGCTGTCGGCCATGCATCCGGACGGCACGCGGCGCATAGGCCTGCGTAAAGAGCAGTTAGTGCCGATAATGCTGGTTCATACGCGGGCTTCTCTTAAGGAGCGTTTTGCCCCGGCTCCGGGGTGAAGGGTATAATAGACAAGGTAAGCCGAAACGGACTTGAGAGGAGTGTTCATGGTGAAGTACAGGAGACTGGGCAGCACGGAATTACACGTATCGGTCATCGGGATCGGAACCTGGCAATTTGGAGGCGAATGGGGCAGGGAGTACGCGCAAGAGGAAGCGGATGCGATTCTCGACAAGGGGCAGGAGCTTGGCATTAATCTAATGGATACCGCGGAATGCTACGGCGATCATCTCTCCGAATCTCTCATTGGCGATTACATAAGCCGCCGCAAACGCGAGGATTGGATCATAGCGACGAAATTCGGCCATCATTTTCATGAGCGCTTCACTCGAACGGACGCTTTTGACGCGAAGGGGGTAATCGCTCAACTGGATGCTTCCCTGCGGGCGCTGAAGACGGATTACATTGATTTGTACCAATTTCATTCCGGTCCGGATCAGGCGTTCGATAACGACGAACTGTGGACCGCGCTGGATAAGCAGATCGAAGCGGGCAAAATCCGCTTTCTAGGCACTTCCATCGGGAGCAATGATAATTTGCACCAGACGGATGCATCCGCGAGAGTAAACTCCCGGGCCATTCAAGTGGTATACAACAGGCTCGACCGCATGCCGGAGGAACGGGTATTCCCTTCCTGCGAGCGTCAGGACCTGGGCGTGCTCGCCCGCGTGCCGTTAGCCAGCGGCTACTTGAGCGGTAAATACAAGCCGGGCGCAGTGTTCGGCAGTACGGATGTGCGTCACCGCCATGATGCCGAGAATACCCGGCTGAAGCTATTGGAGGTCGAGCGGATTCAACGCGAAGAGGTGCCGCAAGGCGTCGAAATGGCAAGCTGGGCGCTTGCCTGGTGTCTCAAGCACCCTGCCGTAACTGCAGTCATACCCGGCTGCAAGGACCCTGAGCAGGTTGCGGCAAACGCAAGGGCGGCCGGGCTTGTTACGGGGCCTCATCCGCAGGATGTTCGGCTGTAGTGTTACCAATATATCTCGCAAAATCCTGACCTTTAGCGGTCGGGTTTTTGTTTTTTTCATGTTAAATTCTGGTTATATAGTTTGGGGAATGATTTAGAGGGCGGATTTCCGGAATAAAAAAAGGCAGCGGTCTTCGTTAAAAGCAGGTTGGAACATGTTGAATGCATTGACCCCCCCGGTGCCGGGAAGTAAGATTAAGGTAACGATGAATCCACTGGAGGAGATCAACACATGATTTCATTCATAAGACCCCCCTGCTAAGATGTAAAAACCCGGGCACCAAGAGCGCCCCCCTGATCCGATTGAGCCATGTCAGCCCAATTCGATCATGGAAGGGAGCTCCTTATGAATTTCACAGTCAACCTGAGGGTGCTTTATGTTTTTCGATTCTTTTCCAGCCTCATCCCGGCTTACGTCATTGAAAGGCTTT
This sequence comes from Paenibacillus harenae DSM 16969, assembly GCF_000422465.1. Lineage (GTDB taxonomy): Bacteria > Bacillota > Bacilli > Paenibacillales > Paenibacillaceae > Pristimantibacillus > Pristimantibacillus harenae. The sequence goes on along the minus strand of NZ_AULV01000015.1, from coordinate 210,065 downwards.
ACTGGGAGGAGAGAGGCATGACCATCCAAATGGTCGTGTATGCGGAGATTATATATGCGGTAACGATCGTCCTCCTGGAGGTTCCGACAGGCATGATCGCAGACAGATGGAGCCGGAAAAGAATGCTGGTCATAAGCGCCCTGCTCGGATGCGCCGAATTTCTGATTCTGCTGTTCGCGACGGAATTTTGGCATTTTGCGCTCGTTGTCTTCCTGGCCGGAATCAGCCGTTCAGCGAGCAGCGGCTCGGAGAACGCCTTGCTCTACGATACTTTAATGCTGCAAGGGAAGGCTTCTTTTTTCGAGAAGCAGCTCGGCCGTCTGAACGCCGTTGATTTGGCAGGCGCTATCTTGGCTGCGCTAAGCGGCAGCTTGCTTGCCAACCGGTTCGGCCTTGAGCTGAACTACGCGCTGTCGCTCTGCAGCGCGCTGATCGCGCTGCTCCTCACGTTCCTGCTTGTTGATCCGCCTGCCGCCGCCGGAGGCGCTCCGGAAGAGGAAGCGGTTCCGGTTAGGCAATATGTAACGGAATCCTTGCGCTTTTTCCGGAGGAATCCGGGAGTCTGCCTTGTCGTTTTATCGGGTATGGTGACGGGTACGGCGATCGGGTTTGTGGACGAATTTTGGCAGCTGCATGTTGACCGGTTGGGAGTGCCAATTATTTACTTTGGCCTCATGTCCTCGGTGATCATGCTTCTGAGGCTTCCAGGCAGCCTGTTGGCTCACGCGCTTCTTGGCCGCTTCAGCTACAGGTCGCTGATCTTGAGCATAACGGCGATATTCGCGATCGGCTTCGCCATTGCCGCAGCTAGCAGGAGCTATGCCGGTCTATCGGCGATCCTGCTCGTCTGTTTGTTTTCCGGCGTAATGGAGCCTCTCGTCACCGGCTATCTGCACCGCCGAATCGACTCTGCGATACGGGCGACAATCGATTCCTTTCAGTCGTTAGGCTTGAACTTGGTGCATATTCTGGGAGGTTTGGGCTTCGGCTACTTTGCGTCCCGGTATGACGTGTTCGGCGGTTACGGCTTTATCGCGGTTCTATGCTTTGCTTTCCTCGTCTGGTTTTTCGCCGCATCGCGAATCATTGAACGATAGGAATGGCACAGCTTCATGTAACGTCTATCTGAGGCCTGCAGATTAATAGTCAGCAGGCTTTTTTCTATTGAGTAATTATCTTCGCCGCACGTGAATAACTAAGATTTCGTCTGGCCTTCGAACTGAGGCTCAGGGATTTTCACGGAAATAAACCCCATTAAGCCTTCACGCATATCATCGCCGCGAAACATAATGATAGTATCAAAATTTGAAATTATTACTGACTAAAAAGGAGCATGCAGTTAATGAGTTTCGTGAACTGAAATTAATTACTCCATACTCTTGAAAAATCTCCGGATTTCGTTCATAAGTTTCAAAATTTGAAATTAAACTCTAATTTTGCGCAAACTCCAACTGTTTAGTTTCAAATTTGGCAACTACGCAGGCTTTCGTAAGTTCATACAACAATCTGTGCTGATGAGAGGCAGGTTTTTTAAGAATTTTCATTTGATTTTCATATTGACAACCCATCTTGAACACGGTATATTATTGTCACAAAGCTGAAATCGCTTACAGATCAATGATGCTTTTTTTATTTTCATCGAACTGGGAACGTTCCCAAAATCATGCGATGAGGCTGGTAAATAACATAAAGCACAACAAAGTTGGTAACTGGCTCTACCAATAAGGCCGACTAAAAACGCACAAAAGGCTGTCAACGTCACACAAAAGGCTACTTGCATTGGACCAAAGGCTGCCAACATGCAAATAATACCAACATCGAAAATAAGTATAAGCCGTTTATCGACGCTTCTTTTTTAGCCAACAATGGGAACGTTCCCAAAATTGCAAAAGGAGCATGAGCGTTCAAACAGCCCGTCGTTCAATTCATTTTTGGGAACGTTCCCGAAATTGGATGATATCGTATATAATAGGTCATAAAATCATCCGATTTTGGAAAGGCAGTGAGAGAGATGGGACCAACGATACATGATGTCGCCAAATTAGCAAATACTTCTAAAAGCACGGTGTCCAGGTACTTGAACGGGCAGCAAGTAAAGAAAGCAACGCAGGAGGCGCTGGAGAAAGCGATCAAGGAATTGAACTTTCACCGCAACGCGAACGCCCGCCGGCTCGTGATGGATAAAACCTACACGATTGGCATTGTCATCGACGATATTTCCAACATCTTCTATTCCGGCATTATTAAAGGGATTGAAGAGATTGCGGGAATGAACGGATATAACTGTATCTTTCTCAGTTGGACATCCAATTATGACAATGAAATTTCTTTCTTGAACTTGTTATACGAGGGGCAGGTCGACGGCGTTATTATGGTCAGCTTCCGCAAGAGAAACCGGGAGGATCTGGTTCAGATTAGGGAAGCCGGTTATCCGATTGCGCTGATTGGGGATCACGGAGAAATGGAGGGGATTTTTTCAGTAGATGTCGATAATGCCGCCGGGATTGCTGACGTCGTCACTTATTTAAATCAAATCGGGCATCGCAATATCGCGTACATCTCCGGTCCCGATACCGTCTCGGCCAGCAAGTACCGGTTTAAAGGCTATAGGCAGACGCTGAATGCTTTGCAACTGGAATACAATCCGGATTGGGTCGTTTCTTCGGATTGGACGAATCAGGGCGGTTATGCCGCTATCGAGAAAATCCTTGATAAGCCCGAAGTGACAGCGGTCGTCGCATCAAGCGACGAGGCGGCGATCGGGGCGCTCCGGCGAATTCAAGAATCCGGGAGGAACGTTCCGAAGGATATGTCGATTGTCGGATTTGACGATATAACGGTATCGAGCTGGGTTTATCCTTCCTTGACGACGGTCCGCCAGCCGTTTCGCGAGATTGGAAAAATGGCTGCTGAAGGACTGTTCCGGAAAATCGCCGGCGAAGAAGAAGCACCTGGAAGCCACTTGTTGAAGCCTGAGCTGATTATTCGCGATTCCTGCGGAAAACTCTTCTGAAAAGGGTTGTGTGAAATGAATAGCAAAATTAACAAATCGTATTTCGGTTACCTTTTTATCGCTCCGTTTTTTATCGGATTTGCCGTATTCGGCCTCACTCCGATCCTGTATACGTTCTACTTAAGCCTGACGAAGTGGGACGGATTCAGCGATCCGGTGTTTACCGGCTGGGATAACTACGTCAGAATCGTGCAGGATGCCTTCTTCTACCAAGCGGTTCTGAACACGCTTATCATATGGGTCATTTCGATTGTTCCGCAGCTGATAATTGCGCTGGTGCTCGCATTGATTCTGAATGAGAAGTTTATTAAGGGAAAGCACTTTTTCCGGGCGGTCTATTACTTCCCGCATATTATTACTCCCATTACGCTCGGCGTTATGTTCAGTCTGATGTTCGATTGGCAGACCGGCAGCGTCAATAAGCTCCTGATGGAATTTGGCTGGGTATCGGAGCCGATCAACTGGTTTAACAGTCCTTGGTGGTCAAGGGCAATCGTAGGTCTGGTCATCTGCTGGCAGTATTTCGGATTCAATCTGATCGTCTTTATCGCCGGCCTGCAATCCATTCCGAGCGAAGTATACGAGGCCGCTGAGGTAGACGGCGCTTCCAAGCTGCAGACGGCATGGTGGATTACGCTGCCGATGCTCCGTCCGGTATTCCTGTTCACCTTCATAACATCCGTTATCGGCGGATTGCAGCTGTTCGATGCTCCGCTAATGCTCGGCAACGGACCGGACAATGCAACAAGAACGATGGTTATGTATTTGTATGAAACTGCTTTCAAAAACTTTGATTACAGCTACGGATCTGCGATCGCCTACGCCATATTCATTGTAGTGATGTTCTTTACGCTCGTCACGGCGAAAGCTTCTAAGCTGAAGGAATAGGAGGCCTATCGACATGAACGAAGCGAGGAAAGAGCCGATGCGCCTGGGATTGATCGTTTCAAAAACGGTGTTATATCTATTTCTGATTTTGGTTGCGGTCACATGTCTTGTTCCTTTCTACAGCATGTTTATCACATCGACGCATGCGAATTCGGATATTGCCCGCAGCCTGCTGTTCTGGCCGGGCGACCAATTCATGGTGAACTACAACCGGCTTATCTCGACGGTTAATATTTGGCGTGGATTTCTGAACACCATCTTCATTACGGTGACGTTCACGGCTCTCAATCTTTATTTCGCCGCGCTTGCGGGTTACGGATTCTCGAAATACAACTTCAAGTACCGGAACGGACTGTTCCTGTTTGTACTGGGCACGATGATGATTCCCGGTCAGCTTGGCATCATCGGCTTCTATAAGCTGATGAATGTCTTCCACATGCTGAATACGTACTGGCCGCTAATTCTGACGGGGATCCGTGATGCTTTCGGAATCTTCCTGATGAAGCAAATTGCGGATTCCTCCGTGCCGAATGAAATTATTGAATCGGGAAGAATCGACGGCTGCGGGGAGCTGAACATCTTTCACAAGCTCGTTCTTCCGTTAATGGCGCCGGGACTTGCGACGCTCGGCATCTTCTCGTTTATCGGGAAGTGGAACGACTTCCTGACGCCGATGATTATTTTGTTCAACAACGACCTTCAGACGCTTCCCGTCATGATCGCCAGCGTCAAATCGCAGTTCTCATCGGATTTCGGCGCGCAGTACGTAGGGATTGTCATCTCGGTTGTGCCGATTCTGATCTTCTTCTCCATTATGTCCAAACGCATAATCAGCGGTGTTGCCGCCGGTGCCGTGAAGGGCTGATTCGAATAACGGACTCTATTGAAAGAGGTGATGCTCGGACCGTAAGCGTGCCAGTAATGCTGCAATAGGACGATGGGTTACAACGGTATTCATAACGATTGAAGGGGAGATTAGCTTGAAAAAGTCAAAATGGTTTTCCATGATGTTAGCACTTGTAATGGTACTTACCATTGCGGCAGGATGCGGTAACAATTCCGGCAGCAATACGGGCAACGAGCCGTCTCCGGCAGGGAACGATCCGGCACAAACAGATACGCCGGCAGGTGAACCGAAGGCGCTTGAAGGAAAGCTGGTTGTATGGACATTCTTTGATCAAGTGAAGGAAATGGGTCTGAAATTTGAGGAGAAAAACCCGGGCGTCGAGGTTGAAGTTAATATTTTCCCCGGCGACCAATACCAGACGAAGCTGCTCTCCGCTATGCAATCCGGAGATAATGTGCCGGACGTATTCGACCTGGAAAGAGGATATATCGGCAAGTTCATCGACGCCAACTTCATTGCGGATCTGTCGGCAATGGGGATCGAAGACCTCTTGAAGGACTACATTCCTTATGTTCGCGAGCTGGGCAGAGCGGCAGACGGTACGATCCGCGCCGTATCCGACCACTCGTCCCCTGGAGCGTTCTGGTATTTGCGCGAGAATGCGAAGAAATACCTGGGTACGGACGATCCGGAGAAAATCGGCGAAATGGTAAACAGCTGGGACAAAATCATCGAGCTAGGCAAGAAAGTAAACGCAGACAGCGGCGGCAAAGTATTTTTGATGCAAAATGCCGGCGACCTGTTCGATATCGGAGCTTACAATACCGAGCCTTGGGTGAAGGAAGGCAAGCTGAACATTGATCCGAAATGGAAAACGTATTATGAGACACAGCAGCAGATCCGCGCGAACAACGTCGATGCGAAGCTGGGCTTCATGTCCGCAGGCTGGGGCAATGCTCTGAACGACGGTACGGCCATTCTTAGCGCGATGCCTGCTTGGGCAACGTTCATGATCGACAACAAGGATGACAAAGCGGTAGGCAAATTCGGCATGGCGAAATCGCCGGAAGGCTTCTACACAGGCGGAACTTATCGCGGCATTTACGAGAAGTCGCCGAACAAAGAGCTTGCCTATGAATTTATCAAGTATATCGCAAGTCCGGAATGGCAGGAGTACAACCTTGGCAAAACCGGAAATATGCCGGGCAGCGGCAAGGTGTACCAGGACAATATGGATACGTTCAAAGTAAATCTTCTTGGCGACCAAAATCCGATGAAGGTATACTACGAGCTGGTTAACGCCATGCCGGGCATTGCGCCGGACAAGTACGGCGAAGAAGTGCTCAGCAAATGGAGAAAAGTCGCGGGCCAAGGCATTACGAACAATACGAGCTACGACGATGTGGTAGCCGATTTCAAGAAAGAAGTGAAAAACGCGTTCCCTGACATTCAAGTCGATTAGTCGATTAATAGAGAGAAGCGGCTGCTTCCCATCCGGAAGCAGTCGCGATTTATAAATAAGAAGTTCTGAATTTTATTGCGAGCTTTTTAAAGCGAAACGGTCTCGCCGCAAAAGATGGGGAGAGACAGCCGTTTACGCTTGCCCTGGAAGGAGTAGGCCGATGAGCAGCATTCGTGATTACATTAGAGATCTTCGCGTTATAGACGGACATGAGCATCTGGCGACAAGGCAGATGAGGGAGAAGGACCGGACGGACCTATTCGGACTTCTGCATTATTTGGATTCGGATATGATTACCGCCGGCATGCCGCGAGGTATCTTATCCAAGCAAAGCGGCCTGAACATCGAACAGAAAGCAGCCGTATTCCAGAAGTATTGGGAGAGTTCCAGAAACACGACATATGCAAGAATGTTCCGAACGGCGATGGAAGACTTGTACGGCATGAAGGATTGGAGCCTAAAGGGCTTATTGGATTTGAACGAGAAGGTTGCATCCGCTTCATTGGATAAGGATTGGTACCGGAAAGTGATGACGGAGAAATCCCGAATCGATCTCGCTTTTACGCTGATTCAAACGACGAAAGTTGATTTCGAGATGTTCCGCCCGATCATGTTTTTGGATTTCACCTTTAAACTGCGAACGCTTAAAGATATTCAAGCCGTTGAACGAGCCTCGGAGCACCATGTCAATTCGCTTCAGCATTATTTGACGGCTGTGGATGCTTTATTAAATAAATATGTCAATGAAGGCATGGTGGCCACCAAGCTCGGACATGCGTACTGGCGCACGTTAGCGTGCGAGAAACCGACCTTTCACGAGGCGGAGCTTGTTTTTAACCGCTTGATGGCCTGCTCGCTGGAAGAAGGCTTGTCGCAAGCCGAAACCCGGCCGCTTCAGGATTACTTAATTCATTTCATCATTCAGCGCTCAACGGCTTACAAGCTGCCGATCCAAATTCATACCGGCCATCATGAAACGAGCGTTTCCGGCAACGGCAACATCATTACGAATTCCAAGGTATCTTCGCTGCTGCCGCTCTTATTGGAATATTCGAGAACGAAATTCGTCCTGCTGCACTGCGGTTTTCCATACAGTCATGAGTACTTGACGATCGCCAAAAATTTTCCGAACGTTTATACGGATTTCACATGGGTGTATATCATGTCTCCGACGGCGGCCAAGCATATCCTTCATCAAATGATCGAAATGGTGCCGCAATCGAAGATTCACGGCTTCGGAGGCGATTATAACTTTATCGAAGGAACCTATGCGCACCTGAAGCTTGCCAAAAAAATCGTCGGCGACGTGCTGATGGAGAAGGTCGAGGACGGCGCGCTGGATGAATCCGAAGCGATCGACTTTGCGAAAGCCGTCTTCCGGAACAACTTGATCGATTTTTACGGCTTGGATGAAAAGCCGGTGTAACGGACTTGAGAGGAGAATCGGAGGAGGAATGACGGATGAATTCAGAATGGTCGCTCGTACCGCGGCATGAAGCGGATGATGAGGGATTTAATATTCGGATCTATCGCGGCGGTGACCGGCGGAATGACTCTTCCTGCTTGCGATTCGCGTCACTGCTGCAGGCCATGAACCGGGAAGGCGGGAAGGAAACGGTATCGATAGATGCCGCCGTATCCGGCGAGGACGGATTCCGTGCCTCGGGAAAGTCGGAGAGCTTCCGGGCCGAGACGAGCTGGACGCGGGTGGACGATGAATGCTCGTATTACGATGTAACGGTCGATTTGGCCTATATCGGCGAACAACCGTCTGCATGGAATTTACAGATCGAAGCGGATCTGCTGGGGAAAGGCAAGCCGGATTGGATGATTCCGGGCGCATTTTATAAGGAAAACCGGTTCGAAAGCAATCTCAGGCAGTATCCCCGCTACGATTTCAAGGGAGGAGATCCCTCTCGGATGGTGTCGGACTATTGGTCTTTCCGCACGGACAGGGCGGCGCTTCCCGTCGTATTCGCATGGAATGACGAGATGTGCGGAGCGCTATGTACGGATGAAATGTCCGCGGCCGGACTTAACGGCCTCGGCTTTCGCGGAAATTCCGCGGGTACCCGGATCTGGCTGAACTTCCCTTACCGCGAGGAGCCGGTGACTTTCGTCGGCAGTGCCGTTCCGGCTCCTGCGGACATTTCAACGTACCATTTTCAGCCGGGAGAACGAATGACGCTGCATTTTAAAGTGTATGCCGCTTCGTCTGACCCGCATGCGTACGACCCGTTCGTCCGGCAAATGTATAAGCTTCACAAGAGCTCGCATGGCTTGAATCCATGGATGGGACTTGATGAAGCCGCGGAGCTTACGGCTCACGGCTTGTATACGTGGCATTATCATCCGGAGCATCGCATCCTGTACGAAACGGCGGCGTTCGACCGCGAGTTCAACAACAACGTGAAGGGAATGGGAGACCGTCCGCATATGCACGTCGGCTGGGTCAGCGGCGCTCCTTATGCCTATAGCCTTCTGACCTACGGGGTGAAGCGGCAGAATAAGGATTATATAAATGCGGGAACGGCAGTGCTCGATAAGATCGCTTCGGGTCTTGCGCCAAGCGGGACGTTCTGGGCCTCCTGGATTGTCGGTAAAGGCTGGACATCCGGCTGGAATCCGCGTAAGGACTGGCTGCAGGCAAGGACGATATCGGAAGCTACTCTCTTCATGACCAGAGCCCTGAAATTCGAGAAGGAGCGCGGGGTTTATCATCCGGAATGGGAGAAAGCGGTGCGGTCCAATTTAAATTTTGCGGCGAGCCGCCAGCGAGAAGACGGGAATTTCGGTTCCTACTACAACAGCGATAGCGGCGTAGTCGAGGAATGGGACGGCGCCGGAGGCTTGCTCTGGATCGCCGCTTTATTGGAGGGCGCGAACGTATTCAATGAATCTTCATTCTCGAACGCCGCGGTTCGAGCGGGAAGCTACTACGAGAAGTTTGTGAGAAACGAATACATTTACGGAGCGCCGGAGGACGTGCACCTGACGCCTACCTCCGAGGATGCTTACAACGCGGTCGCGGCTTATGTGGCGCTGTATGAGTTTGACCGGAAGGACGAATGGCTTGCCCTTGCGTCAAGCGCGGCCGATTGGATGATGACCTTCCGCTGGAGCTATAATCTGGAGTTCCCGCGCCATTCTCTGCTGAAGCAGTATGATTTCCGGTCACGCGGCGCTGATCAGGCATCCACCTCGAACCAGCATCTGCATAATTACGGTCTGTTCTGCGTGCCGGAGATGCTGCGGCTGTGGAAGTATACGGGCGACGACTATTATCTGGACCGCACAAGAGACCATATTTCTTGTTTCCTGCAGTTTATTGCGCGGGAGGACGGCGATTTTAATGCTTACAAAGGGATGGTGACGGAACGGTTCTATAATACGAACTGCTTCCAGCCGAAGGGCATGATGCTCACCTTGTCCCACTCCTGGTGCATCGGGCTGATCTTGTACGCTTCGCAGGAAGCGATGGCGTATGCGGCTGATTTGGATTTGCTTGACCGAGTTCAATAAGAGGGGGCGGACTTATATGTATGCTGCGGGTATCGATATCGGAACGACTTCGATTTGCTGCGTCATTGCGGATACGAACACCGGCGCCAAGGTAAATGTTCTGGAAAAGCCGAATGATGCTGCATTGCCGTCCCTGAACGGCTGGGACCGTACGCAGGACACGGACCGGATTGTCGAAGTGGTCGAAGGCATTATCGGCGAGCTGGCTGCCGGTTGGGGCAGCGTCGGCGCAATCGGCATTTCCTGCCAGATGCACGGCATGCTGTACGTTGACGTCCATGGCCGCGCTGTCAGCCCGCTCTTTACTTGGCAGGACCGGAGAGGAGACTTGTTATTCAACGAGTCCATGACATACGCCGCCTATATGCAGGAGAAGACGGGGTACGCTCTTGCTTCGGGATACGGCCTGGTCACGCATTTTTATCATATGCATCATCAGCTGGTTCCGCCGGAAGCGGTCTACCTGTGTACGATAGGGGATTACGTGGCGATGAGGCTGTGCGGTCTGAGCGTACCGCAAATCGATGCTTCGAACGCCGCAAGTTTCGGGCTGTTTGATCTGGCGGCCGGGCAGTTCGATTTGGCGAAGATCGAAGAGCTGGGGATGAATCCCGGGATGCTTCCTCCAGTTGCGGGAGCGGAAGCCGCTGCCGGAATGACGAAGGACGGCAAGCTTGTGGCTTGCGCCATCGGCGATAATCAGGCGAGTTTCCTCGGAAGCGTCCCGTCCCTTGAGCAATCCATGCTCGTGAATATCGGCACGGGAGCGCAAATTTCCGTCTATTCCGAAACGCCGGAAGCGGACCCGGGCGCAGAGATCAGGCCTTTCCCGGGCGGCGGTTATTTATTGGTCGGCGCGTCGCTGGGCGGCGGCAAGACCTATGCGCTGCTCGAAGCTTTGTTTAGAGAGATATGCGAATCATTCGCGGATGCCCCTCCTGCCTCCCGGTCCTTCTATGAGAGGATGAACGAGCTGGCGGAAGAAGCGCTGCGGGAAGACGAACCGCCGTTGCGGGTTTCTGCCCATTTCTTCGGATCGCGGCAAAATCCGGACTTAACGGGCGCCATTTCCGGCATCAATGATCGCAACTTCACGGCCAGGCAGCTTATTCTTGGTTTTCTTGCGGGAATGGCCGATGAGCTGCTGGGTTTCGCGGAATCGTTCCCGGAACGGCTGCGAAGCCGGATTACAACGGTTGCGGCCTCGGGCAACGGCGTCCGGAAAAACCGCGTCATGCAGCAGCTGCTGCATGCGAAGCTTGGGCATCCGGTTTACTTATCGGCTATAGAAGAGGAGGCGGCGCTTGGAGCCGCCCTATTCGCCGGCGTGATGGGCAGGCTGTTCCCTGACCGCAGCGCGGCGATTTCATGTTTCCAGAGGAGTGAAGCTAATGACGCGTAAATTGGCCATTATTCATACGACGCCTGTCACGATTGAACCTTTAAAGGCACTTGCCGCCGAGCTGATCCCGGGCTGCACGATCATCAATATCGTAGACGATTCGATCCTGCCGGAGCTGAATGCGAATGGCGGACAGATCGCAGTGGTACGGGACCGCTGGAGGCAGTACGCGGTGATTGCGGAGCGGCAGGGAGCGCACGGTATTCTGAATGCCTGCTCCTCCATCGGCGAGCTGGTCGGGCTGGTACAGCCTGACATTTCCATCCCTATTGTACGAATCGATCAGGCGATGGCCGAGCATGCGGTCCGTTCCGCTTCGGTTATCGGGGTTGCCGCGACACTCGCGACCACGCTGCAGCCGACGGAAAAGCTGCTTCGGGAGACGGCCGAGCAAGAAGAGCGGGAGGTTCGTCTGGTTCCTGCGCTTGTGTCCGCGGCCTATCAGAAGCTGCTGGCAGGGGATAAAGAAGGCCATGACAAGGAATTGGCTGTCGCGCTTCGGAAGCTTGCCGAAGAGACGGACATTGTCGTGCTGGCCCAAGCCTCCATGGCACGGGTTCTCGAAAGCTTCAGTGAAGAAGAACGGAACAAGTTCATCAGCAGTCCGCGGCTTGGCATGCAGAAGGCGGCGGCCGCGCTGTCTAACATAAAGGAGATTATATAGATGGTTAACCATACACGCTGCGAAAATGTAATCACATTAAAAAAAGCGCTGGAGGTCGCGGAAGCAAATCACTTTGCGATCGGTTCCTTCTCGCCGAGATATACCCCGATGATCAAGGCCGTGCTTCAAGCGGGGCAACAGGCATCGTCACCGTTAATCGTCCAGATCTCCCATAAGGAATTAGTCCGGTACGGCATAACGCCGGGCGAGTTCGCGGAGGAATTCTACCGCCAGATCACGGATTCCGGGATTACGGTGCCGGCCGTATTGCACTTGGATCATACGAAAGAGATGGGCACGATTCAGGAAGCGATCGACGCCGGCTTTACTTCCGTCATGATCGATGCTTCGGAGAAGCCGTTCGCGGAAAATGCGGCGATCAGCCGGGAGGTTGCGGAGTACGCGCATGCGAAAGGGGTATCGGTCGAGGCCGAGCTTGGCATGATCGGAACAACCGATTTCGTCGAGACGGATACGGATGAGGAGTTGTTCACGAATCCGGATGAAGCAGCCGAATTCGTTCGGATTACGGGAGTAGACGCGCTCGCCGTGTCATGCGGTACCGCCCATGGCGTATATAACGTCCGCAAGGCGCGGATCGAATACGACCGTTTGTCAGCGATTCGCGCTTTGACGCCGGTTCATCTCGTGCTGCACGGCGGCTCGGGCGTACCTTCCGAAATGATGCGGAAGGCGTTCCAGCTGCCGGAAGGCGGAGTCAGCAAGGTGAATATCGCCACGGATCTGGAATTATCCCTGCTGGCGGCGCTTGGAAGAGAAGAGCGGATGAGCAATGCGGAATGCAAATCGCTCTCTGCGGATAGGCTCCAAATCGGACGTCAAGCGGTAACGGATACGGTAATCGAGAAAATGAACCAATTTCTGCTGAGCAGCGGCAAAGCATCGTGCTTTCAATAACAATAACGGCAAGAGGAGGGTATGAACAATGAAGGATAAGCAGCTATATATGATCGGCAACGCGCATTTGGATCCCGTCTGGCTATGGCAGTGGCAGGAAGGCTTTCAGGAGACGAAAGCGACTTTCCGCTCCGCGCTGGACCGGATGGGCGAATCGGAGGATTTTATATTTACGTCGAGCTCGGCGGCTATGTATGAGTGGGTGGAAAATAACGACCCCGGCATGTTCGAGGAAATCAAGCAGCGCGTAAAGGAAGGCCGCTGGCACATTGTCGGCGGCTGGTGGATTCAACCGGACTGCAACATTCCGAGCGGGGAATCGTTCGTCCGCCAAGGCTTGTACGGACAGCGCTATTTCAAGGAAAAGCTGGGCGTAACGGCCAAGGTCGGCTATAACGTGGACAGCTTCGGCCATAACTCGATGCTGCCGCAGATATTGAAGAAAAGCGGCATGGACTACTACATCATGATGAGGCCGATGCCGAACGAGAAGGCGCTGCCCGGAAGGCTGTTCTGGTGGCAATCCGACGACGGCTCGAAGGTGCTTACGTTCCGGATCATGTATGAGTATTTGTCATGGGGCAAGGATCTGGAGAAGCACGTGAGAAGATGCCTCGGCGAGTTCAAGGAGCCGGTCAACGATCTGATGCTGTTCTACGGCGTGGGCAATCACGGCGGCGGACCGACGAAGGAGAACATCTCCAGCATCCGCAGGCTGAACGGCGAGCCGGATCTGCCGAAGCTCGTATTCGCCACGCCTGACCGGTATTTTCACGACATGGAGAACAAGGGCCTGGAATTCCCGGTTGTGCACGATGATCTTCAGCATCACGCGAGCGGCTGTTACGCCGCGCATTCCGGGGTGAAGCAGTGGAACCGCCAAGCGGAGAATAAACTGGCAGCCGCGGAGAAATATTCGGCGCTCGCCTCGTGGGTGACCGGTCAGCCTTATCCGAAGGAATTCGACCGCGCCTGGAAAAACGTGCTGTTCAACCAATTCCACGACATCTTGGCGGGCACAAGCCTGGAGCCGGCATATCAGGATGCGGCTTATCTGTACGGGGAAGCGATGGCGATTGCCGACCGTTCCTTGAACTACGCCGTCCAATCGATCTCGTGGAACATCGGCATCGAGCAGGATGAGCGGACGACGCCGATCGTCGTATTCAACCCGCATGCGTGGCAAAGCCGCGTCAACGTGGAGCTTGAAGTTGGCGGCATCAAGCCGAGCGCGGTGCTGCTGGATGATCAGGGCAATGCCATACCGTTCCAGACGGTGAAGTCGCAGGCGGCCGCAAGAGGCCGTTTCCGCTTAAGCATCATGGCCGATCTGCCTTCGATGGGCTACCGGGTATATAAGCTGCTGAAGGAATCGGATTCGGTGAAGGCGGTGGGCGAGCCGGTCAAGGCAGGCGACCATACGCTTGAGAACAGCCGCTTCCGGCTGAAATTTGATCCGGCTACCGGCTGTATCAAGAGCCTGTATGACAAAAAAGCGGAGCATGAGGTTTTCAAAGGCGAGGGCGCCCGTCCTGTCGTGCTGGAGGATACTTCGGACACCTGGAGCCATGATGTGCTTCATTTCAATAAAGCGGTCGGAAGCTTCCGCGCGAAGAAGGTTCACCGCGTCGAGCACGGGCCAGTGAAATCCGTCATCCGCGTTGTGAGCGAATACGGCAGCTCGAAGCTGATTCAGGATTTTGCCATGTACCCGGATAAGGATCAGATCGACGTGCAGGTGACCGTAGATTGGCGCGAAGAATTCAAGATGCTGAAGCTGGTATTCCCGATGAACGTCGTGTTCAGCAAGCAAACCTATGAGATCCCATACGGCACGATCGAGCGCGAACATAACGGCGAGGAAGAGCCGGGGCAGAGCTGGGTCGATTTTACAGGGCTGATTCCGGACAAAAACACGATCCACGGATTGAGCTTAATGAACGACGCGAAATACAGCTACAGCATTCATAACAAGGAGCTGGCGCTTACCGTGCTGCGCAGCCCGATTTACGCGCATCATGTTCCTTACGAGCCGGATCCGGACGGTCATTATTCGTTCATCGATCAAGGCATCCAGCGCTTCCAATATACGCTGCTGCCGCATGAAGGCACATGGGAGGACGCGGGGGTTGTCAGATGCGCCGCTGAAATCAACTGCAAGCCGACGGCGATCATCGAGTCGTACCATGAAGGGAAGCTGCCGCAATCGGATTCTTATGTGAACGTAGACAAGGACAATATCGTCATCAGCGCGATCAAGAAGGCGGAGGATAACGATGATCTGATCATCCGCTGCTACGAGACGTCCAAGAAAGCGACGACAGCTGAAATTCAGCTTCCGAAATGGGCGCGGTCGGTTCGGGCTTCATTCAAGCCTTCGGAAATCAAAACGTTCCGGATTCCGAGAAACGCGGATTTGCCGGTTAAAGAAACGAATATGCTCGAATGGGATGAGTCTTAATGATGAAGCCGAATCCGGAACAAGCGTTGTGGATGCAGCTGCGGGACACCGGCAGGTACATGCAAGGCAACGGTCTGGCATGGGGGAATGCAGGCAATATAAGCGCGCGGGTGGATGAGGATAACTATTTGATTACGGCAAGCGGGACGGACATGGGCGAGCTCGCCGAGAACGACTTCGCCCTTTGCTCCGTCGCAAGCGGAAGCGCCGTTCAGCCGGGCGGGCCTAAGCCGTCCAAGGAGGTGCCGATGCACCAGGCGGTCTACGAGCTTCGTCCGGAGATCAATGCCGTGCTGCACGCGTCGCCCTTCTACAGCACGATGGCGGCTTGCAGCGGCGAGCCGATTCCGGCGGATTGGTTCGTGGAAGCGATGTATTATTTGGAGAAAGTGGAGCGCGTTCCTTATTGCCACCCGGGCTCTCGCGAGCTCGGCGATGCGGTGAAGGCAAAGGTGAGCTCGGCGAACATTCTGCTGCTTCAGAACCACGGCGTGCTTGTGTACGACACCAGCTTGCGTGAGGCAAGAATGGCGCTGCATACGCTGGAAATGGTGTGCAGAATGATGGCGGCGGCGGGGAGTGCGGGGACGGAGATGCGTCCGCTCCCGCAGCCGACGGTCGCCAGCTTCCTGAATGAATCCGGCTACCGCCCGAGAAGGAAGTGGAGCGAATGATCGGCGTTGTTGCAGATGATATAACCGGAGCGGGCGATATCGGCATCATGTTTGCCAAAGCCCGATTGGAGACGCACGTCTACCCGCTGCAGGACTGGGAGGATTCGGGGCGCGCGGGCGCGCGCCCCGATGTGCTTATTATAGACACAAACTCCAGGCTGAATCGTCCGGAGGACGCCTACGAGAAGGTGTTTAGGGCGACAAAAGCTTTGCTCGGGGCGGGCTGCGGCACCTTTTACAACAAAACCTGCTCCGTGTTCAGGGGGAACATCGGTGCGGAGTTCGATGCGATGCTGGATGCGCTGGGCGCCTCTTTCGCCCTTGTCGCGCTCGGTTTCCCGAAGACGGGAAGAACGACGCTGGGGGGCATTCATTATGTTCGCGGCACAAGGCTGGAGGAATCGGAGTTCCGGCATGATCCGGTGCATCCCATGACCCGTTCGGATCTGGTGCAGATTCTGCAGGCGCAGACCAGCCGCAAAGTGGACCGCGTGGACATTCGTACGGTAGACGCGGGAAGCGAGCGGCTTCGCGAGGAAATCGCGCGGAAGAAGAAGGACTGCTGCTACTTGATCGTCGATGTTCGCGATCAAGCGTCGCTGCGCATCATTGCCGAAGCGGCAAAGGATGAGCCCGTGCTGTGCGGAAGCTCTGCGCTGGCGGAGGAATTAGCGTTGCTGGACAGATACGCTTCCTCTTCAACTCGTAGCGCAGGACAAGAGGAGAACGCTGTTACGCAACTGCCGGCAGAGCAAGCAAAGCGCTGCAATGTGCTGTGCGTCGCCGGGAGCTTAATGCCGCAAACCGCGGCCCAGACGCAATATATCCGGGAGAAGGGCATCCGCTCGGCGGAGCTGGATTCCCTGCTGCTGATCGATCCTCAGCTTAGCGGCGGGCATATGCGCATGGTTGCTTCTTACGCCGTGCAGCAGCTGGAAGCGGGGGAAGACGTCCTCGTCTACGCCTCCAACCAGAAGGAGAAGGTAGCGGAAACGAAACGGCGGGCGCTTCAGCAAGGGATGGACAACACGGAAGTCTCGCGGATCGTTTCGGATGCGCTCTCGGAAGTGGTTAAGGACATTTGCGGGAGAACCGGCCAGCGGCAGATCGTCGTGGCAGGCGGTGAAACCTCGGCGGCCGTCTGCGGCAAATTAGGCATCACAGGCTTTCGGATTTGGAAGGAGATCGAGCCCGGCCTGCCATCCTGCGAATCGCTTGAGCCGAGGCGCCGGTTATTTGTGCTTAAATCCGGCAGCTTCGGCGGCGAGGATTTTCTCTGGAAGGCTATAGAACACCTAAAAGCAGAAGGAGGGCGGACTTAAGATGAGTCATGCGCTTGAGAGATTAATTCTGAAATATCCGGAGCTGGAAAGCTGCCGCCCGGAGATAATGAAAGCATTTGAAGTGTTGAAATCTGCTTATGAGCAAGAAGGAAAGCTGCTGCTGGCCGGCAACGGCGGCAGCGCAGCCGATTGCGAGCATGTGGTCGGAGAGCTGATGAAAGGTTTTATGTCGAAGCGTCCGCTGCCCCAGGCAGCCAGAGAGAAGCTGCTTATCCACGGCGAGGAAGAGGGCGCTTATTTGGCGGACCATCTGCAGGGCGCGCTGCCGGCCATCTCGCTGGTCAGCCATTCCGCTCTCATGACGGCATTCATAAACGACGTGGCCGCCGATATGGTCTTCGCCCAGCAGGTGTACGGCTATGGACGGAAAGAGGATGCGCTTGCCGTATTCAGCACTTCCGGCAATTCTGCTAACGTCGTTCATGCCGTTCAAGTCGCGAAGTCGCTCGGCATGAAGACGATCGGCTTGACGGGCCGGAGCGGCGGCCGGCTCTATTCGTTATGCGATGTGACGATTCGCGTGCCCTTCGAGTCGACTCCCGATATCCAGGAGCGTCATCTGCCGGTTTATCATACGCTCTGCATCATGCTGGAGGAGGCATTCTTCGGATGACGATGCTGCTTGGCGGTGTAGATATCGGGGGGACCAAATGCGCGGTCGTCATCGGCAAGGAATCCGGAAATCAGATTGAAATATTGGCAAAGCGCAGCTTTCCGACTCCGGACAGTCCGCAGGAGACGATCGAAGCCTTATGCTCCGCCATGGAGCAATTAATGCTGGAGCATCATATTCCTGCTCTACAGGCCATTGGGATCAGCTGCGGCGGCCCGCTGGACAGCGCGGCGGGGCTTATCCTGTCGCCTCCGAATCTTCCGGGCTGGGACCGCATCGATGCGGTGACGCCCCTGAAGGAGCGCTTCGGCGTGCCGGTCGGTCTGCAGAACGATGCCAACGCCTGCGCTCTCGCCGAATGGAAGTGGGGAGCCGGAAAGGGAACCCGGAACATGATATTCCTGACCTTCGGAACGGGGATGGGAGCCGGACTGATCCTGGACGGCCGCTTGTATTCGGGAACGAACGACATGGCAGGCGAGGTCGGGCATATCCGGCTGGATCCGGACGGGCCGGAGGGCTATGGAAAGCCGGGCTCGTTCGAAGGTTATTGCAGCGGCGGAGGCATAGCGAAGCTGGCCCGTTCGATGGCGCGGCAATGGCTTCAGGAAGGACGTACAACCCTGCTCGGCGAGAATCCGGAGCAGCTGGAGCGGATTACCGCAAAGCTTGTAGGCGAGGCCGCGGGCGCAGGCGATGAGCTTGCCTTGGAAGTCATGAGGACGGTAGGCAGGCAGCTTGGCAGAGGTCTGTCGGTATTGGTCGATGTGCTGAATCCGGAGCGGATTGTCATCGGCAGCATCTATGCGCGCCAGCAAGCGCTGCTGGAGCCGTATATGCTGGAGCGGCTGCATGCCGAAGCATTGGCTCTATCGCTCAAGGCTTGCGCCGTTGTGCCGGCGGGGCTGGGCGAGCAGGTAGGCGATGCGGCGAGTCTGTCGGTCGCGCAATACGCGCTGTCTCGAGAACAAGAATAAGGGAGGCGAGGCCATTATGTTTATTTATAACGATTCATCTTCCCCGGCTATATTCGATGGCGAGCGCGCCGTCCTAAGCGGCTTCAACCTTACGGCTGCGCTGGACAGCGGAGAGAAGCGGCTTGACTTTATTTCCCTGGAGCAGAGGCAGGATGCCGACGGCTTGGGCGATTACCGGGAATACGCGCGCTTGTATCAGGATCGGGCGGAGCAGCCGGAGGTCGTCGTCAAGCTGAAGCTTCGCTTCTACAGCCGGTTCGTTCTAGCCTTCGTCGAAGGGGAAATCATCAGCGAGAACGATTTTGGGAATCACCGGGCTTTCGCCCCTGACAACGGGATTACCCTAAAGCTGGGCAAGCCGGAGCGGATCGAAGGCCTGCTGGCGAACTACCAGCATAAGGATTGGTGGACGCGTCCCCATTTCGACACGGATCTCAAGACGCTGCCAAGCCGGACGCTGTCGCTGTTATGGCGGACGGACGCGGCCTATTACCACTTGCTCCCGGTGTGCGGTCCCCAATACCGGACGGATCTCGAGGGCGGCAAGTCGGATGAAGAGGCTTTATCCGTTCGTATCTCTTCCCATCAAGGCGGTCTGACGCGGTGCGACACGTTAGCTTTTATCATCAGCTCCGGAGACGATCCGTATGAGCTGGCGGAAAATAACACGGAAACGGCGCTCCGCCAGCTTGGCTATCCCGTGCTCCCGCGCAGAAGGAAAGCTTACCCGGAAACATTGGATTATTTGGGCTGGTGCAGCTGGGATGCATTCTATCATCAGGTGGATGAGGAAGGGCTCCTCGCGAAGGCAAGTGAATTGCATCAAAGCGGTTTGCCGGTGAAATGGGTCATGATCGATGACGGATGGTCGGAAATCGTCGACCGCCAGCTGCAGGCCTTCGATGCGGATCCGGTCAAGTTCCCTCAAGGTCTCGCGAATACGGTTACCGCCTTGAAGGAGCGGTACGGAATCAACCGGGTTGGCGTCTGGCATACAATCGCCGGATATTGGAACGGGATACATCCGGAGAGCAAGCTTGCGGCGGAGTACGCCGATTATTTGTTCACGACGAACCGGGGCAATGTGATTCCTTATCCGGATGCGGCGAAGGGCTTCGGCTTCTGGCATGCGTGGCATGGCTATTTGAAGCGTCAAGGCGTCGATTTCGTGAAGGTGGACAGCCAGAGCGCCGTGAACAACTTCCTCCGCCACCACCGTCCGGTCGGCGCATCGGCAGCGGCAGCGCATACGGCGCTGGAAGCATCGGTTTCGTTGCATTTCGACAATACCATTATTAACTGCATGGGAATGTCATCGGAGAACATTTGGCACAGGCCCGTATCCGCCGTCTCCCGCAACAGCGACGACTTCGTCCCTCAGGAGAGGAACGGCTTCAAGGAGCATGCCCTGCAGAATGCGTACAACTCGTATTTTCACGGGCCTTTCTATTGGGGCGACTGGGATATGTTCTGGACAAAAAATCACGACGATGTCCAAAATGCGGTTCTGCGCGCGATCAGCGGAGGGCCGGTCTACTTCAGCGACGCCCTCGGCAAGACGGACCCCGCGAAGCTGTGGCCGCTCATCTATAAGGACGGCAGGGTCATCCGCTGCGACCGGACGGCGAATCCGACGCCGGATTGCTTAACCGCGCCTCCTGCCGCCGCACCGCTCAAGCTATGGAATACGTCGGCGGGAGCGGGCATCGTTGCGGCCTTCCATATCGGCGAGGGGACCGCGGCCGTGAAAGGAACGGTCTCGGCGGCGGATGTGCCGGGGCTTGCAGCCGGACCGGCGCTTCTGTACGATTTCTTCGGGCGGACCGTCCGGACGCTTCAAGCGGAGGAGAAGGCGGAGTTCGAGCTTCAGGAGGAGCAGTGCAAGCTGTATGTGCTAATTCCGGTAACCGGCGGCGTGACGCCGATCGGCCTTACGGACAAATATATAACGTCCCATGCCGTACGGGAGCATCGGACAACGGACGGAACAACGGTTGTGAAGCTGATCGAAGGCGGCGCTTTTGCCTTTGTTTCCGAACGCAAGCCTTCCTTCGTGCGGGTGAACGGAGCGTTAGCTCTATGTGAAGAGAAGGCGGGCGGTTTCTACGAGATAGATTGCGGCGCCATCGCCGGAGAGATCACAATTGAAATCGTCCAAGCGTAAGCTTGGGCGTTTTCCGCGTAATGGAGGGAGATTCGCCAAATGAATGCAATGCTTAAGGGTGGGGATAAAATGAATGGTATATTGCCGGCGGACAGTCTGCCTGTTCTTTATGAGGCCGACGCTGCTGTGATTGGAGGCTCCTTCGCCGGAATTGCTTGCGCGGTCCGGCTGGCGAAGCAGGGGATGAAAGTCGTCGTCCTCGAGCAGAGGACCTATCTTGGCCGTGAAATGACCGCTACGCTCCGGCCATGGCTTGCGCTTCCTGCCGGACTGGACATGGATCGGCTGCCTGCTCCGGTCCGCCAAGTCCTTAAGGATCAGGCGGTGGGAAATGGCGCGGCAACCGACCGCTATATTCCGCTGCATCCCGACAGGCTGAAGCGCAGTCTGGAGGATTTGCTTACCGACAATCAAATCGATTTGCTGTACGCGACGCTTCCGATCGCAATCCTTCGCGAGTCCGGGCATGCGGCGGGACTGGTCGTTGCCAATAAATCGGGCCGGCAGGCTATTCGTTGTTCTTGGATTATCGATGCGACCGAAACGGCGCTGACAGCCGGCTTATGCGGAGAGGATGTGTCGGCTTACGACGCGGGCGCCGAAGCCGTCTATACGAGGTCATTGGAGTTCACCGGCGTCGGTCCGGCCTTGGAAGAGCTGCTGGAGGTGCCGGAGGATTTCGGCATCTCCCGGCACAAGATCAAGCTTCGTCAAGGCTGCCTGGGGGATGGTCACCGGTTGGCGGAGTTTAGCTTCACGGCTGCCAGCGGCAACCACATCCATGCGGACAGAGACCGCGAGGTGGAGGCGCGGCACCTGGGGCTGCGGCTGGCGTCGTATTTGATCCGGCATGTCCCGGCCTTCCATCAAGCGACGTTCGTCGCTTCGTCGCATGAGCTGCTGGGTCCGTTTCCGGTTGCGGCAGCGAACGCGGCAGACCTTAGAGGCGGGCACGGACTTGACCGTATGGCTGCCTCCTTGTCCGGCGTCTATGCGCTAAGCAAAATGATATTCCGGCATGGCGATACGGCGCTGCTGGATCCGCTGCAAGCCGCTGTTATAGGGGAGCAGCTGGCAGCGGAATTGGGGAAAATGCCTGCGCGCGCCATAGAAACTTCCAGCGGAGAGTATGACGTGCTTCCGGCTTCAAGCATCGGAGCTTCCGGCCTGGATGAGCTGGAGCTTGCCGTTCCGGCTTTGGCCGGAAATGACGGGAACAGGCGAACCATTCGGGTGAAAGCCCAGCCGATCCCCGTGGTAAAGCAAGCGGATGTGGTGGTAGCCGGCGGCGGCACCAGCGGAGCTTGCGCTTCGATTACGGCGGCACAGGAAGGAATGAATACCCTGCTGCTTGACCTCAATCCCGGATTAGGCGGTACGGGCACTTTCGGCGGAGTCGACAGCTATTGGTTCGGCAAGAGAGGCGGCTACGCGGCGAAAATCACGGAGGATGTGCTCTCCGTACAGCGCGAGATCCGTTATAAAGGGCATAAATGGAACATAGAAGCAAAGATGTACGCCCTGCTGAAGCAGGCGGATCGAGCCGGCGTCGAAATGATATTTAACGCGATCACCTTCGGCGCGGTCAAAAACGGGAACCGCGTATGCGGCGCTGTTGCGGCAACGCGATGGGGGGCCTTCGCCTTCACGGGGCAGGCTGTTATCGATGCGACCGGAGACGGGGATATTGCGGCGATGGCCGGCGCGGAGTTTGTGTACGGCTCCGAGAAGGATCATACGGTCATGTGGTATTCGCTTGCCCAGTTTCAGACGCCGGGCAAGCTGCAAAATAATTTTACGAGCATGGTCGACGTATCGAATGTGCTGGACTATACCCGGGCCATTCTCGCAGGCCGCCGCCGCGGGAAGGATTGCCACGACCACGGCATCTATATCGCGACCAGGGAAAGCCGTCATATTATAGGCGATGTCGTGATGAGGCTTACCGATCAGCTGCTTCACCGCCGCTGGCCGGATGTCATCAACATTCATTTCAGCAATCATGACGTGAAGGGCGTCAGCGGCGCCGAATGGGTCAATGTCGGCTTGATTCCGCCGAATCTGGAGATCGAAATCCCTTACCGCATGCTGCTGCCGAGAGGGCTCGACGGTATTCTCGTCGTCGGCAAGGCGATATCGGCGACGCATGACGCCCTGCCTGCGATCCGGATGCAATCCGATCTGGAGAACCTGGGGGCCGCTGCCGCATTGGCTGCGGCGATGGCAGTCAGGACGAAGTCGGTGCCTAGGCGCATCGATGTTCGCGCCATGCAGAAGAGACTTGCTGAGGAGCGGCTCATTCCCGAGTCGGCCTTAACGAGAGAGCTTTCGCCGATTCGCTACAGCGACGGGGAGCTTCGCCAATTAGTCGACAACATCGAGGCGGAGCAGCCGCTTTACGATTATTCCAATATGCGGATGAATGAAATTTACCGCGCGGCGATGCCGTTCGTGGAAATTTGCTCGGCAGGCCCGAGAATGATTCCGTTCGCCGAGCAAGCTTTGGAGCGGGCGGACGGCGTGAAGAAGGTCCGGTTGGCGCAAGCGCTTGCTATGCTCGGCTCCAAGGCCGGCGTTCCCGTTCTAATCGAGGCGATTATGGCCGATCTGGGCGGCGAGGATCTGCCGGTCCGAACCGCCGATATTATGTACGTCCAGCTTCCGCCCGATCACGGGGCGATGCCGGACACCGCTTATCTGCTGTATTCGCTGGCGCAGACGGCGGATCCTCGCTCGATTCCGGTATGGCAGCGGGTGGCCGATTTGCTCCGCCCGAGCGAAGAGGATTTCAAGGATACGTGGAAAGGCGTCTTCTATTACGTCGATGCGGTATGCCGAGGCGCCGAGAGGCTCGGCGACAGGCGGATGATCCCGGTAATCGAGCAGCTTCATGCCATACCTTTGTTCCAGGGGCAGCAATGCTTAACCGGCCCGCAAGCCGATTATTTTCCGGAGCGGCGGTCGATGCTGGAATTAGCGATGGGAAGGGCGCTTGCGAGATGCGGAAGTCCGTCAGGGTACGCTATTCTAATCGGCTATCTCGATGACGTCAGGTCTCTGCTCGGGAAGAATGCTCTGCTAGAGCTGCAGAGATTAAGCGGCAGGAGCTATGGCAAGGAAGCGCAGCGCTGGCGGGAATGGCTGGAAGAGGCGAAGCCTTACGACGTGACGCATCCGCTGAAGCTGCAATTAGATATCGAACGGGACAGCGAATCGCTGCTGCGCCGGATCGAATAAAGAGGTGAGGCTGGAATGATGACGAATCCGATTAAGGTGAGATTGACCGGGGCGGACGATGAGCTGCTTAAGGGAGCCGCGGCAGTTGCCGAGCAGCTGGATGTGGAATTAACCGGGGACGGCGGGATTGAGATCATGGTCGTTCATGCGGAGGGGCCGCTTGAAGCGAGTTTGGCTGACGGAGCCGGCGTTATCCGGTATGACCGGAAAATTCATTTTTTCCGCGCGTTCGGGCTATGGGTGCAGTCGTACCGTTCGCGTTCGGGCCAATCCTTCCGTCAAATCGAGCAACCGAAGTTCGATTCGAACGGCGTTATGATCGATGCCTCGCGTGGCGCCGTCCCTACGGTGGAATCGATTCGCCGCACGCTGCGGATGATGGCCGTCATGGGCTTGAACACGCTTATGCTGTATACGGAGGATACGTTCGCCATAGAAGAGTACCCCTATTTCGGCTATATGAGGGGACGTTACACGCAGGAGGAACTGAAGCTCTGCGACGACTATGCCGATCAGTTCGGCATTGAAATCATTCCATGCATTCAGACGCTTGCCCATCTGACCGAGGCGCTCAAGTGGAACTACGCGGGCGGAATTCGCGATACGGAAGACATTCTGCTTGTCGGCAGCGAGGAAACGTATACGTTCATTGAACGGATGATCCGAGCGGCATCGGCGCCGTTCCGCAGCCGAAAAATCCATATCGGGATGGATGAAGCGCACCGGCTCGGACTGGGCAAATATTTGGAGCGGCACGGGTACCGCCAGCGCTTCGATATCATGAACGAGCATTTGCAGCGGGTCGTCGGCATCGCGGAATCGATGGGTCTCGCGCCGATGATCTGGAGCGACATGTATTTCCGGCTGGGCTCGAAGACAGGCGGTTATTACGATTTGGAAGCGGAAATTCCGGATCAGGTTATAAGCGGCATGCCGCAAAAATTGCAGTTCGTCTACTGGGATTATTACCATGAGGATCCGTCGTTCTACCGCGCGTTCATCCGGAAGCACAAAGCGTTCGGCTCTACGCCTGTATTCGCCGGCGGCATATGGACATGGAACGGAATTGTGCCCAATTACGGCAAAACATGGGTGACGACGAATGCGGCGCTCGGAGCCTGCAAGACCGAGGGCGTGCGCGAGGTTTTCGCCACGATGTGGGGGGACAACGGCGCGGAAACGAGCTTTTTCAGCGGGTTGGCGGGCCTGCAGCTATTTGCGGAGCACGGATATGCGGATGAAGTGGATCAGGCCGCGCTCGGGGAGCGCTTTGGCTTCTGCACGGGCGGCCGGATCGAGGATTTCCTGGCGCTGAGCGGGTTTGACGAAACGCTCGGCATAGCTCCGGGTAACCCGTATGAATCGAATCCGTCCAAGTTCCTGCTGTGGCAGGACGTATTGATCGGTTTGTACGACGATAACGTGAAGGGCTTGCCGATGAGCGGGCACTATTCGCAGCTGGCGAACACGATGAAGCAGGCTGCCGAACGGAACGGGGATTGGAATCGCCTGTTTGAATTTTACGAGCAGCTGGCCTGCGTGCTGAGCGGGAAGAGCGAGCTGGGCATTCGCCTCAAGGCGGCGTATGACCAAGGAGATAAGGATACGCTGCTGCAAATAAACGGCGAACTGGAAAATCTTCTGGAAGGGGCATCCGATCTGCGCAAGCTTCACCGTTCCAATTGGCATACGGAGAATAAGCCGTTCGGATGGGAAGCGATCGATATCCGCTACGGCGGCGTTCTCGCCAGACTGGATACAGCCCGGCAGCGCATCGGCGATTACGCTGCGGGCGTGATCCCCGCGCTGGAAGAGCTGGAAGCGGAACGGCTCTATTACGACGCGCCTTGGGTGATGTCCAAGGGGACGCTGGGGCGCGGCAGGTATGACCGGATTGTGACGGCCGGGGTCTTCTCGGGGTAGATGGAGGTGAGCGAAGGTGATTGTCAGCCTGGATATCGGAACGACCAACATAAAAGCCGGCTTCTATGATGAGAGCGGCAGCTTGCTCGCCGAGGCGCATCGGCCTAATGAAAGCCGAATGCATCCGGACGGGTTTGTTTATTACGAGCCAGAACTGCTGTGGGGACAGATCGCGGCGATGATGATCCAGCTTTCATCCGCCGCTGGAAAGCAATCGGCGGTACATGCGATAGGCATCACCAGCATGGCGGAGAGCGGTCTTCTCGTAGACAGGTCGACGGGCATGCCGAGGTCGCCGATCATCCCGTGGTTCGAGCAGTGCTCGCTCGGGCAGGCGAAGCGCATCGAGGATGAAACCGATGTATTCGAGCAATTCCGGGCTACCGGCCTGCGTCCGTCCTTCAAATACGGGCTGGCCAAATTGCTGTGGCTGAAAAGCCGGGACGAGGAGGCGCATCGCTCCTCCGTATGGCTGTCCGTCTCCTCATACGCCGCCTACCGCTTAACGGGGCATATGGCGGAGGACTATACGCTGGCGGCCAGAACCTATGCTTTCCGCATTACGGATAAGAACTGGGACGTCCCGTTGATCCGGCATTTCGGCTTGGAGGAGAGCTTGTTTCCTCCCGTTATTCCCGCAGGCATACCGGTTGGAACCGTGCCGCCTTCTACCGCGAAAGCGCTGGCGCTTCCCGCAGGCGCCTCCGTGTATCTTGCCGGTCATGATCACGTCTGCGCTTCGCTTGCCGTCGGCAGCGTACATGCCGGAGGGATTTATAACTCCATGGGGACGGCGGAGACGGTCGTCGGAGCTTTTGCCGCCAGAGAATTGACGCAGAATGACTTTTCTTCGGGACTGACGTACAGCTTGCATCCGTTCCCAGACCATTTGTTCTGGATGGGAGGGCATTCGTCCTCGGGAGGCTCCGTGGAATGGCTGAGGGGGCTGATCGGAGACGAGAAGGCCAGCTATGCAAGGATCATGGAGTTGTTGAATGAGGTTCCCCGCGAGCCGGGCGGCATCTTGTTCCTGCCCTATTTGTCCGGCAGCGGGGCTCCTTCCCCGGATCCGTATGCGAAAGCGGCGTTTATCGGCCTGACGGGCCGGCATGGCAAAGGAGATCTCTTAAGGTCGGTGCTCGAGGGCAATGCCTATCAAATAGAAGCGATCCGGAGATGCGCCGAAACGGTGTCCGGCAGCCGGATCGGACGGATGCGCGTCGTAGGAGGAGGCATTCGGAATCATCACTGGCTCCAAATCAAGGCGGATGTTTCCGGCATTACGCTGGAGGTTCCGGACGTTCCGGAGGCGGCCCTCGCGGGCGCGGCAATGACGGCCGGAGTCGGCTCGGGCTTATATGCGTCCTTCGAAGAGGCGGCATCCCTCGCTGCGGTTCGATTGCAGGCCGTATTTACGCCGGATCCGGAGCGTCATTTGGCGTACAGAAAGCTTTATGAAGAGCAGTTTTTAAGGTTTTGCCATACGCTGTCGCAAGTTTGAATTTAGGCTTTTAAATAACTATGAGTTGAAATGCAATTAGCTCTCATCTTGGTGACAAGGCGAGGGCTGTTTGCCGCTATTTCTCCCTATGCGACGTTTTCAAATCAATGCTTTAACGACTTGGCTCAGCGAACAAATCTCCAATAGAATGTGTGCCGTAGTCTCAGAAATCCTAAAATGTTATACTTCAATAATCTACTATGATGCTCTGCATTTTTAGCAACCAAAGGAGAGATCGGCATGCTGGTAGCTGAGCGGTATCTGACTTTATACGACCGTTTCGGAGGCGAAAGCTCGAATGGCGAACCTGTGGAAGCATCGCTGGAGGAACTTGCAGATGCGCTGCACTGCACGCCGAGGAACGCGAAGCTTGTGTTGAAGAAATTGGAGGAAGACGGTCTTGTAACCTGGCAACCGGGCCGCGGTCGTGGTAATCGCTCACACATCTCTTTCAAGGAGCATAAAGAAAGCTTCCTGCTCAACCTGGCTACATCCAAAGCCGCTCAGGGCGATTACCGTACCTCGTTCGAAGTGCTCAGCAGTTATGGTGAAGGGACCGAAGCCAAAATCAAGTTCATCGAATGGTTGAAAGGCAGATTCGGCTATCAGAGGGAAGTGAGAGATCATACCGAATGCGATACGCTCCGTTTTCCCGTCTACCGGAGCGTCCAAACGCTCGATCCTGCTAAAGTGAATTATGCCTTCGATTCAGAGATCATTCGGCAAATCTTCGATCGTCTCGTCACTTATGACGAGAAAGTCAATCGGATAGTTCCCGGAATTGCTCATGCTTGGAACGCGGATTCGAAGGCAATGGAATGGACTTTTCATTTGCGCAAAGGAGTCTTCTTCCATTCAGGGCGTGAACTGACCGCTCCGGATGTGGTCTATACCTTCGAACGGCTTCGCGATCAAAACATGCCGAACCGCTGGATGATGAGAAGGCTTTCGATTGTGGAAGCATTGGGACCGTATACTGTACGTTTTGTTCTCTCGCAACCGAATTGGATTTTTGATCGTTTTTTATGCGCGCC
Source organism: Paenibacillus harenae DSM 16969 (assembly GCF_000422465.1). Classification (GTDB taxonomy): domain Bacteria; phylum Bacillota; class Bacilli; order Paenibacillales; family Paenibacillaceae; genus Pristimantibacillus; species Pristimantibacillus harenae. The sequence goes on along the minus strand of NZ_AULV01000015.1, from coordinate 181,422 downwards.
CGCTACTTCCATCTTGCCTCTGGATTTGAACGGACGCAATGAAGAAGACTATTGGCAACTTCCGACGGGTACAGGACCGTTCCAATTGATTTCCTTTTCTCCAAATCGCATTGAGTTAAAGGTCAATACCTCCTTTTATGCGGGAAGACCCTACCTGGATAGCGTCGATATCATCATCATGCCCGAGGATTGCCGACAGATGTCTACAATTGGCATGCCATCCGTGATGAAAACTCATGATGGGGGTAAGTCGGAGCAGGAAGAGAATCCGGAAGAAAAATGGCAAGCCCTCGTCCGATTGTACAATGGCAGCACGATGTTGACATGGAACGGGAATAAACAGGGGTGGACACAGAACGAGACCTTCCGTAAAGCCGTACGGCTCTTGATCGATCCCGCGGCCATGCAAGCTGAACTAGGTGGAGAACGCGTGCTGCCTGCTTATTCTTTACGCCCGGAAGACAGCCTTCAATATGAGCGCATAAACGCAACCGTTCCGGAAATCTATCATGCACTGTCCCAATCCGGTTACGACGGGACCGAGCTTCGGCTTGTCGTACACGAAAAGTATGAACGGGACGGACGATGGATCGCGGCGCGCATGAATAGCTTTGGCATTGCTGTCGACCTGTTTTTGGCGGATTGGTCGCAAGTATTAGATCCTGATGTTATATCCAGCGCCGATTTCACCATCTCAGGCATGATTCTGGCCGAAGATGAAGTCTGCGAGATCGATTTGTATGAGCATGAGGAATACATCACCAGTACGTATCTGGCGCCTTCACTCAAGAGCTGGATTCTTGCGCATATAGACTTGGCTCTGGGCTCCGACAGCGTTCAAGCCCGCAGAAGCTACATGCGGGGTATCGAGACACGGCTCCGGGAAGAGTGCCATATCATTTTTCTGCATCATCGGCAGCTGAATACTTATGTGCATCCTTCGGTTAAAGGCGCTTCATTCAACTCTAACGGCTGGATTGATTTTAAACAAATTTGGCTGGAAAAATGATCAAAAGAAGAATAACCGGCAGCGTCCTTAGATAAGGACGCCGATAGGCGTTTCTGCTTGATCATTTTTTGTCATTCATTTTTCTCATGAGCGGTACTTTGGTATACTGGGAACAAATCAACCAGGAATGGGTGTCGAGTAATGAAAAATGAAGCTATGCTTGCGATGCTGAAGGCTCTGTCTAATGAGACCCGTCTGAACATCCTTTGCTGGCTGCGGGAGCCGGAACAGATGATCGAGAGCCTGCCGAACCCCGTCAATGAAGAGTTTCCGGGCGGTGTATGCGTGGGAACTATTCAGGAAAAATCCGGTCTGGCGCAGTCGGTTATCTCCTCCTATCTGTCCTCCATGCAGAAGGCAGGACTGCTGGAGTCCCGCCGCTATGGCCAATGGACTTACTACAGGCGCAACGAGGAAGCGATCGCCGCCTTTTTGGAGGAACTGGCATCCGGGCTTCAGGCCAAGACGAAGTAACCCCAAAATATTAGCCAAAGGGTTTGCTTGCATTTTTGTCAGTTAATCTATATATTTAGATTTATAGATAAATAACTGTTTTTTATACGGGAGGAGAGAATAAGATGACCCTATCCAAAACAACTGCCCCGCTGTTCAGACCTTTTGAGGGCGGCCGGCTGAAGCTTGACAATCGTATTGTCATGGCTCCGATGACCCGATCCTATTCGCCAAACGGCGTTCCGGGTCCAGACGTGGCCGGTTATTACCGCAGAAGAGCGGAGAACGGCGTCGGCCTTATTATCACCGAAGGTACGGTCATTAACCATCCGGCTTCGGCTGCCGACCATAACGTGCCTCATTTCTACGGGGAGGAAGCGCTGGAAGGATGGGCGCGCGTCGTCCGCGAAGTTCATGAAGCCGGCGGCAAAATCGCTCCGCAGATCTGGCATACCGGCACTGCCCGCGAGAGAAAGAAATTCCCGGATTCGAACGCCGATCCGATCGGGCCTTCCGGCCTCAGCTTGACCGGCGAGCCGGTATCGGAGCCTATGACGGCCCTGGAAATTCGCGGAATCGTGCAGGCTTATGCCCAGGCAGCTGCCGACGCGAAGCGCATCGGCTTTGACGCGGTGGAGATCCACGGCGCGCACGGCTACCTGATCGACCAGTTCTTCTGGGACGTTACCAACAAGCGCACGGATGAATACGGAGGCGACCTGATTGGCCGCACCCGATTCGCGGTGGAGGTTATCGAAGCGGTGCGGGCCGCGGTCGGACCGGATTTCCCGGTTATCTTCCGCTACTCCCAGTGGAAGTCGGTTAATTACGATGCCAAGCTGGCAGCGAATCCGGAGGAGCTGGAGCGCTTCCTCAGCCGGTTGTCTGCGGCAGGCGTCGATATCTTCCATGCCTCCACAAGACGCTTCTGGGAGCCGGAGTTCGAGGGCTCGGACCTTAATCTGGCGGGCTGGACGCGCAAGTTGACCGGCAAGCCGGCTATAACCGTCGGCTCCGTCGGCCTGGACTCCGATGTCACCAGCCTGTTCACCGAGGGCAAGGGCGGGCAGCCTGCAAGCATCGACAGCCTGATCGAGCGTCTGGAGCGCGGAGAGTTCGACCTCGTCGCCGTCGGTCGTGCGCTTCTTAGCGACCCGGCCTGGGCAGCCAAAATCCGCGAAGACCGCTCCGAGGAGCTGAAGCCGTTCACGCGGGAAGCTCTTGCCACGCTAAGCTGATCTAACGAGGAGAACCAGGCAGTGCCGGCTTAACTCCGAAGCCTTATCATATCCAATCCATAAAACGTTTTCCGTCAAAAAAATCGGCTCTGTCTGTGTCATGCAGGCGGAGCCGATTTTTGAATGGATCAACTTCTATCGGATAGGCGAGGTGAAATCAATGAGCAACAATAACGACAATAATGAAAAGGAGCTGGCCTTCTTGCTAAGGGAGCTGGGGATCGTTAATCCTTCTCCGGATCAGCTGAAAAAAGCCTTGAAGGAACTGGCCTCCCGCAAGGTTATCTCGAAATTTTCCATAAAAAGTGATAAAGTTTAGCTTATTGTCGTTTTTTTTGAAATACAAGACCGTATAAGATCAGTACTTATAAATGGTCTTATATTTCACCGCGAAACGGTTGCGTCCTCAGACAAGGACACCGATGGGCGTTTCTGCTTGTATAAAACGACTCGTTTCCAATTTTGATAAAGTCTGTTATTCTACTGAAGGACGCACAATTAGGGGCGAGGAGTGAGCAACAATGAAACCGGTTACTGTATATGATATCGCAAGGGAAGCCAACGTCTCCGTTGCTACGGTATCGCGCGTTATTAACAACACGGCGCCGGTCAAGAAGTCGACGAGGGAAAAGGTGCTGGAGCTCATTCAGAAATATCAGTTTCAGCCGAATGCGCTTGCCAGAAGCTTGTTCAAGAAGGAGACCGGAATGATCGGCGTTATTTTGCCGGATATTACGAATCCGTTCTTCCCTGAGGTGCTGGCGGGACTCGATCAGGAGGCAAGAAGCAAAGGCTACACGTTCTTTCTTTGCGATACGGTATCGACGAACGGCAATTCTTACGAGCAATACGTCCGCGAATCGCAATATTTAAACATTCTCATCGAGAAGCAGGCGGACGGCATCATTATGATCGGCGGCCGGATCAATCTGGCGAGGCCGGGCAGCGACCTGGTGAATGAGGTTGTGGAGGCCGGCAAGCGCGTGCCGCTGCTGCTCATTAACGGTAATCTTCCAGGCGAGGGCCTGACGCGCATTTATGCGGATGAGCGCGAGGGAGCGGAGCTGGCTACGCAGCATCTAATCGACTTGGGACATCGGAACATTGCTTTCGTGGGCGGCTTCAGGAAAATGTCGAATACGCTGCAGCGCATCCAGGGCTTTGTCAGGACGATGGAGAAAAACGGCTTGCAAGCGAGGAAGGAATGGGTGCTCGACGGCGGTTTTTCCGTTGAAACGGGCAAATCATTCTTGAACCGGCTGCTGGATTTGCCCGAGCGTCCGACGGCGATTTTCTGCGCGAACGATCTGGTCGCGATCGGCGTGATGAAAGCGGCGAATAAAGCGGGCCTTCAAGTGCCGCAAGACCTGTCGTTAGTCGGTTTTGACGATATTCCTTATGCCTCCAACAGCATTCCCGAGCTGACGACGGTTTCGTTGAAATGCTATGACGTGGGCCGCGGGGCGGCTGAACTGCTGCATCAGATGATTACGAAGAATAAAGTCGGCAAAAATACGAAAATAAGACCCGAGCTGATTGTCCGGGAGTCCACAGCCCCACCCAAGTAAGAAGGGGAACCGGTAGAGGGGTCATAAATAATGGTTGACAACGCTTTCATTGTTGAATAAAATCAAATTGTCTAAACATTGCGTGTTGGCGGCGAACCAAATGTAACCCGTTTCATGAATGTAATATTTTACCGTATCCGTTATCCCACCATACGGATCTAAGTCCTAAATACACATCAATTTACCGTAAATAAAGCAAATGCTGTTTGCATCGGTCAATGAGTGTATTTATTTTTTTGCCAAAATGTAACGGGTTTCATGAAACGGGTTACAGTATTCGAGCTTATATGTCATTATTCGGAGGTTGCGGCATGAGCATGGAAACAAAACCTATGGCGACAGTGCAATTCGAATCGGATGCAGTACGAATAAACGGGAAGCCTCACATTCTGTTGTGCGCCTCGCTGTTCTATTTCCGGATTCCAAGAGCGGCGTGGAAGGAGCGGATGATTCAGCTTAAAGCGTTCGGCTACAACAGCATCGACGCGTACTTTCCTTGGAACTACCATGAACGGAAGGAAGGGGAATGGGATTTCAGCGGGGAGCGCGACGTTGCGGCCTTCCTGGCAGCGGCGGCGGAGACGGGACTTTGGGTAGTTGCAAGACCCGGCCCCTATATTTGCTCCGAGTGGGACGGAGGGGCGCTGCCGGCCTACCTGCTCGCCAAGGAAGGGATGAAGCTTCGCGATAACGACGAGCAATTTCTGAGCAGCGTCGAAGGCTGGTTTAACCGGATCATGCCGCTTCTGAAGGCGAATCAGGCAGGACAGGGCGGAACGGTAGTTGCCGTTCAGCTCGATAACGAGCTTGACTTCTACGGCTGCGAGGATCCGAAGGGGTATATGGCTGCGCTTCGCGACATGGCGCTGGGTCACGGGATTACCGTTCCGTTATTTGCATGCGCGGGTCAGGGCGGATTGCCGCAAGCCTCGGGACTTACGGACAACGTTGTGCCGACCTGCAACTTCTACCCGGATAACCGGGACCCGGAGTTCGAGGAGAAGGTGCTGCATTACCGGAAGACGACGGCGGAGCTTGGTTATCCGCTGCTTGTAACGGAGACGAACCGGTCGCATTATTTGCTGCGGAGGCTCTTATCCTGCGGAGCCAAGCTGCTGGGCCCTTACCTGCAAGTATCGGGAACGGATTTCGGATTTACGAACGCTACGAACAATTGGGGGAAACCGCTGGCGTTCATGACTTCCGATTATGATTTTGGCGGCATGATCTCGCCGGAGGGTCATATTCGGCAGGAAGCCTATGAAGGACGGCTGCTTGGGAGGCTTATCGGGGCTTACGGCGCTTCGCTTGCGGAATCCGCCCGGGCGGACGCTCCGCCCCAGGCATGGTCTCTAACCGGAGACAGCGCAAGGGTGGCCGGTCCGCATGTCCTGCAGCTGAAGGGAGGCGGGAGCCTCGTGTTCCTGACGAACCTGGACGATCGGGATAAAGTGCTGTCGATTGCTCAGGCCTCACAATCGGAGAACCCGAAGAGCGCTTTTACGCTGAAGGCAGGACGATCCCTTTCGCTTCCATTTCATGTGCCGCTCGGCCATTGGGGACTCGAGGGGATGCTTGAAAGCTCTACCGCCGAGCTTTATATGGCCGAGGCACAGGCAGACGGGGCTGCGTTCGCGCTGCATACCGAAGGCAAAGGCGAAATCGTTTTGCAAATCGGCACGCCGCTTGACGCGAGAACCGAGCATGCGACTGCCGACCTGAAGGGCGAGAGACTCATCATCTCATTTGATGGTGATAGCGATGCAAGATGTACGATCCAGCTTCCAGACGGACGATTGATGAAGCTTTTTATCCACGACCGAATGAAAGCGCTTCATATGGAGGGATTTGACGAGAATGGCGAAGCCCGATTCGGGGAGGCGCTTCGTTATTCGGATCAACCGGAGGAAGCGGCAGCCGAATGGAAGCTTAACCGCTTCGACGCCTCTGCGCCTATACCGGGTCCGGATAGGCGGACCAGACGGGATGACGCGGATTACCTCGAGCGATACGGCATCTACAGAGGCTACGCCTGGTACGAAGCAACCGCTCGAGTCCCGGCAGGCCAAGAGGTGAAAGGACTGTTGGTTCGTCAGGGCAGCGATGTCATATCGCTGTATGCAGGCGGCCAATATGCCGGGACGGTCACGCCTGGAGGCGCAAGCGCCTTCGTGCCGCTCAGCGCCTTCGTGCCGCTCAGCGGCGGCTTAGCCGATGACAGGCTGGTCGCGCGAACGGAAATATGGGGCCATTCGAATTTCGATGACATTCGTCTCCCCGGTCTGCGCCTGAATGCTATGAAAGGGTTAAAAGGGATAGCGGCGGTAACGGAGGTACGCGAGCTCAGCCGGAATTGGAGCGTCTGTCGCGCACCGGATCGGACGCTTAGAATGGAGCTTATTTCTCCAGAGGATGACGGTATGTGGCCCGTTATCGATTTTGGCGGATGGATGACATCGGATCATCCCGCTCTGGAGTATTACCGGAAATCGTTCACGGCATCGGATGAGGCCAGCTCTTGGACATTGCATTTTGAAGGCATTCAGTCACTTGCCAGGCTGTTCGTGGATGGTACGGAAATCGGAGCGGTCAACCCGTTTGATCCATACATCGATCTGTCGCCGTACATTACCGCCGGTCAAAAGGTGCAACTGACCGTATTCCTCGAGAGGGCGCTTGGCCTCCCGGCAGGAAAGGTGCTCTTGTACGAAGGAGTGGAAGCGGGAGGCTGGACGGTGAGCGCCGCCGAGGAAGAGGAACTGCATGAGCATGCCGAGACGATGAGGATGGAAGCGTCGCTGACAGCATTCCCCGTAAGTTTGGAACCGGGAGAGACGGCTTGGCTGCATGCCGCCGCCGTGAATTCGGCATCGGGAGCGGGCTGGCGCGCTAAGGTTGCCGGCACAGGTCTGAAGCTGACCGTGTTTCTGGAGGGGCGGATCGTCGGGCGGTTATGGCTGCCATGCGAATCGGACCGTCCCGTGCTGACGGGCGGCAGTCCGGATTCCTTCTACTTGCCGGGAAGCTGGTATACGGAAGGAAAGGGCAGTATCTCGATTCTCCTGGAATCGGTTGAACGGGGCAAGCCTGGACGGCTGGAATCCATTCAATTCATATCGGTCTAACACTTCATGACAAGGAGGGATGAGGGTGGCAGCCATTGTCGAACGAAAGCTTGAAAGTAAACCGGAGCGAGTCATTTCCGGCAGGAGCAGAAGATTTTGGAACAACAAGACGCTTCTGCTCATGTGTTTGCCGGCTATTGCGTTTTTTATCGTATTCGCCTATTTGCCAATGCCCGGGCTTTATTTAGCCTTCATTAATTACAATTATTCGGACGGTATCTTCAAAAGCGCGTTTGTAGCCTTCGATAATTTTCGTTTTCTCGTTATCAACGGTGATTTGTGGCGGCTTTCCTTTAATACCGTCGCTTATAATCTGGTCTTCATCGTATTAGGGAATGTGCTGCAAATCTTTGTCGCTATTCTGCTCAACGAAATCCGCAAGAAGTGGTTTAAAAAAGTGTCGCAGACGATTATGTTCCTGCCTCATTTTATATCCGCGGTGCTGATCGGTTTGATTGCCTACAATATATTGAGCTACGATTACGGATTTTTGAACGGCGTTCTCCAATCGCTTGGCATGGAACCGGTCAAAGCGTACTCCAACCCGAGCGTCTGGCCGTTCATTATCGTGCTGACTTATTTGTGGCAATCGACGGGCTACGGCTCGATCGTTTATTTTGCAGCGATTATGGGGCTCGACAATGAAATCATTGAAGCGTCGGAAATTGACGGGGCCAATGCCTTCCAGCGCATTATCTACATCATTATCCCTTGGCTGAAACCGACCTTCATTATTCTGATGCTCTTCTCGCTCGGTGGTATTCTGAAGGGGAATTTCGGGCTATTCTTCAACTTGGTAGGCGCCAATAATACCGCGTTATACGCGACAACGGACATTATCGAAACCTATGTGTTCCGCTCGCTGATGACGAATTTCAACTTCTCGCTCGGCAGCGCCGTGAGCCTTTACCAGTCGGTCTTCGGTTTTATCATCGTCATAACGGCGAACTGGCTTGTGAGAAAAGCTTCGCCTGAGAATTCGTTATTCTAGGAGGTGACAACACATGGAAAATACAGGAGAATCCCGCAGTATCCGGACGGATGTGAGCGGTATTGCGGTTAAAGCCATCGGTTATCTTTTTATTTCCGTTTTTGCGCTTTGCTGCCTGCTGCCCTTCCTGCTCATCCTCGGCACCTCGTTTACGGCGGAAGGGGCGATCAAGAAGTTCGGGTTTAATTTCTGGCCGCGCGAATTCAGTACCTTTGCTTATAAAATCGTATTTGAAAATCCGGATCTTATCATCGGTTCTTATATCGTTACCATGGGGATCACGATTGTCGGAACGGCTGCCGGGCTGTTCATTGTCGCCATGACCGGCTACGCGCTCCAGCGCCCGGATTTCGGTTACCGCAACGGCATTTCGTTCTTCATTTACTTCACTACTCTGTTCTCCGGCGGGCTTGTGCCGTTCTACCTGCTGATGACACAGTATTTGAGCCTAAAGGACAATTATTTGGCGGTATTGCTGCCGGGCTTGCTCAGTCCTTTTCTCATCATTATGATGAAAAGCTTCGTTCGCTCCATCCCGCATGCGATTACCGAATCCGCCAAAATTGACGGCGCAGGCGACTTCACGATCTTCATGAGGCTCATTCTCCCGATGACGACGCCTGCGCTTGCGACAATCGGACTGTTCATCGCACTTGGGTATTGGAACGAATGGTATAACTCGATGCTGTTCCTTTCCCCGGATATGGACTACCGGCCGCTGCAGCTGTTCTTGTATAACGTCGTAACCAGCGCCGATTTTGTCCGCAATTCCGCGGCCGCCTCAAACGTGGAGCTGAGAGACGTGCCGCTCGAATCGATGAAGATGGCCACAGCGGTTGTCGCCACAGGACCGGTCATTCTCTTCTACCCATTCGTGCAGCGGTATTTCATTAAGGGAATTACGGTGGGTGCCGTCAAAGGCTGATGTGCCGGAGGCTGCAGGATGGCCTCTTCACATAACGGGCAATGCCCGATTTATAAAACAAAGGGGAGACGCGCAAATGTCAACATTCAAACGGATTTCATCATTGCTGGTTGCGATCATCATGGTCATTGCATTAGCCGCTTGTTCAGGCAGTAATGGAGGGAACAACGGGAATGGCGGAACCGCCTCGAATGACGGGGGCGGCAATACGGGCGGCACGAATACGGAAGGAGACGGCGCGAAGGCGGATACGTCCAAGTTCGTCAAAATCAGCTATGTCGTGCTCGGCAACAAACCGACAAACGGCCAATTCGAGGCGGTATTGGCCGAAGTAAACAAAAAAATGAAAGAAAAAATCAATGCCGAGCTGGAATGGAAATGGGTGGAATGGGCGGATTGGACGACAAAATATAACCTCCTGCTGGCTTCCGGCGAACCGGTCGATCTGATCACGATCGGTACGGACTGGCTTGACACTTGGGGCAATGCGCAGCGCGGGGCTTTCATGCCGCTTGACGAGCTGCTGCCGAAATACGCGCCTCAGACGTGGGATTCGATTGCGGAAGAGGACTGGGCGGAAAGTAAATACAAAGGCGAAATTGTCCTCATTCCGGAAAATGACTATACGCAATGGGTTAACCACGGCTTCTTCTACCGCGGCGACTGGGCGAAGGAAGCGGGCATTACCGAGCCGATCAAGGACTGGGAAGGTATCGGCGCGTACCTCCAATATGTAAAAGACAATAAACCGGATGTCGTTCCATGGGATGCCGTTGCTCAAACGAGCACGTTCGGCGGCTTCGTGCAATCGTACACCGATAACCTGGAGCTTCCGATTTCGACCGGCTACCTGCCCGTATTCACGACCAAATCGTATGATGAGAAATATACGGTCACAAGCCAGGTATTCGAAGATACGTTCATTAAATTCGCAACGATGATGAAGGATTGGGCGGACAAAGGCTACTGGCGCGAGGACGTGCTGAACAATAAGAACGACAACCGCGCTTCGCTGCGCGCTGGCCTGTCGGGTCTCGACCAGCATCATACGCAGACGTTCGGCGGCCTTCGCGTAACGATGGACAAAGACCAGCCGGGCTCCGAGCTGCAAATGTTCCCGTTTAACCGCACCGGCGGCAACAACCTGCTGGAGCTGTCCATTACGCATGGCGGAACGTCCCTCGGCGCGCACAGCAAAAATCCGGAGCGCGCCCTGATGGCTTATGATTTGATCCGCAACGACGAAGAAATTTACCATCTGATCAATTACGGCATCGAAGGCGTTCAATACGAAATCAAAGACGGCAAGCGCGTACAGCCGGAAGGCTATGACGACGCGAAACACGCCTTCTACGCCGATTTCTGGGGCGGCCGCGTCGACAAATTCGAAATTCCGAGCGCGACGACATGGGATCAGCTTGAAGAGACGCTGTATGCCGAATACGATCAAATCAAAAAATCGTATCCGTACGGCCAGTTCGTATTCGACAAAACGCCGGTTGAGGCGGAGCTTACCGCCATTTCACAGGTTTCGGGCGAGATGGGCCCGGCGATCACGTTCGGCAAAGCAGGCGATCCGGCCGCGGCGGTCGAGGAATTCCGCAGCAAGCTGAAGAAGGCGGGCTATGACAAGGTGCTTGCCGAGCTGCAGCGCCAGATGGATGAGTATAAGAAGCTGATCGAGGGCTAAATCCGGCGATCGGATTAACGGGGCTGCCCCTAAGCCATGTTTTATGGCTTAGGGGCAGTTGTTGTTTGTTTATCAACTCCTGCGGGAGCCCGATCATAGGAAGGAACGTACCTTCCTCCACGTCAGAAAGCGCGGAATTAGGTGCAGAAATGCACCATAAATAGCCGCGGTCAGCGGAACGTGCGCGGAATAAGGGTGGGCTATCTAACGCATCTTAATAATCCAGAAGGCGTCCATTATCATGCCAGAGACCGTACATTTTATTTTCTTTCGTGTTTGTTATAAATTTGTCTAATCTACTCTTAAATAATTCCGGCTGATTTTTATTGCTTTGTATCGTGTCGATCCGAACTCTTTTATAAAGAGCTGGAAACGCCAAAAAATTCTCATATACTTGCCTTTCCTCTTTTAGCGTTTGCTCTATAACCCTATCTATTTTAAAAGAATCGTGGTCCATATCTATGGAGAGTATAGGAAGAAGGCCGATTTCTCTGTTCACAGAAATATCGACCTTTTGGACGAAATGGATTGCGTTGCAAGAGATTAAATGGATTCCGAAGGTTCCTGATACCAAAAAAGCGAGTAGTCGTTCATGGTGGATGCGTGACCGAGCTGACGCAGCATTGTTGAAACATTACCCCTGTGATAGGTCCCGTGATTGACCACTTGCAGCACAATTTCCGATAAGCGTGTTTGGCGGATTCCGGCGAACGGATTGTCAAGCAGAATAGTTTGCTCCAAATCGGCTTGGCTTCGGAACCATTCACTGTATTGTTCCGCTGACTGGGCAAAGAGACTAGCGTATTCATCCACAGAGTCCAAAATGCTCTCATTTAGCGGTATGCATGCTTGCAGCGCCTCTCGCATACCAGTGCCTGTTAAAACCAGATACCACATCTTATCAACCGCATAGATATGACTAAGAGCATGGGCGATGGTGGGAAACGAGCTTTTCACTTCTTGACTCAGCACAGAGGATGGGAGTTCCTTGATTCTCCCCAGGATCGTTTGGCCCGCCCATGTGTGGTATTTAAACATTTCTACCGGATAATTCGTCATTCGTATCGTCGTCTCCTTTTGACTTGTCGCGGATTTGTTTTTGCATCTGTTGTTCATTATAAAAAAACAAGTATGACAACAGTCTGTCATACTTGTTCATAAACTTTTAGAGCAGCCTGCTTCCTTTTGTTGAGGCGTGGGTTATTTGTCGCTTACGTCCAATCTCAATCAAATGCCCGGCCTATGTTCGATAATCTGAGTAAAGCAGCGCTTTCATTTCAGGTGCTACAATAGAAGCATAACAAGCATTACTTCTACTCATGCATTGAAATTTAGAACGAAGGCGGCGGGAACATGAATATATCCAATATTGCGGCGCAGCTTTATACGCTGCGGGACTTTTGCAGGAATGAAGCGGATTTGAGACAATCCCTGGGCAAGGTGAAGAACATCGGCTATCAGGCCGTTCAGGTGTCGGGAGTAGGCCCGATTGCGCCGGAAATCATTAAAAGCGCCGCTGATGAAGCGGGACTGCGGATTTGCGCGACCCATGTAGGCTTCGAGTCCTTGGAGAATAACTTCGAGGCAGAGGTTCAGAAGCATAAGCTGTGGGATTGCAAGTACGTCGGCGTAGGCTCCTTGCCTGGGGAATACCGTACCAGCGCGGAAGGTTACGCGAGCTTCGCAAAGAAGGCATCCGAGATTGGCCGGCGCCTGAAAGAGCATGGGCTGCAGTTCATCTATCACAATCATCAGTTCGAGTTCGAGAAGTTTGACGGCAGAACCGGCATGCAGATTCTTCAGGAAGAAAGCGACTCCGATTCCTTCGGCTTTGAGCTGGATACGTATTGGGTTCATGTGGGCGGAGTAAATCCGGTTGAAATGATTCATCGCGTGAACGGGTTGATGGGCGTCGTTCATTTGAAGGACCTTGCGATCGTGGACCAGAAACAGATGTTCGCGGAAATCGGGGAAGGCAATTTGAACTTCGAGGAGATCATCGGCGCTTGCCGGAAGACGGGAGTCGAGTGGTACGTCGTCGAGCAGGACGTCTGCCAGCGCGATCCGTTCGAAAGCTTGGCGATCAGCTTCAATTACTTGAAATCATTAGCCGAATAGGATGTTGCGGTTCCGGATAGAAGCCTTACCTCACGCTGTCATGGCGGGAGTAGGGCTTCTTTTTTGAGGCTGCACAGCTTTATTTCAATAGACGCATGCTGTGGTATGCCGCTGCTTTGATTATGGTGAATAAAGGTTATTCCCATTTTATACGGCAGACTTTAAAATAAGGGGTAGCTCTTTCAGTCAATGAGCAATAAATTTGAAGCGATCAGAGTCGCTTTGGGAGGTAAACAAATGCCGTTAGTGGATATGTCGTTGGAACAATTAAAGCAGTACGAGGGGAAAAGTCCCCGTCCGTCCGACTTCGATGCGTATTGGGAGCGGGCCGTTGCAGAAATGAAAGCCGTCGATCCGCAAATCGAGCTTGTGCCTAGCGCCTTTCAGGTGCCGTATGCGGAGTGCTTCGACTTGTATTTTACCGGCGTGCGCGGAGCCCGCATTCATGCGAAATACATAAAACCAAAAAATATATCGGAGCCTCATCCGGCTGTGCTGCAGTTTCACGGTTATACGGGCCACTCGGGCAGCTGGCACGATAAGCTTGGTTATGCCGCGCTCGGCTATTCCGTCTTCTCGCTGGATTGCCGGGGACAGGGCGGGCAGTCGGAGGATACGGGCGGCGTGAAAGGAAATACGCATCACGGCCATATTATCCGGGGGCTTGACGATCATCCGGATCAATTGCTGTTCCGGCATATCTTCCTGGACACGGCCCAGCTTGCGGGAATCGCCATGCAGATGCCGGAGGTCGACCCCGATCGGGTGATGGCCATGGGAGGCTCGCAGGGCGGCGCCTTGACGATTGCCTGCGCGGCGCTTGAGCCGCGAGTGAAGAAGCTTGCGCCGGTCTTCCCGTTTCTGAGCGATTACAAACGTGTATGGCAAATGGATTTGGCCAAGGATGCCTATGCGGAGCTGCGCGCCTTCTTCCGTCACTTCGATCCTCAGCATAAACGGGAAGAGGAGATTTTCACGAAGCTGGGCTATATTGACATTCAATTTCTGGCTCCCCGCATCCGGGGCGAGGTTCTCTTCGGAACCGGCCTGATGGACACGGTTTGTCCGCCATCCTCCCAGTTTGCCGCCTATAATAAAATTACGGCTCCGAAGCGGCTGGAAATTTATCCGGACTTCGGGCATGAGGATTTGCCCGGGTTTAACGATAAGACGATGCAATTTTTCCTGCAGATATAAGAAGGCACGACCGGGAGAGCTGTAGAGGATCTGATGCTCCCGGTGGATGATTTTCTTACAAAATATGTTTATAATAACTATGAATCTATCTATGAGATATTTGAAGGAGGCAGTGTAAAATGGGAACAGATCTTTCAAGAGTAACGGTAGAAGCAACAATTCAAGCACCCGTTGAAAAAGTATGGGAGTATTGGACAGAGCCGGAGCATATTAAAAAATGGAACAGTGCTTCAGATGAGTGGCACACGCCCATTGCCGAAAATGATCTGCGTGTTGGCGGGAAGTTTCTTTCCAGAATGGAAGCAAAAGACGGCAGCTTTGGATTTGATTTTGGCGGAGTGTATGACGAAGTAAAAATGAATGAGAGTATCGCTTATACGTTAGGCGATGAAAGAAAGGTTCATATTTCTTTTGTTAGCCAAGGTAACGCGACGAAGGTAATTGAAACATTTGATCCGGAAAGTTCGAATCCGGTTGAGATGCAAAAAGGCGGATGGCAGGCGATTTTGGACAACTTCAAAAAATATGCGGAAACCAACTGAAGACTTGGTTTCCAGGCAGGACAGGGATGGTGTCGCCAAGGCATCATCTCTTTTATTTTTGATAGGGTTTTAATAGAAGAGCCGCTATTTTCCTAACGGAAGATAGCGGTCTCTTTTTGTCTTTTAACGGTGTCGGAATATGGGGTATGGCCGGTTGTCTTCACGTAATCTCAACATGAGGATGACATGGGGATGACACAACCTCTTTATATTGATAGTGAACAAAAGAAAGCATACCCAAACAAAACTGAGCATATATGAACAGAAAAGGCGGGTAAACGGTTTCAAAACTGTACGATATGGAAGGCTGTGAAGGAAATTGACGGCACGAAGCCTGGATAGCAAAGAAAGCAAAACAAGCATAGAAGGATTCATTATTGATCTGGATGGAACGGTGTACAAAGGAAAGCAAGCCATTGAGGGAGCGGTCGAGGCCATTGCCGATTTGAAGCGGCTGGGCAAGCGGACCGTGTTCTTGAGCAATAGGGGGAATATCTCGCGCAAAATGTGTCAAGCCAAGCTCAGCGGTATGGGGCTCGATGTGCCGGAAGAGGAAATTCTGCTCAGCTCCACGGTGACGGCGAATTTCTTGCGCGCTTATTACAGACACTCGCCCGTTTGGGCGCTTGGCGATGCGGGTCTTAGGGAGGAGCTGCTCGCGGCAGGCTTAACGCTGGCGAGCAAGCCGGAGTCCGCGGAATGGCTCGTCATTACGCTGCATGAAACGCTCACCTATAAGGAGCTGAATGATGCCTTTCGCGCCGTGAGAAGCGGAGCCCGGATCATCGCGACGAATGCCGATAAGACGTTTCCCGGCGATGACGGCGACTCGATCGACGTGGCGGGAATGATCGGCGCGATCGTGGCGGCGACGGGCAAGGAGGTGGAGCTGGTCATTGGCAAGCCTTCCTCCCTTATGGCCGATGCGGCGCTACAAGCCCTGCGGCTGCCGCCGGAGAGATGCCTGATTATCGGCGACAGCCTGGCTTCGGATATTCAGCTGGGCAAGAAGGCCGGGATAAGGACGGCGCTCGTATTAACCGGTTCCGTGAGCCGTGAAGAAGCGGAGGCCAGCGAATTGCGGCCGGATTGGGTATGGAACACGCTGGAGGATGTCGTGCAGCTGCACACAGGCGCAGAAGATATCGAAACGGAGGCGGGGGAATGACAGGAATGGCAACGGTAGAAGACCGTATCAAGCAAGCGGCAGGGAAGCTCGATGAGCGGGCGCTTGAACGGATAGCCATGGACCGGATCGCGATTCGGCCGGGGGCAATCGATGAAATACCGGCTTACCTCGAGCGGAAGGGATACCGCAGAGTTGCTGTAGCGGCAGATGCGATAACGTACGAGGCGGCGGGAAAAAGGCTGCAAGCCGCGCTGGAAAACGCCGGAGCCGCCGTGCATGTCACGAGGTTGAAGCCGAATGCCGCAGGCGACGTCATAGCCGACGAGGCCTCGCTCATTCAGCTTATTCTGGACCTTCAGAAGCATGCCTCGGAGGCGGTTATCGCGGTAGGCGGAGGCACGATTCATGATATTGCCCGGTTCTCTGCTTATACGGCCGGCCTTCCGTTTATATCCGTACCGACGGCGCCCTCCGTTGACGGCTTTAATTCGAAGGGAGCACCGATCATTGTTCGGGGGGAGAAAAAAACGATTCTCTCGATCGGGCCGGATGCGGTCTTCGCGGATTTGGATGTGCTGATGCAGGCGCCCCCCGGGCTGGCGGCTGCCGGGTTCGGTGATATGCTCGGCAAGTATACGTCGCTGTTCGACTGGAAGTTTGGTTTCTTGACTGCCGGTGAGCCCTATATGCAGGCCGCTGAGGACGTGACGAGATCCGCCCTTCAGCGGTGCGTCGATCATGCCGGGCTTATTGCCGGCGGAGAGGAAGAAGGGATTCACACGCTGACCAGCTCCTTGATCGAGTCCGGGCTTGCGATGCTGCTGTTCGGACAATCGCACCCGGCATCCGGCGCGGAGCATCATTTGTCGCATTACTGGGAGATGGAGTATATCCGTCTCGGCCGGAGGCAGCTGCTTCATGGCGCGAAGGTAGGCGCAGCCTGCATCGAAATCAGCAGGCTTTATCATCGGCTTGCCAATGAGGATTTCGGCGTGCGGAACGGGGCCAGGCCGCAGGTCGCCGCGAATTGGGAGGCCGTCACGCGGGAGATCGGGCGGATTCCTTCCGAGGAGGAGCTCCGGGAGCTGCTTCGGACCGTCGGAGGACCATTGTCGGCAGCGGAGCTTGGCGTTGACGGGGAGCTGCTGGAGCGAAGCCTGCGCGAGGCGCATCTCATTCGGCCGGAGCGCAGAACGCTGCTGCATGCCCGCAATGAAATGATAGACGGCTTCCTATAATCGGAGTTGAACGGAATCGAGCAGATATGAAAAAAATAACAAGCAAAATTGTGCGATTTTGCGTGAATGGAGTGAATGCTTTTGCTACCAGCCGAAAGAAAGCGCCGGATCATGGATTATGTCAGGCAGCATCATACAGCTTCGATCAGCGTGCTTGCCCGGGAATTTCATGTGCATGAAGCGACGATCCGGCGGGACCTGTCAGAGATCGAGCAGGAAGGCATATTGAAGAGAACGCATGGCGGCGTCATTGTAGAGGCGTGGACGAACGACGAGCCCCCTTTCAACGAAAGGTCAAGTCAGAACCTGGATCAGAAAATGAGAATCGGGAGAATGGCTGCCAGCCTGGTGGAAGACGGGGACCATATCATTATAGACTCCGGCACGACGACGCTTCACATCGCCAAAAATTTGGTGCACCGCTCCAATATTACCGTTGTCACGAACGACATCAACGTCGCGGCGGAGCTGCGGGATGCGCCGAAGGTGAAGGTCATCCTGACGGGAGGGGAGCTGTATCCTTCCAGCTATATGTTAAACGGCATGCTGACGGATCACGCGCTGAAGTCGCTGCATGTCATCAAAGCCTTTATCGGAACGCCTGCCCTGCATCCCCAGCATGGCCTGATGCATCCGGAAGCGCAGCTCGTGCCGGCGAAGCAGGGCATGATCCGGGCGGCGCGCGAGATTATCGTCGTCACGGACGACCGGAAAATCGGGAAGCTTTCCCTGCATACGGTAGCGCCCAACAGCGACATTCATACGCTTATAACCGGCAGCGAAGCGGCGGAAGAGCTGTTGAAGCCGTTCCGGGACAGCGGCATCACGGTTTATACGGTATAGCGGCGCGTCAATCTGCACTAGAGGAGGAACAGCACATGGCATCCATCGAATTCGTGCGTGTGACGAAATCATTCGATAAACAAGAGGTCATTAAAGATTTGGATTTGAAAATCGAAGACGGCAAATTTACGGTTCTTGTCGGCCCGTCCGGCTGCGGGAAAACGACGCTGCTCCGCATGATTGCCGGGCTGGATCCCCAAACCTCGGGCTCCGTGCTGATAAACGGCAAGGATGTATCGCGAATTGCGCCCGGCCAGCGGGGAGTCGCGATGGTGTTCCAGAACTATGCGATCTATCCGACGATGTCGGTCAGGGAGAACATCGAGTTCGGCTTGAAAAACAACAAGGTAGGCAAGGCAGAGAGGACCGAGCTGGTGGAGAGCATCAGCAGGGCGGTCGGGCTCTACGACTATCTTGACCGGAAGCCGTCTACGTTATCCGGCGGCCAACGGCAGCGCGTCGCATTGGCCAGGGCAATGGTGAAGAAGCCGTCCGTCTTCCTGATGGATGAGCCGCTGTCCAACCTGGACGCCAAGCTTAGAGTGCAAATGCGCATTGAATTGATTGAGCTTCACAAGAAGCTTGGCACCACCTTTGTCTATGTGACTCACGACCAGGTGGAGGCGATGTCGATGGCCGATACGATCGTGCTCATGAACAAAGGGGTCATTCAACAGGAGGCTCCGCCCGACCGGATGTACCGGCAGCCCAGCAACTGCTTCACAGCCCAGTTCATCGGCGTGCCTCCGATGAATATCGCCGAGCTCGGTGCGAACGGAGTCAAATACGGTTTTCGTCCGGAGAGCGCCAACCTGTCGGCCGAACCGGGAGACGAGCTTTTCTCCTTACGGGGCAGGATCGCGACGCGCGAGATGCTGGGCTCGGAGACGATCTATCAGGTCAGAAGCGGCAGCGGTGCTTTTATGATCAAATGCAGGGAGGATTTATTCGCGGTCGATCAAGAGGCGTATGTCGGCGTTCCTGCGGATAAGCTGAATTTCTTTGGTCCGGACGAGCGCCGAATCGAAGCGCGGGACAGCTCCTACCGTGATTATCTCGAGGCGCTGAGAGGTCAACGCCATGGATAAAAAAAGACTGGGAGAGCTGTTTCGTCCCTATTTGATGATTGCTCCCGCGATGGCCGGCATATGCCTGTTTGTCTTATACCCGATTATTTTTCTGGGCTATCTGAGCTTATACGATTATAACCTGATGAACAAAGCGAAGAGCAAATTTATCGGCTTTGAGAATTTCGCGGAAATCTTCTCGCGTGGGGATTTCTATAAGTCGCTGTCGAACACGGTCATCTATACGGCCGGCGTTGTTGTGCTGACGCTGCTGCTGTCGCTCGTAATCGCGGTCTGGTTAAGCAAGAAGAGCAAGTTTAACGTGTTCGTGCAGGCCGGTATTTTCACCCCGCATGTCGTGTCGATCGTATCGATCGCGCTCGTATGGCTGTGGATGATGGAACCGAATCTGGGCTTCCTCAACTATGTGCTGAAGGCGCTCGGCCTGCCGCCCTCCCAGTGGCTGCAAAGCTCGGAATCGGCGCTCATGTCGGTCATTCTCGTCTCGGTCTGGCAGGGCATCGGATATTACGTGCTTATCATTGTTGCGGCGCTTCAGAGCATATCGCCAAGCATTTATGAAGCGGCGGCCTTGGACAACGCAAGCAAACTGAAGGTGTTCTGGAAAATTACGCTGCCGATGATATCGCCTCAGCTGTTCTTCATCCTCGTCATCATGACGATCGGCTCGTTCAAGGTATTCGATACGGTGAAGGTGATGACGGGAGGCGGACCGAATAACGCGACGAACACGCTGGTTTACTACATTTTCGAGAATCGGACGACAAATATCGGCTATGCGTCGGCTACGGGCGTCGTGCTGATGATGATCATCGCGCTGCTGACCTTCGTCTATTTCAGGCTGCTGTCGAGAAGGGTTCACTATCAATAAGGAGGCCAATATGTCCAAAGCATTTCAATACACGGGGTTGACATTGAGCTATCTATTGAAGACGGCCATTCTCATTATATTTGTATTCCCGTTCTTGTGGATGATTTCAACCTCTCTGCAGACGTACCGCGAGACGCTGTCGTATCCGCCGACGCTCATTCCGGCTCTGCCGCAATGGATCAACTTTGTCGACGCGATGAGTGCGGGTCCGTTCCCGACCTATGCCAAAAACTCGATTACGATCACGCTCTCGATTATCGCAATCCAGCTGCTTGTCATGATTCCTGCGGCGTATGCCTTCGCCAAGTATCGGTTTGCGGGCAAAAACGTGCTGTTCAGCCTGGTGCTGCTGGCATTTATGATACCGGGCCAGGTGACGTTCATTCCCGTCTACCTGATGATGGCGGACTGGGGCATCGCGAAGACGCTGCTGCCGCAGATTATTCCGTTCATGTCGAACGCATTCGGAATATTCCTGCTGCGCCAATATTTTATGCAAATTCCGGAGGAAATCGTGGAAGCGGCAAGGCTGGACAATGCCAGCGAATTCACCATCATGCGGAAGATCATGGTTCCGATGTCCATGCCGGCGCTCGCGACGATTGCGTTGTTCAGCTTCGTGAGCCACTGGAACGATTATTTCTGGCCGCTGATCATGACCGATTCCGCCGCGATCCGTCCGCTCACGCTCGGCATCGCGATGCTGAGGGAGACGGAGGGCATCAGCAACTGGCATATCATCATGGCCGGCAACGTCGTGCTGGTTATCCCGATTCTCGTCGTCTATCTGTTCTGCTCGAAGCAAATCGTAAAAGCATTTGTCTATTCAGGGATTAAATAAAGGTTTAATTCCTTTCAAATAAAATGAAAAAAAACGGAGGGTTTTGAAATGAAAAAGAAGCTTACGATGTTTTTAATGCTGACATTATTGATTGGGCTGCTGGCTGCATGCGGTAATTCGAATACCGGATCAACAGGCAACAACACGAGTGAGACGGATGCGGCATCGAATCAACCGTCAGCGCCGGCAGAGAAGGTCACGCTGCAATTCTGGCATTCGATGGGCGGCACGAACGGCGAACGTATCGATGCGATGATTAAGCGTTTTAACGAATCCCATGAAAATATTGAAGTCATCGGCACTTTCCAAGGCGGCTACGACGATACGGTGACAAAACTGCAGCAGGCGGTCGCTTCCGGCTCCGCTCCCGATGTCAGCATGCTGGAGCGCGCTTATGTAGAGATGTTCGCGGATTCCGAGGTGCTGGAGGATATGAAGCCGTATCTTGAACAATCGGGAATAAGCGAGGACGAGTTCACGGAAGGCCTGATGGGACATTCGTACTTCAACGATCAATTGGTATCCCTGCCCTTAAACCGTTCGACGCCGATCCTGCACGTGAACAAAACGCTGCTTGACGAGATGGGACTGACGATTCCTAAGACTTGGGAAGAGCTGGAGCAGACCGCCAATGCGCTGGTCGTCAAAGAGAACGGCGAGATTACGCGTTACGGTTTTTCCATGCCCTATGACACCTGGTATCCGATCGCGATGATCAGTCAGGCCGAAGGAAAATTCTTCAACGAAGACAGAACCTCTATCGGATTCTATGATAACGGCGTAGGGCTCAAGGTATTCAGTCAGCTGAAAAAGCTGCAGGAAACCGGCGCTTTATATTACCCGCCGGCTACGGACTCCGGCAATATCGTTAACGGGATGTTCAAAGAAGGAAAGGTCGCCATGATTTATCAGTCCACAGGCTCCATCGGCGGATTGACGGAAGCGGTAGACTTTGATTACGCAACGGCGTTCCTTCCGCAGGATAAGGTGTATGCGAATCCGACCGGAGGCGCTAACGTCGCCATGCTGGCTGCCTCCAAGAACAAAGAAGCGGCTTGGGAGTTCATCCGCTGGATGGAGACGGATCCTCAGGGCGCGCTTCCGTTCATTCTGGAATCCGGCTACCTGCCGTTCACGAAATCAATGGTAGAATCGCAGGAAATCAAAGACCTGTGGGCGAAGGAGCCTAACCGCAAAGTCGCATACGACCAGCTGCAATATGCGGTCGATACGAATAATGACGTCACTTGGCCGGAGGTTATGCATGAGTTCTTCTCCGCGATCGAAGCGATCATGTACGACAGCAAGGATATCCAGGCTACGCTGGACACCTTCAAGAAGGAAGCGGAACGCATTCTAGCCGACTAGGCGGGAGGAGATAAAGGATATGATTGAACGGCTGGAGGACAATCCGGCTATTATCGTAGCTGGACACAGAGGTTATAAATCCGAATATCCGGAGAATACGCTGCTTTCCTTCCGGCAGGCGCTGAATGCAGGCGTGGATATGATCGAATTCGATCTTCGCTTATCGAAGGACCGGGTTCTGATGGTCATTCATGACGAGACCGTGGACCGTACGACCGACGGATCAGGCAGGGTCGGCGATTTTACGAAGGATGAACTGAAAAGGCTGGATGCGGGAGGCTGGCTCGCCCCCGAGTTCGAGGGCTTGAAGATCCCGACCTTCGCTGAGCTTTGCGCGCTCCTTGCGGCATATCCCGACGTTCTTCTGAACGTGGAAGTGAAGAGAAGCCCGGATGCGAAGGAAGCCGCCGATCAAGCTGTCAGCCTCCTTGCGGAGCACGGCTATTTGTCCAGATGCGTGTTCACCTGCTTCGACGCAGCCATCATCGCCTATCTGCATGATGTTCACGGCGTTAAGACGCAGGGCTTCATGGGAGAGGCGATGTCGAACTTCGAGAGCGGAGAAGACGGGACCTATTCGAAGATGTGGGCGATCGGCGTCGAGATGTCGCTGCTTACGCCGCAGGTTGTGAAGAAGTACCGGGAAATGGGGCTGCAGGTTTGGTCCTACTGCCCCGACGACCGGCAGCAGGTCCTTTATTCGCTCGGCTGCGGGGCGACGCTGATGACCTGCAACGATCCGGCGCCCGCGATGGAAGTTCGGAAGAAAATGCAATCATAAACGTGAGGGTTAGTTGACGACATTCTGCGGCGTTTTGTGCATAAAGCAAGCAGGGAATGCCAAACGATTAATTCCGATAAAGACACCAAGAACCCCTGAGCCATAAGGCTCAGGGGTTCTTGATCTGCCTGTTACCAGGCTTTCAGAGATGATGCCTGTTACCAGGCTTTCAGAGATGAGCTGTCTGTCACGGCCGAAACGGCGGCGGATTCCTCAGCGGCTTCGGCGGCTGGGGCTTTGGCTGAAGCGGCCGCCTGCTCTTTGACCGCCATATGGCTGTTTCCTTGGAATACGCCGCCTGACTCTATAATGAGACTTTGCGCGGACAGGTTGCCGATTAGGATACCGGTAGGGCGGATCGTCAGTTTGCCTTGAATTTCCGCATTTCCGGTCAGCCTGCCTGCCAGAATGAGGTCACGGGAAGCAATATTCGATTGGGCGGAGCCGTTCTCTCCGATAATGACATCTCCGCCGGACTCGATGTCGCCAATGATTTGTCCTTCGATGCGGATGCTGGCTTCGGACTTGATTCTGCCTTCGAAAATCGTGCCCTCGCCGATCAGCGTATCGGTGGTATCAGGGTTGATCGCGGTGGTTTTGCGTTTAAACATGTCACGGTTCCTCTCTATCTGCTTTTATGTAAGGAATGGGATTCACGTGCCCGCCGTTAACGATGACCTCGTAATGGAGATGCGGCCCGGTGCTTCTGCCCGTACTCCCCATTTCGCCGATCAGCTGGCCCTTCGTTACCTTATCGCCGACGTCCGCTAATCGTTTGCTCAGGTGGGAATAGCGCGTGCGGATGCCCCGTCCATGATTAATCATGACGTTATTTCCGAGCGTGCCGTCCTTCTCCGATAGGATGATGACGCCCTCGGCGGCGGCATAGACCGGGTCTCCGGTACGTCCCCCGATATCGACGCCGTTGTGGTAAGTGGCCCTTCCGGTAAAAGGATCCTGTCGAATGCCGAACAAGGAGGTCACTTTCCGGGAGTCGGCAGGCCAGATTGTCGGAGTGACGTTCAGCATTTTCTGATAATCAAGGACGGCTTGCTTGGTTTCCTCCAGGTTGGGCTTCATGGCCTCCAGCCGTTCGCCGATGCTCGAATACTGCTTCATAGCTTCGGAAGCAAGGGAGTCCGATGCGCCATCGGGAAGCGGGAGCTCCTGACCGCCTTGTCCGCCCTCCTCGACAACGATTTTGGAGGAGGAGGCCGGGGAAGAGTCGGGATTAATTCCGACGATCTGCTTTAATTCAGCTTCCAGCTCATTGATTTCGGCCATCTTCCGCTCCATCGTCTCGGCCTGCTCCGATAATTGAACAAGATCGGTCTGCAGATCGGCGATGCTTCCCTCTTTCTCGGTCAGCTGCTGTTCATACTTGGCCGCGGAAGCCGACAGCTGGGCCTGCAAATCGTTATTGAAGCTGGAATGCTTGGAATATAGCGAGAAAAAAACAATAGCGCTGACAGCCAAAAGGGCAATAATAGCAGGTACTACTATCAGGATCATAATAGGCAACCGAAATTGCTGGACGGATTGGTTCGCATCCGGAATAACGACGAATGTGAACGTCTTGGACATCCATTTCATGACGTTCCTCCTAAATATAACAAAACTCATCGGATTGCATATTCGACATATAAACTCAAAATTCCTTCTTATTCGCAAATTAATGGAAATAAAGAAGAAATTAAAAGAGGATATTGTCAAAATAAGTCGAAATCATAAGCCTGAAGAACACTATTCGGAAACCGATATGGAGGTAGATGATGATTAGGCTTGCTGGAATTGATATTGGAAACGACAGCGTCAAATTGGTTATGGGCGGGGGGCATGAGCCCATCATCATTCCGAGCGTCGTTTCGCCCGGTTATGAACGGCATGTTCTGCAAGAGGAGGATTCCCCTCTTAAAGCGTTGGACGTCATGGTATACAGTCCCAAACTGAAGAAAAGAAACCAGCGATATTTTATCGGCATGCTGGCCTCGGAGGATCAGGATAACGTGGAGCTGGAAGAGACGGACAACAAAGCGACCAGCGACCAGTCGCTTATTGTCGCTCTGACGGCGCTTGCTTACGCGAGTATTGCCGGTTCAGCCGCACAGGCGCAGCAGCCGGGCCAGACACGGGATGAAGCGGAATACGTGATCGGCACAGGCCTGCCCGTTCGGACCTATGCCCGCTACCATCAGCAATTCGAGGAGCGCCTCGTCGGCGAGCATGAGGTGACGTTCCTGTCCACGCCGAAGCTGAAGGGCCGGACGGTTCGGCTCCTCATTCGTAAAGCGATTATTTCGATTGAAGGGGCCGCGGCTCTGTTCAACATGGCCACTCACGACAATTTGCAGGTGCGTGACGAGGAACTGTATAACGGCTGCATCGGGGTTTGCGAGATGGGCGCTCTTACGACCGATTTTCCCGTCATCAAAAGAATGAGCATCGATAACCAATTCAGCACCGGCGAGCAGCTTGGGTTGGCATCTTATCTGGATGCGATTATTCGCGACGTAGAGGATCAGCACGGCTATCGCTTTGCCAGCCGGACGAAGCTGGTTCAGCGCATCCGAAAAGGCGCCTATACCATTCAGCGTCCCGGCGAAGGTAAAGCGGATATTCGGTCCATCGTAGATAACTATTTCGGCCGGGCGGCGCAGAAGATCGTGGATCTTATCCGCAAACGCTGGAAGAAGTATCCCGATATTGAGTGCTTCTACGTACTCGGAGGCGGCGCCGCCGCGCTCAAGCCGTACATACACGAAGCCGCGGAAGGCATGCGTCTGCGTTTTGTCGAAGACAGCGAGCTTCAGAACGTCTACGGCTACCTCAAGCTGGCCAGAAACAAAATGAATCAGGCGGAAGTCGTATAAGAAACGCAGCAAACCCCCTGGCTTGAATTAACCCGGGGGTTTGCTGCGCAATGCCGTTATAACAGTAAATCCAGCCATTCCTCTCGGGTGACGGGACCGAATATAATAGGGCAGTTTGGGAATACAAAAGCTTATAGTTGAGGTGAGCATAGATGGAAGTGAATTTTTGCATGACATGCGGTCATAAATTGGAAACCCGGGATATCGACGGAACGATGAGAAGGGCTTGTACCAGCTGCAGCTTTGTCCATTGGGGCAGCTACAGCATAGGCGTTGGAGCGTTGGTACGGAAGGAAGATCGGATACTGCTCGTCCGAAGAGCACAAGAACCCGGCAAAGGCTACTGGACGAATCCAGGCGGTTATATCGAGCAGCAGGAGCCGATTCAGGAAACGATTGAGCGGGAGGTGCTGGAAGAGTGCGGAGTGAAAGCGGTCGTCAAGAGCGTCGCAGCGCTGCGCGACCAGCCGAGGACCATTCATAATGTCTATATCGCTTTCGAAATGGAATACGCCGGCGGCGAACCGGCGCCAGATAACGTGGAGGTGGATGCGGCCGGATTTTTCAGCCTGCGGGAGCTGGAGACGATGAACGTGGCTCCGTTTACGAAATGGCTTGTGGACGTAGCCTTTCACGGAGAGGCGCAAGGCTTGAAGTTGGACGAGAATCCGGTGATTCCGCTCAGCGGCTACGGATTGTTTCGCGTTTAATAGGTGCTAGGCCTTCCGGCGGAGGGCTATTTTTTTGCGAAATAAGTCTTTTGTCTTATTGAAAGTTTGTGGTAGAATGGTTGTGAACCTTGTATAAATCGGGACTTTATTCCTGATTACATAGATGACTATATACGATAACGGCAAACCTGCTGAAAAGTAGGGACGCAAAGCCTCGGGCCTACGGAATGATTTCTATGGCGGCCGGGTTACCGAAATGTAGCCTTTTCTTTTAGAAGAGGAACTGCTCTCATTTCGGGAGCAGTTTTTTTGTGCGTTCTCTGACGAGGATGCCGATAGGCGATTCGATTGCTAATACAAAGGGGGAATTGTAATGAAAGCAAGCTATATTAATCCGTTTATATCATCCTCGATTCATATTATCGAAACGTTCGTTCAAACGAAGCCTACTGTCGGAGATTTGAAATTAATAAACGTGGAGCTGCTCGACAACCACATTTGGCTCGAAATCGGGATCGTGGGAGAATTCGAAGGAAACGTGATGTTCGGCATCCCGGAACAGGTCGCTCTAAAGATCGTGGCGGCGATGATGGGCGGCTACGCCGTTACGGAAATGGATGAAATGTGCCAAAGCGCTATTTCCGAGCTGGGCAATATGATTAGCGGAAACGCCACGACGCTTCTGTACAACGAAGGAATTCAAGTCGATATTACCCCGCCGAGCATCCTGAAGGGCTGCGCGTCGGATGTTCCGCTTAAAGCGGTTTCGGTCCCGCTGCATATTCCGGACATCGGGGAGTTTTCCATTCATATGATCGTACCCGGCCAATAAAGATAAAGGCTGCGACCAGATTCAAGGCTTTTATTTCTGCAAGCCTTGCCGGCCGGCCGGATCAGCGATTTTGTTCATCGCGTGAATGGATTTCCTTCACGTTCCTGAAATATTGAGTCGGCGAGACGCCGACGTATTTCTTAAATACTTTGCTGAAATGGTAAGGATCGTTTAATCCGGTTAAATAACCGATCTCGCCGATGCTGAGCGGCGTCGTCTCGATCAGCTCTTTGGCTTGATTAATGCGGACGGTGTTGATATAGCGGCTGATCGATTGGCCCGTCGCTTTCTTGAAGGCGCGGTTTAAATAATCGAAATTGGTTTCGAACAACCGCTCGATGCCGCTGCCCGTTATTTTGCTCTGGTAGTTTTGGTGAATATAATCGAGCAGCGCGTTCACCTTCACGATCGCTTTGGAATGAAATCGGTCGTTTCTTTGCAGCTCGTCCGTAAAGTTCCCGCGAGACAGCTCGATGAGCAGCTGGGTAAATTTTAAGGCCGTTAAACTTCGGTTGTAGTGCTTGCGTTTGTAGAGGTGCAGCATCTCGTTCATGGCGTGCAGCGTCTGCTGAAATCTGGTTTTATCGGAAATCGTATGATATTTCGGGAAATAACAGTCAAACGGTCCGATCTCTGCAGGAGAAGGGACGGACAAGGCGAATGGCGGCTGTTCATGCCGTGCGATAAAGTAATGGGCGACTGCCTGCATGTCTTCGATATGCACCGTTTTCATATCCGGATGCTCGAAATGGATGTAATAGTAGTCGCAGACATGCTTCTCCGTGCCCTCATGCTCCATGTTTGGCTCCAGGATAAACATATCCCCCTTCCGGAGCACATAACGCTTATCCTCCTCTCTAATGTGCAGCTCGCCGCTTCGTATGAAATAGAGCACGTATTCGTTCACGCTGCGCTTGAAATGAAGCCAAGGACTCTTATACGCGATAAACCCCATAATTTTGACCCGTGGCACGATTTCCACATTAATGGCTAGCAAAGGCCTTCCTCCTGTTCAACGAAAAGTCGCTTTTGTACAAAAATAGTCTAGATCCGACATTCCCGTTCATTCTATCACAAACTATACTGAGGTTGTGAAATCAACTGAAGACAAGGATGGATGAGGCGCATGAAGAAGCTGAAAATCGGCGTTATCGGACTAGGCGGTATCGCGAATTTTCATATCGAAGGCATATTGGCAAGCGGGGACGCCGAGGTATGGTCGCTGTGCGATTGTAATGCGAAGGCGCTTTTGGCCAAAGGCGGGGAGCTGAACGTTCCGGCGTCGCGACGTTATACGAACCATCTGGATATGCTGAAGGATCCCGAATTGGATGCGGTGACGATAGGTACGCCGAACAGCAACCATTTTGCGATCGCTTATGATGCGATCAAGCTGAATAAGCCTTTTGCGCTTGAGAAGCCGATCGCGATGAATGCCGAGGAAGCGGCTGTACTAAAGCGGGAGCTGGAAGCGAATCCGCTTCCGCATATGGTGTGCTTCTCTTACCGCTACAAATCGGCTGTCCGATATGCGAAGAAGCTGATCGAACTAGGAAGCTTAGGGACGATCAACCATGTGTACAGCCAATATTTACAAAGCTGGGGGATCCGCGAAGATATTCCGCTCGTATGGCGGTTCCGCAAAGAGCTGTCGGGCTCAGGCGCGCTTGGCGATTTAGGCTCTCACATATTGGATCTTACCCGCATTCTTGTGGGGGAGACAGTCCGTGTCGTCGCCGACGCGGGAACGATTGTGAAGGAGCGCGACCTGCCCGGAGCCGAAGGCAAAGGCGAGGTCGATGTAGACGACTTCTGCCATGTGCTCTCCCGGTTCGAGAGCGGCGCTTCCGCATCGATGAGCATTTCGCGGTTTGCATACGGACGGGGCAATTACCAGCAGTTGGAGATCTACGGCACGAAGGGAGCGCTCGTCTATAACCTCGAGGAAGAGGACACGATTCATGTGAAGCTGGGAGAAGAGCGGGAGTTCCGCCGGGTGGACATTCCGGTTGAATTCCGCGCAGGACAGATGCAGTCCTTCTTCAACCTTCTAAATGAAAAGGGAGACGGATTGGACGCAACGATTGAAGACGGCTATATCAATCAATTGACGATCGACCGCATCATTCAATCTTTTACCGACGAACGATGGGTGACCGTTGAACAGGAGGCGGAACACGGATGACCACGATTAAAGTAACGGTATGGAATGAATACCGGCATGAGCGGCAGAACGAGCATGTCCGAAGCATTTACCCGGAAGGCATCCATAACGCGATTGGCGGCTACTTGAGGACGGACGGCGGCTTTGAGGTACGGACCGCCGTGCTGGACGATCCCGAGCACGGACTTAGCGATGACGTGCTGAACCATACGGACGTGCTCATCTGGTGGGGCCATCTGGCGCATGGCGAAGTCAGAGACGACATTGTAGAGAAGGTGCGTTTCCGCGTGCTGGACGGCATGGGGCTGATCGTTCTCCACTCCGGGCACGGCTCGAAAATTTTCGAATCGCTGCTCGGAACGAAGACAGGCGCGCTCAAGTGGCGAGACGACGGCGAGAAGGAACGGATCTGGGTCATCGAGCATGGACATCCGATCGCGGAGGGCCTGGACCAATACATTGAAATTCCGAAGGAAGAGATGTACGGGGAGCGCTTTGAAATTCCGGCGCCGGATGAGCTCGTCTTCATCTCCTGGTTCGAGGGCGGCGAAGTGTTCCGGAGCGGATGCTGCTACCGGAGGGGCAAGGGCAAGCTGTTCTATTTCCGGCCGGGACACGAGACGTTCCCGATCTACCATCAGCCGGAAATATTGAAGGTTATCGGAAACGGCGTGCGATGGGCCGCTCCGGCGAGAGGCGCGAACGTCGCCTACGGGCGGGTTGCTCCGCTTGAGCCGATCGGCAAATAACGGAATTGGCTAATGGTTCCCTTGTTATAGTCTGTGCCGCTGAAGTGCGGCACAGACTATGGCTGCATATACAGCTATCCGTGCGGCAAGCTTAAGCCGCTTTACGATTGCGGTAATGGGGACTTAATGCAGCAATGGAAATAGTGAGATTTGGCTCATAAAGATGAGGAAAGACAATCGTTTTATCGGCTCTATTTTCGCCGTACGTAAGTATACGACCAAACTGTAACGGACGTGAGAGACGCTAATTCAAAGAAAACCACGGATATCGAAATCTAACGGACGTGAGGGACGTTATTTCCAATAAATCTAAGGGAATAAGGCATGAATCGGCTCCATAAGGCTACTTATGTCCGTTAGATTTTTCAAATGCCCCATTTTGGGATGATAACGCCTCTGACGTCCGTTAAACCGTTAGCCCCGAAACCTGCGGAGCAAAAATGCGGGCTAGCCGATCATCCCGTAAGAACATGATTTCCGGAACATTCATTCTACTAGTTATCCTTGGGGATGAATGAGCTCGTCAAACGATTGCCGGCGAAGCGTACGGTCCCGATAAAGTGCGCACTCTTTTTTCGTTCATTTTTCGCTATCCTTTCTATCCGATTTAAAAATACCGTTATGCTCGATGACCTGTTTGTTACAAAGCTCCCGTCTCCGCGGTCACAATCGCAGGCACCTTAATCGTCTTATTTATATCAAACCAAGAGAGAGGTGTTGTAGGATGACTGGCATAAACGAAACGAAATGGGATGTTATTGTCATTGGCTCCGGCTTTGCGGGACTGACGGCTTCCATTTTTTTAGCCAAGGCGGGGCATCGCGTATTGCTGCTGGAGAGAGCGGCGCGTCTTGGCGGCAGAGCCGGATCGACGGAGAT
The DNA here is from genome assembly GCF_000422465.1 of Paenibacillus harenae DSM 16969. GTDB lineage: Bacteria > Bacillota > Bacilli > Paenibacillales > Paenibacillaceae > Pristimantibacillus > Pristimantibacillus harenae. The sequence goes on along the minus strand of NZ_AULV01000015.1, from coordinate 150,242 downwards.
GTCGGGGGCTCGGGTGAATCTCGGCCCGCACGCGATTTATAAGAGCGCAAGCGACATTTTGCAAGAGGTGGGCGTTGTTCCAACGGGCGGAATGCCGAAGCCAAACGCGCTGATCGTGTACAAACAAACAAATGGGGAAGCACAAGCCCTGCCGATTCTTCAACTGCTGCTCGGATCGCTCCTCAAATGGCCGGAGAAGACGCAGCTGATTCGATTTTACGCTCAAATGAGAAAGGAACAAACGTCAACCCTGCAAAGCATTAGCTTGCAGCATTATTTGGAAACTCGCCTTCCCAGTCCGCGCGTGCGTCATGCGATATTGGCGCTTGTACGGACAGGGACCTATTGTCAGGCTGCGGATTTGATCAGCGCGGGTGCTGCCCTCGCACAACTTCGGGAGCAAGTGCTGTACGCAGACGGAGGCTGGGAAAGCATCGTTCATCAGCTGCGGCAAAAAGCGCAGGACGCAGGGGTTATCCTTAAGTGTAATTCCTCGGTACGGTCTATTAAGGGAACAGCCCCCGAAATGGAAGTCCATGTGAAGGACGGTTCGACGCTCAAAACCCGGCGCGTCTTATCGACAGTCGGCCCGCAGGAATTGTTGTCTCTGCTCGATCCTGCTCTTCAGCCTGAGGAGGCCGAAATGTTCAAGCGGCTTATCCCCGTTCACGCGGCATGTCTGGATGTAGTCATGGACGGCATGCCGAAGCCCAAAACTACCTTTGCAATCGGAGCTGATTATCCGTGGTATTTCTCCAATCATTCTGCTGTCGCGAAATTAACCTGTGAACCGCAGCATTCGGTTGTTCACGTCATGAAATATTTACGTCCGGGAACAGATTCGAACGCCAAGCAGGACGAGCAGGAACTGGAACAATTTATGGAGTTGGTCCAGCCCGGCTGGACCCGGCATGTCATGCAGCGCCGGTTTCTTCCGCGCATCCTTGTTGCGCATGCGGTCGTAGCGGCGGCGAATGGCGGATACGCGGGCAGACCCGGCACCGAGGTCAAAGCCCGGAAAGGGCTTTACCTTGCGGGAGATTGGGTAGGACCGGAGGGGATGCTGGTTAAGGCGTCGCTGGCTAGCGCCAAGAGCGCGGCATTAAGTATAATGAAAGAAAAAGGGTAAACGCGGGAAGGGACGCTAATGAAACTTGAGGCTGCTTATTTAAGCTACCGGCCATCGCTGCTGTCTATTGCGTACAGAATGCTCGGATCGGTTTCCGATGCCGAGGACTTGGTTCAGGACGTGTTTGTCATTGCGCGGAATCGGGAGATGGATAGGGAAGGAGACCCCATACGTAATCCGAAAGCTTTTCTATGCAAAATGGTCATTAACCGCTGTCTTGATTTCCTGAAATCCGCCCGCAAGAAAAGAGAGGTATACGTCGGTCCATGGCTGCCCGAACCTCTCGTCCGGCAGGATTCACACGAATCGGGCAACGTTCCGCTGCAATCGATTATTCTGGAGGATACGATCTCATACGCTTTTCTTATTCTGCTCGACCGGCTGACACCGGTAGAACGGGCGGTATTCATTCTTCGCGAAGCGTTCGATTACGATTACCGCCATATCGCGGATACGATCGGCAAGACGGAGCTTGGATGCCGCAAAATTTACAGCCGTCTGAAGAAGAAGATTCAAGCAGAGCCGGATGTGCCGCTAACCGACGAAGGACAGTCAAAAGAACTCGTGTATCGTTTTCTCCAAGCCGCTTCTACAGGAAATATGCAGGCGCTCGTATCGCTGCTTACAGAAGATATTACGATCTACTCCGACGGCGGCGGCAAAGTGCTGGCCGCGACCCGTCCGATTCGATCGCCGCAAAGCGCGGCGGCATTCATACTAGGACTCGTCTCGAAAGCAGACGTGCAAACCCGCGTCCTTCTTGCTCAAATTAACGGCGCTGCGGGGCTGGTCATCAGCAGCCCGGACGGAAGTTATAATGCCGTGATCAGCTTTCAGCCCAAGGCAGGGCGCATTCAAAACATTTACATTTTACGAAATCCGGACAAACTTAGACACCTGAATCTGTAGGTGTTGATTTCCCTTAAAAAGGTGCATTATCTTACTGCAATCGCAGCAAGATAATGCACCTTATTCGTTTGTCTTTATTTTTGCAATCGCTATCACAGTAAAAAGAGACACCACGAGCGTAATGAAAACGGTTTCGTGCAAATCGCTTTCAAAGCATAATGAGAAGGCATCGCACATTAGAAGGAGGGGCTCATTCATGAAAGGGTACAAATCGATAGCTTACGGGGTACTGGCGGCGGTAATGGCTTTCACCGTTACGGCTTGCAGCGGCGGCAATAACGCGCCAGCCAATAACGGCGGCAATGCGCAAGCGAATGAAAACGGCAGCGCGGGTGCATCGGACGGCAAAAAAGTAACGATCGAATATTGGCACACGTACAGCGACCAGGAGGAGAAGGTGCTTACCGAGGAGATTAAGCCGCTCTTCGAAGAGCAGAACCCGAACATCGAGCTGAAGCTGACAAGAATGCCGTACGAAGGGCTGAAGGAGCAGGTCATCGCGGGCGTAGCGGGCGACGCGGCGCCCGACCTGATGCGGATGGACATTATTTGGGTGCCGGAGTTCGCGAAGATGGGCGCGCTTCAGGATGTAAGCCAAATGGACGGCTTCGACGAGATTAAAGCGAACGTATTCGAAGCGCCGATGGAGACGAACGCTTACAACGGCGGCTACTACGGCGTACCGGTCAATACGAATACGAAAATCGCGATTTACAATAAAGCGGTTATGGACGAAATCGGCGTAACGAAAGCGCCGGAGACGGTAGAGGAGCTGGAGGCTGCGGCGAAGCTGGCGGTTGCGAAAGGCAAGCCGGGCGCGATCGGCATCGGAGGCGCGAACGTATGGGCGGCGGCGCCTTACTTCTGGAGCCTTGGCGGCAAGCTGACGAACGACGATTATACGAAGGCGGAAGGCTTCCTGAACAGCCCGGAAAGCGTGAAGGCGCTGGAGACGATCGTGCGCTGGACCAAGGAAGGGCTCGTGACGCCTACGATTCTCGGCGGCGAGCCGGGCGCGTGGGACGGCATGAAAAACAACGAGTACATGATGATCGACGACGGCCCTTGGTTCTACAGCATCTTGATGAACGAGGCGGAATCCGCGTTCAAGCCGCTTGAGCAGACGATCCGCGGCCTGATTCCGGCAGGAACGGCAGGCAGCCATTCGGTCGTCGGCGGCGAGGATCTGGTCATCTTCGCGAATTCCAAGCACCCGCAGGAAGCGTGGACGTTCGCGAAATGGATGCTTGGCGAAGAGCCGCAGAAAATCATGAGCAAACTGGGCATGATCCCGACAAACAAAACGGCGGCGAACGATCCGGCGTTCATGGAAACGCCATTCGTTGCCGAGTACGTCAAGCAGCTGGAAACGGCATTGCCGCGTACGCCGATCCCGCAATACGGCGAGATGGAAGGGATCGTCAACCTGGCCTTCGAGAAAGCGGTGCGCGGAGAGCTTGAGCCGAAAGCGGCGCTTGACGAAGCGGCCAAAAACATCGAAGCCATCTTGGCGCAATAGCCAAGCGGCGGCACAAATAGAACGAAGAGGCCTTCACCCGCCGCCCGCCGGCCGGGGAAGGCCTCCCCATCGAACGATAGGAAAGGAGCTGCAGCATGTCTATTCCAATGACGGGACAGCCGTTACCCGGGCCAAATCACCGGGCAGGCTCGAAGATGACAAAAGGCTTGAAGCAATGGATGATGGTTCTGCCGTTTATTTTTCTCGGCGTCGCGGGTACGGCCGTATTCGTCATCTACCCGATGATCCGAAACATCTTGATCAGCTTCCAGGATTACAGCGTTATGCCGGGAGCGGCAAATCCGTTCGTCGGCTTCGACAATTACGTATCGGCCTTTACGGATCCGAACAATAAAGTGCTGATGGCCATACGGAACACCTTCCTGAACGTGGCGGTAACCGTCCCGATCAACTGGCTTCTGGCGATCGTGTTCGCCGTCTTGATCAACCTGCATTTCGTGAAGCACAAAATCATGTTCCGGACGGTGTATTACTTGCCGATCATTACATCATGGATCGTCGTTGCGTTCTTGTTCCGCTTCTTGTTCGCGGGCGGCGAATACGGCTTGATCAACTACATTTTCTACAAGCAGCTGGGCTTGTTTGGCGAACCGATCAATTTCTTGTCCAATTACTGGTCGGCGATGGTCGTCATTTGGCTGTTTCATATTTGGAAAACGGTCGGCTGGGGCGTTGTCATCTATTTGGCGGCGCTGCAGGGCATTTCGAAGGAATATTACGAAGCGGCGGCCATCGACGGCGCGAACGGCATAAAGCAATTTTGGAGCATTACGGTTCCGATGCTGGGGCCGGTAACGGCTTTCGTCCTGATCAACCTGATCAACGGGGCGTTTAACTTTTTTCCGCAGGTTTACTTTATTACGCGCGGCGGTCCGATGGACCAGACGCAGACGCTTCCGAGCCTTATGTATATGCAGGCGTTCAAAAACTTTAACTTTGGTTATGCATCTGCTGTCGCCGTTATGATGGGTATCGCCGTGTTCCTGCTCACGTACACCCAGATGAAGAAATTCGGCAACCAGCGGTTCTTGTAGGAGGGGACGGCAATGAAAACAAAATGGTACATTCAGCTCCCGGTATACGCGGTTATCGTGCTGGGAGCGCTCGCGTTCTTATTCCCCTTCGTCTATATGATCATGACCAGCTTCATCAAGGGCGCTTATTCGCTGCCGCGTCCGAAGGAAGTGTTCTCCGTCATTCCCGATCTGTACAATTACAAGCTGGTCTGGGGCAAAAATAATTTCGCGAGGTATTTCCTGAACAGCAGCGTCGTCACCCTGGTCGCGATGACGTGCAGCTTGTTCCTCGGTTGTCTAACCGCCTACGGCTTTGCCCGATTTGCATTTCCGGGAAAAGAATTTCTGTTCCGCACGTTTCTGCTGACGATGATGATCCCGGGCGTTATCAACATCATCCCGCAATTCCTGATTATCAAGTCGCTGGGCCTCGTCAATACGTACTGGGGGCTGTGGCTGATTTATATCGGAGGCGGAGTCGTCGGCAGCACCTTCTTCCTGCGCGGCTTCTTCCAAAGCATTCCGAAGGAATACGAAGAATCGGTGCTGATCGATGGAGGCGGCAACTGGCGCATCTTCTGGAACATTTACCTCCCGCAGTCGATGCCGGCGATCGCGACGCTTGCCGTTCTATCGTTCCAAGGGACTTGGGAGGAGTACTTTACAGCGCTCGTCATCATTAAGGATGAGGCGATGCGCACGCTGCCGATCGCTCTTCTTATGTTCAACGACAAGTACGCGACGAATTATTCATGGATTTTTGCGGCCTCGATTATCGCGCTTCTGCCGACCGTGCTCCTGTATATCATCTTTCAGAAACGGTTCGTGCAGAGCGGGTTTAACGAAGGCGGCGTGAAAGGTTAATATAGCGAATAGGAGACAAACGATGCTACGGAATCGCAGTAAAATAAAATCGGCGGCCGTTCTGCTCGCCGGCTGCCTCATCGCAGCCTCGGCGGCCGGCTGCAGCAGCGATAAGGAGATCAAAGCCGAAACGGCGCAAAGCGAAGGCGTCATGGAGAAGCTGTCGACCGACAAGGCGGCTTACAAGCCGGGCGAGGCCGTGAAGTTTACGCTCGAGCTGGCCAAGGCCGAGCCGAAATCGACAATCGTCGTGCAGTACCGCCATCTCGGCGAGACGGTCGGCAGGCAAGAGCTGAAAGCGGAAAGCGAGCAAATGGCGTGGGAATGGACGGCGCCGAAGGAGGACGGCTTAGGCTACATGGCCGAGGTGTTCGTAACGGCGGGTGGCGAAGTAAAGGATCATTCGAATATCGCCGTCGACGTTTCTTCCGACTGGAGCAAGTTTCCTCGCTACGGCTATCTGGCGGATTTCCACGGCATGAAGGAAGAGGAGAGGGCTGCCGTCATTGAGCGGCTGAACCGGTTCCATATTAACGGCATCCAGTTCTACGATTGGCAGTATAAGCACCATCAGCCGCTGAAGATGGAGGGCGGCCAGCCCGCCGCAGAATGGCCGGACATTGCGAACCGTCCCGTCGCCTTCGAAACGGTCAAAGGGTATATCGACCTTGCGCACAGCAAGAACATGAAAGCGATGAATTACAATCTGCTGTTCGGCGCTTACGAGGGCGCGGAAGCGGACGGCGTTAAGAAGGGATGGGGGCTGTTCCGCGATCCGTCGCTGACGAATCAGGATAAGCATCCGCTGCCGGACAGCTGGGCGAGCGATATTATGCTCTACGATCCGATGAATGCCGGGTGGCAAACGTATCTGATCGGCAAGGAGGCCGAAACCTTCGAGCATCTCGCCTTCGACGGCTGGCATGTCGACCAGCTGGGAGACCGCGGCTCGCTCTGGAACGGCGAGGGACGGTCCGTCAAGCTGCCCCAAGGCTACGTCTCGTTCCTGAAGGCGGCGAAGGAGAAGCTGGACGTCGACTACGTCATGAACGCGGTCGGCCAGTACGGTCAAGCGTTCCTGGCGACGCAGGCGCCTCTCGAATTCCTCTATACGGAAGTATGGGACGCGCATCCGAAATACGCCAATCTGAAGGACATTATCGACCAGAACGGCAAGTATGGCAGAAATAAATTAAACACCGTGCTCGCCGCATACATGAACTATGACTTGGCGGACGCGGCGGGCGAGTTCAATACGCCCGGCGTGCTGCTGACCGACGCGGTCATCTTCGCCTCCGGCGGCTCCCACCTGGAGCTCGGGGAAAGCATGCTTGCAAAGGAATATTTTCCGAACAGGAACCTCCGGATTCCGGCTGAGCTGGAGGAGCAGCTCGTCCGGTACTACGACTTCCTTGTCGCGTACCAGAACATTCTCCGCGACGGGCTGGAGGAGTCCGGGCTCGCGGCCGAAGGGGCGGGAGAAATCGGGGTTTCCGGGGAGCCGGAGACCGGAAAGGTGTGGTCCTTCGCCAAACGGAAGAACGGCAGCGATATCGTTCACTTCATTAACTTTACCGATGCGACGACGCTGGACTGGCGGGACGACGAGGGCAAGCAGGCGGTTCCTGTTGAGCGCAAGGACGTCGCCGTTTCGTTCAAGTCCGAGCGGGAGGTCGGCGAAATTCTGTTCGCTTCGCCGGACTATTACAACGGCTCGCCCGTGCAGCTGGCCTTCGAGCAGAAGAACGGCGCCGTTGCCGTCAAGCTGCCCGGATTGAAATATTGGGATTTGCTCCAGGTGACTTACAAGTAATAGGCGCGTCAGACGGAACAGTCAAAGCGAACGATGGATAAGGTTCGGCGCTTTGGTTGTTTTTGAAATATAAGATTTTATAAGTTCTGGACTTATAATTTAGCTTATATTTCTCGCGAAACGGTTGCGTCCCAGGAGGGGCGCCGACAGGCGTTTCTGCTTGTCTTTTAACCTTCGGCACCGGTTGAGGTAAACTAGTAGTATTCCGCAAAGATAAGGTGGCCGTCCCATGCTGCGATTCGAAAAGCTGACCAACCGCTACGCTTCTAAAGTGATCGTAGCTTTTCTATTTATAATCCTTATCCCGACGGCGTTATCGGGATTCTCTTTTTATTTGGAATCGTCCGCCTTGATCAAAAAGAACGTAAGAGCCTCGACCGTACAGCTGACGAAGCAAACCGCGGACGCGCTGTCCTCCATGTTCAATGCGGGCAGCGATACGTCCGATTTCATATACAGCGATTTAGAGGTGCAGAATGCGGCCATGAACTATACCGGAAGCCCGTTGAATGCGCAAATTGAAATGTCGCAGTCGTTAAATACGCTGCTCAATAACATCGTGTACTCCAGCTCCTTCGTCCGGATCGTCTATATTTTGAAGGAGGACGGCATCGGGTGGGGAAGCGGGACATTCTCCACGCCGAAGCTGAGGAAAACGGATCTTGCCGGGCTGGACTGGGTGGGGCAATCCAGGAAGAAGGACGGGGAGCTCGTGTGGCAGCCGCTCCGCAAGGATCCATTCAGCGGAGCCGGAGAGAACACCGATCTCGTATTGCCTGTAAGCAGAGCGATGAAAGACTTTCAGACGCTGGAGCAGATCGGCCTGCTGGTCGTCAATCTGAATGGAAGAGCGATCATTAACACTATTCATCAGGTCAAGCTTGGGGAAACCGGGAGGTACACGGTCGTCGATTCGGAAGGGCAAGTAATGATCGATGCCGATTTGTCGCGAATTGGCAAGCCGGTAGCCGAGCGTGCTTTGCATGAAGAGATCGCAGGAAGCGATGCGGTCGAATTTGAATACGCGAGCGACGGCATTCATTATTACGGCGTGAAGCAGCTGCTCAGCAACGGCTGGCTGCTGGTCGGCACCGTTCCGACGGCGGAAATTACGGGCGCTCTTGATAAGCTGCATGCCCGGATTTGGATTCTGTCGGCCTGCTTTGCGCTCGTGGCGGTGCTGATCGGGCTCTTGATCGCCAAGCGGGTGACGAAGCCGATCAAGCAGCTGACGCAGGAGATGAGACGGGTGCAGCAGGGCGATTTGACCGTGCGGACGGAAGTGAAATCCTCCGATGAAATCGGCCTCATGAGCAAGCATTTCAATAAGATGCTGGATGAAATCGGGCAGCTGATGGAGCGGGTCGAGGAGGAGCAGCGGGAGAAGCTGGAAGCCGAGGTGCGCGCCGTTACATATCGCATTCATCCGCATTTCTTGTACAATACGTTAAGCACGCTGAGATGGCTGATCCGCTCGGGCGAGCGGGAGAGGGCCGACCAAGGGCTTGCCGCGTTAACCCGGCTGCTTCAGGCGAATATGGGCAAGAACGGGCAGATGATCCTGCTCGGCGAAGAGCTGGAAATTATCCGGAAATATATGGTCATTCTTGAAATGCGGTACGAGCATAAGTATACGTTGACGCTGAATATAGCCCCTGGGCTGGATGAAAAGAAGATTCCGCGGATGCTGCTGCAGCCGCTTGTCGAGAACGCGGTATTCCACGGCTTCGTGCCGCTGAACCGCGGAGGAGATATTGCCATTTCCGCATCGGAACGTCACGGCGAGCTGCATATCGTCATAACGGATAACGGAGCCGGCGTCGACCCGGGCAAGCTGGAGAAGCTGAATGCCCCGGCGGCAGGAGCGGCGCCGGGCATCGGGCTGCAGCATGTGCGCGATTCGCTGCGGCTGTATTACGGAGCAGGTTCCGGCTTGACCGTGAGGAGCGAAGCGGAAGAAGGAACGACCATTCAAATTACGATGCGCCTGCAAGGCTGACGGAATGACAGAGGAGGAACCGCAATGAAGGATCAGGTTCTGATCGTGGACGACGAGCCGATTATCCGCAACGGGCTCAAAAACTTCATCGACTGGGAACGGCTCGGGCTTGCCGTCGAGGCTGACTGCGCGAATGGCTTGGCCGCGCTGGATATCTTGCGCTCCCGCCCGGTCGATATCCTGATCACCGACATCAAGATGCCGGTCATGGACGGTCTCGAGCTGACGCGCGAAGCGCTGAAGGTGAACCCGGATATGAAAATCGTGCTGATCAGCAGCTACAACGAATTCGAATACGTCCGCGAGGGAATGAAGCACGGAGCGGTCGATTATTTGCTGAAGCCGACGCTGGAGGCGGAGGAGCTGATCGCCGTGCTGCTCCGGTGCAAGGAAATGCTGGCTGGCCGCCGCAAGCAGGCCGATGAGAAGAACCGGCTTGCGGAGCATACGTCCTTGCTCGAACGAAAGCGGATCGAACAAGACATTATCCGGCTGCTCGTATCCAGCGGGGGCGGCCGGTTCTTCGTTGATATTTTCGGCAAGCAGGGCGGCTCCTGCGTATGCGCTTACGTCGCGGCGGACGGGTTGAACGAGCAGCGGGAGCGGTACGGGAATTTGCATGCGGGCATCGTGTACGAGGATTTGCAGGCGCTGTTCTACGAGCAGTTCCGGAAGGGAGGCGCGCCGATTCTGCCGGGCGAGGGATTGCTGCTTATTTATCCATGCGATGAAGAGGCAGGGCTATCGATCGCGCGCTTCAAGGCGCGGGCGGAAGCCGAGCTTGGGATTTCGCTTTCGATCGGTTACTGTGTATTGGAAGAGACGGAACGGATCGAGACGGGACTTCGAAGATGCCGCTCCGCCGCGGCCCGCCGGTTCTTCGAAGGGAACGGCCGCATATTCGTTTCAGAGGAGACGAAAGAGCTGTACGGCGAAGAGAACGAGGGCTATACGGAGATGAATTGGCATGCCATGCTTGATCAAATCCGCGCGGAGAAGGATAATGAGGCCGTCATCGATCGTTTTGTCACACGATGGATGAGGAAGAGACCCGCGCCGGAGCAGGTCAAGCGGGAGGCCTATGAGCTGCTGTCTGCCTTCGCCTATGCGAACGGCGACTCCAAGACGCTCGCCGATTTCCGTGACAACGTCTGGCGATGCGACACGATCCGTCAGCTCGAAGAGCAGGTTCGCGTCCTCGCCCGGGAGATGGAGCATCCGAATCATCTGCGGCTTAACGACAAAGGACACGGCGGCCAGCTGATTACGAAAGCAATCGAATACATCAAGCAGCATTACCGCGAAGACGTGACGCTGCAGGATGTCGCGGATTCGGTCCACGTGAGCAAGAGCTATTTTTCGAATCTGTTCAAGAAGCAGGCCGGCCAAAACTTTATCGATTATTTGATCGATTTGAGGCTTCACGAAGCGAAGCGGCTGCTCGTGCAGGACGAATGCAAAATTTACGAGGTCGCGGAGAAATCCGGCTTTAACGACGTGAAATATTTCAGCAAGCTGTTCAAAAAAATGACCCGGATGACGCCTGTCGAGTACAGGGAGAAGCATCAGCAGTAGGTAGAGGGGGATTTGAATGCACGCGGCAAAGTGGATAGCGTTTGTCTGTATGATGCTCCTTGCTGCGGGCTGCGGAGGGCAGTCGATCATATCGGATGAAAGCAGCGTGGAGAGCCTAAATCAAGAGGAACATGCTGAAATCGAATTTTGGCATACGTACAGCGATGAGGAAACCCGGATATTGGAGGATCAAATCATACCTGCGTTCGAGACGGCTTATCCGGATATTCGCGTTCGTCCGATCCGGCAGTATAATAACGCGGAGCTCAAATATACGCTCATTTCCAAAGCTTCCTCGAACCGGTCGCCGGATGTCGTACGGATGGATATTGCTTGGGTGCCTGAATTTGCGCAAAGCGGGCTTCTGCTTCCGCTCAGCGATTACGAGGATTTCCGTGAGGTGACGGAATCTTTGCAAAGCAATACGGGCTCGGCCGGCTATTTTGCGGGGGCGCATTACTCGCTGCCGGTCAACATGAATACGAAGGTTATGATCTTTAACCGGATGCTGCTGACGAAGTCGGGGTTGACCAAGCCGCCCGCAACCTTACAAGAGGCAATCGAACTTGCGAGGACGGAACGCTATCGGATCGGTATGAGCGGATTGGAAGCGTGGAAGAGCTTGCCCTATGTTTATGCGCTTGGAGGCCGAATGACCGATGAGGACTACACGAAGGCAAGCGGCTATCTCAACGGAGATGAAACGGTTAATGCGGTCGAGCAGCTGTTGTCGCTCTATAAGGAGCGGCTCATTGACGATACCCTTATTAATGGCGGCGCCGACCTTTGGGAAGACATCAAGACAGGGAATCTGTTAGTGACGGACGACGGGCCGTGGTTCTACAGCGTGTTCCAGGGCGAAGAGCTCGAGCGGGCTATTCGATCTACAGTTGCAGTCCCTTTCTCTCCCGCCTTCGGCCCTGCCTCCATTCTGGGCGGAGAAGATCTTGTTGTCATGAAGGGCTCGAAATACCCGAGACATGCGTGGGAGTTCATGAAGTGGATGATCCGCAAGGACTCGCAAATCGCCATGTCGCAGACCGGTCTTATACCGACCACTCTGGAGGCGAAGGACATGAAAGCAAGGGACGAGTCGTTCATCCCTCCTTATACGGAGGCGCTTGAGCATACGTTTCTTCGTCCGCCGGTCAAGGAGTGGAGCGCGATGGATAAGATTTATTCGGAATACATGACCAGCATTTTTCAAGGAGAACTATCGGTCAAGGAGGGGCTGACGAGGGCTGCGGCTGAGATTGATCTGCTGCTCCAACGGGATTAGTAGAATGTTCCGGAAATCGTGTTCTTACCGGACGATCGGCTAGCCCCTGTTTTGCTCCGTAGGTCTTGGGGCTAACGGTTTAACGGACGCCAGAGGCGTTATCATCCCAAAATGAGGCATTTGAAAAATCTAACGGACATGAGAAGCCTTATGGGGCCGATTTTTGCCATATTCCCTTGATTTATTGGAAATAACGTCCCTCACGTCCGTTAGATTTCGATATCCGTGGTTTTCTTTGAATTAGTGTCTCTCATGTCTGTTACAGTTTAGGCGTATACTTGCGTTAGAATCGGTCTGCTAGTTTAATTGCGGAGAGACGGGGGACATATATGATTCGTATAAAAAAGGATTCTGATCATGCCATTATCGTTGTTCACGAAATATACGGGATAAATAAACACATGGAATATGTTTGCAAATCCCTTTCGAAATACGGCTTCGACGTCTTCTGTCCGAATTTGCTGACACGGAGCACCCCTTTTGATTATTTACAGGAAGAGGATGCTTATTTGAATTTTATGGAGAACGTTGGTTTCGAGAATGCAGCGGTTACCGTGAAAAGGTTGCTAACGAATATTAGGGATGACTATAAAAAAATAGTTGTCGTCGGGTTCAGCGCAGGAGCAACGGTTGCTTGGCTGTGCAGCGAAGAACGGCTTGTGGATGGAGTCATTGGATATTACGGTTCCCGTATCCGAAGCTATATGGAAACTTCGCCTCGATGCCCTGTATTGTTGTTTTTTCCGCAAGAAGAAAAATCATTTCATGTTGATGAACTATTACCGGCATTAAATAACATAAACAACGTCGAGGCACATCAAATGAGCGGGCATCATGGATTCAGTGATCCTTATTCTCCGCATTATAACGAGGATTCAGCTAACAGGGCCCTTAATCGAATGCTTGTTTTCCTTCGGGAAAAATAAAGCCGGCTGCGCAGCGAGTGATGAAAAGAAACTTGCCCGGAAATGGTATTTCGGCTGGAATGAATGATTGTGATAAGAGCATTCTTAATTGCCGGATCAATTTTCTTGTTATGCGGGACTTTGCTATTCGGAATGGTGTATTTGGGACTTGCCGATTACGCACCGCAAATGACGGGTTGGAGTACTCCTCCCGGTAAATTTACGCTGGCGCTGAATGCGGCAATGCTGAGAGCGCCCTTTATATTAAGCATTTTATTTATGAGCCTTGGTTCAGTGTTACTTGCGGTTGTATTAGGGATTACAATAAATAACGAGCTGATGAATAGGAAATCGGAGAACTAACCTGCGAAAGCTCCTTCCTCACCTACAGAAGCACCTGGACAGTTTCCATGTAGAGTCGGCTGCGGTATAATTGACATGTTTCAAAAAAATCGAGACTCTATGCGGTTGAAAATCATCCGGCTATCGAAACGTGTGTATGCCTCTCGGCGATGCGTTAGTATCGGACAAGATAGCTCCGTTGCCTCTTGAGCTGGAGAAAAACAGCGAGGTACCGTTGGAACAATTTGCGAAGTAAGGAGCCTTACGAAGATGCCCAAGATAATCGCCCCGACTTTTTATTTTATCGGCAACCACCCGGTATTGGATTTCACCAACACGCAGATTGCCGTCAACGGTAAACCCGTCGATTTGTTGGGAAACTTTACGGATGTTCTGGAATGGCTCGTTATAGCGGGTTTCCTTAGTAAAGATACAGCCAACGATTATGGTCGGCAATGGGGAAACGGCATAGAAGCGGAAATGGTTTTGACGGCTGCCAGAGCATTGCGAAGCGGGTTGTTGGCGATGGTTGAACCAAAAAACGAGGGGCGCGACCTTACGGTGCACTTGGAGCAGATCAACAGCTTGCTCAGGGAACGTGTTATTACAACGGAGCTCGTTCGTAAGGAGAACGGATTCGCCGTAGAAAGGGAAGTAAGGATTAAGAAGCCGACTGACCTTCTTTCCCCGGTCGCGGAGGCGGCCATCGATTTTTTCAGTCATTGCGACCTGCGACTCGTCAAGAAATGCGAAAATCCGGATTGCGTCCTCCACTTTTATGATAACAGCAGAAACGCCACCCGCCGCTGGTGCAGCCAAAAGACATGCGGCAACCGAATGAAAGTGGCGGCTTTCCTGGAACGGCGCAAAAATCAACAAATAAACTCGATCGAGCCCTAGAATCCACTTCTAGGGCTTTTTTGTTCCTTTATTTTTTTAATACCCATAAATAGTGTTTACAGGTTAATAAATAATATGTATAATACCCATATAACCTTTATAGGAGTTAAAAAGGGAGGTGATTATAAGTGAGCGGCGTGTACCATGCAGGGGAGTTGAAGGTACAAGAGATGGCTGGTGCAGCGATCGTTGCGCAGCAAAACGGAACGAGCATAAAGCCAACGATCAACAAAGGGGCAATCGCGTTTCTTAGAACGCAATCTATCACCATCATGTCTTCCGTTGACGGGGCAGGGAGAGTATGGGGCTCTTTTCTGACGGGTGAACCGGGCTTTATCGATGCTACGTCCGAAACGACGCTAACGATTACATCCAGACCTGTCGCGAGCGATCCTCTGGTCGGGAATGTAGCTATAAACCCTGAGATTGGCTTGTTGGCTATCGACTTCAACAGAAGAATCCGAATGAGAATAAACGGAAAAGGACATTTCGATGAAGATCTGCGGTTGACCGTCTCAACGGAGCAAGTCTATGGAAACTGCCCGAAGTACATACAAAAACGATCGTTGCAGCCGAGCGGCGGGTTTCATAGAAGTCTGAAGTCCCTGCATCGAAGCTTCCGCGTAAATCCGGAACAACAACAATGGATTCGCAATAGCGACACGTTTTTCATTGGCAGCGTCAGCTTGGAAGGGAAAACGGATGCCTCCCATCGAGGGGGCAATGTCGGATTTGTAAAGGTTATCGATGCTAACACGCTGATTTTTCCCGATTACTTTGGCAATTCGATGTTTAACACCCTCGGCAATATTCATAGTAACCCTGGTACCGGGCTGTTGTTCATTGATTTCGATAACGGTCATTCCCTGCAACTTACCGGGCGGTCGCACATTATTTGGGATGAAAATGAGATCTCCCGATTTTCGGGGGCGGAAAGGTTAGTTCGGTTCGAGATCGACGAAGTACTGTATACGGAGAACGGATCCCCGATGCGCTGGGATTTCGTCGAGTATTCTCCGGCAAATCCAACGCTGTAATTATTCATTTATTAGGAGGATGGATTCAAGTGACAAATGCCAATAAATATGTGATTATTATCCAAGCAAACCAACAGGATGTAGGCAAAGCGGTTCATGGACTATTGTACGGGCAAGAGCTGCATGATGAGGGTTTTCAAGTAGAAATCCTTTTCGATGGGGCAGGTACCGAATGGCCGAACGAACTCAGTAAGGCGGATCACCCGTTTCATGCGCTGTATAAACAAGTGATGAAATCGGGGATCGTCAAAGGCGGTTGTCAAGCTTGTTCCGGATTCCACAATATTGAAGAGGAAATGCAAGGAGCAGGGGTCTCGCTGATCGGGAACGCTAAGACCGGGGGACATATTCCGTTTGCTCAATACATGAAGGACGGATTCATTCCGATCGTTCTTTAAAGCAGTACCGGAAACGTGAGAAAAAGCGGGCCGCCTTGGCGGTTCGCTTTTTCTTCTGCGGCTGCCCCGTCGAAACAAAGCTTGTGGCGCAGCTTCAGCTTCCATGCAGATTCGTACTCCGCGAAGTCGTGGACGGCTTTAAGTGGTGCAGCTTCATCTCCGAGAAGCTGTGGACGGCTTTAAGTGATGCAGCTTCATCTCCTAGAAGTTGTGGACGGTCTATAGTGGATTACAGCAGTAACTTTGACCTGTTCCGGGCTTATCTGCGGCCTATACTGGATTTCGTACATGCGAATTCGCGCGTTAAGCCGAAAAAGAGACCCGAAGGCCGGCTACGTTGGATCAAATCCAACATAGCCGGCCTTCGAAGCCAGTACGCAGGCTCTATACGGGACGAATTCCTTTATAGCTCCTGCGTTTAAGGGAGATGGCCGAATAACCGCCGTTCCCGCACAGCTTCCGCATAGCATCCGCACGACCTCAGCAGAACCACCGCACAATCTCCGCACAAACCCTCTATTTAAAGCATCAATATCTCCCGAATGTCCTGCTCGGACAACGAGGACAACGCCTCCTGACCAGGCTGGATGACCTCATCAATCAAGCTTTTCTTCCGCTGCTGAAGCTCATACATCTTGTCTTCCACCGTTCCTTGCGCGACTAGCCGGATGACCTGTACGACGTTCTTCTGGCCGATGCGATGCGCGCGGTCGGCGGCCTGCTGTTCGACGGCGGGGTTCCACCATAGATCGTAGAGGATAACCGTATCGGCGCCGGTCAGGTTAAGTCCGGTACCGCCGGCTTTCATGGAGAGAAGGAACAGGTCTCTCTCGCCCTCGTTGAACCGGCTGCACAGCTCGACCCGCTCGGAGGCCGGCGTCTGGCCGTCCAGATAGAAATAGGACACGCCTTGATTGGCGAGCTCGCGACCGATCAGACCGAGCATCTCGGTGAACTGCGAGAAGATGAGCGGCCTTCTGCCAGAGCTCCGGCATTCCTCAATCATCTCAAGCAGCAGCTCGAACTTGGCGGAGCTGCCTGCGTATCCGTCGACGAATAACGCAGGGTGGCAGCACAGCTGGCGAAGCCGGGTAATGCCGGCCAAAATCTTGATTCGATGCTTCTGGAAGCTTTCCTCGTTCAGATGCTTTACCGTATCCTGCTGCAGCTTCGCAAGCAGGCCGATATACAGCTTCTTCTGCTCCGGAAGCAGCTCGGTCGCTTGAATCATTTCAATCTTCTCCGGCAGCTCCTGCAGCACGTCCGTCTTCAGCCGGCGGAGCAGAAATGGGCGAATGCGCTTGGCCACCGTCTCCCGCGTCAGCTCGCCGAATGCATTCCGGCTCGGGAACAGCTCGGGAAACACGGCGCCGAAGATCGACCACAGCTCCTCAAGCCCGTTCTCGACCGGAGTCCCGGTAAGCGCGAACCGGTATTTTGCCTGAACCGCCTTCACCGACTGTGCCGTCTGAGTCGTATAGTTCTTGAAATATTGCGCTTCATCCAGGATTAGCGTATGGAACGACTCCTTCGCATAGATCGCGATATCCCGGCGAAGCAGCGGATAGGAGGTAATAATGACGTCGACGCCGGCGGCATTCTTCAATACCCCGCTGCGCTCCGATTTGCTGCCGTCCGCGATGGCGGCGCGAATCTCGGGCGCGAATTTCTTCAGCTCATTCAGCCAGTTGTAGACAAGCGACGCCGGCGAGACAATAAGCGCCGGCTGCTCCTGCTCCCGGATTTCCGGCAGCACGGAGACGATGAACGCGATGCTCTGAAGCGTCTTTCCCAGTCCCATATCGTCGGCAAGGATGCCGCCAAAATGATAGCGGGCCAGCGTTTTCATCCACTGGAAGCCATACTTCTGGTAATCGCGCAGAATGGGATCAAGCAAATCCGGCACGGGAAAATCCAGATTGTCCGGATTGCGCATATTATCGAGCAGCCGGCGGAAGGCTTTGCCGAGCTTGACGGCCTTGCCTTGCTCATGATCCATCAGGTGCAGGCCGCGCACGGCCGGAATGCGGAATTCGGTACCGTTCAAGTCGCTCTGCCGCAAACCGACATCGTTCAAGAAGCGGATGATCTCTTGGAAGGCCTCGCCCTCCAGCGGAAGAAGCGAGCCGTCAGGCAGCCGATGGTATTTGCGTTTGAACTCCAGCGACTGGAGCAGGCTTCGCACCTCCGATTCCGGAATGCCGTCCATGGTAAATTTAAACGCCAGCCAGTCGGTCCGCTCGTCAACATCAACCGATATTTTCGGCGGAGCATGCTTGGTCACGACTCTTACCTTGACGGCACTCGTGGCGTACACGGTCAGCAGCTTCTCTAGCTGAGGCACAACGTGATGAAGGAAGTGGTACTCGGCCTCTTCCTCTTCCATGAAATAGCCGCCTTCGGTTTTGGCGAACGGACATTGCTCCATCAGCTCGAGGATGCGCTGCTCGCGTTCTCCGTCCCGCATGAGAATGCGGTCGGTCTGGCGTTTCTTATCGCTGCCCTCCAGCGGATTAATGACGATGTCGCCGTATTGAAACTCCAGACTGGCGAGCAGCCGATCCCGTACGCGGTCCAAATACAGCTTGGCCTTCAGCTCGGTCTGCAGCACACGGTCGGCAATCGTCTCCGCAATGCGGACGCTGCCGAGCTTCATTAAACCCGGAATGACCCTGTCCATGATAGGCTCCATTTGCTCGGACGCGATCGGGATCCGAGGCTGGCGGGAAGCATCCAGCAAATGCTTCAATTCAGCGAGGCGCCTGCAGTCTTCCGGCGGAAGCTCGATCAGCCTTCTGCCTTCCAGCGCCAGCTCGTAATCCTCCATAATCGTCACCTTGTTCAGCCCTTGAATGTCCAGCATGAAGCTGCCGCCCTGCGCCTGATCGAAGGCGAAATGGAGCGGGAGCTGCTCGTCCGACATTTCGATGCCGCTGAAGCTGGCGTCACCGTGCTGAAGCAGAACGGAGGGAGCCTGCAGAAGCAGCGGCTGAAGCGTCTTCCATGAGAATGGAGGAATGAGCAGCATCCGCTCGCCGCTGGCCGGCGCTTCTTTCATGAAAGAACGGGTGGATGAATCCCGATACAACGTCTCGTTGCGATAAATTTGAATGAGCTGCCTGACGGTGGCATCATTCTCCGGCGAGAAGCGGTGCAGAGCCGGATCGTAAGTGAAATGCTTGGAAAAAACAAATGGCGTTCGGTGATCGACGGTATGAAGAAAATCCCTGATTTTCTGCACGATGTACAGGCGTTTGGGACCGATCTTCAGCTCGATCCCGAACATCTTCTTCCGGTAGCCGTACGAATAGAGCTTGCACGTGAACTCGACGTCAAGAGATTCCCGAGCGTCAAGAAGCAGTCCGGTTCCAGATGAAGGCACGGATTTGCGGGTAAATAGACCGAGCAGCTCGCCGGCCAGCCTCGCATCTGCGGAGGTCTGTACCTTATGCCGGGCAACCCGGGAATGAATAGATGAATTCTCCTCATCCTCCTCTTCCCCGGAAGGCTGATCCTCCGGATGCAGCAGGGAGGGGAACTTGCGGACCGTCCGGTCACTTTCCGCTTTCAGCTCCTGATACTGCAGCAGCGCGGCGGCGACATGCTTGCAGTACTTCTCATAAGTGCTGAAGGCGAGACAAGTGCAGTGCGCGTGCACATCCCCGTTATCATCGAAATCGATGGCAACGTCATATCGCTTGCTTCCATGGACGACCGCGTCGCAGCTTGCATCGTCCGACGCCGTAATCGTTACCTTGCCATCTATATAATAGGCTTCGCCTCTTGCGTAGAAAAGGTCGCCGCACAGTAATTTGATGAGTCGTTTAGTTAAAAGAGCGTGCATGGATGGGACCTGCCTTCCTTTCAGAATGTTTGCTGGCGTGCGCCGCGCTAGCGGACGCTTCTGACGGTCGTGCCGTGATGCAGATCGCCCTGAAGCACGATATGCTCATAGCGACGACGGATTGGCGATTCGCCACAGCATCCGTTCGGCCGCGCGGTATCCGATCCAGCCGGTGGGCAAGCTCCTGGACGCTGCTCCGCGTGCTTTCGGACATGCCGGGAAGTCCGCGAAGCGCCTTGGACACGGTATGCACCGTTAATCCAAGCCTGGAAGCGATATGCTGAAGCGTCACTTTTTTTCATGGGCATGAGGTTATCCTCCATTAAGTGAAACTAAAATGAAACTATACATGATTATATAATGAAAGGGATCAAACCGAAAACCGGAGGGGAATTTATGGCGACAATTACGCTGCCGGCACAAGAGCTGCCGCTAAGCCGGGAAGCGGATGTGCTGGTTGTAGGGGTGACCCTTCCGGCATCGCAGCCGCGATGGGGCAAGCGGCCGGAACGGCGGCCTGCCTGGCGAATCAGGCCGGGCACACCTCACGCCAGGTGCCGACCGTACAGCTTCAGACGCTGCTCGTTCAGCAGGGAGCCTGGCTTGGCGAGGACGTTCATCAGCGGCTGGGCGTGGCGTGGAAGCGCTAACGGTTCATTAAGCCAGCATGGAGTACCACCAGCAAAACGCTGATTTACACCGCTAATGAGCTTTTGTATGATTCCTCTTCACACGCATCGTAAGCTATTTATCATCATTTGATATATAAATAATTTCCCTCCGCAGAATAGAGCTTTATGGTACCGTTAGGCGATTTTTGATGCGTTCGATGCTTACTGAAAGACCACGGCCGGGTAGTATCCGGCGAAACATCAGGTTTATAATAGTAGCAATCGCACAACCATTAGAGGGTAAAAGGGAGCTGAATGAACATGTTATATCGCCGTCTTGGAAACAGCGGTCTCAAAGTATCCGCGCTGGGTCTTGGCACGAATGCTTTCGGCAAGCGGGCCGACTTTGAAGCGTCGAAGCGGATTATTCATTACGCCATGGATAACGGCATCAACTTCATCGATACGGCTAACATTTACGCGGGAACGGAGTCGGAGAAAATCATCGGCCAAGCGCTTGAGGGGAAGCGGCATGACGCGGTGCTGGCAACCAAAGCGGGGCTGGTGAGAGGAGGGGGAGCGAACGAGCGCGGCTCCTCGCGGTTTCATCTGCAGACGGAGCTGGAGAGCAGTCTGAAGCGGCTGAGGACGGACTATGTCGACCTCTACCAGATTCATACCTTCGATCCCGAGACGCCGCTTGAGGAAACGCTCCGCGCGCTGGAAGACATGATCCGCTCCGGCAAGGTGCGCTATATCGGCGCTTCGAACTATTGGGCATGGGAACTCATGAAGGCAGTCGGCATCAGCGACCGGCTGGGGCTGAACCGCTTCGTCTCGACGCAGGCGTGCTACTCGCTCGCGGACCGTACGCCCGAGAATGAGCTTGTTCCGATGTGCCTCGATCAAGGCATCGGCATCATCCCGTACTTCCCGCTTGCGGGCGGCATCTTGACCGGGAAGTACAGCGCCGGGGACAGGGAGCCGGCCGGCTCCAGAGCGCAGACCGATCCGAATTTCGGCCGGTTCATTCACGACAAGACGATCGGGCTCGGCGACAACGTCCAGACGCTGGCGAGCAAACTGGGCTGCAGCTCGAGCGTATTATCCCTTTCCTGGCTTATGCATCAGCCGGTTGTATCGACGGTCATTGTCGGAGCCACCCGAGTGGAGCAGCTGGAGGAAAATCTAAACAGCGTGTCGCTTACGCTAAGCGCCGGAGATTTGGACGAGCTCGACGTCATGAGCCGTCCTTTCCGCAGCGGCGAGCCGTTTGCCTTTTACAGACTGCAGTAAGAAAGCCGTGCCACGCAGGGCTAGTTCCGTTCGAAAGCAACAATCCAATCGCCTTGCGTGGCGGCGTATCCGGCGTCTCCTTCGGCAACGAGGCCGTACAGATTCTTAACGTCCAGAAATTCCTTCCGCTGACCGTTATCAAATTCAAGCGTAATATAGTAATACGTTCTTGAAGAATTAGACAAATGCATGCCGCCGTTCTGATGGTGATGATGGTTCGTGCTGCGCCTCACGTCCATCCGCTTGGAAACGATGCGGGCGTAGCTGCTTTCCTTGGGCGCGTTCGCATTTTTGAAATGGGTAACGACGCTGTACAGAATGCCTCCAATAATAAGCACAAATACGATAACGATAAAAAAAGGGCCGATCGTGAACAGAAAATTGAAGCCTCCGCCAACAGGCGGTCCAAAACCATTCATGCTTCATTCCTCCAATATGTTCTATTTTTGCGGGACGATAAAATAAATGTACGCGTGATCGGGGACAGAGTTGCACAATCCATGGCAATAAGATAGGAGACTTGCGCTGAACGCGGGATCAGAGAAGGATATCGACGGCTTAACATCGTAACGAGGGAGTTCAATGCCGATAGGCAGGATAATGCAATAGGGATTCGGGGAAACTTGGATATATTACAACCAAGGATGGGATACTATTGCACATTGCAATTGCAATATGGGCATTATTGGCAGCTTTGAAATGGGCGGACTGGAAACGGTGGAACGAGTTTTTACCAACTATATATTTCATGGTAAGCATGAATCTTTTGTATCAATACATCGCACATAGTCGTTACCATCTTTGGACCTTTGAACAAAACTTGCCGAATGAATTGGTAACAGACACACTTTACGGCTTCCTCGTATTCCCGTGCACGGTGATGCTTTTTCTTTCCAACTATCCGAATGAAAAAGGATCAATCATATTTCATTATTTAAAATGGATATTAATCTATTGCACGTTAGAATGGATTGGCAAAGAGTATGGGTTTATGTCGTATAGTCATGGCTGGTCTTTGAAATGGTCTGTCTTTTTTAATTGCATTATGTTTCCAATGCTCCGTTTACATCATGTAAAACCTCTATGGGCATTGGGGATTTCACCCCTAATTATATTCATACTATTAACGCTTTTTTATTGATGCCTTCGACACGACAAGTTTCTAAAGCTAACGAGGTACCCGCTTCACCGGTTGCAGTCGAACACTCGGAATAATAGTTCTGTTCATATGACATAATATGGATAGGTGATGCGAAAGTGAACGATTTCATGGCCAAACTGGTTATGCTCCAAAGTAAAAACGCCGATTTTTTCATTAAGGAACTCCATCTAGGCGGAATGGATGTTACGATTTGCGGGTTCGGAACGTTGATGGATTTGCCCAAAACCTTATTCCAGCTACAGGGTATGTCGCAAGGAACAGCGGCGTCCGCAAATCTCGACGATTTGGCGGCACGCATCGGGGGAAAAGCCGGACTGAGCGCAAATGATGCAGAGAAAGCCATCACGAACGGAAAGTTGATCGCATTCAGCTCAGACGGCAGTTCAAGGATGATGCTCGAACCGGTACCCGCAAGTATTCATCGTTCCGTATCGGAACCGAAGCAGGAAACCGTACTTATGGGGCCGTATGATGCGTTCCAAGAGGATATTAATACGAACAGCGGCATGCTGCGGGATAAGTTGAAGAGCGACAAGCTCCTCCATTTGAGGTTCACTTTCGGAAAACAGCACAGGCGCGAAGTCTCGGTCTTTTATTTAGAAGACCAGATAGATAAGCATTCGCTGGAAGCCGTAATCGCTCATCTCCGATTACATGAGCACATGGAATTGGATAACCTTCAAGATTTGGCGCAAATCATGGGACACCGATGGTGGAATCCGATTCCGACTTACTTATCGACCGAATTGCCGATCCAAGGGGTTAACTTTTTAAAGAGAGGCCGGCTCGTTCTGTTCGTCGACGGTTTTCCGTATGCGTTCGTTTTCCCGAAAGTTTGGTACGATATGTTTTCCTCCGCAGCCGACAGGCAATTTCCGCACGTAATCATGTATTTCATACGCTGCATCCGTATCATTTCATTCATAGTCTCCTTGATACTCCCGGGATTGTATGTGGCGCTCGTCTCGGTTAATCCGGACATATTAAAACTCAGTTTGGCTTTGTCCGTCGCCCAGAGCCGTGTCGGCATACCGTACCCGGCATTCTTGGAGGTTATTTTGATCTTTCTGGTTATTGAAATGGTGGTTGAAGCGATACAGCGGCTCCCGCAAAATATAGGCACGACGATAACTATGGTCGGCGGCATCATACTAGGCGAAGCAGTGGTCCAGGCTAAGCTCATCAGCAATTTGCTGATCATCATTTTAGCAGCCACGACGATCGCCAGTTTTGCGCTCATCACCATACACGCTTCCTTCTTCGTGCGTTTGGCTAAATATTTTATACTTGTGATGGCCGCTCTCTACGGTGTTCTAGGAGTAGTCGCGGGAATGCTGGTTGTCACGATTTTCATTTCTCACATCACATCGGTTGGACAACCCTATGTAGAACCGTGGAGAGGGAGGCGATAGACATGATTAAGCCTCTATCACTGGCCGTAACTTTCATTTATATTCATCTCAGCATGTCGTTCTTCCTGTTTCCCGAATTCTTGCTGACCAGCACGGACGCAGGGTTTTGGCAGCCTTTGGTGATTAACGCATTGCTCCAGCTTGCGTTCCTTCTTCTTCTTCTTATCGGGCTTCGCAAATTTCCGAACCGTGACGCGATCGAAATTGTGAACCCGATGGGCAAGCTTTGGAGTTTAATTCTTTTTGTTCCGTTGGCGATTCAATTTTTCTTTTGTGCCCTCATTATGGTCCGGGGCCATTCCGAGCTGGTTTCGATGATTTTTTTACCTCTGACTCCCGTATGGCTTATTACGCTGTTGTTCGTCATTATTGCGTTATACGGGGCTTTGTGCGGTTTGAAAACGATACTTCGCACGAGTTTGGTTATATCGGCTTTTTGTCTCCCCATTATTTGCTTCTCGCTGCTGACGACGGCGAAGTTATTCGACATAGACAATTTTTTTCCGCTGTCGGACGGCTTTTCATTCGTATTCAATCGTTCGTACTACCGGACTTTCACATTGTACACGGGTTTTTTGTTCCTGTGCTTCGTTCCGACGGTGACGCACGTCCGGATAAGGTGGATCGCCGTGGCGTGGGGGGGGTTCGTCGTTGTTTTGTTATTTTCGGTCTATATGCCGGTCTTGATCTACGGATCCGAGTCGGCTGCGACGCTCCGATTTCCGGTTATTGCAGCGATGGATTCCGTCGAGTTGCCCTGGCTTATATTCGACAGGATCACAATGATATATTCCATTTGCACGATGATTTTCGTATTTTTGTATATATCCGTTATGGTTTGGGCCGTCGGATATATCTCCGATAAGCTGGCTCCCCGGATTCCGAAACGGATGATGATTATTTTGACGTCGGCTGCTCTTTTCATCGGAGCGCACTTCGTAAAAACCTGGCACAATGTGGAGCAGTTAATCGATTGGACGCAACCTCTGCGGCTGTATAGCATGACTGCGATTCCGTTAGGGATATTTATCATCGCCACGCTGAGAAAGGGCAATGAAACATGAGACGACTGCGCATATCTCGAAGCTTCCGAACGCGATGCTTGCCTGTCATGCTAGTCACCTTAATTTTTGCGGTTACGGGCTGCGGAGAGATAAAAGACATCAACCATCGGGCTCTTCCCATTGTGATGGGGATTGCCCCGGGAGATGAGAAGGAATTTAGAGTCGCGTTGCAAATCCCTTTGCCCGGACAGCAGCAATACACCGTCAGGACGGTGTCCGCGGAAGGAGAGACGGTAAGCCAGGCGATCCAGCGGGTTCAAACGAATGTAGAAAACCATTTGGATTTACTCCACTTGAAACTGATTATCTTCCATTTGGATTTAATCAAAGACGGCATCAACGAAGAGCTTGAATATGCAATCCGCTCCCGGCAAATCGCCCCGAAATCTTATATCGCCGCAACGGAGTCGGACATTGTAAAGTTGTTGAACTCAACGAAGGAACGTGTAGAACAAGACGGTACTACTTTTTACAACTTTTTCAGCCAAACAGCCGGATGGACGCCGGATATATCGAACACACAGCTATGGGAAGCTTATCGCGCGGTTCATTCATCCAGCCAAGATTACATGGCCGCGATTGTAGGAATCGGGGACGATGAAATGCTGGAATCGAGAGGTTCGGCGGTGATCGCAGGCGGCAAGATGGTCGATCGGCTCGATTCAGAGGAGATGCTGCTTGTCAATATATTTAATAACAAGTTTCAAGGAGCGGTCATCCAAGTGCTGGAGAAAGCAAGCGTCATGGTCATCGGGGCGAAAGTGCGAAACGTCGTCTCCATTAAAAGCGGAGTTCCGAAGCTGCACTCCAAGTTAACGCTAACTGTCAGCATAGAGGAGACGAAAGGGGAACCGTCTCCCGGCGAGATTCGTCACCAATTAAATGAAGAGATGGAAGGCCGGTTCATGATGATTCTTAATCGTATGAAGAAACACGAGGCCGATTTGTTCCATATCGGGCAGCACTTCCGCCGTATTCTTACGCCTGACGAGATGAAGAAATGGCGAAGCGAATATTATCCTCAGCTGGAAGCAAGTATAGAAGTGGAAACGTTGATCCGTAATACAGGAGATTTAATCGATCAATGATGAATTGACAAGATGATTATCACCAAGGATAAACCGATATTTTGACTGCAGCTTAAGCGGTCCGCCTCGCCGCAAAATGGTATATGCCGGTGAAACGCGGGTCATACTGGTTATAAAAGTCAGGTTATGGAAACCAGGTGAATGACAGGTGACTAACAACTCAACCGGAACACCTCAATCGGAAACGAATAAAGCGATCGGGACGATGTCGACGGAGACCGTCTCTTCCGGTCAGAATACGCAGCTTCCTATATCGGAACAACTTTCTGATAACATTGAATATTTAGAAAAAACATTTGCGGGCAGCTCGGATATCGTGTTCAAGCATTGGAATTACGGTCCCGAGCTGCAGTATACGGCTTGTTCCGTGTATTATGAATCGCTTGTTCAAGAAGATACCGAGAACTATATGAAGATCACGCTGCAGGACCTTGTCATGCATGAAGTCGGTCCCGGCATGGAGGCAACGCCTCAAGATATACGCGGTTTTTTCGAGCATGACGGCGTCTCGGGGAAAAAAGCATCGGTTATTACCGATTTGCTGCAATTAGTTGATCATATATCGAACGGGCGCCTGATCATCGTATTCGAAGGTTGGAACAAAGGCCTATCCTATAAGGCGCAGTCCGTCGAGACCAGACAGGTAAGCGAATCGGTAAATGAGTCGGTTGTGCAGGGTCCCCGGGAAAGCACGGTCGAAAATTTACAGAAAAATTTAGGGCTCCTCCGGCTAAGGCTCAAAACGCCCAAATTTAAAATCGAAATGATCACTGCGGGCGGCGAAACCAAAACCGCCGTCGCTTACGGCTATATCGAGGATGTCGTTGATAAGGAGATGCTTGCCGAATTCAAGAATAGGATCGCGCAAATCGCCGATCTGGAGGTGCTGGAAACCTCCTATATCGAACAAATCATCGAGGATTCAACGTATTCGCCGTTCCCGCAGCACCGGTATACGGAGAGGACGGATATGGCTGTGGCGGGTATGCTGGAAGGGAAAATCGCGGTCCTTGTGCAGGGCACGGGCGGTATCTTATTATGTCCGGGGCTCTTCACCGAGTTTTTCCAATCCAGTGAAGATTATTACCAACGGACGGTCAATTCGACGCTGATTCGATGGCTCCGCATTGTTGCTTTTCTTATTGCATTGACGCTGCCCAGCGTTTATATCGCGCTGTCGACGTTCCATCCGGAGCTCATTCCGACGGTGCTGCTGCTTGCCGTCCTCAATGCGCGGGAAGGCATACCGCTGCCTGCTTTTTTTGAAGCGCTGCTCATGGAATTTTTCTTCGAGCTGATGCGCGAAGCGGGGGTCCGGCTGCCGAGGCCGGTCGGCTCGGCCGTCAGTATCGTCGGCGCGCTCGTTATTGGAGACGCGGCGATCAGCGCGGGCATTGCGTCTCCGATCATGGTTATCGTCGTAGCGCTGACGGGGATCGCCTCTTTCTCTATCCCGCAGTATAATATCGCGATCTCTTTAAGGATACTGCGCTTTCCGTTGATGATCAGCGCGGCGGTCATGGGCGGGTTCGGGATGATGATTTGCTTTCTGTTCATCCTGCTTCACCTGTGCAAGCTTCGTACGCTCGGGCAGCCTTATCTGGCGCCGCTCGCTCCGCTGCGCTTGTCAGAGCTCAGGGATGTCCTTATACGGGTTCCCCTCAAGACGCTGCTCCGGTCTCCGCGGGATTTGCATAAGCATAAGCATAAGCCGGTAAAGTGAAGGGCTGCTCCGACATCGACATCAAGAGGGTGGAATGATGAGAAAAATAATGCTCCTTCTATACCTGACGGCCGTATTTCTGATTCTCCCCGGCTGCTGGAGCAAGCATGAGCTGACGGAGCTCGGCTTTGTCATGGGGGTGGCGCTGGATAAAGGCAAGAACGGTAAAATCGAAATGGTGACGCAAATTTACCGCCCTTCCTCTGTAGAGACGGGTAAATCAACTGCTGGGGGTGTCTCCAGTATTAATATTAAGACGAGTGACGATACCGTTAACGAAGCGATCCGCGATATTCCGATTCATCTGGGCAGGAAGGCGCAATGGAGTCATTTGCGGGTCATTATCGTCAGCGATCAGCTTGCGAAATCGGTTCATTTGGGGAAGCTTCTTGACCTGTTTTACCGGGATCACGAACCGAGAAGCAGCGTATCCCTTATGATCTCGAAGGGACCGGCGGCTAAGCTGCTGGAGAAAAAGCCATTAATTGAGCAGACGTCCGCGCAGCAATTCCTGAGAACGGCAGAGTCCGGCCATAGGGATTCCGCGAAGACGGCGCATACCACTTTGCTGGATTTCGTGCTTCAACTGAAGAGTGCCAACAACGATGCGATTGTGTCTTATGTGTATGAAACCAAAAAGGAAAAGGATGTCATATCCTCAGCGGGCCTGGCTCTGCTCAAGAATGGCCGAATGAAAACGGCTATGCCCGCAAACAAGGTGGAAGGGCTTAACATGCTCAGGAATGAATACAAGTCGGGCATCGTCGAATTTCCGTGTAAGGAAGGTCGAAAGGAGATGGAGACAACCGAAATCCTTGATTTACATACGAAAGTAAAGCCGGCTCTGAAGGATGGCAAGGTAACGGCGGTAAGCGTCGCGGTTCAAGGCGATATCTCGATCGGCGAGCTCAAATGCACCGACATAAAGACGGTGGAGGATGAGGCCGCGTTTTTACGCAAAGCGGAGAAACGAATGAAAGAGCAAATACAGGAAGCCGTAACCTTTGTTCAAACCAATAAAATCGACGTCATCGGAATCGGAAACGGCATTTATCGGAAGCATCCGGGAGCATGGGCGAAAATGAAAAAGTCTTGGGATAAACAATTTTCGGAAATTCCCTTTCAGATCCAGGTTAAGCTTCGGCTTATTACAACCGGAACGAATATCGGCAAACCTGCAATGTAGAAGAACGCGAGGGAAGTTTACATATGGCGGAACGAGTGATTGTCTTTTTTCTCGCCTTAGGCGGGATGCTGTTATATGACGGGTTTCAATGGAGAAGCAAATTAAGCAAACGGGATAAGCTGATCTATACGATTATGCTGCTGATCGCCTTATATATGGGGGCGGATTATGTGCTGCATCGAAATTGGCCCGATTTTTATGTCTTGATCGACCCGATATTCGGAGGCATGGCAAAAGCGATCGATGACTACTTGAATGTCCGTAAGTGATAAGAAACGCGAAGGAAGGAGGAACCGGCATCGAAAAGCAAACCGTAAGTCATACCCAGATGGGCGTGCTGTTTTTTGTATTTATGACCGGGTCCTCCATTATCAATATTCCCGGTCCGCTTATCGGCAAAGCGGGAAACAGCGCGTGGATTTCCCTATTGATCTCCGGGGGACTCGGCATGTGTCTTCTATGGTGCATGCTTTCTATGAATCGCAAGTTTCCGGGCATGACCTTCGTCGAATACAGCCGTAAGCTGATGGGCACGGCGCTTACTGCAGTTTTCTCCGCCATTACGATCTCGTTCCTGTTTCATATGCTATCAGGCATCGTAGTGGACGTCGGTCTATTCATGATCAGTTCGATGCTTAGGGAAACGCCGATGTATGCCTTCACGTTCCCGGTCTTTATGGTTGCAGCCTTAACCGCGCGCGCAGGACTTGAAGTCATGGTAAGAATGTTTACGCTTATCATGTTCCTGACCGCTTTCTTTCTCGCGTTTGTTTTATTGCTCGGGATTCCCGATTACGATCCGTCCCTGCTGCTTCCTATCTTTCCTGAAGGCATTAAGCCGACGCTGCACGGGGCGTATATCACGTTCGGTTTTCCGTATGTCGAGGTGTTCCTGTTCACGATGCTGCTTCCGTTCGTAAACAAGAGCTTGTCGGGGAAATTGCCCGCTACCATGATAGGGGTCTTAATTCTGAATATACTGACGCTATCCGTGTCAACGATTTGTTCGATTATGATATACGGGCCATTTGCAGGCGAGAAGCAGTACGTGCTGTTCGCCTTGGCACGCATCATCGAGTTCCAGGAAATTATCCAACGGATCGAGTCGATCATCGGGATGTCGCTCATTCTGGGCTCTTATATGAAGGCGACGATTACTTTGTTTGTGCTCAGCCTTTATATAAGTCAGCTTATTGGCATAAAGGATTACCGGATATTGGTTATGCCGCTGGCTTTACTCGGCTTTCTGACGGGGCTTGTCAATTTTGACGGAGCTTTGGATTGGGCCGGCAGAATCTCGGTTGTGCACACCGTATGGGGGGCAGCCGGATTTGCTGTCCCGCTGATTATCCTGTACATCATTTCATTGTTCAAAAAAAAGGGGCAAACAAAAGAACAACAAACGTAGGCGCTTCGCGCTTCCGTTCGTTGTTCTTTCAAGGACGCCGACAAGCGTTCATGCTTGGCCGAAGCCTGGGGAGACTTATGCTTCTCGCAGCGGAAACTCGCCGATTACCTCATACATAGGCGAGGCGTGCATATGGGTGCGCATCAGGACGAAACGGTCGGCTTCCCATTGCATACCGCTCGGTGCGTCCGCCGTCGCTCCTTCGGGCATCGGCGCAGACGCATTGCCGCTCGAGAAGGTTCTGGCGAGCGTAATGTGCGGCGCGTAAGGACGCTCCTCCAAGGCGAAGCCAAGAGGGCCCGTCGCATTTGCAACCGCTGAGTGAAGCGCGATTAACCTCTCCAGCTCGCCCGCTACCCCCGCCCACAGCACGCGGGGAGCATTGGGAGAGCCGAAGGTGCCGGCCCCGTTCAAGCTGAGACGGAAGGCCCCGCCCCGAACCCCGCCAAGAGCGGTCTGCAGCGCGGCCGTCTTTGAAGCAGGCGTATCGCCCAGAAATTGAAGCGTAATGTGATAGTCCTGCGGATGGACCCATTTGCGGAAGGAAAGCCTGCTTTTCTGCTTGCGGGCCCATTCTTCCAATTCCCCTGCGATAGTTCCCGGTAACGGCACGGCTGCGAATAAGCGCATGGTTTGTTCCTTTGAAGCTGGCTGCCGCATCTCTTATCCTCCTCTCGCTATCCTTTCAATATGGCCCTTAAGTAAACCAAATATCCCGAAACCGGACCCACCCGAGCGACTCCAGGGAAATGCCGCGGACAGACGGATGGAAGGCGGTCTTGAGATGCTTGCGGTACAAGAACAGCAGGCTGTGCCGTTCTTTGAGCTCCGTCTCGATCCGGCTGAAAATCGCGCTCCGCCGCGCCGGATCCGGTTCAGTTAAAATTAGCCGGATGCGCTTCTCAAGCATCTCGCAGGTATCCGGCATGGCGTGCTGCTGCATGCTCTTGAACAGGTCGATCAGCCGCAGCTCGCGGTGCTCGTCCAGCATGACGGCAAAGAGCAATAAGTCCGCTGACATGCGTTCCGGGCCTTTGAACTGCTCCGCGTCGATCAGCCTGATCTTGATCGGCACGCCGTTCTTCGCGCATACCTGCCGGATAATCCGGGCATCGGCCTCGTACTGCGGTATCGTCGCCAGCGTAAGCGTCTCGCCGTTATAGCCGGAGTCCGAGAGCAGCTTCTTAACGGCCCCGGTATCCAGCGAGGGCTCCGTCTGATCCCCCGCCTCCGATTGCGTCGTCCAGAAGCTGTCTACTCCCTCGATGACATCCCCGGACAGCAGATGAAGCAGCTCCGCCCGTTCGATCGCTTGATCGATTGCCGCCCGTACTGCCGGATTGGCGAGCGGGCTGTCATGGTGTTCGTTCACGGTTATAAATTTGCAGGTCATGCCCGACTGCCTGACCTGCTGCCAGCGCTGCGCCGCCGTATCCGATAACCTCGCGTTATGCATGACCTGAAACTCCTGCAGCACCGCCCCGTTATCCAACTGAAGGCCCTCCGTAAGCGTCCAAACTTCAACCCGGTCCAGAAACGCTCTCCCTCGGAAATAAGGCGCGAACGCTTCCAGGATCCATACGCCCTGTTCATTTCCGGCAAGCCGAAACGGACCCGTACCGACCGGATTGGCGCCGAACCTCTCTCCCGCGGCCACGCACGCGTCCTGCGGCACGATCGATGCCCGGTTCGTCGTCAGGAAAGAAAGGAAGGCCTCGTTGCGTTCCGCTAATTGAATGCGTATGGTCGTATCGTCCGGCGTATCCATGGAGACGATGTCGGAATAAGCCCAGCTGTACAGACCGAGCGGAGCCAAAGCTTGCAGCCGCTCCAGCGAATATTTGACATCGGACGAATCGAGCTCCCGGCCGTGATGGAACAGCACTCCCTTGCGCAAATAGAAGGTCCACAGCGTGCGCGATTCATCGGCTTCCCAGGCATGGGCGAGCTGCGGCAATATTTGTCCGCCCTTCGGGTCGATTCGCACCAGGCCGTCAAATAACTGATTAACGAGATGCGATTCCCCCGTGTAATGGATGGCTGCCGGGTCCAGGGAGTAGATCGTCTGCGGCAGCGGAAACCGCAAAATATCGGTGCGCCGCTTGCCCTGCACCTTGGAATGAAAGCCGAATTGGCCGGTCAGCCACTCCTGGAATTGCCCGCGCAGCCGCGCCGATTCATCCAGCTGACCGAGCAGCTCGAGCGCCGAAGACAGATCCTGCTTCTGCATCATCTCCTGCGCCTCTTGGAGGGCGATTTGCTCCTTGGCCGCCAGGAAGGTGAGAGTGGAGCGATTGCCGCGGCCTCGCTTAGGCGCCCAGGCTAACCATTTCTCCTGCTGCATCCGTTTGAGCAGCAATACCATGTTGCGGTGTGTGCAATCCAGCAAATCTGCGAGCTCCTGCGTAGTCGCTTCGAATGGAGCATCCTCATGAATATGGGGGTATGCGAGCCTGATCGCCAAGTAATGTCTGCGTATTTTCATAAAAAAACCACCCGCCGTAAAATATGAAATTTTCCAGTTAGAAGTTACACTTTTTGTTCTTGTTTTCTAGGTTACAATAAAAGGAGGAAATTAACAAACGACGGTAAGAAAGCGGTGAATGGAATGAGAGATCCGGCGCCTTGGCAGAAAAAGTACGAAAGAATGCTTTTGCTCGCCTTATTGTTCGGTCTGCTTAGTCAATATTTGTTCGTGGGGGCAGCGGTTGGCGTCTCCGCTATTGTATTCGTCCTCGGTTTCTATGGACTGTTTTTCTATTCCGTGCAGGGGAGGTTCGGCGGATTCGAGAAGTGGCAGGGGCAGACAAGCTCGGGCTGGCTGCTGTGTATTCCGATCTTTCTGCTGACCTTAACGTATGCGCTATATGCAAACCCTTTCTTCCGGGCGATGAATCTGTTTGCGGTCTTTGCGCTGGTCGTTGCCCAGACGGTGCTTCTTACGCGCAGCAGCGTGCAGCCGTGGTACCGGGGCGTTTTCTATACCGAGCTTCTGTATCTCAGTCTCATTAAACCATTGACGGCAATTGCCGTGCCGTTCGCTCTGTTCATTGACCGATTCAGGGAGAATCGAAAGGAAGGCCCGGCGAAAGGCAGCGCGGGCAAGGTCGTTCTTGGACTTGTGCTCGCGGCTCCGATTCTGATTGTCGTCGTCTCCCTTCTGGCTTCGGCGGACCAGATTTTTCTATCGTGGATGAATGAAATTCCGCAGCTGTTCGAACGATTCTCCGTGGGTGACGGGTTCTATCGGATTCTCGTTGCCGCCTTTTTCGCGCTGTATGCTTTCTGCTACATATGGGGCTTGCTGTTCCGCAAAGCGGCGGATTATAAAGCTGCGGTCCCGAGTAGTACGGAAGCTGCTGCGGCCCAAAAAGCCGAGCCGGTCGCAATCGACCCGATTACGGCGGGCACATTGCTGATCAGCATCAATATGGTTTATGTGCTGTTCGTCTTCATCCAGTTTTCGTACTTATTCGGCGCGGCGAACGGGCTTCTTCCGGGCGGAGCGGCTTATGCCGAATATGCGCGCAGAGGCTTCGCGGAATTGATCATGGTCGCAATGATCAACATCGGCTTGCTCATGGGCGGACTTCATTTGATCAAGCGCACAGGCGCAAAGGCTGAGCTGGTGCGGAAGGTGTCGCTGAGCGTCCTGATCGGCTGCACCCTCGTGATGCTCGTATCCGCCTACAGTCGGCTAGCCCTGTACGAGGACGCTTACGGCTTTACGCATACGAGACTGCTTGTCCATGGATTTATGATTTATCTGGGCGTGCTGCTGATTATCGCCATACTCCGTATTTGGAAGGAACGCTTCTCGATGGCGAAGGCGTATATCGGCGTATCCATCATTGCTTATGTGCTGATAAACTATACGAATTTGGATGCGCGCATTGCGGACCGGAACATGGAACGATTCGAACGGACGGGCAAAATCGACGTTGCCTATCTCGGCAGCCTGTCGACCGACGCGGCGCCGGCGCTGCTGAAGCTGCAGAAGAACCATCCCGGGCTGGCGGGGCTGAATGAGGTGATCGAAGACCTGCGGGAGAAGGCCCGCTCAAGCGATAAGTGGCAATCCTGGAGCTTGTCGAAGCAGAGGGTGAGATAATCGTTTAATGGTTTTCGGACTATTATGAAAGGAATTCCAGCGTATTTAGCTGGATGTTCCAAAGGGGGGCTGCCTGAGGTGAGTAAGAGGGCCAAGAGGATTATACTTTATATTTGTCTGGCGGTTATTGCTCTCGTCGCGTTTTCTTATTATGAGAATAACACTCTTAGCGTCACGAGGTATCAAGTAAGCTCGGCCAAGCTGCCGGACGGCTTTGACACTTATCGAATCGTACATCTGACGGACTTGCACAATAAGTCGTTCGGAAAAGGGCAGCGGCGGCTGGTCGGCAAGGTGAGCAAGCTGCGTCCCGATCTTATCGTGTTCACGGGCGATCTGGTCGACAGAAGAAGGTACTATGAAGAGGCAAGCCTGATTCTGATGGGCGAGCTTACGAAATTGGCGCCCGTCTATTACGTGACGGGGAACCACGAATTCGACTCGAAGAAATTCAAGCCGCTTAAGGATGACCTTGAGCGTGCAGGCGTGCATGTGCTGCGCAATAAGAGCGAGATGATCTCGGTGGGACAAGGCGAGATTCGAATTGCAGGAGTTGACGATCCGGTCTTTAACCGGCAGGCGGAC
This sequence comes from Paenibacillus harenae DSM 16969, assembly GCF_000422465.1. Taxonomy (GTDB): domain Bacteria; phylum Bacillota; class Bacilli; order Paenibacillales; family Paenibacillaceae; genus Pristimantibacillus; species Pristimantibacillus harenae. The sequence continues at coordinate 115,046 of NZ_AULV01000015.1, read as the reverse complement.
GGAAACGCCGACAAGATAAACGAGCATATCGATGCGGCGCTTGAAGAGAGAGATGACGATGAGGAAGCCTATACGATCCTGCTGTCGCATCGTCCGGAGCTGTTCTCCGTCTATGTGCGGCGCAAGATCGATTTAACCTTCTCCGGCCATGCGCACGGCGGACAAGTCAGACTTCCCTTCGTTGGCGGATTAGTGTCGCCGGGACAAGGCTTCCTGCCGAAATACGATGGCGGCCGGTACACGGAGAGCGGCTCGACGATGATTGTAAGCAGGGGGCTCGGCAACAGCATCATTCCGCAGCGGCTGTTCAACCGTCCGGAGATCGTTCTGGTCGAGCTGTCGCGTTCAAACGAATAGACCCAAGTAGAAACGCCTATCGGCGTCCTTGTCAGAGGACGCAACCGTTTCGCGGAGAAATATAAGCCCATTTATTCGTGCTAAACTTATAAAGTCTTATATTTTAAAAAAGAGACCCGCAGCATCGGTGCTGCGGGTCTTAGAATATCTATATTACAAAAGGGGGTTGTTTTCATTATAGGCGCTTTGTGTTAAAGCGAGATGAAGAATAGATTTCAAGTTTGTTACAAAAAATAGAGATTTCTCCTCTATCATAACAAACCGTCCCCGCGAATAAACTTGTCAGTAAAACAACTTGTCCGCGTTGAAAATAGAGGGGATGGATGAAAGCATATGGAGCATGCGAAATCGGGCTTGGCTATATTAGGAATCGGCACCGCTTTGCCTCCGTATCGGCTTGATCAAGCGGATACGGGGCGCAGGCTGGTCGAGGCGCTTGGCGATAAGCCGGACGCCGCGCGCTGGGCGAGACGGATTTTCAAGCAATGCGGCGTGGAGAGCCGCTATACATGCGAGCCGAACCTGCTGGCCGAGGCATCGGAATGCGTCTATTTCCCCCTCGGAACAGGCGGAGAAGCTCCTTCGACGGAGGAGCGTATGGCGGTCTACAAACGGGAAGCCGTTCCGCTGGGATTACGGGCGGCGAGACAAGCCTTGGCGGATGCGGGAACGGATGCCGCAAGCATTACGCATCTGATTACGGTCAGCTGCACGGGTCAATTTCTTCCCGGCATGGATGCCGCAATCATCCGTCAGCTGGAATTAGCCCCGAACGTGACGCGGATTCCGCTGACGTTTATTGGCTGCGCCGCGGGCTTAAAGGCGATCTGCCTGGCGAAGCGGCTCCTGGCAGGCAATCCGGACACGAAGGCGCTAATCGTCTGCGTGGAGCTATGCACGCTGCATATCCAGCCTGCCGGCGACAGGGATTCGCTGTTTGGGGCGTCGTTCTTCGGAGACGGCGCCTCGGCTTGCGTGGTCGGGGAGGCTCGAGAGACGCGGCAGTCCGTTTTTTACTTAGGCGATGATCATTCCGTGCTGTTAGCCGAAGGTGCCGGCGAGATGGTGTGGGAGGTCGGCAATTACGGCTTTGACCTGTATTTGTCACCGGTCATACCGCGGCTGATCGGAGAGTCGATTCCGGCCGAGGTCGAGCGGCTATGCGGAAGCGGCAAGCCGGAGCTGTGGGCGATTCACCCGGGAGGAAAAGGAATCATCGAGGTTCTGCAGCTGAAGTACGGCCTGACGGACGGACAAATCGCCCCAAGCCTCGACGTGCTTCGGGAGATCGGAAACGTATCCTCCGCGACCATCTTGTTCGTGCTTCAGCGGATGAGAGAGCGGCTGGAAGACGAGGGCTCGGAAGGCGCCGGCGGCATCGCGCTTGCTTTCGGTCCCGGCTTGACGGCGGAGATAATCAAGATTGCTTACGCCCCGCCTGCTGTCAGGAAGCCACAGCCGGCGGACAACGCCTATGCTTAGAGCGTTACGGGAACGGGCTGCGGAGGAAGAGCTGATGGACGACTTCACGAGCGGCGGCTCCGAGCTTCGCGAAGCCTTGCGGCAGCTTCGCCGGCTCAACCGGGTGTTTGCCGCGGCAGCTCCGACGCTTCATGGCATGAAGCGTCTATGGGAGGCGGCCGGGAAGCCGGACCGGCTGTCGGTCCTGGATGTCGGCGCCGGCTCGGGCGACATCAATCGCCGTGTGCTGCAGTGGGCCGATGACAACGGGATTCAATTATCGATTACGTTAGTAGACATCACGGAAGAGGCTTGCGAGGAGGCGAGACTGTTGTTTCGTTCCGAGCCTCGCGTCATGGTGAGGCGGGGAGATTTGTTCGAGCTGCCCGAGAGAAGCGCGGATATCGTTACGGGGACGCAGTTTTTGCATCATTTTGACCGGGATAAGCTTCCCGCGGTTGTAGGCAGCATGCTGAGAACGGCTCGATTCGGCGTTGTCATCAACGACATCCATCGTCACTGGTTGGCTTGGGCGGCGGTGTGGCTGGCAACCAGAACTACGTCTAACCGGTATATTCGGCACGACGGACCGTTATCGGTAGCAAAAGGCTTTCGCGCGGCTGACTGGCGGGAGCTCGAGCAATCGCTCGGCTTGACGGGGGTGTACCGGTCGTGGAGGCCTTTATTTCGTTATGCGGTCGTGATCGATCGGCAAGCCGCCGGACCTAAATCAATCGGGCGGAGTTGGTTAACATGACGCGAACGGTGGATGTTGCGGTGCTCGGCGCAGGCGTTGCCGGCAGCAGCATGGCCAAAGCGCTTGCGGACCGCGGATGGGAGACGGCGCTGATCGACCGCCAGTCGTTCCCTCGCCATAAGGTGTGCGGAGAATTTCTATCGCCGGAATCGCGGAGCACGCTGCATGCGCTTGGTCTTGCTGAAAAGGTCGAAAATCTTCTCCCAAGCAAGATCACTCGGGTGAGGCTTATTTTCGAGAACGGCGCTGATGTGGAGCTTCCGCTGCCTGGCGAAGCTTGGGGAGTCAGCCGTTACTCGCTGGATAGCGCCCTGCTCCTTGCGGCACGGCAGGCCGGGGCGGAGCTGCACGCAGCCTCGTCGGTCGCGGCCTTGAAGCCCCTCCCGAAGGGCTTCGCGGTGGAGATGAAGCGCGGCGGCGAAGCGTGTGTGCTGCAAGCCCGGACGGTCATTGCAGCCTGGGGCGCGAACCGCCGGTCCGGGCTGCCGGGGTATCGTCCGGACGGTCCGGCAAGCTCGGCCTATATCGGCGTGAAATCCCATTTTGTCGGCGTGGATATGGAACCGGTTATTGAAATGTATATGTTTCGCGGAGGATACATGGGCCTATGCAAGGTCGAACGCGGACTCGTGAATGCGGCGGCGCTGCTGGAACGGGATAGCTTCGCGCAAGCGGGCAAATCGGTGCCGGATTTTCTGAAGGAAGCGGCGAGGAGAAATCCGAGGCTGGCGGGGAGGCTCGCGTTTGCTGAGCCGGTTGCCGGATCGCAAGCTGCAGTGGCTCCGGTGTTTTTGCGCCGCAAGCCGCAAGCGTGGGACGGGATGCCGCTTCTGGGAGACGCGGCGTCCATGCTGCCTCCGCTGTGCGGAGACGGCATGTCGATGGCGCTTCGCTCGGCTGCGCTTTGCGCTCCGCTTGCCGACCTCTATTTGCGAGGCGGTCTATCGCTTGCCGATTGGGAGCAGGAGTATACGCGCTCGATCCGAAAGGAATTTGCCGGACCTTTGCGATGGGGGAGCCTGCTGCAATGGGCAGTCGGCATGCCGTCAGCCGGCAAATGGCTGGCGGCCATTTCGAAGCTGAACCCGGGGCTTGCCGAGGGCCTGATTCGGGCGACCAGGCTGAAGCCGGACCAGACGTAGCTTGTTGGCAGAAGCTTGGCCAGATGCAGCTTGTTGGCTGCAGTCAGCTTTAGCTAAATCATGGTCAGACATAGCATGCTGGCAGAAGCTTGGCCAGATGCAGCATGCTGGCTGCAGCCGGCTTGTAGCTGAATCATAGTCAGATGCAGCTGATTAGCTGACGCTGAGGCTCTTGTCGCTGACATAAGAGGCTTCCATCCTGTCGCATGACAAGAAAGCAGCCTCCTTTTTCGCTTAAGCTTGGGTCAGAACGCGTTGAACCCGAATTTATTTTCGTCCAATTTAGGCTTGTTCCGGAACAGTTGATTGGGATCTCGCAAGCTCGCGAATCGCTTTCCACTCCGCAAGCTGCCGCTCCAGACTGCCGATGAGCGATTCGACATCCTGGATAAAGCTTTCTTGCCCGGCTGCAGGAACGGACGCGGCAGACTCGAGCGCCGCCGCCGGCAGCGGATGGAAGGCGGACAGCGAATCTGCAAGCTTCTTCAATCTAAGCTCGATTGGAGAAACAGTCGACGAGTCGGACGGCACCGCTTCCGTCTGCATGTTCGTCTCCGGTTGCTGCGCTTTCTTGTCTGCTTTTGCAGCCGGCTTCGGCTCGGCTGAGGGCTTCGCCCGTTCGGCTTTATTCTGTTCATGCGTCGACCAGGTCTCGATCAGGCCGCTTCCTGTTTTGAAGAGAAGCTTGTCCTTCGTGCTGCCCGATATCGTCTTATCCTTGAACAGCTTGGCGATCTTCTTCACGTCGCTTACCGGAAGCTCGTCCCTTGCGACGATCAACGCCAGCGGATCGCGGTGTTCAAGCGGCAAATCCTTGAGCGGGAGCAGCTGATCCTCCGTCAGCTTGTCCTTGCGGATCTCGGTGCCGCTGACGATCAGCTTCTTAACCGCATTGCCGAACTTAAGCAGCTCGCATTTGTTCTTGATATAGCTCTCCGGCTTGCCGAGCTTGCCCGACAAAAATTTCGTAGAGCTTCGGAATTTCGGATCATTCAGCAGCTTATTGAACGCCTCCGCCTCTTCAATCGGCGAGAAGCCTTCACGCGTCAAATTTTCTGCGATCTGCTCCAAATAAATTTCCATCTCGTCCGTAACGTTCGAGACAATACATGGAATGGTTGCGCGGCCGAGCATTTTACTTGCTTTGTAGCGGCGGTTTCCGTAAATGATTTTGTACCGGCCGTTGCCCGTCGTCCGAACCTTGATCGGCGAGAGCAGCCCGAGCTCCTCGATGCTCTTCATTAACTCCTCCAGTGCTTCCCCGTCGAACTGGTATCTGGGCTGATCCGTATCCTCGTCGATTAATTCCGTTAAAATCTCAATAATATCCATTTTTTGATTCTCCTTAAAGTTTTGCGAAGCAAAACTGGCATCGAAAGCATAGACTTAAGTTTTGCGCAGCAAAACTGGTGTCGAAAGCATAGACTTAAGTTTTGCGCAGCAAAACTGGTGTCGAAAGTATAGACTTACGTTTGCTGCGGCAAAACCGGCATCGTAATCGTAAGCATCGTCTTAAGTGTTGCGCTGCAACACTGGCATCAAAAGCATAGACTTAAGTTTTCGCAGCAACATTGGCTTCGCAAGCATCGTCTTAAGTAATGAGCAGCAAAATTGGCATCGAAAGCATAGACTTAAGTTTTGCGCAGCAAACTGGCGTCGAAAGTATACTCTTAGGTGTTGAGCAGCAATACTGGCATCGTAAGCATAATCTACAGGTTTTACGCAATAAAACTATCGAAACGCAATCAGCTAACCGAAAAATATCCCCAAAATTGCTTCAGAAATCGAACAAGGATCGGCTAACCGGATTTCCTCCCACTAATGTGGCCATAAAAGCCGGTGAGACGCGAAAATCATATTAGTTCCAGGTTTTCCCGTTAGGTGTAGCATACATCATATCCAAGCAAAAATAACAGGAGCTTTTCCCGCTCACTCTGCAAAAGTAGAAGATTATTAGATCTCGTTCTATTATATAACACGACCGCAGATGAGGAAATGAGTGAACGGAAGGCAAGCCGTACATAAGCAATCCAAAAAGCAATCCAAAAGCAATCCAAAGCAATCCAAAAGCAATCCAAAAGCTATATATAATCTATAAATAATCTGTACTCATAGAATTGTTGTTCGTATATGCCGGAAGGAGGTGGGAGCGAATGGGGAGATTCTCATTTTTTATTCTGATGGTCGTATCCGTCTGCTCAATCTTCTCTGCTTGCTCAGGCAAGCCATACGGGCAATATCGTGACGATCAGATGATCGGCTTCGTCAGTTCATTAGATGAAGCGGAGCAAACAGTCACTTTTGACGTATCGGAATGGATGAAGCGGGATGAACCGGGCCCGGCGATAGAGGACTGGGGAGCCGAATATACGGCGCAAGTGCTGCCGGGCACCAAGCTGACGAACGAGGCCGGTGCTCAGCTGAAGTGGGACGATCTGAAGCTCGGCCAGAAAGTGGAAATAAAGCAGCCCAAGGACAAGGACTTGGCGAACGCGCCGGATGAACTGATATTGCTGACGATGGGCAATGAGGAGGTGTTAAAGCGTCTCGGCATGCTTGCGAGGGCGGAAGGCAGCTATCGCACGATCATCATGTATGAACAAGGAACCGAACTGCCCTACGACAGCGATTATTTTGAGAGAGAGGCTCCGTCCGTGTTCCAAGGAGGGCTGGGCTGGGTCGAATACAATCCCGATTATGTGCTGGATCTGAAAAAGGCTCTCGATATCGGGGCGCTCCCGGTCTTCCTGGTGTTTGATAACGAGAAGCTGGTTGTCAAAACCGTGAGGCTGGAGAACGTGGTCGCGTTTATGGACGCCATACAGGAGAAGTAACAGCGGCAGATTAGGAGATGACCATAATGTCTTAATCTGCCGCAATTTTGTTGTGCCCGAAAAAATCAGGATTCAGCGCAGCATCAAGCAGTTGCTTAACGAATGATCGTTTCACCGTCTGCAGGGACGAATATATGGGCGGCGAGGCCCTTCTCTTCAATAAACCCCGTCAACTCCCGCCGGGACAAAATGCAGTGATTGACCGCCTCCATATGAGATACGATAATCGTCGCTTGCGGGGCAGCCGAGTACGTCCGGCAGATATCTTCCTTGCCCATCGTAATGGGATCTCCTTGCAGGAATTGCGCAGCCCCTCCGTTGACAACAATCACTTCCGGCCGATGAATGCGGATTGCCTCTTCCACATCATCGCACCAAATCGTATCGCCCGCGATATATAATGTTTTTTCATCCGGATGGCTCAAGACTACGCCGGAGACATTCCCCATTAATTTCCCGATTTTACCTGTGCCATGCTTGCCTCTTGTCCGGGTCAGACGAACGTCATGCAATTGGGCAACGCGGTCTAGGGCCTGGACGTTACGAAATCCTGCATTTCGGATGGCTTCGGCGTCTTCGTCGGATTGCGCAATCATGTTCGCGTCTTTGGGAAGCGCCTTGACCGCCGCCGCATCGAAGTGGTCAGGGTGCAGGTGAGTGACGATGACGGCATCAGCCTGAATAATATCCTCAACGGAAATCGGTAAATCGGCTGTCGGATTATTCACTTGATTAGCCGTATTCGTTACGGGCGGATAGGCCCCTTTTGCCCCCAAGTACGGATCGATCAAAAAAGTTAAGCCGCCGTAGTTCAGTACGATCGTTGCATTTCGTATTTGTCTGATTTGCATGCCGTTCATGCCTCCCTTTCACAATTTCTTCTTTTAGGTTAGCATTTAGGTAAGAGCGAATACATAATGAAAATCACGTATAAAGACAGAAATACTTGAATTGTGAAAGAGGTTGGATGTGATGCTGGATCATACGGATAAGCGTATCCTTGAAGAACTGGTCGCGGACGGCAGAATTTCGATGAAGAAGCTGGGCGAGAAGGTTCACCTCACCGGTCAGGCGACGGCCAACCGGGTAATGAAGCTGGAGGAAGAAGGCGTAATTGAAGGCTATACCGTTTGTTTGGATCACCAAAAAACGGGTTACCCGGTTCACGCGTTTATAACGATTTTTACGAAGAGCTTCGATCACCAGCCGTTCTTGTCGTTTGTAGAAACGAAGAGTCTATACGTCGTCCATAATTACAAGATCAGCGGAGAGGGCTGCTACCTCATGGATTGCAGATTCCCTTCCAACGAGGAGCTCGACAGGTTTTTGAGCGAAATAAACCGCTATGTGAACTATAAATTATCCATTGTTATTAGTAAGAGTTAAGCCGATAGGAGCCGTCCCTTATGTGCTGGTCATGTAGTAACGCCAAACAATTGACGGTAAAATTCAGCTATAATCGAAATTTATTCCCATAATGAAAAGGATCGCAGTATGATTGAAGCATAGGAAATTCAGAGTTCGAGGTGAGTCTTCACAATGCAAATAGAACAAATCATAGAATTGTGCAGCCGGGAAGCGGATATTCCGTTCTCCGGCGCGGTACTTGTCGGGAACGACCGCGGCCCGCTCTTCGAGCAGGGCTACGGATTTGCCAATCGAAGCGAGAAGTTAAGGAATCGGACGGATACGCGGTTCGGCATGGCGTCCGGCTGCAAGATTTTTACCGCGGTGGCGGTATGCCAGTTGGTCGACCAAGGACTGTTGAGCTTTGATACGTTGCTACGCGACTGCCTTTCTGTGTCGTTTCCGCACTTCGACCCGGGCATTACCGTACATCATCTGCTGACTCACAGCTCAGGAATATCCGATTATTTTGACGAAGAGACCATGAACGATTATGCGGATCTGTGGAAAAACTTGCCGACTTACGCCATGATAGAACCGGCGAGCTTTTTGCCTATGTTTCAGAATAACGTGATGAAATTTGCTCCCGGCGACCGATTTTCATATAGCAATGCGGGTTTTATCGTACTCGGGCTGATCGTGGAGCAGCTGACAGGGACGGCCTTTCAGGCCTATGTCGAGGAACGGATTTTCCGGGCTTGCGGTATGGAAGATACGGGCTACTTCCGGATGGATCAACTGCCGGAGCGGACAGCAGCCGGTTATATAGATAGCGGTTCTACTTGGAAAACGAATATATACGCCGTTCCTGTCGTCGGCGGGCCGGATGGCGGAGCCTTCACGACGGTCTATGATATTGACAGGTTCTGGCAGGCTCTGATGGGCAACCAGTTGTTATCGAAGCGTATGACGGAAAAAATGCTGTCGCCCCACACAAGTTATAACGAACATATCCATTACGGGTATGGTGTTTGGATCTCGATCATAGACGACGAAATTTTCAAATATTACGTGACGGGCAGCGATCCGGGTGTGTCGATGCGATCCTCGGTATACGTAAAATCAAACCTGCGCGCTCATCTGCTGGCCAATATCGATAACGGCACCGGCGCGATAGCGAGGAAAATGGATGAGGTTATGTATAACGCGATATAAATGTTTGCACGGGCAATTGACGAGGAGGATATGTGTTGCGAATACTGATCACCGGAATGTCCGGAACGGGGAAAACGACAGCTTTAGAGAAACTTGGTGAACGAGGCCACCGCGTTGTGGATACGGACAGCGGCATGTGGAGCCATTGGATTCAACTCCCAGACGGTTCCAACGACTGGATTTAGCGAGAAGATGCGATGATGGGGCTTCTAACCTCTCACCGGGAGGGTATGCTCTTTGTTGCCGGCTGCAAGTCAAATCAGGGGAAATTTTACCCGTTTTTCGACCATGTGGTTTTGTTTAGTGCGCCTGCTGATGTCATACTGGCGAGGATTGCCGACCGGGACAATAACAACTATGGGAAAAGTCCGGAAGAGCGGGAACTTATCCTCTGCCATCTCACTGAAGTCGAACCCTTATTACGGGCCACAGCAACCATGGAGATCGACGCCTCTGCACCGATCGACGAAGTTGTTCGGCAGCTCGAGCTGCTGGAACTCGAATTATAGCTTTGTTGAAATGGAATGAATAGGGTGGAATAGAAACCCCATCGCCGATCCCGCTAAAAGGACCGTCTGTGATCTTTCGGACGGTTTTTCTTATGTCCCGGGACACTACTATGGTTTTTGTAGTAACAACTAAGCTTTTTTGGGTGTTGCTGGAAATGCGATTATATTAACATGAAAGAGCTTTCATATTTTAACATTTCATTAAGGGGGTTAAATGTGTGCTAAGAAAGCTCAGTTTAGTAACCGCTTTCATAATGATGGTCAGCGTGCTGTTTCCTGTAAGTCAGTTTGCCGGTAAGGCGCAGGCGGCGAGCGGAGCACCAGCGGTGCTGGAGCAAGGTTTCGAGAACGGCCTCACAGGCGGCTGGGAACGCTTGTCTTGGGGCGGCGCAGGCGAAGTTGCGGTCTCGCCGGATCAGGCGTCCGAAGGAAGCCATTCCTTGCAGTTTAAAAACCGCAGCGCGAGAAACAGCAGTCCCAGCATGGATCTGACGAGTTATGTACAGCCGGGACATACGTATGACGTATCGCTTAAAGTCAAATTGGGTGAAGGGACGGACACGCTTCACGTAGCGTCCAAGGTCGTATCGGACGGGACGGCAGCTTATCCCTGGATAATCGGCAACAAAGAAGCGAATGCGTCCGAGTGGACAATCTTAGAAAAACTGGGATATCCGGTGCCGGACAATACTACGGAATTCCGCATTTGGGTGGAATCTGTTGAAGCATCCAGCTCAACGGCGGATATTTTTATCGATGAGGTTGTCATCATTGACGTGACGCCAGGTACGGATCCAGACCCCGGCAACCTGGATCAATCAGGCGTCCGGTCGGATTTTGAAGACGGCCAGCAAGGTTGGAAGGCAAGAAACGGCAAAGACCCGGTAAGCGTATCGGCAGAGGATGCTCACGGCGGTGATCAAAGCTTGCTGACAGGCGCGTCTCAGCGGTATCAGGGACCGCTGCTGGACGTAATCGGGAAGATGCACTTGGGTCATAAGTATAATTTTTCCGTTTGGGTCAAAATGGCGCCAGGGCAGGCAGATACGACGATACGCATGAGCGTGCAGTCAGGCGAAAATTCGTTTACCAACGTCTCCGCCAATACAACGGTTACAGACGATGAATGGGTACAGTTAACAGGTACGTTCACCGTATCATCTGCGGCAACCATTCTAAACGCGTATGTAGAAGTGGCCGAGGAATATGGCGAGACAAGGTCATTTTATATCGACGATTTCGAGCTCTCCTGGGTGCCGACGCAGCCGCAGCCCGATATCGAAACGGATATCGCGAATTTGAAGGATGTATTTGCGGATTATTTCTCCATAGGGGCAGCCGTCGAACCGGCTCAGACGGGAGGCAAGCATCAGGAGTTACTGAAGAAGCATTACAATACGATCGTTGCGGAAAACTCCATGAAGCCGGGCAGCGTTCAGCCGCAGGAAGGCGTGTTTAACTGGACGGATCCCGATAAGCTGATTGCTTTTGCCAAAGAGAATCAGTTGAATATGAGGTATCATACGCTCGTCTGGCATTCGCAGGTGGCGGATTGGATGTTCGAGGATGAAAATGGAAAGCTCATGATCGAAGAGACCGATCCGGCCAAACGCGAAGCGAACAAAAAGCTGCTGCTCGATCGGATGAGAGAGCATATTACGGCGGTAGTGGAGCATGTGAAAGCAACCGGCGTGCAGGTTGAAGGCTGGGATGTAGTGAACGAGGTAATCGATCCGGGTGGACCGAACGGCATGCGCAACAGCGCGTGGTATCAGATTACCGGTCTCGATTATATTCGCGAAGCGTTCAGAACGGTGCATGCGCTAGATCCGGACGCGAAGCTGTACATTAACGATTACGGCACGAATGATCCGGGCAAACGCGACATTTTATACGACCTGGTCATGCAGTTGAGAGAAGAAGACGCAGAGGACGGCACCGTCGATTATCCAATTCACGGCGTTGGACATCAGACCCATATTAACATCCAGAATCCGTCCATTTCTTCGATCGTGAACTCGATCAAGAAGTTCGGGGATGCCGGATTCGACAACCAAATTACGGAGCTGGATATCAGCTTGTATACGGCGGATAACGCTCCGAGCTACGGTGAAATTCCGGAAAGCGTTCTGCTGGAGCTTGCGTACCGGTATCAGGATTTGTTCGATGGGCTCAAGGGGCTGGAGGACAGCGGCGATAAGGACTATATCAGCAATGTCACCTTCTGGGGGCTTGGCGATGACCGTACCTGGCTGACGACGTTCCCTGAGGGAACCAATCGCGTCCAAGCTCCGTTCTTATTCGATAAAAACTTGCAATCCAAATTGGCTTACTGGGCTGTTGCAGATCCATCCAAGGTGCCAGTTCAAACGAAGAAGCTGAACGTTACGCAGGGAACGCCCATCGTGGACGGAAACCCGGAATTGGCATGGGATGTCCTCAGAGGCGTACAGCTCCAGTCCTCAGATGGACTTGCCGCAGCGATGAAGGTACTGTGGGACACTGACCGTCTATATGTATGGGTTGATGTCGAGGACGCTGCAGTTCATGCCGACGATACGGTTGAATGGTTTGTTAACGGCCGGACGTATGCCTTCTCCCGAAGCGCTGCGACTGCGGTCGAGAGAACCGGCGGTTACCGGTTGGAGATGAGCGTGCCATGGCAGGCTCCCGTTCAGATGGACGACACGATTGCATTCGATCTGCGCGTAACAGACGCGGACGGCACAGCTAACGCTTCCTGGAGCGACCGCATGCATAATCAGGATCAATCCGCCGAAGGAATTGGCGAGCTGACGTTAAAGCAGCCGCTGCATGTCGCTGAGTCTGTCAAAGGCACGCCTGGGATCGATGGCGAGAGAGACGCGCTATGGGACCAGGCGGAAGAAATTGAAACCGGCGTATGGGTTCAAGGAACATCGGGCGCAACGGCAAAAGCCAGAACGATGTGGGATGACGACTACTTGTATGTCTACGCGCACGTTACGGACGAGATATTGTCTAAGCAAAGCACCGCTGTTCATGAGCAGGATTCCGTGGAAATCTTCGTCGATCAGAATAACGCCAAAACAGTCGACTATCAAGCGGACGACGGGCAATACCGAGTCAATTACTTGAATGAACGAAGCACCAACCCCGCCTCTCTCGCCGGCAGCTTCTACACGGCCGCCAAGCTTGTGGACGGCGGATATGTCATTGAGGCAAAAATCAATCTGGATGCGGTTACCCCTGTTGACGGACAGCTGATCGGCTTCGATTTCCAGGTGAATAATGATCAGGATGGAGCAGGCGGAAGAGACAGCGTCGCCATATGGAACGACGCCTCCGGCCGGTCCTGGCAGGACACCTCCGGTTACGGTGTCTTGAAGCTTGTGACGACGAGGACGCCGTCCACTCCGGATCCTGGCAATCCGTCCAATCCTCCGGGCACAGGCTCCCCTGGCGGAACACCGGCTGCGCCAAGTGCAGCTGACGGGAAGGTTACCTTTAACGTGAAGCCGAATTCTGCCGGCAAAGCGGAAGTTAACGTGTCATCGAGCGATGTGTTGAGAGCGCTGGAAACCGCGCAAGGCAGTACGCTTGCGATTACGGTTAATTCCAAAGCGGGGGCTTTGAAGAGCACGAGAGTGACTGTTCCTGTACAGGGCTTTTTCGACCATGAAACAATCGATACGCTTGCGATTCAAGCAGGCAAAGTAACGGTCTTCATCTCAGCCGAAGAAGCGGCTGGGGTTCTGGATGAGAATGCAGGCGAGCTGGTGCTTGAAATAACGGAGGTTGACGTCACCAGGCTTCCGGAGGATGTGAAGATACGGGTTGACGGTTATCCTGTCTATGATTTCACGCTTCTAGTGGATGACAAGAACATTAGCGAACTGAAACGCCATTCGGTCACCGTCGAAATGGATTACGAGCTGAAGCCGGGCGAGAAGCCGCATCAAATCGCGGTCTATTATATTGGAGAAGACGGTAAGCTGGAAGTGGTGAAAAACGTGAAGTACGACCGTGAGGCGGGCAAAATCACATTTAGTCCGAAGCACTTCAGCCCGTACGGCGCGGCGCTTGCGACGGTTTCATTCTCTGATCTTAACCAGGCCGCCTGGTCGCAGACGATCGTTGAAACGTTGGCTTCCCGTGAAGTTGTCCATGGAACAGGCGACGGCAAGTTTGAGCCTAATGGCGGCATCACGCGGGCAGCATTCGTCCACATGCTTATAACCGCGCTTGAGCTATCGGCGGAAGACGCGGTCAGCACGATGGGCGATGTGCAGGGCGGCGGGCGGTATTCCGATTCGATCGCTGCTGCCGAGAAGCTTGGCATTGTTTTGGGCAGAGAGGACGGTACTTTCGGGGTGAACGACACGATCACCCGCCAGGACATGGCCGTTATCGCTTACCGCGCGATGAAGGCGGCTGGCCTTACGAATGCGCCAGGCGAAGCGGTATCGTTCCGGGATGCCGGCCAAATCAGCCCTTACGCGGCAGAAGCCGTACAAGAGCTGAGCCATGCAGGCATTATTAATGGCAGGGGTAACGGTAGGTTTCAGCCAAAGGGAACCGCTGCTCGCGCTGAAGCGGCAGCTATTATTTACAAGCTCTTGGGCTTCAAGTAAGGAAGGTAACAAGGCGACTGAAGGAATCGGTGAATGAAGAGACGGTGCATGAATGCGCCGTCTTTTTCATTAATAAAAAGCAGATGCGGCTAACGAACTGATCGGTGAAACAAGCCTTTAATCTTACTATATTTGGAATTCTGTGAAAACGTTAATCCTGTAAACGCTTAAAGCTGTGCTATAATTTTGCGGAAGACCTTGGATATCGGATTTTTAAAATATAAGCATTCATAAATTATGCACTTATACGGAAGCTTATATTTCAATGTGAAACGAGCTTTACGCCAATGGAAGGCACAGAGCCGGGCTGCATGAGGTTGCAGCTAACGGTTTATGCGAAGCGGCAGTCGTTATGCATGTGATCTGAACTTTTCTGGGAGGTATTTATGAACAGAAGAAACAAGCCGACAGGCATACGTATGTTGATAACGATATGGGCGATGCTCCTGATCTGCGCCGTGCCGATTCCGGCTTTTGCCGCGCAGGATGAACAAGCGGCAGTGGCGGAAGGCGTCACGATAAAGGTGAATGGAGAAGTCGTGAAGCTGTCCGAACCGGTACGCGGGCTGGATGGAAGGCTATTTATCCCCGTGGCGCTCGTAGCCGGAATGTTTGACGCTAAAATAAGCTGGGATAAAGATAATGAAGAAGCAACGATACAAACGGCTCACGGAGACAAGATCGTGCTGGGTAACGGAGTTCCCGTCGTTTATTTTAATGAAGGCCGCTACCGGATGGATGAGGCGCCATTCGTTGCGGAAGGCAGAATGTACATTCCGCTTCGCCATGTGGCGGAACTGCTGCATGCTGAGGTGAACTGGCATGCAAAAGAGCTCACGGCTGAGCTGATCATGGTGAAACCGGCCGTCGTGGCGGAAAATTACGGATTAGCCCAGATCAGCGAGGAGTACGGCAGCAGCAAGACGGAGCTTCTGAAGCGGAACGGCCTAGACAGCGCGGACGGGATTGTGGAAGGCACCGAGCTCAGGGTCGTCGTGCCGTCGATTCTTGCGAATAAAGCGGAGCCGTTCACGGAGAAGGACCTGCAGCTGCTGGCCAGGATTACAGAGGTAGAATCGGGCCACGAGTCGTACGAGGGACAGCTTGGAGTAGCGAATGTAATATTGAACAGGGTGAAAAACTCTAAATTTCCGGACACTGTACGAGAAGTTATTTATTCAGGTAAGCAGTTCCCGCCGGCACATAACGGCCAACTGGACAAAGCCAAGTCGGATGCCATTTCGCTTCGCGCCGCCAAGGATGCCTTGAACGGCAAAAACAACGTAGAAGACGCCGTTTATTTCTTTAACCCTGCGATATCTAAAGGTTCGTTCTGGTCCGGTCTGACGGTGATCACGACGATCGGCCATCATAGCTTCGCTAAATAGCTCTATAAGAGCATCCTATACAAATAAAGCCTGCTAACCAGACACGGTAAGCAGGCTTTACTTATAAGGGGGTGTATAGACTGGCGAGTAAAAGATGGGCGGCCGTGTGGACAACAGATCTAAATTTTAGATCAGATTGCGACTATTGTGCTTGATTTGGCGGATTAGATCTAAATTATAGATCTGATCCCATGGAATTGGCGTCATGATAGCCGATACGCCGGAACCATTACTCCTTACGGTCAAACATTTGCTGCATGAATGAAATACTGCTTTGCACGCCATCCACCGTATCCGGCCATTTGCATTCCGCGGATACCATTCCCTCGTAACCGATTTCCCGCAGTATCCCGGCGAACTGTTCGTAAGGATACGTTCCCGTCCCCGGCGCCAGCCTGCCTGTGTCCGCAACGTGAATATGGGCGATCCATTCCTTATGTGCGGCAAGCGTTTCGAGCGGCTCGTCTTCTTCATCCATATGGTAAAGATCGGCCAAAATCCGGACCGCTGGGCTGTTAACCTGCTTCGCTAAGGATGCCGCTTCCGCAACGCTGTTGATCAGATTCGATTCCTTGTGGTTCAGCGGCTCGATCGCCAGCGTAACCCCGGAACCGCGCCATTCGTCGGCAATCCGGCCCAGGCACTCCAGCATTTCCGCTTCTGCCCGCCGGCGTTCCCAGCCATCCGGCACCATACGGGCTCTGCCGCTGCCCAGCACGACGATCCCGGCGCCGATTCGTGCTGCCGCTTCGCCGGACAAGCTTACATATTTCCGGATGCGCTCCCCATCACGCTGCGGGCCGATCAGCATCATATCGGCGGGAGCGAACAGGTTCATGGCTCGCACCTTTACCGGTGAACTCAAGTAGAGCGCAAGCTTTCCGGCGAATGCTTCTTCCTCCTCCAATTGCAGGGAAGACAAAGCGCATTCGATATAATCCAAGCCTATGTCCGCGAGCAGTCCGGCTTGTTCAATTCCGGCGCACCAGCCGATTTTATTCATAAGAAACTCCTCCCGAATGTGGATCTATCTGCCTTCAACTTTCATTGTAGGGGGAGAGAGAAGGGAAAGGAATGGCTGAAGGTATCACTTGATGGCCGAGAGTATGATTTGAGGATTAGCCAAAAACAAGATTGTTCATGAATTCTTAAATTTGTATACTAACAGTAACCGTTTAATAGGGGGGCCGCCGATGATGAACCGCATGATTATGGACAATCTGAGCGAGCACGCAGAGCTGCGGCTCGGCAGCATCGGACAATCCTGTCATGAGAGAGGCTGGTCGGAGGGAAAGCGGCATCCGGATTATGATTTGTGGCTGGTGACGGGGGGCGAGGTGACGATAGAAGCACGGGGCAGGAAGTCAGCCGCGAATGAAGGTGATATCGTGTTTTTTAATCCCGGCGTCCCTTATTTCGCAGCATGCGGCAGCGGACCGTGCAGCCACATTTATGTCCATTTTGATTTTTCCTTGGGCGAGCGGTTCAACTTCTTGAATGAATTCGATTTAATGGGCGTTATTCCGAAGCGGCATTTTGCAGCCGAGGGAGAGCAGCTTCGCAGAGCCTTCGATGCCTACAGGAACAAAGAGCCGATGGCTTCCTTAACGTTGAAGGGATATTTCCTTACGCTTCTGGCCAAGCTTCTGGCGGTTCCGAAGGAGAACGCTTCGGGATTCAAGGAAGCCGTGCAGCCTTCCAAGCATTTCGCCAAGCTGGCCCCGGTTCTTCGTTATATCGAGGAGCATATCGGGGAACCGATTCCGGCAGAACGGTTAGCGGAAGTGATGGGCATGTCGCCGAAATACTTTTATGCTTTCTTTAAAGCAAACATCGGTTTAACGCCGCAAAATTACGTGAACAGGATCAAGATGAACCGTGCCAGGGACCTGCTGTTGTCCGGGAAGCGGACGGTTAAGGAAGTCGCCGGCCAGCTGGGGTATTCCGACCCGTATACGTTCTCGAAAATCTTTAAGCGGTACCACCATACATCGCCATCCAGGCTTAATGACCATACCTAGCTTGAGGTGAAGCCGGGATGAGAACGCCAATAGAAACCGTAGCATTTTCGGCGCGGCTGAAGGATAACGATAGACGATAACGATTGGAGTGAGTTCGTTGGAACATTACTTATTTGTACAGCTGGCTTTCGTGAGAGGGCAAACCTTGAAAGCGGCTAACGGTATTACGGAGGAGAACGCGGACCGCATTCCTGACGGTTTTAGAAATTCATTGCGATGGCAGCTGGGGCATATCTATGTCGTGTTGGAGCGGTTCGCCTTTCAAGCTGCGGGACTCCCGCAGCAGTTGCCAGGCGGCTTCAAGGAGCGGTTCGAATACGGTACGTCGCCGTTAACAACGCCGGCCGCTGTTCCCGTGCCGACTCTTGATGAGTTGAAGCTGCTGCTCGGCGAGCAGCCGGCAAGAATTCAAGGGGCGCTGGCTGACCGGCTTCAACAAAAGGTAGAGCCTTATACGACATCTGCCGGATTGACCTTGGGAACGCCGGAGCAGTTCCTGAGCTTCGCTCTCTACCATGAGGGGATGCATAATAGCGCCATTAAGCTATACAAGGTGTTGTTATGAACGCGGAGGGATAAATAGTGACTTTTATAAATGGAATAGAATTATGCCGCCGTTTCCATACGGAAGTCGTTGAGCCGACCCTGAAGGAAACCTATCCTTTCTTGTCCTATTCGTCCGCTCTGCTTGGCCCCGGCAGCGAAGTGTTAGGCTATGATACGGAAATGTCAACGGACCATGATTGGGGCCCGCGAGTATATCTATTTCTAAACGAACAATGGACCGGTTATGCCGAACAAATTAAAGCATCTTTACACGAGAAGGCTCCAGATTGTTTTTATGGCGTTCCGGTTGATACCGGCATGAGCGTGATTACAACCGTGCCGGCTTTCCTTGAAAGCCGCTTGGCCTTAAATAGCGATAAACCTCCGGAATTAGCGGATTGGCTGACGTTTCCTTCACAATCGCTTCTGGAAATAACAAGAGGAGCCGTGTATAGGGACGATCGCGGTCAACTGAGCGCGTTACGCAAGCAGTTCGAATATTACCCATACGATATATGGTTGTATCTTATGGCTTCCACCTGGCAGCGGATCGGCCAAGAAGAACATCTGATGCTCCGTTCGGGTTTTATCGGCGACGAGCTGGGCTCCGCCATTATGGCTTCGCGTCTTGTCCGCGATTGTCTGAATCTTTGTTTTCTGATGGAACGTCAATATGCGCCTTATCCGAAATGGTTTGGAACCGCTTTTAAGCAGCTGAGTTGCTCCGGAGCTTTAATGCCTTATTTGTGGACGGCTCAAACGGCCGCGGTCTGGAGAGAACGCGAGCAAGCCTTTATTCGGGTCTACGCGCATCTATCCCGCATGCACAACGAGCTAAGGATCACGGAAGGGATTCCCGGCGAGTCTGCGTATTTCTACGACCGTCCCTTCAAAGTGATGAATGGCGGAGGAATTGCCAGCCTGCTTGCCGGTCGAATTGAAGACGATGCCGTTCGCCGGATAGCCGAAAAAAGCTTGATAGGCGGCATCGATCAGATTACCGATAATACGGATTTCAGAAAACCGCATGTGCTTAGAGATTCGAATATATGGAATATATGAGGTGTTTCGGAATGGAAGAATTGCAAGGAGATATGTTTACCACTGAAACGTTAAAAGCGGACTTTAAGGATTTGGGCGTTACGGCGGATATGACGGTCATGCTGCACTCGTCCGTGAAGGCGCTGGGCGGCTGGGTTGTCGGCGGTCCTGTTGCCGTAATATTAGCGCTGGAGGAATGCCTCGGCCGGACGGGTACGCTGGTTATGCCGACGCATTCGGGTGATTTATCCGATCCGTCCAATTGGAGATATCCTCCGGTCAAGGAGTCGTGGTGGGAGACCATTAGAGAGACGATGCCCGCTTATGAGCCGGACCTCACGCCCACAAGGATGATGGGCCAAATTCCGGAGAGCTTCCGGAAGCAGAACGGCGTGATCAGAAGCGGTCACCCGCAGGTTTCTTTTGCCGCATGGGGCGCGAAGAAGACGGCAATCGTTAACGGACACGGCTTGGCGAACAGCCTGGGCGAAGGCTCGCCGCTGGCCAGGCTGTATGAGCAGGAGGGCTGGGTGCTGCTCCTTGGCGTCGATCATGGCAATAATACGTCGATCCATCTAGCGGAGTACCGGGCAAATTTCATCGGAAAAAAGGCAATCACGAACAAAGCGCCCATATGGGTTGACGGTATCAAGAAGTGGACGGAGTTTGAGGATATCGAACTGAATTCGGATGATTTCGACCGGATTGGCGAAGCCTTCGAGCAAGTGACAGGCGTCGTTCGAAGAGGGAAAATCGCAAACGCGGACGCGCGTCTGATGCCGGTCAAGCCGTTGGTTGATTTTGCGGTTGCTTGGATGGAAGAGAACCGGTGCCGTTAAGCGGCGAGACGCGAGATTGCAGGCCGTTAGAGGCGCCGTAAGGGAGGCGGCTCTAATGGTCTAGTTCCACGTGCAGCCTCATCCAACCTTTATTTTTGCAGACGGAAGCTGGAGGGGCTGCAGCCTGCATTCGCTTTGAATGCGCGGCTGAACGCGTGGATGTTCGAATACCCGAGCTGCTCGGCGATATCCTGCAAGGATAAGTAAGTATACCGGATCAGAATTTTGGCTTTTTCCATCCGGATCTGCTGGTGATATTGGA
The DNA here is from genome assembly GCF_000422465.1 of Paenibacillus harenae DSM 16969. Taxonomy (GTDB): domain Bacteria; phylum Bacillota; class Bacilli; order Paenibacillales; family Paenibacillaceae; genus Pristimantibacillus; species Pristimantibacillus harenae. Next base: position 94,714 of record NZ_AULV01000015.1, on the reverse strand, counting down.
TAGGCGTCATTTTAAACATGTTCTTGAACAGATGAATCAAGTAAAACTTGCTGATATGGAACCGCTCGGCTAGCTCGTCCAGCTTGACGCTGCGGTGTACGTTATGATCGAAATAGGCCCGGATTTTCGTAAGCAGCTCCATATGCCCGTCACTTTTCATTTTGCTTCCCCAATACTGCTCTCTCATGATTTGGGACAAAATCGCGAGCAGGCAGCCTTTCATACGGAGCTCGTAAAAGGGTGGCTTCGTTTCGAATTCGCGAATCAGTTCGAATAACGCTTGTTCCAAGGGAATCGGGTCGCCCGGACGAAAATAACAGGGCATGAAATAAGGCGGGACGGACAGCTCGTCCTCCCGGATCCATCCCCGTTCCTTTGCATTCATCCGGTCGAGGGATTTAAAGGATACGCCGATTTCTTTGCTGTCAGGCTGGGCATACAAATCGAAATGAACATGAGGCTGCCGAATGCGCGAGCCGCCGGCAATTTGAATGGAGTGTCTTTGCCCCGGTTTAAAGAAGAAGAAGTCTCCTGCCTTCCCATAGTATACCTCGTCCTCCACGGTCACCTTTATCTGGCCTTCCATCAGGTAAAGCAGCTCATAATCCCATATGACCCGCTCGTCCAGCTTCCAGCCGGATTCCAGCACGCTGTCGATCGCCACCCGAATAAACGGGGACATATTTTCGAGACTCATTCCAGTCACCTCAGCAATATTTGATAAACAACTTCACAATATCAGGTAAGGGTTTATCGCAACTATCATTATATAATAGGTTCGTATAAACACAATATATGATACGCGAGGTGATGGATGATGCTGCAGCAGCATGGGCTTGGACATGATTTATTCTCCGCTCCGCTCGTCACGAAAGCGCGCACCCGCTCGATTTCGGCAGAGAATCCGAATGGCGAAAAGGGACAAGGCGGCAAGGAATCGAGTAATTTAGGCGTCGGACGAAAAGGAAGACCCGCCATTACGCTTAATCAAGGCGAAGAGGCAACGCTTGCCCAAATTCAGGGGACCGGCGTCATCCAGCATTTCTGGATCACGGTTGCCGATAAAACAGGCAAAGGGCATGCGGCGCAATTCGTCCTCCGAGACCTTGTTCTCCGCATGTACTGGGATGATGAAACGACCCCTTCGGTCGAAGCTCCCCTCGGCGATTTTTTCTGCAATGGCTTCGGCGTGCGCACCAACGTCAATTCGCTTCCGATTTCCGTCGTTCCGACGGGCGGCATGAACTGTTATATTCCGATGCCGTTTCGGCAATCGGCGAAGATCACGATCGAGAATCAGCATACGGCCGACATTGACGGATTTTTCTATACGATTAATTATACGCTTGTCGACCAGCTGCCGGAAAATGCAGCGTACTTCCACGCGCAGTGGCGCCGCGAAAGGGTCACCGAAACCGGCAAAGACTATACGATACTGGACAATGTCAAAGGTACGGGGCAATATATCGGCACATATCTCGCATGGGCGGCATTGGAGAGAAACTGGTGGGGCGAAGGCGAGATCAAGTTCTACATGGATGGCGACCAGGATTGGCCGACCATATGCGGCACGGGTACGGAGGATTACGTGGGAGGCGCGTGGTGCTTCAACAATAGGAAGACGAATGAGCCTGAATCGTATTCCACGCCGTATTTGGGCTATAAGTTTTACAAGGAGTCGACCGAAATCGACCCCTGGTATGGACATAATGTCCCTATGCACGGCATGTACCGCTGGCATCTGCCCGATCCGATCCGTTTCGGAAGCGATCTGCGCGTAACGATTCAGCAAATCGGGCATGACCATACCAAGCTGTTCGAGCGCTCCGACGATATCTCTTCCGTAGCCTATTGGTATCAGATGGAGCCTCATGCACCATTCCCCGCGCTGCTTCCGGCTAATCGGAGATGGCCGAGGTAATATCGTCGAAGAAGAAGGCTGCCGATTGCGAAATGTCGGCAGCCTTCTCCGTTACCGGGCAGACAGATTTAACCGCAGCTTTTTATCCAAATATTTCATCGCTTTCTCCGTACAAACGCCCTCAAGCTCCTCTTTCACTGCAGCTTTCGCCAAAGCAAGATCATCAGCCTGCTTCTTCTTCCGGCCCAGCGTCTCGTTCAGCCAGTGGTCCGCGCTTTCGAAGCACATGCTGCTCCAGCCGCCCTCGAAGTCGCTTTCCTGCGCCCCGGTAATGACGATGTCGCCGAAATTTTGCAGCTCGACAAGCGCGCGTTCGTAATCCTTCTTCTGTTCCTTGGCGGTCAGGCCGGACGCCTTCCGCAATTGGCGCGAGTCCATGCTGCCTGCTTCCCGGACGATGCCGTATAAAGCTTTGGCGTCTTGCGACATCAATCCGCCGCTGTATCGCTCCTCTACGCTTTTCCCTTGAGAGAGCAGAACCCGTACTTGCGGAAACAGATCGACATGAATGAAGGACGCCTTCGTGCCGAAGAACTTCCCGTAAGCCGCGTGCTCGTCCTTTACGATACGGACCCGCCACTGCCAAGGGTCGTTCTCTGAGCCGTCATGCCATACGTTGTCCGCCGCCGCGGCCGTGAGCGAAGGATGCTCGGGAATCAAATCGGAGAACGGGAAAATTTTGAACTGCTCAACGAGCTGTACGAACTCCGGATAAGTCGACGTTTTCATAGGTTCACTCCCACGCAAAATTTGGTAGACTATTATTCTAGTATTATCCACAATTTCCTTCGGATAGACAAACGTCAATTGCAAGAGGGCAGGAAAGAATAGGAGAAACACCTGTCTGGAAATCGCTCAGATAAATGGAAGGGGCAAGGGAATGCAGATGCGGGAAGAAAGCGTGAAAGAGCTGCTGCAGCAATATGGCATAAATCAGCCGACAGTCGTATGGCTGAAGCATAGCGGGAATAGGACCTATAAAGTGACGGATTCCGCTGACGGCAAGGATTATCTGTTTCGTATCCATCAGCCGGTAACGGCAAATATGGAAGGCGTGCAGCATACGCGTTCCGGCCTTCAGGCAGAGCTTCAGCTGTTGAAGGATATCGCCGCGGAGACCCTGCTTACCGTTCAAATGCCTGTTCGTAACCGTTCCGGCTCCGTCCTTACGGAAATAACGGAAGGAAGCCGTCCATTGATCTGCTCGCTGCTGACGTGGATCGATGGAAGAGAGCTCAAGAAGGAGGATCTTGAAGACAGACAGCTTGCATGCATGTTAGGCATGAGGACTGCGGAGCTGCACCGGTTTACGCGCGGTTACGGCGGCGTGCGGCCGGGGGACCGCCCAAGCTATGGCCGTGAGCGAAGCGAGCTGATGATCAGACAGATTTCGAGGGGAATCGAAAAAGGATTGTTTAGTCGGAAGGAGCAAGACATCTTGGAGAACTGCATGCGGCTAATGAACGAGAAACTCTCGGATACGCTGGCTGGACCAGGTGCTTGGGGCATGATTCATGCCGATCTGAATAGGAGCAATATACTCGTTACGGAAGCGGGGGAGCTCGCAATTATCGATTATGGATTATCCGGATACGGTTATTACATGCTTGATCTGGCGATGGCGGCATTGAATGCTCCGTCTGCTTATCGCGATCATGTGCTGAAGGGGTATTTTGGCGAGAAACGTATACCGGATTGGGCAGAGACCGTCCTGGGCGGCTTCATGCTGATGGCGGTGCTCGGCTACTATGCTTTCCACATGGAGAACGAGAAGGTTCATCCATGGATTCGCGAAAGGATGCCTAAACTGTGCGAAGACCGCTGTCTTCCCTTTCTTGACGGAGAGAGTATTTTCAAGGCTTTCTGACGCGGTACAAAGTTTCATGGAAAACATTTACATAGGAACGTATGTGCGGTAAAATAAACGTTGTGTCATTTTCCTTTGAGGGAGAGATCGATGTGGAAGCGATTCAAAGCCCGATTCAAAATGTGGTAGGCAGCGTATTTGTTCATGTAAAGGACCTTAGACGTTCAGCGGAGTGGTACAGCATGGCAATGGGTTTGCCTCTTCTGGAGGAAAGGTTGAACGGCGGTCCTGTCTACTGGCTGGCGCTGGAAGGCGGAACCGGCTTAATTCTGGATGACAACCGGAATAACGATCCGGGAGCGAAGCATGTGCTGTACAGCTACAAAACGGACGATATCGAAGCGGCATACCGTTTTCTGTCGGAAATGGGGGCCGATCTGTTGTTCCCGATTGAGCGTCCGCATCCGGGGCTTGCTTATTTTAATTTTGCCGACCCCGACGGCAATGCGGTGATGGTGACGCAATCGGATTACGAGTCCGCCGTTGTAGAGCGGCTCGAGCACTCGGCAAGTCCGATTATGAACAAAATTGCTTCTATCTTCATTAATGTGACGGATATGAACCGAGCCATTGCATTTCACAGCAAGGCACTCGCCCTCCCTTATGAAGAGGTTAATGCCGGCCAATCGATTTATGAACTGCATATGAGAAGCGGCAGCGGAGTGCTGTTAGACGATAACCGGTTCAGGCAAGGCGATTCTTATAAGACGTTGTTTATGTTCGTCACGAGAGACGCGGAAGGCTCGAAGGCCTATCTGGAAGCAAACGGCGTTCAAGTGTTCACCGACATGGAGCGGCATGGCGATATGGCTTTCTTCACGGTTCAAGATCCGGACGGCAACGTCGTCATGGTCTGCTCGGAATAATCGTTGTATTCAAATTTACGTGCTCGCTCCAGCGGAAGGCGAGAGGGATTGATAGAAGGTTATGATTGATCCCGCCAGAATCCGGCAAGAAAAATAGCGCCAATTCAGGCGCTATTTTTCTTGCCGGACAATAATCTCATCTAATTCCGAGCTGTGCTCGCGGGCCGCAGCCTGAATTTCCTGATCAAGCTTGCTTGTGCCCTGGATATCTTCGGCAGCCTCGATTTGCTGCTCCAGCTGCTCCTCGATCTGTCCGATTCCGTGCGCTTCCTGATGCTGTCTGCTAGTCGTCATATTCAACCTCCGCATTCGATGTATGCCCCCTGGGTTACCCCTCTAACATGCGCGGCGCGGAGGAAAATTATGCATGTGAAACCGGAATCTTCGTCATATACAAGACCAATTCGTCATCCACCCGTATGCTGCTCCCCGGTGCAACGACCTCATTATTATACGTAATCCCCCTGCCGTCCGGGATATAACCTCTCTTCGCATACATCCGCTGCGCGCTGCCGTAACTCGCATACAGGCCCACGCCGATTCCGACGATGCCGTGCTTCTCGAAGGCCATTCGTTCGACTTCGTCCATTAACGCGTTCCCGATTCCCTGCCGGCGCAGCGGCGGAATAACGTCGAAGTTATTAATTTCGGGAATTCCCCGTTCCGCGAAGTATGGATAGTACGACTCGGACAGAAGGTGCAGCCAACCGGCAAATTGCCCGTCCCGATAAGCAGTAAGCGTGATACGCCCGCCGGATTCGTTCTCTTCCCGGCACCTGGCGATATAATCCAAAGGCTTTGGAATGGCGTTCTGAGCAAGGGTTTGATGAATGACCGTCACATCGCTGCGCTCCATTTGCCTGATTAGCAGTTTATGATCCATATTGCCCTCCCGTCGACTGGATTGAAGGTTTCTTCCTCCATAATAGGGCGGTTGGATGCACGCAGGCAAGGGAACGATCGATTATAATTGAACTGTAATGGAAAGATGAGTTTCAGAGCGCGCGCTTGTATAATAAAAAGGAAGCAATAAACGATTCTTTCCCAGGAAAGCGAGGAATCTCAAGTGGAAGACAGCTTGTACGGGGACGCTTCCCCGACGGCCGGCTTGACGGCAGCGCAAATACAGGCTCTTCAATGCGTGACGTCGGCGGCTTCGGCAGCTCGGAGCAGCGATCTGGAGAAAGCGGAACGTATTCTCGCACGCAGAGGGATGTCCCATACAACGTCGGTTCAAACCATTATTTCCACTATTCGCAAAAACGCTGCAGTCACGCTGAACTTTCATCCGGACCGGATACTGCCTGCCGGGATGACGGTAGCGGAAGGCTTTCTGGCTCATGGCGCCTACCTCAGCCAATTCGAGACCGGCGTATCGAACGGCAGCCGGACGGCTTATTCCGGCGGGGACCGGGACCGTTGGGAGGAGCGATTGTTCGGCGGCGCTTACCAACTGCCCGGCGCTCTGCCCTCCGAACGTCCGAAGTACGGGGCGTTCAATGTGATGAAATATGCAGACGGGGCTTCGCCGCGGTTCGGATCCTGTCATTTCCGCTTGCGGTCCGCTGTTAGCGAGCGGTGCACGTTCACCTTCGGCGACAGCCATGCCGGCCCGGAGCATAAGGGAACGATCGGAAGCTTCGAGCCGCTGCTGGCGGCGCTGCTCGAGGCTGTCGAGAATACGGGAGAAGCGTTAGGCATGCCTAATCTCGATATTCCATTGCTCATTGACTTTCTTCTCAAACCGGGACATGGAGCTGGGAACGGTCCTTCCGGAAAGCTGGGACGGGCGCTTGACGATTACATAGAGGCTCAAGTGCACGGGGACATCGCCTTGGGGCGGGACGTGGAAGCGTTGGTTGCGGACCCGTCCTTTCAGGGAACCAAGACGGGGGAGCAGCTTAGCTTGTTGTGCAGCAAGCATCGGATCAAGCTTTGCTGGCATGCCGGCTACCGGCTCGCGGCCGATCAGGTGCCCGAACATTTCCGCGGGCCGGCGATTCCCCCGTTTGCGCGGCATATCGCGGACAGGTTCGCAGAGACACCGGGACAAGTGGATGCAGCCGTAATTGGCAAAGCGGCAGCTTCTTATCATGCTAACTCCGATGATTGGAGCAGTTGGGGCACGCAGGATGAGGTGCTGCAATATATCAAGCAGCTGTGGCATGTGCTCGTCAAATTCGGAGAGCCCGCTAGGCAGGGATGAGCGATGGTTCGCGATAAAAAAGGAGGGTAATCGATCTTGGAACATAAATTATTTACTTTGAGCGAAGCGAATGCGCTGCTGCCGCAGCTTAGGGAGGATCTTCGCAGGCTTCAGGATACAACCGCGCAGTTCGAACGCTTGTATGTGGAGTATCAGAAGGCGAGAGAAAACTACAAGCATGACTCCGCTCCGGTCAACGGAAGCGATGACCCGTTCTTCGAGCTGGAGAGCAAGCTGGATTTTATGAAAATGGAAACCGACCTCCTCATCGAAAATTTCACGCGCAAAGGCGTCCTTCTAAAGATGATCAATCCCGGGCTGATAGATTTTCCGGCGGAGTTGAACGGGGAGGAGATTCTGATCTGCTGGAAGGAAGGCGAAGAGAGCGTCTCCCATTATCATGGCTGGCAAGACGGTTTCGCCGGGCGTAAGCCGTTTCCGTGAGCCGTCTTGCCATTGTGTCGCCTATGTAGGTTGCCCAAATCGTGCCGGTTTCGGTGGATGTTAGACGTATTCCCTGGCTATTTTTTTATGGGTAATAAAAGGATAGGCCGGCAATTCCATCTAAGGAAATTAGGAGCTGGAGGTTGAGGGACATTGATGAAGCATGAAGGCTTGCATCATATCAGCATCATTGTAAGCGACCTGGAGCGCGCGAAAGCATTCTATGAGAATGTGATCGGTCTGCAGGAAATCCAACGTCCGCCGTTTGACTTTCCCGGCGCATGGTATGCCGTTGGCGGGGGCGGGCAGCAGCTGCACCTGATCGTGCATCACGGGGAGACCAAGCGTACCGGAGGAATCGACACGAGAGACGGCCACTTCGCGATCCGCGTCAGCGACTATGCATGCACGATAGATTGGCTGGAGCGGCATCACGTTGGGTACAAAGCGAATCCGAACAGCATCACCGGTTTCGCTCAAATCTTCGTGCTGGATCCCGACCGTAACGTCATTGAGCTAAATGCGGTGCTAATTTAAGGAAGAAGTCATTAGGTAAGGGGGCGCCGGAATGAAGAAAAACCGGCTGGGATATTCGGAGCTGGAGGTCAGCGAGATTGGGCTTGGCTGCATGTCGTTGGGTACGGATAAGCAAATGGCGGTCAGGCTCGTTCATGAAGCGCTTGACCGCGGCATTCAGTTTCTGGATACCGCCGATCTGTACGATGACGGGCGGAATGAGGAGATTGTCGGCGAAGCGCTGAAGGGGCGCCGCTCCGATGTTATTCTGGCAACGAAGGTAGGCAATCGAAAGGAGCCGGGCAAGCAGGGCTGGACATGGGACCCTTCCAAGGCCTATATCAAATCGGCGGTGAAGGACAGCTTAAGAAGACTGCAAACCGACTATATCGATTTATACCAGCTGCACGGCGGCACGCTGGATGATCCGGTTGCAGAGACGATCGAAGCGTTCGAGGAGTTGAAGCGGGAAGGAGCGATCCGTTATTACGGCATTTCCTCTATTCGCCCGAACGTTATACGGGAATACGCAAAGCTCTCGGATATGGTAAGCGTTATGAGCCAGTACAGCATTTTGGACCGGAGGCCGGAGGAGACGGTGCTGCCCCTTCTGGCAGAGAAAGGCGTAAGCGTGATCGCCCGCGGGCCGGTAGCGAAGGGCATATTGACAAGCGGCGGAGACGGGAAAGCGGAGAAGGGATATTTGGACTACAGCGGCGCCGAAGCGGCGTCATTGCGCGGGGAGCTGCTGCGGCTTAGCCGGAGCGGAGGGTTCACCGATCTTGCTCACCTTGCAATTCGCTATGCCTTAGCGAATCCAGCGGTTGCGACGGTTATCCCTGGCGCGAGTACGCTGAAACAGCTGCTGGTCAATGCGGAAGCGGGGAGCGCAAGGCCGCTGGCACGCGAGGAATGGGATGCGATTCGGGCAATCAGCAAGGCTGGCGTATATGAGCAGCACCGGTAACGAATGCGGTCGCCAAAAATTGATTTACAGAACAAACGTTCCGGGTTATCATCTTCATGCAGACTAAATTTTCCATGGAAAATGCGGGCATAAATGATTAACTTTAGTCGAGAGGGATGATAGCTATGGCTTTGACAGACAAGAGAATGTTCGATCGCAAGGGCGGCTTCGAGCTTGAAGATTTGCGGGGGGAGAAGCTGCACATGGCATGCCTGAAGGGCGCCGAGCTGCATGGCGTCGATGCCAGGGATACGTCGCTGGCGCATGTGAATTTTGTTCATTCGAAGTGGGAGCACATCTTTTTCTCGAACGTTCATGTGAATGAAGCGCAGATGGGCGGAACCCTGTTTGAGAATATCCGGCGACCGGATGCGGAGTTCAGCCGTCTGGAGGAAGAGGCAGGCACGGATGGCTGGATTAATGTCGAACCTGTCCGCTTTCTGACTAGCGACTTGAGCAATGCGATATTTGAATCATGCAATCTTAGCGGCGTGGATTTGATCGACTGCAAGGTTGAAGGAATGCGGATTAACGGAATCCCTGTAGAGGAGCTTCTGCGCAGCTATACGGAGAATAAAGAGACGGCAGCGGCGATTGAGGAAGAGCATGCCTCCGTCGCCCCGTCCGTGCCGACGGTTGTGACGAAGCCGGGCTTCACGATCGCCGGTATTACGTTTGATGCGAATTTGCAGGAAATTGAGGAGCAGCAGCTTGGCAAAGCCGCCTTGGAGAAGGTCCGGGCAGCGCGTGAGCAATTGGCGGAGCGTCTATCCGACGATGTATATCTGGTTCAGGTATATCCGATGAAGCCTGGCTTTAATCCTCATGCAGATGCATTTACGCAGTTGGTCGGTTACGTGGTTCCGGAAGGGACATTCGTTCCCGACGGATTCGTGCTTCGTTCTTTTCCGGAGCGGGAGTATGTGAAGATGACCCATATCGGACGCGAGTCCGAGCTTGGCCGCACGTACGATTTGCTTTACGGGCGCTGGCTGCAGGAGAACGGGCGTCAACCAGCCGGATACGATTTCGAGGTGTGGGACGATCGTTATAAGCCGGAGCAGGACGACAATGAAATTGACGTTCATGTCGCGCTCGCGCCATAGAGAGGAGACGTTACATATGATCAAAAATTTAAATTGTGCTTATGTTCCCGTATCCGATGCAGTGAAATCGGCCGAATGGTATGCACAGGTGCTGGGAATGAAATTGCGTGCCCCCGTAGAGCCCGGGCGCGGCGCGATTATGATCATGGATGAAGGGCAGTGGCTGTTTCTGCTTCCAAGCCCGGATGGGAAACCGCTCACCTTCTCCACGACGGCATGGGCGGAGAACGGCGAGTCGTTTGAGATGTTTCCGATCTGCTTTACGACAACCAGGATGCAGTCTCTGTACGCATCGTTGAGGGAATCGGGCACATGGGTTGAGACGGATATTCGAGATGAAGGCAGCTGCGGCCTGCAGTTAACCTTCAAAGATCCGGACGGCAACAAATTTCAAGTATTTCAGGAGCCGGCATCCTAATTGCCATGAAGAAAGGCGTGAAGCGCGATGAGCCGTGAATTTGCGTTTACCCGAGTCGGTTACGTGTACGTCCCGACAACAAACATTGCACAATCGGTCGAGTGGTACACCAGTAACCTCTCTTTCAAGCTGATTGACAAATTTCAAGACCGAGGCTCCTATTTGGCCGTCTTGCACCACCCGCATCAGCATGCCATTGCGTTACTGCTTATCGAGACGGAGGACAGCAAGCCGCTCGAGATATCAAGAAACGGCGTACCGTTTCCGATTATGGCGTTAAATTGTCCGAATATCGAGTTTACGCACAGCGTCTTATTAGGCAATGGCGTAGCCGTGGAGAATATCCGAACGCTTGGCGCAGGCGAAGCCAAATATTTTTATTTCAGGGACGATCAAGGGAATTTATTAGAGGCAGCATGGTCGATCTGGGATCCCAAGGATATGATAAAGGATGGTTACGAACCGTAAGGGCTGCAGTCTTCATATTCAAGACGCCTGAAGGAAGGAGAAGGTTCTGTACGGAGCCTTCTCCAACTTGCTGTAAAACAGGTTTGACTTTCTCAACTGTATGAAATAATATTACAGTAACCTTCCGGAGAGGGAGTGCAACGATGAATAGTGAATTTACAGTGGCGGTTCACAGCTTGGTTCTGCTTGCTTACTTGCCTGAACATATGGCCAGCAGCGAGACAATCGCCCGCAATGTATCCACGAATCCGACGCGTATCCGCAAAATCATGAGTACCTTGCGCAAGCATGGATATGTAATGACGAAGGAAGGCATCGGCGGGGGGTATATATTGAGCTGCGACCCGGAAGAGGTTACGCTGGCTGAAATATACCGTACGCTGTCCGGCGGTACGTTGAAGCCGCATTGGTGCTCCGGGAATCCGGAGGAGGAATGCCTGGTTTCCGCGAACATACAAGTTGTCATGGATCATTTCTTCTACGAGGCAGAGCTTCACTACGAAGCCTATCTGGAGCAAAATACGCTTCAGACCGTGTTAGATAAGATCCGGCAATGCCAGCAGATGAGCAATGCGACGCAGGGGTGAAACAGTTCTCATCTGCTGTCTGGTGGCCTGTTCCGCCTATTACGCATAGTAAATGAGATTTAATGTATACTGTTTAATATGTATCTATCATTCATACAGTTTAAAGGAAGTCCTTTTTGTTAGCGGCTTTTGAATTATGTAGAAGAAGGTGAATGTTGTGTCTGAAATTCATGGGGCTTATCAGATCCCGCTGTCCGTCCTTGATGTTTCTCCGATTGTCGAAGGAGGAACGGTCTCCGAATCGCTTAGCCATACACTCGATCTGGCACGCCATACGGAGAAGTGGGGATATCATCGTTATTGGCTGGCGGAGCATCACAATGCGCCGAGCATTGCGAGCTCGGCGACTTCGATTGTTATCGGCCATGTCGCGGCCGGCACCTCGACGATCCGGGTCGGCTCGGGCGGCATTATGCTGCCGAACCATGCGCCGCTTGTCATTGCCGAGCAATTCGGTACGCTGGAATCGCTGTTTCCCGGCCGGATCGACCTCGGGCTTGGACGTGCGCCCGGGACGGACGGCTTGACCGCGGCCGCGCTGAGAGGCAGCCGCAGAAGCAACGGGCATGATTTTCCCGAGCAGCTGGCGGAGCTGCGGGCATTTCTTGATCCTGCCGGATCGGAGGTCGGCATGCCGGTCAGAGCCATCCCCGGAGAAGGGCTGAACATTCCAATCTGGCTGCTCGGTTCCAGTGATTTTAGCGCCATGCTGGCTGCGGAACTGGGCCTGCCGTTCGCTTTTGCCGGACACTTCTCGCCGAACTTTACGATCCCGGCCATGAATCTGTACCGCAGCAACTTTAAGCCTTCCGAGGTGCTGGATAAGCCGTACGGCATGGTGGCGGTCAATGTTATTGCAGCCGATTCGGATGAGGAAGCGGAGTACTTGGCTACGTCAATGCAGCAGCTTTTCCTTTCGTTCATTCGTAATACGAGAGGTCCTCTTCCGGCGCCGGTCCGCAATATGGATACAATGTGGAGCGAGCAGGAGAAGGCGGCACTTCAGCAGCAGCTTGGTTCATCGATTATAGGAGGGCCGGAGACGGTCCGCAATAAGCTGAAGCAGTATATTGAAGCTACGCAAGCGGATGAAATTATGGTGGCCGCACACATTTATGATCACCGGGCACGCTTGCGTTCTTATGAAATTATAGCAAGTCCATAATAGAGATACGGGATAGGTACTGCTCATCAGCTTGTACCTGTCGATGAGACGCGGCGGGAGAGCGAAGACGCCGGCCGTTAGGCGGAAGCGAATATATATGAGCAAAGAGCACAGGCTAATGATGATATGCCCTCTTACGGTAGACAGGTGAAATAATAAAACCTGCAACTGAAAGGGGATTATCATGACAGCGCTGCGCTCTTTTTTTGAGAATTTCATTCTATGTTGGACGATAGAAACATACTCGCGAGGCGGAGAGAGCGAATCGTTCCGTAGAAACTTTATTATTCCACAGGTGGCCGCAAGCCCCGCTTGAGTTGGCGGATCGTATAACCGAAGTCCATTTGAAGATGCGGATAATCCGGGAAGTTGTCCCAATCGCCGCCCCAACTGAAGCCCAGCCGTTTCGCCGCGGCTACAACCTCCATCCAGTCGGCCTCCCCGTTACGGTTTCCGTCGTATTTCATATCCCACACGACCTCCCCTTCCTTCGTACGAAGGGCAAAATCGATGGCGAGACCGTAATTATGATAGGAATTGCCTCCTTGTACCTGAGTGACCACAGCGCCATCTGCCGTACGCCCTTGCGCATAAAGCGAATCCTGCTCTTCGCTTGAGCGGAAGCCGTCGGTTATAAGTACCGAGATGCCGATTTTTGCCGTCTCCGCTAACAGCTCTTTCTGCTTGGCGAGAACGACCGGATGAAGCTCAGCGACAGGGGGAGCCGGAACGATGTCGTTACCTGGTTCGGAGCGTTCGAATTGCCAAATGGATCTCCATAATAAAAATGCCGTAAGCGCTAAAATAATCAATATGAGAAACCGGTTGCGATTCCGCCTGTTTCTTTTTACCGTGTCCAGCGTTGTTCGTCCAGCCGGCTGAAGGGGCTGTGAATAAGGATTTCGTTCGAGCATGCCTGTTCTCCTTAAATGAATGATGAAAAATAATGGTAATGACTTTAGTTGATATAGAGTATTCGCTTATCTTAACACACTGGTGACGGTGATGCGCTAGTCTGAGGTAGGGGATTGACTTTTATTCAGTTTACAACTAAACTGATGCTTGTAGAAAGGGCTTGAGGTGATGATGTGACGGAGAGTCATACAGATGATTCCCACTTATCGAAGCGCGATGAGCGGCTTGGTTTAATGATATGGTTTCGTTTGTCTCGGGTTTATAACCAAAGTCTGAAGGAAACCCATCAGCATTTGAAAAAATGGGACTTAACCGCTGCCCAGTTCGACATCCTGGCTCAAGTCGGCGCTCATAACCGGCTGACGCAGAAGCAGCTGGCGGATAAGCTTTTTGTCACGAAAGGCAATATTACTCAGTTGCTTGGCAAGCTTGAGGAACTTGGTCTCGTGAAGCGCGAGCAGGAGTGGAAGACGAAATATGTCTCTTTAACGAAAAGAGGCAAGTCGCTGTTCGATAAGGTCGTTCCGGTTCAAGAGCAGTTTCAAGCCTCGCAATATGACGGATTGGACCGGGAAGAGAAGAAGCAGCTGCTCGGGCTGCTCAAGAAAATACAGAAATAACGCATTCACATATCACAGGAGGTTGATCGCGCATGCAGCTTAAAGGCATTCACCACGTATCCGCCATGACCGGCAAGGCATCTGAGAACTTTACCTTTTACACGCAGCTGCTGGGACTCCGGTTAGTCAAAAAGACGGTTAACCAGGATGAGACCTCGGTCTATCATTTGTTCTACGGGGACGAAAAGGGAAATCCGGGAACGGAATTGACGTTCTTCGAGTTTCCGATGATCGGCAAAAACCGTGCGGGAACAAGCAGCATTTCCTCCTTGTCGCTTCGCGTAGCAAGTGATGCGGCACTGCTTTATTGGAAGGAACGGCTTAGTCAGTTCAAAGTCGATCATGACGAGATCATTGAGCGAGCCGGGCGCCAGACGCTTGCGTTCCGCGATTATGAGGGGCAGCGGCTTATCTTGGTTTCGGATGAGCGGAACGAAGGCGTTGCCGGCGGTGTTCCTTGGGAGAGAAGCACGGTGCCTGCCGAATACGGCATTCTGGGGCTGGGGCCGGTTCAATTGACGGTGCGGAACCCGGAGCCGACCGTTGCTGTGTTGACGAAGCTGATGGGCTTCCGGGAGAAGGGCAAGTATCCGTCTACTGTTGCGGGGCAGTCGGACATTATCGTATTAGAAACGGGAGAAGGCGGCAGCGGAGCGGAGGTTCATGTGGAAGAGCGCAGCGACCTGCCGCGTGAGCAGCTGGGATATGGCGGCGTACACCATGTCGCTTTCCGCGTCGATAACGACGACGAGCTGCGGGAATGGATCGGGCATATTCGCGGCGTACGCATGCCGAACTCCGGCTTTGTCGACCGCTACTATTTTCGCTCGTTGTACTTCCGCGAGCCGAACGGCATTCTTTTTGAATTGGCGACGGACGGTCCCGGCTTCGATACGGATGAGGATATTAACCATCTGGGCGAATCGCTCGCTTTGCCTCCATTCCTCGAGCCTCAACGCGAACAAATCGAATCGAGACTGAAGCCTCTGGTGACAAAGCCGTTGTAAGCGGGATGAGGAGCGATTGACAGATGTAATCGACTGGCCTTATACTTTGATCAGATAAGGACGAAGAACGTCCCGTATTCCGCGATCGCTGCGGGGTGCGGGATTTTTTGCGTCCTGACAGGAGGATGAGAGCATTGGGATATAAGGAAGTGCATGCAAAATGGTTGGAGGCTCATATGCGCCGCAGAACGGGAGAACGCCGCAGCAGGCTGGAGAGGGGGCATGGGCACGGGGAACGTATGTTTTTGGAGCAGGTATGGTGGTCGATTTTTGGTCATATGGACAATTTGCATCCTGAATACGAGGTCTCGGATTGGCGAGGCAGACCGTACTTTGTCGACTTTGTCTGGGTGCTTGGGCGTTATAAATTCGCGATAGAGGTTAAGGGTTATGGCCCCCATGTGCAAAATATGGACCGAATCCGTTACCGCCAGGAGCTGAACCGGGAAACCTATCTGCAGATAGCGGGCTATCGTGTGGTAGCTGTACCGTATGACGAGATTGAGGAGAAGCCGGAATTAGTGATTTCTTTGTTAAAATCATTGTTTGCGCCATACATGGCCTCCAGTCTCGAGGAAGGGAAGTACAAGCGGCTGGAGCTGGATGTGTTACGAGCAGCAAAAAGACGGAACAAGCACATTCGTCCAATCGATTTGGTGGATGAATTAAAGATAAATCTTCGCACAGCGAGGCGTTGTTTGCAATCTCTCTGCGATAAAGAGAAGTTATTGCCGATTCGTTCAGGGAAAAGTGGAAGAGTCTGTCGCTATGAATTTGTACATTCTTTCGAGGATGATCATCTGTGGTGATAAGTAGGTAATTTACTATGGATCAGACCGCGCGAATGAGCGGCAGAAATGCCGTTGAATCGGCATGCGAGGCGGAGATCGCGCGAATGAGCGGCAGAAATGCCGTAGAATCGGCATGCGAGGCGGAGACCGCGCGAATGAGCGGCAGAAATGCCGTTGAATCGGCATGCGAGGCGGAGATCGCGCGAATGAGCGGCAGAAATGCCGTAGAATCGGCATGCGAGGCGGAGACCGCGCGAATATACAATCCGTGAATCGCAAAACACAACGCAAAAAAGTTTTGTATTTTCCGAAATGGTAATTGCGTGGTATTAATAGTTAAAATATGGGTGCGGAAAGGTGGGGTGAAGCGTCTGTCGATAACGAATAAACACTAACACTATCTATCATTAAAGGAGAGAATGACTGGATGAAAAAAATCACAGCACTACTAGTGTCCATTGCCCTCTTATTTACTTTTGCAGCGAGCGTTCAAGCGGAAGCTAAGCCGGTAACGGTTTGGATCGGAGACGAACAGCTGCAGCTGGAAGAGTCGCAGCAGCCGATCATTGAGAAGGGAACAACGCTCGTTCCGGCAGAGCCGCTGCTGGAAGAGCTGGATTTCTCGTTTAGCTGGGACCAACAGGAGCAAGTCGTTACCGGCACCAAGGAAGGCTTAAACCTTTCGATTCAAATGGACAACCCGGTTGCGCTCGTGAATGAAGAAGAGCAGCAACTGCTTGCCGTCCCGCGGCTGGTCAAGGGTAACGCCTATATTCCATTACGATTTGTAAGCGAAGCGGCAGGCTACGAGGTATCGTGGAGCAGCGAGAACCGCGCGGTTTCCCTTGAAGTTAAGGAGCCGAGCCAAGGATTCCTATGGAAAGCGGAGAACGCCGGGAATACGGTTTATTTGCTGGGATCGATCCACGTAGCGAACGAAGCCATGTATCCGCTGCGTCCTGAAATACTGGAGGCCTATGAAGCATCCGATTATCTGGTCGTCGAGGCGGATATTACGAATGGCAATGTCGAGACGAATCAGAAGCTCGTCGCGGAAATCAGCACCTACAAGGACGGCACGACGCTGAAGGATCACGTCTCCGAAGAGGCCTATAAGAAAGTGGAAGAGATTTTGAAGGAAAACGGCCTGGAGCCGAATGTTTTGGATAGCTTTGAGCCGTGGAGCGTATCTTCGACCCTGGATTATTTTACGATGCTGAAATCAGGTTACGACACAAGCATTGGAATCGACGCTTATTTCTTGAAGCAGGCGGGTGAGAGCGGGCTGCCGGTTCTGGAACTGGAGTCGATCGAATCGCAGCTGCAAATATTCGACAATTTCTCGGAGGACCTGCAGGAAGAGATGCTCCTTACATCCATCGAAAGCTACTATGCTGAGGATTCCAGTCTCGATCAGCTTACGGAAACGTGGGTGACCGGGAATGAGGAGGAGCTGCTTGCGCTGACTAGCGAAACGACCATGAACGAGGAGCTCTATAAAACGCTGCTTAAGGACCGGAACATTCAGATGGTTGAAAAAATAAACGGTTACTTGAACGGCCAAGAAAAGAAAGCTTATTTCGTTGTCGTTGGAGCCGCCCATATGCTTGGCGAGGATGGCCTCGTAAAGCTGCTGGAGCAGAAAGGCTTTACGGTTACTCGGCTATAGCTGTCATGCAGGGACCGCCGATGTTCTATCGTTCCCGTTAACCGACAAGGCGGCCGACTATCCAGTCGGCCACCTAAAATGGCAATTGACTCCAATCTAAGTACCGCAAAAGAGTTGATCCGCAATCCCACTCCATCGTATTTACTTTTTCTCCGTTGCAGCAAAGTCATTTTCTTCATGATCTGCAAAGTTAAATGCTCTCCCGGAATCAATTACGCGTGTTATAGCTTCGCTCCCGCTACAGCCCCCAATCTCCTGCTTTCGCTCCCGCTACAGCCCCCAATCTCCTGCTTTCGCTCCCGCTACAGCCCCGCAACCTCCTGCTTCCGCTTCAGCTCCACTAGCAGCGCATGAAGCTGCTCCGTCGCCAGCCCGTGCAGCACGAGCCGGAAGCCCGCGCCCAGCGTTGTCAGCGGAACCATCGGGTGCTTGTTGTTGATGAGCGCGAGGCGTTCGTTGCTGCCGATGATTTTGGAGGCGAGGATGCCGATCGTTTCGTCCAGCTGCAAAGAGTTGGTCGCCCGCCAGAAATCATTGTCCGTCAGGAACAGCTGATAGACGGGAGTGAAGCATTCGATGGCCGTCGTCAAATCCATGAAGTTGGTCCATCGCTTCGGCATCTGCTCGATCGGCAGCGGTCCGGACGTGACGGCATCGAAACAAAGCCGTTCCTGCTTCGTCACTTCGATTCCTTTGGCCTTCAGCTCGCGATTCAGATTGATGACGAAGTTATAGAGATTCAAATCGTGTATGAGAAACAAATCATCCTTCACCGGCTCCAGATTTGTCGGCTTCAGCGGGTTCATCTCGACCTGCACGCCCGGCACGTTATCCCGGATGAACGCCAGCACCTCGGAGCCCAGATAGAAATGCCGCAATATCATATAGTTTGCGCTTGGGCTGACAAACGTCTTCATGCCCCAATATAATACGCGATGAAGCATCAATGACGACGTGAAAGCCTTCGGAACTACGATCTTGTAGATTTGCAGCAAGACGATCATAAGCCGCGCGAACGGCCGCAGCACCGGCAGCAGAAACTGTCGCGATTTGCTGGAGCAGTCCTTCAGATAGGCGGCCTTCGCTTCCTCGTTGAACGGGATGCTCTGATCCATGAAGACGGCTAAGAACGGATTAGGATCGTTTTTGTCATGCGGCATGCTTTTAAAATAATCGGCTTCGCTCATACATTCCCCAGCTCCTCCAGCTGCAGCAGGTACAGCCTCGCGGTTGTCTTGGCCGTCTTCACGATACGGGCCGCAATGTCCGCTGTCAGCAACTCATGCTGCACGACCTTCTCCAGCCGTTCAAAATGCTTCTCATCCGACTCGCTGTGATACAGCAGGAACGAGACCTGTTCGTCGCTGAGCGAAAGCTGATCGCGGATCATCTCGCCCCAGTACCTGGCCATCCGGCAGCCCAGCCCCTCGATAATCCACATCGCCCCGATGAGATCGAACGGATTAACGCGGCTCGCCCGCTGGAACAGGAACGAGGACAGCGCCTCGCTGCCGATATTTTTGTCCCCGGCTTGAATATCCGCCAAAGCGCCTCCGACGGCAGCATAGTTTCGCTCCAAAATCTGAAAGTCGCGATGCTCGTCGCTGGCATGAGCGATGAACGTCGAGCGCAGATCGATATGCTCAATAGCGATATACGAGGCGGCTCGAGCGATCCATTGCGAGCCGTCGATGACCTGCTGGCGGATATTTACCATCAGCGCTTTGTAATCGTCAAGCGTGAACCTTTGACGGTACAGCTTATCAATGACCGGTACCCGGGCGAGCTTTTGCTCAAAATCGATCCACACCTGAACCAGCTGACGAACTAACTGCGCCTGCACGTCATTGGCAGCGTCATAAGCAAGCTTCGGCGCCTCAGGCTGCCGCTCCAAGAACGCTTCGGCGTTACAGTCCGCAGCGGAACCGACAACGGTCAGCAGCATGTAAGAGGTCTGGAACCGTCCGCTTTCCGGCACCATGCACAACACCCGCTCGCCCGGCTTCAGATGTCCTTCGTTCAGCAGCTCCTCCAGCATGATGTAGATCGAAGCCGCACCGGTATTGCCTTTCGTATACAAATTCGTGAACCATTTGTCCTCCGGGATCGTCATGCCGCCAAGCTGCAGCAGCCGGAATATCTCATCGCGGAAAAAATGGGACGAATAATGGCATACCATCCAATCGATTCCCGCCGGATCGATCTTTCCTTCCTCCACGAGCTCGAAGAAGCGCTTCACGCCGACCTTCGGCATTTCGCCGACGAGCCGGATGTCCTGCTTCAAATTAATGGCGCCGTCATCCGCCGCCGCATGAATCGAGGCATAGTCGAGCCAGCACGCATCGTCTGCATTCTCCTTATTCATTCCGGCGTACATACAGACGTCGTAATGATTCGCATACGATTTGTTGTCGATCCACTCGATGCGAAGCGACAGACCGCTTTCGGCCGGCTTGTGCTGCAGGACGGCGGCACCGGCTCCATCGGACAGCATGAAACGGAGAAAGTCGGTATCGAATGCGATAGGTCGGCCTTCTAAGCCTGCCTGCGTCTCGAATCGGGAATGCTTGAACGCGCGGCTCGGGAACTCGCTGGCGCAGGAAATCGCGGTATTCTGCCCGCCGGAGCGAATATGCAGGTACGCGTTCATGAACGCCTGCATGCCGCTTGCGCAGACGCCGTGATGGGTCGCGACCTCCATGACGGGCAGCTTCGTCTCCGCATGCACCATGCTGGCGAAGCCGGGCACCAACAGGTCGCCTTGCGTCGTGCCGGCGGCAAGAAAGTCAATCCGATCCGCGAGGTCCTCCCCATTCCGGCCGAGCGCGTCACGAATGGCAAGCGCAGCCATCCCGGCGTTCGAATATAAGCTTTTCTGTTGTTTATCGATGGCATAATGCCGGTAACGAATTTGATTTTGGTCTAGAATGCGGCGCATCGACTTGGAGCTTTTGCCGCCTATTTTGCCGAGATAATCCTCGATTTCCGTGTTGCCGATTGGCGGTCCGGGCAGAAATTTTCCTATGCTCGTTATATATACCGGCTGCACATAGGCACCTCCAAATGGAATATTTGATAGGGTTAATCATCAAGGATGACGCGCCTCGCGCATAGTACCAACTTTATTTGGTACCTTCCCGGTTCCGCGAAATCCCGCTTGAAATTCAATCCGGCCGTCCCTTATAATAGATGCATATCCAATCTGATGACTGACGGAGGACCCCCTTACAATGAAGTAAATACACGTTTTCTGCTAACAACTTGTTTAAGTACAAGCGGCGTTCTCGAAATAAGCGAGAAACGGTTAGGGATACGTGTGTCATTTAGGGGACTTGCGAGCATGATTCAGGTACGGCGGATACGAGATGTTCACGGGCTGAATAGGCGTTGTGGCGCATCCGTTATTTCCGTTTAACCGAACATCCCCATACGTATTCGACCGTGTGCCGCTGGCCGCGGTTTTTTTCAATTCCAAATGAAAATGGGGGATGTTTCTTGATGCTGTTAAAAGTAAAAAACGTGAATAAAGAATGGGACGGCGTAAAGCTGTTTGAAAACGTCGCTTTTGAAGTGAAGCAAGGCGAGCGACTGGCGTTGTTCGGACGCAACGGCGCCGGGAAGACGACGCTGCTTCACGGGCTCACCGGCAGGCTGCCGTTCGACGGCGGAGACGTCCAGCGGCTGCTGCCGCTGAACGAATGGGGCTGGCTTGACCAGCAGGCACAGACGGATTCGTCCTTGTCGCTGCTTGAATTCGTGCAGGCGGGATCTGCGGAGCAGTTCGGAATAAAGCGCGAAATGGCGAATGTGATGCAGCAGATGCAGGCTGAACCGGCAAGCGAGGAGCTGATTAACCGCTACAGCGAGCTGTTCGAGAGATACTTGCAGCTTGACGGCTACGGATGGGAGACGAAGGCCGAACGGTGCTTAAGGCAGTTAAGCTTTGACTCTGCGCTGTGGGAAGCGCCGTTCGCGAGTCTGAGCGGCGGACAGAAGACAAAGGCGCAGCTCGCGGCGCTGATGGTGAGGGAGCCGAAGCTGGTTCTGCTCGATGAGCCGACGAATCATTTGGACGCGGCGGCGATCGATTGGCTGGAGCATTGGGTGAACGCTTACCCGGGAACGGTGATCTATGTATCGCATGACCGGACCTTCATCGACCGTACCGCTACGGCCGTTCTGGAGCTGGAAGCGGCAGGCTGCCGGCGGTATCCGGGCGGTTATACCGCCTATAAAGCCCAGAAGGAAATTGAACTTCGGACGCAGGAGACGCTGTATAAGAAGCAGGAGCAGGAGCGCGAGAAGCTTCTCGAGAGCATACGGATGTATGCGGAATGGTTCCAGCAGGCGCATAAGGCTGCGGGGCAAAATGATTTTCTTCGTTCCAAATCGAAGAAAAACGTCTCGCGGCTGCATGCGAAGGAATCCGCGCTCGAGCGGCTGGATCAGGGCAAGGTGCAGAAGCCCCGCGAGGAAGCGCAGCTTCGCATGCAGCTGGAAGCGGAAGGCTTTGCGGCGTCAACGCTTTTGCGGATGGACGAGGTCGGTTTTGCATACGAAGGCCGGGGAAAGCTGTTTGAGCGGTTAAGCCTTACGATCGACCGGGGAGACCGGCTTGCGGTACTCGGCCCGAACGGGGCGGGCAAGTCGACGCTGCTTAAGCTGGCGACGGGCAGCTTGACCCCGATAGCCGGCTCGGTAACCCTCCATCCGCGGACGCGGATCGGGTATTTCGAGCAGGAGCTCGGTAAGCTGGACAATGACGCCACGATACTCGACAGCTTGCTGACACTCCCGGATATGACGCAATCGCATGCGCGGACGATACTGGGCTGCTTTCTTTTCTCCAGGGAGGATGTATTTAAGCGGATCGGCGGTTTGAGCATGGGGGAGAAGTGCAGGGTAGCTTTCCTGAAGCTGTTCTTCGGCAAATCTAATTTGCTTGTGCTTGATGAACCGACGAATTATTTGGACATTCGGACGAGGGAGCGGGTGGAGGAGGCGATCAAGCATTATCCCGGCGCCGTGCTGCTTGTTACGCATGACCGTTATTTAATCCGCGAGACGGCGAATCGGCTTATTGTGTTGGAGGGCAAGAGCGAGCCGGCGCAATTTCCCGGAACCTATGACGAATACTTGTCTAAGGATCGAAGCCGGACGCTGTCGGCGGAGGAGCAGCTAAGCCAGAACGAACGGGAAAAGCTGGAGCTTCGCCTGGCGCAATTAATGAGCAGCGAGCAGCCGGATGATCCGACGGAGCAGCAGCTGCTCATGCGGGAAATTCGCGAGCTGCGCGCGCGAATTCAAAAGAACGAACCGGGTTAATGCAATGCCGCGGCCGTTTAATCCTACTTCAGCAGCAGATAGACGTAATCGACTGATTTCATCGCATATTCCTTCCGGACCGGCTTGCCGTCCTGCAGCAGCACCAGACAGGGTACGCTCGTAATTTGCCAGGCGTCGCGCAGTCGCGGCGCATAGTTGATATTTAGCTTTGCGATAGGGGTGGAGATGCCTGCGTCTTCAGCGATCTCGAGCATTCGCTCGCCAAGCTTGCATGTGCCGCACAGCGGGGTGAAGAAGTAGACGGCCGCCTTGCCGCTTGCTTCAAGCGCAAGGCTTTCCGCTGCGGCCTCATCGATCTCGCGTATCGTCATTATTTGTTGGCGAGCAGAACGGACAACAGAAACAGCCCGTTAATGAGGAGCAGAACTCCGAAAATAAGGCCGGTTTTGTTCTTTCTTATGAATTCCATGAGACCACCCCGCGCGTAAGGATTTACTGCTTTTAATTATCGCGTTATTTCACTCCTTTTTCCACCTTTTTTTCACAACGCAGGGGAAACTTGCATTTTGCTATTTTGTAGGAATTTGTAATCCGTGGCAGGGTTGATATAGTATTATAGTAAGAGACGTCACGCTTATATTTTTGGAACTTTAGGGCGTATATGGGCGTATTGCTTGTTATTGAATCGAAACCTAAGGAAAGGGGGTGCACACACAATGGCAATTTCTCTCGTAAAAGGTCAGAAGGTGGATTTGACCAAAGGAAACGCCGGCCTAACGAAGGTGATCGTCGGATTAGGATGGGACCCTGCGGAAGTGAAAGGCGGCTTCTTCGGCATGAAGAAGGCGGCTAATGTCGACTGCGACGCTTCGGCGCTGCTCCTGGACGCTAACGGCAAGCTGAGCGGCGAACGAAATCTCGTTTGCTTCTACAACAAAGAAAGCGGCGACGGTTCCGTCATTCATTCCGGCGATAACATTACAGGCGATGGCGACGGCGATGATGAACAAATTATCGTCCAGCTGGACCGCGTGCCTGCCGGCATTCACAAAATTCTATGCGTCGTTAACATTTACGAATGCGAATCGCGCCGTCAAGACTTCGGTATGATCAAGTCCGCTTTTATCCGTATTGTCAACCCGTCTAACAACCAGGAGCTCATTCGTTTTAACTTGACGGATAACTATTCCGGCAAGACCGCTCTTGTCGTCGGGGAGCTGTATCGCCACAACGGCGAATGGAAATTCAGCGCAATCGGCGAAGGCACTCATGCAGCCCATGTCGATATACTTGCTCGTCAATACAAATAATTTGATAGAGAAAAGAGGGCATTGAACCATGGCAATCAGCTTATCCAAAGGTCAGAAAATCGATCTGACGAAAACGAATCCCGGTCTTACGAAAATTACGGTAGGTCTCGGCTGGGATACGAATAAATATGACGGCGGCAAGGATTTTGACTTGGACGCTTCCGTATTCTGCTTGAATGCGCAGAGCAAAGCCAATTCCGAATCCGATTTTATTTTCTACAACAATCCGAAGAACGCGAACGGTTCCGTCGTTCACACGGGCGACAACCGTACTGGCGCGGGCGACGGCGACGATGAGCAGATCGCGGTTGATCTGGCGGCTGTTCCTGCTGATACAGAAAAAATCGCGTTCTGCATTACGATCTATGATGGCCAAGAGCGCAGCCAAAATTTTGGACAAGTCTCCAATGCCTTCGTACGTATCGTCGATGAGCTAAGCGGCACGGAGCTGATCCGTTACGATCTGGGAGAAGATTTCTCCGTTGAGACGGCGGTTATCGTCGGCGAGCTTTATCGTCATTCCGGCGAGTGGAAATTCAGCGCAGTCGGAAGCGGCTTCCAGGACGGCCTTGCCGGTCTGGCCCGCAACTACGGCCTGTCCACGCATTAATCTTCCCTGTTTCCGTCGAGAAGGGTCGCCTTTGGCGGCCCTTTTTACAAACAGCAGGACGGAACTATTTCATGAGGAGGCGTTCGCATGGCGGTTAATTTATCCAAGGGACAGAAGGTCGATCTGACCAAATCCAACCCGGGCATGACCAGGATTAGAGTCGGATTGGGCTGGGACGTCAACAAATATGACGGCGGCAGCCAGTTTGACTTGGACGCTACGGCATTTTGTCTGAATTCGTCGGGCAAAACAAACAGCGAGAAGGACTTTATTTTCTACAATAATAAATCCAACGCGAACGGCTCGATCGTTTCTTCGGGCGATAATCAAAGCGGCGAGGGCGCGGGCGACGACGAGACGCTCAGCATTAATCTGGCAGCCGTGCCCGCCGATACGCACAAGGTGGCTTTCTGCATTACGATTCATGATGCCGGAGCGCGGAATCAAAATTTCGGCCAGGTTGCGAATGCTTATGTACGGGTAATCAATGAGGATTCGGGCGTCGAATTGATCCGTTATGATCTGGGCGAGGATTTCTCGGTCGAGACGGCCGTTGTCGTAGGCGAGCTATATCGTCACAACGGCGAATGGAAATTCAGCGCGGTCGGCAGCGGTTATCAGAACGGGTTGTCGGGCTTGTGCATTGATTTCGGAATTCAAACCTAATTGAGCAGGAGTGTAGCAATGTCCATTAATCTTTCCAAAGGGCAGCGTATCGATCTTACCAAAACGAATCCGGGCATGACGAAGGCCGTTCTCGGTTTAGGCTGGGATACGAACAAGTATACCGGCGGCGGAGAAATCGACATGGATGCAAGCGCATTTCTGCTGCATCAGGACGGCAAGGCGAAGGACGAGAAGGATATCGTGTATTACAACTCGCTTATCGCATACGGCGGAGCGGTGGAACATACGGGCGATAACCGCACAGGAGAAGGCGCCGGCGACGACGAGCAGATCAGGATTGATTTTACGAAAATGCCGGCTCATATTCATCGCATCGGGATTAGCGTAACGATTCATGACGCGGACGCCAAGCATCAGAACTTCGGGCAAATCTCCAACGCATTCGTGCGTCTCGTAGACGAATCGACAGGAAGAGAAGTGCTCCGCTACGATCTGGGCGAGGAATTCTCGATTGAAACGGCAATCGTATTCTGTGAGCTGTACCGCCATGGCGCGGAATGGAAGTTTCAAGCCGTCGGATCCGGCTTCTCCGGAGGATTAGCGGCGGTATGCCGCAACTACGGGCTGTCGGTTTAAGGAAAAGCTCCAGCTAATGTTGCTCCAACTAAGCGGGGGATCATGGAGCTGGAATAACTCCAGCTCTTTCTAAGTTTGCTGTGATGAGCAAGATGCCTATGAACAACGCCAGATTAGGTTACGGTTACCAATTCAACTGCGCGCATGGGGGCAAAATTAGCGGGAGCTTTTCCCGTCCGTATCGAAGGCTGTCCATGTTAGGCGAATATAGGAACATCGTAGAACGGAAATTTATGCTGAAGTCCCTCATCTGAACATGAGGGATATTTTTAACCCTCGATTCGACACCGCTAGTTACTACTATGCGCTTGTGAAGCCCATCTTTATGGAGGAGGAATAACCTTTGAGGTATTTTAACTATCTTACCAGTGAAGAAGAACAGTCCTTCTTTTACTCCCTGCCAAGGCCGTTCGACAACGATGCCGATAAGGAAGTGCTGGCTCACGCGGTTGGCGCAGCTCTGTATATGCCTGCCACCAGGGATACGATCGCAAATGATTTAGCAGCCGGCAAACACGAGGGACTTGTCTCGATGGTGATAGACCTTGAGGATGCGGTGGGCGATAATCAAATCGATTACGCGGAGGATATGCTGAAACAAACCTTGGTCAAGCTTGGTCAATATATGTTGATCGGCAAGCTTCATTCGGATAACGTACCGCTTCTATTCATCCGGGTGCGTTCCGTGGATCAGCTGAAACGGCTGCTTTCCTTTTTTGGCGAAGAGATCGTATATATAACCGGCTTTGTTTTTCCTAAGTTTAATGTCGAGACCGGCGGGGAGTATTTCCGGATATTGGCCGAGTACAACCAAAGGAACAGAACGGCCCGGGGAGCGCTGTACGGCATGCCGATTCTGGAAAGCGCGGAGGTCATCTACCGCGAGAGAAGATTGGATACGCTGCTCGGCATATCCGAATTGCTGCGCTCCTACAAGGAATATGTGCTTAATGTCCGGATCGGAGCGACGGATTTCTCAAGTCTATTCGGGCTGCGAAGAAGTCCGGATCATACGATCTACGATATCGGCGTCATTAGGGATTGCATCGCGGACATCGTGAACGTATTCGGCCGGATGGACAACCATTATGTCATTTCGGGACCGGTCTGGGAATATTTCAAAAGCGAGCGCGTCTTCAAGCCGCAGCTGAGGCAGACGCCATTCGAGGAAAGCATGGGCAAGCATGGGCGGATCCTGCGGATGGATTATATTAACCGGTATGTGGACGGGCTTATACGCGAGGTTGCGATGGATAAGGAGAACGGCATTATCGGCAAAACGATCATTCACCCGACGCATATCAGGCCGGTGCAATCGATGTATGTCGTCACCCACGAAGAATACATGGACGCGGTGCACATTCTCGAGAACAGCCAAGGCGACTTGGGCGTTATGAAAAGCCGCTATTCGAACAAAATGAATGAATTCAAACCGCATTTGACATGGGCAAACCGCATTATGATAAGAGCAACTATTTATGGGGTGCTAAATGAAAACCAAAACTTCACCTGCTTACTCGCTCAAGAACGGGAACCGGCAATCGTTTAATATTATTGGAGATTTACGGATTACGATCGATCTTACGGACAATCCGTTTCATATTCAGCTGGAGCGGCTTTTTCAAATGGCAGCCAGAATCAATAAAAAACGCAGCTTTCTGTTCGTCAGCAAGGTGCTCGGCAAGCATATCCCCGTTCGGCCTCATGTATCGCTGCTGGCAGGCGCTTCGCTTGGCCTGCTCTATCGTCAGCACAAGGGCGGGACGCTGCCGGTGCAGATCGAGCAAATCGTAGATGCGTTCGAATCGCCGGAAGCCGCGCAGGACGTCTATGACACGATGAAGAGAAACAAGATGAATGTGGACGGGAAGACGTTGTTCATCGGCTTCGCGGAGACGGCGACGGCGCTCGGCCACAGCATGTTCGATATGTTCGAGGGGGATGCTTCCTATCTCCATACGACGAGGGAGAGCATTGCCTACATGGCTTCCTGCATCGATTTCGAAGAGGAGCATTCCCATGCGACAACGCATCGCTGTTATGCAGCGGATCCGTCGCTATTCCAGCGGGCCGAGACGATCATTCTCGTAGACGATGAGCTGACGACCGGCAAAACCGCGCTAAATATCATTCACGATCTGCATACGAGGTACGGCAAGAAAAATTATGTGGTCGCAAGCCTGCTCGATTGGCGCTCTCAATCGGATACGGAGCGCTTCGGCGCTGTGGAGCAAGAGCTCGGCATCGGCATCGAATGCTTATCGCTCGTATCCGGCGTTATTTCCATAGAAGGAGCACCAATCGAGAGTACAGGCCGGCTTGACGAGCGGGATGAGCAGCGTGATAAACCGCAGATTGAATTTCTTCATATGGGTAATTGCTTTGAGAATGTGCCCTCGGTTGATGGCGATGTGCCCTATCTGAAGCATACGGGGCGCTTCGGGCTTGCGGCGGAGGACAGCCTGCGGCTGGACCGGGAGATCGACCGCGCCGCGGATGTAATAATCAAGCGGAGCTTGGGCGGCAGGACGCTGTGCATGGGAACGGGAGAGTTCATGTACCTTCCGATGAGAATCGCGTCGAAGCTAAGCTCGCTCGGCCTGGACGCCTGGTACCAATCCAGCACGCGCAGCCCGATTCATCCTTATGAAGAGCCGCAGTACGCGGTACATTCCGCCTGCCGCTTCGCTTCGCCCGAGCAGCCGGACGTGACGAACTTTATGTATAACATCCCGCGCGGCCGCTATGACGAGATGTTCCTGTTCATGGAACGGGAGATGCCGGCCGGACGGCTGAACGAGCTGCTGGACGCGCTGTCGGCGCTTGGGATACCGCGTATCCATATTGTTTATTGCAGCACCAAAAGGATAGCGGCGCCGGCACCGATCGGGAGCTATTCGCGGGAGGACGTCGTGTTCCTGCTGAAGGATCTCAGCGGGATTTCGCTCGAGAGGCGCACCGAGGAGCGGGAGGCGGCCATGCAATCGGGCGGGCATTATTCCGAAAGCCTGCCGGTTGAATACCGGCCGACGCCCGAATATATTCAGCTGTTTCACGATACGCTGCGCGATTCGGCCTTAACGGTTGCCAGAGCCGTCGGGACGGCGGCGGAAATGATTGTGGACAAGAACGGCTTCGACGTTGTGCTGGCCTCTCTGGCCAGGGGCGGAACGCCGGTCGGCGTATTGATCAAACGATATATAAAGCAGGTTTACGGCATTTCGCTGCCGCATTACAGCCTGTCGATTATCCGGGGCAAAGGGATTGACGAGAACGCGCTGCTGTATATGCATCAGAACCATCCGGATAAGCGGGTGCAGTTCGTGGACGGATGGACGGGCAAAGGCGCCATTCGAAAGGTGCTTAACGCGGCATGCGCCAATATGAAGCGGAAGTACGGCCTTGCGTTCGACGATGATCTTGCCGTGCTGGCCGACCCCGGCTATTGCGCGGATACGTTCGGAACGAGGGAGGACTTTCTTATCCCGAGCGCCTGTCTGAACGCCACCGTATCCGGGCTTATCAGCCGGACGGTATTGCGGAGCGATCTTATCGGGCCGGAAGACTTCCACGGGGCCAAATACTATCGCGAATGGAGCAATGCCGATCTGTCCAATCGGTTTGTCGATACGATTTCATCGTGCTTCGATCAGGTTACAGAAAGCGCTAAGCGCGCGGCGGAGCAAATCGGCATGCATCCGGAGGAGCGCCTTGTAACCTGGCAGGGCATAAAGGATATTGAGCGCATTCAGAGCGAGTTCGGCATAGCCGACATCAATCTCATCAAGCCCGGGGTAGGCGAGACAACCCGGGTGCTGCTGCGCAGAGTGCCTTGGAAAATACTCGTCGACCGCTTGGACAACCCCAACCTGAAGCATATTCTTCTGCTGGCGAAAGAACGCGGCGTGCCTATTGAAGAATATCCGTCCATGGCTTATTCCTGCTGCGGGATCATTAAAGCCTTGAAGGGGGAGAGCGAATGATATTTGCAAGCGATCTGGACCAAACGCTGATCTATTCGGCGCGCTCCAAGGGGGACATCGAGCTGGAAGACATGCTTCCGGTCGAGCTGTATGAGGGCAGGCATATTTCGTATATGACGAAGCCCGCGGCCGAGAAGCTGCGCCAGCTGGCGGGGATGCTTCGTTTTGTGCCGGTTACGACCCGGATCCCGGCGCAGTACGACCGGATCTTCGGCATTAAGGAGCAGCTGCGGCCGGAGTATGCGATCGTCAGCAACGGCGGAACGATTTTTGCCGAAGGACGTATCGATCGGGAGTGGCACCAGTTGGTGCGGGAGTCCGTAAAGCATCATTGCGCGGAAAGCTCCGAAATCGCGGCTTTGTTTGGCAAAATCGCGTCCTCGCATTGGGTGAAGTCAACCGACCTTTGCGATGATTTGTTTTATTCGATCGTCGTGGAGCGGGATAACCTGCCGCTCGGCGCGCTGGAGGAGCTGAAGCGTCAGCTCGTATCGCTAGGCTGGAGCTACTCGCTTCAAGGCAGGAAGATTTATCTCGTTCCCGAGAAGGTCAGCAAGGGGGCCGCTCTTCAATACGTGAAGGAGAAGCTCGCTTCCGATTATGTCTATGCCGCGGGCGACAGTCTGCTGGACGAAAGCCTTCTCCTTGCGGCCGATTATGCGATCGCGCCGGTTCACGGCGAGCTTGGGCGCTCTTATTCTTCGCATCCGCATATCCGTTTTACAACGGCACAGGGGGCATATGCCTCGGAGGAGCTTCTGGAAGCCATTATCCGGGATGCCTCAGGGAAGCTCAGCCGGAACCGGTAAACCATTCTTAATGAGAAGGAAGAAGGTATTCAGCCATGACGCGAGTTTATATGAATCGATGGTTTTCGGTCGCTTATCATTACATTAATATGATCAGGGAAAATCCGGACGGTGAGAAATTCGAGTTTTTCGGAACGCATCCCGACATAAACCATATGTCGCTGGTGGCTTCCGATCATCCGGGAACGGAGCCGGCCGTTGTCGGGCGGGACTACGTCGATTTCTGCGTGGATTATTGCAGGGAGAATCGGATCGACCTGTTCATTCCGCGCCTTCATATGGAAGAAATATCGAGATATGCGCATTTGTTCGATGAGATTGGTACGAAGGTTATGGTATGCCGAGATATCGCGCTGCTCGATTCGATGGTCGAGAAGGATAAATTTTATGAGACGGTCGAGGGCAAAGGCTTGGTGGCCATTCCGGACTACCGCGTCGCGAATACGGCAGGGGAGTTCAAACGCGCCTATGAGGAGCTGACGGCCGCGGGCCATAGAGTCTGCTTTAAACCGACGAAATCGGAGGGCGGCATGGGCTTCCGGATCATCGATGACGAGCGGGATCCGCTGCGCGAGCTGTACGGTTACGTGACGCTGTCTACGTCGTTTCAACAGGCTTATGATACGCTGTCGAGCGTGGAACGCTTTGACAATCTGATGGTGATGGAGCTGCTTAGCGGCGTCGAATACAGCATCGATTGCGTGGCGACTGCGGAGGGCGACTTGATAACGGCGATTCCGCGACGCAAATCGACCGGCCGGACGTATTTGCTGGAGGCGGTGCCGGAGCTGCTCGAAATGGCGGAACGGATTGCAATATCGCTGCGGATTCCATATGCCTTTAACATTCAGGTACGCTACAGCAACGGCATTCCCAAATTGCTTGAGATCAACCCTCGCATGTCGGGCGGACTATATATTACTTGCCTATCCGGCGTAAATATGCCTTATTTGGCCGTGCAGGCGCTGCAGGGAAAGGCGATTGAGCCTCCGGCGCCGCGGTTCGGCATACAGGCCGGATATGTGGAGCAGCCGCTGATTATGAAGCAGCCTGATTTTGAAATTGACTTATTGGCCCAAAAAACGAGATAATTGATAGAGGTATACAGGCTTAGGCTTCAATTCCTGCATAGTCAGGCTGGAGGTGCGACATGAAAAGTACGACGAAGAAGACGGCAGGTATCGCGCTGGGAAGCTACGCGGTTGCGCTTGTCGTATATTGGGTAACCTCTTCTCCCTACATCGCAATAGCCATACCGGCGATCGGCTTATTCGGGGCTTTGGTTTGGAACGGGCGGAATGGGAAGCAAACCGCAGAAGGAACGCTTGCGAACGGGCAGCAGTCAAGGCCGCAGGAGCTTCAGCAGCAGACGAATGCTGCCGCATCGGTCCCGGGTCAGCAAGGCTCGCCTCAGCCGAGTGTTTCGCAATCGGCCGAGCAGGCGGCTTCGCCGGCGCCGGTTCAGGATCCCGAGCTTGCTTCCGCTCTGGAATATATCGGAATCATCGAAGATATGATTTTGCTGGAAGGCGAGCAGAATAATCTGGACGACGAGATCGTTCAGAAAACGCTTGCGCTGCTTGCGCGCCTCAACCGATTAATTCCGGACCTGGTCGCGCTTGGCGATTCAAGCATCAACCATAATATCGTCCGCCTGGTCAGGAAGGATTTGAATTCGACCATTAATCCGTTCCTGCGGCTCAGCGGCGAGGCCAAGCGGCAAAACCGCCGCCTGCTGCTTGACGGCATAAAGGATGTTGACTCGAAGCTGACCTTCTACACGAAGACCATCGAACAGTAGGACCTGATGGAGCTTCGCACGAAGGCTGAATTAATCCAGCAGCGATATCGATTGAACGACTAATAAAGGGGGAATAACCAATGGCAACACAGCTCGTATCGATTAAAAACGAGGATCTGAACAAGCTGGAGCAAGAAGTGCAAAGCACGATGCAGAAGGTAGCGACGACGGATCCCGCCAATCTGGATTCCTTGATGGATGAGATTACGAAGAAAGGCCAGAAGACGCTGGAGCGCTCCGGCCAGACGCTTACGATGCTGGAGAGGCCGCTGTCGGATCTTATGTCCGGCAAGCGCAACGAGGTGGCGAACAATATGCTGAAGCTGCGCAGCGAGGTCGAGGATCTTAGCCGGAGCAAGCAGCTTACGCTTGTTCAGAAGCTGCTTCGCAAGGCGCCGATGAAGAACTATATTTATAAATACCAATCGGCCAAAACAAACGTCCAGGTCATCGTGAAGTCGCTGCGCGACGGCCGGGATAACCTGGAAGAAAATGTCGTCCACATGAGAAACCTGAAGCGGAGCAGTCTGGACAATGTTTACGATCTGCAACTGCTGGTGGAATACGGCAATCGCCTGAAGCAAATGTTCGAGGAGGAAATCGCCAAGCCGGAGAACGAGCACCGCAAGACGTATCTGGAACGCGGGCTCCGGAAGGTCGTCACGAAGCTTCAAACGTATACGGAAATGATCATGCTGTACCAGCAAGCCATTGCCGCGACCGATATCATTAACGACACGAACGATAAGCTGATGGACGCGCTGGACAGCTCCATCGATAAGACGCAGCACTTGATGTCGGTATCCGTTCTGATTGCCAGCGCGATTGACGATCAGATGAAAGCGATCGAGGCCGTTAATTCGACGAACGAAATGCTGGGCAACCAGTTCGCCGAGAACGCCCGCCTTCTGAATGAGACAAGCGAGAAAGCGAATCAGGCGCTGACGAAGCCGGCCATGAGCATGGAGCTGGTAGAACGCGCGATGTCGGATCTGTTCTCGGCAATGGACAAGTACGAGAATTCGAACCGTCAAATTATTCAAACCGTATCTCAGCAGACGCAGAAGATGACGCAGATCAACCAGCAGGTTGGACAACGTCTCGGTATTCAAGCCGGATCCGGGGCGGCTCAAGCTGAAATTCCGGCGGCTGCGACAAAAGGTTTTTTAGAATAATTACCGGTAAGCGATATAAAAAAAGAAACCGTCTCTACCTCCATACGTATCAACTTGTATGCAACACCGCACAAATCAGTGTATCAGGTTAGCAATAGTAACAAAGGGGAGTAGCTGCCACAATAAAGTCGTCAATACGAGAATACACTTCTCCGGCTTTATTGGCAACGTTGCAACGTTGTTAGCGAGACCTTTGCCTATCCAAGGCAGAGGTCTCTTTTTTGTTGCCTGCTAACCGAAAAAACGAGGAGGAATCAGGATGGAGTTAGGTTTGTTGTTGGAGTATGGTTGGGTGCTGCTCGTTCTTATTGCCATTGAAGGGCTGCTTGCCGCAGATAACGCGCTAGTCCTCGCGATCATGGTCAAGCATTTGCCCGAGAAGGAACGGAAGAAGGCCTTATTCTACGGTCTGGCCGGAGCGTTCATATTCCGGTTCGGTTCCTTGTTCGCCATATCGTTTCTCGTGGATGTATGGCAAGTACAGGCGATCGGAGCTTTATATCTGTTGTTCGTCGCCATGAATCATCTATTCAGAAAAGCGATCGTTAAGAAAGCGGATCAGAATGTCGACGCGGCGGTGAAGAAAGAAGATACCGGGGCCAAGAAGGGAAGCAGCTTCTGGGTAACGGTCCTCAAGGTTGAAGTTGCGGATATCGCGTTCGCCGTCGATTCGATTCTGGCCGCAGTCGCGCTTGCGGTTGCGCTTCCTGTTACGAATCTTCCGAAAATCGGGGGGATGGACGGCGGTCATTTCATCGTTATTTTTATAGGCGGCTTTGTCGGACTTGTTATTATGCGTTTCGCGGCGACTGTATTCGTTAAGCTCCTTGAGCGCAGGCCGGGGCTAGAAACCGCCGCATTCGCAATCGTCGGCTGGGTAGGCGTGAAATTGGCGGTCGTGACGCTGTCTCATCCGTCGTTAGATGTCATTCCTCACGGCTTCGCCCATTCTACGGCCTGGAAAGCGACCTTCTACCTGGTGCTCATTCTCATTGCCCTAGGCGGCTGGTTCTTGTCTGGCGAAAAGGAAGAATCGAATAAAAATGCTGCAGAGGCAGCCAATTAATAATTATTGCTCCTGCTATTTTGGCACACGCCTTCTTCCTGTATAATAGGAATACTGAACGGGTAGTGGAGGAGATTGGATTGGCACAGTTGTATTACAAATACGGAACGATGAACAGCGGCAAGTCGTTTGAAATTATTAAGGTTGCCCACAATTATGAGGAGCAGGGCAAGCCGGTACTTATTTATTCGCCTTCAGTCGGCGCAAGGGGCAGCGAGGATCGGGTCGGTTCGCGCGTCGGCTTCGAACGGGCGGCGATTCCGGTATACGAGAACACGAATCTCTATGAAAGCGTGAAGGAATTCACCGCCGCCGCCGCGCCTTCGAAGATATATTGCGTACTAATCGACGAGGCGCAGTTTCTGAAGAAGCATCATATTCTTGAGCTTACTCAGGTTGTGGACGAGCTTAATATACCGGTGATGGCCTTCGGTCTGAAGAACGATTTTCAAAACCAGCTGTTCGAGGGAAGCTACAACTTGCTCGTGCAGGCGGATAAGATCGAGGAGATCAAGACGATTTGCTGGTATTGCGACCGTAAAGCAACGATGGTCATCCGCTTCAACGACGGACAGCCGATGAATGCGGGCGAACAGATTCAAATCGGCGGCAACGAGGATTATAAGCCGGTCTGCAGGCGCTGTTACAATGAAGCGTTCCGTAAGGAGTAGAGCCAGTCGGCTGTGTGAAAATGACAATTCCATAAGCGGGCCTGTGTGAGAGAGGTGTCAGAATGAAAAGCAGAACGACGGTGATGGTCAGCATCGTATTGGCGATGCTGGTCGCTTCCATTGATACGACGATTATGAACACGACGATGCCGATCATCGCCGAGGAGCTTGGCCGGTTCGACCTGTATGCCTGGTCGTTCGCGTCGTACATGATTTTTTGCACGGTGCTCTCCCCGGTGGCGGGAAGAATTTCGGATATTTTCGGCAGGAAGCATGTTTTTGGTTTCGGTATTTTATTTTTTCTGGCAGGCTCGCTGCTGTGCGGCATTTCGGAGAGCATGGTGCAGCTTGTCATCTTCCGGGCGGTGCAAGGGATCGGCGCCGGTATTATGATGCCGTTTCCGATGATTATTGCCGGCGATCTGTTTCCCGTGGAGAAGAGGGGCAAGATTCAAGCCTTGTTCACGGGCATGTGGGGGCTATCGGCGATTCTCGCTCCGTTATTGGGAGCTTTTTTCGTGGAATATATGAGCTGGAGATGGATTTTTTATGTGAATCTGCCGGTATGCCTGCTGGCGTTCGTGACGCTGCTGCCTTACAAAGAGGTATACACGCCGAAGAAAACAAGCATCGATTACATAGGTGCCGTGCTGTTCGCCATCGGCGTCACGCTAATTCTGCTGGTTACGGTGCTGGAGCAGTACCAGCTTCTTGTCGCCGCGCTCGGAGCTGCGGTTATGGTTATCTTCTATTATTATGAGAAAAAGCAGACCTCACCGATTGTTCCGTTATCGTTAATCCAGGATCCTACGATCCGATGGATTAATGTGAACGGCTTTGCGGCTTGCGCGGCACTGTTCGGAATCGGCAGCTTCATTCCGCTGTTCCTGCAGGATGTCGCCGGGCAAAGCTTGTTTATGAGCGGTCTGGCCCTGCTCGGGATGGCGGTCGGCTGGATGGTCGTATCGGTGCCGGCCGGAAAGTGGGTGCTGAAATACGGATACCGTAGGCTTCTGGTGATCGGGAATATTTTGCTCGTATTATCCGGTATTACCTTCTTCCTCATTAACGAGGACACGGGCTTCTGGTATGTACTCGGGGCGATGACCGTGATGGGGCTGGCATTCGGACTTACGTCCACGGTATCGATGATATCCGCCCAGCAGCTGGTAGAGCCTCATCAGAAGGGGATCGCGACCTCCTTTCTTATGTTCTGCCGCAACATCGGCACGGCCGTCGGGGTTACCGTGATGGGAGCTCTTCTCTACGGGCAAAGCGATGTGCTGGACGGCTTCCATTACTTATTCCTGTTCGGGCTTATTGGAAGCATCGTTGCTTTCCTTAGCTCATTATGGATCCGGAACCGGAAGCTGGAAGTGAAGGCTTCCTTGTCATATAAGTTTGATGAATAATGAAGAACAA
This sequence comes from Paenibacillus harenae DSM 16969, assembly GCF_000422465.1. Taxonomy (GTDB): domain Bacteria; phylum Bacillota; class Bacilli; order Paenibacillales; family Paenibacillaceae; genus Pristimantibacillus; species Pristimantibacillus harenae. The sequence goes on along the minus strand of NZ_AULV01000015.1, from coordinate 57,785 downwards.
CAGCCGGTCAGGATAGATCTATCCTGGCCGGCTGTTTCGTTTATCCAGGCTAAAGAATCAACCTGATTGGGAGGTGAGCGTATCCTTTAACCCCTCCGGAACGGAATATTCGGGGGACCAATTTAACGCGGATATCGCTGCCCGGTTGTTTAGAACGCTATGAAGGATATCGCCGGGTAAGGCGGGTTTGTAAGCAGGCACTATCGTTTTGCCCGTTAGGACCGCAAGCAGCTGCAGCAATTCCAGGACAGAGGTGGCTTGATTACAGCTTACATTCAGAATTTGCCGGCTTCCTCTGGTTAATGCGGCAGCGTTAGCGCTGACGATATCTTTGACATAGATAAAATCCCGGGTCTGCTGGCCGTCACCGTATATAACCGGAGCCTCGCCCCGTTCTATTTTGTTTAGAAAAATAGAGATGACGCCGCCTTCGCCCGTAGGATCCTGTCTGGGCCCATAGACATTCGCATAGCGAAGAATCGTGTAATCCAGACCATACAGATTCGAGAAGGCTTCGATATAATGCTCGGGCGTATGCTTGGAAATGCCGTAACAGGAAAGCGGCTTGACGGGATGCTTCTCATCAATGGGCAAATACATTGGCGTTCCGTATACAGCGGCGGAAGACGCGTAGATGAATTTTTGCACCCCATAGTTTCTGCAGTGGAGCAAGAGCGCAAGCGTCCCCAGAATGTTCGTGCCTGCATCGGCTAACGGCTGCTTCATTGAGGTGACGACGTCGATTTGTGCTGCATGATGACAGACGATCTCAGGCTTGAGCGTCTTAAAGAGGTCTTCGACCTCCGGGCTTGCAAGCTCCGCCTGAAGAAAATGAACCCGCGGGGGGATATGCCGGATTTTCCCATGGCTTAAGTTATCCAGTACCGTCACTTGATGCCCGTCATGAACAAAACGTTCGGCTATATGCGAGGCGATGAAACCGGCGCCGCCGGTCACGAGGATCCGCATCGTTACATTTTGCTCCGATAATACGATTTTAAATTTCTTACTGTGCTTGCCCAGCTGAAGTTCGACACGACACGGGCTCTTCCGCCGCCGGCAAGACGTTTGGCCAAAGCCGGATTGTGCATGATTTGAGCCAGCGCTTTAGCGAAGGCGGCAGGACTCCGATAGGCCGAGACCAGAAGTCCGCTGCTCCCATGCCGGACGACCTCCAATATGCCGCCGCGAGCGGAAGCGACAAGCGGGATCCCGGAAGCCATCGCCTCGGAATTTACGCAGGCAAAGCCTTCTTTGAACTGTGTCGGACAAACGAATATATCGGCGAGATGGTACATTTCATGTATTTTGCTCGGGGAGATATATCCGGTGAACCGGATCGGGACATTCATTTTTTTGGCTAGCCGCCTTACTTTACGCATATACGGGGTTTCTCTCTTTGTCCCCGGCCAGGAGGCGCCGACGGCGACGATCGTGACCTTCTTATTCGTTTTTCGAAGCCGTGCGGCTGCTTGCACCAAGGTATGAAGTCCTTTTCTGGGAATGATTCGTCCAACAAAAAGAAGGTTGTAGGTATCGTTTAGTCCATATCTCTTCCGTATGGCGGTTTTATAGGCTTGAGATCTTGGCCGGAATTTGACGGTGTCGACGCCAAGCAGAATCGATCTGAATTTTGCGGCGTGTCTCGGATATCTGGCTTTAAACGTATTGGAGAGCGAGGAGACGACGCATGTCACCCCGTTCGCATGACGAAGCACGGCATTTCCTTGGCTGCGCGTTAATTGGGATAAGAAATGAAGAGAGTGGAGCGACAGAATAATAGGCGTTCTTGGGAATGCTCTTCGTATCGCGGGAAGAAAGGTCGGCCGGTTATCAATTTGAATGACATCGAATTTGCTTTTTCTTAATTTTCTCATAGCCGTATGGATGTATGTGCTGCCGCCGGGATAGGGGAAACGTATATATTTCAGCCTTCCGCTTGCAGCCGTATTCGTTTTGGGTAATCTCGCGTGCGTGCAGCTGACCAGAGTTACCTGTTCCGTCTTGGCCATTCTAGTAAAAATATTATGCATCACGGCTTCGACGGATCCTCCCTTGATTGGCGGGAGCGGCAGTTTATCTGGGGCAATGGCTAAAATCTTCATCGGATACTTCCTTTCAGCAATAAGGATTTTCCTGAGCGATGGATGTACGGGATAGTCTATGTGAAGATCGGAACCGGGAAACGGCGCAGGCCTAATCCATAAAAGAAATCCAAATCCGAAAATATGTTTACTTTATCTGAAGCCATAGGAAGCAATCAAACAGGGAAGCAATTACTATAGGAAATATGAAAATATCCTATGCGTATTCGGAGGGAATGCAAATGCCAACTGTAAACCTGTCAACCGCGGAGGTCGAGCATTACGAAAGGTACGGATACACCCTGTACAAAAAGCAGCTATTCAGCCAGGATAAAATGACGGAGCTGTCGAATATTTTTGAAGAGCAGTGGGAGCAGGTCGGAAGAAGGCTGAACAGCGAGCTGGATACGCCGCATTTTCGCGATGAGCGGTTATTGAAATTTTTGCTGAGCGATGAGGTGCTTGATCTGGTTGAGCCGATTATCGGGGCGAATATCGGACTGTGGTCCAGCCACTTTATTTGCAAGGAGCCGCTCATCGGCAAGCAGACGCCTTGGCATGAGGATTCCGCGTATTGGAACGGGCGACTGGACCGCTTCGACAAAATCGTAACCGTCTGGCTGGCGATTGACCGCAGCTCAAAGGAAAACGGGTGCATGCGCGTCATACCGGGAACGCATAACAACGGCTTCTCCGAGTATGATCAGGTGGACGGCAACGAGAACATTTTTGAAACGGAAATCCGCAAGGTTGATGATTCGAAGGCCGTCTATTTCGAGCTCGAGCCCGGCGAATGCTCGCTGCATGATTCCAGAATCATTCATGGGGCCGCGCCGAACAAAAGTCCTCTTCGCCGCTGTGGCTATACGATGCGTTATTTCTCGACGGAAGCTAAGGTGATTGAAGAAAAAAATGCGAATCATAAAATTTGGCTGGCCAGAGGCAAGGATCTTGCCGGGAACCGTTTCGTGAATGCGTAAGCAAACTTACCCTAGGAGGTTCAGTATGAAGCTTAATCTGATCAAAGCATTGTGGGGATTGGAAGGCACGTACGAGGAGCAATTGTCGAGAATAGCGGCAGCAGGCTATAATGGCATTGAAGGGCCTATGCCGTCGCCGGAGAATGAGTCCTTATTCAGATCGCTGCTGGAACGGTATGAGTTCGCTTACATTCCGCAAATTTTTACGCAAAACGATCATATAAGCAGCTTTGCCGAACAGGCGGAACGCGCGGCAGCATTCGAGCCTTTACTCATCGTATCGCACTCTGCGCGTGACTGCATGACGGAGCAGGAGCAGGACCGTTTCTTCGAAGAGGCGCTCGCCGTCGAGCAGCGCCTCGGCATTCCGGTCGGTCACGAGACGCACCGGCAGAGGGCGATGTTCACGCCATGGACGACCGCGCGATTGCTGAGGAAATTCCCTTCGCTCCACATCACGGCGGATTTCAGCCATTGGATGAATGTATGCGAATCGCATCTTGATGACCAGGAGGATGCCATCGCGCTAGCGATCTCGCGAACCATTCATATTCACGGGCGGGTCGGATACCCGGAAGGCCCTCAAGTCTCTCACCCGGCAGCGCCTGAATATAAGACGGAGCTATCCTTGTTTATGGGCTGGTGGAGACGCATGCTGGAGCATCAGCAAAGCCAGGGAAAAACGGAAGCGACATTTACGGCGGAATTCGGGCCTCCGGGCTATATGCCGACCATTCCTTATACGAATGAGCCCGTCGCTGATTTGTGGGAAGTGAATCAATGGATGACCGATCATTTTGCGCAACATGCAAAGTCGGTACTTATTAAATAACAGGGGAACGAGGGGGCGGCAACTTGCAGGGAAATAGGACGCCTGAGCGGCTGCTCAGTAAAAATTTCTTAAGTTTGCCGTCCCCTTACCAAATGTTCAAGCATCAGATTGGCCGTACGATATCGACGCATTGGCATGATTTTTTCGAGATGGCCTTCGTTCAATCGGGGACGGGCAAGCATATTGTGAACGGTGTCCCCATGCCGATGGCCAGAGGCATGACGTTCCTGCTGTCGACGGCGGATTTTCACGAGATCATTCCGGATGACGGACAGACGATTCATTTATACAATTTTATTTTCCATGAACATATGATAAAAGACGGTTTGCTAAGTCGGCTGCTGGAGCGCTCGACGAATCTGATTCATACGTTTGAAGGCGAGTCGGCCGCTGATATGGAACGCGAGTTTGCCCGGATCTGGACGGAAACCCGCCATCGCGATCGCGAGAGCGAAGCCGTCATTCAAGGCTGCGTGGAGCGGCTGCTCATCGATCTATCCCGAAATAACGATAGCCGAAAGACAAGCAGTCCGGTTAGAGCGGCAGGCTCGCTTCATGCTTCGATAGAGAAGGCGCTGTCGTACCTTCAGCACCACTTCCGCGAGCCGGTGACCTTAGAGCATATCGCTGATCTGTCGGGACTGTCGGCGAATTACTTTAGTGAAATGTTTAAAAAGCAAGTCGGTCTTACGTATCAAAGCTGCCTGCAGGAGCTGCGATTGAACTTCGCCAGATCGCTGCTGCTGAGCTCCGAGCTGCCGGTGACGGAAGTGTGCTTCGGCTCCGGCTTCAATACGCTGCAGCATTTTGAACGTACGTTCAGGCTCAAGTACGGCTGCTCCCCCCGCCAATTACGGCAGGTGAATGCCGCTGCACGCTCCATATTATAGTACAACTGGCCGCGGCCGCTATCCGATAAAGGATGGCGGTTTTTTTTGTCCGGAAAGAGGCTATTATATTCACTGGGGTATAATAATTTATAAAAAATCTTATTGGTCTATGTACAATAGTGTGTTACATACAGTATAATAAAAACAGGAGTTGATGATATGACGGACATCAAAGAAACAATCAATGGTCTTACGCAAGAGCTGCGGCGCGGAACGATTATCATCGGTGTGCTCAGCCAGTTATCCGAACCCCAATACGGCTACTCATTAGTCACAATATTAGAACAGAAGGGCATTAATATTGATCCCGGCACCTTATATCCGCTCCTTCGCAGATTAGAGAAGCAAGAACTACTGGAGAGCAAATGGGATACCAATGAGGCCCGTCCTCGAAAGTACTATTTGCTAAGTCCAAAGGGAAAAGAAGCTTATGAGCAGCTTTGTCGGGAGTGGAAGAGCATGGTCGTTAGTCTTGATAGCTTAATTCAAGGAGGAAATGACAATGGAGCTGGTTAAAAGGTATATCTATGCGGTGACACAGAGGCTGCCTGAACGGCAGAGAGCGGATATTGAGAAAGAGCTGCAGGGATTGATCGAGGATATGCTGGAGGATCGTGTCCAAGGAGGAGCAGCGACTTCGGAGGATGTAGAGGCGGTGCTGCTTGAGCTTGGAAATCCAAGAGAGCTGGCGGAGAAATATCGGGGAACAAAAAGATATTTGATCAGCCCCGAGCTCTTTACGACTTATCTGTCTGTTCTTAAAATCGTACTCCTGTCCGTTGGCATCGCTATGACCGTCACGTTCCTGATCGAAACCATTATAAATCCCGTCCAGATCCTTGAACATTTTGTAAGCAATCTGGTTTCTCTCCTGATGGGCTGCTTCCAAGCATTCGCATGGGTGACGATCATCTTTGGCCTGGTTGAGTATGCGGGAGTTAAGAAGGAGAATTTGGGGATCATGACTTCAGATAGGTGGAAGCCGTCCGAGTTAGCTCCCCTGCCCGATCAACGGAACCGTATAAAACGGAGCGATCCTATTGCCGGCATCCTCTTTACTGTATTGTTCTTAGTCCTCTTTACCTTCTCAATCGATTTATTCGGAGTTTGGAGATTTCAGAGTAATTCCCCGACGATAGCGCCATTTTTCAATGAAGAGGTATTCAGCGGGTTCCTGCCGTTCATCTGGGCTGTGTTTGGTTTAAGCGTTCTGAAGGATACGATGAAGTTGATCGCGGGCAGATGGACGATAAAGCTAATCGGCTTTGATATCCTGGTCAATGCTGCCCACTTCATCCTGGCACTGATCATGTTCTCGAACTTAACCATATGGAATCCCGATTTTATGCTGCAATTGGCCGCTGCAGGATTGACGCCGGAAGGGAGCGAAGCGTTTCAAACGGTTAGCCGGATTTGGGATCGTTCCACGGCAGGCCTAATCTATATCATCGGACTTATCGTGGCTATTCAAATTCTTATTCTTGTTGAAAAAGCATTCCGAATCAGCAGAGGCCGCTAAAATCTCAGCCCTTTGACTTAATACGGAAATACGACAATGTACGGACGCTTTCGTAAAATAAATCAGCTATGCTTGATAAAACAAGTTGAGGTGATAGCTGATGGATATTAAAGAGACCGGAATTATTCTGTTCTGCGAGGATTACGAATCAGCGTTAACGTTCTATTCGGAACGGCTTGGCATGAATGTCCGCCAACGAGGTGAAAGTCTATCTATTTTGGACTTCGGCGGCAGTTATCTCATGTTAGAAGATAACGGAGTGGCTTCGGATAAAGAGAAGACAAGAGCACAAAATCCAATTGTCATTCGGTTCAACGTTAATCATTTTGCTTCAGCCGTTTTAGAACTGGAGACACGCGGAGTACCCGTCGAAGTGAAGACCTTTGATTGGGGAACGATAGGCGTTATTATTGATCCCGAAGGTAATCGTATTGAACTAAAGGATTAGAGCCATTTATATGGAGCCAGCTTTAGAACTACCGAGAGGAACTGCTTCGGAGCAGCTCCTCTTTTTTTTGACATATTTAAAATGTATACACTTTATAATGACCATTATCCGATGAGAATTTCAAAATGTTCCCGTCTTCCGGTATGCCCTCAAAATAAGCGCCGATACAACCGGTTGTACATCTGTGTCCAGATAATAAAATGTTTATATCTCTCGAACCATATTCATTTTTAAGTTCCTGCATAAATTCAAAAACCCGTTTAATGAAGCTATGGATTTCTTCGACTCCTTTATAAATACTAGAATCAGGGACTCCCCCAACCATTTGAACTTCGCCTTTTTTTAGGCTGTCGGCTTCACCTAAATCAAAGACATCCAGTCTCGGATCAACTTTTGCTTTTACGCCCGTTGCTAATTCTGCCGTTTGAACAGCTCTCTCTTGCGGGGAGGAAAATACATAGTCAAACTTTATATTTTGAAGGGATTCTCTTAACGACCTGGCTTGCTCGATGCCATATTCATTTAGCGGCAGCCCTTGTCTTCCTTGAAGTCTTCCTTCTTTGTTCAAATCGGTTTGTCCATGTCTAACCACATAAATCACGTCATAACCTCCTAATAATAAGATGCAATCATAGACCTTCTTTTTCATGCTGCAGCAGCCAGCGTTTGCGGGATAATCCTCCGCCGTAACCGCCGAATTCGCCATTTGAGTTGATGACGCGGTGACAAGGAATGACAATCGCAAGCTGATTGGCGCCATTTGCTTGAGCTGCGGCACGATAAGCGCTGGGTCTTCCAATCGCTGCTGCGACATCGGCATAGGTTGAAGTTTGTCCGGGCGGGATTTTTTTCAGCTGTTCCCAGACCTCTTTTTGAAAAGAAGATCCCAGCAAATACAAAGGCGTTTTGAATTCAAAGCGTTTGCCGTTAAAATAATCTTCCAATTCACTCTGAATCGAAATTATGGGCGCAGTGTGACCCGGAATAATTGCTGATTTTGTTCTTAATCGAAGTCGTTCGACCTCGCGCTCTAAGCCTCGGCGGTCAACGAACTCGAGCAAATAAAGGGCTTCTTCATCCGCGATGGCAATCATCGGCCCAAGTTGCGTATCCAACCATGATGCCTTTAAAATATGATGATCGCCAAGAAGAGTTGGCGCCGCCCCCATAATGCGTGAGAACGCGTCCCTGAAACCGCTGCTGGACTCGTAGCCGGCGGTTAGTTGCGCTTCAATTACAGCGTTACCCGCTTTGATCTGCTTCATTGCGATGCCCATGCGTCTGGCCCTGGCATATTCTACAAAAGTCATGCCAAAACGCTTTTTGAACTGGCGGCGCGCGGTTGCTGCATCTACGGACAGTTTCCGAAAGTCGTTCTCCGTCCATCGTTGTTCTGGATTTTCTTCCACGGCATTAACAAGCAGTTGAACAAGCTCTGAGACATGATTTGGATGCGAGAGCGGGCGGCAGCGTTGACAGGGCCGGAATGAAGCGAGAAGCGCTTGCTTAGCCGTATCGTAAAATTCGCAATTTTCGAATTTTGGTTTTCTTGCCGGACATGTGGGTCGGCAGAATACGCCGGTTGTCTTGACTCCTACGTAGAAAACACCTTCATATTCTGATTTTTTATGGATTAATGCCTGATAATACTCCAATTTAAGTTCGGTCGTTATCATTCCGCTCCTCCTTACTTTATCGCTGGTTTAATTATATCGTTTCCATAAAAGGATGCCGCCGAAATTCGTACATTGATTTTTTAATAAAATGGGCCTTTTCTATAATAACGATTATTCTGGTGAAACTTACCATGCGGGGTTGCGTCTAAATAACGAGGATAGCTATATACAGAATTGCGAGAAGGAGGAGGATTTGTGAACTCGAATAGATTAGGATTAAGCTATTTATTAATAGCTGCTCTTATTTTTTTGGTTTCCGGATGTTCAGGTAACGAGCAGAAAAATGCGGAAATTATTTTTTATGCGGAAGGCGAAAATTGGGATGCTCAATATAAAACAAATGTTACTCCAACAGAGAAAGAAAACGTGGAAATCAACTTTTTCTACAAAGGCAGCATTTCTGAATTATTAGCAGCCCAAGAAATTGTATTTTCATACGGCACGAGAAATGGGAACATAGCGGAAACACTTCGTTACGATAAAATAGATAAAACTCATTTTCCAATACAATTTGAGGGGGACTTGATACAAGATATTGTCGGGAATCATAATGAAAAAATGATGGTCATTATAAAATGGAATAATAAGAGTGAGACTTTACATTTAAGTCAATTTGAAAAAAAAGGGACGGAGGTCGATCCGAATAATGAATAAGCATTATAATTTCAGTCAAAAAGAAATGGAAAATATCATAAATCGATTCGGTAAAGCTTTTTATGAAAAGGTTCTGAGGGATATTGAAGCCTATGCCGCTAAATGGGCGTTGACCTCATTCCAATTGATTCCTTCCTATTCCGCAAACTTAGTTTTTAAATGCCATTCAGAAAGCTTTGGAAGCGCAGTGCTTAAAATAGGTAATCCTTCTTCAGGTGAAATAGAAACGGAATGTAAAGCTTTACGCCAATATAACGGCAGACGATTTTGCAAGGTTTTTGATGCTGATATTGAAAACGGCGTCATTCTTGAAGAGTGTGTACAGCCCGGGACTCCTTTAAGAGACGAGAGCTCTCTCGATAAAAGATTATCCGTATTTTGTTCCCTGTATCAGGGCTTGCATGTAACGCCCGATCATTCAGAAATATATCCGACGTATACAGGGTGGGTTGGCCGGATAACGGAATACATGAGCAAGCGGCAGGATTGCAAACCATTATATGAATATATGAAAAAAGCAAATGAGATTTGCTTATCGGTTTCTGCTCTATATTCGAAAAAGATGCTGCTTCATGGCGATTTTCACCATGATAATATTTTGCTGGGTACGAATGGAGAGTATAAAATTATAGACCCTAAAGGCGTAATAGGAGATCCCGTATTTGATGTTCCGCGTTTTATATTAAATGAATTTGGCGATGAAATAACGACGGAATTAGCTAGCAAAATAAACGATATCATTGACCGCTTTGAAGAAATTCTTCATATTCCAAACGATATATTGAGGCAATGTCTATTTGTGGAAACGGCAATGGGAATATGCTGGTGCGTAGAAGATGGCGCAACCCCTGAGGAATATCCGAATCTCATTAAGCATGTTGCTTTCGCGGAATCGATGATGTCTCCATAAATAAACTAGAACGATTCCCGCTTGATCATCATATAGTGAATGATGACAAGCATAGGGGAGGTTCTTATATCATGCCTAGCTTTTTAGTTCAAATTGCTCTGCTGGTTATTTTCGTATGGTCGGTCGTGATGTTGATTCAAGATTTCAAGGTGCCCCGAAAGGTTTGGATGACGATTTTACTTCACGCTGCAGTTGCTGTTGTTTCGCTTGATTTTTTACTGGTCTTTTTTTAACTCGGAATCCGAGTGCGATTCGATCAAGGAGCAGTATGCGATGGTGGCTGCTCCTTTGTTTTGTTAATGGGGCAGCTTCTAGTACTTCGATTAGATAGAGCAACGGAAGGAGATAGGCAATGAATTTTATCCAATTAGAAGGTGAAAGAGTAACATTAATCCCACTTGAATTGGAGCATGCGGATTCCTTGCACCAGTGTTCGCAATCTCCGCTAATCTGGGAAAACCTTCCGACTAAAATACAAAATATGAATGAAATGCAGAGCTTCATACGTACAGCGATAATAGCAAGGGAACGCGGAGAGGAATTTCCTTATGCCGTATACGATAAAACGCTAAACAAAATGGTCGGGATGACCCGCTATTTGAGAATATCTTCCGTACATAAGAATTTGAATATCGGTTGGACATGGTATTCTCCTGAAGTGTGGCGAACTTTGGTAAATTCAGAGTGCAAGTATTTGTTATATATGCTTTTGAAGAATGGAAAGCTGTTCGTGTTGAAATGATTACAACGGCGACCCATACCCGTTCTCAGAAAGCGATCGAACGATTGGGAGCCCAAAAAGAAGGAATACTTAGGAAAAAATATAATGGATTAGATTATGTAGTTTACAGTGTTATTGATGAAGAGTGGAATGATGTTAAGCATCGGCTTAGGTCTCGTGGCTAACGGTTTAACGGACGTCAGAGGCGTTATCATCCCTAAAATGAGGCATTTAAAAATCTAACGGATATGAGAAGCCTTATAGGGCGGATTTTTGCCATATTCCCTTTGATTTATTAGAAATAACGTCTCTCACGTCCGTTACATTTCGATATTAATGGTTTTTTTGAATTAGTGTCTCTCATATCCGTTAAATGCTGGTAAGCAGCAGCCTCCGGAGAATCGATAAATGGCGACAAGCCGTTCATTGAGCCGTTTTCGTTTAACTCGGAATTTAATTCTTCGAATAGTCTCCATTCGGACATGGAGGTTGCGGAAGGCGCTAAGACGCAGGTGGATTTGTCTTTAGAGGGCGATGATTTCGAAACGGGTTCGTTTATTCATATGGGGCAGAAACTGCCTTGGTAAATTCTCAAAGTTCCAAACCAGCGGCTAAGATTGGATTCCGCCTTAGATGAACAACCCGTCAAATTATGATAGCCTTAGTTCGGTGAAATACCAAACTAAGGCTGTTTTGTGCGAGGTTTGAATCATACAGACCGAATCAGCGCAGCGGAGCGAAGCCTTCTACGCTTTTCAAAATTCGCTCGATTTCGTTCAAGACATCGTTCGTGAGCGCAACTTCGACGGCTTTTACATTCTCCTGAATCTGGGAGGGACGGGAAGCGCCGATCAAAGCGGAGCAGACTCCAGGATGCCGAAGTACCCAAGCCAGCGACAACTGTGCCAAGGTTATTCCCGCATCCTGTGCCAAACGGTCCAACTGGGACACGCATTCAAGGACATCATTGCGAAGATAGCTCTTCAACACGCCGTTCACGGATTCGTTCGCCCCCCGGCTGTCCGCTGGAAGCTCCGCTCCCGGCTTGTATTTGCCGGTCAGAATCCCTTGCGCAAGAGGCGAGAACAGAACTTGCCCGATGCCGGCTCTATCGCTGACCGGCAAGACTTCCCGCTCAATATAACGCTCAAACATGTTGTAAATCGGTTGGTTGGCGACAAGCGGACGCAGATTCAAACGTTCGGAAATACCCGATGCTTCGGCAATCTGTGCAGCGCTCCATTCACTGACAGCTGCGTACAGAATTTTCCCTTGCGCCGTCAGGTCGTCGAGCGCGCGCAGCGTTTCTTCTATCGGTGACTCCTGATCAAAGCGGTGGCAGAAATAAATATCGATATATTCGACACCTAACCGCTTTAAGCTGGCGTTGCACTGCTCCATGATATGCTTGCGGGAAAGACCGCGATCATTAGGGCCTTTTCCCATCGGAAAAAAGACTTTCGTTGAAAGCACATAACTGGAGCGCGGGTACGGCTTCAAAGCGGCTCCCATCGCTTCCTCGCCGGCTCCTCGATTATATGCGTTAGCCGTGTCAAAGAAATTAATACCGCTATCGAATGCTTGCCGGATGCAAGCATCGGCCGCTTCCTTCTCGGTAGCTGTTCCATACGTCAGCCAACTGCCGAGCCCGATTTCACTGACCTTGATTCCACTTTTCCCTACGCGCCTATACTTCATTTTATCCATTCTCCTGTTTTCAAATTTGAATAATGTCAATCATAGCTTAAAAGAAGCGCATTAGAAAAGTACGCACTTTAGCTTTAATTAGTAACCTTAAGGTTACTAACTTTCCAAACGTAACCCCCGCTGAGGATACATTACACGAATCAATTTTTATCATGGTAGCGCTGCAATTGCTGTTTATATTATATTGGGGAACAGTTTTTCTAAGAGCGCATACTTATCGCCAACTTCAACTAGAGGTCGTTGTCATTTACGGCGTCGGAGTGCCGCTTGGTGCGAAGATCCTTCTACGAAACGTTGATTGAAGAAAAAAAGAAGGAATACTCAGGAAAAAATATAAAATGTGGTTTATAGTGTTATTGATGAAGAGTGGAATGAGGCGGTGAAAAATGAAAAAGTCGTTACCTTATTTATTTTTTTTGGCTGGGGCTATACTCTGTACCTATGTTTTTCAAGCAGTTGTTTTTATGTGGATAAGCTTGTCTCGGTTTACAGCAGCAGATGGACCGCCAGGAGATATTGGATTAACTGAAAAGCTTGTTTACAGCATTGGGTTCCCGATGTTTTATTTCATTTTTTTAAGCGTAGTTTTTCTTATGTATCGTTCTTTTTTAAAGAAATATAAATTCGATCTTAAAATGGTTACGCCGGTTATTTTCAATAGTTTACTGGCTTTGTACCTCATATGTCATATCGCTTTAGTTGTATTTGACCTTTATTAAAATTGGAAAGAAGCTGAACTGTAATGGACAAGAAGAAGGCTATAAAAATGGCTTTGGTTCAAATGAATTGTGAAAAAGCGGCGATCGACCGTAATGTAAATGTAATGAGGGACTACGTAGCCGCAGCTAAAACGAACGAAGCGGATATCGTCTGTTTTCCCGAAATGAATGTGACCGGATATATCGATCCCGGCAAGTATCCCCATGCAGTTATAACTATAGATCACAGTGCGATCGGCCAAATCATTCAATTAAGCGGTCTCTACTCGATTTGTGTAATAGCCGGATTTGTTGAATATAACCCGGAGGGCAAGCCGTATATTAGTCAATTTGTTGCTTATAACGGGAGGCTGCTTGGTTGCTATCGTAAAAAAACGATAAAAGATGGAGAAGCGGAATGGTTTGCTCCCGGCGACCAACAGCCGGTATTTCACATTCCCGGATTAACCTTCGGCGTATCCGTCTGCGCTGACATCGACGATCCGGGCATCTTTAGCGAATATGCTCAAAAAGGCGCCAAAATCGTTCTTGAAAGCGCCGCTCCCGGATTATACGGGGAACAGGAATCCCGGAATTGGTCATCCGGATATAACTGGTGGAGAACGAACTGTATAGAGAAATTAGGGAAGTATGCCGCCGAAGAAGCTATTTATATCGGTGTTGCCACGCAAGCAGGGCGTACGATTGATGAAGACTTTCCAGGCGGCGGGTATCTATTTAATCCGCGAGGGGAATGTACGGCCGAATCGGGGAATTGGGATGAAGGTGTTCTTTATGTTCAAATTCAAATGTAAGGATACAGCGGAATCAGCTTATCCATTCTGTTAACCAATGCCAGCGCGGTAATATTTAATCATAACTATTCTCTACCGATTATGGATGCGATGGTTTATGTAAAATGAAATTAAGCTTACAAAGCGGTATTCACATAGGAGGTCATATCATGAAAAACAAGATGATTCAACCCAAATATGCCAATGAGGGTGGAACACTAGGACGCCGATAGGCGTTTCTGCTTGATAGAATGAAGTGTACCCTTGTCGTGTTCAGCAAATAACACCTAAAGGGGTTAATCATGCATTTTCCGGTAAAGAAATTTTTCTCTTACTATAAACCGTATTTATTGTTGTTTATTTTGATATTGTCCTGCGCCTTTCTCGTATCTGCCCTGACTTTGGTATTTCCGCTGCTCGTTCGTTATATTACGAAGGATGTTCTCGAAGGAAACTTGTCCGTCGCCCTGAAGGAAGTGTATAAGATTGGCGGGCTGATGCTCGTTTTAGTTGCGATTCAGAACATCGGGAACTATTTTGTGGATTACAAAGGTCATGAAATCGGGGCGCGTATGGAAAGCGATATGCGCAGCGAGCTGTTCGCACACATGCAGAAGCTTTCCTTCAGCTTTTTCGATAAGGAAAAGACAGGCCAGCTCATGTCCCGGATAACAAACGATCTGCTGCTGCTTTCCGAGCTGTACCATCATGGTCCGGAAGACTACATGAAATATTTTGTCCGGTTTACCGGCGCATTTGTTATTTTATTCTCGATTAACGCTCCCTTGACGATTGCCGTATTTTGTTTTTTACCCGTCCTGGCTGTTTTTAGTTTCTATTTCAATAAGATGTTGAACAAGGCTTTACGAAGAAACAAAGAGCGGATCGGGGATGTAAACGTACAGGTAGAGGACAGTCTTTCGGGAATCCGCGTAGTCAAATCGTTTGCCAACGAGCAGCTGGAGATCGAGAAATTTAATCGGGAAAATAATCGTTTCCTCGACAGCCGAAAGAAGACGTATAAGGCAGAAGCGCTCTTCTATAATAGCTTTGAATCGATTATCCAAATGATTACGATCACGGTAGTCGTATTTGGCAGTGCCAATATCGTCAACCAGACGTTAGATCTAGCGGATTTGCTCACTTTTTTATTGTATATCGGCTTTATGCTTGAGCCCGTTCAAAGACTGACTCATATGAGCATGCAGCTGCAAGAAGGGCTTACGGGCTTTCAGCGGTTTATGGAAATCATGAATTTGAAGCCGGCAATTGAAAACAAACCGGATGCGCTGACCTTGTCCAAGGTGCAGGGGGAAATTGAATTCAAGCAGGTTTCCTTCCGTTACGAGGACCACTTGGTCCATGTCTTGTCAGACCTGTCGTTTCGTATACAGCCGGGAGAGTATGTAGCGTTAGTGGGACCGTCCGGAGCGGGAAAAACGACGTTATGCTCGCTTATCCCGCGATTCTACGATGTAACGGCAGGCGGAGTGCTGCTGGACGGGATCGACGTTCGCCATATTGAACTGCATTCGCTGAGGCAGAGCATTGGCATTGTGCAGCAGGATGTTTACCTTTTTGCAGGCACTGTGATGGATAATATCCGCTACGGGAATCCCAAAGCAACCGAAGAAGAAGTAATGACGGCAGCCAAGCATGCCAATGCGCATCACTTTATCGCGAGTCTGCCCAACGGCTACAACTCCGAGATCGGGCAGCGAGGCGTTAAGCTGTCGGGCGGTCAAAAGCAGCGCCTAAGCATCGCCCGCGTATTCCTGAAGAATCCGCCGGTTCTAATCCTGGATGAAGCGACAAGCGCGCTGGATAACGAAAGCGAGAGCATGATCAAGGAGTCTCTGGAATCGTTAGCGAAGGGGCGCACAACGATCGTCATTGCACATCGCCTGTCCACCATCCGCAATGCCGGACGGATTATCGTATTAACAGAGGACGGTATTGCGGAACAAGGGACGCACGATGGGTTGCTTGCCGAAGACGGAGTGTATGCGCGCCTGTATGCGAAGCAGGTAGGTGGATAGCGGATATTTACGAAGTGAAAAAGCATTTTAGTTAAACCCGGAATGCCAAGGTCATCTCAACAGGGATGACCTTGGCATTCTGTCTATGGAATGATGGCTTAGGTGACCCGCCAACTTTATGGAGTGATCCATTTTGTTATAAATTCAATCAGCTTTTTTGCCGCTGGAGAGACATTTTTAGAAGATGTGGCCGCAATGCCGATGGAGCGATAATACCCACCTTCCAATGGACGGCAGCATGCATTGTCCGGGAGTTGCGACAAAATCATTTCAGGGAGAATACTTAACCCTAAACCGTTTTGTACCATGGCGATTATGGCATAGTCGTCTTCTAATTCATATTTGGTGTTCGGTATGAGTTTATTTTGCGTAAAAATACGCTTTACATCGGTGTCACAACCCGCAACAGGCATGATAAAGGGCTCATCGATCAATTGTTCTATCCGTATGGCGGTTTGACGGCTGAGGGGATGGTCCGCACACATAATACACATCATCCTGTCTTCATGAAGCGGCACCACATCAAACGCTCCGGCAGCAGGCAGGTTCACAAAACCAAAATCAGCGGTTCCGTTTGCAATCCATTCTTCTATTTCGTAGTAATTGCCATCAAGTAATTTTATTTCGATATGAGGAAATTGCTTCTGAAAATCTTTCATAATCCGGGGTAACCATTGAATAGATACACTTGAGAAAGTACCGATTCGTACCGTACCGATTTCTATTCCCTTTATCGCGGCGATCTCTTGATTAAGTTTTTCATTAAGCTGCAGGATTTCCCTAATGTGCGGGATCAAATGTTCCCCATTGTTGGTGAGGCGGATACCCGACCTGTTCCTTATGAGCAGACTGAGTCCGAATTCTAGTTCCAAACTGGAGATCGCGTGGCTGATTGCTGATTGTGTTAGATTCAACTTCTCTCCTGCTTTCGTTAGACTTCCAAGTTCAACTACCTTATTGAAGATCTGGTATTTAACTAGATTCATGTTTACCCTCCAATAGTGCATAAGAAATATTCATTTAATCTATTATAAACATTCATTTTTTTTATTTAAATGATAATAGTATAGTCTAATATATACAAAGACTTTTTTATGGAAGGACTTGATGGAATGGTTCATGAGTCAAACGGATCGTATTATGCAGTCATATTTTCAAGTCAACGTACGGAAGGGGATAACGGTTATAACATCATGGCTGAAAAAATGGAACTGCTTGCAGCCGAGCAACCCGGATTCTTAGGAGTGGAAGGCGTAAGGGATGCGTCAGGTGCCGGCATTACCGTCTCCTATTGGGATAGTCTGGAGGCAATAAGCAATTGGAAGCAGAATCAATTTCACAAAGTTGCCCAGGAGAAAGGTAAGCAAGTCTGGTACCGGAATTATAAAATCAAAATTTGTAAAGTTGAACGAGAGTATTCTTTTTAACACGAAGTAAAAGTCAAGAAGATTGCCTGCCATTTGGCCTAACAAATGGATAGGACAATCTTCTTTGTTTTTTGAAGCTAATCTTTCGGTACGGATATGTGCGGACAGAAACACTGATTTTTCATCATTTCAAACTGTTTTTTAATTGGTTACGCTATAGAAACTGCCTATAATGGAAATGAAAGCATTGAAAGTAAGTGGAGGAAAACCGGTAATTCAGAAAAATGATCCGGCGATTTGGAAGCGCTTTATTGCCGGAGGGAGGAAGGAGATTGAACCGGGACAAGCTTATCGGAGACGAACGCAATCATTTAAGGAGGTCATTTATTCACAATGCCAACAGTAAAGCAAAAACCATTTTATGCTCTGGTGTCCAAACTGCTTGTCTGCGTTTTGCTGGCATCGCTTGTTGCTCCTTGGGGCCCGCTGCCTGCTTATGCGGCTGACGCCGTGCTCGTTGATGACGACTTTGGCAGCTATGAATCTGGCGAGCTTACGATCGGCAGCGGCAACACATGGACGAAGGAAGGCGCAGCGCCTATGGTCAATATCGTACCGGCGACGGTCACCGAGTCCACTTATGCGGAGATTGTCAACAAATCAACGGGCTCCTCTTATTTTGGTCAGAGGTTCGCTGCGCAGAGCGGGGGCCTTATCGTGGAATTCGACGTGAACCTGCCTGCAAGCTCGGGCGGTACGCTGTGGGTCATGGACGGCAAAGTAAATGCGACAAATGCGGCGGTGCTGCGCTATCAGCTTGACGGCGGTGTGATCAAGCGCCATAACGCGGCCGCAGAGAACCAAATAAAATACGATTCAACGCATTGGTACCGATTCAAGATGGTGTTCAATGTACCGCAGAAGAAATCCGAGGTCTACATCAAGGATTTGACGACCGGAACCGAGGTGTTGTGGGCTGACGGCTTCTACAGCGGCAGGTCGAGAATCAGCAGCTTCGGGTTTTACGTGAACCCGAATGGAGGCCAGATTAACCTTGCCAATGTACGTGTCACATCACTTGACACCAACTTGAGCAGCCTTGCGCTCAGCGCAGGAAGCTATATGCCGGGCTTATCGCCGGCCTTTACTCCGTCCGTCAGCAATTATACGGTAGACGTGCCGTATTGGGCAGAGACCCTTTCGGTTGTTCCAACAGCCAGCTATGAGGAAGGAGTCAGCCTGAAAGTAGGGCAGGAGCCCGCAATTAGCGGGGAGGCTGTCCAGATAAGCTTGGGCGGGAGCGGTACGGACATTGATGTGACGGTCACTTCCAATGTCTATACGAATGTCGCAAAGACATACACGGTTTCCGTCAACCGGCTGGAGAAAGCGCCGAACGTCAACTTCGTTGCGACGGAAGGGCATGACGGCAAGGTGCTGATCGGCTGGGAGAAGACCGTCGATCCGGCTTTCATAAAGACGAATGTCTACCTCGTTCAGAACGATCAAAGTCTGATGCTTGCCGATACGGTTGAGAAAGGACATTATATGGCCGCCGTTGACGGACTGGATAACGATAAGACCTATCAATTCGTGGTAAAAGGCGTCTATCGATACGAAGGGGAAGAGCCGGTCGAATCGATTGGTGTGACGGTAAGCGAAACGCCGAAGAAGCTCCCGGCCCGTCAGATGGAATATCTGAACCGCGGCCTGGTAGCGATTAAGGAGTCCAATAGTGTCTTCGTAAGCTGGCGTTTGCTGGGAACGGACCCTGCCGATATCGCCTTCAATCTGTACCGTGACGGGAAGCGCGTGAACGCCCGGCCCATAACGGACAGCACGAATTACGTGGACAGTGAAGGGACTGCGGATTCCGCTTATACGGTGCGTGCCGTCATTGGCGGCTCCGAGAAGATGGAGACTAAGCTTGTGAGCGTATGGGATACGGAGTACCTGACGATTCCGCTTCGGAAGCCGGAAGGCGGGGTTACGTTAACGGGCGAGGAGTATTCTTACAGGGCGAATGACGCCAGTGTGGGCGATTTGGACGGGGACGGCGAATATGAAATCGTATTGAAGTGGGATCCGACCAACTCGAAGGATAACTCGCAATCCGGCTATACGGGCAACACGCTGGTGGATGCGTATAAGCTGGACGGAACCTTCCTGTGGCGGATAGATCTCGGCAGAAACATCCGCGCCGGCGCCCACTATCTGGACGTTATGGTCTACGATCTGGACGGGGACGGCAAAGCCGAGGTCACCTTCCGCACAGCGGACGGCACGGTGGACGGCCAAGGGAACGTGATCGGCGACGAGAATGCCGATTACCGCAATTCAAACGGATATATTCTGAGCGGCCCTGAATACCATACGGTCTTCGAAGGGGCGACAGGGAAGGCGCTCGCTACGGAAGATTACGAGCCGGCGCGGGGCAATGTGAACGATTGGGGGGATAACTACGGCAACCGCGTTGACCGCTTCCTGGCTGCGATCGCCTACTTGGACGGAGTTCATCCGAGCGTTGTCATGCAGCGAGGCTATTATACAAGAATGGTGCTGGTTGCCTATGACTGGCGGGACGGCAAGCTGACGAAGCGCTGGACCTTCGATTCCAATACGCCGGGCAATGAAGGCTTTGCCGGACAAGGGAATCATCAGCTCAGCGTAGCCGACGTGGACAACGACGGCAAGGACGAGATTATAACCGGTGCCGCTGCAATCGACGACGACGGCACCGCGCTCTGGAATTCCAGACTCGGTCATGGGGATGCCATGCACCTCGGCGATCTTGACCCCAATCGCTTAGGCCTTGAATTGTTTGCCGTGCAGGAGGATACATCTGTGAAGTATTCCGCAGACATGAAGGATGCCCGTTCAGGACGGGTGCTGTGGGGACAGCTTCAGACCGGCGTGGATACGGGCCGCGGCTTAACGGCCGACATCGATCCCCGTTCAGAAGGGGAGGAGGCCTGGGCGATCGACGGGGCATGGAACAGTACGACAGGAGGCCTGTTCTCCGCTGCAGGCGAGCGAATCGCGCAGAGCATCCCGTCCTCCAACTTTGCGATCTGGTGGGATGGCGATTTGAGCCGTGAGCTGTTCGATCATGAATGGCTGGGCGACCCGCTGCGGGCAGGTATTCCGAAGATCGACAAGTGGGATTATAACAACAATAAGTTGGTTAATATCGAGAGATTTACGGGCACCTATTCGAACAACGATACGAAGGGCAATCCCGTTCTGCAGGCGGACCTGCTAGGCGATTGGAGAGAAGAGCTTGTCCTGCGTACCGAAGACAGCCAAGCGCTCCGAATTTACGCTACAACCCGTTTAACGGATAAGAGGATCTATACGCTTATGCAAGATCCGATATACAGACTGGGCGTCGCTTGGCAGAACACGGGTTACAACCAGCCGCCGCATACCGGATTCTACCTGGGAACGGGGATGGATGAGCCGGCCGCTCCGAATATTTATACCGTGTCCGATTCGCCAGACGATGACGGCGGAAGCGAAGAAGGAGGGAAAGGCGGCATAACCGTGCCGGATACGGGCGATAAAAAGGTGGTAAGTTTTAAGGCATCGGAAATCCAACAACTGATCGCAGCCGCCAAAGATCATAGGCTGGTGATCGATGTAACTTCGCATACCGCTGCTGAAGTGCAGGTAAAACTCCCGGCACAAGAACTGAGAGGCGAGGCAATCAGTACAATCGGTACAGTCGAAATCCGATTCGGCTCCGTTATCTATACGGTAGATGCAAAATGGCTCCAACAGAAAATCGGGGCTCCCTCTTCCGAGATCGTCTTCTCCATGAAGCTGGCGGATCTTGCTGCGCTTTCCGATAAGGCGAAGCAAAAGCTGAATGGAAGTGCTGCATACGACCTGCAATTCTTGATTGACGGTAAGAGCGTGGAAAACTTCGGGAATGCGCTTACCGTCAAGTTGGCCTATGCGCTGAAGGCCGGAGAGAATCCGAATCAGATCGTCGTCTATCATATCAGCGAAAAGGGCGAGCTTTCGATTGTGAAGAACGGCAAGTACGATGCAGCTGCAGGGATGGCAACCTTCAAACCGGGCCATTTCAGTATTTTTGCAGCGGCTCAGTCGAAAGCCGACTTCACGGACATCGCATCCGTCGCGTGGGCCAAGGACAGTATTGAATCGCTTGCGGCCAAAGGCATTGTAAACGGCATGGGCAGCGGCAGCTTCGAGCCGAACGGCAAAGTGACGCGAGCCGAATTTGTTAAAATGCTGATGTACGCATTCGATTTATCGTCGGAAGCTGCGGAATCTTCCTTCACGGACGCGGTGGAAGGGGCTTGGTATTACAGCTCAATCGCAGCCGCCCAGGAGCTCGGAATCGTGCAGGGCAATCCGGATGGCAGCTTCGGCGCTGGCGATCAAATAACAAGAGAGG
The DNA here is from genome assembly GCF_000422465.1 of Paenibacillus harenae DSM 16969. Lineage (GTDB taxonomy): Bacteria > Bacillota > Bacilli > Paenibacillales > Paenibacillaceae > Pristimantibacillus > Pristimantibacillus harenae. The sequence goes on along the minus strand of NZ_AULV01000015.1, from coordinate 36,043 downwards.
AAATGGCCGTTATCACGTACCGGACATCCCAGTATTTGAAGCTGTCGCTAGAGACCGGTACGGACGCGGAAGGTTTTGTCGACCAATCAGCGATTGCCGCGTATGCGGCCGAAGCCATCCGTTCCATGCAGGCGAACGGCGTTATCGAAGGACTCGGCGAAGGCATCTTCGGGCCGAAAGGGCTTTCGACACGCGCTCAGGCGGCGGTTGTTATCGACCGTCTACTCCATTTGAATTAGTCCAATAGGGAACCATACAAAGCACCTTTCGTCTAAATGGCGGGAGGTGTTTTTGTCAATATTCAACCGGAACGGCGACAGGTGAGTTTCCACTTTCGTAGTATACATGTGCGTAAAAACAATATGCAAAGTAAGAGTAGTGTCAAAAACTGAAATTAATTACGAAAACATCGATTTCATTGCAGTTTAGTTTCGAGAACTGAAACTATACTACTCAATCCTTAAATAGACTACCGACTTCCGTTGTTTAGGCTCGAAATTTGAAATTAATTCCTTAATTCAGGGATAAAAAATCATTTAGTTTCAAAATTTTCAACTAAGCTGGCATTCGTTAACCTTATCTCAACACCCCGCCTTTACAAAAACTACTCACCTATTTAACGATCAAACAATACTCGGCCTGTACCATAGATAGGGAAGGAAAAAAGATAGCCGGGAGGAATGCAATAATGCGTTTAGTTCTTATGGGAGATTTGCATTACCACGAAATTGATGAGTCGGTACCGGGTTTGCGGGAGGCGCATACGGCTTTTTATGAAACCTTTCTTGGACAATTTCTGGATGTAGAGGCCGATTATCATATCTCGCTCGGAGATTTGACGAATTATGGATTCCCCGTGGAGATGCAGGGGGTATATGATATTATTCTGCGCAAGGAGAGAGAGTTCATTCACGTGCTTGGCAATCATGATCTTTATGGGCAGACAAAAAAGGACGTTCTGGAGATGACCGGCCAGAAGGATTACTATGCCATCGATAGAGGTGATGTCTTAATGGCATTCCTGAATACGGCGAAGGAAATGGACTTCGAGGATTGGGGCGGATGGATCGACAACGATCAGCTGCGGTGGTTCGAAGAGACCGTGAAGGCTTCCGGGACGAAGCCGCTTCTCGTCTTCGCCCATCATCCGGTATATAACACGACCGCCAGGTCGGAGAGGGATAAGTGTTCGATTCATCCGGACATCGATATGTGGTCGATTTTAAGCCAGAAGAAAGGGCTGGGTCTCTTCTTCAACGGCCATACGCACGTGGATTCGATCGTCAGCAGGCATAATTGGACATTTGTGCAATTATCCGCCTGCCTGGACCAGCATGGCTTTCGGATCGTGGACGTTACCGAGGAGGAAATCAGGATCTCTGCCGTCGACATTACGGATGCGGACGTTGTAGACCATGCGCCCCTGCTTCATCGGCATATGAAGCATTTCCGGCATAATCCCGATGCGCGCGGCCAAGAAACGGATCGCGGGTTAATCGTCCCTTTGCTGACGACGGCGCAAGGAGGATAAGTCATGAAGAGCATCACTCCTCATGACCAGTTCTTCAAAGGCTTGGCCGCGCATCGAATGATCGCTTCCATCAAGGAGCCGAAGCATATCGAGACAGCCTTGGCGCTGCGCAACCAATTAAGCGGCGTATTTCTGTTAACCGGCCATATCGGGGTATTGAAGGGCTACGTGGACGTGTTCAAGGAGCATCAAATACCGGTCTTCCTCCATCTGGAGAAAATCGGAGGCTTGAACACCGATATCTACGGTCTCGATTATTTGGCAAAGGTCATCAAGCCTGCCGGCATCATTTCGACCAAAACCAATGTCGTAAAGACCGCCAAGAAGATGGGGCTGATTACGATTCAGCGTTTTTTCCTTGTCGATACGGAAGGGCTGGATAATATCGCGAAGAGCCTCTGCCAGACCGAGCCGGACATTATCGAGGTGATGCCGGCCCGCATTCCCGAAATGATCGGTATGGTGAAGGCTTTCACCTCGCTCCCGATTATTACCGGAGGTTTATTGTTCGACGAAAGCCAGGCGCAAGAATGCCTGCGGAACGGGGCGGCGGCGATCTCGTCATCCAAGCCCGAGCTTTGGAAGGGGTCTTATTCTTTCCAAGAGCAGAAGAAGCTCCGGAAATTTATATAATCTTAGCAAAGCGATAACATAGATTTAATAGTCGTCCCTTATGATCAATATGAAAAGTAAATAGCAATGGGTTGGAGCAATGGAGAAACCTTAATCAGCCGCGGACGCTAAAGTCTGCGGCCGGATTAAGGTTTCTTTGTTGTTACGACCTCACATTTAATCAAAGAAAAGGTGGAGAAAAGGACAATGATTAAAAAGCTAACGGCACTGACGCTTGCGGTCTTCATGGTAGTTGTATTGGCGGCTTGCGGAACAAACGGTGCGGGTGGAAATGCCGGCGCGACGAATGCTGCGGGTAATACGGGAGGCGCGAATTCAGGTTCTTCCGAGAAAATGGTCATTAAGTATTGGTACGCTTTCGGAGATAAGATCGAGAAAGCCAAGCTGCATATGGTCGATGAATTTAACAAGTCGCAGGACCGCATTGAAGTGGTAGCTGAGTTTCAAGGCAACTACAACGATCTGCATGCCAAAGTGCAAGCAGCGTTCGCAGCAGGCAACGCGCCGGCGGTAACGGATCTTGAAATCGCGTCGACCGGCGTATTTGCCCGCTCGGGCATGCTGGAGGAGCTGACAACTTACGCGGAAAGAGATGCGGAGCAGCTCCAGCTGGATGACTTTAATCCCGGCTTGATGGGGAACGCCTATGTGGACGAGAAGCTGTACGGGCTTCCTTTCATGCGCAGCACGCCGATTTTGTATAAAAACGTTACGATGCTGAAGGACGCCGGCCTTGATCCGGAAGGTCCGAAGTCGTGGGATGAGCTCGAGGAATATTCCCGCGTACTGAAGGAAAAAGGCAAGATCGGCATGACGATGCCTGCAGATATTTGGTATTACGAAGCGCTGGTTGCGCAAAGCGGCGGCCAAATGCTGAGCGAAGACGGGAAGACGGCTGCATTCAATTCGCCTGAAGGCGTGGCTCCGGTAGAATTCTGGAAGCGTATGGCTAGCGAAGGGCTTATTAAAATACCGGTAGGCGATGAAGCGGGAGCTACAGCGGATAAGGATTGGTCGAACCAAATGTCGGCGTTCAAATTCGGCTCCACCGCAGGCGTGAACGGAAGCCTGGAAATTGCAAAAGGCAACAATTTCGAATTGGTTACGGCGTTCATGCCGGCTAACAAAGATTACGGCGTGCCGACAGGCGGCTGCCAGCTCGTCATGACATCCAAAGGCAGCACGGAACAGAAGGAAGCCGCTTGGGAATTTTTGAAATGGATGACATCCAAGGAAAACACGATCTACCAGCACAAAAATACCGGTTACTTGCCGACTCGTATGTCCGCTCTCGAAACGGAAGAGCTGCAGACGCATTTCAAAGAGTTCCCTCAGTACAAGGTAGCCGTCGATCAATTGGAGTATGCAAGACCGCGTCCGATGGAGAGCGCTTATCCTGAGGTTGCGAATTTTATCAAGGAAGCGATCGAAAAGGCGATTCTCGATCCGAACACAAGCCCGCAGGATGCTTTAAACGCGGCGGCGGAGAAGGCGAATAAGCAGCTCGGCAAATAATCGAAGCGAGAGAGGGTTAACGGAATATGTCCAACATGAAGTGGTTGTCCGGGATTAAAGTCGTTATTTTCGATATGGACGGCACGCTCTATCAGGAGGATACATTCCTCGACCGTTACATCCGCTATCAGCTGGAAGGTTCGGAGCATGAGCACGAGACCGAGTCGGCGATCAGGGCGGGAAGAGCTATTCTAACCGGTGAGCATCCTTTTCAAATCGGTCATTTCTATCATAAGCGGGACGATGTGGCATTGATTCGGAAGGAGCAAAGCTTCGTTCAGGGCTATCAATGGGATGGCGCCGCAATCGGCGATCGGGCCGGCGAGTATGGGCAATTGCCGACACAGGCGGAGCATTTGATACCTATCGGCGATCCTTGGGGGATTGCTGCCATCATCGGCCGTAAATACCGGATACCTGACGAGAAGACGAAGGCCGCCTTTGAACGGGTGCGCCGGGAGATGGTGCAGGAGCCTCACCGCTTCGCTTTCAGCAGCAGCTTGTTCCAAGCGATCGGCGAGCTGACGGCTGTCGACAGACGGGTACTCATGACCAACACGTATCTGGAGTCCGGCATCGAATTTCTGAATTATATGCAGATTCGCCACCTGTTCGAAGAAGTGTACTGCGGGGCGGAGAAGCCGCTTGGTATTCGGACCTACTTCGCTTCCCTGCTGGAGCAGGGTTATGAGGCGCATGAAATTTTATCGGTTGGCGATAACCCGTGGAACGATCTGCACCCGGTCAAGCGGCTGGGCGGCAGAACCTGCTTTATTTCCCCTTACCCGAGCAGCGATGCGGAAGCATGGGATTTGCGGCTAACCGGGCTGGATGAGCTGGAGCGGCTCATGCGATCGATTCAGGAAGAAATAACAAGGAGGAGATTGCCGGATGGCGAAGATCGAGCTGAAAAATATAAGCAAGAAGTTCAAGGATGACACGGTTATTCAGAACCTGAATCTGACGATCAAGGACGGTTCGTTCACGGTTCTCGTCGGCCCGTCCGGCTGCGGGAAATCAACGACGCTGCGCATGGTGGCGGGGCTCGAGAAGCAGTCCGACGGGGAGATCTGGATCGATGACACCTGCGTGAACGATACGCCGCCGGGCATGCGGGATGTGGCCATGGTGTTCCAGAACTACGCGCTCTATCCGACGATGAGCGTGCGGGGCAATATCGAATTCGGGCTGAAGAACCGCGGCGTTGCCAGAGGCGAGCGCGATAAGCTGGTGAAGGATATTTCGGAAATCGTCGGATTAACGCCCCATTTGGACAAGAAGCCGCAGAACCTCTCCGGAGGGCAGCGCCAGCGCGTTGCCTTGGCGCGCGCGATGGTGAAGCAGCCGAAGGTATTTATTCTTGACGAGCCGCTCTCCAATCTGGACGCGAAGCTGCGCAACCAAATGCGGACGGAGCTGATTCAGCTCCATAAGCGGCTCGGCACGACCTTTGTTTATGTCACGCATGATCAAGTGGAAGCGATGTCCATGGGCGACGAGATCGTCGTCATGAACAAAGGAGTCATCCAGCAAGCCGATTCTCCGATGAAGCTCTATCACGATCCGGAGAACTTGTTTACGGCGGAGTTTATTGGGACGCCGGCTATGAATACGATGCAAATGCGGGATGCTCAGGGACTGGATATTCAGGCGAGCGTCGGCATCGGCTATGTCGGCTTCCGTCCGGAGCAAGCGCTCATTAACGCGGGCCCGGATAGCGAAGGCTATACCGTAGAAGGCGAAATTCTGACCCGCGAAAGTCTGGGAGCGGAGCAAATTTATCAGATCCAATCGCGAAGCGGCGTGTTCTTCGTCAAGACCTTCCTTGCGCCCGTCGTCACTGCCGACCACGTGAAGGTCACAATCCCTTACGAGCATCTTTATTATTTCGGCCTTAGCGGGGAGAGATTGCGCTCGGGCGTCCAGGCGAACCGGAAGCAGCTGGCAACCGTCGGGGGGATCTGACATGACCTTATGGCATAAGCTTCGTCCCTACGGGATGGTTGCACCGGCAATTATTATCTTTTCATTATTTTTTATTTACCCGATTTTCTACATGATGTATTTGAGTTTATTTGACTGGAACTTTGTCAGTCCGACCAAGACATATGTGGGGTTGCAAAATTTCGCGGATCTATTGGCAGATGAGGATTTCCGCAAGGTGCTTTCCAATACGACGATCTATACGGTGCTGACCGTAACGCTGACGACCGGCCTTGCCCTGCTGCTTGCGCTGTGGCTTAACCGGAAGAGCTTCTTCCACGGCTTCGTGCAGGGCGCCATCTTCAGTCCGCATATTATTTCGCTCGTGTCGATTTCGCTGCTGTGGAGCTGGCTGATGGACCCCGAGTACGGGCTGCTTAATTGGGTAATCGGGCTTGCAGGCTTCGAGAAGCTGCAGTGGCTGTCCCATCCGGGCACGTCGCTTGTCTCGCTTGTCATGGTTGCGGTCTGGAAGGGGCTCGGGTACAACGCGCTTGTCTTTATCGCGGGTCTGCAGAGCATCCCTGCGGACATTTATGAGGCGGCTTCGCTGGACCGTTCCAAGCCTTGGACAACGTTCTCGAAGCTGATTCTGCCGATGCTGTCGCCGACGATCTTCTTCCTCGTCATCATCAACATGATCGGCTCGTTCCAGGTGTTCGAGACGATCGCGATTATGACGCAGGGCGGACCGGTCAATTCCACCAGTACGCTCGTGTATTACATCTATGAATACGGCTTCCGCTTCTTCAAGATCGGCTATGCCTCCGCGTCCGGCGTTATCCTGCTGGTCATTGTGGGAATCTTGACGATCATCTATTTCAAGCTGTTGTCGAATCGCGTTCATTACCGTTAGAAAGTGGTGAAAATGTTGAAAGCCGTAAACCGTACGATCGGCAGCGCTTCGATCGGAACCGCAGCCGAGGGCAAGCGGGCCGATGTCCGCAGCGGCAAAGCGGTGCTTCGCAAAGCACTGCGGGCTGTGCTGCAGGTCATTAATGTTGCCGGTATGCTGGGGCTGGTGCTTGTCTTCGCTATGCCTTTTGTCTGGATGATTTCCACATCGCTGAAGACGCTGCCGGAGACGATGATATTCCCGCCGGTATGGATACCGGAAAATTTCGTCTGGCAGAATTATGCCGACGCTTGGAACACGGGGCCTTTTCTCAGCTATTTCGTGAACAGCGTGGTCATTGCAGTCGGCATTCTGATTCTTCAAATGCTGACGATTATTCCGGCTTCATTCGCCTTCGCCCGCTATAAGTTCAAAGGCTCAGGCTTTCTGTTCGGGATCGTCATGGTCACGCTGATGATTCCGGCTCAGCTTATTTTCCTGCCGGTCTACTTGGAACTGAGCGCCTTCAAACTGTTAAACACGCATCTTGGTCTCATTCTTCCGTTCGCTTCGAGCGCTTTCGGCATCTTCCTGCTTCGGCAGGCGTTCATGCAAATCTCGGATGAGCTGATTGAAGCGGCTCGCCTCGATCAGGCGGCCGAGTGGAAAATCATTGTTCAAATTATGGTGCCGATGGTTAAACCGGTGCTCGTTACCTTTGCCTTATTCAGCTTCATTGCTCATTGGAACGACTACTTCTGGCCGCTCGTCATGACGACGAATGAGACGGCGAGAACGCTGCCGCTCGGCATCGCAAAGATCAGGGATGTGGAAGGCGTCGCGACCTGGAATACGCTGATGGCCGGCAATTTGATTCTGGTGGCGCCCATTCTGGTCGTATTCTTCTTATCGCAGCGGCAAATTATTAAAGCATTCGTGTATAACGGCGTCAAATAAAGAAATGAAAGGATGGAAAGGATAATGATAACAATCGTTGCCCATCGCGGATGGTCGGGAGAAGCGCCCGAGAATACGATGGCGGCTTTCAGGCTGGCATTGTCCGAGCCGGACATTACGAACATAGAGCTGGATGTGCATCTTTCCAAGGACGGAGTGCCTGTCGTTATGCATGACCATACGCTGAACCGGACATCCAGCGGAACGGGGCCGATCAAGGCCCATACGCTGGAGGAGCTGCGCCGATTGGATGCAGGCAGCTGGTTCTCGCCGGAATTTGCAGAGGAGCGGATTCCGACGCTTGACGAAGTGCTCGAGCTGGCGAAAGGACGCTGCAAGCTGCATGTGGAGCTCAAAGCATTGGGCGGTGAATACGAAGGCATCGAGGAAGCGGTCATCGCGTGTTTCCGCCGGCACGGCATGGAGGAAGAGGTCGTTCTTATTTCCTTCAATCATGATTCGATGAAGCTGGTAAAGGTGCTTGAGCCCGCCATCCAGACGGGCTTGATTTTCATGGGCAAGCCGACTCTTCTGCTCGATCAGCTTCGCTACACGGGGGCAGCCAGCGTATCCATGCATCATGCTTTCGTCACGCCCGCATTGGTCGATGAAATGGCGATGAACGGAATCGATATGGGAGTATGGACGGTCGATGAGCCGGAGATGCTGGCCCGAATCGTACACGATTACCCGAATATGCGAATCACGACCAACTGCCCGGACCGCTTGCTGCGTATTGTCAGACAAGATGCCCTTTCCTCCTAAGCCGGCGGAATGAGGACAGGAGGAGGAAGAGCGATGGCTGGACGTAAAATCTCCTTAGTATGGCTCAAGGCCGGATTGCTGCTGCTGCTGCTATGCAGTTCAGCGTTAATCCTCTCCGCTTATATTCCTAACCCGGCGAAAGGGCCGCTGATTGTCGCGCACCGCGGTGCCTCCGGCTTAGCCCCCGAGAATACAATGGCTTCCTTCGAGCTGGCTGAGCTTCTTGGCGCCGACTACATCGAGCTTGATGTGCGGATGAGCAAGGACGGGGAGCTTGTCGTTATCCATGACGCGAAGCTTGACCGGACGACGAACGTATCGGGCTTCGTCCATCATTTTGCGCTGAAGGAGCTTCAGCGCATGGATGCGGGGAGCTTCTATGACCCCGGTTACTCGAAAGAAACGATTTCGACGCTCGGGGAAGTACTTGACCGCTTCGGCGGCAGAATCGGAATTCTGATCGAAACCAAGGAGCCGTACCTGTACCCCGGACTTGAACAAAAGCTTGCGGAGGAATTAAAGCGGCATGGACGCTTGGAAGGCTTGATGCTGCAATCCTTTGATTTCGATTCCACGCGGCGCATGCATGAACTGATGCCGGATATCCCGATTGGCGTGCTCATCCACAAGGATAAACATCCGCTTTCGGACGAAACGCTGGACGAGCTTGCTTCTTACGCTGATTATATTAACTATAATTTCGAGCTGATCGACAAGAAGCTTATAGCCAGAATCCACGCCAGGGACCGGAAGGTCATGGCTTGGACGATACGCAGCGAGAAAGATGAGAGATGGATGAAGAAGCTGGGGGTAGACGGGATTATTACGGATTATCCGGCTTAAATGGAAGGAAAGAACCGGTTCCCCTGATTGATCAGGGGAGTCGGTTTTTTGTTTTAACTCATCCCGAACGAACGGGTATCGACTTATACAGCTTCAAAGTTGCCTTTTCGCAGGAAACGTTGACACTTTATCGTATTACCTGCATAATACACCTTAGATGTATGAACTACTTAGTACACACACTTGGCTAGAAATGAGAGGTATCGCGATGAACACAAGCGGTGGGTGGAAAGAAATTTTGTTCAACAATAGAGATCCCGTCTATTTGCAGGTCGTACGGCATTTCAAAGAACGGATAGCTACGGGGCAGCTGCTGCCGGGTCAGGTCATTCCCTCCCGAAGAGAGCTGGGCGGCCTGATGAAGATTAACCCGAACACGGTACAGAAAGCGTACAAGGAAATGGAGGAGCAGCGGTTGATTATAACGGAAGGCAATTCGCCCAGCAAGGTCACGAACGATACGGAGCTGCTTAATCAAATCAGGTCGGAATTACTCGGCGAAGCCGTGCATGCGTTCGTGGCGTCCGTACGTAAAATCGACGTCCCGATCGACGAGCTGCTGCTGCTGGTCAAACGGACATACGAGGAGGCGCCGGAAGCATGATTGAAGTACAAGATATACGTAAACGTTACCGTCGCCGGGATGTGCTGAACGGTGTTTCTTTCAATGCCGATAAAGGGGAAATCACCTGCCTCATCGGCGTGAACGGCGCAGGCAAGTCGACGATTCTGAAGGCTGTCATGGGACTGACCCCGATCGCGGGAGGCTCGATCCGCATTGACGGACAAGCCCCGGGACCTAAGCTGTATGAGAGAATCGCATTCGTTCCCGACCGTTTGACGATGCCTACCGGCATGAAGCTGGCCGAGGCGCTCCGGTTTATGGAAGATTTCTATGAAAGCTGGAACAGCGAACGCGCAAGCGAGCTTATGCGCTTCTTCGGGCTATCGTATTCGGATAGGGTCGGCAGCCTGTCGAAGGGCACCGCGGCCAAATTCAACCTGCTGCTCGGACTTGGCCAAGATTCGGATTATCTCTTGATGGACGAACCGTTCTCCGGCATCGACCTGTTCAGCCGGGAAGCGATCATGGAAGTGTTCACGAGCGAACTGATCGAAGGCCGGGGCGTATTGTTCACGACGCATGAAATCGGAGAAATCGAGCATCTCATCGATAAAGCGGTTCTGCTGCAGGACGGAAAGGTAAGCCGGGCGTTTGATTGCGAAGAGATGCGCAGCGGGGAAGGCAAATCGGTGATTGACGTCATGAGAGAGGTGTACCGGGCATGAATCGTTATTTGAAGCTGGTTCACATGGAAGTGCATCGTTTCCGCTGGGTGCTTGCCGCATTGATGGCGATTACGGCGATCTGCCAGATAAGCGCCCTGATCGTGACGGTTTTAACGGAATTGTCCAGACGGGAAGAGCGGCTGTCGCAAAATATCGGAAACAGCTCTGCCCCTGTCCCTGCAAAGGATCCGCTTACGTTCGAGTGGGTGATGATGATTACGCAGCAATGGTTCAGTCTGCCGATCCTTCTCAGTATTGCCGTGCTTGGCTTATATGCTTTTATTATATGGTACCGCGACTGGATCGGCCGCAGCACGTTTATTTACCGACTGCTTATGCTTCCGGCGGCAAGAAGCAACATTTATTTTGCCAAAATAACCGCGTTTCTTCTGTTCGTCTTCGGGCTTGTTTCGTTTCAATTGGTACTGCTGCCGATCGAGCAGCTCATATTCAAGCTCGTCCTTCCTGCGGACCTCAGAGCAGACTCCCATATCGTGGAGGTTATCAGCATAAATCAGGCGCTAGCAATGCTTATACCTCGCGGGTTTGAACAATTTTTATACTCCTATGGCTTAGGAACAATCGCGATATTGACGATTTTTACCGCTGTTTTGCTGGAAAGAAGCTATCGCCGCTTGGGGATATTGTACGGCTTGCTGTATTTGGGCGCATGCGGATTGGCGGTCGTGTTCCCGATTCTTTTTCTGGGAGTTGGAACGCCGGGCTCTTCCTTTTTTCCCGAGGAAATATTCGTCATTGTGCTGGTCATGTGCGCTTTGGTAAGCTGCGTGTCGGTGTGGCTTGGTATGAGACTGCTTGCCGGAAAGATAACGGTGTAGGGTCATGTTTTCAATGCAAGCTGTATCACCAAACGTAGAAGGAGGATGTATATGTGGCGTTATGGTTTAACCATTCTAATCGCTGTGCTCGCAATTAGCGGAATTGGCGCATATTATGCAATCGGCAGACTGAACCATTTGCCCGAATATAAGCTTGAGACCGTTCAAGGGGAACCGGAAGAGGGCGCTGCTGTCAGTCTTTCCGGCTCTTATTTAGGAGATATGCGTTCGGAGCCTTTGAATGTGAATATCGAAGGAAGTATATATAGAAGTGAAGATAAAGTTTTTCGCAAAAGGATGATGGATGCGCGTTCCTGGTTCTATAACCAGCCAGACATTCAGAAGCTTCTGAAAGATCATAAATCCTTCATGCGGGGAAAAGGATACGAAACCGGCTTTTATCGGGATGAAGAACTGGTGATTTACGCCGACGTCACAACGAAAGGATTGAACTCAGATGCCCAGAAATCCGTCTTGCGGCTTTCTCTCCTGTCTGAAGATTCAGGCAAAGTAACGGATTTCGAACAGACCATCCTTGAGATGCCGGATAACGGTCAATTGTCTATACAAGATGTACAGCGTGTGGACGATGAGGCGCATCTTCTATTTCGAAAATATATCGACCGAGGCATCACGGAGGAACTGGTTGTATACGTGTTTGATATCGGCACCGGCGAACAGCTTCGTCATTCAACGCTCGCAAGCTGGAGTGATAAGAACAAATATAAGAGTGATGCGCAAACGGCGAGGGTCATCGCTTCCGATTACATTAGCGCACCGCAGGACATGATTTTTGTCATTTTGAACGGCAAGGAATATACCTATTCCTACCGGTCAGGGTTATTAACTGAGTTGACAGATCCTTTGTGGCACAAGGCTCTTGGCACGGGTATGGCGCATAGCCTGCAGCAGGATAATTTTTATTATTCTGAAGTCAGACAGGACCGTATCGTATTATCGAGGTATAATTTCATAACGAAAGAGCAAGAGACTTCCTACGTTACATTAACGGCCGAGCAGTTGGGGGTGGGCGTTATTAAATCTGCACTGATCAGATCGAACCGGGTATATCTTCTAGCAGATGATAAAGCCGGCATTCCGGGAGCCGCGGTGCTTGATCTTGCCAATGGCGAGCTGCTGTATGCCGGCCGTGCAGTCGAAGTTGGAGACGAAGGGAAAACGGGAGCGGAGTTGAGTGAGAATCTTCGTCTGCTGAATATTAATATTGTCGAAAAGCTTGCAGACTGAACGGATGGAGACAAGTGATGAAAGCGGCGATTCACTCCAGTCCGGTCGTTCAAATCTTGAGAAGGCTAGAGCCTTATGCCTATCAGGTTGCCTATTTTATTTTGCAGGACGGGACACGCGCGGAAGAGGCGGCTAAAGCGGCATTAATTGAATTAAGCCGGAGCGGCAAGCTGTCAGAGCTAACGCGGGAGGAATTGCGCAGCCGGACAAAAAAATTAACGATCAGCGCTTCGCTTGCATTAGCCGGCTCGGCTTCCAAAATCCGCTAAACCATTGAAAAGAACCAGCGTTATTTTATATACTATACCTATCCATGCATCAAAGGAGTTGGTAATGATGGCAATTCCGGATTGCCGGATTGGCAAGTCTCATGCAAAGCCTATTTTAGGGGCGATACTTTGCATGGGCGGATGAATCAACAGTAATATCGCCCACAACATCGTTTCTAATATTTGGCTTTGCGCCTTATTTCAGTATGAATACAAATAAGGAGCTGAACCGATATGTGTGAACCATTTATTAGAAACCACCAATATAATTTTATCAAGAAGCAGGCGGGTATCCTCGAGCAGGCTCTCAGAACGATTGCCGATCCGAAAGTTCTGGAATCGGTCAGATCCGGCACGGAAGCAAAAATTGTCGGACTGTTCCCGAATGCTGAAGACGCCCGGAAACAAATGCTGGAAGAGGTTTCTGCGTTAAAAACAGCGGAAGATTTCCAAAAGTATATGAGAACGCTAGAGCCGTATATGGCGGAATTTCCGCAAATTACAAAAAATCAGATTCAGAAGTTGTTCCCGAAGAACAAGAAGCTGAAAATTCCTGATTTAACGATGATCGACCATCGTTATGTCACTTATCTCGGTTGGAACGACGCAGCTACGAATAAATTGTTTATCGTTTATCCGTTAAACGGACAATTCATTGGTTTGGAAGGAAGATTCACGCCCACAAACAAGAAGAGCTTTTGCTTTTTGTGCAACAGGTATGAAGAGCTTGCCTTGTTCTCGGCGGTATCCAAAAAAAGGCCGGCTAACGCTTCGCCTGATTACTACAAAGCGGTTGGCAATTACTTGTGCATGAATAGCCATGAATGCAACAAGAACCTGACTGACACGTCCGCTTTAGAAAAATTTATCGAATCGGTTATCGGATTGACGGGCTATTCGTATCCTGTTTAAACCTTCAAAAAAAGGGGCTGTCCCAAAAGTCGTTGGCTTAGGGGCGGCCTCTTCCTTGTTTTAAAAGTTGTAAAAAAGAGTGAAACCATCCTTTGGCAACAAAAGATTTTAAAGAGGGAATCACGCAGCCATAAAGAATTAATAGGGTAAGCTAAACCAACATCGCGTCGCAGCGGCAGCCAAGTGCAGAGATAACACTTACAATCAGCTATTCTGATTAATTATTTAATAAGGAGTCTGCGCTAGGTTATGTTACTAGAAAAACTATTTCTTAACGTCCTTATCGTCTTAGCTCCCGTATTAGTCTTTACAGCGTTCGGCGACCGTTGGCGTCACTTCGAATCTCCTTATACGGTGGGACTTTTACATGGCATTTCATCCTCATTATGTTTGATTTTCTCATACTACGCCCTGGATTTATACTGGGATCTCAGGTATGTCCCTCTTGTGATTTCTACGGTGTACGGTGGACCGATAGCCGGTTTTATTAACTACCTAATGATATTGGCTACCAGGACTTATCTAGGCGGGGATGCATTATGGTTTGGATTTATAAGCATTACGTTGGCGTTTCTGGGGCCTTTATTATTTACCAAGAAAATCGCCCGCTTAGCCGGACGCCGGAGAATAAGAGCAGTGATCCTCATTTCCGTAATCCCCTCCGTTGTTATGCTGCTTATTCTAATTTCCTATACAATGCTCAAACAGGTTGAAAAGCCCTTGGATTTTGAGCCCATTCGAGCCGTTTTATTTTTTGGATTGGTTCAAACATTAGGGACATGGTTATCTTCTACACTTCAGGAATTCAACTGCGAACGAGCAATAATGAAAGCGGAAATTCAACGTGCGGAAAAGCTGAAGACATTAGGTGAAGTTGCCGCTTCCATCGCACATGAGGTCCGCAATCCATTGACCGTTGTTCAAGGCTTTTTACAACTCATGAGTAAAACGATCGTTGAGGGTAAAAATCGAGATTATTTACAATTTGCGTTAAATGAGCTTGCAAGAGCAGAGGTCATCATTAATGATTATCTGAACTTTTCGAAGCCGAAATTGACAAAATACGAAAAAATTTCATTAGCAGATTTAATTGAAAACATTACTATACTGTTAACGCCGTTAGCAAGTTTAAAAGGAATACAGTTCGATAGCCAACTGGAACAGCAAATTTATGTACATACCGATCGCGATCAACTTCAACAGGCGTTAGTCAACGTTATTAAAAACGCAGTAGAAGCATCAAAGGAAAAGGCAGCGGTACAAATCAAATTGGCGGTAAAAGGCGATCGGGTTGAACTGAAAATAATTGACAAAGGCAAAGGGATGACCCCCGAAGAGATCCGGCGAATCGGGACACTGTTCTACACAACAAAAGAAAGCGGGACAGGGCTCGGCACCTCTGTTGCAGTACGGATCATTGAGGCGATGAAAGGCAGCATTATTTATGAAAGTGAAAAAGGCAAAGGCACGGTCTGTACCATTTCATTGCCATTAACTACAAGCTAGCCAAAGGGAGGAGTCATGATGTTACAAACGACGAAACGAGCGCTCCGGCGTTTTTTGCTGGAGAAGCAGTTCTTACTTCAACCGCCGGAGGAATGCGCAAGCTCTGCGGAAGCGATGCGCCAGCGGGTGCTGGACATGATCCGGCATTTGGAATGCGTTCAGATCGACCCGGTCTCTGCCGTTCGTCCGAATCAGCATCTGACGCTGGCGGCAAGAATTGACGGTTACGAGCCGGCGATTCTGAATGAGCTGCTCCGAAAAAACGAAGTGTTTGAATATTTAGCAAACGCAGCATGTGTCATTCCGATGGAAGACTATCCTATTTTCGAACCGACCCGTCGGCGACTGCAGCAGCGTGTTCAGCCCCATATCGATATGATTTCGACCATCGCCGAACAAGTGCTGCATAAGCTGGAAAACGAAGGTCCGCTGCCGGCAAAGTCGTTTGAATCCAATCAAAGGGTACACGGCTACTGGGATAATGTAAACGCCAAGACAAAAGCTACATCTCATGCGCTGAATTTATTGACGGACGCCGCGCAAATTAGAATAGTCGGCAGAGAAGGAAACCAACGCCTGTTTGATGTCACCAGGCGCAGCGTTCCCGTCGAACTGCTTCAACAAGCGGAGCGAATCGACAAGGCCAAAGCGCTTGAAGCGATGATGCAAAAGTTTTTTCGGGCGTACAGGGTATTTGAACCGAGCGACCCCCGTTTCGGTTGGCAGTCATTAAGCGCAAAAGAACGACGGGAGGCTATTGATCAGCACGTCAAATCGGGAGAAATCGTACAAGTCTTAGTCGAAGGATTAAACAAGCATTATTACATATTAGCTTCGGATATGGAGCGGCTTTCCGCACAGGAAGACGAGGGCCGGGCCCGCGCTATCGAGAATGAAGCGGAATTACCGGTTCACTTCCTCCCGCCTCTGGACAACTTATTATGGAGCCGCCAACGGTTAGCGGACTTGTTCGATTTCAATTATCGATGGGAAATTTACACGCCTGCTGTCAAGCGTAAGTATGGTTATTATGCGATGCCGATTTTAGCCGGCGACCGTTTGATCGGCCGCATGGACCCGCGTCTGGATACAAAACTAGGCCGCTTGACGGTACAATTGCTGCAAATCGAGCCTGAAATCGACTACACGGATGGTCTTCGCGAAAGTGTGCAGAGAGCGCTTGAATCATTTGCTTATTTACACGGGGCAAAAACGGTATCGGTCGAGCAATGTACGTACCGGTAAGGAAATGCTTGCCAACGATGCGGATTTTGTAATTAATACAGCTCGGGAGTATTGTATTTTCTTTTAAAAGCAGCTTGACATTAAAAATTAGGATATGTTATATAAAAGGAAGTATTAGCACTCTGGCAATTTGAGTGCTAACCAATGTTCTAAATTGAAAGGAGACCCGTTCATGACCAAGAAGCAGTTCCAAGCAGAATCGAAACGATTGCTGGAAATGATGATCAACTCCATCTATACGCAGAAGGAAATTTTCCTGAGGGAGCTTATTTCCAATGCCAGCGATGCGATTGACAAAATCTATTACAAAGCGTTAACCGACGATTCATTGGTGTTTAATAAAGAGGACTATTACATCAAGGTAACGGCAGACCAGGAAAGCAGAACGTTAACGATTACCGACACGGGTATCGGCATGACGCAGGAGGATCTGGAGAATAACCTCGGCGTAATCGCGAAGAGCGGATCGTTCGCATTCAAGAAAGAAAATGAGCTGAAGGACGGCCACAACATTATCGGTCAATTCGGCGTCGGCTTCTATTCCGCTTTTATGGTGGCGGACGAGGTTACCGTGATTTCCAAAGCATTGGGCAGCGATGAAGCCTACAAGTGGGTATCCGAAGGCGCGGACGGCTACACGATCGTGCCGTGCGAGAAGGAAACGGTAGGTACGGAAATTACGCTCAAAATCAAAGAAAACAACGAAGATGAGCAATACGATGAATATTTGCAGGAGTACCGTCTGAGAGCCATCATTAAGAAATACTCCGATTTTATCCGTTACCCGATTAAGATGGATGTGAAGGGGCAGCGGCCGAAGGAAGGCAGCGAGGACAACGAGCTCGAGGACTATCAGGAAGAGCAAACCGTGAACAGCATGGTGCCGATCTGGCGCAAAAATAAAAATGAGCTCACGCAAGAGGATTACGAGAACTTCTACTTCGAGAAAAGATACGGCTTCGATAAGCCGCTGAAGCATGTTCATATCAGCGCGGACGGCGCTGTGGTCTATAACGCGATTCTGTTCATTCCGGAGAATACGCCGTTCGATTATTACACGAAGGAGTATGAGAAGGGACTCGAGCTTTATTCCAACGGCGTGCTGATTATGGAAAAATGCGCGGATCTGCTGCCGGACTATTTCAGCTTCGTGAAAGGTATGGTCGATTCGGAGGATCTGTCGCTGAACATTTCCAGGGAGCTGCTGCAGCATGACCGGCAGTTGAAGCTCATCGCGAAGAATATTAAGAACAAAATCAAAGGCCAGCTGCAAAGCCTTCTGAAGGAAGAAAGAGAGAAGTACGAGAAGTTCTACCAGTCGTTCGGCCGTCAGCTCAAGTTCGGCGTCTATAACGATTACGGCATGAATAAGGAAGACCTGCAGGATCTGCTGATGTTCTACTCCTCGAAGGAGAAGAAGCTGGTTACGCTGGACGAGTATGTATCCAGAATGCCTGAAGACCAGAAATACATTTACTACGCATCCGGCGAGTCGATTGAACGGATCGAGAAGCTGCCGCAGACGGAGCTGGTAGCCGATAAGGGCTATGAGATTCTTTACTTTACCGACGATATCGACGAGTTCGCGATCAAGATCGTCATGAAATACAAGGATAAAGAGTTCAAATCGGTATCGAGCGGCGACCTGGGCATCGAATCGGACGCGTCCGATAAGCAAGCCGACGAGGAAGCAAGTGAGAATAAGGATCTCTTCGAGCATATGACCGGCCTGCTGTCCGGCAAAGTGAAGAGCGTCAAAGCGTCGAAGAGACTGAAGAGCCATCCGGTCTGCCTGTCCGCCGAAGGCGAATTGACGATCGAGATGGAGAAAATATTGAAGGCAATGCCGAACAGCCAGGACGTCAAAGCGGACAAGGTACTGGAGATTAACATCAATCATGAGGTGTACCAATCGCTCAAGGCTGCCTTCGACACCGACAAAGAAAAGCTGAATCTCTATACGCAGCTGCTCTACAACCAAGCGCTTCTGATAGAAGGCCTGCCGATCAACGATCCGGTCGAGTTTACGAACGATATTTGCAAAATCATGGTGTAGCATACGGCGAAAATAATTGAAATAACCCGATTCCGGCTAAGGCCGGTTCGGGTTATTTGGCGTTTGCCGCGGGCATGCTCCCGACATCATTTTACATCGGATTTACACGAGCATTATCGAAAGGTGAAGATCCTCTGCTAGAGTGGGACCAAAGGCTTCCCTAAGGGCTGCTCTTACATGTCGAGGAGGATTGTTTGTCTATGCACACCAGGAGTAACGCAATGATGGGGGGAAGGCTGCTCGTCCTGCTTGCCGTATTATTTATATTTGCCGGGGCAGGGGCCGCCGACAGGGCTTCGGCGCATTTTGCGTCTACGGGCTTCTCGGATATCCGGGTTGAAACGCAGGATCTGTACTATTCCCTATACTTGTCCGAACATGATCTCGACCAGGCGCTTTCGATCGACGGAGACGGGGACGGTGTTTTGTCTGAAGAGGAGCTGGACGCGGCCGGCGAAGCGCTTGAAACGTTTGTCAGCAATTATTTGATCGTGACGGGAGACGGCAAGCTGTCGGATGGCGCGCTTGAGAAGATAGAGCTGACGGAACGTTCGGGAACCCCCGTCGTGGGCATGACCGTCCGCTATCGCTTCGAGCAACCGATCGATCGGTACATGGTGCAATATGGCGTATTCGCCGACGGAACGGATCCGAATCACCGCAATCTTGCGACCGTCCATCTCGGCGGGCAGTCGATTGAGCAGGTGCTCAGCCCGACGAATAATCTGATACAAATCAAGCAGGGAGGCGATACGGTAGGCGCCGGTGATGGAAAGGCATCTTGGGTCAAGACGTTAAAGGACTATACCGCGCTTGGCATTCATCACATTTGGACCGGTTTTGACCATCTGCTATTTCTGTTTGGCCTGCTGATCGCGGCACGCAGCTTTAAGGCGATTCTGGCGATCGTGACCGCCTTCACCATAGGCCATAGCGTTACGCTGGCGCTTGCTTCGCTTGGCATCTTCTCCCTGCCGGCTTCAATTGTTGAGCCGCTCATTGCGCTAAGCATTATCTATATCGCGGTGGAGAATGTGATAGGGAAATCGACCGCTCGGCGCTGGCTAACCGCGCTGCTGTTCGGTCTGCTGCACGGCTTCGGCTTTGCCGGCATGCTGGCGGATCAGTTGTCGGATCGCGTCGCTCTTCCCTTGTTTGCCTTCAACCTTGGCGTCGAGATCGGTCAGGTTGCCGTGCTGGCGGTTGCGGTTCCGCTGCTGTGGCTCATTCGCACCCGGCTGCTTGCGCCTGAAGGCAGGCAGCATCATAAGCAGAGACTCCAGCTCGGAGCTTCCGTCCTGATCGGCGGTTTTGGCGTTTTTTGGTTTATCGAGCGAATATTGTAGAAACATGAAATCTTAAAATCGCCATAACATTCCATTTACAAACCATCGATAGAATGAAGTAGCTTGGTTCATACCAATTTATTGGCGGAGGGGAATGGAATTGAAACGTCGAAGATTAAAAAGGTGGTTGCCGCTGCTGTTAGCTTTCAGCATGCTGGCAACCTCTGTTATTTTACCGGCTTCACCGCGGCCTGCTTACGCGGAAGGAGAGGCCGGCGCATACGCGCAGATGGAATTATTCGTGACAGAGATCCTGCCGGACAATACCGGCACAGATCTTTATGAGTATTTCGAGATTTACAATAACTCGAACAAAGCGCTCGCCGTCGGTTCGGAGGACGCGGCCAATGCGGACTATCAGCTGCTCTACCGTTATACGTCAGGCTCTAGTGCGGATTTCAAATACACGCTGCCTACGGTAACGATTGAACCGGGGGAGCTGCATGTTTTTTGGTATAATCCTAATTCCGGCAAGACGCTTGTTGATTTTAATGACCATTACAAGACAAGCATCGCCGATAATCAGCTGACGCAGGTCGCCGGGTTCCCGGGTTTCGCCAATGGCGGATCGCGGGCGGTCGTCATCAAGAACAAGAAGACGAATGCGGAGATCGCTCAGGCGAGCTACCTCGGAACCGATGTCGGCGCAGGTCTAAGCGTGCAATTCACGGTGCCGGCAAGCGGCAAGGAACAAGACAAGTTCGGGCTGAAGGCAACGCCGACGCCCGGTTCGTATGAAGCGGCGCAAATTCCGCCGGAGCAGGTCGTGCTGCCGGACGTAACGAACGAGCCTCCGGTTATCGTACATACGCCGCTTGCGACCGTAAGCAATGATAATGATGCATGGATTCAAGCCGAAATCACAGACGCGAATAACGATACTGTGACGGCGTCCGTATACTATAAGCCGCGCTCCCAAGCGGGGTATGCGCAAGCTCCATTAACGAAAGGGACGGGCAATGCATATGAGGGCGCGATTCCGAAGGCTGCGCTTACCGAACCCGTCATGGAATATTATATTGAGGCTTCCGACGGGACGTTGACCAAATCGACGCCGGTGAACAGCTTCAACATAACCCTCACGAACGTGAACTTCGACGGCATGCCTCCGTTTCTCATTACCGAGCTGGTCCCCGACTCGACCAACGTCGGCACCGCGGACGGCTATGAGTTTGTCGAAATCTACAATAATACTGACCGCGATTTGAACTTCGACGACTACAAGCTCGTCTATCGTTACCCGGCTTCCGGTCCGGACGCGGACGTCATCTGGCCCGGCATCAAGGAAGACATCATCATTCCTTCAAAAGAAACATTGGTATTCTGGGTTATTAACGGACAGAACGGCGATCTGACGGTCGATGATTTTAATGCTTTCTATCAGACGAGTCTGGTCGGCAATGTCGACATTGTCAAGGTGAATACCGGCGGAATGGCAAATGGGGATCCTCGCGGACTTATCGTGAAGACCAACGCGGGCGAGGAATTGGCGGTCGCGATCTACAATGAAAACGGCGACGATACCGTTGCCGATAAAAGTATTCTTTACAGCTATCCGACGAACGGAACGGCGAATCTGATTAAGCTTAGCGCCGGAACGGAAGCTCCGACGCCGGGGAGCGTCAAGCCTTTACAGGTTCCGGAGATAACCGTGACGGTTCCGGACGATACGGTTCCGCCGCAGCTGGCGAACCTGACAAGCAAGTCGGAAGCTATCCCAAGCAGCAATGTCGAGCTGAAATTTGACGCGGAGGATGACGTCTCGGTGAAATCCGTCGCGTTATTTTACAAAAACAATTTGCAATCGGGTTACACGAAGCGCTATCTGCAACAAAGCTTTGCCGATTCGATGTACCACCACATGATCTATTCGCCGGAAATGATCGGCAAGGAATATATCGATTATTATTTGGAAGTTTCGGACGGCTTTAATAAAACGACAACCGACACCTATCGTCTAACCGTTATCGGCGGCCTACCTCAGGATGGCCTTCGCCTGAACGCTGCTGACGGCGACGTGCTTACCGGCCAGACGGTCATTAAGGGTACGGCCAATGCTGCAGAAGCTGACGCCATAGGGCTGTCGATTAATGACGAGGCGATTTCCCAGGAAATGACGTATCATGCGATCGAATCCGACGCTTACTTTGCTTTTGAAGTGAAGAGCGTAAACCTGTATTTTAAAAATGCGGTGACGATCGGTGCCGAAATTTTGCGTACATTCGATGACACGATTAATGCATACGAGACTCTGACGATTCCAATCGATTCGAAGCGGCTGACGGCTGGCCCGAGCAATACGGTTTCGATCCGTGCGGGCTCCAAATCGTCACCGTTCGACGATCGTCCTGAAGAGAACAAGGATGATTTTGAAATCCGGAACGTCAGGCTCGTGTTGGCGGATGGAACCGAGTATTATGATTTACGGTATGCGAATCCGAACACCGAGATAAAGATGGGCGACAGCGCCGGGAAAAATCCGTTCATCGACTTTACGTTCAACATTCCTGCCGATAAGTTTACATCGAAAGCGTATAGCTGGGACACGACAACTGTCGACGACGGCTCCTACACTGTGAAGGCGGCCATCGGAGGAGACGCCGTTACGGCGCAGGTTAAGGTTGACAATACGGCGCCGGCCATTACGGCGACTGTGGAAGACGGCCAGACGTACAAAGGCAGCTTCGTCATTAACGCCGAGGCGACCGACGAGATCGCCGGAGTCGGGAACGTAGCAGCCAAGCTGGACGGGGAGGAAGTCGCACTTCCGCATACCGTCTCCTCCGTTTCCTTGAATGCCGGCGAGCATACGCTGACGATTGAAGCGTCCGATAAGGTCGACAATAAGACGATGAAGACCATCAAGTTCACGACGCCGGTGGAAGCGCCTGACAAGCCCGTGTTCGTATCGCAAGGAATCATTGGCCCGATGCAGGACGCTGTGGCCGATCTCATCGTCAAAGTAACGGACCCGACGGATGACGCGATGAAGGTTTCCTTCTATAGAGGTTATTTGTACGACGCGATGAAGCGCGGCAGCTTCACGGGCTTCCGCAACGCCGCCGACACCGAGCCTCCGCGCGAGCAGGCGCCTGCCGGCGAGACGGCAATGACCGACGGCGATTATGCCCGAATCGCAAAAGCGGACAGCGACTACCTGACCGATGATTCGGACGAGCAGTTCCCTTATCACCGCTTCGAAGTGAAGCTGGACGAATCGGTTAAGGCAACCGACCTGGCGGATATCGAATGGAAGGGCAAATCGCTCGAAGGCCGTAAAGTTACGCTGTATGTGTGGAACCATACGCTTGCGAAGTGGGATGCACAGGACGTAAAAATCGCGGGGGCTGGAGATTTCACGCTTTCGGGCCGTATTGAGGTCGGCGATTACGCGAAGGACCATACGGTTAACGTATTGGTGCAGGACGAAGTGCCGAGTTCGCCGGAATCGGTCGATTATTCATTCGTCTGGATGTCCGACACGCAATATTATTCAGAGAGCTATCCGCATATTTACGAAAGCATCGTGAATTGGATTGCAGACAACAAGGAAGCGTATAAGATCAAATATGTATTCCACACGGGTGATCTTGTCGACGAAGCGGATAAGCCGGAGCAATGGGTGGTCGCTTCGAAGAACATGAAGGTGCTGGAAAACGCGAATATTCCTTATGGCGTACTAGCCGGCAACCATGACGTTGATCATAAGCTCGGCGCCTATGATCAATACTGGGCCAACTTCGGGGCGGACCGATACAAGGACGAGCCGACCTACGGCGGTTCTTATGACAACAACCGCGGTCATTATGACCTGATCTCGTCGAACGGCAACGACTATATCATGATGTATATGGGCTGGGGCCTTGGTGACGAGGAAATCAAATGGATGGACGAGGTGCTGAAGAAGTTCCCCGAGCGGAAAGCGATTCTGAACTTCCATGAATATTTGCTCGTATCCGGCAACCGGAGCCCGATCGCGGAGAAGATTTATGAGAAAGTCGTTCTGACCAATCCGAACGTCATTGCGGTGCTGTCCGGCCACTATCATGATGCCGAGCTGCTGACTGATGCAATCGACGATGACGGGGACGGCACTCCTGACCGCAACGTCTATCAGATGCTTGCGGATTATCAAGGCGGTCCCAATGGAGGAGACGGTTACATCCGCCTTATGCAGTTCGATGTCGACAGTAATAAGCTGCATATCGTGACTTATTCGCCATCTAAAAACAATGGCGAAGGCGATCTCCATTTTTACGATCCGGAGGAGTATCCAGGCAAAGACGAATTCACGCTTGATCTGGATCTCGCGCCGAAAGCGAAGCGAGTCGCAACCGACTACCTCGGCGTGAAGGTGTATACCGATCATCTGATCGGCAGCGGCGAGAACGTGCAAAGCGATACGCTTGTAGCGGTCCGTTGGAGCGATTTTTCCGCTAATGCGGTAAATGAATGGTTTGCGGTAGCAGAGGATGCATTCGGCGGGAAGACGTATTCCGACGTATGGACGCTTACGAACAATCCGAACAATCCGCAGCAGCCGGTTGCGGCGGGCACACCGTATACGGCGGATGGAAAATATGACGTAACGGTTCCCCATATCATCATTAACCAGGTGTATGGCGGCGGCTTGAAGACAGCAGCCGATACGTATGCGTCCAACGGATTTGTCGAATTGTACAACCCGACGAATTCGGACATCGATTTGAGCGGCTGGTCGCTGCAATATGCGGACCGGGGCTCGAATGCAACGACTGGTCCGACGCAGCCATGGAGCAAGCTGGATCTGACGGGAACGATCAAAGCCCGCTCGTCGTATCTGATCGCGGGGGCTGCGACAGGCGCTTCACCGGACAATTTGAAAATCGATCTATCGGCCAAAGCCGATCAGAACTGGAATCGATTCATTAACAACAAAGGCTTGAAGGTCGCTTTGATGAGCAATCAGACGCTCCTGACCGACGCCAATCCGTTTGTTGCGAAGCCGGCAGGTTATGTCGATCTGCTTGGAACGGGCAGCAATGACTCGGGCAGCGATATCGACGGCTTTGAAACGGCATACCCGAGCGGTTCAGCGGAAGGAACGTCCAAGAAAAAAGCGATTAGACGAGTTGATCTGACCGACACGGACAATAACAAGGCCAACTTTGAGCAAATCGATTACAGCGAAGCTTCCACCGATACGGTCGCTCTGTACGGACCTCGCAGCGGCTCCGACGGCGAATGGGGCGTTGTCCGGCAGCCGCTGGCTTTCGAGACAACGAGTTTGCCGAATGCTGCAGCGGGAATGCCGTATGCCGCAGCAATCACTGTGAGCGGCGGCACGCCTCCGTACACTTTCGCGGCTAGTGGCCTGCCGGAAGGATTGAGCCTGAATGCGTCGACCGGTGTTATTGCCGGAACGCCGGCGAACCCATCGCAAGGAACGTACAACGTAACCTTGACCGTCACGGACGGCGCGTCGGCAGCCGGGCAAGTCACCTTGGCTCTGACGGTTAACGAAGCGATCAAGGACAGGCTCTCCGTCACGAAAATCGGCAGTTATCGCGCGGGCTCCCCGAACAGCGACGGCGGCGTGGCGGAAATCGTGAAGTACAACAAGGATAACGGCAAATTTTATTTGGTGAACGGAGGGGGCAATCCGCCTACCCTGGATATTGTCGTGCTTGGGAATGCAGCCGGACCCGTGAAGGAGAAGTCAGTCCTGATCAAGGAGCTGGTTGAAAAGGGCGGATTCGTATACGGTGACTTAACGAGCGTCGATGTGAATACGGCGACCAAACGCGTATTCGTTGCGGTGCAGGAAGCCGATCCGCTGAAAACCGGTAAAATCCTTATGCTTGATTATGCCGGAAACCTTCTCAAATCCTATGATGCAGGCGTTCAGCCGGACATGATCAAGGTAACGGCCGACGGCAGGTATGTATTAACGGCAGATGAAGCCGAGCCGCGCACGGAAGCGGGAGATCCGGAAGGCAGCGTTACGATCGTCGATACGGAGACCGATTCAGTCGTGCAGTTGAAATTCGACGATCCGTCCATCATCGGTGACGGTGTGCATATCCGCGGCGCTTCCGATCCGGACAGCGGACTCATCACAGGCAAAGGGGCCAAAGCGGATGCCATCTTCGACTTGGAACCGGAATATATCGCGCTGTCCGACGACCAAACGAAGGCTTATGTCTCCCTGCAGGAGAATAACGCGGTAGCGGCGGTTGACCTGACTACGAAAAAGATCGTATCGGTCAAAGGATTCGGATTCAAGGATTACAGTCTCCCGGCCAATTCGCTTGACTTGGTGAAGGACGGCGAAATAAATCTGGAGAACGTGCCGTTCTACGGCATGTATATGCCTGACGGCGTAGCCGCTTATACAATGAACGGCAAGACGTATCTGTTCTCGGCTAACGAGGGCGATGTGACCGAATGGCCCGGAAGAGAGAACGGCAGCAAGGTAGCAGACATGAAGAAGAAGCTGGACCCGGCTTCGGCAGCTGCGCTGTTCCTCCAAGGCAAATCGCAGTATGACAAACTGGAAGTGGCGAGCGACATGGGGACCGATGGCATCTATGCTTACGGCGCCCGCTCCTTCTCGGTATGGGATACCGAAGATATGAAGCTGATCTATGACAGCGGCAATAGCTTCGAGCAAATTACGGCGCAGCGTTTGCCTGGAAATTTCAATGCCGGAAATAACAAGACGGCTTTGGACGACCGAAGCGCGAAGAAAGGTCCGGAACCGGAGGATATCAAAATCGGCAAAGTCGGCGATAAGATTTTCGCTTTTATTGGCCTGGAGCGTATCGGCGGCATTATGATTTACGATGTGACGGACCCGACGAAGCCTGTATTCGTCAACTATACAAACACGCGCGAATTTACGCCGGACAACAATCTGGAGACCGACACGGCACCGGAAGGGATTGAATTCATTCCGGCAGCGGATAGTCCGACCGGAAAGCCGCTGCTGCTGGTGGCGAATGAGGTTGGCGGTACGGTCGCGGTTCTGCAGTTGAATGTACAAGATACATCGTCGCCTAATCCGGGAACGCCTGGTCAGACGCCTGGACCTGAGCTTGAACCGAAAACGGAGAAAGGTCCCAATGGGCGGCCGTTGGCTGTAACGGAAATAAATGCCGGGACTTTCAACGCTTTGGTGAACAAGCTGGCGGCGGGTGATAACAAAATCAAGCTTTCTGCTGATCTTGCGCCGAATGGCGGCTTGAAGGCCAAACTGCCTTTGTCGGCCTTGAACGATGCGGCAGCGAAACGTCCGGATGCGGTCATCGTCGTAACCGGCGGCAAAGTAAGCTTCTCGGTACCGGTAAGCGTGTTGGCTGACGGAGCGGCGGGGCAACTCGACGGTGAGGTTACGGTGAGCATCATCATCGAACCTGCTAGCGATGAGGTGCGGGCAGCCGTACAGCAAGCGGCAAGTTCTGAGGGCGCAGCCGTACACGGAGACGTCTATGACTTTATCGTGTTCGCCGAAGCTGGAGAGGAATCGGTCGAGCTTCATTCGTTCGGCGGCGTATTCGCTGAACGCACGATATGGCTCGGCCAATCTATCGATACGGAGAACGCGACAGCGGTTCGATACGATACGACGGCGGGTAAGCTGATGTTTGTTCCGTCCACATTCGCTGCTGCGGCAGACGGACAAACGCAGGTGACCATGAAGCGGAACGGCAACAGTTATTATACGGTGGTGTCCGTCCGGAAATCGTTCGAAGACGTGAAGCCGGATCACTGGGCGAAGCAATCGGTTGAATCGCTTGCCTCCAAGCTTATCGTCAATGGCGTAAGCGAGCGGCAGTTCAAACCTTCGCAGTCGGTTACGCGTGCCGAATTTACGGCACTAGTCGTGCGCGCCCTCGGTTTGAATCTGGGGAACGGCTCCTCCTCTTCCTTCTCGGATGTAGGCGGCAGCAGCTGGTACGCGGCCTTCATAGAGGCGGCCGTGAGATCGGAGCTGATCAGCGGTTATGAAGACGGTACGTTCAAGCCGGACCGGACGATCACCCGCCAAGAGATGGCCGTTATTCTCTCGAAAGCGATGGCCTTTGCAGGCTCTGCCGCAGCGGGAGACGCTTCATCTCTGAGCGGCTTCGCCGATCAAGGCAGCATTGCGGCTTGGGCGCAGCAAGCGGCGGCCGACGTTGCAGCCGCGGGAATCATCAAGGGCAACCCGGATGGAACGTTCGCTCCGGCCAAGAAGACGACGCGCGCCGAAGCGGTCGTCATGCTGGAAAGCCTGCTCAAGCACTTGAAATTCATTAACTGATTTTGTTACAGAGAAGCCGCTCCCGGCAATCGGGAGCGGCTTTTCATGTTTTTGAAAGAAAAAAGCTTTTAAACTTATAAACAAAGCAGGGAAATCGCTCATCCATCCAGAAGAAGCACACGATGCTATTCAATGAGAGGGGTATCTGATGGCTGATTCTCCGGGCAAAAATACTCATAACTTTCTTCCAATTCTGCATGCAAGAAGCAATAATTACTTTTGGAAGGGAACAGGGGCATTGTCCATAAAAACATTCATGAATGGACGTGCATATTATCATGCAGGCCATGGACATTTCGCTGTTAATGAAGGTAACTATCTTTTGCTCAATAACGGTCAAGAGTACTCGATAACTATCGAATCAGAAGTTCCCGTAGAATCATTTTGTATCTTTTTCCCGGAAAGAATGGTCGGAGAGGTTTATCATAGTTTGGTAACATCTAATGAGAAGCTCCTGGATGATCCGTTCTCATCAAGGCCAAGGTCAATCGATTTTGTTGAAAAAACTTACTGCAATGATGATTTACTGGCCCCCGCCTTGTTTCAAATAAAGGCTGAATATAAAAATAAGCAGAGTGATCATAACTGGATAGATGAAAAATTGCTTGAATTATCTCAAAGGCTCTTACAGGTCCACCGTCAAGTCCATAAGGATATGATGAAACTGCAGTCGCTGAAAGCCGCAACCCGGGAGGAATTGTTCAAAAGGGTACATCTTGGTCATGATTATATCTCAGCATACTATTATCAACCTATAACGTTGAAGGAAATCGCAAATGCGGCATGTCTATCTCCAAACCATTTTCTTAGAAGCTACAAACAATTGTTTGGGATGACTCCCCGCCAGTTTCTATCGGAAGTAAGGCTTCGGGAGGCAAAGAAGCTGCTTGTTGCTACGGATAAGTCCATTACAGATATTTGTTTGGAAGTAGGGCTTCAAAGTCCCAGTTCGTTCAGCGGTTTATTTTCCAAACGTTTTGCATGGTCTCCCTCTCAATTTCGTCAAAAAAGGTGATTTTGAAGAAGTCAATTCCATTGCAATTGTTATAATTTAAATGCATGACAGTTGACAATGATTCAAAAATACGAAACGGAGGTATTTAATATGGAAACGAGTTCAATCATAAACGATCTGTTTCAGGCGGCACAATCGGGGGATCTGTCTCGGTTAATAACCATTTTGGACGCTCATCCGGACCTGGCGGACACGGAGAATAACGACGGTCTTACGCCTCTGGGATTCGCGGCGCATTACGGGAACAAGGATGCCGTGCAGCTATTGTTAGACCATGGAGCTGACGTTAACGCCATCTCTCATTCCAGAATATCATTTATTCCCTCCAATACGGCTCTGCATGCCGCGATAGCGGGGGAGAGAAATACGGAGGTCATTCGGCTGTTATTAGCGCGTAATGCCGGGACCGATCTGTTCGACAGCAACGGCCACACTTGCCTGCATACCGCTGCCTTTCACGATGACAACATCGAGTTGATCCGCTTGTTGCTTGAGCATGGGGCAGATGTCAACGCGAAGGCGGAGGGCGGAGAAACGCCTCTTGCTCTTGCCGTTAAGCAGGGGAACCACCGAGTCGCAGAGTTCCTGCGGCAGAATGGCGCGTTAAATCCGCAGAACGCCTGAACGATCGGAACAGATGCCCTTTCCGAGCATAGTTTGTATAAGACAACAGCGCGGAAAGGGTGAATTTCTTTTGCATTATTATTGTAGGCAATGTCCGGGGGATCAATATTCGGCCAGGCGATCTGTATCCCGGCTTGTCCGCCGAACCATACGTCGGCGGCGACACGCTGTATCATATTGCGCAAGCCTATCGCGTTACGATTGAGAGTATAAGCAGCAAATGAGCTGCAAGCGAAGTTTCCGGCTCTTATGGCCGGAGGCTGTTTTTCTTTTGGCTCAACCAAATAGATGGTACTATAAAAACAAAAAGAATTCGCAGGTGACAACATGTTCTTAAAGAGAATTGCACTTCTGCATGAACAGATTCCGTCTTTTAAGGAGTATCCGTTCTCGATTCCATCGATTAAGAACCTTCAACAACTGGATTTGAAAAACAAAGTTACCTTTTTTGTCGGGGAAAACGGATCAGGCAAGTCCACGCTGCTGGAGGCTATTGCCGAGAAATGCGAATTTAATACGGCAGGCGGAGGACGTAATAACTACTATGACGTACATGCTTCCGAATCGGCGCTTGGCGAATATATCAGGCTTTCGTGGCTGCCTAAAGTTGCAAAAGGTTTTTTTCTCCGGGCAGAGTCTTTTTACAATTTTGCGTCCCATATCGATGATGTAGGAGCTTATGACGCATACGGCGGACGCTCTTTGCACCAACAATCGCATGGCGAGTCTTTTTTATCTCTCTTTTCCAACCGCTTTAAGGGGAAAGCCATCTATTTATTGGACGAGCCGGAGGCGGCTTTATCCCCTCAACGGCAGCTGTCGTTTTTGAGAATCCTGCATGATTTAGTCTCATCGGGCGACAGCCAATTTATAATTGCAACCCATTCTCCGATTCTTCTAGGTTATCCTGACGCCACTATCTACAGCTTCGATAACGAAGCCATTGAAGAGATCAATTACGAGATGACGGACCATTATCAAATAACGAAGTATTTTTTACTGAACAGGGACAAGTTTTTGCAAGAGATTTTGGATGATTAGCCTCGTAGATGATGATCGTGTCACATAGCCATAATTCGAGCGGTCATCCATCTTAGCAAGAAAACGGCGACGGGCATTCAGGTGCCGGACGAGGTCGTTGAGAGCTTAGGGGCGGGAAAGAAGCCGGCGGTCAAAATAACAATCGGTGATTATTCCTACCGCAGCACGGTCGCGTCAATGGGAGGAGTGTTCATAATTCCTGTCAGCGCGGAACATCGTTCAGGAGCGGGCGTCTCGGCGGGCGGCGAAGTCGACGTGGACATCGAGCTATGTGGTATGTGGTATGGATCGAGCTTAATGGGAAAAAGCACCTTTAATTCTACCTCAACACGGAGCACGCTTGATCTAGTCGGAATTTCTCCCGCTAATTTGATCCGCTTTCCGAGTTTGAGCGGATAACCGTGCGAATAATGCCGGTTTTTCCCTTTAATTGCTTAAAACTAATCGTTCTCGCCCAAAATAAAGGGAGGTTTTCCCCTTATGCGTAAAAAAAGCCCCAATAGCGCCCCAATAGCGCCCCAATAGCGCCCCAATCCGGCGCTTCAACTAAAACCGCCCAAATGAGGTGTCCAAGCAGGTTTTCGAGCCTCCAGGAGACATCTTTTTTGCGTAAAAATCGTTATATCGACGTCGTTAATAGATCCGCCCCATAGCCGCAATGCGGCTCTTAAGCTCGGCGATTAACCAAGGCGGATGTTGTACCCTCGCATGCTCGCCGTAGCTGAGAATATGCCGCACGGCGGTTTCCATCGAAGAGTAACGGCCCGTTACCTGAATGCCGTTATCCGGCAAGACCGTCAGTTCCTCCGCTTGGAACTCATCCCTGACTCTCGTCTCGGCTTCACGGCAGAACAGCAGCGCAACATCCAGCTTCGCCGAGCGTCCGACCTGTTGAAACTGCTGATCCACATCATGAAGCGTAATGCTTCGTGGACAGAAGGTCTCCATGCTGCTGTCCAGCCGGCAGATCCGGGACAGCTTGAATATCCTCGTATCCGAGCGAAAGCGGCAGTAGCCGTACATGTACCAGCTGCCGTATTTCATAAATAGGCCATGCGGCTCTACAGTCCTCTTCGTTTCCGATCCGCTGCTGTCCCTATAGTCAATACTGACGATGCGCAGCCCATGAGCTGCCCTTATTAACGCCCGGATATCCTCCTGCGAGATCCCGGAGGAAGCGGCGATTAAATCTTCGATTTCTTCGCTTTCCGCAGACAGCGGCGTACCGTGCAGAGCTGAGCAAACGGATACGAAATGATGGAGGGACAGCAGTTTTTTTTCGGCCCGGTAACCGGACTCAATCTCATATCCGCCATCTGCGCCGGGGAACGAGACGATGGGTATGCCGGCTCGAAGGATCGTCTCCATATCCCGATAGACGGTGCGCAAGGAAACCCCTAGCCTCCCGGACAGCCCGGTTGCGCTGATCCTCGTCTCATTAAATAGACACATCATAATGGCCAGCAGTCGGTCCAGTCTCAAATCGTCTCCTCCTCCCGTATGCTTCTTTCATTATAGTAAAGCAATCCTGACAGCGTGGTGTCAGCAGTTTATATTTGAACTGTGCATCGGTTAAGTTATTTTATAAAAGGAAATGCGCGTAACTTGTAAAAAATAATAAAGAAGCAAATTTAAAATCTTGATGACCGAAATGGTGGTTATACAGGATTTGGGTCGGCGCATCTTTTAAGAAACCTATATCTGCAGACTATAGCTCTTTCGAGTCATGACATATCGGGCTCCTATAGATAATAATAGGAAATAGCACAAGACATGACGAGAGCGAGGGATTGAACTGGATATCCAGGAGGAGAGGGAGAAGAAGGAGAAAAAGGAGAAAAAGGTATCGTTTTGGCTGTTTCTAGCGTGGGCGGCTGCGGTGCTGGCGACGGCAGGAAGCCTGTATTTGAGCGAGGTCATGCATTTTCTTCCATGCAGCCTATGTTGGTTTCAAAGGATCTTTATGTACCCGCTGGCGCTTCTGCTCGGCATTGCGTATGCGAAGGGCGATGCCGGCTGTATCGCATATGCGATACCGATTGCCGCGATTGGTTGCGGATTCTCGCTTTATCATACCGTGCTTCAGAAGCTTCCTCATGACTCGGCGCTGGCTGCCTGCGGTCCCGTCTCCTGTCAGGGCGACTACTTGAACTGGTTCGGCTTCATTACGATTCCGATGCTGGCGATGGCGGCTTTTTCGATTATATTGACGGCGCTGCTGCGCATCCGAAAATTGGACATGGAAGACTCTCCGTGATATACGTAGAAGATTCGCACGGCACGGAGAATAGTCCCGTATAGCACAAAGGGCCTTATTCATGCCGGCCTTCCAAATTATATTTACTGCGTCCTCACTTGTACACCATCCGAATAACTCACTGTCAGCCTCGTTCCCGAGAAACTGTCCAGGCATCTTCTCCTTTTATCGTAGCAGTGATTAGGTTGTCTTATTTTAGCTTTATCATGATTTCCATGCGGTTATCACAATGCTTCCCATGACTTTGGCAAACCTGTTCATCAAGCGTTCATTATTGGTCATCATGCGTATTGTGTCTTGATTTAAGAGCAGATTATGTTCGATAACCCGAAAGGGATCGATATCGGTTAACGGTTGTTTCATCGGGGAGAATCGGGACACGGTCAATTTTTGAAAACGTGATTGCCGCACCAGCTTCAGCCACTCCGGAACGGTGCGCAGATGAAGGAGCCCATAAAATGATTGAAGTTCCCGCAAATGTGCCGCAGGTATTTTTCTGGTAAGCGCCATTTCACGATCGTACAGGATTCCTCCTGGTTTCAGCACCCTCCAGAACTCCCGCAAAGCCGAGCTCCCTTTCGTAAATGCCGTAACCGACTCCACAAAAACCACATCAAACGATGCATCCGGAAATGGCATGGAAGCGGCATCTGCCTTAACAATCCGTAAGGGAGCTCCGCTCAACCTCGCACGGCGTTTCGCTTTTTCGACCATTGCTTCATTCCGGTCCATCGCCGTTACGTCACAGCCCATACTGGCTAAATAACAGGCGGTCCGGCCCGTTCCGCACCCAACCTCGAGCACTTTGGTGCCAGTAGGCAGCTTGATTCGTTCAATCAGTTCCTTGGTCGCTTGGAAACCTCCGGGATGTGCGCTTCCTTCGCCGAGTCGGGCTAATAACGTAGGATAGTCCATAATCTTATCACCTCTCTAAATATCCTATGCCGTTTCACGTCGATGACTGCACCCATTTTTGTGGACAAAAGGCGAAAGTACAGACGGAGCTGGGGTAACAGTCATAGTCTACGATGTATACTACGGCGATTGTCACTTTACTTTTTGGAAGGAGAGAGGTTATGCAACCGATTTATCCGGTTTGCTATGAGACTGTCAATCCGCTTATCGGACGGAAGGTCTGTGCGGTCACCCATGACGGTACGCATTACTATGGAACGGTTAGTGAAGTAAGTGGAGGAAGAGTATTGTTGACCGAGTGCGAGATTGGTGACGGAACATTGACACTTGCGTCAGCAAAAACCGGAGGGAAAATAAAAAAAACGAATTCTAAGAAGAATGCAAAACTATCCGGCTTCTATGGTGGTTACGGCTACGGTGGCTATGGCTACGGAGGTTATTGGCTTGATTTAGCTCTCATCACCACACTTTTTTTACTTCCATTTTTCTTTATTTGATTTCTACCGTATGGGAACCGGCAGGACATTCTGCCGGTTTTAACTCATTTTCGGAAAGAGGGATGATTTATGACTCCCAAGCGAGGTCCAAAGTACAAGAGAATCACGTCCCAAAATGGGGGATTGGGAATCCGCTTCGCCCTTCCGCTCTCGTTATAAGATTTCTGAAAAACTCTCAGTTGTAATTGTAACTGAAGTTTTTTTTGTTTTTACCGCGAAACCCGGCCGCAAGCGCAATGGAGCCGATCATCAGGTTCGCTCTCGTTCCGCTCTCCTTCGCCTCGCTGCTAACTGGGCTTACCATGCAGCAGAAGAAGCGTAAGGGAGTGCAGCTGTAAAGTTACGACTTTGCTCACGGCAAAAGTCCGTAATTGGATTTGAGTTTAGTATGCTTAACGTAGTAAGCTAGACAGAGAGTCAATAGGGGAGACGTGCGTTTGAAAGTTTACAAATGGATGGTTGCATCTCTTAGCGTCGCAATTATGTTAATCGTTTTTTTGAATGCGGATGTATTCATTAATTGGATTAATGAGGATAAGGATGGAGACTTCATCATTGTCTTTGTACTTATCGTAATATTAGCCGCTGTTCCTGGCATTCCGTTCGGATTAGTTGGCGGAGTTATTGGAGCGATGTATGGTCTATTGTGGGGTAGTCTGATGAACATCGCTGCCTCGACGCTAGCTGCCGTATTAATTTACTTTTTATTCCGCTATTTGCTAATTAACCAGGGAAAAGTATGGGTGGAGAGAAGCGCCTCTTTTCGAAAAATGAATACGTTTATTAACAACCATTCATTCTGGTCGCTGTTAATTGCACGTATGATCCCTATCATGCCTGCGTCACTTATCAATATGTATGCTGGCGTATTTGGTTTACCTTTCCCAATATTTATATTAACGACCCTCATTGGCAAAATTCCGATCATGCTTGTATTTGCTTATGTCGGAGTCAATATGCGCTCTGGTTCCGGGGAATGGATGATCGTCCTTGTCATTTATTCTCTATTTTTACTTATCATTTATGGGTTGTATCGATTGCTCAACAATAAAAGACGATAAAAAGGTTATCGGTCCTAAGATCATTTTAGATAACACGAAGAACTTCCTTAAATCGACCTGTTCAGGTCGAGTTTTTTATTATACACCCTCATTGCAAAGAAATAGGCTGCGAGCATAATCCCGACGCACCTCGCAAGAGCGACCCAAATATCATGGCCCACCGGCTGCCCTGACAGCAGCGCACGAATAGCTTCCACGATCGAGGTCACCGGCTGGTTGTCTGCAAAGACGCGAACGACAGTCGGCATCGACTCGGTCGGCACAAACGCCGCAGACTGATCGCCTGCCGCACATTGTCGGGTTTCGACGCAACATCGAATCCGTTTACGGTGGCGGTTCCGCTGTCTGGTTTGAGCAGCGTGGTGAGGATTTTGACAACCGTTGTCTTGCCCGCCCCGTTGGAGCCGAGCAGGGCGAAAATACTGCCCTTTTCCACCTCGAAATCCACGCCCTTTAAGACGTGATGCTGCTTGTAGGATTTTTGCAGTCCTTTTACTTCGATTGCTTTTTCCATCCCGATATCCCCCCTTTTACTTTGGTTTATCCGTAACCTTTTTTATGGCCTTGTTAGCTTCT
>NZ_AULV01000014.1 GCF_000422465.1 Paenibacillus harenae DSM 16969 | reverse complement strand
TCGTTTCCGAATGTTATCCCGGTCTTACAGGCAGGTTACCTACGTGTTACTCACCCGTCCGCCGCTAAGTCACTCCCGAAGGAATAACTCCGCTCGACTTGCATGTATTAGGCACGCCGCCAGCGTTCGTCCTGAGCCAGGATCAAACTCTCCAAATTGGTTAGTTGATGACTCATTACTTTTTTATCGCTTTTCCATTAATCCGTGAGGATTAACGGGGCAGTTTCACTCGTTGTTCAGTTTTCAAAGAACAATCTTTTCTTTCACGTCAGCCGTGTGTCTCTCAGCGGCGACTTAGATAATATATCACGTTTGCCTATACGATTGCAAGTGTTTTTTTAAAAAAATCAATGGTTTCATTCTATTTTATTATTACACCACTAATAATTGATTATTCATGCCTAGTAAAAACAAAACAGTGAGCGGATATCATACCATGTATTTGCTGCTGCCAGCACTACATTGTTGATCCTACTCACTGTATTAACTCACTATTTTAACACTTCTTTGATGTGAAGATACCGTTCTACGGATAGGTTGATGATCGCACCGTCAATCGATACCCATGGTCTCGTCGGATGCTCGCGATCCGTAAATACGATTTCCCCAATACGGTCATCGCTAAGTTTAACCACCGTTCCATTATGAAACTGGGTCGCTTTCTCGACAAACGTCCGAACGTAGGCCGGATCCAGCTTCCCGAAAGCATCGCTTTGGATCTGTTCCATCACTAGATAAGGCGAAACCGCTTTGCGATACGTCTTGTTCAACGTCATTGCATGGAAGATATCCGCAATGGCTACAATTTTGGCATACGAATGGATTTTTGTCGCATCGATTCCGAGAGGATAACCTGACCCATCGACCTTCTCATGATGCTGAAGCGCGGCCATTTTAACCCCTTCGTTCAGCGCGGGTACATTTTTGAGCATTTGATACCCGATTACGGTATGCTTCATCATTTCTTCTTTCTCATCCGAGGTGAGCGCATTCGGTTTCGTCAAAATCGCTTTGTTAATCCGCACATTCCCAATGTCATGCAGCAGGCCGGCGAACGCGATCTGCATCCAATCCTTTTGAGGAAAACCGACCCACTGCGCAATTTGATAGGAAGTCAAAGCTGAAGCAATACTGTTATGAAGCAGGTAATCCTTCTCCAAGAATTGGCGCGGCATGAACGTTAGAAGATTATAGCTCTTCACATGTTCAAGCGTCCTCTCGAGCTGCTTTCGAATATCCATGACCGGTAAATTTGCGCCCGTCACAATTGAATTAAACACATCGCGCAAAACATGGACCATTTTGTCATACTCTTCATGTAGAGGCGACGCAACGAAGGCCTCACTCGTATCCTTAACCACATCATCGTCCGCATCCTCGATTGTTTTCACTGCACCGTTGGCCTCAACATCAACAATTGGAACAAGGAATGCTTGTAAAATTTCTATTTCCTTCGGGGTCACGATTCTCCCCTTTTGAAATAGAACGCTGCCGAACGGGGTGAGGACATTTTCACTGATTTTATCGCCTAGCTTTAACTGTGATAACGTTACCGCTGCCACCTGCGTCCTCTCCCCTTCAACCTTTTTCTTCAAAACGGATCATTTATTCAACAGTCGGCTCGATGCCATTCTGATCTTCTTGATCGCCCAGCGCCTCATTATCTTCGCTGCGCGCTACCCGGGTTACCGTCGCAACGGTATCGTCTTCGCGTGTATGAATGAGCCTTACGCCTTGTGTATTCCGGCCCATCGTTGAAATGCCTTCCATACTCGTACGGATCATCGTTCCGGATGCGGTCATAATCATCAGATCCTCGTCATTCTCGACAACCTTAAGCGACACGATCGGTCCGTTCTTGTCGGTCACATTAAGCGTCTTAATCCCTTTGCCGCCGCGGTTCTGGATGCGGTAATCGGCAACGGGAGTACGCTTGCCGTAGCCTTTCGAGGTAACGATAAGAATGTCTTTGTCCTTTGAAATAACATCCATATCAATAACGGTATCCTCGTCGTCGAGCTGAATGCCTTTCACGCCTGTAGCCGAACGTCCCATGGAGCGGACGTCCTGCTCGGAGTAACGGATCGACATACCTTGCGCCGTACCCATGATGATTTCCTGATTGCCGTCCGTCAGCTTTACGCCGATTAAGTCATCATCTTCGCGGAGCGAAATGGCGATTAAGCCGATCTTCCGTATGTTTACATAATCATCCAGCGGCGTTTTCTTCACCACGCCTTGTCTGGTAGCGAAAAACAAGAAATGCTCGGCATCAAATTCCTGCACCGGAATTACCGCATTGATCGTCTCGCCCTGTTCGATTTGAATGAGGTTAATGATCGGCGTTCCGCGTGCCGTACGGCTCAAATCCGGAATTTCGTAGGCTTTGAGTTTATATACTTTGCCTTTGTTCGTAAAGAACAGCAAATAGTGATGCGTATTTGATACAAAGAGATGCTCAACGAAATCGTCGTTCTTAGTATCCATGCCGACTACGCCTTTGCCGCCCCGCTTCTGGCTGCGGTAAGTCGTAACCGGAAGACGCTTAATGTAGCCGGAATGGGTGATCGAGATAATGACGTCCTCGCGAGGGATCAGATCCTCGTCCAAAATCTCCTCATCACTGGCTGTGATCTCCGTACGGCGTTCATCGCCAAAGCGATCCTTCAGCTCCGCCAGCTCCGTGCTTATAATGTCAAGCACAAGCTGCTCGTCTGCAAGAATGGCTTTGTATTCCGCAATTTTCTTCAAAAGCTCAGCATATTCCGCTTCAATTTTGTCACGTTCCAGTCCTGTCAGACGCTGCAAACGCATATCCAAAATCGCCTGGGCTTGCTCATGGCTGAGCGAGAATCGTTCGATCAATCCCTCGCGGGCTTGATCGGCCGTTTGGGACGAACGGATTAAAGCAATGACCTCGTCCAAATGGTCTAGAGCGATACGCAAGCCTTCCAAAATATGCGCACGAGCTTCGGCCTTCTTTAAGTCATACTCGGTACGACGGCGGATAACTTCGATCTGGTGCTGCAGGTAATGGTAAAGCATATCCCTTATATTAAGGGTTTTCGGCTCGCCATTTACGAGTGCCAGCATATTGATGCCGAAGTTAGACTGCAGCTGCGTGTGTTTGTACAAATTGTTCAGTACGACGCTTGGGTTCACGTCCCGGCGCAGCTCAATGACTACGCGCATGCCGTTCCGGTCCGATTCATCGCGCAAATCGGTGATGCCTTCTATCTTTTTCTCGCGTACAAGCTCAGCAATCTTCTCGACCAGACGCGCCTTAATTACTTGATATGGAAGCTCATGCACGATAATGCGCGCTTTGCCGCCATTCTCCTCAATGGTTGCGCGTGCGCGCATCGTCACTGAACCTCGACCTGTCAAGTAGGCCTGACGAATGCCCTGGCGCCCCATAACAAAACCTGCTGTAGGGAAATCCGGTCCTTTAATAAATTCCATGAGCTCGACCGGTGTAATATCCGGATTGCTAATCATAGCTTGTACGCCATCAATTACTTCATTCAGGTTATGCGGCGGAATATTGGTAGCCATACCTACGGCGATCCCTGTAACGCCGTTTACGAGCAAATTCGGATATCGGGCCGGCAATACAACCGGTTCCGACTCTTCACCGTCGTAATTGGGGGCGAAATCAATTGTTTCCTTGTTGATATCTCGCAGCAGCTCCATTGCGATCTTCGAAAGCCTTGCTTCCGTATAACGCATGGCAGCCGCAAAATCGCCGTCAATCGATCCGAAGTTCCCGTGGCCGTCAACAAGCATATAACGCATCGAGAAATCCTGCGCCATCCGTACCATCGACTCATACACGGCCGAATCACCGTGAGGATGGTACTTACCGATAACTTCTCCTACGATTCTCGCAGATTTCTTATACGGCTTGTCCGGTGACATACCGAGCTCAGACATCGCAAACAAAATACGACGATGGACCGGCTTCAGTCCGTCCCTGACATCGGGAAGAGCACGGCTTACAATGATACTCATTGCGTAATCCATAAAGGAATCTCGCATCTCCGTACCAATATCCCGATCTCTTATTGATATTCGTTCTTCTTCCGCCATGATTTACCTCCCTGACGCCATCTATCGCTGCTCTTAAATCCATATAACTCTTATATTACTTTCACAAAAAGCGGGCATATAAACCTTCTCATCCCACGCTTCTGTAATTACCGTCCGTTTCTTGCATGTCGCGGCTTGTGGAAATTATAAATCATCTATATGGAATAGGTAAATTACCGCTCTCCATCCACGTTATACCGCCATAATTTAAACAGACCCAACTTCCATTATACCACTCAAACCAAACTCTGTCTCGTGCTTCATTCGAATCCCGATTATTGCTCTATCCCTGGATTCTTGAGGTGAATTCTCGCCCAGATCCCTTTATATTTCGCAAACTCCCGGACCAAAGCGTATTTCACAGGGTTTACCGCTATGCGGTCGCCTACGGCAGCTACAAAAAAGAAGCAGACGTCCGTAACGGGCGGCTGCTTCTTGCATATATTCTAGGAATTTAGTTTTACTCTTACATACGCTTAGAATTCTCCGCGATACCTTTTTTAGCGTGAGCTTACTACATGTGCTGCCTTAGAAAAATACGGAGAAAACGATTTACATTCTCCGACAAGAACGCCGAAAGACATTTCTGTACTTGAATGGCTACCCTAGAAATCGAGATTCGTTACATATCTGGCATACTTCTGAATAAATTCACGACGCGGTTCAACATTATCGCCCATAAGCGTATCGAATACGACATCGGCTTCAATCGCGTCCTCAATCGTGACCTGAAGCATGGTACGGCTCTCCGGATCCATCGTCGTCTCCCACAGCTGAGACGCGTTCATCTCGCCTAGTCCTTTGTAGCGTTGAACATTAACTTTCACGCCTTCGCCGAATTCGGCAATGATCTGATCGCGTTCCTTCTCGGTCTGCGCGTAGCGAATGACTTTATTCCGCTCGATCTTGAACAGCGGCGGCTGCGCGATATAAATATAGCCCGCCTCGATAATTTGACGCATATACCGGTAGAAGAACGTCAGCATCAGCGTGCGAATATGCGCGCCGTCGACGTCGGCATCGGTCATAATAATGATTTTATGGTAACGCGCTTTGGACAAGTCAAAGTCATCGCTAATGCCGGTACCCAGCGCCGTGATGATCGCCCGGATCTCCGCATTGCCCAATATACGATCCAACCTAGCCTTCTCAACGTTCAAAATCTTACCGCGCAGCGGCAAAATCGCCTGGAAATGGCGGTCGCGGCCTTGCTTTGCGGAGCCGCCGGCGGAGTCGCCCTCGACGATATAAAGCTCGCTGATCGAGGCATCCTTGGAGGAACAGTCGGCAAGCTTGCCCGGCAGGGAGCCTACCTCCAGCGCGCTCTTACGGCGAGTCAGCTCACGCGCTTTGCGCGCCGCTTCACGGGCACGCGCCGCCTGAAGGCCTTTCTCTACGATTTTGCGGGACACGGACGGATTCTCTTCAAGAAATTCCTGCAGCTTCTCCGCGAAGAAGGATTCGACAATCCCCCGCACTTCACTGTTCCCGAGCTTCGTCTTCGTCTGGCCTTCGAACTGGGGCTCAGGGATTTTCACGGAAATGATCGCCGTTAAACCTTCGCGCACGTCATCGCCGGAGAAATTCGAATCGTTATCCTTAATCAGGTTCGTTTTTCGGCCATAGTCGTTAATGATACGCGTAAGCGCGCTCTTAAAGCCGGACTCGTGCGTACCGCCCTCATGAGTGTTGATGTTATTTGCGAACGAATAAATATTTTCACTGTAGCTGTCGTTATATTGCAGGGCGACCTCTACATGAATATGGTCCTTCGCGCCCTCGACATAAATCGGCGCTTCATGCAGCGCTTCGCGATTTTTGTTCAAAAACTTAACGAACTCGATAATTCCGCCCTCATATTTGAACGAGTTGGATACGCCGGTCCGTTCGTCGGAAAGCACGATTTCGATTCCTTTATTCAAAAAAGCCAGCTCGCGGATCCGCGATTGTAGCGTGTCATACTCAAAAACGGTCGTTTCCGTAAAAATTTCAGGGTCCGGAGTAAAGGTAACTTTGGTTCCTGTCTCCTCTGAATCCCCGATGATTTTGATATCGTATTGAGGAGCTCCCTTACGGTACTCCTGCTGATAAATGTGACCCTCGCGTTTAACTTGAACGATAACGAGCTCGGACAGCGCATTGACGACGGATACGCCTACCCCGTGCAAGCCCCCGGATACTTTATAGCCCTCGCCGCCGAATTTTCCTCCCGCATGAAGTACCGTCATTACGACTTCCAGCGTAGATTTCTTCAGCTTCGCGTTCTCGCCGACCGGTATGCCCCGACCGTTATCAATAACGGTAACGCTGTTATTCTCATGAACGATGACCTCGATTTTATTGCAATAACCGGCCAAAGCCTCGTCAATGCTGTTATCGACTACCTCCCATACGAGATGGTGAAGACCTTTGCCGCTTGTGGAGCCAATATACATCCCCGGACGTTTGCGTACCGCTTCTAATCCTTCCAGAACCTGTATCTGACTCTCATCATACGTATGCTGATCCAAAGACATGCAAGCTCACTGCTCCTCTCAACTGCTCTTCCTGGTTGCCCTCGCTCTAACCATTAGCCACAAAATGATGGGCCCGTTTCTTAAGGGTAGAGGATGAAATAGGCGAATAATAGATTTTCTGCTTGGTCACCACGATAGATTTCGGTTCTTCCTCACCTATCGTTTCGACGTCCTTGCGCTTGCGTGCACCCGCAACAAATTGCTTGGATAGTTTAGAGGATTGCTCGATCGATATATCAAAAATGGCCACCAGCTCCGCAGCCCGAATAATTTTCTCGCCGCCTAAATGGATGTACATGTTCTCCCGCTCACCTCTCCTATTCGCGCCTTATCGCGTCACTCGGCCGCCTTGCACATGATAGATACCGGCATCCTGAAGCCTGCTGACATTCACGCTTTCAAGGCCGGTCGTCGTTATAAAAGTTTGTACTTTGCTTTGAAAGGTTTCAATAAGCTGCGTTTGACGATTCTGATCGAGCTCCGAGAGCACATCGTCAAGCAATAATAGCGGATATTCCCCGATTTCCTCGTTAATAAGCTCGATTTCCGCTAATTTTAATGACAGGGCCGTTGTTCGCTGCTGCCCCTGGGAGCCGAATATATGCGCTTCCTTGCCGTTGATAAAAAACGCCAGATCGTCGCGATGAGGTCCGGCCAGGGTCACGCCTCTGCGAATCTCCTGATCTTTCACCTGTGTTAACTTTATCATAAATTGATCAAATAAAACAGATTCATCTTGCAGAGCGTCCGTATCGAACGAGGGACGATAGTCAATCTTCAGCTGTTCGGTGCCGTTCGTGATGCCCGAATGGATTTGCTCGGCATATGTTTGTAATTTATGTATAAAGTGTTTCCTTTTTTTCATAATTTTAACACCGTGCTCCGCCAGCTGCATATTCCACACATCCAGCATCGTCAGATTCGCGCTGCCGCCGTAAGACGCCTTCAAAAAGTTATTCCGCTGCTGCAGAACCTTCCCGTATTGCTGCAAGGTATGCAAATAGCCGGGCTGCACTTGTCCGATTTCCATATCGAGAAACCTTCTCCGCACACCCGGCGTTCCTTTTACTATTTCCAGATCCTCAGGCGCAAACATCACCACGTTGACGGAACCGATAAAGTCGCTTAACTTTCGCTGCTCCAATCCGTTAATTCTAGCTTTCTTCCCTTGCGCGGAGAACAGCAGGTCGAGCTTGACGGAACCGTATTTCTTATCCACTCCTCCTGCGATCCGTGCGGAATCGCCCTGCCAGCCGATCAGCTCTTTGTCCTTCGAGGTACGATGCGACTTGGAGAGGGCCAGCACGAATATCGCTTCGAGCAAATTCGTCTTGCCCTGTGCGTTCGGCCCAAGAAATACGTTCACCTTATTCGGCGTTTGCAGGTCAAGCTCGTAATAATTGCGATAATTTTGCAGCTGTATGCTTGTTAAAAACACGATTTGGCCTCCCGGTCCATTACCCTTTACCTACCGTAAAGACGCCGCAGTCCTCAACTTCTACCCGGTCGCCGGCATACAGCTTTCGGCCTCGGCGGTTATCCGCTTCCCCGTTGATGATCACTTGATTTTCTTGCAGGAAAAATTTTGCGTGTCCGCCTGTCGCGATGCAATCGGACAGCTTCAAGAATTGGCCCAGTGTTATATATTCGGTTCGAATGGCGATTTCTTTCATCGTGATCGTCTCATTCCTTTCTTTTGCTGAGATACTGACCTTTTAGCCGGTCGTGCGATACGGCAGAATAACGTACATGCTGTAGGCATGATCGATCGGACGAATAATGATCGGGCTCATCGCTCCCGTGAAGCCGATGAACAACTGCTCGCTGTCGATAACCTTGAGCACATCCAGCATATATTTGGAGTTAAAAGCGATTCGAAGAGGGTCTCCGTTAAATTCCTTCGCTTCCAGCTGTTCCGTTACGCGCCCAAGCTCGGTGGAGCTGGACGAAATTTCAATCGAACCGTCCTCCAGCGTCATCAGTCGAACAATGTTCGTTTTCTCCTCGCGCGACATGAGATAAGCGC
Organism: Paenibacillus harenae DSM 16969; assembly: GCF_000422465.1. Taxonomy (GTDB): domain Bacteria; phylum Bacillota; class Bacilli; order Paenibacillales; family Paenibacillaceae; genus Pristimantibacillus; species Pristimantibacillus harenae. The sequence goes on along the minus strand of NZ_AULV01000014.1, from coordinate 261,404 downwards.
GGTCAATCGCATCCATTACATTTTTTGTATCCAAAACAAGTTCTGTTTTGAACGTTTGCGGAATAATTTTAGAAGTATCGGGATAAGTTCCATCCAAAATACGCGTAAAAAAGAGAACATTGCCCAGCTTAAACAACACTTGATTGTCTGCCACTACAATATCCACAAGCGTATTTTGTTCCGGTACGAGCTTAGACAGCTCAATCAGCGTCTTAGCGGAAATGACAATATTGTTGAATTTGTAGTCGGGAACCGTATCGACTTGTGCCGTACGGCTTGCGAGACGATGGCGGTCTGTCGCTACAAACTTTAATTCTCCTTCGGCTAAGCTCCAAAGGACACCCGTCAAAATCGGCGTTTGTTCGCTGGTCGATGCGGCCAGCACGGTCTGTCTTATCATCGCTCTTAATAAATCGCCGGGCATTTGAAGCACATCGTTTTGTTCGATGGAAGGGAGTACCGGGAATTCTTCCGGATCGAGGCCGACCATTTGGATTTCCGTCGAACCGGATCGAATAATCGTTTGAAAATTGCTGTTAACCTCGATCAAGACTTGATCAGAAGGCAGTTTTTTAATGATTTCGACAAAAAATTTGGCGGGGAGGACGACGCTTCCCGGTTTATCCACATGTGCAATAACGTATTGGTCCCGTTCTACAGGGATAAAACTTTGAATAGAAATATCGGTATCGCTCGCGGTTAACGTTACACCTAAATGAGTGACTTCGATTTTGATGCCGCCGAGAATCGGGATTGTCGGACGAGAGGAAGCGGCTTTCGCAACTTGTTGAATCGCGTCGTTTAATTCATTTTTTGAGATGGATAATTTCATGTTTTCACTCCTAGCGTTCATAGTAGATGCGTCCACAGCAGCCGCTTAACCGCGTTTACGCTGATTTGATGATGTTTTTTTAAAGATTTTTAGTAGACGTAGTAGTAGGGGGCCTGAATATGTGGATAACCCCGTGGAACACTGAGAAAGCAAGCCTATCCACATGTGCATAGCGTGTGCATAGGCTTGCTTAGTTGTTCACATATGATTTTTAATTTTTTCCGACAGGTTTTGCACGATTTTATAGAGATCCTGATCCACCTTTAGCTGCTGCGTTATTTTCTCATGCGCATGGATGACGGTTGTATGGTCTCTGCCGCCGAATGCTTCGCCGATCTTCGGTAAGGAGAAGTCGGTCAGCTCGCGCGATAAATACATCGCGATTTGCCGCGGGAAGGCGACGGCTTTCGTGCGTTTGCGGGCTTTAAATTCCTCCAGGCGCAGGCCGTAAAATTCCCCGACCTTCGTCTGAATGTCCTGGATCGTGATCATCCTCGGCCTGCTGGAAGGAATGATGTCCTTCAACGCTTCGGCTGCCAAATGCGATGTAATATCGGCATTTATTAGCGAGGAATAAGCGACGACCCGGATTAAAGCGCCTTCTAACTCACGGATATTCGTATCGATTTGATTGGCGATATAAATCATCGCTTCGTTCGGGATATCGAGATTCTCGGCGCGGGCTTTCTTGCGCAGAATCGCAATCCTGGTCTCTAGATCCGGAGGCTGAATATCCGTTATCAGTCCCCATTCAAAGCGCGAGCGCAGCCGTTCCTCCAAGGTCGGAATCTCTTTCGGGGGCCGGTCGCTTGAGATGACGATTTGCTTTCGTTCTTCGTGCAGCGCGTTGAAGGTATGAAAAAACTCCTCCTGCGTCTGCTCTTTTCCGGCCAGAAACTGGATATCGTCGATCAGCAGTACGTCAATATTGCGGTATTTCGTACGGAAGCTCTCCCCGCGGTTATCGCGGATGGCATTAATGAATTCATTCGTAAATTTCTCCGACGAAATATAAAGCACTCTCGTATTGGGGTTGTGATCCATAATGTAATGGCCGATGGCATGCATGAGGTGGGTTTTCCCGAGACCTACGCCACCGTACAAAAACAAAGGATTATAAGCCTTCGCCGGCGCTTCCGCGACCGCAAGCGAAGCCGCGTGCGCAAAACGGTTATTCGCGCCGATGACGAATGTATCAAACGTATACTTCGGGTTAAGCATATGAGTATGGGTTTCTTCATTCGTAACCGGCTGTTGGATCGCTTTCGGCGGAAATTGAAATGCCGGCTCCGTGCTTCTTGGTTCTTCTATAGAAAAGCGCACGTCAACCTGCTTGCCCAAAAATTCAAACAGAGTTGCCCGAATCAGCTTCGTATAGCGGCCCTCCAGCCATTCGGCCGCAAATGTTGTCGGCGCAGTTACTTCAAGCAAAGAATCATCGACAAAAGAAGCCTTCGTCGCTTTGAACCAGGTGTCAAAGCTCGGTTTGCTTAATTTAGTCTGGATGATCGACAACACTTGCTGCCATAAATCATAAGTATGGCTGTCCACAGACTGTCACTCCTTATCCAATCGCCCAAAAAGGCTCAGGTACGCGAAAAAATGTCGAATATCAGGGTATTATAACGAATGCATCCACATTATGCAGAGAAATATGCGAATGAGTTATAAATAGGGGATTAAATTGTTCACAATGTTATCCACAGGCTGTTGATAAAAATGAGGTGACAACGATGTAATCCACAACGAAAACATAATTATCATAGCAAAAGACGCCTTATATTTCAACGAAAACGCATATTTTATCCACATTCTCAACTGCTTGTGCATAAAAGTTATCTACACCACTACATATTGTTTATATCTTGTTAAGATTTCGACAAAGTTCGGTTTAGGCGCCTGTGGATTATTCACATGTTATTAGTTTCTGAATCGGATCGGCGTTTCATGCGATTATCCACAGGCCTGTCTCTTAAAACATTAGGCAACAGCTTGGAGCATGCTGGCGATTGACTTTTGACCGCTGGCGTGGTTTAATAAAAAAGGCGTTTTTTTAAAAAATATAAGTGAGTTTGGGAATACCCATTTTACTTGCCTTATATTTCACCGCGAAACGAGCTGATGCCGACAGAATACGTCTAACAGCCGTTTACGCTTGGCAGTACGTTATATTGGGAGGTGCAGAACGATGAGACCTACATTTAAACCGAATGTAAGCAAACGCGCGAAAGTGCATGGATTCCGTAAGCGGATGAGCACAAAAAATGGACGTAAAGTTTTGGCAGCGCGTCGTCAAAGAGGAAGAAAAGTACTGAGCGCATAAGCAGAAGACCACGTCCGGTGGTCTTTTTTTTTTGAAATTCTAAGAATTCATAAGGTTCACGTTCTCCGCGAAGCGGTAGCGTCCTCCGACAAGGAGGCCGGCAGGCGTTTCTGCTTGAAAGAAACGGAAAATGTCGGTCAAGACGAAACACGCTTATGCGGTATGAGTTTTGGCGATACTTATTTATAAGATGAAATTTCATATTTGAAGAAAAGAACGGTGGCTACCAGTCGTGCATAGAAAATTGCGTCTTCGCAATCGTGAGGATTTCAGCCGAATATATCGGGGCGGCAAATCGTTTGCTAACGGCCAGTTTATCGTTTATTGGTCGAAGCAGCCCTCTGCCGATCCGTTCCGGCTCGGCGTCTCGGCGAGCAAAAAAATAGGGAACGCCGTCGTTCGCAATCGGATGCGTCGAATGATAAAGGAAATTGTCCGGCATCAAGCCGACCGGATCGTTCCGAGAACCGACTTTATCCTGATCGTAAGAAAACCGGCAACCGCCATGAAGTTGAAGGAGATGGAGAAGAGTATACTTCACGTGCTCAAGAAGGCCGGATTGCTTAAAAATGTTAGCCGGCCAAACGAGAGAGAGAAGAAAGCGGATTAGCATTGTCCGGCTAGAAGAAAGCGGATGCAAAATGGCCATGCTCCATGTTTCTTTGTCCTCTAAATTATGGTATAGTCGAGAATGGAAATAAAAGATTAAACAAGCTTAATGTAATGGCTCTCAGAGAGGAGTTTTCATGTTGTTTCGTATTACGAAGAAGAAATGGCTTTTAGTGCTTGGGCTTGTCCTGTTGATGGGGGTGCTGGCGGGCTGCGGCGCTCCGGTAGACCAAACGACGAAAACAGAGGATTTGCTCGAGGGGAACTTCTGGGAAAAGAATGTCGTCTACTATTTCGCAATTACGCTCGATACGTTTGCCGGATGGTTCGGCGAATCGTACGGACTTGCCATTTTGCTTCTGACGATAATCGTTAGAACGCTGATTTTACCATTAACGCTGAAGCAATACCGCAGTTCGAAGGCTATGCAGGCATTGCAGCCGGAAATGGCCGAAATTAAGAAGAAGCACAAGGATAATCCGCAGAAGCAGCAGGAAGAAACCATGAAGCTGTTCCAGAAGCATCAGGTAAATCCGATGGCGGGATGCTTGCCGCTGATCGTTCAGATGCCGGTATTCATCGCGCTCTATAATGCGATCTACCGAAATCCCGACATTCGCGATCATTCGTTCCTGTGGCTGCAGCTCGGCGAGAAGGATCCTTATTACATTCTTCCGATCCTCGCGGCTGCAACGACGTTCATCCAGTCTAAAATGATGCAGAAGCAGCAGACGCAAACGATGCCCGGTATGGGGATGATGCTGGCGATTTTCCCGGTGCTCATCTTCGTCATGGCCATCTCGTTCCCGGCAGCGCTGCCGCTATATTGGGTATACAGCAACATCTACACGATTGTTCAAAACTATTTCCTGTACGTTCGTTCATCTAACAAGGGTAAGGAGGCCCCTGCGAAATGAAGAAAATCGTTGCATCAGGAAAGACGATAGACGATGCTGTACGAAACGGGTTATCACAATTGCAAGTCACTGAAGACCGCATTAAAACGGTAGTACTCGAGCAGCCCTCCAAAGGTTTTTTGGGATTGTTCGGTGTAAAGGAAGCGAAGGTAGAGCTTGAAGTAATTCCCGATCCGATGCTGGAAGCGGAGCAATTTCTCCGTGAAATCGCAAGTACGATGGGGCTGCAAGTGAACATCGATCGAAAGCAAACAAGGGAAGGCACTCACCTGGCGGTAACGGGCAGCGGGGACCTTGGTATGCTGATTGGACGTCGCGGACAAACGTTGGATGCATTACAGTACTTAGTGAACATTGTGGCAAACCGGTATTCAGACAGTCATTTGCGAATCGTGCTTGATGCAGAGGATTTTCGTGAGCGCCGCCGCAAGACGTTGGAGGATCTATCCGAACGCTTGGCAGGCCGTGTCATTCGGACCAGGAAAGAGGTTGTCCTGGAGCCGATGTCGCCGCATGAGCGCAAAGTAATTCATTCGCAGCTGCAGAACCACCCGAAGGTAAAGACGTTCAGCAAGGGCGACGAGCCAAACCGGCGAGTTGTCATTGCGCTGAGGCAGTAGTCCCTGACGCTTGAAATATAAGTATTTATACGACTAACCTCTATAAATTAGCTTATATTTCTCCACGAGTCGAGCCTGTGTCATTACATGTCGATACTGGCTCATTTTACTTGATCAATAAAATTGTATACGCTATTTGCAGCAATGGCTCTTTATGGTCATTGCTGTTTTTCCATTTGAGAGGTGCTGAATAGCCGATGATACATGATACGATTGCAGCGATTTCGACAGCGGTCGGAGAAGGCGGCATAGCTATAATACGGGTAAGCGGCCCGGATGCCATTGAAGGGGTCGACCGTATTTTTCGTTCGAGAATAAGCTTGAAGGATGCGCAGACACATACGGTGCATTATGGACATATTGTAGAGCCTGCAACGAATGAACCGGTGGAAGAGGTATTGGTTACCTTGATGCGCGGGCCTCGTTCATTCACGGCAGAGGATGTTGTTGAAATCAATGCGCATGGCGGCGTCATTGCCGTCAAGAAGGTGCTGGACATCGTCCTGCAGCTGGATGGCTTTCGTACGGCGGAGCCTGGCGAATTTACAAAACGCGCCTTTCTGAACGGCCGGATTGATTTGATGCAGGCGGAAGCGGTCATTGATTTGATCCGGTCCAAGTCCGACCGCGCTTTCTCGGTCGCGCGGAAGCAGGCGGAAGGCGTGCTGTCCAAGCGGATTAAATCGCTTCGCCAGACCGTTATCGAGTTGCTGGCTCATATTGAAGTGAATATCGATTACCCGGAGCATGACGTTGAAGAGATGACGAGTGCGTATATTCGTGATCAATGCGGTTCTGCGATTGAAGAGATCGATCGTCTGCTAAAAACGGCAAACGAAGGCAAAATATTACGTGAAGGCATTGTGACGGCAATCGTCGGACGACCGAATGTCGGGAAATCGTCATTGATGAATATGCTTACGCAAGAAAATAAAGCGATCGTGACCGATATTCCGGGAACGACGCGCGACGTCATTGAACAGTTCGTTTCACTTAACGGCATACCGCTCCGTCTGCTGGATACAGCGGGGATCAGAGAGACGAATGACGTAGTAGAGCGGATTGGCGTGGAGCGGTCGAGAAACGCGCTGGAGGATGCCGATCTCATCCTGTTCCTTTTGAATAATAATGAGCCCCTGCAGGCCGAGGATCGCGAGCTGCTGGATCAATTAAAGGAACGGCCGGTAATAACTGTTATAAATAAGACCGACTTGCCGCGTCAATTAGAAATTGAGGTGGTGGAGAGAGCGGTTCCGGCTCATTCCATCGTTCCCATGTCGGTTCTTGCGGAAGAAGGATTAGATCGTTTGGAGCAGGCGATAAGCGAAATGTTTTTCGAAGGCCAGCTGGAATCGCATGATTTGACATATGTTAGCAACGTTCGACATATTTCTCTGTTGAAACGTGCACGTCAATCGCTGGCGGATGCGATCGAAGCGTCGAATATGGGTATTCCGATCGATGTGATTCAAATCGATGCGCGATCGGCATGGGAGTCGCTTGGCGAAATATTAGGCGATGAGGCGGGAGATTCATTAATTGATCAAATTTTCTCGCAGTTTTGTTTAGGAAAATAGATAAGACAGACAGGAGGTCTGGATAATGAGATATTTAGCTGGTGAGTATGATGTTATCGTAATTGGCGCGGGACATGCGGGCTGCGAAGCGGCGCTTGCCGCTGCCCGGATGGGCTGCGAGACGCTGCTGCTGACGATCAACTTGGATATGGTCGCTTTCATGCCATGTAATCCATCGATTGGCGGACCGGCGAAAGGCCATGTGGTTCGGGAAGTTGATGCGTTAGGCGGGGAAATGGGCCGTAATATTGATAAAACGTTCATCCAAATGAGGATGCTGAATACGGGTAAGGGGCCTGCTGTTCATGCGCTGCGCGCCCAGGCGGATAAATTTGATTATCAGCATGTGATGAAGAAAACAATCGAGGAGACACCGCATCTGACATTGCGTCAAGGCATGGCGGAGGAACTTATTGTTGAGGATGGTAAATGCGTAGGGATTGTTACGAAGACCGGCGCCGAGTACCGGTCGCGTACGACGGTGGTTACGACAGGAACTTATCTGCGGGGCAAAATTATTATGGGTGAGCTTATGTATGAAAGCGGCCCAAACAATCAACAGCCGTCGGTTAAACTCTCGGCAAGCTTGAAGGAGCATGGGCTAGAGCTTGTGCGCTTTAAGACAGGAACCCCGCCGCGCGTGCATAAAGACACGATCGATTTCTCCAAAACGGAAATACAGCCCGGAGACGATCATCCGAAGTTTTTCTCTCATGAAACGGAGACTTCAAATAATGAACAGCTCCCTTGCTGGCTGACATACACTTCGGAAGCTACGCACAAAATTATTAATGACAATTTACATCGGGCCCCTATGTTTTCGGGAGCAATTGAGGGGACGGGACCGCGGTATTGCCCTTCTATAGAAGACAAAATCGTACGGTTCGCCGATAAGCCGAAGCATCAAATCTTCTTGGAACCGGAGGGTAAAAATACGTCGGAGTTTTATGTACAAGGTCTCTCGACGAGTATGCCGGAAGATGTTCAACTCGGCATTTTACGTTCAATACCAGGTCTGGAAAAAGTTGAGATGATGCGAAACGGTTATGCCATTGAGTATGACGCGGTCGTACCAACCCAGCTATGGCCATCACTTGAGACGAAGGTGATTGACAGCTTGTTTACAGCTGGACAGATCAACGGCACATCCGGGTATGAAGAGGCTGCGGGTCAAGGCATTATGGCCGGCATTAATGCCGCGCGCAAGGTGCAGGGGAAAAAGCCGATCATCCTCGGTCGTTCCGAAGGTTATATCGGCGTTATGATTGATGATCTGGTGACGAAGGGGACCAATGATCCTTACCGTCTGCTTACTTCGCGTGCGGAATACCGTTTACTGCTTCGTCATGATAATGCTGATTTGCGTTTGACGCCGATCGGCTATGAGATCGGACTTATTTCGGAGGAGCGTTACAACAAGTTTTTGAGCAAAAAAGAAATGGTCGAAATGGATATCGAGCGCCTGCGCAATATTAAGGTAAAGCCGGATCAGGTGAATGAGATGCTGATTGCTGCCGGAACCGCACCGATGGTGAATGGAACGGATGCTTTATCCTTGCTGCGCCGTCCGGAGGTAACGTATGCCATGCTGGAAACAGTTGTGCCTTCTACTCCGGAGATGACCGAGGAGATGAAGGAGCAGGTTGAGATCCAAATCAAGTATGCAGGGTATATTGAGAAGCAGCTTCATCAGGTCGAGCGTTTGAACAAAATGGAGAAAAAACGGATTCCGGACGACATCGAATATAATGATATTAATGGTTTAGCATCGGAAGCAAAGCAGAAGCTTGCATTGGTCAGACCCCTCTCTCTAGGTCAAGCTTCCCGCGTAGCTGGCGTAACGCCGGCGGATATTTCGATTCTACTCGTATACCTGGAACATTATAATCGAGTAACTGCGGCAAGAGGTTCTTCATATGGATAAAACAATGGAGTGGTTTACCAAACGAATGGAGGAGAGCGGAATAACGCTCTCTGACGTTCAACTCGAACAGTTTGAAGTCTATTACCGGATTCTTGTCGAGTGGAATGAGAAAATGAATTTAACCGGTATTACGGAGAGAGATGCCGTATATGAGAAGCATTTCTACGATTCGCTTTCGCTTTCTTTTTTTACGGATATGAAACAAGTACATAAATTAGCAGATATCGGTTCCGGCGCGGGCTTTCCAAGTATCCCTTTGAAAATTTGTTTTCCGCAGCTGCAGGTATTAATCGTAGATTCGTTAAACAAAAGAATTCAATTTTTATCGCATTTAACCGAACAACTGGGTATACAAGAAGTCGTTTGCTTACACGGCCGGGCAGAGGATATTGCTCTATTGCCGGAGCACCGTGATCGTTATGACTTAGTGACGGCCCGTGCAGTTGCGAGACTAAATGTGTTGAATGAATTTTGTTTGCCTTTTGTACGGAAGGGCGGACTCTTCGCAGCAATGAAAGGATCGCAATCCGATGAAGAGGTGAGGGAAGCATCCTTTAGCCTACGGGAGTTAAAAGGAAAACTAAAATCACAGCACCAGCTGTTATTACCGAACGAGCAATCTGAAAGACATATCGTATTAATTGAAAAAACAGATATTACCCCACGGAAATACCCAAGAAAAGCGGGAACACCATTGAAGCAGCCGCTTATTTAAATGTTTCACGTGAAACATTCATGATTGTTGGATCACAATATCGGAGTAATGATGATTTACGACAATAATTTGATCTGGCCTGCTGTCAAGCAGGAGTTCGTTTAATAGAAGTCGAAATAATATAGAAGAGAATGAACGGTATCAGCCGTTTACACAAGCTGGGGAAAATAAAAGAATCAAATAATAACTTATGCTGCTTATTCTGTTTGAATAAAGCCATTCTATCATCGCCGAATGACTTTTGTTATGGATATTCGCTATGCAGGCTTGGTAGATGCTAAAGCGTGTTTATTGCAAAAACCTTGCAGCTGTAATTGACATGATAAAATATAACCGGGAACGCACTCATCACGGTGATTATGCAGGTCTTGCAGCTTTCGGGTTTATCTCATGATCGGGTGGTAATTATCGATATGAAAGAACAATTTTCTCGTTTGTTCGGATTGTCCGACCAACGCATACCGCAAGAAGAGGTTCGGCAAATTCCGATACATGAAATTGATTCAAGTCCTTTTCAGCCGCGTACTATTTTTGATGACGACCGGATTGAAGAGCTATGTCAAACCATTAAGACGCATGGCGTCATACAACCGATTGTCGTGCGAATGCGTAATGGGAGATATGAGATTATAGCGGGCGAACGACGATGGCGTGCAGTTACAAAACTTGGATATGATACGATTCCAGGCATTGTTCGTGAGTTTAATGATTCACAAACGGCTTCAATCGCTTTGATAGAAAACCTTCAGAGAGAAAATTTAACGGCTATCGAAGAAGCTGTCGCATACCAGAAATTAATTGAACTTCATCAGTTAACGCAGGAGAGCTTAGCTCAACGATTAGGAAAAAGCCAATCTACGATCGCCAACAAATTGCGCTTGTTAATGTTAAGTGATACGATTAAAATGGCACTGATGGAACGGAAAATTACAGAACGCCACGCTCGCGCCTTGCTATCCTTAGATGGCGAGGAATTACAGCATCAAGTTCTGGAAGAAATCATGACCAAAGATTTGAATGTAAAGCAAACCGAAACAAGAATTGCTTTCCTCAAAGAAACTGTCAAAAATAAGAAGGCAAAACGCATTTCCTTCACAAAGGATGTTCGTTTGGCACTCAATACGATTCGACAGTCCATTGAAATGGTATCTGGTTCAGGCCTTCCCATTAAAACGAATGAAAAAGATCATGATGATCATTATGAAATTATCATTCAAATTCCAAAGCGTTAGTGAGCCCTTCTTCATACAAATTGAATGCCGTCCTCACCGAGGACGGCGATGCCATTTTTGCGATTTCGGACAATGTTTCGATTTTCGTAGAATGTCATTTGTAGTAGAATATAAGATATTATAAGTATTTTCGCTTATACTCGGCTTATATTTCACCGCATAAACGTGCTATTGCCCTCAACTGAAAGGCATCGGCCGTTTTTTGCTTGTCATTCATTGCGATGTTAAAAAGCAGCACAATAAAGTTGTACACATAGAGGTGAGCCGGTTTTGTCGAAAATTATTGCTATTGCGAATCAGAAGGGCGGTGTCGGAAAGACGACAACGTCTGTTAATTTAGCTGCTTGCTTGGCATCGCTGGGTAGAAAAGTACTGCTTGTTGATATTGACCCGCAAGGGAATACGACAAGCGGACTTGGTATAAATAAGGGTGACGTAAGCAATTGTATTTATGATGTGCTGATTAATGAAGTGCATCCGCGAGATGCAATGTTTGAAACCAACGTTCCGGGTTTAAAAATTATCCCAGCCACAATTCAATTGGCAGGAGCGGAGATCGAGCTGGTCCCAACCATATCACGTGAACTGCGACTTAAGAAGTCTCTGCATCTGATTAAAGATAATTTCGATTATATTCTTATCGATTGCCCTCCATCATTGGGAATTTTGACTATCAACTCATTAACGGCAGCAGATTCCGTTCTTATTCCAATACAATGCGAATATTACGCGCTTGAAGGGTTGAGTCAGCTGTTAAATACGGTTAGACTTGTTCAGAAGCATTTAAATACATCGCTGCAAATAGAAGGCGTATTACTGACGATGCTTGATGCGAGAACGAATCTGGGCATTCAAGTGATCGAAGAGGTTAAAAAGTATTTTCAGCAGAAGGTTTATCAAACGATTATTCCGCGCAACGTTCGTTTGAGTGAAGCGCCATCACACGGACAGGCAATTATCACATACGATCCACGATCTAAGGGTGCAGAAGTTTATCTTGAACTCGCAAAGGAAGTGATCATGTATGAGCAAGCGGCTAGGTAGAGGGCTGGATGCGCTTATTCCATCGCTTTCTGTGAATGACGATGATAAGGTAGTTGAGATATCTTTATCGCAACTAAGACCAAATCCGTATCAGCCAAGAAAAACTTTCGATGAGGACTCCATAAAAGAACTTGCGGAATCGATTAAGCAGCACGGAGTTATTCAACCGATTATTGTTCGGACCGTATTAAAAGGCTATGAAATTATAGCAGGGGAAAGAAGGTTTCGGGCGTCTCAATATTGCGGCAATGCGACAATTCCTGCGGTTGTAAGATCATTTACCGATCAGCAGGTTATGGAGATCGCCTTAATTGAGAACTTGCAGCGTGAAGATTTAAATGCAATCGAAGTGGCTATCGCTTACCAAGCATTGATCGACAGATTTAAGCTGACGCAGGAAGAACTCTCAATGAAGGTTGGCAAATCCCGCTCGCATATAGCCAACTTCGTAAGATTGCTTTCGCTGCCGACGGAGATCAAGGACAATGTTTCACGTGGAACAATTTCAATGGGACATGCGAGAGCATTGGTAGGCATAAAAGATGAGAAGATGCAGAAGGAACTCGCTGATCTTACGGTATCGATGGAGTGGAGCGTTCGCGACCTGGAAGAAGCGATTCAGAAGCTGGATTCCAAGCAGCCGGAAGAAAAAACGAAGCTAAAGCAAAAGAAGAGAGATCCATATATCGATCATCTGGAAGAATCATTGCGTGAGCGCTTCAAGACAACTGTAAAAATAAAACAGCAAAAGGATAAAGGTAAAATAGAACTTCAGTACTACAGCAAACAAGACTTGGAACGGTTGTTAGAACTGCTCCAATACATGGCATAATACACGTAATCGATATCCTAACAATGGCATACCAAAGTTGTAATCTTTCATGTGAAGGATTAAACTAAGGTATGCCATTGTTAGGTTAAAATAGAGGGCTTTGATAAGTTCTCACATCATATTTGCTCATCGTTCGACGCGAAATGGCTGCGTTCCTAGACGAGGATGCGAATAACGTTTCTGATTGTGCAAGGAATGTAAGAGCGGAGGGATAAATGACATGGCTGATCAAAATCAGGGACAATCGGTAATTTATTTGGACCATGCGGCAACCTCGTGGCCAAAGCCGCCGGCCGTAATGGAAGCCGTTATTCAAGCTATGATAAATGATGCGGCAAATCCTGGACGCGGAAGCCATGCGATGGCCGTACGCGCGAGCAGAGTGCTTTTTGATACGAGAAAACAGCTAAGCAGGCTCTTCAATATAAAAAATCCAAATGATATTGCCTTTGCATCCAATACGACGATGGCATTAAATATGGCGATCAAGGGTTGGTTAAAACCTGGCGATCATGTTATTGCAACATCAGTTGAACATAATTCCGTAAGGAGGCCGCTTTATTATTTGGAGCAAAAGATTGGCATTCAAGTAACCTATATAGAAGCGGATGAACGCGGAAATATTAAACTGGAAGACGTCAAAGCTTCAATTCGTCCCCAAACCACATTATTAATCGTGAATCACAGCTCGAACCTGTTAGGAACGATTCTGCCGATAGCGGATATCGCGGACATCGCGAGTAAACATGGCATAAAGCTGCTGGTTGATGCCGCGCAGAGTGCAGGTGTACTGCCGATCGACGTGAAGGGCATGGGGATTCATATGCTTGCTTTTCCGGGGCATAAGGGATTGCTTGGTCCGCAGGGCACAGGAGGGCTGTACATCGATCCTGAGCTTGAGCTGGAGCCATTGCTGCATGGCGGAACAGGAAGCCAATCCGAGGCGCTTGAGCAGCCTCACGTGAGGCCGGACCGCTATGAGGCGGGCACACAGAACACACCCGGGCTTGCCGGTCTCAGAATGGGCGTCCAGCATGTGTTGAATGAGGGAATTCAGAACATCCATACTAAGGAATGGGCTTTGACGCAAAGATTAATGGAAGGCCTGCTGCCGGTAGAAGGGATTAGACTGCTGGGGCCGGAACCGGGGGAACAGCGGACGGGTATTGTTGCTTTTCACGTGGAGGGAATTGACCCGTCGGAGCTTTCCTTTATCCTGGATCAGCATTATAACATCGCGGTAAGGGCAGGTTTTCACTGTACGCCGCTGGCGCATGCTTGTGCCGGGACATCAGCGACAGGCGCTGTACGGGCAAGCGTTGGAATTTATACGACTGAAGCGGAAGTGGATGCTTTGGCAGAGGCGATTAAGGAAATAGCATTGCAATACCGGGCATAGCGATTAAATGGGGGCGGAATAACAAAGATGGATGAGTGGACAACAAATCCGATGAATGCAGTCACGGTGGGATTAGCGCTGCTTGTCATTATTCTATTCATTTGGATTGCAGTCGTCGGCAGACGGCTGAAGAAGCTAAGAATGCAGTATACATCGGTTATGGGCAATACAGGCGTAACCAACTTTGAAGAGGTAATCCTTCAGATGAAGGAGAGCATTTCCGTACAGAAGGAAGCGACAGAACAGCTGCAATTACAGCTCAAAGACGTACAGCAGACACTGCCCAAGAAGAAAGGGAGGCTCGGCATCCATCGCTACAATGCCTTTGCAGATCAGGGCAGCGATCTGAGCTTCTCCCTTGCGATTGTGAATGATGAAAGCGATGGGGCAGTCATAACGAGCATTCATAGCCGGGAGAATTCCTATGTGTATGCGAAGCCGGTTGCTAAAGGCGAGTCCGCTTACCCGTTAACACCGGAAGAGCGGAAGGCGATTAAAGAAGCAAAGTGATTCGGGCAGAAAACAATTCAGCTATTATCGGAAGCGGCAGTTTGTTCTCTGGCGCTTACGATTTGGACATAGTTGGCAATAGAGGTAAACAGGCTTAATGAAATAATATCAGCCATTTTCATAACCAAATGAAGACGGGTATTCTGAAGCACGAAATATTCCATGAAACCTCCGACGTTCACGATGCCCGTCAAATGGATATCGCCGACAGGAGGCAATTCTTTATTCACACCGGCACCGGGACGAACAGGGCCGACGCCCAGTTGAATGCAGCCTACGCTTGATACTTGGCCGAGGCAAGCGTCAATTCCAATGACGAACGGCTTATGAAACTGCTTGTTAATTTCCAGAAGGGTATCATCTAAGTTCATGGCATGCACGGGTTCCTCTAATGTGCCGTAAAGAGTAAAATGAGGACTGCGGTATTTCGATAATGAGGTGCCGATAAGCGGTCCAAGCGCATCGCCGGTCGACCTGTCCGTTCCTACGCATACAATGACGATCGGACGGTTGCCGGACATTTCCTCGAACATAGCGGTTAAGCGATTGACAAGCATACCGATTACATTTGCCGTCGTATAAGGTACCTTTAACGGTGTGTCCTTCATAAATGGTAGCTTCATAGAATCCCTCCGATAATGCCAATATGTTACTAGTATATGGATGAGCTGACCATTTTATACGTCAGATAGTTTTTGAATAAGATCAAGCTTAATCAGCTAATGGATAGCTGTTGAGGTTGGATCGCAAACGAAGCGGGGGACTTGCTTATGCTGATTGCATTCGATTCCACGCAGCAGGCTTTAAGGGCCGAGATGCTGCTGGAATACGCAGATATAGACATTGACATTCGCCCGACGCCAAAGGAAATTACAGCCGGCTGCGCGCTGTCCATTGAATTTCCGGATGAGCGTCTTGATACGGTGAAGGATGTGATTGTCCAAGAGCACGTTGAAGTAAGGGGCATATTCAAACCGGTCCTTTCAGGGTATGAACAAATCGACCTGTAAGCAGGTGTCTACAGCTTAGAAGGAGGAATAGTGATGACAATGAAAGAAATATATGCAACAGCAACTGGATGGTTGACGAACCAAGAAATATGGCAGGGTCTCGGAAATGCCGTCTTTCGCGTGGCGATTATTCTAGTTGTGGGAAAAGTTCTTGTCTGGATCATACATAAAACGATTAACCGGGTTGTATTAGAAAGGGAAAGCAAGCGTTTACCTAGTCATACGAGAAGAATGACGACATTAGGGAAGCTGATGAAGAACGTCGTTTCGTATGTTGTATATTTTATTGCGGCAATGCTTGTATTGTCCGAGTTCGGAATCGATTTGGGCCCGCTGCTTGCCGGAGCCGGCGTGTTGGGGCTGGCGATCGGTTTCGGCGCACAAAGTCTGGTGAAGGATATCATAACAGGCTTCTTTATTGTTCTGGAGGACCAGTTCGCCGTAGGCGACGTTATACAGTCCGGGCAATTTAAAGGTACAGTAGAAATGATCGGGCTCCGTACAACCCGAATTCAGAGCTGGACGGGGGAGATGTTCATCATTCCAAACGGTATGATTAATGAAGTAACGAATTTCTCCATTAACAATTCCATTGCGGTTGTCGATATATCGATCGCATTCGAGGAAGAAGTAGACCGTGCCATCGAAGTGATTCGCCATACGATGATCACGTTGCAGGACACGGATCTGGTTAATGCGCCGGAGGTGCTTGGCGTACAGGCCATAGCGCCGACAGGAGTAACCCTTCGTGTGATTGCGGAGTGCAAGCCTAACACGCAGCATGCGCTGGCAAGAAAATTAAACTTGGAAATGAAAAAGGCGTTGGACGCAAACGGGATCGAAATACCGTATCCGAGAATGGTGACCTACCAACGGAATGAAAAGGGGGGCATAAAGGATGGAGCGTAAGCAATTCGAGTTAGGCGATATCGTTCAAATGAAGAAGCAGCACCCATGCGGTTCCAACGAGATGGAAATTATTCGAATGGGAATGGATATCCGCATCAAATGTGTCGGGTGCAAGCACAGCGTATTGATTCCAAGAGCTAAATTCGAGAAGAACATGAAGAAGGTACTGCGTTCGAAAGCAGCTGTAGAGGGCGGGCCGGAAGCGTAATATTTGCCACTTAAAAAAATAAAAAAAGCACTTGCACGAGGACATGCTTTATGATAATATAATCTTTGCGTCCGGAGAGGTACCCAAGAGGCCCAAGGGGGCTGACTCGAAATCAGCTAGGCGTGTCAAAGCGTGCGTGGGTTCGAATCCCACCTTCTCCGCCATAAACATAACAGTCAAACGATTCGGTAACCGGATCGTTTTTTTATTTACACGATTTTACATAAAGGAGGATATTTCCGATGAGCACGCCGAAGCTACCTTTAACCGATGTTGAACGTAAAGCGATGCGGGAAAGTAAAATCAAGCTGACCGATATCGCCGGCTATACGGCAGATCAGCTCAGCGCTAGCCTGCGGGTTCCGGAAGAGAGAGCTCGTCTGCTGCTTGCGCTCGCCAAGTTCCAGAACGTGCCCTCTATCGGCCATAAACTCGCTATTAACTTGATCGAGCTTGGGTTTCATTCGCTTGAAGATATAAAGACCGGAGGAGAGAGCGGCGCGCAGCTTGTCGAGCGTCTGGAGAGGTTACACGGCGTGTGGATGGATCCATGCGTGGAAGATGTAATGAGGCTTGCCGTACACCATGCCAATCATCCGGGGAGCGAGATGAAGTGGTGGGATTTTACGATTGAACGTAAAGCATACCGGAAGCAGAATGGTTATCCGACCGACCGGCCAAGCAAAGCATGGCACAAGTCCTAATCGGTAGGACAACGAAGAAAGAGAGCTCTCGCGAACTCTCCTCTTGACGGTGATTGATGGTCAGAGTCGATCAATTCTCACTGCAAGCATGTGAAACCCGGGAGCTTCATTCAATTAGGAATAATGCGCGTGTGTTACAGACAGTAGTCTTTGGCACAATCCTCCGCTTCTATACGGAGTGGACGAAATCCTCTTGAGGTCCTTTCACCAATAGGTTCAATGGAACCACACCTCTCTTACACCGTCGAAGTTTAGAATGACATATAACGGATCGAAATATACGCTGTCATTTACAAAAAATCAATGATCCATTAATCTCCACCTGCGTTCGTGATTGGTTGTTTCAGGAAAACGCTCGCCTTTGCTAAGCTGAATTTTCTTGGGATTCTTGACACCCATATGAAATGAATTGTCTCCGTGTTCAATATAAGTGCCGTCGTTTGGTGCTCTGTCTCCGGCTACGAAGGTTGTCCATTCGCCCATTATGATCTCCTCCAGCTGGTTCTGGTTTTATTGAACGAATGCAAATAAGCAGTCGCTCGGAACTTTAGTATTCGCAGTAAGAAGCATTTCATAAGCCAGAAATAACGGTTGTAAAGCTTTACATGAAATGTGCTGCATCTTCCAAATAACAAGCGCTATGGATTTATGCTTGTCATAGGCGATTTGATTTGGTATAGTATAGAGATGCGAGCAAATGCTCGTTCCTTGCTCCATTTATGGGGCCGTTAGTCCAAAAGGAGGTGAAACAATATGCGCAAATATGAAGTGATGTACATCATTCGTCCAGACGTTGAACAAGAAAACGTTCAAGCGATCGTTGATAAATTCAATGGCATCATCTCCAATGGCGGAGAAGTCACAAAGACAGACGTGATGGGAAAACGCCGTCTTGCGTATGAGATCAACAAGCTTCGTGATGGGTACTTCGTACTGGTACATTTCAACGCAACGACTGAAGTTGTGAATGAACTTGACCGCATCATGAAGATTACGGATGAAGTTATTCGTTCGTTGATCGTCAGAGACGTCGCTTAGTCCACGCAGGATTGTTCGATTGGGAGGTCGGAAACGATGTTAAATCGTGTAATATTGATTGGTAGATTGACGAGAGACCCCGAGCTTCGCTATACGCCTGCAGGCGTTGCGGTTACACAATTCACGATTGCGGTAGACCGTCCGTTTACGAGCGGTCAAGGCGAGCGTGAAGCGGATTTCATTCCGGTTGTAACCTGGCGTCAGTTGGCCGAAACCTGCGCCAATTACTTACGCAAAGGCCGTCTAACGGCGGTTGAGGGACGCATTCAAGTGCGGAACTACGAGAACAACGAAGGCAAGCGCGTGTATGTGACGGAAGTTATTGCCGATAACGTACGGTTCTTGGAGTCTAACCGTGAAGGCGGAGCGGCGCGTGAAGAGGGCGGAGGAAGTAGCTACAGCAGCTCAGGCGGCGGTACAGGCAGTGGCGGAGGAAACTCCGGCGGCAACGCATCCAGCGGAGGCGGAAGCCGATCTAACAATAACTCGCGTAATGACAGCCGTGATCCTTTCCAGGATGACGGACGCCCAATTGATATATCGGAAGATGATTTGCCGTTTTAAAATGATCAACGAATGGAGGATACGACAATGGCTTTCAAGCAAAGAGATAATGGCGGCGACGAGCGTCCGGAGCGTAAGTTCAGCGGACGTAAAGGCGGACGCAACAAACGCCGTAAAGTGTGTTTCTTTACTGTAAACAAAATCACTAAAATTGATTATAAAGATACAGATTTGCTGAAAAAGTTTATCAGCGAGCGCGGCAAAATTTTACCACGCCGTGTGACAGGTACAAGCGCGAAATACCAACGCTTGCTTACAGTTGCAGTTAAACGTTCACGTCAAATCGCATTGCTTCCTTACACGACTGAATAGGTCGATAAGCGAATATGCATGAAACGGAGGAGCCCTGTCCAAGGGCTCCTTTTATTTTTTCCAAGGAGTCCATAAAGTGTGACTCATAAAAAGGGTCAAATGACCTTATCCTATTAGGCAGCCGCTGTTAGGGTAGTTAGTGAAGTCATTATGGGAAGTTGTGCCGAAAAGTATTACATCAAGCGAAATGCCCCGTTGATGATCATGAAATAAAAAAACGGAAGGTTCGCATCTTCATGCGAGCCTTCCGTTCATGTTTGCTTTTTACCGGTATGAATAAGTAGGGTGGCAGTATCTTTAAGCCGTTTCTTTGTATGATTTAATCGACCCCAAAAATGGATCCAATCTTGCTTCACCACAGCGACCGTTTCTTCCCTTTCTTGATCCCATTTCTCCATTGCCTGTCTCCTGTACTTCGATTCGAAGATCATGGCAAATGCCTCCTGTCGTTTGATTATTTTGCAAACGCTTTCAGATAATTCAATTATACATAATATTCTGACAATTATTAAAGTGTTACTCTGCCAAAGGCCGAGTGGAGAAAAGAGCAGCAATAGCACGATAATTGATTTCAGTTCCGTCAAGTCCGCTAGTCGTATTTTTTACGATGAAATAGTTGTTCGGCTCCAATTGGTCTTTTCGATATAAGCATCAATAAAGGTGGAAACGCCATATGTTTGCCCCGGGCCAGAGAAAACAAGTCCTAAGCCGCACGCCGACAATAATCCATCCGTAGTAGAAAGGAACCGAAAAGGGCACGGTTCCGGTTTAATTGTTTGATATGGGTTTAATCAAAATAAGCTATACCTCCATGATGAGATTCATTATGGTCGTTACCGCAGCAGTTGTTGTCTACACGCATGATTTGGCAATGGGCGTTTTTGTCGGAGTCAAGCAATTATTCTTTATCGATATTCCGATTAAATAGGCCGTAGAAAAAGACCCTTTGCAATTCCTCCATCTTTCGGGCGTCGGTACTAATCTCTTTAAAGGCAGAAGTCAGTTTGATCTCCTTAAGAAGGTTGAAATAGACTAGAATCGTCTCCGTGGACAAATTCTCATCGATATAACCCTCTTTCTTCCCAAGCTCAACGAATCGTATGACTTCAGGCATCGCTTTCCCTACAATGATTTCAACTCCGGCTCTCCATTCCGGATCATTGGATAGCATACGATCCAGGATATCCTTATTCCACTTCAGCATATATTCTTCGGTGTCGAACATCATTTTCTTTATCTTCTCGGGAAAAGAAAGGTCACTCTTCATCAGTTCAATATGCTTTTGCCAGGCTTCCTCCAAAAAGGAGGACAGTACGGTTTTGACAAGCTCATCTTTCGTTCCAAAGTAATTATAGATTGTTACGGGAGAAACATTAGCTTTTCTCGCAATCTCCGCAAGACTGACCTTCTCTATACCATAAAAGGCGAACAAATCGAATGCGGCATGCCGTATGGCTTGCTTCTTCTTTTCCGTCCGCTGTTGATATCCATCCATACCTTCCATACCATCCATTCCATTCACCTCCATATAAGCATACCGTATGTTTTGAATGAATACAATAAAATACATTCAAAACCTATTGATAACGAGAACGGTTATGTTTATTATGAATGATATTAATAAAAATAATTCAAAACAAATGAAGGAGTTGACCTAAGTTGATTCAACTTAACCGGTTAACGAAGACGTTCAAGAACGGCAGAGGTATTTTTGGCTTGACCTTCGAGGTAAAGCGCGGCGAGGTATTCGGTTTCTTAGGTCCGAACGGAGCGGGGAAGTCGACCACAATCCGACATTTAATGGGGTTCATGAAGCCTCATAGCGGCAATGCGAAGATCAATGGCATCGACTGCTGGAAGAATAGTGCCGATATACAGCGCAATGTCGGTTATTTGCCCGGAGAAATCGCGTTTCCGGAAGGGATGAATGGACTCCAGTTCTTGAACCTGATCGCGGGCATGCGGAGGATAAAGGACAATGGGATGAGCGACCGCCTTATCGAAAGGCTGCAATTCGATGCCGGTACGCCAATCCGTAAAATGTCGAAAGGGATGAAGCAGAAGGTCGGGATCGTAGCTGCTTTTATGCATGACCCGGCCGTGCTCATCCTCGATGAACCGACATCCGGGCTTGATCCGCTCATGCAGAACCTGTTCATCCAGCTTGTGCTCGAGGCGAAGGAGAAAGGGAAGACGGTCATCATGTCTTCGCACAGCTTTGATGAAATCAATCGCACCTGCGACCGCGCAGGAATCATCAAGGACGGCCGTATCGTCGCCGTTGAAGATGTTCAGCGGCTGCAAGCGATGCAGAGGAAAGTATTCGATCTTACGCTCGGCGCCAAAAGGGATATCGATTCTCTTCGTGAGTCGAACCTGGAGATCATTCAGGAAGACGGTCTTAGAGTTAAAGTGGCTATGCAAGGGAAATACGACGACTTTATTCGGACATTATCCGTCTGCAATGTAACGAATATGGATATACATGCCCAGAAGCTGGAGGATATCTTCATGCATTACTATGATCGGAAGGTGAATGAGGGATGAATAAGGCGCTATTTGCTTCTACCATGCTGCGAACCTATAAGCTGTTTTCTATATTTACGGCACTCATTTTATTTTATTTAATTGTCATCATTAGCATGTTCTCGTCAAGCGCGGAATCCGATCCGTTCGAAATGCTGCCCGAGGCCATGCGCGACGCTTTCGGAATGGGAGAAGGAATGAGTGGGCTTACAGGGTTTATCGCAACCGGATTTTACGGAGTTACCTTCGTCCTTTTTATGATCATCCTATGCATCATTGCGGCAAATCAATTAATGGCCAGTCTGGTTGATCGCGGCTCAATGGCCTACTTGCTCGCTACTCCGGTTTCACGAAGCAAGGTGGCGGTAACGCAAGCCTCTGTCTTGATCGCAGGGTTGTTTGGGCTCGTATTGGTATCCACGCTAGCGGGGATTGCGGCAGTCCCGGTTCTCATCGAAAATGCGGATTTTAATCGTTCAGCGTTTATCCAAATCAATATCATGGGATTTTTGTTGTTCTTCGTCATTAGCGGATATGCTTTTCTGTTCTCGTCTTTATTCAATGACGCCAAGCAGTCGCTGGTTGCCTCGGGAGGCTTGTCCGCCGCTTTCTACCTGTTTCAAATGCTTTCGAACATGTCAGAAAATCTGGAATGGCTTGATTATTTGACCGTGCTTACGTTGTTTCAACCAACGGAAATAGCTGCAGGCGAGGCTGATATATGGCCGAACGCAATCGGTCTTGGCCTAGCCGGCTCCTTGTTATATGCGTTAGCCGTATATATATTTAAACGCAGAGATTTGCCGCTATAGATCGATGATTACGAAAGAGCCTGCTGTCCGCTGCAGCAGGCTTTCCTTGTTTTCCGCAGTCTTAATCGATACGCTTTAAGAAGGCGCGGCTAAGTCCCGTTAATAACAAGAGGTGAAAGATTAATCCGACTCCAAACACGCCGAGAGCGGCAAGCGGCTCCTGGTTCACCCCAAGCAAGTAGCACTTGGCAGGCCAAAATGTAGGGATCCACATCCCCGCATACTGCCATGGCTCAGGTATAAAGGCAGCGACAACAGGGCCTGCAAAGAGCAGCCCGCTTATTTTGGATAGGGCCAGTCCTTCAACTTTGTTGCTGGCGAACGCAGCCAGAAAGAGAGCGATGCAGGGGGCCTCCAGTGCGAGAAGCGTCAGGGCGTATATATTTTCGGAGCGGGATTCCGTTATCCCAGAGAATAAAACGAATGCCGCGCTTAGCAGAACGGACAAGAGAGTGGGAAGAAATAAGCGGTAAACTGAATACCCGCGGCGGGTAAGCGGAGTAACCGAATAATAACTCATGATATTCTCATCGCGTTCATCCAGCATAAGCAGCCCGGTCATCGTTCCCGGCAGGAGCGGAATGGTGAGCAGCAGGAAGGTTGCCGCGAAACCCGAATAGGGAGCAAGGGCAAAGCCGTACTGCCGTTCGATCCAATCGGAAAGCGGTATAAAGCCGAAACGCGTAACCGCGATAACAGCGAGCGGCCCCAACAGACTGGCCATCAGCAACGGGTCCATCCTAATTTGCCTGAGGTCGTTTAATACTAGTGTTCGATACCGTATCATCACGTGCTCTTTCCTTTCGTTATGCCTAGTAATACTCGCTGCTGGAAGGAATGCTTCGCCCATAAGAAGGCAATGGTATTGCCTATCATCATTATCCCGACTGCATAGATCGTTTCCATCGAGGAGACGGGCCGGTTAATGGTGCCGATCAGAAGCAGGGAACCGTATGTCGGAAAGAAAACAAATAAAGCGCGAGAGCCGATATCGAATAAATGAAGCAGGGGCAAGGCAAACGGAAATGAAAATAGCTGTGAGAGAAGAATAAACCCGTTTACCGTCTGAGTACGCACAACAATCCCGATGGAAAGCAATGTGAACAGGCTGGAGGTGAGCATGACGCCGACCGTAAACCGGATAGGAGATAGAGGCATGCCTAATGAAAATCCGTGAATCATCCAAGCTGCAAGAATAGAGAGCAGGGATAGGGAGATCGCTTTAGCGAGCAAGTATTCCCTTAACCGGAGCGGTGTGACGAACAAGCAGTCCTGAATGCCCTGATCCTTCTCCAGCAATAATATCCCTCCTGCAAAAATCAATCCAAGCGCGCTCGGGTCGGAGAAGGTGAGCAGCACGGCAACCGTTTCCTTATATTCGGACGGAATGAAATGGAGCAGAAGTAAATAAAGGGAGCAGACAAGCAAATAGACGAAATAAAAACGATGGCGCCACTGGAATCGGATATCGTTCAAAATCATCATGAATAGCCTCATGTCAAGGTTCTTCCAGTCACGTCAATAAAAATTTGTTCCAAAGAGGCTTCGAGCGAATGAATGGTTTCGATTTTATGCCGGCCAATCACCTGCAAAAAACGTTCATTTTGAGCTAAATCATCAATCGGAAAATCCTCGGATTTACGGATCTCGCCTTCCATAAATTCTACCCGGACTTTACTCTCGCCTTGTCTCAGCTTCAGCTCCCTTGGCGAATCAATCAGCTTGATTTGTCCGTCCACGATAAAAGCAACCCGGTCGCACAGCTCCTCGGCGGCATGCATATTATGCGTCGTAATGACGATCGTCGTCCCGGCAGCCTTGCGTTCCAGAATAAGATCCTTCATGATCTTCGCGTTAACGGGATCAAGACCCGAAGTAGGCTCGTCAAGAAACAGCACCGCGGGACGATGGAGCAGGGCGCGGCAAAAATTCAACCTCATTTTCATCCCCTTTGACAGCTCCGACACCTTCAAATGAGCGGCATCGGCAAGACCTACCTGTTCCAGCAGCTTTATCGGTTCTTCCGTCTCCCCGGTATACAACGAACGGAAGAGCTTCAAATTTTCAAGCACGGAAAGCTTACTGTAGAAATTGGGAAACTCGAAAGCGACTCCAATACGCTCGTAGTAGCCGGAACGGGTGTCCCGGATTTCTTCGCCCAACACCTTTACGCGGCCATCGTAGCCTTTCAACACGCCGATTAGAACTTTCTGCGTTGTGCTCTTTCCCGCACCTGAAGGACCGAGAAAGCCGAATATATCGCCGCGGGCGATGGTAAAGCTAATGCCATGCAAAATGCGGCTGCCGGTTCCCGGATAAGAAAATTGCAAACGGTCAACTTCAATCACAGGGTCAATCACGGGGTTACTCACTGCCTGATTCATGGTAGGCATACATCCCTTCGGCAATAAGATCGACCATGAGTGTAATCGTGTCATCAAAAATAGCCTCGCCGATCTCTTTCTTGTGCAAGGATAAAAGAACGAGCGAGCGCAGCATGCTGACGATCAACTCCGGACGCGTACCGCTTAAAAAGCCGGAGGATTGCCATTTTCGGATAACGGGCATTAACGCATCCTGATCCTCGGTGAAATTACGCTCCAGCAGCTCCTGCGGAAGCTTGCGAACAAGCTGTTCGAAATCGCCCGCGAGATAAATTTGCTTCATGAGGGGACTCTCGCTTATGAGGCGGAATGCGTCCAGCATGAATGACTTAATCCTTTCTTTCGTCATGCCTTCGTCCGAAAGGTAAGACTCAAGAAGTTGCTTGCGGATTCGAGATTCCTCATCCAGCAGGAGCGTATAGAACAATACTTCCTTTGATTCAAAAAACGAATAAAAGGAACCCTGCGCGATTCCGGCGACTTTGGTCAAATCCTCGACGCTTGTTTTTCGAAGGCCGGCCGCTTCAAAATTCCGTTTGCCTTCCTCAAGCAGCTTGTGCCGTATCCATTCTTTTTCTTGCTCATTAAATTTTTTTGGCATCGTGTATTTTCCTTTTTTGTGATCTTATGAATGATTTTATTTTATATTCATAATGCTAGATGACAAGCCTGTGTGTCAAGAGGAAATCCATTTGCTAAAATAGAAGGATGATGAAGGGAGGGGCGGAAATGAATTGGATCGCGGTTCAGTCTTATTACAAGGTAGAGCGGGAAATAACCGGATTAGAGCAGAAGACCGTGGTACAAGACCGGTTGATGCATTTGTATGAGGATAAACTTGTCACGCGTTACAGGGAATTTCCGATTGGCGAGGTTTTTGATATCTCCTACCGGCCATTGGGGGGAAGCGGAGAGGGCTTACTCTATTTGCACACGAAGCAAGGATTGTTCTCTTATACCGTGGGCAAGCATCCAGCCCCGTTCATTGAAGCCTATAAGCAGCTTGTTAATCAGCTGTCCGATGAATAATACGCACATATTCTCTTGGCATGAAGGGAAAAAGGCGGTTATTGGCAGAGTTAGACGGGTAGGAGGAGTATATGACAATGCTCGGATTTGATGATGAGTATAAACCGCTTGTCATTTGTTGATTCGTTATGCGATTGTTTAATATTCCTCCTATGACCATCATGAGAAGAAACAAGCTGGCACAGACGATGATTTTTTTGATTGGCACCGGAATCACTCCTTTATTAGAGTAATCCCCTATAGAAAGACATTTCATTCTTTCTCCGGAATAAACCGATTTCTTTTGACAACAATGACTCAGAACGATATACTATGTACTTGGGAAAAGATATGAAAACTAAATCATTTTTTTATCGGAGGAGCCTGCCAACAGCGGGCTCTTTTTGTGTTTTTTTAGGTTAACTTGCATGAAATCACTTACTTTTAGTTGAAAATGGCAATGCTGATTAGGTACAGCATATGGAATGAAGGAGGAAGAAAGGTGTCTTTGCTGCATATCGTCATTATTTTGCCTTTTATCGCTGCGGCTCTCTGCCCGGTTCTGTATCGGAATGCGCGGCTAATTCATACCGGATGGTTTGTTCTGCCCGTGCCCGTATTTCTGTTTATTTATTTAATGGGAAGGCTGCCGCAGATCCAAGCCGGGGAGAAGCTGACTGCCACCGTGCCCTGGATCCCGTCCTTAGGCGTAGATTTTACCGTCCATCTCGACGGGCTGGGGTTACTGTTCTCGCTGCTCATTACGGGAATAGGCGCTTTAGTCATTTTGTATTCGATCTATTATTTGAATAAAAGAAAAGAAGCTATCGGCCATTTCTATGTTTATTTGCTGCTCTTCATGGGAGCGATGCTCGGAGTCGTGTTATCCGACAATCTAATCGTCCTGTACGGGTTCTGGGAACTGACAAGCCTGTCGTCCTTCCTTCTGATCGCTTTCTGGCATCAAAGGGACAAATCGCGTTACGGCGCATTAAAATCGCTGCTCATTACCGTATTTGGCGGATTAGCCATGCTCAGCGGATTCATTCTGCTGTACCTCATGACGGGAACATTCAGCCTGCGTGAAATCATCGGCAGTGCGGATCTGATTGAGAGCCACGGCTTATTTGTACCGGCGATGCTGCTGATTCTGCTGGGTGCATTCACGAAGTCGGCGCAATTTCCTTTCCATATTTGGCTGCCGGACGCGATGGAAGCGCCGACGCCGGTCAGCGCCTATTTGCACTCGGCTACCATGGTAAAGGCCGGGCTTTACTTGGTCGCCAGATTCAGTCCCGTATTCGCCGGAGAGCCGTCTTGGTTCTGGCTCGTCTCCGCTGCGGGGATCGTTACGCTGCTGTACGGCTCTTACCGGGCGCTCAAGCAGACGGATTTGAAATCCATGCTCGCCTTCTCGACCGTCAGCCAATTGGGTTTGATCATGTGCTTGCTCGGTCTCGGCTCGGCGGCGGCGGTCTATTCGGGCACAAGCGATTCCTTGTTTTATGTGAAAGCAACGACGGCGGCCATCTTCCATCTCATGAATCATGCTGTCTTTAAAGGCGCATTGTTTATGGTTGCCGGAATCGTCGATCACGAGACCGGGACGAGAGATATACGCAGACTCGGCGGTCTGATGACCGTCATGCCGGTCACGTTCTCAGCTGCCCTGATCGGAACCTTCGCGATGGCGGGACTCCCGCCGTTTAACGGTTTCCTGAGCAAGGAGATGTTCTTCACCGCGGTACTGAATATCATGGAGCTGAATGTATGGAATATGCAGTTCTGGGGCGCATTCTTCCCGGTTATTGCCTGGATCGCCAGCATCTTCACGTTCGTATACAGCATGCTTCTGTTATTCCGGACGTTTACGGGTAAGAAGCAATTCGAGCAGTTGGATAAACAGCCGCATGAAGCGCCGCTCGGCATGCTGCTGCCGCCGGTCGTGCTTGCATCGCTTGCCGTTGTATTCGGCTTATTCCCGAATCTGTTGTCATATTCGTTGATTGAACCCGCTATGGCTGCCATTCATCCGGTTATGCTCGCAGAAGGGGCGCGTTTTCATGTATCCATTGAATTCTGGCACGGATGGACAACCGAAATTTATATGACGATAGGCGTAGTCGCTGCGGGCATCATTTTATTTAAGCTCCATCCTCGATTAAAGATAATCAATCAGCCGCTCTTTAGCGGCGTTTCGTTAAATAAAACCTATGACGGCGGCCTTAAAGCGCTTGATCGAAGCGCTTGGCGGCTAACCGGCCGTTATATGACAGGCTCGATCCGGCACTATTTGATCTATATCTTCGCTTTTCTAATCGTTGCCGTTGCGGTTACGATGGGGGGCTCGGCGAATATCCGGTTCGATATGTCCGGGTACGCGCCGATGTCGCTGTATGAAGCGGTTATTATTTTTGTGCTCGTCGTATCCGTCATTGCCGTACCGTTCGCGCGTACGCGGCTCATGGCGATTATCCTGACAGGCGCAGCGGGTTATATGGTGACGTTATTCTTCGTAATCTTCCGCGCTCCGGATTTGGCGTTAACCCAAATGATCGTGGAGACGGTATCCGTCATGCTGTTCCTGCTCTGCTTCTACCATCTGCCTAAATGGAAGAGGGAGCTGACGAAGCTGCGCTTCAAGCTGTCGAACTTTATCATATCCGTAGGGGTAGGCGCAGTCATGACGTTGATTGCCCTAAGCGCAAGCAGCAGCCGGTCATTCGAGTCGATATCGGATTATTTCCTGAAGGAAAGCTACAAGCTGGCCGGGGGCAAAAACGTCGTAAATGTCATACTCGTTGACTTCCGGGGCTTTGATACGCTTCTGGAAATCGTAGTGCTCGGCATCGCATCGTACGGTATCTATGCGTTAATTAAGCTGAAGCTGGAATCGGATGAAGCGGGGAAAGGCCTGGTTCATACGGTCAAGGATAGCGGGCATCGGATTCATGCGGTTCGGAGCAACGACGTCATTCTGCAGACGATCTCCAAGGCCGTTATCTTCATCATCCTGACGTTCTCGCTGTATTTGTTCTTCTCGGGCCACAATGAACCGGGCGGGGGCTTCATCGGGGGGCTTATGACGGCCGCCGCTTTCGTGCTGCTGACGATGGCATTCGGCATGAAGACGATTCGCGAGGCCGTTCCGATTGATTTCCGCAAGCTAACGGCGGTCGGCATCATTGTAGCGGTGCTCACGGGAATGGGTTCCTTCTTCTTCGGCGCTCCGTTCCTCAGCCATTCGTTCGGCTATTTCGATCTGCCGCTTCTCGGGCATGCGGAGCTTGCCACAGCGATGCTGTTCGATCTGGGCGTTTACTTGACGGTGGTCGGCATTACGATGACGATCATCCTGGCGATAGGGAGGGATAAATAAAGATGGAGTTGTATATGTCGCTTGCCATCGGCATTATTTTCACCGTAGGCGTGTACCTGATTTTATCCAGAAGCCTGCTTCGCATCATCTTGGGCACGTCGCTGCTTACGCACGGCGTTCACATGCTGCTGCTAACGATGTCCCGGTTAAAGACGGGAGCCGCGCCGCTGCTCGGGCAGAAGGCGGACGCCTATGTCGACCCGCTGCCGCAGGCGTTGATCCTTACCTCAATCGTTATCAGCTTCGGCGTAACCTCCTTCTTCTTCGTGCTTGCCTATAAGGCATACCAGAAGCTGGGGACGGATGACATGGAGTTATTAAGGGGGAAGGATGATGAATAACCTGCTCGTATTTCCACTGCTTATTCCATTGTGCGCGGCGGCAATTCTTATCTTTCTGAAAAATAACGTCATCGCGCAGCGGTGGATCAGCGTGATCGGCATGCTGGCCACTGTGTCGGCATCGGGTGCGATATTGGTTCAAGTGAAAACGGAGGGCATTCAGACGCTGCATATGAGCGGCTGGATGCCGCCATACGGAATCGTATTCGTTGCGGATACGCTGGCAGCGCTGCTTGTTCTCGCCGCGTCGGCGGTCGGCGCGTTCTGCCTGATCTTCTCCTTCGGCACGGTCGGAGCGGAACGGGAGCGCTATTATTACTATCCGTTTTTTCAATTTTTGCTGGTAGGGGTTAACGGATCGTTCCTGACCGGCGATTTGTTCAATCTGTTCGTATGCTTCGAGGTTATGCTCATCTCGTCCTATGCGCTGATCGTGCTCGGGGGGACCAAGCGCCAGCTGCGCGAGACGTTAAAATATATGCTGATTAATATTTTATCCTCTACGCTGTTTGTTGCCGCCGTTGCGTATCTCTACGGCGCCGTCGGCACTTTAAACATGGCCCATCTATCCTTGCGCGTGGCCGAAGCCGGGCAGGACGGCATATTGAATGTGATCGCGATATTATTTCTGATCGTGTTTTCGTTAAAAGCCGGCCTATTCCTGTTCTTCTGGCTTCCCGGCTCATACAGCGTTCCGCCTGCGGCGGTTGCTGCCTTGTTCGGCGCTTTGCTCACGAAGGTCGGATTATACGCTTTGATCCGTACGTTTACGCTTATTTTCTACCATGAACCACAGGTGACGCACGGCTGGATCGGCTGGATGGCGGCGGCTACCATGGTACTGGGAGCGTTCGGCGCCGTGGCGTACTCCGACGTACAGCGCATTCTGAACTATAACGTTGTCATAAGCGTGGGGTTCATCGCTTTCGGACTCGCGGTAGCGTCAAAGGACTCGCTGGACGGAGCCGTCTTCTACCTGCTGCATGACATGTTTGCCAAAGCGCTGCTGTTCATATTAGGCGGCTTGATCGTTCATTTGTCCGGCACCAGCCGGCTGAAGGAGATGGGCGGTCTTATCCGAAAATATCCGGCGGCGGGGTGGATGTTCTTTATCGCCGCATTGGCGGTTGCCGGCATTCCGCCGCTTAGCGGCTTTGCCGGCAAACTCCTTCTTATTCGAGGGGGCCTGCAGGAGAAGGAGTACCTGTTAACCGCGATATCGCTAGCTTCAAGCTTTATTGTGCTGTACTCCTTAATCCGTTTATTCATGAATGCTTTCTGGGGAGAAGAGAAAGCCCGCCCGGAGCAAGCGCCGGCGCTCTCTAAAGGGATGCTGTTATCGGCGGCAGGGCTGTGTGTGATCGTCATCGCAATGGGGCTGGGCTCGGAATGGGTTTATCGCTTCGTCACCGATGCGGGAGATACGTTAATGAATCCGGCAATTTATATCGATGCCGTTCTGAAGGAGTAGATGATATGGCATTACAAATCCTATTGAACCTCATCATTGCCTTTGTCTGGATGTTTCTGTACAATGACTGGTCATCCTCCCGGTTTACGGTCGGCTATTTGCTCGGCATGGCCTGTATCGGACTGCTCAACCGTTTCTGGCCGCATGACTTTTACATGAAGCGCGTATGGGCAGTCATTAAGCTTCTGAGCCTGTTTATGAGAGAGCTGGTAATCTCCAGCTTTGCGGTCATGATCCAGATCGTTCGCCCGAGTCTTGCCATCCGGCCCGGCATATTCGCGCTCCGGACGGAGCTGAAGTCCGATTGGGAGATTACGATCCTCTCCTGCTTGATCTGCCTGACACCCGGCACGCTGACCTTGGATGTGGCGCGGGACGGGCGCATCTTATATATCCACGCGATGGACATTGAAGATGCAGAGATGCTGACCAATCAAATCAGGGGCACATTCGAGAAAGCGATAATGGAGGTGACGAGATGATCCTGTCGAACCTGCTGCTTGTATCGTTAGCGATTCTGTCGCTCGCGGTTGTCGGCTGCATGTACCGGTTATTGAAGGGGCCGTCCAACGCTGACCGGATCGCCGCGCTGGATACGATCGGTATCCTGTTGTTGTCCATGATTGCCGTCATCTGCATGCTCTTGAAGACGTATGCTTACGTTGACATCATTCTGGTCATCGGAATTCTGACCTTCATCGGAACGACTGCGTTTGCCCGCTATATCGAAAGAGGTGTTGTCATTGAACACGGAGATGATTAAAGCGATCGGCGAAACCATGATAGGCTTGATTGTCTTGGTTGGCTCGCTTATAGGCGCTCTCAGCGCATTCGGGTTGATTCGGCTGCCGGATGTTTATCTGAGGTCGCATGCCGCAACGAAGAGCGCAACGCTTGGGGTGCTGCTCATCCTTACGGGGGCCTTTCTGTACTTTGCGTTTTACTTGGAGCATGTGAGCGCCAAGCTGCTGCTCGGGATCGTATTCGTATTTATCACGTCGCCGGTTGCCGGGCATTTGAACGGAAGGGCCGCTCATCGGACCGGCGTCCCATTATGGGAAAGAAGCGTACAGGACGACTTGGCGGGCATATACGGGCAGGAGAAGGAAGTACGTGAGCGGGACCCTTCTTAATGCTCATAGAAACCGGTAATGATGCAGCATTTTATAATAAAAATAGACAAGATAATACGCAACCACATAAGACAGGAATGTATAGCCGATATTCCAGCCGTTGCTGTACCATACCCTGCCGATCAGCAAGCCGAACCCTTCCAGCAAGACAGTGAACAAGGAAAAAATCAAAATAATGATCATTGTCTTGCGCTGATAGGCGGTTATCGCCCATATCAGGCAGGCGGCCAGAATCGCATAGAGCCCAAGATCAAGCGGAAGCGCGGCTACGGATTCATTGTTCGACTTAACGGGGGCAAAGAACCAATACTGCTCATGGAACCCCCAATCGTTGATCGTGTGGGAGACGACAACGCCGACAGGGCAGATCAGCAGTAATATTTTTGGGATTTTGCGGACCAGATAAATGCCGAAGATCCAAGGAACGATAAAACCCCAGACGGTGTTGAATAGCATGGTAAATTCCCTTTCGCGATTCTTTTCTCCCTAGCGTTCCCTGGAATGGAAAGCAGAATACGCACGGACCATGCGCATCAAATAAACGGCTCTGTCCTATTCGATAGGAACAGAGCCGTTTCACTTGGAGCAAGCGATGAGGTATTATGTAAGGAGGTCCAAATTGCCGAATCGGCAAGATGACAGACATGTCCGATCCAAAAACAGACGAAGGCCTCCCATTTTTAAAACTTGTTAGCCTGCTGCTCGCACCAGTCGCCGATGACGGGCAGCTTGTTCAGCCTGCCTTGCAGAGCAAGCAGCATGAGACCGATCCACAAAATAAAACTGATCGGCGCAAGCAGGAAATTAAGCACCAAACCAATAAACGGAATAAAACCGAACAAGATGTTAAGTACAATGAGCCCAACGCATACGACGATCGATTGAACGGCATGCAGTCGGACGGAGCGGCTTTTCTTCTCAATCACCAGAAAAATGATACCTGTTACAAACCCGCCTAAATAGCAAAGCAGGCCTGCGACCTTCGGGTCAAGACCGGTCGAGGAGGGGTCCGGCTGTAAGGATGGGGGTTGCATATGGAGCGATCACCCTTTCTATCGAATTATTCTTGCAATGATTGTATTCGCTTTCGGGTGTTATTAGACCTTTTCTCCTATTTAATATTATCCAAATCAGGTGCAATTTTTCTGTAAAAGTTTTGTAACCTGTTCTGCTGAAGCTTCGTCTAAAATGAGAGGGAGTGTGTTCTAAAAAAAGCGGATAGGAGAATTCATCACATATGAATAAGCGAAAATGGTTATATACAGCTACGGTAGCTGCGGCAGTCATCGTGCTGATTACGGCCGTGTTCTTCAATCGCGGGACGCTGGCCATGCTGGGATTCGACTGGTTTCTGGAAGGGCGGATCGAGAAGAAGCTGGAGCCAACCTATAAACCGGTGGAAGGACGGGAACCCGTGCCGGTAAGCATGACGGAGAAGAAGCAGGATCCGTTCGCGGTGCTGCTGCTTGGCGTCGACCAGCGCGGCAATGAAACCGGGCGTTCGGATACGATGATCTACACGGTTGTCCGTCCGGAAGACGGGGAGCTTCTGATGGTGTCGATTCCCCGCGATACGTATGTCGAAATCGCAGGCAAGGGATACGAGGACAAAATAACGCATGCTTACGCGTTCGGCGGGGCGGGGATGGCGATGGACACCGTCGGGAAGCTGTTCGACGCGCCGATTCATCATTACGCTTCGATTAATTTCGAAGGGTTCCGCAAGGTTATCGACAAGCTGGGAGGAATCTCGCTGCCGATTGAAGAAGATATGGTGAATGACGATTACGACCATGAGAAATTTGTGATCAAGGCCGGACAGGATACGTATAATGGACGGGATACGCTTAATTACGTCCGTTACCGCGAGGATGCCGGCGGAGATATGAACCGTACGGAACGTCATCAGATTTTCCTGACTCAGTTAATGGATAAAGCGAAACAAATGAACCAATGGTCCAAAATTCCCGACCTGATCGACATTATGGGCGACAATTTCAGTACGGATATGCGTCCGCAGCAGTTGATCGATCTGGGACAAAGCATGCTGCAGGCGAACGAACGCCAAATCTACAGCCACTCGCTGCTTGGAAACGGGCGCCGGCTGAAGAGCGGCGGAGCCTGGGTTTATTTTGCCGATGAAGAGGATTTGGCGAAGGTGCAGACGATGATCAAGAGTTGGCTGGATGCGGATACGCCTGCGGCTGACTTGGTCCTGCCTGATAAGTACACGGTGAATAAGGCTAAAGATGTGCAGTCGCTGTCCAGCGCGGAGACCGATACCGAAGAGGGGCGTTGAATCTCCTGCTCTGAACCGCTGCCGCCTTCGCTTAGTGAATTGGAACGAGCAAACGGAACGGAGAGATCGGACAAATGAATATTGCGTTTTTCTTATTGCCAAAGCAAGAGGTCGTATGCTTCACGCAGGATATGACGCTTAGACAAACGCTGGAAAGAATGGAGTATCACCGCTTTACGGCCGTGCCGATTATTGACGCGGACGGGGGCTATGCGGGCACCGTCACCGAGGGCGATCTGTTATGGTATATTAAGAGGCATGCGGATCTGACACTGGAACAGACGAATAAAGTGAAGCTGACGGACGTGCCACTGCGAATGAATAATAAGACGGTCAGAATTGACGCGAATATGGATGACCTGATCTCGCTCGCGAAGGTGCAAAACTTTGTGCCGGTCGTCGATGATATGAACCGTTTTATCGGGATTGTGCGAAGAAGCGAAATAATCGATTATTGTGAGAAGATTATAATGGAGCATCAGAACGTATAAAGGTACTATTTCCATCGCGTTATGGATAAAATATGATGAAGCGGGACGGAATGAGAAAGTGGTTCCGTCTTTTTTTTATGCTATAATGGGGTGTAAATGTTTCGTAAGAAACCAGATTATGATGCGCAAGAGGTGAACGGTTTGAAGACCGGCTTGAAACCAGTGCTGTGGAGCTTTGCGGCACTTCTTTTATTATTGTCCCTTGTATTGCCGTTGTTGAACATGATTACGCTGCTGCTGCTGATGGTGCCGTATGTGGTGCTCTACACGACGCTGCCGCCTAAGTCGTTCGTGGTTCATCTCGTTCCGGTGTGGGTGCTTGCTTATTTTGTAGGCGGACCCGCAACGCTGATTATCGGCTTGTTTTTCCTCATACCGTCCGTCGTGATGGGACACTTGTATATGAAACAAGCGCCTGCCTCGAAAGTTATTCGGACCGTGGGAGTTGTTTTTCTGGCTCAATTGATGCTGGAACTGCTCGTATTCGAAGTTTTTCTGGATATCTCGCTTATACGCGAGATGAGCACGATGGTAAGAGACACGATCGATAATATGCAGGCGCAAGGGCTGCTAACGAAGGAATGGGACTCCGGATTTACCGACATTATCATCCGTACGATGGTCAATTCGATCCCGGTTACCTTCATTATGATCGCCTTCGGCTATACGGTCATTTCGCAATACCTCGTACGCAGAGCCGTCAGGTGGAGCGGCGGGCCGGATACGCCAAGATTTGCGCGCGCGAGAGATTGGCGCCTGCCGCGTATTCTTGTCATTATTTACTTAATCGCCTATGTCATAGAACTGTTCTCTTCGCCATCTAGCGAATCTTTTTTCGCGGTTGCCGTAATGAACCTGGTGCCTTTGCTTAGTTTTGTTTTCGCGTTTCAGGCTGTCGGATTTTTCTTCTTCCTCGCGCATCAGCGGGGATGGAACAAAGCGGTTCCGGTGCTTATCGCCATTCCAGTGCTTCTTTTCCCGCCGCTCAGCTTAATCGGCGTGCTGGATACCGTTTTTCCAATCCGGAAGTCATTTACGAAACCATAGCACAGGAGCGGATCGGAAATGCCGAAATTTTTGGTAACGCGTTGGCACGGCATGCATCAAATATGGGCTTTCATCTTATTGGCGCTCATGACGGTGGCACTCGCCTGGTTTGAGTGGCTGCTTGGCCTGATTGCGCTTGTTTTGACGGCCGCTTTGGGGGTTTATACCGTACTGGCTGAGCGGGCGTTCCGCAAGGATTTGAAATCTTATCTCGGGACGCTGTCGTACCGGGTGAAGAAGGCTGGAAACGATGTGATCACCGAGCTGCCGTTCGGCATCATTGTATACAATGAGGAGCGGACGGTGGAATGGCATAATCCATACATCGCGGAAGTGCTGGATCAGGAGAGCGTTATAGGCATCCCGCTGGCGGAGCTGTTTCCGACGCTGCAGCAGGTGAAGGAGCGGGACAGCGCGATTGAAGCGACAATCGGTTCGCAGGTGTACCAGCTTATTTTCAAGCAGAAGGAACGTATCCTATACGTGAAGAACATTACGGATCTCTGGCAGCTCGGCCGCAAATACGATGACGAGAGGCTCGTTCTCGGCGTTGTCATGATCGATAATCTCGAAGAGGTGTCGCAGGGACTGGACGATCATCAGCGCAGCTCGATGCTGTCGAAGGTGACGGCGGAGATTACGGAGTGGGCGCAGAAGTACCATATTTATTTGAAGAGGCTGACGAGCGACCGCTTTCTCCTTGTAACGGATCAGAAGACGCTGAAGCAGCTGGAGCATTCGCGGTTTGTCGTGCTGGATGAGGTTAGGGAAATTACCGGCGACCACAAAATACCGGTCACGCTGAGCATCGGCTTCGCGGCTGGCGCCGAGCATATTATCGAGCTGGGCCAGTGGGCGCATACGAGCCTCGATATCGCGCTGGGGCGCGGCGGCGATCAGGCGGCGGTAAAGGTAGGCAGCCGGCAGTCCTTCTACGGCGGAAAGTCCAATGCGGTGGAGAAACGGACACGCGTCAGGGCAAGGGTCGTGGCGCATGCGCTGCGCGATCTGATGCGGGAAAGCCACAATATTATTATTATGGGCCACAAGATGCCCGATATGGATGCGATCGGCGCCGCGATCGGCGTGCTGAAGGCGGCGCAGCTATTCGGCAAAGAAGCATATATCGTACTTGAAGGCGTCAATCCGGCCATTCAGAATATGATGGAGATGATCAAGGAAGACGAGAAGCTGTCGAAGCGCTTCGTGTCGCCGGAGCAGGCGCTTGCTTTGATTACGCCTCAGACGCTGGCTGTCGTCGTCGATACGCATAAAGTATCGATGGTGAAGGAGCCTAAGCTGCTGTCCATGACCGAGCGCATCGTTGTCGTCGATCATCATCGGCGCAGCGAGGAGTTTATCTCAAATGCGATTTTGATCTATATGGAGCCGTATGCTTCATCGACGTGCGAACTCGTTACGGAGCTGCTTCAATATATTCATGACCGCGTTGTGCTTGACATCAGGGAATCGACGGCGCTGCTTGCCGGCATTACCGTCGATACGAAGAGCTTCTCGCTCCGCACCGGGGCGCGCACGTTCGAGGCGGCTTCGTTCCTGCGCAGAAGCGGCGCGGACTCGATGTTGATTCAGCGGATGCTGAAGGAGGATCTCGAGGAATATGTGCGCAAGGCCGATATCATCAAGCACGCCGAAGTGCTCTATGAGCATGTGGCGATTGCGGTGACGGAAGCCGGACGCACGTATTCGCAGCTGTTGATCGCGCAATCGGCGGATACGCTGCTCAATATGACAGATATTCTCGCTTCCTTCGTCATCGCAGAGCGGTCCGACGGGCTGATCGGCGTCAGCGCCCGCTCGCTTGGCGATATGAACGTGCAGGTCGTGATGGAAAGAATGGGCGGGGGCGGACATTTGACGAATGCCGCCGCGCAGCTTGAAGGGACCGTTCAGGAGGTAGCTGAACGCCTCAAGCAGGTATTGAGCGAAATTGAATCGGAAGAGGGGTTATTCGAATGAAAGTCATCTTTTTGCAGGATGTGAAAGGGCAAGGTAAGAAAGGGCAAATCAAGGAGGTGTCCGAGGGGTATGTGCGCAATTTCTTGCTGCCGAAGGGGCTTGCCAAGCCGGCTTCCGAGGGCAACCTGAAGACGCTGGAGGTTCAGAACGCTTCCGAGCAGAAGCGCAAGGAGAAGGAAAAAGAAGACGCGGAGACGCTTGGCAAACGCCTCAATGAGCTTACGGTCGTCATAATGACCAAGGCGGGCGAAGGCGGAAGACTGTTCGGCGCGATTACGAGCAAGCAAATTGCCGAAGCGCTGGCCGCGCAGGGCATTAAGATCGATAAACGCAAGATCGAGCTGGAAGAGCCGATCCGCACGCTTGGCGTTACGCAGGTGAGCGTGAAGCTTCACCCTGAAGTGAAGGCGAAGCTGAGCGTTCAAGCGGCCGAGGAATAATAGGCGATCCAAGAAGAAGCGCCTGCCCGGCGTCCTTCCGGGAACGCAACCGTTTTGGGGTGAAAGTTAGCCTGGTCATAAGTGCCGGACTTATCATTTTTATCGTAAATATAAAAGGAGTGACCCATGAGTACAGAGCTGATGTTTGACCGTGTGCCGCCGCAGAATCTGGAAGCGGAGCAAGCCGTCATCGGAGCGGTTCTTCTGCAGACCGAAGCGCTTATCACGGCGATGGAGCGGGTGCGTAGCGAAGACTTCTACAGCGGTCCTCATCGATTAATTTTTGAAGCGATGGTCGAGATTGCCGAGGCGAACCAGCCGGTTGACCTTGTAACCTTGACCGCGCATTTGCAGGATCAGCAGGTGCTGGAGGAAATTGGCGGCGTCAGCTATTTGGCGAAGCTGGCCAATGCCGTTCCAACGGCGGCGAATGTCGATTACTACGCACAGATTGTCGAAGAGAAATCGATGCTTCGCAGATTGATCCGGACGGCTACGAACATCGTGTCCGACGGTTATGCCAATTCGGAAGATGTTGCGGTATTGCTTGGCGATGCCGAGAAGAAAATACTTGAAATCTCGAACAGGCGCTCCGGAAGCGGCTTTATCTCGATCCGCGATGTGCTGATGGAGGTATTCGAGAAGGTCGAGATGCTTTATTCGAATCGCGGAGGCGGGCCGACGGGTATTCCTTCCGGCTTCACGGACCTGGACCGGATGACTGCCGGCTTCCAGCGAAGCGATTTGATTATCGTGGCGGCCCGTCCTTCAGTAGGGAAGACGGCTTTCGCGCTGAATATCGCGCAAAATGTCGGGGTTCGGGCACGCGAGACGGTTGCCATCTTCAGTCTGGAGATGTCCGCCGCCCAGCTGGTGCAGCGTATGGTATGCGCGGAAGGAAATGTCGACGCGCAGCGGATGCGGACAGGCAGTCTGGAAGGCGACGACTGGGAGAAGCTGACGATGGCGATCGGCGCCTTGTCGGAGTCCGAGGTTTATATTGACGATACGCCGGGCATTACCGTCGCGGAGATTCGCTCGAAATGCCGCCGCCTTAAGAAAGAGCGCGGACTGGGCATGATTCTCATCGACTACCTGCAGCTGATATCCGGCCGCGGCAAAGCGGGCGAGAACAGACAGCAGGAAGTATCGGAAATATCGCGTACGCTGAAGCATATTGCGCGTGAGCTTGAGGTTCCGGTTATTGCGCTGTCGCAGCTCAGCCGGGGCGTCGAGCAGCGTCAGGACAAGCGTCCGATGATGTCCGACCTTCGGGAATCCGGCTCGATCGAGCAGGATGCCGACATCGTAGCGTTCCTGTACCGGGACGATTACTACGATAAAGAATCGGAGAAGAAAAATATTATCGAAATCATTATAGCTAAACAGCGTAACGGACCGGTTGGCACGGTGGAGCTGGCGTTCTTGAAGCAATTCAATAAATTCGTCAGTTTGGACCGTTCCCACGAGGAACCGCAGCACGCATCTTGAATTCCCGAACAATTGCAGGGGTGACTATGCAATTGTTCGTTTTTCGTTTGACTTCTCTATGTGGGACTGCTACACTAATAATGCTGTCTTTTGACACTTGTTACGGCGGTCCTCACTTGGAGGCTATACCGCGTTAACGCGTCGAGACGGTAATTTTCGGTGTTCATAAACACCGGACGGGGGTATGATTATGTCTACGGTAGTTGTGGTTGGTACGCAGTGGGGAGACGAAGGGAAAGGCAAAATCACTGATTACTTGGCAGAGGGAGCCGACGTCGTCGCTCGTTACCAAGGAGGAAACAATGCCGGACACACGATCCTTATCGATAACAAAAAATATAAATTAACGATGATTCCATCGGGGATCTTCAATCATAATAAAACTTGCGTCATCGGCAACGGCATGGTAATTAATCCGGAAGCGCTGATCGACGAAATTAACTATATTCATGACAACGGCTTCTCGACGGACAATCTTAAAATCAGCGATCGCGCTCATGTCATCATGCCGTATCACCTTGTGCTTGACGCATTGGAAGAAGACCGCAAGGGCGTTAACAAAATCGGCACGACGCGCAAAGGCATCGGTCCTTGCTACATGGACAAAGCGGCCCGCAACGGCATCCGGATCGCGGATCTGATGGACGCGGAGGAATTCGAAGCGCGCGTGCGCAGCATCGTCGTAGAGAAGAATCAACTGATCGAGCAGGTATACGGCAGCGAGCCGCTTGACGCTGACCAAATCGTGCGCGATTACCTGGGTTACGCGGAAGTGCTCCGTCCTTATGTGACCGATACGTCGGTCGTTCTGAACGACGCAATCGATGCGGGGCAGAAGGTATTGTTCGAAGGCGCGCAAGGCGTCATGCTGGACATCGATCAAGGCACGTATCCGTTCGTTACGTCCTCCAACCCTTCGGCTGGCGGGGTATGTATCGGTTCCGGCGTAGGTCCTTCGAAGATCCAGCAGGTTATCGGCGTTGCGAAAGCATACACGACACGTGTCGGCGACGGTCCGTTCCCGACCGAGCAGAATAATGAAATTGGCCAACTGATCCGCGACAAGGGTCACGAATACGGCACGGTAACCGGACGTCCGCGCCGCGTCGGCTGGTTCGATACGGTTGTTGTCCGCCATGCCCGCCGCGTCAGCGGCATCACGGGCTTGTCGCTTAACTCGCTGGACGTGCTGACGGGTCTTGAGACGGTGAAAATCTGCACGGGCTACAAGCTGCGCGGCGAAGTGATCGAGACCTATCCGGCAAGCCTCAAGCTCGTATCCGAATGCGAAGCGGTCTATGAGGAGCTTCCCGGCTGGTCGGAAGACATCTCGAATGCGAAGACGCTTGCCGATCTGCCGGAGAATACGCGCAATTACGTGAACCGCGTATCCGAACTGACAGGCATTCCGATCGCGATCTTCTCGGTCGGCCGCAACCGCGAGCAGACGAATCCCGTTCGTCCGATCTACGAATAGCATGGAGGAAGGATGGCCTGCTGCCATCCTTCTTTTTGTTTCAGCGCGAACGACCATATCATTTACAAATAGAGTAAATGGAATGTTCAGCGTAATTGTTGACCATAATGATAGGTAACGGATCATGGAAAACAATAGCCGATAGAATATCGGTCGGCTGCTGAACGAAGGGAATGGTGTTCGCGTGTTAAAAAAGATCGGATGGTTGAGTAAGCTGGTTGCCGCGGCTCTCCTATTGAGCTTCTTGTCGATATGGACAACCGGATATATCGTTACTAGTTACGTAGATACGTTATTGAAGCAATATAACCTGCCGCTGGAGGTGCCGCCGATGGCGATGTCGGGCGTGTGGGGCAAGCTGTGGGGCGCAGACCCGCTGCTCGATACGGATACAGCGGACAAGGAAGGTACGGATACGGACACATCCGGCGAGGATACGGCGCAGAAGGAGCAGGAGGCGGAAGATGATGGCGGGCAGCCGCCGGAATCGG
Source organism: Paenibacillus harenae DSM 16969 (assembly GCF_000422465.1). Taxonomy (GTDB): domain Bacteria; phylum Bacillota; class Bacilli; order Paenibacillales; family Paenibacillaceae; genus Pristimantibacillus; species Pristimantibacillus harenae. The sequence continues at coordinate 219,355 of NZ_AULV01000014.1, read as the reverse complement.
TTGACGCCTTCGGTGAAATGGATGAACCGCCGCTTACGGACATCGGTATAGGCGGAGGGCCCAGGGCGAACGGCGGAGCTGAGACGGAAGGCGAAGCCGAGCAAGAGGGATCGGCCGGCATAGACGGCACGGAAACGGCAATTACAACGGATGATTTATCAGATGTGAAGGAGCAGATGACCGATGAGGACAAGACGGAGCTGTTCGAACTATTGATGGATAAGCTGCCTCAGGAATCATTGCAAACCATCTCGCAATTTGTCGAAAATGGTCTAACGGAACAGGAGCTGACAGACATTCAACAGATCATGGCGCAGCATCTCGACAAGACGGAATACGAACAAATGATGGCTATTCTGAAAAAATATTAATATTTTGAACGGAGTGTAAAGGTTGCCCCCATTGTTGGGGGTATGTTAAAGTATTAGGCGGGTCATCCAACGGGATAATTCGCCTTTTTTTATTGTCGGAAACCCGAATAATAGTAGCATAAGCGCGAAAAGGAGACAATCATGACCGATTTCAGGGACAAGGGTCGGATTAAGAAAGCATGGGATCAAGCGACCCAGTACTTTCGACATGGCCGGCCGCAGCACTTGAATGGCAAGAGTAAGCAGCAAGCCGTAAGCGATCAGGCATCCAAGCCGTTTTGGCGGAAGAAGCCGGTACTGCTGACGGGCGGGGCGCTCGTACTCCTCACAGTAGCAGGATTTAGCGGATTGCAATATGTTAAAGCAAACACAGTTGAATTTTATCATGTATATATGAATGGATCGGCTGTCGGGACCGTAAGCAATCCTGACGAAGTTGAGCAGCTTGTTCTACTGGAAACCGAGGAAGTCCAGCAGTCTAACCCTAATGTGAATATGATTCTTGATACAGGAACGATTACATACGAAAACGACAGCGGCTTCAAAGCACAGCCGGAAACAACGGCAACGCTGCAGAAGCTCGAAAGCATGTTCGCCTCCCATGCGGAGGGCGTCGAGGTGAAGGTAGACGGCAAGGTAATCGGAATTGTAAAGGATCAACAGACGGCGGATGAGATTCTGCTCCGCGTACAAAGCAAGTTCGCGCCGAAGCTGGCGGCATCGAAGAAGCAAGAGAAAGAGGTCAGATCGCTCGCTTTCAGCGCGGAAGAAGCGGAAGCGGCGACGGCAGCGCCGGAGGCGCCTTCGAAGGAGCCGGGCCGAGAGGTAACCGAGGTTCATTTCGTCGAGACCGTTCTGACGGAGACCGTCGACGCCGACCCTGAGCAGATCAAGGAAGCGGAAGCGATCTACAAGATGCTCGTTCAGGGCAGCATCCAGCCTACGAAATATACGGTACAAGAAGGGGATTGCATCGGTTGTATCGCACAGAAGTTCGATATATCGCCGCAAGTCATTTACGATAACAACCCCTGGATTGAGGATGATAAGCTTACGATCGGCGATGTGCTCGACCTTACGGTGCTTCAGCCGGAGCTGACGGTGAAGACCGTCGAGAGCCTGATCGAGATTGAAGACATCGCGCCTCCGGTCGAAGTGAAGCAGAATGCCAGCATGCGGGTAGGCGAATCGAAGACGATATCCGAAGGAACGCCGGGCTCCAAACGGATGACGTACCGGATCGTGAAGCAGAACGGTTTCGTTGTGAGCGAAGAGCTGCTCACGAAGGAAATTATCAAGGAAGCGACACCGAAAATTGTCGAGCGCGGCACGAAGGTTGTACTAGGCGAAGGCTCCGGCAATTTCGCAATGCCGGTATCGGGCTCCAGGCTGACAAGCAAGTTCGGCCAGCGCTGGGGACGCATGCATAACGGCATCGACCTGACAGGCAACAAAAACATTCTTGCATCCGATACGGGCAAGGTGACGTTCGTCGGGACGAAGGAAGGTCTCGGCAAGACGATTATCATTGACCATAAGAACGGCTATGAAACGGTCTACGGTCACCTAAGCTCCTACAAGGTCAGCACGGGCGATATCGTAGAGAAGGGCCAGAAGATCGGCATTATGGGCAGCACGGGAAATTCCACCGGCGTCCACCTGCACTTTGAGGTTCATAAAGACGGCGTCATACAAAATCCGTTAAAGTACTTATAATTTATATCTTACAAGGCTGTTAAGCAAAAGGAGAATCACGCTCGCGTCTCGCGGGAGGGTTCTCTTTTTTTTATTGAAGGCGGACTTAGGCGGGCGTAGGAAAAACCTTGCATACATGAGGGAAGTTTCATTGTGAACTGGGCGCCGACGTGTGTTAAAATAAGAGGTATTACAATATGGACAAGCGACGGGCGGGTGTAGCGATGCACGGAAAAATATTAGTGGTCGATGACGAACAGCCGATTGCAGATATATTAAAATTTAATTTGGAGAAAGAGGGCCATCAGGTGATCTGCGCCTTTGACGGCGGAGAAGCGGTGAGGCTTGCTTTCGAGGAACAGCCGGATTTGATTCTGCTCGATCTGATGCTGCCGGTGAAGGACGGCATGGACGTATGCCGCGAGGTGCGGACGAAGCTGCATATGCCGATTATTATGCTCACGGCGAAGGATACGGAGATTGATAAGGTGCTTGGGCTTGAGCTTGGCGCGGATGATTACGTAACGAAGCCGTTCAGCACAAGGGAGCTGCTGGCTCGCGTGAAAGCGCATTTGCGCAGGCAGCAGAAGCAGCCGGTCGTCACCTCGGGGCTGAGCGGAGCCGAGCAAGGAAACGGAACGGACGTTCAGGCAGCGGAGCAGCAGGGCCTGAAGCTGTTTAACCTATTTATTGATACGGATATGTATGTCGTGTATAAGGACGGAGATCCTCTCGATCTGACCCATCGGGAATACGAGCTGGTCTATTACATGGCCCGCAACAGCGGGAAGGTGATGACGCGCGAGCATTTGCTGCAGGCGGTATGGGGCTTCGAATATTTCGGCGATGTGCGGACGGTCGATGTCACCATTCGCCGGCTGCGCGAGAAGATCGAGGATGATCCGAGCCGTCCGGAGTATATTATGACCCGGCGCGGCCTCGGTTATATGATGCGCAACGCGAAATCCGGAGGCTTCGGTTAAGGATGAAGGGAAAGAGCTTCTTCCATACGATCCAGGTCAAGCTCGTCATCATTTATTTGCTGCTCATCCTGGTTGCCATGCAATTGATCGGCGTTTATTTTATCAGCACGGTCAAGAACTCGCTGAATGACAGCTTCACGAATAACCTGAAGGAGCAGGCCGATATTTTGTCGAAATTCGCAGCGCCAAGTCTGGCGGCGAAGCCTGATCCGGAAGGCGATTCGACCGAGAGCACGACGGAGGATCTCAGCCTGGTCGTGCGCAACCTGTTCAGCATCAGCGGCGCCGAGGTGCAGGTGCTCGATTCGAACGGCAAGGTAGTCGCAACCTCGCTGCAGGGCCATCAATCGTATATCGGCAAGAAGAATAAGTCGCTTGCCGTGAGCCGGGCGCTTCAGAACATCTCGGATAACGAAGAGGAAATCATAGATGAAGACAATACGCGCAAGAAAATGATCGCGCAGCCGGTTACGCTGAACGACAAGGTTGTCGGGGCGGTGTATGTCGTCGCTTCGATGAACGAGCTGTACGATACCGTCAACCGGGTGAATCAGATTTTTTTCTCGGGAACGCTGATCGCGTTAGGCTTAACCGGCGTGCTGGGCATTTTGCTGGCGCATACGATTACGAGCCCGATTCAGGGACTGACGAAGCAGGCGGAGGCCGTGGCCGAAGGGAAGTTCGATCTGCAGGTGCCGGTGCTAGGGGATGACGAGATCGGCAGGCTGAGCATGGCCTTCAATGATATGACCCACCGGTTGAAGGATGCGCTCTCCGTCAACGAGGAGGAGAACGAGAAGCTCGCCTCGATTCTGTCGAATATGAGCGACGGCGTCGTCGCGGCGGACGAGCATGGCAAGGTCATCGTCTGGAACCGCCGGGCGCTGGAGCTGCTCGACGTGCGGACCTGCGAAGGAAGCGAGCTGACCGAGCTGTTCGATCTGTCCGAGCAGAGGCTGCAGGAGCTGCAGCAGGGCCGCGGCCAGACGATCATTATCGATCGCGAACCGGATGAGGAAGAGGCGGTTGACGACAGTGAAGGGGTTCTGCGCGTAACGTTCACGCCGGTTCATCGCCGCGACATAGGAATAACCGGCACGATTGCGGTTCTGCAGGACGTAACCGAGCAGGAAAGGCTCGAGCAATCCCGCCGCGAATTCGTTGCGAATGTATCCCATGAGCTGCGTACCCCGCTGACGACGATCAAGAGCTACGCGGAGGCGCTGAATGACGGGGCGCTTGAGGAGCGGGAGCTGTCCGAGCGGTTTGTCGGCGTCATTCGCAATGAAACCGAGCGGATGATCCGGCTCGTAACGGATCTGCTCCATCTGTCGCGGCTTGATTCGAACCAAGCGCCGCTTCGGCGGAGGCAGACCAATCTGCATGATATGCTCGATGAGGTCGCAGACCGCTTCTCGTTCCAGCTCAGGCAGAAATCGATTAAAGCCGCGGTTCGAGTCGATCGCGGGCTTAAGACCGCCTGGCTTGACCGCGACCAAATCGATCAGGTGCTCGACAATCTGTTCTCGAACGCGATTAAATATACGCTGGACGGGGGCACGATCGAGCTGGCGGCGAAGATGCAGTCTCAATCGGGAATGCTGGCGATCAGCGTGAAGGATAACGGCATCGGGATTCCGAAGAAGGATTTGAACCGCATCTTCGACCGGTTCTACCGGGTAGATAAGGCGCGCTCGCGAAATATGGGCGGTACGGGCTTAGGCTTGTCGATTGCCCGGGAAATTGTGAAGGCGCATGGCGGCACGATTTCGCTGCATTCCGAGCTGAACGAGGGAACGACGGTTACGTTCACCCTACCGCTGCTTCAGGAAGGGGGTGAGCCGGCATGATAGAGAAGGCGAAGACGACGGTGCTTATTGTGCTCGTAGCGCTCAGCCTGCTTCAGAGCTATTTGCTGGCTTACAGCATGCCGGGGCTTGGAGCGACCGTCAGAAGCGATCAGGATTACGTGAATGCGGAGCCGATGGGCCCGGCGGCGAGCGTGGAGAGCGTTATTTTTCCGGAGGAGCTTATTATCCATCTGGGTGACAACAAGCATACGGTCATCTACCCGGGCACGCAGTTCTATGAGATGATCCTCAATCAGCGTATTCAGGGCAGGGAGTTCAAGGGCTTCCAGCGAAGTCCTTCAAATGTGCTGAATTGGGAAGAAATCCGCAGAAACGATATCGGGATCGAGCTCCGTTTCAACAACGGGATTCCCGTTGAGCTGATGCAGAAGCTGCTGAAGCTGGAGGGAGACCTGTTGTTCCTGAATGAAACGATTGACCGGATCTGGATTTTCAAAACAAGCGATACGGAAGAAGTAAGAACCTTCTTCTTCAGCGCGGACGGACAAATGGTCTATGAGTCGGTACGCGCGGACTTAACGGTTCGGGATGTGCAGGATTATGTCGGTTTCGGGCAATTCCAGCCGAAATACACGATGACGGCGGATGGGCTGTATATTCCGGACAGCCCGATCCAAACGACGGAGATCGTTTTTCCGTACGAGGTGTATTCCCCCGATCTCATGCAGCGCAGCTTGTTCTTCGATCCGAACACGACAAGGGCGTTCGAGGACCGGAGCGGGTCGCAGATTTTTACGGACGGCAAGAAGGGCTTGCAGGTCGAGCAGAACGGGAATTGGATCAGCTATACCGATCCCGCCGCGCCGCAAAGCGTGGAAAATCTGCTCAGCGATAACGTATATGCTTCGGTGAGTTTCGTAAATCAGCACGGGGGCTGGGACGGCGTTCACCGGTTCGTGAATCAGGCGGGCGAGGGCGAAGGGAAGTATATCCGGTTCAAGCAGTACGTGGAGCAATATCCCGTGATCGAAACCCCGCCGTTCCGTTATGGCTATATGCGGTTAACCGTGCAGCAGGGGGTTGTGACCGAGTATGCGAGATCGCTGATTACGCTGGACCCGCAGTCGGAGTCGCGCTCCATACGCTGGCTGCCCGGCGGGGAGACGCTGCTGGACCGTCTGCAAAATTACGCAAGACGGGGCGAGGTGACTGCCTTGTTCCCGGCGCTGCAAGCCTTGCCGGTCGATGAGAAGATGGTCCGGTTCACGCCGGTGTGGGCCGTTCGTCTTACGGACGGTACGGAAGCTGCGCTGACGGATGCTTTCCCTTTCGGTTATGAGCCTCCTGAGGAAACGAAAGAGGATACGGCGGCGAATGGCGCGTCAGGGAATACGGAACAGGAAACGGCGCAATCGGAGATGACGGATGAAGTGAAGCTGCTTGGAGCCGTCGGCGCGAATAAGCTGGGCATTCAACCGCCGGGAAGCGGAAGATAGCCAGATAAGCAGGATGGATGGAGGTGAAGGCGCGTGGATTGGGGACGAGCAAAAAGTGTGTTGATCATTTCGTTTTTGCTGCTCAATATTTTGCTGGGTTATCAGCTGTGGCTTGATATTAGGGAGCAGCTGAATGTGAATGTGAACACGGCGGAGCTGCCGCAGGACAAAGTGCAGCTCATGCAGCAGAAGCGGATCTCGCTTGAAGCCAATCTGCCGCTGGAAACGCCGAAGCTTGGCGATCTGACTTATTTGCTCCAGTCCGACAGCCGCAAGAAAGCAGAGCCGGTTACGCTGGATACTCCGGTAGACACTAAGCTCATTTATAATAAATCCGAGCTAGTCAAAGCGCTTGGAAGCCGTATTCCGCAGCTGGACCAGTATTCCTTCGACCTGCTGAGCAGCAGCGACGGCAGGTTCGTTCTGCACCGGATGGTCGAAGGCCATCCGATGTTCGATGTAAAGCTGAGGCTGTATTACAACGGCAGCCAGAAGATCGTCGCTTATCAGCAGGATCTTGTGGAGCTGCAGACCATTGGCGAAGAGAAGCAGGTGCTGCCCGCAACGAAGGTTGTAGGAAGTTTGATCGAAACCTATTTGCCGGACGGAGCGGTCATTACGGATATTCAGCTGGGCTATCACGGTCAAATATTTGATTCCGAGGAGCAGGTATCGGCGCCGTCTTGGCGCGTCCTGTTGGAAAACGGACCTCCCTATTACGTTCATGCGATCAGCGGGGAAGTTGCAACGGATGAAGTGAAAGAGGAAACGGCGGCGAACGGTTAAACGGGAGCGGGAGAAGGGGCAGGATTACGACATTATGGGGTTGAGATTTACGGTATTGGGGAGCGGGTCGACCGGCAATGCGACGATCGTGCAAGGATGCGAGAAGACGGTGCTGGTTGACGCGGGGATGAGTGCGAAGAAGCTGGATGAGCTGATGCGTGATCGGGGGGTATCCGGACATGAGCTGGATGCGCTTCTTGTCACGCATGAGCATTCGGATCATATCAAGGGCCTGGGCGCTTTCGCCCGGAAGTATGATCTTACGATCTTTGCGAATGAGGCGACATGGGGAGCCATGGAGAGGCATATCGGGAATATAGCCGCCGAGAAGCGAGTATATATGGAGACCGGCGAAGAAGTGACCTTCGGGACCATGACCGCCCAGTCCTATCCGATCTCGCATGATGCGGCGGAGCCGGTTGGCTATGTGTTTGTAGAGAATGGCGAGAAGCTGAGCCTGGCCACCGACCTTGGTTATGTAAGCGAGAAGGTGAGACGTCACATTATAGACTCGGACGTACTTGTCCTGGAGTCGAATCACGATACGGAAATGCTCCGAATGGGCCGCTATCCGTGGAATACGAAGCGGCGGATCCTCAGCGACGTCGGCCATTTATCGAATGTGGCGGCAGGGGAAGCGCTGCTCGAGCTGATGACGGACCGGACCAAACGCGTGTATTTGGCGCATCTCAGCCTTGATCACAACTTAATGGATTTGGCGATGATGACGGTGAATACTATATTAGAGGATAACGGAATATTTTATAAAAAAGATGAGCATCCGCTGCGTCCGACGTATTACGACAAGCCTACGCCATGGGATGAAGTGAAGCGGAAATAAGCGATTCCAGCTGTTCGTCGATGGCTTTTTCCTTGGCTGTCAGCTCTTCTCTTGAAAGAATTCCTTTCTCTATGAAAAGCTCTAGCATTGCGCTTAACGTGAGAACCGTACGGTAATGGTCGTCCTTCAAATCAGCAAGCTTAGCGGCTAGCTGCACATGCTCCCAAGCGGCGGGCGTTTTCGCTTTCATATCCACATCTCTCCTTTGGGGACGATAAAACGGCTGCTGGAAAATAATTGTTGGAAAAGGAAATGTTCATCGTCCGAATCTATTATTATTTTAGTCATTTCTTCCGAAAACATTCCTAGATTGAAAAAAATAGTCTTGGTGTCTAAGACATCGAGAGGAGCGATTAGTATGGGCTTATTCGACGATGATTTTTATTCGACAAAGGTATCCCGGCGCGCTTCGCGCGAGAATCGGCGGGGAGACTTTGCTTTTCCATATAGAAGCGGCGTACGCAAGTGGTCCAATGTCCGCATTGCCTTTGTATCTTCCTTCACGAGTGCAGTCGCTGCTACGCTCCTGTTCGGGGTCTTTTTTGGCGGCGGCAGCGGCGCTGCAGGCGACGGAGGCGCCGTTCCGGCAGCCGGCGTTATAAATACGATGGATCCGCTCGAACGTCCCGTTCAAGCATCCGCGAAGGTAAGACCGGCCGTAGTGAGCATTATTAATGAACAGCCGTTCTCATTCGGAATCGGCGGCGAGGAGCAGGAGGATCGCTCCGAAGAGAAGGGTACGCTGCGCGAAGCGGGTATCGGTTCGGGTGTGATTATAGATAAAGTTGACGGGAAAGCCATTATTATCACCAATTATCATGTGGTAGATAAGGCGCAGGCTGTGAAAGCCGTGCTGATGAACGGCGAGAAACGAGAGGCGCGTATCGTCGGCAAGGACCAAATTACGGATCTTGCGGTGCTGGAAATCGATGCGAAAGGGATAGACGTCGTTGCGGAAATCGGGGATTCATCGGTGCTGCGCCCCGCAGAATATGTAATGGCCATCGGCAACCCGCTGGGGCTTGGCGAATCCGTGTCTTCGGGCATCATTAGCAAGACGCAGCAGATCGTGCCGGTCTCGTTGAATCAGGATGGCGTGTACGACTGGGAGCAGGAGGTTATCCAGATCGATGCTTCGATCAATCAGGGCAACAGCGGCGGACCGTTGATTGATCTTGATGGACGTGTCATCGGCATTAACAGCATGAAGATCGCCGATCTCGGCGTCGAGGGAATCGGCTTCGCCATCCCGATCAACCATGCGATGCCGATCGTGGAGAGTCTGATGAAGCAGGGATATGTGTCCCGTCCTTATCTGGGCGTCTACACGATGGACCTGGAGCAATATTGGGAGCAGCAGTCGATAGAGGACGCATTCGGCGAGGATCCGGACGAGGAGAAGGACGCGGATTCAGGGAAAGATGAAGAAGACGGGGCAGCAGGGGACAGCGCAGGAGCTGAATTGAAGCTGCCGGATGAGATTTTTGACGGCGTGATCGTGCTTGAGGCGGTTGGTCCTGCTAAGAAAGCGGGCCTCCTGTTCAATGACGTGATCGTGAAGCTGGATAACCAGTCGATCGGCAGCACGATGGAGCTCCGCAAATTTTTGTACGGCAAGAAGAAAATCGGTGAAGAAATTAAGATTTCCTATTATCGCAACGGCAAGCTGCTGGAAACGAAGTTTAAGCTGGGCGAGAAGGAAGAAGAAGACGAATAATAGCAGGTTTAAAGAGCTGCAGTTGCTGGGAATGGTGGATTGGAACCGTTCGTAGGCACTGCGGCTTTTTTTAAATATAAGACTTTATAAGTTTAGCACTTATAAATGGGCTTATATTTCACCGCGAAACGGTTGCGTCCTCAGACAAGGACGCTGATCGGCATTTCTGCTTGGATGGAGATTTGGGGAGAATATAGGGGATGAGCGCTTTAAGACACTATCCCATTAGCTCAGGACGGAATTATAGGGGTGAGCGCTTTAAGACACTATCCTAATGGCTCAGGGAGGACGGTTGTTCTTCACATGGGGTACCATTTTCTGATATGCTGGGAGAACAAGAAGGACGACATCAACCAGGGATAGGAAGCGTGTAGACGATGTATTGTGTATGTAAAGCATGTATTGAGCGGGCGTTGGACCGTTTTGTGGATGAATATGAGGATGCGCCGGACGTGGTCGATTTGAAGGAGACGCAATTCGCCGATTGGGATCCGCCCCGCAAATGCGATTTGTGCGAGGATGCAGCGGCTTTTTTGGTGGTGTAGCGGGGTAATGCTAAGGGATGCCTGGCAGGCGGGCTTAATAAATATATGGGATGAAGCGGACACCAAAGAATAAAAGAAGGATGTGTAGCGGACATATCCGAACATAGGAATGGTGAAAATAAACCCAAATGCGAAAAAGAAGACCTTGCGGCTTTTCTAAGACGGGTGAACGGACACCAAAGAATCACAGAAGGATGTGTAGCGCAGCGCATGCATATACAGATAGCGGCCGTAGGGAAGCTGAAGGAAAAATATTTGGTGCTTGGCATAGCCGAGTATGCCAAGCGGCTCGGGCCTTACGTGAAGCTTACGCTCACGGAAGTGCCCGATGAGAAAGCGCCGGAGACGATGTCGGCGGCGGAGGAAGCGATTGTGCGCGAGCGAGAGGGCGAGAGGCTTCTGGCGCAGCTGAAGCCGGATGCGCACGTTGTCGCGCTCGCGCTGGAAGGCGAGCTCTGGTCCAGCGAGGATCTCGCGGACCAGCTCGATAAGTTAGCCACGTATGGGCGAAGCCACGTGGCTTTTGTTATTGGCGGGAGCAATGGCTTAGCTCCCGCCGTGCTTAAGCGCGCCCAGCAGAAGCTGAGCTTTGGGCGCATGACCTTGCCGCACCAGCTAATGCGGCTGGTGCTGGTGGAGCAGATTTATCGGGCGGTGAAGATAAATCGGGGGGAACCGTATCACAAGTAGGCGAAATTTTTTCGAGAAGCCTTGCGAAGCATAATAATAGTGCTCGCTGGTGGATGATTTGGATGTTACGTAGACACCTTAGATGAGGGTTGCTTTATTAGACCTATAGTTCTCGAACCACCTGTTTAACTACATCCCACATCTGACTTAGAATAGGCAGATTTCTATCGATTAGAGACAAGAACATGTGATTATTTCCATTATTGCAAAGGGGTGTAATTGTAAAGCTTGTCCCAATTTGGTGTGGCCATGTTACTTCTTTTCTTTAAGTCAGAAAAAGCTTGGTACAACGCAGTCATTTCGTTGGCAGATACCGCCTTATCGCTTAGTATGATTCTGCCGATGGGGGTTGATAATATAATCTTCAACACGGTAAAAAACATCTTGCGATATTTTCGGACTAACTGTTGTTGATTCGCAGGCGTAATTGTGTAACCATTTTTTATCAACACTTGATGGCCTTCATCTATTGCGTCAATGACGTAGTTAAGCAGCCTTTTGTCCCTAGCCGCTTTGCGCAGATTCCCATTATACGAGACGGCTATGCGATTCAAAGGCAAGATCAAAATGAAGTGACTTTTCAGCCATTCATCCATATTTGTAAAGGTGATCGTTTTATACCTTGTGTTCTTTAGAGCTTGGTCAATGACCGATCTCCAATGTAGCTGCTCTCCCAAGCCGCCGAAAACCAAGGTCACCTTTGGACCGCGCAAGCAGTTTACCCGACCGTTCTCTCTCCATCCGGCAAGCGTCTGAAAAGCAAAGGCAACCTTTTTCTCTACAGGGCTATTGGACTGCAAATAATGCCGCATTTCAATGGGACTTGCATTATTGCCCATAATAATAATATGTTTGCTTTGATTCGCTGCAAGGGCAGGAAGGACTGCCTCGAAATCCGGATATTTCATCACTACGAAGATGAGATCATAAACATCCTCCGGCTGTAATTCACGAATTACGTTTACTTTATCGACCGTTGTTCGGAGCTGTAAATAATGGCGGATCACATTACCGTTCTGCTGTAACTCATCCGCCCGCCGTCCTCTGGCTAACATTGTGACTTCGTTGCCCCCGTGCACTAATTCGTGAGCTAAATAACTTCCCAAAACCCCTGCCCCGTAGACCAGTATTCTCATATTATTCCTCCATTTTGGTTGTTTCGCAATAAAAAGTTTTTAAATATCAAGGTGTAATATTTAAAAATATTCTATTTGATTTTATCTCCGATCAGAATGGTAAGTCAATATTTTTTTAAATTTATGACCATTAAATTTAAAAACCTTTCGAATTGTGCTACATTGATTTTAGATTGGGATGCGGGATGGAGGAATGTGTAATGAATAAATTCGAAATAAGGACTCAGAAAAAGAAGACGGCAGTTGTTAATGCGGCATTAAAGCTCTTTAAAGAAAAAGGTTTCGTTCATGTCAGCATAAAGGATATTGCCGCTGAGTCCGGCGTATCATCCGTATCGCTGTATAACTATTTCGAAAGCAAAGAAGGGATAGTCAAGGAATGCGCAAACGTTTTGATGCAAAATACCCTTCATATGGCCGAAGAGATCATGAACCAAGACATCGATTTCAAGGATAAAATCGTTCAAATCATGGATATTTGCGCCGATCAGGACTATCAATTGCTTGGTTCGCCTGGTGCCGTAAAGGACCATGTGTTATCAAGTCTCTATAGTGAAAATACAAATAAAATTAGAATTCAAATGCTTCAAGAGCTTATTGAACTTGCGAAAAAGGAAGGAGCTATTCACTCTTCAGTTTCTCTAGAGACTGTTCTTGAATTGTTAAATGTGATTGGAACCATTCAATTAACTTGGGCAAAGTCAGGAAACTATAAAGAAAAGATGGCTGAGATGAACCGTCTGTTGTTATTCGGGTTGATTGGCAATGGTTAATGTTTGATGTGTGAGTGGGATGAGGTTATTTATGGATCTATTCTATACTAGCGGATATGGAGGATACGATTCACATTTTAAGGAAATAGGAAAAAAGTACGGACCGTTTAGCATGACATTAATTGAAGGTGGTCAATATGATAAACGATGGCCTTGGGTACATATGACACCCGAAGAAGCTGTTCAGGCTCATTTAGATGTAAATGGGAAGAATATGATGTTAATTCATTGGGGAGCTTTCACCCTTGCTTATTATGGTTGGACAGAACCGGTGGAACGAGCATTACAAAAGGCAAACGAAGCAAACGTTAAATTAATGACTCCTAAAATCGTCGAAACGGTTCCACTTATTGGAGAGTTTACCGTCCCCTTTTCATCGTGGTGGCGAATGTAGGCCATTTCCGGCGTGGCCTGAAGATGGACATTATATTATTTCTTTAAATCATTATCGATTGGGAAGGTTCTTGAAGACGATAAAATCGATCTACAGAAGCATGAAACCAAGGGAGTGTGCTTCAGCAACGGTTAGAAGATTCAATCGAGACCGTTTCGCCATCGTCGCATGAGCAATCACCTTATTACAAGTTTGATTTTTTCGGACATGTGTATGTTGTCGAAAACAATTTGATTTTGATCGAACGATCGATTATAATCAATTTATGAAAAACAAATCCGAAAACAAAATGGAACTTATCTATCAGACAACCATTGCACTTCTTAATGAAATAGGGCTATCCGATATATCCATGTCCAAAATTGCGAAGAGGGCAAGCATCTCCTCATCATCCATTTACTTTTATTTTGAAAGTAAAGAAGACTTGCTAATAAAACTATATTTTAACCTCAAGGATCAAATGCATCAGATGATGTTTAGAGGTGTAACGGCGGATATGTCAGTCAAGGATGGTTTTGAGAAAATCTTGCGTAATTATTCCAATTATATTGTGAATAATAAAGCTAACTTTCTGTTAATGGAACAATTTCTTGACTCTCCGTTTATACGCAAAAGCTGTAAAGATCAAAACGGTGGAGTGTTCAAGCCGATGTATGCTCTATTCGAGAGGGGGATCAGAGAAGGACTATTCAAGGATTCGGAGACCAATCTTTTAGTTACCTACTCCTGTCTGCCATTTGTCCAAATGGGGAAAGAGTATATAAATGGTGAATATGAGTTCAGTTCTGCTAATATTGATAAAATGATTCAAATGAGCTGGGATGCTATTAAAGCATAAGCAGCCCATTTTTTTTCGAAAAATTGATCGAACGTTCGATTTTTTTGAAGTAAGTTGATCGATCGTTCGATTGAAAGGGGGGTGGACGTCGTGTGCTTTCTAACAAAGGCCAAAGGCATCCTGATGCGTAGGAAAGCCTGTTAAAGAATATTTAGATTCAATATCAATTTTATTTTAGGAACACGGGGAGATTAGAAGCATTTATGAATAACTACAACATGAAGAGCTACAAATTGATTATTTATTTTCTTGCACTAGGCGCGACCGTAGTCGGTACGGCCGAATCGATTATTACTGGAATTCTTGACATGCTTGCCTCAGATATAAATGTATCAATAGGTCTTGCCGGACAATTAGTTACTGTGTATTCCATTGCCTACGCTGTGGGTACGCCGATTCTAATCGCAATCTCATCAAAAGTAGATCGAAAAAAGCTATTATTGGCAGCATTATGTATTTTCGTTGTCGGCAATATCATTGCTGTTCTAAGCCCTAATTATGCATTGCTTATGATTTCCAGGGCTGTCTTGGGAGTAAGCGCAGGCGTTTTCGCCGTTGTTGCCTTGGGTGTAGCCGCACAAATAGCTCCGCCGGAGAAAAGAGGAAGTGCGATCGGTACTGTCTTAATGGGGACAAGTCTTTCACTCGTCATCGGACTTCCTTTAGGCACTTTGATCGGGGAGTATATAGGGTGGCGCTGGATCTTCGCTATACTTGGCGTAATTACCGTAATAATGACTGTTCCCATCGCAAAAGCCGTTCCTAAGTTATCCGGTCAAGAAGCGATTCCGCTATCTAAACAACTGGCTGTACTCAAAGAATTCAAAGTAATAAGCGGCTTGTTAACCTCTTTGTTCTTTATTACAGGTTACTCTGTTGTTTCTACGTATCTAGCTCCATTGCTGCGCGAAACCGCAGGTCTAAACTCCAATACAATCAGCCTTGTCTTGCTAGGCATGGGATTAATGGCTGTAGTAGGAGCACGTATAGGAGGATACGGAGCGGATAAATGGGGAATTGCTCGTACTCTTATTGCAAGTCTGCTCCTTCATATGATTGCCCTTTTCTTTCTCCCGATTGCTGCCGTCAACTTTGCAGGCGCCTTGTTCATACTAGCTCTTTGGATGCTTGGAGCTTGGACAACGGCCCCAGCACAGCAGTTTAGTCTGGTTACTATGGCTCCTCTATCAACCGATATTATTTTGAGTTTGAATTCCTCTGCATTCCATATTGGTGTCGCCTTGGGAGCAGTTCTAGGTGGCGTGGTTGTCGAACAACTCTCCCTATCATCGATTGGTTGGGTCGGAGGACTAATCGTATTGCTTGCAACCGTATTTGCAGTGATTTCGCTTGCTTTGAAAAATAAACAGAATGTGGCCGAACAACTCAAAAGCGTATAAGCAAAGATATCGAATAGGCAAAACATACCGTAATGTGATTTCAACATTGAACATGAGGAGTGATTTTTTATGGAGAAAAGAGCGCTTGGATCAAGCGGGCTGGAAGTATCAGCTCTTGGACTTGGCTGTATGACCATGTCCGATTTTTACGGCAGTGACCGGGATGAGCAAGAATCCATACGAACGATTCATCGTTCTTTAGAACTTGGTGCGGGCTTCTTGGATACCTCGGATATGTACGGTGTCGGCGAAAATGAAAAACTGGTGGGAAAAGCGATCAAAGATCGGCGTCATGAGGTCACTTTGGCTACCAAGTTTGGGGTAGTGCGCGACAAAGGGCCGATGTGGGGATATAACGGAAGAGCGGAATATGTTAAGGCTGCCTGTGAAGCAAGCTTGCGCAGATTAGGCGTTGACCACATCGACCTGTATTATTTGCATCGTATTGATCCCTATACTCCAGTCGAAGAGTCTGTAGGGGCGATGGCTGATCTGGTAAAGGAAGGAAAGGTTCGTTATATCGGCCTTTCAGAAGCCTCGCCAGCTATGATACGCAGAGCACATGAGGTTCATCCAATATCGGCAGTGCAAACGGAATATTCCTTGTGGTCCCGAGACATTGAAGACGAAGTTCTCCCTACCTGCAGAGAGCTTGGCATCGGATTTGTAGCCTATAGTCCGCTTGGACGTGGTTTCTTAACAGGTACTATTCAACGGTACGAGGATTTGGGGTACGGCGACATCAGACGGAACTTCCCTAGATTTCAAGGGCAAAACTTACAGAAAAACCTTGAATTTGTCGCCCGAATTCAAGAGATGGCTGCTGAAAAGGGGTGCACCGCGCCTCAATTGGCGCTGAAATGGATATTGATGCAAGGCAGCGATATCGTGCCTATTCCAGGAACGAAAAGAAGAAAGTATTTGGAGGATAATCTTGGATCTTTGCAAGTTGAGCTTACGGATACCGATCTTAAACGTATCAACGAAGTAGCGCCAAAAAACGTTGCCGCAGGACATCGATAATATTTTTGCCTGCGATCAACATGATAAGGAGGATCAACTATGGCTGAATCCACAGACAACTTTGAAATAGGCATCAATACTTTTCTAGAGAACTCACCGGATCCCGTAACGGGCAAGAGGATTAGCCATCCCAGGCGGATTCGGAACGGGGTCGAAGAGATCGTTATTGCCGATCAAGCCGGCCTTGATGTGTTTGGAATCGGAGAGCATCAACGGTTTGATTATGCCTCTGAATCGCCAGCCGTGGTGCTTGCGGCGGCTGCAGCTTTAACCAAGCGAATTCGGCTCACGAGTGCCGTTACCGTTCTTTCCTCGGATGATCCGGTTCGCGTATACCAATCTTTTTCTACACTGGACAGCATCAGTAATGGCCGGGCGGAAATTATGGTAGGCCGAGGATCCTTTATTGATTCGTTCCCGTTGTTTGGCTATAGTTTGAACGATTACAGCGAATTGTTTGAAGAACACCTTGAATTGCTTCTAAAGATTAGAGCTTCGGAAAAAGTCACATGGCGAGGTGGTCATCGCCCCGCGATCCATAATCTTGGCGTCTATCCGCGATCCGTCCAAGACCCGCTTCCGGTATGGGTCGGAACCGGAGGGCGCCCAGAATCGGCTATTCGGGCAGGAGCGCTGGGGCTGCCCGTCGTCTTCGCCATCATTGGCGGAATGCCGGAAAGATTTGCCCCGTTAGTCGAATTGTATAAACAAGCTGCCGCCGAGGCCGGCCACGATGTGAGTAAGCTTAGAATTGCGACACACTCACACGGCTTCGTTGGAGAAACAACAGAACAGGCTGCCGAGTTACATTATCCTTACACGTCGGTTCAAATGAATGAACTCGGCAGAGTATTAGGATGGCCGCCATATAGTCGTGCATCTTACGATGCTGCGCGTAGTATGGATGGAGCCCTTTATGTTGGCGATCCTGAATATGTCGCGGAGAAGATTCTTCTCGTCCGCAAAAATCTAGGGACGAACCGTTTCTTCTTACATCTAAATATCGGCACATTGCCGCATCGCGAAGTCTTGCGCGCCATCGAGTTGTTTGGCACCCGCGTCGCGCCGATCGTTCGAAAAGAGATTGCTCGAGAGAGCAAGCAAACAACCATTTGAAGTAGCCTTTCCTACGAAGGAGTCATATATAAAGGGGTTTAGATGAGTATGACACTAAAGTCGGCGATTGATGAAAATGATGATACATCCAAGGAGCCTGGAATCGCTTTGAAGTTGGATCATCATGTTGAACTTTCTCTTCCTCCTGTTAGAGCCGGATTTTCAGTTGATGGTCGTCTTACTGTACGAGCAGGATCTGACTTTCTGGTAGGCGATATGTTTCTTGCGGATATTCTGGAAACTATTATTGCTAATGGAAGTTTCGTATATATGTATTTGAACGAGGATGTGTTATCTCTTTGCAATTTGTTGCTCAAGTCAGAACTGATATTATTATCTGAACGACTTAAAGAACATTTTGCTAAAACGATCAATCATCCTGTTACCCCTTTCCAGACTGAAGGGATTGTCAGATTATGGGGTCTTGACGCCGCTTCAATAAGTAATGAAACGAATAAAGATCTTTTGCTAAAGAATTTAAATGATTTATTGGTAAGGCGATTCGGTATAATTTCCGATACAGGGAAACATAGAGAGGCTTATGGCTATAACAGAGCATTAGAGATTAATAATGAGGGAATCTCACACCCTACACTGAAAGTTACGTTCAATAAGGATGAGGGCGCACTTATGTTCCTTGATTCTCATTTTAAAGCAGAAGTCGTTTCTACGTACGGAAATACAGCGATAGGTGTATCCGAGACGGTTATTGCCATTGCCAAAACGATAACGGCATTTGAACGTATCATTCCTCAGCTTGGAATGAACTATGCTTTATCTCAAGCACAGATCGCTTTGCTTCGTTTAGGATGGGGATCAGAAGACTTGAAACTAAACGATAGCGTATTAAAACACTGGATTAGTGATGTTACCGCAAAGCTGGTACCTACAAGGAGAATGCCCAGCGAAACCACGATTTTATATTTCATGAAGGCGACTTTAGCGGATGGTTCCGTGGTGAATGGGTTGTGGCCCAATACATTATCAGCCGATTTATTTTACAACCTCGAAAGCGGTCGTGTAGAAAAGTATGTTTCCGAGCATGAACATTACTTGGAACTGAAGGATGGAAAAAGATTCACTATTGCGGCCACGGTGGATGGTGGTGTATCCGTCAGAGCTGTTTCGGACAATACTGCCGATACGCATCCTATCCTGCATTTCTATAACGATACCGAAAGTTTGGATAAAGGTTTACTATTAGCGGGTGCAGACCGTAGAGTTTCTTTACTGGGCAAAATAAGCGACACAGCCAGTTCTTTTAAAAGCGTGCATTTGAGAGCCCCTCGAAGCAAGGAATTTAGATTTGTCATGTGGGGATCAAATAATTTTGATGTTTATTTAGTGGAAGAGGGACAAGGTGGGGTTTATACAATAAATGATACTTTGAGCAGTTAATTGCCTAGGTTTTATAATAGATATCTAACAAAAGACTGTAAAGTGTTCATTTGAAGGCACCTAATTGGGTGCCTTTTGATTTCGCTCTATAGTTGATACGGGGAACCTTATCACAAATGACGGCAAGTTTTTTGGTCAGATTATTTCTACTGACAACACTTGGCAGTGATTAATTGATATACTTCTTAGTGAAGGTGTTAGCTATTAAAACATTTCCAAGAAAGGCGGAAAAGATCAGTATGAAATTAAGCAGGCAGGAAATTTTATTGCACGGTTTGGAGTTCGCGTTTCAGAAGGAAGGTTGGAATCCGCCGCTAATGAAAGCATTGGAAGGGATTAATGAAGGACAGGCGGATTGGCGTCCTGAGACCGGGGCATCGAACACAATTCGTGAAATAGTAACCCATCTGATCTTTTATAAAGAGCAGTTACTGCAAAGATTACAAGGGATAGAATCGCCTGATCCGTCTTCTAATGAAGTTACCTTTACTGCAAGCACTGAACAATCCTGGGAACAGACGGTTGCGAAACTAATCAAGGTTCATCATGATATTCAAGGGTGTCTAAAGGATCTTATGGATGAAGATCTGGATCGTCCACTTTCGCATTTTCCAATTGGCGGTCAAATGCTAACACTCGCGATGCACGATGTCTATCATACCGGACAGATCATTCTCCTTCGCAAGCTTCAAGGATCTTGGCCTACAAACAGGAATTTTGCCTAGATTTTTTTTGGAGCCCCTTTTAAAATTGCTAACGACCCCCTCGAAAAGGGGTCTTTATTGTTCAGTTTGCAGATTGGCTGCACGATTTTAACATGCGGAGCTCATGAATTAAAAGGAGACGGATGAAAAAACTTGCCGTTGCAGACAGCGCGCTGAACCGTATCATAAGTGACGACGAATGGCCCTAAACCGAGAAATGGCGGCGCAGGATTAACTTCTGCACCGCCATCTTTTCATATTTGGCATTACTCTTCAATTCATCTATTCCACCTGATAGAAAGTCCTTACACGCCAACCTCTTCCTCCTTAAGCGTGGCGATCGGCTGCAGAAAATGATGGTCGAATGGGAGCAACGCGCTGCCTGCCCGTACTTTGTTCACCCAGTCTGGATTGACCAGTGCGCTCGTGCCGATTGCTACAAGATCCGCATGATCGTTCTCCAAGAGAGATTCCGCTTTGTCCGGTTGGCCTAACTTGCCGTTGGCTATGACAGGAAGGCCGCTATATTGTTTGGCCAACTTGGCAAGTGTGTGCCCGCCCTCCTCAAAAGCCGGAGCAAATGCTTTATATTCGGTCGTATGGATGTAATCGGGAGCAGCCGCTGCCAAATGCTCGAAAATAATCTGGGCATCCATCTCTCCGCCAGCCCACTTGTGATGAAAATCGTTTACTTTACCTTGGGAGATGCGGACGCCGACAATGAAGTCAGGGCCTACTACGGCGCGAATGGCATCTAGGACTTCCACGATGATTTGGACACGTCGTTCCGCCATCCCGCCATACTCGTCGGTTCTAAGATTCGTGTAATCGGTCAGGAATTGATCGAGCAGGTAGCCGTTTGCTGCATGAACTTCCACCCCGTCGAATCCAACCTTCTTAGCGCGAAATGCAGCTTGCGCGAAACCATCAATAACGTTCCGGATATCCTCTTGGGTCATGGCTCTCGGTACGGCAAAATCTCCGCTCCCGCCGTGATCCTCCAGCATCGTGCCTACGGGCTTCACGGCTGATGGAGCGATCGGTGTGAATCCGTCATGCTGGACTAGCGCGCCTGCATGCATGAGCTGCGCAACAATCTTGCCTCCCGCGCCCTGAACGGCCCGGACGACAGGTCTCCAGGATTCAGCTTGCGCTTCATTAGCTAGGCCGGGCTGGTTCACGTAGCTTTGGCTGCTTATCGCATCCGGATAGAGGCCTTCCGTAATGATGAGACCGAATCCCCCTTTTGCAAAGCGAGCATAATACCGGGCCATACGCTCATTCGCGAGCCCAGAGGGCTCTGCGCTCGTCCGCGTCATCGGAGATAGCACGGACCTATTCGGCAAGCGCAGCGAACCCAATTGGAAGGTTGAAAAAAGATGAGAGTAGTTACCCATATTGAAATTCCTCCTCGTTGTTTACGGTGTCAATACGCTTGATCTCCACCGCACGATCTATTTCTAGGTTTGATTGTAAATGGATAGTTCCATATAGTAAAATGATCATTATAGATTGGGGTATCAAAATAATTGATGTTTACACCGATGAACGGAGGTTCCCGAGTGGAGTTAACCGATCTAAAAATATTCATGGCGATCATACAAGAGGGCAGTATCACACGCGCAGCGGAGAAGCTGGAGTATGTTCAATCGAACATCACGATGAGAGTTCGCAAAATGGAGTCGGAGCTCGGAGTCCAGCTTTTCCATAGAACGCCGAAAGGCGTCTTGCCGACCGAGAAAGGGCGCGTCTTCAGCCAATATGCCGCAGACATTCTGTTAAAGGTCGAGGAAGTGATCATGTCCATCCAAGAACCTGAATATCCGAGCGGTCCGCTCGCGATCGGCGTCGTGGAGACCGTTGCGTCCACCGCTCCTTTTATACGTGCGTTATCCGATTTTCAAAAAAAACACCCGGAAGTAGCGTTGTCTCTTGTCACCGGAACATCGCCGCAAAATTACGAGAAAGTGCTGAACCGCAAGTTGGACGGAGCTTTCTTCACGGGAGAATTCGATTTGGCTCCTCTAAAGGTCGCTCATGAGATTCGAGAAGAGGTGCTGCTCCTGACGAACGCCGATGGAAAAGCCGCACCTTCCGATGTTGCGAATGCGGCGTGGATCGTTTTTCCGAGGGGTTGCCCGTTGCGTGCCGCAAGCGAGGATTGGCTCCACAGTCAAGGGGTATCGTCCGTAAATATGATTGAGGTGAGCACGCTGGACACGATGCTGAATTGCGTACGGGCAGGCATCGGTTATACGCTTTTGACCGAATCGGTCATTGCTGAGAAAGACGAACGGTTAAGGGCCCATCCGGTTCCCGAACGATACCGTTTCGTGACGACGAGGCTGGTTACCCGAAAAGAACAGTTCGGCAGCAAAGCGTTTGCGGCCTTCGCTGATTGTGTCCGAGAGGCGGGGACGCAATAGAGAGAAATAAGATAGCTTTTTCATTGATTCGGTCCCGCGCTCCATTATATCACTGCGCAATCACTAAAATCAGTCTTATTTCACAAGGAAAAGAAGGTGCTCCCGATGGCAAAATGGGATAACATGCTATCCATGATTTGGATGCTGCGATCCGGAAGGAAGCTCACCGCTGCGGAGATTGCAGACAATTTGGAGATTAGCGTCCGCACCGTGTACCTGTATATCGACGCATTATGCGCCAGCGGCGTGCCGGTCGTCGCGTGCGTCTCGGCAGGTGGCGTGAAGCAGATTTAGTTGCTAAAATTGGACTATAAGACTTTTCGTCGCTACACGGGGGTGGATGGTAGATGATAACGGAAAAATATACGGGTACCGCGACTCCCAAGTGGTTTGGCTATGCCCTGCAGTCTCTCGTATTTATGTCCGGATATCGCAATGAAAGATGCGCGAGCAACGAAATTGCGGGAAATGTGTGCGGGGAACCTACATTAATGCGACGTATTCTTTCTCGTCTGGTGAAGGCCGGAATTGTCGAGGCGAGGGAGGGGCGCGACGGGGGATATGCGTTAAGCAGAGCCCCGGAAGATATCACATTTGCGGATGTATATCGGGCGATCCAGATGGTAGAACCGCTCTATGCTGGCCTGTTGGGGACGACGAAGAACGGTCCTTTTGCGGAAGAAGCTCGAAAAATGTTTACCAAGGTGATTTCCGAATCAGAGGATCAACTGATGCGAGTACTGGAGCGGCATACGATCGCGGAATTGATCGAGAATCCAACGATTGAAAAATAAATCGCATAACGACTAATACTGTGATTGACAAAATCACAGATTAAACCTATACTGTGATTTGAGAAATCACGGTATTTTTTTGAGTCTAACTGTGATTTTTGAAATCACTGTATAGAGAGGAGTTTATCATCTTGTCTAGTTCTGTTCTGTCTCAGAAAGGAAACCGAAAACCCGCCATTTTCAATGAAAGCCATCATGGCGCCTCTCTTGGCGATCATCACAGGCATGATTATGGTCATTCTCGACAGCACGGTCGTTAATGTCGCGTTGCCCATATTTCAGCAAGAATTTGGCATAGTAGGATCGATAACGAAATATGTTTTGCAATCAAAGGAGCTGCCGCGGCAAGCTCCTTACGCTTTTTCGCCGTTATGGGCGTTACGGTGAACCGCACTATAAGCAGGGCGAAATAGATTTAATTATTTCCTGAAGGTAAGTCTAGCGACTGCATGGATAGTTAGGAGCGTCAAGAAACCGAGTAGAACCAACACGCCGTAGAGGGTTGTATTCGGCATCCAGTCATTAATAAAGCTCCAATCGGCATTCGGGTAAATAAAAGTAGGCAACTGGACAGTAAGAACATAAAGAAATGCGAGTACTGATAACAGAAGAATGGAGAGAACGACTTGCGGTGTCCTCATTCTTAAGGTTCTGCGGCCTGATCGGATGGCCATCATCGTGTTCCATAAAAGCCACAGAAACACAAGAATCAGTACACTCATGATCAGAATAATCGATGAGGCGATTTGATCCGTCAGGAGATAGGTGTCCGAATTCCCACTTTCCGCCAGATGTCCCTGCAACCAAGACATGATTCCTTCGCCGATGGTCGTCGTGTAGGTTGAGTTCAAATTGGCCAATACGACGACGCCCGTTTTCTCCTTGGGATCCATCACGATAAAAGAAGAGTAATTCTCGAGATTTCCTTCGTGCTGAATCTGATTCGATTTCGCATCGAGTTTCCAGCCGCCGTAATAATCGAAGGGGGTTGTATCTGTTGGATGAACGGCCTTATAGCCGTCGACACTGTCGATTCCTAAGTTGAATCTTAGCCACTTCGTCATGTCTTCCCCGTTCGTAATAATCGATCCCGAAGGGGCTTGGCTCAAACTGAATGGGACTGAATATGGGCGCGCTCCGAAAAAAGAAACCTTATATCCCGTCGCCAAATTTTGTGGCAAACGCTCCTCACGAACGCTCGTTTTCGAAAGTCCGAGCGGCTTGAAAATATGTTCGTTCATGTAGTTCGAATACGACTGACCGGAGACTTTCTCGATAAGAAGGCCTAAGATGTTAAAATTTACGTTGGAGTAGGCGTATTTCTCGCCCGGAGCGGAGCTTAACGAGGCATTTGCTAATGTTCTTACGCCTCGTTCCAGAGCATCCTTGTCCGAAGAGGCGGAAATACCGACAAACGTCTCCGTGCCTAATCCGCTCGTTTGCTCCATCAATTGATGGAGTGTGATCTCCGCAGGGGCTTGACGGTAACGGACTTGGAACCAGGGCAGATAGGAAGAGACCCCTTTTTCTAGTTCGAGCTGATGTTCCTCGGCTAAGTGAGTGACCGCAAGTCCCGTGAATGCTTTGGACAACGAACCTAATTGGAATTCCGTTTCCGCCGTGACCCTCAGCTTGGCTTTCTTATCCGAGTAGCCGAAGCC
The DNA here is from genome assembly GCF_000422465.1 of Paenibacillus harenae DSM 16969. Taxonomy (GTDB): domain Bacteria; phylum Bacillota; class Bacilli; order Paenibacillales; family Paenibacillaceae; genus Pristimantibacillus; species Pristimantibacillus harenae. The sequence continues at coordinate 194,757 of NZ_AULV01000014.1, read as the reverse complement.
TTTGCTCATCGTCGTTTGACCGTTTTTGACAACGAGCAGATAGATGCCGGGAATTTTGCCTTTGGCCATATTAGTGCGTACCAACTGCTCGATTTGTAGTTTAAAATCTTCCGAATCCCCATGCTGTGGTTGCGGATCCGCATAGACTTGCGTATAGCTTGCTGTTAAAACAAGGAAAAGCAACAGAAGAATCCATATTCGTCGGAACAAATCGCAACGCCTCTTTCCATTCAGATGTAGCTGTTCTGGAAAAAGTGTACCCGTATTGATAGCCGGACGAATCTGCAATAGGATAGAATTATGGCGCCTCAAACCGCATGCGGTTCCTTACTTTAGTTATATGACTATGCACAAAGTCATGTCTCGATCACCGTAATTCCTTGCTGGACAGCGAAGATCGCTACTTGTGTCCGATCACGCAACTCCAGCTTGGAGATGACGCTAGACACATGGTTCTTGACCGTTCCTTCGGTAATGACCAGCGTATCTGCAATTTCTTTATTGTTTAACCCGCGACCAATCAGTTGAAGCACTTCCATCTCTCGAACCGACAACTGCTCGAGCAGAGATAACCGGGGATCATTACTATGATCGGAAGTTCCCTTGATCTCACGGTTCCTCCATTCCTCGAGAATCAGGGCTGTTATGCTCGGGTGGAGCACGGTCCCACCTGAATGGATCGTGTGAATGGCACTAATAATTGTCTCCGATGGCATATCTTTCAGAAGGTAGCCACTCGCCCCCTGCTCCAGCGCCATGACAATTAGCTCGATATCCTCGAACGTCGTCAACACCAGCACTTTCATTTCCGGTAAGTGACAGCGAATCAGGCGCGTTCCCTCCACGCCATCCACCATTGGCATGCGAATGTCCATCAGGACGACGTCCGGATGCAGCCCAATTGCCTTCTCGTAAGCTTCTTTGCCGTTTGAAGCGGTACCTACCACCTTAATTTCCGGGTCCAGACTGATAAGTGTAGACAATCCGTCTCGCATCAGGCGTTGATCGTCGGCAACTAACACTTGAATCATTCGCTTCGCTTCCTTCCGTAAAATCTAATCCAACGGGATGGTAACCCGTACTTCGAATCCGTCTTCGGGAGCAGATAGGATTCGCAGAATCCCTCCGTGCTCCTGTACCCGCTCTCGCATATTTATCAAGCCAAACCCTGGAGTAAATTCGGGATGCCCCGCTCCATTATTGAGTATGCGTAAATCGATCCTCCGCTCCACATAGCGAAGGGTCACCCATGCTTCCGAGGCTTCGCCGTGCTTCTGAGCGTTGGTCAACGATTCCTGCACAATTCGGATAAGGGTGAGTTGCAGATGAGCGGATACGGCTGGCAACTGTGGATCTACATGGACCTCAATTCGAATACCCGTCATTTCCGCGAACTGCTCGGCCAGCTTCGCGACGGTTTCCGCTACAGACAGACCGTTGTCCTCATCGCGAATGGTGCGCACCGCGAGCCTAACCTCCCGTAGAGCGGAGCGGACCAGATGTTCACATTGCTGCAAACTAACTCTGCTTTTCTCGAAATCAATTTCCTGCAACTTCCGAGCCACATCCAGTTGAATGAGAAGAGCGGTTAAATTGTGCCCTACCGTGTCATGAATCTCTCTTGCAATGCGAATCCTTTCGCGGTTAACGGATAACTCCTTTACCTGCAAGGCATACTCGCTTAACTGTCTGTAGGAGGTCTCCAGTTTCTCATTCAAGCGAACGGTCTGGATGCGCGATTCTTTGTAGTAACGGATCAAGGAGCCGATCAGGCCCGCGAATACTACGAACGACCCGTTCACGATATAATAGGCACTTTCAATGTCCCCATATTTATGTAATTGAATAAGGATGAGAACCAGGATGTTTGTCCCGAAGTAAACGTACCAAATGGCTTTAGCCAATCGGGATTGAACGAACATAAACAAAAACAGACTAGATAAGCCCATGAACAGAAGGTCGGGAGATTCCTCATTCAGAAAGACATAAGAATAAGAGGTTGTAATGGCAATATCAATAGAAGCTACTAGGAAGATGATCCGTTTATTGTGAACTTTCGGATAGAGAAAGTGGATGGGCACAAACAGAACCATGCTGCCGATAATGTAGAAGTTCACCCAGGCAGGAGCCGGAAACTTGATAAACAAATACATCAAGCTAAGCACAAGAAAATAACTTAACCGAATGATAGTTAATAGAAAGTAACTGGAGGGGTCATTGGTTTGCCTCTCTTTAGCCAATCCACTCATATTCCTGCACCTCAACGTCAGCGACCAAAAGAATATACAAACTATACCATGCATTCATTGCCAAGGGTAGCTTGGAATTCGCTCTATAGACGTTACGCTGAACCGTATCACAAGTACGGCGAAATTTTTTCAGAATAGCTTGCAGGATCTGGCTAGAATCTGTTGGATGGAATGGATTTGGTTAGAGCTGCACTTAATGAAATAGTTTTTCGGAAGGATTTTGCGAGCTTTTTTCGGATTAGACAAATTGTCGAGCACAAAATATGAAGTGAGAGGATGATCTTTATCAAGGCGTTTCTCTATATTCTCGGTATCCTATTATTCGTTCTAGGCGTCCGCGGTATAATTATCGCGCTAATCAAAGGCTCTGCCGGTTCGTTCGTCATACCCGGCTTGCTGCCGGAGGGTAATCTTGAATTGTTTGCAAGTATCGTGCTTGTTTTGATCAGCTTATTCTTAATGAGAAAGAAGAAAGCATAGGCGAGTGCGATTTCTTGCTCGCAGCTTAAGGAGAATGCTGGCACTGAACGAACTACACCATTTTACGGAGCAGTTGCTGTGGCGGCAGCTCCTTTTTTCATTGATGTAACGGGCAGAATGGCTGGATTTAATCCAATAAGACTTGAATCCACATCTGATTTAATTCATAATAAAAGCGAACGGAGGTTCATTTATGGTTCAAGTTTTAAAAGAGGAATTGCGTACTGCCATTCTCTATGCAGCTCAAGATGAATTTATCAAACATGGCTTTTTATCAGCGTCGGTCAAAAGAATCGCCGGTAAGGTTGGAATATCCGTTGGAAACTTGTACCGATATTATGCGGGGAAAGATGCTTTGTTCGAAGCAATTGTAGGTCCAGCATACATTGAGCTAGAGAGAATATTGATTGACCATGATAAAGGTTCAAAAGAGGATGCTTCTATTCCGGAGCTTATCGTCGAAACGCTTTACAATATTACGACAGAGTTCCGCAGATCTTTATTAATTCTGCTCTACTCTAGCACAGGAACCCGTCATGAAGAAACGGTTCAGAAGATATACAGAATGATGGCTGAGAATATTGTCAAACATCTGGTGAATTATAACCGCAAACTAGGAAAAGAAATTTATACGGAACAGGTTTCATGGCCGATTTCCGTGGCATTTATGCAGGGTTTTTTTGAAATCATTCGACAGCATCCCGACACACATGATTACAAAAAAATGCTTCATCAATATATCACTTTTTGGTATCAAGGCCTTCAAGCAATAATTTGATGCGGATATTTACTTATTTTTTGCACCAATAATGAATAGGTTTTCACTTTTGAAGGAGGGTAAAAATGGTTAGGAATCATTATCATTACATGAATCAACAAGGGCTTTCATTGGAATATTCCATTACAGGTCATGGGGAACCGATCCTGGTTATGCATGGCGGCCATTCCAGCTCAAAAGAGGAGTTTGGTTATGAAGAGCTTGTTGAAAAAGGTTATATGATCATAACACCTTCGAGGCCAGGATATGGAGAAACTTCTAAAGAGTTAGGTATGAATATATATGATACATGTAACACATACATTGAACTGCTGGAATACTTGAATATCGCTCAAGTTCATGTTATCGCCATTTCTGCCGGTGGGCCTAGCGGCATTCATCTTGCGTCAAAATTTCCGCACCGAGTACGAAGTCTGATACTGCAATCTGCGGTTACGCATGAGTGGGTTACGCCTGAAGATAAAATTTATAAGTCCGCCAAGATCATGTTTCATCCCCGAATGGAGAAATGCCTTTGGAAAATCGTAAGAATGATTAACAATCTATTCCCCAGGTATCTGTTTAAAAAAATGTTATCATCGTTTAGCATGCTAAACATGAATGATAAGTGAAAGAGAATCTTGCGAAAATGAGCAGCACCCGCCATCGTATGGGGGTGCTGTTTATAAATGAGCGAGCTCGTCTACCTGTTCTTTTCCCTAGTACTCCCCTTTAATCACAAAAAACGATCCCCGAATGGTTCCAGCCAGCTTGGACTTCTGCCTGGCAAACTTGAACTTCCCTTCTAACTCAGACGGCACGTCCATTCCCTCGGAAAGCTTAAAACCGACCGCACGCTTCTTGGGGTCATCCACCGTATACATGACGTTGACCGCTAGGCCATCCTCGTAGAAGACGAAGGTCCACTGGATATTTTCCACTTGAAAACGCGACGTTTCCAAAGGTTTGGAAGCAAATTCAAGGCCGCGCTCTTCCTTCAAAATCCGGTTCACGTACTCAAGGGTCTCCTGACTCTCGGCAGCTGGTGTAACCGTAAATTCGTGCTTATATTTGTTCATGAAGTAGCGGGCTTCATTCGCGCGTAAACCGGCAAGCGCTTCTTGAACAGGCGAAGACTCTAGGCCACTTGCGGACACTTGTTTAAAATCTACAGCGTAGGACATGACCATTCCTCCCATTCCTGTTTATTTCCGGACAACCGGGATCCACACTTCACCGAAAACCAAGCCGCCGCGTTGCCCCATCTCGACCGTGGCGTTCGGACCGCCAACATAAGCGAAATCTTTTGCTTCCGGCAGGACTTGACCGAAGGCGATTCCGGTTAGCGTATTGCTGAGCGCATCAGCCGTCTCGGCTTCCCCTTGGACAACCAGATATTCTCCCTTTGGAAATTGAATCACTCGGGTTGCATCAGGCAATGTTGCATCCGTCATCACGCCGGCATAATACATCATCTTTTGATTCACCGCTTCGTTTACGGCGAAAATGTAGTCATTCTCGGCTACCGCTTTCAGGGCGTCGAGCCTTCCATCTTGTTGGACCGCTTGCCAGAAGCCTTGCTTTTCCTTGTTGATGCCGGCATAGTCGGTATAATCGCTTTTCAGTTCCGTTCCCATTCCCAATACGGTAAAGCTTTCTTTTTCCTCAAGCGTGTAGTTTGCCATTTTTTCATCCATCCTTTTTCCTGAATTTTTTTGTAGTGATTTTCCTTTTCGCTTGCTGAGTTTATAATAATCCTTAATCATGTCAAAAAGTGATACTGTTTAGGAGGCCGCGATGAAAAAAGTGGAGCGGATTAATATCATCATGCGGTATATCAACAACCGTGCTTCCTTCACCATTTCGGAAATTATGCGGGAATTTAACATCTCTCGTTCGACCGCTATAAGGGATATTCGAGAAGTTGAAGCCATGGGGATGCCGCTTGTCGCCGAGGTTGGCAGAGATGGGGGCTATTTCGTCATGAACAATTCGGTCCTGCCGACCGTTCGTTTTACCGATAACGAGATCAAGGCGCTTTTTATTGCCTTTATGGCCACAAGGAATCAGCAGCTCCCTTATCTGAAGAGCCGACAGTCCTTGGCGGAGAAATTATTAGGGCTCATTTCGCAGAACCAGCAGGATGACCTTGTTCTCTTGAATCAAATCTTGCTTTTCGAAGGGACCAACCCGAATAATCCGGATCTGCTGGAACTGTCGGACCTTCCGCATCCTATATTAGAGAAGCTTATCCAACTCCTGCTTTCGGATAGCTGCTTGTTGCTTACCATGAATGAAGGGAACACGATCAAGTCGTATCCCATTTATCTCTTGCACCTTTACCGGGAGAAAAGCCTTTGGCTGATTGAGGGCTTCGACTTAAAGGAAGAGAAGAGACAAATCTTTTCCGTCGATAACCTCACCGATGTAGAACCTTACCCCGTGAATAAGAGACTAAGCCGAAAAAAAATACGGGAGAAGCTTAGCAAGCAGGAGGAAGCGAGCAACCTTGTCCTCGAGCTTGGTCCAAAGGCGATTGCCCAGTTCAAAAAATACCATCCGTTTAAGCTCTCCATTTCCTATACCGACCCTTTCCAGACGAGAGCCATTTTGAAAACTTATGTCAATGTGAATCATTCGGAAGAGCTGGCCGAAATGACCAATTGGCTGCTTTTTCTGGGCGGGAATATCAAGGTCAGGGAGCTGCCGAAAGAAATGGTAGAAGGTTTACAAGAGAGATTCGCCCAATACCGCCCACAAGTGTAATATTCCCTGCAAGAGACATAATTACGATTTCGAGCAGGCACCCGCCCTCGCCATTCACTTGAATAGCGGGCGTACCGTCGAGACTGTGAAGATGTCGTCATGAGAACACGCTATGACTTCGAAGAATGGTGTACTGTTGAGCTGTTTGGCAGATTAACGTAAGAAGTGAATGATGTTGAGGTGACGGAATGAGATAAGACACTGACCGCATTTATATTCGTCGATTGGAATTGAATGACCTTGATGCGTTACTAGATTTACGTTTAATGACAGCCCATTGCCGTAAATATAAGCATCTTTTTTCCGACTTTCGGATATACTATGGATATACGACGACAGAAGGATGGGGTATTATTGACTCAAGACCACAAAAAAGGACTGGTGTATGTGACCACGACAACCATAGGCAAATGGGGGAACAGCATGGGTGTCCGCATTCCTCAGGAGTTATTGGAAACCGCACATTTAGGTTTGGGTGCAAAAGTTGAAATTCAACTGATCCCTGAACAAGGTATCTTATTAAAACCCTCGATCCAGAGAAAGCGTAAATCCAACCGGGAGCTGCGTAAGTTGTTACTTTCCATGCGTGGCAAAAACAAGCCGGAAATGTCGCAAGGGATTCTTATTGACGATTCTATGGGGGATGAAATTTTCTAATGTCGGTCACAGGGAATGTAGAACGGGGCAGCATCGTGTGGTTTAATCACCACCCAACCAGAGGACATGAGCAAAATGGCTACCGAGCCTCAATCGTAATATCAGACGGAATCATTGATCCTACACTAAATCAGATTGCGTTAACTGTTCCGGTGACGACGCAAATTATGGGACACACCTTTGAGCTACATGTTCCCCCGGGTATTGAGACACCGGGAACGCACGTGTTACCGCAACAAAACCAGTTTCCCGAATTGACCGGTGTCGTCCTGATTAATAATATTAGAACCTTTGATCTTGCGGCGAGGAACGCTATCGTGATCGGTAGAGTTGATCCGGAATCGGAATTTTTCGAAGGGATCATTGATCGCGTAATGGCAATTATCTCCTATCCTGAAGATGACGAGGGAAAATGGGACGATTAAGAAGATAAATAACATAAAGAAACCCTGGATGGAATTAACCCCTCACGGTAGACAGTTTCGCATGTCCCCAGTGAGGGTTTTTTTTCATGCCAGCAAAGATTAGAGCTTTTGCTCATGAGCTGCAGCACGCGAAATTACGCCTTAGCGATGATACGAAGAGCCTTATCTTAAGTGACGGCGGAATTTTGTTTTCAACTGGCGTTGTCTTTAAAAAAATATTTCATACCAATCCACTTATCCGTTTCATGAATAACATCAAAAAAAGCAAGTCATGGCGGCGGGACTTTGCAAGACGTTTTTGTTCTTTCCGCCAGCTTAGTAATTGACTCAATGTCTTGATCGGTTAATTGATCAAGAAAATGTTTGCGTATTGCCTTAGAGACGATGGGACGGGCATCATCCAATGCCGATTTTCCAACGGTTGCGATAATGACTTGAACACCGCGATCTGTGTCTAATGGTTTCCTCTTCACAAGTCCGCGTTTTTCCATCCGCGTCAGATGATGGGATAATCGACTCTTGTCCCAGCCCATCGATTCGGCCAATTCCTGTTGGCGAAGGCTGCCGTCCCCCAAAAGGACTAGCCGGTCCAATACCCCATAATCACCCTCTGATAATCCTGTGTGCTCGGACATCTCTTTTATTACGCGACCGAAGATGCTTTGAAAGGAGCCTTTCCACATATGCCATAATCGCATTTCTTCTTCGTTTAACTCGTTCTTATTCATAGGAACATCATAGCATGGTTGACGTGTCAACTACAATATGTTACAGTTGACCACAGTTGACATGTCAACCCAAGGTGCCGGTTTATTCCAGGAACCTGCTTGACTTCTTACTCCAAGAAACGGTTAGGCCAACTTTTCTCCAAGAAAGGAACATTTATTATGAAAATCAACATTAGTGCGCCTACTCCGGTCGTCTCGGTAAAGCCGGTAGTGCTAACGGCCCCAGGCCGCGGCGAGGATCTGCAAGTGCGAGTGTCTGCGCCCGCGATAGGGAGAGAATTGCCTATTATTGTTTTCTCGCATGGCTTTGGCTGGTCGTTGGACGGCTACGCCCCGTTGGTCGATTATTGGGCTGCTCATGGCTTCGTGGTCATTCAACCTACCCATCTCGACTCGAGGACGCTGAATCTTCCTCCTGACGATCCCCGTACGCCGCTGATCTGGCGTTTCCGAGTCGAGGACATGAAGCGCATCCTCGACGGGCTTGATCTCCTTGAAGCTTCCGTTCCCGGCCTCAGTGGACGCCTCGACCGAAGCCGCATCGCAGCAGCCGGACACTCCTGGGGCGGCCAGACGGTAAGCATGCTGCTCGGCGCGCGAGTTCTCGATGCCCACGGCGAGCCGGGAGAGGACATGTCCGACTCGCGGGTCAAGGCGGGCGTGCTGCTTGCCACGACTGGCAAGGGCGGAGCCGACTTAACTCCGTTCGCGGCCGAGCACTTCCCCTTCATGAACCCGAGCTTCGCGGACATGAGCACGCCGACTCTAGTAGTAGCGGGGGACCATGACCAGTCCTTACTGTCCACACGTGGACCGGACTGGTTCACCGACCCGTACTTCCTGAGTATGGGCAGCAAGAGCCTGCTTACCCTCTTCGGGGCCGAGCACTCGCTCGGCGGGATCCCCGGCTACAGCGTCGCGGAGACGACGGACGAGAGCCCTGAACGAGTCGCCCTGATTCAGCGGCTCACGTGGGCCTATCTTCGCAGCGCGCTCGATCTCGACGATTCCAGCTGGCCGGCAGCTCGCGCGGCTCTGGAAGGGAGCGACGTCCCGCTGGGTCGCATCGAGTCCAAGAGGGGCGCTCGATAAGGACATCCGCGACAGTACCTACTCGCCCTTATAGCAGCTGCTGTGGATGAAGAGGCGCGTCGGCGGCGTATGCGGTTATGCCGTTTCAAACAGCGAGGAGACCATCCTAAGTGACGGCGATATTTTCAACATTTCAATGAAAATAGCGAAAGGAGCTGCCGCGGCGGCTCCTTTTTCAATTTTTCGCCGATAGACCCATTAAGCTGAGCCGTCATAAGTGACGGTGAAATTTGGGTTGGAACGACCTTAAGGGGGTAATGTAGTCCACGCTTTCTATTATCAAGGAGTTGTCTAGATTTTGTATAGGTCCCAGTAATATAATGGTGAAATGTGCTGTGTGAAATTGGCGAATTTTGTAATTTACAGTATGTATGTGGCGAAGAAGATCGAAGAAGAGAGAAAGAAAGTTACTAAGCATGATCAACGGCCTGCACGTCCACGGTATTTACCCTTTCATCCGAAACTCCGAAAGATTTCGATGATGTAAGGGCCGGTGGGATCAAGCAATAGCATATGTCTATTCGCTTGAGCGTTATATCTGGCAGATGATCTTGCTGTCGCCAAAGATCTCGGCAATTTCAGGAACGGAGGAGTTTTTTTATTGAAACGAAAACGAAGTTTAGGTAAAGCAGTGCTATCTTTCTGCCTAGCGGTTTTGCTAGTCTTGCAGACGGTGACGTTCTCTGCTGCTGCATATGCGGAAAGTGTATCAGGCGATTCCGGCTCGCCGAGCGCGGACGAACCGTCGGTGACTGAGGCGGTGTACGATGCGCCAGCCACTTCCGCAGCGATGGCGGCAGGCCCGGCGGACAAAACGTCGGTGCTGATGGGAGAGAATTCGCCCTTTCCGCTGGTAGTCGCACAGGACGGGAATATCGTAGAGACGGGTAATGCCATTCACGGCAGAAAGCCCTTCTCCCTGAGATCAAGCGGCATCAAGGTTCCGGTGAAGGGTGACGCCGCCGACCCGAACACGGTGGATGGCAGCACGGTCATTTTGTATGGCGACTGGGTGATGCTGGACAAAGGGACCTACTTTCCGGAAGTGATTCTGCCGGAGGCCACCATGACGCTGATGGAAAAGTCGGGCTTCAAAATCGGAACCGCCTATTTCTCCGAAGAGGGCATCAAGGTGGTGTTTGACGGCGACGAGCGCTTTTTCAACGGTCAGGGGAGCAACATCACCTTCGGCTTTGAATCCACCGCGAAGGCGGATGTGACGGGCATCAACTATGGCGAGCAAAAGCCGATTAACATTTTCGGGGCGGGATACATTCTCGATAACCCTGATATCACGCCTGCTTACAGCATCACAAAGAAGTCCAATAGCAACGCTTCCGATAACAACTGGATCAATCAGGCGGATTTTGTAGAGGGTACAATCAAGTGGCAGGTGGATATTGCCGCCACGGATCTGTTTGACCCTACCATCCCGCAGCCGCTGGACGAGCTAAAGTTCTATGACTTGCTTGATCCGGTTCAGGCGGGCACCTATGTGGAGGGGTCCCTCGAGGTTAACGGCAGTGCGGCGACACCAGACAGCGGTACGACGAATGCGCTGGCCTACACCTTTCCCGCGGGCTCCGGCGACAAGGCGGTCGTCACCTTCAAGACGTGGATTCCCAAGGCGAAGTATTACACGGAGTATAACGCCGCTAGCGGGAACCAGACCGTCACCAATACCGCGGAGCTGAGGGATAAGTCAGGTAATAAGCTGCTTTCCTCGAATTCGTGGCGCGTCATCTTCAGGCCCGACTGGATTCAGAAGAGCGGCGTTCTGGACAAGCGGTCGAGTTCCGCAGACCCGCGTACCATTACATGGACGATTGATGTCAACAAGAATTACAGCAAGCAGGGTCTGATAGACTTCACGATCACCGATGTCCTGCCGGCCGGACTTGCCTGGAGATCCGCCGCATGGCAGTCGTGGGACAGTACCATAAATAACTGGTCAGCAACAACAACGCCGATTACCCCCGGCGCAAACGGTGTTTATTCGTTCGGTGAGGTAAACGGCCCGATCCGGCTGATTATTGTGTCCGAAATTACGGGCAGTACCACCAGCTTCCCCAATACGGCCACCGCCCAGTGGAAGCTGGATGTCAATACCGTACAGGACAATGACCAAGCAACTGTGAAGGATTCCGCCACTGTCACCATTGGCGCCCATACCCTGACAAAGGGCGCGGGTACCGGTGATGTCCTTGGTTTGGGCATATTGCCGTGGAAGGTTACCCTTACGCCTCAGGAGGCCCTTCCGGACGGTGCGGTGTACGATCTGCTGGTGTATGGGGATGCGAGTTCCATCGACTTCGCCAAGGTTACCGCCAGCCCGGCGATTGACCCTGGAATTCTGGATCAATTGAAGGGGAACAACGGGCCGAGATACCACCAGCGGTTTCACTCCGGTTCCTTTCAGTCGAGTGACGGCTTAACGCATCAGGTATACACACTATTACAGGATGGGAAGCCTGTCGCCGACTTGCTTCAGGTCACCGGATACAATACCGATAGTCCCAGTTCCTTCACATTTAATTCCCTGATGACGCAGTGGCAGCACTTCGCGGGCAATAACTCTATTGCTCACTATAATCAGGCGTCCCTGTTTGAAGGTGCAAGCCGGACACGTGATTCAAATCGGCCTCATCTCCAAGTCAACAGCGGTATGCTGGCCAAGCAGATGCTCTTTGCGTCAAAACCGGAAGGGACATCTTTCGTTCCTGGAAATGTCCACCATTACATTCGAGACGACGCTAACGCAGCCTATACATTGGCAGCCTATGATCAGGTGACCAAGACGGTGACCTTCCGGCTGTCGGTCAATATGAACGGCCTGAAGACCGAGGAGATGGCAAAGCATGGCGGCAATCACGTTGCCAGCGACATCAAACTCGTCGATACCCTGCCCGAGGGCTGGGAGTTTGTTCCTTATTCGGAGGGGCAGGCTTTTGCGATTTACAAAGGAAGCCGCGCAGAGTATGGAGCGACGGTTAGCGCAGGGACGCTTATTTCCGATCCAAGTGGTCTCGTAAGCTTCTCCGCCGCAGGGAACATGGGCACCTTTTCTTTTACCAAGCTGGAAAGTCCTTATGTCATTCTTGTTAAAGCGAGACCCACCGAGACGGCCCTGCGTCAATACTTTGAAACAGGCGATGCAAAGCATGAGGTGACGAACACCGCCGATATGAAAATCACATGGGGAGATGAGCCTTCCACAGTCAAAGACAGCCTTAAGGTCATTGTCCCAATGCAGACGCTGGGCAAATCGGTGACCAAGCCGAACCCTGGCGTGCTGGAGTGGACGGTGAATTACACCCCGCCCTTCGAGATGAAGGACGGCGTGTATCTCCAGGATACACTTGGCGAAGGGCTGGCGTTGCGTAAGGACGAGAATGGGAACCTCTCGCTCCGACGCCCTGACATGGCGGTGTACCGCGCCAAGTTGACGACGAGCGGCGGGCTGACGAGGGATGGCGAGGCGCTGGATTTGACCGGCCCCGACCCCGAGGTCAAGGTTGAAGCCGTCACAGAGAACGGCGTAACACGATTGATTTTCCGCATGGCGGATCCGAACCGGCTCTACCAGATGGTATATCAGACCGAGGTCACCGAATTGCCCAGCAGCGGAAAGGCGGGCAACGAGATTAAACTGATGGGCGATGACACCCTGACGAACATCAGCGCCAAAAGCGAATACGCGGTCGACAACACTGACATAGGAGGCAGCGCGGATACCCAAGGCAAGCTGGATCTGATCAAGTTCAATCCGGAAGGCAAGCCGCTGGGCGGCGTAAAATTCAAGCTGTATGAACCCGACGGCATAACAGAGGTCACCGGTGGAACTACAGGTGCGGACGGCAAGCTTAGCCTTTTTGCCAAAGCGGGGCTTTACGTGCTCAAGCAGACTTATATTGACGAGACCACCTATTTGCCGACCACGACGGTTTATCAGGTGCGTGTGGCGTCCACTCCTTTTAATCCCATCTGGGTTGACGGGGTGGAGGTAACCAGCGCCAAACCGCTGGTTGTTCCAACCCCGGTGTGGGTGCCCGGCGATTTGAGGCTGGACACGGCGATAGAGGGGAAAGGGGCGGACCCGAACAAGACATTTGAATATACGATTACCTTTGGCAACGGGAAGTCTTATGCCTATTCCGGCGCAACAAGCGGCACCGTGGCCAGCGGCGGAACCGTTACGCTGAAAGGCGGCCAGACCATTACCATCAAGGATATCCCGGATGGCATCACCTATACCATCGTCCAGAAGAATTACACGGGCGAGGGCTACGCTACCAATCCGGAGAATCTGACGCGCACCGGCAGCATCGTGGCGAATGAAACGGTCGAAGTGAAGTTCGTCAACGCCAAGTACCTTCCCGGCAAGCTGACGATCGGGAAGACGGTCGCGGGCAATCGCGGGGACAAGAACAAGGCGTTCGAGTTCACCGTCACTTTCGGTGGCGCGGGTGCGGGCATGACGTATACGTATACGACATCGGGCGGTCCGACAGGAACCATTGGGCCCGGAGGAAAGATCTTCCTCAAGCATGGGGAAACTGCCGTCATCGATGGGATTCCAAAGGATACGACCTATACCGTCATCGAAGCGGATTACACGAATGACGGCTACACAACGACTTGGCCGGACCGGCAAACGACCGGCACCATTGCCGAGGAGGGCGACCATAAAGAGGAGGTCGTCAACACGCGGATGGTGTACGGCGGTCTGCTGATCGGCGAGACAGTAGTCGGCAGCGGGGCGGACAAGAATAAACAATTTGCGTTTACTGTCCAATTCCCGGACGCCGATGCAGATGAGGCGTATACCTACACGAAGTCGGACGGCACGAAGGGAACGATCAAGTCGGACGATAAGATCACCCTTAAACATGGGGAAACCGCCGCCATTGAAGGCATTCCGAGCGGGGACCGCTATATCGTTACCCAGACCGATTATTCGGGCGACGGTTACACCGCCGATCCGGTGAATCGGGCGTATAGCGGCACGATCACGGAGAACCGGATTGACGAAGCTCGCTTCATCAATGCGAGGTATCTCCCCGGCAATCTGACGCTGACGGCAAACCCTGAGATCGTTCCCGGCGACGGCAAGACGCCTTCGGAACTGACGGCCGCTTTGACCGATTATGAAGGCAAGCCGGTTGCGGACACGGAGATCGTCTTTACACTGCCGGATAACTCGGAAGTAAAAGCAAGGACCGATGCGCAAGGAAAAGCGGTCATCCCTTATACACCTCCGAAGCTGGACGCAACAACGCCTGAGGACCATCACATCACGGCTATGGCGGACAGTCTGACCGAAGGGAAATTGACCGCCGCCACGAAGGTAACCGCTGTACCGGCGGCCATCACCGGGGTGCTGCGCGACAACACAACGGGCGAAGTCATTCCGAATGCGACCGTTGTCGTCACCAACGAGACGAATGGCGAGAAGCACACGATCACGACCGATGCCGCGGGCTGGTACTTCCTCCCTGTGCCGTATGGCGGCGATTATACGATCAGCTTCACGAAGACGATCGAAATCAACGGAGCCCACGAGTCGATTGTTTTCACGCAAAAAGCGCAAGTTGACAGCAATGTGAAGGGCGGCGAGCTGGTTCCGGCGCACATTACGGCTGTAGGCGTCGTTCTCCTGAAGCAGCCCGAAGGGCAGTCTTCGCTGTTGAACGGCGAGCTCGCCGGCAAGATGCGCATTTATTTACGGGATGCGAACGGCCAATATATTGCGGATCAGAACGGCGCTCCGAAAGCATTCGGTTTGCAACCGAACGGCGCATTCTCCGTGGATGGTTTATCCGCGGAGAGCTATAAGATGGAAGTGCGTTACGAAGTTGCGCCGGGCATTGAACTGACGGTCATTCGGGATGCGGAACTGGACGTGAAGGCAAACGGAGAGTTGAATATTTCTCAGGAGCTCGTTGACCCGTATGGCATCATTACGGACGAAACGACTGGGGCAACGATCGAAGGCGCCGAAGTAACGCTGTACTATGCGGATACGCCGAAGAACACGGCGAACGGTATCGTGCCGGGCACGAAAGTAACGTTGCCTGCGATTCCGGGCTTTGCTCCGAACGATAACGCCAGCCCAAGCCAGAACAGCGACGCAAACGGCGCATATGCGTACATGGTGTTCCCGAACACGGATTACTATCTGGTTGTAACGAAAGCCGGGTATGAAACGTATACGAGCACCATCATCTCGGTCGGACTCGACATTGTACGCTATGATATACAGATGAAACCGATAGTTTCCGACGGCGGTGGCGGCGGACCCGTGAGCCCCGGACCTGAGCCGTCGAATCCTGGACCCGAACTAGGTGAAGGCGACAACGGAACCGATATTGGCGACAATGGAACCGGTGATGGCAACAACGGGGCTGGCAACGTAGACAACGGAACCGGCGAAGGCGACAACGGAGCTGGCAATGTAGACAACGGAACCGGCGACGTGGACAATGGAGCTGGAAACGTAGACAACGGAACCGGCAACGTAGACAACGGAACCGACAACGGCAACAACTTAGCCGGCAGCGTGGACAACGAGCTGGACGATGTTCCGAAAACAGGGGATAACAGCACATCGCCAATCTTCTATATGGCTTTGGCGCTGATGTCCTTGATTACGATCGGACTCTGCCTGCAGGGCAGCAAGAAGAAAAAGCATATCCAGTAACCGGAAAGGCGGTAAGAAAATGAGTAGAATCAAAAAAATTCTTATCGCCGTTTCCTTCCTTCTGTTGGTATTTTCTCTCGTCGCTGTTGCGAGAATTCTCTTGCAGAATTATGATGAGCAACGGAAAATCGAAGAGCTGACCAGAGTATGGGAGAAAGAGTCGGACAAAGGCGTTGGGGAGGCACTGCCCTCCCCTACGATCACGAAAACGCATGAGCCGGTCATGCTCCCCGAATTTCAAGAGCTATACGAGAGAAACCCGGACATCGCCGGTTGGCTGAAGATTGACGGTACTCGAATTGAGTACCCGATTATGCAGAACCTACAGGATGCGGAGTACTATCTCAATCATGATTTCGATAAAAAGAAAAGCAAAAGCGGCCTCCCTTTTTTGGACGAGCACAGCAGGATCAACGGTTCGGACATTTTGTTGATTCACGGGCATCACATGAAAAGCGGCACGATGTTTGCAGATTTGTTGGAGTATAAAAAAGAAAGCTTTTATAAGGAGCATGCTGCGTTCGAATTCAGCACGCTTTACGAAAGGGAAGAGTATGAGATTGTTGCCGTTATTCTGTCAAAAGTTTATCGCAAATCGGACGACGTGTTTAAATATTACCGGATTGAGAAGGCAAGTACGCCCGCCGAGTTCGATTCGTATGTTCAGAACATCAAAAAACTCGCTCTTTACGACACGGGCGTGACAGCCCAGTATGGCGACAAGCTTATTGTACTGTCTACGTGCGAGTACTCGACCGAAAACGGTCGGTTAGCGGTAGTTGCCCGAAAGCGTACATGACGATGTTGAAACAAGGAGTCAAGCTGCTTTATATCACGTTCTCCCTTGGAGGACGTGATTTTTTGTATAGGTTTACCTTTTTCCTTGAAAATTGAGAATCTTGAACAAGGACATCAAAATTCGCCGTTAGAGTGATACGCTGAACCGTACCATAAAAGGGCAAGTTTTTTCGTAGTTCCTTGCGGGGCATGGGTTTGTAAATTTTGTGAGTAGGATTAGGGCCGAGGAAACGCTGGAGAGGTTCATTAGGTCATCGTTTTTTGGGTGGTCCGGCACAGATCATGGCCACCTTCTCGAAAGAATAGGCCAGGGGCTTTTCCGGGCTATTCCTAAGACATCTGTACAAAACAAGTATCCGCGGCGGCGTGCTGCAGCCAGTTATTTTCACAATGCGCCAGTAAAACGCGGAAAAGGATCGTCGAATGTACGAGCGACCCCAGACCATAAAGGGTGAAGGGCGAGGGATACTAATGTCTGACAAAGAAAAGCCAGCCCTGTTCACCTTGTCGGTGGAGGGGGCCGCGACGACCAGATACTGTCGTAGCGTCTCGTCGAAATCCGGTTCAATGTATTATGAAACAACCTCAAATTTCAAGGTGTTTCGTTTGACTACGATATATTCACCTGTTGATTTATTCATGACTTGAGACACTTCCTTGGTATGCATTATCTCAAACCAATCATTTTGTATATCCACCAATAATTTTACTTCCACATCACTTTCTCCATATTTTAAACCACTATAAGATAATTTCGTCATTGTCATCGTCATCATTCCTTCATATTTTTCTTCACATCTCTTTATGGTACTTGAAACGGTAATAAGTGTTATATCCAACGAAAAGCAGATAGGCAAAAACCAATAGCAATACCATTATTAAATCTATAGCCATCAAGGCAAATGTTGTAATTAAGGCTCCAAGCACAAAAACCATCATGTCATATGCTTTCGCTTTTGCCCGATTAGCGATTGCCAAATTACGCTCATCTTTCATTTCAATCTCTAGCTGCTTCGCTGCGGCGGGATTTTTCTTCTTAGCGCTTCGGATGACTATTTCTCCCATACCGTGACCGAAAATACCACAGCCAAGCCCGACGAAGATATAAGGCAACGCGCGCAGCATTCCTTGTGGATCTTCAATTGTTTTGATGAAATACAGACCAACTGCAAGTAGTCCCACGCCTACAACGGTAATAAAATAAGACGAAATAATTTTTTTCATACATTTTCATCCTCCTCATAAATAAAGATTTCTTCGATACTCATACCGAAAAAACGAGCAATCTTGAACGCTAAAAGGATCGATGGGTTATAACGTCCGTTTTCCAGCGAACCGATCGTTTGTCTTGACACTTCAAGAGCCGTTGCTAATTCTTCTTGCTTAATTCCGCGTTGCTTGCGGATTTCTTCTAAACGGTTGTTCAATGCGGTTACCCTCCTCATGGAAAGCTAGCTTTCCACAAGGGAAGTATATCGTGCAACGCAATCGATGTCAAGTGTACTTTCCATTTAACCGCATGAAGTTCTTTTCATTATAGAGAGCGCGCTCCATTCCCTCTTGACAGCCGGATGGAAGTGGCGTATTCTAATGTCAGTAACCACTGACAGACACATGTTTGCGAGAGGATTTTGAAAAATGGATGACAGTAAGCTGGGGGTTAGCGACAGGCTGTTATTGGCTGCGATCAATTTGATCTCGGAGAAGGGCTACAATGGCGTTACCACGCAGAAGATCGCCGCGGCCGCCGGATTAAGCGAAAAGACGTTATTTCGCCATTTCGGCAGCAAACAGAAACTCCTTGAATCCGCCTTTGACCGGTTTCACTATGCCGAAGAGATGCGGAAATTTTTCGAGGAGAAGCTGGTTTGGGAGTTGGAGATTGACCTGCTCACTGTCTGCAGGACGTACCATGAAATCATGAACCGCAACCGGAAGTTAATTCAGATCAGCACGAAGGACGAGGCTCAATTGCCTGGGTTTAAAGAACGGATTCTGCAGCACCCGCTACAGCTTCTGGAGTTTCTGACGGACTACTTTATCGGTATGGCTGAGAAAGGGAAGATGATCTGCACAAATCCAAGGATTCAAGCGTTTACGTTCATGATGTCGCAATACGGTGCATTCGTCAACGATTTGGAATCCGGGAAGAACTATCCGAATATCGAGCTGGAAACTTTCATGCAGGAGAGCGTGAAAATATTTGCTAGGGCTTTTAGCACCTAGCAAAATTTTTAGCCAATTTGTCAGTAAGTACTGACAGCCATTTCTATATGGAGAGGATGATTCAGATGACATTTGAAAAGAACAATTATGATGCCGCCGTGATCGGCGGGGGACTTACCGGACTGACGGCTGCCGTTTATTTGGCGAGGGCAGGGAAATCCGTCATCGTTTTTGAAAAAGAAAGCAGGTTGGGAGGTCTTGCGCAGACGGCAAAGATGAATGGTGCGCTATTTAACCTGGGTCCTCATGCTATGTATGAAGGAGGAGCCGCGCTTCGCATTCTAAGCGAGCTTGGCTGCCTGCCAAAGGGAGGCTACGCGATCAAGGGCAGCATGATCGGGATTATGCAAAGGAAAATCGTGGAGCTGCCGAACGATGTAACCACGGATGAAAATAAAGAGTGGAGCAGCCTGATGGGCGGTTTGAGCCAAATCGAAACCGAGTCGATACGATCGATCAGCGTAGAAGAATGGGCGAACAAAAACATTCGTCACGAGCGTGTTCGTCTCTTCTTCCATGCCATGTGCCGGCAATGGTCCTACTGCGGTGATATGAGCGTACTTAGCGCCGGATTCGTGATCCAGCAAGGTCAGCTCGCTGGTAAAGGCGTACGTTATGTGGAGGGGGGCTGGCAGACAGTCGTAGACGATTTGCGCGATGCGGCTGCCAAAGCCGGCGCTGATATTGTTGTAGGTAACGGCGCCCGGCAAATCCTGATCGAGAACGGACGCGTCCAGGGAGTTAAGCTATCGGATGGTGCAGAAATCAAGGTGTCTAGCGTCATCTCAGCAACAGGGCCGCATGAGGTATGTCGGCTCGTGCAAGGCGCAGGGGGGATGTCGATCGGTAGATGGAAAGAAGAATCGCAGCCTCTCTATGCCGCATGTCTGGATGTGGCTTTGAAACAATTCCCGTACCCGGAGCGTGTGTTTGCACTCGGATTAGATGAACCTCTCTACTTCTCGAAGCATTCGGGGCCTGTCACATTGAGCGACAACGGCGCACTTGTACTGCATGCAATGAGGTATAACGATAACGATAACTTGAGAGATGCAAGGGTGGACGAGAAGTCGCTGACCGATCTCTTGGATCTTTTGGAGCCGGGATGGGAGAAGGAAGTCGTTGCCATGCGTTTTTCTCCTAATGTTCTCGTAGGCCACGATTCACGCACAATACGTCACAATGGGGCGGGACCGGCTCCAAGCCCAGTCGTTCCGGAGGTTGCGGGTCTATATGTCGCCGGCGATTGGGTAGGAGCAGAGGGGCGGCTTGCCGATGCGGGCATGGCCAGCGCCAAGCAAGCTGCCGAAGAGGTGCTTCGCTATGCCAAATAGTGCATCAACCGGGACGAAGCTCGCCTATTTGCTCGCTGTACTAAACGCTGTCGTCATCGGGATCTCGTTCACGTTCGTCAAAATGACGCTGGACTATACAAGTCCGATCGATTCCTTGACGTTTCGATTTGCCGCAGCATTTGTCATCCTCTCCATCCTGGCGACGTGCGGGTCGTTCAAGCTGAACTACCGGGGCAAGCCGCTTCGTCAATTGTTGCTGCTGGCAAGCATGTATCCGATTGGATTCTTTATGCTGCAAGCGTTCGGGCTGCAATATGCCACTTCTGCAGAAGGGGGGATTATCAACGCCTTTACGCCGGTGGCGACGATGGTTCTCGCTGCCGCATTTTTGAAAGAAGCTACATCCTACTTGCAAAAGCTTTCTACCCTGTTGTCCGTTTTCGGCGTTCTATTTATCTTCATCATGAAGGGAAGCAGCATCGATTTATCCAACATGAAGGGAATTGCCTTGCTGCTTATGGCATGCGTGGTTTTTGCCGGATACAGTGTGCTCTCCCGTTCCATCTCAACGTTTTTCAG
Organism: Paenibacillus harenae DSM 16969; assembly: GCF_000422465.1. Classification (GTDB taxonomy): domain Bacteria; phylum Bacillota; class Bacilli; order Paenibacillales; family Paenibacillaceae; genus Pristimantibacillus; species Pristimantibacillus harenae. Next base: position 174,005 of record NZ_AULV01000014.1, on the reverse strand, counting down.
CCCGGCGGAGATCAGTTTTTTCATGGTGGGGGTTGGATTTGCAGTTTCTCTGGTTCTATCATTAGCTATCCATTCCTCTGGTGGAACGCTAAGCAATCTTGTTAAACCGCTAGTGGACGTTACCTTTATCATGCTGATTGTATACCTTGGCATCGTCCAAATCGTCACCGCGTTGATGGGAAGCTATATTCTATCCCGTATTGAGGCTTCGAAGATGGGCGTGTTTATCCATTTATCTACCGTCGTATCCCTCGCTGCAGGCGCTTGGGTCTTGAAAGAGAGTATAGCCTGGTACCATCTACTCGGTTCAGCATTCATTATCGCTGGAGTGATCGGAACGAATTTTTTGGGGCGGAAAAAGGCTGGTCAACTAGCGGCACCCGCAAAACTACACTAGCACCAAATTCCAGGACCGAGAGCTTGAGCTGGTAGCGGAGAGGATTGTGAGTACCTGGAAAGCGGCTGTTGGATTTTAAAGTAATAAATAAGAAAGGAGCTGCCGCGGCAAGCTCCTTTCACATTTTTAGCCGATATAGCGTGTAAGGGGAACCGTACCAAAAGTGAGAACACACCCCACAACTATTCCACTTCGAGCGCCTTCACGGTTTCTCCCTCAATTAATACGGGCTGGTAGTAGGTGTTGGCGGGCAAGTCTTTTTTGCCCTGTAAATTCTTAATAACCCAGTCCGCCGCATCGCGTCCCATTTGTTCTTGGGGGTGCGTCAGCGTCGTTAGTTGGATGTTCGCGTTCTTGGCGATATATGAATTGTCCTGACCAATGATGGATAGCTCGTCCGGAATGGAGATTCCCATTCTTTTGCAGACATGTACGACTTCCAAGCCGACCTCATCGTTGTAACACACAAGCGCAGTCAAATCATCCCGATTGTCGTCCAGAAACTCTTCCAGGTTGGCGGACAGGTCCGGCTTCGTCTCCGTATCGAAAGAGAGCAAATGCTCGGGGTGGAACCGTAATTTGGCCTCCCCAAGAGCCTTGATATAACCCTTCATTCTAAACTTCCCTTGTAAATCATCCATTTTCGCAATGATGCCGATCCGGGTATGTCCTTTGGCAATCAGCTCCCGGGTTGCGAGATAGCTGGATTGCACGTCATCCAGACAGAAGAAAGGAACCTCCAGCTCTTCATAATAGGCATTGATCATCGCGAACGGAACATCCTTCTCCTTAAAAGACAGGTAGTAGGCGATATTGGGGTTGTATACATTACTTCTGGTAGGTTCTATAATCAGTCCATCCACGCCGTAGGACAGCATCATTTCCAACGCCTTTTTTTCCTGTGCGATATCATTATTGGTACTGGCTAACAGCAAGGAATAGTTATCTTCATTTAATCGGCTTTCAATGCCGCGGATAATGGAGGGGAAGATGTAATCCGAGATATAGGTCGTAATGACGCCGATTGTTTTATTCATGGTTTTCCCGCCTGGTCTGGACAGGTATTGGCCGCTGACGTAAGTGCCGGATCCCTTCTCGCTTCTTAGGAACCCCTCGTTCGATAACGCCAGAATGGCCTTTCGAACCGTCTGCCGGCTAACGTTGTAGCTGTCCTGCAAAGCGGACTCCGAAGGGATTTTCTCGCCTGATTTGTACGTTCCCGAGAGGACATGACTTTTGATATCATCAATGATGATCTGGTACTTTGGCTTCATGCAATCCACTTCTTTCATCGTTGTTCGGAAAGTTGTACGTACACATTTTAGCATGAATTGCATGAAATGCAAATGCAGCGACATGTATTTGCGGTTTCAACGGTACAAATTCCACTCTTATTCTCAGAAATACACATTGATGAGACAACCAGGGATGGCATTGCGACTTATGTTAGTATAACTATCAGACTATATTGACAAATGTACGTACAGAAAATATACTAAGGCTGTCAGTAAGGGAAAGCGCCTTCTTTTAACCGGAATCTTCCGGTTTTCTCATCGAGCGACCGGTTCGATCGGAAGCTGCTATTATACGAATCGTATTCGGCTGGGTTGTGTCACGAAATGAGATCGCGATTTGAGCGATATCATTTCTGTGCAAATCACGAAATGAGATCGAGATAGGTGCGATTTCATTTCTGTGCAACTCGCGAACAGAGAGGGGAAATACGTGATCATGAATCATGCGGACTTGAAAGAAGCGATAACCAAGGGCGAAACTTCGCTGGGTATCGAATTCGGATCTACGCGGATCAAAGCGGTGCTGATCGATCGTCGTTTCGAGACCATCGCATCGGGAAGCTTTGAGTGGGAAAATCTGCTGAAAGACGGTTATTGGACGTACAACCAGGAGGATATTATGAAAGGCCTCCAAACCGCTTATCGTGAAATGAAGCAGGAAGTGGAACAGAATTACGGGGTCACCCTCCGAACAGTCGGTTCGATCGGTTTTTCCGCTATGATGCACGGCTATATGGCATTCGACAGCACGGGTGAGCTGCTAGTGCCGTTTCGGACTTGGCGCAATGCAACGACCGGTGCTGCAGCAAGGGATCTAACGGACTTGTTCCAGTTTAATATCCCCGAACGCTGGAGTATCGCCCATTTGTACCAAGCGATATTAAACGAAGAGGAGCATGTGCCTCGCATTGATTTCGTAACGACGCTGGCGGGCTATATCCACTGGCTGCTGACCGGCAATAAAGTAATCGGCATCGGAGATGCTTCCGGCATCTTCCCTATAGATGAATCAACCCATAATTACCATCCAACGATGGTCAAGCAATTCGATGAATTAATCGCGGCCAAAGGCTATCCGTGGAAGCTTGAGGATCTTCTTCCCAAAGTGCATCTCTCCGGCGTGCAAGCTGGCGAGCTAACGGTAGCGGGAGCCGCCATTCTGGACCCGGCCGGGGATCTGCAGTCCGGCATTCCGCTATGTCCTCCGGAAGGCGATGCCGGCACAGGCATGGTTGCCACGAATAGCGTCAGGAAGCGTACGGGAAACATTTCCGTGGGCACTTCCGTTTTTGCGATGATTGTATTGGAGAAAGAATTAGCCAAGGTTTATCCGGAGATTGATATGGTCACGACGCCGGACGGCAGTCCGGTCGGCATGGTGCATGCCAACAACTGCTCCAGCGATCTCAACGCCTGGATGGGACTGTTCCGAGAATTCTCCGAAGCCATGGGATTCCATGCGGATTCCGGCAAATTGTTTAGCGTGCTGCTCAATAAGGCATTGGAAGCCGACCCGGATGGCGGCGGTTTGCTTAGCTACGGTTATCTATCGGGCGAGAATATTACGGGAATCGACAAAGGCCGGCCGTTGTTCGTTCGTTCGCCGGAAAGCAACTTTAATTTGGCCAATTTCATGCGAACGCACTTATTCACGGCTTTCGGAGCATTGAAGCTCGGAATGGACATTTTGACCGAAAACGAACAGGTGGCCATTGACAGCATCCTGGCTCATGGCGGCCTCTTCAAAACCCCTGTCGTTGGACAAAAAGCGTTAGCCGCTGCGCTGAACGTACCGATCTCGGTCATGTCGACGGCCGGCGAAGGCGGGGCATGGGGCATGGCGCTTCTGGCTTCTTACATGGCGGGCAAGGATCAAGATGAAAGTCTGGAGAACTTCCTCGAGCAGAAAGTGTTTAAAGATGCCGAAGGACAGGAGATTGCTCCGGATGCAATGGATGTCAAAGGGTTCCAAGCATTCATCAAACGATACCGAGCAGGGCTCGCTATCGAACAAGCCGCTGTAGACCATCTGCTAGAGAACGGGAGGGACTAACGTTGTTAGAACAACTGAAAGAAGAGGTATACCAAGCGAATCTGGATTTGCCGAAGCACGGACTCGTGAAATTCACTTGGGGCAATGCGAGCGCCGTCGATCGGGAAAGCGGCCTGTTCGTGATCAAACCGAGCGGAGTCAGCTATGAGAAGATGAAACCGGGCGACATGGTCGTTGTGGATCTCGACGGCAATGTGGTCGAGGGAGAGATGAGACCTTCCTCCGATACCGCGACTCACGCCGTGTTGTACAAACACTATCCGCAAATCGGCGGCATCGTGCATACCCACTCGACGTGGGCAACCATCTGGGCGCAAGCGGGACTCGATGTACCCGTCATGGGGACGACGCATGCGGACACCTTCTATGGCGCAGTGCCTTGCGCAAGGTTCTTGAACCAAGAGGAGGTTGACCGGGGATACGAAGCGGAGACGGGTCGCGTTATTATCGAAACGTTCGAGAAGCGCGGACTGGATGTCATGGCGATCCCGGCTGTCCTGCTCCAGGGACATGCGCCTTTCACTTGGGGGAAAGACGTGAAGTCGGCGGTCGTGAACAGCGTCGTGCTGGAGGAAGTGTGCAAAATGAATCTGTACGCGCGGCAATTGAACCATTTTGCTAAAGAACTGCCTCAAGGCATTCTGGATAAGCACTATCTTCGGAAGCACGGGAAAGATGCCTACTACGGGCAGAAGTAATAGTCTTAGCCATTATATAATAAAGAAAAGAGGATGATGAAGATGTCAACAACAGCAGCTAAACAGTTTTGGTTCGTCGTAGGTTCGCAGCATCTGTACGGGGAAGAAGCGCTCGCTGAAGTGAAAGCCCATGCGCAGACGATGACGGATGCCTTGAATAATAGCGGTGTGCTCCCTTACCCGCTTGTCTTGCAGGACCTGGCTGTCAGCGCGGATAAAATTACAAGCATCATGAAAGAGGTCAACTATCGCGACGAAGTAGCGGGTGTCATCACGTGGATGCATACGTTCTCGCCTGCGAAAATGTGGATTCGCGGTACGAAATTACTGCAGAAGCCTCTGCTCCACTTGGCAACCCAGTTCAATGAAAGCATTCCTTGGGCAACGATCGACATGGACTTCATGAACCTGAACCAGGCCGCTCACGGCGACCGCGAATACGGCTTCATCAATGCCCGTCTGAAGAAACAAAATAAAATCGTCGTAGGCTACTGGGAACGTCCGGAGGTGCAGCAGCAGCTTGCGGATTGGATGGACGTAGCGGTTGCCTATAACGAAAGCTTCAATATCAAAGTCGCCCGTTTCGGCGACAACATGCGCAACGTTGGCGTAACGGAAGGGGACAAGGTCGAGGCCCAAATTCAATTCGGATGGACCGTGGACTACTTCGGCATCGGCGATCTCGTGCAGTACGTGAATGCCGTAACGAAACAGGAAATCGATGATCTGATGGGTCAGTATTCGGAGCTCTACGAATTCGATTACGGCACGAACAGCAAAGAGGCTTGGGAAGCCAGCGTCAGAGTCCAAGCAAGCTATGAAATCGCGCTCAAACGTTTCTTCGAGGAGAAAGGTTATAATGCCTTCACGACGAACTTCGAAGATTTGCATGGCATGAAACAGCTTCCCGGTCTTGCCGTCCAACGTCTGATGGCGCAGGGCTACGGCTTTGCCGGCGAGGGCGACTGGAAGACGGCCGCGCTCGATCGCTTGATGAAAGTGATGAGCCGCAATCAAAACACGGGCTTTATGGAGGATTACACCTACGAGATGGCGGCCGGTCAGGAAGCTATCCTGCAATCCCATATGCTAGAGGTAGATCCGTCCTTGGCATGCAACAAGCCGAAAATCATTGTTTCCCCGCTCGGAATCGGCGATCGCGAAGATCCTGCGCGTCTCGTATTCGACGGCAAAGCCGGCGAAGGCGTCGTCGTATCCATGGCGGACTTCGGCACGCATTATAAATTGCTGATCAACGAGGTTTCCGCATTCGAGCCGACGGTTCCGGCTCCTAATCTTCCTGTCGCTCGCGTCCTATGGACGGTGAAGCCGAACTTCCAGGATGGAGTGAAAGCTTGGATCGAGAATGGCGGCGGCCATCATACCGTTGTTTCCTTGAACCTGACGACAGACCAAATCGTAACCTACGCCAAGCTGGTTAACTTGGAATACGTCGTCATTAAGTAATCCGTAAAGAAGGCGGACTCGGGACAATCATGGGGCCGCCTCCTTGAGCAAAATGTAAAAACCGTTTCTTTGGTAAAGGGGTGATTCCATTTACCAAGAAACGGTTTTTTTGTTTTTCAGAATAACCTCACGGAAGGAATTGATTGGTTTCACTAATAAGAGCACCAATCCGGTGCTCTTAATTTTTCGCTTTGTGGATGTTACGGTGAACCGTATCATAAATGACGGCTAAATTTTAGTCCGATACGAAAAGTCTCGTAGGCACTCTAAATGAAGTAACATATGATTCCCGTGTCTGTTCATTCATTTAGTATTAAGGAAGTGAATCAAAGCGGTATTGAATTCTTCAGGGTGAGTCGCGTTCAAACCGTGCGGTCCGCCTTCAATTACGACGAGCTGACTGCCTGCAACAGCTTCGTGGGAAAGTTGAGCGCTTACCTCAAGCGGTACAATCGCATCGGAATCGCCATGGATAACAAGCAATGGGATATCAAATTTCGCCAAATCGCCACGGAAATCCGTCCGGCCGAAGGCATCAGTACAATCCAGCGTCCCCTTTGGCGAAGCATAAGAAGCAATATCAAGGTTGTAAGCACGGAAGGACTCGCTGACCAAGTCGGTTCTATCCCCTGCTTTAAAGAAATTGTGAGTGAAGCCGTCAAGGAAGGCGACACGGTCTTTTTTCAAACCGTCTTGGAAGCCCTTAATGGTGGCTTCATCCAGACCGCCTTCCGGATGCTCGGCGGATTTGTAGAAGAACGGCGGAACCGCAGCAGCCAACACGGCTTTTTTGACACGGCTTGTTCCGTATGTGCCAACGTAACGGGCAACCTCTCCGCCACCCATCGAAAATCCGACCAGTGTCACGTCCTTGAGGTCTAGATGTTCAATTAGCTTGTGGAGATCCATTGCAAACGTATCATAGTCGTAACCGTTCCACGGTTGAGAGGATTGTCCGAATCCGCGGCGGTCATAGGTAATCACGCGGTAACCTGCATCGATGAGCGCTGGAACTTGACTCTCCCACGAGCGCCCGCTCAGCGGCCAGCCATGGATCAAAACTACAGGTTTGCCTGCGCCAAGATCCTCAAAATATAATTCAATGGGTTGACCGTTTTCTGTTCCGACTGTTAATTTAGCCATTAGACTTCACTTCCTGTCTCTTTTGGTATGAGTATTACTCGTGGCCACCAAACATCGTTTGAGCATACACAATACCCGTACCGTAGGCACCACCGTGTTGCATAGCAATCTCCAAGACTGCATCATACGTTTCTTGATGTGCCCAATCGCGTTGATACTCAAGAAGAACAGACATCCAAGTAACGGGAATTGCTCCCGCTTGTATCATGCGTTGAACGGCCATGTCATGTGCTTCCGTGGTAGTCCCACCTGAAGCGTCCGTTACAATGTACACTTCATATCCATCTTTGATGGCTGAAACTGTAGGGAAAGCAAGACAAACTTCCGTCCAAAGAGCTGCCATAATCAGCTTCTTGCGACCTGTTTGTTTCACAGCCGACACGAAGTTTTCGTCTTCCCAAGAGTTCATGTTTGTACGGTCAATCGGTTTTTGGTTAGGAAAAACGTCTTGAATATGCGGATGAATAGGACCTGAAAATGATTCAGCAGCAACAGTTGTAAGAATGATTGGTGCATTGAAAACTTTAGCCGTTTTTGCAAGTGCAACCGTATTGTTAATGATAGTTTGGCGATCAGCACTTTGTACACCAAATAGCATTTGAGGCTGATGGTCTACAAGAATAATAGCTGAGTTTTCAGCCGTAAGTAAATCGGACTTTCCATTAAACATACAATAATCCCCGCTTCCCCTATTTTATTGCAACAGGTCCATAAAATCGTAAATCCTGCTGCATGTATCTAGTCTATTGAAATGTAATTGTGCAAACAATCTTCATTTTTCTATATAATGCATAGGGAAAAACTATACATATCAAAAGTTTTACAAATTATTTGCATAAGCAATTCCTATGGCTGCTATAGAGAAAGCCTTATTGCTAGTAAGAATGCTGTTTTATAAACTTATGAATAGAAGGCTAGCTTGTAAGAACAAAACAACTGAAAGGGCTGAAGGAGGATATGACGATGTGGGGCACTATGTTTCTAGCTTTAGCTACTGGTATTGTAATTGGCGTTGTTTTTCAATCGTTTCGGATCCCCTCTCCTGCACCGCCTTTTTTGGGACTGATTGGTCTCCTTGGTATGTTTCTAGGGCAGAGGTTGATTCCATGGATAAAACTTTGGTTTAGCCACAACTAACACAAAAAAATTTCAAAGGAGAACTAAATCATGTCTGAGAAAACAAAAGTAGATGAAGCTAGTTTGGTTATTCATAATGCCAGTATCGTAACGATGGACGATTCAAAACCTGCAGCATCGGCAGTTGCAGTTAAGGATGGCAAATTTCTGGCTGTGGGAGATGATGCCGAAATCATGAAATATGTTGGATCATCCACACAGGTTGTGAACGCAAACAAACGAATGTTAATACCGGGCTTGAACGATTCCCATATTCATCTCATTCGTGGCGGTCTTAACTATAACCTCGAGCTTCGCTGGGATGGGGTGCCATCAGTAGCGGATGCATTGCGTATGTTGAAAAAGCAGGTTGATCGTACACCAGCACCTCACTGGGTCCGTGTTGTAGGCGGATGGACAGAGTTTCAATTCATGGAACGCCGGATGCCAACTCTAGATGAAATCAATCGAATTGCTCCAGAAACCCCCGTGTTTATCCTCAATCTTTACCGCCAAGCTTTTTTGAACAAAGCTGCCTTGCGAGTAATCGGGTATACAAAAGATACACCTAATCCACCAGGTGGAGAAATCCAAAGGGATAGTCAAGGTAATCCTACAGGAATGCTCATCGCTCGGCCTAATGCAACTATTTTGTATGCAACCTTAGCTAAAGGGCCAAAACTCTCATACGAGGACCAAATGAATTCAACCCGACTTTTCATGAGGGAATTGAATCGATTCGGAGTTACAAGTGTTATTGACGCTGGAGGGGGCTTTCAGAATTATCCCGATGACTATCAAGTGTTTGATGAACTTGATAAACGTGGAGAAATTACGGTTCGCACTGCGTATAATTTATTCACTCAGCATCCCAAGAATGAATTGAGTGATTTTAAAGCATGGACCGCTACGTCACAGCCTTATACGGGAAGTTCCTACTATCGCCATAACGGTGCCGGTGAAATGCTTGTTTATAGTGCAGCAGACTTCGAAGATTTTGTCGAACCCCGTCCGGAACTTCCAGCCGTATTAGAAGACGAACTATTCGAAGTAACTCAGCATCTCGTTCAACAACGCTGGCCATTTCGTCTTCATGCAACCTATGGAGAGTCGATTAAACGTTTTCTCGATGTATTTGAACTCGTGAATAAAGAGGTGCCATTTAAAGACTTACGCTGGATTCTGGATCATGCCGAAACGATTCATGAGGAGGATTTGGAACGGGTCGTTGCATTAGGAGGATCGATCGCGGTTCAAAGCAGGATGGCTTTCCAGGGTGAATATTTTGTGGATAGATATGGGGCAAAAGCAGCCGAAAATGCTCCTCCGATAACCAAGATGATGAAGTCCGGATTGCGCGTTGGTGTGGGGACTGATGCCACCAGAGTAGCTAGTTATAATCCTTGGGTAGCCTTATACTGGCTAGTGACGGGTAAAACACTGGGAGGGTTAACCCTGTATCCTGCTTCTAATCGTGTAGAGAGACACCAAGCGCTTCGGATGTATACTACGGGGAATGCATGGTTTTCAAAGGAAGAAGATGTGAAAGGGCAGATCAAGGAAGGTCACTATGCTGATTTTACCATTCTTTCTGAGAATTTCTTCCGTGTATCCGAAGAAGATATTAAGAAAATCGAATCTGTCTTTACAGTCGTGGGCGGTAAGATTGTCTACGGTACTTCCGAATTTCAATCTTTGTCGCCGGCAGCTCCCAAAGCGAGTCCAGACTGGTCTCCGCATAATTTCTTTGGAGGCTATTACAATGGGACCAATTATGGGGGAGGTTCAGGCGTCCATACACCTCAACAGGTCCATCTCCATCATAGGTGTAACCATAATCATGGTAGCGGTTTCTGTGACTTGGATTGCTTTGTCTTCTAACTAAAATAACCGAGAGGCAGGTAAGATCATCATGTCCGATGTTACGATCAAAGTCAACGATAATGGGCCATTACGAATAACAGGCTAAGAAGATCTGAAAACATGATATAAACCAAAGGCGATCTCAGCTATGCGAGATCGCCTTTCTGCTTACCGTTATTTCATTTGGCTTATAAATAATTCTAAACGTTAGTTTGCTTATGCTGATTGATCGGGGTAATGATTTTTTCCTTTTTCTCTAACCGAATATAGAATGGGACAACCGTGCTTAAGAGCAGTAATCCAGCCAATATTACGAAAGTGAACATATGACTAACGGTGCCGATCAGATAAATGGAGACGATGGGAGCAAGTGAAGCGCCAATGAAAAGCATAAACATATGGAAAGAAAGAGCGCTAGCTCTTAACTCACCAGCCAGAGTACCTATTAATGATATCAAGGCGGGAAGGGCCATCGCGATGCCAGCAGTAAAAACAATACTCGCTAAGATTAAAAATGCGAGGTTCTCCCAGACGCCAACCAGACCAAGTCCAATACTGGCCAAAATCAAACCACACCATAGAACATTTTTAACACCAATCTTAGCGACTAACCTCCCATCAAACGGGGAAATGAACATGCCGATGATACCAACTGCACGAACCCATAGAATTTCCTGATGGCTTAGACCGAAAAGAGAGCTGCTTAGAAAACTTCCAAGCGTGGAGAAGAACCCGACAAGTGAAATAAAGAGAGTTGCTGAAATGATGTAACAGAGTGGCAACCCTTTTTTCTTGAAAATACCCCCAATATGCCTAAAGGGAGTGAAGAAGCTGCCTACCGGCTTCTGGGTTTTATCGTTAGGTATAAATATTGCAATCAAAATAAATGAAACAAAATACACTGGACCTAGGATATAAAATACATAGTTCCAGCTTAGTTCCAATACGACGATGCTGCTATAAATCTGTCCTACAATACTGGCCATTAAAAAGGCGGTGCTTATAAAGCCGAGGATCGTTACCCTTTTATTCGTTGGGAACATCTCTATAGCATAGGCTAACACTGAAGGCGGAAACATGGATGCTGCCAATCCCTGAAGAACCCTTAGAACAATAAGCCATTGAAACTCATCAATCGTTCCGATAACAAGAGTTGTAGCTGTGAGCAAACATAACCCCGATATCATCATTTTTTTTCGTCCATAGCGATCAGAAAGACCACCGAACAGGAGTCCTCCACCAGCAAAAGCAAAAGAAAAGGCGCTGCCCGCCCAGGCTGCTTTGGATGATGAAATCTGGAATTCGTCCTCAAATACAGAGAGCAGGGGTAATGTTAAATAAACCGAAGAGACAACAATCAATGAGCAGAAGAATAGAATAAGGGTCATGAGTTTATAACGCGGTGCTATTGACTTCACGGGATTAATCAAAAGTGAGCCCCCTTTTTTCAGAGTGTTCCTCTTTTTTTATGAAACGTACTCTCATTCAAATTCTCCTTTGTATTTGGTCAGATTTATCCAGTCAAGGAGTCTAAGTTAACGAATTTCCAAAGGCTAGATATGTAACACCATCTTATAAACATTGGTTCGGACGATCAATATCGATTTTTCTATGTTTCATATAGCCTAATCTTATATTTAAAATCCAGTTTGAGAGTCTGAAATATTCAAGTATACACAAATTGGTTGCCGTGCTATAGTAGTTCCTTGAAATCGACGTTAGATTGGAAAGGAGCTTTTTATGTCTGATATAATTACGCAAGTGCTAAACACACAGATAGCGAATTGGAGTCTTTTGTTCACCAAACTCCATAACTATCACTGGTATGTTAAAGGTCCACAGTTCTTCACTTTACATTTGAAGTTTGAAGAACTATATACGGAAGCTGCGCTTCATGTGGACAATCTTGCCGAGCGGTTACTGGCATTAGGCGGCAGCCCCGTAGCGACTTTGCGTGAAATTATTGAAACCGCAACGGTAAAAGATGCAGTGGGTAATGAGAGCGCAACTGAGATGGTTCGCACGCTTGCAGCTGATTTTGAAACTATTGTTAATGAGCTTAAAGAGGGTATGAGTATCGCTAACCGTGAGGGTGATGAGACAACCGGAGATATGCTCTTGGCCATTCATAGCTCACTGGAAAAGCATGTATGGATGTTGAAATCATTCTTGGGTTAATCTTGATCCGTTTTCTAATCTGTTAGGTTATCGCAAAAAGCCGGGGAAAATCACCGGCTTTTTTGTATGTGGACTATAGTGATTAATGCGAAAGATATAGTAATTAGCTATACAAGTATAGAAATAATGGAATTGTTCGTTGTTGCACTATTCTATATGATTTGAATCAGGAGTAGGTTCAGATATTAGAAAAATCGAAAATTCAAAAAGAAGGAGTGTTTCGAAAGATGAGTAATACCATAAAGAAAACGGTTGGCATCCATCATATTACTTCTTTCGTACAAGATCCGCAGAGAAATGTAGATTTTTATGCTGGAGTCCTAGGCCTTCGTCTTGTAAAAAAAACAATTAACTTTGACGCACCCGAAGTCTACCATTTGTACTTCGGCAATGAAAAAGGCAGCCCTGGAACCATTATTACGTTCTTCCCGCACGAACATTCTCGTAAAGGCCGCATAGGAGGAGGACAAGTAGGTACAACAACATACGCAGTACCAATTGACGCACTTGATTTTTGGAAAGGACGCCTCGCAGCGTTCGATATTTCTTTCTCAGAAAGCACCCGTTTTTCCGAGAACTATATCGAATTTCTCGATCGTGACGGTCTGCAGTTAGAGATCGTTGAACGGGAAGAAGGAGCTCTCAATACATGGTCATTCGGAGGTATTCCAACGGATAAGGCTATCAAAGGATTTGGGGGCGCGGTACTATACAGCACTGCATCCACAAAGACCATGCAGGTTCTTGAGGACGTTTTAGGTCTTGAAAAGGTAGGGCAGGATGGTGACTTTATTCGCTATAAGGCTGAAGGAGACATCGGCAACCTCATTGATGTGAGTACGGAGCCCATGGAATGGGGGATCCCCGGTGCAGGCACCGTTCACCATATCGCGTGGCGAGCCAAGGATATCGAAGACCACAATGCTTGGAGAAGCCATGTGGAAAGTAGCGGCTTTCATCCTACACCGATTATTGACCGCCAGTATTTCCATGCTATCTATTTTCGTGAACAAGGCGGCATTTTGTTTGAAATCGCGACAGATCCGCCAGGGTTCGCAAATGATGAGCTTGAAGATCATCTGGGCGAGGCATTAATGCTGCCATCATGGTTTGAAGACAGCCGTGCTGAAATTGAAAAGAACCTGACCCCTATTCAAGTACGGGAATTGGAGTCAATCAAGCAATGAAACATATTATCGAAAAGATTCAAGATCGAACCTGGCAACATTTCTCTTAGAGGTGCGATTTTATTCCATCCCATGGTTCCTCGTCGCGGTGTAACACTGCCGGAATTATCGCAAACACCTATATTCATTGGTGCTGGAATGAATGATTCGGTATCCCCTCCGCATGAGACAAAAGAATTACTAACGCTATTGGAAGGTCTTAAAAAAGTTAGTTTTCCTTGCAGGTCATTTCTTCACCACAATGGGAGGATATCATGGGCAAAATTGCAATATTTGGGTTCGGACGAATCGGTCGGCAATTACTTAGAGCAGCACTTCAGGAGAGGCTCTTTGTACCGTATTCTATCTCTGATATTAAAGATGAATCTACACTTGCGGCGCTTTTTGAGGTTGACACGAATTACAAGCGTTGGCAAGAAGCGGTTTCCAGTCAAGAAGGAGCTATCATCATAGGCGGCCGAGAAATCCGGTATTTGAATTCGTCCAGCGAAGTTCCTAATTGGAGAGAATTGGGTGTTGAGTTGGTGATTGACTGTACGGGGCGTGCTGTAACCAGACCTGTTGCACATTTGCACTTGGATCGTGGCGCTAAGCGAGTGCTTGTCAGCGGACCTAGTAAAAGTCTCGAAGATTGCGACGCCGTATTACTTAAAGGGATTAATCTGGGCAGCTTCGATCCGGATAAGCATAAAATTATCAGTATGGCGAGCTGTACAACCAATGCGCTGGCACCAGTGGTGAAATTAGTTAGGGAAAATTACGGCCTTAAATATGGTTTGTTTTCAACGGTTCATTCGTATACCAATACACAATCATTAACAGATCAGCCTATGAAGGACCGGCGTGATTCTTGGGCAGCAGCTGAAAATATTATTCCATCATCTTCGGGAGCAGCAAAGGCTCTCAAGTTTATTTGGAGTGATCTCCAAATTACTGGAAAGGCCTACCGAATCCCAACTCGCACAGGCAGCATTGCTGAGCTTAATCTGATAACAGAGATATCATGCTCCGTTCAGGAGATCAATGAAATGTTCCGCCTTGCTGCTAAGGAAGGTGAGCTTAAGGGAATTCTAAACATATTGGAGGGTGAATGGGCCTCTTCCCGTATTGTAGGAGATCCTCATTCATCGATTATTGATCTGCCATTGACGCAAGTGCAGGGCGAGCTTGTATCCGTAGCCGCTTGGTATGATAATGAGTGGGGTTACGCTTCTCGGCTAGCTGAAGTTGCTGCTTTTCTTGTTTCGAGATAGTTTGATACGAGCATTAAATAACGCAATAGGGAGTTCTTATACGATGTAGTCGATCGAATGACCCTATAGTTTAAACCTATAGAACGTATAGGAAAAATAGAATTGATCGATAGATGTCGATTTCATACTATAAAGACAAGAGTTCTATTATTCAATATAAAAGGAGCTAATAACCATGAAAAAATTACTTTCAAGCCGCATTACAACTCTAGCACTTTTAACTGCTGTCGTATCGACAAGCGCATTCGGATCGATTCTCATTGCAAAGATGGAAACAGTTGGTGCTAGCTCACCTGCCATTAAGGCAAAGGCGGTTCCGTCTTCAAGATTGCTGACGCCAACGAACCATACCTTGCTCATGATCGACCACCAACCGCAAATGGCATTTGGTACATCATCGATTGACATCCAGGAATTGCGCAATAACGTGACCGGACTTGCCAAAGCAGCTAAAGCTTTCAAGGTGCCGACCGTTCTGACTACTGTTGCTGCAGAGTCGTTCAGCGGACCGATTTTCCCGGAAATCCAAGCGGTATTCCCTGAGCAGAAGCCAATTGACCGCACAACAATGAATGCTTGGGAAGATCAACGAGTTGTTGATAAAGTGAACAGCTATGGTAAGAACAAGCTTGTCGTTTCCGGTCTATGGACAGAGGTTTGCGACTTATCAGCTGTTCTTTCCGCGATCGATCAAGGATATGAAGTATACATCGTAACCGATACTTCAGGCGGTGTCACAGAAGAAGCGCACGATATGGCCATCGAGCGCATGATTCAAGCGGGCGCCGCACCGATCACTTGGGAACAGTACCTACTGGAACTGCAACGCGACTGGGCACGTTCCGAAACGTACAAAGCGACAACAGATATTGCTAAAGAACACGGCGGCGCATACGGTCTAGGTATTATTTACTCGCAAGAAATGTTCGGCGGTAGTGAGGGACATTAAGTAGATGAAAAGTGATACCAGTCCAAGTAAACGAATGGCTGGACGAATACAATGACTATATGCTGTAAAAGAAGAGCCTGCTTCCTAACGAGAAGCGGGCTCTTCATATTTTCAGACTACACGCATAGTGTTCCCAACGCACCAACCCTAAAATCTAGCAACCTTCACCTGAAACCTAGCGGATATATTAAATGGCAGGTTTCTTCTTATAATGTTTATATAGCACATCACCCCGAATGCACCAGAAAGGCAATACCCATCAAGGCGGCTATCGCTCAGCTTTTTTCCAATGTCAATTCTAAGGAGGGGCATATCACTCGCAATGAGGAACGATTTTTTTATTCGAAATAACTTTATAGCTATTACGAATGATCAGTTGGGTTGGAACGGATAACTAAGGGGGGATACATTATGGAATTGCGCCAACTTGAATATTTTATTCAAATATGCAAATCGGGAAGTTTCACCAAAGCTAAAGAAGAATTAGGTGTGACTCAGCCTACACTAAGTCAGCAAATTCGGGTTTTGGAAGACGAGTATAATATTCAATTGTTCGATCGGGTAAGTAGGGGAGTTGAAGTAACGGAAGCGGGAAAAATTCTCTTGAATAAGGGTAACGCTATTATGGATCTTCTTGAAGGGGCGCGAAATGAAATATATGGCCGAAACAATAAATCCGGAGAAACAATTTCTATTGGATGTTGTCCTGCTGAACTTGAATATCTTGCTCCTTACTTCATGAGATTTCACCAAAAGTACCCGAATATTTTATTGAAAATTATCGATGCAGAGGATACCGAGAATAAAGTTTTGGAACAAAAGGTAGACATTGGAATCACTGCATATCCGATTTCTGACGCTTCGATCATTTCGACTCATTTGTATAAACAAGAAATGGCGCTATTGATTCACTCCGAACATCCTTTGGCCGATAAATCTTCGATTTCATTTCGATCTTTAAAGCAAATGAATTCGATCATGTTCCGAGAACAAAACAAATCATTAATTGAAATGTATTGTCTCTCTTGTGGGTTTACCTTGAAGTCGATAATAGAAACGTCCTCCACTTCAGTATTGATTCATTGGGTTCGTCGTGGACTTGGAGCAGCTCTTATACCAACATCGTTGCTCGAAAGTCTAAGGGACGATTCTTTGTGCATTGTAAAATTAGAAGGCCATATTCCTTGTTGGGATATATCTCTTGTATATCTTAATGCCGTTACTATGAGGTCCAGTGTACGCATATTCATTCAAGAGATGGATTCATATGTAAGTGAGGTTGAGGTGAATCTTTCATGTTCAGGCAATTAGAATGTTTCATTCAAATTTGCAAAGAAGGAAGTTTTACTAAGGCTGCAGAAGTTTTAATGATTTCTCAACCTACTATAAGTCAACAGATCCGCTTTCTAGAGGTAGAAGTTGGAAGCCCTTTGTTTGAGAGAGCGGGTAGAGGGGTGAAAATTACAGCTGACGGGGAAATACTTTACGAAAAAGCTCTTTCCGTAATGAGGCTCATTGAAGAATCGAAGAAAGAAACTTACGAGTTGCGCAATGCTCGGGCTCGGGTAAATAAACTTTCGATAGGCATCTCGCTTATGGATTTTTTTAGTTTAATACCCCGTTTTTTGAAATTCCATGAACAGTATCCTGATTTTACATTAAAATTTTCCAGTGCAGAAAATACATCACAGCAATTATTGAATAGTAGTATCGATATTGGCATTACCGACAATCATGATCCAAACAAAGAAATTCATATGATGCACCTGTATAAAGAAGAACAAGCATTGGTCGTATATGCGGATCATCCATGGGCAGATCGAACCTTTGTTTCTTTTCAAGAGCTAGAAGATTTAGAAACTTCCTTATTTGTTGGGGACATAAGTTTAATCGAGCATCTTCATACATTCAGCGCTAAGATCGCCAAATCCTTGCAATCAAAGTTTGAGTCAACTTCCACGGCAATTCTTCTTTCTATGGTACTGCAAAAGATGGGGGTAGCTATTTTACCTGCTTCTTTAATTGAAAGCTTTTCTGGTCAGCAATTGAAAATGATTCGTCTCGTAGATCCAACGCCTGTTCGTGAGATCAAGCTTATTTTTAAAAAGTATCATTACAATAATCCTTCTGTTCAGAAATGTATCGATTTTTTTCTAGAACCCTCCAATCTATATTGAGTTATGGAAAAAACAGCTGCTATTGGCTGTCCATAGTTAACGAAAGCGAGTAAGACGAAGGAATATTTCCTTGTCGTACTCGCTTATTCGCGTTGGCGGCGCAGGAAATTTAAAATATAGTAACCCTATCATGAGCTCTTTCTATTGCGTGTAGGAAACGTTATACTAAATTGAGGGTTGTGAAGCGCCAGCCCGTTTTTTTGCATGTGTATATATTGCTATAATGGAATATTAAGCTGTACAACCTACACTGAATAAGGAGCAATTTGAATGAATAAAATGCGTAAATCGGCAATGCTGTTGCTAGCTATGATGACGTGTTGGACGTTAGCGGCTTGTTCCGGGAACAACGGCACATCGAGCAATGGCAGTGCCGAGGATCATACGAACTCCAACGCCAATCTTATGGAGTCAGATGCTTCTCAAAAGAAGCGTTCTCCGGATGAGCCTGCCTGGAAGCTGGATACGACACCGATTACGTTTGACTGGTATATCAATTTCGATTGGTTCAACAGCAAGTGGGGAGGCAACGTCGTTTCCGATTATATAACGAAGAAGACGGGCGTCAGCTTGAACTTTATTGTGCCTGCTGGCGAGGCCAGCGAGAAGCTCAATACGATGATGGCGGCAAGGTCGCTCCCTGACTTCATCACGCTGGGCTGGTACGAGGAAGCCGTGCAGAAGATGATTAAGGGAGATATGATGCTTCCATTGAATGAGCTGGCGGATCAGTATGATCCTTATTTCTTTAAAGTCGCAGACCCCGCGAAGCTTAGCTGGTATACACAGGCTGACGGCAATGTGTATGGCTACCCGAATGCATCTTCATCCCCTGCGGATTATCGAAAATATGGTCAGTTTTTTACGTCTAACCAGAGCTTTGTTGTTCGGAAAGACATGTATGAAGCACTTGGGAAACCGGATATGAGCACGCCGGAAGGGTTTCTCGGCGCGCTGAAGGCTGCGAAGGAGAAGTTTCCGGAAGTGGACGGCCAGCCGCTCATTCCGATCGGCCTGCATGAATTTACGGAAACCGGCAACTATTCGCTGGATGCGTATCTTCAGAACTTCCTAGCCATTCCGCAGCAGAAAAACGGCAAACTGTACGACCGTCGAAGCGATCCAACCTATCTGAAATGGCTGAAGGTG
Source organism: Paenibacillus harenae DSM 16969 (assembly GCF_000422465.1). Taxonomy (GTDB): domain Bacteria; phylum Bacillota; class Bacilli; order Paenibacillales; family Paenibacillaceae; genus Pristimantibacillus; species Pristimantibacillus harenae. Next base: position 155,080 of record NZ_AULV01000014.1, on the reverse strand, counting down.
TTCCGCCAAGCGAATGAGGACGGATTGATGCCGACAGATGTCTATCTTGATGAAAAACGACTGGAAAAGGATGAAAAAATATCGCAAGGGCGCTATTTTGCCATGCTGTATCAGTGGTCTGATTTTACTGAAATTAACCAAGCGTTGTATCAGAAGGACCCGAATAAGGTGTATATCGCGATTGATGGTCCGGCGAATGATGCGCATGATGCGCCAACACTTGCAGGAAATGGCATCTCCGGTTGGACGGTGACGCTCATCTCGAAGAACGTCAAGGATAAGAAGCGGGCAATTGCCTTCCTTAGCTATTTGCTCAGCGAAGAGGGAAACAAGGATCTACACTTAGGAGAGAAGGGCGTTACCTACGATACGATAGACGGCAAAGATCAGTTCCTGCCGGAGGTCTTGCATCTGCTCAACTCCGACCGCCAAGCGTTCGATAGCAAATATGGCGGTTCTTATATGTACTGGATGCTAATGGATACGAACATGAAACTAGCATGGATGACGGGGATGGATGCAGAGCCTGCCAAACAAATTGCCGATTGGACGAAGGGCAAGGCGATCAGCATGAGCGAGTTCGACATTCTGGATCCGGACCCGACAACGAAGGAAGGTATTGCGGAAGATCAACACGTGCGGCTCTGGGCCAAGACGCTGCCGAAGCTTCTGATGTCCAAGTCGGATGCTGAATTCGACCAACTGTTCGCCGAATTCATGAACAGCATTACCGAGGATCCCGAATATGAAGCCATCGTAGCCAGCCGCCAAGCAGCCTATGAACGAAATGTACAGAAGCTGAAGGCGTCGCTCAATCAATAGTTCTATAGAGGAAGCAGTAGGATGTGAAGCAGGAGATGGGATTCGCTGCAATCCGTCGGTTATTGGGGATAAGTGCATTTACGTTTAAACTTTCGCTTCAAGTTAAACTGATTCTGTCATTTGTGTTCGTTATCATCATACCGGTTGTTCTATTCTCCTGGTATACGCTCAATGAAGAGTCCGCTAAGGCAATGAGAGAATTGACGAAGAACAACGAGAATGCGCTGGCGGTCGAGAAGACGAACATTGAGAATAACATGGAGCTGATGGGATGGACCGGTCAGCTTGCGTTATCCAATCGGGAAATGAATAATTATTTGCAAATTGAACAAATTCAGGATGCAGCGCGTGTTCTTCATATTAAGTATAATGTGGTCAACAGCTTTCAATATTTTTTGTTCAACAATCCACGAATTGCGAATGTCCGGTTGTTCACAGACAACCCTTATGTGAATGAGATTTGGCCAGTCATCCTGCAGGAATCACGTATTCAGGACAAGCCCTGGCATGATGAGGTGATGAAGCAGAGCGGTTTGCCCTGGTGGGAGATACAGGAGAACGTCGCCCTCACCGGTGCGCCATCCGAAGTATCGCCGGAAGAGCCTTTCATGACGTACTTGCAGGAATTCAAATATGCGGACAACGCAACACATAACGGGATTCTAGAGATAACGATGAAGCTGTCGAATTTCTTCTCCCAAACGTTCAGTAGTGTGCAGGACATGAACTCCCAGCTTATCGTAGTAGCCAGGAGCGGACAGGTATTCAGCTTGAAGGCTTCACCTGTGTTCGAGCAGCACAGCGCGGAGCAATTGATGAACAGCGTGAATCTGACGTGCAATACAGATTGCGAGACGGTACAGTTTAAGATTGATGGTCAATCCTACTTGGCATCTCAGATCTACATTCCATCGATCGACGTACACCTGATCAGTATGGTTAGTCTTGCGGACACGTTGGAAGGCATTCAACATTCGAGAGTTCGTTATATTTTACTCATTTCGTTACTGGCAGCATTTCTCGTACTGCTGTCTTACTCGATGCAGGCGATGATTTTGCGCAGGCTTAAGGCGTTAAGAGAATCGATGAAACAGGTAAGAAGCGGTAACTTCGATGTCGAGCTGCCGCCGATTACCGGCACCGATGAGGTAGGAGAGCTGGGCTTGCATTACCGCAAGCTCATTCTGAAGATTAACGAGCTCATTCAAGAGCAGGCAGCTAGGCAGGCGGCAGGCAAAGAAGCTGAGCTTCGGGCGCTGAAGAACCAGATCGATTCCCACTTCCTCTACAATACGCTGGAGAACGTCAAGATGCTGGCGGAGATCGAAGGGCAGTTCCTTATATCGGACATAATGACCTCGCTAGGGGGTATAATGCGGTATTCGATGGAATGGAATCGGGATCACGTGATGCTTAGCGATGAGATTAAGCAGGTCCAGCATTATGTAGCCGTCATGAACATCCGTTATGATGGAAGACTTGATCTCCGATTGTCGATTGCACCGGAATGCCTCAAGCAGGAATCGCTCAAAATGTCACTGCAGCCCGCAGTTGAGAATGCAATCAAGCATGGGATGAGCCGCATGCATTCCAGTGACGGAAATCTTGTCATTACGATCTCTGCCGTCCGTCGTGATCAAGCTTGTGTCATAGAGATTACTGACAACGGCTGTGGCATACCGCAAGAGAAGCTGGGCTTATTGAATCGAATGCTCCGAATGGAAGAGTTCGCTTACCAGAATGTCCGGCAATTATTCGTTCGCAAAAATAATCAGGACAGCAATGGAATCGGTCTGCGTAATGTGGACCAACGCCTCGTGATGAGCTATGGGACAGAATATGGGATTCAGATCGAGAGTCAGGAAGGAAGCTATACACGCATAATGATGACTTTGCCGTATCGGGTCATGGAAGGGGGATTAGACATCTATGATTAGCTTGCTGATCGTCGACGACGAGAAGATCATTCGGAGGGGCTTGCAATCGGTAATTGAGAGACAGTTTCCTCATCTGTTCAACTACCGATTTGCCGAGAATGGACAAGAGGCGCTGGAGCTGCTTCGCCTGGAGCCTGCGGATATTATGTTCACAGATATCCGAATGCCAATTATGGATGGGATCGAACTTCTCGAGCAGCTGCAAAGTCATCCGGTTAAACCCGAGGTTGTATTGTTGTCTGGCTATAATGAGTTCGCATATGCGCAGAAAGCGATTCGCTATGCTGTGAAGGATTATCTCGTGAAGCCTGTGATGCGGGACGAGTTGTTCGCCGTTCTGGGGCAATTAATGCGGGACATAAGGATGAGAGAAGAGCGGGCAGACAAGGCGGGTGAAGATGCCGGCCTTGTTGCTGCCGAGCTAGTTACCCAGCATTTGACCCAGAAGGATCTGGGTGATGCGATATCACAGAACAAGCTGAAGCAGGCCGGTTATAGCTGGTTGGATGCTGGATATACACTGGGCTTGCTTACGCGAAGCGGTGGAGGATCACAGCCTAGCAGTACGGATGCTGCTGCTTTCAGGAATCAAATCGCTGAGCTGTTACAAGGGCATATGGATTGGATGCTCACGCGTGATGGTGAGGGCGGAACGATTATGATCGCGCGCGATCCGGTCTTGTTCTACCAGTTGGCGGAACGGTGGAGGTTGAGTGTATATGAGTCGCAGCTGCGAATCGCGATTAGCGAGTCTGTTCAAGGGATAGAGCAGATAAGGAGGGCATACAGCCAAGCGAAGCAAACCTTGAAATACAGTATTGTGCTTCCTGAACTTGATGTGCTGGACTACACCAGCATAAGTGAGCGCAATGAGCAGTATGTCGTTCCTGTTGAGTTAATTCAACGATTATCGAATCTGATGGGAATGGGACGCGGGAATGAAATGAAGCAGCTTCTCGATCAAATTCTAGATGCTCGTATCATTAGCAGCTGTGAAATCGGCTACCTGGAACGGATCAGCCAGCTGCTCAATGAAGAGCTGTTCGACATGGTGTTCCGCATCTACGGAAATAGAGTGCTTGGCCTATTAAGTAGATACGCCTATGTTGGCCATATCGGGAATTTCGATCGATATGAACATTATTATGCAGCTGTTGAGCAGCTTCTCGTTAGTCTGGATCGGTTCATCCAAGATCGGAAGGAGCAAGCGCCGTCTACGGATCAAAATACGATGCAAAAAGTTCTCGCCTACTTGCAGACGCATTATGCGGACGATTTGAACATGGCGGTCGTGTCTAACCATTTTTCACTCAATTACTCGTATTTCAGCCATGCCTTCCAAGAATATTGCGGTGAGAGTTTCTCGAACTATGTTCGCCGGTTAAGGCTGGACAAGGCGAAGAAGCTGCTGGTGCACTCCGATTTGAAGGTGTACGAAATCAGTGATCAGGTTGGATTCGAAAATGTGAAGCATTTTATGAAAATATTCAAGGAAACCGAAGGCATCACAGCGCTGGAATTCCGAAGCCAGCGAAGGCTGTTTGAAACCCAAGTATGGTCTTCCAGACTTAATACGGACAATGACGGAATACGATAACTCAAGCGAAGCTTAAGGCAGCTGGCCAGAACGGTCGCGGATCCCGGGAAGGAGAAGCTATACAGGGGGATGTCGCCGCCTCCTTGAGCAAAATGTAAAAACCGTTTCTTTGGTAAAGGGGTGATTCCATTTACCAAGAAACGGTTTCTTTTCGTTTTTCGGAACGTTAAAGTACAATATTACTCATGATTCACGTCTGTTTGGCTCGAATGATTAAACAATCCGTTAAGAATTTTAAGATCATTTCCAAGCTCCTCTAAGGTCTTGGTCTCCACTGTTTGCAGCAATTGCGATCCGGACATATCCGTGTCCAAATTTTGCAGCTGTTTCGACCAAATTTCCTCCGCCTTTACCGCAAGTGGCGAAGACCGGTAATTTCTAACGCCGGAATGCCATTTCCAGCTGGTAAGACTTTCTCTGTAAGGCCCCTCTATCTCCATCGACAATTGAACATACTCCCATGCTGAGGTTTTATTCGGGCTTGCTTTCATGATCGAGAAAAAGGATCCTCCATGAACCCAATAGGCGTTAAATGGGGGGCGAGTGAACTTCCATTGCTCGTAATGATCAGGATCCCACTGTTTGATGAGGTCCCAGCCCCATTCTCCCATATATAGCATAACCAACTTACTATCTCTAATGGCTTGTTGACCTTTATCATCCCACATATTCCAGTTCGAAACCAAACCCTTGCGCTCCATATCAATCATAAGTGAGGCATACGGCACTAAATCCGCGGTGTTTCTCGCGTAATTTCCATGATGGTCGAAATAGCCGTATCCAGCCGCAGCCATATTGAGCACATCATGCGTATAACCAATTACCCCAATGCCATGAGACTTAAGAGTCTCGGCAAGCAGAATCCAATTTTTGGGGTGCTCCATATACTCTCCGAGCTCTTCGGGATCTGAAGGAAAGCCGTATTCCTCCAGTATGTCGGCTCGATAGAACGTCCCTGCCATTGGAAAATCTTTCGGGATCGCAATAAGCGATTGACCGTCAATGGATTGAAATGGCGTCAGTGTCAAACGATTAAACCACTTTTTCTGAATAAGTCCCCCCGCATGATAGGGCTCTATACCGACATCTTCAAATAAGTCGAATCCGCTTAGAACGTTCAGAAGTTCGTTCCCGGCTATGACCAGATCGGGGGCAGGCGTTGTGCCCAGCTTTTGAAGAAAAGCATCCCCTGTAGCGTAGTCCCAAAGTACTGCTCGACCAGGGAATTTTTTTTGATATTCGTCAATGATCCAACTTTGATTCTCCATTGTTGCCAGTATCCGCAGTGTATCCCCCGTATCGGAATCTTGACTTGAATCCGCCTTGGGAACTGGCGAAGTGAATGAATCCTCGGGTGGAGAGTCAATGGAACAACCGGCTAAGACCACACCTAGCAGAAAACAAAGTATGATCGTAAACGATTGAAGCCTGGCATTAGTAATCACGTTCCCTCCCCCTTCCTGTTCCCTCCCGTGGGCACAACTCCCTTGTAAGCTGTGAAGCGCTCATTGGTTTCCCAAAGTAATAGCCTTGGAGCAAGTAACATCCGGCATCAATGAGAAGCCGTGCCTCCTCTTCATGCTCGATGCCCTCTCCTATGACCTGCCAGCCTTGTTCATTTGCAAGGTTAATCATATGACGAATGATGCTGACGGACCTGTTTTTGTGTGACAACCGTTGAATAAATAATCGGTCCAGCTTGATACCATGGATGGGCAGGAGATCGATTATGGCTAAGGACGAATAACCCTTCCCGAAATCATCAACCCATGCTCGAACTCCAAGATTACGCAAATCGTGGAGAGAAGCGGCAACGAGTTCAAGGTCTTCGGAAAATGCCTCTTCCGTTACCTCAATTTCTAACAGGTCTGCAGCGAAGCCTGTCTCATTTAATATATTTTCTATCATTTCTGCGGTTTCGCGTTGCGCTAACTGGTTTTTGGATAAATTAACGCTTATCTTTAGCCTGCGTTGGGTTTCATCAGACCATCGTTTCCCTTGTATACAAGCTTCGCGAATCACATATTCAGATAGAATACCCATCATATTTTTTTGTTCAGCAATCGGGATAAAATCACTTGGCGGTATGAGTCCCCTAATCGGATGCGGCCATCTCGCCAAGGCTTCCACTCTAACAATGTCACCTGTCCGATTATCTAAGATAGGCTGGTAATGCAAGGTGAGCCGGTTGTTTTCCAGCGTCGACTGGAGTTCGTGCGCAATATCCCAATTGTCCGTCACTAATTGCTTTGCTATATCTTCATAGAAAACAAAGGAATGGTCATTCCGCTCTTTGGCGATATACATGGCCATATCTGCGTGTTTAATCACGGTTTCCGCATCCAATCCATCGTCTGGAGTCATGCTTATTCCGATTGACCCGCCGATATTGACCTCTTGACGACTAATAATGAACGGAATCCGAAGTTGTTCGCTAATGTGCAACGCCAGTTCCAGAGTTTCGGACTTACTCGTATCGCGATATACAATAACGAATTCATCTCCGCCCAGTCTCGCAGCAAAAGCCTTGCTTCCGGAAGCCTTCTTCAAACGGTCGGCTACTTGCACAAGCAATTCGTCTCCAGCCCCATGTCCAAGCTTATCATTGATAGGCTTAAATCGATCAAGATCAATAAACATAAAGGCAACGCTCTGTTTCAGGGCTGAACTTTCCTCAAGAACGTGTTGGGTGAATTCATTAAAATGTCTCCGATTGGCAAGTCCGGTTAAGGTATCGTAATTAGCATGATGGTTGGATTCCTTTAGAATTTGCTTTAATTGCTCAGCAACAAATGAGAAGTTCTGAATCAAAGTATAAATTTCCTCAATGTGTGAATCGAACCATTCCGTTGATTTAGTGGTCCTTATTTGCTGCGGCAAATCCGTTGTGATTTTGGCCAACAGTCTGATGGATCGAATCACGAAACGATGCAAAAAAAGGGCAAGAGAGCCAATCACCATAACCATATACAATACGTTTATCGACTGCGATAGATAATAATTGACGACTTCTTCGGCGTATTTAACTGTAGAAAAACGCAATAAGAGGGTAGAATCGTCGACATTAAGCTTATAAACGTAAGCCGTCTCCCTTAATTTTTCGCCAGGGGAATTAGTAAATGTGTTTACGGGCTCCCATTTATGCAAATTTCCAGTTATATGAGTCCAATGTCCCGGTCCGATCCAATGTAGAGTCGAGTCTTCATTGTTGAAATGAAATGATCTTATGAATTCTCCATTGCCGTCATAATAGACTGCCTGATTCACAGCAAAGCCTGATGAGTTCCTTATCAATTCTTGCAGATGCCCAAGCTGCACCCAGCTTCGAAGAGCCAACGCTTGGACTTGTCCGCCTGTCCATTGCTTATAAGACTCCAGGATTGAATTTGCTGTCGAAGCAGCTTGTGTCCCTAAATCGGAAATCATAGTTCGCTCAGCGTTGTGACCTGTATTAAGAATAAATAAAAAGGAAGATCCGATAATACTAAAGACTGTCAAATCTATCAGCATGCGGGATAATCGGATTCTCCCTGTGCTTTTTGGCCTTGTGTAGGGAATATAAGTCGAGGCCACGTCAACCAATAACGCATTAAACAAAGCATTAATAAAGAGGACGGCCACAATTAGAATCAAATAGAAATTGAGATGCAGTCCTTGTGATAGGCCTGCCAACAGAATGTACGGACCGCCAATTACGATCCAAAACAATAGGGTGGGTAATAATATTCTCCTCTTTTTTTTCAATGTCCAGAGAGATGCGGCTATTAGCTCCAATAGCGATAAAATCGCCAAGTGCATCGATTCATGCAGAATAGCGACAGCCAATAGTTGAACAGTAACTGCCAAGCCGACAGCCTTTTTCCAACCGAATATTCTAAGCGCAATAAAAGTGAAAATACTCGTGAAATAGAGTTCCATTCCTAGAACCAACTTGAAGGGGTAACTCAAACATGCCAAAGAGAATAAACCGAGCAATGTCAGTCCAACAATTGTATAGATATGCTGTTTAATATTCGCCATTAAACTCCGCATTACATGTTCGCAGCCTCCCAGGATCTGATAACCAATGGTACTCATCAGCAAATGAGTATATATTATATATCGGTTTCAAAAACGAAGGCTTAAAGAGAAAGCTTAAATACAATATTATTCATATCGTAATGGAGGACATCATGAATACAGGAGGTTATAATAGGATATACGAATAAAGGATAGACAGTAGAAGAGGAGTGAATGGATATGATACAAATAACGATTCCAACACCGGATGTCATCATACACAAACAGAAAGAGCCTGAGTTAAGCCATATTTACGGGTTTACGGACTTTCACCTCATTTCAAGAGAAAAAGGGGGGATTTTTATGTTTTACAATGATCGGGATGAACTTCTGTTCGTTGGCAAAGCACGAAAGCTGAGACCCAGAATCAAAAAACATTTTGAAGATACGGTATCCATTATGAAAAATTACAGGGGCGAAGTCACCAAAATCGAGGTTTGTATCGTCGAGGACCCCGTCCATAGAGAAATTTATGAAACCTATATGATTAACGAATTCAAAGCCAAATACAATGTAGATAAGGTGTTTTACAAATAAGGGGATAAGGTTTAAATGACAGGTATCAATAAACAACGTTACCGCTTTAGTGAAGCGCCGATATGGAATATTCAGCGGAAATATTATGAAGAAGAAGGATTGAAGGCTTGGAACAACGATCAAGTTCCTCAATATATAACGTGCAATCCATTGATCGCTGCGGCATATGCAGAAATGATATTCGGGTTTCTTCAAGATCGGGCAAATAAGGAAGATCGCGCAGACCCTGTCCAAATTGTGGAGCTTGGGGCGGGAGCAGGGCGTTTTGCTTTCCATGTATTACACGAATTATGTCGGTTGATAGACTACGCGGGGATAGCGTTACCTTCGTTTCGATATATCATGACGGATTTGGCGATGAACAATGTTTTGGCCTGGAAGGAGCATCCGGCTCTACAATCGTTTATTGCCAAGGGAATACTCGATTTTGCGCGATTCGATGCCGTTCAAGATACGGTTCTGCATTTGATTGTGTCGGACGCCGCCATTCGTGAAGGAAATTTAAAACAACTTTTAATCATTGTGGCGAACTACTTTTTTGATAGTATTCCGCAAGAGCTGCTTTATGTGGATGAAGGTCAAATTTATGAAGCGGATGTTTTCATCGAATATCCTGAACGTAAGGATTCACTTAAACCGTCAGAAATACTTGATCAAATATCTTGCAATACGAGTATCGGCGGGCGCCGGAGTACGAGCAAAAAAGTTATCCTTATCGCGATGTCATAGCTGCTTATCAGGAACAATTGGAAGATTCGCATATTTTATTTCCGGTCGCCGGATTAACTTGTTTAGATCGATTGAATCAATTGTCCCAAGCGGGATTTCTATTGCTGACAGCAGACAAAGGGGATCACTTGCTTGAAAACTGGAAATTCGCTGATCCGCCGGAGTTAATCCTTCATGGAAGTTTCTCTTTAACGGCAAACTACCATGCGATTCGGCAAATATTGGAACAGAGGGGAGCTCTCGCGTTATTTCCCCCGCATCATTATAAAAATATCAATGTAGGTTGTATAATCAACATGGATACGCCGATGGACTGCTTCCAAACCAGATTAGCCTATCGTCGCTGTATTGAGCGCTTTGGTCCGGACGAATTTTTCAGTTTGAAGGAATGGGTAGATCCCCATGTAGATAGCATGGAATTGCAGCAAATATTAAGTTTTTGGCGTTTAGGCGGATATGACGCGGAATTTTTCTTTCAGAGTACGAAGCAGGTTTCCAGTCTGTTACCGGATGCGAATGATGAAGAAAAGCAGGATATTTTTCGGGGCATACAGCTTATGTGGTCGTCGTATTACGTCATGAATCAGCGTTATGATATCGCGCTTGAGGCCGGATTGTTACTGTTCGAGATGGAAATGTACGAGGACTCCAAACGTTTTTTGGAAATATCGATTCAAGAAGACCAAGAGGAGATAACATCCGCCGTCTATTATTGTCTAGCCATTTGTTGTTTCGAATTGGAATTAGTAGAAGATGCTTTGAGTTACACGAGAGAATTATTAAAACATGAGCCTGGCCATGAAGAAGCATTGGCGCTGGTAAAAAGATTTGAGTCCGTATAATTTCGCCATTGTAGTGTTACGGATAGCCCGAAAAATCATTATTATGCACCTCGAAAGAGGTGCTTTTTTTCGTTTACAGCAAGATTTGGAAAGTCTGCTTTACAACTAATATGTTATCTTTTGTTCATCAAAATAATAACTGAAACCGAAAGGAGGATCATAAAGGGCATGATGAGTACTGTAAGCCGATGTTATAGATCTAAATCAATAGGCAGTTTTTTGACAGGCGCATAGATGTGATAGGCCGAATCCAGATTGTGAATGTTATCAAAAACTTGAATGAGTTCGATATGTGAATGCTCCGTTTCCTGCTTGGAAATCTTCAAAAATCTTGCATAATCAGCTATGAAGACATCTCCTATGTCAAGTAGATCACCAAAATATTTGAACTTGGCACAGAAGAGCTGTGGAACATCGACGGTAAAATAAAAAGGGATATCTATCTGGATATCGTGCGGAACCCCGAACAGGGCCCTGAAGCGGGTTGAATTCGGTTGGCAGTTTGAATAGATGACATAACAGGATCCAGTTATTGTTTCATCAATGTTATCTAATAGCATTTTTGAAAGAGATCGGATTTTCGACTTGTAATCATCAACTGCCAGATCAACTTCAAAAGCGATGCCGCTCACCCTGGTTGATTCGAGCTCCGTTAGGGTGAAATCGGCGACAACATCGCCATTGATGTTTTTAATGGGTCTTTTTACCACTGAAGGTATTGGTGTTTGAGGCATGTTCATATTTTTTACTCTTAGTGAGCTTGGAGCCATACCGTATTGGCGTTTGAAAGCGCGGGTGAATGAGGATTGAGTTCCAAAGTTCAGCTGGTAGGCAATATCTGTTAGAGAAAAATTATCGTTTTGAATTAATTCTAGTGATGCATTCAATCTTCTGGATAGTATGTATTGGTTTAATGAACAACCCATCATGGCAGAAAAAAGCCGATGAAAATAAAATTTGGACATGTTGAAGGTATGGGCAACAGACTCCACGGTTAAAGGTTGCTGCAAGTTTTTCTCAATATGATCCAAAGCCAATTCAATTACTTCATGATGTTCCATAGTAACTCCTTATATCAAGTGTTTCTGAATATTTCGAAAAGGGTATAGCATTGAAAATCAGCCAACTGATTATTTCCAGGAGGTAAAGCAATGACACGAGACAGAAAGAATGGAATTTTATTAGGTATTTTTTATATCGTAGCTGCGGTCACTTCAGTCATAGCGGTTGTCTTTTATCAACCGGTACTATCAGAGCAATGGTATATGTCCGTAGCCGATGGATTTAAGACGAAGGTTTTAATCGGTGTAATCAATGATCTTTTGCTCGTACTGACGGCAGTTGGGACAGCAGTTATGCTGTTCCCTTATATTCGTCGTTGGAATGAGCACATGGCATTAGGATATCTTTGTTTTCGTTTTATGGAAGCCGTTCTTATTGCAATAGGCGTGGTGAGTATATTAGGTTTGTTGCAGCTTAGTATACATTATGAAGCAGGCAGCGTAGAAAGGGAAGAAAATCTTCTCGCTATCGGTTACATGCTGCAAGCCTTTCATCGTTGGACTTCTATGTTGGGTCCGAATTTCATGCTAGGCGTAAATACGATAATGTATAGTTATTTACTTTATAGAACAGGCTTGGTGCCGAAACGGCTAGCGCTATTCGGTATGATTACAGCTGTTTCAGTATTCATAGCCGGATTACTTGAACTGTTTGGTATTGTAGAACCTTTCTCAGCAGCAAAAGGACTCATTGCTCTGCCGGTGGGCGTTTATGAGATGAGCCTGGCAGTCTGGTTAATTGTGAAGGGGTTCCATAAGCAAAAGCTTGAAAATCGATTAGCGAATTCGTGATTTCAAATTTTAACATGAGAGAAGTTATGCTGAACATAACTTCTCAAGCGGAACTCCGGAACAACATTTTATTGTACTCGCTGTATATCTGCCTTTTCATATGCGGTCGATTTTGCGAGTCTTTCTGTATAGAGACGGATGGCAGCAGCATCATGTAATGCTGCTTCTGTCTATTCGGCAAGGCGGCTGCCCTTTGATGCCCAAACATGTGCGCTTCAAAAGAATAAATTAAAACAAGACTTGCTGTAACCATATCGGACAGTTTAATAGCGACTCGTTTGAATCCCATCATCAGATTCCAGAAAAAGTAGATAATTGCTTTCATTTTTTTATTCCTCCCTATTGATCGGATTAACTTCGTTACACCAACAACAAATCATCATTTCTGTCGTGTTATGCGGAGTTCCGGAATAACATTCTATTATTCTCGCACCAAATCTGCCATTCGGAACGCGGACTGCGTTGCGAGCTTTTCTGTACGGGGATGAATGGCTGCAGCGTCACAGTATTCTTCTGCCTATCCGGTAAGACGGATATCGGTTGCTTCTCAATCAAGTACGCTTCAAACGAATAGATTCTGCCAAGACAGGCTGGTTTAGCTTTATCGGTCTGTTTTGCCATATCGCGTTTGACTCCCATCATAAGACTCAAGATAAAGAATAAAATAGCTTCCATTCTTCCATTCCCCCCAAACTAGTATTAAGAGTTAACTAGAGTATATCAGGCATGCAACACAATTTCTGTCGAGTTATAAACCGGGTGCATAAAAATATTTAGACAAAAATCTTAGTCCGATTGTCGGCTCCTGCAGCAAGTTCGATTCCTTTCAAAAGGGAGCAAATCATAGGGGGAAACAGCTTGATTTGGTTGACTTTCAATTGTTTTACGAACGATAAACAATGACGCGCTGGACGCTGATCGCTTGAAGTGGTTTGAAGCCTTTAAAACAAAAACCGAGATCTTGATGTAATAATGTGTTGTAGCTTTATGTTGGAAAAAGTCCCGGATGCGCCAAGCATTCTCAGGAGTGTGTGCAATGTCTGCAGCGATCCTTCCTGCGGTAATAGTAGAAAATCGTAGCGGCCCCTAAGGCAATCCCCCATACCGGTATGAGCAGGAGCGGCGTAGTTGCTCCCCAATTCTGCAAATCGGCGTGCAAGGTGAAGCCCCATAACACTTGAATGCCGGTAATGGTTAACATGATGGAGACCAGTCCGGCAGGTACGATCGCGAGGGCAGGAGGGACGCGCTTCCCCGCCAGGAACGGAATCCAACGTGGAAAGATCTCACCCCACGGCATGATTAGACCGTGTGTTAGAATTGCGCCGGCAACGGATACGAAGGCAAGGCCCGCTCCCGCCCAGACCGCTCCTGAATCCTGAAGGCTTTGAAAAAATGCCGGCGTCACCCCCAGAGGTATTCCCAGCAGCCATGCTATGCGGGTGATATCGTAATAGGCAGGGGCCAGGATCGCCACATAGGCTATCCACCTTCCCCAGGCCAACGCGGAGCTCGATGCCAACCAATGGCTCGAATTGTTTTTGCGACCGCAATACCTGCAGGCGTCTCTGGTCTGGCGCTGATAGGACAGAGCGGTCGCTGCCCATAAAAAACCGCCTGCAAGGCAGACAAACTGGTTCACCACCGGCCACGTTAAGAACTCGAAATAATCTAACGGCTGCCCGAAAATGGCTCCTATGAGCGCAACGGGAGCGTAAGCCGCTGCGATGAGTGCACGGGTGTCCGGGATCGTGAAGCAGAGAACCGCTGCGGCACTCCAAGCATATAGGAGGAGAATCGTCCGGATAAAACCCCGGGCTTTGAACTTGCCCATCAAGAGAGCGATCACACCAAGAAAGCATACGATAGCGATGACGGGTCCTGCGGTCCCGGCTGTCATAAGTCTGGAAAAGGAGGGTCCCGCATTCGGATCGTTCAACAGCCCAAATGGAAAACCCATTCCTCCGAGCGACCAGTATACGCCCAGCGCACCGTAAATAACCGACCACAAGATCGCTGCGTAGCGGGTCCATTCCGGCCAATGTCTCCACCAGCGAAGCGGCGGAGCTTTCGGAATATTCGTTCCTGCATGCGTCACATCAATACGTTGTTTGAGAGCCATAATTGTTCATCCCCTTTGAATTAGATAAGCAGAGCATTATTTTGTGAAATATTTCACTAGCACCCCGTCACCCACCGTACGATTTACGTCGGGAGCTTCCGTTTCAGCGCGCTATGTTACCGCTGGAAGGTACCTTGTTTCTCGTTCTGACGAAGTAACACAAAGCGGCCATACTGATCGTAACGCCCCAAGCGAAGAAGCCGCCGTATACCGGAACGAGCACCCAGGGATGGAATTCCGGGCTATCGGACATACGGATGTCACCCGTAAACAGTTTATTTAACGTTACAAAACAAACCGTAATGAACAATAAACCGCCCAAACCTGCTGGGGGGAGCAGAATCCAGCGCGGAATTTTCTGTCCCCACCTCTGAACCAAAGCAAGCGCAAGCAGTGAGGCGATCAGCGCGAGTATTGCGGTTGGATCGATTCCGATAGCGTACAGTGTTTTGCTGAACGGATCGGCATTGCTCCGGATGGAGGCATGGAGCTGCTCAATGCCTTGCCCGGTAGCCAGAACGGCGAATCCGTTCGCCCAAAGAGTTTTTAAAATCAGGTAGGGGATAAGCGCGATTGACGCGGCATACCCCCATTTTCTCGAAAACCACCAAGCCTGATTTATCATTAATGAACATCCTCCTTCCTAACGTCGTTACCGTTATTATAGAGAACGCAGGTAAACATGAGGTAAACGGAAGCTCAACTTCACCTTAACTTTGCGCTGCTTGCAGCCTGATGGACAGGGAGGTTCCTTCACCTGGCTTGCTGGCGACGATGAATTGCCCGCCATGGGCTTCAATAAGCTGCTTGGCAATGGACAGTCCCAGGCCGGAACGGCCGGAAGATGTTATTTCTGCAGTATTCTTAACCAGCGTCTCGCTGAAGCCGATCCCGTTATCTTCGATGCGGATCTCCGTCATCCCGTCCTGAAGCAGTGCAACCCGAACAGTGATCTTGGTGCCTTCCGGATTATGGACGACGGCATTGACGAGCAAATTGCGGATAGCGCGCATCATTAGCTTCGGGTCGCAGGATACCGGGATAGGGTACGGCTCCGAATCCATTCGAAAATGATAACCGTTCGCCCATGGAGCGCTGCTGACGTCCGCTACTGCACGGCGTACGAACTCAACGATATCCGCTGTCTCGGGTAAGAGAGGGATGTGCCCCTGAATGTTTTCATTAAGGTCTTGTACAAGTTCCTGAAGATGGGCGGCTTTCTGCTGAATGACGGAGAGGAATTCTCTCTTTTCCGCTTCGCTCCATTGGTACTCCGGATTGGTGAGCATGGCGGAATAACCGGATATATAGGTTAACGGCGTTTTTAAGTCGTGTGATATGCCGCGAATCCACACTTGTTTCATTTGTTCCGACTCTCGAAGCGCCTTCTCGTTGTTTTGAAGCGTGCCCGCCAGCATCTGTATATGCTCGAACAGCTCCTTGTAAACGGCGTATGGAAACTTTAACGATCCTCTTTTGCGGGAGTGGATTTCGGCCCAGCGCCTCGGAAAATCATATTGGCCGTTTGCCAGACATTTGATCCAAGACATAAAGAAATAAACCGGCTTCCATAGATACCAGCCAATAAGGAGCAGGGTGAGAAGAAATAGGACGGTGAATAAAATCAAAACAAAGCTCTCATAATGACCGGTGCTATTTCCGGACTGGATCATTCCCGGCCAGAAAATCCAGGCCACCACGATCACGATCACTTGTATGCAAACAAACAGGAAAAAGAAAGCCATCAGCAGCTGCAGCGCCATACGAAACATAAAATTCAAGTTTTTAACCTCCTGAGGACGGAACGAACTTGTACCCGATCCCTCTTAGCGTCACGATGAGCTTCGGGTCGGACGGATCGGCCTCCAGCTTCTTTCGTAGTCTGGAGATGTGGATCACGACCGTTTTCTCATCACCTTCTACCATAGCGCCCCATACCTGCTCATATAATTGTTGGGCGGTGAACACACGGTTCGGATGCTTGCAAAAATAGAGCAGCAGTTCAAGCTCTTTCGCCGGACAAGGTACCTCAACGCGGTTGACGATAAGCTGTCCGCTCGTCCGGTTAACCGTAAACGTATCGTACCGGTACAGCTCCTCGGCGCTCACGGCATCGGACACATAACGGGAGCTCCTTCTCAAATGGGCTTGAATCCGCGCCACCACTTCCATCGGGTTGAATGGTTTCGTTACATAGTCGTCCCCGCCCAAATACAATCCTTGCAGCTTATCCATATCGCTGGAACGGGCGGTAAGGAACAGAATCGGCGTCGTTACGGTTTTGCGCAGCTCCGTACACAAGGAAAACCCGTCCATATCCGGAAGCATGACATCAAGCACGATCATATCAAAGCGTGCCGTTCGTACAGCCGTAAGCGCCGCAGCGGCGGAACCGGCTTTTGTAATCGAGGAATAGCCTACTTTGCGAAGCAGATTTTCCAGCATGATCAGAATGCCTTCCTCATCATCAACCAATAATATCGTTTCTTTCATGGTGCCGCGCTCCTTTACCGAATGGTATACGTCATCATCATAGTGGTAAAACCATGACTTAACATAGAACCTCTTCTATTAAGTATTTCCTCTCTTTTGTAACCATTATATAGGTTATCAAACTGTACCGATACACATTTGGAAATTAGCGATTGTTCCGATCTAGAGAGTTTTATGAAAACGCTTTCATGATTTTTATATGATTTTTGTGACAATTTATGGGGTGATATTATATGCATTTATTCTTATATAATCAAGATGCTCATACTTCAGTCTCCGGGAGGATATTCCAAGAAACTATTAAATAGAAAGGGGGAATTAATAGAGTCGCTATCGGATGGGAGTTCTTTAGTTGAACCCGGTTCATAAGAAACAAAAATAAGAGACGGAGGTGTTTGGCATGATGTTAAAAGTTAAGTCATTCAGCGTCTATTTGTTAACCATGGCATTGGTATGTGCAACGGTTATTTCCGGTTGGAGTCCGGTAGTATCAGCAGCAGAAACAGCTGATTTTACACAATTGAATTCTTCACAAGTTGTTTTTGAAATGGGTGCAGGATGGAATTTAGGCAACGCATTAGATGCTAATATTAACGGTGTTCCTAGCGAAACAGCTTGGGGTAATCCAGTTATCACAAAAGCGTTAATTCAAAAGGTAAAAGCAGCAGGGTTTAAATCCATTCGGATCCCTGTTACGTATATGAAAAAAATCGGTTCTATTCCGAATTACACCATTGATTCTGCGTATCTGGCCAGAGTGAAAGAAGTTGTCGATTATGCTTACAGCGAGGGCTTGTTTGTCATTCTCAATATTCACCATGACGGCTATCACTCTACAACCCCCAATACCCCGTCAGATAATTGGTTGTTGCCGAATGCAAGCGATCAAAATACGATTCGAGACAAATTTAAAAAGGTTTGGCAGCAGATTGCCAATACATTCGTCAATTATAACGAGCATTTGATCTTCGAATCAATGAACGAAGTATTCGATGGGAAGACATATAGTGGGGCACAGCCTGACCTCGCTATTTATTCAAATATTAATACGTTTAATCAAATCTTTGTGGACACCGTGAGACAAACCGGCGGAAACAATGCGGCAAGATGGCTGTTGATTCCAGGTTGGAATACGAATATTGATTACACGGCAGGCAACAATGGTTATACTGGTTTTGCGCTTCCTACGGACAATTACAGATCCTCAACGATTCCAAGTTCCGAGAAGAGAATCATGATCTCCGTTCATTATTACTCGCCCTGGGACTTCGTCGGCGAAGAATCCGGCAACATCACGCAATGGGGTGCAACGGCTACCAACGCTTCGAAGAAATCAACCTGGGGACAGGAAGATTATTTGGATGCGCAGTTGAAGTCCACGTACGATAAATTCGTAACGCAAGGATATCCCGTGGTCGTCGGTGAATATGGTTCCATCGATAAAACGGCCTTTGATTCCGCGAATAATACGTACCGTGCGGCATTTGCGAAAGCAGTAGCCTCGACGGCCAGGAAATACAGTTCCGTACCGGTTATTTGGGATAACGGAGTCAACGGCCAGTATGGTTTCGGATTGTTTAACCGTTCTACCTATGCCGTAACGCAGCAGGGTATTATTGATGCGATCATGGGTGTCATGAACACTTCTAAAATGAAAAACGTGACGACAGGGCTGTATATTGACGGCATAGGCCGTACGACCAACGGCTCCAACGCAGGTCAATGGAGCGCCAGCACCAGCAACAACCAGAAGTGGGTAATGGAATTTTACGGAAGCTACTATAAAATCAAGAATGTCGCTACAGGTTTGTATCTTGACGGTATGGGTCTTACCACAAACGGCTCCATTTGCGGGCAGTGGAGCAACAGTACCAGCAACAACCAGCGGTGGGTATTGGAGGCCTACGGAAGTAATTACAGGATAAAAAATGTTGCTGCCGGACTTTATTTGGATAGCGGCGGCAATGCTGCAAATGGCTCCGACTTGAAATTGTGGAGCAGCAATTCCAGTACCAATCTGCAGTGGCAGTTTGTTAACCCCTAATCGTAACAAAACAAACGGATGGTTACAGTAGGCCAATACAATCGTGTGACCTCATTTGAAAATAAGTTCAAGTCACACGATTCGTACAGCAGCCATACGATCACGTTAAAAGGACCGTCCGCGAGGACGGTTTTTTTTCTACGACTGAACAATTAACTATATAGACGGCACTAAATACTTATAGTTGGATGCATAGCCTGTCTACCGTCTTCATTGGTGTCTTGTTTATCTTGGCAATAAAATCTTGTACAGCTTTAAGAATGACATCGTCGTTTGGCTTTATTTATTTTCGATGTACAGAAACATAACATCCCACCTTCTGGATGGCGTCCATTTATTCAATTAACGTGAAATATATGTTAGTATATATATTATTAGAAGATAGGTTCATGTAAGGTGATTTGATGTCTGACTCTCGTCAGGAGCCGATCGCAGGATGAATACGATTATCAAAAATGAAAGATTTCAATTGATCGCTATAGCGATGGCTACGGCCATTGGCGCTCAATTCAAGATTAATCCCTTCAGCGGCGATTTTTTTCGTATCGGTCTGGGTGTCAGTATATTTTTATGTTTTCTATTATTTATGCGTCACTTGCCTTATTTAACGATCGGGCTCATGTCAGGATTGTTCAGCATGGTCTTTCAGGCAGGAGAATGGATGATCGCTACAAACTCCTTTTCTGTTATGGAAAGTATACAAAATAACTTGGCGGCCGGTATTTATTATGTTGTTTTTGCGCTCGGAATGAGCGGGTTTCAAAAAAGAATAAACGAGTATCATCCCCTTGTTTTAGGCGCGATCGTTTCCGCGATCGACTTCGCGTCTAACGTAACCGAGCTCTTCGTGCGCGGAATGATACTGGACACACATGCATTTCATCTCAATGAATGGTTTCAATTAATAGCTATTGCAATTGTGCGAAGTTATTTTGTAATCGGACTGTACAGCAGCATTTCGATCAGTCAAATGCGGTTCCTCCATGCGGAGCAGCAAAAGCGGATGGAGCAAATGATAAATATTGGGGCAGGTTTATATGGGGAAGTCTTTTATTTAAGAAAATCAATGGAAACGATTGAGTCCATTACCGTAAACAGCTTTAATCTGTCCCGAAAATTAAAAGAAGAGAATCTAGGCGGCTACAGCGGGCAAGTACTAGAGGTCGCCCAGCAAATCCATGAAGTGAAGAAGGATTCCCAGCGTATTTTGGCAGGCTTGCTGGAATTATATGACAGTGAAATCGTAGTTGACCTGAGCCTCTCGGAGATTCTCGATTTTGTCGTAAAAGGAAATCAAAAATATAGTGAAATGCTGAGCAAAAAAATGGTTATAGAAGTAGAAGCGGATGTAAACTTCTTTACCCCTCATTATATACCTATATTGACGGTGCTTAACAACCTGGTGTCTAATGCTGTAGAAGCGATAGAGAAAAGTGGTATGATTAGAGTGGAAGCTGCGGAAAAGGAAAACGAAATCCTGTTTGTGGTTACGGATTCGGGGATAGGCATTTCCGAAAAGGATAAAAAAATTATTTTTGAACCGGGTTTTACGACAAAGTTTAATATAGAGGGAATTGCGGCAACGGGGATTGGCCTCTCTCACGTACGCGATATCGTTCATTCCTTCGGAGGCGGTATCGAAGTGGAGTCATCGATGAAGGCTGGCGGTACCCGATTTTTCATTCGCCTTCCGATAACCGCTTTACAAAAAGGGGGGGAAGCAAATGTCGATATCTTTCGTTATCGTGGATGACGACGCAGTTAGCAGGCGGATGCTTCAAAACATTATTGAGCAGTGCAAGCTTGGCGAGGTTGCCGGCACGGCCGGAGAAGGATCGGAGGGAACCCGTATCATTCTTGAACTGAAGCCGGATATCGTTTTGATTGATTTATTAATGCCGGATCAGGATGGGATCGAGACGATAACGCAATTGAAAGACAGGGGTTATAAGGGAAAGTTTATTATGATTTCTCAAATTGAAAATAAAGAAGTGGTAGGACTGGCTTATCAAAGAGGAATCGAGTTTTTTATCCATAAGCCGATAAACCGTCTGGAAGTGGAAGCCGTATTGTTGAAAGTGAACGAGCAGCGGAAATACGAGCGTCATATTCTTGAAATCAAGCAATCATTAGCGAAATTCGATCCCGTAGAATTGCCGGCGGTCCGCAGAGAACCAACCGCTCGCGAGGTTGTGAAGCCAATTCTAATGGATTTAGGGATAATCGGTGAAACCGGCAGTAAAGATGTCGTTTCTTTAATGGAATATTTAATTGAGTATCGGCAGGCAGGCGATTTTCCGCCGTTGAAAGAATTGTATGAATCCGTCGCCCGAACCTATAAACAAAGCAAGAGCGATGTCGAGAAAGAGACGAAGGCGATTGAGCAGCGAATCAGGCGGACCATTATGGCCGCGTTAACCCATTTGGCTTCGATCGGATTGACGGATTACAGTAACCCGAAGTTTGAACATTATGCCCCTCTTTACTTCGATTTTCAAGATATCCGGATAAAAATGAAGGTCATGGACGAAGAGGAGAATCCTGAAAAAGGTAAAGTAAACATAAAAAAATTTTTGCAGGTCTTTTATATAGAGGTACTGGAGAAAATGAAAAGCTGAGTGCATGTTTCGAGTCGCGTCATCGATAAATTGCGTAATAGAAAAAGCAGCCACTCGAAAGAGTGGCTTTCATTAGTTCATCCCGGAGATCGGACCGTTCCTTAAACGTTTACTTATTGCATCAATGACGATGAGTAAGATGAAATTCATAGCGCTGCAGTACAGGAAATCCCACCATACAAGACTATGCAGCACTCCGATTATTTTAAGAAATTGGTTAACGCCAAATACGACAGCTACAGGCCATAGGTACTTTAGCCAACTATACTTTGACTTTAACTGCGACGACCAAACAAAAAAGATGCTTGAAAGCATTCCAGATAGGGAGGAAAAAGCAGTTGTATCATGTGAACGGTTCTCAAACCAACCGAGATTAAAATTTCGGCTGTTGAAAAACGAGAGAGGGACAAACTGAATCGTAAAAAGCGCCCATGTGATAAGATACAGCGTCAAAAAATAAGGGATGCCCTTTAAGGGATGCATAAGCCGTGCAAACAAGGCTTTGGCAAAGCTATAATAGATCGGCAATCCAATCGCTGTGTATTCAAACCGCCACCAATTATGGCGATAAATGCCTAATTTTGTGAACCACCATTCAATCCCAACTATGATCCCTGTGAAAATGACGATCCAAATCCAGTTCAATCGAAATACCGCTATTAATGCGGCTGTTGCGGGCAAAGTCAGGAGATTCGATGCAAGGGCCCCCATCGTACTGTCATAATAAGCATCACGGGAGATGATCTTGGGATAAAACGCATAGCTCTCCAACAATACAAAGATGAAGTACTCGATCGTATAACCTGCTCCGACCATTCCTAAAAACAGGAGAAGGCTCCTGTAATTCTTTGTTTTGAATAATACGAAGAAGAGAAGGAGGGTACTTAACGTGCCCAACCCTAAATACCAGAGAGAATTGAAATTAAGCGAAAAGAACGTTTCCCGGATCATATGAAATACCTTTCAGTTTTCTGTATGTTGTTGTTACTTTATCCATTTATTTGAAAATCTACTCCTACGTGTTCCAACACGTCGAAACGTCAAAAGGAATTTTTTCTGAATCATGGAGTCTAGCGAAAATCAGGGCACGCCGGTGTTATCAATTAAATCAAAAGATGGAGGAGACTAAGATGGATAAACTAGTCGTTCGGGATCACTTGGTTCAATCGCTTGAGGAGATAAAGCAGCTGGTAGGGACGCCGCACGAGGCCGTTGTGAAGATGGTCTAACGGTTGCCACCATCGCTATTCGCCCCAAAAAGCCGTTCTTGAAAACCTAACGGTTATAATCACCGCTATCTGTGCTGCCATTAGCCCAACTCATTAGAAAACAAGGAAATAGCATCTATGACAACCGTTAAATCTTGAAAGAGTCTCAAATCGGCGAATTAACGGTAATGGCAACCATTAGAAAAACTATATTCCCTGTAACCGGGATTCAAACCGGGATTTCACCCTTCGGGGTACCCAAAAGCACAGAGATATAACCGTTCACCCGATCACACCTCTATGCTTTGAGCCGAGGGGGACCCTCACCCCTGACCTAATCGCTGCCAGCGATGCGCTATCCCGCATTAGTAGTTCAACTGCCCTAAAATGAGGCTAATCGGTTAGTTTCACTTAATCCTTATTAGAACAAGCAAGCCAGTCATCTCATCACATGGACCTTGGCAGAGTGTGTTCTCGCTGCATGTGCGATAGACAGGCCGATCGATGCGAAGCAAAAGCGGCCGATGCGGCCGGAATAGCAGGCGAGTTTACAAACTGTACATCGGGGTACCAATTTGTACATATGAAGTGCCGGGAGGTTTCGTGCTACTATTGAATTTGTACATCGAGAAAGCGGTAAGGGGGAAGTTGTTTTGCATTGGGGAAAAGGTAACTTTACGCGAAGCGTGGCTTTCCGGTGGATGGTTTCGTACGCCGTTATTTTGTTCATACCCGTTATACTTAGCGTGATTATCTATAGCCAGACAAGAGGAATCGTGGAATACGAGATCGAACGGGCGAGCAGTGCGATGCTGCAGCAAGTCAGATATATTGTAGACGGGGAGCTGCTTCAGACGGAGAGTCTGGCCGCGCAATTGTCGATTCATTCGGATGTCCGGGAGCTGTTAAACGATCCTTCGGAAGAAAGCGCTTACCTTATTTATAAAACGAAACGGGAACTGAACAAACTGCTGTCCACGAATGATTTCATTAAAGGCATATACATCTATTCGAATGTTCGCCAGGCGGTGCTCTCGAGCGAGACGTATGTAGAGGAGCGGATGTTTTTCGAGATCAAACACGAGACGGACAAATTCGCCTACGAGGACTGGCTTGACTTGATGAAGACAGAGCAGCCGGGGCGGTACGTGCTGCTGCCGGTTGAGAATCAAGGAAAAAGCACGAGCACGCCTTCCTACATCCGGTCGTTCCCGATGCAAGCGGGAGACGGCCCGGCGGGGACGATGTTATTTCCGCTCAATATCGAGAAGATCCGGACGATGCTTGAAAATATCGACTGGGTCGAACAAGGGCGAGTGTTCATTATGGATGCGAACGACCAAATCCTGTTTCAGAATGCCGGAGAAGCGCTGCCGGTATCTTCGTCTGACCATGAGTGGAAAGACCGCGGGACGGGTACGTTCACCGGTACTTTCCAGGGAACGGAGTCGATGATTACGATCGAGTCGTCCGATACAACGGGGTGGAAGTATGTGAGCGTATTCCCGACGGACGTTTTCTGGGAACGCGCAAGGGACATCCAGACGATGAATGTGCTCGGACTTCTGCTTTGCGTTGCGATCGGCGGAGCGGTCATTTATTATTTTTCACGCAAAAACTATGACCCGGTCAAGCAGCTTGTGAGCGTCTTCTCCAGGAGTCCGCTGCAGGGGGCCGGAGCCGACTTGGACGAGTATTCGTTCATACAGAGAAGCGTGCTTGAGACGATTCGCGAGCGGGACGACATGAGCAATAAACACGATCAGCAGCTTCGGGTTTTGCAGAACTACTATTTAGGAAGGCTATTGAAAGGTCAGGCGGATCGGAACGTACCGCTCGCGGAGCTGTCAAAGGCGCATCATTTGGCCTGGACATCCGACCGTTTCGCGGTGCTGCTATTTTATATCGAGAGCGTCGAGGGCGAGGTTAAGCTGCTGGATATATCGCAGTTTATCGTGTCCAATATTCTGGGCGATGTGATCGGCGACCGCTTAACGATTCATTTCGCGGATGTGGACGGTACGCTTTCGGCGGTCGTGAACGTCGATCCGGATCGAGAGGAGCTGTGGAAGGAGGATATGGAGGACGCCCTGGCTCAGTCATCCGAATTCATCACAGCCCGCTATAAGCTGCGGTTCACAACGGCGGGGAGCGATCTGCAAACCGGCTTGGACGGCGTGCACCAAGCGTTCCTGCAGGCGCTGGAAGCTCAAGAGTACCGCATGGTGCTAGGGGAAGGGATGTTAATCTGGTACGGAGACGTGAAGCCGAGCGAAAGCAGTTATTTCTTCACGGTGAACGACCAGATGGTTCTGATCAATTTCTTGAAGGCCGACGAGTTCGACAAAGCGAAGCAGATGATCGACGACGTCGTGAACCAGGCGTTCCAAAGACAATCGTCGCTGGAAATCGCGAAATGTGTCTTGCTTGACGTAGCGACGACGCTGATCAAGACGATTCCCGATCAGGAGCAAGCCGGTATCGCGTGGGATGAATGGCGACCGCTTAAGAGACTTCTGTCTTGCTCCACGAAGACGGAGTTTCATCAAGAGCTTCTGGAAATATTAGACCGGGTATTCGGCGTGCTTCGAAGCAAGCTGGCCGTCCAGACGAGTATCGGGATCGGAGATAAAGTGGCCGAATTCGTGCGAGGGAACTACAGCGATACGAACTTGAGCGTGTCGATGATCGGCGACCACTTCCGTCTGTCGCCGCAATATATATCCCGGCTATTCCGCGAGCACACGGATCGAGGGCTGCACGATTATATTAGCCAGACCCGCGTTGAAGCCGCCAAGGCGCTGTTGCTTGAAGGGGCGAGCATCGACGACACGGCGTCTAGGGTCGGCTTCGCGAGCGGCCATGCCTTTATTCGCGTATTCAAGAAATACGAAGGGATTACGCCCGGGAAATATAAAACGATTCATTGACGTTCGCGGAAGCGGGCAAGAAGAGAAAGGAGGCCGTTTGCCATGAAAGCGCAAATGTTCGGTTGGCTGAGGAGAGGCCGGATCGTGATGATCGGCTTTGCCCTGTTCGCATCCGGATGCTTCGGAGGGGATAGCGGAGAAGAACGAACGCAGGCGAATATCCCGAAGGAAACAACAAATTCGGAACGGCATAGTCCGGAAGCGGACAGCAAGCCGTTCGAGTATCCGATGCAAGGAACCGCCAAGCTAACGCTAATGACGGAATTTCCCGATATGGGGATGCCGAACCGGGGGGCGATCGACCAAGAATACGAGAAACGAACGGGTATCGCCATACGGCATCTCGGCGGCGTCCCTATGCAGGATAATAAATTCAGTTATCTTCTGGCCTCGGGGAATTTGCCGGATATCTTTATGAATAACTGGCTTGGATATCCGGGAGGTCCGGAGAAGGCAATCGAGCAAGGATACATTTTGCCTCTGAACGACGTCATCGACCGGTATGCGCCGAACTTTAAGCGAGTACTGGAGCAGCACCCGGATATCGATAAAATGGTGAAGACGGACAGCGGCGTCTACTATGCGTTTCCGTTTATTCGTGCCGAATCGGACAGGGTATACGGCGGGCCGATTGTTCGCAAGGATTGGCTGGACGAGCTGGGACTAGCCGTCCCGGCGACGATCGACGAGTGGCACGCAATGTTGAAGGCTTTCAAGGAGAAGAAAGGAGCTTCCGCTCCGGTGACGTTTCGAACCTTGTTCTTGGGCGAACGCACGGCTGGTTTTGCGGGGGCGTTCGGCGTGATGGGCAATTTCTACGTCAAGGACGGGAAGGTCACATACGGTTATTTGGAGCCGGGGTATCGCGATTATTTGGCGACGATGAGCCAGTGGTATAAGGAAGGATTGATCGACAAAGATTTTGCCGTCCTGGATCTGGAAACCGTGGATAAGAAGATGACTTCCGGGACAAGCGGCGCCACGATCGGCTGGCATGCTTACATCGAGAAATATAACCTCGCGGCGCAGTCGAACGACTCGGCTGCCCGATATGTCGCCGCCCCCTATCCGACGCTGATCCAAGGGGCGATCCCGGAATTCGGGCAGCTGGACAACGCGTATGCGGGGACCAGCTCGGCAGCGATCAAGGCCACCACGAAGCACTTAGAGGCGGCGGTTCGCTGGCTGGATTACGCCTATTCGGAAGAAGGCAGCCTGCTGAATACGTACGGCATCGAAGGCGTAACGTATACGATGGGGAACGGCGTGCCGACGTATACGGATCTGGTCGTCGCGAATCCCGACGGGTTATCAAGCGATCAAGTCATGCTTCAGTATGCGCACCAAACGAACTATCCGATGATTCAACGGGACGCGCAGCTGATATGGAAGTTTGAGGAGACCAACCAAGCCCTTGATGTGTGGAAAAAAACGAAGCACGAAAATTACTTGCTGCCTCCCATTACGCCGACGACGGAAGAAGCAAATGAGCTGTCCGCGCTTATGGGCGGGATTAGCGGGTTTGTGAATGATGCGGAGCTTCGCATCATATTGGGCGTCGATCCCATCGAGGCCTACGACGAGATGGTGAAGCAGCTGAGGCTGCTCGGAATCGGGCGGGTACTGGAAATAAAACAAGAAGCATATGAGCGCTATATCAACAGATGACTTCCGTCAACCGGAAGTCGTCTTTTTTTTGTGGGTACGACAGCCGTTTACGCTGGATTTCATGAAATTGAACCTTGATTTCAAGTTGTCACCCGTCATTTTCTTGTTATCGTACATCATGTTCGATAGTGAACATTGATAGCCGAGAGGCGCGGGAGGTACATTGATGGGGCAAGCAACCGCATCGCGGCAAGGGCAAAAATTCGTAAGGATGTGATCATGCATGGCAGCTCATGCGCACGACAATGTTGTAGATACAAGCCCGCTATGGAAGCATGTCAGAAAGGAATGGAAGCTGTATTCATTCCTGATCATTCCCGTTATCTACTTCATTATCTTCAAGTACGCGCCGATGATCGGCAACATTATCGCCTTCCGGAAGTATAGGGGAGGGCCGAATATTTTGGGATCCGACTGGGTCGGGTTCAGGTACTTCGAGATGTTCATGAAGGATCCGACCTTCTGGCGGGCATTCTTCAATGATTTAACGTTAAGCGTCAGTTATCTTGTGGTCAAATTCCCGCTCACCTTGATTTTCGCGCTGCTATTGAATGAAATACGGTGGATGAAGTGGAAGAAATTCGTGCAAACGGTATCGTACCTGCCGCATTTCATCTCGATGGTTATCGTAGCGGGGATGGTCAAGGAGATGGTTTCCTTAAGCGGCCCCATTAACGCCTTCTTGGCATGGCTCGGGCACGAGCCGACCTCGTTCATTTCCTTGCCGGAATGGTTCTCATCGATTTACGTCACCTCGGGCATTTGGCAGAGCCTCGGATGGGGAACGATTCTGTATTTGGCGGCGATGACCGCCATCAATACGGAGCTCTACGAAGCGGCGAGGATCGATGGAGCAAGCCGGTTCCGTCTGGCCTTGCATGTCACGATTCCAGGCATACTGCCAACGGTCATGGTGCTCTTGATCCTGGACATCGGCAGCATTCTAGGCTCGAATTTCGAGAAAATCCTGCTCTTGTACAATCCTTTGACCTATGAAACGGCGGATGTCATCTCCACTTACGTTTACCGGATGGGCATTACCGGAGGCAACTTCAGCTATGCGACAGCGGTTGGTTTGTTCGAGGGCATCATCGGCCTCATATTAGTGACAATCGCGAATGAAATATCCAAGCGCACGACGAAATCAAGCCTCTGGTAGAAAGGAGACTATTTATGAAGCGAACCTTATCCTTTAACGGTTTTAATCTTGTAAACGGATTCATCATGATCCTGGTCGTCCTCTTCACGTTATACCCGTTCATCTATCTCGTGGCGCAGTCCTTCAGTTCGGAGGCCGCCATCTATGCCGGGAAGGTTAGCTTCTTTCCGGTGGAGTTCACGACCCAGACCTACGAAGTCATCCTGAGCAAGCCCGACTTCTTCCGTTACTACGGCAATACGATTCTGTACTCCGTATTAGGCACGTTCATCGCGGTAAGCGCGACGGCCGTGATTTCTTATCCTCTTTCCAAAGCGAAGCTGCGCCTTAACAAATTTTTTATCCCGTTCGTGCTGTTTACGATGTATTTCGGCGGCGGACTCATCCCGAACTACATCCTGGTCGCTAAAACCTTGGGCATGAGGGATACGATCTGGGCCATTGTCATCCCCGGGGCGATCAGCGCGTTTAATGTCATCCTGATGAAGACGTTTTTCGCCAATTTGCCGAACGAACTGGAGGAAGCGGGCCGCGTCGACGGCCTGGGCGTATTCGGAATTTTCACCAAGATCACGATTCCTTTATCAAAACCGATCCTGGCAACGATCACGTTGTTCGTCATCGTCGGCATGTGGAACAACTGGTTCGGACCGTCGCTCTTCTTGCAGAGTAAGGAGAAGTGGCCGATCGCCTTGTATTTGAAGCAAATTATCGACAATGCGGTTAGTCCGGCCGAAATCGGGGCTGCGTCCGAGCAGACCGGCCAAATCGCGGCAAGCGTCAAGTCGACCGCCATGGTGCTCACTTCGCTGCCGATTATATGCCTGTATCCTTTCGTACAGAGGTATTTCGTGCAAGGAATGATGATCGGCGCCGTAAAGGGTTAATCGATATAATCGGTGAGGCAACTGCCTAATCCGTTATATACAAGCAGAAACGCTTATACGCGTCCTTCTATGGACGCAGCCGTTTCGGCGAAACCAAAGAAAGCTTCAACCAATAAGGGAGGCAGAGCAATGATTAGATTCAGTAAAGCAACGGTATCGGTATTGCTGGTTGTGATGCTCGTTTTTATGGCGGCATGTTCGTCCGGAAACGACAACGCTCCAAACAAAAGCACGAACGCTCCATCGGAAAACCCGGGCACGGAAGACAAGCCGGCGGATTACGCCTTCGGCGAAGATCAGACGTTCCGCTCCAATGAACCGGTATCCTATTCCATGATGTACAGCGATCATGAGAATTACCCTTATAAAGAGGACTGGAGACTATGGAGCGCCATTAAAGAAAAAACGAATGTAAGCTTCGACTTGTCCATTACGGCAAGAACAGAATACGAGAATCAAAAATCGTTGCTGGTGAACAGCGGCGACGCCCCTTATATTATTCCTAAAACGTACGATGAATCGGCGTTCGTCGCATCCGGTCAAATCGTGGCCGTCAGCGACTGGGTGCAATACATGCCGAACTACATGAAGGCCGTCAAGGATTGGGGGATGGAAGAGGATCTGAAGGCCAAGATGAAGGAAGACGGCAAATATTACGTGCTTCCGGGCATGTGGGAAGTCGCCGGCGGCGGTTATTCCTACATTATCCGCAAGGACGTATTCGAAGCGGCTGGCGTAGACGTCCTCGGACAAGAAGCGAAATGGACGTACGAGGAGTTCTACGAGGCGATGAAGAAGGTCAAGGAACATACGGGCGCGAAGTATGTCTTCTCCGACCAGTTCCTGGGCGAATCCACGCTTAATATTGCGGCCGTTCAATACGGCGTAACCGGCGGTTGGGGCGTGTCGAACGGCGTAACCTTCGATCACGAGAAGCAGCAGTTCCAGTTCGCCGACACATCGGAGGATTTCAAGAGCTACCTGGGCTATTTCAACAAGTTAGTAACTGACGGTATTATGGATCCCGAATCCTTCACGCAGGAAAACGATACCGCGCAAGCGAAGTTCTTTAAGGGCGACAGTTACGTCATTAACGGGAACTACCAGCAGCTGGCGGATTTCAAATCCAAAATGCAGGATCAAGGCAGCGAGCTGTACATGATCGTCCAACCGGGCGGTCCGAAAGGCATGCAGCAGGTCGAGACCTCAAGGCTCGAGAACGGCATTATGGTCAGTCAGAACGCGCTCGACGATCTGGGAGAAGAAGGATTCATCAAGATGCTTCGTTTCATCGACTGGTTCTGGTATTCCAATGAAGGCCAGACGCTCAGCTTATGGGGCGTAGAAGGAGAAACCTATACCAAGGATGCAGAAGGAAACATTGTGCTTCATTCGGATATTTATTACAACGGGATGAACGAAGGGGCAGCGAAGCAGTTGAATGCCGATTTCGGTTTTGCCGGCGGCATGTTTGCGTATGGGGGCAATACGAAGCTGAAGACGTCCAAGATGACCGAGGGAGAGAAGGATTACTTCAACCGGATTCTGAGTACCCGGGAGCCGCGCAAGCTGGCGCCGCCGATTATGGGTACGGCGGAGGAGAGCGAACAGATGAACCTCATCTCTACGCCTCTTATCGACTACGTCAAGACGATGACTTTGAAGTTCATTACCGGTCAGGAAAGCTTAGACAACTGGGACAAATACAAGGCACAAGCGGAAGCCAACGGCAGCGAGCGGTATACGAGCCAGGCGAATGAAATCTTCCAGAAGACGAAGAGCTTGCTGGGCTATGAATAGGTTTTAATAAAACAGGGCTGGGTGCATGTTGTTCCAATGGATCATGCATTTGGCCCTTTCGTTAAAACGGAGGGATCTTTAAAATGGAAACAGGCGCAAAGATGGGTTATGAAGCGTGGCTGCGGTATGAATCGGTCGAGAGGGACGTGCTGCGGGAAGCGTACCGTATGCGTTGCCAGGCAATCGCAATCGCCGGGCAGACCAAAGTGCTGAATACGGCAGCAAGAGAGCTGGCGGAAGCGGTTGAGGCCATGACCGGGCACAAACCCGGGCTTGCTTCGAGTCGAGATCGTCAGATGCCGGACGTAATGATCGGCGTTACAGGCAGAGGCGATACGGAGATCGATCAGATGGTTGTCTCAGGTGCGGCTGCGCTCGGCGATGAAGGGTATGTGATTCGGACGCTCAAAGGCGAGAAGGGAGAGCCGGACCGTATTGCGGTCATCGGGGCGTCGGATCGGGGCGCGTTGTATGGCGTCTTTCACCTGATTCGGATCATGCAGATGAGAGAGCCGATAGACGAGCTGTACATCGCGGAGAGTCCCGCGAGCGGCTTGCGGATGATCAATCAATGGGACAACATGGACGGTTCGATTGAACGCGGGTATGCGGGAAAATCGTTTTTTTACCGCAACAACGGTTTTGTAGAGGACTTCGCGCGAATCCGAGACTATGCCCGGCTCTTGGCCTCTGCCGGGATCAACGCCATCGCGATCAATAATGTCAATGTTCATCGCGAAGAAACCAAATTAATAACCGCGGAGTATGAGCAGACGTTATCGAAAATGGCGGATGTTCTTGGAGCGTACGGCATCAAATTATTTCTTAGCATTAACTTTGCGAGTCCGATCGCGATCGGCGGACTGCAAACGGCCGACCCCCTGGATCCATCGGTGAAAAATTGGTGGGCCGAACGAGCGGCGGATCTCTACCGTGCGATTCCCGATTTCGGCGGTTTTCTCGTGAAGGCCGACTCCGAATTTCGTCCCGGTCCTTTCACTTACGGACGGGACCATGCCGACGGAGCGAACCTGCTGGCGGAGGCGCTTGCTCCGCACGGCGGGTTAGTCATCTGGCGCTGCTTCGTCTACAACTGCCTTCAGGATTGGCGCGACCGGTCGACGGACCGCGCCAAGGCGGCCTACGATCATTTCATGCCGCTCGACGGCCGCTTCGCGGACAACGTCATCCTGCAAATCAAGAACGGGCCGATGGATTTCCAGGTACGCGAGCCGGTATCGCCTTTGTTCGGAGGACTGAGCCGTACGAACCAAATGCTGGAGCTGCAAATTACGCAGGAATATACGGGGCAGCAGAAGCATGTCTGCTACCTGGTGCCGTTATGGAAAGAGGTGCTCGGTTTCGATACGCATGCCCACGGCGAGGGTTCCACCGTCGACAAGATCGCGAGCGGCGCCTTGCAGGGCCGTCCATACGGAGGACTGGCGGCCGTATCGAACATCGGGGACGATGCGTGCTGGACCGGGCATCCGCTTGCCCAGGCGAACCTGTACGGTTACGGACGCTTGGCTTGGAACCCGGCGTTATCCGCCGAGCGGATAACGAGTGAATGGATTCGGCTCAGCCTCGGATGCGATCCGGCAGTTGAAGAGGTCGTCTCGGACATCCTGCTGAAGTCTTGGAGGATCTATGAGAGCTACACCTCACCGCTCGGCGTCGGCTGGATGGTCAATCCGAATCATCATTACGGGCCGAACGTGGATGGATACGAGTATTCGAAGTGGGGGACGTACCACTTCGCGGATTGCCAAGGCATCGGGGTCGATCGAACGATCGAGACGGGAACCGGATACGCGGCGCAATACCATTCTCCTTGGCGCGAGACGTATAACTCACTGGAGCTTTGTCCCGATGAACTGTTGCTGTTCTTCCATCATGTCCCATACACCCATGTCTTAAAGAGCGGCAAGACGGTGATCCAGCATATTTACGACACGCACTTCGACGGCGTGGAAGAAGCAGCTGCTTTGTTGGAATCATGGCAAACGCTCAGAGGCAGGATTGACGAAGCTTATTACGAGCTTGTCGCCTTCCGTTTGACCGAGCAAAGTCAGCACGCCAAGGAATGGCGGGACGTCATTAATACGTATTTCTACCGGAAGTCGGGTATTGCCGACCGGCAAGGCCGCCTGATTTATTGAAAATAAACGAAAGCGAGCTCATCGACTATGAATATGAAAAAATTGTTCAACGACGGATGGGAATTTGCCAAGAGCGGCCCGGATGCTGCGGATCAAGTCGGGTTGCGCTTCGAACCGGTGGATTTGCCTCATGATTGGCTGATTTACCAAACGACCGCGCTTTATGAGAACGGTATCGGCTGGTATCGGAAAAGGTTTACCCGGACGAAAGAGGACGGCAGCCGGAAACAACAGCTTCTGCTATGCTTCGACGGCGTATACATGGATTCATCCGTCTATGTCAACGGACGGTTGGTCGGCGAATGGAAGTATGGTTACTCTTCCTTCGAGCACGACATGACGGAGGCCGTCGCAGAAGGGGATAACGAAATCGTCGTGAAGGTGGTGCACCAGAGTCCGAACAGCCGATGGTATTCGGGAGCGGGCATCTATCGGAACGTCTGGTTGAAGACGAGGGACAGCTCTTATATCGCAACGGACGGCGTGTACGTCTCGACCAAGCGGCAGGGCGACGTTTGGTCCGTGGAGATCGACACGGATGTGCACAGCGAAGAAGATGCAATCATCTCGCATCAAGTCATCTATCAGGGCCAGCCGATCGCTGCCGGTTCAGAGCAGGTAACGGCTGGCCGAGACTCAATTACGCGGAATCGCCAAACCTTAATCGTGGAGAAGCCTTTGTTATGGAGCCCTGACGAGCCCAACCTGTACCAATTGGTCACCCGGCTGCAGAGCAGGGCGGACGAGCCGGCTGAAGAACAACCTTTCGTAGTCCAAGAGACGATTACGCAGCATCTCGGCTTCCGGACGATTGTGCTCGATCCGGAGCAGGGACTTCAGGTGAACGGGAGAAAGCTGAAGCTGAACGGCGTCTGCGAGCATCACGATCTTGGCGCTCTGGGAGCGGCGTTCAACGTCAACGCGTTGCGGAGAAGAATCGTGATTTTGAAAGAGATGGGCGTAAACGCGATCCGTACGGCTCACAATATGCCGGCTCCGGAACTCATGGATTTGGCGGATGAGATGGGACTGTTCATCGTCTCGGAAGCGTTCGACATGTGGGAACGATCCAAGACGCCGTACGATTATGCAAGATTTTTTGA
Organism: Paenibacillus harenae DSM 16969; assembly: GCF_000422465.1. Lineage (GTDB taxonomy): Bacteria > Bacillota > Bacilli > Paenibacillales > Paenibacillaceae > Pristimantibacillus > Pristimantibacillus harenae. The sequence goes on along the minus strand of NZ_AULV01000014.1, from coordinate 120,510 downwards.
AGAGTGGGCTTATCGCGACGTGAGAAGCTGGGTGCTGCGGGACCGAAACCATCCGAGCTTGCTCATGTGGAGCATCGGGAACGAAATTTACGATACGCATGCGGACGAGAGAGGGCAAGAAGTCGTCAGAATGCTCATGGCGTATGTGCAGGAGTTCGATCCGAAGCAGAACGCGAGAGTGACGATCGGCTCCAACTACATGCCTTGGGAGAATGCGCAGAAGTGCGCCGATATCGTGAAGCTTGCCGGCTATAACTATGCGGAGAAATATTACCGCAAGCATCATGAAGAGCATCCGGATTGGATTATCTATGGGAGCGAGACCGCCTCGGTCGTTCAGAGCAGGGGCATCTATCACTTCCCGTTCGACAAGTCGATTCTGGCCGACGACGACGAGCAATGCTCCGCTCTGGGGAACAGTTCGACAAGCTGGGGGGCGAAGTCCGCGGAGGCCTGTATCTTGGCGGAGAGAGATACGCCGTTCTCCCTGGGCCAATTCCTATGGACGGGATTCGACTATATCGGCGAACCTACCCCGTACCATACCAAAAACAGTTATTTCGGACAGATCGATACGGCTACGTTCCCGAAAGACTCCTATTATATCTATCAGGCTGCCTGGACCGATTACCGCACGCATCCGATGGTGCATGTGTTCCCGTACTGGGACTTCAACAACGGGCAAACCATCGATATTCGCGTCTGCTCGAACGCCCCAAAGATCGAGCTCCTGTTCAACGATGAGACCGTCGGAACGCATGAGATCGATCATGAGCATGGAACGCAGCTGGTCGGTTGGTGGAAGCTCCCTTACGCGCAGGGGGAGATCAAGGCGATCGCTTATGACGAAGCGGGCAATATCATTGCTGCCGATGTCCGAAGATCCTTCAGCGATGCGAAATCGATTACTCTTCAAGCGGACAAAGAGAATCTCGCGGCGGACGGCACGGATCTTATTTTCGTGGAAATCGGCATGGCGGACGAAGAGGGACATCCCGTCGACAACGCGAATAATCGCGTACGCGTGGAGGTTACGGGTGAAGGCAGGCTGCTTGGGCTCGATAATGGGGACAGCACTGATTTTGATCCCTACAAGGGCGTCAGCAGAAGATTGTTCAGCGGCAAACTTATGGCGATCATTGGCGCAACGCTGCAGCCCGGGAAGATCAGAATCGAAGTATCCTCCGAGGGCATGCCATCCGAGGCTGCGGAGTTCGTATCTTATGCGGCTGAAGGCGGGGTGCCGGAAGGGCTGTCCGCGAGCGTAAGGAATCAAGAATTGCCATGCGTGGCCGGCTGCAAGGAGGAAATTCCGCTGCGAAAGATCGAAATCGTCAGCGAAGCGGGGCAGAGCTTCAACGAATCCGCCAAAGAGATCGTTGTCCGGGCCAAGCTATGGCCGGAGAATACTTCGTATCGGGACGTAGAGTGGCGCGTCGTTACGGATGAAGGGATCGACTCGAATATCGCCAAGGTCGAAGGAAGCGGGCTTGAAGCGAAGATCACCGCGATCGGCGACGGCGCATTCCGTCTTCGCTGCACGAGCAGGAACGGCACGGACAAGACGAAGCTCATCTCCCAGCTGGAGTTCACGGCAACTGGTCTCGGCACGGCCTATAAGGATCCGTACGGGTTTATCTCGGCGGGGCTTTACGATTACGGCAAAGGCGATGTCGGGAACGGCAACGAGAGAGGCGTGGCGACCAGCCGCGACGGCGAAACGCAGGTAGGCTTCCGCGATATCGACTTTGGCCCATTCGGCTCCGATACCATCACGATTCCGATCTTCGCTTTATCCAGCGAGCCTTATGCGCTGCAAATTTGGGAAGGCATGCCGGGTGAAGCGGGCAGCGCCTTAGTCGCCGACGTGATCTATCAGAAGCCTTCCAAATGGAACGTGTATCAGGAAGAAACCTACCGCTTGACCAAGAGGCTGCGCGGGATTACGTCGATTTGTTTCGTGCTGCGTCAGAAGGTGCACATCAAAGGGTTTTCCTTTGCGCGTCAGAGCCGGGCGTTCGAACGTAACGCGGCGGCTTCCTGCGACCGGATCTACGGCGATGCGTTTACCGCCTTGGACGGCCGTGTAGAAGGCATCGGGAATAACGTCTCCCTCGAATTCGCGCATATGGATTTTACCGGTGAAGGGACTTCGAGGCTTGTCATAAACGGCAGATCGCCCATCGACAAGAACACCATCCATATCCGGTTTGCAGGCGAGGACGGCGAAAGCAATCAACTCGTGGAATTCGAGAAATCCGACGGATATGAAGAAAGAGCATTCGATTTGGAGAGGGTGACGGGGATGCAAAAGGTGACCTTCATCTTCCTGCCGGGAAGCAGCTTCGACTTCGATGCGTTCCGCTTTGAGAGGGGGTAAGCAAGCATGGACGAACAATGAGATTTTTAGAGGGCGCTCCCGTAGGAGTGCCCTTTAAATTCTCGCCGTAACGCGTGAATGTCCTTAGGCTAGTCCGGGATCCAACGCATCCAAAACACGGTTCGCAAATTCAATCCGTTCTTCTTGGGATTCTTCTTTGCCTAAAAAGTTCGACTGGAACGCATGTTGAAAGCAGCTTCCCAGCAACAAATCCGCTACGGCTCCCGGATTCGCTTCCTCCCGGATTCGGCCAAGATGTTTCTCCTTTAACAAGTAAGCTTCAACCGCCTCGTTGGCGCAATGCGGTCCTTCATTGCGCAAAGTAAAACCTTCCCGGTGACGAAGCAAAATCTCCGGTTCCGAGAAGATGGAGCAGATCAAAGACATGGAATTATGGTAATCCTCCAGCGCCGCAAGAGCCACCTGCTCCAGATTTCTCCGCACCGTTTCTTTACCGGCAAGGCTTTGAAGCGATGTTAAGGTTCTCATCAAATTTATTAATTGCCCTCGTAGAACATGGAGAAATATATCTTCCTTGCTTCTATAATGGTTATATAACGATCCTTCGGAACAGCCGGCTGCCCGGGCGATTTCCTTTGTCGTGGTTTTGGCAAGCCCGTTCGTTAACAGCACCCGTTCGGCTGCTTCGGCTATTTTGGTTTTTAAATCCAATATTATCCCTCGCTCTATTGACAGGTCATAAAAAGCTGTTTATGCTCATATTATGAGTGTGTGATCACTCAATGTCAAGAGGTGTTACGGGATGTAATAGGGTATGTAAGGGTGAGCAAGGATATGCTGGAAAAGCGTATGATGCGACATGAGTGTGGACTCACTCAAAATCCGACAAAAAAGGAGAATGCTCTACATGAAACCACAAAACTACGGCAACTACGTAAGGTTGATTCCGGCTTTTCATTTTTTCCTTGTACCGCTCGGTTTGATCACGCTGATCGCTGCAATCGTGTTTCTGATTCTTTCGGTGGGAAGCGGAGACTCGCTATTTGCCCCTCTGTTACTCGCAGTCCTTTCCCTCATGATGGTCATGACCATGATATTTTCCCGGGCATTTGCTTGTAAGGCTCAGGATCGGGCGATTCGTGCGGAGGAAAATCTGCGGCACTTCGTATTGACAGGCAAGCTGCTGGACCCCCGTCTGACGATCAATCAGATCATCGCGCTCCGTTTTGCTTCGGATGAGGAATTTTTGGTTTTATGCGCTAAGGCGACGAGCGATAACGCAACCCCGGATCATATCAAGCGGGGTATTCAAAATTGGAGAGCCGATTACGACCGGGTGTAACGAATAACGTCATCAATATATGGAAATTAACGGTTGATCCTATTAACCGAGACGTTCCGGGAGACGACCATGAATATGCTAAAAACACTTGTTCCGTCTCATTTCGACGAGCTTTGCGATAGGGACTTCCTGTCAGCCGCTTCCGGTTGTTTCTCCATCCAGCCGTATTTGACCATAATATTGTAACAAATAACGCCGGCCTGCATGGCGTGATTAAATACTTGCTTGTAGTTTAAAACAACATCCGTTCTTAAGCTGGAGCCTATAGCTGCGCCATAATAAGAAAGTGCCGCGTTTACTAAAAAAGCCGCATGAAACATCATCAATTTGTCCGAGAACGGACTTACGGTTGAATCCGTGATCTCGTCGTCCCACCTCTGAGGGATGGACAAATCATCTTGTAATAAAATAGCGTTAAAGCTGTCAGCGTCTTTACCCGCCAGTTTAATGTTTTTCTGCATAAATTTTCGAACGTCTTCCCGTTCCGTCACTTGGCTAAAAGCTAAACTTAACGTTCTAACAAATGCGGTTTTCTTGGAATTAAAGAAAAGATTACCGATTTCAGAGCTATTGAGCGGTCTCTTATCCCCTAATAGATTTGAAAGGATCCCCGTAGAATTCATAAATTCCGCCCCATGAGGAGAAGGGATAGTGGGCATGCTCGAAAATTTAGGATGAGTTTTACCTAAAGCCGTTATTTTTTGAAACAATTTATTTGTTGATTCCATGCATTCAGAATAGTAATTTTGGATGTCTTGCCGCTCGCTGCTTGTAATAGCCAAACCATAAGCGGTTAGTCCATGTATGGTCATAATATAGGAGTAGAAGAGTAAAAAGTGGTCGGAAAAAAGACGCGGAGCACTAAGGTTGACGTCATCATTCGTAAATCCTACGGGGACCTGAAAATTTGCGCTTTTCAAGAACGCGGTGATTTTTGCAACATGACTCTCGGCTAATTGTAACGCGAGCTTCAAGACGGGCTGTATTTCTTTGTCTTCAACAATTTGCAGAAAATATTTGTACATACAGACCGCCATCGTATCGCCCATGTATTGAAGCCAAAGAGCTGATACTTCAGCTGCTGTTAACGACTTCTTATCGGTACTTTCGTTATTTTGGGTTGAGAAAATTCCCATAACCTGAATCCCCCCAAGTTTTAAGTGTTGTTACTTGCTGAAATTATTTTGCGGTATTTAGCAATGAAATATACAGAATATACAAATTTCTGCATATTGTATGACATGGCGGGGACAGAAAACCCGCCCGGGGCTGTCAGAACAACCTCGGGCGGGCTAATATGCTTCTTATTTGTTCTCGGTTAGTTTTCGTTGGATCTGATCCTCGTATTCGGTGAACGTTTCCGAATTCAGCCATCCGCGGTCAGCCATTAGCGACTGATAACGAAGCCTCTTGGCCGACAATTCGCTTTGAAGCTTCTTGCGTTCGTTATCGTTGCGGCAGACGGCGAGCAGATCGCCCAGCGTGACCATCTCTTTGCGAAGCTGCATTTCCTCCGGAATCAGCCCGGCGTTCTTAAGCAGCTTGAAGCCAACCCGGAGATCCTCCGGCACATTCTCCATATCGTCAGGCGGAAGCGGCTTGCCGGTACCAGGCAGATTATCGAATTCCCCGCGACGGATGGCCTCCTTGATTTTCTCCTCTGCAATCCTGTTTATAAATTCCATTGGGTTGATCAACTCCTTGTTCGTAGTTTACCACATGGCTTGAATCGAATCCGCACTCCGTATCAAGGCGGATGGCGGGATGAAAATTCGTGCTTCCGGGCATGTTAGGGTCAAAGACATCAAGGAGGCATGCAGAATGGCAAGAAGAAGGAGAAGATATGCAGTACCGGGAGTGGAGCAAGGGATGCAGTCTTTTAAAGCAAATGTCATGAAGCAGGAAGGTTATGCGGTTGACCCGAACCGGCCGGACGACGTGAAATTCGAAGTGGCCAGGGAGCTTGGCGTTCCTCTGCAGGCAGGCGATAACGGACATCTGACTACGGAATCGGTGGGACATGTCGGCGGCAAAATCGGCGGCTCCATGGTTCGCGAAATGATCCGGCTCGCCCAAGAACAAATCGCGAACAGAGAACAGCCTTGAAACGATATTCATTCAATTATAGAAATTGAAAGGCACATCGACTATCTTAGTCGATGTGCCTTTCTTACGTTTTACAATTTTTATTTCTTCCCTCTGCGGACCTTCAGCTGCTTGCCCTTCACCGTCGTATTTTTCATCATTTCCAGCACAAGCGAGCCTTTGCCGTTCAGAATTTCCACATCTGTCACATGATCGAGAATCGTGATAATCCCGATATCGTCCGCGGATACTCCGTCCAGCTTGGCAATGGTGCCGACGAAGTCTACGGCTCTAAGCTTCTTTTTCTTGCCGCCGTTGAAATTAAGCTTCATGATCTGCTTGTTTAATTGCTCGCGCTTATCTTTTTTGAGCTCAGGCCCGAGATTCAGCTTCTGTTCGAATTCGTCTCTACGGCGTTCGACAGCCTCCTCGGAGGGAGCCTTTACTTTCGGAATCGCAAATCCAATATACGCTTCAATATCGGCTAGCCGCCCGTTATCCTTAGGAGTGACGAAGGTAATCGCCTTGCCCGTCTTGCCTGCGCGTCCCGTACGCCCCGTACGGTGAACGTAGCTTTCCTTCTCCAGCGGAATATCGTAGTTAATTACATGCGTAATATTGGTAATATCGATCCCTCTGGCGGCTACATCCGTCGCAATCAAGTAACGGAATTGACCTCTTCTGAACGCATTCATCACCTCGAACCGCTCTTCCTGCTCCATACCGCCGTGAATACGGTCACATGGATAATCGAGATCGGCGAGCTCTCTGAATAATTGGTCCACATGCTCCTGGGTACGGCAGAAAATAATACAGCTGTCAGGGCTTTCTACAATGAGCAAATCCTGCAGCAGCGCCAGCTTGTCCGCCTCCGGCACCTGGATAAGGGAGTGTTCAATCGAAGCCGTCGTAATGCCGCTCGCTTGAATCTCAATCTGGACGGGATGGTTCATATACTTGCGCGACAGCTTGGCTACATCCTCCGGGAAAGTAGCGGAGAATAACATGGTAACCCTGTCGCCGGGGAGCGCCGCTATGATCGACTGAACCTGCTCAATAAAACCCATATTCAGCATCTCGTCGGCTTCATCAATGACGAGATAGGCAATCCGCGCAAGCGACAGCGTGCCGCGTTCAATATGATCCAGCACACGCCCCGGCGTGCCTACAACGATATGCGTTCTTTGCTTTAACTCAGCCTTTTGCATATGAAAAGGATGTTTCCCGTAGAGAGGCGTCGCCTTGATCCGCTTAAAACGCCCGATATTCGCGATGTCTTCGTTGACCTGTACCGCGAGCTCGCGGGTTGGCGTCAGAACTAATGCCTGCGGTTTATTCTCGTTCCAATCGACCAGCTCGCATAGCGGAATACCGTAAGCGGCTGTTTTGCCGCTGCCTGTCTGCGATTTAACGACAAGATCTTTCTTCTCAAGCGCAACGGGAATGACCTCGATCTGAACCTCCGTCGGCGTCTCATAGCCTAAGCTATTGAGCGCTCTCACGATTTCTTCACTTAATGGATAATCCGTAAAATGCTTCTCGCTCATGTGTTTAACCTCTTCTACGCTAAATTCAAATGCCTATACATACAGATTCCCGCCGTTCGTCTTCCGTATACGATTTATTATACTATGAATTCCATCATATCAAATATCTCCATCTCCGATGCGGTTCCGTGCATTGAGGATTTCACCTCCAGATGCAATAATGATGAGGATACACACCATTTGTCTATGGACCAAGGGAGAAGGGAGAGGATATTGAAGTGAGTACATCATCCGTCTATCGGGTAGCTTTTATCGGCTGCGGCAAACGTGCGCATGAGCACGCGGTCGGCGTTCAAGCCGACAGCAGATGTAAAGTCGTCGCGTTGTCCGATATCTCAGCCTCATCGGCCGAAGCGCTGAACGGCGAATTTGGATTTGATGCGAAGATCTTCACTGACCATAAGAAAATGCTGGCCGAGGAGAAACCCGACGTTGTAATTATCTGTCTTTGGACTCCGCTTCATCTACCTGTATTTCGGGATTGTGCGGAAGCCGGCGTCAAGGCTGTGCTGTCGGAGAAACCGATGTCGGCGACATGGGGGGAATGCCGGGAGATGGCCCGGATCTCGGAAGAGAAAGGCTGCCAGTTAACCTTCTCTCTGCAGCGTCGTTTTGCGAAGGGAAACCAAACCGTACGCCGCTTGATCAAGGAAGGGAAGATCGGACAAGTCCTTCGTATGGATTTATATTCGCCGCCTAATATGCTGGATTGCGGCATCCACACGTTGGATCAGGGAATGAGCTTTATCGGCGAATCGCCGGCGAAATGGGTGCTCGGTGCGGTCGATACGACGGAGACGCATAACTGGTTCAACGTACCGTCCGAATGCGGAGCGACTGGACGGATCGTGTTCCGGAACGGGGTCCAAGCCTTCCTCCAGTCCGGAGCGATAGACACTTGGGAACCGACGCCAAGCAAGACGGATATATGGGCCGGCGTCCGGGTCATCGGGAGCGAAGGGTTTATCGAAGTGATGTGGGATGGACAAATTGTCGGAGGGATCAACTACGCGGATCCGTCCTGGAAGCCGGAGATGGAATTAACCTCGTCCGACGAGCAGATGAAAGGTTATATCCGCCATACGATCGATTGCCTGGCGACCGGAGAAGAGCCGGAGGTCTCGTATCAGAAAGCGCTGCGCGCCTCCGAAATTATATTTGCGTTCTATGAGTCGGTACGGCGAAATGCACGGGTGGAGCTCCCGCTTACCGGCGTAACGGACAATCCGTTTATCGCCATGCTGGAGAACGGCCAATTTGCTGCGCAAACGATCAAATAATGGAGGGACGGACCTGACGATGACAAGACCTAAACTGGGTATAATCGGAATCATTCATGAAGATGCGAAGCGGGATTTCTGGGGTACGATGCAGCGTTTGGCAGAAATCGGCTATGAGGGGGTCGAAGGAGCGTCTGAGCTGCTGAAGGGAGATGTTAAGGGGAACGTTGCGAGATTCCATGAATTAGGGCTTCAAGTCGCAACGCATAGCGTCAACAAGGAGCAGCTGCGAGACAGCGAGAAGCTTGATCAAGTGATTAGAGAAGCGATTTCGTTAGAAACAAAAGATGTCACTTACTGGTGGGATGTTGCGGATTCGCGGGAGCAGCTGCTGCGCGATGCGGAACTGTACAATGCCGCAGGAGAACGTTTTGCCGCAGAAGGACTGAGATTTTGTTATCATAACCATGCCCATGAATTCCAGAAGACCTATAACGGTCTTTACTCGCTTGATATTCTGGCAGAGCACACGGATCCGAAAGCGCTTTATTTCCGGCTGGACGTCGCCTGGATTACGCTCGGCGGAGCTGAACCGGCACATATTCTTCGCAAGATGGCGGGACGCGTACCGGCCATACATGTGAAAGATGTATACGGCACGGACGAGATCGGTAAGTGGACGGCCGTCGGCACGGGCGTTGTCAACATAAAGGAATCGATTGAAGCGGCCAAAGAAATCGGAGTGGAATGGATGACGGTCGAGCAGGACCAGCTTCGCAACCTTTCCGGGTTTGAGACGGCGCTCGTCAGCTATCTGAACATGAAAGAGAAGGGCTTGCTTTAATTCCGCCCTCTGCGGTCTGCCCGCAGTCTGCAAGGATTTACGATTTCAATAAAGAGGGGGCAGGCCACTGCCCCCAACCCACTCATCCCCTCAAGAAAGCAGAACGTAAAACGTAGCGGACTCCCCCGATTTTGCTCTTGGCGTAAATCTTTCCGTTATGCTGCTCGACAATGGATTTGGCAATCGCCAGGCCAAGACCGTAACCGCCGTGCTTGCGGGTCCTGGAAGCATCGGTGCGGTAGAACCTGTCAAAGATTCTTGTCAGATGCTCCGGAGCAATGCCCTCGCCTGTATTGGATACCGATAGAACGACATCATTATTCTGCTTCTTCAGAGCAATGGTTATAGTGCCCTTGGGATTCGTATATTTGACGGAGGAGCAATGGGCGGACCGGGCGGTGGAAGAACCAGACCCTCTGCCGGTGCCGGAATGTAGAGGAAGCGACCTTAAAGGAGGGAAATAAAACAAGCTGGCGCAATGGCGCCAGCTTGTTTGAACTTCCGCCCGCATGTTCGTATGGTTAGGGGATTGCATTAACGCAAATTAGAATCTAACCAAGGCCGTATAATAGGCAGGACGTTCGCAGCCTGCATGGCTTGCGTATGATCGAGTCCTTCCAGAACCGCGACATCCCAACCGAGAGCCTCCATTTCTTTGCGTTGGCGAAGGAACGGCCCCGCTATGTCCACCGTTACTCCGCCCCAACGTTGTTCATATTCAATTTTATCGTCTGAACCGGCAAAGCAGATTCGCGGACAGGAAATACGGGATTGGACCGCCCGATCGTCGAAGCCCTGCAGCGCTTGATAAAGCGTCATGAACTGTTTCGTCTGAGCCACGCTCATGGTTACCTCCACAGTGGACCAATCCCATTCATCCGATGCCTTCGGAGAGGAAGCGGCTGTTGAATGAGTATGGCTTGACGAGGACATCTCATAGGTTGCCGCGGTTACCTTTAACATTTCCTTGTAGGGTCCGTCAATAGGGGGATAGCCGCCGATCATAAGCGCAGAAAGCCTATCGGTCCGAATAGCCAACTGCAAGCCGCTTAGAGCGAGCCAGGAATAACCGTAATAAGCAAAACGTCGCGCATCAGCCGCATCGGCAATAGATAAGAAATCGCCGGCGATATTGGCCGGCGTTAATGTATCGGGTTTCGCCGATCGCATGACATGGCCTTCGTAGTCAAAGACGATGACACGGTATCGATCACGAAGTCCATCTATCAGGTTGCGTCCAAGAGCCGGATCGACGCCCCATTTTACCATTTCATCGGCCTGCGGCCCTTCGGCTGGCTTCGGATTTACCGGAAGCAACAAGCTCGGTCCTTTCCCCTCAATTTCTACCTCGATCGTACTTCCATCATGCATGCAAACTTCAATCAACGTTTATTCCTCCCATTCGGATTCTTCTTCAGCTGCCTCTATAGAACCAATATACAACATTGATGCAAGTGAGAAGGTAATGGGAAGGTATCCTTGAAAAATATGCGTTCATCGAATGAAAGATCATCAAATCACTTCAATGTTTTAATTTAATGTTTGCGCGGATCCGGGGTTTGGGGTAGCTTAAGGACTAACATGATCTCGAAGGAGAGAAACGATGCACTATTATAAACCTGCGGAAATTGCCAAAGAGCTTCAAATCAGCACAAGCGCATTAAGGCATTATGAATCCTGGGGGGTCGTACCCGCGCCGGAACGGGCAGAAAACGGGTATCGGCTTTATACGAAATTGCATTTGGCGTATTTTCGCTGCCTTCGTGCAATGATACCGGGATTCGGCTACACGTTGACCTATGACGCGCTTCGTCATATTCAACAGGCGGAACCGGACCTTGCGTTCTGGCTCGTAAACGCGGAGCAAGCGAAGCTGCAGGAGGAGAAACGTACAGCCGACCAGACGCTGGCTCTTTTGAAGGACCCCGAATTATCATTGATAAACAACAAAATAGGCAAGAGCTTGATCACGATTGGAGAAGCGGCCGCCATCACCCATGTACAAACCTCTGCCATCCGGCACTGGGAGAAGGAAGGGCTGCTCTCGCCGGAACGCGATCTTGAGAATGGATACAGGCTGTACTCGCCGGTACATCTCAGACAAATTATGCTCATCCGCACATTGAGAAAGACGGTTTATTATTTGGATCACATGAAGGAGATCGTTCAAGCGCTGGAGCATCACCGTATTGATAAAGCAAAGGAAGCCGCAGAAACCGCCCTGACCCGTATCCATCAGCGGAACCGGCAGCAATTTAACGGGGTGCACAAGCTGATGGAGCTGTGCATCGAAGCGGGGTTAATGGCGTACAACGCGGCGTCGCTGTTAGAGACGAATTATTCTTTTGATATGGAAAGGGATCGCTAATGCGGTATGAAGAATAGTTTGCCCAATCCCATCCATAATGAGAAGTAATAGAATTCAAGGAGAAGAGAACATGCAGGTTCCGCGGTTGCTTCAATTAAGGGCCAATTTACTTACCGGAAACGCCATTTGGTTTATCATCCCTACCGTGCTGTGTGTTCTTCTTCTGATCTATACCTTTTGGAAAAAGAAGGACTTAAAGCTTGTCGCTTTGTTTTTCTGCCTGAGCGGAATGGCGGGTTTCCTTGAAATCGTCATTTTCCGCTTACACGGAGTAAACGGTTTGCGTCCTCTGACAAGGACGAAAGGCAGGCGTTTCTGCTTGATTCCTTTGTCCATTAAGGTCCAAAAAAACAAGGCCAAACACACGGCCAAAAAACTTGTTGCAATCCCCGATGGAATGACATATACTGGGTCCATATAGTAATTGGTCAATCAATAAACATGAGTCGAAAGAGAAAGGAGCTAGTTAGCCGTCTGTTTTAAAGTTAAGTGCGGCACATCCTCAGCTAACCATCACCATGACATCGCCATTTCTGGTTAGAGGCAGGCTGTGTAATGCGGTATTGGCCATGGATATGCAGGAATTAATGGAAAAGGAATTTTTTTGAGCAATAGTAATTGGTCAATCAATAATAATTGTTGTAAAAAGGAGAGATTAACAATGAGTCATAGTAAACGAGTCAGATCCGGCAACGATAAAGGGAGCCGACGGTGGTTGGCGCTTATCGTCCTAGCGTTTGCCCAGTTCTTAGTGGTCTTGGATGCGTCGATTGTAAACATTGCGCTTCCTAGTTTAGGTGCGGAGCTGGAAATGAATACGAATATGCTCAGTTGGGTCATTACCGCATATGTTCTGCCCTTCGGAGGCTTGCTCCTGCTGGGAGGCCGGCTGGCCGACCGATTCGGGCATAGGCGGATATTCATAACCGGGGTTGCCGGATTTGTCTTGACCTCAGCGGCGGCAGGCTTTGCAGAATCGGGAGCATGGCTTCTGGCAGCACGCGCGGTACAAGGAGCATCAGCCGCACTTCTGGCTCCCGCCGCTCTCGCATTAGTGACGAAACTGTTCACTCAGCCTCAGGATCGTGCCAAAGCGCTCGGGATTTGGGGTGCGGTAGCCGGGATCGGCAGCGCCGCTGGAGTTCTGCTTGGCGGAGTGCTTACCTCCTCATTTGGCTGGCCGTCCGTGTTCTTCGTTAACGTTCCCGTAGGCATTCTGGTTATCGCTGCTTTACCGGCGTTAGTGTCCAAGGATGAAGCCGCCGTTAAAGTGAAAATGGATTTGCCTGGTGCAATTACGGTAACGGGGGGAATTGCTGCACTGGTTGCTGCACTATCCGAAGCGGAGCATCTGGGATGGTCTAATCCGCTAACGCTTATGCTGGCACTGGCAGCCGTAATACTGCTTGTCTTATTCATTATGATCGAGAAGCGGTCGGCAGACCCGCTTGTTCCGTTCCGTATCTTCCATAACAGATCGGTAACAGGCGGAAACCTCTCTATGCTGTTAATCGGCGGCGCAACGACTGGCGTATTCTTCGCGCTCTCGGTATATATGCAGCAGGTTCTTCAATATAACGCCCTTACGGCTGGCTTGACTCAACTTCCGCTTGCCGGAGCGCTGGTCGTCTTCGCCGGTATCGTACCGGGAATGATTAAGGCAATCGGCACTCGTTGGACGCTCGCTTATTCATTAATCCTATTGGCAGTTGGTTTAATAGGGCTTTCCTTCGCTCCAAGCGATGCATCCTTTGCCATCCATTTGCTGGGCCCGACGATGATCATTGGAATAGGTTTAGGCGGAGCCTTTGTCTCCGGCACCGAGTTGGCCGTACATGGCGTGAAAGGAAGCGAAGCAGGACTTGCAAGCGGACTGGTCAACACAAGCCAGCAAGCAGGCGGAGCTATCGGTCTTGCCGTTCTGGCAAGCATTGCGGCTGCCCGTACGAATGGTTTGTTGTCTAAGGGAAGCGAGGAATTAACAGCACTTACCGGCGGATTTTCCTGGGTATTTCTGGGAGCGGCGCTATTCTCTCTTCTAGGCGCGTTGATCGTCATTTTGGTTGTCCGTCCTCTTTCTTCATCTAAAGTAATTGATCAATCAATCTCTATTTGTGAAAGGATGAATCTGCAATGACAACGTCAGGAACGATGAAGAAAAAGAAGAGATCACGGATCGGCCTCAACAGCCTCCTTCTCTTGGTGATCCTAGCAGGCGCCTTGGTCGCCGTATATTTCTGGCAAATACGGCTGCAGAAGCCTGAGGAAATCAATATGGCGCATCATATGCAGCATTCCGAGTCCGCTATGCATGCCGCTCACCAACCGGGTTCACAAGAGGCGGCCTGCGGCAGTCTGACAGCTGAGGATAATAATGCTCCTATTCGCCAATTCGAGTTGACCGCCGCTCAAACCTCGTTAAACCTGGATAACGGGAAAACGGTTGAAGCGTGGACGTTTAATGGGCAATCGCCGGGGCCGGAGCTTCGCGTGACGGAAGGCGACCGGATGGTCGTCACTTTAACCAATAAGGATATTGACGACGGGGTTACGCTCCATTGGCATGGGGTGACGGTTCCTTGCTCGCAGGACGGCGTAGCCGGCGTGACCCAAGATGCCGTAATGCCTGGTGAACAGTTCACGTATACCTTTATTGCTTCAGTGCCGGGCACGTACTGGTATCATTCTCATCAAATGAGCTCGGTTCAAGCGGAGAAAGGGCTGCTGGGGCAGCTCATCATCGAGCCCAAAGCCGCGGATTACGAGATTAATCAGGATATAGCGGTCCTCCTGCAGGATCTGGATTCAAACTTTGTCATGAACGGCAAATCAAACGGGCTGGCTGCGCAGGGCAATCCCGGGGACGCCGTGAGATTGAGGCTGACGAACACGGCCAACGACACAATGGAAATGCTTGTCGACGGTGCTCCTTACCGGATCATTGCTTTGGACGGCAATCCGATCAATGAGCCCGGGCTGCTTGAGGGGAAAAGCTTTCTTATAGGCGGCGGGCAAAGATACGATTTGTTGATTGATCTTCCAGAGCAAGGGAAGGTTGTCGTCAGAAGCAGTCAAAAGGATAATCTCCGCCTCATACTAGGCAGCGGAGCGGAGCCCGCTGAAGCTTTGAGCCAAGGGCTATTCTCGTTCATGGATTACGGCGCGCCGCAGCCTGCTGATCGTGTTGAAGAGCTTTCCTTTGACCGGTCATACGAATTGAAGCTTGGGCAAAATCTATTCGTAAATACGATTAATGGAAAATCCTTTCACGAAATTCCTCCTATGAACGTGATTGAGGGCGAGCATGTCAAAATAACGGTCACAAACGATGGGGGAGGCGATCATCCGCTGCATATTCATGGACACACATTCCGGGTATTGAGTAAAAATGGCGAGCCGTTAAGAGGAAGCCCTGTGTATCTCGATACGATTTTGACAAAGAAAGATGAGACGTATGAGCTGTACGTCGTCGCGGACAATCCGGGCTTATGGATGACGCACTGCCATAATTTACAGCATGCCTCAATGGGTATGACCATGATGCTTAATTATGAAGGAGTAACAACGCCTTACCGCGTGGGAACGAAGTCCGGCAACCTGCCGGATTTATAAAGAAGGAGACGAAAAAATTCGGAATCGTGAAGACTTCACAGCCGTATCGACGTTACATCGCCTGGGCCGGGTTTTGCGAGGGAGGCCCGGGTAACCCTTTCGGGATTTGCCGGTACGGCTATTCAAGGGATCATTGGATTTGATTTTATTCGGCTGCAAACTTAAATGAGTGTTAGACTGAAAAATAAGAAACTAATGAGTCCATATCAAATAGGAGGGATCCTCTCTGTGAATGGGAAAAAAAGCGTATATTACTTGGAGCAAATTGAAAAAATTGAACTTGAGCTTACCAAACTGAATGCAAGCCGTGCTCTGGTTCCTGTGGAAAGACAACTCGAAGTCTTTCGCATAGGCAGCTCTATTTTGCTTCGGGACCAGACGGATCCGACTTCGAATTATTATAATCGGATCAAAGGTTTCAGTCCTCAAGACCTTCCGGCTCTGGATAAACTTCTTAGTTACTATAATGACACATTATGCTTTGATATGACACCTAACAATATGAAGGAAGAGGTAACTCGCGCGCTCAGCGAAAGAGAGTTTATTCCAGTCGAACAGCTTGTCTTCATGTTTACCACTCCGTCAATTAGGATGGAATTGACTTCGGAGTTTGATATCGAAACGGTAACCGAACATAGTGCTGAAGAATTTATTCAATGGATTGAGCTGTCAAAAGGTGGTATGGAGATTACTGAAGAAATGATTGCGCGGTCTAAAGCATATTTTTATAGACCCGATTTCATAAATTATATGCTTAGGATTGATGGGAACCCTGCGGCTATGGGATCACTATTTCTCCATGGGCAAGAGGGATATATTGCGAATGACTACACTTTCAATAGATACCGAGGCAGAGGATGTCAATTGGCATTATTAAAGCAAAGACTTTCTGATGCCGTTAAGCTTGGCTTAAAGAACGTTTATACGGATGTGGAATTCGGTTCGGTCAGCCATGGCAATATGGAAAAGGTGGGGTTTAAAACAGCATATCTCAATACATTCTGGATTAAAAAGTAGAACTAGTGAACAGTCAACACTTGATCCATAGGAGGATGTAGATGATCCTGACTGCCGCAGCATGAAAACAACTGCCGGCACATAGGTGGCGGCAGCTTTTATTCGTCTGGGATTAAGCCGCCGTCTGAACATTTCCGGCGGCATGTTTTTTGATCCGAACAGCCATTAAAGCCGCTTTGCTTCCAGGCGAGCGAGCTCTTTACGTACAATCGGCGCAACCTTGGTGCCGAGCCGTTCAATGGCGCGCATAATTTCAATATGAGGGATCGTGCTCACATCGACATGCAGGAAGAATCGGGTAACGCCGAGATTTTTGCGCAGCAGTACGATTTTCTCCGCTACATATTCGGGATCCCCGACATAGAGCGAGCCACGGAGGCTTCGTGCGTCATCGTAAGCGGCGCGATCGTATGGAGCCCAGCCTCTCTCCCGCCCGATCGTATTCATCTGAGCCTGCATGGCGGGGAATAACAGCTCGGCAGCCTGCTCGGTCGTTTCTCCGATTAAGCCGTGTGAATGAGTGGCGATCTGCAGCTCGTCCGGATTGTGGCCGGCCTGCGCGGCAGCACGCTTGTAGAGGTCAACCAATGGAGCAAATCTCTCCGGCATCCCTCCGATGATGGCAAATACAATCGGAAGCCCGAGCATGCCTGCCCGTATGGCGGACTGCGGCGTTCCGCCGCTTGCAATCCATACCGGGAGCGGGTTTTGCTCCGAACGGGGATAGACGCCCAGGTTGTTGATCGCAGGCCGATAGCCGCCGCGCCATGCAACCTTCTCTGAAGCTCTGATCGCGAGGAGCAGCTCGAGCTTTTCTTCGAATAAGGTTTCATAATCATCCAGACTGTAGCCGAACAGCGGGAATGATTCAATGAAAGAGCCCCGGCCTGCCATTATTTCGGCCCGTCCGTTAGAGACGGCATCGAGGGTGGAGAAGGATTGATAGACGCGAACCGGGTCGTCCGAGGGCAGCACGGTAACGGCGCTTGTGAGCCTTATATGCTTGGTCGCGGCCGCCGCCGCCGCCAGTACGACTGCGGGTGAAGAGCCGGCATAATCGGGCCGGTGATGCTCTCCGATGCCGTACACATCGAGGCCGGCTTGATCGGCCAGTACGATCTCGTCAACCGCTTGGCGCAGCCGCTCGGCGTGGCTGATCGCCGCTCCCGTCGCCGGATCCGGCGTCGCTGCCAGAAAGGTGCTGATTCCTATTTCCATATGACTGGTATGCTTGGTCATGTTATAAACCTCCTTGATGGGGTGCAAAAAAACGGATACTCGCTTCTCCGGAACGATTTGCTCTCCGCAGCACGCGTATGTCTCTTTCGTTCACCTACATAGTTTACTCGTTTAATTATAGTTTCTCAAATATAGTAAGTAAATAAAAGCCGGAATAAATGGAGTTAACACCGAAGGCATTCAAAGCGCGTGTCCTGAACCATAAAAAAAGGTTGCCCCAAAAGTAGATAACTACTTCCGGGACAACCCTTATGCTGCGTAAGCTTATGGCAGAATGTTGCCTGCCGCGCGATAGATTTCATACCATTCCTGGCGAGTCAGACTCACTTCGCTTGCTTTGCAGCAATCCTTAATCCGCTGCACATTCATGGTGCCGGTGACCGGCTGCATGTTAGCCGGATGGCGTAGAATCCAGGCGATAGCGATCGTCGTATTGCTCACTTCGTATTTTTCCGCAATTTCATCGATCTTCTGATTCAAATCAGGGAACTTGTCGTTGCCAAGGAATACGCCCTCGAAGAATCCGTATTGGAATGGGGACCAAGGCTGGATCGTAATATCGTTCAGCCGGCAGTAGTCGAGTATGCTGCCGTCGCGGTTCACAGCGGCCGCATTCTCCATATTGACGTTAAATCCTTGGGAAATCATCGTCGTGTTGGTGATGCTCAATTGCAGCTGGTTCGCTACGATCGGCTGCTTGACGTACTTCTTCAGCAGCTGGATCTGCATCGGATTTTGATTGGAAACGCCGAAATGGCGCACTTTTCCCGAGCTTTCAAGAAGATCGAAGGCTTCCGCCACTTCCTCCGGCTCTACCAGCGTATCCGGACGGTGCAGAAGCAGAATGTCCAGGTAATCGGTTCTCAGCCGTTTCAGGATCGCGTCAACCGATTCCAGGATATGCTCTTTGGAAAAGTCGAACATGCCCTTCCGGATGCCGCACTTGGATTGCAAAATAATCTTTTCACGAATATCGTCGTTCATATGAATGGCGTCTGCGAATATTTCCTCGCATGTTCCGCCGCCGTAAATATCAGCATGGTCGAAGAAGTTTGCGCCTTCTTCCAGCGAAGCTTGGACAAACTTCTCTGCTTCGGACTTGTCCAGCGAATTAATGCGCATGCAGCCGACGGCAACAACCGGCACCTCTAATGAGCTGTTTCCTAGATTGATTGTCCTCATGAATCTTGTCCTCCTTAATAATAAGTAACCTGTCCGCCTCAAGCAGCGGTATTCTTTAAAAAGTATAGCTGAATAACCGGTCCGGCGTAAGTGCTGAAATATACTATAGTAGGTAAAAGAAAAGTAACTTAGCGGTTACATGGTCCCGTAGCAGGCAGACTTATGTATAAGCAGGATTTGTCAGGTAATTAGCAATCCGTAAGAAACCTGATCATCTTTCGTATGTTAATATGAGGGTATTCATCAGGATTTTACCGGGTCATGTCATGCCTGAATAATAGGAATAAGGAGGAATATGGGATGAAAATCAAAACTTCAAAAATTACGCTGAACCTGTGGTTTAATCATCAAGCCGAAGAGGCGGCGAGGTATTACGTTTCTATCTTTCCTGACTCTGCTATCGGGAGAATCACCCGGTACGGCAAAGGTGCGAACGAATCTCATGGAATCCCCGAGGATGCGGTAATGACCGTGGAATATGAGCTGGACGGACAACCGTTCGTCGCATTAAACGGCGGTCCGCAATTCCAGTTTACGGAAGCTATTTCCTTTATCGTCCATTGCGAGACGCAAGAGGAATTGGATTATTACTGGGAGAAACTGACCGTGGGCGGAGACGAGAAGGCGCAGGTATGCGGCTGGCTGAAGGATAAGTACGGCGTATCTTGGCAAGTTATTCCCGCGGCATTAACCGAGATGATTTGCGATCCTGATCCGGAGAAAGCGGGAAGAGTGATGCAAGCGATACGCCAAACGAAGGCTAAAATCGATTTCCAAACGTTATTGGATGCCTACGAGGGATAACGAGATCATTTTGAGGGCCAACGAGACTGCCGGCCCGTGCCGGCAGTCTTGTTCCGGTGGTATTGAAGCTATCGTGATTCGTTAGCGAAAGAATCATTTTTTTGTGTTACGGTAAATCAAAAATATCATAATCATAAAATAAGTAATAATGATACCATTAATTAAAGAATGTATTCTCGATTCTGTGCTTGTAAACTCAAATAGCGTGATTACTTTTTCCACGAAGTTTCTCCCTTCTTTAACCTCTATCAGGCTCTCCTTAAAAAGGTGCTGAACTTATATTCTACCAGTTAGCTGAACAAGCGCCAGTCTATCGTTCCATTGCCCTTTTTTTTCGCGCCATGGGTGTCCGCCCGCATGGAATAGATAAAATCAAGAGCGAAAAACTTACCTCTAAGGTTTAGCGGAAAACAAGATAAGCTAAGATCAAGATAAATAATTCAATCACTCCCGGACGAAAAAGGGCTGCCCCTAAGTCTGTATGACTTTTGGGACAGCCCCTTTATTGGGATTTGTGAGATTCACCAAACGCGGATAAAATGCGCATAATGTTGGAAGTAATCGCTCAAGCAGCATGTAACGTAAGGTTAGTTTCAGAAACTGAAATTCATTTCGATGACAATGGATTCCGCGGCCATTTTGTTTCAAGAACTGAAATTAACCACTCCATCCGTGCTTAGTGCCTCCGACTTCCACTGTTTATGTTCAAGATTTGAAATTAACCTCCTATTCAACAGGGAATAAAATCGTTTAGTTTCAATTTTGGAAACAACGCCGCCGGCATCCGCTCGCCTTACCTCGACTATCCGGGCTGCCGAGTGGCAGCTTCGTTCCTATTTGCTTAGATTCCCCGCGAAACGGCTAGCTCGGATCATATCCGACAACCGTCCATATTCCCGTAGCGTCCTGCCGGACCAGCCGCTCCAGATAAACGGTTTTGCTGGGCGCATCTTCGCTGTTCACTCTAATGATCGCTGTCGTGCCGTTGTTTTCTGTCATTTCCAAATCCTCAATATCAATCGGGTATTCCCCGGTAATGCCTTCGGGAGACATTTGCAAACTGACAAAGACCTGGGCGACGAATACAGGGTCGATTCGCCATGGAGAGCTTCCCGCATC
This sequence comes from Paenibacillus harenae DSM 16969, assembly GCF_000422465.1. GTDB lineage: Bacteria > Bacillota > Bacilli > Paenibacillales > Paenibacillaceae > Pristimantibacillus > Pristimantibacillus harenae. The sequence continues at coordinate 99,790 of NZ_AULV01000014.1, read as the reverse complement.
GACGCTTTTCTGCTCATTATTCTCAACTTCCATGTCGTATGGAACTTCTACTTGCGGCTTCGAGCCCTGCTCATCCATAGAAGGCAGTTCCAGTGGGCCGTTCATGAACGACTCCGCAGAGGAGACCAATTGTTCCAATGAGACATTGCCCATGACCGTATATTCAATGCCATCCTGCTGCCAGCGAATGGAGCGGAGATCCGGATTGCCGGCAACAGGCGACTGGATCTCGACGAAGCCGTTATACATACTTCCGATCATCGCGGACGGATCGGGTTTAAGCTCGCCGACAGCTGTTTCTTGCTGAACGATTATTTGCTTCCGAAGCGCGTCATAATACAATTTCACGAGATTTTGATTGGCGGCGATACACTCCAGCACGAGTTCGGCCGGGAGGATCTCAGGCATAGCCGGGGCGAAACCGGCGATTTGCTCTGCTTCGCTCAGATTCGTAACGATCTGTTCCGGGCTTGTCTGAATCTCCTCGTAGCCTGCAGGCAGTTGATAGGAAACGAATGATTCCGGAATGGCATCGCTGAAATCGATTTGGGAATAAGTGATTGTATACTGAATGGCGTTGTACATCGCTGTTTCTTTTTGCAGCGGAAGTTTCGTTTCTTTATCGACCCATATGCGGTAAGGCAATCCGCCATCGGGCGTTACTTCGAGAATGGAAGCCTTTCTTCCCGCAACCGTATCCTCTCCAACCACATTGGTTTTTGAAGCGTTCTTGACTCCCTGAATTTCATTGCCAAGCTCAAACTGAAACCGGAAGACGTCAGGAAAGGCGGGGAAAATATGAACCTGCTTCCGGCCGGGCTGGACCTGCCATTTTTGTTCGCCGTTATTGACCGTTACGAAATCCTGGCTTGCGCCTTCCAACCCTTTCGTATAATAGCGGCCGTCCTTATCCGCCCAAACTTCCAGCTTCGATTGCGTCATCGATTCCCCGTTTGCATTGGATTGCACGATTTCAAGCGTCCCGTGATAGGCGTCAACCTTTTGAAAAGCCTTTTCCATGGCATTCACGACATTGCCGCCGCCGACAGGGATCATGAAATTAATCAGAAGCGCGATAACGGCCGCGACGCTGGCTGCGCTTATGAGCCATCCCCATTTTCTTTTGGCCGAAGCTTTCTTCTGCACGAATGGATTAGCTGCGGTTTGAACCAGATTTTTGTGAAAATCCGTCCCCGGCATGGCCGGTTCCTTCAGGCTGCGAACCAGCCTTACGCTCCGATAGAGCTCCTTTAATTCCTCCGAATTGGCAGAGTACTCATCTTCATCCGGCTTTTGCTCCGCGTTCAAACGATCGATATAATCGGATAATTTCTGTTCATTGTCTTTCATCCTTCGTTCCTCCGCATCTATTGGTTAGTTTTCATAATGGCGGCCAGCAGCTGCAAAGCCCGGTGCTGCATAACGCGAACGGCCGTTTCCTGCTTATTCATCAGCTTTGCGGTATCGGCAACCGAGTAGCCTTTAATAATTCTCAGTTCAATGACCGTGCGTTGTTCCATCGTAAGCTGAGTTAAGGCGCTCTCTATCACATGACGTTGTGCGCTCGACTCGGCAGGATCATCCATTGCGTAATCCTTCGGGTTGATGGCGTCCAGATCAACGGCTGTCCCCCGCCGCTTCTTCTTGCGCCATAAATCGCGAAGCACATTTTGCGCTACGGTTTTGAGGAAGGCCGAATATTTATTCGGGGCAATTTTACCCTTTTGCAAATAAGAATAGGCTTTGGCGTAGGTTTCTTGCGTGATGTCCTCCGCTTCCTCGCGGTTCTGAACCTTGTAGTAGACGAATCGGTATAAAGCCTCCCATGTTTCGGAGCATATTTCTTCGATGGACTTTGTATCGGCAGACGTCAAAATTTTCACGTCAGCAAAATAAAAAACGCTTAAGGATTTTAAAACGTTACATGCAAAAACTGTAAACCTAAATAAGTATAAGAATCCCTTTTCAACCGCCCATGCCATGGCGAGATTGCAGGTGGATACTGTTATAGTTCCCAGTAAAGCCTTTTACCGGCTTTTCAAATTTCCATTTCGTTTATTCCAGCGTAATTGTGCTGCGAATAAAGGGATTCCTGAAACTACGCCGAATTGTAAAAGCAATCATTTTTAGAAGGAGGCTGCCTATGCTGCAAACAGGCTTGATTTCCGTTACCTTTCGCCAATTAACCCCGGAAGAAATAATAAAGCTCGTCGTTCAGGCCGGCTTGCAGGCGATCGAATGGGGCGGGGATATTCATGTTCCCCCGAATGACCGCAAGCACGCGGCGAAAGTCGGCGCCAGGACGAGAGACGCGGGAATCGCGGTTGCTTCGTACGGGTCATATTACCGCGTAGGCAGCGCGAATACCGGAGAAGACGGGTTGGCGTTCGAACGGGTACTGGAGACGGCGGAAGCCCTGCAGGCTCCTGCCATTCGGGTCTGGGCCGGAGACCGCGGCTCCGCAGCGGCGGATGAGCAGCGGTGGACGCAAGTGATCGAGGATGCCCGGCGAATAGCCGGTCTGGCCCAAGAGGCAGGCATCTCGATCGATTTCGAGTTTCACGGCGGCACCTTGACGGATACGGCCGATACGGCATATAGGCTCCTTACCGGGGTCAACCGGTCTAACGTGCGATGCCATTGGCAGCCGCAGACGCATGACGTTGCGGAGGAAAGACTGCGCGGTCTGCGGCGGATTCTCCCTTGGCTGGCCAATCTGCATGTATTCCACTGGCTTCCGGAGGAACGCCGGCCTTTATCGGACGGCAGGGAGGAGTGGGAGCGATATTTGAAGGAGGCTGCGGAGACAAGCAGAACCCATTATGCGCTGCTGGAGTTCGTGAAAGACAACGCTCCCGAGCAATTTTTAAAAGACGCGGAGCTGTTAAAAAGTATAATTGGGACCTAGTAATGGTAAACGCCGTAGTTTATGATAAATAGGTATATTTATTAGAACAGCGGGTGAGGGTATTTGTTTCTTTTTGACTTTATTGTTAATCTCTCGATTTTTTCGCTATTGGTCAGTACGCCCTTAGTCATTCGTTCGTTCATTCATCTTAAACCTCTCAGATGGCTCAATCTTTGGGCCGGATTTTACGCGGGCATGGTTTCCATTATCCTTGTGCTGCTGTCGGTTAAGCAGCAGGGTTATTCCTACGATATTCGCTATGCCCCGATCATCCTTATTTTTGCCTATCTGGGACCGGCGGCAGGTGTCATTACCGGTGTTTTTGCTTTGGCTGCAAGGCTGTATTCCAGCGGTAATTGGCCTCCTGCGATTGTAGGTTGGGCGCTCATCATGGTTGTTTTCTCCTTCTTGCCTATTCAATTACGGCGTCTCACGCCTCCTCAAAGATGCGCGGCTCTTGCCGGCGCTTACGTTATTCTCTACAGCATCACGGTATTTTCATTTCGAATTCTTGTCAACGAGCCCCTCTTTCACCTTCAGTACGTTATGTTCGTCTTATTAGGAGTCCTCATCGGAGGCTTGCTTATTGAGTCCAATGAAAGGTTGCGCCGGGCCATTGCCGAAAAAAAGGATATGGAGAAGTCGCTGGAAGCAAGCGAGTTCCATTATCGCCTTATTGCGGAAAATACGTCCGACTTGATTACGGTGATGGACAAGAATCATTCCGTCCGTTATGTGTCTCCTTCGCATGAGCTCGTTCTGGGCTATTCAAGCAGCGAGCTGGAAAGCATTAAGCTCTGTTCGCTCCTCGCCCCGGTTGATGCGGAAATGTTCAAGACCGCGGCTTGCGGGATGTATGAGGATAAGGAAGCTCGCGCAGTAGAACTTCGTTTCAAGCATAGAGAGGGTCACTGGATCGAGTTCGAGTCTCTCTATAAGCCGGTGAAGGGAGAAGACGGGGTAATCGAGCATATCGTCATGATCAGCCGCGATATCTCCGAACGCAAGAAGGCGGAACAGTTTCTGCTGCAAACGGAGAAGCTGTCCGTAATCGGAGAACTGGCGGCTGGAGTTGCCCATGAGATTCGTAATCCTCTCACAACCATTAAAGGTTTTCTTCAGATTTATAAGAAGGAGAATTGCGCGATCAAGTATAATGATCTGCTCCTGGACGAGCTGGAGAGGATCGAGATCATCACCAGCGAGCTTCTTTCCATGGCCAAGCCGCAGGCCATTCAGCTTACATGCATTGACGTGCGCGAATTGATGGAGGCTACCGTAAGCTTTCTGACGCCTCAGGCCCGGTTAAACCATATTGAATTTATAAGCAGCGATGATGGAAGCCAATTCCCGGTCCGGTGCGAAAAAAATCAATTGAAGCAAGTGTTTCTCCATATATTGAAGAATGCTATCGAGTCGATGCCAAGCGGCGGGGAGATTCATATAAACCTGAGCAGAGAAGCAGAGAAGGAGTGTCTGATTTCCATCCAGGACCAGGGCTGCGGAATCCCGGAGGGATTGATCCCCCGATTGGGACAGCCTTTTTACAGTTTGAAGGAAAAGGGCACAGGGCTCGGTCTCATGATCAGCCACAAAATCATTAAACAACACCATGGCAGTATTACGTTTCACAGCCGGGTAAATGAAGGGACCCTGATTAAAATCAGGCTTCCGCTGGAAGACTGAGACTTTTAGCGTAAAAGAACAAATGGAGGACAGATCCGATGTCGACTTAGCCGAATTCTATGCGCCTCCGGCTTTGCCGGGGGTGATTTCTTTTGTCGTACTGGAAATTATTCAACTCTTGTTTCTCAGCAGTTCCAGCGTCTTGATTAGCGTCTCGTATTCACTGTCGTTCAGTTGCTCTATGCGCGAGATCCAATCCTGTACTTGGTTCCGCAACTCTTGCTCCAGTTGATTCCTCTCTGCTCCCTCATGACCTGATTTCTCCTTCTCCCCGCGGAAGAACGCCATCCAATGATTAGCCAGGTTGGCCGTAATCGTTCCAATCAAGCCGATGCCGGTGATCATAAGGATTACGGCTAATATACGCCCGCCGGTGGTAATGGGGGATATATCTCCGTAACCGACCGTCGTCGTTGTAACCACTGCCCACCATAGAGCATCGCCGAAGGTACTCACAGACGGGTTAATCTCTCTCTCGAGCAGATAGATGCCCGCCGCGCTCCATACGATAATTCCGCTAGTGACGATCATAATGGTTTGGATTTGTTTCGATTTCAATACGGCCCACAGAATAGGGGAAGCTTTCATCAACCGAACCAGCCGCAGCAAACGAAGCAGCCGTATGAATCGGAAGCCGGTAGAAACGGGGATCATCGCCAGAAGGTCGAGCCAGTTGCTTAATATAAATTTCTTCTTCTCCGGCGCCCGCCACAGCCTAACGACGTATTCTATGGCAAAAAAAACGATCAGTACCAGGTCCAAACGCATCAAGAAGTCCGGTGTAAGGACGGGATGGTCCGGAGGCGCAAACACAATGAGGATCGCGTAATTAACGACAAGCAGTAAAATAAAAAACTCATAAATCATTCGCCAAGAGATCATTTATCCCGAACTCCTTTCCTATCATTCATCCTATTATGTATTGTATCAAAGAGAAATCGGCAAAGGGAAATTTTTAACGATAAGGTGACGCCCCCCCTATTGACCACTGTGGTCAACGAGGGATATAATGTTTGTGTTGACCAAAGTGGTCAACGGAATAAACGAGATACGGAGGAACTCCTTTGTTTGCCAAATTTCTTAATTTAGAACCGGAGAAACAAGACCGCATCATTAACGCTGCGGCAAAAGAGTTTGCGGAAAAAGGGTTTAAAAATGCCTCGACCAATGAAATCGTCAAAGCAGCCGATATATCGAAGGGACTGTTGTTTCATTATTTCAGCAATAAGAAGGAATTGTATTTATTTCTATTCGACCATTTGATGGAGATGCTCATGGAATCGATTCATTCGCATGTCGACTGGAAGGATAAAGATATTTTTGTGCGGCTCCGGCATATTGCTGGTTTGAAAATGGCGTTATTCCTGAAGCACCCGGAAATGTTCAACTTCATAAAGTCTGTAAATAAGGAGGATGCCGGCGAAGTTAAGAGCGATATCGACCGCAGGATAAAGGAATTTAAGGACAAAGGCTACAAGGACTTGTTCGGCGATATCGATCTTTCCCATTTTCGCGAGGGAACGGATATTCCGAAAACGGTACAAATCATACTCTGGACGATGGAGGGATTTGCCTATCAGCAGCAGGAAAAAGCGTTAAAGAGCAATTTGAATGAGATGATTATGGCGGATATATTCAAGGAAATGGATGATTACATCGAGCTGTTAAAAATGTCTTTTTATAAATAAGGAGGCAACCGAACATGAATGTAATCGAGATTAAGAATCTGACCAAGACGTATGGAAAAGCCAGAGGAATAACGAATATCAGCTTCAATGTGGAAGAGGGCGAAATATTTGGATTTATCGGTCCGAACGGCGCCGGAAAATCGACAACGATCCGAACGCTGCTTTCCCTGATCTATCCGACGGGCGGCAGCGCCAAGATCTTCGGCAAGGATTGCATCGAATCGGCCCACGAGATCGCCAAGGACATCGGCTACCTGCCTTCCGAGGTATTTTATTACGACAATATGAAGGTAATGGATTTACTCAAGTATTCAGCCAGCTTCTACAAGAAGGATTGCTGGAAAAGAATAATGGAATTAGCGGAAATCATGGATCTTGATTTAAACAAGAAGATTGACGATCTCTCTCTGGGAAATAAGAAGAAGGTCGGGATCGTTCAAGGGCTTCTCCATGATCCGAAGCTTATCATCCTTGATGAGCCTACCAGCGGATTGGACCCGCTTATGCAGCAAAAATTTTTCGAGCTCTTGGAGCAGGTCAATAAAAAAGGGGCGACGATTTTATTCTCGTCACATATTTTAAGCGAGGTTCAGCGATTATGCGACCGGGTGGCCATCATTAAGGAAGGCCAAATTGTTCAGGTTGAGAAGATAAGCATCTTAAAGGAAAACAATCATAAGAAATTCAAAATCGAAACAAAGGAGAAGATAAGCCCGGCCTTCTTCCAATTAGCCGGTGTCAATAATGTAGAAGCGCATGACGATACGATCAGCTTCCTGTTTAGAGGTGATATTAATACGGTGATGAGAAAAATGGCCGAAATCGATATCGTGAATCTGTGGATCGAAGAGCCGGACCTGGAGGAGATCTTTATGCATTATTACGTAAAGGAGGCCTAGCCGGAGATGAATATTTTTCTCTATGAATTGAAAGCTTACCGGAAATCCACGCTGGTGTGGACATTCTCTTTACTGGCTATTGTGACGATGTTCATGTCGTTCTACCCGTCCATATCCAAAGATATCGACCAGTTTACGAAGCTGCTCGAGGGATTTCCGGAGCCCGTCAGGAAAGCCTTCGGATTGCAATTAGATAATATGGGAACGATTATGGGGTTCTATTCCTATATGTTTCTGTATCTTACGCTTTGCGGAGCCATTCAAGGGATGAATCTCGGGATCTCGGTCTTGTCGAAGGAAACCCGCGACAAAACGGCCGATTTTCTGCTGACAAAGCCCGTCACGCGGGTCAACATATTGACGGCTAAGCTGATGGCGACGGCGGTTTCTTTAATCCTTACGAATGCCGTCTATATGATTGGCGCGGGTATGATGGCCTCCCAAGTGAAAACGGAAGACTACAGCATGAAAATATTTGTGATGATTTCATTGACGCTGTTGTTCATTCAGCTGATTTTTCTGGTGCTCGGGCTGCTGCTTTCCGTTTTGTTTGCAAGAATCAAATCGGTATTGACCGTATCCCTTGGCGTTGTCTTTTGTTTCTTCTTTATTGGAATGCTGGCTGCGACAGGCGGTGACGAGGCAAAACGGTTTCTTTCTCCATTTAAATATTTCGACACGGCCTATATTATCGAACATTCCAGCTATGAAGCCCCTTATTTGTTAGCCGGCATAGGGATCATCGCAGCCTCCTTGATTACAAGCTATATCGCGTATATGAAAAAGGATATCCATGCGGGTTAAACCTGGGGCTGTAAAGGAGGGATTTCGGCCATGAATATTTTTCTGAAGGAAATGAAGGCCCATCGGAAATCGCTCATGATCTGGTGCGCGGGAATGATCCTGCTTATCGCGTCGGGAATGAGCAAGTATGCGGGCTTATCGTCAACCGGACAATCGCTTAATGCCATGCTGGAGCAAATACCTAAATCCATACAGGTTATGATGGGGATGGGTACTTTGGATTTATCCAAGGCAACCGGGTATTACGGCGTATTATTTTTATACATCGCATTAATGGCGACCATCCATGCAGCTATGCTTGGGGCTACGATTATTTCCAAAGAGGAGCGGGATAAGACGGCGGAGTTTTTGTTTGTGAAGCCTGTCTCAAGAAAGTCGATTATTCTGATCAAAATGCTGGCAGCCCTCATGAATATTGGAATTCTTACGATTATTTCCTATGGTTCTAGCCTTCTCATCGTCGGCGGGTACAGTAAAGGAGAATCCGTTGGAGCCGATATATCGGTCACAATTGCGGGTTTGTTCATTTTGCAGCTTATATTTCTAGTGACCGGTACAGCAATCGCGGCAGTCTACAAGAAGCCCAAGAAGGCGGCATCCCTGTCTGCGGGAGTTCTTCTCGCGATGTATCTCTTATCCGTGGCGGTAGACTTAAACGACGGGATTAAAGGCTTGAAATATATAACGCCGTTCAAATACTTTCAAGCAAGCGATATGATGTACGGCGGAGGGCTCGATACGATATATATTTTATTGTCGGCAGCCATTGTTGTTGCGCTATTTACTTTGACGATTGTCTTTTATAAGAAAAGAGACCTGTATCTATAAGCCGGCTCTAATTCAAGCTCTTCGCCTTAAGGGGAAGGGCTTTTATTTATGCGCTTAGAATTCTCCCGAAACGGGTTGCGTCCTCTGACAAGGGCGCAGACAGGCGCTTCTGCTTGTTTATGCAAGGCGAATTGAATAATAAGGGTTCTTTTTGGGCCAAGGAAGGGGTAAATATAACAAAAGAAAAAGTTTAAGGGAGGGAACCACCCATGAGTAAAAATCGGAAATGGATGCTGGCAGGGACTGCCGTTCTTGCCTTATCGCTGCTTGCGGCTTGCGGCGGCGCGAATAATGACGCTAATCCCCGCCAATTGAGCCTGGTAACGGGCGGCACCGGAGGTACATACTATCCTCTAGGCGGGCAGATCGCGGAAATTATTAAAGACGCTACCGGCATAGAAACGACGGCGCAAGTATCCAATGCATCCGCGGAGAACATGCAAACGATGAACGATGGAGAGGCGGATATCGGATTCACACAGACGGACATCGCCAGCTATGCCAAGGAAGGAAAGCTGATGTTTGAAGGAAGCGTAATCGACACGGTACAGGCGATCGGCACCTTGTATCCGGAGACGATTCAAATCGTTACGCTGGCGGACAGCGGCATTGAAACGGTGGAGGATTTGAAAGGGAAAAGGGTGTCGGTCGGCGCTCCCGGAAGCGGGACCTTCGCCAATGCGGAGCAAATTCTGGAAGTCCATGGGTTAACGCTGAATGATATTAACGCTCAGCATCTGGCCTTTGATGAATCCGTAGAAGGGATTCAGGACGGAAATATTGCGGCCGCCTTCATTACGGCGGGTACGCCGACCGGCTCCGTTGAGAGCTTATCGGCCATCAAGGGCGTGAATATTATCGGTATTACGGACGAGAAGTCGGATGCTTTAATTGAGAAATATCCGTATTATGCCAAAGATGTGATAAAAGCCGGGACCTATAAGTTGGAAGCGGATGTGACGACGGTCGCCGTTCAGGCGATGCTGGTGGCGCGTTCGAATCTCAGCGAAAGCCTTGTATACGATATCACAAAAGCGCTGTTCGAGAATACGGACAAAATCACGCATGCAAAGGGAGCTTTTATTACAGCCGAATCGGCTTTGGATGGCGTGGGCATCGAGCTGCATCCGGGAGCGGCTAAATATTTCAAGGAAAAAGGACTGGAGTAGGCGATGTGAGTTCGAAGGTTGTAACGGCAGCGCGAATGGCCGCTTTTTGTATCCTTATTGTTGCATGGGCTCTGTGCATTCCGTTCTATCCGGTCGTCGCATTTGAATACGAGAACACCGGGAGAGTCATGGCTTACTTTCCGGCGGAGGAGCATACCGGTTTCGAAATCAAGTACATCCATTCGATTCATCTGACGCCGGTGAATGAGTCCTATTCCGTTAAGGGCGGCGCCATCGTTCAGGAACAGCTCACATTCGAACAATTTGGAGTCGGGATGCCCTCGAATGCGGCGGGGAATGAGAGGTTTGCCATAAAGGACGGCAAGTATGTCATTAGCGGTATGCAGCGGGATTTTCAACAGGTGGACATGAGAGTGGCCCGGGTAACCGAAAGCCAGCAAATCGTTGCCGGCGGTCGGGAGATTGCCTTTACCTCCTTCGCGAAGCCTGGAGCCTGGATCCGTATGAAGGTGAGAAAAATAAGCGCTTGGAGATGGTTGGAAGGGGGAAATGTACTTGACCCAAGAAAACATGTCTCAGGAGAAAATTGACAAGATGATCGGGAAATACGATCCGGAGGCCGGTTCAAGAGTATTGACCGGCCCGATGTTGTGGATCGTATATTCGGGCCTTCTATGCTTTTCCGTTTTTCAGCTGTATACCGCCGTCTTTGGCGTATTTGCGGCGCAGATTCAGCGTTCGATCCATTTGGGCTTCGGGCTGTCCTTGATATTTCTGCTGTTCCCCGCAAGGAAGAGAATGAGAGGGTTGAAATCATCCCATCGCTTCTTATCGCTGCCATGGTATGACGTGCTCTTATCGCTCGGCGGCGTAATCGTGGGGCTTTATTGGCCGCTAAACATCAATGAGCTGGTTATGCGCGTCGGCCGAATCAACGGTTTGGATTTCATTATCGGTTTATTGGCCGTGCTCCTTGTGCTGGAAGCGGCGCGTCGGGTCGTAGGTTTGCCGATAACGGTTATAGCGGCCGTTTCATTGGGATACGCCTATTTTGGCCCTTATATGCCGGGGTTCCTCGAGCATAGGGGAATTAGCATCGAACGTATTATACGAACTATGTTCTACAGCACGGACGGGATACTCGGCACGCCGATTGCGGTATCGGCGACCTATATCTTTTTGTTTCTGCTCTTTGGATCTTTCCTGGTCAAAACGGGAGTAGGCCAATATTTTAACGATCTGTCCATGGTCATTGCCGGCCGGGCCGCAGGCGGCCCGGCCAAAGTGGCTGTGTTCTCAAGCGCCCTGCAGGGTACGGTGAGCGGCAGCTCCGTCGCCAACGTGGTTACCTCGGGCGCCTTTACGATCCCGATGATGAAGAAGCTTGGCTATAAGAAGGAGTTCGCCGGCGCGGTGGAAGCGGCATCGTCTACCGGGGGGCAGCTCATGCCGCCAATTATGGGGGCGGCCGCCTTCCTGATGGTCGAATTTATCGGCGGTATCAGCTACTGGGATATCGCCAAGGCGGCAGCCATTCCGGCATTGCTCTATTTCACGGGGATATGGATTATGACGCATTTTGAAGCGAAACGGCTGGGGCTTAGAGGATTAACCAAGGAAGAAATGCCGAACCGCAAGGAAGTGTTAAAGAAAGCCTATCTGCTGCTGCCGATTGCCTTTCTCGTTTACTTGCTCATGACGGGAATGACGGTAACGCGCTCGGCGCTCTGGTCGATCGTGCTTGCCATTGCGGTCGGGGCCTTTCATAAAGAAACACGCATGGGCGTGAAGGACTTCCTCGATGCGTTAGCGGATGGAGCCCGTACAGCGCTGGGAGTTGTCTCCGCTACCGCTGCGGCGGGCATCATCGTAGGTGTCGTGACGTTAACGGGACTGGGACTTAAGCTGGCGAACGGGCTGATCGATATGGCTGGCGGCGCGCTGCTGCTGACGCTATTCTTCACGATGATCGCCGCGCTTGTCCTCGGGATGGGCTCGCCAACGACGGCCAACTACATTATTACGTCAACGATTGCGGCGCCGGCCTTGATCTTATTGCAAGTGCCTGATCTGTCGGCGCATATGTTCGTCTTCTACTTTGGCATTATAGCCGATATTACTCCGCCGGTTGCGCTGGCCGCATTCGCCGCCTCCGGGATATCGGGGGGCGAGCCGATACGAACGGGAATCGAGTCGTCTAAGCTGGCTATCGCCGCTTTTATTATTCCCTATATGTTCGTTCTCTCGCCGGAGCTGCTCGGCATTGATTCGACCTGGGGAGAGACGGCGTGGATTCTGCTTACCGCCATTACCGGCATGATTGCCATCGGGGCAAGCATGATCGGCTTCTGGCTTAGAAAGATGCACTGGGCGGAGAGGATAGCCGCGGCGGGTGCCGGACTTTTATTGATCTATCCGGAGGGTTACTCGGATGCGGCCGGAATGGTTGTATTCATCCTCTTATTGGTGATTCAGTATATGTCGGCGAAGAAGGATAAAGCCCGTCCCGAAGTGTCAAATACGATGTAAGCTTAAGAAGGAAAAGAGCCCATGCAATAAGCGTCGTTGAGGGTGTTCCCAAAGCCGGTAGACTTTGGGACACCCTCATTTTTTGCGTTTAGCTAATTTATCGTTTTATCTCAACCATCCAAGGGCTGCCGAGAGGCGGCTTTATTCCGATCGGGGAGCATTTTCCGAGTAAAGACCAAAAATGAATAAGAATTGTAATAAACTGGAACAATAATACAATGCTGGAAAATACGCAGATTAGGGGGATTTATGTGGAAGAGAAACATCGACCGCGAAGGCCGCGAGCAAGGATCAGCGCTTACGGTATCACATCTATTCGATGGATTAGTCCATATATGGTCGCTTGGTGGTCGGCGGCATTCCCGGGCTTTGGTCATTATTTATTGAATAAATACATACGCGCGACGCTGCTCACGTTATCGGAAGTGATTTTCAACACCCTGGCCCACATTAACGAATCGTTAGTATACTCTTTTTCCGGAAGATTTCAGGCGGCGGTTGAAGTATTGGAGCCCCGGTGGGCGTATGGCTATTTGCTTATCTATATGATTGCTTTATGGGACAGCTATCGGTCTTGCCTGGAGAACAACCGGTTATTCCAATTGGCGGAGCTGGAGAACAGCCGAATAAGGCCGTTTCTGCTGGGGAAATCGGAAATTCACTATTTGGAGAAGAAGAGTCCGGTCAAAGCGGCGCTCTTCGCCTTTGCCTTTCCGGGAATGGGGCATCTCTACAATCATCGCATCGGATTGGCTTTCTACGCGATATTCTGGTGGTGGGTTTACCTGTCCCTGTCCGGATTGCATGTCTCTGCATATCTGCTGTTCTACGGCAAGTTACAGGCTTCCACCCAGATCCTTCATCCGCATTGGCTTCTCTTTATGCCTTCCGTGATTGGAGGGGCTATTTATCATTCCTTCACGATTGCCATCGAGCACAACCGGTTGTTCCGAATTGAGCAAAGGCAGTATTTCGCCGAGAGATACGGTGCCTCCCCGATACGGATCTTTCCGGAACCGAGGTGACGGTATGCTGATCGTAGGTGTTTTCGCGCACTGTACGGAGTTGGAGCTGGCGCTTTCCCTTCTTGAGCATAATGGTATCAAACAGAGCTGGATCATGGTCGTGCCGATGGATCGCAGCCAGGATGCAAAGTCTACTTTTTCTCCCAGGATTGCGTCGGATGCCGAGATGGCTTTCGAGATCGGAATGGCTGGCGGAACGGCATTCAGCGTAGTTGGTGTAAGTCTTGGATTTTCCTTATATCTGGGGCCGTTGTTATGGGGCGTAATCTTTGCCGTCATCGGGTTCCTTCTGGCGTTCGGCATCACCCTGCTGGTAAAAAGGAAGAAGAGCGCACGATTCGGAAGTAAGTATGTGAGAAATAAAAATAAAAAAGCAAACCAGCCCGAAATTACGGTGCTTATTCAATGTGAGAAGGAGCGCGCCGGGAAGGTCAGTCAAATTTTATGGGAGCATGAGGCGATTGCCGTAGGAGAACTGGCGTATGAATAACCGGACAGGGCATAAGCTTCAATAAGACAAATAGCTTCTCGCAAATAAGTCTCAAACCCTTCCCGTTCTGCTGCGGGCGATGGATAAGATGATAAAAAGGTTGGACTGAGGGTTATTGAGGCGCGAATTGTGTTAAAATAATGAAATAAACCAAATGGAACCTCGGAAGATTGAAAAATTCCGGGGTTTTCGTTTTTATGGGAGAGTGATGAACAGATGATTAATATCCTGCTGCTCATTTTCGGTATTCAGATTGTGTATGTATCCGCCTTTACTTTACGGATGATCCTGACCTTGAAAGGCCAGAAGTATATCGCCGCCCTAATCAGCACGCTGGAAGTGACGATCTATGTGTTAGGCTTGAATTTGGTTTTATCCTACCTTGACCACTTTGCCAGCTTGGCCGTATATGCCATCGGTTACGCGTTGGGCGTACTCGTCGGATCATGGATCGAGGAGAAGCTTGCTCTAGGTTATATTACGTTGAAGGTCATCTGTAACAAACCGGATGTACAAATCGCACAATTACTGCGTCAGGCGGGTTATGGGGTGACCTCCTGGATCGGAACCGGGCGGGACGGCAACCGGCTTATTATGGATATTTTGGCGAAACGCAAAAGTCAGAAGCATCTGAACGATTTAATTCTGGAGCTGGATCCCAAAGCGTTTGTTATCTTCCACGAGCCTAACCAAATTCACGGAGGCTTCTGGACGAAGGCGATCAGGCGGTAGCCGACTCAGGCGGCATTCATAATAAATTCCTGTTAGGGAAGCATAAGGAGGAAGTTTATTGTAAAGGTGGGCCTGACATGGGTAAAATGATTTGGAAAAATCCCGTTTTTTCAATATCGGCTGTCATCATATTGCTATTGGTTTTGCTCGGAGCGGTCATTCCGGAACAGTTTGGTCTTGTTTCCAGCAGGCTATTTGATTTCTCAACCGTTAATTTCGGATGGTTTTATTTATTTGCTGTGTTTATCATTATTATTTTCCTGGTGGGGCTTGCCATTAGCAAATATGGCGCAATTCGCTTGGGAGGGGAGAATGAGAGGCCGGAATTCTCATTTTTCTCGTGGATCGGAATGTTATTCTCCGCAGGATTTGGTGCAGGTCTTGTCTTTTGGGGCGTCGCCGAGCCTATGAGTCATTTTTTCTCGACACCGTTTGTAAGAGTGGAAGCGCAAACCGAAGAGGCTGCAAGAATTGCCATGGGTTATTCCTTCTTTCACTGGGGGGTCAGTCAATGGTCGGTATTTGCAATTGTCGGTCTGGTCGTTGGATTTCTTCAATTTCGCAAACAAAAGAACGGGCTAATTTCAACTGCCCTTGAGCCCGTCACGGGAAGCAACCCTGTTGTGAAAAATACGATTGATACCTTTTCGGTTATCGCAACCGTTATGGGAATTGCGACATCCATTGGATTGGGCGTTCTTCAGATGAATGGCGGTTTACATGCCGTATTTGGCATGGGCAATTCAATCGTTACCCAATTGGTCATTATATTCATCATTTTTGTTGCTTATATGTTATCATCCACTACGGGTCTCAATAAAGGTATACGTTATTTAAGCAATTTGAACTTGGGGCTTGCCATCGTCTTTTTGGTATTTGTCTTAATTACCGGACCTACTGTATTCATCCTAGAAACGTTCATATTGGCGATTGGAGATTATTTTACGAACTTTATAAGTTACAGCCTGCGTTTGCAGCCTTATCAAGGGGGAACTTGGGTACGTGATTGGACCATTTTTTATTGGGCCTGGGCAATAGCATGGTCCCCCTACGTCGGTACATTTGTGGCGCGGGTTTCCAGAGGGAGAACGATAAGAGAATACGTCATGGGCGTCATGATCATTCCGCCCGCTATCGCTTGTCTTTGGATTGCAGCATTCGGCGGCACGGCTTTATGGAACGACTTGAACAAGGACGCCGGCATAGCGGCTGCCGTTAATGCGGATATAACGTCAGCGCTATTTCGGACCTTCGAGCATTTGCCGCTAACTAATCTGCTGTCCTTTCTGTCGATATTGCTTATTCTCACCTTTCTTGTGACTTCTGCCGATTCTGCAACGTATATTTTGTCCAGTATGACGACATTCGGCACCCTGCAGCCGCCGCAAGCGGCGAAAGTTGTATGGGGCATTCTTATGTCCGCCATTGCGGGGGTGCTGCTCTATGCCGGAGGACTTGAAGCGCTGCAAACGGCTTCACTCATTGCGGCATTGCCATTTACCTCGCTGTTATTGCTGCTGGCGATTGCGATTGTCAAGCTTCTCAGAAAAGAGCCGCTTCCGATCCGGAAAGCTGACTTAAGACGTTTCCGGCGCCTCGAGAAGGCCGCCAATGAAGATAAAAAGAAATAAAGCTCGTAAAGCATTATCGTCGGTTTTTTAATGCATAGCCTGTTCGGACCAAGGATCGATGCCGGGGTCTTGTCCTTGCCCAAGCGATTGTATGCGAGCCATGTAATGCGACCAGCCTTGCTCGTGAGACGCGATTTCCGTGGCCGGCAAATCGTAATGGGTTAACACTAGAAGCGTTCCGTTATCCTTAGGCGTCAGCTTGAATTCGACGGTGCTGGATCCCGGGGGCACAAGCTTCGATTTCTCCCAGCCCCATGTCATGACGATTTTCTCGTTTGGAATCATCTCTTTATATTCGCCCATTGCAACATCGCTGCCATTGATATCAATCCGGTATTTACCGCCGATGCTCGGATCGAGTAAGACGTGACGGCCCATCCAACGAACCAATTTGTCGGGATCGGTAAAGAACGAGAATAAGGTCTCCGGACGGCATTCTATAAAGATTTCTTTCGTAATCGTTTCATTTCTGCTGGTTGGATTCATGCTTTCTCCTTTCTTCCTCTTCCGCCGCTTCCTTCAGGCGCAGCAAGCTGTCGTCCCAGAAGCTCTCGATTAACTGCTTGATTTCGAAAAAACCTTCCCTCCTAATGCCGTAGAATCGTTTGGTGCCTGCCCGCCTGACAACGACGAGCCCGGCTTCTTCAAGAACTTTAAGATGCTGCGAGATAGCAGGCGCCGATATGTCAAAATGCGACGCGATGGCGCTGGAGGTAAGTTCTCCATCGCGGACGAGATGTAATATATCTCTGCGCCGGGGCTCCGCTATGGCTTGAATGGCTTTATCGATCATGCCATTAATTTAGCATATACTTAATTAAGTGTCAACTTAAATAATGCTTGCCTAATGATCAAACATGATTTATTCTGACCTTGGGAAAAGGGAAAGATGCTTGGTATATGACGCACGGAGTCCATCAAGAAAGATTATGAGGCATAAGGAAAGAGGGAATAATATGACCGTATCGCGTTCCGAAGATCAATCCAAAGCGTTATTCGAAGCGGATCAGAGCAAGGAAAAACGGAGGGGCAAGGGAATGATAGACGTTCGAACGGAAATCATTATTCGGTGTCCGCGCGGCAAAGTTGCGGAATACGCGGCAAATCCCGATCATGCTCCCGAATGGTACGTGAATATCAAATCGGTGGAATGGCAGACGCCTAAGCCGCTCGCAATAGGTTCCCTCATCGCGTTCAAAGCGGAATTTTTAGGTAAGCAGCTTGATTACGTCTATCGGATCATGGCATTTAAGCCGGGCGAGATGCTTGTTATGAGCACGGCTGACGGGCCTTTTCCCATGGAAACGACCTATGAATGGGAGTCGGTCGACGGGCAATCGACCCGAATGTCCTTGCGAAATAGAGGGAATCCCAAAGGGTTTTCCATGTTGGCCGCACCGTTCATGGCATTCATGATGCGCCGCGCGAATAAGAAGGATTTGCTAAAAATCAAAAAAATACTTGAAAATGAAAGCGTCAGTACCTAGGATGGGTACTGACGCTTTTTTTTTGAAAATGACATGACAACGGATTGCCTCCTATTTTAAAAATAATTATATTTCACCGCGAAACGGTTGCGTACGAAGACAATTACGCCGATAGGCGTTGCGGTTTGGCTGCTGCGGCTCGAGATTCATCTTTCTTGTCCAAGGCAAGGCCCCATCCCGTCAGGAAAACGGCTCCCAGGACCATCAAGGCGCCGACCCAGGTCGTATGAATAAGTCCGATCGTATCCGTTATGACGCCGCCCAAGTAAGCCCCGATGGCAATGCCGGCGTTAAAAGCGGCAATATTGACCGCGGAGGCCACGTCCTTCGCTTTCGGCGCGAATCGCTCGGCCAGCATGACCACGTATACCTGCAGGCCGGGCACATTCATGAAAGCGAGCAGTCCCATGAAGAAGATCGTAACTAACCCGGCGACTTTGAACGGCGCCGTGAAGGCCAGCACGAAGAGAATGACAGCCTGAATCAGGAACATATAGAACAAAGCCTTGACCGGCTTGCGGTTAGCTACTTTGCCGCCAATGATGTTGCCGATCGCGATGGCAATTCCGTATAAAAGAAGAATGACCGCTGCCGTCTTTTCCTGAAATCCGGTTATATCGTGCAATAACGGGGATAAATAGGTAAAGACGACAAACGTGCCGCCATAGCCGAGCGCCGTAATGACGAAGGCAAGCAGCATCCGTCCGTTCGTAACGAGTTTAACCTGGTCGCGAAGCTGCGTTTTTGTCCCTTTGGGCAAGTTAGAGCTAATTAATATCATGTTGGCGACAAAAGCCAGGACACCGATGGCAACGATGGCGATAAAAGCAGCCCGCCAGCCCAGCTGTTGGCCAATCAAGGTCCCGAGCGGCACTCCGGTTACCGTTGCGACCGTAAGGCCGGAGAACATAATCGCGATCGCGCTGGCTCTGCGGTCTTCCGTAACAAGGTCGGCCGCGATGGTGGAACCGATCGACATGAATACTCCGTGCGCTAACGCGGAGATGACGCGCGCTGCCAGCAGCACGGCAATCCCGCCCGCGGTTGCGGCAAGGAGATTGCCGGCGATAAATACGACCATGATCCATAGAAGCAGCGTTTTACGCGAGATGCCGGAGGTCAGGGAGGTTAAGACAGGCGCTCCAAAGGTGACCCCTAACGCATATAAAGTAACGGTCAAGCCGGAAGTTGAAACGGATATATGGAGGTCTTCAGCGATAAGAGGCAGAAGCCCCACGCTGATAAACTCGGTTGTTCCGATGGCAAAGGCGCTGATTGCTAACGCCAGAAGCGCGAGCATGCTTCTCTTTTTCTCCACAGTCATTTGGGCTCACTCCTGCTATATTGTATTGGCCGGCCGGCAAGTGCTATTATGGATTATTCGAGAGACGGTGAACAGTACGCACTTCAAAGTGATATAGGCACTAAAAAGTAATATATATAGAGGGGTGGGAGGCCAAGCAGTGACGATGACCAAGAAAAAATACAATATTTCGGTGGAAGCGACGTTGGAAGTGATCGGCGGCAAATGGAAATGCGTGATCCTGTGCCACTTGACGTACGGGAAGAAGAGAACAAGCGATTTAAAGCGGCTTATGCCCGGTATTACCCAAAAAATGCTGACGCAGCAGCTGAGGGAATTGGAGCAGGACGGCATCGTGAACCGGATCAGCTACAATCAAGTGCCGCCGAAGGTGGAGTACGAGCTTAGCGAATACGGCTGGAGCCTGAAATCGATCCTGGATTCCCTATGCGCCTGGGGAGAGAATCATATTATTAAAGAATATGGCGATAAATACGCCGTACTGGAAGATAATCTGTTGAATAAGTAAATATTATTATGAAATATCTGGGATATTGCAAGGAAATATGATAGAATCTACTCAAAATAACTGATGAGGTGATTGACTCTTGATAGGTCGCAGCGGTAATCCGACATTGAAAGAAAGCACGTTCAAGAAAACAGGTTATTATTCCGGACAAGACGCCATGACGATCGAAGGCACCGTGAACAAAGCGTTCATTATGCTGGCCCTTCTTCTAGGCGGAGCATTCTCGACCTGGTCGATGTACTTTAACGGGCAAAATGTTGTTCCTTACGCCGTCGGCGGCGCGATTGCCGGTTTGGTTCTGGTCTTGATCATTAGCTTTAAACCTACGACAGCGCCTTACTTGGTGCCGGTATACGCGATTCTGGAAGGACTGTTCCTGGGTGCGCTTTCCGCGAATTACGAGTCGCTCTTCAACGGCATCACGCTACAGGCTGCGCTGCTGACGATGGGCGTATTCGTGGCGCTGCTTGTTGCTTACAAGACAAGGGTTATCAAAGCGACGAAGAATTTCAAGCTTGGCGTATTTGCCGCTACGGGAGGCATCGCGCTTGTCTACCTGCTAAGCTTCGTGCTTGGATTTTTCGGCGTCAATATCCCGTATCTGCACGATAACAGCTTGATCGGCATCGGCATATCGGTCGTTATCGTGATCGTGGCCGCGCTGAATCTCGTACTCGATTTTGATTTCATTGAGACCGGCGCGCAGCAAGGCGCTCCGAAATATATGGAATGGTACGGCGCATTCGGCTTGATGGTGACTCTGGTCTGGTTATATATCGAAATGCTTCGCCTGCTTTCCAAGATTTGGAGCCGCGACTAGCTTCAGTCGTTCGTAAACCACGGGGCCGCCGCTATTTTTTTTTCCATCTTGTCCAAGATAGGAGGGACAGCAGGATAGCGGCGGCTACAAACGATATCTGAGTCCCCCAAGGGTAATGAATGAACATCTGCGATCCCCATGGCCATAACATATCCTTCAAGACGCCCCTTTCCCCATCCATTTTTTTCTAATCCACGCAATAGGCAATAAGATAACCGGGAGATAGATCAGCAGCGGCATCCAAAGATTAGTCTGCAAATGAATAAAACCGACTTGTATATGCTCCATAATATCATTAGCCATGGTGATGCCGATGAAGAATACGGCGGCGGCAAGCGGAACGATGAATAGACGCTCATTCTTGATGAACGTTAACTGCCGAATGGCGAACACGGCGCCAAACAAGTAGAAGGATAGCTTGAAGAAAGTCGTCAAGATAAAAATCATAAGGCCGAGCGCATCCAGATTTTCGATAAAATCACCCACGCTGATTAACCGCAGCATCGATATCGTCGGATAGATGCTTCGTTTATAAATCCCTTCTCCCAACGTCATAATCATTAACAGATTTAATACGGTAAGCAGCACACCGCTGCAGATTGAGACGAGAATCGTGGTTTGAGCAACTTTCTTCTGATTCGTCACAAGAGGCCAGAACATGGCGAACAGGAGCGTTTCACCGAATGTCTGCGTGACGCTTGTCGGCCAAGTATTGTTCCAGATCCGTCCCCAGCCTTCTCCGGCTACGGGCAGCAAATAATCTGTATGCATTGTTCCTGAAGCCATTAACAGAATGACCTGTAACGCATAAAGGAGCATAACGACCGGTACGAGAATCCCGGCCATTCGGAATATCCCTTCGATTCCGGTGAACAGCATATATACAACAACAAGCATAAAGGCGACAAGAATGGCCCATGCCGGCGTACCGGGAAGCATGATCAAATTAATCGTAAATTTAAGGTCGGAAATGATCCTGCCCGCATCATAAAGAAATAGCAGCGGATACAGCCAGGCGATCGGCACCCCGAGCCAGCGGCCGAATAGGTCCGGGAACCATTCCGTCAGCGTCATGCCTGACTGCAGCCGCATGAATACGGTAAAGAGGGACACCAGACAGACCCCAAGCAAGGTCGCGCATAAGGAGGCGATCCAGGCGTCCCTTCCCGCGCCGGAGGAGAATCCGAAGATGATTGTCGTTCCCTGTTGGAAAAAAAGAATGCCGCAAAACAACTGGTACAACGATATTTTTACCACATTTGGTCACCGTCCTTCAGGACCGCCGCCCCTAGTATGCTTGATTTAATAAACGGAAATCGGCTCGTTAATCATTCCGATTTTTTCTACGTTAACCTTTGCGCTGACCTGGAATTCGACATCCGCCAGCTTATCATTCCAGTTCTCCTGCTGCTGTTGCCACAGACCGGGGCTGGCTTTGTATATCGCACGGCCGATTCCGACAAAATCCGAGTTGAACTGCTGCGCCTTCTTAAAACTCATTCGAATTCTGTCCTCGATATCTTTCTCCAGTAAAGATTCGACATACGCTATTTTTTCCAAATCCTTTAAAGAAATCTGCGACTGATTCTCAAAAATGTTGATTACGGTTGTCACGCGAACATCCACTCTCAATCTATTTTTCACGGAATAGACCTTGATTTTGGTGTGTGCCTTTTGGACCTCTCCGCTAATTTTTCCGCCGCCTCGTTTCTCAGGAATGTTTACGGTTATCACTCCTTCCTCCATTTCGTCACGAAGCCAGAGCAGCCCTCGGGTTTCTTCGGCATTCAGCCAACCGACTAATCGATTGTCACGCATGATGCCAACTCCCATCTGCATCAAATTATTCAGCTCTTCTTTTGAGGCTGATTTTATTTCCGAAGGGACGATCTCGATTCGAGGCGCATAAGCCTCCTGGCCGTCTTCCATAAACATATTAATGAACTCGTTCAACCGGACATGCGCGTTGACTCCCGTCTTCATTTCTTCCTTAATGATCTCAGCCGTGAGCTTCTCGAATTTGGGTTTGAACCGCAAAATGTCAGCCGCCTCCTTCTTCGTGAATAGGACGAAGCTTCGCATTTGGGTCTGCCTGGACCGCTGAAAGAAATCCATTAGGGTAAACGTGTCGTTCCTTGCCAGGTTTTCTCCGATCACAATCGCCCGGTTGTGCGGATAAAAGATATTCCGGGGCAGCTTTTTTTGAATGTTCCGGAAGGCATCCATAATCGTCTCGCCCTCTTCGGAAATGACCCAGCCTGCCGTATTTTCGATTTCCCCGCTGCCTCCGGCTTGTCCGCTCATTCCTACCGTTCGCGGTACCGCAAGGAGCAGAGATACCTTTATTCCTCCGGACTTCGTCCGGTCAATTCCGGTTGCGGTAACAATACCGATATCATTGACCTCTTGCCTGCTCCAGCAGCCTGCAGTCAATAGGCTGATTATAACGATAGCGGCAGCAATTGCGGCTGCTTTCCCCATCTTGCTTTCCCTCCTCCATTAGCCTTTACGATGCGGCTTTCTGGGTCGCAACCCCCTTTTCATTCGGTAAGGGTTACTGCTGCTTGTAGATTTCGGACGCTTCCGCATGGCCCACCATGGAGCGCGAATGAACACATCCTTAAGCCCGCTGACGTCCAGTGGAGCGACCGGATACATATAAGGCACGCCAAAGGAACGAAGCCCGACCAAATGAATCAGAATGGCAAGCAGAACCAACAAAATGCCGAACAAACCCATTGTTCCGGCAATGATCATTAACGGAAACCGAAGCAACCGGACAGCGACGCCGAAGCTGTATACCGGGAAGATGAAGGAGGCAATGCCAGTAAAGGATACGACGATAACGAGGCTGGCGGATACAAGGCCGGCTTGCACCGCTGCTTGACCAATGACCAAGGCGCCGACAATGCTGACGGCTTGTCCGACCGGACGCGGGAGGCGTACGCCGGCTTCGCGCAGGCCCTCGAAAGCAAGCTCCATGATAAACGCTTCGATGATGGCCGGGAACGGGACGGCTTCCCGCGAGGCGGCGATGCTAAGCAGCAGGGAAGTCGGGAGCATCTCCTGATGGAACGTCAAGATGGCAATATATAGAGATGGAAACACGAGTGCGCTGAACGCCAGCCATAACCGCAGCCATCTCGTTACCGTTGAAGGGATGTACCGTTGATAATAATCCTCGGATGCTCCGAGCAGGTCGAACATCGTAACCGGTAGCACAAGAGCAAAGGGCGTGTTATCGATAAGGATGCCGATCTTTCCTTCCAGAATGAATCCGGCAACCCGGTCGGGCCGTTCCGTGTTCAGAATTTGCGGAAAAATGGAATACGGGCTATCTTCAATAAGCTCCTCCAAATACCCGCTCTCCAGAATGGCGTCGATATCGATCCGTTCTAATCTTTGCTTCAATTCATCAAGGAGTTTCGGATCGACGATTCCTTCCACGTAGACCAAAACGATTTCCGTTTTGGACAAGCGCCCTATTTGCATGGCTTCCATCTTGATCTTCTGATCCTTCAGCCTTCTGCGGATCAGGCTTGTATTGGTCCGCAGATTTTCGATAAATCCATCTCTCGGCCCGCGAATTACAGGTTCGGAAGCGGGCTCTTCGATCGACCGTTTATCCCATTTCTGGGTACTGATCAGCAAGGCATCCGGCACACCGTCAAGCAGCAGCGCCGTGCCGCCTGACAGGATATGATCGATGATGTTGTTTATTTGATTATCTCTCATTGTCTGAGCGGCACTGACGACTTGCGTTTCTATGTTTACAAGCAGGTCTTCCGCCGCAGCTTCCTTCAAGTTCCGACCGCCCGATTCCAGCAGCAGCGCTTTGAGGATGTCGGTATCGATTTGATGCACATCGGCCATTCCGTCTAAATAAATAAGAACCGCTCTGCACGGTCCCGCCAGCTGGATTTCCCGGAAGACGACATCGGACAAGCGTTCCAGGCTCGTCTTGAACAGCTGCAGATCGGATGAATAGCTGCCGGTGAGTACAGTCTGCTTTGCAGCTTGCTGCTCCTCGGCGGCTACGGCATCATTGTTATTGTTTGGTCTCCATATTCGGCTGCCCCTGAACCTGAACGGCATGGCGTTTCCTCCCCCTTCCGTCCGCTGCGGATGAATGGTACTGGGTTATTATGGCCCAAATGGGGAGATTTATTATTGGCGTCCACTGACAAGGGCGCCGGCAGGCATTTCAGCTTATTGCACAGTTAAATTCGTGTGCGGGCGGCCAGTCGGAAAGAAAGCAAGCGACCGGAAGCCTTAAAAGGGCGGCGGCTGGAATTGACAACGATTTCCGCGTCCATTACAATCATCCTATCAGATAGGATGCAAGCTGTGGGGGGAGAAGAGAGAGAATGGGAAAAATACAAAAATTGCTTGTGCATGAGCTGGTGTCGCAGGAAATTCAAAACTATATTCAAGAAAAAGAGTTAAAGGAGGGGGACAAGCTGCCCTCCGTCGATGAGATGACGCAGATGTTCGGCGTCGGCCGCTCTTCGTTAAGAGAGGCGCTTCGCTATTTGGAGGCTGTCGATATCGTGCGGGTGGAGAACGGGAAAGGTATCTTTGTCCGGGACGTCGATACGTTTCGTTTCTCCGGCAAGGTGAAGGTGGAGAGAGAGCGCGACTTTCTGCTCAATACGCTGGATGTCAGGAAGGCGCTGGAAGGGAAAGCGGTAGAGCTTGCATCAAAGCGCATTACGAAGGCTCAAATTAAGGAGCTTGAGGATTGCCTGGAAGAGTACAGAATCCTTAAGGAAAGCCATAAGGACACGTCCAGAATTGATCTGCAGTTCCATCGGTATGTCATTAAAGCGGCAGATAATGCGGTTCTCGAGACGGTCCTGGATTCCATGTCCGGCTTGTATGAGAAATTCTTCAATGAACCGCTTGGAGATAAGCAGCTCTTCGATGAGACCTATCCTTTCCACATTACGATGTTTGATGCGATCGCAGCGCATGATACGGAACGAGCCATGGATGAATTTCATAAAATGATGGCCTGCATCGAAGATAAAATAAGAACCCATCAGATGTAAATTTTTTGTTGACATCGTCAAGAGCGTCCACCTATAATCTACCTATCAGACAGGTTGACTGTATGATACATTTGAGAGGGGACGATAAACCATGACGAGTTACAGGAGAATATGGGCTTCGCTGCTCGCTGCGATCTTGACGGCTGCACTATTGGCCGGCTGCGGCGATGCGCAGGAGAATAATGAAACTGCTGCCGGTAATGGAGTCAAGGAAGAGAAGATCACGCTTCGCATGATCGAGAGCCTGACCAGTCCGAAGCGGACCGGGCTTCTGCAAGCCATGATCAGCAGGTATGAAGCGGATCATCCGAACATCAAAGTCGAATTTATTTCACCCCCATTCGATCAGGCCGACAACAAAATCAGAACGATGCTTGCCTCAAATGAAAAGCTTGATATTCTTGAAGTCAGGGATTTAAACGTAGCCGAATTTGTAAATAACGGCTATATCGAACCATTGAACGCCTATACGGAGAAGTGGGACGATTTCGCTACGGTAGGCGCCGTGCCGAAGTCGGTTGGAACGATCGGAGGCCAGCTGTATTTTGTCCCTAACGGCCTCTACCAGAGGCAAATGTTCTATCGCCAGGATTGGCTTGAGGAGAAGAGCCTTGAGGTTCCCGCTACGTGGGGAGAGCTTTATGAGGTTAGCAAGCAGCTTACCGATCCAGCCAAAAACCGCTTTGGCTTCTCCTTCCGGGGAGGTCCGGGCGCGAACGGGAACTCCGATTCGATGATTCTTGCTTATAACGCGGATCATGTGAATTTGGATGACTCCATGTTCACGAAGGACGGCGCAACGATATACTCAACGGCGGAAGCAAAGACGGCGCTCGAGCTGTATCTCAGCCTTTATAAGGAAGCGTCGCCACCGGATTCGATCAACTGGGGATTCCAGGAGCAGGTGCAGGCGTTCACTTCCGGCGTAACCGGTATTCTGCTGCAGGATCCGGACGTCATTCAAGTGGTGACGGAGAAGATGGAAGAAGGCACTTGGGCGACAGCCCCGATGCCGACCGGACCGGACGGCAAAGCGCTTATCTCCGCCGGCGGAGCGGGATGGGGCATCACGGCGAACTCCGAGCATAAAGAGGCGGCATGGGAGCTGATCGCTTTCCTCTCAAGCCCAGAGGAGAATACCGGATTCTCGAAGGACTTCGGCTTAATTCCGATTCATACGAGCGCGACGGAAGATGAATTTTTCAAAACCGGTCCTTATAAGACGTTGATCGACATGACCAACAAGCCGGATACGTTCGTGAACTACAAAGCGCCGTTCAATTACCCGGGCACGGGACAGTGGGGACAGGTTGCGATGGAGACGGGGCAGTCGTTCCTGCTTGGACAGACCGGCGCGGAAGAAACGTTGAAGAAATGGGACGCCTATTGGGTCGACCAGAAGGCAAAAATGAAATAGCAATCAAGGTGGGCGGTGATTGCCGCCCATTATCCTTTTTGTCCAAGGCGGTGAAGTCTTGAAGAAGCAAACGGTGTTCATTATGTCAGGGCTGGTACCCGCTCTGCTGCTAGTGCTTGCTTTCACCTATTATCCTTTTATCCGGGGTATTGTGATTGCCTTCCAGGATTATAAGCTGTTTGATCTAAGGAACGTCCACTTCATCGGATTCCGGAACTTTACGGCTGCGTTCCAGGATCCTAAATTTATAGCGGCTCTGCAGAACAGCGGCTATTGGGTATTCTTCTCGCTCGTCTTTCAATTCCTGATCGGACTGGCGCTTGCCCTGCTGTTGAAGAGGCCGTTTAAGGGGCGCGGGATCTATCAGGGCTTCATCTTCTACTCCTGGGCGCTATCAGGATTTATCATCGGCATGATCTGGAAGTGGATGTTCAACTCTCAGATTGGCGTCATCAACGATTTGTTGCTTCGGATTGGCATTATTCAGGAAAGAATCGGTTTTCTGTCAGAGCCCAAGTGGGCCATGTTCTCCGTTATTGCCGCCAATGTGTGGTACGGGATCGCTTTTTTTGCGATTATGCTGCTGGCCGCCCTGCAGTCGGTGCCGTCCGAGCTGTATGAGGCTGCCGATATGGACGGCGCGAGCGGGCCGCGCAAGCTGTGGAATGTCACGCTGCCTTATATTATGCCGACTATTATCGCAACCACGCTGCTGAGGGCGATTTGGATATTTAACGATCCAACGATCATTTACGGCTTGACGAACGGCGGTCCGGCGGGCCGGACGCATATTTTATCTTCCCTAATGCTCGACAAAATCATCTATGGCGGCGATTACGGAGCGGCTTCCGCCATCGGCGTCATTATGATAGCGATTCTGCTGCTGTACACGATCTTCTACCTGTCGGTCACCAAGGCGGAGAAAGCGGGGGATTTCTGATGAAACTTCGGGTGCTGGGCCTGTCGAAAATCGTATTTTTGACGCTTCATTTGCTCGTAATGGTTTTCCCCCTCTATTGGATCGTCATTACGTCGCTGAAGCCGCAGAGGGATATTTTCTCATTCCCGCTGAAGTACTGGCCGGAGCGAATGTCGCTTGAGAATTATATTAATATTTTTAAAATATCAAAGTTTCACGTCTATATCGGCAACAGTCTGCTGATATCCATTCTGGCTGCATCGATTGTGCTGATCATCGCCATATTAAGCGCATATGTGCTGGCGCGGTTTACCTTTCGCGGACACAAGCAGATTATGCTGGCGTTCTTCGCCACGCAGATGCTGCCGGGCTTCGTCGCGCTCGCGCCGCTATATTTTATGATGAGCAGCATGAACCTAATTAACAGCCGCATCTCGCTGCTTCTTATGTATACGGTCATTCTTATTCCGTTCTCGACGATTATGCTGCGCGGCTTTTTCCAGCGGATCCCGTCCAGTCTCGAAGAAGCGGCCATGATTGACGGCTGCTCGAGATGGTCGGCCTTAATCCGTGTCGTTATTCCGGTCATGCTGCCGGGAATCGCATCCACCTTCATCTTCGCCTTCGTGCAGAACTGGAACGAGCTTTTTCTGGCCGTTATGTTCATTGACAGCGACGCGCTGAAGACGCTCCCGGTAGCGATGAACTCCTTCATTTTGAAATTTGACGTGGACTGGGGAGCGATGTCGGCAGGCACGGTTTTATCGATAATTCCAACGGTTCTTCTATTTGCTTTCGCCCAGCGATTTATTGTAGAAGGCTTAACACAAGGAGCAGAAAAAGGATGAAGCAGAAGGAGAACACGCCGCAAACCATGAAACGGCACCGTGACCATATGTTCACCAAAGCAGCTTACGATCCGCTGGATACCAGGCATCACGGGGCGATCCATGTCCCCATCTACCAGAACAGCCTGTTTGCATTCGGCAGCTACGATCAATTCGAGCAAGCGATGAGCGGGCTTCAAGATCATCATGTCTATTCGCGGGGCAATAATCCGACCGTCTCCTATTTGGAGCAGAAGCTTGCGGATATGGAAGAAGCGGAATCGGCCAAATGTTTTGCATCGGGCATGGCCGCCATCTCCTCCGCGATCCTGTCGGTTGTCGGGCAAGGAGACCATGTGGTTGCTGTCCATCAGGCATATGGCCCGACGAGAGAATTTCTGAGCACGTACTTGAGCCGGTTCGGCGTGGAAACCACGTATATCGACGGCGGCTCTATGGAGGAATGGCGCGGTGCGTTGCGGGCTAACACAAGGCTGCTCTACTTGGAGAGTCCGACTACGATGTTGTTCGAACTGCAGGATCTGCGGCTGGTTGCCGGGCTTGCAAAGGAGGCTGGCGCGCGGACGATCGTCGATAATACGTGGGCGACGCCTTGCTTCCAGAATCCGCTTGCGTTCGGGATCGATTTAGTGGTTCATTCCATTTCCAAATATATCGGCGGGCACAGCGATTGTATTGGAGGCGTGGTGCTGGGCTCCAAGGCTTTGATGGAGCAAATCGCAAGCACCGAATACATGCTGCTCGGCGGAATTATGACGCCTCAGACGGCGGCGCTCGTATCCAAAGGGCTGCGGACGCTTCCGCTGCGCATGCGTCGGCATGAAGAGAGCGGGCTCCAGGTGGCGGAATATATAGGCAAGCAGTCTTTTGCCGCTCGCGTCAATCATCCCGGACTGCCGGGGCATCCTCAGCATGAGCTCGCGAAGCGCCAGATGTCGGGCTTCAGCAGTTTATTTTCCTTTGTATCGAACGAGCCGAGGGAGAAGCTGAAGGAATGGGCCGGGCGGCTGCAGTATTTCAAAATCGCCGTGAGCTGGGGCGGCTTTGAAAGCCTGGTGACGGTTAACCGGTTGGGTGCCGGGAAGGAAGAGCAAATGGAAGCATCCGTCGTTCGATTGTATGTGGGATTGGAAGAGCCGAAGGATCTCATTCGGGATATCAATCAGGCGTGGAAAGACGCATAAAATTACGTATTTATTTATTCTAGAAACGTATAAACCATATTTTATTAAGGAAAAAATTAATGTACAATCATTAGAATTACATCTTCAGGGTTTGTATAATAAAGTAAATAATCTTGTTATTAATAGTTCGATCTAAGAAAAAGAAATAAATGAAAATCAAATTATTGAAATGTTAGACGAGCTCGAACAAATAACTAAGATATTGCCTAAAAAAATATACAACAACTTAGGAAGTCAAAGAGGCTTTTATGCTTTTATAATATCATAAGCAAACTTCAAGGACGGAGAAAATGGAGAGGCACACTCTTAATACAACAACTCGTAATGAAAAAACAAGAGATCCTGACGGAAGGCGTTATCAAGCAATTCCCGGAAAAATTCGAATGACGGTAAGAAGAGCGCCTGCCCGGCGCTTTTCTTTTTGCCTTGGCCGCTGGAATGGCTGGCTCTCCCACTTGTGTTCGCCGTCGAATTTTGGGACAATAATAAGCAGATTATAAGCAACGGATTTGTGAAAAGAGGGTAACCATGAACAAGCAATCCATCTATGGATTAACATTAGATCAATTGACGGCGTGGCTTGGGGAGAGAGGCCATAAGAAATCCCGGGCGGCGCAGGTATGGGAGTGGCTGTACCGGAAGCGGGTAACGGAATTCGCCGCGATGGTTGACGTGAATACGGATTGTCTGCAGCTCTTATCCGATCATTTTGTCATCTCCACCTTGAGCGAACATCTGAGGCAGGAGTCGGTTGACGGAACGAACAAGTTTTTGTTCAGGCTGACGGACGGAAACTTGATCGAAACCGTGCTTATGCGGCATAAATTCGGATTATCGGTCTGCGTCACGACCCAGGTGGGCTGCAACATCGGATGCAGTTTCTGCGCGAGCGGTCTGCTGGCCAAGAGCCGCGATTTGACGAGCGGCGAAATTGTAGAGCAAATCATGAAGGTTCAGCTTCATCTAGACGAAGCGCGGCAGGGCGAGAAGGTGAGCCACATCGTCGTCATGGGCATTGGCGAGCCGTTCGATAATTTTGTGAACATGGTCGATTTTCTGGGCGTGGTCAAGGATCATAAGGGTCTGGCCATCGGCGCAAGACATATTACCGTATCGACAAGCGGTCTTGCGGATAAAATCGTGGAGTTCACGGACTCGAATCTTCAGGTGAATCTGGCGGTTTCCCTCCATGCGCCGAACAACGAGCTGCGTACGCGGATCATGAAGATCAACCGGGCGATTCCGATTGAGAAATTAATGCGGTCCGTCGATTATTATTTGGACAAAACGAAACGCAGAGTGACGATCGAATATATTTTGCTGAAGGATGTCAACGACCGCAAGGAGCATGCGCTCGAGCTTGCCGATCTTCTGGATGCCAGAAGAGATCTCGTCAACGTGAATCTGATTCCCTATAATCCGGTCGATGAGCACAGCCAGTATCAGAGAAGCGAGCAGGAATCGATCCTGGCATTCTATGATACGCTCAAGAAGCGCAATTTCAGCGTCAGCGTCCGTCTGGAGCACGGAACCGATATCGACGCCGCTTGCGGACAGCTGAGAAGCAAGCAGATGAAGAAGGAAGACAGGCCTGATCCGAACAGTGCGGCATTGGGCTGATCATAACCGTACAAAGCAAGCGTATCCGATCCTGTCGGATGCGCTTTTTCTTGTTGTTCCTATATCCCGTTCTTGTCGAAATATGGTATAAATGATAGGGATGACAAACTTCCGATAGGGACGATATAGCTATGAAAAAGAGATATAGCAGTACTGTGGCACTACTTCTCTTTCTGCTTCTATTATCCGGCTGCTCCGCCTCCTCTTCCATGCCGGAAGCGGAGGCAGGCAGGATCGACTTGAGCCGCTGGCTTTTTGCCCAGAACGGCAGCGTGAAGCTGAACGGGGAATGGTCGCTGTACCCGGGACAGCTGCTAAGTCCGGACGAGCTGCAGGGAAGTCAAGACAGCGGTTACATCAAGGTGCCGGGCTTCTGGAGAAACCATGGCTACCTGAAGGCCGGACACGGCCATGCCACCTACAGACTGATCATGAAGCTGGATGCGACTGCGCAGGATCGGCTGTTAGCCCTTTATTTGCCGTTCGGGATCGAATCGGCTTATAAGCTTTGGATTAACGGGGAAGTAAAGGCGTCGGCCGGCAAGGTTGGAGCGTCGAAGACGGAGATGGAAGCGAAGTATCTCCCCCAATCCATTGTTTTTCCGGCGGAGGATGAGGTGGAGATCGTCATTCAGGTGTCCAATTACGTCCAGCGGACAGGCGGCATCTGGGACGAGCTGCGGCTGGGCGAAGCCGGGGAAGTGTCGGAATTCACGACGATGCGTCTCGCGCAGGAGCTGTTCGCGGCAGGCGGGATCGTTATTATGGGTCTATACCATTTGGGGCTATATTTTAGCAGGAGGAAGGATTTAACGCCGCTTTACTTTGGCGGTTTTTGTCTCTTGTTCGGCCTGCGGTCGCTGTTTCTGGGCGAGGTAATCATTAATCATATTTTTCCGGACATGAGCTTTGAAATCTATAAGAAATTTGAATATATCGGGCAATATTTCGGACCGGTATTATTTCTGTTATATGTGCAGCAGCTGTTTCCCAAGGAAACGCATAAGGGGATGGTCCGTCTCGGGACGGCCGTATACGGGGCGCTTGGCGTCGTCGTTGTGGCGGCCCCGACTACGATTTTCACGCCTACGCTGGTGCTGACCCACGTTCTGCTGCTTATTCTCGCACCTTATGTCGTCGGCGTCTTTATCCGCGCTGCGATAAGGAAGAGGGAAGGGGCCTTGTTTTGCTGCATCCTGTTTGTCATTATGGCGCTCACTATTTTTAACGATCTGCTGTACTACAACAACATCATTCCGACCATCGATATGGCGAAGTTCGGCGTGTTCGTGTTTATTTTCGCGCAGGCGTTCATGCTGTCCAGAAAATTTTCGAAGGCGTTCTACGCCGTTGAGGATCTGTCGAACAAGCAGGCCAGATGGTCGCAGGAGCTGGAGATGACGGTCGACGAGCGCACCAAGGAGCTTCAGAAGACGCTCGGCGACCTGAAGGATGCGCAAAGGCAGCTGGTCGAATCGGAGAAAATGGCGGCGCTTGGGGCTCTAGTGGCGGGGATTGCCCATGAAATCAATACGCCCGTTGGCGTCAGTGTGACGGCTGCGTCGCACTTGAAGCAGAAGACAGGCGATTTCTCCGCAATCCTGCAGAGCAATAAATTGAAGAAATCCGACCTGGACAACTATATCAAGCTGGCAGGCGAGTCCTCTCATATTATCTCTTATAACTTGAAGCGGGCGTCGGAGCTGATCAATGGCTTCAAGCTTGTCGCGGTTGATCAATCCCACGAGAACAAACGGCAGTTCAACGTGAAGCAGTACTTGCAGGAGGTGCTGATCAGCCTTGGACCGAAGCTGAATCAAACGAAGCTGGACGTGCAGCTCGAGTGCCCGGACGATATAGACATTACCGGCTACCCGGGAGCGTTCTCGCAGATTTTAACCAACTTCCTGATGAATTCGATGATTCACGCCTATGACCCGGGCGAGAGCGGGACGATCCGGCTGACGGTGCGGAAGGAAACCTCGGAATTGTGGATGGAGTACCGGGATAACGGCAAAGGTATGCCGCCGGAAGTGAAGGATAAAATATTCGATCCGTTCTTTACGACAAACCGCGGCGGCGGAGGCACCGGTCTCGGCATGCATATTATTTACAACCTGGTCACGCAGTCGCTCGGCGGTAAGATCGAATGCGAGAGCGAGCCCGGCCAAGGCGCTGCCTTTCTTATTAATATACCTCTGGAGGAGAAAATAACATGATATCTCGGACAGATGAAGAGCTGCCATTATCAGAGGATCAGGACGAACTCGTCTTTCTGGACGAGGGGGAGGACAGTGAGGAAGATGCCCCGCAGGATTCCTGGCCTATCTTAATCGTCGACGATCACGAGGAAATTCATAAGGTGACCGCGTTCGTTCTTGGCGGCTTTGAATTCGAAGGGAAAGGGCTGCGGTTTCTTCACGCCTATTCCGGGGAGGAAGCAAGAGCCGTACTGCGGGCAGAGCCGGATATTGCGGTCGTACTGCTCGACGTCGTCATGGAGAAGGATGAGGCCGGGCTTGAGGTCGTCGATTTCATCCGCCGCGAGCTTCGGAACAGCGCGGTACGCATCATTCTGCGGACGGGCCAGCCGGGGCAGGCGCCGGAACAGGAAGTCATTGTGAAATACGATATAAACGATTATAAGGAAAAAACGGAGCTTACGGCGCAGAAGCTTTTTACGACAATCCTATCCTCATTGCGTTCTTATCGGGATCTGAGAATGATTCAAAGCAATAGGAAGGGGCTGGAGGATGTGGTGCGCTCCTCTTCTTCCATATTGAACGTGTATTCGTTGAAGGAGCTTGCGCGCGACGTGCTTGCCCAGTTAACCTCCATTCTTGATGCGGAGAGCAGCTCCGAGGGTTTAGTCCTGCAGAAGGAAAACGGCAGCTGGAGCAAGCTGGCAGGCAGCGGAAAATTTGCGTCTGCGGCCGGTCCGCAGAAGCTGCCGTCCGAAGTATTGGCTGAAGCCGGGAGCGCGGCCTTGTCGAGCGTACGCTTCATTCCGGGTGACGGCTTCACCTGCTATTACCGGAACAGTTCGGGTACGGAGAAAATGATCTATTTCAAGCGCGGGAAGGCTTTATCGGAATGGGACCGTTATTTGATCGAGGTCTATTGCGCCAATATATTGGCTGCGTTCGAGAATGTGGCCCTAAACCGGGAGATCGAGAGCACCCAGAAGGAAATCATTTATACGCTTGGCGAGATTGCGGAGACAAGATCGAAGGAAACGGGCTTTCACGTTAAGCGCGTTGCCGAATACACGAAGCTGCTGGCGCTGAAATACGGGCTGCCGGACGAAGAGGCCGAGCTGATCAGCCTTGCAAGCCCGATGCATGACATCGGAAAGGTCGGCATCAGCGATGCGATTCTGAATAAGCCGGGTAAGTTGACCGCCGGGGAATACGAGATCATGAAGACGCACGCGCAATCCGGTTATGATATGCTGAAGCATTCCGGCAGGCCGATTATGAAAACAGCGTCCATCATTGCCCTGCAGCATCACGAGAAGTATAACGGCAGCGGCTATCCTCAGGGGCTTAAAGGGGATGAAATACATATTTACGGGCGTCTGACCGCCCTCGCGGACGTATTTGACGCTCTTGCCAGCGACCGCGTCTACAAGAAAGCGTGGGCGATCGCCGATATTATCGTTTTTTTGCAGGAGCAGAGGGGAGAGCATTTCGACCCTGTTCTCACGGATTTGTTCATGGAGCATATCGATGAATTTCTGGTTATCAGAGAGAAGTATGCGGACGAAAAAATATTTTAAGGCACAGCATGCAGCCGCAAGAGAACTGGCAGTTTAAGCTGGATCCCGGAGCAAAAGGCTTTGACTTCGAATGCCGAATCGTTCTCTAAATGGTTACTTAACTCTCGAAGCGATAGCAGCAGATGTAAGATCGTCCAACTTATATCGTTCATTGATTTGACTGGAAATCGCACTTATAATTTGCCTAATCATCCAGACTCGATATTACGAACAATTGCTTAAGGAGACTTTGACAGCATGAAAAAAAAGGTGAAACTTGTAGATATCGCCAATGAGCTGGGCTTGTCGAAGATGGCGGTCTCCATGGCTCTAAGAGGAGATACGTCCATCAGCACGAAGATTCAAATCGCAATGCAACAGCTGTAATAGGAATGAAGCTCACGGATTGGCAGCTTCAATCATTCCTCGGAGGTAATATCCAATTAACGTGTTATAGTTTCTAAACTTTTTTCATATTCCTCTCCATGGTGTGTCTTATCTCTTGATAGTTTAAGAGCATACATACTTAATGGATTTTTTGATTATATAGCGGATTTCATCTAGTATAGATGCCGGATTTGGCTTACATTGTCTGCTATCCTGTATTCCATCCACTTTGTCAGGCTTCAAACGCCGTTTTTCTTCCAAAACCGTTCATAACACTGGATTGAATCCAGTATAGAGAGAGAATAGTCGAACCAAGAACCAAAGTTACTGCAAAAATCCATTATAGCTCGTATTGGCGAAAGCTATAATGGGTTTTCGTCCATCATAACGAGCATTGGCGAAAGCTATATTGGATTTTACCCATCATTGATGCTGGATTTGGTTTGCATTTGCTCCTACTGACCAATTGGCTCCGTGATCACAATGTTTCAGATCTTTTGTTAAGGTTTGTGAAGCCGAGAATGAAGTTCGAATGATTTAAAAGTGTTCCTAATATTAGATGATCACCGAGAAATCACCTATATGTGCATATTATTTAACGAATTCATCCAAAATAACCTGAATATAAATAGAATGGAGGTCGGATTCTAATGAAACAAGATCAGCTAAGCAACTCCAATATTGAGAAGCAGCCGGTTGCCTTTACCAATTTAAATCACTCGGGCACAAGCTATGCTCAGAATGCGATAGAGCATGTATCGGCGGAGAATTCCATTAACGAAGAAGCGGCAGAAAACTTGACGAAACAGGTTATGCAAAATAAAGATAATGACACTGAAAATGATTATGAAGCACGTGAGATAAACCCTTGACTATGTTGATAGCAATAAGATGACAAAAAAGAAAAAGTGGTTGGGCAGAAACTTTGCACAACCACTTTTTACAATCTGAAATTCCAATAGTTAAGGATGATCCTTGAGTAAAATTAGTAATTCACTTGCTGCCGTTTCATTTATAGGGTCGAGTTGTAATTGATGAAACAACTTTCCCATATCGTTTATATCATTCAATTTTACATCTCTGAGATATACGTCTCTCAGAGTGGTAAAGATAACTGAAGCATAAGAATTAACAAATGAATTCTCTTTTGAAAAAAGAAGTGTATTTCGATAAGGCATTTACTATATTAGCTTGTTCAATAGCAGCAAAATAATCATCTCTCTCCAACGCACCTGATATCCTTCCAAGTGCTGCTGTAAAATCGTCATCAATGTAATTCGATTCGGATTCTGAAGAATGATTAGTTAGAAAAAAAACATTTAGACCAATCGAAATAATTAAAAGTAGGGATATAATAGTCACAATTAATCTGCTCATTAAATTTCATCCCATTTCATTTTTGATTTCAATCTAGTTTTACCAAGGTTTTAATTGAGCGTGGCCATGTACATACGAAAAGTCATTTCCGTAAGAAAGACTAAGTCCTCCCCCCAACGGCATGGTAATCGATGGGTTTATACTAAAAGTCCTAACTTGGTGGGCATAATGACTATATGCATCCGCAACTATAGCATTGCTTACGTTAGGAGTAAAACTATACTTCATGTAGCCGCGATGATTTCTATGGTAAGGGTTATTGTTCAAATCAATTTTGAATGCATAACCACCACCATCTCTCTTGTCGGCAACTGACTTTGGGTTCTCAAAGGTAGTACAAACACCAGATAGTGGATCACATAAATCATATTTGTAAGATAGAGATTCAGTACCAGGAGTAGGAGAGAAATTAGAATTTAGTCCAATAGCAAAAACATCAATATCCGTATTTGAGGGAACCTTTAACCATTCGAACCGAGAAGAAACTGTTCCATAAGAACCGTATCTGTACACCCATGTTTCAAGTTTAAGCCATTCTGTCTCTTTAATACAATCATAAGAAGTCGCAGTACCACATGATACGAGTGACATTGTAGAGAATGACGTTGTAGAGATCTGGTCACTATTCATTTGAACCATTACTTCCTCTTCAGTCATTTCCGTAGTTCGATAATTCAACAAAACAGCGGCAGTCCAGGACTTTTTCTGTCCCCAAACTGCCGCTGTTTCTACATTCGAATCAGCTTACCCCGTGTTATCGCCCGTCATTAACAGTCTAAGTGCATTAGCATCATACCTGCCGATTTGCTTTATTTAATTGGCCGGCGGACGTTCCCGGATTAACCGTACGGGAGAGAGGTGCCGCTATTGCGGCGAGCAAGCTTACCCCTGCGATTGCGCCAAGGACGGACAGAATGCCGTTCAAGGAATCCGTGCTGCCCAAGTACATGACATCGCGCAATCCATCGGCGACGAAACGGAACGGCACCCATGAATAGAGCCAATTCCGTGCGACCTCCGGCAGAAACTCCGGCGCCATTCCAATGACCGGCATGGAGAAGAACATAAGCAGCACGAGAATGCCCATCGCCGGAACTCCCAGCCAGTTCAAGAGCGCCGATTGCAGCAGATAGAACGATGCTCCAGCCAGCAGCAGCAGAAGCCACAGGTCACTCGCCGCATTGACCTCCATGCCGTACCAGCCGGCGGCCATCCACAGCAGCAGGCTTGCCGCCAAGCCGGTGCCGATGAGTCCGGCAGCCGTTTGAGCGGTGCGAAGCGCCCAGCGGTTAGACGCAGGCGCAGCCTTGCTTGCGGCAAGGTACGAGAACGCGCCGATGACGAGACTCCCCAGCCATAGCATTTGGGTCAGAATGTTAGGAGCTCCGCCATTTGCTTGATTAGCGCCTACCGGATTTATGGTTTGGGTATCAAGGGCGATTGGCGTGAGCAGCGCCTGCGCCGTCTGTGCCGGAATTTGCGGCGTATTCGCGCTCAGCTGCTGAAGGATTTGTCCGGCAAATTCCATATTCACGCCTGCGATGACCTGCTGGAAAATTTGTTTTACGGAAGATGCGGCCTGCATGTTGAGTCCCTCGTTGACAATGGCTTTTATCACAGCCTGCTTGGGATCGGGCGAAGCCAGCGTAGCGAGGTTGGCGCTTAGATCGGCGGGGATTAAGAGCGCGCCATAATATTTTTTGTCATGCATGCCATCCATCGCTTCCTCCTCCGAGGCTAAGACGGTCCATTCCAGCGGCAGCTGTTCATTGGACAACAGCTTCTCCTTCATCATTGCTCCGGCATTCAGCTTATCCCCTGTCGGCAGATCGGCTCCTTCGTCCAGCACAACGATAGCAACGGGGATTTCCTTCGGCTTCGCTCCGAGCGCCGTTCCCATCATCGCAAGCCCGAATACCGTCAGGACGACGGCCATGACGACGGCTCCTATCCATAGCAGCTTCTGAGACAGCAGGTTTTTCCAAGTATTCATCAAAATACCTCCTATTAATGAACAAGTAGTTGATTATTGAACACAATGTTTATTATAATGAAATAACGAACGGTATCAATAATCAATTCAGGTTGAAATGTTCATTAATGAACGATAAACTCTGCATCTGTCCTGCTGCTGCGGGATAATGAACAGAAGGGGGCTGACTGTCGTGCCGGAATCGATGGATAAAATAGATGGAAGGATCGTTCGAACCAGGCAAATGCTGCGGGATGCCCTTATCGGCCTCATGGAGGAGAAGGGCTTCGAGGCGACAAGCGTGAGCGATTTGACTTCCCGCGCGGGCTTAAACCGGGGAACCTTCTATTTGCACTATAAGGATAAATACGATCTGCTCGAACAGAGCAAGAAGGAGTTGATTGAAGGTCTTCTTCCTTACTTCCGGCGAGCTTCGCCGAAATTGATGATTGAGCTCGCCTCGGAAGAGGAGGCTAATCCCGTTATCATA
The DNA here is from genome assembly GCF_000422465.1 of Paenibacillus harenae DSM 16969. GTDB lineage: Bacteria > Bacillota > Bacilli > Paenibacillales > Paenibacillaceae > Pristimantibacillus > Pristimantibacillus harenae. The sequence goes on along the minus strand of NZ_AULV01000014.1, from coordinate 60,279 downwards.
AGCGTATTTCAGTATTTGGCCGAGCACGCCTCTTTTATGAAAGTCATGCTTGGACCGAAGGGGGATCCGTCGTTCCCGGATGCCTTGAAACAAGTGATGAAGGAGCAGCTGTTCGAGAAGCTGGTTGAGTTGCAGCCGGGTAATATGGCCGTGCCCCGCGAGTTCTTCCTGGCTTATGTGACATCGGCGAATGTCGGCGTAATCCAGCATTGGTTTGAAAGCGGCATGAACTATTCACCGGCCTACATGGCTTTACTGCTCACCCGAATGACGAGGCGGGGCCCGCTTGCCAACTTGGGATTTGGCCTTTAGGCTTGCCCCGATCGGTTGGACGATAGGGGATAGATTGACGGCAAGAAGCCGCTTCTGTCGATGCCATACCGCTTGGCTATGGGTTCGAGCGTATCGTGCCGGCGTAAAGCCTTAAAGCGCTCACATCCTTTATGATTATCTTTTTTTGCATGCTTATGTGCTACGGCAATGACATATGAATATAGGAAACAATAGCAGGAGCGTACGTACAAGCGGATATTTGATTTTGGAAATGGACCGTTTTAGGTTAAAATAGAACAAAGATACCAAATGGGAGTTGTTACGATGGCACACGACGAAGTTATTTTAACCAAAGAGGGTCTCGCACAATTAGAGGCGGAATTAGACGATCTGAAATATGTGAAGCGCAAGGAGCTGGCCGCCCGGATTAAGCTGGCGATCAGCTACGGCGACTTGAAAGAGAACAGCGAGTACCATTCGGCCAAGGAAGACCAGGCGTTCATGGAGACCCGCATCCTCACGATCGAACGTATGCTGAAGAAAGCCCGGATCGTGGACTCGTCGAGCTTGGATATGTCCGTTGTCAATATCGGATCGGTCGTCGTTCTGAACGACGTCGAATTCAAAGAGAAAATGGAATATAGAATCGTCGGAACGGAAGAAGCCGATGTCGCCGAGAATAAAATCTCGTACGCGAGCCCGCTCGGCAAGGAGCTGATCGGGAAGTCCGTTGGCAGCATCATTCATGTTAACGCGCCGATGGGCGTCATTGAGTACGAGGTGCTTGAAATAAGAGCGATGTAGCATAAAAAAGACGTCATTCCTTAGATAAAGGGTGACGTCTTTTTTATATGGTTATAGAAAATCCGGTTCACTTCAATGAGTTGAATATATTTTCCGTATACGTAGTGACGGCTTCATCGTATTTCGGATACGTATAACCTAGTCTTTCTGCCACAGCCCTTGAGTATTTTCTAAACAGCTCATAACAAGTAAGTAAAGACCGCCGCATTTCCGGATACCCATTCTCGGAATAGGTTGAAAGCAAGGTTTCCCAATCTTCATTTGGAAGGTAACGATTTATAAATTTATAGTTCTTCCCCACACTGAAGGTATACCCATGCTCTGAACCGATTTGCCAAGCCATCATTCTCAATAAATTTGGCCGGGCAATCTCGTTTAAATGGTCAATCGCAAAAAGAATTTCTTTTCTCGCCAATCCTTTCACCACGTAGGTTGAAACCATCCAGAATTCATTACAACAATCATCGAATTCTCTAGCGGTCGGTTTTTTTATCCAATAGTGCCGGTCATCCGCGATCACATCATTTTTGACTCGATTATCTTTATCAAGCAAGACCTCCACTAAACCGTCGCTGTTGGTGAAATAATCATCCGCCTCATTCAATGGAATAAGGGTCAGGTCTAATTTATTCCCGTCATCAAAAAGCATTAAATAGGAGAACCAATTGCCTAAATCTGATGGAAATAGCTCCATATCCTCGGGTTTTTGCATCATGACACGACTCCCGAAAAGGGTAAGCCATTGATCATTTTCCTTGAACGAATCCATATCGGCTACAAAGTAAGAAATGTCATAATCTTGGAACCGATCAGGGGGGATATTTTTGTTTGTACGTGACCCTTCCAAGGTTACCAAACGGATTCTATCATCATGCACGGCAAAATCTACAATGATATTCATCATGTCTTGTTCACTTCTCATTACGGCAGTCCTCCTCCGTTCCAACCTTATTTTACCGCAAAGCGGCAGCTTTTGCCGCATGGATATCATCAGTCGCTTGCACTGCGTCAAATCGAGCCTATTAAGCAAAAAAAGACAAGTTTTAATGAGAAAAAATTAACCGGTTACTGGGACTGCAGCGGGATGCGGACTAACACCTCGTGTGGCAAAGTAATACTAAACAAGGTTATTAATGGCTCAGGCGGATGTGCAGGATGCTGGATTGGCCAAATCATTTTTGTAGGAGGATGGCAATCATGAATTATCATTTCTATGTAGGGAACGACAACGGGAATAGCGAACATGATCTCATCATTGAAGGCAGACTTATTCAACAGCCGAACGTTAATTGTTCAGTGGACGAGCTCCCGTGGAGCGAAGAGCAGACGCCGGAGAGCTTTATCAAGAACCTGCAGGATCAACTGGTCGTAACGATAGACTCGCCTTCTGCCAAACCGGGTATGTATTATGTCGGCAAGTTCGCTCTCGAAAGCGGAGAGATCATAGATAATTTGCAAATCGGGATCGATCTGAAGAGCGATATGGATCTTCCGGTTATCAATACGCTCGCTCAAATCGCAGCGGTCGCAGTTCAAAAGTCCTATGAGGAAGAAAAACAAATTCCCACCCAAATCGACATCGAAGTGGATATGGCGACAGCGCTGCCGGTTACGCAGCATACGGATGAGACATCGGCGAAGTTCGAACGCCGTTTCACGTCCGGCACCCACCATGTTACGGTACATCTGGGCATGCAGCGGGTCGTGGTGAAGATCAGCATTCCTTTCGCTAAAGTCGTGCCGGAGGCGACGCCTGTTATTTTCACGCTTCAGAAGGATGCGGAGGGGAACTGGCGGGAAGGCGATATTTTCGAGGATTTTCTATCGGAATACGGCATTGAGAAGAAATTTAACGGCAGTTTTTTTAAAGATAAACGAATTCTGCATGTCGATATCGGCGACGGCTCGACCGAATATCCGATTACGGAGGGCAACAAATTTCTGCGGCAGTTTGTCCACGGCAGCCATCACGGCGCGGGCTATGCGATCGAGGAAGCGCTTGACGAGTTTAACCGGTTGATCCATTTGCCGAACAGCCCGAGACAGTTCTTCAGCGACGTGATCAAGAATCCGAAGCACAAGTACCATGCCCGTGCGATCAAGACGCTGAGAAGGCCGCTTGAGAGCCAAGTGAAGCAAATTACGCAAAATATTAAGAGACAGCTCACCAAGGCGCGCAATGAAATCGATTTGATCTGCGTTTATGGTGGCGGCAGCATTCTAATGCGCTCGATCCTGTACCCGCAAATTAAGGAGCTGTGCGCGGAACGCGAGATGCAGATGCTGTATATCCCATCCGCTTATGCGGTGCAGTTGAATGCAATGGGGCTCGATGCGTTCGTGCGGGGCAAAATTTACGAGGCGCTCAAGAACAAAGCGTTTCAGCCGGCGTAAAGGGCATGCTTTCGCAATCTATAGGATTCCGGTAGGTGACTGAATTGAAGAAAACGAAGCTCCCGGGCGAAAACATTAGCCTGAAGACCAAGAAATCAGAGGATCCTCTCGTCATGCAGTGGCTGAATGCCCAGTCGAACCTGATGGACTCCCTTCGTTATTTAATCGAGAAGGAGATTTATCAGAACGGCGTCCGCAATCTGCAGGCGTATATTCCTGTCGAACGAGGCACGCTTCATGGCGGTACGGCGCAGATGCAGGAACTCGTACAGGTTCCTCTTATAGCTGGAAAGCAGGAACTGGCTGCGGCAATCGAGGCGGAGCCCGAATCCCTTCATGCGGAGCGGCAGGAGCAGAATCCGGAGCCGGCTGCAGAAGAAGAGATTGACGATGAGGATATTGAGGCTTGGATATGATGTGAGCGGTGCCCGGTACGATGGAGTCGTACCGGGCATTTCTTTATAATACTAAGTAATTCTAAGTACTACTCAGTTTCATAAAGTCAGGTTAAGTATTCCGTTTTTCTTCCGGATTTGAGTCGAACGATGTCGTATTTTAAAAGGTTTTCCCTTGAATCGGCACAGGAGTGCGTGTAGTATACAAGGTGAAACTTCATAACACTCGTATAATTATGGGAATATGGCCCATTCTTTTCTGCCGGACGACCACGATAACCGACCGACTATGAGTGACGGCGCAGCTTAACGTATTGTGAAAAAGGGGATTCAACCATAGGGAAAGGCTTCAATTGAGAGAAATCACTCGAGGGACCATGATGATAAAGGAGGGAAAACAACCGATGAAATTACTACAAGAACGCATACGCGAGGAAGGTCTCATTCTGTCGGATAAGGTGCTGAAGGTGGATTCCTTCCTTAATCATCAGGTGGATACGCAGCTGGCGCTGTCGATCGGACGCGAATTTGCGCAAATATTCGGCAGCAAGCCGATTACAAAGGTGCTGACGATCGAGGCGAGCGGCATTCAATTCGCGATGGCAGCGGGCATTGCGCTGAATGTGCCGTTTATTTATGCGAAGAAGAAAAAAGCTGTTACATTGCCGGAAGAAGTCTATTCGGCGCAGGTGCACTCGTTCACGCGGCAGGAGACCTATCAAATCAGCGTTTCTCGAAACTATATAAGCCCTGAGGATAAGGTGCTGATCGTTGATGATTTTCTGGCTACGGGCGCAGCGCTTGTCGGCTTAGTCGATATCGTGAAGGAAGCGGGCGCGGAGCTTGTCGGAGTCGGCTGCGTCATCGAGAAGAGCTTCCAGGAAGGCCGCGGCCTATTGGAGGAGAAGGGGGTTCGGGTTCATTCTTTGGCCAGAATCGCGTCGATGTCACCGGGAGAAATTCACTTCATAGAGGACGAATTCAGGGTTCGTCAGCATAATTCCCAAAACCGCTAATATGCCATAAAAAGTATTTCAATGAAAGCCCTCCCCGAATACCAACCGCAATTTAAATCCTTGTATTTATATTGGTCACAATTCGTTTGACCTTCATTTCACCTCCGGTCTGTAACGTCAAGTTTAGATGATCTGTTATAATAGATTACTGAAGCATTTAGGCTCTTTATCTCGAAATGCCTAAATAGATGAAATGAGATGGAGGAAAAAATGGATTTTATCAAGAGTCAACTTCTGAGTTATGGGTTAGATCCTGTTATAGCGATGTACCTCTCTTATGTAATTATTATACTCGGCGTAGCCGTGCTCAGCCTATTAGCTGATTTCATTACGAAGAAGGTCCTTCTGAAGAGCATTGCCCGTTCGATTCATAACAATCGATTCAAATGGGACAATGTTATTCTAGAGAGAAGGGTCTTTCACAAACTAGCTCATATTGTTCCTGCGATCATCATTTATTACTTCTCGTCATCCATTCCTGCCTATCGGCATTTAATCGAGAAGGGTGTCATGACCTATATGATTATTGTAGGGGTCCTTGTTGTTGACGCCTTTTTAAATGCAGTTCATGACATCTATCGCACCTATGAAATATCCAAGGTTAAACCTATACGAGGATACATTCAGGTGGTTAAAATTTTTATTTTTACCATCTGTGGAATACTGGTTATTGCCAACCTGCTGGGGGAGAGTCCACTTATACTTTTAAGCGGTATTGGCGCACTATCCGCAGTTATTATGTTAATCTTCAAAGATTCCATATTAGGGCTTGTAGCAGGAATTCAGTTGACCTCCAATGATATGGTGCGAGTTGGCGACTGGATTGAGATGCCTAAATATGGAGCGGATGGGGACGTCATAGATATCTCTTTAAACACGGTCAAGATTCAGAACTGGGACAATACAATAACGACAATCCCAAGCTATGCGTTGATCTCAGACTCTTTCAAAAATTGGAGAGGCATGCAAGATTCCGGCGGGCGGCGAATCAAGCGTTCCATATACCTTGATACAAGCAGCATCGCCTTCTGTTCCTATGAAATGATTGAGAAATTCAAAAATATTCATTATCTCTCAGCGTATATCATGGACAAAGAGAAAGAAATTGAAGCGTACAATACCGCTAATCAAATCGATCGATCGAATAGAGTGAATGGCAGAGCGCTTACGAATATTGGTGTCTTTCGGATGTATATTCAGCATTACCTCCAGAATCATCCCCAAATCCATAAGGGAATGACACTAATGGTTAGACAATTAGCACCTGGAGAAACCGGTGTGCCTTTGGAAATTTACGCATTTACTAGCGATATTCGATGGACTGTCTATGAAGAAACCCAGTCTGATATCTTTGATCATATCTTTGCAGTAGCGCCTGAGTTTGGACTTCGTGTATTCCAATCTCCCTCTGGAAATGATATGAAGCGGGTACTATTAGCGAATCACTTATAAACGGAGTTTGGAGCGAACCGCCAGCATGCCGAAGAATATCGGCGCGATAAAGTTGCATCTGTAACGGATTAGGCCATTCCATGCTGGATGGCCTTAAATTTTGCCGTTATATATTCTTACAGTGCGCAACTCCGATAGCCATATTCATTAAGGTACAGGCTAAGGGTTCAGCGCGTCCACGACTATCGTCGGGTTCCTTCACCTGCCGCAGTCTGTTCCGAATCGCGGCGTTCTCCGGTACAATATAGCCAAATCTGTTGGAGGAGCGTTTGACCATGAATTACGAACAGAAAGTGCACAACGAAATCGCCGCATTGGAGAGCCGGTTTTTCAAGCCGCCCGGATGGCTGGAGAGAACGTCGAAGACGATCGGCAAGCGGATTAACGACTTGATTCCAGCCAAGGTGCACGACGTTATTACGGCCACCATAAAGTCGATCGTGCGTACAGCGCTGTTCGGCGCGGAATATACTCCTAAGAGACCGGTGCAACGGACTCTCCACCTAGAACTCGCCGATCAAGAGGCAAAACGTTTGTTGTCCTTATACCAAAAAATCGCGGCTGCCGAAGGCGCAGGCACCGGAGCGGGCGGCATTGTGCTTAACATCGTGGACTTCCCCGCGTTAATCGCGATCAAGATGAAATTTTTGTTTGAACTGGCTCATATTTACGGGTATGACACGAAGCATTTTCCCGAGCGAGTTTTCATTCTTAAGGTGTTCCAAATGGCGTTCTCCGGATCCGAACAGCGTGCCAAGCTGTTGGACTCGATTAAGCGTTGGGATACTGAAAAGGAGCTGTGGTTCTCGGATACCGAGTACTCCAAAAACATGGATTGGGAGACGTTCCAGAAGGAATACCGCGACGCAATCGACTTTCGGAAAATGCTGCAGATGGTGCCGGGGATTGGCGCGGTGGCGGGTGCTTGGGCGAATTACACCATTCTCGAGGAGCTTGGCGAGACCGCAAAAAACGCTTATCGGTTGCGAAGATTGAACGAGGGCTAATGAAACCGGGGGTTAATCTAATAGTTCACGATGTACGTATCAAAAGAGCCGACATACAAAAAGAAGGTTGTTTCTCGCAATGAGAAACAACCTATTTTTTCGGTCAAACTACAGGGTCAAGCCGTGGCGGCTGAGCGCAGCTGCTTCGAGCGGGGAAATGCCTTGGCGTTCGGCATAGGCAACCAACTTGTCCGACAGGATCGGAGCCAGATGAGCCGGAGGTGCCGCATGGCCCATCAGCCGCTGCCGTCCGGCGTTTCTGCGGGCGAAAGGCCCCCAGATTGCAAAGGTGATGCCGGGGCTTTGGATATTGACAAAGAAGGTTTGGCCATCCGGTGAAAATACGGGCCCCGCCAATTCGGAACCGTTCATTGTATTTTCAGCGAATATGTACGTTTCTCCCTCTGGCGTGATACCGATAATGCGGTCACCGCTGCCGCCATCCTCGGCAATCCACAGGTCACCCCACGGCGTGATACAAATGTTATCCGGCGCCTCCAGATCATTCGCCTCGGAGGATTCGTAGAACAGCTCGAGCGTATTGGTTGCCGGGAAATAGCGGTATACCCGTCCCAGCCGATTTTGCCCCGCGCTCGTATCGTCGAACCAAAATACGCCGCCTTCGAAAAACGCTCCTTCCAACCGGCTGAATTGGATGCAGCCCTTTTCCTTGGCTTCAAGGCTTGGATTTTCCGGGTTTACTTCTTTCCATACGATTCCGATATTTTGCCCCGTATAGAAAGAGCTGGCCTTCGCCGAAGGCATCTCTTCAATCGCCGCCGCTTGAAGCACGCCGCCTTTGTGCAATGCGCCCGGCTGTTGGCTTCTGTCGTTCGGTATGAAACGGTACAGAAAGCTGGGGCTCGCATCTTCCGTCAGATATACGATGCCTGTACTGGGGTCAATTGCCGTCGCTTCATGGGAGAACGCACCCATTTCTCTGATCGGCGTTTTGGACAAGTCATTCTCGGGATCGAGCGGGTCCACCTCGAATACGTATCCGTGGCCTACATCGCGTGTTTCCTCGCAAGTAAGCCATGTTCCCCAAGGCGTTGCGCCCCCGGCACAGTTACGGATCGTTCCCGAGGAGGTGATGTACTCGTCGACAATTTTTCGGTTCGCGCCAACAACGATCGCCGACGTTCCTCCGGTTCTCAGCTTATCATAAGGATTTTTTCCTTCTACCGGATAAGCCGTATTCCCGCTCTGCTCGTGATTGCGGACAAGAATGATGGAATTGTGGCGCCCTTGGAAAGCAGCCATGCCGTCAAATGCTCCCGGTATCAACCGCCCGTCGGAAAGCTTGCCGCCCTGCTCTGAAATAATCCGATACTGGAAACCTTGCGGGAGATTCAGAATGCCGCCCGGATCTTTAACCAAAGTACCGTAACCGCCTGCTCCGCTAGTGGGATTGAGCGTTTCGGCAAATGCCTTTTTGGCTTGTCCAAACGGCAGCATATCCGTTCCGCCCATAAATAAAGCCAGTGTTGTCAATCCACCTGCCTTCAGAAAGTCTTTTCTGTCCATAACGTCCTCCTTATCGGTTTTTGTGCAGTCTCAATAGGAAGTCTTGTACAGTATAGCAGGTTAATTTTAAGCGTTTGTGTGTATTCGATTAAGTTTCAGTTAAGGATCCCGGCGTTGATAACTGCGGATCGCCTTTTATAAGTCTTACTGTGAATAACCGAACTGGCAGTTATAGTACCCATTTAGTTTTCAGGTGGATGTTCAATTAAAAAGAACTTCAGGAAGGTTACTGCATCTATAAAACAAGTAGTTCACCGTTACGGAAATAATAAATATTTTCCCGTTTAAAGCCATACTCTCCATTTCTGTGCTTGATATGCGGCTCAAATGTAAAAAGAGACGCTTCACTAAGCTTCATCCTATTCCCCGACTCAAAATATCTTCTATGATCTTTATTGCATTCGATTGTATGCCCCAAGTTCCCGGAAAAATCAAGATTAATGTAACCAAGTTGTTGTATAACCTCATTCATATATAAGTAAACTTCTTCAAAAGTCATGTCAGGTCTAACAAAATCAATGAATACGTTATGGAGTTCCTTTTCGGTGTCAATTCCATGTGAAAATGCTAAGGCAGCTTCATTTTTGGTGTTTGCAAGCACGTCTTCTTCAACCACATTTCCTTCGATGACTACTAGTGTTCGTGCATAGTCTCCCCAATAGGTGTTAATCTCTGGACTAAGGTCTATAGTCACGATATCGTTTCTTCCGACAATGGTATCCGAAGGCTTATAATCCTTACCCGACTCAGAAATGATGGTTCTCTTTCCGACATGAACGAGCGCTCCTATACCGTGATACCAAAAACGATGGATGCCTTGATTTCTCATGATCTCTTCGGCTTTATAAGCGATTTCATTTTCCGTGATGCCTTCTTTAATTATCTTCTGTAATTCGCTAACGGTAGCTTTAGCGATCGATTGCACGTAAGTATAAGGTGACAAATGTTCCACGAACAAACCTCTTTCCTACTTTTTATATGAAAAGACGAAAGCATTAAGCAGCACAAATGAAATAAATCCCGCTGAAACATTTGCCTCATCTGCACAGTCTAATTCATTATCTGACATTTGGAAAGGATAGTTGTGCAGTGAAAAGGGCTATGACTGCAATAGGTGTACTGGCGTTGATTCTAAACGCTGCTTGCGCGTATTACGCAATGAGCACGGGGGAAGCTGAGCTAACCGGGGACGTTAAAGCCCATCACCTTTGGATTATTGGAAAATCTCACTCCAATGATCCTAAGATGATGGGCTTATTTGTTCTAGATTACCGCTGTTTTGTTGTTAAGAGCGATTTACTTTTTTTCGTTACGGTTATCCTAAGCCAACTTGGCTTTTCTAATTTTGTGATACGTGACGTAGGAACCTGCAATGACCAGGAATCCAAAGATCATGAAGATTCCTTCAGCGGCTGTCCCGATGGCAAGGAAGGAAAACGTGGCGCCGGCGAGATCGAACGTAAGTCCGGCATATGCCCATTCCTTGATTCTAGGAAACCCGGGCAAGATAATCGCAACAACGCCCAGCAGCTTCGCCACCCCTAGGAAGGGGAGGAGATAGGTTGGATAACCCAGCTGACCAAAAAGGGCAATGGAGTCGGCCGAGGAAAGGATGTTAGGCAAGGAACCTACCCCCATAAGCAGGGCCACTAATCCGGTACAAATCCAGTAAGTAACAATAAGTTTACGCATAATTTCGTTCTGCCTCCTTATCGGTTCAGCTCGGCAAGCGCAGACTCCAGACGATCCAACGTCTGCTTGGCGCCTTCCACAGCTCCGTATTGTTTGACAGCCATATCCAGTTCCTCTGCGGTCGGGAACAAGCTGGTCATCGTCAGCTCCGTGGCGGCCCCCTTGTCATCGAAGGTGACAGTTACATGGAACATCTCTTCATTCTGAGTATCGCCGTGGTGGTAAACAAGCCGCTCCGGAGCAGCGATCTCTACGTATCGAATGACATTGTCGTAATCCGTTCCGTCGGGGCCGTGCATGATATACCGCCATGCGCCGCCTGGCGTTAGCGTGAACTCTTGCACCGTAATCGTGAAGCCGTTCGGCCCCCACCAGTTCGGGAGATGCTTCGGGTCCGTCCACACCTGAAAGACAAGCTCGCGGGGCGCTTGAAACGTACGTTGAACCCGGAGCTCCCGACCTTGAATAGAAGTTTGTGCATGACTTATGGCTGGTCCTTGTGTCATAAATGATTCCTCCCGATTTTTTCTTTTTTGAAAAGCTCTTGCACGTATCGTGGTATTCATGGCATTGTGCGGATACCTCCTTAGCTGTTCGTTATTGTCGTTGTTCATTGCTTATGAACAAAATATACTTCATAAGGAATATTCTTGTCAAGGAATATTTTAATATATTTGTCCTGTGGAGAAAAAAAGAACGCCTCGATGCGATGGGGTTGAATACGAAGCCATAGCCTCATAAAGCCCATCGGGAGGTCGCTCTAAATTAGCTGATCACATGAAGCTTCCATAAGAAGGTTTCTATTTACAAATACCGAATTAGTATATCGTTAACGTTCAAATGAACAAATAGAGGTGATCTTTCTATGGGAAAGCAGTTTGAAAGCATTCTTCCGCAGCATGAGGATTTTATCCGGCAGCAGCATTTATTTTTTGTAGGTTCGGCGCCGCTGTCCGCAGAGGGACATATTAATCTTTCGCCAAAAGGGCATGATGCCTTGCGCATCCTCTCGCCTAACCGCGTCGCCTACCTGGACATGACCGGAAGCGGGAATGAAACGAGCGCTCATATCGACGAGAACGGCAGGATAACCGTCATGTTCTGCGCATTCGAAGGGCTGCCGAACATCCTCAGGCTCTACGGCACAGGCAGCGTTGTCCTGCCGGGATCGCCGGAGTGGGAGGCGCTGTATCCCTTGTTCGACCCGCTGCCGGGTGCAAGGCAAATCATCGACGTCGCCGTACACAAGGTGCAGACCTCCTGCGGCTACGCGGTCCCGTTCATGACCTATGCGGGCGAGCGGGATACGCTTAAGCGGTGGGCCGTCCAGAAAGGCGAAGACGGCTTGAAGGCCTATTGGCAGGAGAAAAACAAACGTACGATCGACGGCATGCCGACTCCGCTTGGCCGAACGCTCTGACGTTAAAGATGTACCAAATGAACATGATATTGATAATGGTTATATTCACACCCAAACAACATTTAGTTTTTCGAAATGATTTCAACTATTTTACTTTTCGTTAAAATGGGAGCTTCATCTACTGCAGCAAGTGTTCTTGAAAGGAATTTTCCCGCTTTCCGTTTTAATTCATTCCTGTATTCAGAATTGATTATAACTTTTTTTATAGATGTGACTAGATGGTTCGCACTCTCTATAATTTCTCCGGCTTGCGCTTTTACTAGATGGGCGTTATTTTGATTGTGATTAAGCTGATAATGGTAGGGAATAGGAGGTTGCAGGATGAGAAGAGGCTTGTCAACAAGCGCTGCTTCAATTGCGGTGTTCGAAGAAATGGTCATTAAACAATCGATATGTGCTAAAAACTCATACAAAGCGTAATCCGGTGGTAATATTCTAATATTCGGCTTTCCGTTCAATATAGGATATTCATGTGGATCATTCTTATGTTTTTTGACCAAAATGGTTACTGGAAGATGATTTGGAATAGCGTTTATCCATTCCTCAATCCTACCATTAGCATCTGGAAACGGCTGAGATGTAAAACCAAAAATATGATGATGCGCTGGAATGTTTAGTTCATTTAAAAAATATTTTTTTGAACAGATCGATCGTTCCAACTCGCAAAAAAATTTAATATTTCCAGTTTCAAAAATTTTATTTTCTTTTGTATTTCTCTCCATAAACCATTTTTTTTGATTGCTTCCCCACACAAAATAATAGTCTGCCCGAGTAGGAATGATAGTTCGATCTCCAATGAGTAGCAGAGGCATATTAATGAATGGGATATTATATTTTTTCGATAAGAGACCAAGAATACCACCGTGAATACTCGCTTCGGATTGAACGATCATGACGGCCGGTTTTGATTTTATGAGGAGCCGGTCTAAAATAAAAACCCACCTAAGAATGTGCAAAGCGTTAGTTATGAACCATTGCTTAAATAAAGGCGTACTGAAATAATAATGCTTAGGACTTTTCGATAAGAGCTGAGTTACCTGGTTTTTAAGAAGCATTTTCTGCTGGTTGAAGTTTTCGCTGTTTGATCTTTGTAATTCCTCCCTTAACAGATAAATGTTAACGTGTTTTGGTTTACAATTATACTTCTCTTGATGCCTAGCCCCATACATGGTAACCTCATATTTTTTTAAGTTGGTCAACAGCAAAATCATAAAATTCATCCGATAGGATTATTGAATTTTTGTTTTTTTGAAGGGGAACCCGGGCAATATTATCAAGAGCTATTAATTGTTCATTAATCACCCATTTCTTGAAATCTTTGCTGCTTACGAAGTTTGCTAATAAGAGTTTGATTCATCCGGTTCTGATCAACAAATGGTTGAATATGCACGAGAAACATTGAGGCTAGGCATGGAGCGATTGGTAATCCATAAATTTTCAAAGATGAATAATGTAGAAAGAAATCATAAAGCAAAGAATATTTTATCAAATGGTAATCATTTACTTTAGTCTCACCGTACAAATAATAACCCCCTACTAATTATCAAAATTTTGCCGTTCCTTATAGTTTATAAACTCAACTTTCGCAGAACAAAAAACAGCTTAAAAGCAGATTCAGCACAGGTTCGGATGCGATTGAATCATTGGCTTGACGAGAATAGAAAAACACCACTTCGTTTGGTAAAGTGAAAGTGACGAGCAATCACTACCACACAGAAGAGGTGTCTTCTCCATGATAGATCAACAATAGCCACTCGATCAACTGCCAAATGAAATCAAATCGGCTTTTCTGGAACTGAACGTGCTGAAACACTTGCGTGGTGCGGGATTTAAGAAGAAATTCGGCTTTTCTTGCGCCTATTTATTTCGCCTTGTTTTTGTCCTGTTGTTTCACCAGAAAAATTGGTTTCGCCTTCTGGAGAGCCGCATGGGCGCTTCATTTCCTGGTAAGGATGCAGTGTATCGTTTCTTGAATCATACCGGCTATGCATGGCGGCGATTTTTGCTGTCGCTCAGCGGTGAAACGATTATGAAAATGGAGCCGCTGACCTCGTCATACCGGGAGACTGCTCTGATCTTCGACGATTCTATGTTTGCGCGCAACCGGAGTAAGGCCGTCGAGATGCTGGCGCGCTTTAAAGATCATGCAACCGGCGCCTTCTACAAGGGCTTCCGCATGTTGACCATTGGCTGGTCTGATGGCCATTCTTTTGTCCCTGTAGACTTCGCGCTACTGAGCTCGACGAAATCCGGCATCAACGGCATAGCAGACGGGATTGACAAGCGAAGCCATGGTTACAAGCGTCGGAAGGAAGCGTTTTGCTCGGCTCCACAAGTCATAGCAGCTATGCTGGATCGCGCGATACAAGCAGGCATTTCGGCACCGTATGCCCTTATGGACAGTTGGTTTACGCATGCGCCGCTCATTCAGGAAGTCACTCGTCGCGGATTGCATGTGATCGGCATGATCAGTAACGATAACAAGCGCTATCTCGTAGATGGAATTCGGCTGAACCTAAAGGAACTTTACGCCGTGGCATCGCAAGTTGAGGGGAAAAACCGTACCGTTCTTCGTTTCATCCGAACCTCGCTTGCCCCCGGAATACCAGTGGTGGTCGTGTTTGTTCGCCATCGTTCCAAGAAGAACGAATGGCTTGCTGTTCTTTCGACTGATCTGAGTCTGACTGCCCAAGACATCATCCGGATTTACCGGATGCGCTGGGACATCGAGGTGTTTTTCAAATGCGCTAAATCGATGCTGCGGCTGCAAAACGAATTCCAAGGCCGTTCGTATGACTTGCTTGTGAGCCATACAACTATTGTGTTTTCCCGCTATATCCTACTTGCGTGGCAGCACCGGCAGAGCACAGATTCTCGCTCATTTGGCGGCTTGTTTTTTTGGCTATGCGATGAAGCCGGAACGTTGGATTGGACGGTCGCCCTACAACAATTGCTCGATCTATTAAACGAAATTGCTGCAAAAACAAGCAAGAAACTTTCGGCGCTGATTCAACGTCAACTCCAGCATTGGATTTCCGCTTTGCCCAACTACATCAAGGTTTGTTTGCCGATTTCATGCTGCGAAAGTTGAGTTATTAAGATAAAAAATTTCTGCTTATATCATGAGCCTATTCCACAAAGTTTTCATCGAGCCGGTTATTCATAATTACGAAAAGAAGGAGGGTTGCTTGCCCTCCTACAATAACCTGAATCGGTAGCGGAAACACGGGCATCCCGATTTTCTCCGATAAATAGTTGGTTTAATAATTGATGATCTATTGTAATTTGATATTGAGCCATGAATAAATCTCTACTCTGGAAAGGTCTGGACAACTTCTCCTAGATGAGTATTTACTTCATGGCTTATTTTTTATGAAGTTTATCATTTCACATAATATTATATGGACTCTGTTCGATTGGTAAAGCGCAATTCATAGTCACATATTTGTTTTGCTTGAAAGATAGATGTTTTTCTCATACCCTTTCTCTTAATCTCTCATATAGTAAAGTATGTATTCCAGAAGTGTTCAATTATCTGGTTATTATAGGAGTGAGGTGATTGTTGCATGTTTGGACAAGAACGGTTAAATGCCCACAATATCGTGAAGTACGGGTTAACCAAAGAGTTTTTTGAGAGGTTTAGGACGCTTAAATACAACGGCATTGAATTGCCGCCGACGATGATGAGGTCTTTCCATATGTTTATCATGCCGTATGTTAACCGCCATATGACAAACCGCTCTTATGTTTCGGCCATGAGACGGAAACATAGGCTTGCCACTATGAGAAACGTGCAGTCCGCATTATTTCGAAAACCGAAGGTCACTACCAATCTGGGCAAAGTCTCCAGTCGTACGACCATTCTGTTACCTGCAAAACTGGTTTCATTCGCTTTGGAAAAGCTCCTTAGATATAAGGTCGTGATCATTGTTTCGGATGCTAATGACCGCAAGGCATTGTTTGGGAAGCGCCTGCCTTCGAATTTCAAGATCTACAACTATTCTCAAGCCATAAGACGCGTTCAGGTGCCTGTCAAAATCAGAGACAACTTAAAAAAATACATCAGTCGATATATGAAGTTGAATCGCAGGCATCCGGTCTTCGGCAAGAGCCGCTTCGGGAGCTGGTTCTACCGGCAATCGCTCAGTTCAATCAAGGCGAACCGGGTATTGGATCACCTGATACGCCGATATCCGATCGGTATTGTCATTGATCATATCGAGATTTCCAATCCCGGCACAACGCTCGTACTGCTTGCCAACAAATATAACCTGCCGTTTATTAATGTACCTCAGTTGCTCATCGCCGACAGGTCTCTCATTCCCGCACGGGCATCCCATTATGTCGTATGGGGCAAAAGTTATAAAAAATGGATGACTAGGCGCGGCATTGCTCCTGGAAAAATCATCATTGGCGGGAATATAAGATTTAAAAGCGGAATGAGAAAAGTAAAAATGAGCAGACCTGCCTTTTTAAAACAATACCGAATTCCTCCAAATCATATCGTCGTAACTTATACCAGCCAACCGTTTGATCGACGAGTCAATGCAACGGTATTAAGATGGATTCGGCAAACGTCAAGATTGCCTATACCGGTCATTTTCATCATTAAACCTCATCCGGAGGACAGTTTTAATTATTCCCGTTATATAAGAGAAAATCAAAAGATCCGGCTGCTGCCGGGAAACAACGGATTAAATAACGTACTTCAAAATACGGATCTCGTCATGACCATCTCATCCAATACGGCCATAGAAGCAGCTATGTTTAAGAAAGGAATTATCGTCCTGCAGCCTACGATCCCTTATGACTATGACCATCATAATAATGATTTCAATGCCCATTTGGTTCACGCTGCCGCGGGGATGGTTGCGTATAATCATGGCGACCTGGCCCGGCATTTGAAAAGTTATTGCGTCAGCAAACAGAGCAGAATAAGAACGGCCGTCCGTTCGAACGCGTTCTTGAAGCAAACACTGAATACTTCTGTAAATCCCTCCGTCGTTCTGCTCAAGGTCGTCAGGAAGTTATTGAAGAGAAAGCGACTGTACAGAGGGAGGTGAGGGAGGAGATAAAAATCTCCCCCAGTATGCTTCTCTGTCATTCTTTTATCTTAAATATAGTATTGGAAAATCATATATTCTGCATAGGACATGCACCAATTCCATGCCAATTTCTGATAATTTGGTCATTTGCGCATAAAAAAAGGAGGGCACTATGCCCTCCATACCACTATCAATTAATAAGCCAGCGCGAACAGTCCGTGGATATGCGACAGGTAGCGGATGTTGCTCGCTTCCTTCATCAGCGTTGCAGGCAAGCCTTTCAGCTGGGTAGCGTTGCCGCCGATTGTGCCTACGGCGTCCTTACGTCCAAGGCTGCCGAGCGTACCGGAGAATACCGGATTAAATTTGTCCATCACGCCGCCTTTGAGGTGAACCGACAGATTATAGCCGACCGTTTCGCCCATTTGCCATGCCAGCTGAGCTGTCGGCGGGTAAGGACGATCGCCGCCCTCAGGGAATACGACCGCGCAGTCGCCCGCAAGGAAGACGTCAGGATGCGATGTCGATTGCAGGGTTGGCGTTACGGTAGAACGACCGCGATCCTCTGCCAGGCCGCTGCTGCCAACGACCGGATTGCCTTTGACGCCGCCTGTCCAGATGATGGTGCTGGACTCGATCGTACGGCCGTCCTTCAGCGATACGGAATTTTTGGTTGCTTCGGTAATCGCCACGCCGGTAATGAAGTTGACGCCGCGCTTCTCCAGGCTCGATACCGCACGATCGATCAATACTTTAGGGAAGATCGGCAGAACGGCCGGCCCTGCTTCTACGCAGTATAACGCCACGTCATTGAAATCGATGCCTTTGCTGCGGCAAACCTCAGGCAATTTGTCTGCGAATTCGCCTACAAGCTCGACGCCGGTCAAGCCGCCGCCGCCTACAACGATCGTCGCATCGGCTATATTGCCGGATTGTTTGTACGCATCCAGCTTGGCTTCAACATGTGCGCGAATGCGGTTCGCATCGGCAACGGATTTAAGCACGAGGCTGTTCTCCTCAAGACCCGGAATGCCGAAGTAGTTCGTCTCGCTGCCCAGAGCGACGACAAGAGCATGGTATCTTTGTACTTGTCCGCTCTCCAGAACGACCGTCTTGTCGTTCGGCTTAATTTCTTTGACCGCATCCACGATGATATTAATGTCTTTATCACGGAGAAGCTTCTTCAGCGGAAGCGCAACGGCTCCTTCGGAAATCGTGCCGCCCGCAAGACGGTGAAGCTCGGTAATGATTTGATGAGTAGGGAAACGGTTAACGAGCGTAATGCTCGCTTCCGAGGCCGATAAATGTTGACGCGCTGTCAGAGCGGTAAGAATACCGCCGTAACCGCCGCCTAGAATTAAAATTTCCTTCGACATGTTCATCCTCCATTCGTTCTATGCGTATTCGGTGATTAGGCCTTTTCGTTTCTCCGTTCAGCCATTACGTTCAGGAAAGCTTGCGCGAAGCGAAGCGTCTTCTGAACCTCCGGGTCCTTCAGCATTTTCAGCATGGCAAACAAGCCGACGGTCGTGCCCGCCGCTTCCTGCGAGCGCTCGCCGGCTTCCATTGCAGCGGTCGCGATGCCTTTTGCTTTTTCTTGAACCGGTTTAACGAATTCACCGATACCTTGAGCGAAATCGTTGATCAGCACTTTATCCGTTGCGATGCCTTGAGCAAAATCATAAGCCTTGGTCATCAGCGTGACCATCTCGGCTAATTTCGGCAGGTTATCGACCAGTACGGTCAAGGACTGTTGAACCTCCGGCTTCATTAGCTGATCAAGCACGTCTAACGGCTGTTTTTCATCAGCTACACTTAGTGCAGCAGCTTGCTCGGTAGATACTTGTGACATAAGAGAATGTCCCCCTTTGCGTAAATTTGAAGGTAAGTTTAGTCTCAATTGAGTCAGCCGCTATAGGTAAGGCTGCGCACCTCAGAACATTGTTACACTTTTCACAAAGTTTTTGAAAAAAAGGCCTCGCATGTTTTTCTCACACTTGTGACTGCGGTGAAGGTTACGCAATAGCGTATGTGACGGAATCGGATTCAAACCCATTACTTCTATTCTACATCGTTTGAAGCAAAAGTGAATAACTTTTCGAAAAAAATGTGAAAAAGCGCTCGTTCCAGCTAGTATTCTCCGATTATATTATGGCTATTCCTGAACGGATTACTTTGATAAGGTATAAGAAAACCGATTAGCGAGGGAAGGAAGCGAGGAAGCATATGCAGCCCTATACGCAGAGAGTAATCGAGGTAATAAAAGCGATTCCCGAGGGTTATGTCATGACTTACGGGCAAGTGGCGGGGCAGGCGGGCAGCCCAAGAGGGGCCAGACAGGTCGTCCGGATCCTCCACTCGATGAGCGAATCGCACAACCTGCCTTGGCACAGAGTCGTCAATGCCAAGGGAGAGATCGCGATCAAGGATGAAGAAGCCCGGTATAGGCAGACGTTATATCTAAGCGGAGAAGGCGTGGAGGTAAGCGGATCAGGGCGGATCGATCTGGAGAAATACCGCTATACGGAGATGGATTTTATTGATTAAAAAACGGTTGACTCTCACGTTACGTGATACTTTATAGTGATAATCAAGGGAGGCGGACAGCAATGAAAGTGAAGGAAGTTGCAGATCTCGTCGGGATCAGTGTACGCACGTTGCATCATTATGACGAGATCGGGCTGCTGAAACCGGAGGAGCTGACGGAGTCCGGCTATCGCGTTTATTCGGATGAAAGCCTGGAGCTGCTTCAGCAAATTTTATTTTTCCGCGAGCTGGGCTTCCCCTTGAAAAAAATTAAAGAGATCGTCAGCAGTCCATCCTTTAACAACGAGGAGGCGCTGGAGCTGCAACGACGGATGCTGCTCGACAAACGGCGCCAGCTCGACCGGATGATCGAGACGCTTGAACTGACGATCCGGCATGCGAAGGGAGAAATTAAAATGACGAACCAACAAAAATTCGAAGGCTTTGACTTCAGCAGCAATCCTTATGAGCAGGAAGCGCGCGATCGCTGGGGCGACGAGGCGGTAGACCAATCGAACGCGAAGATCGGCAAGATGACGAAGCAGGAGCAGCAGGAGCTGGCGGACGGCATGAACGCGATTTACAGGAAGCTGGCGTCGCTGCGCCATGAATCGCCGGAATCCTCGGAATCGCAGGCAGCCATTAAAGAATGGTATGACTACCTGAACAAGATGGGCAGCTATACGTTGGAGGCTTTCCGGGGGCTGGGGCAAATGTATGTCGACGACGCTCGTTTTACGAAAAACATCGACCAGTTCGGCGAAGGCTTAGCCGCTTTCATGCGCGATGCGATGGCTGTATACGCGGATCAAAATGAATAATGTAAAAGGGGCGTCCCGATGGTCTAATCGACCGCGGGGCGCCTGTTCTTCATTATAAATCTCTCATAAAAGTCCGAATGGAGGCAGCTCGTCCGTATAATTATAATGATACAACTATCCGGGAAGGGAGTACCTCGCAATGACGACTGAATCCGCGCCAAGCAGCAGCTTGCGTAACTTCACGATATCGACTGAAATCTTTTTTAAGCCGAATCTCGATATTTACTCACAGATGATTTATATCGTATTAAGCTCATGCACCACCGCCGATACCGCTTCCTTATCGTTAGCCGAAGTGGCCATGAAGGGCCGAATGACGACGAAGCAGGCGGTCAAAGCGATGCAAGCGCTCGTGGATGAGCAGCTCATTCCGCATAAACTGTTCCGCAAAATGATCGGGGAATTCCAGGACGACCGCTTATCATGGGCGGCCAAGGGCCTTCTCACCTATTGCAAGGAGCATAAAAATATTACGATTTCCGAACTGCTTCTGCTCTCCGACCAATCCGGCGAGGATGAACAAAGCATCCGGAAGGCGATCTCCGAGCTTGCCCGCAACGGTTATTTGGAAGAATACCCGGAACTTAGAAGGCTGGCGAATTAGCAAGGGACATTCTTATGGCATATGTGCAAGGCACATGCTACTCCCTGCTGACTCGTTCAAGCAGCGCGTCGCCGCGGCTATTCACCCTGACATAGGCAAAGCGGGCGGTCTGTTCCGCGGCGGCCCCTGTTCCTTCTGGAATAAAGTATGATTCGATGCCATAGTAGATATTTTGCCAGCCGCTCACTCTTCCTTTGATGAGCACTTCATGATCGGCCAGCTGTTCTCTCTCTTCGTAGATACGGTCGAAGACGTACACGCCGCTGTTATCCGGACGGAGCACGACCTTGATCCGGCTGAGGCCCGGCCGTGCTTCGAGCTCGGCTGCGACAGCTTGCGGAGGAGTGGAGATCGTGTAGTTCAGCGTAATATAATCGCCCTGCAGCATGGACCTTGGATCGAGCGGTTCGATCTGCAGCTTGATTGCCGTCCCGTTCGAAAGCAGCAATTCGCTGGCGGCAGCGTGATGACCGATATAGCCAAGCTGCAGGACGATAACCATTGCGATAAGAACAGGGCTCTTTCGAAGTATGCCGCCGAATTTGTTCGTTTCCTCCGGTACGCTTGCACGCGTCCGATAGGCGAACACATAAGTGACCGTAATGATAATCAGACCGAGCAGCGCGAGCGTAACCGATTTGTGAAGCAGCGTCCACAGCAGATCATAGTACTTAAAGGCAATGTAGACGAACCAGAAAACCAGGCTTATCACGCTCTCGAATGCCAAGCTGCGGCGGACGAACACAAAGACTAAGCCGGTAACCATAATAAAGTTGAATATATTAAATATGAGATTCGAATGCGGGTAAATATCCTCCATAAACGTCAGCCAGAATAGGAACAGCAGGGTGAAAAACAGCCCGCCCTCCCACAAGTGCCGCCTGGATGTCCGGTTGCGTAGCAGGAAACGGCATACCAGGATGACGGCATTCAGAATCGTTAATAGGAACACGGTATAGGTGGCCGCATGCTGCGCGTCTCCTAACAGCTGGAACAGCAGAATTGCTGCGTTAATATTCAGAAGCAGATAGGTAAAAAGGTGCTGAGCCCTTCCCTGCAGCCGGAACCATCCGGCGATCGTCACGATGAGGAACAGCAGCGATAAGCCGGCCTGATCCATCCAGGCGATGGAAACCATACCCGCGGCGAATCCGATCGTCAGCAGCGTATAACGGATGACGTTGTTTGCTTTTTTGATCAGAACGACGGGGATGATAAACAGCAAGGAAAAGACAAACAGCGTATATTGAGGCTCGATGTCTCCTGAAGCCGCCATGACAAGACCTACTAGAGAAATACTGCCGATCAGTATGCCGATCACGGTAACGATCGTGGATACCGCTTTTCCGATAACCGCGCTTTTCTGAATATCCGGCTCTTCGTCAACAGCCTCTCCCCCGGCATTCCCGCCGCCCTGGTTCAATCGGTTCAAATACCGGAAAAACAGTACATTTCCCGTAAGGAGCAAGGCAACGAATAACAGCCCGAAGCTGAAGAACGTTGTAGAAGCATGCTCGGACATCAGCCTGACGAATTTCGCAACCGCATAGGCGGAAGCCGCAAGCGCGTGCAGCGTAAGCATCGATCGGTCCAAACGGACTTTGGCAAAATAATAAAAACCGATCGCGATCGAGGCGACGCAGGCGACATTGGTCCATACGTTGTAAGCAGCGTGCTCGAAAGCGTTCGATAAGATGAGCAGGGAGCCGTGAAAGACGATGAAGCTCATCGCTTTCAGAGGATAGGACTTCAGCCATTTGATCTCCGTCAGAGCCAGCAATACGAGATTTATGAAGGCGAACAAGCCGCCAATAAGAAGAAGCTGTCCGTCCGTATATCTGACATAGAGCGAAGTAGGATAGAACAACTGCCATAATGTCAGATGCACAAGCACATAGGCGAGGATATAGAACACTTGATTTCGGGTGATCAGAGCGAATAACAACGCCGGCACGGACCAAACCAGAAACAGCTCGAACGTGTCCGCTTGCGAATGGTAAATTTGATGTAAGAGAGCGACCGCCGCTCCGAACGATATACAGCCACCGACGAGCAGGCTCGCGGATAGAAACGAATGATGCCCCAGCATCATCTTCATTTTTGAGAAAAAATAGGCTGCCCCGTAGAACAGGACAAGAATGCCGGCAGCTGAGAGAATCTTGTCCGCACGCCCCATTCCGCTCCAGTTGGCCGCAAAAAAGTAAATGATTGCCGCAAGCAGCAGGGAAACGCCCATCAGAAATCCGACACGCGTCACATTTAATCGGACCATCGTCTTCACATGCCTTTCATGTTGGTATGTCTGTATTATAATGACCGCTTTGACGTGCAGCTAGTACTCACTTTTTGTAGTACCGCCCCTCCTTGGAGAGGGTGTGGAATACGATGCTATTAAAAAAATAAAACGAGGGTGTTTTTTGGTTTCAACCGTACTTGAATATTTCGTGAACGGTGGAGTTACAATATTCCATAGGCAATTTATCATGCCAAGCGTTACAGAAAAGATGTATATATGGAGGAATAAGAAAATGGAAGATTTTCGTGAGAGTGAAATTCCACAGGTTGAAATCCCAGAAATTGAGGAGAGGGAACTTCCGGAGTTTGAACGCTCGACTCCGCACCCGGATGATGGGAATACTCAAGCCTAATGAATAAGTCGCAAGCTATAGGAAAAGAAGATCAGGCCAAAGAAGATCCTGATAAATACAGCGAAGCAAACGAATTCAATCACGAACGCAATCAAGTAACCAAAGCGCAAAAACAAATGGCGTCACAAGAGACAACGGGAGTACTTGATCACGAATAGATCGATCCGAAATGTATAACGATGAAACGCCAGACAACGGATTAAATAACCGTCGAGCTGGCGTTTTAATTTTTGCGATTTTTGCGATCGCATGAAGGAAGCGGAGGGCGGCGCGATGAAGACGATTTTGCGGCTGCTCGTGAAGCTAACTAGAGGTGCAGCCACCAGACACCTGCGCATTCGGGTACCTGAAGCAGTTTCTGCTGCACCACCCGGTCCGCGAGCTCGTCGCCGAAGAAGAAACGGGTGAGCTGCTCGGACTGCGCGGCGTTGTCGAAGCGGTAATCCGTACGAATCCATTTGTGCGAGAAGCCATATTGTTCCGTGAGCGCCGAATAGTACGGCTTCAGGAAGGCCGGCGGGTGCGGCGTCTCATACCCTGTTCCCATCGTCTCGAAAATAATGACGGTCCCGCCAGGTCGCAGCACCCGTTTGATTTCCCCGATAACCTCCCTGATGTTCCGCTCCCAGTCAGCCAGACTGGAATCGCCCAAATAACAGATGCTCCAGCCCGATACGATCAGATCCGCGCTTTGATCAGCCAAAGGCAGCCGCCGATGGTCGGCGGCTATCGTACTCCAATTCGTCAGTCCGGCTTCCTTTAATCCCGCAGCCGTCACTTCCAGCATGGCCTCCGATGCATCCAGAGCGATAATGGATTTCGCTTGGGGCGCCAGAACGGCAGTCAGTCTGCCCGAGCCTGCGCCAAGGTCAACGATGTCGAGCCCGCGGAAGGGGCGCAGCTCATCGATGCACTCACGCAAATCCGGCTGCTTCGAGATCAATTGATGATAGCGCTCCGCTTCATTTTTATAAATGGCATTATGATCCGGCATGCTTCTTCCTCCTTCGTCCAGTAGATACAGGTTTATCGTAAAGGTTGACGCGGCGTGAAGGTCAAGGTGTATTATCGATAGAAACATCGATAGAAACGATGATGAAACGGGGGATGAAGAGCACTTTTATCTTCGATTCCCGTGTTTCATCGTTTTTTTATATGCAAAGTGTAGGTTTAGCAGTAGGAATTATGTGGGTAATGGCAAAATCGTAAAAGAAACAAACTCAGGGAATACACGTTAAAAACTGTCCATCGGGCGCCCACGCCTTCGACACTTCCTCAGCGGGCGGCCGGATCTGGCCTCGCATGCATGAGTATATCGACGAGGAAGGGCGTTAACGCTTTTCCGTGAAAGAGAAGTTCTCTATAATGGAGGGATGGAAGAGCTGTCCTATGAAAAGGAGTGGGGAAAAGATGACGATGCAAACGATTAGATGGGGAATTCTTGGACCCGGCGGGATTTCATCTACATTTGCCAAGGATTTGGCTTATGCCGAAGGCGCCGAGCTGATAGCGGTCGGCGGCAGAAATCTTGAGAAGGCTGAGCGCTTTGCCAAGGAATATAACATTCCGCGAGCCTATGGTTCAGTTGCGGAGTTGGCTGGAGATGGAGATGTCGAGATCGTTTATGTCGGCACTCTCCATCCGGCGCATAAGGAAAACGTGCTTGACTTGCTGCGCGCAGGGAAAGCCGTCATTTGCGAGAAGCCGTTCTGTATGAATGCGGCGGAAGCGGAAGAAATGATTGCCTTGGCGAAAGGGAACCGTCTCTTTCTGATGGAAGCGATGTGGACGCGGTTCCTGCCTCCTATTCGCCAGGTCAGGGAATGGCTCGCTGACGGGAAAATCGGCGAGGTGCGGATGTTGAAGGCTGACTTCGGCTTTAATATCGGATGGGCGCCGAACAGCCGCTTGCTGGACCCTGCGCTTGGCGGCGGGGCGCTGCTGGATGCCGGTATTTATCCGATCTCCTTCGCTTCGATGATATTCGGCGGGCAGCCGGCCAAAATTATGAGCAGCGCAAGGATTGGCGAGACTGGCGTCGATGAGCAATTCTCCCTGTTGTTCGAATACGAGGGAGGCCGTACGGCTGCTTTGAATGGAGCCGTTCAGCTTGGCATGGTAAGCGATGCGTATATTTACGGTACGAAAGGACATATTCATGTCCCGAACTTCCTGTTCGGCAAGTCGGCATCGCTTCATATCGCGAATGAAGAACCTGTTACGTTTGTGGATGATCGCCAACCGAAGGGATATGCCTTTGAAGCGGAGGAAGCGATGGCTTGTTTGCGCGAGGGTAGAACGGAAAGCGCCATTATGCCGCTCGATGAGACGCTGGACATCATGGCGACGCTTGACGCGATCCGGAAGCAGTGGGGTCTGCGCTACCCGGCGGACCAATAAGAACAGACTGATCTACCCGGTTAGATTCGACCGATCTAATCGCTATCTGTTTAGTAGTATGTACCCGCAATTATTTTAAATCAGAGGGCTGTCCCGGTTGACTACTGGGGCAGCCCCTTTTGACGTTCTCTGGCAGCGTTGGATGGTGCAGCCCGATTCGATTAAACGATGAGCCTCACGCAGGCTGGCTGCATGAATCGGCGACATCCGCTTTGCCAGCGTCGTGCGCAGCTTACCGGCGTCAATGCGATTGGCGATCTCGTTTAGCAGCTTATGCTGCTCGATCATATCATCCGTCTCGTACATCGCCCTCGTAAACATGAGCTCCCAGACGAACGTTATGCTTTTATTCTTGGTCGATCGGCGAGCTCATCTCGACAATGGAGCAAATTTTGCCCTGCGGCGCGATCACTTGAGCCATATTGGACCAGTGCTGCTCGGTCTGATTCAGACAGAAGATGTAGTCGACGGAAGCGAAGCCGATTGCTTGCAGCTGCGGCAAAAACGGCTCATGGTGGTTAATCGTATGAGCGGCGCCAACTCGCGGACCCACGTCGCAGACGACTCTCTGGATGCGGTGCCGATGACGGTCAAGCCCGCCGCGCTTGCAAGCTGGGAGCCGACGCCGCCGGCCGCGCCGATGAAGGCTGTCCGGTTGAATATACATTAGACGTCATTGGAGGGAAGTGGAAAGGCGTGATTCTCAATCATCTCATCGACGGGACCAAACGCTTTAACGAGTTCCGAAAACGATGTCCCGCAATCACGCAGAGGATGCTTACCCTGCAGTTGAGGGAGCTGGAAAGCGACGGCATCGTTCATCGTAAGATTTATCAGCAGGTTCCCCCCAAGGTCGAGTATTCCCTGACGGAATTTGGCCGGACGTTAAAGCCGATCATTCTCCAGATGAAGCAGTGGGGTGAAACGTATAAGAATAAGCCGATCCCGCGAGCAAGCGCCGATCAAACGGAGTAGAGCGGACCGCTCTCCCGCAGGTTGCGGATGACGGCATTGCTGGCCGGTTGGTTTATATTTTTCATTGCGAGCAAAAGAGAACCGACAACCGGAGGAAATGCCGGCGTTGCAAGTAGGTATCGTTTGTTGTTGTTTATGTTGGTAAGAAGGCCGCTTACCGTCCGGTGAAAATAAGGACTGTTAGCGACGCTGCCGATGAACGCGACAGGCACCTCTTCGCTGCTGAAGGAGGCTGCGATTAACTCGATGCCGACCTTCACTTGGTCAATCGCCCGGGTGCAGACGCGTATTGCCGCAGAACTGCCTAGCTCGGCAGCTTGTGTCAGGATCGGGGCGAAGCTGCCGAAATGTCTGTCGCGTTCCCGCCGGTCCACCTCAAAACCTTGCTTAGCCATTGTCCCAAGCTCGCCCAGCGTATGTACCTTCCAGTGCCCCAGCATCGCATGTACCAGCTCTGTATCCGATTCTTCGAAGTTGCCGGCCAGAATCTCATAAACGGCATCATAAGCAATAAACCGGGCGGCACTGGCGGCATAATGGTGAAAATCATAATTGCGGATAAGTTCGCCGTCTTCCGTTATCCCGACGATGATCGAGCCTGTTCCCGCAATGACGACGATGCCGGGTTGACCAAGCAGTGCGCCGGCATGGGCGGATACGGCATCGTTGACATGCCATTGCGGACAGGTTAGGCCGGGAAGCTCCGTTAACGGCCGGATCCAATCCAGATCGGACGGCTGATCATAGCCCGCAATTCCGGCTGCGAGTCCCAGCACCTGGCTGCCTGCACAGTCTGCCTGGCGCAGAGCGTCGTCAATCGCGCCCCGCACATTTTGCGCAGCCTGCTTATCCTTATGAATAGACGCTGCGCCTCGCTCAATGTATGCAAGCACTTTTCCTTCCAAATCGCTGACGATAACGCGGGTATGCGTCCCGCCGCCGTCTATTCCAATAACTAGCTGCTTCGAGCTCATGTGTATCCTCCCTAATCGCGATATAGCAACTATTTTACCTTATAAGCTCAAGTCGTTGGGGGAAAATCATCCAGATATGTCCTACTTATTTGCTTTATAACATGGCGAATACGAGCAGCTTAGGGATGAGTGGGTTCTGCTGCACGAAATTCACAGTAGGCGCGCCCTTCAATGTTACAGCCTGATTTTAGTGTAATGGGAACCCTTGAATCGGCCAACAATCGCCATACGAGCGAAATGAACGGCACTTTTACCTTAGAATCGGCCAACAATCGCCATACGAGCGAAATGAACGGCACTTTTTCCTTAGAATCGGCCAACAATCGCCAAACGAGCGAAATGAACGGCACTTTTACCTTAGAATCGCCCAACAATCGCCATACGAGCGGAATGAACGGCACTTTTACCTTAGAATCGGCCAACAATCGCCAAACGAGCGAAATGAACGGCACTTTTACCGTTGAACCGCCCAACAATCACCATACGGGCGAAATGAACGGCACTTTTACCTTAGAATCGCCCAACAATCGCCAAACGAGCGAAATGAACGGCACTTTTACTTTAGAATCGCCTAACAATCACCATACGGGCGAAATGAACGGCACTTTTACCTTAGAATCGGCCAACAATCGCCATACGAGCGAAATGAACGGCACTTTTGCCGTTGAACCGCCCAACAATCGCCATACGAGCGGAATGAATGTCACTATTCATCCCAACAAAAAAGCTGTCCCCAGGTTAATAACCTTGGAACAGCCTTTTCGCGTGAAGCTTCACACGGTTACGACCTCAATGCTTCGTTGATGTAGCGGTACAACTGGCCGTTCAGGCCAAACTGAAGCGGGTTGTCGGGGTTTTCGGTATGAAAACGCTCTGCGGACTGGACAATCCCCGCATCTCCGCCGCTGAATACGTCGAATACGGCCTTCCACCGCGCGGCCAGCGCGATGACGGACGGGTCGTTGGCAGACGTACCTGCATCCAGTTTCCCTTGAAGCTCGGCCAGCAGCGACATCCAGTCCTGCTCGTACTGCTTCTGCTGTTCGGGACTGGTCTGCCGATGAATGTCTTCAATCGATTTTCTTTGCTCCTGCGTAAAATAGTTTTCTGCGCTCATCGTAATCACCTCAATGGTTTTAATAAACTGCTCTGTCGTGACGTTCCGCTTATCCTTCAGCAGCTGCTGCAGCTGCTGAAGGCGGCTCCGCAGCTCCTCTTGCAGCCGGATATGCTCGTTCAGCTTCTCTAACTGCAGGCGGACAACCTCCTCCGGGTTAAACTGCGGGCTTTCTATGAAACGTTTGATCTCATCCAAGGCAAAGCCCAACTGCTTAAGCGACACAATCTGCTGCAGCTTGGCGATGTCCTGATCCGAATAAAGCCGGTGTCCGGCCTCGGTATAAGTTGAAGGGCACAACAGCCCCTTTTGATCGTAATGATGCAGAGCACGGACCGTCAGTCCGGTGCTCGCCGCCAATTCTCCGATTTTCCAGTCTTTCTTCCGAATGACCATCCCCTCATTTCGCGCGTGTTGTTTTTACCGGTAACCCTACTATAATTCCTGACGCAGCGTCAGATGCAACTGATTTTTTTTACAAAAAACTCAGCTGTTTACATTCCGTTTAAACAAAGAACGTAAAGTAGAGAACGTGGCAGAGAGAATAAAGATATAGGAGTGAAGCATGATGTCCAATAAAAACAGTAAAGTCCGGCGCTTCATCGGACTGATGATGGAAACCAATCCGCCGAAGGCTGTCATGTCCATCGCAGTTATTCTAAGCGTCGTAACGACGCTCGTCAGCTTGACGATCCCATTGTTCACCAAAAACCTCGTCAACGGCTTCTCCTTCGACTCGCTTGGCGCAGGACAGATCATCGGGATGGCTGCCGCCTTCATCGCACAGGCTGTGTCCGGCGGCGTATCCGTCTACCTGCTCCATTACGGCGGCAATAAGATCGTATCGTCCATTCGCGAGCGGCTGTGGAGCAAGCTGCTGCGTCTGCCGGTGCCTTATTACGACAACAAATCATCGGGTGATACGATAAGCCGGCTCACGAATGATACGGTTGTGCTGAAGAGTCTCATTACGGAGCATGTGACGGGCTTTTTTACCGGTATCCTATCGATCGTCGGCGCCTTGTGCATCCTATTCTATATGAACTGGCAGATGACGCTCATCATGCTGATCGTTTTCCCGGTTGCCGCCCTTATTATGGTGCCGATCGGCCGCAAAATGTACCTCATCTCCAAATCGACGCAGGAGGAGAACGCACGCTTCACCTCGGTTGTGAATCGCGTTGTCTCCGAGATCCGGCTCGTGAAGGCGTCGGGCTCCGAGCCGGCGGAATATGAGCAAGGGCAGACCGGCATTCGTAACCTGTTCAGCTTCGGCCTGAAGGAAGCGAGGATGCAAGCGCTCATCTCGCCTATCGTTTCATTTGTTATTTTGCTGCTGCTCGTAGGCTTGATCGGGTTCGGCGGGGTGCAGGTGTCATCGGGCGCAATGACCGCGGGCGAGCTGGTTGCTTTTATTATGTACCTCTTTCAGATCATGCTGCCGATTACGCAAATTTCGCAGTTTTTCACTCAGTTCCAGAAGGCGATGGGCGCGACCGAGAGCATTATTGGTATTATAGAGTCGGAAGAGGAAATTCAGGACAAGGGGCAAGCGGTGAACGCAATCGATCAGACGCTGAAGGTGGAGCATGTGTCGTTCGCCTATAAACCGGAGGAGCCGATCCTGAACGATGTAAGCTTAACGATTGAAGCGGGCAAGGTTACGGCTCTCGTAGGCCCTAGCGGAAGCGGCAAGACGACGCTGTTCGCCCTGCTCGAACGGTTCTATGATCCGACCTCCGGATCGATCAAGCTGGGCCCGATGGATATTCGCGACGCCTCGCTCCGTACCTGGCGCAGACAGATCGGCTATGTGTCGCAGGAAAGCCCGATTATCGCAGGTACGATCAAAGAAAATCTTTGTTATGGCCTCGACCGGGAAGCCAGCCGGGAGGAAATCGAGCAGGCCGCGCGGATGGCTTATGCCGACGTTTTTATTAAAGCGCTGCCGGACGGCTACGGCACCGAGGTTGGCGAGCGCGGCATCAAGCTGTCCGGCGGCCAGCGGCAGCGTATCGCGATCGCAAGAGCGCTGCTGCGCGATCCGCATCTCTTGATGCTGGATGAAGCGACGTCGAATTTGGACAGCAAGTCGGAGGAAGTCGTACAGGACGCGTTGAAAAATTTAATGGCCGGAAGAACGACAGTCGTCATTGCCCATCGTTTGTCGACGGTCGTCGATGCCGATTCGATCGTATTCCTGGACAAGGGCGTCATTACCGGCGTCGGAACGCATGAGCAGCTGTACGCCAGCCATGCGATGTATCGCGAATTCGCGAACGGCCAGCTGCGGCTGAACCAAACCGCTTAGTATAACTGTCGGGAAGTGAGGAGAAGCGATGGGGCACGTTCTAGTTGTAGATGATGATCCGCATATCCGGGAGCTGGTGCGCGTTATTTTGCAGAAGGAAGGACTCAGCGTGAAGGAGGCGGAGGATGGCGCGGCGGCGCTGGAGCAGATGGAATCCTCGCCTGCGGATATGGTCATTCTGGACATTATGATGCCGCACATGGACGGCTGGGAGCTGTGCCGGGAGCTTCGCAAGCACTATGACATTCCGCTGCTCATGCTCACGGCCAAAGGCGAGATGGCCGATAAGGTGCGCGGCTTCAACCTGGGAACAGACGATTACCTGGTGAAGCCCTTCGATCCGGCGGAGCTGACCGTTCGGGTAAGGGCGCTGATGAAGCGTTACCGCATCGCGGTTTCCCAGCAGGTATCGTCAGGAGAGCTTCAATTGGACCGGCAGACGTATGAGGTGAAGATTCGCGAAGAGCAGCTGACGCTGCCTCCGAAGGAGTTCGAGCTGCTGTTCATGCTCGCAGGCAATCTCGGCCGGACGTTAACGAGAAACCAGCTGATCGAAGCGATCTGGGGGTATGATTTTGACGGTAATGAAAGGACGCTTGATGTGCATATCAACCGGCTGCGCGAGAAGTTTGTCGCATGGGACGTTACGGTCAAGATCAGCACGATCCGCGGGCTCGGCTACCGGCTGGAGGCTTTAAAATGAAGCGAAAGTCGTTGAAGCGGAAAGGATCGAACCGGCAAATGCCGAACCGGAAATTGTCTAAAAAAGCGGTCGCGCTGCGCATGGCAGGCTCAATCGTCATGATGCTTGCGGTAAGCGGCGCGGCTTTCTCGATCGGTTATCTTTTGTCGCGGTGGTATTATAAGAGTCATGAAGTGGATTGGCCGGATTTCATGGTGCAGTTTATTAACTGGTATCTCGGGATTCTGATTATCCTGTTGATGATTGCAGCCGTCACGATCATGTCCCACTCGAAGCAGAAGGCCTTCTGGGCCGAGATGATAGGCTCCATGAGAAGAATCGCCAAAGGCGATTTTAACGTGGTCATCGACAGCGAGAACAAAACGCGCGGGCAATTCGGCTATTTGGTTCAGTCCATTAACGATATGACACGGGAGCTGAAGCAGATGGAGCAGCTAAGGCAGGAGTTTATTTCGAACGTGTCGCATGAAATCCAGTCGCCGCTGACCTCGATTCGCGGATTTGCGAATACGCTGCAGCGCGAGGATTTAAGTCCGGAGGAGCGGAAGCACTATTTGTCGATTATTGAGAAGGAGACGCTGAGGCTTTCCAAAATAAGCGATAACCTGCTCAAGCTCACCTCGCTGGAATCGGAGGAGCAGCAGCCGGATGCGAGGCGCTACCGGCTTGACTTGCAACTGGAGAGCATCGTGCTGGCATGCGAGCCGCAGTGGCTGGACAAGGAGCTGGAGCTGGAGTTCGCGCTGCCGGAGACGGAGATCGTCGCAAGCGAAGAGCTGCTCAGCCAGGTGTGGGTTAATCTGATTCATAACGCGATCAAGTTTACGCCCGCGCGCGGTAGCGTAAAAGTTCTGTTGCAACGGTTGGGCAATGATATTTCTGTGCGTATCGAAGACACGGGAATCGGAATTCCTCAGGAGGACCTGCCGCGCATATTCGAGCGCTTCTACAAAAGCGACAAGCAGCGCACCAGGACGGCGGAAGGCAGCGGGCTGGGTCTGTCGATCGTGAAGAAAATCGTCGAGCTGCATCATGGGGGCATTCGGATCGACAGCCGTCCGGGCGAGGGCTCGGTATTTGAGGTGTCGCTGCCGGCGGAGCGACTGCCGCAGCCCGTCGACGTTTTGCCTGAAAGGCCGAACAAGTCGCAAAAGTAGCTTATTTCTTCACAAATAATATAAAATCGCAAGTGAAGCATGAGCGTATGCTTGATTAACGGTTTTATTTTGCATAAGAAAAGGGGTTGAGTGATTTGGCAGTGACGCTTGTCGTTATATTGGCTGTCGTATTAGCCGTTTATTTCGTTATCGCCTATTATCCTGCATTCGGTTCGGCGCCGTCGAAAGCGAAGAGGCGGCGGCTCAGCGCCTCGAAGCAATACGATCCCGGTAACGGAAAATTCGTCAACGCTATCCCTACCTCGATGGATATGCCGCTTCGCGAGACCTTCAAGACCGTCGTGCAGATGATAAAAGGCAATCCGAACGGCCGGCCCCGGGCGGAATTGATTCCGGAGCGTGTTTATTTATCCGCCTTGAAGCGGGATGCTGCGAGCAAGCCCGCGGTGACATGGTTCGGCCATTCGGCAGCCATGCTGCAGCTGGACGGGAAGACGCTGCTGCTGGACCCGATGTTCGGGCGGGCTCCGTCCCCTTTTCCAATCATCGGGGGAAAAAGATACAGCAAGCAGCTTCCCATTGAGCTGGATCAGCTGTCGGCGATCGATGCCGTGATTCTGTCGCATGATCATTATGACCATCTCGATTACGGCTCGATTTTGAAGCTGAAGGATAAAGTGAAACGGTTTATTGTGCCGCTCGGCGTTGGCCCGCATCTGGAGCGCTGGGGAATCGCCCCTTCACGAATTGAGGAGCATGACTGGTGGGATGAGCTTGAGTATGAAGGACTGCGGCTGGCCTGTACGCCGGCAAGGCATTTCTCGGGAAGAAGCGTTACGGACCGGAATGCGACGCTGTGGTGCTCGTGGGTCATACAGGGGCGGGAGGCGAAGGTTTTCTTCAGCGGCGACAGCGGCTACGGGCCCCATTTCAAGGAAATCGGCAGCAAGTACGGGCCGTTTGATCTGACCTTGATGGAATGCGGGCAATACGATGAACGCTGGGCTGCCATTCATATGATGCCGGAGGAAACGGTGCAGGCTCATCTCGATGTGCGCGGCAAGGTGATGGTGCCGATCCATTGGGGAGCATTCACGCTGGCGCTGCATGACTGGAACGATCCGGTCGAGCGCGTTGTCGCAGCAGCCAAGCGGTTGAATGCAGCCGTGTCGACGCCGAGAATCGGCGAGGCGGTACCGATTGGCGGGACCTCGTATCCGACGACCGCTTGGTGGAGGAAGCAAGAAATGTTGCGAGGGCAAAGCTAATAATGAACGATTTTATTAAATTATGGAAACTTTTTCACTCCTGTTGCGTCAATGTTTGTGAAAAGGAGTGTGAACGATAAAAATGGGACTAAAAAGAGGTTTAACGATTAATCGCTCCAAGTTCATGAAGATGATTACGGCCGGGTTGCTGCTTTTCTCTGCCGGAGCCGGATTTCAAGGAAATCAAGTGAGTGCCAAAGCTTCAGAGGCTGTGTATCTGCTTGATGATATTAGACAAATGGAAGGCAGCTATGCTCTGGATGGGAACGGAATTCTGTGGGAATTGAATGTCAAGACTTATACCGCGGCGGCTGTCATGGATCACGTAAAGGATTTTTCGGGAAACGGGTCCCTCATCAAGGCGGATGGCAGCGTTTGGACCAAGAACGGCCCGGCTTATCATCAGGAGGAAGGGCTGCCTGCGTCCAAAGACGTGGAGGGCAATTATGTTATCGATACACTTGGAGATGTGTGGTCGGTTACGGAGAAGAAGAAAATGCCGGCTTTGAAAAACATCGTTAAGCTGGATGACGGAGAATATGACGCAGCGCTCGATAAGGACGGGAATGTTTGGGTTTGGGGCAATGACCCTCATGCCTGGAAAACAGATAACCCGAATGAAACATTCGGTCCAGCGTTATTTTTTAAAAATATACGTCATTTGCAGGGCGGAATAGCCATCGATCATGATTGGAAGGTCATTAACATTTGGAGAGAAATATATATTGGATATGCATCACCGGGCAATGTGATTGGAACGAATATCGACCTCTCGCCGTTCTCGAAGCGGATAAAGGATGTCTTCGTCCATAGTGTATCGGATGTTACCAGTCATTCATACGTTCTGATGACGGACGGAACCGTGTGGACATGGGGAGAGGATGAAACGGGCGGCCTCAAGCCGATTAAAGGGCTCTCAGGCGTTATCGCAATCACAGGCACAGGAACCGGGGGTACCGCACTGTACAATAACGGTTATGTTTCCTCATGGTTAGGCTCCCCAAAGATAACGGACAAAGATAAGCAGGCCAAAGAATACTCGGTAACGCCACAACGAATAACAGCGTCTATCGGTGTCCGGGTTAATGGCGAGATAAAAGTGCTGCCCTCCCAACCGCAGATGATCAATAACCGGGTATATATCCCCGTTCGCGGTTTATTTGAATCACTGGGCGGAACGGTCGGCTATGCGAACGATATTGTGAAGATAAGCTATAACAACCATCAAACGGAGCTGAAGGTTTGGAGTACGGAGGCGCAAATTGACGGTAAAAAGGTGATGTTGGACGCCCCGGCTCAAATCGTGAACGGGCGTACGATGGTACCGGTGCGATTTGTCGGTCAGTCCCTCGGCGCCGATGTGAAGTGGGACGCAGCAAATCGTTTCGTAGAGCTTACGTTTGCGGAGCCGAAGGCGTAATAGGGGCAGAGTCTGCCCCTTTTTCTATTGTTGAACAAGCAACTGTAGCTGCTCATCCCAGCGCCAAATGTTCGCGTGGCCTTGAAGATGAACGCCGCCGTACCAGCGATCGATCCCGTCAGTTGGATCCAATCGGCTTGGCCGTTCGCAAGCTTGTCGCCAAGCCTGGTTAGCGGTGCTCCGCCCGCTTTAAGCTTATTTCGGACAACGTCACCGTTTACTATAAGAAGTATACGAACGCCTCCTTTCTTCTGATTTTGAAAAAATCCGATGATGGGTGAACATTATAAAGTGAATGAGAAGGCACAGAACCGGGCAGCGCGAAAATGCAGCTAACGGTACGTGCGAAGCGGCATACGTTTTTTTGTAAAAACAGTTGACAGAAGCTTTAAAATCATTTATCTTTAAATCAAGATAATTAACTTAAAGATAAGTGAACGCGAAAGGAGTGAGAGATGTGACGGATTCGAAGCAGAAGGATTCCTTGAAGCTGTATATCGCGCTATCCAGAGCAAGCCAATGGGTGAACGCGCACGCAGACCGGGATATCCGGAGCAGAGGACTGAACCGGACGGAATTCGGCGTGTTGGAGCTGCTTTATCATAAAGGGCCTCAGCCTTTGCAGCAAATTGGCGGCAAGGTGCTTATGAGCAGCGGCAATATTACGTATGTCGTCGATAAGCTGGAGCAGAAGCACATGGTTCGGCGCAGAGCTTCGACGGAGGACCGGCGGCTCATATATGCGGAGCTTACGGATGAGGGAAAGGCATTCATTGAAGCCGTATTTCCGGAGCATGAACAGGCCATAGAAGCAGCGGTGGCAGGCCTTACCCCGGAAGAGAAGGAGGTGGCGGGAACCTTGCTCAAGAAGCTGGGCAAATTCGCGCAGGAGCACTATAAGTAGCCGTGAATAATCGGGTAAGTGTCAAAATGATGGTATAGCCGAGCTGCATCAGATGCAGCCGGAGGGTCGTGCGATGGAGCAGCCGTTTTCGTTTGTCAAATATCTTAATTTAGAGATTCTTTAAACCATACTAATAATATACTGGAGGAATTTATCATGACTTTAGCATTGGGATTGTTGATCGTACGTGTGGTTGTCGGTTTGTTGTTCGTAGGACATGGCGCGC
Source organism: Paenibacillus harenae DSM 16969 (assembly GCF_000422465.1). GTDB lineage: Bacteria > Bacillota > Bacilli > Paenibacillales > Paenibacillaceae > Pristimantibacillus > Pristimantibacillus harenae. The sequence goes on along the minus strand of NZ_AULV01000014.1, from coordinate 23,239 downwards.
AGAAGCTGTTTGGCTGGTTCGGCGGTTATGGACCGAAAGGAACGGGAGGCTGGCTGGAGTCCATCGGCGTTAAGCCTGGCGTAGCGATGGCCGTTTTGGCCGGATTGATGGAGCTCGCCGGAGGAATATTATTCGCAGCGGGCCTGTTTACGCCGCTCGCCGCCGCACTCATCGTGCTGACGATGCTTGTCGCGATTGTGAAAGTACACGGTCAGAACGGCTTATGGGTGACGGCGAACGGCTATGAATACAATCTTGTTCTAATTGCCATTGCAATAGGCGTTGCATTAACAGGCGCAGGAGCTTACTCCTTGGATGCGCTGATCTGGTAATTCATCATTAAGACCGTTACAAAGTTTCCGATATTCCGATAAAATAAAAAGGAGAGTGACCCGTTATGACCGCAGCAACAGCAGGTATTCACCATATTACAGCATTTGTCCGGGATCCGCAGAAAACGGCGGACTTTTATGCAGGCGTGCTTGGCTTGCGACTGATCAAGAAAACGATTAACTTTGATGCTCCCGAGGTGTATCATCTATACTTCGGTAATGAGCTCGGCAGTCCCGGCACGATCATTACGTTCTTCCCATGGCCGGAATCGCGCAAAGGCCGTATCGGCGGCGGGCAGGTTGGCGTCACGACTTATGTTGCTCCAGCCGGCACATTCGATTTTTGGAAAGAAAGGCTGGCGAAGCTGAATGTCGAGGCGACCGAAACGTCGCGCTTCGGGGAGTCTTATCTGTCCTTCGAGGATCCGGACGGTTTGAAGCTGGAGATCGTCGCCCGAGCAGAAGGGCCTGCAAGCAAGTGGTCGTTCGGCGGCGTACCGGCGGATAAAGCGATTAAGGGCTTTGGAGGCGCGATATTGTACAGCACTGCCGCTGCGAAAACCGCCGAATTGCTCACTAAGGTGATGGGATTGACTAAAGCGGCGCAGGAAGGCGGCTATGTGCGGTTCAGATCGACGGCTGACCTAGGCAATGTGATCGATGTCAATGTATCGGATATGGAGCCGGGTCATGGCGGCGCCGGTACGGTTCATCATATTGCATGGCGGGCAAAAGACGACGAGGAGCACGCATTATGGAGAAGCCATGTCGCAGATAGCGGTTTCCAACCGACTCCGATCGTGGACCGTCAGTATTTCAAAGCGATCTACTTCCGTGAAGAGGGCGGCATATTGTTTGAAATCGCGACGGATCCTCCGGGCTTTGCCCGCGACGAGGAGCCCGATAAGCTCGGCGAGAAGCTGATGCTTCCGGAATGGTTCGAGCAGCATCGCGGCCAGATCGAGCAGCTGCTGACGCCTTTTGAGGTTAGAGTATTAGAGGAGGACAAAGGATGAAGCATCTATTCAAACAAGGAACCGATGAGAAAGCGCCCGTGCTGCTGCTGCTGCACGGCACGGGCGGTACGGAGCGGGATCTTCTCCCGCTTGCGGACCGCATATCCCCGGCTTCCTCCGTCCTCAGCGTAAGAGGCAATGTGCTGGAGAACGGCATGCCGCGTTATTTTCGCCGGTTGGCGGAGGGCGTATTCGATATCGAGGATCTTAAGTTCCGCACGAAAGAGCTGCAGGAGTTTCTGAACAGCGCAGCGGAGGAATATGGTTTCGACCGGGGCAACATCGTTGCGATCGGCTATTCCAACGGGGCTAACATCGCCGGAAGCTTGCTGTTCCATTACAAAGCTTCATTAAAAGGCGCAATCCTGCATCATCCGATGGTGCCGGTTCGGGGCGTGGAGCTGCCGGATCTGACAGGTGTTCCTTGCTTCATCGGGGCAGGCTCGAACGATCCGCTCTGTACGCCGGAGGAGACGGAGGAGCTCGATAAGCTGCTAAGCGGAGCGGGTGCAGCCGTTAAGGTACATTGGGAACCGCACGGCCATCAATTGACGGGTTCTGAGGTTGCCGCTGCAGAAGCGTGGTTTAACGAGACTTTCCGTTGAAGGGGTTTAGGCTGAGAAGTTCTAGGAAGGATGGAGGAAGCGATGGGCGTGATATCGATTGATCCCGCAAGCCAAAACGCGAAGGATAATTACAAGCTGCTGATCGGCAGCATCATACCAAGACCGATTGCATTCGTTACGACATTGTCGGCGGAAGGGGTATGGAATGCGGCGCCGTTCAGCTTCTTCAACATCGTAACGGCCAATCCGCCGATGGTGTCGGTATCGGTACAGCGCAGGCCGGATGGCAGCCGGAAGGATACGGCGCGCAATGCGATGGCGGCAGGCGAGTTCGTCGTTCATATCGCGGACGAGCAATATATCGAGGCGATCAACGTAACGGCGGCGAGCCTCCCGCCGGAGGAGAGCGAAGCGGAGCTGGCCGGATTGACGGCGGTTCCAAGCGAGCGCGTTCGCGTGCCCGGCGTTGCGGAAGCGAGAATCCGCATGGAATGCGTGCTGGAGCAGTCGCTGCCGCTTGGCGGTGCGGCAACGGAAGGAGCGGCGCCTGCTTGCGACCTTCTTATCGGCCGGGTCGTACGCTTTCACATCGACGAATCGCTCTATGAGAACGGTCGAATCGATGCGGCGGTTTTGAAGCCGGTCAGCCGTCTGGCCGGCAGCGATTATGCGAAGCTGGGCGGACAATTCTCGCTTGAACGACCCGGGTGAATAAGCGGCGCGGTTCTAATGTAAGTCATAACGCTGCAAACCATAGTGAGGTGCCTCAAAAGCAGACATTTCTGTTTTTGAGGCACCTCTATATTTTTGTCTTTTAATGGGGATGCTACCGGAAGGAAAGGGTGAGCGAATTGGTATTGTATATTTCGGTAGCGATAATTGTCGTATTCGTGCTGTGGGGCGCGTTTATGCCGTCACAGCTGGCGGATATGGCAGCAATGGTCTTTCAATTTACGATCGAATCATTTGGCTGGTTTTATTTGCTTGCGATGTTCGTGTTCCTCATTTTCTCGTTCGTGCTCGCGTTCGGCAAATACGGGCGCATCAAGCTGGGCGAAGACGACGACGAGCCGTCTTATTCCTTGTTCGCCTGGTTTGCGATGCTATTCAGCACGGGGATGGGAATCGGACTTGTTTTCTGGGGCGTGGCGGAGCCGCTATCGCATTTTTTAACCCCGCCGGAGGGTGTTGCCGGAGGTACCGAAGAAGCTGCCCGTACTGCGATGCGTTACTCCTTCTTCCACTGGGGGCTTCACCCGTGGGCGATCTATACCGTTGTCGGGCTTATTCTGGCTTACCATCAATTCCGCAAAGGGCGGAAGGGGCTTATTAGCGCTACTTTCTATCCTTTGCTGGGGCAGAGGGTAGACGGACCGATCGGGAAAGCGATCGATATTCTGGCCATTATCGCAACGGCCTTCGGCGTCGCCACCTCGCTGGGTCTGGGCGCGCTTCAAATCAACGGCGGCTTGAACGCCATCTTCGGATTGACGACGAGCATAAGCTCGCAAATCTGGATCATCGCGATCGTAACGGTGCTGTTCACGATCTCAGCTACGACAGGCCTTGACCGCGGCATTAAAATATTAAGCTCAACGAATCTGTGGATTGCCTTTGCTTTGCTCCTATTCGTATTTCTGATCGGTCCAACCGCGTTTATTATGGATACATTCACCGTAACCCTTGGCTCTTACGTGCAAAATCTCATTCAAATGAGCTTGCGTCTATCCCCGTTCACACAGAGCAAGTGGATCGGCAACTGGACGTTATTTTATTGGGCCTGGTGGATTGCTTGGGCGCCATTCGTCGGAACCTTCATTGCAAGAGTGTCGAGAGGACGAACGATTAAGGAGTTTGTGCTAGGCGTGCTGCTCGTCCCGAGCCTTCTCGGCTTCTTCTGGTTCTCCGTCTTCGGCGGGACAGGGCTGCATTTCGAGCTGTTCGAGAAGGTTCCATTGGCAGCGGCCGCGGAGAAGGATGTGACCTCCGCTCTATTCATGACCTTGAAGCAGCTGCCGCTCGGCATGATTGCCTCCGGCATCGCAACACTGCTGATCATTATCTTTTTTATCACCTCGGCCGATTCGGCAACCTTCGTCCTGGGCATGCTCTCGCAGAAGGGCGATCCTAATCCGACGAACAAGGTGAAGGTCACTTGGGGCATCCTGCAGTCGACGATCGCCGTCGTGCTGCTGGTCAGCGGCGGATTAAGCGGGCTGCAGACGGCCTCGATTGTGACCTCGCTGCCTTTCGTCGTCATAATTGGGGGAATGTGCGTCGCCCTGTTGAAGTGCTTGCACGAAGAAGAAAGGGAGCATCGGAAAAAAGAGAAGAAACGGCGCAAGAAGCTGGATCAGCTTATTGCGGAAAGCGAGTAGCGGGCATTGAAAATATATGAAGCAGGGAGCTTATGCTTCATAAAGTTGGGAAAGCCGGGGCATAGGAGGCGCGGCAGGTTGCTGCAGCGCTTAGTTGGAGAGATTCAATGCTTTAATTATGGTGTTTGATTGTTTAAAGGGAAAATCCCCCTCTAATTATACAATTAAGACGATTATGTTGATAACAGACGGAAAACCTCCCTCTAATTCCTCGGTTCAACTCCATTTCGAACGAATAGGGCAGAATTATAGGGATGATTTCCGACTATTTGATTTCTATTGCGGTCGATGATGGAAGTAGCGGGAGTATTTCCTGCTAGGCGCGGTCCCTCATATAAATAGCATATGTTCCTGCTCGGTGCTGTTCCCCATATAGGAGCTCGTTTCCTTCCAGATGCAGTACCCCATTCCGCCATTGGATAGGGGTATTTTGCTGTAAGAGGGCTGCTTTACTGTATTCGGGGTGTATGATGAATGAGCATCAACTGTCTTCACAACTGTCTTCACAACTGTCTTCATCAGCTTTCTTCATCAATCTCCGGCACCTCCTTCTGATTTGCCGTTGAGCTTGCGCATGAGAGTTGAGTGATTAAGATTTTCGGCCGGCTGGCACGTAACGCTGCACATAGCGGAATACGAACAAGTTCAAGGTATAAATGACCAAATAGGCCGGCGCCGAATAGTACAGCTTCCACCCATTGTAGGTAAAGACGTGAAACCAATAGGTGGCAATACCCTCGAGTGCCAGCGTCACTACGCTAAATAAGAGCAGGTAGCCGAAGAGGAGCCAGCCAGCCGGCTTCCATTTGCTATAGAAGTGCAGCATGAGAAACTGTGATGGCGGGTAAGTAAATAGATATAAAATAATGTCAAACCACTCGAATTCCGGCCGGTCGCCGAAATCGTACAGATCGAAGGGCTTAACGCCTATGGAGAAATCCGCTGTAAACGCAAGCAACCCGTTAAACAACCATACGATGAATAAGCTGACATAGGACAGTCTCCTTGGAAGCAGCATGAACATGCCCCATGTGACGACAGATACGATTAGGATAAACCATTCATTCGCATCAAAGCGAGTCGGAGGATACAGGATCACGGGAAACCCCCTGCCACTTTAAAAATTTTCGAAAAAGCATAAGAAATCCAATCGAAACGGCAAGCAAAGCAGCGTCTCTGAGCCATTCGGAGCTCCATCTCCATTTGACGAACTGTATGATGCCGCTTCGATCATAGCAATAAGTTACGGCCAATAGAAGGAAAACGAAGCCGGTTAAAATAAACGCTTTGCCAAGAGGCCTCAGGGACTCGGAAAAAAATACGAACACACCGAGAAGAATAAGGACTGGCGCGATAAAAATCTGCTCAAGCTTCAATGCCCAAAATTCATATGGATTCTCGCTTGCTTTTATAAACTCCAGATTCAAGGTCAGGATGGCATAAGAGAATTGATCCAGAGAAGCGACTAGCAGACCGCATGTCAAAATCTCCAGCGGATGCAGCGTTTTTCGCAAAAAGGGAATGCAAAATATGCCGATCATGCTGACAAAAGATGCGATGAGTAAGCTCATCATCGAAGTCCTCCCTCTCAGGTATATAGCATACATATCATGCCGCAGGTGAGGAAAAATATGTATAGGAAAGCTTGAATCCATGAGTATAATTGCATGAAGAAACCAAAAGCTGCTCCTGGCCTAAAGACCGATGGAGCAGCTTTTACAAATCAAACCATTCATTCACATAGTACATATAACTAGGCTTATATTCCTCCGGCAGGCGTTTCTGCCAGACTGTGGTTTAACCCTTCACCGCGCCGGCGACGACGCCTTTGACAATGTACTTCTGCAGGAAGATGAACACGACGATCGACGGGAGCACAGCCATCACCATGGCAGTCATCGCATATTGCCAATCGGACGTGTATTGTCCGACGAAGGTGTACGCCGCAAGCGTTAATGTCTTCGTGTCCGGCGAGGCGTTCACCATCAGGAGCGGCAGAAGGAAGTCGTTCCAGATCCACATGACGTCGATAATAATGATCGTTGTCGTAACCGACTTCAGCAGCGGGAAGATGACCAGGAAGAATAGCTTGAAGCCCGAAGCGCCGTCAATCGTCGCGCTCTCGTCGATTTCCTGGGGAATCCCCTTCACGAAGCCGTGGTAGATGAATACGGCAAGCGGAGCGCCAAAGCCCCAGTAAAGCAAGCCGAGTCCCCAAGTGCTCTCGGACAGGTTCAAACTCTTGGCCACCTGCAGCACCGTCAGCATGATGGACTGGAACGGAATGAGCATGGGCATGATGCAGAGCAGGTACAGAAGCGCGCTCCAGCGCGTTTTCGTTCTTGCCAGCTTGTAAGCTGCGATGGAGGAGACGAGGATAATCCCTGCAAGTCCCACTCCCGTAATGATAAAGTTGTTCAAGAACAGCTTCGGATAATTAATAAACGACCATACGTAGGAGTAGTTCTCGAAGACGAGCTGCTTCGGCAGCGCAATGACGTCGGTCATGACTTCGCCGAAGCTCTTCAGCGAGTTGTTGATGGCCAGGAACAATGGATATAGGAACACGAGCGAGAGAAGCACCATCACGATCTCAAGCGTGATGCGTCCGGCTTTTGCTTTGCTATGTTTATACATTAAGCCTCAACCTCCCTGCGCTTGAAGAGCGCCAACTGAATAATCGTCACGAACAGAACTGCAACGAACAGGATGAGCGCTTTTGCCGTTCCGTAACCGAAAAGATAATTTTGGAATGTGTCTCTATAGATATCATAGGCGATACTGTATGTCGTGCCGCCAGGTCCGCCGCCGGTCAGCGACAGGATGACGTCGAATACTTTAATCGAGTTCGTCAATGCCATAAACACGGAAATCGTGATCGAAGGCGCAAGCAGCGGCAGCGTAATGCTGAAGAACCTTCTTACCGGTCCGGCCCCGTCAACGGTTGCGGCTTCCTTCAAATCATCCGGCACGGATTGCAAGCCTGCGATGTAGATAACCAGGTAGAAGCCGATCGACTGCCAAATGGAAACGAACAGAATCGATACGAATGCAAGCCCGGGCTCTCCAAGCCAGCTGAGATCGAATATGCCCCAACCGGTGCTGGCCGCAAGCGACTCGAACCCTTGCATGAAGATAAATTTCCAGATGAAGCCGACGATAACAAGGCTCAGGATATACGGGATGAAGAATGCGGCTCGCAGCCATGACGATGTTCTCAGCTTCATATCGAGCACGACGGCAAGCAAAATTGCAAGCACGTTCACCAGTACAATGTACAATACGGCATACTTAATCGTAAACCATGCGGAGCTTGCGAAATTGGCGTCATGCATAAAAATTTGCTTGAAATTATCAAGACCGACAAAGGCCGGATTCCTGGAAATACCGTTCCAATTCGTCAAGGAATAGCGGATCGTCAACGCAAACGGGATATAGAAAGCGACGGCGATACAAATGAATACCGGCAGCGTAAAGATGCCGAATTCGAGCCTTTCGCTCCATTTTCTCCCTAATGATTTAAACATCGAAGCACCTCTCTTCTTCGCAGTGTGTATGGGCCTCTTGTTTGTCCGCCTACACAACCAATCAGTTTCAGCTATAATGTGTATTATAAAACAACCGCTCGTACGCAAAAATGGATTTATCAAAACAGTTAAGGGTAAAAAGGTGAACGGAATCGAAGACATGAAGGAGAGTGGGCTCCATTATACATAAGGCAGCCAAAGCCGCGAAAAACATCATTGAGCTCATGTCGAGGAAGCTTGTGAACAAGCTTATTTTGCTATTCACATCCATTATTATTCTTGTTGTCGGGTCACTTACTTATATTTCGTATCAGATGCTGCAGAAGGAGTCGGTTGCGAACAGCATCTCGAGCACGTCGAGCAATCTGCTGCTTGTGAATCAAAACATGGAGGAGTATCTTGCGGGGATGGAGCAGCTGTCGCTGCCGCAGATCCGTTACGACGAAATCGTTTATGCCATTACGCATGAATCGGAGAACTATGCCTCGAGGATGTACGTAGAAGACTATTTGCGCGAGCTGTATTATTCACGCCAGGATCTGGTGGCTATTTATTTGTACGTCGTACAGGAGAAGAAGTACTATGCGGTAACGAAGGAGAACTACAACGTTACGGTCCGGACTGGCATAGATGCGGATATAGAGCGATTGCCGTGGTATGAGAAGGCGATGACGAGCCCGTCGAACCGGGCTTATCAGTCGTTCGTGCTGCCTGATGCCGAGCCGGGCTATCCGGTCGATACGAGGAACAGCTTTATGGCGTACCACCGCGTGCTGCGTTCGATCGTCTCCAGAGAGCCTCAAGCCGTGCTGTCCTTTTACTTCGATTCCTCGGTAAGAGATGAGATTATGAAGGATATTCCATTCAGCGAAGGCCAGCATCTGCTGTTTCTCAGCCCGGACAACGAACCCTTCTACGCGGACGATCTGTCGGTCTATGAGCGGATGGAGGACGCAGCCGTAACAGGGAGGCTAACGGGGGACAGAGGGAGCCGGTTAACCTGGTCGGAAGGAGAGCAGAAGCATCTGGTCGTCTATAATGTCGGCGAGCAGGAGGGCTGGAAGCTGGTGAAACCGATCCCCTATTCGCAAATTTACGAGGCGGCGACAACGACAAGAAACATAAGCTTTACTATAGGGGCAGTGTTCCTGCTGCTGGCCGTTATTCTCGTTACCTATTTCTCTAATGCGATTACGAAGCCGCTGAAGAAGCTTTCTTATCAGATGAACCGTTTTAGCGCAGGCGATTTCGACGCGGAGGCGGAAGTGGTCGGCAGGGATGAGATCGCCTATTTGTCGCGCCATTTCAATCAGATGGTGAGAAGGACGAACGACCTCATTAATGAACGGTACAAAATGAAGCTGGTGGAGAAAAACGCGATTCTGAAGGCGCTGGAGGCGGAGATCAACCCGCATTTCTTATACAACGCCTTGCAGGCGATATCGACAAAAGCGTTAAAGCATGAGAAGGATGACATTGCCGACATGGTCGATGCGCTGGCATTGACGCTTCGCTATTGCATCAGCGGGAAGGATATCGTGACGGCCAGGGAAGAGCTGAAGCATATCGATCATTACCTGTCGCTGCAGAAGGCTCGTTTCGGGAGCAGGCTCCAGGCTGTCTATGACTGGGATGATAGCCTGATGGAGCTGGAAATTCCGAAGCTGTCGATACAGACGCTCGTGGAGAACGCCATCAAGCATGGGCTCGAGAAGGTGACCGGTACCGTTACGATTGAGATTGGAGCCGGACTGTCGCAGCCATATACGGTTATTTCGGTAAAGGATAATGGACCGGGCTTTACGCCGGAGAGACTGAAGCAGGTACAAGAGTCGTTTCAAAGCGAGTGGAAGGACCGGGATATCAATGAGGAAAGCATTGGGCTCGTCAACTTAAATACAAGGCTTAAGCTGCTCTATGGCGAAGCGGCGGAGCTGGTTATACGGACGGATAAAACCGGCACGGAAATGGAAATGTTATTACCGCGGGGAGGCGCAAGTCATGTATAAAGTGCTTATAATCGACGACGAGGAGCCGCTTCGGGACGCGATTCGCATATTGGGCGACTGGAAGGGCCTGGGCGTAGATGAGGTGCTGGAGGCAGATGGCGGCAGGATTGGGCTCGACATGCTCCGGAAGCATAAGATCGATCTGGCGATGGTCGATATGAAGATGCCCGAGCTGAACGGAATGGAGCTGCTGCAGATTATCGAACGCGAATATCCGGATCTGCTGACGATTGTCATTAGCGGCTACAATGATTTCGAATACACGAGACAAGCCATTCGCTCGAAAGTCGTGGATTACTTACTTAAGCCGGTGAACCGCAACGACCTTAATCAGTCGCTGCGCAAAGCGATCGACGTGCTGGAAGCCAAGCGCATGAAGGAAAGCGAGTTTATAAAACGCAACATAACGCTGAACATGTCGCTTCCTCGCCTGAAGGAGAAGGTATACCTCTCCATTATCGAGCGCAGCTTCAAAAGCCAGACGAACGAAGCTTTTCTTCCGCTGATCGGCGCGGATGACCCCGGCAACCGGTTTACGGCGGTAACCTTGCGGGTGTTGAATCTAGAGCTGATTAGAAAAAAACGTTTTCATGGGGATATCGACCTGCTGCATTTTGCGGTAGCGAATGTCATTAATGAAATCGCCGGCGATCATTTCTCCGCCTTCACCTTCGCGAGCCCGAAGCTGGAGCGGGAGATGATTGCCGTTTTGACGGTGAAGGGCGGATACACAGAAGATATTGCTTACCGGGCCATGCATCTGATGAAGAAGGCGTCTTCAACGCTCAATGACTTATTCGGAATTTCCGCCGCCATTGGAATCGGTCAAATTACCGATGATGCAATGGATATCGCCGTTTCCTATGAGGGGGCAAAGGCTGCGATAAGCGGATTGGATCTATCGAAGCTGAAGGGGATCGCCGTGACGGCCGCCGCGATTCGAACCGCCGTCCTCCCCGTTGTAAAGGAAAGCCAGTCCTTAACTAGCCGCATGTCTATCATAAGGAGTATGTTGGAGAACGGCAATCCGCAGAGCGCCAAGTCGGTAATCAGCGAGATGATGAACCGGCTGAAGGCATCGGACGGCTTGAGCTTTGGCGATGCGGACCGGCTGCTGCGGGAGCTGGTTTTTTTGCTTAACGATATCGCTTTGGAGCTGGGAGCGAAACCGGACCGCTTGCCGATGAGAGGCGAGCAGGAGCTGCGTTCCTTCGGCATTCCGCTGGATTTCGCCTCATTGGAGGAATACGAGTCGCTGCTTCACCGGATCGCGGATTACTACAGCGGTGAGATCAGGAAGGCGCAGACGGCGAATCAGCCATTTGATGCGGGGGATATTAAAAGCTATATCGACAACCATTATTTCGAGGATATCAAGATATCGATGTTTGCCGAGAAGCACTTTCTCAGCCGGGAGTACTTAATGAAGTTGTTTAAACAGCAGTTCGGATACGGCATCCACGAGTATGTGCAGAAGGTCAGAATGGATAAGGCGAAGGAGCTGCTGGACGATTCCTCGTTAAAGATTCAGGATATTTCCGAGATGCTGGGATATAAGGACAAAAATTATTTCAGCAAAGCGTTCCGCAATTACTATTCCGTCTCTCCCTCCGAGTACCGGGCCGCAGCTGGAATGGTTAAAAAGTGAACGGCATGCGGGATGACACTTTTTTACCCTTAACTATTCACTTATGTACATTCTTATCCTGTTTCTTATTCATTACAATAGTCACCAGGGACAACATTCACCAAGGGAAATGGGGGCAATACAATGAAAAAAAGATTACTCGCCATGTCGGTTAGCCTGGCGCTGGTCGTCGGCATTCTCTCGGCATGCGGCGGCGGAAACAACAACACGGCCGGCAACGAAGGCGCTGCTAATAACGGAACAGGCAACGATGCACCGGTTACGATCAATATGTTCACGGCTTCGCCTGAATACACGGATGCATTCAACGCGTATATTGCCGAATACAAGAAAGTAAAACCGAATGTTACGATCAATCTTGAAATCATGCAAGCCGACTACAACACGGTATTGAAGTCGAAAATCGCAGCCGGAAGCACGCCTGACGTATTCCAGACAACGGCTGGCGGAGATATCGATACCTTCGCGGAATACAGCGCGGATCTGACGAATGAGCCGCTTGCGGCAGCTATGACGGACGCTGTCAAAGTCAACATGAGCTCCACCGACGGTAAAGTTCTCGGACTTCCGGTTAAAGGAAATCTGATGAGCATGGTGTACAACAAGAAGCTGCTGGCCGATGCGGGCATTACGGAAGTGCCGAAGACGACTTCCCAAATGAATGACGCCGTTGCGAAGCTGGAAGCGAAAGGCATCACGCCGTTTGCCAACGCTTATAAAGAGTGGTGGGTATGGAAGCACATTTTCCAAAACTTCGTGAACGCGGCTGCTGAAGACGCCGGCACGACGCCGAAGGAATTGGTTGGCAAGTTTATTGCGGGCGAGACGACGTTCAAGGATCATCCGGTGCTGTACGACAACTTCTTCAGCTTTATCGATATGACGGTCGAGCACGGCACGAACAAACCGCTTGAGCGCGACAGCAATGCCGAAGTCAGCGACTTCGCATCCGGCAAAGCGGCATTCATGACAGGTAAAGGCGCATGGGACGAGGAAGCGATCAAAAAGATTAATCCTGATTTCGAGCTCGGCATCGTAGGTTACCCTGTCAGCGAGAAAGCAGAGCAGAACCTTCTCGTTACGGGCGCAGACCAAGCGCTTCGCATTAACAAAGATTCTAAAGTCGTAAATGAAACGATTGAGTTCTTCAACTGGCTGTACACGTCCGAATATGGAAAAAACTGGTTCTCCACCGTGGCGAAGGTAATTCCTCCAATCAAGGATGCTCCGCTTCCCGATCTGGATATGCCGAAGCAAATGGAAGAAATGTTGAAAACGGAAAAATCCGGCGACCTTACGGTTAACTACTCCCTGGATACGTTCCACCAAAAATTCGGCGAGCTGATGCAGGCTTATATCGGCGGCAGCAAATCGAAGGACCAGGCGGTCACGGAAATCCAACAAGCTTGGATCCAGTTCGGCTCCGCTCAATAATCGGATAGTCAGAAACGCAGGCTCAGCACCGTCATGGTGCTGAGTTTTTTTATATAAATGGAACTGTCCTGACCGTATCCGTTCTGAATGAAAACCTAACACCGAGGGCAATCTGACTAGAAGGGGTGTTAAATCATGGGCGATAGGAAGCATGCTTTAACCGTAAGTCTTCATGATAATATACAACTCATCAAAACAACTCTCGGCAACAGCCCTGATATTGTCATACGGGAATGGCATTCGGACCGGTCAGATCCGTTTGAGGCTGTTGTCATCTACGTCTCCGGCTTGTCGGACGCCCAAATCATCAATCAGTTTATTATGAGCCCCTTATTGTCATCGAATCAGGATGAGCATGCGATAACCGATTCTTCGTCTTTGACCGATTCGTTAGATTTTATAAAAAAAAGGCTGCTGCCCGTCGGCGAGATTCAAGTCGAAGAGAGTTTTGATAAGCTTCTGGTAGGTATTCTATCAGGGAAAGCGGCAATCCTCTGTCAAGGCGTTAATTACGGTTTATTGCTTGCGTCGAAAGGCTGGGAGGAGCGGGGCGTAGAAGAGCCGACATCCCAGACGGTGATCCGGGGCCCGAAGGAAGGCTTTTCCGAGAACATTGCAATCAATATTGCATTGGTACGGCGTAAAATCAAAGATCCTAATCTGTGGCTCGAGCAGTTTCTCATCGGTGAGGTCACGAAAACAGATGTCTCCATCATGTACATAAACGGCATCGCGAACGACAAGGCCGTACAAGAGGTTCGCGACCGAATCGGGCGCATTCGGCTTGACGGGATATTAGAAAGCGGATATATCGAGGAATGCATTCAGGATAATGGCTTCACCGTGTTTCCAACGGTTTTCAATACGGAAAGACCCGACGTGATTGCGGCGAATCTTCTCGAGGGACGAATCGCCATTCTCATAGACGGTACGCCGTTTACCTTGTTGGTGCCGGCGGTATTCACGCAGTTTCTGCAATCGGCGGAGGATTATTATCAGCGTGCGGACATATCCACTCTCATACGGCTGCTTCGGTACGCGGCTTTGATGATCGCCTTGCTGGCTCCCTCCTTATACATAGCGATTACGACCTTTCATCAAGACATGCTGCCTCCGGTACTATTAATTAGTCTAATCGCGCAGCGGGAAGGAATTCCGTTCCCCGCTTTCTTTGAAGCGCTTTTGATGGAAGTCACCTTCGAGCTTTTGCGGGAGGCCGGCGTTCGATTGCCTAGAGCAGTCGGACAGTCCATTTCGATCGTAGGAGCGCTTGTGATCGGCCAAGCGGCGGTCGAGGCAGGGTTCGTATCGGCGGCTATGGTTATTGTCGTCTCGATCACGGCCATTTCCAGTTTTATCATTCCAGCTTATAACATGGCGATTGCCATTCGGATATTAAGGTTCGGGATGATGGGGCTTGCCGCATCCTTTGGATTATTCGGCATTCTCGCGGGAATAATCCTGATCGTCCAACACCTCTGTCATTTGCGTTCTTTCGGCGTTCCCTATATGTCGCCATACGCCCCTGTCATACAGGAAGACACGAAGGATGCGGCCATACGCGTTACTTGGCGGGATATGATTACGCGCCCCCGAAGCATAAGCAGGAAGAATCCGATTCGGGAGAGCGGTCCGCAGACTCTTCAACAGGGACCCACAGCTGAAGTGGAGGAATTGTTACGAAAAAAATAGGATACGTCACCATTATTTCTCTCCTGTGCGCAGCGATGACGACCGGCTGCTGGAATCGCCGCGAATTAAACGAACTGGCTGTGTCAGTGGCCATCGGCGTGGACCGGAAAGGAGACCGCATGCTGCTAACCAATCAGATTCTTAATCCCGGAGCGATTTCCGGCAAGGAGGGAGGTTCTTCTACCCTTGCGCCCGTCACTTTATTTCAGGAATCCGGCGGCGGATTTCAGGAGGTGCATAGAAGAATGACGAAGGTAAGCACAAGGAAAATATATGTCGGACAGCTGCAGATGCTTATTTTCGGGGAGGAGTTCGCAAGAAAAGGATTGGGCAATGTGCTGGATTACATCTCAAGAGACCATGAGTACCGCAAAGATTTTTATGTCGTCATCGCCCGGGGGGCCGATGCGCAAGACACACTCAAAGTATACACCCCGCTGGAGAAGACGCCGGCTGCTAAATTGAACGCATCGCTGGAGACCTCATCGAACGTATGGGGGGAAACCGCGGCAATTAAAATCGACGAGCTGATTTCCGCCATCGTCAGCAAAGGGCAAGAAGCGGTTGCAACGGGAATTGTCGTCATTGGCGATCCGCAGGCCGGCAATGATAAAAAAAATGTAGAAAAAATCCAATCCCCTACCCAGTTGAAATATGCCGGTTTGGCTGTTTTCAAAAAAGACAAGCTGCTCGGTTGGTTGACCGAGAAGGAAAGCAGGGGTTTCAACTTCACGCAGGGGAAGGTAAAGAGTACCACCCTTCTCTTAACCTGTCCGGGAGAAAAAAACAAACATATCACGGTGGAGCTGCTCCGCACCAACCGTAAAATGGAGGTCGCCATGAAGGCAGACAAGCCTATCATACAGATCAAGGTGAAAACAGAAGGCGTAGTAACGGATGCGCAGTGCGAAATGGACTTTACGAAGCCGTCGACCATAGCCGAGTTGGAAAGCCTGACGCAAGATGAAATTCGTTCTTTTATAGCTTCCGCTGTAAATAAAATGCAAAAAAAATATAAATCGGACATATTCGGATTCGGCAATGAGGTTGAAAGAAAGTACCCCCGCTATTGGGAGTCGGGACAAAAAGAGTGGGACGATGCATTTTCCGCTATGCAGGTGACCATTAAGGTCGAGGCTAAAATCGGAAAAATGTTCAAAACCACAAAATCAATCGCTGAAAGAATGGGGGATTAATCTTAGATGTGGCGAATTGCAACCGTATTGGCAGCCGGAATGCTCATGGTCTTCATTGAGGCTCCGTCCCTCATCAAGAATAAAAAGCGGAAGGAGCTTTGGGTATTCTCCGTCCTGCTGCTTGCCGGAAGCATGCTTTGCATAACGATTAGCATGGGGATCGAAGTTCCCAGCCCGCTCGAATGGATTAAACGAATATACGAGCCGATAAGCAAACTGTTGTTAGGAAAGTGAAGGGAAGGGTGGGCAAGGTGCCGGAAAACGACAATATCCAAGAGAACCAATTCAGAAAATTGGTATCCCTGTTCATCATTGGCACCACTATTATTTTGGTTCCGGGTTTCTTAGCCGCAGAAGCCAAGCAGGATGCATGGATTTCCGCCTTGGTCGGGTGGATTGCCGGCCTTGCGCTTGTATGGATGTACGGCATATTAGGCAGTCGTTTCCCCGGCAAGACCTTGATCGGGCTCACCAAGGAGATATGCGGACGTTGGCTGGGGACGTTACTGTCTTTTCTGTGGTTTTTTTACGCGTTCATCTTAACGGCGCTCGTCTTGCGGAATCTGGGCGATTTTCTCAACGCGACCATGTTAGTGGAAACGCCTATTCATGCGATACACCTTGTATATTTGAGTATCGTGGCAATCGGCCTATACTATGGCGTCTCCAATATAGCCCGTACGGCGGATCTCTTCTTCCCGCTTGTTATGTTCTTGTTACTTATATTCGTCCTCCTGCTTTTGCCCGAATTGGAATTCAAGCAGATTCAGCCCGTATTGGGGAAAGGAATAAAGCCTGTCCTGACCTCCGCGTTTCCGTATATCGGATTTCCTTATTTGGAGCTTATATTATTCTTGATGATATTTCCGAATGTTGATCAGCCGAAACGGGCAAGAAAAGCGTTTATGCTCGGAACATGCATTGGAGGGGGCGTTTTATTTGCCGTCACGCTGCTCGCCCTTCTGGTGATGGGTGCGGAGAATACGGCCAGCGAGCTTTATTCCAGCTTTGAGTTGGCCAAAAAAATAGAGATAGGGGAGTTTATTCAAAGGGTTGAAGTGATCATTACCGCCGTCTGGCTGGTTACGATCTACTTCAAGCTGATCCTTTGCGTCTACATAACCGTTTTATGTCTTTCACAGACGTTGGGCATTCCCGATTATCGGCCGCTTACGCTGCCTATATGCATGCTTTTGTATGCCGTATCCATATTGATTATTCCGAATATTCCCTACTTGATCTCGTTCGATACGACGATATGGCCATTCTTTGCTTCAACGTATGGGCTCCTGATTCCGTTGGTGCTTCTGGGAGTAGCGTCGGTCCGAAAGAAACGGGCAAAATCGGATATTCGTTGAATCACCACCATCACACCCGTTCGAAACATGTTTCTTCCAAGAGGAGGGAATCTTAAGTTTTGGAACGATCGCTTGCGCTTGCAGGCGGGAAGGACAATACGCCTAAGGAGGGTTATGGATTTGAACAGGTTAAAAATCGTTTGTCTGGCGGCCATAGCATGCTTGCTGTTTGCGTCAGTAGGGGGAACCGTCCTTGCGGCCAGACTGGAAGTTTCGCCGAAAGCCGCTTTCGTCCGCGGCGGCAATCTGTGGATGAAAGAGGAGGGCGGGGAGAAGAAGCTGGTGGACGGACCCTATATCCGTCAACCAAAATGGTCGTATGACGGCGCTTGGATAGCTTATTCGAAGGGTGAGACGGAGCAAGAGCTGTGGGTGCTCCATGTGCCCACCGGGCGCGGCGGTCTCGTGTCGGCGGAAGGCGGGCGCAACTTTCAATGGTCGCCAAGCGATAACAAGCTTGCTTATCAAACGGAGCAGCAGCTGCTGCAATACGTCGATGCGAGGCAGCCGGATCAGCCGATTGAGACGGCCAGAGGAATCGGCAACTACGCTTGGCTGCCGGACGGGAAGGGCTTCTTCGCTTCCTCCCGTTCGGAGCTGCTTCCGGACGGCTGGACGCCGATCAGCTTATACCAGATTCCATTGCAGGCGCTGGCGGATCCGTCCAAATACGTGACCGTCCATGTGCTGCCGAAGCCGTCGGACGATTTTTTCGCCGTGGGAACCAGCACCTTCAAATGGTCGGCAACCGGACGCTGGATCGCGTTCCTCGCGACGCCAACCGCTTCGTTATCCGCGGACAGCAATACGCTGTGCGTCGTCGCGGCGGACGGCGTTATATTCCGCACGCTGGATCAGATGGTGAATAATGAGCAGTGGTTCGAGTGGTCGCCGAATGATGACCGGCTGGCTTTCGTGAAAGGGGTTGGCCGCGACGCAGGAGTGAATAAGCAACTGAAGGTGCTGAATGTTACCTCCGGCAAATCGGCGGTATACACGCCGGAGGGGTTTGTCGATTCAGACTTTGCGTGGCAGGGGCCGGAGCAAATCGTCGTATCGCGAGCGAAGGAATCGAAGCGGGAGGATGTTCCCGGCGAGAGGGAGAATCCGCAACTGGTTGCCATCGAACTTGCGAGCGGGAAGCAGACGGTCATTACGAAGCCTTCCGCAGGCTTCGGCGACTACAATCCCGTCCCGCTGCCGAAGAAGCTGTTCTGGGTTAGAAACGGTCATGCGGTCGCAAATGTCCTCGTCAGCCGCCCGGATGGCTCAAGGGCGAAGGAATGGATTAAGAGCATCGACCAGGCCGATTCCTATTACGGGCAATGGTACTGGGACAAGGTATTGCGCTTTTTCTGCGGGGAACGGGGCATGCCGGATCGTTAAAAAGACACAAGCCTTCGTTTGGCAAAATATACACGCGAGGGCATTTAAAAAGGGGCTGTCCCAAAAGCCAATGGTTTAGGTACAGCCCTCTGTATGTTTGAACATCCGAGTAGAGGAATTGGTCCAACCTAACCTCTTCGACCAAATTCGGTATTAACGGTACCTACTTCGATGACAGAACCGGTTATGTCCATGGTGTTGCTGTTGGATCTGGCGGGCCTTGCAGTCAGGGACTGGCGAAAATGGTTGGATCAAGAATGTCATTGCAATTTAAAGTTGAATCACTTATTATGGATATTGCAGGTCTTTATTAATGATAATATTGAGAAGGGAGGAGGAAACTTGCAGTTCTCCAAAAGTACAGATTATGCCCTACATGCCTTAATCCATCTGGGACACTCGGAGCGTTGCAACAATGTCGGGATCAAGGAATTATCTGGAGCACTTGGTGTTTCCGAAAGCTATTTATCCAAAATCATGTCCAAGCTGAGGCAGGATGGAATCGTACGTGCTGTGCCAGGGGTAAACGGCGGTTACGAGCTTGCACGGCCGGCAGATCAGATTACGTTTCTTGATGTGATTCAAGTGATTGAAGGAAGACAGCAGTTATTCGAATGCTCGAATTCGAGTTCGCGGCAGCATCGGTTGTTGGCGGAAGAGGGGACTGCGCAACGGGATCAGAAACGTCCGGGACAAAACGAATGTTTGGTTGAGAAAGTTATGAACGGCGCGGAACAGCATCTGCACCAATACTTGCAGGAACATACGGTTCAGTCGGTATTGAATGAGGCGTTCAAGCGTTGCAGCCACGAGGTAAACAAGAAGTGATGCACTTCTTGTAATCTAATTATGGATATTATAGATCTATGGAGGTTGAAATTTATGATGGATAAAAAGCTTCTCGATGTGGCAATTATTGGCGGCGGACCGGCTGGGTTGAACGCCGCCCTTGTGCTTGGGAGGGCAAGGAAAAAGGTGGCGGTGATCGATGCAGGCCGTCCCCGCAACGCTGTGACTCGCGAGGTCCACGGGTTTCTTACCCGCGACGGGATCAGTCCGAGCGAGTTTCGGCGAATTGCGAAGGAAGAGATCAACGCCTATCCCTCCGTATCATTCGTGGCGGATACGGCAGTGTCAATCGTGGGAAGCGACGGCCGGTTTCAAATTGAGACGGAGCAAGGACAAACTTTTGCAAGCAAAAAATTATTGTTTACCGTCGGCATGAAGGATCAGCCGCTTGCCGTTCCGGGACTGGCGGAGGTATACGGGAAGAGCGCTTTCGTCTGCCCGTATTGCGACGGCTGGGAATTAAGGGATCAGCCGCTTGTCATCATTACGAAGGGGACTGAGCTTATGCATTTCGCTCCGCTCATATCCGGATGGACGAACCGTTTTACCGTCTGCACGAATGGCCCCG
Organism: Paenibacillus harenae DSM 16969; assembly: GCF_000422465.1. Classification (GTDB taxonomy): domain Bacteria; phylum Bacillota; class Bacilli; order Paenibacillales; family Paenibacillaceae; genus Pristimantibacillus; species Pristimantibacillus harenae. Next base: position 3,280 of record NZ_AULV01000014.1, on the reverse strand, counting down.
ATGAACTGACGGATACCGAGCGCGAGGAGTTCCAGCGGAATCAAGTGCCTCTTTACGACTCGCCGATCCGGTACATCGCCTCTAGCGACGGGATCGTTCGGCAAGTCATTCTCGAAGATGGGACGACCGTTCCATGCACGGGGATCTTCTTCAAACCGGATCTGGTTACAGGATCGGACTTGCCGCAAACGATCGGGTGCGAGATTACGGAATGGGGGGCGATCGTCGTCGATGAATTCGGAAAAACGAACATTCCGGGTGTATATAGTGCCGGTGATGCAGCATCGCGAATGCATCAGGCCATAGCTGCGGCTTCGATGGGTGCATTTACCGCCGCGGTCATCAACGGTGAACTGAATACAGAGGCTTGGGGTAGAAACGGATGATCGATTTAAATCATATGAAGCGCGGTCCAATCATGTTTGCTCTGATTATCGGCATGTTCGTCGCCGCTTTAAACGAGACGCTAATGGGCAATGCCCTTCCCGAATTGATGAAATCTTTTGGCGTGTCTGCGTCAACGGGTCAGTGGCTTTCCACCGCCTACATGCTCGTCGTTGGCGTGCTTGTTCCGGTGACGGCAATCCTACAGCAATGGTTCACGACCCGGCAAATATTTCTGGCGGCGATGAGTCTGTTCTTCATCGGTACGGTCACCTCGGCGGTGTCGCCGGAATTCGGCGTGCTGCTGGTCGGGCGGATTATTCAAGCGATAGGAACCGGCATGCTGCTGCCGCTTGTCATGAACGTAATCATGACCATTTATCCACCAGAAAAGCGGGGAGGCGCAATGGGGATGTTAGGGCTCGTCGTCATGTTCGCGCCGGCGATTGGCCCGACTATATCGGGTTTAATCGTTGACGGGCTTTCATGGCGCTGGCTGTTTTACCTTGTAACACCGTTTGCGCTGATCTCCATTATTATAGGCGCCGTTGTCTTGAAAAATGTGTCGGAAGTCACCAAACCGCGAGTGGACCTCTTATCCATCGTGTTGTCGACGATCGGCTTCGGCGGAATCGTCTATGGGTTCAGCAATGCTGGTGAACACGGTTGGTCGGAACCGGAAGTCATCTGGTCGATCGCCGCGGGCGGTGTTTCCTTGTTGCTGTTCGTCTGGAGGCAGCTATTGTTAAAGCAGCCTGTCATGGATTTACGTGCGTTTCGGTATCCGACATTTGCGCTTGTCGCGGTGCTGCTGTTTGTGCTTATGATGACATTTTTCTCATCGGCGATCATGCTTCCGATGTTTATGCAAGGCGTGCTCATGGTAACAGCATTCAAGTCCGGTTTGATCCTCCTTCCTGGCGGGATTGTGAACGGGTTCATGGCCCCGGTCTCAGGCAAGCTGTTTGACAAGTTTGGGGCTCGCGTTTTGGTCATCCCAGGACTGGCCGTTGTCGTCGTCTCGTTGTGGCAATTCACCCGATTCGACGAAGCGACGAGCACCGGCTTCCTCGTCGCCGTTCACATCGCACTGATGATTGGCATCGCGCTAGTGATGATGCCCGCACAGACAGCGGGGCTTAACCAGCTGCCAAGCCATCTGCACCCGCACGGGACAGCGATCTTAAATACGTTGCAGCAGGTGTCCGGCGCAATCGGTACTGCCCTGTACATCAGTATTATGTCGGGCGGACAGAAGCAGTACTTGAGCGGAGCGAGCGATCCGCAGGCTCCGGCGGAAATCGTCAAAGGACTCGCAGCCGGTATCAACAACGCGTTCTGGTTCGGCGTCATCATCGCGCTCGTTGCGCTCGTACTTGGTCTCTTTCTCCGTAAAGGGAAATCGCCGGAGCATGAACAGGCGGCAGGGTGAATCAGGCCGTTCGTTTTGAGAAATCCAAAAACCATAAGGAAAGCGTGGGGAATACTCATGAACGATTTTTTTAATGCAGCCCTATGGGAAAAAGCGTGGAAAGACGAGTCCGCTCTGAAAATCAACAGGATGAAAAAGAATGGAATCGACCCTACCCGATCTTTTGACCATAAGGCCAAGACCTTCAACGAACAATCGTTTAGCGAAGAGGGAAGAAGACGAACCCAACGAATCATGAACTGGCTAGAAGGACAAGGTGTGCAATTTGAAAACAGCTCCATTTTGGATATTGGCGCTGCATCCGGCGTGTTCTCGGTACCGTTTGCGGAGCGGGGGGCCCGTGTAACCGCCATAGAAACCTCTCCCCCGCTGGTCGAATTGCTGGAAGAAAACATCTCGAAGTTCGCCGAAGACCAGGTGAAGATTGTACCCGAACCGTTTGAAGATATTGACGTGCAGACCAAAGGCTGGAACCAGGCCTTCGATCTTGTCTTTGTCTCGATGTGCCCGGTCATTCACAATTGGGAGAGTGTGGAGAAGGTGCTCCAGTGCGCTCGAAAGTTCTGTTACATCAGTTTGCCGGTAAGTCCTGCGGAGCACAGTCTGGTGAATGAAATTTGGCCGCTCGTCACCGGTCAGCCCTACCATACGAAACATATGGAAATGGGATATTTGCTGCATTTGCTGTATCTTAAAGGTTATGCATACGAATCGCTTATCACGCGGGAAGTGAAAACGACGGAAGTCTCCAGAGAAGCGGCGTTGCAGGAAGCGATGACCTGGCTTGGCCATCACCGTCTGCCTGCAGATGAGCGGAATCGGAACATCATTGCCGACTATTTGGAGCAAGCCTATCCGTCCGGAAAAGTCGTCATCCATGAAGGCGGACGTTTTGGCAAAGTACTGATTCGATTGCAGGATCAGAACATGTACACGAGAGAGATCTGAGCCCGACAAGGAGGTTTGCGTATTCTTCCAGAAAAATCAGAGATCACTTAGTGGATCGGCCAGCCTATACAAAGCTGATCTCTGTTACCGTGCTTGCAAAGGTTCGCTGCGCAACAAAAGCTCGAGGAAATCGGGAGATCAATCTGAGTCCATAATTTGCTTAAACAAGCAGGATCGACCAGCAATAAAAAATGGTGGCGCAAGGGTAAACCCTTGAACTGTAACCCCGTTTGTGGACACTTAATAAAAAGTGCTAAGCTGAAAGTAGATGGCTCCTGTATTCGTCAGGAGTCATCTTTTTTAATCCCCATTGATAGCGAGATGTGTTGTACATTAGGATGTATTCGTTAACTCTTTGACGAAGCTCTTCTATGGTTTGGCAGTCCTCATAATCTAACTCATCTTTCATATGACCAAAGAAGGACTCCATGGGTGCGTTATCCCAGCAGTTACCCTTGCGAGACATGGATTGTGTGAACCCCGCATTCTTTACTTTCTGTTGAAACACAGGATGGG
>NZ_AULV01000013.1 GCF_000422465.1 Paenibacillus harenae DSM 16969 | reverse complement strand
TCTAGAGAGGCTCTAGGATTTCTTGTCCCAACTATTGTGGTTTCGAATCCACCATCAGTGAAGATCTGCATAGGTGTGATGCCGCTCATGTATGCCTTTACTGCGTACCGTTTAAACTCAGGGCTATATGTAATTGCTTTCTCTGAAACGTGCACGACATTAGGATTTGATTCAAGTATTTTAATCTGCATTGGTGTAAAACATTTGCGTTTAGACATGATGAAAGTTATACCCCGTTCTATTTAGTATGTTAATTAAAACACAAAAACCCGTGAAATAGACACTTTTTTCAAAGTGTCTATTTCACGGGTCACAGTTCACCCTATCGCCACCATTTTTTGAATTGAAATCTGATTATTACTTCAAGAGTACTAACTAAGTAATGAACTTATCTACTTTTGAGACAATCCCTTTCTCAAATGATAAGAACCTATTTTCGCTTAAATTTGTACAAGCAGCAGGATGATGGAGGACAAGCATAGGCAGGTGCTGACCAGGCAGAGAAACATGACGACCTGCTTATGATTCAGCCCGGCCCGCAGCAGGCGGTAATGCGCCTGGCTGGCGTCGGCTTGGTAAATGGCTTTGCCCTGCAGCATCCGTCTAATGACGACGAAGACGTTGTCGAAGATCGGCACGCCAAGCGCCAGAATCGGAATGAACAGCGACATGACGGTAGCCTGCTTGAATGCGCCGTCCAGCGCGATGACCGCCAGGATGAAGCCGATGAAGGTTGCGCCCGCGTCTCCCATGAAAATTTTGGCGGGAGGCTTGTTATAACGCAAATAGGCAACGGTTACGCCGACCAATATAATCGCCATAATGGCGGAGTTGGGCTGGCCCTTCGCTACTGCGACGATGAACAGCGTCACCGCCGAAATCGCGGAAAGCCCGCCGGCAAGCCCGTCCATGCCGTCCGAGAAGTTAATGACCGTCGTGACGCCGAAGATCCACAGGATCGTCAGCAGAAACTGCAGGATAACCGGCAGCAGCACGTATTCGCCTGATATCGGATTATAAAATCCGGTAAAAGCAATGCCGGAGGCATACACAAGCACAGCGGCTGAAATTTGCACAATGAACTTCGGCAGCGATGGGAAATCTTTGCCCTTGGTCTTATACCAGTCGTCGACCGTACCGATAATAAGCAGCAGTACGCCGCCTGCAACCAGAGCTCCGGTCTGAAGAGAGAAATCTCTCGTCACCAGCAGGTAGGTAGCAAAAAAACCGATAAAAATAACGTAGCTGGCCGTAAGCGGAATCGGTTCCCGGTGAAGCTTGCGTTCGACATCCTTCCGGGGCTTGTCCACAAAATCAAGGCGAAAAGCCAGCTTGCCGAACGGCGGGATCAACAGATAAACGATGACAAAGGATAAAAGTAAAGAAAATGCGTATAAAATGATCGTCACCACCAAAATAGGGTATGAACCAACAACAAAATTATACAATTGATGAGGACGGTTGTCGATTGGACGCGCATGTTACTGAGAAGATATTAATATAGAATGGTTCTCCGCATCGGTGAATACAGATATACGATCCTTTATTTTTAAAGAACCGGGAAATCATGCGGCTGCTGCGGATTTACGCCGGAACCGGAAGAGAGGCGATCGGGATGTGGCTGGATTGCGCTATCATCGGCGGAGGACCGGCCGGCTTAAATGCGGCTTTAGTGCTCGGCAGATCTAGAAGAGTCGTTATTTTATTCGATAACAACAGGCCGAGAAATGCGGTGACCCGCCATTCTCACGGCTTTATAACGCGTGACGGCATCGAGCCGAGGGAGTTCCGGAGGCTTGCCCATGAGAATCTGGCGAGTTATCCGTCCGTGACGGTTAAGCCGGATCGGGTGGTCGCAATCACGCCGGGCCAGCCGGGATTTATGCTGCGAACGGGCAACGGCGTCATCTACCGGTCCCGCACCGTCATTCTGGCCGCCGGACTGAAGGAAACGCTGCCGCAAGTGCCGGGGATTAGCGGCTATTACGGCAAAAGCCTGTTCAGCTGCCCCTATTGCGACGGGTGGGAGCTGCGGGATAAGCCGCTTGCCGTCATATCGGAAAGCGCGCATGCCTTTCACTCCGCCAAAATCATATACAACTGGAGTAAGGATATTCTGGTTTGCACGAATGGCGCGAACAGCCTCGGAGCAGATCAGATCAGGCAGCTTGCGCGCAAAGGAATTCGGGTAAATCCGAAGCGCATTCAAGCGCTGGTCGGGGAGAACGGCATGCTGAGCCGGATCGCGTTCGCAGACGGCGAAGAGGTAAGACGGGAGGGCGGCTTCATCTCGCCGCTATGGGAACAGGGCGCCGCATTCGGCGAGGCGCTGGGCTGCGCGATGACGCAGGCAGGCGGCTTCGTCACCGATGACTATGGCCGTACAAGCGTCAACGGGATATACGCTGCGGGCGACTCCTCCCTGATCGCGCCGTCCCAGCTCGTCATTGCCGCCGGCGAAGGAAGCAAAGCGGCGATTGGCGTTAACACGGACTTAACGAACCAGGACTTTTACATGGCATGATCCGATATAGAAGATAGACTCCAAATCCCGTATAATGGTTCAAAATAGGAGGGTGAGGATGCTGGAAGCACTTAAGGAAAGCGACAGCGTACCAAACCGGGAGCCGTATGAGAAGGAGGAGCATTCATGCAGGAGCTAACGCTGCCGCCAATGATCAAGAGGCTTACCGAAGACTGCGAATGGCACAGAGTAACGGTTGGGATGTCGGAATCGAAGACGTACCGGTTAACGGGTGCTGCCGCCAATTATTTTATTAAATTTCATGCTGCGGACGCAGTAGAGAGCTTGCTGGATGAGAAGGAGCGTATCGAGTGGCTGCAAGGGAAGCTTCCCGTCCCGAGAGTGGCCACTTACGAGAAGGATGATGCAGGCGAGTATTTGCTTATTACCGGATTAGCCGGTCTTGACGCCTCGGATAAGGCGCATGAGCAGGCGCTGCCGCAGCTGATGCGGCTTTTGGCCGAAGGACTTCGCGCGGTGCATGACGTGCCGATTAAGGAGTGTCCGTTCAACCGGACGCTGCCGGTCGTGCTTGCGGAAGCGGGGAGGCGCGTCGAGCTTGGTCTGGTGGATGAGGACGACTTCGATTCGAGTCGCCAGGGCATGAAGGCGGCTGAGCTGTACCGGGAGCTTCTGGCGAGAGCGCCTGAAGAGGCGGATCTGGTGTTCACGCATGGCGATTACTGTATGCCGAATATCGTCATTCAGGATGGCCGGGTGAGCGGGTTCATCGACTTGGGGAGAGCCGGAATCGCTGACAGGTATCAGGATTTGGCGCTGGCCGTAAGAAGCATCGGGTACAACTTTGGTGCGGAGTATGTACAGTTATTTCTCACAGCGTATGGAATAGAGGAGCCTGATCAGGCCAAAATAGCCTATTACCAGCTGTTGGACGAGTTCTTCTAGCGGATTGAACGGCTAAAGAAAAAGGAGCAGCGTGCGCGAAGCACGCTGCTCCTTCGCAGGAGAAGTCAATTGGTTACGTCCTCAGACAAGGACGCCGATGGGCAGTCTGCTTGTCCGGCCGGCTAGGCAAGGGGTGACAAAGCTTCCTCGCGATAATCCTCGACAAGCACTTCCAGGTTCCCCGTTTCCGGATGCATGACGAAACCGTGTACCGGAATGTCATGCGGGAACAGCGGATGCTTGCGGATCATTTTGACGCTGTGCATGACGCCTTCCTCCGGATTTTCAAAGCCGCGCAGAAACTTATCCATCCGGATGCCGGCATTTTCAAGCGTCTGGATGGCAAGCGGGTCGACGCCGTGCTCGATGAACTTGTTGACCAAGCCTCCCGTATCGAGGTTCGTCATGCCGCAGCCGTGATGGCCGATGACAAGCACCTCGCGCGCGCCAAGCTCATAAACGGCAACAAGAATGCTGCGCATCGCGCTCCCGAACGGCTGGGTGAGTATCGCGCCGGCATTTTTAATAAATTTAGCGTCGCCGTTTTTCAAATTCAGAGCTTTCGGAAGCAGCTCGACAAGCCGGGTATCCATGCAGGTGAGAATGGCAATCTTTTTATCAGGGAACTTGTCCGTCAGATAAGATTCGTATTGTTTTTCTTCGACGAATTTCTTGTTGAACTCCAATAATCGCGGAACGATAGACATGTATGATTCCTCCCGTTATGTTTTTCTCTATCTATTTATTCTTATTATTCATGGAATTAGGGACGGAGTCAATTGTCTGCCGGGCTTTCGCGGACAATTTCGGACAGCAGCTCGAAGGAACGGAGGCGGGCCGCATGGTCGTACACTTGGCTGACGACGATGAACTCATCCGGTTGCGTCTCTTCGATGACTTTCGCAAGCCTGTCCCGAACGGCAGCTTTGCTGCCGGCAATCGAAAGGCTGAGCTGTTTGCGCACGATCATTTTAACCTGCTCGTTCCACAGCTCGTCCGTGCTGTCGTACTAAATAGACGATTGCATAGTAAGCATAGCATGATATAGATTCGGCAGAGATGGATGCGGTTGCCGGAAACGGCTTCAGGGAAAGGCGGATGGGTGACATGGTTGACTTAAACGAGCTTGCGGGAGCTTTGGCGAAGGGGGTGCTGACGGTCGAAGGAATATACCGCACGGCGGTACCCGGCAAACTGACCTGCAAAGGCCATACGAAGGACCAGGCAACGCCGCATGCCGGCTTCTTGTTCGCGCTTAAGGGGACCGCAACCTTCACGTTTAACGGCATCCCCTATGAACTTGAACCGGGGAAGCTTGTTCACGGGGGCAAGGGAATGGAGCTGCAGCTGCAAATTGGCGAAGCCGGCTTTGAGTATTTTCTGATTCACTACGCGCTGAGGCAGCCCAATTCGGAAGGCAATCCTTACGAAAGCACCCATTTTATGCTGGAAATCGGGAAAAACCCGGCTATCGCGGAGTTGCTTCAGCTGCTGCAGGAGGCATCCAGCATTCCCGGCCATTTCGCGGCTTTGCGGATGAAGGAGCTGTTCTACTCGATCATGCGTGAGGCGCTCACGGGCTGCCGGAACCGAATGAACCAGGAGAGCCGGACGGTAATCAGGCATGCCCTCGAATACTTGCATAATCATTACATGGAGCCGCTGACTCTTCCTGTGCTTGCGGGCTTGCATGATATGGAAGTGAAGCCGTTCGCTTATTTGTTCAATAAGTATGTCGGCCTTTTTCCGATTGATTATTTGATCCAGCACCGGATGAAGCGGGCCAAGCAGCAGCTCGTCGGGAGCGGCAGCAGCGTGAGGGATATTGCCGAGAGCGTCGGTTACGGGGATGCGCATTATTTCAGCAGGCTGTTCAAAAAGCATATCGGCATGACGCCGAGCGAGTTCCGGGCCAGCGTGGGAAATTATCCACCTGCAATTGAGTAATCGTATATTTCCATGCGGCGGTCGCTTTTATATAATAATGACAATGAAAATCATTATCATAAAATGGCTGCTGTCACTTCAGATTGGCCTCGATAAGGTGGAGGAATTGTTCATGTGGATGAAAAGGAAGCTGGCGATGATAGCGACGGCGGCACTGGCTGTCATGCTCGTTGCCGCAGGCTGCGGCAATAACGGAAATACAGGGAATGAAGGCGGGAATTCGGGAGCCGTGAATACGAATTCCGGGGAGTCGGATGGAGCCGCGTATCCGGTTACGATCAAGCATGCCAAGGGCGAGACGGTGCTGGAGGAGAAGCCTATGACGGCTGCGATTACCTACTTTCCTTATGCGGAGCACCTGTTCGCGATCGGCGAAGAGTCGGTTGTCGGCGGAGTCGTCGGGCTGACGGCGCTTCAAAATTTTACCGTATACGAGCCGTACGTTATGGACAAGCCAATTGCCGACCTTGGCGACGAGACGAATTTGGAGCAAATAACGGCGTTGAACCCGGACGTGATCATTGCTTGGGAAGCGGATGATGCCCAATACGACCAATTATCGAAAATCGCCGACACTATCGTCATTAATTCCAATGAAAATTGGCAGGAAACGATCGTGCAGGTGGCCGCCGTATTCAGCGCTGAAGAAAAAGCCGAGCAGTATATCCAAGATTACGAAGCGAAGCTGAAGGAAGTCGCCGCGCTTATGGATACGACGGGAGAGAAGGGCAAATCGGCGCTGTTCGTCATGACCTGGGGCAAAGGCTTTAACTATTACGGCGGGGCACGAATGGCGCCTTATTACGAGCATCTGGGCTTTAAATCGTTCGATACGCTTGAAGACTACGGCGAGATCGGTCTGGAAGGGGTAAGCGAGCTCGACCCCGATTATATTTTCTTAGGGAAGGACTTCACGAATTCGGCGGAGACGCAGCTGGAGGAGCTGGAGAAAAATCCGGTATGGAACCGGTTGAAGGCGGTAAAGAGCGGCAAAGTATTCATCGTCGATACGGAAATACTGGGTCCGCTGGCCATGGGTCAATCCAAAGGCTTGACATTCATGGAAAGTATTATGACAAACGGCAATTCATAATCAGGCACGGGAAAAGCTGCGCGTTATGGTCGATGACCGTAACCTGCGGCTTTATTTATTTCCAAGCAAGCGTTTCTGCTTGCGGATGCGGGCAACTTAAGGGGGATACAATATGCAGCATATAATTGGAGTTGACATGAAACCAAAAGGTTTCGTATAATGATGAAGCGAAACCAAATGGTTTCATAAAATACACAGCTATTTTAACGGAGGTTATGAAATGGGAGACAACAATAATCAAAGCACGCTGCCGGATATTCGGCAGACCGTCCGGTTGAACGCTTCGGTTCAGAAAGTATGGAATGCGGTTGCGACATCGGAAGGGATTGCGGAATGGTTCATGCCAAATGATTTCGAGCCGGTGGAGGGCCATGAATTCCAGCTGAATGCCGGGCCGTTCGGCATGTCGTCTTGCAAGGTGACGGTCATTGATCCGCCTAACCGTTTGTCCTTTACATGGGGCAAGGACTGGGTATTAACCTTTGAATTGTCGGAGCAAGGCGGCCAAACCGAGTTTACGCTGATCCATTCGGGCTGGACCGAGGAGACCGTTACGGAGTTCCAGGAATCGCATAAGATTGTACGCGACAGAATGGATCATGGTTGGGTTGGCTTGCTAGAGAAGCTTAAAGCGATTGTAGAGGCCTAGGATGGCTGAAGAGGCGCGCACGCACGATGTGTTCCAGGCAATCGCCGATCCGACGCGCCGCAAGCTGCTTCGCCTGCTGGGCGATCAGGAAATGCCGGTAACGGTAATAAGCGGCCATTTTACGATGAGCCGGACCGCGGTGTCCAAGCATTTGCGCATCTTGGCCGATGCCGGGCTGGTAAAGGACCGGAAGGTAGGCAGGGAAACGCGTTACCGTTTGGATCCTGAGCCGCTGCTTGAGCTGAAGCGCTGGCTCGCCTACTACGAACGGTACTGGGAGAATAAATTATCCGCGCTTAAACGTTATGTCGAGGCGGATGAGCCGGATGTTGGGGGGCCGTTCAACCCTCATGCCGGGGCGGATACGGATTCTGACGAGTAAGAGGATGAGTCAGCTGAGAAAGATTTGTGTGAAATTGGAAGAGGACATTCCGTTGTCATGGAGCAGGAGGATCACGGGACGAATCTCTTGTTAAATGAAGTCAACCGGGAATAAGCTTGGCTTTTTTTTACGCTCTGCGGATTATTGGGTATGGGTTGGCGAGCCTGGAGGAACATAGCAGGGAGGGATTTTGATCCAACAGCGCTTTTTCATCAATGTTTGTAACATGACTTAAGGGGTTTCTAGAAGTACGGCGCCATGCCGTTCGAACAAAGCACGGATGGTTTCAGCGTCGCGGCTGCTCGAAGCGTGAATCGCTTGGATGAGCGAATGGATTTGCGCCGTCATGATAATAAGGTAACGCGCCTCTTCCGGCTTCGGATTCCAGTAGGTATGCGGCGTGCCTCGAGGAGCGGCGACGGCGGAACCAGCGCCGGCCTCGAAGCTGTTGTCGCCAATGCGAAAGCCCAATGTGCCTTCAATCACATACCAGGCCTCATCATCTTCGGCATGCAGGTGCAGCGGGGCAATAAGCATCGGCTCGTTCCCCTCGGGGGTGCCTTCAGCCGTCCATTCCGCCATGATCAAATCGGAACCGGACGGCGCGAGCAGCCGTGCTGAAAGCGGAGCCGCGAGCAAGTCTTGAAGCGTTGGGGGACTAGTGGAGCTGCTGTGGTCGCGGTCTCCTTGCTGTGATGATTTATCGTTTTGTTTATGCATATTTACCATTACCCTCTTTCGGCGTTTTGTAGGTAATAGACGATTTTCGCATTTTATAATAGGCAAACGTAGTGCTGGGGGCGGAGGCCGGTCGTATTTAGATAATCGGTTTAAAAGAATATCCCCGTAACGGCAAAATTGGGGCTGATTTCATTTCGGTGACACCGCTTCGTTAATTGTAGATCGAACACCGAATTTTTAAACTCAGATTCACGACCAATACAGTTGACGGTTACGCAGAGAATTAGGATGAATGCCGATTATACGGAATTTCTCCCGCTAATGAGCTCTCAATCGCCACAATCTCAAGCTAACAGGAAATCCTACCGTTAATCAATTGGAAATGGCCCATTTGAAGGCAAAAAGACTGAAATAGCGGGAGAAAATCCCGCTAGATAATCAAAATCTCTAATTCCCAGACCATTAAGGGAGAATTTCCCCTTAGAAGAGATGTTATGGTTACAAGGGTTAAACCAAACGTGCCGGCCGGTACATACATACACCGCCCGTAGGCAGCCTACCGCAGCAGCGACAGGTCGAAGCTTGGGACAAGTCCTTCTTCCGCGGCCCGCCCGAGCAGGGCGGTAACGGCCGCGTAGCCGTTCTCGCCCAAGTCGGAAGTGAACGCATTGACGTAAAGATCGATATGCGCCTGGGCCACATCAGGCGACAACTCCTGTGCATGCTGCATCACATAAGCCTGCGAGGCTCCCGGATGCGTCCACGAATAGTCGACGGACGCCCGGATCCAGCCGGCGATCGCATCGCTGTCGAGCGAGCGCCGCGCAATAATGGCGCCAAGCGGTATGGGCAGGCCGGTGTCTGCTTCCCACCAGCTGCCGAGATCCGTCAGCATGGTCAGTCCGTAGGACGGATAAGTGAAACGGGCTTCGTGAATGACCAGTCCGGCATCGATCTTCCCATCCCGAACGGCCGGCATGATTTCGTGGAACGGCATGACGATAATTTCGCCGATGCCGCCCGGCACATGGCGCGAGGCCCATAACCGGAACAGCAGATACGCGGTCGAGCGCTCGCTGGGAACGGCTACGCGCTTGCCCGACAACGAGGCGGCATTGCCTGCATCGGATGAGAGACCGTTCGTCAAGACGAGAGGGCCGCAGCCCCGCCCAAGCGCGCCGCCGCATGGCAGCAGCTTATAGTCGGTTAACGCCCACGGCAATGCGGCGTACGAGATTTTCATCACTTCCGGTCCTTCGGCATTAGCGGCCCATTTGTTCGTAATATCGATATCCGCGTAGGTGACGTTCAGCTCGGGCGCGCCGGGGATAAGGCCGTGCGCCCAGGCATGGAATACAAACGTATCGTTCGGACATGGGGAATAAGCGATATTCATTCGAGCACCTCCCGTAGAGCTTGACATGCTGTTTCTAACGCGGATAACGCGTCGCCTATCCGCCAGGCCGCGCGGTCGCGCGGACCGACCGCATTCGAGATGGCGCGAAGCTCGACGGCCGGAATGCCGCGCTTGCTAGCGGCGACGGCAACGCCGTAGCCTTCCATCCCTTCGGCGGCGGCGCCGGGGATCCGCTTCGCGAGCGCAGCGGCCGTCCCGGCGCTTCCGGTCGCCGTCGACACCGTAAGCACCGGGCCGAGGCATACCGGCATCCCGGCGGCTTGAATCGCAGCGTACAAAGCGCTGCTCCAATCCTCGCTAACCGCGGCGCGTGCCGTGCCGAAGCCAAGCTCGTCCACGCTGAGGAAGCCGTCCTGCGTCTCTGCGCCAAGGTCGGCGGCATGGATGGCATCGGAGACGACGATCGAGCCGATGTCAGCCCTCCCCGCAAAGCCGCCGCCGATGCCGGCGCTTATGACCAAACCGTAGCCCGGTCCGTGCTGAGCCAGCATCGCCGCTGTTTCTGCCGCTGCCGAAGCGGGGCCGACGCCGGCGGCGATGACGTCTATGCCGCCTGTTCCTTGCAGGCCGCGAAGAACGGCCTCCTTCTCTGCGTCGACGGCAGTTACGATCAGCACGCGCGTTCTGCGGCCTTCTCCCGCGCTATTCGCCTGCTTCATAGAATCTGTGTCGGAATAAGGCTTCATGTATCGGTATCTCCTTTAACTATTCTATCAGCTCACACATGATATAATCGTACACCTGATAGATTGCGCTAGCAAATCCGGCAGGCGGGTACAACAAGCCTGCACCCTCCTGCAGCCGTCCACGGCTCCCCGCCGCAGCTTAACCGATCGTGATATTGCCTTCCGGATAGCGGTAGAGTTCTTTCCTTGAGCGCCTGTTTAGCGCGAAAGCGAGCGTAACGGGTCCCAATCGGCCGACGAACATGAGCAGGCTCATAATGATTTTACCTGTATCGCTTAAATGGCCCGATAAGCCCGATGACATGCCCACTGTACAATAAGCGGAGGTCGCTTCGAAGAGAATGGCCAGGAACGGACCGCTCTCCGTAATGGAGAGAAGCATCGAGGCGGTGCAAATAATCGCAAAAGCAATCATCGTAAACATAATGGCTTGATGGATCTGCTGCTTGGCTATCCGGTAACGAAACAGTACGACGTCTCCCCTGCCCCTAATCATCGCGACCATCGCTCCGATCAGAATAGCGAAGGTCGTCACGCGAATCCCGCCGCCCGTCGACCCGGGACCGGCTCCGATGAACATAAGCAGGATGAGGAAAAACTGCGTAACCTCCCTCAGCATCATCGGATCGATTGTGCTCAGACCTGCGGAACGCGCTGTAATCGATTGAAAGGTTGCGCCGAGAACCTTGCCTCCCGCGGATAAAGGCTGCAGGGTACCGGGGTTGGAGAATTCCAAAGCGAAGATCACGATAGCTCCGATAACGGTAAGGATGCCCGTGACGGACAAGACGACCTTGCTATGTAAGCTCAACCTTCTGTTTTTCGGATATGTCACGAGCTCGGAAATGACGATAAAGCCGATGCCGCCGAAAAAAATCAGCAGCATGGACACGATATTTACGAACGGATCCTCTACGTAATGGATAAGACTGCCCGGCCGGTCGGGGAACTGGGAGAACAAATCGAAGCCGGAATTGTTAAAGAAAGAAATGCTGTGGAAAACACCAAAATAGAGCGCTTGCCCCGTGGGCATTTCAAGCATGAAATAGCTGCTAAGCAGCACGGCTCCCGACAGCTCGATGACCAGCGCGTACAGCAGCACCTTGCGGATCATGCGGACAATGCCTTCCGTCGAGGCATAGTTGATCGATTCCTGCAGCACCAGACGCTCGCGGAACGAGATTTTTTTTTTGAAAAGAAGCGCAAACAGCGTGGCCATGGTCATAAAACCGAGACCCCCGATTTGGGCAAGCACGATAATAGTGATCTGGCCGAAGGCGGAGAAATGGGTTCCGGTATTTAATACGGTGAGTCCCGTTACGCAGACTGCGCTGGCGGAAGTAAACAAAGCGTCGATGAACGACACTTGAATGCCCTCGACGTATGCAACCGGACGCGATAGGAGCTGGGCCCCCGTCAATATAAGAAAAATAAAGCCGAAGGTCAAGACTTGAGGCGGACTAGGCCTGAAACGCAATTTCTTGCGGAGTGATCCGAGTTTAAGCATGGTGTCAGCACCGCCTGTCTCTTTTGTGATAGTATGTTTATTTCTGGACGACCGCATGCACATGACCGTCCTGCATCAAATGCACCCTATTACGGCCTTCATGTTTAGAACGATAGAGCGCGACGTCAGCCTCGCTGAGCAGCGCCTCGAGCGTCGTATCCGCGGACAAAGCTTCCGTTACCCCGAAGCTCGCCGTGACCGAGATCGCTTTGGCCGCGCTGTACAGCGGATTACCCGCTAACTCCCTGCGGATATGCTCCGCAACGTTCCCTGCCTGCAACAAATCGGTATACGGCAGGCATACGGCGAATTCCTCGCCGCCGTAACGCCCGAACAGCGCATTGCCGTTCAATTGCTGCCGGCATATATTCACGACATGCTGCAGCGCAAAGTCTCCGACGCTGTGGCCGTATCGGTCATTGATTTGTTTGAAATGGTCGACATCGAACAGAATGAATGAGAGAGGCGTGTGCGTTCGATGAGCTTCCGCAAGCAGCTCCCGGCTTTTCTCCATGAAGAAGGTCCGGTTATAGATCGAAGTGAGGCCGTCGATCTCAGCCAGGCGGCGGAGCTTATGCTGAAGAAGCGTATATTCCGTGACATCTATCATAACGATCGTGCGGCCGGCGATCCGCCCGTTCGGCATTAATAGATTGGATGCGCGGATCCGGTAATAAAACGTCTCTCTGCCGCGAACCCACTTCAGCTCCTGCTCCTGATCGGAGGCAGGGTCCGTTCCGAAACGGAAGGCGCCGGACTCGGTCCCCCGTTTCCAGACCTCCTCCAGCTTCTTTCCGATGGCAAGCGGCGTAAGCGAAGGAATGATCTGGGCGGCGGCACTGTTGAAGTCCATAATCTGATTCGATAAATTCAGTACGAGCACGCCGTCGCGCATGCTTTCGAATATATGCTCCCGCGCAATGGGGGATACCGTCAGCATGCCTGTAGAGATGATCGACAAGATGTAAAGCGTCGATGTCATGCACAGCAGGATCGGAACAGGGTCCATCCCGAGCGGAGTCCGGCCAAGCACATACAGGAGCGCGCCTATCATAGGAATAGCAATAGCGAGTGCCATCGTCAGCATCTGCTTGCGGTAGATCGATTTCGTCTTCCTCCAATAGCGGAACAACAGGAATAAGCTGGAGAACATTGAGCCGAACGTGTAGGCGCCGTGTACGTAATACCATGTGCCGGGAATGAAATCAACCATAGGTGTTGGCGTATTCGGGCGTAAAAAAATATCCTGATAAAAAAAATGATGGTAGTCATTCGTCATTACCATCAGCAGGGTAATCGCCGGTATGACAAACAACCACCATGTTTTCCTGGAGGCCGTAATTTTGTCAAATCCGACGTAATGCATAACGAGCAGCAAGCTGCACGGAGCGATAAATGGCATCCCTAAGTATTCGATGGTTATCCAAAAACGGATTTCCTGAAGCGAATCGCCGGCCAGCTCGAAAGCAAAGCCGAAAGTATAGACGGCCGATAGGGCTGTGGACCATATAAATGCCTTCATGCCGGAGAAATTCGTCTTGTTGTAATAAGCATATATGGCAAGCAGCACGCTAAGGACGCCGGAAATGATGACAACGATTATATATTGGGATATCGGTGAATTCATAGTCAAGGACATTGGCGGCTCCAACTGTTGCGGTAGTATGATCATCTTCTAAGAAGCAGCCATGGCGTGGATAAAAGGCTACTGAAACATTCTACCATAGCAGATTCGTTTTCTTCAAAAAATACATGAAAAGAGCTGATGCGGTTAATGACCGGCTCAGAACCGGGCTGCATCAAGGATTCGGTTTGCCTCCGGATAATAAGCCTAAGCCGTTAGCGACGCTTCATTCGCCAGAGGCAGCGTAATTTCAACGCAGGTTCCTTGGCCGAGCTTGCTGCGGAACAAGATCGAGCCTTTGTGGCCGGCAATGATCTGCTGGCTGACCATCAGGCCAAGACCGTTCCCGTTTTCTTTTTTCGTGAAAAAGGGTTCTCCCAGCCGCAGCAGATCGTCCTCCGCGATGCCGCCCCCCTGATCGATGAATCGCAGCCGTATCGCGTCGCCGCCGTTGCGAGCGAGCTCAACGGTCAACTCGCCGCCGCCGGTCATGGCTTCCATTCCGTTTTTTATGACATTGACGAATACCTGCTTCAACTGGCTCGGCTCCCCGGTTACTTCAGGCAGATCGTCTTCAGCGAATAAGATGAGCTGCACGTTGCTCATTTTTGCTTCTGAATCAAGGAGCAGCATAATATCATTGACAATGCCCTGTAAATTGACAGGCTGGTAACGGCTCACTTGAGGCTTTGCGAATACGAGAAACTCGCTCACGATCATATTGATCTGATCCAGCTCGCCAATCATGACGTCGAGATGCGCCTGCGACAACGAGCCGGTTTGCTTCTGCAGCTGTACGAAGCCGCGAAGCGTCGTTAGCGGATTCCGCACCTCATGCGCGACGCCCGCAGCAATTTGGCCGACGACCGACAGTTTCTCGGAGCGGCGGATCATTTCCTCCGCCTGCTTGCGGGACGTAATATTTCGGGAGATAGTGGCGATCGCGATAATCTCGCCCGGCTCGTCGCGAATCGGAGAGATGGTAATGCTTAAGTCGATCAGGTCACCCGACTTCGTATACCGTACGGTCTCGTAGTCCGTTACGGAACCTCCGCGCAGCACCGTAGCCTCCAGCTCGCGATGGGAGCCGGAATGTTCCTTCGGCACATCGCCCAGCGGCTTGCCGATAATCTCATCCTCGCTCCAGCCGTACATGGTCTCAAACGCTTTGTTTACCTGAGTGATCCGGCCCGACAGATCCGTTACATGAATGGCGTCCGAGGTATGATTAACAAAGGATTCCAAATATTGCTTCGTGCTCCTCAGCTCTTCGGCCGTATCCTTGAGCCGAGACGTATAGCTGTGCAAATTGCTGCCCATCGTGTCGACGCGGGAGGCGAGCAGCCCGAGCTCATCCTTGCTCCGGATCGTAATGACCTCGCCAAAGTTGCCTTCGGCAATGGCATTTACCTTATGGAGGATTTGGTGAAGGCCGCGCAGCATAAAGTCCGCGATAAAATAACTGGCGAGCGTCGTCACGAGAATGAGTCCAAGCGATATAAGCGTTTGCAAAAGCAGCTGCTTGTTTAACGGCTTTGTGATCGCGGCGTCGTCGAAAGTTATGCAGACGACATACGTTTTATCGATCGTGATCGGAATGAATGTTTTCAGCAGCTGCTTGCCTTTCACGCTGCTCTTGACGGTAACCGGCTTGCCTGTTGATAATGCCTGCTGTATAGAAACGGAATCATTATCCGGATCCTTGTAGCTGTAAGCGCCGAACGGAATATCGCGGACATCCAGATTATAGACGGGAATGCCTTTCTTTATCTTGATAATCGGGCTTTTGCCGAAAAATTGCGGGTCGAACCCGGTGATTTCGAGCAAATCCGGCTGATCCGCGATAATTTTCGTGATAAGGGCGTCCGTTCCGGTTGTCAGATCAAACTCCCGAAGCACTTGTGCGCTTACATAAGGATTGATCATGTAATTGGTTGTGCCGTCGTAGTAATTGCCCCATTTTCTTATTTTCATGGGATCCGTATCCGCGAAGTTGAACGGGCCTGACCAGAAATGATCCAGCTTCTGCCCTTCCTTGATCATAACCTGTTGATAAAGGAAAAGCTGAAGAAAAGCGGTATGCCAGTAATCCCAATTTTTGGAGCTGATATTGATTTCATTGGGATCGGAGGACCTGCGGGCAATCACGT
Source organism: Paenibacillus harenae DSM 16969 (assembly GCF_000422465.1). Taxonomy (GTDB): domain Bacteria; phylum Bacillota; class Bacilli; order Paenibacillales; family Paenibacillaceae; genus Pristimantibacillus; species Pristimantibacillus harenae. Next base: position 308,729 of record NZ_AULV01000013.1, on the reverse strand, counting down.
CGTTTCCTACGCGCTCCCATAGCGTAATGTGCTCTACGCCCAGCTGCCGGCTGAGCCGGACGAGCTGATCGTTGCTGACGTTATTGTAATCCGGATCAAGCTGCGCCTGCGCGGCGATGGCCGCGGACCGGAGCTTCTCCCCGATTGTATCTTCCATGATCTGAACGGCGCTTTCGGAGCTCTCCAGCGAAATCCCGATCTGTTTAGCGATATTTTTAACATTCTCCACCGTGTTGTCCTGTAATTCCGATTTTGTCGAGAAGTAGTAAATGATAATGCTAAGCGCAAGAATGATTGTCACGATTAAAGAAATCGAGAAGGATAGCTTTGCTTTTATGGACAATGGACGTTCCCCCTGGCGTCTAGGTTGCACTTACTACAATTAGACGTTTAACGACAAAATCCTGTCTGTATCGCCATAAAAAAAGAGAAGCAAAAATTGCCTCTCCTGCCAAACGTCTTATTCCGTTGTGGCTCGTGTAAATTGTTCTTCCTCTAAGTATTGTTCGGCTTCTTCGTAAGTTTCAAAGGCGGATTCCAGGTTAAGACCGGCATATAAATACCACAGGTCTTCCTCGAACAGCAGCGTCAGCGAATGACCGTTTGCATCGATCCATCTTTCCTCTTGCGGAGGCTTCCGCTTCTTCTTTTTCTTGCTGTCCGGCTTCTCCGGCGGAGCGACTGAAAGGGAACGGATCGATTCGGCAATGAGCGAGCGCAGTTCTTCTTCGCTGAAGTCTCGAATATTGACCAGACCTTTGTCGTCTGTGCTTACGCCGTCAATGAGGCCGGCATACACATATCCGTTACCGTTCGGGTGCAGATGCTGCACGACCGTCTTCTTCTCATGGGCGCTTTCTTCAAAATGGAAATTGGCGCGTCCCAGCGAGACATCTCTCCGCTGCAGCTCGGGAAAGGACTCGATGACTTCTAGCTTTTGTTCAAAGGATAGCATGGACTGTCGTTTCCTCCTCTAAGGCGTTAAACATCTTTTTTCTTCATGAGTAGAATGACCGCCCCGGCCAGAATGAATACGATCGCGAAGATCGGCTGGCTGAGCACGACGCTGTTGTAGAGCGAACCGAGCGAGAAGACGGCGAAGAACAACAGGGAGAGCACGGTCAAAATATTGATTGGGATCAGCAGCCATTTGTTGCGGTTGCCGAACCAGTAGAACTCGAACAAGCCGACCGCGGGGGCGAGAATAAAGCCCGGCCACATGTAGCCCCAGTTGCCGAAGAGCATCGCGATCTGACAGACGACGCCTGCGGTGAACAGAATGCCCCCGGGAATCAAGAGGCCGACTCCTTTGCGCCCGACCATGGCGAAGTAGAGCCAGTGGAAGAACAGCGCAAGCGGAATGACGAACAGCGAAGGCCAGAAGTAGGCGAAAATTTGGCCCGGCCCGAAGGTCTCGCCTTGATTCAAAAATAATACTGCGCCGAGCAGCAGCAGGACAAGCCCGCTAATGGTTCTAACGTTCATGTTTTCCGAACACTCCTATCATCGTTTAATGAGCTGAATACAGCATAGCATACAACAAAAAATATTGTCCTCCTGCTATAGGTAAAAGAGCGAACTGGACCTAAGTCCAGTTTCGCTCTTTTGCGTTTACTCCGGGTGATTGCGGGTGTCCGTTCCGATCTCGAAAGGCGAGGTTACGCCTTCGTACATGAGATGCATCGTCATGCCGGCGGCGGCATGGACGAGGTTGTGGCAGTGATCCATCCAGACGCCGGGATTGTCGGCGAGGAAGGCGACCTCATACACTTCGCCGGGAGCCACATCGAGCGTATCGGACCACCACGGGCTGCCGGTGACCCGCTCGCCGTTGCGTGAGAGAACGAGCATGTGATGGCCGTGAAGATGCATCGGATGCTCAACGGCGCTGCGGTTTACGATCGTCGTCTTCACGAGCTCGCCTTCCTTCACGACGAACATCGGCGTATTCGGGAATACGGCGCCGTTGATCGTATCGTAAGCGGCAAAGGAGCCGTTGTAAAAGGCGAAGCGGTTATCCAGCACCATCGTAAATTCCCGGTCGAACGCGCTGTCGGCGTCGAAGGGCGTCTCGGCCGGGGTTCCGTAATGCGTAGGGTCGAACGTTGTTGCAGCTGGAAACTCGGGAACCTCCCCGCTGCCGTCCGGGCTCATCAGGATGCCCAATTTATCGTCTCGGCCAACGCGCAGCATAACGGGATGATCAGGCATAATAAAGCTAATGTCGTAACGTCCGCCGGTCAGCAAATCCAGGCTTTGATTTTCCAGCGCGGTCGGTCCGTTAAGATCGGTGCCGTCGATTGCGGTAACCTTAAACGGAGTCCCCGTCAATTCATATCTCTGCCGTACCCAATCGTCCGTGTTGATCAGCCGGAGCTTCACGGCTGTGCCGGGCGCAATCGTTCTGCGCTGGAGCGTGTCGTTCGCGCCGATGGCCATGCCTGCCCCTTCCCAATTATGGGTTATGACGGTAATGTCCTCAAGCGGCAGCGCCTGCGGCTCGGCCGGTTCGACGATCAGCGAGCCGAACAGTCCCTTCCGGACGGCTTCCTTCGAATGCTGGTGGGAATGATACCAGAAGGTGCCGACCTGCTCGGCTATGAATCGGTAAGTGTACGTTTCGCCCGGCATCACGGCATTCTGCGTCGCTCCGGCCACGCCATCCTCCGCATTCGGCACATCTAATCCGTGCCAGTGGAGCGTAACGCCGTCTTCAATGTCTTTGTTGATGAGCGTCACCTCGACCAGCTCGCCTTCTTTCATCCGAAGCTCTTCGCCGGGAATTTGACCGTTATAGGTCCAGGCTTCGATTTCCTTGCCGGAGCTAAGCTTCAGCGTCATGTGCTGCGCCGTAATCGTGAATTGACGGTCCGGCTCGCCCGTCCGCGGTCCTGTCAATTCGGTGACGGGCACGGCTGAGCCGTCGCCCGATGAAGGGCTTGCGGCCGTACTGACGGCATGGTTGTGATTGCCGGAATGCGCGGTTGAAGCTTGGGCGCCGGCAACCTTGCCGTAATCGGTTTTACCGGCCATCATGCTGAGACTCTCCGGCAGACGGCTGGTCTCCATTGCCGTAAGAAAAGGTACGCTGCTCAGCGCGAAGGCGGCAAGAAGAACCGCCGTAAGCTTCAATCTGCGGCGCCACGGGCGGTAGATGAGCGGAGCCTCGGTGGCCATTTGATTGCGGCGCGACTGCAGCATCCACAGCATGCAGGCCAGGAATAGAAGGATCGTGGACGGAATCGTGATCTCCGTCCAGACGAACGGGATCGGCGGAACAAATGTGAAATAGAACAAAGCGACCGAGCAGAGCGCCGCGATCCGGTAAGGCATAATGAAGGCGGGCTCGGAGGCCTGCCGGCGGCGCGCGGTGTCAGGTTGTTCGCCGGTTTGCTTGTTCGTGCGGCGCATCAATCTGCGAAGCCTCGGAAATGCGCTGAACCAGATCAGGGCGACAGGAATGACGGCCAGCGGCGCATGAATGAACAGACGGTCAAGCCAGAATAAAGGATGAGCGGTCGCGGCCACCGCAATGTCCGCCGCCGCAATAATCCCTGCGAGCAGCGTGAGGCTGACGGTCCAGAATTGAAGCTTGCGTGTCCTGCGGTACAGCTGTTTTTCCGTGGACTGGTAGATGAGCTTCGATGACTTGTTTGCCGCTATGATGGAGAATATCGTGAAAAACAAAATAGCGCCAAGCTCTGAATGGGCGAAAATGTCGTACATAGGATAAACCTCCCGAATTTGATGGATGTCGGTCGTTTGCCGAGAACCTCTCTTATCGTTAATAATCTTATCTAGTTCGTTCCTTGCGCAAAACCGCCGAAGGTCTGAAGCGGGACCTGGACCTCTGGCGGGGCGCAAGCTCGAATATCGGCGGCTTTGCTCGAATTCTAAGAATATATAAGTTTCACACTTATTTGGGCTTAGAATTCACCGCGAAACCCTGGCTTTAGCCGTAGGAAGACGGCATCAGCCGGTTTACGCTCGAATACAACAATAAACGGAAATAGTTCCTATGAAACGACATTTTGCACCTCTTGATTCCGTCTATGAAAGCGCTACAATTAAGGTAATAAGATAGAGGAGGTGATAAGATGAGCCAAGAACAAGAAGTCGTTCAGGACGGTCTGGAAGAGGCAGTGGAACTTGTTTCGGAAGAGGCTCCGGCAGATGACGCGGCAGAAGCAGTCGAGGCGGAAGAGACTGTTCAAGCTGAACTGGAAGAGGAATTGGAAGAAGCTGCGGCGGCAGTAGAGGAAGCAGCCGACGAGGAAGCGGAAGAAGAGGCATAAGAGGAAGGCTGCTGAAGAATCGACTGAAGAGGAATAATGATATCTATCATTTCATTTATAAAAAAGAAGACTGTGCTTGAGTCGTTTCGACGAATCGGGCGCGGTCTTTTTTTAGTTGCTTGGGAAATTAGGCAACGTTAAAAATTTGTCGCCCGTGATTTCGTTCTGTCCCGAATGCCGCGGCGCGGCCGCCGTTTGCGTTGATGCGCTTTCATTTTTTTTACCTTTATTTTAACTTTGTGAAAGCGAAAATCTAACGTGCAATCGCCGTATGGATATGCTACGATACCTTGTGCTTTATTTTATATGAAGAAGGTGGCATCATGGCAACGGCAGCGGAAGGTAGATCCGGTCAAGGGGAGAAAGGGCAGAATGGGTTTAATCTGTTTTTCCTGACATGGCCTATATTTTTGGAAATCTTTTTATTCATGCTGATGGGTATTGCGGATACGCTGATGCTGAGCGCCATATCGGATAACGCGGTGTCCGGCGTCGGCGCGGCCAATCAGTATTTGCATATTGCGATTCTGCTGCTGGAGGTTATCGGCAACGGGGCGTCGATTGTCGTCGCCCAATATATCGGATCCCGCAAATTTATCGAAGCGGCGAAAATTTCCGCACTTGCGGTCACGTTAAATCTGGCAGTCGGTCTAGTGATCAGTCTTTCCTTCGTCTTGTTCGGCGGACACTTGCTTCAGACGCTGAATTTGCAGGGCGAGATTCTAACGCATGCGCAAAACTATCTGTCCATCGTGGGCGGAATGATCTTCCTGCAGGCGATTATCAATTCCGTCGCGGCGATTATCCGCGTGCACGGCTTTACGAAGGAAGCGATGTATGTGTCGCTCGGGATGAACGTCATTCATATCGCCGGCAACTATCTGCTTATTTTCGGCAATTTCGGCTTTCCGGAAATGGGCGTACAGGGCGCCGCGATCTCTTCGGTCGTTAGCCGTTTACTGGCGATAGTCGTATTCTTCTGGCTGTTGTACCGGATTATGGCGGTCCGGATCGAGATTCGGTACTATTTGACATTGTCGAAGGAATTCGTGTTGAAAATTTTAAAGATCGGCATTCCGTCGGCGCTCGAACAGGTGATGTACCATGCCTGCCAAATGGTCTTTCTGTACTATACGACCTTCCTGGGCGCCGAGGCGCTGGCCGCCAAAAATTATGCGAACAATATTTCCATGTTTACGTATTTGTTCGCATTCGCGATCGGCATGGGGACGGCGATCATCGTCGGCCGGCTGGTCGGGGCGAACGAGCAGACGACCGCTTACCACCGGGTGTGGAAAAGTGTGCGCTGGGCAAGCGCGGTGACGCTCATTGCCGTCGCGCTTGTCATCGTGTTCCGCGAGCCGCTGATGGGCATCTTCACGGACGATGCGGAAATTATCCGGCTGGGGGTCAACGTACTGCTCCTGAGCATCGTGCTGGAGACGGGGCGCACGATCAATATCGTGCTCATCAACTCCTTGCGGGCGGCCGGGGACGCCAAGTATCCGCTCTGGATCGGCATGTTCTCGATGGTCGCGATGAGCTTGCCGCTCGGCTATTTCTTTATTTTCCAGCTTGATCTGGGCCTCGCGGGCGTCTGGCTGGCGATCGCCGCGGACGAGTGGCTGCGTGCGGTCATCATGTTCTTCCGCTGGCGGAGCAGGGCGTGGGAGAAGCATGCGCTGGTCAAGCGCGAGTCCAAGGAGCAAGCTGTTCTGCATCCGTAATGCGGCTGGAGGCCGTCCGGGTTATTGTATAAAGCCCACTCATATTTAGGAGGATTAAATGGTCTGGAGCAAATTGAAGCAAATTCTGGAGAGCTTTCTTTGTCCTGCGCTAGTTGGAAGGGTCGAATACCGTTCAACCAGCTACCGTTATTTACCTGATAAAGCAGGACATTGTTATATTGCAGTAGATAATAAGAACGTTCTCAATATGAGTGATATAACTACCTTAATCAGATGGTATCAGACGGAGCAGGAAATAAGGAATGATCCTCATATCCAAATTCCTATTAACAATGAAGAAATGGAAGCGGTTAGAACAGATACCAAGGGAATGGTTCCGGAGGAGCGTCTAAAAGTAATTGCAAGAAGTAGAAAAATATCAGAACTTGCTAAGGTGATTTTATCTGCACAATTAGCATTAAGTAAATCGGATTTCACCGTTGTAGCCAATACGTTTTTATCTACTTCTATTGAGGAAAGCTTGGAGAGCAATGATATCTTATTGAATATTTTAGCTTTGGTGGACAGGCGAGTTGGGAAAAAGCGGATTTTAAACATGACCGAGAATATGAAGTTAAAGCATCCGGTTGTGCAGTATTTTTATGATCTAAGGCTTAGTACGTTGTGAAAATCAAATAGTATTGTATATATAAGTGCACGCGTGCCCTGGCAGGTTTATTGTTTATCATTTTTGGAGAGAAGACCCCTCCTTCCAAAACGAGCAGCGTTTTAGGGAAGGGATGAATTGATTTCTCTTGAGATAAGAACATTCTGCAGTTAATGTGTGAATGAAGTAATGACATTCTTCGGCTTATCGGACTTCGGTCGGACAGGCCGTTTTTTGTTGCCGCGAGCCGGCTGCAGGAGTAGGATAAGGAGAGAAACAGCGGTCAAGGGAGTTGTGATAATGGAGCATAATGATCCTGCACATATACGGAATATCGGTATTTTCGCCCACGTCGATGCGGGCAAAACAACGACAACGGAACAAATCCTGTTCCGCAGCGGCCGCATTCGGTCGCTTGGCAGCGTAGATGCCGGGACGGCGCAGACGGATTTTCTCGAGGTGGAGCGCTCGCGCGGGATCTCGGTCCGCGCGGCTGCGACGCGGTTCGCCTGGAAGGGGATCACGGTTAATCTGGTGGATACGCCGGGGCATGTCGATTTTTTATCCGAGGTGGAACGATCGCTTCGCGTCATGGACGGCGCGGTGCTTATTATATCCGCAGCAGAGGGCGTGCAGGCGCAGACGGAGGTTATCTGGCATGCGCTGAGGGAGCGGCAAATTCCTACGTTGCTGTACGTCAACAAAATGGACCGCATCGGGGCGGACCCGATGGGCACGCTGCGGCAAATCAAGCGATTGTTGTCGGCTGACGCCGCTCCGGTGCAGATGCCGCTCGGCGTCGAGGACGGCTTCAGCGGTTCGGTTAACCTGCTGGATGCGGAAGGCGGCAGCAAGGGTCCGTACTTGCAGCTGCTGGAGGAGACGATTGCGGAGCGCGACGAATCGCTGCTGATCCGCTATTTGGAGAGCGGCTCTCTCCCGAAGGAGGAGCTTGGGCGCTTGCTGCCCGCGCTTACGCAGAGCGCGGAGATGTTCCCGGTCTTGTTCGGGGCATCGAACAAGGGAATTGGCATCGAGCCGCTTATGCAGGCGATGGTGTCTCTGGTCCCTCCGCCGGCCGCGGCGGTTGAAGGGCCGGTGTCGGGTGTTGTCTTCCGCATCGAGAGGGACGCCGCGATGGGGCGGATCGCTTATGTGCGGTTATACAGCGGGGCGATTCGCAATCGCGATTCCGTTCGTAACGAGACGCGGCAGATCGAGGAGAAGGTGACGCAAATCCGCAAGATCGACGGGCAGAAGGCCGAGGATGTCGGGCTGCTTGCCGCAGGCGACATCGCCGCCGTGTGCGGCTGGAACCAGGCGCGCATCGGCGACATTATCGGCTGCGCCGATGATGTTCCCGGCGAGACGCGGCTGGCGGTGCCGCTGCTGACGGTTCAAGTGCGCTGGCGGAGCGAGGCCGAATATCCGGCCGTCGTGGCAGCGCTTCATGAGCTGGCGGACGAGGATCCGCTGCTCGATTTGCAGTGGTTGCAGGAGCAGCGGGAGCTGCACCTGAAGGTAATGGGGCCGATTCAAATCGAGGTACTGACGCATGTGCTGCGCGACAGGTACGGCTTAGCGGCCGATTTCGGGCAGCCGTCTGTTATTTACAAGGAAACGCCCGCGCAGATGGGTGAGGGTTTCATAGCTTATACGATGCCGAAGCCTTGCTGGGCGATCTTGCGGTTTAAGATCGAGCCGGGAGAGCGAGGCAGCGGGCTGGTTTATAGCTCTGTTGTCCGCCCGGAGCGGCTGCTAGGCAGCTATCAGAACGAAGTGGCAAGGCGCGTGCCGGAGGCGCTTCAGCAGGGACTGTTCGGCTGGGAGGTGACGGATTTGAAAGTGACGCTCATCGAGGGCGAGCATCATGTATGGCATACGCATCCGCTTGATTTCGCAGTGGCGACGCCGATGGGCATCATGGACGGGCTATCCAACATCGGCGTGAAGCTGCTGGAGCCGATGCTGTCGTTCCGTCTGTCCGCGCCGGAGGAGACGGGTGGCAAGCTCATGAATGAGCTGGTACAGATGCGGGGAGAGTTCGATACCCCGGTCGTCCGGGGAGATCGGATGGAGCTTGAAGGGACGCTGCCGGTCGCGACCTCGCTCGATTTTCCCGCACGCTTCGGCTCGCTGACCAAGGGTAGGGGCGCACTCGCCACCTTCTTCGCGGGCTACCGCGAATGTCCGCCGGATGTCCATGCCGAGCGGGAGCGCCGGGGCGTTAACCCGCTGGACCAGTCGAAATATATTTTATCCGTCCGCAAAGCGCTTGCCGGTTCGTAGCGGCAGCACGCATGGCGGGAATCCGTCGGCCAGCGTGGAATGAGGTGCAGAAGTGCACCTGAATGGCGCGAATCCGGCGGGAAGAGTGAAATCAAGAGCACAAATGCTCTTGAATTGCCGGAATCCGGCGAGAAGTACGGAATCAAGAGCAGATTAATCTGTCTCATTTCTGGCGGGCAACACCGGCCAGTCAAAACAACGCGGAACGAGGGACGATGTCGCCTCATTCCGCGTTTTTGGTTTACCTGAAATACTGCTCTTTATGCCGTTCTCCGGACCATCGCCGCAAGATCAAGAAAAGTGGCCGTCGCGCGGTGGATGCGGTCGCTCAGATCCTGGCCGCCGCCCTCATAGCCGGACAACCCGTCCATTACCCAGTTGCGCTGGGCTCCTCCGATGGAGATCCACTCCGGCGAGTTAATGCCATGCAGGTTGCGGACGATCGCTTGAACCTGCGTTAGCGAGCTTGTGCCGACAGCGCCGCCGGCGGAGCTCATGGACAGGACGGCTTTTCCGCGAAAATGATCCTGACCGAGATAGTCGAGCGCGTTTTTCAGGACGCCGGAGATGCTGCCGTGATATTCGGGAGATGATAAGACGATCCCGTCACTTTGAAGCGCAGCTTGCTGCAGCTTCCGAACGGATTCCTGGTCCCCGCCGACTCCTTCGGGAGAATAGAATGGAAGCGGCGTTTCATACAGATCAATCAAGGCGACGCTATGTCCTTTTTGCTGAATGAGCTGTCCTACATGTTCCGCTAGACGCGTGCTGGTGGCTGATTTACGGTTGCTTCCGGCGATAATGGTTATGTTCATGATACTCTTCCTTTCGTGTTGCGTTATTGTTACATTCATCGTAACATTCCGTGCGGGGCTTAACGTCATCAATTCGAATGATTTTCGCGTCCGAAAGAGCATTCAACCATCGGCTGAACGCTCTACGACTTTAGTCTGACTCTACTTGTCGAGCCCGTGCTTCACCGCATAAATGGCGGCCTGCGTGCGGTCGGTCATTTCCAGCTTGCTCAAAATATGGCTGACATGCGTCTTGACCGTCTTCTCCGTAATGAACAGCTCCTCGGCTATGGTCCGGTTGCTCTTGCCGGAGGCAATGAGCCGGAGCACGTCCCGTTCCCGGTCGGTCAGCGCGGAATAGCCGGCTCTTTCTGGCAGACCAGCAGTCTGATCCGCTTCGGCGTATTGGTTCATCAGCTGCCCCGTGATGTCGGGATGCAGTTCTACCTGGCCCTGATGCACCTTGCGAATGGCGCGGGCCAAGTCCTCCGGCTCGATGTCCTTCAGCAAATATCCTTTGGCGCCGGAACGAATGGCGGGAAGGGCGTGGCCCTGGTCGGAGAAGGATGTCAGAATAATCACCTTCACCTGCGGATGCGCCAGCTTAATCTGCTGCGTTGCTTCAATCCCGTTAATTCCGGGCATGTTAATATCCATTAATACGACGTCGGGCTGGAGCGCCGCGACCTGCTCTAAAGCTTCTTGCCCCGTTGCCGCCTCGCCGACCAGCTCCAGGTCGGGCTGGGTTGATAAAAACACCTGCAAGCCTCTCCGTACCATCGTATGGTCGTCGGCGAGCAGCAATTTAATCGTCATTGCTCCGTATTCTCCCTTCCCGGATGTGATCGGAGAGGAATAACCGCCTCTACCGTCGTGCCATGCTGCGCCATGCTGGTCAGGCGAAGTCGGCCGCCAAGGGCTTCGGCGCGCTCCTGCATAATCGATAAACCGTATGACGTCGGCGCGGAAAAGGGGGCCATCGTATCCGCCATTCCTCGGCCGAAATCCCGGACAATGAGCATTGCCTCATTGGCACGGACAGTCAGAGTAACGTCGACCTTGGAGGAACCGGCATGCTTGGCTGCGTTATTTAAGGCTTCCTGGCCGATTCTCCAGATCGTCTCCTCGATGCTGCCCGACACATCCAAATGGCCTTCTACCTGCATGTTTACCTGCAGTCCCTGTCGTATCCCGTATTCCTCCAGTGCGGCGACGATTCCCTTCTCGATGCCTGCGGGTCTCAGCTGCATTATGAGCGCGCGCATCTCTTTCAATGCGTCCCGGGACAAGGTCTGCATGTCTTTCACGGAGGCTTTGGCTGCATCTACATGGCTGCTGTCGAGCATAGACTCGACTCCTTTGGCCGTCATGCTAAGGGAAAAAAGCATCTGCGATACGGAATCATGCAAATCGCGGGACAGCCGGTTCCGCTCCTCTAACCTCGCCAGATCTCTTCGGTTTTCCTCGAGCCGGATATTTTCCAACGCGACGGCTATATGCTCCGCAATCGCTTCGAGGACAGCCCCGTCGGACGGCGCAAGTTCGCCGGTCTTGTGATGGGCAATAAGCAGCACGCCGCATATCGCGCCGCTGCCATAAGCAATCGGAGCCGTAATGGCTGTCGGCCATACTTTTTCGATGGCTGACAGCTTCTCATTCCCGCTATGGCGATGAAGTTCGGCGAGATCTGCGCCATCCCATTCGCGGTAACCATGATGGGTCGCCGCATCGTGCAGCCACCCGGCCTCGGAGACCGGAATGCGCCATCGAGGCGTGAAGGCTTGGCCGCCGTAATGAATGCTTCGCAGAACGAAGTCTTGGCCGGAACGGTCGAACAACGCCGCAAGCGGCCAATCAAAATGCTCGGCGATAAGGCGCATCGAGCGGTCCTTAAGCTGCGAGCGGACATTTTCTCCGCTTAACGATACGGTTAATGTTCTGCTGAACTCGCCAAGTCTAGCGAATAATTCCCCCCGCCGCTGTTCGGCCTCATGCAATCTCACACGTTCGACGGCAATGCCGATCTGGAAGGCGACCGCCTGAAGAAGCGCGAGCTCCTCGCCGGAAAAATGAGTTTTGCCCGGCGCCCCGACATTCAAAATGCCGAATCGCCGTTCGCCGATCCGAAGCGGCACCGTCGCGTGATGGGTAAAGCCGCAGGTATCTCCGGTATTATCAGCTTTGGCGATGTCCAGCCGCTTGCAGTTCAATATATTAACGGCGTCCGTCAGCCGGCAGTCGCGGTAACGGTCCATGCACCAGCAGGAGCCGCACTGCATGAGCTGCTTATCCTTGTACAGCAAACCCGGAGGGAGATTGCGGTCGGCGACGCATTCGTAGTCGTTATTTTTACCGACTAGAAAAATCCAGCCAAAGGCTAGGCCCGTAACCTCCAGCAGCCTGCCAAGCACCGTATCGAGCATGTAGCCCAGATCATTCGATTGGTTCAACGTTTCGGCGATCGTCTTGAGCGCGGTCAGCTCCTGCACATGCTGGTCATTCGTCATGGCTTCTCTTGTCCCCTCCGATCTTCGAGTCCTGTTCATGCTACTATTCGTGAAAAGACCGCGTAAACCCTTCATGCTCCAGAATCTCACTGTTTTCTCGAAAGCCCCCTCTATTTTCCGATTAGAACGTTGCAAGATTTCCCGTTAGAATCTTTCAATACCAGATTTCGAGCAATTTAGCGGGGGGAAATCCTTATAATGCTGCTAGGGGACTTGATTGTTCTGGAGGCCGTAATGGCAGAGAAAAATATTCGGTTGTTCCTTAATACGGATGTCCATGCGGGCAGCTTCAGAGATCATTCGACTTTGGGGGGGTGCTTTTTTATGTGTCACAATAAAACCTGCCGAGTCACTTGAATTGCTTCCTGTAAATAAGCTATAATACATAAAAATTAAAGATCGGAATCACGCCAGTGAAGAGCATCCAACTCGGAGGCGTTCTCGTCAAGGGGAAGGTCGGAAGTTCCCCCTAAGTTTACCGGTCCCGCCCGTTATCGCGGAGCAAAGAGGACTTTACGGCTGCGGCCGTAGCAGTCAATTTGGGTGGCACCGCGAGTAAGAGCGCTCCTCGTCCCATAGGGATGAGGGCGCTTTTTGTATTTTTCCAAGAAAAGGAGCGCGGTGCACATGTTAGACATGAAATGGATCAGGCAATATCAAGAGCAAGTTCAAACGGCGGCGAATCAGAAGGGGATAGCGGTTTCCATTGCAGAGCTTATGGCATTGGATGAGAGGAAGCGCCAGCTGCAGCAGGAAACAGAGGCGCTAAGGGGGATGCGGAATAAACGGTCGAATGAGATTGGCGGGCTTGTCGCGCAGGGAGAGCAGGACGTTGCGGCGAAGATGAAACAGCAGGTGAAGGAGATCAATGATCGGTTGGCTGCTATGGAAGCGGAGCTCATGCAAGGCGAAAAGGATTGGGAGACGCTTATGCAGCTCGTCCCGAATGTCGTATCGCCGGACACTCCTGCCGGACGTTCGGATGCGGATAATGTGGAGGTGAGGCGGGCACGCGAGCTGCCGGACTTCCCGTTCGAGGCGAGGGATCATATCGCTTTGGGTGAGCTGCACGATATGATCGATGTACGGCGGGGAGTGAAGGCCGCGGGAACGCGCAATTATTTCTTGAAAGGAGCCGGTGTACTGCTCCACCGGGCTGTTCAGCAGCTGGCTGTCGACCTGCTGCTTCGAAAGGGCTTTACGCTGCTCGACGTTCCTTTGATGGTGCGGACGGAAGCGATGAATCAAACGGGCTTTTTCCCGCTGGGCGAGGATCAGACCTATCTTCTGGCCGGCGAGGACAAGTGGCTGGTCGGCACTTCGGAGGTTCCTCTGGTCGCGTATTACGGGAATGAAGTTGTAGAGGTAAATGAGCCGATCAAACTGGCCGCGGCGTCGGTATGCTTCCGCAGCGAGGTCGGGTCGGCCGGGCGCGACGTGTACGGGTTGTACCGCGTCCACCAGTTCGCGAAGGTGGAGCAGGTCATTATCTGCAGGGCTGATCCAGAGCTGTCGGAGGCGATTTTGCAGGAAATTACGGCGAATGCCGAGGAGCTGCTGAACTGCCTCGAGCTTCCGTACCGGGTGATGGCGGTTTGCACCGGCGACATGTCGCAGAAGACGTATAAGCAGTACGATATCGAAACGTGGATGCCAAGCCGCGGAGCGTACGGGGAGACGCACTCGTCGTCGAATCTTCACGATTTTCAGGCGCGCCGCTCGAATATCCGTTACAAGGATCCTTCGGGCAAGCTCCGCTACTGTCACACGCTGAATAATACGGCTGTTGCAAGCCCTCGCATTCTGATTCCGCTCCTTGAGAACCATCAGGAGGAGGACGGCTCGATACGGATCCCGGCTGCGCTTCGGCCTTATATGAACGGTCTGGAGCGGCTGGCTCCCGGAGTAGAATAAATTGGCGGCATGAAGGCGCTTGAAGGGTCTTCGTGCCGCTTTTATTGTAAGACAAAATGCTTGAAATAAGATGATATGATTTGGCAATGCAGGATTCATATGCAGTAAAGTGAAACCTGATACTGTATGTTATTTTGGACCCGAGTTGAAGGGATTTCAAATATCTGGAGGTAACGATGAAGAAATTATTTCTTCTGCTTCAAGCGTTTACTTTCGCATGGTTGTCAGCCGGATGCAGCGGAAGCGATAAACTGGAAATTCATGCTCCTGCTTACATGTATAACTCAGATGCAACCATAAGTCAGAAAGCGGAGGTTGCGCTGGTTGGTTTTTTTAATCATAAAAATAATAATTTTGAGGGGTCCCTAACGATCGATGATATCCATTTGGATAAGATTTTGTTCGTGCCTGGAACAGGATTGCTTTCTTATGAAGGAGAAGTAAGAACCTATTTGGGTGAAATTTATTTCAATAGGAAAACCCATGCCCTCACGATCGAAATAAGCGATAGCGAGCTTTATCATGCATTAACCAAGCGCAATGACAAGGATGGCAAGGTGATAATCAGCTCGCCGGCGGAAGATTTGCAGCAAGCGGTACAGGTGAATACAGCCTTGAAAAACGAGTAGGAGATAGGGGGAGACGAAATGCGGCCAAAAGCGATTTTGCTGGATTTGGACGATACGATTATCGCGTTTGAGCGGGGCATCGATCTGGACGGGTGTTGGCGGAAGGTATGCGGCAGCCATTTGCCGGAATGTTCGGCCGAAGAAATCGACGGGCTCGTCGGTAAAATTAAGGAGCGCGCGAAGTGGTACTGGAGCGACGAAGAGAGACACCGCACCGGCCGGCTGGATCTGGACACGGCGAGGACGGAGATTGTCTCGGCTGCTTTCACACAGATGGGAGTGGCCGATGCTGCTGCAGCGAAAAGCATAGCAATTGATTATGGACGGGAACGAGAAGAAGCGGTTACCTTGCATCCTGGCGCTCTCGAGGCGATTGCGCACATAAGATCGCTCGGTATTAAGCTTGCGCTCATTACGAATGGCGCTTCCGGCGCGCAACGGCGGAAGATTGACCGGTTCCAGCTTGAAGGACTTTTCGAACATATTTATATCGAGGAAGAGTTCGGCGTCGGTAAGCCGGATCCGGATATTTATCTTCATGCCGTGGAGCAAATGGGCGTTTTGCCGGAGGAAGCCTGGATGGTTGGCGACAACTACAAGTGGGAGGTTATCGCGCCGCAGGAAATCGGCATTCGGGGCGTGTGGATTAATCCGAAGGGGATCGATTCGGGGACGGTGCATAACATCCAGCCTTACAAGTCAATTCGTACGCTAAGCGACATTAAGCAGCTGCTTGAATAGCGATAGGCCCGCCCAAGCGGAGAGCGGGAGCTCTCTAGCTCCTGCTCTCCGCTTGGGCGGGCCCGCTTATCCCCCCGCCTTCGGCAGAGGGCGGCCTTCGATCAGAAAACCTACGCCTTCCCGGCAGACGCCGTACTTCTCCCACGGACATGTCGTGCACAGCCGGGCGATATCCTCCGGAACGATCTTCTCTGCGATGCGGCTGCACATGTCCTGCCAGCTGCTGCGTTCATGCGGAGCGAGCCCCAGCTTCGCCAAAATCCGTTCATCCAGCCCATAGACGGTTCCTTCGCAATGATAGGTTTTATCCGGCGGGTAAGCGCGGCAAATGTCGTCCGGACCGGTAATGATTTCGACCTCGGTCTCCGGCTTCGTCCGCAGCGTCTCATAGATTGCCGTCATATTGACGCAAAACTCGTCCGAGTAGCCCATTCCGCGGTAGCCCAGCAAGCAAAGCAAATGGTGACCGCGCAAGCGGATGGTCATAGCGGCAAACGCCCCTTTCGCTGTAAAATGCCATATGTTAACCATTTTACCACAAGTGTAAGTTTACATATATGACGGATTTCATTATCTGGGGTCAACAAAAATAAGCCTTCAACCCACTAGGATTGAAAGCTTATTTTCTCATATACCCATGTGGCCTCGAATATCTTATTCGGAAATTGGAAGAACTCTTTATTCTTTTCGCCCCAAATAATCTCGACTCCCTCTACCTGCTCCCAATGGCATATCGATGACTATTTCAAATATTTTTCCCGAATGATATTCAGATGATGGCGTTCATGGCCGGCGATGATATAAGCGAGCGCACGCGCCGACGTATCGGTATTGTTGGAAGTGCCGACGCGAGTCCAAGCTTCTGCGGATAACCCGCGCAGCAGCGTAAGCGTTGCCTGCCGGACGGCCTTATAATCCTCTAACAGGTCGGCGAGCGTCCATCCCGCGAACGGAGAGTACTGCATGAAATCGTCCTGATTGAAGCCGGGAAGCGGCGTCTTGTCTCCCCGGGCGATCCGCAGCAGGCGATAGCTCATCACCCGCTCGCTATCCGTCATATGCCCGATCACTTCCTTCAGCGACCATTTGCCCGGCGCGTAGCGGTAGTCCGCTTGCTCCTCCGTAATAACCTCCAGCATCTTAATCGTGTCATTCAATTGCCGCGCAACGATATCCGTAATGCTTCCCTCACCGACAAGGCCGATGTAAATCTCGTTATTGGCGTTGTATTCTTCCTTCGACGGTCGTTCCATTCGTGCAGCCTCCGTTTCAAAATATCATCTATTCGTTTCTGCCTGTTGGAAAAGTATAGCATATTCCATGTACGCAGACAGCACGGCACCGTAAAAATCTTCCGCTAACCGGTCCGCTTTCGCTCCCGGTACTGCCCCGGTGTCATACCCTCCTGCTTGCGGAAGGAGCGGATGAAGTTCTGCGGATTGGTGTAGCAAAGCTTGGCGGCGATGTCCTTAACCGGCATCTCGCTTCCTTCCAGCCACTTCTTGGCCATTTTGAAACGGTACATCGTCAAATACTCGGTGAAGGAGTGGTTCGTTTCCCTGCGGAACACGCTGCTCAAATAATTGGCGTTGTAATGAAGCCGCGACGCGCATTCCTCGAGCGTGAGATCCGTATCGTAATGCTGCTGCACAAGATCGATGATCTGTTCGGACAGGTTATGGTACTGGGCTTCCTGGCGGTCTTTGAAAATTTTGACCATGGGATAGACGGCCCGCGTCCAGAACCAATCGTCGATTTCCAGGGCGGTATGAAGCTTCAGCAGTTCTTCGAGCAGCGAGCCCTTCACCGGATGAAGCTGGCTGAGACTGACACCGGACTCCTGCATGACGATAAGCAGGCTATTGAGCAGTCTCGACAGCGGAATTTGATATTCCTGCGGCGGCAGCTCCGCTTCTAACACGGCTTGCAGGACAGATTTCAACAGTTCCTTCGCTTTGTCCTTATCCGCCAGCTTAATCGCATCCAGAAGCTCGTTCTCCAGATGGCCCGGGTAATTCAAATTCAAATAATGCTTGCCCGCGTTCACGTTGGAATAAGGGATGATGATGGCTTCGCCGAGCTTTAAACGATGCTTCAGCGCCTCAAGCCCTTCCCGGCAGGCGATGGCCATGGAGCCGAACGAGCTGAACGGCAGGCTGATGCCGATGCTGACCTTAACGCTTAGATAGACGTCGATTTGCCGCTGCAAATGCTCGGTTAACGCGAATACGGCAAGATGGAATTCCGCCGCATCGTTCTCCGGGCCGCCAATGATCGTGACGATCGTTTGGTCCATAATAACCGGAACCAATCGTTCACCTGCAGGAACAAGCTCTTCGATGATGTTATGAATAGCGAACAGAAGGAGCTCCTGATCTTTTCTGGAATAGCGGCTGTCTTCGAGAAAATCGAGCTGCAGCGTGACCGCGGCCATTGTTCTCCACTCCTGAAGCTGCATGCCGTAGCCGAACTGGCGAAGCTTATCCGCCACCTCGTTCGGCCGGATATGGCCCTGGAACGCTTTGATGAAGAAAAAAGCGCGCACCTGTGGGATATGCTGGCGAAGCTCCTTCTCCAGCTCCGACTTGGACTGGAACAGAAACGTCACCCGTTCGCCGATCGCTTGAAATTCATTCGTTCTCCGCTTCTGAATATCCGTTACCCGCTCGCCGATTTGGTTCAACAGCATTCGAATCGGCGAATACATGCGGCGAGAGCCCATCCAGGCCAGCAGCATCGACACCGCGAGCATGATCAGGCAGACATAAAGCGTATAGCTGCCGATTTTGTTCGATTCCTTCGTCATGCTGGCGATGGAGGTCGCCGACAAGTAAATCCAGCCGTTCAGCTCGGACCGGTAATACGTGAGCGAATAGTCCATCTGTTCGATTGGCGCCGTGAACTGACCGGCATTCCCGGTCAACTGCTGCACGCGGAGTCCGGCCTCCGCGGCAGGCTTTCCGATCAGGGCCTGGTCGCGGTGGAGAAGAATGCGGAATTGATC
Source organism: Paenibacillus harenae DSM 16969 (assembly GCF_000422465.1). Taxonomy (GTDB): domain Bacteria; phylum Bacillota; class Bacilli; order Paenibacillales; family Paenibacillaceae; genus Pristimantibacillus; species Pristimantibacillus harenae. Next base: position 290,222 of record NZ_AULV01000013.1, on the reverse strand, counting down.
GTCCAGGATCATGAAGCTGGAGCCCGCGCCGCCGTCCTCTTCGAGCAGCTCCTGCAGACTGCAGGTCGGAATGTTGGCCAGCGCAAGCCCGTATTTCTCAAGCCCGGCCGTAGGCAGCTTCTTCACCAGGCTGATGCTGTAGCTGCAGCCGGCGCTGCCCGCGGCTTCCTCGCTGTAGAACCAATCGGACGGAGTGAGCACCCAGGAGGTGTTGTCCGGAACCTGCATCAGGCCCGCCAGCTCGTCGTGAAAGGCGTATTCGTCGAATGAGTAAAGGCCGGAATTTTTGATCATCCAGTTATGCTTCTCGTTAATAAGCACGACATCCTCCAGCCTTGTATCGAAGGATTGCATGTGCCGGATCTCGTTGCGCAAATCGTCATAAATCATAAAATCGTTCACCGTCAGCGGACGGTTCATCGCGTTTTTGAGCACGGTCGAGTTAATAACCTGATTGAGCGTATGGTTGACAGTCGTCAGTTTCTGCTCTACATTGGAGTTGATTTGCATAATCAGCTGCATTTTTCCTGTACTTACATTTTTCTGAATCTCATTGGAAGATGTGACATAAGCGAAAGCGCCGATGAAGATCACCGGGAGAGTACCGAGCAGGAAGCCGAAGATCGTCAGCTTGCTCAGGAAAGTTAATGACCGCACAGCTACCAACACCTTATCAAGAGATGAGTGAATTCTATCACTATTTTAGTAAACGCATACATGTTGAGCAATAATCATCTGGCCGCCGGATAATCATTTCCTTAGACGATGAGCCGCAAAGCCAGTAATGACGAGGGGGGATACCGATGAGCAAGGTCTCAGATCAGGTTTGGTTTCGTCTTGGCCGCAGCATGCTTGCGCCGCTGCTTGTTCTCATGCTGTGCGCCTCCTGCGCGTCAATTAAGGGGGCCGGCTTAACTGTGGATGAAAGCGCGAAACCGGTGATTTCCATTATGGTGCCGCTGCATTTTCCCCATACTCCAAGTGCCGAGCTTATTACCCGAATCGAAGATTTGACGAATACGACGATGGACATCAACTGGGTGCCGGACGGCATCTACACGGATAAAATGAACACGGCGCTCTCCACCAATTCGCTGAAGAAAGCGACATTTGTAAAGCATACCGATTATATTTTTGTGAAAAATGCGATCCGTTCCGGCTCATTTTGGGAAATCGGGCCTTATTTGGAGCAGTTCCCGAACTTGAAGCATCTGGATGCCGACATTTTGCATCAGGCAGCGATCGACGGCCGCATTTACGGACTTTACACGGAACGCCCGTCGTCCAGGCAGGGCATTATTATCCGCGAGGACTGGCTGGAAGTGCTCGGACTGCCCAAGCCGGGAACGATCGAGGAGCTGTATGAGGTTATCCGGCAGTTCACGGCTTACGATCCTGACGCGAACGGCAAGCATGATACGGTCGGACTGGCTGACCGCAATGATCTGGTGTTCGGCGCGTTCAAAACGCTGAGCTCTTATTTCGGCACGCCGAACAATTGGGGCATCGCGGACAACCGGATTGTGCCGGAGTTCGACACCCAGCCTTATATGGATACGATGAATTTCATGAAGCGGCTGTTTGACGAGAAGCTGATGAACAACGATTTTGCCGTTACGAGCAAGGAGATGCAGCGGGATTTGATGATTCGCGGCGCCGCTGGCGTCTACATCGGCAGCATGACGGACGTGCAGCGGCTGTCGGATGAAGCCCGGCAGATCAACCCGTCCGCGCGGTTTACGCTGGCGAACCGCATTCAGGGGCCAGAGGGCTACCGGATCTGGTCGATTCCGAATTATAACGGCCTTTATTTATTTTCCAAAAAATCGATCCGCACCGAGAAGGAGCTTCTGGAACAGCTGGCGTTCTTCGACCGCACCATGGACAAGGATGTCGCTAATCTGATGCGGTACGGCATAGAAGGCAAGCATTATAGCCTCACCGGCGGACAGGTGGTGCTGCCCGAGGAGACGTCGCAGCTTCGCGTCACGGAGGTGAACGCTCTCTACCCGCTCATGATCGCCGATCTCAGCAACCCGAACGTCCTAAAGGCGGCGGAGAAGGAATCGATGTGGGAGCTTGCGGAACGGTTGAGCGCGGACAACGGCAAGTTTATTGTGAAGGACCCTACGATCGGCCTCGAATCGAAGACGTTTGACGAGAAAAGCATGGAGCTGAACAAAATCATATCGGATTCGACGTACAAATATATCCTGGGGCAGATTGACGAAGGAGGTTTCTACGAGGAGGTCGAAAGGTGGAAGCAGAGCGGCGGAAGCGGGATGATGAACGAGTATACAGAGGCTTATTTTGCAAAGGAGTGATATTTGGCACAGGCCGGTTTGTGGCATACATAAATACATGAATGTATGGATAACAAAATAGACGGAATTCTTCCCATTAATATGCTCTTATCAGCTTGGGAGGAGATCTAACGGGATTTTCTCCCGCAAAATGAGCCTGTTTAACCGCATGAGACGGATTTGAGTGAATTTAGCGCTAGGTTTCCCCTTTAAATGGTCAATCACTGCGGAATCGTTTAAATTAGCAGGAGCTATTCCCGTTAGCGGAGGCAGCAGGACTAGATCTATATTCCAAAGGTACCGAAGGCTTCCACTATCCTTTTTTAGTTTCCGTCCCGCTTTGGGTTGCAGCCTTCTGGGTCGGCAAACGTTATTTAAGTGATTTTGGCGCCGCTGCCGGTTATAGGATGGGCCAACTGATGGTTGCATTAAGCGTAATTGCTGTCGTTTTTTTTCTATTTATTTGATTTTAATTAACGGGGATCATCATTCAGGCACCGCGATAAGAAGGTGGTTAGTTCAATTGACGAGCTGAACTCCTTTTTTATTTAGCGAATTCGTTATGAATAAAGAAACGAAGTCTTCGAGCAAAACAAGTTCAAATAACGAGTTTCCTGCAGAGACGCGACGTATTTGACATTTTGACTGGTAGTAACTACAATGGTTACATCGGGAGTGGTAAACTTGAAGCAAATAAGCACGCGCTTTTCAATGGCAGTTCATATCCTTTCCCTGATATCAGTTCAGGCCGATTTGACTGGGGATTACATTGCGGGCAGCGTGAATACAAATCCCGTAGTCATTCGAAGAATTATGGGTATGTTAAAAAAAGCCGGGTTATTGGAAGTACGTCCTGGCGTTGGAGGCGCTTCTCTGCTCAAATCACCTGAGGAAATTACGCTTCTTGATATTTATCGCGCTGTAAATGTGATCGAGGGAAACCAATTATTCCGTGTTCACGGAGGTTCGAATGTGAAATGCCGAGTCGGACAGAACATTGAGCAGGTTCTCCAATCCGAATTATTCGAAGCCCAAGCCGCTATGGAACAAAGGTTGGCCCAAACGACTTTAAGTCAGTTAACGACAAGGTTCATATAAATGAGAGCTCTTTTAGAGCTTTTATTTTATAGATTGTTGTAACTTAATTAGTTATAACAAAAGCAATTACAACAAATCGTATCGGAGGAAAAGATGATGAAAATGCTAGTTACAGGCGCAACAGGGAAATTGGGAGCACTAGTGGTAGAGCAATTATTAAAGACCGTGCCGGCCAGTCAACTGGCTGTCAGTGTCCGTAATCCGGAAAAAGCGGAAGCGCTGCGAGCTCTGGGCGTGGATGTCCGGCAAGGCGATTTCGACCGACCGGAAACATTGGATTCCGCATTTGCCGGTATTGACCGGTTATTAATCATTTCAGCCGATGGGGACAACGAAACAAGAATTAGGCAGCACACGAGTGCGGTTGACGCAGCCAAGCGGGCGAACGTTGGATTTATTGCCTATACCAGTGCAGCGAATGCAGGTGAAAGCAAGCTGTTCCTTGCTGAAGTGCACCGCGTAACGGAAGAAGCCATCATCCGAACCGGCATTCCTTACTCCTTCTTGCGAAATAACTGGTACCTGGAGAATGAAATCGGGAGCATTCAAGGCGTGCTGGCAGGAGCGCCCTGGGTGACGTCTGCCGGGAATGGCAAGACAGGCTGGGCGTTACGGCAGGATTACGCAGAAGCGGCCGCAGCCGTACTTGCAGGAACCGGACACGAGAATACGATTTACGAGCTTTCGGGTAAACTAATAACGCAAGATGAACTTGTATCCGTTATTGGAGAGGTTACAGGCAAAGAAGTACCCGTGCAGCATGTCGACGACGCCGCGTATGCCGAAATCATGAAAGGCGCCGGCGTACCCGAATTCGTCATCCCGATTCTCGTAGGCATCCAGCAAGGCATTAGAGAAGGCGTACTCGAGATCGAAAGCAATGATTTGGAAAAGCTGCTCGGCCGTCCTGTTACGCCAATCAGGGAGGCGCTGACGCAAGTCATTAGTGGACTTTCTTAAACCATATACCTGAACGCAATAGTGAATAAACAACAGAGACGACAGCCAAGGCGGCTGTCGTTTTCTCATTTAAATGGCATTTGTTGAGGAAACTAACCGAATCAAAAGTGATCAATGAGACTAAAGACGTAAGGCATTTCCTTCATTGTATTGAAGTTCTTTTCAAGAAAATCCATTAAGATAAGAAAAAAACGATTTGAGGTGAACATTAATGGATATTAGAGAAACAGGCGTTATTCTTTTCTGCGAGGATTACGAATTCGCATTAAAATTTTATTCCGAACATCTTGGCTTGAAAATCCGTCAACGCGGCAAGGACTTGTCCATTTTGGATTTCGGAGGCAGTTACCTCATGCTTGAAGGGAATGGCGTCGCTTCAGATAAAGAAAAAACAAGATCGCAAAATCCAACGGTCATTCGGCTTAACGTAAATCATTTTGACTCAGCCGTATCGGAGCTGGAGGCACGCGGAGTCAATGTTGAGGTGAAGAGCTTTGAATGGGGAACGATAGGAGTCGTGATTGATCCCGAAGGAAATAGAATTGAATTAAAAGATTAATCGTTAGTTAGGTCAGATCCAATCAATAGGACGGCACCCTAGTCGGCAACATCGGCTGCGGTGTGGTCCTTTTTTGCGTCTGCCGCCCAGTCTCCCGGTGTCCTTATCACCGTTCATAATCATTAACTCGGATCTTCCGCAGCGGGCGCTCCATCTGTGGAAATGATTGTTTCGACACCCGTGCCGGCAATGGTAGCCTTGGGGTGCAGCAATTACAACGATAAATGGAGGTCAACGCGGTATGAAGAAGAAAAAGTCCATTTCGATTCTGGTAAGCGTAGTTTTGGCGTTCAGTCTGCTGATCTCGGCTTGCTCGGGCGGAGGAAACGGCGGCAATAACAATAATACGTCTCCGGCGCCGGGCAATGACAGCGGAGCGAAGACGGAGGAGACGGCAAAGCCCGAGGAGCAGGAGAAGCCGGCGGAGATTACAATCATGCTCCCGCTCAACACCGCGGAGACGCCGCCGGATACGATCAAGAACGAAATTGAGAAGCTGACGAACACGAAGTTGACGTATCAATTTTTCCCGGCCGATACGTATGAGGAGAAGCTGAACGCTTCCTTCGCTACCGGCTCGCTGCCGGACGTGACCTACCTCAAGAACCAGGCCACCTTTATTCAAATGAAGGAAGCGATCCGCGACGGCCAATTCTGGGAAATCGGCCCTTACCTGAGCGAGTTTCCGAATCTCGGCAAGCTGAAGGAGGAGATTCTGAACAATACGAAGGTGGACGGCAAGCTGTATTCGCTCTATCTGGGCAGACCGCTTGCGCGTCAAGGGATGATCTACCGGAAGGACTGGGCGGATAAGCTCGGCCTCGCAGCCCCTGCGAATGTGGATGAGCTGTACGCAATGATGGAGAAGTTTACGATTGGGGATCCGGACGGCAATAATCAGGCGGATACCATCGGGCTGGCGGACCGCAACGACCTGATCTACGGGGCGTTCAAGACGGTTTCGGCATGGTTCGGCACGCCGAATAACTGGGGCGAGATGGACGGCCAGCTTCAGCCGGAGTTTACTTTCCCCGAATACGTAGAGACGATGGATTTCTTCAAGAAGGTACGCGACGCGAAAGCGATGAACGTCGACTTTGCCGCGACAAGCAAGACCGATCAAATTAATCTGTTCACGAGCGGCAAGGCCGGCGTCTATATCGGCTCGATGCAGGACGTCAACTCCCTGGTGAAGGATTTGGTCAAAAACGTTCCGACCGCTGTAGTCGATACGCACAGCATGGTGGCCGGTCCGGACGGTCAGTTTGCGACTTGGTCGATTCCAGGCTATAACAACGTCGTCCTATTCCCGAAATCCGCGGTGAAGGATGAAGCGGAGCTGAAGGGAATCCTTGCCTTCTTCGACAAAATGATGACGCCCGAGGTCGCGAACATGATGTACTGGGGCAAGGAAGGCGTTCATTACACGGTGCAGGACGGCAAGGCGAAGGCTGGCGACGATCAAGAGCTCACGGAGCGCGAAGTGAAGGGCTTCAAGGACAGCGTCATCGGCGAGCCGGAAACGAACGGGATGTTCGAGGGCTTCCATGACCTTCCGGCGCGTATCCATGCGGAGCAGCTTGTTCTGGAGAATGAGAAGATTGCGGTTCCCGATCCGACCGCGCCGCTGGATTCGGCCACGTACACGGAGAAGGGAACGGAGCTTCAGGAACTGATCAAAGACGCAACGTACAAATATATTTACGGCTCCATCGACAAAGCCGGCTTCGACAAAGCGGTTGAAGAGTGGAAGAAGCGCGGCGGCGCTCAGATTATCGAGGAATTTAACGCGGTCTACAAGCCGTAACCGCTAAGACGTCTGCCGCATCGCAGCTATGCCGGGCGGGCTGCCGCTCCCGAAAGGGCAGCCTCCCCAACCTCCCGTGGAAAGGAAGAACCATCATGCAGCAAACGGTAGTCCAGCAGGCACGTGTGCCGCAGCCTAGAACGAGCGAGCTGAAGAAGCGGCTGTGGAGGAACAGATGGCTATATGTCATGGTGCTGCCAGGCATTTTGTTTTTCATTATTTTCAAATATATTCCGATGTTCGGTCTTGCGATCGCCTTTCAGGATTACAAGCCCTTTAAGGGCGTAGGCGGCAGCGAGTGGGTCGGTTTTGAGCATTTTGAACGATTATTTACGGAGCCCGATTTCCTTACGATATTGGTGAATACGCTGCTGTTATTCGGCATGAACCTGCTGTTCTTTTTCCCGGTTCCGATTATTTTGGCGTTGATGCTGAACGAGGTTCGGCTGTCTTTCTTCAAACGGACGTTTCAGACACTGGTTTATTTGCCCCACTTCATGTCGTGGGTCATCATCGTCTCGATCAGCTTCGTGATGCTGACGTCGGACGGCGGCATTATCAACGAGCTGCTGGTGTACTTTGGATTCGAAAAAATCAATTTCCTGCTCAGTCCCGAGTGGTTCAGGCCGATGTATATCATTCAGGTCATTTGGCGGGAAGCGGGCTGGGGAACGATCATATACTTGGCCGCTATCGCATCGGTAGACCCGCAGCTTTATGAGGCTGCGCGAATGGACGGCGCCGGACGGCTGCGTCAGGTGTGGCATATTACGCTGCCCGCGATCCGGAGCGTTATTATCATTCTGCTGATTCTGAAAATCGGCGATGTGCTGGAGCTGGGCTTCGAGCATGTATATTTGCTGCTGAACTCGATGAACCGCGACGTAGCCGAAATAATCGATACGTACGTATATACGGCCGGGCTCAGGCAGGGGCAATTCAGCTACAGCACCGCAATCGGCTTCTTCAAGTCGTTTATCGGCCTCGTGCTGGTTGTGCTGGCGAACAAGCTGGCGAAAAAAATGGGCGAAGAGGGCGTTTATTAAGGGGAGCGAATGCTTACGAAGCAGGTTTGTGTAACAAACCTAAGCACATGCTTACGAAGTAGGTTTGCTGCGCAAACCTTTGAGGAGGATCAAAATGGTAGAGGACAAGACGTTCGGCGGCCGGTTGTTTTCAATTGTGAACTTTACGCTGCTGGCGGTTATCGCGCTTGTGACCGTGCTTCCGTTTCTGCACGTCGTCGCAGGTTCGTTCACGACCAGCGCAGAGATGGCGGTCAAGAAATTTATACTCGTTCCGACGGTCTGGAGCTTCGACGCTTATACGTTTATTTTCTCCACGAATACGATATTCCGGGCGATGGCGGTGTCCTCGGGAGTGACTCTATTCGGTACGCTGTTCAGCATGCTAACGACCGCTCTTATGGCATACGGCTTATCACGCAGGGATTTGGATGGCCGTAAGGCGATCATGTTCCTGGTCGTGTTCACGATGCTGTTCAGCGGGGGGCTCATTCCGACCTTTCTCGTCGTGAAGGAGATGGGGCTGATCGACTCGTATGCCTCGCTCATCATTCCATCGGCAATCAGCGCCTTTAACCTGATTATATTGCGGAACTTCTTTCAAAACATTCCCGAAGGGCTGGAGGAATCGGCCAAAATCGACGGCTGCAGCGACTTCGGCATTCTGTTCCGCATCGTGCTTCCGCTCTCCATGCCGGCAATCGCGACGATTTCCCTGTTCTACGCGGTAACCTATTGGAATACGTACTTAAGCGCCATTCTGTATTTGAATGACAGCGCCAAGTGGCCGATTCAGGTGCTGCTCAGGCAGATTGTCGTTCTCGCAAGCGGACTCGAATACAGCTCCGAGCTGGATGCCGCGGTGCCCCCTCCGGACCAGACGGTGAAGATGGCGGTTATCGTGGTGGCCACGCTGCCGATTCTGCTTGTTTATCCTTTTCTGCAAAAGCATTTTGCCAAAGGCGCCTTAATCGGGTCAATCAAAGGATAACCGGGAGGACTGGCCATGAACGCGGGAAAAGCGACCATTCAGGATTTATTATTCGATTTGGACGGGTTATTCGACGGGCTGCTTGCCTGGCTGGCAGGTCAGTACGACGAGCGAAGCGGCGGGTTCTATTATGCGCGAAGCTCCCGGCTGCTGGCCGGCAGAGTAGCGGACATGGAGTCGACGGCCCAGGCGCTCAATATGCTGGAGCGGTTAAGGCTGACCGCTTCCATGCGCGCCTATCGGGGACGTTCAAGCTTCACACGTTCTACAGCGGCTTTCAGCTGCCGATGCCCCGGATTGAGAAGATGTATGCGAGCATTCTAACTGCTCTGAGCAAGGAAGAAGCAAGCGATATGTGTTATATCCGAAATCCCGTTCATCTGCTATCCTATGTGAAACCGATCGTACAAACCGATGAACGGCTCTTTATCCTGCAGACGACGATTCGCAATATGAGCAGACTGCTTCGCGGCGACGGCGGTTTCTCGCGCGAGCTCGCCTATTCGCCGTCCGCTCCGAATGTCGCTCAGGTGAAGGATGGCGAGCATTATCCGGATATGCCGAGGCCAGTCCATTTGAGCGAAGGATGGGTGGAGGGCGATATGAATGCGGCGACGCAGGCGCTGCTGATCCGGTCGCTCTGATATCAGCTTGCGGGCGAGCCTGAGCCTCGGCTTGCCGAGGAGGGAATGACCCGCCTTCTACGATCGGATACGACAACATTAGGAGGTAATGAAATGGGCGCAATTGGAGAATGGGAAAATGCCGAACCGGGCGTAAAACGGAAAATTTTACAGCCGGGCAAGTCGCTGATGATGATGGAGGTGCATTTTATCGCCGGCGCGGAAGGATACGAGCACAGCCATCCGCATGAGCAGCTTTCCTACTGTTTGGAGGGAGAGCTCGAATTTCGGCTGGACGGCAAGCCGGTTACGGTAAAGGCCGGGGAGTCCATCGTCATTCCAAGCGGCGTAAAGCATGGAGTCACAGCGAAAGCGGACAGCGTGCTGCTGGATGCCTTTACGCCGCTTAGGGAGGATTTGCTTCGCAAATAACGCGGTTTATTGGAGAGGAGATCCGATTTGAAGCTGAACGTGAACAGGACGACCCCGATCGAATGGGCAAAATCGGCATGCGATTCGCTGATGAGCCGTTATTTGCCGGAGGAGCTTCCTCCGGCGGGCAGGTGGCACTACCATCAAGGCGTATTTTTATGCGGGATGGAGCTGCTCTGGCGGAAAGTGCGGGAAGACCGTTATGATGTCTATATCAAACGTTATGTCGAAAAGCTCGTTGACGACCATGGCAATTTTGACTTCGCCCGCGACGAATTGGACGCGATCCAAGCCGGGCTGCTGCTCTTCCGGCTGGATGAGCGAAGCGGGGAGGGCAAATACCGGGCGGCGGCGGATAAGCTCCGCTATTTATTCCATACGCTGAACCGGACTTCGGAGGGCGGCTTCTGGCATAAGGATAAGTATCCGTATAATATGTGGCTCGACGGCTTGTATATGGGCGGCGTGTTCGCGCTCAAATATGCCAATGCTTATGGCGATCCAAGCTTGCGCAGCATGGTGCTTCATCAGGAACGGCTCATGCGGGTGCATATGAAAGACGAAGAGACGGGGCTGCTTTATCATGCCTGGGATGAGAGCCGCCGGATGGCATGGGCCGATCCGGTTACCGGCTGCTCGCCGGAGTTCTGGGGACGCTCGCTGGGTTGGTACGGTCTGGCGGTAGCGCAGTTTCTGGACGAAATCGGAGAAGGCGAGCAGGGACGCGCTGAGCTGGAGCAGGTGCTGGCGGATTTCGCGGAGGCGCTTGTCCGGTATCAGGATGCGGAGAGCGGGCTGTGGTACCAAGTGGTGAATAAGGGCCATATGGCCGATAACTGGCTGGAAACCTCCTGTACCTGCCTGTTCGTGTATACGCTGGCGAAGGCCTATAAATTCGGGCTCGCAGGAGACGGCTGCCTGGAAGCCGCGCGGCGCGGATATGAAGGGCTGCTGCAAGCGGTGCAGTATGACGAGCAGGACCGTTTCGTCCTGCCGGACATCTGTATCGGCACCTCGGCCGGCGATTATGAAAATTACGTTACCCGCCCGACCAGCAGCAACGATCTGCACGGCGTCGGCGCCTTCGTCATGGCGTGCGTGGAGATGGAAGCGCTGCTCGCCAGATAATGGCTTAGACCTGAACCCGGTCCCCTCTTGTCGAAGGTTGGGAGATGACTAGAAATTCGACGTCTTCATTGGACTCGTTCTTTATTTGATGAGGCATACGGGGAGGGATCGATATCCCCTCGTGAGCAAGCAGGGTGATCTGCTCCCCGTCTGCCTCCATAACCGCGGTGCCGGACAGCAGGAAGAAAAACTGCTTCGCTGTCTCATGATAATGCCGGGCCTCCGCGGTTCCAGCGGGCATCCGCTCATGGATAATGGTGCGGTCCGGCTCATTCGCCATAAACCATCCATCGCAGTTGTCTCCCCATATGTAATGCTCGGCGTTCCTCTTGGTAACCTTCATCTGTGAATCCCCCCTATCGTCAGCTTCAAGACGATCTCTTCTTCTTGTTCCGGGCTATTATTTTACCACGATAAGCATCCGGCGTGCACAAAACAATATATGACTGCTGAAGGCAGGGGAGGGAAAAACGAATACCATATTGTTACATTTAGCGGCAACGTCTATAATTTATAACACTAGCATTTAGGAGGAAAGTTAGAGGTGTCCTATAGAACAATCGCAGAAGAGGTAATGGAAGGGAATTACGATCGTCCTTTCGGCGTTAAAATCATTGCGATTTTAATGATACTGGGCGGTATCATGCTGATAATCACACAGCTGTCCGCCTTTCGTGTTTTAAGTGAGATCTCGTTGCTGATCGGGGTGTCGAGCCTGTTTTTCCAGGTAGCGGTTGGTTTTTTAGGTCTGCTTGGAGTAGCTGGCGGGGTAGGAATGTGGCTTGGGAAGAAATGGGGCTGGTGGTTAGCTATTTTTTATTTTGCTTACTCCTTGACCCGCAACTTTAATGTGCTGTTTTCTATCCCAGGAATTACAGAGCAATATGCCGCGTCAGGAAATGCTGCTGGACATTACGTTAAATATGGGCTTAGGGTCTTATGGAACATTTTATTGCTGTATTACATGTGCCGCGAAAATACAACGTCATTCTTCAAAACGACGGAAACGAATAAGTTAAATGCTCTTCTAACGGTATTCGGTATTTGCGCGGGGATTTTTGTGATAGGCTGGTTATTGAGCTTCTTTTAAAACGGGTAGGGATGATAAACATGAAAGATCTGGAAAAGGCTATTCAATTAAGGGAAGCAGGCAAATTAGACGAGGCAAGATCCATTTTGCTTGAAATAGTCGATCAAGAGCCTTTGAATGCATCCGTGTGGTATCAATGCGCTTGGATTCATGACGTTATGGGATTAGAAAGGGAAGCAGCACCTATGTATAAGAGATCTATAGAGCTAGGTTTGGCAGATGAGGAAAGACAAGGCGCATATCTAGGCTTGGGGAGCACGTATCGAACCTTAGGGATGTATGATGATGCCCAATTCATATTAGAGGAAGCCATCAGAGAATTTCCGGATCGAAGAGAATTTGATGTTTTCTATGCGATGGTTCGATTCAATCAGAAGGCATACAGCGACGCGATGGAAATCTTATTGACACAATTAGCGGAAACTAGTAAGGATAAGGGCATTCAAAGCTATAAGAAGGCCATATTATTTTATTCGGATAAGCTGGACCGGATTTGGGACTAAGGAGAAGCTGGCCTCGGCTGCTGCTATTTTTTCCATTAGCTGCAGAGCAGCATGGCGGAATCGGATGAAGTATGAAAAAAAAGAGTGAAGCGGATTCGACCCGGTTCACTCCTTTTCATAACACACGCCTACAGCACTTGCTCGAGAAAACGCGCGGCGCGCTCGCTCTGCGGCTTGTCGAAGAACTGCTCCGGCTTCGTCCGCTCGACAAGCTTGCCGTCGTCCATGAAATAAATCGTATCCGCGGCCTCGCGGGCGAATTTCATCTCGTGCGTCACGATGAGCATCGTCATGCCGCTGTCGGCAAGGCTGCGAATAACGTTCAGCACTTCCTTGACCATCTCCGGATCAAGCGCCGAGGTCGGCTCATCGAACAGCATGATGTCCGGCTCCATCGCGAGGCTGCGGGCAATGGCCACCCGCTGCTTCTGTCCGCCGGACAGGCGGGAAGGGTAGCTGTCCGCTTTGTCGGACAGGCCGACGCGAGCGAGCAGCTCCTTTGCTTTGGCGCGCGCTTCTTCAAGCGGCATGCCTTTCACCTGGGTCGGCGCGAACGTAATGTTGTCCAGTACGGTCATATGCGGGAACAGGTGAAAATGCTGGAACACCATGCCGATCCGCTGCCGCACGCGGGCAATATCCGTCTTCGGGTCGGTGATGGCCGTCCCGTCAATCGTGATGGCGCCGGAGGTCGGAGTCTCCAGCAGGTTCAAGCAGCGGAGAAACGTTGACTTTCCCGAGCCGGAAGGCCCGATGAGCGCAACGACCTCTCCCCGTTCTACGGTGGTGGATATGCCTTTCAGCACCTGGTTTTTGCCGAAGGTCTTCGTTAAGTCGGTTACTTTAATCACTGCGGCGCAGCCTCCTTTCGAGCATACGGGCAAAGGACGTTAAGATAAGCACAAGCACGTAGTAAATCGCGGCGACGAATAACAGCACTTCGAAAGAGCGGAAGGTATCGGACCGGACGACGTCGGCACGCCGCATTAATTCCGTTACGCCGATGACCGAGACGAGGGAGGACTCCTTCAACAAGGCCACACATTCGTTCACGAGCGCCGGCAAAATAGTCCGCAATGCCTGCGGGAAAATGATCCGGACCATCATCTTGCGGTAAGGGACGCCGAGGGCGATCGCCGCTTCGCGCTGCCCTTTATCGACGGCCATGATGCCGCCGCGGATCGTCTCGGACAAATAGGCTGCCGAATTAAGGCCAAAGGTGAGACCAGCGGCCATCAGCGCCGGGATTTCATAATGAATCAATTGAGGCGTTGCATAATAAATGAGCGTCAGCTGCACGAGCAGCGGCGTGCCGCGGAAGACCGACGTATAAGCGGTCGCGAACCATTCGAGCGGCTTAATGCCGGAAATTTTGAATAAGGACAATATGGATCCCCACACTAGACCGAATAACGCCGATACGAGCGTGAAAAGCAGCGTCACGTAGACACCTTTAAGAATAAAAGGAATATAACCCTTCAATACGCTGAAATCGATGTTCAGACGCTTGCTTGCCTGCACTTCCTCGGAAGGGAACCATTTCTGAACGATATCGTCGAGCTTGCCTTTCTCGCTCATCTCCGCCAGCACGCTGTTAAATTCGCCAACAATGGCGGATTGCTTCGGGAAAGCGATCGCGTAGCCGTTCTCGTCGGAATCGGCAGGCAGGAAATTCATAACCAGATCCGGATTGCCGTTTGTCATCTCAATGGCGACCGCATCCTCGACAATGGCGGCATCGATGCGCCCGGAGTTCAGCTCCTGAATCAGGTCGGGAATCTTGTTCAGTTTTTTGACCTTGGCGCCTTCAATCGTTTCCGCGAACAGATCCTGCGTCGATCCCAGCTGCGCCCCGACCAGTTTGCCGGAAAGCGATTCTAACGTCTCGAGCGGTTCGGATTTTTTGGAAACGATCGTGTTGCGGGCAACGTAATAGATGTCAGAGAAATCGACGCTCTGCCTGCGCTCGTCCGTTGCGGACATAGCGGACATGACAAAGTCGACGCGGCCGGTCTGCAGGGAGGCAATAAGGCCGTTGAAGTCCGTGCTCGCGATTTCCAGTTCATAACCGAGCCGGCTGGTGATATACTTGGCTATATCAATATCCAAGCCGATAATTTCGCCGTTGTTCTTGGCATCTACATTCTCATAAGGCGGATAATCGGGCGAGGTGCCCATAATGAGCTTCTTCTTCTCGCCAACTGCCGGCGCATCATCCGCGCCTACTGCGTGAACGGTGTTAAAGCCGGCTTTTCCGTTTCCGGCAGGCAGCGCTTGTCCGATCGCCAGGAACAGAACGACAATGGCAATGAGAGAAAAAGAAATAAGTTTCAGCTTTTTTCTGTTCATGATGTCCTCTTTCTTTTAGACTGGTTTTCATTTTCGATATACAACCTAGAAATTATATGATCTTGCCTATCCTTTTGTAAATAACCTAAAAGGACGGTTTGTCACAGATTTAGAAACAATCCGTTCGAATTCGGCTGGTAATAAGTGTTATAGTATCCATATTGGATAAAATCTATTTTTTGAAGGGAGGTGAATACATTGTTCGAGCTGGAGCTGCATGACGTCATTCCCTATTTGTTCTCGATAAGTCTGCTTTATACCTTGGCTTACGCTTATGCGTCGTATGCGCAAGAAGGGCAATTGGATTTTAGGCAAAACAGTCAGGAGTCCGAGGTTTTATTTACGCTGCTGCCTCAAATGCTGATTCGCGCTGTTCCGATCCGCCACTGGCTGGCGCGCAAGGTGAAACGCAAGGAATCGCCCGATGATGACGCCGCGGATTGCTTCTCCTCGTTTGTAGACGCTTGTTCAAACAAACGAGGAGGGTTTCCATGCGCAAGAACAATGTATTCGCTTCTTTAAAATATAACCGTCTCATCCTGGCCGGCGCGATGCTGGCGGGCCTGCTGCTGATTAGCGGCTGCGGCGCGACGACGGGGACGATCGACGGCGATACGCCGGGCTTTTTTAACCATTACGTTATTTATCCGCTGTCCGCCGTTTTGCAGTATATCGCCGGATTATTTCAAGGGAACTACGGCATCGCGATTATCGGCATTACGCTCATTATCCGGCTGGCGCTATTGCCGTTAATGATGCGCCAGTACCGTTCGCAGAGCCAGATGCGCACGAAGATGGCGGCGCTCCAGCCGGAGCTGAAGCAGCTTCAGGAGAAGTACAAAGGCAAGTCCGACGCCGAATCCAAGCAGAAGCTCCAGCAGGAGACGATGCAGCTGTATCAGAAGCATCAGGTGAATCCGCTGGCGGTGGGCTGTCTGCCGATGCTGATTCAAATGCCGATTCTGATGGGCTTGTATTCCGCCATCCGGATGACGCCGGAGCTGGCGGACCATTCGTTTCTCTGGTTCAAGCTCGGGTCGCCGGATATCGTGCTTCCGATTATCGCGGCGCTCGTCTATTTCGTGCAGTTCAAGGCGTCGCAGACGACGCAGCCCGGAACGGACCCGGCGCAGCAGAAGCAGCTTGCGTTCATGGGTTACCTGTCGCCGGTTCTAATGGGCGTATTCGCCCTGTCGGCTCCGGCCGCGATCTCGCTGTATTGGGTAGCGGGCGGTTTGTTCATGATTGCGCAATCGTATTTGGCCAAAAAAATATACGCGCCGAAGCCGGAGCTCGCGTTGGAGGGCGGCGTGTAATCAAAGGGGAAGATCAGATGTCAGTCGGCGTATTAGCCCATTTATTCGGAAGCCTGCCTTATAAGGAGCTTGCTCCCAAAGTAGCGGCAAGCGGCTTCAGCCATGTGCAGCTCGCGTTATGGAAAGCGATTAGCGACGTGGATTTCAGCAAGCCCGGCAATTTAAGTCCGGGACTCGCGAGCGCGATCGGAGAGCAATTCGATAAGAATGGCGTTGCCGTCTCCGTTCTCGGCTGTTATGTGAACCTGTTCGACCGGGATGAGGCGCAGCGCCGGCTGAACGTCGATCGTTTTAAGGAGCTGCTGCGGTATGCGCGTTTTTTCGGAGCGCCGATGGTTGCGGCAGAGACAGGCTCTTATGAAGGCGGCGCGTACACCGAGCGTGATTGGTCGGTTATGAAGGAGACGCTGACGGAGCTAGTGGAGGAAGCGGAGAAGTGGGGCGTATTTGTCGGATTGGAAGCCGCGAACGGCCATTTGATCGGCACCGCCCCGGAGCTCGCGCGCATGCTGGAAGAGGTTCCGTCCTCCAGCATCGGCGTCGTGCTGGATCCGGGCAATCTGATGACGGCTGCGAACTTTGACCGCCAGGATGAAGTGATCGAGGAGGCGTTCGACCTTCTCGGGAGCCGCATTATTGCGGCTCATGCGAAGGACCGGATTGTGCGGGAGGACGGCAAGCTAGGTACGGTGACGGCCGGGCTCGGCACTATGAATTACGAGCTGTTCATGAAGCGGCTGAACGAATACAAGCCGCATGCGCATATCATTATGGAGGAAGCGAAGGAGCATCAGATGGCGCAGGCGAAGGCGTACATCGAGGAAATTCGCGGCCGCGTATAGCAAGAAGCGCAAGCAGCAGCCCCGGGATGGAACTTTGGGGCTGCTGTTTTTATGAGATGAGCGCCAAGGACGACCGGCATTCATTGGATGAAGAAAGGGGGATGAGTCATGGAGCTGACCTACTTGCAAACCTTCCGCGAAATCGTAAAATGGGGAAGCTATACGCGCGCGGCCGAGCAATTGGGATATGCCCAGTCGAGCGTCTCGACGCAGATTCAGCGGCTGGAGGAATCTTACGGCGCCGTTCTGCTGGAACGGCACGGCCGGACAATGAAGCTGACGATGGCAGGCGAAGCCCTTCTGCCGTACGCGAACGAATTAATCAGGCTGCACGCGGAATCGAAGGAGGTCGTGTCGAAGCAATCGGCAGGCTCTTTGACGATCGGAACGATCGAGACGCTCGCTGCTTTTTATCTGCCGCCATACCTGCAGGCTTATCGCCGGGACTATCCGGAAATGAAAGTGAATCTTCAGCCCGCGAACGAACCGTTTATTATCGAGTCGGTCAAGGAAGGGACGATGGACGTCGGATTGATTTTGGACCCGCCGCTGCTTGACCCGGAGCTGCACAGCGTTATTTTGCGAAAAGAAGAGCTTGTGATTGTCGCGCTCCCCGGGCATCGGTTCGGCAGCATGAATGAGGTGCGGGTTCAGGATTTAGCGAACGAATCCTTGATTTTAACGGAAGATGGCTGCACGTACAGGGCTATGCTGCTTAGAGCGCTGAAGGGCTCCCGGGTCGATGCTCAATTATCGTATGAATTCGGGAATTTGGAAGCGATCAAGCAATGCGTGATCTATGGCTTAGGTATTGCTTTGCTGCCTCGGATCGTGGTTGAGGGTGAAATCCAAAAAGGGCAATTGATTGCCCTCCCGTTCGCGCATCCCGAGTGCGAATTCTATATCCAGCTTATTTATTCGAAGAAGAAGTGGCTCTCGAGAGCCTTCCGTGATTTTGTGGACCTGATGAGCGGAACCAATCATCAAAATAATTGATGGGTCGCATCGAAAACGATCGATAACTCCCATGCAAGGCGATGTGGTACATTTCTCTTAAGCCGAATGGCTATACGATTGTACTTACAGGAGGAATGGATTATGCAGCAATCATTGGTTCTCGAAACACCCGCAGCATCGCCGGAGGAAACTCATCGCCATTATATGAACAAGCTTGCGGTGGAGACGGATGTCGCAGACGTGCGTCACGATATGGAACTCGGGGTAGGCGGCTTTCTGCTGATCGATGTCCGCTTGGACAAAGCGTATGAAGAGTGTCACATTCCAGGCGCCATCAGCCTGCCTCACCGTCAAATGACGGAAGAGACAACGGCTTCCTTTCCGAAGGATCAGGTGATTGTCGTCTACTGCTGGGGTCCCGCGTGCAACGGAGGTGCGAGAGGCGCCGCGCGGTTGTCCGGCCTCGGCTTTCGAGTGAAAGAAATGCTCGGCGGCATCGAGTATTGGCGCAGAGAAGGCGGCCCGGTCGAGGGGACGCTCGCGGACATGGCTCCTATCGTCGGATAAATATGACCCCGCAGCTGGCAGTAAGTGGAATTGTCGTTGGAATAGGCAAGGACACTAATCTTTCTTTGTATGACCGGCATACAATAGCGTGCGGAACTTACAAGAGGAAGACAGGATATAAGGAGGCAGCGTTTTGGATCGAGCAGCCAGGATCATCATAGCGGTTACCGGTAGCGCAGGGAAGACGACGACCAAGGAAATGATTGCAGCTGTATTGAAAATGCGGTGGAACATCTTCAAATCCCCTCATAACAGCAATATGCCTAGCCATACAAGAAGACATGTCAGGCTGCTTCGCTCTTCGCATCGGGCGGCGGTTGTCGAATACGGGATGCGGTTTTATGGAAATATTAAGAGGCATTGTTTATATTTACGGCCCGGCATTGGGGTCATTACGAGTGTAGGAAGGGCTCACGCAGGCAACTTCGGCGGCCGCGTTCAAGGGGTAGCCAAAGCAAAGTCGGAGCTGATTCGTTTCATGAAACCGACCGGCGCGTTATTGGTGAACGCAGACGATCCGCATTCCGTATTGCTCCATACAAAAGGGTTTAAGGGAAGAATCATCAGGGTAGGCATACGTAATAAAGCGGATTATCGGGCTTTTGATGTAAACTATGCGCAAAGCGGCATGCGCTTTAAAGTAAGGCTGAACGGCGTTGTGCATTCTTTTTTCATTCCCGTATTCGGAAGACATAATGTTTGCAACGCTTTGTTTGCCATTGCGATATCTCACCGTCTGGGATTTACGCCAAAGCAAATGCAAGCCGGACTCCGTTCGTTTGCGAGACAAAGGAGCCGTTTGATGGTACATCGCTTAAGAAGAAATGTGAAGGTTATCGATGATTCCTTCAGCTCGAATCCCGAAGCGGCAAAGGTGGCTCTTGATGTATTATCGCATTTTGGATCGAGCGCCAAGATTGCCGTCCTCGGTTCCATGCTGGAATTAGGCAAGCACTCCACCAAGGGTCATCGGGAGGTTGGGAGGTATGCGGCCGGTAAAAATGTCAGCCGTTTGTATACGCTGGGACGAGAGGCGACTCAAATTGCGGCTGGGGCCAGGAAGGCCGGTTATCCCGCAGGCAGGATCATGACTTTCGTTAATAAGCATCAGCTTCAAAAGACGCTGCTTCGACGAATACAGCCGGGGGCTGCCATTCTGATTAAAGGGTCGCACCGCTTGAGGATGGACACGATGGTTTCGTATTTAAAACGAATTGCCGGAGCAACCCGGTAACGATAAGGGAAAAATCAAGAGAAAGGGCACCGTGTCAGGTGCTCTTTTTTGTGTTTGATAGGCAGTCGTACGAAAGGGGGTTCGGTTAGCCTCGGGGTTGCCTCTACCAAACATGAGAAACCCGACCGCGTGAGTCGGGTTTTTACATGGTCTGGAGGCGGATTTAAAGCTGCCATAAAGTCTGAAGTGGATAGGGGACAGGCCACGCGCAGGGAGTGGATGAGACATCTCTTCGTAAATGATCATGAACGAGCACGGCATTGAAATCTACCGCTCATATTCAATGATGTCTTGACTGAATCGAATTTCTACTGTAATCTGGAAACCCCGGAAAACAAAATGGTTTAATTGGTTTCCGTGATTCTCGGAAAAGGCGGTGGCTAGATGAGCGCATGGCTAAGGCTGTTAATGCTAGTAACCGATTTAGGTTTTATAGCATATTGGATGATTGTCGGGTTGGACCTGCTGCCTAAGGAATTTCTTTATAAGGATTATGATAACGAACTGCTGGTAGCTTGGAATTTGTCTTTCATCCCGTTGGATCTTGTAATCTCGTTGACAGGGCTACTGAGTATTTATTTCTATAAGCGAAAGTCCGGTTTATGGTCATCGCTTTGTATTATTTCGCTAAGCCTGACCTTCTGTTCGGGGCTGCAGGCGATCGCTTTCTGGGGATTGCGGCTTGACTTTGATCTGTTGTGGTGGGTGCCGAATTTGTTCCTTATGTTATACCCGCTGTTTTTTATTCCAAAATTGATGAGAGTTAGCGCAGCTGCACAGTAAATAGGAATGGACGTGTAGGATGAAAGAGAACATTGTACAAACAGCCCTTTCGGAGATTATGCAGCGCGGATTGAGATTTTCAATTCGGGATTTGGCAAGTCAACTCGGTATAAGTACCAAGACGGTTTATCAGTATTTTGAGTCAAAAGAGCAGATAATCGGCTATATCATCGAGCAATCCATAGCAGAAATGAAGCAAACAGAAACGGAGTTGTATAGCGACAACTCGCTTTCCATTCAACAAAAGCTGAGAAGTGCGTTAGTGCTATTGCCGCGCGGGTATGTGTTTATGGATGTGAGACTACTGCATGAACTCAAGCAGCGTTATCCGGAACAATGGAAAGCGGTCGATCATTATATCAATCATGGATGGGATACGATACGGCTATTGGTTAAGAAAGGGGTAGAAAGCGGGGATTATCGCCCTATTGACTTGGAGCTGCTCATTCAAATGTACATTGGGGCACTGCATCGATTGATGAATGGTCAGGTTAAAGCCGATAAAGGGCTATCACTAGAAAAAGCTTTGGTGAGCATGGTAGATATTTTATTAGTAGGCATCACTAATAGACAAGGTGACAAATATTGAGGGGAGAGCAAGTGTATCCCAGCATGGCGACAATCCTTAGTTTTGGCCTTCTGCTTGACTGAAAAAACACGAGGCGGCCCCTCTGCCATTGCGTGGCTTATGGGGAGAGCTTCTTTTTGTTTACGGCGACGTAATGAAATGGCATCCTATAGTCTAAGAGTCTAATTCCGTATAAAGTGCCGCGGATGCGAATACGATGATAGCAGCCATAGCCCCTTTATGCTGAATTCGTAACCTTGGAAATCTTTTTCCGTATTAAAAAATAGGAATTGGGTCCTACGAGGCTGCTGCGGAACTGCTCTGATCCGTTACAGCTTATGGAGAAACCTCATCCTCCATCAGGCATCCTGCTATAACAACAACCATAGAAGTTGAGGTATATACCTATGAATAAGGAGTTAATCGTTGATGCCGATACCTGTTATCGGCAGGCTGAACAGAAGGCCGCCAGCTACTTTGTTTCGCTTTGCGGGCAAGTCAAAGAAAAAACGTATGCGCATGCCCTGACTGAGGACATCGGGCTGTGGAAACGCAGTCATATTCACCGCCAATCCTGGTTATCCATTTTGTCGCGAGGAAAGCGGAAATCCAATTCCGGAGGTTATCATCGTTCGATTCAATGGCTGGAACGAACGGGCAAATTGGATGATTATCTGGATCGAAGCATTTCCTATATTTACATGAGGGATTTGGGCCAGGCCATGGATTCGCCCGATACCCAGGCCAGGATTCAGCGAGTGGCTGCCGATATGAAACAGCACCTGCTTCATTCCCCGGCAGCAGGCGAGGGTGAACTGCCCGCGTTTATCAGTCTGACGGAGCTGTACCGGTGGGCTCAGGAGGAAGGCGTCGAGACCGCCGTAATATGGGTGATCGAGAAGCTGAAGAACGTATCGGCGCATATTCCGGAGGGCATGAATGCGGAGCATGCCCAGCGCAAGCTGATTAAGATTATTTTAGGCGTGGTCCTGCATGCGATCGAAGAGACGGTCGGTGAACGCTCGTCTGAGGAACGCGTCCGCAGACTGGATGAAGCTATCAGGCTCGGTTATTCCTATGGTCTGACCTATCCGTTCATCGACGATCTTCTGGATGCGCAGGTCTTAACCGTTCAAGAGAAAGCGCAATATTCGAGTATGATCCGGTCCGCGCTGCTCACGGGAACGGTGCCGGATCTTGGCGAGTGGGCCGGAACGAATAAAACGATGATCCGGTATGTGCATGCGGAGCTGCGGGAAGCTTTTGAGTGTATTAAGCGCCATCAGCAGCCTGAGACACAGCGTCTGTTTTTCGAGCAGGCCTATGTTTTTTTTCACGCACAGGAAGTGGACCGTGCAAAGGATTTGTCCCATGCAGGCTACACGAACGAAGAACTGTATATCCCGATCATTTTAAAATCCGCATTCTCCCGATTGATCGCCCGATCTGTCATTCGCGCTCCCTTCGACGAGGGCTTTGAGAATCGGACCTTCTTTTATGGCATCTATAACCAGTTAGCCGATGATTTCGCGGATATGTTTGACGATCAGAGAGACGGCGCGGTAACACCTTATACCTATTATTTAACTTACCGCAGCCAGCGTTCGGATCTGATCAATCCTTTTGAATTATACTGGTCGGTCATTTGCCATTTGATTCATAACGTGTACCATTCCGATGCCAAAGCCCGCGAGGTGATTCTGAATCGCGCCATCAACGGCCTGAAGCGTTGCAAAGCGCGTATCGGCACTGAAAGATATAACAGCGTCATGGAAATATTTGCTTCCGGCAACCCGCCGTTTAACCGACTGATCCAGCAAATGGTTCAAAAAGCGGATGATGTGGATTTCTTCGATAAGCTGCTCCGGGATCAGCTGGTCACCATGCTGCAAAACAACCGGAAGCAAAAGGAAGAGTTTATCGATACCATCCGGACGGCCCGCGAGCAGATCAACAACGCCTTGCTGATCGCCAAGCCTGATGGGATGCCGCAGATGAAAGAGACGCTGATCGATGCGGCGAATTACAGTCTCTTAGGAGACGGGAAGCGTCTGCGTCCCATCGTGAGCTGGGTTATGGGCGTACAAGAATATGGTCTGCGCGCGCCGTCGATCGTGCCCTTATTAAGATCCCTGGAATATATGCATACCGCATCTCTGATATTCGATGATCTGCCGTCGCAGGATAATGCAACTACCCGCAGGGGGCGTTCAACGCTGCATCTTGTGCATAATAGCGCGACTGCGGAGCTGACCGGTCTGTTTCTGATACAGAAGGCGATTCAGGAGCAAGCGTCGCTGGATCAGTTCAGTGCCGGAACCGTGCTGGCCTTGATGCAATATTCCGCCCGGAAGGCGGAGGACATGTGTATGGGACAGGCGATGGATTTGAACTCCAAAGGAAAAACATTAACATTGGAGCAATTGAATACGATCTGTTTTTACAAAACCGGATTGGCGTTTGAAGCCGCTTTGGTTATGCCTGCCATTCTTGCGCAGGTGAGCGGGCAGGAGATCGCGATTTTGAAAACATTCGCTTACCATGCGGGGATCGCATTTCAGATCAAGGACGATTTGCTTGATTTGGAAGGAGATGAGCGCTTGCTTGGGAAAGCCGTGGGCCAGGACGCCCAGAACAATACGTCGACTTTCGTAACCGTCCTGGGACGGGAAGGCGCCAAGAAGGAGATGTGGGAGCACTACTGCCTTGCTATGGAAGCGTTGAAGGAGACGCCGCGCCATTCCGTATTTCTGGAGAACTTATTGAATTACATGATTAACCGCGACCGTTAATCACCATCGAGCCTTGGGCGTAACGGGCAAGTAGGCGGATACCGCTATCCACAACCTCACGGGGTTGTGGATTTTTTTATAAATCCGCCTTGGATCTCTTCCAATCTTCATGGGCTCCCCGTACTCTCTTCCATAGCTCGTCGCGCTCCAGCTTGCTGTAGTATGCGAGAGTCTCGCCAAAAACATCTCCCAGCACCTCAAGCCATTGCGATTTCTCAAGAAGTTCCGATTTAACAATACCTTGGGTGTCGCGCTTGCTCCAGACGCAGCCTCTAAGCTCATTACTGCCTGACGCGTGCCGGTTCCTTAGCAGGAACAGGTTCATCCAGGGCGATTCCGCTGAACGGCTGTAGAATTCATGCTTCGGCATAAACTCCTCAAGATCATTTACGACGGCAGAGTCAAAATCCACGCCGATAAACGATGCCAGCGGATCATGCTCCAAACGCCAGCCGTTTGAAGCGACAGTGGATTCCGTAACCTTATAAACAAACGGGTCCTGCTTATAGGTGCCGGGAATCAGCGGAAGCGGCTCAAAGGGCATATCGCCTAAGCCTGCATCGATAATCCATCGGTCTTCCGCATCGGGCTCATTCGCGAGATTGACCGTTAACCCAAGATGAAAGGAATTAATTCGAGGCTCGGCACCAAGCGGCTGGACTCCGGCCCGATGCAAAGCGACTTGATAGCCTAACGACCGAAGAAGCGCGCAGAACGCCCCGTTCAGGTGAAAGCAATACCCGCTTCTCCGGTTTAAAATAAGCTGTACCGACTCCTTAAAGCCGATATCGGCGGGCTTGCCCATATAAATGTCGACGGTTTGCCAGGAGAGCGTTCTGACGTGAGCTCGATGCAGCTCGAATAAATACGGCTTTGTAGGCGCCTCCATTTCCGCAATGCCGATGCGCTTCAAATAAGCTTTTATTTCCTCATTCGTCATCATTTATTTCTTCATCTCCGTTCTTCGGGAATAGGTTGGGCTCGGCTTATCGTCTCTCGGCTTCGTATCGGCCGCAATCGTTTTCCGGAATCCTTCCGTCCTGCCAGGAACACCCCGCTGAGAATGAAAGCCAGGCCGAGCAGCAGACGCCAATGGATATCCTCGTTCAGCAGCGTATATCCCCAAATCATGGCGCTTGCGGGCAGGAGATAGGTGACCATTGTCGCGAATTCAGGGCTTCCTTTCTGTACGATGTAATAAAAGAGAATGTACGCGATGCCCGATCCAAAGACGCCAAGGCCGGTGACGGCGGCTAGATTGGAGGGGGATGACAGGTGCGGCAAAGAAATCGGCTCCAAAGAGAATGCGGCCATGCCGCTGCCGAGCATTGCGCACAGCAGGGTGCCGAAGGTGATTTGATACATGGTGAGCCCCTTGAGCAGACGCTTGGACAACTGAGACCCTATCGCATAGCACAGGGAAGCGGCGATCATGCAGATAAAGCCCAGCAAATCAACGTTAATGATCGTACTGGAATTAACGCCAAGCAGGATGATCAGACCGGTGATGCCAATCCCCAAGCCGAGCCATTGCAGCCGGTTCGTGATCGCCTGGAAGAAGAACATGCCTACTACAACGGTCCACAAAGGAGTTGTTGCGTTCAGTACGGAAGCCATGCCGCTTGTTAATCTCGTTTCACTGAAGCCGATGATTGCCCATGGAATGGCCGTATTGACCAGGGCCATGACGGTCATCGGCAGCCAAGGGATGGTTCGGATTGCAAACGGCTTCCGGAATAGGAGCATAATCGCCACGATGGTCGCAAGCCCGAAGGAAGACCGAAGAAAGGCGATCGTCCATGGCCCAAAATCTTGAAGCAGGATTTTGATAAAGTAAAACGAGCTGCCCCAGATGAGGCTGAGCAGAAATAATACCAAGAAGAGCGAACGAGACATTATAAATCCTTCTTTCACAAGCTGGCTTAAATCTTTCTAGAATTGATTGAACAGCTCCCGAAGCTCTTGGACAATAACGGCCTGATAATGAGTGCCGGCGTTATAAAGTTTGGCGATTTCCTTCCGTACATGGGATACGTTCTCCTGGTAGTCCGGGGCTGACCGGTCAGGATGACGCCTGCGAAATTCATCCATCACCGTCTGGATGTATCGAGGCCGAGCTCCCCACTTTCCTATTACATCCCCATTGGAATCCGCAAAAACAGCGATCGGTTGAGCGCGTCCGCCATCCGTCAAGAATAGATCCATCGTGTCCAAATGCTGTTCCATCGGCAGAACCTCGGTCCGGATCCTGCCGTGGTCCATGACCCTGAATAGAACAGGCACATTCCATATGACATCCGGGCACCAGTCCGTACAAATAATCAGGCAGCTTACATCCTTTCTGTTACCGATGGCATCGAAATAGGCCCCTTCCTCTTTTCCTTCCCATGTAAAAAGGTTATACCAGTTCATGAATTCAGCTTGATTTTGAGTCATGTCTTCCGTGAACGACTGAGGCGGGATACCCATTCCCATTTTGTGCTTTACATTCAATTGACCTATCACTCGAACACATCCTTAATTTCTTAGTGAACCATTGATGGAACGCTATAACCATCCTATAATAAAACTGACCCTTATCAAATGGTCAGTTTGTTAATAAAATTAAAGACAGGCGAGTGATATTGATGTTCGATCTGCTATTATCCGATCCAACCGATCATCCGCTGTATTTGCAGCTATATAGGCAGATCCGTCAGCATATCCGCAACGGGGTCATTGCCGGCGATACGCGCCTGCCTTCCGTCAGATCGCTGCAGCAGCATTTGAACATAAGCAAAACGCCGATCGAAACGGCTTATCAAATGCTTACCGCCGAAGGATATGTAACCAGCAAGCCGCGTTCGGGTTTCTTTGCGGTAAATCCGAATGTCGGCAAGCTATCTAACCGGATTTACCATCACGCAGGGCCGCTTGACGGGCTGCAGCGGCCCTCCCGGACCCACGCATCGCCGAAATACCGCTTTGACTTTCAAACGACTGCCGTGGATAAGGATGCCTTTCCGATTCGCCTCTGGAAGAAGATGATTAACGAGGCGCTGGATTCGGCGCAGGACCGTATGTGCCGGTACGGTGACCCGCAGGGGGAAATAGAGCTCCGCACGATGCTGTCCGATTATTTAAGAAACGCGAGAGGCGTCGTATGCTCCCCTGAGCAAGTCATAATCGGTTCAGGCATATCGTACAGTATAGGGCTTCTTACCAAGCTTCTTGCAGGCAGCGGCCATGTGGCGATGGAAGAGCCCGGCTTCGCGCCGGTGCGGGAGTATTTTGCGCTGGACGGGTTCCATGTGATTCCGATTCCCGTTCGTGACCGCGGTTTTTCTCTCGAAGACTTGTCCGCGAGCGAAGCGGGGGTCGTCTATGTCACGCCTTCTCATCAATTTCCTACCGGCAGCGTTATGTCCTATGCCGAGCGCGAGTGTTTGCTTGAATGGGCGAATGAGAGAAGGAGCTTTATCATCGAGGATGACTACGATGGGGAATTCCGGTATTTCGGCAAACCGATTCCTTCCCTGCAAAGTCTGGACGAGCAAGGGAGAGTCATCTATATCGGCACGTTCTCGAAAGCCTTCACTCCCGCTCTGCGAATGAATTATATGGTGCTGCCCCGGGAGCTGCTGGCGAAGCTTGGGACGATGCGGCATTTGCTGCTAAGCCCTTCGCGAATCGAGCAGTGGGCGATGCAAGCTTTTATCGGGCAAGGGCACTGGTACCGTCATATCCGGAGAATGCGCAACACGTACCGCAAAAAACATCATCGGCTTATAGAGCTGCTTCACGTCCATTTTCAAGGCCGTATCGAGATAACGGGACATAGCGCCGGATTGCATATTCAGGTGATTGTAAAAACGAAAATGAGCGCTGAACAATTGCTGGCGTTAGCCGAGGCGGAAGGCGTTCGGGTGTATGATTTGAAGCAAATGTGGATGAGCCCGAATGACAATGGGGATACGAGAATCTATCTGGGATTTGGAGGGATTGGAGAGGCCGAAATGGAAACCGCTGTCCTGCTGCTGAGGAAGGCGTGGGCGGGTATTTTCGCGGAATAACCTAGATGTAGCGGCAGCCCGTGTCATTTAAGGCTGCCGCGACATGTAAGCGGATTATATGGTCGCTCTGCGCAGCAGCAGGTAAGACGCCGCCGCGAATATGACGATGAAAGGGAGCATCCACAGGGCATAATCCATAGCGGATTGTTTAACGATCCAATCAAAGATCGCAGGATACCAATTCAGATAGTCGGCCAGGAACCCCAATAGGGTGAACGCCGCCAGCAAAATGCCGGAAATGAGAAACATGCCGTTTTTTCCCGTGCGCTTGTGCACGACGCCAATCAATATACCCGAATAATGCATAAACAAGAAGATGATAAGATACACCGTGAATTGATTAACGAGCGGGCCTTCGCTAAGATACGGCAATTGGAAGAAAACCAGACCGCTTCCCCAATCATTCGTCCATCCTTCCGTAAGACCGATAAGCAGAAGCAGAAGAGAGGATCCGGCGCTGGTCAACAAGACCATAGAAGAGGTTCCCAGAAAGTAATCCGTCCGGCTTACGCTCATGCCAAGCGCGAACGGGAACGTCTGAGCCAGCGTAATGATTCCGGCTACAAACATATAAATGAAGATGGAAGAAAGACCGCCGGTAATGAGAGGTTCATCCACGAAATAACTGATAATAAAATTGATTACGAAGCTGGAGAGCATAACCAGCCAAGGGACGATAAACCATGACCATTTATCCCGGCTGTGCATCTTTACAACACTTGAGACTCGGTTCATTAGACCTCAACCGCCTTTCTTTGCGCTTTGCCATTCGTCAAATAAATAACTAACTGCTGCAGAGATACGGGAGCCAGTTCCAGACCCAGCGCTTCTGCTTGTTTGCGTTCCGCCGCATTCCAATTTCCCATGACGGTTGCGGTTACGAAGCTGCCGAACGGCTCGCGATGGATAACCTCTTTGCCTGCCGTGAAGGATTCAACCGATGCTTTAGGACCCGCCAGAGTAAACGCCCGGCCGCGCAGCGCCTCTGCCTCTTCATCTATGAGCAGGGTTCCGCTGTCAATGATGAGCACGTGCTCCAGAATGCTGCTTACCTCATCAATGAGATGCGTGGATAAAATAACCGTCCGCGGGTGCTGCGAATAATCCTCGATCAGCCGATCGTAGAACAAGCTGCGGGCTACCGCATCCAGGCCCAGATAAGGCTCGTCGAATATCGTAAGCGGCGCCCGGCTCGCAAGTCCGATAATAATGCCGACGGAGGAGAGCATCCCCCTGGAAAGCTTCTTCATTCTCCGTTTCAACGGAAGCCGGAAATCCCCGGCAAGCGAGAGCGCATATTCGTGATCCCAGTTAGGGAAGAAAGAGGCGGAAGTATTCAGCACGTCGATAATGCGGTAAACGTCGGGATATTTCTGGCTTTCCTTAATAAAGCAAATCTGGTTGAGCACGCGGTTATTCTCGTAAGGCGTGTCCCCGAATACCTTCAGCTCCCCGCCGGTAGCGAATAATTGCGCGGTGATCATGTGCATGATCGTTGTTTTTCCGGCACCGTTTCTGCCCAGCAAACCGTAAATTTTATTCTCGTCAATGGAGAAACTGACGTTATCGACTGCTTTTACGGCTCCATAAGACTTGGTCAACCTGTTCAACTCCACGATTTTCCCCATTATTCATTATCCCCTCTCCGGATCATTTCCGTTAATTGTTCTACCGAAATGCCTAGTTTTTTCGCTTCCCGGACCATCGATACCACATACTCTTCGAAAAATTGTTCCTTCCGCTTCTCCATCACCTTCGCGCGAGCCCCCTCTGCCACAAACATGCCAATCCCCCGCTTCTTATACAAAATCCCTTCGTCCACAAGCATATTCACGCCCTTTGCCGCAGTAGCCGGATTTATCTTGTAGAAAGCGGCGAACTGGTTCGTCGAAAGAACCTGCGATTCCTCGGGTAACAACCCTTCAATAATGTCGTCTTCGATTCGTTCCGCAATCTGGATAAAGATCGGCCGGCTGTCATCCATCAAAAAAGCCATTTCATCGATCACCACCAATCTGGTTAACTACTCATGTAACTAACTATATAACCAAAGAACTCAGAATGTCAACAATCGATTGAAAAAATAGGCGAATGCGTCAATTGGATGGAAGGACACCTACGCCAACAAGGTTGTCCAAGGAGAGGGGAACCGAAACGCGAAAAAGGAGCAGCCGCGGCAGCTGCTCCTTCTCCATATAAGAGAGGATGACGATCTTAACTACATATTCAAATGAGGAATCACAAGGCCGCCGTAAGCAAAGGCGGCGACAATGACGAGGGCCGGGTGCATCTTGCGGAACTGCATCGCCCAGAAGGCGACGGCCGCGATGATAAGCGACTGCAGAATGCCGATCGAGGCAATCGAGCTTTCGGCCATCTGCCAGGTTAGAAGCAGCATCATGACGGCGATCACGGGCTGAACGAGCAGCGTCATCCCTTTAACGACCGGGGACTTGCGATGACGCTGCAGCACCTTAAGCAGCAGGATCAGCGCAATGGCCGACGGCACGATCGTTGCCGCCAGGGCAAGCAGGGAGCCGGCCCAGCCGCCGACATCGTAGCCGACAAAGGCGGCGATCTTCGTCGCGATCGGGCCGGGAAGCGCGTTGCCCAGCGCCAGGATGTTCGAGAAGTCGGCGGGTGTCGTCCATTCGCGGTTCGTCACGATTTCACGGTACATGAGCGGGATAGAAGCGGGACCTCCGCCGTACCCCAGCGCATTCGCGATAAAAAAGCCGATGATCAGGTGGAGCCAATCAGTCCATTCCACGCGTCACGCCCTCCTTCTGCTGCACCTGCCGCTGTTGTTTCCGTTGCTTTCTCAGCTGCAGAGCGGCGACCGTCCGCAAATGAAACGCGCCATACCCGAGAAATAAAAGAATCACGATTGCCGGATGAATCGAAATGCCCTGCAGCAAGCCGAAAGCCAAGGCGAAGAAGCCGATGCCGACGTAGATGCCGAGCCCCTTAACCGCCCGCTCGCCGAATTCGTAGGCCATCATGCCGAGCATTACCGCAATGACGGGCGTCACGGCGCCGATCATCCCTTGGATGAAGGCGGCGCTGCTCAAATACTGGACGAATGACAGCAGCAGAATCATGGCCAGGCCGGAAGGGAGAATATGCGCAAGAACCGATACGACCGCTCCGGATGCGCCTTTCTCGCGATAGCCGATATAAGCGGCCATCTTCGTGGCGATCGGCCCGGGCAGCGCATTGGCTAACGCCAGTATCTCCCCGAATTCGTCATCCTCCATCCATTTGTACTGGGTCACCGCCTCGTAACGGATAAGCGGGATCACGGAAGGTCCTCCTCCGTAACCGATAACGCCGGTCTTCATCATTGCCCATGACAGCTGCATGTAAATATTCCGTGCGCGGTTGTCCTTCATAGGCTACAGCCTCATTCCCATTCGGCTCTTATAGCGGTTAATAAGCACCTGACAGTCGACGCCCATAATGCCGGGCAGCGTGTACAGCTTTTCCTTCATAAAATGCTCCATCTCCTGGTTGTTGCGGAACAGGCCGTGCATATGCAGCTTGCTTGGTCCGGTCATATGATAGAGACTGGTGACGAAGGGCTCCGTCGACAGCCGGTCGGCAACGGCATGGAGATGCTTAGGCTCCACCTCGACGTTAAAAAAGGCGGAAACATGAATGCCGATCTTCTCCGGGTTAATGACGGCGGTGAACCGCTCGATCACGCCCGCATCCATTAAGGCATTAATCCGGGATTGCACGGCGACGCGGGATAATCCGATTTCTTTTGCCAAGTCCGTGTAAGATATTCTGCCATTTAAATTAAGCTCGGCGATGATTTTACGGTCAATCTCGTCAACATGGATGGCTGCGGCGGTCTCATCTTGCGTTTTTTGCTGCATGTTCGAATCAACTCCAATCCTAAGGGTATATTTCAAGGTGTCTTGGAATAACAAGTTTTAATTACCATATGAATAAATATATATACAATACCATACGTTTTCAATACAAAATAAGAGATATGATTACTTTTTTGTTGCCTATCCGTTGGGATGATGTTATTTTGAATCTATACTTAATGTGAGGAAATCTATCATAAACACTTGAAAAATGGAGTGATAGCGATGAATCAGTCCGTAATCGGCTCGAAGGCGATGGTTGTCAGTCCGCATGATTTAGCCACGGAGGCCGGGGCCCGCATATTGGAGCAGGGCGGCAACGCCTTTGACGCGGCGGTAGCGGTCAGCGCATGCCTGGCCGTCGTTTATCCGCATATGACGAGTCTGGGCGGCGACTCCTTCTGGCTCAGCTACCATCATGCCGAGGGCAAGGTTCGCGGTTATAACGCCAGCGGCCGCTCCGGCTATAAAGCTAATATCGGCGCGTATGCCGGATTGACGGCCATTCCGAATCGGGGAGTAGGCAGTATCGTGACGGTGCCCGGCATGGTTGACGGCTGGGACGCGGTTCACCGGGAATACGGCAGGCTGCCGTGGGGACGGGTGCTGGAGCCGGCGATCGGTTACGCGGAGAACGGCTTCCCCATGTCGAAGGATCATTACGCCAATACAGTGCATAATGAAGCCGTGCTGGCCCGTACGCTGGAAACGGCGGATATTTATTTGCCCGGCGGACATGCGGTGAAGACGGGAGAGCGGTTCAAGCAGCAGGCGCTTGCGCAGACGCTGCGGCGGCTGGCTCAATACGGGCGCGACGAGTTTTATAAGGGGGAGACGGCTAAGGAAATAACCGATTTTCTTGGGTTGCGCGACGGGCTGCTGACGGCGGATGATTTTGCCGATCACCGCGGCGATTGGGTCGAGCCGGCCGAAGGCTCCTATAGAGGTTACACGCTTTATCAAATGCCGCCGAATTCGCAAGGCTTTGCCGGAATTATGGCGCTTCACATCTTAGAGCCGTTTCATTTGAAAAATGTGGCGCATGGCTCGCATGATTATTACCAATTATGCGTAGAAGCGCTGAAGCTGAGCTTCCGCGACCGCAACCGGTACCTGACGGATCCGGCATTTTCGAGCGTGCCGCTGAAGCGGCTGCTGGATAAAAGGTACGCCGCTAAGCTTGCGGCTTCCATCGAGCTTAACCGGGCGTCTTCAATGGAATCGGAGCCGCTTGGCAGCGATACGGCGTATGCAGCCGTTGTCGATGAGGAAGGCAATTCGGTGTCCTTTATTCAAAGCTTATATTTTGAATTCGGCTCCGGCGTTGTCGCCGGCGGCACCGGGGTGCTGCTGCAGAACCGCGGCTCCTTCTTCTCGCTTGATCCGAAGCATGTCAACTGCCTGCAGCCGGCGAAGCGGACCTTCCATACGCTTATGCCGGCTATGGCTTGCCGGGAAGGCAAGCCGGCCGTGCTGTACGGCACGCAGGGAGGCGAGGGACAGCCGCAGACGCAAACGGCGATTTTCACCCGGATGGTCGACTATGGCATGGACCCGCAGCAGGCGATTAATGAACCGAGATGGGTATGGGGGCGGACCTGGGGCGAGCCGACGCAGGAGCTGAAGCTGGAGGGACGCGTGCCGGATGAGGTGGCGACCTCGTTGGCGAAGGCGGGCCATCTGGTCCGGAAGGTGAAGGATTTCGACGGCGTTATGGGGCATGCCCACGCCATATTGAGGGATGAGAGGGGCTTTCTGCAGGGCGGCTCGGACCCGCGCTGTGACGGCAAGGCGATTGGCTTGTAGCCGGATGGCACGGAGGCAGGGAAGACGGAGAAGATGGAGAAGACCGAGGAGGAACGGACCGGCATGGAAAATAATTGGCATGCTTATATAGAGGAGCAGCTGACAGTAGAACCGACAGGCAGCGGCAGGCTGAGCGGCAAGACGTTTGCGGTAAAAGACGTGTTCGCGATTGCCGGTCATACATCGGGAGCGGGAAACCCGGATTGGCTCCGCACGCATGAGCCGTCCCTGCGGCATGCGGCC
This sequence comes from Paenibacillus harenae DSM 16969, assembly GCF_000422465.1. Classification (GTDB taxonomy): domain Bacteria; phylum Bacillota; class Bacilli; order Paenibacillales; family Paenibacillaceae; genus Pristimantibacillus; species Pristimantibacillus harenae. The sequence continues at coordinate 256,316 of NZ_AULV01000013.1, read as the reverse complement.
GTTATTGAACGTCTGCTCCGCAGCGGGGCGCGGCTGGAAGGGGCAACAATTACGGATGAGCTGATGTACAGCATTAACGGGGAGAATGCGCATTATGGAACGCCGGTGAATCCGAAGGCGCCGGGAAGGATCCCCGGCGGTTCATCGAGCGGCTCTGCGGTCGCCGTATCGGCGGGACTCGCGGACTTCGCAATCGGGACCGATACGGGAGGTTCGGTTCGTGTGCCGTCGGCTTATTGCGGCATTTACGGCATACGCCCGACCCATCGGGCTGTCGATCCGGCGGGACTTATTCCGCTGGCGCCAAGCTACGATACGGTCGGCTGGATGGCAAGGGACGCGCAGACGCTGCTTGAGGTTGGCCGGGTATTGATGGGCGATGGGGCATCCGGCAAGGCTCCATTTTCCAGGATGGTGATCGGGTTGGATATGTGGGCTTCGCTGGACGATTATTCGAAGGCGGCTTTAGAGGCGTATCTTCCCGCGCTGCGGCAATTATTCGAGCAAGACGAAGAGGTTGTGCTCGCTCCGGAAGGGCTGCGGGCGTGGATGAACGCTTTTCGGCTGACGCAGGGGCTTGAGATCTGGAGAGAACACGGGGACTGGATAACGCGGGAGAAGCCTGCCTTCGGACCGGGCATCGCGGAGCGGTTCGCCTGGGCGGGCACGCTGAAGCGGGAGGAGATGGAGGAGGCGTTCGCGAAGCGGGACGACGTAAGGGCTAGAATGGAAACGCTGCTGGACTACGATACCGTGCTCGTCGTGCCGACGGTGCCGGGCATTGCGCCGCTGCTGGACTTGTCGGGGGAGGATGTGGAGCTCCGCCGCGCGCAGACCCTGGAAATGAGCTGCGTCGCCGGACTGGCGGGACTTCCGCAAATCACCGTTCCGGTAACGGGGGAGTACGGCTGCCCGATAGGGCTGTCGTTTATTGCCGCCAGGGGACAGGATCTAAAGTTGTTAAAATGGGTGGCGGACGTTGCAGAAATCCTATAATCTGCTTCCCGCTGCTGAGCGCATTCGGCTGATCTCGGCTGGCTCGGATCTATCCAAGGCCGACGCTTAAAACCTGGTATTATGTCAAGAACGGACCGGTCGAGTACGATAAGGAGCAAGTTATCCTGACGATCGTTGCCGATTCCAAAATTGAATATTACCCGCATCTGTATTCCACATAAGCGGTGCTATAAAATAATCCCCGGAAGCTTCGTGCTCCCGGGGGCTACCTGTACCGCCAAGGCCTACTTATTGGTGCTGTGCTGTTTATTCTGCAGCTGATTTGCGGGCAATCCTTCGCCTCTCCGTCTTTTGTTTCGTTCCGCTTTGCGCTGCGTGTCGTGGACCTTATCGACAAACTCCCGGGTGCTCTCCAATGCTCTCTGCCTCCTCATCAACGAATTAATGTGCAGCTTCGTTATCTAGCTTGTCCAACATTTAAGAAAACAGGCGTCCCCATGATGAATTTGTGAAAAAGAGGTCGGTCTAACGCGTCCTACACGATCTGGAATGTTGCAGGATGATGAGCACGCCCGTATGGCTCGAATCATGGTAAGATTATCTTATGAGCCGCTATGATCATATAAAGCGGTATAGGAATGCAAAACGAGCAATCGGGCGGAGCGTGAGCGTTATGTTTAGAGTTATCGCGAGAGGTCAGCTGAGAGAGGGCATAGAGGCGGATGGGGCGGAAGCCGCCAAGAGGGGGCAGACTGTGCTGCAGCTAATCCGGCAAGGAGAGCTGATGACGGCCGGCTGCTTCAAGTGGCAGCGCAATGTGTTCATATACTGCGAGTGCGTTCATCGTCCGCTCGCGCCGGAAGAGCTGCTGCCGGAGATGGAGCCGTATTTGGAGGATTGGCCGGGGCAGCCGGCTAAGCGGAAATGGATTCCGATGACCGATGTGTTTCATTTTAATGAGCCGGCAAGTTATGAGCACTGGTTGCGCAAGGACGCGGTTGAACGGCGGGTAGGGCGGGTTGCGCACTTGAAGCCGGAGATGGCGGCCAGCTACATCTATTACCATTATCAGCTTCAGGAGGAGCAGGCGTTCCATGGACCGAAATACGAGATCATTGCGATGCACGAGAATTTGCTGTTCGGTTATCAGGAATTTCCGGACACCGTCGAGAAACCGGTAATTTCAGGTAAATTACATACGTCCGGCACGCCGGCCGATTGGAGCGAATCCCGCATGGATCTTCATTTTCAGCCGTGGGAGGACGGGCATCTGTTTTTTAAACCGGTTGAGCAGTTATTCGCTTACTATTGCGAAGAGGTCGAAACGGATTAATTCGCGGTCCGAAAATTTGCTTTTTTAGGATGAAATATGGTATTCTATAGTCAATGCAAAACTGAAGCAACACGTCACATATTACTGCTGACCATAAATGATGACTGCCCCTTACCGACAAGTTTGAGGCAGTTTTTCCTTTTTCAAGCGAAGGAGGCTGACCATGTACAATCGAAAAAAACCGCTAGAAGAAATTCCGGAAGAGAACACGAAGGTTTGGACATGCGAGACGGAGGGCTGCAACAGCTGGATGAGGGATAATTTTGCATTTGATCACGTTCCGACCTGCCTGGTATGCAATGCTCCGATGGTCAGCGGCGAGAAGATGCTTCCTGCTCTCGTTAATACGACGAACGACATGAAGTCGTTGAAGAAGGGCACACCGATTATGTAATTCTTTCTTCATCAATAGGAAAAAAGCCGGGATTCACGCTTCAGGCACAAGCCTGACGTTTGAATTCCGGCTTTTTTTGCTGCGATCGGCCAAATATTTTGAAAAGCAAAGAAGGGAACCCGGGAGAATCGCGAATACATAGCATAGGGATACTGTACCGCAATCTAATATTCAGTCGGGAGTGAACGGGATGAAGGTTGAGATTATTCAAACGGAAAGCATCACCGCCTATGTCGGCGTAAGAACAAGCGGGCACATGATTGAGCTGGGTAAAAGCGTCACTGGCGCATTTGACGAGTTAGTCAGCAGGCGGCACGAGATTCGGCACCTGAAGAACGCGAACGTGACTTACGGAATTACGCCGCCAAATTACAAAGGGAACCCGGGACCCGTCGATTTCTATTGCTGCTATGAGGTGAATCCTCTGGCCAATGTCCCGCACGGCATGGTTCATATTCATTTGCTGCCGCGGCTGTATTCAGTGACATCCTATCGCGGTCCGGCCAGCAAGACGGCATCCGCCTATGACTTTACGTCACGCTGGCTGCTTGAGAACGGTTATGCCTATGATGACGCCGCCTACTATTTCGAGAGGTATGATGACAGAACAAGAAGAGAAACGGACGATGACCGGAATGAAGTCACCATTTATTGTCCCGTGAAGAGGCAGGGGGAATGATGCCGCGGATCCGGCTTGCCCATAAAAGCGATATACAAGGAATCGCCCGGGTACATATCGACAGTTGGGTTTCGACGTATAGGGGAATCATCTCCGATCATTACTTGTCTCAACTAAATATGGAAAAGCGAGAGAAAAGCTGGATTTGGCAATTCGATCATCCACATCCGGACGAAGTCGTTTTTGTAGCCGAGAATGAGAAAGGGGAAATCATAGGCTTCGCGAATGGCGGAAGAAACCGTTCGGATGATGAACGCTTTGATGGCGAGCTCTATGCGATTTATGTTTTAGAGGAATACCAGGGACAGGGTGTCGGATCGGAGCTTGTCCGGGCGGTACTTTCCCATTTGAGGACGAAACGCTATAAGTCTTTCATGGTTTGGGTATTGGAAAAGAATGCGGCAATCGGATTTTATAAACGGATCGGCGGCCGCATTTTTAGCCGAAAGGATATACAGATAGGAGAAGAAACGCTTGTTGAAGCGGCTTTGGGATGGGATCGGATGGATGATGTTACCTTCGTGAGAGGAGTAAAAACTTGAAGGGGCTGTCCCAAAGTCTAACCGACTAGGGGGTGGCCCCTTGCTTCATATTATGAGGGAGAGAAAGCGGGTATCAGTCCTTCGGCAGATTCTCCCCGGACGATTCATAGGAATCGAGAACGGACTGCAGGAGACCCGGGAACCGCGCTTCCAAATCCTCCTTGCGGATGGTGAGAAAACGCTGTGTGCCTTGCGTGCGCACGTGGATAACGCCGGCTTCCCTCAAGGTGCGGACATGATGCGTGACGGTCGACTTCACGATCGGCAGGTCGATATCGCCGCATGTTCGTTCTCCCGATTTGTTCAGCTCATATAAGATATATAATCGGACAGGATCGCTTATGGCGTAGAGAACGGATGAGAGACGGATGTCCTCCCGGTCTGGATGATGCAAAATTTTCATGGATGCTTCTCCTTTCGCGTCGCGAAAAACTACAATTGCATTTTACCACAAAGGGTGATATATTTCTATTGTTCGATGACAATGAAACAATAAACAACAAAGATAGAAATGGGGAGATACCATGTCAACGTCAATTTCATCGGAGGAGGGATTAGGCAGCGCAGGTCAGTCGTCTATTCGGGAAGGCCTCGTCACCGTTCTGCTCGGATTGTCGCTGGTGCTGGTCATAATGAACACGATGATGTTCAATCTGGCGCTGCCGGATGTGTCCCGGGAGTATGCCTTGTCGGCATCCTCAACCTCTTGGATCGTCACGGGATACTCCATCGTCTTCGCGATATCTTCGATTACGTACAGCCGGTTATCCGATTTTGTCCCGATTCGGCGATTGATCATGATCGGACTGACATCGCTTAGCCTGGCCGCCATTGCAGGTTTCTTCAGCGACAGCTTCCTTGTCTTGCTTCTCGTTCGGCTTCTGCAAGCATCGGGAGCGGGAGCGATTCCGGCATTGTCCCTTGTGCTTATCACGCGGTACGTTCCGCTTGCGAGGCGCGGCAAAGCAATGGCCATAATCATGTCGGCCGCTTCACTCGGACTCGGACTGGGCCCGGTCGCAGGAGGAGCGATCGTCGAATTCCTGGGCTGGCATTACCTCTTTATTGTGACCGCCGTAACGATTCTGCTGGTACCTGTCTTCGGCATGCTGCTCCCGAATGAGAAGCCGTCCAAAGGCTCGTTCGATGCGCTGGGAGCTTTGTTGGCCGGCGTCGGCACGACGGGGCTGCTTCTGTTCCTGACGAATCAGTCTTGGGTTGCCTTAGCTGCAGGATTAATCGCGCTTGCGTTGTTCGTTATTCGAATCCGCACCGTCAAGGATCCGTTCGTACAGCCGGACTTGTTCCGCAACCGCCGCTATTTGCTGCTCAGCGCTGTCGGGATCGTCGCCTACATGTGCAGCTTTGCGACGCTGTTCCTTATGCCGCAAATATTGGTTCACCTGTACGGGTTAAGCGCGGTTTCCTCCGGACTCGTGATTTTTCCCGGCTCGTTGCTGGCCCTATTCCTCTCCCGGAGGGTCGGCAAAATCATTGACCGGAGCGGAAATTCGGCCATTATCCGTTATATTCCTTATCTTCTGCTGACGTCCGTCCTGTTATTCGCCTGGCTGTCGGGCACGTCCTATATCGCAATTATGCTTATTTATATGCTGCTCAGCGTCGGGTTTACGTTCATGACCAGCAGCATATCGAATGAGATGTCGAGGATATTGGATAAATCGCAAATCGGCTCGGGCATGGGGCTGTTCCAATTGCTCCAGTTTTTCAGCGGGGCTTTCGGAGTCGCGATGACGGCAAGCGCGTTAACCTGGCAGAAGGATCTTCCTCTGACCTCGGCTTACAGCAACATTTATTGGGCACTGGCGGTCGTCGTTTTGCTCTCGATAGGCTGCGCTTATCTGTATTTGAAACGGTCGGCTGCTGCGGCTGTTCAGGGGTAAGAGGGAAAGGGCGCCTGGGATAGGCGTCCTTTTTGATTCTATAGCTTCGAAAGAGATTAATATCACACGCTCTTAGCTCGCCTCGGTTAGACTTTTTTACTCCGGATCGCCAACTTCACCTCTCAAGAACGGCCGCTCTTCAGGAGCAACGCTCTCTATTGTGAATTTACCGCCAAAAAAAGCCAGCCCGAATAACGCTGCATGTTATCCCGGGCATAGTTGCTCAACAAGATTCATCCTCCATCTCGTCTTCCGATTTATTCCTATTGACACCATCAGGTCTTAAAGGTTTATAGACAGCAGGATATCCAAAAGCTATTTATCCTTTTTTTATAATTCATTTAGAGGATATTTACACCTTGCCCCTATGATAATAGAGGAATGAATAAGGGAGACTGGAGGCGATTTAGGTGAAAAGGCTTGGGTTGACGCCAAAAAGATGGCTGCTAACGCTCCACATTTTGTTCGCGTCGATTATGTTCGGGGTGACGATCGCCTTTCTGATCCTGAGCATCGCGGCGGCGAACACGGACAGCGAGGATATACTAAAAGCCTGCTACAATGCCATGCATGTACTGGCTGATTCATCCGTCCGGGCATCGACGATTGGCACTGTCGTAACGGGAATTTTGCTTTCCGTGATGACGGGCTGGGGATTGTTCAAGTTCTATTGGATAATCGTCAAAGAGCTGTTGACGGTCGTTTCGATTGGTATCGGCATCGTTGGTATGTATGAATGGACATTGAAGGCTGTAACGATCGTAACGGCGGAAGGACTGGATGTCTGGCTGAATCCATCGTTTACGGTGAACAATGGGCAGCTTCTGGCTGGCATTATTCTGCAAATCATATCTCTGGCGGCGATGTTTGCCATTTCGGTGTTTAAACCGTGGGGACAGCGTAAGGCGCGGACGATGCTTGGTTGATTTCAACAGCTTGGCGGCGGATAGCGGAGGCTTTTGCATGGAAGCGGGCTTGATTGCCATGCTTATAGGCTTCATGCAGATTATAATCGGCGGCTGTCCATGGATTCCGTTATGCGGGATGATGAGTCTTACGCTTTTCTATTTTGGGTATGTGCGTGCGTTAAGGAAGTCTAGGTGGAACAAACGGTATTAGCAGGAAAATCTCCCTTTAAATAATCCCCGTTATGTTCTTTCGAACTATTACGGGAAAAGATGACGTTAATAATGTGGATTTCCGTCCTTAGCTAGTTAATTCTCTCTATTAGAGGTAGAAATTCCCTTTAACTCTGCTAAATGAAGAGTTACGTCGAGATTAGCAGGCGTTTTTCCCGTTAACTTGCTTCCGGGGATTCTGAAGTTCTGAGCTTAACTCATAATACTTAAGGGGCTCTTGGCTTAAACCATAATCGAATGAAAAAGAGAGCCGGCTGCCGCCCACCCTGGATAGGCAGCCGGCTTCGCTTATAAGGCTTAGCCTGCCGTAAGCGCCTGCCGGAGCTGGTCGCTAATGACGAGCCTGTCGCTCGCAGGGCGGACCGGTCCGAAAGCCTGGACGAGCTCCCGGGCGGTAACCGGCTCCGGCCGGTCGATCCAGCCGGCCAGATGGGCCAGTCTGCCGAGCAGTTGCTCGGGCGGCACTGCTGCGCCGCGCAGAGCGGCAAGCGTAAGCGAGTGATCGCGTTTGGACAGGCGCCGGCTGCTTGCATCGACGAGCAGCGGAACGTGGGCGAAGTCCGGAGGCGTACGGTCAATCGCTTCATACAGCGCAAGCTGCCTGGGCGTTGAATCAAGCAGGTCGGCGCCGCGCAGCACGTCTGTGATGCCCATAGCGGCATCGTCGACCGTAACGGCGAGCTGGTAGCTGAACATGCCGTCGGCACGCTTGACGACAAAGTCGCCGGGAGACGCTTCGCCCGCGCAGCTCTGCTGCCCGGTCAGCGTATCCCGGAACAATGGCGCGTCCGCCGGCATGATGAACCGCAGGGCGGGCGTCTTCTTCGCCGCCCGAGCTTGGCGCTCCTCGGCCGAGAGGGAGCGGCAGAAGCCGGGATAGGCGGCACCTTCTGAGGCCAGCCCGTGCGGCGCGCTGCCGATGGATGCCAGCTCGCTCCGGCTGCAATAGCACGGATACAGCCGTCCGGCCTGCTGCAGCCGGTCAAGCGCCTCCTCGTACAGCCGCTCGCGCCGGCTCTGTTCGTATGGCGCGAACCTGCCGCCGATCCGCGGCCCTTCATCCCAGTCGAGACCCAGCCAGAGCAGGTCGTCCTGCAGCTGCTCCGCATAGGCGGCGCGGGAGCGGGCCTTGTCAATGTCTTCTATGCGCAGCACGAATTCGCCGCCGGCCTGGCGCATTTGCAGCCAGGCCGCGAGGGCGGTGAATGCATTGCCGATATGAAGCAGTCCGGATGGGGTTGGTGCAAAACGTCCGCGGCGGGTCATATTCTCACGCTCCTTGAAGAATACAAAAAAGAGCAGAATTGTCGCTCTGCCCGGTGTTCTCTAGGTTATGTAAGTTGAGGCAGCTACTTGCCCCATGCATCGAAAATGGATATGGCGGAGCCGACGGGATTCGAACCCGCGGTCTCCTGCGTGACAGGCAGGCATGTTAGGCCTCTACACCACGGCTCCACACATTCATCATTTGTGTCTTGGACACAAGTAGTATAATAACATGAACGGATGCGATCAGACAAGCTTGAAATTTCCATTTGTTTTTGGTTGAAAGGAGGCGGGCGTATGCATCAGTTGGCCAAGGAGATTAGCTTGTACCAAGAAATGACGGTATATGAGGCCGCGCAAATATATGGACAAATAGGGAAATACCGCTTTTTGCAATTTGGGGACCATGCCGTGCAGGGGGCCATCGACCTAAGGGAACCGAAGCGAATCGTGCTGGAAAGCCGGGGCGCGGACATCTCATCATGGACAGCGATCCCCGGTTTCTCGTATGATACGGGTAGCGGACGCTGTTCGATGACGAAAGAGGAGGAGATTGACGGATGCTGCGATTATTCAATACCCATAACGTACGTAAGGTGGAGTCTTTGGAGGGAGAGTGGGAATTCCAGCCGCTGGGCGGAAATATTCCGGAGCCCGCCGATGGCCATCCACGTTATAAAATGCCGGTTCCGGGCTGTTGGGAGATGCATCCCCGGTTCGGCACCTATCAAGGGAAGGCCGCTTACCGCAGGACGGTTGAGGTCGCGAAGGATACTGCGCTTCGTTTAAGCTTTCAAGGCGTGAGTCATACCGCAGACGTTTATTTTAACGGAAACCACGTCGCGCACCATTATAATGCTTATACGCCGTTTAGCGCCGTTATCGCCCATGTTCCCGCCGGCAGGCATGAGCTGGCCGTTGAGGTTGATAACAGCTTCAGCGAAGCCTCCGCGCTTCACGTGCCGAACGACTATTATACATACGGAGGCATTATTCGTCCGGTATCGGTCGAGTATGTATCCGAGCTGTTTATGGAGAGAATCGCTTTTACGCCGAGGATGGCTAAAGGGGTTTGGGAAGCGGATATTACCGTATATGTCCGTAACATCGGTACTGAGACGAGTTCCATTCAGCTGCGGGGGCAGCTGGCGGACGAACAATTGGCGGCAGACGTTGTTCAAATTGGCGGCGGACAGGTGAAAGCTATTGCTTTGACCCATTCGTTCCCGGATGTTCACGCATGGTCGCAGACGAATCCGCAGCTGTACCTGTTGGAAATGACGCTATATGCCGAAGGAAGCGCGGAGCCGGTCGACGATTTAATCGAGCGAGTCGGCTTCCGGACCGTGACGACGCTGAATAACCGGATTCAAGTGAACGGGGAGGATGTCGTTCTGAAGGGCTTTAACCGCCATGAGGATCATCCGATCGTCGGCGCATCGTTCCCGTATCAGCTGATGGTCCACGATATCGATTTGATGGTCGAAGCGGGGGCAAATGCGGTACGGACGAGCCATTACCCCAACGATGAGCGCTTTCTGGATCTATGCGATGAGCGCGGCCTGCTCGTGTGGGAGGAGAATCACGCGCGCGGCTTAAGTCTGGAGCAGATGAAAAATCCGAATTTCGAGCGGCAATGCGAGGATTGCAACCGCGAGATGGTGGAGAGCCACTATAATCATCCGAGCATTATCATTTGGGCGATTCTCAATGAGTGCGCCAGCGACACGCACGAGGGCCGGGCGATGTACAAAAAGCAGCTGGAGCAAATCCGCGGCCTGGACGGCTCGCGCCCGCTCACATTCGCCAGCCATCACCGTGAGAGGGAGCTTTGCTTCGATCTGGCCGATATCGTCTCGTTCAATCTGTATCCGCTCTGGTACGGGGACGAGGATCCGGGCGAGCTGAGCGATCAGGCGCGCGGATGGGCCGACGAGCTAGGCGGCTTAGGCAAGCCGATGATCATGAGCGAATTCGGCGGCGACGGCCATTACGGACTGCGCGATCCGTTGAATCGGGTCAAAGGCTCGGAGGAGAGGCAGGCCGATATTATCGGGCGCAATCTCGATGCGTACACGAAACGTCCGTTCATTTCCGGCATGTTCATCTGGCAGTTCTGCGATTGCCGCGTTACGGAAGGAACCGGCTGGCTCCTTGCCCGGGCGGGCACGCAGAACAGCAAAGGCATCGTAGACCGGTACCGCAGGCCAAAGCTTGCCTACGACACGGTCAAGCCGTATTTCCGGCAGCCGGAAGGGAAATAAACAAGCCAAAGCCCTTAAAGCAGTGTTAGCTGCTTTAAGGGCTTTTTTTTCAATACGGTCCGCTCAAGCAGGCAATCGGCTGTAGTTGCCAAGGAAGTTTAATGTCTGACATAATTCCCCAGTCCCCTAAATAAAAATGTCCATATAATATCCGGAAAGATTCGTATCGGAGGCAGGGGGACTATATGGCTAACAAATGGATGGGCGATGAGCTGACGGTTATTTTCTTGATTCTTGCCGCTGTTATTTTGCTGGCGGTCTTGATCGTTGCCCGTAGGCTTGCAAGTCGCAAGTCAGGCGCAACCGGCGCGCAAGCGGGTCATGGAGAAGGGGCGGAAGCGACTGCCTTGTCCGGCGCGGGCAAGAGCGGGCTCCGGGTAATACCTGGTAATGCCCAGCATATCGGAGCCCGGGAGGAGCAGCAGGATGCCTGGTGTTTCTCGCCGATAGACAACCCGGAAGCGATTGAACGCCATGGCGTATTGGCGGTATTGGCCGACGGTATGGGCGGGTTCGCCATGGGAGGCGAAGCCGGCCGGCTTGCCGTTCAGACTATGCTGAGCGCGTATACGGGCAAAACATCCGATGAGCCTGTTCCGCAAGCGCTCGAGCGTTCGCTGCGGGAGGCGGGCAGGGCGGTATACGAGCTGGCGAAGCAGCACGGTCTGGAATGGAGCGTCGGCACTACGCTCATTGCCGCGGCTGTTAAGGAGGGGCGGCTTTATTGGACCTCCGTCGGGGACAGCCGCATTTATTTGTACAGGAACGGCGGGCTTACCCAGCTGACCCAAGACCACGTCTATGCCAATCGGCTGCAGGAGCGGGTTCGGGCGGGCGTGATGACGCAGGAAGAGGCGGACACGCATCCGGAGCGCCAATTGTTGACCAGCTATTTAGGCATCCCGAAGCTGGTTGAGATCGACGCCAATCGGGAGCCGCTTCTGCTGCAGGCGGGGGATTGGATTCTACTGTGCAGCGACGGGCTGTATGATGTGCTGTCAGAGCCTCTTCTTGCGGAAGCCGTGCGATTGCCGCCCCAGCGTGCCGCCGAATATATTTTGCGGCAGGTGCTTGTCTGGCGGAGGCCGTATCAGGATAACGCGACGATTGCGATTTTGGCCTATGGTTAGAACAATAACGGATTTGGGTATTATAGGGGGGATACGATTAGAGGAGGTAATGAAAGTGGCCAAGGATAACGATCGTCATGAGCATGAGCCTCACAGCTTAGTAACGGAGAGGGACATCGATCCTGAATTTGGATTGTTCACGCAGGACGTACTGGGCGGCGGTGTGCGGAATGCGGTAGACCAGCTGAAGGAGAAATATCCGGAGCATGACGTCGCGCGCGTGCATGAATCGCATGTGCCGGAAGCGTTGGAGGCGGGAGTCGGAGACTCCGAGGCGGATACGCCGGAAGAAATATCGGAGGAGCTGGCCGCCGTGCCCGACGCGGATGCGGTCGCGAGCAACAGCCCGGTCGATCCCGCTTCGCCGGGGGATGAGTTCCACGGAACGGACCTGCTGAACGGCGTAGGCAATCATCCGGAGGAAGAGACCGAGGATTTCTTGGATATGGTAGAAATCGTGGACGAGGAAGATATTGAGTTGGTGTGATGGCCGGAGGTATGTGAGATATCGAGCAGTTGCTGTGAAAACGGAGGACACGACAGATCTGCTGTGAAATCCGGTATCAAAATAGGGGCGCTCCGGCGTCCTTCTTAGTGCTGTTCGCGGATGGGTTTATGTTGTCCACTGCCGAATAGATCAGATGGTATGTGATGGAGATGTATGTGTGATGAAGAAGGTTATGTGATGAAGATGCAGTTGCAGGTGAAGATTTATAACAAGATGTAGAAGTAAATGTAGAAACTTATGTAGAAGTAGAAGTAGAAGTAGAAGTAGAAGTAGATGTAGATGTAATTTCCAGGTTTTGTACGAAGCTATCCTGTATTTCGTACAGTCATTTACCCGGAGTCTGCCCAGATTGCGCGCTATCCTGTATTTTATGCATCAAAAAAGCACTTTTGGCGAGCTAATGGACGGTTTGGAGCATTTACGCTGGATGGAATACAGTATAGGAGGGATGATACGCCGAGAAATGATTTTATCATGGATGAAATACAGGATAGAAACGGTGATGAAGCGCCAAGAAATGTTTTATCTTGGATGAGATGCATTATAGCGCTTCCGGTGCTGTGGGCTGACCATACGGCCAGCCGCCTACTTCCCATATATAATTTCACTTAACGCTTCCGAAATATCCTCAGGTATAATATATCCTTGCCCGCTGTTCGCCGTATCGACAAGCAGTCCGGATTGGCCCGCCTCACGCGTAATGTTTAATGCGTATTTCTGTTTGGTTCCGTCCGTATACGATAGATGCATAAAAAACATGACGCCGTAATCAAGCTCGCCGCCCATTTTCACCGCACGATTGATTGCCTTCTTAAAAATGTCTATTTCATCCGCATCCGTCACAACTTTCTCTTGAAGTGGCGGTTTCTCGAGCTGTTGGCATAGCTCCGTGCATTCCAATCTAATCTCCTGAATGTCTTTCTCTTCCCCTGTACTACAGCCGACAAGACCGCTAATCGCCATTAGAATGACAATATAGAACCATTTCCTCATGTTGTTCACTCCTGTATGAATTCGATTTCCTGCAACCAATTTCAACGCGATGCTTATGAATGTATCCCTACTATTGACCAGTCGCCGAAAGCCCGTCAAGCCTAATCTAATAATGAAATCCGCAATGTGGTACAATTGAGGAACAAATGTTCTTCATGGGAGCGGGAAATTCGTTATGTTAACCAAGGCGACGGTCGAGATATCGGTAAGGCACTTAGTGGAATATGTGTTTTTGAGCGGAAGCATCGATGTCCGGTTAAATGCGATCGATACGATGCATGAAGGAACGAAGGCGCATCAGCGGGTGCAGCGGTCTTACGGCGAGCAGGATCGCAAGGAGGTTTACGTGAAAGCGGACATCCGGGTGGATGATCTGCTGTTTGCGGTGGACGGAAGATGCGACGGGCTGCTAGGTACGGAGCCGATGCTTACGGTCGATGAGATCAAATCGACCGGCGGCGACCTGGACCGGATCGAGGGGGACGGCTATGCGGTCCACTGGGCGCAGGCGTTGTTCTACGCCTATATGGTTGCCAAGGAGCAAGAGCAGCCGTCGATGCGCGTGCAGCTTACGTACGTGCAGACGGATACGGAGGAGGAGCGGCGCTTCGTGCGGGAGTACAGCTATACGGAGCTGGAGGAGTACGTTCATGAGGTAGCGGCGCGATACGCTCCTTATGCGCAGCAGCGGCGCAGGCATGAGCAGGCGAGGGATGAGAGCATCCGGGAGCTGGCTTTTCCGTTCGAGTCGTACCGCGCGGGACAGCGCAAGCTGGCCGGAGCGGTCTACAAGTCGATCGAGGAGGGCGTGCGCCTGTTCGCGAAAGCGCCGACCGGCATCGGCAAGACGATCTCGACGACCTACCCGGCGGTCAAAGCGATAGGAGCGGGCATGCTGCAGCGGTTTTATTATTTGACGGCGCGCACGACGACGAGAGCGGCAGCCGAGGACGCGCTGCTGTTCATGAGGTCGAAGGGGCTGCAGCTTCAAGCGGTTACCATTACGGCCAAGGAGAAAATCTGCTTCCAGGACGTGGTGCGCTGCGAGAAAGAGCATTGTCCGTATGCGGACGGCTATTACGACCGGATTAACGGCGCGGTGCTGGACCTGCTCGAGCATGAATCGATCATGACGAGGGCGGTCATTGAAGCGTACGCCCGCAAGCATCGCGTATGTCCGTTCGAGTTTTCGTTGGACGCCGCTTACGCGGCGGATGCCGTCATTTGCGATTATAATTATATATTTGATCCGCGTATTTCGTTCAAACGCCAGTATGCCGAGCAGAAGAAGCGGACGGCGCTGCTCGTCGATGAGGCGCATAATCTGGTCGACCGGGCGCGGGACATGTTCTCGGCGGAGCTGTCGAAAGCGCCGTTCCTTGCGCTGCAGCGGGAGCTGAAGGGCGTTCATGAAACCGGCTTCCGGGCGGCGAAGGCGGTTAATGATTATTTTATCGCGCTGCGGAAGCGGAGCGACGGAGCGCCTCATTTGGTGGAACGGCAGCTGCCGGATGAGCTGGTCGCGCTCGCGGAGGCCTTCGCGGCGGCTGCCGAGCAGGCACTTGGGATCGGTATAGGCGGCTTGCTGCTCGATACGTATTTTGCCGCGCAAAATTTCATCCGCACGGCGAAGCTGTACGACGAGCGTTACGTCGTGTATACGGAGCTGTCGAAGAGCGACGTCCGGCTGAAGCTGTTCTGCCTCGACCCTTCGCATCTGCTCCGGCACATGGGCAAGGGCTACCGGTCACATGTCTATTTCTCCGCAACGCTGTCGCCGGTCTCGTATTACATGGACATGCTCGGCGCGGGCGAGGAAGATTATACGTTGGCTGTCCCGTCGCCGTTCTCGAAGGAGCAGCTTGACGTGATCGTTAAGCCGTTGTCGACGAGGTACAACGACCGCGATGAATCGAAGCTGCCGATCGCGCAGCTTATTAAGCGGCTGGTGGGCGAGAGACCGGGCAATTATTTTGTGTTTTTCCCGTCTTATGCCTATATGAATGCCGTCTATGAGACGTATATGGAGTTGATGGAATGGTCGGATTCCGGTGAGGGAGCGGATGTGCTGCTGCAGAGGCCGGATATGCCGGAGGAGGAGCGGGACGGGTTTCTTGCTGCCTTTCAGGCGGGGAACGAGCGGTCCTTAGTCGCTTTTGCCGTCATGGGAGGCGTGTTCTCTGAGGGGGTGGATCTTGCCGGAGACCGGCTGGTCGGCGTCATTGTGGTGGGAGTCGGTCTGCCTCAGCTGGGGGTGGAGCGGAATATGCTGAAGGATTATTTTAACGAGCAGGGGAAGAGCGGCTATGATTACGCCTACGTATTCCCCGGCATGAATAAAGTGCTGCAGGCCGGCGGCCGATTGATCCGCTCGGAGACGGATCGTGGCACGCTTGTGCTCATCGATGACCGTTACTTGCAGCCGCAGTACCAGAGACTGCTGCCGGAGGAGTGGAAGGAGTAAGCTACAGGGCGGAATCGGTTCCCGCTTTGGCGGATCTTTTTGAACACGGGATTTGCTGTAAAAAAGAGCCCGCCGGCAGGCCGGACGGGCTGTAGAAGAAGGAGGCTTCATCGTGCTGCTGCATAAAGGCGAAACGCTGTTTCATCAAGGCGAGACCGGGGATCTCTTTCATGTGAAGAGCGGCCTGCTCAAGATTGTCCGCGTGCATGAGGACGGCAATCCTTATCTCGTTAATATTATCGTAGAGGGCGAAAGGATTCCGCATCATTCCTTGATCAGCCCGATGCCTTATCATGGAACGGCCATTGCGCTTGTAACGTGCGAGATTGAGCGGATACCGCCGCAGCAGTGGTATGACGATCTGATGTCGAGCCCGGAGAAAAGCCGAGAAATCGCGCTGCTGCTGCAGAGTAAGCTGCGTATGATGCAGCATCGGATCGACCAATTAACGCAGGTTGCCCCGGCCGATAAGCTGCTTAAGCTGCAGCAGTGGTTCCAGACGTATATCGGACCCGCGGCGCTGACGGACATCCTGACGCAGGACGAGATCGGGCAGTTGATCGGCCTACGCCGCGAGACGGTGAACCGGCTGCTGCGCGCGAAGGCGAAGGATTCGAATTAACGGACGGCGGTTGCTGGCTCCAGACTGGCGGAGGGACCGAAAAATTCAAAATGAATGTCCGGACTTGGTATGCCCCATTCCTGCAAAGCTTGGTTAACCGTCTGCATGAACGGAATCGGACCGCAGAAATAATAACGTGCGTTCGGCTCCGCGATAACGGATTTCAGCCACGGCAGATCGATGTAGCCTTCTTTGTTGTAAGCATGCTGCTCACGGTCCTTAGCGGTCGGCTGCTGATAGCAGTAGTAGACGGATAGCTGCGGATGCTTCCGAGCCAGCGTGTCCACATGCTCTTTCATCGCATGGACTTTGCCGTTCTGCGCGGCATGAATGAACGTTACCGGGCGCTGCGGGTACTTCTCGACCAGCGTATTAAGCATGCTGATCATAGGCGTTAAGCCGACGCCGCCGCTAAGGAGCACGACAGGGCGTTCGTCCTTTCGATCCAGAACAAAATCGCCTGCAGGTGCCGACAAATAAACGGTGTTGCCTTCTGCGATATGTTCATGCAAGTAATTCGACGCTTTGCCGGCAGGACGTCCTTGCGCTGCGTCCTCGCGTTTCACGGAGATCCGGTAGTAAGGCTTGCCGGGTGAATCGGAGAGGCTGTACTGCCGGATATGCGTATAATTATCGTCAGGAATTTCAATCTTTATGCTTACATATTGGCCGGGCTCGAAGGCTGCGATCGCACCTCCGTCCTCCGGAACGAAATAGAAGGAAGTGATCACGTCGCTTTCTTTCACCTTCCGCTCCACGCGGAATGCGCGGAAATCCTCCCAACCGCCGGACTGCTTGTGCGTCTGATCGTACATTTCGGCTTCAACCCCGATAAAAGCGTCCGCGATCACGCCATAGGCTTCAGCCCACGCATTCAAAATCTCGTCGGTTGCGGCATCCCCCAGCACGTCTTTAATCGCCGCGAGAAAATATTTGCCGACGATCGGATAATGCTCCGGCTTTACGCCAAGGCTGCGGTGCTTATGCGCAATTTGCTTAACGGCGGGAATAATGGTAGCCAGGTTATCGATATGCAGAGCAGCGGCGTACACGGTGTTAGCCAAAGCGGTCTGTTGGCGGCCCTGCTTCTGGTTAGCGTGGTTGAATAGGTTGAGCAGCTCCGGATGAGCGGTGAACAAGAGCTCGTAGAAGCGTTTCGTAATGGTAACGCCGTGCACCTCTAGTACAGGCACAGTGGATTTAATAATTTGAACGGATTGTTCGCTTAACATGCAGATCCCCTCCAGAAAAGTTTGATGAAGCAAAGCTTCACATCAAAAGCATCGTTGTGCGATAAACTTGCGTAGTCTGCTTAATAATTTCAGTATATACACGTGTTGGAGGCGGACTTGTGATTTCAATCACAGCAAACCGCAACGATTTGTGACGGGATGCTTGGGACGAGCAGGACCAAATTGTTACCTGATGGGTATGTCAATCGTCTGTGAAAATGTCACTCTAACTGTGCAGTGAAAATGTCACTTGTTAGAATGGAGGCCGCCTTTACCAGGGGGCCTCTGAATAACTGTTGTGTTGCGAATACATAGCGTCTTGGAAGGCGCTGCGTTTTGTGTTACCCTTAGAAAGGTTGGTATCATACGTGGTTTTCCACGGATGATTGTCGGCGGGTTTGCGTTGGAGCGCAGAACTCGCCTTTTTCTTTTGCTGTTGCTTCCGTTCCGGCCGCTCTGTTTTCTTGAGTAGCAGAGCCTGATCACGATGCCAAAGGAACACTTCTCCCGAAAGCGTCTGACGCACTTCAACGACCGTTTTGGCGTCGAAACGCAGGATCGAGGAATCAGCGAGAGTATAGGAAGTACCGCCATAAGAGAGGGTATTGCCATGCCCCAACGTTCGATACTCGCGGATGGTAAATACATGGTCGAGCTGTACGTTATTACTGAGCTTCACATAGGCCGCATCATTCGAACGAGGAGCAACTTTGTCTGAATCTCTTTAGCGTTGTAAATATGCGTTTTGCTGGTGGAACCCCATGCCCATCAAGCTAAGAACAAAGAAAAAGGAACAGATGCTAAAGTTCGTCACTTGATCCAAATCAATTAGCTTAGAACTGGATTTTGTACAGACTTAAACAAGCCTTCGCCGCTTCATTTTTTTGATATTTCAAATTTCTAGGCAGCAGATCGGTATTTCTGTCTACACTCATAGACTACACCTAGAATGTCAAATACGGTTTTCTTCTCATACCGATGTGACTTACGTCCATTCTTTTCAATCATCCGAAAGAATTGGAGAAGCACTCGCTGGACATCATCCGCTTGTTTTTTAATGGCATCATGTAGAGAAAGAAAATATTCTTTTAAGATACAGATTACTTTGAATTCACTGGCTTCTTTCTTTTTCTTCAACAGCAAAAGCCTACGCATCTGAAACATGAGAGTAGAACTAAGCAAAATGGCGATCAACTGCCCGTATACATGACATTCAAATCGTTCAGTTTTGATCGGCTTACACCGGTCGATATGGAAGATGAATTTCCATGTTTTAAATAAGATCTCGATTTGCCAGCGTAGGGAATACAGGTCATGGACATGCTCTTTTTTTAAATAGATGTCAGGGGCATTGGTCATGTAGATATTGATGGCACTTAAACGCTTTGTTCGTTCTTTATAGGTTATGTTTTTCTTTTTCTCCTGTTTAGCACGCATCAGGAGCCGCTTTTGAGTCTGTTCTTCCGTAAGTTTGCAAATGAGAAGCCGCGTGCGAAATTTTTTATAGAGACCCAGATACACTTCGGGAAGTTCAACCATTTCTCCGGATTGAAGACGATTCATTATAGCTTCCAAATCGATTTCTTTGTACAACGATTGCTTTTTTACCTTGCCATCTTTGAATTGTTCAACTTCCTTATTTTGTTCATATACACGGACATTCAATTTTAACCGCGAAACATAAAAAGCTCCACGCTGCTCCACTTCTTCGAAGTCTTCTAAACTAAAGTAGCCCAAATCTCGAATACAAAGATCGTTCATTTCCACCGTTTTCGCTCGTTTTGAACCATATAAACCGTCGTTGTTTTTTCCGGGGCCAACATCCACTTGTAAAAATTCTCCAGTTTTTAACTCGTATTCGAGTTGAATTTTCATACCAGCCGTATGAGAACTTCCTCCGGATCCCTGATAACGTTCGGCATAGGGATCTGGAAGTTGAAAAACAGTCGAATCCAGAATACGAATTCGGTGAAAATAGGAGTTACATTCACAAGGTAGCGAGAAAGAAGTCGAGATTTTTTTTTGGAGAAGTGTTGAAAAAAGGGATTGAAGGAAGGCAACTGCAGAAGGATTGAACCGCTGGTTCAATCCTTCTGCGCTCATCGAAAGATGATTGGAGGCATCAAGTTGGCTACATAATCGTGCGAGGGGAGTCATCGATACATGCTCATTTAAAAAGACACATAAGGAAACCAAATCCTGCGCGGTATATTTGCTTTTTCGTTGGACGAATCCAGCTTTTCTAGCGAGTTCCTCAAGTTGGGTAGGAGAAAAATGATGTTGAAGCTGTTGGGCTAATAAATGCATTTCTTCGCTGATAGAAAGTGGAGAATTCATGGAAAACCATCCTTTCTATGGAATTATGCTTGATATAGAAAGGATAGCTTATTTTCCTATTTTGGAGTATAGATTCTTCTTAGCTTGATGGGCATGTGGCGGTACCCCTGTATGAGGCCTTCTTGGGCCTTACGGATCAAGGCAGCCAGTACGCATCTCATGATTATCAAACAAGACGTTTGAATAAAAGAAGATGCAGCCTGAATAAGAAGGCTGCATCTTCTTTTAAGTCATTAGTATGTTAATTACTTACCGGAATCGATTCTTCGGTTTTCATTTCGAATTCACCAATAACTGTTATACCATCCGTATCATATAAAGGAATTATTGCGCTAACACTGTAACTACGAAGTGCCTCTTGAGGATCGGATACATCTGGAAATAAATCGTCAGCCTTGACATACCCTTGAATTCCGTTGGTGCCCAATGCACTAATCAAATCTGGCTCTTCTCCTATTTTAGCTTCTAATAAAGCGGAACCAAACGTTTCTCCATTATTATTTACAGCATATTCTTCTTGCTGTTTCAAGTTATCTGGCAATGGATTAGTTACGGAAAGGGATTTTGTATTTGATAAAGTAACACGAGGAGACATATTTATACTAAGGCCCTCATAACTATTACCATTGTAAAATTCAGCTCTACCTTGCGAATAGTATGTATCGGATGTTAGTAATCTTAGCGGTGTAAATACTACTAAATTATTACTTGAACTTGAATTATATTTCACAGTGCTTGAATCTTTTAACACTCCAGTTATACTGTATAAACGTGCTTGTGCACCCATATAACCAACGGGAACAAAATCAGAGTTCTGTGTTAAGATTAATGTAGAAGCAAAAACATGATCGCTTGTTGAAGTCCATGGTTCAACATGTGCTCTTGAATAAGCATCGTAAGTATAACCAAAAAGTGTTTTTGTTGACTTCGGTGATTCTGCTGTATAAGCAAATACTGTTGCTGACATTAAAAAGATAGACAAGATAGATATTCCCGTCACTTTAGAAGCTAAATTCTTCCATTTCATTGAAAATAACACTTCTTGTAAGATAGTTTTTATGATAAATTTTATTTATCACCATTGGTAGAAGAATACATCCTGAATTCACCAATAATGGTTTTTCCGTCTGCTTCATATAGCGGGAGTGATTTATAACCAAGTTCTTTCATTAATTTATTGTGTGCCAAAGCTTCTTCTGGTGACGAAACTGATGGTACTAAATCTGAGGATTTAACATATCCCACAACCCCATTTTCACCTTCTGCCATAATTAAATCAGGCTCTTTTACTTCACCTGCAGGAAATGGTCCACTACCAAAAGTTTGTCCTTGTTCATTGGTAGGGTAATCAGGAATCGATTTTTCAACCTCATGTACATTATTTAAAGAAGGCTTGGTTGAATCGGAGGCGTAAACAGTGGATGCTATCAAAGCAAGACCAAAAAATACTCCTAGAATTGATTTATGCTTCATACATAACACACCCTTTCAATGATTGATTGTTACTTCATTATATGTTAAATGACTTTAGCTATTAATATATTTGTTAAAAGATTGCTTTCATGGAGTAAGTCTATACCATCTTTACATTTTATTGCCATTTCAATTTTCTGTCAATATTTATTTGGATAATTAACAAGTGGCAGACTCAATGGTACGAACAAGGAGAAAACAATGAAAGTAACCCATATCAGGTTAATGGATGTATTCATTCATGCCGTTTGGTTTGAAAATATTGATTTATCAAATTTCAAAGTCTTTATAATATATATCTAGCCACCGAGCTTCACCCAAAACCCTTCAATAAATAAACGTTTCCAGTGGCTGGAAAGTTGCGTCTATCTGAACATTAGCTTAATGAAATTTAATATTTCCCAGACCGGCCTCACTTTCGGGTATTACCCCTAGTTGATATTTAAAAACTGTACAATCCAGTACAAATTTTCCTACAGCAGCTGTGTTACCTTAACGGGTAAGATGCTCATAGGAGTGAACTTCTGGGAAGAATGTTATTATAGGGGTTCCGCCAAATGCCCATCAAGCTAAAATTTTTCGAATACCCCGACAACGAAAAAAAGCTATCCTTTATTAACAAAAAGAATAGCTTTTTATCGTTTTGGGGGTGTAATAATTACTTAACTTGATGGGCATGTGGTGGAACCCCATATAGATAATAAGCTAATATTTACAAAAAATATAAATACAACCTAAATTCTCGAATGGTATATTTATACTGTCTTACAAAAATTATCATTATTAGGAGGAAGTTTTCATGGTTAAATTTAGAATGAAAGTGCTGGTAACGCTAAGTCTCATTGTTTCACTATTGATGCTGAATACCGGTTTTACTTCATTCGCGAACGAAAAAGAATTAACTTTGAGTATGGTGGAGGATGCAAAAGAAATTGATAATGTATTAAAAAACCTATCGCAAAATAAAGGGTTTAACGATTTTTCAGACCTCAACTACGGCCAATTAAAAAAGCATTTCATGGGGATGGCACTTGTTCCTGAAAAGGATGTATACGTGTTTGCTTTTGAACATGTAGAAAAAAAGGAAAACCAAGATAAAACAGGATGGTCACTAACCGTAGTCTATGATTTTAATAATAATGAACTTATAGATGCTACCTTTGGAGTAGTGACAGAAGATACAATAACAGTAAATAATAAAGTGAAAAATAAAGAAGTAACACGTTCTAAAGAAGTATTCGAAAAAGATCAAAAAGCATTCAACAAGGAGGATTGCGGTTGCGTAGGTTCAAAAGTTGTAGAAAATAAAAGCGGCATAGCTGCTGTTGTTGATAATCTCTTATCAACCCCCAAAGCAGAAGCAGCAATGTCTGAAAGTGAAAAATGTGGATGGAGTAGTGTAGTAATGTGTGCTGTATTGGGTGTAATTACTGGAGGATGGGGCGGATTTATCTGTAGTGCGACAATGATGTATATGTGTACCTACGTGCCCCTCGCCTAATAACAACTTAGAATAGGAGGCTGTATGTGAAACTATCAAAAATATTTCTCGTTGTCGGTATCCCATTAGCTGTAATCTTTGGATTAGGACGTATTTTAAACAATGAAAGTCCTGATTACTACATGTATATGGGAGTGCTAGGAATAGTTTTTGTTATACTTTCATTTGCTATTCGATGGTTTAAAGGAAATCAAAAATAAGTTAATAGATATTAAACTAGGACCGGAGAATATTCTCCGGTCCTTAGTTGTAACTTTTTCTTTTTGCTTGATCGGGTATTGACAGTATTTTCTTCGGATGGTAAAGTGACAATTAGATTTTATCGAGAGGAGGATTACGTTCCATGAGAAACGGCAAAGGATTTATTTCGTCGGCAGCAAAGAATCATCGTTTGAACATGAATAACGTAATCCATCCGCGCGTCGATTTTTAAACCAGGGGAATCCCGGTACAAGAGGCGCATGGTTACGTTACCGTAACCGTGCGCCTTTTCTGTGCTTTTGGAGCTTGACCGCCGCCTGTGCGCGTCATGCTCCAAACGCGGAAGGAAGCGTGTCGTTACGGCGGCGCGCTTCTTTTTTATGGAAAAATTGATGCAAGGATGGATATCGGAAGGTGTGGTAGAGAAATATGTTTAGTGTACTCAAAAAATTAAGCTGGTTTTTCAAAATGAACTGTAAGCGGTATGCGCTGGCGATAACGCTGCTTATCCTGACGGGCTTTCTCGACGTCATACCGCCTTGGCTGATCGGATATACGATAGACGGCATCCATCTGGGATTACTCGGGCAGTCGGAATTTAACCGCGTACTGTACGGCTGGATCGCGGTGACGATCGTCGGTTACATCATTACGTATGTGTGGTTCTATAAGCTGTTCGGCGGAGCATACGTACTGGAGAAGCTGCTCCGGTCGCGGCTCATAAGACATTTTCTGCGGATGACGCCGACCTTCTATGAACGCAACCGGACGGGCGACCTGATGGCGCGCGCGACGAACGATCTTGGGGCGGTCGCGACGACGGCCGGGTTCGGTATTCTGACGCTGATCGATTCCACTTTATTCATGCTGACGATTCTTGTCATGATGGCGGGTCTGATCAGCGTGAAGCTGACGCTGGCCGCTTTGCTCCCGCTGCCATTGATGGCGCTGGCGATGAAGCATTACGGGAAGAAAATTCACGAGCGGTTCACGGACGCGCAGGATGCGTTCGGCGAGCTGAACGATCAGGTGCTGGAATCGGTGTCCGGCGTAAGGGTAATCCGGGCATTCGTGCAGGAGGAAGCGAGCGAGGAACGCTTCGGCGCCAAGACGAACGAGGTGCTCAGCAAAAATATCGCGGTCGCCCGCATCGACGCATTGTTCGAACCAACGATGAAAATACTCGTCGGCACGAGCTACTTGATTGGGCTCTGCTACGGCGGTTACTTAGTATTCCGGAACGAGATCACATTAGGCGAATTGGTTTCGTTCAACGTATTTCTGGGGATGCTCATCTGGCCGATGTTCGCGATCGGCGAGCTCATAAACATTATGCAGCGCGGAAATGCTTCTCTCGACCGGGTCAGCGAGACGCTCGGCTACAAGCCGGACGTGGAGGAAGCAAGCGAAACCGTCCATGTGGAGGAGCCTTCGACGCTTGAATTCCGGAACGTCACGTTCCGGTACCCTTCGTCGCAGGTCGATAACTTGGCCGGTGTGTCCTTCACGCTCCGCCAAGGGCAGACGCTCGGCATAGTCGGGCGGACCGGAAGCGGCAAGACGACGCTGCTGAAGCAGCTGTTGCGGGAGTATCCGCTCGGCAGCGGCGGCGTCTACATTTCGGACGTATCGCTGAACAGCCTGAGGATCGAGGAGCTGCTCGGCTGGATCGGTTATGTTCCGCAGCAGCCGATTCTCTTCTCGAAGACGATTCGCGAGAATATATTTTTCGGGTTGACGGAAGGCACAGAAGAGGATTTGCAGCGGGCGCTCGAACGCGCTTCGTTCGCGAAGGACATCCGGTTTCTGCCTGACGGGCTGGACACGATGGTCGGCGAGAAGGGCGTTGCCCTGTCCGGCGGACAGAAGCAGCGGGTCAGCATTGCGCGGGCGCTTATTGCCGATCCGGAAATATTATTGCTGGATGATGCGTTATCCGCGGTAGACGGGAAGACCGAGTCGGAAATAATCGAGGGCATCCGTACGGAGCGTGCCGGCAAAACGACGCTGATTACAACGCATCGCCTGTCTGCCGTACAGCACGCCGATTGGATTATCGTCCTCGACGAAGGCCGGATCGTGCAGGAAGGCACGCATGAACAGCTGCTGGAGAGAGGCGGCTGGTACCGCGAGCAGTATGACCGCCAGCAGCTTGAAGCCATTATTGAAACGTAATAAAGGAAAGGCGTGAAGAACAATGGGAAACACGGGAAAGAGATTGTTTCAATACGCCATGCTCTATAAAAAACCGATCATTCTCGCGCTGCTGCTGCTTGTGCTGGCCGTATGCGCAGAGCTGGCCGGACCGCTGATCGCGAAGCGAATGATCGATCAGAACATTCTCGGCATCGAGAAGAAATGGCATGAGGTCGAGGCAGAACAGCCTTATGCGGTTTTTTATAAAGAGAAATGGTATAAGCGCGAGGATCACTTCGCGGCAATGGAAGAGAAGAGCAAGGAGGTACGCGTGCTCCAGGTCGGCCGTCAATTCTATTGGCTGGACGCTGAGCTGGGCATAGAGAACGGAAAACGCGAGGTGGACGGAACAACGTTAACGGTCACCGGCAAGGAGACGGGAGAGAGTGAATCGTATCCGGTGACACAGCTGACGAAGCAGGAGCTGTTCGCTTTCTATAAGCCGGAGTTTCCGGCGCTGCTGAGACTGGCAGCGATGTATTTCGGCTTTCTGCTGCTCGTCGCGGCATTCACCTACGGCCAGCGGCTGATGCTGCAGACGTCGGCTAACCGGATCGTACGCAAGATGCGCACCGACATTTTCGCGCATACGCAGCGGCTCCCGGTAAATTACTACGATAATTTGGCGGCGGGGCAGGTCGTCTCCCGGATCACGAACGATACGGAGGCGATTCGCGAGCTGTATGTCGCCGTTCTGGCGAACTTTTTTACGGGTATTATTTACATGACAGCGATATACGGGGCGTTGTTCCTGCTTGATGCGCGCTTGGCGCTGATTGCGCTGCCGCTTGTGCCGATTCTGATCGTCTGGATTATCGTGTACCGCCGGTTTGCGGCCCGTTATAACCGGATTATCAGGTCGAAGCTCAGCGAAATTAACGGCATGATCAACGAATCGATTCAAGGGATGCCGATCATTCAAGCGTTTCGCCGCCAGAAAGAAACGACGAAGGAATTCGAGGAGCTGAATGAGCATTACTTTACGTATCAGAATAAGCTGCTCAGCCTGAATTCGATCACGTCGCATAACCTGGTTAACGTGGTACGGAATGTGCTGTTCTTGGTCGTGATATGGATGTTCTGGGGTGATGCGCTGGGCACGGCCGTATCGGTCGGGGTGCTGTACGCGTTCGTCGATTATATGAACCGGATGTTCGCGCCGGTCGTCGGAATCGTGAACCAGCTGTCCAACCTGGAGACGGCGAGAGTATCCGCAGAGCGGGTATTCAAGCTGATGGACGAAGAAGGCATTGACGTTGTGTCCGGCTCGATGGAGCGCTATAAAGGCGACGTGCGGTTCGACGATGTATCGTTCGCATACAAGAAGGATGAGTATGTGCTGAAGCATATTTCCTTCCATGCGCGTCAAGGCGAGACTGTAGCGCTCGTCGGACATACCGGCTCGGGCAAAAGCTCGATTCTGAACCTGCTGTTCCGCTTCTATGATACGAACGAGGGGCGGATCATCATAGACGGAACGGATGTGCGCGATATCCCGAAGCAGCTGCTTCGCCAGCATATGGGCATCGTGCTGCAGGATCCGTTCCTGTTCACCGGTACGATCGCCTCGAACATCAGTCTCGACAACCCGGCGATCGGCAGGGAGAAGATCGAACAGGCGCTTCGCGATGTCGGCGCATACGAGATGTTTAGCCAATTGCCGGGCGGCATCGACGCGCCTGTCATTGAGAAGGGCAGCACGCTGTCCGCCGGTCAGCGGCAGCTCATCTCGTTCGCGCGGGCGCTTGCCTACGATCCGGCGATTCTGATCCTGGACGAAGCGACCGCGAGCATCGATACGGAGACGGAAGCGATCATTCAGGAGGCGCTCGACGTGCTGAAGAAGGGCCGTACGACGTTCGTCATCGCGCATCGCTTGTCGACCATCCGGAATGCGGACCAGATTCTTGTGCTGGACCGCGGCGTGATCGTGGAGCGCGGCAATCACGACGAGCTTATGGAGCACCGCGGCAAGTATTACGCGATGTATCAATTGCAGTTCGGCTCGGCATTGCCGGCTTGATGATGGTAGAGGACAATCCGTTTGCTATGGTTATTCTTCATAGTAGGCTGGGGTTGTCCTCTTTTTTTTGCTTAAACGGAGGTAGAGATCATTCACGGAGCTGCTCACCCAGGACTAATGCAGCCGCATGGTTTGAACGAATTAATCTGAAAACCTCCCGCAATTTTCGGCTGGATAAACGTTGGGTACGGCTTAGCGGGAAATTGCGGGGCTAATTTTGGCGGAAACAGCCTGATGCGGGGGATACTCGCGATTTAACGGGAGGAATTCCGGCAAGATTGAACTTTTTAGCGGATAGGCCGAATTTAGCGGGCGATTTTCCCGCTGTACCCGTTATTACTCGTTAGCCATCCATGCCGCTCACGCAACATCACAGATTATGGAAATAATTGCTTTCTTCCATGCGAGCTTTAGAATTTTTGACGGCGATGAGGCGGTTACCCCGATCAGATAACCAATGGTTTAAAGAGCGTTCTAATCCTCCCATTTTTTATTTTCCAAATTTTCGAATAATGATAAGATGGGTTGGAGCCTTAAATTGAAATTGGAGTGGATATCTTGCCGAATCCTATTGAACATAAGCTATACACCATGTGCATGGTGCAGGACGGATCAAAAGTGCTATTAATGAATAGACCCGACAAATTAGGATTTCCGGGTTACATAGCGCCGGGAGGCAAAGTGGATTTTCCGGAGAGTATCGTTAATGGAGCAATTAGGGAAGTCAAAGAAGAAACCGGGCTGGATGTAACGGACATTACTTATAAAGGGCTGGATGAATTTTGCGACCCGAATACAGGGTTAAGATATATGGTATTTAACTATTTGACAACCTCATTTAAGGGGGATATACGCAAGAACCCGCCTGAAGGAGAGTTGGTTTGGGTCGAAATCGAAGAGGCATTAAAGCTGCCGATGCAGGATTGGTTCAAGAGAAGATTTCCGTTGTTCTTTCGCCGGGGAACTTTTGAAATGAGTTTTATCTGGGATGAGAGGAGCAATAGGACATTACAAGAGACAATAAAGAATTATGGCGAGTCTGCGTCAGGGAACTAGAGGCACTGTAAATTTCGCAAAAGGAAGTGAACTTCATCGATACGATCATTCGTTCGGCGGAAGCAGAGGACTATCCGTCTGTAGCAAAGCTGGTAGCACAGCTCCATGAGATGCATGTTATGGCCAGACCGGATATTTACTCGCCGGATCCGTGTCCGTTAGGCCGGGAGTATTATCAAAAGCTGCTGCAAGATGAAAAGGCGAAAGTTATCGTTGCAGCGGCCGCCGATACAGGAGCAGTTATGGCCTATACGGTGATTCGAATTAATTCGGCTCCTTATCGGCAAATTTTCAAACCAAGGAACTATATCCATATTGACGATTTTTGTGTGGATAGGTCGTACCGGGGACAAGGAATCGGGAAGAAGTTAATGGAATATGTAATGGATAACGCAAGAGAGATATCCGCCGAATGTATCGAATTGGGAGTATCCGAATTTAATGTCGAAGCAATCGCCTTCTATGAATCTTTGGGGATGAAGATCAGGAGCAGAAGAATGGAGTTATTTGTCGAGTAGAGGAGTGAGCTGGCCGATGCCGATCCGGAGGATCTGAATGGCCATTTCCTTCGAAGCTGGCGCTCCTGAGCTCCCAAGAAACTTAAGTCAGCTGGATGAAATGCAATAGCCTGAGCGGAGAACTGAATAACGGTATAGCTATGTCAATTAAAAATGGAGGCGCTGCAATCCCGCATGTTCGAATTAGATGCACAGCTCTAATCGTCGAGAATGAGTCGATTCTTCTTGTTGAATACGACGACAATGGCATCCACTATAATTTGCCTGGCGGAGGACTGGAGCCGGGAGAAACCATCCTCGAAGGCGTAGCCCGTGAGGTATGGGAAGAAACGGCGGCGGAAGTGGACGTTGGCCCGCTCGCGTTGATCTACGAATTTGCCCCTCACAAACAGTCCGGCGATTATGGAAGCAATGAACGGCACGGACTTCATCTTATTTTCGAATGTACATTAAAAGATTATTCAGTTCCGCGCTTGCCTGAGCATCCCGATCCTCACCAGTCAGCCGTGAAGTGGATCCCCATCGCAGATTTAGACGGCATCCTGCTTATTCCAAATATTAAGGAACAGATTAGGAGTTACATGGAGACGAAGAAAAATATTGATCTGATCGAAGATCATCGTTTGGAGCGTTTAATGGTCAGGGACATGGATTAGTCATCCTACGTGGGTTAGCGCAGTCGATTTCGGCTATGGACAACGCGAAGCATGATCCGGAATGTGGAAGATCGTTTCTCGAAATAGGATGTAAACCGATCATTGAGGATGCTGCTAAACAAAAGGAGAGAAATGATGATGAATCACCGGCTTTTAAATGAAAACTGGCTTAAACTAAAGGAGAATGTTTACCCCGGTCGGGGGATCGTCATTGGTATGACGCCTTCCCGGCAGCATTACGTGCAGGTGTATTGGATTATGGGGAGAAGCGAAAACAGCCGAAACCGCGTGTTTGCAAGAGAAGGGGACTTTGTCAAAAACAAAGCATTCGATGAGACCAAGATGACCGATCCATCTTTGATTATTTATTACCCGCTGAAGAAAACGGGACCTTACCACATCGTCTCCAATGGCGACCAGACGGAAACGATAATGGACGGCTTAATGAATAATCAGACCTTTGAAAGCTCCTTATTTACCCGTGAATATGAGCCGGATGCTCCGCATTTTACCCCAAGAATATCGGGTGTGATCGACACGGCCCAACAAAATTATAAGCTTTCCATTTTGAAAAGCTCCCGGAATCGTCCGGAAATCTGCGTAAGAAACTTTTTTAACTTCAATCGTTTTGTGCCGGGAGAAGGGCATTGCATCCATACGTATCAAGATGAAGCGGATGGAACTCTTCTTTCCTTCTACGGAGAACCGTTCGAGGTGTCTCTATTTGACGATATAGAAGAAGTGAAGGATTACTACTGGCAGACATTAAACCCGGAGAATCGAATCTCGCTCCTCGTTAAGTTTATAGACGCAATAAGCGCGGAAGAGAGAATCAGCATCATAAACAAGCGGTAAACATTTCTCTACCCGGCTGTCCCTGATTTATATACCGGAAGAGAGGACTGGTAGCCAATATGATGGGCAAGGAGGATGGCTCGGTGAAAAATATTTATCTCATCAGGCATTGCAAGGCGGAAGGGCAAGAGCCCGCAGCCGCATTGACCGCGGAAGGCGAAGAACAAGCCGATCGGCTTGCGGGATTTTTGGCGGAGAAACAGATCGACTACGTCGTAACCAGCCCGTTCGCGCGAACGATTGCTACGATTTCCCCCTTTTGCCAAAAACGGAATTTGGACTATACAGTGGATGACAGGCTCAAGGAGAGAGTACTGAGTTCGGCGAATGCTCCCAACTGGATGGAGCTGTTAGAGCATACCTATGTGAATCTGGATCTCGTATACGAAGGCGGGGAATCCTCCCGCGAAGCCATGTGCAGAGGGGCGGCGGTAATCGAGGAAATCGCAGGCGGTCCGTATCGGAATGCGGCAGTCGTGACGCACGGCGCTTTGATGTCGTTGATGTTAAAATCGATTGATCCCGCCTTCGGATTCAGGGAATGGCGCAATCTAAGCAATCCCGATGTTTATCTGATAAGCGTGAAGGACGGCGAACGCTCCATGGAGCGGATTTGGAAATAAAATCGAGTGCCGGAATAGCGGGAGTACGATTCGATAGAGTTCCGGGGGATGAATAATGGAAGCAAATAGCACGGATTACGTGATTAGCTCGGATAAGTCTCTCTTGCAGCGGGAGGTTATTCACCGGTTTCTGCAGGATTCGTATTGGGCAAACAAGAGGCCATTGAACAAAATAAATAAATCGATTGAAACTTCTCTATGCTACGGGGTTTATCACGGAGAGAGACAGATTGGATTTGCCCGTGTTATTACGGATTGGGCTACGACCTATTGGTTATGCGATGTTGTGGTCGATAAAGATTACCGGGGTAAGGGCATAGGCAAACAGCTAGTCGAAGCCATTATACATAGCGAAGAACTAAAGGACCTTTCCGGGTTCCTGGGGACGGCGGATGCCCACGGATTATATGAACAATATGGATTTGTGCGGGATGCCGACAGGTTTATGATAAGAAGGCCCAAACGATCGTGAATCTTGGCCAGGGGAGAGAAGTGAACGATGAAATTAGGGGAATGCATCGGAAAAGGAAATACTGCGGATGTGTTTGAATGGGGACATGCCGAGGTCATTAAGCTGTTCCATGACCGCCAACATGCCGTCCACGAAGCCAAGAATGCGGATTTGGTTGATTCTCTAGGCATACGGGCGCCCAAATCGTCAGGCCTTATCGAATATGAGGGGCGATTCGGTATCATCTATGAGCGTATTCAAGGCTCGTCGCTGCTGCGGCAGTTCGAGCCAACGAAGGAAAGCTTCGTCCGGAACGCCAAAATCCTGGCGCAAGTTCATTTTGGACTGCATCGCATCAAAGTGGCCTATCCTCCGAATCTCAAGGCGGAGCTTACCCATAAAGTACAGAGATCTGCGCATCTGTCGGAGCGCCAGAAACAAATCGTTACGGATAAAATTCGTGTTCTCCAAGACGGACAAGATCTCTGCCATTATGATCTCCATCCGGATAACATTCTGATGTCGCCGGACGGGCCTGTTGTCATTGATTGGATGAACGTTCTGGTAGGGAACCGGCTCGCGGATGTGGCCAGAACGTCGATGATGCTGCAATCGCATGCCGTACCGCCGGATGCTCCTAGCTGGTTAGTAGAGAGGGAGCTTCGATTATTGTATCATCAACATTATATAAGCGAGTATGTCCATTTGAGCGGAGTCCACACGGATGATGTCGAGCAGTGGATGCTGCCGACATTAGCCGTTAGGATCGATGAGCTGGCGCATGGCGAGCAGGAGGAAATCATTAAACTGTTGGAAGAAGCGCTGCAAGAGTAACGGCGGCTATAGAGATTATGATCAAGAGCGAGTGTAGCAGTTGCGGCCCATGAGGGCCTCGACTGCCGTTTTTTTGTTCGGAAATACTGGCATAATAAGCTAAACTTGAATCGGAAGCTTGCCGGGTCCTTGACTGCGTGGTGCGCCACATTGTTTATAATCGACTCTGAAGGGGGAGCCGAAATGTATCGCATAGGCGAGTTTGCCTCTATGACCGAGCTGACCAAAGAGACGTTGAGATATTATGCGGACATTAAGCTTCTGGAGCCTGTATACGTAGATCCCGTTAACCATTACAAGTATTACGACAATCATTCGTATTTAATGGCACGGCTGCTGTTTCATTTGCGCAGATTCGGATTTACGATTCAAGAAATGAAGGATTTCGTCGAGAAGCGCTCATTGGATGACTTGGAGGATATATTACAGGAGAAGAAGAGGAAGCTGAATCGGCAGATCGAGGAAATCACGGTCATTATTCAAGACATCGACTCATTTATTGACGAAGGAAACGGGGGAGAAGAATGATTACTTGGAGTAAAGAAATAAAAATTCCGGCTTCTATTGAAACCGTGTGGAGGCTGTTCGACTTGGATCAAATTCAGCGAATCATGCCCAATGTCATCGAACATAAGCCGGTTGATTTAAAAGAAGGCGTAATAGGATCCACGTATCAGCAGACCTATCAAGAAGGCAAAAGGAAAGAAACGTATATCGTTACGGACATTGAGTATGAGAATACCGGGCGGTTAAAGCATAAAAGAATTGAATTTGTTCTGGCGAAGGCGTTCAAAATTCAGGCCGGGTTTACGTTAAAGAAAGTAGACGAGAATTTGACGACTTTTATTTATACGGGCCAGAACGAAGGCATCAATTTTCTGGGACGTTCCCTGTTAAGATTAGGAGGTTCCAAAAATAACGATAAGGTCGTCGATGAGTTTGTCGATTTGGTTCGCAGCGAAGCCGTGAAGGATGCCAAAAAGGAATCGTAAGGCAGGTTGC
The DNA here is from genome assembly GCF_000422465.1 of Paenibacillus harenae DSM 16969. GTDB lineage: Bacteria > Bacillota > Bacilli > Paenibacillales > Paenibacillaceae > Pristimantibacillus > Pristimantibacillus harenae. Next base: position 223,163 of record NZ_AULV01000013.1, on the reverse strand, counting down.
AGAACGCAAGCCGCCGCTTTCGCTAATCAGGCTGCCGACATTTGTCGGACAGCCCTATTTGTGATCAATGGCGGTTGGTGTTAGATTTATCGACGTCCTCGGAAGGTGCGGCGCAAATCCTCAACCCACTTGTCCGGAATTTCCCAGGGGATGAAGTGTCCACCATGTTCGTGGGCTGTGATGTTGACATGTTTATACCAAGGAGCCCGATCGCTGTCGAGAAAATTCGGTACGCGATTTTCGGTCGTGATACCCGGCGGATTTTCGTAGCCCACAAAGGTTATACCGGTTGGTGCCTCAATGACAGGCAAGCGACTATGATCGGGTGTCCATGGATAGCGGTTAGCGTTCGCATAGACGCGTATTGAGGTTTCGATGGCGTTGTTGACCCAGAAGATTGTTGCGTGTGTAAGGATGTCGTCCTTTGTAAAGACATTCTCGACGTTGCCGTTATTGTCACTCCATCTGGTCCATCGTTCCAAGATCCATGCGAGCATTCCAACTGGCGAGTCGCTCAGTCCGTAGGCGAGTGTGCTGGGATCAAGAACGTGAACGGCGAGATGCGATGCGAAACGGCGATCAAACTCCAAAATCTGCGATCGGATTTTCTCAGGGATGTTGTCGGAAATGGGACGGCCGCGGGAGAAATCCCAAGCGCGATCTCCATTAAAAAAGCTCAGTTTTAGAGCAGACCCGATATGTATTCCGTAGAGCTCATCACTATATTTATGTCCCAGTTGCCCGGTCACGAGAGCACCTACATCGCATCCCCCTGCCGCGTATTTCGCATAGCCGAGAGTATCGGTCATGAGCGTATGCCAGAGATCGGCAATTTTCCAAAAGTTCATGTCTGGATTGTTTGGCAGTGGCGTCGAGAATCCAAAGCCAGGAAGTGAGGGCACGATTACGTCGAATGCTTCAGCCGGATCGCCCCCGAATGCGCCGGGGTCCGCTAGCGGATCAATGACCTTGGACCAATGCCAGAACGTCCAAGGCCAGCCATGGGACAGGATCAATGGTACAGGTTTAGGCCCCACGCCAGGTTTACGCATAAAGTGCACAGGAACTCCGTCAACATTTACTTTATAGTGTTCGTAGGCGTTGATCGCCTTCTCGGATTTGCGCCAGTCAAACTCGTTAATCCAGTAGTCGACGAGTTTCTCAAGGTAGTTCCGACTAACTCCGTAAAACCAGTCATCATTACCGGCATCGAGAGGCCATCTGGTGGACTTTAAACGATTTTGAAGATCAGCAAGTAACTCATCCGACACGTAGATCGGACTCGGTTCAAGCACGAAAGGAGCTGTTGTCATAAGTGTTCCTCCTTGTATTCGTTTGTTTCGTCCGTCACTTAGGTATGAACAACGGAAATGCAGCCGCGACTGAGACTACGAATCGGTTCCCAGTTCGACCAGACGCCTCAATGCGGGAATTGCGGATGCAATTGCCCGTTTTTCCTCCTGAGTGAGCCCTTCACTGAATTTCGAGAGCTGCGTTATGCGATTCAAACGACGCGAATCAATAACATTTGCCCCCAGCGCGGTAATATACACTTGAACGACTCGGCCATCATTTGGATCTGGTCGGCGCTCGACGAGCCCGTCTCGTTCAAGTCGGGTCACCAACTGTGTGATTGCCGACTGCGTAACTTGCTCATTAACTGTCAACTCAGTAAGCCGCATGGGACTCTTGAGGGACAACGTGTGCAGGACGGAAAGTGTAGTGAAGCTTAGTTTTTCAATTGACGGCAACCGAATAAAAATCCTCGTTAAATCTTCGAACACCATAGCGAAGTCGCTAACGTTCAACTCAGTCAGGTTATTTTTAGGTTCCATGAATAAAACTATATCACAAATTTATATAAGTATCTAATGTAAATTCAGTTGGCCAAGACTCCAAACCAGCTTAAAGACGTTGGGTTCACTCCCCCATTTCAACGAAATCATGTTCTCTACTTGTGTCATTAACCTCCGTTAACTCCATGAAGTGCAACTAAAATTTTTTGTAAATCTGAGCATAAGCTTTTTTCATTTGTTCTCGTAATTCTTTGTTCTCGTTCTCCAGTGCTTTGATTTTGCGTTTTAACGTTTCGATGAGTACATCCTTATTCGCATCGTTCAACAATGATGCCGCCTTCTTGATGCCCTGTAATCTCTCTGCCAAACGATCAGCCAACGCGGCTTTCCACATTCAGCCAACTTTCAGCCCGCGTTAAAGAAGGCTTAAGACTGGTTGGTTAGGATGAAAGTGTAACAACAAATCGAAAGCGAAAGGATGACCCTAACATGAAAAGATCAAAGGCAATGACGGCAGGCGCTATCGCACTTACATTGACGCTCGGAGGCGGAGGTTTATGGGCAACAACCCAATACGTAAATGCAGCCGCAACCGTCGATAGCGGAAATACGCAATCCCAAAACACGGAGACGGAGGCGGGCACGCAGCAGAAGGATCCCAGAGGCAAACGGGGCGGCTTCGGCCACGGCTTCCGGCAAATCCAGGAGCAGCTGCTCACCTACTTAGGCTTGGAGGAAGAGGCGCTGCGGACGAAGCTGGAGACGCTAACGCTGGCTGAGGCGGCGGTTGAACAAGGGAAAACGCGCGAGGAGCTGAAAGCGAAACTCGTGGAATGGTTGGAAGCGGCGGAGGCAGCACGCCAGGCTGATACCGAAGCAGACGAACAGCAGGATGATACGAAAGCGTTGAATAAACCGGACGCGGCCACACTGGCGGACAAGCTGCTTGATTCCAAAGGCTTCGGCTTCGGGAAGCACGGAGCAGGCGGTAAGAGCGGCTTCGGAGGAAATCTTGATTCTGTGGCGTCGGCACTGAGCTTAACGGTTGAGGAGCTGCGCGCAGAGGTTACGGGAGGGAAGACGATTGCGGCTATAGCGACCGAGAAGGGCATTGCGGTTCAGACAGTCATTGATGCGATGGTCAGCGGACAAAAAACGAAGCTGAGCGAGAAGTTGGCTTCCGGCACGATTACGCAGGAGCAGTATGACGAGAGGCTTGCGGCAGCGGTAGAGCATGCAACGAAGCATGTGAACGGCGAGCTTCCGCTTCGCGGCGAAGGCGGCAAGGGCGGTCCCGGCGGCAAAGGTCCGCGCGGCGAGCGTCCGGGCGAGCCGGCGACAGACGGAACGAGCGCTGACGAAACAGCTGCGGATGACTTTGCGGTATAACGGTTTAAATGGATAAGGAGCTTTCTCCGGAAGCCTTAGGGCTGCCGTGAGAAAGCTCTTTTGCATGTTGGTGATTCTGCCTGTTTACAGTTAAACCGTTCAAATCCGAAAATCAGATCTACGAAATCAGTTAGTGTTTTAAAAAGGCCCCGCGCGTCCTCTATTTAGGTTTGTGAAATGATATCGTACATGCAACCTGCCTCCTAAAATAGAAACAATTGTTACATCCTAAGTATATGGATGATTATGGGCAAAAAGCAAACGCATGTCCGCCGTTTGGGCAGCTGCTGTTCACGTAATGTTAACAAACTTCATCTTTGCAAGGAGTCTATCCATCTGATATAGTTCTATTATTAAACTATTCTACAGTAGAATCATTTTGCGCAAAGGGAGGACATCGGTGTGGATCGAGAATTATTGAAGCAGATCGTCGACCGTTACGAGGCGGCAAATTTCCTCGTGAACCGGCGATTAAATGCGATGATCCGCGAGTTAATGCCGGAGGAGCTGACGATCGATCAATTCGCAACGCTGCGTTATTTGCGGATGAACGAGAAGAGCACGTCTTCCGAGCTGGCGGACATCTTCTGCGTGGGCAAGAGCTCCATTACCGCCATCATCACCCGCTTATTCGACAAAAGCCTGCTCGTCCGGATTCCGGACGACAAGGATCGCCGCGTGACCTATTTGGCTTTAACCGAAGAAGGCAAGCGGATGTGCGACATGATGGAGGAGAAGATTCATACGCTGCTATCGAAATTTATTACGCAATTTGACGAGCAGGAGGCGCTAAGCTTTATCCATACCTTCGAGAAGCTTGCTGCTAGATTAATGCAAGGAGAGGAGTACAGAGATGAGAATCATACTGAGGTTTAAATGGCTGGTGCTGGCTCTGTGGCTGGCTGCGGCGGCCGGCTTAATGATCAGCGCGCCGGCAATGGAGGAGCTCGTCCGGACTAAGGGGCAAATTGCCGTTCCCGACGGCTACTCATCGACGATTGCCAGCGATTTGGAGCAAGCGATCGGAGGCGGCGGCGAGGCCGGGGCAAGCAGCGGAATGGCGACCGTGCTTGTGTTCCATAAGGATGGCGGCTTAGCCAAGGCCGATTTGGCTGAGATGAAGAGCGGCATCGAGAAGCTGAAGAGCGAAGGGGAAGCGATAGGCGTCCTCTCCGTCACGACGCACTTTGATACCGAAGAGCTGAAGGAGCAGATGGTATCCGAAGATGGCAGCACGATCCTGACCCTCGTTAACGTAGAGGCGGGGGACCGCGAGCTGACCGAGCTGCGCGACGGTCTGTATGAGGCGATCTCCGACGTTGGCGTAGAGCATTATTACACCGGCAACTGGATCATTTCCGAGGATGTCGTGCAAAGCTCGCAGGAAGGGCTCAAGAAAACCGAATTCATAACGCTTGGATTTATTTTGATCATCCTGTTCGTGGTATTCCGTTCGGCCGTTGCGCCGCTCGTTCCTCTTATCGCGGTGGGCTTTACTTACTTGGTATCGCAATCGGTCGTTGCATATTTGGTGGAATATATCGATTTTCCGCTTTCGAACTTTACGCAAATTTTCCTCGTCGCCGTGCTGTTCGGCATCGGGACGGATTACTGCATCCTGCTGATCAGCCGATTTAAGGAAGAGCTCGCCCATCGCGGCGATAAGACGGAAGCCATCATTCATACGTATCGTACGGCGGGCAAAACGGTGCTGTTCTCCGGGCTCGCGGTGATGGTCGGCTTCGCGTCGATCGGCTTCTCGACCTTTGTGCTGTATCGCTCGGCCGTAGCGGTTGCCGTCGGGGTAGCGGTGCTTCTTATCGCGCTGTTTACGATCGTGCCGTTCTTCATGGCGGTGCTGGGCAAAACGTTGTTCTGGCCGTCGAAGGGCTCGCTCGAGCATAAGCCGAGCAAGCTGTGGGGGACGGTTGGCAAATTCTCGTTGAAACGTCCGCTTTGGGCGCTCCTTATTTTGGCGGTTATTATCGTACCGTTCCTTACCGCCTACAAAGGCTCGATCTCCTTCAACTCGCTGGATGAGATCGGCGACAAATATGACTCGGTTAAAGCATTCAACATCATTTCCGACAGCTTCGGCCCTGGCGATTCGCTGCCGACAACGGTCATCGTGAAGGCCGATAAGCCGTTCGATACGCCTGACGGATTAGCGGCGCTCGAGCAGGTAAGCCGTGAGCTGGCGAACACGGAAGGAGTCAAAGCCGTTCGCAGCGCGACCCGTCCTACCGGCGAAGTGATGGAGGAGTTTCTCGTCGCCGACCAGGTCGTGAAGCTTGAGGACGGACTCGGTCAGAGCGGGGACGGCCTGGGCAAGATCGGAGACGGCCTCGCGGAAGCAAGCAGCGCGCTGAACGAGAACGCGCCGAAGCTGAACAAGGCGGTTGACGGCGCCGGACAGCTGATCGACGGCACGAACCGGCTGAAAGCGGGCATCGTGCAGCTGGGCGGCGGCTTGAAGCAAATTCAGCAGGGCCTGTTAGATGGCTCGGCTGGCGCAAGCGAGCTTAGTGAAGGGCTGAAGCAGGCGCAAGCAAGCGCGGAACAGCTCGCGGCTGCAAGCGGTCAGCTGCTCGACAGCTACGGTCAGCTCGGCGGAGGCCTCGGCCAGCTGACGGGTGCTTATCAGGCGGTTGCGTCGGAGCAAGCGAAGCTGGCGGATGGCTTATCGGGCGTAGAGCAAGGGCTTAGCGGCCTGCAGGAGCGTTATCCGGAGCTGAAGAATGACGCCGATTACCAGCAAGCGCTAGGCACGCTGAATCAACTGCAGCAGGGCGCCGCCGGTATTAGCGGGCAGTTGACGCAGATGAACGAACAGCTAGCCGGCATTTCGGCCGGTATGACACAGGCTAACGCGGGCTTCGCTCAAGCTTCGGAAGGTCAATCGGCGCTGGCAGCCGGTCTCGGCCATCTGGCGGCGGGGATTGCCGAGCTGCAAAGCGGAATCGCGCAGGCAGCCGCGGGCCAGGGGCAGATCGTCTCGAAGCTGCCGGGCGTCACGCAGGGCTTCAATGAGCTCGCGGAAGGCCAGCAGGAGCTGCAAGCCGGATTCGCCGCCTTAAACGATCAGCTCGGCGAGCTGACGAGCGGGCTTGATCAAAGCGTGGACGGATTAAGTCAGGTATCGGACGGCTTGGCGTCCGCCGGCGGTTATTTGAACGGTCTTGCGGATTCGCCGAACAAGCAAATGACGGGCTGGTACATTCCGGAAGAAGCTATTGCGAACGAGGAATTCCAATCCGCTCTGAATGTATATATGTCGGAGGACCGGCAAACCGCGAAGTTCGATGTCGTATTCAGCGGAAATCCGTATGCGCAGGAAACAATGGGGGAAATCGACGGGCTTGAGGCTGCCGTGAAACGCGCCGTTCAAGGAACGGATTACAGCGGAGCGCAGATCGCGATTGGCGGCGTCACGAGCATGAACAACGACCTGAGCAACATATCGGCAGCCGATTATTCGCGTACGGTCGTTCTGATGCTGATCGGAATATCGATTATTCTGATTATCCTGTTCCGTTCGATCGTCATGCCGATCTACCTTATCGCGTCGCTGCTTGTTACGTTCTATACCTCGATGGCGATTACGGAGGTCATCTTCGTACGGATTCTCGGCCTAAGCGGCATCAGCTGGGCGGTTCCGTTCTTCGGCTTCGTCATGCTGGTGGCGCTCGGCATCGACTACAGCATCTTCCTGATGGACCGGTTCAAAGAGTACCGTCACCTGACGCCGCAGGAAGCGATCCTGGAAGCGATGAGAAACATGGGTACGGTCATCATGTCGGCAGCCGTAATTCTAGGCGGAACGTTCGCCGCGATGCTGCCGTCGGGGGTCATGTCGCTGCTGCAGATCGCAACGATCGTCCTGTGCGGACTGTTCATGTACGCGCTGCTCATGCTTCCCCTGTTCATACCGGTAATGGTCCGCACCTTCGGTCCGGCGAACTGGTGGCCGTTCATGGGGCGCAAGCAGGCTGAAGAAGCGGGCGAGAGCCACACTCACCGCTTGCGCGGAAGTCAAGTATCTCCGGATACGCATATTTAACGTAACAAAGGGTTACCCTGGCAAGGCTGTTCAATCGGCCTTGGGGTAACCCTTTTTCTAAATTTTTCGTCCTCTGACATGGACGCCGACCGGCGTTTCTGCTTGATATACGTTTCTCTATATCGGTCATTGCTCCGTCAATAGGAACGGTCCATCTTTCGTAATCGCAAGCGTATGCTCATATTGGGCTGACAAACCTCCATCGAACGTTCTGGCCGTCCAGCCGTCTTCATCAATCCTGCTGTAGGATGTCCCGGTATTTAGCATCGGTTCTATGGTAATAACCATTCCTTCTTTTAAACGCGGACCCCGATGAGGCGGCCCGTAATGGGGCACTTGAGGTTCTTCATGCATTTTCTGTCCAATGCCGTGGCCGATAAACTCCCTCACGACAGCATACCCCTGCTGCTCTGCAAAGCTCTGAACCGCATGGGAGATGTCTCCGATCCGATTCCCGACGACGGCCTGTTCAATGCCTTTATAGAGCGCTTCCTTCGTGACATCGAGCAGCTTCTGCGACTTCTCCGATACCTTTCCTACGGCATACGACCAAGCGGAGTCCGCAAGCCATCCGTTCAGATTTACGACCATATCGATGGTTACGATGTCCCCGTCCGCTAACGGTGTCTGACTGGGAAAACCGTGACAAATGACGTCGTTAACGGAAGCGCAGGTCGCGTAAGGGTATCCGTGGTAACCTTTTTGTTCCGGCGTAGCCCCGTGCTCTTTCATAAACTTTTCGGCAAATTGATCGATTTCCATTGTTGTGATGCCAGGGCGGATAAGCTTCCTGATTTCCCGGTGACAGGCTGCCAGGATCTCGCCTGCCTGTTTCATCCTCAAGATTTCTTCCTTCGTCTTTATCGTAATCATATTCGTACCCCTTGCCGTTGTTATCTTCCATTATTTCATTCTAGTCTGAAAGGGCACGAAATGTGATTCGGCTGCGACTTCTCTCAAGCGGACCAATGCGCCGGGCGGGTAAGGACCGGCGGCAGCTTGGTGCGTGCGTCGCCTTTTGCCGCGTTAAGCTGGGCCTGGGTAAGGAAGAGGCTTCCCGTTAAGTCGGCACCCCGGAGGTCCGCGTCGCGGAAATCGGCCCCGATCAGGTCCGCCGCCCTCAGGTCGGCTCCTCTGAGATCGGCGGCGATCAGATATGCTCCTCTCAAGTTGGCTGCCCGAAGATCCGCTCCCCGCAGCTTGGCGCCGATCAGGTCCGCTCCGCGGCCGTAGGACTTGCGATTGCCGGGACGGCTCTTCAGCTTGCGAAGGGCTTCCTCCCGTACGAGTTCACTGGTCCTAAGCAGAAGCTTATTCACCTCTGCGCGGTGCGCCGCCGCGTCCAGATCCATGAGAGAGTCGGGACTGAGATCAGTCAGGCGTTCCGTCTCGTCCAGCGCCGAGGAAAGCTCATCATGAACCGGCCGGGCTTCCCGCAGCGACAGCGCTTCGGTAAGATACCAGATCAGCTCATGAAGCTGCTTCATGACATAGAACACCTCGAACATTTGCCGCGCAGTCTTCGGGGCTTGGCGCCAATCGCGGCCGCCGTAGGTCGCTTGGGAAACCTTCTGCCCCGCGCCAAAGCAGTCATACACCGTACAACCGCGAAAGCCGAGTTGTCTAAGATTCGTATGGACGCCGCAGCGGAAATCCGTCTGCAGGTTTTGACAGGGCTGACCGGCTTTTTTATCGACCGCAAAATCCGCCGACGCGGTGAAGGGCAGCGCGACGCAGCACAAGCCGAAGCAGCTCTCGCAGTCCCCCGTCATATTTCGGCGGCTTCTGCCGCTCAAATATTCATTATCGTTATAATTAAAGTTATCAAGCACAGCGGGGGACACCTTCTTCTTTATAGTATAAACCCGAAACCTGGGAGAGGGTAAAGGAACGCGCTAGAATGAAAGATTATGTCGTCCTTCTATGGTAGTACCGATTATTTTTTTCGTCAATTCGCCGCTTAACGCCCAATGGATTTGCGGCTGGGAGGCAACGCATCTACATCGGCAGCCGGTTCTGCCGCTGAGAGCTTCTGCGGAAATTGCAGCTCATAGAGCTGGGCATACCGGCCCTGCTGACGGAGCAGCGTATCATGCGTGCCGGATTCGATAATGTCGCCTTTGTCGAGCACATAGATCGTATCTGCCTTCTGGATCGTAGACAGCCGGTGCGCGATGACCAGGCAGGTGCGCCCTTCGAGCAAATAAGCAAGCGCGTCCTGAATCGATTTCTCCGACTCGGTGTCGAGGGAGGAGGTGGCTTCATCCAAAATAATAAGGCGCGGATTTTTCAATATCGCCCGGGCGATGGAGATGCGCTGCTTCTGCCCGCCGGACAGCTTCACGCCCCGCTCTCCGATCTGGGCGTCGTAGCCTTGCGGAAACGACATAATGAATGCATGCGCGCTGGCTGCGCGAGCCGCCGCGATCACTTCCTCATCCGTCGCGTCGGGCTTGCCGTATACGATGTTCTCGCGAATCGATCCGTTCAGCAGCACGATATCCTGCGAGACGATGCCCATATTTTCGCGCAGAGACTTCATCGTTACGCGGGTGAGCGGCTGGCCGTCGATGGTGATCTCGCCTTCCTGGGGATCGTAGAACCTCGTCATCAGATGCGTTATCGTCGATTTTCCGGCGCCGGAGGAGCCGACGATAGCGGTGATTCTCCCTGCCTGAATGTCAAAATCAAAATTTCTCAGTACCGGAACATCGTTATGATAAGCGAAGCTGACGTTCTTAAAAACCATGCTGCCCTTAACGTCCGTGAGCTCCACCGCGTCAGGAGCATCGGTAACCTGCGGCTGCGTGCCCAGAATATCGACGATCCGTTCATAAGCTGCCGCCGATTGTTGAATCGTGTTGATGGTCCGGCTGAACCTGCGGATCGGATTTTGCAGCAGCCGCAGATAGGCCATGAATGCGACAATCGTGCCGGTCGTCATGCTGCCGTCCATCGTATGCATCGCGCCCACGACAAGGACGGAAGCCAAGCCGACAAATAGCATCAAATCAATAAACGGTTCGAAGCTTGCGCGAATGCGGATCGCATTCAGGTTGGCGTTCATATTGTTCCGGCTGCGGACGGAGAAACGGTCGGATTCAAAATCCTCGTTCGAGAAGGACTTGATCAACCGGATCGACGACAGCGTATCCTGCAGATGGTTGCTTACCTCGGCGACCGTCTCCTGAACCTTCTTGAAGGCCGCCCGCATTCTTTTGCCGAAGAAATGAGTCGTCACGATCATAATAGGAAACGTAATAAGGACAATAAGCGTCAGCTGCCAATTGATCCACAGCATATAAGCGGCAACGACAACGAACGTGAACCAGTCGGTAAGAAGCGACATCATGCCGGAGGAGACGAGCTGCTGCAGCATATTTACGTCATTCGTCACCCGCGACATCAGATCCCCCGTACGGTTGCGGTCAAAAAAACCGATATCCAGCTTCTGAATATGGCGGTACATTTCGTTACGAATGTCATAGACCGCGCGCTGGCCGACCGAAGCCAGCAGCAGGCTGCTGAGAAAATGAAAGACGCCGAGCAAGATAGCCGTACCGATCACGCCGGCGCCTACCCCTATTAAGGAGCTGTAACGCTTATCCGGAATAATCACGTCAATGGTGTACTGCGAGAGCCGCGGAATAGCGAATTCGAGCAGCGATACGGCGATGATGCAGAAGAAAGCGCCGGCCAGCAGGAGCCAGTGCGACCGCACGTGAAAAAACATCCGTTTATACATCGCCCAAATGCTGCCCGGCTGCGGCTTGGCCGCCGGCGCCTGGAAGGAACGATGGCCGGACATGCCGGGTGATGATTGTGCTGGCATTAGACTGTCACCTCATTGCTATCCGCTTCCGAATGATTGCCGGTATCCAGCAGTTCAAGAATTTGCCGCTGCTGCTCTTCCAGAAGCCGCTTCAGTTGATCCTTATTGACAGCTGCAGCTTGCTCCGCGCGGGTAATGAGCCGCAGCAAATCGATGGATTCATTCGACAGCCCGAGCTTGCGGCGGATTTTCTCGAACCGGTAGGCTTCAGCCTCCGGAGAGTGCCGGCCCTCGCACGCCGGGTCTCTTCTTGATTTGTCCGGCAAAATGGTTAAAGCGGAGCGGCCCTGCCCGGTAATGGAATAGACCTTCTTGCCGCCGTCCTCTTCCTGCGCGGTGACGAAGCCCCGTTCCTCCAGCATCTGAAGGGTAGGGTAGATCGAGCCTGCGCTGGGAACGTATAGCCCGCCGGACCTCTCCTCCAAGGCCTTCATCATCTGATAGCCGTGCATCGGCTCGCCCTCGAGCAGCCGGAGCAGGGCGATCTTCACGCCACCACGGCCAAAATACCGCTTCCCGCTGCCGCGCGGTTCTTCCGCTGTATATTCTTCTCCGCTCGGGGGCAGCTGTTCTTCCTGAGTCTTTGTTGGTTCCGTAGCCATATGCGATCACCTCTAATTATTCGAATACGATATATCGCAATTATAAGTTAACGATATATCGTATTGCAATAAAATTTTTTACACTGTGTATGCAGCATATGTGAATCCGTTAATTCGGGACGAAAGCTTTCCCTCCCTATATCATTGACAATGATTATCAATGTTATGAATAACGGAATCAACCCGCGATAGCAGGGAAACCTGTTAAGAGAGGGCGGCGGTACTTGACCGGGCATCTGGTACACATATACGATAAAGGTATTCCATTTAGCGGGTAGGCAGCAAAAGTCGGAAAGAAAGGCAGTGTGCGGACAAGTGAAAGAGCTTTTAGTTATATTTACAGGCGGAACGATCGGCAGCAGAAAGCAGGGGGCCGGCATCGATGTGCATGAGTCGGGTTCATATGCATTGATAGATGCTTACAACAACAGCGGAAAGCAGCGCGGCGATGTCACGCTTCATTCGGTACAGCCCCTCAACCTATTAAGCGAAAATCTGACCCCGGGCGATTACCGGACGCTGGCTGCAGCTATTCGAAGCGTGGATTTGACGGCATATGCAGGGGTGATCATCACTCACGGATCGGATACGCTGGCGTACGGCGCGGCAATGATCAGCTATTTATTCGCCGATGCGCGGATACCGGTCGTATTGACGGCGAGCAATTATCCGCTGGCCGACGAGCGGAGCAACGGTCTGCGAAACTTTACGAACGCGGTTGATTTTGCTGCGGATGAAGACTTGCCGGGCATATTCGTCATTTACGAGAATGATCAAGGCGAGCCGCTTGTCTATCTGGGCACGAGAATAACGCAGGCGGTATCCTTCACCGACCAATTCGGCAGTCCATACGGCGTACCTTATGGCACGATGGTCAATCGGCGGTTTCAATGGCGCGAGCATGAGCGTAATCCTAAGCCGGATGACTTGAGAAATCGTCCGCTCGCACAGCCGGGCTGGGAGCCGGATACCCTCGCCATCGATGACAGCATCGTATACATAAAGCCTTATCCGGGGCTGAATTATTCGTTTTATGATTTCTCGGCGCATCAACCGAAGGCGGTTCTTCATGATTTGCATCATTCCGGCACCGCGTGCGCTGTCCCGGAGGGTCCGTATTCCCTTCCGCAATTTATTGCGGGCTGCAGGGCGCTCGGCATCGACTTCTATATTTGCCCGATCAAAGACCGTTCGGACGCGCTTTATTCCTCTTCTCAACGCTTGATTGACGCGGGTGCGATCGTCATTGAGAAGCTGTCGGCGGAAGCGGCGCTGATGAAGCTCATGCTGGGGTACGGGCTGTATGAAGAAAATGCGAAAGCAAAGGCTTTCGTAACGGAGACGGCTCTATTCTATGAAAGCAACGAGGCGTAAATCGACGACCGGTCAGAATGAAACACAAAGGAGAATGAGAAATGGGACAAAATGCCCTGCATGTAGGCGGCCAAGTGCCGAATTTTAAGCTGTCGGCTTCGAATGGCAAGGATGTACAGCTTGCGGATTATGCCGGCAAGAAGCTTATCATTTATTTTTATCCGAAGGATATGACACCGGGCTGTACGACGGAATCCTGCGATTTCCGTGATTTTAACGGCGGGTTCGGCATGAACAACGCGGAGGTTATCGGGATCAGCCCCGATGATTTGACCTCGCATGAGCAATTCATAGCTATGCACAAGCTGCCGTTCCTTCTGCTGTCCGACCCGGAGCATACCGTATCCGAGCTGTTCGGCGTATGGAAGCTTCGCAGCTGGGAGGGCAAGGAGTTTATGGGCATTGAGCGTTCGACGTTCCTTATTGACGAGAATGGCGTTCTGGCGAAGGAATGGCGCAGCGTCAGCGTGGAGGGACATGTGAAGGAAGTACTCGAGGCGGTTAAAAGCATCTAATTGTGCTTTAGGCGGCATCCATGAAAAAAAGGCTCACCTTGAGCAGCTGTTGCTGCTCCTTGGTGAGCCTTTGCTTATTTCTCTTTCTTCCAGCTTGGGAGCTGGCTGACGTAGCTGTCGGACAGCTTCAGAAGTTCCAGCGCACGCTGGTATTCGTCCTCCGTCGCTTCCTGCTCCGTTAAACCGTCGCCGGCCAAGGAGTAGTGCTTGCCGTCCTCATAGCCGCTTCCGGACATGAACAGCTCCTTGCTGCTAAGGAACGAGCCGCTTGGCAGGTAATAGCGCTGCGGCAGCACGTTGTAAGTCTGGTTGAACAAGTCTTGGCCGAAGTAGATATGATCGTCCAGGGCGATGCCAAGCAAATTCGCGATGGTCGGCATAATATCGACTTGACCGCCCAGCTGGTCGAATACTTTCGGCTCGGTGACCCCGGTCGAAGCAACGACAAGCGGGATATTGATCATATCGGTGTAGCCGTATTCGCGGCCGTAAATTTCAGCCATCAAGTCTTTGTCGTCCCGGTCCAGCGAGTAGATCGGCAGACCCAGGTGATCGCCGTATAGCAGGATCAAGCTGTTATCCCAGATTCCGCGTTCCTTCAGGTCCTCGATGAACAAGCCAAGCGCGTAGTCGGCATAGTTCTGCGAACGGATATAATCGCCGACGAAGGTGCCTTCATAACGCTCAGGCAGGGTCATTTTGTACTTATCCTCAGGAATCGTATACGGATGGTGCGCCGTCATCGAAATCACATGGGAGTAGAACGGCTTGCCGGTCTTGCTTATGCGGTCAAGTTCTTCCGCGGTTTTCGCATAGAGATGCTCGTCGGACGATCCGAAGAATATGGTATCCTCCGTACCGAAAAATTTCTGGTCATAGTAACGGTCGAAGCCAAGCGACTTATAAAGATCGCCGCGGTTCCAGAATTCAACGACGTTCGTATGATAGGTCGACGTATCGTAGCCCTGCGACTTCAGGAGCTTAGGCAGGCTTGGGAGCTCTTTATCCGCGTACTCCATCGTAGCCGCGCCGTGCGGCGGGATGTAGAGCGACGTGTTCACGACGAATTCCGCATCCGACGTATTCCCTTGTCCGACCTGCTGGTAGAAGTGCTTGAAGTAATAGTTCTCGTTCACGAGTTTATTGATATTCGGCGTAATCTCTTGCCCGTCGATCTTCAAATTTACAAGGAAGTTCTGGAACGACTCCATTTGCAAAATAATGACGTTCTTGCCGGCCGCTTTCTGCCACAGCTGCGGCGTTGCCGGCTGCTCGGTCTTTTTGACGGCGTTGATTTTTTGCTGCGTAATTTGGTTCGGATCGACATACTCGATCTCTTTCTTCGAGAAGATCATGTAAGCTTCGTAGTTGAGAATGCCCATCTGCTCCGCTTTGACGATTTCGTTCATGCTGGCGCGGTTCGGCAGAATGTTAAATAAGCAGAGCGCGACCGAAATGCTGAACAACGCGACGACGAGCCGCTTGCTCTCTTTCTTCGAGTTCTCTTTTTTCCAGTTCACAGCCTTCTTCTTCCGGAACAAAATAACGGCCATAATAATAATATCGATGAAAATAAGCAGATAATAAGGATCCATAAGTGAGAACACGCTGTTCTTAACCGCGGTCACCTGATTGACCTGCTGCAGCGCGAGATAGGTCACGATTACGCCGTAGTACTTGTAATACATAATGACGGCGAACAGAATGAGCGTCATAACCAGATTGGCAATTAAATAGTAATGAAGCTTGCGCTTGGAAGCAAACCATTCTATTAAACAATAAACGATAAGAACGAACGGAATTTCTTTTAAAATGGTTGTCCAGGAGAACCCGTCTTCGAATATGACCATCCATGCCAAGTAGCTTTTGAGCAGCATAATGAACGAGAAGAACAGGATGGGACGAGTGCTGAGCAGCCGTTTTGGAGTCAGAAATGTCATATAATCGCCTTCCTTTCAAAGCAAAAACAGGCCGTCTATAGTGCCGGCCCAGCCCGCTTGAAGTTATATATACGTACGCTGAAGTCATAATCATTATGCTCCGAATTGCTCTCGAATGTCAAAAGGCAAATGGACCCTCCGCAACCAGTCAGCCCAATCATAATCTTCTGCGGACGGATTGAAACATTTCGGCGGTTTTAGTAGTCTATTAATTAGCTCTTTAAAAGCCTTAACAGGATAACAGAATCTCATGCTCATTCGTAATGCCCAGATTATTATAATGACATGAAATATATGTAAAAACAATAGGTGTGGAGGTTCTTCATGAAAAAAAGAAGAAGACGGCTTTTATTTTTTGTTATGGTATGCGCGGTTATGGTGATCGGCTACACCTTTATAAAGTCAGGGGATTCGGCGATAATTCCTCCAAAGCAGGCGCCTTCGGAAGAGGAGGCGGAGGTTAGCGGGGGCGAAGTGCAGGGTGAGCTTGGTTCGGGCACGGAAGATGTGACTCCGTCCGAGGAGCCGGACGAAGGGGACACAGGCGGGAATGCGGACCAGCCTTCGAATGGCGGCGAAGCGGACGGTCAAGAGCCGGATCAGGCGCAGACGGACAAGCCGTCGAATGGCGGCAGCGCCGAAGTCGGCGAAGACGGGCTGGCTGTCATCGCGGAGCCTGCAAATATTGGAGTCCTTGTCAACAAGCGGAATAAGCTGCCCGAGGATTACAATCCGACAGACTTAGTATACCCGGACGTGCGGTTTATATTTTCAGAGAAGATTGAGAAGCGCAAGCTGCGCAAGGAAGCGGCGTCGGCTCTGGAGGAGTTGTTCGGAGCGGCGGAGAAGGATAACATTCTGCTGGCAGGCGTATCCGCCTATCGTTCGCACAGTACGCAAAAAACTTTGTTCGAGCGTTACGTGAAGAGAGACGGTCTTGTGAAAGCCAGAACATACAGCGCGTATCCGGGAACAAGCGAGCATGAGACGGGCTTGGCGATCGACATATCCGGCAGCGACGGCAAATGCGCGGCGGCGGACTGCTTCGCGGATACGGACGAGGCGGCATGGCTCGCGGAGCATGCGCACGAATACGGATTTATTATTCGTTATCCAAAAGGAAAAGAAGATATTACGGGCTATCAATATGAACCGTGGCATATCCGCTACGTAGGCGTTGACGTGGCAGCGGAGCTTGAAGAAAGCGGCGAGACGCTTGAGGAGTATTACGACGCCGTTCCGGTAACACAATAAGCAGCAATAGCAGCGGCGCAAGCCATACCGGTGTAATACGTACAGGAAGCATCTGCCGCGTATGCGGAATGCGGATCCTGCATGTCTGGAAGTTTACTGGCGGCAAACTTCCCCCGGCGGCTTGCGCTGCTTTTCTAATGGTGAGGACGTTCGTTAGATCTTTGGTTCGAACGTCTTGCAATCTGTTTCTTCGGAGTTGCTGGCTTGCTTGCTGCGGTTATTGACGACGTAGATGGAAGAAGCGGCGCATTGGTTTCCTGCAGCCCAATACTTGCACGAATTGACCTCGCACAATACATCCTTAGCCATTGTATTCACCTCCCTTGCTATAGGATGGTCAAACGATATATCGTTTTATACTTCGAAAGGATGGGATCTGCATGGGAACGAAGCTTTATTTTAATCACGATGCGGGCGTTGACGATCTGGTGTCGTTGTTTCTGCTGCTGCAGATGAAAGAGGTGGAGCTGACCGGCGTATCCGTCATTCCGGCCGACGGATATTTGGAGCCGGGCGTGAAAGCCAGCCGGAAGATCATTGACCGGTTCGGCGACCCTGCGAAGACGGGAGCGGTAGAGGTCGCGAGATCGAATTCGCGCGGACGCAATCCGTTTCCGGCGGAATGGCGGATGCATACGTTTTTTGTGGACGCTTTGCCTATCCTTAATGAATCCGGCACGATGATGACCGCGGAGGCCGATCTTCCAGCGCATCAGCATATGATCGAGCGGCTTCGGCGTTCGGATGAGAAGGTTACGCTGTTATTTACCGGCCCGCTGACGGATCTTGCGCGGGCATTAGATGAGGCGCCGGATATGGAAGAGAAGATCGAGAAGCTTGTCTGGATGGGCGGAACGTTCGAGGAGCGGGGCAACGTACAGGAGCCGGAGCATGACGGTACGGCGGAATGGAACGCGTTCTGGGATCCGGATGCGGCGGCTCGGGTGTGGGATAGCGGAATACCGATTCTCCTGGTCGCTCTGGAGAGCACGAATAAGGTGCCGCTCACGCCGGAAGTCAGAAACCGCTGGGCTTCGCTGCGCAGACATGAGGGTCTCGATTTTGTCGGACAATGTTATGCGGCATGCCCGCCGCTTGTCTATATGGAAACAAACTCGACTTATTACTTATGGGATGTGTTGACCACTGCCGTTGTCGGCGACCCCGGCCTCGTTCACGTGCGCACGGTACACAGCCGCGTCGTCAAGGACGGCCCGAGCCAAGGCCGTACGATCGAGACGAAGGACGGCCGCCCCGTCAGTCTCGTGTACGACGTCGATCCGGTCCGCTTCTTCGACTACATCACGGAGCTGTCCGCAGGCGCGGCAAGCTATCTTAACGCCCGGGGCTAGACGGGCTGCGCGGGCGCTGCAGCGGACGGCGGTCTGACCTGATTTTAGCAGCGGAGTCGATAGCTATGCGAAGCAGTTATCACTAAAAAAGCTCGGAAACCGACTCATTCATAAATCGGTTTCCGAGCTTTTTTAATCCATTTCATAAATCGAACCGGACTTGCTGGCGTACAGCTCGGCATATACTTTCTCGGCATAAGCATCGGTCATGCCCGAGATGTAGTCGGCCACGAAGCGCGGCCAGCTCCATTTGTTCCGGTGCAGCTCGTAATTTTCGATCCAATCGGGCGGGATAATCAGCCTGCCGTAATCGGGCACCTTGAAGCTTTCCCACAGCCGCCGGATCATAATCTCGCTCCGCATCTGGAGCCGCTGCACGCGGAAGTCCTTAATAAGCGTCACCCACGCGAGCTTCTTCAATATTTCCATCGTCCGCAGCAAATCTATATCCTGCTGGCCGTTGTTTACGAACGTTACCTTCTTCCAGCCATGCGCAGGATCATCGATAATTCCGACCTTGCCTGCGAAAATACTGACCCAGCGAGCCTTCATCTCACGTCTCGTCCGGGAGGATTCGTGGTCGCAGCCGGCATATAAGGCTTCCCACTGCTCGAGGTAGGAGGCGAGCACCCGCTTCACCATGGCGGGAATGTCAACCTTACCCCAACCGACGCTGGTATTGCCCTTATCGTCGACGATCTCCTGAACGAGATGGTTGATAAGCCTGCTGTCTTCGAAGAAGGTCCGGTTCATCTGAATTTTGCCGGCCCGGATGCCGTCCTCAATATCATGCGTGGAATACGCAATGTCGTCGCATAGATCCATGAGCTGGGCTTCTAACGTGGAGCAGCCGATCGGTATTTTCCAGGCGCGCCGCAGCTGTTCGATCTCGCCCCACTCGGTGTTGTACACGCCTTTGAGACGTCCAGGCTCGTCGAGGCCGAACGGATATTTGTTAACGGCGAGCAGCACGGCTGCCGTCAGATCGAGGCCGCTGCCGCTGCCCGCGCGTTTCTCCAGAAACATAAGAATCCGAAAGTTCTGCGCGTTGCCTTCGTAAGGGATGCCGTGCTCTTCCAGCAGGAGATGATTCAGCACCTCTTCGCCTTTATGTCCGAACGGCGGGTGACCGAGATCATGCGCAAGTGAGGCAATCTCCACGACGGCCGGATCAAGCACAAGTCCGGGATGCTCCTTCTTCGAGAGAAATTCATACTGCTTTCCAAGCCTGCGGGCGACCTCGCGCGCAATCTGGGACACCTCCAGCGAATGGGTGAGCCTTGTCCGATAGTAATCGCCCGTTCCGGCGCCGAATACCTGCGATTTTCCCTGCAAGCGCCGAAATGCCGGGGACTGGATCAGCCGTGCGTAATCCCGTTCATATTCGTCGCGTTCTTCGCTAAAGGTACCGAGCGCTTTCTCGTCGAGCCTCAGCTTTCTAATGTCCATCTGCTATTCCTCCAGTGCCTTACCCGCGGTCTTTTCATCACTTCATCACTTACGGTGAATTGTAGCATATTTTCAAGCTTGAACATAATTCGTCCATAGAGTATGATCGCATTAACTTTGACACATGACTGAGGTGCTTTTACACGAATGGCCACAATGGACAGCGCATATGCACTAATCACACTGCTTAACATTTTTTTGGCGTTGACCGTTATCTTTCTGGAACGGCGGAATGCGAGCACGACCTGGGCTTGGGTAATGGTTCTTTTCTTTATTCCGGTCTTCGGCTTCGTGCTTTATCTGATATTAGGCCAAAAGGTTCGCAGAAGAAAGCTGTATAAGCTGCTTGGCGACAGCCAGCGTATCATTGAGCACACGGTAGAGAGGCAGATGCGGCAGCTTCGGGACCGCGAGTTAAGCTTTAATGACCCGGATATGCGGGAATATCAAGATATGATCTATATGAATCTGCGCTCGAGCTACGCGGTGTTCACTAGCAACAATGCGGTTGAAATTTTCACCGAGGGCAATCAGAAGTTCGATGCGCTGCTCAAGGATATCGAAGCGGCGCAGCATCACATCCATCTCGTCTATTACATTGTCCGCGACGATGAGCTTGGAAGACGGCTGGTGAGAGCACTTGCCGCGAAAGCCGCGCAAGGGGTTGAGGTTAAGTTTCTGTATGATCACATCGGAAGCTCCAGACTGCCAAGAAGGTATTTTCAAGAGCTCAGAGCGGCAGGCGGCAAGGAGGCGGCTTTTTTTCCATCGCGCATTCCGTATCTGAATTTGAAAATCAATTACCGCAACCATCGCAAGCTGGCCATCATTGACGGTCATGTCGGCTATATCGGCGGATTTAATATCGGAGACGAATATCTGGGATTAAACAAGCATTACGGCGAATGGCGGGATACGCATCTGAAGGTGCGGGGCAACGCGGTGCTGCAGATGCAGGCGCAGTTCCTCATGGATTGGAATCTTGCGGCCTTTGGCAGAATCGAGCTGAACGAGCTTTATTTTCCCGTTATGAACGAGAAGGCGGGATCGATCGGCATGCAGCTGGTGGCCAGCGGCCCCGACACGGAATATCAGCAAATTAAGGATGCCTATATCAAAATGATCTACGCGGCCAAGCAAACGATTTGCCTGCAGACACCGTATTTCGTTCCCGATGAAAGCTTAATGACCTCGCTCAAAATCGCTGCCATGTCCGGCGTTGACGTACGCATCATGCTGCCGAGCAAGCCGGATCATTTCTTCGTCTATTGGGCGACGCATTCGTATTTGGGCGAGCTGCTGGCAGGAGGGGTCAAATGCTATTTGTACGACAAAGGGTTCCTTCATGCGAAGACGCTCGTCATCGACGGCAAAATCGCTTCGGTCGGAACAGCCAATCTCGATATTCGCAGCTTCAAATTGAATTTCGAGATGAATGCTTTCATATATGATACGCAGACGGCAGCTGAGCTGCAACGCATATTTGAAGAGGATTCCTTGTACTGCACCCGTCTTACGGTTGAGACCTATGCGGCTCGTCCGTTTATGAACCGGCTAAAGGAATCGATATCGAGACTTCTCAGTCCGATCCTGTAAACGCAATTAAAAAGGGATTCTGCTTATCGGCGATAACCAGAATCCCTTTACATGCTTGCTAAACAACTATTCAATTTATTCTAACGCTCCATTCCGCTTCTTAAAAAAGCTCCTTCTTGGTCCTTTCACTGATTTGTTACAAACCATGCTCGATTTCGATCTTATCCTGATTGACCTTCATCTCGTTCCGTTTGATTTGTTCCAAATTCCATCCTTCCGTAAGTATGTGTCTTCTGGTCACGGCGTTTTTTCTATAACAGGGGTCCCCGCATGTCCTTTATTGTCCAATCGGAACTCCTTCCTAAGTTAGTGGGACACGCTTCGCTAACTTACTTCAATGGACTATCCCCTCTCGATTGGTATAGGCTAAGTATACCTCTTTATTAGAATTTTGTAAATATTCAGATTATTTATCGAACTAACGTTTTTTTGTCGATTTATTTCTCGGAATGCCGCTCGAACGGGAACCAGCCCGGTATGCTGGAAATAAGGCTCCACATGGAATCGGGAATATCCAGCAGCTGCTGGTCATTGCTTGTAAGTGTTGTTTTGATCTTGCCCTCACGGCCCTCGGCAGCCAGCTTCATCCAATCGGGCTCCATGACGAGCTGACGGCCTACGGCAAGGAGCGGAATTCCGGTTTGCATGGCCAGGGTCGCGTCGCTTGGAGTATGAACGCCGCCTACTCCAATGATCGGAATACGGTGACCGTAACGTTCCTGCATGATGGATAGTCGGGAACGGGAGCTGTCGGCACCGCGTCTCGGCACAGACCTGAAATCATTTAGCGATATATGAATGTAATCGAGGCCGCTGTCCGTAAGAGCATCCGCGAACGCCAGCGTATCGGACATCGTGATGCCGGGCGTGCCGGGCTCTTCCGGCGATAACCGGTAGCCGACGATAAACGGCTTCACCGCTCTTGAGCGGACGGTGCGCTGAACTTCTTCGATTATAGCAAGTGCCAGAGCCATACGCTTCCGGAGAGTGCCGCCATAACGGTCGTTGCGTCTGTTCGTGTAGGGCGAGAAGAACTGATGCAGCAGATTTCCGTTGCCGCCATGAATTTCGACACCGTCAAAGCCTGCGTCGACGGCCCGCCCGGCCGCTTCGCCGAATGCCCGGATAATCGCGGGAATCTCCGCTTCGGTCAGCTCACGAGGGATAGCGGCTCCCTCCTTATCCTCCGGTATAGGTCCGGCGCTGACGTAATCGCCGGTTCTGGAGGATTGCCGGCCTGCATGGAAAATTTGCAATACCGCCGCCGCTCCTTGCGCTTGAATGGACGATGCCAGCCGTCTCAGACCGGGGATAAAAGCATCACGGTCCGCCCCGGCTGCTCCCGGAAGGCCTCCTGCTTCCGAAACCCAAGTGGCGGCGGTGATCACCATGCTTACGCCGCTTGCGCGCCGCATGTAGTAGGTCAGTTCCTGTTCGGATATGGAGCCGTCCGGGTTAGAGCTCATATGTGTCATGGGAGCCATGATGATGCGGTTTTTAAGCCGTAACCCCCGCTGGAATTCAAAAGGGGCGAAAATCGGTTGATCGGATGTATGCATAAGAAACCTCTCCTTGGTTATTCGTGTTAGATTCATTCCGCTGCTCCGGAGCAAGGCGGCTATTTATTGACATTATAGAATGGCAAATTTCATAATGTAAGAAGGCAAAATATTTGGACATTGGACAATCAAGCGGACCTACTAACTTTTTTATAGGAGGAATGAAAAATGACAGAGCCAAGTGAAAGCCTGCATGTCACGGAACCGGCAAGCTCCAGCATTTGTGAAGTGCTGCAAATTCTCGGGGCCAAATGGGCATTTCTTGTCCTCGACGAGCTGCTGGGCGGCCCGGTGCGGTTCAATCAGCTGAAGAAGAAAGTATCGGTCATCAAGACGCAGTCACTTACGGACACGCTTCGCCATTTGGAGAAGAACGGACTTGTCCGCCGTCAAGTTTTTCCGACCGTGCCCGTTACCGTAGAGTATTCGCTGACCGAGAAAGGGAGCGATTTTCAAACGGCGCTGAAGGAAATGGAGAAATGGGTGCACAAATGGGGGAATCAAAAGGAAAGCAGCATATAATTTCTGCTGGACGAGCTTCTTCGCCTTTTTCAAAAAGTTGACCGATCGGCGCTTTAAATTTATACTTAGTCTAAAGTCAGTTTTGAATAAGGAAGGATGCCAAGTGGCTAAAATCAACTTAACGGTGCAGCGTAAAGCGATTTTCGAGGTGGTGCAGCACGCGCATGATCATCCGACGGCAGCCGATGTCATTGATCGCCTGCGAGAGAAAGGTTTTAATTTCGCTTACGGTACGGTCTATAACTCGCTGCGTTATTTGACCGATGCCGGCCTCATCCGCGAGCTTAAGCTGGGCGAGGCGGTAAGCCGCTATGACGCGAGAACGGAGGAGCACCAGCATATCGTCTGTACGGTCTGCGGACGGGTGGACGAGGTGTTGACCGATCTTCCGAAGGAGTGGCTGGAGAAGGTGGCGCAGGAGACGAAATATACGATAGAGCACGCGCAGGTCGTGCTGGAGGGGGTATGTGAGTCATGCGCAACGAAACAATCATAACGGGTGCGGTATCCGCCGCGAGAGCAGGACAAAGCCTGGAAAGCCTTGCTTCGGCTGGCTACCAGGGGGAGACGGAGCTGCCAAGCGGCATGCTTTGCTCGCTGACGAAGCGGGTTATGATTATCAGCCCGCTGCCCGAACGGGTGAAGAGCCTGCTTGTCGCTTTATCGGCGCAATGCTACGACGTATTCTCGCTGCATGATTTTAACAAGGGGATGCTGGGGAGCCTTCAGCCGGAGCTGCTCGTATACGACGCGATTCCTGTTATTCATTCGGGCGGGGGCAATACGCTGAAGGCCGGCGAAGAGTTGATCCAGTCTGCGGACCAACATGGCGTGCCTGTTCTGGTGCTGCTGGACCGGCAATCGTATGAAGCCCGCGGTAGCGCGGCGCTTGGAGCGGCGGAGCTGCTCGTATGGCCGTCCAAGCCGGAGGAGGCGCTGCAGCGGATTAACCGGATGCTGGAGAACCGGCCGGCGTCTGTACCGCATGCGGCTGAGGACGATATTCGCGCCTTTAAGGACATCCGCATCGATTTGAAGAAAATGACGGTTGACCGTGGCGGCAAGCGGATTGATTTGACGAAAACCGAGTACGATCTGCTGCTGCATTTCATATCGTCCGACGGATCAGTCCTGACGCGTGAATCCCTTCTGGATACCGTATGGGGGCTTCAGTTTTTCGGCGGGAGCAATCTCGTCGACGCTCATATCAAGAGTCTGCGCAAGAAGCTCAAGGACAGCGCCGTGTCGCCGAAATATATCGTAACCGTACGCGGCGCAGGCTACCGGCTGGCGGACGACCGCGACCGGCAGGCTGTGAGCTGCATCGAATGAGTGCATGCGCCTCAGGATACGTTCTCGTTATCGGCATACGGGCTTTGGCCTTCACGCAAAAGGCATTTTCATGAAATATTCATTGTTCATTCATCGTGTTTTCATGACAGGCTGCCTCGCATCCGATAAGATTGGTTTAAAGATTTAGATCAAGTCTAAATTCTAACTAATCAACGAGGTGCTATCATGGAAAACTTCTTAACGACGAATCAAGGCACGCCGGTTGGCAATAATCAAAGCTCCCGCACAGCCGGGCAGCGCGGTCCTGCATTATTGGAAGACTATCATCTGCTGGAGAAGCTGGCGCATTTTGACAGGGAGCGCATACCTGAGAGGGTCGTGCACGCCCGCGGAGCAGGCGCTCACGGCGTATTCCGGACGGAGATCGGCATGTCGGAGCATACGAAGGCTCATTTCCTGCAGGAGGCGGGAGGCGAGACGCCCGTATTTGTCCGGTTCTCGACCGTCATTAACAGCTCGGGCTCGCCGGAGACGGCTCGCGATCCTCGCGGCTTTGCGGTCAAGTTCTATACGCAGGAAGGCAACTACGACATCGTAGGCAATCATTTGCCCGTGTTCTTCATTCGCGATGCGATGAAGTTCCCGGATATGGTTCATTCGCTTAAGCCGGCGCCGCATACGAATCTGCAAGATCCGGCGCGATATTGGGATTTCATGACGCTAAGCCCGGAATCGACGCATATGCTCGCTTGGGTGTTCTCGGACGACGGAACCCCGGCGACTTATCGTGAAATGGACGGCTTCGGCGTTCATGCCTTCAAGTGGATTAACGCGTTGGGCAAGCAAACGTATGTCAAATATCATTGGAAGTCGCTTCAAGGCGTGCGCAACTTTACGGCAGCGGAAGCTGGCGACATGCAGGGCAAGGATTTCAACCATGCTACCCGTGATTTGTACGATGCGATCGAACTGGGCAATTTTCCGGAATGGGAGCTTCATGTCCAGCTGATGCCGGCCTGGCACGTGGATCGGTACGCTTTCGACCCGCTGGATCCGACAAAGGTGTGGCCGGAGGATATGTATCCGCTGCAGAAGGTCGGAACGATGACGTTGAACCGCAACCCGGTCAATTACTTCGCCGAGGTTGAGCAGTCGGCATTCTCGCCGAGCGCGCTGGTCCCGGGCATTGAGCCGTCCGAAGATAAGCTGCTGCAAGGCCGGCTGTTCTCGTACCCGGACACGCAGCGGTACCGCCTTGGCGCCAACTACTTGAACATTCCGGTGAACTGTCCCTACGCTCCCGTCCGCAACCATCAGAGAGATGGCGCGATGACGATGAAGGCCGATCCGTCGCCCGTAAACTACGAACCGAACAGTTCATCCGAGAGTCCGAAGGATGCGCCGGATTATATCGATTCCTACGTGCCCGTGCAAGGAATGGCCGGGCGTCAGAAGATCGACAAAACGGACGACTTCACGCAGGCCGGCGAGCGTTACCGCTCGTTGTCGGAGCAGCAGCAGGCCAATTTGATCGCGAACGTCGTCGGCGAGCTGAAGCAGACGAATGACGACATCCGGCTGCGCGCCATCTGCAACTTCTTCCGCGCCGACCGTACGTTTGGCATGAAGCTGTCGGAAGCGCTTGGCGTCGATATCCGCCAATATATCCCAAAGGGTTAACATAGATGAAACAGGCCTTCCATTCGGCATTTGCCGAGCGGAAGGCCTGTTATATTATTGACGTGGGATCTCCTTGTGCGTGACCTTAAGCACGTGATGATGATCCGTGTTGGCGGCGCTGAGGAAACTTCACTATTTATGAGGTAAACCTTACACTTCTCGTTGTCTTTTATAATGCTCGGAACAAATAGTGAGGCAAACCTCACTCCCCATGAGGCTGCCATCACGTGGAATGAGGTTTGCCTCATAAAATAATAAGGTTGCCTCATTGTTAGCAGTTTGAAGGAGCGTCCGGTTGTATGTGATTCGGTTCATAAGGCAATCCAGAATCGCTTGACCACGTTTCCGTCTTCTTCCGTGAAGCTCTCGTCCTCTATGCCTCCGTTATTTAAGATCGTCCGCTCGGATGCGGTGTTTGTTGCGTCACAGACGACGAGGGCATTAAGAATGCCCAGCTCCCTCGCTTCTTCCAGCGCTAACGCCAGCAGCTTCGTGGCATAGCCTTTGCGCCTGTCGGAAGGGCGAATACCGTAACCGATGTGGCCGCCGCAGTTGAACAAATGCTCGGTCAACGCGTGTCGGATGTTCACGGCTCCAACGACCCGCTTCTCCTCCGCAACCAGCCAATACGTTGAGTTTTTGACCCAGCCGTCCTGCACGCCTGCTCTCGTCTCTTGTTCCAGCAGAAACCGCACCATCCCGTTAAAGTCTTCAGGATCCTTGCTGATGACCCACGGTACCATGTCTTCGCCGCTGTCTAACCATTCTCGATAGAAAGGTAGATATGATTCATTTAAGGCAGCTGTTGGCTTGACTAACATAACGCGTTCGCTCATATGGCCCCTCCTTAGCAATAAATGCTTGCCAGCGTCTGTCCTTGTATTATACAGGGAAGAGGCAGATTATTGGAATCAGGTCTATCTATTGGATCTGATTGAGTGAAATTAGTTGATTTTGTGAGATCAGATTTTATAGACCCGAATCCGAACTATACTGGATCTCGTACAGGATAGAAGCTTATTTGTGCGGATACTAGCGGCTATACTGGATTTCACCCACCTTTTCAGGCGCGAAGTCACTATTTTTGTAGTCCCCTGCACGTATTACAGCAAATTTCCAGTATAGACGACAATCCGTGTCTGGATCATACAAAATTACTGGACGAAATACAGGATAACATCGTGAATAGTAAGATTAAGGTGCTATATAGGAAAGTGAACATAGGCTGAGTTGAGTAAAGTGATGCTGAACGGCCGGTCTCAGGCAATAGTTGCAGAATTCCCACACCCGGGCTTTACATTTCTAATAGGCTGTGATATCTTTATTTCGACATCCATAGAAATAACGACAACTTGTAAAGGTGTGGGGGACGATGATGGAGGATAACGCAGACGTACGGCAAGCGGTCAAGATATATAAGGCGCTCGGAGAACCGACACGGCTCAAAATCGCTCTTCTGCTCACCGAGGAACGGAACTTATGCTGCTCCGACATCGGGAGCAAGCTGGAATCCGTCGCGGGCTCGACGCTGTCGCATCACCTGAAGCAATTAACGGACTGCGGCCTTCTGAGCACCCGCAAGGACGGTACCTACATCTACTACAGCGTGAACCGCGAATTGGCGCAAAAGTACGCGCCGTATTTGCTTGAAATCTAGCGGGAAGAAGCCTATATTTCACAGCACGACGGGTTTGTTCTGTCCACAGGGAGGAGACGGCAGAAAAAACGCAGTCATTTTTTTTAAGTTTTATTTCTATACATTTAGAAATATAAAAATTATTGGAGTGGAGAGAGGAGCAACACCGTCATGTCGAACGCTTTGAAAATTTACATGCTCGCCGTCATCAGCTTTCTGGTCGGTACGTCGGAGTTTATTATCGCAGGCATTTTGGATAAGGTAGCCGAGGATTCGGGAGTATCGGTGTCCGCGGCTGGCCAGCTAATTACCGTATTCTCGCTGGCCTACGCATTCGGCACCCCGATTCTGATGGCCGCAACGGCCCGGGTGGAGCGCAGAAAGCTGCTGATCGTTGCCCTCGCCGTATTTGCCGCAGGCAACGGAATCGCAGTTTTGCTGCCGGGTTTCGGGTTCCTTATGGCTTCAAGAGTCGTCTTGGCGCTCAGCACCGGGGTGTTCGTCGTTACGGCGCTTACCGTAGCAGCCAAGCTCGCCCCGCCCGAGAAGCAAGGGAGCGCCATCGCGACGCTCGTTATGGGTTTCAGCACCGCTCTTATTATCGGCGTGCCGATAGGAAGGGTCGTAGCATCCGCCTTCGATTGGAAAATGATTTTCGCCGGAATCGGCCTATTGGGACTCGTTGCCATTCTGCTTATTATGTTCACGATTCCGCGAACGGACGGCGAAGAGCCGGTGCCGATCGGCAAGCAGCTTGCGCTGCTGAAGCAGCCGAAGATCGTTGTCGCCTTGCTTGTCACTTTCTTCTGGATCGGCGGTTATTCGATCGCGAACACCTATTTATCGCCGTATCTTCTTAACGTGTCGGGTTTTAACGAGCAGGGCGTCAGCATTGGACTATTTGCATTCGGGATCGCCAGTCTGATCGGCTCCAAGCTTGGAGGCTTCAGCACCGATAAATGGGGGGCTCCCCGTACGTTGGTTATCGGCATGCTGCTTCACGCGGTTGCGCTAGTTTTGCTCTCGCTTGCCGGACAGTCCGCGGTCGCCGTCTTCCCGCTGCTTATGCTTTGGTCGTTCTCGGCTTGGTCGTCGGGTCCGACGCAGCAGTACAATTTAATCAGCCTGGCTCCCGAGGCTTCCGGCATCATGCTCAGCTTGAACACCTCGATGCTGCAGCTAGCCATGGCTGCCGGCGCGGGACTGGGCGGCGTAGTCGTCAAGCAGCTGTCGCTGTCGTCCATCACATGGATCGGAGCGGCAGGCGTTATGATCGCGGCAGCGACGGCAGTCGCATCCTTCCGGTTGTCGGGTTCCGGCGTCCGTAAGAAAGCGGCGGAAGAAAAGTTGCTAGAGATGGGAGCATAAATTGAATTAACTTTCCAGCATAAAGGCTGCCGGTCGGCAGCCTTATTTGTTTGTCTTCATCCTCTAAGCAATAAGAGAATTAAAATATCCAAAATACAACCATTCTCTCAATGAATAGGTTAAAATATTCAAGTACAAGAGACCATGATTAAAGGGTGAACAGAAATGATAAAGATTCTTGACATAACGAACGAGGAAACGGCGCGACAAGTGCTTGCGGCGCAGCTTCCCGCTTATCGGGTGGAGGCGGAGCTCATCGGGTACGAAGAGATTCCTCCTCTTAAGGATACGACCGGCTCGTTGATGGCCTGCGGAGAGACCTTCTACGGCTATTACACCGACGAGACCTTGGCAGGAGCGATCTCATTTAAGTTGGATGAGGGAACTGTTGACATTCACCGGATGGTCGTACATCCCGCTTATTTCCGCAGAGGAATCGCCCAGGCGCTGCTAAGCTTTGTATTGCAGCTGGAGGATGAGGCTGTGAAATTTATCGTAGCCACCGGAGCAAGGAATACGCCTGCCAAAACGCTTTACTTGAAAAACGGCTTTCAGCTGCTTGATGAGCAAGAGGTTGCACCGGGTCTTGCTTTGTCTTTTTTTGAAAAGAAGAATAACCTTGACGGTTAATTCCCGGGCAAACTTCCACGTTTGGTCCGAACAGAGCATAAAATGACAGGCTTGAAAGCAAACTCACGATTACAATTCATATAAGGAGTGAAGAGACATGGCATTGGTCGAGGGCTTGCAGAAAGCGATAGAGTATATGGAGCGGCATTTGCTGGACACCGTGACGATCGATGAAATAGCGGGGCAAGCGAATGTGTCTCCGTTTCATTTTCAGCGGACCTTCATGATCTTAACCGATCTGTCTGTGGGGGAATATCTTCGCCGTCGCCGGTTAACGCTGGCGGCCCAGGATCTTACGGGCACCTCGCTTAAAATCATCGACCTTGCTGACAAATATGGCTACGACACTCCCGAGTCTTTCGCGAAAGCCTTTCGCAAGCAGCATGGCGTAACGCCGAGCGAGGCGCGGAAAGGCATAGGAAGGCTGCAATCCTATAACCGCCTGACGATTCAGGTTAAATTGAAGGGAGCAGAACCGATGAGATATCAAATGGTGGACAGAGACGCTTTTCAAGTAACGGGTGTAAAAAGGAATTTTCCGTGCGCGGAGGAGGAGGGCAACGGCGTTCCGGGGATTCCGGAATTTTGGGGTCAAGTCAACGGGGATGGAACCGTTAGCCGGTTGCTGGAACTAAACAACGGGCAGATTAAAGGGATGCTGGGACTTTGCGGCAATATTGACGCGGAGAACAATACAATGGACTATTGGATTGCTTCCGAGCACAGCGGCGATACGCCGGAAGGTTTCGAAAGCCTCGATATTCCGGCGTCCAAATGGGTCTTGTTCGAAGTGCGGGGACCCATTCCGGGTGCCATGGTGCAGACCTGGAAGGACATTTATTCGGAATGGTTTCCTTCCAATGGCTACGAGCCGGCCGATGCTCCATCATTCGAGGTGTATATCGATTCCGATCTGAGCAGTCCGGATTCCATGAATGAAATTTGGGTTGCGATTAAATAAGCGGAACAGGGAATCATAAATTGAAAAATGACAGTCCGGGCATATGAAATCATGCTCCGGACTGTCGTTTTTTTCATTATACAGCACACTCGATTGCAGAGGACGCTTTTTTGCAGTACGATTAACCATACGTAAACAAAAAGTAAATTTCACTTCACAACAAACGGAGGTAGCGCGCAGTGCTGCTGTCTACAGAATGGATTCAAGCAGGTTCGGTCGTCGTATCCTTGCTCGCCTTTACTATACTTGCCATTCTTCGCATAAGAGCCGGAAAGCAGCCGACCTCCCTGCGCAAAATCATCATTCCGCCGCTCGGCATGGCAACGGGCTTTATGATGTTCGCCTTTCCGATCACCCATATACCATGGGGCTGGGGCGTATCTGCCTTTGGAACGGGCATGCTGATCTTCTCCTTCCCGCTTGTCGTTACAACGAGGCTGGAACGGGTGGAATCCGAGATTTATGTCCGGCGCTCCAAGGCGTTTATTTTCATTATGGTCACGCTGTTTGCGATACGCTTCGCGCTGCACGGCATCGCCGAGCAGTATATGTCGATTCCGCAGACCGGAGCGATCTTTTATTTGCTGGCCTTCGGCATGATTATTCCTTGGCGCCTGGCGATGGTGAGCGACTTCATGAGACTGCAGAAGGTGGAAATCTAGTTCGAACGGGGGAACGAATATGGATTCGAAACTGACGGAACGGGTGAAGCTAACTCAGAACAAGCTGAGAAAACGGACGCTGTCCGCGATTTTTCAAGAATTCGATCAGAAGATTATGAAGCTCGAGCGAGGCAAGCGCGAAGAAAAGTATCGTAAAATGGCGCTGTCGCCGTTTTCTTTTTTTCGCGGCAGCGCTTATTTGTTTTATTTCGACGTGTCGCGCGAATGGTTTGCTTATCATACGCCTGCGGACCGTCCGACCTGGATTCAAGGCGACCTGCACTTCGAGAATTTCGGCGCCTTCCGTAATGAGCGAGGCACGTTGGTCTATGATGTGAACGATTTCGACGAGGGTTATTTGGGCTCGTACCTCAATGATCTGCTGCGGATGACGGTGAGCATTGCGCTCGTGTGCAGATTGAAGGAGCAGACGGTCGCGGAGCAAATCCGTGCGATTGAGGCTTATTTGCAAGCCTATTCGAAGCAAATGCGCAGGTTTGCGAAGGGGAAGGACGATCCCGGGACGTATGCGGTCGACATGCAGCAGGCGGAAGGGCCGGTCAAAAAGCTGCTGAAGAAGCTGCAGCAGCGGAAGGACGAGCATTTCCTGGAGAAGGTAACGGCTCTCGTGCAGGAGGATCGCAAGTTCGCTTCATCGGAGGAAATCGTGCCGCCGACGGACGAGGAGCGCGAAGCGCTGCTTGCGGCATGGCCGGACTATCTGGCATCGGTTACCGCGGACAGCGAGGAGGAGCAGCGTCATTTCGAGGTGAAGGACATCGCCGTGAAGCGCGGATCGGGAACGGCATCGATCGGCCTTGACCGGTTCTATGTATTAATAGAGGCGGGAGAAGTGGAACAAGGCGTGGACGATATCGTGCTTGAGGTGAAAGAGGTGCGCGTGCCGGTGCCGGCGTACTTTATGCCGTATGACGAGACGTTCTGGACGGAGTTCGAGCATCAGGGCAAGAGGGTGACGATGACGCAGAAGGCGATGCATCATGAAGCGGATCCGTACCTCGGCTGGCTGTCGATCGGAGAGCGCCATTTCTATGTGCGGGAGCGGTCTCCGTACAAGAAACGGTTGAAGCTGGAGAAGCTCGAGACGACAGGCGACCTTCTGTCCGTTACCGAGACGATGGGCAGGCTGACGGCGAAGCTCCATGCCCGGGCGGATGCCGACGTTGCACAGGGTATCCTTGCTTACCACAGCGAGGAGGGAATCGTGAAGGCCATGGGCGAAGACGAGGAGGCGTTCTGCGCTTCCATCTCGCATTGGGCGGTATCGTATGCGGATCAGGTCGAGCATGATTATATGCTGTTCACTGATTGGCTGACCGGAATCATAAAGTAGTCTTTAAATTTTCATATGACGTGACTTTGCGGTGCGCCTTGTCGATCTCTCATCCAGAGGGAGCAAGACGCACCTTTTTGGTTTGACATGCCTATATGCGGCGTGTTATTCTTTTGTTATATTAATTGTATACAATTTAATTTATTAAAATCTTTTGAAATCGACAAGGAGGATACAAACAATGAGCATTTATTCGTACAAGCTGGAGACAATTAAAGGTGAGCGGGTAAGCATGGAGCCGTACAAGGGGAAGGTGCTGGTCATCGTGAATACGGCAAGCAAATGCGGCTTTACCCCTCAATACAGCGATTTGCAGAAGCTGTATGAAGAATACAAGGAGCATGGCCTGGAGATCCTGGGTTTTCCAAGCAATCAATTCGGTGAACAGGAGCCGGGGGCGAATTCGGATGTGCAAAGCTTTTGCCAGATCAATTACGGCGTGTCCTTCCCTCTGTTCGCCAAGACCGACGTGCGCGACGAAACCGCACATCCGCTTTTCAAATACTTAACGGAAGCCGCGCCCTTCGAAGGCTTCGACACGAGCGAGCCTAGCGGCAAAATGCTGAACGCCTTTCTGGAGGAGAAGCTCCCTCATTACCTCCAGGGCAACTCGATCAAATGGAACTTCACGAAATTTCTGATCGACCGTGAGGGGCGCGTCGTCAACCGGTACGAATCGACCGCTGAACCGCTTGATATGAGAGGCGAAATCGAGCGGCTGCTCTAGTGCTCCCTCATTTAAAACAGAAATAGATGCGGCTTCCCGGCGAAAAAAAGCCCATATATTGGCTGTTTCGGTCGATTGGGAAGGAATAATAGCGTTTATCCGCGATCCGAAACGACAATTTTCAGTTGAAGCATTGAAACAACAACAGAGAGACATACCGGTAAAGGCACAAACACCAGGATGACGGGGCGGATGGGTATCTCACTCGTCCGGCGCGAAATACTCGGTAACTATGTTTAGACCATCTATCAACAGCATGTCCTTACGCTTTTGCATCATTGGAACAGAATCAGCCTCATGGCACAGGCTGATATCCTGTCCCTGCTTTTCTTCTTTCGATAAGACTTTCGATTCACAGGTAAAATAGTCCCGGAGTGAAAACGGACAGAAACGGCATGGCCGTTTCTGTCCGTTTAGTTATGTTTACAGCCGTGCGTACAAGGTGAGGCCCCCGAGACCGGCATGACAAATAAAGATTATAATTATGCAAAAATGATTAACTCATATTCCCAAGAATTGAATCGAAGTGCTGTCCATTTATGCCTAATTTATTGGCTATAATCAATAATCTACCAAGAGGGATCGATTGAAGAATTGATGGGTGATTATATGCAAAATAGATGATGAAACGATGAGTAAATGATAGAGGTAGATCTCGCGTGATCGCTCGTTCGTGCAGCTGATAATGGATATGTGAAATTTGTATATTTTCGCATAGATAAGTTAATCTTCGCGCTCAAGCGCAAGCTCTCTTAAGGCTGTCTCCAGCTCATCCCATTCCGCAGGGCAAGCCAACTCCTTATGACGGGCTTCGCCCGCTTTCGAGAAGGCCTGACCGGCCTCGTGCCGCTTCCCTGTCAGCCATGCCGTCGTGCCGCACAGCAGCGCATATTGCTGAACCTCGTCTTCCGACTCTGGCGGATCCGCAGAAATATGCTCCATCGCTTTATTCAGCCGGCCGGCCTGAATGCTGGATTCCGTGACTAAGCCCTTCGCGGCGGGTTCCGGCTCGACCAGTTCAAGCTGGTTCATCGCCTGCTGAAAATCCGCATTCAGACTGTAGAGCATAGCGGCCGCAAGGCCATCCTTTCCGTAGAACAGCCATTCCTCCATTTGACGTACCGTTTTCTTCTCATCCGGCGTAATGGCCGTAAAGCTGTAGCTTCGAACCGCTTGTCTCGTTAAGCCTTGTTTTGTTTCGATCGCGGATAGGAAGCGGTAATATTTGCGCAGAGCATCGATCTTTCCTTCCTTGACGGCCAGTCCGAATGAGGAGAGAAGAGCCCCTTTTGCACGTTCCAAATCATAAATCAAATACCGGTAAACCGCATGATTAAATAGGTCCTGCACCGCAATCGCTTCATTGCTCTCCGCGTGCTCGCGCAGCTTCCGTTCATAGCCGTCCGCGAGGCTGCGCTGCTGCAGTCTTGCGAGCGGTTTCGGCGTGTAGCCGTCAAGTGTCCAGAAAAACGCCTGCAGCGTAAGCAAGTCACATCCCTCATCACGCCCGTCCAGCAGAAAGACATGCTCCGTACAGAAGGTCTGCTTCAAGTAATAAGGCTCCGAGTCTACGATAATCAAATCGGCGTGGCCGCAAAGCCATTTTCGGCATTTTGTCAAAAGCGCGGGCTCGTTCTCCCTGGGTGAGCGCGGCATGGCGATCAGCTTCTTCGGAGCCGCCGCAATAGCGATGGGGGCCAAATACGGCTGCATCACGACGGCGACGGATTCGTTCCAATCCATATCCGACGTTTGATTCATGGAAATAGCGGTTAGTCCGGCAGGAACCGGATCGGATTGGAATTGACTCGTTACGATATAGACGGGATGTCGATCCATTAGCTTCTCGAACAGCTTCTGATAGAGAACGGGGATATCGCTCCAGGGGCCGTCCGGAAAAATAATAATGGAAGAAGCGTTCGCCATCGGTTCACCATCCATTCCAATAAAATTCTGAATTCGCTTTTATGAAGCCTATGCAGGGCAGCTTGTTCGAATGCAGATATCTTTTGGGGAAGCAGTCATGCTAGCGACTTTGTTATCGGATTGGATTATGAAGCTGCAAAGTTTGGGCGATGCTTGGAATGTAAGCCATATTCTATTGCCGAAAGAAGGTCATGCACATGGTCGGTATTCATCCCGTACACCGCAGGCTGGCGGAACTTACTATTAAAGCAAAGGCAATCGGCGGCTATCAACTGCTCACGCAGAATGAGAAACTGGAACTCGACCATTGCCTGGCGGTTAACCTTGATTTGATCTTGAAGCTGGACTCGTTGAAATCGCTCGCTTTCATTGCTTATGACACCGGAGATACGTCCTGGCATCAGGATATTTGCGCAAGGATTGAAGCGCTGGAGACGAAGATGATCTGAGAGGGTATAAAATAATGCCTAAAGCGCTCCTGAGGTAAATGGGGCAGCTTGCCCATCGTCATGTCTTATATTTTCAAGGAATATTGTGTATGATAGGAGGATGAATATTTTCCGTGGAAAGGGTGGTCGCAGGTGGAGAACACAATGGAAAACAAGTCCTCATCCTCGAATTTTATTAAAAACATTGTTATCGAAGATTTGAAGAGCGGCCATGTACAGGAGGTTGTTACTCGCTTCCCGCCGGAGCCGAACGGCTACTTGCATATTGGCCACGCCAAGTCGATCTGCTTGAACTTTGAGCTTGCCGATGAGTTTAAAGGCAGAACGAACTTGCGTTTTGACGATACGAATCCGCTGAAAGAAGATACGGAGTACGTGGAATCCATTCAAGAGGATGTCCGCTGGCTCGGCTTCGAATGGGACGAGCTTCGATTTGCCTCGGATTATTTCGAAGAGCTGTATAACCGCGCCGTGCTCCTGATCAAGAAGGACAAAGCTTTTGTCTGCGATCTGACGGCCGATCAAATGCGCGAATATCGCGGTACGCTGACCGAGCCCGGCAAGGAAAGTCCTTACCGGAACCGCAGCGTGGAGGAAAATCTCGATCTGTTCGCGCGCATGCGCGCAGGCGAGTTCAAGGACGGCGAACGGGTGCTTCGCGCGAAGATCGATATGGCATCGCCGAATATTTCGCTGCGCGATCCTGTCTTGTACCGTATTGCTCATACGCATCATCACCGCACGGGCGACGCTTGGTGTATTTACCCGATGTATGACTACGCGCATCCGATAAGCGATGCGATCGAAGGCGTGACGCATTCGATCTGCACGCTGGAGTTCGAGGATCACCGTCCGCTCTACGACTGGACGATCGCCGAATGCGAGATGGAATCGAAGCCGCGTCAATACGAATTCGCCCGCTTGAACGTAACGAATACCGTTATGAGCAAGCGCAAGCTGAAGCAGCTGGTGGATGAGGGCGTTGTTGACGGCTGGGACGATCCGCGCATGCCGACGATCAGCGGACTTCGCCGCAAAGGCTACACGCCAGAAGCGATGCGCGCGTTCTGCCGCGAGATCGGCGTGTCGAAGAGCAACAGCCTCGTTGACGAGCGGAATCTGGAGCATTTTATAAGAGAAGACTTGAAGCTGAAGGCGCCTCGCACGATGGCGGTCCTCCGTCCGCTTAAGGTTGTTATTACAAATTATCCGGAGGGTCAAACCGAGCTCCTGGATGCCGAGAATAACGCCGAGAACGAGGAAATGGGCATTCGACAAATTCCTTTTTCCCGCGAGCTGTACATTGAACAGGACGATTTCATGGAAAATCCTCCGAGCAAATATTTCCGACTTTTCCCGGGAAATGAAGTGCGTTTGAAGAACGCTTATTTCATTACTTGCCAAGAGGCCGTCAAGGACGACGCTGGGAATGTTGTCGAATTGCGCTGCACCTACGATCCGGAGACGAAGAGCGGAAGCGGCTTTACCGGACGCAAGGTGAAGGGCACCATTCACTGGGTAGAGGCATCCCAGGCGGTTACTGCCGAGTTCCGGTTGTTCGAACCGCTCATTACGGATGAAGCGGATGAGGACGGCAAGCCGTTCCTGGAGTGCATCAATCCGAATTCACTGGATGTGCTGGAGGGCTTCGTCGAGCCGAACATGAAGGAAGCGGCCGGCGGCGACAAGTTCCAGTTTTTCCGGCACGGCTACTTTAACGTCGATCCGAAGGATACGACGGAAGAAAAGCTGGCGTTCAACCGCATCGTATCGCTGAAGAGCTCGTATGATCCCGCGAAAGCTTAAGCCTAAACGTCAGTCAGCCTGCAGAGCGAGAACGCTCGGCAGGCTTTTTTTAAAAATATAAGCGTTATAGTTTTGCACTTATAACCAGGCTTATATGTCATAGCTTAAACAGTTGCGTCCTTTGACAAGGACGCCGACAGGCGTTACTTGCGATAGAAAGAGGTGAGGAAATGGCAAACAAACCGGTTCACGGTTTGATCTTGGCAGGGGGACAAAGTTCGAGAATGGGCACGGATAAAGCGCTGCTGCCGATCGGCGGGAAGCCGCTCCTCTATCAGTTGGCTGCGCAGGTGTCTGCATTTGCGCAGTCTTTAACGGTTGCGATTGGCGCGCCGGAGCGCGAGGCGGTTTACCGCGAGGGTCTTGACGACTTGGCTTCGCAAGCGAATTTCGTCACCGACCGGATTCCCGGCTGCGGACCGCTCTCGGGCTTGCATGCGGGTTTATCAGCGATTGGCGAAGGTTATACATTCGTCATGGCATGCGATATGCCGCGTCTATCGGTACCGCTGCTTCAAAGACTGATAAGCGCGGCGGATAGCGAGGCGGATGTCATTTGCTTATCCGGGCAGCCTTTCCATGCTCTATATCATTCGCGAACCGTGCGGGAGATCCGGAGGTCGCTGGAAGCGGGAGACTATCGGCTAATGGGGCTGCTCTCGAGGTTGAATACGTTCATGCTCGAGTTGCAAGAGGACGACCCGCTTTCTGTCTTCGCCAACTTGAACACGCCGGACGATTACAAGCGGTATATGGCGGATTAGCTGTATTTTTATGCGCTCAAGTGCCTTCCTCTGTGATAT
The DNA here is from genome assembly GCF_000422465.1 of Paenibacillus harenae DSM 16969. Taxonomy (GTDB): domain Bacteria; phylum Bacillota; class Bacilli; order Paenibacillales; family Paenibacillaceae; genus Pristimantibacillus; species Pristimantibacillus harenae. The sequence continues at coordinate 184,628 of NZ_AULV01000013.1, read as the reverse complement.
AATTCATCAAAGTTGAGTAAATGAAAGTTTCGCTTAAACGGATCCGGGGAGAGCAGGGAGAATCCATGGTCAAACGAATCGATTTCAAAGCGCTGACGGTAGGCGTGCTTATCTTTGCGTTTTGTTCGGTAGCCGCGGGTTTTGTGCTTGTTGCGGCGCTAGTCGAACTGTCTTATCAGACAAGCTATGAACTGATGAATAACACAAGCGAACTTATCGGCGAGTTTTTATTGGCGTGGCTCTCGATATTTTGTGCAGGGTATTACGCGCATAAAATATCAAAAAAGCCCGGCCTGGATCACAGCCTGCTGCTCGGTGCGATTATATTCGCCTATCAATTCTTCGGCACGATAGCGGCATTATTCGACCCGGAAAGCGATCCGTTCCTCCTTAATATCCTGTATGACGGTTCAATCGTTCTATTCGGTTATTTGGGCGGTAAATTTGCAAAGAGAAGGTTGTATAAGAAAAAAGCAATAATCTTAGACATCGAATAGTAAGAGGTGGCGAGCATGTACAGTCAGCATCCTTATGAAATTGTCGACGCGCAGGCAAGCGACCTGACACGGATCGTCGACATTTATAATTCAACCATCGCAAGCCGGATGGTGACGGCGGATTTGGAGCCGGCCACGGTGGAGAGCAAGCGGGCTTGGTTCGACGAACATTCGCCGAATCACAGGCCCCTGTGGGTGCTGCGCACGCAAGGAGAGATTGTCGCATGGTTCAGCTTTCAATCGTTCTACGGCCGACCCGCATATAACGCTACTGCGGAAATTAGCATTTATATTGCGGAGGAATTCCGTTCACGCGGATTGGGATCCATTCTTATCGAGAAGGCTATTGAGGAAAGCCCGCGACTGGGGCTCCATACGCTGCTGGGCTTTGTCTTCGGACATAACGAACCAAGTCTGGCGCTGCTTCGCAAGTTAGGATTCGAGCAGTGGGGGCATCTGCCAAGAGTGGCCGTGCTCGACGGCGTGGAGCGGGATTTAATTATCTCAGGCAGGCGCGTATGAAGCGAACGTTAGTGATCAGCGACATTCATGGCTGCTTTACGCCCTTTAACGATCTGTTGGCGCTTATGAAATATAATCCGGGCGAAGACCGGCTCGTTTTGCTGGGCGACTTCGTCGACAGAGGCCCGAGGAGCAGAGAAGTGGTGGAACGGGTTTATCAGCTTGTGCAGAAGGACGGCGCCATTGCGATCCAGGGCAACCACGATGAAAGGTTAGTAGACGTTATGCTGGAGCGCAGCGAGCAAGCATTAATGAAATTCTCCGGTCACGGCGGCCGACAGACCGCGGAGAGCTATGCGGGAATTCGGCAAGGGCCTATTCAGCATGTGATTGAACGCGCGAAGTCGGTCATTCTTGAGCGGTATCCGCATCATTTAACCTTTTTGGACGGGCTGCCATACTATCATGAGGATGAGCATTTTATTTATGTCCATGCCGGATTGAATCCGAATTATCCGAATTGGCGCCAGCAGCCGCCCAGAGATTTTCTTTATATGAAGGAACCGTTTCTGAGCAGGCCGACCGTCGTAAGCAAGACCGTTATTTTCGGACATACCAAAACGATTGATATCCACGGCAAGCCGAACATCTGGTTCGGCGACGGCAAAATAGGCATCGACGGCGGCTGCTCGAACGGCCATCAGCTTAACGGCTTGGAAATTACGGGGCCGGGCCGCTTCAAAACCTTTGCCGTGCCTTGGAGACCGTAAGCTACAAGAGCGGCTCTTCGAATGAGGTGAAGTGATACGATGTTTAAACGAGCGCATTTCAAAAGCATTCTGCTCAATCTATTGATTGCAGCTATGGCATTAAGCTACGCCGTCATTATGGGTTGGTTATTATTTTACCGCGACCGTTATTCCATTGAGGGGTACGCCTATAATCTCGTTCCTTTTAACACCATTAAACGCTACATTATCCATTACGATCATTTTAACTTCGACACCTGGTTCAAAAATTTATTCGGGAATATCGTCTTATTCGTCCCGATCGGTATCTTCCTGCCGTTGCTTAACAAGAAATACAAGCGGGTGCTCATATTGACGGCTGCGTCTATTGCGCTGATCGCCGTTGTAGAGCTGATCCAGATGCTGTCGAAGGTTGGAACTTTTGACATCGACGATATTATTTTGAATACATTCGGGGCGCTGCTGGGGTTGGTCCTGACAAGGTCGGCGCTTCAATCGCGGAACAAAATAATGGTAAAATAAATGCAGAGATGAACCCGAAAGGATGATCAGCCTTTGAGTAAATTTTGGAGTCCGCTGACGGCGTCGCTCGTACCGTATGTACCCGGAGAGCAGCCCAAGGATAAAACCTATATTAAGCTGAATACGAACGAAAATCCGTATCCGCCTTCACCGAAGGTGATCGAAGCGATCAAGGAAGCCGCAAATGCGGATTTGCGCCTGTACCCCGACCCGACCTGCGAAACGCTGGTGCAAAGAGCTGCTGAATACTATGGCTTGAAGCCGGAGCAGGTATTCGCAGGAAACGGCTCGGATGAGATATTGGCCTTCGCCTTCGCAGCCTTCTTCGATCCGTCCAAGAAGTTGCTGTTCCCGGACATTACCTACAGCTTCTATAAAGTATATGCGAAGCTTTACGGCTTGCAGGCGGAGCTTATTCCGCTGGACGAGCGGTTCCATGTTCCGATCGACCGGTTCCTGCCGGACAACGGCGGTATCATTATTCCGAATCCCAACGCGCCGACCGCTCAGCTCATCCCGCTGGAGCAGATCCGGACGCTGCTCGAGAATAATCCGGAGCAAGCCGTTATTATTGACGAGGCGTATATTGATTTCGGCGGTGAGTCGGCGGTGCGGCTTATCCCGGATTATCCGAATCTTCTGGTCGTGCAGACATTGTCGAAATCCCGTTCGCTTGCAGGCTTGCGCGTCGGATTCGCATTCGGCAGCGAGGAGCTGATCGAAGGTCTTAACCGGATCAAAAATTCATTTAACTCCTATACGCTTGACCGCCTTGCCCTGGCGGGCGCGATTGCTTCCTTCGAGGATGAGGCCTACTTCAAGGAAACGGCCGCCAAGGTAACGGCTACCCGCGAACGCACATCGGAACAGCTGGCTGCTCTCGGCTTCAAGGCAACCGATTCAAAGGCGAATTTCGTGTTCATTTCGCATCCGGTATTGCCGGCCAAACAAATCTTTGGCCGGCTTCGCGATAAAGGCGTGCTCGTCCGTTATTTCGATCAGCCGCGAATAAATGAATATTTGCGCGTCAGCATCGGTACGGATGAGGAGATGGATTCATTGATCCAAGCGCTCCGCGAAATCACGGAGGCATAATGGAAGTTGCAGTGAGGGAACAAGAAGTTTCTAAAGAGCAGGCGCTGTTTCGGCGTTCCCTTCGCCATGTGTTCCTGCTGAGCGCCCTCTATGCGCTGGCAGGAAACGCCTTCTTATATGCTTCGTATTATAACAGCCGCATAGTGGATTGGAGCTATCTCATCAGCGCGATCATGATTGCGGCATTCGCCGTTCCGGTCGTGCTGCTGTTCCGGAACCGGCATTGGTATATTCCGGTATTTATTATTTTATTCTGGATCCCGTTCAGCGTTTTGTTTGCATTCTTATTGAGCAGAGTGCTGCCCATGACGGGGGATCCTTATGATTTTGGCTTGCTGCTCGTCTATTATTTAATCCTGAATGTCATCGCCATAGTGCTTGGGATTGCGTTAGGGATGATTGTGAATGCGTTATGGCTGCTTTGGAGCAAACTGAAGAAGAAGGTATAGAAGAAAGAAGCGGGACTGTTCTCAAGCGGCATCGGCTGCTCGAACGGTCCTGCTTTATTTTGCAATCGGCGGAGTATTCGATTGACGACAGACTGGAATGAGATCGGCAAGAGAGGATTGGTTTACACGATGCCTTGGATTTATTTGCTGCTGGCCGGTTTTTTGGAGGTCGGCTGGACATTCGGATTAAAATATTCGGAAGGATTTACCCGGCTCGTTCCGAGCCTTGTTACGATTGTTCTGCTTGCGGCGAGCTTTATTTTGTTCGCGCGGGCTATGAGGACGATAGAGATTGGCGTCGCGTATGCGATGTTCACGGGAATCGGAACGGCAGGCACGGTAATCGCGGGCATATTCGTGCTGAACGAGCCGGCGGATTTCTGGCGGCTGTTCTTTATTGCGGTATTAATCGGCGGCATTATCGGACTGAAGCTCGTGTCGAAGGAGAAGCCGGCCGAAGCCGGGAAGAATTCCGGACGGCAATCCTTTGAAACGGGAGGTTCTTAAAGATGGCATGGCTCTATTTGATTATTTCCGGCTTTGGCGAGGTCGGCGGCGTTACGTTCATGAAACTCTCCGACGGCTTTAAGCGCTGGAGGGGAACGGCGGGCGCAATTGCAGCCGGCTTCGTCAGCTTCTACTTCTTGTCGAAAGCGCTCTTGACGATCCCGATCAGCACCGCATACGGAATATGGACGGGGATCGGCTCGATCGGCAGCGTCGTGCTGGGCATGAGTCTATTCGGAGAATCGCGGGATTGGCGCAAGGTTTTGTTCCTGGCGATGATCATAACCGGCGTCATCGGCCTGAAAATCGTAAGCGGCGGTCATTGACGGACCGGTCTTTCTTTTTGCGCTTCCGCGTTTTACAATGAAAAGATGTGCATATCATGGCGGAAACGAAAGGGGCGCAATCGATAATGGAGGAGAAAGAGCTGCAAGAACTCATTGCGCTTACGAAGCGGTCGCTCCTTCCGGGCCTTGAGATATATAGCGTGAACACAGGGGACCCCGTTCGGGTGAACAGCGCGCCGGAGGACTGGAAGCTGCTGGGCGCGGGCAATTACGCGGGCGTATTCGCGCATCGCGATTATCCGGATACTGTCGTAAAGGTATACGCTCCCGGTCGTGAAGGCTGGGAGAGCGAGAGCGAGGTGTACCGGAAGCTTGGCGTTCATCCGGCATATTCGACTTGTTATTACGCAGGCGAGCATGACGGCTATTACTATTTGATCTTAAAACGTTTAAAAGGGAAAACCTTATATCAATGCCTCATTGAGGGCGTACCGATCCCCAAAAGCGCAATTGACGATATCGACGGGGCGCTCGAATACGCTCGCTCGCGCGGCTTGAATCCGCATGACGTTCATGGCAAAAATGTGATGGTCAGCGACGGGCGGGGCGTCGTCGTCGATATTTCCGATTTTCTGAAGGATGAGTCGTGCACGATGTGGGATGATCTGAAGCGGGCATATAACCGGATTTACATGCCGTTTCTGTCCAGAAATCCGGTGCCCGTGCCCGAGTGGGTCATGAACGGCGTCCGTAAGGGCTACCGCTTCATGCGTCATTCGTCGGTGCTCGGCCGCTCGTCCTAATGAAATCGGATAAAAGCAGCGGCTGCCGCATAAACGGAGCCGCTGCTTGGCGAAGCAATTGTGAAGCGTTGCCGGACTGGTTTAGTGCTCTTCGTCAAAAGCATCCAAAAGCACTTTAGCCCGATCGGCGTCCTTCTTAAGCACATGAATCCGTTTCAAGGAACTTCCTTCAATGGTAATTTTGGTTTTGAGCCCGTTTGCCTTAAAGTGCGCTTGAAGTCGGTCAATCAGCTCTGATCTAGAGCCTCCTTCCGTGCGTACGGCAATCCATCGATTCCAAAATAGCGCCATTTTCAATCACCTCCTTAAAGTTTTGCAAAGCAAAACCGGATTCGGAAGCATGTGCCGCCCGTGTTGCTTGGCAAGACGGGAGTAGAAGCACATTTCATATGTATTCTCCAGCAATTTGATACAGACCAAATTCTAGCGGAGAATAAGAGCAAGCCGCGCGCTGCATGCTAAGAAAGAAATCCGGCGACCTGACTATTGACAAAAGTAACTGTAACTGATAAAATTACAGTACAAAGCAGGGAGGCCCGTTTACAGTGAACAGCGAATTTACCATTGCCGTACACAGTCTCGTTTACTTAGCTTATTTGCCGGAGAGAATGGCAAGCAGCGATCTGATCGCCGAAAATGTAGGCACGCATTCCGCACGAATCCGCAAAGTCATGAGCGGCCTGCGCCGCAGCGGCTATGTCGATACGCGCGAAGGCTCAGGCGGCGGCTATAGGCTGACGATTGATCCGGGCGTCGTAACGCTGGCGGATATTTATCGCGTGATGGCTCAAGGCTCGCTGATTCCGAGCTGGTGCTCGGGCAATCCGGAGATGGATTGCGTGGTAGGCTCGAATATGAATCAGGTGATGTTTGGCATCTTCTGCAAGGCGGAGAAACAGCTGGAGGATCATTTCAACGCCATAACCATCCAGGATGTGCTGAATCAAATTCATGCTTGCGGCTAACGGCGAGGCTATAACAACCGGTGAGACGGGTTTTCCCTTTATCATACAAACTGTTTGGAGAGGATGATTGAAATGGCAGTAGCACTTACGAAAGACAACTTTACAAAAAGCATTGAGAGCGGCGTTTCCCTTGTAGACTTTTGGGCGCCATGGTGCGGACCTTGCAAAATGCAGCTTCCGATCGTGGAGGAATTATCGACTGAACTGGAAGGCCAAGCGGTAATCGGCAAAATCAATGTAGACGAAGAGCCTGAGCTTGCTTCGCAATTCGGCGTTATGAGTATCCCGACCCTCATTTTGTTCAAAGACGGCCAACCGGTTGACAAAATGGTCGGCGTACAAAGCAAAGATGCATTGAAATCGAAAATTTCCGGTCAAATGTAAGCAACAAATCCGGAGCATCGCACGTCTAAATATCGTCTGGAATCAGCTGGAGCTGATTACCGGGCGGTATTTTTTTTCTTGAATTCCATTTGTCTAGTAAATAACATTTACTATAATAGTTAACATATGGAATGATTTGATGAGGAAAATCGACAAAATTTACACATATTCACAACCATTTCTGTTGCTTTCTAATAGAGAAGTTAGTAGAATTGAAATAATTGTGTGTTTTGTGTGCCTAAATTGATTGATGGAGTGATGATGGAGTGAACGCAGTCATTTCGAAAGCGGACGATACGGTTACCGGCGAGTCCCTGCGGCAAGGTCTTACGTCTTCAAAAATACTAATCATAATTCCGGCTTATAATGAAGAACACAGCATAAGCCATGTCATCCAGGATGTGAAGACACATTGCCCGTCCGCTCATATACTTGTGATCAACGACGGCTCGAAGGACCGGACCAAGGAGGTTGCTGAAGCAAACGGCGCTGCCGTCATCTCACTCCCGACTAATCTAGGCATAGGCGGCGCAATGCAGACCGGATATCGTTATGCTTACCGCTACGGTTATGACGTGGCTGTACAGGTGGATGGAGACGGACAACATAAAGCGGAGCAGCTTCATCTGATTTTGTCGCCGGTATTGAGCGGCAAGGCTGATCTTGCGATCGGCTCGAGATTTATCGAACAAACGGGTTTCCTGTCGTCGGCTACGCGCAGAGTCGGCATTAAAATTTTGTCCACGATCGTCAGCGCGATGACGCGCAAGCGCGTATTGGATGTCACAAGCGGCTTCCGCGCGGCTAACAAGCGTGCGATAGCGGTGTTTCAAAGCGACTATGCTACGGACTATCCGGAGGTTGATTCGATTGTGCTTATTCATCGCAGCGGACTTCGCACCAGTGAGGTAGCTGTCGTTATGGAAGCCCGGACGGGCGGCACTTCATCTATAAATGCCATGCGTTCGGTGTATTATATGATCAAGGTCACACTTTCTTTGTTTATTCGAAGCTTAAAGGCGACCAAGCCGGCAGAAGTTCAATCGTAGGGTTGCTTACGGAGTTGCGTTTGCTGCGCAAACATTTAAGTGAATGCTTACGAAGATATGTTTGCTGCGCAAACATTTGAGGAGGATACACCATGCAAGCCTTGTGGATTATCACAAGCATAGGTTTTTTATTCGTGCTGATTATGTTAATCAACCGCAGACTGCTGCGGGAGCAATACTCGATGCTTTGGCTCTTATTCGGCGTTGTTATGCTGATTTTATCCGTACGGGTTCAAATTATTGACGCTTTGGCCGATGCCGTCGGCATCGATTATGCGCCGGCCCTGCTGTTCCTGGTCGGTATTTTGTTCTGTGTCGCCCTTATCTTGCACTTGACGGTAATCGTGTCAAAGCTGTCGGAGAAGGTCATACGGCTGACGCAGGAGCTTGGCATCCTGCATCACGAGCTGCATGAACGCAAAAGGTCGGATTCCTGATGGCTTATATCGTATTGTTTCTGAACATACTGCTGCTTGTTTCCGGTCAACTGCTATGGAAAGAGGGAATGAACAGGCTGGATACGGCAAAGGGCGACACGTGGGTTTCATTGCTGTGGTCGCCGCATATTTGGTCGGGGCTTGTGCTCTACGGCGTAGCAACGGTCTTATGGTTGTACGTGCTGAAGAAGCTGCCGCTTAGTCTGGCTTACCCGCTGCAAAGCATGGCATATGTTATCGCTCTCGTGGCAGCCGTTTTTATATTCCACGAATCGGTGCCGCTGCAGCGCTGGATCGGAGCGGCCATCATTTTGGTCGGTGTCGTTGTTTTAGCTTGGAAATAAGGTTTTTGCAAGGGTTGAGGGGGACTGTCGGTTTTGTTGGATTATATGAGAAAAAATAAAGTGTGGACGGTGATGATCGTCCTTATTTTTCTGCTCGCCTTCTGGCTGCGGGCGGATTTTCTAACCTCGGTCAAGCACAATATTTCGCATGATACGAAATATTACGACGAAATGGTTCACCGTCTGCTCGACAAAGGCATTTATTCCTATAAGGAAGAGGTGCCGAATGCAAGGGTAACCCCGGGTTATCCGTTGTTTATGACAGCTATGTACCTTGTCGCCGACCAAATCGGCGTGGAACCGTTTCCTCTGATTCGCTGGGTGCAGGTGCTGATCAGCTTAGCCTCGTTAGCTCTGATGTACATAATCGCGATGCAGGCTACGAAAAATAAATGGGTGGCTTTCTTCGCAATCCTTGCCGGTGCGATTTATCATCCGTTTATTTGGACGACGGGCGCGGTACTGACCGAGACGCTTGCGCTGTTCCTGCTGATGGGCTACTTGTCCATGCAGCTGTATGCTTTCCGTACGCAGCGGAAGCGCGATGCGGCAATTGCCGGTCTCCTCCTGGGACTTACGGTTCTGGTGCGGGCTGAGTTTTTGCCCTTATTCGTACCTTTGTACGGCGTGTTTCTGCTGCAGCAATGGTTTAAAGCGAAGGGCGAGCGGGTGTCCGGCGGTCCGTCGAAATGGAGCATTTTCAAAAAGGTCGCCCTGCTCGGCATTATTACCGGCCTCTGTTTATCTGCCGCGATGCTGCCGTGGTGGATCCGCAACGTGGTGACACTGGGTGAGCTTGTCTTGACGGCATCGCAATCGAACCCGTTCTCCGCCGGCACTTATCCGAATAAGGATTACACGGATCGGATCGTACCGAAGCCGAAGGAGATGTCTCAAGAGGATTATGCTTGGGCGCGACTGAAAGCGGGCTTTACGACGCAGACGTGGAAATACGTGAAATGGTATACGGTTGGCAAGCTGGAATATACATATGGGCATATGTTCTTCGGGTCGGGTCATTCGCCGATTTACCATGCCTATCCGAATGTCGCCTATCTGCATATTTTTGTGGTGTACAGTACGATTTTATCGCTGCTTGCGCTCGTATGGCGTTGGAGGCATCCTGCCGCCATACTTGCGGTTGTCATCATCATTATGTCGATGATCCGATTGGTCTTCGTGCCGGAATACCGTTATAACTTTACGGTGATGCCGTTATTTATTATTTTGTCAGTATGGCTTTGCGTTTATGTTTGGCAGAAGCTGCGGACTTATGTAAAGCGCAGCGGAACGGCCTAATTAATGAAACGGACCGAGACTATCCTTTGACTTGTTAAGGGGTAGTCTTTTTTTAATGTTCGACTGCAACTTCCTCCTAATATGATGCGTCTAATTGCATGAATGTAATGGAAAAGCACTGGAGGGCGATGCAGTGAAGAAGAATAAACGAACGAAGCTGGCAGCGGTGCTGTCAATGGCGATGCTGCTGAGTGCGATGCCGGCTGCGGCATTTGCTGAAAGCGCGGTCATTTCTGAGCGTGCGGGTGCTGCGGCATCCGGGTCGGAGGATGGGATCGCTGTGACGGATAAAGCGGAGGTTCCGGTTGATGTAGCTGTGACGAAGGAGAAAGCGGAGGCGCTTGCAAGACAGTATGTAAGCATTCCCAAGGAGTATTCGCTTCAGGGAGCCAATTTTTCAACGGATGTGATCAGCGGCGGGAAACGTAATGCCTGGGGTTTTGATTTCGTGAAGAAAGTGAACGGCAAGCATGTCGGCAGCATTTACGTACGCATTCACGCTGACAGCGGACAGCTGCTCGATTTTAACTCTTACACGGATAACCCGTCCGCCAAACCGACGTATCCGCTGAAGGTCGAGCGCGATGCTGCCCAGCAGATCGCACTCCAATTCATTGGAACGACAGCCGCCGGCTACAAGGATCAAATTCAATACAATCCGGATTACGGCGTGCAGCTGCTTCCTCCTCTTTCGGGGGCGGTAACCCATGTCATCCGCTATGACCGGATCGTCAATAATATCCCTTATGTCGATAATTATATCGAGCTTCAAGTAGACAGCGAGGGTCATATTACAAGCTATTCCCTGCAGTGGGACGATACGGTCACATTTCCTAAAGCCGATTCGAATCTGACGCTCGAAGAAGCAAATGCAAAGCTGCGCGAAGCGGCGGCTCCACAGCTATCCTATATCGTGCCGTATAACACGAAAGGCGTTCGCAAGCCGATGCTGAGCTATGACCTGCAGCCGATCGCAGTGGATGCCGTGACGGGCGAGGTAAAAGGGCAGACGGAAGGACAGTTTTTCAGGGCGGGAACGGTCGCAGAATCACCGATAAGCGAGAAGCCGCTAGGCGAAGCGCCTAAGGCAGGCACGATTACGGAGAAGCAGGCCGCTGAAGCCGTGAAGGCCGCATTTAAACTGCCGGCGGATGCGGAGCTGAACGGCTCCAATTACAGCGAGCAGAATAATGAAGGCACCGGAGTAACCGAAGCTTACTGGAGTTTGAACTGGAGCATAAAGAAGGACGGCAAGGAAGCGGGTTCCGCTCACGCGACCGTGGACGGACGTACGGGGGCCGTCCGCAGCTTCTACATTTATAACTACGATGAGCAAGCGGCAGCGGGGCAAAATATACCGCTCGAGAAAGCCGTGACGCTGGCGGTTGACGCCGTGAAGAAGCATCTTCCGTGGCTGACGCATGAGCTGTATGCGGTTAACCCTGATCCGAAGCAATATGAGGGCAAGCAAGCTGGCGAGTACCGTCAATACTATATTAGTTTCCTGCACAAAATTCACGGAGCGACGGCGGAATATGACAACGTAAGCGTCGCGATCGATTCGCGTACGGGCGAGGTCGTCAATTTCGATGCTTATCTTTCAAGCTTCGCTTATCCGTCGGAAGCGCCGGCTTTGATTTCGAAGGAAAAAGCGGTGGATAGCTGGCTGGATTATTACAGGACGCAGCTGACCTACCGGCTGGTGCAGCAGTTCTCCTGGAACGGCCAGCCGATTCCGATCGAGAAGTACAACTTGATGATGGCTTCCGGCGAGATCAAATCGAATGAAGTGACGACGACGGCACAGGCGGAGCTGGTATACCGTCTGGTTCCGAAGCTGATCGACGAATCCGTATTTCTCGATGCCGAAACAGGCGAGTGGCGCAATCGGGAGACAGGCGAGGCGACGCAGCTGGAGAAGCCGCAGGCAACGGATATCGAGGGGCATTGGGCTCAGCGCCAGCTGGAGCTGATGGTCGCTTATAAAGCGCTTGACGTAAAAGACGGAAAGGTGCGGCCGAATGAAGCGGTGACGCGCGGCGAATTGATCAAAATGCTCGTACTGGCAAGAAACAGCGGGCGTTCGCCGATTTTGTACGGCGCGGCGGATATGTCGCAAGCGAAAGCGTCCTTCAATGACGTGGCAACGGATTCGAGCTACTTTGTTTATGTAGAAAGCGCGCTGGAACAGAACCTGATCGATCTTGGGGACGGCTCATTCAATCCGGACGGCAAAGTGTCCCGGGACGAGATGGCGGAGCTGATCGTTCGGGCGTTAGGTTTCAATTCGCTCGCGAATTACGATTATATTTTTCAAACGTCGTTCAAGGATACGGCGCAAATCGAGAATAAAGGACAGGCGGCGATTGTGGTCGGCTTGAAAATTATGAATCTGGCCGACGGCAAGTTCCTGCCGAAGAAGCAGGTGACGCGCGCGGAGGCGTCGGTCGCGTTCTTCCGTTATTTGCAATCGCGGGCCGAGCTGCAGGAAGCCCCGCTTCGGATGTAAAGATTAAACGGCCTGAAGGCCTCCAGCTGGAAGCTGGGACCTTCGGGCCTTTCTCTTTTAAGCGTTTCCTATTTATCCGTCCGTTTCTTCCTGGCGGAGAAATTCGAAACGGATTTCGTATCCTCCAAATTGTCGTTGACGAATGCCATGTCTTGATTTTTGGCCTGCATGTTCGTCGTGCCGGTGTAATTGCCCTTGTGCTTCCGATTTTCCATAAAGTCACCTCCAATAGCGGTTGTGAAGACAAGCTTCGCTGTATATGCGCGTAGTCAACTAATCTTGCCGGGATCCATACGCTTAAAGTTGGTCGGCGATGCTTCGAGACGGTTTGAAGCATGTATCATGAGTATTGCATTGGTAGTATTTCCGAGGGCGCGCGAACCATTCCTGCCTATTTTCATTCCTTAAGCAAATTGGGCTAACCGGAGCCGGTTTGTTTCGAATTCTGAACGTATCTGTCATGAAGTGACTTAATCTATATAAGTTGAACGAAAGAAACGGAAGCGTGGAGCGGAGAGAGCAAATCGTTCTGGAGAAACGAAGTGGTCGCTTTTTGCAGTCTAAATTGGTTACCAAACAGGGTTTACCTATTCAGACCATTTGGCTGGAACAGCGATCGTAAGAATGATTTGCTCTCGCAGCGATAACAGCTGATGTAAATCAATAGTTCAACTTAATCGGCGCAAGCGGTTGGCACTTTCTTTGTGGGGGAGCCTGGGGTATAATAGCTGAAGTTATTTATTTTCGGGAAAATAGGGGTGTCTTATAGCATGGCATTGAAAGCAGGGATCGTCGGTTTGCCGAACGTGGGGAAATCGACTTTGTTTAACGCGATTACACAAGCTGGGGCAGAATCTGCCAACTATCCTTTTTGTACAATAGATCCGAACGTCGGCGTTGTAGAGGTGCCGGACGAGCGTCTGGATAAGCTGGTCGAGCTTGTAACGCCAAAAAGCATCGTTCCGACCGCGTTTGAATTTGTCGATATTGCCGGTCTGGTTGCCGGCGCAAGCAAAGGCGAGGGACTTGGCAATAAGTTTCTGGCGCATATCCGCGAGGTGGATGCGATCGTGCACGTCGTCCGCTGCTTCCAGGATGAGAATATTACCCATGTTGCCGGTAAAGTAGACCCGATCAGCGACATTCAGGTTATTAATCTCGAGCTTATTCTGGCCGATATCGATTCCGTCGATAAAAAAATCGAACGCTCACGCAAAAATCTGAAGAGCGGGGACAAGAAAATCGCGCAAGAGGTCGAGGTGCTTGAGCGGGTTAAAGAGGCGCTCTACAACGATCAGCCTGCGCGCAGCCTGGAGCTGACCGACGATGAGAAGCTGCTGGTCCGAGATCTTCACCTGCTTACAATGAAGCCGGTGCTGTATGCGGCCAACGTCAGCGAGTCTGAGGTTGCGGATACCGACGGGAATGAATATGTGCAGCAAGTGCGTCAATTCGCGGCGCAGGAAAATGCCGAGGTTGTGCCGATCAGCGCGAAAGTGGAATCGGAGATCGCCGAGCTTGAAGGCGAGGACAAGGAAATGTTCCTGGAGGAGCTGGGTATGGCGGAATCGGGTCTTAATCGTCTGATTCGCGCGGCTTACAAGCTGCTGGGGTTATACACGTATTTTACGGCGGGCGTGCAAGAGGTTCGCGCTTGGACGATTCGCAACGGCACCAAAGCGCCTCAGGCAGCGGGAGTTATTCATACCGATTTCGAGCGCGGCTTCATTCGCGCCGAGGTAGTATCGTATTCCGATCTCGTAGCGGCAGGCTCGATGGTAGCCGCCCGCGAGAAGGGCCAGGTTCGCCTGGAAGGCAAGGACTACGTCGTGCGGGACGGCGACGTCATGCACTTCCGTTTTAACGTATAGGAATCGGATGGCATATAGCCCTGTAAGTGCGTACTTGCACTTGCGGGGCTTTGTTGAGGTGGAAGACGAGTCGCATTTCGCGGACGAAAACGGTAAGTGCGCAGGTGAGCTCCAGGTTGGAATTTACGGGAGACAAGAGCTAGGAACGGCTGGAAAGCCGGTTAAATGAGTAGCAAAATCCGGTTTACGGGCATATGAAATGAGGAAGGCATGGCTGGAGCGGCCGATAATGGCGTAATGATGGCTTTAATTGGGGCGCTGTCAATCGAAACCAGCTGTCGATACAAAGCCTGCCGTATGGTATAATAAAGATTATCCTAATGGAATAAACAGAGGTGAATGATTGTGTTAGACCGTTTACAAGCACTCGCCGACCGGTATGAGAAGCTGAGCGAGCTGTTATGTGATCCGGACGTGTCCAGCGATCCAAAACGGCTTAGGGAGCTTTCCAAGGAGCAGTCGGATTTACAAGAGGCCTACGAGGCCTATACGGAATATAAGCAAGTGTCGGAGCAGCTTGAAGACGCCAAGCTGATGCAGGCTGAGAAGCTCGATGACGAAATGCGCGAAATGGTCAAGATGGAGATTGAAGAATTGAGCGAGCGGAAAGCAAGGCTCGATGAGAAGATTCGTCTTGTGCTGCTGCCGAAAGACCCGAACGACGACAAAAACGTCATCGTGGAAATCCGCGGAGCGGCCGGCGGCGACGAAGCTGCATTGTTCGCTTACGATCTATACCGCATGTATACGAAGTTCGCGGATACGCAAGGTTGGCGCGTAGAACTGATGGAATTTAGCGAAAACGATCTGGGCGGCTTTAAAGAGGTTATTTTTATGATTAACGGCAAGGGCGCTTACAGCAAGCTGAAGTTCGAGAGCGGGGCGCATCGCGTACAGCGTATTCCGGCAACGGAATCCGGCGGACGCATTCACACATCCACATCGACGGTTGCCGTTATGCCGGAGGTCGAGGATGTGGAGGTTGAAATTCTCGACAAGGACATTCGCGTAGATACGTTCTGCTCCAGCGGTGCAGGCGGCCAATCTGTCAATACGACAAAATCCGCCGTTCGCGTATTGCACGTGCCGACGGGCATTATGGCGACTTGTCAGGATGGCAAATCGCAGAACGAGAACAAAGCGAAAGCTCTTCAGGTGCTTCGTGCCCGCATCTTCGATATTCGCCGGCAGGAGGAAGAGGCGAAATATGCGGGCGAGCGGAAGAGCAAGGTCGGTACGGGTGACCGCAGCGAGCGGATTCGCACGTATAACTACCCGCAAAGCCGCGTAACCGATCACCGCATCGGCCTAACGCTGCACAAGCTTGACGCGGTTATGAACGGCGACATTGAAGAAATTATTTCGTCGCTGACGATCGCGGAGCAAGCGGAGCTCATGGATCGTGAAATGGTGTAACAAAACTGCGCTGGGCTGCCGGATACTTGCGAATTGCAAGCGGCTGCCCGGCGTTTTTGTTGAAAAAATTTATAGGAATGGCACATACAATTAGGCAAATATTTCACTGCGGTACCGTTTTTCGATGAGCTTGCTTCATGAGTTGCTTGGAAAATACGGAGGAAACGGTTACGTCCCGGGAAGGGCGTCGACAGGCGTTTCCGCTTGCCGAATTCGTAAAGTCCGGACAGTTAGAAGGATATAACGAACTGGCGTAGGCGGATTGAACAGATAACGTTATTTGGAAGGGGCGGCTAAAGGATGAACGGACAAACGGGTGGTCCATGGTTTGCCGAGCCGTTAACGATTCGGGAGGCATGTTTGCGTGCTGCCGCGATTTTAAAGGCGGAGGCGGTCGAGGAGCCGCGTAATAATGCGGAGCTGCTGCTTATGCACGTGCTCGGCATAGATCGGGCTTCGCTGCTCCGCGATGGAGGCGACTCGTTTCCGTCGGAACGGCTGGCGGCATGGGAGCGGTTTGTACGCCGCAAGGCGGCAGGAGAGCCGGTGCAATATATGATCGGCGAACAGTGGTTCTACGGCCGTCCGTTTGCGGTATCGCCGGCTGTGCTCATTCCCCGGCCCGAGACGGAGCTGCTCGTCGAAGCTGTCATCGAAGCCGCTGACCGCCTATGGCCGGCATCGGCGGTTGGTGAGGGCGGGCAGGAGCGAAGAGCGGACGGCGAGCGCGGTGCTCATATGAGTGAGGGGAAGGAGCGAAGTGCGGAGGACGGAGAACGTACCGCTCATGTGAGCGGTGAGCTGGAGCGAAGTGCGGCGCCGACGGTAGTCGACGTCGGCACCGGCAGCGGCGCCATCGCCGTGACGCTGGCTGCGCAGCGTCCCCGCTGGCGCGTGAGCGCGTCCGACCTGTCGCCGGACGCGCTGGCTGTCGCCCGCACGAACGCGACCCGCCATGAGGCGGCGGACCGCATGGCGTTCGTGCAGGGCGACCTGCTCGCGCCCTTCGTGCCGGGGCGCGAACCCCGGGGCAGCTCCGCTGCCCCGCACGTCGGCTTGGCCATCGACGTGCTGGTGTCCAATCCGCCATACATTCCGGCGGCGGATTTGCAGGGCTTGCAGCGCGAGGTGCGCGACTATGAGCCGCACCTCGCGCTGGACGGCGGGGCGGACGGGCTCGAGCCGTACCGCCGCATGCTGGAGCAGCTGCCTCTGCTTGCGAAGCTGCCGCGCATCGTCGCTTTCGAGCTCGGCATGGGTCAGCCGCGTATCGTAGCCGACATGCTGCGCAGCATCGGCGCTTGGGATGACATCCGCATCATCGACGATTATGCGGGAATCGAGCGCCACGTTATCGCCGTACAAACGCACCCGGTATAAGGCGATCCAGGTTTCGCTTATGACACAAAGGAGCCGTCTTGATTTATCAAGACAGCTCCTTTTAATTTTATCGCGATAGCTATATAAGTTGAACCGGAGAATTGCGCGACTCGAGTGGAGAGATATGGCTATCACATGCGACTTGATTCGTTTAACGGCCGCTACATACGTTATTTGTGCAATATCGGCCATTTTAAAAATGTAACGGAGCTGACAGACGCTATTTCCCGATATCAGCTCATTTTCGGGCTGAAAATCTTCGGATAAGGTCTGTAGCAGCCGTTACAATTTTGAAACGTGCTTTTTTAGCAAATAAGGGCTCAGACAACCGTTAGAGTGAGAATGATTAAAATCATCCCTCATGCTGCCTGGTGTACGGTAATTCATTTGTTCAACTTATATAGCAGGCGGAATGTGATTGGATTTGGACAGTAATAACTGGATATTGTGCTGTTATTTTGACAGAGACAGACGCGATCAATAAAATAACGGGATGATATGGATCTAAATCAGGCCATATCAGCGAAAAACGGAGTTTTTGTAAAAATAGATACGAAAATTCCGCTTATTACCTTCCATTCGTCTCTTATGGCTAAAATAGATACACGATTTCCTGTTATTTCACGTAAATCACTCACTCAATGAAAGCCGCAATAGCTCTAAGCAGTGAAGGTGGTTTCCGTCAAACCATCATCGTTTTTCAAGTGATTACGATGTTATCTTTTTATCTTAATTGTTTTTACCGTTAATAGCTGATTTACTGTTTACGATCATTTCCCCAAACAGTTACGAACGTGTTAGAACTACGCCAGACAACCTGCCTCCAACTCCCCTACTCCGGCATCATATTCGTACTAATCGCAATGCGGTTCCATGCGTTGATCGTGACGATGGCCATAATGATATCCCCGATCTGCTTGGAGTTAAAGTAACGCGCGGCCTCGTCGTATACCGCATCCGGCACATGCTCCTTCGTAATCACGGTAACGGCTTCCGTCAGCGCAAGCACGGCGCGTTCCTCCGGCGTGAAGTAGGGCGTCTCGCGCCAAGCGTTAAGCGCATAAATACGCTGCTCCGTCTCCCCCATGCTTCTTGCGTCCTTGGTGTGCATATTTATGCAATAAGCACATCCGTTTATTTGCGATGCGCGAATTTTAATCAATTCCTTCAGCACGCCGCTTAAGTCCGTTCCCTTCAAGTAACTCTCCAAGCCAAGCATCGCCTGATAAGCTCCGGGATTTTCTTTTGCCATGACGCTTCTTTGTGTCATTGACTCCATCTCCTCCATGTACGATTATTGTTGAAACCCCAAAGCCGAAGCGGCTTTGTATAATCATAGACAATACAACCCTCCCGTTTGTGACAACAATGAACATGTCGGACGAAATGGGTTACCGGATATGCCCCAGCTTCTCGGGATTCGCCAAAATAAAAATTTTATCGGCCTTTCCCTGTTGCTCGTCAATTTGAAAGCTTAAGACGCTTTTAACCTGTCCGTTTTCCATGAGAATAATGCCGGTCTGACCGTTAACGGCAGCGAACCGGTTGTCTTCGCCAAGCAAGCCGCGGGGAATAACGCCTTTCAAAAAAGCTAGCACGCGATCTCTGCCGAGAATCGGGAAGATGGCCGCCCGAACCTTGCCCCCGCCATCGGTGACAAGCGCGGCTTCCTCGGTGAGCAGCTCGACAAGCGCGTCAAAATCGCCGCTACGCGCCGCTGCGATAAAGGCGGCCGCAAGCGGTTCGGCCGCGGCGGATGGAGCGGGCAGCGCCGGTTGATTCTGCATCAGCTTGCTTTTGGCGCGGCTGTATATTTTACGGCAATTGGCCTCGGACTTCTGCAGATAATAGGCAATCTCCGAATACTCGTACTGCAGCGACTCCCTCAGGATGAATACCGCCCGTTCCACAGCGGACAGCTGCTCCAGCATGACAAGCAGGCCATAGGAAATGGTCTCGTTCCTATCGTACAGCTCCGCCGGATCCTGCTGAACCAAGCTGACATCAGGCTCGGGGAGCCAGTTTCCGGTATACACCTCGCGCCGCTTGCGCGCCGATTGAAGCAGATTAAGGCAGCGGTTGGTCAGCATCCGAATGAGATAAGCCTTCTCGTTGTTGACCTCATCGGGACGGTGACGGATATAGTCGGCAAAAACATCCTGCACCGCATCCTCCGCCTCGCTGTTGGTGCCGAGCATCCGATAGGCGATCGAATGGAGGAGCGGCCTGTAGGCCTCATATGAGTCGTGTACGTCCATTTGTGCATCCTTCCTTTTTTCAAAAAGATAAATGTCATGTTTATATTTTCCCAAGGCGTCAGCCGTTATGGTTGAATACCTTAATCATAACCATTTTTCTTCACTCTGGGAAAGTCCGCCGAAGGGAACGCGGACCGGGACGGAACCTTATGCCTTCGGAAAAAGACTAGATTACTAGGTTTATATAATCGCGATAGCGGACATACTGACGGATAGATACGTTCCGGAACGCAAGCGGACGCACCGACGGGTGCGGCGAGAGGAGCTTGTGTCATGTCCAGCTATTATTCCTATACTTCTAAATCTTTCTCATCAAATCCCTATAAAATGCCTTACCGCAAGTCGTACGGTTATATCCTGTTTGTCCTTATTCTCTTAATTATGAGCTGGGAGGCCCAGCAGATGGATGCGGCGGTCGCGGGCGGCCAAATTCCGCAGGAAGCGATCCGACTTCGTATATTGGCTAATTCCGATAATCCCGCCGACCAGATCGTGAAGCGGCTCGTCCGGGATGAGATCGTTCAAGCGATGAACGGCTGGGTGACGGGTCCTCAGTCCATTGAGGAAGCACGCCGGACGATCATGGCGCATATGCCGGAAATCGAACGAATTACGGCAAAAGTGCTGGAAAGCCGCGGGTTTAACTACGGCTCAGCGGCAGAGCTTGGAGTCGTGCCGTTTCCTACCAAAATGTACGGCAACAAGGTGTATCCGGCCGGCGAGTATGAGGCGCTCCGCATTACGCTCGGCAACGGCGAAGGCCAGAACTGGTGGTGCGTGCTGTTCCCGCCGCTATGCTTTATTGACGCCGCAAGCGGCGAAGCGGTTGCAGCTCCGGCCGAGGTATCGGCGCAAGCGGAGACGGTTGACGCCGATGCGGGGGAAGCCGTTCAGGCGGCGGCCGCTGAGGCCCCTTCCGGAGAGAACGCGCCGGAGGCAAAGTTCTTTCTGTGGGAAATGATCAAGTCGTTGATCGAATGGATAAAGTCGTTATTCTCCTAAGGTTTCATCCTAACGGCAGCTGCGTCTTCAGTCGAAGGCGAGGCTGCCGTTTTTGTTCCTTTACCCTTGCGCTTGGGTGCTTATGTTATAATAGCGTTGGATTGGTTAATTTAATCAAGAGCAAGGATTGAATGATAGAGATGACGATGACAACCATATGGCGAGTGAAGAGCCTTAGCGGAGACAAGCTCCGCTTGGGACTGAAAGAAGCGGCGGATCTGCTGCGCGAGGGCGGCGTCGTTGCTTTTCCGACGGAGACCGTCTACGGTCTAGGCGCCGATGCCCGCAGCACGGAAGCCGTAGGTAAAATTTTTGCCGCGAAAGGCCGCCCTTCCGATAACCCGCTGATCGTGCATATTGCCGACCGTTCGCAGTTGGGCGGGCTGGTGCAGCCGTATTCGCGGCTGGCGGCGGCGCTGATGGACCGCTTCTGGCCGGGGCCGCTGACGATCGTGCTGCCTGTTCGCGAGGGGGCGCTATCGCCGCTCGTTACGGCAGGGCTTGCTACCGTCGGCGTGCGGATGCCGGACCACCGGACGGCTTTGCAGCTGCTTGCGCAAGCGGGTTGTCCGGTTGCGGCGCCGAGCGCGAACCGTTCGGGCAGACCGAGCCCTACGCTTGCCGAGCATGTGCTGGACGACTTGGAAGGACGCATTGACGGCGTAGTGGATGACGGAGCGACCGGCGTCGGATTGGAGTCGACCGTCATCGAGCTTGCGGGCGAGCGGCTGATACATATTTTGCGGCCCGGGGGCATTACGCGGGAGCAGCTTCTGGAAGCGGCTCCGGATGCTTTTATAGACTGCGCGTCCTCAGAAGCCCCAGAAGCGGCTCCACGCTCGCCGGGGATGAAGTATGCGCATTATGCCCCGAAGGGGCGGCTTGAGCTTGTAGAGGGCAATCCAGGGGCAGTCGCCCGGTATATCCGCAAGCAGGTAACGGCGGCAAGGGAACGCGGAGAGCTGACGGGGGTGCTGGCCTTCGAGGAACGTATCGCCGCTTATGACGCGGACCGGAAATTCTCTCTGGGCAGCGAGCGCGAGCTGGAAGCGGCGGCGCATAGACTTTATGCGTCGCTCCGCGAGATGGACGCTGCCGGCGTTCAGTGCATCTGGTCGGAGGTTTGCCTAGAGCGCGGGATCGGCGCCGCGCTCATGAATCGCATGGCTAAGGCGGCTGGCCACCGGATCGTGCGGCTGTAGAGTAAGTCAAAAAGTATGTTTGTCCTTATGTCCGCATATGTTTGGTAGAGAGACCAAGCGGACATGGGGGAGATAGGCTGTGATCGATACACCATTACAAGCCGGGCAGCTGCTGACGCTGCTCATTATAGCGCTCGCGCTGGGGCTGGACGCTTTTTCGCTCGGACTCGGCATTGGCCTGAAGGGGATCCGGCTCCGGGAAGTCGTGAAGCTTGGTGCCATCATTGCGTTGTTCCATGTGTTGATGCCGCTTGCAGGCATGTTTGCCGGACACTATGTCGGCAGCCTTCTGGGGGGCGTGGCTACGACTGCCGCAGGCATATTGCTTGTGCTCCTCGGCGGACATATGATTTACAGCTCTTTGCGGGGCGACACGGTTCAATCCTTTGATCATCGTTCTTCACTGGGCTTGCTGGTGCTGGCCCTCAGCGTAAGCGTCGATTCTTTCTCGGTAGGCATTACGCTGGGGATGTTTGCGGCTAACATATGGGCGACGATTTTGCTGTTCGGTTTTTTCGGGGGGCTGTTGTCGGTGTTGGGTTTAATGCTCGGGCGCAGAGTCAGCGGCAATCTTGGCGAATACGGCGAGGCTTGCGGCGGCGCGATCCTGCTCGTGTTCGGCATCCTGTTTATCTTTTGAATCTAAATGCTGAAAGGAGCTGACGGTGTGAAACGGATATTATTCGTTTGTACAGGCAATACTTGCCGCTCGCCGATGGCGGAGGCCATGCTGCGCCGGATGGCCGCTCAAAGGGGCATTACAGTCGCCGTGCGTTCGGCGGGCGTCTCCACTGTCGATGGTCTGCCGGTGTCGGCGCATGCGATTGAGGTGCTGCGGCAGCGCGAGATCGGTCATACGGGCTCGTCGCGCGCCCTTACGAACGAGGCTGTGAAGTGGGCTGATCTGATATTGACCATGACGTCGAGCCACAAGAAAGCGCTGCTGCAGTGGTTTCCCGAAGCGGTTGAGAAGTCTTACACGCTCAAGGAATTCGCGAATCAGGATGACGGCGTGCTTTCGGATATCGAAGAGCTGGAAGGGCTTTATACGGAGCTTCATATGAAGCAGGCGCTCGGACAGCAGCTGTCCGCGATGGAGCGCAACCGGCTGCTGGAGCTGGAACGCCGCATTCCGAGCTTCGATATCGTCGATCCTTTTGGCGGATCCCTGTCGCTCTATAGAAGCTGCGCCGATGAAATCGAGTCCGCGATCGCCAAGCTGCTGGACAAGCTGACGAGGCGATAATTACGCAATTGCCTTCTCAGTTGCGGATTGATTTTTTGTATGGCTTCAGCTATTATAAAAAGTATAAGTGTGTAGCGGTTTTACACCAATATGGTTTCCGATGTAACTGGCGACGGAAGTGGGCTAACCACGGTGGAGCATCGGAATATACGGCCGGTCGCCTGGGCAAAGAGCAGCATGCTGATTTAGCATGTCATGCTCTTTTTTCGTCTTTTTTCGCAAAAATAGGTATACTAGCTCTGTGATGTTTCATTCCGAAGGAGGTCTTTTACGTTGAAAATTGCTATTGGTGCCGATCACGGAGGCTATAGCCTGAAGGAAGTGATCGTGCCGTTTCTTCAATCGCTTGGCCATGAAGTGGAAGACGTGGGCTGCAATTGCGATCAATCGGTTGATTACCCCGATTATGCATTGCCCGTATGCGACCTTGTGACGGGCGGCAAAGCGGAACGCGGCCTATTGATCTGCGGGACGGGAATCGGAATGTCGATTGCCGCAAATAAAGTGCGCGGCATCCGCTGCGCCCTGGTGCATGATCTATTCTCGGCGCAAGCAACCAGAGACCATAACGATACGAACGTCCTCGCCATGGGCGAGAGAGTTATCGGTCCCGGCGTGGCGCAGGAAATTATCCGCATCTGGCTGGAAACGCCGTTCTCGCAGGGCGAACGGCATGTGGGACGCATAAATAAAGTGAAGCAAATCGAAGAGAAGTATTCCCGGCTGTCTTGAACGGAGGGCGCTTGCTATGATGACAAACGAAGAAGCGCAACCGGTCGGAATCGCCGTTCAAGTTGAGACAATCGTTCGGGAGTTAATCGAAGCCGGCGGGCTTGCGGCGCATCAATTGCTTGTTATCGGCGTCAGTACCAGCGAGGTGCTGGGCAAGCGGATCGGTACGGCGGGAACGCTGGAGACGGCGGAGCAGATCTACGCGGGCGTGGAGGCAGTCCGGCGGGAAGTCGGCTTTATCCCGGTATATCAGTGCTGCGAGCACTTGAATCGCGCGCTCGTGGTGGACCGGACCGCCGCGGAGCGTTTCGGGCTGGAATTGGTAAGCGCGGTACCCGTCCCGAAGGCGGGAGGCTCGATGGCGGCATATGCCTACCGGCAGCTGGAATCGCCTTGCTTGGCGGAGGCCGTGCAAGCGCATGCCGGGATCGATATCGGCGATACGTTCATCGGGATGCACCTGAAGCGGGTGGCCGTTCCGGTTCGGCCATCGGTTCGAAGCATCGGAGAGGCTCACGTCACGATGGCTTTTACAAGACCGAAGCTCATTGGCGGCGTTCGCGCCGTGTACGAAATGGAGCGGGAGCTTAAGCCGGAGCAGTCGGCCGGCACATGCGATTAACGTTATCATGCAGGATTGGATGTCTTGATATCCCCTAATAAACGGGCATAATCACTTGAGGAGGAACTTATTTATGGAAAATTTACGCAAGCAGGACCCTGAAATTCTTAAAGCGCTTGGCCTCGAGCTGCAGCGTCAACGCGACAACATCGAGCTGATCGCATCGGAGAATATCGTAAGCGAAGCGGTGCTTGAAGCAATGGGGTCGGTGCTGACGAACAAATACGCGGAAGGTTATCCGGGCAAACGTTACTACGGCGGCTGCGAGCACGTAGACATCGTGGAAGACATTGCGCGCAACCGTGCGAAGGAGCTGTTTGGCGCAGAACACGCGAACGTGCAGCCGCATTCCGGCGCACAGGCGAATATGGCCGTTTATCTGGCTGCTCTAAAGCCTGGCGATACGGTACTGGGCATGAACCTGGCGCATGGCGGACACTTGACGCACGGAAGTCCGGTTAACGCATCCGGCTTGCTCTACAACTTCGTTGCTTACGGCGTACAAGAGGATTCCTTCACCATCGATTATGAAGAGGTCCGCAAGCTTGCGTTCAAGCACCGTCCCCGTTTGATCGTAGCAGGCGCCAGCGCTTATCCTCGAGTTATCGATTTCGAGAAGCTCGGCAAAATCGCTGTCGACGTAGGCGCATTGTTCATGGTCGACATGGCCCATATCGCGGGTCTGGTCGCGGCAGGTCTGCACCCTAGCCCGGTTCCGCACGCGCATTTCGTGACAACGACTACGCACAAGACGCTTCGCGGTCCTCGCGGCGGCATGATTCTGTGTCGACAGCCATGGGCGGCTGCCATCGATAAAGCGGTATTCCCGGGCTCGCAAGGCGGTCCGCTGATGCATATTATCGCAGCGAAAGCCGTTGCTTTCGGAGAAGCGCTTCAACCGTCGTTCAAAGCCTATGCCGAACAAGTGGTGAAAAATGCGAAGATTCTGTCCGAGGAACTGACAGCTAAAGGCATCAACATCGTATCCGGCGGCACGGATAACCACTTAATGCTGATTGATACACGCAACCTGAGCATTACAGGCAAAGCGGCTGAGCACGTGCTTGACGAAGTGGGCATCACCGTTAATAAAAACGCGATTCCGTTTGACCCGACTAGTCCGTTCGTAACATCCGGCATCCGCGTCGGAACGCCTGCGGCTACGGCCCGCGGCATGGACGAGAAAGCGATGAAGGTGATTGCAGAGGTTATCGCGCTTGTGCTTAAGAGTCCCGAAGATCAGGACGTGCTGGCAAAAGCGCGCGGCATGGTTCGTGATCTTACCGCCCAATACCCGCTTTATCCGAATATGACTTACTAATCGAACGAATCTCATACAATATATAATAATAAACACCGTCACGGGAATGAAACCGTAGGCGGTGTTTATTTTTATATCGATGTATTTCAATACGAATGTTAGTCATCAGCCGCTTGTCAAAATTATTCATTCAAGAAATTATGAATGTATTTATAAAAATAATCTCGAATAATAAATAACATGTAATCCCAATAATGGATCTTATATATCTCTATTACAAGAATGAAATGGCTTGAATCTGCATGGAATTGGAAGCCTTTCCGTTACAGCTTTCATGCAGAAACGGGTAAGGACGGGAACGTTTATTCGATTTATAACGGATAAGCATTAATGCATATCTGTAGTAATGCAAATACGTGGTAATGCTTAATCGTATTAGTGCTTATTCGTATTAATGCGAATGTGTGTTAATCTATTAATGCGATAAAGTCTATGAGAAAAAGCGGATGAAGTCCCGCAAACAAATAATAGCAGGCCGGGCCAGCTGAAATCGAACTTGGAAACTTTTGAGGTCAAGATTCGTGTTGACAATTATTAAAATTAAGTTGTATATTTTATATCGTTGATTAATAAAAAATTAATGTTAGTATTTATAACATGGGTAATTATTAGTCTGCTGTACCTACTAAAAGTTGGTTTCAAAAAAATGATATAAATGGGAGTTGATGTTTGTGAAAGGGAGTTTCAGAAAGCCGGCACAATTGATGCTGGTGCTAGTCGTTGCGTTAAGCATGCTTTTGTCTGCATGTTCGGGCAACAACAACAAACCGGATCCGTCGAATAATGGCGGCGCCGCCAACGGAGGAGAGACTAAAGCTCCTCAAGAGTTCCGTTTTACATTAGCCAGCGAGCCGCCAAGCTTGGATCCCGCTCTAATGACGGATGCTCAATCCAGTATCGTAGCTGCAGGTTTGTATGAAGGACTTACTCGTCTTAACACAAGCGGCGAGCCTAAAAATGCAATTGCAAAAGAAATTACGCCTTCCGAAGACGGCAAAACTTACACAATCAAGCTTCGCGACGACGTAAAGTGGAGCAATGGCGAAAGTGTTACCGCACATGACTTCGAGTATGCGTGGAAACGCGCTTTGAATCCAGAGACAGCTTCCGAGTATGCATACATGCTTTACTACATCGAGAACGCTGAGAAATATAACACAGGCGGTGGCACTGCCGATGAAGTAGGCATTAAAGCGACTGACGACTATACGTTGGAAGTGAAATTGTACACGCCTGCACCATACTTCCCAAGCTTGCTATCCCACTATACTTACCTGCCGGTTAACAAAGGTGCTGTAGACGGCAAGCCCGAGTGGGCTTCCGAACAAGCAACCATCGTATCTAACGGGCCTTTCCTTCTAAAGGAATGGAAACATGAGGACAAGCTTGTGCTGGAGAAAAACCCGGATTACTACAACGCGTCCGCTGTTAACTTCGATAAAGTAACGATTTCGTTGATTAATGATGAAAACACGGTTTACAACTTGTACGATACAGATAAAATCGACTGGATCGGCGCGCAAGCAGGTTCCGTTCCTACCGACAGAACGCCGCAGCTGGTTAAAGAAGGCAAAGCGGAAATCACTTCGGTCGCATCGACGTACTACTACCTGTTTAACAACAACAAAGCACCGTTTAACAACGCAAAAATCCGTAAAGCATTCTCAATGTCCGTAGATCGCCAATCGCTGATCGACAACGTTGCAAAAGCGAACCAACAGCCGGCATTCGGCTTGGTGCCGCCAAGCATAGCAGGTGTTGAAGGCAAAATGTTCCGCGAGATGTACCCAGACACGGATTTCTTTAAAGAAGACGTAGCAGAAGCGAAGAAGCTCCTTGCAGAAGGTCTGGCTGAGAGCAATCTGACGGCACTGCCGGAAATCACGCTTCTCTACAACACAAGCGAAGGTCACAAAGCGATCGCGGAAGCCGTCGTTGACATGTGGCGTCAAAACCTGGGCGTAGAAGTGAAGCTGGCTAATCAGGAATGGGGTACATTCCTGGAATCGAGAAAAGCGGGTCAATTTGATATCGCCCGTTCCGGTTGGGGCGCGGACATCAACCATCCGATCAACTTCACTTATGATTTGATTCATTCGAAATCCGGCAACAACGACGGTAAATACAACAACCCTAAAGTTGATGAGCTTCTGAATAACTCGCTGGTTGCCGCTACGCCTGAAGAAAGCGTCAAAATGATGGCGGAAGCTGAGAAAATCGCTTTTGCTGAAGACATGGGCGCAATGCCACTGTACTACTACACGACTGTAACGATGATAAAAGACGGATTTAAAGATGTAATATCCGACTATGCAGGTCATATTGACTGGGTATTTGGCAGCAAAGAGTAGATCACTCATGATTGTCAATCTAATAGGCAGCTAACTTAGAGCAACTTATTTCGGAAGGGTATATATAGTCTCTATATATACCCTTTTGAAATGTAATCAAAGATCGAGAGAGTGGGTGATCGCTTGGTCCGCTATATTTTAAGCAAATTTATGTTTATGCTGTTGTCGCTTTTTTTGCTTATTACAGCTACTTTTGTCTTAATGAACGCCATACCCGGCAGTCCGTTACAGTCAGAGAAGGCGACAAGCGAGCAAGTTCAGAAAAACTTGGAAGCGTATTACGGTTTGGATAAACCGCTTATCGTGCAATATGGAACCTATTTGAAAAATCTTGTTCAAGGCGACTTGGGCATTTCCATGAAGAAAAAGTTTCAGTCCGTCGACAAAATGATCGCACAATCATTCGGCTACTCGCTGAGGTTGGGTCTTTCGGCCATTGTAACATCTGTTGTCGCAGGGAGCGTGCTGGGTATTTTGGCCGCTATGCATCATCGCAAAACATTGGATAACTCCGCAATGATATTAGCTGTATTAGGTCTGGCCATTCCAAGCATCGTTTTGGCTCCGCTATTACAATACTTATTTGCGGTTAAGTTAAGAATCTTCGAGGTAGCCGGGCTGAACGGCCCAATGGATTACGTATTGCCGACCATCGCTTTGGCGTCTGGTCCTATTGCTTTTATCGCAAGATTGCTAAGGTCCACCATGATCGAAGTATTGAATGCGGATTATATTAAAACTGCCAAATCCAAAGGACTTTCCGGGTACGTGATCGTTATGCGGCATGCGCTGCGCAACTCTATGCTGCCTGTCGTAACGTACTTAGGTTACCTTACGGCCGGGATCATTACGGGGTCCGTGGTCATTGAGGAGATTTTCGGTATTCCGGGAATCGGAAAGTACTTTGTTCAGAGTGTAACTGATAGAGATTATCCTTTAATTATGGGGATCACGATTTTTTATGCCATTATTCTGATGGTAACCCGATTTTTGGCCGATATCGCTTATGTGTTCGTTGATCCGCGCATGCGGGTGTCCGGCGGAAAGGTAGGGAAATAGATTATGTCGAAGAGAGTAGATATCAATTCCTTGGGCAATCTGCCGCCTGGAATGTTTGAAAAAATCAATCGCAGTAATGCCCATATTGATGAGGCTGGACGAAAAAGCTTGACGGCTTGGCAAGACATAAAGATCAGGTTGCTTGGCAACAAGCTGGCCATGACGGGTTTCTGGATTATTATAGCCATCATAATTTGCGCAATTTGCATACCGTTCTTTTCGCCTAACGACCATTTCACGAATGACTTGACAAACACGAACCAACCGCCAAGCGCGGCGCACTGGTTCGGTACCGATGACCTTGGACGCGACCTGCTGGAGAGAACCTGGAAGGGTGCTCAAATATCCCTCTTCGTCGGTCTGATGGCGGCGTTGATTGATTTGATTATCGGAATCATCTACGGCGGTATTATGGGTTATTACGGCGGTAAAGTGGATGAAGTTATGAACCGGTTTGCCGAAATTTTATATTCGATTCCTTATCTTCTTGTCGTTATCCTGCTGCTGGTCGTCATGGAGCCAAGCTTAACGACCATTATCATTGCGATGTCGATTACGGGCTGGATCAACATGGCCTGGATCGTGCGCGGTCAGATTATGCAGCTCAAGAACCAGGAGTACGCTTTGGCTTCCAAGTCCCTTGGCGCGGGCGCCATGCGTATTATTTTCCGTCATTTGATTCCGAACGCGATGGGTCCTATTCTCGTTACCCTGACGCTGACGGTGCCAAGCGCGATCTTTACCGAAGCGTTCCTCAGCTTCCTCGGACTCGGCGTTCAATCGCCGGTTGCGTCATGGGGAACGATGATCGACGACGGCAGGAGCGCGATGACGATTTACCCTTGGAGATTGCTGTTCCCGGCATTCTTGCTGAGTTTGACGATCTTTGCCTTTAATGTATTCGGCGACGGCCTGCGGGATGCGTTCGATCCGAAGTTGAAAAAATAACAACCCGTTTAACGGAGAGGAGGTCAAGGCTAGATGAAGACCTTGCTGGAAGTGAAAGATTTAAGCGTATCCTTCGACGTTTACGGCGGTGAAGTGCAAGCCGTCCGCAATGTAAGCTTCGATGTGAAGAAGGGGGAAGCGGTCGCGATCGTCGGCGAGTCCGGCTCCGGGAAGAGCGTTACGGCTCAGTCGATCATGCGGCTTATTCCATCACCTCCGAGCAGAATCAAGAACGGCTCCGTCTTGTTCGAGGGCGAGGAGCTGCTGTCTCTTTCGGAGAAAGACATGCAGAAGGTGCGCGGCAACAAAATCGGTATGATCTTTCAAGATCCGATGACATCCCTGAATCCGACGATGACGGTCGGGGATCAAATCATGGAGAGTCTAATCAAGCATCAGGATGTAAGTGCGGCGAAAGCAAAGTCGCGTGCGATTGAAATGCTTCACCTTGTCGGCATTCCGAATCCGGAATCGCGGATTAAGCAGTACCCGCATCAGTTCTCGGGCGGCATGCGCCAACGGGTTATGATTGCCATTGCGCTGGCATGCAATCCGTCTCTGCTGATCGCGGATGAACCGACGACGGCGCTGGATGTGACGATTCAAGCGCAAATCATGCGCGTCATGAAAGACCTACAGGAGAAGATGGGAACATCCATCATCCTGATTACGCATGATTTGGGTATTGTAGCGGACGTATGCGACCGCGTCATCGTCATGTACGCTGGCCGAGTGGTAGAGACGGGCACGAAATGGGAGATTTTCCAAAACCCGCAGCACCCGTATACGAGAGGGCTTCTGCGCTCCTTGCCGCGTCTGGACCAAAGGAAGGATGAGCCGCTTATTCCGATTCCCGGCACGCCGCCGGATCTGATTAAGCCGCCGACAGGCTGCAGCTTCTGCGCGCGCTGCGACGAAGCGATGAAAGTATGCGTGGATAACGATCCGGATCTGAGCGCCATTAAGGGAAGCGATTCCCATGCGGCTGCTTGCTGGATGCTGCATCCTCACGCCAATCGGGAGGTGCCGGTATGAGCTCTCCGTTAGTTCAAGTAAACGATCTGCGCAAATTTTTCAATTTAGGCAAAGGCAGTATTCTGAAAGCCGTTAACGAGATCAGCTTCTCCATCGGACGAGGCGAGACCGTAGGCGTCGTCGGCGAGTCCGGCTGCGGCAAATCGACGGCGGGACGCACCATTATGCGCCTTTATGAACCGACAAGCGGCGGCGTTTCTTTCGACGGGAAGGACATCTACAAACTGCGCGGCGCGGAACTGAAGGCGCTCCGCCGCAATATGCAGATGATCTTCCAGGATCCGTACGCATCGCTGAATCCCCGCATGACGGTTACCGACATAATCGGGGAAGCGCTGGACATTCATAACCTTGCCGGAAGCCGCGCCGAGCGGAAGAAGAAGGTGGAAGGCTTGCTTGATTTGGTCAACCTGAATCCCGAGCATGCGACTCGTTATCCGCATGAGTTCTCCGGCGGCCAACGTCAGCGTATCGGCATTGCGCGCGCGCTGGCGGTAGATCCGAAGTTCATCATTGCGGATGAGCCGATCTCCGCGCTGGACGTGTCCATTCAAGCGCAGGTGGTCAATCTGATGCAGGATCTGCAGCGGAAGATGGGACTGACCTATCTGTTCATCGCGCATGACTTGTCCATGGTTAAGCATATCAGCGACCGCGTCGCGGTTATGTATTTGGGTAAAATCGTTGAGCTGGCGGAAAGCAGCGAGCTCTATGACAATCCGCGCCATCCGTATACACGGGCGCTTCTTTCGGCGATACCGATTCCGGATCCGCAGGTGGAAGCCGAGCGCGAGCGTATCGTGTTGAAAGGCGACCTGCCGAGCCCGATCAATCCTCCGAGAGGCTGCCAGTTCCACACGCGCTGCCCGATCGCAACGGAGAAATGCAAGACGGATGAACCGAAGCTGCTTGAAGTGAGCAAAGGTCACTTTGCATCTTGCCATTACGCATAATTTAACGAATAGAGCCTGTCTCGTAAGCAGATAAATCTGCTTGGGACAGGTTTTTTCGGCTTTGTGCCGCCAAAAAAAGTTTTGGAACGAATCGCTTGAAGATGCGCTAAAGGTACGTGTGAACCGTCCAACCGTATCGACCGGAAACGAGAACATGCGTTCCTTTTTTATTATATAGCTAAAAAACCAGGAAGGAAAGAACTTTTTGCCGGCTTATTCAAAAGTTTACTTCTTAACGGATGTTGGAAACAGGGGGGCATGTGTTAATATATGGATAAGATAAACGGATTAGGGGGATATGATGACTGAAATCGTAATTTTGTTTCTAATTGCTATCGTCATAATTATTATTGTCAATGCCGTTACCAAATGGAATAAGGCGAAGGGGGATTCATCCCTAGTCTCAGAAGGCGGAAGGAGCACTTACGGCCGAACGAATGCCTTTGCTCCTTGGCCGGCCGCAGAGATGCCGGCTGCTCTCGGCGTTCCTTACGGTCATCCTGCACGGACAGCCGCTGAAAGATTGGAATCGGCGCTGGGCTTTGACACGGAAAGCCGGGTAAAGGACCGGGTGCTGAAGGAACAGCCGAAAATGAGCGACAAGGAATGGGACTGGACTTGGTTCGAGCTCAAACGGTATTTTCTTATGTGCGGGATTCTGCGCGGCGTTCCGATGTACAGCCGGCAGGCGGATGCGCTGTGGCATGAGTTTCTTATGTTTACCAGGGAATACGAGCAATTCTGCACGCGTTTCTGCGGTGAAATGATTCATCATGCGCCGCATGCCCCGGGCGTTCAACCGTCCCTGGATGAACGTGCTTGGTTCGATTGGGTATACGGCGAGCTATTCGAGCAGGCGCCGGCAAGCGGCAGAATATGGGGAGCGTTCTTCCGGACCCGGATGGCAGATCAAAGGCTGGAGGAGCTGGCAGGCTGGAGCGATGAGGCGCTGCGCGAACAATGGTTTAATCTAAAGTCGACGGCTAAGCATACAGACTTAAGGGAGACGGTCGATTATTTAATCGGTC
The DNA here is from genome assembly GCF_000422465.1 of Paenibacillus harenae DSM 16969. Taxonomy (GTDB): domain Bacteria; phylum Bacillota; class Bacilli; order Paenibacillales; family Paenibacillaceae; genus Pristimantibacillus; species Pristimantibacillus harenae. The sequence goes on along the minus strand of NZ_AULV01000013.1, from coordinate 151,846 downwards.
GCGTCAAGTCCCAGCTGACTGCGGCGCACAGGGGCGATAAGTCATACGGCAGAACGGGTCAAACGGTATACGGCGGCGGTTATGATACCGCGGCAAGCTCGGTCGGCCTGCTCTCGGGTCTTCTCATTTTCCACTCGCTTTCCAGTTCGGACGATTTTGCGCGGCAAATGGATCAGGAGCAAAACGAAGAAGAGCGGAAAGCCAACGGAAGCGGCGATTCCACATCCGGCTGCAGCGGTTCGTCGGATAACGGCAGAGACAGCCATTCCGGAGGCGATGACGGCGGGGGAGGAGGCGATTCTTCTGGCGGAAGCGGCGGAGACGACGGAGGAGGTTCCTCCTGCGGTTCCTCCTGTGGAGGCGGGGGCGGCTGCAGCAGTTAGATACCTTGCGATATTTCGGGAATGAGGGCAGCGTCGAACGGCGCCGCTCTTTTTTTCACAGATAGCGGCGGGCGATTTTGGATTAGTTTTACAATTCGTTACGAATACTAAGAATGATTGATGGATTTCCTCCTCTTCCCGTAAATCTCAAGATGCAACGGCCTGTTTACAATGCTATAATATACGGGATTGTGTTAGGGCCTACAATGATAAACGGGAGGAATACCGCTCCATGAGCAAATTAATCATTTGCGACCATCCGTTAATTCAGCATAAGCTGACTTTTATTCGGAATAAAGAAACGAATACAAAAGATTTTCGGGAACTGGTTGATGAAGTCGCTACATTAATGTTATACGAACTGACGAGGGAAATACCGCTGGAGACGATTAAGGTGCAGACGCCGGTCGCCGAGATGGATTCGAGGATTATTTCCGGCAGAATGCTGGGTCTTGTTCCGATCCTGCGCGCCGGACTCGGCATGGTTGACGGCATATTGAAGCTGATTCCTTCCGCGAAGGTCGGGCATATCGGCCTTGCGCGCGATCACGAGACGCTGCAGCCGAAGGAGTACTACATTAATCTGCCGACGGATGCTCCGAACCGCCTGCTGATCGTGATCGATCCGATGCTGGCTACGGGCGGCTCCGCGATCGCGGCGATCAACTCGCTGAAGAGCCGGAATTGCGATCAAATTAAGCTGATGTGCCTTATTGCCGCTCCCGAAGGCGTCAAGGCGGTACAGGATGCCCATCCGGACGTCGATATCTACATAGCGTCTTTGGATGAGCGGCTTAACGAAAAAGGCTACATTGTTCCCGGCTTGGGCGATGCCGGCGACCGGATGTTCGGCACAAATTAGCGCTTCGAGGCGCGAGTTCATATTAGGAGTGGAATGTTTTGTCTAAACTGAAGGTAATGACAATTTTCGGAACCCGTCCGGAGGCGGTTAAGATGGCGCCGCTCGTGCTGGAGCTGCAAAAGCGCGAGGACGAGATTGAATCGATCGTATGCGTAACGGCGCAGCATCGTCAAATGCTGGATCAAGTGCTTGATTTTTTCGAAATTAGTCCTAACTACGATTTGAATGTGATGAAGGACCGTCAGACGCTGACCGAGACGACAGTGCGCGTGCTGGAAGGCCTGGATCCCGTGCTGGCGCAAGCAAAGCCGGACATCGTACTCGTTCACGGCGATACGCAGACGACTTTCTTGGCCAGCTATGCGGCGTTTCTGAAGCAAATTCAAGTCGGCCACGTGGAGGCGGGTCTCCGGACGTGGAATAAGCTCTCCCCGTACCCGGAGGAGATGAACCGGCAGCTCGCAGGGGTGCTCTCGGATGTGCATTTTGCGCCGACGGAATGGTCGGCGGGGAATTTGCGCAAGGAGAACAAACCGGAAGCTGCCATTTATGTGACCGGGAATACGGCTGCGGATGTGTTCCAATATACGGTTGACGAGACATTCACGCATCCGGTCATCGACTGGGCGAAGGGCAAGCGGATGATTCTGATGACGGCGCACAGGCGGGAAGCGCTCGGCGAGCCGCATCGGAATATTTTCAACGCGGTCAAACGGATTGCGGACGAGCATGAGGATGTTGCGGTCGTGTATGCAGTCCATCCGAATCCGGCGGTAAGGGAGCCGGCGAATGAAATATTAGGCAATCATCCCCGAATACGGCTGATTGAGCCGCTCGACGTATTCGAATTCCATAATTTTTATCCTCATGCCTTCATGATCATGACCGATTCCGGCGGCTTGCAGGAGGAGGCGCCCTCCTTCGGGGTGCCGACGCTGGTGCTGCGCGATACGACGGAACGTCCGGAGGGAATTGAGGCCGGCACGCTGGAGCTGGTCGGTACGGATGAGGAGAGGGTTTACAGCAGGGCGAAAGCGCTGTTGAATGATTCGCAGCTGTACGAACGCATGAGCCAGTCTGCCAATCCATACGGAGACGGCCGGGCTTCGGAGCGGATCGTGGATGCGATCTTGCATCATTTTGGAAGACTCGGGCAGCGGCCGGACTCGTTCACACAACGTTCATAGTTTTCGAGACGATAACAGACTGCTGCTCAAATGTACAGCATACAGTAGTACTGTACGGTTTTCACCGCTCGGAACGCCTTATAAATCAAGGGTTTTGGTCGATGCATTTGTCAAAAGTTTGTCGTTATATCAATTGACAAACCTTGCGCCGCTTCGATAAAATAAATGAGGATTGACAGGGGTATAAGCCTATGAGCAAAAAGAACAGAAGAGACAATCCGCTCTTCGCCGCAGGACTCGTCGGCGCGCTCGGAATTCAAGTCGCATTTTGTATCTTTTTAGGTTATTGGATCGGATCCTATTTGGACAACCGCTTAGGAAGCGGAAGGGGTTGGACGATTGGAGGCATCCTGGTCGGTCTGGCTGTCGGACTGCTCTCAGCCATTCTGCTGGTTAAGAAGGTAATGGAGGATTCCGATGGATAATATTATGAGGTCAGCCATGCGTACAATCATCTATATGATGTCGGCTTGTCTCATTTTGTGGGCTGTTCTCCCGGAATGGCAGACGGTGACACTTGGTCTAATCGTAGGCTTGGCGGCAAGTTCAATGAATGCGTTTTTATTGAAGCGCAGAGTGAATATGCTTGCACAAGCAACATTGGAAGAAGGTTCTCGGAGGCGCGGATTGGGATTTGGCAGCCGCATAGCGACGGTTTTGCTGGTAGCGATGATTGCTTATCGTTATCCAGAGACTCTAAATATGCCTGCTGCATTACTTGGCAGTATGGTCATGCCGTTCGTAATCTTAGTAGTTGGAATTATTCACAATGTGAAAGAAAATAATAGCGGAAAGGGGTGAAATAGTTATATGCATTTATTTCCCATCGCGGAGTGGAATGGCATGCGTTTCGATATCGCTGCGATGATTGCAATTCTCGTTTCCGTCATCATCACGATCGTAGTGGCACGATTGGCCGTTCGCAACTTGTCGGTGGATAACCCATCCAAGATGCAGAACTTCATGGAATGGGCTGTAGATTTCATGCACTCCACCATCGCAAGCTCGATGCCGGTTCACAAGGTCAGACCCTATCTGGCGCTAGGGATGACGCTTATTATGTTCATCTTTATCTCCAATCTGTTGGGACTGCCTTTGCTGATCATTACGGACATACATGAAGCCTTTCCGGCTATTGGCATCACTCAAGATTATCTTGATTCCCATGGCGGTGCCGCTCACGTTGCTTGGTGGAAATCACCTACGGCTGACTTATCCGTGACAGCAGGTCTTGCGCTCATCGTGTTCGTTCTCGTTCATTATCTTGGGATGAGATTGAACAGAAAACATTACCTGAAGCATTATTTCCATCCGTACCCGGTGTTCTTTCCAGTCAATCTCATCGAGACGGTTGCAAAGCCGGTTACGCTTGCTCTTCGTCTATTTGCTAACATTTATGCGGGTGAGGTTCTTATCAGCACGATTTTGATGCTAGGTTGGGCAGGTATTCCGTTCATGGTTGCATGGCAAGGTTTCAGTATTTTTATCGGCGCCATTCAAGCATTTTTGTTCACGGTTCTCACCATGGTATACATCTCGCAGGCAACTGTGCATGATGAGGAGCACTAAGATTAAGTCACGCTTTATCTCCAACTCGATGGCATTGTCAGTAACTCGTTGATTTGGAGCTGGATCGAATAGATAATAACAAAAAAACAACGAATTTTGAGGAGGATTTTTCAAATGGAAGTATTGGCAGCAGCTATTGCAGTAGGTTTAGGTGCGATTGGCGCAGGTATTGGTAACGGCATGATCGTAAGTAAAACGGTTGAAGGTATCGCTCGTCAGCCTGAACAGAAAGCGGCCCTTCAAACAACAATGTTTATCGGTGCGGGTATTGTCGAAGTTGTGCCTATCATCGGCGTCGTTATCGGTTTCTTGGCGTTCTTCAGCTAATAGGCAACATACACGATTGGCGGGGAAGGCCTAGCCCTCTTCGCCTTTGTTTTGATTAAAAGTCTTATTGGGTTAAGAAAGGAGTGGCAGCTATGGATTTTGTGTGGACATCGACCGTGATTACGATCCTAGCATTCCTGCTTTTATACTGGGGTTTGAATAAATGGGCATTCGGACCACTGTTTGGCGTGATGGAGAAGCGTAGACAGCTGGTGCTCGAGCAAATGAACACGGCGGAATCCAGCCGTAAGCAAGCGGAGCAAGCTTTGTCGGATCAGAAGGCTGCGCTCGACCAAGCTCGGAAAGAAGCTTACGAAATCATTGAGCAAGCGAGAACAACAAGCACGAAGCAAGCAGATGACATCGTTCAATCGGCTAAGAGCGAAGCATCTCGTCTGAAGGACGACGCTGTCAAGGACATCGAAACGGAGAAGGACAAGGCAATTGCAGCTCTTCGTACGGAGGTCGGCAATATTTCGGTCCAAATCGCTTCGAAAATCATTGAGAAGCAGGTTGACGAGAAATCCCAGGAGCAGCTGGTTGATCAATACCTGAAAGAAGTTGGAAGCAAATGAGCCGGGATACGGTCGTAGCGAAGCGCTACGCTAAAGCATTGTTCGAGCTTGCCGCGCAGCAACAGCTCGTGTCCGAGGTAGAGGCTCAGTTGAAGCTGATCGTCGAAACGCTGGAGCAAGACGAAGATGTCCTGAAATTTTTGTCCTTGCCAAACATCGATACGGATAAGAAAATCGCTTTGCTGAAAACGGCGTTCGGCGATCGCGTATCCGTGCTCGTGTTAAATACGGTGGAACTGCTGATTACCCGCGGACGCGAAGACGTAATTGCCGAGGTATACGAGGCGTTCGTGAAGATCGCCGGCGAAGCGCTCGGTCAAGCGCACGCTACGGTATATGCCGCTAAGGCTCTCACGGATGAAGAGCTTGCGGGCGTAGCGGCGGAATTCGGCCAATTGACCGGTAAAACCATTATCGCTGAACAAATCGTAGAGCCATCCTTGCTGGGCGGCATGCAAGTACGTATCGGCGACCGTCTCTACGACGGCAGTTTATCCGGCAAGCTGGAACGTTTGCAAAAATCGTTTAAAATCTAATGCACTGTAGATAGGGGTGAACGAATTGAGTATCAGACCTGATGAAATCAGCACGCTGATTAAACAACAGATCGAACAATATAAATCCGAAATTCAAGTCGTAGACGTCGGCACCGTAATCAATGTCGGTGACGGTATCGCTCGCGTACACGGCCTTGAGAATGCGATGCAGGGCGAATTGCTCGAATTCGCAAACGGTGTTGTAGGAATGGCATTGAACCTTGAGGAAAGCAACGTCGGTGTCGTAATCCTCGGACCTTACACGGACATCCGCGAAGGCGACCAAGTGAAACGTACCGGCCGCATCATGGAAGTGCCTGTCGGCGAAGAGCTTCTTGGCCGCGTTGTTAACCCGCTTGGTCAGCCGCTTGACGGCAAAGGACCAATCAATACGACTCAATTCCGCGCGATTGAATCCCCGGCACCCGGCGTTATCGACCGCAAATCGGTTCATGAGCCCATGCAAACGGGTATCAAAGCAATCGACGCGATGGTTCCGATCGGCCGCGGTCAGCGCGAGCTTATCATCGGTGACCGTCAGACGGGTAAAACGGCAATCGCGATCGATGCGATCATTAACCAAAAAGGCAACGGCGTAAAGTGTATTTACGTAGCCGTCGGCCAAAAGCAATCGACGGTTGCCAACGTCGTTGAAACTCTTCGCCGCCACGGCGCGCTTGAGTACACGATCGTCGTAACGGCAGGCGCTTCCGAACCGGCTCCATTGCTCTTCCTGGCTCCATACGCAGGCTGCTCAATGGGCGAGTATTTCATGTACAAAGGCGAGCACGTTCTCGTTATCTATGATGACTTGTCGAAGCAAGCGGCAGCATACCGCGAGCTTTCGCTCTTGCTCCGCCGCCCGCCGGGCCGCGAAGCTTACCCTGGCGACGTATTCTATCTTCACTCCCGTTTGCTGGAGCGCGCAGCGAAGCTGAGCGACGCTCTCGGCGGCGGTTCCTTGACGGCATTGCCGTTCATTGAGACGCAAGCATCCGACGTATCGGCTTACATTCCTACGAATGTTATCTCGATTACGGACGGCCAAATCTTCCTTGAAGCCGATCTCTTCTACGCGGGTCAACGTCCGGCCGTTAACGTCGGTATTTCCGTATCCCGCGTAGGCGGTTCCGCTCAAATTAAAGCGATGAAGAAGGTAGCCGGCACGCTCCGTCTAGACCTTGCGGCATACCGTGAGCTTCAGGCGTTCGCGCAATTCGGCTCCGACCTCGACAAATCGACGCTTGCCCGCCTTAACCGCGGTGCGCGCACGATGGAAATCCTCAAGCAAGGCGTAAACCAGCCGATGCCGGTTGAGAAGCAAGTTATCTCGATCTACTCTGCGGTTAAAGGCCACCTGGATGAGATTCCTGTCGCTGACATTCTTCGGTTCGAGAAAGAATTCCATGCGTTCCTGGATTCGAACCATCCGGAAATCGGTCAATCGATCCGCGATACGAAGGACATTGTTGCCGACAACGAGAAAGCTCTCGTAGACGCAATCAATAAATTCAAGAAAAGCTTTGCCGTATCGGCTTAATAAATAACAACCTACGCCCGTCCAATCAAGTCCGGGCGTAGTCCCTTACTCCTACCAACACCAGGCGCAAAGAGCTCTGCGTATCACCGCATTGAAGTGTGGACGGAGATCGGGACTGTTGCCGGAGAGTTTACGTGCCGCTTTTTGAAGCTTGAATATTTCCCTTATAACCTAATCGAAAATATTCAACTTCAACAGCGGCTGAGGCAATAGTACCGATCGCAGTCCATGCCCTTCAAGTCAGTGATATAGCAAGCTCCAGCGCAACAAAGGCGGGTGAAACAAATGGCAAAAGGCATGCGCGATATTAAACGCGAAATCAAGAGTAAACAAAACATGAAGCAGATCACGAAAGCGATGGAGATGGTCGCGGCATCCAGGCTGAGACGAGCTCAGGAGGCAGCGCAAGCATCCCGTCCTTACGCGCAGAAGCTGAAGGAGGTCGTGGCGAGCATCGCTGCCGGCACGAAGGATGTGAAGCATCCGATGCTGGAGACTCGTCCGATCAAGAAAACGGGTTATCTCGTCATCACATCCGATCGCGGTCTCGCAGGCGGCTACAACGCGAACGTGCTTCGTAAAGTAACGCAAACGATTCGCGAGAAACATAAATCTTCTGATGAATATGTATTGTTCGTCATCGGACGCAAAGGCCGGGATTACTTCCGCCGCCGCAACATGCCGATTCTCGAGGAAGTCACCGGCTTGCCGGATTCTCCGACATTTGCGGACATTAAGTCGGTTGCGTTCACTGCGGTCAGCAAGTTCACCGAAGGCGCATACGACGAGCTTTACCTGTATTACAACCAATTCGTCAACGCGATTACGCAAATTCCGACTGAAACGCGTTTGCTGCCGCTGGAACAAGTAAGCGGCGGGGCATCAATCGCAACGTACGAATACGAGCCTTCGCCTGAAGGCGTACTGGAAGTGCTGCTGCCTAAATATGCGGAGACGCTCATTTACAGCGCGGTTCTGGACGGCAAAGCCAGCGAGTTTGGCGCTCGTATGACGGCGATGGGAAGCGCGACGAAGAACGCGACGAAATTCATCAACCAACTGACGCTCACGTACAACCGGGCGCGTCAGGCGGCGATCACGCAGGAAATTTCCGAGATCGTTGCCGGAGCAAACGCACAATCGTAATCAAGCATCGGATTATATACTCTGCATCGTTCGCAGCCGCTGCAAAGCGGCTGAGCGGACAGCAGTAACAAGAAGGAACCAGGAGGGAAAACCATGAAAAAAGGACGCGTTGTATCCGTCATGGGTCCGGTCGTCGACTTAGAGTTCGAACGCGGCAACCTGCCGGAAATTTTGAACGCTGTCAAAATCGAGCAGAAGGGTCAAACAGGCGGGATTGATATTAATCTGACGCTTGAAGTAGCCGTTCATCTCGGGGACAACATGGTACGTGCAGTTGCGATGAGCACGACGGACGGTCTCGTTCGCGGCATGGAAGTCGTAGACACGGGCGCACCAATTACAATTCCGGTTGGTGCTCCGACACTGGGCCGCGTATTTAACGTACTCGGCGAGCCAATCGACCAAGCCGGCGAAGCGAAATCGGAGATTAATCTTCCAATTCACCGTCAGGCACCTGCTTTCGACGAATTGTCCACGCAAGCGGAAATTCTTGAAACAGGCATTAAAGTCATCGACCTTCTCGCACCTTACGCAAAAGGCGGTAAAATCGGTCTTTTCGGCGGCGCGGGCGTAGGTAAAACGGTTACGATTCAAGAGCTGATCAACAATATCGCACAAGAGCACGGCGGTATTTCCGTATTCGCCGGCGTAGGCGAGCGTACCCGTGAAGGTAATGACCTTTACCACGAGATGAAAGATTCCGGCGTATTGAGCAAAACGGCAATGGTATTCGGACAAATGAACGAGCCGCCGGGAGCGCGTCAGCGTGTTGCCCTGACGGGATTGACGATGGCCGAATATTTCCGTGACGAAGAAGGCAAAGACGTTCTTCTGTTCGTCGACAACATCTTCCGTTTCACGCAAGCAGGCTCTGAGGTTTCGGCCCTTCTCGGCCGTATGCCTTCCGCGGTAGGTTACCAGCCGACGCTGGCAACCGAAATGGGTCAATTGCAAGAGCGTATCACATCCACGAAGAAAGGTTCGGTTACATCGATCCAAGCGATCTACGTGCCTGCCGATGACTACACGGATCCGGCTCCTGCAACGACGTTTGCCCACTTGGATGCGACAACCAACCTTGAGCGTAAAATTTCCGAGATGGGTATCTTCCCTGCGGTTGACCCGCTCGCTTCGTCTTCCCGTCTCCTAAGCCCGGAAATTCTGGGTGAAGAGCACTACAACGTTGCGCAAGGCGTGAAGAAAATCCTTCAGCGCTACAAAGAGCTTCAAGATATTATCGCGATTCTCGGCATGGACGAGCTAAGCGAGGAAGATAAATTGACTGTTGGACGTGCGCGTAAAATTCAACTCTTCCTTTCCCAACCGTTCCACGTTGCTGAACCGTTCACAGGCATTAAAGGTAAATACGTGCCTGTTAAAGAATCCGTTCGCAGCTTCAAAGAAATTCTCGAGGGCAAACATGACGACCTTCCGGAAGAAGCTTTCCGGTATGTAGGTGTGATTGAAGAGGCCGTGGAGAAAGCCAAAACGCTGCAATAGCGAAAGGCGGGAGGAATCCACATGAGTACCTTTTTGGTAGAAATCGTAACTCCTGAGCGCAAGGTGTATGCGGAAACGGCGAATATGGTTAGCGTAACGGGCGTTGAAGGCGAGCTTGGCATTTTGCCAAATCACATTCCGCTGGTAACGCCGCTTCGCATTGCTCCGGTTACAATCAAACGTGACGGTAAAGTAGACGTTATCGCGGTTAACGGGGGCTTCATCGAAGTACGCAAGGATAAAATCGTTATTCTTGCGGAGAGCGCTGAGCTGGCCACCGACATCAACATCGAGCGGGCTGAAGCTGCGAAGCAGCGGGCGCAGCAGCGCCTTGCCGCCAAGCAGGATCAGATCGATTTCCGCCGTGCGGAGCTCGCTCTGCAGCGTGCGATGAATCGACTGAACATCATTCGAAAGTAAGCGTGTTTCTCAAGCACCGTCAACGCATTTATGCGTTGGCGGTGCTTTTTTTCTTTTGGCCGCATCTTTAATATGTTAGGTTAATGTCAAATATTCGTGTATTAAGGAGAGAAAACGGTTATTCAGGAATTTTTTTGTTAAAATTAGACCAAAAAACAGTTATTCTGTACTAAAAGTCCTAAATTGTATGTTAATATAGTTAACATGATGATAGAAAATGTTGACAGGGGGAGATGCTCATGTTTGACTGGCTGGGAATGAAGGCAGGGCTTCCGCTTTGGATTTCCTGGAGATTGAATAGGGATTTAAAGGCGGATGTCGAACAAAGCTTCGAAGGAATAGCGGAAACCCGAAAGGAGCTGCTGACCTCATGGGCTACGGATTATTGGAATCATATTGACCGGTTGGCGGATCAGCTTACAACGGTTCTGGCTCACGGGCAGCAGTCCGAATCTCCTTCCATACAGCAGCAAATCAAGAAATGGTTTGATCGGACGTATGCGAGGGCAATTGACTTTACAGAGTTATTTTTATTAGATGCCAATCAGACCGTTGCGAGCTCAACCTATCCTGCGCACATTGGCGAGACATACGGCATAGAGAGCTGCATACACAAGGGTCTCGCCTACTCGAGTCAGAACGGCAAGCTGCAAAAATGCTTATACGGACCGTACAGCGATCCGGCCACGCTGAAGCTCGGAGCGCGTTCGTCTTCGTTTCATGATAAAATGACGCTATTATTTATACTGCCTTTATCGGTGGACGGAACCTTCGTCGGAACGCTGTGCGGCCGCGTGCCGAATGACGTGCTCGGCGACCTTATCCAAAGGGAATCGGGTCACGTCTATCCCGATTCGGGGGACAATTACATATTCATGGCCAAAGCCGGGCTAAATGCGCAAATTGCGCCAGGCACGGCGTTATCCCGCAGCCGGTTCGAGGACCGCACCTTTACGCACGGCGAGAATCTGAAGGACGGCGTTACGACCGATTGGGGAGTCGTCTCGATCAAGGAGCATACGGAACTCGAAATTATGTTCACGGATCCGGCGACGGGGCAGCTTCATCCGGGCGTAGCCAACACCATCCGCAACGGCAGCAATCTGTTCGTGGAGTTTCCTGGTTATTCCGATTACCGGCATATTTCCGTTATCGGCAAGGGAGTAACCTTCCAGCTTCCGCATTGTCCGGACAGCTGGGGCATGATGTGCGAAGGCGACCTGGAGGAAGTGTACCGGATTAGAAGCATCGGCTGGAGACAGCGGAAGCTGCAGACAATTGCCGTTCTTAGCTTAAGCCTGATGACGGCTTTGCTTATTATTTTGAACGCTTCAAGCGCGCCCGTATGGGCGACCGCGTTATCGGCCGGAGCCTTTAATTTGATATTCGGCCTATTATTCAGCGGCGTGTTTCAAAAGAAGGAATCGAATCGCGTCGTCTCCCATATTCGGAAGATTAACGGGTTTATCCGGATGAATGCGGAGGGCAAAGGCGATTTGACGCAGCGGCTCGCATTGAACGAGTTCGATAACGACGAATCGAAGGAGCTGGCCAAGTGGATCAACAATATGATCGATTCCTTGGAAGGAATTATGCTGCAAGTGAAGCTGGCTTCTACCGATGTATTGTCCAGTCAGCATGTGCTGAACGAATCGGCTTCGGTGACGGCGGCGTCGACGGAGAGGGTCAGCAGCAAGGTCAATGATATGATCGGAAGCATCAGGCTGCAGCTCAAGGATATCGATCTGGCAAAGGATGCGGCAGGCGATATGCGCTCGACGCTGCGATCAATCGAGGAGCAAGCGACCGAGCAAATTGCGGCAGCAAAGACAGAGGTCGAACGAATTGGCGACAAAATGCACCAAATCTCGGCTAAAGTGGAAGAAACCAACGAGACGATTCATACGTTTATGAACACGGTGCAGGAGATTCAAGGCGTACTCCATGTCATTGAAGAGATTTCGGCTCAAACCAATTTGCTTGCGCTTAATGCTTCGATCGAGGCTGCGCGCGTCGGCGAGCAGGGCAGAGGCTTTGCGGTCGTCGCTTCAGAGATCCGGAAGCTGGCCGATATGACGAAGAAGTCGACCGAAGAGGTTCATGACATTACCCGCCATATCTATAATGAAGCGAAACAAGCGTATATCTCCATGGATGAAGGCACCCGCGTCGTGCAGGAAGGCAATCAGCTTGTAGCGGCTGCAGCGAGCACGCTTGCGGCAGCGAATCAGGAGGATCTGCGCAAGACGCAGGTTGTCGATGAGGTCGTAGAGCTCATGGAGAAAATTGCGCTCGTCAGCCGAGAGAACCGGAGCGTATCCTCGGATGTCGAGGGCAAGGTGAAGGAGTTGATCGGCGAAATGTCGAATGTGCGCCAGACGTCGCAAGGCGTGGAAACAATAACAAAGCTGCTGCAGCAGCTGGTCGGGCAATTCAAGCTGACCGAATCCAGATTAAGATAGGCAGAAAGCGCATCAAGCCGCAGGAACCGCGAAGTCGGTCCTGCGGCTTTTTTTCGAAATATAAGACTTTATAAGTTTAGCACCTAATAAATGGGCTTATATTTCATCGTCCGATAGGCGTTTCTGCTTGCCTTAATACGCTTCGCATCCTCTTGTATACATAATTACTGGCTGGAAGAGTTATCCTAAGGATGAAACTTGTGTGAAAAGGCAGAGAGGAGAGGGGCAGATGTTCGGATCCCATATAACCGGCAGAAAAAAAACCGGCGGTAAAGCCGATAAGCGCTCCGTGCGAGCGGAGGAGCATGAACAGCAGCAGCTTGAAGGCTATTCGAAGAAGCCCCTCTCTGTCTCCCTTAAGGATAATCAGGTCTTCATTCAACAGGAAATGGGTGAAAGCCAGGACATTATATTTCGCAGTATCCGGCTGACGGACACCGGACAGACGAATGTGCTTATCGTCTATGTACAAGGAATGGTCGATGATGAACGAATGAATAAGTTCATCATCGAGCCCCTTCACCGGGAGCGTTACCCGGCGGACAGAGAGCTGGAACCGAATGAGCTTACGGACAAGCTCAAAAGCCATATTTTATCGATCGGGATCGTGTCGGACATTAAGGACTGGAAGCAGTTTTTTCAGAAGCTGTTATTAGGTTATTCCATCATTATGATCGAGGGTACGGCTAAAGCGATTGCGGCAAACGTAGTTGGCGGCGAGCGGCGCGGCATAGAGGAACCGAAGACCGAGATGGCGATCCGGGGGCCAAGGGAAGGCTTTACCGAATCGGTTCGCGTGAACTCGGCCATGATCCGCAGAAAAATCCGCAGCCCGAAGCTGTGGATGGAACAGTGGACAATTGGAGAAATTTCGCAAACGCCGGTCTGCATTATGTATGTCCATGGCTTAGCCGATGAGAATGTGCTGAAGGATTTGCGGGAAAGGCTCGATGCCGTGAAAATCGACGGTATTCTGGAATCCGGGTATATCGAGGAGCTTATTACGGATCAGAAGTGGTCCCCTTTTCCGACCATTATGAATGTCGAGCGTCCGGATGCGGTAGCCGGAAACCTGCTTGAAGGCAGAATTGCGATTCTCGTAGACGGCACTCCGTTCGTGCTTATTGTGCCGTCGATATTGAACATGTTCTTCCAAGCAGCGGAAGATTATTATCAGCGATTCGATATAGCGACATTCCTGCGGATGATTCGGTTTGTATCCTTCTTGATCGCCTTGCTTATGCCTTCCGTCTATGTGGCTATCGTAAGCTACCATCAGGAAATGATTCCAACCCAGCTGCTGCTAAAACTGGCGGCGCAGCGGGAGGGAGTGCCATTTCCTGCGTATTTGGAAGCTTTCATTATGGAGTTTGTATTTGAGATTTTGCGGGAAGCGGTTGTACGAATGCCGAGCGCGGCGGGTAATACGATATCCATCGTAGGCGGTTTGGTCATCGGGCAATCCGTCGTAGAAGCCGGAATCGTGTCGCCGGCTGTCGTCATCGTCGTTTCTTTTACCGCGATAGCCAGCTTCGTCTCGCCTGCGTACAGCTTAGGCATCGCGGCAAGACTGCTTCGGTTTATTCTGCTGCTTGCCGCATCGACACTTGGCTTTTACGGAATCGCGCTTGTCGTGCTGCTGCTGTTGCTGCATCTGACCAACATCAGATCATTCGGCATGCCTTATACGAAGCCGTTCGCTCCGCTCAAAATCAAAGATCTGAAGGATACGCTTGTCCGCGCGCCGCTTTGGCTCATGCGGGAGCGTCCGCAGAAGCTCGCTGTCCAAAACCCGGTAAGAGAGCAAATCGAACCAGAACCGAGAAAGGAGCCGGGGCAATGAGCAAGCGAGCAGCGTCCACATGTCAGCCGAAGAAGGATGGCATGAGAATAAAAGCCATGCTCCTGCTGTCTTTGTGCTCGCTTATAGTGTTAAGCGGCTGCTGGGATTTGCGATATTTGGACAAACTTGGGGTTGTGCTTGCCTTAGGGGTTGATGTGGATCCAGCCGGAAAGCAGGAGCTGCAGCTAACGGTTCAAGTCGTATTGGCTCAAAACGTCGCCGCCGAAAGCAAAGGGGGAGTTGGAGGAACGCCCGTGACGACCTTCACGGAAACCGGCGACACTTTATTCGAAGCCATCCGCAAGATGTCTGCGAAGACCTCGAGAAGGCTGTTCTTCTCGCACACCCAAATGTTAATTATAGGGGAGAAAATGGCAAAGAGGGGTATTTCTTCGCTGACCGATTTAATTGAACGGAATCCGGATATCCGCACCGACATTTCGGTGTTAGTTGCACGCGGCATCACTGCGCAGCAGCTGCTTCAGACGACCACTCAAATGGAATCGATCCCGATCAATCAAATTCATGAAATGATCGAGGTGAACCAGGATTCCTACGGAACGAACTATGTGGTTGAAGTCCATGATCTATCAATGCTTGCGGGGAAAGGGAAGCAGCAGGCCGCCTTGCCATCTATCCGATTAGAGGGAAAGAAGGCATTGCGCAATACGGTTGACAATGTGAATCGGATTCCCGCATCGGCTTACCCGGTCCTCTCTACGATGGCCGTATTTAAGGAGGGGAAATTAACCGGTTACTTGAAGCCGAAGCAATCGAGAGGGCTTTCCTGGCTGCAGGAAAAGGTAAAGAGTACGACCGTTACGCTAGCTTGTCCTGAGTCTCAGGGCCACTTAGTTGTAGAGGTACACGAAGCATCCCGTCAATATCAAGTCGAGCGTACGCCGGACGGTATGCCGGTTATTAAAATCAAACTGCTCATAACGGGAAGCGTTCAAGAGATTATGTGCCCAGGGGTTCAAGTTGTGGAGGAAGGGACTTTGAATGAAATCAGCTTGCTAGCCGAGGGTGCCGTTAAAGCTGAGGCAGAGGACGCCATCCGTAAATTGCAGAAAGAATGGCGCACGGATGTGCTGGGCTGGGGCAGGGAGGTTTATTTAAAACAGCCTGGAATCTGGAAGCGAATTGAACCCGAATGGCCGGAGGTGTTCCCGAATGTGAAGAGCGTTGTGGATTGCAACTTCAATATCATCGGTTCAGGCGTGCGAGGCGAATCTATCGTGAAGTGAGTGGATTGGGATGCTGGCTGTCATCGGAATTGCCCTGCTTGCAGTGGTTATAGGTACATTAATATGGATTCGTAACGGCATAAAGAAGAGGCCGCGCGAGCGGATGTGGGCGCTGTTTATTTTGCTCATCGGCACGGCCTATGCGATCGGCGTGCAGCTCCGTCTGCCGGTACCGAATCCGGTAGACGGGGTGACCTTCTTGTTTAAACCTATCTATACACCAATTATAAGCTGGATTGAAGAGGGGTCATAGCAGAGATGAGTAAATTTGCCGGGATGAATAATACTCAGATTTCTGCGGTTCAATGCGCGAAGATCTTTTATTTGTTCGCGCTTGGAAGCGCGGCGCTTATTCTACCGTCAGCGGTGATAGCGATCGCAAAGCAGGATGCCTGGATATCCATGTTGCTTGCCGGCCCGTTCAACTATTTGGTGCTTGCCCTTTATTTGTCGCTGGCCGACCGGTTTCCGAATATGTCGCTCGCCCAGTATGCAGAGAAGGTGCTTGGCGTATGGGCAGGGAAGGCGGTTACGTTCACTTTCGTGTTATTTTTTTTGCTGCTCAGCTCGCTTGTGTTGCGGAATATTTCCGATTTCCTCGGTCTTTCCGTGCTGCCGCAAACACCGGATTGGTTCATTGATATCACCTTCATGGTTGTCATTATTTACGGTGTGTTTCTGGGAATCGAGACGATTGCAAGGACGGGTGAAATCTTGTTCGCCTGGGCCTTATTCGTCTTTATCATTATCACTTTCTCGCTGCTCAATCAATTTGAATTTCAAAATTTCGAACCGTTATTGTACGAAGGTATCGTTAGACCGATCAAAGGGGTTTACCCGATTTTAGGATTTCCGATCGGTGAATTTGTTTTTTTAACGGTAATCTTACCGCTTGTCAAAAAAGAGGATCGTCCAAAGCTTCGGCACGAGTTGAATAAAGCGGTGATTCTGCTCATTGTGACGGGCGTATTGCTGACCGTGTTTCTAATTGGCATCCTGGGGGTGGACGAGGCCGCCAGAAGCCCGTTTGCCGTATATGATATGGCTAAAAACATCAATATCGAGGAAGTTTTAGTCCGTGTAGAAATATTGGTGGCGATGGTATGGATCGCTACCGTATTTATGAAGCTCGTATTATGCATGTATGTACTTTCCGTATTAACGGCACAGATGCTGAATCTGACCACCTATCGGCCGCTGGTGGTGCCCTATTCGTTCCTGCTCGTCCCTCTCTCGATGATCGCCTATCGGAACGCTGCGCATTTGAAAATGTTCGCGATGGGCGTATGGACCGTGTACAGCGTATTTTATGGGATGGTGCTGCCCCTGCTTCTGCTGGTCATTGCGGCGGCCAGAGGTAAGAAGGATGGCGGCGCCGGGCGGTTTCCGGAGCCGCCTCCTTTGGACAAAAGCGTGAAAAGCGGCGGAAGTGAGGCGCCCGGATCAGAGAGTTTACCGGATAAAGAGCCGTCTTCGACCTAGCTCCGCCACGAACTCCGTCATAGACGGCAGTGGTAGCATTTGTTATAATTGTGAGGAAAATCGGCCCAGCGGCAACGGTTCGTTACAAACCAATAGACGGAGGCGATCGTGTGGAAAACTACGCCAACAATTATGTCGTCGTTGCTATTTTTATCGCGCTAGGGATACTCCTGCCGGTTGTGGCTTTGACGGTGGGGAGGCTGCTCAGACCGAACAAGCCGACGAATCCGAAGCAAACGACCTACGAAAGCGGCAATGAGCCGGTAGGCGAAGGGCAGGTCCGTTTTAACATCCGCTATTATTTGTTTGCGCTGATGTTCGTTATTTTTGATGTGGAAACCGTTTTCTTATATCCTTGGGCCGTCGCATATAATAAGCTCGGCTTATTTGTGCTCGTCGAAATGTTTGTTTTTGCAGCGATGCTGCTTGTCGGTCTCTTATATGCCTGGAAGAAGAAGGTGCTCAAATGGAATTCAGTTTAGAGTCGATTTCGCTGGAAGAACGCAAAGAACTGGAACGCAACGTTTTTATGGGAACGTTGGAGCAATTGAAGGCTTGGGCAAGAAGCAACTCGTTATGGCCGCTGACGTTCGGTCTCGCCTGCTGCGCGATCGAAATGATGGGAACGGGCGCTTCGCACTATGATTTGGACCGCTTCGGCGTCATGTTCCGCACCTCGCCGCGCCAATCCGACGTCATGATCGTGGCCGGCACCGTGACGAAGAAGATGGGTCCGCTGCTGCGCCGGCTGTATGATCAGATGCCGGAGCCGAAATGGGTGATCGCGATGGGATCTTGCGCTACGGCGGGAGGACCATATATTAAATCGTATGCGGTGATCAAGGGCGTCGATCAGATCGTGCCCGTTGACGTTTATATTCCAGGCTGCCCGCCTAACCCTGCCGCGCTTATCTACGGCATCAACAAACTTCAGGAGAAGATCCGCTACGAAGCGAAGACCGGGAAGCGGGTGACAGGGCGATGAGCGAGGAGCGGAAAGATGAAGAGAAAGCGCTTCCGGAAAAAGGCGAGGCCGATGTGAAGAACGGCGCTTCCGGCGAACCGAGCGCTGCGCCGTCGGTTGATCCGGAGCGCGAAGCGAAGCTGAAGGCGGCAGCGGAGGCGAGAGCCGCGCGCGCGGCGGCGAAAGAGAAAGCCGATGCGGAAGCGGAGCCTCCGGAGCCTAAGCCGCCGTCTCCGAAGCAGCCCGAACTGGAAGCTATCGTCGCTCTGCTCAAGCGGGAAATCGCGGAGGACGCGGTAGCGGACGCTTATGTGAACGAACTGAACGGCGATATGCCGACGATTGTAGTAAACAATGAGTATTGGCGGGAGGCGGCCAAGCTGCTGAAGCTGCATGAGCAGCTGCGGTTCGATTACTTGCGCAATGTGTCCGGCGTTGATTACGAAACGCACATGGAAGCGGTATATCATATGGTGTCGCTCGGCACGAAGCGGGAAGCCGCCATTAAGGTGAAGACGGAGCGGGACTGCGCATCCGTCTATTCCGCTACTCCGGTCTGGGCAACCGCGAACTGGAATGAACGCGAAATATTCGATCTGCTCGGCATCGACTTTCCCGGGCATCCCGATCTGCGCCGCATTATGATGCCTGACGATTGGGTCGGCCATCCGCTCCGCAAGGATTATGAACCGTTAGACTCGGAGGTGTGACAAACCCTTGATCCGTACAGAAGAGCTGCTATTAAACGTTGGTCCCCAGCATCCCAGCACGCACGGCGTATTCCGAATCGTCGTGAAGCTCGACGGGGAGGTCATCACCGAAGCGACGCCGGTCATGGGCTATTTGCACCGGGGGACCGAGAAAATCGCGGAAAATTTGAATTTTACGCAAATTATTCCGTATACGGACCGGATGGATTACGTCTCGGCGATGACGAACAATTATGTGCTCGTCCATGCGGTCGAAACGATGATGGGCCTGGAGGTGCCGCTGCGGGCGGAGTTTATGCGCCTTATCGTGATGGAGCTGCAGCGCGTAGCGAGCCATCTGGTCTGGTGGGGCACTTATTTGCTTGATATCGGAGCGATGAGCCCGTTCCTATACGCATTCCGCGACAGAGAGATCATTATTGATTTGTTCAACGAGCTGTGCGGCGCGAGATTAACTTATAATTACATGCGCGTAGGCGGCGTCAAATGGGACGCGCCTCCGGGGTGGATGGATAAGGTGAGCAACTTTATTCCATATTTGGAGAATAAACTGGAAGAGTACGACAAGCTGGTCAGCGGCAATGAGATTTTCCTGGCGCGCATCAAGGGCATTGGCAAGTACGACGCGGCAACCGCGATCGATTACGGCCTTTCGGGCGCGAACCTGCGCTGCACAGGCGTAGATTGGGATTTGCGCAAGGCGGAGCCGTACAGTCTGTACAGCCGTTTCGAATTTGACGTGCCGCTCGGGAAGAACGGCGATTGTTATGACCGTTACCGGATCCGTCTGGAGGAGATTCGCCAGAGTCTGCGCATCCTGAAGCAGGCGGTAGAGCAGTTTCCGGAAGGCGGAGAGACGATGGGGAAGGTGCCGAGGGTGATTCGGCCGCCGGCCGGCGAGGTGTATGTGCGGATCGAGTCGCCCCGGGGCGAAATCGGCTGCCATATCGTCTCCAAAGGGAAGGCGGAGCCGTATCGCTTGAAATTTCGCCGTCCTTCTTTCGTGAATTTGCAAATTTTGCCCAAGCTGCTTGTCGGTGAAACGATGACGAATCTGATTACGATTCTGGGCGGCGTTGATATCGTCGTCGGGGAGGTCGATTGCTAATGCCCCCATGGCTGAATGAACCGCTCACATGGGGCGGCGCGCTTGTGCTGTTTTTGTGGGCGGTCGTGTTTCTATTCATCGTGCTTGGCTTCGTTACGTATGCGATTTATTTCGAACGGAAGGTCATCGGATGGATGCAGCTGCGCGTCGGTCCGAACCGGGTCGGCCCGTTCGGGCTGTTTCAAACGGTAGCCGATATTTTCAAGCTTCTCGTCAAGGAAGACACGATTCCGCGCAAGGCTGACCGGCTGCTGTTCATTCTGGCTCCGGCGCTGGCCTACATTCCGGCTTTTTCGGTGCTTGCAGTACTGCCGTACACCCAAAATCTTTATTTTGCCGATTTGAATGTCGGCTTGCTCTATTATGTGGCGCTGTCGGGCATCTCGACGCTGGCGATCGTGCTGGGCGGATGGGCATCCAACAACAAATATGCGCTTCTCGGCGGCATGCGTTCGGCCGCGCAAATGATCAGCTACGAAGTACCGCTCGTTATATCCGTCGTCGGCGTTATTTTGCTAAGCGGAAGCTTGAATTTAAGGGATATTGTGGCGGCGCAGGACGGCGGCTGGTTCTGGAATTGGAACTTTCTGCCCCAGATTATCGGGTTCGTCGTCTTCATCATTGCGGCCGTGTCGGAGCTCAACCGTACGCCGTTCGACCTGCCGGAGGCGGAGTCGGAGCTGGTTGCGGGTTATCATGTCGAATACAGCGGCTTCCGGTTTGCCTTCTTCATGCTGTCGGAATACGTATACGTATATGCGATTGCCGCGCTTACTACGGTACTGTTCCTGGGCGGCTGGCATGCGCCGGCGCCTTTTCTCGATTTTGTGCCGGGCATCGTCTGGTTTCTGCTCAAGTTCGCGGTTATCGTATTTTTCTTGTTCTGGATTCGGGCGACTTTCCCGCGTATCCGCGTCGATCAGCTCATGGGGCTCGGCTGGAAGGTGCTGCTGCCTGTCTCGCTGTTAAACGTGTTTCTGACCGCTGTTTATTTGGAATTGTTCATCAAATGATTGCAAGGGGGAAAGCGATATGAACGGATTAATCAAAGGGCTCGGCGTAACGCTTAAATCGATGACGGCTCCGAAGGTAACGACCTCGTATCCCGATGTGCCGTTCGAAATGCCGGACCGGTTCCGCGGCATCCAGCATTTTATACCGGATTTATGTATCGTCTGCAACCAATGCGCTCGTATATGTCCGACCGATTGTATTACGCTTACGGGCAAGCCGAACCCCGATCCGGACAAAAAAGGGAAGGTTATCGACACGTTCGATATTAATTTTGAAATTTGCATTTTGTGCGACTTGTGCACCGAGGTGTGCCCGACCGAGGCGATCGTAATGACGAACCACTTCGAGCTGTCGGCTTACAGCCGCGACGACCTGTTCAAGGATGCGCAGTGGCTGACCGATAATAATACCCTCGTCCGGCAGGATAACAACAATATCGGAGCGCCGGCCAAAGGGGGCGGCAAATAGTTGTTTAATATCGATTTTACGGGTGAATTCGCCGCGTTCTTTATCCTCTCGACCATTATGATCTGCGGGGCTGTGCTCATGATCAGCCTGGAGAAGGTCGTGCATATGGTCGTCTCCATGGCGGCTGTATTCCTTGGCCTCGCCGGCATGTTCGTGCTGCTGGAGGCGGAGTTCGTCGCATTCGTCCAGGTGCTCATTTATGCGGGGGCGGTCTCCATTCTGATGATCTTCGGCATCATGATGACGAAGCATCAGGAGGCGGAACGGGAGAAAGCGAAGCCGCTGCATGAAGCGCTGGCGGCTATTGCCGCCTTATGCTTGTTCGGCGTGCTGTTCTATGCGATTCGCCGGACGACGTTTCCGGAAGCCGGAGCCTTGCAGGGCGTCGAGGATAACACGATGGCCATCGGCGAGCTGCTGTACACGGGATATGTCATCCCGTTCGAGCTGCTCTCGGTGCTGCTGACCGTCGCGTTCATCGGGGCGATCGTGCTGGCGAAGAAGGAGGCGGATTAGAAGGATGCTTCCATCCTATCTCACAATGGCCGCGATCTTGTTCTGTATCGGGTTGTACGGCGCGCTGGTCAAGAAAAATGCTATCGTTGTGCTGCTGTCGCTCGAATTGATGCTTAACGCGGTCAATCTGAATTTGGTCGCTTTCTCGAAATACGGCGTGGTTCCGTCGTTGACGGGGCAAATTTTTTCGTTGTTCACGATTACGGTCGCCGCTGCGGAAGCCGCGATCGGGATAGCGGTATTGATCGCGTTGTTCCGTATGCGCGGAACCGTCAATGTCGATGAATTTGACAAAATGAGGAGGTAGCGCGGCATATGGACATGTACTCACAAGCGGCTTGGCTCATTCCGTTGTTCCCGCTGGCGGCGTTCCTCGTTTTGACCGCGCTTGGCCGGAGCTTTCGAAGGGCCGGCATACTGACCGGCACGGCCGGCTCGCTGGCTGCCTTCGTCCTATCGATGATCATTGCGGTCGACCGGCTCGGAGGCCGGGCCGTTGATTACAATTATGCCTTCGATTGGATCCGGATCGGCGATTATACGCTGCGCATCGGCTTCGAGGTTACGAATCTGACCGCAATGATGCTTGTTGTGGTGACGCTGGTCAGCCTGCTCGTGAATATCTATTCGGCCGGGTACATGAAGGACGATGAACGCATTACGGTGTTCTACGGGTATGTAGCGCTGTTCACGTTCTCGATGCTCGGACTCGTGCTCTCCGATAATTTATTGTCGCTCTATATTTTCTGGGAGCTGGTCGGGGTATGCTCGTTCCTGCTCGTCGGGTTCTGGTATGCCAAGCCGAAGGCGCGGGCAGCAGCCAAAAAAGCGTTTATCGTCACGCGGATCGGCGATGCCGGCCTGCTGCTCGGCATTCTGCTGCTGTTCTGGTACATGCCGGATCACGCGCTTGATTTCACAACGATCCAAAGCGTGTTCGACGGTCAGTCAGGCGCGATTACGACCGGAATTACGACCTTGATCGCGCTCCTTATTTTTCTTGGGGCTGTCGGGAAATCCGGACAATTTCCGCTGCATGTGTGGCTGCCGGATGCTATGGAGGGCCCAACGCCGATAAGCGCTCTTATCCATGCGGCGACGATGGTCGCGGCGGGCGTGTTCCTTATCGCCCGGACGTACGATATTTTCCTGGATTCAGCCGCGGCAATGGAGACGGTCGCTTATGTGGGCGGCTTTACGGCTATCTTCGCCGCAACGATCGCGCTCGCGCAAAATGACATCAAACGGATACTGGCTTACTCGACGGTCAGCCAACTGGGCTACATGATGATGGCGCTGGGTCTCGGTTCCCTGACGGGCGGCATCTTCCATCTGTTCACGCACGCGTTCTTCAAGGCGTTGCTGTTCCTTGGCGCAGGCAGTATCATTCACGCGGTACATACGCAGAACATCCAGGAAATGGGCGGGCTCGGCTCGAAAATGAAGGTGACGGCCTGGACGTTCGCGATCGGAGCGCTGGCGTTAACGGGTATTCCGCCGCTCTCCGGATTTTGGTCGAAGGATTTGATATTGACGGTTGCGTTTGAAACGAATCCGCTGCTGTTCGTCGCCGGTTTAGCGGCTGCGTTCTGTACGGCGCTGTATATGTCGAGGCTGTTCTTTCTCGTCTTTACGGGCAAGCCCGGCGCTGCGGCTGACGGCGCGCATGAATCGCCGGCTACCATGACTGCGCCGCTTGTCGTGCTGGCTGCGCTGGCGGTCTTGGCCGGGTTCATCGAGACGCCGTGGAACGGCTGGTTCGGTTCCTGGCTGAGCGGAGAAGCGGAAGCCGCGCACGGAAGCGGGGTAGCCATCGTCGCATCCATTGCCGTCGGCCTGATCGGCATTTATGTCGGATGGCTTATTTACGGGAAAAGAAGCGTCAGCCGCACCGCTGCCCGCGAACGGCTGCCTTGGCTCGTTAAGCTGCTGGAGAAAAGCTATTATGTAGACGAACTATACGCGGCGGTTGTAGTGAGGCCGTTAAAAACGATCGGATCCCTGCTTATGGTAGTAGACGAATATATCATCGGCGGCATCGTCCGGTTAACGGGGATCGTAACCGCGTCAGCCGGCCGGACGGCCGCCCGGCTCCAGAACGGACAGGTGCAAACGTACAGCTTGACGGCCGTTATCGGCTTTGTCGTCATCATCGTCGCGATCGTCGGAAGGAGGTTCTGGCCATGAGCATCCTACAGGACATTCCGATTCTCTCGCTCATCCTGCTCTCGCCGCTTGCCGGTCTGCTCGTCGTGCTGCTGCTTCCTAAACACCGGAGCGGGTGGATGAAGACCGCAGCCGTAACCGCTACGCTTGTGCCGCTTGCGCTGTCGCTCTGGTTATATGCGGACTACGACAAGCAGCAGGGCGGAGCGGCTTTTGAGGAAAAGCTGAATTGGGTAGATGTACCGCTTAACAAAGAACTGCAAGATATCTCCGAATTTGTGTTTAAGTTTCAATATACGCTTGGCGTAGACGGTCTCTCGCTGCCGCTGCTGCTTCTGACGACGCTTGTAACGGCGATGGCGGCGCTGGCCGCCGTGCATGTGAAGAAACGGTGGAAATCGTTTTTTGTCTGGTTCCTGCTCCTGGAGACGGGCATGCTCGGCGTGTTTCTTGCAAGAGACGTATTTCTGTTCTTCGTATTCTTCGAGATTACGCTGATCGCGACATATTTCCTGATCGGGATTTGGGGATATTTCAACCGCGAACGGGCGGCGAATCAATTCCTGATCTATAACGGGATCGGATCGGCGATCATGCTGCTGGCTTTTGTGCTGTTGGTCAATACGGCGGGCTTCCGGATCGATCAAGCGGGCGAGCAGACGAGCTTCATCTACAGCGGAAGCTATACGGATATTTTCCGGAATATGGCGGATCCGACGGCCTGGGTCAACCTGTCGCCGGATCAGATGGGGGCCGTTAACCCGTTCCAAATGACCGATACGATGCAGTGGGTTCTCTTTATTCTGCTGCTGATTGCGTTCGGGATTAAGCTTCCGGTCTTCCCGTTCCACACCTGGATGCTGAAGGTGCATACGGAGGCGCCTCCTTCAGTCGTCATGATTCATTCCGGCATCCTGTTAAAGATGGGAGCATACGGCCTGCTGCGCTTCGGCGTGCTGCTCTTCCCTGAGCAGGCGCGGGATTGGGCGGTCGTGCTGGCCGTGCTTGGCGTCATTAATATATTGTACGGGGCGCTGCTGGCGTTCAGGCAGCAGGAATTCAAGCTTGTGCTCGCTTATTCATCAATCAGCCATATGGGCATCGTGCTGCTCGGCCTTGCCGCTTTTAACGAAATCGGCCTGCAGGGCGCGTTGTTCCAGCTTGTCTCGCATGGACTCATATCCGCGCTGCTGTTCCTGATCGTCGGAAGCCTGTTCGAGCGAACCGGGACGACAGAGCTGTCCGAGCTCGGGGGACTTGCGCGGTCCATGCCTTTTATGAGCGGGGTACTTCTGACTGCCGGACTCGCTTCGCTGGGTCTGCCGGGCTTATCCGGCTTTGTCGGCGAGTTTCTCGCGTTTCTCGGCCTATTCGAATCAATGCGCTGGTTGACGGCTCTTGGCGTGCTTGGCGTTATTTTGACAGCGGTCTACGTCCTGCGGGCGGTACTGAAGATCACGTTCGGCACCCAGCCGGAGCGGTTCGGCGCATTGAAGGATGCCCGGCTGGTCGAAGCGGTCCCGATGATCGTGCTGCTGGCGTTCATCCTTCTGCTGGGCTGCTATCCATCGGTGCTGACGGATACGGTGCAATACAGCATCGGCGGCCTCTTCGAACAATTACTTGCAACAAGGGCGGGGGGTTAGACCATGTACGAAGGCGTTTCTTTCATACCGCTCACATGGACGGATATGCTCTACCTTGCCCCGGAACTTGCATTAGCCGCCGTATTCCTGCTGCTGGTGCTGCTGGATCTGGTTATGCCGGGGCGTGTCAGCAGGCTATCGATCGGGTGGCTGACGCTTCTTGGCTTGCTCATTTCGCTGGGGCTCGTGCTGTGGCGGATGCTGGACATGAACCGGGCGGGAGAAGCGGCGGAAACGATTGAGCTGCTTGCCAACAGCTATCGGATCGATGACTTTGCCAGCTTACTCAAAATTGTATTCCTTACCGGTACGGCGCTGACCGTGCTGCTAGCGCTGGGCTCCGTGCGCGACGATGACGCGATTACCGAAAAAGGGGAGTTTTTCTACCTGCTGCTGCCGGCTGTTATGGGCGCCATGATGATGGCATCCTCTGGCAATCTGGTTACGCTGTACATCGGGCTCGAGCTCCTCAGCCTTACCAGCTATGTGCTTGTCGGCATGAGACGTCGTTCCGCATTGTCTGCGGAGGCGGCGTTTAAATATGTGGTAACCGGCGGCATATCTTCTGCGTTCGTGCTGTTCGGCATGTCCTACATATACGGAGTGACCGGTTCTGTGGATCTTACCGTGATATATAGCGCTTTGCCGGGCGCGCTCGCTGACTTCAAAGCGCTTGTGTACGTGGGTTTCTTCATGATGCTGGCGGGCTTCGGCATGAAAATTGCCGCGGCGCCGTTCCACGCCTGGGCCCCGGACGTGTATCAAGGCGCTCCGACGCCGGTGTCCGCTTTCCTGGCGGTTATCGCCAAGGGCGCGGCTCTGGCGGTCGTCTTCCGGATGATGTTCGGTGCCGTCTATTTCGCCAGAACCGACATGGAACCGGATGTGTCCAATGACATCTTCTTGGCTTTGCTGGCAATGTCGGCCGCAGCCATGCTGGTCGGAACAACGGCCGCGCTAAGGCAAAAAAACGTGAAGCGGCTGCTTGCTTTATCCGGTGTCGCTAACTCCGGCTATATGCTCGTGCCGATCGGGATCTCGATAACGGCCGTCCATAGCAGCAGCTTCTCGGAATTCGTTTATTACTTGATCGCTTACTTATTGATGACGATCGGCGCTTTCGCGGTGTTGACCGCCGTCAGCCGGGCCGCGGGCCACGATGAGCTGAAGGGCTTTGCCGGCATGTACTACCGCGCGCCTTGGACGGCGGCGGCGATGGTCATCTTCGTCTTGTCGCTGGCAGGCTTGCCGGTAACCGGCGGCTTCTTCGGCAAGCTGTTCATCCTGCTGGGCGCGGCGAACGCGAAGGCGTATTGGCTGGTCGCCGTCATCGTAGTAAGCAGCGTCATCTCTTATTATTTCTACTTTGGTTTGGTTCGCCAAATGTTCATGCGGGTCGGCGGAACGGAGCAAAGCATCCCGGTATCACCCGCAACCGGCATCGTAATCTGGCTGTGCGCGATCGCCACCGTAGCGCTCGGCTTGTTCCCGGGCCCGCTCATGAGCTGGATTGACGCGGTATTCTCGCTGGGGCAGGACTTGATGTTTGTTGTTTATTAGGATAAGCAGGATGTTTGAAAGGCTGACTGGAGCTTAGTGAGCTTAGTGGGCATAGTGAGCTTAGTGAGCTCACTAAGCTGTTAATAGTTGGAGGATAAAAGGTGATTCATTTATGTCTTAGCCAGGCTTAGCCGGCAAGGCGTGGGGAATCACTTTTTTTTAAATGCCAAAGGTTTAAAAGATTCCCATTTATTCGGTCTTGGGAAGCACCGTGAATGCTGGCTTTTGCCGTCAATAAACGGCAACAGCGTATATGCTATATAAGTTGAACCAGAGAATTGCGCGACTCGGGTGGAGAGATATGGCTAACACATGCCATTTGATTCGTTTAACGGCCGCCACAAACGTTATTTGTGCAATATCGGCCATTTTAAAAATGTAACGGAGCTGACAGACGCTATTTCCCGATTTCAGCCCATTTTCGGGCTGAAATCGGCGGATAAGGTCTGTAGCAGCCGTTACAATATTGAAACGTGCTTTTTTTAGCAAATAAGGGTTCAGACAACCGTTAGAGTGAGAATGATTAATATCATTCCTCATCCTACCTGGTGTACGGCAATTCATTTGTTCAACTTATAGAATTGAGCAAAAGGGAAAGAATCGCTGGCGTTACGATAGGAATCTGCAATGTGCCAATTGAATGCATATTCGCAGATAGATTCAGAATGCGAAACTCTAGCAGGCTGTTTTTAGTTCGGGGACGATGGTATATTCAGCTTCTGAGTTCGGGTGCAGCGTGTATTTCTTTCAATTTTATAGGTCTTTCGTCCTTTTATGTACAGATGACAAGGGAATGGTTATAGATTAATAGAATTTATAGTGAACGAGAAATGAGCCTGCGGTAGCTTAAATGCGATCGAAGGCGATATTTCAATACGGCATATAAAGGCAGAAGACGATGATAAAACGTATACGGCATCTCGTAAAACAATTGTCGCGGCGTATGCCGGAGCATCAACGGTTCTCATTAGCAGTTGATGCCAGCCGGCCGGCGTTAGCGACCAACCGTTTAACAACGCGCTTGCTGCGCCAATCAAGCGCATGGCTTCGGGCGCGAGGACCGCGCACGCTCCTTCGTCGCGCGCTTCTCGCGCTGCTTATCGGCAGCGTCACCCTGACCGGGCTAAGCCCGGCAGGGCCCGCTGCCGCAGCGGCGCATGCCGCGCAGGCGGCCGCAGGAGACGCGGCCGCCTGCGCCGCATGCGCCGATGAAGAGCAGCCGCAGAGCTGGCTGCTCAAATGGCGCGATCCCGCGCTCGCGCATGAGCTGCGCGGGACGGAAGTGCTCCGCCGCCAGGACGAGGCGGCGGTATTGCTCGTACGTCCGGCTGAAGAAGGCGCGGACGTGCAAGCGTGGCTGCGCCGGCTGCAGAGGGCGCCGGGCGTAGAGTATGTGCACCCGAATTCCGGGGTGCACATGCTGGCGCATGCTTCTCACCCAAATGAAGCCGAAGGCGGCAGCCTTTCCGCCCTTCCGGCTTCAAATGGTGAAGACGAAGGCTCTTCGCCCACTGCGCCTATTAATGAAGCCGAAGGCGACAAGCTCCCCGCCCGCCCTTCGTTATCCGAAACGGCTGGCAAAGCCCGCCAACCCGCCTCTTCATCATCGTCCGAGACACCAGCCGAATTATCTGCGGCAGCCGCAGCAGTTATGCCAACGGCCAATGACCCGGAGCTGGCAAAACAGCATTATCTCGATCAGATCGGCGTGCCGAAGGCATGGGAAACGGTACGGGAACAGACCGGTCTGACGATCGCGATCGTGGATACGGGGGTCGATCTGGATCATCCGGATTTGAAGGCTAATCTCGTGGAAGGGGCCAATCTGGTTAACCCGAACGAGCCGCCCGATGATGATAACGGACATGGCACAAGCGTTGCGGGCGTGATCGCGGCGGTAGGCAATAACGGGATCGGCGTGTCGGGTATCTTGCAGAAAGCGAAGATCATGCCGATCAAAGCGCTGGATCATCATGGCGACGGCACGGAGCAGGAGCTGGGTGACGCGATATTGTACGCGGTCCGCGCCGGTGCAAAGATTGTAGTGCTGTCAGTCGGCTTACACCGGTATTCGCCTTATATGCAGGATATCGTGCAGTACGCCGAGAGTAAGGGGGTACTGCTCGTTGCTGCGGCAGGAAATGACGGGCTGACATTTGGTTCCAAAGCAGCCGTGAAATATCCGGCAGCCTATCCGACCGTGTTGGCGGTAGGCGGCGTGAAGCCGGATCATACGGCTGACCCGCGCTCGAATCCGGGCAGCGAGCTCGACCTGGTAGCGCCATGGAACGTGTACACAACCGCGCTGGGCGGTTTATATAAGAAAGAAGAAGGCACATCGATGTCTGCTCCGCAAGCCGCTGCTGCAGCCGCTCTCGTATGGGCCCGCTACAGCAAGTTAGAGCCGTATCAGGTCCGGGAATTGCTGAGGCAGACCGCAAAGGATATTGGTCCCGCAGGAGCTGACCTTTCCTCGGGGTACGGGGTTCTGCAAATTGACCAAGCGCTTCAATCCGCTCTCAGGCCCGATAGTCTGGAACCGAACGAGAGCATGAAGACAGCTGCCCGTTTTCCGCTGAATACACAGCTGTCTGCCGTTTTGCAAATAACGGACGATCATGACTGGTATAGAGTCGACACTCCTTACGACGGTACGCTGACCATCCATTACGAGGGACTTGTAACAGACGGGGCGGTTGTTCCGCCGGTCAGGATGACGCTGTATACGAATGGCATTGAAAATCATGCAGCCGACATAAAACTCGCCAGTCGGTCTATTGATTTTAATTTAAGCAAAGGCCAGCATCTTATTCATCTCGAGCTAATAAATCAGAGCGGCGACGTCGCCCTGCCGTATCTGCTGACCTCTGCTTTTACCATAAAAGCGGATGATTATGAAAAGAATGACAGATCCTATGAGGCCTTCACGCTCCAACCGAATTCGCAGGAAATGAACGGAACCTTTCACCAGACGGCGGACCGGGACTGGTTTGCCGTAACCTTCACGCAGAGCGGAAAGCTCCGTCTGACTCTAACAACAAACACGGCGCGCATCGATCCGGGACTTGCTATGCAGAGGGCGGGCGAGTCCCTTCTTTTGTACGATAATGAAGGGGAAGGGGAGACGGAATATTCCCCAGTCATAACTGTGACCCCAGGGAAATATTATATTCGTGTTCATAATGCAATCTCTTCGGAGGCCAGTCCGGCTCTCGGCACCTATTCCCTTGCGATGGATTACACGCCGAAATACGATGATCCGAACGAACCGAACGACAAATCGTATGAAGCCTTTATGGTTACTCCCGGCACTGAGTACATAGGCGTGATTGGAAGCTACGCCGATATGGATTGGTTTCAATATCGGCCGGCTCAACCGAGCATCGTAAGCATGGCGGTAAGCGGCGTTCCGGCGGATATCGATTTGAAGCTTGAGGTATATGATAAACGCATGAAGCTGTTAACTGCTTCGTCAACGGGCTCTGCCGGCAAGCTTCAAACGAACGACAAACTGCTTCAGCCGGATGTTTATTATGTGAAGCTGACGGCGGATGCCCCATTCGACAAGCAGTATTACCGGATGAATATAAAGTCCGAGGAGCTTGTCGCCGGCTTCCGGGATATTCACAAGCATTGGGCAAAAAATGAGATCGTCGAATTAAGCGAAATGGGGATCATCAATGGTACGGGGGCTTACCGGTTTGAGCCGAAGCGCGCAATCACCCGCGCCGAAGCGGTGGCGATGGCCGTAAAGGCTTATAAGCCAGCCCCACAGAAAAACGCGCTGACAAAGCGCTTCAAGGATGTCCCTGCAGCTCATTGGGCTTCCGGCGCGATTGACTTAGCCGTTCAGCAGGGCTGGGTAAAAGGCTTCCCGGACGGCTCGTTCAAACCGGAACAGCCGGTCACGCGCAAGGAGATGGCGGTTATCATCGGTTTTGCGGAAGGTATTGAACCGCAGCTGTCCGCCGTTGATCCGTTTGACGACGTAGATCGAAGCGACTGGTCCGCGCCTATGCTGACAGCCATGAAGCAGCGCGGGCTGATCGAAGGCGTTCAATCCAACCTTTACGAGCCGAAGCGTCAGGCGAGCCGAGCCGATTTTACCGTGCTGCTGCACAGGATTATTACCTAATTATTAGGAGGATTCATGGACGTTGATAACGATTTATATCAAAATGTGCAAAACGCGGCCGGTTTTACCGGTCTGTTCTCCATCGTCACGGTTATTCTCAGTATCATCTTCGTATGGTTTGTTATCCAGGAGGTGAAATGGGATACTTTTTTCCGTTTTCCCCGCAGCCCGAAGGCACGTTTGTTTCAAGTGATCGCGGCCATCGTCATCGGACATCTTTTGGCCAAATTTATTTTGGAATATTGGGGTTATACCGTACTGCTCAAAAGCTTTGTCGAATAACAAGAGCGAAAAATGTCAACAATGGGTAGTAACAAGACGGTACGAAAAAACAGTTTGCTTACGAATAAGTATGAATCAAGGCCTACGCGTGGAATGAAAACGTATTTTTGTCCCGAAAATGTTCCGTTTTTAGAGAAAATAGTCTTATTTTTACGACAAAAACGCATGAAAAATGTGGAAACAATTTAACGCTTGTCGATTTGTGTAAATGAGTGATAAGATGTAGTCTGGATAAAGTGTCCGATTCCAAAATATTCACGATTAGGAAATAGAAATTGCAGTTCGCGGAGGGAACCACAGATGACCAAAATTATCGTCCGCGGAGGCCAGCGCTTGAAGGGAACGGTCCGTGTCAGCGGAGCAAAAAATGCGGTACTCCCGATTTTGGCGGCCTCATTATTAGCGACCGAAGGAGACAGCGTCATCTATGACGTACCCCTCCTCGACGACGTTATGACGATCCAGAAGGTGCTTGCCTCATTAGGCGCACAATTAACTTATAACAACGAAACGATGCGTATTAACGCACCGGCGATTACGTCGTATGAGGCTCCATATGAGCTCATTCGCAAGATGCGGGCGTCTTTTCTGGTTATGGGACCGCTGCTCGCAAGAGTGGGCAAGGTACGAATTTCTTTGCCAGGGGGCTGTGCGATCGGCACTCGTCCGATCGACCAGCATCTGAAGGGCTTCGAGGCGATGGGAGCGGAAATTACGCTTGGTCACGGATTTATCGAAGCAAGCACGAAGACGCGTCTTAAAGGCGCGAAGATCTATCTCGACGTAGCCAGCGTCGGCGCGACGGAGAATATTATGATGGCCGCCGCTCTGGCGGAAGGAACGACGATTCTCGAGAATGCGGCCAAGGAGCCGGAGATCGTTGACCTGGCCAACTACATCAATGCGATGGGCGGCAAGGTGCGAGGCGCAGGTACGGGACTGATTCGGATCGAAGGCGTCGAACGGATGCATGGCGCCTCGCATAATGTGATTCCCGACCGCGTTGAGGCCGGAACGTATATGATTGCCGCCGCGATTACCGGCGGAGATGTTTTTGTTGAAGGCGCGATTGCGGATCACCTGACACCGGTCATTTCGAAGCTTCAGGAAATGGGCGTGGAAATTACGGAGAGCGATAATGGTCTTCGCGTCCGCTCCGGCTCCGTATTGAAATCGGTGGACGTTAAGACGCTCCCTCATCCGGGCTTCCCGACGGATATGCAATCGCAAATGATGGCGCTGCTGCTCGTATCCGAAGGAACGAGCGTCGTGACGGAAACGGTATTTGAGAATCGTTTCATGCACGTTGAGGAATTCCTGAAGATGAATGCCCAAATTAAGGTGGATGGACGGACCGCCATTGTGAACGGCGGGCTGCCGCTGGTTGGAGCGAAAGTATGCGCAACCGATCTGCGCGCGGGCGCAGCTCTGATCTGCGCGGCGCTTCGCGCCGAGGGCGAGACCGAAGTAACCGGCCTGCACCACGTCGACCGCGGATATGTCGATATTACCGGCAAGCTTGCCAAGCTTGGAGCGGATATCCGCCGCCAGGAGCCGGAAGAAGAGATTGCCGTTGTCGCATCTGCGGGCTCTCAGGCAGGCCAGCTGGCAGCGCACGGAATCTTGTCAAAGCCGTCGCGTGAAATACCTGCGGCGATCGCTGTATCCGCAGCGCCGGCTGAGATCGAGCCGGCCGCTTCCTATAAACGGGAGAAGGAAGTTGCGGTGCTTAAGGTGCAGCCTACGTGGGCTTGACAGCAGGCACGTAAAAAGAGCCTTTTTTAATAAGCCAAGACGGGCTTATTAGAAACGGCTCTTTTTTCAAATGCTAAGCATTCATGAGTTTTACATGTATATATATGCGCTTAGAATTCTCCGCGATACCGTTTTTCGATGAACAAGCTTCATGAGTTGCTTCAGAAAATACGGAGTAAACGGTTTGCGTCCTCTGACAAGGACGCTGACAGGCGTTTCTGCTTGAAATATAGGGTTTTTAAGTTTAGGTTTATGACGGGCTTATATTTCAGCTATAATGGTTGGAACTACTGCA
Source organism: Paenibacillus harenae DSM 16969 (assembly GCF_000422465.1). GTDB lineage: Bacteria > Bacillota > Bacilli > Paenibacillales > Paenibacillaceae > Pristimantibacillus > Pristimantibacillus harenae. Next base: position 118,148 of record NZ_AULV01000013.1, on the reverse strand, counting down.
CGATGCAAAGGGGATGCCATGGCAACGATACACGATGTCGCGAAAAAAGCGGATGTATCCGTAACGACGGTTTCCCGCGTTTTGAATAACCGGGGATATATTAGCGAAGCGACAAGAACCAAGGTGTTTAAAGTGATGGAGGAGCTTAATTATCAGCCGAATGAAATTGCGCGCTCCCTCCTCAGGAAGCAGTCTAACGTAATCGGTCTCATTATACCGAACGTCTCTCATCCTTTTTTCAGCGAGCTAGCTAACCATGTTGAAAACTACGCCTATGACCAAGGCTTCAAAATGCTTTTATGCAATTCTCAGCTCGACCCCGTGAAGGAAAAGGATTATATTGAAATGCTTAAGCGGAACCGCGTCGATGGAATTATAATGGGCAGCCATACGCTTCAGGTCGAGGAATACAAAAATTTGAGCTCGCCCATCGTAACGATTGACCGTCAAATTGGCCTTGAGATTCCTTATATTTCTTCCGATAATTACATAGGCGGAAGCCTTGCGGCTAAACTTCTGGTTGAGAAGGGCTGCACGAAAATCGCGCATATATGCGGTAACCTGGAGCTGCAGTTATTGGCCAACCGGAGAACCGAGGCATTTCAGGCGGTCATGAACGAGAATAATGTGAAGCATCTTATTATTCAAACCGATATGAACGTGTTTGACCAAATACAGTACGAGCAAATTATGAAACGCTTGTTCGAGGAGCATCCCGATATAGACGGCGTGTTCGCGACGAGCGACATTATTGCGGCTTTTGCGGTGAAGCAGTGCGCAGCCGCCGGCAAGCGTATTCCGGATGACGTGAAGATTATCGGCTATGACGATATTAATGCGGCCAGGTGGATGACGCCGTCTATTACGACAATCAAGCAGCCGATTGCAGAGATCGGACGGAAGGCTGTTGATCTGATTATGCGGCAAATGAACGGTGAGCCTTTCGAAGCGGAAAACATCCTGCCGGTGGCTATCGTAGAACGGTCAACAACATAGATGAAAAGAACGAAAATCCCTTGCGCGGCGCGGGGATTTTTATTTTTTATAAATATGTCAATCGTTTGATATGTCAAACGATTGACATATATCGCGACCGCCTATATAATACGATATGAAAGCGGTTTACTTTTTCAAAACCGCAACAATTCTCGTGAATCGGGGGCAGACAAATGAAATCCTGGAAATGGATGCAAGTACTCGCATTATCGCTTATCGCAGTTTTGTTCGTAACAGCTTGCGGGAAGTCTGGCGACACAAGTGAGTCAGGCGAATCTGGCGGGTCCGGCGAAGGCTCGGCAGTAACGATTACGCTTCTTAACTCCAAGGGCGAAATTCAATCGCAGCTTGAAGAAGCGGCGAAAGCGTTTAAAGAGGATAATCCTGATATTACAATGCAAATCATACCGGTGCCTGCGGGACAATCGCCGTTCGAGAAAGCGTCTGCGCTTTACGCTTCCGGCAACCCGGCAACGATTACGATGCTGGATACGGGAGATGTAGAGAAATTCAAGGATCGCATTCTTGATCTAAGCGGGGAAAAGTGGATGGCGGACGCCGTCGACCGCAGCACATCGCTTACAACGTTTGATGGCAAAAACTATGCATTCCCATTGGCGATCGAAGGCTACGGCTTTATTTACAACAAAGCAGTGGTTGATCAGGCGGTAGGCTCTGCGTTTGATCCGGCAACGATCAACACGACTGCGGCGCTGGAAGAGCTGTTCAAAAAAATAGAGGCTTCCGGCAAAGCGCCGCTCATCATTTCTCCTATGGATTGGTCTCTGGGCGCCCATTACCTGCCGCTTGCTTACGCAGGTCAGTCGGCGGATACAGAGGCCGCTACGCAGTTCGTAAATGACTTGAAAGCGGGCAAGGTTGATCTGACTGGCAACGCCGTCTTTAACGGGCTGCTCGATACGTTTGATCTGATGGCAAAATACAACATCGATAAGGCATCGCCATTGTCCGGCACTTATGAGAGAGGACCGGAAGTGCTCGGCAAAGGCGAGGTTGGCATCTGGTTCCAAGGCAACTGGGCTTGGCCGCAAATCAGCGGCTTTGATACGGCAAGCGGACAATACGGCTTCCTGCCGGTACCGGTCAGCAACAATGCGGATGACTTTGGCAACACGCAAATTTCTTCCGCGGTATCCAAAAGGCTGGTGCTCGACAAAGAGAAAAATACGGCAGAGCAGCAGGCGGCGGCAAAGAAATTCCTTGAGTGGATGGTTTACAGCGACAAGGGTCAAGATTTCCTAGTGAACAAAGCGAATATCATCCCGGCGTTCAAGAACATAACGCTTGAAGCGAAGGATCCGCTGGCGAAGTCGATTTCCGATTATATCGCGAAGGGCAAGACTCAGGATTCCATGAGCACATTGCCCGCCGATCACTGGGCGAAAGTCGGCGCCTCCATGCAAAAGTATCTTGCAGGGGCGGCGGACCGTGCCGGGCTGATTAAAGAAATTCAGGAATATTGGAAATCGGTGAAGTAATCATTAGCTGCGAGACGAACGGCTTACCCCGCCAAATGACGGGGTAAGCCGATTACGCTTGATTGCTTCCTCTTCAGCAAACCATCCATGAATGCGAGGGATCATGATGATAACGGAAAAAGGGCTGTGGAATCGTTTACGACTGCGGCTGCTGTTTACCGGACCTACATTATTTGCGTTTCTTGCCGTGATGATCGTTCCTTTCCTTTATGGCATTTATTTGACCTTTACGAACTGGGATGGCATTTCAACGACAAGCAGCCTTGTAGGATTTCAAAATTATTTTTCAGTTTTTCAAGATACGGTATTTTGGCAATCCTTTTTATTGACTTTAAAATACGTGTTCATTACCGTCGTGCTTATTAATGCGGTCGCTTTTCTGCTCGCTTACGTTCTAACGAGCGGCTTGAAGGGCCAAAGCTTATTCCGGGCGGGCTTCTTTGTACCCAATCTGGTCGGCGGTATCGTGCTCGGCTTTGTGTGGCAGTTTATTTTTTCTAATGTTTTGGTTTTCTTGGGTAAAGAGCTGGGCATCCCCTTGTTCAGCGGCTCCTGGCTGGCTGACCCGGATAAAGCGTTCTGGGCGATGATTATCGTTACCGTATGGCAATATGCAGGCTACATGATGGTTATATATGTCGCGGGCCTCATGAATGTACCGAAGGATATTTTGGAAGCGGCAAGCATCGATGGCGCGAGCCTGCTTACAAAAATGCGCAAAATGGTGCTTCCGCTTATGGTTCCGTCCTTTATCGTCTGTATCTTCCTGTCGCTGCAAAGAGGCTTTATGGTCTACGACTTGAACATTTCCTTAACGAAGGGCGGACCGTTCAAGAGCACGGAGATGGTATCCATGCACGTTTATGAGAAGGCGTTTCTGTCGAGGGACTACGGGGTCGGGCAAGCGGAAGCGTTCGTGCTGTTCCTGCTCGTGGCGATCATTACGATCGCTCAGGTGTACTTCAGCAAGAAGATGGAGGTGGAGGCGTAATGAAAAACTCGAGTTCTACGGTCGCTTGGTCGAAATTCGCCGTCCTCTTCGTCTGCTTGCTGCTGTTCGTTTTCCCGTTCCTGCTTCTGCTCGTTAATTCGTTTAAAGAGAATAAAGCCATTACATCAAGTCCGCTTTCGCTGCCGGAGAGCTTCAACATGACCAATTATTCGGACGCATTCGGTAAAATGGATTATGTCTCCGCATTTTCAAACTCAATTATGATAACGGTGCTCAGCGTGTTGCTCATTTCGCTTCTGGCAGCTATGACGGCTCATTATTTTGTCAGGCATCAAACGAAGCTCAACCAATATACGTTCTTCTTAATGGTCGCAGCCATGATTATCCCATTCCAAGCGATTATGATTCCTCTCGTCAAAATATACGGATCCATTGGCTTTCTGGACAGCAAATGGGCCCTGATCTATATGTACATCGGATTTGGCAGCCCTCTGGCTGTGTTTATTTACCACGGATTTGTGAAAAGCATCCCGGCCGAGCTTGAAGAAGCGGCGCTCATAGACGGGTGCACAAGAACGCAAACCTTTTTCCGCATCGTATTCCCGGTGCTGACGCCGACTACGGTTACGATCGCTATTTTGAACGTACTCTGGATATGGAACGACTTCCTGCTTCCTTCTCTGGTGCTGATTGCGCCGGAAGAAAGAACGCTTCCGCTCTCGACCTTTTATTTCTTCGGTACGTACACCGTCGATTACGGCCCGTTGATGGCTGGTCTTATGCTGACCATACTGCCTGTGCTGATCGTTTATTTATTCGCGCAAAAATATATTATTCAAGGGGTTATGCAAGGCTCCATTAAATAACGAGTAAGGGTAGGATGCTTTATCTTGTACACACGCGAAAATGCCGACAAGTTTATTGAGAGCAGAAAACATTTGCTGAACGGGGAGTACCGGCTGCGCTACCATCTGATGAGCGAGTTTGGCTGGATGAACGATCCGAACGGATTTGTTTATTTTAACGGGGAATACCATATGTTCTATCAGCACTATCCGTATCAGCCGGTATGGGGGCCGATGCATTGGGGCCATGCGGTCAGCCGCGATTTAATCGAGTGGAAGCACTTGCCGGTGGCGTTGGCGCCGGATCAGGAATACGACCGTGACGGATGCTTCTCCGGCAGTGCGATCGAGAAGGGCGGTATGCTTTATTTGATGTATACGGGGCATATCGTGACAGGGCCGGACAAGGAAGTGCACTACAGTCAAAATCAAAATATTGCCGTGTCCGACGACGGTGTCCATTTTCAGAAGCTTGCAAGCAATCCGGTGATTCGGCCGGAGCAAATTCCGGCAGATGTCAGCCAAAAGGATTTCCGCGATCCGAAGGTGTTCGAGCGTGACGGCGGTTACTATGCCGTCTTAGGGTCGAATGACGGAAAGGGCAGCGGACTTCTATTAATGTACCGGTCAGACGACTTGCTGAATTGGACCTTCGTAAATGAAATCGCACGAAGCGACGGGCATATGGGGGACAACTGGGAATGTCCGGACCTCTTCGAGTTGGAGGGGCAAGACGTACTCATGCTGTCGCCTCAGCGCATGCCGGCGCAAGGAGACGACTTTCAAAATCTGCACTCGACTGCCTACATGATTGGCCGTTTGGACACGGAGCATGGCCGTTTCCTGTATGACCGGTATGAGCAAATCGACTGCGGCTTTGATTTCTATGCCCCGCAAACAACCATTGATGATAACGGAAGACGCATCGTCATCGGCTGGATGGAGACTTGGGAGACGGAAATTCCGACGCAGCTTGGACACTATTGGGCAGGAGCGATGACGCTTCCTCGCGAGGTCGTTATGCAGGGAGATAAATTGTTTTTTAAGCCGATAGAAGAAATGGCTGTTTATCGCCAAAACGGCTATGAGGCTTCTAATGTTTTGATTGACGGCGAGCTGGACTTGGGTGTGAGCGGAGACAGCTACGAGCTCGAGGTCGTTTTCCGTGCGGATCAAGCCGAGGAATTCGGACTGAAGCTTCGCGTTCATGGCGATGAAGAGACGGTATTATCCTATAGCGCTGCGGATGGACGGTTCCGCTTTAACCGCGACAAGGCCGGGATCGGCCTGGGCGGCGAGCGCAGGACGAAAGTCGGGCTGAATGACGGGCTTCTGGAGCTTCGGGTTTTCGTCGACAAATCATCCGTTGAAGTTTTTATCCAAGGCGGCGCAAAAGTAATGACAGGGCGTATCTACCCGGGCGCACAATCGCTTGGCATTAAAGCGTATGCAATAGGCTCCTGTTCAATGGTATCCTTCAAGAAATGGGATATTTAATAAAAGACTATTGATGTGAACATTTAGGGTATCGCCCATTCTCTCCACTTGGAAGGAGTTGCGGCGGCGCCCTTTTTTGTTATACCTATTCCTTTCCTATATTCGGGTATGGGACTGGAAAGTTGTTCATGTTGCGTTCATTTTACGGTGCTATAGTCATCCTGATAAAGTCCGATGGAGGGTGGAGTATAGTAAATGAAGAAATGGGCGATTTGGCTTGGCGTTATTTTGATCCTTGCCGCATCCGGGGCGGGAGCCTACTATTATTATTTTGGCAAAGATACCGAAGGGGCAGGCGAGGCCGCCCAGGCTTTGACGGTAACCGCGACAAAAGGATCCATAATCAAACAAATCAGCGGGACGGGCTCGGTAGCCGCGAAGTCGAGGGAGACGGTGACGGCCGGCAAGAGCGGGACAATAGCGGCTGTTCATGTAAAAGAAGGCGATATGGTCAAGGCAGGTCAGGTTCTCGTTACGTTCGAGGATACGGACGATTATGACGATCAAATCGAATCGATTCAAAAAAACGTCACGAAGCTCGAAGCTGATATGGAAGGCTATCAGGAAAGCTATAAGGAAGCGACGGGGACGGAGAACGAAGAGGCGACCAAAAAGGATTTAGAGAAAAAAATAGAGGATGCGAAGTCGGATATTATCGATTATGAGGATGATCTGCAGGAAATTTATGAAGAGCAAAGCAAAGAAGAGAAAGCGGTAATCGCTTCGATCGACGGTGAGGTGATCGAAATGGACATAGAAGCCGGCGATGAGGTGCAGTCGAATACGACAATCGCAACTATAGTCGATTACACGCGGCTTGAATTCGTGACCTCGGTCGATGAGCTTGATATCCCATCGGTAAAAGTCGGTCAGGCCGTTGATATTACGTTAAGCGCGATTACGGATAGGACGATCAAAGCTGCCGTCTCGGAGATCGCGCGGGAAGGCAGCGCGAGCAACGGCTCGTCGGCTTTTGAAGTAAGCCTGTTATTGAAAGATATCGAAGGCGTAAAGGTCGGGATGTCAGGCGAAGCAGCCATCACAATCGAGTCTAAGGAAAACATTGTTCTTGTTCCCGTGAATGCCGTTGTGGCTGTAGGCAATCGTTCATTCGTGCGCGTTCCAGCTGAGGAAGGCGGAGAGGCGGGTGCTGCGGGTAAGGCGGGAGACGGTACGCAGGCAGGCGGCCGCCGCGGCCAGGCCGGGGAAGCGGCGGATGCGGACGGCCAAGCGCCTTCGGCAGACAGGCAAGCGCCGGCGGGAGGAACGGCGCCTTCGGCAAGCGGTAAGGCGCCTGTAGGAGGAACGGCACCGTCCGCAGGTGGGCAAGCGCCGGCTGGCGGAGAGGCTCCGACAACGGGCGGGAATGCGCCTGCAGATGGAACAGGGCCGGTCTCAGGCGGCCAAGCGCCGGCCGGAGGCGGAGGCGGCGGCATAGCGGATCGTCTGGCGAGCCGTATAGATACGCTTGGCGGGACGCTTGCGGAAGTGACGACGGGCCTTAGCAATGAAAATTTTGTTGAAATCGTATCCGGCCTGGCGGAAGGGGACAGTGTCCTTGTTCCGATCGCGCAAGGGACTCCGGGTATGGGCAGCGGCACGGAAGAACAGATGCAAAATATGCGAAGCGAGTTCATAGGCACCTTCCCGGACGGCGGCATGGGCGGTTTCCCCGCCGGCGGAAGCGGAGCAGTAAGAGTCATGCCGGGCGGTGGAGAGAGATGAGTGCAAATCATACGACGCCGTTGATCGAGATGGCCGACGTGACGAAATCCTATAGGATGGCGCGGGAGAAAACGACGGTTCTGCATCAAGTATCGCTGCGGGTTAACCACGGGGAGTTTCTTGCTATCGTCGGTCCGTCCGGCTCGGGAAAATCGACGTTAATGAACATTATCGGATGCCTGGATACGCCGAGTGAAGGAAGCTATAAGCTGGAGGGTCTTGAAGTGACCGGACAGAGCGACAACAAGCTGACCGAGATACGGAATAAGAAGATCGGATTTATCTTTCAGGGCTATCATTTGCTGCCCAGGCTGACGGCACTTGAAAACTGCGAGCTCCCGCTAATATACCGGGGGTTATCCGGTAAAGAACGGAAAGCGAGGGCAATGGAAGCGCTGGAGAGGGTCGGGCTCGGGCCGCGGATTGCCCACCGGCCGAATGAGCTGTCCGGCGGGCAGCAGCAGAGAGTCGCGATCGCCAGGGCGCTCGCGACGAATCCGCCGCTTCTGCTGGCCGACGAACCGACGGGAGCGCTGGATTCGAGAACCGGCATGGAAGTGCTCGGCATGATGGAGGGGCTGAACCGGGCAGGCCAGACGATCGTTCTAATCACGCATGATATGGAAGTTGCCCAGCGGGCCAGCCGTAGTGTCATTATACGGGACGGGGTGTTGTCGGAGCAGGAAAGGAGAGGCGGCGATGAAACTGACGCAGGGGCTCAGGATGGCAGTCATGAGCGTGTTGTCCAACAAGCTTAGAACGATTTTGTCTATGCTTGGCATTCTGATCGGCGTTGCTACGGTCATCGCTTTGGTTGCAATGGGCCGCGCCTCCTCGAATGAGGTAGCCAAACAGGTTTCCTCGCTCGGAAGTCCGAACTCGCTGCAGATTACGATTTCCGGACGCGGAACGGTGACCACCCTATCCGTAGACGAAGCGAATGAACTGGAGGACGTAACGAACGTGGCCGGAGTTGCGCCAATTACGAGCGGCGATGCTTTTGCGAAATACGGCAAGACGCAGGTGTCCGTTGAAGTAAATGGAATAACGCCGGCGTACGAGGATGTGAAGGATTTTCCGGTGCAGGACGGTAGATTTATCGCCGCTCCGGATTTGACCAACCATACAAAAGTAGCGCTTATCGGTGTGGATACCGCGAAGGATCTGTTTGAAGAAGAAGGAGAGGATCCCCTTGCCGCGGTCGGCAAAAAAATCACGATTAACGGCTATCATTTTACCATCGTCGGTCTGCTTGAATCGCAGGGCAGCTCGCTGACGGGCTCGAACGACGAGAAAATTCTGATTCCGATCACAACGGCGCAGAAAGTGTTTCAAATAAGCGGCGTTTCTACCATTCATCTGATGGTAGAGGACATCGATCAAATGGATGCGGCGGTCGCGGGAGCGGAGGCCGTACTCTATGAGAAATTCCGCGGGAATGAGAACGCCTACCGCGTGTTCAATCAAGAGAAAGCGATGGAGACGCTGAACTCGGTTAATGAAACGATGAACAGGCAGCTGATCTATGTAGCGATCATCTCGCTTATCGTCGGCGGAATCGGAATAATGAATATTATGCTCGTGTCCGTAACGGAGCGGACCCGCGAGATCGGGATCCGCAAATCGTTAGGGGCTAAGAAAAGGGATATTTTATTTCAGTTTCTGGTAGAGGCTGTCTGCATCAGCGGACTGGGAGGCGCGTTTGGAATCGGGCTCGGCTATGTCGCTTCATTTGTGATCGGCATGATGATGCAATCCGATACGGAGGTGCCGGTCAATACCGTGATATTGGCGTTTGCCTTCTCCGCGTTCGTCGGCGTCGTGTTCGGTTATTTGCCTGCCAACAAGGCAGCGGGCTTGAAGCCGGTCGACGCGCTGCGGCATGATTAACAAGTAAACGGTTCTACCCTATCATTTCGGCTCATAGAATGAATTATCAAGGCCGCTTTAAGAGAAAGAGAGAGCATCCGGGTTTGCCCGGAGCATGTCCGCTCTCTCTTAAGGCTAAGCTGGAAGGAGAATTCATGAGCCGGAAGATAGGGGATTTTTTATTATTATGGAAGACTGGACGATTGTGGACAAGCAGATGGCTGGCTTTATTCGCCATTGGAGCCATGCTGGGCGGAACCGTCATGTTACTCAGGCTATCCTTAAATAAGCTTCAATATGTGTCGGAGGCCAGGGCGATGGAACGTACAGACTTAGGAGAGAGGAAGAGCGCGCAGGTAACCATGAAAGAATCGGCGGCTGGCAGTACGCGGAAAGAAGTAGGACCGCGGCCATCCTCCAAAGCGAATGAGCAGGACAAAATCTCTAGGCGTGGCAGTATTGATGAAACAAAGCCGAAGGTGCCCCCGGATGCAGCCGATGCGTCGGATCGGCTTGAGGTTCGTGTCTATTTAACGAAAGATAAACGGATCGAGAGAGTCCCTCTCGAAACCTACGTCCGCGGCGTTATTGCCGCGGAGATGCCGATAGAATTCGAGCTGGAGGCGCTGAAGGCCCAGGCGATTGCCGCGCGTACTTATATCATCAGGCGCCTGCGGCAAGGAGCTGACGCCGGCATGCCGGTTGCGGGAGCGGATGTGACGGATACGATCGACCATCAGGTATATCTATCGAAGACTGCGCTCGCAGACAAGTGGCCGGAGGATGATCGGAAGAGCCATATGAGCAAGCTGGATGAGGCGGTCGCTCAGACGAAAGGGCGAATTATTACATACGAGGGCGAACCGATCGAAGCCGCATTTTTCTCAACCAGCAACGGGTATACGGAAAACTCGGAGGACTACTGGCAGCAGGAAATTCCTTATTTGCGGAGCGTGGCAAGCCCGTGGGATGTAGAATTATCGCCGAAGTACAAGGAAACGGTCAAGCTTTCGCTGAATGATTTTTACCGGAGGCTAGGGGTAAAGAAGAAAGGCGGCGCCAAGCCTTCGATTCGGATAACGGAGAAAACGGAGGGCGGACGCATCGCCGAAATGGTTATCGCCGGAACCGCCTTTACGGGCCGGGAGGCGAGAGAGAAGCTGGGGCTCGCATCCTCGCAGTTCACATGGAGCGTGAAAGGCGATTCTATTACCATTACGACCTACGGCTACGGGCATGGCGTCGGAATGAGCCAATGGGGAGCGAACGGAATGGCCCATGAAGGCAAGACGGCGGACGAGATTATCCGTTACTATTATACGGGCGCCAAGGTCGAACAAGCTTCGAAGATAGCAATCGCGTCAAACTCTTAAAAAATACGAATCACCTCACGTATAAACCTAGCAGATCTGGCAACAATGGCTAGTGAGGTGATATAAAAATGAATGATCAAAACCAAAACAAACCGAAGCAAAGACCAGAAGAAACTCCCAAAACTGTTCTGGGAGGAACGTCTGCCGCCAAATCTAGCAGTGGATGGAAGAGCCTGTTCGCAAAGCGATGGGTATCTCCAGCAATCTTCATGGCCGCGGCAGCAATTATCGTAACCTTAATGTGGATCTATCAGGGATCGTCGGATGACACAGCTCCCGTAACGGGAACTCCCGACACCACTGAAGTTGCACAAGGGGCGGAGAACGAGCCGAAAGGCCAGAATGAAGAAACAGATGTTGTGGTTGGCAACGAGAAGGCGGAATGGCCGGTGGCGAACTTTGAAGCGCTGCAGGTGGAGCGTCCGTACTTCGATGAGAATGCAAGCGCGGAGGAGCAGGAGGCGGCACTCGTTCAAGTCGGCAATACGATTTCACCCAATACGGGCATCGATATTGTAGCGCCGAACGGGGATACCTTTGATGTACTGGCTGCACTGTCCGGCAAGGTAACGCATGTATCGAAGCATGCGACTAACGGCAATGTCGTCGAGATTACGCATGAAGGCGGCTTGGTGACCGTGTACCAAAGCTTAGCCGAGGTTCAAGTGGCTGAAGGCGACGATGTGACGCAAGGCACGAAAATCGCGATTGCCGGACGGAACGATGTTGGCCGCGATCTGGGTATCCACCTGCATTATGAAACGATCAAGGATGGCAAGCCGGTTAATCCGAATTCGCTGATCGAGAACTAACATCGAGTAAAAAATAGGTCTTAAGATGTGCGGGCAGGGGTCAATCCCCTGCCTGTTTTACGTTTTTATGAAAAATTATTCACATTCGGGCTTGTCAAGCTTGGCCATAACGAATATATACCCACTCCACTCATATAATGTACCAAACTATCTCGAGTAGGGAGGCGGGAACGTGCACGATTACATCAAGGAGCGAACCATTAAAATAGGCCGCTGCATCGTTGAAACGAAGCACACGGTGCGAACGATCGCCAAAGAGTTCGGTGTATCCAAAAGTACGGTGCACAAGGACTTAACTGAGCGGCTTCCTGAAATAAACCCCGATCTGGCCGATCAGGTAAAGCACATTCTCGAGTACCACAAATCGATCAGACACTTGAGAGGAGGAGAAGCGACTAAGATTAAATACAAGAAAACAAGCTCAAAGAAGCGGGAAGTATTGGCTGCCGGCAAAGCGTGAAGTTTTTTCTCGAAATATAGAGGAATTTTGTCCTTTTTGGCGAATAATGTACGTTATCGGTTTCTGTGTCAAGGAGCCAATTGTACGTTATGTAAACATTATTCGTTGGGGGACTTAAGCCTTATGTTGAGCAAGGATATCGGGATTGATCTTGGAACAGCCAATGTATCCATTCATGTGAAGGGTAGAGGCGTAGTGCTTGATGAGCCTTCAGTCGTTGCGATTGAAAGCGATTCGAAGAAAGTGCTCGCCGTTGGCGAGGAAGCGCATCGAATGGTAGGCCGCACTCCCGGGAACATCGTGGCGATTCGCCCTTTGCGGGATGGCGTTATTGCGGACTTTGAAATTACGGAAATTATGCTTAAGGCGTTCATTGATCGAGTAGAAGGCCGAAAATGGTTTAGCCATCCCCGTATTCTGATATGCGCACCGGCGAATATCACCTCTGTGGAGCAGAAGGCGATCCGCGAAGCGGCGGAACGCAGCGGTGCGAAGGAAGTGTTCCTTGAAGAAGAACCGAAGGCTGCCGCGATTGGGGCTGGAATGGATATATTCCAGCCCAGCGGCAATATGGTCGTAGACATTGGCGGCGGTACGACGGATGTAGCCGTTCTTTCCATGGGCGACGTCGTTACCGCCTCTTCGATCAAAGTCGCGGGGGACAAGTTCGACGACGCGATAATGAAGTTTATTAAAAATAAGTACAAGCTGTTGATCGGCGAGAGAACAAGCGAGGATATTAAGATCAAGATCGGAACCGTCATCGACGGCGGAAGACAGGGAGAAATCGATATTCGCGGCCGGGACATGGTCTCGGGGCTTCCGCTAACCTATACGATTCGTTCGAACGAGGTTCGCGAGGCGCTGTGGGACCCGATCATGTCGATCGTATCCGCAGCCAAATCGGTGCTGGAACGCACACCGCCGGAGCTGTCGGCCGACATTATCGACCGCGGCGTTATTTTGACGGGCGGAGGCGCGCTGCTGGACGGCTTGGACGCGCTGCTGGCCGAGGAATTGAAGGTTCCGGTGCTGATTGCGGAAGATCCGATGCATTGCGTCGTCAAAGGGACGGGCATTTTGCTCGATAATTTGGATAAGCTCGGGAAAAAGTAAGAACGGCGGCGGCCGTGACTCATCATTTGCGCGGGTAGGGAGCCTTAGGGGGGCGAGCCGAGGCGTAATAAAAAGTCGCAGGCCGCGGGACAAGCTATTCAGGCAGCCTTGCTTTCAACCGATAATATATAGAGCGTCACTCGTTTGAAAGCAACTTAGGAGGTAACAGGAATGTTAAGAGGCTTGTACACGGCCGCATCGGGAATGATTTCCCAGCAGCGCAGACATGACACCGTAACGAATAATATTTCAAATATAAATACGCCCGGCTATAAACAGACGAACGCGGTGACGCGCTCATTCCCGGAGATGCTGCTGTCTTTGACAGGCGCGGGAACCGAGCATGCCGCGGTAATCGGAAAATTGACGAGCGGCGTGTTCGCGGAGGAAAGCTTGTCTATCCATTTACAGGGCGATTTGATGCAGACGAATAACGCTGCTGATTTCGCGCTAATATCGAACATTGATGTAGACGGACTGTTCTTTGACGAATCAGGCAAATACGTAAGCGAGGACGGAGAGGTAACTTTCCAGCCTCAGGCTTTCTTCACCCTGCAGGATCAGAATGGCGACGTCCGCTATACAAGAGGCGGGAAATTCTCTTTGACGGAGGACGGCTTCCTCATGTCAAGCGACGGCTCCAATGTGCTCGGAACGAATGGCGAGCCGATCCGGATGCCGGCTGGCATCGCCCTGGAGAGGCTTCAGCTTATGCCTGATCAGCGCTTCGTTGATGCGGGCGGCCGGGATATCGGGGTTCAGCTGCTCATCAGCAGAATCGGTAATCCGAATGAGCTTGTTCGGGAAGGGAACGGTAACTTCCGCTTTGTGAATGACGACGGGGAAGCGCAGGCCATTGCGCCCGGCGAGCGCGTGGAAGTGAGACAAGGCTATGTCGAGCGTTCGAACGTCGATGCCGCTCAAGCGGCCGTTGATTTAATGTCAGCGCTGCGCGCGTATGAAGCGAACCAGAAGGTGATCCAATTTTACGATCAAAGCTTGAATAAAGCCGTAAATGAAGTCGGACGCGTATAACGTCGGGATGAAGCAGAGGAGGTGCGCGAAGAATGAACAGCTCCATGATTAACGCAATGGTATCGATGAATGCTCTTCAATCGAAGCTTGATTTGCTGGCGGATAATATCGCGAATGTAAATACGGTCGGCTACAAGCGCAAGGAAGCGACCTTTGAGGATTTGCTCACGAATATAAACCGTCAGCCCGAAACCTTTAGCCAGCCGGGACGTCTGACGCCGATGGATTTCACCCAGGGCTGGGGCGCGAGGATGACGACGGTTCAGCCGAATTTATCGCAAGGACCGCTGCAAGGCACGGATAAGGATACGGATATTGCCATCGAGGGAAGCGCCATGTTCGAGGTTGTCGTAGACCCGGCCGGGAACCGCGGTTATACGCGCAACGGGGCGTTTCAGTTGACGGTAGGGCAAAACGGTGATACGATTTTGGCAACGGAAGACGGTTACCCGGTTGTTGCCCGCGTAAGAGATGCGGATACAGGCGAATGGGTTGAAGGGAATATCGTGGTGCCCCAGGGCTATGAGCTTCGCGTTAATCCGGACGGAACGGTGCTCGGCGTTTCATCCGAGCGGACGGTCGAGCTAGGCAGCATCAAGCTGCTGCAAGCATCGCGGCCTGCAGCCTTAACGGCTGTTTCGGATAATTTGTTTATTGTAGCGAAGGGGATAAACGTAGGGGATGTCGTTCAGGAGATCGTTCCGGATTCGGATAATCTCATTTCGCTGCGCCAGGGCTACTTGGAGCAATCGAATGTTATGCTGACGGACGAGATGACCGAGCTTATTAATGTGCAGCGCGCCTATCAATTGGCAGCAAGAGCGCTATCGTCAAGCGATACGATGATGCAACTGGCTAACGGCTTGCGCGCATAAGAATAGGATGATGTTGATGAGTATGGCCGATGAAATCGACCGCCCAGCCGGCGGAATCGGTAGTCAAGCTGAAAAGAGCGGTACCGTGAGGCCGAAGAAACGCGCCGGACGCGCGAAAGCCGAAGGAAGCTCGGATAAGAAGCAACGGCCCAAAGGGCTAAAGGTGCTGCTGTGGATCATGCGCAAAAGCATCGTGCCGCTCATAATGCTAATTATGCTTATTGCCGGATTGTATATTGGTTACGTGGTGGTAGGGAACGGTCCGGAATCGGATGTGTTCAGCTGGTCCACTTGGAAGCATCTTTATGATTTGGTTTTTGCGGAATCTTAGAATGCGTCAGTGACGACAAAAATGGGATGTCCTGCAGGCAGTGCAACTGCCTGTCGGGCATTCCTTTTTTTTCGTTTTGATGAGTAGACGCCAAAGCAAATCCCCCTCCTTACGATTTAGGAGGGGGATGCCGAACTAAATATCAACGTCTGTGGTATGGATTATTTTACGGTCACCCGAATGGTGACGCTCTTGCCGTTGTAGACTGCTTTGACTGAGGCAGTTCCTTTGCCAACGGCAGTTATTTTGCCGTTCACCACGGTGGCCACGCTCGCTTTGGAGGTTGTCCACGCTGCCTCGCCCGTTACGTCGGCCGGACTGACCGTTGTAAAGTTGGCTTGCAGCTTTGCGGTATAAGTCGCGCCCGGGGCAAGCTGTACCGATTTGCTGGAAAGCGTCAGCGATTTCAGCTTCGGCGTCACGACGATCGGGATGATAACTGTCTTGCCTTGATACGAGCCAGCGATTTTGGTTGTGCCTACGGCAAGCGCCTTAACCGATGAGCTGCGTACAGTCGCGATATTCGTATTGCCGGATTCCCAGTTCATCTTGGTGTTTAGGGAAACCTTCTTGCCGCTTTTGTAGTACCCGGTGATTTTGACGGATTTGCTCTTGCCGGGAGTAAGCTCGACCGCTTGCGGCTCGACCTCGAGCTTAACGATTTCTTCTTCGATCTTCACTTTTACGGAAACGGTTTTAGTCAGATAAGTAGCGGTGAGCGTAACGCTGGATGCTTCAATTCCTTTGAACGAATCTGCTTTCAACACAATATTGTCGGAGGTGCTCTTCCAGGTCACCCGGTCCGAAACATTCTCTTCTTCCCCGTCTTCGTTAATAACGGTTACGGCTGGGTAAGCCGTTTCTTTACCCAAGACAACGCTAAGTTCCTGTACATCCGTTATAAGCTTTAACGGTTTTGTGTGTACGGTAAGCGTAATTTCCGCCTCAATGCCCTGCACAGCCGCAGTCAGAATGGACTCGCCGATTGCATGAGCCGTCCACTTGCCATCCTTGACGTCGGCGATCTTCTCGTCCTCCGATGTCCAGGCGACGAGCTTGGTTACATCAAATTCCGTTCCGTCAAAAGCGGTTGCGGTTACTTTCGGCAGGTCGCCGCTAATGCCGGCAAAGCCGTCAATCGTATCGGTTTCAACCGAAAGCTCGCTGACGCTTGGGTATACGGTGATATCAATGCTGCGGCTTACGCCTTTGTAGCTTGCGGTAATTTTTGTCGTGCCGACCGCTCTGGGCTTCACTACGCCTTTGTCGACGGTAGCGACTACCACATTAGAGGATGTCCACGTTGCTGTATCCGTGATAGGCTCTACTTCATTAGAGTTGGTTAACACTTCCGCCTTTATAAGAAGTGCGTCATCCTGAAGAAGTAAATGGTATTCCTTCTCGGGCGAAAGCCTGATCGATTGATAAGCGGTGCGTACCACGACATCGATAGAGGCGGATACGCCAAGCAAGGAGACCGTTAACGTTGTTTTGCCAGCGCCTACCGCCGTAACGATGCCTTTATCGACGGTGACAACCTTCTCATTGCCGCTAACCCACTTGGCTGTATTCGCGACTTGAATCGTTTCGCCCGTCTTCGAAATGACGGAAGCGGTCAATGTCTTGTCATCATAGCCAAGATCCAATTCCAGCAGCTTGCCAGCTAAACCGGAATCAATCGCAATCGATTTATAAGGTGACGTTACCTTCAACTGAATGGAGTCGGACTTGCCTTTCAGTTTGGCTGTTATTGTTGCGGTACCCGTTCCGACGAGCGTAACGGTGCCTTCGCCCACCGTTGCGACAGACGAATTGGATGTCGACCATACGGCATCGGTCGTAACGCCCTTTGATAGGTCTGCTTTGGTACCATCGAGCTGCAGCGTCAAGGATTGTCCGAGCTCGACATCGATGCTGGTTGGTGCCATAGCGTTGTTCTGCATTAATGTAACGCTATCATACACATAATCAGACGATGCCTTAATAGTGGCGGTAAAGCCTTTGTAAGTGGCGCTGATTGTCGCAGTGCCCTTGCCGACGCCGGTCAGGACGCCTTTGTCTACCTTTACATATGAGGTATTGGAGGATTTCCATACGGCTTCCGTGGATACATCCTTCTGCTGGGACGAACCGGAAACGTTCGCAAGAACGGAGATGTTCACCTTGTCGTCTTCTACGAACATTTTAAGCGATGAGGTGCTGTTATTGTAATCCGACAAGTCGTAATCGAATTCAATGCCAGTAACGGTTTCTTCGGCTGCGTATGCCATACCTGCCATCGACGAGAAGACGATCGCGACTACAAGAAAGGCTGCCGTCCATTTGTTGGTTCTGCGCAGCAAATCGTTGGAGCAAAAACGTAAGTTCACTACATCCTATCCTTTCAGCTGTAAAATGAAGAATCTTCTAATTATTAACGGAATTTGGATGCCGAAAATGAAGAGCCGAGGGATAATTTGCAAGTCGCTTTTATGTAAAGAGCAATCAGAGCATGCACAGGGGAAAGGGCGCTCTTACTGAATAAGGGAGGGACAGTTTTATTTTTAGGGGCGGTAGTTGTATAATAGTTGGGAACCATCGTGGTCAGACGGTAACAGGTAGAGGAGTGTGAGTGTTTGAATCTGCCGAATTTCTTAACATCATTGCGTTTCGTGTTAATTCCCGTATACATATTCGTTTTCATGAATGGACATATGATCCCCGCTTTTCTCATCATGGTCGCCGCGGGCGTAACCGATGTGCTGGACGGTTATATTGCGCGCAGAAGCGGCCAGGTTACGGCTGTCGGCATGATGCTCGATCCGCTTGCCGACAAGCTGATGATGATTACGGTAATCGTATCGCTGCTCGTGTCGGGCCATATTTCCTGGGCGGCCGCCGCAGCGATGTTTTTGCGCGACCTCGGGATGATCGCGGGAAGCTTTTATTACCATTTTCGCGGAAAGAAGACGGTGCCTTCCAATTGGGCGGGGAAGCTGACAACGGTGCTGCTGTATTCGGCGATTATGCTGATTTTCTTCGAGACGCCGTATGCGCATTCGTATCTGTGGCTGGTTATCGGATTTTCGTTCGTTACTTCTATTATGTACATAGTTATGTTCAAAGCGATTAATAAGACAATAACGGAAACGCCTGCGCCTCCGGGACATCATTAAGAACAAAGAGGCTTGACGAAAGGACACTTCGGGTCCAGGCCGCCAAGCCCCTTATCTTAACCTTCATGCACTGCAGTACCATGAAGGATATATATAGTTTCGTACAAAAAAGCTTTTTTTATACCATTACGATTTCGAAAGGAGCTTTTTCATGCTCGATATCAATCAAATTCAGGAAATCATTCCGCATCGTCCGCCGTTTCTGCTCATAGACCGCATTTTGGAGGCGGAGCCGGGCGTACGCGCAGTGGGCCTCAAAAACGTAACGATGAACGAACCTTTTTTTACAGGCCATTTTCCCGGATATCCGGTGATGCCCGGCGTGCTGATCGTAGAAGCGCTCGCGCAGGTCGGCTCGGTGGCCATGCTTATGGTCGAAGCGAACCGCGGCAAGCTCGGTTTCTTCGCGGGCATTGACGGTTTCCGTTTCCGCGGTCAAGTGAAGCCCGGCGATACATTGACGCTTGAGGTGCAAATCACGAGGCTGAAAGGGCCGGTTGGAAAAGGACAAGCTGTCGCGAAGGTTGGCGATCAAATCGTCGCCGAAGGCGAGCTTATGTTTGCTTTGTCTGATCCCAAGAATGGATAAACTCGCTGCTTATTTGGGCTTGGGATCCGCCGCGAATCCTTTTTTGCATATTAAATGATAAGAAAAGAGGCTGGTAATGATGACGAATTCTGCAAATGCTGCCATTGATGCTAAATATGAAGCTTGGTTGAATGATCCGCTTATCGATGCCGGCACCAAAGAAGAGCTGCGTGCAATAGCCGGCCAGGAGAAAGAAATTACGGATCGTTTCTATCGCGATCTCGAATTCGGGACAGGCGGTCTGCGCGGCGTGATGGGCGCAGGAACAAACCGGTTGAACGCCTACACGGTAGGCAAAGCGACGCAAGGCCTCGCTAACTGGCTGTTAGCCAATGCTGCTGCAGACGCGAAGCCGTCAGTCGTAATTGCCCACGATTCACGCAACAATTCTCCCGAGTTCGCGCTTGACGCTGCTCTGGTTCTGGCAGGCAACGGCATTACGACCTATTTATTCGAATCGCTGCGTCCGACGCCGCAGCTATCGTACGCGGTTCGCGAGCTTAAAGCTTCCAGCGGCATTGTCATCACGGCAAGCCATAATCCGCCGGAATATAATGGTTACAAAGCCTATGGCGCCGACGGCTGTCAGTTGATTCCCGAGGAAGCCGAGCAGGTCATCGCGGCCATCGGCCTCATTTCGGGCTTCGATGAAGTGAAACGGATCGGCCGCGAGGCGGCGGAAGCGCAGGGGCTTCTGCGCTGGTTGGGCGAAGAAGCCGACCGTCAGTTTATTGATACGATCGTGGCGCAAAGCTTAAACGCCGATCTGCTGAAGAACGGGCTTGGCGATAAATTCAGCGTAGTCTTTACGCCGCTGCACGGTACCGGCAATATGCCGGTTCGCGAGGTTCTGAAGAAAGCGGGCTTCAGCAAGGTGCATATCGTACCGGAGCAGGAGCAGCCTGACGGCTATTTCAGCACGGTGAAGTCGCCGAATCCGGAGGAGCGCGAAGCGTTCACGCTGGCGATTAAGCTGGCGCAGCAGGTAGGCGCCGACATTATTGTCGGAACGGACCCCGATGCTGACCGGATGGGCGCCGTCGTGAAAAACAATGAAGGGGAATACGTTGTGCTGTCCGGCAACCAGTCCGGCGCGCTAATGGTTCATTACGTGCTCAGCCAGTTGAAGGAGCGCGGAAGCCTGCCGGATAACGGCGTTGTTGTCAAAACGATTGTTACAAGCGAGCTCGGTGCCGAAATCGCCCGTTCCTACGGAGTTTCCGTGGAGGATACGCTGACGGGCTTCAAGTACATCGGAGAGAAAATGACACAGTACGAGCAATCGGGAGAGCGCTCTTTCCTATTCGGATATGAGGAAAGCTACGGCTATTTGACCGGCACCTATGCGCGCGATAAAGACGCCGTTGTCGCATCGTTATTGATTTGCGAAGCTGCGGCATACTACAGCAACCAGGGCAAAACCCTTTATGACGTATTGCTGGAGCTCTATGCGAAGTTCGGTTTCTACTTGGAGGCGTTGGAATCGCGTACGTTAAAAGGGCTCGACGGCGTCCAAAAGATCGCGGCGATCATGGAAGATTGGCGCCGGAATCCGCCAGTGGAAGTCGGCGGCATTAGCGTAACGGACGTACTGGATTACGCCAGCGGCCTGGACGGGCTGCGCCCGGAGAACGTGCTGAAATTCACGTTAGCCGACGGATCGTGGTTCTGTCTTCGCCCATCCGGCACCGAGCCGAAGATCAAGGTCTATTTTGCGGTCAAGGGCGACTCGCAGGATGCTTCAGCCTCGGCGCTGCACTCGTTAAAGACAGCCGTTATGGAACGGGTAGACCGTAGCGAGTAACCAAACGATAACTAACCGCTTTAGAACGGAGGAATTTCGTGTTTTTACGATGGCAGCAATGGAATCGGCGGGCAAAAACGGCATTATGGATCATTGCCTTGCTGGGCGTCGCGGCGGCACTCCCGCTAGGCGCTGTACGGATGGAGATGGAGAGAGGCTCGAAGCAAGTCGAGTATGTGTTCGACTACCGCGATATCATCGAAATTTCCGAGCTTCAAGCGAGTCCGCAGGAGTTTGTGACCGAGCATTTGGAGCTGCTTAAGAAATCCGGCGTTACAACGATGGCGGTATACGAGAGCTCATTGAAGGAGCTGTTGCAATCGGGCAGGCTGACCTATTACAACTCGCGGGATGCGGCGCTGCTTCAGGGCAAGTTTGAACCGGTGAGACAAAATTTCACTTATATCTTATTTAATGGACCGGAAGAAGAAGAAAAGGTCGGACCGATTGTCCGCGAGGCCTTCGATCATATCGATGCGGCCTACACGAGCTGGACGTTTGACGGACGGAACGGCATCGTCGTGGAACTGCCGGTAGCGGAATCGCTTATGAAAACGATGACGTTCGATCCGATGTCGCTTGAAGCGATTCAAAATGCAGGCTTGCGTATTTTGCCGAGATTTTCGGATCGGATGCGGCCGTATGACCAAGATGAGATGGACATGCTTCTGGGAAGCTTGAGCGAGCTTGGGGTAAACCGCGTATTATTCGACGGCGATACGGTGAAGGGCGCATCCGATCAGGCCGAGCTGAAGAGCTTGGATGGCTTCGCAGAGCTGTTGAATAAATACAATATCGGCATCGCAACGATCGAAAATTTGAAAAAACCTCAAAAGGGCATAAATAAATTAGCATATCTTACAAATTATAATGTAGTAAGACTGTATTCCTTGTCCGAGAAGGATGGACTCGAAATGTCTCCCGGCGCGATTACGGACCGCTTCCTGCTGGCGGCGAAGGACCGGAATATTCGCATGTTCTTCCTGAACGGGACGATTCAAAGCAATACGGAAAAAGCCAAATACGTTCATTCCGTGGACAAGCTCAGCGAAACGATGAAAGGCGAGAACGGCGTTGCGGCTACGCTTGCGGAAGCCGGCTTCGAGCCAGGCACGCCGCAGCCGTTTGAATTCGATCAGCCTTCCTGGTCCAAGCCTCTGCGAGGCATTGTCGCTATAGGCGCGGTTGCGTTGATTGCTTTATTGGCAGGCGCATTTGTTCCGGGCGTGTATATTCCCGTGTTTCTGCTTGGCATCGCCGGCAGCGCAGGCTTATATGTGATGAACAGCTCCATCATGGAGCAGGCGCTTGCGCTCGGGGCAGCCATTAGCGCACCGACGCTCGGACTCGTATGGGTCATGAACCGGATTTATTCGCGAACGATCGGCGAGAGACGGATGATCGGCGGAACCGATTGGTCGGTTGGCCGCAGTCAGTCCTCGAAGGCGCTTCACCAGCCGGGTGCGGTATACGACAACGGCGGGCGCATGAGCTGGGTGTTCCCGGCCTTGACGACCGGGCGCCGCTTCGGCATTGCGATAAATTGGTTTGTCGTTGCTACGTTAATTTCTTTAATGGCTGTGCCGATGGTGTTCGGGCTGTTGAATAACATTACGTACAGCCTGGTACTGGAGCAATTCCGTGGCGTAAGTCTGCTGCATCTTGCTCCGATCGCGCTTGTCGCGGTGTATGTCTTCCTTTATAACGGACAACTATCGATCGGCAAGCTGCGCGACATTTTATCAAAGCCGATTACGTTGACCTGGATATTGCTGGCGGCCGTTATCGGCGCCATCGGTTATTACTATCTGTCGCGTACGGGCAATGCCGGACAGGTATCGTCCATCGAGCTCTTAATCCGCGGTTGGCTGGAGTCTACCTTCGGCGTCCGTCCGCGCTTCAAGGAGTTTTTGCTGGCGCATCCGCTGCTGCTTCTGGGCTTATTCCTGTCCCTTCGTTACCGCGCGGCATGGTTGCTGGTCATTATCGGTTCGATCGGCCAACTGTCGATGGTGGATACGTTCGCGCATATCCATACGCCGCTCTATATTTCGATTATTCGCGTGCTGCTCGGACTTGGTGCAGGCATCGTGATCGGCTGCATTCTGATTCTGGCATGGCAGTTAGTGGAAGGAGCTTTACGCAAATGGGCACCGGCCATCATTCGCAAGTTCGCCGAATAGTCATCTCCGGTTATTACGGCTTTCACAATAGCGGCGACGAAGCGGTGCTTAGATCGATCCTTCTTGCATTGGAAGAGCAGGGCCATGCGCAGGACGTGCAGGTGCAGCCCGTCGTGTTGTCGGCTGATCCGGCATGGACGAGCCGGATGTACGGCGTGGAGGCGGTGCGCCGCATGCACCCCGGCGATTTGTGGAAGGCGCTGCGGGGCAGCGACGGACTGATCAGCGGCGGAGGCAGCCTGCTGCAGGACGCGACGAGCGCGAAGACGATCCCGTATTATACGGGCGTCATGAAGCTCGCCCAGCTGCTCGGCAAGCCGACGTTCGCTTATTCGCAGGGCATCGGCCCCGTAAACCGCCGCTGGATGGATCCGCTCATTCGCGGCGTCATGAAGCGCAGCGCGTATGTTTCGGTGCGGGACGCCGAATCCGCCGCTTTGCTCGGGCGGATCGGCGTGCCTGTGGACCGGATCGAGGTAGTACCCGATCCGGTCATGGGGCTGCCGCTGCCGGCCGGCGCCGCGTCAGCGGGCCCGGCCGCGCTTCGCGCGGGAGAGCCGCCGGTGGTCGGCGTCTCCCTGCGCCGCTGGCGCAGCGACGGCGCCGACCTTGTCCGCGCCGCGGATGCGCTGGCCGCGCTGTCGAAGCGCATGCCCGTGCGGCTGCGCTTCCTGCCGTTCCACACCCCCTCCGACGCGCAAACGTCGGAGCTGGTGATGGAACGGCTTGGCGGCCGGCTCGGCGAGGGTTCCTCCGCCGAGCTGGCCGCCGCCGGCGACGACCCGCAGCAGATGCTGCTTGAGGTCAGCCGGTGCGACGCTTTGTTCGGCATGCGCCTCCATGCGCTCATTTACGCCGCCAACCAAATGGTGCCGATGCTTGGCTTGTCTTACGACCCGAAGATCGATCAATTTTTGCATCGATTAGGAATAGAAGCGATCGGCACGACTGAGCGGCTCGATGCCGAAGCTTTCGCAAGCGCGGCTTGTTCGCTGCTTGAACGCAAAGCCGACTGGCGGGCGGCGCACAAGCCGGCGATCGACCTGCTGAAGCGGCAATCGCAGAAACCGGCGCAACAAATCGTTCAATTGCTTCGTCATACCATATTGAGGTGATTTCCTCTTGTCTAGAACTATACCGACCGTGCCGATCTACGGCATACCGTTTTCCAAAATGAACATGGAGGAGACGGTTGATTATCTAACGAAAGCTATAGAAGAAAGACGGCCGACGCATATTATAACGGCCAATCCGATCATGGTGATGGCCGCCGTGGAAGATCCGAAGTACGGCGCGATGATGAGACGCGCGGATCTGATCGTGCCGGACGGCGCAGGCGTCGTCTGGGCGGCGAATTACGTCGGACATCCGGTGGCGGAGCGCGTAACGGGCTTTGAACTGCTGCACCGGCTGTTCGAGCGAGGCGAGTCGCGCAGGTGGAAGGCGTATTTGCTGGGCACGTCGCAGGAGATTATTGAAGCGGCGGCGGAGAAGCTGCAGCTGCAATATCCGCAGGTCCGGATCGTCGGCGTACGCAACGGATTTTTTGGACCGGAACAGGATGAGGAAGTCGTAGAGGCAATCCGCCAGGCTGCTCCCGACCTGTTGTTTGTCGCACGCGGGGCTGAAACGCAAGAACCGTGGATTGCCAAGTATAAGCAGCGGCTTGGTGTGCCTCTCATTATGGGAGTCGGCGGCACCTTCGACATCGTTTCAGGTAAATTGAAACGGGCACCGGTTATTTTCCAGAAGCTTCGGCTTGAATGGTTTTACCGCCTGCTGCAAGAGCCGAAACGGTACAAAAGGATGC
Organism: Paenibacillus harenae DSM 16969; assembly: GCF_000422465.1. Taxonomy (GTDB): domain Bacteria; phylum Bacillota; class Bacilli; order Paenibacillales; family Paenibacillaceae; genus Pristimantibacillus; species Pristimantibacillus harenae. Next base: position 93,222 of record NZ_AULV01000013.1, on the reverse strand, counting down.
TTGTTTTACCGAAATTCGTCGTGAAAGTGCTTCGCGACAAAGAAAACGTAACAAAACCTCGGGTTACACCGTAATAATCCCGAAAAATCGGTGAAAATCGGTTGAAAACGGGATTGGAGTTTCTTTTTCAATCGGAGTATAATTCACTTCGGTAGAAGGAAAAGGGGAGTTGCACACCATGCCAGTCGGCTTGCTGTATACTATTGGATTTATTCTTGCTCTCGTATTAGCTCTTGCAATGACGCCTTTAGTGAAGAAATTCGCTTTTAAAATCGGCGCAATAGACAAACCCAACCACCGCAAGGTACATACGCGCATTATGCCGCGTCTTGGCGGTCTCGCTATTTATATTGCATTCGTAGGAGCATTCTTCCTGGTGTCGCCGTTCATTCCGGAAGGCTTGCTCCGCGCGCAGGATTTGAACATGATTCATGCGCTGCTTGTCGGCGGTACGATCATTATCATTCTTGGCGCGTTCGACGACCGGTTCGAGCTGTCGGCCAAAGTGAAGCTGCTCGGCCAGATCGCGGCGGCATGCGTCGTCGTGTTCGGCTTCGGCGTGAAGATCGACCTGGTGAACATTCCGTTCGGCGAATCGATGCAGCCGATTGAAGGCTGGATCAGCATACCGCTGACGATTCTATGGATCGTCGGCGTGACGAACGCCATTAATTTGATCGACGGTCTGGACGGTCTCGCCGCTGGCGTGTCCGGCATCGCGATCGCAACGATCGTGGTCATGGCCTCCTTGATGGGCTTTCAGCCGGTCATCCTGCTCAGCACGCTGCTGCTCGGCGGAATCGTCGGATTTCTCGTATTCAACTTTCACCCGGCCAAAATTTTCATGGGCGATTCGGGCTCGCTGTTTCTCGGCTTCAGTCTGGCGACGCTGTCCATGCTTGGGTTCAAGCAGGTAACGATCGTTTCGTTCGTAACGCCGCTGCTTATTATCGGAGTGCCGCTGTCGGATACGTTCTTCGCTATCGTTCGCCGCTGGGTGAACAAGAAGCCGATCTTTGCGCCGGACAAAGGCCATTTGCACCACCGTCTGCGCGATCTTGGCTTCAGCCACCGCCGAACCGTTCTCATCATCTGGGGCGTTGCGGCCGTATTCGGCGCACTGGCCATCGTTCAATCCGCAGTCGTCCAGTCCAGCGCAGCCAACTGGATCACCTTCGCCGTCATTTGCATGCTGATGTTCTTCCTGCAGATCGGCGCAGAGGTCATCGGCATCGTAGACAAAACGCGCAAGCCGCTTATCAATTTCTTAAACCGCATGCGGCTTCGGTTCAAAGTGACTTCGGAATCGCGTTCGAAATAAGCAAGAGCTCTGAGTTCCATTAGGAACTTGGAGCTTTTTTTATGCGCATGAGTATCAAGTGACATGACGCTGAAGTTAGTGTCAAAATCTGAAATTAAAATCGATGACAATCGATTTCGCAGCCGCTTAGTTTCGAGGATTGAAACTATACCGCTCAATCCGTAATGAGTACCTTCGACAATCGTTGTTTAGGTTCAAAGTGTGAAAATAAATCCCTCATTCAGGGGAAATACAATTATTTAGTCTCAAAATTTCAAATAAAGCTGGCTTTCGCTCCCCTTATCCCAACAATCCAGGGGCTGCCGAAAGGCGGCTTTATTCGATTCTAAGCAATTATAAGTTTCGATCATATATGTAAGCTTAAATTTCTCCGCGAAATAATTGCTTCCTTGAGAAGGACGCCAATAGGTGTTTCTTCTAGTGGCAAATTATTAAACGAATACCTAAAAAAATGGGAACTCGGAACCGATAACAACTATACAGGACTTTTCTGCGGTCAGCGCGTCTAACTGCAAGGAATGAAGGCTGACTTAAGAGGAAAGGGGAGAAGCGGTTATAAAGATTACGCTGAATATCCGCAGGTTCGATCATTACTCTAATACCCATGTAAGTTATATACATAAAGGAGGAACACAGTTTTGAAAAGAGTACTTTCATTCATTCTTGCACTGGCGCTGTTCATCACGCTGGTACCGCCGTTCGGAAGCCCGCAGGAGGCTTCGGCCGCAGGGTCTTATTTTCTATTTCCAAATGAGCAGGACAGACCCGGCAACGCGAGGATCGTATCCAGCCAAAGCGTTACGCTTGAAGGAACGATTAATGGCGTAGTCGGTAACTCAATCAGCTACAATGTAAAACAAATTACTTGGGATGGAACAAAAGAAACAGAAGTGAATACAACCCAAGAAATTACAACAGGTATTTCTACGACATCAGGCGATAATAGTCTTAAAATTTCTAACCTGACGTTGTTTCCCGGATTAAACAAAATTACGCTCAAAGGGATCGCGGGCACATCAACCGTCAGCGAATCCATTTACATTGAGTATCGCAACAGCCCTATGCTATATGATCTGAAGGTTACGTTCGAAAATAAAGATTTCACAATGCCTGAAGAAGAGCCGACGATGCTGTATTCTACAGCCCCTGTTATCAAACAAACAGGCGAAATCGTTATTTCCGGTAAAGCGCCGAACGCTCAGAAGGTTACCGTCGTTATCAATGAAAGGAGCTACGAATTTAACGTCTCCACGTCATCGGGCGATAGCCGTTTCAGTACATCCTTGCTAAGTATTCAGAAAGGGATCAATAAAGTTGTTCTAAAGGTCCATAATAATGGCCAAATTATTGAAACAACACGTGAAATCGCATTTTATAATGGAGAAGTTACCTTCTATGATTTAAAAATGAAAGACTCCACACCAACTTTGGTAAACTACGAACAAAACTTAAATTTTTCTACAACAAGTACTGACCTTAGTAATGTGAAATTAGTCGGCAAAGTTATTCTGCCGCTTCCATTAAAGGATTTAAACGGTACCCCAGCGAACACATTAGATCCTACAGCAGCAAATCTTCAGTACATGTTAAAGCGGGAACATAAGAAGGCTAACGAAACGGTTACGGATTCAACTTATCCGGATGCTGGTTCAATTACAATTTCGCCTACCGTTATTGACAGTACCACCAAGTTCATTACGGTAAGTTATACTTTTAGTATGCCAGCCCTTACGTTTGATGTGGATAATCAATTCCGGTTGATTGCGCCGAATGGCCCTGCATACCAAGCGTCCGAATGGAATAAGTACGTCCTGCGCGATAAAAATAAAGCTTATATTTACGATATCAATTATTTGTCCGGTTACGATCCAACAATGACTTCGCCTTCGATTAATACGGGACGTCTTCAAGGGCTTCAAGGGACGGATATCCCAAGTGACGGGGTTAATGTTTATGCCATGCCAATGGGAGTAGAGGTGTTGGTCGGCAACTATTCGAGTCTTAATGGGGCGTATACCAATTTATTGTCAATTAACCAGGGAAGTACGCAAACCGTATTTAAACAAATCGATCATACCGAAATTGTTTATCGTACGGTAAATAATCAATCCGTTCCGTTTTTACGCTTGTTTGTTGAAATCAGCAAACTTCCGACTTTCGGTACGAATTCAATTACCTTCAAACTTAATAACGCTTCTGGTTCATCTGAAGTGAAGACGATTATAGCGAAACTGTTATATGGACCATATGTAAAATTCAATACATTGGTTGAAGGTATGAAGGTTGAGTATGATTCGGTAAGAGACACGGATCCGTTGATTTTGTTAAACAAGCTAGGATTATTTAATGGACAGCTATTTAATATTGCCAATGAATCGGAAGTGTTATATGTCGATTCGGGGACAAATAAGCAGTCTGTATTTCTTTACATTAATAATGTTGAGATTCCGTTAGTTGCAAATGGTTCCGCGACTTCCTTTAAGCCTAGCGGAACTGCTGAATCGATTTTCAATATACTTAACAAAGCCGGAGAGAACACGGTTAAATTCGTATTCCGCACAGCGAAGAACAATTATGAGAATACATTAAAATTCAACATTGTTCCTACGAATCTGCCTGTCATCCCGGCACCAAATACGGATGGGGTTTACCCTTACAGCGCTAATCTATCGCAGCCATTGCCAAATGACGCGAGCTTTCCAAAGCAGGGCAGCATTTATACGACGAAAGAAGCGCGCTTGAATGTTTACGGAACGTTTGATTTCGTGGACTTGGGCGGCGAGACCGCTTTTGCGAACGGGCATTTCAATTTGGCGACTAAAAACCAATACATTGTTCATATTTCGTCCCCGAATTGGAGTACAGAAGTAAAGTGGGATTTAACCAAAGAGTTCACACCAACGCGGAATGGCGTACCGTTAGCTCCATATGCTGCGGTTCCGTTCAACTCCGGCCCTGATAAGAATGCTTCTACACCGGATGCGAAGATTGATTTCTTCTATGATGTGGATAATCAGTACTTCTATTTCAAAATCCTTAACCAGCAAATGCCGGAGGATGGCAGCACACAGGTATATGTAATTACCGTATTTAACAGCGGTGAAGCCGGACCAAGAGCTACCTACCGGATGGAAATAGACGCTACATCAATTCCATACACGGTTCTTGCTCCTTTGGTTGAGAAACGCACGACGAATCAAAATTTTGTTGAAGTTGTCATTGCTTCTCCAGGAGCCGAGACGCTAATGATTGGTAAGGAAATGGCTAAGAAAGTGAAATTCATTGACTACAGCCAAAGCACGCCGCAATATATCGATGCCTTCAGCTTAACCGTTAAGGGTTTGAAAGCAAATAAGTCGAATGAAATCGAATTTACGATTACCCGCGGCCAGGATAAAATTAAAGACTCCTTTGAAGTGGAATATCAACCGGCAGTTATTCCTGGAGCGCAATATTTGGAGGAAATGAAAAAAACGCATAAAGCGTTTGACGGGAAACTTGTTCTCGCATTTGAAAGCAATACGAAGCTGGTTCGGCCTTCATACAATTCGTCCTCCAGTCATGCAGGACAAGTATACAGCGGCAATGATATTTTGTTCGCCATTGCCAGTCCGAATGATGGTATTGTCGACCGTCACGAGTTCGAAAGCCAGCCGGCGAATTATTCTGCGAACAGCACGGCTGAAGGCAATCTGCATATCGGCTATCGCTTCCAGGATCAAGCGAGACAATATATCAAGGCAAGTCCGTTGTTCTGGATTGATGGCGGACTAGCTGACAATCCGGATGCGTCATCGCCTGCATTTGATCCTGTGACAACGGGAACTGATCCATTCCCGTTCCCGAATATTGTTGGGAAAACAACAGATAGTTTTGCGAAGAGATGGAATCAATTCGGACGCGAATTAGTGCCGACTGAACCAGGCGAGCTTACACTTTCGTATGATTCAAGCGTGGCACAAACCGCTGGAACAACGATTACGGTATTCCGATTCGATCCTTATAACAGCACATGGGAAAACATCGGCGGCGTCGTAGATGAGAAAAAACGTACCATTACGGTTCCGTTTACGAAATTTGGCTACTATGTTGCTGCCAAGCTGACACGAGGATATAACGACATTAACGACCACCCTTATGCTCGTGAGGCAATGGAAGCGATCTATGCGAAAGGTGTAATGAATGCTATCGATCCGATTGGCATATTCGGCGCAGACCGTTATGTTACACGCGGCGAGTTCACTCGCATGATTATACGTGCGCTTGATATTCCATTAAATTATGGCGGAGATATGCATTTTACGTATTACCCTGAGACGATTACGAATGCGAATAATGCAAGCTCCATTTATGACTACCGTTATATCGAAACCGCTGCACGCTCAGGTTTCGTGCGCGGGACAAGACCAGGCTTCTTCGATGAGGATGTTGAATTGTCTCGTCAGGATGCATCGGTTATATTGGCCAGAGCATTAAATTTAAAGCTGGAGACGGATGCGAAGAAAGCGAAGACGGGTCTGGATAAAGCTTTCAAGGATTCTGGAAGCTTCGACTACTATTCGATCCCTTCCGTTATCGCCATACAGAAGAAGGGCTTTATCCAAGGATCTCTGATCGATCCGAGTAATCCGAAGAACGGATCCGTCTTCGAACCAAAGGCCAAGCTGCTGCGCAGCGACGCTGCAATTATCATGGCGAGAGTCATGGCGGACCTGAAGAAGCTGCCTAAGATTTACGGACAGAAATAAACATTAGAAAAACCGGCTAACCGCGCCGGTTTTTCTTTATTTCGGTACGAATCTGAAACATTATCCATGGAAAAGTTTTCGCATATACTTTGTCTATGAAAACAAGCTATACTAACAAAGTGGCATACGAACGACGCCGGATACATAAGGAGTGAGGAAAGTCGGGCAATAAAAAAACTTTTTAAAATCATCGCAACTTTTTGAACTGGGATGCGTTTAATTACATGACGTTGTCAAAAACGAATGAAATGCTTCGCGAGTCCTACATAACTCGATGGAAATTGGAATGAATTCTCAACTTCCTCTTTACGATGAGGGTAGCCCATTGTATAATGTTATAGTGGTCAAGCGACTCTAGCATTTTTCACACAAATTTTACAAGTTTCTACAACATGATTTTACAAAAGGGTTTATCATGATTGTAGACATCATTTATATCAATTCCATGCTCAACTCTGGAAAGGGGGTGAATCGGCTATGAGGGAAACGAGCAATTCATTAGTTTCTAAAGAAAACTCTCAACAACCGAAGCAATTTAGAGGAGGAACAACAAAGGTTATGAAGAAAAAATTAGCAGCATTCGTATTGGCAACAGCGCTTGTGCTTCCTACAGCGGTGCCAGCATTCGCAGCAACACCTTCTGACGCAGTAGGTGTTAAAGAACAAAGCGCTATCGAGGAGCTAGTAGCTCTTGGCGTTATCCAAGGTTATGCAGATGGTACTTTCAAACCTAACAACAACATCACTCGTGCAGAATTGGCGAAAATCGTTGTTGAAGCAACTGGCGGTAAAAACGCTGCAGCTTTGATGCAAAACGTTAAGTCTACGTTTAAAGACGTTAAAACTAACGTTTGGTACACTGGTTACATCAACGTAGCAGCAACAAAAGGCTTCATTCAAGGTTACAACGGCAACTTCCGTCCAAGCGACAACGTCAAGTTTGAAGAAGTAGTTGCAATCATCACTCGCGCTGTTGGTTTCCAAGACAAAAACCTGATGGGCGCTTGGCCGTACAACGTACTGGTTAAAGCAGAAGATATCGGTTTGTTCGCGAAAGTTACAATCGAGCCAGGTACTCTTGCAAGCCGCGGCGTTGTAGCTCAAATCGTTAACAACGGTCTGAACGAGCAGCTTGTTGAATGGGATGCTGACTCCGAGCGTTTCGTTGGTCAATACGATAAGGATGGAAACGCGGTTATTCTGATTTCCAAACTTGGAACATCGACTACTGAAGTCGTTAAAGGAATCTCTATTTCCAACAACAAAATTACATTCGCATCTGGCCAAAAAACGCTTGCTTCTAACTACATTATCACTGGTGGTAAGAAACTCGGCGATCTTCTTGGTCACAGTGTATCTGTTCTTTATAACAACGATGATCCTAAGAAAGTTTTGGCAATCACTGATTCCCAAAGCGAAGATAGCGCTCAAACAGGTACATTGAACGCTGAGCTCACACAAGCTAGTACTCGCGTAACAGTAAAACAAGGTTCTACAGTACTGGAGAGCGTATATATCGAACCAACTGCTTTTGTCGCACTAAACGGTGACGTTATTACTACTGCTAGCTACACAATTGCTAGTGGTTCCGACGTAACGGTTTACTTGAACAAAGCTGGTAACGCTCGTGCGATCGTAGCTTCCAAGTACGATGTTAAAGATTCCTTGTTCGATTCCATCGTTGCTGCTAACGCAACTGCTAAACAACGTGTAATCACGAACCAAGGTGCAGTAGATGTTGATGCAAGCACTGTAGTAACGATCAATGGCGAAGCTAAAGCTTTGACTGATCTTGCTAAAGACGACGTTCTGAACATTGTTCATAACTCTGCTAAACTTGCTTCGAAAATCGTTGCAACTCGTGAGGTAGTAACTGGTAAAATTGAAGCTAAGAAACCACAATTTGACGGTTCCGTAGCGTACACTGTTGCTGGTATTGATTACAAAGCACTTAGCAACTCTTTGGATCTTACTAAAGACGCTGAGTACAAATTGATCCTGAACGGCGACAAGAAAATTGTTAAAGCTGAACTGCTTGTTCCTGGCGCAGCTGATAACAAAAACGCTGTTATCCTTGAACTGAAAAACGATGTTGTAGTTATCGAAAATGGTATCTATGACCCAACAAATGCAAAAGACCAAATCAAGTACTACTCGATCAAAGAAGACAAAACTATCACTGTAAATGTTGATAAAGCGGTATTCGCTGATCAAGCTGCAGCTGATATGTTTGTTGGTAAATTTGTTGAGTGGGAATTTAACACTAACGGTACTATCAAGCAAGTTAAAGCTGGTACTGATGTAGCATTGGTTGGTAAAGCAATTACAGAAAAAACAGACACAACATTGAAAGTAGATACTGATGGTACTTACAATGTTAATGCTAACACTGTAGTATTCGATGCTACTAAAGCTAGTGTAGCTACTGCTTCCGATCGTAAAGTAACTAAAGTTGATTATGCATCGCTTGCAAAAGGTTACAAAGTACACGTAATTGGTGACGGTACATTCGCTAAGTATGTATTGATCACTGATAAAGCTGCTGCTGATAAAGCTGCAACTAAATACGGTATCTTCACAGGTGCTTACAAAGTTGAGACTACTGCAGGTACTTCTTATGCGGTAACTCTGGACATCAATGGTAAGTCTGAGACAGTATCTGTAACAGAAGCTGTTTACACTGCAGCTAATGCAGGTGCTGCTACAACTTACAAACCAGCTAACAAGCCATTTGTAAAACTGTCTGACACAGTTGCAGCTAATATCGGTACGATCAACACTATTGCTCTTGTTGGTTACGCTGATGTAGTTGGAGCAGTTGATGTTGCTTCTAACAAACTGACTGTTAGCGGCGTTGAATATGTAATCAACAGTGACACTGTTGTCTACGTAATTGACAAAGATAACAACGTAACAATTGGTGGTCTGTATGACCTCACATCCGCATACTACAATGCTGCTGCTTCTTATGATGTAGCTGTAGGCGCCGATGCTGATAACAAAGTTGCAGGTCTTGCTGTAGCTAAAGCAGTATCCATCAAAAAATTCAACTAATAATTGAATTTTTTGAAGAACCGGTGGGATTATCCACCGGTTCTTTTTTTGTTTAATTAAGAAAGCTTGTTCATATGAAGTTCACACTGATGCATTATAATTATCAGATAAGCGATAATCCGACAGGTTCGTTTAATTTTTGGATTAAACGAAACTTATTGCAGGTGAATTGCGTCTATATAAAAAAAAGATGCGGAGTGAAAAATGTGCAGATGTTAAAACGAAAAAGTAAAACCATGTTCTTTGCAGCACTAATTGTGTCACTTGTTGTGTCGTTGCTATTGCCAGCTGTGATCAGTACTAGTTATGCAGCAAGTACAAATGTAATTAAACCGGTGTACATAACATCCAAATCGTACGTTAAGCTCGAAAGCGCAGATATTATTCCAAGCAGTAAAGGAACCACGGCAAGCTTTACAGTAACTTTCTATAATGGTGACGCAGCAGCTATTAACTTGCAGGATTACTGGGCAAGATTATCGTCAACTGCTGGCAGCAAATATACACTTCAGTTGGTGGAAAGCGATAAGACGAAAAAGACAGTTCCATCGAAGACAAGCGTAACTCTTACTTATTACAGCGATATAGCAAGTAATGTGCCATTGTCCAATTTGATATTAAAAGTCATTAAGTTTGACTTCTCGGTTGCAGGCTACGAAAGAGCGGTAGCGAATTTTAAATTCCCATCAACCTATACGAATGATGTGAAGGTGAATGGCTTTAAACCAGTTAAAATGAATGGTACAAATGTTAATATGCGAGTAAATAAATCAATCATTTCTGCAGGTAGTAAAAATAATGAGATTAACATTGAATTGGTCATGCGTAATACAGGACAATTCACTGTAAGTCTTTCCAATTTCAATTTTTATATACAGGCTTCAAACGGAGCCATATATAAATTGGAATCAAATACAGAAAGCGGACAGAGCATTACCCTTAGACCACAGATATTAGAAACTCTAAAACTTAACGTGGAGCTTCCTGTTTCAATCAAGACATCGGGGATGAAATTAATCGCAGCTCAATCATTCGGAGAGGCAGCTTCCTTAGTAAATGTTCCAGTCGCTAAATTCCAGCTTGGATTAAAAGCGCCGTCGAATAATGGATCTTCCGCAGTGAAATATGAATATATAAACGGTGACAATTCTTACGAAATCCAGATGAATTCCATTGAAAAAACACCGTGGAAATCCAATGATAATATCGTTGGAGTACTCTCCATTACGAATAAAGGCGCGAAGTCTGCACCATTGCCAAATATTACAGGCGCATTCTTTGTAGACGACAGTGTCGAAGTAGATACCACTCTAATTCCTTTATCGAAAGAAATTGTAATTGGAGCAAAATCGACGGTAACTGCCTATTATTACAGTTCAGTTCCAAGTACATTGAATACGTCGAACTTAGAGTTCAAATTGTATGAGGTTGAAGGAGAAAAGAAAACAGAACTTGCTGATCTTAAAACATCTACTTCAACGACTCCTGCAAATATCGCAATTGGATCCACATTCGAAATCAAAGAATATGGTGAGAATGCAACAGCACAAGTAACAGATGTACGCGTATATGAAGGTCAAAATAATAATCTTTATACGATTTATATGGACGTCACAAACAATCAAAATAAACCTCTTGCAACTTTGAATTTAGCTGGTTACTTACAAACAGCTTCTAATAATGTTTTTGATACGAAAATCACTAAGACTACCAACACGATCAATACCGGGAAAAAAGAACAAATTATTGTTACTGCGGAAGTACCGAAAAATACAGACTTAACAGGTGCTAATTTAGTATTAGGGCTAGCGTTTAATGACAAAGGTTTGGTTAAATCTAACGAAGCGGATGTATTAGGTTTTGTAAAATCTGCAAAGTTTAGTTTACCCGAAGACGTGAAAGCAACTACATTGCTTAGCGACATTAAAGTAGGTCCTTATACGATTAACTTTACTTCGATTATTGCTCACTTAGATGGGGAATTTATTAAATTAGATCTCAATAGTACTGTTGCTCGAGATGCGAATTATGATGGGTTCACGAATAAAAAGTTTACAATTGCACTTGAGGATGAATCAACAAATATCAAAATGCTTGAGCTTCCGTTTGAAATTGATGCGGCAACAGGTAATTATGTATGGAAGTCAGACAGCAGCAATTATACTAGAATTAATGAGGATATGACCAATAAATTAGTCTCCAAAACGTTCACACTTAATATCTATGAAGAGATTAACGGGTATAAGAAGAAGTTAGTATCTAAGAACATTACATGGTCGCCATATTTCAACTGGGCAGATCCGAATGTAACCTATTAATATCTTTTAAGAAATACTAGACCAACCAACCACTAATCGGGTATCTTTAACAGAGGTGCCCGATTTTTTTTGCGGTAGAGAGGAGAATACATATGAACAAAGCTTTAAAACGCGCTGCATTTGGTGCAGCCATTCTGGCATTTGGTATTGGTATCGGTACTCTTACATCTAATACGAGTAATGCAAATACGGCATTAACGCCAGGCTCCGTCGAGGATCCTGTAGTGACGAAAAGTTATGTCGATGAGCAGTTGGCTAAATTAGGGGCCGGCGGCAATACAGGCGGAGGGTCTTCTGATGGCGGTTCTGGTACGGTTTCTGAAGCCTCGTTGGAGGTTGTAGCTATTCCGGCAGGCAAGACGCTGATGGCAGGACAGGGAACGGAGGTCATCGTTCGCGTGGGTAAGGCTATTGCTTATAGCTCGGACGCGAATGGTATTGCGGATTTAACGGCCGGCAGTGAATTAACGAAAGGCAAAGCGGTTCCGACGAACCACCTGCTGTTGTTCCCGCGTGAAGGCCGCGGCATTTTGCCTGATCCCGCGCAGAAGAATGGATTGACTGTTTTGATAAGAGGCAGCTATACCATCCAGTAATATGGGAGTCGTACTACATTTTCCCCGGACTGACAATAGATTATACGCTTCAAATGTAAGGGATGGATACACAATAGTATTGTGTTCTTACATTATGGAGGTGTCATTTATGAGTCGTTCGAATAAAGTGGTAGTACCTACCAGTAAATCGGCATTGAATCAAATGAAATATGAAATCGCTGCTGAATTTGGGTTAACGTCTGGCGGTATTGCAGGCGGAAGCATGGATACGGAATTTGCCGGCGAACTGGGAGCTGCATCAAGCGCAGGCGGCGGACAGAGCGTGCATTGGTCTACGTTGTCGACGCGCCAAGCGGGATCGGTTGGCGGCGAGATCACGAAGAGGCTTGTTGCTCAAGCGGAGAGCGTTCTAAACGGATACCAATTGTAGCTTGAAAACCGGCGTCCATTGACACTAAGCGACATTTTCGGTATCATACTGTTTTAGAAGAGTTGTCTAACAACCTTTTCCTTCGGGGAAAGGTTCATTTTTTGTGTAGAACGTCTGCACTTATAACATACTAAGGTTGTAGGAGGTTGATACGGATGTCGGTCAAAGGACGCCACTTGTTCACATCGGAATCAGTTACGGAAGGCCATCCCGATAAAATATGCGACCAGATTTCAGATGCTGTCTTGGATGCATTCCTGGAAGCAGATCCATATGCGCGTGTCGCTTGTGAAGTTTCTGTAGCAACGGGTCTTGTTCTGGTTATTGGAGAAATTAGCAGCCGCGCGGATTATGTAGATATTTCGGCAATCGCGCGCCGTACGATTAAGGAAATTGGTTATACTCGCGCCAAATACGGTTTTGACTCCACGACTTGCGCGGTACTTACTTCGTTGAATGAACAATCGGCTGATATCGCCCAAGGCGTTAACGCAGCCCTTGAAACCCGCGAAGGCAAGGACATGAAGCTGGAGAACGAAGATATCGGTGCAGGCGACCAAGGTTTGATGTTCGGTTTCGCAACGAATGAGACGCCTGAGCTTATGCCGCTTCCGATCGCTCTCTCGCACCGTATTGCCCGCCGTTTGTCGGAGGTTCGGAAGAATGAAACGCTTGCTTACCTGCGTCCGGATGGTAAGACGCAAGTGACAATCGAGTATGTGGACGGCAAGCCGGTTCGCGTAGATACCATTGTAGTATCGACGCAACATGCCGAGGAAATTTCGCTGGAGCAAATCCAACAGGATATCCTTGAGCATGTCATTAGGCCGGTAGTTCCAGTGGAATGGCTTGATGAGCAAACCAAATACTTTATTAATCCTACCGGCCGTTTCGTAATTGGCGGACCGCAAGGCGATGCGGGTCTTACCGGCCGTAAAATCATCGTTGACACCTACGGCGGCTATGCTCGTCATGGCGGCGGCGCTTTCTCCGGCAAGGATCCGACAAAGGTTGACCGTTCCGCGGCTTACGCAGCCCGCTATGTAGCGAAGAACATTGTTGCTGCAGGCCTCGCCGACAAATGCGAGATCCAATTGGCTTACGCGATCGGCGTAGCTAAACCGGTATCGATCAGTGTCGACACTTACGGTACAGGTAAAATTGCTGAAGATAAGTTCGTTGAGCTCATCACAAGCAACTTCGATCTGCGTCCTGCCGGCATTATCAAAATGTTGGATCTTCGCCGTCCAATCTACGCACAGACTGCCGCATACGGTCACTTTGGCCGTACGGACATCGACCTTCCTTGGGAGCGCGTAGACAAGGCTGAGAAGCTGAAAGCGGACGCTGGCGTTCAAGGCGGCGTGTAAAAAACAAGTATCAGGACCCATGCTCTTTGCGAGTAATGGGTCTTTTTGTTACCCGGGAATATAGCTTAAACGCCAAGATAAGATTCTCGAGGTGCTCGCAATGCGTTCTTTAGAACAAGAATCGAATATACGGGATCTCAAAAGAATAAAATGAATCTTCATTACCCGAGCAACCTTCGCAGAGTAACTCTGCGGAAGTTGCTCTTTTTTTCGTTTAACCTAAATTTTTCATTCCCATAAACCGACAAATAAGGTACGACTGTTATTTTTTGAGGAGTGAAACACGAAATGAATCGTACCGGCAAGCTATCCATATTTTGTGCCGTTATGCTGCTTCTGCAGCTAAGCCTCGTTGGTTTTGGAGCAGCTCAGCAGCCCGCATCGGCCGCTTCTGCAGGCCCGGTTGTGTTAAGCCTGAGCCCGGCAGATGATCTGATCAATGTTCCAGTAGCCGCAGATCTGAAAATTACCTTTGATGAAAATATCGTAAAAGGCTCGAGCTCGACATTTATTTCGTTTTACGAATATGCGACCAATCGTCTGATTGAAAGCCTTAACGTAACATCACCGCAGGTTTCCATTGATTCTACGCAGAGGGTCGTTACGATTAATCCTACCCATGATTTCGCACATCATAACAATTATTACGTATTAATCGATGCAGGCGCATTTATTAACGTCTCTAACGGCGCAGGTTATGCCGGAGTCGTTAATGCCAGCAGCTGGAATTTCCGGACCGTGGAAACGACGGATGTGACGAAGCCTTGGCACACGGGTTGGCTGCCTGCCGGGAATTCCGTTGTCATTACCTCGCCGCTCGTTATTACATTTAGTGAACCGGTGTACGCGGCAAGAGGAAATATCGGGATAAGCTCCCTGGAAGACAAAAGAACGATATCGGTTACCTCGGCTGAGGTAAGCGGAAGCGGATCCGCACAGATCGTTGTTCGTCCAACTGCCGCGCTGCAGCCGAATACGGTCTATACGGTTACCGTTCCGGCAGGCGCATTCCAGGATGCTGCAGGCAATATATACGATGGAGCGACGTGGAGCTTTACGACTGCGGCCGCTCCGGTGAATATTGTATCGTTGTCGCCCGCGGATAATGCGACTTCCGTACCGACCGTTAATACGGCGCTGCAGATTATATTCGACAAAGATGTACAGGCACGTTCCGGCAAGGCAATCGAAATCAGAAGAGTAAGCAACAATACAACCTTAGAGAGATTTGATGCTTTGGCGCCACGCGTCGCAGTATCCGGGAATCGTTTGACGATTACGCCGAGTTCCAATCTTGAAGCGAATACAGCTTATTACGTACTGATAGAAGCCGGTGCGTTCACTCAGCCGGATCCTAACGGAGATCATTGGTACCATGGCATTGCGGGCGCTTCGATATGGAATTTCAGCACCGATCCCGGCATTGAAACGACGCCGCCGGCTATTACGACTCTGGCCCCTGTTAATAATGGTAATGCAGGCAATGTGAATACGCTGCTTCAGATGACGTTTAACGAACCGGTATTTCCAAGCAGCGGCAATATTGAAATTCGCAATACCGCTAACGATACGCTGTTCCGGAGTATTCCGGTTACATCGGAGCGCGTGACAGGCGGAGGAACCTATCAAATAACAATTGATGCGAACAAAGCGATTGCAGGCGAAGCGGCAAAGCCTTTCGTTGATAATGCGCAGTATTACGTGGTCTTTGGCAATCGGGCCATTCGGGATGCCGCAGGCAATTTCTATGGAGGAATTGATTCGAAGAGCAGCTGGACCTTTAAGATTACGCAGGATACCGTTCGTCCGGCGCTCAGCTCCTTAAACCCGGTCAACCGTGCAACGACCGTTCCGGAAAACGCCACGTTCGTTGCGACCTTCAGCGAACCGATCCTGAAAGGCAATAATCCGAATGCAGTGCTTATTCATCAGGTTGGAGCGAATGCTCCTGCGCCGATTATTGCGAATTACGTGGTTGATCCCGCAGATTCCAGGCGTTTATTGATTACAGCGCCGCCGCAAACGCCATTAACAAAGGCAACCTCCTATTATATAGAAATAGCGGCTAATGCCGTGACTGATGTAGTCGGCAATCCATTTGTCGGTATCCTAAACGAATACCAGTGGACATTCAAGACGGCAGGTTCGGATACGGCGCCGCCGACGGTTACGAAGGCGGAATCGTCAGGCACCAAGATCAAGCTGACCTATAACGAAGATCTGAATGTATGGCTGCACCCGTCTCCGGGGAGCTATTATGTATCCGTGAACGGTGCTCCAAGAACGGTTACGGCCGTTCGGATCGTAGGGGATGCGGTAGAGCTTACGCTCGAGAGCCCCATTGTGAACGGGCAGCAGGTTAAGCTCTCCTATACGAAGCCGGCAACCGGCCTTGTACAGGATTTAACAGGCAATCAAGCAGCCAGCTTGGCCGCGATAGATGTAGCGGGCGCACAGGATACGACGAGTCCGGTGTTAACCGGCGGCACAGCAACGGGCAGCTCCGTCACGCTGAACTTTAACAAACCGTTGGAGCAGGTAAACAGCTATGCTTATACGCAGTTTATCGTAAGCGCCGGCGGAGTTAATTACGCCGCGACGGCTATATCGAATAATGGGGCGGCAGTGAATTTGTCCATTAACGGGACCATCCAGAACGGCCAATATGTAACGATCACCTATAATCCCGGAGCATATCCGCTGCGGGACACATTAGGAAACTATGTGAACGCGATCAGCGGCTTTAACTTGTATGCCTCAACGGATGCGAGGGGGCCCGTGCTTCAGTCCATCAGTTCGAGCGGATCGTCCATTATGATCAGGTACGATGAGATTATTAATCCGCAATCCGTGCCGTTAAGCTATCAGTATACCGTTCTTGTCGGTCAAGTCCAGGCGGCTGTCAGCCAGGTTAGCGTCACCGGCGACAGCGTCGTGCTGAACTTAACGTCCGTCATTAATTCCGGCCAGCCGGTCACGGTATCCTATACCGCCGCTTCGAATAAGGTGACGGATGCGCTTGGGAACCCTGCGCAATCGTTCCAATCTGTAGCGGCGAATGGAAGCGGGGCAGGAAATGCGAATTCGATGGTAGGGTCTATAGTCAAAGGTTCTATGTTAACCCTTACCTTCAATGAAAGCTTAAATACATCCTCGGCCCCTTCCAGCAGCCTGTTCCTGGTCAAAGTGAACGGAGCGGCGAGAATGGTATCGAAGGTTGAAATGGGCAGCTCTTCCGTCGTGCTGACGCTATCCTCTCCAGCGGGAGTCGGGGAACCGGTTACGATTTCCTATTTCTCGAGTACCGTTGGCATTAAAACTTACAACGGTCAGCTCATTAACAGCTTCACCAACGTGAATGTGGCGAATCAAACCTCGATGTTCGACGGTTTGACAGGCGATTACGAGGCGGCGGACGGCGGAGGAGTCGGCTTGAAGACATCCGCAGCTACGGCAACGACGGATGTGTCTCCCGCCGGTACGACGGCTAACCGCTATACGATCGCGAGCGATAAGTTTCTGACCGCGTACCAGACGGCCAAGGCAGCGGGGATGCATGATCCGCGAATCGCTTTCAAAGTGCCGAGCCATGAGCGGGCAGCCATTGTAGCGATTCCCGTCCTTGCCTTGGATATGGCGTCCAGGCAAGGCGGCAACACCGTGTTTGCCGTACAGCATGGAGACGCAACGTATGAGCTGCCCGTCAACGCGATCAATTATATTGAGGCAAGCGCTATGTTCAACGGCAGCGGCATGTCCAATTACATTCTTATTGAAATCGATCAAGGAACGTCAACGAAGACAGCTGCCCTCATGTCGGCCCTGAACGGAACGAATGCCCAGGTGATCGCTGGCCCGGTCCATTTCCAGGTTTCGGTCGTGAACGGCAGTCAGGAGAAAGAGTTAACGAAGCTTAACAGCTATGTTACCCGGACCTTGCAGACGAGCTCGTTAATTGACCCAAGTCAAGCCGGCGCGGTTTGGTACGATCCTGAAACAGGAGCGCTGTCTTACGTGCCAACGACTATAACGACTGCAGGCGGCAAAACGACGGCAGCCTTTAAACGCAAAGGCAACAGCGCTTACGCTTTCGTTAGAAATTCGTCGAGCTTCTCGGACTTATCGACTCATTGGGCGGCAAGCGCCATTCACACGTTATCCCGCAAGTTTATCGTAGAAGGGCGAACGGTTTCGTTATTCGCCCCGCAGAATGCGATAACCCGAGGGGAATTTGCGACTTACATCGCCAAAGGCTTGGGATTGAGCGGCGACCGAAGCGCAGCGGCAAAGTATAGGGACGTGAATCAGAATACGGCCATGGCCGCTTATATCGGAGCAGCCTCTGCTGCGGGCATCGTAATGGGCAATACGGACGGTACCTTCAAACCGAATGATCAGGTGTCTCGCCAGGAGATGGCCGTCATGATGATGAGAGCGGCCAAGACGGCGCAAGTGACGGTTACCCTTCCTTCTACGGCGTCCAGCTATTTAACCAAATTTACGGATCGCGGCAAAATTAGCGGCTATGCCCAGACGGATGTCGCCAAAGCCGTGTACATTGGACTAATGAACGGCAAGACGGCTTCGACCATGAGTCCGCTGACGAACGCTACCCGTGCCGAAGGAGCCGTTATGATCCTGCGGCTGCTGCAGCATTTGAAATTTATTACGCCATAGCTTAACCCAAAAACCTCTTCTGCCATGTATCTTCAGGCGGTAGAGGTTTTCTTGCTTGAGATAACTATAGGTATAATCTATCACTCCAACTGAAGTGATAGCACTCTTTTATCATGCGGAACTTTTCTGGAACTCTAGTAGTCTATACCTATTAGATTAACGGATGGGAGAGTTGTAAATATAATGGGTAGTAAGTTTCAAAGCACCATCGGACGGCGTACAGAGAACTTGGGGAAGCGCGTCATTCTTGTAGCGTTAGGCGGTGCACTGCTGGTGCATCCAGTCACGTCATTCTTGCCAGGGAATTGGCAGCAAGCCGTTATTGAAGCGGCGGATGCTGCTTCGACAAGCAACTCGTCACTTAAGCTGATACAGCAATCATACGTTACGGCAGGAGCAAAGCGACTCGATTACGTCTGGCATACGACAAGGGGCAGCAAGAAGGTGCAGACCGACGTGCATGTCATCGAAGTCGATCTCACCAATCCCTACGTATCCTTAAACGCGATGAGCGGTAAAAATAACAGCATGGGACAAGTGAATACCATCCTGAACATGTCGAAGGAGAACGGAGCGGTCGCCGCGATCAATGCCGACGTATTCGTTATGGGAAGCGAGGGCGCTCCGCTCGGAGGCCAGGTAACGGGCGGCATGTTCATGTCCAGTCCGGCTAAGCTGAAGGGCATGTACGCTTTTACGGTATCGAAGGACCGCAAGCCCATGATCGACAATTATTCGTTCGAGGGTCTGGTAACGGCAGCGGACGGCTCGACGTTTGACCTGGAGGGAGTGAATCAATCCGCCTATAATCCGGAAACGACAGGCTCCAGCTACAGCCATGTTGACAGAATGTATATCTATACGAGCGCATGGGGCGGAGCGGAGCGACCGAAAAATTCCGGCACGACACCGACAGAGGTTCTTGTCCGTGGCGGCTATATTGAAGAAATCTCCATTGACAAAGCGATTGCCGGGCAAGCGCCGGAGGATGGCTATATTTTGCGAGCTCACGGTAAAGCTGCCGCCTATGTGAAGGAGCATCTGCAGATCGGACAACCGATTACGGCCGACTATGCGCTCGTCTCGCAGACGACGGGCCAGAAGGCTGATCCGGCATCCTTTGAAATGATGGCGGGCGGTCATACGCTGCTGGTAAATGCCGGGGCGGCCGCTCCATTCTCGCGCGATATAACAGGCGTAAGCGGATCCTCTTATGTATCCCGCTCCGGTGTCGGCTATT
The DNA here is from genome assembly GCF_000422465.1 of Paenibacillus harenae DSM 16969. Classification (GTDB taxonomy): domain Bacteria; phylum Bacillota; class Bacilli; order Paenibacillales; family Paenibacillaceae; genus Pristimantibacillus; species Pristimantibacillus harenae. The sequence continues at coordinate 73,507 of NZ_AULV01000013.1, read as the reverse complement.
CGCAGGACGGAACGAAGGTGTTCCTGATCACAGCGGAAAGATTCGGCAGCAATACGGGCGTTAATCTGAAGGAATTACAGCAAATCATGCTGCAGCTGGGCGTATTCAAAGGCGTCAATCTTGACGGTGGCGGTTCGACGACGATGATTGAGCGTCCGCTCGGAAGCAGCTCCTTGCAGCTGTCGCATTCGACCCAATACGGCACGACGCAGCGCAGCGTCGCGAATGGAATCGGTGTGTTCACAACCGCTCCTCAAGGCACGCTGAAAGGCATTTCCGTCAGTGGTCCGAAGATGATGCTATTAGGACAGAAGTCCTCCTATTCGCTGACCGGCTATGATACATATTTCAATCCGATTGCGATTGATAATACGTCTGCCGTGTGGACCAGCTCGAATGCGATCGGCAAGTTCCAAGGCAATGAATTTGTTGCAACCAAGCAGGGCAAGACGACACTTACCGTCAAATCGGGCGCAATCACAACGTCCTACGATGTAGAGGTAATCGGAGCCGAACAAATCGCGGCATTAACCGCGGACGCGAGCGCAGGCGTGCTTACGGAGGGGGCGACTCTCTCGGTTCCTCTTACAGCGAAGCTGAAGAACGGCGGGACGTATAAACTGAGCGGGGACAGCGTCAAATGGCAGTTTATCGGATTTAAAGCGGTTGTTCAGGGCGATATCCTTACGGTGCAGTCCGTGGATGAGGGAATCGCCACGGGTTATGCGATAGCGCGATATGACGGCTACGCGACGATGATTCCTTTCACCAAAGGCGAAACGGTCAAAACGATCGAGGACTTCGAGAATTCGGCTTATGCGATAACTTCTCAAGTAACCCCGGCCGAGACGACGGGCAGCGTAAATCTCGTATCTGACTTGCCGGGACAAACGTCAGCGCGAGCCTTGAAAATCGATTATGACTTCACGAACGGAACGGGTACGAAAGCTTCATATGCCGTGTTTAATTCAACAGGCCTTGCGCTCTCGGGTTCTCCAACCTCTATGACGCTTGATCTATATGGCGATAACAGCCTGAACTGGGTTCGTGCCGAGTTTATCGACGCGGATGGCAAAGCGCATATGCTCGACCTTGCCAAGCAGCTGGACTGGAGCGGCTGGAAGAACGTGAAGGTAAACTTGTCGGCTGCCGGAATGAAATTCCCTGTTAAGCTGAAGCGCATTTACGTCGTAACCATTGCGGAAGGCCAGGACGAGCGTGCATATTCCGGCGCGATTGGCTTAGATAATATCAAGCTGCAATATCCGCCTGCGGCAGACGCTGCCGCGAAAGCGAATATCGTCATGTACGCAGGGAAAACGAATGCAACGGTGAACGGTAAGGCCATTAAGCTGGATTCCGCGCCTATTCAAATGAACGGCGTGACGTATGTACCCGTCCGCTTCGTATCGGATGCGATGGGTGCCGAGCTTCTGTTCAACGGACAGACAGGTCAGATAACCGTTCTGCGCGGCAGTAAAATGATGGAAATGACGTTGGGCAAAAAGGATCTAAACCTGAACGGCGTCCTGCAGTCATCCGAAGTCACTCCGATCGTACGGAATTTCAGAACGTTGATCCCGGTTCGATTATTTTCGGAGAAGCTGGGCTTAACGGTTGGCTACGATCCTAAGGTGAAGAAGATTACCATCGATTAACGATGGACGAATCATGGTCCATTTGTGGTATGATAGAATATGATAAACCTTTAGGTATGGAAAGGTTGCCGATCTTGTGGACCATCTAGCCGTTGATATTAATCGAGTTATAAAAAATGCGATCACCGTCATGGAGGATAGCAAATACCAGATTTACGAAATATGCGAATCCGCGCGCACGGAACTGGAATCGCTCGAGCAGGAGCTTGAGATCGTCCTGCAAGAGACGATCAAGACGATCGACAAGGTCGATAAGCTGGAACAGGATTACCGCCGCGCGCGAGTCCGCTTGACGGAAGTGAGCCGTGATTTCGTCAAGTATAAGGAAGCCGACATTAAGAGCGCTTATGAGAAGGCGACGCAGATTCAGCTGGACCTTATGGTGTACCGCGAGAAGGAATCCTATCTCAAGGCGCGCAGGGACGATTTGCAGAAGCGCGTCCGCAATGTCGAGAACTCCATTGAAAGAGCCGAGACGATCGGCTCTCAAATCAATGTGGTTCTCGAGTATTTGTCCGGGGATTTGAATCAGATCACCAGAATTGTCGAATCAGCCAAAACGAGGCAGCTTCTGGGGTTGAAAATTATTTTGGCGCAGGAAGAAGAGCGTAAGCGGATTGCGAGGGAAATCCATGATGGTCCCGCTCAATCGCTCGCCAATATCGTTCTTCGCACAGAAATTGCAGAACGTATGCTTATCAAGCAGGAATTTATGATGGTACAGGAAGAATTAGTAGATTTGAAAAGTCAGGTGCGTTTCGGTCTCGAGGAAATACGCAAAATTATTTTTAATTTGAGACCGATGGCACTGGATGATTTAGGTCTTGTACCTGCTCTTCGCAAGTTTACGCAGGACTTCGAGGAGAAAACGAAAATACATACCGTGTTCGAGCTTTCCGGCAAGGAGATCCGAATGCCCTCTGCGATGGAAGCGGCGATCTACCGCTTGGTACAGGAAGCGTTCACGAATGTGTACAAGCACGCAAGCGCTTCTCATGTATTGCTCGAAATTAACTATCAGCCGCATCAGATTTCACTCGTCATACAAGACAACGGTATTGGCTTTCATAGCGAAAGGATCGAGAAGGATGCTAGCCGAAACGTGAACTTTGGATTGGTGGGGATGAGAGAGAGAGTGGAGCTGATTGAAGGAAGGATGGATATAGACTCAAATCCCGGGGACGGGACGAAAATTATGATAGATATACCTACAACTGCCGAAACTAGGAAGGAGTAAGATGATGATGATTCCGAAACATACGAACAACGGTCAAACGATAAAAATATTACTTGCAGATGATCATCAGCTTTTTCGCGAAGGGCTTAAACGTATTCTGAACATGGAAGATGACCTGGAAGTGATCGGGGAGTGCGGAGACGGCATTCAAGTGCTGGAATTTTGCAATCATATCATTCCTGAAATTGTGTTGATGGATATTAATATGCCGATCGAGAACGGTGTCGTTACGACTGAACGCTTGAAGAGCATGTTCCCTGATGTGAAGGTTATTATTTTATCGATCCACGACGATGAGAGCTATGTATTTGAAACGCTTCGGAAAGGCGCTACCGGTTATCTGCTGAAGGACATGGAGGCGGAATCGCTGATTAATGCCATTCGCTCCGTCGTTCAAGGACATGCCTATATCCATCCTAAGGTGACGGGGAAGCTGATTAACCAGCTCCGCCGGATGACTTATTTGGATGAAATGGGAATCGTTTCGGGAGCGGCTGCCGCACAGGAGCCAGGCGTCAAGTTCGTTGCCGGCGACGAAAGCCCGCTGACCCGCCGCGAGGCCGAGGTGCTTCGTCTTATGGCGGAAGGGAAGAGCAATAAACTGATTGGCGAATTTTTATTTATTAGCGAAAAAACGGTTAAAAACCATGTCAGCAGTATCTTGCAAAAAATGGAAGTTGACGATCGTACGCAAGCTGTTATACAATCCATCAAATTTGGTTGGGTTACATTATAACGGCCGTTTTGGCGTATACAGAATTTGTTATATGGAGAAGATTCCGTATCCGATGATGCGGGCTCTTTTTTTTTTGCGGCAATGAATGGCTCCAGTTGAGCTGCCAACGATTCGTGCGAAGCGTTGGCTTTAGCTTTTTCCCTGCGTATAAAGGGTTACCATTCTTTGGGACACTATCCCTTTGGCTCAGGATGATCTGAAGGTGAAAAAAATCTCCGAAGCTGCTTTTAGGGCGGCTCCGGAGATGAGGGCTCAAATGATGGGAGGCATGCTCTTAATGGTTTTTTCTGCGGGCCTGCCGATGGCGAAGTGACAGGAGTCCGGCTGAAAGGGTGAAGGCGCCGATCAGATAGTAAGGATAAGGACTGGACTCGCCCGTTTTTGGCAGAGTGTCGATCGGTACGGTTTCCTCGTCAATTTCAATAATCGAGTCCGTAGGCGTCGGATCGTCCGGATCTTCCTCGTCCACCTCAATGGAGGTAGTCGCCTCCGGCGTCGTTGTCGCGTCCGGCGTAGTGCTTGGCGTTATCTCGGGTGTCGATGTCGGAGTAGTCGTAGGTGTTGTCGCAGGCGTAGAAGTAGGCGTATTGTCCGGTGTCGTAGACGGTGTTGATGTTGGCGTAGACGTAGGTGTTGGTGTTGGCGTTGGCGTGTTATCAGGTGTCGTAGTCGGTGTATTCGTAGGTGTTGGAGTTGGCGTGTTGTCAGGTGTCGCGGTCGGTGTATTCGTAGGTGTAGGAGTAGGCGTGTTGTCAGGTGTCGTAGTTGGTGTAGGAGTTGGAGTAGGTGTAGGTGTCGGCGTTGGCGTTGGCGTCGTGCATAGGGTTCCGTCACTCACCGCGCTCAGCTCTTTGGTTTTTCCCCAGTAAATAGTAGCTGTGTTCGTATTCTCCGTGTCGGACATAAAATCAATTGACGCGTTCTTCGTCACGCTGCCTTCGCCGGACTGTGTAGTTCCGTTAATCTTCCACATGAATGGGACATCGATATTGCTCTCGTTGATCACTTTCCAACTTCGCTTCTCGTCGGGATTTGCCGTACATACGGCCTCCAGTTTAAGCTTTGGCGTGTTGATGACGAGCTTAACTGTAGTCGAGTCTCTGGATACGACCAGAGAAGATGGATCGGGTAAATCGGTTGTGAACCCGTCTGCTAACATTTCCTTTAATTCATACGTGCCTGCCGGGACATCCAGGAACTGAACGACGCCTGCTTCGTCCGATACTCCGCTTCTAATCAGCAGTCCGTTCTTCCAAAGTTCGAAGGTGACTCCCGCATGAGGCGCGCCTTCGGCTTCATTCAGATGTTTATTAACAGTGACATCCCCGCAGTTATTGAACTTTTCGAATAGCCAAGTTTTAATCGTTGAGCCGTGTCCCCCGGTTCCCAGCTGCCGCTGCTCAGGGCCGCTATAGATGTCCGCTTGAAAAGGGGCGCATACCGGCAAAGCGATCGTAACAGAATAGGTTCCGGCCTGGCTGTAGACAGCGGTCTCGCCATCGTGAAAGATTTGAACCTCATAGGGAGTTCCTCCCTCTCCTGTCGGCACCCAATCAAGCGGAAAGCTGTAGGAGGAGAAGCTGACTTGAACGCAATCCACCTTCGTTGTAAAGGTCGCCGTCGCGGTGCCGTTACCGTTATCGACGATGACGGGCTTTTGTCCGGGTTCATCGGAAATATCGTCGCGGCTGGTCGAGTAGGACGAGCAGCTGTTATCTGCGGCAGCCGCAGCCGTGATCTGCTCCCCGTCGTTTTGTCCATCCGCCATGACGGAGGAGCTCAATGCTAACGAGAAAACCATTATGATGGCTATGCACAAAGAAAGATGCTTTTTGAAAAGTCTCATCATTCACACTCCCAATTCTATATGTTCGCTCGTTATTGTGCTTAATAACGAACACCTAGTTAAATAATAACATAAATAGATAATTGCTCAAGGGTATTTCTTTGTCGGATCCTATCCCATTTTTATAGGTATAAAAGACCTTTTTAACATTGGGGCACATTTTGTCATCTTGTCCTGAATGCCGGAACCTGTGGGCTCTTTGCGGCATATAGTGTGGCATAGAGGAGGTGGCCGCCATGTTAGAACTTCTTTTTTGGGTCATTGGCTGTTATGTTTTGGCTGCGTTGTCGGTACATCTGGCCTACCGGATTCGGAGCAGAAAGCGGCAGCCAGGTAAGCATTATGTACTGGTCGCGGATGAAAGGCAGCATAATATGGAGTGGGTCATGCGCAACTTGTTCTCTTTTTCGCGGCGCATGGGGACGGATGTTCGCTTAACGATCATAGACCGCGGCGTATCGGAGGAAACGAAGGCGATTGTCGAACGGATGGCCAGAAGCGGACATAAGGTGAAGCTGCACGCGAAGACGGATGAACCGCTGCAGGAGCTGAAGGATAGTAAGCGCTCGCATTGGTATGAGACGGATGCTACCCAGCTCATGTGGATGCTGCAGGCGGAAGGAATCGTATCGCAGGCCGATCACGCCGTTTTGGTCGATTTGCAGAATCCGGCCGATTTGTCGAAGATGCCGTTTTGAGGTATACTAGCGGAAATAGAAGGATTATCAGCAGCGGATTAGGACGGGCGGTTCTTGAGGAATTGGGCTGAGGTTCTGAGGGTGCTGAGGGCACTGAGTGTGTAAGGGTGCTAAGAGCGATAAGAGTGCAAAAGGTGCTAATGAGTTCAGGGAGCGTTGAGAGCGCTAAAGTACCGAGGATCCGGGTCTCAGGAGTTTGTAGGGTCTAAGGGTTTAAGCCTTTGAGGATTAGTCCATGAGGCTCTAAGAGTCTAACGGGAAAAACTCCCTCTATTTCGCCGGATTTTGTAAATTGGAGCATTTTAAAGGGAAAATGCGGCGTTATTTACGGGGATTGCAGCTTCTTGGCGGCAAATTACCGGAAAAAGCGGGAGAAAATCCGTTTAAACTGATACTTTTCGCTGATGAGGATATTTTACGGGAGGTTTTCCGGTTAGATTCGTAAAAAGATTTGAGTATGAGCTTTTAGATAAGCTTGGGAATTGAAATAACAGGGTCAGTTAACTACATCAAGCAAGAAATATAGGATGAAAAAAGTGAAGCACACTTTAGGGCGCAGAACGCGTCGTGGGGTGTGCTTTTTTCATTTTCTGACATGTATAAGTTTCACACTTGTATGCACTCAGCATTCTCCGCGAACGGTTGCGTTATCTGATAGGGGCGCCGACAGGCGTTGCTGCTTGTTTAGGTGCTTTTAAGGCGGATTAATCGGTGTTGCTGCTTAACCAGTGAAGCGTAATGGAATGAAAATTGGGATGTTCGGGTTGGGAATAGTCGGTTATCGGAAAAGCATGCAGTACGAAAAGTTGGAAGGAGTGTTCGGGGATGAAGGCATATGTATACACGGTAAAGGTTAGAGCGAGTTGGCAAGCAAGGGTGACGGTCGAGCCGGTGGTAGACAAGCAGTTTTGGATGAATGGCTGCTTTGGGGCGGGAGGCAGGTTGAATGAAGCGATTGCTGATTGTGTCTGGTTATGGAAGGAAGCTTTGCCGCTGGGCGATGCATGTCGTGCGGTTGAGTTGTGGGAGGGAGGTTCCGCAGGGAAGAAAGGGAGATGGCATGTGATGGCGGGGAAGAAAGAGAGCCTGCGTGAGAGGGATAGTGTTGGAGGCAGTGGAAGGGAAGTAAGTAATGAGTTGGAAGCGTTGCAGCGTCTGTTTGCCTGTGTTGAAAAGGCGAAGCGGGAAGCGTTGACGGGCGGAAAGAGTGCTGGTTGGCGGGGGTTGTTTGGAGGAGGGCGCAGGCGTCCGCAGACGGCGGGCGGCGCGAGCTTGACAGGGAAGGCGGAGCGGTGGGGTTGTAGCGAAGAGCGAGAAGGAGGACGTGGCGAGCGGGCAGGGGAGACGGAGCGAGCGTATAGCGATGCGGAGCTTGCAGTAGGGGCAATGGAGCGAGCGTATAGCGATGCGGAGTTGGGTGAGCTCTCGGCAGGAGCGAAGCTTGCCGCGGAGGCTATGCAGGGACGTGCGCTTCTGCGCAGCGAAGCGCACGCCCTGCTGGACGGTGCCGGCGGTCCCGGCGCCGATGGAAGCTGGAGCGGAACGCTCCAGCTGGCCGCGCTGCTCGGGCGGGTACGCCTGAGCGGAGCGGTCGCCGCCGGCAGAGGCGGACGCAGGTGCAAGCGCTGCGGGAGCGGGGAGGCGGCTATGCGCCGCACGGCATGCGCGGCGTGCGGGCGGCTGTGCGCCTATTGTGCGGCGTGCATCGGGATGGGGCGAAGCCGGGAATGCGAGCTGCTCGTCACGGGTCAACTTGAGAGCGAGGGGGCGGGCGGAGCTGGTCTTCAGCGCTCTCTACTGCCGATTGAGCAGCGGCTTGAGAGATGGAAGCTGAGTCCGGCGCAAACGGCAGCCGCGGCGAAGGCGCTCCGTTTCGTTGAAAACCGTGCTTCAGCAGCGCGTCCCGTATTACCTGCCGAGAAATCCGCGCCGCCGATTCGCAACTTTTTGTTATGGGCCGTTACGGGAGCGGGAAAAACGGAGATGATCTTCCCGCTTGTGGAATCGGTGCTGCTTCGAGGCGGCAGAGCGCTCATCGCGACGCCTCGCCGCGATGTGGTTATCGAGCTCGATCCGCGAATTCGCAAAGCTTTTCCAAACGCTTCTGTCGTTACCTTATACGGCGGCAGCGAACAGCGGTGGGAGGCAGGAGAAATTACGCTGTCCACGACGCATCAATTGCTTCGGTTCAACGAGGGCTTTGATCTGGTCATCATTGACGAAATTGACGCTTTTCCTTATCATGGCGACCCTATTCTGCATTACGCGGCGGACAAAAGCTGTGCGCCTGGCGCAGCGCGTTTGTTATTATCGGCAACGCCGCCGAATGAGCTGCAGCGCGCTGCGCGAAGCGGAAAACTTCCGCATGCTAAAGTGCCCGTGCGCTACCACCGGAACCCGCTGCCGGTACCGCAGCTGCTTCCTGCACCGGCAGTCGCCCAAATGCTGCAGAAACGCAAGCTTCCTGTCAAGCTGCTGGCCGCCTTGCGTCAGTCATTGAATCGGGATGCCCAGCTTTTTATATTCGTACAAAAAATCGTGCAAACGGAGCCGATGGCCGCCTTGCTGCGCGCTGCGCTCCGACATTCCGCCATAGAAGCAACCTCGTCGCAGGACGACGACCGAACCTTGAAGGTGCGGCGATTCCGTGCCCGGGAAATTCGCGTGCTTGTTACGACGACCATTCTTGAACGCGGCGTCACGATACCCAGAAGCGACGTCTATATTTTGGATGCGGACGGCCGGTTGTTTGACGAGGCCTCCCTGGTGCAAATGGCCGGAAGAGCGGGACGCTCGGCGGACGACCCGTTCGGAAGGGTTTATTTTTGCAGCCGGGAACGCAACCGTTCGCAAATAGCCGCCGTTCGCCACATAAAAACGATGAACCGCATTGCGCGCAAGCAGGGGTACTTGCTTCCCGCGCACAAAGGAGGCTCGCCCCGATGATCGTCTCGCCAACCTCATGGCTGCAGCGGCTTCGCGCCGCTTTCACCGCATCCACGCAGCTGCTCGCGCCGCACTCTGCCGCATGCCTCATATGCGGCAAAACGCAACCCGCGGCTCGCAGCGCGGACAACCCAAACCACCCGAAGCTGCCGGCCGGGCTTCGGAACAGCGTTTGCGGAGCGTGTCTCTCCGCAATACCATGGCTCACCCGCATTCAGTGTCCCAAATGCGGCCGCGGCATCCGCTGCGACGACTGCGTTCGCAGCCCGCACCGCTCCTTTGTTTGCAACCGCAGCGCGGTGCAATATGACCCGATGATGCGCGCGCTGCTCGCCCAGTACAAATATCGGGGCAACGAACAGCTGGAGCCTCTTCTAGGGGCGATGCTGCTTCCGGCATTCGAGCTGCTTACTTCGGAAATAGCTTATCGGAGCAGTAAGCCGGCTAAGCCCGACTCTCGCCGCAAAATCCCGTTCCGCCAATACTGGGATGCGATCGTCTATGTGCCGATTAGCCGGGAGCGGGCAAGGGACCGCGGCTTTAACCAAGCCGAGCAGCTTGCAGCGCATATTGCGCAGCGTTATGACATACCGCTTCTGGATTTGCTCGTTCGCGCGCGGCATACGGAGAAGCAAAGCTTCAAAACGCGTTCCGAAAGGCTTAAGGATACGAGGCAGCTTTTTGAAATCAATCCCATGGAGCTTCATCGGCTTCACAAAGATCGGCTTGCCGGGCCAAATCATCCAGACGGAAGCCGCGGTAGATACCGCATTCTTCTTATCGACGATATTTATACGACCGGCAGCACGTCCGAGGCTTGCTCACGGACACTCCTGCAACAATCTGAACTGCCTTTCGAAATCTATGTGCTTACCTGGGCTCGATCCTAATCAGGGCGCGAATAAGTGTGAAGTAATAGATTCATAGTGAAAAATTTATAGGTTTCGATTAGAATGTAAATAAAAGTCGATGATGATCGACAAAGAAGGAGGGCTCAGAGCGATGAACCTGGATAATTGTCCTCGCTGCGGTAAACTATTTGCCAAAAATTTTAGAGACGTCTGCCCGTCGTGCTTGCGTGAAATCGATAAAGAGTACGAGCGATGCGCAGACTACTTACGTGAAAATAGAGGTTCGATCATTACGGAAGTATCAGACGCAACCGGGGTATCCATCAAGCAAATTACGAAGTTTATCCGCGAAGGCCGGATCTCCATGATGAACGCTCCAAATTTATCGTACCCGTGCGAATCCTGCGGATCGCTTATCCGTGAAAACCATATATGCGACAATTGCCGCGCCCGGCTGCAGAGAGATAAGCAGCATATGCTTGAGGACTTAGCCAGGAAGGATGACCTTAGAGGGTCTGATTCGCGTGCCGGCGCATACAAAAGTCTGGACAAATATAAGGACAAATAATGAAATCATGCTAATATTTTCATGCCTATAAATTTTTATTTGAATGAAGCCGATAATACTTGTAAAGGTATTCGGCTTTTTTAACGATAAGCTCGTCTAAGTTTCATACGTATAACAGGTTTATATTTCTGCGAAACGTCAGCTGTCTACGCCGGAGGAAGTTGACAGCCGTTTACGCTTAGGTCCTGCAAATGAATGAGGTGAATGAATTGAAAATAAACGAAACGAATCGCATAGGTGCGCTTAACACCTACCAGAAGCAAAATGAAGCCCGTTCAAGCGAAGCAAGCAAGGCGCGCAAGAAGGATGAGGTGCAAATCTCGGCAGCAGCCAAAGAAATGCTGACAACCAGCCAAGCGGGCAGCGCCGAACGGAACGAACGGATCAATCAGCTCAAGCAGTCGGTAACATCCGGCACTTATCATGTTGAAGCCGGCAAGATTGCAGAGAAGCTCTTACCCTACTTGAAGGATTAGAACTAATAGAAGGTGGCAGGCGAGAAAATGACGGTATCCAAAGTTATCGAAACGATGGACAGCTTAACCGAAATGCATAAGCACCTGCTGCAGTCGGGTTTGGAGAAGAAGCAAGCCATAATAAGCAAAGACCTTGATTCCCTTATGCGCATTATGCGGTTGGAATCCAAGATACTCAAGGATATAACGGCGATGGATATGATGCGGGTTGCGGCCTGCAGGAAGCTCATGCTGGAGAAAGGCGTGAAGAATCGGATCAACACGACTTATCGCCAGCTGATGGGGGTCGTCTTCGTGCCGGAGGAGCGTATTCGGCTGCAAGAAGTTCATGAACGGCTTGAAAGCGTGCTGAAGGAACTGAAGAACCTCAACGATCTGAACCAGGATTTACTGAATCAATCGCTTGATTTCGTTCATTTCTCGATTGATTTGTTGATATCCCCAGAGGATGAGAGTTACACATATAAGCATCCGTCCAATCAATTGCGCAATTCCAATCGGAACGGCATATATAATTCGAAGGCTTAAGGAGGCACGGCTTGATGAGATCGACCTTTCACGGCATAGAAACAGCCAAACGGAGCCTATTCGCTAATCAGGCTACGATTAATACAATAGGGCATAACATATCGAATGCGAATACCCCGGGTTATTCCCGCCAACGGGTCAATCTAGTGGCATCCCGTCCGATAGAAGCGCCTGGATTTATGCGGTCGAACACGCCTGGCCAATTAGGTACCGGCGTGGAGTTTACATCCATTACCCGGATTCGGGAACAGTACTTGGATGATCAATTCCGCAACGCCAACTCATCCTACGGCGGCTGGTCCATTCAATCGTCAACGCTCGGCAAGCTCGAAACGATCTTTAATGAGCCGTCGGATTCCGGCCTTCGTACCGTATTGGACAATTTTTGGAAGTCATGGACCGATTTGAGTAAAGACCCGGAGAATATTACGGGACGTAAGATTGTCCGCGAGAATGCATTGGCCCTTGTCGACGCATTCAACACAACAAGCAAGCATTTGGAGGATCTGGATAAGGACCTTACGGCAAATATTGAAGTTAAGGTATCGGAAGTCAATTCGATTGCGGGATCGATCGCCAATCTCAACTATGAGATCAAACGTCTGGAGGACCTTGGCGACAATCCGAACGATTTGCGTGATCAGCGGGACTATCTGGTGGATCAGCTTTCGCATATTGCGAATACGACCGTAACGCATACGGCGAACGGCTATGACATCTCCATCGGCACGCAAAATATCGTTACCGGACCTAATGCTATCCCCGCTACTTCGGCCCAGATTGAAGCGCAATTTACGGCAGGACGACTTAATGGCGGCGAACTTTCCGGGATGATCCTGTCCCGTGATAAATATGTGGCCGATTATAAAGAGCAGATTGATGCCATGGCCAACACGCTGGTTAACGGGCAAATAACCGTGACTCTTCCGGCAGGAACCATGTATAACGGAGCGAAGCTTGCAGCCGATCAGCAGGTAACCGTTAACGGGATTAACGGACTTCATAAGCTGGGCTATCTATTTACGAACCCGCCCCAGCAAGCGGGAGATGTTTTTGTGCCTGCAAGCTATAAGGTTAATGGCGTAATGGTACCGGTAACAGCAGGCAACATCAGCTTGAGCAAAGAAATTACGGACGATCCGATGATGATCGCGACCTCCATGCGGACCGAAATCGTTAACGGAGTTAATGAGACGGTAAAAGGAAATAACACGCTGGCGAACCTGATGGCTGATTTGAAAAACAATTCATTTGCTTTCACGCCAACAAGCAGCGGAAACGGAATTTCCAGCGGAACGATTGATTCATACTACCAATCGGTCATTGGACAGCTTGGCGTCCAAGCGCAAGAGGCTGAACGTCAATATATGAACCAGTACGACATCGTGAATCAGGTTGAATCAAGCAGGCAATCGGTAATGGGCGTCTCGCTTGACGAAGAAATGTCGGAATTAATTAAGTTCCAGCATGCGTATTCCGCTGCTGCGCGATTCATGACTTCGATCGATGAAACGTTGGATAAAGTGATTAATGGCATGGGTATTGTAGGACGTTAATCGATCTCTTCTCAAATAAGGAGGAATGAGCAGTGGCACTTCGCGTAACACCCGGCATGATGCATGGTAACCTCATGCGTAACGTTACCCACAATTTAAATCGGTTGGAGCATCAACAAAACATGCTCTCCACGGGCCGCAAATTGAACAAACCGTCCGATGATCCGGTTGGCATTACGTATTCCTTGCGGTACCGCAGCGAGCTTGCGATGAACGAGCAGTACGAGAAGAACGTTACAACGGCAAAATCACAGCTGGAGCATACGGATTCCGTTCTCGGTCAATTAAATGATATTGTGCAGAGAGCTCAGGAGCTTGTCACGCAGGCTCAGAATGGTACGAATCCGCAAACAGCCTTGGATGCTATTGGCATTGAAATTCAACAACTATATGAACAGGCAGTTATGATTGGCAATGATTCGATTAATGGTAAATATATTTTTAATGGACAAATGACAGACAAAGCACCATATGATCAGGCAACAGCAGAGACTCAGGATTCGGATACGATGAAGACGTTGATTACGTTGTCTGCCGGTGTGACGGTACCTATTAATATAACCGGAGATGAAGTGTTCGGCAGTTCAACGGATACGAACAACTTATTTAGAGTTTTAAAGGATATTCATAATGCATTGACGCCAACAGCAAATCCAACGGCATTGAAAAGTGCGGCTAACGAATTGAATTCACGCTATGATCAAATCGTAAACGTACGTTCGGAGATTGGTGCCCGTACAAATCGGGTGGAATTGATCGATGCGAGGTTGCAGGATTTAACACTTAATTTAAATAGTCTACAAGGCGAAACCGAAGATGCCGATATGGCCGAAACCATTATGAAATTCAATCAAGAGCAGACTGTCTATCAGGCTTCCCTATCTACCGGTGCGAAAATTATCCAGCCTTCCTTAATCGATTATTTAAGGTAATTAGAATATGAACGAGTTAAGACTATCTATTAGGCAAACCTTTGCGGCTATAGGAATAGAATCAAGAGCCGCGCAGCAGTCGATTCAGTCTTACAGCGGAGATATGCAAATAAAACAGCAACAAGCTGAAATGGATTTTTCATCGACGCCGGCACAGCTGGAAATTGACTCGAGTCAAGCATGGAGCGCACTTGCCAAAGGGCCGCATATGGAATGGAACAAACAGCTTTACAGCCAAATGAAATCGGTTTTTCTGCAGCATCTTGCCCAAAGAGTTCAGGAGGGCCATCAGATGGCCGATATCACGAATAAACGAAACGCGTTCGCAGACATTGCCAGGAGTAAGGTATTTGACCAGAGTCCGGTAAACTATATACCAGGAACGCCTGATTATGATAATGTTCATATTTCTTATTCGGCCGGCGGTGTGGATACAGCCATTACTCCGTCGCCCGTAGAAATTGAGTATACCCCTATCAAACCGGAGATTCAGGTTGTAAGGGGAAAGCTGGACATTTATTTAAGGCAGAAAAATTCGATCTCTATTGATGTTACAACCTATGATTGGTATAAATAAACTAATGCTATAGCATAAGCTATAGCATTAGCTTTTATATAAGGAGGATTGCCATGCATCCGTTGCTTCAAAATGTAAAACTTGATTTTGGCGGCAGTATTTACGGTTTCGAACAATTTAGTTATTTTAAAGCGGAAGAAATAGAGGCGGGCAGTGTCTTCGCTCATGTCCAAAGCGTTGAAGAATCGGAAATAAGGTTTGTTGTAATCTCACCTTTTGACGCCTATCCTGAATACGAATTTCAATTGAACGATCAAATGATCGGAGAACTGGGCATAGCACAAGCAGACGATATACTTGTATTGTCTATCGTTACGGTAAAGAAGCCTTTTGAATTATCAACGGTTAATTTGCTCGCTCCTTTAGTCATTAATATTAAAACTGGAGTGAGCAGGCAAGTCGTATTGAACGGAGTAAATTACTCCGTCAATATGCCTTTATTCTCATCTAGAACTGAAGGTGGCTGCTAATGCTGATATTAAGTCGCAAGCGCGGCCAATCGATATTGATTAATAACGACATTGAGATAATGATTACTAGTATTGAAGGGGATCAAGTGAAGATCGGCATTGTCGCTCCCCGGGAGATTAGTGTCATTCGCAAAGAAATAACAGATGATGTGCGTAGCACAAATAAGCAATCCGTACTAGCTGATGTTGATTTGGAGTCACTTGCGAAATGGTCTAAAAGTACTATGAGTAAATAATTTTTTTCAAGTCTATAAACTTTCGATCATATGCCTCCGATAATAATAATGTAAGGCGAACAGCCTGCCCACATGGAAGTGGACATTATAATTTCAAGGAGGAACATTTCATGATTATCAACCACAATCTTAACGCAATGAACTCGCACCGCAACCTGTTGTTTAACAACGTACAACAAGGTAAATCGAGCGAGAAGCTTTCTTCCGGTTACCGCATCAACCGTGCTGCTGACGACGCTGCCGGTCTCTCGATTTCCGAGAAAATGCGCGCTGCACTGAAATCGATGAACCAAGGCATGCGCAACGCTCAAGACGGCGTTTCGTTGGTACAAGCTGCCGAGGGCGCGATGAACGAAGTGTCCGACATGCTTACTCGTATGAAAGAACTTGCTACGCAAGCTTCCAACAGCACATACAACACGGACGACCACAATGCAATGGTATCTGAGTACACTTCGTTGGAACAAGCAATCAGCTACATCGCTTCTAACACTGAATTCAATGGAATCAAAGTGCTTGACGGCTCCGTAACTACTCCGTTGAACATTCAAGTAGGCGGTAATCTGGCTGACAAAGTTGAAATTGACCTTACGACAGTCGACATTTCTGCTCTTGATGTTGGTACGATTGACACTGTTGCAAATGCACAAGCTGCACTGGCTAAGATCGATACATCGATCAACACTGTAAACACAGCTCGTTCGACGCTGGGTGCGTTCCAAAACCAATTGGAGCATGTTTACAACAACATTAGCGTTAACGCTGAAAACCTGCAGGCTGCTGAATCGCGTATTCGTGATACGGACATGGCTGCTGAGATGATGAAATACACAAAATTCAACATCCTGCAACAAGCTTCGACAGCTATGCTGGCGCAAGCGAACCAAGCTCCACAAGGCGTACTGCAATTGCTTCGTTAATCGCTATAAACAAGAAAGACCCTTCATTGCGAAGGGTCTTTCTTGTTTATATGAAGTTCAATCGATCGCGCGCCGGTTCATAGCCTGAAGAGGAGGAAAGGCGATACATGGCGGTTGCCTTTTCGGTTTGGCCGAACATTTCATATAACAATCCTAAATTGTAAGCGGCTAGATATGAGGCTGTACCGATAACATACTCTGTGGCTGATTGTTGTCCTAAATGAAGACAGTATTGAAAGCTATTTTCGATCATTTCCACAAACTGCAATGCCTCATCGGGCTGCTGAAGGGCAAGCTCTAAATAGATGAGTCCGCAAACAAAATAATAATCGGAAACATGTTGCAGTCGAACGAAGTGGACTTCCAATGCAGCCAACGCTTTGTCCAACTGCTTCGTTTCGAGAAGTAAATATAGATAGTCGACGATCGGTTCTTCGGAATAAGTGCTATGGTTTTGAAGATTGCTGAGTGCCTTAGTATAAAAAGCTTCTGCTTGAACGGCATCTTTTTTTCGGTGATATTCTTTTCCTATTTTGAATAAAAGATAAGAGTCTTCCGGTTTGGATGCCAGTTCTTTCAAAAGAAGAGATAGATTACGCTCTGATTTATCAGTCTCATAGTAGCCGTCATGCAAAAAAATAAGCGGAGTGTCTGTCCGTTCGAATGAGCTTGCCAACTGTTCATGAATGATCCCGGTATAGGATACCGAACGCGGAAATAGCCTGGATGCTGCGCTTTTCGCGGTACGTAATTGACCGTTGTCCAAATAACTGCTGATAATCGTTACTTTACCGATTCGGTCCAGGGGTTGATTAATGAACTGTCGAAGCTGTACGGTGTAATCCTCCTCGAAATATTCGTCGGCATCAAGCACTAGAATCCAGTTGCCGGTCGTGCATGCGATTGAAAAATTTCTGGCTGCGGCAAAATCATCAATCCATTTAAAATCAAATACTTTAGCGCCTAATCTCTCAGCGATAAGTTTTGTAGAATCGGTTGAACCCGTATCAACAACGATCATTTCATCGACCATATGCTTGACGCTGTTTAAACAGCGCTCAATTACTTTTCCTTCGTTTTTAACGATCATAGCTAGCGATAAGGTGGTCATAAAGGGTTCCTCGCTTCATAAAAGGTTGTTAATCATTTATTATTTATAATTTTAATCGATTGTTCGATAATTCACTATAAATAATATCGAAGATTTGTTCGATAAACATAATAAGGGAAAAATTAAGATTGGAGTTGAATGTTATGGTAATGCGCATGACAGGTCTAAGCTCTGGTATGGACATTGAAAGCATGGTTAATAAGATGCTCGAAGTGGATCGGGTGCCTTTAAACAAGTTGAACGCCAAGAAAGTTAAGAATGAATGGCTGCAGGATGCCTATCGAGCCATTAATACCAGCATATATCCTTTGCGTGATACGGCGCAGCAATTGCAATATTCCTACAACTGGCCATCTGGCACGATAGACGCAACAGGTACGAAGGTATATTCGCAAGCCGACAAGGATGCGATCTACAATAAGATTTCTGATTTTGTGAAATCTTATAATGACTCCAGCATTACGATAAAGGGTAAGCTCAGCGAGAAAGCCGAAAGGGCTTATCAGCCTCTGACAAGTGAAGAGAAAAAAGCGATGAGCGAAGATGACATCAAAAATTGGGAGCAGAAAGCGAAACAGGGGTTGCTTGGGAGCGATCAAATATTGACCGATGCCTATTCAAATTTTAGAAGCATAGCAACTTCGGATGTAGAAAGCATCACGGATCCCGCGAAACCGGATTCGTTGGCGGACGTTGGCATAACTACAGGTATCTACGATCGAAGTAACCCATCTACTGCAGGGAAACTATATGTGAATTCTGAAAAGCTGAAGGCTGCTATTGAAGCGGATCCGAAAGCAGTAATCGAACTATTTGGCGGCGTCGCTCAGAAGATGTTCACAGAAACGACGAATACGATAGCAAAAATTTCGTCTAAAGCGGGCTCAGCAGGTTCGGTCTACAATAACGTTTCAACTGCACTAGGTAAAATTGAAGCGGATATCGAGAAAAAAATCAATATTTTAAATGCTAAAATTAATAAGAAAGAAGATAAATACTATTTGATGTTTAGTACGATGGAGAAAGCAATTGCAAACGGGAATGCACAGATGAGCTGGCTCCAGAGTCAATTCGGATAATGATACGAATCGGACCGGAGGCGGGATTGAAAATGGAAATAAATACAACCTCAAAAGCGAGCACGTATGAAAAGTCGTCGCGTATTCCCATAAAGGTTGTCGGCGAGTATCAGGAACTAAAAGTGAAAAGCAAATCCGCGATTTTATCTGTCAGCGAGCAAGCGTTGCTTAGCTCGATTGATAAGGCCAATAAAGCGGTTCAAGTAACCATTCATGAATTTAATTATAAAATTCATGAAGGAACAGGTGCGGTGATCGTTCAAGTTCTCAATAAAGAAACGCATGAGGTGGTTCATGAACTGCCTTCCGAGAAGTTCATCGAGCTGGTTGAGAAGCTGAAAGAACTAACTGTAGGTGCTATCATCGACGAGAAGAGGTGAAGAGGATTGCTTCACGCGCAGAATCAATACCAAAACACTAAGGTTCAGACATCCTCTCCAGGAGAACTTACATTATTGTTGTATAACGGTGCTATTCGCTTCATTAAACTAGGCATAGCCGCAATCGAGCAAAAAGATATGAACAGCAAGCATATGAATTTTATTAAGGCGCAAAACATAGTGGATGAGCTGC
This sequence comes from Paenibacillus harenae DSM 16969, assembly GCF_000422465.1. GTDB lineage: Bacteria > Bacillota > Bacilli > Paenibacillales > Paenibacillaceae > Pristimantibacillus > Pristimantibacillus harenae. The sequence continues at coordinate 54,509 of NZ_AULV01000013.1, read as the reverse complement.
AAGCGACGTTAGATATGAATTATGAGATCTCTCGTAATTTGGTTAGTCTCTACGATTATATTCAATCCAAACTGTTTGAAGCGAATGCCAAGAAGGATAAAGCGGCAGCAAATGAAAGCTTGAATTTAATAACAGAGCTTAGAGACACATGGGCAGAAGCGTTAAAGCTGGCTAAACAGGATAAGGTGGCTTCGAACACATGAGTGAGGCTGCAGTGGAATCGTTGCTTAGCAGGATGAAAGATATATCGACCGAATTGCTGCAATTAGACTTAGAGGAAGAGGCGAATTTCAATTTGCTTCTTCTTCTTCAGGTCGAACAATCGGAACTGCGCGAGCGAGTGGATGAAGGCCTGATCAGTGAGCGCAGAACGTATACGGACGCCGAGAAATCTATTTTAGCAGAATGTTTGGGACTAGAGAAACAATTGCTTGAAGTTTTCCGCCATTTGAGTGAACAAGCCAATCGTGAATTATCGCTAATCGCGAATGGCAAAATTACTAGAAACGCCTATTTACAGGAAGCGACACAAATTAACGGCTATTTTATTGACAGCAAATCAAAATGAGGAATATTTAACTATTGTAATTGATGAAATCATAAATCTATTGTATAATAATAGTAATTTAGAATCAAAGAAAACTGAATATTTGGCAAAACTATAGTGATATAGTGACGCAAAGCCATGGGTCTTTCGTATGAATGCGCAAGATCGCCAGGATGCCCAAATGTTTGGTTATTCGACAATAGCATCCATATACAGTGGAGCTATTGTTTTTCTTTGTCAACTAATATTTTGGGAGGGATTTTGATGAAAAAGAGACAGAAGATGATAAGCATAATGATGTCGGTTGTACTTGTTTTATGCGGCTTGCTTGCACCAGTTGCTAGCGCTGCGACAGTCGACTACGTAAACATTACAAAAACGGTAAATCCCGCCTCGATCACGGTATTAGAGGAAAGCCAGGTTAATCTAACGATTAAAGGTACACCTCCAGTTAACGTAATTGTTCCTAACGATGTTATTCTAATTATTGATAAATCGGGTAGTATGGCACCTACCTATCAGCCAAACCAAGGCGAAGATAAAATGACTAATGCCAAGGAAGCGGCAAAAGGCTTTATTGACTTGATGGACTTGACGAAGCATCGGGTCGGCATCGTCGATTTCTCTTCTACAGGCATGATTGGATCATACCCGCTATCCACAGATAAAACAGCTGTAAAAAATTATATTTCCGGTATTCAATCGAACGGCGGTACAGCGACAGGCGATGGAATTAGCGTAGCAACGGGGATGCTTGCGGATCATCGTCCAGAGGCACAGCCGGTTATAGTCATCCTGACAGATGGCGATGCAACGGAACCGAAAGGGACGGCCTATGAATATGCGATACAAAAAGCGTTAGAAGCGAAAGAAGCAGGCATTGTATTTTATACGATTGCCTTGCTGAATCCAAACGATAATCCGGATACGAGCGGTCCTAATAAGCTTTTGAAGGATATGGCTACAACTGCGGCTCACCATCATTTTGTTCTGGGCTCTACCGGACTGAGTGAGATTTATGCGGCAATCGTTCAAGAGATTGGACAAGCTAGCGCATACGATGTCGTAGTAAAGGATGTAATTGATCCAAATTTCGAGCTAGTTCATGGTTCGGCTGATGCAAACATTCCTAAGCCGACTATTAACGGTAACGAATTAACTTGGTCCTTCAAAGAGCTGAAAAACAGCGAGTTGAACTTTACTTATAAAATTCGTCCAGTCGATAAAACGAAAACAGGTACTTTCGCCGTTTCAACTGCCGATTCGGTCATTAATTATAAAGACTATGCAGGCGCGCAGCGTACGAAGGCTGTTCCTAGCGCAAATGTTACCGTAAAGCTTCCGGCACCAATCATTACATCGATTGTTGAACCTTCCGGGCATCCTAACGGCGGTGAAACAGTAACCATTAATGGCGAGTATTTTGTGCCAGGGGCAACAGTCGTTTTAGGAGCTGCTACTGCCACTAATGTTACAGTCGTAAGCCCGACGCAAATTACGGTTACTGCTCCTGCATCCGTTCAAGGTACGGTTAATGTAACGGTTACAAATCCGGATAAACAAAAAGCTACTGGAACTTACCAATATAAAGCCGATCCGATTGTAACGGCGATTACTCCTGATAATGGCCCGTTAGAGGGAGGAACGACCGTAATATTTAACGGCAATTACTTTATGAAGGGCTTGTCGGTGAAATTTGGCGAAATTCCGGCAACGATAGTTATTAACGCTTCCGCAACTTATTTGAAAGTTACTTCGCCAATGGCATTAACGCCGGGACTGGTGCCAATTTCAATTACGAATCCAGACGGCACAAGCGTGACGATTTCTGACGCATTCCGTTATAATGAGCCTCCAAAGACTGACCCAGTGATTAATTCGATCTCGCCTGCAACAGATACGGTAGCGGGCGGAATAGCTGCTTATATAGAAGGCAAATACTTAACGAATGCGATGAAAGCTTCCATCGGAAACAAGGCAGCGACAACAACATTTTTATCGGATACCCGCTTAAAAGTAACAATTCCTGCTGCTGATATTCCGGGGGTTGTAGATGTTATACTGAATGACGGAAACGGCAATATTCTCACTTTGCCGGCCGCATTCACATACACGGCTATTCAACATCCAGTGCCGACCATTACGTCCGTATCGCCAAATCAAGGCTTGGTCAATGGCGGTGAAAGCATTTATGTTAACGGCACTAATTTCATAAGTAAAACGACAAAAGTATTTATTGGAGGTAAAGAAGCTTCTTCCACTTACTTGAGTAATACACGCCTTAAAGTTATTGTTCCAGCAGGCGACGCTGCAGGCTTTGTAGATGTTAAAGTTACGAATGTAGAGCAGGAAGCGGTTGCGGCACAAGCATACGAATACACAAATCCAGTTGTTTTGCCAATCACCATAACAGGTATTTCTCCTAACACAGGTCCTACAACTGGCGGAACCACGATCTATATCGACGGAACAAACTTCAACAGCGGTGCTGTCGTTACATTTGGAACAGCACAAGTGAATGCTACCTTTTTGAGCGATACCCGTTTGAAAGCAGTTGCTCCTGCTTCTTCAACCACAGGCTTTGTTGATGTCACTGTAACGACTAAAGATGGTGCGACGGCATCGCTTATTAGCGCTTATGAGTATACGGCAGTACAGCCTACTATCACAGGGCTTTCAGTGGATCATGCGAATAAAGCGGGCGGAGACATTGTCTATGTGTATGGAACTAACTTTGAAGCTTCGGCAAAGGTGACGGTCAATGGCGTGAATGCTACTTTCGCCTTTATTGGTCCAACGTCGTTGAAAGTGACAATCCCGGCAAGTCCAACAACAGGCGTTGTGCCATTGATGGTTACGTTAGCGAATGGCCAATCGGCATCAACAGTGTTAACTTACGATAACGGCCCTCTTGCTCCTGCGCCAACGATTACAAGCTTAAACGTAAATAGCGGAAGCGCCGGCTCGATTTTTTACATTACAGGAACGAACTTTACGAGCGCTTCTAAAGTATATGTAGGGTCGACATTGGCAACTAAGGTTTACTTGAGTGCAACACGCATTAAAGTGACCGTGCCAGTTGGTTCTGGCGTGCAAGATGTGACGGTCGTAAACGCCGACGGCCAAGTAAGCAATGCGGTAACTTTTACGGTCAACTAGCTGAAAAATCCGGAGACATGACGTCTCCGGATTTTTTATTAACAGAAATGAAGGTTTAATCCGATAATTAGAGCAAGGCTGAAAAAAAGGAGACACCGGAATGGATAAAGTCGTGAAGCATATGTTGCCGCAATACATGAAACAATTTACTTGTACTGGCAGCGCATGTGAGGATACTTGTTGCTCGAGCTGGAATATATATATTGATAAGCCTACATATGAAAAATATCAGAAAGTGAAGGAACCTGAGCTTACCGAGAAAATTAAAACGAATGTGAAACGAGTAAAGAAAGACGCTACTGAGCAAAAGTATGCGGTAATGAAATTGGACGATCAAGGATTTTGTTCTTTTTTATCGGAAGAAAAGCTATGCGGGATTCAAACCAAATTAGGTGAAAAAGCGCTTTGTTATACATGTGCGGTTTATCCTCGCACCAATAATTTGGTCGATGGGGTTATCGAAATGGGCAGCAAACTCTCTTGCCCGGAAACGGCAAGGCTTGCATTATTAAATGAACGTCCAATGGAGTTTGATGTCGTCGAGCAGCAAGATCACTATTCCATGTACAACAACAGAATCAATACAATTGGAAGCGGAAAAGGGAGTTTACAGGCTTACTTCTGGGATTTACGCATATTCGTAATTTCACTGTTGCAAAACAGAGCCTATCGTTTTAATGAACGCGTCATTCTATTAGGCATGTTTTGCGAAAAGCTGGATAGCATTCATTCGGCAAAGGAATATGTTAAAATTCCGGCGCTGCTTTCCCAATTTAAGCATCAGCTTGATAATAGAATGATCGATTCCTTTCTAAGCAACGTGAAAATAGCGCCTCATGTATCCGTAAAGCTTCTTCTCGAAATGATGCAAACTCGTGCAAAAATGGGGGGAGGAAATAAACGTTATGCTGAGTTTGTTGGAAAAACATCAAAAGGATTGATGCTCGAAAGCGGCGACGCCGGAATAGTTTTGGATCAATATATTAAAGGTTTGAATAAAATCTATGATCCCTTTATGGTTAAACATGAGTATATATTGGAAAACTACTGCGTCAATTATGTTTTTGAAAGACTTTTTCTTTTCGAAAAAAGAAAAGGGATTCTCCAACAATACATACAAATGGTTTCGATTTTGTCGCTAATAAAATTTCAGCTTATTGGAATTGGTCTTGTCAGCGAAGAGGGCGATCTTACTCCAGAGAAAGCCGTAAGCTTTATACAATCCTTCTCCAGAAACAGCGAGCATTTCGGGGGTTTTCTTCAAACATTGGTCGAAAACGTAGAGCAAACAGGCTTAAATTCATTAGCGTTAATGATCATATTATTGAAAAGTTAATCGCAATGTATCCGCTTCCAACAAATTGTTTGACAATTCCGCGAAGTCGATGTTATAGTCAAATTGTGGGTTATACGATGTATTGCCACAGCATTTGAAGATGAAGGGAATGTTTGCACATGCAAGGTAAAGTTAAATGGTTTAACGCAGAGAAAGGTTATGGATTTATCGAGACTGAGCAAGGCGGCGACGTATTTGTTCATTTCTCCGCAATCCAAACCGAAGGTTTCAAGACGCTCGAAGAAGGCCAATCGGTTGAATTCGATATCGTTGAAGGCGCTCGTGGCCCACAAGCTGCAAACGTTGTAAAACTGTAATTATCGGCTGATCCAGCCCCCCTATAGGGATTAATGGACAAGGACATCGCAAGCTCCGGGCAACCGGAGCTTTTTTCTGTTAATTCCGATGTGAGTTTAGCTGACATCCTGCCCAATTCCATGAGATTATGCAGCTGTCACAAAAGCTTCTAATAATTATCTGAAAATTCACAATAAACTAAAAACTATTTTGTGCTGACTGCCTACATATGATATAATAAGCTCATGTAAAGGAGGAGTTACACATGAACTACAACATTCGAGGTCAACGCTTTCAAGTAACAGATGCTTTGAGAGACTACGTCGAAAAGAAACTCAGCCGGTTGGATAAATATTTCGAAGAACCAATCGCCTCCGACATTAATGTAACGCTAACGGTTACCAAAGGCAAACATACGGTTGAAGTAACCATTCCGCTTCCTGGCGTCATGCTTAGAGCGGAGGAGAAAAGCGAGGATATGTATGCTTCGATTGATCTGGTTACAGACAAACTGGAAAGACAAATACGTAAGCATAAGACAAAAGTAAACCGCAAGTTCCGTCAAGGCAATGGCGTGCGCTCCCTGTTCAGGGAGGAAGGCTCGGCGGTAAGCATTCTGGAAGAAGAAGACGAACTGGAGCTGGTCAGAACCAAACGTTTTGACTTGAAGCCAATGGATGTGGAAGAAGCGATTTTGCAGATGAATATGGTGGGGCACAGCTTCTTCGTATTCGCGAATGTCGACAATAAAGAGGTCAACGTTGTATATAAACGCAGCGACGGCAAGTACGGATTGATAGAGCAGGGCTAGCACTTATAACCAATTACAACAGGAGCCTTTTCTCCTTATGGGGGAAAGGCTCTTTTCAAATTCTAAGGATGTATGAACCTTACGCTGATATACGCTTAGAATTTTTCACGAAACGGTTTGCGTCCTCTGACAAGAAAGCCGACAAACGTTTCTGCTTGTTTCCAGCAACCCTCGTTGCGGCGGTGTCGACAAACTGATACAATTTAAGGCAAAGAGGCGTAATACGAAAGGGGAATTCCATGCTCGGACTAGTTAAAAAGATATTTGGTGATCCAAACGAGCGCGAAGTAAAACGGCTCCAGCGGACGGTAGATGAAATAAATGCTTTGGAATCGAAATTTACAGGTCTATCGGATGAGGCGCTTCGCGCAAAAACGGAAGAATTCAGAGCAAGAATCGAGAAGGGCGAGACGATCGACCAGCTGCTTCCGGAAGCTTTTGCAACAGTGCGTGAAGCTTCAAAGCGTACGCTTGGGATGCGGCACTTCGACGTGCAGCTGATGGGCGGTATGGCTCTGCACGAAGGCAAAATCTCAGAGATGAAAACCGGTGAAGGTAAGACGCTCGTAGCGACGCTGCCGGTATATTTGAATGCCTTGCTCGGTAAAGGCGTCCACGTCGTAACGGTTAATAATTACTTGGCCCAGCGTGACAGCGAGAAAATGGGACAGATCTATGAGTTCCTGGGTATGACTGTCGGTTGTAACTTGCACGGTCTATCGCATGACGATAAGCAGGAAGCATACGCCTGCGATATTACCTACGGCACGAATAATGAGTTCGGCTTCGACTATTTGCGCGACAATATGGTCCTTTATAAGGAGCAAATGGTTCAGCGTCCGTTATACTTTGCGATTATCGATGAGGTGGACTCCATCCTGGTCGATGAAGCGCGGACCCCGCTTATTATCTCCGGACAGGCTGCGAAATCGACGGAGCTTTATTTTGCTGCGGACCGATTCGTAAGCCGGTTGAAAGAGGAAGAGGATTTCACGATCGATATAAAGGTGAAAAGCGTCATGCTGACGGAAGCGGGCGTAGAGAAGGCCGAGAAGGCTTTCCATATCGAGAACCTGTTCGATCACGCCAACGTGCTGCTGAATCACCATATTCAACAAGCGCTGAAAGCCAACTTTATTATGAAACGCGACGTTGATTACGTGGTCGAAGAAGATGAGGTTGTCATTGTCGATGAATTTACGGGCCGTCTCATGTCCGGACGCCGTTACAGCGACGGCTTGCACCAAGCGATTGAAGCGAAGGAACAGCTGAAGGTTCAGAACGAGAGCATGACGCTTGCGACAATCACATTCCAGAACTACTTCCGGATGTACCGCAAGCTGGCCGGTATGACCGGTACGGCAAAGACGGAGGAAGAAGAGTTTAAACGCATTTACGGGCTTGAAGTTATTCAAGTGCCTACGAACCGGACGATGATCCGGCAGGATATTGCCGATGTCGTCTATAAAACGGAGAGCGGCAAGTTTAAAGCGGTTGTTGAGGAAATCGTGCAGCGCCACAGCAAAAACCAACCGGTGCTGGTCGGTACGATCTCGATCGAAAACTCGGAGAAGCTGTCCGATATGCTGAAGCGCAAAGGCATTACGCACAAGGTGCTGAATGCGAAGTTCCATGCAGAGGAAGCGGAAATCATTTCACGTGCAGGTCAGTCGGGCGCCGTAACGATAGCGACGAATATGGCCGGCCGCGGTACGGATATTTTGCTGGGCGACGGGGTACCCGATCTTGGCGGTTTGCACATTATCGGCACGGAGCGGCATGAGAGCCGCCGGATCGATAATCAGCTTCGCGGACGTGCCGGCCGTCAAGGCGATCCGGGCTCGTCGCAGTTCTATTTGTCTCTTGAGGATGAGTTGATGCGCCGTTTCGGCTCCGAGAACATCATGGGCATGATGGACCGTCTTGGTCTTGACGATGATCAACCGATCGAGAGCCGTATGATTTCGAGAGCTATCGAATCCGCTCAGAAGCGCGTTGAGGGCAACAACTTCGATCTCCGTAAAGTCGTCCTGCAGTATGACGATGTGATGAATCAGCAGCGTGAGGTTATTTACAAGCAGCGCCGCGACATTCTCGGCTCGGAGAATATCCGCCAAGAGGTTATGGATATGATCAAGCCGGTTGTTGAACGCATCGTGGAAGCGCATTGTGCCGAGGACATTCCGGAAGATTGGGATTTGCAGGCCATCGTCGAGTACGCGAATGCGACGTTCCTGGAGGAAGGCTCGATAAGCGTGGAAGAGATTTCGCGCAAGGAGAAGGAAGAGATTATCGACTTTATTTTTAAAAAGGTCGTTGCTTCTTACGATGAGAAAGAGGAGATGCTCGGACCGGAGACGATGCGCGAGTTCGAGAAGGTCGTCGTTCTGCGTGCCGTAGACAGCAAATGGATGGATCATATCGACGCCATGGATCAGCTTCGCCAAGGCATCCATCTCCGCGCGTATGGCGGTACCGATCCGCTTCGCGAATATCAATTCGAGGGCTTCGAGATGTTCAAGGAAATGATTGAGCATATCCAGGAGGAAGTCGCGAAGTACATTATGAAGGCGCGCGTGGAGAGCAACCTGGAGCGTCAAGAGGTCGCTCAAGGTCAGACGTCGACGACAAGCGGCGGCGGCGAGGCGCAGGAGAAGCGTCCGGTAAAGCGCGAAGAGCGCGTCGGCCGTAACGATGCTTGCCCGTGCGGCAGCGGCAAGAAGTATAAGCAGTGCCACGGGAAGTAAGGAACGACGCGAGGCGCAGCGGCATACGGTGAAGATACGAAGACTTATTATGAGGTGAAGCGGACGCTATGATAGATATTACGGTAAAGCAAGACCTGCGTGAAATCGCGGGGCGGCTCCAAGAGCTTAGGGGGTCTCTTTGACTTAGATCTTAAGCAGGAGATTATCGCAAACTTTGAGGAAAAAATGACGATGCCCGATTTTTGGGACGATAACGAAAAGGCGCAAAGCGTCATTTCCGAGCTGAACGCGGTGAAGTCTGTCGTCGAGCAATTCGACAAGCTGAACAGCGAGCGGGAGGATTTGCAAATGATGCTGGAGCTTGCGGAAGAGGAAGGCGACGAATCGGTTGAAGCGGATATCGTTAATGGCGTTCAGGCGCTTCTCGACAAGGTTAGCTCGTTTGAGCTGCAGCTGCTGCTTAATCAGCCTTACGACAAGCTGAATGCCATTGTGGAGCTTCATCCGGGCGCAGGCGGCACGGAGTCGCAGGACTGGGGCTTGATGCTCTACCGGATGTATACCAGATGGGCGGAGAAGCGGGGCTTCAAGGTCGAGCTGCTCGATTATTTGCCGGGCGACGAGGCGGGCATCAAGAGCGTGACGATGCTGATCAAAGGCCACAATGCCTACGGTTATTTAAAAGCGGAGAAAGGCGTGCACAGGCTCGTACGCATCTCGCCGTTCGATTCGGCAGGCCGTCGCCACACTTCGTTTACTTCGCTGGACGTGGTTCCCGAGATTGACGACAGCATCGAGATCGAGATCCGCAGCGAGGATTTGAAGGTTGATACGTACCGCGCGAGCGGAGCAGGCGGACAGCATGTCAATAAGACGGAATCCGCGATTCGGATTACGCATATTCCTTCGGGAATCGTCGTAGCCTGCCAGCAGGAGCGTTCGCAAATTCAGAACCGTGAGAAGGCGATGAACATGCTTCGTTCCAAGCTGTACGAACGGAGAATCGAGGAGCAGATGAAGGAGCTGGCGGAAATTCGCGGCGAGCAGTCCGACATCGCTTGGGGCAGCCAGATTCGCTCCTATGTATTCCATCCGTACAGTATGGTGAAGGATCACCGGACATCGGTGGAGACGGGTAACGTCGGCGCCGTCATGGATGGCGATTTGGATATGTTCATCGACGGTTATTTGCGGCATCAGATCCGTCATGACTAGCCTGTTTTGGCGATGAGCGCATAGCATTCGCGAAGAGTTCCGACACTGATAACAGTGAGGAACTCTTCTTTTTTATGAAAAATAGCTTATAAGGGGTTTGAAGAGATGACGGATTCAAGTGCGGCGGTTAAAAAAAGAAAAGGCGGGAAACCTTTGAGTCCGCGGACGCAGTCGGCTTGGAGCATGCTTCAGCTGATTATCGGTTCCATTATTGTGGCGGTCAGCTTCAATATGTTCATGGTACCGAACGGGATCGCTTCCGGCGGTGTGTCCGGCGTGTCCATTCTTGTGCAGCGATTGCTCGGAATCACTCCGGCCATTACGCAATGGGCCATTAATATTCCGTTGTTTCTTGCGGGACTGTGGCTGCTGGGCAAACGCTTTGCGCTCAAAACGGCGCTGGGCTCGATTCTATTGCCATTATTCGTATTGCTGACCGACGGTTGGCCGTCGCCAACGGAAAATCCGCTCCTCGCGGCCATCTACGGCGGGATCGGGATTGGCCTTGGGCTCGGTCTGGTTTTTCGCGGAGGCGCTTCTACAGGCGGGCTTGATTTGGCTGCGCAAATCTTGCATCGGTACACGGGAATGCCGCTTAGCCTGGCGATCGTTTGCTTCGACGGCTGCGTCATTGCGGCTGCGGGCATTATCATTTCGCCCGAGGTGGCGCTGTATGCGCTGATTGGACTGTTCGTCACGAGCAAGACGATTGACTTTGTGCAGAGCGGCTTGCAGCTCTCTAAGGTGGCTTTTATTATCAGCGATCATTCCGAAGCGGTAGCGGAAGCCATCCTGCACGATTTGGACCGCGGGTTAACGCGGCTTGACGGACACGGCGGGTATACCGGTGCCGGAAGAACGGTGCTGATGGTCGTCGTAGGGCAGAATGAGGTGCCGAAGCTGAAGCAGCTTGTGCGGGGAATCGATGCGGGAGCTTTCGTTATCATCAGCAATACGGCAGAGGTGCTTGGTCAGGGCTTTAAGCTGGAGGGGGGATAATTTAAAGCTATAAATCAAGAACGTATGTTCCCTTTTGTGCTGAAATGGGCTATACTTATTGGAATGAGGTTTTGGGTAAAAATAGAAGTCGCGGTGCGGATTCTACCGTTTACAGGCTCAAATCATCGTTGTATTTTTATGAATACGAATGTATAATAATACGGAACACCGTGCGTGTTTCCATCAACTGCCGAATGTTGTAAAATAAAAAGTTGAAGTAGAGACAACCTTTCCTTAACGGAAAGAGCTAATAGATGGAGCTGCAGCGAGCTTGGCCCAGTCGGCGAGATCGGTATGCGGCGTCCAGTTTCGGGGAGAGATTAACATGAGTGCAAAGGTGAAAATTGCGATTGTCGGCTCTACCGGCTACGGCGGCGTAGAGTTAATCAGACTGCTTGCTTCCCATCCGCTTGCCGAGGTGACGTCGGTCATCTCATCATCAAGCGCAGGGACGCCGATTACGGATGGCTATCCGCATTTGACAGGCATTCGCGAGGAGCTGCTTGACGACGTTGACCCGGCGGCAATCAAAGCGAAGGCTGACGTCGTGTTCCTGGCAACACCGCCAGGTGTAGCATCGAAGCTTGTGCCGCAGCTGCTTGAGGCGGGGCTTAAAATCATCGATCTATCCGGAGATTTCAGGTTGAAGTCGCCCGCTCTATACACGGAGTGGTACAAGAAGGAAGCGGCCGATGAGGCGTATTTACAGCAGGCGGTATTCGGATTGGCCGAGATTTATGGCGATCAGGCGGTAGATTCTCCGTTCATTTCCAACCCGGGCTGTTATCCGACGGCGACGCTGCTTGGTCTGATCCCTGCGGTGAAGGAAGGCTGGATTGATCCGTCGACGATTATTGTCGATGCGAAGTCGGGCGTTTCCGGCGCGGGCCGCGGCGCTTCGCTGGGCACTCATTATTCGGAGCTGAACGAGAACTTAAGAGCATATAAGGTTAATCAGCATCAGCACATACCTGAGATCGAGATGGTTTTGTCGAATATCGCCGGCAAGCCTGTCGTTACGACGTTCACGACGCATCTCGTACCGATGACGCGCGGGATCATGTCAACGATGTATGCAACGATTCAAGGCGAGCGGAACGCAAAGGATTTTATCGACTTGTATCGTTCCTATTATGAGGGACGCAGCTTTGTGCGCATTCGTCCGGAAGGACAATGGCCGGCTACGAAGGAAGTATGGGGCTCGAACTATTGCGATATCGGCTTTGCCGTCGATAAGCGGACGGGCCGCGTGACGATCGTATCGGTCATCGACAATTTGGTCAAAGGCGCGGCCGGTCAAGCGATCCAAAACCTGAACCTGATGATGGGCTGGGACGAAACGCTGGGTCTGCAGTTTGTTCCGGTATATCCTTAATTCCGGCACATACAAGTGGGAGATGCATGTACGCCGGGAAAGCCTGCCTTGCCTTTGGCTGCAACGGCGACTCGTAAGAATATGTTTTGCTCTCGCAGCGGCAACAGCAGATGTGAATCATTAGATTTATTATTCATACACGTGAAGGAGATACGATTTCACCATGGGACAGGAAAAATCGGCTACCTTGTTCTCGGTCGTCGCGGACGGCTCGATAACGACTCCCAAAGGCTTTAAGGCCGGAGGATTGCACTGCGGTTTGAAAAAAACGACGCGCCACGATCTGGGCGCGATCGTCTGCGAGGCGCCTGCCGCTGCGGCAGGCGTTTATACGACGAATGTGTTTCAAGCGGCGCCGCTTCAGGTTACGCGGGAGAGCATCGGGGCTGGCGGCGTGCTTCGGGCGGTGCTCGTGAACAGCGGCAACGCGAATGCGTGTACGGGCAAGCAAGGGGAAGCGGACGCATACGAGATGCGTTCGCGGTTTGCCGAATCGATCGGGGTAGCGGCCGAGCATGTGGCTGTCGCGTCGACAGGCGTTATTGGCGAGTCTCTCAAGATGGATAAAGTGCGAAGCGGCATCGACGGTCTTCCGGCTCGCCTGGAAGGTAATCGCGAAGGCGCGGACGATTTCTGCCAGGCGATTCTGACGACGGATCTCGTTCAGAAGATGGTCTGCGTCGAGCTTGAGCTTGACGGACAGAGGGTTCACGTTGCCGGCGCAGCCAAAGGCTCGGGCATGATTCATCCGAATATGGCGACGATGCTTGGTTTCGTGACGACCGATGCGGCAATCGGCAGCGAGGCGCTGCAGCTGCTGCTGCGGCAAGCAACGGATCTGACGTTTAATATGATTACGGTCGACGGCGACACGAGCACGAACGATATGCTTGTGGCGATGGCAAGCGGGCTTGCCGGCAATCGCGAGCTTACGCCGCAGCACGAGGGATGGGCGGCATTCGCAGCCGCGATCCGCCACGTATGCGAGGTGCTGGCGAAGGCGATCGCGCGGGACGGCGAAGGCGCGACAAAGCTGGTTGAGGTGCAGGTGAATGGAGCGGTGAGCGACGATTCGGCGCAGGCGATCGCGAAGACGGTAATCGGGTCTTCGCTTGTGAAGTCGGCCGTGTTCGGCGCAGACGCGAACTGGGGCCGCATCATTGCGGCGGTCGGGCGCGCGGGACAGCCGGTGAATCCGGAGACGGTCGATATCCGTCTCGGCGATATTTTAACCTTGGAGCAGTCCCGTCCGGTCGTCTTCGATGAAGCGGCGGCATTGGAATATTTGAAGGGCGACACGGTTGTGATTCGCGTTGACCTTCATAACGGCGACGGCAAGGCGACGGCTTGGGGCTGTGATTTGACCTATGATTATGTCCGCATCAATGCGGCATATCGCACATAAGCAAAGTGGACGCTGGAGGGTATGGAACGGTGACGGAGCAGAGGTTTGTAATGAAATGCGGCGGGAGCACGCTGGCGGCGCTTCCTGATGGTTTTTTTGACGAGCTGAGGAAGCTGCAGCTTGAGGGCGTGCGTCCGGTGATCGTGCACGGCGGCGGTCCGGCGATCTCGGAGACGCTCGGCAAGCTCGGCATTGAGACGGAGTTCGTGAACGGTCTTCGTAAGACGAACGACGCCGTGCTTGACGTGGTGGAGATGGTTCTTGCCGGTCGCATCAATAAGGAGATCGTCCGAAAGATCCAAACGAACGGCGCGAAAGCGCTTGGTCTCTCGGGCGTGGACGGCATGCTGATTGAAGCGCAGCCGGTTGCGAATGCGGCGGAGATCGGTTTTGTCGGCGACGTGACGGACGTCAATGCCGCGATTATCGAAGGCGTCATGGATATGGGTTATATTCCGGTCATCGCGCCGATCGGTATAGATAAGCAAGGACAGCGGTATAACATTAACGCAGATACGGCCGCAGGCGCTGTCGCATCACACTTGGGCGTGGAGCGGATGATAGTCGTGACCGATGTGCCGGGTATTTTGAAAACGGTGGACGGCCGGAAGCAGGTGCTTCCGGTCGCGACGGTGGAAGCGATCGAAGAGATGATCGCAAGCGGAGAAATCTATGGCGGCATGATCCCGAAGGTGCGCGCGGCGATTGGGTGCATTCAAGGACGCGTGCGCGAGGTCGTGATCGTCAGCGGCGAGGAGTCGGGCGTATTAACGAGGGCGGTCCGCGAGGGCGGCGTAGGCACGCGAATCGTGCAATCGAACGAGGGGCAGGTGTAAGGCTGGTGAGCGAGACGTTAACTGCGGCCGAGATTGCCGCAAAATCTTTGTTTCCTACATATGCAAGATATTCGCTGGCTCTGGTCAAGGGCGAAGGAAGCTGGCTTTGGGACGATAAGGGCAATAAATATCTCGATTTCATGAGCGGCATCGCGGTAACGAATCTTGGACACGCGCCGAAGCGGGTGAAAGAAGCGCTGGTCAAGCAGCTTGACGAGCTGTGGCATGTGTCGAATTTATTCCAAATTCCGAATCAGGCGGAAGCGGCAAAGCTGATTACGGACAACAGCTGTGCGGATGCGGTATTTTTCTGCAACTCCGGCGCCGAGGCGAACGAAGCGGCGATCAAGCTTGCAAGGCGTTATAACCAGATGGTGCTGAACAACGGGCGTTATGAAATCATTACGTTCGAGCAATCCTTCCACGGGCGTACGCTGGCGACTCTGACGGCAACCGGCCAAGCGAAGGTCAAGGAAGGCTTTGCGCCGCTGCCGGAAGGATTCAGGACGGTTCCTCTGAACGATCTCCCGGCATTGGAAGCTGCGGTCAGCGGCAAGACGGCAGCCATTATGCTGGAAATGGTGCAGGCCGAGGGCGGCGTTTATCCGGTTGACCCTGCATTTATGAAGGGGCTTGTCGCTTTGTGCGAACGGGAAGGCATTCTGCTCATTGCCGATGAGATTCAGACCGGGATGGGCCGTACCGGCAAGCTGTTTGCTTACGAGCATTATGGCATTGAGCCGGACATTTTCACGATGGCGAAAGGGCTTGGCAGCGGCTTTCCGGTCGGCGCGATGGCGGCGAAGGAGAAGCTGCGCGAAGGCTTCACGGCAGGCAGCCACGGCTCGACCTTCGGCGGCACGCCGATTGCAACCGCAGCGGTGAAGGCGACGCTGGAGACGATTGTTGAAGATCATTTGCCTGAGCGTGCCGAGCGGATGGGTAAATACTTGATGGCGCAGCTCCGTGGGAAGCTGGCAGGGAATGCTTTTGTGAACGAGGTTCGCGGGCTTGGTCTGCTGGTCGGCATTGCGTGCAAGGAGCCGATTGCCGACATTGTGAATGGAGCACAGTCGCGCGGATTGCTTGTGATTTCGGCCGGGCCGAACGTTATCCGTTTGCTGCCGAATTTACTTGTAACCGAAGAGGAAATCGATACGGCTGTTACGATTTTGGCGGAGCTGCTGGAAGCAAAGCGGCCGAACGCATAAATAGAGCTTCAACCAGAAGGAGGGCGTTTCCATGCAAGGAACATTGAACGAGGAATTGGCGCTAAGCTTGAAAGGCCGCGATTTTCTAATGCTGGTAGACTTTACGCCGGAGGAAATCCGTTACTTGATCGATCTTGCGATCGACCTGAAGAGAAAGCAGAAAGCAGGCGAGACTCACCAGCTGCTGAAGAACAAAACGCTTGGCATGATTTTCGAGAAATCGTCCACGCGTACGCGCGTATCGTTTGAGGTTGGCATCTACCAGCTAGGCGGTCAAGGACTATTCCTCAGCGGCAACGATTTGCAAATCGGGCGCGGCGAGCCGATCTGGGATACGGCGCAGGTGCTGTCCCGTTATCTGGACGGCATTATGATCCGGACGTTCGAGCATCGCAAAGTGGTTGAGCTTGCCCGCGGCGCGACGATTCCCGTCATTAACGGTTTGACCGATCTGTCTCACCCTTGTCAGGCGCTTGCCGACTATCAGACGGTGCTGGAGCACAAAGGCCGCCTGGATGGCCTGAAGATCGCTTACATCGGCGACGGCAACAATGTCGTGCACTCGCTTATGATGGGGGCGGCTAAGCTCGGCATGAACATGTCGGTTGCAACGCCGGAGGGATACGAGCCGGATGCCGATATCATCAAGCAAACGAAGGACCATGCAACCGAGACCGGCTCGCAAATCCATATTTGCCGAGATCCGAAGGAAGCGATTGCTGACGCGGATATCGTATATACGGACGTGTGGGCGAGCATGGGACAGGAAGCGGAGCAGAAGGAACGCGAGATGGCTTTTGCCGCTTACCAGGTGAACGAAGAATTAACGAAATACGCGAAGAAGGATTACCTGTTCATGCACTGCCTGCCTGCGCACCGCGGGGAAGAAGTGAGCGAAGGGGTTATCGACGGGCAAAGTTCGGTTATTTTCGATCAGGCTGAAAACCGTCTCCATGCGCAAAAGGCGATTATGGCCGCGATTATGTCCTAATTCGTTTTTCGCATAAATAAATTCATTCGAAGGGAAGTTTTCGATCATTATGGCAAAAGAAAAAATCGTGCTGGCTTATTCCGGCGGCTTGGATACATCGGTTATTCTCAAATGGCTGAAAGAAACATACGATGCCGAAATCATCGCGTTTACGGCGGATATCGGCCAGAAGGACGAGCTTGACGGCCTGGAGGCAAAAGCGCTCGCAACCGGCGCGTCAAAGGTGTACATCGATGATCTGCAGGGCGAGTTCGCAAAGGACTTTATCTATCCCATGTTCCAGGCGGGTACGATGTACGAGGGACAATATCTTCTCGGCACTTCGATTGCACGCCCGTTAATTGCGAAGCGAATGGTTGACATCGCCCGTGCGGAAGGCGCTACGGCGATTGCCCATGGCGCTACAGGCAAAGGAAATGACCAAGTGCGCTTCGAGCTCACGGCTGCCGCATTGGCACCGGAAATCGGCGTTATCGCGCCTTGGCGACTTGAGGCGTTCCGCGAGCAGTTCCCGGGCCGCGCGGAGATGATCGCCTATGCGGAGAAGCACGGCATTCCGGTTACGGCATCCGCCGCTAAGCCGTATTCGACGGATCGCAACCTGCTGCACATCAGCTTTGAAAGCGGCATGCTGGAGGATCCATGGTTTGACCCGAGCTCCGAGGAAAACGAGAGCATGTACGTCCTGAGCGTATCTCCCGAGAGAGCGCCGGATCAAGCGGAATATGTAGAGCTTACGTTCGAAGCCGGCAACTGCACGGCAATCAACGGCAAGTCGCACAGCCCGTTAGAAGTAATGAAGACATTGAACGAGCTTGGGGGCAAGCACGGCATCGGACGTGTCGATATGGTAGAGAACCGTTTCGTCGGCATGAAGAGCCGCGGCGTGTATGAAACGCCGGGCGGCACGATTCTGTTCACTGCGCACCGCAAAATGGAATCACTCACAATGGACCGCGAGGTTATGCATCTTCGCGACTCCTTAATCGCCAAATACAGCCAGCTCGTATATAACGGCTTCTGGTTCGCGCCGGAGCGCCTAGCCCTTCAAGCGCTCGTAACCGAATCGCAGAAGAATGTAAGCGGCGTTGTCCGCCTGAAGCTGTACAAAGGCAACGTCATCGGAGCGGGCGTTCAAAGTCCGGTTAGTCTATACAATCCCGACATCGCGACCATGGAAGCGGACCCTACGCAAGCGTACGATCAAGGCGATGCAACCGGTTTTATCCGTCTGAACGCGCTGCGCCTTAAAGTATCATCCGCAGTGACGAATAAGTAAGCTTGACAAGGGAGTGTAACGAACCAGTGAGTAAATTATGGGGCGGCCGTTTTACGAAAAAAACGGATCAATTGGTAGAGGAATATACGGCTTCGATTATGTTCGACAAAGAGCTGGCGGAAGAAGATATTCAAGGCAGCCTGGCGCATGTGACGATGCTTGGCAAGCAGGGCATCCTGCCGGCCGACGACGTCGAGAAAATCAAGGACGGCTTGCACCGCGTCCTGCAGCGCATCAAGCGCGATGATATCGAGTTCTCGATCGGAGACGAAGATATTCACATGAATATCGAGAAGACGCTGATCGATGACGTCGGCTCCGTCGGCGGCAAGCTTCATACCGGGCGCAGCCGCAACGACCAGGTGGCGACGGATATGCACTTGTGGCTGCGCAAGCGCGTTGTCGAATTCGTCGACATGCTGCACAAGCTGCAAGCGGCGCTTATTGAACAGGCAAAGTCCAATATCGACACGATTGTGCCGGGCTACACGCATTTGCAGCGCGCGCAGCCAATCCTGTTCGCGCATCATCTGATGGCGTATGTATCGATGTTCGGACGCGATATCGAGCGCTTGCAGGACAGCTACAAACGCATCAACGTGCTGCCGCTCGGAGCGGGGGCTTTGGCGGGGACGACGTTTCCGATCGACCGTCATTTCACAGCAAGCCAGTTGAAGTTTGACCGCGTATACGAGAACAGTCTGGATGCGGTAAGCGACCGCGACTTTATTCTGGAATTTCTGTCGGATGCGTCGATCATCATGATGCACCTGTCCCGCCTTAGCGAAGAACTCATTATGTGGTCGAGCACGGAGTTCAACTTTGTAGAGCTGGACGATGCTTTCTGCACGGGAAGCAGCATTATGCCGCAGAAGAAAAATCCGGACGTTCCGGAGCTCGTCCGCGGCAAGACAGGCCGCGTATACGGCAATCTCGTCGGTCTTCTGACCGTGCTGAAGTCGCTGCCGCTTGCATACAACAAGGATATGCAGGAGGACAAGGAAGGCATGTTCGATACGGTGAAGACGCTGCAGGGCGCGCTTCAGCTGTTCGCGCCGATGATCGCAACGATGAAGGTCAACAAGGACCGGATGCGCCAAGCGGTCAATCAGGATTTCTCGAATGCAACGGATATCGCGGACTTCCTCGTGAACAAAGGTCTTCCATTCCGTCAAGCGCATGAAGTGATCGGCAAAACGGTGCTTTACTGCATTGAGCAGAACAAGTATTTGCTCGATCTGACGCTGGAAGAGTTCAAAAAGTTCTCAACGCTGTTCGACGACCGGATCTATGAAGTTCTGCAGCCGGAACAGGTCGTCAATGCGCGTAACGTTTACGGCGGAACGGCGAAAACGCAGGTGCAGGATGCGATCGGCCGCGCCGATCAAGCGCTTGAAACGACGGCCGCATGGGTAACCGAGTATTTGGAGCGCAGCAGATAATCAAATGCAAGCCATGTATTGAAAAACAGCTCAGCAGCAGCCGGATTCGGCCGCAGCTGAGCTGTTTTTTGTATTGTTGGCCTCCCGGAGTGGCCAAGCGCATAACACCGGAAATTGGACATGAGGGCCAGTGAAATTCACTGCATCCCGGCATAAGGCAGCCTATACCCCGTCCTCCAGCAGCGGCTCTTCCGGCTCAGGAGTTGGCGTCGGCGCCGGTCCGCCAGTCATGGGTCCGACTTCAACGAGAGTGGGCTGTGCTCTGTACGTGTCGCGGGAAACTTTTTCACGCGATACGACTTCACCGTTACGCACTAGCGTGCGATAGGTATCCACAACGTAGCCCGGCTTCCCTTTTTCGACCGTTACTTTTTGTCCGGGGGAGAGTTTGGCATTCACGGTTTCCTGAACAGAAGGTTCAACCGTTTTCAGCGTGACCGATTCCACATCGTAACGAACGTTATCCGGCATCGTACCAAACAGTTTCACGGTCAACTGCCGGTCCTTCACCTCGGTGCGGATAATGAGATGCTTGCCGGTCGTATTTTTAAATCGGAAATTGATGGCGCCGCCCGCATAAGTCGCATCCTGCCCGAGCGGCAAATAGGCGACCGGCAGGGAATGGTTGCGCCGTTCTACGATTTCTAAGCCGGAGCGCAAAACCGCGTTATAAAGGGTGCTGGATACTTGGCAGATCCCGCCCCCGATCCCCGGCACCAGCTTGCCGTTCAAGATGACCGGAGCTTCCCGATACTCATAAAGCTCCTCCGCGCGTGCGATCAGCTTGCCGTATTCGAACACTTCACCGGGCGCCAGATGCCAGTCATGAAGCGCCTCGGCGGTAACGGTGACGTTATATGCCCGTCCTTCCGCGCTCGTACGGAAATCCGTCGAGAATTCGATAATCTTACGATCGATTCCCTCATCCTTCAACCCTTCCAGCGTAACCTCAGGGTATATTACGGCAATTGGAAGCTCGGCTTCATACGCTTCATCCACGGCTGCCCCGATTTCTTCCTTCTCCAGCACAATCCACTGGTCGACCTCATCAAGCAGCGGTACAATGTCAAGCCGGTAAGCAACGGCATGCGGCACATAGACCACTTCATCGTTATCGGTTATGGTGCGGGAAGCATTTTTGGCTTCATTTTTTTCGAGCCAGCTCCACTGCTTGCGGATGGCGGCATCGAGAGCATCGCGGTTCCAATTTTGCACCAGCACATAAGACTTCTGGAAACGGTAACGATGAACGGCGCGATCCCATAGATCGCCTTCCTTCAGCTTCGCTAATGCATCACGGACGCCGATGAATTCAGCGCGATAGCCGAGCTCGGCGGCGGTCCACTTCTTGCTGTCATTCGCCTCAGTCGATGCATGAATGGTAACTGTGCGCTTCATCAGCGATTCCTCGTATTGCTCGAGCAGCTTCAAGGCATTGACGATCGGCATGCCTCCAATGGGAATGCCGGCCGCATCCGCTTCGGCGGGAACTGTGCTCTGATTCGCGTAATTCGATACAAAACCCCAACCGACGGCAGCTGCTAGCAGAAGCGATGAGAGAACGATAATTCCGATGTGTATCCGTTTTAAGATAAGAATCACTCCTTCCTGCGCGATAGAAATAAGACAGTCTTACATGTATATGCAGGCAGATGCGTTTTTTGAATGCAATGATTGTCTAAATAACAACAGCCGGATGTGAGTAATGCCTCATGCGTTCGAACCGTTTTCGACAAATAATAGAATAATGAGATTTGTGAGAAATGAGAAAAACAGCTTCTTATGAAGGAATTCAGCACAAACTGTCGAAATAGTACAACTGACTCTTAACAGGATGTGATAATGTGATTGAGATGCAAGACATCTGGAAAACGTACACCGACGGGACGCATGCACTGCGAGGCGTCTCAGTTCGTATAGATCGCAATGAATTTGTATATTTGGTTGGACCGTCCGGCGCAGGCAAGTCAACGTTTATGAAACTTATCTACCGCGAAGAAGTGCCGACGAAAGGGCAAATCTCCGTAAACGGTTTTAATATCGGCAAGCTGAAGCCCCGAAAAATTCCATTCGTCCGCCGGAATATCGGCGTTATCTTCCAAGATTTCAGGCTGCTGCCCAAATTAACGGTGTTTGAAAACGTCGCTTTCGCCATGGAGGTCATAGAAGCTCCCCGGCGCATTATGAAGAAGCGGACGATGGAGGTGCTCGAGCTTGTAGGTCTTAAGCATAAGCACGCAAGCCTTCCGGCCCAGCTGTCCGGTGGTGAACAGCAGCGCGTCTCGATCGCTCGGGCGATCGTCAATAATCCGTCCGTAATCGTAGCGGACGAGCCTACGGGCAACCTGGATCCGGAAACATCGCTCGGCATAATGAATTTGCTCGAAGAAATTAATTTTAGAGGCGCGACCATCGTAATGGCGACACACAACAGGGATATCGTCAACTCCATGCGCAAGCGGGTCATTGCAATCGAGAACGGCGATATCGTTCGAGATGAAGCAAGAGGGGAGTACGGCTATGAAATTTAGCACGTTACTCCGGCATTTTCGGGAAGGCGCCAAAAACATTATCCGAAACGGCTGGATGTCATTCGCATCCATGAGCTCGATATTCATATCGCTTTTCATATTAGGAACCTTCTTTTTACTAGCGCTGAACGTGAATTCGATGGCAGGGCAAATGGAAAGCCAAGTGCAAATTCGCGTATACCTGCAATTGAACGTCGACCAAGCGAAGATGACGGAGCTGCAGAACAAGATCGGCAATCTGGCCGAAGTCAGCAAGGTGACGTTCGTATCCAAGGAAGAGGGGCTTGAGCTTCTCCGCAAAAACCTGGGCGAGGACAATAAGGATTTGCTTGAAGGTTATGAGAATGAAAAAAATCCGCTTCCGGACTCCTTCACGGTTGAGGTATACGATCCGCAAACCATTGAATCGGCGGCACAGCAGATCGACGCGATCAACAAAGCGGATGAGCTGGCGCCTATCGCAAAAATCAAATACGGGCAAGGTACGGTTGAAACCTTGTTCAAAATTACGAATGCCGTACGGAATATCGGTATCGTGATCGTGATCGGATTATCGGTAACCGCGATGTTCCTTATTTCAAATACGATCAAAATGACGATTTTGGCAAGACGCCGCGAGATCGGCATTATGAAGCTGGTGGGCGCTACAAATTCGTTTATCCGCTGGCCGTTCTTTATCGAAGGCGCTCTTATTGGAATTATTAGCTCCGTGATTACGACGATCGCGATTTTGATCGGTTATGCGCAGCTTGTGAAACTGACGCAAATGGAAATGTCACTGATGATGATTAAGCTTGTCACCTTAGATGAGTCCGGCTTGCTGACCGCAGCGCTTCTCGTCGGACTCGGCACGTTGATCGGTATTTGGGGAAGCACCATTTCGATACGAAAGTATTTGAAAGTGTAGGTGGGCGAGAGCGTGAAAAAGAGAAAATGGTTATGGTTTGTCGTTGTGATGATGGTTTCCGTGTTTGTCCTGCAGCCTTCAGGCGGGGAAGCGGCTTCCCTCTCGGACATTCAGAAGCAGCTTGAAGCTGCGAAGCGGGAAATGAGAGAAGCCGAACGTAAAGCGGCGAATGTGCAGCATCAGGTGAAAAGCGCAAAGAACGAAGCAGCGAATGCGGCAAATGAGAAGAACAATATTGAAGGGCAGAAGGCAGCGGCTAAAGCGTCCATCAATACGCTTCTGGCCGAGATCGATAACGTCGTCATCAATAAAACGAAGACGCAAATGGAGCTTGACGCAAAGGAAGAGGAAGTGCTTCAGACAGGTCTTGAGCTGGAGCAAGCGGAAGAGCGTGTCGTGCAGCGCGACAAGCTGCTTCAATCCCGCATGAGACTGATGTACACCAATGGTTTTGTGTCCTATATGGATGTTCTGCTCAGCGCCACGAGCTTTACCGATTTTATCGACCGGTTCGACGCGCTGCAGTCGATTCTGACGCAGGACCGCGAAATTCTGGAGGAACAGAAGAAAGAGAAGGAGCTCGTCATCGTGAAGAAGGCTGAGGTGGAGAAGCAGCTCAGCGAAGTGAAAGCGATCTATGACAAGCTGGAGAAATACCAGGCGCATCTCGTGAAGAAAGAACAAGAGAAAGAGCAGATGATTGCAAGCTACAACGCGAACATTCAGGAGCTGGACAGCAAGCTTGCAGAGATCGACGAGCATCTTGAGGAGCTGGAAGGCATTAGCGAGGAGCAGGAGAGGCTGCTTATGGCGAAAGCTTCTGAGGTATCCAAGCTGAATGCGGAGAAGAACCGGATTGCGAACCCTTATACCGGCGGCAGGCTTGGCATGCCGATCAAAGACAACTACCGCATAAGCTCGACCTTCGGCACTCGGATCCATCCGATAACGGGCAAGAGGCATACGCATACGGGCCTCGACTTCGCCGCTCCGCAAGGCACCGACATCTATGCAGCCGAAGCTGGCGTCGTCATCGTCGCTCAAGTGTGGAGCACCTACGGCAATTGCATTATTATTGACCATGGCAACGGTTTATGGACCCTATACGCGCATATCCGCAACGGCGGATACGATGTGGAAAAAGGCGATTCCGTCAAAAAAGGCGAAAAAATTGCCGAAGTCGGCAGCACGGGCAATTCAACCGGTCCGCATCTGCATTTCGAGGTGCGGAAGAATGAAACCCCGGTTAACCCAAGCGGCTATTTAAAATAATCAGCACTCCTATTTTACATTCCGAGGCAGCCCATGTGGCTGCCTTCTTCCAGATATGGTAGGATTATGTCTTACAACCGTATAAGGCAAATAATTGTAAGCCGCTTGTCATATACTAGGTTGGTCTTGAAATAAAGACCGTGTAAGATGAGAAGGTGGTGTAGAGAGGTGCATTTCAAAGGGCGCACAGTATTCGCGTTCGTCATGCTGACGATGGTTGCTTCCGTGCTCATAACGCTCACAGTGGCGGATCAGATCCTGAAGCAGGACGAGTCTTCGTCGCATGCTGTCGCTGCTTCGGCTGCCGGCGAAGGGGAACGCTTCAAGCTGAAAGAAGATGAACTGACGAAGCTGAACGCGGTGCTCGAATTAATTGAAACGAAGTATTACCAAGAGGTTGATCGGGACGAGCTCCTTGACGGCGCGGTCAGCGGCATGATGTCGTCGCTGGATGATCCGTACTCCGTCTATATGGAGAAGGACGTGGCGCAGCATTTTTCGGAATCGATTGAAGGCTCTTTCACGGGAATCGGCGCAGAGGTAACGATGGATAACGGGCGGATCGTCGTCGTGTCTCCGATAAAAGGCTCGCCAGCCGAACGTTCGGGCTTGCTGGCTAAAGACATTCTCCTTTCCGTTAACGGGGAGAAGCTCGACGGTTTGAACTTGCAGGATGCCGTCGCGAAAATTCGCGGTCCTAAAGGAACCAAGGCAAAAATTCAAGTGCAGCGGGCAGGCTTCTCCGAGCCGATACAGCTCGTTCTCATACGAGACGATATCGACGTAGAAACGGTTTACGGAAGCATGAGGCCAGACGGCGTAGGGATTATCGAGATCAGGCAATTCTCTCTGCACACAGCGGACCGGTTTAAGGAAGAGCTGGAACGGCTGGAGGGACAGGGCATGAAGGGTCTTGTGCTTGATGTTCGCAACAACCCCGGCGGGATTCTTCCGGTCGTCATTGACATTGCCCAATCCTTTATGCCGAAGGGCAAAACGATTGTACAGGTAGAGGATCGGGATGGGAATCGGGAGAAAACCGTGTCGGAAGGCAAGAGCAAAACGTATCCGATTGCCGTGCTTATGAATAACGGAAGCGCGAGCGCATCGGAAATATTGGCCGGAGCGCTGAAAGAAGGAGCCGGCGCCAAGCTGGTCGGTGAAACGTCGTTTGGCAAAGGCACCGTGCAGGTCAGCTATAATAAGGTGCTGGGCGACGGAAGCCTCGTGAAGATGACGATTGCCAAGTGGCTGACGCCGAACGGCAATTGGATCCACCAGACCGGCATTAAGCCGGATCTCGAAGTGAAGCCGCCGGATTTATACACGGTTGCCAGACTTTCCATGTCGGAGACGCTGAAGCAGGATATGCTTGGCGAGCAGGTGAAGAGCGTACAAATTATTCTTCACGGTCTTGGTTATGATCCGAAACGCGAGGATGGATACTACGGAACGGAAACGACCCAGGCCGTAACCAAATTTCAATCCGAGCATGGATTGCCTGTTACGGGCCAGGTTGATGCGAAGACCGGGGAAGCGCTTGAGAAAGCGGTCATTAAATGGCTTCAGGATAAAAATAACGACATTCAGCTGCTTGAAGCCGTGAAGGCCGTAGGCAGGAAATAATACGCGAATGTCGAATGAATAAGAGGTTGGCTCCTTAAACGAGTCAGCCTTTTATTTTTGTGCAAGCGGAGTGAGTGAAGGGGGAAGGCCATGAATACGTCAATGGAAGTGCTTGGCATGCTTGGACAAGCGGCTGTCCAATTGGTTGCGCAGCCGTTTTATTATATCGCGGTGTTATTTATTATTTTACAGTATACGAGGCAAATTCGCCTGGAGCGGCAATTATTTGCCGTTAAGCTTCATTATTGGCCCGCATTGGTCGGAAAAGCGCTCCTTGCGGGCTTGGCGACCGGCATTACCGTCTCGGCGGCGGGCGCCTTGATCGGCGTTGCTTTGACGGCTGAATCCGTCCTATGGCTATGGGCTGTCGCGGCGATTCTCATGCTTATTCGTATTCGATATTTATGTTTTGCTTACAGTGCGGGAATCATTGTGCTGCTGCAGTGGCTGTCGGGATGGACGAACTTTTCGGAGCGGACGGATTGGCTCGCTTCAATTGCTGGTTCATTAGCCGATATTGATGCTGCAGGACTGCTTATGCTGGTTGCGCTGCTCCATCTGGCCGAGGCGCTGCTTGTACGACGCCAAGGAGACCGGCTGTCGACGCCGCTGTTCCTGGAAGGAAAAAGAGGCAAGCTTGTCGGAGGTTATATGCTGCAGGGCTTCTGGCCGGTTCCGCTGCTAATGCTTGTGCCTTCGTCCGGCAGCGGGGCTTCGACAATCTCATTGCCATGGACGCCGGTGTTTGGAGCAGATTGGTCGCAGGGCTGGACCATTATTGCGCTGCCGATGATTATCGGCTTCACGGAGATGACGCGATCCATGCTTCCGAAGGAAAAGGCAAGACATGCTGCGAGAGGTCTGCTCTTGTACAGCATATTCCTGGCAGCCGCAGCTCTCTTAGCCTGGTGGCAGCCCGTACTGCTTCCTGCAGCGGCGCTGGTTTCCGTCCTGCTGCATGAGGCGCTCGTCTGGCGGAGCCGTTATCTCGAATCGACCAGACCGCCGCTGTTCGTGCATGATGCTAGAGGCTTGCGCGTATTAGGCATCGTGCCGGGAACGCCGGCTGAGGCGATGGGATTGGCCGCAGGAGAGGTTTTGCAGAAGGTTAACGGTGTGCGGGTGAGAACGAAGGAAGAGCTGTATGAGGCGCTGGTCCAAAATTCGGCGTTCTGCAAGCTCGAGGTCTTAAACATAGATGGAGAGCTTAAGTTCGCGCAGCGCGCGCGGTATGAAGGCGAGCATCATCAGCTCGGCGTGATCCTGGCGCCGGATGAGGAGGCGAACTTCTACGCTGCTTCAGGTCCGGCATCGCTGCTGGAGCTGCTGCGCAGCTCCAGAGCCTCGAGCAGACGCCGCCAAGCCTCGGCAGCCGCCGGCAAAGAGCAGGCAGGACTTTAATGAAACGTGAAGCGGTGGAGCCCAATTTGGACTCCACCGCTTTTTTCTGCTTGTTTATTTTATGACCGGGTTAGTTCGTCGGTTTCTTTCTTCTGGTGAAGTAAAGTCCCGCCCCTAGAACGATCAGCATCATGCCGATCAGCTGCCAGGACAGGTAGCTGTCTTCTCCCGTTTTAGGCAGTACCGATACATCCGGCTTTTCCTCGACCGTGCCGAGCGGAATTTCCTCGACGTCAACTTCGAAGAAGAACTCCTCTGCATTTCCGTTACTATTCATAACGATAACTGTAAATTTATCTTTGCCGATAAATCCAGGCTTCGGAATGTAAGTCCACTCGCCGGAAGGCGTTACGGTCACGCTGCCGTTTGCAGGTTTATCGCCGACAGTGACTTTTCCGTTATCCGGCACAGTGACTTTGCCAGTGATTGACGTATTTACTTTCGTTGCCTTCTTCATGACGTGAGGCGTAGTCGTATCCGGTGTCGGGCTAGGCGTTACGACAGGAGTCGGACTAGGCGTAGTCGTATCCGGCGTCGTAGTCGGGCTAGGCGTCGGCGTAACCGGTGTCGGGCTAGGCGTTGACGTATCCGGCGTCGGGCTAGGCGTCGACGTATCCGGCGTCGGGCTAGGCGTCGAAGTATCCGGTGCCGGGCTAGGCGTCGAAGTATCCGGCGTCGGGCTAGGCGTCGAAGTATCCGGAGTCGGGCTAGGCGTCGGCGTAACCGGAGTCGGAGTTGGCGTCGGCGCAGCCGGATCTACGGCGTTCGAAATCACTAAAGATTGAGCGACTGTTGAATTGATCGTTATGATTTGCACATTATCATTGGGAATCAAATAGCCGGCCGGGGCCTTGGTTTCCGTTAAAATGTACTGGGAATACAGCAGCGTCGGGAACACGACTTTACCCGCTGCATTCGTTGTAAGGGTACTGATTACCGCATTGGTCGATTTGCGTCGCAGCTCGAATTCGGCTCCTGCCAGTACTTTCGTTGGATCCGTTTCGTCGACCTTCGTGATTTCCAGGCTTCCCGTCAAGCCGGAGCCCGTTCCCGAACCGGACGAGCGCTGGATAACGATCGGCGACTCCTGGCTTTTGGTTACGGGAGCTACTCCATCACCCTCGAAGCTGACTTTGTTCGTTACGGCGACGCCATGGGCCGCGTCCGTAACGGTTCTGTACTCCAGGATAAAGGCGGACGTAATCGGATTAGGATCAATAAAGCTGAGCGTAAACGATTGTTTGCCATCCGGATCAGTTATAAAAACAAGAGAATAATGGGTATTTCTAGTTAATTCAGTTGTTTTTGTTACGTTTCCGTTTGCGTCCACGGATGTTGCAAACAGCTTGAACGATTCCTCGTCCAAGACTTGGTTGCTGCTTGGCTCGTCAAAAATTTTAGCGTTGGGAACATGGGATTGTCCACGGTTGATCTGTATGGTCCAATTGACGAAGTTAGGATCCGTTCCGTCCTGTACGCCTGTCTTTCGAACATATTCTCCCCCTTGCGGGATGCTGACTGATTGCGTCAAGCTGGCCGAATAGCCGCCGTCGCCTGATAGAATGGCGATATTGTCTACTTTATTGTTATTAATCAAAACTTGGTCGAGCGTTGTTTGGAACGTAATTTGATAAGGTGAGTTTATGGGATTCTTGAATCTGACCGTTAACGTATTATCGTTGGCTTCGGACGGTTCGATAACCTCATATTCGTTCGGATCGACAAGTGCTCCAGTCGCCGTACCGTTCGCCCCGCCGGTCAAGGTCATATGATTCACCGCTAGGGTGCCAGCTTTTAGTTTCTGGCCGGACTGGAGTTTGTCGGCTACTTGCGCGCCGGCAATCGTTTTGTTGTTGTAATTAATTCCGATATCCCATGAAAGCTCTTTGGTGGCCGCGTTATAAGAACCTTTTTTATAGCCGTTGTTTTTTGTGTAAGTATCGGGATTGAAGGTGTCTGAGAAACCGATGCTCTTCGTGGCGTCGGCGGTCGAGCTGTTTATGGACGTCCATGCCAGCGTGCCTTCATTGTAAAAGGTTCCGTTGCTGTTTGCGCCAGCATTTTTCCAGTCGTTATTAAACTTCGTTTTGTAGCTGATGATATATTTTTCTTTCACGTTTTCGTTAAAGGTCAGCGTAAAGCCTGCTCTCGGGTCAGTGACATTGTAGACCGATGAATTAACCGTCATTCCGGTATCGGCTTCCTTAACGATTAACGAGTCGGGAATGAATTCAAGCCCGCCCTCTTTGAAATTGTCCGTAATCGATACGCCTCCGAGATCGGCATTATTGCCGTTAATTTCGATGGTCCAATTAACGGTTTTGGCGTTGTAATCCGAGTTTGAATCCGTTTTTTTGACAAACTGCTGTCTGAGTGTAAAAGAGCCCGGTTTCGTAATCGTTCCGTTTGTAACATCATTGCTGATCGTTTCGTCTTTATACACGTGACCGTCCGCTGTTGTTTTGTAAGAGATTCGATAAGCGGAGTCGATCTGGTTGTTGAACTTAAAGTTAAAGCCTTCTTTGCCTCCGGCCGCAGGTACCGGGGTGACGGAGTATTCGGAAACGTCGACCAAGCCGTCTACCGATGCGGTCCCGTCGACATTAATCTTCATCTTGTGAACGACGATGCTGTTCGAAACTAACTGCTGCGAATCGTCGAACCGGTCCTCCAGCAAGGTATCGCCTGCTGCGATAATCGTTTCGCCGTAATTGTAAGTAATCGCCCAGCCGACGGTTTGCGTAACGGGATCGTAGCCGCCGGTGGAGCTTTTGCCCAATAGATCACCCCGAGGCGTGAGCACGGTATTCCCGGCTTGGACAGAAGATATGTTGTCGCCCGACAAGGTAGCGTCGTTCTTGAAGCTGGCTGCCGTACCGTCCAAAATCGCGGTCGTAAATTCGATCCGGTACGCTTTGTCCATCTTGTCGAAGCTGACCGTGAAATCGTCCGTACTGTTGATTTTGCCGATAGTGAATCCTGTCGTGACCTCGGAGCCTTTCGTTGCCGTACCGTCGATGCTGACGTTAAGGTCGTATACCTTGACGGAACCTGTTGTAAGCGAAAGGCCGCTTGGGATCGGATCCGTCACCATGGCATTCGCGACGCTGGCCAGGTTTTTGTTGACATCGATCGCCCATGCGATGTTTTTAGCATTTTTGACTCTGTCGGCCGTGCCGGACTTGCTGATCGGTGAAGCGTTCTTGGGATTGAACAAAAGGGTGGCCGTTTGTTCGCCGCCGTCGATTTTGAATTTGATATCCTCCGTCGTCTTCTTGATGACGCTTAGCTCAAATTCGGTTCCAATATCAATGAGACCTTGTATGTTTGAACGCTTTTCGATCAAATCGTTAAAGGTCATGACGACTTCATTATCGCTGCTGGAGTCGCTTGTCTTCGTAACGGTGAACGTTCCAACCACTTCGTTGTTAAATACCAGATCCTCCGTAAAGCCATTAAACAACTTGAAGGCCTTCGGAAGTAAAAACTTGAACGTATCGCCAGCTTGATACCCGTGATCGTTCGGGAGCGCCCATTCATAATGCAAGCGGATAGGATCATCGGGATTGATACGGAAGTCGGGATTGGATATGACGCCCGTTCCGGAATCGTACACCGAGGCAATGACGGTTCGTGCGGGATCTTCTTTAACGATCGATACTTTCGTCAAAATATTTTCAGTGATTCCTGCCGCTTCTACCTGCTTCAAAACGCCGGAATAGTTTGCATACTGTAAAATCATTAAAAATGCAATGATGAGTGCTGCCGTTTTCTTTCTCACTTCTCTTACCTCCATACCTATCGATTATTAGTTGAAATGATTGCCGTTCCGAAAGCGGAGGGCTAAAATATAAGGGAACCTCCTTTTTTCATCAAAGTGCGACTTTTTATTACATCTAATTCATTATAATGAACCGAAATATACAAAATCTGAAAAAAGAAGTCGAAATAGCCATTATCAGATTCTGGAAATTTCCCGATATAAAAGATTAAGAGAACAATGTCGATATACGAGTTCGTTCGTTGCCAGGCGAGCATAGGAGTGGGATTAGTGAAAATAATGTTGGTAGACGATGAAAGGTTGGCGCTCGTTCAATTGGAAAAGATGCTCCGCCAAGCCATGGAATACGCGGTGATCGATACGTTCCAGGATCCGGCGGAGGCGCTGGAGCAGGCAAGCAAGCTTCAGCCGGATGCCGTTTTTCTGGATATTCATATGCCGGGCCTATCAGGCTTGCAGGCGGCAGAGCTCCTGCAATCTTCCTGTCCGCGTACTGCCATTGTTTTTGTAACGGCCTACGACGAGTACGCCATTCAAGCATTTGAACTGAACGCCATCGATTACATATTGAAGCCGTTGCACAAATCGCGCCTGGAGAAAACGATGGAGCGCCTTTTGAAACGCAAGGTCGATTGGGAGGGAGCAAAGCCGAAAACGAATAATCCCCAAACCATTTATTGCTTAAAAAGCTTAAAGTTCCAATCCTTAGGAAGAATGCCCGAGCTGCCAAGATGGCGGACGGCGAAGGCGCAGGAAATGTTTGCTTACTTGCTTCACAATAGAGGCCGGATTGTGCATAAATCGATGCTCCTGGAGATGTTTTTTCCCAGCATGGACATGAAGCGGGCAATGGCTCAGCTGTATACGGCCGTCTATCAAATCAGGCAATGTTTGCAGGCGATGGGGATGGAAATTACGATTCATAATTCAAACATACAGGAAGGCTATATTCTGGAAATGGGCGAAGCGCTTCTGGATAAAGAGCAATGGGAAGAGAGGCTTGGGAGGCTGGGTACCGAGGTTTCAGCGAATCATGAGGAACGGTTTCAACTGTTAATGGAGTATGAAGGCGATTATTTACGGGATTACGGCTACGTTTGGGCGGAGCATGAGCGTGAGCGTCTCCGCAGACTTTGGCTTGCGTTTGCCCGCGAGCTGGGCCGCTATTATTTAAAAGCGGACCGCGGACATCCTTACACGCTTCAGCTCTATGAGCGCATTCAGCATATCGATCCGTATAACGAGGAAGAAGGGTTCATTTTGCTGCAGCTGTATGATGAGAGCGGGCAGTATGATAAAGTGGCGGCCTACTATGCGGAGCTGAATGAGAAAATGAAGTCGGAGCTCGGTCTGTCGATCCCTGTGCAAGTCGATTTATGGTACCGGGAGTGGCTTGAGAAGAGGGCGGGGAAGAGAACGGTCCGGTGAGTGCGTGTATTGTGAAAATAAATCCTTGTTCTAACGAAAAGCAAAGCGCTGCCGCGGCAGCCTTTGCTTTTATTTATGCCGCTGCAGCGGGCCAATCAAGTCTTCAAGGTTAAAAATTTCTCCAAATGGTTGTGATCTTGCGCCTTCTTACATTAAACGCTATAATAGACGGGAACAAACATTCTTATTTTATTCAGTCATGTAGAGTTCTTAAACGATTTGACTATAATGTTAAGAGGATAAGGGATGATGGGGGTGGATGACAGCTGTGAGCGAGCTTACTAAGTCAACGAAGCTGTTCGAATTGAAATCGGATTATACGCCGCAGGGCGATCAGCCTAAGGCGATCGAGGAGCTTGTCGAAGGGGTCAAGGCGGGCAAGAGGCATCAAACCTTGCTTGGGGCAACGGGCACGGGCAAGACGTACACGATCGCGAACACGGTCGCAAGGCTGAATCGGCCGACGCTCGTTATCGCGCATAACAAGACGCTGGCTGCGCAGCTGTGCAGCGAGTTCAAGAGCTTTTTCCCCGATAATGCCGTGGAATACTTCGTCAGCTACTATGACTACTATCAGCCGGAAGCCTACATTCCTTCAACCGACACCTTTATTGAGAAGGATTCAAGCATCAATGATGAAATTGATAAATTGCGGCACTCCGCGACAAGCGCCCTATTCGACCGCCGCGATGTCATTATCGTTGCGAGCGTATCGTGTATTTACGGTCTCGGTTCGCCGACGGAGTACGGGAGCCTGGTGCTCTCGCTGCGGGTAGGCATGGAGAAGCCTCGCGACGCGATTTTGCATAAGCTTGTGGATATACAATACCAACGGAACGATATCAGCTTTACGCGCGGAACGTTCCGCGTACGCGGCGACATCGTGGAAATCTTCCCGGTCGCCAATAATGAACGTGCCCTCCGGGTGGAGCTGTTCGGAGACGAGATCGAACGGATATCGGAGATCGACGTTCTGACCGGAGAGATTGTCGGCGAACGCGAGCATATCGCGATTTTCCCGGCTTCTCACTTCGTTACGCATGAGGATACGATGAAGGTAGCCATCGTCAATATCGAGCGGGAGCTGGAGGAGCGTCTTGCCGAGCTGCGGGAAGCGGGCAAGCTGCTGGAGGCGCAGCGGCTGGAGCAGCGCACGCGCTACGATTTGGAAATGATGGCGGAGATGGGCTTCTGCTCGGGCATCGAGAACTATTCGGGCCCGCTTACGTTCAGGGAGCGCGGAGCGACGCCATATACGCTGCTCGACTATTTTCCCGATGACATGCTGATCGTCATCGACGAGTCGCATGTCTCGTTGCCGCAGATCCGGGCGATGTTCAACGGCGACCGGGCGAGGAAGGAAATGCTCGTGAATCACGGCTTCCGCCTTCCGTCGGCGATGGATAACCGGCCGCTTCGCTTCGAGGAATTCGAAGCGAAAGCGAAGCAGCTGATTTATGTTTCTGCAACGCCGGGACCTTACGAGCTGGAGCACTGCGACAGGATGACGGAGCAAATCATCCGTCCGACGGGATTGATAGATCCGATCATCGAGGTTCGTCCAACCAAGGGTCAGATTGATGATCTGCTGCATGAGATCCGCGAGCGAATCGCGAAGGACGAACGGGTGCTCGTCACGACGTTAACGAAGAAAATGTCGGAGGATCTGACCGACTACATGAAGGAGGTAGGCATTAAAGTCCGCTATCTCCATTCCGACATTAAGACGCTGGAACGATTAGCTATATTGCGTGATTTGAGGCTCGGCGTATTCCATGTGCTGATCGGAATCAACCTCCTTCGTGAAGGCCTGGATCTACCCGAGGTATCGCTCGTTTCCATTCTCGATGCGGATAAGGAAGGTTTTCTGCGCTCAGACCGCGCTCTTATACAGACGATCGGACGCGCGGCGAGAAACAGCGAGGGCCGCGTCATTATGTACGGCGACAAGATCACCGACTCCATGGATCGGGCGATCAAGGAAACCGAACGTAGGCGCACCATTCAGCTTGCTTACAATGAGAAGCATGGCGTAACGCCGCAAACGATACGGAAGAAAGTGCATGACGTGATCGAGGCGACGAAGGTGGCGGAGCAGAAGTCCGACTACTTAACCGGCGCAGACACCGGGAAGATGTCCAAGAAAGACCGTCTCGCGCTTGTGCAAAGGCTCGAAGCGGAAATGAAGGAAGCCGCGAAGAGCTTGCAGTTCGAACGCGCTGCAGAGCTGCGCGACGCGCTGCTTGAGCTGCGCGCCGAGATGGGATAAGTAGGAGGAGAACGGATTTGGCTAGCGATAAAATCGTAGTTAAGGGCGCGCGCGCCCACAATCTCAAAAATATTGACGTCACGATACCGCGTGACAAGTTTGTCGTACTGACGGGGCTAAGCGGTTCCGGCAAATCCTCGTTGGCATTTGATACCATTTATGCGGAAGGCCAGCGGCGTTATGTCGAGTCGCTGTCCGCATATGCCCGTCAATTTCTCGGACAGATGGAGAAGCCCGATGTCGATTCGATCGACGGGTTGT
Source organism: Paenibacillus harenae DSM 16969 (assembly GCF_000422465.1). GTDB lineage: Bacteria > Bacillota > Bacilli > Paenibacillales > Paenibacillaceae > Pristimantibacillus > Pristimantibacillus harenae. The sequence goes on along the minus strand of NZ_AULV01000013.1, from coordinate 19,422 downwards.
CTCCCGCCATATCCATCGACCAGAAAACGACCAGCCGCAACCCTCGTTCGACGGTAGGAACGGTAACCGAGATTTATGATTATTTGCGTCTGTTGTTTGCCCGAATCGGAAAGCCTCATTGTCCGGAGCACGGCATCGAAATTACGTCGCAGACGGTCGAGCAAATGGTCGACCGCATCATGGAGTATCCGGAGAAGACGAAGCTTCAAATCTTGGCTCCCATTATTTCCGGACGCAAGGGCGAGCATACGAAGCTGCTGGCCGATGTCCAGAAGCAGGGATTCGTACGTGTACGCGTGAACGGCGAGTTGAGAGAGCTCAGCGAGAAGATTGAGCTTGAGAAGAACAAGAAGCACAGCATCGAGGTTGTCGTCGACCGTATCGTTGTGAGATCAGACGTTCACAGCAGGCTGGCGGATTCTCTCGAGACGGCGCTTAAATTGTCCGAGGGCCGGGTGCTGGTGGATATTATCGATCAGGAGGAGCTGCTGTTCAGTTCGAATCTCGCTTGCCCGGAATGCGGGTTCAGCATTGACGAGCTGGAGCCGCGGATGTTCTCCTTCAATAGCCCTTACGGCGCATGCCCGGATTGCGACGGATTAGGCGTGAAGATGATCGTCGACCCGGACTTGTTAGTTCCGGATGGAAGCATTGCGATTGAGAACGGGGCTTTCCTCGCATGGGCGGGAAGCACGTCGAACTATTATCCGCAATTTCTGAGCGCGGTTTGCGAGCATTACGGCATTCCGCAAAATGTGCCGGTATCGGAGCTGTCCGCCGAGCAGATGAAGAAGCTGCTTCACGGAACGGGAGGAGAGCGGGTTCGCTTCCTTTATGAAAATGATTTCGGCCACCGCAAGGAAGCTTATGTTCCTTTCGAAGGTATCGTGAACAATCTGGAACGCCGGTATAGGGATACGGCATCGGATATGATGCGCGAGCATATTGAAGGTTATATGAGCGCAAAGCCCTGTGCCGGCTGCAAAGGCCATCGTCTGCGTAAGGAAAGTTTGGCGGTGACCATCGGATCGCAGAACATCTCGCAGGTCACATCGCTGTCGATCGGAGAAGCGAGCCGTTATTTTGACGGTCTCAAGCTTAGCGAGAAGGAAATGGTGATCGCAAGTCTCATTATGAAGGAAATTAACAGCCGCCTCGGCTTCCTCGTCAATGTCGGTTTGGAGTACTTATCGTTAAGCCGCGCGGCCGGAACGTTATCCGGCGGCGAAGCGCAGCGGATTAGACTGGCTACCCAGATCGGCTCGAGTCTGATGGGCGTCCTCTATATTTTGGACGAGCCGAGCATTGGTCTTCATCAGCGGGATAACGACCGCTTAATCCAGACGCTTGAGCATATGCGCAACCTGGGCAACACGCTGATCGTTGTCGAGCATGACGAGGACACGATGCTGGCTGCCGACTATATCATCGATATCGGGCCTGGCGCCGGCATTCACGGCGGTATGGTCATCGCGCAGGGAACGCCTAAAGAAGTTATGGCGGATGAGAATTCGCTCACCGGTCAATATCTGAGCGGCCGCAAGTTCATTGAGGTGCCGATGGAACGGCGTAAAACAAACGGCAAATGGCTTGAGGTCCGAGGCGCGAAGGAGAACAATCTGCGAAACGTGAATGTCAAAATTCCGCTCGGCGTGTTCTCCGCCGTTACGGGCGTATCGGGTTCAGGCAAATCAACGTTTGTTAACGAGATTTTGTATAAGACGTTAGCTCGCGACTTAAATAAAGCGAAGGTGCGTCCGGGGCAGTACAAAGAAATGCGCGGTCTGGAGCATCTGGAGAAGGTTATCGACATCGACCAATCGCCGATCGGCCGGACACCTCGTTCCAATCCGGCAACGTATACCGGCGTATTCGACGATATTCGCGATTTGTACGCCAGCACGAATGAAGCGAAGGTCCGCGGCTATAAGAAGGGCCGCTTCAGCTTTAACGTGAAGGGAGGCCGCTGCGAAGCTTGCCGTGGCGACGGTATCATCAAGATCGAAATGCATTTCCTGCCTGACGTTTACGTGCCGTGCGAGATTTGCAAGGGCAAGCGCTACAACCGGGAGACGCTGGAAGTGAAATACAAAGGCAAGAACATCGCAGAGGTGCTGGAGATGACGATCGAGGACGGATGCTCCTTCTTCGAGAACCTCCCGCGTATTCATCGGAAGGTTAAGACCTTGCTGGATGTTGGACTTGGTTACATGAAGCTGGGGCAGCCTGCGACAACGCTGTCGGGCGGCGAAGCGCAGCGCGTGAAGCTGGCGGCAGAGCTGTACCGCCGCTCAACGGGCACAACCCTATATATTTTGGATGAGCCGACAACCGGCTTGCATGTTCATGATATTGACCGTTTGTTAACCGTATTGCACCGTCTGGTCGATTCAGGGGAATCCGTGCTCGTCATTGAGCATAACCTGGATGTCATCAAGACGGCGGATTATTTAATTGATCTGGGGCCGGAAGGCGGCAACGGCGGCGGAACGATCGTCGCAACAGGCACTCCCGAGCAGGTGGTTAAGGTTGAGCAATCCTATACGGGCAAATATCTGAAGCCGATTCTGGAGCGCGACCGCGAACGGACAATCGCACAGCATAAAGCGCAAGAAAGAGTAGCCGCCGCGGCGGAATAAATAGAGGATTAAGGGTGAATTTCGGTAGGGGTTACTCGTACTGATATTCACCCTTTTTTTTAAGGCACTGTTATTGTTAAATGTTGATTACCGAGCAAAAGAAAACCGCCTCTTATTAAGGCGGTGACTGAACTCGTTCCTCGTTAGTTGAACAAATGTCGGGGTTCTTATTTAGTTATTTCAATTTTCTCCAAAAAATTTGGATAGTAGTACCAGATGTACTCCAACCACGGTGGAGCCACATCGGTAAAATGCCCCCAACTTCCAGGCAGCGACTCAGGATCGTTACTTTTAATTTCAGACAAGTAAGCCAAAACAAACCCTTCTTTTATTAAACCATTCATAATTCGGCTTAATGTTTGCCTGTATTCTATGGGCTCTTGTATGTTATCCAAGGACTGAGACCGGTCATAAACCCACTCTTGATCGGGATAAGTGGTCCTATTTCCATCTTCGTAGGGAAGCTTTATTATGTAGCCATCCCCGTTCCAAGCATTATGTGTGAGTCCGAAGAAGAATGGATTCGCACACATTAAATGATAAAGCCCACCTACTTTGAGAATACGGGATACTTCATGAAATACGACTCGTGAATCTGGAACAAAAGTAAGGGAGTAAGGGTGCCAGATTATATCAAACGAATCGTTGTCGAAACAAGATAAATCACGCATATCGCCTTGAAATAAACTAACCTCAAGACCATAATGTTCCGCGCCAGCCTTATCACGTTGCAATTGGGACGGAGAAATATCAAATACGGATACAACGGCTCCCAACAATGCAAATGCAACCGACTGTTGTCCTCCGCCACTTGCCAAACAAAGAACTTTTTTTCCTGATAAATCACCAGCTACTCCTAACCGATCCAATCCTAAATAATCCCGGGCCGTCTCTTTATCCAGATCGGTCATTGGACGCGTGAATAAAGCATTTGCTTTAGCTAACGCTTCCCAACGGGCGTGATTATATAAATAGACCTCATCTTTCATACCCTTCACCACCCAATGAATATTAATACGAATTGTACCACGATAGCAACCAAATATTTGGTGGATTATTTTTTAAATCAATTACATTTAGCCTGCACGTTAGCGTAACAGGAATATGCTGCCCGTCGAAGTTTACTGTTCGTGTCCGTTACAGACAAAGCCATTTTTAAAAGAAAGTGGTTAATCTTTTGAATAATCGATAGGTTGAAAACATGCAAAAAAACCATCGATCAATCGGCAATATGCCAGACTGTCAATGGTTTTTCAGAATTTACAATTGTGTTTATCCTGCTAAAATTGCAGTAAGCTTTTCTTGGAATGCAGGCACGCCAACGCGATTGACGAAGGTATGGAAGCTTTCACCCGCACTGCGCTGCTCTTTATAGAATTCAATCAGCTGTTTCAATACGCTGCCGACATCTTCGCTTTTGACACGGCCCTTAAGCGCAGTATTGAATTTGGCATCCGGTCCGAGAATACCGCCAACAGCGATATCGTAAGCATCTACCATGCCTTCAGGCGTCTTCACCAGCGAGCCTTGAAGACCGATATCGGCAATATGCTTCTGGCCGCAAGCGTTCGGGCAGCCAATAAAGTGGATGCGGATTTTCTCATCCAGCTCGACGTTCTCATCCAGGTATTGGGCAACGACGCGGGCGTATTCCTTGGTCTCCACAATAGCCAGGTTGCAGAACTCATTTCCCGTGCAGGAAACCGTGCGGCTCATAAAGTTTTTAGGGTTCGGCGTCAGGCGTTCAAATACCGGAGCTTGAAGCGCTTCTTCGACCTTATCGTCCGGAATGCCGGCGATCAAAATGTTTTGCGACATCGTCGTGCGAATTTTGCCGTCTCCGAATTTCTCGGCAATGTCTGCAAGCTGTTCCAGCTCTTCCGAATTCGTACGGCCGACTGGAACGTTCAAACCGATATAATTCAAGCCTTCCTGCTTCTGAGGATGTACGCCGTCGAAGTAAGCCGCTTGCCAACCGACCGTTTTGTCTTCGCCGCGGGAAGGCATATCGCCGATAAGCTCGATCAGCTTTTCTTTGAATTTATCAGGGCCCCAGTCCGCAACCAAATACTTCAAACGAGCTTGATGACGCTTCTCGCGGTAGCCGTAATCGCGGAAAATCGTCGTTACGCCGATGGACACCTTTAATACCTCTTCCGGACGAACAAAAATATCGATTGGCTTCGCCAGGTGCGGCTTAGCGGACAAACCGCCGCCAACAAAAATATGGAATCCAATGACTTCTTTTCCATCAATCACTTTTGTAGCAGGGACGTATGCCAGGTCGTTAATTTCAGCGTTCGCGTTGTTATAGATATTGGCAGAGATGGACATTTTATATTTGCGGGGCAGATTCGAGAAATCGCGATTCATGAGATAGAACTTGTTCACTTCCTCGACAATCGCGGTCGTATCCATGAGTTCGTCCTTATCGATTCCTGCAAGCGGATTACCGACAATCGTTCTTGGGCAGTCGCCGCAAGCCTCGAAGCTGTATAGGCCAACTTGCTCGAGCCGGTTGAAAATATCCGGTAGGTCCTCAACCTTCAACCAGTGATATTGAATCGCCTGGCGCGTCGTAACGTCAATAAGATCGCGGCCGTAGTCGCGTCCGATCGAAGCGATCATGCGGGCTTGTTCGGTTGTCATAATGCCGCTGTTAATGCGAATCCGCATCATGAAATGGCCGTCGCGAGGCTTTTGCTCATAGACGCCAGCCCATTTGAATCGGTTCATGTCATCTTCCGGAATCGAAGAGTAGCCTTCTTTGGAATACTTCTCGATAATGGTTCGGATAACGTCGAGGCCGTCCTTATCCATTTTAACAAATTCGAATTTATTCAATTTGGAAGGGTCGTTCATCCAAATCGGTTCGTAAGCCATTTGTATATCCCCCTTGTGTGTGGCATTCATACCTTTAAAATCCGACGAACTTGGTATGAATATACTATGTTGATGGTATCATATTTTAGGTATAGCTACAATGGATGGGGGAAGTCTGGTCATAAGACTTTGTTATGCGATTCATTTGCTTTAATTATATTGAAGCAATTATCCGGAAATCGTGACAAAGTTGTTACGAATCCGGATTCAGACTTGCGCCGGCAGCAAGTTAAAGCTAACATAGAGTAAAATAGGTTACGTGCGAATAAAAGGAGGTCCCTTCATGTTTTTAGCAGAAGAAGCAGCTCAAGCGGCAAGTAAAATTAACACCTTCGATTGGTTCATGCTTGCGTTTACCGTATTGATTGCTATCGGTTTCGTTCGTCTGCTGAGTGCTCGTCCAAAGAAAAATCTGTTTGCGATCGGATTTACGTTTGTAGCACTCGCGTTATTTCTGTTGATCGATTTTATTATGATTACTCAGATTTGGTTAGCTTAAGCCATAGAATGGAAAAAGGAAAAGGTCTGCCGGACAAGTCCGGCAGACCTTTTCTTGTGCGCCACGGTACGTACGGTGGTGTGGGAGGTCGGCTACTCAACTAATGGGTAGCCTCTTACCCGATTAAAGCTTATACCCACCACATTTCGCCAAGCGGCTCGCGGATCAGAATTTGCTGCAGGTTTTGAACAGCCTTCGTAAAGCCCTCGTCTACCGACATCAGGCCGTCCTCGTGCTCGATACTGACAACATAATCGTAACCGACAAGGCGGAGCGCGCTAAGGATGTCTGCCCATGTTTTGAGGTCATGTCCATAGCCGACAGTACGGAACTGCCAAGCGCGGTCAAGCATGAGCGCGTATGATTGCATGTCTGTCACGCCGTGATGATTGACGTTAATCGGGTCGATCGTCGTATCCTTCGCATGGAAGTGATGAATAGCTCCCGCGCGTCCAAGAATATGTACAGCCTGTACAGGATCGATTCCTTGCCACCACATGTGGCTTGGATCGAGGTTAGCTCCGATTGCGCTGCCGGCCGCTTCGCGAAGGCGCAGCATGGTTGCCGGGCTGTGTACGGAGAATCCGCCGTGCAGCTCAAGGCCGATTTTTACCCCGCTTGCTTCTGCAAGCTTTCCGATCTCAGACCAATATGGAATAACTTTTGCTTCCCATTGCCATTTCAGAATATCCTGGTAATCGTTCGGCCAAGGAGCAACCGGCCAGTTCGGATATTTGGCATCCTCATGATCGCCCGGGCAGCCGGAGAAAGTGTTCACCACAGAGATTTCAAGACGGTTGGCAAGCTCAATTGTTTTGCGGATTACAGCGTCATGTTCCGAAGAAATCGCCTTCTGCGGGTGAAGCGGATTCGCATGGCAGCTCAGTGCGCTGATCATAAGACCGCGCGATTCTACCGCCTGCTTAAACGCTTTCAGCTTTGCCTCGTCTGCAAGCAAGCCGTCAAGATCGCAATGCGCATTTCCCGGATAGCCGCCAGTTCCGATTTCGATCGCTTCAAGTCCCTTGGAGGCAATATAGTCGAGCGCTTCCTCGAACGGCTTTTGTGCAAAAAGAACGCTAAATACTCCTAATTTCATGTATAATCTTACCTCCTAAATCCACCAAATGGATTGTTTTAGCAGTCTCTCCTAGTATACCACTTCCGCTTGCAGAACACATAATCGAAACGACATTTGACAAAATCGCATAATAACAAAACAAAACTAGCATACAGCGGGATGGGGGTCGATTGTCATCGTTCTTTTTTCCTATAAATCTTGTAAATTTCCGTTGTAAGGATTGGCAATATATTCTATACTACTAATTACCTGTAATTTCATATAGCTGTATGAAACGGCAGCTTCGTGCGGCATGCTGCACGGTATAGAGATAAGGAGAGTGACTTCATGAAACGCAGTATGCTTCGCATATGCAGCTTCATCGTCCTTGGGGCGCTTGCTGCTGCGGGAACGGCATGGGCTGCAGGAGCCGGTATGACCGCGCCGTACGCCTTGAATGCCACAAAAATTAACGGCGAAGTATATGTCAAAGCAAGCTCGTTAACGGCGGCGCTTGGCGGAACCGGTACTTTTGATTCAAAGACAAACACCTATGCGTACACGCCGGCAGACATCCCGTCAGTCATTAAGAAGGTTTCGCCTTCCGTTGTAGCCATAATAGGCAAGCCGGAGGATGTCGGTTCGGCGGATCCGCGATATGCTCTCGCTCATGGGACCGGAGTCATCATCCGCTCAGACGGCTGGATCGTAACGAACGCGCATGTCGTGGAGGCTATGACGAATTTGGTCGTTGTTACCGCCGACGGCAAGCAATTCGATGCGGTGCGTACGCATTACGATGAAGCAAGCGACCTGGCGCTGGTCAAGATAAAAGCTTCGAAACTCCCGATTGCCAAATTCGCGGCAGCGCCGTTAAAGGTGCAGGTAGGCGAAACGGTTATCGCCATCGGTACGCCGGTATCGTTCTCGCTTCGCAACACAGCGACAAGCGGCATCGTCAGCGGCATGAACCGCAGCGTTTCATCGGCTTATAATCTGCTGCAAACCGATGCGGCGATTAATCCGGGCAACAGCGGCGGACCTCTCGTCAACATGAAAGGCGAGGTCATCGGCGTTAATTCCCAGAAATTCGTAGAAGTCGGGGTGGACAATCTCGGGTTTTCCATTCCTTCGGATACCGTGCAATACGTTACGAATCATTTTTTCAAATACGGATTTGTCAAACGCGCCTCGCTCGGTATCGGGCTGGAGGAAAGCTGGTCGGCCGTTATCGGCATTCCGTCATCGGATCCGCTTACGGTAAAGACCGTTACGTCAGATTCGGCGAAGAAGGCCGGGATCCAGAGCGGCGATCAGCTATATAAAGTAGCGGGCAAGCAAGTGTCGACGATTGTCGAGCTCAACGAGCTTCTGAAGAGTTATTTGCCGGGGCAGCAAGTGGAGGTCATGCTACAAATCGATGGCGATCTGGTCACGCGCAAGCTGACGTTGTCAGAAGAATAATCCATACCGTAATTATCATCATTTGCAATCATTCAACTTAAAGGGAGCCATAATATGTCGAACTATAATAACTTGTTTAAAAAAATGATCACCCTGCTGCTGCCGGCATTGCTGATCTTGTCAATGATGCCGATTGCCGTATTCGCCTCCGGTACTGCGGAGAAGGTGGAAATTCGTTTAAAAGCGGGAAGCCCGACGGTTAAAATTAACGGTACGGCATCAACAGTCATAGCGCCGTTTGTAACGGCCGGAACAACGATGGTTCCGCTTAAGGTCATTACAAACGCTTTTGGCGCAGGACTTAAGCTGGAGAACGGCAACATCATTACGTTGACATACAACGATCGTAAAGTCGTTTTAACATTCGGAAGCAAGTCGGTTAAAGTAAACGGAGCGGTGAAGACGGTTGCGGTGGCTCCCGTTGTCTTAAAGGGCTCCACCATGGTTCCGCTTCGCGTCATCGTTGAAGCATTCGGTGCGGCTATTACAGTTGACCAAGCAACCAAAGAAACGGTTATTACCGGCTCTCGCGCACAATTGTCAGATGCCGGCGGAACGTCGATCGACGCCGATTTCAATAAGACGAAGGTCGGCGACAGCTACTACGGATGGTCGATGAACTACCCGGCAGGTCTCGTGCAAGTGATGCAAAGCGACAGCGGCGACTATGTGAAATGGGCGGATGCGAAGGAAGCGGCTCAAGTCATCGTCATTACCGAGCATACGGGCGACAGTGAGCTGACAAGCGAGGAACAGCGCGATATGCTTAACGGTTATTTTGAAGGCGATGAATATACGGTTGATGAACGGACGATTTCGGTCGGCGGCTTAAGCTTCGAGAAGCTGGTAACTTATACCAAGCAAGATAAAACGCATTATGAGTATCGGGGAATCCAGCAAGGCGAAAATTTCTATATCGTTATCGTCGGCGCACAAGGCGCGGATAAGTCGGTGTTGAAAAATTATGACGTATTGCTGAACAGTTTCAAGCCTTCGTTTAACGCCACGGATAAAGCGGTTAAAGATATCACAAAGGTAGTAAACGGGGTTATTACCTTTAAAGACGTTGATTTTGGCTTAACGGTTAAGCTGCCGACCGGTTGGTACAATGATAATAAGAGCGCGAAGCCGGCTTATTACAGTGAAAATGAATCCTTGTACTTTTCGTTATCATCAGCGGTTGAAGGCGATACGTTAGAGAAATGGGCTGCCCGCAGGGAAGCGGACATTCGCGACGATTTTGCGAGCAATTATGTGCGGGGCATTACGACGTCGCCATTAAAGCTTCAAGATGGGAATGCGCTTGTTTTAAGCTATGAATATACGTATGACTTGAAAAATTGGATAAAAGGCAACGAGGTTTTGCTAATAGCCGGCAATTACCGCTATTCCATCGATTTTTATTACGATCTCTTTAACGGTTCGAAGGGCAATGAAATTTATAATAGCGCAATGGCGTCTCTGGATATCGATACGGCTTACATCGAGAAAAACTTTGATCAGGTAGAGAACGATTATGATTTTGTAGACCGCAGCAAAAAAGTAACGAAACGCAGCTCAATGTACGGCTATTCGATTGAAATTCCGGCCTACTGGTACGGCGTGCAAAATAATTTCAACGAGGATGAAGTGTACTATTCCTTCTCCGGCGGCGAAATGACGATCTATGCGGCGGAAGGTAATGCTTCATCTATTCTGGCAGATATCACGGCATATACGAGAAGTGCCGAAGCCGCGGAAGTAGGAACGACTCTTAAAGAGTCAACTATGATACAGGTAAATGGCAAGATGGTGTATAAATTTGTAGGTCATACGGCTGAGCCGGATGAAGGCATGCCCTATTCCGAGATTTTCTACATCGCCGACACGGCCAACGGACCATTAGTCTATTACTTCGTGCTCTATGACGCAAATGCAACGCCAAGTAATGTACAGCGCATCAACGATACCGTCCAATCCATTCGTTTTAACTAAAGCTATTCATACCGGTGTCCCTTTGACGGGAGCCGGTATTTTTTTTGTGCGATTGCCGGCAGCAATGTGTGGTGGATTAGCGGGTCGCGGTTTGATACACTGGTAAGAACAGCGGCGTGAGCCGTTTACGCTTGGAATGAAAGGAATTAACCAATAAATGAAAACAACATTAAATAGATCGGATATCGAGCTGCTGGCTCCGGCCGGCGATTGGGATTGCATGCGGGCAGCCGTAGCGAACGGGGCCGACGCGATATTTTTCGGCGTTGAGAAGTTCAATGCCCGCGCCCGCGCGAACAACTTCCGCAGCGAGGAGCTGCCGGAAATTATGGCGTTTCTTCATACGTATGGCGTAAAAGGCTTCCTGACGTTTAACATTCTCGTATTCGAGGACGAGCTGCGGGATGCGCAGAAGCTGATTGAAATGTGTATCGATGCCGGGGTTGATGCGGTGATCGTGCAGGATTTGGGTCTTGTCAAGCTGATTCGCGAGCTTTCGCCGGACTTCCCGATTCACGGTTCGACCCAGATGACAATAACGTCGCCTGAAGCTGTTGAGTTCACGAAGCCGTTCGGGCTGGAGCGGGTTGTGCTCGGGCGCGAAAATAATTTGAAGCAAATTCGCACGATCGGCGAGCAGGCGAAGCTGCCGATGGAAGTATTCGTGCACGGCGCGCTGTGCGTATCGTATTCCGGACAATGCCTCACCTCGGAAATGTGGGGAGGGCGTTCCGCGAACCGCGGCGAATGCGCGCAGGCTTGCCGGCTGCCGTATGATCTGATGGTCGACGGCGAGGTGAAGCCGATGGGAGACATCGCGTATTTGCTGTCGCCGAAGGATTTGGCGGCGATCGATATCGTGCCGGAGCTCATCGAAGCGGGCGTCACGTCGTTTAAAATTGAAGGACGCCTCAAGAGTCCGGAATATGTCGCGAATGTCGTGAGCAAGTATCGGCGCGCGATCGATAAATATTTCGAAGGCGACCTGTCGAAGCCGTCGGTCGAAGACGTGCGTGAGCTGCAGCAGAGCTTCTCGCGCGGCTTCACGCACGGTTTCCTGCAGGGAACGAACAACAAGGAGCTTGTAGAGGGGACGTTCCCTAAGAGCCGGGGGGTATACCTCGGCCGGGTAGAACGCATTATGCGCGATGCGGTTACGCTGCGGATCGAAGCGCCGCTGAAGCGCGGCGACGGCATCGTGTTCGACGCGGGCGATCCGACGAAGAAGGAAGAGGGCGGACGCGTTTACGATATTCGCCGTCAAGGCGTGAAGATCGAAGGCGAAGCGCAGGAAGGCACGTTGATTGAGCTCGTAGCCGGCCGCAACGATGTGGACTTGCGCAAGGTTCATGTCGGCGACCGCGTATGGAAGACCAGCGATCCGGCGCTGGATAAACGCCTGAGAGCGACGTTCGAAACGGAAAAGCCGTATCGCGTATTTCCGCTTCATGTCCGGGTAACCGGCGCGCTTGGCCAGCCGATGCGCACCTGGTGGACGGACGTTCAGAAGGGGACGACCGTCGAGGTGGCTTCCGAGCTGCCGCTCGAGCAGGCGCAGAAGCGTCCGATGGATGCCGCGCTGATTGAGGATCAACTGGGCCGGCTTGGCGGAACGGTTTATCAGCTGGAACAGCTGGAGGTTGACCTGCAGGGCGATTTAATCGTGCCGATCCGTGAGCTTAACCGGCTTCGCCGCGAAGCGGTTGAACAGCTCGCTGGCGAGCGTCCGAAGCCTCCGCTGTATGTGAAGAATACGGTTGCCGATGCCGTCGAAAGCGATAAAGCGCCTAAGGATATTTTGGCGCCCCGCAGCGGCAAAGATGCCAATCTGATCGCGCTTTGCCGCAGTCTGGAGCAGGTCGAGGCAGCGGTGAAGACCGACGTGTCTTACGTATATGCCGACTTTGAATTCATTAAGCAATTTCCGGCGGCCGTGGCTGCCGCGCGCGAAGCGGGCAAGCCGATCGCGCTGGCGACGCCGCGCATTCACATGCCGGGAGAGAACGGCTACCACGCGAATATATTGAAGCTGCAGCCGGATGCGGTTCTTGTACGCAACACGGGTGCGCTTTACTACTATTTACGGGCTCGCGCGGCCAATCCGAATAAGCCGTTCCCTAAGCTGATCGGCGATTTCTCGCTCAATGTGGCGAACCATAAAGCGGTCAACCTGTTTACCGAGGTCGGACTGGATTTGATTACGCCGTCGTACGATCTTAATATTCAGCAAATGGTCGATCTGCTTGAAAGCTCGGACACCTCGATGCTGGAAGTCGTTATCCATCAGCATCTGCCGATGTTCCATACGGAGCACTGCGTCTACTGCACCTTCATGAGCGAAGGGACGGACTTTACGAACTGCGGACGGCCGTGCGAGGAGCAGCGCGCTTCGCTGCAGGACCGGATCGGCATGGCGCACCCGGTGCGCGTCGATGAAGGCTGCCGCAATACGGTATACAATGCGATTGAACAATCGGGAGCGGAATACATCCGCAATTTCGTCGGACTCGGCGTATCGAACTTCCGCGTCGAATTTTTGGAGGAAACGCCGGAGAAGGTGCTCGAGGTGCTGTCGCTTTACCGCGACGCGCTCGACGGCCGCATCAGCGGCACCCAGGTTTGGAGAAGCCTGAAGGCGATCAATCAGCTGGGCGTTACCCGCGGTCAGCTGGTTAAATAATTATAGCGAGGCAGGACTTTTCATGAATGATGCGTGGTTTTCCGGCTGGAGGCATGTGTTTAAGCTTGATCCCGACCGGGATCTGTCCGACGAAGCGCTGGATGCGGTATGCATGTCCGGCACAGATGCGATTATCGTCGGAGGCTCCAGCGGAGTTACGTTTGAGAAAATTGTCGACCTCATGGCGCGCATCCGCAGGTATGCGGTAGACTGCGTGCTTGAGGTGTCTACCCTGGAAGGTGCCGTTCCAGGCTTTGACGGTTATTTCGTCCCTCTGGTTCTGAATACGAATCGGGCGGAATGGATTAACGGGCGCCAGACGGAGGGGTTGAAGGAGTATGGCTCCTTTGTTCCTTGGGAGGAGACTGCGGCACAAGGCTATATTATTTTGAATGAAGAAGCGACGGCAGCTAAGCTGACGGGAGCACTGACGGCGATCAGCGAGGCTGACCTTATTGCGCATGTGCAGATGGCGGACCGGCTCATGCGTCTGCCGGTCATCTATTTGGAGTACAGCGGACGGTTCGGCGACATGCGGCTGGTGAAGCGGGCGCGGGCAGCGGCTGTTCAGGCTCGGGTGTTTTACGGCGGCGGCATCGATGATGCGGACAAAGCCCGTCAAGCGGCTGAAGCGGCGCATACCGTCGTTGTCGGCAACATTATTTACAGCGATTTACAGGCTGCGTTGTCCACCGTTTCGGCTGTTCGGGAGACAGCTGGAAGCGGGATGACAGCAAGAGAATAAGGTAGCGGGCTGCGATTATGCCGAGAGAAGAACAGCCTCATTTCGCATTTTTTCACATAGGCAAAAAAATCTTCTATCCTCGGCGCAGGCGCGAAGCCTTCAACGAAGATTAGGCCGATATATGTTCAAATCAAATAAACAGCCACCGCTCTGGAAATGGAACGGTGGTATTTTTTCAATTCTAGGATTTTATAAGCTTTACACTTATATGTGCTCGGAATTTTCCGCGAAACGGTTTGGGTCCTCTGACAAGGACACGGACAGGCGTTTCGGCTTGGCGCAACTTTTGCGGCATTTTTTTCGTGCTGCAAATTGACACGGGAGAGGCCGTTGTCTACACTGGGAAGAGGCGAACAAATGCGAACAAAGGAGCCGAAAGCATGTTGAATCATATAGGCATCGAGCAAGCGGTGCAAAAGCTCAATCCGCCGCAGCGGGAGGCCGTTCTTGCGACTGACGGCCCGCTGCTTATCATGGCGGGAGCGGGCAGCGGCAAGACGCGCGTATTGACGCATCGAATCGCTTACTTAATAGAGAAGAAGCGTGTGGCGCCATGGAGTGTTTTGGCCATCACCTTTACGAATAAAGCGTCAAGAGAAATGCAGGACCGGGTAAGCGCGCTGGTCGGCCCGTCGGGACGCGACATTTGGGTATCGACCTTTCACTCGATGTGCGTGCGCATCCTCCGCAGAGATATCGACCGGATCGGCTTCACGTCGAGTTTTTCCATTTTGGATTCATCCGACCAGCTTTCCGTTATCCGAAATTGCATGAAGGATATGAACATCGATACGAAGAAATTCGAGCCGAAGGCGGTGCAGGCCGCCATCAGCGGAGCGAAGAATGAGCTGATCTCGCCGGAGATGTACGGGCAGAAGGCCGGGGATTATTTTCAAGGCATCGTGGCCCAAGTGTTCGAGAAATACCAGAAGCGGCTGCGCAGCAATAATTCGCTCGATTTCGACGATCTGATCATGATAACGATTCAATTGTTTAAAGACGTTCCCGAGGTGCTTGATTTTTATCAAAATAAATTCCGCTACATCCATGTCGACGAGTACCAGGATACGAACCGGGCGCAGTATATGCTGACGCGAATGCTTGCGGATAAGCATCATAACATATGCGTGGTAGGCGACAGCGACCAGTCGATTTACCGTTGGCGCGGCGCGGACATTACGAACATTCTGAATTTTGAGAGCGACTACCCTGAAGCGCGGACGATTATGCTGGAGCAGAATTACCGTTCGACGGCGAATATTCTCGATGCGGCGAATGCGGTCATTAAGCTGAACACGGGACGTAAGCCGAAGAAGCTGTGGACCGACCAGGGCGCCGGAGACCTCATTTCGTTGTACCAAGCCGATACGGAGCATGACGAAGGATATTTCGTGACGGGCGAGATTCGCAAAAATGTAAACAGCCATTATAAATTCGCCGATCATGCGATTTTGTACCGGACGAATGCACAATCGCGGGTGATAGAGGAAATACTGATCAAATCGGATATTCCCTACCAGATTGTCGGCGGCATTAAGTTCTATGACCGCAAAGAAATCAAGGACCTGCTCGGCTATCTGAAGCTTGTCTCCAATCCGGACGACGACATCAGCCTGCAGCGTATTATTAATGTGCCGAAGCGGGGCATCGGGGATACGACCGTCGGGAAGCTGGCAGAGGAGGCGGCGCGGCGCGGTACTTCGATCTATCGGGTGCTGAATGACCTCCAGGGCGTCGAGGTGAACGGAAGGACGAGAACGCTGCTTCGCGAATTTTATGAAATTATCGACAATTTGACGCGAATGGTGGAATACTTGTCGGTAACGGAGCTCACCGAGAAGGTGCTGGAACTGTCCCAGTATCGTCTGGAGCTGCAGCAGGAGAATACGCTGGAGTCGAAGGCCCGCCTTGAAAATATCGAAGAGTTTCTCTCCGTGACGATGGATTTCGAGAAACGCAATGAAGACCGGACGCTTGTCGCTTTCCTGACGGATTTGGCCTTGATTGCCGATATCGACACGCTGAATAAGGAAGAAGAGGAAGCGGAGAAAAGCAAGGACGCGGTCGTGCTGATGACGATGCACAGCGCCAAAGGCCTCGAATTCCCGGTCGTATTTATTATCGGCATGGAGGAAAGCGTATTTCCGCACAGCCGGGCGCTCGCCGACAACGAGGAGCTTGAGGAGGAGCGCCGCCTCGCGTATGTGGGCATCACCCGCGCGGAGAAGCGGCTCTACCTGACCTGCGCGAGAATGCGGACGCTGTTCGGCAGGACCGGCAGCAATGCTCCTTCGCGCTTCCTGCAGGAAATTCCGGAAAGCGTGCGGGAATCCGCCTCTTCCGGAGGAAGCTTCTCCCGCGGAGGCGCGCGTCTGGGCGCCGCCGCGGGCAGCATCAGCGGCGGCGCGGCTGCGCATAGCGCCGCCGGCCGCGGGGTTGCCGGGCGCGCGCCAGCCTACGGCGCGCCCGGCGCAGGGGGCCGTTCCCCGGGTATCGGGGGAACGGCCCCGGCCGCGATGGGCGGCCGGGGCGGCGTGCGGGTAAGCACGCCGCTGCAGGATGCCGCTCGGGCGGCCCAGGGCAGCGGCGCGGCGGGCGATAACGCGTCGCCGCGTGATTTTGCCGCTGGCGATCGCGTCGCGCACGGCAAATGGGGGGAAGGCGTCGTTGTTTCCGTCAAGGGGACGGGCAACGATATGGAGCTTCAAATCGCTTTCCCCGCGCCGACCGGCATCAAGCGACTGCTAGCAAGCTTCGCTCCAATAACGAAGCTGTAAGGTTTGCCATTTTTGGACGATTAGAAGGAGGAGCCTCCCGTGAACGCTCAGTTAGAGAGAATGCAGCAGCTTGCTGCGATCATTACAGAGCATAATTATCAATATTACACGTTGGATCAGCCGACCGTAGACGACGCGGATTACGATAAATTCTATGATGAACTTGTCGCGCTCGAGGCTGCAACAGGCGTTATTCTGCCTGGGTCGCCGACGCAGCGGGTTGGAGGCGAACTTCTAAAGGGGTTTGAGCCCTACAAGCATCGCGCCAGGCTGTGGAGCCTGGACAAAGCGCAGGACGCAGAGGATTTGCTTGCGTGGAATACCCGATTGCTCAGAGCGATTAACGATTATAATACGAAGCATCCGGATGAAGAGCCTTTGCCGCAGCCATCCTATGTCGTAGAGCTTAAGTTCGACGGGTTGACGCTTAACCTGACATACGAGGACGGCGAACTGGTTCAAGCGGCGACTCGCGGCAATGGCGTCGTGGGCGAAGGCATATTGCAGCAGGTGCGCACGATCCGTTCGGTGCCGCTTACGATTCCGTTCACGGACGGCATTATCGAAGTGCAGGGCGAGGGCATCATGCAGCTGTCGGTGCTGGCCAAATATAATGAAACTGCCGCGGAGCCGCTCAAAAACGCACGCAACGCGGCGGCAGGCGCCCTCCGCAACCTGAATCCGAAGACGACGGCGGAACGGAAGCTGAATGCCTTCTTCTATAATATTGGCTATGCGGACGGCGTATCTTTTGCGGATCACCGTGAGATGCAGCAGTTTTTGAAAGACAACCGTTTTAAAGTGAACCCTTATGTCAGTTATATGAATACGATTGAAGAGGTCCAGGCTGAACTGGCGCTCGTGACGGAGCGGCGGGGGGAGCTTGATTTCCTCATTGATGGTGCGGTCATTAAGGTTGTGGACATGCGGACGCGCGAAGCGCTTGGCTATACCGACAAGTTTCCGCGCTGGGCGGTCGCTTTCAAGTTCGAAGCCGAGGAAACGACGACGGTGCTGGAATCGGTATCGTGGGAGGTAGGCCGCACGGGCAAAATAACGCCGGTAGCAAGGGTTGAAGCCGTTGAGCTTGCAGGTGTCACGGTACAGAATTGCACGCTTAATAATATAGGCGACATCGAACGCAAAAATTTAAAGCACGCGCTTGGTACGCTGGTCGCCATTCGCCGTTCGAATGACGTCATTCCGGAAATTTTGGGCAAGGCGGATGAGGAGCCGGGCGGAGAAATCGTTTTTCCTGTCGAGTGCCCGTCATGCGGGACGGCGCTGGAGCAGCGCGGTGCGCATTTGTTCTGTAACAACAGGCTAGGCTGCCAGCCGCAAATTATCGGCCGGATTACGCATTTCGCCTCGCGCGATGCGATGGATATCGACACGTTCAGCATTGCAACCGCCGAGCAGTTATATAAGGATTGCGAGGTTCGGGATCCTGCCGATCTCTATGCGTTGACTTACGACGATCTGATCAAGCTGGAGCGGTTTGGCGAGAAAAAGGCGCGTAAGCTGCTTGACGCATTCGAGAAGTCCAAGGACCGCGAGCTGGCTTCATTTCTATTCGCGTTAGGGATTCCGAACACGGGCAAAGCAACCACCAAGATGCTGGCCGATCATTTCGGCAGCCTGGATGCGGTCATGGAAGCGGGAGTAGAGGAGCTTATCGCCCTGCCGGATGTCGGAGGGATCGTAGCCGAGAGCATCGTCAATTATTTTAACGACCCGATTGCCTCCGCAAGCATAGCGCGCATGCGCGAGCTTGGCGTCAAGGCCGAGGCCGAGCAGCAGACCGTTGTAAGACAGGACAGCGTATTTAGCGGCAAGACGGTCGTGCTGACGGGCACGCTGCCTACGATGTCCAGAGATGAGGCTGCCAAAAAGCTGGAAGCCTGCGGCGCGAAGATTTCCGGCAGCGTATCCAAGAAAACCGATTTTGTCATTGCGGGCGAAAGCGCCGGCAGCAAGCTGACAAAAGCGCAAGACCTGGGTATAACGATTATCGATGACGAAGCCGAGCTGCTGCGTTTATTGGGTGAATAAGGGCATGGGCGGTTGACGGATTTGGGATAGGGCGTTTGGGCTGTATGCTGCTCAGGCGCCTTCTTCTATGTTGTTATAATATCCATTTATTTCAACTTGCAATGTTTTTTCGCAAATGATATATTATTTCTTGTCGCTTCTGAGACACACTTCGACAACGACAACAGAATGAATCATTTATACATGAATTAATCTGTTGACAACATCGAGTGAGGGTGATAATATATTTACTTGTCACGACAAAATGTGACAGCAAGTTCTTTGAAAACTGAACAAATGGATCACGTCAAAATCCGACAATGTTTTAAAATAGCTAGTGAAGTAATGAGTCATCAACTAACCAATTTGGAGAGTTTGATCCTGGCTCAGGACGAACGCTGGCGGCGTGCCTAATACATGCAAGTCGAGCGGAGTTATTCCTTCGGGAGTGACTTAGCGGCGGACGGGTGAGTAACACGTAGGTAACCTGCCTGTAAGACCGGGATAACATTCGGAAACGAATGCTAATACCGGATACGCAATCTGGTCGCATGACCGGATTGGGAAAGACGGAGCAATCTGTCGCTTATAGATGGACCTGCGGCGCATTAGCTAGTTGGTGAGGTAACGGCTCACCAAGGCGACGATGCGTAGCCGACCTGAGAGGGTG
>NZ_KE383846.1:235443-458554 GCF_000422465.1 Paenibacillus harenae DSM 16969 | reverse complement strand
GTTTGAGCAGCGTGGTGAGGATTTTGACAACCGTTGTCTTGCCCGCCCCGTTGGAGCCGAGCAGGGCGAAAATACTGCCCTTTTCCACCTCGAAATCCACGCCCTTTAAGACGTGATGCTGCTTGTAGGATTTTTGCAGTCCTTTTACTTCGATTGCTTTTTCCATCCCGATATCCCCCCTTTTACTTTGGTTTATCCGTAACCTTTTTTATGGCCTTGTTAGCTTCTTGGTGGGCAGATTCCTGATAGATGTCAGCGTAAGTTTTTGAATCTTTGATTAGTTCGTCGCAGAAAGCCGCTACGTCACTGCCCGTCACTTCGAGCACGCCTTTCCCCAAGGCCGCGCCCTCTTCAAAAAGATCGACAATCCCCGAGAGCAAACCCGTCCCGTCGGTTAGCTCAACAGGGCCGACCTTAAAGAGATATTTTTGAAGCTCTTTATAAACAATCCGATAATCTTGCGGGAGCGATTTGACACGCGCCACATGCGCTCGCCACTCTTTTTTGCCTTCGATGATATCTTGTATGCTCATTTTTATCCTCCTATTTACCTAATTTTTTAGCGATATTATTGTTGAGCTGCTCGCGCCACTTGTCGCGATAAGACTTTGCCCCTTCTTCGCCGGCCAGCGCTGAACAAAAGCCTTTGATATCGTCACCCAAAACCTCATGGACACGCTGACCGTCCGCCGCCGTTTCTTCGAGCAGGCCAAGGACACCGTCAAGAATTGGCATGAGGTTGCGACTGGTAAAATCTGAGTGCGGCCAAAGATTGGCATTAATTTTTTTCCATGCCGCTTGATAATCAGCCGGCAGCTTTTTGGCTCGCGATTCAAACGTTTTAAATTCTTTAGTCATGTCGCTGCCGGTGATTTTTTCCCAAAAATTCATTATTTTTTCTCCTTTAACTCGTTAATTTTTGATGATACGAACTCCCATTTCCCCCAGAACCTCCGCAGCTCCTCGCGCCCCGCGTCGTTGAGCGCGAAAAACTTTCGCGGCGGCCCCATGTCGGAGGGCTTTTTGGTGATCTCCACCAGCTTGCTTTTTTCAAGCCGGATCAGGATGGTGTACACCGTCCCGTCCACAACATCTGTGAAGCCGAGGGCATTCAGCCGCCGCGTGATTTCGTAGCCATAGGTTTCTTCGCGGCTTATAATTTCAAGGACGCAGCCCTCAAGCAGGCCTTTGAGCATTTCCGTTATGTTTTCCAGCACAATCACCCCTACTATTCTGTATGACTGATATTCAGTATTACTTACTACCTCTATAAAGTAACACATAGTAGTTGGTTTGTCAATAGCGGTTGTTCCGATAATGAAGGAACTTTTGCGTGCTGCCGTCTAAGATCAAACACATCTTGACATCGTAATTTTCCAGGTGTAATATGTACTTATAAAAACAAAAATACAAAACGTTTTTTTGTTTGTAAAAAGGAGCGTGATCCAATGCCACAATTCCTTCCCGCAGAAAAAGAAAAACTTCTTCAAGAACTGATCGTAGCAGGGAAAAAGTTATTTATTGCGCAAGGATTGAAGAAAACTTCACTTGAACAGCTCACTCAAGCGGTTGGAATTGCAAAAAGTACATTTTACGTGTTTTTTGACTCGAAAGAAGCAATGTATTTAGCGCTTTTGGAACTGGAAGCGGCCGATATGGAACAACGGGTATGGAAGGCTGTTGCGGAGACAACGAATGCGCACGTCGGAGTCATCGCCTATTTACGGAAAATGGTACATGAATTGGATACAAATCCGCTGACGAAGAGGCTGATCACTCATCCGGAAGAGATGGAACTGGTGACGCGAAGAGTAACGCCTGAATTTGTCGGAAGAAAAATGCAGCGGAACGTGGTCCCCTTAATGAATTATATTACAGAGCAACAGCAACTGGGACAGATGATTAATAAAGAACCGTCGGTCATTGTCGGCTTTATGCGTGCGGCTATGCTGATAGCCGTTCACAGACAGGATTTTGACAAGGAAATTTATTCGGAGGTTGAAAATATGATGTTCAGCGCTGCTGCCGATGTATTAACGGCAACGCCTGAAAAATAAGAGGGGTGAACGTTTTGGATATTAATGAAATGTTGGATTGGGCCTTTCAACGGCATCTTAACCCGTTAAGCTGGTATATCCGCCCGATTTTTCTGATTATTTTAGCTTATTTCGCCTACAAACGCAGCTGGAAAGGATTAATTGCAACTTTCGTACTCATGATGAGCAGCATGGTCTGGTTCCCCGCACCGGAAACGATTAATCCGCAAATGCAGACCGTTTTGGAGTTCGAGAAAATGCTGCTCAGCGATCCTGTGTCTGCAATTGCGACACTTATTTTCATGATGATCTTTGTGGTTTTAATCGGAGCGGCATTTTGGAGGCACTCCCTGAAATTGGGTATAATTATTATCAATATTACACTTATCGGAAAGGTCGTCCTGTCGCTGTTATTGACAGGAGAGGACGGATGGGCGCCACTCGGCAATACGATTTTTGGTTTAATTTTAATCAATGGAATCGGGCTTTTTCTGATTTTCCGTAAGCGGAGAAATAAAGCTTCAGCGTCCTCACAATCCTAGCGTTCAACTAAACTTCTTTTTGGCCAATAAACTAGCGGCTCTAAAAGGCGGACGTTCAATCCGTTTCCGCAGTCTCAAAGGGCCGCTCGTGCTTCCCTTGGTTTTGATTAGATTGGACTTTTGGCAGATATAAGCTTCTTGGTTTAACCAATCAATATTTTCTCTTCTGCATATCGATATGACTGTTTATAGGATGCTTGAGCCAACGCAAATGCCAGAGTGAGCGGTCCAAGTCTTCCAATGAACATTGTAAATATAATAATAATTTTTCCTAAGGGTGAAAGTTCGTAGGTTAGTCCCATAGACAATCCAACGGTGCCGAATGCTGAAGTTGCTTCGAATAAAATCGTTAAGAAATCTAAGTTTTCCATGGAGTTTCTTTCCGTGATGGTCAATAAAAACGCGGAGACCAGCACCACGCCCAAGGATATAATAATGACAGATAATGACCGCATAACAAACTGAAGTTCAATTCTTCTTTGATAGATCTGAGTATCACTCTGACCTCTAATCGTGGAGAAAACGGAAAGTACAAGAACGGCAAATGTATTCGTTTTAATTCCGCCGCCGGTTGACCCTGAAGAAGCACCGATGAACATTAAGAAAATAATAAAGAAAAGAGAAGGTGCCATCATGGACGTTATATCCAAGGTATTAAAGCCAGCCGTTCTAGGAACAACCCCCTGAAAAAAACTTGCCCAGAGTTTATCCGTTGTCGACAAGTCTCCGAGTGTCGCAGGATTATTATATTCGAGAGCAAATATCATGATGGTCCCAACTACAATCAGCACGGCTGTTACTGATAAGACAAGCTTGGTATGTAAGGACAGATCCTTCCAACTTCTTTTGCGCGAAACATCTAGAATTACCGTAAATCCAATACCGCCTGTAATAAAAAGGAATGCAATCAACAGATTTACTACAGGATCACCAACATATTGCATCAAGCTGTCAGACCACAGCGCAAAGCCGGCATTGTTAAACGCCGAGATCGAGTGAAAGACTCCATAATAAAGCGCACGCATAAACCCGTACTCCCCCATCCAACGGAATGTTAGGATTAAGGCTGATATGGCTTCGATGACAACTGAAATAAGAAAAATGTTTAATGATAAACGCACTACACCCTGAGCTGAGGAAGTATTGGTGGACTGCTGTATCAGTAATCGTTCTTTTAGCCCTATTCTTTTTCCCAAGAGGATCGCAATAATAACTCCAAAAGTCATGAAACCAAGACCACCTACCTGAATAAGAAACATGATCACGATCTCACCAAATGTAGTAAAAGCAGAAGGAGTATCTACTACAATGAGCCCTGTCACGCATACAGCCGAAGCAGATGTAAAGAAGGCATCTAGAATGCCTATGCTTTCGCCTGCTTCTGATGCCAGCGGTAGAGCCAATAATATGGTTCCAATTAGTATGACTAAGCCAAACCCCATTATAATAATTCTCGGGGAAGACAATCGTGTTGATTTACTATTTCTCATTGCGTCACCTTTTCTGTTCAAGGATAATCCCAGTATAACAAACCGTGACGTAAAAAAAAAAATCCGTTTCTTACGTTTTGATGTTGTAAACACTTTCGGATGACAATGATAATGATAAGAAGGCGGGGAATGATGATGAAGATGGTCAAGATGAAATATTTGAGCATGCATTGGACGTGATGTTATTCTTTAGTGTAGCCGTCGGGATGAAGCATGGGGAAAATCAAGGGTCGGGGGCTATACCGGTTTATTCTTAAAAAAAGGGTGAATATATGATTTCCATTGGTCTTGCTGGTTGGGGCGACCACGATCTGATATATAGTAAGGGAATTAAGCCTCAACAAAAGCTAAAGGAATATAACCAATATTATTCCATAGTTGAGGTTGATAGTTCATATTACGCAATCCACAAATCGGAACTTTACGAGCGATGGATATCTGATACAACGTCGGATTTTTCCTTTCTAATTAAAGCCTATCAAGGGCTGACAGGACATACGCGGCAGAAATATTCGGATGTAGAAATGGATTTGATGTTTCAGTCTTTTAGGGAGTCAATCAATCCTGTTATTCATGCCGGAAAATTAAAAGCGGTCCTGTTTCAATATCCTCCATGGTTTGATTGTGATCGTAAAAATGTAAACGTATTGCGTTTGACCAAAGAGCGAATGAGCAATATTCCATTAGCGCTTGAATTTCGCCATCAAAGCTGGTTCAGCCCGGAAATGCGAGAGAAAACGTTATCCTTTATGCGGCAAGAAGGTTGGATTCATAGCATTTGTGATGAACCTCAGGTATTCCCAGGTTCAATTCCGACTGTTTTGAAGCCATCCAATGATGATCTAACAATAGTACGGTTTCACGGTAGGAACACACAAGGGTGGACCTCAAGCGGAACAACTAACTGGAGAGAAGTAAGGTATCTGTATCGTTACAGCAATGAAGAATTGCTTGAATGGAAGAATAACCTTGAGTGCCTCCAAAAAGATACCAAGGAAATTTGCGTCATTTTTAATAATAATTCCGGCGGTGACGCTGCATCAAATGCTTTTCAACTCATGGATCTATTAGGGCATGAGAAGAAGGATCTTCCGCCGCAGCAAATCGACTTATTTGAGTGATTCTCTGTTAGGAAGCCCGAACTAGTCACGGAAGTGACGGATTCGGGTTTTTTCTTTGATTTAATAGTAGAAATTACCTGTTTCTGCGGGTGACATTTTTCGCGGAAGGATTTGATTTCCGTAATCACGAACAACTTCAATCGAATGACTAAATGAATAAAAATATGGAAATTGAAGGAGAGTTGTTTATGCCCAACGTTTCAATTCCTAACGAGTTTCTGATTAAACCGACAGTCATTAATAAAGCCCAGTTTCTGGCCTCGCCCGATGTGGTGCAAAGCAAGCTCAATCAGCATAAAGCGGTGTTAGAGTCGATCGGCATTACGAGCCTGTCCGGTCTCGGCAAGCTGAGTCTGCAGGGCAAGATCGTCCCCCAGCCGGGGATCACGAAACCAAGCGCAAGTGTTTATGGCGCTGAAACTTTATTCCAATCCGCGTTTACGGCACATTCGCAAATTCAGGATTCGGTTAAGCTGGTCCCAACCGGCGGCAAAGCCGTGTTTTTGAAAGCGGTTCCACTTCCGAAACGGACAGCTGCGATCCCCAATAAGTCCACGATTCCAACTATCCCTAAAATCCCGTACATTCCGAACCTTCCTAAGTACCAAATCCCTAGATCCTACCAGGCGGTGACGCCACGCAGCATTGCAGCGGGAGGGGCAGTCACGGCAGCGGGAACCATTGAGCTGGATACCGCTTATTGGGTGGCCGAGGAAATTCATCTTGAGAGCAATACGACCGTTGTGTTGAAGAACCCGCAAAAATACCTCATTCTGCTTGCGGAGAAAATAACCGTCGGAACCAATGTGACATTCACATGGGAGCGCCCGGATATCCGCAAGCCTCAGAAGAGAGCGCAGCTATCCCCGCCGCCTGAGAGAAGCATTTCAAATTCGCTAAGCGGCGTGGCCGGCATAGACGGGATCGCCGGTGTGAAGGGGGAGCCGGGGTTTGACGGCACGCATGCGCCGGAATTGGAAGTGTGGGTGCTGGAGATGATCGGCCGTCCGATCTTTGACCTGCGCGGTCAGGACGGGACGGACGGCGGCGACGGTCAGGACGGGCAAGCCGGCGGCAAAGGCTCTAAAGGCAAGAAAGCGGTAGCCGACGGTTGGGGCTTCTGCAAGAGCGGCGCCGGCTCGGGAGGCAATGGCGGCCGGGGAGGCGTAGCAGGCCACGGCGGCGACGGCGGCGACGGCGGACGAGGCGGGAAGCTCTCGCTATTTGCGCCGCAAACCGTCCTCGATCATTATTCGGGCGGGTTCAACGTAGCGGTCGAAGGCGGCAGAGGCGGCGCGGGAGGATCGGCGGGCATTCCGGGACCGGGAGGCGAGGGCGGCGCCGTCGGCGATTCGGTCTGGTCGGTCGAAGGCTGCGGCCCGGGCACGCGCACGAACGGACAAATGGGTCCGCAAGGAGCGGCAGGCGTTGCCGGACTGCGAGGCACAGACGGGAACTGGCAGGGCGAGCCGGTTTCGTTCAAAGCGATCGATGCGGATGAGTATAGACGGAAGCTGCTTGAGCCGGCCGTTTACTCGACGTCGCCGGACTCGGCCTTCGCGGGCGATAAAGTGACCCTATACGGCAGCCGGTTCACGAGAAGCGATGTCGCGACGGTCGGCGGCGCGGCAGCCCAGACGCAGGTATACAGCGATTCGCAGCTCCAGCTCACCGTTCCGGCGCTTCAAGGCGGCAGTCATGCGGTGCAAGTCAAGCAGAGCGACGGGACCTTGTCGAACCGCGGCACTATCTATGTGCTGCCGAAATTAATAGCGGCCGGTCAGTCTCGCGTCCGCCCGGGAGACAAGGTGAAGCTGTCCGGAAGCGGCTTTGCCGAAGGGATGATGGTCAAAGTAAACGATCTGAATATGCCGGACGTCCGGTTCATCAGCCCGACAGAGCTGGAATTCACGCTTATCCGTCCAACGGATGTGGAGGAGAGTGAAGCGGGCGAGCCGGTCAGCGTGAAAGTAATGCTGTCCGATGGCACGCCGTCTAACGATATAGGTCTGGTACTGGATACCGTTCATATGCTCGTGTTAGGAGATTCGATCCAATGGGGCCAGGGGCTGCTGGAGCCGGAGAAGTTTCACAGTCTGGTCGGTACGGCGGTTCAGGCCAAGCAAGGAGGTATCGGTTTTTACAAAACGGTGCTTGCTCATTCCGGGGCAACCATCGGCGCGGAGGATACGACGGTGAGCCCCCGCTTGCCCGGCGAAGTGCCCACCTCCTATCCTACCGTTATGCAGCAGGTGGACGAGTTCGCCGGCATCGACGATTACGTCGATCTTGTGCTGATGGATGGCGGGATGAACGATATCGGCATTACGACCGTTCTTAATCCGATCGGGCCGGATCTTGCGCCGTTGACGAAAAAGTTTTTTCATGACGATATGATAACGCTGCTCAAGAAGGTGGCCGGCCGGTTTAGAAAGGCGAAGATCATCGTGACCGGCTACTACCAGCCGGTCTCGGAGAACAGCAATCTGGCCGCCGTCGAATTATTCCTGATCGCGCTTGGCGTTCATCTGGGAGGCGCCGCAGGCGGAGCGGTCGGCGGCGTGCTGGGAGCGACCCAGCTGCAGCAGATAATTGCGCGGAGCAGGCAGGTGATGAACGAATCCAGGATGCATATCCAGGATGCGATCGATAAGGTGAATGCCACGCCTGAAGGGGGCAACCGGATTCTATTCGCCGATCCGAACTATGGCCCGACGCACGCCGCGCTTACGAACGATCCTTACTTGTACGGAATCAACCTGAATATGACGCCGGAAGACGGCAATGTCGCCCCTTCCCGCCTTGTGGACTGCGTTGCGACCAATCAGGAAGGGCTGCAATATGAGCTGTGCCGCGTAGCTTCCGTCGGGCATCCGAACCCGAGAGGCGCTGCCGCTTACGCGAACGCCATCATTCCTTTGTTGTAAAAAAGAGAGGCTTGCTCCGTATCCAATGGGAGCAAGCCTCTTTTATATCCTTTATCTATCTTCGACGGTTCCGGAATCTTCCTCTACAATCAAAGACATGTAAACGTCTATAAGATCCTCGCTTTCAACTTTAAAACCAAACCGTTCATAAAGACGTCTGGCAGAGCTTCCTTGCAGGACATTTAAAATGACACGTTTTCCTTTTACATCATTTTGTTCAAGCAGATTTTTTAATACTTGACTGCCGATCCCTTTACCTTGGTAATTGGGGTGAATATAAAAATGTTCCATTAAATAACCGTCTAACGTCGGTTTAAAAGCTATGCAGCCAACAAAAGAAGAATCTGCCTCGATGATCCAGGTATGAACGGAGTCAAATGCATTACGGAATCGTTGACGGACTTTCTCTTCATCAAACCTTCCTAACCTAATTAAATCGTTGCGCAGTACAATTGCCCGTAAATTAGCAATTGTCTCAACATCGGAATTTTGGGATTGTCGAAGAGTAATCTGCCTCATCTAACGTAACAACTCCTTTTTCTTTTTGAAGACAGCAGAGGGGTGAGCCCCCTTAAAATCATTGAAATCATTTAGTGACACCGATACCCCATCCAATTTAGCTGTCCGAATGCGTCATCGCCCGAGAACGCCAGATAAAGTTATCTCTGACGGTCACGAGCCGCCAATTCAATTGTTCGAATGGCCGGGCTATAGCGGCGTATATATCCGGTCCTCTGCGTCCGCCGCCGCGAGCTCGCATTTCCCGGCCCACGCAAGCTTGTCCAAGTAGGCCGCCACGGCAATATAGATAGCCGGCTTGCCTGTCGTCATTCGGCTGTCCTGGACCAGCTTTTGTTCAATCATAAATTCGGACACGGCACGCGTACTGATCCGGCCGTACGGCAGAGCTTCGTCAATGACGCGCCGGGCGTTTGCGGGCAGGTGGAACGGGTTCGAGGCGGTCGGCATATATCCGCCAAGTTGCCCGGCATTCACAGCGAAGCCTTGCTTTACGCCGGTATCCTTGGAAGATAGAGGAGCGCTCGGCGTTAGCTTCGGCTCTTCAAAGAGGAATGCGGCTTGGCCTGTCTCCGCTTCGTCGAACAGGAACGCGACTTGGTTGTCATTCGCGTCGACGAAGTCAAAGTCGAAGGCAGCCTGTCCTTCCATCGGCGCCTCGGCCGCATCCATGCCGCTTGCGGTTATATCAAGGCCGCCATGGTCCGGCTCCTCCTTCGCGATCTGAACGGCCGGCTCAAAGTGCGTAAGCGCAGCCGCGATTCTCTTCTGCCTGTCCGCCTGATCAAGCTCGCGCAGCCGGCTTCGCAGCCTGGCCAGCTGTTTGCCCAGAAGCGGAAGCTCCACATCCAGATGGGCTTGGATATCGGGGGGTATTTCTAACGCGTCCGGCAAAGGGAGAAAGACATGCTGTCCGAGCTGCCAGCCGTCACGGTATTTGCACAGAATCTCGTTCATTTCCGCATCGAGCACGTCAAAGCCCTTCATGATGGCCGATATCGTCTTCGCATCGATGCCGGTATGCAGCTGCAAATGCTCGATGCCGAAGTAGCGCATCGTATTCGTCGGCAGATGCATGACCTGATGCTGGTAGCGCAGCGAACGGCCGCATTCGCATTTGGTATGAGGCGATACCTCGCCGCTGTCGGTAAATCCGATGTAGTCCCATTCCTCGATAAAAGACTCGATATCCTCGAACCGGGCATCCTCCGGGATGAACTGGCATTTCTTCCGGGCAAGCTGACGCGCGAACAGCGTTCGACGTCCTCTCACGAGCTCATGATGGATAAAATGACGCTGCTCCTCGGTCATCTGCCCCAGAATCCGGTCGCGCTGCTCGATCGTCAGCTCATCGTTCATCATCACACCTCCGTCGTTCATTTCACTTGTATCCGCCATTCTCTTTTAAAGCCATTATAGAGGGGACTTGCCAATAAGTCATCATCGGCGTCGATGGCGGCATCATAATCGTTTATAATGGGGGAAAGTCCCGCTCAAGCGATTACGTTCGCGACGATTTTCGGGCTTGTCGTCGATCAGGAGGATTGACGCGATAACGGAAATCAAACATTTTTTTTAACGCAAAAAAATGATATACTGTCAGGAACGATTATTACGGCAAACGATGACAAGATGCAACAACCATATTCGACGATTAATTGCGCGCATGTAGGAGGCTATTTTCAAATGGAGTACATCAGTACAAGAGGCAATGTCGGCAAAATCGGATTTATCGATGCGTTCATGATGGGACTCGGGAATGACGGAGGCCTGCTCGTGCCAAGCGAAATCCCGGCAATTTCGGAGGAAACGCTGAAGGAATGGCAGGAGCTCAGCTACCAGGAGCTGGTGCTTGCGATTTTCTCGTATTATACGAACGGAGAAATTCCCGCGCAGGATTTGAAGGAAATGGTATATGCGAGCTATGCGACCTTCCGCGATCCGGAAGTAACGCCTGTCC
Source organism: Paenibacillus harenae DSM 16969 (assembly GCF_000422465.1). GTDB lineage: Bacteria > Bacillota > Bacilli > Paenibacillales > Paenibacillaceae > Pristimantibacillus > Pristimantibacillus harenae. The sequence continues at coordinate 447,959 of NZ_KE383846.1, read as the reverse complement.
GGAAGCTTAAGGATGATTTGTATCTGCTAGAGCTGTTCCACGGACCGACCTTCGCGTTTAAGGATATCGCCTTGCAGTTTATGGGTCAGCTGTATACGTATGTTGCGGCCAGGCAGAACAAGAAGATTCATATTCTCGGCGCAACCTCCGGCGATACGGGGGCTTCGGCGATTGAAGGCGTCAAAGGCAAAGACGGCATCAAGATTTGTATCCTGCATCCGCACGGCAAAGTGAGCAAAGTGCAGGAGCTGCAAATGACGACGGTGCAGGAAGATAACGTGCTGAACCTGTCGGTCGACGGCAACTTCGACGATTGCCAGCGCATGATCAAGGATTTGTTCGCGGATCTTGATTTTAAAGCAAGCAATCATCTGGCGGCGATCAACTCGATCAACTTCGTGCGGATCATGGCGCAAACCGTTTATTATTTCTACGCCTACTTCCAAGTGGCGAAGAAGACAGGCGCGAAGGAAGTGAACTTCAGCGTGCCGACAGGCAATTTCGGCGATATATTCGCCGGTTACCTGGCGAAGCGCATGGGTCTCCCGGTCGGCAAGCTTATTCTCGCAACGAACGAAAATAATATTTTGGAGCGCTTTATTCTTGAAGGCGTCTATAAGCCGGGCGATTTCCGCACGACGTACAGCCCGTCGATGGATATTCAAGTAGCAAGCAACTTCGAGCGCTACTTGTATTACGTGCTCGGCGAGGATGCCGCACAGATCCGCACGCTGATGGAGCAGTTCAAGACGGAAGAGCAGATCGTCATTTCCGGCGAGGCTTTGAGCAAGGTGCAGGCTGAATTCGGCGCTCACGGCGTCCAAGGCGAGGAATGCCTGGCAACGATCAAAGCGTATAAGGAATCAACGGAATACTTGCTTGATCCGCATTCGGCCTGCGGCGTGGCGGCAGCTGACAAATATAACGGCGCGCACGGCATTACGGTGTCTCTCGCAACCGCGCATCCGGCGAAGTTCAATGAAGCGATCGAGCTTTGCGGTATCGAGCAGCAGTTCCCGGCGCAAATCTCTGCACTGTTCGAGAAGCCGCAGCGCCAGACGCGCGTAGACGGCTCGCTTGAAGCCGTCGTCCGCGAGCTTGAGGCGTTCTACAACAAATAAACATAGATGAGTATGAATAGAGGGCTGCGGCAGAAGGGAGTTTCTTTTGCTGCGGCCCTCTTTGCGCGAGATTCGAAATATTTGCAGAAATGAAAGTAGGAGAACACTATAGCAAGAAACGGGGACATATGTCATGAGATACGTCGTTCATATCGTTACGTCTGTGATTTGCATCCTATTTCCGATTTGCGCCTTGGTGTATATCTACTGGGATGCAAGCCAGCCCAAAACCGGACCCGTCGGAAATGGGGTTCAACTGCCCTCCATTCAGGAGTTGATTCCGCTTTTTAGCACCTTTCTTTTAGGAATCATCAATTTGCCTATCGCCATTATTCGTTATAAGGAAAATAAAAGAAAAGCGTTAAACGGACAGCATACTCACCCTATGGTTAAGCTGACGCCGCAGTTCGCGGAGGAGCAAGCCGATGCGACAGCAATGGATGACAATCTTCGTTTGCGGGAAGCGAAAGAACTGATTTTCGCATTAGAAGCCGAGATTAGAAGAAAACGCAAATATGCGGAAGTTTATATCGCGATCGAATCCATAGACGGGGACAAGGAAAAGGACATAGAGACGATGATCCAGGCATTCTTAAGCCGGTTCGGAGCTTTTAAACCGGGAGTAAAGCTGGATGAAATCACTGAGCCGGATTTAAGCAAGCTCTTGGAATATGCGTTATCCAAACAAATGGCGCATGACCTGGAAGCGATGAGCGTGCCGGAAGCCCGGTCGATTATTCGCGACTTTATGCGTTTATTTGACTCGCCGGAGCGCACGATATTCACCAACGGGACTTACAACAACGGTTTAATGTGGCGCTCGATCATGAAGGAGAGACATGGTACCGTCTATTTCGATACGGGGGCAGTCGTCCTGACAAAGGAGTTAATCGGCATCCTATGGATTGCGGATAGAGGATAAGGGCAGCTCCCGTGCTGCTCTTATTCCCGCGTCAGCATCGGAGTAACGATATAGAGGGATCCGGAGCTATCGGCCGGCTGCACGATAATCGGATTCCGTCTTCCCGTCAGCCTAATGTGAACCTTGCCGCAATCCATAACGCCTACAATATCCAACATGTATTTGCCGTTAAAAGAAATTGCGAGCTTCTCCCCGACCAGCGCCTCGATCGCTATACTTTCCGTTACCTCCCCGATTGCTGCCGTTCTCGAAGTCAGCTCCATCGTTTGATCCGACTCGATGCTCAGCTTTACCGCTTTGTTATCGCCGGCCAAGAGCGAGACACGCTCTAAGGCGTGCAGAAGGTCAAAGGTATTGACCGTCATTTCCGTGGTGAAAGCTTCCGGCGCAAGCTTGTCCGTCGAAGGATAGCTGCCCTCCAACAGGGACGATTGCATGGATATGCTGTTTGTTTGAAAAAGAATGGTGTTCCTTCCGAGCGATATAGCGGTTGAGGCTTGTTCGTCATGCAGCATTTTAGAGAAATCCGTGAGGTGTTTCCCTGGAATAATAACTGCCGGGAACGTGCTCCCGGATTTTTTCTGCAGAGGCATGATTCTCGAAGCCAGCCGAACGCCGTCGGATGCGACCAGTCTGACTTGCTCTTCTTCAATCCGGCACGAAACCCCGGTCAGTACCGGCCTGGCTTCGGACGTTGAGACGGCAAAAGAAACCTGTTTGATCATTTTTTTCAGGGCGAGGTTCGGACAATGAAGGATATCGGAATGCTCGCTCCCTGCGATGCTTGGATATTCATCCACGCTCATCCCGCACAGGCGATAAACCGCGTTGCCTGCGCTTATTATAACATTGTAGTCTTCTGAGCTCGTAATGGAGACTGTTCCTGCAGGCAAATGGCGAATGATATCGGTTAAATAACGTGCGGGAATGACGATGCTTCCAGGCTGGCGCACGGTGACCTGATCGTCGTCAGCGGGAAATTTGTACTGCAGCAGCATACCGGTATGACCGGCTGTAAGCGTGAGTCCGGTGTGATCGGCGTGTAATTTCATACCGGTGAGAATAGGAATGACATTTTTGGCGGACACCGCGCCGGAAAGCAGGTGCAGCGCTTTGCATAACAGCCTCTGAGAAATTTCGATCAACAACAGTCCTCACCGCTCTCTGCGTTACTTGGCAAGACAGGATTCAATCATTCCGCGCAAAAGCTCCGATTTGGAGCAATGAAGCGTGCTGCATCTGTTTTCGAGCTCGTCCCATGTTTCTTTCGTAAGGGTGAGAGAAACTTTTTTGGTTTCGCCAATCGCTTTTCTGCCGGCACCCTCGCGAGGCCCGCCTCTTGTAAACATCATCGACAGCTGGCCTTCCGTCTTCGGAACGCCGATCTTTAATTTCTTATCGTCCAAGGCGGATCCTCCATGGTTATTCGAATTGTTTTTTTGAATCAGGTAACTTAAATCAAGACATTTGTATCTTAACTGTAGCATAGACGGGATGAATTGGCAATGACACGCTAAGGGGGTACGCCAACACTTGATTTGTGGTAGGATGAAGAGCACGAGAGTGGATGAAATTAATATTAGAAAAGGAGGATAAGAATGGGAAATGATTTTTATCGGAAGCTTGGTGCCGTGTTTCTGGTTGCCGCTGCTGTCATATATACAATCGAACGTATTGGCTGGCGGTTAGCGAATGCCATAGAGGTTAGCAGCGGACTAGTGACACGTGCGCCAATTACGATAGGTTTCTTCGATAACCTGTTTGTTCCCGCGTTTTCATTCGTCGGTTGCATCCTGTTCATTTACGGGTTTCCCCGCAAAAATTAACTTTTCGCTTTTCATGGGCTTTTCGAAGGTACTAGCTGTGGAGTTAAGCTGGATAGTTTCAAATATTGATAGTAAACCTCATATAGAAGGTATATCTGTAACGCCGTGCTCGAGGTCAGGCTCCGTTTGCAACTTCCAAACGAAAAAAAGAGCATTGCTGCTCTTTTTCTAAAGGAGTGTTTCCGCGCCGTCGATGTAGATTTCGGTGCCGGAGATATGACTGGATTCGTTCGAAGCGAGGAACAGCACGAGATCCGCAACCTGTTCGGGCTGACCGGGAGCATGCTCGAGAGGCTGGCTGCCTTCGGGATATTTGACTGGAATCGTAATTTTGTCAACCTGCGGCGTCCGTTTCGTACTCTCGCCGATATTCGTTTGGATTGCGCCGGGACAGATGACGTTCACGCGGATCTTATAGCGCGCCAACTCCAGCGCGGCCATCTTGGCGAATGCGACTTGGCCGGCTTTGGAGGAGCTGTAGGCCGACATGCCGAATCCGGCAAAGCTGCGGCTGCCGTTAATCGAGCTCGTGATTACGATGCTTCCGCCTTCTTTTTTCATATGGGGAATGGCGTATTTCACGGTCAGGAAGGTGCCTTTTAAATTCGTTGTCAGCGTCTTGTCCCATTCATCCGGCGATAGGTCCTCGATCGGAGAAACGGTTCCGTTAATGCCGGCGTTCGCAAATACGATATCGATTTTTCCAAAACGGCTGGCTGCCGTATGGATCGCTTGTTCAACGCGCGCCGGGTCGGAAATATCGGTATCGACAAATATCGATTCTCCTCCAAAGCCTTCGATTTGCTTCTCAACCGTTTCGGTACGGTTATCGTTCAAATCGAGAAGGCATACCTTTGCGCCATGACGGGCTAACAGCAGCGCTGCAGCGCGTCCGATGCCGGAACCTGCTCCGGTAATAACCGCTATTTTATCCTTCACGCGGAGATTGCCCGCAGCTTCTTGCAGCTTTTCTTGTGTCACACTCATCTTGTATTCCCTCCATTTGATGCCAAAGTCAATCTGAGTTAGTTTTCCTTGCGGAGGCATATTTATTCTAGAACAAAGGCGAGAGCAACCGGGCGAAAACTTCTTTCATCTTTTGTATTCCAGGCCTCTTTTTGAATTCTGACAGCAAAATCTCCTTGCTAAGGCTAAGATCCATGAAAAAATCTTGCACCAAACGGTCAATTACCTTTCCGTCAAAAAAGACTGCATTGAGCTCGAATTGGCCGCAAAAGCTGCGTATATCCATATTTGCGCTGCCAGAGCAAGCCAAATTATCGGAAATAATCACTTTGGAATGAATGAACCCTTTCTGATAGCAATAAAACCGGGCTCCCGCCTGCAGCAATTCCTGGACATAGGACAAAGATGCATTGTACACAAGTTTTTTGTCGGGAACGGCCGGTATAATAATGCGAACATCGATCCCGCTGATGACGGCCGTTTTTAGAGCCAATAAGATGCCGGGATCGGGAACGAAATAAGGCGTTTCAATATAGATTCTCTTCTTCGCTGAAACGATGAGGGAGAAAATAAGCTCCAGAATCGTCTCATCCGGTCCGCTTTTCACGATTTGCACAAATTCTCTCCCTTGACTTTCCTGAACGGGATAATAGACAGAATCGGTTATGATTTGTTCTTTGACCAAATACCAATCCGTCAAAAAAGTATATTGGATCCACAGTACGGCATCGCCTTTCAGGCTGAAATGAGTGTCCCGCCAATAACCGATTTCCGGATTTTCCCCCAAGTATTCATCTCCAATATTCAAACCGCCGAAAAAACCGATTTTGCCGTCCACAACTACTATTTTGCGGTGATTGCGGTAATTGAGCCGTTTATCGAAAAATGTCGATACCGGGGGGAAGAAACACCCCGTTTCCACGCCGGCATCCTGCAGCCGCTTCAAATAGGCCTTCCCTAACCGACGGCTGCCGATTCCGTCATATAAAAACCGCACTTGAACCCCTTCCTGTGCTTTCCGGATCAACAACCTTTCAAATCGGGAACCGAGATTATCGTCGCGGATAATGTAGAACTCAATATGGATATGGTGCTTGGCCTCCGCTATCGATTCCAGCATCGCTTCAAAGGCTGGTTCACCTTCGGCATATATCGTCGTTTCATTGCAAGCGGTAATAGGGACGGTCGGCATGTTTTTAAGTAATAGATACAAGTTGTTCTCTTGGTTGACGGTTTCCTCAATCATATCTTTCGGTATTCGCTGTTTGCATCGATGAATGAGGTCTGACTTGAAGGATTCCCAATGCCTGTTTTTTTTCCGCCGAAGGGTACGATGGCAAGAATATTCTTTCGCAACAAAATAATACGGAAGAAAGCCAATTATTGGAAAGAGAAACAAGATGAACAGCCAAGCAATCGCTTTGTTCGAACGACGATATTCGAGGACGATGACGGAAGCGATTTGGATGATAAATAACAAGAGAGCCATAATGATCCAAAACAATTGCAATCTCGCCTCCTTAAAAACGACATCTTAATCATATGCTTAAGTTTTGAATAGCCTTGAAAGGAATTACCGTTACATGTTTTTTGTAAGGAATGGCTAATTTATACGCAGGGTAATCATTTTGATTTTGGAAAAGGAGCATTGGGATGAAAAATAATCCAGAACGTTTAGACAGTATAATCATCGGAATTGACGTCGGTTCAACTACTGTTAAAGCAACCGTTGTCAACCCGGCAAACAAAGAAATCGTATGGTCGGATTATCAGCGCCACCATACGAAACAGGCGGAAAAGGTAATGGAATTACTGGTTACGATCGGAAATGAATTTCAAGACGTCAGGCAGGAGAACATTCGTGCGTTTATAACGGGCTCCGGCGCTGGGCCGATTGCCGAGCATATCGGAGCTAAGTTTGTTCAGGAAGTGAACGCTGTTTCCATGGCCGTCGAACATCTTCATCCCGATGTGGGGAGTGTCATTGAGCTTGGAGGACAGGATGCCAAAATCATCATATTTAAGGTGAACGAGGAAACAGGCAGTAAACAAGCGCTGACATCCATGAACGACAAGTGCGCATCCGGAACCGGCGCCACGATCGACAAGTGCATGATTAAAGTGGGAATGCCTATGGAAGAAGTGGGGAACCTGCACTTTGACGATTCGAAACTGCACCATGTGGCCGCCAAGTGCGGGGTATTTGCCGAAACGGATATTGTCAATCTGGTGAAGAGCGGTATTCCTTCAGCCGAAATCATGTGTTCTTTGGCTGATGCTATTGTTATGCAGAACCTTTCCGTTCTGACCAGGGGCAATACGCTGCGGCACCGTGTTTTGCTGCTGGGAGGCCCCAATACATACCTGCCGTTTCTGCAGGAATGCTGGCGGATGCGCATACCGCAAACTTGGAAGGACCGGGGTTACGATTATCCAAAAGACATCCCGATTGAGGAATTGATTTTTGTACCCGACAATTCCCAGTACTACGCTGCCTATGGAGCCGTCATGTACGGCATGCATGAACCGGCCGGCGTGGGCAATTACACGGGATTGGAAGGGCTGAAACAGTTTATCGCGCACGGCCGGAAAGCGAAGTTGGGCGAAAACGCGGGCCCGCCGCTGTCAAACGGCGTAACGGAGCTGGAACAATTCCGCAAAACGTACAAGATTCCCCTCTTTACGCCGGCAACTTTCGGACCCGGGCAGAAGATAAGGGCGGCGGTCGGTCTGGATGGCGGTTCCACTTCGTCCAAAGCCGTTCTCGTTGATGAAAGCGGAGAGATTCTTCTGAAGGAATATCAGCTTTCCAAAGGCAATCCGCTTGAGGATACGAGAGAAATGCTGAAACGGATCCGCGATAAGGTAACGGGGCAGGGGGCTGAATTGGAAATCATCGGATTCGGCGCCACCGGATATGCGGCGGATGTATTGGAGAAAACGTTAAAGGCAGACGTCAACATCGTCGAGACCGTCGCGCATATGATGAGCGCCGTGAACGAATTCGGCGAGATTGATGTCATATGCGATATCGGCGGTCAGGACATTAAAGTGTTATTTCTTAAAAATGGGGATTTTCGGGATTTCAGGCTGTCCAATCAATGTTCCGCCGGGAACGGGATGCTGCTGCAGGCGATGGCGGATCAGTTTGGCATACCGGTGCAGGATTACGCGGATACAGCGTTCGCGGCGGACCTTTCACCAAAATTTTCATACGGATGTGCCGTATTTCTCGATGCGGATCGGGTCAATTTTCAGAAGGAGGGGTATTCCAAGGAGGAATTGCTGGCTGGTCTCGCGCTCGTCCTCCCGAAGAACATATGGCAGTATGTCGTGCAGATCCCGCGCATGGCGGAACTAGGCCGCAAATTCGTCCTGCAGGGAGGGACGCAATACAACTTGGCAGCCGTAAAAGCGCAGGTGGATTACATCAAACAGCGGGTTCCCGATGCTGAAGTATACGTTCATCCTCACCCGGGCGAAGCGGGGGCGATCGGGGCGGCGAGGGAAACGCTGCGTGTGGTGAAACGGCGCGGATATTCCACGTTTTTGGGTTTGGAAGCGGCGATAATGCTAAGCTATGTATCGCGCAACGACGAATCCACCCGCTGTACCTTCTGTCCCAACAACTGCAGCCGGACTTTTATCGACTCTGAGACGCCGGACGGACAAACCGCCCGTTACATCTCGGGTTTCAGCTGCGAGAAGGGAACTGTTGAAGACCAGGAAGCCGTCACGAAATTGACCAAGCAGCGGCAGGAGCTGAAAAAACATTATCCGAATCTCGTGGAATACGAAGCGCGCCGCATGTTCCAGCATTTTTACGATCCGGAACCGCTGCCTGAAACAGGTGAACAAGTAAATGACAATGACCTCTTGCCGCAGCGCAGCTGGTTTGGATTGCGCAAAACCTCGTACCGGCGGGATTTTGAACGTTCCTCCGCCGCGGCGGCGGAGCGCCGGAACCGTCTGCGCATCGGCATTCCGAAGGTCCTTAACATATGGTCGACTGCGCCTTTTTGGCGGACCTACTTAGAGACGCTTGGCGTCGATCAGCGGAACATCGTGTTCAGCGACAATACGAGTGAGGAAATGTGGCAGGAAGGCGGCAAATACGGATCGATCGATCCTTGCTATCCGTCGAAAGTCGCGCAGGCGCATGTTCACAATTTATTGTTTAAACATCATGAGAAAAAACCGCTCGACTATATTTTCTTTCCGTGTATCACCCACATTCCGACCCATCTCCAAAATGTGATGGATTCGACAAGCTGTCCGATTGTGGCCGGCGCCCCGAATGTAATCAAGGCCGCCTTTACCAAAGAAGTAAATTTCTTTGAGACCAGAGGGGTAGTCTATCTGGATCCGGCGGTGACCTTCACAGAACCGAATCTTTTGAAGAGACAGCTGTTTGAGGCATTCGGGGACTATCTGTTGGCGACGGAGGATGAGAGTGATTTTGCCGCCGATCAAGGCTGGAAGGCGATGGAATTGTTCGATGCCGAAATGCAGGAGAAGGGACGTTTGATTCTGGAGCAGATGGAAGAAGAGAATCGTATAGCCATTCTGTTGACCGGCCGCCCTTATCACTCCGATCCGGGCATGAATCACAACGTATTGGATGAGTTTCAGGTTCTGGGCTATCCCATTTTGTCCATGCGCTCCATCCCCAAAGATGAAGCATGGCTTCACCGGTTTTTCAGCGACGACCTGCAAAGCGGACGGGTGGAATATGCGCTCGAAGTGAGCGACGTGTGGCCCGAGAACTTCAGTTCCAACAGCGTGCAGAAAGTGTGGGCTTCCAAATTTGCCGCGCGCCATCCTCATGTGGCAGTACTGGACCTATCCAGCTTCAAATGCGGGCATGACGCTCCTACCTACGGTTTGATCGACTCGATCATCTCCGCGTCGGGAACTCCATTCTCGGCATTACATGACATCGATGCGAACAAACCAAGCGGTTCAATTAAAATCCGCGTGAAGACATATGCCCACAGCCTGGGGCTGCATGAAGAACGGCTGCAGGATTTGGCCGCGAGAAAAACGGAGCTGCAGCTTCGTCTAGAGCAAAAACGTTCCGAACTTTTGAAAAAAACCATTTAAGACATTAAAAAGGAGTGGAAACAGTTATGGCAATGGAGAAAAATATGCTTGAGGACGAGCTCCGCAAGTTTCAGGAGGAACAGGAAAAGGAACTCGGTTTGGATCAGGCAGGCAAGCACCAGTGGTTTGATCCCGTCCCCCGCCGGTTTCTGGCCAAAGACAAAGCGTCCACAACGATTTTGTTCGGCGGGCTGACGATGGCTCATGATTATCTGGTAGAAGGCGCTTTGTCCGGGCTCGGCTACCGGGTGCGGCACATGGACTGTCCGGACAGCGAGTCGCTGCGTTATGGCAAGGAATTCGGCAACCGGGGACAGTGCAATCCGACGTATTTCACGGTCGGCAATTTGATCAAATACCTGCACCATCTCCGTGACGTGGAAGGGAAGTCTAAGGAAGAGATAATCAGCAATTACCTATTCGTGACGAGCGGCTCCTGCGGCCCATGCCGTTTCGGTACTTACGTGACGGAATACCGGAAAGCGCTGCGCGATGCGGGCTTTGACGGCTTTCGAGTGCTTTTGTTCCAACAGACAGACGGTTTGAAGCAGGCGACCGGAGGAGAATCGGCGCTGAAATTGGACACTTCGTTTTTTATCAGCTTCCTTAAGGCCGTCCTGCTCGGGGACATCTTGAATGCGATCGGTTACCGCATTCGTCCCTACGAAGTAAAGGAAGGTTCAACCGACGCCGCTCTTGCTCGCTGCAAGGAGCTTATGCATGACGCTTTAAGCCGGCGTAAATCGCTCATCCCGACGTTTATCCGGTGCCGCAAGGAGCTGAAAGCCGTTAAAGTGGATCGGACGCGCGTGAAGCCGAAAGTCAGCATCATCGGGGAATTCTGGGCCATGACGACGGAAGGGGACGGCAATTATCATTTGCAAAAGTTTCTCGAAACCGAAGGGGCCGAGGTTGAAGTTCAATCGGTTACCGCTTGGATCCTGTTCCTTATTTGGTCGGGGCTCTACGATACCCGAAAGCGGATGAGCTTGCGGAAAGCAGATGCCGGAGGTAAAGGTTTGAAAGGTAAGAATCCCGTTGCAACGTTACTTATGCTGGCGCTTGCCGACCGGGGCATTCGGTTGATATTCCAAACGTATGCCCGAATGATCGGTTTGCGCGGCTATCATTTGCCCGATATGGAGGAAATCGCCCGGGTTGCTAATGACCACTACAACAATCAGCTGCGCGGCGGGGAAGGGCATATGGAAGTGGGCAAGTTGATTCTGAACGTGGTCAAACGGAAAGTCAACATGACCATCTCCGTCAAGCCTTTCGGATGTATGCCGTCTTCCGGCGTCTCAGATGGGGTTCAATCCTTGATTACGGAGAGATACCCCGATGCTATCTTTCTCCCGATCGAAACGACGGGTGACGGGGCGATCAATGTATACAGCAGGGTACAAATGATGCTGTTCAAGGCAAAACAGGCGGCACAGAAAGAGTTCGACGAAGCGCTTACGAGAAAGGGCTATGCCGGGGAGCCGTTACCAAGCGGATCAACAGCGAACAATCCATTGCATGCTAGCCGTCACTTCGTAGCCTGTACAGCCGCAAATGCCGTATACGAAATGCCGGGAGGATATTTCAACTGGCGTCCCTTCGGAACCAAGAAGAAGAGGATGGAAAACGCAAAGCAAAATTGATCATCATTTCTAAAAGGTATGGCCAACCAGAGTTTACTGGTTGGCCATTTGTACGCTTCAATCCGATTAGTGCGCCGCTGCGTATTGCTCTGTTTCGGCTGCAGGGTCGAGCTTTTCCTTGCTCATCATAAAGGCGATGGCCAAGGCTAACACCGCGGGAATGATGCCGACCGCAAAGGTGAAGACGATCGAGGACGAGAGACCGTCCGTTATTTTGCCCAGCGCTTGCTCCGGGATTTGGGTACGCGCTTCCGGGTTCATCAGCGCATGCGGGTCGCTGAAATCAATGCCCTCCCCGCCGGCCGGCAGACCGCTTCCCCCAAACGCTTCCGACAGCTTACGTGTGAGAGCATGGCTTTGCACAATTCCGAAAATCGTAATGCCAAGCGTCATGCCGAGCGACCGCAGGAAATTAAGCGTAGAGGTCGCCGTTCCGCGCTGGCGCATAGGCATGGCATGAATCGCCGCGTTGCTGAGAACCGAGAAGGAGCCGCCGATGCCAAGCCCAACCAGAATCATATAGAGCGTAATCGCTAAACGAGAGGAGTCAGGTGTCAATGTCGTGAGCAGCGCGATTCCTCCAACAAGCAGAATCAGCGTCGAGATCATAATGGTGCGGTAGGACAGCTTCGTCATCAGTGCGCCGCCGGCGGTTGCAGTGACAACCGAACCGAGCATCATCGGCAGCAGGACAAGTCCGGCGTTCGTTGCGCTTCCTCCGAGTACGCCTTGGATGTAGATCGGGATGTATACGGAAGCCGTGATGAACGCTGCGCCGCTGAAGAAAGCGAGCGCGTTGCTTGTCGAGAACAAGCGGCTTTTGAACAGGCCGAATGTAATAATCGGCTCCTTGGCTCTTTTCTCCGCAACGATGAACAGTACTGTAAATAAGGCGAATCCGGCGAACATTCCGATAATCGGGAACGAATCCCACGCAAACTCCCTGCCTCCAAGTTCCATTGCAAACATGAAACAGACGACGGCGCCGACAAGCGAGACCGCGCCCCACCAGTCGATTTTTTGCTTCGCGTGCTCAAGCGATTCCTTGTAGAAGAGGGCAATCATGCCGAGAGAAATCAGGCCGAGCGGCAGATTGATATAGAAAATCCATGCCCAATGAATATGATCGGTAATATAAGCGCCAAGCAGCGGTCCGAAAATACTCGACATGCCGAACACGGCCCCGAACAATCCGCCCAGCTTGCCTCTGTTCTCCGGCGCAACGGCATCCATCATAATGGTGAATGTAATCGGGATCAGCGCGCCTGCTCCTATGCCCTGTACTGCGCGGAAGAGACTCAGTTCAATGATCGAGTTTGCCGTCCCGCACAGGGCGGAGCCGGCCATGAAGACGAGAATGCCGAAGACGAAGAAGCGCTTGCGGCCGTACATATCGGACAGCTTGCCGAAGATCGGCATGCCGGCCATTTCCGCGACCATATAAGCCGAGGTGACCCAAATAAATTTGTCGAGGCCGCCGAGGTCGCCGATAATCGTGCCCATCGCGGTTGCCATAATGGTGTTGTCCATGGATGCCATCAGAATGGCTAGCAGCAGTCCTGCGATAACTACACCGGTTTTTTGTTTTCCTTTTTGCATGTTTTGGAACCTCCAATTGATCTCATTTGATACCTTAAGTATAAAGAGGCACTGCTGACAACATTATGTCAGTGTTACAGGAACGCTTCAAAAATTCTTGTGAGCGGAATAATCGGTAGGATACCTTCTGGAAAAGCCGCTCAAGCACCGATTCGTTACAAATAAAGGAAAGGCGGCTTCAATCGAGAATATATGGGGAGATCCACCATATTAAACGGTGTGCGGGGGAAAGGGGAAGTTAATCGATGTCGGAGAAGTTCAGCTCTCTTACGGTACTCATGGTTTCCGATTTGGCAAGATCCCAAAGCTTCTATCGCGACGTAATGGGCTTTCAGGTGACGGATTGGTGGGCGGAACGCGGCGGCTTGCAGGGTGTTGCACTCAAGCTGTTCCAGGCGGCCGAGTCAGCGGATGTGAGGCCGAATGCGCGGCCGGCCGGCGGCGGGTATGCCGTTGATGTTCAGGTATACACGGAAACATGGGCGCAATTGGACGCCTTGTATGTGGAGTTCCGAAGCAAAGGAGCCGTTATTTCCGTGGAGCCGGTCGTTTATGCGGAAGGCGGTCCTTGGAAGGAATTCGTGGTGGAGGACCCGGACGGCTACCATCTCGCGTTTGGCGGGACGGACGGAGTGCCTGGCGGGGCATAAATTTTTTCTCATTCAAAAAGAGGCTTACCCGAAAGTCATCGCAGATGACGGAGGGCGCCTCTTTTCTTAAATTCTTAGCATTCTCCGCGAAACGGCTTACGTCTCTGATAAGGACCGACAGGCGTTTCTGCTTGTTACGTTATATTTTTTTCGGTCATACGAGTATATCGCGGGTTGTCCCTTCCGCTTATACGGTAACCGTTGTGGCTTCAACCATCCAGCCGAACGGATCTTCAAGTTTGCCCATTTGAATGCCGGTCAGCGTATCGTACAATTTCTTCGAGAGCTCTCCGGTCAGTCCCCCATTAATGACGAGTACGTCATCCTGCCAGTTCAACTCGCCGACCGGAGAAATAACGGCGGCCGTGCCCGTACCGAACGCTTCCTCCAGCTCGCCCTTGCGGCTGGCCTCATACAGTTCTTCGATAGCGATCGGACGCTCCACTACAGGAATATTCCAGTGCTTCAGCAGCTGAATGATCGAATTGCGGGTAACGCCGTCCAGGATGCTGCCGTTCAGCGCAGGGGTATGGACTGTTCCGTTGATTTTGAAAAACACGTTCATGCTGCCGACTTCTTCAATATATTTGCGGTGAACCCCGTCCAGCCACAGCACCTGGGAATAGCCCTTATCTTTGGCGAGCTCCTGCGCTTTCAGGCCCGCAGCGTAGTTTCCTGCGGTCTTCGCTTCGCCGACACCGCCTTTGACGGAACGGACATATTCCGATTCGACGAAAATTTTGACCGGATTAACGCCTTCGGTATAGTAAGCGCCTACAGGCGACATGATGATCATAAATTGATAATGCGTCGATGGCGCCACGCCAAGCTGCGGCTGCGTCGCAATGATGAACGGGCGGATGTACAGCGACGTTTCCGGCGCTGTCGGAATCCAGTCCTGATCGATGGCGATAAGCTGTTTCAAAGCCTCGATACAGTCGTCTACGGGAACCTCGGGTACGCTCAGCCGTTCATTAGAACGGTTCATGCGCTGAAAATTTTTGCTTGGCCTGAACAGAAGCACGCGTCCGTCGCCGGTTTTGTACGCCTTCAAGCCTTCAAAAATCGTTTGACCGTAATGAAATACTTTAGCCGCAGGATCAAGCACGATCGGCTGATAAGGAATGATGCGCGGCGAATGCCAGCCCTTGCCGGTCTGGTAATCCATAATAAACATATGGTCGGTATAATAATTGCCGAAGCCAAGCTGGTCTGCCGCCGGCTGCTGTTTCTTCGATTTGGCAAGCTCAATGTTCAATGATTGAAGCAAATGGCCCATCTCCCTTTTATTCTTGTTAATTGAATGCTAACACTTCATAGGATATATTTAAAATATCTATTTTATAGTGTTGTTATACCTTTAAGGTATGGCGTGACGGGGTGAACGATATGGACATGAGACAGCTTAAATATTTTTTGACGGCGGCGCAAGAAGGACAGGTTACAAGAGCGGCCAAGCGGCTGAATATGGAGCAGCCCCCTCTCAGCAGGCAGCTGAAGCTGATGGAGGAGGAGCTTGGCGTGAAGCTGTTCAACCGGAATGGCAAGGGGCTGAAGCTGACCCCTTCCGGGGAACTGCTTAAGCGGAAGGCGGAAGCGCTGCTCCAGCAGTTCGATGATTCGATCCGGGAAGTGAAAGGGATGGAGGAGGGCGTCCGCGGCGTCTTATCGATCGGTTCGGTCGTTTCCTGCATCTCGCTGCTGCCGGAGCGGATTAAGCATTTCAGGGAAAAGTATCCGCAGGTTACGTTCAAAATATCGGAAGGCGACCATTTCTACTTGGGCGAGCAGCTCGAGAAACGGGCGATCGATTTGATCGTGGCGCGGCTGCCGTTCGAAGCCCAGACGCATCCGCAGCAATATTCGATACTGCCGCTGCCTTCCGATCCGTTCGTCGCGGTCATTCCAAGCTCCTGGGGCGACTACTCCGGGAAGCAGTCCATTTGTATGAAGGAGCTGGCGCAATTTCCGTTCCTGACCTTGAAGACGGACAAGACGACCCGGATGCACGAGCAGGTCGTCAACGAATGCAAACGCCACGGCTTCGAGCCTTATATGATATGCGAATGCTCCAGCGTTGCGATTATTATGTCGTTGATCGCAAGCGGGATAGGCGCGACGGTATTCCCGAAATCGGTCATGTCGTCTTTCCCGACGACGGTGGTGAAGATGCTCGATATCGAGGATGCCGATTTCCAATCGGACGTGGGCATCCTGTGGCTGAAGGGGCATTATTTGCCTAAGCGCGCGCAGCAGTTCATTGAAAGCTTTCGGGAGGCTTCTTATTAAACAAGCCTAATTTTTGGGCTGAATGGAACGATTTCCGCTCATGGTCATATTTTATATAGTCAAATGACCATTAAACGATGGAGGTTATTCAATGAATCGTGCGTTTATCCCAGGCGGATTCGGTTTCCGCCGTCCATTCCGGCCGTTCCCTCATCCCTTTTTTCCGCGGCGTTTTCTGTTCCCTTTCTTCTTCTTTTCACCGTTTTTCTTTCCGTTTTTCCGTGAAGAAGACGGCGGAGACCGAAACGACAACGACATGTACTTTGCCCATCACCAGACACAGCCAGGCGATACGTTAGATAAAGTCGCGCACATGTATAATATCCCTTGCCCGATTCTGGAGGAGGCCAATCCTCATATCGGACACCCGGGAGAAATTCAACCTGGTTCCACTGTCCATATTCCTCGAATTTCCCATATGTATTGTCATAAGACATATATGGAAAAAGAAGAAGCAGCCAACCTGTATCCTAGCCAAAACATGCCTTATCCGGGAGTGCCATATAAATAAGCTTCCATGAGCAAGCCGCCTGCAGAAGCAGTTGCGCAAAAGCGGTCTGAAGGTTAGAATAAACGGAACGATCTAATGGGAAGGGGCGACCTTATGAGGAGAGAACGGGAAAGGCGGGCTAAACGGCTTGTTATTTCCGTATTCTCATACGATTGCTCTAAGGAACACTAAAGCATCCAATGCTTTAGTGTTTTTTTTGCCCAAATTAATGGGGAGGCGTTCATTGATGGAAAGAGAAGCTTTGGCAACGGCGATTTATGAGACAGCCCTTTTAAAGGGGGATTTTAAGCTGAGATCGGGTCAGACCTCCAATCATTATTTTGATAAATACCTGTTTGAGTCCGACCCGGTTCTCCTTGCCGCGATTGCGGAGCATTTAAGGCCCTTCGTGCCTGACGGAACCGAAGTGCTGGCGGGTCTGGAGATGGGCGGTATTCCGATTGCGACAGCTCTGTCACTCACAACCGGCATACCGGTCGTGTTTGTGAGAAAGAAAGCGAAGGAATATGGAACCTGTAAGCTGGCTGAGGGGGTAGATCTTACCGGCAGAAGAGTGTGCGTCATTGAAGATATCGTAACGACCGGGGGCCAGATTTTATTAAGTACGGAGGACTTAAGGAAGGCCGGCGCAGAAGTGGAATCCGTCTTGTCTGTCATCGAAAGAGATGAGAAAGGCAGAACCAATCTCGAGGAGGCGGGATTAGCTTATATTTCATTATTCAAAATGTCTGAGCTGCAGCCGGCATTATAAGCAAAACTAATCGAACATCTCTAATATATTGATTGGTAAACTGAATATACATTCTATATCATGAATGATTATGCAGTTTCGATAATCGATAGCGGTAAGGAGATTGAACGTGAGAATATCATTAGAGCTTGTTCCAAGAGAGGCAGACGAGTTGAGAGCAGAGCTGCAATTTATAAAAAACCGGTTTCCTATTATTAATACCATTAACATTCCGGATTTGACGAGATTCGAGCTAAGAAGCTGGGAAGCTGCGGCTTTGTCACAAGAGGGCGATAAAGCAAGCATCCCCCACATCCGGGCAATGGATTTTCAAATGGAAAATCCACTTCCCTTTGTCCCCTATTTGGATGAGCACGGCATAACGGAGGTGCTGGTCGTCACGGGAGACGCCCCGAAAAATAGCGGATTACCGACCTACCCTACCACCTGCACGGATATGATTGCAAAAATAAAAAAGGAGCATCCCCACCTTAAAGTATACGCGGCGATCGATCCTTACCGGAACAGTGCGAGCAAGGAATACGACTATGTTCAGCGGAAAATGGACGCGGGCGCGGACGGTTTTTTTACCCAGCCGTTCTTTGATCTGCGGTTCATGGAGCAATACGCTGAGATGCTGGAGGGGCTGGAAGTTTTCTGGGGCGTATCGCCCGTCGTATCGGACAAGTCCAAGGCTTATTGGGAAACGAGAAATCAGGTTGTGTTTCCGCCGGATTTTCAGCCGACGCTGGCATGGAATATTGAATTCTCGAGAAAGGCGCTGGCGCTCGCAAAGCGGCTGAACAGCCCTATTTACTTTATGCCGATTAAAGTGGATTTAGCGGCTTACCTCGAAGGTGTGTTCAGCGAAGTATCTGTGTAAGCGCATAAAGAAGAACCATCGTTGTACCCTCGCCATACTATGAAGGAAATGGGCTTTTGTCACAGGGGGGTACGACAAAAATGAAAGTCACCGTACGCCGCGGCGATACGTTATGGTCTTACAGCCGGTTGTTCCAGGTCCCGGTTCAGCTCATCGCGGATTCCAATCCGAATTTAAATCCAAATGCGTTAATGCTTGGCCAATCTGTCGATATTCCGGGCTTTGTCGCGCGTAATCACCGAATTGCCTCCGGCGAGTCGCTGTGGAGCATCGCTTCATCGGCCGGATTGCCGGTGGATACGCTCCTGCTGCTTAATCCTTCGGTACAGCCCAATATGCTGGGCATCGGTCAACTTATTCGGGTGCCTAGCCGCGTAACAAGCCTCGTCGTTCAGACGGCAAGGCCGTACGATTATGCGGATATGCAGCAGGATTTGAATCGGCTGGCGGACATTTATCCGTTCATCCGCCGTCAATCGATCGGCTCCACGGTAATGGGCAAGCCGATACCGGAAATTCGGATCGGCAGAGGGCAGAAGCAGGTGCATGCAGACGCCTCCTTCCATGGAAACGAGTGGATTACGACACCGGTGCTTATCCGGTTCCTGAATGAATATCTTCTGGCGCTGACGAATAACGGCAGCATCCGCGGGCTCGTAATGAACCCGTTCTATCAGACGACGACCTTGTCGCTTGTTCCGATGGTGAATCCGGACGGCGTCGATCTTGTCGTTAACGGTCTGCCGAGCCAGGAGCCGTTCCGGAGCGACGCGCTCGCCATTAACGGCGGCAGCTACGACTTCAGCGGCTGGAAGGCGAATATACGCGGCGTCGATTTGAACAATCAATTTCCGGCTTTATGGGAGCGGGAAGCGGCGAGGGGACCACGCACGCCTTCGCCCCGGGACTATGCGGGAACGGGCCCGCTGACGGAGCCGGAATCGCAAGCGATCGCCAATCTCACGCGGAACAGCAATTTCAGCCGCATCTTGGCTTTCCACACGCAAGGCCAGGTTATCTTCTGGGGCTTTGAAGGACTTGAGCCGCCGGAATCGGAAACGATCGTCACAGAGTTCGCCAGAGTGAGCGGCTATCGGCCAATCGGGTACGCCGACAGCTCGGCGGGCTATAAGGACTGGTTCATTCAGGATTGGCGCAGGCCGGGCTTTACGATCGAGGCGGGGCTCGGCACCAACCCGCTGCCTCTGTCGCAGCTTGAAGAAATCTATCAGCAGAGCTTGGGCATATTGCTGGCTTCTCTCTATATGTGAAAAGGATGGGCCGTTTCGGGTGATGCCGGGGCGGCCTTTATTTTGGTCGGCAGTGGATTAATCGTAGCAATTGAATTTAAATACGGTCAAGCGGTGAAAACAAATGTTCGCATTTCTGATTTTTCCGGTGTGATAGGGACGGCGGGCGTTTTCAGAAAATGAATGCTTTGGAATTCTCGATTTTTCTCGCATTCTCGCAATCCTAAAAAATTTTTTAAATTAAAAATTAGATGGACATATTCGTGTGGAACCCCTTAAAATGGAAAATGCGTCTGATCCATGAGCGTAGTAAGTTTCTAGCTGAGCTGCTTGTAAATCACCATGAACGAGCTTGTGCCGCCGTAGGACGGGATAGAATGATTGCGCTTACAAAAAATATTTCCAAATGCGGGAGGGTGATCTGATTCATGCTGCACACGGCAACGATGCATGAAGGGTGGACGGATGCGAGACCGGAGGGATCAGGCTACGATTCGCAGACGATCCGCAGGCTGGACGACCACTATGCGGAACTGATCGGTAAAGGAACGATTCAAGGCGCAAGCTATCTGTTGTCTCGCAAAGGGAAGGTGTTCGCCCACCGTTCGATGGGCAAGTTGCGTGAGACGGACGGAAGTCCGGATTTGCTGCCCGATTCGATTCGCAAAGTATATTCCATTACGAAAGTCATTACTGCGGTTGCGATTCACCAGCTCATCGATCGCGGCCGGCTTTACCTCATGCAGCAGGTGAGCACCCTGTTGCCTGAGTTCGACACAGACAAGCACCGCGGCATAACGGTGTTTCATCTGCTAACCCACACGTCCGGCCTGCGCGGCGATCCGGGCTTCTATAATGAGCCGAACGGGTATCCCTGGTTCGAGTGGGCGGTACGCGAGCTGAAGAAGCAAGGCAGTGATATCGGCTGGGTGAAGGCGCTTTTGTCCGGTCCGCTACAAAATATGCCGGGGAAGGAATGGATTTATTCGACCAGCGCCTATGCGCTGCTTGGAGAAATCATTTCGAAGGTATCGGGCAAGCCGTATGAGCAATATATTCAGGATGAAATTTTGTCACCGCTCGGCATGACCCATTCGTTCTTCCACGTACCGGAGTCTTTTCGGGATAACGTGTGCTGTACGGGGCCGTGGGAGGCAGAGCAGTTGTACAATCCCCGCGAAGCGCAGGCGGATGCGCCTCCTCAAGCAGGCAACGGGATGTATTCGACACTGGATGACTTATGGAAATTTGGGCAGATGATGCTGGGCGGCGGGGAGTGGGGCGGCAGCCGCATCTTGTCCAAGCGTGCAGTAGAGCTGCAAACGTCGAACGTCTTGAACGGAGTTGCGCATAATGGCTGGGGCAGTACGCAGCGCGATTACAAATTCGGGCTGGGCTGGTCTCTTGAGCATTACGACTTGTGCAGCAAGGGAACCTTCTCGCATGAGGGTCACGGCCACAGCGGCTTATATGTCGATCCGGCGGAGGAGCTGGTGTTCGTTTTCTTTGTTCCCGGCGATAAGGGTTTCACCAACGAGTCGGTCCTTACGCCTCGCGCAATCGTATGGTCGGGGCTGCTCTAAGGGAGAGCTTGCTTAGCCGCAATTTAATATCATGCGATATGGAGGGATAGTATGTCGATTACGGGAGAAGCGAACAGGATCGGATGGCAGGAGGCCGGCTACGATCATACGGTGATTGAACGGTTAGAGAGGCATTTCGAGCAGTTGACCGGGCAAGACAGAATTCAATGCGCGTCCTATTTGATGGCTAAGGACGGCAAGGTATTCGCGGATGGAGCAATCGGACGGCTGCGCTACGACGAGCCAGACGCGCAGCTGCGCACGGATTCGATTCGGCGAATCGCATCCGTAACGAAGCTGTTTACGGCGGCAGCGGTCTTCCAGCTCGTAGAGAGGGGAAAACTCTTCCTGCGCCAGCCTGCGGCGGAATGGATCGAACAGTTCAAGAATCCGATGTACGAACGCATTACCATCCTGCATTTGTTGACGCATACTTCGGGCTTGCAGGCCGATCCGGGCTATTATTTGGAGCCGTATCCGATGAGCTGGTGGAATATTTTGTTTGCCTACGAGCCGGAGACGGAAGGGCCGTTCGCGGTTACGGACGAGGAGGAGATCGAGAAGCAGCGCAAATCCGCTTGGATCCGCGCGGTCCTGTCCGGCAAGCCGCTCACGGCTCCCGGCGAGCAGTGGTGCTATTCCTCCGCAGGATTTTCGTTGCTGGGCGAGATCATCGCCAGAGCCAGCGGAATGCCGTTTGAACAGTATGTGATGGAGCACATCGTCAAGCCGCTCGGCATGAACCGCACCTTCTTCGAGGTGCCGGACGAACTGCACGGCGAGGTCTGCGTTATTAACGAGCATGAAGCCTCGCGCCTTAAACCCGGCGATTGGAAATATGCGCCTCCGCGTGCGGGCGGCGGTCTTTACTCGACGCTTGGCGACCTGCATCGTTTTGGCCAAATGCTGTTAAACGGAGGAACGTTGGACGGCGTCAGGATCCTGTCGCGCAAATCGATCGAGAAAATGACGGATAACGCGCTTGATGAGGGTATTCGCGCTTTTGCCTGGGGCGGCGATGTAAAATCGATCTCCTATGGAATTGGAGCCACCATAACCGCCCCTGGAGAATGGATACCGGAGGGAACGTTCGGTCACGAAGGCGCGGGCCGCTGCAAGCTGCTGATTGATCCGAAGCATCAATCGGTTATTGTGTTCTTTGTCCCTTCCAATCTGGATTGGATACCGGAGTCTATGATCGGTACGCAGAACATCATCGGCTCCGGCTGGCTGTGAGAAGGCTGGCAGCCGTCATACGGGCAATCGGGTTTGCAACCTATAAGGAATGGGCGGCATTCCGGTCTCATATGGCGGCTTCGCTGCTGGTCGGTCCGGTTCTCTTCCTCGTACAAGTATTCATCTGGCAGGCCATGTACGAGGGGAAGGAAACGCTGAACGGATTGACTAATTCGCAGATGCTCGCCTATTTCGGCGTGGTGACGCTGATTCATTACATCTCTTTCGACTTTGCCGATTGGAATTTGCAAATGCTGGTACGCAGTGGGAAGTTCGTCACCTTCGCGCTGCGGCCTTTGCCTCATTGGCTGTTCGCGTTAGCGCAGAAGCTCGGTCACCGCTCGCTCGCGCTGGGCATCGAGGTGCTGCCCGTCATGGCGCTGTTCATCTTTGTGTTCGGGGTGAACCTGAAGCCGGCCGCCCCGGGATGGGCGGTTCTTGCTATTCTTCTAAGCTTTCTGATGAATTTTTTTGTGAATTATTGCGTAGGGCTGACGGCATTCTGGCTGGTGCGCGCCGAGGGCGTACGCCGGGTGTTTCTTCTGCTCAAGGATGTCAGCGCAGGGGTATTCATCCCGCTGTCCTTCTTTCCGGAAGCGCTGCAGAAGCTCTTGTTCTTCCTGCCGTTTCAATTTATTACATACCTGCCTACGCGGGTCTATCTCGGGGATTACGAGCTGGCAGGCATTCATCTGACGCCTGGACAGGCAGTGGGCCTGCAAGCCTGCGCCGTCGCAGTTGCAGGGGCGGCAACGATAACCCTATACAACGCCGCGCTTAGAAGGTTTACGGGGGTTGGCGTATGAGAGGAATCGTATACTGCTGGGCTGCCGTGATACGGACGAAGCTGGCCGAGCAGATGGCTTACCGGAGTCACTTTGCGCTTAGCGTGCTGCTGCTTATCGTAGGGGATCTCGTCGTTCCATTTGTCACGCTGCTTGTGTACCGCTCGGGAGCGTCATTCCCGGGATGGACGCTGCATGAGGCGCTTCTTATCCAAGCTGTATTTGCGCTGGCAAAAGGAATCGCGTTCCCCTTCTTCTTCGGCATGGTCGGAACGACGCTTTCCCAAGTAAGGGAAGGCACCTTCGATTTACTCCTGCTCCGTCCGCGCCCGGTCATGATGATGGCGATGCTGACGGGCTTTGATCCCGACGATTTCGGCAGACTGCTTAGCGGCTCCGTTCTGTTCGGCTATGCGCTCAGCGGCCTCGGCGGTCCGTCCTGGCAGTCGTGGCTGCAATTCGGGCTGCTGTTTCTTGCATCGATTACGATATTATGCGCCGTATCGCTGTTTCTCTCCGGCATGCTCTTCCGCTGGGTCGGTAGCAGCCGCGTATTTGATATTTTCGATGCCGTGACCAGCTTCGGGTTGTATCCGGGCACGATTTTTTCGAAATCGCTGCAGAACATCCTTACCTATGTGCTGCCGATCGGCTTAATCGCATTCGTGCCGGCTTCCTCGCTGCTTGGAAGAAACGGCTGGGGAACGCTGTGGGCGCTTGTCCCCGCTGCTGCTTTTCTTATATTAGGGGCCGTGTATTGGAACCGGATGCTGCGAAGCTACACCAGCGCAGGCGGATAATCGCATGAACGTTAAATCAGAAGGAGCGAGGCACCAGCCATGATCGAGGTTCGAAATCTGACGAAAACGTATATGACTCACGAGCGCGGCCATACGCTTCGGGAGGTCGCGAAAAATCTCATTCGCCGGCCGATGAAGGAAGTCCGGGCGGTCAACGCGTTGTCTTTTACCGTTGAGCAAGGGGAGATGGTGGCCTTCCTGGGGCCTAACGGCGCAGGGAAATCGACGACGCTCAAAATGCTGACCGGCGTCCTTCACCCTACATCCGGCGAAGTGCGCGCGCTCGGCCTTATTCCTTGGAAGCAGCGGCGGGACTATGTAGGCAGAATCGGCGCCGTATTCGGTCAAAAATCGCAGCTGCTCTGGGACATCCCTCCGGCTGACGCTTTCTACATGAATAAAGCGATCTACGGCGTCCCGGATCGCGAATACCGGGCGACGCTGGAGGAACTTGTCGAGCTGCTGGAGGTGGGCGATGTGATGCGCAAGCCTACGAGGCAGCTGTCGCTCGGCGAGCGGATGAAATGCGAATTTATTATGGCGATGCTGCACCGGCCCGAGCTTGTCTTTCTCGACGAGCCGACGATCGGCCTGGATATGATCGCGAAGGAAAACATTCGCGGCTTCATCCGAAGCATGAACCGTCAAGGCGTGACGTTTATTTTGACGACGCATGACTTAGGCGATGTGGAATTGCTCGCGGAGCGGGTAATGGTCATCAATCACGGCGAGATTGTGGTGGATGATTCGCTGAGCGGCTTGCGGAGCCGATTGGGCGATAAGAAGTCGGTTCGCCTGACGACCGAAGCGGCAGTGCCGGATATCGCGCGGAAAGGGCTGCATGTTCTCGAACGAATCGGCCCGCTTGAGCTTGAACTGGAGATCGATACCTCGCTGCTTCCCTTGAAGCAGTTTATTCGGGAGTTTAATGAAGCTTACGGCATTATAGATATGGCCATTGAATCGCTTCCGATCGAAGCGGTCATGAAACAGTTGTACGCGGAAGGGGCCGTCAGGCCGGAACCGGCGGCGGTGTTATAGATGCCGGAAGTTTATTTAAGCGAAGTTCCACTGTTTTTTATTCTATTCGGGGGAGCGATCGTAACCCTTGTCGTCGGTACGTTCTTGTTTGTTATCATTAAAGGTTTAAGCAGCTGGGCTTCGAATAATGCGGCGGAGCTTGTTACCCGCAGTTGCAAGGTCGTCGATAAACGGACGGAAGTATGGGGCGGGTCGGGTGATTCAAGCGCCAATACGAATTATTATATCACCTTTGAGTTTGAGGACCGCTCACGTAAGGAGCTGCCTGTGCAATCGGATCGGTATGGACTAATTGTGGTTGGCGATCAAGGCGAGCTGACCTTCCAGGGAACAAGATTTAAAGAGTTTAAGAGGCTGTAGAGAGTACTGGAGGTGACTTGTAACGAATAGGCGAGCAGCATTTCGATTCTTATGTTCTTCTATGCAACAGAGCGGGAACGATAAAAATCGAAATAGGACGTGAACGATCATGATTAGACAATTGCTAGCTATAGATGATTGGCAAAAGATACCGCCTCTGCTCGGAGACGCGCGTTCGAATGTTGTGATCAACGGCGTTTTGAGCGGAATTAATTTGGGCAAGATTTTTGTTGATCGTGCAGAAGCACCAAAGGCGGCGCTTATATGGGCGCAGAATGAAATGTTTTACCTGGTCGGGAGCTATGATGAAGCTTTCTACGAAGAAGTAGAGGCGTTGATTGTGAACACCATTAAGCCGGAAGCGCTGCGGCTCGGCGAGGACTGCTTTAACCTGGAGGTGTACTCGTCGGAGGAGGCGCATTCCTTCGTGACCCGCCGGTTCAGTAACAGGCTAATTAGGGGAGAGCGAGTTCCGTTTATCTTCGATCCTCGGACGTTCGCAGCTAATCATTCCAGCGTGGAAGTGGAAATTCCGGGCGGATATACGGTCATGGAAATGGATCAAAGCGTGATAGCCGGTGATGCCGAGAGGATCATGGCAGCGGAAATTTTGAAATTTTGGGCGTCGGTCGAGGGGTTTTTGGAGAAGGGATTCGGTTTCTGCGTCATGAAGGACGGCGAAGTGATCGGCACTTGCCTTTCCGTCTATGTCGGCGGCCTTGAGTATGAGATCGGAATTAACACGTACGGCGTCATGCATCGCGGCAAAGGATTGGCGACCGCAATGGCTGCGGCCTTCATCCGCAAATGCCTTTGGATCGGCGGCACGCCTCATTGGACGACCGAGCATTTCCGGAAGGACTCGATTGCAATCGCAAGGAAGCTCGGCTTCAAGCAGCTTCCGAATTACCCGGTTTATTATCTTAGCTTTCAGGAGTTTCATTGAGGAGCAGCCGGTTTAACAGTCTTGGGGAAGCTGCTAACCCCCACATTTGCGGTAACTGAATTTAATGTATTGGGACATCCCAATTGTTAAGTGATGGACCTCATATCCCGCTGCCAGGTAGAGATGAGGTCCTTTTTCATATGCAATGAGGTGTTCTCGTTAACCCTAAATTAGGATATCAAATGAACGTTTACGCTGAGCCCCGGATAGCCCGAAGTCAGCTCACCATTCAAAGCTTCCAGCGCGTCAGCCTGAAATCCGCTTCGGAACAGCTCACGGTCAGGCAGGAAGGTTATGCTTGTTCCGGTCTCTTTCGTTATGCCGATTACAAGCAGATCGGATTGCGGAATGCCGTGCCTGTAATCCTGTCGGAATACCTTTCCCTCGCGCCTTACCTCAACGGACAGCTTGCTTGATAGAGCATTGACGACGGGCATATGGATTCCCTTCTCGCCCCCTGGCGCCACTAACGATGCGCTAACGCCGTACCGGCTGAGTTCGGTCAAGACGGACTGCACCGGCGTCTTATTGGAATCCGGCAGCGCTTGAACGGGAATACCCCTTCCGTTATCCGCAACGGTGATGCTGCCGTCATGCTGCAGGATGATGCTGACTTCCGAGCAATATCCGGCCTGGTGCTCCAGAAGGCAATTTTCGACCACCGCCCTCAATAAATGATGGGGATCATGCTCACCCGGATTGGTGCCCAAATAAGCGCCCGTTCTATTTCTCGTTTCCGTTAGCTCCATGTAATCGCTGGTATCGAGCAGATCGGAAGCGGCGGCGAGAAGCAGCAGCAGGGGGAGGAAACGGTGTGCAGGTAGAGAGTAACGGCCGCCTCGTTCCTCTTGGACGAGCAGGTCCGCGCCCAGCAAGGCTTTCGTATGATGATAGAGCTGTCCGGTCGTCCCCATGTTAAGCCGCTCAACGATCTCAGCGCCGGTGAGAGGTTCTTCCAAGACTGCCGTCAAAATATCGAGCCGCTGCTTATGGCCGAGAGCGGCCAGCACTTTAGCTGCTTTGTCGCTGTCGATGCCGAGCAGCCCGCTTACGGCTCTGTGCCGGGGCTCCCATCTATATCGATTAATCCCGCGGTATTGACCACTGTAGAAAATAGCCCCTAGCTCGTCATCTGCTTGCAGCGTTTCATCGGCCTTCCTCCTTCCGGTTTCAGATTGAAAAGGAACGTCCGCCGAAGAACCCGCTGCTGCATTCAACTGTGAGACAAGCTGCTTTAGTTCATCCATTTGAGCCCTCAATAAGTCAAGCTCCGCCCCAAAATCTCTAGACAGCGCCATCACGTCACCTCGCCCCATATTATTATATTACGTAATTACGTAATATAATAAATTATAACATGCTGCGATTACTTTGTAAACAATATCCATTTCGCCTCATGAGCCTCAAATCATATATGAAAATACAAGCGAAGATAACAAGCTGCACGGGTCTTTTGGTACGCGTCGAGAAACAATAACCCGCGGCTTAGCCGCGGGTTATTGACCTTTTATTAGGAGTTTATGAGACTCGCCGAATGTGGATGAAATGCTCATAAAGTTAAGCGCTCAAGCAGCATATCAGGTAATGTTAGTGTCAAATACTGAAATTAATCTCGGTTACAATGAATTCCGCAACCGTTTTGTTTCAATAACTGAAATTAAACCGCTCAATCCGTGATTAGTCGTTCTGCTTCCGTCGTTTAGGTTCAAAATTTGAAATTATTTCCTGACTCAGCAGCTGACTTCAACCGTTTAGTTTCAATTTTGGAAACTACGCCGGCTTCCGTTCGCCTCACCTCATGCTGCCGAGAGGCAGCTCGCTTCATTTGGGTTTACCCTTCTGCTTTTGAGGTTTTCCTTTCTTCATATCCACGAGATATGCCGGTTCCATTACGCCGTTACCGGCAATGTCATAGATATAAACCTCGACCGGTTTAAGTCCCGGTTTAAACGGAACCTGGATACTAAAACTGCCGTCATCGGCTATAACGCCATCCGCTTGTACCCAGCCCTTGTCATCGTATAAAGCCGCAACTCCAACAGCTGAATAATCTCCCAACAGGTCAATCATGAAGTCGCTTTCGATTTGACCTGTAATTGTACCTATGCCATTCTGGATCGTAAAAGCAGGATTATCCAATGCCGAGGCAGGCGCGTTCACATCCGCTACAAACGGAGAGGCCTGTTCCTCCAGCGGCACGGCGGTTGCCGTATCGGCTCCAATCCATGGAATTATGACATAGAAGCCTTCTTCTAACGGGGCCGAACCCGAGCTATTCGTTATTGAGCCATTCCAAGCTTCAAGGATATAGCTGCCGGGATCGATTCCGTCATTAGCCTCTACAATGGTTCCTTTCCATTGCGAGGTAACGGCATCATACACGTCTAAAGAGAAATAAGGCGAGGCCAAATTCACTTTAAATGTAAGATCCGTCGTATCCGTCGCGCCGTCGCCATTTGGAGAGAAGAAGAGAGGGTCTAAGGCAATGCCTGTGATCGCATCCGGTATATCCGCTTCGCCAATGTATAGAGAGAATGGAACCTGGAGGACATGTCCGTCTTCCCCGGTTAAAACTATTTCACCCTCGTAACGGCCGTCAGCCGCTTGCTGATCCACTTGCAGAGATAGATCAAATGAAGCCGTGCCTCCAGCGCTGACTGTCACGTTATCCTGGCTGGCTGTGAGGGTGCCGACGGAAGAACCATGCCATATCGAAGCGATCGAATACGAGGAAGCCGCTCCGGCAATATCTTTCACGGTAACGGTTCTCGTATCAAGCGCCCCGGCATCCTTCTGCCCGAAGGAGACGCTTCCGGTAAAATACGGCAAACTTTCTCCGCTTGGAACCGCGTTGGTGGATTGCTCTACCATAACGACCGCTTTCGCCTCGATTGTATGTCCGAGATCCGCTCTTCCCGCTCCTTGCGCCATATGCGAATAACGCCGGCCTTCACGGTCTTCCAATTTGAAGGCGTTATTCATCAATAAGGATTTTATTTCAAACGGATCCATCGAGCCGTCTTTCTGTAATAACAGCGCGGCGGCTCCGGCGATATGGGGACTAGCCATGCTTGTTCCTTGCAAATCGGCATAGGCATCCTCGTAATTCCCGTCAAAAGCAGGAACGGAGGAGCGGATCGCCACGCCCGGCGCCGAAATATCCGGCTTGATCGTCAGCCCCGGCAATGTCGGTCCGACCGAGCTGAAATCCCCCATGAAATCCTGCTCGAGCTCAATGCCGAACGTAAAGGGGATTGACCCGGACGTTTCCGTTCCAGCCTTGAGAGCCAGTCCGTCTTCTTGAGAAATACTCAACGTCGGAATATAATTGCCTTCTTCTCCTAAGGTGCCGCCGAAGTTTCCGGGTTCGTTGTTATAGATAATGACCGCGGCAGCGCCTGCGGCCTGCGCATTTAATGATTTTTCGGCAAAAGAGATCGAACCGCGGGCTATTAAAGCTGCTTTCCCGTTTAAATCTTTTCCTTCAAAATCTTCAGGAGCGCCCAGTCCGGCAAATACCAGATCCAAGGTTTGGCCCTGCAAATCTCCCAGCTCCGGGGAATAGGCCATTATACTCGCATAAACCTTTTCGATACCGTCTGCTTGAATGGTGGGAATGTCCAGCGGCGGAGAGGAGGCTCCGACAGAAATAGCCATGTCCGCCGATCCCGGAGAACCGACCGTATAGGAGTCGGGTCCGTCGTTTCCGTTCGCGGTGACGGCAACGACCCCGCTGAGCATAACATTATTCAGCGCGATAGAGGTTGCGTCATACTGATCGTTTACGCTGCTCCCCAAGGATAAGTTAATGATGTCCATTCCATCCTGTACGGAACGCTCGATGGCGGCGATCACATCCTCCGTCGAGCCGGTTCCGCCAGGCCCCAGTACACGGTATGCATAGAGATCGGAGCCATAAGCCACGCCGCGAACCCAGCCTGTTCCGCTGCCGGGATTGAAGGGATCTCCCCTGCCTGCAATCGTACCCGAGACATGGGTCCCGTGATCCGTAGCCGCTTCCGGATCATTCGGATCCGGAGGGGTCTCCATCGGATCCGCGTCATTATCGACAAAGTCGTATCCGCCCTTGTAAGCGGAAGCCAAGCTTGGGTGGCGATAATCGATGCCGGTATCCAATACGCCGACCTTAATGCCGGTCCCGTCGAACCCGAGATCCCATAGGAAGTTGGATCCCATGAAAGGGGCGCTTTCATCCATATTCGGCGTGATGCTATCCACTGGCGATACTTTGAATTCCAGATCGGGGTAGATAGCTTTCACGCCTGGCAGCCCTAACAGGCTGTCCACTTGATTGGCTGGCATGGTTACGGAGTAGCCGTTAAAGACATGTTGATATTGCCGCTTCGGCTTAGCGTTTAACTTTGCCAACGACGCCGTAAAACCGGCTTGTTCTGCGGACAATTCAGTCTGGTACGCGGCATCGGATTTCTTTAGGCCTTTCTTCGCCTTTGCGCGATAGACGGCAACGGGGTCCGTCTTCAATTCGACAATAACATCAATGGGCTCCGCGCTGTCCGAAGCGGGGACATAATTTTGCGGTCTAATGGTTTGGGATAAAATCGGCTGATTAGAGCTGATTGACTTTTGTTTCATGGCCTCCAATTTCAAGGAATGATCGAACGGAGAAGTGATTTTTTCCGAAAACATTTCCGATACGCGGTCTGCATCCAGGGAAGGTTGAAGGAGTCTTGCTTCGGCTGCCGATCCGGCTGCAGGGGTGATGAGAGAAAAGATAAGGACGAATAGAAATGAAAGGGTCAACCATCTTGTTCGAAACAGGATTCGGTACATTTTGTCCCTCCAATATTCATTTTTTAGAGAAAGCAGACTACATGTTTCGACCTTTTCTTACATTCTAAGAATGGATAAGTTTACACTTATAAACGCTTAGAATTCTCCGCGAAACGGTTTACGTCCTCTGACAAGGATGCCGGCGCTTCTGCTTGATTGCTCTCGAACATTCCCCCTTTCACGCTATAAGCCTGCAATGTTTTTAGTTTAATGGATTAAAATTAAATATTTTGTTGAAATGTCTGAAAATTTAAAAATAAGCAGATTTTCCTATGCCGCAAAATGGAGAATGATAATCATAGTATAGAAAATTGCATTTGGGCGCACGATAATTATTGGTCAATTGTGGACAATAAAATAACATTTGGAGGCGCGCCCCATGGTCAATCGAAATTTACAACAGATCGCTGACAATGCCGAGAAAGATCAGCAATTACTGCAAGCGCAGCGAGAGGTTCTAAAAGCGCATGAACAGTTGCAAGAACAAAATCAGGAATTATTAGAAGCAGAGCAAGAGCTGCAAACGAATGTTCAGCATGTCCTTCAATCCCAGGAGCAAGTCAGGAAGGAACAAGAAGACGTTCTGCAGGCGCAGCAAAAGCTGCAGCAGGCACAAGCGAATGCGCTTATTCAACAAAACCATTCTCTTCAATAGTGATTAGGCAAAAGATCCGCCAAGGCAGCCGGCATGACCGGCTGCCTATTTCCCGTTTTTGGGAGTAGGCTGAAACATATGGTTACGTTATATCGTTTATTTAGTAAGTCCGTTATAGAGCTAGCGAGAGCGATAAGGGGGATACGATGAAAAGAAAAATAAATACGATATGGGCCATTTGTTTCGCTGCAGGGATCATGACGTTCTTCATGCCTCAGAATGCGTATGCGTGCTCCTGCGCCGGGCCGATAACGGTTGAAGAGCAGCTTAACCATTCGGAGGCCGTTTTCGCCGGTCGCGTCTTGGAAGTGAAAGAACAAAAAAGCGTGGAGGGATACGTAACGAAAGCCGTTCTATTCGAAACGAAACAGATCTGGAAGGGCGGTCCTGAATCGCAGATCATTATTCAAACCGGAAGCGGCGGCGGCGATTGCGGCTATCATTTTGAGGAAGGCAAGGACTATTTGGTGTATGCTAACCGATCCGACATGTACGGCGGTAAAGAGCAACTTGTAACGATCATCTGTGATCGAACGAAGGAATTGGCCGGGGCCCAGGAGGATTTAACCGTATTAGGTGAAGGCAAAGCGCCGACAGAACAGGTTCAGCTTGAAAAAAAAGAGCCGACGGAACAGGTTCAGCTTGAAAATGAACGCCAAAGCATTCAACCTTTCGTGTGGGTTGCCTTATTTGCGATCGCGGTGGTTAGCATGATGGTTTACTTGTCCTGGCGCAGAAATAAAGTGAATTGAGGATGGGTGGGACAGTGGATAAGACCTCTAGAATAAAGAAAACGTGGAAAGTGATCATTACGTTGATCAGCGCACTTATCGTATATCAGTTATTCGTGTGGTACTCCCATACGATGACAACTTTTGAATACGCAACGATAATTCACGCAGACACGGATTCTATTACATTACAAAATGAAGGCGGACGAAAAACGACCGTGTCAACATCCTTAGATCTTAGTAAAATAATTGAAATCGAGAATAAATACTGGGTTACATATGAGCGTAAAAGGTGGAAAAATCCACAACTCTTGGCTATAGAGCCTTGAGCTTATATTGGAAAATAATAGAATCCATTGCGCATTAAGTTTATAATCGATTTGGAAAGCAAATCGAAAAAGAAAAAAAGTGAATTAGGAGACTGCGGTTAATAATGAAACAGAATAAATATGATGATTCCGAATTTTTTGCGAATTACAGCCGAATGCCGCGTTCGATCGGAGGATTGGAAGCAGCCGGAGAATGGGGCTATTTCCGTGCCATGCTTCCGGAGCTGCGTCATAAAAAAGTGCTTGATCTCGGATGCGGATTCGGCTGGCATTGCCGTTATGCCCGAGAGCGGGAGGCCCGCTCGGTGGTTGGCGTAGACCTCTCCGAAAATATGTTGGATCGCGCCAGGGCGATGACGGGCGATTCGGCCATAACGTATCGCCGTCTTGCGATCGAGGACATCGACTTTGCCGCAGAAGAATTCGACGTGGTCATCAGCTCTCTTGCACTCCATTATATCCAGGACTTCGACACGCTCAGCCGGAAAGTTCATCACAGCCTTGCGCCTGGAGGTTCTTTTGTGTTTTCGGTCGAACATCCGATCTTCACTGCGCTTGCTCCGCAAGACTGGTTTTACGATGCGCAAGGAGAGAAATTACATTGGCCGGTCGACAACTATCATGAAGAAGGTCCGCGGTTGACAAGATTCCTGGAAAATGATGTCATGAAGTACCATCGAACCGTCGCCTCCTACATGAATGCTCTAATCGAATCCGGCTTCGGGATTACACAGCTCTCCGAGGTTCAACCGACCAAAGAAATGCTGGCAGGGAACCCCGACTGGCTGGACGCCTTCCGTCGTCCTATATTCTTTTTAGTTGCAGCGGTCAAATTAAGCGGGAAGTAACAGTCATTCATGTATGGAAAGAGTATAATAAAATGGCAAAAGCAAACACTATAAGGGCTGTTTTGCGTGTTTAAACAAGGTTGGAAAATATAATATTAGATACAAATGACAAATGGATAAGGAAATAAGGAGATGCGATGACAGAGAACAATGCAAGGACAGTGGCGGGATGGAACTTCGACAACAGTTATGCTCGATTGCCTGAATCCCTATTTAACCTGCAGGACCTGAACCCTGTAAGCTCCCCGAAGTTGGTCATCCTGAATCAGCCGCTAGCCTCATCCCTGGGATTGAACGCTGAAGAGCTGCAAAGCAAGAATGGCATAGAAGTGTTTGCCGGCAATCAAGTTCCCGAAGGAGCGCTGCCTCTTGCTCAAGCTTATGCCGGGCATCAATTCGGGCATTTCACTATGCTCGGGGACGGCCGCGCGCTCCTGCTTGGCGAACAGATCACGCCCGAAGGCGAGCGGTTTGATATTCAGTTGAAAGGCTCAGGAAGAACGGCATTCTCCCGTCGGGGCGACGGCCGCGCCGCGCTTGGGCCGATGCTGCGCGAATATATCATCAGCGAAGCCATGCACGGGCTGGGCATTCCGACTACCCGCAGCCTGGCGGTAGTGACAACCGGGGAGTCGATTATCCGCGAAACCGAGCTGCCCGGTGCGGTTCTAACACGCGTGGCTGCCAGTCATCTGCGCGTCGGCACCTTTCAATTCGTCTCCAATTGGGGTACGGTCCAGGAGCTTCGCGCCCTTGCCGACTATACGTGGCAAAGACACTTTCAAGAGGCTGATCCTGGCGAGAACACTTATCTCTCTCTGCTGCAGGAAGTGATCAAGCGTCAGACGGAGCTGATTGCCAAATGGCAGCTTGTCGGCTTTATTCACGGGGTGATGAACACGGATAATATGGCCATTAGCGGAGAAACGATTGATTATGGTCCTTGCGCTTTCATGGATGCTTTTGACCCTGCTACGGTATTCAGTTCGATTGACGTAAACGGTCGTTATGCTTACGGCAATCAGCCGCAGATCGGCGCCTGGAACCTCGCGAGATTCGCGGAAACGCTATTGCCGCTGCTGCATGACGACGAGGAGCAGTCGGTCAAGCTGGCGGAGGACGCACTCTCCAAATATAGCGAGCTGTATTTTGGCAATTGGTTCGCGGGAATGAGGGCTAAGCTCGGAATTTTCAACGAAGAGGAGCAGGATGAATCCCTGATTAAAGACCTGCTCGGTATGATGAAGAAGCATCGGGCGGACTATACGAACACGTTCCGCGCATTGACATCCGGCAAGCCGGAGGATACGGGCCTGGCCGGCGATGAGGAATTCGAGCAGTGGCACGGGCAGTGGCAGGCGAGACTGGGCAGACAGCAGGAATCGCAACAATCCTCGCAGCAGCTGATGCGAAGCAGCAATCCCGCGATAATCCCCCGCAACCATCGGGTAGAGGAAGCGCTCGACGCGGCGGTGCAGCGAGGAGACTACAGCGTGATGGAACGGCTTCTTCAAGTTCTATCATGCCCGTATGCGCTCTCCACGGAACAGTCCGATTATTCCGCGCTGCCCGAGTCGTCAGCCTATCCTTACCAAACCTTTTGCGGCACCTGATTTAGCGTTTGAATGAAGTGAAGAGCGGCGGTTTAGGACTTTTTAGTCTTGAGCTGCCGCTTTTTTTCCCCTAGCTGCTCTTCAACTATGGCAGGATTGTGATAACTCGGGGTTGTATAATACATAGAAAGCAAAAGGAAATAAGTGACAACAACGAACGGAGTATACCAGAAGCCAGGGTGGATAAGGAGTTGGCGCGACATTGGATTTCATCATTATCATTTTACTGCTTGCGGTTGTTTATTTGCTTATAGATTTTAGAAGATCCGTGCAGAAGAAACAGATCAAAGAAATCATCGTAAGAGCAAGAAAAGTCAGGAGAGATTTACGACGAAGCATTCGCAAGGACCATGTACGCGAAGATTAGGGAGGGATTAGAATTGGAGCGTAAAAATACGTTTAACGAAATTGCGAGTGAATACGACAAGTATAGACCGAGCTATCCGGAGCAGCTGTTTACCGATATTTTGGCGTACACGGCCATTCAAAAGGGAGATTCCATACTTGAAATCGGCTGCGGCACGGGTCAGGCAACAAAAGGTTTTGTTGATTCAGGGTATGATCATGTGACCTGCGTGGAGCTTGGCCAACAGTTAGCGGAGCTTACTCGGGAGAAATTTAAGGATAAACCGCATGTTAACATTATAAATTCCCCGTTTGAAGCTTGGCAAAGCCAAAAGAGCGACTTTAAATTAGCCATATCCGGGACTGCGTTTCACTTTATCCATCCGCAAGAAGCCGGCTATCGCAAGGTCTTTGACTTGCTTGGCGACGAAGGCTCGATTGCATTCTTTTGGACCGTCCATGTGCCGTCTTTTGATGATGTTTCTAACCGAATTCGGGACAGTTACAAGAAGCATGCCCCTCAGCTCGATGATTCAAAAAATCCGTCCATGGAGCAAATGATTGCGGAAAGGTCGAATTTGACGGTAAAGGATGGGCTGTTTAAGGAGCTGGAAGTCAAACATTACGAATGGAATACCGCCTTTACGAATGACGAATATATTTCATTATTAAATACGAATTCCAGACATAGACTGCTTCCAGACGATGCACGGCTTCAATTGTTCGGGGAAATCAGAGATGCAATCGATCAGGATGGGGGATCCATAATTAAACCTCAAGCCGTGGCCTTGTTCCTGGCAAAAAAAAACTCGAAGTGAGTCATCAAAACATTAAACGTGATGGGATGTTTTTCAAATGATTCGATTATTTCAACTAGAAGATCTGGACAAATGCACCAAGCTGTTCTGTGACGTTTTTAACGGAGAGCCATGGAATGACCGATGGTTGGATCATACGGCAAGCGAATATTTGCTGGATATTGTGAACACGCCGGGATTTATAGGAATGATTGCGATTAAGGATGGCGAAATCATAGGTTTTATTTTCGGATACCGTAAGAAGTGGTGGGAGAATGACGAGTTTTTCATAAATGAAATGTGTGTAAATTCAATGCTCCAGGGGCGGGGGACCGGTTCGGCAATGTTTGAAAGTCTTGAAGCGGAACTGCTTGAAAGAGGCATAACAACGATAACGTTACTAACGGATCGGGATGTCCCGGCAGAAAGGTTTTACAAGAAAAATGGATTTTCGGAAATCGAAAGAATTGTTTTCCTGGCTAAAAATCTAACGTAATAGGAGCTGCAGGAGAGATGCAATGGGGAGTCGAGCAAGACGGCCAGTGGCGCATGGAGTTTAATAATGATGACGGATCAGAGATTTCAATCAGGACAGCTGTAAGAGAAATAAAAACGGTTAAGGCGGGATAGGATGATCGTAAAAGAATGTCAGATCAATGAAGTTCAAGACCTCGTTGAGGTATACATAAGCGCGCTATCGTCACCGTTTGATTCTTTCTTGGAGGGCCATATTCTGGAATCCGCTTTTTTTATGATCCAAGAGGGTGCTGCAGTAGTCGGCTACTATGCGATTCACAATAACGAGACGCTTACCCAGTTCTATATCCGGCGCTCTCACCAGAGGCATGCGCAGAAAATGTTTAGCCAAGCGCTTGAAGGCCATGCGGTGAAATCCCTTTTCGTCCCGACAAGCGATGAATTGTTTCTAAGTCTAGCGATCGATAAGGAATTTACGATCAACAAACAGGCTTATTTTTTTCAAGACAGCCAAGCGGAGATAGCGGATGGCGATCTTTCGGGGGATGAGACTTTCCGCCTGGCCGATTTAGGTGATTTGCATCAAATCCAACAAGTTTGCGGCGATTTTCTGGATCAATATGAGCAGCGTATTGTTAGCGGACAGCTGTTCACCTTCATAAGAGGAAACGTGCTGCTCGGAATCGGAGTCGTTGAACGATCCAAGATGATCAAGGGATTGGCAAGCATCGGAATGTTAACGAACGAGGCGTATAGAAAGCAAGGGGTCGGCAGAGTGATCATTTTACAATTAAGAAAATGGTGCAGACAGCAGGGGATTACGCCCGTCAGCGGATGCTGGTATTATAACGAGGCTTCGAAGAGGACCTTGGAGAGCGCCGGTATGGTCACGAAGACCAGATTGTTGAACGTAAAGGCAGCTCGGCATACGGAAGACCAATTATAAAATGGCATATGGAGGCCTTATGCGAGTAAGCTTATTTTTGGGGAAGGACGATTACAAGTTTGCCGAGTGGGAGCATACCGCGCCTGAGATTAAAAAGCTGGCTGCTAACTCGGTGATTACGGTTAGTCCCGGACCCGACCGGAATCACGCCAGTATCTGTATCGTATGTTCGGGCAGCCTTTCACTGAAGTTTATGGTGAGGGATCTGCATCAAGCGCAGTCGTCGCTGATCCGTTCGATGGAAGAAAGCGTCATCGCCGACTATGAGCATGAAAACTATGATTATTGGGGTCAGATTCCGCCGTTTGGCGTGGTCGAGCTATATGCGATGGAGCTGCTCCACGACGCAAGCGTTTCGGAAGCGGAGCTTGAAGCTTTATTTAGGCTCACAGAACTTTTTTTAATAGATCATTTTATGATGTTTACGTTTCGAGCAAATGAGATCGAAAAGGTGCAACGCTATATGAAGGATACCATTCGTTCTTCGATTCAATACGCACATCAGGGAGCTCATTATTTTCGGTTTAAGCCCGCGGGGTGGTAGAGAGGGACAGATGGAACTGAATAAATTCCAACAAGGGGACGGCTGAATAATTTGATGCAAAAAAATGGAATGTTTTCTTATATCATGCTGGGGCTCGTATTTTCAGGCCTATGGTTATTCATTGGAACTCCGCTTTATATTAATTCGCTGTCTAATTTTCCTGTCTTAAACCTTCAAACGAATGGCTTGGTTTGGTTCTTATGGTGCATCCCCTTCCTTTTGGTCTTGTTTGTTGTTTTTTTCAAAAGAAGCCTGGGCTATATGACGACGACTGTATCCTTTCTGATTGGAACTATTGTTATTACTTTTATTGTTCAGTCTTTTTAGTATTACGAACAGTGGCCCGGTGTGCCTAATTACCGATATACGGCCGGAGTCCGCACTATTGGACGATTGCGCCGGATCCGGCATAGAGATCATAGAAGGTTGAACGGAGCCATTACAAGCCTCGAGCCGGCTTCGGGCATCGGATCGTCTGGCTAATAAGGGAAGGGAGCATGCAAATGTTGGATAGGGTTCTCGTCAAGCAGCTGCGCGCTATTGTAGGGGAAGCGTATTTCCGTGACGACAAGGAGTCCCTTGTCGCCCATTCCTACGACGGGACGCCGATGCTGCAAGCTTTGCCGGACGGCGTGATCTATCCTGAAAGCACGCAGCAGATTTCGGATGTCATGAAATTGCTGGCTTCTCGGCGTGTGCCGGTCGTTACCAGAGGCTCCGGATCCAATCTGTGCGGGGGAACGGTTCCCGTCCAAGGCGGAGTGGTCATGGTCATGCACCGGATGAATCGGATTCTGGAGACCGACTTGGAAAATTTAACGGCAACCGTGCAGCCCGGAATCATTACCTCCGAATTTATAAACCATATTGAATCGCTTGGCTTGTTCTATCCTCCCGATCCGAGCAGCATGCGGATTTCCACGATCGGCGGCAACATCGCGGAATGTTCGGGCGGCTTGCGGGGCTTGAAGTACGGAACGACGAAGG
Organism: Paenibacillus harenae DSM 16969; assembly: GCF_000422465.1. Lineage (GTDB taxonomy): Bacteria > Bacillota > Bacilli > Paenibacillales > Paenibacillaceae > Pristimantibacillus > Pristimantibacillus harenae. The sequence continues at coordinate 408,628 of NZ_KE383846.1, read as the reverse complement.
ATTATGTGCTGGGTCTGGAAGCCGTTCTGGCGAACGGGGACATCATTCGTACAGGCGGAAAGCTGATGAAGGACGTCGCGGGCTACGATTTGACCAAGCTCTTGGTCGGCTCAGAAGGCACGCTTGCCATCATAACCGAAGCCACGTTAAAGCTTGTGCCTCCTCCCGCCAGCAAGAAGACCATGCTCGCCATGTATCGCGACCTGTACGGCGCGGCGCGGACGGTATCGGCTATTATCGAATCTAAAATCATACCGGCGACATTGGAAATCATGGACAATCCAACGATCCGGGTCGTGGATGCCTATGCCAAGCTGGGGCTTCCTCTCGACATGGAGGCTGTTCTATTGATCGAACAGGACGGCGATCCGGAGAAGGTCGAACGCGACATGGAACGAATCCGGGAGGTATGCGAACGCGAGCGTGCCGACCGGATCGAAATCGCTTCCAGCCGAGAAGAAGCGGAGAAGCTTCTTACGGCCAGGAGAAGCGCTTTTACCGCGCTTGCCAGGCTGCGGCCGACTACGATTCTGGAGGACGCCACCGTTCCCCGTTCCAAAATCGCCGACATGGTGCTGCGCATCAATGAAATTGCGAAAAAATACAACATTTCGATCGCGACCTTCGGGCATGCGGGAGACGGCAATCTTCATCCGACGGCGACGACGGATGCGCGGGATCATGATGAAATTAGCCGGGTGGAGCGGGCATTCGAGGATATTTTCGCCGCGGCGATCGAACTGGGAGGCACTATTACCGGGGAGCATGGCGTCGGCATGGTGAAAGCTCCGTTCCTGGAGTGGAAAATCGGAGCGCCGGGGATGGAGCTGATGAAAGGAATCAAGCAAGCGTTTGATCCTCATCATCTGCTGAATCCGGGCAAGCTGTTCGCCAAGGAAACACGGAAAAGGGTGGTCATCGATCATGGATAATCCATTCGTTGCGGGTAAGCCCGCCATCGCGCATGACAATCCGTTATCCCGAACGATTCTCCGGAAGCTGGATTACGATCAATTAACGAACTGCATGCGCTGCGGCTTCTGCCTGCCGGCATGTCCGACTTTTCGGGAGACCGGACTGGAGCAGGAGTCCCCTCGCGGCCGAATTGCGCTTATGAAGGCTGTCGCGGACGGGCTGATGAATCCCGATCAGGCATTTCGAGTGCAGATGGACCATTGCCTCGGCTGCAGAGCCTGCGAGCCGGCTTGCCCCGCCGATGTGAAATACGGGCAATTAATAGAACAGACGAGAGACGCCTTGGAAGATCACCCGGAGCGCGGTTTGCCTGCAGCCGGTTTACGCAAGGTGCTTTTTCAAGGCGTTTTTCCGAATCGGAGCCGGTTGAAATGGATCGGGAAGTCGCTGGCGTTTTATCAGAAATCAGGTTTGCGGCGCATCGTCAGAGGAACGGGGATGATGCGGCTGTTCGCGCCGCATCTGCGCGAGATGGAGGAGATATTGCCGGACGCCACCGGCCGCGGGGTCGTCGAGCAGCTCGGCACGTTATTCCCGGCCAAAGGGTCACCCCTTGCGCGAGTCGCCTTGTTCAGGGGTTGTATCATGGACGTGCTGTTTGCCGAAACGAATGTGAATACCGTAAAGCTGCTGTCCGAAGCGGGATTTGACGTCTATATTCCCGAAGAACAGGTTTGCTGCGGCGCCCTGCATGCCCATAGCGGCGAATTGGAAGAGGCGAGAGCTTTGGCCCGCGCGAATGTGAAGGCGTTTAAGGAGCTGGACATGGATTACATTGTCTCCAATGCGGGCGGCTGCGGCGCGCTGCTGGTCGAATACGACCACCTGCTGCAGGACGAATCCGACTGGAGAGAGAATGCAGCTTGGTTCGCCCAGCGGGTGATCGATATCAGCCAATTGCTCGTGGACAAGGGGAGAGAGCTGCCGTTCGCCGACGAAGCTGCGACTGCGGCCGAGCCGGCCGTGATGACGTATCAGGATTCCTGTCATTTGAGAAATGTGATGAAGAGCGGTTCCGCACCAAGGCAGCTGCTGAAGCGGGTCGCAAACGCCGAATTCAACGAGATGAAGGAAGCTGACCGGTGCTGCGGTTCGGCGGGCACTTATAACGTCATGCAGCCGGAGATGGCAGGCACTCTGCTTAAACACAAAATGGAGCATGTCAAAGCGGCCAATGCCCATTATTTGTTAACGAGCAATCCCGGCTGCCTCCTCCAGATGATACTTGGCGCGAAGAAGCACAATGCCCGAGCGGACATGAAAGTGATGCATGTCGTGGATTTTCTTTATGAGAGAATAAGCCGTAAGGACGAATGATCTGTACAAAATAGGGCTGCCCCAATGCCTTTAAAGGCTTTTGGGCAGCCCTAGTGCTTGTTGAATGCCAACCCATCGAGAAGGACAATTTTTTTCTTTTCTGTTCTTGGTCTTTTTTTGTGTCCCCAAAAAAGGAGTACATAAGAAAATACGTATAAAAGACGGCTGGTGAGAAACCTTTTTAAGTTTGAATGTGAAAGTTAAGTTTTGGCTAACTATTGCATTCAAAACTTTCCCATTCTATCCGAGCTGAGATACGACACCATCCCAGGAAGGTGTGGTACGGCTACCAGCCGAACCGCCTGCGACTACGGCTGCTGCAGGCGAATGACGAACGCGTCGGGCGAGGTCGGAGCCTGGCTTCCGCCGTGCGGTTCGACGGTGAGGGCAATATTTCGCGCCATTGCAATCGTCTCGTCCTTGAAATACAAATGAGCCCGGCTTGCTTCCAGCTGCCTCAATACGCCCAGGTTACGATGCGTGGGGCCGTCGAGTACCCACGCCTGGATGACGAAGCCGTCGCTTGGAAACATCCCTTCCAGAAGCAATAACACTTCTCCGGAAAGAGGGTTGTACCAGACATATCCTTTCCCAAGCTCGCTGTTCAACGTATGAACCGAAAAGCTGTCCGTCTGAGGATCGTTCATAAAAGAGACCGCGCGCGGTTCGTATTCCGCCACATATTGGCTGCGTTTCACCTTAGGCTCGTTCGATTGTCCTTGCAGGACGACAACGCCCAGCATAATTGCGCATGCGGCCGCCGCAAAGATCCATTTTCTCCCGGATAATATCCCTTTTGTTGCCTGCATCCGCCATTTCCTTGCTTTAACATGGGCTCGAAGGCTGCGATGGACGGAAGGGGAAGGCATGGGGATCTCCCCGCCAGGGTCAAGGGCAGGCTGCCGAGCTGCAAGCAGCGGCTTCCATACGTTAACCGCGTCGCGGCACTTCCGGCAGCCTGCCGTATGGAGCCTCATCGCTTCCGCCTGCTCCGGCGGTTTATTTCCGAGCAGCCAATCGATCCAGTCCTCCTCCTGATACATCCGTTTGCACAGCTGAGCCGTTGTTTCCGTTCCGCTCATCGGTTAACCTCCCTTGCGCCGTTCTCTTCTTCCCGATTCCACCCGTGCTTCTCAAGCTGCTTGCGCATATTGCGAATGCCGTACCTGATCCAGGATTTCACCGTGCCCAGCGGAACTTTCCACCGGTCGGACAGGTCGCGCTGCGTCTCTGCGTCAAAATAATTCCCGATGACCGCCATCCGCTGCTCGGCGGGCAGGCTGCCCAGCGCATGCCGGAGCGCTTCCCGTTCCAGGCGCGCTACCGCATCCTCCTCAGCCGCGACGGCAGTTGCATGCGCCAGCTTCAGCTCCGGCTCGCCAGTCTGCACGATTCGTTTCGACCGTCGCAGGCGGTCCAGGCAGCGGCTCCTTGTCATGACCGCGAGCCAAGCCTCAATCGAGCCGCGGCCCGGATCAAAGCTGTCCCCGCGGCGAAGCGCCTCAAGAAATACATCATGGCATACGTCCTCGGCTTCCATTCGTTCGCCGAGCGTCCGGTGCGCGATTTGCAAAACGAAAGGCGCATAGCGGGCATAAAAACGGTCGAATGCGTCGACCGAGCCGCCGCACATCTCCCGAAGCGCATCGGACATCGAATCGTTCCCCCGGTTCATTTCAATCCTCCTCCGGCATCTGATTTACCGACTCCCGTTATTTATTGTTTTACCAAAAAAATAATTAAACGAAAATAAAAAATTTTTGACAGCGGGATAAATCCATCCCGCGTTTTCGTTCGTACCGATTATGAATGCCGCGGAGAGCGGCCAAAAAAACTATTCAGGAGGGGTTCACATGCTTCGTGCATGCCGCAAGTCAGCAGTCAAATGGCTATTGGCCATAAGTCTGGTATGGGGAGGTGCGGCCGGCGTTATCGCAGAGCCGGCGGAAGCTGCATCTACCGTCGAACTCTACTCGCCTTACCTAGAACTATCGGCGCCGCCGGGAGATTCCATCTCTTATTCTATCGAGGTAATCAACCATGGGACCGCTATGCAGAGCGTTGACCTTAGATTCGACGCCAAAGGTAACGATTGGGCCTATGAGCTTACGTCCGGCGGCCGTGCCGTAAGCCGCCTTGCGATCAAAGCCGGCGAATCGCAATCGGTCAATCTGCGGCTCGATGTTCCGCTTGAAGTGAACAAAGGATCGTACCCGTTTCAAGTAAAAGCGGGGGACAGTGTTCTGCCGCTTGCGGTTCAAGTATCCGAGCAGGGTACGTTCCGCACCGAGCTGACTACCGATCAGCCGAATATGCAAGGCCATGCCGATTCAACCTTCAGCTTCAGCGCAACGCTCCGCAACCGGACGGCGGAGAAGCAGACTTACGCGCTTGCCGCGCAGGCGGAGCCGGGCTGGGATATTTCCTTCAGTGAAGGCGGCAAAAGCGTGACGTCGGTCGAAGTGGAGCCGAACAGCGAGAAATCGATCAGTATCAGCGCCGTACCGCCGCAATCGGTAAATGCAGGCACATACCAGATTCCGATATCCGCATCGAATAATTCTACAGCGGGAGAGACAACTCTCGAAGCCGTAATTACGGGCACGTACAACCTCGTGCTTAGTACGCCGAATGAGCTGCTGAGCACGGAAGTCACCGCCGGCTCCGAACGGAAGCTTGATCTGGTCGTGACGAATTCCGGAACGGCGGAGCTGAACAAAGTCAGCTTGTCGGCCAGCAGTCCATCGGGCTGGGAGGTTTCGTTCGAGCCATCTACGGTCGATTCCATCAAAGCGGGCGCAACGGCCCGCGTCCAAGCGACAATCAAAGCGGATAAAAAAGCGCTCGCCGGCGACTATGTCGTCAGCATGACGGCTTCGTCGCCGGAGAAAACGGCTGACGCGCAGTTCCGCGTTGCGGTCAAATCTTCGGTTCTTTGGGGCTGGATCGGCATCCTGATTATCCTTGCTGTCATTGCCGGGCTGTATTATCTATTCCGTAAATATGGGAGGCGGTAATCATGGAACGAGCAACCGAATGTCCGCCGTCCGGGGCGTCCGTCATCGATCTGCGGCAGCTCACCAAGAAGTACGGCGAGCAAACCGCGGTCAACGGCTTGAACTTGACGATTGAACGCGGGGAAATATTCGGCCTTCTCGGACCGAACGGCGCGGGTAAAACAACGACAATTCTGATGATGCTCGGCTTAACCGAGCCGACGAGCGGCACGGCCAGCGTATGCGGATTAGATCCGGCCAGACAGGCGCTCGACGTGAAGCGGCGTGTCGGATACATGCCCGATGACATCGGCTTCTACGATGACCGGACCGCTCTTGATAATTTACTGTTCACGGCAAGCCTGAACGGGATGAAGGAAAGGGAGGGCCGCGAGCGGGCCTTGGAGCTGCTTGACCGGGTAGGGCTTGGGGAAGCCGTATACAAGAAAGCCGGCGCATTCTCCAGAGGAATGAGGCAGAGGCTCGGGATCGCCGACGTTCTCATCAAGAAACCCGAGGTCGTCATTCTCGATGAGCCGACGCTCGGCATCGACCCCGAAGGGGTGCGCGAGCTGCTGCAGCTGATTCATGATCTCAGCCGCAACGAGGGCCTTACGGTGCTGCTCTCCTCGCATCATCTTCATCAGGTGCAGCAAATTTGCGACCGGGTCGGCCTGTTCGTGCGCGGCGAGCTTATTGCCTGCGGCGATGTTCCAAGCTTGGCGGAGCAGCTCGACGACGACGGCTCGGTTACGGTCGAAATCGAAGCGTCGGGCTGGACGGCGGCGCTAGCCGAGCGGCTGGCATCTCTGGAAGGGGTAATCGAGTACCGCGGACCGGAGCCGGCGGCTGCCGATTCGGGAGAGATCTGCCATGCCGTACTCATTTGCAGCGGCGATCGGACGTCCGCAGCAGCCAAGACCGTCATCGAAAGCGGCGCGCAGCTGCAAGCCATCCGCCGCAAGCAATACGGACTCGATGATATTTACCATCGTTATTTTGAAGGAGGCGGTTCGCATGAGCGAAACAACCGCTAACCGCGGCGGCTATTGGAAACGGCTGACCGAGCAGCTTAGCGTCCTGCGAATCCCGGGCCCGAAATCCGAATTCGCAAAACGCGAACTGGGTACCGTGTCTCCGTTTTGGGCCATTGTTCGCAAGGAATTCGGCGACCATATGCGGAGCTGGCGATTCGGCATTCTGCTCGGCATCATCGTACTTGCCTGCATTGGGTCGATATATGCCGCTGTGACGGCGATTCAAGCCGGCACCCAGTCGCAGCAGACGGACGATTCGTTCTTGTTTCTGCGGATGTTCACCGCTTCCGACGGCTCGCTGCCGACGTTCGTGACATTCGTTTCTTTTCTAGGTCCGCTGATGGGCATTGCGCTCGGCTTTGACGCCGTCAATTCGGAGCGGAACAAAGGGACGTTAAGCCGGCTCTTGTCCCAGCCGATCTATCGCGGAGATTTTATACTGGCGAAATTCGCCGCCGCGCTGCTCTTAATCGCGGTCGTTCTTTATTCTCTCGGCTTTTCGGTGATGGGCCTCGGCCTCGTGATAATCGGCTATCCGCCAACGCCCGAAGAGGTGCTGCGCGTTAGTCTGTTTCTGCTGGTCGCCGTCATCTACGTCGGCTTCTGGCTTAATCTGTCCATTCTGTTCTCGATCTGCTTCCGCCAAGGGGCAACGTCGGCGTTGTCCGGCATCGCGCTGTGGCTGTTCTTCTCCGTCTTCTACAGCATGATTACGGGGCTGATCGATAAGGCGACGGCACCGGCGGACGCGTCTGCCTTCACCGTTCTGCTTCGCCATTACAATCTGATGCTCTTGCTGGATCGGCTGTCGCCGGCCTTCCTGTTCTCCGAAGCGACGAGCACGCTGCTTATGCCAAGCGTCCGTACGCTCGGTCCTCTGACGACCGAGCAAGTCGCCATGGCGATTGCAAGTCCGCTTCCGCTTCTTCAGAGCGTCCTGCTGTCCTGGCCGCAGCTCGTCGGCCTTCTGGCCGCAACGATGATCTGCTTCGGCCTGTCGTACGCGCTGTTTATGCGTCAGGAAATCCGTTCCCGGTGACGGCAGGGAGCCGGTTCAAACTACCCGCATAGATGCGGAACCTCCTAAATTTGGTCACGGACGCTGTTCCGTACCTGCTTAGGAGGTTTTTCTTTGTTTAGGAAAGTAGGAAGTAGGAAAGGAAATTAGGAAATAATGAAGCACCCTCATTCTTCATTCTCTTTGGTAGAACTCGGAAGATAGAGTGAGGTTTACCTCATTAAATCCTAATAGTTACTCGAATCATTCTAAAATAGTGAGTTTTGGCTAATTAAATAGTGTAGCTCCTCATTAAAGTAACCGTTAGGTGATTTTGTTCGTTGCCAAGAGACTGATGACTAAAGCGGAAGAATGGGCCAAAGAAAAAGGCTATAAGCAGCTCATCCTCAACGTCTTCCATAACAACGAACTGGCCGTAAATGTCTATAAGCATCTGGGCTACGAAATCGAAGTCGTCAAAATGGTTAAAGTGCTGTAGAAAGGTATTACGAACAAAAAAGGATTTTTCGCCGTTCGTCGGTGTTGCAATAGACGTAATCAATAGTCTGAGTAAATTTCACCTTTAGTTTACTTTCAAGACACTGTCTGGTGGCTTTACTCTAACGATCGCTGCGCAAAAAACGAATGATGATTTGCGTAAATTCTTTTTCCTTGGATTCAATTTCGATTTCATGTCCCAGCTTTAGCATAAGCCGTTTTGCCAGATAGAGCCCCATACCTGTCGATTTCGATTGTTGTCTGCCGGTTGATCCGGTAAAACCTTTATCGAACACTCTTCCGATATCCTCCGAGCTTATGCCGATCCCGGTATCCCTCATGACAAGACAAATTGCATTCGGCTTATGTTGTATGTCGAAGGATACGGTCCCGCCGGCATTTGTATACTTCAGTGAATTAGCGACGATCTGTCCGATAATAAAGGAGAGCCACTTCGGATCACTGTAAACAAAAACCTCGCCTTCCCACATGGAAAAGGTGATTTTGCGCTCAATAAACAGTTTTGCGTATTTCTTTATGGTCTCCTTCACAAGACGGTTCAGGGATACATCTTGAATGAGATAGTCCTTCGAGAAGGAATCAATCCGGGAGTAGTAAAGCGCCTGCTCCACAAACCGGTCAATCTTATCCAGCTCGTTTTCGAACAGGTCGGCGATATTGGCGGCGCTCTTGTCATCCGTATTTTGAATCAGGAGCCTTGCCGCTGTAATGGGAGTTTTCACCTCGTGAATCCAAGCCATGATAAAGTCCTTGTAATCAAGCTTCTCGTCAAACAGCTTTTCAACTTCCTTCGTATGTTCATGATACAGCTTTTTAATAAAGCGATAATACAGCTCCTGTTCATGACTTTTCACTTTCGGAATGAGCGCCGCGCTTTCAATCCCTCTATCTTCGCTTAATTCCCGCAGCGTTTTCAGACTTGCGTACATGCGGAAATAATCCGCAGCAAGATAAACGGCGGATATGAATAGACCGCCGATATTTACATAAACAATGTTCGGCGCATCATTGTCCCGGGATATCGCGGCAATCATCAGCGAAATAAAAATCATCAATACGACATAGAAAGAAATGAAGAGTCGTTTGTCGTCCAAGTATTTAAGAAAACTCATCTTATGACATACCCTTCTCCCTTGATGGTGCCGATATAGTCCGGTTTGCCCAATTCCGACAACTTCTTGCGAAGCCTTGTCATATTGACCGTGAGGGTGTTGTCATCCACGAAGCTTTCGTCCTCCCAAAGTCCTCGCATGATTTTTTCCCTGCTTACGATGTTCCCTCGACTGCGCATCAGCATGCTAAGAATTTTCAGCTCGTTTTTGGTCAGCTCCGCGCTCTTATCGCTCACGATCGCAACGCTCCCGTTAATATTCAACACAAGGCCGTTATGCTCTATCGCATCAGACACCGTTTCCGCATACGAATAGGCCCGGCGCAGCAAAGCTTTGATCTTCGCCATCAAGACGTCCTCGAAAAAAGGCTTTTGCATATAGTCGTCGCCGCCCATATTCATCGCCATGACCATATCCATCGGCGTGTCCCTTGACGAAAGGAATAGAATCGGAACGTTGGAAACACCTCTGATTTTTTCGCACCAGTAAAATCCATCGTAAACGGGCAGGTTAATATCCATGAGAACAAGCTTCGGCGTATATTTGACAAACTGATCGAGTATCGTATGAAATTCCGTAACAACCGCGGTCTCGTAACCCCATTTTTTGACGGTTTTGGCCAGCATGTCGCTAATGATCGGGTCATCTTCAACAATCATAATATTCACGATTCCACCTCCAAATCAATCTCATTATACCTTTCAAGAATGTAAGGCGCTAGCACGCGTTTGTAAGATTGGGAAAGGGACGAAAGCCGGATGGCGTTGTAAGATAGACTTATAACTCAACATCAAAGGGATGGTATCTATGAAAAAAACAATCGTATCCGCCAAGCATGTGAAAAAAATATATGGTGGAAAGGGGAATCTTTTTCCCGCGCTAGGCGGCGTTGATCTTACGGTGAATGAAGGCGAATTTATCGGAATTATGGGTCCATCGGGATCGGGCAAATCGACAATGCTCAATATTCTTGCGACAATCGATCAAGCTACGTCGGGTGAAATCATCGTCGACGGCGTTAACATAAACGTAATGAAAGAGCATGAGCTTTCCGAATTTCGCCGCAACAAGCTCGGTTTTATTTTTCAGGACTATAATTTGCTGGATACTTTGACTGTAAAGGAGAACATCATTCTGCCGTTGGCGCTTTCTAAAACAGATGTAACCGAGCTGGAAAATCGGGTGGCGTTGATCGCGGAGAAATTTAATATTACAGAACTTCTTTCCAAATACCCCTACCAAATTTCGGGCGGGCAGAAGCAGCGCACCGCCGCCGCCAGGGCGATTATTACGCGGCCTTCGATTGTGCTCGCGGATGAGCCAACCGGCGCTCTCGACTCAAAAGCGGCGACAGATTTGCTTCAGGCGCTTACCAGCCTGAACGAGGTAGATGGGGCGACAATTTTGATCGTAACCCATGACGCATTTGCCGCCAGCTTTTGCCGGCGTGTGCTGTTTTTGCGGGACGGGGAAATATTCACGGAAATTGTCAAGGGAGATCATCCTAGAAAAGTCTTCTTCAAAAAAATTCTTGATGTGCTGACAGTGCTGGGGGGAAACGCCAATGACGCTGTTTGATGTAGCAAAAAAGAATATAAAGGGGAATTTCAATAACTACTTGATCTACTTTATTTCCATGCTCGCAAGTGTCATGGTGTATTATATCTTTGTTTCGCTCGGGTATAACCAAGACATCGCGAAAAGCATCGAATCAAGCCAAAGTATGGCGTCGCTTTTTATGTTGGGTTCGATCATTCTGCTGCTGTTCGTTACGGTTTTCATGCTTTATTCCAATCATTTCTTTTACCGCAGTCGCAAAAAAGAGGCAGGACTCTATTCCCTTTTGGGACTGCCGAAGAGAACGGTCGGCAAGCTGTTTTTCTTTGAAAATATGCTGATGGGCGCTGCCGTCTTATTTGTCGGCATTATTGGCGGCGCGTTTTTCTCTCAGCTGTTTTCGATGCTGTTCGTCCGTATTCTCGATGTGGACATTACGGTCGGAACTGCATTTTCCATACGCGCCATCGTTAACACCGGCATCGTATTTGCGGTCATTATTTTGTTTACGTCGTTGCAGGGCTACCGGTTGATCTATAAATATAAGCTGGTGGAGCTGTTTCAAGCCGAGAAGGAAGGAGAGCGCGAGCCGAAGACAAGCGTCATTACGGCCATTCTGGCAGCTGTGTTGATTGTGGCCGGCTATGCTTACGCCTATCGCGACTTTGACGACAACACGGATATTCTAATCAATCTGTCGGTGATGACGTTGGGGATCGTCGCCGGAACTTTTCTGTTGTTCTCTTCTCTGGTTGTATTTCTTCTGAAGACGATGCGAAAGAGAAAACGAAGCTACTACAAGGGCATGAACATTATCGGCGTATCGAACCTGGTTTACCGTATTAAGGGCAATGCCAACATGCTTGCCATGATTTCCATACTGACAGCATTGGCGCTCTGCGCTGTTTCCACAGGCTTCGGTATATATTACAGCGCCAGGGAAACCGCGCGGCTGACGGCGCCGTTCAGCTATATGCATATCGGGCAGGGATCAGAATTTAACAGGAACATCGATGAGATTATCCGTGCAGACGCGGAGCATAGCATAACCGCTAGAGCGGAAATACCAGTTATCGAATCCAGAGGCCATTCGTCAAATTCCGACATCCTCCCGGAAAAAGCTTCTGCCGCCGCCGAGAACCCGGTGAAAATCGTATCGGTCGATGCTTATAACGAAGTGGCGAATCAGTTGAGATTGCCGCTTCTGGACGCTCCGGAAGAAGGAAGAGCAATTGGCATACGCCCTATGTATACGGGCTATGACGCCTCCGACTTCGCAGGCGAACGCATTACCTTAAATCTGCCGAATGGGGACAGCTCCTTTTTCTTTGACGGTATGACCGTGGAGCGAATCATTAACTGGAGCTACCCCGATATTATGATTGTGATTGGAGATTCGGATTTCGAGCGGGTCAAAGCGCAGATTGCACCGCTAACCTATATCGGTTATGCCGTTACTGATCAGAAGGATACGAAAGCTACCGCCAACGCACTAGCGGGAGTCAAGACGCCGGAGGCAAAGCTCTCCACGTTTTACTCCGTATATCGCGCCGGCATTGAGGAAGCGGGATTTAACGTATTTATTCTGGGCTTTCTCGGACTTATTTTTATTATTGCCACGGGAAGCATCCTCTATTTCAAACAGCTTACCGAAGCTAGCGTAGACAAGGTGAAGTATGACATCTTAAAAAAAATCGGTATTTCGAACAAAGATATTCATCGTTCACTATTAAAGCAAGGTCTGTTTATCTTTGGGCTGCCTCTCATTATCGGATTATTAAACTATGCTGCAATAATGAATTTGCTTAGAAGAATGTTTAGCGGGATGGCTTCCGTGGATTTAACTTTTCCGATCGGCTTTTGCGTCATCGCATTTATGTTGATCTATACGCTTTATTACTTCTTTACTGTAAATGCCATGAATAAAACGATCACCGGCGAAGCGTCGAATATATCAAAATGGGTTACGATTATGCTTATTCCGCTCATCGCCGGCACAGGAATTTGGCTTTTGGAGACAATGCCTCAAAACCGTTCGGACATGGCTTCTATACCGACTATCGAACTCTCTCTTCCAAAGCCGACAGGCCATTATGAAATAGGCACGACCGAACTCCATTTGCGAGATAATAACCGCGACGATCCATGGGTTCCGGATCAAAAGCGGGAATTGATGATCAGCATTTGGTATCCCGCTGCAGAACAGGGAACGGAGAAAGCGCCATATATTCATCCTCTTGCGGCGCAATACTATGACCAAAATACAATCGAGAGTGTAGGACTTGACTCGGGTACGATCGACTGGCAGGACATGAAAACCAATGCTTGGATAGATGCGCCGGCATACCGGGTGGACAGCGGCTTTCCTGTCGTTTTTTATTCGCCGGGTGGCAGCGTCCCAAGAAATTTAGGCACAGTTGTGGTGGAAGAACTGGCCAGTAAGGGCTATATCGTTGTTACAACCGACCACACATACGAAACGTCAGCGGTAGAATTTCCCGGTGGAAGATTACTGGAGGAAGCTTTGCCGCAAGTCGGAGACTGGAAGACGATATTGAAAATGAACGATGTCCGGGTCGACGATATGAAGTATGTCTTGAATCAGCTTGAGATAACCGCAGGCGGCGGCAATCCTGATGTTGAGGAGGACGCTTTGCCTGACGGTCTTGCAACGGCGTTTGATCTTTCGAAAGTAGGAATTTACGGCCATTCGGCAGGCGGTGCGACCGCGGCTCAAACGATGTACGAGGATGATCGATTCGACGCCGGCATCGACATGGATGGCACAATGGGCCATATGCCCGACCACCCGCTGCCGGTTGCCGAACACGGATTGGACCGACCATTTATGCTGATGGAATCCGGCTATGCTGACGAAAACGACCTCGACTCGCATCTGACGCGCAAAGACAGATTGTCCTTCTGGCAACAGTCTACCGGCTGGAAATATGACATAGCCGTTCCGAAGGGAATGCACTACACCTATACGGATTATCAAGTTCTCCTGCCGCAAATGGACAGTAAATTGAGCCTGGCGCCGGGTATCGTACAAAGCGCTATCGGCACGTCGGACGCAGTTGAAATGTTGGAGGCCCAAAGGACCTATATTGCCGCATTTTTCGATCTTCACTTAAAAGGGATTGCGCAGAACATTTTTGAGCTGGAGGAATCTCCTTTTGAAGAAGTGGAGATCGTAAGATAGGTTTACTGATAGAGGGGCGTTCTTTGCCGCTGGGAGAGCGCATCGCTGGCAGCGATGAGGTCAGGGGTTCGATTGACGATTTAATATGATTTGTTAAATGACGACTTCAGCCCGCACTTTCCGATGTGCATGCCGCTGACTAAGCGATAGTCCGTCCATCAACCAACGGAGTTCCCGGTTCGTGATGGCCAGAGGCTCTCCGCCGGCTTGCGGCCACTGAAAAGTACCGCGCTCCAGCCTGCGGTAGTATAGCCAGAAGCCGTTATGCTCCCAGTACAAGATTTTAAGTTTGTTGCGCTCACGATTACAGAAAACGAACAGAGCCGGTGAGAAGGGGTTTAGCCCGAGCCCCTCTTGCACGAGCGCGGCAAGACCGTCTATTGATTTCCGTAAATCCGTGCTGCCGCAAGCGAGATAAACTTGCTGGGTGGAGAACTCATTCAGCATGACGGGACTTGCTCCAATGCGTAAACAACTTTGCGGAGTAAGGCGGGCTCGAATCCAGGCTCCACTTCGATGACAGCAGAGCCGATTCGAATGCGAAGACTGCTGGAAGATTCCGATTTAGCATCCGAAGTCACTTGAACCGGAAGGAAGGTCGCCGGCTTAACTCGTGGTGAAGACGGAGCTGCATCCAACCTCTTGATCCAAGCGTAAAGCTGTCGACGATTAATCTGATTGGCTTTGCACCATTGAGTGGCCTTTTCGCCACTGGCACGGAAAGCCTGAATACGCGCTTCCCATTTCACTCGAATTTCTTCTCTTCCCATAGAAAAATCCTCCTCTGATTGGCAAGGTTCTCCTTTCTCTATGAAAATCCCTTGTAAATACTGGAATTCCAGTATTATTGGAGACGTGCGTAATAAAGTCAATTGGTCTCATTATTCTCGTCTTCCTCATCAATTCGTGCCGTTGTCGAATGCGATTCAGAACGTAAGTTCATGGCGTTGGTCTTAATTGCACCCATTACAAGCTGTTTCAAATCGTCTGGATTAAGGACGGCCAGTATAGTCTTTTTGTTTTTCTCAACGCAATCAGTTAGCTCGGAGTCACCTATTAGACTGCCGATAGGCACTTCAAGACCGGTTGCAATTTTCTCTAGCGTATGGATTGTAGGGTTGTTTTCTCCTCGTTCAACCTGACCGAGATAAGAAGTATTAACCCCGGAATGCAAAGCTAATTGCTCCTGACTTAGCCCCTTCTTCAATCGCAATAGCCGGATGCTTTCGCCAATTTTTTTGACAGTATTCAATTTTCTCACCTCTAAGAAAAAGGATAAACTTTCCGTTTCTGTGTCACAATATGGTATATGCGGTTTATTAGTGATTATAAATACGATTTTCCGTAGTATCCCACTTTATAAAGTGAGTAGAGATTGCATTCCCCCTTTTTTACAAATAAAAAAGATACCTACAACGAGGAAACAGAAAAAATACATGAGAAAGAAAGCTTCAACTCACGAATTTTTACTGTTGTCCTGTGTCTGTATCTAATGTCAATTATTATTTATTATCGGTAGGTTAAGAAAAAGAAAGAAACTTTGCAAAAGCGGCATCACTTGATATATTATATATCATTTGGCTTGTTAGTGTACTAGCAAATTGCGAGGCAGAAGTTTTGGGTTTTGGTTTCACATCAGTCCCCGTTCTTTAAGAGAAACAAAATTACCTGATCCGATTATGATGTGATCCAGCACTTCTATGCCAACGAGTTCGCCAACGCTCACAAGCCGTTTGCTCAGAGAAATGTCTTCTGGGGATGGGGTGGAATCCCCGCTGGGGTGATTGTGGGCACAAATGATTGATGCACTGCAACGTTGAATTGCGGCGCGAAATACTTCACGGGGATGGACGATTGCGGCGTTCAGAGAACCGATGGAAATGGTCTCCTTAGTGATTAGTCGATTCTTGGTGTTCAAAAACAAGCATACAAAATGTTCTTTTGTCAGATGGCTGAGTTCCGGCGCGAGAAGGGAATGCGCATCTTGAGGGTTTCGGATTGTGTAGGAATCTTCGTTAGGTATAGTGAGTGCTTTTGCCAGTTTAAGCACTGCTGAAATTTGACGTGCTTTACTTATGCCGATGCCTTTAATCGTCGTTAACTGCTGTTCGGTAATGTCCAATAGTTCTGTTATCGTGGGAAACTTTTCAAAAAGCTGCTGGATTGTGTAGCTATTCTGTTGCTCTCTGAGGGATTGGGATAGAAGTGACTTTAGGTTTTCCTTGTGCTGAACAGTCATTTGGACTCCTCCTGATATGTTATTTGGAAAAGAGAAAGAGCCGGACACAGTGGAATTGTGTCCGGCTCCCGCATGAGTATCTTTTGAGAACTACCTATCATGCATTGGCTAGGAATATAATATATATCTCAACTTGTCAAGTTTTCATTTTTGTAAAAAAGGAAAATGAAGGAATGTGTCGATTTCAGTTTATATAGTAAAAAAGGTGTATTTCCTAATTTGCAACCATTCTTATTAACTACATAGACACGTAATCAATTGCATGCGAGTTAGATTCAAAATCCTTTATAGCGGGGCTGTAAAATAATGCAACGATCTCTATTTCAAAGGAAGGATAAAAGAAATGAAAATTAGCAGATGGTCGGACAGTCACACCTTCCTGCCACTGGATTTCGCTCTGTTTAGTTCGGACAAGTAGGGTAATAACGGCTCAACGACAGCATCGACAAACGATCACACGGTTACAAACGCCGATAGGAGTCGCTGTTGCCAGCCTCGGCAGTCATCGTGTCCATGATGGATCGAGCGCTAAAGGCTGGAGCTACAGCTCCTTACGTGTTGATGGACAGATAGTTTACCCACGCACCGCTTATTGGCGAAATTATGGCTCGCGGTCTGGATGTGTGATCGGTATGGTCAAGAATGACAACAAACGTTTCCTTGTTCAAGGCCAGAAAAAATCGCTCAGAGAATTGTACTCAGCAGCATCACCCGTCGTGAGCAAGAAACGCAGAATACTTCGTTCCATTCAAACCGAGCTTGTAAATCCTTAACGTAGTTCTTTCTGATCTTTAATGCTTTGTTGCCCGGCCATTCGTCTTCATATTTGATATTAGGTGCCTTTAATGTATGTGTTATCATCGACTTGCAGCATGATGCATCGCATCTCAAGCATAGCTAGATTCTCCGCGGGAAAGCTGGGGCGCTTGATTTTCACCAAAAATCAGCTGTTGTTTTCTATACTCAAACCCTTTATTCGCGTGGGTTTAAGTTTATTTGGATTTTGGAGGCTGGATTGTGATGTTCATTGTAAATAGTTATCATGATGGGTATTCGTATTGTTGCTTCCCAACAGAACATGATATAATGTTCTTAGGGTGGACATTTTATCCCGCATGTGCCCCTGTATGGTTGCGCTTAAGCTTTAGGCCGTATCGTCAAAGGCGGCCCTTGGAAATAATATTCACTCCTCATGGCCGTTTGAATTTGTAGTGTTGCCACACAGGAAAGTGGATTGTTATTTGAGCCTATATCATAAAAAGATTGTTTTTCAACATAAAGGGCAGTTGTCACATTCATTAAAGAGGAATTTGAGGAGAGCATTAATGTGAAAAAGACATCCGAAATATTAAATAATTCATCTCTTCACGAAGCAGATGTACTTTCGAATAACAGCAGTTTGACTGATACACGCCAACTCCTACCTATCTTCACAGAGAGGATTATCGGAGATGCTCGACATGTGTCTTTGAAGTATGGCGAGGCAGATATGGTTATTACCTCACCTCCATATTGGTTAAAACGTGATTATGGAATTAGTGAGCAAATTGGTCAAGAAGCAACAGTTGAAGGTTATGTTGGTAACTTAATCGATTGCATGGAAAACTGGAAAACGATTTTGCCCAAATGGGGATCCGTTTTCATCAACATAGGTGATACTTATTTTAAAGGATCGCTTGCTAATACTCCTGGGCGGTTAGAATTCGCTGCCCGAAATGCTGGATGGACGGTGCGCAACCGAATTGTCTGGATCAAAGATGCTGGAATGCCAGATCCCGCCAAAGACCGTTTGAAGAATCGCCATGAATATATTATTCACTTTACTATGCAACGACGGGATTACTATTATGATCAGTTCGGCTACGCGGAGAAGTATGGGAATGGTACAGGCCCAAGTGATGTATGGCAAATTGGATTGAGAAGAGATGTTAGCGAACACTTAGCTCCGTATCCCGAAGAACTTGTAGACCGTATTCTGACGCTTGGATGTCCCGAGCAGGTTTGTACGCTATGTGGAAAACCTCGTAGACGTATTGTTGAGAGGACAGCGGAACTTGATCCGTCTCGCCCACAGGCAAAGAGAGCAATGGAACTTGCTAATCAACATGGTTTGACCGAATCGCACATCTCAGCAATCCAAGCTACAGGAATTTCAGACGCTGGGAAGGCAATGAAGACTCAAAATGGCACAGGCCGAAACTCTGCTACTGTACAGAAATTGGCAGCTGAAGCCAAGCAAGCGCTAGGCGGATATTTTCGTGAATTTACTTTTGCTAAGCGACGTTCAGTTGGTTGGAGTGATTGCGGTTGTGGAGGGCCATTTAGGCCAGGGATTGTTTTAGATCCCTTCATGGGAACAGGCACAACGTTACGCGCTGCCGCTGCAATTGGACGTAGTTCAATAGGGGTGGACTTAGATCCCAAATTACGAATTCAGGATGATGAAAATGACAACTAATGATAGCGGTAAGTATTATTGCCTCGACATCATAACTGTAAAAAAAGCTTTGACAACCTTAGGGAGTGTACGTAGTCACGAGCATTTTCCTGGCTATCTCGCTTTACTGCGGGATAGAAGCACATCAAATATAGTAAGCAATTCGGATGACATTGTAAATTTTTATAAAAAATTCCTGAAGATTGTTGATGCACCTGATAAAAGCCCTTATCTGCGTCCCTTCCGTTCCAGAGGGGTGGGCAATCCTTTAACATTATATCAAAAAAATGTAGCGGGATCTTATGCGCCGAGTTCGATCCGCGAAAAAGGTCCGCTCTCCAAAATCATTAATATAGAGCAACCATCAGGAGCATTATCCTACAAGTTGTCTGATGAACATTGGAAAGTCGTGCTTAGCGAAATGCTCTCTGGGCATAGGCTTCCGATTGTATCTACCATAGTATTCTTATTCAGAGATTACGCTTTCCGTATGTTTAACCCTAACTTGGAAAATTTAGTTTTAGTATTCAGGGCTCAGTTTTCAATATTAACAGAAGATGAAAACGGAGACGATATTTATGAAACTATATTCCGTGATGATTTTTCGGAATATTCGGATGAGCACTTTCTTGAAGTAGAACCTGAAAGAAGTGGATCGGACAATATCATTAAAATTAGGGATTTAAAACTAGCTGATCTTGATTTAAGTAACTTGTTGCGTTTGAATGCGATGGGAAACACCCGTGGTTCTCATCAAAAAATGGAAATTAAAGATGTTACATTACTTGACGAAAACGATAATGTGTTAAAACAAGTTAATCGTGCCTTTGAACTGGGATATGCAGGTGTTTTGATTTCTGGGTCGCCAGGAACCGGAAAAAGCTGGTATGCTCAACAAATTGGCGTCGCACTTAGCGGCTCATGGGAAGCTGTGCGAACTGTTCAATTTCATCCAAGCTATCAGTACGAAGACTTTATCTTTGGTTATGTTGCCCAAAAAGACGGGACGTTCCTTATTTCCGCGAAAGAGTTTGTCCTAGCATGCAGAGCAGCAGCCGTTGACCCTGATAGGATACATATCTTAATCATTGACGAAATCTCTCGAACGGACATCATACGTGTATTTGGAGAGGTGCTAACCTACCTTGAGCGAGACAAACGTGATCAACCTTTTAAAACAGCTTCGGGCGAAGAATTATCTGTTCCATCAAACTTGATGCTTATAGGGACTATGAATCCATGGGATAGAGGAGTCGATGAAATAGATATTGCTTTGGAAAGACGTTTTGCTCAAATCGATATCAACCCTAGTGCAGACGTTTTGCGCAAACTACTGTCAAAGAAAACAACGGAACCTTTTATCAATAAAATAATAGCATTTTTCGAAAAGTTAAACATGTATGAATCTGAAGAAATTCGACTGGGACATGCCTATTTCCTCGGATGCATAGACTTAGAAGCTGCGTTAGACATATGGTCATTTCGGATAAAACCCACATTAAAACGTGCATGTCGATTTAATGCTGCGCTTTTTGAGCAGATAGAATTAGATTGGCAGAATATTGTCGTTGATGCTTCCCACGGAGATGTAGGTAACGCTGAACCAGACAAAGTGTTGTCACCTGCTGAACAATCGCTAAAAGTCAATGAATAACATGACAAATGCTATGAGATTCCTGTCTAATCGGGGAATAACCGCTGCAAAACATAAAAAACGGGAAGTTCTGCTGATGGTAGAACATCAGGAGATTAATCTTCCTTTGGACATAATCAAACCTGATGGAAGCTTTGATTTGTATGAGGACATACAGAGTCGGTTCCAAATCGAATATAAGGCTAAGTATAAAAAACTTATTATAAGAGGTAGTCGTTGGATCGGTCATGTCCCAATAAATGATCGTTATGCTCTGTCGATTGATACCCGTATGCCAGTTTCCAATATTGAGAGAATTTTATCGAGAAGTCCATTCAAAATAGCAGAAACAATTCGATATACTCATTCATATCTCTCCACATCGATACGTGCACAGAGTTTATTTGATGTCTTGACTGATCAATTTTTGGATACTTTGGATATCATAAGACATGACGGCCTCATCAAAAACTATAGACGTGAGCAAAGAATTTCACCCTCTCCGACTGGGCGAATTGATCCTTTGCGTACGTCTTATATCTCGCATTTTTTCGGAAAAATTTCAGCCGTTTATTCAACTTATACTAGAACAGAAGATACGCTTGAAAATCAAATTATTCGATTTGCTTTAGAATGTTTACAATCACATTATTACACGATGCACGAAAGCAGTAATTATATCAGTAGGTTATCTCGCATTAGTAATCATTATATGCATTTTAAAAACGTTTCCCTGCCTAACAAATCAAACATTACTAGCGATTCGTTGGCTCTGACAATAAGTAAACTTCCGATTCATAAAGATAGCTATGCCGACACATTACGACTAGCCCAACTAATTGTTAGTGGACAAAGTATATCGCTACGTGGTGAGGGGGGCTTAGCTATACTTCCCTCTATTTTGGTTGACATGTCTGAAATATTTGAAGGGTATGTCAGAGATGTCCTTGCTAATAAGTTTTCTAATCCTAATGTGAGCGTTCTAGATGGTAATAAAGCAGCGCCTACTGGCGCGGCACTTCCACTTTTTTCTACATTTTTTGTACGAGGAACTTCGCCTAATGCAACTCCAGATATTGTGGTTAATGATAAAAGTACAACAAAATTGATAATCGATGTGAAATATAAGCCTGTTAAAAAACTTCCAGACAGGGCTGATATTAATCAGATTATATGTTATGCCCAACGATATAATGCTCCAAAGGTAATGTTACTTTACCCAGCGAGTAGCCATAATGATATTCCTGTCACGCTTTTAGGGACAATTGGTGATATTTCGGTGTATATAGGGCTATTTAATCTAAGCGCACATGATTTACCTGCTGAAGAGGTTCATTTTACCAAAGCAATAGAAGGGTTGACTATTTAAACTAATTTGGTCATATGGTAAAATCTTCGATTATCAGGTGGATGCTAGCGGGAACACCGAGGAATCGACGGGGATTATTATAAATAATTACATTTTTACTATAAGATGAACATCGGTGAATGGCGTGTTTTTGCGACATCTATGTTCATCTAACTTCCCAACACCACACACAAACGGCAGAGATGCGTTTTTTATTATAGGCTGTAGCCGGTTGAGTGCGTGAAACGCGCGAAACAAAAAACCACCTGCGGGTGGAGGGATCAAGGGTTTGACCAAAAAGACCATTCCTTTCATTGAGATGTTCAGGCTCAATGAGAAAAATGGTCTTAGATGGCAATGAAAAATTACAGTCTATCTCACACGAAATGGATGTGCAAATACCACATCGTCTTCACCCCGAATCATAGACAGACAACCAAACTTCATACGGTAGTCGATGGATTAGGGCCCTCGCTTTTCTTCTGACGGGTGGTCAAGTCTATGATTCCGTTCCAGTGATCGATTTGCTTCAGGTGTTTGATATTATGGGAAGCCATATTCTTGGCGACAAAGCCTACGGCGCAGAAACGATTCGGAATTGGATTACG
Organism: Paenibacillus harenae DSM 16969; assembly: GCF_000422465.1. Lineage (GTDB taxonomy): Bacteria > Bacillota > Bacilli > Paenibacillales > Paenibacillaceae > Pristimantibacillus > Pristimantibacillus harenae. Next base: position 386,651 of record NZ_KE383846.1, on the reverse strand, counting down.
GTGAAGCAGGCATCGTACACCATTTCTTAAAGAAAAGTATAGGGATGCGATCTGATGATTCTCTGGTCACATTTCTGGTCACACTTTTTTATTCCTAAGCGCCGCGGCGCATTCGAACGTAGAATCATTAAACTCAAAAAAGCCTTGTCACGCAAGGCTTTCTACTGCTAATTCCCTAACTCAGAACCCCCCATCTCTCCACTGGCAGCGATGAGGTCAGGGGTTCGATCCCCCTAGGCCCCATAAATGCCAAAAGTCGACCTTTAGGTCGGCTTTTTGCATTTACTGGGCAGTAGGGAGAGAACCCGAAGAGTTCGTCCCGCGTACAGCGTAAGCGAGCACGGCGTCTAATTTTACCTTAGCGATCTGCATCGTGGAATTAGCTTCTTCAGAAAGTTAATCCAGATTTGACATCCCCCTTGGCTCCACCAGGAACGCGCGAAGCTCTTGGAAGTGCAGCGCGGAAGAACTCTCCGGCGTATGGGGATCGGCATGTTGAGAAAGTTGTGCTTGGAACCAGGGAGACCCTCCCCCGTACGGAGTTCTTTTTTTTCGTAAGGAGCAGACCTATAAGCCCGAAAGGTGAAGTGGCAAGCTCGGGAAGGGAGTCGGAGGGGATGGAGACGAGTAAAAAAAACCGAGGCAGTGGAGGAATCAATGGCATTACCTTCGACCAGATCTCAAACGAATATGGCGAGAAGCGGTTCGTCCAAGAGGTTCGGGAACAATTAATTTCAGGAACGTACCGTCCTCTGCCAGCATGACGTAAGGAGATACCGAAGGGAGATGGAAAGTTTCGACCGCTTGGTATCCAGCAATACGCGATTGTGTGGTGCAGATGGTAACGAAAATGGTGATTGAACCGATCTTCGAAACGGACTTCAAGGATTTCTCCTACGGATTCCGAAGTAGGATTCGATTTTCTGGGTTTGACGTTGTTTTGGAATAAGAAGTGAAACTGAAGGGGGAACTGAAAAAGCAAGGAGGGCTCAGCCCTCTGAACAATTTCAGTTCACTACTCTACAGGATGTGGCCGGCTTAGTGTTTTTTACTCTAAGGGGGCGGCGCCTTATCATCTACGCCATTGCTATCAACTTTACGGCATTACTGAGCGTAGGCATTGGTGCTTTGGACATTTGGAATTCACTCATTTGCTATCTCACCTCGCCCTGGTATTCTACAGATGTATACTTATGCGAATCTCCTAATGCTATAATTGGGCTGGATTAGTAAGGAGGCATAAGCAATGACAAGTGTTCTTGTTGTAGAAGATGATGCGCATATGTTGGAAATGATTTTAATAGTTTTAAGACACGAAGGATATCGTGTCCGGGGAGCAGTCAACGGCAAAGAGGCGCTTGCAGAAATGGAAAGCTCGCCTGCGGATTTGGTTGTGCTTGATGTCATGATGCCTGTCATGGACGGGTGGGATTCGTGCCGCGAACTGCGGCTTTTGTACCCCGAACTGCCGATTATCATGATTACGGTCAAGCACGAGACGAGTCAGAAGGTGAAAGGATTCGGCTTAGGCGCCGATGATTACCTGGTCAAGCCTTTCGATCCGCAGGAGCTGGTGATCCGAATCAAAGCGGTGCTGCGCCGGTACCGGATTGCGGCGGATAAGAGGATTATATTGGGCAGCTTCAAGCTGGATCGGCTTCGGGGAACCGTTACGGACGGCAACGTGAATTGGAATTTGCCGCTCAAGGAATTCGAGCTGTTATATCAGCTTGCAAGCTATCCCGGCCAAATCTTTATGCGAGAGCAGTTAATCGAAGCGATATGGGGATTCGATCACGATGGGGACGAGCGGACGGTCGATGTTCATATCAAGCGGCTGCGGGAGCGGTTCGCCGATTATACCCATCTTTTTCGCATTGTAACAGTTCGCGGTCTCGGATACCGATTGGAGACGGAAAGCGATGATTAAGAGCTTGAATTTAAAAATTTTATTGATCTTTACCGTTGCAGTAGCGATAGGTCTCGGAGGCTCCATCCCGATAACCGTTTATTTGTTTAAAGACCAAATCACGCAATCCATCCAAAACGAGTATGCGGTGCGAAGCTGGCTGATATCGGATGTTTTTTCCCGATTGGCGCCAACCGAACGCGGCCTCTTTCTGAAACAGTTGTCCGAAAAGCAGAAGGTATCCCTATGGATATACGATCGGAACGGTTTGCGCTACGCTTATGGCTCGACAAGCATGCCCAACCTTTCCGACGGGGATATACGCCGCGTTCAGGACGGTGCCGAAGTCGTGAGGCGCACATCCGTCCTGCCCATACCGACGAGTCTGCACATGGGTTTCCCTTTACAAACAGCGGATGAGCAATTGGCGCTCGTCATCCATCCGGAAAGATCTAATATTTTGCTGCTGTTCAGTATTTTGGGTGCCTTGATTCTGATTGCCCTCGTGATCGGCAGTCTCAAGTTCATTCTCTTTACACGCATAGTGGTGAAGCCCTTAAAAATATTGACGGCCGCAACCAAAAAAATTGCCAAAGGAGACTATAACATCGATCTTCAGACGAAGAGCAAGGATGAATTGGGCGTCTTGTCGGAGCAATTTCAGCAAATGGCCCACGAGATGAGCCAGGTCGAAAGGATGCGGCAGGAGTTCGTTTCCAACGTGTCCCACGAACTTCAAACACCGCTGGCGTCCATTTCGGGTTTTGTCTCCATCCTGCAAACGGACGGTCTTAATGAAGCCGAGCAACGGCGCTGTCTAAACGTTATCCGGCACGAAAGCATGCGGCTGTCCCGGCTCAGCGAGAACATGCTCCGATTGGCCACGATTGATTCGAACCATCATCCCTTCCATCCGTCGCCTGTTCAGCTTGACAGGCAGCTGCGCCGTATTGTCGTATCCGCAGAGCCGCAATGGTCGGCCAAACACTTAAATATTCACCTCGAGCTTCCAAAAACGGCGATTCATGCGGACGAAGATCTGCTGAGCCAGGTATGGCTAAATCTTTTTGGCAACAGCATCAAATTTACGCCTGAGGGCGGTGACATCTTCATCGAGCTTCAGTCCGGAAATGGTGTGATTGGAGTCGTCTTTCGGGATACGGGAATCGGCATTGCCGAAGAAGACCGCAAACGCGTCTTTGAACGCTTTTATATGGCCGATAAATCGCATAACCGCGAAGCGGGGGGTAGCGGGCTTGGACTCGCGATCGTAAAACGCGTTGTCGAATTGCATGGCGGCAGGGTCGAGATAGACAGCGCTGAAGGAAAAGGAACGGCGGTAACCGTCTTTCTGCCGGTCATGTAACCCAAGTTAAACAATCGAAAACCCGAGCGAGCGAAAAGATGAACGATCCGTTCATCTTTTTTTACATTTGTTCCCATTTGATTCATATTACGTTCACATAGGATGCGTAGTATCGGTTGTGAAATCGGAACATGAGGTAAATCCACGAGGAGGTGAAGTTAAATATGCTGTGTGATGCTTGTTTGATTAAAAACCTTAATAGGGCATCCAGTTGGCACACAATTTACAAATAACATTATTTGAAGGAGCGGGACAGAATGAAGAAACAGGTTGTAAGTTTGTCTGTAGCATCTATATTACTTCTTAGTTCGGCACTGGGTGCATCAGCTGAGGCAGCAGAACCTGAGAATAATGTTCTTGCAGCTAAGCCTGCGCAGTGTAGTGATCCGATCAGCGATACTTACGATGTATCTAAGATGGCGACAATTTTTGATGACGATAAAATACTTTGGAATTTTGTTAATATGGATCAAATTCTACCTCATTCTATCATTCAAAAGGGTAGTATGGTTCATCCGTATAAAATGGGCAAAAAGGTTGATCTTAGCAATCTTACCTATAACTTCAACGGTGAAACTCGCAGGTTCACGGATTTAATGGAACGCGGTAGAACAAACGGTCTTCTTGTAATCAAAGACGGTAAGGTCGTAAACGAACAGTATTTCAATGGCAACGATGCCTGCACCCGCTTCACATCTTGGTCAATAGCGAAGTCCTACGTTTCTACCCTTGTAGGTATCGCAGTAGATGAAGGCAAAATTAAGAGTATTGACGACATCATCACAAATTATGTTCCTGAGCTTAAAGGTTCAGGCTACGAGGAGGCCACAATTCGCGATGTCCTTCAAATGTCTTCAGGGGTAGATTGGGACGAGGATTACAGCAATGAAAATGCGGATATCTGGCGTATGCTGCAGGATGTAGTGTTCAATAATATGCCGGTTAAGGACTTTATTAAGGACTTGGAAGGCGGCCAACCGCATACGTTCAACTATAAGAGCACAGATGCTCAGGTTCTTGCTTTTCTTGTCGAGAATGTTAACAATAAACCACTGCATGAGGTATTTTCCGAAAAGCTCTGGAAACCGCTCGGCATGACAAGTGATGCTTACTTGAACCAAGATTTACACAATAACGATTTTGGTCTGAGTTTCATCAATGCACCGCTTCGCGACCTGGCTAAACTCGGTCAGCTATTCTTGCAAGATGGGAAGTGGGGAGGAAAGCAAATCGTTTCCGCAAAATGGGTAAAAGAAGCAACAACGCCGGTTGATGCAGATTTACAGCCTAATGTCTCTTACCCTCACTTTGGCTATCAGTATCAGTGGTGGGTTCCGAAAGGAGCAAAACTTGGTCATGAGTTTTCAGCTATGGGAGTCTATGGCCAGTATGTTTACGTAGACAAAGATGCAGGGGTAGTCATCGCAAAGGTTTCTGCTGATCCAGACAATGGTGATAATATTTACGAAGAAATGACTGCTTTTAGAGAAATTGTAAAAGCGGTATCGAAAAAGCGTTAATAATTGTGAATCTCTCTAAAATAGAGAGGTTCTTTTACTGGTTTTTACTGGTCCTGGGCTTGTCGAAGAGGAACATAAACCCTTCCTCCACAATAAGCGCTCCTACCCCGAAGCTAAAAGGTGAAATATTCGTTCGCATTTTTTACATTTGTTCCCATTTGGTTCATATTACGTTCACATTAGGCGCGTAGTATCGGTTGCGAAAGCGGATCAGGAGAGTTAAATCCACGAGGAGGAAATTGTGCATGTTGTCGTCGGCGACATCCTGAACCAAGCGCAATGTTGTGATATTGGGAGGGAGAGCAATGACAAATAAATGACTCTGTGAATCTTACGGCGGCAACGCCTTCCATATGTATGATAAAAACAATAAGGGAGGTTTTTTGAGATGAAGCGAAGTATACAGAGCAAACTGGTAGAATATATTTTATTATTGAGAGGTACAAAACAACATTATTCAGACAAAGTGAAGTTTGCGAAATTCCTCGAACAAAAGCGAATCGAGAATGCAAAACCATATATTTTGCCTAGAGGAATCCAACAGAAACTGGGTATTGCGATGGAGCAATCGTATGGAAAGGATTGTTATGTTTTACAAGGAAACAATCAAGACAATGAAAAATATATTATTTATTTACTTGGCGGAGGTCATATAAATCGACCTATTGGCGCTAATTGGAGATTTATAAATAAGATATCGGAAATTAGCAATTATACGATTATTGTGCCTGTCTATCCAAAAGTCCCTCATCACCAGTATCGTGAATCATATGATCAAGTACTCCCCATTTATGAAAAGCTGTTAATGAAAACCTCTCCGCAAAATATTATATTTATGGGAGAATCGGCAGGCGGTGGATTTGCGTTAGCATTAGCTCAATTGTTAAAGGAAAAAGATCTACCACAACCGAGTCGGATTATATTAATCTCTCCATGGTTAGATATCACATTGTCGAATCCAGATATTCAGAAAATCGAGAAAAATGATGCCGTCTTAGGTTCATATGGACTCGCCATCATCGGAAAACTATATGCTGGCGACACAGACCCGAATCACTATCTTTTAAGCCCAATAAACGGTGATATACAAGGCTTAGGGGAAATTTCCTTATTTATCGGAACTCATGATCTGATGTTAGCTGATGCGCGAAAGTTTAGAGACCGAGCTATAAAGGAAGGTGTCATGATCAATTACTACGAATATCCAAAAATGAACCATGTCTTTCCTGCGATGCCGATTCCAGAAGCCAAAAAAGCAATCAGACAAATCATTGATTTGATCTCTTGAAAAAAAACGGAAGTATTTCACCACATATTTACTTACCCGGAAAAGGGAATGGTCCGAAGCGCCGAAGGGGCCACCTTCTTATGCTTCTTAAAGGTGCGGCTGAAGTAATAGATGTCGTTAAAGCCGGTCGCCGCGGCGATCTCCGAGACCGTCAGCGGACTGTGGCGAAGCAGGTAGTCGGCTTTGTTGAGACGGGTCATCGTCACGTATTCGGTGACGGTGTGGCCGCTGAGCTCTTTGAACAGGCGGCTGAAGTGGAAGCGGCTCAAGCGGGTCATGCGGGCGAGCCTGTCAACGGACAGCTCCTCCTTGTAACGGTCCTCGATATATTGAAAGACAGGCGCGAAGCGCTCGATGTTTTTCATCCGCTCGTCATATTCGCCCTGCGTGAGCACCGTCGCGACATGACCGCGAAGCAGCAGCGTCAGCAGCCGGTACAGCTCGGACTTCACCGCAAGCTCGTAACCGAACTCGCGCTGCTCCAGCTCCTTTATAATGGCGAGGACGCAAGCCTCGGCATGGTCGTCGCCTCTGATATGATTGCGAAGCAGCAGCCGGTTCTGCGTGATCGGAGTGATGAACTTCGTCTCGGCGGCGTCTACGGATTGGCTGTGCAGCAGCGAAATATCGGCGATCAGCGCATAGTAGAACAAGTCGCTCGACAGGCTGATGCCGTAATGCAGCTCGTTGCTGTTGACCACGACCAGGTCGCCCGGCGAAGCTTGGATCGTCGCGGAGCCGCACTCAATCATCGCCTCGCCTCTAACGAAATAGAGAAATTCAAGATGCTCGTGAAAGTGATGCTGAAAGGTGACCAGGCCTTGCCGGTCGAAGGCGTTGCGATGCACCTTGATCGGAAAATGCGGGTCCGGCATGTCCATCGGCTCCCGCAGTTCTTCGTATTTGTCAGCCATCCTCATCCACTCTCCCTTAGACCGCACAATCGTACAAACAAACCGCACAGCTTTGCATGGCGTTGCCCGTTGAAATCATTATAATACGAAAGTATAGGCGCGCAAAACTTCACAATCGTGGAGGACTGCCCGACAAGCAGGCTTGCCGTCACAACTGAATAGGAGGAATACGCTTTGAAACCTGTACAAGTCGCAGTCATAGGAACAGGCTCCATCTCGTCCTGTCATCTAGATTCCTATAAGAACAATCCGAATGCCAACCTTTATGCCGTGTGCGACCTGAACGAGGAACGCGCGCGGAAGGCGGCCGAGAAGTACGGCGCATCCAACGTATACACGGATTATCGCGAGCTGCTCGCCGATCCGGCGATCGAAGCGGTAAGCATCTGCACATGGAATAATACGCACGCCGAGATCAGCATTGCCGCGCTGGAAGCGGGCAAGCACGTGCTCGTGGAGAAGCCGCTCTGCCGCACGGTTGAGGAAGCGCTCCGCGTTCAAGAGGCCGTGGCCAAATCCGGCAAGCTGCTGCAGGTCGGATTCGTCCGGCGGTATGACACGAACGCCCAGCTGCTTCGTTCGCTCGCCGACAAAGGCGAGTTCGGGGACATTTATTACGCGAAAGCAACGACGATCCGGCGTCTCGGCAACCCCGGCGGCTGGTTCTCCGACATCGAGCGCTCTGGCGGCGGCCCGCTTATCGATATCGGCGTACATGTCATCGACCTGTGCTGGTACATGATGGGCCGTCCGAAGCCGGTATCGGTCAGCGCGAATACATACCGGAAGCTCGGCAACCGCTCGAATGTGCAAAATCTTTCATTCTACAAAGCGGCTGACTACGACGCAAGCAAAAATACGGTAGAGGATATGGCGAACGCGCTAATCCGTTTCGAGAACGGTGCTTCCCTGCTCGTGGATGTCAGCTTCACGCTTCATGCGAAGTCCGATGAGGGATCCGTTAAGCTCTACGGCGATAAAGGCGGCTTCGAGATCGACCCGGAGACGGTGATCGTGACGGAGAAGCATGACACGATCCTTAACGCAGCTCCGCAGACCGATCATAAAGGCTTTCACTTCCAAAGCGCTTTCCAAAATGAAATCAACCATTTCGTCGACTGCGTGACAACCGGCAAGCAGCCGCTCAGCCCTGTCGCGGACGGCGTCGAGATCATGAAAATATTAATCGGCATCTATGAATCGGCAGCCAAAGGAGCGGAAGTTCGCCTATGAAACTGGGAATAAGCACGTACAGCCTTCATCAGGCGTTCGCATCGGGCGAAATGTCCATTCAAGAAGTAATCAGTCACATCGCCTCCCTTGGCGCCGAGCATGTGGAAATCGTACCGCTTGGCTTCAATTTGACGGCAAATCCGGAACTAATCGAAGTCATTAAGAGGCAGGCGCAGGAGAGCGGCATAACCTTGTCCAATTACGCAGTCGGCGCCAATTTCTCCGGCTTGGACGAGGAGCAATTCGAGCGGGAAATCGAGCGCTTGAAGCGCGAGGTGGATAACGCGGCTGCGCTGGGCGTAAAGAAGATGCGCCATGACGTGGCATCGTCGAGCGACCTGTCGATCACGAACTTTCTGGCGGAACTGCCAAGACTGGCAGAGGCGTGCCGGATCATCGCCGATTACGCCGCGCCGCTTGGCATTACGACGAGCGTCGAGAATCACGGCTTCTATATTCAACACAGCGATCGCGTGCAGGCGCTTGTCCAGGTGGTCGGCCGGCCCAACTTTAAGACGACGCTTGACGTAGGCAATTTTTTATGTGCGGACGAGAACCCGCTCGTAGCCTTGGCGAACAACATCGGCATCGCTTCGATGGTGCATGTGAAGGACTTCTATTACCGTCCTGCAGCGGAACGCCCGGGAGACGGCTGGTTCAACACGTCGCGCGGCAATTGGCTGCGCGGCGCGATTGTCGGACACGGCGATATCCCGATGCGGAACGTGCTGCGCAAGGTGAAGGAAAGCGGCTACGATGATTTTATTTCGATTGAATTCGAAGGAATGGAAGACTGCCGCTTGGGAACGAAGCTTGGCTTCGAGTATGTAAAGCGCGTGTGGAACGAACTTTAACCTAGGGGAGCGTGGATAGGATGACGATGCCTGTCGTGACGAACAAAATCGGCGTTATTGTGGACAGCTTTAAAGTAGGGGTTAAGGAAGGCTTGCTGAAAGCGAAGCAGGTCGGAGCGGACGGCGTGCAGATGTACGCGGTTCGCGGCGAGCTCGATCCGGCTAATCTGTCGGCTTCGGCAAGGAGAGAGTGGAAGGCATATATCGGTTCGCTTGGTCTCGAAATTTCCGCTTTAGTCGGCGACTTGGGCGGCCACGGCTTCCAGGACCCGGAAGCAAACCCCGCGAAGATCGATAAGTCCAAACGGATCATGGAGCTGGGCGCGGAGCTCGGCACCAACATTATTACGACGCATATCGGGATCGTGCCGGATGACAAGAACAGCCGCGTATACGAGACGATGCATACGGCATGTGAAGAATTAGCGCGTTTTGCCAATGACATGAATGCTTATTTCGCGATCGAGACCGGTCCTGAAACGTCGGCTCACTTGAAATCGTTCCTGGACACTCTCGGCACCAAGGGCGTGGCGGTTAACTTTGACCCGGCCAACATGGTCATGGTTACGGGCGATGATCCGGTGCTTGGCGTACACACGCTTAAGGATTACATTGTCCATACGCACGCGAAGGACGGCCTGAAGCTGGGCGATATGGATCCGCGCGATGTATACGGCTTCTACGGCTATGACAAGTCGCTCGATCACGAGAAGGTTGCGGCCATGGCCGAATCCGGCGCTGGCTTCCGCGAGGTTCCGCTCGGCGAGGGCAGCGTAGACTGGCCGGCGTACCTGGGTGCGCTCCAGGAGATCGGCTATAACGGCTATTTGACCATCGAACGCGAGGTCGGCACGAATCCGGAAGGGGATATCAGCCGGGCGGTACAGTTTTTGAAGCAATACAAATAAAGCGGTTTTCAGTACAACGGTAGCTACAGGGATTGCCTGGAGCTGCCGTTTTTTTTATAGCAACCACGTCTATTTCCATTGAATACTTCTCCGATATCTCTTAAAATAAGGAGGGTAAGCGCTTTCTCTAAAAGAGCGGGCATTTCTGCCTTTATATAAGGAGTGATGGAGTTGAAGAGGAACTGGTACCGCCGCATGCTGCTATCCTATTTTCCGATCTTTTTGTTTACGGTAACGATTTTGATCTTTTTATCCTTTATTGTCGTCAATGACATCTCGCATAAGGAAACCGTCAAGGCCGACCGGATTACGACCGGCTACATGGAGGACCGGCTGACCCGGTCGCTGAAAGGGATCGAAATGGACGTGCTCGAGGAAGTGGAGAAAAACGACCGGTACCGCGACTTCCTGAACATCGGGCTGACGGGCGAGAACCGCCAGGTCATCTTCGATGTCGTCGACAGCATGCGCACGCTTACCGCGAATGACAGTCTGCTCGATTCGATTTATGTCTATCGTCATGAAGACAAGCAGGTGCTGACGCGCAGCGGGCTTGTGAAGTGGGAAGCATTCGCCGACAAAGGATTCATCGAGCGGGCGCTGGCGAATCCGACCAGCTATAGCTGGTCGGCGGTGCGGCCGTATCGTGAATTCAGTACTGAGCAGAATAAGCGGGTCATTTCTATTTTCAAAAGAGAGCCGCTGCCCTTCGGAACCGATGGACTCATCGTCATCAACGTCGATATGTATGCGGTTGAACAAATGATCAGATCGATGACGAACGGCGACGTCTCGTTTGTGGATGTTCGCGACGCGTCCGGGACTCTGCTGTTTTCAACCCGTTCGGAGGAGGACATCAAGGATTCGCGCGGTAAATTGCTGAACCGCGTGCCTTTGGAGCTGACGGGCTGGACGTTCGAGAGCGGAATCGCCGCCGGGCAGCTGTTCGTGTGGGTGTCCGTCATCTCTTATGTGTGGGTCGTGATCGGCCTTCTGACGGTCGTGTTTGCGATCCTGTATATCATTTATATCACAAGAAAAAACTATAAACCGATTCGGGTCATGATGAACCGGATAGAATCGATCCAGCTTCGCGAAGATGCGTTCGGATTGAAGATGGACGAGCTGTCGATGATCGATCATACGCTGGAAAGCCTGATTCAGCAAACCGCCGATTATGAGAAACAGCAGCGCGAGAACCTGCTCGTAAGCCGGCGGCAGCTGTTCCACGATATGCTGCAGGGCAACGGACTTGAGCGCGTGGCCGACCGATTGGCGAAGCTCGGCCTTCTCCCCGCAGGAGAGATGCCGCGGCAATTGGCGTTCGTTGTCGTTGAGATCGGCCATTATCGCGATTTCCGCAGCGGATTCTCCGTCAGAGATCAGCATACGCTTAAATTTGCGTTAACCAACGTGCTGCAGGAGCTGGCGCAAGCGGACGGCATGTACGGCTGGGCGGAGTGGATCGCGGAGAACCGGATGGGCATGATCCTCGGACTGAGCGGAGAGCATTCGTCTGCGAAGGAGAGCATCCGGATTTTCGCGGACAAAGGTCGGAGCTGGGTGGACGAGCATTTGCGGCTGTCGCTGCTATTCGGTGTCGGACATCCGGTGCCGGGGTGGGAACGGGTCGGACTATCCTACAAGGCGGCCGTGGACGTGCTGCAGCACAAAATGTCACTCGGCAAGCAAGCGGTCATCATGAGCGAGGATCTGCCTGAGGAAGGCGGACGGAAGTGGTACGCCTATGTGCAGTACGGCTCCGGCCTTGTCAGGGAGTTCAGGCTTCTGACCGGCGAATGGCGCGCCCATTTGGACAGTTTGTTCGGGCATCTGGAGAAGGATCGCTTGAAGGATGAAGATATCCGGATGGTGCTGCAGACGATGATGGATATGCTGGAGAGCGAGCTGGCGGATATGTCCGATGAGCTGCATGGGCATTTCAAAGGACCGGAGGCCGGCGCCAAGCAGCTTGCAGCCGACGAAACGGCGACGCTTGACGAATTAAAGTCGCTTTATTCCGAACGGCTGACGGAAATCTACCGTGCCTATGTCGCGCACAGCGAAACGAAAAACCATCGGGCGATGATTAACGAGCTGAAGGCTTACATTGAAGAACATTTTGAAAACCCGGATTTATCTCTCAAACACCTGAGCGACCGTTTTCATATTTCAGGGAAATACGTCAGCTATTTATTTAAGGAAGAATTCAATATGAAGTTCGTTGATTTTATCGTTCAGCTTCGCATGGAGCGGGCGGAGAAGCTGCTGGCCGAAACGGAAGAGTCGGTGCAGAATATTGCTCTGCAGGTCGGATACGCCAACTCGATTACGTTCGGGCGCGTGTTCAAGCGAATCGTCGGCGTAACGCCGGGAGACTATCGAAGGCTGAAGCTGAAGCCCGGAAATGCCCGTCCTGCCGGGGATATTTGAAAATAGTTTATCATGCGACAACGGTTGCTATATGCAAATTATGGTAATTATCGCAGCGGTTTATCGTTTGGAAACTAGTTTATTGCCCCCTTCGCGAATGTCATGCCATACTGTGGTCATTCCGATTCGGGCTGCAATAGCATTGCTGAAAGCGTTAACTTTAACCGTCGAGCAGCCCGCCCGGTCATGCAATACATCATTCATAGAAGGGGTTGGAACGATGTTTGGGAAAAAGAAAAGTAAACTGGGCTCGAAGAAAGCTATGTTGGTGCTAGGCTTGTCTTGTTCTTTACTGTTTACGGCATGCTCGGCTAACAAGGAGCCGGAAGCTTCGGGCGGAAATGACGGAGCTTCGAAGGAGAGGGTCACGCTGAAGGTCGAGGTGTTCGACAGAGGCAACTCGCCGGCAGGCTCTACGATTACAGACAACTACTTGACGAACTTCATTCAAGAAAACTTCGGCGATCCGAATAACATCGATTTGGAATATGTGCCGGTACCGCGTTCGGAAGAGGTCGAGAAGCTGAATGTTCTGATGGCCAGCGGCAGCAACGTGCCGGATATTGTTTTTACTTATGATCCCAATACATTTAACCGCTATGCGAAGCAAGGCGGCTTGACCGATGTCGGACCGCTGCTCGATGAGTATGCGCCGAATTTAAAGGCTTTCCTGGGCGAGGACGTTCTCGGCTACGGCAAGTTCGAGGGCACGCAGTTTGCCGTACCGGCCAAACGCTCGTACGTAGGCAAGTATGCTTCCTTCATCCGTCAGGATTGGCTGGATAAGCTGGGGATGCCGGTTCCGCAAACGACCGAAGAACTTTATGAAACGTTGAAAGCCTTTAAGGAGAAAGACCCGGGCGAGACGGGCGGCCAAGTGATTCCGCTCGGAATGACGATTGCTTCCGCGCAATATGAGCCGTTGATCTGGTCGTTTATTAAGCCGGTGTCCGAGGAAGAGCGACACACGCTGGTGCAGCAGCTTGGCTCCAACGATTATCCGACGCTTCTGCCGGGCTTTAAGGACGCGCTGCAGTTCATGAACAAGCTGTACAACGAAGGCTTGATGAGCAAGGATTTTGGTCTCGACAAGGATAAGAAAAAATTGGGCGAAGACGTGGCTACGGGCAAAGTCGGTTTCTACAGCGAAGACGACATTAATCCGTTCTACGAGAAAGGAACTTTGGATACGCTGCAGCAAAACGTTCCGGGCGCGCAGCTCGCTTCCGTAGACGTGTATACGAACGAAGAAGGCAAGCATGCCAAACCGATGTACGCGCCGAACGGCATGTACATCATGATTCCGAAATCTAGCGAGCGCGCGGTCGAAGCCATTAAGTATTTGGAATGGATGGCGACCAGCGACAATCTGTTCAAGCTGCAAAACGGCATCGAGGGCGAAAACTACACAATGGTTGAAGATATACCGGTAGCGGTGGAAAACCCGACGGAAGAAGCGTTGAATCGCATGTACAACGGGGGCGACATGATCATTGTTTCGAACGGCAAGCAGCTTGGCAGCTTGGAGAAGAACCTGAAAGCCAGAGCCATGCAAATGCCGAAGAAATTTCAGGAGCAAGTGGAAGCCGCGCAGAAGATCGCGAATTCCGATGTGATCGCGCCCGTGTTAATGGACAGACCGATCGAGGCGCAGACGAAATACGGCACGACGCTGCTCGACAAGTTTAATGAGATGATCGTAAAAACGACGATGTCGAAGCCGGATCAGTTCGACAGCGTTTATGAAAGTATGCTGAAGGACTACATGGCAAGCGGCGGTCAGGCGATTCTTGACGAGCGCACAGCTGTTTATAAAGAGATGCAGGCACAATAAGGCTGATTAGTCCGGGTGACGGCAAAGAGGCGAAGCCATGCTTCGTCTCTGCGCCTCAACGGATTGCATAAGGAGGAGACCGCTGTGAGTTGGAACGCCTATTTCCGCAGATATTGGCAGCTGTACGCGCTGCTTGCGCTGCCGATGGCTTATTTCATCATTTTCAAATACGGGCCGATGTACGGGATCCAAATCGCGTTTAAGGATTTTAATTTCTTTCAGGGCATTATGGGCAGCGAATGGATCGGCTTCGAAGCGTTCAGGGAAGTATTCGGCATGCGCGATTTTTATATCACGCTGCGCAATACGCTGATGCTCAATTTTCTCGATTTGCTTATCTCGTTTCCGGCGCCGCTTATATTGGCCATTATGCTCTACGAGATGAAAACGCTCTGGTTCAAGAAGCTTTCGCAGACCATTCTCTATATTCCGCATTTTATTTCCTGGGTCATCATAGGCGGAATCGTCTATCAGGTGTTCGGCACGCAATCCGGCATGATTAACAATGTGATTACGTCCCTGGGTTTTGAAGCCATCCCGTTTCTGACGGACAAGAACGACTGGCTTATTACTTATTTGCTCGTTGGCGTGTGGCAAAGCGCCGGGTGGGGAACGATTATTTACCTGGCAGCGCTGACCGGCATCAACAAGGAGCTGTTCGAGGCGGCCGGCATCGACGGAGCGGGCAGGCTGAAGCGCATTTGGCATATTACGCTCCCCGGCCTGAGGTCGACGATCGTCGTGCTGCTTATCATTAATTTGGGTCATATGATTTCTATCGGCTTCGAGCGGCCTTATGTCATCGGCAATTTGGCCGTACGCGAATACGCCGACGTGCTCAGTACGTTCGTCTACCGGATCGGCCTGCAATCCGGCCAATATACGCTGGCAACGGTCGTCGGCCTGTTTCAGGCGGTCGTAGGACTTGTCTTTGTGCTTGGCGCCAACTATACCTCCAAGAAGCTTACGGATGAAGGCATTATGTAAGAGTGATTGTTACTCCACAGCTATTCTGATTTTGATCATTTGAAAGGAGCGGACGCTATGAGAGAGCAAACCGCCAATCGCGTGTTCGATACCGCCAATTTTATCGTTTTACTCGTTAGCACGTTGGTTTGTCTGGCTCCATTTCTTCATATAGCAGCCATTTCGCTGAGCTCGGCAGGGCCGATCCTGTCCGGGAAAGTAAGCCTGCTTCCTGTCGATTTTAATGTTGAAGCCTATACGAAGGTGTTTTCCGACGCCTCGATGATACGGTCGCTTGGATTTACGGTGCTGCTGACCGGCTTGTTCACGCTGTTATGCATGCTTATGACGATTGCGCTTGGGTATCCGTTGTCCAAAAAAAATCTGAGAGGCCGCAAGGGCTTCATGATCGTCGTCGTCATTACGATGTTTTTCAGCGGCGGCATCATTCCGGAATATATTCTGATCCGCAACCTGAATCTGCTCGATTCGATCTGGGCGCTCGTGCTGCCCGGCTTGATCAACCCGTTTTATTTGATCATTCTGATTACGTTCTTCAATAACATTCCGGAAAGCCTGGAAGAGTCCGCGGAAATCGACGGCAGCAGCCATTTTCGGACCTTGCTCGGCATTATGCTGCCCTTGTCGCTCCCGGTCATTACGACGCTCAGCCTGTTCTATGCGGTGGGCCGCTGGAACGGATTTACGGACACGCTGATGTACATCAACAGTCCGGAGCTGTATCCGCTGCAATTGAAGCTGTATCAGCTCATTCAGAACAACATGATCACGGATCTTCTGCAGATGGAAGGGGCGCAGATGGCGACCGTCGTTCCGGAAAGCCTGAAGGCGGCCAGCGTCATATTCGCCACCGTTCCGATTCTGATCGTGTATCCGTGGCTGCAGCGTTACTTCGTAAGCGGCGTCATGCTCGGCGCCGTGAAGGGGTAGGGAATCCCGAAGCTTGAACATCAAGCATAGCCTGACGGCTGAATAAGACGGCTGGGAAGAGAGTGGGAGAACAATGGACATATACGATAAGCTGGTCTCAATAAACGACCATTGGGTACAAGACGGAATGGAGCATCAGGTGATGGATAGCGAAAGCCGGTTTCACGGAGGGGTTACCGATCCCGTGAACGGCATCGCTTGGCCGAGCCATGGCGGAACGCCTATGGTGATGGCTCTGTGGGCATCCGCTCTCGTCAATGAGGATTCCCGCTTCTATCATGACCGCGAGCTGCTGCTCCGCCTGGAGCAGAGCGCGAAATACATGCTGCGGTTCCAGCACGGCGACGGAACGATTTCGCCGCCATGGACGAATATGCACTCGCCGCCGGATACGGCATTCGTCGTGAGCGGACTGGCGCAGGTCTATGAGCTGCTTGACGGCCACGGCTGGGAGCCGGCCCGTCAAGCGGCGGAGGATATCCGGACGTTCCTTCTGCGAACGATCCCCGCTTTGCTTACAGGCGGATGCCATACCCCGAATCACCGCTGGGTTATTACCGCGGCGCTTGGGTTTCTCTATAAGCTGACGGGGCAGCCGGAGCTGAAGGAGAGAGCGGAGCAGTGGCTCGCGGAAGGCATCGATTGCACGGAAGACGGTGAGTGGACGGAGCGGAGCAACGGCATCTATAACGCCGTCAGCGATATCGTCCTTATCTATGCGGCCGAATTGTTCGATAAGCCTGAGCTGCTCGAGCCGGTGCGCCGGAACTTGCGGATGATGGCATATATGATCCATCCGGACGGCGAGGTCGTGACGGATTACTCCGGCCGTCAGGACTTCGGCAGCACATTCGATATGGGGAACTATTTCCTGTCGGCCAAGCTGATGGCAAGCCGCGACAGAGAGCCGCTGTTTGCCGCCATAGCTGAGCTTGCGGGCGAAGCGCTGAAGCATCCGGGGGGGCTGCCCAATAACGCGCTGCTCGGATTATTGCTTTATCCGGAGCTTCGCTCTTGCCCGGTCGAGCCGGCAACGCTGCCGGACAATTACAAAGTCGTCGTGAACGGAGGGTTTCCTCGCGAGCGTTACTTGAGCGGGATGGAGGCCGCCGGACACGGCGGACGAATCTACCATAGCCGGCTCCATCCGGACTACGGAGCTCCCGTCGCGCGGCATAGGAGCGGGGCGACGAGCGCGACCGTCATTACGGAAACGAATTCGTTTTTTGCGCTGCGGCACGGCGCCGCCCGGCTGCTTGCCGTGCAGCTGGCAACCTCCTTCGAGCCCGGCTTCGTCAAGCTGAAGCGGCTGGAGGAGCAGGAGAACGGGTACCGGTTAACGGCGACGGAGAAGAAAGGGTACTACGGCCCCGTCGCGGAGCGGGATTTGCCGGAAACGGCCGGCGGGCCGGTCAGTCCTTGGTATTTGCTGCCTCATCATTTGCGTGAAGTGACGCACGAGCAGCAGCATCAGGTCGAGATCGAGCTGACGGAGAACGTGACCGGCTGGCGGATTCGCGTCCGCTGCGGGCAGCCGGAAATGTTATTGACGCAAATTTCATTCGTGTTCAGTAAGGAAGGCGCGTTAACCGGGGAAGGACTTGAGCCGGCAGCTGCCGGAACCCTGTTCTGGAAAGAAGGGACCGTCCGCTTTGGCGCCGGAGGCGATTGGATCGAGCTGGACGGAGGCGTTCACGAGCACCGGGCCAAGTCGCTTAACAATACCAGCTATCCGGCGGACTGCCAGACGCTGATCGTAAATCTGACGACGCCGTACGACAAGACGTTCGACATCAGGCTGTCGCGTCAGGATTATCGGCATGACGGCAGGCGGGAGGATTGAGGGCATGAACGATTACATGGAGCCGCGCGAAAGCTCGCGGTACTGGTTCGGCGAAGACGAGCGCCGTATATTGGAGGTGCTCGCCGGCCGTTACGCCGGCGCGAATCCGCCCGTCCCCTTCGCGCTGCGCGCTTTCGCCAAATCGGGTGTGCTGCAGACGGGCGGCGGACTTTACGATATCGATTTATCCGTCAAGCTGCCGGGAGCGGTTAACGGCGACTATGCTTACGCATACGGGCTTGTGTGGAGCGACGACGAGCGCTCGATCGACGGTGTCATCGAGCCGCTTAGTCCGGTGCGGCTGTTCGTCAACGAAGAGATGCTGTATAGGTCGAATGCGGTAGACGAGATGAAGCCGGATGCGCGAGCCGTGATTCCGCTCTTGCTGCGCAAGGGCTGGAACGCCGTTCTCGTGGAGGCGCGCAAGACGGAGGCGGGCTTTGGCTGCCGATTTGGGGCGGATGAAGCGAAGGTGCGCATTATGCAAGTGCTGGCTCCTTTTGCCGGAAGAGCGGGGAGCGCGGGCTGGGTGTATACGGAGGCTGTGAAAAGCCGGCTGTTCGGGAGTGAAGCAGAGTTTCCCGATTTCAAGCAGGCGGAAGAAGAGACCGGCTTGGCCTGGCATCCGCGCATGAAGTGGACGGAGGAGGAAGCGGCGCTTCCGAACTGCGAGCGGCTGTTCGGGCGTCCCGGCGGGCCGGCCGCCGCCTACGGCTGGTGCGGTCTGCAGGTGCCGGTCTCGGACGAGCCTCTCGTGCTGGAAGGCCGTGTTTTCGGACCGGCCGCCATATGGCTCGACGGCAGGAAGATCGTAGAGCTGGAGTCTGCCGGTACTTACCGGGTGCAGGTGTCTGCAGCCCCCGGGCTTCGCCAGCTGCTCGTGCGCTGCGTAAGCGGTGCGGACGGCTGGGGCTTTGCCTGCAGCGCGTATTCCGGCGGAAGGCCGCTGCAGCTGGAACTGCCGGCCGCCGTACATGGGCATGCAGGTGCATGGCTGTACGCCGGGCCGATGGATCCGGCCGCCGAGCTGGAGCCGTCCGCGGTGTGCACGACGGCATCGCTTTATCCCGTCGTCGATTCCGAAGGCCGCGCCGCCGGTCACACCTATTGGAGGGTCGATGCTCCTCAGACTTGGGTACGCCCTTATTATGAGAACGCGATGCTGAGCAACAAATGGACAACGGGAAGCGCCACGAATTACGGGCGCTGGGATTATCCGCTCGGCGTAACGATGTACGGGCTGCTGCGTACAGCGCGCGAGCTTGACCGGAAGGATTTGTCCGATTACGCGCTCGGCCACATCCGCAGCTGTACGGATATGTACGCTTATTCGTTATGGGACAGGGACGAATACGGTTTCCCTTCGGTGAACCACCAGCTCGTCTTGATCCGGATGCTGGACAACTGCGGCTCCTTCGGGTCCGCGATGCTTGAGGCTTATTTGCAGACGGGGGATGAAAGCTTCCTGCGCATTGCTGACGTTATCGCCGAATTCATGCTCCGCAAGCTGGAGCGCCGGCCGGACGGCGCTTTCTACCGGCTGTGCCCGGGCGAATATGCGGCCGATACGATGTGGGCGGACGATTTGTATATGAGCGCCCCTTTCCTGATACGTTATGCCGCGGCAACCGGTAAGCAAGAAGCGCTGGACACGGCTGCGGGACAGTTTCTGCTGTATAAGCGTTACTTATTCATGGAGCCGGAGGGCGTCATGTCCCATGTGTTCGACTTTAAATACGGCAAGGCGACGCGCGTGCCGTGGGGACGCGGCAACGGCTGGTGTCTGTTCTCGCTGTCCGAGCTGCTGGAGAAGCTGCCTGACGGCCACCAGGATCGGGAGGCGCTGCTTGTCATGTTCCGCGAGCTGTGCGCGGGCATTTCCGCGCTTCAGGCGGATTCGGGCCTGTGGCGCCAGGTGCTTGATCAGCCGGAAGCGTACGAGGAGGCATCCTGTACGGCGATGTTCGCGTATGCATTTGCCAGAGGCGTGCGTTTCGGCTGGCTGGAGGACAAGGATGGTTATGCCGCCGCGGCGTATAATGCCTGGCGTGGACTGACCGGGGGAGCGATCGACCGGCAGGGCAATGTGCACGGCGTATGCAGCGGTTCGCGGTATTCCTTCTCTCCGGAGTATTACATGCACGATTTGCGAACGGTCGTGAACGACAACCACGGCATCGGCATTATGCTGCTGGCGGGAGTGGAGATCGGCTGCCTGAAACGGGCGGCTGCCGAGGAGACTCGCCTTAGCTTGTGAAGCGAAAAAACCTTGGCGGGTATGGATGGAAACAGGCATATTATCTAATTTCCGTAACATAGGATCGTATAGTGAAGCAGAAGCGGCACAGGGGACTGCGATCAGGTGCGCGGTTCCCTGAATGCCGGGTACTGAGTGTTGCAGCAGAGATGCAGAGCGCTATATGCAAGTATCGAGGCTGCAGCGTACTGGTGCCGGGTGCGAGTGCTGGTGCAGAAGTGCCGAGTGCCGAGTGCCGGTGCTGCAGAGGACCTGGTGCTGAGTAATAGTGCTGTTGTCGTGTATCTATTGTTAGAGCGAGTGCTGCACGCGGCGCTTAGCTTCAAAATTTGAAATTAGACGTTGGCTGACGCTGCACATTGTGGGTCTAATTTCATATTTTGACACGAACTAGAAGGAATTCGGGGTTTGTTGAGCGTATTAAGAAAATTAGCTTCAAAAGTTGAAACAAAATAGGTGCAGTATGGACAGAAAGTCGATTTAGCTTCAATTATTGAAACTAGCTGCTGGCTATCTTGAGATGAAGTCCACAGCAAACGATCCAATTTGATTTTTTTTACGAAGTTAAGCGCTTAACCTCATGTCCCGCCAGGGCGGGCGAATAAGAAGACCGGAAGGGGATGCGGATGAAAACGGTACGTTTGACGATGGCGCAGGCGCTGCTGAGGTTTTTGGACGAGCAGTATGTCTCGATGGACGGAGTGGAAATGAAGTTTGTCAAAGGGGTCATGGGTATTTTCGGCCACGGCAACGTGACGGGGCTCGGAGAGGCGCTGGAGCGAAGCGCGGGCAGCCTTGCATTCATCCAGGGGAAAAACGAGCAGGGGATGGTGCACGCCGCGGCGGCATTCGCGAAGCAGAAAGGGCGCAGGCAAATTTATGCGTGCACGTCATCCATCGGTCCGGGTGCGCTGAACATGGTGACGGCCGCCGCAACGGCGACAGTGAACCGGATACCGGTGCTGCTGCTGCCCGGCGACAACTTCGCCTGCCGCCAGCCCGATCCCGTGCTGCAGCAGCTGGAGGTTCAAGCCGACTACACGGTATCGGCTGTCGATGCTTTCCGGCCGGTCAGCCGTTATTTCGACCGGATTGTCCGGCCCGAACAGCTGATAAGCGCCGCGATTCAAGCCATGCGGGTGCTGACCGATCCGGCGGATACGGGAGCGGTAACGCTGGCGCTGCCTCAGGACGTACAGGCGGAAGCATACGATTATCCGGCGTCGTTCTTCGAGAAGCGGGTGCATGTCATCGACAGGCGCCCTCCGTCACGCGAGTCGGTGCAGCGCGCTGCGGCGCTGCTCGCCGGGAAGAAGAGGCCGCTCATCATAGCGGGCGGCGGCGTTCATTACGCGGACGCCGCAAGACAGCTGGCCGGGTTCGCGGAGGCGTTCGGCATTCCGGTGGCGGAGACGCAGGCGGGCAAAAGCGCTCTGCCGTGGAATCACCCGCTGAACATGGGGGCGATCGGAGTGACCGGCTCGCTGGCAGCCAACCGGCTCGCGCAGGAGGCAGACGTCATTATCGGCATCGGGACGAGGTATTCGGATTTTACGACCTCGTCAAAATCGGCTTTCGGCGATGACGTGCAATTTGTCAATCTTAACGTAAGCGGTTTCGATTCAGCCAAGCTGAACGGATTGCAGCTGACGGCCGATGCCAGGGAAGGACTGGCTGCGCTTCAGGAGGAGCTGTCAGCTAATCAGTACCGCACCGGCTACGGCGAAGCGGAGATCCGGGAGAGGAAGGCGGAATGGGACCGGGAGGTCGACCGGCTGTACGCGCTGGAGCATGCCGACGGGCTGGCGCAGACGCGGGCGCTTGGCGTCATTAACGAGACGCTGCTACCGTCGGACGTCGTCGTCTGCGCCGCAGGCAGCCTGCCCGGAGATCTGCACCGGCTGTGGCGGTCTTCGGAGCCGCGCACTTACCATATGGAATACGGCTTCTCCTGCATGGGCTACGAAATTAGCGGAACATTCGGCGCTGCTCTGGCCGAGCCGGACCGCGGCGTTTATGCGGTCGTCGGCGACGGCAGCTATCTGATGCTTCATTCCGAGCTGGTGACGAGCCTTCAGGAGAGACGGAAAATAACGGTGCTGCTGTTCGACAACCACGGCTTCCAGTGCATTCATAACCTGCAGCGCGGACACGGCAGCGACGGCTTCGGCAACGAATTCCGCTACCGTGACGCCGGGACGGGACGGCTGGACGGCGGCTTTATGCCGATCGACTTTGCCGCCCATGCGCAGAGTATGGGAGCAATGGCTTATAAGGCAAGCACGGCGGAGGAGCTTCGCGAAGCGCTGCTTCAGGCGCGTGAGGAAACCGTCACGACGCTGATCGAAATCAAGGTGGTGCCGGGCACGAACACTCCCGGTTACGAGTCCTGGTGGCGGGTCGAGGTTCCGGAAGTGTCGGAGAGCGATAAAGTGAACGCCTCCCGCCGGGAGATGGCGGAGCAAATTCGAAAGGCGAGAGTTCTGTAGCCGAAAGGACGCATTGACGAAACGGGTTTGCTCGGCAAACCCGAGAGGGGGAAGCGAAATGCTGGAGCGGTTAACTTTTCAAATCGGAGCTCATCCGATCAATTGGGTTGGGGAGGACGTTCGCGAGCACGGGGCGGATACGGCCTACGAAACGATTCTTGACGATATACAGAGGCTCGGACTGAAGGGAACGGAAATGGGCAGAAAGTATCCGGCAGATAAGGATCTGCTGAAGCGGGAGCTGGCGTCGCGCGGCATTCAATTGGTGTCGCAGTGGAAATCGGTGCTGTTCTCCGATCCCGCGTACCGCGAGCAGGAGCTGGCTTCGTACCGGGAGCATGCCGCGTTTCTAAGCAGCATGGGCAGCACGGTGATCAGCACGGCGGAGGTTGGCGGTTCGCTCCACTTTGATCCGCGTCGTACCCCGAACGAGAAAGAGGTGCTGCGCCTGGACGAAGCGGGCTGGCAGTCGCTGGCCGATGGGCTGAACGCCGCAGGCCGTATCGCCCGGGAGTATGGGCTGAAGCTGACGTATCATCACCATGGCGGAACGGTCGTGGAGCGCCCGGAGGAAATTGACCGGTTGATGGAGCAGACGGATCCTTCGCTTGTTTATCTGCTGTACGATACCGGTCATGCGTATTACGGCGGCGCCGATCCGCTTGCCGTTCTCCGCAAGCATTACGGCCGGATTGCCTACGTTCATTTGAAGGATGTCCGTCAGTCCGTATTGGACGAAGCCCGCGCCGGGAATGCCGACTTTATCACTTGCATCCGCAAAGGCGTGTTTACCGTTCCGGGGGACGGTTGTCTCGATTTTCTTCCGATCATCACGGAGCTGCAGGAAAGAGGCTACAATGGCTGGGCGATGCTGGAAGGCGAGCAGGACCCGGCTCTGCATCCTCCCTATGAATACGCCCTTCGCGCATTGCAATATATCGACTCGCTGGTGCCCGTCACCGGGCAGAGAGGGGAGTAGAGTATGAGCAGCATCCGATTTCCAGATGACAAGACGTTGGATTTTGTGGCGGTAGGGCGCCTTTGCATCGATTTGAACGCGAACGAAATCAACCGCCCGATGGAGGATACGGTGACCTTTACGAAATACGTAGGCGGCTCGCCGGCGAATATATGCATCGGCATGGCGAGGCTGGGCCTGAAGACCGGGTTTATCGGCAAAGTGGCGAATGACCAGATGGGCAGATTCATTGTCCGTTACCTGGAGCAGAACGGGATCGATACGGGCAATGTCGTGACGGATCATACCGGAGCGGTGACGGGACTGGCTTTTACCGAAATTAAAAGCCCTGCGGATTGCAGCATCCTCATGTACCGCGACAATGTTGCCGATCTGCTGCTGACAGCCGGCGAGGTGAGGGAGGATGTCGTTGCCGGCGCCAAGCTGCTGCTTATTTCCGGCACGGCGCTGGCGAAGAGCCCTTCCCGGGAGGCCGTGTTCCAGTCGCTCGAATACGCGAGAAGGCACGGGGCGGTCATTGCGTTCGATCTCGACTATCGTCCCTACACCTGGACCTCGGAGGAGGAAACGGCGGCTTACTACAATCTGGCTGCGGAAAAATGCGACATCATCATCGGCACGCGCGAAGAGTTCGATATGATGGAGCGGTTTGAAGCGGGTCCGGGCCATGACGACAATGTGACCGCGTCCAAATGGTTCGATTACCGCGCTCAAATCGTCATCATCAAGCACGGCAAGGACGGTTCGATCGCGTATGCGAAGGACGGCTCCAGCCACCGCGCCAAAAGCTTCAAAGCGAATGTCGTCAAGACGTTCGGCGCCGGCGATTCCTATGCGGCCGGCTTCCTGTACGGACTCATGCAGCAATGGCCGATTGCGAAAAGCATGGAATACGGCAGCGCGGCGGCGGCAATCGTCGTATCCAGCCACAGCTGCTCCGACGCCATGCCGACCGCCGGGCAGGTCAATGATTTTATACGAATGAGCAACGCAGCAAGCCTGAACTGACGAGAGGAGATTGATCAACGATGGAGAATACGAGCAACGCGCAAACGATCCATAATTATATCGGCGGCAGGTGGACAGCCTCGGACGCAGCGGTCAAGGAGCCGGTCTTCAATCCCGCGACGGAGGAGATTTTGGGTTATGTTCCGCTATCCTCGAAGTCCGAGCTGGATGCCGCCGTTCAAGCGGCCAAGGAAGCCTTCCCTGCTTGGAGCCGGACGGCGGTGCCGAAACGGGCCCGGATTTTGTTCAAATACCAGCAGCTGCTCGTGGAGCATTGGGAGGAGCTGGCCGCCATCATTACGAGAGAGAACGGCAAAAGCTACGCGGAAGCGTATGGGGAAGTGCAGCGGGGGATCGAATGCGTCGAATTCGCCGCGGGCGCTCCTACGCTGATGATGGGCAAGGTGCTGCCGGACATTGCGACGAATCTGGAGTCGGCGATGTATCGTTATCCGGTCGGTGTCGTGGGAGGCATTACGCCGTTCAATTTCCCCATGATGGTGCCATGCTGGATGTTTCCGCTGGCGATCGCGTGCGGCAACGTCTTCGTGCTGAAGCCGTCTGAGCGTACGCCTCTGCTCGCGAACCGGCTTGCCGAGCTGTTCGCCGAAGCGGGCCTTCCGGAGGGCGTGCTGAATATCGTTCATGGCGCCCATGATGTGGTCAACGGCATGCTGGAGCATCCGGATATAAAGGCGATTTCGTTCGTCGGCTCGCAGCCCGTGGCGGAGTACGTCTATAAGACCGGCACGTCGCATGGCAAAAGAGTGCAGGCGCTGGCCGGCGCCAAAAACCACTCGATCGTCATGCCGGACGCCGATCTGGACGCAGCCGTCCAGCAGATCGTGGGCGCAGCCTTCGGCTCGGCCGGCGAGCGGTGCATGGCCTGCGCGGTCGTGGTCGCGGTCGGCGAGGTCGGCGATGCGCTTGTCGGCAAGCTGAAGGAAGCGGCAGACGGCATTGCCATCGGTAACGGCATGGATGAAGGCGTCTTCCTCGGTCCCGTCATTCGCGGGCCGCACAAGGAAAGAACGCTGAAATACATCGATATCGGCGAGAAGGAAGGCGCGCTGCTGCTGCGCGACGGACGCAAGGACGCCGCGACGGGCGAGGCGGGCTACTTCGTCGGACCGACGATTTTCGACCGGGTTGAACGCGGGATGAAAATATGGGAGGACGAAATTTTCGCGCCGGTGCTGGCGATTGTCCGCGTGGAAACGCTGGATGAGGCGATTGAGCTCGCCAATCAGTCGGAATTCGCGAACGGGGCATGCCTGTTCACTCAGGACGGCAGCAGCGTCCGTCAATTCCGCGAGACGATTGATGCAGGAATGCTTGGCATTAATCTCGGCGTTCCGGCGCCGATGGCGTTCTTCCCGTTCTCAGGCTGGAAAAAATCGTTTTACGGCGATCTTCACGCGAACGGCACGGACGGCGTCGAGTTTTATACGAGAAAGAAAATGGTCACCTCGCGTTGGTAGTTTGCTTGGCGCAGGTCACAATTTACGGCTGCTTTGCATTAACCGTTGAAGGAGCAGGACGCTATGGATAAAGTCAGAATCGGAATTATTGGAGCTGGACGGATCGGGAAAATTCACGCGGACAACGTGCTGCGTATGCCGAATGCGGAGGTCGTCGCGATCTGCGACCCTTTCGCGGACGACAGCTTGCGCCAGTGGGCGGCTGCCAGAGGAATCGGCATCGTTACGCAGGACAGCGAGGATGTAATGAACCATCAAGGCATTACGGCGGTTTTCATTTGCTCGCCTACCGATACGCATGTCCCGCTAATTAAGCGGGCCGCGGCAGCGGGCAAGCATATCTTCTGCGAGAAGCCGATCAGCAT
This sequence comes from Paenibacillus harenae DSM 16969, assembly GCF_000422465.1. Classification (GTDB taxonomy): domain Bacteria; phylum Bacillota; class Bacilli; order Paenibacillales; family Paenibacillaceae; genus Pristimantibacillus; species Pristimantibacillus harenae. Next base: position 360,053 of record NZ_KE383846.1, on the reverse strand, counting down.
GGATATCGCGCAGACCAAGGAGGCGTTAGGCGCAGCGGAGGCGGCCGGGGTTATGCTGCAGGTAGGCTTTAACCGGCGCTTTGACCATAATTTCCAGCGGATGCGCGAGCTGGTGCGGTCGGGACAAATCGGAGAGCCTCATCTTGTGAAAATAACGTCACGCGACCCGGCCCCTCCGGGCAAAGATTACATCCGCACGTCGGGCGGCATGTTCATGGATATGACGATCCATGATTTCGACATGGCCCGGTTTCTGTCCGGCAGCGAGGCGGAGGAGGTGCACGCGTACGGGAGCGTGCTCGTGGATCCGGTATTCGCGGAGTTTGGCGACGTGGATACGGCGATCGTCACGATCCGGTTCGAGAACGGGGCGCTTGGCGTCATCGATAACAGCCGCAAAGCGGTGTACGGCTACGACCAGCGCGTCGAGGTGTTCGGCTCGGGCGGCAGCGCCGCAGCGGCGAACGACTACCCGAATACGGCAGAGATTCATACGGCGGAAGGCGTCTACCGCGACAAACCGCTTCACTTCTTCCTGGAGAGGTACAACGATGCTTATATTCAGGAGACCCTGCAATTTATCTCCTGTTTGCTAGAGCGCCGCGACGTGCCGGTTAGCGGGCAGGACGGCTATCAGGCCGAGCTGATGGCGCTGGCGGCCAAATGCTCCTTGCGGCTGGGCAGGCCGGTGAAGCTTGCCGAGGCTTATGCTCTTGCGAGTCAATTACTCGTAAAGGAGGGAATCCAATGACATCGAAGTTGATCGTACCGTTGCGTGAGCGCCCAGCGGAGGACGGCAGCATGCTCCGCATTACGCCGGAATCGGCAGGATGGCAGTATGTCGGCTTTGAAGCGGTAAAGCTGGAAGCGGGTCAAAGCCTCCGCAGAGAGACGGGAGAGAATGAAGTATGCCTCGTGCTGCTTAGCGGAAGAGCGAGCGTATCGACGTCGAAGGCGTCTTGGCCGGAAATTGGCAGGCGGATGAGCGTATTCGAGAAAATACCGCCGTATTCGGTGTACGTGCCAAGCGGAGACCGTTACGAGTTAACCGCCTTGACGGATGTGGAGCTGGCTGTCTGCGCGGCGCCGGGCAAGGGCGGGCATGAAGCCCGACTTATCGCGCCGGAGCAGGTGGGCGTCGAGAAGCGCGGAAGCGGCAGCATGGAGCGGCTCGTGCACAATATTTTGCCGGAGCGGGAGCCGGCCGACAGTCTGCTGGTCGTGGAAGTGTTCACGCCGGAGGGCCACTGGTCGAGCTATCCGCCGCATAAGCATGACCGCGACGCGCTGCCGGACGAATCGCTGCTGGAGGAGACGTATTATTTTCGCGTAGAGCCTGAACAGGGCTTCGCCGTCCAGCGCGTCTACACCGATGACCGTTCGCTCGATGAAACGCTCACGGTGAAGAACGGCCAGGCGGTGCTGGTACCGAAGGGCTACCATCCGGTGTCGGCCCCTGCCGGCTACGAGGTGTACTACTTGAACGTCATGGCGGGACCGGTTCGGACATGGCGGTTCTGCAACGATCCCGACCATGAGTGGATGTTGAAGAAGTAAGCCGCAGTCCCGCCCCTATCCGCGAATGTCATTGCCAATGGAGCCTTTTTCCAAGCATAATAGAGAGCAGGACTTGAGTGAGCGAGGAAAACACATGAAAGCGACAATTTATGACGTAGCCCGTGAAGCGGGCGTATCGATAGCGACCGTATCCAAGGTGATTAACGCGAAGGGGAAGATAAGTCAGGAAAGAAGGCGCGAGATTTTCGCCATTATGGAGCGGCTTCAATACCAGCCCAGCGTGATCGCCTCGGCGTTGACCGGCAAGCATACCTACACGTTAGGCTTGCTCATCCCGGACATCGCGAACCCTTTCTATGGGGAAGTGGCGCGGGCGGTTGAAGATCGGGGGCATCAGCTCGGTTACAGCGTTATTATTTGCAGCACGGACAACAGGGACGAGAGGATCGAGCAGTATATATCGGTCCTCAAGCAAAAAAGGATCGACGGCATTATGATCGGAACGGGGATGGGCAACGCCGATACGCTGCGAGAGCTGGGCGCATCCATGCCGGTTGTGGCTATCGGCCGCGAGCTGCCGGACGTTCCCGTTCATACGGTGGTGGCGGACGATTGGCAAGGGGGGCGTATGGCGGCCGAGCATCTGCTGCAGCTGGGGCATCGCCGCGTGGCGGTACTGTCCGAGAGCATGGCGGTCAGCAGCAGCCGGGATCGGCTGAAGGGCTTCAAGGAGCGTCTTGAAGAAGACGGCGTCATGCTGCAAGAGAACCATGTGCGGCCATGCAAGCACCGGATGGAGGACGGGAAGCGGGAAGCAGCACGCATGCTGGAGGGCAAAGAGCATCCAACCGCGATCTTCTGCTGCAACGATCTGCTTGCCGTCGGCGCTCTTCAAGCGGCCAAGGAGGCGGGGATCCGTATTCCTGCCGAACTGTCTGTCGTGAGCTTCGATAATACGATTCTGGCTTCCGTAACCGATCCGCCGCTCACCTCGATCTCCCAGCCGATGGAGCAGCTCGGCGCAGCCGCCGTCGATCTCCTGCTGGGGCAGCTAGAGCAAGATGCTCCTTCCGCCGCCAAACGCCGCATCGCGATGCGGACGGAGCTGATCGTAAGGTCATCCACGGCAAGCGTCAAGCCGGCTGATTGAAATGCTCGCACAACAAGAACGTCCCCGGTTGCTCGAAGGAGCGAAGGGGGCGTTCTTTTCATTTATGACCCGAAAACTATTATTTACCGGAAGAAATCTTTATATTCAAGACGTTGATATGGAACCTTCAATTAAGTCCAATTTGATTCCAGTGGCGCATGCGTTTTAGTTTTACTTATTCATTTCCAAACGAATAATCGTAATATTTCGCCGCGTTCCTCATGCTCGCCCATATATCCGAACTCTCCCCGCCTATGTGCCAATAGGCCACCCCGGCTAAGCCTTGCTGAACCGCCAAGTTATATTTCGCGATCAACGAGCGGCCGTCCTCAATCCAAATCGTATGCTTGATGGATTGGTTCGAATAGCTGGCCACATACTGGCCTAAAGACGGATTCCAAACAGGCTTAAGCGAATAGCTGCCGAGGATCTGATTTTGTTCCGTTAACGTTACGAAAGCAGAGGAAGAAACGGTCCCGTTCGCATTCAACGACCAGTCGCGATTATACAAGGGCAGCGCCAATATCACCTTCTTGCCAGACACGACCTCCAGAATCGCCTTGACGGCTTTCCGATCATAGGGAAGCGAAGCATTCGGCCCCGGGTACAAGCTGCCGCCATAATGCTCGTCATAGCCCATCAACACCATATAATCGGCTTGCTTGCCAAGCTCCGCGTAATCGAACGCTTCCGTCCAGTCGGTTCCAAGATCAGGAGAAACGTCGATCGACAGCACCTTGTCCATGGCATGAAGCTTGACCGCCAATTGCGCGATGAACTTCGTGAAGTTCGTACGATCGGCGGGAGCGATATTTTCAAAATCGATATTGAGTCCGTCCAGCCCATATTGACTGACCCGCGCGGCCAGTTGAGTAACCGCCTTCGATCTGGCCGACGAGCTGGACAACAGCTGATGGGTTGCTTCTTGATTGGAGCGGTTGCCGACCATAACCCATATTTTCTTGTTGTTGTTCTTCGCCCATGCAACGAGCGCGGCATCCGTCGAATCCGATACTGCGCCCGTATTTCCCACGAAGTACCAACGAGGGGATAACGTGTTCACATTCGACTTCACAATCGTACTCTCATATTGTGCCGTCGTCTGGCCGTACTGCCATCCCATTACAATTCGTTCGTTCGGCTTTGCCTCCAGCTCTGCCTCCCAACCGTTCTGCTGCAGCACGCGTGCAAGCAGGCTTGCCGCTTCCTGCCTCGTAATCGGATCGGTCGGCCGGAATATGCCGGCTTGATCGCCTTTCATAATGCCCAGCTCATGCACTGCGGCGACGGAAGGGATTGCCCAATCGGCAATCTGCCGCTTATCCTTGTAGGTCATGGCGCCCACGGTCGCGCTTCCCGTTTGCTTTAGCGCTCTTGCCAATAAGACAGCCGCTTCCTGCCGGGTAACCGGCTTAGCCGGGGCAAAGGTCGTTGCCGAAGTGCCGCTCGCCAGCTCAAGCTGAACTGCCGCTTGTATCCAGCCGTAATACCAGGCGCTCTTCGCGACGTCTGTGTAAGGAGATACCGGGCTTGCCGCGGGCTCGAGCTTCAGCAGGCGGTCCATAGCCGTAATAAATTCAGCCCTCGTCATCGAATCGGCTGGTGAGAAGCTTGCAGCCGAAGTGCCGGTAATAATCTTCTTTTTATATAAATCTATGATTTCATTGCGCGCATAGCTATTGCTAATATCATCAAATGGCAGCTTCTTATCGGCAGACGTTCCCTGCGTGAACAGGCCTGCTGCGAAGATAGCTGCGGTGATCATCACTGCGATTTTGCCCAGCGTACGGTTCACGTGATTTACAATTCCTCCTTGGTTGATTCCAATTTTGGAATTATACCAATGATTCTATTGTTAATCACTGCTAAAATACTGGTAGATTATATCTGCGATTCATAATCGTACAGTCCTGATTATAATCCAAAGTATCGCCTAAGTTTGAAAACGAGTTGAGTGTACCGGAAATAGCGTTCTTACGGGACGATCGCCAGCCCGTGTTTTGCTCCTTAGGTCTCGGGGTCTCGGGGCTGACTTTTCATAAAACGATGCAACAACGAAATTCCTTTACGAATTTCATCAGGTTCCAAATGGCCGTAGCCAAGCAGCAGTTTGTTTAGATGCTCGCCTTTTCGGATACTGTGATGATCCACGGGAGTAACGCGAATCCCGCTTTGCCTGCTATTTCTCATAAACGTTTCGTCGAAACGCATGCCCGGAAACGCAACGGCCAGATGCAGCCCGGCGGCGTCTCCCCATAAGCGCCATGTATCGCCGAAATACTCCTTCAGCGCTGCTAACAGTACCTGCCGGCGCTCTCCATATACCTTTCTCATCTTCCCGATATGCCGGTCAAACTTTCTGGTATGCAGAAATTCGGCTAATGCGGCTTGCTCAAAAGGCGGGTTCTGAACATCGGTATGGGTGCGTAAAGAACGCCAACGTTGATGAAGCCGGCCGGGAAGAATCACATAGCCGACACGAAGCGCCGGGAACAATACCTTGCTAAATGTGCCTATATATATGACCTGTTGAGGATCCATGGCATACAGCGGCGCCACCGGCTCGCCGTAATACCGGAATTCGCTGTCGTAATCGTCCTCCATAATGTAGATCCCGTTCTCTCTCGCAAATCGGATCAAGGCGGCGCGGCGGCCGGCCGGCAGGATACCCCCCAGCGGAAATTGATGGGATGGCGTGACATAGACCGCGCAGGTTTCTTTGCCGTTCAGGTATTCCGTCCGCAGCCCCTGCGCATCCACGGGAATAGGAGCAATGGGATAACCTTTATGGAGAAACGTCTGCAAAATACCGATATTGCACGGATCCTCAATCAGGATTTTCTTTCCTTCTTCATACAACAAGCCGGCAACCAAATGAAGCGCTTGGGTGGCGCCTGCCGTTATGAAGATATCTTGGGCATCCACCGCAAGACCCTTGCTTCGGTAAAGCCAAGCGGCAATTTCTTCCTGCAGTCTTGGCAAGCCTTGAGGGCCGCTATAGCCTAATTCGGTTAGAGGCATCTCATTGAAAGTCTTTAGCAGGATCTGCTGCCATAGATATCGCGGAAAGTGCTGTAAATCAGGTTGTCCCGTCCGAAAATCAGCCAGAAACGCCGGTGCAGGCGCTTCCCTTCCCGGTAAGGGGAGCTCAGCGTTTGTCTCCAAGCTCAGGCCTTCGGCAATTCGTGTCGGAGCACCCTGGCGGCTCAGGACAAAGCCCTCGACAATTAACATTTCATAAGCTTCATTTACCGTATTCCTCGATACCTTCAACTCCGCCGCAAGCTCCCGGGTGGAAGGCAGGGTTTCTCCCGCTTTCAGCCTCCCGTTCAAAATCCGGTCCCTTAACACCTGATAGATCTGACGTTTCAAGGAAACCTCGCTTTGCCGCCGTAATTCAATTCCCCACATATGGCCTCCAACTGGTCTGTATGAATTCGTGCTGGACTGGTTCTTTACCCCTACCAGTTCATTGACTACGATTATAACATCATTTTCTATTTAGAAGATAACAGAAATAGACGGGGATGTGTTTTTTTGGAGCGTTTGAAGGGAAGGCTTTACCTGTTTTGCGCATTTTCGCTTGCGGGCACGTCTGTGATTGCCGCACGGTTTGTGAACGATAAGCTTGGAACCTTTACCATAACGGCCGTCAGTTTGTTTTTTGCGCTGTTGTTCCTGCTGCCATTGGTCGGGAGGGAGCTTGTGAAATCGGTCATCCGTCTGAATGTGAAGGATTGGCTGCTATTGCTGCTGCAGGCTCTATTCGGAATCTTTTTGTTCCGGATGTTTTTGCTTTACGGTCTGCTGCATACCAGTGCTGTAGAAGCAGGGATCTTAACCGGAGCAACGCCGGCCGTCACCGTTGTTCTCGCAATGGTTTTGTTGAAGGAATCGGTCAATCGGGCAAAATTTGCAGGTATTCTCAGTACCGTCGGAGGTATATTTCTCATTCAAGGGATATTCGCAGCGGGCGGCAAATTCTCGGCGGATCATATTGCGGGCAATGTACTTGTGCTTTGCGCTGCGGTAAGCGAATCTTTATTCAATTTATTCTCGCGAACGGCCGCCGTTCAAACCATGTTCTCGCGAAGCGAACCGGTTCATCCGTTTGTACAGACCGCGCTTGTATCCGCAGCGGCGCTGGTTCTTTGCCTGATTCCTTCGCTATATGAGGATCCGGTGTCCGCACTCTCCGTCATTGGATGGAGGGAATGGCTGGCATTGATCTGGTATGGGCCGTTTGTTACGGCATTGGCGTTCATTTTCTGGTATGCAGGCATAAAAAGATGCCATGCCTCGACGGCCGCCGCTTTCTCAGGCATGATGCCGTTTACGGCGTTATTGCTGTCCGTGGCGGTTCTGGGGGAAGCTGCCGGTTGGCAGCAGTGGGCGGGCGGCGGTCTGGTTATCCTTGGAATGGTCCTGATCGGAGGCAGCAGCAGTCAGGTTCGATGAAGGATGTGCCTTACTTGAAAGTGGAGAATTTGCAAATAGGAGAGCAACGATCCGGCATGCTACAATTGAATCAATGAATGGATTTGGTATGTTAGTGGTGAGCCCGCTGCCTGATCGAGAAGAACGTTTGGCTACGAAATCGTTATTATAATGGACATGGAAAGGCGGAACTGAAACGCATGAGAAAACAATCCCTTCTTCATCCGGACGGCCGAACCGTTACCCTGCTCGATAGCGGCACAGACAGTCAAGGGCCATTTCTGTTAGTGGAGCACGCGATCAATCAGCAAGGCGCTATGAACGGCCCGCATTGGCATCCGGTTCTTCAAGAAACCTTCATGGTGAAGGAAGGAAGAATGCGTTTTGTGATCGACGGCAAAGAAACCATAGTGGAACAAGGAGGACAGGTCACCATTCATCCTAAGGAGACGCATCAGTTCTGGAATATCAGTGATACTCGTCTAGTTGCCTTGCACGAAGTCCGTCCGCCGGGACAGCATTGGAAGATGTTTGAGCTCATACACAAATTGGAATGCGAGGGTAAACTGAACAAAAAGGGGATTCCAACCAACCCGCTATGGCTTGGTATCGCTTGGAAAAGCATGGATGGTTACCTGGCAGGTCCGCCGAGAGCGGTGCAAACGGTATTCTTGGGCGGATTGGGCCGGCTGGCCGAGCTTCTTCGCTATCGAATATGAAAACTCGGAGGAGAGTTAACGATAAACAATCGTAATGACGCAGACAATCTGAAGAAGGCTGCATGTAGGCAGCCCGAAATTTTAGGAGTTATTCGGTTCGCCGGGTGTTTTGTTTTCTTGACCCGCTTGCTCCGTATCGTCGATAATAAAACCCTCCCGCTCATGAGGAGCGGTGTCTTCATACGCGGTTTTTTGGTCGCCGTCGGTTTCGATCGTTATTTTATGATTTGGCATGATTGCCCACCTCCTTATTGGTAGGAGTAGCATTTCCCCCGGACTATTAAAATATTCTGGAATTTTCAAAAATAAGGTTTACCTCGCGGTAGATATTTGGTAATATAATCGCAACATTCAAATGCGATGAAGAGACGAGTAGATAAATAAAATCTTTCACAGAGAGCTCCGTCAGCTGAAAAGGAGTAAAGGGATATTTATTGAAAAAAGACTCTGAGCAGCACGTCGGAATCATCTTAGCGAGGATGGTGTGCCAGGAGCTCCTGTTACAGAGCTAGAGTATAAGCATGGTTTGGCCATGCCGTACTTGAAGAGGTTAATATGGCGACATATTAGCAAATCTGGGGTGGTACCGCGAGCATACAAATCTCGTCCCTGAGACAAGTGTCTTGGGGGTGGGATTTTTTTTATTGTTCGCTAAGGAAGCTTAAACCGCTTGCTTATACCACATTCGTAACACCAAATGAAGCGGTTTGAATAGTTAATTAGTAGCGGAATATTGTATGCCTAATCCGATTCGAACATTTTAATAATAACAGGATGAAAGGAAGGAACAGGTTATGACGGGAAAATTGAAAGCGGGTATTGTCGGAGGAACGGGTATGGTCGGCCAGCGTTTTGTTCAGCTGCTGGATCAGCATCCTTGGTTTAAAGTAACGGCTATTGCGGCCAGCGCCAAGTCAGCAGGCAAATCGTATGAGGAGTCCGTACAGGGCAGATGGAAGCTGGACGGTCCGATTCCAGAAGACGTGAAGCAAATCGTCGTGCAGGATGCTTCGAAGGTAGAGGAATTTGCGGCCGAGGTCGATTTTATTTTTTGTGCGGTAGATATGAAGAAAGCTGAAATTCAAGCGTTGGAAGAGGCTTACGCCAGAACGGGCACGCCTGTTATTTCCAATAATTCGGCTCACCGCTGGACGCCGGACATCCCGATGGTCATTCCGGAAATTAACCCGGGACATATTGCAGTCATCGAGGCGCAGAGAAAAAGGCTCGGGACAACGACCGGATTTATTGCCGTCAAACCGAACTGCTCCATTCAGAGCTATGTGCCGGCACTCCATGCGCTGCTTGATTTCAAGCCAACAAAGGTTGTCGCTTCCACCTATCAGGCGATTTCCGGCGCGGGGAAAAACTTTACCGATTGGCCGGATATGTTGGACAACGTTATCCCTTATATCGGCGGCGAGGAAGAGAAGAGCGAGCAGGAGCCGCTGCGCATCTGGGGCAGCGTATCGGCCGGTGAAATTATTAAAGCAAGCTCGCCTCTAATTACGACGCAGTGCATTCGTGTTCCCGTAACGGACGGACACTTGGCTACGGTATTCGTATCGTTCGAGAACAAGCCTTCGAAAGAAGAAATTCTCGACCGCTGGCTGGCGTTCAAAGGACGGCCGCAAGAGCTTGGCCTGCCAAGCGCACCGAAGCAGTTCATCACGTACTTTGAGGAAGAGAACAGGCCGCAGACGAAGCTTGACCGTGACATTGAGCGCGGTATGGGCGTTTCGGCGGGCCGATTGCGCGAGGATTCCATTTATGATTTTAAATTTGTCGGGCTGTCGCATAACACGTTGCGCGGCGCGGCTGGCGGCGCGGTGCTGATTGCCGAATTACTGAAAGCGGAAGGATATATTCAGGCAAAATAAATAGTGGTACATCCCTTTTCTGGAGAGGCGGGAAACAAATGATTCGTGTCGGGCTAATAGGAGATTATAATCGAGAGGTCAAAGCGCATATCGCGATACCTGCGGCTCTTGAATTGGCAGCGGGGGATCTCGGTCATCAGGTCGAATTCGAGTGGATAGCCACTCCTTCACTGGAACAAGATTACGAGCGGAAGCTGGCGGAGTTTCATGCGCTATGGACTGTGCCCGCAAGCCCTTACGCAAGTATGCAGGGCGCGCTTAACGGCATCCGATTCGCCCGCGAGCATCAGGTGCCTCTCCTCGGGACATGCGGCGGCTTTCAGCACATGATCATTGAATTTGCCAGAAACGAGCTGGGGCTTTCCGAAGCGGACCATGCGGAGGAAAACCCGGATGCCTCCGTCCTGCTGGTTGCCCCGCTCACGTGCTCGGTGAGTGAAAAAACGCATGAGTTCAAGCTCGCGCCGGGGTCAAAGGTTGCCCAAAGTTACGGCAAAGAGGAGATCGCCGAGCAATACGGCATTTGCAATTACGGATTAAATCCGGAATTCGCTCCTCTGTTAGAGCAAGCAGGAATGCGCGTTGCCGGAGTAGATGGAAATGGCGAAACCCGGATCATGGAGCTTCAGGGGCATCCGTTCTTTGTCGGAGCATTATTTCAGCCCGAACGCTCTGCGTTTCGGCAAATCGTCCATCCGCTGATCAAGTCGTATCTCCAAGCAGCCATCCAATCATTCATTTAAAGGACAACAAAGACCCCTCTAGCGATAAGGGGTCTTTGTATCTTGTTGAAGGGGATTTCGCCGATGACGGATGATGAGAAAGAGCGCCGGGCAGCGGAAATCGCTGCTCATCTGAAAGAGAGATTCGGATGGACCGTCCGGGAAGCGTCGGCCATCGATAAAGGCTGGCTTAACGTCAAATGGAAGATGATAACCGATCAAGGACCGTTGTTCGTAAAGGACTATCATCCGGACCGGTACAAATTGAATTCGCGACCCGAGAGGCGAAGCCAGATCGAGAAGACGCTGCAGCTGCAGCAAGGGCTGAGCGGAGCCGGCATCCCGTGCCCGGGCGTATATGCTTATAAGGGCAGGTTCATCCAGGAGACGCCGTCGGGTTTATTTTATGCGGTGCTGGATTGGGTGAACGGGTCGTCCGCGCAGGCGGGGTGCATTCAAACGGCTCAAATGTATGAATTAGGCGTCGCGGTTGGACGAATGCACCGGTGGCTGGGGGCCGTTCCGCCGTTATCCAAGCCTGCGTGGTTGCCGGACAAGGACGCCTACAGGAAAGAGTGGCAGAGCAACTGGGAGCAAGCGAAAGCGGCTGGGGATACGGTAGCCCAGGACTGGCTTAGACGGTCGCAGGCAGCTGTAAACGCTATGGATTTCCGCATTTTTGATTCCATACAGCCCGGGTGGCTGCATTGGGATTTGTGGGTGGATAATATTTTGCTGCATGAGCAGGGCGTGGCTGGCATTGTCGATTTCGACCGGATGACGATGGCTTATCAGGAAATCGATGTGGCGCGCGCGATCTTGTCAGGGGCTTTGCAGAACGGCCGGTTGAAGACGGAAATCGTTCGCGCGTTTATGGATGGATACCGTGAGCATTCGGATTCGCCTCCAGGCATGCTCGTTCGGGCCATGCACATGATTTATTTGATCGAATCCATCTGGTGGCTTCGCACGGAAGTTCGCAAGGAAAGCGAGCTGCGCGGATTGCTCGGCCGGTTTGTTGAAGAAATGCATTGGATCGAAAACCATTTTGCAGCTTTGCCGGATCTGCTGGGAAGTCTGGAATAGGACTCGAGCGGACTGAAGGCCGTGTAGGAATCCTATAGAAGGAGTGAAGTACGATGTACGAACATCTCGTGGTATTCAAGTTCAACACAAGCATTACACCCGCCAAACAACAGGAGCTGCTGGACCAGCTGCTTGCATTCCGGGGGCGTATCCCTGGGATCGCGGATTTAAGCGCTGGCATCAACGTAACGGAAGAGACGGACAATATTCACGGCTATACGCTTGGCTTAAGAGTTACGTTCGAAGACCAAGCTTCGTTGTCGGCCTACGGACCGCATCCCGTCCATCAGCAATTCGTGAAATCGCTGGACGGCTTGCTGGAAAACGTTGTGGTCGTGGATTACCCCAAGGTATGATCTGCCTGATGATGCCGCCGTCAAAACAACGGAATAGGACGGCGGCACATCCTTTTGATTACAGGTATGAAAGTCGAACGATTGCCCTTGTCTCTGGGCGATATTGAATATTCGATTCCGATTCTGCTGCCGCCCTATAATTTCCATCTGAATTATTCTCTAATTAGTAGGGTTTTTCCAAAAAAAATGCCATGGTACAATCACTTGTGCAACCGCTTTCATTGAAAATTCTTGAAGGAGGGACACGGAGGGAGGACATGCTTAGCTCATTGTTTTAACATCACGTATTTGATTACATAACTGAATTCTGAGGAGGTAATATAGTAAATGTTCTCGTACACATCCAGCAAGATCTTTCGTATGTTTCTGACGGTTTCGCTCCTGTTGGCCATGGCTGTTCCTTCCATAAGCGCAGCCTCGCAGGAGAAGCCAGGCACTATCGCCGTTCCGGGAAGCAAGCTTCAATCGTACGTCGAAGCCATGCAGCCCGGCTGGAATCTCGGCAACACGTTCGACGCGACCGGAGCCGACGAGACGTCCTGGGGCAATCCGCGCGTGACGAAGCAGCTCATCAAGCACATCGCCTCGCAAGGCTACAACAGTATCCGCATCCCGATTACATGGGACCATCGGATGGGAGAAGCGCCGGACTACACGATTGAGCCGGCGTTCATCGACCGCATTGAAGAGGTCGTCGACTGGTCTCTGGACGCCGGCTTGTACGTCATGATTAACCTGCATCACGACTCCTGGCTCTGGGTTAACCGGATGGGGACCGAGCATGACGAAGTGCTTGCCCGCTATAACGCGGCATGGACGCAAATTGCCGACCGGTTCAAGGATCATTCGAAGAAGCTTTCGTTCGAGAGCATCAACGAACCGCGCTTCTCTGACGGATGGGGAGGAGGCGGGGAAGCCCATTTTCAAATGCTGCATGAATTGAATGCGTCCTTCCATGAGATCGTACGCGCCTCCGGAGGCAACAATGCCGAGCGCCCGCTCGTACTGCCGACGCTCGAAACGAACGCGGGCCAGGATCGGCTCGATGCGCTGGTAGACACGTTCGCCGAGCTGGACGATCCGAACCTGATCGCCACCGTGCACTATTACGGATTCTGGCCGTTCAGCGTCAACATCGCCGGCTTCACCCGCTTTAACGAAGAAACCAAAAACGACATTGTCCAAACTTTCGATCGTGTCTATCAATCGCTGGTAGCTAAAGGTATTCCCGTTATTCTAGGCGAATTCGGATTGCTTGGCTTCGACAAAAATACGGGAACGATCGAGCAAGGCGAAAAGCTGAAGTTCTTCGAGTATCTGCTCCATTACATTCAAGAAAGAGGCATTTCCCATATGCTGTGGGACAACGGGCAGCATCTTAACCGCCTAACGTTGAAGTGGAACGACCCGCAGCTGCACGGCATGCTTAAGGCGAGCTGGAAGAGCCGCTCCGCAACCGCGGAAACGGATTTGATCTATTTGGCCAAGGGCGCGACAGCAGAGGATGCCGTCATCCGGCTTGAATTGAACGGCAATCGGCTGACGGGTCTCCGCCATGAGGGCAAGATGCTGCGCCAAGGCATCGACTACGTCTTGAATGGCGACACCTTGACGGTGAAAGCGGACTTGCTCGCCAAGCTGACGGCATCGGGCGCTTACGGCGAGAATGCAGAGATTACGGCGGACTTCAATAAGGGCGAGGACTGGACGTTTGACGTCATCGTCTATGATACGCCAGCGCTGCAGGGCGCAGCGGGAACGACGGCGGATTTCGCAATCCCGACCGCGTTCAACGGCGACCGTCTGGCTACGATGGAAGCCGTATATGCCGCAGGGGGCAACGCGGGTCCGCAGAACTGGACGTCGTTCAAGGAGTTCGCATACGCCTTCTCTCCTTCGTACGATACGAATGAAATTACTCTCACGCAAAACTTCTTCAACGAAGTGAATGACGGCGACGTCGTCCTGACGTTCCATTTTTGGAGCGGCAAAACGGTTAAATACACGATTACGAAAACCGGAACCGCCGTCGTCGGCAACTCCGCCGAATAAGGATAGGAATAAGCCAGCCGAGATGGAAGCCAGCCGAGAAATCGGCTGGCTTCCTTTTTCGTTGTCGCTTTATCAACCGGCATGGCGACAGGCTCGTTTATACTTTCGCAGAATTGAGCTTACCTGTGCATTAACAATACGAAAGTATAAGTAGTGTCAAAAACTGAAAATAATACCGACTACAATGGGAAGCGCAGTCTATTAGTTTCGATAACTGAAACTAAAGACTTTGTTCGCGTGAAAAACCATCGGTTTTGTTTCATAAGTTTCATAATTTGAAACTATCCCCTGATTTTGGAGTTGAGTCCGACCGTTTAGTATCAAATTTGGAAACTAAGCCGGCTTCCATCGGTAAATACTACAACACGGTTAAGATAGGAAGATTTCATGCATAACGCCTGATTTTCTTGTTCAGTGTCGTTTCAATGGGAAAGGGTTCACAAAATAGATAAGGTAATTCGGTGTAAAGGTATAGGAATAAGGTACACTTATCGTTATAATGGTTTATAAAACAACCAAAAAAAGATTAAGGAGTATTTGAAATGACTAAAACGCTTATTTTCGGGCACAAAAACCCGGACACCGACACGATCACATCCGCTATTGCATACGCAGAGCTGAAGACAAAGCTGGGCGCTGACGTAGAAGCGATCCGCCTCGGCGATATCAACGGCGAAACGCAATACGCCTTGAACTATTTCGGGATCGCGGCGCCTCGCCTGATCGAGAATGTCGCCGACGAGACGGATACCGTTATTCTGGTTGACCACAACGAGCGTCAGCAAAGCGCTAACGACATTGACCGCGTACGCGTGCTTGAGGTAATCGACCACCACCGTATCGCTAACTTTGAGACAAGCCATCCGCTGTACTTCCGCGCGGAGCCGGTTGGCTGCACGGCAACGATTTTGAACAAAATGTACAAAGAGAACGGCGTAGCGATCCGCAAGGAAATTGCCGGCATCATGCTGTCCGCGATCATCTCCGATTCCTTGCTGTTTAAATCGCCGACCTGCACGGAGCAGGACGTAGCGGCAGCGCGCGAGCTTGCCGAAATCGCAGGCGTTGACGCAGACAGCTACGGACTCGACATGCTGAAAGCGGGCGCGGATCTGAGCGACAAGACGATCGCGCAATTGATCTCTTTGGACGCCAAAGAATTCGCGATGGGCAGCTACAAGGTTGAAATCGCGCAAGTGAACGCGGTTGACACGAATGACGTGCTATCCCGTCAAGCGGAGCTGGAAGCGGCTCTTAACGATATCATCGCGACAAAAGGCCTTGACCTGTTCGTGCTTGTTGTAACGGACATCCTGAATAACGATTCCGTCGCTCTTGCGCTCGGCGCTCAAGCTCATGCGGTAGAGAAAGCTTACAACGTAACGCTTTCCGGTAACAAAGCGCTGCTCAAAGGCGTTGTTTCCCGCAAATCGCAAATCGTACCGGTACTGACGGAGACGCTCAGCAGCCTGTAACAGGCTGCGTGGTTCACGTTATGCGGCAGCCTGAAGCTTGGTTTCCCAAGTTTCAGGCTGCTTTTTCTTTGAATGAAAAGATGGTTAATGAAGTCCCGGTTCGCTCTAAGCGAAGCCGTTTTGGTTATATTAATAAAGAAGGAGCGGATGACATATGTTTGAAATTAAGGAATACAGCGTGGAGCTTGTGAGGGACCCTTATGGCATTTTGACGGGTGCCAGATATGAATTTATGCTTGATTTGGACGTGCCTGAGGATGACGAGCTGCATCAGGAGGAGGGCGTTTCGCTGCGCGTGCTCTATGTGGCCGAGGAGAACAGCTCGCGTATAGCCAAGTATGAGTTTCTGACGACATCGTCGAACAAGTACATCGATTTCGAGCTTGAGGAGGACGAGCAGCAGATGGTGCTGGCGTTCTGCAAAGAGCATGCTCTGGAAGCTGAAGAAGTGAAATAACTTGTGACCGATACACATGTGCATGTAGCCGGTGCTTGGCGCTGGTGCGTAAAGAAGAGTGTGGTGCTGGTGTTCGACGGTGGTATGTGAAGCACAGCATGATGCTAGTGCGTGACTAGCTCGCTATACTGGATTTCATGCACGATAGGAGTTAGTTATTGTCGGAAAGTGAAGCTATAGTGGATTTTGTCCAGTGGAATCGCCGCCAAACAGGGTTTCAGTGTGGTTTAGCTTTTTTTATTGGATGGAATCCAATATAGGGCGAATACGAGGCTTGGTTCCTCCAAGTTAATGTAGAGAATACAGCATAGCTGGCCAAATCGATGATTAGAGGAGTCGTCTGGCTATCAGTACCACGGTTCGCCTCCACCCTGAAAGCCCCGACCCCATGCGGTCGGGGTTTTGTTTTAATGCCGCAACATCCTTAAAAGGAAAACATTCTTGAGGACCTCGAAGCAGCTCAAGCATAGGAATCGCTGCACGAAAATAGCTGCTATCGGCTGTTATTTATGGCTGCTTTCAAATTTACTAAAGCTTGCACATTCCTTGCCGTAATAGAGGCAACTCCTAAATCAAGGAACTTCTTCATTTCAGCCTCTTCATTAATGGTCCATACGTAGACGGGTAAACCTAGCGAAGTTGCTTTGTCTAACAGCTCCGGACGAACAAGCTGATAATGGATGTTGATGCCGAAGCAGTGAGCTGCGACGGCGTCACGGCAAGTCTGCTCTATCGCATCGCGATAGGCTGACAGTAAGAATAATTCAGCATCCGCATTGAGCAATTTGCGCAACTCCGGGTGAGTTTGCTGCACTTTCATGGCACGGTCTGTCTTGCATCCCGACAAATACACTTGCTCATATAAGTTATATTGTTTCACGAGAGCAGCCACCGGCTCAATGCTCTCATCGTCCTTCAGGTCCAAATTGGCAGTCTTGCCTGCGTCCCGAATGACAAGCAGCATCTCTTCAAGGGTAAGAATCGGCTTGATTTGACGCAGTTCGGCCAGAGACATTTGTGAGATAAAATATTCAATGCCATCCACAGTCTTACATTCATCGTCATGGGCTAGAACAGGAATGCGGTTCTTCGTTACCCGAATATCTTCTTCAATGACATCAGCACCAAGTTTGATTCCCGTTTCAATCGATTCAAGCGTATGATCCTGTTTATTCATGCATCCGCTGTGCGCGGTAATCAATGGAAATGGTCTCGTATTCATGTCGCTTTCCCTCTTTCTTCTTTCGTCATCTCGCGAATATAGAAGTACCCCATGATGGAGCAGAGGAAGAACGTAAAGAAGGCGAGTGCGGAAGCTAATTGTCTGTCTTGAAATACTCCGAAAATTTGTTGCATCGATACGCCAAGCATTTGCGGCGCGTTAGGACCGAGTAAGAAGGGAGCCGTGAACGAGCCGATAATACCCATAAATGCAAAAGTAGCCGCGACGAGCAAGGTTTTATAGGTAAGCGGTAAAATCAAATTGAAAAATATTCGCCACATGCCGGCCCCGACGTCTTTCGCGCTTTCGATGATCGAATTTGGAACAGCCGTTAAGGCCGAAGCTAGCAGCATCGTGGTGAAAGGAATATTAAACCACAAATTGGCGATAATAATCCCCTTCATATCAAAGATGAACCGCGGCATCGATTCCACTCCGAACTGGTATAAAAACTGGGCTGCCCATCCGCGATTGCCCAACATTCGGATGAGTCCGTAAGTCGCGATCACTCCGGGAATGAAGATCGGAATCATATACATTTTTTGAATCCACCGAACAATGGCGCTATCGTTAAATCTCATGTATACGGCTAAGGCATAACTGACGGCGAGTACAAGACCAACCGAAATAATCGTCACTGTTAATGTAAAAATGATATTGGACCGCATTAGCTTATCTGTAAACAAATAGATGTAGTTAGAAAGATCATAGCCGCCCGAATCATTGGTTAAGCTTTCTTTAAATGATAGAGCAACGGGAAGAATGACAATGACGAACAACACTAGGAAGGAGGGGAGTACCAGAAGCAATCCCAGTACCCCCATTTTTGATTGCTTACTCATTGCGCGGCAACTTCGCTTTGCCAGCGTTTTGTCATTTCTTTTTCCAATTCGCCGATATTGAATGAACGGAAGCCTTCAGCCGCACCCTCGAAGGAGTCTTGAATTTCCTGCGGCATATTTGTAATTTCGATTCCTGGAAAACCATGCAATTGGTTTACAATAACCTCCTGCGCCTCAGGCGAGAGAACAAAATCAAGGAATTTATATACGGCTTCTTTTTTCTCGGAAAGCTTTGGAACCATCAGATAAGTAGGACCGCCGTTAAAACCGGGCGTAAGCTGTTGCATCTTAGTAGAAGCAGGGAGCAACCCGTTTGCCGTTTGTTCCATGACCATATCCGACCAAGCCGGAATCATATCCACTTCGCCGGTTGCCAGCAGATCAAGCGTACCTTGGTTTTTCTTGGGATATATACCGCCGCCGTACACAAATTGTCCCAGATCTTTAAGGAGATCCATACCTGTGCCCCATTGTTCCAAGATACTTGGGTCCGAGTTGTAAATGGCATCTTCCGGAAGATCTTTATACAGGGTCGTCATAACGAACGAGTTGCCGGAACCGCCGGTAGATGGATCGTTATATGCGAATTTGCCGGGATGGTTACGAATCCACTCGTACAGCTCGTCCAAGGTCGTTGGGACGTCGGTTATTTTTTCGCTGTTATAAGCCAAAAGAACGGCTGACGAACGGTATGGAACAGCCAGGTTAGAGATATTCGTCAATACTTGTTGATTCACATGATTAAGGTTTGGAATGCCGTCGGCGTTAAGCGTGTCCCAAAGGTCGTCTTTCTTCCCTAAGGTTACGTCGGATAAACCTGCTTCATACAAATCGATATCCCCGGAACCTTTACCCGCTTGTTTAGCGGCCAAAATACGATCGTAGGTCGGTTGAGCGCCGGCACCGGAAGGGATATACACGAGATTCACTTTTGCATCGGGATTTTTCTCTTCGAACATTGGAATCAGCGTATCATACAAACTTTTAACATTCTGGGAACCCGTTAAATAGAAGGAGAATTCTACCGGCTCAGCTGCAGCAGTATCTTCCGTATTGGCCGCGGGAGTCGCGCCGGAATTCCCCGTGTTTGCCGTATTGTTCGCAGCGCCGCCGCAAGCAGATAAAATGACGGATAAGATCGTGAGCGCGGAAAGCGACGAAAGGATCGATTTCTTACGTATCATTTAATTTCCTCCATAGATTATATTTATTTAAACCGCAGGGAATGCCAATGCTTTTGAGAAATTTACCTTTACTTTTTGTCCGGAATGCAGATGCTTGACTTGATCTCTTGGTTGAAATGACCGAATGATTCCGAATGGTTGAACATCAACAGAAACTTCAGCGTAATGACCTAAAATCATGATCTGTTTGACACTTCCCGACAGACCCGTTTCCTCTCCATCCTGTAAAATGACATTTTCAGGCCGAATGGCAATGCTTACCTCTCCGGTAAGCCGCTTTGGATTTGGAAAAGCCAAATTCTGAATGATGACTTGGTCTGCTGACACCACCCCCTTTAAAAAGTTCATTTTGCCAATGAATTGCGCGGCGAAAAGCGATTTGGGCTCGTCATAAATCTCTTGCGGGGAGGCAATCTGTTCGATATGTCCATGATTCATGACGACAATCCGGTCGGAAATCGACAGCGCCTCTTCCTGATCATGCGTGACAAAAACCATGGTCAACCCGGTCTTGGATTGAATTTCGCGCAGCTCCTCCCGCATCTCATGACGCAGCTTGGCATCGAGCGCGGAGAATGGTTCATCGAGAAGCAGTACGGCAGGCTTGAGCAGCAAAGCTCTAGCCACGGCAATTCGCTGCTGCTGACCTCCGGAAAGCTCACCCGGATGTTTTTTTTCCGAACCTGACATGCGAATCAGCTTGAGAACCTCGGTAATCGCGAAGTCCATTTCGGCTTTTTTCATCTTTCGAATTTTTAAGCCAAACGCTAAATTATCGTAGACGGTCATGTGAGGCCATAGATTATAACTTTGAAAAACCATCGCTGTGGGACGCTTCTCGGGAGGCGTTTTTAGAACGCTTTTGTTCTCAATGAGAATTTCTCCCGAATCGGGTTCCAGAAATCCGCCGATGCTTCGAAGTACCGTCGTTTTGCCGCATCCGGATGGACCAAGCAAGGTGATCAGTTCGCCTTTCCGGACATCCAGAGAGATATCGGTGACGCCATCGCCCGTTTTATAACGTTTCGTCAAGTTCTGAATCGATAGTTGTATGTCCATAGGAATCTCCTTTTAGAAAAGTGTTATTTAAGCTGGAACCCGCTGGACATGACATCCGCGCTTAAAAACCGCCTCGCGGCCAGGAGCAATATAATCGTCGGCGCCGTTAAGATAATCGAGAATACAGCGCCTGCATAGGCCGGGTAATCGGAGATAATGGAATACATGATGACCGGCATCGTTCTATAGTTAGGGATACCGACCAGAAAAGTACCTTGAGCTTCATCCAATGAATTCAGGAAGGTGAAGATGGAAGCGACCGCAATGCCCGGCATGGCCATTGGCAGCGTAATGCTGCGGAATACCCGGAAAGGGCTGGCGCCTGCATCCCTGGCGGACTCCTCTTGAGCAGCGTGAACGTTGCGGAACGCCGACGTCGGAATCCATGTCATGAACATCAGCACGTTGATAAGGTGAATGAGTACGACTCCCAGCAAGGTGTTCATTAAATCCAATCTGTAGAAAAGGACGGCGATCGATATATACAACCCCATTTTCGGAAAGGCATTCGTTAGCAGAAACGAGAATAAGAAGAAACGGCTTAACGGAAAACGAATACGTGCGAAAGCGTAAGCGGCAGGTATACAAATCACAATGGAAACCGCAGTTACGATGGCAGCAATTAAAAACGATAAACCGATGGATGAAGCTATTTCATCCTGCTCGAGGACAAAGCTCCACCACTTTAATGACCATTCTTTCGGAAGCACATCCGGATAAACCCAATTTCCGGTGAAGGCTAGAATAGCCAGATTCAGCAAAGGTCCCAAGAAAAAGACGATAAACACGACGAGCACCAGGAATTCAAAGACTTTCTTCGGGCCAACGGCTTTCAAATACCATCTCATAGCAACGATGACTCTCCTTTCAGATCAACGATTTTCTCCGTCGATTGGCGGACAATGAGCTCAGGCTCAAACTCTACGGTATTCCCCGACACCGTTTCCTCACGAATAAGGTTGTCCAGCAGAACCAACGACTGTCTTCCCATTTCCTTCATATCGACTCCGATCGTCGTTAAAGAAGGGGAGAACATTTCCGCATAATCAATACCGTCAAAGCCCATTACGGCAACTTGCTCGGGAATACGGATGAATTGTTCTAATAAAAACTTCATCGCCCCAAGGGCAATCATGTCGTTGGTAGCAAAAATGGCGGTATATTTACCGTCAAGAAAACGGGACCATTCTTGCTTCATGGTTCGATACCCTTCCTCGAAGGATGAGGCGGCAGGGTAGGCTATCGATGAATCCGGAATCGGGTTGTTATGCCCGGACATACCGTCCCGAAATCCCGCTAATCTCAAATGATGGCTTCGATGGGTTTGAGGTCCGGCAAGTATGAAGATGTTGCGGTGTCCGATTCCGAGTAAATAATCGGCTGCTTTGCGGCCGCCGCCGTCATCATTATTTACAAGGTGGAAGACGCCGCTAACGTCCGTAGAACCGTTAACCATTACGTAAGGAACCTTGAAATGTTGAATGGAATCAATCAAATGCTTTCGGAGACGGCTGATCAGAATAAGCCCGTCTACTCTTTTCTCAAACATATAATCGGCCGATCGGCTGTTCATTTCGCGAACCGTCGCGACAAAGACGGAGTAGTTCAAACTTTCAGCCGCCGTAATAATGGAATCCAGAATTTGACCATAGAACGGATGGGAGGCAATGGGATATTCCTCGCGGAAAATAATGACGCCAATATTGTTCGTTCGCTGCGACACCATCGCTCGGGCTAATGCATTCGGCTTATACTGCAGTTCGTTAATAATTTGATTTACCTTCTCCCTCGTTTCGGGGCTTGCATATCCTTTGCCTGAAATAACTCTTGAAACCGTTGATTTAGACACTCCTGCGCGTAAAGCAATTTGTTTAATGGTTAGATCCATGTACGCTGTCCTCTTTTCTGTCTGTGGAACCGTTCCCACAAAGCTAGCTTACTTTTAGTTTGTTATTTCGGTATAAAATAGAATTAAAGATCAAGTAAACGGATGCCGGCTTGGCTTAATCCGTCTCTAAGCTAATCAAACCCTGGAAATAACGGCTTTACCAGCCTGCTATTTTTTTCAACCGACGTGATCCGTTTTTTTGACAACCTCGCTGTTATTTGTCGCCCCTCAACCGCATAACATTCAAAAACGGCTATTTTTTTGCGATACATGCGGAAAGGAGCAGGAGATGGATAGGGCACAGAAGCAAATCGGGCTGGCGGAGAAGTACGGCGCCCGCAATTATCATCCCCTGCCGATTGTCATTAGCAGCGCGGAAGGCGTATGGATGCAGGACTCCGAAGGCGCGCGTTACATGGATATGCTGAGCGCTTATTCGGCATTGAATCAAGGACATCGTCATCCCCGTATTATTGACGCTTTGAAGGAGCAAGCGGATAAAGTCACGCTCACTTCCCGCGCTTTTCACAATGAAGCGCTTGGGGCCTTCTGCGAGAGGATTGCGGCCTACACCGGCAAAGAACGGGCGCTTCCCATGAATACCGGCGCGGAAGCGGTTGAAACGGCGCTGAAGGCAGTACGGCGCTGGGCCTACGGCGTAAAGCAAATACCGCCTGAGCAGGCGGAGATTATCGTATTCGAAGGGAACTTCCACGGCCGGACATTGACGGTTACCTCCTTCTCATCCACGCCGTCCTACCGGGAAGGGTTCGGCCCCTTTACGCCGGGCTTCCGCATTGTCCCCTACGGCGATCTGGCGGCGCTTGAAGCGGCGATAACCTCGCATACGGCAGCCGTATTAATCGAGCCTATTCAGGGAGAGTCGGGTATTCGCATTCCGCCGGACGGGTTCCTGGCCGGCACTGCCGCGTTATGCGCGAAGCACCGGGCGCTGCTTGTCGCCGATGAGATTCAGACGGGCTTCGGGCGAACCGGCCGCCGATTTGCTTGCGATTGGGAGCAGGTCATACCCGATATTTACGTGATGGGCAAGGCGCTTGGCGGAGGCGTGCTGCCGGTATCGGCCATAGCCGCCGATTCGGACATCATGGACGTTTTCGAGCCGGGCTCGCACGGCTCGACTTTCGGCGGCAATCCGCTGAGCTGCGCCGTGGCGCTCGCCGCCCTTGACGTTACCGAGACGGAGCGGCTTGCGGAACGGTCCGATGCGCTCGGCCGGTATTTCATGGATAGGCTTCGTACGCTGAACCATCCGGATATCGCCGAGCTTCGGGGCCGCGGCCTATTTATTGCGATCGAGCTTCGGGTGCCGGCGCGGCCCTATTGCGAGAAGCTGATGAAGCTGGGCCTGCTGTGCAAGGAAACGCATGATCATGTGATCCGCCTGGCGCCGCCGCTCATCATAACGGAGGCCGAGCTCGACTTTGCCTTTGAACGGATCCGGCTCGTCTTCTCAAGCGTGAATAAGACGGGAGGCTGAGCGCGCCATGATTAATCAAAACGTTGCGATTGTCCGGGCCCCGTTCGGACTGGGAGCGGGAACGCCAGGGGCGGAGCTTGGTCCGGCGCACATTCTATATGCCGCAGGCTTGCTTGATAAGCTGAAGGACCTCGGTATCCCTTATCAAATCACGGAGGAAATCAACGTTTCCCCGCAGCTGACGCCGCTTCAATCGAAGAATGCTAAGCGATTAGCCGAGGTGTTGGACATCAGCGGCAGACTGGCGGACCGCGTATCCGCACTAGTCGGGCAAGGCGCGATGCCTCTAGTGCTCGGCGGCGATCACAGCATCTCGATCGGCACGATCGCGGGGCTGGCGGAGCATTACGCTAATCTTGGCGTCATCTGGTTCGATGCGCATTCGGATTTGAATACGGAGGAAACGAGCCCTTCGGGAAACATTCACGGCATGTCGCTCGGCATTAATCTGGGACGAGGAATTCCGGCGCTGACCGGTCTGAGAGGGATCGAGCCAAAAATAAAACCGGAGCATGTCGCGATCGTCGGAGCACGGTCGCTTGATCCCGGAGAGAAGAAATATATCCGCTCGCTTGGCATAGCATGCTATACCATGCATGACATCGACAGGCTGGGCATCGCCAGAGTGATGGAGAAGGTCGCCTCGCATTTGGGCAGGACGACGGACGGCGTTCATGTCAGCTTCGA
Organism: Paenibacillus harenae DSM 16969; assembly: GCF_000422465.1. Classification (GTDB taxonomy): domain Bacteria; phylum Bacillota; class Bacilli; order Paenibacillales; family Paenibacillaceae; genus Pristimantibacillus; species Pristimantibacillus harenae. The sequence continues at coordinate 335,818 of NZ_KE383846.1, read as the reverse complement.
TATCGACTGCCTTGATCCGCGGGAAGCGCCGGGTACGGGAACGCCGGTCCGCGGCGGACTGAGCTACCGGGAAGCGAATCTGGCGCTTGAGCTGCTGTACCAGTCGGATCTGGTTACGTCGGCCGAGTTCGTTGAGGTCAATCCCGGCCTCGACTCGAACGATCAGACGGCGAAGCTTGCGGTGGAGCTGATCGGGTCCCTGCTGGGCGAGCAGATTTTATAACGGACAAGGAAGTGCAAGGAATCCGACTAGAAGGAGGGATATACCGATGCTGGTACCGTTCCGGAACGAGCCGTTCACCGATTTCTCGGTTACGGATAATATCCATGATTTTCAGGAAGCGCTCCGTAAAGTGGAGTCGGAGCTTGGACGCGAATATATGTTGAAGATTGGAGCGGATCGAATCGAGACGGTCACGAAGCGCAAATCGATTAATCCGTCTCAAGTAAGTCAGCTGGTGGGCATCGTGTCGCAAGCCGATACCGCGCTGGCGCATGAGGCGATCCTTGCGGCATCCGCCGCGTTCGAGGACTGGAAGCGGGTGATGCCGTCCGCTCGGGCGAGGGTGCTGTACAAAGCGGCGGCACTGCTGCGGCGGCGCAAGCATGAGTTCTCCGCATGGCTCGTCTATGAAGCGGGCAAAAGCTGGGCCGAAGCCGATGCCGACACGGCGGAAGCAATCGACTTCCTGGAGTATTACGGGAGGGAAATGGAGAGGCTTGCGGAGCGCCAGCCGCTGATCACGATTGCCGGAGAGGACAATGAGCTCATCTACATTCCGCTTGGCGTAGGCGTCATTATACCTCCTTGGAACTTTCCGCTCGCGATTATGGCGGGCATGACGATGGCGGCCGTGGCGGCGGGCAACACCGTCGTACTGAAGCCGGCCAGCGCGACGGCTGTTATTGCGGCGAAATTCATCGAGCTGCTGGAGGATGCCGGCCTGCCTGACGGCGTCGTTAATTTTCTGCCGGGAGCGGGCAACGAGGTGGGCGATTTTCTGGTCGAGCATCCGTTAACCCGCTTCGTCTGTTTTACAGGTTCGCGGGAGGTAGGCTTACGCATCTATGAGAAGGCGTCGCTCGCGCAGCCGTACCAGAAGTGGCTGAAGCGCGTCATCGCCGAGATGGGCGGGAAGGACACGATCATCGTGGATGAGGACGCGGATCTTGATCTCGCGGCTGACGCGATTACCGCCTCCGCATTCGGCTATGCCGGCCAGAAATGCTCCGCGTGCTCACGCGCGGTTGTTCATGAGCTCGTCTATGACGAGGTGATCGAGAAGGTCGTCGAGCGGACGATGCGGCTGAGGCTCGGGAAGGCGAGTGAAGAGCATACCGATGTTGGGCCGGTTATCGACGAGCGGGCATATATCAGCATTTTAAAATATATCGAGGTCGGCCGCACCGAAGGCATAATCGTGCATGGCGGCAAAACGGGCGACAGCAGCGGTTATTTCATCGAACCGACGATCATTCAGGACGTCGAACCGTACGCCCGCATATCGCAAGAGGAAATATTCGGCCCGGTATTGGCTTTCATCAAAGCGGCTAATTTCGATGCGGCGCTCGATATCGCCAACAACACCGAATACGGCTTGACGGGCGCGGTAATCTCGAGGAACCGGCTCAGGCTGGAGCAGGCGCGCGAGCAGTTCCACGTCGGCAACCTGTATTTTAACCGCAAGTGCACGGGCGCTCTGGTCGGCGTTCATCCGTTCGGCGGCTTCAATATGTCGGGTACCGATTCGAAGGCGGGAGGGCGCGATTACCTGCTGCTGTTCACGCAGGCGAAGGTAATTTCGGAACGGTTCTAACCGGATTCTTATATTTTAAATAATGAGGTCGACCAGATGATTCTGGTGACCTCAGATGGTCCGAAGCCGGCCTATAGCCGGCCTGTCCGATAGCCGTAGTTATTTCTGCACAGCTGCAGCAGCTCGTATTTGATCCCGCGCTTGGGCAGCGTAATTTTCAGAGGCTTCCCTCTGCGGTTCAAGGCCGCGCGAACCTTCTTCAGATCGCCGACGGCATTCACGATCAGTTCATCCGGCCTCTCTTCCGCATACCGCGTCATTATAAAATGGTCACCAGCCGCATCTCCGTAAGCATGATCGAGCTCCAGCATGAGAAAGTCCCGCAGCATGCCTTCCTTCACCTTCGCGACCAGCACATGCTTTTCCCCAAAATACAGCACGTCCTGATCGACGGCTGCTTCTCTCTCGACGATCTGCTTGCCTGCCGCCTGCTCCAGCTGGCGAATGCTTACGAGCATCCGCTGCGCTTTTTCAAACTCCAACCGGGAAGCGTGAGCTTCCATTTGCCTGTACAGGACGTTAAGCAGCCCTTGCCCTTGATGGGCGAGGAGCTCCGCGGCTTGACGGGCTCTCCCGCGATAGTCCTCTTCCGTTATTATTCCCTCGCAAACGCCGCTGCATCTCCCGATATGATAGAGCAGGCATACCTGCTTTGGCATCGTTTCGCATGAGCGCAGACCGTAATGCCCGGCGATGAACGCCATAAGCGTGTCAAGGAACCCGGCATCCTTAATAGGACCGAGACGAGGCGCGTCATCCGGTTCGATCCGGCTGTCGCTCCGATTGCGATAGAACAGCTCCAATCGGGGCAAACGCTCCGCGGTCAAATGCAGATAAGCGTAGCCGCTGTTTTCTTTTTTCAGCGCGCGGTTGTAAGGCGGCTTATGGAGCTTGATCAAATTGTTCTCCAGCAGCAGGCTTTCCGCTTCGTTATTGACGAGCACGACTTCGATGGAAGCCACTTCGAGGACGAGCTGCCTGATTCTTTTATGGGCGTGCTGCTTTGTAAAATAGGACCGAAGCCGGCTCCGCAGGTTTTTGGATTTGCCGACGTAGAGGATTTGGCCTTCCGTATTTCTCATCAGGTAGCATCCGGGGCTTTCCGGGTAGTCTCCGGCGTTGAACGTGAACGGCATGTGAGGCCCTCCAGAAAAAATTTGATTTAATAGGAACGGAAACTTAAACTCTTCTATATAAGTTGAACAAATGAATTGCCGTACACCATGCAGCATGAGGAATGATTTTAATCATACTCACTCTAACGGTTGTCTGAACCCTTATTTGCTAAAAAAGCACGTTTCAAAATTGTAACGGCTGCTACAGACCATATCCGCAGATTTTCAGCCCGAAAATGGGCTGAAATCGGGAAATAGCGTCTGTCAGCTCCGTTACATTTTTAAAATGGCCGATATTGCACAAATAACGTTTGTGGCGGCCGTTAAACGAATTAAGTGCCATGTGTTAGCCATATCTCTCCACTCGAGTCGCGCAATTCTCTGGTTCAACTTTTATAGTAATGTTAATCATAACACCGGAAGGGGAGTGTTACCCATCCTAAAATGTTATCGGCCCGTGCAGCCGCCTGTCTTACAACGCGAGCTTGCAGAATCGGGTTTTCGTTACCGGGAATATTTACCGGACAAGCGTCTCGAGCCTTATGTGGCTTGCTACTGGACGCTTGACTTTCAAGCAGCGGATACGGCGGGCAGGCTTAACCGGGTCATACCGGATGGCTGCGCGGATATTATCGTTGACCTGAGAGCTCATTCGTTTGCTGGTGCGGCCTTTGTTACGGGATTAACGACCGCTTTCGAAGCGATGGCAATGCCTGACCGTCAATCCTTGTTCGGCATTCGTTTTTTCTCCGAATCAGCCCGGCATTTTTTGAAAGTGCCCGTCTCCTCCATCATCGGCTATCATGTGTATCTCGAAGAAATATGGGGGACCGAAGGCTTGCAGCTGGCGTCTGAAATCATGTCGGCCAAAGAAGTTTCCGGGATGATTGGGAAGGCCGAGACGAGGCTAATTAGCCGCTTGCGCTTAGATGAACCCGATGCCGGCGGATTGCTGGAAACCAGTATGCAGTATCTGTACGCCTTCGGCGGATTGATTTCCGTACGCTCTTTGGCAGAGAAGCTAACCTACAGCGAAAGAAATCTGCGAAGGGTGTTCCAACGGGAGCTGGGGGTTAGTCCCAAGGAGCTTGCGGGCATTATCCGGTTCCAGAATCTTCTTCAGGAAATAAAAGCCGGAGCGCCGGCTTCTTTCCCGGATGCGGCCGTGAAATACGGCTACTATGACCAATCGCATCTGATTCACAGCTTTAAACGATATTACGGATTATCGCCTTCTCAGGTGTTCAATACGAATCGGAATGGCGAGAATGAAATATAACTTGTCCGTTTTTTCCAATATAATAAAAGGGTAATCGGGTAAACTGGTCCACGGATCAGAAAAATGAGACGCGGGAGTGATCACGATGGGAATCAAGCTTGATATGGTAGGAGTAGTCGTGCAGGACATGAAAAAGGCGTTGGACTTTTATCGCGTGCTGGGATTGGACATTCCGGAGAGCGCGGATGCGGAGCAGCACGTGGAGGTTCATCAGAACGGTATCCGACTGGGATTCGATACGCAAGAAATCGCCAAAGGCGTATATGGAAGCTGGGATGCGCCTTCCGGGCACCGGATTGAACTGGCGTTCTTATGCGATAGCCGCGAATCCTTGAATGAGCTGTATGCGAAAATCGTTCAAAGCGGATATGTCGGACACCGCGAGCCTTGGGATGCTTTCTGGGGGCAGCGGTATGCGATTGTCCAGGATCCCGACGGCAACCTGATCAGCCTGTTTGCTTAAACAAAGGTATTGAAAAATATGAAATATGTGGTAATATAAATACGAACGAATGTTCCGTATCGAATAAGAAACCATTGATTTCATGTTTCAATATTGCGTTTAAGGGGAGTGCGTGCGAGGTGACGGACCGGTATTCGGAAATTGACGAGGTGATCGCTTATATTCATCGGCAAATCTACGAACCGCATTTGCTTGCCGGTCTTGCAGGATATGCCGGTTACAGTCCGTATCATTTCGCGCGGATTTTCAAGGAAAGGATCGGTCTTTCCCCCTTGTACTATGTATCCTCTCTCCGCTTGCAGAAGGCGAAAGAGCTGCTGCTCCATACGAATTTAAGCATTCGCGATATCGGGATGGAGATCGGACAGCAGAGCTTGGGAACGTTTACCTCCCGGTTCACCGAACGGGTGGGTGTGACGCCGTCTCAATTCCGGCATTCAACGCTGCAGGCGGATAACCATCTGCGCTCCCTGCAAATGCTGGATGATTGGCAGACGCAGCGTACGATCTTCACGGAGCACGCTGCCGTGAGAGGGACCGTCCATGCGGCGGCCCCTTTCGAGGGCGTTATTCTGCTCGGCTTGTTCGCCAGGCCGATCCCGGAAGGACTTCCGCTGTATGGCACCCTGCTATCCGCGTTGGGGGATTTTTGCTTTACGGACGTTAAGCCGGGCACCTATTATCTTATGGCGACATCCGTATCTTGGGGGATGCAGGCGGTGGATGTTCTTCTCCCCCACAATACGCTGCGGACACGATCGAAGGAGCCCATCGTCGTAGAGCCGTATGCAGCGGTTCCGCATCAGACGGTTACGTTATACCCGCCCCGGCTGGACGACCCTCCGATTCTGATTTCCTTGCCGCTTCTGATGAACAACTTCCTAAGCCGATTGCTGCAATATAGCAATCGGTAAGAAATCAATGCAGGCGCTGCATGCTAGAATGGGTACAGTTATCGAGATGAAAGCTGGCATTCGCCGGAAGAGGAAGGGGAAGCGTAAATCATGAATATTGCGCATAGCGCGGATAAACCTGTGCAGGATTTTGCCGGCATCAGGAAAAGCGTACCGTGGATCTATTTTGTCATTTTTTTTGCCGTCTTGAATGAATCCGTATTTAACGTATCAACCCCGAGCATAGCTAAGCAGTTCAGCCTGGATGCATCAGGCGTTAGCTGGGTAGTGACGATCTTCTTTATCGTTTTTGGGATGGGGATGGTTATTTTCGGCAAGCTTTCCGATATGTACAGCGTCAAGAAACTGATTACGATCGGAATTATCCTCTATAGCTTCGGTTCAATATTGGGCTTTGTTTGCCAGGCTTGGTATCCGGCCGTCATTTTATCAAGGGGAATTCAAGGAGCGGGCGGAGCGGCCATTCCGGCATTGGTTTTTGTTATGGTAGCCCGATTTTTCACTGCGAAAGAACGCGGTAGAATGTTCGGCATCATCACCTCGACAGCTTCGTTCGCGATCGGGATCGGTCCGGTGCTCGGCGGTTATATTGCCGGATCTTTTCATTGGGCGTATCTGTTTCTCATACCGCTTCCTGTACTTGCGGCCATTCCCTTCTTTCGAAAGTATCTTCCGGCCGAGGAGCGCGGAGCGGGTAGACTGGATCTGATCGGAGCCGCGCTTCTCGGTATAGCCGTGTCGGCTCTCATTTTATTCACGACAGAAGCTAACTGGCTTTATTTGCTCGTTACCTGTGTCGCGCTTGTCCTGTTCATCATTCAGATCCGCAGGGCTAAGGATCCTTTCGTTGATCCGACCCTGTTCAGCAACAGGCTGTACCGGAGCGCTATCATCATCGGCTTCTTGATATTCGGAACCGTTATGTCCATGATGTTCGTCATTCCTCTCATGTTAAGCAACACGTACGGATTGGATACGGAGAACATCGGGCTCATTATGTTTCCGGGAGCCATAAGCGCGGTCATATTCGGGAGGGTCGCCGGCAATATGACGGTCAAAAGGGGAAGCCATTTCGTCGTATATCTGGGGTTAGCTCTCATCTCGATAAGCCTGCTGCTGCAATCCTCGTCCATCGGGCTTTGGGTATGGTACATCGGAGCCGCCCTTATGATGATGTACATCGGGTTTTCTTTCGTGCAGACGGCATTGGCGGAGAGTGTAACGCAAATTCTCCCCAACCATCAAATCGGCGTCGGCATGGGCCTTTTTAATATGATATCGACGATATCCGGAGCTGTTGTGACGGCATTAGTCGCCAAAGCGATGGAGCAGGAGCTGTTCGCTTTTCCGCTGCATCCGTTTATTTCGGATTCAAAGGCTTACATGTACGGCAATCTCATACTGCTGTTAAGCTTCGTTGTCGTAGCCAGTGCGCTCTTGTATTTCGTATCCTTCCGCAAGAAGTCAAGGACGCCGCATCCGGTTACGGAGCAGCCTGGATAGACGTTATATCCGACATGACGAACGGGGTCCGTACATGTATTGATAACCGCACGCGTGAAAGACGCGTGCTTTTTCTTTTTTAAATTCTAAGAATTTATAAGTTTTACATTTATATGCGCTTAGAATTCTCCGCGATACCGTTTTTCGAGAGCTTGCTTCATGAGTTTCTTCAGAAAATACGGAATAAACGGTTTGCGCCCTTTGACAAGGACGAAAGGCAGACGTTTCTCTTGCATGAAGTGTAACTTTGTCCTTATCCACATCGTCCATAACGATGGGATAGGCCGGTAGATATTATTTGGGATTCAGGAGGCGGTTTGATGCGAAGACTATGCTTTTCTTTTATGTTCCTACTCATGCTGATTGGTTGTTCTCAAGCTGGTTCTCAAACGTATGATCATGAGCTGGGTTATAAGAAATCGGACGTTAATGAACAATTTCTTGTACCTGGAAACGCGGAACAGCAGGAAGCAAACTTTAACAATCCTAATTACCTAAAAGGAGCGAAATATAAACTAATAAATGTCGGAGGCAGTCAAGGTCTGTATCCTCCCCATCCATATTTTCAAGAATTAGAGAAGTCGGGATGGAGTGAGCTTGAAGATAAGCGGATGGGACATGTCCATTTTTTCAGTAATGGCGATACCATCATGTCTGTAGTGATTAAGCAAGATTTTTTTGAAGTGTATGAGCTGAAGCAAGGTGCAAAGTTTTAGCTAGTTTCAGGGGGACAGGCTCCCCCTGACCGAATGTCGGCATCGGCGTCTGTGATCAGCACATCCATGTCCGTGATCGCTCCCCCTTTGGCAAAGAAATCGATCCCTAACTTCTCATGCGGAGCGAGACAAATCTTTTTTCTGGAAATACTAGCGTAGCGGCGGCTTTGCTAACGCCGCGACTTCGGGAGTTGCTGTGCTGATGCCGTTCTTCGACACCCCGCCGCCCGATGCGAAGCAGATGTCCAGCGTGAATTGCTTTATAAACTCAAAAGCCAGCGTATCCGTCCTATTCCCGGAGCTTTTCACTTTGCCGCCGACCAGGTAGACGTTTATTCATGAATCAATCAATGGAGGAATGAAATTATGTTAAATGAAAAGCCCAGTCTCTTTTTGATTACCGGAATAATGGCGAGCGGAAAGTCAACGGTTGCCCAGCTATTGTCGGAGCGGTTTGAGAAATCGGTACATTTGCGGGGAGATATTTTTCGGAAAATGATCGTACGAAACCGGCGGGAGGTAGGTCCGGACAGCGGGGATGCCGAGCTTGATCAGTTGAAGCTTCGTTATCGGCTAACCGCCATGTCGGCGGATGCCTATTACGGTGCAGGCTTCAATGTTATTATTCAGGACGTGGTGATCGGCCCGCTGCTGCATGATTTTATCTCTTATCTCCGGAACAGACCGTTTACTCTCGTCGTTCTCTGTCCTTCCGTGGAAGCCGTCGAACGCAGGGAGGCTGCTCGTTCCAAGAAGGGCTACGGCCTGTGGACCGCAGCCGGATTGGATCGGGTGCTGCGCGAGGAGACGCCCAAGATCGGGATGTGGCTGGATTCAACCGGTCTTACGCCTGAGGAGACGGTTAACGAAATCTTAAGACGGTCGAAGACGGAAGGGCTGATTTTATAACGGGTCATGAATATCATTTCATTTTCATTGACCCCCGGATTTTTTTTTTGCACGAGTACCTTGCATTATTAAGTACTTTCACTTATGATTGTTATGTACTTAAGTATGCAAGGTAATTTGAGTTGGAGGTACGGCGATTGAATACGGAAATGTTGAAAGGGACCGTAGATCTTCTGATCCTGTCCATCATTAAGGAGAAGGACAATTACGGCTACGAAATTTCGAAAGCGGTCAAGGACCGGACATTGGGCGCCTTCGAGCTGCAGGAGGCAACGATGTATTTATCGTTGAAGCGTCTGGAGAAGCAGCAAGCGGTCTCGTCCTATTGGGGCGATCAGACGCATGGCGGCAGGCGGAAATACTATTCGATTACCGAAGAAGGCTGCCGGCTGCTCGATAGATACATCCAGGATTGGAAAAAAACATACGAAATCGTCAACCGATTTATTTGAGAGGATTGAGCACGATGAATTTATGGAGAAAAATATTCAGTTTGAGCGATGTCAAGTACGGCTGGCTGTTGATTATGTCTATGGTCTTGTGCGGCGTGTTTTTTTACGGCGACCGGTATTTCGATCCGGATGACCAATTTTTGCTGACCGTCGGATACGGCTCGTCCTTCGCGACTGCCGTATTGTGGGGGGCGGTGAACTACATCGGACATATTCGGCTCAACACGATGTACCGGAAGCAAAATGATATCCACGCCTATGTGGAACAGCTGGCAATGAATCCGGATGACAAAATGGAGCTTCGCAATTATTTGGAGGATTATGCCCAGGATTTAATGGATCATGGAAAGACGCGGGAGCAGGCAACGGCTGAGGCGATCTCGCAGTTTAAAGTGAAGGAGCTCTTAAGCTTATCCAAGAACACGTCATTGTTTCACATGCATGCCCATTATTATTTATTCGGATGGATTGCGGTCGCTGTGATCCTGTTTATTCTGGTAGAGCTCGTTCACGGACTGCTGTTTCCGGAAGCGTTGTGGCCTCTGGTTATCGAATCGGTACTCGTGGCATATGGCGCAGGCTTGTTCGGATTGTTTATCATCTATAAGTTGATGGATGCTTTTATCCATCGCAAGCTGCAGGATCAATTATCTTAATTATAAAAATAGAGGAGTGTTTACGAGTGGAGAACTGGATTACGGAAATGATGAATGAATTTGGTTATTTGGGCGTATTTCTATTAATTGCATTGGAGAATCTGTTTCCGCCGATTCCGTCGGAAGTGATTCTGACCTTCGGCGGATTTATGACAACCTACACCGGTATGACGATAATGGGAGTCGTCATCGCGTCGACGATCGGATCCATTCTTGGTGCGGTCGCGTTATATTTCGTCGGGTATTTGATTAATGTCGAGAGAATGGAGAGGATCATTACGAGATGGGGGCGTATTCTAAGACTAACCAATGAGGATGTCCGCAAAGCGTATGGCTGGTTTTCGAAATACGGAGTTTGGACCGTATTCATCTGCCGTCTGATTCCGTTAATCCGAAGCCTGATTTCCATTCCGGCAGGCAGCACCCGCATGAATTTTTGGCTGTTTATTTTACTGACTACGCTTGGATCGCTAATCTGGAATGTGCTGCTGGTCAACATCGGCGCCGCAGTCGGAGCTTCATGGGAAACCATTGTCGCATATATGGATGTTTATTCGAATATCGTGTATGCCTTGCTTGCCCTCGTCGCAGTGGCCGTGGTGTTTCTGTGGTTCCGTAAGAAAAGAGCTTCCTAATGCTTAAGCGACAAAGAGCCTTCCATATCCGGAAGGCTTTAGCTTTCTCGCAAACGTGATGGGTTTAACGCTATCGGGTTATGTTCAACCGTAATCTTTTATGTGAAGGAGGAAGAGAATTGTCGTATAAACAAATCAAATGGCTTATTTTAATTATTCCTACACTTACGATCGGCTTATGGGAATATATCAGGCATGAATATCTGCTCGCTTACATTTCGATGGAACTGGGCAATATGCTGGCTCCGGTTATCGTGTTTTCAGTTACGATTCTGTTTTTAACCAAGCTATTCTCTATTCTGGAGCAAATACAGGAGGAGCTTCAACGGTCGAGGGCCTTGCAGGCGGCTATGCAGGAACGGGAAAGTCTTGCAAGGGAGCTTCATGACGGGATAGCGCAATCCCTATTTCTCCTCTCGGTCAAGGTAAACCGGATGGAAGCCCGAGATGCCGTTCATGAGGGAAAATTTCAGTCTGTCCGCCAAACCGTACACGAGGTGAATGAGTACGTCCGGCAAGCAATTGCCAATTTGCGTTATCCGCCCGAAGCAGAGATGATGCCCTGGATGGAATCGCTTCACCGTATGGTTCAGGAGTTTAATAAGGAAACGGACATAGCGGTCCGGTTCGACTGGACACTTCCGGAGGATCTTCTCTCCCGGAAAGAGAAAGTCGGGCTCTTCGGCTCGGTTCGAGAAGCGCTGCTCAATGTTCGTAAACACGCGGATGCGCAGCACGTGCGGATACAAGCGAAAGTAACTCCGAATGGTTGGCTCTGCAGCATTACCGACGACGGTCAAGGATACGAGGGGGACCCGTTTCATAAAGAAAATCGTTTCGGGCTCAAAATCATGAAGGAACGTGCAGCGGAACTGGGTTGGCTGCTTCAACTGAGTCGGGTAGAGGGGCATACGAGGGTAGAAATCAGAAGAGAGGTGTGAGCACGCATGACGCAGCCGGTTCGCGTGTTAATTGTGGATGATCATCATCATGCCCGGGAGGGCATTCGAGAGATCCTGAGTGCGGATCCGATATTTGAGATCGTTGGAGAGGGATGCAACGGATTAGAGGCCATAAGGTTGACGGAGCAATCGATGCCGGACCTGATACTGATGGACATCAACATGAAGGTAATGGACGGCTTGGAAGCAACGAAAGAAATCAAGTCGCGGTTTCCTTATGTCAAAATTGTCATGGTCACCGTTTCGGACGATATTGCTCATCTATTCGAGGCGTTGAAAAAGGGGGCTCAAGGATATTTGCTTAAAAATCTGAATCCGGAAGCATGGCACGAATATCTTAAAGCAGTTGCTTTCGATGAGGCGCCCTTATCCAGAGAATTCGCCCGGCGGATTTTGCAGGAATTTTCCAATAAGGAAATACCGAAAACCGTCAGCAGCCCTTTAACCGCCAGGGAGCAAGAAATATTAAGCTGGGTTGCAAAAGGCTCGTCCAATCGGGATATTGCATCTAAACTCAACATTTCCGAACATACGGTTAAAAATCATTTGAAAAACATTCTGCAAAAGCTGCATCTCGAAAATCGCGTACAATTGGCGCGTTATGCTTATGAGCAAGGATACTTTCAAAACTGAGGATTAAACGTACTGCCACAATTCGTTCACATCGTACGTCCACAATAGCTCTTTATAGTCATTCTATCTTTTCCGGCCTCCCGATATAATTTGGAAGATAACAGCACTTATCTTATCGGGAGGGTTAGTCATTATGTTCAAAAAAAAATTTGCAGCAACAGTACTTGCGGTCCTGCTGACGTTTAGCATTTCCTCGTCCGTATTCGCTCATGACGGCTGGTCGCAGACGAACGCGCCGATCATCGCGCAAGGCGAGGTTTCCTATGTCGATCTACTGCTAGGCAATCACTCCAATGAGCACAAAAGCTATCGCATTGCCGGTCAATGGAGTACCGATAGTTCCAAAGTTTACGTAACGACTCCCGCCGGCAAGAAGGCGGATATTACCGGCACCCGATTCTACACCGGAGAAGCTGCGACGGAAGAGGAACCTGCAGTCAACAACGGATTTATCGCTACGTTCTCTTCCTCTTCTCCAGGTGCCTACATTATTTCTGTCGAGGGAGACAGTATCTTCAAGCATGGCGACGTTGCTAGCCGAACGCTTCGCAGCGCCAAAAGTTTTGTCGCCGTGAGCGACATTCCGACAGTGGAGCGCGTAACGGCGCTCAAAGGATTTTCCAAAGCGGTGAGCACCGATCGTGCGGAATTGGTGCCTGAGTTCAATCCTGCCGCCATAACGCCGAATGAGCAAGTGAGCGTTCAATTGTTTATGAAAGGCAAGCCGCTTACGAATACGGAAGTATCGTTAATTCGTAGAAGCAGCTCGGAAGCACAGACGTTTACGACCGATGCGGATGGTAGAATATCGTTCAAAACAGGTCCGGCCGACTATTACCTGCTTCGTGCGAAACCGTCGACGGATGAAAGCAAGGAAGGCGAGTACAGCCGGGTTAACTATGAAGCGACTATGACATTTACGGTGCAGAACGGGTCCATAATGCTGTCTTCATCCTCAAAACCGAACCCTGTGCCATACGTCTATGTGAATGGCAAGCTCGTCGATGCTGCGGGTGTTGAAATTGTGAACGGTACGACATACGCCAGTGCCTCTTTTATCAAGCAGCATCTCGATGCCTCTTATCATGGCAACGACTCCGCTCCGGTTCGGACGATTGCCGGGGATTTGGGAGCAGCGATAGAGTACTTGCCGGCCGTTGGCGATACAAGAGCCGCCGTATTGATTTACAAATAATCGCAATTTTACCGGATTAAAGCCGCCGCTTTTCGGCGGCTTCCTTTGATTTGGAAGGGATTGATCACAAAATGTCAATGCGAGGGTTCAGAACCTGCGTCTTTCTGATGATGCTGCTGCTTGCCGTGCCTACGCTCGCTAGCGCGCATGCCAATCTGGAACGCTCCTCGCCTTTGCAAAATGAGGAACTCAAGGAATCACCGTCAGAAATTCGTATAAAGTTTACAGAAGAGATTGATCCGAAGCTTAGTCAAATTACGTTGGAGGATGAAAAAGGGAAATCCATTGAGGGGAGGCTAAGCGCAGAGGATAAAAGTTGGCTCATTTTTAAAGTTTCCGAGTTGGCAGCCGGCGTCTATAAGGTAAAGTGGCAGGTACTGTCCGTGGACACTCATGTAACGGAAGGATCGTTTCGCTTTTCTGTCGCGATTCCGCTCGAAGAAGAAAAACCGGACGAAACGATCTCTCTTGACGAAGAGGATGCCCCGATACCGCAGGGTTTAACAAATCCAGCTCCTGCAACGGAGCCAGGCAAGAATCAGCAGTCATCTCCTGTTCCGAAGCCGGCCGAAGAGAAGCCTGAGCCAACTCCGGTGAATCCGCACACCGGAATCAAGCCGGATGAGACTATTCCATCCGGAAAGAGGGAGGATCAACAGGCAGGAGCGGGAGCGACACCTGAATCATCGAAGCTTGTTCCGGAAGCTCCGGTTCAGGGCATGAGGCCAAGTTCCACGCCGGATAGCGAGAAGTCGGTGAAATCAGGCGAGAGCACGGATCAGCCGGAGAATCGCCCAACCGGACATGAGCAGCATTCGACCTTGACCGTCGAAGAAGCGCATAACCGCCATCATGATGATTCGGGACATAGCGGCGGTTGGAGAACATTCGTTTATCAGCTTCTCCGTATAGTTGAAGTTTTGTTCGCCGTTTGCATCGCCGGATTTTTCTTTTTCCGTTATACCTTATGGGGCGTGAACAAACCTGATGTACCTGCCTTGTTTGCCAAGCGGAATGAAAGATTGCTGTATGGGATCGCACTGATCGGGTTCTGCGCGGCAGAGGCTTTGCATGTATGGATTCTGGCCGAGCAATTAAGCGGAATCGGAACAGGCGGAGCAAGAGACCTAATATTGACGATCCTCGGGACAACGATGATCGGCTGGGCGTCTTGGCTGAAACCGGCATTAACCTTTTTGCTGCTTACGTTGTCATTTGCGCCGAATCGGGACGAGCGCCGGGCGACCGTCTTGAAAGCGGCAGTTGTTTGTGCGCTTGTTCTCCTGTTTCCGTTAACCGGGCATGCTTACGGTTCTTCATCCGGCGTTTTGCTTGCCGTTTTATCACATACGCTGCACATGATAGCAGCTGCGGTCTGGTTTGGAGGATTAACGGGGATAGTGTCCGCTACTTTGAACAAGGAACTATTCCAATCTAACTGGAGGGAAATCGATTCACTCGTACGGCGGTTTACCCGTATTGCTATGCCTTCCGTTATCTTGGTAGCCCTCAGCGGGATCGCGCTGTCCCTGTTTAGATTGAAATCGTGGGACGCGTTGTTTCAAAGCGAATATGGACAACTGGTGCTGGCAAAAACCGCTATTTTGTTGTTCGTCGTTGTTATCGGTGCATTTCATCGATTGGTTATCATCCCCCGCATGGAAGTTGAAGCAACCAGCAAATCGAAAACGGACGCGCTCCAAAGATTTATAGCGATCGTCCGATTGGAAGTGTTCCTGGCGCTTACCGCATTTGTTTTAGCCGGTATGCTTTCAACGACCTCTCCCCCTGAAATAAGGGCGGCATCCGAGCCTGTCTACTGGCACGTCATGGGCAACAAGGCACATATGTCTTTCCGCATGAACCAGATGGAATCGAAAGGACAAACGTACCGATTGGATGTGTGGCTGCCGACTGGAATGGGTCCTCCCGATAACGTGTATGTTCAAGCGGGGAAAGAGACTGGCGAGGGGAAAGGGATCATCATTCCGTTCGAGTACAAGAGGGGCGGACCCGATCCATACGGCTACGAAGGTTTCGATAAGTATACGTATGAAACCGAAGGCGACTATTTGAACGAAACAGGCTCTTGGAAGATTACGATCGACATCACCGATTCGAAAGCTCAGGAACATCACTATGAGAAAGTAAAAACAATTCCATAGGAGGATGTGTATGCAATCCTGGATGAGCTCTCCTATCATATAATTAACGAATATATGCGCTAAGTAACTTTCAACCCTATAAAAGCCGGTTTTCCCTACTTTGAGGAAAACCGGCTATTGTTCATTCACACGTGGACTCTAACATGATTTGCTCTCGAAGCGATAACAGCTGAAGTCATTTATTTTGTTCATCTTATATAGCACTTATCACAATATATTTCGGATATGGATAGCAAACAAATTAACGTATAATGAGATCAACAAATAGAAGATTGCGGGGGATGATTGATGAAATATGTAGGGTTGGAAAACGTGGAGCCGGGACAGGTCCTGGGTAAATCGATTTATTCCGGAAACGGCAGAGTCCTGCTGGCAGCCGGTGTCTCCCTTACCGTATACATGATAAATACGCTTAATCGGATCGGGGTTACGATGCTTTACATACAAGATCCGGTATTCGATGACGTAGATCCGGAGGAAATCGTCAGCGAAGTAACCAAACAGGCGGTTATGCAGGAAATGAATGACGCGTTCGAGGCGATTCGTTCCGGAAAGGAATGGAGCTCGAGAAATATCGGCATTAGCATCGGACGGATTCTCGACGATGTGATGAGCAGCAAAGAACTGCTGATCCAGCTTACAGATATACGCACAGAGGATAATGCGCATTTCGTACATGCCATGAATGTGTGTCTGATGTCTACGGTCATTGGAATGAATATGGGGTTAAATTACAGTCAGTTGAAGGAACTGTCGATCGGAGCGCTGCTTCATGATATCGGAAAGATCGGTCTGCGCGCAGCAGGCGCGGATTCAAATAACGGGGTGCCGATTGAGAAAAAAGTTCATCATACATGGCGCGGATTTGAACAGTTGAAGTCCAAGCAGGAGTTCGGATTGATGGTTGCTCATATTGCCCTGCAGCACCATGAACAGCCCGACGGTCTAGGCGAGCCCCGCGGATTAACGGCAGCGGAAATTCATCCCTACGCCAAAATCGTGGCCGCTTCCAACCTATTTGATAATTTAATCAATCCGCTCCATGGTGGAGGACATTCTCCGGATGAAGCGTGCGAGAAGCTCATGGCCATGTCGGAGAAGCAGCTGGACCATGAAATCCTTGTCCATTTTATAAGAAACATTTCGGTCTACCCGAATGGCACGGCTGTCCGTCTTTCCACGAAGGAGACCGGCGTTGTTGTGCGTCAGCACCGCGGCCTCCCGGGGCGGCCGATTGTTCGTATTGCCCAAGCGAACGGCGATAAGCTCGACATCTCCGAAGTGGATTTAGCGCTTCATCCGACGGTGTTTATTGAGACGGTTTTGACTTGACGACGCGGCTTACGGCTTCGGTATGAGCTGATCCACCTTCGTCTTCATGGTGCCGACGACAATCTTCTTGTAACGTACGGACATCATGAGCACCTGCAGCTGCTCCTTGCGGGAAAGCCGCTTGAACCGGGGCTCTTCCTTCAAGAAGGCGCGAAAGATGGACAAAGCGGCAGGCGATAGACGGTGCACCTTCCATTCCGGGAATTCGTTCATCAGACGTTTTCTGCGCAGCCTGTAGAGCCAGGATTTGAATTGGGTCTTGGACTTGCTTTCGTCGACCAGGCATGGCGCCATGATATTTTTGGTATGCTTGCGGAGAAAATCGTACCGGTCATTTCCGATCAGGATCATGTAGCTCCCGTCCTTGCGGTTTTTTCGCACAACGAGCAAATTCATGCAATCCCACATCATTTTGCGCAGCTTGCGGATTTGCGCGGTCATTCCGGCGGCTCCATCGGGCTTGATCCTGTTCAGAGGTATATATTGGACCGTGAATCGCATATACAGCCTCCCCCTCCCTTAGTGGAAGTATATGATGCAGCCGGTTGTCCTAGTCACCATTCGGCAATGATTTACAATTCTCTTTCTTTTTCTATCATAATTTTAAATGAGAGCTTTCTAATTATTTTCTAATAAAAGGGCTGAAATTACCGTTATATCTAGTTTTTAGTTCTCAGAGGAATTATTTAGGAAGGAAAAAATCTGGTATATTTATGGCATCAAACGTAATGGAGGCAATAAATACATGCAACTTAAGTCATTCATCGCAAAAGTTACTATCTTAGGAGTTTGTGCAACGGCAGGAGTATCGGCACTAGACATCGGACATGCCCCGCTGGCTGCTACGGTATCAGCCGCTACGACCTACGAGACGGAAGTCACCTATGGCGTTAATTTTAGATCAAAGCCAAGCACAAGCGGGAGCAAGATCGGTTTCCTCTCCAGAGGGGAGAATATTAACGTTATTTCCAAAGTGAACAGATACTGGCTCAAGGTGCAGCGGAAGAACGGGAAGATCGGTTACATATCAGCTAATAGCAAATATACGAATTACAATGGTTCGTCCAGCGGAAGCGGAAGCGGGCAAACAAGCAGCTCGAAAGCCGACCGGGTGATTAGCTTGGCAAAGAGCTACCAAGGGCGCGTAAGCTATGACTATGGAACACGGAATGTAAGCCGTCTGATCTTTGACTGCTCCTCGTTTACGGAGTTTATTTTTGCCAAAGTCGGCGTTGATTTAAAGTGGGGAACAAGATCACAGAAGAGCCAAGGCACGGCAGTCAGCAAGAGCAATCTTCGCAAAGGCGATCTTGTCTTCTTCGATACGATCGGAAGAAATAACAGGGCGATCAATCATGTCGGCATCTATATGGGAAGCGGGAAGTTCATTCATAACACCCCTTCCAAGGACGGATTAGCGGTTAACAGCCTAAGCTCCGGCTGGTGGTCAAGCCACTATGTCAGCGCAAGAAGAGTTCTGTAGCCCATCCAATCAATCAGCAAACGAACCGGGAAAGACCACCTGAGTATGGGTGGTCTTTTTGTTTGCAGTGAATATGAAATCAACTTGCAGAAAACAATAGATAAGTACAAATATTAGCAATTAAATTGAGATTATATCAGCGTAAGTTGATGAAATGGTTTTGGGGCGGGAGGGAAAAGGAATGAAGCTGGGGGGCCATGTGACGATTAGAAAAGGATACCTCGCCGCGGCCCGGGAAACGGTCAAGCTGGGGGGGAAGGCCTTTCAGTATTTTCCTAAAAACCCGCGCAGCCTGTCTTTGAAATCCTTTGATCACAGGGATACAGATAATTGCGCTCGTTTCTGCCAAGAGCATGGACTGGTTTCCATAGCTCATACGCCTTATATGACGAATTTATCGGTTGAAGATCCCGAGATGCGGCAAGTGATGCTTCGTTCTATTTTAAACGATTTGGATATTGCTGAAGCGTGCGGCTCTATCGGACTTGTCGTGCATTTTGGGAAATATAAGGGCACAGATCCCCTGCGGGGATATCAATTAATGATCGATATGCTCAATAAAGTTCTGATGAGCTGGGAAGGCAAATCCCTTCTGCTGATTGAGAATAATGCCGGACACGGGGTAAAAATGGGGATCATGTTAGAGGAGCTTGTGCAAATCCGCAAACTGACGGATTACCCCGATAAAATTGGATATTGCTTCGATACCTGTCATGCATTCGCAAGCGGATTGTGGACAGGGCATAATTGGACCGCTGTCGTGGAGAAGGGGCTGGAGCTTGGGTACTTTCCCGACCTTAAAGCGATCCATCTCAATGATTCCGTATATCCAAGCGGCTCTTTCAGGGACCGGCATGCCAATGTCGGAAAGGGGTATATCGGCGAAAAAAATATGAAGGAACTTTTGCACACCCCTGTATTAAGGGATCTGCCTTTCATCTTGGAGACGCCGGGTTCCCGGGAATATTCTCTTCGGGATGAAATGAAATACGTATACGCACTTGCCGCGAGCAACTGAGAATCTAAATAAAACGTCAGAAAGGAAACGGATATGGACCAGCTATTTCCCCTAATGCAACCAATCTTAATGGACCGGCCGCCATCCCAGCCGAATTGGATTCATCAGATTAAGTATGACGGCATTCGTATTCTTTGTATGGTTCATTCTGCCTCTATCGAGCTGTATACCAGAAATCAAAAAAAACGAAACGTGCAGTATCCGGAAATCGAACAAATATCCAATCATGTAAAAGCGAAATCCTTTATTTTGGACGGTGAGGTCATTGTTCGTACAGAAAAGCAAAAACCGCAGTTCTCACGCGTAGTCCGGAGGGACCGCAGCTCCAAAACGGAAAAAGTAAAGCAAATGATGAAAGAATTTCCGCTCGAGTATCACGTGTTTGATATTCTGATGAAGGACGGAGAAGATCTCAGAAAACGCCCTTTAACGGAACGTTTAGTTACTCTTCATGACATTGTAAGGCCAACGAATTGGCTTTACCTTGTAGAAAGCCAGACCGATGGTCTTGATCTGTTTGCCAAAATGGCGGAGCTAAAATGGGAGGGAATCGTTTCTAAAGACTTGAATTCGCCTTATATCGGCGGAAAAGCACATAAGCATTGGCATAAGACAAAAGTAAAAAAGCAATTGTTATGCGTGGTTGGGGGTGTCCAATATAAGGACGGCTATCCTAATTCGTTACTCATCGGGGTCTATATGGAAGACCAATTGCGTTTTGTCGGAAAAATCTCTACCGGTCTTACAGGAAAGGATTTGCAATTGTTGCATGTCTTTGTTCCGCAGCTGGAACAGCCGGGAAGCCCGTTCCTCAATCCCCCGGTTCAGCCTTTACCGATAAGATGGATCAAGCCGCAGTTAACCTTACTTGCTGAATTTATGGAGTTGACGGACGATGGTCTTTTGCGGCATCCTAAAATCCTTGGTTTCACGCAAAGTCCCCCTGAGCAGGCGAGGTGGGAATCATGATCAAGGAGTTCGAGATTGAAGTTGAAGGACGCACGCTTCGAATTACGAATCCGGAGAAACCGCTTTGGCCGGAAGCCCAGATATCCAAGCTGGACTATATCAAATATTTGATTGAAATGGCGCCCTGCCTCCTCTCTTATGCAAAGGACCGGTTATTAACCACCATTCGTTATCCTAACGGGATTCATGGCAAATCGTTTTATCAAAAAAACGCTCCGGATCATGCTCCCGATTGGGTCGCTACGCATGCCTGGCGAGAAAATAATTACATACTTGCCAATGATATTCCAACGTTAGTGTGGCTTGGAAATCAAGCATGCCTGGAGCTTCATGTCACGTTCAATCTTTATGATCGGCCAAATCTCCCGACAGAATTAGTGTTTGATTTAGATCCTACCGATGTGGATAACTTTAGCTTAGTATTAGAAGTCGCTTTGCGAATTAAAGAAGTCATCGATTCGTTAGGATTGGTCAGCCAGCCAAAAACATCAGGCTCTTCGGGTTTGCAAATCTACATCCCGATTGAGGTGCGCTACACCTATGAGCAAACACGTCATTTAAATAAGTTTATTGCCCACTATATTGCGGATAAGTATCCGCAGCTGGTGACGATTGAACGCCTTGTCAAAAATAGGGGGACAAAGCTCTATTTTGACTATATTCAACATGGGGAAGGGAGAACTTTGCCGGCCCCCTATTCCCTGCGCGCAAGAAAGGAAGGATCGGTGTCGACTCCCGTTACATGGGAGGAAGTCCGAACCGGTTTCTCTCCTCGCGATTTTACAATAAAAAACGTGAAGCAGAGGGTAGATGAAAAGGGGGATTTGTTTGAATTCATAACGACGAATAAAGTAAAGCAATCCATCGATCATCTGCTTCAATTTATCAATAAATAAAGGGGTTTCTCCAGCCTTCAGCAGTATGGTCTCACTATTACGAGAGCAATTAGATAACCGGATTTAATTATTTTGGTTTTTTACTCCCCACTCACATAGCTCTTCCAAAACGGGTAATAGCGTTTCCGCTTTATCCGTGAGACTGTACTCGACTTTAGGAGGAACTTGAGGATACTCTTTCCGTTTCACCAAACCATCCACTTCCAATTCTTTCAGTTGTGAACTCAATGTTTTATAAGTAATAGCCCCAATCTGTCTTTTCAAATCATTAAAGCGAACCGTTTGGTTTTCCGCGAGGAGATAAATGATAACCATTTTCCATTTACCTCCAATAACTGACAATGTATAACCAAAAGGCGTATCTTGAATGTTTTTAACTTTGCCTTTAAATTCAGTCATACTCATATTTACACTATCCTTTCTGGTAGTACCTTTCAAAAAAGTGCGTACTATTTTTATATTTGCGTTCACTTTATACTAACTTTACTTTGAAGTAAAGGAGAGTAAAAAATGACTAAAAAAACAATACGTCTTTTAATGCCGCAATGGCAAGGGGGAAACAACCCTAACTACTCTTTTGGAGCCGAACTGCTTGCTTGGCTGGCTCCGGACAATGATCAACCCCTCATTCACGTTCCGGTTCAAGCTTATGATGGAACTCCTCTTGAAAACGAGAACGGTATGAATGGGAGAAACCAGCTGCTTGATCAGTTAAAGTCTGCTCATCATATTATTGATGCCCATAAGCCGGATCGCATTGTAATGTTTGGTGGCGACTGCTTGGTCGAACAAGCCCCCTTCGCCTATTTAAACGAGCGATACGGCGGGGAATTAGGTTTAATTTGGATCGATGCTCACTCCGATTTAGTCAATTATGTCGGGTATGATAACGGACATGCATTACCTCTCGGGAATCTTTTGGGTATAGGAGACGAAGAGTTCGTAAAACATGTGAAAGTCCCTCTAAAACCTGAAAATGTCTTTATTGCGGGATTAGCAACTCCTACAGAACAAGAAACAGAAGTGGTATCGGAAGCGTTTCAAAGATTAGGTATAGCTCCAACAGAACAAGATACAGAAGTCATTCAAAGACTAGGTATTAAAACTGCTGGAACCAAAGAGTTAACGAACAGTATGGAATCGATAAAAGCGTGGATTAAAGAAAGTGGCATAAAGCACCTAGCTATTCACCTTGATTTAGATGTGCTTGACCCAAAAGCATTTCGTTCTTTATTATTCGCCAACCCTGAAGCACCTTATCATTTTTCTCCTGCGGGAACAATGCAAATGCTTCAACTACTTAATCTGCTTAAAGGACTATCTGAAGAAGCAGATGTCGTTGGATTAGGTATAACGGAGCATATGCCGTGGGACTCTATTAACTTGAAGAAGCTGCTTGGTGAAATACCTATTTTAAATAAGTAAAGTCACAAACGGAATTATATTAGAACGATGTTCGGCTAAATCATAAAAATGCACTTAAGCCTGACGTTGAAGGCGGGTCAGGTTTAACGCTTACAATGAATGTATTACCCGAACATGTACCAGACCCGGACGGCGGCATGTACGGTTAACTGTCCCGGCTCGATCGGGGTAGCCGCGCCGGCCGACAGCTGGGCGGCTTTGAATAATACGGGCGGCTCGGCTGTACGGGATACCTGCTGAACCTGGCAGGGGATCGCCGAGAGGGCTACGCCTAAGGTCCCCGCTATCGTCTGAGCCTTCTGCAGGGCGCTTCGTATAGCCGAAGATAAGGCCTGATTCTCGTATTTTTCAGGCTGTGAGGTTGTAAATTCAATGCTGGTGACGGTATTGGCCCCGTTAGCAACGGCAGTATCGATGATGAGTCCCGTTTGGTCAACCTGATCGGTTGTCATTTGCAGAAGATGGGTTACCTGATAACCCCGAAAGATTTGTTTCCCGTCTACGTAATCGTACTGAACCTCGATTCGAAAATCTTTTGTTTGGATATTTTCCCGGGGAATATTCAGCTCTAGGAGGGCTTGGATGATGGCGTTTAACAGGTCGGCGTTCTCGGATTGGGCATCCTGCAGAACGGGGCCCTCCGTCATGGCTCCCAGCACGACAACGGAACGATCGGGGGCCGCGGCTGCCGTTCCTTCTCCCGGCACTTCGATGGTGAACGGACATTTTGGACGCTCTAAATGGGGTACTGCTTCGAACGGTTGATTTGGCATGTCGGACTCCTTTATAAAAAAGTGGTTATTACTTGGTATATGGGAATTTGTTCAAATATAAGACTTTATAATTTATAAGTTTAGCACTTATAATGGGCGCCGATAGGCGTTTCTGCTTGGCTGTCATTCGAAATAGTCGTCTAAAGTGACAGAGGAGCCAAAACCAGCCGCTCACGAGAACGGCAGGCATCTGTTATGGTGTCATTTGGCGGCTATTCGTTTGCCTCCGCAGATCATTGTCATCACTCAGCCAATGCGACTGCATCGGTAAGTGGCGGGAGTATTCATCTCATATAATTCTAGACGAAGAAGATTAGGGAAGGTTGCACATTCTTCGCATTTATGACAAGGGTTGTCACTATTATGGTCTACAATTGGTTACAGGTCCATGATTCAACAACAATAAAAAATAGAGGAGATGTTTAGAATGACGGTACAATTAAACGCTTATATCATGCTGGATGGGAAGGCCGCGGAAGCGATTGCGTTCTATGAGAAGTCTTTGAATGCCAAAGTTCTCTTCAAAGAAACGGTCGGAGAAGGGGCCGGGTCTCCGGAATTGCCCGTCCCGGAAGAACAGAAAAACCTTGTCGCGCACGCTGTACTGAAGGTCGCCGATTCGGAATTGTTTGTGGCCGATCAAATACCCGGCCAGCCGGTTCATCAAGGAAATCTGCTGACGATCTGTATCACGACGACCGACATTGAACAATCGAGGCAGTTCTACGAAGCCTTACGTCAGGACGGTCGCGTCGAACAGCCGTTAGGAGAGCAATATTTTAGCCCGGCATTTGCTGTCGTGACGGATAGGTTCGGCGTAACCTTCCAAATTTTTACGAAGCTCAGTCAGGGATAACTGGAACTGCCCTGCTCCCCATACGTGATGTGATGCGAGAAAATCGGATATACTGAAAGTATTTGCTAGGCACCGATATTTCAAGTCAATCATGAAAGGGGAACGCGAGCATGACTTCGCCGCTTAAACCGCAGTTAAACCGCGAGTATATCGTGAATCAGCTGGAGGCATTGCTGGGCATCCCGAGTCCAAGCGGTTATTGCATGGCTATTATGAAATACATGAAGGATGAAGTTGGCAAGCTGGGATATAAGTTGGAAATGACGCCAAAGGGAAACGGGATGATCACCATCCCGGGGCAAATGGCGGACCAAGTGATCGGAATTTCCGCGCATCTCGATACGCTTGGAGCGATGGTTCGTTCGATTAAGCCAAGCGGCATGATTCGTTTCACGCCGATCGGCAGTTACGCGATGCATACGGTCGAAGGAGAATACTGCCGGATTCATACGCGGGACAACCGAACCTATGAGGGAACCGTGCTGTCTACGAAAGCGTCCGTGCATGTGTACACGGACGCCAGGGACTGGAAACGCGAAGAGGCGAATATGGAGATTCGTATCGACGAGACCGTGAAGTCGAAGGAAGAGACAGGGAAGCTTGGCATCGCCGCAGGCGATTTCATATCATGGGAGCCGCGAACCCGTATACTGCCGAACGGCTGGATCAAATCGCGTCATCTGGACGATAAAGCCAGCGTTGCCGCCTTGTTTGGCTTCATGGAATGGCTGAAACGGGAAGGCGTTGTGCCTTCCTGCACGATTAAGCTCATCTTCTCCACATACGAAGAAGTCGGCCACGGGAGCTCGTTTATTCCGGCCGATATTACGGAGCTGATTGCCGTCGACATGGGCGCGCTTGGGGATGATCTCTCGGCAACCGAGCGGGATGTATCCATTTGCGCCAAGGACTCCACAGGCCCGTACGATTACAACATGACCTCCCGGCTTATCGAGCTGGCCAAGCGCGAGGAGCTCCCCTATGCGGTCGATATCTACCCCCATTATGGATCGGATGCATCGGCGGCGCTGCGCGGGGGCAGCAATATCCGCGCGGCGCTGATCGGTCCGGGCGTCCATGCCTCGCATGGGATGGAGAGGACGCATGCGGATGCGGTTGTCAATACGGCGGCTCTTCTGCTCGCTTATGTGATGGAGTCATAAACGGATATTCGTAGAACAGAGCGGAGGTCTGAGAAGCTGCTCTGTTCTTTTCTGATGTTTAGGAATTGATGAGTTACATCGATTGGAACTTTGCTCTGTCTTGATCCAGAAGATGAAGCAATACGGGGGAGATACGTCTTAACAAGTTAGAAAAGTTCCGATAATTCCGATACTCAGCATTAAAATGAACTATTGAGCCAGAGAAAAGTCAACTTCATTTGTCCGGTATCAGTTAAATACGAACTTCCATAATATTACCCCGAACTAAACTCAATTAGTTAGTATTTATAACAAATTCGCAATTTTAGTTCGGAGTCATGGTTACTCTGTGGTTGTGCGCATTTTCAAACGAATAACGAGTCTTTTATATGTTGCGGAAAACGAATGCGGGAAAGACGTTCAACGTTTGGAAGGAAAAGCCTTCACCCAATTGACGCCACCAGTCATAACCCAAATCGTCGGCAATAACGAAAATTCGATCGTACAGCTCTTCCTCTTCCTGTAGCGACAATTGGACCTGCAGCGCCCACTTCGCCAGGAGCCGATTCAACTGGTCATCCGCTTCAGCAGGAAACTTCAGATCCATGAGCTCATCATCCATTAGAGTTACTCCTTTCCGTCGCAGCCAATTTGGTCTCTGACAGTCCCAGCCGTCCGGCAAGAAGCGCCCGAGCTTGCGATATTTTATAGCGCACCGTGCCGGCCGGCATCTCGAGCGCTTCGCCAATCCGGCTGCTGTTCATCCCGCCGACGACTTTCATCAGAAGGATGCAACGAAGTTCCTCCGGGAGCGCGCCAATGGCCGACTCAAGCTCTCGATACCGTTCGCGGCCCGACAACAATTGGGAGAGGTCCTCGGTTGGGCCTCCTCCCCCTTTGTTCCGGTCGCGTAGCTGCTCTTCCGCATGCCGCTGGTTCGATGACTTCCGGTAGTAATCTTTCACCCGGTTGGAAGCGACGGAGAAGATCCAGTAGATCCGCTGATCTTCGGGAATTCGTTCAAGAGCTTCCATCCGATTCCAGATACGCATGAAGACGTCCTGAAGCAAATCCGCGCCGACATCTTTGCTCCCCCCCGTGCGCCCCAGCAGGTATGAATAGACCTGCCGGGAGTATGTGACGTACAGATCATGGAACAAGTCCTTCCTCATTGCTCGCTCTGTGCCTCTACGTTCTCTTTACCTACAATGTTTCCCAATTTAACGACGGCGAGGAGTTGGAGCAGTGGAATGAGCTCCTTCGGAGCTCTCAGTTCGCCGATCAAGACTAATTCCGTTATCTTCTGCTTGAGCGTGGACGTATCGACATCTGAGCCGAATTCGAAACTCCCGATAAGGATCATCGACATATTGCCGTCGATAAGATCGAGGAAAGCCTTCGAGAATGTATCATTCCCGACAAACAACCTGGGCGTTTCCCCTGTATAATACACGATTTGGCCGGTGAGTTGTGATACCGCGCCCACCAATGCTCTCTCCGCTTTCTTGGGGGCGATTATTTGGCCCGCTACGATCACTTCCTTGAAACCGACCACTTCGATCTCGGATGTGATGATGATCTGACCGGCAATGACCAGCATGTCTTCGGGAGAACCCGAGTGGTTTGCAAACGCTTCACCGTCCACCGTTAGCTGCCCGGTCAGCCGTTTAATTTTCCCGGATGTCGGCGGGATCGTCACAATCAATCCGACATTTTTCTGCGGAATCTTCATCAAGGCGCCGGACAACGCTTCGGGAGCGAGAACAACACCGACGTTTTGTATCTGCGTCACGGCTGCCAAATCCTCCGGCTTCTTATCGATCAAATCAAGTATGCCCAAATTCTCGATCGTCGTCCCCGTCACTTTTACCTCTTCCATTGCTAACTCCTCCATTCGATCATGAATTGTTTTACATCTAGGAAAACGCGCGACTTCGCCAGGTGTTGGGACGTCAGAAGAAAATATGGTGCAAGTGTACGAGATCTCGAAATAGTTTGCAATTTATTTTACAAAACGAAGAAGTCCGAATTATCCGGTTTCATTTTCATCAAAATCCCTGACCGGTAAAGAGACAGCAAACTTTTTGCTCCTAATGACTTCCTTTATACTCTTGCTTGAGGCGCCTGTCATTCCCTCGTCGGAGATCGAAACGTATTCTAGTTTTGGGAATCCCTATTGCAAGAAGCTCCAATCCTCGGTTTCGACACCGTCGATATACAGATGACTAAGTTTCGGAAGCTGCAGTTCATGAATGTTTTTTACCGGATTATGTCGCAGAATTATGCAGTCAAGGCTAAACATTTGGTTGAGAGGAAGGATATCCTCAATTCGGTTGTTTTTAACGTCGATCCTCGTTAGTGATGGAAACGAAGTAAGCGGCGTCAAATCGAAAATACTGTTGTCCGAAAAGTTTACAGAGCTTAAATTAGGAAGAGTCAGATCATTTAATTTGAAGAAAATCACCAATCAAGTTAAACATAGCCTTTGCGTAAGGCATAGAGCGCAGTTCTGGATTCCGGCGAAACAAACCCCGTTCTATTTACGTTTAAAAGTTAATACTCAGATAGGTGATAAGGGGTGAGCTGGTGAAATATGTAGTGGCGGCCGTATTGACCATGATGATTGGCGTGCTTGGGGGATGCGGTACAAATGCTGAGTCAGCGGCACCGACAGGTCAAGGATTCATTCTTGAGATCAGCGAGGGGAGAATTTTAGTTCTAGACCAAGCCAATGAGTCTGACTTCGGTAAAAGCCGGATTGGTATTTCTGAGTCTCATGAAGGGGATGCCATATGGTTGCGCACCGATACATCCAAATTGAAAGTGGGAAAGAAAGTACAGTACTGGATTGACGGAGGGGTTGATAATTCGTATCCTTTACAGGCAGCAGCTGAGAAAGTTGTCGTTATTGAACAGGAATAATCCGGATCAAGGGGGATGAACAGTTGATTAAAGCGATTGTTTTTGATTTTGACGGTCTTATTCTTGATACGGAGACACCGGAATATGCTTCTTTCAGAGAGATTTTTCTAAAGCATGGAGTTGAATTAGATTTGAATGTATGGGGTCAATGGGTCGGTACCGATGCGAGTCACTTTAACCCTTATGACCATTTGGATCAGTGCGTTGGCAGGACATTGAACCGCGAAGAGATTCGTTCCATACGCAGAGCGACATATGATGCGCTTCTCGCGAAGGAGAAAATAAGACCGGGAGTAACGGATTATTTAATCCATGCCCGGCAGTTAGGGATAAAAATAGGGCTTGCCTCCAGCTCGTCAAGAGAGTGGGTAACGGGGTATTTGGCCAAACTTGGTATCGCGGATTATTTCGATTGTATCCGGGTTCGGGAGGATGTAAAGCGAGTAAAACCCGATCCGGCGCTTTATATTGAAGCATTAAAATGCCTTGGCGTCTCTCCGTCGGAGGCTATTGCCCTGGAAGATTCGCCAAACGGCGCATTAGCCGCGCAGAGAGCCGGAATGAAAATTGTCATCGTGCCAAACGATCTAACGAAGAATTTACTATTCGGCGAATTTGACCTCAGGTTAGAGTCGTTGGCGGAATTGGATATCCGCTCGCTTATACGTAAGCTAGCCGTCTCCTGATGGCATGAGGTAATATTTACCCGTCCTTTCTACCCTCATTTCGGGTTATCATTGCGAATGATAACATGGAGGGGGGATTAAACGGTATGTTAAAGAAGCTTTGTTTGTTCTGCGATGCAATCGTTCCGGTCGAATCGGCAGGCGATCACGATAAATTCATAGGCTGCTGGTGCTCGCCGGACGGCTCTTACAGCCTTGTAAGAGACAGCTACGATTCCATCCGCGCGTTCCCGTATCATAAGAAACGTCTGCTGTTTCCGATCATATCGGCTTATATCCGCGAGCTGACCGATTGCGAGGAGAAGGTTGTGCTGTCGGTTGACGATTTAGAGACAATCGGTAAATCTCCGCAAATTCCGGTGTCTATCGAAGAGAAGGAAAGCCGGCTGCTGCAATATTTGTACCGGCATTCGGAGGGGCCGGGAGACCCCATCGTTATACAGCCGCTGTCCAATAGCTATAACTTAACCTATTCGCCAAACCAGCAGGAGCTCGTTTATATCATTGAGAAGCTTCGTGAAGAGCGATCGATCGTAAGGGAAAGCGTAACGTTTAAGCTTACCGAGAAAGGGTGGAGCGAGGCCGCCGCTAGAGCGGGCGGAAGAAAGCTGAAGGCTTGCTTCGTGCTGCTGACGGAAAATAATGACAAGTATGCGGAATGGACGGACAAGGTGCTGCCCAAGCTTGAACAATGCGGTTATCTGCCCCGCTTGCTGCAGCCTGCCGCCCGAAGAAAACACGATATCGATCTCATGCAGCAGGTTTCCAAAAGCAAACTTGTCATCGCGGATTTGTCCACGCATTCGCCTGAAGTTTATTTTGCGGCCGGTTATGCGCTTGGTCTGAACATCCCGGTTATTTGGACCGTGAACCGGAGTGAGACGGACCGGTTGGCCGTTCTGTCTTCAACCATTCGTCCGATCGTCTGGGAGACATCAGAAAGCTTAGCCATGCTGCTTCAACAAAAATTAATAACCGTCTAAAGAGATGCAGGCCGCAGCGAGTTATCGCTGCAGCCTGCATTGATTTCGCATTAGCCTGTAAAGGCTTGAACCCATGCGCCGTTGTAGTATCCGACACCGAGTTTCGTAAAGCTGTTGTTTAGAATGTTCGCACGGTGTCCGGGACTATTCATCCAGTCGTTCATAACCTGATCCGGACTGGTCTGGCCTTTTGCGATATTCTCCCCTGCGGATCTATAGGTTATACCGTGCTGCTTCATCATATCGAACGGAGACCCGTACGTCGGAGATTGATGGCTGAAATAATTGTTGTTGATCATGTCTTTGGCTTTGAGCAGAGCGACATTCGATAAGCTGCTGTCCATGCTAAGAGCGCCTAATCCCGCGCTTGCGCGGTGTTGGTTACACAGCTTTAGAACTTGCTCCTCATATTGGGATACAGCCGTGTTATTACCGGTATCCGGGGCTCTGCCTGTTTCGGGATTTTGACCTGTTCCCGGATTTTGACCTGTTCCCGGGTTTTGGCCTGTCGCAGGATTTTGTCCCGTATTAGGCGCTTGTCCGGGATTGGCAGGTAAATTAGGAAAATATCCGCGAAGCCAATCCGGAATGTTGCCAGTCATGTTGCCGGGCATGCCGGGCATTTGCTTCATCTGTACGGTTCGGGATGTGCCGGGCGTAGCGATAGAAGATGCCAGCGTCTGCGACACATTCGCAAGCTGTTGAGACGAACGGGCCGCATTCGAATGGATGCGTGCCGGGTTCTGTGCGGCTTGCTGACGAGCCTGATTATTCTGATTGTTGTTGTTAGCAGCATTGTTGGCATTGTTGTTGTCATTAACCGTACAGCCGGTTAAAAGTAACAAGGCTGTAGCTGCTACCGCGACGTACTTCTTCATTTGTCCCATACCTCCGATAAATTCATGTAGTAAGAAGCAGTTCGAAAGTATTTTTTCCGATTGGCGCTGACGGTATCCATTCCTTTTTTAGTGAGTAAACCGTCTTGCGTAATTTGGAAATTAAACAACTTTACATAATGACGCTAATACAGGAAAAGAACGATAGGCAAGCCTAACATGTTTAAGTTGATTGGCTGAATGACGGAAAGCGCTTCTTCGGATGAAGGAAGTGCTTTTTGGCATGCCTCCGCCTTAACCGCCAACTGAATGACTCAGGTAAAATATAATCAGAGTTCGGGAACTTTTCCGCCGCTGGATGGTCTTATTAGTTAGAGGTGAATGGATGTGGAGAAGCATTATGTGCAGTATTTGGCTCCGGGCTTCGACCGTGATCTGGTGCTGGAGGATCTCATGACAACGTATGGCGAGGATGTCTGGAATTTTGCTTATTTCCTGACCCGCCGCGCGGATGCGGCGGATGATATTACGCAGGATGTTTTTCTGATCGTGTATAACCGGCTGTATACCTTTCGCGGAGCGTCTGCAATCAAGAGCTGGATTCTTAGTATAACGCGCAATAAGGCACTTAATTATTTAAAAAGCGCGTTTATCCGGAAAGTTACGCTAATCGACACGCTGTTGCATCTTAGAGGGCAGTCTCCGTCGGCGGAGCAGGCTGTCTTGGACCGGATGGCATCCAGAGAAATCTGGGAACAGGTTATGAAGCTCCCCGTCAAGTTCAGAGAGGTCATTATATTAGCCTACCATTTCGAGCTGCCGATCGGTGAAATTGCCGTTTCGCTTCAAATTTCGGAAGGTACGGTGAAATCGCGGCTGCACCGGGCGAAGAACAAAATGTCCGCGCTGCTGGATACCGAAAGGAGAGGAGAGTGAACGCCATGACAAACATGCAAAAACCGCAATGGGCTGAACGCCTGAAAGAGATGCCGTTTGATCAGCCGCATTTTACAGAGGCATTAAGATCGCAGATCCGGCACAAAACGGGAAGAACAAACAAGCGCGGGTTAAAGTTAAGGCTTGCCTCCATCCTGCTTGCGGCGGCAGCCTTGAGTTCAATCCTTTTGTATCTTTTTAGCATGGATGGGAAAATAGTGCCTCCCGAACCGGTCAAGGAGCGAAACGCTTATTTCGATAACGGAGAACTGCTTTTCCAGGTCTTTCCCGAACCGGAGCTGCGGGCCGGCAGTCCCGCAGGGTATATGTTTCATTTCACGGAGCCTTTCACCGCGTTTCAAGGCAAGGAGCTTTCGATCCGTGCGATTCATATCAAGACGGGCCAGCAAGTGACCGGGGTGCCCCCCGTCCGGATTACGGAGCCGAGCAGCGGGTACGACAGCTTGGGGCGTTTTACCGCAAGAATCGCGCTACCGCTGGGAGGGATGTGGATGTACGAGGTTGAGCTGGACGGGGAAACGTATGGCGATGTGATTTTGTCCGTGGGAGAGCCTTCCTGGGAGCTTAGTCCGCTATTCAAGTCGGGAAGCTATTCTCTAAGAGGCATAGAGCAGCGAGTAGGATTCATTGACCCCGGCTTTATCGCAGGAAAAGGGAACAAGTACATGTGGCATTTCTGGGAAGCTGACCAGAAGCTGGACGGTAAGCTAACCGTGATGGCCGTTAAGAAGGGTAACAACCAGATGATTGGAGTATTCGATGGCTTCAGCCTTGGGGGAGCGCTGAACGGCGCGGATCGAAGCGTACCCAGTTCGATGTCTTTGCCTGAAGCCGGCGTATGGCGGCTGCTGCCCTTTGTAGGCGGCAAGCTTGTCGACAGCATTGTCGTCGAGGTGAAAGAGTAGAGGATATGCAGCAAGCAAAAGGACAGCTCTAGCGGCTGTCCTTCTTTTGGCGGATAATATCGACCCACGCATGCCCTTCCGGAAATTGCTTCCGCAAAGCCGATGCAAGCCATTCTATTTCTTGCGGTGAAAGAGAAGGGAGGATCGTATGAAAGTCGTCATGATCCTTGCTTCGGATGTTCTTGCTGCCGCCTTTATACAACAGCTGGATTTCCGGCCTTAAGTAGGGAATTCCTTCGGGCGATTTCAAGGTAATATCCCTCAGCGCGCGGCGTATCGATTGTTCTCTCCGATAAATCCAATCGTCTTGCTCGGTCTCTACGAGCATCAATTGAAAGGCCCATGGCGAAGCATCATCCTTGCACGCCCAAACATCGCCTGTCAAGTCGAGATATTCGTCCTCCCTCCAAAGCTCCAATTCGCCATTCTCCGCTTTGTAGAGCATCCAGTCCTGCGATAAATGACGATAAACGGTTAATTGCTCCTCCCGCAAAATAAGGACATCAACATCTCCGTGTTTCCTTGTTTGCGAGCCTATGTGCAAATCGAGCGCCCAACCGCCGGCGATGCACCATTGCACAGGCAGGTTGTAAAATAAGTTGTTCATTTCATCAACAGCAAGCGGTTTCCAATTCTCGTAATCCGTTCTCAAGGTTATCCTCACATCCGAATTTTAAAAGATTTTTTGACGATCGGATACAGCCATTTCACGCCGCTTGGCGTAAGGGTATCCGCGATGAGATGGGACAAGTAGCCGAGCATGGCTGTAATCGCGAGTCCTTCGATTTGCAGCTGCTTCTCGAGTCCCCAGGCAATGGCTCCCCAGATCGGTACTGCCCAAATCGTATGGGTCATCCCGCGATGCTTCAGCCACGGTACCCAGGCGACGAATAAGCCGAAGCCGATCAGCCAGATCATTTGATTTCGGTAGCCGGCATACATGAAGGCTGCGCCGACAACGCTGACAAGCGCGTTGCGGATGAAGCCCTGCTTCATGACGAGCCCAAGCAGGAACGCAGCCGCGCCGCTCAGGCCGAGCAAGGGCGATATCGGTCGACCGGTCAAATAATAATAAGCGATAATGCCCAGAAACAAGGCGCCGCCCCAGAGCGCCGCCTCGCGAATAAGCTTGGACAGCTTGCCGAGCTTGCTGCTGAGCATGCTCGGACCGTCAAGGTCGGCGCTTAGGGCGGAGAAGGCGGAGACGCCGATGAAGTATGCCGCCTGCTCCAGCCCGAATGAAAAATAGGCGGCGGATGCCGCGCCTACAAAGGCGCCTATGGCCAGATGCGTCTTTCCTGTCATAATTCCTCCTGTGACTGACTATGCTTGCTATGGCACGGACAGCTTTCTTTGTTATAGCTGCTCGCGATTGACCTGCTCGTTGCGGATCATTTGCTCCAGCTTCTCGACCAGACGGTCGTGGGACGGATCTTTTTTGCGAAAGGCGAGAAGGCGCTTCCGGTTATGCTCTTTAAGTAATTCCAGCATATAAAGCTTTTCTTTTAGCGTAAACATGCTTACTCGTCACCTCCGATCTCAGTAAGCGCCGCACTTGTTGCGGCTGCTCTGCGGTATACGCTCGGCGTCGTGCCGGTGCAGCGCTTGAACAGCGTATTAAACGAATGAATGTCTTTGTAGCCGACGGTCTCGGCAATGGCGCTGATCTTGAGCTCCGAGCCGCGAAGGAGCTCTTGGCTTTTGCGGATCCGCAAATTTTGCAGGCAGCGGAGGAAGCTCTGGCCGGTATGCTGCCGGAACAAGCGCTGCAGATGGCGTTCGCTCCAGCGGCCTTCCTCGGCAAGCTGCGCAAGCGTCAGCTCCTGGCCGCAGCGCTGCTCCATGATGCCCAGCAGCTCGATGAACGCGGATTGCTTCGGAGCGGGCGGCAGGCTCGGCTGATCCGTCGAGCGCTGGAGAAGAATGAGCAGCTGCAGCAGGAGCGCTTGCAAATAATCCGGCGAGCCGGCTTGCGGCAGCTGATATTCCCGGTGCAGCGACAGGAACAGCTTCTCGAACTGATCGCCCGTGTCCGTGCAAGCGAAGGCTGCCAGCCGTCCGCTCTCCATTTCCTGCAAGAACTGCGATAAGCCGAAATCTGATGCGAATGCGCTCAGTTTATGCAGCAGCAGCGGAGAAAAGACGCAGTTGTATACGCTGAGCGGATGACGCGCAAGGTCGGAAGACGCCGGCCGGAAAACATGCGATTGTCCGATCGGAATAAACAGCACATGTCCTTTATGCACCCTGTGAACCGTGTCTCCGATATGATGAAAGCCGGTTCCTTCGGCGATATACGTGCATTCAAAGAAATCATGATTATGATACGGATTCAAAAAGTTTTCGGCGTTGCGATTGACGAACAGCGGCAAGTTATGCCGGAAGAATTGCTCGCCGCGATAGGTTTCTGCCGGACGGTTCATGATGAAGCACCCACCCTAGTATGATTTTGCAGCCGCAATGAAAATGTCCGAAATACCGAATGATTATGTCCGTATTGCCTGCAAATAAAGCGCCGTGCTTTCTTATAATTATAGAGGAAGGCAGGAAGACAGGGAAGCTATTTACCCAATTGAATGGAGGAAATGATCATGTTCCATGTAATCGAACCGCGCTGCGAGTACCGGAGTAATCCGATCGGCCTTGGCACGGCCAAGCCGCGTATCAGCTGGAAGCTGCAGTCTGACGAGAGGGCAACAAACCAGACCGCTTATCAGATTGAAGTGGCCGAGGACGAAAGCTTCACGAAGGTGTTATGGGGATCGGGACGAATCGAATCGGACCAATCCGTTCATGTAGAGATTGACGCGTTAACCGTACAATCTTTCGAGCGTTATTATTATCGCGTGCGGGCTTGGAATCATTACGGCGAACCTTCGCCTTGGTCCGAGACGGCTTTCTGGGAAATGGGGCTGCTTGAGCCGGGGAACTGGGCCGGGGAATGGATTGCGGCGCCGCTTGCGCTGCTGCCGGTTACGGCGGAGGCTTGTCCGATGTTCAGGAGAAGCTTCGAGCTGAAGGGGGCGGTGAAGAAGGCGCGGCTGTATGCGACAGCGCTCGGATTATATGAACTGGAGCTGAACGGGCAGCGGGTGGGCGATTGTTATTTTACGCCGGGCTGGACCAGCTACAAGCATTCGGTTCAGACGCAAACCTATGATGTGACCGGTCTCGTAACTGACGGATCGAATGCCATCGGCGCGATGCTTGGCAACGGTTGGTATAAAGGGAATTTGACATGGAACGATCAGAAGTGCGTGTACGGCGAGCGGCTTGCTCTTCTGCTGCAGCTGCGCGTCGTATATGAAGACGGACGGGAAGAGCTGATCGTGACGGACGAGAAGTGGAAGGCCGCGACAGGGCCGATTCTCATGTCGGAAATTTATCACGGCGAGATGTACGACGCCCGTTTGGAACGGGAGGGCTGGAGCACCTCTGCTTATAGGGGAGACGAGACCGAGTGGCATTCCGTAGAGCTCCTCTCGCATGGCAAAGACATTTTGACGCCGCAGATCAATGAGCCGGTTCGCAAGCAGGAGCAATTGAAGCCGATTGCCTTTATAACGACGCCGAAGGGGGAGACCGTGCTCGATTTCGGTCAAAACCTGGTCGGATGGGTTCGTTTCGACGTGCAGGGAACAGCGGGCACAGAGGTGAGCCTGCAGCATGCCGAAGTTCTGGACAGCGAAGGGAATTTCTATATCGCTAACCTTCGTGCGGCGAAGCAGATGATCCAGTACGTTCTGAAGGGCGGAGAACGGGAGACGTATGAGCCGCGGTTTACGTTCCAGGGCTTCCGTTACGTGCAGCTGACCGGCTTTCCGGAGACCATGTCGCTGGATGATTTTACGGCTGTCGTACTTCATTCGGATATGGAGGAGACCGGCGCTTTCCAATGCTCGGATCCGCTCGTGAATCAGCTGCAGCACAATATTAAATGGGGCCTGAAGGGCAACTTCCTGGACATTCCGACCGACTGCCCGCAGCGGGATGAACGGCTAGGCTGGACGGGCGATGCCCAAATGTTCGTTCAAACCGCGTCGTACCTGTCGAATGTTGCGCCTTTCTTCACCAAATGGCTGCGCGACGTGAAGGCTGAGCAGACCGAAGACGGCGGTATACCGTTCGTCGTTCCGCATGTGCTTGGCGAGAATGAGCATTCCTCTTCCGCATGGGGCGACGCCGCTGTCATATGCCCGTGGACGATTTACCTTTGCTATGGGGATAAGCGGATTCTGGAGGAGCAGTATGAGAGCATGAAAGCTTGGGTGACGTATATCCGGCGCCAAGGCGACAATGAATATTTATGGAATACAGGCTTCCACTTTGGGGACTGGCTCGGACTGGACGCCAAATCAGGCGATTATATCGGGGCAACCGATAAAGACCTCATCGCTACGGCGTTTTATGCTTATTCCGTGTCGTTGCTTCAAAAAACGGCTAATACACTCGGCAAGACGGACGATGCCGCCGAATATCTCGAGCTGTACGGGAATGTCGTCGCCGCATTCAGAGAGGAGTTCGTCACGGCTTCCGGAAGGCTGTCTGTGCCGACGCAGACGGCTCAGGTGCTCGCATTACATTTCGGCCTGCTGGACGGGAAGGCGGAGGCGCGGGCAATCGCCAAGCTGGAGGAACTGTTGGAGTCAACCCAATACCATCTGACGACGGGGTTCGTCGGGACGCCGTATTTGAACCACGCGTTAAGCGCATTCGGGCATAACGAGACGGCTTATAAGCTGCTGCTGCAGCAGACGTACCCTTCGTGGCTGTATCCGGTAACGAAAGGCGCGACGACGATATGGGAGCATTGGGACGGGATTAAGGAGGACGGAAGCTTCTGGAGCGCGGATATGAATTCCTTCAACCATTATGCATACGGGGCGGTCGGAGACTGGATGTACCGGACGATTGCCGGCATTCAGCCGGTCGAGTCGGCGCCGGGCTACAAGCGTATCCGGATTGCGCCGCAGCCGGGAGAAGGACTCGCTTGGGCGGAAGGAAGGCTGGAGACGCTGTACGGTACGCTGAGTTCGAAATGGAGCAGGTCAGACGAGGGCGCACTTACGCTTGAGGTTACCATTCCACCGAACACAACGGCGGAGGTGCTGCTGCTGGGAGCGCTGGGCGGCTCTAAGGTTACGGAAAGCGGAGCTCAGCTCGGCGAAGCGGCCGGCATCATGGACGTAGCGGAGGGCTCGTCTTCCGTTACGGTAACGGTCGGATCGGGAAGCTACCGGTTTGTTTGGCAGCAGTCCGCTAGGGAAGCTTCGCTCGTACCGCGTTTGTAAAATAAAGAAGAGAAACAAAGAACGGCTGATTAAACGGGCGCATGTGTTTCTCATTCGTTCGTTTCCGATGTCACAAATCAGAGCCTTACATTGTTATATGTGCAAAATGTAAAA
The DNA here is from genome assembly GCF_000422465.1 of Paenibacillus harenae DSM 16969. GTDB lineage: Bacteria > Bacillota > Bacilli > Paenibacillales > Paenibacillaceae > Pristimantibacillus > Pristimantibacillus harenae. The sequence continues at coordinate 297,816 of NZ_KE383846.1, read as the reverse complement.
GGAGCTGAGGGATGATGAACGACTTGACATGCATAATCATCGGAGGCGGCCATGCAGGGCTTGGGGCGCTCAAGGCTATAAAGGAAACGACCCGGGGCATGGCGAATGGACGGCGAATTCGGTTTGTTCTGATCGATAAGCAGTCCGGTCATGTGCGCAAAATACTGTTGTTCCGGCCGGCCGTAGGTGAGGAAGAGATTATGATTCCCTGGATGCATTGGTTTCCAGAAGGAGTCGAATTCGTGCAAGGTACGGTTACGTCCGTGGATAGTGGGGAAAAACGGATTCGTTATACGGATACGCAAGGAAATGATGCCCGAATTCGTTATGACCTTTTAGTTGTGGCGGTCGGCAGCATCGTTCGGCGACCGGATCCCGATCAGGGCGGCGTCGCCTTGACCGATCCGTATGCCGCGGCGGACATCCGGGAGCGCTGGCGCGCCAATCTGCGGAAAGCTGTTGCCGAGACGAATCCTGAAGAACGAAAGCGACTGATGACAATCGCGGTTGGGGGTGCGGGCATCAGCGGCATCGAGACATCCGCCGAACTGGCGCTCGCAATGCGGGAGGAAGCGACGGCGCTGGGACTGAATCCGTCCGATACCACCGTCTATTTGCTGAATGCGCAGGAGCGGCTGTTCCCGGAAGGGCCGGTGGTAGTTGGACGGAAGTTGGAACTGACGCTCAGCGGATGTGGAGTAACCGTGCTTCATAATCGTAAGGCGATCCGGGAGGAAGCAGGAGTGGTGACGCTCTCCAATGGCGATCGTCTGCCTGTTGGCCTGTGTATATGGACGATTGGTCTGATACCGAATCCGGCCCTTCGCGGTATGGGCTTGCCGCTTACTCCTGAAGGTCAAGTATTGGTGGATGAATGCTATCGCGTCCAAGGGGCGCCGGGCGTATACAGCATTGGCGACTGTGCGAGAATAGTCGATCCGAGAAACGGCATTGCGGATCAGATGACGTGCAAAGAAGGCGGGATACAGGCGGATCGACTGGGGAAAATCGTGATGGCCGATCTGGAGGGGCGCCCCGCCCCGGTTCATAAAAAAGTCCCCTTGGATTTCTACTGCATTGGTCTGGGTGAAAATCGCGGATTGGTGTGGGGACGCAAATGGGGACTTAATATGATTATAACGGGGAAGCCTGCGTGGAAATTCAGGAATATTGCATGGAAAGCGGGCAGTAAGCTACTATAGAAACAAAGAGACCAAGATTGCAGTATATCTGACAGCCCGGAGAAGGTGAGACGGCGAATGGAAGAACTGTACGATCAATACAGAGCGCTGCTGTTCACGCTGGCTTATCAGTTGACAGGCTCTGTGGAAGACGCGGAAGATGCGGTGCAGGACGTGTTTTTTAAATCGTTCGACGTACATCCCGAACGTTTGGAGAAACCGAAGGCGTATTTGTGCAAAATGGTAACCAATCGCTGCCTCAATCAGCAGAAATCGGCGCGGAAGAGGCGGATAGTGTACGTCGGTCCGTGGCTCCCCGAACCGATTCGGACGCCTGAGGCGGATACGCTCGAGACGACGGTTGTCCGCCGCGATCTGCTGTCTTACGGCATGCTCGTACTGCTCGAGCGGCTGACGCCGACAGAGCGGACGGTTTTCGTCCTGCGTGAGGCGCTGGGCTTCGATTATCCCGAAATTGCCGAACTGCTCGGCAAGCAAGAGGCAAATTGCCGTAAGCTGATGAGCCGGGCAAGAAGCAAGATGGGTATATCCGAGGAAGAGCCCGTAAGGGCCGATGCGGCCCAAATGGAATGGATAAGCCGCTTCCTCATATCCCTCGAGCAAGGTAATGTCGATCATTTGCTGTCTCTGCTGACCGAAGACGTCATGTTCGTCGCCGACGGAGGCGGCAAAGTACTCGCGTTCAAGCATCCGGTACAAACGCGCGATCAAGTGGCCCGAGTCCTGCTCGACGGGTTCCAGAGCATAGGCCGCTATTATCAGGGAAATTTTCACCTCGAGGTTGCCCCTCTGAACGGTGAGACCGGTATAGTAATCCGTTCGGGGGACGAAACTCTGGCCGCTATATTTATACATCTCCGACGCGGGAAGCTTGCCAGAATGTATGCCGTACGAAACCCGGATAAGCTTGCCCTGGTTTAGGTAGTCGACTGCAGAATGATAAGGGACCGGGAACTAAGATAAAAGCTTAGCCCTAAAAATTCCATCATACAGGAGGACGCTCTACTATGAAGTTTAAATCGCATGCGAGACAAAATCAACTCATCTAACGCAGGAAGCGTTTCGAGGGCATATAAAGGGGCTGTCTCAAGAGTCATAAATGACTGAGGGACGCCCCTATCTGTTTTATTTGCTGGAATGCCCAGGGCAGACCGCGCGAACGAAGCGATAGCGTAGAAGCACGGCATCAAAATTTGAGATGCTGTTTTTTATTTGATACAGGTAAATGTAAAGATATATTTTCCAAGGTGTACGACTGGCCTTTGCTCATGTGGATTTTTGTCATTTTGTTTTTAATGGCATTGGATTATGAGTTTAGTTTGTTTAGTTGTAGTTAAATTGGATATATTGTATAAAATACGACGAAAAGCGAGCTATGCCGAGAGAAGACTTGATGCATACGCGTTATCTTTTGGATAAGGATACTCGTTCGCGACCGGCTCCCATGATGATCAAAAAATAGCCGATAAATCCGGTATCAAACGAAGAGGTGAAGTAAGTGGAAATAATTAAAGACCTTTTACTGGTTGCGGGAAGAATTATTACAATTTTTCCTCTTATGTTAATGGTTGCTCTTTACATGGGGAAACGCTCTATCGGTGAATTGCCGGTATTCGATTTCCTTGTCATTATTGCATTAGGCGCTGTAGTCGGTGCTGATATAGCCGATCCGAAGATTCAACATCTTCATACTGCCGTTGCCATTATACTTATTGGTCTCTTGCAGCGTTGGGTATCTACGTTGGCGATTAAAATAAGAAAATTCGGAAAATGGATCACCTTTGAACCAACTGTGGTCGTTCATAACGGAAATATTTTAATCCTTAACCTTCAAAAAGTGCGCTACTCGATTGACAACATTCTTCAGATGCTGCGTGAAAAAGACATTTTTCATTTAGACGAGGTTGAACTCGCCGTATTGGAGGCTAACGGCAAATTATCCGTGTATAAAAAACCTCTGAAAACCGCTGTTACTGTAGAGGATTTGGGGCTGGTCAAAAAACGGATCGGACTTGCATACCCATTAATTCTTGAAGGTAAAGTCACCGAAGAAGTATTGTCCCACTTGAATAAAGACATGGTGTGGTTAGAATCACAATTGCATGCCAAAGGCTTGAACAAAGAGGATGTTATTTTTGCGTCAATCGATGAAAACTTTGAATTATTTGTTTCTCAACCCTATTCCGGTCATATTCCGCCTATTAAACATTAACGTTCAAACCATAATGAAATCTTGGGTGTATAAGGTGTATTATTGTTGTCTTAATACAGTTTGAGCGGTAGCCAAAGCCGATTTTACGGCTTCTTCGATTTCTTTATATCCTGTGCAGCGGCAGATGTTTGATTCAAGCCATTCTTTGATCAACATGTCGTTCGCATGAGGGTATTGTTTGATCAATGCATTGGCATTCATGATGAAGCCCGGTGTACAATACCCGCATTGAAATGCAAATTTATCTACGAATTCAGTTTGTAAAGACGAATATTTCAGACCTTCCACAGTCGTAATCTTGGCTTCTTGTACTTCAACGGCCAGCATCAAACAAGATTTCATGGGGTTTCCATCCACGTCAATCGTACAAGTGCCGCAGTCCCCGTTCAAACACCCTGGCTTTGCCCCGGTCAGTCCCAGCTTATCCCGAAGCACGTACAATAAGGTATCAGCGTTCCTGACGGTAACAGATCGGGTTTCCCCGTTAACCTCTAATGTTATTTCAGTTGTGTGCATATGTTTCTCCTTCCAGTGCTTGTAAAACATCAAGCAGCGTATTTTTTAATACAAATAAACGGTATTCCGGAGAACCTTCCACATCATTGGAGATCGGTTTAGGTAAATGTTGTATCGCCCGCTCGATTCTGTCATCCGGATTCAGCCGGGTATCGTTCAAGCATTCTTCAATCCGTTCGCTGCGAAAAGGAAAAAGACACACTCCGCTGAAAGATACACGGATTTTACCTTCTTTTTTAAGCGCCGTTACCGTAATCAAAGGATAACCGACATCCCATTGTCTACGTTTTTTAACGCTGTAATAAGGCAGTCCAAGATAGTCTGATTGCGTTATAAGCTGGGTAAGCAGTTCTCCGTCTTCCAAACACGGTCGCTCATCGAAAATCGAATTCAGCGGAATTCGCCTTCTCCCGCTTTTTCCCGCAATGACGACGTCAGTATCCGCTATCAAGAGAGGAAGCACGGCTTCCCGATAATAAATATTTCCGCACAGGTTTCCGCCCAAGGTAATCTTGTTTCGCGCTGTATGATCGGCTATCTCACTAATGGTTTGGCTGAGCAGCGGAAATAGGTTTGCCTCCTGCAGCTTGGTAAGAGGGAGAGCGGCTCCCATCACCAACTGATTTTGTTCTAATTGCAGGGTTTGGCATTCCGTAATGCCTTTGATGTCAATAACAGCTTCCGTATAAACTTCTTTCATTCTTCCGAGCGTTATTATTTCGGTTCCTCCGGCATAATAGACCGGCTGCTTTCCCTGCTCCCGCAAAGACTGATACAGCTCTACGGCTTCCTCCGCGGTCGATGCTTTAAAATAGGCAAAATCATACGGAATCATTTTGCACCCCCTGAGTCTTGATCTTCCATATCAACTCCGGAACAAGAGGCAGTTGATTCAGGTTTATTCCGGCGGCGTTCGACAAAACGTTTGCCAGCGCCGCCGGCATTCCGATTAAGCCGTGTTCTCCGATGCCGCGCGCGCCATGAGGCGCATCGATATGAGGAGTTTCCACGAATTCAACAATATATTCCGGATGCTCTCCATAATGAGGCGGGACATACGTACGCAATTGCGGATTGAGCACTTTGCCTTTTCTGTCAAAGATAAAAGCTTCACGCCCGGCAAATCCAATCCCCATGCTCATGGCGCCCATTACCTGGCCCAGCGCACCTTTATAATTCAATACTTTTCCGACATCGATAACGGAATAAGCCTTTAGAATTCGATAGGTAAAATCTCTTGTGTCGAACTCAATCTCTATTCCCTGAGCTCCTACCGTCCACTCCGGACCCGGTTTGCCGGAGCCGGTCTCACGATCCAGATGGGTCATATGCTTGAACATAAATTTTCCATTAGCCATAATCTGACCGCCGATCGCATTACCGTTAGGATACTTGTGACCGTATGCGATATCGGCGATCATGCAGCTTTTCGTCGGATCATCCTTTACAATCACTTTACCGTATCCGACCTCCAATTCATCGGGTGAACAAACCAATACTCGCGAAGCCATATCCTTCAACTGCCTGATGAGATCGTCCGCCGCTTGCTGAACCGCTCTTCCTGCCATGTAGGTGCCTCGGCTTGCAACAGTCTTCCAGTGCTCCGGCATCGTTTGCGTATCCACTTCCATACGGACATGGATTTGGCTCACATCCATTTTCATTTTTTCCGCAAGGATTTGCGCAAGAACAGTTTTCGTACCTGTTCCGATTTCGACTAAACCTGACAGCAAGTTCAAACTTCCGTCCGGGTTATATGTCAAAATAACGCCGGAGCTGGCGTTCGTATCGATCGTAGAAGTTTTCCATATACAGCTGATGCCTTTGGCGCGAACCTTTCGGTCATTGATTTTAATGAATCTTCCTTCGTCCCACTTCATTAACTCTTTCAGCTTTCTCAGGCATTCGGGCAAATTCCCTACATTGCTGGAATTCAGGTCAACTTCCGTAGGAGTAGTGTGGCCAGGAAGAATGGCGTTTTTCTCCCTGAGTTCAAACGGATCCATTCCCAGCTTTTCTGCAAGCACGTCCATTGTGCGTTCAAACGCAAATAAAACTTCTGAATGGCTGAACCCCCTATAAGCGGTAGCATAAGGATGATTTGTATATACACAGAGCGAATCGCACCAAATGTTTTCAATAAAATAAGGTCCGGTACAAGACACGGCAGCAGCCCGGCTTATCGTTGCCCCCTTATCCGAATAGGCCCCGGAGTCGAACGTATAAAACAGCTTCGCTGCTTTTAATTTGCCGTCTCTTGTGCTTCCGAGCTTTACAGTCGCCTCAAGGCCAATATGTACTGGAGATGTAATCATGTCTTCTTCCCGCTCATTAAATACCTTAACGGGTCTTCCGCCTACCGCTTTTGAAGCCAAATATGCAATGATCTCCAACTGGGTAGGCACTTTTCCTCCATAAGCACCGCCGACTAAAGGGGTGGTCACAATAATCTTTCCGGCTTCAAGATCAAAATATTCGCTCATCAGTTTTTTGATCATATACGGCGATTGAGAAGAGGAGGAAATGAGAATATGCCCGTCCGGACGAATTTCGGCGGTTGCGCACCGCGTTTCCATGGCGGCATGATCGGAAGGACCGAACGAGAAATTGGTTTCCACGGTCACTTCACTTTCCTGCCAGCCAATCTCCATATTGCCTTTGCGAATTTTGATCCGGTCTGCAATATTGGTGTTTGGTTCCGGAAAAACATGCTGGATCTTTTCATACTGCCCCAAATTCTCGTGAACGAGCGGAGCGCTTGTGCTCAGGGCTTCGGATGGAGAATTGACCACAGGTAAAGACTCGTAAGTTACCTTTACCAGCTCTGCAGCCTTCTTTGCCAATTGAAGAGTGTCCGCTATTACCGCCGCAACAGGTTCGCCATGATAACGAACCTTTCCGAATGCAATAGGCGGACGGTCGTGAATTTCTTCGCCGGTGAGCGGGAATTCCGCTTGTCCCGTAACAACGGCACGTACGCCGGGGGCTTTCTGTGCTTCCAAGATGTCGATCGATTTGATCTTGGCGTGGGCATGCGGACTAACGATCAGCTTTGCATGCAGCATAGCCGGGGAATGGTAGTCATCCGTATATTTTGCTGTGCCGGTAACCTTCTCAAGGGCTTCTTTTCTGAAAATGCTATCTCCAATCGTCATCTATGGATTCCTCATATTCATTATTTAATAGGTACATCCCAAATCGTATTATATCCATTTAACTATAAGACTACTCGATACCAAACCTGCTCCCGGTTTAGTTGGCACCTGATTGGTTATATTGTATAACAATTCGATTTTCAGGCGAGGTGTGCCATGGGAGATTTATATGATGTATTGGACGCTCTGTCAGATACGAACGGACAGAAGCTGTTAGCTACGATTATCCGGGTTGAGGGTTCGGCTTACCGTAAAGAGGGAACGATGATGCTCTTAACGGAGGACCATAAGCGGGTTGGGCTCTTAAGCGGCGGATGTCTGGATGACGATCTTGCGGAAAGAGCCCCGCTGGTATGGGAAGAAGGTGTTTCTCGAACCGTGGTTTATGATTTAAGCGCTGAGGACGATTTGTCATGGGGACAAGGACACGGCTGCAACGGTATCCTGCATGTTCTAATGGAGCCGTTGGACGGCGAGCAGACGGAACATTTACATAATTTGCGGCGCCAACTGAACGATGGAATATCCTTGCTTCATATCAAAAGGCTGTCAGAGGAGTGGACGGTTACCGATTATTTATTTTATTCAGAAAACAACCAGTGGTTTGGCAAATGGTCCGGCGCGATACCGCAGCATTTGGACCGGCTATTTGCCAACCGAAAGGCCGGATTGAAAGGATTGAAAGAGAGTTGTCAACCAACGGAACGGTTCTTTATCCAGTTCTTTGAGCCTAAACCGCGTCTGATTATTTTTGGCGCGGGTCCGGATGCAAAGCCGCTTGTCAGTTTTGCCGCCAGAGCCGGATTCCATGTTGTCGTTACTGATTGGCGCCCGGCACTTTGCAATCATATCCATTTCCCTGAAGCTAATGAACGGGTGATCGGATTACCGGATACGATTGCAGCCGATTTTCCATTCTCAAGGCGCGATTCCGTGATCGTAATGACCCACCATTTTCAAAAAGATCAACAAATTATTCATGCCTTGATATCTAAAAAGCTGCAGTATTTTGGGATCTTGGGTTCGAGGGAACGTACCGCAAGGTTGCTAGGGGGGGCGATTCCGAGTTGGCTTCATTCACCCGTTGGCCTTCCCATTGGAGCCGAGGGTCCGGAAGAGATAGCGATAAGCATACTTGGGGATGTCATAAAAGCCGATCGTCTAAGGAGGGGAGAGGATAAGAATGATCTGGGGAATATATCTGGCGGCCGGCCGGAGCAGGAGAATGGGCAGATCCAAATTGTGTCTGCCTGTCGGAGCTAGACCGCTTGGCAGCATTGCTCTGGAAGCGGCGGCGGCATCCTTGTTGAATGGTGTAGCCGTTGTAACCCAAGCGGAGGATTCCTTGGATTGGATCCCTTCTTTTATGTTCGAGAACCCTCACCGCCGGAAATGGATCCATGTTCCTTGCGAAACAGCTCGTCTCGGCATGGCAGAATCGTTAAAATGCGGATTAATGAGAGTTCAAGGTTTGCAGGCGCATGCCGTTCTGGTCATACTGGCGGATCAGCCGTTTGTTAATGCAGTGATGATAGATCACATGGTAAGTCAATATAACAATGAGAACAAAGCTTTCATTGCCGCTCGTTATGAGGGTATCCCCCGTCCCCCCGTATTGTTTGACTCTTGTATGTTCCCGGACCTCTTACAGCTGCAAGGCGATGAAGGAGCACGGCGAATGATACAGAACGTTGGTAAGGAGAAAAGCATGATGATCGATTGGCATGACGCAAAATGTTTTATCGACATCGACACACAGAACGATTATGAATCCTTACTATATGAAAAGGAGACAGATTGATGGATAGCAGCGATATCATTTCCATGCCGTATCTCGTGATGATCGTTACGGCAACTATTATAGGGACGCTGGCACGAGCCCTGACTATAAAGCAGGATTACAGACAATACCCGAGTCATCCGAACGGATATTTGATTCATTTTGTAACGGGAGCCTTGGCAGCCGCTTTGGGCGCCTTTATCATACCTACCCTAATGACCGAAAACTTTGTCGCTGTTACTTTCCTGTCTCTTGCGATTCAACAATTTCGTGAAGTGAGGAAGACCGAAAGGGATAGTCTGCGGGACTTGGAAGAAACCGAGTATACGATTCGCGGTGACTCTTACATTGACGGTATCGCCAAAACGTTCGAAGCAAGGAATTATTTTGCTCTGCTTGTCGCCTTTGCAACGAGTGTGACCATGCAGCTCCTGAATTTGTCTGATTGGATCGAAATTGTCGCCGGTACGCTGATTGGCCTGTTAGTATTCGTCCTCCTACGGCGATTTACGAAAGGCAAGCAAGTCAAGGACATCGCTACCATAACGCAGGGGGAAATCGAAATCAAAGGTTCCGAACTTTACGTGGACGGGCTGTTTGTTACCAATGCTGCAGGTGAAGAGGAGGCAAAGAAGTTTTTCTCGGAGGAAGGTATTGCTGCCGTAATTCATCCTCGCGAGCCTCATCTCCGTATTGTTTTGGAGCATTTCGGCCAACGCCAGGCGGTATTATTTGAAGCTACCCGGGCGATAGGAAAAAAACGATACTGTTTTCAAAATTTGATGGATGGACGAGTTATCATTGTACTAGTCCCCATCGTGCATAACTTCGATCTGTTGAAAGAGACCATATTGAATACTCCCTTGCTTGAAAGCGTAAAGAAAACGCACCGATTATTGAATGCGAGCGTAGTGGGAGGAAAGAATAAATGAGTAAAGAAATTCAAGGTATTTTGGCTTTTGTGACGACCGATAAAAACCGCTATTTGGGTGGTCAGCCGCTGACGTTGCTGGCAAAGGATGAAGAGGAATTGCTGGCTCTTGCGACAACTGTAGCCAAAGCCTTCAAGGCTGATATTGTACAGTTTCCGACAGGGGATTGTATGGTAATTAAAAAATAGTTTTGAACGTATTTTGTTATTTTAAAACGTTCTTGCCGAAGTTATCCGATCGACTAGCCGCAACGATGGCCAGTTCACTCCTGACGTGCTTGCAGGTTTGTTCGGACGATTTTTGATTGTGTTCTACCTCGAGTGGCTCTTTCTTGATTGTCGGGATGCATGCGCTCAAGCTCCGCAAACAAGGCGGGATATAAGCAGCGCCAGGCGAAGCATGATATAATAAGCATCAAGACTGACAGGGTTGGTGGGATGAGCATGGATAATCAAGGGACAGCCGCTTGCGATGATACATGCGCGGGCTCGGATACGAACATAGAGAGTGTGCGCAGCAAGCTGATTAATGAGACGACCGCCGTTCAGCTTGCTGATCTGTTCAAGGCGCTGGGCGACCCGACGCGGGTGAAAATCATTCATGCGCTCGTGCAGTCGGAGCTCTGCGTTCACGACTTGACGCAAGTGCTCCATATGGGCCAATCGGCCGTGTCCCATCAGCTGCGGCTGCTGCGGAATATGCGCATCGTGAAGCGCAGAAAGGTTGGCAAGACGGTATTCTATTCGCTTGACGACGATCATGTGGAGCAGATGATTATGCTGACGCTGCAGCATTTGAAGCATGGATAAGAGTAATTCAAAGAAGAAACTACGATGAATGCACTTCGTCCTGACAGGGCTGGGCATTTTGCGTGGTTTTTTTGAATTTTACGGTTCAGAGTGTTCTGCTTAAACGCAGTCCTGTTTGACATGCGTATCATTGTGCCGAGTATTGTGTTTTTGAATAGGATGTTGGTTGTAAGCATGAGTTGCTGGAGCGCGGGGAAGCATGGATAAGGATGGAATCCATTGAGCGAGCCTATTGCAACCATACATGATTTTTCATATAATACATATGAACACATGTTCATATGTTATATCTTATTAACGTTCAGAGTGCGGCATAGGATTTCGGATTGAAAACGGGGGAAAATGGGATGAGTAAGTCAGGTCAAGAGCATTATGCGGGAAAACAGGTCGAGCATCAGCATGAGCACGGAAAGGCTTGCGACCATAAGCATGACGAGAAGCAAAGCCATGGCGACGAATGTAACCATGAGCATGGAAAGCAAGGTCATGGCGCTGAGTGCAGCCACGATCGCAACGAGAATAGTCACGGCAGCGGCGGACAAGACCGCGGCGCAAGCCCGGGCGGTCATTCGCACAGCCATCGTCATGGCCATCACGGACATCACCACCATGGCCATCACGGCCATTCGCACGGGCCGAACAATAAAGCCGGCCTGCTCATCGCCCTTTTTATCACCGGGGGCATTATGCTTCTGGAGTTTGTCGGCGGCTTGATTACCAACTCCTTGGCGCTGCTGTCGGACTCCGGACATATGCTTAGCGATACGGCCGCGCTGGCGCTAAGCTTGACTGCGATGTGGATTGCCGCAAGGCCGGCGTCGTCCAAACGGACATACGGCTTTCATCGTTTCGAAATATTGGCGGCATTATTGAATGGGGTCACGTTATTCGTAATTGCGGCATTCATCATTGCCGAAGCTGTCGAGAGGTTCACGGAGCCGCCGACCGTAGCCAGCGGAGCAATGATGGTCATCGCGGTTATCGGCCTGCTGGCCAATCTGGCAAGCGCGTGGTTTCTCATGCGGAAGGCCGATGTGAAGGATAATTTGAATGTGCGCAGCGCTTACCTGCACGTCATCGGCGATGCGATCGGCTCAGTCGGCGCGATTATTGCCGGAATACTAATGTCCTTATTCTCCTGGTATATCGCCGATCCGATTATTAGTGTCGTCGTTGCGCTTCTTATTTTGAAAAGTGCTTGGGGCATCGTTACCTCTACCGTCCATATCCTGATGGAAGGAACACCGGCGAACGTGGACGCGGGGCAGGTGACAGCGGCGCTGCAGCGCATCTCCGGCGTGAAGGAGGTTCATGATCTTCATATCTGGACGATTACGTCGGGACTCGATTCCTTAAGCTGCCATCTCCTTGTCGAGGATCACGCCGATTGCCAAGCGGTGCTGCAGGAGGCGATCAAGCAAATCGCGGCGCAGTTCCATATCGAGCATGCGACCATTCAAATTGAGAAGTCCAGCCTCCGGCATGCGGCGCTCAAAATATAATTCCCCACCCGAGCAAAAAAGAAGCAGGCCAGATGCCTTTCGCATCTGGCTCTGCTTCTTTTCGTAAGCTGTCTACCTTGTAGCAGAGATTGATTTCGTTTTGTAGACCTGCGAACCGATCAGGAAGGAAACGACTCCCCACAGGATCATGATGCCGATTCCGATCCAGAAGGCGCTGGACGCGATGCCGGAAGCGTAGATGAGGCCGTCGCGCATGCCGTCAACGAAATAAGTAAGCGGCAGAACCTGCGTAACCGGCTGCAGCCATTCCGGCAGCGTCTCGAGCGGGAAGAAGACGCCGCTGAGGAACATCATCAGCATGCTCGCGATGTTGGCCATTCCCATGTATGCCTCGATCGTTTTGCTGAAGGACGAGAAGAGGTAGCCCATTGCGTTGAAAACGAGTCCCCCGGCTATAAGGGCAATGGCCAGGCTGAACACATTAATGTGCAGACTCGCGCCAAAGCCGAACACCCCGATCAGCGATAAAATAACGATTTGAATGATGCCGAGCATAAGCCGGACGAGCATGCCGGCCATGCCGTAGAGGTTCATATTGGCGGGTGTCATGCGCAGGCGGGTCATCAAGCCGCGGCGGCGCATATCGACCAGCTCGACCATGCCGAACAATCCGCCCTGCGCTACCGATAGGCCAATCATCCCCGTGAGCAGAAAATCCGCATAGCTCAGGTCGTCGGCGCCGGACGACACGGATTCCGTCGTCATACGGAAGGTTTCCGTCGCGCCGGCGACAGCCAGGTTAGCCTGCTGAACCAGCTTATCCAAAACGCCGGCGACCGCCTGCGTCGTAACGCCCTGCTCATCCTCCTTGTTCACGATAAGCTGAACCGTTGCCGCGCTCTCCGATTCCGGGAGTATAATGAGCGCGTTAATGTCCTGCTTCTCCACCCACTCCGTACCAATCTCCTTGCTGACTGGCGCGTCATCTTCAAATTCGAGCACCGGTATTTGCCGCAGCTGCTCGAGCAGCATGCCCGACGTCGCGTTCGGCTGCGGGTCGACTACGGCGATTTTCGCTTTAAAGCTGTCGCTTGAGCCGCCGCCGAAAATAATCATAAAGATGACCATTAAGATAATGGGAAAAAAGATGTTCCAAAACCATACCTGTTTCTCGCGAAACATCATTTTGATCTGAGCGGTGAACATTTTGGCAAATTGTTTGCTGTTATTCATTAGTCCCTCCATTCTTTGCCGGTGAAGGCAATGAACACGTCTTCCAGACTCATTTCATGGATCGAGATTTGCTCGACCCGGAATCCGCGGTCCTTGGTAAAGCCGAACAGCTCATACAACGTCTCCTCAGGCTGCGTCGTCCATAGCTGGAGCGAGTCGCCTTCGCGGTTCGTTCGTACGACGGAGCTTTGAAGGAGAGCGATCTTCTCGGTCTCTATCGCAGCCGCTTCGCCGTCCATCAGAGTGAGCCTGACCTCCCGTTCCTTCGTCAGGCGTTCGATAAGTGCGGCAGGGGTGTCCAGCGTGACGATCTTCCCTTGATCGACGATGCAGACGCGGTCGCTCAGCTTCTCGGCTTCTTCCATGTAATGCGTCGTGAGAATAGTTGTCTTGCCGAGCTCCTTCAGCTTCAGGATGATATCCCAAATGTTGCGCCTTGCCTGAGGATCGAGCCCGGTCGTCGGTTCATCGAGGAAGATCAGCGCGGGATCGTTAATCATGGCAAGCCCGATCGCCAGACGCTGCTTCTGTCCGCCGGACAGCTTCTTGACATGCTTATTGCGCTGGTCGGTTAAGCTGATCATATCGAGCACTTCTGCGGTTGGCCGCGATTTTGGATAAAAGCTGGCGAACAGATCGAGATTTTCTTCCACCGTCAGCAGGTCGAAAAGCGCGCTCGATTGCGGCTGAACGCCAATCGTCACCTTAATCTGCTCGCTATTCCTCGCCCAGTTCAAAGGCCCGAACTCGATTTGGCCGGCATCCGGCGTTACGAGTCCTTCAATCATTTCAAGCGTTGTTGTTTTCCCGGCGCCGTTCGGGCCGATGATCGTGAATACTTCCCCGGCCTCTACCGAGAAGCTGATGTCCGCTACAGCCGTAACCTGGCCGTAAGCTTTTTTTAAATTCCGGACTTCCAATACAGGCATTAAGGGCACCTCCTAAATAGAATCGATTTATCGCGCCGTCGATTGTTTTTTCGCTACAGCTATTGTAAAACAAATCCATTTTAAGAGGATACAGCCTTCAGCATGCTTTAGACTCGGTCTGGAGGAGGAGCGGCGACGGCTGGGGATTGGATTGATTGATTATATTTGTTTTATCCTGCTAGCCTAATCGATACCGTAACATAGAGATCAAGTACGGGGAAAAAAAAGACCTCATCCCGCGAAGCGATGCCGAAGCATCCTCCGCTGAATGAGGTCTGTGTATTAGCTGAGCACGACCACGCCGAAGCCTTCAAGCGTAACCGCTCCGCTGAGCTTGCGCCCTGTGAGCAGATCCGTCTTCTCTTCGCGAAGCGTAATCTCCGCCGGCTGCTCGCTGAAATTGAGCAGGAAGCAGAAGGAGGCCGCATCGTCCTGACGAATCGCCAGCTCGACCTGCTCGGGCAGCGTCAGCCAATCGGCTGTCGGCGACATCAGGCCAAGCCGTTCGATAATCCGGCCGGCCGAAACCTCATTGAACACGGCGCCGAAGTACCAAGCTTCGCCTTCGCCGAACTTATTCCTGGTTACGGCAGGCTTGCCTGCATAATAGTCGGAGGCATAGCGGGCCACGACTTCAACGGAATCGCTCTCCGGCAGCAGCACGTCGTTGAAGGAATCGGCAGGAGTCGTAACGGCATCATCTCCGTCCCACTCCATAAAGGTCGCTTCCCTCGTACCCTTAACCATCGTGAACTCTTCGACGGAAATACCGCTAAGACCGGCCGCCGCGCCCGGGAATGGACGCATATAGCAATGTCCGCGTTCATCCTTGTAGCCCGTCCTGCAGCCGAAAATAACGATGCCGCCTTCCCTCGTATACTGCTCCAGAAGCGCAGCCGTCTCGTCGCGCATAATGGCCGGATGCGGATAGACGAGCACCTTGTAGCGCTTCAAATCCTCGATTGTCGTACTTTTGCGCACATACAGCGTATCGCTCGGAATATGGCGGCGGGTCAGCGCCTTGAACCAGGCTTTGCCGCTTTGCCAGGAGAACGGGCCGTGCCACACATCGTATTCGCCGTCCCATTCATTGTCATAATCGCGAAGCAGCGCGATATCAGCCGTATACCGGGTCGATGCGATGCGGTTTCCGGCACTGGCAAGCTCAGCGCCGATCTGTCCCGCTTCGCGGACTCTGCGGTTCGGACGGTTATGATAATCGTTAATGCCGTGCCAGTAGATTTCATTGCCGAAGGCGGCCGTCCGCCAGCGGAAGTAGAGCACCATGTTCGCGCCGTGCGCGATGGATTGGTAAGTCCACAGCCGCATTTGGCCCGGCTTAGGCGACGGCATATCCATCCGGTTCACCCAGCCGCCCGGTCCGGCCTGCTGTTCCATAATGCAGAAGTTCGGCGAGATCGAGCGAACCGCACCCAGGGTCTGGCTCCAGCTCCGATCCGCAAGCGGATTCTCCTCGTTCCGGTCGTAATAAATCGATGAGAACTGCGGATACGAGTCGTAGCTGAAAAAGTCGAGCAAATCGTCGTTCATCCGGTGGCTGTCCAAGTGGCCGAAGAGGCCGTTTGTCGTTATCCAGTGATGAGGCGCAACTTCCCGCAAAATAGCCGCCTGCTCTCCGGCATAAGAGATCGTATTGTCGGAAATAAAGCGTTTCTCATCAAGCGCCTGATGAGGATTCGGCTGCTTATGCGCCGGCGTAGGGCGAGGAAGAAATACCTGCTCCCAGCCGGTATAGGTCTGGCTCCAGAACACGGTTCCCCATGCATCGTTCAGCTTGTCCAGCGTGCCGTATTTCGATCTGCACCATTCCCGGAAGGCGTCATGATCGGCAGGGGAATAGAATTCGCTGATTTCACAGTTGAATTCATTGTCGATCTGCCAGCCGATTACGGCGGGGTGGTTCTTATAATGCTCGGCCATACGGCGTACAATGACGGCGGACAGCTCGCGGTATTTCGGACTGCTGTAATTATAATGGCGGCGGAGACCGTGATGAAGCGTAACTCCATCCTGCGTTACGTTCAGCACCTCAGGATAACGATGAGTGAGCCAAGCGGGAGGGGTGGCGGTCGGCGTGCCGATAATGACTTTCAGACCGTGCTTGTGGGCGAGGTCCAGCGCGCGATCGAAAAGACCGAATTGGAACGACCCTTCCTCCGGCTCGAATATCGACCAGGCAAATTCAGCGACGCGGACAACCGAGAAGCCGAGCTCGCGCATCCGCCGGAAGTCGTCCTCCCACAGCTCCTCGGGCCAATGCTCGGGGTAATAACAGACGCCAAGGCGAAACTCGTTAAGCGATTCGGTATGCTTCATGGTATGCTCCTCCTAGACAAGTTTATGGTTCTAATATAAGAATATATTGCGAATGAAATCAGTTATTATTTATTGTAAAATCTATATATACCGCAGTAAATAATAATATCCTGCTATTCGTAATACAAAATTGCGGAGTTGGACGAGGAGGGGGAACTGGAGCGATGAGGCAGCACTATGTCGTGCCGTATCCGTCATTTACCCATTATATTTGTTATCCTGATTTAGCCGGCCGTTACAAGGACTTTCCTCAGCATGCGGAGCGGAGGGAACGGGGACAGCTGAAGCATTACAATCTTCATCTTATTTTTGCCGGGAGCGGTTACGTCGTGGATGAAAGCAGCGGGAAGCGATTGCAGCTGCAGGCAGGGGACGGCTTTCTGTTTCCGAAGCTGGCAAAGCAGGAGTATGGTTCAAACGTTCATGATCCGTGGGATGTGCGGTGGATTCATTTTGACGCGGAAATGGCTCTGCCGATGCTTCGGGAAGCCGAGGATTTCGGCGGCTTGCCGTTCACGTTCTCCAAGCGGGAAAGGTTCAAGGAGCTGACGGAGGAAATGTATGCGCTCTGCAGTCCGTTCGAGACAAGAAACGAGCCGCGGCTGTCGGCGCTTCTCTATGAAATATTAGTGGAGTTGGCTCAGCATTCGGAGCGGCTGGAAGGGGCGACCGCGCTGGAGAAAAGCAACACGATCCGCATGGCTGCCGATCACATTCGTCATCGGTGCGAGGAAGCATGGAGCCTGGAACGAATGGCGGAGCTTGCAGGCTACAGTCCTTATCATTTTCTGAGGCTGTTCCGGCAGGTCATGGGCAAGACGCCGAATCATTATGTGACGGAATGCCGCATCGTGGCAGCCAAGCAGCTGCTGTCGACAACGGCATTATCCGTGACGGAGATTGCAGCCCGCTGCGGCTTCGCCCAAGCGAGTTATTTTATACGCGTTTTTCGTGCAGCGGAAGGCGTATCTCCGAAAACATACCGTATGATCTATGGCTAAGAAGCTAGCTCCGATTAATGATTAAGAACAAGACGAATGGCAATGCCGGAAGGGTCGTGCACGATATATGCGCCATCCTGCTCCGCGACGCCGGCTACCTCGTTGCATAGGTGCGAGAGCAGAGCCTCGCGGGCAGCAGCGCTTGGGAATGCAATCGTGAAGTAGTCAAGCCCTGTCGTAAGGGAAGGCGGAAGAGTCGCGCCGGCTCCCGCCCAAATATTCATCCCGATATGATGATGGTAGCCGCCTGCCGAGACGAATACGGCTGACATTTGGGCGTAGTCGCCTACGACGTCGAAGCCGAGCTTATTCTCATAGAAGTCCCTCGATTCCCGTAAACTGCCGACATGCAAATGGATATGGCCTATAACCGTTTCCGGCGGCAAGCCGTTCCATTCCGCATCTCCGCTTTCCGCTATCAGGCTGTCCCATGCAATGGGATCGCTGGCCATCACATAATTGCCGCCGGCATCTCTCTTCCACAGTTCCCGCGGACGGTCCGCGTAAATCTCGATGCCGTTATTGTCCGGATCGGATATGTATAACGCTTCGCTGACCAGATGATCGGCTTGACCGATATAGATGCCGCTTTGCAGCAAATTGCGCAGCGACAACGACAGCGAGCGGCGATCCGGCACAAGAAGCGCGAAATGGTACAGTCCCGCGTAGGACCGGCGCTGCGGCACGGCCGCATTCGGTATTTCCTCCAGTACGAGCAGCGCGTGCTGCCCGTCGGCGGTAAAGGAAGCCGTGCGGTTATCCGCATCATGCGCCAGTACCCGCAGCCCGACAACCTCCTCGTAAAAACGGATCGACTTGTCCAGCCGGCTAACCTTCAGCTTCACCTCGCCAAGCGATATATTCGAATCCAGAAATGCCGCCATCGTATTCACTCCCTATTTGAATTTGCACGCAGGCTGCCCTGTCCTATAACCGTTAGGAATAGTCGCCAGGCTTCCTGATCTCAGGGTCAGTCACCAGGCTTCCTGATCTCAAGATCAGTTACCGGACTTCATGAATCTCAGGGTCAGTAGCAGGGCTTCCTAATTTCAAGATCAACCGCCCGACCCTATCCTGTAATTTCTCCAGTAACTTTGTTCATATTCCCCAATTTGGCAAGCTATCCTGTATTTTCTACATCGAAGAAATAGCGCAGCCGCCTAAATGAGGCGCTTGAGACCAAATCACTGTTTATAATCCAGTATAGCCCGAGGTTATGTATAAAATGGCGCCTTTACCATGGATGGTTTCCAATATAGCGTGACTCGGGGGCTCTTTAGTGTAGTTTGGAACCTTATAGTAACTTAGAACCCTTAACATAGATCCAATATATCGTAACTAAGTTGAACGATTGATTTACATCAGCAGTTATCGCTGCGAGAGTAAATCATTCTTACGATCGCTGTTCCAGCCAAATGGTTTTTTGGACTGCAAAAAGCGACCACTTCGTTTCTCCAGAACGATTTGCTCTCTCCGCTCCACGCTTTCGTTTCTTTCGTTCAACTTATATAGAAACCCTTTTAGCGTAATTTGGAACTTAGCGCAACTAGAAGCCAGCTTAACTAGAAACCCTATTAGCTTTTTTTGGAGCCTTATCATAACTAGAAGCCTTTATAGCGTTACAAGATTTCTTTCCGAACGGGATGGATAGCCGGATACGCCAACCCCAAAAAAAAGCAGCCGCCCGCGTTTTTTGCGAAAAAAGATCGGACGGCTGTTCTTATTGCACTACTTTCGCAGAAAGTTTACGCTTGCACACCGGTCTGCTCCGGCACAGCCGTCCGCTTCTTCTTCACCGGGAGCGGGCCGAACAAGATCCAATGCCATCTGAAACGGGCACACACCGATACGATCAGCCACGGGATGGCCATTGCTATCACAAATCCGCCGGCAACCCACAAATGGTAGAGGATCGAATTGCCGCCAATGTCCATTTTCCTGTAAGCAAACAGAAAGAGAGGATGCAGCAGGTAGATGCCGAAGGAGACCGCTCCGATATGAATAAGCGCCTTGACGATTGTTTTATTCCACGCCGCATAGATCCAATAGGAAAGCTGAATGAGCACAATGCCCGCCGTAACGCAGTGAACCTCATTCACCAGCTCCAGCAGCTTCGGACTGAGCACGAACCGGCCTTCCATCAGGTAGCGGTAATACACATAGACCTCGGCCATGCTTGTCGTCAGAAACAGCGTCCACAGCGCAATCCAAGCCGTTATTTTACGCGGAGTAGCATGCTGCTTCGACACTTTGATCCAGGTGGCCAGCTTTATGTAATACATGCCGATGAACGCACCGGCGGCAAAATACAGCATATACGTAAATGAGTAGCTGCCGCGATAGATCAAATGGAATGCATCAGCCAGCTTGTAGATGAATGCCCACTGCGCGAGCAGCCCGATCCAGACGATATGCTTGCCGAGCCAGGGAAGCCGCTTGACCGCATACAGCATAAGCGGAGCCAGTATGTAAAATTGAATGATGATGACGACAAAATAAAGATGCGTATACGTCTTGCCGATGAGCAGCTTCTCGAGAAAAACCGCATTCGTAAAATAGCCGATAAACGTCTTTATATCGGTAAAACCGAAGCTATGCAGCCTCGTAAAGCCCCAATACAGGCAGGAGAAAACCAGAAACGGAACGAGCGTTTTCGAAAGGCGCTTCTTATAGAACTCCCCGAAGGTACGGGCGGTGAAGGGCTTATCGATATAGTTGTAGAACAAGACGAAGCCGCTCAAAAAAATAAAGACCGGAACGGCGAATTTGGAGAACACATTCAGAAAAACATACAGCGGGTACAGCGTAGAATGATGATCGTAATTGGCGACGACCGATGATGTGGCATGAATCATGACGACCGCCATAATGCCGAAGGCTCTGACGATGTCGAGCTCGGGCAAATACGGTCTTTTTGCAGCGTTTGCCATAGGTATCCCCTTGCTATGTCGTAGATTGGACGCGGAATGTCCGTAAGACCGGCAGCCGCTATCGTTTATTATACGTTTTGTTCCAATAACAGCCAACAGTTTAATTTCTTTCTACAGACAAATGAGGTTCGGCTTGTTATGATAGGTTCTGTTATGTTCACACACGAATGAGTAAAAAAAGGGGCTGGCTATGATGTGGCTTACCTATTCCGTGTTCGCGGCGCTTAGCTTCGGTTTGCGCGGAATTCTGTATCACTGGACGAGTCAGCAGCCGCTGAACCGTAATCTGCTGCTCTTTGGGACGTTTACGATGGGCGCGGTCATAAGCGGGGGGTGCGCGCTGGTTTTCTCCTCGGACTGGACGGTCGCCGCGCTTATCGGCATTCAAATGGGACTCTTTTCATTCGGGGCGAATGCAAGCATGTTCAAGGGCTTTGCGGTCGGCAAGGCGTCGCTCGTCGCGATTCTTACGGCGCTGCCTTCGGTTGTCGTCGTTATCGCGGCTTTCGCGCTGTGGCAAGAGAAGCTGCAGGCGATGCAGCTGATCTCGTTCGTCATCATCATCGGCGGCGTACTGCTCGTCAGGCTCTCGAACGACATCTCGCTCCGTAATCTGCAGGGCGCGCAGTGGGGCTTGCTGGCTATGCTGCTGTTCGCGGGGAATGACCTGTCGGGCAAGTGGTCGACGATGATGGAGGCGGAGCTGTTTCCAACGACGTTCTTCATGTTCTTGACGGGGGCGTGCTGCTTCGGGCTGTGGTGGCTGCGCGACGCGAGGAAGGAAATAGGAAAGCGGAAGGCGGCGGAACGTGTTCGTCTGGCAGCGGGCGGAGCGGTGAGGCTTTCGGGCCATGCCGCAAGCGAACAAGCGGCAGCCGGGACTGGCGCCTGGAGCGGCCGGCGCACATTTCTTGTCGGACTCGCCGTCGGCACGACGAACGCGGTCGGCATGATGCTGATCGTAACCGCATTCGATCTCGGCAAAGCGGGTCTCGTATCCGCCGTAACGGCGCTTAACGTCTTAATCGTTCTGCTCTATACGAGATTCGTCGTGAAGGAGAAGTTTACGAAAACCGAAGTCGCGGGGATCGCGCTCGCGTTTGCGGGAATCCTGCTGATGCGGCTGTTCGGGGCTTAACGCGAGCCGGGCTGATGCCGCCGCAAGGGCAAAAGCAAAGGACTCCAGACAGGCATTAAGCCTGCCGGAGTCCTTTTTTTTTGCTTCATTATCCTTGGCCGGGACGAATGCGGACGACGCCGATATCGGTTGCGTTGATTGCAAATGCGTTTCCGCCTTGATTGATGAATGCGAAAGCGCTTTGGTTCACGTTAACTTTAGTTTTGCCGTTGCCCCATTTTACAACATTCGAGCGCTTGGATTTCTTGCCTTTCTTTTGTCCAAAGTATGCCATTGTGATCACCCCCTTTCTTGCGAACCGGGCCGGTTTGCCAGTTGAGGGTGAGTCTAGCCTTTTTTGGATCTGGATTTTTTGGACTTGGATTGTTTCACAATCTGCACGGTGGCTGCGTTGCTTGCGAGCACGTTTCCTTGCTCGGCGCTTGCCTGCGAGGTTTGAAAAATGTTTATGACGATGAAGTTGTTCTTGCCGACCTTATACTTATAAGTCTTGACGTTAGAGCGGACCATGTGCGAACCTCCTGCCAGCAAATTTGTTGTTTGCTATATAACATATGAGAGATTCATAGAATCGGTATCCGCTAATCATAACCGTCAAATCAATCAATTATTCGCTTTTCTTATAATGCGAAGGGGTCATGCCGGTCAGCTTCTTGAACATCCGGTGAAAATGAGGCAGGCTCTCGAAGCCGCAGCGCTCGGCAATCTCGGCGATATTGGCGTCGGACGCGATGAGCAGCTCTTTGGCCCGGAGGATTCGCTTGGTCGTGACGTATTCGGTCACGTTCATGCCGGTCAGCTTTTTGAACACGCGGGAGAAGTGAGCGGGCGTTACGGAAGCGCGCTTCGCCAGCTGAGACAAACTTAGCGGGCTTTCAGGATGCTCGTCGATATAGGTTAGAGTTTCCTTCATCCAGCCGGGAAGGGAGGACGGAGCGGGAGCCTCACTCTCCGCCGGATACGCTGCCCGGCCAAGCAGCAGCAGAATATGCTGAAGCTGCAGCAGTACCGCCTGACGGTAACCCGGGAGCTTATCGGCTTCTTCGTGACGGATGCGTTCGATGAGAGAGACCAGCAGCCGCTTCTCGTCTTCGGCCGCCGAGAGCTTATACGCCTTCCGGCGCTTGGCCTGCTCGAAGCAGCGCAGAAAGGTGAACGAGTCGCCAAGCGGCGGGCTGTGCACGAGAGACGCGCTGAAGAACAAGGCCGTCGAGGTCTTCGGGTCTTCCGGATCGGGAAACGAACGGTGAATCGTATTGCCGGGAATGAGGAAGATGTCGCCGGCCGCGGCGTCATATAGAGTTTGATCGATGAAAAAGGTGCCTTTGCCGCTATATAAATAAACAAGCTCATACCAATCATGCAAATGGTCGGGCAGCTCGGCTTGCGCCGTCTTCGTGTCCCGGTAGACGCATTCGAAAGGGAAAGCGGCCTGGGCGTCGAACCTTTTGCGATAAGGATTCATGCTAACACCTCATTAACCATATTTGTCAGCCTGATTGTAGCAAATATCAAAAAAGAGTACAAATAAGCGTTTATTGATTATTTCATGCATGAATCTTGTTTTTTATAATGGAAAGGAAGAGGGATTAGCCGGGTAAAGGGGCGAAAAAATGAGAATAGACGCGCATCAGCATTATTGGAGCATCGAGCGGGGCGATTACGGCTGGATCACGCCGGAAATTCCGGCGCTGTACCGGAATTTCCTGCCGGAGCATTTGGAGGCTCATTTAAATAAGCATAAGCTGGACGGCACGATCGTCGTGCAAGCGGCTCCAACACTGGCGGAAACGGAATATTTGCTGTCGCTCAGCGAAGCATCGGATTCGATTCTCGGTGTTGTGGGTTGGCTCGATCCCGCCGATCCCGATTGCCGGAGCCATTACGAACGGTTCGCGAAGCACCCTAAGTTCGTCGGCATCCGCGTCATGATTCAGGAGATGCCGGACGCTCGCGAGGTGCTGAAGCCGGACTCTGTGGAAGCGCTCGCATGGTTGGCGGAGAAGGATGTTCCGGTCGATCTGCTCGTTGTCTCGCATCAGCTTGAGCCCGTTCTGGAGCTGCTTGATTTCGTTCCCGGACTGCATGCGGTCATTGACCACATCGCGAAGCCTCGCATCCGGGAGGGAATCCTCGAGCCGTGGAAAATCCAAATGGCGAGAATCGCCGCATTTCCTAATCTATACTGCAAGCTGTCGGGCATGGTGACGGAAGCGGATCACGGCAATTGGAAGACGGAAGACTTCACCGCTTATATCCGGCATGCGCTGGAGGTGTTCGGACCGGAACGGGTCATGTTCGGCAGCGACTGGCCGGTATGCCTGCTCGCGGCAGATTATGACGAAGTCGTTCGGGTATTGGAAGCAGGGCTGCCTGAGCCATGGACGGAAGAAAACCGGAAGCGGCTGTACGGACTAAACGCGAAGGAGTTTTATCGGATATGAAAAATATAAGCCAAAGTCAGTTAACGGATGAGCAGCTCGGTTTCTATGAACAAATGAAGCAGTCGCCGGTCACGATTTTGCAAATCGGGGAAGGCAATTTCCTGCGCGGATTCTTCGATTGGATGATCCACGAGTGCCGCAAGCAGGGATTATACGACGGAAGCATCGCCGTCACGCAGCCCCGGCCGGGCGGCAAGCCGAAGATCGAGGCGCTTGCGAAACAGGACGGGTTGTACACCTTGGTTATCCGCGGCTTGGAGAAGGGCGAGAGGGTTCAGCGGACTGAGGTGATTTCGGTGTTTGGCCGGGCTTTTGACCCTTATTCGAATTGGGACGCTTATCTCGCTTTGGCCGAAAGCCCGGATCTCCGGTTTGTCGTATCGAATACAACGGAGGCAGGTCTTGTCTACCGCGCGGAGGAGCCGGCGGAAGGGCAGCCGGCGCAATCGTTTCCGGGGAAGCTGACGCAGCTGCTTTACCGGAGGTTTGCGTTTTTCGGAGGAGATCCGGACCGCGGCCTGATCTGCTTGCCGTGCGAGCTGCTGGAGCGTAACGGCGACGAGCTTCGCGGCTGCGTGCTGCGTTACAGCGAGGATTGGGGTTATCCCGAAGCCTTCAAGCAGTGGGTTGTGCGGCATAACCGGTTTCTGAACTCGCTCGTCGACCGGATCGTAACGGGGTACCCGGATGAGGCGCAGGCCGAGGCATGGTTCGGCGAGTGGGGCTATAAGGATCCGATGCTGAGCACCGCCGAGCCGTACCATTTGTGGGCAATCGAAGCGGAGCCGGAGATGGAGGAGCTGCTGCCGCTGCGCAAGGCGGGGCTTAACGTGCAGTGGGTCAACGATCTGAAGCCGTTCCAGCTGCGCAAGGTTCGGATTTTGAACGGCGCCCATACGCTGATGACGCCGCTCGGCTTGCTGCATGGCGTCGAGCAGGTGCGCGAAGCGATGGAGCACGATGTGCTGGGACCGCTTGTCCGCCATACGGTAGAGAAGGAAATCGTTCCTGCGCTGCCGGTTGCGGAGCAGGAATTGCTGGAATACGCCGGTACGGTATACGAACGGTTCCTGAATCCGTTCATCCGCCACCGCTTGTCGGATATCGCCATGAACAGTCTGAGCAAATTCAAGGTACGGCTGCTGCCGTCGCTGCTTCATTACGCAGGGAGCGGCTCGAAGGCGCCGCAAGGGCTTGTTCGGGGCTTTGCCGGCTTGCTGCGGTATTATAAGGTGAAGCAGACGGAGGCGGGCTTCGTAGGGTCGACGCTTGGAGGCGTCTCGTATACGGTGCGGGACGATGCCGGCATGCTGGAGACCGTCGCTGCGGTATGGACGAACGCTGAGGAGCAGCGCTGGCCGCTGAATACGACGGTAGAACGGCTTCTCGGATTGGACGTGATTTGGGGACGTAATCTGGCTGCGGAGTGGCCGGAGTTAGCGGAAATGGTAAGTCAATGCATAGCGGAAATGGAGAGGACGGCCAATGAGTAGCTGGGTAAGATTGCATGAGGACGATCATGTTATTGTCGCGCTTCGGCCGTATGCCAAAGGGGATAAGCTGACTTTGGGAACAGGCGCCGCCCCGGACGAAGGCTCGGAACAGACGATCGAACTGCTGGATGATGTGCCGAAGGGGCACAAGATTATAACGCGCGCGGTTCGCAAAGGAGAGCATGTCCTTAAGTTCGGTTACTCGATCGGCGTGGCGAAGGAGGATTTGGAGCCCGGCCGCTGGGTGCATACGCATAATATGGGGACGGGGCTCGGAGGTATTCTCGAATATGCCTATGAGCCGGCCGCGCAGGGAGAAACCAGGAAGCCCGCGCTTGACGGTGCGCGAACCTTTCAAGGCTTTGTCCGCGACAATGGCGAGGTCGGTATCCGCAATGAGATTTGGATTATTAACACGGTCGGCTGCATTAACAAAACATGTGAAATCGTGGCCAAAAGAGCTCACGCAATGTATGAAGGCCGCGTAGACGGCGTTTACCATTTTGCGCATCCGTTCGGCTGCTCGCAGCTTGGCGATGACCTTGTCCATACGCAGAAGCTGCTGGCTTCGCTTGTGAACCATCCGAACGCGGCAGGCGTGCTTGTCATTGGGCTCGGCTGCGAGAACAATCAGATCGATTCGTTCAAGCAGGCCATCGGCGAGCATAGCGCGGAGCGCGTGAAGTTTCTGAAGTCGCAGGAGGCGGAGGATGAGATCGAGGAAGCGCTGGAGCTGATCGACGGGCTTGTTGCTTACGCCGAGCGGTTCGTTCGGGAACCGGTGCCGGTATCGAGGCTGAAGCTCGGACTGAAATGCGGAGGCTCGGACGGTCTGTCGGGCATTACGGCGAACCCGCTTGTCGGCGCGGTATCCGACCGGCTCATCGCAGCCGGAGGCACGGCAATCCTGACCGAGGTTCCGGAAATGTTCGGCGCCGAGACGATTCTGATGAACCGCGCGGCGGATGAGCGGGTGTTCGGCAAAATCGTTCATTTGATCAATGATTTCAAGCAATATTTTATCAAGCATAACCAGGAAATCTACGAGAACCCGTCGCCCGGCAATAAGGACGGCGGCATCAGCACGCTCGAGGAGAAGTCGCTCGGCTGTACGCAGAAGGGCGGTCATGCGATCGTGCAGGACGTCGTCCCTTACGGAGAGCGGATTACGAGCAGCGGACTTAACCTGCTGGAAGCGCCGGGCAACGACCTTGTCTCGGTAACGGCATTGTCCGCCGGCGGCGCGCATATCGTGCTGTTCACGACGGGCAGGGGGACGCCGTTCGGCGGGCCGGTTCCGACGGTGAAGATCGCAACGAACAGCGAGCTTGCCGCGCGGAAGAAGAATTGGATCGACTTCAACGCCGGGCAGCTGCTCGAAGGCAAAAGCATGGAGACGCTGACCGATGAAATGTGGGAGCAGCTGATCGCCCTCGCTTCGGGCGAGCGGCAGACGAATAATGAGCGCAACGGCTTTAAGGAAATCGCGATATTCAAGGATGGCGTTATATTGTAGAGGACGGGGGTGGCTGTTAGTGAAGTATCGGAAGCTTGGAAGAACGGGCCTGGAGGTGTCGGTCCTTAGCTTTGGCGCGTCGTCGCTCGGGTCGGTGTTCCGGGAGACGGATGAGGCGGAAAGCGTGCGTACGGTTCATACGGCCGTGGATATGGGCGTCAATTTGATCGACGTATCGCCGTATTACGGCTTGACGAAGGCGGAGACCGTACTGGGCAAGGCGATTGCCGGACTGCCAAGGGAGAAGCTGATCCTGTCGACGAAGGCAGGGCGTTATGGCGCAGAAGAGTTTGATTTTTCGGAGAAACGGATCATGAGCAGCGTTGACGAAAGCTTGCAGCGTCTGGGTACGGATTATATCGACATATTGTATTTGCACGATATTGAATTTGTTCCCTTTGAGCAGGTGGCCGAGGAGGCTTTCCCCGCGCTTGATAAGCTGAAGGAGCAGGGGAAAATCCGCTATTCCGGCGTATCGGGGCTTCCGCTGGGCGTGTTTGAGCGATCGCTTGCTTACCGTGATCTGGACGCGGTCTTATCGTATTGCCATTATTCGTTAAACGATATCTCTCTGCTTGATATCCTGCCGCTGCTGGAGCGGAAGGGGGTTGGCCTCGTTAACGCCTCGCCGCTGTCCATGGGTCTGCTCAGCATGCGGCCGGCGCCGGATTGGCATCCGGCGGACATGGAGCTTCGCGCGCTCTGCAAGGAAGCGGCGGAGCACTGTACCGCGAGAGGCGCGGACCTCACGAAGCTTGCCGTTCAATTCTCGACCGCGAATGAGCGGATCCCCACAACGCTCGTCAGTACCGCGAATCCGGCCAATATCCGCAGCAATATCGAATGGACGGACGAGCCGCTTGACGACGAGCTGCTGAGCGAAGTCTTGGCGATTCTGCAGCCCGTTCATAATCGGAGCTGGACAAGCGGGAGGCCGGAATATAATGGACAAAATAACCGGTAAAAGGAGATCTGGGCCATGAAAGCAATTGTATGTGAGCAGGTGGGTCAGCTGCGCATGACCTTGCAGGAGGAGCCGCAGCCGCAGCCTGGAACCGCAATCGTCAAGCTTCGGAGAATCGGCATTTGCGGGACCGATATGCACGCTTATAAAGGCAATCAGCCTTTTTTCACCTACCCGCGGGTGCTCGGACATGAGCTGGCCGGGATTGTCGAGCAGGCGGATGATCCGCAGGGCAAAGTGAAAGCCGGCGATCAGGTCGCGGTAATCCCTTATATGCATTGCGGCGATTGCATTGCCTGCCGGAACGGGAAGACGAATTGCTGTACCGGTATGAAAGTGCTCGGCGTCCATATCGACGGCGGCATGAGGGAGCGGATCGCGGTGCCCGTCACGCATTTGCTCGTCACGAACGGATTGACGCTCGATCAGTCCGCGGTACTGGAACCGCTTGCTATCGGAGCGCATGCCGTTCGCCGCTCGGAGCTTCGCGCCGGCGAGACGGCGCTTGTTATAGGCGCCGGTCCGATCGGCCTCGGCGTCATGGCTTTCACGAAGCACCGCGGCGCGCGCGTCATCGCGATGGATCTGCAGGACGAACGGCTCGCCTTCTGCCGGAAGTGGGCCGGTGTCGATGAAACCGTGCAAGCGACGCAGAGCGCGAAGGAGCGGGTCTCTGAATTGACGAACGGCGATTTCCCGACGGTCGTCTTCGATGCGACGGGCAGCGCCCGGTCTATGAGCGAAGCCTTCGGCTTCGTGGCGCATGGCGGCAAGCTCGTCTATGTGGGACTGGTGAAGGCGGATCTGGCCTTCAACGATCCCGAGTTCCATAAGCGCGAAATGACGCTGCTGGGCAGCCGCAACGCGACGCCGGAGGACTTCGACGCGGTTCAGGAGGCCTTTCGGAAGGGCGGCATCGATGCGGCCAGCTTCATTACGCACCGTGCGGCATTTACGGAGATGATCGGCCAATTCGACGAATGGCTGAAGCCTGAATCGAAGGTCATCAAGGCGATGGTGGAATTATAAAGGTTACACGAAGAAAAATTCCGGCTCAGTAAGGCTCAGCGCCTTTTGAAGCCGGAATTTTATTTTACCTGAAGCAAGCTTATTCTTTTTCATTTTCTTTTTCATTTTCTTTTTCTTTGCCTTCTTCATAAAACCAAAGAGGATCATCGCAATCGACGTCGCCGTTATAGTTGATGAGGATTTCTTCCCCCGCTTTGATGTCCGTATACGCATAGAAGTCGAAGGTGTGACTCTCAAAGTTAATGTCATACGTCGCATTTGGCGTATAGGAGTGGTTAAACAAACTGCCGTACCCCAGAAGGATAGCCGTATGGTTGATGCCGTATTCGAATACATAATCCGCAAGGATGGTTTTCTCTATGTACTCGTGTTCCTCATTCGGAAAAGCAACGACCGGCGCCTCGTGTATAAGCTCTCCTTTTGCTATATCCCGTACCGCAAATACCCCTCTATTGAACTCGCCACCGCTAAGCTTGGACATTTTGATCTCAATCATGCTGGTCACCTGCGCATTCTTCAGTCTAAGCACGCTGCTCGCTTGAAAACGTTTGAAAAGTATAATTTTAACCCATCAATGGTCAAACGGCAAGCTGAACGGGGAAGATAGAGCTAACGCCGCTTGCGCCGTTTGCGTTTGGAGCGTTTTGACGGCCGGGTACCGGACGCCGACCGGGTATTGGATGACGATCGAGTAACGGATGCCGACCATGTCTCGGATGCCGATGCCGGATCTGTTTCGGTGCCATTGCCGTCAGCTCCGGATTCACCGTTAGAGTCGGAAGACTCTTCCGTTGTTTCCGAAGTTTCGTTGACGTTAACGTTGCGGACGTTTCCAAAGATGATCGTCCCTTCGTTCTGACAGATAACGACTCTTCCAATCTGGCATCCCATAGAGGCTCAGCGCTCCTTTCGCTCGTCAGTTCTATTGCAGTTAGCTTCAAAGATTGTGCTATCTGCTTTCTGTCCATTCTATGACTGGACGGCCCTTTTTGCATTGGCTATTCGTAGAGTTACAAGTGCCCTTTTTTTGCGCTTATGTCTTTCGTTCAATGGAGAAAGAACGCGAGCAGTGCCGCTGCGATGGCTGGGAAGCAGCCATCATCCGACCATGACCGGCCGTTACGAGTTTCTTTATCGGAGTAGTCAGCTCGTCATTATCGTGTATAAGTACGCGAATATATTTACGATTGCCGGCATAGGCGAGGGATCCTGGCGCCCCGCATTATCGGACTTGATTCGTTCTACATGATTATTCAGACATTCGTCATCTTCATATAGACGGCTGACGGCCTGCCAGCCGCATATGGCGGCTGGCAGGCCGTCGCTTTGATTTGTAGGCTCTGCGAAAAAAGATATAATAGAAAGAGAAATCATCATATGAATTTCAAAATTTATGCTTGGGTGGAATGGGAAAGGATGAGGAATCGATGAGCGTGTATAAACAAGGAGCCGAGCTTGAGCAGCAGATCAGGCAGACGGCGCTGCCGGAGCAGGGACTTGCGCTGTGGGCGCTGGGGCAAGAGGGATTTTTGGTGAAATGGAAGCAGCTGACGGTGCTTTTTGACCCATATTTAACGGATTCCGTTCAGGAGCAGAGCGGCTCGCCATGGTCGAGGGCATTCAGACCGCCGCTTGATCCGTTGCAATGCCTGGATGTGGATTATGTCGTATGCTCGCATCATCATGGGGATCATATGGACAAGCAAACACTGCAGCTGATAGGGAAATCGGCCAAAACGCGATTTATCATTCCGAAGGCCCATCTCTCTTTAATGAAGCAATGGGGTTTTAAAGACGAGCAGCTGATCGGCATTTCGCATGGGCAGACCTTGGAGCTGAAAGGCGGTATCTCGCTGTCAGCGTTCGCCGCCAAACATGAACAGTTCGAACAGGATGAGGCGGGAGAGCACAAGTTTCTCGGCTTCGTCGCTGATTTTGGCGGCATCCGTCTCTATCACGCGGGCGACACGGTTGGTTTTCCCGAGCTGGTGACGTGGCTGCAAAGCAGACAAATCGATATTGCCATGCTGCCGATCAACGGACGGGATTTTGCGAGGAATGAACAGGGCATCGTCGGCAATACCAATTACCGGGAAGCGATCGAGATCGCCGTACAGATTAACGCGGATCTGTTAATACCGATGCATTACGGCTTATTTCCGCATAATGACGAGAATCCGGCTTATTTCGTCGATTATTTGTACCGCCATTATCCGGCCCGGAAATTTCATATGTTCGCTCCGGGCGAGCAGTTCGTTTATTTCAAATTCTAAGAATTTATAAGTTTTACACTTATAATCACTTAGAATTCTCCGCGAAACGAGCTTACGCCAAAAGATGGCGTTAGACGTTTACACTTACTTAATCTTAAAAACGATCACTCCTGCGATCATGATACTCAGGCCGATGAGCTTATTGGCCGTAATGGGCATTTTATCGACGCCGAATAGACCGAGACTGTCAATTATCATCGCGACGAGCAGCTGCATGATCAGCAGGAGAGCGATGGAATAGGCAGGTCCAAGCAGCGTAATCCCTTTCGTTACGGAGAAAACGATCAATACGCCGAAGGCGCCGCCGAGCAGGTAGAGCTTATTCACGGCAGGCAGCTTGAATAATCCGTCATCCTTAAGCAGAAGCAGAATAATAAGCGTAATGGCGAATCCGGTGCCATGCACCCAAGCGTTCGTAAACCAAAAGCCGGTCTTCTCGGAGAGTCGTGTATTGAACACGCTCTGGACGCTGATGATTAGACCTGCAAGCAAGGAATATATGATGCCTATCATGACCAAAAACCTCCATTACATTTAACTGTACAGATTTCCGCTTGCGAGCTCTTTCAACCGCTCAAGATCGCGGATATAAACGGCGCCGCGTTCCCGCTCGACAATGCCGCTCCGGGCAAGCTGCGCGATGACGCGGTTTAAATGACGGTAGCTCGTACCGAGCTTCTCGGCAACCTCGGTCAGCTTATCCGTCTTTATTTCCTTAAGCGCCGCCGAGTGAGGGTCATCGGATGTCACCGAGACCAAGTAGCTGGCAAACCGGTTTTCCACCGGATACAGCAGGTTGAGACTGGACGCATTCGAAGCCGTGTACAGCTTATGGCTTAATTGTTTGATTATAAAGCTTAGAAAACGCGGGCTTTGAAAGGCGGTATCCCGCAATGCCTCCTTTGAAATCGCCAAAAACAGGCTTTCGCCGACCGATTCGACCATGCACTGCACCGGATTTCCGGTCATCAGCTCCATGTCCCCGACAACCGCGAGAGGCTCGTTGAACCGCAGTAGGACGGATTTGCCGTTCGGCAGCGTCGTGTACACTTTTGTCTTGCCTTTTACAAGTAAATATAAGTGGTCCAGATGATCTCCGGCAGAGCAGACGGCCTCGCCTTTCGAGTAAGATAACAGACGCATAGAAGCTATCGCAGCCGGGTCGAATATTTCGTTCAGCTTATACTGAACCGCGTACCGGTCAATTCGTCGATCTTGTTCCATAACTCTCATTAATCCTCCTGTGCTTCGATTCTCATTGTAAGGAAGGACATCCTCTCTTGAAAAGGACATATGTCCTATTATAGCCCTAAATCTTGTTAACGCCGATTTTCATGAATCGGGATGTTTTTTGCAGGCGCTGGGCAAAATGACCGGAGAATATGTCGGGAGGTTGGTAACCTGTGTCAAACAGAGGATTAAGTACGGCACTAATAGCGGTAGGAGCGGCGCAGCTGTTAAAGCTGCCGCTGCATTATGCGGAAACGGGAAAGTGGGAGATGGGCAAACTCGTCGGCTCGGGCGGCATGCCAAGCTCGCACTCGAGCGGAGTGACCGCTTTAGCCGTCTATACGGCGACAAAGTATGGAATCAAAACGCCGGAATTCGCTATTTCCGCTATGCTCGGCATCATTGTGATGTACGATGCGATGAATATCCGCAGGCATGCGGGAGAAATCGCCATGCAGGTCAATGATTTGGATGAAGACGTCGAGAAGCTGTCGGGCGAGCATCCCGGCCTTTACCATAAGCGCAGGCGCGAGAGACTGAAGGAAAGCTTGGGTCATCAGCCGCGTGAGGTTGCCGCCGGCTCTATACTCGGAGCTTGCATCGGACTTATCGGCGCATTATTGCCTTCGAGAGGCCGCATCTAGTATGCGGCTTATTTACATTATATAATGGGGAAAGTTAACCAATTTTATTCGGCTATTCCTGGGGAGGAAGGTAACAATGAAGGAGATTTTATTATGGTCTGATGGAGCGCCATTCGCGGAAGGGGATACGGATGAGGACCGTCCTGCGATTACGCCTTATTTAGCAGAAGGAGATCAGCGTCCGGCGGTTATCGTATGTCCTGGAGGCGGTTACGGAATGAGAGCGCAGCATGAAGGGGAGCCGATCGCGAAGTGGCTGAACGGTCTGGGCGTATCCGCTTTCGTGCTGCGTTACCGCGTGGCGCCGTATCAATACCCTTGCGCCCTTCTCGATGCGCAGAGAGCCATTCGGTTGGTCCGGCATGAGGCGGAGAAGTTTCGCATCGACCCGGACAAGGTTGGTTTGCTCGGATTTTCCGCGGGCGGGCATTTGACGGCGAATGCCGGGACAAGCTATGACAGAGGGGACAAGAATGCAGAGGATATGATCGAACGCCATTCCTGCCGTCCGGACCTGCTGGTGTTATGTTATCCGGTTATCACCATGTTGAGTCCATTCACGCATGAGGGTTCCAGAGAAAATTTAGTGGGGAGAGACGCAGAGCTATCGAGGTTCGAACAGCATAGCAATGAGCTGAATGTAACCGGGGACACGCCGCCGACCTTTCTGTGGCATACGTCGAACGACGGGGCTGTTCCCGTCGAGAACAGCTTGATGTTCGCTTCTGCGCTTAGCAAGCATGACGTTTTATTCGATCTTCACGTCTATGCGAAAGGCCGGCACGGTCTCGGACTATCCGAGGATGAGCCGCATACGATCGGATGGACCGCGGCATGCGCATCCTGGCTGGAGTTGAATGGCTTCCAATAAATAGGATCATCCTATTAAAGCAATGGCTTGCTGCTCCGCTTGCATCAGCTGCTCACGTATGCGCACAACCTCGCCGATGATGATGAGAGCAGGGTTGCTGAGCTTCATCGTGACGGCCAGCGTGTGGATATCGGCAAGCGTACCGGTGATTGTACGCTGCTTGGCCGTTGTGCCGCGTTCGATCAGGGCGACAGGGGTTGAAGCGGCTTTGCCGTGCTTCAGCAGCTCTTCGCGAATAGCGGGGAGCTGGCTGACCCCCATGTAAATGGCCAACGTATCCACGCCGTGCGCTAGCAAGTCCCACCGGATGGGGGATTTCTCACCGTGGCAGCGGCTGCCCGTTACGCAGGCGAAGGAAGCGGCATATTCGCGGTGCGTGACCGGGATGCCCGCGGCGGCTGCGGCGCCTATCGCCGACGTGATGCCGGGAATGATCTCATATTCGATCCCCCAGGCCGCCAGCTCAAGAGCCTCTTCGCCGCCTCTGCCAAATACGAACGGGTCGCCGCCTTTCAAGCGGACGACCGTTTTTCCTTCCAAAGCGTAGCGGACCAGCGCTTCATTAATAAGCTGCTGCGGCATGGCATGAGCGCCCGGAGCTTTGCCGCAATAAAGCAGCTCGGCGCCGTCGCGCGCATATCTGAGAAGTTCTTCGCTTGCCAGCCGGTCGTACATAATAAGGTCTGCGAGCTGAATGCGCCGCATCGCTTTAACGGTAATAAGCTCAGGATCGCCCGGACCAGCACCGACAATGTACACTTTACCTGCAGCCTTCTTTCTCATAGGCCGATCCCCCTTTGCTTATATCGCTTTTTTAATTAATGGCGTCCAATACTTCAGCCGGCTTTACATACGCCAGTTTCAATTTCCTCTATACGGTTACATAGATAGATCCGCTCTCGCGATCAATTTCCGTCTCAAAGGTGGTTACGCAGCCTTCGTCCGGCTCGTGGACGCGGCCGCTCCGGAGGTCGACCTTCCAATCGTGAAGCGGGCAGTGCACGTCCGAGCCGCACACCATCCCTTCCGAAAGCTGTCCGCCCTTGTGCGGGCATTTATTTTCAACGGCAAGCACGCTGCCGTCCGTCAGCCGAAATACGGCGATCTCTATATCGTTTACTTTAATTTTTCGCGATCCTTTGACATCAATGTCCGATAGGTTGGCTACCAGCAGCTTCGTTGTCATGGGTGTACCCCTCCTGAAATGGTTTTATAATTTAACAGGCTGAGCGCCGGATAATTGCTCGAAATTTTTACGAAGATCGTCAGTCTCGACAATTTGCTTCCAAGGATCGGTCGTCAAGCTGAGCGTTTTCTCAATCCGTGCTTTCAGCGCCAGACGGTCTTCGCGGTTCTCTAACGCTTTCTTCACGGTATCGAGACCCACGCGTTCAACCCATTGCGCCGTACGCTCGTTCCATTGCGCATTCTCGCGATAATATTGCAGGAAGGCAGATGACCATTCCATGACTTCTTCCTCTGTCTTGACGATGCAGAGCAGATCGGTTGCCCGGACGTTCACGCCGCCGTTGCCTGCGATATGAAGCTCCCAGCCTCCGTCGATTGCGACTACGCCGAAGTCCTTGATGGTTGCTTCCGCGCAGTTTCGCGGACAACCGGATACGGCAAGCTTCACTTTAGCCGGTGTGTTCAGGCGCTCGAAAGCTTTTTCCAATTGGATGCCCATGCTGATGGAATCCTGTGTGCCGAATCGGCAGAAGGTGTTGCCGACGCAGGTCTTAACGGTCCGCAGCGTTTTGCCGTAAGCATGGCCGGAAGGCATGTCGAGCTCTTCCCAGATCTTCGGCAAATCCTCTTTCTTTACGCCGAGCAGGTCAAGCCGCTGTCCGCCTGTGAACTTCACCATCGGCACTTCGAATTTCTCGGCTACCTCGGCGATTTTCTTCAGATCGGCCGGAGAAGTTACGCCGCCGTAAATCCGAGGGACAACGGAGTATGTGCCGTCCTTCTGAATATTCGCGTGGTAACGTTCATTCGTGATGCGGGATTCCTTCTCGTCCACATACTCCTCCGGATAGAGCATGCCGAGGTAGTAGTTAAGAGCGGGACGGCACTTCGAGCAGCCTTCCGGATGATGCCAGCCAAGCACGTTCATGACTTCCTTGGTGCTCATCAGCTTCATACGTGTAATTTCTTCGACAATCTCGTCTCTGCTCAGCGTTGTACAGCCGCAGATGCCTTCTTTGACCGGCTCGCCCATCGAATCGCCGGCGTAAATCTGCAGGAGGCCTTCAACTTGAGGCTTACAGCCGCCGCAGGATCCGGAAGCCTTGGTGCAAGCTTTGATGGAGCCGACCGTATTGCAGCCTTTGTTCAGGATGGCATCGGCAATCGTTCCTTTGGATACGCCGTTGCAGCCGCAAATAATATCATCATCCGCCATCGCTTCAAGTCTGCCGTTCCCGCCGGAGGATTGGCCGAGCAGGTCGGAGGAAATGCCGAGCAAAATTTCTTTCTCGCGCCCGGCAATCGATTCGCCGCTTTTAATCGTTGCGAATAATTCAGCGCCGTCTGATGTATCTCCGAATAGTACCGCGCCGACCAGCTTGTCGTCTTGTATAACGATTTTTTTATAAGTGCCTGCCATATCGTCTTGAATCTTAAGCGCTTTGGTGCCTGGAGGCTCATCAAACCGTCCTGCCGAGAAAACGTCAACGCCGGATACTTTAAGCTTCGTTGAGGTGACCGAGCCTTGATAGCCTGCAGTCTCGACGCCAGCCAGATGCTTAGCGAGTACCGCCCCTTGCTCATATAACGGAGCAACCAAGCCGTAAGCAATGCCCCGGTGCTCGGCACATTCACCAACGGCATAAATGCCGGGTACGCTCGTCTGCATAAAATCATCCACGATGATACCGCGATTTACTTCGATGCCGGATGCTTTTGCGAGTTCAATGTTCGGCTTAATGCCGACAGCCATGACAACCAAATCGCCATCGACTTCACTGCCATCGGCGAAGACCAGCCCGGTAGCGCGGCGTTTACCTTTTATGGATGCCGTACTCTTTTGCAGCAAAAATTGCATGCCTTGCGCTTCCAGCTCGCGCTGCAGCATCTTAGCCGCGGCTTCGTCAAGCTGACGTTCCATCAAGTTACCAAAGATGTGAACGACATTTACTTCCATTCCAAGATGGAGAAGGCCTCTGGCAGCTTCAAGTCCGAGTAAGCCGCCGCCGATAACAACAGCCTTTTTATATTTTTTGGATGCGTCGATCATGACTTCGCAGTCATTGATATCGCGGAATGCGATGACGCCTTCCTTGTCGGCTCCGGGAAGCGGCAGCATGAACGGATTGGAGCCGGTCGCAATGATGAGTGCGTCGTAGCTGACTTCAATGCCTAAGTGCGAAGTGACTTTTTTGCGGTCAGTGTCAATCTTGGTAATCTTATGTCCCGTATGAAGCGTAATGTTATTATCTTTGTACCAGTCCCAGTTGTTAATGACGATTTCCTGCATATCCGCGCCGCCCGCCAGGACGGAGGAAAGCATGATGCGGTTATAGTTCGGATGCGGCTCAGCGCCGAAGATCGTAATATCATAGCTCTCCGGAGAAAGCTTCAGAAGATGCTCTACTGCCCGGACCCCTGCCATACCGTTACCGATGAGAACTAATTTTTTCGTTGTCGTCAATTTGTTACTCTCCTCTCAAACACTGTCTGTGGGAAAATAATAAAAGCCTGCTTCGTCTCAGGGAGAACGTCGTACGTCTCCTCTGAAAAACGAAAGCAGGCATCTTTGCCGCTTCAAACGAACACACCGTTGTATTCGCGAATGATTTGTAGTTGTTAACGTAATCATACAATGGTTTTAAATCTCATGTCAATATACTTGACACAAAAAAGGCTGAAAAAATTAGGGTAATGACAGTTTCGATATTTTTATGTTATATATAGTAACAAGAGTTCACAAATGTGATTATCATAATTAAAAGTCGTAGAGGAGGGGGCGTTCAACATGCGTTCTTTGTTAGTAGTCGATCATCGGGCGGCAGCGGCGGACCCTCAGTCAGATCAGCTTTCTAAGAAACAAACGCCAAAATATATATTAGAAACTTACGGTTATCATATTATTCGCGCTAAAGACGAGAAAATGGCGGAGCAGCAAATGAGCGCAGCCGACGCGGTGGTCATTCATCTGCCATTAAATGAAGTAAAAGGAATAGGGCAGAGGCTGCTGGGGCGAAAAACAGCTCCGATGCTGTGGTGGTGCAGCGCGTATGCCGCCGCTTCGTCCGCCGCTTTCTGCGAGGATGACGTGCCGGTCGACGGCATATTGACGCCGTCCATGTCGGAGCAAGAGCTGCACTGGGCGCTTCACTTTGCCTCCAAGCAGTGCTTCGAGAGACAGCAATGGGCGAATGAGCGGAAACAGCTCGAGGGCAGGCTTGAGGAACGAAAGTGGATTGATATGGCGAAGGGGATTTTATGCAAGATCAAGAACATCTCCGAAGCGGAGGCGTACGAAGTGCTGCGCAAGCAGGCGATGAATGAACGCAAACGCATGGTCGATGTAGCGACGTCGATCGTTAAGGTTTATCAGATACTTCAGGAGTCAAAATAAGGAGGCCTTGCGATGATTACGAACCTGCTGAAGGAAGTTGGCCGTGGAAAACGGGGCGCGCGCGACTTGAATTACGAGGAAGCGCTGCTTGCTGCCGAAGCGATCCTTGAAAAGAAAGCTACCCCGGCTCAAATAGGCGCCTTCTTCATCGCTGAACGGATAAAGATGGAAAGCGTCGAGGAGCTTGAGGCATTCGTAGCGGTATGCCGCAAGCATGCGTATCGCACGCCGGTTCATCAGGGATTGGATTGCGCGGGTCCTTACGACGGACGCAAAAAAACATTTTTCGCAACGTTTCCAACCGCGTTCCTTCTTGCAAGCGCCGGCTTGCCGGTAACGTTCCACGGAGCGGCTTCGCTGCCGCCGAAGTGGGGAGTGACGCTCGATGATTTGCTGCGCGAAGCAGGCATTGACGCCGACCGTCTGCCTCGGGAGCAGGTGCTGAAGGCGGCTTCGAGCACGGGCGTGCTGTATGTGCCGGCTGAGGAATGGTGTCCGCCGCTGAAGGCGCTGCGTTCCATACGCGTTGAGCTTGGCATGCGGACGGTTCTGAATACGGCGGAGAAGCTGATCGATTATGCGTACTCGCCATACTTGACCTTCGGCGTGTATCATAATACGGTATTTGAACGCATGGCGAAGCTGGCGACCAACCTTCAATATGAGAAGGCGTTGATCGTGCAAGGGGCGGAAGGGTCCGAGGATCTGTTCATTGAACGTCCGACCCGCACCTATATCGTGGAGAACGGGGAGTCGAGGCTTCATATCGTCGATCCGGATACGTACGGCTTGGAGACGGCTTTGCCGGAAACGGAGTGGACGGCGGCCGAGCA
Organism: Paenibacillus harenae DSM 16969; assembly: GCF_000422465.1. Lineage (GTDB taxonomy): Bacteria > Bacillota > Bacilli > Paenibacillales > Paenibacillaceae > Pristimantibacillus > Pristimantibacillus harenae. Next base: position 258,300 of record NZ_KE383846.1, on the reverse strand, counting down.
GCTTCGGGTATCGGAGGCCGTACTGCAGGGACGCGGGCATTTTGCTTTCGTCAACCAGGTTCTGCTCAATGCGGCTGCCAGGCTGCAGCTCGCGGATAAGGTGGAATCGATCGAGGAAGGCCTATATACATGCAAAGCCTTGCTGGACGATGGGGCTGCGTGGGATCTGTACCGCAAATGGCAAAATGTGATGAGGGGCGAGGGCGTGCTGTCCCTTCCGGGTTAAGTGAAATCAGGGGCTGCCGAGCGATGCTCGGCAGTTTTTTGTTGTTATGGAATATATGGGTTACGTCGAATGCGGAATTATCAATTTTGGCGAGAAGACCCCTCCCTCCAAAACGAGCATCGTTTTAGGGAGGGGATGAATCGATTTCTCTTGTAATAAGAACATTTGTTCTGGTATAATGAGCATATCCCTTTTTTGAAAGGAGGCGCTCGTCTTGGGTCTTGTGCACAAAGCCTGACGCTATCGATTATATCCCACCAAAGAACTAGCTGCGCTCATTCGTAAAACCATCGGATGCGCGAGATTCGTGTTTAACCATTTCCATGGGCTATGGCGGGAAGCCATTGGGCGGGCTTGCCCAGGAATCCTTCACCTCAAAACGCGTTAGTGACCGTACCCGTAAAGCGAATTAAAATGGCTCACCTGCTGGAGGGCGAGAGAGCGGAAGGGTTCTTTGATTTGTATTCCCGGTTGAACAGAAGAGCGGTCAGCTTGAACTTTAGAGCCAAAAAATGCATATACTCTTTGATATTGCCGCATTTGTACGCGAAGCCCAATGCCTTCGTGCTGTCCGAAATCATATCGCTGCGAATAATTGCGTCAAGGTCCGCCGGTTGAACGGGCTTGGGGCTGTTCCTGAAATTTTGGATAAGCAGTCCGTAAATGGACTTAATGTAATAGTCCGCCATGTCTTTCCGGTAACGTTTGTTTGCCAGCAAGCCGTATTGTTCGGAAATCCGTTTTCTTAACCCGTATTGCAGCAGCAGGACGGACTCCAGCTTCGGAATGAAAGCGGAGTTCATGATGCTGTCCGGATTGTTGACGGTGTAGTCATATAACGGATCGGGGATCGCGTATACGCGTCCGGAGCCAAGCAGCGCCTCCAGCATGAATATCGTATCTTCTCCAATCAGGAGCTCCTCGCGGAATCGGATTCGCAACGAGGCAAGGTGCTCCCTCTTGAACAGGCTTCTCCAGTTGAAGCACAAATCATTATCGGAATGAACGGCTGCGGAGCTGAGTACGAAATCGGTGCCGTTCATAAGCGCGTGAAGCTTGAAACGGGGCGTGACGATCCGGAAGCCGGGAACGATCCGGAAGCCGCTTACGACGACGTCGCAGGCATGCTCCTCCGCTTCGGCGTAAAGCTTGGCGAGAAAATGCTCATTCACCTCGTCGTCGGAATCGACGAAGGAAATGTATTTGCCGGAAGCGGCTCCGATTCCGGTGTTTTTGGCTGCGCCGATACCGGCGTTCGTTTGATGGAGTGTTTTAATACGGCAGTCGGCTGAGGCATATTGTTCGCATATGGCTCCGCTGTCGTCGGCGGAGCCGTCATCGATGAGCAGCAGCTCAAAATCGTGAAAGGACTGACGCAGGATGCTGTCGATGCACCGATGCAGCCGCTTCTCGGCATTATAGATCGGTACGATGATGCTAATGGCACAGTCCATTCCGTTCACCTCGGTTGTCATCTGATTTTATAGCGGCGAGCAAGCGGAGTCGTAAATTCATCATATCATATTCGTTATTAAGAACAAGCTTAAAACTGCAAAATGAAAAGTGGATAAGACTTGCTTAACAATGTTGCATAAATAAGGAAATTGAAGCATTATGGAAGATGTCGGGTTATGCTGGAAACCCTTGAGCAGCAATTCATTATTGAAGGGGGATACTATGTCTTTCGTAAATCGTCTGAAATGGTTTTTCAAGGATAGATGGGGGAGTTATGCGGTTGCCGTCAGCATTATGGCGATTGTCAGCATACTCTCGACGATACCGCCAAATCTGATTGGCAGAACGGTTGACCAGATTCGCGACGGACAGCTGACCGAGTCGGGCCTCAATCAGACCGTGCTGCTGCTTGTCGGACTCGCGCTGCTTCTTTATGTGCTGGTGTACATATGGATTACGACGCTGTTCGGTAATTCCGCTCTTATTGAGAAGGTGTTGAGAGGCCGGCTGCTTGCCCATCTGACGAGGATGACGCCCGGTTTCTTTCAGCGCAACAGTACCGGACAACTGATGGCGCTAGCGACGAACGACGTCCTGGCGATCGGCCAAACGGCGGGTTACGGCGTTATGACGCTGGTCAATACGCTCGTCGGCGCTTCGGTCGTCATGGTGATGATGATTTCATTCGTCAGCTACAAATTGATGCTCGCGGCCTTGATTCCGCTGCCCCTGCTCGCTTTTGTCATCAGTAAGCTTGGCACACGGGTAAGAACCCGGTTTCTCGATGCGCAGGCTTCCTTCGGCAAAATGAACGATCATGCGCTGGAGTCTATATCCGGCATTCGGGTCATTCGTTCCTACGTGCAGGAAAAAAACGATATCGCCGCTTTCGACAAGGTGACCTCGGAGGTCATGCAGAAGAACAAACGCGTGTCGCTCTTGAACGCGTTATTTCAGCCGACCATTTCCATTATTGTCGGCGTAAGCTATTCGATCGGCATCGGTTACGGCTCTTATCTTGTATTTCAAGAAGAAATATCGCTTGGCCAGCTTATATCATTCAATATTTATTTAGGCATGCTGATCTGGCCGATGATTTCGTTCGGTGAATTCATTAATGTGCTTCAGCGCGGAAGCGCGTCCGCCGACCGGCTCGATGAGGCTTTGTCGCAGAAGCCGGATTTGCAGGACCCGGATAAGCCTGCCGATGTGGAAGTGCCGACCCGGATTGAGATGAAGCAGCTGACGTTCACTTATCCGACAGCAAGCAGGCCGAGTCTTGCAGGCGTCTCCTTCCGCCTGGAACGGGGCCAGACGCTCGGCATCGTAGGCAAGACCGGCAGCGGGAAGAGCACGCTGCTGAAACAGCTGCTGCGCCAATATCCGGTAGAACCGGAAATGCTGTATGTTGCCGGGGTGCCGGTCGAGAGAATCGCGCTGGATCAAATGAAACGCTGGATTTCGTACGTACCTCAAGAGCATCTCCTGTTATCCAAGTCGATCCGTGACAATATTGCGCTCGGCAAGCCGGATGCGACGCAGGAGGAGATTGACCGTGCGGTCCGGATGGCGTCCTTTGCCGAGGATGTCGCCCAGATGCCGGAAGGGCTGAATACGGTAGTAGGCGAGAATGGCGTTATGCTCTCCGGCGGGCAGAAGCAGCGGCTGGCGATCGCGCGGGCGCTGCTGACGGATTCCGAAATTTTGCTGCTGGACGACTCGTTGTCAGCCGTCGATGCGCGTACCGAGAGCCGGATTTTGCATCATATCCGCCAGGAGAGGGCCGGCAAGACGACGCTGATTACGACACATCGTCTCTCGGCCGTCAGTCACGCCGATTGGATCCTGGTACTGGATGAAGGAAAAATCAAAGAAGAGGGCACGCACGACGAGTTGATGCTGTTCGGCGGCTGGTATAAAGAACAGTGGGAACGGCAGCAAATGGAAGCGAGCCTGGAGGAATAAGGAGGTGCTGGAATGCGGGAACAATCGACGGCGAGAAGGCTATTCGCATACGCTCTCGTCTATAAGTATAGAATTATTGGCGCGCTGCTCATCCTTTGCTGTGCCGTAGGCGCCGATCTTGGCGGACCGTTTATTATCAAAACGATTATCGACAAGCATTTGTCGGTCGAAGGGGGGGAGCTGGCGCCCGTACTGGCGCTGCTTGGTTTATATTTGGCGCTGCTGATTATCGCGGGGGTAGGCAACTTTACGCAGTCGTATCTGCTGCAGTCTACGGCGCTGCAAATCATTAAAAATATGCGCATGGATTTAATGCGGCACATCCAGCGCATCCCGCTGAAGTATTTCGACAATACGCCGATCGGCCAAATCGTATCCCGGATCGCGAACGATACGGAGGCAGTCCGGGATTTATTCATGAGCTTCATGGCGACGTTCGTCGTAAGCTTCGTGCAGCTTATCGGTATTTTCACGGCGCTGTTCATTCTGGACGTGCGGCTTGCGCTGTTCTGCTTGGCGCTTCCGCCGCTGTTCGCGTTAATTATGTACGTGCACCTGAAATACTCGAAGGGCTATATCTCGATCATGCGCGCGAGGCTTAGCGATATGAACGCGATGATTAACGAGTCGATCGTCGTCATGCCGATCATTCAAGCGTTCCGGCGCGAGAAGGTGACGCTTGCGGAGTTCGAGACGCTGAACGAGGATCGGTATTCGAATCAAATTAAGCAGTTCAGAGTGTTTTCGTTGTCCTCCCGGAATATCGTAGGGACGATCGGCAGCCTGGTGACGGCGCTCGTTATTTGGTATTTTGGCCGCGCATCGCTCGAGTCGGTTATTTTATTCGGCGTATTTTATGCTTTTATCGATTACTTGGGGCGAATCTTCCAGCCGATTATCGGGATATTCGATCAATTGACGAATGCGCAGCGGGCGTTCGTGTCCGCCGAGAAGGTGTTTGCAATTCTGGATTTGGAAGGGGCGGAGGTCGATGAGGTCAGCCAGGCGAAGCGTCCCGACGGCGCCGTGAAATTCGACAACGTCACATTTGCCTACAAAGAAGGCGAGAATGTGCTGAAAGGCATTTCATTCGAAGCCAGCCGCGGCGAGACGGTCGCGCTGGTCGGCCATACCGGATCGGGGAAGAGCTCGATTATGAACCTGCTGCTCGGTTTCTATGAACCGAATATAGGTAAAATAACGATCGACGGCGTTGATATCGCGGGACTGTCCAAGCAAGAGCTGCGCAAGCATATGGGCATCGTGCTGCAGGATCCGTACTTGTTCGCCGGAGACATTAAGTTTAATGTCAGCTTGTACAATAAAGAAATTACGCTCGAGCGCGTTAAAACCGCGCTGAAGGATGTCGGGGCGGCCGGCTTCGTGGAGCAGCTGCCCGGCGGCTACGACGAGCTGGTGGTTGAGCGGGGAAGCACGCTGTCCTCCGGCCAGCGTCAGCTCATTTCCTTCGCGAGAGCACTCGCCTTCGATCCGTCGATTCTTATTCTGGATGAGGCGACGGCGAGCATCGACAGCGAGACGGAGGGGCTGATCCAGCAGGCGCTGCGGGTCGTCAGCGAAGGACGGACGACGCTGATCATTGCGCACAGGCTGTCAACCATTCGCGAGGCCGATCAGATTCTGGTGCTGCACCGCGGAGAAATCGTGGAACGCGGCAATCACGAAACGCTGATGGCGCTGGGCGGCCGTTATTTCAAGATGTACCAGCTCCAGAAGGGCGAGAAGGCTTCGCCGGAGGCGGCGAAGGAAATGAAAAGCGCAAAATAGACAGGATTTCGATAATATATGACATAGTCATTACTTTTTCAGTGATGATTATGTCATTTTTTATTGGTTTTCCGGGGCGGAAAATGATTATTTCTATGGATTGACAGGTAAAATGTTCCGCAGTATACTAGCCAATATAAATTATGTCAGTTTATATGACATTTGATCGGATGACTCAACCAGCTTGGGCCCAAAGCGTAGATCCCCCTTACTTCATCGTGCAAACAGTCTGTTACGGATGGCATGCATGCAATGTAGAAAGGGGATTTTTTGTTGTTGTCTCTGAACAAATGTTCATGTTTACTAGAAATTAATTTCATTTTGACGCGCAGCATACAATTTTTCACTACTCTATTAGAGTGTGTATTGCTAGTTTTTATGAGATTACGGGATGGAGAGAGGAGAGAGGTCAAATGCAGCGTTGGATGAGACATATAAAGAGACAAGCTAGTATCATGTTGGCGACCGTTATGGTTGTAGGAGGTATTCTGGGGAGCTTAGGCGTTCCCGTGCATGCGGCAGATGCTGGTCATGTTGTGATCTCGCAGGTATATGGGGGCGGGGGGAACAGCGGAGCAACGTTAAAAAATGATTTTGTTGAGTTGTATAATCCGACGGAACAAGACGTAATTTTGACCGGTTGGAAGGTAAGGTATGCCAGCGCAACCAGCAAAGCAGGGAGTCTCATTACCTCTACTAATATTACGCAATTAGTAGGAACAATCAAAATCAAAGCCAACGGTTATTTTCTGATTCAGCAATCGGCAGGCACAGGTGGAACGAAGGATCTACCTGCACCTGATTATACAGGAACAATTAACATGGGAGGCACCGCTGGTAAAGTAGATTTAGTTGATGATGAGGGCGCAGTAGTTGATATGATCGGTTTTGGATCAACTGCCAACGAATACGAGGGAATGGGTCCAACTGCTAATCTATCCAGTACGTTAGCGGCTATTCGCAAACCGAACACAACGGACAGAGGCCTTGATACGGATGATAACAGTGCCGACTTTACGACGGGCACGCCTTCGCCCCGCAATTCCGCTTATGGCAGCGTAGTGGAAAATGTAACCGCAGAGCCGGGGGCCGGTATCGTTACGGCAGGGACATCGGTCGTACTATCTACGCCAACAGTCGGCGCGAGCGTATATTACAGCGTATACGGCGCAGCCGATCCGCAAGTCGATCCGCAGGACTTTGAATGGTATCAGCCGGGCGTGACGACGATTACCGTTACAGAGCCAACCACGATTCATGCTTATGCGAAGAAGGACGGCTTGGCCGACAGCGAAACGCTTACCTTCTCTTATACAACAAGCGACATCAAGTCAATTGCGGATGTCAGAGTGTTGGTGGCCGGCTCAAGTGCGCTTATTCAAGGAACAGTTACTTATAAAGAGATTTCAGGCGGGCAAGTGAATTTGTATGTTCAGGACAGCACAGGAGGAATTGTCGTTAGAGGACCAGGGCTTGCGGCAGAAATCGGCGATGTTATAAGAGCGTCCGGTTCGGTGCAACCGTACTTTGATTTAGCTCAGCTGATTGTCGAGACAAGCGCCGTTACAGTTGAGGAATCGAATGCCGGCGTTCCGACTCCGGAGTTGATCCAAGGCTCAGGAGTGGGCGAGACGGTTGAAGCAGAGCTTGTCACCGTCGAAAAGGTGACGGCAGGTGCCGGAAATCAGTATAACGAATTCTCCATGACGGATTCCAGTGGTAGTTTTTATGTTAAATCTGCGTTGCTGGAGTCAGGTAAAACCTATGAGCGCATTACCGGCGTCGTAACTTATTCGTTTGGCAAATATATGATCATCCCTCGCTCTGCATCCGATGTCGTGGAGAAGGTGCTGGCCGTTACGGCAAATCCGTCTCCTTCGGGATTGATTCAACCGAATACATCAGTTACATTAGCAACTCCCGCAAACGGCGGAAAAATTTATTTTTCCACTGATGGAAGTGCGCCTGATGCAATCGAAGCAAACGCCTATTCAACTCCAATAGTTATATCAGCAGATACGGAGATTAAGGCGATTGTTGTTGCCGGCGATGCGACAAGCGAGGTTTTCACTTTCTCCTACAAACTTCAACAATCGTATGCTGATTTGAAAATACATGAAATTCAATCAGCGGCTCATGTATCTCCATATGCAGGCCATATGGTAACAGAAGTAGAAGGTATCGTTACGATGAAACGCGATGACGGAAAATGGTTCCTACAGGCGTCCGATGCGGATTGGGATAGCAATGATGCTACGTCGGAAGCTATAATGATCGAGCCAAAACCATCAGTTTCGATAAGTGTAGGCGATAAAGTCTCGATCTCAGGTACAGTTCAAGAGGTAAAAGAAAAAGGTTATGCAGATGCAAAAGATTTGACCACGACACAAATCGCGGCTTCTTCCTTAACGGTTCTCTCAAGAGGCAACACAACTCCTGAACCGGTTGTCATAGGCGATGATCGAATACAACCGACCAGCGTTATCGATAATGACGGGATGACTGTTTTTGATCCTGAGGAGGATGCTTTGGACTTCTATGAAAGTCTGGAGGGCATGCGAGTACAATTGAACGATGCGCATATTGTGGGTCCGCTAAACTTTGAAGTCCCTGTAGTACTGGGCGATCCATCCGCTACTGGAGCGATGACTCCGGCGGGAGGCATTATCCTGACGGGTGAAGACCTTAACCCTCAGCGGATCCTTATTGCTGGGAATCCTAAGCAAAAGGTGAAGACAGGTGACAAGTTCGACGATTCTATCGTTGGTGTAATGTCTTATGATTACAGCAATTATAAAGTAATCCCAGAAATTCTTCCGACTGTAACTGCGAGTGCGAATACGAGGCAGGAAACATCTATTGCCCCTACAGATGATAAACTGACGGTTGCTTCGTTCAATATCGAGAATTTCTGGAACAATCCGAGCAATTCGGAAACGACGCGTAAAAACAATATCGCCAAAGCGATTGTCACAAATCTCAAAAGCCCGGATATCGTGGCGCTCATAGAGGTTCAGGACAACGACGGAACAGCCAATAACGGCGTAACCGATGCCAGTAAAAGTTATGAGGCATTGATCGCAGCAATTGCTGATAACGGAGGACCTGTTTACAGCTATACCGATATCGCACCTGAGAATAACAAGGACGGCGGAGCCCCAGGCGGCAATATCCGTGTCGGCTATTTATACAACCCGGTACGTGTCGGATTAATCGAGAAGGCGGCAGGCAAAGGTACGGCCACAACAGCTGTCAGCTACGGCGAAGGCGGGCTTTCGCATAATCCTGGACGCATCGATCCGGCTAATGAAGCTTTCGAATCATCGCGCAAACCGCTCGCGGCGGAGTTTGAATTCGAAGGTGAGAAGGTTGTAGTCATCGCAAACCACTTTAATTCCAAAGGCGGGGATGAAGCCCCGTTCGGCGCGGTTCAACCGCTTCCGGAGACTCTTGGCAGCGAAGTGCAACGTCATAAGATTGCTGAGGTCGTAAACGGGTTTGTACAATCGATCTACGAGCAGGATGCGAAAGCAAATGTCATTGTACTCGGCGACCTGAACGACTTCCAGTTCTCGAAGACACTGGAACTGACTAAAGGCAATGTATTGACAAATCTAGTGGATACGCTGCCTGAAAATGAACGTTATTCCTATGTGTATCAAGGAAATTCTCAAACGCTGGATCATATTTTGGTAGATAAGAAACTGGCTCCCTACTCTACTATTGACATCGTTCATATCAATGCTGATTTTGATGCAGCGCAAGGACGCGTCAGCGACCATGATCCGCTCCTCGTTCAGGTTGACCTGAAAGGGAAGAAGGAAGCGCCATTCACGATGACGCTGATGCATGTGAACGATACGCATGCTCACCTGGAAAATGTGGCTCAGCGCATAACGGCGATAAAAGAAATTCGCGCCGAAGAGGCGAATACTATTCTGCTTGACGCGGGTGACGTATTCTCGGGGACGTTGTTCTTTAACAAATATTTGGGTCAGGCGGACCTTGAGTTTATGAACGATATCGGATATGATGCAATGGTTTTCGGTAATCACGAGTTCGATAAAGGACCGCAGGTTCTTGCGGATTTTGTGGAGAAAGCCAACTTCCCGTTTGTGAGCGCAAATATTGATTTCAGCCAGGAATCCGAACTTAGCGGTTTTGTAGCCCAACAGGCTGTTGGTAAACCTGCAGAAGGCGGGAAGATCTACGATGCGGTTATTTTGGAGGAAGGCGGCGAGAAGATCGGCGTATTCGGCCTAACGACTGAGGATACGAAGTTCTTGGCTTCGCCGGGTGAAAACATCGTATTCGAGGATTATCTCGCAAAAGGGAAGCAAACCGTCGAGATGCTTAAGGCGGAGGGGATTAATAAAATCATTGCATTAACTCATCTTGGTTATGAATTCGATAGAATACTAGCCGATGAGGTGGAAGGTATCGACGTTATTGTCGGAGGACACAGTCATACAAAACTTCCGGCTCCTGTCGAGGTCTTGAACGGAAATGTTCCGACGATTATTTTGCAGGCTGAGGAATACGGTAAGTACTTGGGTCGCGCGGACCTGACGTTTGACGGGGACGGCGTGCTTACCTCTTGGGAGGGTGTGCTGCTGGATTCGACGAAGTATGCGGCTGACGCATCTGCGCTCGCGAAACTCGCCCCTTACAATGCTGGTATAGCTGAAATTAAGGCCGAAGTGATCGGCAAAACGGATGTGCTCTTGGATGGGGAAAGGAATAATGTCCGTTCGAAGGAAACGAATCTCGGCAATTTGATGACAGACGGCATGCTTGCCAAAGTAATGAGCATACCTGAATTCAAGGACTTAGAAGTAAAGGGCTTTGTTGCCATCCAAAACGGCGGAGGTATTCGCACATCGATCTCGAAGACGGCAGTGGGTAAGACGGACGGGGACATTACGCTCGGTGAATTACTGACGGTAATGCCTTTCGGCAATAACCTGACAGCGCTTCGTATGACGGGTCAGGAGATTGTAGAGGCGCTGGAGAACGGAGTGAGTGGTCTCGAGACGGGCCAAGGACGTTTCCCGCAAGTTTCGGGCTTGCGGTTCTACTACGATTCGACGAAGAAGCCGGAAATTCAAGACACGAACGGAAATGTGACGCAAGCTGGAGAGCGGATCATCAAGGTCGAGATCAAGAATGATAACGGCACTTTCAGTCCAATCGATCTGAATGGCTACTATATGGTAGCAACGAACTCCTTTATTGCAAACGGCGGTGATTTCTACCGTTCGATGAAAGCGGCAAAGGATGCCGGCCGTCAGCATGAAATGAACATAGTGGATTATGAAGTCTTCTGGGAGCATTTGGATCGGGTTGGTACGGTTAAAACGGGAATCGAAGGCAGAATCGTCGATCTGAAAGGAAGTTCGCTGCCGGGCGAAGGCGGCGAGAATTCGACGCCGACACCAACACCAACGCCAACGCCAACACCAACACCAACACCAACACCAACACCAACACCAACACCAACACCAACACCAACACCAACACCGACACCGACACCGACACCTGCTCCGGAGGAGCCGGAAATTTCGTTCACGGATGTGGGCAGCCACTGGGCTGCGAAGTCGATTGAGGAAGCGGTGAAGACGGGCTTCATTAAAGGTTACGGTGACGGAACATTCCGTCCGGACGCAAAGACGACCAGAGCGGAATTCGTTACGATGGTCGGCCGGGCGCTCAAGCTGGAAGCCGCAGAGAGCGGGCTGGATTTTGCCGATGCAGGCCAAGTGCCGGCGTGGGCGAGTGCCTTCTTCGCCCAACTGATCGAAGACAAGGTGATCGCAGGGTATGAGGATAACACGCTGCGCCCGGCGAATCCGTTGACGCGGACGGAAATGACCGTCATTCTGGTACGCGCGCTAGGCATTCCGGTTGATCCGGATGTTACGACTTCCTTTACGGATGCAGCCGCAATTCCGGTATGGGCGCGGTCGTATATTGCAGCCGCGCATCATGCGGGCTTAATTGAAGGAATGGGCGGCAACCGCTTTGAGCCGCAATTAAACGCGACGCGCGCTGAGGTTGTAACGCTGCTGCTGTCTGCATTGGAGTACAAGAAGAGTAAGCAATAGTGAAGCGATAAGATAATTTCATCTTAATTTGGAAAGCGTCCCGGCCACGTGACTTCATGTGGTCCGGGACGTCTTACGTTCGTGACCGTTTCAATCGCAAGCAGACTTTTATTGTCATTTGAACAGTCGTTTGATATAGTTTGGATGGAAAAATGAGAGATTTGCCGGAAAGTGTGGAATAGGGATGGCGGATGAAAGATCGGAAGATAAGCTTAGTAAAATGATAGATGCGGCAAAGCTTTACTATGAATTAAATCATACCCAGGAAGAGATCGCTCAGAAGCTTGGCGTATCCCGGCCCACGATCTCGCGTTTTCTGCAGCAGGCGAAGGATGAGGGATATGTTCAAATAAAGATCGTTGATCCTTGCGGGAACAAGGATGCGCTTGCCGTGCGGCTGGAGTCGAAGTTCGGGTTGAAGAAAGCATTAATCGCCTCGGTGCCGCAATACGAGGACGCCGTGGTCAAGAAATATATCGGCGAGGCGGCGGCGAATTACCTGTATGATACGGTCAAGGACGGGGATATCATCGCCACGACTTGGGGAACCACGCTTTATCAGATGGCGATACAGCTGAAGGATAAGCCAGTCCGGGACATTAAGGTCGTGCAGCTTAACGGCGGCGTCAGCCATTCGGAGACGAATACCTATGCGTATGAAATCGTCCATTTGTTCGGCAAAGCCTTTCATACAATGCCGTACTTCATCCCTCTGCCGGCGCTCGTCGATCACAAGGTCGTGAAGCAGACGATTGAGACGGACCGCCATATCCGCAATATTTTGGAGATGGGCAAGCTGTCTAATATCGCGGTTGTGACCGTAGGAGCGCCGACCGAGGATTCGGTGCTGATCCGGGCGAATTATTTTACCGAAGCGGATTTGGAGATCATACGGACGAAGGGGGCCGGCGACATTTGCTCCCGTTACATCGATACGGCCGGCGCCATCTGCTCGGAGGAGCTCGACCAGCGCACCATCGGTATTAGTCTGGAGGAGTTAAAGAAGAAGGAGCAATCGATTCTCGTAGCCGGAGGGGCAAAGAAGGTTGACGGCATTTACGGAGCGCTCAGCGGCGGGTATGTGAACGTGCTTATTACGGACCAGTTTACGGCCAGATATTTGCTGGAACGGGAGAACTGAAGAGAATCTGCATGGCAGAGGCAGACGAACGGCAAACGGTAAGTTCAGTTATTGACGCTAGCCCGGAAAAACGGCTTTGATCAATAGAATAGATTCAACTATTGAGACTAACCATGAGAAAGGAGGGACATTTACGACGATTAGAAGAGGATAGCTTCAAATATTGAAACTGGAAAGTTCATAACAAAAGTAAATGGGGGAGTTAATTTCAGATATTGAAATTAACTCCCCTAATTGTCCGATAGCGCGACGGCTACCGGCCAGCCGCTTTCTCTGCCGCATCGATCGTATGCTTCAGCAGCATCGCAATCGTAACGGGGCCAACACCTGCAGGTACGGGTGTGATGGCGCTCGCTCTGGTTAAGCATGCGTCGTAGTCGACGTCTCCGACATTCCCTTCGTTATAGCCGGCGTCGAGCACAACGGCTCCTTCGCGTATCCAGTCTCCTTGAATGAACTTTGGCCTTCCGACCGCGGCGACGACGATATCTCCTTCTCTAAGCAGCTCAGGCAGGTTCGTTGTTTTGGAATGGCAGATCGTCACGGTTGCGTTCCGGTTCAGCAGCATCAGCGAGACGGGCTTCCCGAGAATCGGGCTGCGTCCGACGACGACCGCGTGCTTCCCTTCCATTGGAATCTGGTAGTAATCAAGAATGGCGATAATCGCTGCCGGCGTGCAGGAAGGGTAAGCCGCATAGCCGAAAGCATTTTGGGCAAAACCTAGCGTTGTCACGCCGTCCACGTCTTTGTCGATACCGATCGATTCGAATGCGGCCCGTTCGTCGATTTGATGGGGAACCGGATGCTGGAGCAAGATGCCGTGAACAAGCGGGTCATCATTCAGCTGCCGAATTAATTGGATAAGTTCCTCGGTTGAGGTGCCGGCATCCAAGTGAATACGCCGCGAATCCATGCCCAGCTGCTTGCAGGCATTTCCCTTCATGCGCACATAGGTCTCGGAAGCCGGATCGTCGCCGACCAGGATGGTGGCCAGGCATGGAATTGTCCCTTTTGCGGCGAGCGCCTCTACCCTTTCTTTCAGCCGTTCCTTGATTTCACCCGCAACACGGGCTCCGTCCAAAATAAGTTTTTCCGTCATTGTCAACCTCAGCTCCTTCGAATCGTATTCGAAAAACATAAAAAGGCAAGGGGGATGTCCCCTTACCTTTTGCCCAGGCGTACGGCTAATGATCTGCGCGCTCCCTCATGGTTACCCATGCTCCGCCAGTTACGCACAGCTTTGAATTGGTAAATCCATCGTAACAGTTGAACCGGATAATCACAACACTTTTGTACGAATCCGGATAAGAAGCGCTGTGCTATAATAGCTTTAAGTTTTTAGCGCCGCGCCGGGAGAACGTTCTCTTAGCTATATAAGTTGAACCAGAGAATTGCGCGACTCGAGTGGAGAGATATGGCTAACACATGCCACTTGATGAGTTTAACGGCCACTACATACGTTATTTGTGCAATATCGGCCATTATAAAAATGTAACGGAGCTGACAGACGCTATTTCCCGATATCAGCTCATTTTCGGGCTGAAAATCTCCGGATAAGGTCTGTAGCAGCCGTTACAAATTTGAAACGTGCTTTTTTAGGCAAATAAGGGCTCAGACAACCGTTAGAGTGAGAATGATTAAAATCATTCCTCATGCTGCCTGGTGTACGGTAATTCATTTGTTCAAATTATATAGATTAAGAGATTATCATGAAAGTTTGAGGTGTTTGCTTGTTCAGGCTTGCTGGGTTTCTCAAAAAATATTGGTTGTCCGCCTTCTTGGCCCCGCTCTTCATGCTGCTCGAGGTCTGGATGGATCTGCAGCAGCCGAAATGGATGGCGAGTATCGTCAATGAAGGCATGATGAAAGGCGATCTCGGCCATATTGCCGCTACGTCGCCGAAGATGCTGCTGGCTGCGCTTATCGGCCTGCTTGGGGGCGTCGGCTGCACCGTGTTCGCCACCATCGCCTCGCAAAGCTTCGGCGCCGATCTAAGGCAGGAGCTGTTCCAAAAGGTTCAAGCGCTCTCGCTCCGTACGCTCGACCGCTTTGGGTCCGGCTCCATCGTAACCCGTCTGACTGGGGATATCACGCAAATTCAAAATCTGGTTTTTCTGCTTCTTCGCGTCTTTGCGCGCGATACGTTCATCATTGCCGGCAGCTTCGTGATGGCGTACTCGATCAGCCCGCGGCTGTCTGTTATTCTGCTGGCCATGCTTCCGCTGCTTGCGGCCTTTCTTATCGTGACGACCCGATTGACGGTGCCGCTTTTCTCGAAGATGCAGCAAAGGCTGGATCATGTGAATACGGTGATGCAGGAGAACTTGTCCGGTATACGCGTAATTAAGGCATTTGTACGCTCAAGCTACGAGGAGGAGCGCTTCGGCAAGGCGAACGGGAGTCTGCTCCGCGCCAGTTTGAAGGCGGCGAAAATCGTAGCGCTCAATACGCCGCTGATGTCGGTCATTTTGAACTTTAGTATCGTCGTTGCCTTGTGGTACGGAGGCATGCTGTCCGAGAAGGGGGCTTTGTCGGTCGGCAGCCTTGCCGCCTTTTTGACCTATATTACGCAGCTGCTCTTCTCCACTCTGGGGCTTGGCAACCAGTTGATGGCGATATCGCGCGCGAAGGCATCCGCCGACCGTATTAACGAGATATTAGCCGTACCTGCGGATAACCAGGGTGCACGGGCAGCGCAAGCGGGCGGGAAAGCTCCCTCTGCAATACGTGAAGGCCGTCTTTCCTTTGAGTATGTCAGCTTCAGCTACGACGGGGATCGGGATAAAGCGGTTCTTCGTGATATTCATTTTACGGCGGAGCCCGGAGAGACGATTGGCATCGTCGGGGCGAACGGATCGGGCAAATCGACGCTCGTCAGCCTGATACCGAGGCTGTACGACGTGACGGAGGGCGTCATTCGTATCGATGCTCTGCCGGTCGGCGAGATTGATCCCGGGGAGCTGCATCGCGAGGTCGGCATGGTGCTGCAGCAGGCGCATCTGTTCAGCGGCACGATTCGTGAGAATATTAGTTACGGCAAGCCGGAATCCACGATAGAAGAGATCGAGGCCGCCGCCAGAGCCGCGCAGGCGCATGAATTTATTATGAAGCTGGAGCAAGGCTACGATACCGTTCTCGGACAGCGCGGCGTCAATTTGTCCGGCGGGCAGAAGCAGCGCTTATCGATTGCGCGGACGCTGCTGCTCAAGCCGAAAATCGTCATTCTCGACGATTGCACGAGCGCGGTCGATTTGAACACGGATCTGCTGATAAGGAAATCGCTGCAAACGGTCATGAAGGACAGCACCTGCCTCATTATCGGGCAGCGAATCGCGTCTATTGAAGAAGCCGACCGGATTCTCGTGCTGGAAGACGGTCGAATTACCGCAATAGGCACCCATCGGGAGCTGCTTGGGCAAAGCGGGCTTTACCGGCAGATTGCTATATCGCAGCAAGGAGCGTAACGGATGAATCATACGTTTTCTACCCTAAAAAGACTCTGCGCTTATTTATTCCAACAACGTGCCAGGCTGATTGCGGTTATTGCGCTTACGATCGCTGCGGCTGGTCTCACACTTGCGGGGCCTTATCTGCTCGGGGTTGCGCTTGACGATTATATTATTGCGGAGCGCTATGACGGCTTGCTGCCGATTTGCCTTCTGATGCTAAGCGTATACGGGGCAGGCAGCCTCGTGAGCTGGCTTCAGGCGTTTTTCCTGGCGGATGTGTCACAGCGGACGGTGTGGCGGCTTCGAAAGGATTTATTCGTTCATTTTCAAAAGCTGCCGATCCCGTTCTTCTCCGGCAAAAGCCACGGCGAGCTCATGAGCCGGACGACGAATGATATCGACAATGTGACAAATACGTTGAATCAAAGCCTTATTCAAATTATTTCCAGCGTCATTATGCTGATCGGCTCCTTCACGATGATGCTGATCCTGAATGTCTGGCTGACGTTAATCGCTCTGGTTGTTATCCCTCTGATCGTCTATGTGTCGAAGCGGATCGCGAAGATCACGCAGCGGCAGTTCAAGGGTCAGCAGCAGGAGCTTGGCAGTTTGAACGGCTTCATTGAGGAAACGGTATCCGGGCAGAAGGTCGCCCTGCTGTTCCATCAGGAGGAGCGGATGGCCGGACAGTTCGGCGAAGCGAATGCCAGACTGAAGAAGGTTGGCATCAAGGCGCAAATTTATTCCGGGTCCATGGGGCCGTTCATGAACATGTTCAGCCATATCAGTTACTTGATTATTGCCGGCGCCGGCGGCTGGCTGGCTGTTCGCGATCTGGCAACAGTCGGCGTTATTATCAGCTTTCTGGGTTATTCCCGGCAGTTCAGCGGACCGCTGAACGAAGTCGCGAATCAATTTAATTTGATCCAGTCGGGTGTTGCGGGCGCGGAGCGGGTGTTCGAGATGATGGACATTCCTTCGGAATACGAGGATAATGAGGGCGGCAAGCAGGCGTTGTCCATAACGGGCAAGGTGGAATTCCGCCAGGTTCAATTTGAGTACGCCGAAGGCACCGCCGCTTTGCGAAATATTAGCTTTACCGCAATGCCGGGGGAGACGATCGCGTTAGTCGGGCCTACGGGCGCCGGCAAGACCACGATCATTAACTTGATCGGACGTTTCTATGACATTACAGGCGGCCAAATTTTGATAGATGATGAGGATATTCGCGGACTGGACAAAAACAGCCTGCGCAGACAGCTTGGCATTGTGCTGCAGGATGCGCATTTGTTCTCGGGAACGATCCGCGAGAATATCCGCTACGGCAAGCTGGACGCCACGGACGCGGAGGTGGAGCAGGCAGCCGTTCAGGCGAATGCGCACGGCTTCATCGTCAAGCTGGAGAACGGTTACGAGACGCTGCTGTCTGCGGAGGGCGGCAACGTCAGTCACGGGCAGCGGCAGCTGATTACGATTGCCCGCGCGATATTGTCCGACCCGGCGCTGCTCATCCTCGATGAGGCGACCAGCAGCGTCGACACGCTGACGGAGCTGCAAATTCAAGAAGCGATGAAGCGTCTGCTACAGGGAAGAACAAGCTTCGTCATCGCGCATCGTCTCAGCACGATTCGCCATGCGGATACGATTCTGTTCATCAAGGACGGCGAAATCGCTGAACGGGGGAGCCATGAAGAGCTGATGGCCCGCAGAGGGTTGTATGAACGGCTTCATGGCAGTCAGCTGGTTCGGGAGGCCTAATGGGGGGAAACTTTGGGGCGCGCGAAGAAAGGCAGCAAGGATGACTTGCGCGCCAATATGGTACAATAAGACGAGTATGACAATTAGGAGATGACAAGAAAATGAGCGAACAAATCAATGAGCAGGAGCTGCTTAGCTACATAGCGACAGAGACGGATGCCGACGAGAAGCTGATCAAGCTCGTGCTGAAGCATGAGCAAGCCTTCATTAACAATGCCAAGGAAGACAAGAACGGCGAGGTCGAAATCGACAGCGACGAGCTGGTTGATTATATTCTCAGCCGCCCGGACGTCAAGTCGAACGAGCTGGTGGTCGAATCGATATTGGATGCCGAAATGGATTATTTGATGGACAAAGGCGTTGCCGGTTACGTGGACTGACATCCGGTACATGAATGAAGACTCCTGCCTGGGAAATTGGGCGGAGTCTTTTTTTATTGCGGACAGCAGCTTTAGCGCAAATAGACGGCATAGAACCGTGCGGCATGAAGGTACGGTTAACGGTTCGGGCGGAGCCTCCGCCTTTTATGCATAGTAATGTCAAATAAGTCGTGCATTTCAATATAAAACTGTAAAAAAGGGATGTGTAAGCGTGTCCATGTCAGGGGTGAATATCAAATTAGTCCAGTTTTTGTTCGGGATCATCCATTGAGATCGGGACGTTCGTGGTCCATAATAGGAGCATGCAAGTCCAAGTCCATTATCAGGCGGAGAGGAAGATCCATATGCGCAAAATCAAGATCGGTGTCATTGGTGCGGGAGTCATCAGCAACATTTATTTGAAAAACTGCACGGGAATGTTCGATAACATTCTGGAGGTCAAGGCGGTTGCGGATCTGGTGCCGGAGCTGGCCCGGAAGCGCGCGGAGGAGTACAATATCCCGCATGTGTATACGGTGGATGAATTGTTGGACGATCCGGAAATCGAAATCGTGCTCAACCTGACCGCGCCGGCCGCGCACGCGCCGCTGAATTTGAAAGCGCTGCATGCCGGCAAACATGTCTATACGGAGAAGCCGTTCGCGCTGAACCGCGCGGATGCGGATGAGGTGCTTGCCTTAGCCGGGCAGAAAGGCTTGCTCGTCGGCTGCGCGCCGGACACGTTCCTTGGCGCAGGCATTCAGACCTGCATCAAGCTGATCGACGACGGCTGGATCGGCACGCCGTACGCGGCCAGCGGCACGATCATCATGGGCAACGCTTCCGGCGGCATGCATCCGAACTTCCAGAACTTCTTGAAGCTTGGCGGAGACCCGATCATGGATATGGGCCCCTACTATTTGACCGCGCTGGTCGCGATGCTTGGACCTGTCCGCCGCGTTACAGGTTCCGCCCAACAGTTGAACAAGGAAATTACGATTAAAAATCCGAAGTCGCACGCGTACGGCAAGACGGTTCCGGTAGAGGCGCCGACGAACGTCACGGCTGTGCTGGATTTCGCAAGCGGCGCCGTCGCCAGCCTGCAAGCGGCCAAAGAAAGCTTCGGCTATGCGCCCCGGCTTGAGGTATACGGGACGGAAGGAAATCTGATCGTGCCCGATCCGAATTTCTTCGGCGGCGCGGTTTCGATCAGATTTGCAAGCGGCGAGCTGAAGGAGGTTCCTCATTCGCATCCTTATGCGGAGGAAGGCCGCGGCATGGGCGTAGCCGATATGGCTTACGCGATCCAGTCGGGACGTTCGAACCGCGCAAGCGGAAGTCTCGCGCGCCACATCCTTGATATTTCGCTCGGTATTTTCGAAGCGTCCGATACGGAGAAGCATGTACGACTTGAGTCTACCGTCGAACGTCCGAAGCCGCTGCCGCTTGGTCTTAAATACAACATGCTTGATTCATAATCTCCTATAATTGGAGCATATCCATTACAGCTGCGTCATACAGGGCTAAAATTCCGAAAAGGCCAGGTGAATCGTCCATGAAACAATTTCCGGTTGCCGTCCAGCCATATACGATTCGTGAAGCGCTGTCTCAGGATTATGAAGGCGCTCTTGAAAGGGTAGCCGCAATCGGCTATAAAGGCATCGAGCTTGGCCGTCCGCCGCAAGGCATAACGGTTGCCCGCCAGAAAGCGCTGCTGGACCGGCTGGGATTGAAGGTTATCGGCACGCATGCCGGCTTCGATACCTTCGATTTTGACGCTCATGCGATTGCCGATTACCTCGACGAGGTGGACGGCGGACGGTTCGTTGCGATCTCACTTCGCTTCTCATCCCGTGAAGACGTTCTGGAGAAAGCGAAAAAAATGAATGAGGCCGGCGAGATTTTCCGGAAGCGCGGCATTACGTTCCTCTATCATAATCACGACTGGGAATTCGAGAAATTCGGCGGCGAATACGCGCTAGATATTCTGCTGCGCGAGACGGACCCGGAATTGGTGCAGACCGAGCTGGACACCTACTGGATCAAGAAGGGCGGCGAGGATCCGGCTGCATACCTTCGGAAGCTGAAGGGGCGCGCGCCGCTGCTCCATATCAAGGATGTGGAGAAGGGGGAAGAGCAGTTTTTTGCCGAGATCGGCGAGGGCGTGCTTGACTTTAAGGAAATTGCCGGCGTTGCGGAGGAGATCGGCGTGCAATGGCTCGTCGTAGAGCAGGACCAGAGCCGGCGCGATCCGTTCGATAGCCTGCGCATCAGCTACGAGAATTTGACGAAGCTCGGCATTATGATGCCGTAGCTTGGAGGAGGGGGGCGGCTCCCGTTCATATCCATGATTATTTGCCGGTTATCCATATTGCGGGCGATGTCGTGAAGAAACCCGGGACCGGCATTTCCCCTCGGGTTCTTAACGACTATGAGCTGTTGTTTTTTCCGGACGGGTCGGAAAGCGTGTACCGGGTCGAGGATGAGACCTATATCCTGCGCGAGCCAAGCTTCATCATCACCCGTCCGGGCGAGCGCCATCTCTACGAATATGATACGAATCAGCCGACGAGACATTTGTTCATTCATTTCGGCTTCGAGCGGAATCCGGCTATGCTGCCTGATCTGGCTATTCTAAGGCAGGGCGGACCGTCGCGCGTGACTGGGGGCAGCGAGCTGGCGCTAGGCATGATGAAGCAGATTCTATACTTGATGTATGCCGTGCCGGATCGGATGCATCAGAGGTGCGGCACCCTTCTGCTTGCGGTTCTGCAAGAAATCAACGGCCTAATCGAAGACGGACCTCTGGCCTCGCAGACCAGCCCGATTCCTCCGCAGCTGGTGAAAGCGCTCGATTATATCGAGAAGCACCTGGAGGAGCCGTTGTCCGTAGAGACGCTCGCGCAGACGGCCGGCTGGACGCATGAGCATTTCTCGCGTTCTTTCGTCAAGCATCTCGGACGGACGCCGCGTGAAGCTATTATTCATAAACGGGTCGACCGCGCCTGCCAGCTCCTGCTCCACGAAGAGAGGAGCGTGAAGGAAGTGGCATATGCAGTCGGCTTTGCGGATGAGAATTACTTCAGCCGGGTGTTCAAGTCGGTCAGAGGAATTACGGCAACGGAGTATCGCAGAAAGCACTCCAATCCGATCTATAAGGATCTTGTTCCGATCAGCGACGGCGATTCGCTGTATCCGCCGAACCGGATTTTATACAATATGTGGACACCATGACCGTTCGGGACCGGACGGCGCAAAGGAACAGGTGAATCAGGGGAAGCAAGAGAAGGAGAGCAAGAGAGCAAGAGAGAGCAAGAGAGAGCAAGAGAGAGCAAGGAGAGTATCGGGTAGGATCAGGGAGTATCGGGAACAGCGCCGCGATTCTGCCCAAGTAAGTGCGAAGGGGGATATTGTTATGGATCGAGTAATCAACGTCGGACTGATCGGTTACGGCTTCGCCGGCCGGACGTTTCACGCGCCTGTCATCGCTTCGGTGCCGGAGCTGAAGCTTGCCGCCGTCGTGCAGCGAAGCGGGGACGGCGCCAGAGAACGTTACCCTTGGGTAAGGATCGTCCGGGATGCGGAGTCGCTCTACGCCGATCCGTCGATCGGCCTGATCGTCGTTACGACGCCGAGCACGGACCATTATTCATTCGCTAAGGCTGCGCTGCTGGCCGGCAAGCATGTCGTCGTCGAGAAGCCTTTCACCGCGACGGTTGGCGAAGCCGACGAGCTGATCGGGCTGGCCCGCGAGAAGGGTCTCGTGCTCAGCGTCTTCCATAACCGCCGCTGGGACGGCGACTTTCTGACGCTCAGCCAGGTCGTCCGGAAGGGGGTTCTTGGAAGGCTGACGGACGCTGAGTTCCGTTGGGAACGCTTCAGCCCGAATGCCAATCCGGAGCGATGGCGCGACAGCGGCGGTCCGGGGACGGGCGTATTTTATGATTTGGGGGTGCATTTCCTGGATCAGGCTCTTTCGTTGTTCGGCACACCGCTTCAGATCAACGCGGATATACGGGCGATTCGCGACGGCGCCAAGTCCGACGATGCGTTCGACGTGACGCTGACCTACGGGAACGGCTTACGGCTGGCGCTTCGATCAATGCTGCTTGCCAGGCAGCCGGGACCGCGTTATACGCTGCATGGCACGTCCGGCACATTCGTCAAATACGGCGAGGATCCCCAGGAAGGCGCGCTCAAAGCAGGCCTTTCGCCCGGAAACCCCGGATGGGGCGCCGAGCCGGAGGAAAGCTGGGCCACGCTTGAGGCAGAGCTGGACGGCTTGCGCTTCAGCGGCCGGATTCAGACCATCCCCGGCAGCTACCAGTCGTATTATTGTAACGTAGCCGGGGCGATCAACGGGACAGCCGAGCTGGCCGTGAAGCCGGAGGAGGCGCGGATGGCGGTGCGGCTGATCGAGCTGGGCCTGCAGAGCGCAAGGGAACAGCGCACGGTAGAGGTAACGCCTTAACGGGCGGGATTATGTGAAGCTTGTACTTAAACAGCTCTTAGAGAGCGTCGGCAGTTTACAGAACAGGAAATCAAGGGTAAAAGTGCCGTTTATTTCACTCGTATGGCGACTATTGGGCGAATCAAAGGTAAAAGTGCCGTT
>NZ_KE383846.1:0-235248 GCF_000422465.1 Paenibacillus harenae DSM 16969 | reverse complement strand
GGTAAAAGTGCCGTTTATTTCACTCGTATGGCGACTATTGGGCGAATCAAAGGTAAAAGTGCCGTTCATTTCACCCGGGTGGCGATTCTAGGACGATTCAAATCTAGGGTATTTGTTTACTGGAATTGATTTGAAGGAATACAAAGATATTAGCCAGGGTTTCTTATGAAGAGACTACATTTTTGATAGAATCCTAATTCCTGTTAAAAACCTGCTCACGAACTAATGAGCTGATTTAACAGGACATTTTCCCTTAATTAGTTAATTCGAGTGCAAGCTCGTAAAGAAAGAAGGCGTATCTAAATGATATTTCCATTCAAGCTGTCCCTGAACTCCTCGACGCTGTTTCCTTATAAGCTTGGCGTAGAGGAGCAAATTGCCATCGCCGCAGAAGCCGGTTACGCGGGCATCGAGCTGTGGGTACGCGACATCGATGCGTACCTGGAAGGCGGAGGCAAGCTGGCGGAGCTGCGGCGCCGAGTCGAAAGCTCAGGCATTGCCGTAGTGAACGCCATTGCCTTCTGGTCATGGGCCGACTCGGATGCAGCAGCCCGCAGCAAGGGCTTCGAGCATGCCAAGCGCGAGCTGGAGCTGCTCGCCGAGCTGGGCTGCGCTGCCGCAGCGGCTCCGCCGTTCGGCAGCGTTGCAAGCGTATCGCTCGACGATATGGCCGAGCAGTTCGCGAAGCTGGCGGAGCTGTCGCGCGGCATCGGCGTCGAGCCGTATCTCGAGTTCTGGGGCCGGGCCAGCAAGCTGAACCGGCTGAGCGAAGCGGTCTACGTCGCGATGCAGAGCGGCGTCGCGGATGCCAAGCTGCTGCTGGATCCGTTCCACATGTACACCGGCGGCAGCGACTTTGAAGGGATCGGCTTCCTGAACGGCGACCGGATCGGAATCGTTCATGTGAATGACTATCCGGCAGAGCCGGCATGCGCAGTAATCGCCGACAAAGACCGGGTATTCCCGGGCGACGGCATCGCTCCGTCCAGCCGCATTGCTCAGCTGCTGCATGCCTCTGGCTATGGAGGTTTTCTATCGCTCGAGCTGTTCATCGAAGACTTCGGCAGCCGCTCCGCGCTGGAGATCGCGAAGCAGGGACTGGAGAAGGCCAAAGCCGCCTTTTCGGTCCACACTGCCGGTTAAGCCAATGGTGAAGGGGAGCAGGACAACTGCCAAATTAACTCTTTTTGCGCTGACTTGGCCGATTTTCGTAGAGTCGGCGCTGCAGATGTTCCTGCGCATCTCCGATACGTTCATGCTGAGCAGAGTGTCGGACGAGGCGGTCGCAGCCGTCGGCGTCGCGAACCAAATCATTATGTTCGGCGTGCTTCTGTTCAACGTAATTGCGGTCGGGTCGGCGGTCGTCATTACACAATACCTTGGCGCGCGCCGCAATCAGGAAATCGGCCGGCTGGCATCGGCATCGGTGGCGATCAATTTTTTGTTCGGCCTTCTGATCAGCGCGTTGATCGTCAGCTTTAGCGTTCCGCTGCTGCACATCTTCAAACTGGACCCGTCTGTATTCGAGATCGGACATAGCTTCCTCCAAATTGCCGGAGCGGCGCTTGTCATTCAAGGGGTGTTGACCGTCGTGACGGCCATCATCCAGTCGCACGGATTTACGAGGCATACGATGGTCGTGACCATCGGCATGAACGTGCTGAACTTGTTAGGCAACTACCTGGTCATCTACGGACCGTTCGGCTTTCCGAAATTTGGCGTGACCGGCGTCGCCTTCTCTACGGCAATCGCCCAGCTGATCGGTCTGGCCGTCAATTTCGTCATCCTGCGGAGAGTGGCCGGCGTTCATATTACCTGGGCGCATCTGACGCGCTGGACGAAGGAGCATGTCGATAAGGTGCTGCGCGTCGGCTTGCCTTCGTCGGTCAACAACTGCTCGTATTCCGCAAGCCAGTTCGTGACGACCGCGCTCATCGCAACATTGGGGACGGCGGCTCTCACAACGAGGGTCTATACGATGAATCTCGTGTTTCTTGTTATGATTCTAGCAATTTCCATCGGCCGGGGCGGGCAGATCATCATCGGACATATGATTGGGGCCGGCGAGCGGGAGGAAGCCTATCGGGCCGTCTATCAAAATCTGCGCGCAAGCATGCTGATTACGCTCGCCGCCGCGGCCGTCATCGCGATATTCCGCGTGCCGCTTCTTGGGCTGTTTACGGATGACGAGTCGATTATCAAGATGGGCGCAGCGCTTCTGCTGCTCGGATTGCTCCTTGAGCCGGGCCGCAACTTCAACATCATCATCGAACGCTCGCTCGCGGCGGCGGGCGACGCGCGGTTCGCCATGATCGGAGCCGTATCCGTCAGCTGGCTGTTCAGCGTTCCGATGACCTATCTGCTCGGCATTCATTTAGGCTACGGCCTGCTTGGCTTCTGGGCGGCGTTTATTATGGACGAATGGCTGCGCGGACTAATCCTGTTATTGCGCTGGCGAAGCAAGGCGTGGCAGAGTAAGGCGCTTGTGCAGAGACAGGAAGAAGCAGCGGTGTAAATAAATAAGACAGTCCGGAACGATAATGTACCGGACTGTTTTTTTTGAAAGACAAGAAAGGATATATTTTTTTGGGGTCACGGGAGAGTAACCGAACGTTCAAAGTTCATATCCTTCCAAAATCATCGATGCGGCGCGATAGGCACTAGTAATGCTGGCATTGGCCAATTGAGCTTCATTTCCCGTCCAGTCGCCTGCAACATAGAGCTTCTTAGTACCGGGAACTTTTGGCCCAAACCGACCGGCGAGGCCTCCACGCTTTGCCTGTACGACATCGCCGGCCACCATTATGTTCGGAAGGAACTGCTCTTCGACGATCAAATCCCGCCAGCCGGGCTGAAGCGAATCCAGCCACTTGCCCAGTTCGTTACGGGTGGAAGCGGGATGGTTTGTTTCTTCGGGTCTGATATATTTCATTAGATGGATCATCGCTCCTTCGTCGGGAGCGAGTTTGGCAACATCTGAATGAGCAGAATAGTAATAAGGAGTGTCAAAACCAAGCACAAACGGCTGTTCCGGATTAGGCAAGCGCTTTAAGGCCACATTTAATGCTGCCACATAAATCGGTATTGTCTCGTCCGTCCAATTTCGAAGCTCCGGAAACTCGGTTTCTTCCAGCAATTTCGAAACAACCGCGGGGGGAACCGCCAAGATAACGGAAGATGCCGAATGTACAGAACCGTCGGACAATGACAGTTGGTATCCATGTCCCGTCTCATGAATGCGACTCACTTTGGCATTAACAACTATTCGGACCCCCGTTGCCCGAGCAGCTTGTTCCAGGCCGTCAATGATTGTACCCCAGCCATGATCCAAATACCAAACATCGGGCATGGAGCGTAAAAGATTCAGAAAAAACTCCGCATCAACAAGCTCGGGAGAGGCGCTATAAGAAGCAAGCCGCAAGGCACTCTCCACGAATAACCGCGTCTGAGGATGAGAGATAGAGGACGCCATCCATTCCTGGACGGATTTTCCGCGCCATCTTGATGTATCCAGTTGCTGTAGGCCGGAGAGAAGTTTCACGATTTCTTCTTTCGATTCTTCCTCCAACACTTCATTTTGCAAAATAGATGGGAGGGTGTTGGGAAACTTCTGCAATTTCCCATTAAGCTCCATGAGCTGTTTTGAACGATCCGGAGATTGGCCGGCGTATTTGATGCCGATTTCATTAAGTATAGACGTTACTTTTTCATCGAGGTAAAACGAATGAGGCCCTAAATTGAATCGAAATCCACGTAAATCTTTCGTCGTTCCTCGCCCGCCCAATCCGGTTGACCGTTCGAAAAGTGTAACGGTGCAGCCAGCTCTTGCTAAAAATAGGGAAGCGGTCAAGCCGGCCAACCCTCCTCCAACTACAATAATTTCTTTTTCCAACATGTCGATCTCCTCTTTCCCATAACGAATTAGTTTTAAAAATTCAAATAAGTCAACGCATGTTGATATAACCCATTGTAGATTATCCAATATTTACATGTCAACACTCGTTGACAAAATTTTGTGTTAAAATAAATTGCATACAATCCGTAACTAAAGATCGAAGGGGGAATATGGAAATGAGCGATCAGAAACATTCATCCCGCAAAAACACACGCGATTCCGAAGCTACTCGTCAACAAATTCTTTTGGCGGCACGCGCATTATTCTCCCAAGACAGCTATGAGCGGGTAACTGTCCGTAAAATCGCTGCCAGAGCGGGGATTGATGCCGCCTTGGTTATCCGGTACTTCGGATCCAAGGAAGAGCTTTTCCTTAGCGCACTAACGAGTGTCGGAATATGTCCATCCAATGTTTTTGAGGGGGAAATAACAACTTTAGGAGAGAGAATGCTGAATTCGCAGGTTCCCGAATGGGACAAGCACGATCCGAACGATCCCATGTTGATCATCATGCGTACCTTGGCCAATCCCGATGCCTCTTCTTCGCTTCGCAAACTGCTTGATCAAGATATAGTTCAGCCAATGGCAATGCTAATAACAGCCTCTAGCCCGCAATTAAGAGCAGAGTTTGTCTTATCTCAACTTATCGGCTTGGCGGTAGTGCGCAATTTACTGCGAAGCGAGGCACTTTCTGCGATTCCTCTTGAACAGCTGACCGAGATGCTAAACCCCGTATTCCAGTATTATTTGGAAGGAAAAGTACCCACTTCGGAGAGCGCCGCTGATCTTGTTCAATAATGGGATATCTAACTAGGAATAAAAATAAAAATTAACAAGTCGACAAGGGATTGCCATATGATGCTTTACGTTACTAGGCAGTCCCATTGACTATAACAGGAGACAGCTTTCAAATGAATACGATCTTCACGAAACTCGCTGGGTGGATGAGTGATCCACAGCGTAGCTTCACCGCTGCATATGAACAGGAGCAATTCGTTTTTGGAGCGCGTCGCCCTGGTTTTCCATTCTCTCGAGTTTCTTCTGTGTTGGTGGAGAGGTGGATTGCCTTTATGCATGCACAAGGCATCACTCGCGTTCTTTGTTTATTACCTCCCCGCCAATTGTCCGCTTATGACGATTTGCTTGGGACCTACCGCCAGATGTTTGGTAAAAACAACGTGCTTTGGGTTCCTATTGAGGATTTCCACCTAGCAGAAGAGGTGAAACTCATCGATCAGATTGTGCCATATTTAGCTGAGGCAGAACAGCAACAAGAGAAAACGGTCGTTCATTGCTCAGGCGGGATCGGTCGAACAGGTCACGTTCTTGCGGCCTGGCTCGTGAGCTACCGTGGAATGTCGAATGAGGAAGCGATTATGGCTGTGAAGAGACAAGGCAGAAACGCACGTGAGTCAAAAGACAAAAGGTTAGATGATATTCTTGATCGATGTAGAGACGTCTTTTCTTCATGATCGCCCACACAAATCATATCGCTGTACTGTAAGTCCACCCTCTATGCTGAGAAATGGGCATGCTTAATAGCTGCGGACCAAATTCACAGAATAGTCACACAACTTCAGCGGCAGCTTCCGCTTTTTCAAGTATGATAATTTCATCACGGGTGTGGAGGGGAAAGGAATGTTTCTTTGGTTCAAAAAGAAGAACAATCATTTTTCTGCAAGCAACGACGACCATGATAACTTGAAAACTGTATCGGACAACACTCAACCTCAAGCTGATGTCAGAGTAGAGACGGATACCCCGCAGGAAGACGCCGGTGTGTCTGCCGAATCAACGCTTCAGCAGACTCAATATTGGAATACGAATGGATCGCAGAGCCACTGGATTGATGAAATGTACAAGGAGCAGCAGAAAAAGGGAGCGTTCGACCATCTCCCGGGCAAAGGAAAGCCGCTCCATATCGAATCGGGCGATGTCTTCACCGGCATACTCAAAAATGCGAACGTTCTGCCCGACTGGCTGCAGCTGCAGCAAGAAATAAGAGAGCAAATCCGCATGGTGCTAGCCAATCTTCCAAACAACGATAATGACTGGAACCGGGAAATTGCAGACATCAATATAAAAATCAAGAAATACAACACGATAGTCCCTACAGGCATTTTGCAAAAAAGACAGATCGCAAAAGAAACGGTACACGAGCAATATAACCAATGGCTTTAAGCGATTGACCGCACCTCATAGTCCGCGTATAACGGTCCGGAACATGATCTTCATGCTCCGGGCTTTTTTTTGTTTGTACAGCCCGCATCATCGTAAAATTCTCTACTTTTTTCAGGAGGTTTCTCCCTATATTCCGATTCCGATTCGTCATACAATGGGCACACAAACCGATTTGGGGTGGAAGCGATGAGTCAGATACTCGTGTCAATGGACGGCATCAGCAAGCAATTCCCCGGCGTTCTGGCGCTGGATCAATGCCGCTTCGAGCTGCAAGCCGGAGAGGTGCACGCGCTGGTCGGCGAGAACGGGGCCGGCAAGTCGACGATGATGAAAATTTTAACCGGCGTCTATACGAAGGATGAAGGCCGCATCGTTTATAAAGGCAAGGAAGTGGAGATTGCCAATACGAAAGCGGCGCAGAGCATGGGCATCGGCATTATCCATCAGGAGCTGCAGCTGATGCCGGATTTGACGGTTGCGCAAAATATATTTATCGGAAGAGAGCCGAGGGCTGCCCTTCCTTTGTTCCTGAATGATAAAGAGCTGAACGAACGGACGAAGATCCTGTTCCGGCAAATGAACCTGAACCTTGACCCGCGCACGCTCGTGTCCGAGCTGACCGTAGCGAAGCAGCAAATGGTTGAAATTGCGAAAGCGCTTTCTTATAAGTCGGGGGTGCTCATAATGGATGAGCCTACGGCGGCGCTGACGAATGCCGAGATCGACGAGCTGTTTCGCATGATCGGACAGCTGAAGGAGCAGGGGGTCGGCATCGTCTACATTTCGCACCGCATGGAGGAGCTGAAACGGATCACCGACCGCATTACGGTCATGCGCGACGGCTGCTATGTCGATACGGTGCGCACGGACGCCGTATCCGTTGACGAGATTATCGCCATGATGGTCGGGCGGCAAATCTACAGCGTGAGCAAGCCGAGCATCAGCGCCGGGACGAAGCAGGCCAAAGTGCTGGAGGTGAGAGGCTTAAACCGCGGCAGCGCCGTGAAGGACGTATCCTTCCATCTGAACAAGGGCGAGATCGTCGGCTTCGCCGGTCTGATGGGGGCGGGACGGACGGAGGTGGCGAGGGCGATATTCGGCGCGGACCGGATCGACTCGGGCGAGATTATCGTAAACGGGAGGAAGGCGAGCATCAAAGCCCCGAAGGACGCCGTACGGTACGGCATCGGCTACTTATCGGAGGACCGGAAGCGGTACGGGCTGCTCGTTGATATGGACGTGAAGACGAATATATCGATCGCGTCGTACCGGAGCTTCCGAAGCTCCGCCGGATGGATGAAGCAAGCGGGCATGGAGCGAAACGCCGAGGCGTATGTGGAATCGCTCAAAATCAAGACGCCGAGCATCGATCAGCGGGTGAAATTTCTATCGGGCGGCAATCAGCAGAAGGTCGTCATCGGCAAGTGGCTGACGCGCGATTGCCAGATCCTTATGATCGATGAACCTACGCGGGGTATTGATGTCGGCGCGAAATCCGAAATTTACAAGCTGCTGGATGAGCTGGTGCGGCAAGGGAAATCGATCATCATGATCTCTTCGGAGCTTCCGGAAATATTGCGGATGAGCCATCGCATTGTCGTCATGTGCGAGGGGCGCATTACCGGCGAGCTCAGCAGCGAGGAAGCGACCCAGGAATCCATCATGAAATATGCAACCATGCGAGCAGGGGAGATAGCGAAATGAAACTAGCCGAAGTACGAAAGCCCGTTGCCATAAAAACAGGGGCGGCGCAGAAGCTGCTGGCCTTTGCCAGCTTGATCCTGTTGGTCGTGTTCTTCTCCTTATCGTCGCCTAACTTTTTCCGCTTCGATAATTTGATCGGCATTATGCTGTCGACCGCCGTTATCGGCGTGCTGGCGCTTGGCTCGACCTTCGTCATTATTACGGGAGGCATCGACCTGTCGGTCGGCACGGTCATGACTTTCGCGTCGGTGATGACGGGCGTCGTCATTACCTTCTGGGGCTTGCCGATTCCGCTCGGCATTGCGGGCGGCATTCTGACCGGCGCGCTGTGCGGATTCATTAGCGGCTGGCTGGTTGCGAAGATGAATATTCCGCCTTTTATCGCGACGCTCGGCATGATGATGGTTACGAAGGGACTATCGCTTGTCGTATCCGGCACGAAGCCGATTTATTTCAACGATACCCCGGCTTTTGCGAAACTAGCGATGGGCACGGTGCTCAAAGTTCCTTACGCGGTATTCATTTTCTTCGGCCTCGCGGTCATTGCCAGCATCGTGCTGTCGAAGACGATTATCGGGCGCTATAACTTCGCGCTTGGCAGCAACGAGGAAGCGACCAGGCTGTCCGGCGTAAACGTCACCTTCTGGAAAATCATCATTTATGTCATTACCGGCGCATTTGCCGGAATCGCCGGCATTATGATGGCGTCGCGCCTCAATTCGGCGCAGCCCGCGCTCGGCTCCGGCTATGAGCTGGAAGCGATAGCGGCGGTCGTCATCGGCGGTACCTCGTTGAGCGGCGGACAGGGCTCGATCCTGGGAACGGTCATCGGGGCGCTCATTATGAGCGTGCTGACGAACGGCTTGCGCATCTTGTCCGTACCGCAGGAATGGCAGGTCGTCATTGTCGGCATCGTCGTTATCGGGGCGGTTTACGCGGATATTTTGCGGCGGCGCAAGAAGTGAGCAGCGGTATTGCTCTCGGACGGCCGAACGGGCCGGAAGAGATTGCATACAATCCAATACAGGTAAGGGGAGATCGAATTTTGAAAAGAAATAAGTGGATGCTCATGGCAGTTTTTCTTCTAGTGTCAACCATGGCGCTTAGCGCATGCGGCACGAATAATACCAATAACGGCGGGAACAAAGGCGCGAATGAACCGGCTTCGGCAGGCGCGAACGATTCGAAGGAGGCGGAAGGCGATAAGAAGCTGTACATTCCGGTCATCTCCAAAGGGTTCCAGCATCAGTTCTGGCAGGCGGTCAAGCAAGGCGCGGAGAAGGCGGCGGCTGAGCTTGATGTGGAAATAACGTTCGAAGGACCGGAGACCGAATCGCAGGTGGACAAACAAATCGAGATGCTGCAGGCGGCGCTCGATAAGAAGCCGAACGCGATCGCGTTCGCGGCGCTGGACAGCAAGGCGTCGATCCCGCTGCTGGAGAAGGCCAAATCAAGCCATATACCGGTCGTCGGCTTCGACTCCGGCGTGGACAGCGATATTCCGGTCACGACGGCGGCGACGGACAACATTGCGGCAGCGGCGCTTGCGGCGGACAAAATGGCCGAGCTGATCGGCCATGCGGGCGAGGTTGCGCTCATCGTGCATGACCAGACAAGCCGCACCGGCATCGACCGCCGCGACGGTTTCGTGAACCGGGTCAAAGAGAAATATCCGGATATTCAAATCGTCGATATTCAATACGGCGCGGGCGATCAGCTCAAATCGACCGACCTTGCGAAGGCGATTATGCAGGCGCACCCTGATCTGAAGGGCTTCTTCGGCGCTAACGAAGGCTCGGCGATCGGTGTCGTTAATGCCGTGACGGAGCTTGGCAAGCAAGGCAAAATTACGGTGATCGGCTACGATTCCGGCAAGCTGCAGATGGACGCCATCAAGAACGGCACGATGGCCGGAGCGATTACGCAGGATCCGATCGGCATCGGCTACTGGTCGGTGAAGGCGGCCGTGCAGGCGATTAACGGCGAGCAGGTCGAACCGGTGATCGATACCGGTTTCCACTGGTATGACAAGACGAATATGGATTCCGATGCGATCAAGCCGCTTCTGTACGAATAAATTGAAAAACGATTTAAGTTGAACGAAAGAAACGATAGCGCGGAGCGGAGAGAGCAAGTCGTTCTGGAGGAACGAAGAACAGCGATCGTAAGAATGATTTACTCTCGCAGCGATATCGGCTTATGGCAATCATTTTGTTCAACTTATATAACAAAGCAGTAGGCCAGCGATGCAAATCAGGCCTACTGCTTTGCTGTTGTCCAGGAATATCCACCGAATCGATGAAGGGAATTTTGTAAGCGCTATCGAAATGATGGGAGAGGAGGGGCGGCCACATGTACAAAATCATAATCGTCGACGACGAGGATGAAGTAAGAGAAGGCGTAAAGCAGCTCACGGACTGGGAGAGCTGCGGTTTCGAGCTGGTCGGCGACTACAGTAACGGGAGGGACGCCCTTGAAGCAGTCGAAAGGCATCGCCCCGACGTCGTTATTACCGACATCAATATGCCGTATATGGACGGTCTGGAGCTTGCTGCGCTTATTAGCGCAGCGTATCGGGAGCTTAAAATCGTCATTTTAACCGGGTACGAGGATTTTGATTATGCGAAGCGGGCAATCAAGCTTAAGGTTACCGAATATTTGCTGAAGCCGATCAATTTACGCGAGTTTACGCAATTTCTGATGAAAATGAAACGCGAGCTGGATGAGGAGCAGGCGCGAATGGAAGATATGTCGCTGCTTCGGCGGCGGCTTAATGAAAGCTTCCCGCTGCTGCGCGAGCGCTTCCTGGATAAGCTGGTAACCGTGCCGATGGCGGAAAGCGACATCGTCCGGAAGCTGCAGTACTTCCACTTAACGCTGGAAGGCCCGGCTTATTTGACCGTGCTGTTCGAATTGGAGGAAGCGGGCGGGCCGTCCGGGACGGAAGCGTCCGGGGCTGCCGAGCTGCTTCGCTTCGCCTTGTTCAACATTGCGCAGGAAATTATAGAAGAGGAGCAAGCCGGCATCGTCTTTCAAACCCGCGACGATAAAGTGGCTGCTTTGCTTGGAGGCCCAGCGGAGAGCATCGAAGCGCAAGCCCAGCGGCTCGCCTCGCATATAGCGCAGGCCGTGCAAAAGTATCTGAAACGAGAAACAACGGCCGGCATCGGCCGCATTTGTCAATTGAAGTCGGAGCTGAGGGTTTCTTACCAGGAAGCTTGCTCCGCGCTTGAGTACCGTTTTCTGCTGGGCAAAGGCAATATGATCTCGATTCATGACGTCGAATACGGCAAGCGAATCAGCTCATCGGCTTATTATGAGTTTGAGAAGAGGCTGCTGGCAGCGGTAAAAACGGCGAAAGCCGATCAGGCCGCCGCTGTTTTGGACGACTGGTTCTCAGAGCTGAAGAGGTCGGGGGCGGCGGAGAGCAGCTGCTATGGCTGCCTGCACCGCGTCATGGCCGCTTTCATTAACGTCATCTCGCAGACGGGCTTCGACGATTCCAAGCTGCTGGGCGAAGATCCCTACGCCCGCATTCCGCCGCTGAAATCGGTTGATCAAATGAAAGGCTGGCTGGAGGAGCTGTGCCGCAGCGTCATCTCGTTCCTGTCGGAACAGCGAACGAACAGGAACCATTCGCAGCTGGAGGATGCGTTGCTGTACATCAACGATCATTACGGCAGCCCGGAGCTGTCGCTGCAGCAGGTGTGCCGGCACGTATACCTCAGCCCGAGCTACTTCAGCGCCTTATTCAAGCAGCACACGGGCGATACCTTTGTCGAATACCTGACCCGCCTTCGCCTGAACAAGGCGAAGGAACTGCTTGCCGCAACCGGGCTAAAGGCATATGATATCGCGGAACGCGTCGGATATGCGGACCCGCAATATTTTAGCGTTATTTTTAAGAGGAATACGGGGATGACGCCGAAGGAGTACAGGGCAGGGACGAAGGAGAATGGGGCGTAATGAGGAGACGGCCTTTCTTTCAATTTAAAAGCATCCATACGAATATCGCGATTGCCTTCTCCAGCCTTATTATTTGTACGACCGTTATTCTAAGCGCAAATACGTATCTGCTCTCCTCGGATGCCGTGAAGGATAATTCCTACGCCTATACGGAGCAGCTGATCGGGCAGGTGAATACGAATATTCAGACGTATATCGGCAATATGGAGAGCATATCGGAGCTGGCGATACGGGATGAGGGCTTGCAGAAGCTGATGCGGCTGCCCGATCCTTACGATCCGGAAGGGCTTGCTCTGACGAAGCAAGCAAGCGGCTTCTTCCGGTCCATCGCGGAATCGCGGGGCGATATCGCCTCCATCGTGTTCATCGGCACGAACGGCGCGCTCGTCTCGGGCCGCAGCGACGCGGTACTGAAGGACTATTATGAGCTGCTTAATCAGGATTGGTACAAGTCGGCGAGAGAAGCCGGCGGGCAGACGGTTATTTCCTCCTCGCGCATTCAGCATGTGTACAAGAACGAATACCGCTGGGTCGTATCGATCAGCCGGCAGGCGGAAGCCGCGGCGGACGGCAATACCGGCGTGCTGCTCGTCGATTTGAACTACAACGTCATCAACGACCTATGCAAGCAAATTCATATGGGAAATCGCGGTTATGTGTTCCTGCTGGATCCGACCGGCGATTTGATTTTTCATCCGCAGCAGCAGCTTGTGTATTCCGGGTTGAAATCGGAGGAATTCGATCGCATCCTGCAGTCCTCCGGCGACCGTTCCTTCGAGGCGGAAAGCGACGGCAAGACAAAAATTTATACGATCCGCAGCTCGCCGTACGGCTGGAAGGTCGTCGGCGTCAATTACCCGGAGGAGCTTGTCGGCGACAAACGGCAAATTCAATTTTCCGCGGTGCTGTGGGGCTCGGTCTGTCTCGTGATCGCGCTGGCGATATCGATTCTGCTGTCCTTGACGCTGACGAAGCCGATTAAGAGGCTGGAAGGCCATATGAAGAAAGTGGAGAAGGGCGATTTCGACACGCGGGTCGAGATCGAGAGCACGAATGAGATCGGCAAGCTGGCGCGAACCTTTAATTTGATGACGGGCAAAATCAAGGAGCTCATGGGTCAAATCGTCCAGGAGCAGGAGGATAAGCGGATCAGCGAGCTGAAGGCGCTCCAGGCGCAAATTCACCCGCATTTTCTATACAACACGCTCGATTCCATCATCTGGATGGCGGAAATGAATAAGCTGGACGATTGCGTCAGGATGACGTCGGCGCTGTCCAAGCTGCTTCGTTCCACGATCAGCAAGGGGGAAGAGCTGATCCCGATCCGCTCCGAGCTTGCGCATATCGAGCATTACCTGACGATTCAAAGCATCCGTTACCGCAATAAATTCACCTACAGCTTCGAGGTTGATCCGGCCATTATGGACTGCCGAATGCTGAAGATCGTGCTTCAGCCGCTCGTGGAAAACGCGATTTACCACGGGATCAAAAATAAGGCCGACGCCGGGCATATTCAAATCAAAGGGTATAGAACCGGCGGCGGCATCGAGCTTCAAGTCATTGATGACGGCGTAGGCACGGACGCAGCGAAGCTGAATGCGAACATAGCGAAGGGAAGAGCCGGTCCGGCCCCGGCAGCTCTATCGGCAGCCGCCGCCGCATCCGCGACGAGCGGACTCGGGCTGCAGAACGTCAACCACCGCATTCAGCTGAACTTCGGAGAGCGGTACGGCTTGTCCTTCGACAGCGAGCTGGATGAGGGGACGACGGTTACGCTCCGGATGCCGGAGTTAGGGGAAGGAAGTGGAGTGCAGCTATGATGCGGAAATGGACATGGGTTTTTATTGGCGCCGCTCTGCTTGCCGTCCTGGCCGCTTTCGCCTTTGATGCGGGAATGACGAGGCTGAAGCCGCAAGCGAAGCATATTTTGTTCGTGCCGAAAACGATCGACAGCAGCTTCGAGTTCTGGGAAGTGATGCGTCAAGGGGTAGATACGGCGGCTGCAGAGTTCGGCGCTCAGGTAACGGTGGCGGGAACGGAGACGGAGTGGGATATCGAAGGGCAAATCGCGCTGTTGGAGCAGGCCATTGCCGATAAGCCGGATGCGATTATTTTGGCTGCGACCGACTACAACCGCATCGCCGCTGTGGCGAAACGAATCGTAGAAGCGGGCATTACGCTCGTAACGGTGGATTCGGGCATGAAGGACGGGATTTCCGGCAGCTTCATCGCAACGGATAATTACGAGGGAGGACGGAAGGCCGGCAAGCTTCTCGCGGATGCCATTGATCCAAACCGGGAAGGGCCGGTGGCGATTATTAATTTCGTGCAAGGCTCCGCAACGGCCATGGACCGGGAGCGCGGCGTGCGCGACAGCTTGGCAGGCTATCCCGGTCTTGAAGCGCTCGCCCCGATTTACAGCAACGCCTCGGAGGATCAGGCCTATAGGCTTACGCTGGAGCTTCTGCGGTCGGAGCCGGAGCTGAGAGGCATTGCCGCGCTGAACGAACCGACGGTCGTAGGGGCGGCGAGGGCGATCATCGAGCGGCAAGCCGTCTCGCGGGTGAAGCTGATCGGCTTCGATAATTCCATGAAGGAGATCGCTTACCTCGAGGATGGCGTCCTGCAGGCGACGATCGTCCAGAAGCCGTTCAATATGGGTTATTTGGCGGTCAAAACCGCGATCGAGCTAAGCAAAGGAAAAAAAGTGCAGCCGGCAATCGATACGGGTTCGGAGGTCATTACGAAGGAGAATATGTATGCGAGCGATAAGCAGAAGCTGCTGTTTCCGTTTGTAGAGAGGTAGTCTTTTGAAGAAAACGCCTTTTTATGCTAAAATTAAAGGATATTTTGGTTGAAGACGGAGGTCGGTTTGTTGGCAAAAGCGCATAAAAAATTATCGTTTGCAGAAATTTTAAAGAGATTTGTTTTCATTACGATCGGTTCGATAATGATGGGTGTCGCTTTGGAGCTATTTCTTGTTCCGAACAGCGTAATTGACGGAGGAATCGCAGGCATATCCATTATGCTGGCTCACTTGACGCCGCTCCCGCTTGGACTTTATTTATTCGTCGTGAACGTCCCTTTTCTTATTCTCGGTTATAAGCAAATCGGCAAAACCTTCGCGATCTCGACGCTGTACGGCATTATTGTGATGTCCGTGACGACTACCCTTCTGCACCATGTGGATGCGTTCACGGACGAGAAGCTGCTTGCCGTGCTATTCGGGGGACTTATCTTGGGCGCGGGCGTCGGCCTGACCATTCGGTTCGGCGGCTCGCTGGACGGGGTAGAGATTGTATCGATCCTCATCTCGAAGAAGACGCGCATGCCGGTCGGGCAAGTTATTATGATTTTCAACATCGTTATTTTTATCGTTGCGGGATTCGTGTATGAATGGGATTCGGCAATGTACTCGATATTTGCGTATTACATCGCGATTAAAGTCATCGATATCGTTGTCGAGGGTCTCGACGAGTCGAAGTCGGTTACGATTATTTCGAGCGAGTACGAGGAAATATCGGAGGCTATCATCGATCGTCTCGGCCGCTCCACGACGCTCATGCAAGCGCGCGGCGGCTACTCGAAGGAAGAGACGCAGGTCATCTACTGCGTTGTGTCACGTCTGGAGCTGGCGAAGCTGAAGTCGATCGTGCAGTCCATTGACGCGAAGGCGTTTATCGCGATTGAGCATGTGTCCGACGTGATGGGCGGAGGGTTCAGCAAGGGCAGTATCCATTAGAAGATATAGAAAAATCCGGACCGTTGTCGGAGGACGCGGAACCGGATTTTTTTTGTTGTTAAGGAATGATGCAACTCTATGAATTATGGATAATCGTAATTAGGGATTAGAGCAGGACCCTTGTTAAAGCAGGCGATAACGGGTAATGATGAGGCATCCTCATGAATGAGCGAGATGAGCCTCACTCTTTTTTATTCTTGCATGTAGCTCGAAAGAAACAATGAGGTTTGCCTCACTAAATACGATAAGGAACCCGTATCATCCTAAACTAGTGAGATTTGCCTCGCTAAAATGCGATAAGGAAACCGTATCATCCTAAAATGGTGAGATTTGGCTCATTGAATAAGGACGTTAACTCAATCACCGATATTCATTA
Source organism: Paenibacillus harenae DSM 16969 (assembly GCF_000422465.1). Taxonomy (GTDB): domain Bacteria; phylum Bacillota; class Bacilli; order Paenibacillales; family Paenibacillaceae; genus Pristimantibacillus; species Pristimantibacillus harenae. The sequence continues at coordinate 219,385 of NZ_KE383846.1, read as the reverse complement.
TATCGTTCAATACCTTAAGACAAGAAGTCAACAGAAACAGAACTGCCTATAGCCGTTAAGTTACTATCAGGTGATTTTGTATGATTTTGGTCGTCTGTGGATGAGTTTGTGCGAGTTGAATCCCCGTCGATTCCCCTAACAAATTCTAACGGATGTGACAGAGGTTATTTAGGTCATAAAATGCCGTTACAGTTTCTAACGGTTGTGAGCGCTGTTATATCACGATTATCGTTGGATCCTGTAGGTTTTAGCGTCAATAGCCGCTGTGGCAACCGTTAGAATCTCGAAGGACGCTTTTTTTTACGAATAAGCGCTGTGGCAACCGTTAATTATCGTTACGTAAAGTACATGTATTGTTACCGTACACCTGGCACGCAAATTCAATCGTATTTTTGCTGATGCAGGTAGTGTAATTTCAAGGACAACTACATCATCGATAATGGAGCAGGTATTTTTTTCATTGCACTCTTAGTCGGACTTGGTCAGACCTTTCCGATCAGGTTAGCCGTTAAAGGTTTCTGCCGATCTCTCCCGCCCGGAATGAAACCTGGCCCATATCATGCATGATATCCCTCCCAAAACGGTTTGGCCCGCCGGCTCCGACTAGACGGGACGGGAAGCGTCTTGCGCCGGTACGGCTCCCGATATGCCGCTGTCACGCACGCCAAGAAGGAACAATAGCGCGATGACCATGCCGCCGGCTGCGAAATAGAACAGAACCGAATAGCCGAACAGATCGATTAATCCGCCCATAAGCGGCGGCGAAGTAATCGCGGCGAGGGAGGAGATTAAATAATATATGCCCGTTCGCGTTCCGATGCTCTGCTCCTTGCCGAGCGCGACGATGAACGGATAGGAATTGATATTGATCATTGCCCAGAACAACCCGCCGACAATAAGCAGGATGCGGAGCGGCAGCAGCGCGTCAACAAAGGAAATGACGGCGAAGGTTGCGATCAGCCCCGCGACGCCGATGGCGATAATCAGCTTCTTGCCGTACCGGTTGCCGAGCAGGCCGCTCGGTATGGCGCCAAGCACGAATGCCAGGGAGAAGAAAGCGAGCGAGAACGAGGCTTGGCCCTCCGTCAGCTGCAAATGATTTTTGCCGTACAGCGTAAAGAAAGCCTCAACACCTTGGTATGATAGGAACCAGAAGAAAATCGCGCCAAGCAGGAAGACGGTCGGACGATTCCATTCGCCGCGGAACGAGGCGGCTGTCTGCCGCTCGGCCGGCACGTACGCAATGGCGTCCCTTTTTTCTTTTATCGTATAGAGAAGGATTCCTAAGCAGATTAAAGTGAGAACGGAAGAGGACAGGAAAGGGAGGGAGGAATGCCGTTCGTACAGGTAAGCTCCCCCCGCAAAAGCGATAATGGAGCCGATCCCGCCCATGAAATTAATGATGCCGTTCGCCTGCGTCCGCTTGTTGTCCCGCGTAATATCCGGCATAAGAGCAACGGTAGGAGAGCGGTATAAGCTCATGGATAAATTCATGAGAACCATGAACAGAACGAGCGTAAGCAGACCGGTATGCCATGGAATTAAAGATCCGAACACGGCGGCGAGCGGCATGCCGATGAGCAGGTAAGGCATTCTTTTGCCGAAGCGGGTGTTCGTGCGGTCGCTTCGGCTGCCGATCCAAGGCTGCAGAAACAGGGCGAAATAATTGTCGATCGTCATCATAAAACCGATCAGCGCGGTGCTCGTCAGAAACTTCTCAAGAAAGAACGGAACGAATGCGTTATACAGCGCCCATGTAATGCTGATGCTGAAGAAGCCGAAGCCGAGCAGCCATGTTTTCTTCATTCGGCTACCGCCCTTCTCCTTGCGATAACCTCGGCCAGCCGGTCCGGGTAATCGGTAATGATGCCGGCTGCGCCGGCGTCGATAAGCCGCTCCATCTCTTCTGTTTCATTGACGGTGAACGGATGATAGGCGATGCCCCGGGCGGCCGCCTCGGCGGTCCATTCCGGCGTAACCGCGTATTTGAATGCGTGAAGCGCGTCCGCTTGCAGCGTCAGCGCATAGTCCCAAGGGCGGTACAGCCCTTCCATATATAAAATGCCGGTGCGGATCTCCGGCGCCAGCTCCTTGCAGAGCGCGAGCGAATAATGATTAAAGCTCGACAGGATGACGCGTTCCGTCATGCGGTACGAACGTACGAGCTCGATTACCTTCCGCTCGAGTCCGGGATACTGCACGAACCCGTTTTTGAGCTCGATATTCAGGACGGTATCCGTATTCTCGAGGAGCTCCAGAAGTTGAGTAAGGCTGGGAACCCGTTCCGCATGGTATTCAGGCGAGAACCAGCTGCCGGCGTCAAGCGACTTCAGCTCTGCGTACTCGATATCCTTGACGAGCTTGCCTATACCGGCCGTTCGCGCCAGCGACTCATCGTGTATGACGACGATCTGACCGTCCCGCGTAAGTTGAACATCCGTCTCGATGCCGGTGGCGCCGAGCTCCAGCGCTTTCTTGAAAGCCGCGATCGTATTCTCGGGACAATAGCCGCTTGCGCCGCGGTGAGCGAAATTAATGACCGTTTCCATCTCGATTCATCCTCTCCAGGTTTAGATGCATACCGGACCGGGCTGCGCGGGATTGATTAAGCGAACCGGTAATAAATAAGCAGGAACGTCGATAATACGAAAATAAAGTTGAGCGATACGAAAACCATCTGGTCTATGGCCGTACGGTGCATGGTGACGGGCGGCTTATAAAAGCTGACGCCTTCGATGATGAACAGGATCAGCACGATGTGGATCATGAAATGCCCGACCAGCTCCGTCCAGCCGAACAGCATCGTCGTGGAGATGAAAATGAGCGTCAGGACGACGGACAGCAGGCGGTTCAAGATACCGACGACAAGCAAATAACCGACGACGAATTCGATAAAGCCGGTCATGACGATGAACAGCTCCGGCGGGAAGCCAAAGGTAGGGACGTTATGATTCGCGATAATGTCCTCGGCCATGCTCGGATAAATCCATTTCTCAACCGCGACCCAGCAAAGCGAAAGACCGGTGCCTAAGTAGAGAAGCGGGAAGCCCCATTTCGATTCCTTCGTCCTCTCGAGGAGCAGTACGCCGATGATGGCGAGATAAAAGCCGTAGTCGAGCATATGGAACAGTCCGGCCAGCATGCCTGCATGAACAAACAAGACGAGCATGGCAAGCGCACCTGCTTTGGTAGCGTAATGATGAGGGATCAGCAGCAGAATCATCGCAGTCCACATCAGAATCGTTTGCCATCCGCCCGTTAATTCGAATTCGGGCGCGAACAGCGTTCCCGTCAGGGCTTGAATGAGAAGCGCCGCAGCGGTGCCGTACTTCAGAATGGGAGGGGAATACTTTCTAAGCTTCTCCAGCCCGGTATCGATCCGCGCGGACAGCTTCGACTTCGAGAGCGACGGGAGCAGCTGTGTCAGAACGGCTAGAAGAACGGCGGCGAATATGGCCAGCGTCATGAAAAAAGGCGATAGCACGGCGGCAATCGATTCTTTCTCCGCTACAACGTCTGTGAACCATTTGACATGCGCATAATAATCCATATGTGACATACCACCTATTATGTATTGGTTAAATTTTCACTTGACTACTTGGATAGTAGCATATTGCTTTCCTCATTAAAAGCGCTTGCGAATGAACCTCTAGCAAATTTAAAAAAGAGGGCTTTACATACCCCCATGGGGTATGTTAGGGTAATTCCAGAAGCAAATACCCCATGGAGGTATATAGCATGAATCAAAGCAATAAGGATTGCGGGCATCCGAATTCGCAAGCCCATTCGGATGGCTGCGGGGAAAGCGCGCCCCGCAGCAGCCATCACACCGACCAGATGAAGGATAACCTGACGAAGCGGCTCAATCGGATTGAAGGGCAAATCAGAGGCGTAAAGGCAATGATTGAGAGGGATACGTACTGCGATGATGTATTGAACCAGATTGCCGCCGTGCAATCCGCTTTGAACGGCGTCGGCAAGCTCCTTCTGGAAGGTCATATGAAGAGCTGCGTAATCGAACGAATTCAGGCCGGCGAGAGCGAAGTTATCGATGAGCTGCTTACGACGGTTAACAAATTAATGAAATAAGGCGAGAGGGGATAATCTAATGGCAAACACCGTATTGAAGGTAGAAGGAATGACATGCGGCCATTGCGTAAGCTCGGTGGAGAAAGCGGTGAAGAACGCAGGCGCAAGCGGCAAGGTTGATCTGGCAAGCAAGAAGGTTACTGTCGATTACGATGAAACAAAGGTTTCGCTTGACGCGGTCAAAGCGGCGATTGAAGATCAGGGCTACGACGTCGTTTGATTGAAGCCGGCAAGCGTTTGAAGTGTTGCAACATCTAATAAAAAGGAGCAGGCGTAGATCGTCTGCTCTTACTCGTTCCGCTCATAATAGAGCTTGAAGACAATATCCTGATTATAATTGCCGAAGCCGGCACCGAATAACGTAACGCCGCCTACATGCTCGGCCTCGGGTTCTACGGCTATCCGGAATTTCAACTGCTTGTTCAGGATTCCGACCTGATCGAGCGTAACGCCGGAAATTTTCCGGCCGTCGATGAACGTGCCGACGGGCGTGATTTTGATCACCTTCAGCAGTCCGTATTGGTTAATTTCGTCCCACCACCAGTCGGGTGTGAACTTGCCGCGTTTGCCGCCAAAGTCGCCGGGGCTGGTCCATAATCCGATCTTGATGTCATTTAAATAAAAAGTAATATCGGACGGCCAATTTTCATTGGTGAAAGGCGCTTCAGACGAAATCTCGAATGAAATTTCGAGCGCGGTCGGCTTTTCGCTTTTGAGCAGGAAGCTTGCGATTTTGTATTCGATAAAACCTCTGCTGAACCATAGGATCTTGGCGTTAATCCGCTCTGCGTCGAGAAAGAAACGGGGCTCGTCGAACATGCCGATCACCTTCGCCGTCGTCGCTAAACCGCAGGTCGGCTCAACCTCGAAGTCGGTATAATGGCCGACGGGAACGACCGACTCGTGATAGGTGCGGAGAGCCGGACGATTGCGGGAAGGAAAGTCGATTTCAAGGCGGTCGGTAACGAGACGGCACATCTTCTTCGTGCCTCCGCTGCCTGACACCATCTCGGAGCTGATCAACCCGGCTTTCTCCAGCTTCTTCACATGCATGGTCATGATGGGACTGCTTAGCTCTAACGCCGTTGCAAGGTCTTTTATATTCATATCCCGCTGGGCAAGCAGATGGATGATTCTGAGCCTGACATCGCTTGCCAGCGCTTCGTAAACGGGTAAATAGGATTCGGAAAGATCGATCTTCATTATTTCACTCCGCTCTGCTGATCATCCATTTATTTTATATGTTAACGGATAGATTGACAAATCATTATTGAACGAAGCAGAGAGGCCGGGTCGTCGCAGGGGTTAAATCGCCTGCAGGCCGGCTTGGTTAAGCAAATTCCACGGCTTGTTGTAATGCGGCTGGAAGAAGAAGTCGACGTAGCTGAGCTCTTCCATCGTCATGCGGTTCTGGATGCAAACCGAAAGGGTGTTGATCGATTGCGTCAGGTCGGCCTTCGAGAGCACCTGAGCTCCTATGATCCGGCGGCTGTCAGTCTCGTATACCACTTTTAACGTAACCTGCTCGTAGGTCGGCATAAATTCAGGGCGGTAATTATCTATGATTGTGACATTTTTCACATTCATCCCTGCAGCAAGAGCAGCCGTTTCGGTCATGCCGGTCGAAGCAATATTATAATCGTAAATTTTAATGCCCGACGTTCCCTGCGTACCCAAGTATTTGACGGTTGGCCGAAGCAGGTTCTTGGCTGCGAGCGTGCCCATCCGAACGGCATTGGTCGCGAGAGGGATATATGCATGCTGTCCCGTCGGGTTGTAGCGGACGGCGCAGCTGTCGCCGGCGGCGAATACATCCTCCTTGCTTGTTCGCATATATTCATCGACGAGTATAGCGCCGTTAGGAAGCATATCGACCTGTCCGCTCAGCAGCCCGGTGTTGGGGCGGAAGCCGATGCACAGGACGACGAGATCCGCTTCATATTCGCCCGCTGTCGTCATCACGGTCGTGACGCGGCCGTCCTTGCCGCCGAACGAGGTGACCGTCTGACCCGTTGCGATGGCAATGCCCTTGTCGATCAAGGCTTGCTCGGTCAAATCCGTAAATTCGCGGTCTAAATACTTATATAAAATGCGCTCCATGTTATCGATTAACGTTACCTGCTTGCCGAGCTGCTCAAAGGCTTCAACCAGCTCGATGCCGATATAGCCTGCTCCGATAACGGCGATGCGGTCGGCTTTTTTGGCTTTCTCGATGATAGCCTGCGAGTGATTGTAGTTTTTGCAAAGGACGATGTTGTCGAGCCCGATTCCTTCCATCTGCGGGATGATCGGCCACGAGCCGGTCGTCATGATCAGCTTGTCGTACGAATCGGTAAATTTCTCGCCTGTCGCCAAATTGCGTACGAGCAGCGTTTTCGCATCGGTATCGACCACCAGAACGTCATGCTTCATATTCGTCTTCACGCCGAGGCCGGCCAATTGATCCGGAGTGGCATAGAACAGCTGCCCGGCATCTTTAACTACGCCTCCGACGTGAAGAGCAATGCCGCACGATAGGAACGAAATGTTATCATTCCGCTCATACACCGTAATCCGGGCATCCGGGTACAGCTTCGCCATTTGCGTAATAGCAGCGGTTCCTGCATGTGTACAGCCTACGACAATAATGTTCATGGTCATTTGAAACGCCTCCTGTATATGATTTGGCAGGGTTGAAGCCGTATTAGCTTAAGCAGCTGGCCTGCCATACAACGTGAATGTTTTCACATACTAGCAAACATTGTGAAATGATTCACAACTACTTCTTGCTTTTATAATATGCTCTTCACCGTCAAAAAACAAGGTCCAAATGCGATCATTTTTACTGATAATCGAATTTTCTGATAATTTGACACGAGGACGTCACAATTCCAATAGGCAGGGGAGGCTGCGTTGAACGAAAGAAACGAAAGCGTGGAGCGGAGAGAGCCAATCGTTCCGAAGGAAACGAAGTGTTCGCTTTTTGCAGTCCAGATGGTTACCTTACAAGGTTTGCCTATTCAGACCATTTGGCTGGAACGGCGATCGTAAGCATGATTTGCTCTCGCAGCGGTAACAGCTGATGTAAATCAATCGTTCAACTTCTATAGCGGAGGAACAGAACTTGGAGGGATTCGTTCAATAGCAGACCATAACGGTAAAATCGTATTGATAACAGGCGCGGGGGCGGGCATCGGGAGAGCGCTGGCGCTGGCATATGCGGAACAAGGAGCGTTACCCGTACTGGCTGATAAAAACGCGGACGGCCTGGAGCAGACCGGGAAGCTGCTTGAGGAAGCCGGTTATGATTCCTTATCCTTTGTTACGGACATGGGCAAGCCCGATGAAATCGTACAGTTGCTCCATGACGTGGACATGATGCTGGGAAGGCTGGATATTGTGATCAATAATGCGGGCTTTGGCATATGGAAGTCCCCTCTCGACCTTTCGATCGAAGAGTGGGACAGCGTTGTGAACACGAACCTGAGAGGCACGTTCGTCTGCTCGCGTGAAGCGGCAAAGCTTATGCGGGCAAACGGCGGAGGAGCGATCGTGAACATCTCCTCGACCCAGGCGGCGATGTCGGAGCCGAACTCGGAGGCTTATGCCGCGTCGAAGGGAGGGATCCTGTCGCTGACGCATGCGTTTGCGATATCGCTGGGTCCCGACCGGATTACGGTTAACGCGATTTGTCCGGGTTGGATCGAGACGGGGGATTACGCCAAGCTGCGGCCCGAGGACCACAGCCAGCATCCGGAGCGGCGGGTAGGCAGGCCGAGGGATATCGTGAAGGCCTGCCTTTATTTGACCGATCCGGGCAATGATTTCGTAACCGGCACGCATGTGACGGTAGACGGCGGGATGACGAGAAGGATGATTTACGAGGAATAATCCGGATTTGGCGTTTCGGCCGCCGCCGTCTCCTTACGGAACGCGATCGGCGTCATGCCGGTCAGCCGTTTGAACAAGCGGTGGAAATGCTTCATGTCGTGAAAGCCGGAGAGCAGGGCAATTTCCGCCGCTGTTTTGACCGTGTGCTTAAGCAGCGAGCAGCTTCGGTCAATCCGCTCCTTGTGCAGCAAACCTGTGAACGTCAAGCCTGTTGCCGCTTGGATAAGGCGCTGCAGCTGGCGTTCACCCAGCTTGATCTGCGCGGATACGTCTCTTAGCTTGACTTGCTCATGAAGCCGCGTCCGAATGTAATGGAGAATCGTGTCCATCCGATCGTCCGGCGCAGCCGCGGAGACGGGAACGCCGCCGGTATCCAGCCTGCGTTCCAGCAGGATGAGCAGCTCCAGCAGCATGGCAAGCAGCATCGATTGAGAACCGATTCTGGCCTGCTGGTATTCCTGCAGCATCCGGTCGAACAAGCCGCCGAATTCTTGGGTATGTTCCCGGAATTTCAGCCAGCTTACCGTCCGCTCCGAACCGATATGCTTGAAGCGGTACAAGCCGACCGCCTCCGCCATCGACTCCGTAATGGCCTCCAGAACGGAACGTTCAAAGATACAGTTGCCGACGATCAGGCGCTGGTTAGCCGCCGAGGATGACGGACGAAAGACATGGGAAACGCCGATCGGAATAAAAAATAAATCCCCTTTCGTCACGCGCATGACCTTGTCCCCGATATAATGAAAGCCGCCGCCTTCCCACACATAGCAAATTTCCACGAATTCATGCGCATGCTCTCGCAGCTCGAACCTTTCGCTGACCCGGTTGATAAAGATCGGAAGCTCTTTGTTCAAGTACAGCTCGCCTTTCGTGACTTCCACATTTTTCTTCATCGGGCAAATCCCTTTCACGGCTGATTTGTTGTCATTTTACACCTATATTATTGTCGCGATCAACCCATCCCGTTCTCTTGACGCTTGTGTACAATCAAGGGGACTAATAGGGAGGAGTGGATATATGTATGCATGGCGATTGGCAGGGAAAATGGATTTGGACAAGCGGAGAAGAGAGCCCGCGCAATGAGTGGCACTGCTTCCGCAAATCCTTCGCGGTTCCGCAGGAAGGCTGGAGCGAAGCCTCACTCCGCATAACCGCCGATTCAAGATACGTGCTCTATGTGAACGGAACGCGACTGGGACGAGGTCCGGTCCGCTCTTGGCCGGCCGAGCAATCCTATGACACTTATGAGGTCGGACATCTGCTTCAGCCCGGTGAACAAAATACGATTGCCGTTGTTGTCATGCATTTCGGCATCTCCACTTTTTATTATTTGCGGGGCCGCGGCGGCTTGCTCGCACAGCTGGACATATCGGCAGATAACGGTAAGCTGCTGCAAACCACGGCTACGGATACATCCTGGAAAACATCCCGTTACCTCAGCCAGCATTCGAGAGCGACACGGATGTCCTGCCAGCATGCGTTCTCCGAATATATCGAAGCATCGCTTTGGGATGACGGCTGGAAGGAACAAAGCTATCCGGATGAGGGCTGGGCTTATGCGGTTGTGATCGGCTCGGTCGGGGAAGGCCCGTGGACGACGCTGGTGCCGCGCGACATTCCGCTGCTGACGGAGGAGCAGGCGTATCCGCTTCGTGTAGAAGCGCTGAGCCGGGTAAAAACGTTTCATTGGTCGGCCGCCATCGATATCCGCAATCATTTGATCGAAGGAAGCGAGAATCACGCAAACCAATTGGAGTATACGGGGTATGCCGCAACCGTGCTCGTGCTTGAGCAGCCTTCACGCGTCGTGCTCGGTTCCCCTTTCTGCGAAGGTCTGGCGGCGGTCATGCTGAACGGAGAGAAGATAACGTCTTTCAACGGTACCGGCCCGGAGCGGTATGCGGAGCTTGAGCTGGCTGCAGGCAAGCATTTCCTGCTGCTTGACGTATCCGGCAATTCGCACCCGGGCATCATTCATCTCGGCCTTTATTGCGAGACGCCGTTCTCGTTCCGCTCGCCTCTGGGCGCTCAGGAAGAGGGGCAATCCGTATTCTGCTCGCTGGGCCCGTTCGAGACGGCCGTCCATATCGATCATCAGAGGGTATATCCGATCAGCCGGAACCATCCGGTCTATCTGGAGGTGATGAAGGAGGCGGCGAACGCATCCGATCTTAAACGGTACGCCGAATGGATCAGACCGGTTCCGGATAAATTCGTTAGCGAGGCGGATGTATTCGGGCTCAGCGTGTACAAGAAGGAGCAGGATGCGCTTGCGGTGCCGGCAGCTCTGCAGATTATGGTTATACCGAATGCGGATGCCGCCGTTATCCCGAACTACGAGGGCTTCGACACGGAGCTGATCGTCGATTTCGGCAAGGAATACTCCGGTTATTTGACGTTCGAGGTGGATGCGGCCGAGGGGACCGTGATTGATTTTTACGGCTATGAATATATGAACCCTTACTTCCGTCAGGATATGTACGGGCTTGACAATACGATCCGTTATATTTGTAGGGAGGGCCGGCAGCTGTTCGTGTCCCAGGTCCGGCGAGGCTTCCGTTATCAAATGGTGACGGTCCGCGATGCGGCGCGGCCGGTGAAGCTCTACGGCATCTCCTGCCTGCAGAGCAATTATCCGGTCGCCGAAGTCGGCCGCTTTCAATGCTCAGATCCGCTGCTTAACGATATTTGGCAAATCAGCCAGCATACGACGAAGCTGTGCATGGAGGATACGTTCGTCGATTGCCCGGCGTACGAGCAGGCATTCTGGGTTGGCGACAGCCGCAACGAGGCGCTGATCAGCAACTATCTCTATGGCGTGAACGATATCGTTAAGCGCTGTCTGCGGCTTGTGCCAGGCTCGAAGGAGCAGTCGCCGCTGTATGTGAATCAAGTGCCGAGCGGTTGGAACAGCGTTATTCCGAACTGGACGTTCTTCTGGGCAATCGCCTGTCACGAGTATTATGCGCAGTCCGGCGACCGCGCTTTTGCGGAAGAAATGTACGGACATATTAAGTTTACACTTGACCACTACTTAGAGAAAATTGATGAGGACGGTTTATTTAACATTCGAGGGTGGAATTTGCTGGATTGGTCGCCGATCGACCAGCCGAACGACGGCATCGTGGCGCATCAGAATATGTTCCTCGTCAAGACGCTCCGCACCGCTGCCGAGCTCGGTAGACTCGCAGGGGATACGGCCGGCGCCGAGCGGTTTGATGCAGAGGCTGAGAAGCTCGCGCACGCAATCAATGCGTATTTGTGGGATGAAGGGAAGCAGGCTTATATCGACTGCATTCATCCGGGCGGCAGGCGCTCCGAGGTGCTCAGCATGCAGACGCAGGTGGTGGCCAGCCTGACCGGCGTCGCGGAAGGGGAGCGCCACGAGCGGATGGTACAATACATGGAGCAGCCGCCGGCGCATTTCGTGCAAATCGGCAGTCCGTTTATGTCCTTCTTCTTCTACGAAGCGCTGGCGGAGACGGGGAGCATTCAGAAGATCGTTGACGATATCCGCCGCAACTACAGCGTCATGATCGACAACGGCGCGACGACATGCTGGGAGATGTACCCGAATTTCTCCGAAAACCGGGCGCACGAGGATCTGCTGACCCGCAGTCATTGCCATGCCTGGTCCTCCGCGCCGGCTTATTTCCTCGGTCGGGAGCTGCTTGGCGTACGGGCTTTGACGCCAGGCTGGACGGAGGTGGAAATTGCGCCGGAGCTATGCGATTTGAAGTGGGCGAAGGGCTGCGTTCCTCATCCGGGCGGCGGGCGGATCGACGTCTCGTGGAAGCTGGATCAGAACGGAGAGGCCTTGAAGCTCGATGTCGCTTATCCGGAGCAGGTGAAGGTGAGCATCCGCGTTCCGGAAGGCGTTACCGCCGAGATTCGCGAGCTGAAGCTGGGCGTATAACAAGAAAGCGGTTCTTCTGCAGGGTGCTGCAGCGGAACCGCTTTTTGTTTTGAATTCTAAGTATTTATAGGTTTTACACTTATATGCGCTTAGATTTCTTCGCGAAACGTTTGGCGTCCTATGACAAGGACGCCGACAGGCGTTTCTGCTGGGGCATGGGGGTTCAATGACGAGCCTGATAGCTGGTTCATGCCGTTCGCTGCATGGATGGGGCAGTTTGTTTGCGCGAGACTAAGCGGAATTCTTCCGCTAATTGAGTCTCAGGAGGCTAAACAAGTTAATTTACTGGAAAACCTCTCGCTAATTGACTCTCAAGGGGATAACACGCTAACTTACCGGAATTCCTCCCGCTAAATTGACTCTCAGGGGGTTAAACTAGCTAATTACAGGAAATCCTCCCGCTAATTTATCGGATACAGGCCCTTTTGAAGCAATAAGGCTGAATTAGCGGGAGAAAATCCCGTTAGATATTCAATATCGTTACCTCCCGCTGAAATAGAAGGAGCTTTTCCAGTTAGTCCGGGCGAACGTGACACTTTTGCTCAAAGCGCGTTAGTCGGTCGGACATGATGCTTATGCTCAAAGCATGTTAGTCTGTGCGGACGTGACACTTATGCTCAAAGCACGATAGTCTATGCGAATGTGACACTTATGCTCAAAGCGCGATAGTCTGTGCGAATGTGATGCTTAGGCTAAAAACGCGTTATCCGGGATCATCAGCTGACCCGCACGAGCTTCCAACGCTGGGCGCCGTTGCCGAGGTCGTCCCATATATGCACGTTCGTGCCGTCGCTTGTTCCCGAACCCGCAACGTCGAGCGCTTTGCCGCTGTTCGTATCGATAAGCTTCATATAGCCGCTGCCGGTATCGACGATTCGCCAATGCTGGCTGGCATAGTCCCCTATTTGCACGTTCGAGCCGTTCGCCGTGGCGAGCCCGCTTACTTCCAGCGACTTGCCGCTGTGTGCGTTAATCAGCTTATATGCGCCGCCTCCCGTATGCGTTACCTGCCACAGCTGATTGGCTTGGCTCGCGCCTTCCGTCCAAATTTGCACGTTCGAGCCGTTCGCGGTTCCCCATGCGTCGACCTCAAGCGCTTTGCCGCTGTTCGTATTTATGAGCTTGTACGTGCCGCCGGATACGACGCCGTTGTATTGATCGCTTCGTATAAACTCGACCCGGTCGATATCCGCCCACTGACTCGCGCTGCTGTTCGACGCGTAGAATCCGATCGTCGCCTGTCCGTTCGTTACGGCGATATTCGGGATCGTGACCTGCGTCCAGGCTCCGGTAACCGGGCATGCCGTTTGCCGCATCGCGCCGCCGTAATCCTTCACTTCCATGACGCAGGCATTTTGCCCGCCGCTGCTTCGCATATAGGCGCGCATCGTGTAAGTGCCGCTGTCCAGCCCGCTTAGCGATTGACCGACATAAGCGGTGGCGGGTCCGCTCGTACCGGCCAGACCGATAAAATGATTGCCCTCCGCCGCAGGCAGGCCTACCCCGTCATTCGTGCCGTGGACCAGAATGCGCGCCGGGAAGTCGTCGCCGTAAGTGGTCCAGCCGCTGACGTTCGCCGTCTCAAAGCCGGAGTTCGTGACCAGGTTCGTATTGGACGGCGTAACGGCATGGCCGAAACGCACGAACACGCCGCTGCTCGGGTAATTGGCGCTTGTTGCCGCGAGAACGTGGGTATCGTCGACCGGGAGCAGCGCATTCCAGTTGGAATTAGTCGTATTGCTGACCGGAAAAATATTGGAGCGGAACTGCCACGTAACGCCGTTGTCCGCGCTGATCATCGTGTACATGGAGGAGTAGGCGTCCCCCGTGTTGATGCTGTCATTGTCGGTTTGGAAGGAGGCGAGCAGCCGTCCGTCGCCGAGCTTAACGACAAAAGGCGCCCCGGCCTTCTTGCCGGTCTTGGAGGGGATATACAGCGTTTGCCGCGGGACGTTCCAATTGTAGCCGTCGTCGGAAATTTTGTATTTGATGACAAAAGGATGTCCGGCAACGTCGGTCGCTTCGAATACGAGCATGAATTTGCCGTTCGCCATTTGCGTGACGACCGGCATGCCGTCCCGCGAACCTGCGGCGACGCCGTCGCTTACGATGATTTCCGGCGACCAGCCGCTGCCTGTCCACGTCTTCATGATCAGCTTCTGCTGGCCGGTCGTGCCTGCGGCGGCGGGGCTGTCGTCCGCGTAATAGACAGCGACGGTATTTCCGAGCATTTGGAGATGCGGCTCCCATAAGCCCTTGAACGAATTGGCGGTCGTTGCGCCGATCTGCCCGCCCGCCAGATCGGACCAGGTGAAGCCGTTGTCAGTGCTTTTCTTCGTTCGGAGATAGGTCGCGTAGGTGCTTCCGGATTGAACGACCAGCCGGTAAGACAACCAAATCTCTCCGCTTGGGAGCTGGAGCATTTGTCCGTTGCCGACATTGCCGCTTGCATCGGAGGCTGCTGTGACCGCAGGCGACCAACTGTGACCGCCGTCCTTGCTGCGGGACACCATGACCCGCGTATTGCCGCCGCCGGCATTCGTATCGAACGAAGCGAGAATATCGTTATTGCTTAATTTGAGCAGGCGCGGATACCATACGCCGCCGTTTGACGGGGCGAAGACGGTTGCCGTATTGGAAGGCCAGGACATGCCGGCCGCCGCGAACAACTTGAAGCCTGGCAGGAGGAAGCTGCAGATGATGAGGAGAACGAGCGGGCATGCGGTTATTTTCACCTTATTCCGAACGTACATGGTTGACCATCTCCTTAAAAATAAAATAGAAAACTAGTCGAATCGGCGATATGCGGCAGTTCGCGAAATCAGCTCCTCCCATCATAATGTAAGCGCTTCGAAACGGATTATATCGGATGTTAGTATTTAAATATATACTAAAGTTAGTATAGAAAACTTATTTTCGTTTATAGAGGTGAAAAATGTGACCGTGTGCCCATATATCAAGAAAGTTACTGCGATTGGTCAATAAGGATTACCAGCATAAGCAAGCCGCCCGTAGATGATCAATAAATTTATACTAAATACAGTATATTAAATCAAGATTCCACGCTCTAGGATGAAGCGCACCAGGCAGGGGGCAAACCATTTTGTTCCCGTGCCGCAACACATTAAAAAACGAGCAAAAACCAGAAACCGAATCTGGTTTTGCCCGTTTTTTTCCTTGTAATCCGGCTTAATCCCCTGCTCCATACCGATAAGCATACATGCCGTATCCGACGGAGCGGCAGGCGTCAACCAGCTCCGGGTAGGGCCGGTCGCAAATGTCTACGAAACCGATCTGATAGTTTTCACCGTCAAAACGGCCGGTATATAGCTGATCGGAGTACTGGAACCAGTGCGTTCCGATGAGATGGGGATTGACGAGACTGCTTAACACGTATTCCTTGTAAGCTTCCGCGCGATGCTCCTGATCGACGGCGCCCTTGAGGCCGGTGTGGGGAAGCCCGCGGTCGGGGGCGCCGATATGGAACTCACCGATCAGCGCGGGCTTATCTTCCGCGCCGTCCAGCCATACAAAGTCCTTCAACGAATATTTATAAAAGTTGAAGCTGACCACGTCGCAGTATTTGGCCGACAGCCGCACGATCGCATCGGCCTCCGCGCCTTCATGGGGATAGCGGTGGTGATCCAGCCTGCAGCCCAAGTACAGCTTCGAGGGCATCGCCTCTTTAACGGCGGCGCTTACGAGCTGAAAGTAGGTTTCCCACAGCACGGGATCCGTCGAGCCGTGAATTTCATTGTCGACAAATACGCCCAGGCACCAGGGGTCGTCGTTTACTTTCGCTCCAAGCTCATGAAGCCGGTCACGCAGCTGCTGCCGCCAAATCGGATTGCCGACGTCCGGGAATTTGCGCTTCAGCCATGACCTTGTTTCCAGCCATATGGTGTAAGGCGTTTGCCGCATGTCGTAAATGTCCTCCTGGGAATGATTCGCCAGCGTGTTGAGGCCCCAGCTCCGCAGCCTTGCATGGGCAAGCGAGCGCGAGCGGTTCTTCCAATCCTCGCCGTATTTCCGCCTCAGGTTTTCCATGCGGAAATCCTGCATCTCGGGGATCCTCCGGAAATAATGCTCGCGTCCTTCGATGGCCGTCTTCTGATCGAACCGGACGCAGCAGACGCCATGCGACCAGAATAAATGTCCCTCAGGATCGATAAACCACCATTTTCCGTCTACCTTCTCCACCCGAAAATGCCCCGTTGCATCCAGGCGCGGGCCGGCAAGCCACCCTCCGTACCGGCTCCACTCCTCAGCCCCGGGATGAGTCTTCAAGGATAAAGCTTCTTGCTCCCGCCGGCGAATCAGATCGGCATCCGATTCCGATTTCCCGGGCCAGTCCTTATGAATAAACTGTCCGTATTCATCGATAAACGGGAAGTAGCCGTTATCAAGCCGCTCTTTGGAAAGGGGCTGCAGCAATTGATAAGGTGATATACCGTGTATGCGAATGGCCTGACTCTCCCGCGGTTTCATGACGTACAATCGAAGCGAATGAATCTCCGACGGGTCTATCGGATTCCACAGCACCATGGAGCCGTCCGGCAAGCCGTTCATCCCTTTGAAATAACCGTCCATTTCCCGCGATTGCCGGGGGCGGATAAACAGGACGGTCAGCGGGCCGGTTTCGCCCGGCGCCACGGCCGTAAAGCCATGATTCCAGAAATTGTTATTCAGCATAGCGTAAAGCTTGAGCGGCTTCGCGCCGAGGTTTTCCACCCCTATCGTAAGACCCTGGTAGGCCTGCAAATCAAGAGGGCCGAAATGAAGAGTCACGTCCGGCGTGACGTCATCGAAGCCAAATTCAATTTCAGCCTGCCACCCGGCGAAGCCGGTCATGCGAATCGACGCATCCTTGCACGCGGCTCGAACGTTCGTCAGTTGGCATAGGTTATCGCGTATCATGTATACACCGCCTATCAAATTTGAAATGCTTTCTTACATTCATCATAGAAGAACAGACGTCTTGGAAGTAGAGGATATAATTCTGATTCGCTGGTTTTCCTATTCAGACCATTTGGCTGGAACGGCGATCGTAAGCATGATTTGCTCTCGCTGCGGTAACAGCTGATGTAAATCAATCGCTCAACTCATATAGATTAGTAGGAACATTCATCATATAATATTTTTACGAATGAGTGAGCAAGGGGTGGGATGGGAAATGAGGCTGCTGCTTGTCGACGATGAATGGTATACGAGAGAAGGCATCATAGAGGGGATTCCCTGGAAGAGCATAGGCATCGAGCAAGTGGATCAGGCTGATGACGGCGTAAATGCGCTGGAGGCTGCGGGCAAAATGAAGCCTGACATTCTTCTGACCGACGTTCGCATGCCAAGAATGAACGGTACGGAGCTGGCGAGTCAAGTCCGCGAGAAATACCCGAGATGCCATATTATTTTTATGAGCGGCTATACGGATAAAGAATATATGAAGGCTGCCATTCAGCTTTCTGCAACCGCTTACGTGGAGAAGCCGATCGATTTGAACGAGCTGCAAGCCGCAATCGAGAAGACGGTCCGGCTATCCAATGAAGAGCGGAAGCTCGACGAAATGAAGCAGCAGCTGCATACGAGCCTGCCTGTATTAAAGCATGACCTCGCTCTCCAGCTGGTCAGCCGGACGGCTCCTTCCGAAAGCTTGGCGGAATGCGCCCGCCTCGTTTACGCCGATTTGCCGGTTGAGGCGGACTTCGCGACAGTGGTTCTTAAGCCGGGCTTCCCCGGCGGGCAGGAAGACGGCGGTGCTGCCCTGCTGTTTCGGTCCGTTATGCATGCGGCTGCCCGCCAATTGAACCGCGAAGGCTACTTGGCGATTGCCGCCGTGAAGGACGATGAATACGTCGTTGTCCATTGCTGCCTGGATGGAAAAAGCATGCCCATGCTGGCAGATACGTCTGCGAGACTTCACGAAACGCTGAACCGATCGGGTTCTATTCAAATCTCCATTGGAATAAAGGTAAGCGGAATCGGCCATGTCAGGGAATCCTTCCGCTCCGCGCTCGCCAACTTGTCGGCGGAGGAGCCGGAAGGAGGCGGGCCGCGGAAATTACGGATAAGCGCGCAGGAGGAATGGGAAGCGCATACACAAGCGGCTAAAGCGAAGAAAAACCCAGCCGTAGCCGAAATTGTCGCTTACATTGAGAAAAACTTCGACGATGAAGGGCTGTCCTTGCAGCGGATCGCCGATCACATGTATTTGACTCCGTCTTATATTTGCGTGATTTTCAAAGAAGAGACGAATGCCACCATTAATCAATACATTGCCCAAATTCGCGTGGACAAGGCCAAACAGCTGATGAAGGACAACCGGATCAAAGTAAAGGACGTGGCGGCTAGAGTAGGCTATGGCGACAGCAACTATTTCACGAAGCTGTTCAAGAAGCAGACGGGCCTGACGCCCAATGAATACAGGGAAATGAAGCAATATGATTAACCGCGCCATTATCCGGCTGCTGCAAAATCTGTCGCTCAAAAGGAAGCTGCTGCTCTCCTATTCCCTGCTCATCATTATCCCGTTAATGACGGTATCGCTGTATTCGTTCAGCAAAATATCCGAGCTGATGCATGAGAAAGCAACCTACTCGGCCGTCCAAAGCTTTAACCAGACGCATTCCTATCTGTCCTATAAGCTCTACAAAATCATAAGCGCTTCCGATCTGATTGCGACGGACAAGCGCGTGAATGAGGTTTTGTCCAAATCGAAATCCGATTACCCGCTGCTGGAACAGGTGACCGACATGTCCGATATGGTCCGGTACCTGAGCTCGTTCAAAGACAAAGAGGACATTTCGAACGTCAGGCTGTTTGTTCAGGACGGTCTCGTCTATTCGGAAGAAGGAAGAAACCTGTTTAACATGAAGCAGGCTCTGACAACGGAATGGTATCAGCGTTTGATGGCGAGCAAGGATAAGGCCGTCGGTCTGCCTTCCAGTTATTTTCAGAGTGGAACGGACAAGCCATTCGTCACGATCGCGCGGAAAATCGTCAACAATATTAATTACCCTGACATGATCGGCTTGCTGCTCGTCGATGTTCATCAGTCCAATCTGGAGCGCATATTGTCGAGCGCCAACTCCGTCAAGGAAAGCTACAGCTTCCTGCTTACCGGGAGAGGAGAGCTTGTGGCGGGCTCTACCCGTTTGCCGGGCTCCGGGGCCGCATTCGAGGCATGGCCCGGCAGTCTGACGGCCGAAACGGAGAATGACGGCCTGCTTCGGGCGACGCTTGCGGGCAAGCCGATTTTTTATATGGCGAAGGAGGTTCCGGGCACGGATTGGCGTATGACGACGGTTATACCGGAGAGCTCGATCGTGAGCGAGGTGAACCGTCTTCGCCTGCAGTTTTTCATCCAAGCGATGCTGCTTGTCACCGTAGCTTACGCTTGCGCCTATTATATTTCCGTTTCGATTACGAGGCGGGTATCCCGCTTGGTGATGCGAATGAAACGGGTGCAGGACGGCGATTTAAATTCAATCATTCCTAACAAGGATAAAGACGAAATCGGCGAGCTGATCGAAAATTACAACTTCATGCTGAGACGCATCGCATCGCTTGTGCAGGAGCAGTACCAGACGGGGCAGGATCTGAAGAGTGCGGAGCTTAAAGCGCTGCAGTCGCAGATCAATCCGCATTTTCTATACAACACGCTCGATTTAATTAACTGGCTCAGCCAGAAAAACAAGGTGCAGGAAATTCGTTCCGTCACGCTGGCGCTGGCTAATTTCTATAAATTCAGCCTGAACAAAGGGAGGGATATTTCGACGCTTGATTATGAGCTTCGGCACATCTCCTCTTATGTCCAAATCCAAAATATACGTTTTCGCAACGGGATAGAGCTGCGGATCGAGGTCGATCCCGAGCTGCTTCGCCATACGATTCCCAAAATAACGCTGCAGCCGCTCGTAGAGAACGCGATTTTGCACGGTCTGCTCGAAAAGCCGGAAAAAGGCGGCGTCATTACGATTCGCGGCTGGCTCGAGCAGCGGGAGGCGATGCTTGTCATCGAGGATAACGGAGCAGGCATGCCGCAGGACCGGCTGCGGAACATTATCAGCGGAAGCCCGATCAGCGAACGGGGCAGCCATTACGCGATACGCAATATCCGGGAACGCCTGCGGTTGGTTTACGGCGATTCGTTCCGTCTGGAATTCAGCAGCACGGAGGGAGAAGGGACGCGGGTATTGATCGCATTTCCGGCGTAAAGGCGGGAGCGGCGCCATTTGAGCTCGTTTTGTAGATCGGCGTGTTATTAGCCGAAGTTAGAGGTTGTTTGAACGACAGATCTAAATTTTAGATCTAATTATGGTTATTTTGCTCATTTGGCAGATTAGATCTAATTTGTAGATCTGATCTCATGAGATCGGCTTGATAATGACTGAATGAGTGGTTAGGGGGACAACAGATCTAAATTTTAGATCTAATTATGGTTATTTTGCTCATTTGGATAGATTAGATCTAATTTGCAGATCTGATCTCATGAGATCAGCGTGTTTTGGCCGAAGCAGCTCCTTTTCTTTTGCGGCCAGCGAATCACCATAAAATATTACCCTACATCAAAAAACATTACGGTATCCCGGTCCAGGCGGGTTTGGTAATCTTGATCTACAGAAAATATATACCTGCGAAGGGAGGATACGGGATGGCACAATTGGAAGCGCTTAATAAGCGGAGAAACGGGTTTTGGCGGGAGCTTACTAAAAATAAAGTGTTGATTCTGATGGTTCTTCCGGCCGTGCTGCATGTTTTTGTTTTTGCTTACCTTCCGATGGGGGGCATTAT
The DNA here is from genome assembly GCF_000422465.1 of Paenibacillus harenae DSM 16969. GTDB lineage: Bacteria > Bacillota > Bacilli > Paenibacillales > Paenibacillaceae > Pristimantibacillus > Pristimantibacillus harenae. The sequence continues at coordinate 198,720 of NZ_KE383846.1, read as the reverse complement.
ACTGGCGTTCAAGCAGTTCCGTTACGCCGAAGGCATATTCGGAAGCCCTTGGGTCGGGTTCGAAAATTTCAAGTTTTTGTTCATATCCGGTCAGGCCTGGATCGTGACCAAAAATACGCTGCTCTATAACGCGATGTTTATTGCGGTCAATACGGTCATGCAGATCGGATTGGCGATCTTCCTCAGCGAACTGGCGGGGAAATACTTCAAAAAAGTAACGCAGTCGCTCATGTTCCTGCCGTACTTTATATCCTGGGTGATCGTAGGATCGATCGCGTACAATCTGTTCAACTTCGAGCATGGCGCTCTGAACAGCGTGCTTGGGGCGTTCGGAGCCGATCCGCTGGATATCTACAATACGCCGTCCTATTGGCCGTTGATTCTCGTATTATTCAATGCATGGAAGGGCGTCGGCTACGGCATGGTCATCTATTTGGCGGCCATCGTATCGATTGATACCGAAATGTATGAAGCGGCAGAGATCGACGGAGCGAACATTTTCCAGAGAATCCGCCATATTACGCTGCCGAGCATTATCCCGACCGTCGTCATCCTTACGCTGCTTGCGATCGGCGGTATTTTCAGAGGCGACTTCGGCCTGTTCTACCAATTGATCGGCGATAACGGCATGCTGAGGGACCAAACCGATATTATCGATACGTTCGTATACCGCGCGCTGACGCAGACGTCGGAGATCGGCATGGCGGCCGCCGTAGGCTTCTACCAGTCGGTCATGTGTTTTGCGCTGATCATGGTTGCCAATTGGCTGGTGAAGAAGGTGCAGGACGATTATGCCTTATTTTAAGACGGCATCCGAGGCGAGGAGGGAATTGGCATGAAACTGACATTGGATCGGATATGGTTTAATATTTTCGGTTACGCGGCGGTCATTTTGTTCAGCCTGTTGTGTTTGATCCCGTTCATTCTCGTTATTTCCTCTTCCGTGACGAGCGAGTCGTTCATTATCCGCAACGGATACACGCTGTTCCCGCAGGATATATCCTTCGAAGGGTACAGGCTCTCGCTGCAAAATCCGACGGCGATCGTGAACGCTTACGGCGTAACGATTCTCGTGACGGTGCTCGGCACGGCCATCTCGGTGTTCATTTGCACGATGACCGGCTACGTGCTGCAGCGCAAGGATTTTAAGTGGAGGAATAAAATTTCGTTTTATTTGTTCTTTACGACGCTGTTTAACGGCGGTCTGGTGCCCTGGTATATTTTGTGCGTGCAGTATTTGGGCCTCAAAAACACGTTATGGTCGCTGTTTATCCCCTCGCTCATTTCGGTATGGAACATTTTGATCGTGAAGGGCTTTATGAGGGGTATTCCTTTTGAAATTACCGAATCGGCCAAAATAGACGGCGCAGGCGACTTCCGGATTTTCCTATCGATTATTTTGCCGGTATCCAAGCCGGTGGTCGCCACGATCGGGCTGTTCACCGCCCTGATGTACTGGAACGACTGGTTCGCAAGCTTGTTGTTCATTACGGATGAGCGGCTGTACACGCTCCAGTACTTCCTCTACAAGCTGGTCGGAAGCGTGCAGGCGCTGCGCAGCGTGATGGACAAGGCCGGTATCGTGGTGCCGACACTGCCGGTGGAATCGATGAAAATGGCGTTAACGGTCATCGTTACGGGACCGATCATTTTCCTCTACCCGTTCGTGCAGCGGTATTTCGTCAAAGGCTTAACGATCGGCTCCGTCAAAGGGTGACCCCGGTTTCATCGCGAAACGCCAAGCCGCTAACGGTTCGTGCGTGGCGCTAGACGTTTTGAGCTATCCGGTTGCCATATATAACGCTTGCCATTATAACCAGGGAGGGTTCTGCATGAGAGGGATGAGAAGGTTAGGTCTGTTCACGCTGGCATTCGTGATGATTGCCGTCATGCTTGCCGCTTGCAGCGGCGGTAATGCCAATGAAACGAATAACGGGAATACGGGAGCTAACACGGGAACTGACACGGGCACGAATCAAGAAAAAGAGGACAGCGCCCCGGAGCTGAAGGAGACCGAGCTGAAAATGGTGCTGCTCGGCGATACGCCGACCGATCTGGACGCGATGCTCGCGGAATTGAACAAGCTGCTGAAGCAGGAGCTGAACGCAACGATAGCTATTGAATATTTGCCGTGGAGCGATTGGGAGCAGAAGTATTCACTCATTTTGTCCTCGGGCGAGCCTATTGATCTGATCTATACGTCGGACTGGGCGAAGTACGCGCAGGAAGCGACCAAAGGGGCTTTCGTCGAAGTGACGGACGATCTCTTGACGAAGTATATGCCTCTGACCAAGGCGTCGCAGGATCCGGTTTCCTTCGAGCAGGGCAAAATCAACGGGAAGCTTTATTTCGTGCCGAAAAACTCGGCAGCCTTCAACGGGGAGCAGGCGGTTCTGATCCGCGGGGACCTGCGCGAGAAATACGGCCTGGAGCCGCTTGCTTCGGTGGATGACTTGCGCGCTTATCTGGATGCGGTCGCGGCGAACGAGAAAGGCGCGGGCATTATCCCGTACGCCGCCTCCCAGGATAACGAGAGCTTCCGTATTCTCATGCAGGAGCAGGAAATCAATATGATCAATGTCGGACCGGATTATCAATACCGATGGGAAGATCACGACAGCTTGACGATCGACAAAATCGAGTACAAATACGACTCGACGTCCTATATCGCGTTCGCTAAGGAAATGAAGGAGTGGGCGGATAAAGGCTTTTGGACCAAAAACGCAATCTCCAACAAGACGCAGCCGCGGGACGCATTCGAGAACGGCACTTCAGCAACGCTAATCTGGAACGCGGGCACGGTATCGGCTTCGGCAGCCAAAGTCACGGCGGATCATCCGGATTGGAAGCCGGAGGTGTATGACGTCATTCCAAACAGCATTAAGCGCCTGGGCTTATACACGGCGGACGGCATGGCGGTGCCGGCTAATTCCAAAAACCAGGAACGTGCCTTTATGGTGCTGGATTACATCAAAAATACCCGCGAGGCTTACGAGATTCTTCAGTTCGGCATCAAAGGCAAGCATTGGGAGCCGATTGACGACATGCTTTGGAAGGAAGGGCCGGAGTACGATCGTTTCGGCGGCGGGGCCAACGGGCAATGGGGCTTTAACAATTCCGCGTTTAAAAGAACAAAGGAAGGAGCTTTTCCGGCCGAGGCGGAGTTAGACGCGATCTGGAAGACAAAGGTTGTCCATCCGAAGACGGAGACGTTCGTGTTCGACGAATCCAACGTCAAGAATGAGATGGCCGCGCTGGCAACGCTCAGGACGAAATACCGCGCGATGATTTCTCTCGGCATGGTAGCCGACGTAGAAGGAACGATCAAGGAATGGCGTTCCCAAGCCGATAAGGCAGGCCTTGCCAAAGTGGAAGCGGAGTTGAAAAGCCAGCTTGAAGCTTTTTTGGCTAAACAATAATCAACTATAAGCAAGGGGTCTTCTCTAACTGTGAGAAGGCCCTTTGATCTAACTTTTGCATAGGGAGGAACAAAGGGATGAGCGTGCGGATACGGGAAACATTCGATTGGGATTGGCGGTTTCACAAAGGGGAATGCGAAGGGGCGGAGCAGCCGTCCTTCGATGACCGTGGCTGGCGCGAGTTGAACCTCCCGCATGATTGGAGCGTCGAGAGCGTCTTTAACGAGAGCCATGCGACCGGCGGCGACGGCGGCTACGTGGAAGCGGGCATCGGCTGGTACCGCAAAGCCTTTGACATTCCAGCGCAATGGTCGGGGCGTAAAGTGACCGTACAATTCGACGGCGTTTACATGAACGGCGAGGCGTGGGTCAACGGACATCGGCTCGGCTGCAGCCCGTTCGGCTACGGCGGCTTTGAATTCGATCTGACTCCCTATGCGAACTTCGGGGGGAGCAATTGCATCGCCGTGCGCGTGGACAACAGCCGGCAGCCGAATTCGCGCTGGTTCACGGGATCGGGCATCTACCGGCATACCTGGCTTGAGTCATGCAGCCCGCTGCATGTCGCGCGATGGGGCGTATACGTGACGACGCCGCATATCGAACCGGATCATGCTCGGCTCGAAATAAGGACGGAGCTGCAAAATGACGGAGGAGCGGAAGCGGCCGGATTGACGCTGAAGTCGGAGGTGCTTGCGCCGGACGGCTCAACGGCCGGGTTCGCCGAGATTGAGGTGCTCATCCCCGCAAACGGCGGCCAGACGCATACGGACCGGATTCGCGTTGAGGCGCCGTTTCTCTGGTCGGTGGAGCAGCCGCAGCTGTATTCGCTGCGAACCAGCTTATTATCGGGCGGCATCGTCATCGACGAAACCGTTACGCCATTTGGCATTCGCACAGCCGTTTTCGACAAAGACGAAGGCTTCCTGTTAAACGGCGAAAGGGTGAAAATAAACGGCGTTTGCCTGCATCATGACGGCGGAGCGGTCGGGGCGGCGGTGCCCGAGCGGGTATGGGAGAGGCGTCTGGAGCTGCTGAAGGAAATGGGGGTCAACGGCATCCGGATGAGCCATAATCCGCCGGCGCCGGAGCTGCTGGACTTATGCGACCGGATGGGCTTCCTGGTCATGGACGAAGCTTTCGATGAGTGGAAGCTGACGAAGTTCAAAAACGGGCAGAGGGATGTGCACGGCTACTTTGAATATTTCGATCAATGGTCCGAGCATGATCTGACGATGATGCTGCGGCGCGACCGCAACCATCCCTCTATCGTTATTTGGAGCATCGGCAATGAAATTCCGGAGCAGCGTCAGAAGGACGGGTGGCAGGCTGCGCGCCGGTTGGCGGAGATCTGCCGTAAGGAGGATCCGACGAGGCCGGTTACGGTTGCCTGCGATAATATTGAAGCGGAACCGATTCCCGCTTACCAATCGTTCCTTGATGAGCTGGACGTGGTCGGTTACAACTACGTAGCCCGTTGGCGGGAGCGGACGGAAACGTATTACGCGGACGACCGCCACCGGTTCCCGGACCGGATCATGCTCGGCAGCGAGAATCCGGGCATCGGCGGCATCAGGGGGGATTATTCGCTGGAGCGGCAGCAGGCGAACAGGTGGCAGGGGCCGTACCCGACACGGATGATTGCGGCCGAGCAGCTGTGGAAGTTTACGCGCATGCACCGGTATGTGGCGGGGGATTTCATGTGGACGGGCATCGATTATATCGGGGAAACGAGGTGGCCGCACAAAAACGCCAGCTTCGGCGTCATCGACACCTGCGGATTTCCGAAGGACGGCTATTACTTCTACCAAAGCCAATGGACGGCGAAGCCGATGGCGCATTTGTTCCCGCATTGGAATTGGCGGGGGAAGGAAGGCGACGTCATTCCGGTGCTTTGTTATACGAACTGCGCGATGGCCGAGCTGTTCGTGAACGGCAAATCGTTCGGGATCAAGGCTTATGAATTTCCCCGCCAGGGCATGAGCAAGGAATGGGCTCACTTCGCGGAGAAATATATTCATGTGACCACTTCGGATTTGCATCTTGTCTGGGATGTTCCCTATGAGCCCGGCGTAATGAAGCTGATCGGCTATACGCGTGACGGCCAGGCGGCTGTGGAGACGGTCGTGGAAACGACGGGCGAGCCTGCCGCAATTGAAATCGGGGCCGACCGGGAGCGGCTCGCGGGGGACGGCCGGGATGTCTGCCACCTTACGGTCCGCATCGTCGATGCGGCAGGGCGAACGGTGCCGACGGCCGATATCCCGTTAAGCTTCGAAGTCGAAGGAGCAGGCGCTCTGATCGGGACCGACAACGGGGACCCCGCGGATCATACTTGTTATAAATCCGGCTCCCGCCGCACGTTTCATGGATTGGCGCTGGCCCTTGTTCAAGCGGGCCGCGCGGAAGGGGAGATCCGGGTTACCGTGAGAGCGGAAGGGTTTGAAGCTGCCGCCGTAACGATTCAAGCCGATTGATTCATAATGCGAAGGGATTGATTCCATGAACGTTTATAATGCCGCCTCCGATATTGCCAATCCGGGCGCCGGATACAAGCTGGCCGACATACCGGCCCACGATCCGTACGTCGTTGCCGACAAAGCCACCGGCACTTATTATTTGTATACCGGCGGAAGTCCGAAGCTTCACGGGATGGACTATTACGGCGTGCTCGCATACAGAAGCCGGAATCTGGAGGATTGGGACGGACCGTATGTCGTCTTCCGCATTCCGGAAGGCGTTTGGGCGAATCCGCAGCATGGCGCTTGGGCACCGGAAGTGCATGCCTATGGCGGGCGATACTACTTATTCGTAACGCTCCATAATAACGATAGACCGCTCGAAGGAGAGGCGCATGGCAGCGGCTACCGGCTTCATTGGCGCGGAACTGCCATTGCCGTTTCGGACTCTCTTGACGGGCCGTTCGAATTGGTGAAGCAGGATGCGCCGATTCCGCCCGAGCATCTGATGACGCTCGACGGTACTTTGCATATCGACGATGAGGGAACGCCTTGGATGGTGTATTGCCATGAATGGATCCAGACGGCCGACGGTACAATGGAAGCCGTCCGTTTGAAGGAAGATCTCAGCGACCGGGCCTCGGAGCCGGTTCATTTGTTCAGCGGATCCGAGGCTCCATGGGACAACGGGGAACATTCGCCAGACAGCGCAAGGTCCACGTATGTGACGGACGGCTGCCAATTATACCGGACGAGCGGAAACCGGCTGGTCATGCTATGGTCGACCTACGAAGAAGGCAGCTACGTGCAGACGATCGCCCGTTCGGTATCCGGAAGACTGGAAGGGCCGTGGGAGCAGCTGGAGCCGCTCGTGTTCGACGACAGCGGTCATGGCATGCTGTTTCAGACGTTCGAAGGAAATTGGATGCTCATCCTGCATTCCCCTTTCCGGATGCCCGAATCCAGGTGCAAACTGTATGAGATGACGGATACGGGTGCTACCTTCAGGGTCAAGGCGGCCAGGACAGATCTTGATGGAAGCCGAGTAGATAACGCTGCAGATTAAGGAGCGAATCGTGAAGTTATTAACCGGGTTTAGCCGTAAGACGTTGTTTTGAAGCGCGGCATAGGCGATAACCGGTAAACCGTAAGGGTCTGCGAGAGCAGGCCCTTTTTTTTGTTCCCAAGGTTAAGGGACGAGTACTACGACATATTTCAGTTGTGGTCAACGCTAACGTATCGCAGAGTACTTATGTCCGATAAAGTTGTTCGTTTCTGAATCTAACGAATCTCATCGGCAAAAATTCACGCGTAACGTGGCAGAGCCCCTTTTTAAGCCATTCCGTATGCTGTGATTTTGTTCTTCCTTTCTTGTAAATCGAATCGTCATGGAGATTATAAGATGTTCGGCTCGTTATTAAGCTTTATACGAGGTACTGTTATGACTCGTTGGGCGTCGAATGATTAGAAGATGTTAGTATTTAAAAATATACTAAGATTAGTATAGAAGTCTTACGGCGGATATCAGATGCGGAAAATGGGATGAATTGCTCATAAATTAAGAAATATAGCGGCTTACGGCATCGAGTAATGTTCAAAGGGATTAAGGGTGATTGTTGGCCGATGATAATTTTATACTAAATATAGTATTTTAATGTATAACAATATATCATAGAATGAGGAAGCAACAAAGGAAGCGCTTGCATGAATCGGATTTAAAGTAATCCGGAGTTAATCAAAAAAAGGGAGGCGTCTAAACGAATGATGAAAAAAATGCCACTACGATTAGCGTTCGCGCTTATCCTGTGCGTCAGCATGCTGTTGTCCGCATGCTCCTCGGGCGGCGGCGGAACGAATGCCGAAACAAACGGAAATGCGGCGAATAATCCGGACAAAGCGGCGAACGATCCACAGGAACAGGTGAAGATCTCGTTCATGGGCCACGGCAGTCCGCAGGAGAAGGATATCTTCACGAAGCTGATTAAGTCATACGAATCGAAGTATCCGAACGTAAAGGTGGAATATACGAGCGTGCCGCCGGCGGAGTACAACCAGAAGCTGTCGACGCTCGTCGCATCGGGCAAAACGCCGGACGTGTTCTACGTGTCGGGTCCGCAGTTTTTTAAATTCGCGGAGGCGGGCACGATTCAAAGCCTGCAGCCGTTCCTGGAGACGACGGAGCTGTTCCAGGAAGATAACGTATGGAAGCAGGCGCTGGATCGCTACCGTTTCGACGGAACGATGGTCGGAGCCGGCGATCTGTACGGCCTGCCGAAGGATGTAGGTCCGTGGGCGATGGCGTACAACAAAACGATGTTCGAGGAAGCGGGCGTGGAGCTGCCGCCGGCCGAGGTTGGCGGCTGGACATGGGATGATTGGCTGGAAGCGGCGAAGAAGCTGACGAAGGACGAGAACAGCGACGGCAAAATCGACGTGTACGGCGGAGCGAACTTCTCTGTAGAAGGCGCGGTATGGGCGAGCGGAGGCGACTTCATCGATTACAAGACCGGCACGATCACGATCGATACGCCGGAATTCGCGAGCGCGATGCAATGGGTGGCGGATTTGCGCCTGAAGCATAACGTAACGCCGTCGCCGGAGGACGAGAAAGCGATGAACGCATATTCCAGGTTCGTAGCCGGCAAGGTGGGCATGTTCCCGATGGGGCCGTGGGATCAGCCGGGCTTCTGGGATTTGCCGTTCGAGTGGGACATTGCGGCATGGCCGGTGAACCCTGCGACCGGCAAGGCGGGAACGTGGGTCGGATCGATGGGCTACGCGATATCGAGCAAGTCGAAGCATGCGCAGGAAGCGTTTAATTTAGCGGCTTATTTGGCGCTGGACCAGGAAGGGCAGAAGCAGAACTACGAGCTGGGCCAGGCGGTGCCGAATCTGATCGACATGGCTAAGGGCGAATTCGTCGAGTACGACAAAGCGCCGGCCAACCGTCAGGTGTTTCTGGACATCATTGAGGGCTACGGACATCCGACGATTGACTTCGGCTCGAAAGATACGAAGTGGATCGACACGATGTGGCAGGAGGCCGGCAAAGTATACGACGGCAAGATGACGGCTGCGGATTGGGCGAAGGAAATGCAGCCGAAGCTGCAAGAGCTTTACGACAAAGGCAACAAATAATGCTTGCAGCGTAACCGCGTAAAACGTGAAGCGCAGTAAAACGCAAAACGTAAAGCGCAAAACGTAAAGCGCAAAACGTAAAGAGTAAAGCGTAAAGCGAAAACGTAAAGCGCAAAACGTAAAGGGTAAAGGGTAAAGCGTAAAGCGTAAAGCGCAAAACATAAAGCGTAAAGCGTGTAAAACGTAAAGTGAAAGCTGCGCCGGAAGGTTATCCGCCTTTCGGCGCGTTTTTTTTGGTTAAGAATTGCGAATAGGAGCTGGCTCCCCTAAAAGGCCGTATTAGTGAGCCAACCTCACTCTATTTATGCCAATCTTTGAGCACGCATGAAACAGTGAGGCAACCTCACTGATTTGTGAGGCAAACCTCACTCTGTTTGCCGTCTCTCTTAGGGCCCGGATGAAACAGTGGGGCAATCCTCACTCGCCATGAGGCTGCCTTCATGGGGAATGAGGTTTGCCTCACTAAATCGAAAAAAACAGCCCGGATCCTACTAAATAATGAGCTTTGGCTCATTAATTAGAGATACAACCTCATTAATTAGAGATACACCCCCATCCACCCATCCACCTCTCCATCCATCCACCTCCATCCATCCCTATCCATATGCGCACGCCTAGTAACCCTTAGTTAGTCGGTAAACTTCAAATAGTTTCTTGGCCCTTCAAACCATCGATAAGCGCTCCGGTTCATAGATGCGTACTGCGACCAACGTGCCCCAACAATTGTTGCTGACAGAATGGAATTAATTTAGTATATTTATATATATTAATATATGAATAGGGAGGCAGCATGAAAAATCATCCCTTGTACAAACAAATTCAAGTCGATATTTTGGGACAAATCAAAGCTGGCAAGCTTCGCCCGGGAGACCGCGTCCCATCGGAGAAAGAATTGGCTGAGCACTACCGGGTCAGCCAGATTACGAGCAAAAATGCGTTAATCGGCCTGGCGGATGAGGGAGTGCTCGTGCGCATCCAAGGGAAAGGGACGTTCGTCCGGCAGTTGAACGAGAGCGGTCACGAGGCCGGGGTGCCGCTCGGAGGAAGAGGCGTGATCGGTCTGATCCTGCCCTGCATGAAAACGAAGGTCGACCAAAAAATACTCGATTCGGTGGAGAAATACGTAACGGCAAGCGGCTACAGCCTGCAGGTTCGGATTACGAGGGAATCGCAGACGGAGGAAAGCGCGGCGATCGAATCGATGGTGGCCTCCGGCGTAAGGGGCCTCATTATTTTCCCGACGGAGAAGGAGCGGTATAACGAAAGTATTTTGCGGCTGTCGCTCGATAAGTTCCCGCATGTGCTGATCGACCGTTTCCTGAAGGAAATCCGCACGTACAGCGTCAGCTCGGATAATGTGAACGGAACGGAGGAGGCGATCGCCCACTTGCTCGACCGCGGCCATGAGCGGATTGCGCTTATTACGCCGGAAATTACGAACACGGCTACGGAGGAGCGGCTCATCGGCTTCGAGAAAGCGTATTTGGCCAGAAAGCTTCCAATCAATAAGGACCTCTGGTGCTTTCTGAAAATCGAGGATATATCGGGCGGCAGCGCCCAGTCTATTATCGAAGCCTTTATGAGCGAGCGTCCGGGCGTCACGGCCGCCTTCATCGTCAATGTTGAGCTGACGAATTATACGTATTACGCGGCGAAGAAGCTGAAAAAATCGGTGCCGGATGAGATGGAGCTTGTCTGCTTCGACAGGCCTGATTTCCAGGATGTTTCGTATTTACAGCAAAATGAGGATGAAATATGCAAGGTGACCGTCGAGCTGCTGCATGCGCAACTGGAAGGAGAATATGAACCGCAGCGTATCGTCATTCCGGTTCAGTTCACGAAGAAATGAGCGTTGGAACAATAAGCGAAAATTTAAAACACCATGATGCTTAGTCGAGCATGATGGTGTTTTTTTATACTGTATTTAATATATAAACATATAACAATATAATTTATAATATTTCTATTAGGTAAAGCGCTTACAGTAATGGTTTCATTTACACTTAACTAGAGGAGGCGTCAATCGCGATGTGCAAAATACCGGCCAAGCATACGAAGGTTAGATGACGGCTGCGGAAGGGGCGAGGGAATACAGCCGAAGCTTCAATTGCTTCTCTGCTAATGCAACAAATACCTATTTAATCTATCGAATCGTTAGCGCGAGGATGTGTACGCATGAAAAAACGCAAACCTAGTTATATCCGCAAGGAATACGCATGGGCCTATCTGTTTGTAGCGGCTCCCGCTCTCGGATTTCTCATCTTCGGCGTTGCGCCGCTGATCTACTCCGTCTGGCTAAGCTTCACTTCCTGGGATTTGGTCTCTCCTCCGGAGTTTGTAGGACTAGACAATTATATCGAGGTGTTCCAGGACGAGAAGGTATACAAATCGCTTTATAATACGGTGTTCATGATGCTCGGCATTCCGGTCGGCATGATCGTTGCGCTTCTGCTGGCCATTATGATGAACCGGCCGCTCAAAGGGATTTCTTTTCTAAGAACGATCTATTACTTGCCGGTCATCTCTCCGATTATTGCGGTGTCGCTGCTGTGGCAGTGGATATTGAATCAGGACTTCGGCCTGCTTAATCAATCGCTGTGGAATTGGTTCGGCATACAAGGGCCGAATTGGCTGGGGAACCCGGACTGGATTAAACCGTCGATGATCCTGATGGGCATCTGGGGCGGCGTCGGAGGCACGATGGTGCTTTATCTTGCGGGGCTTCAATCGATCTCGACGACTTATTACGAGGCGGCCGAGGTGGACGGGGCGAACGCTTTCCAGAAGCTGTGGCTAATTACGATTCCGCTGCTGACGAACATTCATTTCTTCGTTATCGTCATGGGCGTGATCGGCGCATTCCAATCGTTCAGCCAAATCTACGTGCTGGCAGGGGACGGCGGTCCGGAATACAGCGCGGCAACCGTCGTGTTCTATATTTTCGAAAATGCGTTCAAGTACTTTAGCATGGGCTATGCCAGCGCAATCGCGTGGGTTCTCGGCCTTATCATTTTCGTCGTTACGCTGATCCAGTTCCGCTTGTCGAAGCGCTGGGTTTATAACGATTAAGTCTTAGCCGTTACCGTTAGCGAGGGGAGCTTGATTTCAAATGCAACAGAAACGAATAACTAATCTGTGGGTGTCGCTGATTCTGGGCATCGGCTCGATCATCATGCTGGCGCCGTTCGTATGGACGATATCCACTTCCTTGAAAAATCAACGGACCGTATTCGAAATTCCGCCAAAATGGATACCGGACCCGGCCACATTCAAAAATTACGTGACGGCTTGGAACGATTCGCCGCTGCTCAGCGGTTTCATGAACAGCACGATCATCGTCGTCTTCGTGCTTGCGATCGGCTTATTCACATCGACCATGGCAGCCTATGCATTCGCCAAAATCGACTTTCCGTTTAAGGATACGATCTTCCTATGCCTGCTCGGGACGATGATGATTCCTTATTCCGTCGTTATGATTCCGCAATTTATCGGGTTCTCGGCCATTAATTGGGTCGATTCCCTGCTGCCGCTTATCGTGCCCGGACTGTTCGGCAATATCGTTGTCGTCTTCTTCCTGCGGCAGTACCTTGCGGGCGGCCTGCCGACGGAGCTGGTCGAAGCGGCTAAGCTCGACGGCAGCGGCTTCTTCCGCACCTTCTGGACGATTGCGCTGCCGGTAGCGAAGCCGGCGATCGCCGCTCAAGCCGCGCTGAGCTTCATGGGCATATGGAATGATTTTATGGGGCCGCTTATTTACTTGCATACGCCGGAGAAACAAACGATCCAGGTGCTGATCGCATCGATGCAGTCGCAATATATGGGCTCGTCGAACTATCCGGTTATTATGGCAGCTTCCATTATTTCGATGGTTCCGGTTATTCTCGTCTTTTTCTTCTGTCAGCGTTATTTCATAGAGTCGCTTGCGATCAGCGGACTGAAGGGGTAAGCGATGGGGGCGCGCAAACTTGGGTATCTGCGGCTGAATGGGGCATTTACCGCTCTTCTGGCAGCATCGATTATGCTGTCGGTCAGCGCATGTGAAACGGAGCCTGCCGGGAAGGAGGTTATCTTGCTGAAGGAGGATGCGAAGGTGTATACGAATTCGTTCAAGCTGGAGCAGGAATGGGAGGATTACGGGATTGGCGATCCTTTCATCATGCGGCATAACGGCAGATATTATTTATATTGCAGTACGAAGGATTGGCGCCCCGGCATTAAAGCGTGGAGCTCGGACAATCTGGTTGATTGGAGCTATGAAGGGCTGGTGACGGAGGATCCGATTACGACGGGGGCTTATGCCCCGGAAGTATTCTATTGGAACGGAAGCTTCTATTTATATACATCGCCTGCCGGACAGGGGCATTATGTGCTGCAGAGCGACAGCCCGACCGGTCCGTTCACGGTGAAAACAGAGAATCTCGGCAATACGATAGACGGCTCCGTATTTATTGACGATGACGGCAAATGGTACTTCACGAACGCCGGCACTCAGGGGATTGTCGTGCATGAAATGCCCGACCCATTTACGATGGATATCGGGGTAACGACGAATGCGTTTCTCGGTCACTGGACGGAAGGGTCGATGATTTGGAAACGAAACGGCCTCTATTATATGACGTATACGGGCAATCATGTATTCAGCAGCGGCTACCGCGTCAACTATGCGGTTTCAAAGGACGGTCCGTTCGGCGATTATGCGATTCCGGCTAATAATCCGGTCATTATCAACGTAAAGGAAGAGTTCAAGGGTCTGGGCCACAGCTCTACGGTGCTCGGTCCGGATATGGATTCCTACTATATCACGTATCACAATTTGGTCGGCCATTCCGCGGAAGGCCCGCCGGTCCGGGAACTCAATATTGACCGTCTTGCTTTCAATGGCGAGAAGCTTGTTGTATTAGGACCGACTCATGAGCATGGGCAGCCTGCGCCGGTCATGCCGGCCGTATACGGCTGGTTGTCTGATCCTATCGACTCGAAGCTGTGGGAGCAATCCGAAGATAGGGTCCTGAGCACAGAGCCGACAGCGGAGACGTTCATCGCGGAATATAATCTGCGTTACGAAGATTCGATTTCGGCGGACAGCACGGTCAGCGCCGTATTCGCCTACCTTGACGAATCGAATTATTCGGCAGTCCGGCTGCTGCCGGCTTCGGGAAAGCTTGAGCTCATTGCTGTAACAGAAGGCGGGGAAACGGCTGCGGCGGAAGCGGTTCTTCCAGCCGAGTTTGATTATTCGAAGCTGCATACGATACGCATCGAGCAGCGAGGATCATCCGTTCTCGTCTTTTTCGACGGGATGAAGAAGCTGGAAGAGCAGGTGTCCGGCGCATCAAGAAGCGGACGGATCGGTTACGTGGCAACCGGCGCGCGTTCGGTGTTCGAGTATACGGCCTTCGCGAACGATGCGGACGGCAGCAGCGATTTTGAAGCTTATAAGCCATTGCCGGGCGCGGTTGAAGCGGTTCATTATTTGAAGGATGCCGAGCGCGGATTTCATATAAGGCAGCCTGCGGAAGGCGGCAGCGACTATCGTGCGGAAGACGGCGTGCCGATCGGCAGGACGGAGGCCGGCAGCTATTCGGTTGCTCTTCGCACAAGCGGCGATTGGTTGAAGTATAAAGTGAATGCCAGGACGGATGCCGCTTACGGGATCGGATTAACGCTGCGGAAGCCGGAGGAGGACGTCGTGCTGGAGTGGTCGATTGGCGGCGGCAAAGCCGTGAAAACGACAATACGAGCAGACGATCCGGCCTTTGCCGAACAGGAATGGGCAAAGCTTCGCGTCGGAACATTGGACATTCCGGCCGGCTTTCAGGAGCTGAGGGTGATGCTGAAGGATGGAGCAGCCGAGCTGCTTTCCTTTGAGCTGTTCGAAGCTTTGAAGCCGGAGGGAGAATCGGTCCTCTTAGACGAGGAAGCGGTTCAAGCGAAATTCGGTATGTTCAGTCAAAGGGATGACGGCTACACGGGCAGCGGTTTTGATGACGACAGGCTGTTCGCGGGCGATGACCGCTGGAGCGACTATCAGTTCTCGGTCAACGTACGGCTCGATGACGAAGACGATACGGGAGGCCTATTCATACGCGAGACGAATGAATCCTATCATCCCGATCAAGTGAGAGACGCGGCGATGGGGTATTATGTCGGACTATCCGCCTCGCAGTTGACGCTGAGCCGGATGAACTATGATTCTATCTTGCTTGCAAGCGAGTCGCTGGACCTGGAGGCGGGACGCGATTATCCGATCAAGGTTGTCGTACAAGGCGGCCGCATTAGGGTGTTCGCGGATGATGAACAAACGGCGTTAATCGACTATACCGATCCAAATCCGTTTCTGTACGGCAAGGTCGGCATTCAGTCCGAACGGTCAATGATGAGCTTTCATCAAATGACCGTCAAGCCGTTAACTAAACTATACAAATAGCAGAAGAAACAGGACTGGAGTGGGAACATGGCTTATCCATTAAGAAGCGAATATCCTAGACCGCAATTCGAACGCCAATCATGGCTAAGTCTAAACGGCGAGTGGCAATTTGCATACGATGACAAAGACGAAGGAGAAGACGGAAGATGGTACGAGGGCAAGACATTTGACCGTGCCATTCAAGTGCCGTTCTGCTATCAGAGCGAGCTGAGCGGCATACACGAGAAAGAATTTCACGATATCGTATGGTATCGGAAGGACGTCGTCATTCCTGCCGGATTTACCGGCAAAAGAATCATTTTACACTTCGGCGCCGTTGATTACGAGGCAAAAGTATGGGTGAACGGCCGGCTTGCGGCGAGTCATGAAGGCGGGCATACGCCGTTCCAGGCGGATATTACGGCTGCCTTGAACGAATCCGGCCAATCCAATCGTATTGTCGTACGCGCCCAAGACTACAGCAAGGACGTCACGCTTCCTAGGGGAAAGCAGTATTGGAAGGAGCGATCCGAGCAGGTCTTTTATACAAGGACGACTGGTATTTGGCAGCCGGTATGGATCGAAGCGGTTAGCCCGGCGCATATGAGCCGCGTAAGGATGACGCCGGACATTGATACGAATAGAATCGATATACGCGGGTTTTTCCATGGAATAGCACAATATGAGGAGCTTCGCTTAAATATTCGCATAACGTTCGAAGGCGAGCTGATTGCGGAGCATGGTATCCGGGTGACCGCTGCGGAAGAAGAAGTGTCGATTAAACTGCACGACTTCAATGATCACGGACTCGGCCGTTGGTGGTCCCCGGAGAAGCCGAACCTGTACGATGTGGAGTTCACGCTCCGCAGCGGCGAGACCGTGCTTGATCAAGTGACCAGCTATTTCGGCATGAGAAAGATATCGATCGAAGACGGCATAATACGCCTGAATAACCGCCCTTATTATATGAAGCTTATTTTGGACCAGGGTTATTTCCCTGGCGGCGTCCTGACTGCGCCCAGCGATGAGATGCTGCGGAGCGACGTCGAGCTTACGAAACAAATGGGCTTTAACGGGGCGAGAAAACATCAGAAAATCGAGGATCCGCGATACCTGTACTGGTGCGATAAGCTGGGGCTGCTCGTATGGGGAGAAATGGCCAACGCCTATCAGTTCTCGGAGCAATATGTAAGCCGTGTCACGAAGGAGTGGCAGGAGGCGCTTCAACGCGACTATAACCACCCGTGCATCGTGGTGTGGGTTCCTCTGAATGAGAGCTGGGGGGCGCCGAATATTCTGATCGATAAAAGACAGCAGCATCATGCCTCGACGCTTTACTATTTGACGAAATCTCTGGACGCTACGCGGCCGGTTATTTCGAATGACGGCTGGGAACACGTAAAATCCGACATCTACACGGTTCATGATTATGAGTATCGCGAAGAAATACTGGCCGGAAGGTATACGACGCCGGAGCGGGCCGTGAAGAGCGATCCGCAGGGCAGGAAAATTATATTGCCGGGCTTCGCCTATGAAGGGGAGCCGGTTCAAATGTCGGAATTCGGCGGCATCTCTTATATTCGCGACAGCGGGCTTGGCTGGGGTTATTCCTCTGCAAGCGACGACCAGGATTTCCTGAACAGATTAATCGCCGTCATGCGTCCGATATTATCGGCAGGCGGACTTCAGGGCTATTGTTATACGCAGCTTACCGATGTGGAGCAGGAGAAGAACGGGCTGCTCGACTTCAATCGAGTACCGAAGCTTCCGCTTGAGGTATACCGGCAATTAAATGCGGGATTGTCACCGGTTCTATAAATAAAATTGGACAGGGCTGTCCTGCAAGCGCGATAACGCGCTTACGGGACAGCCCTTATTGGTATCGTATATTTAACCGGACCTGTCGAATGAAAGGCCGCACGGAATCCCCTTGTTAGCAGCTAATAACATGTGTAAAAAGTTGCCTGAAACTTGCATCCTAAAACAACGAAAGCCCTACCTCTCTCTCGTCCTTACGGCTCCGATGACCGCGCCAGTGTGAATCAGAAAATACAGACCGAAACATGATTGGGAATTAACGGCAAAAAACTCAAAATCCGAGGAAATCATTGAATCTTACTGGGGGATTTTCTGAGGTTAAATATATCATATCTTTTGTATAATACACTATCCCCGCGAGAATTGCAACAAAGAAATGAAAAACGCATGACTTTACACAATCTGGACACTATAGGAATGGAAAGGGGGAGTGGAAATGCCAGCATGGCTTGAAATCGTTATACGCACCGTGGCGTCGCTGTTTATTCTCTTTGCGTTTACGAAGGTGCTGGGCAAACGACAAATATCGCAGCTATCCTTATTCGAGTATATTACGGGTATTTCGATTGGCAATATCGCGGCTTATGTATCACTTGATGTCGATAACTTATGGTATTTGGGGATTATTTCTTTAGCCGTTTGGGTTAGCGTGTCTGTCGGTATGGAGTTTCTTACCATGAAAAGCAAAAAGATTCGCGATTTCGTTGACGGCAAGGGGACTGTTCTGATTCAGAACGGGCGGTTGTTAAAGAAACAGCTGTATAAGGAACGAATTACGCTGGACGAGCTGCTCGAGCTGCTTCGCAAAAAGGATGTTTTCCGGGTGGCTGACGTTGAATTCGCCGTGATGGAGCCGAGCGGCGAAATTAATGTGCTAAAAAAGAAGCAGTATCAGCCGCTTACGCCTGAAACGCTCGGTTGGGAGCTTGAGAATGAGCATGAGGCTAAAACCGTCATGATGGACGGTGAGTTTTTAGAGGAAACGCTGAGTGAGTCGGGGTACGACAAGCGCTGGCTCGAAAGCGAGCTGAAGCGGAAGAAAATGAATAAAAAGGATGTTCTGCTCGCGCAAATCGACAGTCATGGCAGGCTTTATGCGGAAAACGTTCATGAGCAAGGCCGGAATGTCGGCAGTCAATTAAGGCCGCGCGACCGCGTGGCCCTATTGACCGAGCATTTTGAAGCGGAGCTGCACCGGTTGGGGAGCTTAGCGCGGAATGAACAGGACCGGCAAGTCTATCAGGAGGCGTTGGACCGCTTTCAAAACGGGATCAAACCGCTGCCCGATCAATCGCTCAAATGACGGCTACGTCCATCTGGCAGACCAAAGCTTCATTTCTTTCAAGATACGATGCAGGTCCTCGCCCTTAGGCGTAAGCGTATATTCAACCGTAACGGGCACGGTAGGGAAAACTTTGCGTTCAAGCACGCCCTTCTCTTCAAGATGACGAAGCGTGCTTGTTAACGCCCGCGGACTGACTGCGGGGATAAGGCGTTGGATCTCTCCGAATCTTTTTGTGCCGCAGAACAGCTCCCTCAATACAAGGAAAGCCCATTTCCCGCCGATAACGTCTAACGTTTTTTCGATATTGCAATCAATAACCGCAGGTTTCTTCGGGATGTAATTGTGCGCATTCAATTGGACTGCCTCCTTCATATCATCACTTACCGTTAGTATAGTATATATAGGAAAGATAATAAAATGAAAATATACTCACTGCTTTAAATTTCATATATTTGAAGATTCCGCGCAAAAAAGGCGAGGCAGCCGGAAATGCTGCTTCACCTTTTAGAAATTTAAGAAAACATAAGTTTAGCATTTATAATCCGGCTTATATTTCACCGCGACACGGTTGCGTCTCAAAAGGACACCGAGAAGCATTTCCGATTGATTGCATTTTAGCTATATATAATAGTAGGGATTTTTTATTGATCCATTTGCTCTTCGGATGGACTGTAAATGCCGGGCTGCGTAATCGGCGCAGGCATGATCTTCCCGCCTGCAAAATGGTATTTGACCACCGTATTGAATTGATCGATCCATGGCATAAGCGAACGGCCGCCCCACGCTTCTTTGGCGAATTCGTTAAAGTAATTCATGAGCTCCATATTGGCGGATATGTGTACCTCCTGAACGTTCGGCGCCATCTTCCTCACCTTAAGCGCGACGCTCTGCTTCAGTTCGGCGGAGATATTGTTCATATCATTGACGGAGAAATAAGAGTTGTACGGATGCACAAGCACGCGGCTGTTGCCGGAATACGGAGTGCCGTTATCATGATTGTAGACCCCTTCGTTCGTACCCGTATTGTCTTGCTCCGTCCGCCCGCCCGTACCGCGTGTGCCAACGGCTGACCAATCCAGCATGAGCCCGACGTAGGCGTTCTTATCCGTCAACATGACGATCGCGGCGGAAATGCCGTTCATATCGGACACCTTGCGGGAGATGGCGGAGCTGTATTCAAAGAAGGAGTTATCGTGCTGATTCGGATTATTGGACAATGGACCGTATGACCTGCTGCTAAGCGTCTTCGGATCATTTGCCCGCCGGCTTCCGTAATCGGTATCGCTTTTCTGAGCAAGCTCCTCATAGTTGCAGCCGGCTGCCGCCGTTACAACAACGGCTGACAACAGCAGCGCGGCCATTCGTTTAATCATAAAGAACGGACCCCCATTCATACGATAATGGCTTTAGTTTTTGCCGAGCGGTTTGAAATATACGTTTCCCGCAGGATACATAATTGACCATGGTTTTGGTTAACAATGTAGGGGAGAGGGAAGCTTGTCGAAGGCCGTTCGAGTCCGGTCTTGAACAAGCTGAAAAACGTTGTAACGGTGCGATTTTGACAGCTTTGAGAACAATTTGTGAACTCTCTGTGGAACATTGACAAATAGGGGCTTCAACTTTATATTTAATAAAGTGATTTATGTTACAGGAGTTGTAATAACATCTGTGAAACACGCAGCACGCCGCTTGCCACGTGAAATCAGGCAGCTGCGAAAACGTCAAAAGTGGGGTTGATTATTAATGAAACGGTGGCAATTTTTAAAACGGCTTGCACCGCTAATGGCCATGATGGTATTAGTGCTAGCGGCATGCGGACGGGAAGATTTGTCGACGCTGAATCCCCAGGGGCCTGTAGCGGAAGAGCAATTCGGACTGATGAAGCTGGCGATTTCAATTATGCTGATCGTAATTGTGGTCGTGTTTGCAATTACTATTTATGTAATCATTCGTTTCCGCAGAAGGTCTGGAGACAAAACGATTCCGAAGCAGGTAGAAGGAAATCATAAGCTGGAAATCATCTGGACGGTCATTCCGATCATCATGCTGATTATTCTAGGCGTTCCTACCGTACAATCGGTCTTCAACCTGTCGAAAGATTACAGCAAGGATCCGGAAGCCGTACAGGTTATCGTTACTTCGCACCAGTACTGGTGGGAATTTGAATATCCGGATTACGGTATCAAGACAGCGCAGGAGCTTATCATTCCAACAGGCAAGACGATTTCCGTCAAGGCGAAATCGGCAGACGTGCTTCATTCGTTCTGGATTCCTTCGCTTGCCGGTAAAATCGATACGAATCCTGGAGCGAACGTGAATGCGATGTATTTCTCGGCGCCGAAAGAAGGCGTTTACCTGGGAAAATGCGCGGAACTTTGCGGCCCTTCGCACGGTTTGATGGATTTTAAAGTAAAATCAGTGGACGAGTCTTCATTCGATCGTTGGGTAGCGGCGATCCAAGAGCCAGTTGCGCTCCCGAGCGATCCGGCGGTGGCTGCGGCATTCGAGAGCAAATGTCTTTCCTGCCACGCGGTTGGCGACATGGGCGGACCTGCTTATCCTAACCTGACGGGTATCGGCAGCCGTGAATCTGTCGGAGGTATTCTTGTCAACACCGATGATCCGAAATACGACAACGAGGGTTCTGTTTACGATAACTTGTACCGTTGGATCGAGAATCCGGATGATGTGAAGCCGGGCAACCAAATGGGGAAAATCGATCTGACTGAACAAGAGCTTGACGGCATTGCGAAATACTTATCTGAACTGAAACTCAACTACGAACAATAATTTATCGGTGATTGAAGGAGGTACCTACTTTGGCTCATGCGCATACGCATAAGGTCAAACGTTACAGCGGTATAAAGGACTGGCTGACTACGGTTGACCATAAGAAAATTGGAATATTATATTTGATCGCGGGCGGATTTTTCTTTCTGGTCGGCGGACTTGAAGCACTATTGATTCGGATTCAGCTATGGAAGCCGATGAATGACTTCGTCAGTGCCGACACCTTTAATGAATTGCTTACGATGCACGGCACGACGATGATCTTCCTTGCGGCGATGCCGATGCTGTTCGCGCTTATGAACGCGGTTGTCCCGCTGCAGATCGGCGCGCGCGACGTTGCTTTCCCTTTCGTTAACTCACTGGGCTTCTGGACATTCCTGTTCGGCGGCATTCTGCTCAACGTCAGCTGGTTCGCAGGCGGAGCTCCGGATGCGGGCTGGACGGCTTATGCACCTCTTGCAGGCACTACATACAGCGGCGACCACGGTGTGGATTACTACGTATTAGGCTTGCAAATTGCCGGTATCGGTACACTTATCGGGGGGATCAACTTCCTCGTTACGATTATTAACATGCGTGCTCCCGGCATGACCTTCATGCGCATGCCTTTGTTCACATGGACGGCGTTCATTACTTCGGCGCTTATCCTGTTCGCATTCCCTGCGCTTGCGGTTGGCCTTGCGGCACTTATGTTCGACAGACTATTCGATGGCAACTTCTTTGATCCTTCAGGCGGCGGCAACGCGGTGCTGTGGGAGCATATTTTCTGGATTTTCGGGCATCCTGAGGTTTATATCCTTATCCTGCCGGCCTTCGGTGTTATTTCCGAGGTAATAAGCACGTTCTCGCGCAAGCGTCTGTTCGGTTACAGCTCCATGGTATTCGCTACAATCCTGATCGGCTTCCTGGGCTTCATGGTTTGGGCGCATCACATGTTCACGACAGGTCTTGGACCGGTTGCGAACGCGCTGTTCTCGATCGCAACGATGCTGATTGCGGTACCGACAGGTATTAAGATCTTTAACTGGCTGTTCACGATGTGGGGCGGCTCGATCAAATTCACGACGGCCAACCTGTTCGCGGTCGGCTTCATCCCGACTTTCGTAATGGGCGGCGTAACGGGCGTTATGCTGGCGGCGGCTCCTGCCGACTTCCAATATCACGATTCCTATTTCGTCGTCGCTCACTTTCACTACGTCATCGTCGGCGGCTTGATTCTTGGTATTTTCGCAGGCCTACATTACTGGTGGCCAAAAATGTTCGGCCGTGTGCTTAACGAAACGCTTGGCAAACTTACGTTCTGGACATTCTTTATCGGCTTCCATTTAACATTCTTCATTCAGCATTTCCTTGGCTTGCTTGGCATGCCGCGCCGGATTTGGACGTACCTGGACGGTCTGGGCTTTAATGAAATGAATATGATCAGTACAATCGGCGCGGTTCTTATGGGCTTCGGTACGATTTTCTTCTTATTGAATATCGTTACAACTTCATTCAAGCCGAAGAACGCATCTGGAGATCCTTGGGAAGACGGACGTACGCTGGAATGGACGATTCCATCGCCGCCGCCGGAATATAACTTTGCTCAAACTCCGCTTGTACGCGGTTATGACGCTTATTGGAAAGAAAAAATGGAAGGTCACAGCGGTATGACGCCTGCTGAACCAATCGGTCCGATTCATATGCCGTCGCCTTCGATCCTGCCGTTCTTTATGGGACTTGGCTTGTTCATTGCTGGTATCGGATTTATGTACGCCCAGGATTGGGGCAATCTATTCGACGGATTCAAATTAGGTTACGCAATAGGTATTGCAGGCTTGCTCATCCTGTTCTTGTGCATGTTCCTGCGTTCTGTGTACGATGACCACGGTTTCCACATCGAAGAAGAGGAAATCCTCAGAGATAAGGGGGGGAAAGCATGAGTGCGCATTCGCATGCAGATGGGCAATTGCCTCATGAGCCCGAAAAGGCGACCCTCGAGGGACGCAATAAAGTATTAGGCTTCTGGTTATTCCTTGGCGGCGAGACCGTATTGTTCGGAACGTTGTTCTCCGCGTTCCTGGCTCTTCGCCATCAAGTGCTTGACGGACCGCCGGCGCACGAGCTGTTCTCGCTGCCGCTGGTTGCGCTTGCTACAGCACTTTTGTTAACATCGAGCTTGACCAGCGTGTTTGCGGTATATGCACTGCACACGCATCGCGTGAAAGCCTTGATCGGCTGGCTGATTGTTACTGTTGTACTAGGCTTAGGCTTCCTTGGCCTCGAGATTTACGAGTTCTACCACTATGTGCATGAAGGCCACGGCTTTACAACGAGCGCATTCAGCACCTCATTCTATACGCTCGTCGGCTTCCACGGCGCGCACGTTGCCTTCGGTATTCTGTGGATCTCGCTCATCATTGCTCAGCTGATGAAAAAAGGCCTCACCGTCGTTACGGCGCCAAAGGTATATGTTGCCGGTATGTATTGGCACTTTATCGATGTCGTATGGGTATTCATTTTCACCGTCGTTTATTTGATGGGAAAGGTGGTTTAATCGATGGCAAGCAATCATACAGCCACAGAGGAAAACGCCAAGCGTCATAAGGTCGAAGGACCGAAGAAGCATATTATCGCCTTTATCTTCTCCATCCTGCTTACGTTCATCGCCTTTGCGACCGTAATCAGCGGAGAAATAAACAAAGACTTTATTTACATTATTTTGATCGGATTAGCGATTCTCCAGGTGTTCGTGCAAATGGCGTTCTGGATGCATATGAAGGATCGCGGTCATACTTTTGCGATTATTGGAATTTTGACCGGCGTATTCATTGCTTCGACTTGCGTGATTATGGCTGAATATTGGGCTTGGTGGTAATACCGTTGTTGTCGTACTGGAGGAGGGTCCCGAAGGCTTGGGTCCCTCCTCTTTTGCAAAATAAAGGCAGGCTTTATTGAAAGGAGCTTCCACGATGCTTGGCTTACAATATTTTCGCTTCGAAGAATTGTGGACCCCGATGTTCTTATTCGGAATGGCTGCGATCGTCATTCTCTATTTCTATTTAATTGGTCCATGGCGGGAGAAGCACGCTCCCGCGGCACCGGCAGCTACAGCGCTGCAGAAGGTGCTGTTCGTTTCAGCTGCCGTTTTGTTGTATATGGCGCATGGAGGGCCTCTGAATCTATTAGGTCATCTCATGTTTACTTTCCATATGGTGAATATGTCGATCTCGTATTTGATCGTACCGCCGATGGTTCTGCTTGGCGTACCCGGATTCGTCTGGCGTAAAATGTTCTCGGCAGCCTACTGGAAGAAATTCAGGTTGCTGATGCATCCTATTATTACGATCGTATTGTTTAATATGCTGTTCTCTATTTATCATGTACCGCTTGTTCATGACTACGTGATGACGCACTTCACCGTGCATCGTCTTTATTATTTTGTACTTCTCATTACTTCATTCATGATGTGGTGGCAAATCGCATGCCCGGTTCCGGAGTGGAATAAGCTGACCGACCTGAAGAGGATGGCCTATGTATTCGCGAACGGTATTCTTCTGACTCCAGCATGCGCGTTGATCATCTTTGCAAGTAAATCGATGTACGGGACTTATAGCGACCCGAACGTATGGGTAACCGCGATGGGGTACTGCATATCCGGCGATCCAAGCCGCCTGCTTCAAAGCTTCAACGGTCCGCAATTTTTTAATTTGATGGACGTCGTAGAGGATCAGCAGCTTGGCGGGATCATCATGAAGCTCGTGCAGGAGCTCATGTACGGCATCATTCTGGCCTATATTTTCAAGCAGTGGTTCAAGAAAGAACATACGGAAGACGAATTGCCGAATACAAACCCGAATACGGGAACGGTCTAGTATTCCTATTTTTATGATTAGGTGGGGTAGCATTGGATACTTATACGATTATGCCGACGATCAGTACGGCCTTGATCGTCATTAGCGCGGTACTGGTGGCATTCGGTTGGAGGCTTGCGGTCAAAAGAAGATTGGAGGCCCATCAGAGAACGATGTTCTGGGCGGCAATTACCGCGATCCTGTTCTTTATCATCTATTCCTCGAGAACGCTGGTCTCGGGCAATACGGAATGGGGCGGGCCGGATAGCCTCAAGCCGTTTTATCTTTCCTTTCTTCTGTTCCATATTACGTTAGCGACGGTTGGGGCCGTATTCGGCATAACGACGCTTACGCTGGGCTACCGCAAAAAATTCGCCAAGCACCGCAAATGGGGAAGAGTCACCTCCCTCGTTTGGTTTTGTACCGCCGTTACGGGAGTAACGGTGTACGTGCTGCTGTATCTATTGTATCCGGGCGGCCATACAAAGCCGATGCTGGATGCTATATTTGGTTGATTTGCGCGACTGCCGCGCAATAAAGCCGTGCTATTGAAAGAGAAATTATCTTTCAATGGCACGGCTTTTTTTTATTATGAATTGTGTTGACAAAGGTGTGCACACTGAATATACTGTGTATAAGGATATATACAGTATAATCACTGTAAAAGGAAAGGAGCGAATGCTATGAGCTTATGGAAGGGTGCATGGTACTTGGCAAAGCACGAGCTGGTGAAGGACCGTTGGAAGTTTCTCATCACATTGGCATTGGTCCTATATATTTTGCTGTTCTCTATGCCGTTTTTTATGGATAGCCTGGAGGGGGAACAAACGGGTGGCATAACGTGGGCCTCTGACTTTATCTATTTATCCTTGCTCCCGTGTCTCGGTTTTGTATTAAATAAAACGATGGCCGGTTATTGGAAGAGTGATCTGTATACGAAGAAACTCGCGCAATGGCGCACTATGCCGATCTCATCGAAGCAGATTGCGCTTGGACGTCTCATTCAATTGACGATTGTGATGATCGTGGGTCAGCTGATTTTCTTTTCACTTCAATTCTTGATTCTGAGCTTAGATGGGGCGGATCCTTCAGCCGGAAGCTTTATCCTCTATGCCCTGTTCTGGTTCTTCTATTCCTTATCGATTGCAACGGCGTATGTGTATTGGGAAGTCGGCCATACCGGCAAAATGTATTTTCTCATTAGTTTTGTTTTTATCTTCATCTTTCTAATTATATCGGTTGGCATGGCTCTGCTTGATAACGGAAATATAGTCGTCGGCTCGCTGCACGCGATCGAGAACGGAAATTGGTGGATCGTGCTTGCAGCTTTGGCCGTATGCGCCGGGGCTCTGGTCATCGGCATGAACCGCATGGAGAAACGTCTTGATAAACGCAGTTACGGAGCTTAGTCAATCAGGTAGGAAAGCAGGTGAATGCAATGCGGCTGCCGATTCAAATTAACGAGCAAAGCGCCGAACCGCTCTATCATCAGATCGAGGTGCAGCTGCGGGCGCTGATCGTGAGCGGTCAGTTGACGGAAGGAACGCTGCTGCCGTCGATTCGCGAGCTTGCCCAGACGGTAAAGTGCAGTGTCATAACGGTAAAACGCGTCTATAGTGATTTGGAGGCGGAGGGTTTATTGCGGACACGGCAGGGAACCGGCACTTATGTTGCTCAGGTAGGCCAGCAGGAAAGGGACCGGCACCGGTTGGCTGCCGTTATTGAAGCGATGGAGCAGGCGGTTGTTGCCGGCAAGCGGGTGCAGTGCTCGGCGGAAGAGCTCGAGGTTATATTCAAAGGGGCACTCGGCAAACATTTTGATTGAAGGCGGGGGAATGACTATGTTCGACGAATATGCGGTACAACTAAGCGGCGTCGTGCAAAATCGCGCGAATTTCAAGCTGGGACCGCTCGATTTGAATATCCCGAAAGGATATATTACGGCCATTGTCGGGCCGAACGGCTGCGGCAAGAGCACGACCTTTAATCTCATGCTGGATTTAGTGAAGCCGGACGAAGGCAAAGTCGAGCTGCTGGGCCATACGGTAGGACAGAGCATTCAGACCGAGTTGAAGAAAAAGATCGGTTATTTGCCGGAGCAGCCCTCCTCACATGAGGACAATATGAAGGGGACGGAGAAAGCGGAGTTTCACCGGTTCTGGCATGACGGCTGGGATGTGAACCGTTATCGCGAGCTGCTTCATCTATTGGAGGTTGACGATCATCAGGCTCTTGGCAAAATGTCGAAGGGGATGCGCCGCAAATTTGAATTTGCGCTGACGCTGTCGCATGGCCCCGAGCTGCTGTTTCTCGACGAGCCGTCCTCGGGTCTTGATCCGCTGGCTTGGAAGACGATGATTGAAATTTTGCACCGGTATATGGACAAAGGGGAGCGTACGATACTGATGACCTCCCATATTATTGAAGAAGTGAAACGACTTGCCGATTTTATCGTATTTATGGCGCAGGGCCGCGTCTTGGGCGTATATGAGAAGGATGAGCTGTTCAGCAGCTGGTATACCTTATTCGTTAGCGGAGATGAGCTCACGGCGAAGAAGGCGGCAGACATGCCGGGACAATGCGGCGTGGAGCATGCAGGAGGCACAACGTATCGCATTACGACAAATCGTGCTGCGGAAGCCGAAGAATGGTGCTCGGCGAAGGGGGTTAAGCTTGTGAGCCGGCAAGTACTGGAGCTTGACGAGATTATGAGCGCCTTATTGCTGCATGACCGATTAGGCAACCGGATGAATTAATAAGGAGGAGCAGAGATGAATCCATTAAAGGCAGACAAGGTTGTTAAGCAGTATGGAGACAAAACAGCGGTGAACGGGATAAGTTTTGAGGTTGGCGCAGGGGAGATTTACGGTCTTCTTGGAGCCAATGGCGCGGGGAAGACGACAACGATGCGGATGGTGCTCGGCTTGATTTATCCGGACGGCGGACAAATCTTATATCATGGCAAAGCCTACAGCAAGGAGCAGCTGAGCAATCTTGGTTATTTGCCGGAAGAGAGAGGCTTATATCCAAAGGTGCGCGTCAGCGATCAACTGATCTATCTCGCACAGCTGCGCGGCATGTCGAAGAAGGATGCGGACGATAGTCTGAAACGATGGCTCGACCGGTTCGAGGTTCCGGAGTATTACAACAAACGGGTTGAGGAGCTGTCCAAAGGGAATCAGCAAAAAATCCAATTTATCGCCGGGGTCATTCACTCGCCGAAAATCGTTATTCTAGACGAGGCGTTCAGCGGTCTCGACCCGGTTAACGTCGAACTGCTCAAGTCGACGGTTAAGGAGCTGCGCGATTCCGGAACGAGTATCCTGTTCTCGACGCACCGGATGGAGCATGTAGAGGAGCTGTGCCGAAACATTACGATTTTGCACCGGTCGAACGTCGTCCTGCAGGGGAATATCAAGGAGATTAAGAAGCGATTCCCGAAAGAACGCGTTATTCTTAGCACGGAGAAGGAAGTATCGGGATTGGACCGGATCGGCGGCGTGACGAACGTCATTCGCCATGAGTACGGATATGAGATCGGCATCGCAAACGAGTCGGTCGGCGGCGATATTTTGCGGCATGCGATGAATCAAGCGACGATTACCCGCTTTGAAATTAAGGAACCGACCTTGAATGAAATCTTTATAAAAACGGTAGGTGATAGCCATGAATAACTTTTGGACAGTCGTCGGCTTTACGGTAAAAAATAAATTAAGAGGCAAAGCATTCGCCATTACCACTCTTATTATCGCCATTATTTTGAGTATCGGCATTAATCTTCCTTATATCTTCTCTCAGTTCGGCGGCGGAGATAAGGTGACAAGCATCGGCTATATTCAGTCGCAGCAGGCGGAGCATGCGGATGGAACCAAAACCGGCGACCAATTGAAGGCTTATTTCGAAGCGCAGGAAGGCTCGAAGCTGCAGCTTGTGCCTTACGGGGATAAAGGCTCTGCCGCGGAGAATGAGAAGCAGCTTAAGCAAGCGATTGAAGATAAGGACATTAAAGGGTACTTGGCATTCGGTGAAATGACGGAAAGCGGCTTTCCCGAAATGACCTATAAATCGGAGAAGCTGATGGAGTTCGAAATGACAAGCTCGCTGCAGGGCGCCCTGCAGATCATCCGCCAGGATACGGTCCTGCAGGATGCCGGCCTGACGGAAGAGCAGCGGGCATTGTTGAACGCTCCGATCGCCATCGACGCGGTGCAAATTTCGGCAACGGAAGGCGCCGGCAGCATGGGGGAAGGAAAAACAGCGGAGCAGCAAGGGATGAATATGGGATTGGTCTACGCGATGCTTTTTCTTCTCTTCATGTCGATTATGATTTCCGGCCAAATGATCGCGTCGGAAGTGACGGCAGAGAAAAGCTCGAGGGTCATGGAAATCCTGATTACGAGCGTCTCGCCGCTGAAGCAAATGTTCGGTAAAATTTTCGGTATGTTCGTCATCGTGCTGCTGCAAATCTCCATCTATGTCATCGTTATTCTCGCGAACGTCTCGCTGCCGCATAACGGCAAAGTGATGGGGAATCTGAATATTAACCTCAGCGATATCGATCCGATGCTGCTTCTATACGCAATCTTGTTCTTCTTAACCGGCTTCTTCCTGTTCGCGACGCTGTTCGCGGCAGTCGGGTCTCTTGTCAGTCGGACGGAGGATCTGGGTCAGGCGGTCATGCCGATTACGATCGTATCGCTTGCCGGATTCTACATCTCCATCTTCAGCATCGGCAGCCCGGATAGCATGCTGGTGAAGGTAACGTCGTTCATCCCGTTATTCTCGCCATTCGTTATGCTGCTCAGACTCGGACTTACCGACCCTCCGTTATGGGAAGTACTGACTTCGATCGGCATACTGCTCGTCGGCATTTATGCTGCCGTATGGATTTCCGCGAAAATCTACCGCACCGGCGTGCTGATGTACGGCAAACGCCCTAGCTGGAAAGAGATCCGGAAAGCGATGAAGGCTTATAAGATTTAGGCGGTTCTTAGTATCCAGTTGTAGACTTTATTTTATAATGACGCTAAATAGATAGTGTTTTGGCGGTAGTATTGAATTGTTTTGCCGGTTAGATTAATTCTGAATTTGAGAAAACATTGAGATTACTAAGAAAATATTGATTCTTTACCAGCTAGTGAAGCGGCGAGAAATCAAAAAACGAATAATGAGTTGGTTTGTGATAAAATGACGGTTTTTTTATATTGAAATAAATAAGAAGAAACGGCAGCTAATTGGCTGCCGTTTTCCCATCTACCGATTTATCAAGGGATGCAGATGGTCCTGGTATTATAGCGTATACAATACTATAACAGCTATAGAAATGACTTTCGTGAAGTATCCATCTATGGTGGTTACACGTCGAGTCTAGCTTTTTTCATACTCTAAGCGTTAAGTCCGGGATTTCATATATTATTCTTCAAACAACCGCTCACCTTTATGCAGCCTGCGAGCAATGTTAGCCGTATGCGGGAGCTCGCGCGCGGTTGGCGCATGTGCCGCCAAATATCGGGTGCAGGCGAGCAGCATCGTTTCTTTGGCCTTCTCCGCAAAGGAGCCTTCAGCCGCTTGCCAGCGGTCGTATTCGGCCACTGCAGCCTCATACATTTGGAAAGAATGGAATTCCGCATCCTCCCGCAACAGAGCATGGCCAAGCGTGTTCAGCAGCGATCCCGGCTCATTACCGCCATGAATGTAGTCTATCACCCATTGCGCGGCCGGTCCGACCTGCTGGCGCAGATCGAGCAAATCGAGCAGATCCTGATGGTTGGCCGTCGCGGCGGAGCCGGACGGCTTCGGACGCGCGGCTGTTGGCACGTTTAAGAAACGGTCAAGATATAAGCTGACGGCTCCGTGAAAAATCGCCCGCTGCAGCAGCGGCTCATCTGATTGCAGCAGCCTCTCATGCACAGCGTGAGCATAAGTGAACGTATGGAGCACTGTAATCCAATCGCCGAAATCGTTCTGCGTATGGAATCGAACGATCCGTTCCGCAGCGGCCAAAGCAACGAGCTGCGCCAATTGCGCCGGAGCCGTTCCCGCGATGAGCAGGTCGCGCAGCAAAGCGATCGTCTGCTCCGGCGTATCGCTCAACAGCTGCTGCAGCAATTGCTCTTCTGTATCAGCAGACAGCTGCGCATCCATTGACCCACCGGCGAGCACATTCTGCTCCAGCTCGTTGACCGCTTGCTTGATCGGCTCTACGAGGTTCAGCGGCGCCTGCCACTGGTGCAGCTCCTCGCTCCGTGTCGGACGAGCCATCATCGGCACGAGCGAAGTTAGAATCCGCTCCTTTTGCGACACCTCCGCCCACTCCATCGCTTCAAAAGCTTTGTTGTGGAAATCGAACACATGCCCGCCGTCCAAGTAAAAGTGATCTGTTGCAGCGACAAGCATCATTTCCGACAGCCGCTTCGTGTCGATGCCTTTCAAAATGGCGGTGATCAGCACTTTCTCAGCGCCCTGCGTATCCCGAACCTCTATGCAGCTTCGATACCACTCGGTCAACCGTTCGAACGGCACGTCCGCCGACGGCAGCGCCGACAGCAAGTGGCGAGTTCCTCTGCCCGAGCTGCCTCGAGCGACATGGACAAGGCCTTGGTACAAGGCGAGTATTTTGCCGTTCTTGTCCAACTTGCCGACGCTTTGCGCCATCGCGGTAAGAATCGTAAGTCCGGCGTTCCAGCCTGTTCCATATGTCGTGCCGAATTCAATGCCAATGCGGGCGATGTCCTGCTCCGGCATTCCGGCTTCGACCAGTCCAACGACCGCTTTCGCGATGACGATGCCGATATTTTGCTCGAGTCCTTCTTTCAGTCTTTGCTTATACTTTTCCGTGCCTTCCGCTCTTCTTGAAACCGGATTTACCCACACTTCACCGTCGTCGACCCGCACTTCATACGACGGAACATCGTCTGCCCACGGATCAAGCGTGCCGCCGCTGCAGACGTCAAACCGGGCATGATGCCAATGACACGTTAAAATCCCGTCGCACAAACTCCCCATATGGAGCGGAAAGCCTAAATGCGGACAGCGATTGTCTACCGCGTATACGTGGTCTTCATGATAAAAAACAGCGATACCGCCCCGTATAACCTTTGCGCCCTCTTGTTTAAGCGCTTCCAAATTGCCTGCTGAAATCCAGTTTAAACTGACACTCATCGATACAGCCTCCTTTTTTTTTTAAGATACACAACCTTGTTGGAAAATATCTTTTGTGCTTTTAGAAAGACTCTTTGATTCACGTTGCTTTTGATAGTGATTAAGTGTTTGCTCGTAACTCCGATAAGCGCCGGTATAAGGGTCTCAGCGTTTATCCTCTTCAACTTAGTTTTTTTAAACGTAACATATGTTTATACACTTTACAAACATTTATGTTTGTAAAGTACGACGGGGTGACCTTCGGAAACCCCGACTTAAGTTGAGCTCGGAAGAAATCGTGTTTCTGGAAGAACCGTATGTGCCGCATCCTGTGGCCGGGTTTGATTAATT
This sequence comes from Paenibacillus harenae DSM 16969, assembly GCF_000422465.1. Taxonomy (GTDB): domain Bacteria; phylum Bacillota; class Bacilli; order Paenibacillales; family Paenibacillaceae; genus Pristimantibacillus; species Pristimantibacillus harenae. Next base: position 166,081 of record NZ_KE383846.1, on the reverse strand, counting down.
CACGAATGCAGGGGGTACACTTGTTGCCCATGGCTTTGATTACTTTGTTTGGGGAATATTATCCGGCATTGGAGGCAACATCAATCAATATTGGATTACGTCCGCAGCCCCTTAGACACCTGATTTTGCAAATGGTTTATTTGTCACATCGGCTAACTTAGGAACAACAATCGGCGCAGCGGCATGCGGAGTCTTGATATCGGGGATGGGTCCACAATACTTGGCGTTAGGCGGATTGCTATTCTTGATTTTAGGTATAGGCTCTATATCGCTAAGAGTCTACATGCAAAGTCCACAAAGACGAATTTCGCTGTATGGAAATTTAGAAAGCAGATCAAGAGAAGTAGAAAAAAGCGTCTGAATCAAGAGCCGTTCTTGATAAAACAGGGAGCAGTTGCGAACGCAATCTGCTCCCTGTTTTATTGAACTAATATGTCATCCATCATTGTCATTTACCTGAAATCTCAGTAAACGATAAGGTAATTCTCAGGTATCTCGCCACTTTGTAAGGTACAATAAAAAACGAATTCGTTCATGCGGTTGATTCGATCACATATGGTCAGGTGGTGATCTGCGAAACAAGTGCAGTTCTGTTCATAGACGAAGAGGTTACAGTTGAGACAAGGAGGTAGGATTTTTATTGAAAAAAATATTATAATCTTGATCTTTACGATAACGTAGACCACACCGTATACCGTATATATCATTCGATGAAAATAAGGGCATACTTTAACTTGTCTGGAGGAGTTTAAAAATGAAAATAAAAGCTATTACCAAGCGTGGCCTTCATATACTAACAGCGACGGCACTTGTCGTGGTTTTATCCACGATTTCCGTTGCATCCATGACTTCCGTTGCATCCACGGCTTCCGTTGCATCCACGGCTTCCGTTGCATCCGCGGCAGACACCCTGGCATGGGATAAGACCTTTTCTCCCAACAACAAGGTGACCGTCGAAAAAGTCACATTCTATAACAGACTTGGCATTTACTTAGTCGCGGATATGTATCTTCCTAAAAATATGAATAGAGCAAAGAAATCTCCCGCAATCATTGTCGGACACCCGTTCGGTGGCGTGAAAGAACAGACGTCCGGCTTGTATGCCCAGGAGATGGCAGCACGGGGCTATGTAACCCTGGCCTTTGACGCTTCCTACAATGGAGAAAGCGGCGGGCATCCGCGCAATATTGCTTCTCCGGAAGCGTTGGTTGAAGACTTTAGCGCCGCTGTGGACTATTTGGGCACACGCCCGTTTGTGGATCGTGACCGTATTGGCGTCATCGGCGTTTGTGCCAGTGGCGGGTTTGCGATCAGCGCTGCGCAGATTGACCCTCGGCTGAAGGCTGTCGCGACAGTTAGTATGTACGACATGGGCCGCGCCACCCGTGAGGGATTGGGGTATGCAGGGGTACCGGGCGAAAATATGACCGAGGAAGAACGGAGAGAAGTACTTGAAGAAGCCGCTGAACAGCGCTGGACCGAATTTGCGGGCGGACAGAGGGTATTCGGCTTAGGAACTGCCGTGGAACTAGAACCCTCACAACAAGCAGCACTTCAAGAGTTCTCCGAATACTACGGTACGCCAAGGGGACAACACCCCCGCTCAGCGGCGTTGAGCCTTACCAGCACCGGGGCGATGATGAACTTCTTCCCGTTCGCGCAGATTGAGACGATTTCTCCGCGTCCGATTCTATTCATCGCAGGTGAGAATGCACACTCCAGGTACTACACCGAAGACGCCTTCGAGCTGGCGGGCGAATCGAAGGAACTCTATATTGTTCCAGGCGCAGGGCATGTGGACCTGTACGACAGAATGGAGTACATTCCATTTAATAAGCTCGAGTCCTTCTTCAATGAAAATTTGAATCTGAAATAAGGCTTGTGTCGAAGATCGTAGAGAGCATTGCGTGCCAATGGCGCTTTGAGTGAAACCGCTGTGTGAATCCCCGCAAATATTGTTGGGATTCACACTTTTTTGTCTGAATAGAAGAGTAGGTAACTATCCCCGGAACAAGTGAGTGAAAATATCAGCTTTATGTAAAATATAGGCAGAGGTGATTATTCTTGATGCAGCCAGGCCATATTCGAGTGTTGATTGTCGACGATGAACCGAACATTTTGAAATTTTTGGAGTTGGGGCTTCAAAACGGAGGCTTCCTTGTGCGGACCGCTTCAGACGGATTAGATGCCGTCATCCAGGCTCGGGAGTTTCTTCCGCATGTAGTCGTCCTTGACGTAATGATGCCAGGCATGGACGGGTTCGAGGTTTGTAATCTGTTGAAAAAGATGCATAAGATGGGGATCATCATGCTTACCGCCAGAGAAGAAGTTGACGATCGGGTCAAGGCGCTGAATCTGGGAGCCGACGATTACATGATCAAACCTTTCAGCTTAAAAGAGTTGACCGCGCGTATTCATGCCAGAGTGCGCAACATGTATCCCGAGTTGCTGGATGAAGTGATCCGGGGACCATTCCGGATTGACGACAGTCGGAGAGAAATATGGTATCAAGAAGCTCTGCTTGAGCTTTCGCGCACCGAATACGAACTACTTAAGTTTCTCGTTTTGAATCATGATCGTGTCATGAGCAAATCTTCCATTCTGGATGCGGTTTGGGGACTCCATTTCGTCGGAGATGAAAATAACGTGGAAGTATACATCCGCTACTTGAGGGAAAAGCTGGAGGACCGCTCGCATCAATTGATCCGAACGGTTCGGGGTTCCGGTTACCGGATGAATATCCAATGAAGGCCCGATTCCGCTTTTGCCGTCGTGTCGAACCCCATTCTCTCGGCTTTCAGCTCCTCTCCCGCTCTATTTTGATCATGGCCGGACTTTTTATTTTAATTGGCGTTTTTCAATATTTCACGATGCAGCAATTTTCGTACGACAAAAAGGAGTGGGGGATTCAAAGCCAAATCCGCTCCGTCTCACCCGAGATCTGGATCCAATGGAAAGAGGACCGTTCAAGGGGAAAAGACGATGTGGCTGCAATTAAAACGTTGCAAAATAACGTGGCGACAATCGCGTTCATCGAAGAAAACGGGAACGTGTCTGAACTGTTTGTTAATCCCGGCTACTCTTTGCCGGTTCCCCGGCTGTCAAAGCAGGAATACCGCAAAATTTTTGAAACCGGCAAAATGACGGATGGTTATAAAATCATCCGGGACGAAAAAAACAACCCTCAAATGGTTATTTGCCTGTTAGTCGGCCCTGCAGATGCGGAATGGGGAATTGTTCAAGCAACCGTAGATTTGAAAGAAATGTTGGCTTTACAGAGGCATTCATTAACCATTTACGTGATTGGTTCGCTGATCGCACTGATTATGGGGATGCTTATCTTCCGTCCCGTCCTGCAGCGGACTATGGTTCCACTGTCAAGGATGGTGAACACCGTGGAACGAATCCACAGCGGAAATTTGGATGAGCGCTTGCCGAATAAGCAGGGCCCCGTGGAAATCGACCGACTGGCAGTTGCCTTCAACGGAATGCTGAAACGAATTGAAACCTCGTTTGCTTTGGAAAAAGAGATTCAAGCGCAAATGCGCCGTTTCGTCGCTGACGCCTCGCACGAACTCCGCACCCCGTTAACCTCGATCCATGGGTTTCTGGAAGTGCTTCTCGAGGGGGGCGCGGATAAACCCGATCAACTGCAAATAGCGCTAGAAAGCATGTATAGCGAATCGGAGCGGTTAAATAAGCTTGTCGGAGACCTGCTCGCTTTGGCTAGAATGGAACGCAGTCCGGATGTCTGCATGACTCCGGGCAATCTCGGCGAACTTATTCGCCAGATGGAGCCTCAGTTGCGAATGATCGCCGGAGCGAGACGGATTCGGCTCGATTTGATTGATGACCCGGCTATTGCTGTTGATACGGACAAGATAAAGCAAGTCATCCTGAATTTGTTTCAAAATGCCGTTCAGCAAACCGATCCAACAAAAGGCGATATCCGTATCAGCCTGGAAAAAAGCGCCAGCGAAATCAGGCTTTCAGTCCAAGATAATGGTTTCGGGATCAAGGAGAATCATATTCCGCATATATTCGAACGGTTCTTCCGCGGTGAACCGTCTCGGGCAAGAAAGTACGGCGGGGCCGGATTGGGCCTGGCCATCACCAAATCGATCGTGGAACTGCACGGCGGCCGAATCGAAGTGGAAAGCAAGGAAGGGGAAGGTGCGTTATTTCGTGTTTATCTGCCGATTAAGTAATTCCCGATACTGTTCTTCCTTGGTTAAAGTTACCTTGCTAACGGGACCCGATAGATCAAATAAGTATAGCGGTAGTCTAGGACACTTTCTCCAAGGCCACCGCTGTTTGCTTTTACAAGGTGTTAACAGGTGACATTTAAAGTTCATACTGCGGGGTATCGAGATGCACCTGAAGATAACATTTTCAAATTCCTGGTTTTTCCGAAAAATTTCAGCTAACAATAAGGTAATTCTCAGGTGTTTCGAAGTTTAATCTCAGGCATCTCGCCAATTTGCAAGGTACAATCAATAACGAAAGCGGTCGTTCGATCAAATAAGGTCAGGAGGTGATCCGCGAAATAATCATGCCCGTATCCGTATATTCGAAACGGCTCAAGCCGTTCTATTCACAGACAAGGAGGTTACAATCGAGTCAAGGAGATAGGATTGCAGGAAAAACTACATTTTGGAGGGTGTTAAAATGAAAAAAAAATATACGATCACTCCTTTCCTCAAACTCACCGTGTTGGCACTGGCCTTGGTTTTAACCACAACAGGCGTTGTAGCTGCATACACGCCGGACATGTCCAATGGAGCAGACAACTTTTACAAGAGCAACGAGGTAACCATGAAAAAGGTTGAGTTTAAAAATCAATACAACATGATTGTTGCAGGGAATCTTTTTATTCCCAAAGGTTTGAATAAGAACACCAAAAATCCCGCGATCATTGTCGGGCATCCTATGGGCGCAGTAAAAGAACAAAGTGCGAATCTGTATGCCCAGAAAATGGCTGACCAGGGATTCGTTACTTTGTCCTTGGATTTGTCTTTCTGGGGAGAGAGTGAGGGTCAGCCTCGCAATGCTGTTTCGCCGGATATCTATGCCGAGGATTTCAGTGCTGCGGTGGATTTCCTGGGCACCCGGAAGTTTGTTGACAGGGATCGAATTGGTGCTATCGGGATTTGTGGCAGCGGGAGCTTTGTCATCAGCGCAGCCAAGATTGACCCGCGCATGAAAGCCATTGCGACAGTCAGCATGTACGACATGGGCGCCGCCAATCGTAACGGGCTTAAACATTCCCTGACACTTGAGCAAAGGAAGAAGCTCATTGCAGAGGCAGCCGAGCAACGCTTTGTGGAGTTCACGGGCGGTGAGACCAAATACACCGGCGGGACAGTGCATGAACTGAAGGAAGACACCGACCCTATCCAGCGAGAGTTTTTTGACTTCTACCGCACTCCAAGGGGCGAATTCACTACCAAGGGTTCGTCACCTGAACTCACGACACACCCGACGCTAACCAGTAACGTCAAGTTCATGAATTTCTATCCGTTCGAAGATATAGAGACGATTTCTCCTCGTCCGATGCTTTTCATCACGGGTGAAAACGCACATTCCAGAGAGTTTAGCGAAGAAGCCTACAAGCTGGCGGGTAAAGAGAAGGAACTTTACATTGTTCCGGGCGCAGGTCATGTGGATCTGTACGACAGGGTGAATCTTATCCCTTTTGAGAAGCTCACATCCTTCTTTGCCGAGTATCTGAAATAGGGTGATGCTAGAAACATTTGCCGCCCCGGAATGCTGCTTTTAGGGAACTCCCTGCCATGACCTTGCTTGACCAGGACAGATGAAATGACTGTAACAAGCTTGTTTTCCGGGAGTGCCCGTCCCTCTCAGGAGAGGAAACAAGAAAATCTGTTGCGGGAGTACGGATCAAGGTGCCGACATTTGCCGTCGATCAAAGTTGACATCTTCTGTTTGGCAATAAGGCGCTTGCAGCCGACCGGTTCAACCGGCGTGCAAGCGCCTCTTGTCGTGAGCCATGTTCATGAGCGGCGCATGTTTGCGGCATCCCGCGCTCGGATTTATTCTCCCTGATTGAAAAAGATGGATAAGATGGAGATCATCATACTTACCGCCAGGGAAGAAGTTGACGATCGGGTTAAAGCGCTGAATCTGGGGGTCGACGATTACATAATCAAACCTTTCAGCTCAAAAGAGTTGACCGCGTATTTAGGCCAGAGTACGCAACATGTTTCCCGAGTGAATGGGTGAAGCGATCCGGAGACTTTTCCGGATTGACGATAGTCGGAGAAAATCTGGTATCAGGAGGCCAGCGGCTGTCTAGGACACTTTCATCAAGGCCACCGCTGTTTCTGTTTTTTTATTCGAAATTTCAGGTAACGATAAGGTAATTCTCAGGTAACTCGCCATTTTGTAAGGTACAATCAATAACGAAATTCCGTATCTTTAATGATTAATGTTAATGGAATTATACGCTAGGAGGTTCAATAATGAACAATTATAATGCCTTTGTTCATTAATTGACAAATTGCGCACATCTAACAATTGCAAGCATTTTGTTTTATTTTATAATTATAGACAAACGTTCATTTGTAGCATTGAATCAAAAATCGCATTATCCCAGAGGTGATTGGTTTGAAAAAAATGTTAGCCGTAACTTTGTTCGGAATCCTTTTAATCGCTGGGTGTTCTGTAAATGAGCAACAAAATTCCATGGATGAACAGCGAAATTCCACAGATCAGCAGCAAAATGAAGAACGAGAAAAGACATTCGTGTCCGGTGAAGAGCGAGAAGTGATTGCGGAAAATCTTGAGGTTCCTTGGTCTATTGATAAACGTGATCATATTTACTATTTGACGGAAAGACCGGGAAACATCGTAAAAATTGAGAATGGAGAAATAGAACGGCAAAGCGTAGCACTCGAGAAAGAACTTGCGACAGCTTCGGAGGCAGGGTTGTTAGGGTTTGCGCTCGCTCCAGATTTTCCGGAATCGAATTTGGCGTATGCTTATTATACGTATGAAGACAGCTCCGGACAATTTAACCGCATCGTAACACTTCATCTTGAAGATAGTATTTGGAGAGAAGAGAGCTTGCTGCTCGATCAAATCCCAAGCGGTGCCTACCATCATGGGGGGAGGCTGAAAATTGGTCCTGACGGAAAACTTTATGCGACAGCCGGTGATGCATCTGAACGAAATATTGCACAAGATCCCGATTCATTAGGCGGCAAAATTTTAAGAATGAATCTGGATGGATCTATTCCAAGCGATAATCCATTTCCAAATTCCTATGTGTATAGCTATGGACACCGAAATCCTCAAGGAATTACCTGGTCGACAGACGGCACGCTATATGAAAGCGAGCATGGCAACGATGCAAATGATGAGGTCAACAGAATAGAAGCCGGTCATAATTATGGTTGGCCGATTATTGAAGGCTTTGAGGAACAAGAAGGTATGGAATCACCGCAATTCACTTCCGGGGATGAAGCAACTTGGGCACCATCCGGAATGGCCTATTATGGCGGCAAACTATACGTTGCAGCGTTGAGGGGATCTGCCATTTTAGAATTTGACCTTGAAACAGGCGAACAACGTGATTTCGTAACCGGACTCGGTAGAATTCGGGATGTGCTTATTGAAGATAACTTCCTGTATTTCATTAGCAATAATACAGACGGACGCGGTAGTCCGCAAGAGAATGACGACAAGCTATACAGAATCTCACTAAATAGTTAGATTTCCTTGGAGACAATAATAAACAAAACTTGAGAGGATTAATATAAATATGAAAAAACAATTCATGTTGACACTCGTATTGCTGCTATCCCTCACCCTTGCTGCTTGCAGCAACAATGATAATGATATGAATAATCCAATGGGCAATCCAATGAACAATCCTCAGCAAGAGGAGAATACCCCAGCAGCTGAGTCTGGAGAATATGCTGAACTTGGCTCCGGGGCTAACCTGGTTCAATTCCCTGAGAACCTTGAAGATCAGATCATATTTACGACTTACGATCGAGGAGATATTCATGAAAACATCTATGTAAACAGCAGGGAAGCGATTGAAGCGGTGCAAAGAGGAGAGGAGCTTCCGAGCGGCACCGTTGTCACTCTTGAAGGCTTTAAAGATGGAGAGCTTGAACATTATTTAGTGATGGAAAAGCGTACCGGCTGGGGTTCCCAGTACTCGCCTGATGAGCGTACCGGGGAATGGGAATTCCAGGCATTTACTCCTGACAGTGAAGTGATGGAGGATGGTATTGGTGGAAAAGCTATTGGACGATGCTATTCCTGCCACGCAAATCAGGAAAGAGAAGAGTACCTGAATTCATTCGATCAAATGAAAGAGTTTGATTTAGGAACGGTTCCACAAGCAGATAGCAGCAGCACAGAAACTCCAATTGCAGCTGTCCCAACAGAGGACTGGGAGGTAACTGAAATATCTGCTCATCTGAATCAATCTAAGGATGTAGCAAGCAGGTCAATTGGGGAAGAAGAAAAAGCGGGAATCCTTCAGGATGTTCTTCTGACCATGTATATGCATCAATATAAAAACTAAAAATAATCTATGATCGGTCAAGTAGAAAGAGGAGAATGCTTTGAATCGAAAGATGTTATTCAAGCTGGTAATTGACCTGGCCATGACAATTCTCATGTTAATCGAAATGGCTTACTATATTACCGGAATTACAGTCCATGAATTCCTTGGCGTTACAGTATTTGTACTGTTTATCGTCCATATTTTTTTGAATCGCCGTTGGTTTGGTACGATACTGAAGGGAAAGCATAATCTGCGGCGTATTCTGCAAATCGTACTCAATCTGCTTTTTTTTGCAGCAATGGCTGTTATGATGATCTGTGGAATATTAATATCCAGCGATATATTCTCCTTTATTCAGGTGAATGACGACATGATCCTCCGGCAAATACATGTTCAGACAGCCTATTGGGGATTTATCATCATGGCCGTACACGTAGGATTTTCTTGGGGTATGATCATCAATTCGGTACGGAGAATGACGGGAATCGTCAGCACTAGCCTTATTCGCACCATTGTCTTACGTGTTCTTGCGGCGTTGATTGTATTTTATGGGGTGTATGCTTCCTTCGAAAGGGAGATCGGTTTTAAACTAACCGTTTATAATCCGTTTGGCACCTGGGTGAATGATGATTCCGCCATTAATTTTTTAATTGACCACTTATCCATCATGGGAATTTATATTTGCGGTACACACTATGCTTTGAAATTTGTTCAAAGAGAGGGACAAACAGCAACTCAAAAATAGGAGTTATTATTAATGGAACGTGTAAAGTGCGATTGCGGTCATGTTAACCCTCACGGAACAATTCTTTGTGAATCATGCGGAAAACACATGAGTGGAAATTTTTCGGAAAAGTCGGTTGATATGCGTTATGAAGGAAGTGCAAGACGTTCACAAACGTATAATAAAACACCGCTGGATAAGGTTTGGAACTTTTTCTCATCCGTAAAAGTAGGGATCTGGATTATTGTTCTCATTTTAATAGCCTCTGCGATTGGAACAATTTTTCCTCAGCAGATGTATATTCCTTCAAATGTAGCACATGAACAATTTTATCGGGATCAATATGGCTTTTTCGGTCAAGTATTCTATCAATTAGGTTTTAATAATCTATATGGGTCATGGTGGTATTTTCTATTATTGGCTGCTCTGGGAATATCGCTTGTTACCGCAAGTTTGGACCGGGTTATTCCATTATATCGCGCTTTGAAAAATCAAGGGATTACACGCAGGGAAAGCTTCATGCGCAGGCAACGTCTTTTCGGAGAATCAAGAGTGAAAGAGGATCTTGATGAACAGATCGTTTCGGTCATATCCAAATTAAAGAAAAGACGTTACTGCGTTCGGGAAGAAAATGGAAACTTCCTGGCTGAGAAAAATCGTTTCTCAAGATGGGGACCCTATGTAAATCATGTTGGCCTTATTATATTCCTTATTGGAGGAATGCTCCGGTTTATTCCTGGGATGTATGTGGACGAAATGCTTTGGATTCGCGACGGTGAAACGAGTGTTATTCCAGGAACCAACGGAAAATATTATATTAGAAGCGACAAGTTTATGATGGAAACTTATCAAAAGGATCAAGAGAATCAAGTATTTGCAAATACGCTTTCGCGAGTCGGGGATGGAAATATGGTTAAAAATTATCAAACGAATGTGACCTTATATGAACGGAAAGGTGAAAGCATTCTTGGAGAGACACCCGAGCTCGTAAAGGTGAAAGATGAGCAAATCAAAGTGAACCAGCCTTTATTTCATGATTCATATGCGGTTTACCAGGTTTCCTATAAATTAAATGAACTAAATAAAATGGCCTTTCGTTTAGTAGATAAAGAGACGGAAGAAAGCTTTGGCCAGATTAAGATAGATTTGTTAAACCCAGAGAAGGAGTATGATCTGGGCAAGGGATATAAAGTTGAAATTTTAGAGTATTTTCCAAATTTCTATTTTGATCGTCAAGGTCAGCCGGCAACCCAATCACAAGTTCCTGATAATCCGGCTTTTGTGTTTAACATGATATCGCCTGAACACCCGGACGGGGAAAGAAGCTTTGTTGCTATTCAAAGAACAATGGAACTAAGCGAAGATAATCAATTGAATATGAAATTTGAAAACGCTGAAATGAAAAATGTATCAGCCCTTACCGTTCGTAAAGACAATACGTTATGGTTTCTTGGATTGGGAGGAGCCATTTTCATGATTGGAGTTATACAAGGGATGTACTGGAATCATCGTAGAATTTGGATCAGAAGAAGCAATGACGCCCTATTAATTGCTGGCCATACTAATAAAAATTGGTATGGTATCGGAAATGAAATAAACCATATTTTAAAAGCAACCGGCTTACAAGAATTAACGGATCAAACAAACCAGGATAAGCGAAACTAGGGCAGAGGGAGGGGGAAAATGATCGCTTTAAGCAGTAACTTGCTTTATACAGCGTTTTTTCTATATTTAATATCTACCTTTCTGTTTGGAGGAGCTATTCGCGACCGGAGAAAACAATACGAAAAACCAAATAAATGGGCTGCAATCGCAATAAGTGTGACCATGCTAGGCTTTGTTACACATCTGGGTTATTTTATCACAAGATGGCTGGCTTCCGGACATGCACCGGTGAGTAATATGTTCGAGTTTGTTACAGCTTTTTCTATGATGTTTGTGTTGGGATTCATCATCCTTTATTTTTTGTATAAGGTGTCTATCTTGGGTTTATTCACTTTGCCGATTACCTTATTAATGATTTCCTATGGAAGCTTGTTCCCGACAGATGTTTCTCCATTAATTCCAGCATTGCAATCGGATTGGCTTGCTATACATGTAACAACAACGGCATTAGGTTCCGCTATTTTAGCAAGCAGTTTTATCGCAGGTATCATTTATTTACTTCGTTCTGTCGACCAGACCAAACAATCAAAGAAAACCTTTTGGCTTGAGGTTATCATGTACATGATCATGACAATACTTGCTTTTGTAGTGTTCACAAGCATTTATAGAGGATTGGATTATGAAGTCGTCTACAATTGGATCGATAAAAATGATCAAGAGGCTGAGATGACTTATCATCTCCCTTCACTTGTAGGACCTAATCAAGGTGAATTGCTAACCAAAGGTAAAATGGATGCTTTTGTCGAGGTGCCGGCTATTATCGATGCTGGAAAACTGAATACAGTCATCTGGTCTGCTATTGCGGCTCTGCTTTTATATGGAGGACTAAGACTCCTTCTAAGAAAAAGAATTTCTGCAGCTCTTCAACCGTTAACGAAGAACATTAAGCTTGATATGGTTGATGAAATTGGATATAGATCGGTTGCAATTGGATTTCCGATATTTACATTGGGCGCACTCGTTTTCGCGATGATTTGGGCTCAAATTGCTTGGACACGTTATTGGGGATGGGACCCTAAGGAAGTATGGGCACTCATTACATGGTTATTTTATGCTGCATATTTACATTTACGGCTGTCTAAAGGTTGGAGTGGTGAAAGATCGGCATGGCTTGGAGTCATTGGTTTTGGAATCATTATTTTCAACCTGGTTTTTGTTAATTTGATTATCGCCGGATTGCATTCTTACGCCTGATAAATAAGGAGATGATTTTATGAAACGAAAACAAACATCGCGTTTCATTAGCCTGCTTCTGGTAATCGTTCTGATTGTCTGTATGACTCCCACTGCTTTCGCGGCAGACTATAACGATACGGCAGAAAACGCATGGTATCATACCGCCGTAGACTATGTGACCAATAGAAACCTGATGGCCGGCACTGGCAGAGGAAACTTCGAGCCGGAAACCTCTATGACCCGCGCAATGCTTGTTACGATACTGCACCGCATCGAAGGTTCTCCAGAAGTATCAGGCAACGGCGGCTTTTCCGATGTCCCCGATGGCAACTACTACACCACCGCCGTAGCATGGGCGGAAGCAAATCAGATCGTTAACGGTGTGGAAGACGGCAGATTTGCGCCGCACAGCCGTATCACCCGTCAGGAATTCGCCTCCATACTGTACCGTTATGCCAATGCAAAGGGATATGACACTTCAGCTTATGCCACATTTGACGGGTATTCCGACGCATCACAGATCCACTCCTATGCAGAAACTGCCATGCACTGGGCGGTAGGCAGTCAGATCCTTCGGGGCAGCAGCAACAGTCTGACGCCCTCTGGCTCCGCAACCCGTGGCCAGGCTGCGGCCTTGTTTATGCGCTTTATGGAAAACATTGCGAAGGAAGAACCTGCTGAACCAACTATTCCTGCGTTACCCGAGGAGGGAATGATTACCATGGATATCACAGTCGGTAATAAAACTTTCACTGCAAAGATGTATGATAATGAAACAACAAAGGCATTGATTGCACAGTTGCCGATGACAGTCAATATGTCTGAACTGAACGGATTAGAGAAATTCTATGATTTACCGAGTGATCTGCCTGCTGAATCAACAGAAAGGCCGGCATCGATCCACGCAGGTGAAATTATGATCTGGTCCTCCAACACCTTGGTGCTTTTTTATAATACGTTTTCCAATTCAAACGTATACGTTAAAGTCGGATATATAGAGGACATCTCCGGTCTTGCATCGGCACTTGGGACAGGTAGCGTTAAGGTTACATTTTCCGTCAGTCAGTGATAATTGTATAATGAAAATTGAAAAAATCGATTAAGTGGGCGGAGGAACAAACGATATGAGAAAAATATTATCAGTGGCTCTTGCTTTGGCGTTGATTTTCACTTCTGCAGCTTGTGGTGTAATTAACAGTGAGGGCTCTACTCCTGACACAGCTAGCCCCGATGAAGTACAAGAGGAGAACAGTCAAAATTCTATGGAAAACATTGCGAAGGAAGAACCTGCTGAACCAACTGTTCCTGCGTTACCCACGGAGGGAATGATTACCATGGATATCACAGTCGGTAATACAACTTTCACTGCAAAGATGGATGATAATGAAACAACAGAGGCATTGATTGCACAGTTGCCGATGACAGTCAATATGTCTGAACTGAACGGATTAGAGAAATTCTATGATTTACCGAGTGATCTGCCTGCTGAATCAACAGAAAGGCCGGCATCGATCCACGCAGGTGAAATTATGATTTGGTCCTCCAACACCTTGGTGCTTTTTTATAATACGTTTTCCAATTCAAACGAATATGTTAAAGTCGGATATATAGAGGACATCTCCGGTCTTGCATCGGCACTTGGGACAGGTAGCGTTCAGGTTACATTTTCCGTCAGTGACAGATGAAGAACAAAAAGACTAGATTTATTCTTCGCTTGAGTCTGTTGCTTATTATGATTTCAGCCATAACTTACACGCTTTATCAACATTTCTTTACTGAAAGAAACCGGATTCAGGTTGGCGATCAAGCACCTGATTTTATACTTGAAGATATGGAAGGAAATAAAGTTCAGCTATCAGACTTAAAGGGGAAAGGCGTTTTTTTGAATTTCTGGGGAACATGGTGTGAACCATGCGAGAAGGAAATGCCTTTCATGGAGAGACAATATAATCAATATAAAAATCTTGGTTTAGAAATACTAGCTGTTAATGTTGGGGAAAGTGACGTTGCCATTGAATCTTTTGTTAAAAAGCATGGACTCACATTTACCGTTCTAAAAGATAAAGATCGAGCAGTTACTGAAGCTTACGATATTACTCCAATTCCGACTTCATTCTTAATCGATAATAATGGGAAGGTTCTAAAGATAATAACCGGTTCTATGACTGAAAGGGATATAGCAAATGATATGGAATTAATAAAACCATAAAAATGAAATCAAGAGCAGGACCGGAACCAATAATTCATGAATTACAGGAGGCACACTATGATTACAGCTAATGCACGCGCTACATTCAGTCCAGAAGGTCCGTTCAAACTGACCACGATAGAACGCAGGGAACTTGAACCGCATGATGTACTCATTGAGATTAAATACGCTGGTATTTGTCACTCTGACATCCATACAGCTCGCGGCGAGTGGGGACCGGTAAACTACCCTCTCGTTCCAGGGCACGAGATTGCCGGAATTGTCACTCAGGTTGGTTCTGAAGTTACAAAGTATGCCGTTGGCGATCGAGTAGGGGTGGGCTGCATGGTTGACTCCTGCAGGGAGTGCGATAACTGCCGTAAGGGAGTGGAGCAGTACTGTCTTGGTGGAAATACGGGTACCTATGCAGCTGTCGACAGGTACGGGCAATATACGCAAGGTGGTTATTCCACCCACATCGTCGTAACTGAAGATTTCGTGGTCAGAATCCCTGACGGCATTGAGCTTGACGTCGCCGCTCCGCTCTTGTGTGCCGGCATCACAACGTACTCGCCGCTGCGCCATTGGGGTGCTGCTCCGGGCAAGAAGGTAGCTGTTGTTGGACTTGGCGGGCTTGGACACATGGCTGTGAAGCTCGCTCATGCCATGGGGGCAGAGGTTACCGTTTTATCACAAACTTTGAAGAAGAAAGAAGACAGTTTGTGGCTTGGCGCGGACCATTATTATGCCACGAGCGATTCAGAGACTTTTAAGAAATTGGCTGGTTCGTTCGACCTCATCGTGAATACAGTGAGCGCGAAGCTCGATATTAATGCCTACCTTTCGTTACTGGCGGTGGACGGTACATTGGTCAACGTCGGTGCGCCAGCGGAGCCGTTGTCAGTTCAAGTATTCTCACTTATCATGCATCGTCGATCGTTTGCTGGATCGATGATCGGTGGAATTCGCGAAACGCAGGAAATGCTTGACTTTTGCGCTGAACACCGCATTGCTCCCGAGATCGAGGTTATTTCCGCCAACCAGATTGATGAAGCCTGGGAGCGCGTACTAGCTTCTGATGTCCGATATCGATTTGTGATCGACATCAGCACGATGGCGAGTGAATAACAAGTAATCCTAGCAAAACATTAGGGGCACGCCTATACCGGGGGCAGGAAAGATAAATGGAGTTTATTAACGGCTAATGCCATATAGACGCTTCCTTCATTGCGGGGGAAGCTATTTGGCTTATTTCATGCAAATGGAGCAGCTGCCCTTGGCAAGCTGCTCCATCACTTCGTGATTGTAAATGATGCCGCTCATATATTTCTCTCCAACAATTCCCCCAACTGTTTCGCTAAAACTTCATGAGGAATAGGTCTTTCATTCCTCAGCCACCATTCAACGATACCTTCGTAAGCAGAGGCAATAAATCTGACTATAACCTCTTCGTCGATACCCTGATTTTTGCCTTGCGTTACATCTACCTCAATTCTAAACTCTTCGATCAGAAAGTTAAGATATCGGTTCTGGAAGTAAGGGGCTCCTCCTTTACTCGCTAACATGGTTGAAAAGAATGAATAATTACGATCCAAGTATTCCGTACAGAGAAGTGTCGAATCAATAAAATCCATTTCGGCTGCCGATAAGCAAATCGCTCGAAGTTCTTCGATGTGGGTTTCGATAAGTTTATCAAGCAAATCATACTTATCCATGTAATGAAGATAGATCGTGCCGCGACTTACATTCGCCCGGTCGGAAAGGTCCTGGATCGTAATATCGTCAAAATTTTTTTCATCCATTAATTCAATGACGGCTTTCTTTAATGCTTGTTGAGATTTAAGTATTCTTCTATCAACCTTCGGCATGAATGGGTCACCGTGCTTTCTATAAAATTATTAAACAGTAATCGCGTATTCGTCTATTAGTTGACGAAACTCACCTAATTAACCATTGTATGCACTCTGTATCCGTCTATAATTATAGACAGAAGTACAATAATACATCAAGGCTTTTTATTGGTTTAATGTTTAACTGCACTATGAGGAGGAAGAGAACAAACCGACAACATATGAACGATCAGACAAAGGTGAAGATAATTGAGCTATAAGCGTAATTTCTATATTAATTGCTATAGATGAAAGTGAAACGGCGATGGTTCGAAAAGGCAACATATTTGGGAGCTCATGTAGGCGAAAGGGCAATCCCGATGCCTTGATTATTTTTTATAGAAAGGGTGGATGGATAAGATGAGGTTACACGATACTAAAGTGGCTCTTGTTACAGGCGCGAATCGCGGAATTGGATATGAGTTGGTCAAACAGCTGGCTTTGAA
This sequence comes from Paenibacillus harenae DSM 16969, assembly GCF_000422465.1. Lineage (GTDB taxonomy): Bacteria > Bacillota > Bacilli > Paenibacillales > Paenibacillaceae > Pristimantibacillus > Pristimantibacillus harenae. Next base: position 149,451 of record NZ_KE383846.1, on the reverse strand, counting down.
TGATTTTAAGGTTATATTGGCAAGTCGGGATCCAAATAAAGGTGAAGATGCTGCTCAAAAACTTAAGGAGTCGGGGTTAGATGTCTCGTTCGTCAGGATAGATGTCGACGATCAAGAAAGTATCCGTCAAGCAGCGATTGCAGTGGATCGGAAGTTTGGAAAGATAGACGTTTTGATTAATAACGCCGGCATGTATGGGGATGAGAATGAAAATTTTTTGACGACGGCCCCCTCCATACTAGAGAAAACGATGTCAACGAACTTCTTCGGCGCTTATTACGTCATTCATTTTTTTATTCCGCTTATGGAAAAGCATGGCTATGGGAGAATTATTAATGTTTCTTCGGACTATGGAGCGATGAGTCAATTGTCGAGGCAAGGAGCGGGCGCATATAAGTTATCTAAACTTGCTCTTAATGGATTGACGCGATTGGCAGCTGCACACGTTCATGGAGATATTAAAATAAATGCTGTCGATCCGGGATGGGTAAGTACGGACATGGGAGGACCGAATGCTCCGCGAACACCAATGCAAGCCGCGGAATCAATCCTTTGGTTGGCGACAATCGGACCTGATGGTCCTAATGGCGGCTTTTTTAGGGATGGAAAAAGAAGTGATTGGTAACGATCGAATCGAAAAATATTATTGATTTAAAGTATAGCGAGACCAACAAGGAGGAATTGATGATGTCGGATAATAAAGTTTGGTTTATTACGGGTGCCGGGCGTGGAATGGGTGTCGATTTCGCCAAAGCTGCCTTGGCTGCAGGTCACAAGGTCGTTGCCACGGGACGCAATGTCGAAATTGTGTCGAAAGCCGTTGGCGAGGATAAAAATCTGCTTGTGGTCAAACTGGATGTCACAGTCCCTTCCGACGCAGGAGATGCTGTCAATGCTGCGATGAAGCGATTCGGCACAATCGATGTTCTCGTTAATAACGCCGCGAACTTCTATGGAGGTTATTTCGAGGAGCTGACCCCGGACCAAATCGAGCGACAGCTCGAAGTAGCCCTCATCGGCCCGATGAATGTGACACGAGCGGTTCTGCCAATCATGCGGAAACAGCGCTCCGGTCATATTTTCTCGATCTCGTCAGGCGCGGGCCTTTCCGGATTTGAGTTTACTTCCGCCTACGCTGCGTCGAAGTTCGCCCTCGAGGGGTGGATGGAGTCTTTGCAACCCGAGGTTGCCCCGTTCGGCATTCATACTACCATTGTCAACCCTGGTTTTTTCCGCACGGAGCTTCTTACGAAAGCATCGTCGACCTATGCCGAGCCGTCAATCGAGGACTATGCAGCTCGCAGTGCTACTCATATGGAATTTTATCATAACCAGAACGGCCAACAGACCGGCGATCCGGAGAAGCTTGCCAAGGCTCTCTTAATGATTGCTGAAGAAGCGAAGCCGCCGCGCCGCTTCATCGCCGGCGCTGACGCGATCGGCATTGCAGAGCAAAAAATATCAGACCTCAAAGAGCAGATCAGCGCTTACCGCGAAATCTCGACATCTATGGCATATGACGTGCAAAATTAGATACATCATCTGGAGGTAGTCGAAACTTATTCGAAATAAGGAGGTTAGTACGAAATGAATCATGTTGTAACAAAACCAACTATTATGTTCGCACTTATATTAGCAACGTTCTCTGCGCTTGGTCCATTTACCGTCGACATGTATCTTTCGTCACTTCCTAAAATCACAGACTTTTTTGGAACAAATGCGTCCATGGTTCAGGCAAGTTTAACCGCAAGCTTGTTGGGTTTAGGTTTGGGTCCGATCGTAATGGGGCCTCTAAGCGATGTTCATGGCAGACGCAACCCTTTGCTGATCTCCATGATCCTGTATGTCCTTACCTCTGTCGGTTGCGCTTTTGCACCTAATATTGAAGTTTTTATTGCTCTGCGATTCATACAAGGTTTTGTCGCTTCTGCCGGGCTCGTTATTTCCCGCGCGATCGTACGTGATACGTATAGCGGAATTGAAATGACGAAGTTTGTTTCACTGCTAACGATGATTAGCAATATCGCTCCGTTAATCTCTCCTGTTGCAGGAAGCGCCGTTACGTCTTATACCTCATGGATCGGCGTGTTTTTCTTTCTAGGAATTCTAGGGGTATTTTTATTAGCGGTGACAAAATGGGGTGTGCAGGAAACCTTACCCGCAGAGCAACGCGTTTCGAGCAACCTTTTGGAAATACTGAGAAACTACAGGTCGTTACTTAAAGACCGTAATTTTATGGGTTATGCACTTGTTAATGGAATAATGTTCGCAGGAGTGTTTGCCTATGTAGCTGGAACGCCATTTATTTACCAAAATATATATGGTGTTTCCCCAATGATGTTTTCAATCTTGTTTGCCCTCAATGGAGCTGCAATCATGTTAGGATCTCAGATCGTAAAACTTCTTGCGGGTCGGATGACCGATCAGCGTATTTTGATGATGGGGTTAGCTTTAGGTGTTCTTTCAACCGGTACCGTTATGACGGTCGTCTTTTCTCAAGGACCGTTGATTGCCATGGTTTCTTCGCTCTTTATATTTGCTATAGCCATTGGAATAATCGGGCCGGTTACTTTTTCATTGGCCATGGAATCGCAAGGACACATTGCAGGCAGTGCTTCCGCGGTATTAGGGGTCATGCCGTTTTTATTAGGCGCATTCGCTTCGCCGATTGTAGGCATCGCGGGTGAATATTCAGCGGTACCATTCGGAGTCCTTCTATTTGCGACAAGCTTGGCATCCGTCCTTGCTTACTTCGTGCTCGTTAAACGTTCTGAAAGAGCCGTTTATCCGGAGACGAGTCATTGAAAAAATAGATTAACACTTTGGAGGGTGCAAACGAAAGGGGCAGACAAATATGTTGCTTATATGTATGTATGACGCTGGCTTGACCAGAGGCGTAAGCAGCGAGAATGAGCGTTTTGGAAGAAGGACTATCTACTGAGGATTCCGGCAATAGGCAACAAGGTCCCGAAGAGATGTTTTGCCGACAAGATAAATAAGGTTAACACCTGCTAGATTATGAAGCTAACGGAGGACTATTGATTAATGATCCAGGGAGCAGTTTGCCGCAGATATGCTCCCCTTACGGTAGACAGGTGAAATAATAAAACCTGCTACTGAAAGGGGAGCTTTTTGGATATTTCAGAAACAGCGTCAGAGCTATAACGTATACTGGAATCCTTAATCGCTGTGAACAATCTATCCAGTCACGTCTGTTTCCTTTTTTGATTAACGAACTAGGATGGGTCTTGGTTTTTATATCGATGAAGCATCTGTTAACATCGCGTGAAACCGTTCCACTTCCTCACGGAGCCAGATCGTTCTCTCCCAGGAGTCGATGATGGCAAGCGTTTTTCGTGTTAGCTGCAATGCTTCGGCGTTATTCCTTTTACGATGCATCAATTGCGCCATGCCATATTGATAATAGATAAGCTCGATCTGATTGGCTTTCGATTTATTATAAAGCAATCGATCAAACGCCGATTCCGCTTTCTCATACTCGCCGCATTTGACATAAGCTATTCCCAAATTAAAGTAGGCTTCTATCGTTTTTTCGCCGCCATATGACTTACTGACCTCGTTTGCCTGTTCATAACAATGTATGGCATTCCTAAACTCGCCATTTTGCAAACAAAGATCACCTCGAATCAGCAATAAGCGATGTTTTATCAAGGGCGTACAATAGACATCGCGCGATTCATCGAGAATCTCCGCGACCTTCTCCCGCTGGTCCGTTTTCAAATAATATTTCGCTTTGAAAGCGAGTCCCAGCCCCTTTAAATCCTGAACCTCCGGATCGGATGGATCAAGGTCCTCCAATATCCGGAGGCCGGCTTCGATACGACGCAGCCCTTCATCCAGCAATCCGATTTCGATCAATGCCCAGCCGACCGTATCGATTAAAAACAATGAGCTGAGCGTTTCTTTATTAAATAATAACGCGGCGCGCGCGGCTTTAAGCCCATACTCAATCCGCAGCGGCAGATTAACCCGGCTTAGGAAATGGCTTAGCCGCAGCATCAATTGGATCAGCAGTTCCGAATGCTCCCCGGCGCTTGCCCACTCCATCAGCTTGGCTATATTCGGCCATTCCCGTTTAACGTTTTCAAGATCGCGCCCCAGAAGGCAATTCCAATAAGGCGCCTCCGGTTTATCCCGTTTTAGATAGGTGTCCAAATAATCAATGTAATATTGACTCCACCTTTGTCTGGCTTCCGATTCAAACGTTTTGTTCTCGGACAAATATTGCTCTCCATACGCCAATACGGTCTGATGAGCCCGATAATGCAAATGTCCCTCTACTCTTTCCGTCTCGATCAGGGCACAGCCGCGCAATTGTTCCATTGCCAGAAAAAAACGCCGCCCATCCAAACCTGCCGCGGCCCCCCAGCTCTCCTCCGAGGCCGGCCTGCCGAAGAAGCAGAGTACTTGCCACAAACGTCTGGCATCATCGGTGCAGCGTTCCCAAGTACGGCCGAACAGATACTCGAATAATGCCGACAACGAATAACCGGCTTTCCCTATATCCGCGATAAGCTGTCTGATTGGAATATCGTCTTCCGTCATATGGGCGACGCTAAGCGCGATTGCTTTCGGGTTCCCTGCGGTTGCATCAATCAGCTGCAAATGAACTTCAACCGATTCGGCTAACAGCTGTTCCAGCTTTGCCTTCCTACGAGGCACGCTGCTTAATCGGATGTGATGTTGTACCTCTGAAGCCAGGTAATCCAATGCCTCAGAATGCAGCAGGCCATCCAATTGGATCGTGTAAATCTCTTTCCCTGCGAGTGCCTCGATTTGCTGCTGATTCTCCCGGGCCGTTAATAATACTTTGACGCCTTGCGGGAGATTGACGATGAATTCGCTTATTCCATAGTCTGCCGTGTCTATGCTGTCGATAATCAGAAGTACGGGCATTTTATCAGAATAGGAGGACAGAGCATTTCGAACCACAAACCATTTCTCGTTGAGGGATTTGCTAAGAAGTTCTACCCGTCCGAGTTGGTAAGCGATTATATCGAGGAAATCACCGAAATTTAAACTCTTTAAATCTGCGCTTATCCAAATAACGCAAGCAATGGGTGGCCACTCCAGGTCTTCCGAAGCAGCTTCGCCGTGCGGTGCTCCCACGCATGCGTAAGCTGATTCAAGCGCAATCGTGGTTTTCCCCATACCTCCCCAGCCTGAGATTAAACATACGGGTGACGGCGAAGTCAACCAATGTCCAATCGCTTCCAACTCATGTTTGCGGCCAACGAATGATTCCGACCACCGCGTCGGTAAGTTGTGCAGTACTGCAGGTACATCAGGTACAGCAGGTTTCTGCAGTTGAGATATTCCATCAAACAGTCTAGTCTTAACCGCTTCAATTTCCTGATCCGATGGCGCTCCGAATTCATCATCCCTCAATAGTTTCGCTTTCGATAGGCAAGACGCGACCCAAACCGACAGAGGGGGATCAATAACGGGAATGGAGGTCGTCGTTAGAAGCTCGGTGAACCAAACGGCATCCATCCCGCTTTTTTCAATAATCAGCCAAACGATGCCGAACAGCTTGCCGTCCTCGATCCGGCTCGGTATATACTTTACGCCCATCTGACCCATCCAGCTTTTAATGGTATTAGAGGAAATGCCAAGCTGATAGGCGATTTTATCTATATAGGACTCGGAAGAGAATTGTCCCGAGGGAAGCGTTTCTCGTTTTTTTCTTTTTGTTTTATAGTCGGGATGCTGCTTCAATGCGGTAATGCCTAACGTCAACAGTTCCGCAAATCTTTCTTTATCCTCAAGTTCCGCCACTTTTTCGCACCTCCTGCATTTGGCATATCACTCTATTTTAGTGTAAAAATCGTCTCTTTGTATATGGAAAGCTTAGTTGTACAGCGGCGCTGTATGATTATACAGTTCAAATAGATAGATATCGGAAGAGGGCAATGCTTATAATTTGGGCAAGGAAAACATAAAAAACGCAAATGAATCCCCTTATATTATCCATTTAGGAGGTAAATTTATACGACACTAGATGCCGCTGCTTTGCTTATTGCCGGCGGGACTGTGCGTGATGAGGATTATAAGGAAGCAAAAGAAATAAAAACATTCAATTGGTAAAGAAGGGATTTGGTCACGTTGTCGACTAATCAACTGCCACCAACGATGAAAGCTGCAGTCATGCGCGGTACCCGGAAAATTCAAATCGAAGAATACCCGGTTCCGCCAATCGGTCCGGATGAGGTTTTGATTAAAGTAATGGCAGTCGGGATTTGCGGATCGGATTTACATTATTACTCCCACGGCCGAATCGGTAAATACGTGGTCGACAAACCATTTATTCTTGGACATGAATGTTCCGGAGACATTGCGGCAATCGGTTCGAATGTGCAGCGTTTCCAAGTAGGCGACCGTGTGGCAGTCGAACCAGGCGTAACTTGCGGACGCTGCGACGCGTGCAAGGAAGGCCGGTATAATCTCTGTCCGGATGTTGAGTTTCTGGCGACGCCCCCATTTGACGGCGCATTTGTGCAATACATTAAAATCCGTGAAGACTTCGTTTTCTCCATTCCGGATCATCTTTCCTATGAAGAAGCTGCATTAGTTGAGCCTTTTTCGGTCGGGATACATGCAGCCGCACGCACCGGACTGCAGCCAGGATCCACGGTCGCCATTATGGGAATGGGGCCAGTCGGTTTGATGGCTGTAGCTGCGGCTAAAGCTTATGGGGCAGCGACCATTATCGTGACAGATCTCGAGCCGCTGCGGCTTGAGGCGGCTAAGCAAATGGGTGCCAGTCACATCATTAACATCCGTGAACAGGACCCGCTTGAGGAAATTAAGACGATTACGAACGGCAAAGGCGTCGATGTCGCATGGGAAACGGCCGGTAATCCGACGGCGCTTCAATCCGCACTGGGATCGCTTCGCCGCGGCGGCAAGCTCGCAATCGTAGGTTTGCCGGCCCAAGACGAAATTCCGTTGAATGTGCCTTTTATTGCAGATAACGAAGTCGATATCTACGGCATCTTCCGTTATGCCAATACGTACCCGAAAGGCATAAACTTCTTGTCTTCCGGAATAGTCGACGCAAACAAGCTGATCACCGACAAATTTGCGCTTGAACAAACCCAGGAAGCCATGGAGCGTGCGCTTAACCAGAAGAGTGAATGCTTGAAAATCGTGGTTTATCCTAACGGCTTGCTCTAATTTGTTCGTTCAAAGCGAAAGCTATGGCAGCATAATCAATACGCCTAAACCCTATTGGAGCGGTTTCAATGTGGTTGATTTTACGAAGCGGCATTTAGATGTGCCGGTCGGATTTGACACGGACGTCAATGCCGCGGCTTTAGGCGAAGCGACATGGGGAGCGGCAAAAGGTCTGGGCAGCTGCTTATACATGACTGTCGGAACCGGAATCGGTGCCGGCGCAATCGTAGAAGGGCGGCTTTTACATGGCTTAACCCATCCGGAAATGGGACACATTATCGTTCGCCGGCATCCAAACGATACCTACGAGGGCAGCTGTCCTTTTCACAAAGACTGTCTGGAAGGGCTTGCCTCGGGGCCGGCGATCGAAGACCGGTGGAAGTTGAAAGCCTTCGATCTGGGAGCAGCGCATTTCGCTTGGGAGTTGGAAGCCTATTATCTGGCTCAAGCGTTAGCCAATTTCATTCTCATACTTTCTCCGGAGAAGATTATCTTAGGGGGAGGCGTGATGAAGCAGACGCAGATATATCCGCTTATCCATCAACGACTGAATAAATTATTAAACGGATATATTAATCATCCGGCTCTAGCCAAAGGAAATGCCAATTATATCGTACAACCGGCGCTTGGGGATAATGCCGGGCTTGCCGGCGCTTTAGCCTTGGCTGACAGGGTTTTACAAGGATAAGAAAACAACCGGTTTTAATGGCTCATTGTCCGGCAAGTCATAAGAAATGCCGGACAATTTTGACATATAAGAAAAATGAGGAGGGGTTGTTTCAATGAAAAAGATTGTATCGCTGTTCGCATTGCTATCATTAGTTTTTGTATTGGTTTTAAGCGGGTGTGGTTCGGAAGGTGCAAATAAAGAGCAAGAGAGCGGTAATAATGGAGCTCAAAATGCCGGCAATCGTACAGACGGTGATAAGAAAAAAGAAAATGTGACATTAAGAATAGCAACTGTAAACAATCCGGATATGATGGTTATGAAGGAAATGTCCAGTGCATTCACGAAAGAAACCGGCATTCATCTAGAATTCGTCGTTCTTCCTGAAAATGACCTTCGGGAAAAAGTTACGACGGATGTAGCTATGCAGGCAGGTATGTTCGACATCGTTACCATCGGCACCTACGATGCGTCGATCTGGGCGAAAAATGAATGGATTGAACCCCTGGCGCCAATGATGGATAAGATGTCCGATCAAGAGAAAAGCGATTACGATGTAGAAGACATTTTCCCTTCCATCCGCGACGCTCTCTCTTATGAGAATAATTTGTATGCGCTTCCTTTCTATGGGGAAAGCAGCATGCTCTATTACAACAAGGAAATGCTTCAAAAAGCCGGCGTAGAGATGCCGCTGCACCCGACATGGGACCAAGTGCGCGATATTTCCAAAAAAGTAAAAGAAGCAAATAACGTACCGGGTCTCGTTCTTCGGGGTCTTCCCGGCTGGGGAGAAGTTTTGGCGCCGCTCAATACGGTAATCAACTCCTTCGGCGGATCTTGGTATGACATGGATTGGAATGCGCAGCTGACAAGCCCGGAGACAAAGAAAGCCGTTCAGTTCTATGTGGATGTGTTAAAAGAATCCGGACAACCGGGCGCAACCAGCACTGGATTCACAGAGGCGCTCACCCTTCTTTCGACAGGAAAAGCAGCCATGTGGTACGACGCAACGGTAGCTGCGGGATTCTTGAATAATCCTGAAAATTCCCAAGTAGCAGGTAAAATCGGATATGCGTTTGCGCCATCTGAGGCGAAGGACAATAACGGTTGGCTGTGGGCTTGGTCGCTAGGGATCGAAAGCGCCAGCAAGCACAAAGAAGAAGCATTCAAATTCCTAACGTGGGCAACAAGCAAACGCTATATCGAACAAGTAGGGGAATCGAAGGGATGGGTTGTAGCGCCTCCTGGTACCCGCAAATCGACTTACGATCATCCAAAATATAAAGAAGCGGCACCTTTTGCAGATATTGTATTGCAATCGATGACACAAGCCGACTACATGAAGCCGACGAAAAATCCGGTTCCTTATCAAGGTATCCAATATGTCGCTATTCCGGAATTTCAACAGCTCGGCACTTCCGTAAGTCAAGAAATTGCTGCGGCCATCGCAGGCAAAAAGTCAGTGGATGAAGCTCTGGAAAATGCTCAAAAATTAGCTGATGAAATCGCAGTTTCCGGAGGATATAAAAAGTAATCGGGCTGTTGGCGGAGGGGGGGGGGCTTCCCCCTCGCCAATTCACCGGTGGAATGGAGAACCAAATGAAATCGATTGGATTAAAATCAGCGCCGCCGCTCAAAAGGCTGCTCTGGCCGAGCATTATTCTTGTTGCGCTCGTTACGCAAATCCCGTTTATTTTGACTATTTATTACAGTTTTTTGGACTGGAATCTTATGCGGCCCGACAAGGGAGCGAAATTTGTCTGGTTTGCCAATTTCAAAGCAATTTTTATGGGGTCTGAATTTTATACGGTATTGGGGAATACGTTCATTCTAACTGCCTGTACACTTTTGTTGTGCCTGGTATTCGGACTGTGCTTAGCTTTATTGATGAATCGGGATTTTCTCGGAAAAGGATTGCTGCGGACTATATTTGTTGCTCCCTTTTTCGTCATGCCTGCCGTTGCGGGCATCGTTTGGAAAACGGCGATATTGAATCCCAATTTCGGTATAACCGCTTATTTTGCAGGAGTGTTCGGACAGGATGCGGTAGATTGGTTAGGTTCCTATCCGCTGCAAACGATAATCGCTCTGGTCTCCTGGCAGTGGATCCCTTTTTTTATGCTAATCATTCTTGCAGGACTTCAATCTGTGCCGAAGGATGCGATGGAAGCCTGTATGATCGATGGCGCATCTACCTTTCAGAGATTTATATATGTCGTCATTCCGCACTTGCTGCGTTACATCGAGGTTGCGGTGCTGCTCGGGCTTCTGTTCATTATGCAAACCTTTGGAGAGATTTATGTAACAACTTCGGGCGGGCCCGGCTATGCATCCACAAATCTCCCGTTCTATGTCTATCGTGTAGGCTTTAAAGGATGGGATATCGGCGGCGCATCGGCGATCGGTGTCGTTATCGTGATTATTACATTGATATTATTAAAGTACCTCTTCAAGTTCTTGAGGAGAACGTTCCGAGGTGAGTTATCATGAAAAAGCTGCTTGCGGTTCTATTGACGATTTTTACGTACCTGGCAGCTTTCATCTATTTTTTTCCTTTGCTGTGGATGTTTATTACCGGCTTTAAAAACGAAGGCGAAGCCGTTATCATGCCGCCCTCCCTTTTCTTCCACCCGACTCTGGACAATTACAAAATCGTTTGGGGCTCGGGAATCGGTGCATTTTTAGGCAATTCAGCTATCATTGTCGTTATATCCACACTGCTCGCTTTAATTTTGGGCGTATCCGCCGCCTATGCCTTATCCATGTTCCGTATGAAGAAAGCGGATGACATTTTGTTCTGGTTCATTTCAACAAAAATGCTTCCCGCCGTTGGCGTCATTATTCCTGTCTACATTATTTTCAAAAAACTAGGCTTATTGGATTCCCACTTGGCCCTGATCTTGCTTTATACCGCGATGAATATACCGCTCGCCGTCTGGATGATGCGTTCGTTCTTTAAAGATATTCCTTACGAATTGATTGAGTCCACCCAAGTCGACGGCGCAACAGGACTGCAAGGCTTTTTTAAAGTGACGCTTCCCTTGGTAAAGCCTGGAGTCATTTCCACTGGACTGCTTTGTTTCGTTTTTGCTTGGAACGAGTTTCTTTTTGGCGTTAGTCTTACCTACACCAATTCCTCGACAATGCCGGTATTTATGGCTTCTTTTATGACCCAAGAAGGGTTGTTCTGGGGGAAGATGTCCGCAGTAGCGACTACCGCCGTACTGCCATCGGTTATTTTGGGATGGTTTACTCAAAAGCAATTAGTACAAGGCCTTACGATGGGAGCTGTTAAAGGGTAGCCAAATCGATGGAAATATTGGAGGTACTTCCGCAATCGCGCAAATGATCATTCAGAACCATCGTCAAAACCGCAAGCAGCCACCCTCTGACAGGATGGTCGCTTGCGGTTACTTGTATTCGCTAATAGAGACTACGCTACCGAACGGCGTATTTGGTTGCGCAGTATTACAAAGCCGATTCTAGAGTTACGTGCGTTTCGATTTTTTTTTAAGGTTGCAACCTTTTAACGGATATGGCGTTTGTTGTATTAGGATCCAAATATGGAGGAGGTTTTCTTGCTTATGAAAAAATGGATGCAAGCAGCAGTTGCTTTTTTTTCCATTGTTGGAATGCTGGTATCAGGTTCATCAATCTCCGCTGCGTCGCAAAAACCAATAGTGGTTTATATTGATGGTACGCTGCAGGAGAATGTACTAACTGTGAACGGTAGGACAATGGTACAGCTAATAGCTTTTAAGGATCCCGTAAATTTAGTGTATTCCTATGAGCAGGCTACGAAAACGATAAAAATAATCAATAAAGAAATGAAAATGACCGTACGCCTTAATGTTGGATCCACAACAGCCCTGGTTAACGGTATAAGCGTCAAGCTGGATGCTCCTGTAACGATTAAAGAGGGGAGAACCTATCTGCCTCTGCGTTTTCTCTCAGAGACACTTGGGGGGTCGGTGAAATACAATAGTACGGAAAAGACCGTAATCGTGCGGACGCCATCTGGCCAGGAACGCTTCATAACACTTATGAGCGGAAATTTAGAAGATGCTCGTACAATTGCGATTCATACTCCAACCACGCTTGTGGATAAAGAAATCGTTTCAAATGGTGAAGGTTTTCATACCATTTATACTTTTCCAAAGGGAGAAGCATTGCGTTATCAGGTGCAATACAGGGGGCTAATCAAGTATATCGAAGTTAATTCGGATGGTATAGCCGTTGTAAAGTGGCAGAAGGATACGATAGGCGCAAATGGGGAAACCGGCAAGCAACCTGAGGATTTTAACGAATCGGTCTATTTCTCAAATAACTTTATGGCGGAAATACTTAACTACGGAACGATCGATATCAAAGGCGGGTATAACGAGGTTGGTATTGTATACTACAACATTCACAAAGATTTCAAGGGTATCGAGCTCATGCCAATCGAGGGAGAAACCCGGACTGACCGACACACATAAAAAACGCGCCAAGCCAAGCTAGGCACAACTTGATACAAGTTCAGCCGGGGTATGCCTAATTGAGACGGAGGAATAAATTTTGGAAATTAAGTGGTTGGAATGGGCGAAACAAATACAGGCAATAGCCCAGATAGGGCTGACGTATACAAAAGATCCATATGATATCGAACGATATGAGGATCTTAGACAAATAAGCATAGATATACTTTCTAACTATACATTAATTGAAAAGCAACAACTTAAACTTTCTTTTGCAAATGAGACGGGATATGCCACACCAAAGGTTGATATACGTGGCGTTGTTTTTAATCATAACAAAATACTTCTGGTAAGAGAAAAAATAGACGGAGCCTGGGCACTTCCAGGGGGTTGGGCGGATATTGGATATTCACCCGCCGAAGTTGCAATAAAAGAGATTAAGGAGGAATCGGGATTTGTGGTTACTCCTGTTCGGCTTCTGGCCGTTTTGGATAAAAAAAATCATGATCATCCACCTGAGCCTTACCATGTATACAAGTTTTTTATAGAATGTAAAATTGTTGGCGGCGAAGCTGAAACTGGATTAGAAACAAGCGAAGTGGATTTTTTTGACGAACATAATTTGCCTGAGCTTTCACTGGAAAGAAATACATTGAAACAAGTTAAAATAATGTTTGAGTTTTTACGAGACCCGGAGAAGAAAGTGATTCTCGATTGAAAAGCAAAAAAACTGGCTTTAATTAGCCGTAGCGAAGAAGTTGGCAAATCAAAACGGGCAGTTATGCGCAATCACGCAGGTGCTGTAATGAATTGGGGTTGGCGGGGAGGGGCTGGATGTTGAACGATTCTTCGGCTATTATCGAGCAATACATGCGGAATCTGAACAGATATTCGATAGAGCAGTTGCGATTTAAAGGCAAAGAAAACGTATGGTCGGTCGGGCAAATGTATATCCATGTGATCGAAGTGGCGAAAGAGTACATCGGGCATATTGAAACATGCACCAAGGCAACATACGAAGTGCCTGAAGGCAAGACGGAAGACGGGACGAAGGCGCTTGCCGAAAAAGAGTGGCCCAATATCCGTGTGAAACTTGAGGAACCGCCCAACGCGACAAGCAACCCCGAGAGCAAGGATGAAATCATAGCTGGCCTGGAGCAGGTGCTAGAGAAGTTGGCCTACTGGGCGGTTTACGTAGATGAGGCGAATCCGGCTTGCAAGGTGCGCCATGGCTGGTTTGGCTGGCTCAACGCGCGTGATTGGTTTGAGATGGTTGGTATGCACAGCAGGCACCATTTGCGCCAGAAGGCGAAGCTGGACGAGAAACTGGCGGAGGCAGGCATAAGGTGACCTCCTTTTGCCCGCACTTTCGTTATGTTAGATGAAGCACATAGATTGGGGGATTTTCATGCCGAAACAGATCTCTGAGCAGGAAGCTCATTTGCTCGGTATTAATACTATGCATCAAGAAATGGATAATGGAGAAAGACGATTCAGGCTGGTATCTTCCGACGGTAGTTCGTATATCCGCACGGAAGCTTCAAATAATGGCGGATGGCAGAAGAGCCATTATCATAAGTCTCTTACAGAACTATATGTCGTCCAAAAAGGATGGCTAGTTTACACGGAGTATGCCTCAGATGACAAATTATTTATGAAACATTTAGAACAGGGGGAAAGCATTCTGGTAAAACCGTTTGTCCACCATAATTTGTACATGTCGGCATATACAGTCACACACGTAATAAAATATGGTGGTGGAATCGAGAATGACTGGTATCCTTCCCCCAGCTTGGACAATCTTACGATACATATACCCGAGACCGACCTTGTTCGTATGAGATTGTTATGAGAACCGCGCTGGAATTTGAAAAGGAAAATTTCTAAGTGAATAATTATTTTTCTCCCTCCCCCCTTATATCCTTGGACAGGTCCGATATTTATAATTAAAGAGGAAAAATTTAGTAAGAGAGGATCATGATGAGAAAATTTTCGATTGCAGCCGCCGCGATGATCGCCCTTGCTTTATTGCCGTGCACGAGCGGAGCAGCGACTGCGGACTTTAAAGACGTACCGGATACAAGTCCCTATTTCGCTTATATTCACGACTTGAAGACGCTTGGCATAGTGGACGGAATCGCCGAAGGGATTTACGGTCCGAAACAGACGCTAACCCGCGCCCAATTTGCCAAATTCGTCTCCGTCGCTTTTCAGCTGAAGGACCAAGGAGGAACCGCGCCCTTCCCGGATATCCGGGATCACTGGGCAGCCGCCTATATACGTGCCGCCTATCAGGCGGGCATCGTTAACGGCACTACCGATACGACTTTTTCACCGAATGAGCCGGTCAAACGCGAAGAAGCTTCTGTTATGGTATGGCGGTATGCCAAAAAACAGGGTCTCGCTCCGGGCAGCGCGCTGCATTTCAAGGATAAGCCGGATACCTGGGCGGCGGAAGGAATCAGCGGCATTATTGCTCACGGCTGGTACGGTCCGGACGTTACCCAAGATTCCGGCGTGTGGTCGTACCGGCCGCAGGACGAGATGACCCGTGAGGAAGCAGCCGCCTTAATCGACCTGTCGATAAAAGAGGTTCCCGGGAGTCTGTCGGCGCCCGCGGCGCCGGGGCCTTCCGCAGGCCTTTACGATCCGCTCGAAAGCTTCAAACTGATGACGGGCCGCGTGAATATGTACATCGCTACGGACCATCCCGCTTACTTCGGCAGCGATGCGAAACGGATGGCACGAACGTCGACGTCGCCGGGAAGCATCGTTTACCATACGAAATACGATATCGCTTCTGTGCTCTTTTACAGCTACTTTTTTACCAAAATTGAACTGGAAAAGAGCAAAGTGTTCGCCTCGGCGGACGGGAAAACGTATCGGGAAATACCGGTCAAAACCTATCCGGTCGGCAATCCTTCGGCCGATTGGCAGCAGTACGCCACTGAAGCTTCTTCGCTGCCGGCAGGGATGCGTTATCTGAAAATCGTGCTGTACGGAGCTGCCAAATCGTGGTCGCCGCAGCTTTCCAGGGTATCGATCAATCGAAGCACCGCTTCCGTCGACGTCAAGTCGACCCGCAGCGCCGAATCGCTTCAGGTCGAGCTGTCTTCGGCGACCCAAGGGGCCCGAATCTATTACCGCAAGGACAACTCCCCTGAGTTTCAGCTCTACACCGGGCCGTTCCAGCTTACGGGGTACAGCTTGCTCGAAACCTATGCCGCCAAGGATGGCATGGATCGGAGTCCAATCCGCAAGTATACGCTTAACGCAAGCAATAAAATTCAAGTGGACAGGTTCGGTCAAATGATATCGGCTAATTTTCCAGGGAAGGTGACAACCGAGCAGCAGCTGAAAGCGGATGCTAAAGCAGACGCCTCCTATTACGCCGGTTTAACACCTCCTTCAAGACGGGACCGTTTCGGCGGTCTGGCAGGCAGTGCGGCAAAATACGGATTGCAAAAGAAGGGCTTTTTTACCATTCAGCAGACGGGAAGCCGCAAAGTGATGACTACACCGGATGGCAATCTCTTCTTTAGTTTAGGTGTGAACGGACTTACGGCCAATGAAACCTATACGATGGTTAAGGGGAGGGAGGAGTTGTTCGAATCGATTCCGTCTTATCTTGAGGAATATAAGACAGCTTTTACAGGAGGGTCCGATAATTTTTCGTTCTATTTGGCGAACAAATACCGGAAAACAGGGGTCGTTCCAACCGAGCATGCGATCTATTCGGAAGCGGCCGGGCGAATCAAAAAATGGGGATTTAACAGTGCGGGGGGCTATTCACCTGACAAATACCGCAATGAGAACAACTTGCCTTACGTAAGGATGCTTCCGCTTGGCAGCATGAGCTGGGCTAAGATAAACGGAATTTCGCTATTCGATATTTTTGCGCCGGATGCGGCAGCCAAGATCGATTTGGCGTTTGCCAAAGCAGTTAAGCCGAGCAAGGACGATCCGATGCTGATCGGGTATTTCATCGACAACGAATACGATTACCACAAGTTTTATTCCCATGTGCCGAAGCTGAAGGCAAGTGAAGCGGCGATCAAAGGACATTGGGTTAAAAGGCTGAAGGATAAATATCAAGACATAGACAAATTCAACAGCAATTGGGGAACAAGCTTCGAATCCTTTGAAGACTTGAAAGAAGCGGAACTGCCGATCGAGACATCGCAGGCTTGGCGCGATATGGACGCCTTTTTCAGGTACTATCTGGATACGTTCTTCGGAACGGTCTCGCGGATCTACCGCAAATATGATCCTAATCATCTTCTTCTCGGAGACCGCTGGTTAACGACACCGTTCCATAATGAGAAGTTTCGGAGCGTGATGGCAGAGGTGGAAGGGAAATACGTAGATGTCATCAGTATCAACCACTACAGTTACAAGCTACAACCCGATCTTCTGGAAGATGTATACAAGAAATCGGGCGGCAAACCGATTCTGATTAGCGAATTCGGTTACAGTACAACGGAACAAGGATTGGAGTCTCTCCTTCCAAATGCGGCAATGAACCAGACCCAGAGGGGTCTGCGTTACCGGAATTATGTGGAGGGGGCAGCCAGTCTGGACTACATTGTGGGCGCGCATGTGTTCAATTATGTGGATCAAGCAGGTCTCGGAAGATATTGGCAGGGCGTTTGGGGAGAACGCTATAACTCGGGCCTTGTGAATGTCGCCGACCGTCCTTATAAGGAATACTTGAATGAGATCATGGCGACCAACTACGACATCTACAAGGTCCTGCTCGGGGAACGGCCAAAGTTCTATTACGATTTCAGCCAAAAATAAAGCGTGATGCGCAGAAAGACCGCCGGGATTGGCGGTCTTACTAATCGCCAGATCCGGGAGGAGAAATCGTGAAGAGACACGATTTCTTACTCGACAGCATGTACGAATGCGGCGTAACTGTATAAAAAATAAAGATACAAATGGTAAAAATTATGCGATAATAGATTCAATATGTATCTAGCAGGACTATTTTCGCGGACGGCATCTATATTCGGGCGTGCAAAGCTTTCGCGCTTCAGGTGTATAACGGTTTGCTCCGCAGCAGCGGCTCCGGAATGGTCATCGACAAGTCTCCTCGTTATTATTACTCGCGAACTTCTGGATAGCATGTCGCTCGAAATGAATCCGGCTGATTCGGGCTATCCGTCATTTCCTTCTATAAGAAAGTCAAACCGTATCCATTAAGAAAGTCAATCAGTCAATCCGTATACCTTTTTCCTATTTCAAATCCATGGAGGATGTTGAACATGACAGGTTTAAGATTTGCAGGTCATCGAAAGAATGGATTGAAAAAGCTCGCCGCACTTCTGCTCACGGCCGTACTCGTTTTACAGACATTCGGCTCAACCGCTCACGCAATCGAAATGGCCGGGGAATTTTCGTTTGAGAACGAGTATTACTATCCGGGAGAGTCCAATGGTTCGATCGTATTGACGGTCTATCGCTATGGCGAGTTGGAAGGCGAGGTTACCGTCGATTATACGACATCGGATGGTTCCGCATCGGGCGGCAGCGACTATGGGAGCGTCTCAGGTACGCTGACTTTCGCTGCCAGACAATGGAAGCAGTCGATCTCGATTGCGATCAACGACGATAGCGAAATTGAAGGTGACGAGGACTTTCTCGTTGTATTGAGCAACCCGACCAATGGTTCGGTGCTTGGAAACTATACCGATGTCACCGTTACGATTGCCGATAACGATGATACGGCATCGGATTCGCCGGGCGAGCTTTCGTTTGTTGAGACCGGCTATACGGTTGAAGAAGGAGACGGCATTGTCAGGCTGTCCATCAGCCGGACGAACGGATCGGCCGGAGATGTGACGGTTAATTACCATACCGCCGGCGGGACCGCGACGCGAGGAACGGATTTTGACCAAACGGCCGGAACGCTTGAATTTCATACCGGTGAAACGTCGGCGGATATCGAAATCCCGATCGTAAATGACATGGAGGGTGAAGACGAAACGGAGACGTTCACGATCGAACTGGCGACTCCGACAGGCGGCGCGTCGATCGGGAATGGCACCGCGACAATCACGATCAAAGATGACGACGGAATGCTGCCGTATAAACCGGGTGAGTTTACGATCGAACAGAGCGATTACACGATTACGGAGGATGGCTATCGGGTAAAGTTGAACGTGCTCCGCGAGAATGGCTCGGATGGTTCTGCGAGGGTTGATTATGCAACGGAAGGCGTTACGGCCGAAGGAGGCAGCGACTATTTGGAAGCTGCAGGCCAGCTGATTTTCAATCCCGGCGATACGCTAGCCGCGGTTGAAGTCGAAGTGGTGAATGATAAGCGGTATGAAGGCAACGAATCGTTTAACGTCATCCTCAGCAATCCGACAAGCCATGCAAAGCTCGGTTCGAATACAACCGCGAATGTGACGATTATAGACAACGATCCGGCCAGCCATCCGAACCAACCAGGCTTTCAGCTTTCCGATTCGAAAACGTATCATGCCGGTGAAACCAAATATGAATATTCGTTATATTACGGGTACATTTCGTCCTCCGGGCAAGAGTTGAGCGGATCTTGGAGCGCCCCTGAAGGTTGCCAAGGAGTCGTTACGGTATCCATGATTTCGCCGGAAGGGGAAGATTATGACCTTAGTCTGGAGACCGCGGGCAGGGGTAACCGATTGCCGGTAGATACGAAGTTACTCAAGGGTGGTACCGAGTACAGTGCTGCCGAGGTGCCCGGAGGTTACAAAGCGGAATGGAGAGTTAAGGGACATACGGGCAATGATTATAGTCCGGAGAAGAAAGTTTTCGTCTATGTGAGCATCAAATACGTCAATCACTGAAGATATTGCTATGTTTACATAACATAACGGCCGCGGGGGTCTCCCCCGCGGCCTTCTTTGCATACGCGACAAGACTGGACGCAGATCCTCGGGCCTCCAGAAGCCTTTCCTTCATGAGGTCCCTCCCTCTCTTCGAACAGCCGAATGACTCAATCTTTGAAAATGACTTCGGCTTGAATCAATATTTTCTCATAGCTGGTTTTCGGATTCAGGATGCGCCACAGCAGTTGATCGACCGCGCGCTTGCCTAGCAGCTCCTTGTCGATATTGACGGTAGCCCAGATCGGAAGATCGGGATGCGTATTGTCGAAGCCAGAACAGACCGGGCGTTCGGAAAGCGGGATTTTCATCTGATCGAACTGGAAGAAACAACTCGCTACCTGTATATCATTGATGCAAATGAAAGCTTCAGGCAATCCGTGCTGCCTGATTGCGATCGGGAACTTTTCATGAAATGAATCTATCTCCGGACCAATAAGCTCTGGAATTTGCTTAAGCTCTATGTCGTGATCCTCAAGCGTAGCGCGGAAGCTCATATAACGTTCATAGAAGCTTGGCGCATCCTTTATGTTCCCGACAAATTGGAAGTTGCGATAGCCTTTACGTATCGCCGCCGTCGTAATTTCCCGTATGCTGGAAATATTATCAGCGAAAATAGAGTCGCTCTTGAATGCCGGGTCGTAATGGTCGACCATCATGACAGGGATACCAAGACGTTTAATTTCAAGCAGGATCGACGTTGAAATTGAGCCGACCGTAATGATGCCCATGATGGCTTCCGGATTGAGCAGAGAGAACACGGAGTCGTCCTTCGGCTCGGTCAACGTAAGGATGTTGATCCCCTTCTGATCGAGACGGGTGGAAATCCCGTTAATAATCGGCCCCCAGTAGAGAGATTCCGTATTTTGATAGCGAATATTCGGGAACAGCACGAGGACGGTACCCGACCAGTTGCGCGTGTTGAGATCGTTCAGCTCGGTCGATTCAGATGCATGAGGCAATTCCTTGAAATAGCCGAGCTGTGCCGCAGCTTTCAAAATGCTTTCGCGTGTCTGGGGGCTGACGCCGGATTTGCCGGATAAGCCGCGGGAAACGGCGAATTTGGATAACCCGGTGTAGTCGGCGATAGCTTGAATGGTCACTTTACCTTTCACGACATCATCCTACTTTGGTTAGTTTAGTTGGTTGGTTTTGTTAGATAACAATAATCATTTTAACGGATTGAGCGAGCAAGTAAAACCTTCTTTTTAGTTGAAAGAGAGGTCATGCGACAACGTTTAGTTCATTCACCAAAAACCAAACAAACATGTTTCGCGAATCTAGTCGCGAATCTAGCATAACAAAACACTTTATCTTCCGTTTTGTTATTTTTGTTTTGTTATTTAAGATAGCACCAAACGGCACAATGCACAAGGGGGAAAAGCTATAAGAATAAGTATACTACGCAATTTCTTATATAGAATTAGTAAAACAACAAAAAAAATAATTGACCGTTTTGGAAAACGATGCTAGAGTTTGTTATGTGATTAAAAACATTTTCGATAACAAAAGAAAGGTGGATGTCCTAACAAATAAATGAAATGCGAATTTTTTTTAAATCAGCTTTGCAAGCGCTTTATTTATAAGTATTTCGCTTGCTTGGACGAACGCTGATGAGTACCAACTGATGAACAATAAAATTGGGAGGTTCTGCGATGAGAAAGATGAAAGGGTTTTCAATTTTAGTATTGTGTTTCATGTTTATGTTGACGGCTTGCAGCGGCGGCAATAACGGCAACAATGAGGCGACAACGCCTCCGGCAAGCGACGCGACGAACGCTCCGGCAGAGGCGACGGATGCTCCGGCCGAGGCGGTCGATATGGGCGGACGCGTTATTAAGGCAGCGGCTTGGTGGGACTTGAAGCCGGCCGGCAACACGGCTTCCGAGAAAGCGCGCCTTGAGAAAATCGCAGAAGTCGAGAAGAAATACAATGTCAAAATTGAATTCGTAAACGTACCTTTTGAAGAATATATGCCAAAATTCACGGCATCCGTGCTTGGCGGCGAGCCGTTCGCCGACATCGTCCAAATGGAATACAAGTCGGCATTGCCAGCTATTCTGAAAGGCCAACTGCTAAAAGTGAGCGAATACACGACGGCAGCCAATAACATTAACAACGAAGCGAACCTGATCATGAAGACGGCTCCGATCGCGGGCGATGAGTACGGCTTCGACAGTCCGTTCACGGGCGGCGTAGGCTTGCATTACAACCGCGACCTGTTCCAGAAGCTTGGCCTTCCCGATCCGAAAGAGCTGTACGAAAGCGGTCAATGGAACTGGGATAAATTCCTGGAAATTGCGAAGCTTGCAACAAAAGACAACGACAACGACGGCAAGATCGATACTTACGGATTTTCCGGTTGGGCGCTGGACGTGTTCCGCAACTTCGCTTATGCGAACGGCGGATTCGTCGTTGACGAAGCAGCGAAGACACAAGGCTTCACGGATCCGAAAACGATCGAAGCGGCAGAATTCGTTAACCGCATGTATAACGTAGATAAAGTCGTTCGTATTAAAGGCAGCAACAAAACGGCTTGGGATGAATACAACACGTTCAAAGACGGCGATGTTGCCATGTTTATTACGGCGGCATGGAACCTTGGCGGCTTGACGTTTGATCTTGGCGTCGTTCCGATACCGACAGGACCCCAGGGCGATCCTGCAATCACGTTCGCGGACACGGCTGCATCCGGGAAATTTATCCCGAAAGGCGTAAAAGACCCGCAGCTGGTTTATCAAATTTTCGAAGAAACGTTCGATATCCCGCAAACGGAGGAATTCCCGGCTCAAGAATGGCTGGAAGGCATCTATACGCATGAGGATGACATCTTGATTACGCGCGATTATATTAACGGAACCGGCAAAGTGCTGCTCGACGATTCGTTCCCTGAATTCCCTACGGGCTTGTTCGTAGAGGACATCATCGTGGGCAACCAGTCGGTTACGGCGACTGCCGAGAAAGTTAAGCCGCTTGCCGAAGCATCCATTGCGAAGCTGGGCCAATAATAGAAGCATTCAATAGGGCGTAACGGTGGGGGATGTCGGGTGCGACCTCCCCCGCCGTTATGAATAAAGCCTAAGGAGGACCTCTGGTGATAAGCAATATGCGGCTTACTCATTTAGCTGGAAAGATAGTGCTCGCTGTAATGGCGTCAATCATCGTGCTGCCGATCGGAACAACCTTGGGAACGAATGCAAGCCCAGACGTCGCATCATCGGACGAACAGGCCCAAAGCAGCGTCGCCAAGCAATCGGCTTACAATGAACGAAGATATACGCAATATTTGTCCGAATTCGAAGGAGAAGCCAGGCCGAAGCAAGAGATTGTGCTGGAAGCGGCAGATTACAGCCGCACCGATGGAGACGGCTTCGAGAAGCTGGAGCAGTTCGAGGGAATGAACGGAATATCGCTGATGACGGGGGAATCCGGCATGGTGGAATGGAGCGTTCAGATTGCCGAAGCAGGGCTGTACAATCTGTCATTGCTCTATTATCCGGTAGAAGGGAAGAGCTCGGCGATTGAACGTTCGCTTACGATCGACGGAGAGCGACCGTTCCGGGAAGCGGCCTTCCTGCAATTCGACCGCATTTGGAGCAATCAGAAGGAAGAGATCGTGAGAGATAATCAAGGCAACGAGCTGCGCCCGAAGCAGATCGAGAAGCCGAGATGGAGCGAGAAGCTGTTCCAAGACTCCGACGGTTATGAGAACGAGCCTTTCCTATTTTACTTATCGCAAGGAACACATACGATTGCCCTGGAATCGACCCGGGAGCCTATGGTAATAAAGCAATTGAAAATTTTACAGCAGACGACGCCATTGCCTTATGAAGATAGGGTTAAGCAGTATGACGCTGACGGCGTAAAGCCGACTGCGGGCAAGCTGATTACAATTGAAGGGGAAGCGTCGACCGCCAAATCCTCGCCTACCTTGTATCCTTTGAGCGAACGTTCAAGTGCTGCGGTATATCCATACAGTGCTTCAAAAATAAATATCAACACGATCGGCGGCTACAACTGGCGTCTGCCGGGCCAATGGATGGAATGGGAAGTCGACGTTCCGGAGACGGGCCTCTACAAGATTGCCTTCAAGTCGCAGCAAAACTACGTAAGGGGCATCTATTCAACCCGCAGGCTGACGATTGACGGCGAAGTGCCGTTCAAGGAAATGGAGAAGGTCGCTTTCCGTTATAAGGGCGGCTATCGCATGGATGTTATGGGCGGCGACGAGCCGTATCTGTACAGCCTTGAGAAAGGCAAGCATACGATTCGGATGGAAGTCAGCCTAGGCGAATTCGCTCCGCTCATCCGCGAGGTGGAAGAGAGCCTTTATAACCTCAACGACATGTATCGCAAAATATTAATGATTACGGGCACGAAGCCGGATGAATTCCGCGACTATCAGCTTGATAAGAAAATTGACAACCTGCTTGAGGTATTCGTTGCAGAGAGCGAAAGGCTGAAGCGTATTTCGAAGCAATTAGTTGCTCTCTCCGGCCAATCGGGCGATCAGGAAGCGCTGCTTAAGACGATGGCGCTGCAGCTTGACGAGATGATCGACAAACCCGAGAGCGTATCGAAGCGACTCACCGCTTACAAGACGAATACGGGCGGTCTCGGTACTTGGGTGCAGCAGGCGAGACAGCAGCCGCTGGAATTCGATGCGATCTATATCGCTTCGCCAGACAAGAAGTTTCCGAAGAAGGGCATGAGCTTCTTCTCGAAGGTAAAGCATGAAGCTTCGACCTTCATGTATTCCTTCTTCACCGATTACAACCAAATCGGCAACGTAACGGATAAGTCGGATCAACGTTCCGTAACGGTATGGATCGGAAGCGGCCGTGACCAAGCGAACACGATCAAAGCGATGATTGACGAGACGTTCACATCGGCTACCGGCATTAATGTCAATTTGAAGCTGGTCAATATGAGCACGCTGCTTCCGGCGACGCTGGCCGGTCAAGGTCCCGACGTGGCGATGCAGATCGAGAACGATATTCCCGTCAACTATGCGATGAGGAGCGCGTCCGTCGACTTGACGCAATTCGCCGACTTTAATGAAGTAAAGGATCGTTTCCGTTCAAGCGCGCTTGTGCCGTACAGCTATCAAAGCGGTGTCTATGCGCTGCCGGAGACGCAGACGTTCAATATGCTCTTCTACCGCAAGGACGTGCTTGAAGAGCTGGAGCTTGAGGTTCCGAAGACATGGGATGACGTATCCAATCTTCTAGCCGTTCTTAGCAAAAACCATATGCAATTCGGCTTGCCGGTCGTTGCCCAAGCAGCCGTTCAAGGCCAGAATATTCCGCCGAACTCCATGTATGCAACACTGCTCTTCCAGAATGGCGGTCAGTTCTACCGTAACGACGGCAATGAGTCCGACTTGGATTCACGGATTGGAATAGAGACGTTCAAGCAGTGGACGGAGTTCTATACCGACTATAAGCTGGAGCGCGAATACGACTTCGCCAATCGCTTCCGTACCGGACAGATGCCGATCGGCATCGCCGACTATACGACGTATAACCAGCTTTCCGTATTTGCGCCGGAAATCCGCGGCATGTGGGGCTTCGCTCCTGTGCCGGGTACGGTTCGGAAGGACGGTGCGATCGACCGTACCGTACCGAGCGGCGGCAGCGGCGTCGTCATGTTGAACGCGGCCGAAGATAAGGATGCGGCATGGGAGTTCATGAAATGGTGGACGAGCGAAACGACGCAAACGACGTTCGGCCGCGAGATGGAAGGGCTCATGGGCGCGGCGGCCCGTTATCCGACCGCGAATATTAAAGCGCTCGACAGCCTGCCATGGCCGGTTGCCGATTACGAGAACTTGAAAGAGCAGTTCGAATCCGTGAAGGGCGTGCCGGAAGTGCCGGGCGGCTACTTCACGGGCCGTCATCTATTCAACGCTTTCTATAAGTCGGTCGTCGGCTCTGTAGAAGCGCGCGAGTCGATTATGGACTACGTCCAATACATGCATGACGAAATTCGCACGAAACGGAAAGAGTTCGGACTACCGCAATAAGGGGAGGGTTAAGCGTGCAAAATTGGTTGAGCCTGAAATTGCGGGAAGCGAAAGCCAATAAGCATTCGTATATTTTGCTGGCGCCGTACATGCTGCTGTTCACGATATTTACGGTATTGCCGGTCTTGATTTCGATTGTTCTGAGCTTTACGTACTTTAATATGCTGGAATTTCCGAGATTCATCGGCTGGCAGAACTATACGCGGCTGTTTCTCGAAGACGACGTCTTCCTGATCGCGGTCAAGAATACGATTTTATTCGCCGTCATCACCGGGCCGATAAGCTACATTGCCTGCTTCGTATTCGCCTGGATTATCAATGAACTGTCGCCGAAGCTGAGAGCTGTCATGACGCTCGTATTCTACGCGCCGTCGATCTCCGGCAACGTTTTCTTCATCTGGCTGATGATCTTCTCCGGCGACCGTTACGGTATCGCGAACGGCTTGCTCATTAAGCTCGGCATTATTCTCGAGCCGCTGCAATGGCTGAAGACGGAAGCATACGTGCTGCCGATCATCATTCTTGTACAGCTGTGGCTGAGTCTCGGTACGGGCTTCCTTGCCTTCATCGCGGGATTGCAAACGGTTGACGGCACGCTGTACGAGGCTGGCGCGGTCGACGGAATCAAGAACCGCTGGCAGGAGCTGTGGTATATTACGCTGCCTTCCATGCGTCCGCAGCTCATGTTCGGCGCGGTTATTCAACTGACCGCGGCGTTCGCCGTCGCCGACGTATCGATTGCGCTTGCGGGTTTCCCGAGCGTCAACTACGCGGCGGAGACGATCGTTACGCATCTGATCGACTACGGCACGACAAGGTTCGAGATGGGCTTTGCTTCCTCCATTGCGACGGTGCTGTTCATGATTATGGTCGGAACGAACATCCTGGTACAAAAACTTCTTCGTAAGGTGGGTGAATGAGCTGATGACGTTCTCATTTCGACTTCGCAAGAAGCGGGTCAACCGCTCGTTCTTGGGCAGCTTCTCGCTATTTGCACTGTTGACTTTATTCGGCGCATTCATGATCCTGCCGCTTGTCTATGCCGTCAACAACGCATTCAAGCCGCTGGATGAAATCTTTATGTTCCCGCCGACGTTGTTCGTTCGCAACCCGACGATGAACAACTTTGTTGACTTGATCAACTTGCTCGGCAACTCGTGGGTACCGTTCTCCAGATATATTTTCAACACGGTATTCATAACGGGCATGGGCATTATCGGGCATGTGCTGCTGGCGTCGGCCGCCGCATACCCGCTTGCCAAGCACCGGTTTCCGGGTAAAGGCTTCATGTTCACGATCGTTGTCCTATCGCTAATGTTCACGCCGGCCGTAACGGCCATCCCAACGTATATGATCATGTCGTGGATCGGACTTATCGACACGTATTGGGCGGTTATTATTCCGGCGTTCTCTTACTCGCTCGGCTTATATCTAATGAAGCAATTCATGGAGCAAATACCGGACGTGCTGCTTGAGGCGGCCAAGATCGACGGCGCGAGCGAGTATCGCATCTTCTGGAGCATCGTCATGCCGAACGTGAAGCCGGCGTGGCTAACGCTCATAATCTTGCTGTTCCAGATTCTATGGGGCAGCGACGGCAACGGGTTCATCTACAGCGAGCAGCTGAAGTCGCTGCACTTCGCGGCGAATCAGATCGTGCAGGGCGGTATCGCCCGAGCTGGAGCGGCGGCAGCCGTGGCGCTCATTCTCATGAGCGTGCCGATTACGCTGTTCGTATTCTCGCAGAGCCGCATTATCGAGACCATGGCTACTTCAGGAATGAAGGATTAAGGAGGGACGGCACTTGACAGCGAAAAAATGGTTTCTCGTAGTCGCGGCGGCTTCCCTACTGTTCATTAATGCAACGCCCGCGCCGGCGTACGCATCGTCTACGCCTTATGAGAGCTACAATTACAACTATTGGGAAGAAGCCGTTCCCGCTCCGGCGGCTTACGTGCCCGATCGCGTCATATCCGGCAAGGAACTTGGTGTTGGCGACTTCGTCGAACCGGCCGATATGGTCGTGGACGACAACGGACTTATCCATGTGGTGGACAGCGGCAACAACCGTATCGTCCGCATCGACGAGAAGTGGCAGGTTCAAGACATCATTGACGGCTTCAGCAATGACGGCAAACGGGACGGCTTTAAGAACCCGACGGGCATGTACGTAGACGGAGACGGCATGATGTACATTGCCGATACGGATAACGGGCGAGTCGTCGTCTTGGATAAGGACGGCAGCTTGGTCCGATTCATCGAGAAGCCGAATTCCGATATATTGGCGAGCGACTTCAAATTCGCGCCGCTTAAGGTAACGGTTGATAAGGCGAAGCGCGTTTTCGTCATCGCCCAAGGGATGTTCGAGGGCATTATGCAATTCGACCCGGACGGCGAGTTCATCGGCTTCGTAGGAACGAATAAAGTACAGCGCGATTATACGGAGTTCTTCTGGAGGCTATTCTCGACGAAAGCGCAGAAGGCGCAGATGATTCTGTTCATCCCGACCGAGTTCTCTAATATCGATATCGACGCCAAAGGGTTCGTCTACGCGACGAACATCGACCCCGGCTCGCAGGAGCCGGTCAAGCGGCTTAACCCTTCCGGCGAGGATGTGCTGAAGCGTTACGGCTACTTTCATGTTAAGGGCGATATTTTGTACCGTCTTTCCGTAGGCCCTTCGAAGCTGATCGACGTGAAGGTGCAGAATGACGGCATGTACAGCGTACTCGATTCCAATCAAGGCAAAATATTTACTTACAACGATGAGGGAGACCTGCTCTACGTCTACGGCGGCAAGAGCAATCAGGCGGGTACGTTCAAGACGCCGGTCGCCATCGAAAGCGTTGGCGGCAATCACCTTGTGCTCGATAGGGGTAAAAGCAACATCGTCGCCTTCAAGCCGACGAAGTTCGGTTCGAAGGTTAACGAAGCGGTCATGCTGCACCATAACGGCGAAGACAAGCAGGCCGTGCCGGTATGGGAAGAAGTGCTTCGTTTGAATGCCAATTACGACATTGCCTAC
The DNA here is from genome assembly GCF_000422465.1 of Paenibacillus harenae DSM 16969. Classification (GTDB taxonomy): domain Bacteria; phylum Bacillota; class Bacilli; order Paenibacillales; family Paenibacillaceae; genus Pristimantibacillus; species Pristimantibacillus harenae. The sequence continues at coordinate 121,208 of NZ_KE383846.1, read as the reverse complement.
ATCGGTATCGGCAAGTCGCTGCTGATGGAGAAGCGGAACAAGGAAGCGCTCCAATATTTCAAGCTCGGCATGGACCGCGATGGCTATTCGGTTGCCTACAAGCGTTATCGCCGGGAATTCATGAAGGAGCACTTCGGCAATTTCTTATCGGTGCTCGTAGCGCTCGCGGCGTCATGGTTCGCATTCAAGCTCTATCGTGCGGTTAGCCGCAAGCGCAAGCATAAGCTGAACCGTCCGTCCGGCAGCGGCGCACAGAACATAGGGGAGGGCAAAGCGCTATGAAGCAGGATTTTATCAAGTTTCCGCTGCATCTGATCGTGCATCCGTTCGACGGCTTCTGGGATATGAAATACGACGGCAAAGGCAAGGTGCGCGTCGCTTTGTTCATCCTGGCTCTCGTCGTTCTAACGGTCATTTTGCAAAATCAATTCGCGGGCTTTCTCGTCAACTATAACGATCCGAGGTATTTGAACAGCTTGACGCAGCTCATCACAATCGTATTTCCGTTTTTCTTATGGTGCGTCTCGAACTGGGCCATTACGACGCTCATGGACGGCGAAGGAAAATTCAAGGAAATCGTCATGGCAACCGGGTACGCGCTGCTGCCGCTCGTGCTGATCTATGTGCCGATGACGATAGCGAGCCGCTTCATGGTGCAGGAAGAGACGGCCTTTTACTACTTGTTCCATTCGATCTCGACGATATGGTTCATTGGCTTGCTGTTCGTAGGCACGATGACCGTCCACCAATATTCGGCGTTTAAGACGATCGTAACGATGGCGCTGACCGTTATCGTCATGGGCATAATCGTGTTCCTTGGCACGCTCGTCATGAGCATGATGCAGCAAATCATTGAATTTATCGTGAACATTTACCGGGAACTTACTTTCCGTACGTAAAGGAGGCCGCATCAAGTGAAAAATAGAAAGATTCTCGTTGCGGCGTTGGCCTGTGCTGCAGCTATAATCATCGTTGCCGTCGTTATCCTGCTTGTGATCGACCGCGGGGTGAAGGCAGTCGACGCAGCCGCTTACCTGGAGACTACAGCCGAGTTGGAGGCCGGAAGCGAGTTGAAGGCGCTGCCGGATTCGTCGCAAGGCGTGCCGGGGATGAAGCTTGTGGCGGATAATGCGGAGCTGTCGCTCTACTTCAATCCCGATACGACGGAGGTCGCAGTCAAGGATAAGCGCCACAACCGGGTATGGTACAGCAATCCCGAGAAACGGAATGAGGATACGATCGCTTCGCCATACGAGAAGGAAGTGATGTCCTCGCAAGTGTCGGTACTGTTCCGCGATTCCGTAGGAACGCTGAATACGTTCACCAACTTCGGGAAGAGCATCAGCTCGAAGCAGTTCACGGCGGAGAGTATCGCGAACGGCGTGCGCATTACGTATACGCTGGGCGATATGTCGCTCGGTATCGACGCGCTGCCGAAGTATATCAGCAAGTCGAGGATGGAAGAGAAGCTGGTGTCGAAGCTCGACGCTTCGCAAGCGAGGTATGTCTCGACCCGGTATTATCCGAAGGAAGGAAACCCGGATATATTGGAGCGGCTGGATGAGCAGGTTTCGAAGCAGCTTGTCTTGAACAAGATGATCGCCGCCTTCCAAGCGGCCGGTTATACCGAGGAGGATCTTGCTTTCGACAACGAGGAGAACGGCGTATCCGGAGGCGGCGGAAGCGACAAGCCGAGCTTTACGATCCCGCTTGAATATCGACTGGACGGAGGAGAGCTGATCGTATCCGTCCCCGTCAGCCAAATCAAGGAAAGCGGCGCCTTGAAGATCGGCAGCATCGAGCTGCTTAACTTCTTCGGCGCGGCCGATTCGAGTACGGAAGGCTATATCTTCGTCCCCGATGGTTCGGGAAGCCTGATTAACCTGAACAACGGCAAGGTGAAGGAAGAGCAATACGTACAGAAGGTATACGGCTTCGACCCGAACGACAACACCCGGCGTCGCGGTCAAGTGACCGAGAGCGCGAGAATGCCGGTATTCGGCATGAAGGCGGATGACGCGGCATGGTTCGCGGTTATCGAGGAGGGCGACGCCATAGCAAGCATTGCGGCCGACGTGAGCGGACGCAAAAACGGCTACAACTACGCCTATACGTCGTTCGCCCTTCGCGGCGAAGATGAGCTCGAGCTGTATACGGGAGCTACGATTCAAGAAATTCAGTTGCTTAATGAACAAATCTATACCGGCGATATTCAGATTCGCTACAGCTTTCTGCCAAGCGAGCAGTCAAGCTATTCCGGCATGGCGGAGCATTACAGAGAGAAGCTCGTTAAGGAACAAGCGCTTCAGCCGCTTAGCGGGGAGAAGGCATTGCCGTTCTACCTTACGATTACGGGTTCCGTTGACAAAAGAAAGTCGATGCTCGGCGTGCCTTACGACGCTGTCGTATCGATGACGAGCTTCAAGGAAGCGTCGCAAATCGCCGCGCAGCTGAAGCGGGATGGAGTAGACCGGCTTATGATGCGCTACTCCGGCTGGTTCGGCAAAGGCGTCAACCATAAGACGCCGGTTAAGCTGAAGACGGATGCCGTGCTGGGCGGCAAGCAAGACCTTGCCGCATTGGCGAAGCAGCTCGAGGAAGCGGGCGGCATGCTATTCCCTGACGTCGCGTTCCAGCAAATGTACCATGACGACGGCGGATTCGCTCCATCGTCCGATGCAGCCAGATTCGTTACCCGCGAAGAGGCGGAGCTGTATCCGTACAACCGGGCTTTGAACCGGATGGATAGGTTCCTTGGCACTTATTATCTGCTATCGCCGGCGAAGCTGCCGTACTACGTTGACAAGTTCATGAATCAATACGACAAGCTTGGCATAAACGGTCTGTCGCTGCGCGATCTTGGCGGCATGCTGGTCTCCGATTATCGCGTAAGCCGGGTGGTGCATCGCGAGACGGCGAAGGAAATCGTCAAGGAGCAGCTCGGCAAGCTCGATGAGCGCACGCACGAGACGATGATTGCCGGCGGGAACTCTTACGCATTCCCGTACGCGGATCATTTGATCGATGTGCCGACCGATTCCAGCGGCTTCCTTATTACGGACGAAGAAGTCCCGTTCTACGAGATGGTCGTGCACGGCTTCGCAGACTATACGGGCAAAGCGATGAATCTTAGCGACGAGCAGGATACGAAGCTGCAATTGCTGAAGGCGATCGAGCTCGGCGCTGCGCCGTACTTCTCCTGGACGTACGAACCGCCGTCAAAGCTGAAGTTCACGCATTTCGACACAAGCTTCTCGACTTCCTACAAGGATTGGTACGACCAGGCGGTTGCGATGTATAAGGAAGCGAACACGGCTTTGGCACCGCTTCGAAGCGAGACAATGACGGAGCATATCCGCCATCAAGAAGGCGTCGTCGAAGTGAAGTACAGCAACGGCAGCTCGATCATTGTCAACTATACGGATCAAGCGGTGACCGTTGGCGGCGTTACGGTCGACCCTCAACATTATTCGATAGGCGGTGAACAGCCATGAATGGAACGAAGCTTACTTTAGCCCGCAAACGCTCATTGCTCGGAATCGCCTTCATATTGCCTTGGCTGATCGGCTTCGTACTGCTGTTCGCGGCGCCGCTCTTCCAATCGGTGCAATTCAGCTTCAGCAAGCTGACTGTCGGCCTTAACGGTTTCGAGCTGGAAGGCGTCGGCTGGGACAACTTCAACAACGCGCTGTTCGTGGATGCGACGTTCAACCGGATATTGACCCAGTCGGTATCGGAGATGCTGCTTAACGTGCCGATGATCCTATTCTTCAGCTTGTTCTCGGCAACGCTGCTCAACCAGAAGTTCCGCGGAAGAACGCTCGCGAGAGCGATCTTCTTCCTGCCGGTCATTCTGGCATCCAACGCCATTGCGTCGGCGGAATCGGCGGGTCTGATCAACCTCGTCGGCGATGCGAGCGTCGTGAACGAAATGGGCGGGTCGACGTCGGAGTACAATATTATGTCGATGGTCATGATCTTGAGCGATATCGGTCTTCCAATCTCGTTCGTCGATTATATCGTCGGAGCGATTATGCGAATTTACGAGATTATTACGAGCTCCGGGGTTCAAATCCTCATTTTCCTGGCGGCGCTGCAATCTGTGCCCGGCTCGATGTACGAAGTGGCCAAGATGGAAGGCGCAACGTCTTACGAGTCGTTCTGGAAAATTACGTTCCCGATGGTTAGCCCGCTTATTCTGACGAACATCATTTATACGATTATCGATTCGTTCGCGGGAAGCCCGGTTACCGAAGAAATCTTCACGACCGCATTCGAAACGCAAAATTTCGGGCTTAGCTCGGCTATGTCATGGATTTATACCCTTATCGTCGGTATCATTCTCGTCGCGATCGGATGGATACTCGCGAAGAGAATCCATTATAACTAAGTTCAAGCGATAGCGAAGGAGGAAATAAGATGGAAGCTGGGACTCCTCAGGCGGTCAGCAACGAGGCGAACAAATACAGGCTGCAAAAGGCGAGAAACAAAACGGTCGATATTCTGTACTCCATCTTCCGCTACATGCTCGTCATCGGCATCTCGTTTATTATTATTTATCCGCTCCTTATGAAGTTCTCGACGGCATTCAAGGACAAGATCGATATTTACAATCCGACGATTTATATGGTTCCCGTCCACTTCACGCTTGACAACTTGAAGCTGGCGATGGAAATTTTGGACTACTTCCCGCTGCTTGGCAATACGATGCTGTTCGTCGTCGCCACGACGCTGCTGACAGGCGCATCGTGCGCGCTGGCCGGATACGGATTTGCCCGTTTCAACTTCCCGGGCAGCAACGTTCTGTTCGCGCTCGTCATATTGACGATACTCGTGCCTACGAGCACGCTGCTCGTCCCGATGTACTTGCACTTCAGAAGCTTCGATGTGCTCGGGCTGGTGTCCTTGTTCACCGGCAAGGAAGGCGTTAACCTGCTGAATACGTATTGGCCGTCGATTATTACGTCGGCCACGGCGATGGGGCTGAAGGCGGGATTGTTCATCTACATTTTCCGCCAGTTTTTCAAAGGAATGCCTAAGGAAATCGAAGAAGCGGCGCTAATCGACGGCGCGGGCGGCATTAAGACGTTTCTGCGCATTATGCTGCCTAACGCGATTCCGCCGATGATTACAGTTATCCTGTTCTGCTTCGTATGGCAATACAACGATACGATCTATACGTCGCTGTTCATGAGCGAGACATCGCTCATGCCGATCAAGATCGCATCTCTGCCCGCGCAGGCGAACGCGCTCATTCCGGTGTTGACCGGCGTCGGTACGGGGACGAACGTGAAGGCCGACCCGAACCACGTGGCGCTTATTATCGATACGGGCATTTTGCTCGCTATTATTCCGCTCATTATTTTGTACTTGATCGTACAGCGTTACTTCGTTGAGAGCGTTGAGCGTTCCGGTATTATCGGTTAAGGAAGAAAGCCGATATAGGTTGAAGTAAATAAAGAAAAGCGATGAATGGGAGAAGCCGCTAATGATAAATACGAACGATCAAGCTTTTTTTCGAGTAGAGCCTAACCTCATTAATCCGAATGCGGAGGACAACGCCAAGCGGCTGATGACCTACTTATGCGACAGCTATGGGAAGCGGATATTGACCGGTCAACAGATCGGGGTCGTTACTTCCCCGGAGGTAGACATCATTTACGAAACGACAGGCAGGTATCCGGCAGTGTACGGCTTCGACTTCATGAACTACACGCCCTCGCGAACGGAGCGCGGCTCTGTGTGCAGCGATACCGACATTGCGATCGATTGGTGGAATAACGGGGGCATTGTCACTTTTTGCTGGCATTGGAACGCGCCTAAAGACTTGATCGATGAACTGCCGGACCGCAATTGGGACAGAGGCTTCTATACGAACGCAACGACGTTCGATGTGAAGAAGGCAATGGACGACGAATCTTCGGAAGACTACTTGCTGCTCATTAGGGATATCGACGCGATCTCGGTCCAACTGCTGCGCTTGCAGGAAGCAGGCGTACCGGTATTATGGCGTCCGCTGCACGAGGCGTCAGGCGGTTGGTTCTGGTGGGGGGCGAAGGGGGCCGAGCCTTGCGTCAAGCTATGGAAGCTGATGTATGACAGAATGACGAACATGCATAAGCTGAACCATCTGATATGGGTATGGAACGGGCAGCATTCCGACTGGTATCCGGGCGATGAATACGTCGATATTATCGGAGAAGATATTTATCCGCCGGCCCAGCATTATGAATCGCAGGCCGAGCGATTCCGAGCGGCCCGGTCGTATACGAAGATGAACAAGATCATCGCTTTATCGGAGAATGGCCCGATTCCGGACCCGGATCTGATGCTGCGCGATCAAGCGCTTTGGGCTTGGAATTGTACGTGGTACGGCAACTTCGTCTATACGGTGAAGGACGGACGAAAGCAATATTCAGGCGAATATACGGAGCTGGAGCAGCTGCTAAAGTTCTACAACCATCCGTTCTCGGTGACGAGAGATGAGGTACCCGATCTGAGGAGCTATCCGCTGCGCTAGCTTCCGATGCGGAAGATGTTTATAGCAGGAAGAAAGAGAAATATAGCAGTGATAGGAATACACAGAAGATAGACTACAGGAGGAAGAGTGATGAGAGAAACTTTACCGTTATTGAGCGACTGGAAATTTAAAGCATGCGAGGAGAAGGAGTGGCTTCCGGCCGTCGTGCCGGGCTGCGTCCATACGGATTTGCTGAAGAACGGCGTGATCAAGGATCCGTTCTACGCGACGAATGAACATGATTTGCAGTGGATCGACAAAATAGATTGGGAGTACGAATCTACTTTCGACGTGCCGCGCAGCTTGTTTGCGGCATCATCGATTGAGCTCGCGTTCGACGGGCTTGATACTTATGCGGACGTTTCTGTAAACGGCGTTCATGTGCTGTCGGCAGACAATATGTTCCGCGCTTGGCGAGCGGATGTGAAGAATCTTGTAAGAGAACAAGGAAATACGCTGCATATCAAGTTCCGCTCGCCGGTAAAAGCGGATTTGCCTAAGATCGACGTGCTTGGCTACAATCTCCCGGCATCGAACGACCAGTCGGAGCTTGGCGGACTGGGAGACAATAAAATTAGTATTTTTGCACGCAAAGCGCCTTACCATTACGGTTGGGATTGGGGTCCGCGCTTCGTGACGAGCGGCATTTGGCGGGAGGTTCGGCTGGAAGGCTGGTCCGAGTGCGTCATTACGGATCTGTTCGTCGAGCAGAATGAGGTAGCGGCTGCCGAAGCGCGGCTGACGCTGCATGTCGAGATCGAGTCCGAGCGGGATTGGAACGGTACGCTGAGCCTGCATGCGGACGGCCTGACGTGGGAGAGCCAAGTAGCCGTCAAGTCCGGTAAAAACAACGTAAGCGTGCCGGTCGTCATTCCGAATCCGAAGCTATGGTGGAGCAGAGGGCTTGGCGAAGCTCATCTGTACAGCTTCTCGGCGAAGCTGTTCGCAGGCGGGCAGGTTGTCGCGGACAAGACGGCCCGTACGGGCCTGCGTTCGATTAAGCTCGTCAGGGAAAAAGATGCCGTTGGCGCAAGCTTCTACTTCGAGCTGAACGGCGTGCCCGTATTCGCGAAGGGTGCCAACCATATTCCGAATGACAGCTTCATTACGGATGTCACGGCCGACCGGTATAGACATGAGATTGCTTCGGCGGCTGAATCGAACATGAATATGCTGCGCGTGTGGGGCGGCGGCATCTACGAGCAGTCGATCTTCTACGAGCTATGCGATGAATACGGGATCCTTGTCTGGCAGGACTTCATGTTCGCCTGCAGCATGTATCCGGGCGACGAACAATTCCTTGCTAACGTGAAGGCGGAAGCGGAGCAGAACGTGAAGCGGCTGCGCAATCATCCTTCCATCGTATTGTGGTGCGGCAACAATGAGATTGATTCCGCATGGGCGCAGTACGACGAGACAGGCGGCTGGGGTTGGAAAAAGAGCTATACAGCCGAGCAGCGCGAGCGAATCTGGGCGGATTACGAAGCGATCTTCCATCGCATCTTGCCCGAGGCCGTGGAAAGCTTTGCCCCGGGCATCGATTATTGGCCTTCATCGCCGATTGTGTCGGTATCCGGCGACATTAACCAGCATGCGCATCCGCTGACGACGGAGGGCGACGTCCATTATTGGGGAGTATGGCATGCGGTAGAGCCGTTCGAGAACTATAACTTGAAGATCGGCCGCTTCATGAGCGAATACGGCTTCCAGTCGTTCCCTGAGTACGATACGGTGATGACGTTCGCTACCGAGCAGGACTTGGCGCTGGATTCGAAGGTCATGCGCGCCCATCAGAAGAACGGCGACGGCAACCGTCTCATTAAGCAATATATGGACATTTATATGAACGAACCGAAGGACTTCCCTTCCTTCCTGTACATGAGCCAAGTGCTCCAAGCGGAAGCGATGAAGATGGCTATCGAGGCGCATCGCCGCAAAATGCCTTATTGCATGGGCACGCTCTACTGGCAGATGAACGACTGCTGGCCGGTCGCTTCTTGGGCGGGCATCGATTACTATGGCAAATGGAAGGCGATGCAGCATTACGCGAAGCATAGCTTCGAAGATACGATTCTATCGTTCGACCGCTCGGACGACGGACAGGTCAATATTCATCTTGTAACGGATAAGCTTCAAACGATAAGCGGGTCTCTGAAAGTTGCGTTGTACGATTTCAGCGGTGTATGTCTAAGGGAGGACGCCGCTTCGGCAGCTTTGCAGGGCAACAGCGCTTCGGTCGTCTACTCCTTGAACGAAAACGAATGGCTTGGCGGAAGCGAGGCCGGCTCGGTAGTGCTGCATGCGGAGTTTGCTTCAGACGCCGGCGGGGAGCCTGCAATCAGCAAGCAGTACTACTTCGCGAGCACGAAGGAGCTGCGTCTGGAGCCAGCGTCGATTACGGTGAGGGAAGTGGCAGGCAGCGCGGGAACGGCATATGAGCTTGCGGCGGATAAGCTGGCGAAGCAAGTATGGCTGAAGGCCGAGCAAGCCGGTCGCTTCTCCGACAACTTCTTCGATCTTATCCCAGGCGTTCCGAAGGTCGTTCAATTCGTGAATCGCGAGGTTGGCGAAGCCTTAAGCAAGCCGTCCGCGTCAGGTGCGATTGCTGTTAGCTCGATGATTGATTATTTGGCCGAAAGCCAGGTCGAAGTTGTATAGACAGATAGGAACAAAAGGCTGGAGACGGGCAAGAAGGTTCTCCAGCTTTTTTATTCCATAAGACTGCGATTGTATTTATGTTTCAGGGGGCCGATATGTTTAAAACAAAACGTTTGATCGTCATTGGAGCTTCAATCCTACTTATTATACTGGTAGTCATCGCGGCATGGCAGATTGCGGATAGTGGCAATCCCGTTCAGTCGTCACTCATTGATCTGCCCGACCCGGACGGCGATGAAGGGCCTGAGCTTACTTCCGTTCAAACAAGGGCAGGGGACGATGAATCAGAGACGGATCAGGCAACGGCGGAATCTATCTCGCTTCCGGCCTATGACAAGCTTGAACTGGCATTGGATCTGAAAGCCGATTATGCGAATCCGTATGATCCGGAGCAGATTGACGTGCGGGCGGTATTCCTTGCTCCCAGCGGCAAGGAGTGGCGCATTAACGGCTTCTATAACGGAGCGGCGTGGAGGCTGCGGTTCACGCCGAACGAGAGCGGAGAATGGCGCTATAAGGTAGCCGTGACGGATAAGACCGGAACAACCGTTAGCGAAGAAGCGCTATTCATTGCGGAGAAGAGCGGGAACAAGGGCTGGATTCGCGTGTCCGATCACAACAAACGTTTCTTCGAATACGACGACGGCTCGTCCTTCTACGGGGTTGGCGTTGCGTATCCGTGGGGAATTACGGAAGATAACTTGACGAAGATCGCAGATAATGGCGGCAATCTCGTTACGTATTGGAACGGCAACTACGACAATGCGGGAATGGGAGGCGGCAAGGAGCAGCTTGAGTCCATCCTATCGGGAATAGGGAGCTACGATATGCTGAAGGGCTTCCGCATGGATGAGCTGGTCGACTGGTTCGAAGCCCGCAATCTGCTTATGAATTTCGTCATTTGGCCCCATGATTCCTTAGCGGACAAAATCGAGAACTGGCCGGCGACATGGACGCGCGGTGCGTATTCCACGCTTGGGGCGGCGGAGGATTTCTACAGCAACGCGGAGATGTGGAAGTATCAGGAGAAACTGTACCGCTACATCATTGCACGTTGGGGCTACAGCCCGTCTATCGGTATTTGGAACTTGATTACCGAGATCAACGGTACGGACGGCTGGGCGTTTGGCCGCGAAGATGAGGCGAACGCTTGGGTAGCGAAGGTGCACCATTATTTCAAGGAGAACGATCCTTACGGGCATCCAACGATGGGCTCGATGGCCGGCGGTGGAGAGGACTTCTGGGATCATGGCTACAAGACGCTCGATATAGCGGATCGCGAGAACTATTACGATTTGAATTTCGGAGCTTACGCTGAAGATATTCAGAACAGATGGAAGCAATACGAGAAGCCTGTTATGACCGGTGAGACCGGCAACGTAACGGATGCCGTGATCCATCATAACTCGATGTGGTCTTCGCTTGCGAACGGCGCGGCATCCGGGCCGATCTGGTGGGCGCTTGAGAGCTATAACGATGAGATGTATAAGCAAATGAACGTGTTCGCTTCATTCGTTCGGAAAATCGATTTCGCCGAGCTGCGGCAGCCTGTCGCGATGCAGACGCCGAAGGTCGACAAGCAATTGGAGCAAGAAGTGCTGTTGGAAGATGGGGCAGATGCTGCGGATTGGGTGATGCCCGACTGGCCTGAGGCGAATAAGGACAGTACGGGAGCTTTGTTCAAGCCGGAGGGTCTGGACGGTTCTATCCAGACGTCGATGCTGTTCGCTACGGGTAGCTTCTCGCAAGGCTTCCTTCAACAAGTCGGCGGGAGGTCCGATTGGCAAGGCTACGACGAGCTGTTAGTGGACATATATACCGAATATGATGGTGCAGAGCCGCTCAAGGCAAGGCCGGTGCTTATGCCGGTCGGCAATTGGACGGAAGGCGACAGCGCTAGTGACAACATACTGCGGAGCGGCGAATGGACGACGCTGCGCGTGCCGCTGAAGGATGTTCCGGCAGGTTATTGGCGGGAAGGAAAGCAGATTACGGCCGGGCAGCTGGACAAGATTGCCGGCTGGGGCGTTAAAGTGTACGCGAATAGTACCGACAAGGCTGCGGAAGCGGCCGTTATAAAGGTTCGCAATCCGCGTCTTAGTGCCGCAGAGCCGCCAACCGTCGAGATGAACGACAGCGAAGGCTGGGCCATGGTCGGAGAGAAAACGTCGTACGGATGGCTCGTAAGCGAGAATGGCGCAATAGGAGGGAAAACGGCGGATATTGCGGGGTTCGGGGAAACCGAGGCTGGCGTAACTTGGTTCGATACGTGGACCGGCGAGGAGGCTGGAGCGGCCATTGTGAAGCCGGTTAATGGCGTTCTTAAGCTGACTGCTCCGGCAGGCGAACGAGCGGATATGGCATTTATAATTACGCGTTAGTATATAAGCTGCAATTATTCAAGGAAGGGGACAGGTGGGATGAGAAAGCTCAGCTTGTCTGCAATTGTGATTGTATGCGTTGCCATCGTGCTGGCAGGGGGATGCTCGCCGATACAGCCGCTCTATGCGGAACAGAAAAGGGAGGGAGCCGAGATGAATATGCAAGCTTATGCAGATGCGATGCAGCCAGGTTGGAATTTGGGCAATACGTTCGACGCTACCGGCTCGGAGACGTCATGGGGCAACCCGTCAACGACCAGGGAGTTGATCGGGAAGCTAGCCGGCCAAGGCTACAAGAGCATCCGAATTCCGATCACATGGAAGCACAGGATGGGAGATGCGCCCGATTATAACATAGACGGGGCGTTCATGGACCGCATTCAGGAAGTCGTCGATTGGTCGCTGGATGCGGGACTGTATGTCATGATTAATCTTCATCACGATTCGCATTGGATATTCGATATGGAGTCGAACTATGATGACGTGCTTGCCAGATACAAGGCGGCATGGGTGCAAATCGCGGACCGCTTCAAGAATTACCCGATGGAGCTGATGTTCGAAGGCATCAACGAGCCGCGATTTTCCGACGATTGGGGCAGGGATACGCAAGGGTACTTCGATATGCTTGACGTCCTGAATACGTCGTTTCATCATATTGTCCGCGGCTCCGGCGGATCCAACAAGGAGAGGCCGCTCGTGCTGTCGACATTGACGGCATCCGCTTCGCAGAAGCGATTGGATGAGCTGAACAAGACGATCGCCAAGCTGGACGATAACCGGATTATTGCAACGGTTCACTATTACGGCTTCTATCCGTTCAGCGTCAATCTGGGAGGGGTGACAACGTTTAACGAGGAAGCCCGGAATGATCTGATTCAAACGTTCGATCGCGTCCATGCGACATTCGTGGCCAAGGGCATCCCGGTCATTGTCGGGGAGTTCGGTCTGCTGGGCTTCGACAAGTCCGTCGATACGATCGAGCAGGGCGAGAAGCTCAAATATTTCGAGTACTTGGGCTATTATGCGAAGCAGAAGCAATTGACAACGATGCTCTGGGACAACGGGCAGCATTATGACAGGCGAGCCTTCGAATGGAAGGATCCCGAGCTTTATGCCGTAATGGAAGCCGCTCTTAGCGGCCGATCCTCGACTGCGTCTACCGATCAGCTATTCGTAAAGAGGGATACGGCCGTAACGGATCAAGCGGTCACGCTTCAACTGAACGGCAACACCTTCACCGAGCTTCGGCATGGAGACCGCCTGCTTGCGAAGGGAGTCGATTACGGTCTGAACGGCGAATCTCTTACGATTAAAGCGGGTCTTTTCGAGTCGTTGCTGACGGAGGAATATGGCGTACAGGGTACTCTTACTGCTTCCTTCTCGGCCGGCGCAGATTGGCATTTCGATATCATTCGCTATCATACGCCGATTCTAAGGAATGCGGAAGGAACGAGCGGCGGTCTGTCCATTCCGACGGCCTTCAAGGGCGATCGTCTTGCGACGATGGAGGCCGCTTACGCGAGCGGCGGCAACACTGCCCCGAATGAGTGGACGTCTTATAAGGAAATGGCGCATTCTTATAAGCCGGCATATGACTTGAATGAGATTACGCTAACGAAGGAGTTTCTGGAGCAGTTGAAGGATGGCGAAGTAAAGCTGCGGATGCATTTCTGGAGCGGCGAGGTCATCGATTATGCCATTACGAAGACGGGTACAGGTATCGTCGGCGTATCGTCGAATGATCCGGAAGCGACGTCTGAGCAGGCTCAGTCGGAGGCCGGCGAAGGTGATTCGTCGGCATCGGACGGTGCATCCGCAGCAATGGCGGGTGAGCAATCTCCGCCGCCTGCAGCTGCGGAGGGCAGCGGCGAAGATACATCCGGAAATGGCATGATGGCGGCAGGCGCGATTGGTCTTACCGTCTTGATGGCTGGAGTGACAGCGGGGATTCTAATACGGAATCGCAACCGGAGAAGGATTAAATAAGAGAAATGGGCGGAGGAGAAATCTAGGATGACGTTACAGTTATGGAAGCATAGAGGCAGCTTGATTCTTACTCGGGCTCAAATACGTGAGGGCCGACTGACGGTCGGTTGTATCGGCGGTTCGATTACCGATGCAAGGCCAAGGCACAACTAGCCGGAGCCGGTGATCGGCTGGCTGGCGGAGCAATTCCCGGACGCCCGCATCTCGGTCGAGAATGCGGCAATCGGTGCGACGGGCAGCGATCTGGCGGCATTTCGCGCGAAGAGGGACCTGATCGATCGCGGCTGCGACCTCGTATTCGTCGAATATGCCGTTAACGATGAAGGCACGCCGCCCGAGCAACGCGGCCGATCGCGCGAAGGACTAATTCGCGCGAAGCTGCGAGATGCCGCCGCCTCTGGATCCGAAATGCTGGGATGATGTGTTCGAGCTCCCGCTGGAGAGCATTAGCACGACAGGAGCTTGGACGATTCGCAGATGGCCGTATTACGAATGGATTGATTGATCGCGTATTGGAAACGGCAGCCATCGGTGCCCGTCTTTCCTTCGAATTTGAAGGGAGAGAGCTGGCGATCGGCTTCGATTTCGGCAAAGCGTCGGCGGAATTCCGCTACCGGATCGGCGGCGGAGAATGGCGGACCGAGAAGCGGGAGCGGCCTGATTGGGTAAGCGCCGACGGCTGGTACCGGCTAAGCTATTACGGTGACGATTGGAAGCCGGGGAAGCACCGTTTCGAGGCGGAGGTTATTCATGGCAATCGGCCGGACTGCTCGGGATCGAATTTCCGTCTTGCCAAGGTTGGCATTATTCGATAGACGTTGCCATACAAGAAGCGCTGGAACTCTAGGAGCTCCAGCGCTTCTTTATTAGATCAAACAAGTCAGCCCCCATTAAGGTGAATATTTTCCAATCCGGCATTTGTCGTCTTCATGATGTTGACCATATCCGCATACGGCTGATCCTGCTGATTGACCAGGCCGACGTTGTAGCTCTCGCCATCCGGACGCCCGGTAACCGGCTGATCGTAATAGGCATACCAACCTGATCCGACAAACAACGGATGTGCGGCCTGGCTTTCCGCAAAGGCTTGGTAAGCCATTCCTCTTTCCCTTATGCTCGTTGTCTTCGTAGCCGCACTGATATAAGAAAGTCCGCGTTCGGACGAGCCGAATGAATATTCCAGATTCAATAGGGGCTTTCCGTAATTTTCATATCTGGAAATCCAACTTCCATCTCTTGTATAACTGTCTACAGAAAAGGCATCTACAAACGCCATAGCCGCTTGATCCCAATCCAAGCTGGTTCGCCACGTAGGAACGATAGACGTGCCTAGGAACAGATGATTCGGATCGTATTTTTGAATAATGTCCCTGATCATGGAGTAGTAGGTTCTGGATGCCAGCCTGATATATTCCGATACATCGGCCGCGGGAACTTTGGCGATATCGATCGGGGTATCTTTCAAAGCGTCAAACGATACAACATTCGTGCCAAGAAGCCGATTAACTTCGGCAATGTTGCCATTATATCTTGGCGCAAGAAAATCCACGAATGCGCTTTTCGCCGGTGAGGACGAAGTATAGGTCAGCACCTGTTTTACGATTTCGGTATTCCAACCCGCTTCATTATCGTAGGTATAGCCGATCAGCCATTTACTGTATCTCGCATTATGAAGCTGCGTCTTCAGTGCGTTCTCGATGATGGGTCCGCTCTGCGGATCAAAAACGTCGTACGTCCATTGTATCCTTCTCAAATTCGAGGGGTCTTGCAGCGATTGAATGTACGGAAACGTTATGTTTCTCGGTTTGGTCCACTTGCTGAAGGTGTTAAAGCCCCACTGGATCAAACGCTTCTTCGTGATATCCTCCCATTTCGACTCATATCCGCTTCCGTATTTTTTCATGACATTGGCGACGACGAAGCTGACGTATTCACCGTTGGCGTCGCTGGTGTAAGCGGGAGAGTAAGCAGTCCGATCGGGCAGCCCCTCAAAAATTTGCTTGGGGGTGCCGTCTGGTTTCAGGATCGGCGTTTTATATCCGTACTCCCACAAACTTGTTGCATCCACTCCTTTAACAATGAAGGGATATCCGTCCGGCGTAATAAACCACCACTTGCCGTTGATTTGTTGAAGCCTGAAGTACCCGGTGCTTGCTTGCTTTCCTAAGCTTCTGATGCCTCCATATTGATCGTATCTTGTAGGATCCAGCGAAACGTTCGCCAAGGCGACGGCCTCATTCGCATATTCCTGCCGCATCTGAGCGTCGGATGTTACCTTTCCCAACCAGGTTTCATTCATCCATTGCCCGAACCTGTCCGCGAGCAGGGCCTCCTTCTTCAATTCAGCTTTCAATCCTTCCGCGGTAAGAGCGGCTTTCGCATTTGGCCCTTCAATGCCCGTACCTCTATAAATCTCGACTTCCGTCAGCGGAATATGTTGATAGGCTTGGGTACGCTTAATGTTCAACACGATAAACCTGACCATCTTGTTTGACATCGGTACGCTTACCGAATAGTTCAATTCGGTTCCCGTTCTTACGTGTCTGGTTGCAATGTAATACCCCGTTGCCGACTCGGGACGGTACTTTACGGTAATGTCCTTAAATCCCCAATATTTGTTGGGTGAATTCAGCACTACGCGGATCTGGTCCAAGGGGTAGTCCTTCAACAGATCAATAACCACATTCACAGTTGCGTGAGAGGTCGCGCTGCCCATCCATCCTGCGTAAGCCGGGGCTCCATCGAACAATACGCCGTCAGCTGAGGATATGATCCCGGCATTTTTCCAGTCGGGAGAGTTCCCTCCGTTCGGAGCAGGGCTATGAAGATAGTTCCCTGTCTTTAGCATAATGCTTTCACCTCCAACTTTACCGATCGGAACAAACACGGTTGTTACGACAAATGCGAACAAGAACGCCAATACACCGCTGCGATAAAACATGGATCTTTTCTTCATATTATATAGAGCCTCCGGATAAGTGTGATACTCCCTTTATCGTCATGCCGAATGGTTTAAATTAGTGTTAAGTCTTACCAATGCGTATGCTCAATCGCAGGGGCATCACGGAAGCGATAACGACCATCTTTACCTCAGTTAAAAATCGGATCCCCCGGCTTGATACTGACGCTTATTTTGCGTTTAATCCTCCTCAAGTTCACGCGCATCCTTAAACATTAAAATTACCGCCGTTATGAATAAGATTGCTGTTATTACGCAGCATTCCCCGTAAGTCATGCCAAGACCGAACCACAGCTCGAGGACTGCATAGAGTCCCGCCGCAGAGCCCGCGAATATGCCGATGCACGCGAATAGTAACGCGATGATTACGAATATGCGGCCGCCGGCATTTGGTTTGTACAATGGTTTTCCCGGGTTTAGAAATAACGATATCCGCTCCATAATCGCCAGAAGCGCACGCGACTTGTATCGTTTGTTTCTTTTATTTGGTGACAAATTTATCTCCCCTAATATCTTGTTATACTCTTTGTCGGAACTTGGAAAGGTTAAGTTAAGGCTTGATGAGATTTCTTTATTGAAATTTTCATCCCGGCTCATTTAGCCGGGCAGGCGAAGCTATCATGTATGACATCGCCGTCATGGGTATAGGAGCCTTATCAGTATGATCCAAACGACATACTTATAGAATTTATACCATGCAACAAAAAAATATGATTGCGCTTACAATTTAGTTGGAATCATAAAAGGAAGGGGGGAGGAGGTGAGAACATTCCTGAATCGTCATACCGGACGTCTGGCTTCTGAATGGAGAAGAGAAGCGCTTTGCCTGGAACCGGATCTCTGCATAGCTGCTTAATCGCAAAGACAACGGCTGGTGGCTCTAAGTGCCGGCACCATTTGAGCCCGTAAGATCAATTCGTTGATCTTACGGGCTTTTCGCTGCTGCTTTTCAGAGATAGAGCACTTCTAACGGAGTAGACTAATCGATAACGGAATCATCCAAACAATCGCTTTTATTGCTAAAGAAAATTCCGATTTCATCGTTTATGATAAAGATATTATTGCACAACCACAAACTTCGAAAATATCGGAATCAGTTAAATGGAGGTGAAGAATTTGTCCGATCCATATTTCTGCGCGCCGGCTTGCTTTATTCGCTTCGACGGCAGCGACGAAACGCTCGATTGGAGCGGCTGCCCTATCGTCCGGCTGTCGGACACGGCGTCCGGCTTACCGCCCCGAGAGGAGACGCAAGTTCAGTGCTGCTGGAGCCCGGAACGCTTCTATGTCCGCTTCGTGTGTCGTGATACTTACGCGGTGTCCAAGTTCGAGAACCGGGATGACCCGTTATATGAGCAAGATGTCGTCGAGCTGTTCATCGATGAGGAAGGCGACGGTCGGAAGTACTTGGAGCTGGAAGTCAGTCCCCGCAACGTGGTGTTCGACGCATGGATCGAGCATGACGGCCGGGAGCGTGTCACGGGGTTAGACAAGGAATGGAATCTGGAAGGCTTGCGAACGGGCGTCCGTCTGATTGAACCGGATTGCCGCGAGTACTTGATCTCCATTCCTGCGGCTCATTTCGAGGCGCCGCTCGCGCCGGGCGTTCAGTGGCGGGCGAATTTTTACCGGATTGACGAAGATGAGTCCGGCATGCGGGAGTATCAGGCTTGGCGACCGACGGGGAAGATCAACTTCCATATGCCGTCCCGGTTCGGAACGGTCGTGCTGACGTAAGTGGACTTATAAATTTTAATCGTATGAGGAGGAAGCGGTATGAAGAAAGGAATCAACATTTGGTCGTTCCGGGAAGGAACGCCGATCGCGGATTGTATCAAGCTGGCGAAGAAGGCCGGCTTCGACGGCATCGAATTGGGCTTGAACGAGGAGGGGGAGCTTGGAATCGGCTCGACGGAACGGGAGCTTCGCGGCATCGCCGCACGCCTGGAGGAAGCGGAGCTGGGCATTGCGGGGCTCGCGACCGGCTTGTACTGGTCCTACCCGATGACGAGCGATAACGCGTCTACCCGGGAGAAGGCGATTGACATTTGCAAGAAGCAGCTGGAATTCGCATCGATACTTGGCGTCGACACGATTTTGGTCATTCCGGGCGCTGTCGGCGTAGACTTCATTCCCGGTTCGGAAGCGGTCGATTATGAACGCGCTTATGAAAGGGCGCTTGAAGCGGTCAGCAAGCTGGCTCCGTTCGCGCAGCAGGCGGGCGTCTCCATCGGCATCGAGAATGTGTGGAATAAGTTTCTGCTGTCGCCGCTTGAGATGCGTTCTTTCATCGATGCGATCGGTTCAGATTACGTCGGCTCTTATTTCGACGTCGGCAATACGGTAGCGAACGGCTACCCGGAGCACTGGATTCGCATTCTCGGCCGTCGGATCAAGAAAGTCCACTTCAAGGACTATCGGCGTCAAGCGGGCGGATTGCACGGCTTTGTAGATTTGCTGGCAGGCGATGTCGATTATCCCGCGGTGATGGAGGCTCTGGCAACGGTTGGTTACGACAATTATGTCACCGCGGAGATGATTCCGCCTTACGTTCATTATTCGGAACAGATCATCTTCAATACATCCGCCGCGATGGATGCGATTCTAGGGAGGAAATGATGATGCTTAAGATTGGACTCATCGGCTTCGGGTTCATGGGAAGAATGCACTTTGACAACTATGTGCGGTTGATGCAGGAAGGGGCGGACATCAAGCTCGTTGCCATCTGCGATATGCAGATCGAACAATTGAAGCATTCGAAGGGCGGCGGCAACATCGCCACCGGTCAGGAAGTGTACGATCTGTCGCCGTACCGGCTGTATGACGACATCGAGAAGATGCTGGCGAGCGAAGAAATCGACGTCGTGGACGTTACGCTGCCGACGGATCTTCATGCCGAGCTGGCCTGCGGGCTGCTCAACCGTGGATACCATGTTCTCTGCGAGAAGCCGATGGCGAGGAATGCCGAGGAGGGGCGCAGGATGGCGGAGACGTCGGCAAGCACAGGCAAGACACTCATGATCGGACAGTGCCTCCGATTCTGGCCGGCATACGAATATTTGAAGGAATGCATCGAGGACGGCCGTTACGGAGCCGTGACGGCAGGCTACTTCTTCCGCGGATCGGATGCGCCGCAAGGCTGGTTCCTGAATGGCGACCGGAGCGGGGGCTGCATGCTGGACATGCACATCCACGACACGGACATGGTTCACTGGCTGTTCGGCAAGCCGGAGCGGGTGTCTTCGATCGCGCGCAACGTTATTCCGGGCAGCGCTTACGACACTGTCTCGACGAATTACGCGTACCCGGACGGAAAAGTGGTGAATGCCCAAGCCGACTGGTCGCTGCAGGGCGATGTCGGCTTCTCGATGACGTTCCGGGTCAACTTCGAAAGAGCCACCCTCGTGTTCGCGAACGACAAGCTGAGCGTGCATCCGGCGGGCGAGCCGGGATTTGTCGCCGGTCTGGCGACGGATATGGGCTATTATCGTGAAATCAAGTATTTCCTCTCAGCGGTTGCCGGCGGCAATCCGGTGTCGGTATGCACGCCGGAGAGCGCGGTCGGCACGCTGGAGATCGTCGAAGCCGAGATTCGATCGGCCGACCAGGGCGGCATTCCCGTCACGCTCTCCTAAACCGACGGGCGAACAGGATGATACGGCGCGTTCGGCCTTTCGAGCCGGAGGCGCCGTTGAGAGAGATTCGAACGCGGGTTAAAAGCTGGTGCCGATTGCAGTAGGCGCCGGCTTTTTTTGAGCTTCGTGTGTGCTAACGTTGTAAGCTAGGGCGGAGTTTCAATGGGGAGAACAGCGTATGAAGTTTAAAATGACCATTCATTCTGGTCGTTGTTAATTGCACGTATGATTCCCATTATGCCTGCGCCGCTTACCAATTTGTATGCCGGCGTGTTCGACTTGTCATTTAAAATAATTATTTTGTCGACCCTTATCGGTAAAATTCCGATTATGTTTGTATTTGCTTATGACGGAGCCAATATTCGCTCCGGTTCCGGAGATTGGATAGTCGTCCTTGTTGTTTATTCTCTATTCCTGCTCATCATTTATGGATTTATATTATTTGCTTAATAGTAGAAGACGATAATTATTGATCAATTTTGATGACTATTTATAGGGTATGGCCGTATGGTATAATAGATGGAGATGGAAGGAGGCGGATATGAAATGAGTGAACAAACAGATCTTGTAGAGTCAACCTCTCATGAGGCTTCATCATGTTGCGGGCCGGAAGAATCGGGGCGAAAAAGCCATCATTCGGAAAAAGAAAAAAATAATTTGGTTTCGCGTCTCAATCGGATAGAAGGTCAAATTCGCGGCGTTAAAGGAATGATCGAAAGAGATACGTATTGCGACGATGTGCTGAATCAAATTGCTTCCGTTCAATCTGCATTAAACAGTGTGGGAAAACTTTTACTTGAACATCATTTAAAAAGCTGTGTTATCGAACGTCTGCAGGATGGGGATACGGAAGTGCTGACGGAATTGATGACTACAATGAATAAACTAATTAAATAACGTTATGTTAAGGGCAACGAAGATGGAGCGGCAGAAATGCTGCTTCTTTTTATTGAGAAAAAAATACACTACGGGGGTACCGTAAAAAAATGTTGACTAAATATAGGGTGGAGGGGTATACTAAGTTTATGAAGGAGATGGCAATGATTGTTAGATACTCACCTGAGCAACTAAAGGCTAGACAATGAGGAAATGAATGCTTGAAGCGATGAAGACAAATAATCAAATCTAAAGGAGAAGAAAAACAATGACAAATCTAACATTGCAAGTAGAGGGTATGAGCTGCGGGCACTGCGTGAATTCGATTGAAGGCGCACTGAAAGGAATCGGTGTAAATGGAAAAGTCGATCTTGAGAATCATACTGTGGACGTATCGTTTGACGAAAATCAAGTTACGCTTGCAGCAGTAAAAGAAGCGATCGAAGAGCAAGGCTACGACGTCGTATAAACAACGAATTAAAGGGGAGAATGGCTGTGGAAACGACCGCAACGAACGAAAGCAAGCAGGTGACCTTTCAAATAACGGGCATGACTTGCGCGGCATGCGCAAATCGGATTGAAAAGGGATTAAATAAACTGGAGGGCGTTTCCTCAGCCAATGTAAACTTTGCGCTGGAGAAAGCCAGCGTTACCTTTGATTCCAACGTCGTCGGCATTGGCCAACTGGAGAAAAGCATTACTAAATTAGGATACGGTACGGCAAAAGAGGCCGTTGATTTCCAGATTGAAGGCATGACATGCGCGGCCTGCGCGAACCGGATTGAAAAAGGGCTTAACAAGCTGCCGGGCGTAACGAATGCAGCGGTCAATTTTGCTATGGAAACAGCGCGGGTAGAATATTCACCGGGTGAAATCTCAATAACCGATATGCAGAATAAGGTACGGCAGCTAGGCTATACGGCAAATACGAAACAAGAGAATGAAAATAAGGGCGACCATCGCGAGAAAGAAATCCGGCATCAAAAACGAATTTTGCTTCTATCCGCGATTCTCTCGCTTCCGCTTCTATGGAGCATGGTCGGGCATTTTTCATTCACTGCATGGATCTATACGCCGGACCTATTCATGAATCCATGGTTTCAGCTTATCTTGGCCACTCCCGTTCAATTTTATGTCGGAAGACAATTTTATGTAGGTGCTTATAAGGCACTTCGCAACGGCAGCGCAAATATGGATGTGCTTGTATCGCTTGGAACATCGGCAGCTTATTTCTATAGCTTGTATCTCACGATTGCATGGTTCTTAAACGGCGCCTCCGCTCACCATGGGCCATCGTTGTACTATGAGACGAGTGCTGTACTTATAACGCTCGTTATTATGGGCAAATTGTTCGAATCGCTCGCCAAAGGGCGTACGTCGGAAGCGATTAAATCATTGATGGGATTGCAAGCGAAAACAGCATTGGTTGTACGCGAAGGCCAAGAGATTGCCATTCCGGTGGACGAAGTTCTCGCAGGGGATATCGTGCTAGTGAAGCCGGGCGAGAAAATTCCGGTAGACGGGGAGGTTGTGGAAGGAACTTCATCGGTAGATGAATCCATGCTGACCGGCGAGAGTATTCCGGTCGAGAAAAAATCCGGCGACGCCGTCATCGGCGCGACGATCAATAAAAACGGAATGCTCCGAATTCAAGCGACCAAAGTGGGCAAAGAAACGGCGCTCGCGCAGATCATTAAGGTCGTGGAGGAAGCGCAGGGATCCAAAGCGCCGATTCAACGGGTGGCGGACGTCATTTCGGGCATATTTGTCCCGATTGTCGTCGGCATTGCAATCGCCGCTTTCTTGGTCTGGTACTTCATTGTCACTCCCGGCGAATTTGCGGAAGCCTTGGAGAAAGCCATTGCCATTCTGGTCATTGCCTGCCCGTGTGCGCTTGGTCTGGCAACTCCGACCTCCATTATGGCGGGATCCGGGCGTGCGGCCGAGCTGGGCGTTTTGTTCAAAGGTGGGGAGCATCTGGAGCAGACGCATAAAATTAACGCCATCATTTTAGACAAAACAGGCACAGTCACCAAAGGGAAACCGGAATTGACAGATGTGTTGACGGATAACGACGAGCAGGAGTTTCTTAGGCTTGTGGGTTCGGCGGAGAAAAACTCGGAGCACCCGCTTGCGGAAGCGATTGTTACGGGCATCCTGGAGAGAGGCGTCACGCTACCGGGTACGGAAGCGTTCGAAGCCATCCCTGGATTCGGTATTAAAGCGGTCGTGGAAGGCAAGGAATTATTGATCGGCACGCGCCGGTTAATGGAGAAATTCGATGTAGACGCGAAGGCTGCTTATGAGACGATGTCCCGCCTTGAAGAAACCGGCAAAACAGCCATGCTTGTCGCGGTAGATAACCATTATGCGGGGATCGTTGCGGTTGCGGATACGGTGAAAGAAACGTCAAAGGCTGCCATCAGCCGGCTGAAGGAAATGGGTATACAGGTCATCATGATTACGGGTGACAACGAACGTACGGCTAAAGCGATCGCGGACCAGGTCGGCATCGATCATGTGCTCGCGGAAGTGCTGCCGGAAGGCAAAGCGGAGGAAGTGAAGAAACTGCAAGCCAGCGGCAAAAAAGTGGCGATGGTCGGCGACGGCATTAACGATGCCCCTGCGCTGGCTACGGCAGATGTCGGGATGGCGATCGGAACGGGCACCGATGTGGCGATGGAAGCGGCCGATGTGACGCTCATGCGCGGCGATCTCTCGAGCATTCCGGATGCCATCTACATGAGCCGTAAGACGATGAGCAACATTAAACAAAATTTGTTCTGGGCGCTGGGCTATAATACGCTTGGCATTCCTATTGCCGCGATTGGTCTATTGGCGCCATGGGTCGCGGGAGCCGCGATGGCGTTAAGCTCGGTTTCCGTCGTCCTTAACGCTCTCCGCTTGCAGCGTGTCCGTATCCGTCATTAAAACTTTTATGGAAAAGGAATGGAAAATTCAAATGATGAATAAAAAATGGATCCTTCTTATCTCGATCATTCTTACTATCGGTTTGCTGTCCGCCTGCGGCAAAGGCAATGATCAGACAGCGGGTCATGAGGGCCATGGCGGTCAAAATGCGAATGACGCCAAAAGCGGCGATAACGGCGGCCATGGCGGACATGGCGAAGACGAACAACCGGTGAGCGGCAGTCCTGAGGCCTCCTTTACCTTTGTATCCGGCGGGGCGAAGGCGAAGGAGGAAACGGAAATATCAATTCAGATTATGGGCGACGACGGTAAACCGATCAACGATTTTGAGGTCAGTCATGAGAAATTGCTTCATTTGATCATCGTGAATCACGATTTGTCGTTCTTTAACCATATCCATCCCGAATTCCAGGGGGACGGCAAGTTTACGGTGGACACGGTTTTTCCGGCGGGCGGGGAATATAAGGCGTTTGCCGACTTTATTCCGTCGGGCGGCACGAATGCAACGCTTAGCGAGTGGATAGAAGTTGAGGGCGAGGAAGGGGAGCACGCCGACATTACGCCAGACTCGAATCTGGTGAAAGAAGTCGATGGCAAGGAATTCGAGCTTGCCTTGAGCGGCACGAAGCCGAAGGAAGAGACGACGCTTACCTTTACGATCCGCGACGCGGGGACGAAAGAAGGCATCGAAGACCTGGAGCCTTATCTCGGAGCCGTAGGCCATGTTGTCATCCTGTCGGCCGATGCGGAGAACTATCTCCATGTTCACCCGCTTGATGAGAAAGCGACCGGGCCGGTTGCGGAGTTTGCAACCACGTTCCCACAAAGCGGCACCTATAAAATATGGGGACAATTTCAGCATAATGGGGAAGTCATAACCGTCCCGTTCGTGGTTGAAGTCAAGTAGATCCGAATAAACGATAAGGGAGATATCGGATATGGGAGAGAAAACGAAGATTGCGGTTGCCCCTGAAATTCAAGTTGGCGGTAGTTTATTTTCTCCGGAGCAGTTTGCCATAATCGGTGCTATTACCGGTACGGATGCTGAGATTGAAATGACACCATTTAAACAGCTCTATGTGGAGGTTCCGCTCGATCGGCGCGATGCCGTTGCAGAGGAACTCAAGCTTGCCGGACTTGAAGTTTACCCGCCGGGTTCTACAACCAAGAGTTTGATTGCCTGTAATTTTTGCAAAGGAGCGGAAGAGGCGGGATTGGAAGCGGCACGAATATTAAATAAAGCTATTGCAGGCATTGAAACGCCTTCTCCGCTTAAAATTGGCTATGCAGGATGTGCGCTGGGAACCAGCGAACCGCTTCTAAAGGACATTGGCGTTGTGAAAATGCGGAATACGTTTGATATTTACGTCGGAGGAGAGCCTAAAGGATTAAAAGCGTCTATAGCCAAACCGCTGCTAACGGGGTTAACGGAAGAACGGCTTGTGCCGGTTATTACAGCCATTATTGATTATTATAAAGAAAATGCAAAAGGGAAAGAAAAATTCGGTAAATTCATTGATCGAATAACGCTTGACCAGTTAAAGCAAATCGCTGGTTAAACGGAATTCATTGGAAAATATGAAAGAAATAAGCGGATTACTGCTTTAAGGGATGATTGAATAACAAGCTCACTTCGTAGTGGGCTTTTTTCTATTTATCATTAGCCTATTATGCCAAGGAACAACCGCTAGCGGCGACAAGTCGAATATGAACCGTTAATTAATTTCCCGATCGGGACAAAAACCATGAAAGCTCCGGGGTTTTATAAAAATATGGGACAATTCAGTTGAGATAAAGGATAATTTTCAGTCTCTTTACAGAAAGTATATTGTAATTTAAATTTGTCAATCGGAAAGGGTGGCTTTAAAAATCATGACCCATATTGCCAATTCACCGACACCTGCTGCATACGCCCATTGTATCGAAATTTGCACGAAATGCGCCCAAGCTTGTGAAGAATGTTTTGCAGCTTGTCTGCAAGAACCGGATGTGCAGGCACGTACAAGCATGATCAAAATGCTTAACGATTGTGCGGAAATTTGCTTCCAAGCCGTTCAATTGATGTCGAGAAACAGTCAATTCGCTAAACCGTTTTGTGAGTTGTGCGCGCAAATTTGCGATGCCTGCGCAGTGGATTGCGAGAAATTTAAAGATGCGCATTGTCAGGACTGTGCAAAAATTTGCCGTGAGTGCGCTAACGCATGCCGTCAGATGGCAGGCGCGGTTGCTGTATAATAACAAAAGTTCAACGGATGCCGGATTGCCTCGCTAACGGTTGCGGTTGTTAATGGTTCTAACGGAGTTAGACTGCCGGAAGAGGAGATCGTTTATACGATCTCCTCTGTTTATTGACACTATAATCATTGTTATAAATAGAATTCGGAAGACACGATTGAGCCTTATCAGCTTCAATAAATGCATTACCATGGCTACATTATTCGTTTATTCATGGGGTGATCTTCTCTCAGCTGCAATAAATCCCACAAGTTTCCGTACAAATCCTTAAATACCGCGACCATGCCATAGGATTGTTCCTGGGGAGGCCTGACAAATTCTATTCCCTTTAAGATCATTTCATTATAATCTCTCCAGAAATCATCCGTATTTAAAAATAGAAAAACTCTGCCGCCCGTCTGGTTGCCAACAAAAGACTCTTGCTCCGTTCTCGATGCTCTGGCAAGCAAAATGGTAGTACCGACTGAACCTGGTGGAGATACAACTACCCAGCGTTTATCTTGTTCAGGCTGATAAGTGTCCTCAACTAAGATGAAATTTAGCTTATTTGTAAAAAAATCAATTGCCTCGTCATAATCTTTCACAACTAATGCAATATGAACGATAGATTGAGCCACTTTCTCATCCCCTTGTACGCTATGATTTAAGCCCCCTTCTTTTCTATCTATTTTAAATGACATCAATAAGAATGAATAGGACATTTGTCCAATTCCTTTTCTTCTTCTAAACCTTAACCACTACGGCCCCCTTCACACCTTTTCATGTTTTCTTATGATAGAATCATCCTCCTCCAAAAACGGCCAAGCCGGATACTCTATCGGTAAGCGGCTGACCTCATCCAGTCTGAGTAATTCATTATTAGACAAGCGAATACCGCTTGCCGCAAGATTATCCTGCAGCTGACCGGGGTTTTTCGCTCCAATAACGACACTGGTAACAGCCTTCCGGTTAAGCACCCAGGCCAGAGCGACTTGCGCTACCGTAGACTCGCGTGAGTCGGCAATTTCCTGTAGCACATCAAGGATCGGATAAGCTTTTTCCTTGTCTACGGGAGGGAACGAAAGCAGCGCATGACGGTCATTGTTACTTCCCGCATTGCGGCGCGAGTATTTACCCGACAGGAATCCGCCGGAAAGGGGGCTCCATACGATTAAACCCATATTTTGATCCTGAAGAACCGGAATGATTTCTCGTTCAATTTCCCGTGCGGCCAGTGAATAATAGGATTGACTGCTTTTGAAAGCGTGAAGCCCATGCAGCTGCGAGAGCCCCCGGGTTTTCATCATGCTCCACCCATTCATGTTAGAGCTGCCGATATAGCGTACTTTTCCGCTGCGGACCAGATCGTCGAGAGCCCGGAGCGTCTCTTCCCAGTCCGTCAGTTGGTCGGGGTTGTGCACTTGGTATAAATCGATATAGTCCGTTCCGAGCCGCTTAAGACTGTCTTCGACCTGCTTCATGATGTGCAGCCGCGATAAACCGAGCTCGTTCGGTGCGCTTCCCATGCGCCCTCTAACCTTCGTTGCGATGAGAGCTTGATGTCTTTTGTTTTTTAATGCTTTTCCGAGAATTTCCTCCGATTGCCCATCGGAATAGACATTGGCCGTATCAAAAAAATTCACCCCCGCATCCATGGCCTGATCCACCAGCACACCCGCTTCCTTCTCGTCGAGCCCGCCGAAGATGCCCCACTTTTCACCGCCGCCAAAAGTCATCGTGCCCAAACCGATTTCCGATACGAGCACTCCCGTATTACCGAGCAAGTTGTATCTCATTGTTCTCTACCTCCTGATTGGATTTTGTATTACACTAATGGTGACGGGCGTACATTGCGATGGACGCAAAAAAAGAAAAAATATTTTTGGATATGAGGGAGAGTCTGTCTATGAATCTGGAGACGTTATGGGATGAATATCATGAGCATGTCCGGAATTTCGTTCGGCAAAAAACCAATAATCATACCGATGTCGAAGATATCGTTCAGAATGTCTTTCTGAAGGCTTACGAGGGAATAGCTCTTTTGCGGGATGAAGAAAAAGTACGCGCTTGGGTCTTTCAAATCGCACGAAACAGCATTACGGATCATTTTCGGAAGGGGAGAAAGACAGGCGAGCTTTCAGATGCGGTTCATATTGCCGAGGAAGAGCCCGTCCCGGATTGTTCCCCGGAGGCAGCGTCGGGCATGATGTCTATCCTTGCCCGCTTGCCGGATAAATACCGGGAGGCGCTTGATCTTGTCGAGCTGAAAGGGATGTCGCAGAAGCAGTTGAGCGAGCATCTGGACATCTCCTATTCAGGGGCGAAGTCGAGAGTGCAGCGGGGAAGGGAGCTGGTTAAGGAAATGATGGTCAGCTGCTGCGAGATCGAAGCGGATCGTTACGGGAATATAATCGACTACCGTGTTGTTCTGGATGAACCGCGCCGAACGAGAAAAAAACCGAATAGTTGGGGTTAAGCGCAAGAGCAGCAAGTAACGTAAAGTTAGTGTCAAAAACTGAAAATAAATTCGATGATAATGCATTTCGCAGTGGTTTAGTTTCGAGAACCGAAACTAAACCACTCAATCCGTAACAGGCATACTAACAGATTTCAATCCTCGATTCCCTCTACAAGACTTTTATCCTCAAACCGTGTCGACAGCACCACCAGCGTCGTTGAAAATCCGAAAACGTGGCAAGCGTCAAGAAAAGCGGCCAACGTTTCGCTCGATTCGGTGACCACCTTCATCAAGTAGTTATACTCGCCGCTCGTTCGGTAAAGGTCGATAATCTCAGGGGACGCTTCGCCGAAAGCTTCAAATTCCTTGCAGCTATTCGATTTGAATAAAACAAATGCGGTAGTGTGCTTGCCAAGCTTCGTTGGCGACAGCTCCGCCCGGTAACCTGTGATGACCCCTTGATCCTCCATTTTCCGAAGCCTTTCCGTTACAGCCGGCTGTGACATGGCGATCATCCGGCTGATCTCGGAAATGGAAATCCGGGCGTTATCATGCAACGCAGCCAGTATTTTATAGTCGATGCGGTCCATTTAAGATGACACCTCATTTATTAAAGTGATGGGTTTGATTAAACGTGAAATTTAAGTTTTGAGGCCCAAACTGCCTTCAACTTCTCATTCCGATTGTACGTGATATCAACTAAAATGACATTAATAAATCGAAAAGGGAAGTGGAAACCATGACAAAAATAACAAACGAACTTGCTGCGATTGGCAGAACAGAATACATGACGACCGGCGACGGATACCGGATCGCCTATCGTATCGAAGGCCCGGCAAATGCGCCGGTATTGGTCCTATCGAATTCGATTGGGACGTCGCTCCACATGTGGGACGGGCAAATCGAAGCTTTGTCGGAGCGCTTCCGCGTGCTCCGCTACGATTTTCGGGGGCACGGCTCCTCGGATGCCCCGGCAGGCGCCTATTCGTTCGATAGGCTTGGACGGGATGTTATCGAACTCTTGGACGCGTTGAACATCAACCGCGTGCATTTCTTAGGGCTGTCCATGGGCGGCGTGGTTGGGCAATGGCTAGCCATTCATACGCCTGAACGGATCGAGCGGCTGGTTCTTAGTAATACGTCATCCTACCTGGGGCCAGCCGAGCAATGGGATTACATGATCGCCTCCGTTCAGAAGAGCGAAAACCTGTCGGAGCTCGCCGATATGTTTATCGGGAACTGGTTCCCGCCCGCTATGCGGGAACCGGAAACCTCCCTCGTGTCGTCGTTCCGCGACATGGTTCTCGCTACGGACCCTAAAGGATTCGAAGGTAGCTTCGCTGCCATCCGCGATTTGGATATGCGCCGGACGGCCGCGCTGATCAGCAGTCCGACCTTGGTGATCGCAGGCCAGTACGATACGGTGACACTCCCCGGCCATAGCGAATTGATCGCCGCCACGGTGCCCAATGCCAAGCTTATCATGCTGCCTGCCGTGCACATGCCTAATGTCGAGCGGCCTGCGGAATTCCTGAACGCCGTTCTCGATTTCTTGCAGAAGAATTAATAGTTACTCTACTAGACGATGGAAAGAAGTTTGCTTCTTTTAAAAATTCCTCAAACGGAAACCTTCCTCTAAACGATGGAAGGTTTGTTTTCTTGGCGAAGGCTGGATGGAAACGCTTGATAGGGCCTACCGGGGCTTGATTTCGGATTTTGTACTCGAAACGGATGATATTTAATATTAACGATTATGGGGCTGGGAAAATAATGATAAACCCGGCTGCTGCTTGGCAGCCGGGTTTATCATTTAGCATTACGTTATCTCTCGTACCAATACCCCGGAATCCCGTTCTCCAGCCGCATCAGCGTCTCCATATAGAAGTAGTCGCCCCAGATGACGTAATCGTCAGGGGAGGCTCCCGATCTCACCGAGTATGAGCCGCGGTTTAACAAACCCTGCGCATCTTCCTCGCCGCTCGTCGCGTAATTGGATACAAGAGATGCCATCGAACGGTGAACCGCCTCTAACAGCAGCCCGCGATCGGGATCGTCCTGGCTCAGGAAGCCGGCGATTTCGAGCATGCCCGCTGCGGCAATGGCTGAGGCGGAGCTGTCGCGTTTCGTTTCCGGGATCTGGGGAGCATCGAAATCCCAGTATACGACATGATCCTCGGGCATTCTTTCAATAAAATACCGAGCCAGCCTTTTCGCCGTCTCCAGCATCTCCGGCTGTCCTAAATAACGGTAAGCGAGAGCGAAGCCGTAGATTCCCCAGGCTTGACCCCTCGTCCACGTAGAGCCGTCCCGGAAGCCTTGCGCCGTTCCGCCGCGCAGCGCATCTCCGGTTTCCTGATCGAAGTAAAACGTATGATAGGAGGAGTCGTCTCCGCGAACGAGGAAACGGCGGCTCTTCTCGGAGTGAATCGATGCTGCCTGACGGTACGCTTCGTTGCCCGTATGCTGGTATGCCCAATGGAGCAGCGGCAAATTCATCATGCAGTCGATGATGATACGTCCGCCGTTATCCGGGTCGCCCTCAGGTCCCCATGCTTGCAAGATTTGCGGTTTCTCGCGCCAGCGCTCCATTAGAATATCGGCGGCCTGCAGGGTCAACTGCTTCGCCGCTTCGTTCTTCTCAAGGATCCATTGTGCCTTTGAGGATAGTGAATAGAGGAAGCCGATATCATGATGGGCGAGGCTCACCCTGCGCTCAATCCGGTTGCGGAAGCTGTCCACCGTCTTCACGGCTGCCTCGCGGAATGCCGCATCACCCGAGTATTCGTAGCTAAGCCACAGCATGCCCGACCAGAAGCCCTCGGTCCAATCGGTATTGTTGTTTAGCTGGTAAATGCGGTCGCCATTGCTGACATGCGGGAATTTATCCCCGAACCGCTCGATGTCAGCCCGTATAACCACTAATGCGTCTTCAATCGCTTGTTTCCACATGTTCGTCCGAATCCCCCTTAAACTATAGATAATTTGTTTGCATGTGTCCATTATAACGCCGGATTTGTTGCGTCTTCTTGTGATATTATGTAGCTATATTGCGTTTTTTTTGCGGCGATAACGGAGGGGTGGCCATGAATAGAATTCAGCCTTTGGATCTCGGAGCGCAGCCTTTCTTTCTGTCTTACAGAACAGAGACGAAGGGCGAGCACTGGCGGATGCATCATGCGCATCAAGGGTGCGAGCTCTTGTATGTATATGAAGGAGCGGGCAGCATAACGGTGGAGAATAAGACATATCCGCTGCGGCCGGGCACGCTAATTTGCTTTCAGCCTTATCAACTGCATAAGGTTGAGGTGCCTTCAAGCGAGGACGGCTCTTATATCCGCACCAACCTGACCTTTGACCCGAGGTTTATAGAATCGTATACGGAGCCATTTCCCAAGCTGCGATCGTTTCTGCGCAGACTATGGAAGGGGCTATTGGCTCAGCAGGTATTCGGGCTGGGCAGCGACAGCCGTCTCCCCGAACTGCTTGCCGAGCTTGACCGGTCCCGGAGGCAGTGGGGGGAAGGCCCGCAGGACGAGGAGGGAGCGTTGTTCCTGCTTGCCATTCTGCGGCATTTGCAGCTGTATGTATTTCCTGCGGAGGATGCGTCTCCGAGCATGCCGGAAAAGGCTTCAGGCCATATCGAGCATATGATGGACTGGATAGAGACGCATTACAGGGAGCCGTTCGATCTGTCCAGAATGGCGGAGGATTGCCATTTGTCTCCATATCATGTCTCCCATCTGTTCAAGCGTTATGCAGGGGTAACGATCACCGGTTATATTGCCGCACGGCGTATACGGGAGGCTTGCGCGCTTTTGGCCAAAACGGACAAGCAGATCGGGGATATCGGACGTGAGGTGGGCAGCCTGGGAACGCCGTATTTTTGCCAAATGTTCAAGAATCATAAAGGCGTTACCCCGCAGGCTTACCGGTCCATGGTGCGAAGAGCTTACGAAGGCTGAAATTGTTGATATGTCCTTCTAAAATTCATGCAAAATACACACGTTGTACACAACTCACCTCTATACTTGGTCTTGAGGTCACAAATGCGGAGGTGCGATAATGCGTATGAGATTCAATTGTATAATCATTAGTAAATACGCATGATAACAAGTAGGTATAATATCTCAAGTCTAGGCTTAAATTATGGAGCAACAGATTGCTGCTCCGATGCGGAGTGTTCGGCAATGAAGCGAAGGATATTATTAGTTGAAGACGATATGCTGATGCGTGAATTTATAACGGACTATTTCAAGAAGGAACAGTGGGAAGTGGTTGAGGCGGAGAACGGAAGGCTCGCGCTCGAGCTTTTCGAACAGATCACCGTTGACCTGATCGTTCTGGACATTATGATGCCGGAAATGGATGGGTGGTCGGTATGCAGACGCATCCGCGAGAAGTCGGACGTCCCGATCATTATGATCACGGCAAGAGCGGAAGACGATGATCACATGATGGGGTTCGAGCTTGGCGCCGATGAATACGTGACGAAGCCTCTCAGCCCGAGAGTATTGGTGGCCCGCGCTACCGCATTAATGAAGAGGAAGGAAGGCACGGTTGGACGCGATGATGGTTTGATTAGGTACGGAGAGCTCGTCGTGAACCGGAAGAATCATACGGTATCCGCGGCGGGAAGCGCAATTAATCTGTCACCGAAGGAATATGAACTGCTTCTTCTTCTGATGAAGCACTATGGCAAGGTATTGCCTCGTGATTATATTTTGGATGCGGTATGGGGGTACGATTATGTGGGGGATTTGCGCACAGTTGACACCCACATCAAAAAATTAAGAGCCAAGCTTGGAGACGAAGGCCGTTATATAGGGACCGTCATTCGATCCGGCTATAAATTTGAGATGGAACCATGAGAAGGCATGGCGTCGTTCTTAAGCTGTTCGTGGTAACGTCTGTTTTGATTTTGATCGTTTTTTCCTTTGTGATGCTGGCGGAAGGCTTGTTTTTCGAGCGATTCTACCGAACGTCCAAGATCCATGCCTTAGAGAGGAAAATGGCTCAATTTGCCGAGCATTTCCATCAAGCCGAATCGAATGATCAACAGGTTTCGCGGCTGCTTGGATCCTTCATGAATCAAAATGATACGAGCACGTCCATCCTAAACGACCGATTTGTTCAAACGGCTATCAATCCTTATTTTCTGGTGCTGCAAGCAGGCGGCAGGTTCATTACGATTCGGATGCCGATAGAAGGAATGACCGTCGACGAGATCCCGCAAGGCTATCAAATCGGAGACAGGATGGCGGTTGACGGGATCTTTATGGATGAGAAGGATACGGTCCTCCATCCTGTGGAATTCCAGCCGGCGGCGAACACGGAACCAGCCGCAGGGCTGGTACGAGTGGAAGGCGAGATTACGGATGTGATGCTGCCGGAGCGCAGATCTTATAACCCTCTCTACCAGGATACCCTGATCGATGATGCTCTCCAAGATTGGAGGCCGAATGCGGCTCGATATCAAACTCAATTGCAGAGCGGCTCCACAGTGGAAATGGAGTGGACCGACCCATGGAGCGGCGTCGAGTATGCCATTCTGATCCAACCGCTATCAGAGGGTAAGAATGGAGACCGTTATTTATTCGTTATGACTTCTCTACAGCCCGTCGGGGAAGCGGTCGAAACGCTGAAGCAATATGTCGTTTATTTGGCGCCGATCATTCTAATCCTTATCATCGTTCTGTCCTTGATTTATTCCAGAATGGTTTCCCGTCCGTTAGTGGTGTTAAACCGTTCGGCAGCGCGTCTTGCCAGACTGGATTTTACCGAGCAGCCGGAAATCCGTTCGAAGGATGAATTCGGCGAGCTGTCCCGCCATATGATTGCGTTATCCCGAAATTTAGATGTGACCTTAAAGGAGCTTACCCGAGCGAATGAGAAGCTGCAGGAGGATATGGAAGAGAAGCAGCGCTCGGAGCAGCTCCGCAAAGAGCTGGTTGCGAATATTTCCCATGAGCTGAAAACGCCTCTCGGCATTGTGAAAGGCTTCGCGGAAGGGCTTCAGGATGGTGTGGCGAACGATAAAAGAGAAAGATACCTTGCCCTCATCGTGAATGAAACGGACCGGATGAATGCGTTAATTATGGATATGCTGGAGCTTTCCAAATTTGAGGTCAAGGCGGTTCGGCTGCAGTCCGGAAGCTTCTCTATCACCCGTCTTGTTCAATCGGCGGTTGATTCGTTCTCTCAGCAGCTCGAGAGCAAGCGCCTTCAAGTCAAGCTAAATAGCGACTCTGAGGAAGAAATGTTTGTGATGGCAGACTCTGGACGAATCGAGCAGGTCGTTCTGAATTTATTGAGTAATGCGATTCGGCACGCGGAAGAGGGCAGCGACATCACAATCGGTATTGGGCGGACAGGTGACGGAAAGATACAGACAGTCATCGAAAACATCGGGCGTCCAATCGCAGAGGAGGACCTGAGCCGGATTTGGGATCATTTCTACCGGGCTGAGCGTTCG
Source organism: Paenibacillus harenae DSM 16969 (assembly GCF_000422465.1). GTDB lineage: Bacteria > Bacillota > Bacilli > Paenibacillales > Paenibacillaceae > Pristimantibacillus > Pristimantibacillus harenae. The sequence continues at coordinate 86,118 of NZ_KE383846.1, read as the reverse complement.
CGGGACCGTAAATCCGGCGGAACGGGTCTAGGGCTAGCGATCGTCAAGCATATTCTGGAGCTTCATGAAAGCGAGTTTGGCGCAGCGAATACGAAGCAAGGCGTCGCATTTTCTTTTACCTTATATGAAAGCAGAGGAGAACCTCATGATTAAAAAAAATGTCGTCTATTTGACCGCCGCTTTGTGCGTACTGCTGCTGGTCAGTGCGTGCGGGGCAAAAGCAAACTCGGAAACGGGGGCAAACACGAACCCGCCTGAAGCCAATCAAGAGAGTACCGCAGACAATGGGGATACGGCTAGTGGGGAGGATGAATCGTCGAATGCCGACGAGGAAATTTTAATGATCATCGATCAGACACCAAAACCGATTGAGGGAAACAGCTTTGATTTTATCGTGAACAAGCTCCCCGAAGGATACGCATTGGCTGAAATGCAGTGGATTTCCGATAAGAGCCAGGTGAAAAATACGGTTCAAGAAGCCGTCGAACACGGCGGGAACGGCGAAGACGGCTTTTATATTAGCGGAGACGGCCAATTTATGGGCTTCTTCTATCCGGATTCGATGAAAGGCGAGGAAGGCCAGGTTATATTTATTTTCAGAAATGAGCATGGCAAGGAGCTGACTTGGAAGAAAAGTATTTCCTTGTTGTAAGACAACATTCAGAAAAAGCAGCCGATGAGGGCTGCTTTTTCTAGTTCAAATGCGCCTACCATGGGATTGAAAACCTATGTCGCGCGCTTTTCCAATTCAACGTACCCGTCAATACGAGTGCTGCGAAATAGAGGAGCAAGGAACAGACGATTGAAGCGATTACGCTCCATAACAGCGGCAGGCCTTGGGCGTTCAGATAGTCAAAGGTCCAGTGCCCTCCTATCGCCATTAGCATCATACAGATCCCAACCTTCACATAAGGACGAATGCTCCAATAAAATCCGATCGAGCTTGAGATGGAAAAGAAGTTTAGCAGCGTCTGCATGACAATGCCGATGCCGATGCCGAACGCAACGCCATTAATGCCGAATTGGCTGCCGAAGACGAAGATAGATACAGCCTTGAATGCGGTAGCTACGACGTAGTTCCACAGCGTAGCTCTCGCGCGGCCGAGCCCGAGCAGAATCGCATGCAGCGGAGCGTCGAAATAATGCAGGAAAAACATCGGCGCTAATATTTTTAGCAGCAATCCCGCTTCCGGCGCGTTGTAGACCAGCGTCGTAAGCGGGGTTGCCCACTCGAACAGGATGACGGTCGCCGGCGCGCCGATCAGAAGTCCCAAGCTTAGCGCCTGATTCATCCGTTCATGCATAAGCAGACTGTTCTTGTTCGCCGCTGCTTCGCCGATCGCAGGAATGAGGGCGGTGGATAAGGATTGCGTGATAAAGCTTGGCATAAAAAGCAGCGGAAAAGCATAGCCGGCCAGCAGGCCGAATTGCTTCGTGGCTAGCGCCGTGCCGATGCCGGCCAGCGCCAGGCTGGTTGTAATGAGAAGCGGCTGGAAAGTGCTGTATAACGATTGAATAACGCCGTGTCCGGTCGTCGGCAGGCCGATCTGCATCAGCTCTCCGAGCGTGCTTCTGCCGTGCTTCAGGTGGCTCGACCATGTCTCGCCCGGCGTCTTCTTCTCGCCGTATAGCTTATAGCTTGCCATCAGGAATAAGAGGCTGATCGCTTCGCTGACGACAGAGGCGGCCATTGCGCCCGCCGCCGCATACGCGATGCCGTATGGCAGCAATAGGTGCACCAGTGCAAGGACACAGGCAATCTGCACCGTATGCTCGAGCACATCGGAAGCGGCGATGGTCTTCATCTGCTGCATGCCGCGGAAGTACCCTTTTAACACCGCGGAGACGGCGACAATCGGCGCGATCGGCGTAATCGCGAGCATCGCGTAATATGCGCGTTGATCGCTCAGCAGGATGGATGCGATCCACTCGGATCCGAGCAAGGAAACAGTCGTAAGCGTCACGCTTAAAACGCCGGTAACGGCGAGCGAGACGTGCAGGATACGTCTCACTTTCATTCGTTCGCCGCGAGCGGAGGCTTCAGCGACCAGCTTTGAAATCGCCACCGGCAAGCCAAGCTCCGTAATCGTAATGACGAGCGGCACGAGCGGATGCGCCATCATCAAGAGGCCGATTCCCTCCGCGCCGAGTACGCGAGCGATATACATGCCGCTGATAAAGCCGAGAATACGGTTGATGAAAGCAGCGGCAGACAAGACCAGCGTACCTCTCATGAACGATTGCCCGGGTTGTGTCATAAGTTTGGTTCCTCCTGTTTATGTCATACTTAAATGTATTCATCAATTGGAAAAGCATGCGAACGAGCTTATGTGAGAGGTATTCCCGAACGCCTGGATTGATGTTGAGTTATAAGCTAACAGGTGGAATGAATAAAAATAAATAGCAATTGGATTTCCGAATAAGGTATATTGAATAAAAAAAGGAAAAAGTGAAAAATGGTCATCAAAATGATATTCAAGATCTAACCGCATGTGTGAAAATTCCGTTTTATAAGGAGATTCATAAATGGAAATAAGAGTGTTAAATGAAAACGAACAGCCTCCAATGGAATTGCTTTTATTAGCGGACCCTTCCCGGAAGCTTGTTGAAGAATACATGCAAAGAGGTCAATGCTTTGTCGCTGAAGCGGCTGACCGTATAATAGGCGTCTATGTCTTATTGCGAACAAGACCTGAGACGGTTGAGTTGGTAAATCTGGCAGTTGATGAAAACTGCCAAGGCAAAGGAATAGGGAAACAGTTGGTGAACCATGCCATTCATCAGGCCAAATTGCTTGGTTTTAAAACGATTGAAATCGGTACGGGTAATTCAGGTGTAGGTCAACTTGCTCTTTATCAAAAATGCGGGTTCCGAATAACCGGAATTGACAGAGACTTTTTTGTCAGACATTATAATGAAAAAATATTTGAAAACGGGATACAAGTTGTGGATATGATTCGCTTATCACAGGATTTATAAATAAGGGAGGGAATTATATTGAATCCAAATCCATCTATTTTGAGGGACGGATTATCGATCATATCTTCATGCAAAAAAGAAACAGGCGATATTTGGCAGGCTCACATAGGCGCTGCCGCAATCGGGAGTTATTTTTTCGTTGCAACTAATAATTGGAGTCAAGAACTGGCTGGACTCGTATCTGCGCAGGCTGCAGCGATGGTCAACAAGGTTCTTGGGACGGACGGCGCACAACACCGTGCAGGATGTGACGAGCAAACAGCCGTAACCGCCATACTTGAGGCGCTTGATAAAACGATCGATCAGCTGCATTGGGTCGGTCATAATGTGATTTACAGCGCGGCAAGTTTATTGGCCATCCATGAACTTAAAGGCTGGGGAAGCGCGGAGGATATTGCGGGAATAACCGATCTCATTCACTCGTTTGAGAGGACGATTCCGGGACGGTCATGGATTGGTTTTTCTGCTTCCGAAGTGAAGAGGATGGAGATTACGGATGAGGACGGCTTTCCGGCCATAGCGAATCCCAGTGAGCTTTCTTTCCTTGTGCTGGAACAATTGGCCGAGTTTCCGGTCATTTACCGCGCGGAATCGCATCATGATTTGATTGGACACATGCTGACTTTCTCCCATGCGTTAAACATCTTGCATGACCTTGGCCATGTCTCCTTCTTCAAAAGAGGATTACCGCCCATAATGAAGCTGATTAAAGCTCTGCGCTACAGCCTTAATGTTAAACCTGGAGATGCAATCAAGTTGGTATCTCCTGTCGATCATCTGCCTTTGCAGCCGGCGGAGCGGGCGGACGTGCTGCCGTCCGAAATGAAGTTCTGGGAAAAGAACTATAGCGAGCAAGATTGGGATTACGGCCACGTATTTAAATTTTCCCACAGCTTCTATGACCATTTACGGCGAGTGGAGCAAAAGAAAGAATCGTATATTGAAAACTTTCGTTATGTCACTGTCTAAGGTATCGTTTGCGAAGAATCAGGGAATAAAAACATTTGGAATTGTGTTTGGAAATATGAGGAAGACGAGACTATTCACGACCATTTTGTAGTTGAGGCATTTGGTGAGGGTTGGAAAATCCAAGATAGTATCAATGTCACCCGTAGACATGACGAAAATCACCCTCAGTAATACTGAAATATCATTTCCCCTAAGATTCGTTTTAATTTATCTTTTCCCTATTATTGCTTTAAACATTAACGTATTCTTGAAGGATAACCTGAATGGAGGGATTCAGTGATCCAAGTATACGATCTTAAAGATAAAGCCGAACAATTTGAAAAAACTGTCCAATTGTTTTGGAGCCAATGGGGTACCGATAAGAATTATAAGTTTTATTACGACTGTATGCTTCATTCCATGAAAACGGAGAGCGACTTGCCGCGTTTTTATATTGCCGTACAAAATGATTCGATTATCGGTACATATGCGTTATTAAGGAATGACTTGATCAGCCGTCAAGACATCTTACCGTGGCTCGCTTGTTTATATATCGTACCTGAATACAGAGGGCGGAATATGGGGGCCGAATTGCTGCAGCACGCGCTTCACGAAACCCGGAAAATGGGATATAACAGCCTTTACCTCTGTACCGATTTGGAAGGCTATTACGAAAAGTATGGGTGGGTCCACTTCACTAACGGATACATCTTTAATGGCACGGAAACGAAAATATATGCGGCTGCTATTGCAACGAATACGTATTCTCATGAAAATACTGTAATCCAATCCATTAAGGAATGCCCTGAACGGCGAAATGCGTTCATAGCATACATTTCTGCAGCTTGGCCAGCGGTTAAGAACGCCGTGATCCCCCAATTGGAAGAAAGTTTAGCAACATCGAACCGTTTACCATTAACTTTCCTGGTGTTAAAGAATGACCGGATTATCGGCTTCTATCAACTGATTGAACAGGAATATCTGGATCGTAAAGATCTATCACCCTGGATTGCGCCTTTGTTTATCGACAAGAGTGAGCGAGGGCAGGCTTTAGGAGCGATGCTTTTGCAACATGGAAGGAAAACGGCAGGTCAGTTGGGGTATGAAAAGGTCTACCTAACGACGGACCATATTCGATATTACGAGAAGTATGGTTTCCGAGAGATCGGACTTAGCAATTTTGAGTGGGGACGCCCCAGTAAAATATATGAGCATGATGCTATTTCTAAATAGCAGACACAGACTAAACTGAAGAAGCGAACGTCAGTACAATGAATAAATGAATGAATCAGAGCTATCCCGAAAGGTTAAAGATGACCTTGGGGACAGCTCTTTTCTATAAGTTGCGCTTCTCTGGGTTTTCGGATGAAGAGAATGATGCTTAAGAGACCGATCGCCACATTCTATTAAAACTTAGCATATAGATAAGTGGTCCAATCAAGGCGCCGAACACAATGTCATCAGTCCATTCTAATGGGGGCTTATAGCCTTAATGAATGGTTTTGACTAAGCCGCCATCGATAATGTAATCCACGCCCGTAATCATTGAAGAATGGTCGGATGCCAGAAATAGGACCAGCTCGGCAATCTCATGGGGCTCCGCAAATCTGCCAAGTGAAATGCCTAAGGCAAGAGCCGTCTCATGGATTCCTTCTTCGGTTCCAATTATTGTTTCTGACCACATATCGGTACGGGTTGGTCCGGGTGCTACCGTATTGACGCGAATGCCTTGCGACGCGAATTCCCCGGCTAAATTCTTAGATAAATTAGTTACGGCAGCCTTTGAAGAACTGTATGCGATGATAAGGGGATTAGGCATAATGGCGTTCATTGAGGAGATATTGACAATCGATCCTATTCCAAAGGACGGAATACTGGCCACGCTGTATGCGATTGGCGGCAAGTGGAAGCCGCTCATACTGTTTATATTGCTGAATGAGGGGACGAAGCGGTTCGGAGAACTAAGACGATCGTTACCGAATGTCACGCAAGGCATGCTGACTAATCAGCTTCGAGAGCTGGAGCGGGACGGTCTTATTATCAGACGAATCTATCAGGAGATCCCTCCTAAGGTTGAGTACTCTTTATCCGATCATGGAAAAACATTGGGTTCTGTTTTGACGGATATGTTCGGATGGGGTTTTAAACATATTGATTTTATGGATTCGAATCATTCTTAAGTTTAATAAAGACACTTGAAGCAGTTGGTCCTGTTCGGCTGCTTTCCCCGTTAACTTGACTTAATTCACTATATCGGGTTACGATATAGACACTGCATCAGATCACGATATAGAGGTGAAATTCCATTGAGTAAGACCGAACTGGTCAAAGGCAGTACCGAAGTCATTATCTTATCCCTGTTATCAGAACAGGTTATGTATGGGTACGAACTAGCTCAAAAGATTGAAAATGAATCTGAAGGTTTTCTCCGTTTTCGGGAGGGGACGTTATACCCTGCGCTGAAAAAGTTAGAAACTCAAGGGTTCGTAGAAAGCTATTGGCGGAACTCCACCGAAGGTCCACGCCGTAAATACTACAAAATCACCAACACGGGCAAAAAAGCATTATCCGGCTTAATAAACGAGTGGACCGCGTTCCAACGTGTGATGAACAAGATTGTAGGTGTGTCCCATGGCTAAGGAAACGGAGTTTACGGATTACGTAAGGTCCGTTATCGAGGCATTGTCTCTAAATCCAGAAGAAAAGGAAGAACTGCGGGAAGAGCTGGAACAGCATTTACGTGAGCTGATGACCCATTTCATAGAGCAAGGTCAATCCAAACGGGAAGCGATGAAACTAGCCAAGGAACAATTCGGCGATCCCGAACAGCTGCGGCCTGAATTTCAAAAAAGCCATATTCCTTCGTGGAAACAATACCTGAGTAAAGAAATCCTGATTTGGCTTATTTGTTTGGTCGCAGCGTCCGTTGGCCCTAGCCTGCTCATTAATGCGCATTACACGCTTCTATTCATAGCTGGCCCGTTAATGTTTCTTATTATTTGCACCCTGTTGTACCAGGGGGTCATCCAAAGAATACGACATCCATTTGTATGTATCACCATGTTCTTACTTTTGTATAGCACTTTCACTTGGGATATGATTCAATACCATTCGTTCAAGCGCTTTATAGAAGAGTTCGTAACTTTTCGATTAGGTGGAGAAGGATTAGCTGCTATATCCATCATCCATCTGTTATGGGGCGGCATTCTCTTACGTTTCTTCAATAAGGGATGGCGTGCCCTGGCACGAGTCAGCTATGAGTATTGGGCAATGTTTATTATTGCATTCTATACGATGAAAGCCGAACTAATAACGAGTTCAGCCGAAGGGCAAGTATTACTTCTTAATACCGTGTTACTGTATGTATTCTTCCAGCTAATGATTGAAAGCCAAATAGTTTTAAAAATAAAAAATAAAATAAAGCATTAATTGGTGCAAGGTGAGCGCTCAACCATCTCCCACGAATCAGAGACTTATTTTCGAGGGGAAAGTTAGGGTACATAACAAATCGAAAAGCAGTCTGACCCAGTGTACTTGGTTCCAGACTGCTTCACGTAAATTACCCTCTACTTAAGATCCTTATAAATCTCCCGCATGACGTGCTTCAACTCAGGGATGACGATCTTGTTCATTGCAAGCTTGACGGCGCCCGATGAACCCGGCATGGAGAAAACGGCGGTATCGTTGTATACGCCGGCAACCGCGCGGCTGAGGATTGCAGCTGCGCCGATATCCTGGGCAAAACTGAGATAACGGAAAATTTCGCCGAAGCCCGGCATTTCTTTGTCCAGAAGGTCACGAACCGCTTCATACGTCGTATCGCGTCTGGCAATCCCCGTTCCGCCATTGATCAGTACCGCTTCGACCGCATTCCCGTCTGCAGCTTTACGAACGAGTGTTTGAATGGAAGAATACTCATCCTTCACGATATAGTAGTCAACAATTTCAAAGCCGCCTGCTTGTTGCAGCAACTCTTTCATTAGACGCCCGCTTGTATCTGTATCCGGCGTTCTCGTGTCGGATACGGTAATAATCATGCAGCGAACCGAAGCGGGCGCTTGACGCCGGTGTTCCTCAACTGAAGACATGTCTGGCACTCCCTAATTAACCTGCGATGATGTATCCATCATGCACCCTGAAAATTGCTCCTGGAACCAGGCCTGATCCAAATTCCGGCCGATTATAACGATTTCACTCTTTCTCGTCTCGCCCAGTCTCCAGTCGCGATCCGGTATAGAACTGAATAGCATATGAATCCCCTGAAAAACAATCCGCTGCTTTACGCCTCGGATATTGAGGATCCCCTTGTAACGAAACGTATCCGGGCCGTGTTCTTGAAGCCATTTTCCGAAGAATGCCTCCAGTTTGTTCAGATCAAGCGGACGTTCGTCGCTCATCACGATCGAGGTCACATCGTCGTCATGGTCATGATCTTCTTCCTCAAGGAAACCTGGATCCAGCTCCAGCTTCTTATCGAGGTCAAACGCATGGATACCGAGTATTTGGTTGACATCGATTTTGGATTGATGCGTCCGGTAAATTCGGGAGTACGGATTCATGGCATGCAGTCTTTGCTCCAGCTTTTTTAACTCTTCTGCATCGACAAGATCGGTCTTATTGAGCAAAATAACGTCGGCGAAGGCTACCTGCTCTTGGGCTTCGTGACCCTCATCCAGGTGCTGCGGCGCATGCTTGGCATCGACCATTGTGATGATAGCGTCCAGTTTATAAAATTCAGCCATTTCCTCGTCAACAAAGAATGTCTGTGCTACCGGCGCTGGATCAGCTAGTCCCGTTGTTTCAATGACAACCCGATCAAAGTCCGCTTTGCGGTCGCTGACACCGCGCTTGGCATCCATTAATTCACCTAGAATGCGAATCAAATCACCACGAACGGTACAACAGATACAGCCATTGTTCATTTCAAAAATTTCTTCGTCGGCTCCGACCACAAGCTGGTTATCGATCCCGACCTCGCCAAATTCGTTGACGATGACCGCAATCTTCTGCCCGTGATCAGCCGTCAGGATATGATTAAGCAATGTGGTCTTCCCTGCGCCAAGGAATCCGGTCAGAACAGAAACAGGAATTCGTTGATCTATGTTTTCTGCAAATGACAAGGAAATCACTCCTTAAATATATTTTTTGACTTATTCGTAATTATTACTAATAAGAGTATAGAGTCAGGTTTAGCTTCTGTCAAATACCGAAATACACGTCCGGGCGATTGTCCGCGAAACGCCGACCAGCCATGTAATTAATCTGTCAACGTTAGCCTAGCAGATGAATCCAGTCCTCCTCGATTCGCTCTCGGTTCAAATCAATTCCAATAAGGACGAGATAAGAGGGACCCTGATAATCCGTGATTTCCCAATTGATGCGTCTCCCGGCAAACTGGACAAGTTGGTTTTTATTCTTTTTATCATATACCGTCACATACCCTTTCGCCCGAAGCAGCTGTTCTCCCCACTGCTGCAAAAATTGCTCGATCTGTTTCACCGTAATCGTTGTATGTTCAGCCACAGGTAGTGTGATGGTTTGAACTCTGCTGAACGAAGCCGTTGCAGCAGCGTCTGCCTGACCATTATGCTCATGTTGATGATCGTATGTAGGGGCGGCCGTTTCTTGTTTACGAATAGGTCCAACGACTTTAAAGCTATTCCTTATCGTTGGTGCGTTGTAGACTAAAGTCCGTAAGCCTGAGAACACTTCCGTCATAACCATCTCGCTGTGTTGGGTGAAGTGGATGACGGCCGTAGCGTTTTGCTTTTTTACCGTTTTTTCGATTTTTAGCAGCTGTGAAGACGCAACCAGATCTGTTTTGTTGACTAGGACTGTATCCGCGACCTCCATCTGACGACGCAGCGTGCGTTTAAGAGCTTGATCCGTATTAAATAGACTGTTATACTCCAGCACCCATTCCGAGTCAAGCACCGTAATGATATGTCTAAGCTCCACACGGTTCAGCAAGAAAGGCTCCGTTAGCGCGTCGGCTACCTCCTCCGGATTTGCGACACCGGTGAGTTCGATGAATAGAACATCGGGATGCTGATCTATTAGCCGTCTTACGCTGACTGCAACCTCTGACTTTTTGCTGCAGCAAATGCATCCATCCAGCAATTTCTCCAGAGATGCGGCCGGCATGTCGGAATGGATTAGCCCGCCGTCCACGTCGGACTGTCCCAATTCGTTCATTAATACTGCTGATTTCAGTTGGAGACGATTCGCCTCTTGAAGCAGTCTCTGAAGCAATGTCGTTTTACCGCTTCCCAGAAAACCGCTTAGAATAATTACGGGAACTTTGCTCATGATAATCTCCCCTCGCTTACGCTTTGATTACATTCAGCTTCGCAACGGCGTCATGCAGATGAATCGATTCCTCATTTCTGCATTCCACAGTAAGGAACGGATAGGAAAAGAGTTTTTGTGTGAAAACATGTGTCTACTCCTTGTATATGCAATGATTTGCACATATAATCGTAATTGTTACGATTTATTATAGATACTAGCCCTTTTTTTGTCAAAGCAAGAGGAGAGGAGATATCCTATGACAACATGGAATCTGCAGCAGACCCGGTGTCACTTGCTCATTTGCAACGGCGGCAGCTGCATGAAGCGGGGCGGCGAGGAAGTAACCCAAGCGATTCGGGATGAAATTACGAAGCTTGGCGCCGACAAGCTGATTCATACGACACGGACACGTTGTAATGGACGTTGTGCAGACGCATGCGTCGTTATCGCTTACCCCGAGGGTGTATGGTACAAAGACATCAACCCTGAAACGGGCAGGCAGTTAGTCCGCAGGCATGTTGAAGGGCAGCAGTTGGAGGAGCAGATCTTGTACTCGTTCGATCGGCAATTTATCGCTTCAGACCGAGCGGTCGAAGGAATAGCAAAGGGGTAACAGACGAATTTTTTTCTTGCAAGAGGAGGAACAAATATGTCCTGGTATGAACAAAGCTTTGGCGTCGATTATTTAACCGTATATACCCATCGAAATGCGGAGCAGGCGGAGGGGGAAGTCGCGCAAATGATGCAATGGCTTCGTTTGCCAAACCAGGCGAAAGTCCTCGACTTATGCTGCGGGATGGGAAGGCATTCGCTTCGTCTGGCCGATCTCGGCTTTGACGTGACAGGGTTTGACCTTTCGGAGGTGCTGCTTGCGGAGGCAGGAGCGAAGGATACAGCTTCTAACGTCCGCTGGGTTCAAGGCGATATGCGCAGCCTTCCGTTTCCGAGGCATGCGTATGACGCTGTTGTTAATTTGTTTACTTCGTTTGGTTACTTTGATCAAGATGAGGAGAACCGCAAGGTGCTTTCGGAGATAGACAAAGTGTTAAAGCCGCGCGGGAAATGGATCATCGACTACTTGAACCCCGATGTTGTAGTTTCACGCTTGATACACGAATCTGAGCGTAAAGAGAACAGCGTCACGATTCGTGAAGTAAGAAGAGTGGAAGACGGCATGGTGAAGAAACAGATTGCAGTCTGCGAAGAAGAAGGATCGCCGCGACACTACATAGAGCAAGTGAAGCTGTACACCTTTACTGATTTTGAGCGAATGCTGCAAGGCACATCCCTTGTCTTAGATCAAGCATATGGTGATTACTCGGGCTCGGAGTACGTTGCAGCTGTTTCTCCACGAATGATTCTGGTTGGTCATAAACGGTAGCGATTAGGCGCGAGAGGACGAATACGCTGCTAAGGTGTTGTTGAAAGATGAGGAGAACGCAATGTCCATATTTAAATCTTATTATTCGTTTGTGAAACCGTATTGGAAGCTTGTACTCGTAACTGTAATTATTGGAATGATTAAATTTGCAATCCCCATGACGCTTCCGCTTTTAATGAAATATGTCGTTGACGATTTAATACTAAGCAATCAGCCAACGGATGTGAAGGTTGAAAAACTAATCTATGTTATGCTGCTTGCATTTGGACTTTTTGTCTTGATCAGAGCGCCTATTGAATACTTTAGGCAATACTTTGCCCAGTTAATTACAAGCCGGATTCTCTACGATTTGCGTAATCGGCTCTATGCCCATATCCAAAAATTGTCTTTAAGATTCTATCAAAATCATAAAGCCGGCGAGATTATATCCAGGATGATCAATGATGCCGAACAAACAAAAAGTATTGTCGAAACCGGGATGATGAATGTATGGCTGGATATATTCACTTTGTCGATCGCTCTTGGATTTATGTTCTACATGGATTTTGAGCTGACGTTAGTTTCCATTGCCGTTTTTCCCTTATATGCAATATCGGTCAAAAAATTGTACAAGAGATTAAGAGAGTATACGAAATCAAGGTCACAGGCGCTGGCCAATATGCAAAGCTATTTGTTTGAACGGGTTAACGGTATGCCAGTGATTAAAAGTTTTACGCTTGAGAAAGTGGAACGAGCCCATTTCGATCATAAAAATCAAACCTTTTTGCAAAGGGCATTAGCGCTTACCAAATGGAATGCATTAACGAACGCGATCATTAACACCCTAACGGACATGGCTCCCTTATTGGTTTTATGTTATGGAGGCTACCAGGTGATTCTTGGGAATATTACGTTAGGTGCTTTTATCGCATTTTTTGCTTATTTAGACCGACTTTATAGTCCTCTGCGCCGACTCGTTAATTCATCAACGGAATTAACTCAGGCATCTGCCTCGCTGGAGAGGGTAATTGAACTCATGAATGAACCTTATGAAATTGTTGATTCATCAAATGCGAATTCCATAAACGATGTAAAAGGAAAAATTGATTTTGACGAGGTCTGTTTTCGTTATACAGCGAATTCAGAATGGATTCTTAATCATGTACAGCTTAGTATCCAACCAGGCGAAACAGTAGCTTTCGTTGGCATGAGCGGAGGAGGCAAATCATCGCTAGTCAGTTTGATTCCAAGGTTTTACGATATTCAAGAAGGAATCATTCGGCTTGACGATACGGATATAAAAGATATCACCATCAAAAGTCTCCGGAGTCAAATCGGAATGGTTTTGCAGGATAATATTCTGTTCAGCGGCAGCGTCCGTGAAAATATCCTCTTTGGAAATCCTGATGCATCGGAAGATCAAATCATTCAAGCGGCCCAGGCTGCCAATGCTCATGAATTTATCTCGAACCTCCATGACGGATACGGGACGGAGATCGGGGAACGGGGCGTAAAGCTGTCGGGGGGACAGAAGCAAAGAATTGCCATTGCCAGAGTATTTCTTAAAAATCCCAGAATCTTGATCCTTGATGAAGCGACCTCGGCGCTCGATTTGGAATCGGAGCAGTTGATCCAGGCATCGCTTGAGAAACTGGCTAAGGACAGAACTACCCTGATTGTCGCGCACCGGTTGTCGACGATTACTCATGCGGATCAAATTGTACTTATCGAGAACGGCGTGATTAAAGAAAAAGGTACACACGATGAACTAATGAGAAAAGAGGGAGGGTATGCTCGTTTGTTTAATGTGCAAAATTTAAATAAAGTCGAAGATTTATAAAACCGTAAATCAAGCCGGGAAAGAAGAAGTTGCTATAGCAAGATGCCAAACTAATCAATTGACGAATAAGAAGGCAGCTGATAAACTACATTAAGCGTAATTATTACTATTAACCGATTTCGATCGGTTTTTTTCTTGCTTTCACATCGTAATAATTACTAACTATAAACGAAGTAATTTAGAAGGGCGGTGCGGCCAGTGAAGGAACGGGATGCAGAGCTTATTGTTCAGTCCATGAACAGACATGGTCTGCGAATAACAGAACAACGCAGAACGATTGCCCGGCTGTTCGCTAATGCCACAGGATTTTTGTCGGCTAAGGAAGTGTTTCTTGGTATGGTCGATAAATACAACGGTCTTAGCTTTAATACGGTTTATCGTAATTTGAAATTGTTAGAGGAGTTAGGTGTAATCGAGCGATTTCAGATTGAGGATAGCATTAAATATCGAGTTGGCTGCTTCGAACGGAATCACCATCATCATCATCTAATCTGTCTAACATGCAGCCGTGTTTTTCCGCTCGAAACATGCCCAATGGACAATTTCCAGGCTCCTGATCATTTTCAGATTGTAAAACATAAATTTGAGATTTACGGCTATTGCGGCAATTGTCAGCGGCGAGGCATCGGAGAAGACGCCGGTACGATGTCGGCATAACCTTCTTCAAATTTTATGAATGAAAGGATGATTCCATTGCTCCTTGCTTCCATGGATAAAGTGGTGTTCGGTTATAGCGACGTGCCCTGCTTAGAGAGTGCGAACATGGATATTTATTCCGGCGAATTCGTCGCGGTAACGGGCCCTAACGGCGCTTCCAAAACGACGCTGCTCAAGCTTTCGCTTGGCTTGATTAAGCCTTGGCGCGGCGACGTTTACTTAGCTAAGCGGAATCAGAGCGGCAAGAAGCTGGTTATTGGATATGTTCCACAGCAGATTGCCGCGTTCAACAGCGGATTTCCCAGTACGATTCTAGAATTCGTTCTATCGGGCACTTATGTGAGGGGTTCTTGGCTTCGTAAGCTTAGCCATAGAGATCACGCCTTTACGGAGCAAGCGCTTCGCCAGGTGGGCATGTGGCAGCATCGTAACCGGAAGATCGGCGAGCTTTCAGGAGGGCAGAAGCAGCGAATTTGCATTGCCCGCGCATTAGCGCAGCAGCCGGACTTACTCATAATGGATGAGCCGACTACCGGTATGGATCAGGAAAGCAGATTCGGCTTCTATGAGTTGATGCATCATCATGTGAAAGAGCATGGACGGACCGTCGTTATGGTTACCCATAGTCTTACAGAGGTTCACTCCTACCTGGACCGTATTATTGAGCTGGAAAAGAAGGAGGAAGGAGGATGGAAATGCTGCACTACGACTTCATGCAGCGGGCATTTTTCGCCGGCGGGCTAATCGCTCTGGTTGCTTCTGTTCTTGGCGTGTATCTCATGCTTAGGCGCCAAGCGCTGATGGCTGATATGCTCTCGCATGTCTCGCTGGCGGGAGTAGCAGGAGGCGCATATCTTCAACTTAATCCGTCGCTTACGGGTTTTGTTATTGCGATTGCAGGAGCCATTGCTGTGGAATATGTAAGAAGATCGTACAAGACGTACAGCGAGATCTCTACAGCCATTATTATGATTGGCGGCTTGTCCAGTGCGGTTGTGCTAATGAGCTTGAATCAAGGCATGAATAAAAGCTTCTCGTCTTATTTGTTCGGCTCCGTCGTAGCGGTGAATCAAACCGAATTGTCTTTAATGATCGCAGTAGCCTTAATTGGGGCCATATTCTTTATTGTGTTCCGCAGACCTTTGTATCAAATAACCTTTGATGAGGAGACGGCCGCGACGAACGGTATTCCGGTCAAATGGATCTCGCTTATCTTCAGCATAATTACCGGAATGATTGTCGCTGCAGCTATGCCGATTGTCGGCGTGCTGTTAGTATCTTCACTGATCGTATTGCCCGCTGCGCTTGCAATCCGGGTTTCGCCAAGCTTTACATCTGCTCTGTTCATCGCAATGGGAATTGGATTAATTGGCGTCTTCTCAGGTCTAACCGCCTCATATGAACTTAGTACGCCGCCCGGAGGGACAATTGCGATTGTACTCTTAGTTCTGTTGGTTGCCGGAATTGCTGCCAAGAAGCTGATGTTACATGCGGGCAAATTAAGAAGCAAACATTCAAATCGTAAAGCGGACACCGTTAGTACCGCATTTCCTCGTTTCACGAAGAATTCATCCATTCATACAACCGGAGGTAAAGAAAATGAAAGCATGGTCTAGCAAAATATTTCTAATTTCTACAGTAACCGCATTACTATTGGCAGGGTGCGGAGGAAATAACGAGGGTATGAATAACAGCAGCGGCGAGTCTGCGGACAGCGGTAAGAAGTTGAAGGTTGTAACAACCTTTTATCCAATGTACGAATTCAGTAAGCAGGTTGCCGGAGAGCACGCTGACGTCATTGGCTTGATTCCTGCCGGCAGCGAACCGCATGATTGGGAGCCAAGCGCCAAGGATATGGCTAATATTAAAGAAGCAGATATATTCATCTATAACGGAATTGTCGAAGGCTGGGCAGAGCAAGCACTAGAAAGCACTCCAAATGATAAGCGTATTGTGGTAGAAGCAATTGGCGGAATACAGCTGATGGAAGGCGAAGAGCATGGTCATGAAGAAGATGGCCATGAAGAAGAAGGTCATGAGGAGGAAAAGCACGAAGAGGAGCACGAAGAAGAGGGGGGGAGCCTCGATCCGCATATCTGGTTGAGTCCGGTGTTGGCGCAGCAGGAGGTGCTTGCGATTCAAGAAGCATTCGAGAAAGCTGACCCCGCGCATAAGGATGATTACAAGGCGAATGCGGATGCTTATATTACTAAACTGAAAGAACTGGATGATGCTTTTAAATCCGGACTTCAAGGCGTTAAGCATACCGAGTTTATAACCCAACATGCGGCATTCGGCTATCTTGCCAAGGAATATGGTCTGACCCAGGTTCCGATTGCGGGGCTGTCGCCGGATCAGGAACCGTCTCCAGAGCAGATGGCGGAAGTGGTTGCTTTTGCGAAAGAGCATGAGATTAATACGATTTTCTTTGAGACGCTCGTCGACCCGAAGATCGCTCAGACGATCGCGGATGAGATCGGCGCTAAAACGGATGTGCTTAATCCGATCGAAGGGCTGACGGACGAGGACAAGAAAAACAATCTCGACTATATCGGCATTATGACCAACAACCTGGAAGCCTTGAAGAAAGCATTAAACGATTAGCAGTCTGTTTAACGGCCCGGAATAATTATATTTATATTCGAAGAAAGCTGACGCTTATGAATGAGTGTCAGCTTTCTTGTTGGCTTAATTTAGTCCTTAATGACTAATTTTCGACATTTTGTATGGGGGGCGATTAACTAACGTCGACAATCCTTTTGAAGCTGCCCCCTTCTTGCAAGAATACCTTCCATAGTTAAGATCAAGACTATAAGAGGCAAGCTGAAATCGTTATCACTGACTTTAAGGAGAGAAGTGCGACGTATCTCTGACCTATGCCGCAAACATGAAGATTACCACCGGGATTATCGAGCGATAACGCAAGCCTAATAGCATAAGGTAATGAACACTATAATAAAATACAGGCTGCCGTTATCAAACGGCAGCCTGTATTTTATTAACGTAATAATGGAAAATCACCTTGTACTTAATTATTAGTTTAATCGAGCCAAAAAGATAAGTCTACAATTTCCCGAAAATATGTATTAGTCTAAGTTAATACCGGCCGGTGAACTAAGATATGTGGAGGTGCATTATGGTAAATGAAGGAGTATTGAAAAAAGCGGCTACGTCCTTTCAATTCGATTTGGAGACTTTGCTCTTTATTAGTAACTCAACGAATGAAGTATACCGGTTTACTAAAAACAATAAGCCTCATATCTTACGGTTATCTCAGCGGCCCTCTGCTTTTATTGGAAAAATAAAAGCAGAAGTTGAGTGGGTCTACTACTTAGCCAACAATGGAGTACATGTTTCGTTACCTATTAAGAGCTATGATGGTCAGTTAGCCGTTATTTATTATGATGCTGATAAGTGTGCCATTGCTACGGCATTCGAGATGGCAACAGGGCGATTCTTTGAAAAAGACCAACCACACATGTGGGGAACGGCTATTTTCAATAAGTGGGGAGAAACAATGGGGAAAATGCATCGACTTTCAGAGTCATATGATGCTACAGGTATAAAACGGGATGAATAATTTTTATATAGATAACGGAGACATCACGGTTTTTGACTTTGATGATAGTATATATGGTTGGTTTGCCTTGGACATTGCAATAGCGGCAACTCATGCTAACTGGTGGGGATCCCCAGCCAATGATCGAAAAATAAAAAATGAATTCTCTAAGCGCTTCCTGAATGATTTCTTAACAGGGTACATTAAGCACAATGATCTTGATAAGCACTGGTTACAGCAGATTCCGATGTTTATGGACTACCGAAATATATGCTCGTTTTTCTGGTGGCTCCATAATTGGAATGGAGATGAAGGTCGGCTCTCGGAAATTCAACAGAAAGCAGTAATGGATGCGGTAAAACTCATTCAATCCGATCAACGTTTTGACGGTTGCGACATACAAATTTAAAGCCAACTATAGCACGGATTTAAAGAGATATTGAAGGATAAAGGAGGCACTTCATGACGAAGACGACGTTATATTTGACTCGACATGGTGAAACGGAATGGAATGTTGAAGGTAAACTACAAGGTCATAAAGACTCGCCTTTAACTATATGGGGTAGACGTCAAGCGATATGGCTGGGAACCTCACTCAAGGATATTGAATTCGATGCCATTTACTCCAGTGCGAGTCAAAGAGCATGCCACACTGCCGAAATAATTCGTGATAAGCGAAAAATACATATTTCTTCATGTGACAGCCTGATGGAAATCAATTTGGGTTCTTGGGAAGGGAAACGACGAGCGGAAATTGAAAGCAGTTTCCCTGATGAGCATAAAGCCTTTTGGAATGACCCGCATCTGTATAAACCTACAAACGGCGGCGAATCTTTTTTTCAGCTACAAGATCGATTAATTCCAAAAGTAAAAGATATGATATCTGAACATAAGGGTGGCAATGTTCTAATTGTTACTCATGCAATTGCGCTTAAAGTTATCATGTCTTTTTTTAAGGGAGATCCCCTTGAACAATTATGGACTCCGCCAATCATTCAACCTACCGCATTAAACAAAATTGTTATTGAAGGTAATGATTTCAACATTGAACTGCATGGGGATATTTCGCATTATCAAACCGTTCGAAAAGCGGTGGGAGCTATAGCGTATCAAGGGAAACGATTCGTTTTAATTCATAAAGTAATGAATACTTTTAGGGAGCCATCCGGAGTTTGGGATTTTCCAAAAGGCGGTTTGGAAGATGGGGATTTAAGCTTAGAGGATACGGTTATTCGAGAATTGTATGAGGAGACAGGAACAGATAAATATATAGTAAAACAAGAACTTCCTGAGAAAATAATGCTAGATTTTACCGATGACGTCAGGAAACGGATTGGTTATGAACGACAGGAAACAACCATGTTCCTTGTTGAGTTTATTGGAAATCAAAATGATTTAAAGCCGCGTGACAAAGAAATAGATGAAATATTGCTTGTTGAATCAGAACGTATTTTGGATAAGCTATCCCATGAAGAAACAGCTGCGTATGTTCAGAAGCATTGGCATTTATTGATTCAGTATATGTTTTGAAGATAGATGGAAAAACAATTCTTCTCAAATAGCGGCTTATCTAAATCTAACGGAAAGGAGCGCCCTTATTCGATCCATTTTTAAAGAAATGATTCAAGTTTCCCACTAATAGTGGCGTTCAGCTCCGTTAGTATTTCAAGACACCAGTTATCGCTTCAATAGCGGTTGTATCCTCCGTTAGAAAAATCAACGGCTATCGGGTTTACAAATCGGCAGCATAACAGGTAACGCCGGGGTAACGTTAGTTAATAAAGCAGCAGCAGTCTAAGACTTTATTTTTTGAGTCTTTAGCTGCTGCTTTTTTTATTTCTATCCATCTATATAAGTTAAACATAAGAAACGAAACCGCGGAGCGGAGAGAGCCAATCGTTCAGGAGAAACGAAGTGGTCGCTTTTTGCAGTCCAAATGGTCACCTAACGGGTTAACTGTCAATGCTAACGGTCGCCACAGGACCTAATGATGCGAAATGCTCCTATAATCAATAGAATCACGATAATAGCCGCGCTCACAACCGTTAGAGTCTGAGTGGGCGCCAAATAAGCCAAATAACCTCTGCAGCAACCGTTAGAGCGGGCAACGGCGGTGGAATGCAGCAAGTTTTAAAACCCCCACATTTAATCGACAGCCTTGTCTGAGCCC
The DNA here is from genome assembly GCF_000422465.1 of Paenibacillus harenae DSM 16969. GTDB lineage: Bacteria > Bacillota > Bacilli > Paenibacillales > Paenibacillaceae > Pristimantibacillus > Pristimantibacillus harenae. The sequence continues at coordinate 66,314 of NZ_KE383846.1, read as the reverse complement.
TAATTTGCTAAAAAAGCATGTTTCAAAATTGTAACGGCTGCTACAGGCCTTATCCGAAGATTTTCAGCCCGAAAATGAGCTGAAATCGGGAAATAGCGTCTGTCAGCTCCGTTACATTTTTAAAATGGCCGATATTGCGCAAATAACGTATGTGGCGTCCGTTAAACGAATCAAGTGGCATGTGTCAGCCATATCTCTCCACTCGAGTCGCGCAATTCTCTGGTTCAACTTATCTAGCATTTAAGTTTATTTTTTATAAAAAGAGGTAAACGAATTGCAAAGATTCGCCGGGCCTGTCCATGTATGATTCATCTATCAACAAAATTTCACCGATTAAGCGAGAGGGGTTAGACGGATATGAAAAAGACATTGGCATTTATTGTTATGACAGCGCTTATTATGGTTTTGGCGGCTTGCGGCGGCAATGGCGGCACCCAATCGAACGGCGGCAGCACAGATGGAGGGGACAGCGGCAAAGGAATGGTCGGCATCTCGATGCCGACCAAGTCGTCCGAGCGTTGGGTGGGCGACGGCGCCAACATGAAGAGCGAATTTGAAGCGCTCGGTTACGGGGTAGACCTGCAGTACGCCGAAGACGTGATCGAAAATCAGGTCTCCCAAATCGAGAACATGATCACGAAAGGCGTCAAGGTTCTGGTTGTCGCTTCGATCGATGGCGAATCCCTGACGGACGTGCTGCAGAAGGCGGCCGACGAGGACATTAAAGTGATCGCATACGACCGTTTAATCAAAAATACCGAGCATGTCAGCTATTACGCGACATTCGACAACTTTAAGGTAGGCGTCCTTCAGGCTTCTTACCTGGAGGAGAAGCTTGGCCTGAAGGACGGCAAGGGACCGTTCAACATCGAGCTGTTCGCCGGCTCGCCGGACGATAACAATGCTTACTTCTTCTTCGACGGCGCGATGTCTGTTCTGCAGCCGTATATCGATAACGGCAAGCTTGTCGTGAAGAGCGGCCAGACCAGCATGGAGCAAGTGGCGACGCTTCGTTGGGACGGAGCGACCGCGCAATCCCGAATGGATAATCTGCTCAGCGCCAATTATACCAGCGATACGGTGCACGCCGTACTGTCGCCTTATGACGGCATCAGCATCGGTATTATTTCTTCCTTGAAAGGCGTAGGCTACGGCTCCGGCGACAAGCCGATGCCGGTCATCAGCGGACAGGATGCGGAGCTTGCTTCCATTAAATCGATAATCGCCGGCGAGCAGACTTCCACTGTATTCAAAGATACGCGAGAGCTGGCCAAGGTGGCCGTAAGCATGGCTGAAGCCGTCATCGAAGGGAAAGAAGCAACGGTTAACGACACGGAAACGTACGACAACGGCGTGAAGGTGGTTCCGTCCTTCCTGCTCGAGCCGGTATCGGTCGATAAGGAAAATTACAAGGCCGTATTGATTGATTCCGGCTATTACAGCGAAGACGAATTGAAATAAAGGTTATCAGCGGCGCTCAACGGAGTTATAACGCGGCGGCCTTCGGGCCGTCCTTACATCTTTTCAATTTCTTTGAAGGCATGGTGATGGCTTTGACTGATGTGATATTGGAAATGCGCGGGATCACCAAAACCTTTCCGGGCGTGAAAGCGCTGGAGAATGTTAATTTAAAGGTAAAACAAGGCGAAATCCATGCATTGATGGGCGAGAACGGAGCGGGCAAATCAACGCTCATGAAAGTGTTATCCGGCGTATACCCGCACGGAACTTATGAAGGCGACATTTTATTCAAGGGGAATACCTGCGAATTTAAAAATATTCGGAACAGCGAGCAGCTCGGCATTGTTATTATCCACCAGGAGCTGGCGCTTATCCCTCAGCTGTCGGTCGCGGAAAACATTTTTCTCGGCAACGAGCGGATGAAGCGCGGCGTTATCGATTGGAACCGGACGATCGTGCGCACCCGGGAGCTGCTGAGCACGGTTGGACTGCCGGAATCGCCGAATACGGTTGCCGGTTCGATGGGCGTCGGCAAGCAGCAGCTGGTTGAGATCGCTAAAGCGTTGTCCAAGGAAGTCAAGCTGCTCATATTGGACGAACCGACGGCTGCGCTTAACGAAGAGGACAGCGAAAATTTGCTTAATCTGATGCTGTCGTTCAAGGAGCAGGGGATTACCTCCATTATTATTTCCCATAAACTGAATGAAATCATGAAGGTAGCCGATTCGATTACTATTTTGCGCGACGGGCAAACCATCGAGACGCTGAACGTGAAGGAAGACAGCATTACGGAAGACCGCATTATCAAAGGAATGGTGGGACGCGATTTGACGAACCGCTATCCGGAACGGGAGCCGAAGATCGGGGACGTGCTGTTCGAAGCGAGACGCTGGAACGTGTATCACCCGGCGGAAGCGGACCGGAAGGTTATTGACGATGTCAGCTTCGACGTCAAGCGGGGCGAGGTGGTCGGCATCGCCGGATTGATGGGCGCGGGCCGCACGGAGCTTGCGATGAGCATTTTCGGACAAGCCTACGGCAGCAAGATCAGCGGACAACTCTATAAAGAAGGCCGGGAGATCAAGCTGAACGACATCAGTAAAGCGATTGACGAAGGCATCGCTTACGTAACGGAGGACCGGAAGGAATACGGCCTTGTCCTGATGGACGACATCAAACGGAATACGACGCTGGCCAACCTGCGCGGCATATCCAAATGGTTCGTCGTAGACGATTATCAAGAAATCGCCGAGGCGGAAGGCTTCCGCAAGAAGCTGAAAATTAAAACGCCGAGCATTCATCAGAAAACAGGCAACTTAAGCGGCGGCAATCAGCAGAAAGTGGTGCTCAGCAAATGGATCTTCACGGGTCCGGATTTGCTCATCTTGGATGAGCCTACGCGGGGAATCGATGTCGGAGCGAAATACGAAATCTATACGATTATTAATCAATTGGCCGAGCAAGGCAAAGGAATTCTGATGATTTCCTCCGAACTGCCCGAGCTGCTCGGCATGTGCGACCGGATCTATGTAATGAGCGAAGGCCGCTTTACCGGGGAGGTTCCGAGAGCCGAGGCCAACCAGGAAACGATTATGAAATATATGACGACGACCAGGGGGTAGAATCAGCGTGGAGACCGCTCTGAAATTATTGCGCAGCAATATGCGGCAATACGGCATGTTCATTGCTTTAATCTTAATCATGCTTTTGTTTCAATTTCTTTCCGACGGCATTCTTTTAAAGCCGCTTAACATTACGAATCTTATTTTGCAAAATAGTTACATTCTTATTCTGGCGATCGGCATGCTTCTCGTCATCATAACCGGCCATATCGATCTGTCGGTAGGTTCTATTGCGGCTTTTGTCGGCGCGGTATCGGCTATCATGATGGTGAAGTACGGCATGCCCTTCCCGGCCGCGATGGTATTGTCGCTCCTGATCGGCGCGGCAGTCGGCGCTTGGCAGGGCTTCTGGGTCGCCTATGTACGGATACCGTCCTTCATTGTCACTCTAGCGGGGATGCTGCTGTTCCGGGGGCTGACGATGCTCGTGCTCGACGGCAAATCGGTCGCGCCTTTTCCGGAAGGGTTTCGCGCGATCAGCACGGGCTTTCTTCCGGATGTTCCGGGGAATTGGGATATCCATCTCCTCACGATTATCGTCGGCATTGTGCTGTCCGTGCTCTATTTGTTCATGGAATGGCGCGGCCGCATGATTCAGACACGGTATGAGCTTGAGCTGCTGCCGGTCCCTTTCTTCCTCTTGAAGCTGGCGGGAGTCCTTGCGATCATCAACCTGTTCACTTTCGTGCTGTCATCCTATAAAGGCTTGCCGAACATCCTGATCATGCTCTTCGTTCTGATCGTAGCGTATACCTTTGTCATGCGCAAAACGGTAATGGGCCGTCATATTTACGCCCTTGGCGGCAACGAGAAGGCGGCAAAGCTGTCGGGCGTCAAAACAAAGAAGATGACGTTCTGGGTATTCGTGAACATGGGCGTTCTTGCCGCGCTGGCCGGTCTTGTATTCGCGGCCCGCTTGAACGCGGCAACGCCGAAAGCCGGCGTGAATTTCGAGCTTGATGCGATCGCGGCCGTGTTCATCGGCGGGGCGTCCGCTACCGGCGGCGTCGGCACCGTCCTCGGCGCTATTATCGGCGGACTCGTCATGGGCGTCATGAATAACGGAATGTCGTTGATCGGCCTCGGCATCGATTATCAGCAAGGCATCAAGGGGCTTGTCCTGCTGCTGGCCGTCGCTTTCGATCTCTACAACAAGAATAAGTCCGCTTAAGGCAGGGCATCCTCAATTTTAAATGATTTGCAAAAGCGCGGAGGCGTTCACGGCAGTGGACCCCCCGCGCTTCGTTGCCGTATGATTATGAAAGCGGTTTAAGGCTGTTAGATAGGGGGAGCGGCGTTGAAAAAGCTTTTACTCGTATATCTCGTTCTGATCGGAACGCTTATCGCCTATTTGTATGTGGCTTTTATCAGGGAGGACGACAGCGGGCTGCTGAACGATACGGCCGGTCTGCACGGGCAGACGGACGAGAAATACGTGATGGTCAATTTTTTGACCGGCATTGATTATTGGAAGAACGGCTTGAAAGGGTTCGAGGATGCCGCGGAGGCGCTTGGCGTATCGGTGGAGTACCGGGGATCGACGCAATATGACGTGCAGGAAGAGGTGATGGTGCTGGAGCAGGTCATCGCCCGCAATCCTGCGGGAATCGCCGTAAGCGCGATCAATTCCGAAGCGCTAAATGCGGCGATCGACAAAGCGGTGGAAGCGGGCATTCCGGTCGTCATGTTCGATTCGGACGCGCCTGGCAGCAAAGCGTATTCCTTTATCGGCACGAATAATTATAACGCCGGCGTCACGGCCGCGAGGAAGATGGCCGAGTTAACGGGCGGGAGCGGAAAAGTCGGCATCATTACCCATCCTAATCAATTAAACCATCAGGAGCGGACGCGCGGTTTCAAGGATACGCTTCGCGAAGAGTTTCCGAAGCTGCGGCTCGTCGGCATTATGGACGGCAAAGGCGACCAAATGGTATCCGAGCAGAAAACCCTGGAGCTGCTGGAGGACAATCCGGATCTGCGGGGCATCTTCGTAACGGAAGCGAACGGCGGCGTGGGAGCCGGCAATGCGATCCTTCGGGCAGGCAAGCTGGATCAGGTCAACATTATCAGCTTTGATACGGACAAGAGGACGCTGGATATGGTCAAAAGCGGTACGATATCCGCCACTCTTGCGCAAGGAACGTGGAGCATGGGGTATTGGTCGCTGATGCAGCTCTTCCATCTTCGCCATGAGCTTGCGGACCCGATGCCGGATTGGTGGCAAGCGGACGTGCCTCCTTTGCCGGTCAATGTCGATACAGGCATTACGGTGGTCACATCAGCCAATGTCGATCATTTTTATGCAAAATAAAAGATCCGTATATGCGGCAAGCGGAAGGTGAGCGCAAGATGGCATTCAAACTGCACCAAAAATGGCTTCAGCTTAACAACTGGTCGATTCGTTACAAGTTCATCTTTCATTTTCTGCTGATCAGCATCCTTCCGGCATTATGCATCGGCTTGTTAATGGCGTGGACGGTCAACGGCATCGTTGAGAAGCAGGCGAACGGGCACACGATGCAGCTCATCGATCACGTCAATAAATCTCTGGATTCCCATGCCGGCAATATTCAAAACATATCTTACTTTATAGCGATGAATACGGGTGTCCAGTCCTTTCTGAACGAAGGCTATCCTGCGGTCGACGAGAATGAAAAACAGTATGAGCTGTCCAAATTTCTGCAAAGCTTCACGACGCTTTATTCCGAGGTCGCCGGCATTATGGTGGTGAGGGCAAACGGCGACTATTTCAGCAACGAGATGTACGCGAAGAGCAGCCGAAGCTTAACGGAGGAGAACTGGTACAGGAAAGCGGTCGACGCCAAGGGTATATTCACGATGATCGGGCACCCGTACGACCGGAACGTGACGACGCATGCCAATTACCGGGACAACGAGGTCGTATCGGTCGTTCGGGCGATTCAAGATCCGGATACGCAGCGTACGCAGGGGGTCGTGCTGATCGATCTTAAGCTGCGGGTCGTAGCCGAGACCGTCCGCAATGTAAGGCTTGGCAAATCCGGCTATTTAATGGTCATCAACGATGTCGGGGAACAAATCTATGCTCCGCAGAACTCCAAAATCGGGAGCGTGGATACGGCGCTGCTCGGCCGACAGCCGTCCGGCACGTTTTCTCAGACAGTGAACGGGCAGGAGCTGCAGTTTATTTACCAGAAGTCGGCCTTCACCAATTGGACGACAGTGGGCGTGTTCGACATACAGGACAGCACGCAGGAAATTCGGGACATTAACTTGTATTTGATTTTTTTCGTGTTTGTCGTATGCATGCTCGGAATTGCCGCATCGTATTATTTATCCCATTCGATCTCCCGCCCGATTTTGCAATTGTCGTCCTTCATGCGCAAGGTGGAAGAAGGCAATATGAGCATCCGGATTCCCGAAGAGCGGGAGGACGAAGTCGGCATGCTGGGGCGCAGCTTCAATAAAATGCTGTCGCAAATCACCCGGCTGCTGTCGCAAGTATGGGAAGAGCAGCGGTTGAAGCGGGAGGCGGAGCTGCGCAGCCTGCAAGCCCATATCCAGCCGCATTTTTTGTACAACACGCTGGATACGATCCAGTGGCTCGCACGCAAGGACGGAGCGCAGCAAGCGGCGGAAATGGTGGAGGCGCTGTCGAGGCTGTTCCGGATCGGGCTCAGCAAAGGACGGGAGATCATTCCGCTGGCCGATGAATTCGATCATATCCGCAGCTATTTGAAGATCCAGCAAACCCGCTATAAGGACAAGCTGAACTACAGCATCGACGTGGACGAAACCTGCGGCGACCTGTTCGTGCAGAAACTGATCCTCCAGCCGGTGGTGGAGAATGCGATTTATCACGGCATTAAGGAACGCAGAGGGCCCGGCATGATCGCCATTCGGGCGAGCGTGACGGCCGGCATGCTGGAAGTGGTCATCGAGGATGACGGCGTCGGCATGACGGAAGCGAGGCTTGCCGAATTACGCGAGACGCTTGCGTCTGTCTCGGCAGCCGCTGCGAGCGCGAAAACGGCGAAGGGATCAACCGCAACCGCAAGCTACGGCTTGCGCAATGTGCAGGAACGCATTCGGCTCGGCTTCGGCGAGCCATACGGACTTACGATAGAAAGCAAGGAGAAAAGCGGCACGATCGTGAAGATCTGTCATCCCGTTATTCGTCGGAGGGGGGAAAACGCACATGATTCGCAAGTGGAGGACATTAATCGCGGACGATGAAGCGATTATCCGGGAAGGAATCCGGACTTCGATTCCGTGGGAGGAGCTGAAGCTGGAGGTCGTGGGGGAGGCGGAGGATGGCGAAGAGGCTTTGGAATTAGCGATAGAGAAGCAAGCGCAAATCCTGCTGGTTGATTTGAGCATGCCGATCATGAACGGCATGACCTTGATCAGCCATATCCGTGAGCGGCTTCCGCAGTGCAAGATCGTTATTATAACCGGCCACGACGAATTCAGCTATGCGTATGAAGCGATTAAGCTGGAAGTGGACGATTACATTCTGAAGCCGGTCAATCCGTCGGCTTTGGCCGAAGTGATGAGAAAGCTGGTTCATAAGCTGGAGGAAACGTCGGTCAACGAGGAACTGCTGCAGATGGCGTCAAGGCAGATCGAGAAAAACTTTGCCCTTCTCCGCGAGCGGTTCTGCCTGGAATGGATGAAGGGCGATCTCGGACCGGAGGAAGTTGCCGGACAGCTTGCCTTCTTGAGGATGCCGGAAGAAGCCCCGGATTATGTAGGCGTTATCCGATGGCCCGAGCAATCGAAAGGCAAAGCGTTTTATTCCGAGAAGGACCGGCAGCTTCTCCTGTTTGCGATCGAAAATATTGTGGAGGAGCATCTTCGGAAATGCACATGCATTCATTTTCGGGATGAAGTCGGACTTATTGTCTTATTGATATGGGGCAAGCCGGGCGCATCCGTATTCAGGCAAATCGAGCTGGACGTTGCCGAGTATCTCAAGATCGCGATCGTGGCCAGCTACCTGCCGAATCAGGCCGGCAACGTGCCGCTGCTTTACGCGGAGGCCAAGGCTTCGGTGAACAATGAAACACGCTTAACCCCGCTCGTGCGCCGGACGAAGGCATTGGTCGCGGAACGTTACGCGGACCGGGATTTGTCGCTTGAAGGCGTTGCCCATGAATTGAACGTATCCGCCGTTTATTTGAGCAGGCTGTTTAAGCAGGAAGTGGGCGCCTCGTTCATCAACGTTCTAACCCATACCAGAATCGAGCAAGCGATTCGCCTGCTTAGCGAAACCGACTTGTCGATCAATGAAATCGCGGAGAGAACGGGCTACGAATCGCAGCATTATTTCAGCACCTCGTTCAAGAAAGCCGCGGGCTTGTCCCCGAATCAATACCGTAAGCATTTGCACTGAAACATGATGCAGATGAGGAGCAGCCTTGAGGGCTGCTCTTTTGTTTATTTAAATCGTAATTTTGTTATACAAAATATAATATAATGTCATTTCACTAGGGTAAAATCTGATTTATAATATATAAATAAAGTAATTATGTTTTACACAAAGGAGTTTCACAGAACATGACAAAGAAACAATTACAAGATGCCGAGCTTTCTTCCATGCTGAAAAGCAGCATTAAGCTGAAAAGCCGTGAAGGCATAGAGGCCCCTTGGCTGAACCTTATTGATGAGGACATGGAATGGTGGCGGGATGCCAAGCTCGGCCTTTTCGTCCATTGGGGACTTTACTCCATGCTTGGACGCGGCGAGTGGGCCATGTTCAACGATAAAATTCCCGCTGACGATTATGCGAATCTGGCCGGTCAGTTTAACCCGCAGAAATGGAACCCGGAAGAGTGGGCCAACCTGGCCCAAGAAGCCGGAATGAGGTATTCGGTCATGGTAACCCGCCATCATGACGGCTTTGCGCTATGGAACAGCCCGGGCAGCTACGGACGATTCGACAGTATGCATTCCGCCGCGAAACGCGATTTTGTTCAAGACTATACGGATGCCTTTCGTCAAGCCGGACTCCGGGTCGGTCTGTATTATTCGCCTATGGATTGGCGCTTTTCCGGATATTTCAAGCCGAAGGAGCTGGCGGACAACGCGGCGTTGATGAAAAAACAAGGCTATGAGCAAATCCGGGAGCTGACCACGCGATACGGGACGATCGATATTCTATGGTACGACGGAGGCTGGCTGGCTCATTCCGGATCGGATGCCGATGCGGCATGGTTCTGGGAGCCGGTAAGGTTAAACGAGATGGTAAGGAGTAACCAGCCGAAATGCGTAATCAATCCGCGATCCGGCTGGACCGGTGATTTTCAATGCGACGAAGGTCCGCATGACATTACCGGCAACATCATTCCCATCGATTGGGAGAAATGCTTCACCATCGCGTATCATTGGTCCTACGAACCGGAAGAAAAAGTCATGCCGCTCGATGACATCATCAAAATCATGATTGATTGTTTCGTCCGCGGCGGAAATGTGCTGCTCAACGTAGCTCCCAATCCGGATGGGGAAATACCGGCAAGCCAAGTAGAGCGATTGAAGCAAATCGGAGCGTTTATGAAGAAAAACGGTGAAGCCATTTACGGCACGCGGCCGGGACCGCTCGAGCCGGTCGACCATATTTACGGCATGACCTGCAAGGGAAACCATCTCTATTTGCATGTGCAAGATATGCCGGTATTTGACGAAATGGTTTTGCCGGCACCTCCGCGGCAAATCGTGAGCTGCCAATTGCTGGACGGCAGCGAGGTTCCTTTCGAACAAGATGAGCAGGGAATATCCATCAAAGTTCCTAAAGAAAAATGGCAACCGCTTGATACCGTTATTAAGCTGGTTGTAGAACCATGAGGCAGAATCGGGGGGACCGGCTATCAGATTCGGTCTCTTATTCTAGCCTAGTATACGAATCATGTTCCGAGTGGAATGCAAGCTGGGTGAAGGGGGGGTTTATCGTAATATTGTTATAGAGTTCATATTATATTTCTATTTATACAGAAATATCAATGGCTTATAATATATTTGCATAGTAATTATGTTTTATGTTGGTGAAAATTGACAATCGCCGGACGGATGGCTTCGAATTTGCAATTGATCTGAAAGCGCTGTCAACCTTTTTTCGCCAAACGACATCATCATCGGAAGTGCACATGCTAAAGGAGGAGATCGCTCTGAAATCCGCAGTCGCCGGTAAACCGTTGCCGTTTCAAAAGAAGTCGCCGAGAAAAACGGCAGTCAAAAAAATAATGAGGCATTGGCAATTTTATTTGCTTATTTTATTGCCGATATGCTTTCTTATTACTTTCAACTATTATCCGATGTACGGAGCGACAGTGGCATTTAAAGATTACAACATTGTGAAAGGGATTACAGGGAGTCCGTGGGCGGGATTCAAACATTTCATTTATTTTTTCGAAGGGCCCTATTTCTGGCTTATCATAAAAAATACTTTGGGAATAAGTCTTTACGGTCTGCTCGTCGGGTTCCCCATTCCGATCATTTTGGCGCTTGCATTAAATGAAGTCGGCAAACGTTTCAAAAAGTTCGTGCAGTTGGTGACCTATGCACCTCATTTCATCTCAACGGTCATTATCGTTTCGATGTTATCGCTGCTGCTCGGACCTCAATCCGGCCTTTTGAATAATTTCTTGGCTTCATTAGGCATGGACAGAATCAATTTCATGGGAGAGCCCGGATATTTCAAATCGCTTGTCGTCTGGTCGGACCTATGGCAGAACGCCGGTTTCAGCTGCATTATATATCTTGCGGCATTGTCGGGTATCGACCCTACGCTGTATGAAGCCGCCAAAGTGGACGGGGCGTCGAGATGGCAGAAGATTATTAATGTCGATCTTCCCGGCATTTTCCCCACAATCGTCATTTTATTGATTTTGGCAGTTGGCAGCATTATGTCTGTCGGATTTGAGAAGATTTATTTAATGCAAAATGCGGCGAATGCGGGGTCATCGGAAATCATCGCTACTTATGTGTATAAAATCGGCTTACTCAATTCGAATATCAGTTATGCGACAGCCGTCGGGCTATTCAATTCCATTATCAATCTGATTCTTCTAGTCAGCGTCAACGCGGTGGCCAGGAAGATTACAAAAAGCAGCTTGTGGTAAAGGGAGGATCGACATGATTGCAAAAAAAACGATAAAAGAATCACCAGGGGACAGATTGCTGCTTGTGATACTCTATGTAGTGCTGTCGATATGCGTATTGGCTGTGCTTTATCCGTTGATTTATATTGTCAGCGCGTCATTCAGCAGCCCGTTCGCCGTTATATCCGGCAAGGTGTGGTTGTATCCGGTCGATATCACCTTGGTAGGTTACGAGACCGTATTTAAAAATTCGCAAGTTCTGGTCGGGTTCGGTAATTCTGTTTTTTATGCGGCGGCAGGCACGCTGGTAGCTGTCACAGTCACCATTATGATGGCCTATCCGCTTTCGCGCAAAACCTTTTACGGGCGTAATCTGCTAATGTTTTTGCTGACCTTCACGATGTTGTTCTCGGGCGGATTAATCCCGGTGTATTTGGTCATAAGGGATCTGCATCTCCTGGATACGCGATGGGCCTTGATTATTCCGCAGGCGCTTGGTGTTTTTCAAATTATTATCGCGAGGACCTTCTTCCAGAACACGATACCCGATGAGTTGGCGGAAGCGGCCGAAATTGACGGATGCAGCGATATCGGGTTTCTGATGCGCGTCGTGCTTCCGCTGTCTAAGCCGATCATCGCAGTTCTTGTGTTGTTCTTTGCCGTAGCACGATGGAACGCTTATTTCGACGCATTGATCTATATCAGAGACTCTGATCTGTATCCGCTGCAGCTGGTCCTTCGAAATATATTGCTTCTCAATGCAAATCAAAATCCGACAAACATTACGGAAGCCATGGAGAGACAAGGGGTGGCTGAGCAAATGAAATATGCGTTGATCGTCATCTCCAGCTTGCCGGTACTCATTTTGTATCCGTTTATTCAGAAACATTTTGTCAAAGGGGTTATGATCGGGTCTTTGAAGGGCTAGGATGTCATTCTTCGAGGGAGGTGAGCGCATTGTAAACCTGCTGAATAAAACGGGTTTTGTAGATGCAGAGAATGATATGACTTGGAAAGACGAACGGTTTGGCAAATACAAGGGAGGTTTATATATGAAGAAACCATTGGCGCGATTTTTAGGCCTGCTGCTTATTGTCAGTTTGGTGTTGGCAGGCTGTTCCTCCAACGAAACCGGAGGCAATAACGAAACGAACGGCGAGGGAACCGGCACGACGCAACCAAACGAAGAGAACACAGAGCCTGTAAAACTTTCGGTTTTTATGGCCGGCGATCCTGAGCAGGATTATAATACCAACAAGTTTACGCAAGAAGTAGAAGAATTGTTGAATATCGATTTGGATATCCAAGTCTACTCAAATGAAGTAATCAAAGACCAGAGACAGCTTACCCTTAATAGCGGGGATTATCCGGAAGTATTCATGCTGACCTGGTCCGACCCGATTTTTTCTGCGGAACAGATGAGGTTGGGGAAGCAAGGCGTATATATTCCGCTAAACGATCTCATAGAGGAGCATGCTCCTAATATTAAGCAGCGTATGAAAGAAATTGATTACTACAAACCGGGAGTTACCGCGCCTGACGGCAACATTTACGCACTGCCGGCGATCAACGAATGCTATCACTGCGGCTTCGGCTCCAAGATGTGGATTAACACGGAATGGTTAGAGGCAGTCGATATGGATGTGCCGACAACGACGGAGGAGTTCAGGGAAGTGCTTCGAGCCTTCAAAAATAACGATTTGAACGGCAACGGTCAGAATGACGAGGTACCGTTGAGCGGCTCCAAAGGTAACCGTTTGGAATCTTATTTAATGAATGCCTTCATTTTTAACAACAACCCAGGCGAATGCAATAGCGGCGCTTGTTATATGACGGTCAATGACGGCCAGGTGGATTTAACCGCAAACAAGCCGGAGTTTAAAGCAGGGTTGGAATACGTTGCTTCACTGTACAAAGAAGGTTTAATCGATCTCGGCGCTTTGTCCCAAGACGGCGAGGCGTATAAGCAAGTGGCCAATAGGGAAGGGATTGCGACGGTGGGCGTCGCTCCGGCGTTGCATCCATATGTCTTTATCCCGCCCGACAATCCTGTCCATCAACAGTATATGCCGATTCCTCCGTTGAAGGGGCCGAACGGCGTTCAACTGGCAGGGGCTGGCGGTAGCGGAATCTGGGCTTCGTACTTTGCCATCACTAACAAGGCAACCGAAGAGCAGCAAATCGCCGCCATCAGGCTCGCCGATTATATGGCGTCCGAAGAGGGCACGGTCCGGATGACAATGGGCGAAGAAGGCGTGAACTGGGAGCGCGGAGCGGCAGGCGATTTGGATATGAACGGAGAACCGGCCCAATACAAGCTGATCTCCAAAACGCCGGAAGAAACGAGGGCGCTGAACAATGCGTGGAGTGAGATCGGTACGTTCGTCAAGACGGCAGAGCACCGCGCGTCTTGGGCGGTTGCCCAGGATATCATGTCTCGCGAAGGGTACGAGCTCAGATTGTACCAGGCGACTAAGCTTTATGACGGACGCCAGCCGGATGAAATACTTCCAAGTGGCTTGTTCATCGATCCGGCGGAAGTAGACGAATTCGGATTGCTGGCTACGGATATCAACAAATATATTGGAGAAAATATGATCCAATTCATCACCGGAAACAAAAAGCTGGATAAAGATTGGGACTCTTACGTTGCAGGATTTGAAAAGCTGAAGCTGAACCGTTATTTGGAAATCATTCAAACAGCGATGGACAATGCAGCGAAGTAAATGTAAGCGGTTGAACAAATGGTTGAGCAGGAGTAATCCCGCTCAACCATTTGTTCGGAACGGATTATGATCTTGAGAAAAGGGGCTATCCCAGAAGATTATTTCTACTGAGGTGATGGTCTCTTTTTCTTTGCTCGACAGGAGGGTTATCCTGGACCAGTCTGCACCCGGAGAGAGATTTAAAATCATAATTTTGTTATATAATTTATAATATTATTTTATTTATATTGGATAACTAATAACTTATAGTAGTAATATAATGTTAGTTCATTCTTGGCTAAAGGGGTGATGCAAGGCAAGAACATAGCAAAATGCGGCAAACTTTAGGAAAGGAGAATGGATGGAGCGTTTCTTTTATTATTTTTAAGGAGGAAAGTTGACATGTATTGGAGTAAAAAGAAAAGAACCGTGGCAACGCGCATCTTATCTGTCTGTCTGTCGACAGTTATGCTGTTGCAATTCATCATCCCTGAAGGGGTTGATCGAGTATATGCTGCGAATGAAGACACGGACTATTTGGACAAGCTTGACTTCGGGAACGGCGTTTCTGAAAGCGCTCACAATTTTAAAGGCGACTTTACAAGCGTGATCACCGGATTCAAGGGCGAAACCGCCCGGGTGTCGAATCCGCTCGCACCGCAGGAAGATCAGGGCGGGGATCTGACGTTTACGATGAAGGTCGATCCGTATCTCCGCAACTACTTTACCTTGAAACTAGCGGGAGAAGACAACACTTCGGGCTATAACAGCGTGGTCAATATAAACGGCGAGCAGGTCGGTTTCTTAAGACATGGCGATTATGAAGCTATCAGCAAGGGCGCGTGGTTGCCGAATCGCTTTTACTACAATACGGTCATGCTTCCGCTGGAGTCCACATACGGGAAAGAGACCGTTGAAATCACGATACGAACGCTTAATCAGTGGGGAAATGTAACGGCTTCTTCCAGAGGCTTCTATAGCGCCTACGCCCATACGCAGGCCTATCTGAATGTGGAAGGAGAACCGCAAGGCTATAAGTTTAAGGAAGATCAGAATCCGGACACCATTGTGGCGGCGGATTTGACGAATGAGGAGAAGCAGGCGAGAATCGACAGCTATATGCAAGACATGATCAACCTGTTTAACCATTATTCGGCCAAAGTGGATTCCAATGCCGGCGGCAAGCTATCGATCATCCGTTATCAGGATGAATTGAAATTTTACGCGAGCGCTTTAAAATACAGCTGGTCTCCGGCGCAGACGCCGGATGAGAAACAGGCGGCGCTGCAGCGTATCTTCAAAACGATCGACAACCATGTCAAGGATTATTACCGCAATACAAGATTGGTGCTGAGGGGAGGCCATCAGGGAGACTGGGGCGGCTACTACGGCGCGCTCGGCGAAGCGCTGTACATCGCGGAAAACCTGATCAAGGACTCTTCCGCTTATGGGGAAGATGCGTTCAATGCATTTCTGGATGAGCCGTTCGTCACCGGATCGACCGAAGGCGAATTTTCTCTTGCGGGCGTGGACTGGAACGGCGGCGAGCTGACGCGACGCGAAGCGTGGGAACGCGTGCTGAAAGCGAACTTCGACTTTGCCCGCGCGCGTCTGTCCTATATCTATAACCAGATGCTCTATACTTATGAAGGCGCGTGGGAAGCTCACGAAGGCTTGCGCATCATCGGCTCTCCGTTCTTTGAAGGCAAGGAGCGCAGCCATCAAATTTTGCTGGAGGCCGTAGGGATCCGGTCGTTCCTCGGCGAAGAGGTGCTGGTCGGTCCCAGCGGCGAAGAGCTGGATCTGTATCATTCCCTGTTCTACCATGACGGGCAAGCGAAATTTACAGACGATTTCGTTCACGTTGTCGGTAAAGGACTTGCCAAGAGCAAGCTGGACGAGAACGGCAGCGTGGTGCGCCGCAAGCCGTACGGCGAGCATTACACCGGCTTGACGGAAGCGGGACTGACCAGAGAAAACGGCTATGTCGCCAACTATGGCGAAGCGGCAAACTACGTTCTGAACTTTTTCTATAAAACGCTCGGCCATGCCGGCGACGAGGAAATCAATGACGAGCTTCTGAAAGCGGCGCTAAAAAACATTCATGCCCGCGGATTTGTCCGTTACTCATCTCTGGATGACAACGGAAAACGAGTCATGAGAGCGGAACAAGTGACGGATGAGCGAAATCAGAGTTCAACCGGGTTCACTGCGTACGGCGCTAGAGTGGGGCTTGGAATGGGAATACAGCATGCTTCTCTGGAAATGATGATGGCCCAAAACGAGCAAAAATACGGCGGTCCGGAGTGGGACGAGTACTGGCAGTATGCGAAAGAAGCGGTTGGCTTCGTACAGCAGCAGCTTGCGGATCGCCAGTTATTCAACGCTAACGACTTCGGCAACAGCGGAACAAACAGCTCGCGGAATTACCGTCTTGCCGAGGCGTACAAGTACGTTACGGGAGATCGGGCCAATTTCAGCCGGTTCGGCGGCAACGCGATGGCCGGGGTAGTTCTTCCGCAAACCGATTTCGATTATTACAAGCCCGAAGAAATCGCTGCCTTGGGCGTCAATCCGGCCGATTACGAGCAGTTTGCATGGGCGGATATCGACAATCTGTACCTGTCGGTAAAAGACGGCGATTTCCGAATGTTCGGCGCGCTCTTCTACCGGAATAAAGGTTCGGTAAGCAACGGCAAGCTTAATGTGATGAAAGACAACTACAGTCACGTCGTTCAGATCGCCACCAACAACCGGTTCCGGTATGAAGACTACTATATTCGTCCTTCTTATTTCGATACCGATTACATGTCGCCTCAGGGAGCTTCAGTGAGCGGAGCTCCGCAAGCGCTCGTTGGCGAGGTTGCGCCGATTTCTTATCAACCGGGCGTCGGGACCGTAGACCGTGACAATCATGAAGCGGACACGCCTTATTCCGGTTATCCGGAATTGCAAACGTCCAGATACGGCAAATATTTCATGGTTTTCAACACGACACGCGAGGCATATGGCAATGAACAATCGTTCGACGTTGAACTGCCGGCGGATTTCAGCGGCAGTACGGTGCTTGACCTCGTAACGGGATCGAACGTTCCGGTCGCGGGCGGAAAAGTGACCATAGCGCCCAAATCTGCAATGGTATTGAAATTAACATCGGATATCGAGCTTGCTCCGAAGCCGTTCCATGTTGACTTTGTGAACGCTTTGGCAGGCAATGGTTATGTCGGCGTCTCCTGGAAAACAACCTCCGGCGGACAATCCTACACAATTAAACGTTCGGAATCGGAAGAGGGTCCTTATACGACCGTCGCAACGGGGGTTCAAGGCAACGATTACAAGGACACAACGGTTCAGAACGGCAAGGTTTACTATTACAAGGTCGCCGCAGTAAACGGGAACGGAGCAGGCTGGGATTCCTGGCGCGCAAAGGTCGATTTGACGGCGCCGGTATCCGGCCTGCCGGGAACGGCATGGCGGGACGACCGTCTCGGCGGTACGTCAGGAAGCGCTGTGATCGACGGTTCGTCTATCTCGATCGGCTCCGCTAACGGGACGGGTCTGGGCGAAGGGGACGACAATCACATTTACAAGCGGGACATTAACGATTCGCTGCATGTTGTCAGTCAGGTCGCAGCCGGAAACAGCTCGATCAGCGCGAAGCTGGACAGCGCGGCCGGTGAAGCAAGCGGCATCATGCTGCGCGACCGGCTCACCGCCGACAAGGCCCGCTATATCTATTTCGGCTCGGATGAGAACGGCAACCTCGTGCTTCAGAACCGTACGCGGATCTCGATGCACCAATGGTCCAATCAGGCTGCAAGTCCGTTGAACGCAAACATTGAAGGCTATACGGCGGCGGAGTATCCGTATATCAAGCTAATGCGGGATCATGACTCGCAGACGGTGTACGCGTTCGTCTCCAAGGACGGCACAGACTGGAAATATGTCACGAAGATGATTACTTTCCTGCCGTACGCCTACTATACCGGCGTTGTCGCCGCAAGCGAGGCTGCATTCAGCGAGGTAGCGGTTACGGTAGTTCCGGCAGGAATCGTCACTCCTTTCACCGCCAAAGTGAAGGATCAGGTGACGCTGTACTGGAACAAGCCGAAGCAAGCCTCCTGGTTCAATGTGTACCGCACCAATGATGAAGAGGCGAGCTTGACCGATCCGGTATTGAGAACAGGCACAACCGAGTTGGAGGACGGTTCCCCTTGGGAAGAGGTTCTCACGGGTACAAGAGCGACTTCATTCCAGGACGGCTTGCGGTTCGGCAGCGTGCATTATAAGGTGATGGCCGTTCACGGCGACGGCTCCCCGCAACCGTTCTCGGCCACCGTAAACGCTTATGCGGATTCGATTGATATCCTGTTAGAGGATGCGCGGAGCTTGCCGGCTTCCGATTATACGAAGGTGAGCTTCTACCTGTTCCATAAGGAGCTGGACCGCATCCAATCGGAGATGGTGAGGCCAGAAGCCGACGAGAAAGCGTTGATTAACGAAATCTTCGATGCGAAGAATCTGCTCGTTTCGGTCCGGACGCTGCTGATGAAAGTGGAGATGGAACCTCCAATGGCCAAAGCATCGGAAAAATTCTGGCAAAACGATAACATCTCCGAGGAACAGAACGCTTGGTATTTGTTCGATGAAAATCCCGACACGATCGCCCACACCAGGTCTGCTGTGAGCTGGGTGGATGTCGATTTTGGCGTCGGAAATGAAAAAGCGGTCGATACGTTCCGCTACCTTCCGAGGAGGAATATTGTCAGCCGTGTCAATAACACCGTTTTTAAGGGCTCTAATGACGGGCAGACTTGGACGGATCTGCACCGCATTGCAGGAGTATCCGAATATAAATGGTATTCCGCTATCAACCAGGATTCGACGCCATATCGTTATATCCGGATCTACGACGATCATAACGGCTTCGTGAATTTTGAAGAGATCGAGTTCCTTGAAATCGGCGTTGACAAGACGCTGCTCGCGCTCTTGCTGGACGAAGCGGCGACTGCTAAGGAAGCCGGAATCTATACGGCTGAAAGCTTGCAAGCTTTTGTGTCGGAAGCGGCCGGTGCATCGGCGGTGCTGGACAATGCAGATGCAACCCAGAAAGATGTGGACGTTGCGGACAACCGTCTGCTGGCTGCATTCGATGCGCTGGCGTACATCGCAGGCATGCCGGTGCTGGATTCGCTGAGAGACAAAACCGTGGTAGCGGAGAGCGCGCTTGCGTTCCGTGTTGAAGCGGTGAATGCGGCGGCCGATGTGACATATGGGGCAATTGATCTGCCGGCGGGAGCGTCCTTTGATGCGGCAACTCAAACGTTCGCATGGACGCCTGGCCGAGAACAGGGCGGCGTTCATGCTGTAACGTTTAACGCGGCGGCGGGCGAGCTTTCGTCGTCCAGAACGATCAAAATCACGGTGAAAGGGCAGCCGGTGTTCGAGCCGGTCACGACGGTTGAGTTGCCGGCGGAGCAGCCGTTCGCCTACCAGGTGCCGGTTTCCGATCCGACGGGCGAACCACTCGTATACCGTGCCGGTGAATTGCCTGAAGGCGCGGAGTTCAACGCCGCGAAAGGCATATTCAGCTGGACTCCTGATCAAGCCGATTACGGCATCCATCCGGTAACCTTTGCGGTCGGCAACGGATTGTTTGAGGTCAGCCAAACGATTCCTTTCAAGGTCAATCTCAACATTCTGCCGGCGGAAGATTACACGAAAGGAAGCTACTACCTGTACCTTAAGGAAGTGGAACGGATTCAGGCGGAAATCGTCAAACCGGACGCCGACAAAGCGCAGCTTCTGGCCGAGCTTGAGCAGGCTGAAGGGCAGCTCGATCAAGTGCCGTTGTCGCTTTATTCGTTCGAAGACAACGCGGACAACTCCATCGGCTCGTCTGACGGAACCGTAGAGGGAACCCCTGCTTATACGGCCGGCAAGGTTGGGCAAGCCATCGATTTGGATGGAAAACATTATGTGACGCTGCCTAAGACGCATCCGCTTGCCGAATATGATGAGATCACCTTGGCAACGTGGGTTTACTGGAAGGGCGGCAACCAGTGGCAGCGGATCTTTGATTTCGGCAACAACACGAATCAAAATCTGTTCCTAACGCCGAGATCAGGCAATAATACGCTGCGCTTCGCGATCAAGAACGGCGGCAGCGAGCAAATGGTGCAAACGTCGCAGCTGCCGGCGGGCCAATGGGTTCATGTGGCGGTGACGCTGGGCGGCGGTACGGCGAAGTTGTATGTGGGCGGTGAGCTGAAAGCATCAGCGAGCAGTACAATCAAGCCGAGCGATTTTAAACCAAGCGTCAATTACATCGGCAAAAGCCAGTGGCCCGATCCGCTGTTAAACGGCATGATTGATGAATTCCGCGTGTATAATTCCGTCTTGAGCGCAGAAGAAATCAAGTCTGCAATGAACAATTCGGCGGCGAAGTGGATTGACAACACTTTAATTCCGGTCTTGCTTGAAGAAGCCGCCGCGATCGACACCGGCCTTTACAAAGAGGAGAGCGTACAAGCACTTCAGGCGGAAATCTTGAAAGCCCAATCCGTCTATAACCAGGCAAGTGCAACTCCATCCGAGATTGATGCGGCATCCGAAGGGCTGCTTGCGGCGCTCAAAGGGCTGCAGTGGAAGGACGTAACCGCATCCCTGGATCCTGTGGCTCCAGGCGGCAAGAACGGGTGGTATACGTCTCAGGTTACGATGACCCTGTCTCCTGCGGGAATCGCAGAATACAGCCTGGACGGCGGGAACACGTGGACTGGCTACAGCGCGCCTGTAAACCTGAACCAAGAGGGAACGCATCAGGTTCTGTATCGCCGTTCCGTCGAACCGGGAGAGGCGGAATTACTGGAGATCAGAATCGACCTTACGGGACCCGAGGTTCAGATAACGGGTGAAGCTTCGTATACGATCGATCAGACGGTCACCATAACATGCAGCGCGACTGATGTCATATCGAGCGTATACGGTACACCTTGTGTCGAGCCGCTGGTTCAATCCAAGGCGTATGCGCTGGCATCCGGTCAGAATACGGCAACCGTAACGGCGGAGGATATGGCAGGCAATAAAACGACGACTTCGCATGCCTTCACGGTAACGGTCACTTTTGATAGCCTGAAGACCGTGACGAACGACTTTATGCAAACAACGGGCGCCAAAGGATGGGAAACAGTGGCCATATCGTACAATCAAAAGCTGGATCAGGCGAAAGCCGCAGCCGGCAGCGGCAAAATTGACGCGGCCAAGAGCATGATGGCCGACTATATTAAGCAAGTACAGGATCAAACCGGAAAATATTTCACTCAGGAACAAGCAGACATTCTGATTCGGTGGGCACGAATTGTGATCTAGTCGAAGGATAATGCCGGAAGGGAAGGCTGGGGATTAGAGTAATCAGACCCGGCCTTCCCTAATTCAACTGAAAGAGTGAATCAGCTGAAAGCGGTTACAATTTGGTGCCGAAACTTGAAGCCCATAAGGAGGTGATGCAAGCGAAAATACACTAAGCATGAGTATGACGGTGAAATCCCCGTCACAATACCTCATGATTAACCGCAACCTGGGTAAACGCCGACATTGCTAGAGCAAAAAAACGGTAGGAGTATTCAGGAAAAAAGGAGATGATTTTTAAGATGAAGAAGATCTTAGCCTTTTCAATGATGTTATGCCTTCTGGTAAGCATGGCAGGGAATGTTAGGGAAGTGGAAGCAGCTACAACCGGCCCTTTTGTACATCCCGGCATCCTGCACACCCAGGCGGATTTCGACCGCATGACACAGATGGTTGACGCGAACGTACAGCCGTATCGCGACGGTTATGATCGATTGGCGAGCAGCCCGCTTTCAGCGTCCGGTTGGACTCCGCGCGCGACGGAGACGATCATTCGCGGCGGCACCGGCGATAATGTAGCCTTGCTGTACATCGATGTTGCCCGCGCTTTCCAGAATGCCGTAAGGTGGAAGGTTACCGGCATCAAAGCTCACGGCGACACGGCAGTCAACATTCTGAATGCCTGGTCATCCACACTTACGACGGTCACCGGCAATGCCGACCGCTATCTGGCTGCCGGACTTTTCGGATATCAGCTGGCCAACGCGTCAGAGATAATGCGGGACTATCCCGGGTTCAATGTGACCCAGATGCAAGATATGCTGCTCAATGTATTTTACAAGCCTCTTAACGAGCGCTTCCTTATCGGTAATGAATTCGGCGATGATCACAATGGCGCCTACATCCAAAATTACTGGGCGAACTGGGATCTGTGCAATATGGCAGCGACGGTTGCGATAGGGATTTTTACTGACCGCCGGGATATCTACGACATAGGAATCGAATACTTTAAAAACGGTGCCGGAAACGGTTCCATCTATAATGCGATTCCGTTCCTGCATCCGGGCGGGCTCGCGCAGTGGCAGGAGTCCGGGCGCGATCAACCGCATTCGGTATTGGGTATCGGATTAATGGCTGCAACAGCTGAAATGGCTTGGAATCAAGGCGACGATCTGTATGGGTGGGCAAATAACCGCTTCCTGCGCGCCGCCGAATACGTTGCCAAATATAACAACGGAGACGATAACGTACCCTTTGCGACCTACGAATGGGGCTCCGGCGTAAACGGCTCAGTGCAAAGACAGACGGTAATATCGAGCTCGGGCCGCGGTGATGCGCGTCCGGTCTGGGCAATGATATACAACCACTATGCAAACCGCAAGGGGCTATCGGTGCCTAATATTGCCGCACGCGTCCAACTATTAGGAACTGAAGGCGGCCCGAACGCAAACAATAACCATGCTTCGACATTTGACCAACCCGGATACGGTACGCTTCTCTATACCCGGCCGGCCGGCAGCGGTGGAACTGCAACTCTTTCTGACGGAAATATTCCGGGCGGCACCTATCGTTTCATTGTGCGCCATAGCGGCAAGGCTATGGATACAGCCGGCACAACAAACGGTGCAGCTGTTCAGCAATGGACATCCAATGGGGGAACGAATCAGCAGTGGATCGTGACTCATCTTGGCGGAGGCCAATACAGCGTCAGGGATGTAAGGAGCGGACGTTCCCTGGATGTAGCAAACGCTTCCCTGGATCATACAGCCAGATTTCAATTGTGGAGCTATCATGGCGGGGACAATCAGAGGTTTGCTTTTATCCCTGTAGGCGAAGGTTATCACCGTATCACCCCTGTGCACAGCAACAAACCGGTAGACGTGGATGGTGTCTCCACCGCGGATGGTGCCCTATTACAGCAATGGCGATATGTTCTTGGCGGTAACCAGCAGTGGACGCTGGAACCGGTATCGGTAAACGTTCGCTTGCAATCGCATAACTTCCCGGACCGTTATGTCCGACACAGTAACAACCGTGCACGGATCGATGCCGATGTTTCCCCGGTTCAAGATGCCCAGTTCAGGATGGTTGCCGGATTGGCTGATTCGAGAGGCGTTTCATTCGAGTCCGTCAACTTCCCCGGGCGCTACCTGCGTGTCCGGTCCAATGGAGAAGTATGGCTGGATTCGAACGACAGCACGACAGCTTTCGCAAATGATGCAACCTTCCGCCGGGTAGCGGGATTGGCGGACGCCCAAAAATCGTCCTACCAAATGTGGATGGATTCGACAAGATATTTGCGCCACCAAAATAATCTTTTGTATGCCCAAATCGGTTCAGGAGCGTTATTTGAAGCCGATGCGACTTTTACTGAAATCGCCCCGTAAAGCCAAGTGAAAAAGGGGCTGTCCCAAAAAGTTATCGAAGACGACTGAGGGATAGCCCTTTACAAAAACAACACAGTCACTATCGACTTTTTTATTTGTAATGAATGGTTCGGAATTCGCCCGGGGTCATACCCTCCATCTCCATGAAGATTTTATTGAAATAGCTTACGCTGGGGTAGCCGGAGTTGATGGCGACCTCTTTGATTTGAATGCTCTGATCGCCCAGCAGCAATTGCTTGCTCAATTGGATCCGGCATTTCGTGATATAAGCGAGAGGCGTCATTTTCGTTACCTTTTTGAACAAACTGCAGAAATAATTCGGCGTTAGGTTCGCATTGTCCGCCCACTCTTCAAGGTTGAATGGAAGATGTGCGTTCTCCTGCATCCTCGGAAGCAGCCCAATGATTCGGTCAACGTTGTGCGTCCCCCTTTTATTGGTAAAAGGTATGGCATTGCACATAAATTCAACGATGACGGCATAGGTCAGGGAGGAAATTTTGGCAGGTCGCAAGAAGTTGTTTGCTTCTACTTCATCAAGCAGCTCCAGCCAGGCTTGCTCGAGCGGTCCGTTCTCATTCATATACCAGAGGGACGATTCGTGAAAGCCTCTCTCCAGCATAAAGTTCGCCAAGGCGCTTCCGTTCAATTGCATCCAGTAAATCTCCCAGCGGTCGTCTTCCGACGTGTAGTAGCGCATTCTCTGATACGGCGTGTGAAGGAAGACATCTCCTTGTTTTAAGGCATAGACGGTCCCGTTCAATTCCAGAAATCCCTTGCCGCCTACCACGAAATGCAAGCTGAAATCTCTTACCCCCGATTCGCGATTGACATTGTGATCAAGAGGCTTGGTGTTTTTCCCGACCGAATGCGGAAAACATAAAAAGTTATATTCGTCGAAGGCAGGCAACATATATTGGCGGTACATCGAACCACTCCCATGTAATTTATAATCATATGAATATTCATGCCAACTAAATCAATTATATACGAAAAAAAGCCGGAAATGGAATCGTGAAATCGTAATATTGTTTTATTTTTGGAAATCGCGCCATTGCTCCAAACGGAACAAGTTAATGAATTTGTTGAGCATGTAAAGGTCAGAGTTAGAATAAACGATCTCCTTGCTATTGCTCCATTTGTCAGTGAAGTGACTGATGCAAATTACAGAGCAACAGATGAAGGCTGGGAAAGAGGCTGAGCGATTGAAAAGAAACTTCACGATCTGAACCGTTTTAAGGATTGCGTATATTGTTATTGGGTATAAGGAACAATTATTTGGAAAACCATTTTGGGAAAGAGGGGGAATATATGTTTATAAAGCCTAGGCAGCCGAAAAAATGCCGGGGATGTATTTGGGGTCATTGGGACGGAATGAAGCAGTATTGTCCGAAGCCCGTATGCATAAGGGTTTTGGAGGAGAAAATGATCGAATGAAGCTATTTAAAAGATGAAAATAAACAGTTAAGACGAAGCTGCCGAGTAACCGGCAGCTTCGTTACGTTAACAGGAGGGTGAGCGGAATAATTTTTACTTTGACAAGGATTTCTTATTTGTCCGACGAACAGTGATAATGTGAATATTTGTATAGGAGGAATATGATGAAACGGAAAGGTTGTCAGATGGCGGCCGTACGATAGCAAGATCATATACCGAGGAGGAGTTTTTTTGAGCAGCTTACGACAAGGATTAGTCGGTGAATATCTGTTTGATGGAAGTGCCGATGATACGAGTGGTCATGGTTATCATGGCAAGGTGGAGGGCGCCGCTCTAACAGCCAATCGTTTTGGGGAGAGCAATCGAGCTTACTCCTTTTCCGGGCAGGGAGACTTTATTGTGCTGGATCCGCCACCGCCGCTCTATGCCGAAGCATTGTCCGTTTCGGTCTGGGTGAAGTACGATGGGGAAGCCGCGATGAAGGGGTGGAACAATGCCATCATCTCGCAGGACGATCATGGTTGCCAAACCGATAAGTCGCGGCGTGTATTTCAATTGAGTACGAAAGGGGAAATCTTCACTTGGCATCGAATGTTGGTGACACCCGATGCGATTGGAAAGCAGCCTATTCAACGCGGCGTTTGGTATCACGTTGTTGCGGTATTTGATGGAGACCGCCACCGACTTTTCATAAATGGCGAATTGCAGGATGAGAAAGCCGGATTTTTGCGCCCAAACCCGGAAGAGCCTATCTTTTTTGGGAAAAAGAATTCGAATGAACAACGTTTTTGGTTCCATGGAGAGTTGGATGATATTCGGATTTATAACAGGGCGGTATTCGAGGAAGAAGTTTTAGAGCTGTATACGGAACATGGATATAGGGGGGATCCTGGGTTTGCTCCACTACCTCCTAGTACGATACGTCAGAAAAAGTCTTCAGCGAAGAAATGGGTTAACAAACCTATTCGCGTAAGAAGAATTTTGGATCGCCAACCATTTAATTGGAATGATTGTTATAACTCTTTCGCGATGGCTTTATATGGCGCTTTTCAATATTCTAACAAGCCCATCAGTTTACCGCAGGCTTTGGTATATTCAGGACAGGCCTTCGCTATCAATACGGATAAGACGGTTTCCCCGATGGATGTTTTCGGAGACGGCAGTCTGCTGAGAGCAGCCTTGGACAACCTCGGTTTTGACATGGAGGTTCTTGCGGCCAACCTCTACGACGGGGATTGGGACGATGAGACCGTTGATAAAGCGCTTTATTTGGTTCGGGATAGTCTTCAGCGCGGCATGGCAGTCGTAGGCTGGAATCTGGATAACTATGAGCACGGCTTGATCTATGGATATGATGATAAGCGCAGAGTTTTAAACATCCACGATATCAATGCACGAAATGGCGGAGAGCTATCCTACGATGATTTTGGCAGGCGCTCACGAAACGGGGTCCCCATAAATCCCGAGATGTTTGTGTTGGTGCTCAGAGACCGGAATGAAGCTCGACACCTAAACGTTACACGATACACCAAGGAGGAAGATAGGAGTTATCGGGAAGGATTAAAAGCGGCGCTCTCCATTGCCATCCGCCACATGGATGACAATGGATGGGAAGGAAAAGAGCGCAGGAGTGGAATTGCCGCTATTGATGCATGGATTACCGCATTCGAGGACGGCTCGGCAAGTCCATTCGGAACCAGTTATAATCTTTTATGGATTACATCCGCACGGCAATATCTGATTCCATTCTTTACCCAATCGGCGATTACCCATTGTATGTCCATTCAGAATGTTCCCCTTCAACAAATGATGATGAACGCGGCTGATGTTTATCTTACCGGTTATCGGGCATGGGTAGGAATGCGTGAGTTATTTCCGTTTCCGAAGAGCGCAGATCCATCAGACCCCATTTTGAAATCGGAAGCAATTAGACTGCTTCGCGAAGCACGGAAGGCTGAAGCGGCCGGATTGGGAATATTGAGAGAGATCGTGGCACACTTATCGTAGTTGTGTTTTTTAAACACATAAGTGTAGTAGAGGATTCTAAAGGAGTAATCAAAATGAGAGTTATTGCCGCAACTGATTCGGACTATGAATACATTAGAAAACATGACCATCATCTTTTAGAAAATTTAATCTTACCTAAAATTAAGGGGAATGAGATTTACATTCTGCAGAATGAAAACGATAGTATCGTTGGGTGGATGCGCCATGGATATTTTTGGGACAACACCCCTTTTATGAATATGATATGGATCGACGAACCCTATCGAAGTAAGGGATTAGGGAAGAAAGCAGTTCTTTTCTGGGAGAATGAAATGAAGCAACAGGGATTTAAATGGGTTATGACATCCACCTTGGCCAATGAAGGGGCTCAGCACTTTTATAGAAAATTGGGTTATCGAGATTCAGGGTGTCTCATACTCGAAGGCGAGCCGTTGGAAATCCTCCTTACTAAGATACTGGAGTAATAGCAGCAAAACTCCATAAGGCCCCTTCGTTACGGGCTGGACACGGAAACAAGTTGAAGCTTAATGAGGATGGTCATAAAATGTCATATTACAAATGCGACTTAAAATACTTAACTCTTGACATCTGAATCAATAGCCTTTAATATCGAATTTAACTGTTATTTTATTTATTACAGTTGAGATCCGCTTACATAAAAGCTGGCTTGGCTTTTCTCGCAAGTTGCTGTATGGCTTTATCACTGCAGTTAGATACTAAACAAAAACCATATTTGGAGGGAAACAAAATGAGTCAACAAAATGTGCAATCGGAAGTTTTGAAAGTTCTTGCAGAACGTCACTCTGTCAAAGAATATCAAGCTGGGCACAAAATGCCTAAGGAGCATCTGGAACAATTGCTCCTATCTGCTACACAAGCACCATCCGCTTGGAATTTGCAGCATTGGAAATTCGTCGTTATCGAGGAGCAAGCTTACAAAGAAAAACTGCACCCGATTGCATACGGACAAAAACAAATAGTTGATAGTTCTGTCGTTATTGCGGTTCTAGGCGACCTGGAAGCGAACAAAAATGTGGAGCCCGTGTTTGGTCCTCTTGTTGCTGCAGGCCATATGCCTAAAGATCTAAAAGATACGCTTGCCGGTCAAATTGAAGGAGCGTACCAACACCCTCAGGTTGCCCGCGATGAAGCGATCCGCAACGCTTCGCTAGCTGCCATGCAATTGATGATCGCTGCGAAGGCAATGGGATATGACACATGCCCGATGGGCGGATACGACGCCGATCGTTTCGCTAAGGAGTTTAATATACCTGAGCGTTACGTGCCTGTAATGCTGATCAGCGTAGGCTTAGCCGCAACACCAGCCAGACCGTCCCAAAGACTCGCTTTGGATCAGGTTACCGTTTCCAATACGTTTTAACCGTTCCTCATCAATGTTGCTAACGGGTAACAATAGCACAATAAACAGTTATAATGAAGCTGCCGGCATGATCGGCAGCTTTATTACGTTAACGGGCAGGATAACGGAATTTATGATTTTTATAAGATGGGGCTACTAAAGCAGTATTTACGTTACAAGATTGATGAGTTATAAGATTGCGTAATGATACTGGTGTACTAGTGATTAAAGGGCTGCTTTTGCCAGCACTGGCGGTGAAGAAGGGCGACCGCTAACGGCTGAGATTATTTATTGATCCATACCGCAGCGGTCGCAGGCTTTATTGGGTGGCAACCGTTCTGCCGTTGAGCGGCTGGACAGGGCGATGATTGTCGGAGAAAATAGCGCCGAACGACTGGATTTGCTCCTCGGATAGTTCAATCGGTTCCTCCAGCACGGTCCAGTCCACCCCTTCCGAGCAAGGAGGCGTCGTCAACGAGCCTTTATATCGGAATGCTTTCTTATCTTGCGGCAGCAGCGCGTTCAAATCAATGACTTGATCCAGCTTGAGATCCTCCTTGGTTTCTTCCTTCGGAAGCTTCGAGAACATTTCCGCCAGTTGTTTGTTCTCACTGCCTGATTTAATTAGAACGCCGAGCACGGCAAGATTGCCTTCACTATTCTTGTGTACAAGATGCATCTCCATATCGAAAGTTTTACCGTTGATCTGGTTTTCGCTAGGTTTATGGAAATGCAGTTGAACGAACGTATAAACTTTGCCTTCAACGGTAATGGTATTGCTGCCGGATGCGTCGTTCGCTTGAATGGTATGCCCGTTGTTCATCAGGGTGAAAGAGGTCGGTTTATAATTGGTCTCGAAAGTGCTTAACTCTTTGTCCACTTTTAATTGAGAAAGCTCAATATCGATAGGGGACTGCTCGGTTCCATTCGCGCATGCGGCATTTTGCGTGTCCAGAGTCGCCCATTTGTCAGGGCCCGTATCACCCAAGTAGGACCAATGGGCGGACTTCGTTGCAGTTGCTTTGCCGGCACTAGGTATTGCGCTATTCTGAGCAGCGCACGCCGCCAGCGGCAGGGTGAGTACAACAGCCATCAATCCACGAATTACTGTGTTTCTGTTCATTGACATTCTCCTCGTTTCTTCGTTTAAGTTCATTTTGGAAGATTCCAATTTTATTTAACATAAACGAGAATCATATCGTCCAGTTATAAAACGTCACTCTTTTCCTATGATAAATTGTCATATGATTTTACTGCCGGCGTGACAACGAGATATAATCGAATATAACGAAGCAACTTGGAGGTATTGTCATGCGCGGTCTGTTAGCACGATGGGAATGGTACGATTGGTTTATGATTGCGCTCAGGATTTGCTGGTGCATTTCTATCATTGCGCTATTGTGGGAAGTAGAGGGTCAGTGGAGTTTACCGTTCTGGATCAAGATGGTTACTGCTTTCATTGTCATATCCGTTCCGTACCTGGTTATGCGGATCAATCAACACCTGTATGCTGCGTGCGAGCTGTTGCTCCCGGGTGTGATCCTGTTCCTGCTGAATAAATCGAACCCGGACACCCACTTGTATCTCCTTCCGATTTCTTTCATGATCGGTTACAACAGCCCAGGTTATGCGTTCATATGGCTGGCTCCTCTGACAGCCTTCGCTTTTCCGGCATGGCTCGGTTGGCATATGAACTACTCTTGGGATATCATTGTGTTCGGGATTATTTTCAATTATTGCGTTGCTTACGGATTGGGCTATGCCTTCCGTTTACTTATTACTTCGACTAAGCAAAGCAAAATCATCGCAGAGCAGAACAGAACGTTGGAGGAAAATATAAAGCAAATTGAGAAAATAACGCTTCTGGAGGAGCGCAACCGGCTTTCGCGCGAAATGCACGATACGATCGGACACATGCTCACTTCCCTGATCATGGGTATGGAGTCGCTTCGCGGGTCGATGGCTCCTGGCACGGAGAAGAGCAAGCTGGAAACGCTCCTTTCCCTGACGAGGTCGGGCTTCGAGGATATTCGCAGGCATATTCACAATATTCAAACGGAACAAACGGACTTGCCGCTTCCGATGCTGCTGGATGATATCACCAGAGCCTTTGTGCAGCAGACCGGAGTTAAGATCGAGCTGGAACAGTCGGGGGATGCTATTCCTCTGCCTCGGCAAGGCCGGTTCACGTTCATGCGCTGTTTGCAAGAGACGCTGACCAATTCGGTTCGGCACGGCCAGGCGGATCATATCACCGTGATGCTTCGCTTCGAGAAGGATCGCATTGCGCTGCAGATCCGGGATAACGGAACGGGACGTGAAGCTTTGCAGCCCGGATTCGGCATAACGGGTATGCGGGAGAGACTCGAAGCCTTAAACGGAAGCCTACAGCTCCAGTCCGATCCGCGGGACGGAACGATCGTGACTTGCTCCCTGCCGTATCAATCGCCGGAAACCAAGCAAGTCATTCATGTCGTCATCGTGGACGACCAGCCGATCGTACTGGAAGGATTAAAGACCTTGTTGGAGAACGAGGACGGGATCCATGTAGCAGCCACCGCCGGGAACGGGCTTGAGGCTATTAGGGTCTGCGAACGAACGAATCCGGATCTGGTTCTCATGGACATGCAAATGCCGGTCATGGACGGAATTTCCGCTTTACAGACAATTAAGCAAGCTCATCCGGGAATCAAGGTGCTGATGATGTCCACTTTCGAGGAGTTGGATCAGGCGCTAGCCGCTTTAAAGAACGGCGCTGACGGGTACTGCCTGAAGTCGGCGCAACTGCAGGAGCTTATTGAGACAGTACGCCTCGTCCATTCGGGAGGAACCGCGATTAATCGGGAGATCACGGCCAAAATGCTCGAGAGGCTCGAGCAAGTTTCCGAGGTCGCCGAACCGGCCGCTGTGGATCGGTTTCTTTACGGATTAAACAAACGCGAGATGGAGATATTGCAGTATCTGGATTCGGGGATGCGTTATAAGACGTTGGCGGCAAAGCTGTTCTTGTCCGAAGGAACGGTACGCAATTACGTTTCAACGATTTACGGCAAGCTGGGCGTCAGCAATCGCGAGGAGGCGGTGGAGAAGGCGCGTACGGAAGGCTTGTTGCCCGGTTAGGAGCGAAACCCGGATAAGCTTGCCCGTGTTTAGGCAGTCGACTGCAGATTTCTCCATAATGATAAGGAACCGGGAAACGGAAGGATAAAAGCTTGTACTGGCAATAACCTATCTAAGAAGACTTCGCATGATTGATAGCCGTCTCGATGTAGGCTCTCAAAGTTTTGATGAACGTGCGCATGGCGTATCCGACATATCTGTCGCTGCGGTAGATCAGACAAATGTCCTGAGAAGGCGTAGGATTCCTCAACTGCACGACTTTGATGTCAGGATCGTGAAGATTATCCAGTAGCAATCGCGGCAGAACACAGGTGCCAACTCCGCTCTGTACCATCTGGAGGAGGGAGGATAACGTTGTCGTCACCAAATGCGGCTGCAGAGTAAACCCGTTATCCATGCAAAAGCGGTCAATCAGCTTGCGGCATTGATGATCGGGTGGGAACATGACCATCTTCAAGGCATGCAGCCTGTTTAAGGGGATGAAGCTCTCCGTGGCAAGAGGATCATCCATACTTACCGCCAATGAGAACTCCTCGTGAAACAAGGGAATTAACGTGAGACGTTCATCGTTAACAGGTCCAATGGTTATGCCGACATCGATGCTTCGGTCCAGAACTTGTTCTGTTACTTTCATGGTTTCCAGAAGGGACAGCGAGATGGTGGGATAGGTCTGATGGAAGTTCAGTAGCAAGGCATTAAACATAAGATCCGCGTCGCCTGGCAAGACGCCGATGGATAGCGATCCGCCTTGCATCTGCTTCAGGTCAGCAATGGCGTCGCTCGCTTGCTGCAGATGCCCGAACACGGCAGCACCATGTTTATGAAGAATCGCTCCGGCTTCTGTAAGGACAATTGTTTTTCCTGCACGATCGAACAACAGAACCCCTAATTCTTCTTCCAATCTCCTTATCTGCTGGCTGATGTTGGGTGCGCTGACTCCCATTTTTTCGGCTGCTCTCGTGAAGTGAAGCTCTTCACAAATCGCCATAAAATACTGAAGTTGTTTTAACTCCATAGCTCACACCTGCTTTCAATTGCATCGCTGAATGCATGTTCAATGATTATTGTCACTCCAACTTCTTTTTCTGTCAATGAATAGTCGTTAACTTACACTTAACGTTCCGGTAATGCCCACTGCATTGATGGAAGGTTCCGTGAGACCTATACTAGGAACAAGAAAGCGAACCATATGACACAAACCAAATCAGGAGGCGTTTGATTATGACGCAATCGATTATTAACACCGGCAAAGTACTGCATCAGGTTGTGCTTGGCAAGCTTCAGGGAGTTGAGGATGGATATTTCGACAAGCAGCCTGAAGGCTTCAACAATACCATTCGTTGGAATGTCGGCCATATGATTTATTGGATGGATAAGTATTCTACCCTAAGCTTCGGCTCTCCGTCGGCCATACCGGACTCATATGATACGCTGTTTAACTCTGGAACAAAGCCCTTGGACTGGACGTTTGCTCCTCCATCGAAGGAAGAGTTGGTCGAGACGTTAGCGGCGCAGCTTTCCCGCCTATCTGAGCTGACACCTGAAATGCTGGGCGAGAAGCTTTCAACTCCGTATGCCTTGGGACCGTTCCATTTCGACACCGCCGGCGAGTTGTTCAACTTCGCTCTGATTCACGAAGCTATTCACCTTGGAACGATATCGAGCCAGGTAAAGGTTCTGTCGCGCTAGCCAATGAATAGCAAGAGTCCTTTTTCATGGCGAATGAAAACGTAATATTTGGAGCGATCAATAAACCATAATGAGGAGGATTCTATCATGGAGAAATCCGCAGGCTCAGTCCCATCCCGAACTTACGAAGTGTTTGATGCTTTTAGGCGGGCTTTCGAAACAGGGCATACAGTCGATTTTCTTAGGAAGGTTACGGAAGGTTTTCATTTCTTAGTTCCGCTCCCGCTAGAGGGGTGGAATCACGAGCAGCAAGGCAAAGAGCGGTTCGAGGAATTGATCAGGTTCGAGCGATCAGTATTGCAGGTGCAACTGATTCCACTTATCGTGCTTGAGAATGAAGTCAACGGGATGGTTGTATTTCGCGCGGAAGGTTCGTTGAACGGGCGGCCTTATCGCAATGAGCTTACGGTCGTCTTCGAGTTCGAGGCAGAGCGGATCCGATCCTTCCGCGAATATGTAGGTATGCCGTTAAAAAACTACGAGGCCCCATAATAGATACTGCCATGAACGGAAATCTTAAGCCTCTAGAAAACATCCTCCCTCGTCAGAACTTCCTTCATCGTACAACGAAGCTATTCGTCAATGGATCATTTAATACGCCGTTTAAAATCTCACTTGAGCAGGGGGATTCATACGTTTATTGCCCTCAGGCGTTTTATATCTTGTATAGGTGAAAAACCAAACATTCGGGAATATTCACGGCTGAATTGCGACGGGCTTTCATAGCCTACCCGGAATGCGACATCCGCGGCATCAGTTGACTCGGATAATAACAGGCGCCGTGCTTCCTGCAGTCTCAGTTGTTTTTGAAACTGAATAGGGCTCATAGCGGTTACCTCTTTAAAGTGCCTATGAAGCGAAGAAACACTCATATTCGCTATTTCCGCAAGCTCCTCAATTCGAAAAGACCTATCATAGTTACTCATGATTTGTTCGATAACGTCTCGGATTCGTTTGGTACTGCTTCCTTCGATTGCAATTTGTTCCAGCACAACCCCATGCTGCTCTTGCAGAACTCTATAAAGAATTTCCTTCGTGAAGAGTGGAGCAAGTACCGGGATATCCTTAGGGTTGTCAAGCAAACGAGCTAACCTGATTACAGCATCCAACAAAGATAATTCCATCCGGCCGACAAACATACCCCGCTTAGCATCTTTCGGGCCAACTCGAATTTCAGAATCGCTTAAAATCTCAAAAATTTGACTCGGGGTAAATTCAAGTTTGAGAGACAAATACGGAACTTGGGAAGAGGCTTCCATGACTTGGCCGGTAACCGGTAGGTCAACGGTTGCAACAAGGTAATCGGCAGGACCGTATCTAAAGCGCTCCTGTGCCAGCAATACCTCCTTCGCGCCCTGAACGACAATGCAGAAGGAAGGATTGTAAACTCCAAAATTTGAACCAGTAACATTAGATCGACGAGTGAAAAATAAAGACGGAATAGCAGTTTCGTGAACACCGTCCCGGCCTGAATAACGCTCAATGAGTTTGGCAAGCTCCTCCTGCTGTTTATACATTCGTTCAGACATAAGATCCTCCTTGTTCCTCTGTCCTTGATCGTTCCATCATAATTCATATTCGTACGTAACGTAAATGGCTGTGAGAGGAATAGGCAATCATTTGAGCAGAATGAGATAACGGTCGTCTTTTCATTTGCTGCATAATAAGGATGCCGAAGCTGATCCAATACTCATTATAATTTCAATATTTATTAACCAGCCATATTTGTATTAGGGTTAGTATTCCAAGTTAAAGGGGAGATTGAAATGGATACACAGGGGAAATATACCGTTATTACCGGAGCAAGCTCTGGTATAGGTTACGCGACAGCTAAGGCCTTCGCAAAACGCAAGAAAAATATCATACTTGTTGCTCGCCGTGAAAACAATCTGAACGAACTGAAAAGAGAAATCTTGCAGGAAAATCCCGGGCTGGATATTGTGATAAAAGCAGTCGATGTATCCGGCAGTCAAAACGCCCGTCAACTCTATCGAGAGTTAAATCCGTATCAAATCGAAACATGGATTAATAATGCAGGTTTCGGGAGCTATGACAGTGTGTCCGGTCAAGACTTGGAAAAGATTGAAACAATGCTGCGATTAAACGTGGAAGCCCTGACTATCTTTTCGTCCTTGTATGTACGAGATTACAGCGACGTGGATGGTACGCAATTAATCAATATATCTTCAGCTGGCGGATACACAATCGTGCCTACGGCCGTTACCTACTGTGCTTCCAAGTTTTATGTCAGTGTATTTACCGAGGGATTGGCCCATGAACTGAAAGCCGCCAATGCCAAATTACAAGCTAAAGTTTTGGCGCCAGCGGCAACCAAAACCGAATTTGGGAAAGTGGCAAACCATGCAAGCGAGTATGACTATGAAAAAATTTTTAGTGCGTACCATACGAGCGATGAAATGGCCAACTTTCTCTTGCAGCTTTATGATAGCAACATGACTGTTGGTCGAGTTGACAGAGAAGCCTTTGAATTCATACTTAGCGAACCACTTTTTGCTTATGCAGGCAATTCTAAGAATAACCAAAAAGTCCAACCGATAGAATAACACAGCACAAGATCGTTTAACGAACCATGGAGCAGTGTGCCGGCGGCAACTGCTCTTCTTTTCGTTAAGCTGGCAGGTTAGTCTCTTATGACCTTGTAAGTACCCAGCCAATCGCTTTAGATCAAAAAAATTGAACACTAATTACGAATTTTAGATACAAAAAAACCTGAAATCGGTATCATAAGAGTTATTACATTGGGGGGCGGCTTATGCAAACAATAAAGGTATATCATTACGACGCATTTAGTAATATTCCCAATATGGGAAACCCGGCGGGAGTCGTCTTGAATGGCGAAAATCTTACGGAAGAGCAAATGCGGGAAGTGGCAGAAAAAGTTGGGTTTAATGAAACCGCTTTCCCGCTTATATCCACAAAAGCTGATTTAAAAATTCGTTTTTTTACACCGGGTCATGAAATAAATCTTTGTGGTCACGCAACAATGGCAACTATTTATGCGTTGAAAACGAAGGGATTGTTGGGTGATAAATCTGATTTTACAATTGAGACAAAAGCGGGGGTTTTGCCGATTAGACTAGATTCAAGAGACGGACTTTACATAACCATGAGGCAAGCAAATCCTCAATTTCAAGAATTTAAAGGCTCATTGCAAGAATTGGCCATTTCGATGGGGATTGAAGAGAGCGATATTGAGACAGAACTACCGACACTATATGGCAGCACAGGTACGTGGACACTGTTGATTCCTGTAAAAGGTCTTGCCGCTTTCAAACAAATGAAACCCGATAACAAGCTTTTCCCGAATATTTTGAAGGAAATGCCTAAAGCATCCATCCATCCTTTTTGTTTAGAAACATACGATTCTAATGCACATATGCACGCTCGCCATTTTTCATCGCCGTTTTCGGGTACGATTGAAGACCCAGTCACCGGTACAGCCTCTGGGGTGATGGGAGCTTATTATGCAAAATATATAAAATCTGATTCTTTATTAAACCTTTTGATTGAACAAGGTCAGGAGATCAGAAGGAATGGAAGAGTGCAAGTCACAGTAAAAAATGGCTACGGAATAGAAATAACGGGCAATGCTGTTTATGTAAATGAGTTTGAGGTTTCGATATAATCGATTGAACTAACAATGCTAATTTTTTTTATTGCATAACAGAATATTGAGGAAGAGGTAAGATGACTGACTGTATCTGTCAGGGATTGACGATTATAATGATAACGAAGCAATGCTATTGATTACACAAGAAGAAAGGGGAATGAATAGATGGGTAAATATGCTATGTTCGGAAAATTGACAGCACACCCGGGGAAACGGGAAGAACTCGCGAAGATGATGTTGGAAAGTGAAACACTGAACGATATGGAAGGCTGCATTTATTACATCCTTCATGCAGCCGAGGATAATCCTGATGATTTGTGGGTCACGGAGCTGTGGGAGAGCAAGGAGGCGCATGCCGCCTCGCTGAAGAACGAAAAAGTGCTTGAACTAATCGGCCGTTGCCGTCATTTAATCGCAGGGGGCAGTGCTATAAAGGTTCAGCCGCTCGGAGGAATAGGTTTTAGCTAATGCCTACCGACAAACAAGGATTCCGAGTAACGGATATTCCAGTGAAAAAGCGCAGCGGCAGTCCAGGACTTTATTTTCTCGTCCTGGACTGCCGCTGTCTCTTTTTTTCAATGGTAGACTAAGCTAATAACACCAGTCTAGAACCAACTAGGCTCTACAGATCCTTCCGGCTGAACGCCCGACACCCCAGCAAGAGCAGAACCGCCGCATACCCCACCGTATACAGGAGGAAGGCATTCGAAGAAACACTTGGCATGGAGAAAGGTCCCATGTCAGCCATCGCCAACCCGGCCCAATCCGCTCCCCCCAGAAGCTCGTAGAGGCTTCTTCGGTAAACCGAGTCCGTGGGAAGGAGCAGACCGGTCAAAAACACGAATTTTTCTATTACAGGGTGGGTCCCTTCATAGACCGATACTCCTTCGATCAGCCCGCTGAAGAGGGCAAACCCGTACAGCAGGGCGGCGCAAATCCCGTTCCCCAGCATCGGTAAATAGACGGAACCCAGCATAGTCACCGTGAGGAGAAGCAGCGGCATCCAGAGAAACAGCCCATAGCCCCGCAGAAGCTCCTCCGCCCGTACGGGAAATCCGGTTTGGCTATGGATGGTCCAGACTACGGAAACGAACAGGACAGTGCTGTACACGGCGACCCATACGGCGTGGCCCAGCCATTTCGCCAGATAGAGCTTCCAGCGGGGAATAGGGCGGGCGGCTACGGCCAGCAGCAGACCGTTCTCCTGTTCGCCCGTGACGGTCCCCATGGCCGAGAAGAGCACGAAGAAGGACGCCAGAAATTGTGCGAAAAAAAGTCCCAGCACCATCAGCACCATGCTGTTCAGCAGCCGTTCGGCGGGGGAGACCATGTTCTGCCCGCCCATTCCAGCCAGCTCCCGGACCCCGAAAGCGAACAGGATCAGAAAGACGAAGGTCAGAATTATCGTGACCAGGAACACCCGCTTGCGGGTCAACTCCTTGAAGGTAGCGGAGATGTACAAGGTCATTGCGGGACACCTCCTTGGCGGGACCCAGCCATCCGGAGGAACCAGGCCTCGAGGCTGTTCGGCTCGGGGCCGGATTCGTATAGCGTCAGGCCGCTCCGGATGAATATAGAGCACAGGTAGCCGGCCTGTTCCCGGTCGGTCACGTGCGCGGACAGGAGGGCGTTACCGCTCTCATCGGCCTCGACCAGGTGCAGCAGGGAAGTGAGGGCACCGCCGGCGCCATCATTCAGCTCCGCCCAAGTCTCCGGGAGCCAGCCGCCGAGTCGGAATCGCCAGTTGGCACCGCTGCTCCCGCTATCACCGGTGCTGCTGAGCAGCTTGTGCAGCGGACCCGACGCCAGCAGCTCGCCTCCGTAGAGGAAGGCGGCTTCATCGCATAGTTCCTCCACATCCTCCAACAGGTGGGTATTGAGGAAAATTGTCACGCCTTTGCTCCGGAGCCGTTTCAACAGGCTGCGGATTTCGTAGCGGCCGACGGGGTCCAGGGCCGATGCGGGTTCGTCCAGGATTACCAGCTCGGGATCGAGGAGCAGGGCGGCAGCCAGGCCTAGCCGCTGCTGCATCCCCTTGGAGAAGCCGCCGACCCGGCGGTCCTCGGCTTCGGATAGGCCGACCAGCTCCAGGGTGTCCCGAATTCTTCTGCGGAAGGCGGGCGCCCGTGTTTCCTGAGGGCGAAGCCCGCCCAGCCGGCCATGGAATCGGAGCACCTCCGCCGGAGTCAGCCAATCCTGAAAGCGGAACAGCTCGGGCAAATACCCGAGCTTGCGCCGCGCCTCCGGCCGGCCCAGGGGCAGCCCCAGCATGTTGGCCCGCCCGGAATCGGGGCGGTGGAGGCCGGCGAGCATTTTGACGAAGGTGCTTTTACCTGCACCGTTGGGTCCCAGCAGGCCGAAGATGCTGCCCTCCGGCACCTGCAAGGTAATGCCGCGGCAGCCGCCGCGGCCGTTGTAGGTCTTGGTCAAATCTGCCGTATCAATCATCATCATGGCTGGATAAGCCCCTCCGCTGCCTGCTGGAAGACGGATTCCGTAGGAAAATCATTCGTTTCACCGCTCAGCAAGCCCATCCGGTCCCCGTCGAGCCAGAGAAGATAACGATTCTCGCCGTTAACGGTCATGACCGCATCATGTCCGCCCAGCTTGAAACTGGTGGTCACGCCGTCCCGGGCCGGAACCGGCAAGGTATTCTGCCAATCGCCGATGGCAGCCAACTTGGTCCGCAGGCTATCCGGCAGTACAGGCAGCCCCAGTACCGCCTCACGGACGGTTGCCGCATCGATGCCGCCATCCACCGTCAGCTCCGGCTTGCCGAATTGGAGCAGCCGCACCGGCTTGCCCGACAAGGTGCCTTCTGTGGCGATGCCGTCCGGGATGTGCAGCCGGATAGCGTTGCCGTCCGCCTCGGCAGGCAGGATGGTGCTGCTGCCCAAGCGGTTAAGCAGCCGGTTGACTGCCTTCACGTTCAGGCGGAAGGTCAGCGTGGTGGCCGGCTGGTATGCGAGGGCGGTTGGGTTCCCCAGCTGGAGCAGGGGGGCGCCTATTCGTTTTTCCGCTTCCTCCCAGGTAACGGTGCGGGCCTCCCCGCCGCCCGATTGGGTCAAGGTGCCGTATTGGGCCAGGTCGAAGCTCCGGTCTCCACCGGGCGAGCCGCTTTCCAGCAGGTCGGAGATGGCTGCCATGTCATCCGCTGAGATTCCGACTCCGACCATGTGCTGAATACGGAAGGTTTGCTGTATGGCGGCCAGCGCCCGGTCCCCCAGGGGGGTGGCGATCAGCCCGATGGCTATTAAAGATGCGGCAACTCCGGCGGTCAGTCTCCGGAGCCTGCGCTTCGCCGGTCTCTCCGTCCGCCACGCCCCGTTAGCCATTGTCTCGCTTACAGCTCCCAGGGTCCCTACATCCGAGG
The DNA here is from genome assembly GCF_000422465.1 of Paenibacillus harenae DSM 16969. Classification (GTDB taxonomy): domain Bacteria; phylum Bacillota; class Bacilli; order Paenibacillales; family Paenibacillaceae; genus Pristimantibacillus; species Pristimantibacillus harenae. Next base: position 26,100 of record NZ_KE383846.1, on the reverse strand, counting down.
AACCATGTACCGCCCGCAATGCTTCCGTCTTCTTCATCTCAACCACTCCATCCTTCTCATGATTTTCTTGATTCCTACCCCCTGTTGCCTTCATCGTTGTTTCGTCCGAACGCTGACCTTCCTCCACCTTCCTCCAGAACGCCGGGACCGGCTCCCGGCCCGCTATTCTCTCGAACCGGTCCCAAGCCCGGTCTGTATCAAAAACCGGCGTCTCGCCGGTCCGCTTCACTCCGTAACCCATCGTGCCGCTCCTCCTCCTGCCCGTATTTTTTCTTCAGCCGTTCCTCTGCCCGGGCCAGCAGCGTGCCGACAATCTTCGGGTTGACCTCCAGCCGGAGGGCAATCTCCTCGTAGCTGTATCCTTCCTCCCGAAGAAGAAGGGCAGTTCTGTCACGGTCCGTGAGCTTCTGCAGCACCCGGCGGACCACGTCTATTTCCCACTCGCGGATGACCTCCGCCTCTCCCGAAGGGGCGGCGCCTTCCGACCAAGCCGCCACGCGGGCGGTTTCCTTCTCCAATAACGCCTTGCCCGACGACCGTTGTCTCAAATAATCGTAGCCTACCCGGGTCAGCACCCGGTGCAACCAAGCGCCGACGGTATCCAGCCGTTCCGGATGGCTCCGGTAGAGACGCAGGAATACCTCTTGGGCCAAATCCTCCGACGCTGCATAATCGCCGGTCAAGGCATAGAGCTTCCGCGCCACTCCGGGGTAATACTCCCGGAACAAGCGCTGGAACAGTTCGGGTACCTGTGCGCCTTCCTCCATGTTGTCGCCTTCCCCCCTTTCGCTTATATGACGGATGCCGGATCGGTTTTGTAGCAGTGTAAAAAGACAATACTCATCCTGATGCCCCTTCTTTGTATAGAAATAAAGGGAATGTGCAAAACGATCGTAATGTATTATATAACAATCAAAATATATTGTAAAACAATAAATTTAGTAAATACAAATTGACAATTCCCGTTTTAATTTGGCAGCTTCACTATAGAAGTGAAATAATGAAGGAAGCTTGTGGAGCGTCTTGTGAACTGTATGGCGCGTGTAATATATATTTAAGGGAATGCGTTCCATTGAAACGAAACAAAATGTAGTAGGCCTTCGTCTAAATGAAGGTAATGGATATATTTCCAAATATATAGAACCTTGAGGAGGCAAAATAGGATGATGCATGTTCGTTCAGAGGGGACGAGGAAGCTGCTTTTTCTCGCAAAATGGTTTATCTTGCTTAGCTTGTTAGCCGTAATCCTGTTTGAAACCAGGCTGCAGGCTGTCGAAGTCGCCGCCGCATCAGGGAAATCGCTATCAGGAATTGTACAAATCGCCGGCAACCATGCGCTTGACAAGAACGGCGTGCTTTGGTCATGGGATGAATCCAAATATACGGCCGTTCCTATTTTGCAAAACGTAAAACAAATCTCCTCAAGTCAACTTGCGGTTAAAGATGACGGGTCGGTATGGGTATGGGGAGTACATTATAGCTCAAATAATGAAGGATGGATGAGTACACCGTTCCAACAACCGACTCAAATTGAAGGACTTCCCGTCATCGAACAGGTATGCGGCGGCTATGTGATCGATACAAAAGGGAATGTGTGGAAAATAAATGGCGTTGAACATAACGCAAAACAAGTCGAGGGCTTAAAAAACATCATCGAGCTGGATGTCAATACATATGTTAGTGCGCTTGACAAGGATGGGAATGTTTGGGCATGGGGCATAAATAAATTTAACGAACCTTTTGGTCCCATGAAGGGCTTGAGCAGCATTAAAACGATTACAGGCGGGTTAGCGGTCGGAGACGATTGGAGCATGACCGAAATTTATCACAACATGCTGAATGGATATGGCAGCTCAGGCGGTGAGATCAAGGTTGATCTTCGAACTTTATCCAAGACGATAACAGCTGTTTCCGGCGCCTTCGTCGAGCTTCGATCCGATTATACATTTTTGCTTCAAAATAATGGCACTGTATGGACGCTTATCGACGCCTTCGCAGGAAGCGATCGCGTAATTTTGCAGCAGGTAAAGGGATTGTCAAAGGTGACGGCCGTTTCTGCGAAAGGCATGGGAGGCGGGACGGCTCTGCATCTTGACGGAACGGTATCTTCCTGGAGCGGGGCGCGGTCGAACAAAGTATTTAGTCATCGTTTTTACTATAGCGAGTCCATGGTTGGATTTCCAATAAAGCCGGTTAAGGTAATAGTAGGTGTAGGCATTAAAGTAAACGGAGAACTTTGGGCGCTTCCAACTCAGCCGCAAATGTTTTACAATCGAGTATATATTCCAGTACGGGGGTTATTCGAATCGCTTGGAGGGAGAATCGGCTTAACTGATAAGCTGATCACGATTGAATACGGGCAGCGCCTAGTCGAATTGGAGATCGGGACGACGACAGCTCGAATAGACGGTAAGAACGTAATATTAGACGATCCTATTCGTGTTGAGAATGGACGCACGATGGTGCCGTTCCGATTTATTGGAGAGGCGCTTGGCGCAAAAATCGCATGGGATAGCGTTAATAAAACGGTTGGGATAACGCTCTAAGGATATATTCATAGTTAAGCAAATCCGCAAATTCTTTTCTTTGCAAAAGCAGATAAGGTAATAAACAGTAAGAACAAAGATAAGGCTGCCGGCGACGGCAGCCTTCATGATCGGCAAGATCAGGTCTTTCCAACTAATCAGCAATATTCCGGGTATAGTATTCGATTATATCTTTGCGGCGAATGATACCGAGGAATACACGATCGGCGTCTACGACCGGAACGAAGTTCTGATCGGCCGCCAGCGCCAGCATATCGTCCAAATCGGCGTTGATGGCGACGCATTCGACTTTCATCCGTTTTTTGATGGAGACGACAGGAATTTCGTGCATCGTATCGAAGCCGAGGCCGGGTGTGTCTTTCAGCTTCCATAACAAATCTCCCTCGGACAGCGTTCCGAAATACAAGCCATTGTCGTCCAAGATCGGAATGGCCGTATAGTGGCTCGCCTCCAATTTATCCATGGCTTCTTTCATATTAGAGGATGTCATGAGGTAAGAGACCTCGTTCTTGGGATGTAGAAACGATTTGATGTCCATTGAATCACGCTCCTTTGGTATATTAAAGCATATTTCGGCGCGGGGTGCATGTGGAAGTGACTGGGTCGAGCCATATTGAGAATTTCAGCTTGCATTACCCAAGATCAGTTAGGCAATTTATAGAGAAAATCTAGGCAGATTGGTGGTGAGTTATGCGTAAAGTTTGGAAATTGAAATTTATTTTGCCAAGTGCCCAAATTATAATGACTATTGCGTCTGTAATAATAGACCAGAGTCTCAATAATGGTCTAGGTGAGGGAGTAAATCAAGTAAGAGCCAACCTTGTAAGTAATATTGAATTTTTCATAAAACATTTTCTAGGATATGATGATATCGTAAATTATAATTTCAGATTAATAACAGTTTTATTGGCTATTGGGTTTTGGTATGTAGTCGGTTTATCGATTGATAACTTAATAAGGAAAATTAGAAGTTGGTGAATGCATCGTTCAGCGAACGATAATGGAGCTTGAAGAAAGCGACCCCGAGTGTATTGACTATATCCTCTTTAAGAAGTCGGATGACAAGACCGCAATCATTTTCAATAATAAAACGAATCGAGGATGTCATATGAAACTTGGCATGCCTACCCTGGTAGAATATAGATCCATAACTGAGAATATTCAATTGTGTAATACACTTGGATTGGACTTTATTGAACTAAATATGAACCTTCCTATCTGTGTGCCAGAAAATTTAAGTTATTCGGAATTAAAATACTATAAAGATCAAACGGGATTAGATTTTACAATACATCTCCCGGAAGAAATGGACTTATCCTCTTACCACCCTTCAATAAGGAAGGGACATTTAGAACGATGCAGACAAGCGATGGAATGGGCTAATTTAGCGGGCATTAGAACGCTTAACATGCACTTGAATAATGGGATTTATTTCACCCTTCCGCAGGCAAGGGTCTGGATAAATGAAAAGTATGAATCAAAGTTTTTAGAGCTACTTTATGAATCCTATTCAGAGCTTTACCATCTAGCTAAAACTTTTAAAGTTGAATTATGTATTGAGAATACAGGGAATTTTCATATTCCTTATATTCGAAAAGCTCTTGATCAATTAAGTGTTTTCCATAACTTCTATCTCACATGGGATGTCGGTCACGACGCGAAAGCAGGTTTCGGAGAAGAATCTATCTTTACTCATTTTAATACTCGTATTAGACATATGCATCTTCACGATTATAATGGTAAGTCAGACCATCAATCTTTATATACTGGAGTCGTACCAATAAATAACAGATTGGATTTTGCTCAGAAGAATGATTTGTCTGTGGTTATTGAAGTTAAAACCAGTGAAGCCTTAACTGAATCTGTAGCCGAGCTTAAGAAAAATGGTTTCCTTAGCTAACGGATTGATTTCCTACTCAGGTTTTCGAAAAGAATTTCTTTGGCGGAGAGGCGCGGTATTTTACTCATTGATGATATGATTTCTCTTCCCTATTCAGGGGTTAGACTGCTCCATCATTCCATCGGCTGTGCGTTCATGTATCTCATCATTTCGGATATGCCCTTCAATTGATTTGCCAATTGCTCATTTAGCTTCTGGAGAGTTACCTGGAAAGAGTGTTCAATAGCAGTTAAATCTTGTGTCTCTAAGGCTTCAAGTAACGGTTTCATTCTCTCAATAGAATAGACTGTCTTTCTTAAACTGCTGATAATAATAATTTTTTTTAATTCTCGCCGTGTAAAGACCCTGTATCCGTTTTCCGGATTCCTCTCAGAGCGTATTAACCTCTCCTTTTCCCAATGTCGAATAGCGGATGGATTAACACCAGCTATAGCGGCAACCTCCCCGATTCTCATCTCTTCCGTTATCAGTATGTTTCTATAACTAGAGAAATCGGTTTTTCGAATCAGCCCTATGACCTCTTCGATTCGCTGCTTTTCTGTTTGAATGTTGTATTGCTGTAGATTGATTACCCATAGAGCCTGTTCTCTGTGGCCTTTCTTTAATAACCTCATGACATCGTAGACGACAGGAATATCGTATCCCTTAATTAAAGCACGCAAAGCAACGAATGCTTGAACATGGAACGATGTGTAACATCTTCTATTACTTGCTGTTCGGGGTACGTCGGGTACCAAATCGAGTTCTTCATATCGTCGCAAGGTGGTCGTGCTAACGCTAAGTTTCTTGGCAATCTGCTTCGGCGTATAACTCATTTCCATTGTTGATCACCTTTCCTTTAAGTTAAACCTTAAACCTCTACAACAATATTAAACGAAATATTAGGTTTCTGCGCAAGGGTTCAAGGAAATGGAAACGAAATCTTGCATGAATGTTGTATGATCAAATACGAGCGGATGGAAAGAAAAGAATACGAGGAGGAATGACATGACCAAAATAGAAATTCATCAAGCCCAAGAAGGAATTAACATCCCGCAAAACAGACTGGTGGTTTCTACCGGGTTAAGGGGGTTAGAACTATGAATGTGCAGAAAGACGCCGCCAAGCCGGCGAGCTTGTTCGGCAACAAGTTCTACCGCACGATTCTGCTGTCCAACATTTTACTGCAGATCGGCATCTGGGTGCGCAACTTCGCCATCCTGCTGTTCGTGGTGGAGAAGACTGGCGGGGAAGATTCCGTCGCCGTGTCGATGATTTATGTGGCGGAGTTCGCGCCGATCTTTATATTCTCGTTCATCGGGGGTACCTTCGCCGATCGTTGGAAGCCAAAACGGACGATGATCTGGTGCGATTTCCTGTCTGCCGTTTCGGTATTCCTCGTTCTGCTGGCGTTGATGTTCGGGAGCTGGCAGGCGATCTTCTTCGTCACGCTAGTCTCAGCGGTTCTGTCGCAGTTTTCTCAGCCGTCGGGGATGCGGTTGTTCAAGCTGCATTTGCCGGCCGACCAGATGCAGCAAGCAATGGCGTTCTTCCAGTCATTGATGGCCATCTTCCTCGTCAGCGGCCCGTTCCTCGGTACCTTCGTGTTCATCCAATTCGGCATTGAGGTCTCCATCGCCGTCATGGGTGTGGCGTTCCTCCTTTCAGCGGCTGTGCTGCTGCGGTTGCCGGACGACCGTGAAGCGAAGGGCGAGGCGGACACGGAGAAGCGGTTCTGGAGCGAGTTCAAGGAAGGATTCCGTTATGTGTGGCATAGTCGTGTGCTACGCATGCTCGGCGTGACGTTCGCGCTGGCGGGCCTCGCGGTTGGCATCAGCCAGGCGCTTAACATCTTCATCGTGACGGAACAACTCGGCCAGCGGAAAGAATTCCTGACTTACATGCTGTCGGTGAACGGCATCGCGATGCTGATCGGTGGCGGTCTCATCGGAGTCGCCGCGAAGAAGATCCCGCCACAGAAGCTGTTGGCATTCGGAATGGCTGTCGGCGCGGCGACGACGGTCGTGATCGGTTTCTCGACGAGCGTTCCGCTGACGCTGAGCGCTTCGTTCCTGGGCGGATTGTCTTACCCTGCCATCCACATCGGCATCATGACGATGATCATGCAATGGTCGGAGGACTCGATCGTTGGCCGTGTCAACGGCGTGCTGAACCCCATGTTCTTGGGCATGATGGTACTCATGATCATGGGTGCGGGGATCATGAAGCAGGCTGTTCCGCTGCCGGTCATCTACACCGTCTCGGCGGTGTTGATGGCACTCGGAGCGCTGGTGCTGGTTCCGGTATTCGGCCAGAAGGCACCAATCCGGGAGCCAGCTGCCGGCGGCTTCTAACGTACCGCCTGCCCTAATGGCAAAAATACGGTTAATTCAAGGATGGTAAGCATGAGTGAAGCCAATTCCCGTCCAATTTGAGGTCTTACGGGAAAACCCGTATAGAATATAACCGATACAGATCAAACTTCAATGAATACCATAAATTTAACAAACTAATGGATCCAAATTGGTCTTATTTTCAAGGAGGTAAAACATGGAGTACATTTCACCGAGAGAAGCGGCGTTAAAGGTGGAAAGGTGGCCTAAAGAACCCATAGCGGCGGGTTATCGTCATACCGTCGGGCTTAAATTGGACGGCACGGTGATAGCTGTGGGTGATAATAAATATGGCCAATGTGATGTAATTGGCTGGTGCGATATTGTGGCGGTTGCGGCGGGTAATGCTCATACGGGTAATGCTCATACAATCGGGCTTAAATCGGACGGAACGGTTGCGGCTGTGGGTTGGAATAAGCATGACCAATGCGATGTAAGCGGCTGGCGTGACATTGTGGCGGTTGCGGCGGGTTGGCGCCGTACCGTCGGGCTTAAATCGGATGGCACGGTGGTGGCTGTGGGTCGAAATAATGAAGGCCAATGCAATGTAAGCGGCTGGCATGATATGGTGGCGGTAGCGGCGGGTGACTGGCATACCGTCGGGCTTAAATCGGACGGCACGGCGACGATTGCGGGTAATAATCGGTATGGTCAAAGCAATGTTAGCGGTTGGCGCGACATAGTGGCGGCAGCGGCGGGTTACCTTCATACCGTCGGGCTTAAATCGGACGGCACCGTGGCGGCTGTGGGTTTGAATAAGCATGATCAATGCGATGTAAGCGGCTGGCGCGGTATTGTGGCGATAGCGGCGGGTAGTAATCATACCATCGGCCTTAAATCGGACGGCACGGTGGCGGCAGTGGGTTGGAATGAGCATGGCCAATGCAATGTAAGCGGCTGGCGCGATATTGTGGCGGTTGCGGCGGGTTGCGCTCATACTCTCGGCCTTAAATCGGACGGCACGATGGTTGCTGTGGGCGGTAATGAATATGGCCAATGCGATGTAAGCGGCTGGCGCGGCATCCAGCTGCCCGGCAATTAGTTTTCATTATTAATAATACATATAATGAAAGTCATGCGCCGATTTCCCTCGCATAGCTTATATTCTATATGTAGCGCCCTGTTGTTGAAGATCCCTGTTGTTATTTGTCGGAAGTCAAAAACATTGTCCTAATTAAAGTCGCATAGATGCGGCTTTTTTATTTATGGGATCAAGTTCTTGTCATAGAGCGATGACAAGAACTTGATCCCCTTCATCATTCCCGTGATTCGCGCAATATGAGTATCGAGTTAAAGAATAACCCCAGTGCCATAACGGGATGAGCGGCGGAGATCCAGCCGATCTTACCCGAAAGCATCGCTGTAATAAAGATGCCGATCGTCAAAACGATTAGCAGTATACATTTTACCTTTGTCTTCCCGGGCATTCGTGCAGGGAAAGTAAGAAGAAGCAGCAGCACAGGAATAAGTCCGATATAACTTGCGAAATTGGAGTGTGCGGTCCATCGCGTGGAATCAATGAACAAGGCCAGACCTGCAAGAAACATCTGAACTGCAACACCGAGCGCAAACAACCCGCTCGCAAGGAATAGTATGAATCGGGCAGTCCTGACAGTTCTGGTTGCATTCGTGCTCGGCATCGCGGCTCCGTTCATGACTGGATCCTTTCTCCCAATGTGATGGAAGTAGGAGCAATGGTACGGATATCGTACGGATAGCCATGGAGCCGGAACGCTTCATTGCGATCGTGGAGAACGGACATGCGGATGGGGTGAATTTCGGGAATTTTTCGGGTTGGGTACCATCCGATTTCGAGATCTCCCAGGATGAACATGCCATGATCGTCGCCCATCATCTGGAACGATTTTCCGTCACCGATATAGGGTGTAACGTCTGTCTGAGATCCCAGAATTTCAATCGCCTCCGGGACCGTATTCCGAAGGGGGAAGCCGATCTCGCTGATATTCAAGATGGACGATACGTCGAACGGTTTCGCGGATGTGTTCTGCATCCGGTGTCTGGCGATAAACTCAAGAAGATTGCCGGAAGGATCCTCAAAATATAACGCGTGGGCATCGGTACCTTTAAAATAAGCGATGTTCGCATCTGCCTGAATGTGCATATATTCCATCGGCTCAGCATTCATTATCGTGCAGCCTTGACGGGTCAGCCATTCCTTTGCTTCAGTGATCTGATTCTCCGGGATGTTCATGGCAAAATGATAGTAGGGGATCGTATCGCTTCCTTCCCGGACAAAAGTCAGTTTCGTAACGCCGACACGAACTGTAAAGGAATCTTCCGTTTGATGCTCCAAAGGAAATCCGATTTTCCCCGTATAAAAGCGTTTCATTTCTTCCAGTTTATGCGTCCTGAGTTCCAAATCGATAATTTTCAATGATATGCACTCCGTTTCTTTTTTGGTTTAGGAAAGCATGCGCCGCACAAGTTTCAATTTATCGGGATTGGCTGTTGCGTAGATGGACCGAATGCGGTCGTTTGCGGAATCAAACGAGTATACATATGCAATCCGGTCATCGATCGAAAGGATGACGCCAGCACTCCCGTTCACATCGGTCACCAGATAAGAGTATCGGCTCTCTGCCGCTTTAAACCAATGCATGATCTCTTTATAGAACTGAACGACGTTGTCGACACCGGCTACAGGAGTAAGCACGGCTCGCGCTTTCCCTCCTCCGTCGGTGTAATGGACGGCATCCGTGGCCAGCAAGTTCAGAAGAATATTCGTGTCGCCATCAATCAATGCCTGAATGAATTGCTGGACCTGGGGCTCCGTTACGCCGCTTACTGAGCCTTTCGACCTTTTGCCGGGATTATGGTGAATGCTCTTCTTCGCGCGAAGAAAGATTTGCCGGCAGTTGAAAACGCTTTTGCCTACTATGTCCGCGATGTCTTCATACGGATATTGAAAGATTTCGCGAAGGAGGAAGACGGCGCGTTCGGTTGCGCTCAACTGCTGCAAAAGTAATAAATAAGCGGTAGACAGGGATTCCTTCTGCTGGTAGATCTCGGACGGGTCGAGGTTTGCGGCTCCGGTTCGCACGAGCGGCTCCGGAAGCCATATCCCTACATACACTTCCCGCTGTTTCGCGGAGGACTGCAGGAGATTGAGGCAGCGGTTCGTAACCGATTTGCATAAATAAGCTTTCTCGTTGACAATGTGCGTGTCAGCCGGCAATTGATCGATGATCATAAACGCTTCCTGGACGATATCTTCGGCATCCGCTACGCTGCCCAGCATCCGGTATGCGAGTGAAAACAGCATCGTCCGATAGCTGTGGTAGAACCTCTCCGTATCCATAAACGCTCCTTTCGGTCGGCGGGCTTATTGCGTAAGAATATGCTGGGCTGCCCGCTTTGCGCTCGCGGCAGCTCCGTCGACTAAGTATTCTCCATGGGTAGCCCAATCTCCCGCTACGTACAGGCCTCTGATTTCCGGAACGACAGGGCCGGGATTTTCTTTGCGCTTCATATGCATAAAGTCGTGCACGACCGTCATCCGCGGAAGAAACTGCTCGGTTACCACCTCCCGTCTCCATCCCGGCTGAACAAGGTCCAGCGCGTCCTCCAGTTCTTTCCGGTCCTGCTGGGGGTCGCAGTTTTCGTTCTGAAATTTGATCATCTGGAACAATTGGACATCGTCTTGTTCGCTTAATTCCAAACCGTCAATCCGGGAGGCGTTCACCATCATGACTGGTTGATCGACGCCGTATACGAATTGATGCTTGGAGGAGGGGAGGCGCCGCAGCCCGATATCGAGACATGCTGCAGTAATCGGAATCGCTTGTTCTTCCCAAGTCTTGAGCGACGTCTGCTCCGAGAACGGAACCAGCTTGCTTGTTACTTTGGGAGGCGTTGTCAGAATAACCTGCGATGCCGGGATATGTTCCTTATTTGTGCAAGTAACCGAATAAACTCGCCCGCCCATATGATCGACCGATGCCACTTTGCGGCCGGTAACCAGCGCAACTCCAAGACGCCGTGCTTGCTGGGTCAGTTCGCAAACAAGAGCGCCCCAACCTTGCTTGATATAGTAGACCCCTGTAATCGAGCGCTGCATTTGCCTGAAGAGCGGGCCGGCAACCTGCAAATCGGGCGCCTGGACGTATGTCCCTCCCCGTGCCATCACGTACAGCAGATGGCGGATCATCGGACTTCGTACGTTATTTTCCATCCAGGTACGCAGACTGACAGAAGGCATCGAAGCGGTATCGAGTCTGAGTATTTTCATAAGAAGTGCGCCGAACTTGACTTTATCCGATACAGACAACAGCTGCGATTTCATCAGGAAACCCGTGCTTGCCGGAAAGTAGTGGATATTCTCCTTCCATATTCCGTATGGATGAAACTCGTCGACTTTTCTGAAAATGTCCTGGTTTAATTGTAGCTCATGAAAAATGTGATACGCGTCGCCCGCATACAAGGCATGAGAGCCGAGGTTAAAGCTTACTCCATTTTTCTTGTTTGTTATGGCTCTTCCGCCCAACTGGTCCTGAAGTTCCAGGACAACGACCTTCTTGCCTCCCTTCGCCAAATAGAGCGCAGCCGTCAAACCGGCAATGCCGCCTCCGACAATGGCTACATCAAAATGATCCGTCATTCCATGCACCTCTTTCGTATCCTCTCATAAACAAGACAGTTCGGCCGTTCGGAACGTGACAGATTTTCTGACAGTGAAACTTTCAAGAAGATGTGTGTCATGGTGAAATAGATTGAGAATTCTTGACATTAGTTAAAAATTTAATTATCATCTAATTAGATTAATATCTAATTAGATGGAGGGACATGATGTCGGAACAAGCTACAAATACCCTTTCCAAAAACGAAAAGCTGAAGAAATCTGTGCTTCGACATTTTTTCACCGAGCAAGGCAGCATAAAGCATCTTCCGTCACAATTGAAAAAAAGGTTAATCGTACTCGAGCATCTTGCAAACCAGCTTAATGCCCAAAAAAAGTACACAGAAAAAGAAATAAATGAATTCATTAAGCCACTGAACGAAGACTACGCTACGATACGTAGGGAACTTTTTATACACAAATTTGTAAACCGAGATAACGACATATACGAAGTGAATGAATCTGGAGATTGGCGGGATTGGAAAACTCTCAATTAGGAAATTTGATCAACGTCAACTTGGAAACAATAAGGATGAGGAGGAAATAATATTACTCAGGTTGCGGATTCTGAATTCATACTTGAAGATCTTAAGCAAACGTGTTCGAATCTTTTGAATTTAGATGTTCTTTACCATTCTTGGCGAGAATACTCCTTCCTCTAAGGTGGGAGATGAATCGCTGGTTTTATGTCAAAAGACGAACATATGTGCTATAATGCAGGTATGCTTTGCTCGAGAAAGGAGAGCGCGTCGCATGCTGCAACATAAAGCTTACAAATATCGCATCTATCCAAATCAAGAACAGAGAACACTCATTCATCAGCTGTTTGGTTGCTGCCGCTTTGTGGTCAATCACTTTCTTTCGATATGGAAAGATACATATGCAGCAACAGGCAGCGGGTTGTCGTATAACCACTGTGCGATACAACTACCTGCTTTAAAACGAGAATTCCTATACCGCCATGATCGGGATGAAAACGCGGCATATCGAGATACAACAAGAGGCTACGAAATTAGTAGAGATTGAAGAATTCGAAACCGACGAAACCGGCTGGGCGCATCGTGACTAAGAGATGAATAGGCTGGCAGCTAATATGCATAAGCTTGATGTTATGCTTGAGGATCTTTAAGGAAACTCATAAATAGAGCAGGATTTGGATAACAGAACGGAAGGGGTTATTATTTTGGAAAATCTATTACTCCCCCAAGAAAAGTTTAACGAAAAAAGAGCAGGCAGCCTAGTCGGTACAATAACAGCCGTGTCGGAATATCTTAGATTGCTTTATGCAATGATTGGGAAATGTAGAGACAGCAGCTCAAGGACTTTTCAGGGTTTTTCCGCGAAAAGTTCATACGGGACTTGTACTTCATGTAATGGAACCGAAACCGTGATTGATATTGATCCCGCCCGAATGATCGCATCCGAACTATCCCTTAAACATGGGGCCGTGCTTCTTTGGGCGGGTACGATTTGTGCGCCGGTGTTCAAAATCAAAGCATTGGCCAAGATGATCGGGATTGATTATGAAAAGCCGCTTGCCGAGCAGGATAGGCGATTTATGGATATTTTGCTTTACGGTTACGAACAGGAACCTGTTTCTTATGTATACAAAAAGAAACAAGCAACCAGTTTCTACCGCGGATGCGTTACCGATCTACGATATATGCGCGATGCGGGAACGAAGAGCAAGGGGAACCTTAGGGCGATCCGTTTCTTCTCCAAGCACGTCCGGTGCGCCGCATGTAACGGAAGCAAGATGGCACCTGAATTATTAGCTGCAACGATACAAGGTCGATCGATTGTAGATACACTAAGATTGCCGATACAGGAATTGCTGCTGTTCATTCGAGGTTTACCCCATTCACTCGACGTGCATGAGTTGGAGGTTTATAGCCAGGTGAAGGATGAAATTGAATTACGGTTGGTCTACTTAAATAAAATTGGTCTTAAATCTCTGATGATTCACGAAGGAGAATAGTGCCCAAAATGCTAAGTAAGTGCGGTAATATCCTACGATTTGAGGACATCCCATTGGTTTTGATAAGCCCCCGCAGCTATTGGTCATGATCTCTCTGCCTCAGAAGTTGACTGGCGGCCGCGATAAAACATTTCCCCTTCCCCCGTATCGATAGTAAGCGAATGGTCGGAATCCCGGATCGCCGCGTAGAACACATCGCGGATGTCTGGATGCCCTGCCGCTTTGAGCTCCTGCCGCAGCCAAGTCTCGTCTTTTCCGATCAAGGCGACATTTTTCCGCTGCACTTTTCCTTCGACGACGACGGCAATCGGCAGCCCCTGATATTCCATCTTCAGGTTCAAATGCCTTGGCGTGACGGCAACGACATCCTTCATCGGAACGATACTGATTTGGCCGTTAGGCTCAAGAATGGCATACTCTACATCTTTAATGTCGGGGTACCCGCCCGCACGAAGAGTAGCCAGCAATTCGACAAGAGAGAAACGGCTGCGAAGCAGCTTGGATTTATTGATTTTTCCATGCTTGATTAAGATGGCGGGCTGCCCGATCAACAACCGGTTCAACCAACGGAACAAGACAAGGCGGGTAAATAGAATGTGAAGCAGCGTGACGACTGCGATTCCGGTAAAAATCCGGTCGAAACTCTCTTCCAGCAGCGGATGGACGCCCAATGTCGCTAAAAAAAGGATCGCCGTCAAATCGTGAGAAGTCAATTGGGCGAACGCCGCTTTGCCTAACAATCGGATCACGATGACCGAAACCGAATACAGTAGAATGACCTTGCCAATGTAAAGAAGCATAATAACCACCTTAACCTATAGATTGATAATGACGGACTGAACGAACTTCAATTATTTTCCGACATATTGCGGTGGATTATGTGGTTTTAAATCATTTTTTTAAAAAGCGCACTAATCATTCATGTTTAAAAACGTGAACGAAAAAATAAAACCGGCACAATGATGTGCCGGTTAACCAATAATGCCAGGAAATGATGATCCCTAAATAAGCCATGGATAAATAATAGTCTATAAAAAAATTCAACATAAGTCTATTACTTTTTTTGCATAAATTGTATGTTAATTAAGCGGCCGCGGCGCAAAAAACGATAAGAAAAGATTTATCAATGGAAGGAGAAACCCTGCATGATTACCCTCAGAAAGATCACGCTGGAAAACCGTCGCGCCATATTTAACCTGGAAGTTTCAGAAGATCAACGCCGTTTCGTTGCGTCTAATCTCAAGCGTGGCTTCGTGTTATGTCCTTGCAACCAATGGGGGACACCCGTTTCCGTTTGCCATTTACGCAGATGAACAGCCGGTCGGTTTTGTTATGATTACTTATAGAATCACCGGGTACGAACTGCCGACAATCGCGGACGACAGCTATTGCATCCTGCGACTGATGTTTGACAAGCAATACCAGAACAGGGGCTATGGTCGGGAAGCCATGAAAAAAATCCTGGAATTTATCCGTACCTTTCCGGCCGGGCCTGCACATTACTGCTGGATTTCTTATAAGGCTGATAACGTGGCCGCCAATAGGCTTTATGAAAGCTTTGGCTTCCGTGACAACGGCGAAATCATCGAAGACGAGCTAATAACCGTATTGCGACTCTGATTTTAATGCTCGTATAAGGAACTTTGCCCATGCTGTGGAGTCTAGATTGCCGATAGAGTATCGCATATACCTGCAGCGGGGAGAGTATATATTAGTTAGTATTTGTTAAGAACTTTTAATAAAGTTCGGTGGGGGTGAATGAATGGCAAATCGAGAAAGCCAATGGACAGAACAACAAGACCAAATACTTGCCCAAACGATACTCTCCTATATAGAGAATAATGGGACACAACTTGAAGGTTTTCAGGCCGCTGCTCAGGTCCTGCAGCGTACGCCTGCGGCATGTGGATTCCGTTGGAACAAAGAAGTTCGTAAAAACTTTCTTGAGCAACTGGAAAAGGCGAAGGAGCGGAAAGTTGAAATTAAAGGAACAAGGCCAAACAATGCCGTTAAAGAACATCTGACTGTTATTGCGTCAGATGATGTAATTACACAAGCTTCCCAATTAATTGAACTCCTGGTAGCAGAGAATAAAGAATTGAAAATTCAAATTGCCAAACGGGATAACGAAATCAATTTACTCACTGGAGTGCTTCAGAAAGCTAGAGAAAGTATAGGTTTCTCCGAAGGTTCACTTAAAATCAGAAGGAAAGCAAGTGAAACTTAAAGAATCATTGGTCTAAACAGCGGCAGTCCAGGACCTTATTTAGGGTCCATTGGCTGCCGCTGTTTCCTTATTGGGGTCAGTCAGAGGAGGTCACACGATTGTATTGGCTTTCTGTCACCAACCATTTGTTTTTGTTATGATTAGGGCTTATCAAACTGCCACTGCAAGTTGGTACTGGCATTGCCGCTCCACAATTTCAAGTCGGAGCCATTTGTAGAATTGCCGCCGCCATCCAAATAAAGACCGGTAGCGACATTTTTTATCCTGTAATTACTTCCGTAGGCTTCGAATACCCACCGCTGGTTGCTGCTGGTGCTGTTGCTCCACTGTCCGCAGATGGAGCCGTTTGCGGTACGGCCCATACCGTCAATATACAAACCTGTAGCAACATTTTTAATTTTGTAATAGCTTCCGTAGTATTCCATTACCCATTTCTGGTTGTTGCTGGCGCTGTCGCTCCATTGGCCTGCGTTTGAGCCGTTTGTCGTACGGCCCATGCCGTCAAGATACAAACCAGTCGTTGCGTTCTTCATTTTATAAGTGCCCATAACACTCATTATCGCATCAATAATTCCCTGCTCGGTTATAGCATGGGTAGACCTGTTAAACAATCCAAAACCATATTGTCCGTTGTGTCCATTATCCCAATAAACAGGTACAGAACTATATTTCTTGGCAGCCCCGCTTACTGCTTTTGCAAATGCCGCGCGATAAGTATTATTCGTTGAATCAAAAGCTCTTTTATCTATAGAACCGTATTCACCGACGATCACAGGGTATCCTTTTGTTACGAATGCATCATACGTGGACTTGAGTTGCGAATCTAAATAATCTTCCTGCCCCCAGGTTGATTTTTTTGAAGCGTTGGCAGCTGTCGCTCCCCATTGGGTGATTGTGCCGGATTCCTCGCCAGCGAAGTCCCAAGGCGAATAATAATGAACGGATATCATGATTCTCTTTTCAGAACTCGGAATTGTAGACGATCGATAATTGTCTGCGGGAAGCGCAAAGCCATAATTACCTACGGTATAATCAATGTTTGTATTCCAGCCGGGAATAAGAAGCCATCTGGCACTATTGTTTCCACCGGTTTGTCTTACGGTATCTACAAAGATTTGATTATAAGCATTAAGATTTGAATAGTATGTGGTGTTAGGCGTGCCATAAGTACCGTCAAATTCTTCGTTCATGGATTCAAAGATCAAATGCTCGTCATAATTCACGAAGGTATTAGCGATCTGCTGCCAGACTTTTTGATATTTTGTTCTAATCGTTGTTTGATCGCTTGAATTGACCAACAGCCAGGAGCCGGCAACTGAATTGTAACCGTCTCCATGCATGTTGATGATTACATACAAGCCCTCGTTGTAGGCATAGTCAACGACTGTTTTTACTCTGTTCAGCCATGTGGAATTAATCGTATAATTCGGTGCGCTCCCTATATAATTCAAATACGAAACAGGGATGCGGATGGTTTTAAATCCTGCTGCCTTCACCTTTTGAATGAAAGCCTGTGTTACCGTAGGATTGCCCCACGCCGTTTCGCTGGGTGTACCGTTGGAATTGGCTTCAAGCTGGTTTCCCAGATTCCAGCCCGCACCCATTTCAAAAACAATTTGCGAAGCATTCAATGATGTGAAGTCAGCTGTTTCTGCTGCTGATACTGACGGACTCCAACCGGAAATGACGGTTGTAAATACCACTACCATTGCTAACAAGTAGATCCTGAATGCCTTAACTTTTGACAACATGTCACAAACCTCCGTTTCTTATTTTACTTCATTGTGCATGAATAAAAACGTAAGCGCTTCCATTCGAAAACGACTTGATTCATTCCCCCTTTCTTTCCTACCGTCTCTTGGAATTTCTACCTGGGGACTGGAGTATGAATATCTGCGGTGCGTAATGATTATACAATTATAAATGCATAGTAATTACCCCATAAATTGTTGCAAAAATCATATAAAAAAATGAAAAGGCTATCATTTAAGATCGGACGAAACATGACTTTCTGAGCGGCTATACGCTTCATTCCCATGGGGCAAGGCCGGTTGAATTCGCAAACGGCGTTTCCAAAGCGTAGGGCGGCCCGGTATGGGGCGAGCGGTTTAGACAAGCGCTCTTCGATTACAATCATTACGGCAGTGTTACGTTGGTCGGTGAAGTACTGCCGAATCCGAACAATCGCGTTACATTGGCGGATGAGAACAAATTCAAGTGTGCTGGCAAGAGCATTTCTTTGTAATGAGAAATGCTCTTTATTTTTACGCAAAATGAAGGGAAGTACAAAACAATAATGATAAATTGTATATCAATCAAAATATATTGCAAAACGATAAATTTTGTGTTAAATTCTAATTGTAAATAAATAAGTGAGGTGCTTTTTATGAAACGAGAAACACTCTTTTTAAAGTTCGTTGTTGTTCTTATGGGGCTTCCTGTCCTTGCTTTGTGTGTATTTGCGTTGCCTGAAATAGCTGAATTTTTTGCGGAATTAAATCCGAAATTAGATTTTTTGCAATATCCCTTTTTAATCGGGTTATATGTAACAGCGATTGTATTTTTCGTTGCATTGTACCAGACCTTAAAACTTTTAAGCTATATTGACAAGAACCAGTCGTTTTCGGAATTATCTGTAAAGTCTTTAAAGAATATCAAAAACTGCGCCATCGCCATCGGTGCCTTATATGTGGCATTTATGCCGCTCATATATCTTATGGCAGAGGTAGACGATGCCCCGGGTATTATACTGATCGGGATGGCCATTATTTTTGGTTGCATGGTGATTGCTGTCTTTGCCGCTGTTCTTCAGAAGCTATTAAAAAATGCCATAGATATAAAAGAAGAAAATGACTTAACGGTCTGAGGTGAATAACATGGCGATTATAATCAATATTGACGTGATGCTGGCTAAAAGAAAAATGAGCGTTACAGAACTTACGCAGAGGGTTGGAATAACGATGGCCAATCTTTCCATATTGAAAAACGGAAAGGCAAAAGCGGTTCGATTATCCACTTTAGAGGCAATTTGTAAGGCTTTAGAATGTCAGCCTGGAGATATTCTGGAATACAAAAGTGACGAAGACACTCAAGGGTAATAAAGCAGGGGAATTTAACATTGTGTAGAAAAGCGAGGTTTATCATGAGCCATGAACCTATTGTCAGCTTGCGTCATGTGACGAAACGAATCGGCCGTTCCACGATCATAGATAATCTTACGTTCGATGTTCCGCAGGGGGAAATCTTCGGATTTTTGGGGCCTAACGGGGCTGGCAAGACAACCACCATCCGCATGATGGTCGGCTTAATGTCAATTACCCAAGGTGAGATTATCATAAAGGGAGAAAATATTAAGAGCGGGTTCGAGCAAGCGATCCGCCATGTCGGTGCCATCGTAGAAAACCCGGAAATGTATAAGTATTTGAGCGGCTATCACAACCTTGTTCATTATGCGCGGATGGTGCCGGGCGTGAACAAGGAACGAATCGATGAGGTGATCAGCCTCGTTAAGCTGGATAAACGGATCCATGACAAGGTGAAGAAGTACTCTTTAGGGATGCGTCAGCGATTAGGCGTAGCGCAGGCGCTGCTGCACCGTCCGTCACTGCTCATCCTGGACGAACCGACCAATGGGTTGGATCCGGCGGGCATTCGAGAGCTTCGGGATTATTTGCGCTTATTGACCCGCACGGAGGGGATTACCGTAATTGTCTCCAGTCATTTATTATCCGAGATGGAGTTGATGTGTGATCGGGTCGCTATCCTTCAACAAGGCAAGCTGGTGGATGTAAAGGGAATCCAAGAGTTCATGAGCTCTGCGACCGAACAGGTGCAAACGTATATCATCGATGCCTCGCCTGCGGAACAAGCACTCGGGGCTTTATGCGACATGGATAAAGTAAGAGAGGCGAAGGCCGTTCCGGATGGTCTGGAGCTCGTGGCGGAGCGGGAGCACATACCGGAGATTCTGGCGGATCTGATGCGATTAAACATCCGTATCTACAAGGCACAGCCGCAGCGCCAATCATTGGAAGATCGATTCTTAGAGATGACAGGCGGTGGGCAGAATGGGTAGTTTGATCCTCAATGAGAATATGAAGCTGTATCGGCGTCCGCGAACGTGGGCTATGCTGGGGTTTATGGTGGCCATAGTTCTTTTCCTTAGCATCATGGACTGGTACCATAACGACAAGCGTACGGAAGGAGACGAATGGCGGAATGTCGTGATCGAGGAGAAGCAGCAGCGATCGGAAATTTTGAATGATCCGAAGTTGAATGAGGAAAACCGTTCGTATAACGAGCAGCGCGTTGCTATTCTTGATTATCATCTGGAACATGATATTCGCCCGGAAGAAGGCACGATGTGGGATGCGATCAACGGTACGGCCGGACTGACGATTCTCATAACGTTGTTTACGGTTATAGTAGCGGGGGACAGCCTGGCTGGCGAATTCTCGGGCGGTACGATCAAGCTGCTGCTCATCCGGCCGGCAAGCAGGCTCAAGATCCTTGTATCCAAATATATTTCCATGCTGATGTTTGGCATTTTGCTGCTGCTTATTCTATTCATCGTGTCGATTTTGTTTAATGGGCTGATCTATCGTTTCGGGAATATAGACCTGCCTTTGGTAATGGTCAATACCGAAGGGGAGATCGTAGAGCGGAATATGGTCGCCACCCTCTGGAAAACGTATTTGTTCAACGGGGTTTCCACGATTATGTTCGTCACCATGGCCTTTATGATTTCTTCCGCTTTCCGAAGCAGTGCGATGGCGATTGGCTTTTCCATTTTTGCTTTGTTTGCGGGAACCATCGTCTCGGAGGTCTTGCAAGCTTACGAGTGGAGTAAATTCATTCTGTTCTCCAATCTCGATCTGACCCAGTATCTAACTGGCCGCCCCTATCAGGAAGGGATGACCCTCACATTTTCGGCTGTTGTGCTGAGCGCTTACTTTATCTTGTTTAATCTAGTGTCTTGGCTCGTATTTACGAAGAGGGATGTTGCTGCGTGACCCCAGGGAATTGTTTGGGAAGGGGGAGGATTTTATGCAAAGAAGCTTATGGCATGCGCTGCAGCAGCTGGTGCGATTCGGCTGGCAGCAAGCGTTGTCCTGCGTATTTCCCGTGGTCATCTTTGCCTCGCTGGCTCTGACACAGCTCATCCCCCTTCCCTGGCTGCCCCGTTACGACTGGCTGCTGATCATTTGCCTGACCATGCAGATATGGATGCTGCGCTCCGGACTTGAAACACGCGATGAGCTGAAGGTGATCACCGTCTTCCACCTGATCGGCTTGGCTCTGGAATTGTTTAAGGTGCGCATGGGGTCCTGGTCGTACCCGGAGGAAGGCTGGACGAAGATCAACGGAGTCCCCCTTTACAGCGGATTTATGTATGCCAGCGTGGCCAGCTATCTGTGTCAGGCCTGGCGGCGCATGAAGGTCGACCTTGTTCGTTGGCCTCCACTCTGGCTGGTTACCCCGCTTGCCGCTTCCATCTACCTGAATTACTTTACCCACCATTATTGGATCGACATCCGCTGGTGGCTGTCGGCCTTGGTGCTGCTCGTATTTTGGCGAACATGGGTTACCTTTGAGGTCGGGCATTTTCGCTATCGGATGCCGCTTGCGCTTTCATTCGTTCTGATCGGATTCTTTATCTGGATAGCGGAAAACGTCGCTACTTTCTTCGGAGCCTGGGAATACCCGGATCAGTCTGTATCGTGGCGGATCGTCCATTTTGGCAAGGTGAGCTCATGGCTGCTGCTTGTGATTATCAGCTTTTTGATCGTAGCGACTTTAAAGCTGGTGAAGGGTCGACAAGCCCTTGCATCAAAAGACGTGAGCATCAAAGGATAATTTAATCGCATCCGCTATAAGGCCGGTTTACTCATCGAGTACAACCGGCTCGGATGTCGGGCTAGCAGTCAAGCATTGCTTATGAAATTGAGCCTATGTTTGATGCTTTATGATAAAGCATCAAACATGCTTCTTCCCTCCTTCCCGCCGTCAAGCGTTAAGGACAATCCTTTCCCGGCCTTAGTAAAAACCAGATGTGCGTAAGTATCCCCCGTACCGTACCAGTTATAAATTTGCTCATTTAAACTGTCAAAGACAAGAATACCCTCTCCGCCAAGTATGGCACTAACAAATTCATAGCTCATATTATTTTCTAACTTGTTATAGTTCTGTTCCGTTACTTGAGGATATCGGATGCTCTTGAGATCATCATCGCCTAAAAAAAATCTACTCGTTACCACTTGATCCAGGTTTACTCGCACAAAAATACTTGGATCCGCTGCATGATTTGCAATTATTTCGAATGTATCGGCATAAAGATCATAGTTCAGTTTCTGACCATACAGCTTTTCCAGGTCTTTAAGCGTTGTTTCTCCGATACGGATAGCCTTAAACTTTTCGTAAGTAACTGTAGGTTTCCCATAACCTTCGGTCGCTTCTAAAGGAATTCCCGTATCGATATAGCCTTCTTTGGCTAAGTTTTGTACCACTCCTGATAATTCGGCGCGCGTGACGTTGCCATTCGGTTTGAATGTACCGTCCGGATAACCGTTAACAATTCCTTTTTCTTGAGCCCAAAGGACCGCGCTTTCGTACCAAGCTCCCGCTTTAATATCCTTAAACGCTCCACTTGCCGCTCCTGCGGTAAGTGATGCACATCCGAACAATAATGCTGTTGAAAAACCTAAGACAAAGCCTTTCATCGTTTGCTTTTGCATTCTGGAACTCCCCTTCCCCTACGATTCTAGTTGTGATGAAAATGTTCCGCATTAAATTACTTAGACGTTTGCAATCGTTTAAAGTTGCGTGCATTCTACACATCCACCTACAGAACCCAGGTGTAAATTATTCCTCTTTCCGGAACCGGAGAGCAATCGGTCTTCAGACAGAGAGCAAAATACGGCTCGGGATGGTGAAGGGATTTGGTCTGCGGACGCTCCAACGGACTGACGATTCCGTATATCCTTAACGGTATGAGGTTTTCGAATGAAGATGAAAACGTACGGGAGGCGTTGTTCATGGAACGGATGGTTTATGAGGTTCGGGATGTCAGCAAGTTGTACAAGAAAGGCAAGGTCAAGGCGAACGAAGACATCACCTTCGATATTCCGGAAGGAGAGATTCTTGGTGTGCTCGGCCCGAACGGCGCGGGAAAATCCACATTGATCAAGCAGATGGTCGGTCATCTGAAGCCGACGGAAGGACGCATTCTGTTCGCCGGGGAGGACGTGTCCAAGCAGACGAGAAAAGTGGCTAGCCTTGTCGCGTACTATTCACAAGAGCCCCATGTTCTGTCGGCGCTGAAAACTTATGAAGCGCTTGCGTTTACTGGGAGGCTGAGAGGCATGACGAAGTCCGCCGCCGATCGGGAAGCGGAGGAGCTGCTCGAGCAGTTCGGGATGACGGAGTTACGCAATAAGCAGCTTAAGCATTTGTCAGGCGGACAGAAGCGAATGGTCGGCATCGGCACGGTGCTGATCGGACACTCCCCGGTGATGATTTTCGATGAGCCCACCAATGAGCTCGACCCGAAGAACCGCCGCCTGGTCTGGAATTTGATCAAGGAGCGCAACCGTCAGGGGACGACCGTCATCCTGGTCACGCACAATGTGCTCGAAGCCGAGCAGGTCGTTCATCGCGTCGCCGTCATCAACCACGGGCGCCTGCTTGACATCGATGCGGTTTCGAGGTTGAAGCAGAAGGTCGACCAGCGTTTGAAATTCGAACTGAGTACCGAGTTCGGGCGGAAAGAGGAAGTCATGGCGGCTTTGGCCTACTGGGGGAGCATGCAGGATAACGGGGAGAACCGGCTGGTTCTTCTTGTCGAGAAGCAGGAGGCAAGCCGGATGCTGGATCATATTATTCGCCACCCGGAGCTGCCGATCGAAGAGTACGCCGTGAAACCGCCGAGTCTGGAGGACGTGTATTTCCATATCGACGAGCAGGTCCGGAAGGAGGCGGCCCTGGTATGAAGCTTTCAACCGGAACGAATCACGCGGCGTTTGGGGTTCCGTTAAAGGGACCGGGCAGGCTGTGGACGGAACTCTCTATTCTGTTTCGCATCCAATTCGCTATTGTTAGAGACAGCTGGGCCTGGGTTATCCTGATGGCCACGATGTTTCCGCTGACGACAGTTCTGTTCATGAAGTTTTTCGCAGAAAATCCGAGCGAAGAGATGATGATCCGCATTATCGCGGGTAATCTGATCTTCGGTGTCATCGTGATGGGGATGAACGGAATGGGGCAGGAAATTTCCTGGCAGAAACATGAAGGTCATTTTACGTACTACGCCTCACTGCCGATTTCGAAAATCAACTTCGTGCTCGCCAATCTGTTCAGGGGTCTGCTCAATACGATTCCTTCGTTTGTTATCCTTGGCATGATCGGACAACTGATCTACGGGATTCAGTTTCATTATTCGTGGGGGCTTCCTCTGGTCATTATTCTGTCGCTCGCAAGTGTGGTCGGAATCGGGGTGTACATCGGCTTCTGGTCGCCGAACCATCAGTTAACCAACATGCTGGTTCAAGCGCTTATGATGGTCGTCACCTTTCTCTCGCCTGTCATGGTGGAGATTGACCAGCTTCCCGCACCGCTGCAGTGGCTGTCCTATATTTTCCCCACTACTTATGCCGCGGATGCGATGCGAAACGTGCTCTTGACCGGCTGGTCGCGCGGCGTCATGCTGGATTGCGTCGTGCTGCTCGGTTACAGCCTCGTTACGATTGTGCTCATTAACAAAATGGTAAATTGGCGGGTTAATAAGTGAGAGATCGGATGAATCCTTCCAATTACAGGAACATTATTTGCATTTATCTCGTCAATGGACTTGAGGTGATGAGAAATGCATAGAGGACGAAGATGGCTCGCTGCCGGTGCGGCCGCACTGGTTCTTGCCGCTTTAATCGGCTGCGGACAGATAGAGAATCCGGATAGCATATCCCCTGATGCCGTCCAAAATCCGGAAGGAACCGGCGGCACTAACGATGCGTCACCGCCGCCGTCGGCGGCAGCCGAGGCGCCTACGGAAGATCCGGCAGCCATACCAGAGGAAAGCAAGGAGAGCTTGTTCTCGGGCAGCGTCTCCTACTATGACGGGGGCGACAAGATAGACAGTCTGGAAGGCGGGAATACGCCGGCCTTTTTCAAGAAAGACCCGTCACGGCCTTATGGGTTCTATATTCTCGAAACGATGAAGGAGGTTAAGTTGGAGGAAGGCATCTTGTGGGGGACGGAAGACCGGCGGGCGGATCTGTCGCTTATGGAAGCCGGGGATGTTCCGCCCGAGACCAACTACATCAATTCGGCGCTGGTCAAGTTTAACGAATATGCCGGTACGCATAAGGTCGACGACACCTATACCGATTACTTTGTGCTGACCGACCACGGCAGCAGATTGGCCATCCGGCTTCGCTATCCCGAGAAGGATCTAACGACTGCACTGCCCGACCTGCTCGCCTCCGCCAGATCGCTCCGCTATGTGGCAGACCCGGCTGCGTTCAAGCCGGGCATGGAGATCGAGTTCCCTGACGGAGAGAATGAAGAGGAAGCAGAAATTTATCGGTTGGTAAAGCAAAATCTCGAAGCGATAGCGGCCAAAGATAAAGCGGCGTTCCGAGATACGCTGCAGACGACGGATGCCGATTACTTGGACTTCTTTCTGGAGCAGGATAGACAATATCGGTTTATCAGGCTCGCTGCCCCGATTTCCTATCCAAGAGATACCGAGAGAGCGGATGTGGGAACCGAGTTTGAATACTTATCGGACGGTATCGTTCATAGGTCTGGCAATACCGTCTATTTACTTCAGGATAAAGGCGGCCGGTGGTATATCGCGAATATTGACTAAGAGGTTCGCCGGAAGATACTCTTCTATGGCCATACTGGATTTAGTACAGTAACTTTCGAGCATCACATCCTATTTTCGACCAATGCGGTTGAGGGCTTATGAACCTGACCCGCAGCCTCCCGTCAAGATGAACGGCGTGAAGTTAGAGCATGACTTTGTGATGCACCAAGAACCGGGCGAATAAAAAATCACTAAACGTATATACGTATAAAAAACGGCTGCGCAGGGTAACCCCCTGAACTGTAACCCCGTTTGTGGACACTTAATAAAAAGTGCTAAGCTGAAAGTAGATGGCTCCTGTATTCGTCAGGAGTCATCTTTTTTAATCCCCATTGATAGCGAGATGTGTTGTACATTAGGATGTATTCGTTAACTCTTTGACGAAGCTCTTCTATGGTTTGGCAGTCCTCATAATCTAACTCATCTTTCATATGACCAAAGAAGGACTCCATGGGTGCGTTATCCCAGCAGTTACCCTTGCGAGACATGGATTGTGTGAACCCCGCATTCTTTACTTTCTGTTGAAACACAGGATGGGTGTAGTGCACCCCTTGGTCCGAGTGAAGGATTGCATCA
>NZ_KE383845.1:46240-588003 GCF_000422465.1 Paenibacillus harenae DSM 16969 | reverse complement strand
TCTAGAGAGGCTCTAGGATTTCTTGTCCCAACTATTGTGGTTTCGAATCCACCATCAGTGAAGATCTGCATAGGTGTGATGCCGCTCATGTATGCCTTTACTGCGTACCGTTTAAACTCAGGGCTATATGTAATTGCTTTCTCTGAAACGTGCACGACATTAGGATTTGATTCAAGTATTTTAATCTGCATTGGTGTAAAACATTTGCGTTTAGACATGATGAAAGTTATACCCCGTTCTATTTAGTATGTTAATTAAAACACAAAAACCCGTGAAATAGACACTTTTTTCAAAGTGTCTATTTCACGGGTCACAGTTCACCCCAGCACTGCCGTTTTTTCTAATGTACATCCATTTATTGTTCAATAAGAGCTATCCCTCAGTTAAGCTTATCCATTTTGAGATAGCCCCTTCATACGTTTAACCCTATTGTCTCGAAGCATGTGGAATATGATTCGATAACACATTGTAAAAGTTAATTTTGTTCTATTCCGATGTGAAAACACTTACAATGAGATCCGTACATCCATGATACAATATGGACAAAGCATCGCGCCTAGGAGAGAGAAAGCATGAAGATATGGAAACGACTTATTCCTAAAACCTTGACTTATCGATTGTTTGTATCCTTCCTTTTATTCATCGTTCTCCCTTTCCTGATTATTCAGTACTATAACTACGCTCAGATTGAGACAGCGTTCAGTCGGCAGCTATCGGACAAAAACAATGAACAGCTTAACTTCATTATAAACAATCTAAACAATGTGCGTTCCAATCTATTCGCCCATATGCTGCAGATGGAGCTGGATCCAGCCATTATCGAACAGCTGGAGAGTCCGTCTGCCGCTCCGGATGCGAGCTATGAGAAGATCGCTCTTGTGCTGCAGAAGTATCGGAATATGTACGCGCCGTATGGAGAAGATTACGTGCGGTTCGAGCTTGCCGATCGACATGGGTATGTGTACAGCAGTATGAATCCCATGGCTGTGATGGACGCAGATTGGCAGGAACAACCGGAGTTTCAAGAGCTCAGCCGGCACAGGGAAGGCTTTCAGTGGGTGTCGAAGGAAGAGCTCTATTTATATTCCGTGATTCGATCAGGAGAGCAAACCATGGGCTGGCTAAGAATTACCTTCGATTATACCGGGTGGCTGCACAATTTCAGCCGTAATCTGCTCATCCAACAGGATTATATTATCCTGGATCGGGAGGGCCGCATTCTGGCACAGACGGATCCCGATAACCGCTTGCATGCTGATGTGATCGCCCGTATCCGTACGCTGAATCACGAGAAGGAGTCCTTCATCGATCAGGAGAACGCATCGCTGATTAACGCAGGTTATATTAGACCTCTGGATTGGTATATTGCCTCTGTGTTTACGTTAGACATCTATTTCGGAAGTCTCGATCATATTAAGAAGCAGCTGCTGACTACGTTCATCATTACCGTATCCGTGTTCGTCCTTATCACCTTGGCTATCTCTTCCAGTATCACGCGGCCCCTGAAGCTGCTGGAGAAGAAGATGTCCGATATGGTGCAAGAGAACTTCCAGAAATCCATGATCCGTGAGGAGAAATACCAGGGAGAGATGCTGTCGCTCGCCCGAACCTTCAACCGGATGGTCAACAACATTCAATTGCTGATTCAGCAACTGAAGATGGAGGTGCGGGAGAGGGAAGCCATTCGTCTGCAGATGCTCCTTGTCCAGATGAATCCGCATTTCTTGCTGAACACCTTGAATCTGATGAAATGGAATGTCCTCGAGAAAGGAGACCGGGAGACGGCCGAAATCTGTATCGCGCTTGGAACATTGCTTGAGCAAAGCCTGGCTTCGGAGGAGGAGATCATCCATCTGCATAAGGAATGGGAGCTCCTGCAGGCCTACGACTATATCCAGCAGATCCGCTTCGAGGGACGGTATCTGTTCCGCTACGAGCTTCAGGAGGAACTGAAATATGCATTGGTTCCGAAGTTTATTCTTCAACCGCTCGTAGAGAACTCGATCAATTACGGCTTCGCCCAGCGTAAACAAGACGGGGTCATCACGATCCGCGCGTATGCCATCCGGGATAGGCTTGTGCTGGAGGTCGAGGATAACGGGCGGGGCTACCAGGTTAAAGAGATGACGGACAAGCGCAGACGCAAGGGAATCGGCCTTGCCAACATACGGGAAAGACTGAATCTGCTGTTCCGTAACGACGGCGAGCTGACGATTGTGGAAACGGATCCGGGTACGCGTGTGACTGTACGGATGCCGCTGTTACTCTCGGTCCCGAATGAAGGAGAAGGAGGGCTCTAACGGATGTGGAAAGTATTATTGGTCGAGGACGAGCCTTATATCCGGCGTTCCGTGCGGAAGCAGATCGATTGGAATGAGTTGGGGTACGAGATCATAGGGGAAGCGGATGACGGCGAGCAAGCGCTGGAGATCATGAGAGCGGAGAAGCCTGATCTCGTCATCGCGGACATCATGATGCCGATCATGGATGGTCTTGAGCTGCTTAAGCAATCGAGGCAGCTCGGCTTTGATACGTGCTTCATCATGCTTACCTGTGTCAATGAATTCGAATATGCGAAAGAAGCCGTGGAATATGGCGCATCGGGTTATGTACTGAAGCTCTCCATGTCCATCGAATCGCTTCGTAAGAAGCTGATCGAGCTGTCCGCTGAGCTTCGGAAGCGCAGAATGCAGCAATTGGAAAGGTTCTTTGGCAGATGGAACGGCCTGTATTCATCATGGTGGGAGGAATATGCCGCGAAGGGGTCATTGGGGGAAGCTGCCAGACCCATTGAGCCTGTCGAATACCATGAATATGCAGAGTGTCTTGTAATCGTCCTCTTGCTTGGTCCTCAAGCTTCCGTATCCGATCGATTGCAAGCTCTACGTGCAGCCAACCGTTCCGCAGAGATGGAGATTCATACATTCATACGCAGCGGAATCGCCACCTTCTTCTGTTGGCGCCGCAGTGCCGGCAAGCAGGACGATGAGTTCTCGGCGCTTGAAATGCAATCGCAAGCGGTGGTTCTGAAGGTTGGCTTCCCGCGACCCGAGCGGGTTAGAGACACTTGGGTCCGCGCGCTGGATCACTTGCGTCATAAGTGGTATCAAGTGAAGAGCGGCTATGCCGCACAAGCTGATCCGATCGCGAATCGGGCGATTCCTTGGGAACTGGAAGGCAAGCTAATTCAATATATCGAGATGGGCAAGCTGGATGATGCCTTCCTCATTCTGGACCGAATCTGGTCGCTGTTCGAGCAGCAAGGCATTCGGATCCCGATTGTGAAGGAGGAGTCAGTCCGCTTGGAGGGCATGCTGCTGCGCATCATGAGGAGACCGCAGACGGATCAGGAGATTTTGTGGCTGGCGTCCTCGCATCAGGTTCTACTTGGTGTTCTGAAGCAGCGGCTAGAGGCGGCGCAGGCTCAGCACCTTCATGAGACACGCGAGTTCACCGATCATGAGGAGATCAACAAAATCATCCATCGTATCCACCAGTACTATGATAAAGAGATTACGTTGAAGTCGATGGCGGAATATGTGAATATGGACGAACATTATGTGAGCAGTCTGTTCAAGCGCAAGACAGGCGATACGCTCATTAATTTTCTCCAGAAGCACCGGATTGAGCGGGCCAAACGATATTTGACGGAGACGGATTTCCCCATCCATGAGATCGGCCATCTTGTAGGGTTCGCCAATAACAACTATTTCTCCAAGATCTTCCGGAGATGGGTTCAGTTGACGCCTAGCGAATATCGGAAAGCCCTTTCATAAATTTGTTCATAGAAATGGTGATGAACACGCTTTCGGCCGGTTTTCCTTGTGGAGAGGTCCCCAATCGCAAAAATATGTTCCAGGAAGTCACTAATTCCGTTCCTTCTCGCTGTGGCGCATTGCTGATACATTAGGGTTAGCAAGCACAAGGGAGGGCAGTCATGGCTCAGAAAATCATAAACCCAACTACAACTCACCGAACACCTTCGATCCACCGCAAACGATGGAAGGAAATCTGGTCACAGCGGTCCTGGTACTATATGCTGTTGCCGGGATTCATTTTTTTTATCATATTTAAGTATTTCCCGATGTACGGCGTCATGATCTCTTTCAAGGACTTTGATCTTCTCGAGGGCATTTGGCGAAGTCCATGGGCAGATCCGTGGTACAAGCATTTCGAATATTTCTTTCAATCCACGTATTTCACTCAGCTCCTGACCAATACTTTTTTAATCAGCCTATATAAGATCACCTTCGGCATGTTCCCGGATATCATCATGGCGCTTTTGTTGAATGAATGCCGGGTGTTGTGGTTCAAGCGGTCCGTTCAGACGCTAACCTATATGCCGCACTTCCTGTCCTGGGTCATCATATACGGGATCTCGCTCGCGTTCCTGTCAGAGACGACAGGCTTGTTGAATCGATGGATACAGTCGATAGGGTTCGAAGCGATTCCCTTCCTGTCCTCAACGGATTGGTTCCGCAGCGTACTGGTGGGCTCGGAGATCTGGAAGGATATCGGCTGGGGCGCGATCATCTATCTTGCCGCCATGTCTTCGATAGATCCATCTTTGTATGAAGCAGCGCGTGTGGACGGAGCCAGCCGCTTCCGCATGATATGGCATATCACTCTGCCCAGCATTACACACGTGTTCGTTCTGCTGTTGATCCTACGTATAGGTCATATATTGGACGCCGGGTTCGAGCAAATCTATGTCATGTACAATATCCGGGTCTATCCGGTAGCGGATATCATCGATACCTGGGTGTATCGTACAGGTTTGGAGCAACTGAATTTCAGCCTGGCTTCCGCTGTCGGCTTGTTCAAGTCCTTCATCGGCCTATGGCTCGTGCTTGGCGCGAATGCGTTCGCTAAGAGATGGGGGCAAGGCGTATGGTGAAAGGACATTCGGAACGCTGGTTTGACATCGTTGTATTCACTGTGTTACTGCTGGCCGGGGTGGCTGCGGTCTTCCCCATTCTGTTCGTTGTATCCATGTCGTTGACTCCTTATGGCGAGGTGCTGCGCAACGGAGGGTATGTCTTCATCCCGGACAGTATTACCTTCGATGCTTATCATTATCTGCTGGAGAAGACGAAGTTGCCGAGAGGATTGATGGTGACCTTGTTCGTAACGGTTATCGGAACCTCGCTTAGCTTGCTGTTGACGATGCTGATGGCCTATCCGCTCAGCCGCAGGAAGCTGAATGGAAGATCGTATATCCTCTTGATCATCCTGTTCACGATGCTGTTCAATGGCGGATTGATTCCCACCTATCTGACCGTGCAGCAAGTCGGTCTGTTGAACACCGTGTGGGCCATGATTATACCGAACGCCGTCTCGGCCTTCAATCTGTTGATTATGAAGAGCTTCTTCGAGAGCTTGCCTGAGGAAATCTTCGAATCGGCCAAGATCGATGGCGCGAAGGAGTGGCGGATCTTGACCACGATCGTTGCTCCGCTATCGGTTCCATCGCTAGTGACCATCGGGCTGTTCTATATGGTCCAATATTGGAACTTGTATTTTCAGGCCGTGCTGTATGTGCAGAGTTCCGACCTGTATCCGCTGCAGGTTGTGGTTCGCAATATCCTGATGATGAATCAGATGGCGGACAATATCAATCCAGAAGTGACGCTGCCTACGGTCACCCTGCAGATGGCTGCCGTAGTTGCAGCCAGTCTTCCGATGATTATGGTCTATCCATTCATTCAGAAATATTTCATCAAGGGCATGCTGTTAGGTGCAATCAAAGGGTAAACTCCGGTTGCCGGCACCGGTTTTTATAGAAAACATGATAAGAAAGTAGGGGTAGTATGAACAAACATCTCAAGTTGCTGCAAACCGTATTAGCCATCCTCCTGACCATCTCGCTGCTTGCGGCTTGCGGCGGCAATAATGGAACGAGCAACAATGGGAATGACACCAATTCCACTACAGACAGCGGTACATCCGCTACCAATGAGCCAAGGGAAATCATCGATATCGAGATGGTGATGAGCACCTGGGGAACCTTGAGGCCTGAGAATGACTTCATCGCAGATAAACTGAAAGAGGAGCTCGGCATTAATCTGACCATCACCGATGAGGTCGAGTTGATGGAGAAACTGAACGTTCGCGCCGCAGGGAGTAACCTGCCTGACCTGATGATGTTTGGTTCTGCCAATGATTTCCGTGATTATGCAAAACGGGGACTGCTAACCGATTTTACGCCGCATCTGGAAAAGCTTGACCAGGTACAAGCCTTCTTAGGGCAGGGCGGCTTCGACAAAGCGACAGTAGAAGGCAAAGTGTATGGGGTTGCCAAGGAACCGACCCTCCGGGCGTTCTCCTACTGGATCCGCCAAGACTGGCTGGATAATCTGGGCTTATCCATGCCGACAACCTTGGATGAATTCTATGAAGTGATGGTCGCTTTCACAGAAGATGACCCTGATGGCAATAACAAAAACGATACCTATGGGCTGACTGGATCCTTCGGAGGTCTAGGGGCTTTCACGCCGATCCTGGCTACACTGGGCGCAGCTCCGGAGTATCAGATTCGGGACGGAGAGCTCGTGAACTTCTATTCGGATCCTCAGCTGAAGGAAAGCTTGACGTATATTAAGAAGCTGGCTGATGCGAAGGTGCTGGATCCCGAGCTGACAACGAATTCAGGACAGAGGATGCTCGAAAAATCCTTCCAGGGGATGACTGGCGCCATCTACTCGACATGGGCGGACATGGTGAAGGACGATAGGGTCGAAGTGTGGAAGACCGCGAATCCGGACGCGGAATGGGCTATCGTTCCTCCATTCCAGGATCATGTATATGGCGAGGCCGTGGACTTCAAGGACGCCGGCGCTACGTCCGGCTTCGTAGCGATCTCTAAGGCTGCAGGAAGCAATGAAGAGAAGCTGAACCGGATCCTCGAGCTGTTCAATTATATCTCCCACGATGAAGGTCTGAGAATGGTGCAATTCGGATTGGAGGGCGAACACTACAATCTGGACGGCGACAAGGTAACGCCTACCGATAAAGCAAGTGAAGCGGCGTATTCCTGGATCTACCAATTCATGGGTCGTCCGGAGATGAGCTACCTCTCCACCAAGTTCGCGAACCAAGCGGATTGGATCGAGCGAGCAGCCGACTTGCCAAGGATCACCACTTACAATGGCTTCGTCACGAAGCTGCAAGAGGTCAATTATGCGGACAGAACGCGTTTTATTGAAGAGGAGTTCCTCAAGTTCGTCTACGATAAGCGCGATATCAATGAATTCGATCAATTCGTGAAAGAGTTAAAGGATACGTTCATGCTGGACAAGGAAATCGAACACGCTAAGCAAATCTTGACCGAATTAGGCTACCTAAAAAAAATGTAACCATAGCGGAGGAGCGGCGGGCTGGCACTAAACCCGGCGGTCCTTCACTGTTATATGTAGAAAGGATAGGTGTTGATGGAACGGTTGCATACGGATGTGTTGGTTGCCGGAGGCGGCGTTTCCGGCGTCACAGCCGCTTTGGCGGCCGCCCGGAACGGCGCGAAAGTAATCATTTGTCAGGATCGGCCTGTCCTGGGGGGAAATGCATCTTCGGAAATTCGGATGCACATCGTCGGAGCGGCTCATTCCAAGCGGGGGAAGGAGCTGGAGACGGAGGCTAGGGAAGGCGGCATTATCGAAGAAATCCTTCTTGAATGCGCAGTTCGCAATCCGCAGCGCAGCGCGTCCATGTTCGATCTTATTTTATATGAGAAATGCAGAGCGGAACCGAACCTGACGCTGATGCTCAATACTGCGGTTACGGGCGTGCGGATGGACGGGAATCGGATCGTGTCGGTAAAGGCCGCCCGGGAAAGCACGGAGCATGCCTTCGAAATCTTCGCGGATATCTTCTTGGACTGTACGGGTGACGGCCGTCTCGGCAAAGAGGCGGGAGCGTTATTCGTAACGGGCCGGGAAGCCTCCCGGCAATACGGGGAGTCGAGCGCAGGCGAAGAGTCCGATCCGTACCGCCTCGGTTCCTCGCTGTTGTTCACGGCCAAGGATATGGGCAGACCTATGAAGTTTATCCCGCCTGTATGGGCGAAGCATTTTACGGAAGAAGATTTGAAGTACCGCAGTCATTCCTCATGGGAGTACGGATATTGGTGGGTGGAATTCGGCGGAATGCTGGATACGATCGCGGATAACGAGACGATTCGCGACGAATTGCTCGCCATCATGATGGGCGTCTGGGATCACATCAAGAACAGCGGACATCATCCGGAGTCAGAGAACTGGGCGCTCGATTGGTTCGGCTTCGTACCCGGCAAGCGGGAGTCGCGCCGATTTGTCGGGAAGCACGTGCTGACCCAATCGGATTTGGAGGAAGCCGTCCATTTCGAGGATGTGATCGCGTACGGCGGCTGGCCGATGGATACGCATCCCCCGCAAGGGATCGAGGCCAAGGACAGCAATCCCTGCCATCAGCCGGTCACCAATTATGTGTACGGGATTCCGCTCAGGTCATTTGTAAGCGCCAACGTGGACAATCTGATGTTTGCGGGACGCAACATATCGGCGACTCATATTGCTTTCTCAAGCACCCGGGTCATGGCGACCTGCGGCGTGATGGGCCAAGGCGCCGGTACCTTCGCCGCCTTGGCGGTCAAGGAAGGGATTCTGCTGGAAGAGGCAGTGCAGAACCGGGAATTGATCCGGAGAACGCAGCAGCGGCTTATCGAACAAGACGCTTTCCTTCCCGGCATTCCTGCGAACGGCAATCTGGCGAGCGGGGCAAGGGTACGGGCATCGTCCGAACAGCCGGACGGACTTGCGCCAAATATTATCGACGGCTGCACTCGCTCCATGCATGGGACGAGAGGCGTCAGGCCGGACCTGGTCGTTCCCGGCACGCACCGCTGGATGTCGGTTCCGGAGGACAAGGAGCCATGGATCGAGCTGGAATGGGGTACGCCGGTATCGATTCGCGAAATTACCGTCGTCCTCGACACGGGCATGCACCGGAGGTTGACGCTGACGCACGAGAACTACTTGCATAAGCAGAACGAATGGGGGCCGCAGCCGGAGACGTTGAAGGAATTCCGGGTGATCGCATATTCGGCGAATTCTGCCGAAGACGGCCGCCAGATAATGCACGTTCAAGATAACTACCAGCGGCAGATTACATGCCGAGTCGAGCTGGATCAAGTGTGCAGGCTCCGCTTGGAAGTTCTTAGCACGAATGGATTGGATCATGCCAGAATTTTTGAAATCAGATGTTTAGCACAAGTCGCTTCTTAAACTTTACAGGAATCGAAAATCAATGCTATCGGAGGTAGAAATGATCAAAAAAATAGTCGATGATGTCTCATTTGAACTGAAAGAAGATTTTGATTTTGATTTTTTATCCGAATATGGAAAGGTCTTTACTGTATTCGACAAGCAGGATTCCGGTCACTTATGTTTCGGCGTTCAAAACAAAAACAAAAAGCTGTTTTTGAAGATGGCGGGAGCAGCGACTCTAGAAAGGAATGCAAGTATTGAGGAAGCAATCGCTCGACTAAAATCAACCGTATCTATTTACGAAGATTTACGTTATCCTAATCTGATTGAAATGATTGATCACAAGGAGATCAAAGGGGGATATTTAACTGTTTTTGACTGGTTTGACGGTGAATGTATGGGCAAACAATATGATTCCTTTGATAAATTCATAGCCTTGCCGATAGAGAAAAAACTGAATATCTATAAAGAAATACTGTTATTTCATTTACATGTCAGCAAGCTTGGATATATAGCAATTGACTTTTATGATGGCTGTATCATGTACAATTTCACTACCCAACAAACGATGATTTGCGATGTAGAGTTTTACAGTAAGAAACCAGTAATGAATACGATGGGACGGATGTGGGGATCAAGCAGGTATATGTCGCCTGAGGAATTTCAATTGGGCGCACAGATTGATGAGAGGTCGAACGTTTTCCAAATGGGGGCTGCTGCATTTCAGTTGTTTGGCGGCGGGGTTGAACGCTCTTTCGATAATTGGCAAGCAAATGCAAAATTGTATTCGATAGCTTTAAAGGCGGTCAGTCTTGAAAAAGGCGATCGTTATCAAACAATGGATGAGTATTTTGAAACGTGGAACAACGCGATAAAAGGACAAATCTCTATGTAAGTCTTATACTTACGAGCAACTTAACTTGGGTTCCCCATAAAGGCAATGAATGATTAAGCCTCCTGTCCATTCGCGAACAGGAGGCTTTATTTAGTGGCGGAGCGGAAGTCTGCGTGCTATTGCTGCTGCTCTCCTTGGACACTCACTTGGAAAGTAACGCCGAACTTGTCAGTTACCATTCCGTACAAGGGGCTCCAATCTGTCTTCTGAAGGGGCATGACGACTTGTCCGCCGTCTTCCAAAGCTGCGAAGATTTCTCTCGCTCTTGCCTCTTCTTTGGGATGGATGGCAATCTGAATCGAATTGCCTGGCTGATAAGGCATGCCTGCGATCGTATCGGAGAACATGAGATCCGAGTCGCCGATTTTCAAGTGCGCATGCATAACGCGATCCTTCATATCATCCGTTATCGGATAATTCGGGTCCGCCGGCATATCACCGAACGTCATGAAGACAATCACTTTCCCGCCCAGCGCTTTCTCGTAAAAGTGGACCGCTTCTTTCGTGTTGCCGTCAAAATTCAAATACGGATTCAAATGGATTGACATTATTCACAGCTCCTTAGGAATAATTTGGACAACCTCATTCATTATACACCAAAAAGGAGCCGTGCAACCAGATTTTACGAACAAATGATCTTATTTACAATAGATTTGGATTCCATGTATTGGGATTCGCTACTATTATTTGTTAGCCCTTCGAAAGAGAGGGCTTGGCATATTGAACCTGGCGATAATTTCTGACAACTTTATTCACTTGGCTTAACACGCTTGATTTTGTAATATATCCATGATCTTAAAGGAAATGATTGCGCTGCCAAACGGTCTATGCTACATTCAATGTAATTCAACACAGTTGAATAAATGTGAATATAATTGAATGAGGTGAACCGTCATGAGAAAGTTTAAGGTCGGTCTGGTCGGGGCAGGGGGCGTTACGGAGCTGCATCTGGAGGGTTATAAAATTGCGCCGGAGCGTATCGAGATCAGCGCCATCTGCGACCCCAACGAAGAAATCCTTTATCATCGGGCAAATAAATACGGCATTCCCCAGCGGTATACGAATCTGGATACGTTTATCCAGGAGAGCGGCGTCGACGTCGCGGTTGTGTGTACGCCTACTTCGATGCGCAAGGCGATTGTTCTTCCCCTGCTTGAAGCCGGATTCCCGTTATTTGTAGAAAAACCGTTCGCCGACTCCTTGAACGATGCTGTTGAAATGACGGAGACAGCAAAGCGGCTGGGCATCCCGGTCGCCGTGAATCAAAATTTCAGACGCCATTATCCATTCGATACAGTGAAGAAAATCGTAGCCGACGATAGGATTGGCCAAGTTACCATGATTACTTTTGCCAATATGTTCTTCCGTCAGGATACCGGTTGGAGGCAGGATTGCCAGCGGCATGCGCTGTCCGTTATGGGCATTCACTGGTTCGACGGATTCCGGCAGGTTCTCGGCTGCGAAGCGGAATCGGTCGTCAGCTTGATGAGCTCTTCAGCGGCAATCGATTGCAAGGGAGAAACAGACGCGACCGTGCAGATGAAGTTTGAGAACGGTTCGTTGGTCACGTATACCCAAAGCTTCTCTTCCATGGCAGGCAGGACGGAGATGATCGTAATCGGCGAGAAGGGCACCCTTCGCTGCGACCACGGCTATGTTGAATTATTCCGGCTTGGCGACAGGCAGCCGTCTGAGCGGTGGGAAAACCGTTGTTCCAGAGAAGAGAACAGCTTGGAAAACATCGAGCAGCTGTTATCCTGGATGGAAACCGGCGTGAAGGCGGCTAACAGCGCTGAAGACAACTTGAAGGTCGTCGCAATGCTTGAAGCGGCTTATGTATCAGCGAAAGAGAACCGGATTGTACAGTTAAGAGACGGAGTTTTACTATGACGCTGAAGTTTGCTTTCTCAAGGCCTACCGGGACAGACGATGAACGGGATCGGTTGTTTCAGCAGTATAGGGCGTCCGGCTACCAGGGGTTGCAGCTGAAGCACGGACAATATGCCCCGTATCTGAGACAGCCCGAGCGTTTCCTGGAGGAGTGGGGTCATCTTGAAAGCGCAGGATCCGCCTTGATCGCGGGGGGAAGCCTGGATGAGCAAGGGTTGGAATCGCTTCGCGAGAAATTTCGATTCGGCCGGAAGATTGGTACAGGACTAATCATCTTCTGCCACGGCGTATCCAGAAGCAAGGTGACCGCTGAGGATATCCGGAGGTATGCGGACATCTTGTCGGATATGGGGGAGGAAGCGCAACAGCATGGTTTAAAGCTCTCCTTGCATCATCATTACGATCAGCCCGTCATGTACCGGGAGGACTTTGATCTCTTCT
The DNA here is from genome assembly GCF_000422465.1 of Paenibacillus harenae DSM 16969. Lineage (GTDB taxonomy): Bacteria > Bacillota > Bacilli > Paenibacillales > Paenibacillaceae > Pristimantibacillus > Pristimantibacillus harenae. The sequence continues at coordinate 575,538 of NZ_KE383845.1, read as the reverse complement.
TCGACCGCGTGCGGCAAGGAAGCGTCGGTTTGACAATCGATACCGCGCATTTGGTCAAGTCGGGAATAGACGATTGCGCGGAGCTCATTAGAAGCTTCAAGTCCGTCATTGACAATTTCCATATGAAGGACTTCTCAGAGGGCGAGTGGCAGATTCTTGGCCGGGGAGCGATCGCATTCCAGCCAATTTTTGAAGCGATTAGGGATGTCCGTTACAGCGGATGGGTATCGGCGGATGAAGAAAGCGGAGGAGAGATCGAGGAAGGAATGGCCGAATGCTTATCTTTCCTGAAGAACGGATTCGGGATACAAACATAAGCTGGAAGCCATGCCGCATGATTATTGCGTACTCCGAGCCTGATCGTCAAACGATTAGAGAGTAATGTATTCATTTACAATTAGAAATAACGACCGCGCGATGCGCTCGGTCGTTATTTCTATTTATTGCCCTCATCTTCATGAAGATGAGAGCCTAAGTTTGTTTTTTATTCGATTTATAGGCCGCCGGACGATTCCCTGAATATGGGCGTTGTTTTCACATGGGTGACTTGAGGGGGCTTATCCGGATTTTGAACCCTGGCGAGCAGCATTTCGGCCGCCAGGATGCCCATTTCATCCCGGTAAATGTGAACGGTCGTCAGGTGGGGCTCCACGATTTGCGATTCCGGGGAGTCGTCAAATCCGCATACCCGAACATCCTCGGGGATTCGGACATTTTTATTTTTCAAAATCCGCAAGACGTTAATGGCGATAAAATCATTGGCGCATATAAAGGCGGACGGGAGCCTCCCCATCCGGTCCAGCTGCTGTTCCAGCCATTTGGAATCGGTAAAATACCGGTCCTTTTCCGTGATGTTGAAGGCGTCGTCCGGCTGCAGCCGGGAGGCATTCATTGCTTTATTGAAGCCGATCCATCGTTCGTTAAAGCTTTTGCAATGGTTGTAATCCCCGATGAAACCGATTGTTTCGCAGCCGCTAGCGATTAATTTCTTCGTCATGAAGCAGGTGCTTTGTTCATTCTCCATTAGTAATAAATCCCCGCGCAGCTCCGGATAAAAGAGCTCGGCCGTGGAATCGATGAATATGGTCGGGAGACCCAGGGCGCTAATGAAATCCGTATAGTTTTTATCGAAGAGCTCGATGCATACGATTCCGTCTACTTTGCTTTTATCGAAATTAACGGGCAGCACGGGCGCTTCGATCTCGGCTTCGCGTACGATATGAATGGATAAATTGTATCCTTCGGAACTGATTTTTTTCTCGAGCCCGCTAAGCAAGGAGGTGCCGAAATGGGAGTTGTTCGGCATGTTGGACGTTAACAGCGCGATGTTGCCGGGATTTTTCGATACGTTCATTTCCGCTTCGACGAGTGCGAACTGCTTATAGTTTAACTCGATCGCTCTTTTGATCACTTTGTTGCGCGTTTCGAGGGGGATCGTGTCGCTTCCGTTCAGCGCTTTCGACACCGTATTTCTGGATAGCCCCAATGAGTCCGCGATATATTGAATGGTTACTTTTTCTTTCCGCATTTGCTTTTGACTCCTTTATGGATAATCAACCGATCACAGCTGCTTTAGATTTTCAGACGCATTCTAAGCTAAATGTAACCTAAGCCGAATGAAAGATCAATAATAAAGTTACAAATGCGCAAAAATAAGTAGTTAAAAATGTGCATTTGCAAATAAGTGATTAGCAATTTTATTTCATTTGTTTAAAGTAAACAAATGCACAAGTAATGGTGACGGCGTGCATGTGTGTATTTATAAGAAATCGAGAGAAAAGAGGACGAAGAAAGCGAAAACTAAGCGAATGTTTCAAATTAAATAAACAAATGACAAATATTATGTTCAAATTGTTTGTGCATATGACAATAAAAATATACTAAAATGTATTGACTTTTGCGGCGAACGAATGTAAATTGAATTTGCGGATAGTCATGAAAGCCCTTACTTGGCATCAAAAAACAAAAATAATTTGTGCAAATGTAAATTTGAGCAAATTCGTTAGGGGGGAAATCCTTGCAGCATTCACTAGAGGCAGACCGGAGGCGAAGCATCCAGAAGAGCGGTTCGCTGAAGAGTAAAATCGATTATTTGAAGAAAAATCATTTTCTTTATTGGCTGATGGCGCCCGCTCTCATTCTGACCATCCTTTTCAAGTATGTGCCCATGTACGGCGTCATTATCGCTTTTAAGGATTTTAGCTACAGCAAGGGAATTTTTGGGAGCGATTGGGTAGGCTTCGAGTATTTTGCGAAGTTTCTGAACGCGCCGAATTTTGAGCTCATCTTCATGAGCACGCTGAAGCTGAGCGTATACGGCCTCATTCTCGGCTTCCCGGTCCCGATTTTACTCGCGCTGATGCTGAATCAGCTTCGCAAAGCGGCGGTCAAGAAGAACATTCAATTGATTTTGTACGCGCCGAATTTTATTTCCGTCGTCGTTATCGTCGGGATGATCTTTATCTTCCTCTCCCCTACGGGGCCGATTAACAAAATCGTCACCCTCATGGCCGGACACCCGATAACGTTCATGTCCGATCCTGCGTACTTCCGAACGATTTATATCCTGTCGGGCATATGGCAGGGAGCGGGCTGGGCCTCCATCATTTACGTGGCAGCGCTTGCTGGCGTCGATCCCGAGCTGCATAACGCTGCAACGATAGACGGCGCCAATCTGCTCCAGAGAATTTGGAATATCGATTTGCCGACGATAAGGCCGGTCATGGCGATCGTCTTTATATTAGCCGCCGGCGGCATTATGGCGATCGGCTTCGAGAAGGCCTACCTGATGCAAACGGCGATGAACCTGCCGGCCTCGGAAATTCTTCCGACCTACGTCTACAAGGTGGGCTTGCAATCAGGCGATTATTCCTACTCCGCCGCGATCGGGCTGTTCAATTCCGTCATCAATGTCATCCTGCTGATTCTCGTTAATTTCATCGTGAAGAAATTAAACGAAGGGGAAGGCCTCTATTAACCGAAAGGAGCCGCGTGATGAACATTAAACCTGGCCGGCTAGACCGGATTATTTTGACATTGAACTATGTTCTATTAACGCTCGCCGTTTTGCTCGTGGCAGTGCCGTTAATTTATGTCGTCGTAGCGTCATTTATGGAGCCGACGGCGCTTTTGAACAAAGGCTTTTCCTTTCGTCTGTCCGACTACAGCGTAGAAGGCTATAAGCTCATTCTGTCCAATGACGCCATGCTAAGGGGATTCGTAAACGCCTTGTTATACTCCGCGGCATTTGCGCTCGTGACGGTGATGGTGTCCGTCTTCGCGGGCTATCCGTTATCCGTGGACGGTTTCGTCGGCCATAAACTATTGATGACGCTGTTTCTCGTTACGATGTTTTTCGGAGGAGGATTAATTCCTACCTACCTGGTGGTCAAGGATCTGGGCATGCTGGATACGCCTTGGGCCGTTATCCTGCCCGGAGCCTTGAACGTGTGGAACATTATCCTCGCCAGAACGTTTTTCAAAAGCATTCCGAAGGAATTGAACGAGGCTGCCCGGGTGGACGGCGCTTCGGACGCGCTCATTTTCCTCAAAATCGTACTGCCGCTGTCCAAGCCGATTATTTTCGTACTCGCCTTATACGCTTTCGTCGGGCAGTGGAACTCCTATTTCGACGCCATGATTTATTTGGAAAACGTAAAGCTGCAACCTCTTCAATTGGTGCTTAGATCCATCTTGATCCAAAACCAGGTAAGCCCCGGGATGATCGCGGATCAATTGGCCATGGCGGAGCTGAAGCGTTTATCCGAAATCATTAAATACGCGTCCATCGTCATCTCCAGCCTACCGCTTATCGTGATGTATCCGTTTTTCCAGAAGTATTTCGAGAAAGGTGTCATGGTCGGTTCCATTAAGTAAGGAACGGGCTGGCATAGATTTGTTTTTTCGAACTAAAAGAGGAGGGTTCAATTTGAAAAAAACAAAGAAAACAGTTGCGTACCTAACGCTGGCGGCATTGTTGGCCGTTACGGGCTGCAGCGGGAATTCGGGCGCGAAGGAAAGCGATACCGGTGCTGGAACTGACGGGAAAGTGACGCTTCACTTTATGACGCAAAGCTCCGTGCTCGCGCCGCCGGATCCGAATAAAAAACTCGTTTTCCAGCGCATGGAGGAAAAAACGGGCATCCGCATCGACTGGAAAAATTATACGAACGACGTGTTCGCGGAAAAACGGAATTTGGCGCTTGCGACCGGCGAGCTTCCGGATGCGATCTTCGACGCCGGACTCGGCGACTACGATCTATTGAAGCTGGCCAAAGACGGAACCATTATCCCGCTTGACGACATCATTGAAAATCATATGCCTAATTTCAAGAAGGTGCTGGACCAGGCGCCTCAGTACAGATCGATGATTACCGCACCGGACGGGCATATTTATTCGCTGCCTTGGATCGAGGAGCTCGGCTCGGACAGAGAGAGCATCCACTCGGTCAACAACATTCCTTGGATTAACGTTGAGTGGCTGAAGAAGCTTGGACTCGAAATGCCGACAACGACGGCGGAGCTCAAGCAGGTGCTGCTAGCTTTCAAAACCGAAGATCCGAACGGCAACGGCAAAGCGGATGAAATTCCGCTGTCCTTCATTAATTCCAACGGCGGCAACGAGGACGTCGGCTTCTTGTTCGGGTCGTTCGGCCAAGGCTACAACTGGGATCTGACGCTGGTCGGCGACGACGGCAAGGTTAACTTTGCCGCCTTGGGCGACGGATTTAAGGAAGGCGTCGGCTACCTTCATGAATTGCACAAAGAAGGTTTAATCGACAGCGAATTTATTACGCAGGATTGGAACACTTTTATCGCCAAAGGGAAAGAAGACGTGTACGGCTTGTACTTCACGTGGGATAAGGCAAACGTGACCGGCATGAACGATAAGTTCGAACCGATGCCGGCGCTCGCGGGTCCGTCCGGACAAAAAAACGTGGCCAGAACGAACGGCATGGGGCTGGACCGAGGCCGGATGGTCGTGACGAAAGACAACAAAAATCTGGAAGCCACGGCCAAATGGATGGATCAGCTGTACGATCCGCTTCAATCGGTACAAAACAACTGGGGTACTTACGGGGATGAAACGCAGCAAAACATTTTCGAATTCGACGAAGCCGCGCAAATGCTGAAGCATTTGCCGCTCGAAGGAACCGCGCCGGCCGAATTAAGGCAAAAAACGAGCGTCGGCGGACCGTTAGCTATTTTGGACTCCTACTACGGGCAGGTGACGACGAAACCGGACGACGCCGCTTCGCGGCTGGATATCCTGAAGAACGTGTACGTTCCGGATATGAAGGCGCAGCATATTTACCCGAAAGTCTTCTTCTCCTTGGAGGAATTGGACCGGCTTTCCGCGATCGAAACCGACCTGTTCGCCTATGTGCTGCGGAAGCGCACGGAATGGATTCAAGGCGGGAAAATCGACGGCGAATGGGATAGCTACATGAAGGAACTGGACCGGTTAGGACTGCAGGAATGGCTGGACGTTAAACAAGCCGGTTATGAAAGAAACGTGAGCAAATAAGCATAGAATGATGAAAGCAGCCGGAGCATTCGTTAGTTATTTCCAACAACGGCCATGCCCCGGCTGCATGATTCGCAGGGAGTGGAAGAAATGATCGATTATAGAGAAAAGTACCGTCCGCAGTTTCATTTTTCGCCGCCTTCCAAGTGGATGAACGATCCGAACGGGATGGTGTATTTCGACGGGGAATATCATTTGTTTTATCAGCATCACCCGGACGGCACGACCTGGGGGCCGATGCATTGGGGACACGCGATCAGCAAGGACCTGATCCATTGGGAGCACCGCGGAATCGCGCTAAAGCCGGACCGGAACGGCGTCATCTTCTCGGGCAGCGCGGTCGTCGACAGGGACGATACGAGCGGTCTTTTCTCGGGAAAACCGGGCTTGGTGGCGATATTCACCCATGCGGACAACGATCCGGAAACGAATAGGTCAAGACAACGGCAAAGCCTTGCTTATAGCCTCGACAAGGGCCGTACATGGACGATGTACGAAGGAAATCCGGTGCTGTGCAATGAGCAAATCCCCGATTTCCGCGATCCGAAAGTATTCTGGCACGAAGCGAAGCAGCGGTGGGTGATGGTGCTCGCTGCGGGAGACCGCGTTCAGTTCTACGCTTCGGCGAACTTGAAGGAATGGAGCTTCGAAAGCGAGTTCGGCGCGGCCGAAGGCTCCCATGACGGCGTATGGGAATGCCCGGATTTAATCGAGCTTCCGGTAGACGACAGGGTCGATCGGACCAAGTGGGTATTGATCGTCAGCATCGGCGACCATCCTCAGTTTAAGGAAGGATCGAGAACGCAATATTTTGTCGGAGATTTCGACGGCAGCGCTTTTGTTAACGATGCCGCCCCGGATACAATCCTGTGGCTCGATCATGGCAGAGACAATTATGCCGGTGTTACTTGGTCGGATGTTCATGGAGAGGATAACGGCAAGCTGTTCATCGGCTGGATGAGCAATTGGAAATACGCGAATCTAACTCCGACCGTCAGCTGGCGGAGCGCCATGACGCTTCCGAGGGTATTGCGGCTGAAGAGCGGATCGTCCGGCATCCGTCTTACGCAAATGCCGGTATCCGAGCTTAGCCGCCTTCGCGGGCAGACGCAAAGCTGGTCGGAAACGGCCATTCGTCCGGGGGGAAATATGCTGGAGGACGCGAGCGGCGATCGTTTCGAAATCGAATGCGAAATCGATATGGGAGCCGCGCGTGAGGTTGGCCTTAAGCTTCGCAAATCCGAGCGGGAGGAGACGGTTGTCTGCTATGACGCCGCGGAGGGGACGTTGTCCGTCGACCGCCGCAATTCGGGGGAGCATGACTTCCATGAGGCATTCGCCTGCAAGCATGGCGCTAGCTGCGTGCTTGACGGCGGTAGGTTGAAGCTGCGGCTGTTCGTCGACAACTCCTCGATCGAAGTGTTTGCGAACGGCGGCGAGGTCGTTCTTACGAATCTAATTTTTCCCGATCTGTCCAGTACGGGTTTGGAGCTCTACGCGATCGGCGGAGACGCCAAGCTCGTTTCGCTTACGCTTCATCCGTTAAATTCAATTTATTCGGCCGTAGGCGTATGACGGGAAAATCCGCATAATGAGGAGAAACGACATGGTGATAGGAGCGATCGAAGGCGGGGGGACCAATGGCTTTGGCCGTGCAAGCCCTGACGAATCAGGGGTATTTTTTATAGAAAGAATGTGAAAATAACCCTGACGCAGTCGAAGCCTTAGCCGCGCCAGGGTTATTCTCGTTCAAGCGAAACGGTTCCTCCTGTACTCAACAGGCGTGCAGCCGGTTTCCTGCTTGAACAGCTTCGTGAAGTAGGAGTAATTGCTGTAGCCGGTTTTGCCCGCAATCGCATTCACGGACAGCTGGGTCGTCTCGAGCAAATGCTTGGCAGCCCTGATGCGGGCTTGAATAATATAGCTGCCGAGGGAAATGCCCGTTTCTTTCTTGAACAGCCGCGCCAAATAATCGGGATTCAGATAGACGATCTCGGCCAGGCTCGTTCTGGACAGCTCATCGCCGCAGTGGGTACGGATATGCTGCTTGATCTCTTCTACGACGGACTTCGGCTGCTCCGTGAAATTCCGGTATTCCGTCGCGGTGTTCACCAAGTACCGGAGATAGTGCTCCATATCCTCGATCGAATGAAGCGACTGCATGAATAATTGGTCGTTCGTTCTCCCCGTGTACATTTTGTGAGCCAGTATTTCCTTGCTTTTGAGATAGGCGTAGACAAGCTGCACCATATCGAGCCGGAACAGGCTAAGGACGGATGCATTTAACATTTGCGTACGGGATAACCCCAGCAAGTAGCCGCTCGTTTCCTCAAGAAAGGCATGCGGATCGTTCTGCTCCAGCAGCTGCTCCAACAGCGTCAAGTCAGGCGGCGTATAAGAGGCTTCCGATTGCTCATACTGCGAGAGCAGGAAGGTCTGGTTACGGTGCTTAATGATCTTCTCATTCATGCCGAGCAGGTCCTTTATGACCTGATGGATGTCTTCCAGCTTGCCGCTGGCGGCAATCATGCAGCATATATCGCTCTTCAGGTATTGATTCGCTCTTGGAATGATTGTAGCGCAGATGTTTTGCACGATACCGGAATCTGGCTGCTCCTTCCATTTCAGCAGCGCCATCCAATTGTATTCTTTGAACTCCACGATCGATTCGACCGTGAATCGGGGGTCCTGAAACAGCTCATACAGCACGTTCAGCAGCGCAAAATCAAACAGATCCTTATCTTTTCTCCCCAGGCTCTCCTCGTAAGGGAATACATGAATGAGCACGGGCAGCACCCTGTCCGTCAATTCGTAAGAAAGGTTCTGCTCCTCGTTCAAATGGATAATATTCGCCGGATTGGAATAGCTTTTCCCCGTAATCAGCTTGCGCCAGAAATGCTCCTGCACGTTTTTCTGATTTTTCTGCCAGTAGTAGCCCGCCTGGACCGCTTTCGCGTAATCCTGCTGTTCATTGGCCTTGGCGACCGCCTTCTGGATAATAAGCGTCAGCTTGTCGAACTCGATCGGCTTTAGAAAATAGTCAAAGCTTTGCAGCTCGATCGCCTTCTGCGCATAGTTGAAATCGGCGTAATTGGTCAGGAAGATGGCTTGAACTCCTGACTTTTCTCTTCCGGCTAACGCCGATTGAGCAAAGCGCGTTGGGTAATGCTCCTCCCGGATCCAGGCAAGCAGCTCGAGGCCGCTGCCCTGCGGCATCTCGATATCGCATATAAGGATTTGAATCTGATGCTGCCTAAGCAGCTCCTGCGCCTGGGCGATATTATAGGCGGTATAGACATGATCGATCGAGAGCGCCTGCCAGTTAATCTTCTTCTCCAGCGCCGTTACGACAAAGTAATCGTCATCTACAAGCAGTACGTTCATGAGGCTTTGCTCCCTTCTGTCTGGTCCGCCCCGGGAGACGGGAGGAATAAGGTCACGCATGCGCCGCCGGCCTCGGAGTTGGAAAATCGGATGTCCGCCCTGCCGCGGTATAGAAATTCCAGCCGCTTCATGGTGTTCATTATGCCGATACGATGTCCGTCCGAATGATTAAGCGGCTGGCCGCTTGCGAGACGATCCATAATGTCCGGGGCAAACCCGGGACCGGTATCGGATATGCGAATGACGGCGACCTCCTCCTTCGATTCCGTATCCGTGCGAAGCTCGACATCCAGCCGGATCTGCACCTCCTTCACCCGCGACACCGCGTATTTCACAGAGTTCTCGATGAAGGTCTGAAGAACAAGCGGCGGTATGCTCATATGCAAGGTACAGTCAGGCTGATGAATGTGATACGTGAACGCATCCCGGTAACGGTGCTTCTGGATTTCTAAATAGATGCGGATATGATTGATCTCATCCTCCAGCTTCACGAAATTTTGCCCGTTTTGGAAAATGTACCGGAAGTAGTTGGACGTTGAAATGGCCATGCTTTGAATTTCCTCGAACATCTGCATTTGAGCCATGCTGTAGATGTTCGTTAAGCAGTTCAGGAAAAAGTGGGGCTTGATCTGCAATTTCATGTAATCGAGCTGTATTCGTTGTTTCTCGAGCTCATGCTCGTAGCTGTCGATTTTGAAAATTTTAATTTGCTCGAGCAGGTTTTTAAACAGCTTGTTCGCGTATTCCAATTCGACGATCCGGTTCATCTTCAGCTCCAACGGCTTGCTGTCTTCATTAAATTGCGTCAGATTATACGAGAAGTTTTTGAGCGGCCTTAGGATCAAAATATTGAAATAAACCATGATGCCGCATAACGAACAAGCCACGATGACGGCCAGGAGCATAATGAGCAGCTGGGCGATCATGATTTTCTCGAATGTGCCGAATTTAATCAGCATGCTGACGCCGAAGGTCGCATTCGAGAATTGGCCGCTGAAGGTCGTCCGGGTCTTCGTCAGATCGGGCAGGGACGTCTTCTCTTTCACATCGGGCACATCCGTTTCCGTAGGCTCAACTTCCGTTTTCGGATCGACGATCGGAGCCCCGGTATGATCGATCAGGGAGACGTAGCCGTTGCCTCCGAGATCGAGCTGCTGCAGGGGACGGATCAGGTTATCGGCGGAGATCAGGCAAATCAGGTAGCTGTCGTAATAAGGCACGATATTAATGATGAACGTTTTGCCGTTTAATTGAATTGGAGACCAGTTGGAGTAAAACTTTTCAAACAGATTTTTATCCTGCACATAGGAGAAAATCTGTTTTTTTAATTCCAAATAGTCGGGATAGATTAAATGGGTAGGCGAAGAATTCAGGAAATATTCCTGTTCCTTTAAATAGATGAAGAAGTTGTACTCCTGCTCGTAATTTTTTTGCAGCTCGGAGAACCGTTTGAACAGCTCCGAATTCGCTTTAAGAAACTCGGTATCGATCGGGCGGGATTCGTTCATCGTCTTGATGCTGTCATCGTTGGCCAGCGTCCAGCCCATATATTGATTGATATTGGAGAAATCAAGATTAATCCGGTTGATATACATATTAGCCGTATCCTGCAAATATCTGGCGTTCTGCTGCTTGACGATGGAGATCGCGGCAAAGCTGATCAGACAATCCACTACGAGCACGGAGAATAAAATGACGAGCATGACTTTCACGTAGTGCCGGATCGGATACGATTTGCCTTTCGGTTGTTTGGCCATAGGTTTCATTCGGAGTCCTTTCTTGAACGGATTGGCTGTTGAAAGCGGTTAATCTGCCGGTAAAACCTATTATAAAGCGAATGCCGGTCAAGAAGACATATCGTTTTGCCGGATAATAGGCCAAAGTCCGAATAGAACACTAGAAAGTCTGGATAATGTCATCGTCTCCGGTTTGCCGGTCAAACTTCGTCCGCCGGTCAGCGTCTAAAAGTCCGAATAACGGTTTGGAGAAGTCCGCATTGTCCGAAAGGCAGGCTCTATAATAAAGAGGCGGTAAACGATGAGACAGCATGGACCGAGTAGGATGAAGGATGGGGGAATCACTTTGAAAACCAGCCAAACAGGGATGATACTGCTGCAAACGTTCGGCCGGATCAGAAAGAATTGGGGCTTGTATGTCCTGCTGCTGCCAGCGGTAGTGCTGCTGCTGCTATTTTCATATAAGCCGATGTACGGCGTGCTGATTGCGTTTAAGGACTACAGTCCCGCGCTGGGCATTATGGACAGCCCTTGGGCAGGCTTCAAGTACTTCGAGAAATATTTCAATTCCTATCAATTCGATATCACGATCAAAAATACGATCATTATCAGCTTGTACAGCATCGCGACGTTTCCGATCCCGATCATGCTGGCGCTGATGATCAACCAAATGCGCGTCAACCGGTTTAAGCATTTTTTCCAGACGGTCACCTATATGCCGCATTTTATTTCTACCGTCGTCATGGTGGGCCTGATCTTGATCTTGTTCTCTCCCGGCAACGGGCTGCTCGGAAATATTTATCGCCTGTTCGGAGCGGAAGCGCCGAATCTGATGGGCTCGGCGGGTTGGTTCAGCAGCGTATACGTCTGGACGGACGTATGGCAGCACACCGGCTGGGACAGCATCATCTACATTGCCGCGTTATCCGCCGTCGATCCGAGCTTATATGAAGCGGCGAAGGTGGACGGGGCAAGCCGCTGGCAGAGAATCCGGTATATCGATATTCCGATGCTGCTGCCGACGGCGATCACTTTGCTAATCCTGCGGGTCGGGGGGCTGCTCGGCGTCGGATTCGAGAAGGTGTATCTCATGCAGAACAATTTGAACATTTCCTCAAGCGAGGTCATTGCCACCTATGTGTATAAAATCGGGCTGCTCAGCAGCCAGTACAGCTTCTCCTCGGCGATTAACCTGTTTAATACGGTCATTAATTTCATTTTGCTGATCCTGGTCAACCAGGCGGCGAAAAAATACAGCGAAAACAGCCTGTGGTAACGGAAAGGAAGGTTACGGGATGAACGTTATGAAAGCGGCTGCGGCGGCAGAACCGGTTTTACCGAAGAGAAAAAGGCTTTCCTTGGATGTGATGGAATGGTTCATCTACTTGTTTGCGATACTTATGCTGATCATCATCGTATATCCGATATACTTTATTGTGATCGCGTCATTCAGCGATCCGGCTGCGGTCGCGAACGGACAGATGTGGTTTTTCCCCAAAGGCTTTACGCTTGACGGCTATCAGGAGCTGATGAAGCATTCCAACATTTGGATAGGCTATAAAAATACGATTTTGTATACGGCGGCGGGCACGATCCTTGGCTTGGCCATCAATGTGTCGGCGGCCTATGCGCTTTCCAGGAAGGACCTCGTCGGCCGCAAAGCGATTACGTTGTTTTTTATCTTTACGATGTTTTTTAACGGGGGCTTGATTCCGACCTTCCTGACGATCCGCGACTTTCATCTGTATGATACGTTTCTCGTCATGGTGCTGCCTTTCTCCGTTGCCGTATTCAATATTATCGTGGCGCGCACGTTCTTCCAGTCCAGCATTCCCGGCGATTTGTGGGAGGCTGCGCAGCTTGACGGCTGCGGCAACCTGAAATATTATGTTCAGATCGTTCTGCCGCTGTCGAAAGCGGTCCTGTCGGTTCTGGCGTTATGGACGGCCGTCGGCTACTGGAATTCTTATTTTAACGCCCTTATTTATTTGAAGGATCAGGGTCTGTACCCGCTGCAGCTTGTGCTGCGGAATATTCTGATCACGAACCAGATGCAGTCGAGCTTAGGGACAGGCGAAGCGGCGCTCATTGCCATGCGGCTCGCCAATCTGATGCGTTATTCCGTCATCATCGCCTCCACGCTGCCGATTATGTGTTTGTATCCGTTCGTGCAAAAGTATTTCAACCAGGGGGTGATGATCGGCGCCGTAAAGTAAGCAGGGGCATCATTCCGCTTGACATTATGCAGAGGGGGAACTTTTCAATGGGGATCAAATCCAAATGGGTTGGCAAAAAAATGCTGATTGTAGCGGTTCTAAGCTTGACCATGTTATTCAATCTGATCGGTTGCACGAATAAAACCGAGGAAGCGCCGGCGGAAACCGGCTCTAATTTTAACGAAGAAGGACTGCCGATCGTGGATCAGCCCGTCACGCTGGATGTGCTGACGGTCCGTTGGGGCAACATGGGCGATACATTCAAAGCAAATAAATGGCTGCAGGAACTCGAGAAAGAAACCAATGTCAAAATCAATTGGCAGGTTATGTCTTCCAATGACTGGGGCGAGCAAAAGTCGATTATGCTGGCCAGCGGAACGCTTCCGGACATCATATTCGGCGACATTGTGTTCTCGGATTCCGATATCGTCAACAACTTATCCTATTTCCGCCCGCTGGATGACTACATCGACAACTACATGCCGAACCTGAAGGCGGCCTTGGAAGAAACGCCGGAGATGAGGAAGATCAGCACCTTCCCGGACGGAAAAATGTATTCGCTGCCGGCAAGGTTGCCGTCGCGTCCGATCACCACGATGCAGCCTGTTATCAATAAAACCTGGCTGGACCGTCTGGGGCTGGAGATTCCCGATAATATCGAGGACCTGTACAATGTCTTCAAAGCGTTTAAAGAACAGGATCCGAACCAGAACGGCAAACCGGATGAAATTCCATTCAGCGGTTCGGTAGACATCAGCATGGATTTTCTGAACCCGTTCGGCATTACGGACCTGAACGGCAACAGCATAATGCTGAAAGAAGGCGAACCGGTATTTTTCCCGGCTTCGAACGAATACAAAGAAAGTCTGAAATGGGCTCACAGATTGTACGCGGAAGGCTTGATCGATCAGGAGCTGTTCACGCAGGACAATACGATGCTGCAGGCGAAGCAGCAAAATCCGGATTCCGCCTTGATCGGCTTCTCCAACCAATGGATTCCGGACGCTGTGTTCGGACAATGGAAGGATGAGTATGCGACGATTCCGTCGATTGCCGGACCGGACGGCAATCGCTACCAGACCGGCGATCCGGTCGGCTTAAGCTTAAGACGCAACGAGCTGCTGATCACGACATCCAGCGAGCATCCGGAAGTCGCGGCGCGTTGGGCGGACCAGTTCTACACGAATGAAGCAAGCATCCAAAATTTCTGGGGCGCCATCGGCACGGTTATCCAGAAAAATGACGACGGCTCTTATGCCCTGATGTCTCCTCCGGACGGCACCAGCGCGGATGCCTGGTACTGGGAGCAATCCGTTCGGGATTTCGGCCCGAAATACGTAAGCCCAAGCTTCGAGAAAAATATCATTCTGGACGAAACGACCGGCGACGGACTGAAGCTCGTCATTGATAAGCTCGGCAGCGAGCATGTTACGGAGCCTTTCCCGAACGTTATGTACAGCGCGGAAGAATTCCAGGAGCTGCCTACGCTGACAACGGATATAGACAGCTACGTCAAGACGACGCGGGCGCAATGGATTACGAAAGGAAACATCGACGAGGAATGGGATGCTTATATCAAGCAGCTTAACGCGATGGGACTTGAACGGCTCGTCGAGATTCGGACGGAAGCGTATAAGCGTTATATGAGCGTTAAGTAATAGAGGCATAAAGGAGAAGGCTGGTTATGACAAAGGTAACGGTATGGAATGAATATCGCCATGAGAGAAGAAATCCGGTTGTCGGTGAAATCTATCCGGACGGCATTCACGGCGCTATTGCGGGATTTTTAACGGAAGCGGGATTTGAAGCCGGAACGGCTGCGCTGGATGAACCGGAGCACGGATTGATGGATGAGGTCTTGAACCGTACGGATGTATTAATTTGGTGGGGCCACCTGGCGCATCATGAGGTTCAGGACGCCATTGTAGAAAAGGTATACCAAAGAGTGCTGAAGGGGATGGGGCTTATCGTTCTGCACTCGGGGCATGCTTCGAAAATTTTCGCCAAGCTGCTCGGCACGCCGACCGGTGAGCTGAAGTGGCGCGAAGCGGACGAGAAGGAGCGGCTTTGGGTCATGGATCCGGCGCATCCGATCGCTTCGGGTCTGGGCGAATATATCGAGCTGCCGCAGGAGGAGATGTACGGCGAGCATTTCAATATCCCGGCTCCCGACCAATTGGTGTTCGTCTCTTGGTTTGAAGGCGGGGAAGTATTCCGCAGCGGCGTGACGTATCACCGGGGACAGGGAAAGATTTTCTATTTCCGCCCGGGTCACGAGACATACCCCACCTATCACAACAAAGAAATTCAGAAGGTCATCGCGAATGGCGTACGCTGGGCGGCGCCAAGCCATTCGGCTGAGCCGGTGTACGGCCATACCTCTCCTCTTGAGCCGATCGGCTCAAAGGCTTAAGGGAGGAGCAGAAGATAATGACAAATTTTCGGATCGGCTTGATTGGATTAGGCGGGATGGCCCAGGAGCATATCAGGTGGATGAAGGCGGAAGGCCGCTTCGAGATCACTGCCGTAAGCGATGTGACGGAGGAAGCTTTGCTACAAGTCGGGGAGCAGCTCGGTATCACGCCCGATAAGCGATATGCAGACTTTGCCCGGTTGATCGAGGACCCGGACGTAGACGCGGTTGTCTCCGTCACGCCGAACCATGTCCATGCGGATATCGTTCGCGCGTGTCTGCAGGCGCGGAAGCCGTTCATGGCGGAGAAGCCCTTCACCCGCGTGTTCGAGGAGGCGGTCCCTCTGCTGGAGAGGTATGAACGGCAGCCGGTTCCGGCGATGATCGCCTTCACCTACCGTTATACGCCGGCTTTCCGATATGCGAGGGAGCTCGTGCGCGATGGGAAGATCGGCACCGTCCGCAGCTTCTCGATTCAATATTTACAGGGATGGGGCGCGGCGCCGAACAAGGTTCCTTATATATGGCGATTCAACAAAGAGATTACCGGAACGGGGACGCTCGGGGATCTGGGCTCGCATATGATCGATATGGCGCGCTTCCTGTTCGGGGAGTTCGAAGCGCTCTCGGCGCAGCTGCATACGATCATTCCGGAACGCAGCGATCCCGTAACCGGGGCGGCGGTCAGAGTCGAGGTCGATGATTTCGCGAGCTTCCAAGCCCGGATGACGGGGGATGTGATGGGCGTCTTCCAGACGACCCGCAATGCAGTAGGCTCGGGCAACCAGCACGAGGTGTCCATTTATGGAGATACCGGGACGATACACGCCTCAACGCTGAATCAGGATCAGCTTGTCTGGATCCGGGAGGAAGCGCCGGGACAATTCATGCGAGCGGCGATCGATGTGCCCCGGCATTGTAAAGTTACGCAATACGCCGATTTCGCGGCATTGCTCGAAGGCGCGGCTCCGGACGGCCTTCCGGGCTTTATGGACGGCTACCGGAACCAAGAGATATTGGATGCCGTCATACGGGCAAATGAAACGAAGGCAGTCGTCCATTTATAGGTACGAAGAAACCCTGAACGGATCAGAAATGGCCGGTCAGGGTTTTCTTTGATTGAATGGCTTACGAAGCTGGCTCGACGAGGACTTGGACTTTTAGCGGTAGAATCAGACACTGTGCCCGTCCGTTTGGAGGAAACAAAGTGAGGTTTACCATCGAAGCTTATCCGATTACTTGCGGGGTTCAAGGTAAGGCACTTCGACGCGCGGAATCGAACCCGGGTTTGTGATTCGAAGAATCAGCAAGGTTAAGGATGAGCATGACGGCAAATTTTCAGTTGTGGCCAACGCTAACGAATCGTAGAGTACTTATGGCCGATAAAGTCGTTCCTTTCGAATCTAACGAATCTCATCGGCGTTAATGAGTCAAAATAGTATATGGTTATAAGCTAATGCCGGAAATAACGACTCTGGAGTTCGTTACCATTTCAAATCACATTATTTTGATCAAATAAGCATTACTGAGTTCGTAAGCGGTATGACCGTAGCGCTGCTTACCGCTAGCCACGTTCCCATTCGGTATGCAAGCGGTTGAAGTTTCGTGCAGCAGGAAACCAAACAGAACGCAAAATTTACGCGTACCGTGGCCGAGCCCCTTTTCAAGCCATTCACGTCTTCTGTGATTTTGTTCTTGTGTGGAGAAGAGGTAGGTCGATTTTTGCGGGCTTGGCTTGAGACCCTCTTGGATTGGAAACAATGAGACAATCTCATTGTTTTGTGAGGCAAACCTCACTTCATTCGAAGTCCATCGCAGGTTCTGAATAAACAGTGAGGCAAACCTCACTCTTCATGAGGTTGCCCTCATGGGGAATGAGATTTGCCTCACTAAATTGTATAAGCAGCTCGAATCATTTTAAAATAGTGAGCTTCGGTTCATTAATTAAGGAAGTCTCCTCATTAGTCCATTTAATGACTGCCCATTGGCTCCGTCCTCCATGCCTATCATTCAGTTCACCACGCCGGAATGATAGGCATGGAGGTGAATGATGCGGCTAGGACCCCTGTTCTCCGTTCTCGAAGTATTGAATTGGACGGATTTCAATGCCCCAGCCAAACTGTTCGCCCGCACCCACTTGCGTGGTTGGATGCAAGGAGGCAACCCGGATTGCGTCCTCCATGTCCTGCGCTTCAATGATGAATGCGCTGCCGATGATCTCCTTGGTTTCGATAAAAGGACCGTCGACCACCCTTACCTTTCCGTTCACGCGACGCAAGCATTTGGTTTCCATGGAGAGCCCGGCATCGATAACCACTTGGCCGCTCTTGTAGAACTCCTCGAGGTGAGGCTGACATTCGCTCATGACAGAGTCGATCTCCGTCTTAGGGCGGGAATCCATCTTCGCTGGATCTAAGTAACCCAAGCATAGGTATTTCATTGTAATCCTCCTTTAATTGGTTGAGGTTGGGCATTCCCTGTTCTTGCCCCCATTAAGACGACGAACGGCATACAGCAGAGTCGACACAGTCTCAAATAAATTTTTAAAACAATTTAAATCATGCGTCAGCTGCGGTTGAACGGCTTTAACAGATCCTCTTCCTTCCCGCCCATGAGGAGCAGCAGAAGACGATTCGCGATATGAACTGTCGCGTAAACGACGGCGAAGACAAGGAAGCCCAAACGGATTAAGCCGTAGGCCGCCGTCCCGACCAGCAGAAATTCGATTAATACCACGGATGCTATCGGCAGGGCGACCCGCGTTTTAGGAGAGATGATTAGTCCCCATATGATCGCGGTTGCCAGCGGGAGCCCCGCTGCGAGGACGATTTTCGAAAGCGTCCCTTCGCCAAGATGATAGCCCCAGTTACCCAAGGAAGCGAGAAGAACCAGCTCCAGAAGGAAACGTAGCGCGAGATTAAGAGCAATAAACATGGTTAGTACCTCTCTTGGATTGAATAGATTATATCTATTATAAGCCGCTAGGTTAGCCGTTTTTACCGTATTTATTATTCCATCTCCCCAACTGTCAGCTTCCAGTTATTACATCGTATGATCGTCCCAATAGGGTATTCAAAATCACACTCACCAATAAACGAGAAGCCGAGCTTGCGACAAATGGCGTTGGATGCGGGATTATTTATTTTTGGATAGGCATGAATGAATCTATGCTTCTTTTCGGAATGGATAGAAGCTATGGCTTTTGATGTTGCTACTGTCGCAATCCCTCTGCCTTGAAATGCCGGCAAAACGCTCCAACCTACCTCATAAACAGATTCTCCCTGCCAAATCTGATCCCAATAGCCGACACTACCAACGACTTCAAGATCCGGAAGCAGGAGGATCTTAAACATGCGACCTGTTCCTTTTTGAGCGATCTCATAGTACCGCTTATGACGTGCCAGGATTTTTCCCTCCGTTTCCGGACCTCCAAAGTGTACCGTCATCTCTGGCGAATTTAATAGGCGAAGCAAATCCAGATCCTCTTCATCCCAAAGTTCAATTCTAACCTCCGGCGTAATCCTTTGTTTCTGCATGGCAATCACCTCCCTGTTTTTTAGATGAAAGGCTTGAACGGTTTATTTTGTCCGTTCGATAAGTTCATTTAACTTTTCAATTAGTATCTTGTCATTTTTCAACTTCTGTCTGAGGCTGCTGTCAATACTAATTAAGCCAGCGACTACACAGAACATGAATATTATGATGAGTACGTTCATTGAAGATTAAAACCTCCTCCAAAATGGTATCAGACTTCAAATCTCATTCAACCCGCTCAACCAATAATACCATGTATTGGAATTAATCTGTCCGTTCGCATAATAAAGAGCAGGCTGCCTCAGCGCCTGCTCGAAGTGTACGATTCAATTGGGCTTCTTGATAATGGACGCTAACAGCGCTACACAAGCTGGAACAAACACGATTCGCCCTCGCTTATTCGGGCTGCTGTTTACTTTCAGGAATGTCATTAGTGTTGTTCATATATTCGATATGGTGGAACCCCCATCCGCACATGTCGGTTAAAATAGAACTTAGTGATCTTCCATGGTCAGATAGCGAATATTCTACTTTTGGTGGAATCGTCTGAAATACCTGCCGAACGACGATTTCATCCCGCTCCAATTCACGGAGTTGATTGGTAAGCATACCTTGTGTGACATTGGGGAGTAAGCGTCTCAACTCACCAAATCGTTTGGTTCCTTCCTTCATTAGAATGAATAAGATCAACGGCTTCCATTTTCCGCCTATGACTTGCAAAGCGGTCAGTATCCCCTGTCTTCGATACGATTGATTCACATCCATGAGTTCAGCTCCTGACTCGAATATAAAATCCGATTCGATTACTCCAACTTTACCAAAGTATATCGCATCCCAATAGTACTATTTTTTTATGTACCAAGTATGGTGAAACGTACTGCCTTGGTTTTATTGAGGCGCCTTATCGTACGTTTTTCCAGACTTAGTATAAATAAAAAGCGTACTTTTCAAAAATCGAATTCGACGCAATAATTGGGGTGTATCTTGCAACTAACTTAACTTGTAAAAACCAGGAGGACTATGAATGAACATTATGGTAATCGTTGCCCATCCAAATCTGGAAATATCCCGGGCGAATCGGGCTTTCATGCTTGAGATGAGTAATCATACAAATATCGATGTCCGAAACCTCTATCAAGAGTATCCGAATTGGAATATTGACGCGGATAAGGAGCAGCAGCTGCTCTTGAACTATGACCGGATTATTCTTCAATTTCCTTTGTACTGGTATAGCTGTCCGCCGCTATTAAAAAAATGGTTCGATGATGTATTTACGTATGGCTGGGCCTTTGGACCGGAAGGAGAATATTTGAAGGGAAAAGAGTTTATCATTGCAACAACGACGGGAGGTCCGGAAAATTGTTATCAGGCTGGCGGAGACAATTGGTTCACGATCAGTGAATTTTTAAAACCTATCCAAAGAACGGTTACCAAATGTAATGGAATCTATCTTCCTGCTTTTGTAACCTATAGTGCTGCTTCTCAAGGAAACGATGCCTATCTTTCTCAAGAGGCTAAAAGATATGTCGAACATATTCAAGCTTCTTCGGGTTTGCTCGTGCATTAATTGAATATGCCAGGGGCAATTGGTTTGGGTAGAAATAGCGGCAGTCTTGAACAAGAAAAAAGTCCAAGACTGCTGCTTGCCCCTATTCAATTGAAAGCACTCTTCATTCGTTCAAACTCTTATCTGAAATGATTTTTTGATAACTCGCAATATCCAGCCGTCTATTGAATTTATAGCCAACTTCTTTGAAAAGCGCACATTTCTCATACCCGTAACGCTCAAACAAGCGAATACTTCTCTCATTTTCTGTACATATCGTTGCTATAAGCGTATGAAACCCCAATTGCTTCGCTTTTGTTTCAAGAAATGCTATTGCTTCGGTTCCTAAGCGTTTTCCAAGTTGATCAGGATCTATGTAAATGGAAACCTCAGCAGTTACGTCATAGGCTTGTTTATTTTTATGTTGGGTTAGTAAAGCATATCCGACCATCGAATCTTGATCATGAATAACATAGGTTTTATAACGAGGGTTCCCGTGCATTACATGATTTCGCATTTCATCTAATGAAAGTTCTTTTGCGTGAAACGAAACGGTTGTATTTGTAACGTAATAGTTGTAAATAGTGAGCACTCTTGACAAATGATGCTCTTCAATCTCAATAAAATGCATCTCGCTCGTCCTTTCTAAATCTTAAATTATAGCAAATTGGAAAGTATCGTTTCGTCTAGACTTGCAGAAGGATTTATTTTGATTTGCAAGCTTTTACAATAAGAAAATGAGGATTTGTCGAAAGCCGCTCCAACCACTTCGTATACCAATTTATAGCCTCGGGTATGTCCTTAAAGTCTAAGCTTGGTTTTGGCTCGACGATTTGATTGATGATAAATTGTGCCGACGCTGCGTTGAGAATCTCCTGAAGCGGTCTCCTATAGAAAGTAACCTCTACGGGACCGGACTCTTTTTTGTTCCAAATCTCCGTCAGTAACTCGTGCGCGAAGTAGTCCGGCCGGTCAAAATGTTTAAAGTCCATGAAAGGATGGTGAACCGAGAAAATGAAATTCCCCCCAGGTTTCAACACACGATGGAACTCACGAAATGTTGGAACCCAATCGTCGATATAGTGAAGGGTCAAGGAGCTTACGATAAGATCGAAAGTCTCATTCGTAAACGGAAGCTGTCCCGTTAAATCACACGTGAGCACGGTTGCTTTATCGCCGACTCGCCTTTTACAGGCTTCAACCATTTCGGAACTGATATCAATTGCGGTAACATGAGCGCCTTGTTTTACAAATTGCTCCGTATACCATCCCGCGGCACAACCGGCATCAAGAACTGAAAGTTGATTCATATTCGTTGGCAAAAGCTTTATCATCGCCGGCCGTTCGTAATAAGCGTTATGTCCGCTCTGAGTATCAACATGCATTTCGTAGTCTTTAGCCAGCTTATCGTAAGCCTCAATTACCTTCTCCTTCATTATCCGCACCCCTCAGCCTTTGTATTGCCGTCCTTCTTGGCTCCAATCTTCCGACTCCGTCGGGGGACAGTCGCCATTCTCCTGAACCCACACCCACATAGCGGCAAAAATAGGCTGCAGGCGCTGCCCGCGTTCGGTAAGCTCATATTCCACATGCAAAGGCACCCCGGGGTACAGTGTACGAGTGACGATTCCTTTTTCTTCCAACATGCGCAGCCGATCGGTTAACGTTTTCGGGCTGATCGGATGCAGCGAACGCCGCAATTCCCCGAAACGCTTGGTGCCGTTAAACAATTCACGCAGTAGAAGCAGGTTCCACTTGCCGTCCAAAATCGTCAAGATCGGTTCTATTGCACCAGGACAAGCCGGATTGATCATAGGCGATTCCTCCATAGTTCATTTTATGAAACTATTGCACTTTAATGTAACTACTTTTCAAATGTACCATAGATCGCTACTATTGGGAATGAGAAGAAAAATAATTGATGCCAAGAAAGGAGAGGAGGCGGAATGAAAAGACCGTTTGAAGTGGATCTGATGGAGTACCCATTCCAAGACCGTTGGCTGCCGTATCGCGACGGGTATATTCATTATATTGACGAAGGAGAGGGCCCGACGGTGCTGCTCCTTCACGGGAATCCTACCTGGTCCTATCTCTATCGGGATGTCGTAAAGGAACTGCGAAGCGAATGTCGTCTTATCGCTCTGGATTACCCCGGCTTCGGGATGTCCGGAGCACCGACTCGCTACGGATTTACCCCGCAGGAGCAATCGGAGGCTGTTTTCGATTTTATCCGCCGTTTGAATCTGACTGATTTTGTGTTAGTGGTTCAGGATTGGGGAGGACCGATCGGTTTGAATTACGCGGTTCGGCACCGTGACAACTTACGCGGCATCGTCTTGATGAATACGTGGGCATGGCCCGCAAAACTCCCGGCCATGAAGATATTCTCATTGGCCATGGGAGGTTGGCCTCTTGGATACTGGCTGCAGACCCGGCGCAATTTTTTCGCCAAGGTTATCGTTCCGCGCGGGATTTATCATTCGGAGAAAGTGACCGATTCCTTGAGAAAAGCGTACACAGCCCCTTTTCCAACCCCAAAATCAAGGATTCCGACATGGGTTTTTCCCGGTCAAATTCGTAAGGCGCGTTCTTGGCTCGCGGACATTGAATCGAAGCTTTCGGCGCTTTCTGACGTGCCTGCACAAATCGTATGGGGATTGAAAGACAGCGCCGGCTTTCCGCCCGAAGAGATGGCGAGGTGGCAGGGATATTTGCAAATGCACGAAACCGAAGCTCTTGTTGATGCTTCACACTACGTGCAGGAGGATCGGCCGGACAGGGTTGCGGCATCCATTCGAAGAGTACTGAAACGAACGTCAGGAGGAATTATATGAAAACTATTTTATGGGCAACATTAAGCGCCAACGGCAACTATGCACAGTCCAGCCCCGAGAACCCGCCGAAGAAGGAAGCGCTGGATGATTTCGCGAAGCACGCCAAAGCTGCAGGGAATTTTATCGTGGGACGCCGAACTTTCGAAAGCATGCAGGGAAACAACGGAGGCGGCGGGGGACCTTTTGGCGCTCTGGATATCGTAGTCGTTTCCAGGGTTGCCGGAGACATTCCGGGAGCAACGGTTGCAAGATCGCCGCAGGAAGCGCTGGATTACCTTCAGCAAAAAGGATATCAACACGCTCTCATAGGGGCCGGCGCGGAGCTGCATAATGCATTTCTGGGACAAGGGCTAGTTGACGAGCTGATCTTCAATGTAGCGCCGGTGCTCGAGGGAAAGGGATATAATCTTCTGATCGATAAAGAAAATTACCGGTACAAGAATGTGGAGCTGCTGAATGTCATGCCCCTCGGCAGCGGCGTCGTGCAGATGCATTACGCGGTAAGCCGTTAGTCGGTTACAGTCCCCGCGGCTATCAGGTCATAGAAGAGAATTCAAGGGCATCCCGGCCGGGGTGTCCTTGATTTTTGCAGCTATCTCAAGGATAGCTTATCAATCCACCTGTATGGCTATATCACCGGCAACAATTTGAGGGGGATAGGATTGCATCACAACATATTCTCCGTTGTCATTTGTTCGGGGAGTCACCTTAACTTTATCGCCTACTTGAAGTTCGTTGTAAAGCTGGGCGTCTTCAATAATATAATTGATTAATTCGACGTTATTCTTTTTAAGAGCCGCAAAGTTCTTACTTTCAAAATCCTTCTGAGAAATATTGTTCGCTACTAAGATCCTTTGGTCTTCTTTCGAAATAATATAATTCCCCTTTTGGACATCTGAAGAAACACTGCAACCACTAAGTATACATGAGGTAAGAGCTGCAAAGGCTATTCCTGAAAATAGCTTTCTCATAATATTCGACTCCTTCTCGAAAACATTCTTAATCTTACTCTTTTCATTAGACGAGTCTGAGAAAATTTTGTTGCGATAAACTGCCCGATGTTCTCGTTACCCGGCACATTTACAAAACTTGAAATTTACAATATAACTGAATAATTATATAATCATTTGCAGATGAATAAGAAGTTGAAAAATCATCCGGGAGAGGGGCATCCATTTGCTTGCTATCGATCTATTGTCGGACACGTTGAAGCTGCTGGGCGACAAGACCAGGCTTACGATTCTCTCTGCGTTGAAGGAGCGGGAGCTATGCGTCTGCGAGCTGGTGGATATTCTGCAGACGAGCCAGCCGAATGTGAGCCAGCATATGCGCAAGCTGAAAGCCGGCGGTTTGGTCAAGGAGGCCAAGAGAAGCCAATGGGTCTATTATTCCTTAAGCATGGAGGATAAGCCTTACTTGAACGAGCTGTTTCAGCATCTTCCTTCACAGAAAGAGAAAGTGGAAAGGGTATGCAATAATGCGGGCTGCTGCGATTAGGAGGACAACATGATTTACATTGCGGTTTTGATCTTTTTATTGACGCTAACGTTCGTCATCTGGCAGCCGAGAGGACTTAATATCGGATGGTCGGCTTCTGCAGGAGCCGTTCTTGCGCTTATTTTCCAAGTCGTGTCTGTCCAGGACGTCGTAACGGTTACAGGCATCGTGTGGAACGCCACTTTAGCCTTTGTCGCCGTCATCCTGATCTCGCTCATTCTTGACGAAATCGGATTCTTTGAATGGTCTGCCCTGCATATGGCCAGAATCGCAAGAGGCAACGGCAGATTGATGTTTGTTTACGTGATATTGCTGGGAGCGGCGGTTGCGGCATTTTTCGCCAACGACGGCGCGGCGCTTATTTTAACGCCGATTGTACTAGCCATGGTTAGAGCTTTGAAATTTCCGGATAAAATGATCCTGCCTTTTATTATGGCCAGCGGCTTTATATCGGATTCCACGTCGCTGCCTTTCGTGGTAAGCAATCTGGTCAATATCGTATCGGCGGATTTCTTCGGCATCGATTTTGTCACATATGCCAGCAGGATGTTTGTGACGAGCTTGTTTTCTCTAGGCGCAAGCTTGCTGGTGTTGTTCCTGTTATTTCGCAAAGACATCCCGGCCAATTACGATATCGCCAAGCTTAAAAAGCCTGCCGAAGCGATCAAAGATAAAAAGCTGTTCCGTTTA
The DNA here is from genome assembly GCF_000422465.1 of Paenibacillus harenae DSM 16969. Classification (GTDB taxonomy): domain Bacteria; phylum Bacillota; class Bacilli; order Paenibacillales; family Paenibacillaceae; genus Pristimantibacillus; species Pristimantibacillus harenae. The sequence continues at coordinate 550,161 of NZ_KE383845.1, read as the reverse complement.
TCTTGGTTCATATTGGTCATTCTGCTGGCAGCTTATCTCATAAGCGGCTTCATTCAAATTCCGGTATCCATTATTGCCGGCGTCATTGCCCTTGCGTTTATCCTGCTTGCGCGTTCAAGCAAAGCGATTGAGACCAAAAAAGTGATTAAAGGCGCGCCTTGGTCTGTCGTTATTTTCTCCATCGGCATGTACGTCGTCGTCTATGGATTGCGGAACGTGGGCTTGACCGACGCGCTTGGAACGGTCATTGCTTACATGGCTGATCAAGGATTGCTTGCGACGACCATCGGCATGGGCTTCCTGGCTGCCGTTTTGTCTTCTTTAATGAACAACATGCCGACCGTTATGATCAACGCCCTGGCTATTCAAGGAACGGGAACGGAAGGCGTGATCCGGGAAGCTCTCATTTATGCGAACGTCATCGGCAGTGATTTGGGTCCGAAAATAACACCGATCGGTTCGTTGGCAACGCTATTGTGGCTCCATGTCCTTTCACAGAAAGGCGTTAAAATTACATGGGGATATTATTTCCGAATTGGCATCGTACTTACGATTCCAACGCTGCTTATTACGCTAGTCGGATTGTATCTATGGTTAAGTATAATTTAATTGGATGAGGAGATATTCAAACATGGACAAAAAATTAGTTTACTTTCTCTGCACAGGCAACTCGTGCCGCAGCCAAATGGCTGACGGTTTTCTGAAAGCGCTCGGGAGCGACAGCTATGAGGTGAAAAGCGCAGGCTTGGAAGCGCATGGCTTGAATCCGCGCGCAGTCGCTTCGATGGGAGAGGCGGGAATTGATATTTCCAATCACACCTCGGACGTTATCGATCCGGAAATCTTGAGCCGGGCAGATTATATTATCACTTTGTGCGGACACGCCAATGATAACTGTCCGGTGGTGCGTAATGACAAAGCCGAGCGTTGGCATTGGGGCTTCGACGACCCTGCGAAAGCAACGGGGACGGAAGAAGAGATTACGGCGAAATTTCGTGATGTTCGCGATTCCATCAAGGCTCGTATCGAGCAGTTTGTGAAAGAAGGGAAATAATCGTGATCAAAAGGATGCATGTGGCGGTTAATTGCTCGAATCTGCAGAAGTCGCTGGATTTTTATCGCGCATTCTTCGGGACTGAGCCGTCCAAGATCAAAGATAATTACGCGAAGTTTGAATTAGACGAACCGGCGCTGCATTTTTCCTTGAATGTCCGGTCATTCGATAAAAATGGCGTGCTCAACCATTTGGGCTTTCAAGTGAACGATACCGAAGAAGTGCTTGCCATAGGGGAAAGGCTGCGTCAAAGCGGCTTATTGCTCATCGATGAGATGAATACGACCTGCTGCTATGCCGTCCAAGACAAGGTCTGGGTCTATGACCCGGACGGCAATGCGTGGGAAATATTTTACACCAAAGAAGATTCGGAATTCGAGTCCGCCGGAGATGCGCGTGATCTCTCTTTATGCTGTGCGCCGCCGTCGGCTCCGCAGACGATTGAGTTCGCTTCATTCAAGAATAAAGCATAAGGAGCTATAACCAGAAGAACCGGATCCTCTAATGAGGCCCCGGTTCTTCTGTTAGGACAGCATAGTGTCACATTAAGAAACGTCCTTCGATTTTTTTGTTTTAATGATTGCAAAGGTAATGGTTTCCGCCGTTTTCTTTAAGCCCAGAATAAACCGGAACGTCGGACCATGGCTGTGCGCCGATAACGGACCGGCAAAATAAAGCCCGGGAACCGATGATTCAAATGATGCATGAAGCTTGGGAAAAACGTCATGGCCTTCCTCTCTCGAGATGGACTGCTTCAGATTATTTCCGATAAAAGGAAGCTTATCGAGATTTATGTTATATCCAGAAGCGACAATCACATGGTCAAAATAGTCCTTCCTGCCGTTCGATAATCTGAGCTGAGCTTTTCCATTCGCTTCGCTTACGCCTTCTATGGTTACGCCGCTGTGCTGGTTCACTTTGCCCTCGACGTATTGCCGCAGAAACCGGGCAATCGGAACCGTAGCCGTGCCTATATGCAAAAGCTTCTTTTTGATAAAATGCGGCAGGCTGAAAAAGATGTTTCCAATCGATCGCAGCACAATTTCTTGATATTTGCCGCCTCCGTATACGGGGCGTTCTCTGCGGTAAATCAGCTCTGCGCTTGCACCCGCTTGATGCAGCAAGGCGGCCGCTTCCCATGCGCTTTGCCCGCTGCCGATAACGGCAACCCGCTTTCCTTTGAACAAGTTGAAATCGGTGTACCCGAGCGTATGCGATGCCAGGCTGGATGAAAGATTGCGAAACAATCCGGGAATATATTTAAAATGCCGCACCCCCGCAGCAACGACAACGTTTTGAGCTTCAAAGGAGCTCCCTTGATCGGTTTCAACGACAAAATGCTCCGCGTTTTTATTTACATGAATAACTAGCTCGGCTGTAAAAGCAACACCTGTTCGCTGTGCATACCAGAGCGCATAATCGACGAATACGGGCCTGGGCAGCGGATCGGAAAGGGGGGTTCCCGTTTCTTTCGCAAACTGCTGAATGCTGAATTTGTTGCGGGGATGGGGAAATTGCACCAGCTCATAGGGCGTACGTATAAACATGTTTTGGGGCATTTGCGTTTTCCAGAAATCCATCGGATGACCGATCAGCTTATAAGATAAACCTTGTTGAACGGCGTATGACGCTAACGAAATTCCGTAAGGACCCGCACCGATAATAATGACGTCGAACATAAAGCACCTCCTGAAGAATGATGAGTTTGATTATACTCTAATACTTGCAAATTGCAAATATAAATGTTACACTACATTCAAGAGGTGAAAATAATGGAAAACAACAACCTGCGAGCGATGTTTCTTGTTCTAGCCAGACGATTCGGCTTCCTTAGCGAGCTATGCTGTGAGAATTGCTGCGGCCAAGAGATTTCGCTGGTACAAAGTCATATCCTCTTTGAAATCAAGAACCAGCACAATCCTTCGATTCAAGACGTAGCTAATGCGTTAGGCGCCGATATTACAACCTTCAGCCGACAAGTGAAAGCCTTGGCGGAGAAGGGGCTTGTGAAGAAAACCCCGCATCAGGACGATAACCGGGTTCAGATTTTATCGCTGACGCCGGAAGGCGAGGCGGTCAACCTGGGTATTGACATTCAAGTGAATCAAAATTTATATGATGTGCTGTCTCATTTAAGCGATTTCGAACGGGATTCCGTTATCCGATCTATCGGTTTGTTGAACGATGCCATGCTGAAATCCAAATCTTGCTGTACTCCTCTACGCTGATAGAGGATTACTTTCCGGTATATATTTGCAAAATGCAATTAATTGAGGCGAATTTACCTTTGAAAGGAGGTGATTCAGATGGAACAAAACAACTGCTGCGAACCAAACTGCTGTGAAGAAAACGAGACTGACACAACCTGCTGCAGCTGCTGTTAAGTTAATATGAGGATACAGAATAAGTCTGGAAAGACAGCGCTAGCGATGCATTTGTAAAGGAGGCGTCTAGAGTAGAGAAACCTGCTCAGGACGCCTCCTCTTCTTCGTTCTCCAGCAAAGCCATTAAAATTGGCAAGAACCGGGAAAACCATCGTTTTTAGCTGCTTCTTCAGGATCCTTAAGCTCTTTATCCTGCGGCATTGCTGCTACGATTTTTGGCTGCTGAACAGATGCCTCTGCTCCTTCGTTCGCACCCTTTACCGCTTCCTCGTTTTCCAATATGCACACCTCCCTTTACATTTTTGAACGGATATGATCCACCTATAGATTGTCCTTGGATGATGAATTGATACGGTCGATCCGCCGTTGTTAACCCTCTGGACGGATTAATGTCTCCCCTGCCGCATAAATCGTTCTGTACTCAGGTAAACTATGGCGGATATTGAATATTGGGGGCATTGTCAAATGGCTGAAAAGAACATCCTTGCATTCTTCAACAGTCCGGATCAGGCGGATAAAGCGTTATCGCAATTAAAATCGCTGCGAATCGCAGACACATCGCTGACCCGGTTCGACGGGTACATAGGAAACGGGAGCGATCATATCATGAACCCGATAACGAGCGATTTTCCGGATCTCGGGTACTTGACGCTGGGAGGCGATTTCGATGACCGGAACGCCGGCATATTGGCCGCAGCCAGCGTAAGCGCAAGCGGGATGAGCTCCGGCGGCCCGGATAACAAGGTGACGGGACGGGATATTTTGCTAACCGTTGTCGTAGAGGAAGAGGATCATGAGCAAGCGATGCAGATTGTCCGCAGCTGCGGCGCCATGGTTTAGAATATCAATGATGATCAACTAGAGGTGCGAAAATTATGCCATATGCAACGATTAACGGAGCCGAAATTTATTATGAGACGCATGGAGCGGGGATTCCGATCGTGTTCATCCATCCTCCGCTGCTTACAAGCGCCAACTTCAGATACCAGCAGGTGCAGCTGTCAGCCGAATATCAGGTCATTACTTTCGATATCCGGGGGCATGGGAGAAGCCGTCCGTCGGATGCGCCCATTACCTATGAGCTTATTGCCGAGGATATAAGACAGCTCCTGCATCACCTGAAGATTGAACGGGCGTTTGTTGCGGGATATTCAACGGGAGGGTCCATCGCTATGGAGGCGATGCTTGCATATCCCGGATTATTTATAGGCGGCATATTGATTAGCGCCATGTCGGAAGCAAGCGATTTTGTGCTGAAGAACCGTATACGCATAGCGATCGGCTTGTCAGGCTGGAAGCCGACGGCCCGGCTGCTTCGGCTCGGAATTTCGTGGGGAAATTCAGATAACGCCAGCACCTTCCGTAATCTGTCGGAGGATTCGAAGAGCGGAAATAAACGAAATATTCATCAGCTTTACAGGTACAGCTTGACCTATAACTGCACCGGTCGGCTCTCCGAAATAAATGCGCCGGTCCTGCTGCTTTTCGGGGAGAAGGATTGGGGCTTCAAGCGTTATCGCAAAATCCTTCAGCAAAACCTTCGTCATTCCCAGCTTGTTCTTCTAAAGGCGGTGAAGCATCAGCTTCCGACGAAAGCGGCGGATGAAATCAATGAAGCGATGAGACAATGGATGGTTCAGGCAGTCGGGAAAAGTCAAGCCGGACAGCCGGACGCTGAAAGGGATAACTACGTTCCCGAGGCTTTCATTATCGCGCCGGAAGCGCCGGGAGAGCATTCGCAGTATCCGGAATAACCGCGGGCGCCGCTGCTCCATTGCTTCATGCAGCCGGACGCTGCTGCCGCAATGGAGTTTTAGCGGCATGGAATGAAGCGCAGGCCGGGTCTATGGCTTTAAAATCACCTTCATGCAGTTGTCCTCGCGGCCGTTAAAGATCCGGTAAGCATGGTCGGCTTCGCCCAAGGGCAGGCGATGCGTAATAATCGCTTTCGGGTCGAACTCGCCGTCTGCGATTTGGCGGAAAAGCTCCGGCATATAGTGGATGACAGGGGCTTGGCCCATCTTAAGCGTAATGTTCCTCGCGAAGAAGGCTCCAAGCGGAAACATATTGTAATTGCCGCCGTACACGCCTGTCATTTGAATCGTTCCGAACTTGCGGACCGCTTTGGTGGACATTTGAATGGGACCCAGCGTTCCTCCCTGGAGCTTTAATTTCTGCTCGATCCATTCAAGCGGCGACTTCTTGCCGTCCATACCGACGCAGTCAATGACGACGTCCGCGCCGCCATGCGTTATTTCCTTCAAGTACTCACCCATATCGTCATGCTTCGTAAAATCAAAGGTTTCCACCTGATATCTGCTTCGCATGCTGCAACCGATAGGTTAAATAATCGACCCCGATGACGCGTTTCGCCCCTTTCATCCAGGCAAACTTCTGAGCCATCAGACCGACGGGTCCGCATCCAAGCACAATAACCGTATCGCCCGCTTTGACCCCGGCATTATCCACGCTCCAATAGGCGGTAGGCAGGACATCCGATAAAAATAAAAGGGATTCGTCCTCCAGTTCGCAGGACGGAGGAATGACGAACGGCGTAAAGTTAGCGAACGGAACGCGCAAATACTCCGCTTGCCCGCCGGGATAGTTGCCGAATTTCTCCGAATAGCCAAAGTAACCCCCCGAATCGTAATGCGGATTGCTGTTATCGCATTGGCTTTCCATATGATGTCTGCAATAATGGCATTCACCGCATGAGACGTTGAAGGGAATGACGACGCGGTCCCCTTTTTTGACGCGCGTGACTTCAGAACCGGCCTCCTCCACAATTCCCATAGGCTCGTGGCCGATGACGTACCCTTCCGGCAGCGGGAAATTCCCTTGATAGAGATGCAAATCGGATCCGCAAATGGCGGTGCTTGTGATCCGGACGATGATATCGTCCTTCTTCTCCATTGCGGCGTCCTTGACTTCTGTTACTTTGACCTTGTACGGTCCTTGATAGGTAACGGCTTTCATGCTGCACCTCCATAGTGGATGAATCATCATTATTATGTAAAATGCGTCTTTAATTATTCTTATCTTTCCCTTACACTTATCCTTGAATTGGCTCTGTATAAAGGAGCTCTATAGAGGGGTGTATTCGTGATTCGTTTCCGCAAGCTTAGCCTGATCCGTCAAATCCTTTATTTGAGTTTATTAATGCTGGTCATTCTGCTCATTTCGTATGTCATTTCCAATCTGATCGCCAAACGGATTATCGAGGTGAAAGTGACCGAATCGGTGAGCCGGATTTTTCTTCAAGTCGAGGAGAAAATGAATAGCTTCGATTCCGACATGGAAGGAATTTCAACCTTTCTGTTTTACAGCCCGACCATACAAGCCTATCTGAGCTCGGACGACGTCCTGACACGGGTATTGAAAAACCAGGAGGTGCTATCCGTATTCGCGAATACGATTTCCTTAAAAGAAAATATAAGAGGCATTCAGCTGTACGATAAAGAAGGAAAGTTTCTGGCCAGTATCGGCAGCGGCTCGAAGCAGGCGGTCCCTTCACCGGTCTCATCCATCGAGTATTCCAACCTGATTGACACATCATTATCGGATTCGAGAGACAGCAAGCGCTCCTTCTATGCCATTACGGCGCCGATCTATCAATTGGACTCCAATCGGCTCGTAACGGGATTTATGGGAATCGGACGTTTCTTTATGGACGCAACCAATTTCAGTCCGATATTAAATAGCGCCAAAGTGACGGCAAACTCGCAGGTCATGCTGCTTGACCGGAATAATATGACGATTGCGTCCGAAGGCAATCTGATGAACCCGGACTCGTTCCGCGTAGAGGAATGGGAGCGAAATAAACGCTATATTGTTCAGACGATTACGTTGCCGCGCTCCGGTTGGAAATTGATCAGCTTGATCCCGCGCGATGAATTGCTGGCCGATTTGGATACGGTAAAGCGCTTTAACATTTTTACTTATGCGGTCATGATTTGTATATTGTGCTTCTTTTTATTTATCTTTTTCACCCGGATTTTAAAGCCGATCAAAGAGCTGATGGATTTCATGAAAGCGTATCCAAGAATGGGCGGGGAGAGCCGGTATCAAGTCATGCACCATAACGAGATTGGCGTCTTGGGGGCGAATTTGAATAAGATGCTTGACGATATCGATTCGTTAAGCAAAGAAGTTCAATCCACTCAGGCGCGAATGTATGAAATCGAGCTCACGAAGAAACAAATGGAAATTTCCGCCTTCCGTAACCAGATCAATCCGCATTTTCTCTATAACACGCTGGAGAGTATGCGCGCCGTCGCGCTGATTCATGAGGTTGAGGTTATTGCCGATATATCGGCTTCCCTCTCCAGAATGTTCAGGTATGCGGTGAAAGGAAGCAATTTCGTGAGCGTCAAGGATGAGATTGACCACGCCAACGAGTATGCTAAAATCATCGATTTCCGCTTCAGAGGAAGATTCAAAATCATCATTGATGCCGATGAGGAATTGCTGGAGGAATGCATGCTCAAAATGCTGCTTCAGCCGATTGTGGAAAATGCGGTTTTCCACGGATTGGAGAGAAAGGTCGGAAAAGGCGTTGTTCACATCGGGGTTTGCAGAATAGAGTCCAATCGCATCCGGTTTGCAATAAGGGATACGGGCTACGGTATGGATGAACGGCAGTATGCGGAATTGTTGAACAAGATGAAGCTGTATCACGAGCCGGGTTATATAAATGAGGACACGGATAAGGGAATCGGTTTATTGAATATTTACCGGCGAATCAAGTTGTTTTACGGAGAAGAGGCGGATTTGCGCTTGGAGAGCCGTTTGCATGAAGGTACCGCGGTGTACATTACATTCCCGGTTACCGCAAAGGACGGGCAGAGGGAGGAGCGATGACATGTATCGCGTATTGATCGTGGATGATGAGCCTTGGGTAGCCTGCGGCCTTACCAAGCTGATCGACTGGAAGGGATTGGGCTTTACGATTATCGGCGAAGCATTTGACGGCTTGACGGCGCTGGCGAGCATTAAGGAACTTAAGCCGGATGCTGTAATATCGGATATCCGGATGCCGGGTCTTGACGGCCTTGCACTATTAGACGAGATCTCTAGTGAAGGAATCGATGTCGAGGTCGTATTTATCAGCGGTTATTCGGAATTTGAATACGCTCAGAAGGCGCTTCGACTCGGCGCGTTTGACTATTTGCTCAAGCAAATCGAGAAACCAAAGCTGATCGAAACGATGACACGCTTGGCTGAGAAGCTGAACAAGAAGCGGGAGTCGTTCCACGAGCTGGACATGCTGAATGATCTGTTTGATCTGTTTGAGCCGGATAATAAGATTAAAATAAGCAATTTTCTGCTCAATAAAGGTTATGATTTCGATTATCCTCACTATCGTTTTATAACCGGATTATATCCGCAAGCCAGTACGTATACGATGATGGATAAAATTCCGTCTGGTGAAGGCATACATGTCATCCGGTTCCGGACGGGACAGAACAAAATTTCTATATTAATCAATTATGACGAGTTCAAACATCCCGTTGGATTCCTTGATTTTATCTCTGCTCTATCGGGATTTCAAAATATCGGAATTAGCACGATCGGGGTCTATTCCACGCCGCTCAGCAGGCTTTATCAGGAGTCGGATATTGCCTTGTTCAGCAGCTTCATTCAAGAGGGCGAGCGCGTCATCGAGTATAAAACGGCCGATGCTTCGGCCTTGCTGATCAAGAATATCCTCCATATCGAAATCGCAATCAAGGAGAGGAAGCAGGACCTTATTCGCAAGGCGCTTGACGATATATACGCGGAATGCGCTTCCGGCCTATTTTTAATTGACCAGATCGCTAGTGTGTACAATCAGATCGTATCGCTCATTTATAAATATTACGTTAATAAAAATGAAATCGAGTATTTGAACTACTATCAAATCGTCCGTCTATACGGCTCGCCCGTTCAGCTATTTGAATCGCTCAAAGCCTTCTTTGAGCTGCAGACGACTGCGGATATGGCTGTCTCGAACGAGCAGGTGAGGAGAATCATTGCGCAGATCGATGCCAGCTTTACGGAGGATCTGCTATTCAGTGAATTGGCCGCGCAATTCAATATTAGTCTCGGTTATCTCAGCCAGCTGATCAAGAGGGAAACGGGTAAAACGTACTCGGAATATGTGACGGGCAAGCGGCTTGGCTTGGCGAAGGAGCTGCTCTCCGATGCTTCCCTTTCGGTGCATGAGGTCGTTGAACGGATCGGCTATAAGGATTATTTCCACTTTAACAAGCTGTTCAAGAAGCACTTCGGCCTTACCCCAAGCAAGTACCGGAAGATTTAAATACGAGATGAATACCGAGCGAAGCGGTCCATTTGAATCTGGAAAAGGTTCAACGCGATTGGAGGATCAAATGGACCGCGCAGCGGACTTTATCATCGGGGTTCGAAACTTCCGGTTACGAACAAAACACCAAAATACTAAATGAGGAACATATGACTTGCCCGGAAAGCGGGATACGATAAAGGTGTTCCAATTAACTCAAAGCAGAATGGGGAGGTTGTTCTTTTTGATCATGAAGGGGAAGTGGATGGTTGCAGTATTCTTGGTGCTCGCGCTTGTCATGGCAGGCTGCAGCAGCGGCGGAAATGAAACCGCTAACAATTCGGACGGCGGCACGAATGCTGCGGATGGCAACAACGGAGGAGAACAGGGAACATCGAAAGCCGTATGGTTCTCGTCGATCGACTTCTGGAATCCGCCGACGACATGGAGCACGGATCCGAACACGGTGCAGGGCAAAATGACGGAGAAGACGGGATTGACATTCGAATTTAACATTCCGGCGCAGGACGGAGACACGAAACTTAATCTCATGCTCGTTTCATCAGGCGAGGCTTTCCCGGATGTTATTACCATAACAAATGACGTGCTTGGCAAGAAGCTGATCGAATCCGGCAAGGTTTGGGATTTGGATGAGTTTCTGAAGAAGTACGACCCGGATTCCCATCTGTTGACGGACTTTCCGGCAGATGTGAAGGAAACGATTATTGAACGGGACGGCGGCTTCTATTCATATCCAAGTCATATGAACTCAGAGGATGCAAGAGCGCTTTATCCGCCTTCCGGCCAATTCTATATTGATCTGGTCGATTATGCTTCCAATGGCGGCATTGTCGTGAATGAGAATGTGTTGAAAGAAGCCGGATTGACGTTAGAGGATATCAAAACCGAGACCGGACTGCTTGCGGCTTACCAGAAAATCAAGGATATGAACTTGACGGCCAACGGTGCGCCGGTCATTCCGCTGCTCGTGGACGGTAAATCTTATCAGGGACCAACTCTTGGTTTTCTTCAGGATTCATTCGGCGCAATGACGGTTGACAAGGATGGAAACTATAGGGACAGGCTCCTCGCTCCCGAAACGAAATTGGCGCTGGAGTTCCTCTACAAGGCAAGCAAGGCCGGCTATTTCGATCCGGGTCAGATGACGGTGGATAACGCCTCCGTAAAGGCTGATATGGCATCGGGCCGGGTGTTTACCTTCATTGGCAATTCGGCGAATACTTCTTTCCAGAACAACGATTACTGGACCTCCTCGGGGCCTATTTTGTCGGATGCGGGAACCAAGCCTGTACTATGGAAGTCTAAACGCGCCGGCGGAGGTTGGATGAAGACGTTTATTTCCAAGTCGGCCAAAGAACCTGAAAAGCTGGCGAAATGGCTGAGCTACATGAGCAGCAAGGAAGGCATGCTTCTCCACATTTACGGCTTTGAAGGCATCGATTACAACCTTGACGCCGAGGGCCATGTCGTGAAGACGGAAAAAGGCATCAAAGACGCAACGGACTATATGAAGACGGGGCTGAGCGCATTCTGGCCGTTCCACCATACTTCGTTTTCGTATAGCACGCAGCAGCCTCCTAATGAGGAAACCGACAAGCAAGCCGTTACTGCCAATCGCGTTCAAAGCGCATACGGAAAAGCGGAGGAAACGGTTATTTATGACGGTTCGCCGCTTAGTCTTCCGGCGGATCTATTCCCTTCCGACAGTCATTTTGCGAATGACGAATTACAAATCAAAACCTATAAGGAAGCGCAAATCGCAAAAATCATTTTGGCCAAGAGCGATGGCGAATTTAACAAACTGTATGACGAAATGATCGCTCAGCTGAAGAAGTTAGGGATTGAAGCGCTTGATCAGGAAAGAAACAAATATGTCCAAGAGAAGAAAGCAGAGTATGGGATCGATGTGAAAGGTATTAATTCCTAGGCAAACTGGAAGGCAGAGCGGCGCCGAAGCGCGGCAATCAGCATCCGCGGTTTGGCGCCGGTATTGCGGGAACGGGGGAGAGAACGCATGGCTTCAAGGAAACAAAAAGGTTTTAAGCTCGGCTATGATATCCGAACGCAGCTTGAATTAAAGGTGATGCTTTTGCCGGCTGTGTGTCTAATCTTTCTTTTTGACTTTACTCCTTTATTCGGCTTATTGATGGCTTTTAAGAACTATGAACCCATTTTGGGGGTCAAAGGGATTTTTACGAGCGAATGGAATCACTTTCAACACTTTATCCGGGTATTTCAAAACTTTCAGTTTTGGCCGATGGTCAGAAATACGTTAGGGATCAACCTCTTGGGAGCATTGGTCGGTATTCCGGCGACGCTTGTATTTGCCTTATTACTGAATGAAATCAAGCATCATCGATTCAAAGCATGGGTTCAAACGGTTACTTATCTGCCCCATTTTCTTTCTTGGGTTATCTTCGGGGGCTTGTTCATTACGCTGCTCAATACGACGGGGATCGTTAACTTTCTGCTTATGGAATTTCATCTCATAGACAAGCCTATTCAATTTCTGGCAGACCCGAAATACTTCTGGGGGGTCGCGATCGGAACAGGGCTGTTAAAGGATATCGGCTGGGGGGCGATTCTTTATTTGGCGGCAATGGCCGGAGTCGACCAGAGCTTGTATGAGGCTGCCGCAATCGACGGGGCATCGCGATTCAAACGAATGCTGCATATTACAATTCCAGGGATATTGCCAACCCTGATGGTGTTGATCATATTTGCCGTGAGCGGCATGCTGAATAATAACTTTACTCAAATTTACGTGCTTCAGAATACGTTGAATTTGCCGGCCAGCCAAGTTATCGATACGTATGTCTATCAGACCGGCTTATTGCAGTTCCAATTTGCCTCGGCGACGGCAATCGGTCTGATGAAAGCGGTATTTGCATTGTTATTGCTGGTTGGTGCGAACGCGCTATCGAAGAAATTGACAAAATCAGGATTGTTTTGAGGAGAGGTCCATATGGTTGGAGGGAAAAGTTTAGGGGAACGCGCATTTCATCTAACAACCGTCGCGGTCATGATTATTTTGATGCTTGTCACCATATATCCGTTTTGGTTTTCATTAATCAGTTCATTGAATAACGGGGAGGACCTGACTCGAGGCCCGGTATTTCTGTGGCCGAGGGAGCTGACGTGGGCCAGCTGGCAGACGGTGCTCGCGGATTCCGGCATGCTCAGAGCGGCCTGGGTCACTGCATCGCGTACGGTAATCGTCACTATAACTTCCATTTTATATACGGCGATGTTCGCGTACGCGTTCTCCCGGTCTTATTTGAAGGGGCGGAAGTTCTACATGGCGGTCGGCTTTATCAGCATGTATTTCAGCGGAGGCTTGATCCCTTCCTTCCTGTTAATGAATTGGCTGGGCTTGTATGACCACTATATGGTGTATATTCTTCCGGCTCTGTTCGGTGGATTCTGGAATGTCATTATATTTAACGCGAACTATAAGGGAATCCCGGATTCCTTGTTCGAATCGGCTAAGATGGACGGCGCGAGCGAATTCAGGATTTTCTTCCAGATCGTTATTCCGCTCTCGAAGCCGGTGCTGGCGGCGCTATCCGTGTTTACGGCGGTCAACATTTGGAATGATTACGGCACGACGCTCTACTTTACGCAATCAAGCGATCTGCAGACGCTTCAGTATGTCATTCTGAGGCTGATCCAGTCCAATCGGGCGGTAGAGAATATGATGAGTACGGTTGAAGGCTCCAGTATGGCAGTGTCTCAATTATTAAATAATACGCAGGGGCAGGGACTCGTAACGGCGCAGACGATTGAATTGGCCGCTATGGTTATCGCATCGATCCCAATGATCGTGATGTATCCGTTCGCCCAAAAGTTTTTTGTTAAAGGCGTTCTGCTCGGATCAGTGAAAGGATAAGGACAATTTCTGAAGAAAATATACAAAACCATCTATATTTGCAATCGATGCGCCGGTTAGCATTTGGTAAGATGAGACGAATATTTTTGATGCCTGTATTTACCGGTTGCCAAACGGTATATTCCGGATGTGGTTCAAAGAGAACAATAACACCTATGCGGCTGACATGGGACAAAGCCTTCCTCTATTCAGGCAGCCAAGCTTGAAGGGTCCTATCATAAAGAGATCCTAATTCGGAATAATCGCTATGCCGCAACTCCATTGCCTCATGCAGCCGGACGCTGTTGATGCAATGGAGTTTTTTCGTGAAAAACAGGGTATTGGCCCGTGCCGGACTCTATGTTTCAAAACAACCTTCATACATGCAATTGTCCTCGCGTCCGTTATAAATCCGGTAAGCATGATCCACATCTTCCAGCGGCGTAATGAAACAGAAACATACACCAATATTCAAAAATACAAACCTGTGAAGGATTCCCTATCAATGATATAGTTATCGAACTGCTGGACATCGAATAAATAAACTCCTGGTATGATCGTAATATGAAAGCGTTTCCATATCAATGACTGCCTCGATATTCGGCTTCCGGCATGAGTTGTAATTTCTTCTGTTGAAGATTGTACCATTGTGATTTTGACAGAGAAGAAAGGGGAAGTCCTGTGATAAGAATTGGAAAAGATAGACAAGGCGGAGCGTTCTTCACCCACCTGATCCTTTCCTTCACGCTGCTTGCCGTTATCTTGATCGGGCTTGTGGGAGGTTATTTGTATGTGCAGGCTAACCGTTTAATGATCGAAGAGGTGGCAAGAGACAGCCGGGAGCGGCTATCGGCCTCCAGCGATTTTATCGAAAATACGCTATTGCAAAAATATGAAACGAGTCTCCGCAACCGCGCGTTGTCGACCATGTCGCTTGAAAGCCAATCCATGCTGAATGTGCTCTTGGACAGCGATTGGGAAGGCAATACGAGCCGGATTGCGGCTTTTCGCAAGGAGCTGGAGATTTTCAAGGTCGGAAATGAAGGCGTTCACAATATTTCCGTCTACTTTCAAAGCGGCGATTACGTCGTCGACAGCAGCCAATTTTATATGCAGACCTCGAATTCCCCTGACAGCTCCTATATCCGGGAACTGAAGGAAGCCGGCCTAAACCGCTGGATTCCCCGGACATTACCGGATGGCGAGGAAGTGCTGACCTATGCAATCGCTCTCCCTTACGGTTCAATGCCTCTGCAGTCCGAGGGGGCGATGTATCTGGATGTGAAGCTGAGCAATCTGGTTCAGATGGCTTCGAGCATGATGAGCTCGCCACTTGAGCAGCTGTTTGTATTTAATGAAGAGAAAAATCTCTTTCTCCGCACTAATGCTAACAATGAGAAGATGCTTGGCTTCGTGAGGCAGCGGATGGAGAAGAAGCAGGAAATGTATTATGATGAGCGGGAGCAGTTCGCCGTGTCATACAGAGAAGACGCATCATCAAGTAACCGTTGGTCCTATGCCTTGGTCCGGCCGATGAATACATTCGTATCCTCGTCGGAACAGCTGAAGAGCCAAATCATTATCGGCTGTCTGCTTGTCTTATTAATAGGTTTATTGATCTCATATATGATTT
Source organism: Paenibacillus harenae DSM 16969 (assembly GCF_000422465.1). GTDB lineage: Bacteria > Bacillota > Bacilli > Paenibacillales > Paenibacillaceae > Pristimantibacillus > Pristimantibacillus harenae. The sequence continues at coordinate 534,918 of NZ_KE383845.1, read as the reverse complement.
CCAAACGGGTGTATATTCCGATGGGGAGGCTTGTTACAAGCATTCGCGGCTTGTATCATCACGGCGGCTCCCCGAGCCCGGTCTGGAATGAATATGCGATGATCGGAGGCGTTCTGGATAAGCTCGGGCAAAAGATCGAGAGGCTGGAATCCAATGCGAAAGTGAATGAACTGAAAAACTTGCTGCTTGGCGCGGACCTCGGTTTGGAATACGATCATTACCTGCCTCGCGATTGCCATTATATGATTTGCGGCATCCGCATGCTCGAAGGCAGCGGAGAAGACTTTCAGTACGTTTATGAACAGCTGGCTGCGTATGTCAAATATAAATATGTAAGCTTAAATGCCGGTGAAGCGGCGATTATCTATTTCTTCGAGCAGCAAATGGACATAGATGATGCCGAGCGTCTGATGCAAGCGGAGATCAGCCGGGTGAAAGAAGCGTCTGAAGGAAGGCTGCGCTTCGGAGCAGCTTTCGGCACGCTGGCGGGCTCTCCGGAAGAAATACCGTTCTCCTATCAATGCGCCGAGCATGCGTTCCGTTACCGTTTCTTTTATGGTCCGGAAGCGGTCATCAGGCACTCTCTTGTGTCGGCCTTCAGCAAAGCGCCGCGTCCGTTCTCCTTTGATGCTTATAAGAATGCTTTGAAGGCAGGGAACGAGGCGGCCATGAACAGGTTAATCGACGACTTCCAAAAGGATGCAGGGTCTGGCCATTTACAGCTCGAGACGGTTGAACTGGGGCTGCTACAATTCGCCGCGACGTTGTATCAGGTCGTCATTGAGCTGGACCTGCAGCAGCTCGTTCCGCCTTCCAACTTATTCGACGAGCTGAAGAAAGAGACTCTGGCGGCGACGATTGCCTCCATCCGGAGCTTGTCCGCCAAAATTACGTCCCATGTGCAGGAATCGGGAAACCACGCGCATGCGAAAATCATTTTGAAATTAAAGCACTTTATCGATGAGCACATTCACGAGGATTTGTCGCTGAACAAGCTTTCCGAGGTGGCCTCGCTTGCCCCGTCGTATATTTCCACTTTATTCGGGGCGGTCATGAACGAATCGTTCACGGAATACGTGACCCGGGTGCGGCTGGAGCGGGCCGCGACTCTATTGAGGGAGGAGAGGCGCTTGTCGGTGGCGGAGATTTCGGCGCAGGTCGGTTACCGAAATCCGCAGTATTTCCACAATAAGTTCAAAACGCGCTTCGGCGTGACTCCCGTTCAATTCCGCAACGCGAACAGCGAGTTAAGCCTGGAAGCATGAATGATTCCGGCCTCAAAGCAGCCGGTTGCGGCTGCTTTCTGAACGGATATAGAAAAAACCGGCCAGGCGGCCGGTTTTTTTCATGGTTTGTATCTCAGTTTTCATTTATTATTCGTCTCAAACTATCCTTTTATAGAACCGAGCAGCACGCCTTTAATGAAAAACTTCTGCGCAAAAGGGTACATAATAACCATCGGCAACGACGAGATGACCATCGCCGCCAGCTGAAGGGTTCGGGCTGTAACGGTTCCCGCACCTTGAGCTTTGGAGTAGAGTTCTGCGACTGCGGGATTGTTGGCGTTCACGGTGTTAGCCATCTGCTCAATCGCATCCGTAGACTGAATGAGCTTTAAGATCAAATATTGCAGCGTCTGCAAATCAGCGGATTGGGTGAAATACAGCGTCGCTCCGTAATCGTTCCATACGCCGACTGCCGTAAACACCGAAAGAGCTGCCAAAACCGGCTTCGATAACGGGATAACAATACGGAAGAATATCGTATACTCATTCGCTCCATCCATTTTGGCCGATTCAAACAGAGCGTCGGGAATCGCCTTGAAATTCGCATTGAAAATAATGACGTTCCAAAATCCGCCAAACAGGGCAGGGATGATGTAAACCCAGTAGGAATCATACAAACCGAGCCAATTCAACAGCATAAACGAAGGAATCAGCCCGCCGCTAAAATACATACTCGTAAAGCCAATTATCACATACCACCTTTTTCCATTTAAATAAGAACGGGAAAAGGCGTAAGTAAACATCGCCGTATACAGAATAGAAACGACCGTTACAATCACCGTCCGGGAACCGCTAATCCATGCAGCCTTAAGCATCCCCGGATCCGACATAACCGTCGCCCAGCTCGCCCATGTAAATTCCCTCGGCCATGCAAATATAGGTCCTCGCACAAGATTGTCGCCTGTATTCAAAGAATTGACGATAGAAAACCAAAACGGATATATCGTTACGATCATAATAAGAACCATGATGACGACATTCGTCACATTAAAAGTACGTTCTCTCCAGCTCCTGCCTCCGACCATACCGGACGCCTCCTAAAAGTTATTCTCGCTGCTTCCATGAATCATCTTCTCTGCAAGCGAAAAACTCGCTTAGGAAGCATTTAAAACAAACCTGATTTTGTCAGCTTCTTGGATAGATGGTTGGCTCCAAGCAGCAGCGCAAGCGCAAACACCGATTTCATTAACCCGATCGCCGTAGCCGAAGCAAACTGGAACTGCCCAAGCCCCGTTCGATACACGTAAGTATCAATAACCTGACTGGCCGGCAAGTTCAAAGAGTTTTGCAGGACGTAAATCTGCGTAAAGTTATTGTTCAGCATGCCACTTATTGCGAATATGACCAGAATCATAAACGTAGGCAAAATGCCGGGCAGCGTGATGTGCAGCATCCGTTTCAAACGGCTCGCCCCGTCGATAGCGGCAGCCTCATATAAAGACTGGTCGATGCCAGCCATGGCAGCCAAATACAAGATGGCGCCCCAGCCTATTTCTTTCAACAAATTGGTTCCGATGGCGATGCCCCAGAAATATTTCGGCTCGCCCAGAAACAGAATGGCCTCATCGATCAGGCCCAGCTTCAGGAGCAAAAAATTTACGATGCCGCCATCCGGATTGAGCAGCGTGATGAACAACCCGCCAAAGATAACCCAGGAAAGAAAATGCGGCAGGTACGTGACGGTTTGTACAAACGATTTAAACTTGGCATTCTGGATCTCGTTTAAGAGCAGCGCGAAGATCAGGGTTACAGGAATCCCGACCAGCGAGCCCAAGAGATTGATGCCCAGCGTATTTCTCACCATAGGCCAAAACTCAAAGTGCCGGAAAATCGTCATAAAGTTCTCGAAATTGTTCCATTGACTCGTGAAAATCCCTTTAAAACCCGAGATGGGATCGTAGGCCTTGAATGCCATCAACAGCCCGTACATCGGGATAAAGTCGAATATGACAATCATAATAATTGCTGGCCAAAGCATCGTCTTGAGCTCCAGCTGGGTTCGAAAATCGTGCCCGAGCCTGAACGATTTTTTTCTTTTGATATTTGCTGTCGGGATGCCTCCCTGGGTGGCGCCTTTTGCCATCATTCGTCCCTCCCTTAAAAAAATGATAATGCCAAAGTGCAGCATGGAATGTACATGCACTTTGGCACTATTCATCACTCAAATCATACGATTAAGAATTAATGCCTTTAACCGTAACACCCATTTCCTGCGACTTCTTCTGAAGCTCCACGTCCAGCGCCGCATCAAGCTCGTCGACCTTCAATTGCTTCAACATGGCGACAAACTCGTCATAAAGCTTGTTGAACGCTGCCTCATCCTTCGCGAGTACCATCTTGGCAACCTGAGCTTCCATGTATTGCTGGATTTGATCTCTTATTTGTGCATTTTTGCTTCCGGCCGCAAAGAAATCGCCAGGCAATGCCAGTACAGACTGATCGTATCTTACCACTTCCGGCGATCTTCCATAAGCCGTCTGCGCTTCCATTTGAATCAATCCGCCGGCGCCTTCTCTTTTCGTCGGAGCCGGCTGCACGTTTTCAACGAATGCCATATTGGCGAATTGCCAGAAGATATCCAATCCCGTTTTGGCGCTGTCCTTCTGATCTTGTATACCTTTCTCCGTTCTTATAAAGAGGCCTTTGTCATCTTTCGTGAAATGAACGCCTTCGATACCGAAGTTATTGAGAGTCATCCCTTCGGTGCTGGTCATAAAGCTGAGCCATTTCGCCAACTTTTCCGGTTGCTTGGTCGATTTCGAAATATATGTTTGCATCCAGCCTGCCCCAGGTTCAGACCCTTTAGGGAAAACAGGTTTTGTGCCTTCGTTCGACAAGATCGGACCGGGAGAAACCCAGAAATCAAGCTGATCGAATTTGCCCTGAGCTGTATTCCCGATGAACATAAACACACGTTTGGACAAGAGGTTGGCTTCGATCGCAGCATTATCCGTCGTCATCTGTCCGGCATCGAAGTATCCGCCTTGTGCCGCTTTAAACAGAAATTGAATAGCATGCTTGTGTTCCGGAGCCAAGAGAATATTTCTAAATTTCCCGTCTTTATCAATAGGCATAGCGCCAAAAGATCTTTGAAGAAACTGGAGCGTCTCGCCATGATAGTTTTTGCCGTGTATCTGAAGCGGGATAACAGGCTGGCCGTCAACTACCAGCTTCATGTCCTGTACCTTTTTGAGAGCCGCGAGCACGTCATCCTCGGTTTTCAGATCGGTAAGGGCAATGCCTGCTTCCTTCAAAATATTCGAGTTGACTAAAACGCCTTTGTTTTCACTATATTTTGCCACATCTTCAAAATAAGTGTCTGCATACGGATATACCTTTCTTGCGTCATCGCCGCCCATATGACTCGGAATGGCATACCAGTCGCCATCGCGTTTGACAAGCTGCTCCTTTACATCTTCAGGAAAATCCTTGAGCAAATGAGATTCCGGATCGTATTGCTTAAGAAATTCTTCCAATTGCCAAACCTTGCCGGCTTCAACCAGCTTTTTCCCCATATCCGGGCCTACAGTCGTAATGATATCCGGGAAAGAGTCCGTCGTTGAAACCATCATCAGATTCAATTTCGTGTCGCCGTCCTGAGCCGGAATGTTGTAGCTGAAGGTAAGCCCTGTCTTTTCCGTAATTCCGCCCATGACCGTCCCAGACTCAGCGTTCCATTGAGGCGGGTTCCAGAATCCTGCGGTAGCGAACCAGTTCACATTAACCGGCTCCGCAGATGCATCCGGCGTAGCAGACGACCCGGTATTCGCCGAATTCGTCGGCTCGGTGCCGCTTCCCGTATTGTTGGCGCTGCAGCCTGACAACGCAATCGTTGCGGCCAACGCCAGAATTGAAAACACTTTCAACTTCATACTTTTCGTTCCCCCCTGTGTAGTGGTTACTGCTTTTACATCATAGCCTGCTATCCCGATGTATCATATGTTCCGATTTTTATATTTTGGTGTACATTTCAGATAGCGTTTACATTTTGCGATACTTGCTGGGCGTAATACCGTAATGCTTTTTGAACAGCTTGTTGAAATGAAAGTAATCCTTGTAACCTACACGCTCTACGATCTCATGAATAGACAGCGAGGAATCATGCAGCAATTCTTTGGCCAAACTCAATCTTTTGTTTATCACATACTCCGAATACGTTTTTCCCGTTTCCTTCTTGATAAGCGAGCTTAAATATCCGAGACTGATATTGAACTTCCGGGACAAAGTCCCCAGCATAATATCTTCCGCAAAGCTGGAGTCGATATATCCGATGATCTTCTTGACCGTCTCGTTCGAAATATGCAGCTCTTCGCCGGCTTGCTGCCCGAACATTTCCTTGAGCCTGTCGAACAGCTGCTCAATCGAACTGTAATGACGAAAGATTTGATAATAGTTCAAGTATTCGATTTCGTATATGACATCGCTGTTGCCGTAATATTTATAAAAGAGCGAGACGATTTGATTGTAAAGGGAAGAGATTTGGTCGATCTGCATTTGCCGCTCCTTGCATTCCCCGCATAACTCATCCAGCCATCTGTTTAACAACTCCGGTTTTTGTTCCTTGATGGCCAGTTCGATTTGCAGAACCCTTCTCGTCAGCTCCGCTGCATGATCGGCCGCTTTATATTCGATTATCCGGTCCTCCGGCCGGGTGAAAGAACTGAAAAGAGCGACATCCGATTCCTGGTAGAGCTTGGCTACGGATGCCGAGTAAACGCCGATGCCGCTAATCCCGATAAACCGGGCGTCAGACAGATGATCGGAGATGAAATCCAATAACCCGACCGGATTTTTCGATTCGTCGTAATTGATCAGGCAGGAAATTTTATTTTGCCCCGTTCGAAACCGCAAATAGCGGATATCGGCAACCGCCGCCGATCCTTCATCGGCATCCGAAACCGCCGCTCCCTCGTAGAGGCAACTGACAAACCGATAGTGCGGATATTCAAATGTGATTCCCCTGCTGGCCAGAAAGTTATGAATTTTCATTTTATGGTCGGGTTCGAATATATCGAACAGATCGTCGAGAAACAAATCCAGGCTTTTTTGAGCTTTTTGCTCCTTCTCCAGATCCTTTTTTAAACGCGTTAACGTATCCGTCAGCTTGTTTTTGTCGACTTGCTTGAGCAAATAATCAAACGCGCCGAGCCGGAGCGCCTGCTGCGCATATTCGAATTCCGAATATCCGCTGATCAGGATCACCTTGCTAGGCAAATCATGCAGCCGGATTTGTTCCAGAAGCTCGATCCCGTCCAATCCCGGCATGCGGATATCCGAAAGGACGAGGTCCGGCTTCTTCTCCATAATCGTCTCCAGCGCTGATAGTCCGTTATGCGCTTCTCCGATTACGGTATAGCCAAGACTTTCCCATTCCACCAATTGTTTAATCCCGTACGCAACCCAAGGCTCGTCATCTACAATGAATACGGTGTGCATCTCTATACAACCTCCAATTATTCTGCATAGTCTTCTAAGGGGAAGGTAATTTTGACGGTTGTACCCACGCCGCTTTTGCTCTCGATGTGCATACCCGCCTCGTCGCCGTATAAAAGCTTGATTCTCCAGTAAATGTTGGATAAACCGATGCCCTGCATCGCATCTTTCGCTTCCTGACCTTTATTCTCGAATAACCTCAGCCGTTCGGTCAACTTCCGGAGCTGTTGTTCTTCCATCCCGTTTCCGTTATCCTGTATGACGTATTGAACCTGGCTCCGCGAGATCTTGTGCACCCCAATCCGGACGATGCCGTTGTCGATCTTTCTCTCCAATCCGTGGAAAACGGCATTTTCCACAATCGGCTGAAGAAGCATTTTAATCGTTTTCAGCTTCAGCAAATTTTCATCCACAGCGTCGATTATTACCCGTATCTTTCCCATGAACCGGAATCCTACAATTTTGGCGTATTCCTTGACATGGGATATTTCGTCCTGTACCGTAACAAAATCGCTCCCTTTGACCGAGTATCTGAACATATTGGACAAGGAGGCCGAAATATCGGCAATATCCTGAACTTTGTAATAAAAAGCCATGGCACGTATACATTCCAGTGTATTGTACAAAAAATGAGGGTTGATCTGATTGCGGTAAGCCGATATTTCCATCTGTTTTTTCGCGATTTCCATTTCGTACATTCGCTTTTGCGTATGCTGAATCTCTCCGCTCAGGGAGTCGATTTCGTCCAGCATTCTATTCAAACTGACGGCGAGAACGCCGATTTCATTCTGGTATGCCACATGGATGCGGCTTTCCCGGCCAATTTTTGGATAAGATTTCATAAAATCCATCAGTTCCTTTACCGGCTTTAAGATACGGGTGAAAAAAATGATCAGAAAGAAAGAGAGGATGCCAAACATGACCGCATACGTCACAATGTTCAGCCTTTGAACGGTATTCAATTCCTCCAGCAGCTCGTCCTTCGGAATGACGCTGATCAGCTCCCACCCGGTCTCGGAAAGCGTGCTCGTCTGCACGATATACCGGTCGTCGTTTTTCCAATCCTCTAACCGGAACGTATCCATATCGGGCGTATGTCCTTCGCCGGCCATCATTTTATGGTTTTGATCAAGGAGCAGGAGCCATGAATTGTCTGTTATTTTGGCGCTCTGCAATATATTGCCGAAGTTGCCGATATCCATGACAAATACGCTTGTTCCCTTATATTCCTTGGCGGGCGTGTTTTCCAAAATGTAGACCGGAACGGAAAAGGAATAGTACGGGATCGCTTCGCTTGTATCCGGATCCTGCAATAAACCGGAATATTCGATCTTGGGATTTGGCAGTTTGGCGGTTTCGCCGGTCCCCACACCTATATTGGCTACCATCGTCCCGTCCCGGTCGTAAAGCTGGATGCCCCGAATATTCTCTTTCAACGTGGTCGTATTGGAGAACACCGATATAACCTCATTGTGCTTGAGAATCCTGGACAAAGAATCATCCGAGTCCAGGTAAGATTGCACCGTCGGACTATACAGCATCGAAACCGAGATTCTCTCCATGTCCGCATAAAAGCTTTTCATCTTATCTTCGACCTGAAGCAAAATTTTGCCGGCGGAATCCGTTACCTTGCTCTCCACTATACGTTTGGCAATCGTGTTCGAGATGATAAATGAGATCAGAAGAATAACCAGCATCATCAAGATTAAATATAGGATTTGCCTGGTAAGGCCAAGCTGGTTGAATCGTAGCATGATTATCAAATCCTTTTCTCATTTTTCACATTAGCAAATCGACATTTTTTTCAGATATCGCGAATTTCAGGTTATGAGCGATTCTAATCATACACCCGCTCATGTTATTATAACAGCAATCGCAGCGCTGATCGAAGCGGTTTCATTTATGATGTTTACCCGCAATTTCTGGCACAAAATCCTTTATTCGACATTTTTCAACGTTTCAAGCACCTTGTCTAATTGCTATTTCACCAATCCTGCTATACGTCTGCTAATTTCTTGCGAATGGATGGATTTTGCAACTGTCAAGTAAATAAATGATGTAGAATGGTCAAACAAAGGGAGGAAACGGAAGGAATGACGAACAGCAAAAAGAGTTGGACAGGCTTAATGGCGCTAGCATTATCGGTGTCGCTTGTTACGGCCGGCTGCAGCGGCGCGGGCAATACACGGGCCTATGATTCGAACCTGTCTAATGGAGCGGAATCGTCGTCTCAAGATGCCCCGATCGAAATTACGTGGGCCAACAACTTTAATACGCCTGAAAAGGACGGCAATTACGTGCAGACAGAGTTGGAGAAAAAATTTAATGTCAAAATCAATAACGTGCATCTGGAGCGCGTCACCTGGAAAGAGCAAATTACGGTGCTCCTGGCTTCCGGGGACATTCCGGATATTTTCCCGATTGACGCGACGGAAACGGATATGGTGCTATGGGCGGATCAAGGGATCATCGCTAGCATCGATCCGGCGGAAATTAAAGCCCATATGCCTAAATTTACTGCGGCCTTAAATTCGGTCGATTCCGGCGCATGGAGCGTAGGTCAATATAACGGTAAAAACTGGGGCATCCCGAAAGTCTGGCCGGGCGGACTGGACGGCTTCATGCCTGGCTATAACGAAGCGTGGCTGAAAAACATCGGTTACAGCGAGCCGCCGAAGACGCTGGAGGAGCTTGAGGATGTGTTGACGAAGTTCGTCAACGACGACCCGGACAAGAATGGCCGGAAGGATACCTTCGGACTTACCGGCAGAGGCAAGCTGACGGAGCAGCTGTTCACTTCTATTTTCTCTGCACACGGCATTTCTCCATACCAGTTTAAAATGGGAGCCGAAGGCAAAATCGTATACGGCGGCATTACCGAAGAAACGCGCATGGCTTTGAAACTATTAAATAAGTGGTACAAATCGGGCCTGATCGATCCGGAATTCATTACAACGGACAATAATGAGATTAATAATAAATTCGCGGGCCGGAAGGTCGGGATGGTCGACAATATGAAGTGGGTCAATTTCCATAAGGATTCCAGCTTTGTAACCAAGCCGGGTCTTGAGAAAGGGGAAGTGATTCAACCGGCAAGCCCGTTCCCCGCTCCGGACGGCGAGCCGTACGGCTTCGCGTACGGCGCCCGCCAAGCTCCGGTTCTATTAGGCAAGCAGCTGGAAGAGGATGAGAAGAAGCGTCATAAAATGATGGAAATTCTCGAGTATGTCTCCACGGATTCGGAAGGCTACCTGTTAACGGGCTTTGGCCAGCTTGGCGTAAGCTACGAAATGGAAGGCGATCTGGCCATTGCGAAAACAGAAGAAGAATTCGCGGCTTGGAAATTTGGGGCAGGCCATTTCTACAACCCGCTAAGCTCCATAGACGTAACCATGCAGAAGCATACGACGAAGCCGGATGTGCTCGAGCTGAAGGAGAAGCTGAGCCCGCTAGTAACGCCTTTGTTTGATATCCTGGGACCGGCGGTGCTGACCAGCAAGCCTAAATATTGGGGGAATCTGAAGACGCTGCAGGATACTTATCTGATCAAAGCGATTGCGGGCGAAGCCGACACGGACAAGGATTTCGACAGCTTCAAGGAATACTGGCTGCGCTTCGGCGGCCGGGAAGTGACGGATGAAGTTAACAAAGTATTTGCAGAGCGCAAGGAATAAATCGTAAACTAAAAACCGTGCAAACTCTTGAGGCTGGAGCAGGAATGATGTGACTCTGCCTTTATTATGAGAGCGTACGGAAATAGATTGAATCTATCTCAGGAGGTAAACATGAATCAATTGATTGTGTACGAGCAGCCCGACTTGGCAATCGGGAACGATGATTTTACGGTAAATGTGCGCATGCCCGGCGGCGAATGGCTGCCGTTGTTCGTCTTTGAGGCGAAGGTGGACATGCATCATGTCCGGTCGGCGTCGATGGCTTATTTCGACATGGAGGGTACCGTGGAGGTGCGGGTCGTCTCGAATAAGCAGCCGATCCGGGAGGCGGTCATTCGCCCTTTATCGGCGGGAATAGCCTTTCAATCGGAAGACGGCGATACGATCAGCTTTACGCTGGATCGCCCCTGTAAGCTTTCGATCGAAGTGAACGGCGAGCGCTTCAGCAATTTGCATCTGTTCGCGGGTCCGATTGAGGACAATCCGCCGGGGGCGGACGATTCGGATGTATTCCTCGTCAATCCAGGAAGCCATCGCTCCGAGGAGCTGGCGGCAGCATTGAAGGGACTGGCGGACTCGAAGACCGGACCAGGAAGCACGCTGTATTTTGCCCCGGGCATTCACCGCTTGGAGGATAACATATTGCTTATCCCGTCAGGGACGACGGTTTACGTTGCGGGCGGGGCAGTGATAATCGGCTCCTTGATCTGCAAGCATGCGGAAAATATCGTCATTCGCGGCAGAGGCATCCTATACATGTCCGATTTCGAAAAAAGCACTTATTTGCGAGGCGTCCAAGTTACTTTCTCCAAAAATATCGAAATCGAAGGCCTCATTTTGCTGGACCCGCCGCATTACAGCATTTATCTCGGACAGTCGGAGCATATTCGCGTCCGCAACTTCAAATCGTTCAGCATTCGCGGGTGGTGCGACGGGATCGACATGATGTCGAGCTCGGATGTGCAGATCAAGGACGTTTTCCTGCGCACTTCGGATGACTGCATCGCCATATACGGCAGCAGGGGCGATTATTACGGCGATTCCCGCAATATTACGGTGACGGATTCCGTTTTTTGGGCGGATGTGGCCCATGCGATGCATATCGGCATTCATGGCGACCATCAGAAAGACGGCGATATCGTCGAGAATATCCGGTTCGATAACATCGATGTGCTGGAGCATCACGAGCCGCAGGAAAACTATTGGGGCGTTATGGCGGTTTGCGCCGGCGACAACAATACGGTCCGCAACGTCACGTTCAACGATATCCGCGTGGAGGATTTCGAGCTGGGCCAGCTCGTGGATGTCCGCGTCGTGTGGAATGAGAAATATAATCCGGTGCCGGGCAGGCGGATTGAGAACATTGTATTCAGCAATATCGATTATAACGGCGCCAATCAAAATCCGTCCCGCATTTACGGGTATGACCGGGAACGGGTGGTTGACGGCGTGACATTTGTCAATGTGAAAGTGAACGGGACTCCGGTCACGGATGCGGCAAACGGCAACATTCTGTATAACGAGTTTGTGAGTAACGTACGATTTGAAGAGTAGCTAACAGGTCTTCTTTCCAGTCTTAGACGGAGCTTGTAAGTTGGGGCCGAAGCGCGAGTCAATCACGCTTCGGCCCCTCGTGCTTCACCAATCGTTTGCGGTATTGGTGAGGCGTCGCGCCCATCTGGGCTTTGAACATTTTGCAAAAGTAAGAGCTGTTCGTAATGCCGACCTCTTCCGCGACAAGGGTGATCGGCTTATGCGTCGTGGCCAGCAGCCACGCCGCTTGGTGGGCTCTGCGCGCCGAGATGTAGGCGGAAATGCTGATCCCGATCGCATCCTTGAATAAATGGGATACATGATAGGGGGACAAATGAAGCTCTTTCGCCATGACGTCCAATCGGAAAGGCTCCGTATAATGCGTTTCGATCCATTTCAATATGTTCTCCGCCTGATGCGTTTGCCGGGGAGGGCGAGGCATCGGCTGCTCCGTTTGTTTCTGCCAGACCGTCTTGAGCGCCCGGAACAGAGCTACAAGGAAGAGAGAGATTTCCTCGAATTGATCCGTTTTGGATAAAGCGGGCAGCCGATCGTTCATGCTCTGAAACACGGGGTCCAGCAGCGAGGCCTCTTCCAGTCCATAGATGCACGGGGAGGACAGCTTACCCAAATACATATGCTTATAGAACGCATGAAGCGCAGGCCATTGCTCGAAAAAAGCTTCAAACATCGTCGGTTCAAAGGTCGCGATCGAACGCTCGAAGGCGCAGCCGCCGGCGTAATCAAGCTGGAGATGATGAAGCTGATAGGGCTGGAAGACGCACAGCATTCCGGGTTTAATCTCATATGGCGTATGATTGACAATCATCGTTCCCCTGCCTTGATGGATCAGCAGAATTTCGATCCCTTGATGGGAGTGGAACGTTTCCTTAAGCTCGTTATTTGCACTGATACGTTTATAGGCGAAATAAAGGGGAACGTCCCATATGGGGGCGTTTGGAACAATCGTCATTCGCGCCATCCGTCCTTTCCTCAACCGTTCGCGGACAACCGCAACACAGCGTTATTTTTCCCGCAATCCACTATAACTTTTATCTATTTATTATAGGTATAGTGGAGTGAGCAAAGCAATCATCACGGGAATAGGGAGGCTGCTTATTTATGTTAAAAGTTGCGATTATTGGTACAGGCTCGATATCGGGGGCTCACATTGGGGCGTATTTGCAGTTCGGTTCCCGCTGCGAGATCGTTGCGGTCGCCGATATTTACGTAGAGAAAGCGCAGGAGGTTATTAACCGCTACGGGCTTTCCGCCAGGGCGGTGAAAGATTACAAGGAACTGCTGGACGAAGATATCGATTTGGTATCGGTGTGTACGCCTCCGTACACCCATGCGCCGATCGCGATTGATTTTCTTCAAGCCGGCAAACACGTCCTGGTTGAGAAGCCGATGGCATCGTCGCTGGAAGAATGCGATTTAATGAATGCGGCTGCGCGCGCAAGCGGTAAAATTCTTTCGGTTGTCGCTCAGAATCGATTCAAAACGCCGCTCATGAAACTCAAATCGATACTCGACGCCGATCTGATCGGTCCGGTCGTCCATGCGCAGGTCGATTCCTTCTGGTGGCGCGGCCACTCCTATTATGATTTGTGGTGGCGCGGCACATGGGAGAAGGAAGGCGGCGGCTGCACGTTAAATCATGCGGTCCATCACATCGATGCCCTGCTGTGGATGATGGGGCAGCCAAGCGAGCTGCTCGCGGTGATGAGCAATGTGTCGCATGATAACGCGGAGGTGGAGGATTTATCCGTCGCCATCCTGCGCTATCCGAACGGAGCATTGGCACAGATTACGAGCTCGGTGGTCCATCATGGCGAGGAGCAGCAGCTCATCTTCCAAGGGGCGAAGGCCCGCGTATCCGCGCCGTGGCAGGTTACGGCGTCGAATGCGCAGCCGAACGGTTTCCCCGTGCCCAATACGCAGCTGGCTGATGAAATTATGGCCCGGTACGACAGCCTCCCCGAGGTCCGGTATGAAGGCCACGCCGGACAGGTGGACAATATTCTGACCGCGATCGAGACGGGCGCGCCGGTGCTGATCGACGGCGAAAGCGGACGCCGGACGCTTGAGCTGATCATCGGCATATACAAAGCCGCCAGCTTGGGGCAGAACGTAAGGTTTCCAATCGGGCCGGAGGATCCGTTCTATACGCGCGAAGGCATCCAGGCGAACGCCATTCACTTCTATGAGAAGACCGGCTCGGTCGAGAATTTCCAGAGCAGCAAGATCACAATGGGAAGCGATTATAAGGCGTAACCGAAAAGGGCTGCATCTGAAAGTAGAATCTTCTACTTTTGGGGCAACCCTTTTTCTATTGCACGCGCAGCTGTCGGACGCGCGGCAGAGCTTCATTGGGAGCGTGGGGTTCAATTTAGAGCCGGGAGGGTGCTTCGCTTGCAGCGATGAGGTCAGGGGTTCGATCCCTCTTGGCTCCACCAAAAGGAAGGCGAACCCCGGGGCTCAGTCCCCCTAAGCTCCACCAAAAGGAAGGCGAACCCCGGGGTTCAGTCCCCTTAGGCTCCACCAAAAGGAAGGCGAGTCCCCCTTGGCTCCATAAAAAAGCACAGAGGTGGCTCGGGAGACCGGTTATACCTCTTTTGGCTACCCCGAAAGGGGCGAATCCCGGTTTTAGTCCCGTGTACAGGGAGTATAGCATTTCTAATGGTTGCCACAACCGTTAATTCGCCGATTTTAGTCTCTTTCATGATTTAACGGTTGTCATAGACGCTATTTCCTTGTTTTCTAATGAGTTGGGTTATTAGTGGCACAGATAGCGGTGATTATAACCGTTAGGTTTTCAAGAACGGCTTTTTTGGGCGAATAACGACTGTGGCAACCGTTAGACCATTAGAGCTCGTTGCTCAGCCGATATGTACGGTATCGTTGTTTTCCGCTCGCTACAATCACCAGCTTCTTGACCACAAGATGACGAAGTACAACTCGGGTGCGGTTCTCCGAAAGCAGCAGATGAGCTGCAAGCTCTCGCGGCTCAAAAGTACGCATCAATCTGCGAGCAAATCGTAACGTTTCCGCTTCCGCCCAATTCAGATTAGATGTCACGTCAATAGACAGGAACTTCCCGACAAAGGAAAGAACCAATTGTTTGCAAACGCCTGGATCGTCGCGGACAGACAAGTAAGCGACGGGCAGAAAGAACCAATCATCAAGGACCAGAAAGGCTTGCTTCATACACAGATCCTTGAACCGGCCTGTTTCGATATCTCTGGCATGAGTGCGAAAATCCTGAATCTCAATGCAGCCTTTCGCGCCTCCCGGCATATAAGCAAGATCCAGATAACGATATCTGTTGTTCAAGTCGCGTACCTCATACTCAGCGTATAGATCGTCCAGATTTCCAATGGCGGGAAACCATATCGAGCGCAGAAATATGACGGTTCCGTGACTCAACCCTTTCCTTAGGAGTTCTCTTCGTCTGGGATTTTTCTCCTCTTCTAACTGTTTGCTTATCCAGTGACCATAGACCTCTTCAAACAACAAACTCATCTCTTCACCTTCCTTATGAAGAGCACATAAAAAAACCGCCCCGATACGATCGTGCTCCAAGAGGAGCGCCGTATCAAAGCGGTATGTGCTTCACACCGTGAATTTGTACATAATGTACCATATCATGGTGATTTCAACAAGGCGTTTTAGCGGAATTTATACTGGAGAATGATATCACCGAATCGAGTTGATCAATCTTCCTCTTTCTGCGGGAATATGGGAATAAAGTCTTTTGTAAACCAGTCTGATGTCAATGTTAGAAGGTAGGTATTGATAATATTTCAGTGATTCGAGAGCAAAGAATGGAGAATGCTTCGTTCTCATTGAAGATTATTTTGGAGTTCTAGGAGACATTGAATAAAGGCAGGGCGTTCCATACGCGATAGTTTACCGTTTAACGGCATATAATTACTAACGCATTTAGAAGGGCATGTTGCTTGTGTTCAAAGGTCTAGACAGTACTAAAGTATCTTTACGGCCTTACGTCTTGTGTTTACACTAATTGTAAAACATCATAACGTAATCCGTGGTGCTGGAATCTTCCTTGAAAGCGAATGTTTATGAACGATCCGGCTCTCCGGAATCTCAGTATGCGCGACAACAACGGTCTGAGCGGAAGACCCGAAAAACAACTTAAATGGAAGGAGAAGAGAAACAATGAATCAACTGAAACAAACTCAAAAAATGGGAGTGAAGGTTAAGCTTTCAACATTATGGATTATAGTCATGTTTAATATGGCTTTTGCGGATATCCTCAGTTTTATCACACCCGGATTCATGAAAGATATTGTAGAAGGGACAATGGAAATTCAAGTGAATCAAGGCTTGCTGCTGGTATTTGCAATTCTAATAGAGATTCCAATTATGATGATCTTTTTATCCAGGGCATTAAGTTATAAAATAAACCGTTGGACCAACATGATTGCTGCTATAATCACGATAATATTCGTTATTGGCGGCGGATCGGCTTATCTTCACTATATATTTTTTGCATCCATTGAGACGATTTGTCTGCTGATTATTATTTGGAACGCTTGGGTATGGAAGAATGGCGTTGAATAAACCGTTTCGCTGAGTTTGCGTCTGAGTAGCGGCGCGGGAATGTTGACGGTGAAAGCAGCAGGATCATATAATGAATGTATGCTTATACCAATTATATCCACCAAACTCAATATGCCTCCGCTTCGGTTAAACCGGATTCACCGTCCCCGCCTGACCGAACGTTTGAATACAGGCAAGCATCGCAAGCTGACGCTTGTCTCCGCATCGGCGGGCTTCGGCAAAACGACGGCGGTCTGTGAATGGCTCTGCGGTCTAACGCAACCGGTTTCTTGGTTGTCTCTCGACGTGGGAGATAACGATCCCTTGCGTTTTTTGACCTATCTTGTTGCTGCTCTGCAAAAAGCGGGGGTGCCTTTCGGGGAAGGCATGTTTCCGTTGCTGCAATCCCCGCAGCCGCCGCCGATCCCATCTTTGATGACGAACCTGATCAATGCCATCTCTAACGTTCTTGAACCTTTCATCCTCGTACTCGACGACTATCACGTGATTCATGCCTCATCGGTAGATCACATTGTCAATTTTCTGCTTGACCACCTTCCATCCCAGATGCATCTCGCCGTCATCGCCCGCGAAGACCCCCGATTGTCTATATCCCGAATGCGTGTCCTGAATCAATTAAACGAAGTGCGCGCCGGCGACTTGCGATTTACATCTTCCGAAGCATCCGATTTTCTGGTCAGGGTAATGGGGCTAAGGTCGTTCATACTCCAAGCCTCCACTTCTAAAGCGGCGGGAGCATGTCACTTCGGATTGAATCCTGAAACAGTTCCCGAACCATATAGCTTCCGGTACGCATCCGGCGTCATGCCTTCCTTCTGGCGGAACGTGGCCACGAAGTGGCTCGCGTCGCGGAACCCGACCGCTTCACCGATGCAGCGCACGGTCCAATCCGGACGGGAAGGAAGCCATTCCTTCGCCTTGCGGAGCCGCAGCTGAATCAAATAAGCGTATGCCGTCTGGCCGAACAGCTCGCGAAATCTTTCGTTCAGCTGCCGTTCGCCGATGCCGAGCTGCGTCGCCATCTCCGCTAATCCGATTCCCGGGTTGGCGAATTCTTTTTCAAGCCAATCTAACAGACCTTGGATTCGCCCCAGCCGCGTCGACATGGACGGCCGGTTGTCCGTGCGGGCATCGGTCCGGAGCCGCGTCAGGAACCGGTACAAATCCGCGGAGTACCGCCATCCCGACGGATCGCCGCCTGCTTCTGCGAACGACAGCAAGCTTTCCAGCTCGCCCGTAATCTGATCGTTGACCGCTTCCCATTGAAAGCGTTCGGCGATGCTCCAGCCGAGCGATTGCACGATGCTTGCGGCCGAGCTTCCATGAAAGGTGATGAAGCCGGTCAGCCACCGGCCGCCTCTGGCTTCATATCGATGAGGCGTCCCCGGCGCGAGAAGGACGCCCGACCGATCCGTCATTCTCCAGCTGCGTCCGTTCATCGAGAGCTCGCCTTCTCCTTCCAGCGTCTGAAGCCAATGGTAATAGGGATAGCCATTCGGCCGGTCGATCGTCTCTTGGTCGTGTTTGATACCAATCGTTTCCAGCTGCAAGGGCAGCAATTCCGCGGGGGAGGCGGGAACGACGAGGCGCATCTTATAAAACCTCCATATTCTTATATGCTTCTACACTTTTTTTATATTGGATATAGTCATTATAAGCCATAATATAAAGTTATCAAATGCAGTTTTATCATATAAGACGAGGTGTGGCAAGATGATTAACACAAAAAAACCGAAAATTTGGTACGGCGGCGATTACAACCCCGACCAATGGGAGAAGCCGATTTGGGACGAAGATTTACGCATGTTCAAGCTAGCCGGCATTGACGTGGCGACGCTCAATGTATTCGCTTGGGCGAAAAACCAACCCGACGAGGAAACCTACGATTTCGGCTGGCTCGACGAGATGATGGACAAGCTTCACGCGGACGGAATCGGCGTCTGTCTCGCGACAAGCACGGCGGCGCATCCCGCTTGGATGGCGCGCAAATACCCGGACGTTCTTCAAGTCGACTTCAACGGCCGCAAACGCAAATTCGGCGGACGCCACAACTCCTGCCCGAACAGCCCAACCTATCGCAAGTATGCGGTGCGTATGGCGGAGAAGCTCGCGGAGCGCTACAAGGGCCATCCGGCTCTGCTCATTTGGCATATCAACAACGAATACGGCGGTGCCGGGAATTGCTACTGCGACAACTGCGAAGCGGCTTTCCGCGAATGGGCGAAAGCGCGTTACGGCACGCTGGACGAGGTGAATCGCGCCTGGAATACCGGATTCTGGGGTCATACGTTCCACGACTGGGAAGACATCGTCTTGCCAAGCGGCCTCAGCGAGGAATGGGCCGGCGCGAACGGACGGACGGAAACGAACTTCCAGGGCATCTCGCTCGACTATATCCGCTTCCATTCCGACAGCCTGCTCGACTGCTACAAGCTTGAATATGAAGCGGTCAAAAAGCATACGCCGGACATTCCCGTCACGACGAATTTGATGGGCGCCTTCAAGAAGCTCGACTACCATAAATGGGCGAAGCACATGGACGTCGTATCGTGGGACAACTATCCGCGTTTCGATACGCCGCACAGCTACACGGGCATGATGCACGATCTGATGCGCGGCCTGAAGGACGGTCAGCCGTTCATGCTTATGGAGCAGACGCCGAGCCAGCAAAACTGGCAGCCTTACAACTCGCTTAAGCGCCCGGGCGTCATGCGGCTATGGAGCTACCAAGCGGTAGCCAGAGGCGCGGATACGATTCTGTTCTTCCAGCTTCGCCGGTCGATCGGCGCCTGCGAAAAATATCACGGAGCCGTTATCGAGCATGTCGGCCACGAGCATACCCGCGTATTCCGCGAATGCGCCCAGCTTGGCGCGGAGCTCGGGAAGCTCGGCGATACGCTCCTGGATGCCCGGGTCGAGGCCAAAGTCGCCATTCTGTTCGACTGGGAAAACTGGTGGGCAGTTGAAATGTCCAGCGGTCCGACCATTGCCCTTCGTTATGTGGACGAAGCGCACAAGTTCTACGATGCGCTTTACCGATCGGGAATCGCGGCGGACGTCGTCAGCGTGGAAGCCGATCTTAGCGGTTACGACCTCGTCATTGCGCCCGTTATGTATATGGTGAAGCAGGGTATAGCGGATAAGCTCGAGAACTATGTACAATCAGGCGGCGCGCTCATCACGACCTTCTTCAGCGGCATCGTAGACGAAAACGATCTTGTGAAAACGGGCGGCTATCCCGGCGAGCTGCGGAAGCTGCTCGGCATATGGGCGGAAGACATCGATGCCTTGCTTCCCAGCCAGCGCAACCGGATTGTCTTACCGGATGGCGCTTCCGGCTTGAAGCCGGAATACGAATGCGGCATGCTCTGCGACTTGATCCACTCGGAAGGCGCCGAAGTGAAGGCGGTGTACGGCGACGATTTCTATCGCGGCATGCCGGCGCTTACCGTTAACAAGTTCGGCGCAGGCGAAGCCTGGTACTTGGCCACGAGCCCGGAGGCGGCGTTCCTTCAAGATTGGCTCTCGCAGCTATGTTCCTCCCGCGGTATCAAACCTCTCGTTCATTCCGCGCCGGAGGGCGTGGAGACGACGCTTCGTTCCAAGGACGGCCAGGAGTACTTGTTCGTGCTCAACCATAACGCGGATGCCGTAACGGTCGAACTGGGCGATCGGTCTGGCGTTGACCTGTTGACCGGCCGTCCGATGGATGGCGGCAAAGCGGAGCTTGCGGGCCGCGATGTATGGATTGTAAAGCTTCATATGTAGAGTTTAAATCTGTACCACGGCCCCTGCGCCCAGCAGGGGCTTTGGACATGTGAATGAGGGGATGAACAAGATGAAAATTAACGTAAAAGCAAGCGATTTGAAGCAAATCGCCGGACGTGTGACGGAGTACACATTCGACATGGACTTGACATGGGATTGGCCGGGAGGAGTCGCCTACTACGGCGTCAGCCGGGCGTTCGAGGTAACGGGCGAGCAAGTTTACCTCGATCGGATGATTGCTTGGGTGGACGAATACATCGAAGCGGGTCTGCCGGACTGGACGGTTAATACGTGCGCAATGGGGCATATCCTGCTCACGCTATACGAGCATACGAAGGACGAGAAGTATGCCAAGCTTATTTTCAGCAAGGTCGACTACCTGGAGAATAAAGCGCTGCGTTTCGGCGACCGGGTGCTTCAGCATACGGTATCGGCCAATAACGATTTTCCGGAGCAGTGCTGGGCGGACACGCTGTTCATGGCGGCTTATTTCATGCTGCGCGTAGGCATCGCGTTCGACAAAAAACATCTCGTAGACGACGCCTTACATCAATTTTTCTGGCATATTAACTATTTGCAGGACGAAAAAGACGGGCTGTGGTATCACGGCTACAACCATATCAAGAAGGACCATATGTCCGGCATTTACTGGGCTCGCGCCAACGCTTGGGCGGCTTATACGATGTCCCGGGCGGCAAGGATACTGCCGGAAGGCTATCTGTATCCTCCGATGATGCATATTTGGAGTTCATTGCGCGACCAGCTGGCCGCCATCAAGAAACTTCAGAAGGAAGACGGCCTCTGGGGCACCGTTCTCGATTATCCGGATGCCTACGGCGAAGTATCGGCGACGGCGGGCATCGCCGCGGCAATGGTCACCCAAGGCAATCCGCTGCACGCGAAGTACGTGCAGAAGGCGCTTAACGGCTTACTTACGAACATCGCGGACAATGGTCGCGTGCTGAACGTATCGGGAGGTACCGCCGTCATGAACGACATCGCCGGCTATCTCGGCATCGACAGGAAATGGGCCCAAGGCTGGGGGCAGGGACTGGCGCTCGCTTTTTTGGCTGCGGTCATCGAGAATGAGAAATGAAACTAGGACAACTGAAACGGAGTTAGAACGGACACGGCGTCTGAATCTACAGCTGGAAGTCCCCATCGGGTAAGCTCTGTCAATCATTCGGTCAAGATTCGGACATCCCGTATCACACCAATGTTTTCATTTCAAGGGAGCCCGTGTTCCTCCGGCTTAACGCGAAGCTGACCAGCGCGGCGGCCAAGCTGATTGCAATAAGAGCGGCCGCAAGCCAAGGTTGCTGACGGAGCGTCGCCGTTTCATTGACTAAATATCCTCCCGCTCCCGCACCGCCGGCGATGCCGAGGTGAATGACCGAGGTGTTCAAGCTCAGGACGAAGTTTGCGGACTTAGGCGCTTGCTGAATCATATAGCTCTGCACGGCGGGGCCGGAGGCGAACAAAGCCATAAACATGATAGCGATAAGAGCAACCGCGAGCGGGACCGAAAACGTAAAGACGGGCAATAGCGCCAAAGCCATCAGATGAATGACGAGGCTGGTTCCGAGCGTACGCAGAGTTCCCCAGCGGTCGACCAGGCTGCCTCCAAGCCAGGAGCCGAACGCGCCGATCAAGCCGAGCGCAAGCATCATGAAGCCGATATCCGCCGTTTCGAAGCTCATCATTTGCTGCATGTAAGGCGAAATATACGTTAAAAACACGGAGTTTCCTCCTTCGCGGAACAGCGAAAGCAAAAAGGCGGTAAGGATAACCGCGCTGCCGACTTGCCTCAGCTGGCGCAGAAACGGAATCGGGGCATCTCCTTCCACGGCGGGCATCAGACGAATAATGGCTGCGCCGACCAGTGCGCTTAGCGCGCCGAGAATGATAAAAATAAACTGCCAATTGATCAGGTCGGCAATGGCGATGCCGAGCGGCACGCCTAGTATCATCGCGCTGCTAAAGCCCAAAATAATCGTTCCGATGGAACGCCCGAGCTTCTCGGCGGGTACAAGCTTTGCGGCGATGCCCAGCGATACAACAAGGAAGACGCCGGAGCTCGCTCCGAGCAGCACGCGGGAAGCCATTAACGTCTCGACGTTCGGACTAAAGGCGGACAAAGCGCTTCCGGCGATAAAGACGATTAGCGAACCGACGAGCAGCGATTTCCGGTTCAAACGGCTCGTCAGAACAATAACAATCGGAGTTGTGATTGCAAAGGACAAGGAATAAGCCGTAATCAGTTGTCCGGCTATGGCCAGGGATATATTTACATCCTCGGCGATTCGGGGTAAAATGCCGGATACGACCAATTCGGAGGTTGCAGTCAGGAACACTCCGAGGGTGAGCATATAAATCGTAAACGCGTATGTTTTCATCATTATCGATCCCTTCTGTTCTTCTTGTTTGTATTATAATTAGGTTGCTATATTTTTGTAAGAACGCAAAGTAAACGGATATTATCCAATCATTTTGACTTACTTACAATAAGTAAGTATACTAATATATTCGGGTTCCCCGGGAAACAGGTGAGAGATGATGTCTTCACCCCTAATCGCAACGAAGCTTTATATCCCTCAACCACGGCTTAAAGCCGTTCCCCGCCAACGCTTGACGGAGAGGCTGAGCGAAGGTTTGCGCCGCAAGCTGTCCTTGATTTCGGCTTCCGCCGGCTATGGAAAAACCACCCTGGTAAGTGAATGGCTCTCCGGCTGCGACCGGCCGGCTGCATGGCTGTCGCTGGACGAAGCGGATAATGACCTTCACCGCTTTCTGACTTATCTCATTGCAGCGTTGCACGCGATTGCAGAGAAACAAGAAAACCAAACGCTGGATTTGCTTCAATCCCCGCAATCCGTGCCGGTCGATTCGATTCTGGCTGCGCTGATCAATGACCTTGCGAAGTTCCCTGAACCATTCCTTCTCGTCCTTGACGATTACCATTTGATTCACAGCAGATCCGTTAACGAAGCGGTTGCCTTTCTGCTTGAGCGCTCGCCGCCACAGATGCACGTGGTCATTATTACACGCGAGGAACCGGGTTTGCCTTTGGCCCGCTTACGAGTCAGGAACGAAGTAACCGATCTGGGCGTCGATGATTTGCGATTTAATTATGAGGAGACGTCAGCGTTTCTTAACCATGCGATGAATATGGCGCTGCCATTGGAGGAAGTATCGGCGCTGGAAGTCCGTACGGAAGGATGGATTGCCGCTCTGCAGATAGCTGCCGTATCCATGAAGGGGCATCCGGAAACCGATCCATTCGTGAAGTCTTTCATCGGAAATCAACGTTTATTGCTGGATTATCTCATGGAAGAAGTGCTGCAAAAACAGCCGGAATCCGTTCAAAGATTTTTACTTTATACATCGGTTCTTGACCGGTTCTGCGGGTCGCTTTGCAATGCGCTCCTGCTGAATGATCCCTCCGTTCCCGGAGATGAAGTCCTTATTTCTCTTGAACGCGCCAATCTGTTTATCGTTCCCCTGGATGCTGAACAACGATGGTATCGCTATCACCATCTTTTTGCCGAATTGCTGCGGCAACGATTACAGCATCGTATTTCCACTTCTGCTGAATCGGTGAACGCTGCTGAATTACATCATCGCGCAAGCGTGTGGTATGAAAGCAACGGCTTAGCGATGGAAGCTTTTCGCCAGGCCGTTGCCGCCGGTAATATGGAACAAGCCGCGCGGCTTGTTGAAGGCGAGGGAATGCCTCTGCATCTCCGAGGAGAGGTTGCCCCTGTGCTGAACTGGCTGGAGTCCCTCACCGGAACTGAATTGGATGCGAGACCTTCGTTGTGGGTCATGTATGCCTCGGCATTGTTGATGGCTGGCAAGCCTACTGATATTGAAACCAAATTGCAGGCCGCGGAGAAAGCCATGCAAGGCTCGGAAACGGATGCCAAACGTAACAACTTGATCGGCATGATCGCTGTCACGCGCGCCGCGGTAGCTGCCATTGTGATTACAGGACAATCATCCGCCTGGGAACAGAAACTGCAAGCTGCAGAAGCTGCGATGCAGATGACGGAAGCAGATGACAAAACCAATGACCTTGTCGGACATATTACCCCGACGCATGCCGCGTTGGCTATGGAGCCGGATCAGTTGAATACCGTTATAGCCCTGTCCCAACGCGCCATGGAATATCTGAGTCCTGACTTACTCCCTGTGCGAATTACTGCTTTATGGTTGATGGGGGTTGCTTACCAGCTCCGCGGAGATCGTGTCGAAGCAAGAGAGGCTTATAACGGGGTCCTGTCTTTAGGCTGGAAGATGGGGAGAAATATGATTGGAATTATGGCGACCGTCGGCCTAGGCAACCTGCTGGAAGCAGATAATCGTTTATATGAGGCTGAGGAACATTACCGGAGCGCGCTGAAGCTGACCGGCGATCTGCCGTTGCCCGCCGTATGCGAAGCTAATATGGGCTTGGCCCGTATTTGCTATGAATGGAACGACCTTGAGAATGCGATGCAATACGCGCAGCAGAGCGTTCAATTGGCACGGCAGGCCAATAGCAAAGACACCCTCGTCACTTGCGAGATCTTTTTCGCCCGATTAAAGCTTGCCCATCGTGATTGGGTTAACGCAGCCACCATTCTAACGGATGCTAAAAAATTCGCCCGCGTGCATAACCACTTGCATCGGTTGCCTGAAATGGCTGAGGTTCAGGTGCTTGGGATGCTTCGCCGGGGGGACTTGGAAGGAGCTCTGCATCTGGCTAAAACCCACCAGTTACCGCTAGGCCTGTCTCGCGCTCATCTGGCGAATGGTGATCCTGCTGCAGCTTTGGCATTGCTTGAGTTATTTCGCTCTCAGGCGGAGGCTAAAAGTCGGGAGGACGAACGGCTGAAAGCGATGATTCTGCAAGCGGCGGCGCTGCATGCTCATGGGGAGAAGAACCAGGCCGTACACTTATTAATTAAAACGCTTGAACTGGCTGAGCCGGGCGGATTTATACGTATATTCATCGACGAAGGGCCTCCGATCGTACCGTTATTGTCCGAAGCAGCTGCTCATGGGAAGTTGCCTGACTATATCGAAAAGCTGCTGGCTGCATGTGAAACGGAGAAGAAGAGGAGTGAAGCGGATTCCACATTCCTTATAGAGCCATTGAAGCAACGCGAACTGGAAGTATTGCAGCTTATTGCTCTTGGACTCTCCAATCGGGAGATCGGGGAAAGACTTTTCCTTGCCTTGGATACGGTTAAAGGACACAATCGACGCCTATTTGAAAAACTGCAGGTACAACGGCGTACAGAGGCGATCGCACTCGCCCGAAAGTTTGGATGGATTGAATAGTACCCCAAACCAACACCCCCAAACCAACACCCCCAAACCAACACTTTAGTGTCTATACGTTCATCTCCGTTGCCGATATACTGACAGTAAATCATGCAAATCGAAAAGGAGAAGGACATGACATCAAACAAAGGCACCGCAAGGATGGTAGGCGTATTATTTTTAATCGCGACGGCTGCATTCATGGCCGGAAGCGGACTCATCGATTCTGTTCTAAACCAGCCTGCTTTCCTTTCCCGGCTCTATCCTGACCGAATGAAAGTAATCGCCGGCTTGTTTCTTGAGTTAATCAACTCCGCGGCAGTGGTAGGTATTGCCATGCTCATGTTTCCAATCTTGAAGCAGCATAACGAATCGATCGCTCTTGGATACTTCGGCTCGAGAATTATAGAGTCCGCACTGCTCATCGCGGGTTTCATCTGCCCGCTGACGCTTCTTGCATTAAGCCAAGAATATATAACCCAAGGGGGCGCAGAAGGTTCTTATTATCTGACGATTGGGAATCTGGCAATCAGAGGACAAGATTTGGCTTTTGAGCTGGCGATGCTTGTTCTTAGTTTAGGCAGCATCATGTTCTGTTATTTGTTGTATCGAACGAGGCTGATCCCGCGAATATTGTCTTTGCTGGGCGTTGTCGGTTATATAGCGTTACTGGCAAGCAGTTGTTTAACGATAATCGGGTTTGATCTTGGATTTATTCTATTTATTCCAGGGGGAATATTTGAAATTGTTTTTCCGGTATGGTTGATTACCAAAGGATTCAACAGGATGGAGTGACGGCAGCTATCCCCCTCGCCTCTAAGAGCCGGATGCCGTCCAGGCATCCGGCTCTTTCCCGTCCCCGCCTCTTTCCTCACACCAGCTTCTTGCGAACATAGCCGGAGATTAGGTCGATGACGGTAATCATTACAACGATTCCGAGCAAATTGGAAGTAAAACAGCCCGTACAGAGGTGAGCGTTCACCAGTACGGGCTATTTAGCGGAGTGCCGTGCGGCTATAGCGAAGAAGCAGAGCGAATAGCGCTAGATTATACCAACTGCTTGCGCTTCTACTATACCAGCCGCTTGCGGATCGCGCCTGAGAGGATG
The DNA here is from genome assembly GCF_000422465.1 of Paenibacillus harenae DSM 16969. Lineage (GTDB taxonomy): Bacteria > Bacillota > Bacilli > Paenibacillales > Paenibacillaceae > Pristimantibacillus > Pristimantibacillus harenae. The sequence continues at coordinate 508,222 of NZ_KE383845.1, read as the reverse complement.
TCGATTATCGTAATCAGGACGACAATGCCGAGCAGGATGATGCCGACGCGATCCCAGTTGCGGGTGCTGAGCGCGAAGATGAGCGGCGTGCCGATTCCGCCGGCGCCGATGACGCCGAGGATCGTGGCGGAGCGCATGTTGATCTCGAAGCGGTACAGCGTGTATGACAGAAAGCCGGGAAGCACCTGGGGAATGACGGCAAACCACAGCATTTGCAGCCGATTCGCACCGGTGGCGACTAATGCCTCGACCGGACCTTTATCCATATTCTCGATCTCATCGGCGAACAGCTTACCCAGCATCCCGATGGAATGCAAGCCGAGCGCCAGGACGCCGGCGAAGGAGCCGGGGCCGACAGCCTTGATGAACATGAGCGCCATAATGATTTCGGGAACGGCCCGGACAAAGCTGAGCGCCATTTTGCCGGAACCGGATACGACTTTTGAACCGCTCATATTAACGGCCGCCCAAAAAGCGAACGGGATGCATATCAGTGTCGAAATAAATGTACCCAATATGGAGATGGCGAGCGTCTCCAGTAAGCCGCGCAGCAGGTCCTCGCCCTCAGGCAAATAAACGAAATCCCAATCCGGAGCAAGAATGCCGGTCATGATCGCTTTCGTAATTTGAACGGCTGTTTCCTTAAAGCCGGTAAAGGGCACACCCGCGAAAGCCCAAATATAGACGGCGGCAAGCGCAAGGTAAATCAGCCAGCGGTAGCGGTTTTTCTTAGGTGCCTGCACCATGTGACTCCATGATTTCATCATAGCAGCTTCCCCCGCAGCTTCGAGCTTGCATAGTCGATAAGCAAGACGATCGATAATGTGAAAATAATAATAACGCTCGTTTTGTCATATTCCAGGAAGCCTAGTGTAATTTCATAATAGTGGCCAATGCCGCCGGCGCCGACAAGACCGAGAACGGCTGCCGCCCGCACATTGATTTCAAAGGTATACAGCGTGAACGACATAAAGTGAGCGCTGATTTGCGGGATAACCGCAAATACGATCCGCTGAATCCCGTTGGCGCCGGTGGCCGTCATCGCTTCCAGCGGACCGCGGTCAATTCCTTCCAGCGCCTCATATGTCAGCTTCGCTATAAGGCCCAGCGCGAAGATGGATAAGGCGAATATGCCGGGCAAAGGCCCGAGCCCGAATATCGCTACAAAAATCGCAGCTAACAGCAGGTCGGGTATGGTGCGGATCAGGTTAAGAACGAATCTGACCGGGTAGCGAAGCCACCATTGTGCCATTAGATTGCCGGCGCAGAGCAGTGCAACCGGAATCGCCATGATCGCGCCCAGCGTTGTGCCGATGAGTGCCATGCGGATCGTGTCGAGCATCGCTCCAACGATATTATCTAAGTAGGTCCATTTTGGCGGAAACATTTCCCGAAGCAGATCGAACATATTCGGAAAACCTTCGATCAACTCGCCTAACGTAGCATCGGTCTGAATTGAGCTTCCCCAGAGCAGCAGCACAACAATCGCCGCCGTGAGATAATGCTTGAGCTTGCTTGGCGCTTTCGGACGTTTCAACTCAGCACCGGCGCTCATACACGCTGTTCTCCCAGCAGCTCGTCCTTGCCGACCTGCCGTCCGTATATTTCCGCGAAGCGTTCGTCCGTCGCCTCCGAAACAGGTCCGTCGAATACGATTTGTCCGGCGCGAAGCCCCACGATACGGGTGGCGTATTGCCTGGCCAAGTCGACATAATGCAGGTTGACGATCGTCGTAATGCCAAGCTCCGTATTGATTTTTTTCAGATCGTCCATGACTTGTTTGGTCGTAAGAGGATCTAGCGAGGCAACCGGCTCATCGGCCAAAATAATTTTCGCTTCCTGCGCCAATACGCGGGCAATGGCTACCCGCTGCTGCTGTCCGCCGGAAAGCTCATCCGCACGCGAGTAGGCTTTCTCGACGATGTTGACGCGGTCCAGCGCCTCGAAGGCGAGGTTCATATCCTTCTCGGGAAAACGCCCGAGTATCGTTCTCAGCGTAGAGTGGTAGCCGACACGGCCGGCGAGCACGTTGCGCAGCACGGAGGAGCGCTTGACCAGGTTAAAGCTTTGGAAGATCATGCCGATATTCCGGCGGATGAGTCTTAGCTGCTTTCCTTTGGCCTTCGTAATCGATTGGCCGTCTATCAAAATATCGCCTTCGGTAATATCGTGAAGACGGTTAATTGAGCGAAGCAGTGTCGATTTGCCGGCGCCGGACAGTCCGACAATCGCGACAAATTCGCCTTGGGCGAAGGAGATATTCATTTGGTTCAAGCCTTTTGTCCCGTTGGGGTACATTTTGGATACATTCCGAAGCTCGATCACGGGATCAATCCTTCCTATGCGGGTTATCGTATGAATAAAGGGATAGCCAGTCCAGGCGCGTGGGCACTCGGACTGGCTTTGGTTAAGCGCGGGATGGCTCTATTCCATCCCGTTCTTGCGTGGGAGTCCTACTCGGTTTTAACTCTCTCGCCGTATTCGCGAACAATATCGAAGATGCTGTCCTCGGATTTCACGTAGCCTTGGTGAGAGTAGATATCAAAAATAATGGTGCGGGTAGTTTCGTCCTGGCCCAGCTCGATAAAGGCATTTTGAATCTTCTCGACCCATTCCGCGTTCATGTCGGAGCGGACCGAAATCGTATCGTTCGGGATGTTCTCGGTAAAGGTTAATACACGAGTGTCCTCGAATACAGTAGGGTAATCCTTCGCAACGATGGTACGGGCATCCTGGAAAATTGCCGCCGCGTCGACATCGCCGTTAAGGACGGCGATTACGCCCTGGTCATGTCCTTTGACCGTGATCGGGATTACGTCCTTCAGCGGATCAAGCCCCTCTTCGAGCAGTTTGCCGGCCGGCCATACGAAACCTGCGGATGAGGTCACGTTCTGGTAGGCGATTTTTTTGCCCTTCAAATCAGCGACGGTTTGAATAGCCGAATCCTTCTTCACGATAATCATCGATTTGTAGAAATCAACGAGCTCGTCGGTAGGGGCGCCTGTGTCATCCTGTACGCCAAAACGCTGCGCTTGAAGAATGACTTCTGCGGCGCCTTTATCTTTTGCCAGTACATAGGCTGTCGGGGGAAGGAAGCCTACGTCTACTTTTTTGGAAGCCATAGCTTCAATGATAGTGTTGTAGTCCGTTGAAATACTAACCTCAACCGGGATACCCAGCTTATCGCTCAGCAGCTTCTCGAGCGGTTTTGCTTTTGCTTCAAGAGTGTCGGCGTTTTGGGAAGGAACGAATTGAACGGTTAATTCTGTCGGCGCATAGCCTGCATCCGGAGTTGCTGTCGGGTCCGGTTCGGCAGAAGGAGTTGGGCTAGCGGATTCGGTTCCAGCCGAACCGTTCGCATTGTTCGTTCCGCAAGCTCCAAGCAAGAGCGAAATGAGCAATAGCGGCAACATGTAGGCATACATCTTTTTCAATCTAAAACCCTCCAAGAGATTCTATTTTTTGACACTTGCCTACTATATTCAATCTTTATTTGTGGAACATCAACGATAAATGAATTGTTTGTAAAATAGTCTTTCCTGCCTGCTAACTTGAACCGGATTTTGCTAGAATAGCCTCATTGGCGAAAACCATGCTGCGACGACGAGGAGGAGGGCCATCATGACGCAATCGAACAAATATACGTACGATATTCTATTGACCAGCGATCTGCACGGAGCGATCCGTCCGGTTCATTACCCGACTAACGCCTACAGCCATACGGGGCTTGCGCTATTGGGCGCGCTTATCAGGCGGATGCGCGAACGGGCTCCCGAGCTGCTGCTGGTGGACAACGGGGATTTGCTGCAAGGCGAGCCGTTAGCCGCTTACGCCGCCGCTTCTCAAGACAATGATAAGACGCATCCTTTTATTGAGGTGCTGAACGAGTTAGGTTATGATGCCGCCGTTATAGGCAATCATGAGTTTAATTACGGTCCAGACATGTTAACCCGTGCCGTTCAGGCGTCGAATTTTCCATGGCTGTCCGCTAATATTGTGGATGCACAGAGTGGCGAGCCTGCATTCGGCCCCCCGTACATCATGAAGCAAACGGCCTGCGGCGTGAAAGTCGCCTTGCTTGGGGCAACGACCCACTATATACCCAATTGGGAGAAGCCTCAACATATTAAAGGGCTGCGGTTCCTCGATGCATTAGAGACGATACGAACCTGGGTTCAGCACATACGCGACAAGGAGCAGCCGGATGTCGTCATCGTCAGCTATCATGGGGGATTTGAAAATGATCTTGCAACGGAACAGCCGGCCGAACCGCTGACAGGCGAAAATCAAGCGTATGCCATTTGCCGCGAGGTGGCAGGCATAGATGTATTGCTGACCGGTCACCAGCACCGTTCGCTGGCGGAAGAGCTGCATGGCGTCACCATTGTGCAGACGGGCTGTAATGGCTCATCCGCCGCCCATGTAGCGGTGCAGCTGGAGCAGCAGCCTGATGGACAATGGCAAATTACAAGCAAGCAAGCTGAGCTGCTTTACCCGGAGGCGTCTGACTTGCCGGACACCGCTGTCATGGTTCTTACCGAGGAGCTTGAGCGGCATACGCAAGCTTGGCTGGATCAGCCGATTGGCGAAATCATCGGCGATCTGTCGATTCAGAGCGCGGCCGGCCTCCGGTTGGCCGCCCATCCGTTCATGGCTTTTGTCCATCAGGTTCAGATGGAGGCTACGGGAGCGCAGCTTTCCAACGCCGCTTTACTAAGCAAGGAGTCGCGCGGCTTCGGAAATAAGGTGACAACGCGGGATGTATTGGCGAATTTCATCTATCCCAATACGCTGACGGTATTGGAGCTAAGCGGGCAGGATATTCGGGATGCGCTTGAGCAGACCGCATGTTATTTTTCGCTGGACGATCAAGGGGAGATTAGGGTCAATCCGTCCTACATGGAGCCGAAGGCGCAGCATTACAACTACGACATGTGGGCAGGCATCGACTATGAGCTGGATATTTCGCGGCCGGAGGGAAGCCGGGTGGTCAAGCTAATTCGCGAGGGAGAGCCATTGCGGATGGATTCGCTTTACTCGGTTGTGATGAACAGCTATCGTGCTGCCGGCGGCGGGAATTATTCGATGTTTGCAGGCAAGCCTGTACTTTACACGGGCGATACGGATATGGCGCTGCTCGCTGAAAATTACATTCGCACGCATCAGCCGCTGGACGTTCCTCATACGGACAATTGGAAGGTTACGGCAGGTTAACCGTTACATGCTATTGCCAATAGTAAAATAATGCGGTTAAGAAAAAAGCTCTCGCGTTTCCTTAAGTGGAAGCGCGAGAGCTAAAGCTTCTTCCGCGATTTTGGGATTCAAGCGGTCATTCGTTAATTTCCCTGAACAGTAACTTTAACGGTGATCGTTTCACTAGTTGTCACGCCTTCCGCGTTAATAAGCTCGGCACGATATTCATAAACTCCGGACTGCCGCCCGGAAATGACAGTGAATGCGCTTTGAGCGGCAGGAGCGGCTGCTTGCAGAGACTGGGTGTCGATGAGCTCGTTATTTTCGTACAAGCGGTATTCCGTCGCGTTCGTTCCCCGCCACATGTTCATCGTTATGTTATATTGGCCGTCGCCGTCCCAGTTGTCTTGAAACAAGACAGGCTTGCCCGGAGACGCATCGGTCACACGTACCGTCAAGGTTTCGCTGCGGGTTGTCCCCATGTAATTGGTAAGCTCAGCGATGTACGTATACGTTCCATTGGCCTTGCCGCTCACATGGGTTTGCGCAGATTGGGCAGAGGGGGAGGCATCGGACAGCGTCTGGCTATCGATGAGCTCGCCATTCTCATACAGCTTATAGCTCGTTCCATTGTTGCCCCACCACATGTTCAGGGACACCGTATAATCGCCATCCAGAAGGCCTGTATCATAGCCGTTGTTGCTTGAAATCACGGGCTTCCCCGGCGCGCCTGTCGCAAGCGGTTCGCTGATAATGTTGAAGGAAGCTTGCTGGGAGGCCTCATTGCCTGCAAAGTCCGTTACCGAGTAGGCAATCGTGTGAGTGCCGATGCCAAGCTCGGAGCCTGAAATGGAATAAGGACTGATGACCGGTTGGCCGTCCAGAAGCAGCAGCTCGCCAGCTATGCCAGACAAAGCATCCGAGCTGCTTAGCTCAAAAATAAGCGAATCCGTCTCGAACGCATCAGTTACTGCCCCTCCAGACTGCGTCAGGGTAACGTTCGGTGCGGATTTATCCAGCTTTACCGTTAACAATTGAGCTGCCTCTTTATTGCCGGCCGCATCTGTTGAGAAATACGAAATTACAGTGCTTCCTTCTTCGCTGATGTTGAAGGGCGCCTCATAGACTTGGTCGACGCCCCCGTTCACCGCGTACTCCGTACGAATGGGGGAGGAGCCGTTTGCATCGGTGGCTGTCAAGGTTACGGCAACGTCCTCTTTTAACCATCCCGCCTCATTCGGCACAGTGGAAAGCGATGCCGTTGTTTCGGGAGCGGCCTCATCCCCTTGCGGGGCGAAATCGCCCAATCCGCGCGGCTTCAATTGATAGACGTCTTTGAAAATAGCTGCAACGCCAGTAATGCTGACCTGCTGGCCTGCGATATAAGGGAAGGAAGCGAGCGACAGGCCCGTGCGTGTGTCTACGCGAATATGATTACTGATGCCAGCCGCATCGACGGCGTCAAACTCGAATGAACCGGCAGGCGCTGCGCTCGCCAAGTTGTGAATGGTTACCTGTGAAAGCTGAACGAGCAGACCTTGATTATCGGCTGTTATCCGGTCGGTTGCAACAGGAGCGGGCAGCGCTTCCGTGCCTGTCTTTTCAATCGCAACGATATCCGTCAGCTCAAGTTCCGAATTGTATAGGGCGGTAGCGGCAGTCACTTTAATGCGGTCTCCTTGATGGAAGCCGCTCGCGCTTTGAAACACATAAAGGCCGCCGGATTCATCCTGCATATAAAAGGCTTGTCCGCCGAAAGCGCCCGGCTCGGTCGTCAATACGCCTTCAACCGTCACCGTCGAACCGACCGGCTTCGTACGGGCTTCAGCGATTGGAATTATAGCGGGAATCGGGCCTTCCTCTTCCGGAAGCGGCTCCGCCGGCACATTGCCCACGGTAACCGCGTTTGTAATCAGGTTGCTTCCGTTCAAGCGCAGGCGCAGATTAGCCTGCCCGGACGTTCCGGGCTTGATACGGACGGTCAAATCTTTAAAGGCATGTCCCTTGCTATCGGACGTGACGCTAAAAGCAGAGCTGTAGCCATAGGAAATCGGCCATGTGCCATTCTCATTTTGAACCATGGCAACCTGCGTGCCTCCGCTCAAATAGATGCCTGCGCTAAAGCCCGATACGGTTGTATTGGCTGGCAAATTGTCGGCGACAACGCGAATTTGGAAATCCTGCGCATTAGGAAGCGTTGCCTGCTTGATGAAGCTGTATGCGGCGTTGGCGCTTGAAGCCGGACCGCCGTATGAGCCAGGCTTAAAGGTAGAGCGGTCATACCACTTGTAGCCCGTGCTTGGGGCGGACCATGGTTCCGGTTGCGGCTCGGTCGAGGCGGCGGGGTCTTCAAAAGACAGCAATTCCGTAGCATTGTCCAATTGCAGTCCGCTGACCTCGGTTAAACGGGTGTAGCTTTCCTGCTTAGCCAGCCAGTTAACCAAGTTGACGAGCAATACGGCATCATCCTGCTCCTTAAAGCCGTCATAGGTCGTTTTTCTGGATCCGGTCTCCTCGCGCAAATATTTCGGTGAAACATCCTCAACCGGGGAAGAGTCACCGATAAAAGCGGCCTTCCCCGCTCCCAGCTTGGAAACGGCGACATATGGGCCTTCGGCTATGCCGCCCCCGTTGTATACGCCCTGATCTACAGCACTGCCCCAGGCTTGATTCGTTTCCGGCAAATAAACGATACCTTTAGCTTTGGTCGGATCGGTAATCGCAAGCGTGGAGCCCGCATGCATGGCAACACCGGAGACGCCGGCGGTAATCCCGAACGCTTGCTCCTGCGGCACAATTTGATTGGCGGTTACATCGCCCAGCGCGTTGAAGCGGAAGCGAATGCCGAACTGGTCCGCCAGCCAGTCGGAGCTGGTTACGCCTTGCATGGCCTCTGAGCCGCGCTCGTCAGCGCTCATGCCTTGAGCAGGGTCCGTCCATGCGCCGCGGCGGTAGCCGTTTATAGCTTCGGAGCCGTCCCACCGGTTCTTGTTGCGATCGGCGTTATAGTGGTCGCCAATGAAGAAAATGCTGCCGCCGCCCTCTACGTATTGCGTCATTGCTGCCTGTTCCGTTGCTTTAAAAGGAATATTCGGTTCTGCGATAACGAACACGCTGTAATCCTTCAGATCATCGTAGGTAAACGGAGCGGCTTTGCGAAGCTCCTGAACATAATAGCCATCATTGGCGAGTGCATGTCCGAAATCGGAAAATCCGCCGTCAATGACCCAATCCGCCGCTCCAGCCGTCTGTGCGTGGGTATTGTCGAACAAAATCTTTTTGCCTGCATTTTCATTTACGACTTTAGGCTGGATAAATGGAGCCGGATCTGCCGGACCTTCCGCGTGAACCGCAGCCGCGGCTCCCCATAAGCCGGCTTGCAGCGAAATGACTAAAGATAGAGCGATAACCGATTTGATCCATTTGTGTGTCACAGATGAGTGCCATTGCGTAAGCTTTATCAATTCAATTCCTCCCATGAATCATTAATCTTATCGATCGTCCATATTCTAGCATCTGAACATCTGCTATAGTGATAGGAAATTGTAAAAATGGTTGATTGCTGCCTTACTCTACTACCCTACTGCTACCCTACCATGCAAAAACGACTAGTCCTATACTGGATTTATTACAGTAACTTTCGAACATCACATCCTATTTTCGGCCTATCCTGTATTATTCACAGTAACTTTATCTGTTTGAGGGCTCGTACTCGGATACGAGGCTTTTTCCACTGGATGAAATCCTGGATAGCCACCCCATAGGACGAAAACCCGTTCTTACGCTGGATGAATTCCAGTATAGGCATGCGGTTAAGGGCTTATGAACCTGACCCGCAGCCTCCGTCGAGATGAACGGCGTTAAGTTGGAGCCTGACTTTGTCGATGCACCAAGATCTGGGCATAAAAACCACTGTACGCATGGTGGAGGATTCCAGCGGTTTCTGCTTCGAGACTTGCCGAAGGCGAGCCTGGAGGATGGATGGTTTTCGCTTGCCCATAATCTGCTATTGACCTAAATAAAAAAACGGCGGCGCAGGTATAACTGAACTGTGACCCGTGAAATAGACACTTTTTCAAAATGTCCATTCCACGGGTTACAGTTCACCCCTGCACCGCCATTTTTTCTAATATACCGGTGAATATTCAATAGTTCTTGAACCGGTAGAACAAAGTGGAATTAATCACTGTGCTTCCCTCCGGCGATGTCCGCGCCAGCAGCTCCCACCCCTCTGATTCCATGGTCTCCTCGCTTAGCGCTTCATACATCAGTTGGCGCATGCCTTCTACGGTGCGGACAGCGACCAACGCATCGGGACGCGTGCGTCGAATTTGCTCAAGCACCTTCTGTTTATCGGGGACAAGACTTGCGATAAAGATTCGCTGGAACGGATGATAATCGAACTTTGCGCCGTCTTCCTTTACGACATGAATGTTATGGGCCAGGCCGATCCGCTCTAACAAGGCTGTCGATGCCTCACAGGCATCAGGATCGATGTCGAGACAATATACAATCTCTTTTTTCAAAATATGTATAAGAATTGCGCTCAAAGGCAATGGTCCGCTGCCCACAAAAACAATGGGTATTCCCGCTTCGGCCGGCTGAGGCTGCTTGCTTAGCTGTTCAAGTTCATGTCCGACCAAGGATTCATACTTTTCCCAATCTTCATATTGGGCTAACGCGGATAAACCGGCGCCGGACTCGCCGCAAAGGCGTCTGGATTCAAACAGTTCCATTTGGTACTCGGATTCTGACAGGTTGACAAGCAAGCTTTGACGCAATTCTCTAATATTTTTATTTCTTATAACCATTTCTACTTCTTCAGGCGTGTATTCTAAACGTATTTGTCTTGCAAGGTTCGATCTATATTCTTTTATTATAGGATTAGCCGGGGTCAGATCCGACTCCCGGCGGAGCACAAGATACGTCTCAATGATGAGTGAAATTAAGTCCGATATTCGAGCATTTTGTTTCGCCCCGCCAAGCAGGGTTAAATCCGCAGTATAAGAATCCAGTACGGGTACCTCCCATCAAATAATGTTTAATTGCTAATACTCAATATATTCATCGTGCAGATTGATTAGACACGGCGATACAAGGATTCAGCTCCCTGAATGCGGACAAGAATCGTATCCAGAAGTATCAAGAGGCAGAAGAGGAGGTATTGCTTCTCCGGTCCTTATTCTTTATAATGAGTAAAAACTCACTCAAAAAGGAGGGGCGATTATGCCTCGAACAAAGGATCAGTTTGAAGAATTACGCAATGCAACAAGAGAAAAAATACAATCGGCGGCGATGCAATTGTTCGTTCAGAAAGGATTTGGCTCCACGAATGTTCAAGAAATTGCGGATAAAGCCGGAATCAGCATCGGGCTGTTGTATAGGCACTACAAAACAAAAGAAGATTTGTTTAATGAATTGGTGGAGTATGCGCGAACGGGTCTTCGTAAAGTTGTTGCACTTTTTGAGTCGGACGAATCACCTGAAAAGCTTATGAATCAGTTTGTCCATGAGGTTTATAACGACATGGTGTCAGGCGATGAACTCGCCAATTTAATGATCCTAATGGCTCAATCGTTTTTTTCAAGGAACGATAAAAACGAAAATCAAAACGAGATTGCCAAGGTAAATACCGAGCTGCTAAACGGAACAAGCAAACTTATAAAACGGGGACAGGAACTTGGCGAGTTCGGTTCGGGAGACTCGTACGAAATGGCTTTATTTTTCTTTTCGGCGGTTCAAGGACTGGCTGAGATGAAAGTGATGTTGAAAAACAACTTTAGCATGCCTTCCCCGTCTATCCTCACTGCTTTTTTATACAGGAAAGGAGAATAATCAACATGTTTACTGTGATCAAAGCGGATCAAACGGATATAGATGCGAGATCTCAAATATCTGAAATTTTTGCCGACGGATTTACCCAGTGGCTCGGTTATTTCTCTAAAGACAGAAACAAAATTGCCAAAGCGTTTGCCCATATGTTTGTGTTAAATCAATTTTATATCGCCCTTGCCGACCGGAAGGTAGCAGCTATGGCGGCGTGCACGGACGGTACAGCCATGTCGGTGAGGCTTCATACAAAACAATTGATCAAGCACTTGGGTTTCTTCAAGGGAAATCTTGCCGGATTTTTTTTGAAGCGGGAATTCGAAGGCCTTCTGGACAACCCGACCCGCGATAAATGCTCGATCGAGTTTGTCGGAACAGCCCTCGAATTCAGGGGCAGGGGTGCGGCTTCGCATTTGATTAGCCATATTCTTGATCATACCGCATACAAAGAATACTTAATCGAAGAGGTTGCCGACACGAATATTCCAGCCATGAAATTGTATCAGAAGTTGGGGTTTAAGGAGTACAAAAGAAAAACAATTCCGAAAAAGCTGGCCGAAAAAAACGGTATAAATCACCTTCTATCGTTGAAATATGTGAAGTGAATCCGGGCAGCATTGATAAAAATCGTCCTACGCCTTCTCTTCCATGGCGTTTGCTAATCCGACAAGCTTATTTAACGTCGTCCAATTGCGTGTAGTCGCAGGGACGTCCAACTGGTGAAGATTGCCGGCGAGCTTCGAATTGCGTACGCTTTGGCGGAATAACAGGTAGACGCAATCTCCGCCTCTGCGAAAGGGCAGCTTGCGGCGACGCTTCTCAACTCTTCAGCCGTTCCAGAACAATGATGGCCGAAATTCCGTACGCTTCTTCTAGCGCTTGCTCCAGCTGCTGACGCAAGGCTTGTTCATCCAAATCGGATTCAAACAAAAGGAGTATCATTTCTTCAGTTCGTAATGGAGTATGACGTTGCCCGATTGGAACGTTCTCGCTTCAACGAGGTTGAGGTCTGACTTGCTAATATGCGGGAACAGCGGCTTGCCTCCTCCGGCCACAACAGGGGAAACGATAAACACATATTCATCGATCAACCCGGCATACGCAAGTTGTTGAACGATGGATCCGCTACCCATGACAAGGATGTCTGTCCCGTCTTCCTCTTTCAACACGCGTGTAGCTTCCAAGAGATCGCCCTGAAGAATCTTGGTGTTATCCCAATTGGATTCTTTAAGCGTTTTGGAAAATACGACTTTAAGCATTTGCGTCAATTGTTCTGCGACAGCTTTCATTTGCTGAGGAACGTTGGGGTCATTCAGGAATGGCACCCAACTGCGCTCAAATCCGCGATACGTAATTCCTCCCAGGATAAGAGTATCCAGTCGGCCGCAAATTTCATGCGCGGCCTTGTCCACTTCAGGATCATGCACAAACCAATCCATTCCGAAGGTGTCGTCATTCAGGCTGGCAAAAAACCCATCGATTGAAATACGGTTCAGCATTTTAATTTTTCTCATATCGCTACACTCCTTATATGGGGTTGATTTTATCTTACCTGTCATCCGGGGAATGTTCTTGTAAAATACCGTCCGGTTATTCCAAAGTATTATGACGTGATCGATGCAAAAAAGCATTGATTCTGTTCTCATATTCCTCGGGGATTGCGTTCCAAATCGCCGAGTGCTCCCCTTGTTCCGGTACCCATATCGTTGTCGGACCCGTATATAGACTTGCCAAGTATTCAGATTGTGTATAAGGGGTATTCTGATCCGCCTTGCTATGGATGAAGAAGACAGGAATAGAACTAGACAGTTTCAATGAGTTCTCTGCACTGCGCATGCCCGTAAACTCCAACCTTGAACGAGGGCGATAGCAACATACTGCTGGAAAACCACAATCCAACGACCGTAAAGGTAGCAAGCAGCACCATGATGGAAATGGCGATGATTCCCACAAATTTCAGTCTGTATCTCATTGCCCAGTTTCGCCTTGCCGTTTGATTAACATGATTGACGTTTGATTCCAACATAAACAGCTCCTTTCGTTATGTTAGTACTAACATAAACAAAAGAAGCCGAAAGAAATTGTAAGAACCCTTCATGTAACGTTAATTTGCTTGTATTAAAGTTGAGCCTGCTTTATAAATAAGAAGCACCTGCTTCGTCGCTGTGAAATTCACTGACTTTCATCATAATGCTTCGGGGACTTAACCAGGAGAATGCCTTCATATCTCGGATGAAGTGCGACTGGTCAAAATAATTGAGTGCATAGGCAATGTCAACCAACCTCTCGTATTGACCGGAGTTCATGTAGGATAAAGCCTCATTGACCCGCACAATTCGAATATATAACTGCGGTGGCATGCCGACGATTCGGGCGAAGCGCTTCTGCAGTTGCCGCTCCGAGATATGGAAAGCAGCAACGATATCCTTTACGGAAATACAAGAGATACGCTCATGGATAAATTCAAGCGAGTGTTCAATCAGTTCGTCTCGTTGATTCGTTTTTTCCTTCTTGTCTATTAGGAATGCATGAAGCAGAGATATCCGCTCTTCGAGCGTCGGAACCGAATTCAATTCCAGTTCAAGTGCCGCCGCATCGAACTGATCGGAGCACAGAAAACCATGGGGAAGCGAGTCCGCGTACCATCCGAACAAGGAATAAAGAGCATGAGGCTTAAGGACGACTTGAATCGACGTATAAGGCATGCTATTGAAGCGCATGATACTGGGCTCGCAGCCTTGTCCGTGCAGAAATAAGGATGGTATGTCAGCAACCGTGGCTGTGCGGGTCGAAATACTCTCAATAGCAGGAGTACCATCAACGGCAACCTGATAGACGAGGCCGGGGAACCCTTTGGGACATACTTTAACTTCGAGCGATTCGAATCCTCCATACGATGCGACCCGTACGCATTCCACATCGTGAATTAAAGTCGGGGGCGGCGGCAAAACCATAAAATCGACTGTACCCATCTTTATTCCAATCTCCTTACGATTCAGGATTTTTTTATGCGTGGTGCATGATTTGTTAAATAGTTGCTTCTGAAAAAGGTCGTTCCAAATATTCGACACCTTAACCTTTACATACCATTTTTCATAAATCAAGGCCCTTTTGGTATACAACTGTTGTACGTTATCATTAGGGATTTTAAAGAAAGATTCTTATATATGGCATGTTATAAAGGGATCGACGGTTTGCGTTGAACACGCTTTGTTTCGATTCCCAACTTCAAGCTTAAGCTTGGCGAGGCAATTTTTCAAACAAATGAATACAATCCAAGTTTTTGTTGCGTACAGGGACTTTAAAAAACGGACTCTCCTTAGGGCGACGGGGAGCGCCCGGCGTTTCGCTGCGGGGAGCCAATGGTAAGTGAAGGGTTATTGCATGCTGCTGCAAGTAAAGATATTCCTCTATATGAAAATAATGATGACGAGTTGAGGACAAACTGGAGTAATGACAGTGTGAAAGGCGGCATGCAAGATGTTATGGATTCTGAGGTCGATTATGTACGTCCTACTCACGGCATCCGTTATGACGGCATGAGGCGTCGAGGACAAGAAGGGTTCAGTGCTTGAAACGTCAGCAGGAATAACCGGGGAATACAGGATATTTATGGAAACTCTAACCTATATATCGCCGAGATGGAAAATCCGTGGACAATAAAAGGACCGCAAGCGATGCTGTCGAAGCCGGAATTTCCTTGGGAAATCATCGGGTTTTGGGTTAATGAGGGGCCGGCTGCGCTTAAGCGGCACGGCAAGATCTTCCTGACCTATTCCGCCAGCGCGACGGATGAAAACTATGCGATGGGCATGCTCACGGCTGCGCCCAAGTTCTCACCTGGAATAAGGACGGTACACCGAACTTCGGAGTTCCCGTAGCGGATGCAAATAAAGAGTAGAAGCAACAAAATGTTAAGAATCAGGCAGAAAATACATGATAAAGCTATAATAATAGAGGCGATACCCCAAGGGATCGCCTCTTTAACATGCCGTTATAGACGGTGCGGTGTTACGAAATCATTAATATCATATTCGGCAGAGCTATTCTTTTATTCAGATGCCATGTAACAAAATCGGTTTTTTCAACATAATGCCCGGTTTTTTGAATGTTAAAAATTGGCTTGCCGCGTTAGTATCAAGAGGAGGCAACCGAAATAAAGCGAAGGAGGGACGGGGAGGTCTCGCATCAGGAGGAAATGGCTGAGGTATTCGTATGTGTACGCAATAAGTTGTAAGCGCTTACGACAACGAGGATTTAGCTGGATGATGCAGTTCAATTCGAGAAAGCGGGGGATATCATTTATATGTTAAGAAGCAGAAAACGCTGGTTCAAACTAGGGTTGGCGGCAGCCGTTATCTATTCGACGGTTCTGTCGGGCTTGCCGCTCGGCATTCAGCAGGCAAGCGCCGAGGGGGAGCGGCTCGTTCGCCAGTTCGACTTCGGAACGTCGGCGAGCCCCGTGCAGGCAGGTTTCACGGGCGTATCCGATTCACTGCTCTATACGGCGGAATTAGGGTATGGGCTTAGTCAAGCCGTTGCGTCGCGGAACCGATCGGGCGGCGATGACCTGACGAACGATTTCGTGCTTGGGACGTCCTACTCGTTTCTTGTCGATCTGCCGGACGGCGAATACGACGTGACGGCATGGTCGGGCGATCTATTAGTCGGTACCAGCACGACCAAGACGAACATTGCTTTGGAAGGGGCGGCCGCCGGCACGATATCGAGCAGACAGGCGGTCACGCAGGCGACATACCGGACGATGGTCGCGGACGGGCAGCTCACGGTCGATATTACCGGAGCGGGTGCGGGCGGTTACTTGAACGCTCTTGTCATTCAGCAGGTCATACCGGCGCCTCCGGCTGCGCCTGCCAATCTCTCGGTTACGCGCATAACGCCGAGCGATGTCACGCTTGCTTGGGAGAGCGTCGCCGAAGCCGTCAGTTACAACGTTTACAGGGCTGAAGGCGATACGGCGAACGTGCCGATCGGGCAAGCGGACGCAGCTTCGTATTTCGATTCAAACGTAACGGTCGGAAGCAGCTATACGTACTATGTGACCGCCGTAAATGCCTCCGGGCTCGAATCGGCGCTCAGCGCCGCGGCGGCAGCGGCGGAAATTCCGGCCCCGCAGCCGCCGGCGGCGCCGTCGGGCTTAGCCGTAACGGAAGTGAAAGCCGACGCGGTCGTGCTCGGCTGGGACTTGACGGAAGGAGCGGCGGGCTACAACATCTTCCATTCTTCCGCTGAGGACGGGGAATTCGCCGCGATCGGCCAATCGGAATCGGTGACTTACACCGATACGGGGGTAGACACGTCGGTCCCTCATTACTACCGGATCACGGCTTATAACGAGCAGGGGGAATCCGCCGGCTCCAACACAGCCGCAAGCGCGGTTTATGTGCCGCCGGTCACGCTGCCAGAGGGCGATGTGCAGCGTTTTGACTTCGGAACGGGCGCGCTCCAGGACGGGTATATCCGCGTCGATTCGGGGACGGCGTATGCCGCCGGAATCAAATACGGTTTCGCCGACCCGGCGAAGGTGAGCGCGAGAGACCGGGGAACGGCGGATGCGCTGCGCTCCGACTTTGCCATCCCGGGAGGTACGTCGTTCAACGTTGATCTGCCAAACGGCGACTACACCGTATCGCTCATCGCCGGGGACAGCGCGGAACCGTCGGAAATCGCCATCAAAGCGGAATCGATTCAGAAGGTGCAGCTGACGGCCAAAGCGGCGGGCGAATTTCTGGAGATGGACTTCCCGATTGCGCTCGTGGACGGACAATTAAATTTGGAATTTACGGGATCGGCCCCGAAAATCAATGCGCTTGTCATTATGAAGCAGCAGCCGCGCCTATCCGGGGAGCTTCCGACCGTCTATATCGCCGGCGACTCGACGGTGCAGACGTATGACCCGTACTGGGAGCCGGAAGCGGGCTGGGGTCAAATGCTGCCGCGCTTCTTCGGCACGGAAGTGGCGTTCAAGAACCACGCGATCGGCGGACGCAGCTCGAAATCGTTTATCCTCGAAGGAAGGCTTGACGAGATCCTTCGGACGATCCGGCCGGGCGATTATTTCCTCGTGCAATTCGGACATAACGATGCGACGAAAAGCGTGCCGGAGAGGTACGCCTCGCCGTCCGATTACAAAAACTATTTGAAGACATACGTGAACGGAGCCAGGCAGCGGGGAGCGACGCCGATACTCGTCACGCCGATGGGACGCCGCGATTTCAACGCCGAGACGGGTAAGTTCAACGTCAGCTTCCCGGAATATGTGCAGGCGATGAAAGAGGTCGCAAGCGAGCTGAACACGGAGCTCGTGGACTTAAGCACGCTTAGCGTCGCATATTACGACTCCATTGGCGCGCAAGCGACGTTGTCCGTTTTCCTCCATGTCGAGCCGGGCATCTATCAGGCATTCCCGAACGGTTCTGCGGATAATACGCATTTTCAGGAATACGGGGCCATTCAAATTGCCCGCCTGCTGGCGGGAGGCATTCAGGAATTGAATGCGCCGTTATCCGCGTACGTGCGCGAGATCGAAGCGCCTGAACATGTGCCGGCAAGACCGGCAGGTCTTACGGCTGGAAGCGTCAGCAATGCGGGCGCGGTGCTCAGATGGGAAGCCTCGGAAGGCACCGACATTTACAAAATATACCGGAAGCTCGCCTCCGAGCCGGAGACCGCCTATGCCATGATCGGCACCGCAACCGTGCCGACGCTCACGATCGGCGGCATGGCCGAGGGGCAGTCGTACACGGTAAGGGTGACGGCGGTCAATGGCAGGGGAGAGTCCGAGCCGTCGGACGAGGCGGCGATCACAACGAAATCGGCGCAGTACCGCTTTGATTTTGGACCGGTCGGCGCGCCGGTCGCCGAAGGGTATACCGAGGTGACCCGCAGCGTAATCTATACCCCGGAGCTGGGATACGGGTTGACGTCCAGCGCGGGGATGATTGACCGTGACCGCGGTGCGGAAACGGATCATTTGCGAAGAGACTTTGTCGCCTATTTCGGCAACTCCTATGAATTTAAGGTCGATATGCCGAATGGCTACTACTCCGTGAAGACGTATACGGGAGATTGGATCGGTTCGACGCGTACGAATGTGGCGGTTGAAGGCAAGGATTACGGCACGATAAGCGCCGGAAGAGCCACCATCGCCGAGAGGGCGTTCAACCAAATCGCGGTCAAGGACGGCCAGATGAATCTCGTCTTCAGCGGCCAGACCGCTCACCTGAACGGACTGGAGATTACGCCGCTCCTGCTTGCCCCGGCGAATTTGACGTTAACGAGCCTCGAGCTCGGCAGCGATCCGGTCTCCGCGTCGTTGTCTTGGGAAGCGGCCCGCGATGCGGTTCGTTACCGCGTATACCGTCAGGCGACGGTTGCCGGCAGCGCCGAGCTGCTGACCGAAACGGCGGCGACCACGTTCACCGACACGACGGCGGATGTCGGGCTTGATTATATCTACACCGTAACCGCCGTAGAGAGTACCGGCTTCGAATCGGTTGCCTCGAACGAGCTCCGTGTGTCGATGATCGACCCGTCCGTACCGAAAGCGGGCGTGCCGAGCGGCTTAACGCTGCAGGCGATTCATAAAAACGATCTTACGTTTACATGGGAGGAAACCGCGGGAGCCCGCATGTACAATATTTACCGTTCCAAGAAGGCGGACGGCGAATATACGCTGATCGGCAAGTCGAACGAAGCATCCTATACCGACACGACGGTACTAACGACCATTTCCTATTATTACAAAGTAGCTTCGGTCAATGCCGGAGGCATCTCGGAGCTGTCGGCGAGCCTTGCGACGCCTGCCGTCACGACGCTCTACCGCGAGATGGAGTATGTCGACCGCGCCCCGGTCGCCGTGAAGCGGGAGACGGGGAACTATATCGGCTGGAGGCTGCTTGGTCTCGATCCGGCCGCGATCGGCTTTAACCTCTACCGCGACGGCGTAAAGGTTAATGAGGAGCCACTGACCTCAAGCACCAACTATGTCGACCCGGCCGGGACGAACGCATCGAAATACCGCCTGACCTCGGTCTTGAACGGCGCGGAGAAGCCTGCCTCGAAGGAGTTCGGCGTGTGGCAGCGGCAGTATTTGTCCGTTCCGCTGCAGAAGCCGGCCGACGATTATACGAAGGACGGTCAGCCGTACAGCTACAGCGCGGGAGACGCGAGCGTAGGCGACCTTGACGGCGACGGCGAATACGAGATCGTGCTGCTGTGGTCGCCGTCGAACAGCAAAGACAATTCGCATAGCGGTTACACCGGCATTGTGTATATGGACGCTTACAAAATGGACGGCACGCGCTTATGGCGCATCAATCTCGGGCCGAATATCCGCGCCGGCGCCCATTACACGCAGTTTATGGTGTATGACCTGGATGGGGACGGCCGCGCGGAGGTGACGTTCAAGACGGCTGACGGAACGGTAGACGGCAAGGGCGCCGTGATCGGCGACGCGAGCGCGGATTACCGCAACAGCGGCGGGTACGTGCTGCTCGGTAGTGAATATTTGACCGTATTCGACGGCTTGACCGGCGGCGCTCTCGATACGGTGCCGTACGATCCGCCGCGCGGCGACGTCGGCGCATGGGGCGATGCATACGGCAACCGCGTGGACCGATTCCTGGCCGGCGTCGCCTATTTGGACGGAGAGCATCCGAGCCTGATTTTTAGCCGCGGCTACTACACGAGAACGGTGATTGCGGCTTATAGCTTCAGTGAAGGAAAGCTGACGCATCAATGGCGGTTCGACACGAACGACGAAGGCTACGGCGCTTACGCCGGCCAAGGCAATCATAACTTGTCGGTTGGCGACGTGGACGGCGACGGCAAGGACGAAATTACGTTCGGCGCAATGGCGATCGACGACGACGGCAAGCCGCTGTACAATACCGGACTTGGACACGGGGATGCGATGCATCTCGGCGATCTTGATCCGGCGCGGCCGGGACTCGAGGTATTCGATGTGCATGAGCATACGGATTCCCCGTACGGGATGGAAATGCGCGACGCGGCAACGGGCGATATTCTATGGGGTATTTATACCGGCAAGGATACGGGCCGCGGCTTGACGGCCGATATCGACCCGAATCATGCAGGCGAGGAAGCCTGGTCGGCTACGATAACGAACGAACAGCACATTCCGATTACCGGACTTTACAACGTCAAGGGCGAGCTGATTACGACGAAAATCCCGTCGTCGACGAACTTCGGCGTCTGGTGGGACGGCGATCTGCTGCGCGAGCTTCAGGATTATAACCGGATCGACAAATGGGACTACGCGAATGAGACGACGGTCAACCTGCTGACCGCCGAGGGCGCCTCGTCGAACAACTCGACGAAGGCGAATCCGAGCCTGCAGGCCGATCTGCTTGGCGACTGGCGCGAGGAAGTGATGTGGCGGGCGTCCGACAGCTCCGAGCTGCGCATCTATACGACAACCGACGTCACGGAGCACAAGATTCGCACGCTGATGCATGATCCGATCTACCGTCTCGGCGTTGCCTGGCAGAACGTCAGCTACAATCAGCCGCCGCATCCAAGCTTCTATCTGGGTACCGGCATGGAGGAGCCTGCCGCTCCTAACATCCGCTACGCGAGCGCGCCTCAAGAGACGGAGGATACGACGGCGCCCGTCCTTGCAGGCCTGCCGCAGGAGCAGCTGACCGAGTCGGATGTGCTGGCCGTTCATGTGGCAGCGGATGATCCGGAATCGGGCGTTCGCCTGCTGGAGCTTTCCTTCGCCGGATCGCCGGTCGTTAACGGCAGCGAGATTTCTTTGGCGGGAAAAGCGGGCATCCATTCGTTTACGGCCAGAGCGGTCAATTACGCCGGCTTGGAGAACGTTCAGACCGTATCGGTCGTCGTAACGGGCGAAGAGAAAGCGTCAGGGGCGCCGGGCAAGCCGGCACTGTCGAGCGACAACGGCCACGATAACGGGCTGCTGGACGGCGCCTACCGGATTACGATGAATCTGTGGTGGGGCAACAACGGCACCGTCTATAAGCTGTACGAGAACGGCGTCCTCATCGATACGCAGGTATTGAGCGACAACTCGCCTTCCGCCCAGAAGGCGGTCACGAGCATTGCCGGCAAGCCGAACGGCACCTATACGTACACATGCGAGCTGTCGAATTCGAAGGGAACGGCGGCATGCGGCGAGTTAAACGTATCGGTCAAGGACGCGGTTCCGGGGCAGCCGGTGCTGTCGAACGATAATTGGGACGGCAACGGCGACTATACCGTAACGATGAACATGTGGTGGGGAACGAATGGCACGACCTACCGCCTATTCGAGAACGGCGTGCTGATCGATACCCGGACGCTGGCGGCGGACACGCCGAAGGCGCAAACCGCCGTCTCCAGCGTAACAGGACGTTCCGCCGGCACTTACGAATATCGCGCCGAGCTTGAGAACGAGTCCGGCGTGACCGAGAGCGTTATCATGAAGGTAAGCGTGAAAGGGTAACGACGCAGGTCATTCCCTTGAAAACGCGCAACGCGCGCAAGTGAAGAGGACTGCCCCGATGGCTTAGGGGCAGTCCTCTTTTTGCCGGTGTTCAGTCGGCGAGCGTTAGGCCGAGTTTTCCGGGAGATCGACCCTTGCCGGGATCCGGTATCGGATGGGCAGGGAGGCTCTAATATTGTCTTTACCGGATTCAGGTCATTTCCGAGGCGATGGTTTCATTTTAACCTCCACCGGATTATCATGCGGCAGCTCAAATTCAGGCGGCTTGCTTTTCTTTTTAGTCATAGGATCGCCTCCTTCTCCGTAGATGAATATATTTTCAGATACGTTGATTTTATCATTTGCTTTTGGTTTTTCATTTTATACGCTTATAATAAAGATAGTTAGGAATTCGCGGAAGAAAAGAATAGAACCAATATGAAAAGGAAGCACGATCCATCCCTGAAAGAGGTTGTTGTCAACCTTGACAGGAATAGAAGTAATGATATTATCTTTTCAAAAGATATTAATAATTTCATCATTACTTAATGATTATACACGGAAGTATCGATATTTTTATTTTTTGATGCTCATTAAAGAATAAAAAGCTCGATTAAAGCCAATCCGTAATGAAGAACAAGAGGTGAATCAGTTAAGGATGAGGGATCAAGAATCAGAATATTATTCGCTATTTACAAATGCATTTGACTATGCGCCGTATGGAATGGCATTGGTTGGGCTTGATGGACGGTTTTTGAAGGCAAATCCTTCATTTTGTCAAATAATTGGGTATACAGAAGCGGAATTAGTAAACCGAACATATTCGGATTTCATGCATTCAGATGATTTACACAAGAATGCTGAATATATAGAGCAACTGCTTGCCGGGGAAATAGATTCGTATCGGGTTGAAAAACGAGTTCTACATAAATCAGATTATACGGTATGGGTTTTATTCAGCGGTTCCTTGATGGTAAACGAACAAAAGGAACCACAATTTCTGATCATTCAACTTTTAGATATTACGGATTGGAAGGAAAGTGAAAAGAGGTACCACTCCCTTGCTGAACGTTTCGACCTGGTTTCGAAAAATTCCCAGGACATTATATCTTTAAATAATCTTGATGGAAGCTGCCTTTATATCTCTCCGGCTATTCACAGTATACTTGGATATCATCCAGAACAACTGATCGGAAAATGCATCTATGAGCTTTGGCATTCCGACGATGTCGCTTCATTCACTGCAGCCCTTCATTATTCGGATGAATATACTTCGACATGCCGGGTGCGTCATAACAATGGACAGTATGTTTGGTTTGAAACTACAATGAAAATCATACTTGCCGAGAAGGGGGATACCAGACAGGTTTTAGGAATTAGCCGCGACATTACGGACCGTAATCGGACTCAGGAGCTATTAAAGGCTTCCGAGAAATTAAATATTGTTGGCCAGCTGGCGGCAGGAATAGCGCATGAAATCCGCAATCCCTTAACTTCACTCAAAGGTTTTTTGCAATTAATCATATCAAGATCAGAAGGCAGAAAAGAGCATCTTCAGATCATGAAAGACGAAATCAATCGCATTGAGCTTATCGTCACTGAATTACTGGTATTGGCAAAACCTCAGAATGAAATCAGTTTACAAAAGAATAATCTGTTAACATTACTTCAACATGTCATTACGCTTCTGGACACGCAAGCCATTATGAACAACATTCAGATTATCCCTCATTTTGAATCCAATACTTTAACCATCGATTGCGATGATAACCAGATGAAACAGGTTTTCATCAATATCATTAAAAATGCGATTGAAGCGATGCCTGAAGGCGGGGAAATTAACATTCACGCAGAGCAGGAAAAAGATCATGCGATTATCCGCATTATAGATCAAGGCTGCGGTATTCCCGAAGAAATGATTTCACGGCTGGGAGAACCTTTCTATACGACAAAAGAAGGCGGAACCGGCCTCGGTTTAATGATCAGTAATAAAATCGTCGAAAATCATCAAGGAACCATTCATATTATAAGTAAGAAAAACGAGGGAACAATATTCAGAATCCAATTGCCCGTTGCTGAACGTGGAGAGGGAAATGACTTTCCTTAAACGGGTTATAACATAATGGATTGAAATATAAGTCGACATGGGGCGTTATGTTATATGAAACAAGCAATGGAGTTTCTTTTTAATTCTGATAAAGTGGATATAGGCATTGCCGTACTCGACCCTGAAACAAGGGTTCTTTTTGCGAATAAAAAAACGAAACAATGCTACCCGGTTATGATTGGAGAATTGTTTCCGTCTCATACCAATTTATCGAGAGTCATCACCGAAACCTTACAAAAAAATATAGTTACGAATGGATTGCCCGTTCAAGAAAATATAGACGGACAGGTATACCAATTATCCATATATTTATTTCCGATGCAGAAGAACGAGACGATAACATCGATCGTTTTGATCATATGTGATCATACCTCTTTGCAACAATTTTACGAGTCCAAAGGGGTTCATGAAAATTTCAGTTTGATCGGCCAAATGGCTGCGGAGACGGCCAATGTTATTTTAAACCCGTTAGCCGTAATTAAAGGAACCTTACAACTTATGGAGCAGAATATCAAAGCGAACAGCATCTTTATTGATCTGCTCACCCCTCTTCACCAAAAGTTAAATGAGTATTTTCATTTGCTGTATAGTCAGGTTCAGACGGTTGACGATATTCTGCGAAGGTTTTTATTTCTCGGCAAGGCATCCGATATCACGTTAACTCCCATATTGGTGTTCCCGTTATTTCAGGAATTGATTTCCTCCGTCCAACATCTGGCAATAGAACGAAATATTCGCCTGGTTTGCGAATTTCCGAGTCAACATGGATATGTATTAGGGAATAAAGTATATCTCAGAGAGGCGATTCTTGCTTTATTGCATAATTCGTTTGAGGCAACGGAGGGAGGCGGCATCGTAACCCTCTCTGCAGAGATTACAATAGAGACCGTTCGTTTTATTGTTAAAGATCAAGGAGAGGGAATTCACCCGGACATCCTCTCCCAAGTGAAAAACCCGTTTTTCACTACGAAGGACGACGCCCTTGGCTTTGGATTAAGCCTATGCGACCAAACCGTTCGGAAACTGGGGGGAACATTGAATATCAGCAGCGGCTCTAATGGAACCGAAGTTCAGGTGTGCTTGCCTAATATAAACCTCTATTCGTCAAATCCATGATGTTTACTCCCGGCCTGAATGGCTGCGGCTAGTCCCGAGTGACAGTCTTCAACGGCTGCCGCTCGGTTTTTTTGTTTCTCCTCACCTTGCGGCAAATCGCAGGGAATTTCTCCTTCGCTTTCCGCAGCGTTATTTACAACTCGCCCGCATGTGGGCTAAAGTTAGGAAATAAACGACGAAAGAAGGAGCTTGATGATGCGTTTAAAATGGGACGGGCATACTCATACGAACTTTTGCCGTCACGGCAGCGACGCCCCGATGGACCTTTATCTGGAACAGGCGGTCCGGCGCGGTTTCCAGCGTTATTCGATTACGGAGCATCCGCCGCTTCCGGAGGCATACGTCGACGATCCGAAGCTGATGAAGGAGCTCGCAATGAAGGAAGAGGAGCTGCCGCTTTATTTCATGGAGGCGAGGCGTGCGAAGGAGCGCTACGAAGGCCGGATCGAGGTGGCGGTCGGGCTGGAGCTGGATTACTTGCCGGAAGACCCCGACTTCGCGCTCCGGCTCGTGGACAAGTACGGCGAACAGCTGGAGGACGTCGTCTTCTCGGTTCATTATTTGCCCGGAATCGGCGGCAACCAGTGCATCGACTATACGCCGGAGACGTTCTCGGACAAGCTGATCGCGTATTACGGGTCGATGGATAAGGCGGCCGAGGAATATTACAACCATATCGAAGCGGCCATCGAATGGGCGGCCGGCCTTCCTTGCCGCAAGCGCATCGGCCACATCAACCTGATCGAGAAATTCCGGCTGGCGCTGCCCGAGCTGGACGAATCGCTCGTCAAGCGCCGCTTGAACGGCATCCTGCCGAAGCTGGAAGCGGCCGGCGCTGGCGTGGACGTGAACACCGCCGGCTTCCGCAAGCCTACATGCGGCAAAGCGTATGTGCCGGAATGGTTCATGGCGCAGTGTCTGCAGCGAGGCATCCCGCTCGTCTTCGGCTCGGATTCCCATAAGCCGGAGGAAGTCGGCTCGGCTTGGGATTGGTTCGAAACCGCGCTTTCCCGGGCGGAGGAGAGCTTGGGGTAGGCACGGATCACGTCCCCGGCGGCGTCCCCGTTAACCGCTCGTTCGACTGCGGTCGGCCGAACGGTTAATTTTTTTTTAACAATTGACCGATAGCGAATTCGACGAACCGGACCGTTTGCTCATAGGTTTGTTCATGGTCGATGCCCGCGTCCCGATACCGCTCGCGCCATAGCCAAGCGCCGGCGACCGTCTGCGCCTGTTCCGGATAAGCTTCCTTGAACCATTCGGCCGCTTTCCTCTTGGACGTTTGTTCGCCGTGCGTAAGCGTGTACAGCGCCCTGCACAACGTGAGAATCGCGTAGCCCTGATACGGCCTGGAATGCAGCGTGTTAATCACGAACGTCTCCCATTGCCTAGCGTAAGCCTTCACGGCCGCAAGAAAAGCTTCTTTCGGTATTGGCGCCATAATAGTCGACAAGGCGGGACCGTACAGCGCCTTTCCGTACTGCTGGACGCAGTACCAATTTTGCAGCCACTCGACTCCGGCATCCTTCATGTTCAGCGGCTCCCCGGGGCTGATGACGGCGATCCTGCTCCGCTTCTCTCTGAACGTCTTCAGTCCGTCGACCGACAAGTATTGCGCTTCGATGCGGTCATTCCATGCCGGATGGCGATTCGCAAACTGCTCATGCATGTTCCGAAGCGCCTCGCATTCTTCCTCTGTTACGTCCGAGGAGACGATTGCGAGCAGATCGATATCGCTAATATCGGGGTCGAAATCCCCCCATGCCAGCGAACCGTATACGTATAAGCCTTCAAGCTTTTCCCCAAGCGTATCTTGGATGTCCGCCAGAAGCGATTCGAGCAGGCCGTTAATCGTTTCGTTCAGGGCAGGTTGCATGGGCAGAGACCTCTCTTTCGGCTAAAATAGGCAAAGCGCCGCAATTCCATTATTATCACAAATGTTGAAATCTTGCTATTCCATTCGGCGAGTCGTACAAAAGCGGCGCGGTGAGGTATAGTAAGATCATAGGAGCTTTACAAATCAGGCAATGGAGAGGTGACGGATGGCATCGATTCAAACCAAATATTTTGACTACGGGCAGGAAGAGCTCGATTATCTCATAAGCGCGGATGAGACGCTGGGCGCGGCAATTACGCGGCTGGGCAGATTAGAGCGGGAAGTGACTCCCGACCTGTTCACCGCGCTAGTGTATGCCATAATCGGTCAGTTAATCTCGGCTAAAGCGGTCAACACGATTTGGGACAGGCTGCGGAACCGAATTGGAGAAGTCACGCCGCGGAACCTGGCCAGCCATTCGGCTGACGATATTCAAAGCTGCGGAATGTCCATGAAGAAAGCAATCTGCATCAACGAAATCGCGCAGTTGATCGAACGGGGCGAATTTTCCTTGGACGGCCTGCAGGACCTGTCAGATTCGGAAGTTATCGATAAGCTCACGGCATTGCGCGGAATAGGCAGATGGACGGGCGAAATGCTGCTGATTCACGCCATGGAGCGCCGCGACGTGGTCAGCTGGGGCGATATCGCGATACGACGTGGAATGATGAAGCTGTACGGCTTGCCGGACCTGACCAAAGAACAGTTTGAGGTTTACCGTAACCGCTACTCCCCTTACGGCTCGGTTGCGTCCATCTACTTGTGGGAAATTTCAATGAAATAAGGAGCTGGATGGACGGATGAAGGCGCAGTTAATCGGGATGGCCGATGAGAAGTACCGGAAGTTTTCTTCCGCGTTAATACCGAATATCGACAACGTGCTGGGCGTTCGGCTGCCGGAGCTTCGCAAGCTGGCGAAGCAAATCGCCAAGGGAGACTGGCGCACATACCTGGAGCAAGCGGAGAATGACTACTTCGAGGAAGTGATGCTCCAGGGCATGGTGATCGGTTGCGTCAAGACGGATATCGAAGAAATTCTCCGCTTTACAGCCGCTTTTGTTCCCAGAATAGACAATTGGTCGGTCTGCGACAGCTTCTGCGCCGGATTAAAGGCCGTGAAGACGAACAGGAGACGGGTGTGGGAATTTTTGCAGCCATACCTGGCTTCGGAACAGGAATACGAAATCCGTTTCGGCGTCGTGATGCTGCTTGATTATTATATCGAAGAGGAATATATCGACCGTGTGCTGGAGCTGCTGGATCATACGAAGCGGGACCGGTATTATGTCCGGATGGCGGTCGCGTGGGCCATCTCCGTTTGCTTTGTGAAGCTGCCGGAACGTACGACGGCTTATTTGGAGAGCTGCGCCCTGGATGACTTCACCTATAATAAAGCGCTGCAGAAAATAACGGAATCGTACCGCGCGGATCCGGAAACAAAGCAGAGGATACGCGGCATGAAGCGAGAATGAGAAATCAAAATAACGGCTGACAAATCTTCACGAGTGTGATGAATGTCATTTATATATTGCTTGCAAAGTCTGATATGATATATAAATTGAAGTAAAAAATGATAGCGCGGAGCGGAGAGAGCAAATCGTTCTGGAGAAACGAAGTGGTCGCTTTTTGCAGTTCAAATGGTTACCCTAACAGGGGCTACCTATTCAAACCATTTGGCTGCAACAGCGATCGTAAGAATGATTTGCTCTCGCAGCGATAGCAGCTTATTTTTACCGTAACGGACAGAGGTGTGGGAAATGAAAACGATCGTTGTTATCGGAGGCGGCGTTACCGGGCTGTCAGCCGCCTATTATTTGCAGCAAAAATTGAAAGCGAACCGATTGTCAGCCAAAGTGATATTGGCGGAGGGCGGGGATAAGCTGGGCGGCAAAATCAATACGGTTCAGCATGGCGAATTTATAATGGAAACGGGAGCGGATTCGATTGTCGCCCGGAAGCCGAATGTGGCACCTTTTATTGAAGAGTTGAATTTGCAGGATGAGGTTGTCTACAACGCTACGGGCAAGTCCTATATCCACGCGGACGGCGAGCTGAAGCCGATTCCGGACGATACGGTGTTCGGCATACCGATGAGCATCGAATCGTTGGCAAGCAGCACGTTAATATCGGCGGAAGGCAAAGTGGAGGCGCTGAAGGATTTCTACACGGCGAATGAGACATTCACGACAAATGATTCGGTCGGCCTGTTCTTGGAGGCCTTCCTAGGGAAAGAGCTTGTCGAGAAGCAGATTGCCCCGGTGCTGTCCGGGGTTTATTCCGGGGAACTCGCGGGCTTGACCCTGGCTTCAACCCTTCCTTATTTGCTTGATTATAAGAATAAATACGGCAGTATCATAAAAGGCCTGTCGGAGAACCGGAGCACCTTCCAACGGGCGGGCAATAAGAAATTTTTATCGTTTAAAAACGGGTTATCGGCGCTTATCGACAGGCTGGAGGAGCAGCTGAGCGATATTGAGGTTGTAAAAGGGGTAAAGGCCGACCGGATCATGAAGTCCTCCGGCAGGTACACCGTATCGTTCTCTAACTATAACGCTATAGAGGCGGATTATGTCGTACTCGGCACGCAGCATCAGGCCGCGCAGGCCTTGCTGCGTGACGGGGAGCTGAACGAGGATTTCAACCGGCTTCGGAACGCTTCGATGATCAGCGTTTATTTGAGCTTTGACGTTCCGGACAGCCGGCTGCCTAAGGACGGAACCGGCTTTATTGCCGCCGGCGGCAGCGATTTGATCTGCAACGCTTGTACGTGGACGAGCCGGAAGTGGGAGCACACCTCGAAGTCCAACCGGTTGTTGGTGAGGCTGTTCTATAAGAGCTCGAATGCCGCATATGCGGAGCTGCAAGAATTATCGGAAGCCGAGCTGGCGAAGACGGCGCTGCGCGATGTGGAGAAATCGCTCGGCATTGCCGCGGAGCCGCTCGAGCATGTAGTGACCAAATGGAACGAGGCGATGCCGAATTACCATATCGGGCATCATCAGGTTGTCAAGTCGCTGGAGGAGAAGATGGGGAGATTATATCCCGGGGTGCTGCTCGCAGGATGCTCGTATTACGGCGTAGGCATTCCGGATTGCATCGCAAACGGAGAACGGACGGCGCAGCAAATCGTCGAACGGATGCTTGGGCCTTCGGAAGAGTAGGCAGTGCGAGTGGTTGAGCTATGATGGATTTCACCAACATAGAAGCATGATTAGCGCGCTTCAGGTTTCTATACTGGATGTGATGCAGCCATAGCGGCTCCAAAAGACACCTTTTGGCCATTTCGGCAGAGGTCACTGGATAAATTCCATGATGGCGTGTGAGAAGATGTTAATGCTGCCAAAGTTACTGCGAGAAAGCCAATATAGCTGTTTTCTCGAAGCGTTATGATGACAGAGTGAACCGATAACAATAAATGAATGGAGCACTGGATGTTTTTTTCCAGGCTCTTTTTTTAATGGTTTGAAACACCAGAATTCGATGGTTCGTCTCGATTTGCATTGGCGGAGCGGAAAGAGAGAATCTATCAACTATAGCATCATATTAATGTAAGGTTATATAACATAAACGAACATCTTCACTGCGTTTTTCTTGTGATGAATACAGAGACCGACCGATTTGTAAGGGTTTTCAATACGAATGTTCGTTTTTTGGGGCCAAATTAACAATCAATGATCATAAATTAACAAATGTGTATTGATATTTTCTACATTGATGTTATAATACATAACATAATTGCGAAATACAAAACAAATTTACGTTATGCACCGTATGGTTGTTTGCCGGAAGACGAGCAAGCCGCTCTCGCAGCGATAACAGCTGATGTAAATCAATCGTTTAACTTATATAGTTGATCTTAAAGTAATGAAATCCAGCCAAGACATATCGAAGGCATTCACGAATGATTTCGTGGGCGCGGCGAATGCAAAGCTCAAGTAATGCTGGCTCTGCCGGCGGGAGGGCCACCATTTTGGCCGCGCCCCTTCCGGTTTAATAGGGCAGTCTTGAACGTGGAGCGAATGACTGCCGGGTTCTATGGTATTATGAGGGGGAAAAACGCTGCAATCGCTGCATCAACCTGCAATGGGGGGGAGCCAATGCTCGTAGGCACCAGGCGACATGAAATTATGAAGCTGCTCGATTTGAAGCAGCAGGTTACGATTACCGAACTGGCGGAACGGTTCAACGTATCGCAGATGACCATCCGCAGAGACTTGGATCTTATGGAATCAGAGGGGAAAATTCAGCGTTCGCATGGCGGAGCGGTTAAAATAAAACGTTATATGGGCGCGAATTACGAGCAGCGCTCCAGCGAGAATCCGCTCGAGAAGGCGGCGATCGCGAAGGAGGCCGCGGGGCATATTCAAGACGGCATGAGCATTATATTGGATGCGGGAACGACAACGGCGGCGATGGTGCATGAGCTGGAGCGGTTTCGCAATCTGAAGGTCATAACGAGAGATTTGCATATCGCGCTGCTGCTGTCGAACGAGGAACGTTTTGACAGTATGGAGGTATACTGTACGGGTGGCCGCGTAAGCAAGTGGGCGTACAGCATGGATGGGATTTATACGGAGCGGATGATGGATTCCATTACGGTCGATATCGCGTTTCTGACCTGCGAGGCCGTATCTCACGATAAGGGCGCGATGGCTTGGTCGCCGGTATTGGTGGGCGTGAGGCAGAGCAGCATGAAAGCGGCCAACACCCGGATTCTGCTTGCGGATGCCACCAAATTCAGCTATACGTCCTTTGCTATTTTCTCCGATTTGGAGGCTTTTGACGAAATTATTACGGATAATAGGCTCGACGAGCATGAAATCGGTATTTTCCGGGATTCCGGTTATGCGCTTCGCGTCGCGGCGGTAGAAAGCTGATCAAGAAAGAATAAGGAGGCGGCGCGGCCATGAAGCTTGCGACTTTAAATGTGAATGCGAAGGAAATAGCGGCTATTCATACTTCGCGAGGATATGTGACGCTAGAAGCCGTTAATCGGGCCTCCGGAACTCATTGGCCGGAAGAGCTGCTGGCGCTTATTCAAAGCGGGAAGCTGCAGGAGCTGCAGGACTGGTACCGCAGCGACGGAGAACGGTTGGTTGCGGCCATGCCGGGTGTTCCTTATGAGGAAGCTGAAATAAAGCCCATATACCGGAATCCAGGAAAAATCTGGGGAATCGGCATGAATTATATCCAGGATGCCGCTGAGCTTCGGCATAAGGCGGAGGACGAGGAGCCGGTCGGGTTCATGAAGCCCGCGACAACGTTAATCGGTCCCAATGATCCCATTCTACTCCCGGCAGGTGCCGGCACGATTACGGCTGAAGCGGAGCTGGCCATCATTATCGGGAAGCGCTGCCGCCATATTTCGGAAGCGGAGGCGCATACGGCGGTTGCGGGGTTCACGACGTCGCTGGATATGACGGCTGCCGATATTCACGCTCGAAACCCGCGGTTTCTGACGCGCGCCAAGAGCTACGACACCTTTCTTAGTCTGGGTCCGCAGCTGGTGACGCCGGACGAAATTCCCGATGTCCTGCAACTGTCGGTAACGACTGTGCTTAATGGCGAGAAGGCGTTTCAAAATCGGATTTTCAACATGAAATTCCGCCCCTGGTATGCGGTCGCGTTCCATTCCGATTTTATGACGCTGCTCCCCGGGGATGTCATTTTAACCGGTACGCCGGGGCCGGTCGTGATCCGCGACGGCGACGTGGTCGAGTGCCGTATAGACGGCTTTGACCCTTTGCTGAACCCCGTTGCCGGCACGTCATAATGGAATAAAGCCGCAGCCCCTTGCTTCCTCGAACGAGCAGGAGTATAACGCTTCAATCAGGAGGATAACCGGCTATCCATGGTGGTAACCGTGCGGATGATTCCACGTGCATAAGCTGGTAGCAAGCCCTCCGGCCGTAATCGTGACGAAGGATAAGAAGAAGGTATCGCCCGGAAGCAGCAGCTCGCCCAGGCCGATAATGATAAGGTCCATGACCAGGATAAGGATGCCGACATTAACCGGAAACAGCTTGGTCAAAAATTGGGCGAGCAGATCCGTTCCGCCTGTCGTGCTGTCAAACCGGATCATTGTGCCGATTCCGGTGCCGATCATTAATCCGCCGACAACGGCACGGGTGAACGGCGTCCATTCCACATAATAGAGGAAGTAGTACTGGTAAGGCTCCAGCAAATCAATCACATAGCTGGAAAACAACAGCCCGATGATGCTGTAGTACAGCATGCCCTTGCTGTAAGACCAGGCTATTGCAAAGATAGGAATGCTGCAGCATAACATGACAAACCCGACTTTAATATGAAATAAATAGTTTATAATAAGGGATATTCCGATGACTCCGCCATCCAGCACGCCAAGCGGAATGAGAAAAAAATTAATGCCGACCGCAATAAGGATGCTTCCGATTACAATCGCGGCTATTTTGCTTAATGACAGCATAAAAACATTCCCCCTGATAAGGCCTGTCTGATATATATGCGGCTGCGCGCCGGAATGTTCCAGTAATACCCAAATAAAAAGAAGCAGTCCCCTAAAGGTCATAAACCTGAAGGGGCCGCTTCTGTGATTTTGCGCTTATCCATTAGACGGAGCCGAACTTTTTATCGCCGCGGGGCTGGTCGCCGCGGTCATCCGGTTCAAGGGTGATGCCGATCGTATCAAAGGCCAGGCTGCTTGACGCGATCGGCAGTGCCAGTACGCCAATGCCCTTCTCATCAACGCGGAAGGTGCCTGCGCTTCTCCTC
Source organism: Paenibacillus harenae DSM 16969 (assembly GCF_000422465.1). GTDB lineage: Bacteria > Bacillota > Bacilli > Paenibacillales > Paenibacillaceae > Pristimantibacillus > Pristimantibacillus harenae. The sequence goes on along the minus strand of NZ_KE383845.1, from coordinate 474,880 downwards.
TGGCCGTCCTGAACCAGCCACACCTGATAAGCTTGCGAGTCAACCGTAGCCTGCGCTCCGAATACATAGACGATAAATTGCCTGCTCTGGCCGTTATTGACGATGCAGGCGACGCCGTAGGTACGGGCGGACTCTGCATTTTCCGGCTTCAGTGAAACCAATCTTTCAATTTGAGCTGCCGGAATGTCTAAGGCTTGCTCCAAGGGCAGCGGGGCGGCCGTCCGGTCCCGGTACAGACCGTAATTCCAGATAGAGCCCGCAATGAAGATAAGCGCAGCGGCCGAGACGGCGGCGCGGGCAATCCAGCGCTTCGCCTCGGAACGTCTGCTTGCCGGCTTCCAATCCCCGTCCGCGGCTAATGCGGCGTCCATCACTTGTTTCTTCAAATCCTTTGGCGGTTCGATTCGTTCCATGCTACCCGGGAACGCCTCCCATACGAAACGAAGCTCATCGATTTCGGCCCGGCAGTCGGCACAGTCGGGAAGATGACGCTCGAATGCCCGTTTATCTTCATCTGAGCATACGCCGGATATATAATCCAAGCACATGTCGCAGACTTGTTTTTGCCCGTTGTCTTGCATCATGTTCCCTCCCCTTCCGCCAGAAGATGCCTTCGTAATATTTTTAATGCCTGATGCAGACGGTTCTTGACCGTTCCGAGCGGCTGATTATAGATTTTTGCCAGTTCGCTTAAGCTGAAGCCCTGCCAATAAAAATGCTCCAGGAGCATAATTTGCTGCTTGGACAAATGGCGGTAAGCGCTGCGAATTTGCTCTTTCTGCGAGCCCCTCATGACGCTGTCTTCCGGGGATTCCGCGAATTCATCCGGTATTTGCTCCAACTGCTCCGGCTCGAGAGGGACAAGTCCCGCGTTCTCCCGCCTTTCCTTCCGCTGCCAGTCAATCGTCAGATTACGGGTTATGGTGAGCAGCCAGCTTGAAAACCGGCCCTTATCGGGATTAAAGTCCGATTCGGTCGTCCACAGCCGCATGAACACTGATTGGACGATATCTCTAGCGGCCTGCTCATCCTTTAGCGCCTTCATGGCAAAGGAATAGATGAGCGAAGCGTATCGGTCGTATAAAATGGCGAGCGCTTTATGCTGTTTTCTCTTGATGAGCAGCATAAGCTCGTAATCGGATTGCTTCCGCATACCAGGTGGCCTCCAGAACAGGCTGAAATAAATAATAAATTCCATCTTACCAAAAGAGAGGGAAACCGTAAACGGTTTCCCTCAGCTCAATTATTCGGATTCGACGATGATCACTCCCTTCATTCCCGGATGCGGCAGGCAATAATACGAAAATTCGCCGTCCTTGGCGAAGGTAATCTCCTTGGCTTGATCCAGGTCGAGCGTTCCGGTATCGAAGGTCTTGTCATCGGCTGTAGCGGTATGGCCGACCTCGTCCTTATTGATGAACTTCACGCTGTCTCCCGCTTTGACGGTCAGCTCCGCGGGCGAGAAGGCGAAATTCACGATTTCTACGATATGCACCTGTCCCGCCGGCTTGTCGGATGGCGGTTTCTCCGCCTGAGGTGTCGCCGTTGCCCTCGGTTTCGGGGTTGCGGTCGGCTTTGGGGTTGCGGTTTGTTGAGACGCTTCTCCTTTATCTTCCGCATTGTCATTCTTGCCGGAAGAGTGGCTGCCTTCTTGACTGTGGCCGGACGGCTCGGCTTTCGGCGATGCCGACGCATCCGGAGCAGGAGAATCAGCGGGCGCGATCGTTGCTTCCTGCGTGTCAGCCGGCGACTCAGTTTCCTTCGGAGCATCGGTGCCGCCGCTTTGCTCCGGCCCGGCTTCGTCCGATGCGTCCGGAGTTGCCTCCGGAGAACCGGCAGGGGAAGCCGTCGTCGAATTCGCTTGCTGCTTATCAGGCTCATTCGAACCGCAAGCGGACAATAGAACGAGACCGAACAAGCCGAGGAAGAGCAGCATCATAACTCGTGAATGTCTTAACATGAGCTTTCCTCCATTTATTTCACGATGATTTGACCGGTCATAAACTGCTTGTGCGGCTCGCAGAAATAATTGTACGTTCCGGCTTTATCCAGCGTAACGGTATGGGACTCCCCTTTGGCGAGAAGCGGGGTTTCGAAGGAGCCGTCCAGCGCGACCGCATTATGTTTCATGTCATCGAAATTGGTAAAGATGATTTTCGATCCGGCTTCAACCGTCAGCGGCTCCGTCCCGAACGAAAACTCTTTCATATCGATGCGGTACGTTTTAACCTCCGGCGCCGTCGTTCCGGTAAATTTGGCCGGGTCGACGACAAACCATACTTCGTTCACATTTTGGCCCAGCACATCGCCATGCTTGACGTCTTTGACGAAATAATACAGCGGATAGCCTTTATACGTCGTTTGCTTCGTTCCGTCGGAACGGGTAATCGAACCGATATCGGAAGCGGGTAAGGTGGATATCGTACTTGCTCCCGCTGCCTCGTAGGCAGGCCAGTTCGCGAGGCATGTTCCTTCGCATGCGCTCGTTTGCGGCGTATCTTTGTCAAAGTAGTACAAGGTGCGTCCTTCATCGTCCGTTAAGTAATTCCCCAGCTTCGAGGAGGTGCCGAGCATGACGGCATAGTCGGATTTCGCCACGAACCATACGCCTCCGACTGCTTCGCCAAGCACGTCGCCTGCTGCCATGTCCTTCACGAAGTAGTACAAAGGCCAGCCTTTGTAGGTCGTTTGCTTGGTTCCGTCTGCACGGGTCAGCACCGAGAAGTCGTCCGGATTCAATTGGCCCGGAATTTGCAGATCCTCTGCATAAAATATCGGCCAGTTCGCAAGGCATTGATCCTTACAGGCATTCGGGTCCTCGGCGTCCTTCGTGAAGAAATAAAGCGTACGCCCGTTCCGGTCGGTGAAGAACGTTCCCAGCTTATCGCTGCTTGCCAGCAGAATCTGATCATCAGGCAGCGCAGCGGATGCCGCGATTACGCCTTTGGTCTGCAATTGTGCGAACAGCGATGCTCCGCCGGACGCAGGCACGTTCAGCGCCTCGACGAGCGCTGTTGCAATATGGGCATTCGTCAGGGATGCCGTGCCTGCGATTTGCTTTAAGCCTTTCCCTGCGGCGAACGGCTCTGTCTCCGCATAAGTGAAATCCTGGTCCTGCTTGAAGCCCGCAATCTCGAGCAGCACTTTATACAATTGCTGGGAGGTGATGCCGGCCGCAGGACCGAATTTGCCGTTGCCCGTGCCGGACCAGCCGAGCTCCGGATGGTTCCTTAGGTATGCGAGCACAGCCTGATTGCTGCTGCCGACCTGGCTTGCGTCAGAGAAATTGCCGGTGCCGGTATAGGCCAATGCCTCATCCAGCAGACCTTGAAGGCGGAGCGATATGATGGCGGCTTGCAGTCTGGTCGACTTTTTGGCTAAATACGTTTCGTTGACGCCATTCCCGTCACCGAGCAGCAGACCAAGCTCAGCGGCGGTTTCGGCATCGGTCTTCACGGTTCCGGCAGGCTGCTCCTCGGCGGATGCGCCCAAAGCGAGAAGCGAGCTCATGCACAGGATGAGAACAAAGAAAGCGAGTGTCATTTTTTTGGCATTCATTCATTATTACCTCCTTTTAATTGTAAAGCGGCCATCCATAAATACGTTTCCATAGGAGGTAACGAACGGGGAGCCAAATCGGTTTGAGCGGCAGCGCATTTATTTGAGATTTTTATAATTTCGTGGGCGAATCAAGGGTAAAAAGTGCCGTTTATTTCGCTCGTATGACGATTGCTGGGCGAATCAAGCCCTTCGATTATGAAGCAGAAGATGCATCCCCAAAAAAAACAAAGCTGCAATCAAACAGCCGCAATCCTAAATCAGGATTTTGTGTTTGATTACAGCTTCAAGCCTTTTAAGCCTGTTAACTTGTCCGATTTGCCTGCTCGCTGGCGCAGCCCCTTTCCGGCTTCGCCTAACCCGGGTTTTTTTGCAGTTTGGAAGGATTGTTGATCTTGTAAGGGACCGGATGCTTCGTAAGCTTCTTGGCCACGATTTTGCACTCGAAGGCGAGCGTGTCCCCGACCTCAAGCTCCAGCTTCTTGAGCGTGGAGCTGTGGCTTGACCAAACCGGGCCGACCTCCAGAGCAGGTTCAAGAATAGCGGCCGCTTCATAAATAATGACTTCATCCTCGGTGTCGGAGAAGTTATTCGGAACGGTCGTAAATTCCTTAACGACTGCGGTCATTTTCACCTTTTCTTCCGGGAGCTGCAGCTTTTGCGTTTTTTCTTTTTTCGCTTTCCCCTTTGGCGGCTCAGCGGTAACGGCCTCTTCGGCTGCCGATTCTCCGATTGCCGTTTCTTCGGAAGCTGTTACTTCGGTTGCCGCTTCCGCAGGCTTGGCCGCTTCGGTTGAAACGTCCGCTGCGGTCATTTCCTCGGCTGCGGGCTCCTCGACGATCTCCTGTCCGGCTGATCTGTCAGCTGCGGCCGATTGCTTCGCGCCGTAGCTTGACGCCTGCATCTCTTTCAAATAGGAAGGGTGAATGCAGTGCAGCCGGCTGTTGTCGAATTGAATGACCGCCGCCATATCGTCGACGTAACCGATGATGCTGCAGGATACGTTCAATCCGTTTCCTTTGTAATAGAAATTTTTGGTCTTGGATGCTTTCTCCGATAGCAAGCCCCATTCCTTGCACTTGGCAATCTGTGCCGCTTCATCCTCGAAGACGTTATATGTCAGCGGCGCTATGACGAATTGATGTACCAACTCTCGTACCTCCTGCGCTCATTAATGAATTTGATATAGCCACACTATACCATGATACGCCTGCTAAAGAAATCAGGAGAAAATTTCATTATCTTGCTAACCTATTCGCAAAAACGTACAGATGGCTGCCGCAGGGGGTATACTGTGGATGGAGGTGAACGGAATGCAGCAAGCAGGCGACGAGGGAATGACGGAAGCGAAGTGGCACGCCATTATTCACAACGATGCTTCCTACGATTTCCGGTTTATATATGCCGTCAAGACGACGGGGATTTTTTGCAGACCTTCCTGCAAATCCAAGATGCCGAACAAAGAGAACGTACTTATTTTTCAAAATGCCGAACAAGCGCTGTCCGCCGGATACCGCCCGTGCAAGCGCTGCAAGCCGACGGGAGAGCGCCTGCCTGACCAGGAATGGGTTTCTCAGATAACGGCATGTATCGACAGGAACTATAACGGGAGCTTGACGCTGGAGGCATTAGCCGATATGTGCCACGGCAGCCCTTATCATCTTCACCGGACGTTCAAGAGAATCAAGGGCATGACGCCGGTCGAGTACATTCAGCAAGCGCGGATGAACAAAGCGATCGAGTATTTGACGGTTACGAATAAAACCGTTTCGGACATTGCGCTGAACGTAGGCATGCCGAATACGCCTTATTTTATCACGTTGTTCAAGAAGAAAACCGGGCATACGCCGGCGGACTACCGGCGGATCATCCGGAAGAAGTCGGAGGGATGAACAGTGAAAAAGGATGATACGACGATCTATTGGTCGTTGCTGGAGCATGGAGAATGGAGCCTGCACATAGCGGCTTCAACTAACGGGCTTTGCTATATAGGCTCGCAGAATAAGCCGTTCGATGAGCTTCGCGACTGGGCGGCCGCCCGATTCCCCGGCAGCGGGCTGGTCCGGGACGATGATCGGCTGCAGCCTTATGCGGCGGAGCTTTCTGAATATTTGCAGGGCGAGCGCAAGTCGTTTACTCTGCCCTTTGATTACCGCGGCACGGCGTTTCAGCTTGCGGTATGGCATGCGCTCTGCGGAATCCCGTACGGGCAAACGATGTCTTATTCGGATATTGCGGAGCGAATTCAGAAGCCTGCAGCCGTACGGGCGGTCGGAGCGGCGATCGGCGCGAATCCGATCCTGATTACGGTCCCGTGCCACCGGGTTGTCGGCAAGAACGGTTCGCTTACCGGGTACCGCGGCGGCTTGGATATGAAGACGCGTCTGCTGCAATTGGAACGGGAAAGCATGTAGGGCGGAGAGATGAAGACATCGTATTTTTATAAAAACCCGAAGACGATTCTAAATAAAGGGACAGGCTTCCTGTCCGATTACAGCCATTCTCTTAATCCTTATACGGGCTGTTCCTTTGGCTGCTCCTATTGCTATGTCCGCCAAATGCCGGTCGCGGCCTTCCGGAAGGAGGAGTGGGGGACCTGGGTGGATATTAAAAAGGAAGCGGCTGACGTGCTGCGCAAGGAGCTGGCGCGGGCCAAGCGGAAGGGCAAAGTGACGATCTTCATGTCATCAAGCACGGACCCGTATCAGCCGGTCGAATACAAAGAGCGGGTGACCAGGTCGCTGCTGGAGGCGATGGCGGACGATCCTCCCGACTTTTTATTCGTCCAGACGCGCAGCCCGCTTGTCCGCAGGGATATCGACTTATTGCTGCAATTAAAAGATAAGGTCCGGGTCAGCATGACGGTGGAGACGGACCGGGAGGATATGCGCAAGATTTTCACGCCGGACGCTCCGCCTATTCCCGCCAGGTTAAAGACACTGCAGCTGCTGGCCGATGCGGGAGTGCCGGTTCAGGCGACGGTTGCTCCGGTGCTGCCGAGCAGCGAGCATTTCCCCGAGCTGCTGAAGTCGCTGGTCGACCGGGTGTGCGTAGACGATTATTTCATGGGGGACGGCAGCGGGGGAAAGCGGACACGGCAGTTAGGCATTCAATCGATGTACGAGAAGCTGGGCCTCGGGGAGTGGTACGGTCCTACGGCTTACCGCAAGGTGTACGACGAGCTCCGGAAAGTCTTCCCGGAGGGACGGGTTTATTTGAGCCAGGAGGGCTTTGCGCCATGACGGAAGTGTAAGCTGTGTCTTGCGAAGCACGGCATGATACATCGCACGATAACCGGATCCAAGGAACGATACACGGTGCGATAAACGATACGATACAAACCATGATACGCGGTGCAATAAACGGCACGGTACGCTACAACGCAATACACGGTACGATCCACGGTGCGATACACGATGGTGAATTGGAGTAACGTGAATATGAAAAAGGGCGTGCAAATGGATATTCCATTTGATACGCCCTTTTTTACCTATTGAACCTGAACCTGGCACCGCAACCGTACAATTCGGACATCTTTGACAACAACGAATCTTCTGCCCGACTTCCCTGGCGGCATTAGCTTAAGACTGCGATTCAGCGGAACTCCAGAATGGCCATGGCATGGCATTCCAATACGGGAACCGTATAACTGACAGCGGATAGGCCGGATGCTGCGTCGCTCTGCTGCTGAACGAACGGTATATCCGTTCCCTGCGGCGCCAGATATACACGCTTAACGGGGGCCGGTACGCGAATCGTTACGTTCACGTTGTGAATCGGCACAATATCTTCGATGATTTCCACGCTGCTGCCGCGCCGGACGGGGGAAGCGTAGATCAGATGGTTAATCCAGCGGTTCTGCCGCTCCTGCTTCCGGAGGGTAACGATGCCCTGCGCCGGCAAATTCGTCTGCACCGTGGGCTCGGCAAGCAGCTTATCCAGGGCGAAGCGAACGGCCTCCTTCAGAACAAGGCTGCCCTTCGTCGCATATTCTTCGAACACGTTCCAGGCTAAATAGATGCCGTGCCTCCCTTCGGTCATCGCAGGTCCAGCAGGCTCCGGACGATTCGGCGTATGGCGGTGGGAGGAGAACGTGAAGAGGTCGCGATTGAAATAGGAGTTCTCGCGTTCGCCCCACACAGTAGCGTCCGGCGCCGCTTCTATTTCCTGTCCTTGCTCATACATGACGTATGAGGCAGGCAGCAGAGGCCCAGGCTGAAAGTCCGGCCGGAAATAGCTTGGCCTATTCGCGTTGGCGCCGATCCATCTGGCTCCCAAATCAACGACGAACGAACCTTCCGTATTTAAAGCCGATTCTCCGGAAGCGAAGATTTTCCCTCCCTGCTCCACATAGGCTTCCAGCTTGCTTGCAAGGCCGCCGTCGGACCGGATCCGGTCCGGAAGAATAAGGAGACGGTAGCGTGAGAAGTCGGATTCCTGATCTACAACATCAAAGAGATAATGACCTTCGAGCAGCATGCGCACCGCTCCGGCATCGGAATTCGCATGCTCGGTTCTGCCGGCGACCGACTCCAGGCTCAGCAGAGCGATGTCGGCGACTGCCTCGGTGCCGGCGCACCAGGCTTCCTTCGCTTCAAGCTCGCCGTAAGCTTCCCCGATGAGCGCATAAGTAGCCTCATCCATTAAGCCGTTCGGATGCAGCTGGTCGCCGATGGAACAGCGCGCTCCGTTCGCTATGCTAAGCGAGGCTTCGTAACGGAGCGCATTCGGATGCTTATACCCGCCGAACTCGCCCCAGGACAGGTGGAACTTTCCCGTCATGCCAAGGAAATCCATGCCGAGCGTGTCCGCATAGCGGGCGGATAATGGAAAATGGTCATAGCCCCAGCCGCCTGTCGGCAGCGACTCCAGCTCCAAATGTCCGTTCAGGGCCGCGAGATCGCGGCGTCCGCGGGTGATATGTCCGCCGTTGTGGAACACGCGCAAATCCGGCTTGTAACGGTGGACGGCTTCATTTGTTCTGCGCGCGTAGTTCAGATAGGTCCGCTCCCACAGCGCTTTCATCGCGTCATCGTCGCGAGGGTCGCCGCCTTCGCTCCGGACGGCTTCCACGCAATATTGGCAATAACACGAATGGATGCCGACGATGTCGAGGAAGATGCCGTCGGCATCATACCGCTGTACGACCTCTTCGATTTGCGCAACCAATACATCCAAGTATGGGGTATTCATGCAAAATAAATGATAACCCGGCTCCATAAAGCCCTGCACCCAGGAGGTGCGGTCATCGCGGCTGCGGTTCAGCCACTCGGGGTGCTTGCGTGCCAGCTTCTCGTCGAGTCCTGCGGACAGATAGACCGGTGTTTTAACCCCGATTTCATGCGCCGCCTCGATCTGGGCGCCAAGCAGATCGAAGTCGAGATGAGGATGCGTCTCGTTGGCCTCGCTGGGATGATAAGCCCAGCCGTGATGGCATTTCGAGAAGACGGTAATCGAATCGACATGGCCGCTCTTCAGCATCGCCTGGAACTGTGTTTTGTCAAACGACTTGCCTATGTCCCGGATCGCTTCTGAGGTATGGAAATCTAAGTGTACTTGACGAAATTTCATGTGTTATAACCCTCCATCCATAGGTTTGGCGCAGCGTCTGCGGGAGGTGCGGAAAGCGTATACTCCTCTGCTCCCGTTCACTGCGATACGTTTAATATAGTTTTTTTGAACGAAGAAATGGAGTGTGATTTGCGACTTTGTATAGCACGATTCCGACTAATGTGGAGTATAATGAATGGAAAGGGACAAGCAAAGGAGAGATGCGAAAATGGAATGTCTGGAGCTGGCGATACCGCCGCTGCCGCAATGTCTGACGGTCGGATACAGCAAGTGGATGCCGGGGATGCAGCATTTTGAGCGTAACTTTAATGTTTACGATCTGCTGATCGTGAAGAGCGGCTGCTTCTATATGACCGAGAATGACGTGCCTTATGCGCTTGGCGCCGGGGATATTCTTCTGCTTGAGCCGGGAAAGACACATGTCGGGCATCGGCCGGTCGAAGTAGAGACGGAGGTTTACTGGACGCATTATTTGCATGCCAGTCCGATTAGAAAGCTCAGGCAGGACCAAATCCCCTGGTCGTATATATTGACCAGAGGTACCGATATCGATCAACTGCCTTCCGAGCAGTATGTGTATGTGCCCAAGCAGATGCGGACAGATCTCAGGCATTTGCTTCCGATCCTGGATGAGATGGTGGATCTGCACCGGATGTTTTCCGTCAAAAACGCGTTCCGTTTGCAATTGCTCTCCGCGGAGCTGCTGCACCGGCTGCAGCTGTCTCTCTCGGCAGGGAGGCATGAACGTTCCCGGCAGCTGTCCGATCAGATCGAGGATTATTTGCTGCGCCGCCATCCGCTGCCCTTCGACGGTCCTTTAATGGAAAGCGAGCTGCATTTCAACATCGATTACATGTCCCGCTGCCTGAAGCGGCATACCGGGTTAAGCCCGCTGCAATATGCGCATCGGCTTCAAATGCAGGATGCTTGTACGCTCCTCCGGCAGACCGATTTGTCTCTGCAGGCCGTCGCCGAGCGTGTCGGGCAGCCGAATGTCAATTATTTTGTCCGTTTATTTCGTCAAAACCTGGGCATTTCGCCGGGCCGTTACCGTTCCCAGTATAAAAGCCTGATTTAATGGGGATGGGCTAGGTGATGATTTTGAACGCATGCCGGATAATATCGCCGCGGCTGATTATGCCGACGAGTACGCCGTTCCGTTCGATAGGCACCTTCTTGATTTGTTTTTGTCCCAGAATCGTCGCGATCCGGTCGATATCCTCCTCCCAGGGGGCGGTTACGACCTTCTTTTTGGCAATGGTCATCACGTTTAAGTCGAGAATCCGTTCAACCTTTTCTTCAAAGGCTTCCGCGTCGCTGATCACGGTGGAATAGTAGATGAGGTTGACGACACGGTCTTCTTTTTTGCCGATATACCGCATAATGTCGCCGTCGCTAATGTAGCCGACGATCTCGTTCCGGTCGTTGACGACAGGCAGCCCGCTGATCCGATGCTGGATGAACCGTTCAATGACCGAGCGTACGGTATCGTACTCTTTCACTTTGTACACGTTGCGGATCATGATTTCATGAGCTTGCATAATTTCATCCCCTTTTTGGCCTAAATCGGATGGCGGCTAACCCTATCGGAACGGAACCAAAGCCGATCAATTAGATAGGTTTATAACCTATTAACTTAACATAATGATAGTAGATTATATCTTTATGCACAATGATGTGGTTTGGCTACTATTAAAACGTACGCAAGCGCGGAAATCAAGACTCGGGTCGAATACCGGTTATTGAAGGCGAACGATTTGAGAGAGAAAGGTTGAATCATTGTGATACAACGATTGATCCACGAATATAAGGATAATATTGGACTTTCTCTGTAAGAAAGAGAGGGCTGCCTGCATGTGGATCAGCTGGGGGAAGAAGGTTAGTTTTAAAAGCAAGCTGCTGATCGGGGTTTCAGCGATCATTTTCTTTACGGTCAACCTGACCGGACTCATCTCCTATCAAACCCATCTGCGGTTATTTGAGGAGGAAGTAACGGAACAGTATGTTAAGGCCAGCGAGCAGGCGATGATGCAGCTGGAGCTTCGTATTCTGGAGATGTACCGCATTTCGAACTATATTGTGTTTAATCCGACGATTGAAAAAATTATAACAAAGCTGTCCGCCTTTAGAGAGGAGCTATCGCATGCGGAACGCCACTTCGAGCAGGAGCGAATCGCGGACCAGCTCCGGCAGGTCAAGTTTGATGCTCCGCAGCTGCTCTCGCTTTATATATACGATTTAACCGGTACGAACTATTATTACAGCCTTATGAAAGAAACGGTCGAGCCGCTCAGCCAAGCCGCTTTTAATGAAGTGTACATCGCCTTGGCTTCTTCTAATGGGGATTTGGTATGGATGCGAAGATCTATTCCCAGTCAAATAGAGAAAAGCGGGCACAGGGACGTCATTATCGCGTCTCGCTGGATGAAAGCTAGCCAAGGCGAGAACTACGGATTGCTCGTCATGGTCATCAATGAAGCCTTCTTGACCCGTTCGTTCCGTGAAATCGAAAGCGGTGACGATGGGCGCGTCTATTTATACGATCAGCGGGCCAAGCTCCTCTATACCGATGGACCCGAGGAAGATACGGAGGGACTCGAGAGGTTATTAAACGGCACGAATAGCAGTAAGATTAAAGATCAGGGAGATACGACTTATTTTTATACCTCCGTCTATTCGAAAGAAATATTGTTTACGCTGATCAGCCGGGTTTCGCTGTCGTATATATTCCGAGATAGCCAATTGATCCTAAATATCAGCTTATGGCTCGGACTCCTCAGTATTTGCTTAAGCAGCATGCTCATTGTTTTGTTGAGCGGCCGATTGCTGTCGCCTCTTAAGGAGCTGGTACGGGCGATGCGTAAGATGAGGGAAGGGAATTTCGATATTCGGATACGCTCCCGCACGAACGATGAACTTGGTTTTCTGGGAGAGAGTTTTAACTCCATGGCATCCAGCGTACAGGACATGATTCAAAAGGTATATGTGAGCCAGATCAGTGAAAGGGAAGCGGAGCTGAAGGCGCTGCAGGCGCAGTTGAACCCTCATTTTCTGTACAACACCTTAAACGGGCTCTATTGGAAGCTGTACATTCAGAACGACTTGGATTCGGCCAATCTGGTGTTTTCGTTGTCGAAGCTGCTCAAGTATTCCCTGGAACGGATTAATAAGAGAACCACGCTTCGCGAGGAGCTGCAGCAGGTGGAGAACTATTTGCGGATTCAGGCGGCCTTTCTGGAAAATAGCTTCGATGCACGCATCCGCGCGGCTGAGGATGTGTATGACTGTGAAATTCAACGTCTGCTGCTGCAGCCGCTTGTAGAGAATGCGTTCGTCCATGCCTTCAAGGACCTGACATCGTCCAAAGTGCTGGAGATTCGGGCCTGCCGGATCGATGATTTTTTAAAGATCGAAATTGAGGATAACGGATGCGGGATGAGCAAGGAGCAGGTGGAAGGAATTTACGCTCATAAATTTACAGGGGAACGAGACTCGTTAGGCGTGCAAAGTGTCCTGCGTCGTATTAATTTGGTATATGGGCTGCCCTATCGGTTGGAGATTACAAGCAGCGTCGATCAAGGAACAACGGTGCATTTATATTTGCCCTTAAGGGGGGTTGAACAATGTTGACCGGAAAACTGCTGCTGGTAGAGGATCAAACGTTATTCAGAAAAGGGCTCCGTAAGATGATTGAGGATCATCCATTAGGCTGGACGGTGATTGGAGAGGCTGAGAACGGACATGAAGCGCTTGAGTTGGTGGAAGCGCTGCAGCCGAACCTGGTGCTGACGGATATTCGAATGCCGGGAATGGATGGAATTGAGCTGGCGGAGCATATCTATAACAAGTATGCGGAAACGGACGTTATTATTTTGACCGGTTATGATGACTTTAAATATGCACAGAAGGCCATTCGCTTCGGAGTCATCGATTTTCTGCTGAAGCCGTGCAATGATCGAACGTTGATGGATGTGCTGCATAAAGCCCATAAGCGGCTGGAGTCCTCTTTGCGAGAAAGGGAGGAGCGGGAGGCGGATCTTCGCATGAAGGAGGAAGCGCTGCTGCGGGCGTTGCTTCTCCGGCTGCCCGGTACCCGCGGGGCGGAGCATCGGATGAAATCATTGGTGGGCGGGAAAAGGCTGCTGTTTATCGCGGTGAAGGATTATTTTCCTGCGAATAAACATTATGGGCCGGGCGATTTGGGCCTTCTGCAATTCGCCTTGTTCAATATCTTGACGGAGCTGATGCAGCAGCATCAACTAAATAGACAGCTCATTTCACTCGAATTCGACCGGTTGTGCTTCATTGTTGACGATAGCGGCGAGGCGAATACACTCGGCCGTTTGATGGAGGAAGCGGTGCAAGCCTATCTCGGCATCGGTCTGACGGTAAGCTTGACCCCTCCGGCTGCAAGCTTGAACGATCCGCCTTCGCTGTACGAATCGTTCATTATGAAAGAAGCTTCGGCCTCGAAACGAAAAGGGGCGGAATCTGCCGTGTTGTCCAGCGGAACGGCAAGCAGGCAGCGAGTGAAGGAGCTGCAGACGCAGCTTACCGGCGGCATACTTCTCGGACAGCCTGATAAGCTGGATGACCAAATAAGCGAGCTTGTGTCTAAGATCGGTTCGCTCTCTCCCGAGGATGCCAAGATGGAGGCGCTGGCTCTAGCCTTTGCGATGAATAGTGTGATGAAGCAGCAGCTGGAGCAGTCCGGAGAGACACCGGGCTTTGCCGAGCAAATCGAGCGGCTGCAGAGTTTGCGATCGGAGCATGCCGCGGCAGAATGGGCTCTTGTCGAAGCGGGAAAATTCATAGCGGGATTTGAAGAATGGAGACTTCGCAACAACGAGAGCATCATCAGCCGTTCTCTCGATTACCTTGACAAACATTACATGGAAACCTGCTCGCTAATGGAAATGGCCGGGATGTTTAAAGTCAGCCAGGCGTATTACAGTAAAATGTTCAAGAAGGTGACCGGCGACAATTACAGCGCTTATTTGACCAAAATTCGGATGCAAAAGGCCGTGCTGCTGCTGATGAATACGGATATGAAGGTGTCCTCCGTCGCCGCCTCCGTCGGCTATGATGATCCGAATTATTTTACGAACGTGTTCCGCCTGCTTCATAAGATGTCGCCGAGCGACTTCCGCAAGCAGTTCAAGAGTTAGTGTTCTGTATGCCGTTTTGAGGGGGATCCTCGAAACGGCATTTTTAGTTGGGCAGTTCAAAAAATTACAGGTTTTGATCCTGTAATTCAAGGCAGCGCTTACAAAATACCGCTAATATGAACTCATAAAGGGTTATAAGCAGATGAGGTGATGTAGGTGGCTGTTCGACCAAGCCAGACGGACGCGATGTCCGAAACTCGAACGAGCAATCGGCTTAAACCAAGCACGGTCAGATTAATCAAGCAAAACATTCCGCTAATGATTATGTTTTTGCCGGGACTTCTGTTTTATATCATTTTTAAATACGCGCCAATGGGCGGCATTATTATTGCCTTCAAGGACTTTAATCTACGCGACGGCATCTTTGGAAGCCCCTGGGTCGGGATGGACAATTTCGTTCAGCTGTTCAACCAGGCGCAGTCCCTCCAAATTATCCGCAATTCGTTCATGATCAGCATTCTTGGCCTTGCCGTCGGGTTTCCGGTACCGATCATTCTGGCGATAATGTTAAACGAGGTTCGCAAATTGTGGTTTAAACGCGTCGTACAGACGCTTGTCTATTTACCGCATTTCCTATCATGGGTTATCGTCGGCGGAATCGTCCTTTCGTTGTTCGCTTTAGAGTCAGGAACGATTAACCGCTGGCTGGAAGGCATTATCGGAGAACCTTACCCCTTCATGTATGAAAAGGTTTCCTGGCTGATCATTTATTTGGGCTCAGGCGTATGGAAGGAAATGGGCTTCGCGGCTATCATCTACTTAGCGGCTTTGGCGGGTATCGATCCTCACTTGTACGAAGCAGGCAGTATTGACGGTGCGAATAAATGGCAGCAAATGCGGCATATCACGATTCCCGGTATCAGTACGACCATCATCCTCCTGTTAATATTGTCCGTCGGCAAAGTGATGGATGTAGGCTTCGATCAAATTTACAATTTGCAAAACGCCGTCGTGTCTGACATCGCGAACGTCATCAGCCTCTACATTTATCAAATCGGGATTCTTCGAGGACAATACAGCCTGACGGCGGCAATGGGTATATTTGAAAATCTCGTCGGCCTTGTTCTCATCTTGTTGGCGAATTATATCGCCCGTAGATTCAATCAAGGCTTATGGTAAGGAGGAGTGCGGATGAAATCGACCTTGGGAGAAAAGGTGTTTTACGGCGTTAATTATTTCGTCCTGCTCTTGCTCGGATTAAGCTGCCTGCTGCCTTTAGTGCACATTCTGGCCTTATCGATGAGCGACGCGCATGCGATCATGTCCGGAAAAGTGTCATTTCGGCCTGTAGGCTTCACGATGGAATCCTTTCAATCTCTGTTCCAAGGAACGCGTATATTGGATTCGCTCAAAAACAGCATTGTCATTACGGTCGTAGGAATAACGCTCGCGATGATTGTCACGATTCTAACCGCTTACCCGCTGGCCAGGAAATATTTTATCGGAAGACGCTTTTTCATGCTGGCCTTTCTGTTCACGATGATGTTCGGCGGGGGCACGATTCCCAATTATCTGATTATGAAGGCGCTGGGCATCATCAACACCTACTGGGCGCTCTGGCTGCCGGCCTTAGTAAATACGTATAATCTGTTGATTCTGCGGACGTTCTTCTTGGGGATCCCCGAAGAAGTCGAGGATGCGGCCCGAATTGACGGCTGCGGCGAGTGGAGGCTGCTCGGTTCCATCATTCTTCCGCTGTCGCTGCCTGTGCTGGCTACATTAACTCTGTTTAACGCGGTCGGATTTTGGAACTCATTCTTGGCCGTTCTGATCTATATCAACGATACGCAACTATACAACCTGACCGTTCTCGTGCAAAACATGATTCAGAGCCAATCCGTACTCCAGGAAGTCGTCGCGTCACAAATGATGCAATCCGACGACACCGCTCAGATTACTCCGGAAGGGATCAAAGCCGCCGGCATTATCACTTTAATGGCGCCGATGGTGATCGTTTATCCGTTTGTTCAGAAATATTTTGTGAAAGGCGCGCTGCTGGGCTCGGTTAAGGGGTAAAGCTTGCGGAATATAACTTTGAGCAGGGGGGCTGCGAATGAGAGCATAAGCAACGTTGAATCCGATTGGCGTATGAATTCAATCCTGATAAAAAAGGGGAATGACGATGAAAAATACGGTTAATCCATGGTTTGCAAGAATAGCGTCGCTGCTCTTGGTCTCAGTCTTGCTGCTTGCCGGCTGCTCCCAAACGCCGGCACCGGCTGAACCTGAGGGCGGGACGGAGACGGATGAAGAGACTTCCGTGAACACGCCTGAGGCCAAAAAAGATATTTCCGTAACCGTCTACGACCGGGGCTCCGTCCCTGCTGCAGAAGGAACGATAGAGGACAACCGCTGGTCCAAATGGTTAAACGAGCAAGGTCCGGCAAATGTAAAGTTTGTTGCGGTTCCGCGGTTTGAATCTCAGCAGAAGCTGAATGTGTTATTTGCTTCCTCGAGCGCTCCCGATTTGATATTCGAGTATGCGCCTCATATCAAGAATCCGTTGATCGACCAAGGACTGCTTATGCCGCTAGATGATGTCATCGAAGAGTACAGTACGACGTATAAGCAAATGCTGGAGCAATATCCGGCTCTGAAGAAGGTCGGTACGAAGGCGGACGGCAAAATTTACGAGTTCGCGCGGTTGGCCGAGGTTTATCCGATCCATGCCCTGCTGATCCGTGAGGATTGGCTGAAAAAGCTGGATTTACAAGTTCCCCAAACGACCGAGGATCTTTACGAGGTTGCCAAAGCATTTGCCGAGAATGATCCCGACGGTAACGGCGAAAAGGATACCTACGGCATCGCGATAAGCTTGCAATCAGGTCAAGTGGTTGACCAAATCTTTCAAGCGACCCGTTGGGTGGTGAAAGACGGGACGGTAACCCGGAACTGGGATAACTTTACGGCTGTGACTGACTTTAAGAAGCGGTTGTTTGATGAAGGCATCATCGATAAAGATTTCTTGAACGATAAGAACGGTGCGAAAGCGAAGCAGGATTTCGTTAACGGCAAGGTCGGCATTTACCCGCTGCAGATCAACTGGGTCAGCTTCGCCCAGAATGAACTGACAACTCTAAAGAAGAACGTGCCGGACGCCGTCGTGACGCCGATTCCTTATCCGAAGAGTCCGGCAGGTCAGTTTAATCCCGCTTTCTCGAATCCGGTTCAAGCGACAGCCGTAGTCAATGCCAGTACAAAAAACCCGGATGCGGTCATGAAATACATCGACTTCCTGGTGAAGCCCGAAACGGCGAATACGCTGAAAAACGGTATCGAAGGCGAGCATTGGAAGGTTGGAGCCAGCGGCTGTCCGGAACCGGTGAGCATGGATAAGCGCAAGGCAGAGGTGTCATGGAACGGCGACTTCCAGATGATGAGCAGCACCATTCTCGATACGAAGTGCGGCAAGCTTGAGACAGGGTTCAACCTGAGCGACCCGGTGCAGAAGGAAGGCTTCGACATGTACAAAAAAGCGATGCAAATATACACCGATCCAAGCAAACCGTATGTCGAAATCACTCACCCTGAGCATATGCCGCAGCTTCCCGAGGATATTGAAGCGATCTCCGGACCGATGGTGAAGCCGATAGACGATATGTTCATCAAAGGGATTTTGGGCGGCAAAGGGTATACGGCCGAGCAGACAACGAAAGATGCGAAGGATATATGGGACAAAGGGAACGGCAAAATGATAGAGGACTGGTTCAAGCAATGGTATGAACAAGACAGCGGTAATGCATTCTTGGCGAAGGATATTTACGAGGTCATGGAGCAGCAGCAGTCTCAAAAGTAAGGTTTGGAAAAAGGGACGCACCAGGCAAGCGGCAGTTGTGTCCCTTTCCCATTCCAAAGAGATTGAAAGCGCATACAACATGTGGGAGGGTCATCATCATGAAGCTACGCAAAATTATCGCCTTAATCTGCTTGTGGTCGCTCCTTGCTACCCTTGGATTCCCTGGGCTGGCAACTCATGCCGAAGAGAACGGGTTTGTCGATGAGATGAACGACTTTACTCGAGTCTTGCAACGCTCGAATATACGGATTGAGACGGCGGATCAGTCCTATTTCGGAAATGACGCGAGCCGTATGGTCCGAAACACAACGGCCACCGGATATATGCTATACAAAACTGCAATGCCGATCAACAGTTTTACGGCTTACAGCTATTCCTTTATAGGCGCAGGCATGCCGCTTGTCGGGCATCGCTTCTATGCGTCTGCCGACGGAGCGGCCTTTACCGAAGTGAATCCGTCGGTGTTCAGCTCCGGCGCGCCGGTGTCGAACTGGCAGCTTGTCATTTATGAGGACGCTCAAGTACCGTCCGGTACGCAATATTTGAAAATCGAATTCATCGGAGCTGCCAAAGCTTGGACGCCTCAGTTATCCAAGCTGGTCATTAACCAAAACGTCAGTTCGGTCATTGCGGATCCGCCGAACGGTCTGATCGGCGACCAGCCGCTTACCGTTGCCTTGAGTTCGGCAACGCCGGGAGCATCCGTATTCTATAAACGGAATGCCGATACCGAATATACACCATATACGGGTCCATTGTCGCTTACCGAGTTTACGACGCTGGACACGTATGCTGCCAAGGAAGGACTCGTGGCAAGTCCGGTCAAAACCTACAAGTATTATGCGGAAGCGGATATGCTGATCGACCGCTATGGCCAGGTCAGAACGGCCGATTTTCCGGCAAAGGTGACCGACGATGCGCAGCTGCTGGCGGACGTATCGGCGGATCAAGCCTATTACGGAGGTCTTGCGATTCCGTCAGACTTCGATGAGATTGGCGGTTTAAAGGGCAGCAAGGAAGCGCTCCAATTGGAAGCCAAAGGATTCTTCAACATCCAGCAGGCGAACGGCAAGCCGATTCTGGTTTCACCGAGCGGGGCGGCTTATTTCAGCGTAGGGATGAACGGGATTACGAACAATGAAACCTTCACCTTGCTCAAAGGCCAGGAAACGAAGTTCGAATGGGTGCCGTCCTACGACGGCGAATATCGGGGTGCCTTCCAAGGCTCGCAGGACGTATTTTCATTCTATATGGCGAATAAATACAAGAAAACCGGGTCGTTTCCGACGAATGCGGAGTTTTTTGCGGAGGCGGTCGATCGGCTCAAAAAATGGGGCTTTAACAGCGCAGGCGCGTGGGGCTCGGGAACTTTGTCGGCGCAGAACGGCTTGCCGTATACCCTTGTGCTTCCTCTCAACGGCATGAGCAAGCCGAGTGAAATTAAAATATTCGACATTTTTGCCGACGATGCGGAAGCCAGGATTGATGCTGCCTTTTCTGCAACGCTGCCTGCCTTAAAGGACGATCCTTTGCTGATCGGGTACTTTGTCGATAACGAATACCATTATGAGAAGTTTTTCACCGCGGTTCCAAAGCTGAAGGCCAGCAAAACGGGAATTAAGAAACGGTTGGTCCAGATGCTTCAGGAAAAGTACGTCGATATTGCGGCCTTTAATACGAGTTGGGAGACCGATTATACCGGCTTTACGGATTTAAACGAAGCGGATTTGTATATCGATACGGCGTCAGCCGGCAAGGATATCGAGGACTTCTTCCGGTTATATCTGGACACGTATTACAGTACGGTCAAGCGTCTCTTTGCCAAATACGATACGAACCACCTGCTGCTCGGCGACCGGTGGCTTACCCTGCCGATGATGAACACGAAGATTCGGGGCATTTTGGCCGAGGAAGCCGGTAAATATATGGACGTCATCAGCATTAACCACTATGCGCCTAACCTTGATGTGACGATGCTGAACGAGATCTATACGAAGTCTGGCGGCAAACCGATTATGTTAAGCGAATGGAGCTACGGCACGGCGGAGCAGGGGCTCGATCCGATTGTGGCGGGAGCTGCCGCGAATGAACAAGAACGCGCTTGGCGTTATCGCAATTATGTCGAGGGAGCGGCTTCTCTCGGTTATATCGTCGGTACGCACTGGTTCGACTATGTAGACCAGGCGGCTACCGGACGCTGGTTCGAAGGCACGACCGGGGAACGCTACAACACCGGATTGATTAACGTGGCGGACCGGCCATACAAGACCTTTCTGGACGGCGTGATGCAGACGCATCATGATATTTACGATGTCATGCTCGGCGTGAAAGAACCGTTTTACCACGATTTCGGCGATGAGACGCCGGGCGGCGGTACGGGGAAAGATCAAATTATGAACATCCCTTATACGTCCGTGCCGATTCCGCTCGACGGGGAAATGAACGGCTTTCCGGAAGGGACTGAAGGAAAAGCGACGTTAACGGTCGACAATCGGGTCGGGGGCACCGGCGGAGACGACATTACCGCGGATTATGCCTTCGCGTGGGATGAGCAGCATTTATATGTGACGGCCCAAATTAACGAACAGACGCCGATGATGAACAATAACCCGAACAGCAACGTATGGAAGGGCGACGGCGTGGAATTGTTCTTTGGTCCCAGCGAGCTGGAACAGATCGGTCCTCTACTGTACGACGACCGGCAGATCATTATGAGCGCGGGCCCGGGGCTTGAACCGGAGTCCAACTTCTGGTTATGGTTTAACACCGGACGCCAGCGCCCGATCCAGATGTTCAGGAAAGCGGCGGCGGACGGTCAGGGCTATGTGCTTGAAGCCGCAATCCCATGGGAAGCGGTGCGGATGCAGCCGGAGAGCGGCCGGGAATTATTATTTGATTTCGGGTTTAACGAAAGCGAAGACGGAAACATCCGGAAGCGGCAGTACGAATGGAACGGCACGAACCGGAACAACCTTGATCGCGGACTTTGGGGCAATGCCAAGTTGATCGGGGCCAGCGATGAAGCCGGTCCCGTCGTTACCGTAACGGGAGTCGAGAACGGCGGCGAATATACGGATCAAGCGACGCCGATCGTGATTGTCGAAGACCCGGACAGCGGAGTGAAGCAAACCTCGATCCGGTTAAACGACTCGGATTGGATCAGCGGTACAGAGATAACGCAACCAGGGGCCTACGTGCTGACGGTAGAGGCGGAGGATAACGCATCCAATCGGGCTTCGGCGCAGATAAGCTTTACGGTATACGCCTCTACGATGCTTGCTGTCGCGCAAATAAACGGGGTGTATAGCGATCCGGCAAAGCTGGAGGCGACATTGACTGACAGGGACGGTATCCCGATCTCCGGGGAAACGGTGTCCTTCCTGGTAGACGGCCAATCGGCGGGAACGGCCGTAACCAACGAGCAGGGAACGGCGGAGCTTACGTATCCGGTTCAGCTGGGTGCAGGATCGTATACGGCAGCTGCCGGATATGCCCAAAGCGAGAGTCATTATCTTCGCGGCTCGTCTTCATCGTCGTCGCTTACGGTGACGCCTGAAACTTCTGCGATTGCTTATCAGGGCGACCGTCTCGGATCGACTGCTCAGCCTGTCAGGCTTGCGGCGCAAGTGTCCGAACCATCCGACGGCAGTCAAGGGAATCTCAGCGGGCTCACGGTCACCTTCTCGGTATATGCAATCGAGCCGAACGGGTCCAAGACACCGGTTGTCCTTCCCCCGGATGAAGCTGAGGCTTTAACCAACGCAGAGGGGCTTGCCTCCTCCATGTCGGAGCTGCCGGCCGGATTATATGAAGTGAGCGCCGTGCTTTCAGACAATCCGTATTATTTAGGTGCCGCTTCGGCAGCTCATCTTGCCGTGGCAGGTACGGCTTCCAAAGAACTCTTAGTGAAAGGATACGTGGAGCTTCCATCCGGGTTTAGGCCGGACGCCGGCTGGAAAGAGAAGCTGTATGTAGATGCGGAGTTCAAAAACGGCGTTCAAAAACATTGGACCTTGAAAGCAAACGCCGTAAGCCAGAAGATCGACGTTCGATCTGACTGGATCGTTACAGTTAGCGGAAAAGCTTATATGCAAGGCTTGCTGCGGATAAACGGGGAGGAGTACGCGATCCGGTTCATGACGCAGGAAGCGGTAGCAGCCGACGGCCGCATAAGCATCCAGCTATGGAAAGGGCAAGCGAATCGCCCCGTACCGGAATTTGAGCTTCTCCATGCCGATTTCAATGGCACGATCAAAATCAAGTAACAGGTCAATTGTCCCGTCCCGCAGCCGCTGCGGGACGGTTTTTTTTGGATCTTGAATGTCCGGTCGCCGGAAGGCGGAACAACTCCAATTGCATTTATTTTGCTAGGAAGTGCGAAACGGATGATAGACATTCATAATGACACACTATATTAATGAAGAATTAAAATCGGAGGGCGTGCCGGTAACCGTGATGACCGGCCGGGAAATCCGGGTGCATGACGATCTGCTGGATGCCTGGGAAAGGATGGAGCAGCAATGAAGCCTGTATCATTCAGGAAACCGCTTGCGGACATGCCTGCCAATAGCCCCCTCCCTCGGTATTGCGCCGCCTGCTTTCATACTTTCATGTGGTAAAAAAATACTAGTCGCTTTGTCGACTCGTCAGATTTGCAAGCGAATTTTTAATTAAATAATGATGATTTAAGTAATCGGGCGCAAATTTTCGAATGAAAAAGCTCGATTCTTATTTTTTTTTCGAATAATAAACCGTTTTCATGCATCGCAACGATTATAAACGAAGCTTGCGAATAATGTCGAACATCATTCTCATGTCAGCTATTTATAGGACACTGACCTATAGTCCCGCTTTTGGCGGAAAAACGCGTTCTTGTTTTACAAAATTGGAAAAGCCGCAGAAAATTGGAAACGGAAACAACCTTAATTTTACAAGGGATGCACTCGGTTTATAACTATACTGAATGTGTCTGGAGGCGGATTGGCCATAAAAGCGCATAAAGCGCTTTCAGTTGACAAATTTATCTAATTTGGCACGGAAAGCGTATAGATTAATAAATTATAAAAGCATAAATTAGGAGCGAATTCTTATAAGAACCATTTATAAAATGAGAAGGAATGTCTAAATGACAACATGTCTTTATTCCCTCAAGAATTATAATAATCTGTGGCATACTAGGTTCACGGATCAAATAAGTTCGAAAATTATATTTTACTAATATTAAAACCTCTTAATGAAGCTTGTATTATTTGTCGATTTGTAGCAATCTTGAATGAACGAGAAAGTTGAAAAATGGAGGGTGTCAAAGATGAATGTTTCGAATGTGGAGCAGAAGCGGGTGCGGCTGAAGCAATTTTTGAAAATACTATCCGAAGATCCTTCTCTATTGAATCAAGAGAGGCAAGCGGGTTCTAGATCGTTAGCTGAGCTTCTTATGTTCACCGGATATACGCCCCGGAACGAACCCGTTGATATGGCTGAGCTTGTATCGCTGCTGCTCAAGAAGGTGGGACATGAGGCCTGCTCGGAAGATATAATGCAGCACGTCATGAATGGCGGGACGGTCGATGAGTTTATGAATAGTAGTAAATAAGCAGTTAAATACGTGATTAGGAAGTATCAGACTTGATGCTTCTCTTATAAAAACATAAAAAAACCATGCCTAAAAGTTCGCGTTTTGAATAACTTAAAATATTAATATTCACTAGGAATAATTAATCATAAACATAATTGGCAGAATGACTTAACTAGTAACGGAGGAAACGAGTTGGAATTAAAACGATATTGGATCATCATCAAAAGAAGGCTGTTAATGATTGCTTTGATTATTGCAGTAAGTTGTCTAACCATCGGCATTTACTCCTATTACTTCATCGAAAAGCAGTACGAGGCTTCCGCTACGCTAATCGTCAACGAATACAGGGACAGCAGTACGCTGCTGCCAACAATAAACGCAGGCTCCATTAACTCCACGATCGGACTCATCAAAACCTATAAACAAATCATTAGAACGCCTCGCATAATGAAAAAAGTCCTCGAAGAGTACCCGGATCTTGCTAATACGTATGGTGAACTCATTGGTAAGGTTAGCGTCAGCTCGTTTAATGAAACCCAGATCATGACCATAACCGTCCGGGAAGGCTCCTATGAGAAGGCGGCCAAAACCGCCAACGCCGTTGCGATCGTTTTTCAAAAATCGGTTCCTGAGCTGATGAAGGTTGACAATGTTGCCGTCTTGGACCAGGCCGATCCGGCAGAGATGCGCGGCCCGATAGCTCCGAATCCGAATACGAATATTGCCGTCGCATTCATACTGGCTTTGATGGCGAGCGTAGGCCTTACCTTCCTTCTGGATCATTTGGATGACACGATTAAGGATCAGGAAGATATCGAGATGCTCCTGGGAGTTCCGATATTGACTTCAATTCCGAAGTATACAGAAAGAGATGCCACACGGGGCGGCAAAGCCTCGTTAACGCCAAGAACCGGGAGGGGAAGCAATGTCTCGCTTGACACATAAATGGAACCTTATTACGGAAAGAAATCCGACATCGCCAATCTCTGAAGGGTATCGGGTGCTGCGGACAAACATCGAGTTTTCAACGATCAACCACAAGCTGCAAATCATTATGGTCACCTCTTCTAAACCGGGCGAAGGAAAAAGCACGACATGCGCCAATTTGGCGATCACTTTCGCTCAAGCGAACAAACGGGTACTGGTAATCGATGCGGATTTGCGAAAACCGGCACAGCATCGCATTTTCTCCATTTCCAACCATATAGGCCTGACAACCGCCTTGTTCAATCAACAAGAGCTGCAGGATGTCATCCAGCATACGAATACGGAGAATCTGTCAATCATTGCCGCAGGCCCGACACCTCCTAATCCATCTGAACTGCTGTCGTCGAAGCAAATGGCGGCGCTGCTTGAGAAAGTAAGGGAAACATTCGATGTGATCATCATCGACACACCGCCGATCATGTCCGTAACCGACGCTCAAATCGTTGCGACCCAAAGCGATGGCGTCGTTCTGGTCATCAGCTCGGGAAAAGTGGAGAAAGAAGTTGCGCTCAAAGCGAAGGCTTCTCTTGAGCATGTGCAAGCCAATCTGATCGGCGTCGTTCTCAATAACATTAACCGGAATCACTCGGAATCCTATTCCTATCATATTCGGAGCTAGCAACGACGCTTAGCGTCCTATACGCCGGATAAAAGCTAAGCTTACTTGGAAGGTAATGTCTCCTGCACCTCTATCACCGGAGGCACTCGGTCATGCTGTGGGTCAAAGAACCTTAGACGTTTATCGTCAAGGGCGTGACGTGAGGAAGGGTTTAATGCCCTATTCATTTTTACTTTCTTTACCTTGGATTTTTTTCTAAAAATCCGAGCTATGCTCTCAGAGACAAGGAAAGCATAGCTCGCATTTTTAGCATTTTGGAACAATGCGAACAAAAAAAATATAGAGGATAGGGTGAAGTCAATTGAAAAAAGTGAGAAAAGCCATTATTCCTGCTGCAGGGCTTGGTACCCGGTTTTTGCCGGCGACGAAAGCGATGCCGAAAGAAATGCTTCCAATCGTTGATAAGCCCACCATTCAGTACATCGTAGAAGAAGCCATTGAATCAGGTGTAGAAGACATCATCGTCGTAACGGGTAAAGGTAAACGTGCGATCGAGGATCATTTTGATATCGCGTTTGAGCTGGAGTATACGTTGGAGAGTAAAGGGAAGTTTGATATTTTGGAAAAGGTGAGAAAATCATCCAATGTAAATCTCCATTATATAAGGCAAAAAGAAGCGAAAGGGCTTGGTCACGCCGTATGGTGCGCCCGCAATTTTATCGGAGACGAACCGTTCGCCGTGCTGCTTGGCGACGATATCGTAGAGGCCGGCGTTCCGTGCACCAGGCAGCTGATTGAGCAATATGAACAAACCGGACGTTCGGTTATCGGCGTTCAAACCGTTCATGCGGATCAGACAAACCGATACGGGATTGTCGATCCTGGAGAGACGATGGGCCGCTTGTATCAAGTAAACCGTTTTGTGGAGAAGCCTCCGAAAGGACAAGCTCCATCTAACTTGGCCATTATGGGCCGCTATGTACTGACCCCGGAAATATTCGATTATCTAGGGCAGCAAGAAATTGGCGCAGGCGGAGAGATTCAGCTGACCGACGCGATTCAGAAGCTGAATATGGATCAAGGCGTTTACGCCTATGACTTCCAAGGCAAGCGCTATGATGTGGGCGAAACACTTGGCTTTATTATGACAACGGTCGATTTTGCGCTCCGGAATAACGAGCTTCGAAATCCGCTCTTAAGCGAGCTTGGAGAATTGTTGGAGCGGGAGCTTGGGAAACAATTAATTGGCATAGGAGGTGAGTAATCAGATGAATCCGCAGTATCGCGATGAAGTGGTATTGAACACTCCTAATGACTATAGGAGTTCCGTGACTTCGGTGTTCAAACGTACCATTGACGTATTTGGTTCGCTGCTTGGATTGTTTCTGTTATGTCCGCTGTTTGTCCTCGTTGCCATCCTGATAAAAATAGAGGACCCGAAAGGCTCCGTATTATTCTATCAAACAAGGATCGGCAAGAACGAGAAGCCGTTCCGGATGTATAAATTCCGCTCCATGGTAAGCAATGCTGAAGAAAAGCTAAAGGATCTGCTCGCTCAGAACGAAATTCAAGGAGCTATGTTCAAGATGAAGAACGATCCTCGTATTACGAGAATCGGGAAGTTCATCCGTAAGACAAGCATCGATGAGCTCCCGCAGCTGATCAATGTGCTCCGGGGCGAAATGTCCTTGGTCGGTCCGAGACCTCCTCTTGTAAGGGAAGTTGCGGAGTATACCGATTACGACAAGCTGCGTTTAACGGTTAAACCTGGTTGTACGGGACTTTGGCAGGTAAGCGGCCGCAATGAATTAAGTTTTAATGAAATGGTTGAGCTGGATTTGAAGTATATCCAAAATCGGAGCGTCGGGCTTGATTTGAAAATCATATTCAAGACATTCAGAGTGCTCCTTGGGGCAAAAGATGCATTCTAAGGCGGAAAATGGATGAAAAAGATGATGTTTATTACGAACAGGCTGCCATTTCCCAATACGGACGGCAGAAAAAACCTGCTTCAGCAATACATTCAGCAAATCAAAGATATTTATCCCAAATGTCAGATCGTGAACTTGTCTTTTGTCGATGACAAGAAGTACCTGAAGGATCAGCCGGATGCGATTTCTCGCCTGGTAAGTCTGGAATTGCCGGGCATGGCCGAGAAGCTGTTCAATGTGCTCGTATATTCCTTGCTCCTGCAAAGGTGGCCGCTGCAAGTATCCGTTTATTACTCCCGGAGAACGCATAGGCTGATCAAAGAAAAGATCGAGGAAGAGAAGCCGGAATTCATCTTTTACGATATGGTGCGCGTAGCGGAATACCGTTCGGACGGAATCGGACAAAAGGTGCTCAGCTACGATGATCTGCTGTCATTGCGCTATGAACGGCAGCTGAAATGGTTTCAGTACATTCCATCCGTGTTCGGCGGTTTTTCGGACAAGCTTCCATCCGGCATCAAGCGGTTTGCAAATTTGAAGTTCATTCAAAAATGGCTTATCGCTTTCGAAAGCAAGCTGCTGCACAAGTACGAGAAAAGCGCAGCCCGCAATTTCGAACACCTTATCTTTACTTCTCCCAAAGAAGCGGAGAGCTTCCGGCAAATTGTCAGCCATGACTCTTGTCTCGGCATCCCGATGAGATTCGACCCGGACAAGAAAATGACGGGGAATCCCCGGCCGTATGACAGGAATAAGCTCGTCTTTGTAGGGAAAATGGACATCCCTCACAATAGCTCCGCGGTCGTATTTTTCTGTGAGAAGATATGGCCCGGCATCAAGCGGAAGGCACCGGATGCAAAGTTCTATATCATCGGTAAAAGCCCGACTGCAGAAGTGCTTAAGCTGCAGGAGACCTATCCTGGCATTATCGTAACCGGCGAAGTGGATAACGTTAAGCGGATCGTGAGCGATGCCGCTTTAATGATCGCTCCGCTGCTATTTGGCACAGGAATTAAGACGAAGATCGTCGAGGCGATGTCTTGGGGAGTTCCGGTCGTAACCAATCCGATCGGCAGCGAAGGCATCAACGCGATCAATCATGAGGATCTGTTCGTCTGTGAAACGGATGAGGAGATGGTGCAAAACGTACTCCTATTATTGAACAACGAAGAGATAAACGAAAAAGTTTCGCGCAATTCGATCCGTTACGTGACCCATCATTTCAGCAGCTCCGTGACCCGTAAAAATCTGGAGTTGATTCTGTCGTAGGGCAATTGCGCAAAGAGCAGGTGTTGGTTATTCGAAATCTTGTAATTGCGCTGTTTATGTTATCCCTGATGCTCCTGACGTATGACAGCTTGCCCTATATCCAGTTCTCCGTCTATCGGCCGATATCTATGTTTCCGATGTTCCTTGCATCCGTCTTGCTTCTGTTTACCGATTTCAGGTTCAAGAAGGGTGATGTTTTCTTTCTCCTCTTCGTGATGTACAGCATCGGGCATTCCTTAATCGTTGGAATAAACAACGGTGATATCGGCAGCAGCGCGTCGCATATTATCACGCTTCTGTTCGGTCTGTCCATGTATCGGGTATCGGTCTATGTCACTCAGCAAGCGAAAGAAGATCCGGAGATTATAAAGCGCATCGCCAAAAGTATTGCGATAGCCTTTATTCCTCCGCTTATTGCCGGTTTTCTTCAGCTATTCGACGCATTTTTCATCCGAAGCGGATTTTCCGGAGCCTTTACCGGACTGTTCGCGGATAAAGTATATCTCCGGAGAATTCAAATGCTGTCGGGCGAGCCTTCATGGGCGGCGATTCATATGCTGAGCGGCGGGTTAATTATGTTCTTCCTGTTTAAGCAGGGATTCCGTAAGCAGCTGTATCTGCTTATCGCTACGATGCTGCTTATGGTGCTTTCCTTCTCCGCATACGCATATACCGTGCTGCTGGTCGCGTTGGTTATTTATGTGCTGATAACGAACAAGAACAGGGGACGGATGCTGGTCGTTCTGGTCGCCTGCGCCCTTGTCGTTGTCGTAGGCGTGCCTTATCTGATCGAAACGTTCAAGGTAACCGGCTATTTTACGGACCGTTTTCAGTTTAATTTCAAACAATTAATAAATAATGACAATTCTTTTTTTATTAGGCTGGTGTTTCCGGCCATCGGTTTTTTGGAATTTGCCAGATATCCGATTTTTGGGTTAGGCGGCGGTTTTTATTATACGGAATTTGCCTCCCTTCTACAGCAGCATTTCAGCAATGGATTGAAATTCAGTGAAGTGTACGACCTGGTATTTAATAAACCCTATGCGGCAACGTCGAGAAATATGGTGTCGAAGGTGTTCGCTGAGGAAGGCCTTATAGGGGTTATCCTATTTGGAGGATTTCTGGTTTCGATTTTTCGCAGCTGCGGGGCAAATTCGTATTCGAAATTCGCTTTTGCGTTATGTATCTCGCTCGTCATGAATTTTGATTCTTATGCTTTTCTGGATTTCTGGTTGTTGTTCGGGTTCATCCGCGGGGGAGGGTTCGAAACGGAAGCCATACGTACCGGTATGCCTGTACGTGTGCCCGTTCGGGTTAAAGGTCAAACGCCGCCCGTTAGACCTATCTATAGCGAATGGAGACGAAAGGCATGAAAATCGTTATTGTAAATAGTTTGTACAGCCCGCATATTATCGGCGGTGCGGAAATATCGACGCAAATCTTAGCCGAAACGCTGGATACCGTCGCTGAAGTCCATGTGATTACGACAGGAGGACAAAAGAGAAACGCCGGCATAACGTCAGAGACGATTAACGGGGTTACGGTTCATCGTGTTCCTTACAACAATTTGTATTGGATCGGCGACGCCGAAAACCACGGCATGCTGAGTAAGGTAGCTCGCAGACTTGTCGATATTTATAATCCTCTGCAAATTGCGACTGTGACGAACCTGTTGAAGGAAATAAAACCTGATTTGGTTCATACTCAGAATTTGTCCGGTTTCGGAGCAGGGATATGGACAGCTTTCTTCAAAGCGGGCGTGCCGATCGTTCATACATTAAGAGATTACTCGCTTATCTCGCCTGTCAGTTCGCCAATATCCAATCCGCTGATGTCGGGGTTGTACAAGCTGACTTCTCTTGGATTCAGCAAACGGGTATCCGCGGTTGTAGGTATCTCTTCGCATATTTTAAACCGTCATACGGAATCGGGATTGTTTCCGAATGCTGAGAAACTGGTCATTCCGAACGCGGTGGAGGGCGACATCGTCGCGGGAGAGAAGGACTTCGAACGTCTACCGCTGCGCATCGGCTATTTCGGCAGAATCGAGCCGGAGAAGGGCGTCCGCGAACTCGTCGACGCCGTCCGTTCGATGCCGCAAGAGATGGTGGACCAGCTGTACGTATGCGGCGAAGGCAAGCTGAAGGAGGAGCTTTCGGAAGCGTGCCGGAATGACGGCCGCATCGTGTTCACCGGCAAAGTGAAGCCGGCTGAAGCGCGGGAGCTCATGGGCCAAGTAGACGTAACCGTTGTTCCCTCGATTTGGGAAGAGCCGTTCGGGCGGGTCATCATCGAATCCTATCAGGTCGGCACGCCCGTATACGCCTCTGCAGTAGGAGGAATTCCGGACGTTGTACTGAATCGCAGTCAATATCTGTTTGCACCGGGCAGTTCAGGAGCGATTCAAGATAAGTTAAAGGAATATTATTCCTGCTCGGCCGAAAAGAAAAGAACGATACAAAGTCAATGTCTGGAGCACAGCCGCAAGTTCACCAAACAATCGCTGCTTGAACAGCATACGGAATTATATGAATCGGTCATGCTTCAGGCAACCGGTACTGCAAAATCGGTGAACGCTTTTTCCAGGAAAAAAATAAAGGCCGATGTGGGAAGGTAGTCTATGGCACAGTTGGCAATCCGTAAATTATTAAATGGGAATGGTCTTGTTCATACGATTTTACGTACTAGCGCAACAAATTTTATGGTGATGATTATAACTACGCTGACCTCCATCGTAACAGCGAGAATGTTCGGCGTCGAAGGCAAAGGGGAATTTTCGGCGATTCTGTTCTGGCCGACCTTCCTGGTAGGGGTTGTTGGATTCGGACTTCCTACATCTCTTATTTATAACATTAAGCGACAAGCCGGCAAAGGAGCGGAATACATCAGGGCAGGCTTTCTTTTCCAACTCCTGGTGAGTATCCTTGTCGGCGTTATTTCATGGGTCTATCTCCCGGTTTGGCTGGGCAATTATTCTGCGGAGGTCATTCAGACCGCAAAGTGGTACACCGTGCTGACGCTGCCGCTGCTGCTTGCGGTCAATCTGATTACGGCGCTTGCGCAAAGCACGGACAACTTCAAAATCTATAACGGCGTGAGGTTGTTTGTTCCGCTTTTTAATTTGACGGGTATCATCGCACTCTTATGGGTCGGAGTGCTGAATATCCACGCCGCCTCATTCGTCTTCCTGATCACGACGCTGGTAGTCGTCATTTGGTCCTTGTTCCAACTGAGGGGCGAGCTGAAAATCAATTGGTTCAAACGTTTGGTTGACCGGGCAGCGGCCAAGTCGTTGTTCGGTTACGGAAGCAGGGTATTTGGCGTTGAACTGCTGGGAACCTTGTATTCGCAGTTTGACAAAATCATTATTTTGTCGCTGCTTACACCGCGGGATTTCGGTCTGTATAGCGTCGTTTATGCACTGTCCCGCGTATTCAATACGGTTCAGTTGGCTATCTCGAATGTCATCTTTCCGAAATTGACCGGGCTGGACAAGGACAAGATTATCTCAACGGTTGGCCGGGCTTTCCGATTGTCGCTTATCCTGATGACGATCGTGGTCGTACCGAGTGTATTCGTCGGCAGATTCCTGATGGGTATTCTATTCGGCGAGGAATTTCTGGAGGCCAGTACCTCTTTCTATCTGCTTTCGATAGAATGCATTCTCGGCGGCGGCTCATGGATTCTGGCAACTTCGTTCAACGCATTGGGTCGTCCCGGGCTCGTGCTGATCCGACAAGTAATAGCGCTTGCGATTACGATCGGACTATTCTTTGTTTTTACCCCTTTATACGGTCTGAACGGAATTGCTTTATCTTTATTAATCGGTGCGCTGGTGAGATTGCTGATCACGATTGCCGCGATGCGGGTCGTGTTTAAGGTGCGGTTTGCCGGTATGCTATTTGATAAAGACGATTTCCGCTTCTTGATCGGACGTCTGAGAGAAAAAAAGATCATTAAAAGAGCTGGAAGAGCAGGTGGAATGGATGAGTAACCCAACGGTTTACATGTGGCCGAAAGTTAGCGAATTTAACAAATACTCCGAATTGCTGACAAAGTCCATCGAAGATAACGGTCTGCAGGTGGAACATTACGATACCAAGAACACGCTTAAACCTGCAAAGGGAGACATCGTCCACATGCATTGGCCCAGTTACTCGTATCAGGCGTCCAATTTCCCCCTTACGATCATAAAGTCAATGTTATTTGCCGGACTTCTTTTGTTTTTGAAAGTACGGGGCGTACGGTTATTTTGGACCGTTCACAATATTTGGCCGCATGCGACGGGCAAAAATAAATGGGATTATAGGATGCGAAAGTTTATTTTATCCGTCTGCAACAAGGGATTCGTCATGAGTAAAACGGTAAAACAAGAAGTGATCGAAACGTTCGGGGTAAGCGCCGATAAGCTGATCGTCACGCCGCATGGCCATTACGTGGATGCCTATGTCGGCAACGGGACGGATATCCGTAAGCGATTTGGCATTCCGCCGGAACAGTTCCTGTTCTTATTTATCGGCAGAATCAACTCTTATAAAGGAATTGAAAAGCTGGTCGAAGCTTTTGTTTCGATGAAGCTGGAGTCGGCCGGACTGCTGATAGCGGGAAAAGTGGATGACGGTTATAAATTGGATTACATTGACCCGGTTAATGACGGCAGAATCAAAGTTTATCCTCATTTTGTAGATGATCACGAGCTTGTCGACTACTTGCGGGCGGGTAATGTGATGGTGCTGCCTTATAACCAGATTACGACTTCCGGAAGCGCGATTCTGGCCCTTTCTCATTATAAGCCGGTCGTTGCTCCTAATCTCGGTTCGCTCAGCGAATATGTTTCCGAAGGATGCGGAATCTTATACGACCCTGCCGACCCGGACGGGTTGCGCAAGGCGCTGGAGATGTCGGTCAATATGAATATGGACGAGGCAGAGAAGCACATTTCAAAAAAATTGGCAGAACTGGACTGGCAGGGAATAGCCGGAAAAATGATAAAAGTTTATACCGGCACAAAACGGTACGAGGTGAACGCATGAAAGCGACAGTAGCAATTTGCACCCATAACAGAGCTGAGGATGTGAGAGAAGCGCTTTTAAGTCTCTTACGGCAAAACTTTACGGATGCTTTTGAGGTTATTGTGGTTGACAATCGGTCCACCGACAATACCAAACAGGTTGTTCAAGAAGTCAATCAGATGACAAGCGTCCCTATTATTTATGTTTATGAAGAGAAGCTGGGGCTCTCCGTAGCCCGGAATCGTGCGATTCGCGAAGCGAAGGGCGAGTATATATTGTTCTTGGACGATGATGCCATAGCTTCCAGGGAATGGATCGGCGGAATTGTCTCCTTATTCGAGACCGATCCCCGGATCGGCTGCGTCGGAGGCAAAATCGAACCGGCATGGGAAGGGGCGGAGCCGACTTGGCTTTTACCGGAAAACCGGACGCTCTATACCATTTTGGATTATTCCCATGAAATTGTAGAAATGCAAAAGCCGGCCATACCGTTCGGAGCCAATGTAGCTTTCCGCAAATCCGTGTTCCATTCGCTTAAACCTTTTCGCGAGGATTTGGGCAGAGTGGGAAGCAACCTGCTCTCAAGCGAGGAAGCCGAGCTCATTGACCGGATCCGCAGCCGCTATACCGTCTACTACACGCCGCATGCCTGGGTGCGGCACAAAATTCCAAGCAGCAGGGTTAGCAGAAAATGGCTGCTGCGCAGGATTTATTGGCAGGGAGTGAGCAGCGCGGTCAGCTCGGAGCGGAAAACGGGCATTATCGTCAAATCCGTCCTGAAGGTTCCGGTGTTTCTGCTGCTCACGATCATTTTTTTCTTCGATAAGAATCGGATATTCCGCAATGTTAGCAAAATTATATACAATAACGGCTTAATCAGCGGTGTATTGCGAACCTATAACTAGATTAAGAGGTAAAGGAGAAAATTGGTGAAGTGGTTAACAAACGTGAAGAGAAGAAATCAGACACTGTTTTATCTGTTATTGATTTTAAGTTTACTTATAATCCTTATGCCGATACACGGTTTTGCTACTTCTGCTGAAATCGTGGTCGATGATCTTAAGGATTGGAGTCACGTATACAAACGTTCGGAGACGCTTTCTCTACAAGAATATCCTGATGCCGATGATCCCACCCGGGTGATCCGAAGCCATGCGCCTAAGGAATATATGACCTACCGGACGAACGGTCCTCTCAGGACTTTTTCTTTGTACACGTACTATCGCGCGAACAGCGGACCGTATGATCACCCGAAGTTTTATGTCTCCTCCGATGGTTTGAATTACGAGGAAGCGACTCCGCAAATTTTCAATGACGGGGATAACATAAATTTCGTCGTGTATGAACTGCGAGGCTTTAGCGGGGATGCAAAATATTTGAAGATAGAATTCACCGGCAGTGAAATCGCTAAATCGCCTGTAATCGGGAAAGCCGTACTGAACGGTTCATTGGGCGTAAGTTCCAACCTGCCTTCGGGGTCCGTCCCTTACGGCAGTATGGTCATGTTGGAAAGGGTAACAGCCGGCGACACCGTCTATTACACCACGGACGGCAGCGATCCTAGAACTTCTCTTAGACGAAAGCTTTATACCTCACCGATTATAGTGTTGAACGAACTCGAATTAAAGGTTACCGCCGTGAGCCGTTCGGCTGACAGATCAGCGGCAAGCCGGGTTTCCAGCTACCATTATGTGCCGGAAGGTACTTTGGATAAGGCAGTCGGATTGAACGATCCGCTTGACAATTTCGAACTGATTGACAGCAAATCTAGTATTTATATTGCGAGTGATCATCCTTATTACTTCAGCAACGATTCGAACCGAATGGCTCGTACCACAGTGAATCCAGGGAACATCATTTATCATACGGATTACGATATTTCTTCCTTTACGTTCTACAGCTACTTTTTCACTGGAATTGCCATCGAGAAACATCGGATCTTTGTCTCGGAGAACGGAAAGGACTATACCGAAATAATTTCTGCTAAAGCTTATGCGGTAGGCCATCCGGTATCCAATTGGCAGAAGTACGCTTACGAGCATTCGTCACTGCCTGCGGGTACGAGGTATTTGAAAATCGAGCTGCACGGATCGAAGTCTTGGTCGCCCCAAGTTTCGAATGTCATGTTCAATCGAAGCACCTCTTCCGTGGCGGTTCAGTCAACCAGAAGCACCGAATCGCTGCAGGCTGTACTGTCTACGGCTTCGGGCGGAGCCAACATTTATTACCGTTTGAATAAGGGGCCCGTCTTCCTGCGCTATACCGAACCGCTCCAGCTCACGGGTTATAACTTGCTGGAAACCTATGCCGTCAAGGATGGTTTGGAGCCAAGTCCAATTCGTAAATATACGCTAAACGCAAGCAAACGAATTGAAGTGGACAGGTTCGGGCAGATGAAATCCGCTGTTTTTCCCGAGAAGGTGACAACCGAACAGCAGCTGGAAGCGGATGCCGCGGCAGACGCCTCCTATTACGGCGGTTTAACGCCGCCTACGAACCGGGACCGTTACGGCGGTCTGGCAGGCAGCGCGGTAAAATACGGGCTACAGAAAACGGGCTTTTTCTCCATACAGCAGATGGGAAGCCGCAAAGTGATGACAACGCCGGAAGGCAATCTCTTCTTCAGCCTGGGGGTGAACGGACTTACGGCCAATGAAACCTATACGATGGTAAAAGGCCGGGAGGAGCTGTTCGAATCGATTCCATCTATTCTGGAGGAATACAAGACGGCTTTCCTGGGAGGGGACGATAACTTCTCGTTCTACTTGGCGAACAAATACAGGAAGACAGGGGTAGTCCCAACCGAGCATGCGATCTATTCCGAAGCGGCCGAGCGCATCAAGAAATGGGGATTTAACAGCGCGGGAGGCTTTTCGCCTGAGAAATACGGCAAAGAGAACATGCCTTACGTGCGGATGCTTCCTCTGAGCAGCATGAATTGGGCTAAGATTGACGGGATTTCGATATTCGACATTTTTGCGCCGGATGCGGCAGCCAAGATTGATAAAGCGTTTGCCAATGCGGTCTTGCCGAACAAGGACGATCCGAATTTGATCGGTTATTTCATCGGCAACGAATACGATTTCCATAAGTTTTATTCCCATGTGCCGAAGCTGAAGGCAAGCGAAACGGCGATCAAAGCCCGTTTGGTTAAATTGCTGAGGGATAAATATCAGGACATAAACAAATTCAACAGCCATTGGCAAACAAGCTTCGAATCCTTCAGCGACATGAATGAAGCGGAGCTGCCAATCGAAACATCGCAGGCTTGGCGCGATATGAACCAATTTTTCACCTATTACCTGGATACGTTCTATGGAACGGTTTCACGGATCTACCGCAAATATGATCCGAATCATCTTCTTCTTGGAGACCGCTGGTTAACGACGCCTTTCCACAATGAGAAGATTCGGAGCTATATGGCGAGGGTGGAAGGGAAATACGTGGATGTCATCAGCATCAACTATTACATTTATAAGCTGGATGCCAATCTTCTGGAAGATGTGTACACGAAATCGGGCGGCAAACCGATTCTGATTAGCGAATTCGGTTACAGCGCGACGAAACAAGGATTGGAGTCTCTCATTCCTAATACAGCCGCGGACCAGTCGCAGAGGGGACTGCGTTACCGGAATTATGTGGAGGAGGCAGCCGGTCTGGACTATGTTGTGGGCGCTCATGTTTTCAATTATGTAGACCAGGCCGGTCTCGGCAGATATTGGGAAGGAATTTGGGGCGAACGCTATAACTCGGGTCTTGTGAATGTCGCCGACCGTCCATATAAAGAGTACCTGAAGGGAGTCATGGCGACCAACTACGATATCTACAAGCTGGTACTCGGAGAACGGACCAAATTTTATTACGATTTCAGCACGCAATAATCGCTTCTCGATTATCTCGCCGGCCATCTTCAAGGATGGAATTCCACCCCATGGAGGTGAAGGACATAGTGGATAAAAGAAAGAGAAGCCTTAACGAATATGTCAGATACGGATACCGCATTTTGCTCGGCCTGTTCTTTAGAATGAAGCTGGATCAGGGAGGCAGCATGCTTCGGGTCTGCGGGAGAGTCATCGTATCCAAAGCTAAAAATTCCAAATTAATTATCGGAAAAAACGTCATCCTGCATAAAGATATCGGCATTTATTTGGAATCGGGTAAAGCGAAGATCGAGATTGGCGATCACACCTTTATTAATCGAAGATCGGAAATCAGGTGCAAGGAGCAAGTAAAGATAGGGAGTCACTGCGCGATTTCCTGGGACGTATCCATCATAGACACGGATTATCATCAACTTATAGGTACCGAATCGACGAAGCCGGTCTTCATTGGAAATAAGGTTTGGATCGGCTGTAAATCGACGATTTTAAAGGGCATTACCATTGGCGACGGTGCCGTTGTAGCGGCGGGTTCGGTTGTAACGAAGGATGTGGCGCCCTGTACGCTTGTAGCGGGAGTACCGGCAAAGGAAGTTAAACGGAATGTCGAGTGGAGCCTCTAGAATGGCAGAGATGATAATAAATAACATAAAGGAGAGAGAGTTATCATGCAGAGTACCCCGAATATTCACCCTATGGATGTGCTGAAAAATAAGCTTGGCCAAATTTCGGATGTCATTCCGCCGGGCTCCAATATTTACTATATCGATATTCCCGTTCACAGCAACGGCGGCGACCTGCTCATTATGAAAGGCACGGAGGCGTTCTTCAAGGACTATAATATCCGCGTCCATGCACGCTACAGCGTGCTTGATTTTCCCGATTCGCTCATCATTCCGAAAGATCATATTATCGTACTGCATGGGGGAGGGAACTTCGGCGACCTGTATCCGGCGCATCAGAAGCTGCGAGAGAAAATCATTGCCAGCTATCCGCACCACCGGATCGTGATGCTCCCACAGACGATATTTTATAAGAAAGAGTCTGAATTCGACCGGACGGCACAAATATTCAATGGACATAAAGATATTCATCTCTATGTCCGCGACACGTTGTCCTACCGCGCTGCAACCGAGAAATTTCATAGATGCAGCGTATATTTATCGCCCGACATGGCCCATCAATTATGGCCGATCCGGCACAAGGACAGCCCGGACAAAGAACTGCTCTGCTTCTTCCGAACGGATATTGAAAAAACGGCCGAGCAGGAGAAACTCGAATCCGCGGGCCGCGGCGATTATTTGGACTGGGCCTCCTTGTACAACAGGGTGGAGCAGAAATCGATTAATCTCATTGTCAGAATGATTAAGAAAGGCGGCGCTCCACTTCCCATGCAGGCGATTTGGGGCAGGTACACCGATTATCTGGTAGATAAAGCAGTCAAGCGCTTCAGCGGTTACCGGAACGTGCAGACGTCAAGGCTTCATGGCCATATCTTGTCCTGCCTAATGGACAAGCCCAATACGCTCCTGGACAATTCTTACGGAAAGAACTCCAACTATTATCATACATGGACAAGCGGCATAGGGTCCGCCCAATTGATTGTGAAGAATGAAGGAAAAGCAGCAAATTCAGGCGCTTCGCAAATCAGTTAACTACTTTTATAGGAGGAGTTACCATGAAAATTGTTCTACTCTCGGGGGGTTCGGGCAAACGCCTGTGGCCGCTGTCGAACGATTCCCGTTCCAAGCAGTTCTTGAAGGTGCTCAGGAATTCGGAAGGGAAGCTTGAGTCGATGGTCC
This sequence comes from Paenibacillus harenae DSM 16969, assembly GCF_000422465.1. Lineage (GTDB taxonomy): Bacteria > Bacillota > Bacilli > Paenibacillales > Paenibacillaceae > Pristimantibacillus > Pristimantibacillus harenae. Next base: position 435,774 of record NZ_KE383845.1, on the reverse strand, counting down.
AGCGGGTTTGGGGGCAGATAGAGAGCGCCGGGCTTCGCGATCATGCATTAATCGCAACGAGCAAGCCGCAGGTTGAAATGATCTACAATCAGCTGGGAAGCGAGATTGATGTGATCGTCGAACCGGAAAGAAGGGACACGTATCCTGCGATCGCGCTTGCTGCCACCTATTTGTATTCGGTTGAAGGCGTCAGCCTGAATGAAACGGTCGTGGTCATGCCGGTCGACCCTTACGTTGAGGAGTCGTTCTTCCACAAGACCAAAGAACTGGACCAGGTCTTGAACGAATCGGGCGCGGATATGGCGCTGATGGGAGTAAAACCGACATATCCTTCGGAGAAATACGGATATATCGTTCCGCAAATCGGGACCACGCATGACGCGCCATATATGAATGTTCAAAGCTTCCGGGAGAAGCCCCGCGAAGAAGAAGCGGCGCTCATGATCGAGCAGGCAGCCCTTTGGAACTGCGGGGTTTTCGCATTCAAGCTGGATTTCATTATCAATATTCTGCTATCGCATGGGCTTCCGATCCAATACGACGAGATGGCGAAGCAGTACGACAAGCTTCCGAAGAACAGCTTCGACTATGAGGTGGTGGAGAAAGCCAATCATATCGTCGCGCTGCCATACGAAGGGGATTGGAAGGATCTTGGAACGTGGAATACGCTGACGGAGGAAATTGCGACCCCGCTGATCGGCAAAGGAATCATTACCGACAACTCATTAAATACGCATATTATCAACGAACTGGATATTCCGATTACGCTGCTTAATTTATCCAATGTCGTCGTCGCGGCGAGTCCGGATGGCATTCTCGTCTCGGACAAGGCTTCAAGCCCGATGATCAAGGAAGTCATGAAGCACGCGGATCAGCGTCCGATGTACGAGGAGAGACGTTGGGGCCGTTACCGGGTGCTCGATTACTTGAAATATCCGGACGGGAAAGAAGTGCTGACCAAACGGATATGCATAGGAACGGGTCAAAATTTAAGCTATCAATACCATCTGCTCAGAGATGAGGTATGGACCGTCGTTTCCGGCAACGGGGAGATGATTCTGAACGATAAGCGGTTTCCGGTAAAGGCCGGAGATGTACTCGTTATATCGAAACAGAGCAAGCACAGTTTGCGGGCGGAGACGGAAATGGACATCATCGAGGTGCAAACCGGGTCGGAGCTTATTGAAGAAGATATCGTCCGGCTAGCCTTCGATTGGAACGAAATTATGGAATTATGTACCGTATAAGTGACGGGATTTCAATATAGGGAGTGATGAGAGATGAACATTACGGTCATTGGCACCGGCTATGTCGGGCTCGTATCGGGAGTCTGTTACGCGGAGCTGGGGAATAAAGTCATCTGTGTCGACAAGGATCTTGGGAAGATCGAGATGCTGCAGGCTGGCGAGATTCCCATCTATGAGCCAGGGCTGAAGGAATTGGCAGAGAAGAACCGTTCCGCCGGAAAACTCGATTTCACAACCGATCTGACCGAAGCGGTTCGTCAATCGGACATTATCATTCTGGCTGTCGGAACGCCTCCGATGCCAAGCGGCGAGGCGAATATGGCCTATATCAATCAAGCCGCCCTCGATATCGCCGAAGCGATGAACGGCTATAAAATCATCGCTATAAAAAGCACGGTGCCGGTCGGCACGAACGAAAGGATCCGGGAGCTGATCACAACCCGCACATCCGAGCCGTTCGACAGCATTTCACTGCCGGAATTTCTGCGCGAAGGTTCCGCCGTCAAGGATACGCTGAATCCGGACAGGATCGTCATTGGCGCCGATTCCGGGAGCGCAGCCGATACGATGGCAGAGCTGCATCGGCCGCTGACGGAACAAATTATCGTGACGGACATCCGCAGCGCGGAAATGATTAAATATGCGTCCAATGCTTTCCTCGCTACGAAAATTTCGTTCATCAACGAGATTGCGAACATTTGCGAGAAGGTAGGAGCGGACGTGACGAAGGTTGCGGAAGGGATGGGCTACGATAAGCGGATTGGACAGTCGTTCCTTAGAGCCGGAATCGGCTATGGAGGCTCCTGTTTTCCGAAGGATACCAGAGCCCTTATCCAAATCGCCGGTAACGTCGATTACGAGTTCAAGCTGCTGCGATCGGTTGTGGAAGTGAATCAAGATCAACGGTTTAATGTGATCCGCAAGCTGGAGACGATCTTTAACGGCCAGTTGCGAGGGAAGACAGTCGCGTTATGGGGATTGGCCTTTAAGCCGAATACCGATGATGTCCGCGATTCACCCGCACTGGAAATCATTCAATATTTGGTAGAGAGCGGCGTGAAGGTGAAAGCTTACGATCCAATTGCAATGGAAAACTTCAAGGCCTTATACGGCAAGGAAGGCGTCACTTGGTGCAATCAGGCGCTCGAAACGGCTCAAGACTCGGATGCGCTTTGTTTACTGACGGAATGGGATGAATTCGCGGAAGTGGATTTGAATCTGCTGCAATCCGTCATGAAGCAGGCCATTCTGATCGACGGACGCAATGTGTTTAAAGAGGAAGATTTGCTCGGGACCGCATTCGTTTATTATTCCGTCGGCCGACCGAGCTTGAATCAAGGCGTTAAACAGCAAATTCCTGTTTTGCAATTGTAATTCTAACGATAGTGGGGTTCTGGCATGATTAAAGCGGCGAAAATGGATTTAAGCGATATTTCGAATGAATTATCATTTATGTTGTTCATTCTGCGCGACGTTCAAGAGTTGGATGAGAAGAGAATACGAGAATACACTTCAAATATGAAGTGGGATTCGTTTTTACAATTAACCTTGCATCATCGTGTTTATCCGATCGTTTACTTGAAACTAAATCAAATCCGTTCATCCTTTATTCCTGCCGATATTATGGAGACACTCCGCTATCATTACAACTCCAATATCATCAAGATGATGCAGTTGACTAAAGAGATGAATAACATTTGCGTAAAATTATCGGACACCGGCATACGCACCATTCTGTTGAAAGGCCCCATTCTGGCGATTCAACTATACGGTGATATGTCGCATCGGACTTCCAAAGATCTGGATATTCTGATCGATGCAGATGATGTAGAACGGGCAGAGGAAGTCTTGATACAGCTTGGATATGAAGCAGAGGATAAACATTCATTAAATCATAATTGGAAAGAAAAGCTTCACCATATTTCCTTCCGGCATAACGAGTATTCCGTACAAGTTGAAATTCACTGGCGATTAAATCCTAACTCCAGTGATTCTCATTCGTTTGATCGACTGTGGAGACGCAGAAATAAAGTTCTTATATTGAATCAGGAATTTCATTGCTTAGGGAATGAAGACCTGCTCTACTATCTTTGCGATCACGGCGCCAGGCATGCCTGGTTTCGATTGCGCTGGTTAATGGATATCGATCGTTTAATGCCTAATATAGACAGCGGGAAAATGCATGATTATTTCAGAGAGTACGGCGGTCAATCATTCACGGGGCAAGCTTTCATATTAGCTTCCAATTTGCTTGATGCAAAGATTCCTTATTCTTTGCATCAACTGACGAATAATAAGAAGACTCTTCGGCTGGCGAAAACATCTTTGTTTTTTATCAAAAAGATAGTGAAATTAAACCCGGTACCTGAGAAAAGCGTCGTTTGGAAATATTTTCGATACACTCTATCCCTAATGACAGGCAGGCAGAGAGCGAGGTATCTTCTGAATCACCTGGAACCTAACGTGCAAGATATGTCGCTGCTGCCGCTATATAAACCATTACATTTTCTCTATTTCCCGCTCCGGCCGTTTCTATGGTTTTGGAGACATATTATCAATAATTAAAATTTATTTAGAAAAAAGCGACATAAAATGAATTTTCAAGTCGAATAGTATAAATAAATACAAGGATTATACGTCTTACTAAACGGGGTGTTTACTCTGAATGATTATCGAATATTTGGTTTGAACATTAGAAGCAAAATTGTTCTGCCTGAAGCATATGAAATACATGGAATTATTTCGGAATTTGATGTTGAAATTGAATTGAATCCGCCGCAGGAAGATGTCCAGGATCAATTTACAACGGGCAACTACCGCTTCGAAAACGGCCGATTTCTCTTTCATGTACCCGAAACGGCCTGTTACAGCATTACTTCCGGTGCCCGTATCTCGGTAACCCCATACCCGGGAGCGGATGAGGCGAAGATTCGGCTTTTCCTGCTCGGTACCTGTATGGGCGTACTGCTCATGCAGAGAGGGATTCTTCCCCTGCACGGGAGTGCAGTCGTCATTGACGGGAAGGTTTTCGCCATTGTCGGGGAATCGGGTGCAGGTAAATCGACTCTTGCCGCAGCGTTTGCACATGCAGGATATCCATTAATGACGGATGACGTAATCGCGGTCTCCTTATCCGATGATTCGGCAGCGGCTGCTGTCTATCCGTCCTATCCGCAGCAGAAGCTGTGGGAGGAGAGCATAGAACAGTTAGGATTGCTTTCTCACAACTATTCATCGATTTACCAAAGGGTTAACAAATACGCGGTGCCTATACGGTCCCAATTTTGCAGAGAGCCTCTCCCTCTCGCCGGGGTAGTTGAGCTTATCAAAGCATCAGAACCGGAACCGTCTATTAAGGCATACAACAGATTTGAAGGTCTTCATGTCTTAAACGTGCATACCTATCGAAGTTCCCTTCTTCATCTGTTGAACCTGCAGCAATGGCAATTTCAATCGATTGCCCGGCTTGCTTCCGAGCTCCCGGTGTACCAGCTCCGCCGCCCGGCAGACGGCTTCTCTGCCTTTAACTTAATGGATCGAGTCGTTGGTTTGGCCAATAAAAGGGAGGTTGTTAATTCATGAGCGCTGATATCCTTACCGCTAACGAACTTGTTGTACAATCGGATGGTTTCCTCGTAAGCGAAATGAACGGGGAGAAGGTCATGCTGAGCATCGAGAACGGAAAGTACTACAACTTAGGTCAGATCGGGGGGCGCGTGTGGGAACTGATTGCATCCCCTTCATCCATACAAGATATCGTGAATCAATTATTGACCGAGTATGAAATTGAGCCCGGAGCGTGTGAACAGCAAGTTCGCGCTTTCTTGCAGCAGCTTAAATCCGAAGGACTCATACAAGTTAGAAAGGAATAATGAACTTGTATAGGAGAGCGGCAAGAAAAGTTAAGAGATTTATAGCTTACCCCGCAGACTTGAAGCGGATGTACGCGGAGGCTTATTTTTACTTGGCTTGGGCCAGAGTGCTTAAGCTCCTTCCATTCGCAAAAGTAGCGCCTACCCTTGGCGAGCATATGAGGGAGACGCCATATACGAGCACGATGGAGCAGGATCTCGTCCATCGCAAGGTATCCAAGGCCGTTCATGCGATGAGCCGCATGACCTGGTGGGAAAGTCAGTGCTTGGTTAAGGCTGTCGCAGCTATGAAGATGCTTGAGCGCAGAGGGATCGCGAGTACGCTCTATCTAGGCAGCGGCAGGGATGAGACGGGGAAGATGATTGCTCATGCTTGGCTGCGCAGCGGATCGTACTACGTAACCGGCAATGAAAGATTGGAGCGGTTTGCAGTCGTTGCAGTATTCGGGAATCGCACGGAAGCTGCGGTTCTGTCGCCAATTGAGCGGTAATCCGCATTAGGGGTTTATCATATGAAGGATTTATTCTATTTTATACGAAAGATGCACCAGATCTCAGGATTCCGTCTGTACCTCAATATGTTTACTACATTCGTAATCAGCTGTCTGGACGGCATCGGAATCTATCTGATCGTTCCTATGCTTAGCATTATAGGCGTATTTCAAATGAATATGGATGAAGTGCCGCTAGTCTCCACCCTATTCGCATACATTGACTCATGGTCGATCGAGTTGAACTTGCCGGTCGTACTAGCGATATACGTAATGATCGTAGGGGGACAGGCACTGCTTCAGCGGAGCCAGATGGTGTTGAACTCCCGCATTCTGCAGACATTCGTCCGTTCTCTTCGGACGGAAACGTATCAGGGACTGCTTGGGGCGAAGTGGGAGTTCTTCCTCCGCAAGCGCAAGTCGGATTTCCATCATGTCATGGTTAACGAGCTTGGACGGGTCAGTTACGGCACTTCCCTCTTCCTGCAGATGGTCACAGCCATTATTTTTACGGTGATTCAAATCGGTCTAGCCTTCTGGCTGTCTCCGTTATTAACGGCCGTCGTGCTTATAAGCGGCGGAATGCTCGCTCTGTTCTCGCGCAAGTTTATTAAGAGGGCGGGACATATTGGCGATAAGACGTCGGAGCTGTCTCAGAGCTATTTTGCGGGAATAAGCGATCATTTCAACGGCATCAAGGACATTAAGAGCAACAGGCTGGAACGCTCTCATATCAAATGGTTCAACAACATGAGCAAGGAGCTGGAGAGCAACGTTATCCAATTAGTGCGAGTCAATTCTTTGTCGCAGTTCATCTACCGGATCTCATCCATTACGCTTGTTGCCGGATTCGTCTATTTGGCTTTAGAGGTCTTCCACACGCCGGCCGAGCAATTGATTCTGGTTGTTCTCATCTTCTCGCGGCTGTGGCCGAGGTTTATCGGGATTCAGTCGAATATCGAACAGCTGGCGGCCAATCTGCCCGCTTTCAAAGCCATGCGTAAGCTGCAGCAGGAATATGAGCAGGAGATGGAGCTCGCCTTGTCAGGCGCCTCGGACGGAGGAAAGCAATTCCAATTGCAGGACGGAATCGAATGCAGACAAGTCAATTACCGGTACGACCCTAAAGAGCCGGTATTCGCTCTGCGTGATATTAACGTCTATATTCCCGCGAATCGCATGACGGCTGTCGTGGGTATGTCCGGTGCGGGGAAAAGCACGCTGATTGATATGCTCATGGGGCTTATTCAGCCGGAGAGAGGGCAAGTGCTGATTGACGGCGTTACGCTGAGAGACGAGAAGCAGCTTCTCTCGCTGCGGAGCGCAATCGGCTATGTGGCCCAGGATCCCTTTCTCTTCAATGCGAGCATTCGGGATAACTTGAAGCTGGTAGACCCTAATGCCGGGGACGCCGAGCTGTGGAACGCTTTGAAATTCTCCGTATCCGATGAATTTGTACGCATGCTGCCGCAAGGCTTGGATACGGTCATCGGTGACCGGGGCATTCGGTTGTCCGGGGGAGAGCGGCAGCGGATTGTACTCGCGAGGGCCATATTGAAGCGTCCCTCCATTCTAGTGCTGGATGAAGCGACCAGCGCGCTGGACAGCGAGAATGAACGGCTGATTCAGGAGGCGCTTGACCGTCTTAAAGGAAGCATGACCATTATTGTCATTGCGCACCGATTGTCGACCATCCGCAATGCGGATCAGGTCATTGTCATTGAGCAGGGCGAAGTTATTCAGCAAGGCGGCTATAAACAGCTGTCTCAAGAGCCCAAAGGGAAGTTCAGACAACTGCTCAACTATCAAACAGGCGTCAACAGTTAGTTCCGACAACCCGACCGCTATCAAACAAAACCGGAAAGATTGGAGAAATAATGAGTGCGATAACCGGTGTAATTCATTTTAATAAAGAACCTGTAACCGTCGAAACGATCGAAAATATGATGCAAGCCTTGCAAAAATACCCTGCCGATGATGTGCGGGTGTGGCATGACCGTTTCGTATTTTTGGGTTGTCACGCGCAATGGATCACTCCTGAATCGACGAAAGAGCGGCTGCCCTATTACGACGAACAACACAAGCTGGCCATTACCGCAGACGCGATCATCGACAACAGGGAGGAATTGTTTAACCGGTTGCAGATTGAGCATTTCCGGCGGAAACAGATGACGGACAGCGAGCTGATTTTGTTGGCGTACCTTAAGTGGGGGAAGGAAGCACCGCAATATCTGATAGGAGACTTTGCATTCATCCTATGGGATGAGAGGAAACGCCTTCTTTTCGGAGCGCGTGATCTGTCGGGAAATCGAACGCTGTATTATTATCATCATTCAGGACAATTTGCTTTTTGTACGGTGATGAATCCGCTGTTTGCGATATCCGGTGTCAAGAAGCAACTGAATGAGTCCTGGTTAGCCGAGTTTCTCATGATCCCTGTCATTTTGGATACGATCGACGTTCACTCCACGGTTTATCATCATATCGAGCAAATTCCTCCCGGTCATTCGATTACGGTGGCGGACGGAAATCTTGCATTGGAGCAATATGGGACATTCATAACGCCTGGCGGGAAGCTTAAGCTTAAAACAAACGGCGAATACGAAGAAGCGTTTCGTGAAGTCTTTCAGGAAGCCGTTACATCGAAGCTCCGGACATACCGGAAAGTCGGTGCAAGCTTAAGCGGAGGGTTGGATTCGGGGGCTGTCGTAGGCTTTGCCGCAGACCCGCTGCGGAAGGAAGGGAAGACACTACATTCCTACAGTTATGTCCCGCCTTCTGATTTTGTGGATTGGACATCGAAAAGCAGGATGGCCGACGAGAGCCCTTATATCGAGGCCACGGTTCAACATGTAGGAAATATCGCGCACAACCATTTGGACTTCCCGGGTCGAAACTCATTTGAGGAAATGAATGACCTGCTCGGGTTGATGGAGGCGCCTTATAAGTTTTTTGAAAATTCATACTGGATCAAAGGAATTCTCGAGCAAGCGGAGAAGCACGGAGTCGGTGTTTTATTGAATGGAGGGAACGGGAATTACTCCATCTCGTGGGGACCGGCGATGGATTACTACGCTCAGCTTCTAAGAAAGCTGCGCTTGCTGCGTTTTTACCATGAACTGAAGCTCTATGGCAGAAATATGAGAATCGGGAGATCCCGCTTGCTGCCCGAAATCGGCAAAATGGCATTTCCATTTCTGGCTCCGTCTTTTTTTTCGAAGCCTCGGCCGGATATGCCGCTTTTAATCCATCCGGATTTAGCGGAACGAACCAACGTCTTCGATAAACTTAAAAACCATAATGTCGGATTGACGGAATCTTCAATGAACGAATTCGAGGCAAGAATCGATCAGTTCGAAAATTTATCGGTCTTAAACCATCAGGGGACCTCATCAACGAAATTATCGTTACGGTATGCCGTCAGGGAAAGGGATCCGACCAATGATCCGAGGGTGGTTCGTTTTTGCTTATCCGTGCCCGTAGAACAGTATGTCCAAAATGGTATAGACCGCTCCCTCATTCGCAGGTCGACCGAAAATTATTTGCCCGATGAAGTCCGGCTTAATCTTCGCGTTCGGGGGGTGCAGGGGGCGGACTGGATCCATCGCATGATTCCATCGTGGAGTGCTTTTACGGAAGAACTCCATCAGCTTTGTCGCGATTCGAAGGCTTCGTATTTTTTGAATGTGAAACAAATTAAAGAATCGCTTGCGATAATTGGAAACTCTCCCAAACCTGAATATGCCTTTGATCCGAATGCAAGATTATTAATGCAAAGCTTAATTGTTTACCGGTTTATACGGCAGTTTTCATAACGCCCCGCATGAAAGGAGGTGAAGCAAATGATAAAGGAAATGAAGAAAGAATGGCAGCCACTGACGTTGGAACTCCTTGATGTCAGCGCGACCATGGGTGGACCAAATGGAATCTATCCTGACAGAAACGGCAAAGGCAACAATAATGGTCACCCTCATGCTGAAGAATCCTAGGATGACTTGCCGCTAGTCCCGCTATTTTCATAGGCCCTTATCTTTTTAACGGATAAGGGCCCTTCTTAACGATAAAGAAAGGTATATGTTCACGGAATCTTTCTTTATCGTTAAGAGGGTATGGAAGAAATAGGTGTAATGAATTATAAATCAAGGGGGTGTGATTGCATGAGCGTTATTGCCGGTGTTATACAATTCGATAGGCCTCTGCATCCATCCGATGGTACTGCAGATTTCATGGAAGCCGTGCAGCATTTCCCCGGAAATGCCTTTGAGACATGGGAGGATCCATCGGCTCTTCTCGGCTGCCGGTCACAATGGATAACGCCGGAATCGGTTGATGAACGGCTTCCTTACCGGGATGAGCAATCCGGACTGGTGATAACGGCTGATGCAATCCTTGACAATCGCGGACAATTATTCGAGAAGCTTGGGATTGGCCGAGACAGAAGAAGCGGGATAACGGACAGTGAGCTCATTCTGCTGGCTTATCGCAAATGGGGGCCGGAGACGCCGCGGTATCTTATTGGGGATTTCGCCTTCGTTATATGGGATGCAGGCAGGGATTTGCTGTATGGAGCGAGAGATCTGCTCGGCAGCAGAACACTGTACTATCACCGCGGTTCGAATCGATTCTCGTTCTGCAGTGTAATCCATCCGCTATTCGCCCTAACGGGAATTGATAAGAGATTATGCGAAGAGAGATTTGCCGAATTTTTGGCGATACCGACGCTATTAGATGCCGTCGATGTCCATACGACTTATTATGCAGATGTTATGCAGCTGCCTCCGGCACACGCTTTTACTTTGCAAGAGGGTAAGCTAACGGTTACAACGTATGGCTCATTAATGCCGGAAGAGAGTCTATCCTTGGGCTCTGATGACGAATATGCGGAGGCCTTCCAGGAAATTTTTCAAGAATCGGTTCGCTCCAGATTGCGCACCTTCAAGCAGGTGGGAGTCACCCTGAGCGGGGGACTCGATTCCGGCTCGGTGTCTGGATTCGCGGCGAGGATGCTCGCAAAGGAAGGCAAGAGCTTACAAGCCTACAGCTATATTCCCGAGCGGGATTTCATCGATTGGACGCCCAGAAGCATGTTTGCGGATGAAAGTCCCTATATCCAGTCAATCGTTGATTATGTGGGAAATATGAAGGCTAACTTCTTGGATTTTCCTGGAATAAGTCCTTTTACCGAGATTGACGCATGGACGGACCGTTTAGAAGGGCCTTATAAAAATTTCGAAAATACATTCTGGGTTAAAGGCATTCATGAAGAAGCGGCGCGTCAAGGAGTAGGAGTGCTGCTCACAGGCGCCCGGGGGAATTACTCCGTATCCTGGGGCTCTGCCATCGGTTATTACGGCTTGCTGCTGAAGAAGCTCCAGTGGATTCAATTATACCGTGAGATTTCCATGTACGGCAGACGGCTGGGGACCGGTCGGAAACGAATCGTCCGCGCCATAAGGCAGCAGGTTTTTCCGGAAAGGGCTTCCCCGTTTCAACCGGGAGTCCCCCCGATCATTCAAGCTGATTTTGCAAGGAGCACCGGGATATTCGAGAAGCTGTCGCAATATGATGTCGGCTTGCGGGAGTCAACGTATCAAATGCTGAGGGAACGCGAGGATTATTTCAGCAATCAGGCGGTATTAAGCATGCAGGGCACGATTTCGGCGAAGTCCTCCTACCGGCTGGGAATATGGGAACGGGATGCAACCAGCGATGTACGCTTGATTAAATTTTGTTTGTCGATCCCGGTGGAGCAATATGTGAAGGATGGTTACGGGCGTTCTCTTATCCGAAGAGCAACTAAAGATATTTTGCCGGACAAGGTTCGATTGAATCAGCGGACGCGAGGCGTTCAAGGGATGGATTGGGTACACCGGATTATACCGCGGTGGCCGTCTATCAGAGAAGAGCTACGAACACTGTGCAAGGATGAGCAGGCTTCCCGCTACTTGAATCTGATGCAAGTGAAGGAATCGATGGACATGGCAGGTTCGGCCATAAAACCGGAGCAGGCTGACGATCCTCACTTAAAGCTGCTTATGCGCAGCTTGATTGCCTATCGTTTTCTCAAACGCATGAAGTAGGGAAACGGCACTTGAAAGGAGGTGAAATAAATGGAGAAAAAAGAATGGACGGCTCTTTCTCTGGAAGTGATGGAAGTATCCGAAACTATGGCTGGTTTTGGTGTTTCGAAAATCGACTTTACTTATGTTGACGGCAAGCTCGTAGACCTCGATGTTTATGATTCCTAGGATTCTTCGGCCCTAAAGCCGGAGCAGACTGTAGGCCTCGCTTAAATATACTTATATACTGCTAGATAGCCTATCGGTTTCTTCAGGCGGCAGAAATCGGAATATGAATTGCACTTGAAAGGAGGTGGAATAACATGGAGAAAAAACAATGGACGGCACTTTCCCTGGAAGTGATGAACGTATCCGAGACGATGGCAGGCTTTGGCGTATCGAAAATGGACTTTACTTACGTTGACGGCAAGCTCGTAGACCTCGACGTGTACGATTCCTAGGATTTATCGCATTTAGCTTCTACGTCAGAAAGCGCCGTAAAGGATCACAGCTTCGGCTGTGCCTTTACGGCGCTTTTTGCGTTCCGGTCAGTTCGACGAAATAAGGATATTATCGAAAACAGCGGTCTGATCGTACGTCCGCAAACCGATGTAGCCGCCGGTCAAGCTGGAGTCGCTAACGCTGATTTTTTCCACGCCGTCCACGTAAGCTTTAAATGAGCTTCCTTTCATCTCCAGCTTAAGCACATACCAAGTGCCTGGAGTTGCTATCATACTCGCTTCCCCGATGTTGGTCCAAATATTTCCTAGTTTTTTGTACAGTTGGACTTTATTCAGATCATAATTGAGGCGCAGGGTGTACTTGTTGGAGAAATCCGAATTTGCCCGGACAACCAAGCCGGTAGAAGCGTTGGCCGTATGGTTGTCATACGCTTTAAAGGCTACGGTTATGGTGGCGTCGGAGTAGGTCGAACCGATAACGGTTTCGGCAATTCCGGCTGCCGATTGTTTCAACACTTTATTAACGATGGGAATGCTGTCGTGACTTACGTCTTCGCCCAAGGACCAACTGCCACTCAAAGGAGTCCAGCTGCCGGAACTATTATTTTGGAAGCTGTCACCAAAACTTTGCGGTTCAAACATGACCGCATCGGCCCTGAAGTTGGAACCGCCTCCAACGGTCGTCAACTTCACGTATTCTTCCGGTCCGCCAGCGAAATACACCGTATCGATCAGTCGCCACCGGCCGCCCGCTATGGTCGTCTGGTTGATGGATAACGTGTTCGTCACGCCATTGTGATAGACCGAATATTGGGCATACTTCGTTGAACCTTGATGGTACGGATACCTCACATACACATTGTAGTATCCCGGCGTCTTCAGGTTCGGTCTCCACGTAGCCGTACTTCCAACGGTACTGCTGTAACGGGAACTGCCGCCGTAGCTGCCGCCAAGCGAACTGGTCCCCCATGTTCCGGTCTCGGTATAGCCGCTGCTTTCTTGATCGACAATGGTCCCGTTTTTCGCCGTTACCGGACCGATGATGTTGGAATACGGAGAATAGGAACCGTGCCTGTTTTTCGCTTTTACCCTATAGTAATAGCTGTTGCCGTCCTCAGCGGATGCATCGTCGAAAATCGGTGCGGTAAACGTATGATGACGCGGTACGGTAACATCGTCCGTCACATCGCTGCCAACTGCTGTCCATGGACCGGAAGAACTTGTCGAACGTTCAATGTCATAAGCGCTTGCCCCCGAGACGCCCATCCAGGAGAGGGTATGCACGGAATCGACAGGGAACATGACAGGCGCTTCCGGCGTCGGCCAATGAGGAACGGCCGAGCCTTTCATCGAGTAGGCATACATGCGCAGCAAGTCGATGGTGGCCGATTCGTTCGCCCAATCGCCGGACGAGAAGCCGGGATAGCGCAAATAGGACCACGCGCCGACCGGAGGCCAATGCCATCCGCCCATCTTGTGATGATGCATGCTGCCCCAGAACATGGCGCCTGACGTTCCATTGTTCTGAACGATGTCCAAGAGCTGTTCGGTTTCCGTGGGGGAGTAGTCGCCGAATTCGCCGATAATCAAAGCTTTTTTTCCTTTGGTTTTGTCTCTCCACTCCATGAGTTTTGCAACCATATCGACATTGTGGTATTTGTAAATGTGCGGAACAATCATATCGATATGATTGTCATTCAGCGCATTGGTCCTTATCCCCTGTGCACGAACATATCCTCCGTCGGCTAGAAGGTGGTTGGAATCAAGACTCTTTACATACGCAGCCATCTCGCTTACCCAACTATCCGTCGAGGGAAGCTCGTTTCCCAACTGCCATGCCAGAATGGCTTTATCGTTTTTGTACTGCACGCCCGTATACGTATTGGTCCGATTAATTACAAATTGAATGAAATGTTTGAAATCCTGCTTCAAGGCAGGATCGCTCCAAAAATCATTCGCCGTTTTCCCGCGGAAGGCAGCCCAATCGGCAATTCCTCCGATATAGTTGTACTTATCCACGAAAGGCACAATAAGCCGAATATTGTGCTGGTTTGCCAGTTGAACAATTTTATCAAGCAGTTTGAATGCGCTTTCATTATAATCGTTCGGCCCCATCACATGTCGGAAAGTTCCCGGGGAATCGCTGCTCATTTTCACTTCAAACGGATACAAGCGAATGACGTTCATCCCTGAGCTGCCGGCCGCGCGAATCGCATCCTCGATTTCTGACGGATCAGTCCATGCCCTGTTCAATAAAGGCTCGTTGGTTCCGATAAAACGAAACGTAGACGTCCCCTCCATCAAGGTATCTCCGCTGCGCGTAATATAGTCTGTGAATTCCGCTTGTGCACGAACCGGCCATAAATTGAAAAAAGAATCGTACGAAAGCAGCATAACGGCCAAGGTGACGAGTTTCAACCATTTGTTCATGCCATTATTCCTCCTTATTTGCACATGGCCATCCATTTGAACGACATCTTCAGAACTGGCTGCAAAATTGGGCGAATCCCCCTAGTAAAAGATATGAAAGCGGATACAAAAACTTGCCTATCTGATACATCGCTCTGTCAATTATATTCACAAAGCGGGCAAGGTGTTCTGTTCCGAATGGCAAGCGCTTTCGAATATTGCCGCAATTCGGGAATGGGCACTTTTTTTGGATAATCGAGGAGAGAGGCTGCTGAATCGCAGTAATTGGAGTAGAGCGAAGGGTACTGCATGCAAAAACAGGTCGGTTACCGGTGTGATTCACCATTAACCGACCTGTTTCCTATCTTTAAATTGCTGCATTAGCAATCATTATATTAGAAGGTGCAGAAGAGTAAAGTTTTACTTATGTCCAAGCGATAAGGCAAAAACCTGATCAAGAAAATCACTGAAATAGTCAGATGCGGTTTATTCTTCTTTCGGTAAAACTCGGTCACGGAGCACGCGGTCGAGCAAACTCCGAATCAGTTCCAGGTCATCTCTTTCCAAAGGAACCCCATCCCAATGAAGCTGCTCAACGTTTAAATATTCCTTTGCATTATGATTAACTTCCGCCGGCAGTTCGGAGTAATCCGTAAGACCTAGCAAATAATCAGCCGATGTATGCAATTTTCGCGATATCGTTTGTATGGATTCTATCGTCGGCTGGCGGTAGCCCGACTCATAACCCGCATATGTGCTTTTGGCAACGCCTACATAATCGGCCACTTCTTGCATGGTCAATTTTCTCTTCTTCCTCATCTGCTTTAGTCGCTTCGCAAACATATTCATGCCCCCATTTGTCCATTTACGCATGCAAAGACAGTATATCAATCTTTTGTCCTTCTTTCCATAGAATCCGGAAAGCAGACAACAGAAAATAACGCTGGATGAAAGCAGCGTTATTTCCTTCTTATGAAGACGGAAAAAATCCTCTTGCTTCTTACCTGGTACTATTCGCCCAGTCTGGCTTGCTCAAATCTCCAAGGCGACTGGACAGACTCGCGTTTAAATTGAAAGTGGCAGCGGGTATTATGCTGCGAGCCGTTTCTTGACTCCATCGTAACCGGTACGGTGACCTTCGCCGATAGACTCTCGCCGACCGGCTCCTGTTCATCCGCGCCGTTTGATCCATTCCCTTCACGCTTCCGGCGCTGCTCCTGAATGGAGCTCAATTGCTCCATTTCCAGAACGAACCTGTCCAGTTCTTCCTTCGGCAGCCCTTCGGCAAGCTGGCTAAGCAGCTCCGGATCCTGGTGGTTCATAACGACGACCGCCGTTTTGGCGAGCACGACCGGCGACGCGGCGTCGAAATACGGCTGCAAATCGCCGGCTGCTTTATGAACCATCAGCTGATGGGCAAGATCGGGCTGATCGGACTTATGCGTGCTGCTCAAATAAAAATGAATGCAGAAGTGGCCGGAAAATCCGTTTCCCGGAATGCCGTCTCCGCCATGCGGCATGCCGTTCATGGATGCGGCAATCCACTTGCCTTCTGCATGCACGAGCACCGCCTTCCGTTTCCAGCTCCATTTATCCCTGTAAATATGCTTCATGATTCGAGTATCCTCCTTCGTCACGGGCTGCACGTCGGCATGATCACTGCCTGCCCGCCTCTGTACGCGGAAGGTGAGCCCCGAATCGATATCAGTTACGGTGAAAATACTTTTTCTCGGGATAAGCCCCTCCGCGTCATCCCATGCGATTAACCTTCCATAGTGCCGATCTCTCAGCCCTTTCGCTAATTTGAGGAGCTTCTCCGATGCTTCTTTGGGCAGCGCAAGCCTTACGGAGGTCGTCTCATTCCACAAATTTCCGGATGGTTCTAACCGGTAGGCGCTTTGCGTGCCGTCCTGCCGAATCAGAATATCGACATCAGGGATAAGAGGGGGGGCGGACACGTTATCTTTTGCCGCTTTGATCAAAGCCTGGGTCAATTCACGGCTTTCGATCCGGAGCTCGCTGACGAAAGCCGCCTGCCGGCTGGCCTGCACGGTTATTAGAATTTCGGCAGGCATTATTTTCGGCGCAGCAGCCGTTCTATCCGAAGCAACCAGGAGCATCCCAAATAAGAATCCCGCGACCGCTAGGACAGCCGCCCGGATTACATTAAATGTTAAGAATTTATATGTACCACGCTTATATGATATTAAAATTCTCTTCGATACCGTTTTTCGATGAGCCTGCTTCATGAGTTGCTTCAGAAAATGCGGGTAAACGGTTGCGTCCACTGACAAGGACGCCGATAGTCGTTTCTGCTTGTGCTTCATTCCATTCCCTCCGGTCGCCTTTTTTTATTTCCTATTTTCGACGAATCGGTACGGTTTTATGTGATCGGAAACGTGGTATGAGTCGTCGTTTTTTGATTCATACTATCGGAGTTACTACTATTACGGGATGTGAATACATGTTGAAGCTTCATTGGATCCTATCGGTTTTTTTTCTCACGCAGCAGTTCACTCTCTCCGACCCGTTAATTGTCGAGAAGCAAGGGCAAGCCATTGCGGAGGCGAAAAGAACCGATTATGTGCTGCCGCTGCCGGGAGTGCCGATTGTTGATGACGATAAATTAACGAAGCTGATGGATAAACTGGATAAGAACGTATTTCGGGCGCCTGTTAATGCTTCCCTTGACCCGGCAGGGAAAATTATTGCCGAGCAAGCGGGGGCTAAGCTTGACCGCAGAAGGTTCACCGAGCAGTTTTACGGCTTTATTTTTGAAGGGGAAACATCGAGGCTGGAGGCGCCTTTGCAGACGATCTACCCGAGAGTGGACGGCGAGCTGATCGCGTCCATCAAGAGCAAAAGAATCGGCCAGTATTTTACATATTACAACAACCGCAACAAAAACCGCGCGCATAATATCAGCCTTGCCGCTAAAGCGATAAACAATTATGTTGTGTTTCCCGGCGAGAGATTTTCCTTTAACGAGGTAGTCGGCATGCGAACGGAGGAAAAAGGGTACCTGCCGGCGCCGGTCATCGTACGCGGCGAGATGTCCGAAGGGGTTGGAGGCGGGATCTGCCAGATCTCCTCAACTCTCTACAATGCCGCGGACCGGGCAGGCCTGCAAATCGTCCAGCGTTATTCCCACAGCCGCAACGTCCGTTACGTACCGCCGGGCCGCGATGCGACGGTCAGCTGGTACGGCCCCGATTTTGTATTCGAAAACAAATACAACCAACCGGTCCTCATCCGCGCCTATGCCGATCACGGAACGGTCAGCATCTCCATCTGCTCGGCGGAAGATGTTAACGTGAAAACGAGAAACGTGCCGAGCGCTTCGAAAAAATTGCCTCAGGAAGTCAAAAGCGAGATGAATGTGCACGGCTTGAAGCCTTGAAGCAAGCGATTACACGTACAGATCCGTCCGAACGTACGGATCTGTTTAAAATTACAAATTACGATTGACAAACCTATGCGATTCACATAAAGTAAAGACATGTAAACGTTTACGTTCAGACTCTGGCTGCGGACGTTGCAAAATAGAATGACAAGCATGGGTGTGAGAAAATGAGCGATAGCAAAAATATAAGTATCAAAGACGTAGCGAAGCATGCCAATGTCTCGACGGCTACCGTATCGCATGTCATCAACGGCACCAGATTCGTTTCCGAGGATACGAAGCGGAAGGTACATCAGGCGATGAATGATTTGAATTACCGCATCAATTTCGTCGCGCGTTCCCTAAGAAGCCGCAAGTCGTATGTCATCGCGTTTCTGGCTCCGATCCTGGCCTCGGAGACTTCGAATTATTTTTTTATGTCCGTCGCGGCGGGCATTCAAAGCGTGCTGAAGCAAAATCATTACCATCTCGTGCTAAGCGATTCGCATGAAGAGGCGGAATACGAAGCGGATGAAATCCGGATGCTCGGCTCCCAGATGATAGACGGGCTCATCATGGCGCCGGCGAGCAGAGAGCTTGACTATGAGCATTTGTTCGGGGATTACCCCGTCGTTTATTTGGATAGGGTTCCGAATAACAGCAACCGGGATTGCGTCGTCGTCGATAACAAGACCGTTTCCAAGGAAGCGGTGCAAATGTTGATCGGCAAGGGGCATAAGCGGATTGCCTACCTATCCGGACCGAATACGCTAACCACGACCGAAGAGCGGGTTGCCGGCTATCTGGAAGCGTTGTCGGAAGCGGGCATTGAAGCCGAATCGGACCTGATCAGCATCGGGGAGGTATCGCTGGACAGCGGCTATAAGCTGACGGAATCCCTGATGAGGCATGAACCTACCGCTATATTCGTGACGGACAACGTCATGGCCATGGGCGTTATGTTTTATATGCAGGAGAAGAAGATAAGCGTGCCGGAACAAATCGCGGTAGTCGCATACGACGAGTTCCAGTGGACTCGAATCACGTCCCCGCCTCTTACGGTCATCGAGCAGCCTGCCTTCGAGCTTGGCGTGAAAGCGGCGGAGGTTATGCTGGAGCGGATCGACAACGCGGGGTCGCCTCGGCAGGAGCATCGTTTAACGGCAAATCTCGTAGTCAGACAATCGAGCTGACTATTCTTTTTATCTCTTACGTAAACGATTACGTAAACGATTTTAATGAATTGGAGGTGATGTCTATTCGAAAAGAACGTTGATCTATGAACATAAGTTAGGAGGCATTCGGAACGAAGTCGCAGTCATTCCGATACGCGCTTGGCGCGTTGCATAATGATAACGCTTACACCCAGAGAGCATGCTTCAAGCCACGGCCGCTGCGACAGGAAGCAGATCATATCCCGGGAGGCGTATGCATGAAAGGACGGAACAGGAATAAAAGACTGGCAATACTCGGAATAATCCTTGCACTTATTGCTCCGCAATTTTCTATGCCGGATAAAGCGGAGGCAGCGGCGACGAAAATCGTCGAATGGAAACTGGATGAAGGAAGCGGGAAGCTGACGAAGGAAACGGTCAGCGGCAGTAACGATCCCGTGAACTACGTGTTCAACAATGCCGTATATAAACCGTCAAGCGACCCCGTCTGGCGGGAGGACGGCATTTCAGGCAAGGCGCTGCTCTTCGACGGCTATTCGAACTGGGTGACGCATGCCCCGATCGCTACGCCCGCTGGCGCGATGACGGTGGAAGCTTGGGTGGCCCCGCGCGCATACGAATGGGGCGACGGCGGCATTTTGTCCGCGGTGGTGAACCAGCATGATAAGACGGCTAAGCAAGGTTTCATACTTGGCGTATTCAGGCACGGCACATGGTCATTCCAGATCGGGGCTGGAGGCAATTGGTACGAGGTATGGTCATACGAGGCGCTGCCCAAAAACGAATGGTCGCATATCGCAGCGACGGTCGACGGAGCCGCAGGCACGATGAAGCTGTATTTGAACGGCAAGCAGGTGGCGGCAAGCTCGATACCGGCGGGTTCCGCGATCACCCATTCCGCGAGCGACCTGCTTATCGGCAAAAATAACCAAAGCACACCGCTTGCGGTATTTCCGCTCAATATGTTCAATGGGCTGATCGACGAGGTGAAGGTATACGACGGCGCTATTACGGCGATGGAGGCGCAAAGCGCCTATGACAGCCGGCTCGCGGCGCTGGGCGGGAATTTGCCGACTCCGAACCTCAGCTTCGACAGGAGCGTGTATGACGGCGACAAACACCGTCCAATCTACCATGCGATTGCGCCCGGCCATTGGATGAACGAGCCGCATGCCCCGCTCTATTACAACGGGCAGTACCATTTGTTCTATCAAAATAACCCCCAAGGCCCGTACTGGCACAATATGAATTGGGGGCATTGGGTCAGCGACGACATGGTGCATTGGCGCGATCTTCCGCCTGCGCTGGCGCCGGAGCTGTTCCAGGTCGATCCCGACGGGGATTGGACGGGAAGCGCCGTTGTCGACGATAGCGGCAACCCGACGCTGTTCTTCACGGCAGGCAACGATTCCAGGCCGTACATGAACAGCAACCAGAATGTCGGCGTAGCCAGAAGCACCGTGCAAACCGACGGCGACAATGACTTGAAGCGCTGGGTGAAGGAACCGAAGCTGGCCATAACCCAGCAGCCGGGTCAAGGCATCCAAGGCGAGTTCCGCGACCCTTACGTGTTCAAGGATGGATCAACCTGGTTTTTGCTTAACGGGACAGGAATAGCGGGGCAAGGCGGAACCGCAGCCGTCTATTCGACGACGGATCCGAGCCTGATGGATTGGACGTACCGCGGACCGTTATATCAGGCGGACATGGCGTCCTATCCGTTTCTAGGGCCGGTATGGGAGCTTCCGATCATTCTGCCGCTCGGTGGCGGCAAACATTTGTTCGCGGTCAGTCCCGTCGGGGCCGGGGCGGATGTGGAGGTGTATTACTGGATCGGTACCTGGAATGCTTCCACCGCGAAGTTTACGCCGGATAACGACGCGCCGCAGCTGATGGATTTCGGCGATTTCCATTTCACGGGCCCGAGCGCCTTCACCGATCCGGTATCGGGACGGAATATCATGTTCACGATCGCGCAAGGCCAGAGGACGTCCCAGCAGGATTCCGATCTCGGCTGGGCGCATAACGCGGGCCTGCCGGTGGAGCTCCAATTGCGCGACGACGGCAGGCTGGGCATTAATCCGATCGCCGAGCTGCAAAGTCTTCGCGGCGAGCAGCTGTTGAACATTACCACGGATACGAGCTTCGCAGCAGCGAATATGGCGCTGGCCGCCATAACCGGAGACACGCTGGAAATCGAGCTGGAGCTGGCTCGCGGCTCTGCGGACAACGTGGGCATCAAGGTGCGGAAATCGCCGAACGGCGAGGAGGAAACGCTGCTTTTTTACAAGAACAGCAATAAAGAATTTGGCGTCGACCGGACCAAAACGGTTGCCGGCGAGAACAAGGGCTTTCAGTTCGGCAATGTGGATATCGCCAGCGAGAATGTGAAGATGCGCATATTCCTTGACAAGTCGATGGTCGAATCCTATTTGAACGGTCTGAAGTCGATTACGACCAGGGTCTACGCGACGCGCAGCGACGCCAAGGGACTCCAGCTGTGGGGCAATGCGGATACGAACACGATTACAGTCAAAAAGCTGAAGGTTTGGCGCATGAAATCCGCTTACGAGCCGGTTCCGGTAACGGGCGTGTCCATCACGCCTGCTTCGCTGCAGGTTTCCGTCGGAGGTAAAAAGGCGCTGCAGGCGGTAGTCGCGCCAGCGAACGCCACGAACAAAAACGTTGTCTGGACGTCAAGCCAGCCCTCCGTCGCGACGGTCGTGAACGGTACGGTCACGGGCAAAGCGCCGGGAACGGCCGTTATTACGGCCAAAACAAGAGACGGCGAGAAGCTGGCGACGAGAACCGTAACGGTTGCAAGCGCTCCGGCCTCCGTCAACCTCTTCAACGGCGGCTTCGAGGAAGGTAACTTGAGCGGCTGGACCGTGGAGAGCGGAACGGCCTTCTCGGATACCGCGGTTACGAATCAAACGACCTTCTGGGGATCGCAGCCGTTCAACCAGATGGGCAGCTATCATCTGTGGGGTCATTTGAGCGGAGGAGATGCCGCGACGGGAACAATGAGGTCGGACACCTTCACGCTCGGCGGAAACGGTCAAGTAAGCTTGCAAATCGGCGGGGGCTCCGACATCGATAAGCTGTACGTCGCGTTTGTCCGCGCGTCCGACGGCAAGGAGCTGTACCGGACGAGCGGTCCGGGCAGCTATTGGGACTGGCAGAGCAGCAAAGGGACGACGGAAGCTTATACGCGCCGGAGCTGGGATGCCACGGCTTATATCGGAACGGAGATGTACATTAAAGTCGTGGATGAAAGGACCGACGCATGGGGACATTTGAACGTCGACGACTTCATCGTGCCCGTTCAATCGGCTGGCGGCACGGGTGAGTTGAATAACCACGATTTCGAAAGCGGCGATTTGACGGGCTGGACGGTCGTGAGCGGCAATGCGTTCAGCGCCGCGGATGTGACCGCCGACGCTGACTGGGGCTGGGGAGGCCCGTTTAACCAGAGCGGCTCCATGCATCTGTGGGGCTTCAAAGAAGGAGGCGACGCGCAGGTCGGGGAGCTGAAGTCGGAACACTTTATATTGGGCGGCACCGGCGCCATCGATTTCCTGATCGGCGGGGGCAATGACATAAACGGCTTGTACGTGGCTTTGGTCAGGGCGCCCGACGGCGCAGTGCTCATGAAGGCAACCGGCAATAACGACGAAGCCTATTCGAGGGTGAACTGGGACGCGGCGGCTTACGTCGGCGAGGAATGTTACATCAAAATCGTCGATCAATCAACGGGAGGTTTCGGGCATCTCAATGTTGACGATGTGAACGTCCAGGCGGCGTCAGGCTGACCGGAGCGTTCTGCTTAAACTAGTGTTGCGGCGGCCGGCCCGTTCAGGGTCGGCCGCATACGTAAACGATTAACTATTTTTAGGGGGTCAACGTAAGCATGTTAAGCAAAACATTTAAACTGGCAATGGCTTTCATCCTTCTTTTTTCATTATGTTATCAGGTCATTCCCCAGCGGGCGGCATTGGCGGCGGAAGCCGGGCAGCTGACAGAGGAGCGGCTCAGGCCTCTGTTCCACTATGCGCCTGAACGGAATTGGCTGAACGATCCGAACGGACTCGTGTATTACAACGGGGAGTACCATATGTTCTACCAGTATAAGCCGAGCGGCGATACTTGGGGCGAAATGTTCTGGGGGCATGCCGTCAGCAAGGACCTCGTGAACTGGGAGGAGCTGCCGATCGCGCTGTATCCCGACGAGCTGGGGCATATGTTCTCCGGCAGCGTGATCGTGGATTGGAACAACACAACCGGCTTCGGGACGAACGGCCAGCCTCCGATGGTGGCGATGTTCACGCAGGAATACGCGAACGGGCAGGTGCAAAGCCTGGCTTACAGCAACGACAGCGGCAGGTCATGGACCGTCTATGACGGAAATCCGGTTATTCCGCAGCCGTCCGGGCTGACGGTATTCCGGGATCCGAAGGTCATTTGGCATGAGCAGACGAATAAATGGGTGATGGTCATTACGGCCGGCGATCATGTCCGCATCTACTCCTCGCCGGATATGAAGGCATGGACGCATAAAAGCGACTTCGGGGCGGGCGAAGGCTCGCATAACGGCTTTTGGGAAACGCCGGACTTGTTCCCGCTGGCGGTGAACGGCGATCCGGATAGCATCAAATGGGTGTTGTCCGTCAGCCTTTCCGAAGGCGCGCCGGCTTTCGGCTCGGGCATGCAGTATTTCGTGGGCGACTTCGACGGCGCGGCCTTCACGAACCTGAATGCGCCGGATCAGGTGCTGTGGACGGATTACGGCGCCGATTTCTACGCGGGCATGACCTTCAGCGACACGGAGGGCCGCCGGATCTGGCTCGGCTGGATGAACAACTGGCATTATGCCCAGTCGGTTCCATCCGCGGGCCGGAGGGGAACGATGACGGTCCCGAGAGAGCTTACGCTGACCGATGAAGGCGGCGACAGCGGCATCCGGATGAAGCAGGCGCCGGTCGAAGAGCTGCAGCAGCTAAGGCTGCCGGCTTTGGAGCTTGATGGCGTTGCCGTTGCAGACGGCATCTCGGAGCTTCCGGGAGCGGCGGTCGAAGCGTATGAGGTAATCGCGGAGTTTGAGGCGGAGGCGGCCACCGCGGACCGATTCGGGTTCAACGTTCACGCGGGCGAAGGCCAGAAAACCGCCGTCGGCTATGATGCCGTCAGCGGCAAGTTGTTCGTCGACCGCACCCGGTCGGGGATGGTCGGCTTTAACGGAAAGTTCGGCGAAGCGCCGCATGAGGCGGAGTATGAGGCCGGAAATACGCTCAAGATTCATTTTATAGTCGACAAAACCTCGGTAGAGCTGTTCGCGGACGACGGAAGCGTCGTTTTCACGGACCAGCTGTTTCCCGAGCCTGGATTGAACAAGCTTGAATTATTCGCCGAGGGCGGCGAGGTTAATCTGGTTTCATTGAGCGTCTATCCGCTTCAAGCGGCTGAAATCGGCAAGATGGCGGATAAGCCTCTGTCGCCGCATAGCATTCCGAACCCGGATTTCGAAAGCGGCGATTTAAACGGCTGGACGGCGGAAGGCGAAGCATTCGCAAATGCCAATGTGGTGACGGAAACGGATTGGGGCTGGGGCTGCTGCTTTAACAAGCAGGGCAATTACCACGTATGGGGAGCCAAAATCGGGGACGCGCCGACCGGCACCTTAAGCTCCGCGCCGTTCGTGCTCGGCGGCTCCGGCGATATCAGCTTCCTGATCGGCGGCGGCAACGATATCGATAAGCTGTACGTTGCGCTCGTAAGAGCGGAAGACGGCACGGAGCTGATGAAGGTTGCCAATACCGAATGGAAAGACGATGGCACGCTGCGGCGCGTGCACCTGAATGCGGAGGCTTACATAGGCGAAACCGTGTATATGAAGGTCGTCGATAACCATACCGGAGGGTGGGGGCATATCAGCGTCGATGATTTTCAAGTGCTGAATTATCCGGAATCGCTAGCCAATCCCGGCTTTGAAACCGGCGACATTGCGGGCTGGACGACGATCGGCACCGCGTTTGCCGCGCCGGTATCGGACGTGGGAACTTACTGGGGGAGCACGCCGTTCAATCACCAGGGCGTGTACCATGCCTGGGGCTTCGCGGGGGCGGCCAATCCGGATTTCGCCGACCGCAGAACCGGAGAGCTGAGATCCTCCGTATTCCGCTTGGGAGGAAACGGAAAAGTAAGCTTCCGCGTCGGCGGAGGCGAGGATATCAATAAGCTGTTTGTGGCGCTTGTTCGCGAAGATGACGATGAAATCTTGTTTAAAGAAACCGGCGGCGCATCCACGATGGGCGAAGGCTACCGGAGGGTGGAGTGGGACGCTTCGGCATATTTGGGCGAGAATCTGTATTTCCGGGTCGTCGATTACCATACCGGCGGCTTCGGGCATATCAACGTCGACGATTTTGTCGTATTGGACACGCAGCCGGTCGTGCCGAGGGAACTGGAAAATCCGGGCTTTGAGACCGGCGATTTGACCGGCTGGACGGCTGAGGGCGATGCCTTTGCGGATGCCGTTACCGATTTGGCAGCGTACGGCGAAGAAGAAACTGCTTTCGGCCATGAAGGCGGCTTCCACGTTTGGGGCCTCGCGGGCGAGGGTGCAGGCGATGATGCGGATGAGCGGACCGGCACGCTGGCTTCCCATACCTTCGTTCTTAAGGGTTCGGGCGAAATCCGCTTCCTGATCGGCGGCGGCCGCGATGAAGAGAAGCTGTACGCGGCGCTTGTCAGAGCGTCCGACCATGAAGTTCTAATGAAAGCGACGGGGAACGGTTCGGAAGCCTATTCGAGCGTCACATGGGATGCAGCCGCCTATTTGGGCGAGGAGCTTTACGTGAAGGCCATAGATGAGAGTATGGGCGGCCATATCAACATCGATGACGTTAAGGTAAGGGGAACGGGTCTTATCGGCAGTTGGAGCCTGAATGAAGGGCAGGGTACAACGGCTCGCGATGCGGCCAGAGGAGTCGACGACACGGTCCATTACGTGTTCAATGAGGCGAAGTACAAGCCTTCCACGGAGCCGCTGTGGAGGGACGGCATTGCCGGCAAAGGCCTCTTGTTCGACGGCTACTCCACCTGGATCGAAAGGCCCGCGGACCAAATCGCGAAGCCTGACGATGAGCTGACGATCGAAGCATGGGTGGCCCCAAGATCGTATGAGTGGGGCGATATGGGGCAATTGTCGGCGATTGTGAACCAGCACGACAAAGCCGGCAAGACCGGCTACATCCTGGGCATGGGCCGCCATGGCAAATGGTCATTCCAGGCCGGCATCAACGGCGGCTGGTCGGAGGTATGGGCGGCAGGGGACAAGCCGCTTGAAAAGAACGAATGGTCTTATATAGCGGCAACGTACAGCAAGTCGGACGGCAAGCTGAAGCTGTACTTGAACGGGGAGCTTGCCGGGGAGCAGACGTCTTCCGGGAATACAGCCATTGCGCCTTCGGACAGCAGCTTCCTGATCGGCAAGAACAATACGGGCGCCGTCATTAACGGCGTATTCACGGCCAATATGTTTGGCGGCTTGATCGATGAAGTAAAGGTGCTTAACACCGCGTTAAGCGCCGAAGAGATTGCGGCCCATTACAGCGCGGCGGCGGGAGAGTTCGAGAACGGCGCGGCACCGAAGCCGGAGCTGGATTTCGAGCGCGGGGTTTACGATGGCGACCGTTACCGCCCGCAGTACCATTTTATTTCGCCGGGGCATTGGATGAACGAGCCTCACGGCCCGTTGTATTTTGAAGGCAAATACCATCTCTTCTATCAGCATAACCCGCAGGGGCCATATTGGCACCAAATCCACTGGGGGCATGCGGTGAGCGATGACATGGTGCACTGGGAGGACATGCCTGTCGCGCTCGCGCCGGATGGCGGTTCCGTAACGCCGGATGGCGTATGGTCGGGCAATGCGGTAATTGACGATAACGGGAATCCGGCGTTGTTCTTTACGGCCGGCGACGATCAGGCGGTGCCTAACCAGAATACGGGGCTGGCGAGAAGCACTTTCCTGGAAGACGGCGACGTCAATCTGAAGAAGTGGATTATGGAGGATGAGGTCGTTACGAAGCAGGCACCGAATCTCCCGGCAGAAGAGGGAGAAGTGTGGTTCGGGCAATTCCGCGACCCGTACGTCTGGAAGGACGGGGACATGTGGTATCAGCTCGTCGGTTCCGGCATTAAGGACGTCGGCGGAACGGCGCTGCTGTATTCTTCCCCGGATATGGTGAACTGGACGTATGAGAATCCGTTCTTCACGGGGGATTACGCGAACCTTCCCGAAACCGGCCAGGTGTGGGAGCTTCCCGTGCTGCTGCCGATAGGGGAGGATGCCCAAGGTAAGCAAAAATATGCCTTCTTCATTAATCCATGGTTCGATCATTATAACGAGCATAACGTCAAATACGTGTTCCACTGGGTCGGCACCTGGGATAAGACGGCCAACCGTTTCATTCCGGACCATGAGGAGCCGCGCCTGTTCGATTTCGGCGAGCATTTCACCGGGCCGAGCGGCATGGTGGATGGACAGGGACGTTCGATTCTGTTCAGCATCGCGCAGGACCGCCGCACCGAGCAGCAGCATTACGATGCGGGCTGGGCGCATAACGCGGGCCTTCCGGTCGTGCTGTCGCTGCGCGGTGACGGCACGCTGGGGATCGAGCCGATCGAAGAGCTGCAGTCGCTTCGCGGCGAGGAACTGGCCAGCGCGGCGGATACAAGCGTAGCGCAGGCCAATGCTCAGCTTAAGCCGATCCAAGGCGATATGCTGGAGATCATGCTGGAAGCGGATCTGGCTGAAGCGGACGAGCTCGGCATCAAAGTCCGTTCGACGGGCGACGGCCGCGAAGAGACGCTGATTTATTACGACAAGGAAAGCGGCAGGCTGGAAATTGACCGCAGCAAGTCCAGTCTGGATCCCGACATCGCCAAAGGGGTTCAAGGCGGCGAAATGGCTTTGGATGACGGCAAGCTGAAGCTTCATATTTACTTGGACCGTTCGATGGTCGAAGCCTATGCCAACGGTAAAAACAGCATCACCTCGCGCGTATACCCGACGCAGGAGGATGCGCTCGGGCTTGAGCTCTGGAGCAAGGGCGGAAAAGCGAGAATCGACAAACTTCAAGTGTGGGCAATGGACTCCGCATACGGCGAGAAGGTCGATGCGCATTGGCCGCCTGCCGGGTCTGTTGATGAAACGGTTCAAGGGCTTGCGAATCATGATTTTGAAACAGGAGATTTGTCGGGCTGGATCGTCGAAGAGGGCAATGCCTTCACCGACGCCCATGTGACGAAGAACAATGACTGGGGTTGGGGCGGACCGTTCAATCAGGCGTTTGACCGCCAGGATCAGGGGCGTCATCACTTGTGGGGTTTCCATCCGGATTACGGCGACGACGCGCTAGGCAAGTTGAAATCAGAGACGTTCGAGCTTGCCGGCGACGGCGCGATCGACTTCCTGATCGCAGGCGGCAGAGACAGCGAATCGCTGTACGTTGCGCTGGTCAGAGAATCGGACGGCCAGACGCTGATGAAAGCGACAGGTCATGACAGCGAGCAATACCGCCGGGTGGCGTGGGATGCGTCGCCGTACATCGGGGAACGGCTCTACATTCAAATCGTGGACCGGAAGACAGGCGGCTGGGGGCATTTGAACGTAGATGACGTTAATGTGCCGGCAGCGTCGGCCGGCCCGCAGCCGCAGCCACAGCCGCAGCCACAGCCACAGCCACAGCCACAGCCGCAGCCACAGCCACAGCCGCAGCCGCAGCCGCAGCCGCAGCCGGATCAGGAGTCCGGCACCATAACGGTTCCGGCGAGTGACATTGCCGTAGATACGTCGGCAGACGGCAGAAGTATCGCTAAGGCGAAGCTGTCTGCGGAAAAGGTGAGCAAAGCGTTGAACACCGCCGCCGCTTCGAAAGCGGGACGAATCGTCATTGAATGGCCAGCGCAATCGGCGGACGGCATCGATGCCGTCCTGCCGCTCCGTACGCTGCAGGATGCGGCGGGATTGAATCCAGAGCTTGTCATTACGATTACTTACGGACAAGTAACGTATGACCTGCCGCTTCGTCTGCTGCAGGGT
This sequence comes from Paenibacillus harenae DSM 16969, assembly GCF_000422465.1. Classification (GTDB taxonomy): domain Bacteria; phylum Bacillota; class Bacilli; order Paenibacillales; family Paenibacillaceae; genus Pristimantibacillus; species Pristimantibacillus harenae. The sequence goes on along the minus strand of NZ_KE383845.1, from coordinate 406,573 downwards.
CATGTTCGCGAAGCCGGGGACTTGCTTCATATCGTCGTGCAAGCGCCGGAGCAGGAAACGGCCGATGCCATGGATGAAGCGGCGGCGCAGGCCGGACTTGCGCTTCGCTCCGAGCCGTACGAATTCATGCTGCTGCTGGAGTCGAACGGCGAGCTTCGGGAGCTGAATGATTTCGGCGATGTATACGTGTCCCGTTCCATTAAGTTTGCCGGCGAGCCAGACCCCTTGGCGGCGACAGCGCTGCTGTTCGACCCCGCAACCGGCAGCTTCAGCTTCGTGCCTGCCGTCTTCGAAGCGCAGGGCGGGGACACTATTGCTGTCCTGAAGCGGAACGGCAACAGTGTGTACGTCATCGCGGAAGCGAAGACGACGTTTGACGACCTCTCCGGGCATTGGGCTAAGAAGTCTATCGAGCTGCTTGCTTCCAAGCTGGTGGTCAAGGGCGTGTCGGATGACCGCTTTGCTCCGCATGCCGCCGTGACAAGAGCGGAATTTGCAGCGCTGCTCATCCGTTCGCTGGGCCTTACAGCCCCTTCGGGGACGGAAGCCTCTGTTGTCTTTGCCGACATTCATGAGGCAGACTGGTTTGCGGAAGCAGTTGATACGGCGGCAGGCTTCGGGCTCGTTCAAGGCTACAGTGACGGTTCGTTCAAGCCACGCCAAACGGTCAGCCGCGAGGAGATGGCCGTCATGACGGCCAGAGCGATCGAGTTTGTCGAGGGCGGCGGGGAGCTTGACATTGATCCGGACAGGCTTGCCTCGTTCGGCGACAGCGGCCGCGTGAGCCCTTGGGCCCGCGAGGCGATGTCCGGACTGCTGGCCGGACAGCTCATTGAAGGTCGAAGTAACGGCATACTGGACCCGGGAGCGACTGCTTCCCGGGCGGAAGCGGCGACCATGATGAAGCGTTTGCTGGAATCATTTGGATTCATAAACACCCAATCGTAATCGGACATAACCAAAACGTCTGCGGACTTGCGGCCATTACCGCGGGTCCGCGGGCATCGAACTTGCGAGGAGGAAAAGCATGAGTGCCAAAATATTGCCAATGCAGCATTCGCAGAGTCGAACGGACACATAAGACCGTCCGGACGGTCCAAAAAGTGCCGAATGCCTGGATAGTCCGGTTCCTGAAAAATAAGCTTGACGGCTGAAGATGAAAGCGCTTATAATCAAGACAAACGATTACGTAAACGTTTTTCTGAGAAAAAAAACGTAAGAAGGGGCTTATACCAAAGCAAGACATGAGTTTCACGTAAACGATTGCGCGAAAGTGGAAGGTGGAATGGGAGATGAGTATGGCAGAGCCGGGGGTTCTTCAAAGAGAGAAGGGGAGCAGGGTGGCAAGCGGCAGCAGGACCTGGGTAAAGATTAAACAAAACTACGAGCTGTACCTGTTTCTGCTTCCGGCGGTGCTGATCTACGCGGTGTTTAAGTATTACCCGATGTACGGGGTGCAGATTGCCTTTAAGGACTTCCGGGCAAGCAAAGGCATATGGGGCAGCGAGTGGGTCGGCTTCGAGCATTTTATAAGGTTTTTCGAAGCGTATAACTTTTGGCCGATTATGGAAAATACGATTTTGCTTAGCTTGTACTCGCTCGTGTTCGGTTTTCCGGTACCGATTATAGTGGCGCTGATGTTGAATCAGATGCTGGCGAAGAGGTACAAGAAGTTCGTCCAGACGGTCATCTACGCGCCGCATTTTATTTCAACGGTCGTACTCGTCGGGATGCTGGGCGTGTTCCTGTCGCCGAACAGCGGCATCGTGAATCATATCATCGCGTTTTTCGGCGGCGAGCCGGTGCTGTTCATGGCAAGCGAAGGCTGGTTCCGTCCGCTGTATGTGCTCTCCGGCATTTGGCAGGAGACAGGGTTTGCGACGATCATCTATCTGGCTGCGCTGGCCGGCGTCAATCCCGAACTGCACGAAGCGGCCGTCATGGACGGCGCGAGCAAATGGAAACGCGTAAAGCATGTCGATGTGCCGAGCATTATGCCTACGATTATTATTCTGATGGTGCTGGCGCTGGGCAACGTGATGAGCGTCGGCTTCGAGAAGGCTTATCTGATGCAGACCGACCTGAATTACGCCGCCTCAAACATTATCCCGACATATGTATACGAGCTCGGCATTCAAAAGGCTCAGTACAGCTTTTCCGCAGCGATCGGCTTATTCAACGCCTTCATCAACGTGGTGCTTCTAGTAACGGTGAACCGGATAGCCAAGCGGCTGACGGAAACCAGCTTGTGGTAAGGGGGAGGAAGCAATGAACGCGCTGCTTGCACGCAAAACAAAAGGCGATGTCGTCTTCGACATCATCAACTATACGCTGCTGACGATCGGGATGCTGCTCATCTTGTATCCGCTGTATTTCGTGCTGATCGCTTCCTTCAGCGATCCGAATCTGATCTATTCGGGAGACATTTGGCTGCTGCCGAAGGGGCTGACGCTCGACGGCTATGCACGGATATTCGCAGACGCGACGATTTGGACCGGGTACGGCAACTCGCTGATCTACGCCATCGTCGGCACTGCGATCAGCGTGACCATCACGTTAATGGCCGCCTATCCGCTGGCGCGGAGGGATTTTATCGGACGGGGAGCGATTATGTGGTTCTTCGTATTCACGATGTTTTTCGGCGGGGGGCTTATCCCGACTTACCTGTTGATCAAGGATCTGAACATGATCAATACGATTTGGGCATTGGTCGTACCGGGAGCGGCTGGCGTCTTCAACATCATCATCGTGCGCACCTTCTTTCAAAGCACGATTCCCGATGAAATGCGCGAGGCCGCTTCTATCGACGGCTGCTCGAACACTAGGTTTTTTCTCGGCATGGTGCTGCCGCTGTCCAAACCGATTATCGCGGTGATGGTGCTCTACCACGTCGTCGGCTTCTGGAACGGATTTTTCGATGCCATGATTTACTTGAACGAGGAATCGAAATATCCGCTGCAGCTTGTCCTGCGAAATATTCTGGTTCAAAACCAGGTCAACTCGAGCATGATGATCGACGTCGAATCGTATGCCGCCAAGCTTCGGGTGACGGAGCTGATCAAATACGGCGTCATTATTATCGCAAGTCTGCCGCTGCTTATCTTGTATCCGTTCCTGCAGCGTTATTTCGTCAAAGGAGTCATGATCGGCTCCATTAAAGGCTAGCCGCGGCAAGAGCCGCATCCCGTTTGATTATCTCCGGGCTTCGAACTACCGCGGACCGAACCCGGTTGATGATAGATCAATATATAGAATTTGCTAAGGGAGGATCACCACGAATGAAAAAGACAGGGTCTATTGCAGTCAGCTTATTACTGACGGCGAGCATGATGTTATCCGCCTGTACGGGCGGCAACGGCAATGAAGGTAAGAACAAAGACGGCGCAAACGGCGGAACGAACGCCCCGGCCGAAGAGACGGGCTTCAACAAGGACGGCCTGCCGATCGTCAATGAGAAGCTGACGCTGTCGATCGTTTCTCCGAAAGCCGCTCTTGCACCCGAATATAACGAAATGGAAATTTTCAAGCGTCTTGAGGCGGATACAAACGTTCATATCGAGTGGAACAACATTCCGGATACGGACTACGCCGAGAAAAAAAATCTGCTGCTTGCCAGCGGCGATCTGCCGGACGCCTTCTATGCCTCGCAATTTTCCGATTATGAATTGATTACGTACGGCGAAGACGGCACCATCATCCCTCTTGAGGAATTGATCGAGCAATACGCTCCGAATTTGATGAAGCTGCTGGAGGAAAGACCTGATATCAAAGCGGCGATCACCGCTCCCGACGGCCATATTTACGGCTTGCCGACCTGGGAGGAGAACGAGCTCGGCACGAACCCGTTCTTCCATGTCATCAACAGGCAATGGCTCGATAAGCTGGGGCTGAAAATTCCGGAGACGCTGGACGAATATACGGAAGTGCTTGTCGCTTTCAAAACGCAGGACCCGAACGGAAACGGCAAAGCTGACGAAATTCCGTTAAGCTTCATGCATATGCAGTGGTGTATGGATATCGCGGGATTGTTCGGCGCCTTTGGCCTGCCGGATAATCTGGAACACCGGATCGTCCGCGACGGCAAGGTGATCTTCACGGCTACGCAGCCGGAATACAAGGAAGCGCTGAACTATTTTAATGAGAAATGGTATAAGCAGGGCTTGATCGATCCCGAATCGTTCACGCAGGACGCGCCTCAATATCTGGCTAAAGGAAAAACGGCCGATCCGACGCTCGGCTCCTACGTTTGGTGGGAAATCGAGGAGGTTGTCGGTGCGGCGCAGGCTGCCAATTATGCCCTTGTTCCGCCGCTTGCCGGACCGACGGGCAAGAAGACCATCGGGCGGGGCAATGGCGGCGGCCCTGGAAGAAACGCATTCGTCATTACGAAAGAAAATGAGCATCCTGAAGCAACGATGCGTTGGATCGACCAGCAATATGAGCCCTATATGGCTGCGCAAATCCACTGGGGTCCGATCGGCGTCATTTATGAGAAAGACGAGAACGGCAAGCTGGTGAATCTGCCGCTTGAGGAAGGCGTATCGATGGGCGAATTCCGCCAGAAGGTCGCCCCGAACGGCGCGGGTGTCATTACGAGCGAGCATTTCAAAACGATCGTGGACATGGAACCGCGGGCCCAGCAGCGGAAGAAGGACTTGGAGAAGTATTATGAGCCGTTCATGGAAAAAGAGAACTATCCGACGATTTTCTTCCTGCCGGAAGAACTGGATACGATCAACCAAATCGAGCCTGAGCTGATCAAATACGTGAATACGCAGCGCGCGAAATTCATCGTAGACGGCATGAACGATAAAGCGTGGGACAGCTATGTAAAGACCGTGGAGGATATGGGACTCAGCAAGCTGATGGAGCTCTATCAAACCGCACTGAACCGTTATAAGGAAGCGCAAAAATAAATATTTCGCAAAGACGGACCGGATGAAGTCTTCGGTTGACGGCCTCATCCGGCCGAAATAATCCATTTTTCTACAGATAAGAGGAGAGAGAAATCGATGACGCTTAACTTTGACCATCCGCTGCGGCCGCAGTTTCATTTTACTCCCGCAGCCAACTGGCTGAACGATCCGAACGGGATGGTGTATTATGACGGGGAATACCATTTGTTCTACCAGCATCATCCGGATAGCGCCGTATGGGGGCCGATGCATTGGGGCCATGCGGTCAGCAAGGACCTCGTGCACTGGGAGCATCTTCCGATCGCCTTGTATCCCGATCATAACGGAACGATTTTTTCGGGCAGCGCCGTAGTCGATTGGAACGACACGAGCGGTTTTTTCGAAGGAAAAGCAGGGCTTGTCGCCATCTATACGCAAACCGAGATGATACCGGACTCGGACTTGTCTATTCAACGGCAGAGTATTGCCTACAGCAAAGATAACGGGCGGACCTGGATTCCTTTTGCAGGCAATCCCGTCCTGGCGGACGAGCGTTTTCCGGATTTTCGCGATCCGAAGGTATTCTGGCATGAAGAAACGAAACGCTGGATCATGGTGCTGGCGGCAAGAGACCGGCTGCTGCTCTATTACTCGGCCGATTTGAAGGCCTGGACATTCGCCAGCGAGTTCGGAGCGTTGGATGGGTCGCATGACGGAGTATGGGAATGCCCGGATCTGTTCGAGCTGCCTGTCGATGGCGGCGACGGGGCTTTGAAATGGGTGATGATCGTGAGCATCGGCGATGACCCGGCATGTCCGGAAGGCTCCAGAACGCAATACTTCATCGGCGAATTTGACGGCCTTGCGTTCACGAACGACAATCCAAAGGAAACCGTGCTATGGCTTGACTATGGCCGGGATAATTATGCGGGCGTGACATGGTCCGATGCGCCGGATATGGAATCCGGGCGTCTGTTCATCGGCTGGATGAACAACTGGAAGTACGCGAATCTGATCCCGACGGACGGCTGGCGGGGAGCGATGACGCTTACGCGCAAGCTGAAGCTGAGACAGGGGCCTGAGGGCGTTCGCCTCGTTCAAGAAGCGGTTGAGAGTCTTCGGCAGCTTCGTCTGCCGGGCAGCGAATGGCAAGATGAGCGCATAGGCCCGGATTGCAGCCTGCTTGGCGGGCATCAGGGAGGGCTGCTGGAGCTGGAGGCGGAGTTCGAGCTGGATACGGCATCCGAATTCGGCTTTAAGGTGAAGGCCGGCGGCAAGGAGACGGTAATCGGTTACGACGCCGCTTCCGGCGAGCTGTTCATCGACCGCTCGGATTCGGGCATCATGGATTTCCATGCCGAATTCGGCTGCAGGCATACGGCGCCTCTGCCGGCCAAAGACGGCAGAATCAAGCTTCAGCTGTGGCTCGACCGGTCCTCTGTGGAGGTGTTCGCAGATGACGGAGGCGTGGTTATGACCGACCAGCTGTTCCCGCTGGAGACGGCGGATGGTATCGAGCTGTACGCTGCCGGAGGAGAGGTGCTGCTGCGGTCGCTGCGGCTGTATCCTCTAAGATCGATTCATGCGCTCACAGCGGCTGAGGCGGCAATCAAATAAGGATGCCCGAAGCGGGAGGACGGTTATTATGGATAATAGAGTTTGGAATCTGCAGGATGGCAGCGGACTTGCCGCCCATTGGCCATTGGATGAGGGGCGGGGCGCCACCGCGGCGGACACGGTAAGCGGAATGAAGGATATCGTTTCCTATGCGCTGCTTCAGGCTAGATTTACCGACCCGGCTGACCCGCAGTGGCGTCCGGGCGTTTGCGGAGGGGCTCTTCTGTTCGACGGGTATTCGACTTGGATTACCCGGAAGGCCGCCGGCGCTCCCATGCTGAACGATGCGTTCACGCTATCCGCCTGGGTTGCGCCGCGCTCGTATGAATGGGGAGCGGAGAAGCGTCTATCCGCGATCGTGAATCAACATGACCGGGAAGCGGCGGAGGGTTATGTGCTCGGTATGTACAGGCACGGCTCATGGTCGCTTCAGCTGGGCCTTGGCGGAAGCTGGCAAGAGCTATGGTGCCGTCACCGTCCGCTTGAGAAGGGAAAGTGGTCGCATATCGCGGCCACCTTCAGCAGGGACGACGCGATGATGAAGCTTTTCTTGAACGGGGAGCAAGTCGCCGAGCAGACGACGCCGTTGGATACGGGAATGACCCCAAGCGGTGCGGATCTGCTGATCGGGAAAAATAATCAGGCCACGGTGCTGGCCGAGGCGTTCCGGCACAATATGTTCGACGGTCTGATGGACGATGTGCGTATCTACAGCCGCGCTTTGTCCGCCGTCGAGATCGCCGCTTCTTATCAGGAAGCGCTGCTCTTGCACGGCGGCAGCGCGCCGGCGATTTCGCCGGCCGATATTCGGCTGGACCGGACGCCGCTGCTGCAGGACCGGCATCGGCCGCAATATCATGCGAGCCCGCCTGTTCATTGGATGAACGAGCCGCATGCCCCGATTTATTTTAATGGAAAGTATCATTTGTTCTATCAGCACAATCCGCAGGGGCCGTACTGGGCACAAATTCATTGGGGGCACTGGGTCAGCGAGGATATGGTGCACTGGCGGGACCTGCCGATCGCGCTTGCGCCCGAGAAGGGAGCTGTCGACCCGGACGGCGTATGGTCGGGCAGCGCAGCCTATGATGAGACGGGCGTACCTGCCCTGTTCTTCACGGCTGGAGACGACAGCGCAGCGCCGAACCAGCGGGTCGGAATGGCGCGCAGCCTCTTCCTGCAGGACGGAGACGGCGACCTGACGGACTGGGTTAAGCATCCTGTACCATTGATCGTGCAGGAGAGGGGGCAGGGCCTGTTCGGAGACTTCCGCGATCCGTTCGTATGGAAGGAAGGCGAGCTGTGGTATTTGCTGATCGGCTCGGGCACGGACGGGTACGGCGGCACGGCCCTCGCATATACGTCCGCCAATATGACCGATTGGACGTATCACGGTCCGTTCTGCGTGAGCGATCCGCAGCAATTCCCGTTTCTCGGCAATATGTGGGAGCTGCCCGTGCTGCTGCCGCTCGGGAAGGACGCATCGGGACGCGAGAAGCATGTGTTCCTGATCAGCCCGCTCGGACCGGACGCCGATGTCGAAGTGTTCTACTGGATCGGGGAGTTCGACCGGGTTGAAGTCCGGTTCGATCCCGATCATGAGGAGCCTCAGCTCATTGACGTAGGGGATTTTCATTTTACGGGGCCGAGCGGAATGGTCGACCCGCGAACCGGACGCAATATTATTTTTACGATCGCGCAGGGGGAGCGGACGCCGCAGCTCGATTACGACTCCGGCTGGGCGCATAATGCCGGGCTGCCGGTCAGCGTGTTCCTGAGAAATGACGGGCGGCTCGGTGTAGAACCGATTGAGGAGCTGGAGTCGCTGCGGGGCGAACGGCTATGCTCGCTCCGGGACATGACGGCCTTGGAAGCCAACCTTGAACTTGCCCTCGTGCAGGGCGACATGCTGGAGATTCAGGTCGAATTCGAAGAGGAGGAGGACCCGGCGGACCGTCAAGGCATTTGGGTAAGGCAGTCTCCGTCACGGGACGAAGAAACGCTTATCTACTATGATCGCCGGAGCTCCGAGCTTGGCGTAGACCGGGAGAAAGCGACTCTGTCTATGGAAGAGCGCACGCGCGGCGTTCAGTCGGGTAGACTTGACCTAGCGGGAGAGGCGCTCCGGCTGCACATCTATATGGACCGTTCCATGATCGAGGTTTATGCGAACGGTCTGAAAAGCTTAACGACAAGGGTTTATCCGAGCCGTACGGATTCGCTTGGCTTACGCCTGCAGGGCAGCGGGAAAGCGAAAATCCGGTCATTGGACATCTGGGCAATGAAGTCGATATACTTATAGTATTGGAAGCTGTGCCAGGCTGCCCCGACGGGGCAGCCATTTGAGCGATTTGAAGGAAGAGGGGAAATTGAGGATGCGAATTGGAGCAATCGAAGCGGGCGGAACGAAATTTGTATGCGGGATCGGCAATGAGAACGGGGTCATCGAGAACCGGATCAGCTTTCCTACGGAGCAGCCGGAGAAGGTGATGGAGCAGGTGATCGCTTATTTCAAGGATAAGGAAGCAGAGGCGATCGGGATCGGAACGTTTGGTCCGATCGATATCGATCCTGCAAGCGATACGTACGGCTGCGTAACGACGACGCCGAAGCCGGGCTGGTCGGGCTTTCCATTTCTCGATACGCTCAAGCGGGAATTTGATGTTCCTTTCGGCTGGGATACGGACGTGAATGCGGCCGCCTACGGCGAAGCCGTCTGGGGCGCTGCCCGGGGGCTGGACAGCTGCATTTATTTTACGGTTGGAACGGGGATCGGAGTCGGCGTTTATTCCGAGGGCAAGCTCGTACACGGCTTGGTGCACCCGGAAGGCGGGCATATTCTGCCCAGGCGCCATCCGGAGGACCGCTTCGAAGGCAATTGCCCGTACCACGGCGATTGTCTGGAAGGCATGGCGGCAGGTCCCGCTATCGAGAAGCGCTGGGGCGTGAAGGGCAGCGAGCTGGGAGCGGATCATCCGGCATGGGCGATGGAGGCTTATTACCTCGGACAAGCTGTGACATCGGCCATTCTCCTGCTCTCTCCGAAGCGGGTTATTCTAGGCGGAGGCGTTATGCATCAGCCGCAGCTGCTGCCGATGATTCGGGCGGAGGTCAGCCGGAATCTGAACGGCTACGTCAGCGCGGCGCCGCTCCTGACCGGCATCGACGAATATATCGTTTCGCCGGGTCTTGGCGACAATGCCGGCTTATGCGGCTCGCTCGCGTTAGGACTGGCGGCGCTGGAACGGACGAAATGAATGCGGACTGGTCGGAATGCGAGGAGCGGACGAAAGAAGGGCTGCTAGGCGGCCGGCAGGATAATTAAAGCGGGTCATTCATTGGAGGTCATTCATTAGAGGTCATTCATTGGATGGCCTTTTTTAGACTGTGGAGCCGTTTGCCGGAGGAAGAAGTGTTTCAAGTAACGTCGAATCAAGGCACTGTTCCATTTTCTGATACACGGTCATGCGCACAGAATTGAGGGCGTCCGTAACTTAGCTGCAGAATAGACGCAGGATACGTGCAGAAGTATAGAACCGTCAGGGAGCGAACCTATCCCTGACGGTTTTTCTTAAACACTTGAGTTTATCATTGCCGCAGGTCACAGACAGCTGTCACGCTCTTTGCGCAAAAGTCCGGAACATGAGAAACAGAAAGTAAGGCGCTCCCAGCAGCGTGATCAATATTCCGGACGGGATTTCCGCGGGAGCCATCACGGTCCGGCCCACCGTATCCGCGAGCACGAGGAGCAGCGCTCCCAGCAGGCTGGACAGCACGATCGAATGCCTCGTGTTATGCCCGATCAGGACACGGACAGCGTGCGGCGCCATTAAGCCCAGGAAGCCGATCGTGCCGACGCAAGCGACGGCGCCCGCCGCCAGGAGCACGCCGACCGCCATGGCGGCCAATCTCGTGCCGCGAACCGGCAAGCCGAAGCCGGTGGATGTGTCGTCTCCGAAGGCGAGCAGGTCGAACCGCCGCCCCAGATACCAGGCGAGCGGAAGCAGCGCGAGCAAAAATATCGCGATGGTATTCACCTGATCCCAGTTGCGTCCGTAAGTCGTGCCGGTCAGCCAGATGAAGCCCGTGCTTCCGAAGAGCGAGCCGCGCACGATCAGCACCTGGATGCCAGCCGCCCCGATTGCCGATACCGCGATGCCGAGCAGGATCAGAACGGATGGATTAAGCGCCTTGCGCCAAGCGAAAGCGAATACGATCGCGGCGGATCCCACGGCGCCGATGATTGCGGCGATGGGCAACAACGAGATCGGCAGCTGCGGCCAGGCGATCAGCACCGCGAGCGCTCCGAAGCCCGCACCCGAGGTGATGCCGATTATCGAGGCGTCGGCGAGCGGATTGCGGACCGCACTTTGGATGAGCACGCCGCTGACCGCCAGGGCGATACCTGCACCGGCCGATACCAACGTCCGCGGCAGCCGCAAGTTGAGAAGTACCGAATAGCCCGCAGCGTTGTCAGAGCCGATAAGACTCGCCCATAGCTGCCTGATCGGCACTTGCGTCGCCCCCATCGTCATGCTTGCCAGAATAAGCGCTATAACGAGTACGAATAAAATGACGGCCAGCCGTGTATAACGGATCTTCATCGGTCGGCCCGCGACGCTCATGGTGACGCTGCCCGCCGAGCCGGATATCGCCTTCATTTTCCGCAGGACCAGCCAGATTAACCACGGCGCACCGATGACGGCCATGACCGCGCCGACGGGCACCTCCCCCATTCCGCTCCGCACCATGCGGGCAAGAACATCTGCACCGGTAATGAGGACGGCACCCCACAACGCGGTGGCCGGAATAAGTGAGCGATGCGAGCGCAATCCGCTTAGGCGGACAAGGTGGGGAGCGACCAGACCCACGAATCCGATCGGACCGGCGACGCTGACGACGACGGCCGCCATAAGCACGGAAAGCGCCAAACCGAGAAACCGGGTAAGATCGACCTTCTGCCCGAGCGACCTGGCCGTCGCTTCGTCAAGATCCAGTACGTCGAACTGTTTGCCAAGCAGGAAAGCCAGAACGACCGCTCCCATAGTCCAAGGCCAAGCATACTGCACCCCGCTCCAATCCAGCTGGTTAAGCGAGCCTGCGCCCCATAAGAATAGAGATTGAGATTCATAAGCGTAGAAAATATGCAGCGCGTTCGTGAAGGAGGCGAGTACGAGCGACACGATCATTCCCGACAGCGCCAGCCGGATGGGACTTGACGCTTTGCCGCCTGCCAAAATATAGGCTACCATAGCGGCAGCCGCTCCTCCCAGAACAGCGATGAGGAAAGGCGACTGATGAAGCGCGGCAGGAAAGAAAATCGTGCCCAGCACCACCATGAAATACGCGCCTGCGTTAATGCCGAGCGTATCCGTGGCGGCCAGCGGGTTCTTGGTAATCGTCTGGAGCAGCGCTCCGGCAATGGCCAGCCCGGCACCGGTAAGAAGGCCCAGCATCATGCGGGGCATCCGGATATCCCATACCAGATTGTGATCCATCAAGTCCTGGCGGTTCCGCAAAGCGGCAATGACCGTGGTTACGGAAACATTCGCTTCTCCAAAACATAAACTCGCGAACATGAGAATAACGAGGGCGACAACGCCGCCCCCGAATATCGCAATTATACTTTTGCTGCCGGCCGTACTTGAAAATGACTTATGCGTATCTATGGCCGTATTCATTTGGTCAAAACTTCAACGACGCGATCCACGAGAACTTTCGAAGAGGTCGGACCACCGAACGTCCAGGTGCTTCCGTCGATAGCATAAGTACGGTTCTCTTTGACGAAGTTGAGACCTTTCCAAACCGAATTGTCCTTCAGCGCGTTGGCGAAGACGTCGTCATCCTTTTGCACGATATAGAGGAAGTTTGTGTCCGTTACCGCGGGAAGAGCCTCGACGGTCGAGTCTGTAAAGCCGTATTTCATGAACTTGTCTGATTTCCATTCATTTACAAGACCGATACGGGCCAGCGTCTGGGAAACGACGGACGAATCCGTGAACAATCTTAATGCCGCATTGTTCTGCGAGGTAAACGCCTGGGTTAAGACGTACTTGAAATTTTCTTTGCCCGCTGCGGCCAGCTTGGCTTTGGCATCCGCAAAGTATTGATCCAGGTCGATCAGGTATTGGTCAGCTTCGGCTTCCTTGCCTACTGCGGTCGCAATGGTCTTAAAGATATCGATGGTACGCGTGTATTGGTCAACGCCATCCGGATACGGATCGAATTCGATGGTCGGCGCAATGTCATTCAGTTGATCGTAGATAGCCGCGTTGTTGTCGGTGTTGGAAATGATGAGATCCGGTTTCAATGAAGCGATCGTCTCCATGCTCGGCTCCCAGCGCATTCCTACGTCGGTTACGTCGCCAGCCAGCGGAACTTCGGAAGTCACCCATTTGGTGAACTCCTTGTTGTCTGCGTTCCCGATCGGCTGCAAACCCAGAGCGAGCAGATCCTCGGTGAATATCCATTCGAGCACGACGACGCGCTGCGCCGGCTTGTCTAATGTCGTTTTGCCTTTGGCATGCTCAATGACGATCGTGCTGGCTTCCGTAGATGGGCTGGCGGAAGGATTGACCGAAGGACTCGAGCTGCTTGACGCTCCGCCTCCGTTATTGTTACCGGCCCCGCATCCTGCGGCGATAATGGCCATAACTAAAGATACCGCCATAATGCTTAGCAATTTTTTCATGATCTGTTGCTACCCCCAAATAAATGTTTTATTAGTCGCTTGCAAGGCCATTCGATCATCAGGTTGTCTTCCGCAGAAAAATTCCTAATGCCTTTCTGATGGGGATAACGGCCGAACGCCGACAAGCGCCGTAAACCAGCCGTCCGGGAATGCCGGCTGCCATAGGCTAGGGATAACTGATTTGTACTTGCCGTGACATCGCCATCCGCCATTCTTTGAAAACGAATCTCAGTACTTCCTACGTTTGAATGATAACGGTTCTCATTATCGTTGTCAATGACCAATTAATCGTTTTTTGCGGAGGGAGCGGCTCATCTTGTTTTCTTTGTCAGGGAATTCATACTTAAGATCATTAAATAGCGCACCCACCAATCGGAAGTTAGGTGTAGTCAGAAAATAAAGTAAGACGGGATGTGTTGATGCTGCGCGGCTTTACAAGTTTGGACATCCGCCGGCCGAACCGCTCAAATGAGCGCTTCGGCCGTTTTTTTTTGCGCAGAAACCGGCTTTTTAAAGGAAAAAGAATAGCATCACAAAAAATGCGGGTTGATTTTCGCCGAACATGAGTACCGGCACAAGAAGTGAAGATTTCGATGCCGATACGGGCTGTGATAGGTTTGAACAGCGGAATACATCGACTCAACCGGCGAAAGGGGGAAATAAAAATGCCAAATGCAGGGCAGCTGAATGCGGGAACGAAAGAAATGCAGATCAAGCGCAGCCGCTCCTTCCGGAAGGAGCTTTCGCGGAACCGCTTCCTGTACGGGATGCTGGTTCCGGTCATTGCGTACTTGCTGCTCTTTAAATACGGCCCGATGTTCGGCGAAATCATCGCCTTCAAAAATTACCGTCTCGCCGACGGCATATGGGGAAGCGCGTGGGTTGGCATTGATAACTTCGTCAAGCTGTTCTCGAGCACGGATTTCTACGCGGTGCTGCGCAATACGCTGGTGCTGAATGTGTATCATCTCGTATTCGCCTTTCCGGCGCCGATTATTTTGGCTCTTCTGCTTAATGAAGTGCGTGTGGAGTGGTACAAACGAACGCTGCAAAATCTGCTCTACATCCCGCACTTTATCTCATGGGTCGCGCTTGGAAGCATCGTCATAGCGCTGCTGTCTCCGTCGACCGGCTTTTTGAATTACGTGCTTGAGCTGTTTGGCCTGGAGCCGATTTATTTTCTGGCCGATACGTTCTGGTGGCCGGTCTCCTTCATCGCCTCCGGCATTTGGAAGGAAGCGGGATTCGGCACGATCCTCTATCTGGCTGCGATGGCCTCCATCGATCCTACCTTATATGAAGCGGCCAAAATAGACGGCGCGCGCAAAGCGCGGCAAATCTGGCATGTGACGCTGCCGGGCATCCGCAGCACGATCGCCATTCTGCTCATTCTGCAGGTCGGCAAAATGATGGACGTCGGCTTCGAGCAGGTTTTCGTGCTGCGGAATAACGCCGTATCGAGCGTATCGGAGGTCATAAGCACGTACGTCTACACGCGGGGCATCGTGAATCTGCAGTACAGCTATACGACGGCATTAGGTTTATTCCAATCGATAATTGCCCTGATTCTGGTCATCGCGGTCAATCGGATCATTAAAGCGATGGGGGAGCGAGGCTTATGGTGACGATTGAGAAAGGAGGGGATGAGCATGCTTCGAAGCCGGGGAGCTAACGCCGCTTCCGCGTCCGGGTGGCTGAGATGGCTTAACTTTATTTTGCTGGCCTCATGCGCCTACGCGACCTTATTTCCATTCATCAATATTATTGCGGTTTCGCTCAGCAGCAGCCGGGCGATCAATGCGGCGGAAGTGTTTATGTGGCCGGTCGAGTTTAATATGGAGGCTTACAAAAACCTGCTGCGCGACGGTCAGTTGATCGTCGCTATGAAAAACACGATCATCATCACCGTCGTTGGCACCGCTCTGAACATGCTGTTCACGATTATGGCTTCTTATCCGCTGTCCAAGTCCAGGTTAAAAGGGCGAAATGCGATGCTGATGGGCATTCTGTTCACGATGCTCTTCAGCGGCGGGATCATCCCAAGCTTCCTGGTCGTCAACAGCCTTGGCCTTGTCGATTCTTACTGGTCGTTATGGCTGCCGGGACTTATGAGCGCCTACAACATGTTCGTCATGAAGTCCTTTCTCGAAGGACTCCCGGAAGAGCTCGAGGAATCGGCCGCCATCGACGGCGCGGGCGATGCGCTTATTTTATGGAAAATTATTTTGCCGCTGGCGAAGCCCGTTCTTGCCGCCCTTACGCTGTTCTACGCGGTGGGCTGGTGGAATTCCTATATGAATGTCTTGATCTACATCCGCAGCACGGACAAATTGTCGCTGATGGTGAAGCTGTATCAAATGATCGACCTGATCAGTCCGGAAATGCTTCGTGCCGGCGAAGGCGTGACGCAAACCCTTATAACCCCGGAGGGTATCCGTGCTGCGGCGATCGTCATCGCCATCGTTCCGATTCTGTGCGTCTACCCGTTTCTGCAGAAGCATTTTATTAAAGGCGTGCTGCTCGGCTCGGTCAAAGGGTAAAAGAGAACGATTTTCGTCCGATATCGAACGCGCTCTCATAGGCGTAATGATATAATATGGTTAATGTTGAGGAGGTCAAAGAAATGAAGACAAACAGAGTTCACGGCAGCAAAATGGTTGGATTGATCGTCTTGATCATCATGCTTGCCGTAACGGCTTGCTCCGGCAATAACGGCGCGCCGGCCAATGCCCCGTCTTCGGGAAATCAGCAGAAGGACAATAACGGCAACAGCGCGGCGCCTAAGAAGGTCAGCATCTCGATGTTCGACCGCGGCCAAGTATCGAGCGACGAAGGCACCTATGAGGAGAACCGCTGGGTCGACTGGATCCGCGAGCAATCGGGTATCGACGTCACCTTCGCCCCGGTACCCCGGAATAAAGCGCAGGACACCCTGAACATCATGATTGCATCCGGTCAGGCGCCTGATCTGATCTGGGAATATGACCGCAACTATATCGGCCGTCTCGTATCGCAAGGAGCGATTCAGCCGGTCGGCGAGTATATCGAGAAATACAGCACTTCTTACAAAAAATACCTGGAAGAAAATCCGGAGCTTGTTCCTTACCTGACCTTCAACGGAGAAATGTATGCGGTTGCTTCGAAACGCGCCATCACGGCAGTAGCCAACCATGCGATGTGGATCCGGCAGGATTGGCTGGATGAGCTTGATCTGAAGGCGCCGACGACGGTCGAGGAGCTGGTTGAAGTCGCGAAGAAATTCAAGGAGCATTATCCGGACAGCACGCCGATCGTCGGCGGCAACAAGTCCGATATTTATGCGGCGTTGAACGGGGCGAGCTTCAATCACTGGTATTTGGAGGATGGCAAAATGAAGTTCGGGGCGACGCTGGACCGGTACGGCGATGCGATCGCGCTGGAGAAGCAGCTGTACGATCTGGGTCTCGTCGACCGCGAATATTTGACGGATACGACGAACCAGCGCTCCAACCAATTATGGACGACGGGCAAAGCGGGCATCCTGCTCGGCCAATGGAGCAACGAGCCGCTCAACCGCGATTTGTTGACGACGGTGCCGGATGCAAAGCCGGTTCCTCTGGAGGCGGTATCTACGAAGAACGGCCATTACGGCACATACCAGGAAGCGCCGCCGTCGTTCTTTATCGCGTTCAGCAAGGATATGAAGGACCCGGAGACAGCCGTCAAATATTTGGATTGGCTGATGGACAAAGGCTGGTATACGCTGGTGAACGGCATGGAAGGCACGCATTATGAGATGGTGAACGGCGTTCCCAAGCAGCTGGACGGCGCGAAGTTTGAGAAGGAAGTCCGGTATGCGGCCGAGTATGCGGTGCTGCGCCAGGAAGGCGTGAAGGCGGAGGACCTGCCGCTGAAGGCGGCGGATGATCCGCTGTCGCAGCAGGTCGCCCAGCTGAGCGCAGCCGCGCTGAATACGGCGCTGCTGCATGAATTCCGCCGCGATATTCCGTTCCAGCCGAACTTCGATGAAATTAACGAGATCCGCTCGACGTTCGATACGTTTCTTAACGAAATACGGGCGAAAGCGACGACGCAAGGACCGAAATATACGGCGGAGTGGGCGCTCGGAGAAATCCGCAAGGAATGGGAGCGGCTTGGCGGAGCGAAGGCGGAGGAAGTGGCGAACGCCTGGTACGAAGAGAACAAATCAACCTTTGAATAGACAAACCGGATTGCGGAGGTAGGGGACCATGAAGCAGCTTCAGAATCAACGATTGGCGAAAGCGATTGCAATACTATCGATTGTTCTGTTTCTGCTCGTCTCCTCCTCGATTTTTTTCACGTATTATTTGTTCACCAATCAGCAGAAGGGGCAGCTGACGAGCACCAACATGGAGCTGCTCCGGCAGTTGAACCAGAAGCTCGAGCTCGTTTTGAAGCAAATTGATTTTGCTTCCGTCTCGCTTATGACAGCGGAGGAAGTCATCCATTTCTACGACCGGGAGCTGATCGAAGCG
This sequence comes from Paenibacillus harenae DSM 16969, assembly GCF_000422465.1. Classification (GTDB taxonomy): domain Bacteria; phylum Bacillota; class Bacilli; order Paenibacillales; family Paenibacillaceae; genus Pristimantibacillus; species Pristimantibacillus harenae. The sequence continues at coordinate 388,874 of NZ_KE383845.1, read as the reverse complement.
GAGAGCTTGAACAATGAGGTCCGTATCTCCAACAGCATCTACAACGTGATTAACAGCAACCGGTACATTTTATCCATCGACATGTATTCGTACCCGAAGCAGAAGCTCGTTACCGGCAATGACCTGACGGAGCAGGAGCTGAGGCAAAACTATCAATGGATCGCGGAGTTTCAACAATTCGAAGGGTATATGGACTGGATGACGACACGCAAGCTCACGTTAAACATGGCCGAAGACCCGATTTTCCGCAATGTGGTGACGCTTGTCCGAACCTATCCGCTCATTCATAAGCCTGGTGCCCGCAAAGGCGCCATAGCGGTCAATATCAAGGAAGAAATGCTGTACGGCTTAATCCGGAACACGTCGGCAGAGGAAAAGGGCCAGACCTTCATGATCGACCGGAACGGCATCGTCGTGCTGCATGGGGATAAAAGCAAGCTCGGCAAGGACATCAGCGAATTTCCTTACATTAGCCGTATCCTGAATGATCCGGAGCCGGAGGGCTTCTTCTCCGCCGATGTCGAGCAGACGCGGTCTTCGCTGTTTTACGCCGATATGAAGCATACCGGTTGGAAAATGGTTCATATCATGCCGGAAGCGGAGTTTATCCGGCCGCTGCTGCTCATCCGCAACGGTCTGATCGTGCTGGCCGTCGTCCTGTTCCTGGTTGCGACGGCGTCAGCGACGCTGGTTGGGCGGTGGACGCTTAAGCCGGTCAACCGCTTCGTGCAAGCGATGATGAATCAATTGAAGAAGGATTCGCGAAGCCCGTCCGTGCGGAAATATACGGATGAATTTCAGTATTTCGAATCGACGGTCCAGCATATTATGGAGGACCGGAATTTGCTGAACAAGCAGTTCAACGAGAGCAAACCGATGATCAAATGGCAGCTGCTCAAAGAGCTGCTTACGAGCCGCCGCAAAACCTCGGCCGCTCTTCAGCCTTATATGGATATGCTTGGCTTATCCCTGCATGAAGGACATTTTGTCGTCATGAGCCTCGAATTTGACAATAAGAACGAAATCCCTACGCCGCGCGATTTGCAGCTGTATTCCTACGCTTTGTGCAATGTCGCGGAGGAGCTGATGAATGCCGAGAGCAAAGGGATCGCCGCGGAGATGGATAACGGCAAATGCGTTGTCATTATGAGCTTCGAGGACGAAGGAGACGAGGAGCGCCATATGATGAGGGCGGTAGCGGTTGCGGATTTAATGAAGGATTTCGTGCGCGAATATTTCAACCGGACGATTACGGTCGGGATCGGCAACGCGGTGAGCGGCATCGGCGACATCCATTTGTCTTATAAACAGTCCTTGGATGCGCTTGGCTACAAGCTTGTGCTTGGCGGCAATTCGATCATTACGAAGGAAGATATTACGAATGAGCAATCGCCGCAGTACTACCGGTTGTTCGGCATGACCGACGGCATGGTCCAATCCGTGAAGCTGGCCGATCTTGAGAAGCTGCGGCTGCAGGTCGGCAAGTGGTTTGAAGCGTTCTCGGAAAATAACGTGCGCCCGGAGATCATCAGGCAGCTGATCGTGCAATGTTTGATGAGAGCGGCTACCGCGGCAGCGGAGATCGGCGTGGATTCCGCCGATATTTTTCCCGAGCACGGGATGGTTGAGCTGCTGAGCCAATACGAGCAGTTGGAGCAGCTGGAGCATTTTACGATGGAAGCCTTGGGACGTTATGTGGAAAGCATTCAGGCCAAGCGCGGCAGCCGGGAGAAAAATGACGTCATCGACAAAGTATTGCGGTATTTGGATCAGCACTATAGGAGGAGCGATTTGTCGCTTAACCTGCTTGCAAGCGAATTTCACATTAGCGTCTCGCATTTGAGCAAGCTGTTCAAGGAGCAGGAAGAGTGCAATTTTATCGATTATTTGATGGATATTCGCATGAACAAGGCGAAGGAGCTGCTGACGGAATCGGAGGCGATGATCAAGGATATCGCCGAGCAGGTCGGGTATACGAACGTGAACAGCTTTGTGCGCATTTTCAAAAAAATAACGGGGCTGACGCCGACCGAATACCGGCAGCGGAAGAAGCCCGAAGAAGGATAAAGCGGGGTGAGGAAGAGGTATGGCTGATCGATATTTGCATGCAAGACTGGAGAAGCTGTTCCATTACATGACCGGCGATCACCGCGGCAGCTGGGGGATGGACATCGAGCACTGGGATTGGGTGCCGGGGGTGGGCATCATTTCATTGATGGAATACGGGAAGCGGATTCAGAACCGGGTGGTTATCCGTTATGTGCAGGTATGGGCGGAGCGCAACAAGGAGAAAGCCGGCAGCGTGAAAGTGATTAACGCAATGGCGCCTTTCGCCGTGTTCCCCGAGCTGTACCGCCAGACGCAGGAGGAGTGGTACTTGCGGCAATCGGAGAAAATCGTCCATTGGATGATGCATGAGGCGCCGCGCACGAGAGAGGGGGCATTCGAGCATACGGTCACCGAATCGGTGCAGTTCAGCGAGCAGGTATGGGCGGATACGGTCTATATGGCCGTCCTGCTTATGGCCCGGCATGCCGGGTTGACAGGCGATCGGACCGCAGCGGAGGAAGCGCTGCGGCAGACGATGCTTCATTTGCGCCTGCTGCAGGAGCCGGAGACCGGCGTTTTATTCCACGGCTGGAACTGCGAGGCGGGCAATCATATGTCGGCTGTGCGATGGACTCGCGCGAATGCGTGGATTACGCTGGCCGTGCCGGAAATTGTGGAAGAGATCGGCGGGCTGACGGACATTCCCGATGAATTGCGTACGCGCTACTCGGCGCTCGCGAAGGGGCTGCTGTCTTATCAAGCGGCAGACGGATTATGGCATACCGTGCTTGACCGGCCGGATTTCTATAAGGAATCGTCAGGCAGCGCCGGCATTGCATGCGGCTTCATGAAAGGCATGCGGACAGGTCTATTGGATTCGTCGTATTTGGAAAGCGCCCGTCTGACGTTGGACGGCCTGCTGCCGTTCATTCGGGACGACGGCGAGGTCGGAGGCGTATCGGGCGGCACACCTGTCATGAAGACGGAGGATGCGTATAATGAAATCCGAATTTATCCGACCCTCTACGGGCAAGGGCTGACGATGCAGCTGCTGACGGAAGCGCTTACGATGGATTAGATCGCTCATGGCGGCAATGGAAGGGAGAAACAACAATGACATCGCAAATGTTGGATCCGAAGCAAATGATCATCGGCAAAGTGGCTGAGATGGAGACTTTCTATAACGCGGATATCCGTCTATTGAAATCGAGGTTCAGCAGTCCCGGCTATCATACGCAAATCAAGCAGACCGATTTCATTCATTCGACCAGGAATTCGGTCATCTATGCGCTGGCTTTGCTCGATACGGAGCTTCCGGAATATGAGCGGCGGTCATTCGATATTCTCGGACAAATCGTATCGCTGCAGGATACGGACCGCAGCCGTAACACTTTCGGCATATGGTCCTGGTTCTATGAGGAGCCGCTCGATCAGATGTCTCCGCCGGACTGGAACTGGGCGGATTTTATCGGTAAGCAGCTGGTGCTTGCGGTTAAGCGTCACGGCCATCGTTTTCCGGAAGCGCTGCGTGCATCGGTCATCCAATCGATCGGTTACGCATGCGACGCCATAATGAAACGGGATGTCGGGCCTTCATATACGAATATCGCCATCATGGGCGCGTTCGTTACGCTCATTGCGGGCGAGCTGTTGGGACGGCAGGAGTATGCGGAATATGGCTTGCAGCGGCTGAAGAAGCTTTACGCTCATACGGAGAAACGGCGGGTATTCCAAGAATACAACAGCCCGACGTATACGCACATCGCGATTCTGGAGCTCTCCAAGATCAAGGCGGAGACCGTCAATGAGGAAGCGAAGCGGCTGAGTGATGCGCTTCTCCATATGACCTGGAAGACGGTAGCCGAGCATTTCCATGCCGCGACGAAGCAGTGGTCCGGACCGCACAGCCGCTGCTACAGTACGCTGCTTAGCGACTCATGCAAAGCCTTCCTGCAGCTGGCAACCGGGGGCAAGCTGTTGTTTTTCCCCTGGGAGGAGCTCCCATATGATACGGAATGGTATGAGAGCGGGATGGAATGTCCGCCTGAATTTGCAGACTGGTTCGTGATCCGCGAGGAAAGAGAGCTGCGGCAGCTGTATGCGGGCGATGAGGGGGACGGCACGGCAAGGCGGGCGACGACCTGGATGCAGCCGCATTATTCGCTCGGCAGCTTCGATCATGAGATGCTGTGGAATCAGAAGCGCGCCTTGCTCGCTTATGTAGACAACGGCGGCGAGCCGACGTATATGCAGCTGCGTTTTCTTCATGAGGGCTACGACTACTGCTCGGCTATGTTCAAAAGCAGGCAGGAGCGGGAATATGTGCTGTTCGGCATTGATTTTCTTGCCAATGGCGGAGACACGCATCCGAATCTGGACCGGATCGACGGCTCGGTCGAGGCCTCGGATTTCCGGCTGCGGCTGGAGCTGGGCGGCCAATTGGCCGGAGTTGCCGCGGTTGCGGATACGGACGGCGGAGAGGTGACGATATCGATCGGTCAGGAGCGTATCCGTCTCCAAACCTGGTTCGCGGCTTTCTCGGAAAGTGAAGCGGATGCTGCGGACCGAGCGCCGGCCTTTGCATGGGAAATAAATGAGCTCGGCGATAAGCTGGGCGTTGATCTGGTTGTCTATTCGGGAGAGCCGAGAATAATCGACTTTCGTCAAATCACTGAAGCAGGCTTTGTCTTCTCGTTGCGCATCGGAAGCGGAAGCGAACGTCCGGCCCCTTCGCTGCGGCAAACGGATGACCGGCTGATCGTCACCGGAAGCGGACAGGAGGAACCGGCATTCAGTCTGAATCTGCGGCCAGTTCATATTTAAGGAATAGATGGCGGCCCCATTGTCACGGTTACGGTTGGTGACGACGGGGCCGCTATCCTGTAATTTGTCTACCTCAGTCACTCGCCTCGCACCTTCAGATACGCGTTATCTTGTCTTTCGCGCACGAGCTCTGCCCATTTCCTGTCACGATGCGCATATTTGTCGCTTCTCCAGCGGTGCCGCGCATTTGTTCAATGCGAGCGTCTATTCGACGACGATAAAAACAGTCGCAGAGTACCGGCGGCCATGCCGGTGCCCTGCGACTTTTTGGCGGATATGGGTTCGAGAAACTTAGTTCATTAGGCTTCCTCGTCGGCCGAGGGACCGTAGATGCCCGGTACCGGAATATCGAGAAGCCGTAAGTATACCCCGAGCTGCGCCCGGTGGTGAACCATGTGGCTTAATCCGAAGGTGCGGAGAGCGATCGCCCGCGGCTGGCGGAGGATGATATGGTTGCCGTGGCGCAGCGTCCATTCTTCACCGAGCGTTTTCTCGTCGCATTCGGCGAGCAGCTTTTCAAACTTTTCGACGTTCGCGTCGAACTCCTCCAGAACGTCAGCGCGTTTTTCCAAAGGCTCCCGCCGCAGCGGCACGGTCGAAAGATCGAACTCCGGGTACTGAAAAATCGCGATTTGCCAGTTCAGCAGGTTGATCAGGTGCGTGGCCAGCCCGCCGAGCGTCATCGATTTCTCGTGCGGCTTCCACGACATATGCTCCTCGGGCAAGCGTTCCAAAATGCGGCGCGTAGTGGCCAGTTCATGCGTTGCGTCGCCGACGATCAGTTGTTTAACCATAAAATTCCTCTCCTCTCTTATGGTCTAGCATACTATAAATTCCAGTAGAGTGGAAAGCTCTAATCCCGGTCATTTGACGTTCGGTCGTTCGGAATGGTCCATGCCCCGTACTTACGCTATCCTGTATTTCATCCATCGAAAAAGAGCGTAAAAGCCATAAGGGGCTCTGCAAGCCCCTAATCACTGGATGAAATCCAGGATAGAACCGGTTCCGGACAAGAACCGGTCGCTATGATGGACCAGATCCATCATAGCCTGACAATTGGGGCAGCTATTGACGGACCAGAACCACCATAGCACGATAATAGAGGCAGTTATTGATGGACCGGAACCACCATAGAAAATGGGGCAGATACCATAACCGGGACATCCTCTCATATGCGCTGTCATAGCCAACGTTGGCGAAGATGGGGCTTCAAATGGAGTTGACTACGCCACAAGTGTTAATTAATATACTAATAGTCAGGAAACAAACACCCATCTATTATCCGAAAGAGATTTTCAATCGATTACGATAAACGATTTTACGCTATTTTGCTGGCCTGTTTGCGACAATTGGCGCCAACTGCCTCGCAGCAGAAACTCAATTGAACAATAGGCGGCGATTATAAGCCGGTCCATATTCGGAGTCGTGCCGCAATGGAGGGGGAGAGAGCAGCCCGAAGAACCGGGAACTTTCGCGAGTCGCGCTGTGCCCCTGATTATAGCTGGCATGAATGCCGGATCGCGCTGTGCCCCTGATTATAGCTGGCATGAATGCCGGATCACGCTAAACCGCTGATTATGGCTGGAATGAATGCGCATGCAGAGAAATAAGTTATGATATATGGACGAAGGAGATGACAGCCATGAGATTAATAGTGGAGCAGCCGGCGGCGCGTTGGTATAAGACGGAGATGGAGCTAAAGGATGGGGATTTCATTCGCATCTATGTGCGGCTGGGCGGCTGCGGCAGCGTTCACCCCGGATTATCGCTGGGCGTGACGAAGGATACGCCAAGGAGCCCAGCGCTTAGCGAGACGATCGACGGCATTACCTATTATATCGAAGAGGACAATCTGTGGTACTTGGATAATCAATCGCTGCGCATCTCGTTCGATGAACAATACGAGGAGATTATGATGGCGGTTGAGTAAAAAATAGAGCACCGGCTACCTCTTTTACGTTAGCTCGGTGCTTTTCCATTGTCTTGGCAATACGATGAGCTTGAAGCGGAGCCTGCATAAATAGAAACGGTTTTCGGCTACAATGATGATAGTATGATTTTGAAGTGATGGAGGGAGCCTGACCATGAAGCTGACGCTTGGACGCTGCCTGCTGGACCGGCGATTGGCTGAACGCGGGATATCGAAGGAGCAGCTTGCCGCCGAGCTGCGGATTAGACCGGAGCGGCTAATCGATTATATCGATAATACGAGAATCATGCCGCTGAAGACAGCCATTTCGATTGCCGATACGGTCGGATGCGATGTGCGCGAGCTTTACGAAATAGAATCTGCGGAATAACCGGGACGAACCATTTCAGCTTGGAGGAGTGGAAGCCATGAAACTGACGGAGGAGCAAATTGCGCTTGGTCTTGCTGAAATCGAAGGGTGGAAGCGGGAGGATGGCAAGTGGATCGCGAAGAAGTACCGCTTTCAAACGTTTATGGACGGAATCGAATTCGTAAACCGGATTGCGGTTATTTCCGAGCGGCTTAATCACCACCCTTTTATTTCCATTGATTATAAAATGGTGACGCTGCGGATGACCTCATGGCATGCCGGAGGCCTGACAGAGCTTGATTTCACTGCCGCTGCGCAATTTAACGGTGCTTTTGTCAAAGATTAACCGAGCAAAGCCGCGATTCTTATAAAAGAACCTCCACCCTCTAAAGAAAGCAAGAGAGCGGAGGTTTTGTTTGTCTAACTTACCGCACAGCGGCGCGTTTAGTTTGTGTTATGTCCAAGCCGCAGTCTGATCGAACGCCGACTACTGCTTCGATTTCGAGCCGTCGTCCGGCTGGCTCAGCTCTTCGAACGATTTTATTTTACCGTGCGGATGCTGATTTTGCTTGCGCTGGTTCCAAGCGTTTTCACGGCGGTTCTTAGGTGATGTCATCGCTGCTTCCCCCTCCTTTCCACCTGTAGGGTGGCATAACGCCGCCCTTTCCATACGGAGGGGAGACGGGAAGAACAGCTTAAGCCTAAACGCCTGCGTAGGCCAAAAATCCGCCGTCAACGGGAACCGTCGTACCGGTGACGAAACCTGCGGTCGTCTCGTCGGCCAGCCAGAGCAAGGCGCCGAGCAGATCCTCCGGCTTGCCGAACCTGCGCATCGGCGTGTGGGAGATGATTTTGCCCGAGCGCTCGGTCAAGCTTCCGTCTTCGTTCGTAAGCAGCTTGCGGTTCTGCTCCGTTAAGAAAAAGCCCGGCGCGATCGCATTCACCCGAATGCCTGATTCCGCAAGGTGAACGGCCAGCCATTGCGTGAAGTTGACGACCGCCGCTTTGGCCGCGCTGTACGCCGGAACCTTCGTCATTGGGGAAGGAGCGCTCATGGACGAAATATTGATGATAACCGCGCCAGGCCGCCCGATCATCTGCTCGGCGAATATTTGCGTCGGAATAAGCGTGCCTACGAAGTTCAGATCCATCACGCTGCGGAAGCCGTCGACGCTAAGATTGAACAGGGTCGTGACTCCCTCCGCGTTCAAATGCTCCGGCTTAAAAATCTCGTTCGTTGTATTCGCGCTAGAGTGATTGCCGCCTGCCCCGTTGATCAGAATATCGCAGGGTCCAAGCCGCTCAAGCACGGCATCGCCGGCAGCCCTTGTGCTCGCTGCGCTAGTAACGTCGCAAGCCACCGCTATGGCGGAACCGCCTGCGGCGCGAATCTCCTCTGCGACGGCGTTTCCCTTCTCCGCCGTCCGGTTCAGGATCGCGATCCTGGCCCCCTGACGGGCCAGCTCCAGCGCCATTACGCGGCATAATACGCCTGCTCCGCCGGTGACGACGGCTACTTTGCCTGCTATGGATTCATGAATAGGAAGCTGTGTCATTTGCTTATCGCCTTCTTTCCGGAATGAAGTTCGTTTGCATCCCAAAGTCCCCACAAATACATAATGCCTAGCCCGCGATCGTACAATCCGTATCCGGGCCTGCACTGCTCATCCCAGATATGTCGTCCGTGGTCGGGCCTTGCGTAGCCTGTAAATCCAATCTCATGATAAGCGCGGACAATGCCGGCGATATCGACGTTTCCGTCCTGCGTACGGTGCGAGGTTTCAATAAAATCTCCGTTCTCATATACGCGAACGTTGCGGATATGAGCGAAAGGAATGCGATCTCCGAATTCATGGATCATCGAAATAATGTCGTTAGCCGGATTCGCGCCAAGCGATCCGCTGCAAAGGGTGATGCCGTTATTAGGGCTGTCGTACAACTCCAGAAATCTTCTGAAATTTTCCTGGCAGGTCATAATCCTTGGCAAACCGAAGACGGACCAAGGCGGATCGTCCGGGTGGATCGCCATCCGGATTCCGCTGCGCTCGGCAACCGGGATGATTTCGTTCAGAAAATACCGCAGGTTTTCCCACAGGTGCTCCTCCGTCACGCCTTGATAAGCCTCGAACAGCTTCGTCAAATGCTGCAGCCGTTCCGGCTCCCAGCCGGGCATCGTAAGCGACGAGTTCTTGTTGATCTCTTCGACCAGGCGGAAGGGATCGGCATCCGCAATCCGGCTGCTCTCATAGAACAGCGCCGTGGAGCCGTCCTCGAGCGCCTTATGAAGGTCGGTGCGAAGCCAGTCGAAGATCGGCATGAAGTTGTAGCAGATCACCTTCACGCCGACGCTTCCAAGCTTCTCTATCGTTCTCTTATAATTCTCAACATACCGCTCGCGTGAAGGCAAGCCGAGCTTAATATCCTCATGGACGTTAACGCTTTCAACGACATCGATATGTAAGCCCGCTTGTTCTGCCTGCGATTTCACTTCCAAAATGCGCTCCATCGGCCATTCCTCGCCGGCCGCGACATCATGCAGCGACCAGACGATGCCGTCCGTGCCCGGAATTTGTTTAATGTAGCTGAGGGGAACCGTATCATTCCCCTCGCCGAACCATCTGAACGTCATTTTCACGCTTCATCAGCTCCCGTTGTCATTTGTAATCGTTGTTCATTTGTAATATTCCGGGTATTTCTCCTTGAGCAGCGCTTGATCCGCGATGTTCAGATTGAGATGCTCGGTCATCAATCGTTCGGCGCGCTCGCCATCCTGCGCTTTAACCGCCTCGGCCATCGACCAGTGCTGCTCGTAAAGCTCCTCCCAGTTATGATCGGCAACCAGCCGGAGCATGCGGCTGCGGTTCAGATGAGCATTCATTTGCTGCATGACTGCCCAAATGTTGCTCTTGTTGCAGCCTTCGAACAGGATACGATGGAAAGCTTCGTCAAGCTCGAACATGCTTTTGTCATCATGCGCCTTCACGCAGGCTGCCTGCTGCTCCAGATTCTTTTCCAGCTTCATCAGCGCTTCCTCAGGGAAAGAGCTGCAGGCGAGGCGGATGACCGCTCTTTCCAGCTGTTCGCGCATGAACCGCGCCTCCTCGACCAATACCGTATCGATTAAGGATACGAAAGTGCCCCGCTGCGGCAGCACTTGAACCAGACCCTCTTGCGCGAGCCGCATGAAGCTTTCTCTTACAGGCGTCCGGCTGACCTTGAACAAAACGGAGGTCTCGTTCTCGGACAACGGCGTGCCCGGCGCAAGTTCAAGCTTTAAGATCTGTTCCTTAAGCTGCGCGTAGACCGCGTCCCGGGTGGAAACGGACTGCGTCCTTACGTTGAAGTCCATGCCATCATCCCTTCCAACTTTAACTACCATACTACCATACAAGTTAAAATGCGGAAAGATATTTTAAAAAAGTTTTCTTTGAAGAGTTTTTTCATTTGTAACAGGCGGCATAGTCCAAAAAACGTTCGAGTTAGGGCACATACATTTCCAAAGAAATGGTGAAAGTATCCATGGGTGAAGAAAATTGAAAATGAAACCATTCACTCTGTTTCTGATGGTTGTTGGGTTACTTTCCTCAATTCGCAAGAGCTTTATGATTGGATCATTGTGGGCTGGAAGTATGAACCTGTCGGATCACCCTAGGAAGAGCTTCTGGAGGAAACATGTTACCAAGATACTATTCTGTAATCAAGAAGGACTTTCCAGATTTTGGATGGTAACTTCAAATATAAGGCTGACAGAGGGTGAATAAGCATGGAATGTATTATCTTCGTCGGAATACAAGCTTCAGGAAAGTCAACTTTTTATAAAGAGAGATTTTTTAACACTCATATGAGAATTAATCTGGATATGCTTAAAACTAGGCGCAAAGAGGCTTTCTACCTCGAAGCCTCTATGAAAGGAAAACAGTCCTTTGTCGTAGATAATACGAATCCGACTAAACTAGACCGCCAAAAGTATATTGATGCAGCTCGAAGTCACGGTTTTAAAATAATCGGCTATTATTTTGAGCCGGATTATGATGAATCTATTCTAAGAAATGAACTTCGAAGCGGAAAAGAAGTAGTACCGGTGGTGGGTATTAAAAGCACATTAGGGAAGCTGCAAAGACCAGAGTATAATGAAGGCTTTGACGAGCTTTTTACGGTAACGCTGGTTGATGGCGAATTTATTGTTTCATAACTCAGTCCTCATGTATACATCGCTCAAATTGCCGGCCTGATAATAAGGATACTCCAGCTTCCTCTGCACCTGAAGGGCGATGTCCGTATTTGTCAGCCATTCGACCATGTACAGGCCCAGATCTATGGAAGCCGTCACGCCGCCGCCGGTGAAGACATGGCCATCCCGCACCACTCGAGCTTTTACGACTTCCGCGCAGTACGGAGCCAGCAAATCGTAAGCCGACGAGTTGGTCGTCGCCTTTTTCCCCTCCAGGAATCCAGCCGCTCCCAACAGCAGGGCGCCTGTGCAGACGGAAACCTTATTGGGAACGGCCTCCGCGGTCCGGATCCATCCCATGAATGCCTCGTCGAACCGAAGCTTTCTTGTCGAGTTGCCACCCGGTAGAAATACGAGGTCAAATCCCTCCAAATTCGGGAGCACCTCGTCCGTCTTCAATTTCAGGCCCCGGTCATCCGTCACTTCGGTCTTGTCGGCGCAAAAGGTCCACGTTACATTCTCTTTCGCCTTCAGGATTGCCAGCCAGGTGATCGCTTCATAAAACCCGGCAAAGTCCATACTTGTCATGCCGTCGAATAACACAAACGCCATTCTCATTTCCTGCACCAACCCTTTCATCAATTGGAAAATAAAAAAAGTATTCGATCAATGACGATCAAATACTTTGCCCAGGCGTACGGCTTTTGCAATATGCGCTCCCTCGTGGTTCTCCACGTTTACGCCAGTCGCGCATACCAGATATTTACTGTCATTATACACGACGGTTGCTTTTTTGACCATAGCTTTACCCCGATACTGTTGCTATCGTTTCCCTTACTAACCTGCCAGCTTAATATCAGCTATCAAAAAACTGCATTTTTGAAAGCTATATCATTTTAAAATCTTAACTAAAACAACTATCATCAGACATATGATATTCATCCAGACCAAAAATTTAATAAACCACTCAGCCCATAACTTCCTACGTAAACCAAAATAAAGGATAAGAACATAAAATAAAAGACTAACAACAAAGCGAAGACCAGAGATTTTTCCAATCCAAAAGTCCATAAAGCTAAGACTTAGATATATTAGTGAAGAAATAATAAATAAGAGTAGATATAGCTTAAATTTCTTCTCTTTCTTTTCAAACTCATGCGTAAATTCATACATCTATGATTACCTCGAGTTATCTTTTTTAATAGTAAAACTTCTAACCTCACTTTATCCTAACAAATCCTCTGGGGGAAGACAAACCGCCGTACGGATCGTTATAGAGTCGATGCAGGCGTCGATGTTTTCCACGGTTCGACGCGTCGATTCTGGGAATGACCCAAAGGACGCTTTGGTCATTGCCGATATTTTTAGGCTTTAGGGCATAGACTCTTAACGTTGATCGGACTTCACACCTTGGATAGATAGGATGAAGGAATGTAAGGGCGTAGACCCATTGAGATTTGGGAGAGTGAATCAAGGACCTTGTGGAGTGAGACGTGCAGTAAATCTTTATATGGAAGATGTTGTAATTAGACCAACGCCTTCTATTCCCGCATGCCCTCAAACGGAACTGCTTAGCCCATGTTATGTTATCATTTAAACTCCTATCCTGTGAATTAGTGAGTATTCGTGAGAAAAACCTTATTCTCTGAGGGAGCGTAACGAAGTGCTACCACGCGGCAGTCCTAGATGCGAGTTGCATACGGAGCATTTTTTCGTACGAATGAATTGGCTGTTTTGGCCCATACCACAGGGCTCAATAATTCCGATAGAATAAGATTAAGTTGAGGAACAAAGGAGAAGATTACGTTTTGAATAAGAGAACCACACGCAGCAGCAAGCATTCCAAAGGCAGCCTGGCATCTTTAAAGCAAACCAATATCATCGTCTATCTGGCGATCGTCATCATTCTTGTTGGCATTTGCTTAGTATTGTACGACCAATATACGAATAAGGTTGATTCTGAGCTTCCGCTTGCAGTCGGAAATACCGATTCGGATTCCATTAATAACGGGAATGGCGGAAACGAGCAATTGGCGGATGACCCTATCCCCGCAGGAACCGTTGACAGTGAAGAGGAACAAGAGCCTGCAGATTACGATGATGTGACGGAAGAGCCTGCTCCTACTATATCCAACGCACCGGTCAGTGAAAGTGATAAGCTGACGGAGACGCCTAAGCCTGTACAGATACAAGAAATAACGGAAGCCCCTACTAAGAAAGTGAAGCTTCCAACCACCTATGTGGTCCAAAAAGGCGATACGCTGAGCTTGATTTCCGAGAAGTTCTATCAATCCAAGGAGCATTATGCGCTGCTGGCCGAGCATAATCATATCTTGTTTATTAATGATATGAAAGCCGGAGACACGCTTAAGATCCCGGCCTTGTCGTCAACAGGCTCGAATGTCAGCCGGCAGGGAACCAAAGACTATTCGAAAATAAAGTTGCCGGCTACCTATCTGATCCAAGCGGGCGATACGCTGTCGGGGATTTCCAGAATGTTCTATAAATCGGCGGAATATGTGGATGATATTGCGAAAGAAAACAAACTTGATAAAAATGCAGGCTTGAAAGCAGGCACCAACCTCATCATTCCGTCCCTGAAAAACGTCAAGCCGATTGGAGAAAATGGCGCAGCCGAATCTTTTCCCGAATACGAGACATCCGATCATACCGTAAAGAGCGGCGAGACGCTCTACAGCATCTCCAAAGTCTATTACGGCTCCGACAAATATGTGACGTTCATTGCGGATTTCAATCATATTGTAAATATTGATGATGTGAAAGCAGGGACGGTGTTGAAGATTCCAAAGGCTTAGGCACTTCTCGGTCTACTAACTCGCGCGTCTCCTATTTGGAGATCAGACTGATATAGTTCGGCGACAGAACTCGGCCAGGCAATGTATCGCAGCGAATGCGGTAATGCGGATTTTAGAAGCACTCTATCAAAGCATGCGCTTGCGGCGCTGCTTTGATAGAGTGCTTTTTTTAAAAATTGGAACCTTGTCGTATGTAAAGTACCGCAAGGGAGTCCCTGCAGTATTCTTATTTGATGTTTTGAAGTACATTGCGCTTTCGAAGGCCGGTCGCAGTAATGGCTGCACCTAGGACGGCTGCGGCAACCGGAATGAATAAAGCGGTTCGAAACCCTTCCAACATGGTCTGAGGCGATCCATCGGCTCCAGTGGCGATAATGCTGACGGCGGTCACCAAAGAGAGACCGAGCGCCGCGCCGAACTGGATCGACGTGCTTAGAAGGCCGCCGGCAATCCCTTGTTCTTCTTCAGCGATGCCGTCAGTTGCCGCGATGGTGAGCGGCCCATAGGTCAGCGCAAAAGCGATGCCGGTAAGAATCATGGTCGGAAACATGGCCGCATAGCTCCAATCGAGACCAACCGGAAGGAACAGGGCATAAGAAACGGCAGCAAGACATAAGCCTCCGAATATGACCCGTATGTTCCCGAATCGGCTCACGAGCCTTGGGGTGAGCGTCGGTGCGAGTATCGCATCGATGCCGACAGCCAGAAGCGCCAGACCGGTTTCGAGCGCCGACCAGCCGCGCAGCTCCTGAAGGTAGAGGACGGCGACGAACTGGAAACCGAAGAAGGAGCCGGCCAACAATATCGCGCCGAGGTTGGCGCGCACGAGCGGGCCCGAACGGAGGAGGCCGAGTCGCATCAGCGGCGAGGCCGACCGCCGCTCGATTATGATGAAAGCGGCCAAGAATACAAGTCCTGCGGCAAGCGTGCCGATTGTAATGCCCCATTCCACATCAGGCGCATTGACCACAGCCGAGACAAGGAGGAGCATCGCTCCCGTCACGCTAACCGCTCCTGCGATATCGAAGCCATGGGATGAGCGCTCCTGGCGGCCCGAGCCGGGAATGAGACGAATCGCGGCAAGGAGAATCACCAGTGCCAGTACGACCGGAGCAAAGAACACCCACCGCCAGTCAACCGAGGTTAACAAGCCGCCGGTCACGAGACCGAGCGAGAAACCTGCCGCCGCGGTCCCCGCGTAGACCAGGAGTGCCTTGTTACGCTGAGGGCCTTCGGGGAAGCTTGTCGTAATGATGGAAAGGCCGGCAGGTGTCATAAATGCAGCGGCCACCCCTGTCACGAACCGGGCGACAATGAGAACCCACCCTTCGGTAGCGAATCCCCCGAGGCCTGAGAAAACAAGGAATACGAAGAGCCAGACGAGGAACATTCGCCGCCGGCCAAATAAATCAGCGGCTCGCCCTCCGAGCAGCATGAATCCGCCGTAACCGAGCACGTAGGCGCTCACTACCCAACTTAGCGCGCTGGTGGACATGCCTAAATCGGCCCGGATCGACGGCAGGGCCACGCCCATCATCGACACGTCGATCCCTTCGAGGAAGATCGCCCCGCACAACACGAGCAGCAGCCCCCAAGATACTTTGCTGCCCGTATGGCTTTGCAGACTGGAATCACTTATCTTCATTTTGTAACATCTCCACTCAGCTCGGAATAGTGCAGCCCAAGGTCATAAGCGTGAGTCAGCAGCTTCTCCGAATGACCCTGTTTATCATTAAGAGTGTCATACAGGATCTCGACCTTGGAATTTGGAATTCCGGCGTAATTAGCTATGCCCACGTTGAGTTGAAGCTCGATCATCTTGTCATAATCCCTTTTCTCAAAATGCTCAACGGAAGCGGCTGCGAGACCAAGCCATAACACCTGCCGATGGTGAAGCTTGCCGGTGCCGTATGCATAACCATTGTTCCATACGCGGTCGATATATCCCTTCAGCATGGCTGGCATGCTGTACCACCAAATCGGAAAAATATAAGCCAATGCGTCGTGCTTTTTCATGCGCTCGATTTCCTTCTCCACCTCCAACGAATAGGTCTTGCGTCCAACTGACCAGTCCGGCTCATCGGCTTCCCATAATACAGGGTCGAACCCGCTGCGGTGCAGATCCAACACCTCCGTCTCGTGTCCGGCAGCATGAAGGCCCTGTACGAAGCGATCGGCGACTGCAAAGGTTAAGGAATTTGTTCTTGGATGGCTTACAACGGTTAGTACGTTCATCTTGAATCCCCTTCTTTCCTCATTCTTGTGAGAGATGAGCCTCGTGAATGATCGGTAACTTTTTTAAAATTTGAATGGTGGTGTAAGGGAAGTATGTAACATATAATGAAAATAGGGAAGAACGCACTTTATTGTGCTATTAACACCAAATAGTTATATAGGCACCAAAAAGTACCTGTGTTATATTGAAAATCACATTCACCGACAGGAGGAAACCATTCATGGAACCGCAACCGAGTCACAAATACACCATTCCGGCGGAAGCTACGCTCGATGTCATTGGAGGTAAATGGAAGACTCTGATTCTATGCCACTTGTCCTATGGACCCAAGCGAACGAGTGAGCTTAAGAAAGCAATGCCCGGCATTACGCAAAAAATGTTGACGCAGCAGCTCCGGGAGTTGGAGGACGACGGAATTATTTCCAGAACGGTCTACAATCAAGTACCGCCGAAAGTAGTCTATGAAATGACTGAAATAGGAGAGTCGCTGAGCACGATTCTGGATCAGCTGTGCGAGTGGGGAGAAAAATTTATTCAGGGGCAATTTCATCGAAGCAAGTCTTAATTGAGCGTTTAACAAAATACGTCTTTCTCAACCCAAATGCAGGTACTTTACGGTACCTATAGAACTATTTGGTGTTTATAGCACAATAAAGTGCGTTCTTCTTTGTTCAGGTGTTATCCTTTAGAATTCGATTTGTCATAGATAATTCTGACGAATCGAGGAGGATTCATATGAACAAGTACGCAGGTAAGAAAGCCGTCGTCACAGGCGGTACCCATGGCATGGGGTTAGCAATCGTCAAGGCGCTCCTGAAAGGGGGAGCAGAAGTCGTATTCACCGGCCGTAACGAGAAGAAGATCGAAGAAGCCCGGGCTGAGCTCAATTCAGGGGCGGCACATATCGTTCGCTCTGATGCGGCGGTCATGGCCGACATCGACGCGCTCGGCGAGCTCGTCGGGAACAAACTGGGCCGCATTGACTACTTGTTCGTCAACCATGGCATCGCAGAGATCAACCTGCTCGAGCAGGTGACCGAGGCATCCTGGGAACGTCACTTTAATATCAATACCAAGGGTGCGTTCTTCACGGTTCAGCGTCTGGCGCCACTGATCAACGATGGTGGCGCGATTGTTTTCACCACGGTTGCCAATGATACGATCTTTCCCGGATTGAGCGCCTATTCCGGTTCGAAGGAGGCTGTGCGGGCCTTCGCACAGGTGCTCGCCGCCGAGTTCCTGCCGAGGAAGATCCGAGTAAATTCGGTTGCCCCCGGCTACATCGATACCCCGACTATGGGTGTTCCGGGCCTGACCGACGAGGAGCGGGCGGAGTTTATGAAGCAAGGCGACGAAATTACTCCGTTGAAGCGCCACGGCACAGTTGAAGAGGTCGCTGCCGCCGCCCTGTTCCTGGCTGTTGACGCGACCTTTACCACCGGTACCGAACTGCCTGTTGACGGCGGGTTCGCGCAAGGCCTCGCCGTTTCCTAATAACAGCTGTTTAACGGCAGTTGAACTTCGCCCAGCTGCGAAAAAAAACCGGATTTCCTTAATCGATAAGGAATCCGGTCTTTGTTTCGCTACCTGCATTTTAAAGGGCATCAACCATGATTGTGTTTCCCGCTGGATCCTTCATTTGAAAACTTCTTCCGCAACTACCACGGTCTAAAATGTCTGTTACTTGCACTCCTTTTTGCTTTAAGAACTCATGATAATCGCCAACATCAGGGGTACCAATCATCATTACAGCACTTTTTTCGCCAGCTTTATAAAACTGTACCGGATGTGAGCCGCAACCGATTTCCGACAGAATGATCTTAAGATATCCTGGCTTTTCCAATGACCAAATATCTCCCCTGTGCGTGACTTTATAACCAATATATCTTTCATACCAATCAGCGGATTCACTTAGATTGATCGCAGGAATGTAGACAACCACCACACCTTGAAGCCGTTCAATTACTTTTCGTTCAAACTCTTCACCTAATTTGTTTTGCGTCAGTATTTCTTTGACCAATGAACTCAACTCCTTTTTTAATTTTTCCTTAGTACGTTAAAGGCGGCTTTCGACTGAACTTACAGTAAGGTTAAGATACTTGCTTATCTCCCTAATATTAAATCCGCTAATAAAATATAAGACTGAGATTTCGCGATATTTTTCTTCAAAAAGACAGCTCCGATTACCGGATACACAATGATCATAAGATTAAAATATGATGATGACAAGAGGTGTTAACATGCTCTCGAGAACGCAGCTGCGATCTCTGGAAATGATGCAGCCTCATCGGCCGCTGAGGAAAATTAAAAAAAGCACTACAAATCAAATAACGTCCGGCAAAAAACGGTATGATGGAAGCAAACGACGACGAAGGAGACGGATAATTAATCAAATGGAACACTATACCCGAATACAACATGCGATCGCATTCATTGAGAGGCGGCTTCAAGAGCCTCTGAACCTGACGGATATCGCCTCGGAAGCGGGGTTTTCCATGTATCATTTTCAAAGGCTGTTTCATGCGATTTCCGGCTTCACGGTGCAAGAGTATATTCGCAAAAGGAGGCTCGCCGAAGCTGCGGCCGAGCTTCGCGAAACGAATGATACCGTGCTTCGGATCGCCGTTTCCTGGCAATACGGATCGCAAGAAGCGTTCACTCGCGCTTTCGCCGGTTATTTCGGCGTAACGCCGGCGAAATACCGCAAATTGCAGATGTCGCCGATGTGCCAGCCAAGGATTGACCTGGCGGATTACGGCGCGAATATTAGAGGAGGGCTGAACATGTACAAGCCGGAAACGATCGAGATGGCAGCGATCAAAATTATCGGGTATAACTACCGGACGAATTTGAGTAACGAATCGTATTTCGACGAGATCCCGGGCTTTTACGAGCATTTTGGCAGAAACGAATACTTTATGCGAATTCCTAACAAAGCCCGGCCGGCTTTTGCATACGGCATCGGTCACGATTATAAGGACAACGGCGAATTTTCCTACCTTATCGGCGAAGAAGTGACGGCTTTCGCAGAAACGGAGCCGGGCTTCTCCTGTTTTGAAATACCTGCGGGGAAATATGCGGCATTCAAAGTGAACAGTGCGCCGGAGCTTGGGCAGAATACATGGAAATACATCTACGGCACTTGGCTGCCAAACAGCAATTACGAGAGAAGGGAAGGGCCGGATTTCGAAGTGACCGACGTTATGAATTCCTCGGCCGACAAAGTCAATATGACCGTGTACATTCCGATCCGATAAAATTTGCCGCGTCAGCCGCGCATGCACTCTGAAGGCGGAGGACAAGATTTCCAAGCCGGCAACGACGGATGGAACAGCGCGTTAGCTATGGGATAAGTCGTTGTTGGTTGGTTTGTAAACAATGATCTTTTTGGTTTTCACCAGGCCATGAGATCGGAGTAATCTGTACCTTTTAAGATTAATCGGGGTGAACCGTATCATAAATAGGGCGAAACTTTTCAAGGAAAAAGAGTCTTACAGAGAGTCAGGTTGGGAATATCTAACTTCTTCAATACCTTTATTCATTGCTACTAACCATTCTTTTTTAAGCAAAGCATATTGCAGGGTGTTTTCGTATTTGGGTGTTCCGTCATCGTACTTGGTGAACGAGATAAATTCCAAGAAACAGCCCTCTTTACGCATCCCTAACTTCTCGCATAGCTTCTGGGATTTATAGTTGTCATCCTCAACATATGCATAGATCCTTCTTGCTTCTTTTTGAGTGAAGAGATACTGTAATAAAGCTTCTGCACTTTCACTTGCATACCCTCTCCCTTCATATTTATGGTTGAAATTCCATCCTACACCATAGGTATCGGGCTCTTCTTTCATACAGAATAACTCTCCTATTAGATCGCCGTTCTCCTTCAAGCAGACAGCAATATGAGAGTCATCTTGACTCTTTTTATTGGCACTATTGATAGCTTCATTTAATGTTGAAATTCGTTCGTCAAGGAAACAATTCACCCTTGGATTGACCAAATATTCCAACATGCCTGGGGCATCCTTCTCAGCAAAGTTCCTTAATATTAATCGATTGGTATTAATCTCTTGCATTAATAAGCCTCCTTAATGTCAAGCTAATGTGAACAGAATAAGTTTCCTTATTACTTGTAACAGTTATTTGTCCTTTATGTTGTTCTATGATTTTTTTGCAAGTTTTCATACCGATTCCCGTACTACTCACTTCATGTGCTTCTTTTTTTATATCATTTTCAATATCGATAAATAACAAGCCGTCTTTAATTTCATAATTAATTTTGATTGTTTTCGACTTATCGGCATACTTGATAATATTTGAGAAGATGTTGTCAAAAACTCTTCGAAAAGAAATTAAGTGTACATCTAAGTGAAATGGTATGTTGCAAGGCTCTAACACAAAATGAAATCCGTTATTTTCTAACACTAAGAGTTGCTCATCTAAGAGTTGCTCCATCAATTGATTTCCATCGAATCGTTCAAAATCTAGATTGTTATCTTCAGTATTAAACACAGTAAAGTACTCAAATAGTTTGTCCGAAAGGTGCTTAATTTGGTATGCTTTTTCCCTGCTGTTATGGATGTATTTATTAAAAGCTTCATCCGTCTGATATTTCTTAAATTCAATAATATCCAAGTATCCGACCAATGCTGTGAGAGGTGTCCTTAAGTCATGGGACATTGCGGTGACCAGCTCGCTATTTGCAAATCTGGCTTGATTCTCATTATCCAATCGTTCAATAAATGACTTTCTCATCTCATTAATGCTATGGGCCAGTGATGACAATTCGTCGTTCCCTTTTATTGTGATTGTATAAGTTAAGTCTCCACCTTCTAATATTTTAATTTCATTCTCAAGAGTTCCAATATAGGAGGTTTTCTTGTTTATAAAGAACAGCATGATGAATATAAAGAATAAGAACGAAATGGCCACACCCAAAATAGTAACCATATGATAGTACTTGTATTCAAAGAAGTATTCCAGGTAAATTTGGGCGCGAGCATCGGAAAATTGAATGTTTAATAATTGAGGAGTACTTTTCAAATTCGGATCTACCGATAGGCCCCCATTCTCGGTAGTTGTTGTATAGCCATCTGTCGCGTAAATGAGTTTATTGTCTGTATAAATATAAATATTTACATATTTAGTTTCCCGAATCCATTGGGCTATTTTATCATGATCCTTAAGTGAAAGATTCTTCTCAGAAACATACTTTTCGAATTCAGAAATGGCTAGTTGCTCTTGTTTTTCGATAAACGAGGTTTTAGTTAAGTAACGCTCTAGTATGTCTTCTCCTGTGGTTTGCAATAACAAAAATAAGACTAGAGAAAACGTAAACGAAAAAATAAGACACAGGATTAATTTTAATTTTAATTTTCCCCATAAAAAGAGTTTACTCAATTCGATACCCCTTTCCCCAAACGGTTTTAATAAACTTGGGGTTTTGAGTATCTTTTTCTAATTTCATTCTAAGATTCCTGATATGAACCATAACTGTATTGTTACAGCTATAGAAATACGGTTCTCCCCAGACGCTTTCGTATAGATTTTGTGCTGAAAATATCTTGTTTCTATTACTGGACATCAAGGATAAAATTTTGTACTCAATTTCGGTTAGTGTAAGTTCTTCGTCGCCCATCCATACTTCATTGCCCTTCGTTTTAACGGTTAGTTCATTAATTTTAATAATATCTGGAGACTCCGCAACAGTATCTTTTCCTTTATACACATAATATCTTCTAAGCAAGGCTTTCACTCTTGAAACCAATTCTGTATAGGAGAACGGCTTTGACAGATAATCATCACTTCCTGCAGAAAAAGCCAAATATTTATCGGAGTCTTGAGTTTTGGCAGTTAAAAACAAAATGGGAGCGCTTGTTTTCTCGCGAATTTCTACACAGGCCTTAAATCCAGATTTTCTGGGCATCATAACATCCAGAATGATTAAATCTATAGTTTCATCTACTTTATTCACAGCGTCCTCGCCGTCTATAGCTTCAGTAACGTTATATTGTTCGCTCTCCAGCAGGACCCGGACAATCTCTCTAATCTCATCGTTATCGTCAGCCACAAGAATATTTTTTGTATGATTCATCAATATCCCTCCTCTAATGTGACTGTGCCTCCATTATAAAGTGTAAACAACCTATAAACCACAGAATACTAAGTGACTTAAGAATTCTTAAGAATTATGATGCCCCCATTCTTAAGAAAATTCACATAAGCTTGTAAATCATAAGAAAATGGGAGTGGGTTAAAAGGTATGGGGGTTTCATCTAAAAAGCAACGATTTAACAAGATTATCACTGCGTCTCTGGGGCTTCTAATGATGGTCTTATTCATTCGTTATTCACCAGAAATTCTTAAATTGACGGTGTCTCTGGATAGTTTTCGAGATTATATTCTTTCAATGGGGAAATTAGGGCCGGTTATACTTATTTTTTTCCAACTTCTCCAAACTGTTATTGCACCAATACCCGGTGAAGTGATTCAAATTGCTGGTGGATATATCTATGGGACTTCTGTAGGTACGCTGTTTATCACTGCAGGCATGTTACTAGGGGCTATTATGGCATTTTATTTCACTAGGTTTTTAGGCGGGGCATTTATTGAGAGTTTACTGAAGAAAAATAAATTTCAATGGATGGCAGGTATGATGGAGAATAAAAAGTTTTCTATCTTCTTGTTCATCATATTTATTATTCCTGGAATTCCCAAAGATTTATTCATTTATGCCGCGGGACTGACGACTATAAAGCCACTAAAGTTTTTCTTGATTTTAATTATCGCCAGATTTCCGTGGCTTCTAGCTTCTGTGAGCATTGGATCTAACATTTATCACAAAAATTATTTATCAACCGTAATCATATCTGGAGTTTTAGTCTTAGCTTTTACTCTGGGATTGATTTACAAAGATAAGCTTATTAACAAGTTATCCATTTTCAAAAAAAGTAATAGTGGGTCTTAATAAAATCCATCATTAGTAAGGAGAATCTATGTTTATGAAAAATATTCCCAATCTGCTTACCTTTACAAATATGTCATTCGGGGTATTTTCAATTGTTGAGATCTTTAATCAAAATTACTTCGTAAGTGCGATGTATATCATTATTGCAGCTTTTATTGATAGATACGATGGGAGAATCGCCAGACGATTAGATGTTTGCAGTGAATTCGGCAAGGAGTTAGATTCCTTAGCTGATTTGGTTTCATTTGGTATTGCGCCAGCTTTACTTATTTATTTTAAATTTAATTTTGATGATCTTGGCATGCTGAAGCTTGTCGTATAGATTGGCGCTATTTAATATCAGAGAATTTGAGGGGACCTTTCGCGGAATTCCTATAACCGTAGCAGGTTTTATTCTCGCCGCATACTCGCTAATTGCACCAGGCACGAATAGTTCAACACTTATATCAGTAATTACCTTGCTTATTTCTTCCTATCTAATGGTATCAACTATAAAATTCAAAAAAATATAATAAGGAGTAATTATGAGCATTCATGATGAGTATACAAATAAACGAGATCTTGAAAAACCCATAAATAAAACCGGTCTACGCTATTTAGGGAATCTATTATTCTCTACAGAAGTTCCCAAGCTAATTCTGGGCATAGCCCTTATTTTAAGTATTATTAGTTCATTGTCGGGATTGATCGTTCCGATTGTTACTGGAAATATGATAGATCAATTTCGTTTAGAATTATTAAATGCCACTTTGATTATACAGCTTGTTTTTATCTTTATTTTGCAAGCCGTATCGAGTGGATTCTCATACTATCTGTTAGCTTATGTCGGTAATAGAATGGTCAATCAATTGCGTAAACAGCTTTGGGAAAAGATGCTTTATCTGCCGATGCGTTTTTTTGATCGCTACCGCTCTGGGGATCTCATGAGTCGCGTTGCAAACGATACAAATGAGATTAAATCGCTCATTACCGATCACTTAATCAATTTTATTTCCAATTTAATTACAATTATTGGTGCTTTAGTAATGTTGTTTTATTTGGATTGGCAAATGACGTTAATCATAATGTTGGTATTACCTATTAGTTTGGCTGTAATGATGCCAATGGGAGACAAGATGTATACCATTTCTGTGCGTTTACAGGAACACTTGGCAGCACTATCCTCGACACTTTCCCAAGTCATTGGGGAAATGAGACTGGTTAAGGCCTCTAACTCGGAGCGAAAGGAATTGAAAAACGGCGCAGCTAACATGGATGATCTATATCAATCAGAAATGAAAGAAGCTCGGATCAATGCAGTACTGATGCCATTGATGACGTTGATCATGATTGTGCTTCTGGTTGTAATTATTGGATACGGTGGAGTTCGTGTTTCCTCTGGCGCCCTTAGCGCAGGGAAACTTGTATCAT
This sequence comes from Paenibacillus harenae DSM 16969, assembly GCF_000422465.1. Lineage (GTDB taxonomy): Bacteria > Bacillota > Bacilli > Paenibacillales > Paenibacillaceae > Pristimantibacillus > Pristimantibacillus harenae. The sequence goes on along the minus strand of NZ_KE383845.1, from coordinate 364,126 downwards.
ACATTTTATTATTATTTCAAATTATGATTCCTTTTGAACAGTTTGGGTCATTTTTTTCGAATTTGAAAAAAGTGATGGGCTCAACAGAGAGGCTAAGGCTCATATTGGAACAGCCCCTCGAAACTGATAACAAAAACTCTGTGATACCAGATAAGCATAATATCTTAGAGTTTCGTGAGGTTTGTTTTGGTTATGAAAAGGATAAACAAATTCTGCTCAATGCCACTTTTACCATACCAGATCGTAAAGTAACTGCTTTTGTTGGTCCTAGCGGAAGCGGTAAAACGACCATTTTTTCGCTAATCGAGAAATTTTATGAGCCGGAAACCGGAAACATATATTGGGGTGGTGCGGCAATTGATTCATTTGCTCTCCATGATTGGCGTAAGAAAATTGGTTATGTGTCCCAAGAAAGCCCCCTTATAGCAGGTACAATTCGAGATAATATTATTTATGGAAGAGAAGACGAAGTGAGTGAGCTGGAACTGATTAATGTAGCACGGCTTGCTTATGCCCATGATTTCATTGATGCCTTGCCAAGAAAGTATGATACAGAAGTAGGAGAGAGAGGGATTCAGTTATCAGGCGGACAACGCCAGCGTATAGCAATTGCTCGTGCATTGCTGCGACTACCGGATATTTTGCTCTTAGATGAGGCAACCGCTAGCTTGGACAGTGAATCAGAACATGAGGTTCAAAAGGCACTGCATTATTTGATGCAAGATCGTACAACCATTGTAATCGCACATAGATTATCGACAGTTGTTCATGCGGATCAAATTATTGTATTTGAATATGGACAAGTTACAGGAGTTGGAAGGCATGAGGAATTACTTCAGGCACATCCTTCCTATGCCGCTTGGGCATATAAGCAGTTTCAAGGTATAAAGAGCTACTAATGCAGAATTTTTCTCGTACAAAAGCGATCATTCCTTTTGCTAAATAGAGATATAACAAATGCCAACTTGACTACTTATTCTCTTACTTATCTAAATAACCGTAACGCATCAATCGAAGATAAGTTTGTCACATTTCCCGAGAAAATAGTGGCCCTTCATAACATCGTTAAGATTCAATCTTTATAATTATCCATTGTTAGAATCAAGTTTGTGTAAGTTTCAGATCCGAACCTTATATTGCAATGATAAATGAAAAAGGAGCATTAAATATGATTGTACTAAAAGAAGGACAAGGGCAACCGATGAGTCTGAAGGAACGGGTTCATTTTCTGGACATCGTACGTGGATTCGCTATGCTAGGCATTATTATTGTCAATTATTATCTGATCGTGGATTCCGTAAAGGGATTCGATATGGTCTCGGTTGACGTATTTCATAATCTGGTTTCTTGGTTTGCCGAAGGGAAATTCGTTACGTTATTCTCCTTCCTATTCGGTGTCGGGTTTATGATTTTTATGGATCGAGCCGCGCAGCGGGTTGAGAATCCTACTAAGCTGTTTGCCCGCAGGTTATCCATCCTGTTGGGGTTTGGCGTTTTGCATATCACCTTTGTTTGGGTAGGTGATATATTGGCCTTTTACGCCGTAACCGGCTTCCTGCTTCTCGCTTTCTATAAACACACGCCCAAAATGATTCTGCGATGGATTATCGCACTCATCGTGATTCAATTCCTGACTCCTGTTTTCACGATGTTATACAATGTCGTAAATACTGCAGCACCAGATATGTCGAATTTTGGAGAGTTTGCTCTGTCTAGCCACAATAGTGGCCTTATCTACCTGGAATCTATCGGAGCTCGGTGGGCAGATATGTTAACGATGGCTGCCAGCTCTTTCCCTACAGTCTATTCCATGTTTATCATGTTTCTGCTGGGCGTGTACTTTGTTAAGATGGAATTTTTCAAAAAAATGGAAGCGAAGAAGAGCATATGGAAGCGAATCTGGATCATTAGCACGATCGCTTTTCTGATTACACAGAGTAGTATGTTGCTCGAATTAATTATTCCTTTTGAGAATATGCTATGGATGGAAATTTCCTCTATACTTGGACAAAATGGGGGCTTAACCGGAAGCGTGTTCTATATGAGCACTCTTGCGATGCTGTTTATCCACGTTCCACAGCTGCGAGGCGTTTTGATGATTTTCACTAAAGTCGGACGGATGTCATTGACCTGTTATCTGCTTCACACCATTATCGGAACAACTCTGTTCCTTGGTTACGGATTCGGACTTGCGGATCAGATTCAATCCTCTGGCACGTTCATGATCGGTCTGGCCGTGTACGTAGTGCTCATGATCTTCAGTACATTGTGGTTGAGATGGTTTAAGAACGGCCCCGTGGAATTTATATGGCGAAAGCTGACGTACGGCAAAATAAACGAGCGCCCAAAGGTAATGAAAAAAAGGGTATAGTCACAAGCCAAACCATTTGATCTTGTAGGATGAGGAGTCTATATCTTCACTCCCTGAAGGGGAGCAACGGAGTAATCACAAACCGAGTGCCTTCCGATTTCGCTCTATAAATGATATGCTGAACCGTATCATAAGTAACGGCGAAAATTGAAATATTATCACGATAATCCAAGGTGTGTAATTAGTGATGTAACGATGTGTAAAGGTGACAATTAACTCTTTACCGATCGTTCTCAATATGTTATATTGATGGCGGGAGGGAAACGGAATGGCGAGAAGCAAGGAGTTTGAAGAGAACGCGGTATTGGATAAAGCGATGAGACTCTTTTGGGAACAAGGTTATGAGAAGACATCCATGACCGATCTGGTCGAGCACATGGGAATCCATCGAAGAAGCTTGTATGATACATTTGGCGACAAACATACGCTGTTTCTAAAAGCGATGGATCGGTTTGGCGATAAAATCAACGCTGCGCTTGCAGCTGGAGTTAAACGCTCCAAGTCTGCAGCGGAAGCTCTTCAGTTTATTTTTGACTTCATCATTGATGGAGAAGTAGACTTGCCTTCCGGCTGCTTAATGGTGAATTCAGCTGTAGAATTGGCAGCGCGCGATGCAGATGTTGATGCCAAGTTCACTGAGGCGTGTACAATAGCAGAGCAGCAACTCAAGGAAATTATTCTCTGGGGGCAGCGGGACGGTGAATTTGCCACTGATTACGATGCCGGGGAAATGGCAGAATATCTGCAGAATGTTTGGGTTGGGATAAGGGCAATGGCAAGAACCTCTGTTGCCAAAGAAAAACTTCACCGCATAGCCAATACATCGATTAAACTTATAGAAGGATAATGGTTTTTTTTCTTTAAATTAGAACGATTGTTCCTGAACTCGCGAGTCTCCTCTTTGCCTAAAGCTTTTTTTTCCATCGTAATAATTGCTTGCACTTTTTTTAGAATGATCGTTCTTAAATGTGAACCCGAAACAAATAACAAGAAGCTGAGCCAGCAAGGAATAGAACTGCTGCATTCAAACAAAAGATGAAGATAAGGAAGGATGGATAAACAATGTTAAACCAAAAGATGATGAGAGCGATCGGATATTACGAACCGGGGGAAGGAGTACCGCCGTTTCAGGAGGTTGAAGTGGAGAGACCGAAAGCGTCAGGAAGGGATTTGCTCGTAGCAGTGAAGGCAGTATCCGTCAATCCGTCGGATTGGCGGTCACACAAGGACAAAAAACCGGACGATTCGTCGCTTACGATAGCCGGTCGGGATGTAGCCGGCGTGGTAGTCGAGGCAGGACCGGATTGCAATATATTCAAAGTCGGTGACGAAGTTTATTATTCTGGATCCATCATTCGCCCGGGCGGATTCAGCGAGTTTCACCTGGTCGACGAACGGATTGTCGGCAAAAAGCCTAAGAGCCTCGATTTCGCGCAAGCAGCGGCTTTACCGTTAACAACCATTACAGCGTGGGAAGCTTATTATGAACGATTGGGTATTTCCAAAAATCCATCGGATAATGAGGGCAAAAGTATCTTGATCATCGGGGCTGCGGGGGGCGTCGGATCGATCGCGACTCAACTGGCCAAGCTTGCCGGTCTAACGGTCATCGCTACGGCCTCGCGTCCTGAATCGATCAAATGGACGAAAGAACATGGTGCCGATCATGTTATCGATCATCATCGACCGCTTGAACCTCAACTAAAAGAGCTTGGCCTGGTTGGCGTTCCGTATATTTTTGTTTTGAATAATCCGGATCAGCATTTGAATGAGATGAAGAAGGTGATTTTGCCGCAGGGGAAAATCTGCTCGATTTTGCCATTCGAACAGCCGGCTGAACTTGGTGAATTGTTTATAAAAAGCGTGACGTTTGCTTGGGAATTGATGTACACTCGTTCGGCATTTCAGACGGACGATATGATTGAACAGCATCGACTGCTTAATGAAGTGTCCAATCTTGTGGATGCAGGGAAAGTACGTACAACGATGAAAGAGCTTATCAAACCAATTAATTCCGGAAACCTGAAGGAAGCATTTCACAAGAGCCTGTCAGGCAGCACAATCGGTAAAATCGTATTAGAAGGATTTGAATAAAAGCGCTGGGCAGACAGCAACTGGCATCATCGATCGTTCAAGGGAATTGTTTTAAACCTATAAGATGGAGGCCGCATGATGAGAGCAATGGTAATTGAAAAATACGGGAAATACCCGCTTCAGTTAGCGGATATTCCAAAGCCCGCAGTAGACGATCACGAGGTGCTGGTGGAAATCCATGCGGCTAGCGTGAACCCCCTCGATCTTCTTGTGCGGGATGGTAAATTACGTGTCCTGCTGAAATACGATATGCCCCATGTATTAGGATATGATTTTTCGGGCGTTGTCATTCAAGCGGGACGGAAGGTTACCAGATTCAAGGTCGGGGATGAAGTATTCGGCCGACCAAGCAAGGGCGGAGCCTTCGCCGAATTTATCTCCGTGAATGAAGACGATATCGCCATAAAGCCTCGCAACCTTACCTTTGAGGAAGCGTCATCCATTCCATTGGTCGGGCTTACCTCCTATCAAGTATTGCATGAAAAATTGAAACTAAAGGCCGGGCAGAAAGTATTGATCCAAGCTGGTTCCGGCGGAGTCGGTACTTTTGCTATCCAACTTGCCAAAGCGATGGGACTTTATGTCGCAACAACGACAAGCGAAGCTGGAGCCAAATTGGTCGAGTCGCTTGGAGCCGATCGAATCATCAATTACAAAACAGAACAATTCGATACACTGTTACAAGGTTATGATGCCGTTTTTGATACCAAAGGCGGAGAGACTCTAGAGAAGGCCTTTAAAATTGTCAAAGAGCAAGGCCAAATCGTATCCGTCGTTGGGCCGCCCAATGCGCGCTTCGGAAAAGAGGAGAGGGTTGGCTTCGTCAAAACAAATCTACTTCGGTTGGTTGCCCGGAAGATTACCAAGTTAGAGAAAAAATATAAGGTCAAGTACAGCTTCCTGTTTATGAAACCAAGCGGCAGACAACTGGAGATCCTTTCTGAATGGATTGAATCCGAGAAAATAAAGCCTGTTATTGATCGAGTATTTCCTTTTGAAGACACTCAAAAAGCAATGGAGTACTCCGAATCTGGCAGAGCAAAAGGGAAGATAGTCGTAAAGATAAAGTGATCGCATAACTAAAACAGACAATAAAAGGAGCATATAAAAATGATTATTTCTGAACAAGTTGCATTTGTCACCGGTGCGAACCGGGGTTTGGGCCGTCATCTTGCCTTTGAACTTCTATCCAGAGGGGCTAAGGTGTATGCTGGTGCAAGAAATCCGGAGTCCGTTAACATTCCAGGTGTGATACCTGTAAAGCTTGATATTACTAACCCGCAAGAGGTAGCTGAAGCTGCTATGGTCGCTAAGGACGTTACGCTTCTGATCAACAATGCAGGCACTTCTACAGGCGCTTCTTTGCTTGACGGCGATCTCGACAAAATACAATTGGAATTTAATACCCACTTCTTTGGCACACTATCCATGACTCGTGCGTTCGCGCCTATTCTCACCAATAATGGGGGAGGATCAATCCTGAATATTCTTTCTGCATTATCATGGTTCAGTATAGGGGGTAATGAAGGTGCTTATACGGCTGCAAAGGCAGCAGAGTGGGCACTGACGAACGAGTTGCGCTTAAAGTTGTATCCTCAAAATGTGAGAGTGGCTGGCTTGCATGTGGGCTTTATGGACACAGACATGACGGCCGGCGTTGAAGCTCCGAAGGCCGACCCTGCCGAAATTGCAAAACTGGCTATTGATGGAATAGAGGCCAACAGCTTTGAGATTCTTGCCGATGAACTGAGCCGCAAGCTCCAAAGTGCTCTCGCTGGTGGTGTAGCTGCGTTATACCCACAGCTTACATGAGCCTAACTGTACTAATATCTTCTCTGGCGGTGGAAGGTTTCTAAACACATTTGATGCCCGTGTTCCTGTTGGGACGCGGGCATATTTGTGACAACCATAGTAGGCACCCAAAAAGGTGTCCCTTAAAATTCGCCGTTAGAGTGATACGGTGAACCGTATCATAAGTAACGGCAAGTTTTTTCGGAATATCCCGCAGCAGGCATGGAAAGGCGCATTGCTGGGCATGGGCTTTGGATGGTCCACTCTCGGCGAGTAAGACAGCGCAAACAGGCTTCTGCGAGCTTTTTGGGGACACAAAACGATGCGGTATCTGGAGGGGGACTTTTGCTTGCGGAAAGCAAAAGCCCCCTCCGCCGTTTTGGCGGAAAGGGCCAGTTCAAAAAAATGTTTTTGGACTGTCGGATCGAACTCAAGCTCGATGCCTGCGACTTTGCGTCGGTCTTTCAAGTGGATCTGCTTCACCACGGTCTGAAGAAGCGTCTTCTGCGTCTCGGGAGGCACGTCTTCGAGTAACTTATGGAACTGGGCGAGCGCCTGTCGGACATGCTGGAGCGGGACGGGATCGGATGTGTTGTCCGCGAGTTGCAGCTCTGCTTCGGCTTTTCGACGTGTGAGTTGTTCGTGTTGGACCTTCAACTCGCTCAGCCGCTCTATGAACAGGTCGTCGTCTACGCCGCTAGTCTCGAAAAGTTTGAAGAACCGCTTGCGCTGGCTCTCGATGGTTGCCAATTCCTTGTCGATTGCCGTCAGTTCCTTCTGGAGAGGGGCGACACTCTTTATCCGGTCTAGGTTGATCTTCTTGACGACGTCCTCCAGCACTTTCGGCTTCTGGAAAGCCTCGGAAAGCCGCTGAAGACGAAGCTCTCGACCATGTCGGCCCGGACGGAGTTCGAACTGCAAACCCGGCTTCCACGATTGCGGAAGCTATTGCAGACGTAATACCTTCGGTTGACAACAGTTCCGTCCTTGAGCGTGTCGCGGACGCGGTGTGCTCCAAGCGTCGTCCCGCACTGGGGGCACCTCAGGAACCCTGTCAGGGGGTACGTGCCTTCGAAGACGCGTGACGGGGAGAACGACTTCTTGGCGAACAAAGCTTGGACGGTTTCCCACAGGTCTTGGGAAACGATCGGGTCGTGTTCGCCGTCGACGACGATCGGGTTCGGATTGACTCCCTTGCGCTGCTTTTCGCTCCAGTTCCCCGCACGTTGTACCTGATCTTCCCGACGTACACCGGGTTGTTGATGATCGTCTTGACCGCCACGCAGCTGAACGCGTTGCCGGGCTTCGTCAGGCAGTAACCGATGATTTCTTAGGCTGCTGCGATGAGTTGTGGGTCTCCTTGAAAGACTTCGTTCAGGAACAGGCGGAACCTTGGCAGTCAGCATCCGGATCGTACGCGATGTGGTTCTGGATGCTGGAGTGAAAGTCCGGGCGATGGTTCCAGCCTGAACGTTTCCGTGTTGAACATCCCGTCCGCCAAGTTCAGTTAGTTTTTGCGCGTGTCGAACTCGGGCACGTACTCGGCAAGCCGCGAGAGTGTCGTCATGTAGCCGCTCTCCCACGTTGGCCTCCAGACGCCGGGCTGTTCTCGCTCGATTATCTGGAAAAGCTTTCGGTGCAGTTGTTTTTCAGGCAACAGACACCGTGCTCGTAGAGGATAAAGCGCTCGCCGTCGGCAACCCGCAGTTCGAACGTTCGCAGCACATGCTTGGAGAACAGGTTGGGATTGACGTCCGTGATCCCCTTGAGCGGGTCGCAGACGAGACCTTCTCCGTGGTTCAGCCCGACGTTGCCGAGGTCGTGGACGTTGTCGCCCGCTTCAAGCAAGACGATGTAGCCGTTCTCGCCTAAGCCAAATTGGCTTTCCGCTTCGTATTCAAGCTCAAACCTTAGTTGGTTGAAGTAGTCTTCGACCTGATCGAGGAGTGCCGCCGGAAGTGCCCCAACCCGGCGCAGAATGACAAGGTCCTGCTGTCTCTTGATGATCCTCATTCATACATCCCTCCTAAAATTGAAAATGGCCCCTCGAAAAAGGGGTCTTGGTACTGGGTCAAAAATATGATATATGTAGGAAATTGGATTTGATTCGGTTTTCAGAGAAACAAATCGGAAGAATCGCTCCAAAACAGGAGGTTACATATGAGTTCTATTCTAAAAGTTATAGAAAAGCTAAAGTTGAACGTCTTGAATGTTGAAGATGTTCCAGAGTCATTTAGTTCTGATGTATACAAACTTACGCTTGCCAGTGGAGAAAACGTTTTTGTAAAAATTCCATTTAACAAGGATAAACTATTCCGTGAATTTCAGATGCTTGAAACATTAAAGGGTATAATACCTGTTCCTAAGGTATTGGACATTTGGTACGGGGATGAAAGTACTACTGGAGCATTGCTTCTTTCAGCAATTCAAGGTATGCCTTGTACAGGAGACATTGATGAGAAACTCTCTTTTCAAATTGGCGTGTATCATGCTATGCTCCATGAGGTTAAATCTCCTGGGTATGGTTTCCATGTAACCGATGGTTTTAAGTTGCTTGACCAAAATAATTGGAGATTACATATCAAAAGTAATTTTGAAAAGTGGAAAGAGCCATGCAAAGAGATTCTCGACTCAAAATTGTATGAAAGATGTATTCTTCACTTTGATGGAGTTTTCTCTGCTTTACCGGATCCTGACGGACCATGCATTGTTCACATGGATTTTAGACCAGGTAATATATTGGTGAATGGTAACGAGGTTGCTGGCATTATTGATTTCGAGAGTGCCCGTGGTGGATCGTCGGAAATAGATTTTACAAAAGTCAATCGATATATTTGGGAAGTCAATCCGAGAACAAAGATACCGTTCATTGAAGGTTATCAATCGATTCGACCTATGTTGGCTCTGGAAAGAGTGCTGCCATTTTATGATATTTACGATGCTTTCAGCGCAGTTGTTTGGTGTAAAAACAGAGGAATTGAAAAAAATCAAACGTTCCTTCAGGAAAATATTCTTACTTTAAGGAATTCGGTGGGTTATTGAGTATAGTTGTTTAGATTTGATAGGGCAGGCCATCCCACAAAGGATGGCCTTTAAACTTACCGTTACAGATAGCGCGGAGAACCGTATCATAAGTAACGGCAAACCAAAACGAGGGATTCACTATTGAAGAACATCAAGAAATGGATGAAAATTAGCGCAGCAGTATGTATCGTGCTCACAGCCGTATGTTTTATTCGGCCGACATGGACCCCTGCCATTGAGGGGAGCAACACCATCAGCGTGCTCAAGAAAATGGAAGTGAATGATACGAGTCTTGAGGTGATGATTCGAGGGACGGATCGTTCCAATCCTGTCCTGCTCTTTGTGCACGGCGGTCCAGGTTATTCCGAGATTCCATACGCGCGCAAATATGAACAATTGCTGGAGCAGCATTTCACGGTGGTTCATTATGATCAGAGAGGAAGCGGCAAATCTCATCAACTCCTCAAAGATTACTCTCAGCAGACAGTGGACCAGCATGTGGACGATCTGCTTCGGCTGACAGAATCGGTTTCACTTTTGCTGGGCCAAGAAAAAATACTGCTGGCGGGCCATTCATTCGGCACTCATATCGGCATGCAAGCAGCGGCAGCAGCTCCTGACAAATTCCACGCTTATATTGGTATCGGGCAGGTATCCGATTCCATACAAAGCGAATTGGACGGCCTTGAATACACCCTTATGCAGGCTGTGCTGGCCGGGAATAAGCGAGATATAACCAAATTGGAGTCGCTGCGGGATGAAATCAGTGACGGAGAGCGTCTTACACCACGGAATCTGGTTGCCAAGTACGGCGGGTCCTCAAGATTGATTCACTTTAACCGTGAGTACTGGACAGGGCTGCTTACGTCACCGGAATATAATTGGCTGGATGCGGTGCGTTTTCTAAGAGGGGTTCTGAGTGGGCAGGACATTTTGATTTCCGATCGGAAGAAGAAGCCGCTAATTAATCGGTTGGAAATTCCTTGTTACTTCGTTATGGGCAAGTATGATTATATGACCTCGGCGGATGCAGCCAAAGTTTATTTTGACTCTCTTGAGGCGCCCGTTAAAGAGTATGTGCTTTTCGATCGTTCGGCGCATTTTCCACATTATGAAGAGCAGGAGCTATTTGCTGAATGGCTATTGAAGATGTGGGAAGAGCTGATCTTGGCTAAGCAGTAAGTATATTTATACGAGAGAAGCACAGCCGATACATTTGCTTGCAGAGCTTATCGAGGTAGCGATAATTGAAGTTTTATATCAAAACAATAAAGCAGCAAGTTTACCTAAGGGAGTGAGTGCAATTGTTTTATGTCAATGCCCGTGCCATCGTAGAGCGTGAACACAATGGGAAAACCGAAATTATAGTTCAGACGCGTAACAAGCCGAATCAGCCGAAACAACTGGAGTTGCCGGGAGGCCAAGTGGAGAAGTTTGAGTCCTTGACACACGCGCTGCGCCGCGAAGTGAAGGAAGAAACCGGTCTAGATGTCACTTGGATTGAAGGCGAAGATACGCGTATCGATACGGAAGGGATAAATCCGAATTTTGTTGTCGAATGTGTTCGGCCATTTACTGCATACCAGACGATTATAGGCGGAATCGATTCGGTCGGTTACTACTTTGTTTGCAAGGCGGAGGGTGAATTACTCAAAAAAGGCGACCATACATATAACCCCCGATGGGTCACCATAGACGAACTGGCAGAACGGATACACAACGATCCGTTGCAGTTTATTAACATTGACTGTGCCGCCATCATGTTCTACTTAAAACACCGTGTAAATGTCTTGCCAGTTGTTGAAACATATTAGCTCCTTCCAGTTACGCTAACGGGTAACGATAGCATTCAATGCCGAAGGGCTACCGCGTTGCAGTCCTGCGCTCAACTACCATGAAAGAACGGATTAACTTTCATTCTCTGTGGTGCCGCGCCTTGTACGGCATGGATGACGGGTACGATAGCTTAACATTCTAAACATTCATCAGAACGAGGCTGCCAATGGAACGGCAGTCTCGTTGGTAGGGTAGGATAGTTTTGGAATCTAGAAGGAAATTCACAATTGAAATTGAATTGTATAACCAGCGGTGAAATTGCTAAAAACTAACTTAATGGGAGTGTTTATATTGAGAATAATTATGATGGAGTTGAGTATGGTGATGTCTCATTAAAATAATAGGAGATGAACAGAAATTGAAAACTAGATTTGAATGTACTGCAAATTATGACCCCAGTTGGATAAATGAAAATAAAAGGGGCCCTAACCCTCTATGGCTTCTTGAAGACCTGACTAAGGACATGAACCTAAGGAAAGGTATGAAAATTTTAGATATGGGCTGTGGGAAGGCTATCACTTCAATATTTCTAGCGAGAGAATACGGATTACAACTTTGGGCAAACGATTTATGGATTGATCCTACAGAGAACTTAAACCGAATTAAACAAGCAGGTGTTGAGGATCGGGTGTTCCCTTTAAAAGCCGAAGCTCATTCCTTGCCGTATGCTAATGAGTTTTTTGATGCCATAATTAGCATTGATGCTTATCACTATTTTGGAACGAGTGAACTCTATTTTTCTTGGTATTTTCAAAAGTTAGTAAAAAGTGGAGGGCAAATAGGAATAGTCGTACCAGGCGTAACAGATGAAATTAACAATGAGGGTGACCTCCCTGAAAAATTAAAACAACTCTGGAGCGACGACCTGTATACTTTCCGAACTTATCAGTGGTGGAAAAATCATTGGGATAAAACTAAACACGTAACAATCGATCTCGCTGGTAATATAGAAGACAGCAAAGAGTTATGGCTCAAATCAAATTGCGATCAAGAATTACTTGCAGCAGATGAAGAAGATCTTCTTACCTTTGTAAAAATAATTGCAACAAAAAAATAGCAATTGGACCGTCAGTTTATATATGAACTGGCGGTTTTCAATTTATAAATGGTTAACTACTATGAAAGAACGGATTAACTTTCATGCTCTGTGGTGCAGCATAAGAGATGCATGGATGGACGGACGGGTACGATAGTTGAACACCGAAAGGGCTGCCACGTGATAGTCCTTCATTACGAACGGTGGATAAAGCAATAATTTTGTAGGATGATTACCCAGAATTTGGGCATATAATAGGGAAATCATTACGTCATAAGAAGGAGGTAAAATGAAAAATAACCGCCTTGAGTCCTATCATTATTTAATTGAAATTACCGCACAACTCAAACCGGAAAATGTGGAATATTAGAAAAGGCAATTAATAAGGAGCGAGGTGAAGGGGAATATGCGTATAACGATAAGTCAGAGCCAATATTTGGATTTTGAATGGAAGTCGGCTTGCTTTTGGTGAGGGGAATGTAAAAGGGAGGATTAAAAACGTGTTAAATTATAGAAAACCAAGGTTCTGGGTACTTGTTTTCTCAATTGTCATTATGATAGCAGCTGGGATTGGTTTGATAGCAATTCCTAAAATTAAGGGGATAGATGAATTAGAACAAATGACTGACTCAAAGAATATGCCATTAGTTGAAGAAGTTTCTTTTGAAATGCCAGAGAAATCAGCAGTAGACATATTAAGAGACCTGGCAAATCAACAATTTTCAATTAAAGGAAATCAAATTAGTGATGATGATCAAGAAACCGTTCTAACATTTGGAAAAGCTTTTGTGGATTTATACACTGGAGCTATTGCAGAACAGCAGGAAGTATCATTTAAAAATTATATATCTAACGAGAATTTTCTTAAATTCACAAATAAAATGTTTGAGTTAGAACGAAGAAGGGAATTAACAGGAGGAATCGGTGTGATTTTCGGTTTGGGAAATGATTCAAGGTAATCTTACTATTTTATGGCGAAGTCCTCCTGCGAAACGGAAGACTTCGCTTGTTGAGTGTTACGGTGAACCGTATCACAAGTAAAGGCAAGTTTTCATCTAAACTGTCAAGAAGACGCAACTTAGTTGTGCACAAATAGTTGCGATGCGAAAATGCTGGTATTTTATACTTTGTTCGAGAGGAGGGAAATAGATGGAATGGCTTGAGCGGATGAACCGGGCGATGGACTATATCGAATTGAACTTGACCGGGGAGATTGAACTGAGCGAAGTTGCACGTAGAGCTTGCTGTTCATCCCATCAATTCCAAAGGATGTTCTCATTCATTACCAATGTAACACTGGCGGAGTATATTCGGCGCCGAAAGCTTACTCTTGCCGCACTCGAATTGCAGAATAGCGAGACAGCGAGAGTGATCGATATTGCCATGAAATACGGCTATGAATCCCCGGTTTCTTTTGCGAGAGCTTTTCAATCGATTCATGGGATCACGCCGGCAATGGCTCGCCAAGACGGAGTTGCTCTAAAAGCCTATTCACGCCTTTCCTTCCTGATTACGATCAAAGGAGTTGATGCGATGAATTATCGTATTGAAACGAAGGAATCATTCGAGGTATTCGGCATGGAACGAGTTTTTCGTATCGATGGAGGCGGTGATGCACCGAACACGCCGGCACAATTCTGGCAACAAAGCCACGCCAATGGCGAAGTAGAGAGACTTGCTGCTAATGCCGGCGACTTGCCCCGTTTTGTGAGTCAAGATTCATACAAAGTACATGCGATTTGCAGTTACAAAAATACAGGAAATGATACTTTCCCGTATATGCTGTGTGCCTTTAAAAGCGGAACCAGCAACGCGAACGGATATTCTACCATAACGATTCCCGCACAAACATGGGCCATCTTCCCCTCGGAACCAATTGCTTGGGATGCGTTCGGTGGTACCATTGAGACGTTGTATCGACGATTTTTTACGGAATGGCTCCCAACCTCAGGCTATGAGCAGGTGGATGGAATGGAATTGGAAATTTATGGCGAAAGAGCTGGGCTTCATTCCGTTGAACTATGGTTCGCCGTAAGGAAAATCTAAAGCACGATTACGACTTTGAGCATGAATCCCAATATGCGGGATGGAACAAATATGAAATAATAAGGGAGATAAAATAGTGCTGAGAAAATTCACCCCTTCAGGGATGGCAACTTCAGACCATTATAACCAGGGTGTTGAGGTTACATCTTTTCAACGTATGCTGTTCATCTCAGGCCAAGTAGGTGTAGGTCCTGACGGAATTCCCGGTAAAGATATAAGGGAGCAAACTGAGTTGGCGCTCAACAATTTAAACAAAGTTCTTGCTGGCGCTGACATGGATATAAACGACATAGTAAATTCCACGATCTATTTAACGGATGAAAATCTGATCGGTGCCTTCATGGAGGCTGGCGCAGGGTTCTTGCCTACCCCTCCGCCGGCGACAACGTTAGTTATTGTCAAAGCGCTCGCTTCACCGGTTTTGCTCGTTGAGATCGAAGCCGTTGCAGCGAAGTGATGTTCGGTTACTCCTTTTATGTCAAAGTAACGGGGAAGAACGATAACCAGGGAGCAGGCTGCCGCAAGGTGGCCTGTTCCCTTATTGAAGTAGGCGTCAAATCGTGGATGTCGTTAAGCAAAACGGATACTATAGTTGTTTAAAGCGAACTCAAAGAAAGGGCCATCCGACAAGGATGGCCCTAAAAACATGTCGGTACAGACAGGCGCGGTGAACCGTACTACAAATAACGGCAACATTTTTTTGGGACTGTGTAAAGTTAGTTAAAGCTATTTATTGCCTATATTCCTCACAAATCCAATGATATCCTTACCCTATATCAGATGCGCGCCTGATGAATCTTAGTTTGATAATGGAAAAGGAGATGAAAAAATGGGTAAGGACAATGTCATTAGATCAATGCTTTCCGAAAAGGTAAATATGACGCCGAATGGTTTTGTTGCCGATCAATTAAACCCCGAACAGTTTACTGATTGCCACGAATTGTTTTTTGACAAGATCCTTGACATTCATTCTTCCGATATAACGGGAGTAGAAGGTTATGGACAGTTTAATGAGGATTGCAAAACGGAATATGGGACTTGTGGGGAATATTTGATCGATACATTCGCAGAAGATAAAGAGGGGTACTGGTTTAATTGGAAGGAGATGTTCGAGACAACGGTTCTTGAGCGAGAATTCTTCGAGAAGTACTTGAAGGAAATGAAGGACAGAATTCCATATTGTGAAGGACGACATTACCTGGTTTACAACAATACATTTTTCGAAAATATGATCACGGACGGGAAGACTACGGTAGGGTTCCCTGACTGGAGCAGATCCGGCATCTGCGATTTCCTTCTCGATTTTGCCATTATGGACCTGAATAAGCCGTACTTGCACATCCCGGAATTGTTATTCGAGTATGGCAAGAAAAGGGACATCGTCATACCGGATTTCCAAGAGAGATTCTTATGTATGGCTTATTATAAAGGGATCGATGTCTTGCGGTGGCATGCATCGATTGATGACACGGAGTCCTGCACGTCGATCATGAAATCCATAAGCGAACTGAAAGACCGAATTTACTCCTTATAGATGGTGATGGGATGAAATATGAAAATGCCAAAGATATTATCCCCGAGGAACTATTGAAAGAAATCCAGAAATACGCGGCAGGAAAACTTCTTTATATTCCTTCCGGGGAGGAAAAAAGGGCTTGGGGCGAAACGTCCGGCTACCGGGGACAATTGCGAAGGCGCAATCTAATGATTCGCAATAAGTATGCCCATGGGCTCACGGTTTCGGAACTTGCGGACGAATACTTCTTATCCTTGGATTCCATTAAGAAAATCATCTACTCGAAGAATAACGATAACATGATAACGTATTCACCAACGTTAGAATCGGCTGTGAAATATGCGAATGCCGGGTTGATGGAAGAATGGATTCAATGCTATTTGCTGCTTACGTGGAAAGCTGCTCCCATTGTACATGATCTCATGAAGGGAGATCCTCTCTATTTCGGAGTTGTTAAGTTTCCATTACGTCTCATTCAGTGCGAAGGTTACGAAATCAGGGAGAACCTTGCAGGCGAAAGTGATGTAGATGTATCTACTCCCCCACCGCTTCTTATTCAATATGAGGAAGGAAAGTTTTATTGCACCGTCCAGCAGGAGTTTTTGGCATTATTAAAACAACGCAAAGTAAATGCTTATCCGACTATCATCGTTTTGAAAGGAAATTCCGAGTATAAGAGATTCATGAAATACTATGGAAACATATTTATTTATGTTGCTAAAGTATGATTTGTTACTGAAAGAAGAAACACGTGCGATTACCCCGGAAAGAGCCATCCTGCAAAGGATGGCTCTAAAATTTGCCGTTACAGACAGCGTGGTAACCGCACCACAAATAGTGTTGCAGGATTTATGACGAAGCTGCCCTATCTGAAATGATTAGATTTTTTGGCTAAGGCGTAACGATTTTACGCAAACAGCGGCTATTTTCCCTTCATAGCCATTTGCATTAAGGAATCAATTCTAATTTCTCACAAAGCTGATATAAATAACGGACGCCTTTCATTTGAAGTTGATTCATGCGATCCAAGTGGATCTGGTAATCGGTAGAGATTTTCCTTATTTTATCGAAATCGTCGCTTTTAAGCTCTCGAATAATCTCTTTGATCCCGTTTAGCGAGTATGTATAAACATACGGAGATGATTTGAGAGTATGAATAACGCGAATCTGACGAATATGGTTTTGGTTTAAAATACGGTATTTGTTTTCGTTGTCACGCGGGATAGTGAGCAGCCCAACCTTTTCCCAGTACCGGATCGTTGTCGTCGGAATTCCCGTTTCTCTCGATATCTCACTAATTGTTAAAGGTCCCTCTTGTGCAATAAGAGGCTCCTCTAAACTTTTCAATGTTTTCTCGGATATGATCTTCTCGTTATGCAGGGAGGATTGTGCTTCGTTAACGAGCCAAAAAGCGAAATTGACGCGATTGGTGTGAATGTTTTTAAGAACTTCTGCAGTTAATTGCAGCCCGAAACCATCCGCCATCGCCCTTATACATTCGAAAAAAGCAACATGAAACTCGGTATATACCCGGTAACCTTTAGCGGAACGCTCGACGGGTGGAATCAACCCCCATTCCTCATAATGCCGTAATGAGCTCGTGCTAATGTTGAGCTTGCGAGCGATATCAGCCGGTCTTAATGCCACTTCATCCACCTCCGATTTAGATGTAAACATTATACTAAAATCTAGAGTTGATTTCATTTTAGTTCTTTAATATAGGATATAAGCTCCTGAACTTTAGCTCTAGCTTATATGTAGTAAGATAAGATTGAATCTAAAACGAAAGGGTGTAATACGATTGAAAATCAATTCAACCGCCTTGTCTTTAACCGTTTACGATGTGGAGGCATCAAGCGAATTTTTAAAGACACACTTTAAATTTCAAGAAAAGTGGAGTGCGGACGGCTTTGCTTATCTCACACATCAAGGGTTCAACATGCCTATTATTTTCCTGGAATCGGGGAAGGACGTTCTTCCCGAAGCCATTCGCAATGACACAGTATCGGGTGTAATCGTGGCCTTTGTCGTCGATGAACTCGAGGTTGAATATGAACGCCTTAAAAACGAAGGCGTCATGATCACGGAACCTATTCGAGAGGACCCTTGGGGTGAACGCCTATTCCAAGTTACCGACCCCAATGGTGTCGTTATTCAACTCGTACAATGGGTTGAACCGAGCGATGAGCAATATGCGGAGCATAATGCCGACGCAAACTGACTGCTGCGAAGTTTTTGTTGGTCACAGATCGCAAATCAGGCGCTCGCTGGAGCGCGGTGCGCAGAGCAGGCTGCTGTGTGAATCTCGCAATTCCGGCGCATAGGAATGCGGATTGCAGGGTCGAAGATTAACCTGCTATTCATTAGAAGTACAACGAGTGTGCAGCGCAAACGAATAAAGCTGTCATTTACGCCGGAGAAGCGGCGTAGGTGGCAGCTTTTTTTTTGAAATTCAAGGCACAGAACCGAGCTGTATGAAGATGCAGCTGAAGGTTCGAGCGAAGCAGCAGCCGTTTATGCTTTTTGGAGGCGTTGTTAGCGGAGGCAAATCTTGCCTTGATGTCGAAAAGAAGGACATTGCTCCAGATGTGTCGTAAATGGTACAGAACATTTCAGCAGCTGTTCGAGAACCCATTCCGGTCTCGATGGAGAGGAGCCGAGTCTTGATGAAACTAAACATACGGTCGAATCTGCACGTCTATCAAAAGGTCATTATTGTGTTCATGGCGATGATGATCCCGGTTTATCTGATTAATTTATGGATGAATATGTCGGGTCTAACGATTATGAAGAAAGGCTTTGCCAATTCAAGCCTGTCCAATGTCACCTTCTATTCCAGTCAGTTGGACGACCAGATTGCGTTTGTCCGCAAGCAGCAGCTGCATCTGTTGAACGACTCCGACCTGCAGAAGTTAAGTTTTCTTGGCGAACAGTTAGACGGCTTTGAAGATTTCCAACTCGTAAATCGAATCGGAGAACGTCTTGTCTCGATTCAGGATTCAAGCGATTACCTTGTCAATGTCGGAACGTACATCAGATCCCTCGGCAGAACCATTTCTACGCAGAACGGCGTCGCGAAAACCGCGGAGAATTCCGAATTTTCCATCATATCGGGGTACAGTCCCTTGCAATCCGCACAGCCTTTCTATTATGACGACGGCAGATTGTTTTTTATCGAATCCGGCAACAACGGCAATATCCTTGTATACATGGAGCTCTCCGTCCCGAAGCTCGTGGAGACGCTGTCGCATCTTATTGAGTATTATCAGGACTCCGGCGCTCTGCTGGCAAATGACGGATTCGACACTTTGATTTCGGTGAGAGCGTATGAACCGGTTTTGGAACAACTTAAAGCAATCAAAGCGATCCATGAACCAGGTCATGAACAGGAATTTCATAGGATGAAGATCGGCAACCACAACTATATGATCACCAGCACCGAAATCCGCACCCTTGGACTGACATTATATACGTATATGAGCGAAAGCGAAGTGACCGAGCCGCTCAAAAAGTTCAATTTCTGGTTTATCCTCTTTTCCTGCGTTTCGATAGCAATCGTAATCATGTTCTCCTTCTCCATTAATTTAATGATTCATAAACCTTTAAAAAAGCTGATCCGGGCATTTAAAAAATTGGAAACGGATAACCTGATCGTCTCGCTTCGAAGTCAGCAGCACGATAACGAATTCGGTTATTTGTACCGCAATTTTGACCAGATGGTCGATAAGCTGAGGCAGTCGATCAATGAGAATTACGAGCAAAAAATCGCTCTTCAGCATTCCGAACTGAAGCAGCTGCAGTCCCAAATTAATCCGCATTTTCTGTATAACAGCTTCTTTAATCTCTATATGATTTGCCGGAGCGGCGATCTGGAAAGCTCAGCGACATTGGCGCAGAAGCTCGGAGGCTATTATCAATTTATTACGCGCAGCGGGAAGGACACGGTATCGCTTGAGGAAGAGTATCGGCATGCGCTGGACTATTGCGAAATTCAAAGCATCCGCTTCTCTAACCGGATCCATGTGGAAGCATCCGAGCTTCCCGAATCCGGAAGAACAGTGGAAGTTCCCCGTATAATTGTGCAGCCGCTTGTCGAGAATGCGTTCGAGCACGCCTTCGAAAACGGGATGCGCCGCGGGCATGTCCAAATGGAAACGACCCTTCAGGATAATCGGTTGTCCATAGTTGTCGAGGACGACGGGAATGCGCTTACGGAAGAATCGCTGCTTGAATTGCGGAATACTCTTGACAACGCATCGCATATTTCCGAAAAAACGGGACTCGTTAACGTCTGCCGGAGAATTCAGCTGCAATTCGGCGAACATAGCGGCGTTTTTGTCTCCCGAAGCGCAATGGGCGGATTAAAGGCGGAGATTCGCATTTATTTTGATAAATAAGGGGTCTGAGATGAATGTTCCGATTATTAATTGTTGATGACGAGCCTGCCATTGTAGACGGATTGCAGCAGCATTTCCAGGAAGAAGAATGGGAGCTTGACCTGTGTAAAGCTTATTCGGCGGACGAAGCGTTGGAAATTGCGAAAAGAACGAAAATCGATCTTCTGATCAGCGATATACGGATGCCGGGAAAAAGCGGACTGCAGCTGGTCGACGATGTCTTGTTTTATTGGCCTTCCTGCCGAGTCATTTTGCTTACCGGGCACAGTGAATTCGATTATGCCTACAAAGCGATCCAAAAAAATGTAGACAGTTACATCCTGAAAATGGAAGGGATCGATGTGATTCATAAAGCGGTAAGCGCAGTCCTCGGTAAATTCGAGGAGGAGCGAAGGAATCTGAACATGCTGAAACGGGCCAGCCTGAAGCTGACGGTAGCGGAGCCTTTATTGAAAAAGGAACTTTTTGAAGCGCTGCTGATCGGGGACAACGCCGCAAATGCCGGGCGCAGCGAGTGGTACGATGGACCGTCCTTGCTTATCGACCTGGGAAAACCGTTCATTATGTTTTCCGGAATGGTTGATCATTGGCAAGAAAAAATGACTTATATGAAAAAAATGGAAATCTATTATTCGGTGCAGAACCTTTTCGCGGAGCATCTGCCTCTGCAAATCAAAGCGGAAACGGTTATCCATGACCGAAGCGTTCTCTGTTGGTTTGTCCAGCCCGATACGGCCTCTACTAGATTTACGGAGGAAACTGGCGGAACGGACTGGCAGGCACTGGTCTATTATTTGAAGGGAATGCTGGAACCGGTGCAAAACAGCTGCCGCAATGAACTGGGCGTTTCGATATCGTTTGTCGTGGGCAGGGGGGCGGTTAAAGGGAATGAGATTGGAAAAGAGTTTGATTTGATAAAAGCGGTGTTCAAGCAGCGGGCTGTATTCGGGCCGGAGATGGCGGTCATCGATCTTGACAAATCAGACGAATGGTTTAAGGGGGAAACAAGAAAATACGCCGCTCCTCCAGCCGTTGAATTTAATAAAAAGCTTCATGCTTTAGAAAAATTTCTGGACGAAGGCAATGAGAAGGAAGCTGCCGGTTTAACCGCGGATTTGGTCAGCGTGTTAAAAAATGAGACGAATCCCAACTACGTGATGGGGAAGGAGCGTTATTATATGCTTCTGTTAGTTTATTTGTCCGCCCTGAACAGCATGGATTTTTCCGATAAATCGCTGCATGAAATCCGGATTGCCAGTATTTCCGTATTTGAGTCGCAGGCGGAATGGGGGACAATCGAAGAGCAGTTGATCAGGCTATGCGAGCTGATCTGCCAGATGAAGAAGGAGCAAATCGAGAATAGCGAACATCGGATCGTCGAACGGGTTCACCGTTTCGTGAACGAAAATTTAGGTAACGATCTGTCGCTTGCCCGCATTGCGGAAGTCGTTTATTTCAACCCTTCTTATCTCTCCCGCTTCTATAAGCAGCTGACCGGCCGCAATTTGTCCGATTACATCAACGAAGCGAGAAAGAATGCCGCGATGGACATGCTTATGCATACGCAGCTGAAGGTGAATGAAATCGCCCTTAAGCTGGGATTTGAATCGCCTTCTTACTTTACTTCCTTCTTCCGCAAGATGACGGGATCCTCGCCGCAGGAGTTTAGAGAAACCGCTGTCAGGAGAGGTAAATAGAACAGAAGCATGTAAAGATCTTGATATTGTCCCGAAGTTATGGCCGGACTTATGATAAATATGTAAAGGAAATCGCCATACTTCGAAAGGGAGGAATAGCATGAAGAGAAAGATTGCCGTCTATCCATTAATCTTTGCTCTACTATTTGCGTTTCTCATGTTGCCTGCATGCAGCAGCGGAGATAACAAGAATCAGAATCCGAATCAAAGCAATACGAGCCCGGAATCGTCATCCGGCGATAACCAAACGAATGAGACTGAAAATTTCGATC
Source organism: Paenibacillus harenae DSM 16969 (assembly GCF_000422465.1). Lineage (GTDB taxonomy): Bacteria > Bacillota > Bacilli > Paenibacillales > Paenibacillaceae > Pristimantibacillus > Pristimantibacillus harenae. The sequence goes on along the minus strand of NZ_KE383845.1, from coordinate 342,046 downwards.
CATTGGGTAAATACGATGAGCCCGTAACGGTTACCCAAGTGCTCTCCTTCCGGCCTCCGGAAGAGGCCGACGCTCTTCCGGGCGTTAAGCCTGAAACGAGCGGTTTTGTCAAAGATTTGAAAGAAATGCTGAACATCGACCTCAAATACTTATGGAGCGTCCCTCAAGACCAGTTTGATCAAAAATTCAGTTTATCGATCGCGTCGGGCGATCTGCCTGACGTGATGCAGGTCGACTTGGTCACATTCGAGAAATTCCGTGAGCAGGGCATCCTGGCGGACCTCTCCGATGCTTATGAGAATTATGCGTCTCCCGCGCTGAGAAAAATCATCGAGAAAGATGATCGATTTGCATTAAACTCCCTCACGTTTGACGGCAAGCTGCTCGGCGTTACGGGAAGCGGCACGGGAGGAACCCAAATCGTGTGGATTCGGAAGGACTGGCTGGACAATCTCAAGCTGCAGCCTCCCGCCACATTGGAGGAGTTTGAGAAGGTAGCCGAAGCGTTCGTCAACGACGATCCGAACCTCAACGGTGCAGATGATACTTACGGCGTCATATTGAACAAAAATTTGCTTGGATGGGGATTCGATGCCAAAGGATTGTTCTACAGTCACGGCTCTTATCCGAACGCCTGGTTGAAGAGCTCGGACGGCAGCCTTGTCTCGGGAAATATTCAGCCGGAAACGAAGACGGCGCTTTCCACTCTGCGGTCGTGGTACGAGAAAGGGATCTTGGACAAGGAGTTCATGCTGGCGGATGAAGACAAGATCAGCGAGGATATCGTGGTCGGCAAGGTCGGAATATCATTTGGCGAATGGTGGTATCCGAACTGGCCGCTTAATCTGAGCAAGGATAACGATCCCAAAGCGGAATGGATTCCTCTTCAGCTGCCATCGTTCGAAGGCAAACCGGGGAAGACATTGAATCAAAGATCGATAAACAGTATTTTGGTCGTCAATAAAGAGGCGAAACATCCGGAAGCGGCCATCAAGATGGCGAACTACTTCCTTGAGATGACCAAGCCAAAGTATACGGACAAGGAAAGCCCGGATTATAAAGGGGCGTCCAACGGTTACGTTTATCAATGGTTTACGCCGAGATTTTATTACCCCGGAGTATTCGATCTGATCATGGAAACGGTCAGCGCCGCCGTGGAAGCGGGGCAGGAGAAGCTTGATCTGCCCGAGGACTTTCCGAGTGCGGGCGAAGCGCAAGCCGTATTCGCAAACGCGAAGAAATTCCAGGCGGATCCGGCAGACAACTCGGCCTGGGGGATGTGGTTCAGCCGCGGAGCCAGAGACGGCGGGGTCGGCTTCTCCAAGAAGGTTGTTGACGACGGCATGGTCGTGTGGGACGAATACTACGGACCTCCTACACCAACGATGATTGAACGGCGTTCTTCGCTCGACAAGATGAGAGACGAGACGTTTATGAAGATCATTGTAGGTTCTGCGCCTGTTTCCGATTTCGACAAATACGTTACGGATTGGAAGAAGCTGGGCGGAGACGACATTACGGCTGAAGTCAATAAATGGTATGCCGAGAACGCAAATAAATAACCGTATGATCCAACAGAAAAAGAAGGGGAATTTGGAGCAACTGCGCACCCCTTCTTTTTTTTCGCCAAATTTCATTGAAATCGGAGGTTTCCGGACGTGAACCAAACGACTGCGAGCACCAGAAAGATGCCATTGGCACTGCCGCGGAATCGACGGAGATGGAAGAAAGAGCTGCCGTTGCATCTCATGCTCATTCCCGGCGTCATTGTAACGCTGATCTATGCCTACGGACCGATGTTCGGGATTGTCATGGCTTTTCAAAAGTTTCAGCCTGCGCTCGGCTTTTTGAAGTCCAAGTGGATCGGATTAAAAAATTTCGAATACGTGTTTAATCTCCCTGATTTTAATCAGGTGCTGTGGAATACGACTTTCATATCCGTCATGAAAATTGTTTTTGGCTTGGCCGTTCCGTTAATGATGGCCTTACTGCTGAACGAAGTGGCAAAGAACTGGTTTAAGAGGATGATTCAGACGAGCATCTTTCTGCCGTTCTTTCTGTCATGGGCCGTGCTTGGCGGAATTATGATCGAGCTTTTTTCACTCAAAGGTCCCGTTAATGCCCTCCTCTCCATCTTCGGTGTTGACCCGATCATGTTTATGGCGAGCAACCATTGGTTTGTGACCATCATTATCGCGTCCGACGTTTGGAAGGGCATGGGGTATAACATGATTATATTCCTGGCGGCCATTGTCAGCATTAACGCGAATCTCTATGAAGCGGCGGAAGTCGACGGGGCGGGCAGATGGAAACAGATGGTACACATTACGCTGCCTGGAATGGCGTCCATTATCATTCTAATCTGTACGTTGAGCCTGGGAGGGGTACTCAACGCGGGATTCGATCAAATATTGATTCTGTATAATCCGATTGTGTACGAGAAAGCCGATGTCATCGACACCTTCGTCTACCGGCTGGGCCTGTTCGATCAACAATATGCGCCGGCGGCGGCTATCGGATTGTTTAAATCCGCTATCTCGGTCGTATTGGTATCGCTGTCTTACTACCTGGCATACCGATTCAGCAACTATAGAATTTTCTAGAAGGCGGGGGAAACCTATTGCATTTCTACAAACAGTCGGCAGGGAGGCAGCTATTCAATGTTATCAACCTTTCCTTCCTGACCATCGTAACGTTTATGTGCGTTGTGCCCTTCATCCATTTGCTCGCCGTGTCCTTAAGCTCCAACGCGGCCGCTTCAGCCGGTTCGGTAAAATTATGGCCGATCGGATTTACGCTTGAAGCGTACGGATTTCTTGGGCAAAAACCCGAGTTTCTCCGTTCGCTCGGGGTAACGCTGCAGAGGGTCGTTCTGGGGACGACGATCAATATGCTTCTAGTATTTATTACCGCATATCCGCTTTCGAAGACGTATGAGCAGTTCCGGTATCGCGTTTATTATGTTTGGTTTTTCGCGATTACGATGTTTTTTGGCGGAGGCCTGATTCCGACCTATATCGTCGTCAAGGAGACGGGGCTGATGAACAGTATTTGGGCACTCATTATTCCCGGCGCGCTTAGTGTATGGAACGCCGTATTGATGCTGAATTTCTTCCGGGGAATTCCGAGGGATATGGAGGAAGCCGCCTTAATCGACGGAGCCGGGCACTGGTCCATCCTATGGAAAGTATATTTGCCCGTTTCGCTGCCGTCTATTGCAACGATTGGACTTTTTACGCTGGTCGGGCACTGGAACTCCTGGTTCGACGGAATTTTGTACATGAATTCGCCGGATCATTATCCGCTGCAAACCTATCTATCGACATTAGTAACGTCTATCAATATTAAAATGATTACGGTCGAGGACCTTTCGACGCTGCAAAACTTAAGCGAAAGAACGCTCAGAACGGCACAAATATTCCTTGGCGCGCTTCCGATCATGCTTGTTTATCCGTTCCTGCAGCAATATTTTGTCAAGGGGATGACGGTCGGCAGCGTAAAAGAATAAGAGGAGCGCGTGATACCTAATAGAGAGGAAGAATTTCAACCATGAAACAGATTACCGTTGCGCTGATTGGCGCAGGGCTGCGAGGCGGCGTTTATACCGGCTACGCTCTGCATAATCCGATGGACATGAAAGTAGTGGCAGTGGCGGAACCGGATGCGGAACGCCGGGGGAGGCTGCAGCGAGAACACGGCATCGAAGATGAGATGTGTTATGAGAATTGGGAAGACCTGCTCGCCGGCGAGGCAATCGCGGATGCGGCGCTGATCTGCACGCAGGATAAAATGCACTTCGAACCGACGATGAAGGCATTGGCATCCGGCTATCATGTGCTGCTCGAGAAACCGATGTCCGCGAGCTTCGAAGAATGTATTCGAATGCAGGAGCAGGCGGAAAGACATAACCGCATGCTTACCATATGCCATGTGCTTCGTTATACGCGTTTTTTCCAGACGCTCAAGGGCTTGCTGGATAATGGCGCCATCGGACGATTAATGTCTATTCAGCACAATGAAAATGTAGGCTATTGGCATCAAGCGCACAGCTTTGTAAGAGGAAACTGGCGTAATTCGGGTGAATCCAGTCCGATGATTCTAGCTAAATCATGTCATGACCTGGATATATTGCTATGGCTGGCGGGGGCGGATTGCACAAGTCTGAACTCGTACGGGTCTTTATCCCATTACAAAGCCGACCAAGCGCCGGAAGGGGCGCCGCTGCGCTGTCTTGACGGGTGTCCGGCTGCGGATGACTGCGTTTATTATGCGCCGAAAGTATACCTGACAAGCAATCCGGGATGGATGGATATGGCGATCAGCAACGATCTCAGCTACGAAGCCCGCTACCAGGCGCTGCTTAACGGCCCATACGGCCGCTGCGTATACCATTGCGATAACGATGTCGTGGACCATCAGGTCGTCAGCATGGAGTTTGCCAATGAAGTAACCGCCGTTTTCACAATGACGGCTTTTACGGAGGAATGCAGCCGGACGATTAAGCTGATGGGCACAAAAGGAGAAATCCGGGGTTCGATGGAGAAAAACGAGATCGAAATCCTGCATTTTGGCACGGGCCGAAGGGAACTCGTTACTTTTACGGATCAGGGCGGCCATGCGGGGCATGGAGGAGGCGATTATGGATTGATGCGGGATTTTGTGAACGTCATTCGTCAGAACGGCAGCAAGGATGTGCTGACGTCGGCTGCCAAATCGGTGGAGAGCCACATGATGGCTTTTGCGGCTGAGCGCTCCAGATTGGAAAAACGAGTCGTCCGGTTGAATGAGTTCATGAAAGTGCAGGCGTAAAATCGAATAAAGGCAGGCGAAGGAAAATGCGGTTTCGACAGGTTCATCTTGATTTCCATACGTCCGAGGCCATTCCGGGCATTGGCGCTGATTTTTCCAAACATCAATTCCAGGAAATGCTGAAGCTGGGGCATGTGGATTCCATTACTCTTTTCTCCAAGTGCCATCACGGCTGGGCCTATCATCCCTCTGAAGCAAATGAAATGCACCCGGAACTGAAATTCGATCTGCTTGGCGCGATGATCGAAGCAGCGCATGAAATCGACGTGCAAACACCGGTGTATCTCTCGGCGGGATTGGATGAGAAGCTGGCCAGACGCCGCGTCGAATGGCTCAGCCGCGATAAAGAAGACCGCACCTATCCTTTTCTGGAGCCCGGTTATCATGGTTTCTGCATGAACACGCCCTACTTGGATGTGCTGGTGAATCAGGTTGAAGAAGTTGTGCGGAATTATGACGCCGACGGGATCTTCCTCGATATTGTCGGCGTTCAGATGTGCTATTGCCAATATTGCGTGGCGGCTCTTCTGAAGCGGGGGCAGGATCCGCGGAATGATGCGGCAGTGAAAGCTTTGGGTGAAAGGGTGTACGCGAATTATACGAACAGAATCAAGGAAGCCGTTCATTCCGTTAAGCCCGGCTTGAACATCTTCCACAACGGCGGACATATACGCCGCGGACGGCGCGATTTGGCACGGATGAATACCCATCTGGAATTGGAATCGCTGCCGACCGGCGGATGGGGCTATGATCACTTCCCGCTGTCCGCAAGGTATTCGCAGACAATTGGAATGCCTTTTCTCGGCATGACGGGCAAATTCCATACGACATGGGGGGAATTCGGCGGCTACAAGCACCCGAACGCGCTGCGGTATGAAACGGCGCTCAGCATCGCCAATGGAGCAGGGTGCTCGATCGGCGATCAGCTTCATCCGAAAGGGTTGATGGATGAAGCGACTTACCGGTTGATCGGTGCCGCTTACCGCGAAGTGAAAGCGAAGGAGCCGTGGTGTTCAGGCGTTCGGAATGTCGCCGATGTCGCCCTCCTTTCATTGGAGGCGGTCTCTTATGCCTCGGGCAACGGCAACCGCAAGGACGGTTTGTCTGCCGATCCGGACGCAGGGGCTGTAAGGATGCTGCTGGAAGGCAAAATCTTGTTCGACGTTATCGATACGGAAGCGGATTTCACTACTTATAAGGTGCTGATTTTGCCCGACGAGGTGACGCTTGATGCTTCGCTTGCCGGCAAAGTGAACGATTTTCTCTCCAGGGGCGGCAAGATTCTGGCTACCGGCCGGTCCGGCCTTAACGAAGGAGGCGATGCGTTCGCTGTTGACCTGGGCGTTACGTGGCTGGAGACGAATAGGTACAGACCCGACTATTTCCGACCGTATTTTCAAATGCCAGAGCTTGGGGAAGCGTCATTCGTATTTTATAGTCAGGGACAGAAGGTAGCGTTAAGCGGCGGCAAGGAGCTTGGCGCGCGCGAGAATCCTTATTTTAACCGGGACGTATTCCGATTCTGCTCGCACTTTCATACCCCTTCCTCGGGGGAATACGGCGGACCCGGCATGGTCGAAAGCGGGAACGGAATCTATTTGGCGTGGAATGTGTTCGAGGATTACGCATCGAAGGGCAGTATCATCTTAAAACAAACGGTGCTGCATGCTTTACGCCGCCTTCTTCCCGATCAAACGCTGCGTACGAATCTGCCGGCACAAGGCGTCGTCACCCTGCAGCGCCAAGATGATCACTCCAGGTATGTTAACCATCTTCTGTATGCCGTACCTGTACGGCGCGGGAAGAACACCGAGGTGATTGAGGATATCGTCCCGATTCACGAGGTCGAGGTGGAGCTGCGGCTGCCGGAAAAAGCGAAGCGGGTGTACCTTGCGCCGCAATCGGTACCGCTTGCCTTTGAGCAGCAGGGTGACAGGGTGAAATACAAGGTTCCCAAACTTGAGTGCCATCAGATGGTCGTCATCGAAGCATAAGCTTGCGGAATGGAGACGAATGGGGTGAGCGAAAACCGGAACAGGAGGTTTGAGATGGGTGAACATGAATTTCGGCTTGAAACGAGATGTCTGAGTTCGCTGGTTAAAGTCTTTGCGGATGCCGAGCTTGACGAGCCGGCTGTTCATCAAGCTTCGGCGTTAGGGAACGAAACGTTCTCGTTTCAGATTGCCTATAAAGCCGACCGGGTGATGAAGGGGATCCAGGTTCATATCCAATCGGAGCTGTCCGATCTCATTTCCGTCCGCCAAGCAGGACTTGTGCCGTCGGAATTGCCGGTATACGGGGATCACGACGGCATTATACTCCGTTCGGCGCCCGGATTGTTTCCCGATCCGTTATATCCGGTCCGCAAAGGCGCAGGCGTGACGGCTTTTCCCGGACAATGGCGGGCGATCTGGATTACGGTGGAAGTCAATGAGCAGGTCCGCCCGGGACTCAAAGAAATAACAGTACGTCTGGAGTCGGAGAACGGCGGGAAACTTGGCGAAGAAATATTTCGGCTTGAGGTCATTCCGGCCCTATTGCCGGAGCAGAAGCTCATTCATACCGAGTGGTTTCATGCAGACTGTCTGGCGACTTACTATCAGGTTGAAATATTTGGGGAAGAGCATTGGAAGCTCATTGACGAATTCGTGCAAAACGCGGCATCGCATGGCATCAATATGATTCTGACCCCTCTCTTCACCCCTCCGCTCGATACGGCGGTTGGAGGCGAGCGGCCGACCGTTCAGCTTATTGACGTTACGAAGGACGGCCCTCATTACCGGTTCGGTTTTGGGCGTTTGCGGCGCTGGATCGATCTATGCGCCGGCAGGGGCATAAAGTACTTTGAGTTCTCTCATCTTTTCACGCAATGGGGGGCTAGGCACGCTCCGAAAATAATGGCTGCCGAGGATAACTCCTATCGGCAAATATTTGGCTGGGATACGGACGCCGCCGGAGTAGAGTACAGGCTTTTCTTATCGCAGTTTTTACCCGAGCTTATTGCTTTTATCGAAAAAAACGATTTGTCCGGACGCTGCTTCTTTCATATTTCGGACGAACCGGGCCTTCATCATCTGGAAGCCTACCGCAGCGCGAGTCAGTTTGTAAAGCCATTTCTCGGAGGCATGCCCGTCATCGACGCGATATCCGATTATCCGTTTTATGAACAAGGAATGATCAATCAACCGGTATGCGCGAGCAATCATTTGGAAGGATTTCTTGACCATAACGTGCAGGATTTATGGACCTATTATTGCTGCGTTCAATATAAGGAGGTATCAAACCGCTTCTTCGCCTTCCCTTCTTTCCGCAACCGGATTCTTGGCATGCAGCTGTATAAATTCAACATAAAAGGATTTTTGCATTGGGGATACAACTTCTGGTATTCGCAATATTCGTTACGGGAGCTGAATCCATACCAAACGACCGATGCAGATGCCGCATTTCCTTCTGGTGACGCTTTTCTTGTTTATCCCGGGGAGAACGGGCCGGTCGAATCGATCCGTTTGGAAGTTTTCTACGAAGCGCTTCAGGATTTGCGGGCCCTTGAGCTGCTCGAAAGCTTTATCGGCAGAAGCAGCGTGCTGGAGATGCTGGAACGGGATTTGGATAATCCCTTAACCTTTCGCGCATATCCGAACAGCAGCGATTGGTTATTGGAGAAAAGAATGGAAATCAACCGGCTTATAAAGGAGCAGTTGATAAAGTAACGCATGAACTACATTCGGAATGAAAGAGAGGGAATAAAATTGCGAAATAAGATGCTATCCGTCGTTCTTGCCATAAGCCTGCTCTTGCCCGTTATGCCTGCCGCCTATGCAGACAGCGCCGCTGCTGAAAGCAATAAGATTGATCTGTGGGTGGAGAACGCATTGAAAACCGTATACCGGACGAGCGCCATTCCCCAAAACCCCTTGCTGAACATCGGCATCGTATCGGCCAAAAACGAATATGAAAGCGCGCAAATTGCCGTAAGAAGCGATCAGGCGTTTGAAATCACCGGCGTGCAATTCTCCGATCTTGTTACGGCGGAAGCCAATGTGATTGCCGGCAGCAATCTTGCCTATCATTTTGTGGAATACGAGGAGAAGGAAACGTCTAAAGCGAATCCCTTCTGGCCGGAAAGAGAGGGCCTCGAGCTTTACCCGCTGTCTGAGGTGCCTGATCCGTTATCCAATGAAAGCACCGCGGAAGTCGCCGCAAATGAAACGCAGCCGATCTTTATTACCGGCTATGTGCCATCCGATGCGGAATCAGGCAAGTACGAGGGACTTATTACGGTAAAAACCACGTTGGGGGATTATGCCGTTCCTATCCGCGTGGATGTGCATGATGTTACCATTCCCGAAGTTTCAAATACCGATTTTGTCAACTACCATTGGAACATGACCAACGGCTTTACATGGGACGGCGTCACATGGAATGGCAGCGGAAGCGAGGCCTATGACGTTGGCCAATATTACTACGGCGTGGAAACCTACAGCGACGAATGGTTCGGGTTGATGGATGAATTCGCCAGAGTCATGACCGAATACCGTACGAATATGGTTTGGGTCCGTACCGACCTTTTCTTGAATGCGACAGGCACGGACTTATCGGAATTTGTTGACGGGATTCCTGAAGACCTGGATTGGTCATTATTCGACAGATACGTTGAAACCTATATGAATAACGGCGTCACCCACTTCGCCAACCAGCATTTCATTCATTACTTAAACAAAATGCCGGCTGAAGAAAAACCGACGGCTGCATGGAATACGGCACTGCCTGATTCGCTGCCGGCGACCGACGCTTTTCTGACGAACTACCTGACTGCCCTGCACAATCATTTGAAGGACAAAGGCTGGCTTGGCGGGAACGGCATTACCTGGTATCAGCATATTCTCGATGAGCCCCAAAACGATGATCATAAAAATTGGTGGACATATGCCGCCAGAAAAATAAAAGAGATCAATGCGGCAACCGGTTCGGAATTCAAAACGATGGACGCGGATCCCGGCGCCCTGCTTCTGGCAGAGGGCTCCAAACCCTATTTGGACGTCATGGTACCGTATACGACGAAATTCCATGAGCTGAAGGATCAGTATCAAGTGGAGCAGGCCGCCGGAAAAGACATGTGGGTCTATACGATGGAAGTGAATCAGCCGCCGTGGCTCAACCGGTTTTGGACACAGCCAACCTTAACCGGAAGGCTTTTGTACTGGAATATCAGTCAAGAAAACGTTACTGGCCATCTGCACTGGGCATGGAACGCCTGGTATGTGGGGCCGTGGAACGGCGATTCTTATATCGTCTATCCGGACAAGGTCAATAGGACGGTAAAAAGCACGCTGCGTCATGAAGCGATGAGGGACGGACTCGAAGATTACGAGCTGCTGCATATCATCAAGCAATCAAATCCGGAGCTCGCCCAGCAGCTTGCCGACACGGCAGTGAACCGGGATGACCCGAGAAAGTATACCCTTGATCCGGCCTATGTTAAGACTCTTCACGATTATTCGGTCAAGGCGGCGGCAGGCGAGGATGTCGGTGAGATTCCGCAAAGCCCCAATCCTTATATCGGACAGGAACTTCCTATGGTGCACATGGCGGATAATACGGAAAGCGACATTCATTATTCGGGCAGCTGGTTTGCCAGAAACCGGCAGTTCGCTTACTTGGGCACCACTCAGGCGACAACGGGGGCCAATGCATATGCGGAATACACGTTTATCGGTTCCGGTATTGACGTGGTGGCCGAGAAGAACCAGATGTCCGGTAAAGCCGCTGTTTCCGTGGACGGGGCGGAACCGGTCATCGTGGATTTGTATGAGAAGGTTCAGCACGATTATTTCACGGTTTTCAGCGTCAACAATCTATCGGAAGGCGAACAACACACTATTAAAGTCGTGAACCTTGATGACAAAGAGCTGAGCATCGACGCCTTCCGGGTGCATATGTACGAAGGGCAGCAGATTTACGACGCTTCTCTCTCCGACCTGGAAATGACGGGCGCGCCTTCCTTCAAGTTCAGCAGCAGTATAACCAATTACCAAATCATGCTTCCTGAAGATGCTGACGCCATTGTCCTGACTCCGACGCTTATGGATGAAGGAGGCACAATTGCAATCAACGGCAAGAGCATTGGCAGCGGTATGGCGGCTGCAGCCAAGATTCCGGTCGGGAAGAGCAGCATCAGCCTGCTCAGTACCGCCAGCGACGGCGTTACGGCTAAACGGTATACATTGAACTTTTTGAAGGGAAATGTGAACGAAGCAGGGGCTAACGTCGCTAGAGACTATTCTGAAATAACGGCATCGGCAGTGCGTTCAGGCGACGCCGGCGTTACCTACGGTCCCGCGAAAATGGCTGACGGCAATTATGGCACCATGTTTGCCAGTTTGCAGGGTTATAACGATACGCACCCCTTCCCGCATGAGATTGTGATGGCGTGGGATGAACCGAAGGCATTTAATACCATTGTGATGGCGACAGCCTCCGGTCTCATTCAAGGGATCAACGATATTGATGTGCAGGTTTCAAAAGACGGGAAGAACTGGGTTACGGTAGCGCAAAGAGTTCCGCTTATTTGGAAGAGCGACAAAGACGACGGCCTGATGGAGCACACCTATGCCAATATTCCGGCAGTAAGCGACGTTTTGAAACTGAGAGTGCAGATTAACGACGCTTACTACAGATCCTGGAATATGTACGCCGTCTATGAATTGGAGCTGTACAGCCTGCCGGATAACGGCGAGATTGAAGATATTGCAATAACGAAGGAAGCTAAGCTGTCCGGATTGGAAATAACCGACTGGAACAGCGGCATGCCGATTGAGCTTCCGTTTGATCCGGGAGTCGGAGACTATTCGGTTGAATTAGGAATGGATTCGGATAAAATCGCGATTAAGCCGTCATTGGAAGGAAATTACGGCGAAATCGAGATTAACGGCGTTTCCGCAGCGCCGGGGAAGATCGCGGTCGCAGCTATACCGGAAGGCTTGAACGTATTGACCGTAAAGGCTATTGGCGAGGAAGGCGCCTTCAAAGAGTACAAAATCGCGGTCAAAAGAGTCAATAATCTTGCTTCGGCTGCTTCTTCCATCACCTTGGATAAGGCAAGGGAGGGATCGACGGATGTCTCCAATCTCATTGACGGCGATTATTCCACCGTGTTTACCAATGGAACGGGCAGCGTCTGGAGCGATTTTCAATTTCCGCATACCATAGATTTAAAGTGGGATACGCCGCAAATCTTCAATACGGTTACGATGGTCGTTCCCGACGGGGCAGTGGACCGCAAGCCGTCGGTACTCGCAATCAAAGCGAGGAAAAGCGGGGAAGATCCGTGGACCCAGATGATGTCCGACAACCATACATGGTACTGGGAAGAGGGAGGCGATTTGGTATTCTGGCCGCTTTATGAAGGGATCAATTCCAATAATGTTGGAGGATACCTTCAAGAACCGCTTCCGGTTCTGGCGCAGGAAGATATAACCGAAATGCAGATCGTCATTTACGACGGCAGATTCTATAGTTCGCCTTCCTACTATGAAATAAACGAATTCGAAATTGCCAATATAGCGTCCGATGGTCAAATCGTGATCGAATTGGTCGACACTCACACGATTACGGCAAGCGCAGGCGAGAACGGAGCGATCGATCCGAGCGGTGAAGTCACTGTGATTGCCGGCCGCAACCAAACCTATTCGTTCACGCCGGACGATGGTTATGCGATCGATAAGGTAACGGTAGACGGCATAGAGGCGGCGGTTAGCGATAGCTACACCTTTACCGATATAACCGACTCTCACAGCATTCATGTCACGTTCAAGAAGATGGTTAATGCTCCCGGCTGCTCTATTGCAGGCGGAAATGTCGGCGGTCATATACACATCGTTAAGCCTGCCGAAATCAGCGAAACGGCTGCAGACGGCAAAGTTATCGTTTCGGTTCCCGGCGATGTGAAGCAAATCGTGCTTCCTTCCAACACAGCCGAATTGCTCGGGCCTAATCAACTGGTTGTTCAGACCGACAATTTGTCATTAGACTTATCAGCGGAAACCATTAATCAGTTGGCTGATCAAGTACCCCCGGATGAACGGAAGGATAGCAGCATCGTGTTGACGATCAATCCGTTCTCTAAATCGGAGGAAAAAGATATTCTCGCCAAAGGAGAGGTCCTTAGCAATGCAAAGCTTAAACTATTCGGCGAAATATACGATTTATGTCTGGGAATCGTGACTAAGGACGGTAAAGCGACGAGTCTATCGCAATTCGAACAACCGGTTATCATCCGAATGGAAATGAAAAAACCCTTGAATAAGGGCTTGGCCGGAATTTACTTCATGCATGACAACGGCGAATTGGAATATGCCGGAAGTCGTTATACAAACGGAGAAATGGTCGCTGAAGTCAATCGTTTCGGCAATTACGCAGTGTTGGAATTTAAGAAATAATTTGAACGGAGACGTGCTTCTTCCCATAGAAGCGCGTCTTTTTTTTGCTTGGTGAAGTGTTCGTGCGGAGGATCGGAATTTTAAAGTACGATTATTTACTGGTTTATGTTGCGTAAAAAAACAGGGATAGAAGCGGATGTACTGAAACATAAGAATCGTTTTGTTGTTCGGTTGGCATTGTCAACTTACGATATATCGTATAGAATTGGAAATAATACGATATATCGCATGGGAGGCGAGCAGAGGATGAGTGACGGTTGGCGGCAGGATGAGCGATTATTTTTACATCTGGGCAATGAGAGAGAGACGTTTGGATCGGGACGGCGTTATTTCAATCGCGGCGGCGTAAAGTACGCTTTGCTGGAGCTGCTGGAGCAGGAGAATATGCACGGCTATCAAATGATGAAAGCGCTTGAAGAGCAATCGGGCGGAACCTATAAGCCAAGCGCCGGATCGATTTACCCTACTCTGCAGATGCTTCGCGATCAGGGCTTTGTTGAGGCTTCCAAGGTGGATGGGAAGAAGATCTTCAACATTACGGACGCCGGGCGGATTTACCTGCAGGAAGAGAAGGAACAGCCGGAACCGTCCGAGTCCGCCGAGCTGGAATCATCCGAACCCGCCGAACCGGAATGGGATCGCCGGGAACAAAATCCTGATGAGCATGAGAACGGCCCGCCGGATGGCGTGAGGCGGAATCGCAGGCTTACTCCCAAAGGCAAAGAGCTGATTCATCTCATGAAAGCCGCTGAACGTGCGGCGATGGCCGACGCGTCCAAAGCCGTGAAGCTGCGGGAAATTATCGCGAATCTGCGCGAAGCGCTGGTCCGAATGACAGCGGAACCGGAGAGCATCAGTGAATAACGGACATCTATGATCGTTAACAAACTATCATGATTGGAAGTGACCGTTTCTTGAGATCCAAACGAATATTAACCGATTTTTTTCGAAAAACGTGGTATATCTATTTGTTCTCCCTTCTCTTTCATTTGATTTCGAACTCAATTAATGTGTTTTATCCGAAAGTATTAGGCCAGTTTACCGACAGCCTGCAGCTGGGAGAATTGACGCGCGATTTAATTATCCATTACAGCCTGCTGCTTCTGCTGATCGGCGTCGGCCATGTTCTATTTAACGGCGCCGCTCAGTATTTAGTTATGTATGTAGGCAGGAAATTCGAATTTCTCGTTCGGGGCGGACTGTTTCGGCATTTTACCCATATGAGCGAAAGATTTTATTCGAAGAACGGCGTCGGTAAACTGCTCAGCTATTTTATGAATGACGTAACGGCCGTGCGCGAGTCGATTTCCATGGGCTTCAATCAGACGGCGAATGCTTCGATGCTCCTCATTGCAGCAATGGTCATGATGCTTGTCAGCGGCATTCCATATTACTTGATCCTTGCTTCGGTTATACCTCTGCTGTTTATCCCGTTCATCGTTGTTTATTTGGGTCCGATTATTAGGAAGAGGTCGCTAGAGGTACAGGAAGCGCTGGGCAAAATGACCGAAACGGCGGAAGAGCAATTCGGCGGCATCCGCGTGACGAAAAAATTTGCAGTTGAAGACATCATGCAAAGCCGGTTTGGCAAGACCGTAGAGAAAATTCGCCGCAATCAGCTGAGGCTTGTGCGGGTGTCTTCTTTTTTTCAAGCGCTTATCCCTTTTCTAGGCACTATAGCCCTTATTATTGCTCTTGCTTTCGGCGGTTACCTGACCATCACAAAGCAGATCACGCTGGGTAATTTCGTTGCGTTAACCTTGTATGTCCGTATGCTTATGAATCCTCTCCAGCAAATCGGCAACGTAATCAACTCCATTCAGCGCTCTCGGGCTTCGCTGGAACGGTTGAACGAGCTGCTGTCGCAGCAATCGGATATTGTGGAGCTGGAAAACGCAAAGGCCGTCGATTTATCCGAAGGAGGAATCCGGATTCAAAATTTGTCGTTCGCATACGGAAAGGATTCGCATCAGGTGCTCAAAGAGATCAATTTGACTATTAAACCCGGGACGACGCTCGGAATCATCGGCCGTACCGGCAGCGGAAAGACGACTCTGATGAAGCTGCTGCTTCGAACTTACGATCCGCCGGAGGGTGCGATCTGGTTCGGAGATAACGATGTGAGGGAGTTGACGCTGGAGAGCCTGCGCAGCCAAATCGCTTACGTTCCCCAGGACGGATTCTTGTTCAGTACAACGATAAGAGAAAATATTGCTTTCTTCAAGCGCGATACGGAAATCAAAAAAGTGGAAAAGGCGGCGCGCAATGCGCAAATCTACAATAACATCGCAGATTTGCCTAACCAGTTTGAAACCAGGCTTGGCGAACGCGGTTTAACGCTGTCCGGCGGCCAGCGGCAGCGGACCAGCTTGGCGCGCGGATTGATCAAGAATGCGCCGGTCATGATCCTTGACGATAGCGTCAGCGCGGTCGATGCCGTGACGGAGAAGGATATCATCGAATCGATTCAGAAGGAAAGAAAAGATAAAACAACGATTATTATTGCGCATCGAATCAGCGCGCTCAAACACGCGGATGAAATCATTGTGCTTGATGAAGGGATGATCGTGCAGCGAGGAACGCATTCGGAGCTGCTGGAGGAGCAAGGGCTCTATGCTTCGCTGCACGCCATACAAGAGGAGGGAAGTCAGCATGCGACCGGCACAAGCCAACCATAATTGGCAGGCGGATCAGAAGGGCGATCCGAATTTGCCTGAACAAAAGCCGCAATATGTCTCTGCCTTTCGTGCCTTGTCGGGCTATGTCAGACCGCATATCTGGGCGTTTATCGGCGTGTTCTGCTGTACGCTGATCGCTATTTTGTCCGACCTGCTTCAGCCTTTCTTAATGAAGATCGCAATTGATGACAATTTGTTGGCCGGCAAAAACGACTATAAGGGATTACTGACAATATGCGCAGTATATCTCGGTTTATCAGTATCCAGCTTTATTTTTACTTATGTACAAAATAATTTGCTGCAGAATATCGGCCAAAGCATCGTCTCGCGTATCCGCAAGCAGCTGTTCGGCCACATTATGAAGCAGTCGATGCGGTATTTCGACCGGATGTCGAGCGGCAGCCTCATTACTCATGTTTCAAGCGATACGGAGGCGTTGAACCAATTTTTTAATCAGGTGCTGCTCAGCCTGTTCCGGGACGGACTTACACTTATTTTCATTATCGTAATGATGTTCCAGCTGGACACGACATTAGCGTTATATTGTTTGATCCTGTTGCCGATCATCTCGTTGATCGCCATTTCCTTCCGGTCTTTCATGAGAACGACCTATCAAATCGCGAGAACGAGATTGTCCCGTATGGTAGCGTTCGTGGCGGAGAACTTATCCGGGATGAATCTGGTGCAGGTATTTCACCAGCAGAAGGAGCAGGAGAAGCAGTTCAACGAACGCAACGGCCTTTATTTCAAAGCGAATCTGCGGGAAATACGGACAAATGTCGTATTTGGCCGAACCTTCGATATATTAAGCAATCTATCCGTTGCCTTCGTCACCTGGATCGGGGGAAACGCGGTGCTTGGGCAGCATTTGGAATTCGGCGTCCTGTACGCTTTTATTACGTATATCCGGCAATTTTTCCAACCGATCAATACGATTACCCAACAGTGGAATACGCTTCAGTCAGCAACCGTAGCGATAACCCGGATATGGACCGTATTTGAAAGCAAGCCTGATGTCACCGACCGCGACGGGCGTGACGGAGAAGGAATACAGCCTGACAAGGTGAAGGGGCGCATCGATTTTGACCATATTTCTTTCTACTATGAAGAGGGCATTCCGATTATCCGTAATTTGGATCTTCATATTCGGCCGGGAGAGCTAATCGGTGTCGTCGGTACGACCGGAGCAGGCAAAAGCTCGCTGATCAGTCTGCTGTGCCGCTTCTACGACGTGAAGGAGGGACGCATCCGGATAGACGGAACGGATGTAAGGGATATCCCGCAAGCCGCGCTGCATCGGGCTGTCGGTCTGGTTCAGCAGGAGCCTTATCTCTATTCCGGCAGCATTATCGACAACGTAAGAATGTTCGACGAATCGATATCCCGCGAAGAGGTTATCGAAGCTTGCGAGTTCGTCGGAGCAGATTCCGTTATTCAAAGGCTGAAAAACGGCTATGATACGAAGCTGTCGGAGCGGGGGAGCGGCTTATCTGCAGGGGAGCGGCAGTTAATCTCCTTCGCGAGAATTATCGTGTTTAAGCCGAAGGTGCTCATATTGGATGAGGCGAGCGCCAATTTGGACTCTCACACCGAGCAGTTGATCCAAAATGCGCTTCATGTCGTATCGAAGAACCGGACGACGATCGTGATTGCCCACCGGCTGTCAACGATTATGCAGGCTGACCGGATTATTGTTATGAGCCAAGGAGAGATTGTAGAGCAGGGGAACCATAATCAGCTTCTGGAAAACGGCGGGCATTACCGGGAGCTTTACGAGCATTCGCAAGGGCATGTAGCGGTATAACCGCTGCATGCCGCTTAACGTTCATCGGCACGCGCCGCAAGGTCATTTCATATATAGGAGGCTGGTAAAGTGAGCTTGGTCGTAACAGTTACTTAAAGCTGAACCGGATGGCCGGTCGCAACCCTTCCAATTTCGGATCGTTCAGCCGGATTTTATAGCAATCCGTTTTTCTGTTGCGCTCTCTGACAAAACTGTGGCACACTATGAATATTACGCATGATGAACCGAGTGGCAAAGCATGCCCCGCCCCCTTCCTAATTTGAAAAGGAGGCGGGGCTTTTTGGTTTTTTAAAATGAATAGGGAGAGGCGAGTGATCAGGGAATGGGTTTTGATATCGAACACGATAAATGGATAGGTGACCATCTTAGGCGAAGAAGAGGGGAACGTCTAGATGCTCTGAAACGCGGCCATAGGTTCGGAAATCGATTGTTCGCTGAGCAAATCTGGTGGCAGCTTGTCGGACATTTCCATGGAATGCACCCTGAATATGAAGTGAAGGACTGGCGAGGGAGATCCTACTTTGTCGATTTCATGTGGATTGTCGGAGCTATACGCATTGTATTTGAGATCATGGACTTTGGTTCTCACGGCACGGATCGAACCAAGTATCGGATGGATTTGAACCGGGGACTTTTTCTTCAAGCTCAAGACTGTTCGGTCTTCTACATCTCTTTGGATGAGTTAAAAGAGAACCCCTCGTTCATTCTCTCCACATTGCGGAACATCTTGTTCCCTTATCTGTCTGCTGAGAGTGGAACCAAAAGAATGGTAGATAAACCCTATTCAAAAATTGAACGAGACTTGATGCGAGCAGCCATTCGCCATAATCGCACCATTCGCCCTTCCGAGGCTGCTAGGGAGTTGGAGCTGCATATTATTACTGTCATCAAGTACTGCCGCATGCTGGTCGATAAAGGGAAATTCCGGGCTGTGGCCAGAGGAGTTTCCCAGCGAGTCAACTACTATGAATATGTGGGCTCTATCCAAAGTCCGGATTTGATTTAAGTACTGTTTCTGATTCGATGCTTGGAATTATATATGAAAAATCATATAGAAAATCCCCTAAGCTGGCTTAAATGAACAATGTGTGTGAAAAATCGTATATAATATGTTTTTTTGCATGAATCCCGACCATTATGTTCGAAAAATCGTATATATTGAAGACGGAAAGTGAAATGGATCCTCCTATTTCCGACGAATTTGCTTGCCTCTTCGATCTCTTAACTATTAAACTTAGAGTAGCGGTTTAAGAGATTAAGTTGAACGAAGATACATTGGCTATCGCAGCGATTACAGCTGATGTGATCCGTTGATTTATCTGTTCGACTTATATTGCCGCATACACAATTACGAACAGAAAGAAGCAGATGCGGCGATGAGTATTTTTTTTCACATTTTATTGACGAACGTACTGCCGATGGGCATCATGATCGCGCTCGGAATTGTTTTGCAGCGTGCCTTCAAGCTCGACATCAAGACCTTGTCCAAACTGAACTTTTATTTGTTCTCTCCGGCGATTATGTTCGATCTGCTGTACAAGACAAGCATTTCCGCGTCGGTCATCGGCAAAATCCTGCTGTTCTTTGTCCTGTTCATGGTCGCGCAATATATGATCGTTGAAGTCGTTATCCGGTTGAGAGGCTATGAACCCGGAATGAAAAGCGCGATGCGCAACAGCGTCCTGTTCTACAACAGCGCGAATTACGGCATACCGCTTAATCAGCTCGCTTTTGCAGGCAACGAAAAAACGCTGGCGGTTCAAGTGCTCATTATGATGACGCAGTCGCTCATTCCGAATACATACGGCATTTATAATGTCAACGCGCACAAGGCTGATTTGCGGGCGATTATGCGCACCATTTTATCGATGCCGGTTATCTATGCGATTCCGCTGGCTTTTCTATTAAGAGGTTTCGAGATCCCGATACCGCAGCCGCTCGCGACGCCGCTCGGCTATTTGTCCGATGCCTTCATCGGAACGGCGCTTATTACGCTTGGCGTGCAGCTGGGCAATATGGAATGGAAAATAAACCGTTCGCTTCTCATCGACGTCAGCCTGTCGGGCATATTGAGACTTGTGGCGGGGCCGCTGCTTGCATGGCTTATCGTGTGGTCGATGGGGCTCGACAAGCTCACGGCAGCCGCGCTCATCGTATCCTCGGCGGTGCCGACCTCGCTCAGCAGCGTGCTGCTGGCGGTGGAGTTCGATAATGAAGCGGAATTCGCCTCGCAATCGGTATTCGTTTCGACCATCTTGAGTATTGTAACCGTTACGGTCGTTATCTTTTGCTTGAATCTCGATTTGTAAGGGAACGGATCAATCCCTAAGCAGGCGCCTGACCGGTTCCTGCTTTTGCTGCGATCCGGGTTTAACCGATAAAGCCCCGGCCGAATCCTGCCTATACTTTTGCTTGTGCATACCTGGGGACGGGGTTAAAATGGGGAAAGCACCATTTGTAAATCATTTACTGGGAGAGATTTGTCGGAAACGGGGGTAAGTTCTTACATGCAGCCATTAACGCACGATAACGCTATCATTCGTGCAAGCGCTTTAAAAAGGACGTTCGGCCGGGGGAGCGCCGCCGTTACGGTGCTTAAAGGGGTAGATTTGTCGATACCGCCCGGCAGACTGATTGCTTTGAAAGGAAGATCCGGTTCGGGGAAGACAACGCTGATCAACTTGCTCAGCGCGCTGGACCGGCCGACGGAGGGGCATATTACTTTTGCCGGACGCGAATTGACAGCGCTGTCAAATCAAGAAAGAGATATGGTAAGGCGCAAGGAAATGGGACTGATTTTTCAATCGTTTGCGCTCATTCCTCTTATGTCCGCTTATGAAAATGTCGAATTCATCCTGCGGGTTGCGGGCGTTCCGGCCGGCGGCCGCAAGGAAGCGGCCGTCCAAGCGCTGGAGCAGGTAGGACTGAAAAGCCGGATGCACCATCGTCCCTTCGAGCTGTCGGGCGGGGAGCAGCAGCGGACGGCGATCGCGAGAGCCATTGCGCATAAGCCGAAGCTGCTGCTGGCGGACGAGCCGACGGCGGAGCTGGACAGCCGCACCGGCCTGCAAATTATGAAGGTGTTCCGGGATTTGGTTGAGGCAGCTGGGATGACCATCATCATGACGACGCACGATCCGGCCATTATGGAAATTGTTGACCATGTGTATGAATTGGAGGATGGACAAATTGTCGCACAAGCTTAAATCGATGCTCGGCTGGTCTTTTGTATTCATGATTGGCGCTTCTCTTACGGGCTGCTCCCTGCTGCCTTCGGAAGAGGCGTCTTTAAAGCCGCCCCTCGTGAAACCTGCGCAAGAAAATTACCGTACCGTGACGGTAGAGAAAGGGACGATTGCGCAAGAAATTAACGGAAGCGGCAGCCTGGAATCGACCCGGACGGAAATTGCCCAGTTCACCGGCCAAGGCGGCCGCATCGCGAAGATGCTCGCCGTCTCCGGCAACGATGTAAAGAAGGGCGACGTTCTCGTTCAGCTTAATGTAGACGGGCTGGATATACAGCTGAAGGAACAGCAGCTCGCGGTCGCGAAGGCCAAGCTGGCATACAAGCAAGCGAAGCTCGCCGGAGACGCCGATGCGATCCAGATCGCCCAGCTTCAGATGGACATCGAGAATCTGAAGCTGGAACGGCTGACGGCAACCTTCGACAGCAAGCAGCTGGTTGCCGGCATGAACGGCCAGGTTACCTTCGTCGAGGATTTGGAGGAGGGGGATTTTGTCGAGCCTTACCAGACGCTTGTCATCATCTCCGATCCTTCGGAGCTTCGGGTGGCGCTTCGCGTGGAGACGGGCTCTGAGATCAGCGGCATCGATGTCGGCTTCCCGGCACAGGTAACCCTCGGTTCCGAGAAGCTGGACGGAAAAGTCGTGCAGACGCCTTCTTCGGCGCCGGTTACGATGAACCCGCAATTGCAGGATCGTTATTCGAAGACATTATATATCGATGTGCCGAAGGTGCCGGGCAGCGCTTCGATCGGCGCTTTTGCGGATGTAAAGATTATTTTGCAGCAGCGTGCCGACGTGCTCAAGATTCCGCGGAGCGGCGTTCGGAATTTTCTCGGAAGAACGTTCGTCAGGACGCTTGAGGAAGGCAACAAAATTCGCGAGATCGACGTAGAAACCGGCATTAAAGGCTCCACCGAAATCGAAATTACGAAGGGCTTGGAAGAAGGCGCGGTCGTCGTGCTGCAATAATGGATGCATCGGGCCGTCCGCGCAGAGGGCGGTATCGGCGCGAAACGAGCTTTTGACCGCTGCGGCCATCAGCCGTTTACGCTTGGGAGGGTTATCGCGTGGCTTTATTTGTCATGATTATTCGCAAAATGGTGCAAAACAAGTGGCTGGTAGCCAGCTTATTCATCGGCCTGGCCATGTCCGTCGCTTTGGTCAGCAGCATGCCGATTTACTCGGAAGCCGTTCTATCGCGGATGCTGGTTAAGGATTTGGAGAAGATGCAGACCAATCGGAACATCTACCCGGGCTCCCAGTACAATAAACTGTTTTATACGAAAGAAACGCCGGAGGAAATGAACCAAATCTTCGATCGAGTGGATAAGTACGTTCATAATCAAGCTGCGGGCAGCTTTCAAATTCCGGTACAAGAACTCGTAACCGATTTCCAATCGAAGTCGATGAAGATTAGGGCGACGAACGATCCGAATCCGGAATCGAAATCATCGTTAAAGTCGATGACGCTGCGCGCCTTCTCCGGGCTTGAGGACCATATCAAGCTGGTTGACGGCAGAATGCCTGCAGTGAATCAGCCGGTCAACGGCGTATACGAGGTGCTCGTGACAGAGCGGTCGCTCATCCAATTCAAGACGGTGATCGATTCGGAATTTGTCGTTGAAGACGAGAAGATTGCCGGGGAAATAAAGTTTAAGCCGGTAGGCGTATTCGAGAAAAAGCTGGATGACGACCCGTATTTCAAGGATACGGATTTAAGCGAGCTAAGCGCAAGCTTCGTTATTAACGACAAGCTGGCGAAGCAGTATCTGCTGCAGGAAAGCCGCTTGCCGATCGCATCGGTCGGATGGTTCTTCGTGCTGGATTACTCGAAGCTGGAGCTCAGGTTTATTGAAGATTTTATTCAAACGACGAATAAGATCCGAAACGTGATGCTGAACCAAGTGACGATGTACCAGGCCGTGTCGGAGACGCCGGCGCTCGATACGATCTCGACGTATATGGACCGCGCGGATCAGCTCCGAACGTTAATGTGGTCGCTGAATGTTCCGGTACTGATTATGCTCGGCTTCTACATGTTCATGGTATCCAATCTGATCGCCGACCGGCAGAAGAACGAAATTGCCGTGCTGCGAAGCCGCGGCGCGGCGCGCTGGCAGGTCATTACCTCATACGCTGTGGAAGGGATTATTCTGTGCGCCATAGCATGCGGCATCGGACCGCTGCTTGGCGTAGTCCTGACCGAGGTGCTTGGCGCGTCGAACGGGTTCCTCGAGTTCGTGCAGCGCGTACGCCTGCCTGTCCGGCTGACAGCGGAAGCTTACCGCTACGGGGCGATTGCGTCCGGTATCTGCTTCGTGATCATGATCATTCCGATCATTATGGCGACGAGAGTAAGCATCGTCGGACATAAGCAGCAGATGGCAAGACTGCTCAAATCGCCGCTTTGGCACAAAATGTTTCTAGACGTTATTGCGCTTGCACTCGCCATTTACGGCTTATATACGTTTAGAAAGAGACTTGCCGATTTGCAAAGCCTGGGTCTCAATGCCACCGACCTGAATATCGATCCGCTGCAGTTTGTCGTGCCCGCATTGTTTATTATGGGCGGGGGCCTGCTGCTGCTCAGGCTGTATCCATGGGTGCTGAGGCTTGTTTATTGGCTGGGCAAGAAATGGTGGCCGCCTTCCGTGTACGCGACGCTAATCCAGGTCGGCCGCTCAAGCTCGCAGTACCAGTTTCTGATGATCTTCCTGATTATGACGATTGCGACCGGCGTATTCAGCGCCTCGGCCGCAAGGACGATCAATAACAATACGGAGGATCGGATCCGGTACGGCAACGGCGCGGATATCGTGCTTAAGTCGCAGTGGGTCAATGATGCGCCGCCGCCTCCGCCGCCGGGTGCTCCCGGAGGGGAAACGGCGGTTACGCCAACCGTGATCCATTACCTTGAACCGGCGTTCGAGCCGTTCAAAACGTTACAAGGCGTAGAGGCTGCAGCCAAAGTATTTACGAAGGAGGCTTCCTTCAGCGTAAATGAAGGCAACGGAGCAGCGACATTGATAGGGATCGATACGGATGAATTCGGCGAGACGACTTGGTTCCGCGACAGCCTGCTCGATTATCCGATCAATGATTATTTGAACCTGATCGCATCCGACTCGCAAGCGGTGCTTATCTCGAAGACGCTTGCCGATCAGAAGAAAGTGAAGGCGGGAGATACGATATGGGTGGGCTGGAGCGATGTGCCTCAGCAGCCGTTCATGGTTTACGGTATCATAGATTATTTCCCGACCTTTAATCCGAATCCTCCAATCGGAAGCGTCGATGTAACCGATCAGAAATCCGGGGGCAATGCCCCGATGCTCATCGTCGGCCATTTGCCGCGGATTCAGGTGCAGCTTGCGCTGGAGCCGTATGACGTATGGATTAAGCTGAAGCCGGAATCGACAACGGCGGAGTTTTATGAGGGGCTGACCGAGTCGGAGCTGCCAATTACAAGCATTGTAAATACGAGGGAGCAGCTCGTTGAAGCGAAGAATGACCCGTTCCTGATGGCGCTAAACGGGATTTTGACCTTGGGCTTCGTGCTTTCGATTCTCGTCAGCTTTATCGGATTCCTGTTGTATTGGGTGCTGTCGCTGCGCGGACGTACGCTTCAAAACGGCATTTTGCGCGCGATCGGCTTATCGCTGAAGCAGCTGATCGGGATGCTGGGCGTCGAGCAGGTGCTTACTTCAGGCGTAGCGGTGCTCATCGGTGTCCTTGTCGGGAATGCGGCAAGCCTGCTGTATGTGCCTAATTTTCAAATCGCCTTTAATCCGAGCAGCCTGGTTCCCCCGTTCAAGGTCATGTTCGATGCGGATGATATGATGCGTATCTACGTACTGGTCGGTTTTATGCTGGCGATCGGCCTTGGCATCTTAGCTTATATGCTGTCGAGGCTGCGCATTCATCAAGCAATTAAGCTGGGGGAGGATTGACGGATGATTTATTGCGAAGGGCTTGTCAAAATATACAAAACGGCCGATCTGGAAGTGTTCGCGCTGCAGGGTCTCGATCTTCAGATCGAGAGCGGCGAGCTGATGGCGATCATCGGCAACAGCGGCAGCGGGAAGTCCACGCTTCTTAATATGCTGGGCGGCTTGGACCGTCCGACCGCCGGCAAGCTGACGGTCGACGGCAAGGATATGCTGAAATTTACGGAGCGCGACTTTGTCCGCTATAAGCGGGAGAGCGTCGGCTTCGTCTGGCAGAACAATGCGCGCAACCTGATTCCCTACTTGACCGCGCTTGAGAATGTCGAGCTTCCCATTCTGTTAACGGGCAGCCGGAAGCGCTGGCGGGCGAAGGAGCTTCTTGACGCGGTAGGACTCAGCCACAGGGAGTCGAACAAGCTCTATGAGCTGTCCGGCGGCGAGCAGCAGCGGGTGGCCGTTGCGATTGCGCTGGCGAATCATCCGAAGCTGCTGCTTGCGGACGAACCGACCGGTTCGGTAGATTCTCGAATGGCGAACCAAATCTTAGATCTGTTCCGGGAGCTGAACCGGACAATCGGCATTACGGTCGTCATCGTTACGCATGATCCGGACCTTGCGAAGAAGGTAGACCGCGTTGCAGCCATTCGGGACGGCAAAATATCATCGGAAATGCTGCGCCGGCGCTCGTACGCCGAAGAGCTCGCAGCTCTGGAGGAAGAAGAGGAGGAGGGTACGCATGTCGAATATGCCGTACTCGACAAGGCCGGCCGTCTGCAGGTGCCTTCGAGCTACCTGGATTCCATCGGCGTGAAAAACTCCAATAAGCTGCGCGTCGAGCTTGGCGAAGGGCGGATCGTGCTCCTCCCGCCGGAGGAGAAGGAGTAAGGAGGAAGGGGCAGTTTGACAGGTTATTATAGACCTGTTAAGCGGTCCCTTCTGCGTTGCCGGCAAAGAAGAAAACAGTTGACATTTTGGCAGCATAACTAATAATGATATAGATAACAAATTTTGCACATTAGAAGGGTGATGGATGGCATGCAAATCGATTTGTCGAACAAAACCGCGCTAATTACCGGATCTACCGGCGATTTGGGCCGCGTGATGGCTCGTACGCTGGCAGCAAGCGGTGCTAACATCGTACTTCATTATAATAGTAACGAAGCGAAGGCAAACGAACTGCAGCAAGAAATAACGGCGCTTGGCAGAAGAGCAATTACCGTGCAAGCCGATATTACGAATGAGGGACAAATCTATGGGATGAAAGAGAAGGTCTCGCAGGAGCTTGGGCATGTCGATATCGTCGTGGCGAATGCGGTCATTCAATACCAATGGACAAGCATACTGGAGCAGCAGGTATCCGATTATGTCAGCCAATTCGAATCCTGCGTCATGCAAAGCGTATATTTGGCCAAAGCGTTCGTGCCTGCAATGATTGAACGCAAGGGCGGAAGGATTATCGGCATTAATACGGAATGCGCGATGCAGAACTTCCCGGGGCAATCCGCCTACACGGCAGGGAAGCGCGGCATGGACGGAATCTACCGGGTACTGGCCAAGGAGGTTGGCGAGCATCAGATTACGGTCAATCAGATTGCGCCGGGATGGACGATCAGCGATCGCGACCGCGCTAATCATTCCGAGGAAAACATCGGTTATTCGTCGAACGTGCCGTTGAAGCGGAGAGGAACCGACCAGGAAATCGCGAACGCGGTAGTTTTTTTGGCGTCGGATTTAGCCAGCTTTATTACCGGAGCTTACATTCCCGTTAACGGCGGTAACGTCATGCCGGCCATCTAGATCGGAGACAATGAACTTATTTTCCAATTGGGGTATAGATTCTTCTTAGCTTGATGGGCATGGGGTAGTACCAGCGAAGCTGACACCACCCGCAAAGTGGATGGGAATAAATGTAAAGTTTATTTAGCTTGAAGTTTATTTCATCGGCCAGATGTACATAAAAGGCCTCGCAGATCAAAAATTCATTCTCAAGCGCCTCATGATCATTAGGGGGCACTTGAC
Organism: Paenibacillus harenae DSM 16969; assembly: GCF_000422465.1. Classification (GTDB taxonomy): domain Bacteria; phylum Bacillota; class Bacilli; order Paenibacillales; family Paenibacillaceae; genus Pristimantibacillus; species Pristimantibacillus harenae. The sequence goes on along the minus strand of NZ_KE383845.1, from coordinate 315,108 downwards.
CCGGCAGCATGGTCGGGTCAGCCGGTGCGGCGGGAGCGGGCCAGAGTTAGTCCAGCGAGGACCATGCCGGTCACCCCCATCACGATGGCCACGATGGCCCCGGCTCGCCCGCTGCCGGTGCCGAAACCACCGGTGAAATTGGCCAGATGCAGCCCAGCGTAGACTATGACGATCAGCGCCATCACCGCGGCCACGATAGCCCCGCGTCGCCCGGAGCCGGTGCCGATACGACCGGCGGAGCGGGCAAGAGACAGCCCACCGATGACCGCGCTAATCAGCCCCACCACCGCGTCCATCGTGGCCCAGAGTCGCCCGGGGGTTAATCCGTATACGACATTACCGTTGGTCGCTTCAGCAGAGGCAATAGTTGGAACAAGTAGAAATGCACAAAGTATTACGAATGAAACTAGCTTCATTTTCATTTGTTAATTACTCCTCTCTGTTGTTATTGCAAACTGAATATATATCAGCTTTGAATCCTCGCTATCGATAAAATTAAAATCTTTTTTATATGCAGAACTTGGGAGTCACACCCTGTTCGAGTCACAGGCTCAATCTGTTAATCAATTCAATCTGTTAATCAATTCAATCTGTTAATCAATTCAATCGATTTTTTTCCATTAAAATGCCTTTAGTTATTCCGGAGTGAATCGCACCATCTTCTTCATCATCTTTGCATATTGTTCCGTTGTGAAGTATACCCATGCGCTCATATCCTTCTCTCCACTTCAGCTTTACATCGTGCTAGTCTACACTTTAATATCCAAGGTCTTCGATAGCTTCTTTAATTTGAACTAGCGCTATCGTGCTTCCGTTATACTCAATTGTTACTTCATTGCTGGATAAATCCGCCACCCCCTTAGCGCCGAGTTCAAACAGCGTCCTCTCCATCGATATCGCACACAATCCGCGGTTCATTCCTTCACTTTCAAAAATTACGTTTCCGTGTAGCCGATCCTTCAGCTTAATTGTTCTTCTTGTTCTTCGCGGCCATCTCTCTCTCCTTTCACAGCCAGTTTACAGAACAAATGTCGAGAACTTATGCAGATCTTCCTCTCTTTACGTGGATTTCTTCAAAAACCTGTCAAATCACGATATAATTTCGGTAAGCGGTATATTCTCGCAATGGGAGCAGACTAAAATGGAAAGATGTGATTGGAATGGAACCGAAATTGTTGCTTGTAGAGGACGAACCGAGCATGCTGAAGGAGATGCAGACCTATTTGCAACGTGAAGGGTTCCGGGTATTGACCGCCTGTACCGGCAAAGAAGCGATCACGATTACCCTGTCTGAACGGCCTGATCTCGTCGTGCTTGATTGGATGCTCCCCGAGAAAAGCGGAATCGACGTATGTCGCGAAATAAGGCAAACCTCGCATTGCGGCATAATTATGGTTACGGCCCGATCGGATGAATCGGATAAAATCGTCGGTCTGGAAATCGGCGCGGATGATTATTTGACGAAGCCGTTCAGCTTGCGCGAGCTCGCTTCTCGCATTCGAGCTTTACTTCGCCGCTTACGCGGACCTGAAGACAGGCCGATGTTCTTGGAAAGAGACAACTTGATTATTTCCGAGGCCAAATGTCAGGTATTCAAAGACGGTCAGGAAATCCAATTGACACCTACCGAATTCAAAATTCTGTTCACACTGGCCGGTCGTCCCGGCATTGTATTTAGCCGTTTGCAATTGTTAAATGCTGCTTTGGAAAATGAGTACATGGGATACGAAAGAACGATGGATTCCCATATTCGGAATCTTCGCCGCAAACTGGGAGATGATCCTGCCAATCCTCAATATATTCAAACGGTATATGGCTTCGGTTACCGATTCGGTGAACGTTCATGAAGATGACGGTCCGCATGAAAATATTTGCCCACATGGGACTTCTCGTGCTTATTGTAAGTATCATTTTCTCCCTTACAACGAAAGTTTACACAGGCGGACTGATCGATCAATTTCAAAGGGAACAAATCGATGCCAACTATTTAAGTGCCACGCCCGAAGAGCAAATCGAAATCTTTAAATCTTATTTCCTTGATAATATGCGGCTGAGCGCACTGCTTAATGTCACACACGGCGTGCGCTTGTTCTTTTTTGTTGCGATCGGGTTGTTATTCAGTTTTTGGATATCGGGGGTGCTGACCCTCCCGCTCAAAAAGCTTATTGCCGCCATAGAGCGCGTGGCGCAGGGCGACCTGAACGTCAAAGTAGCTGTAGACACGAAAGATGAGTATGGGAAAGTCGCCCAAACGTTCAATGATATGACGTTTCGTCTGCGTGAAGCCGAGGAAGCCCGCAGAAGATTGGTGGCCGATGTTGCTCACGAGCTTCGCACGCCGCTGTCCGTTATGCAGCTAAAATTGGAAAATGCCCAACAGGCCGGCCAAGACATCCCTCCGGAAATGCTGCTTAGACTTCATGACGAAGTGATCCGCTTGAGCCTGCTGGTGGAAGATCTACATGTCTTGTCATTGGCTGAGGCGGGCCGGTTAACATTGGATCGCAAACCGCTCGATCTGACGGCGAGACTTGAACAAATCGTGGATGATGTGAAAATGGAGGCTGAGGAGAACGGACTGGCAATCTGCCTCTCATCGAACACGAAGCCAGTGATAGCAATGGCTGATGCGAGACGGATCACGCAGGTATTTATCAATTTGTTGACCAATGCAATCCGTTACACGCCGGAAGGCGGAAAGATTTCGATCATAATTGAAGATAATGTCATGGATCAGAATGCGGTCTATGCATGTGTCTCAATAATTGACACCGGCATCGGTATTCCCGCGGAGGAGCTTCCACACCTGTTCGATCGTTTTTATCGCGTGGAAAAGGCCCGTTCGCGACATACAGGCGGAACGGGGCTCGGATTATCAATCGCCCATCATTTTGTTAAAGCCCATAGCGGGTTCATCCGCGTTACGAGTCAGCCTGATGAGGGTACGACATTTACCGTTTATTTGCCTTTGGGCAATGATATTTTAACAAGAACAGTAGCTCATGTCGGCCAACTCTGTTAATAAAGGGGCCGGTTTATTCTGTTCAACGGAGCTAACTCAAAACCTCTGAAAGTATTAACCAAGTACCGGCAGCTAACCGTGACAGAGGATCTCCGGGAACTTCGCCGCCATCCCGATCCGATCCGTTACACATTGTTAGCAGCTTTCTTCTGGCTAAGAAGTATGGAGATATCGGACAATTTGATCGAGCTGCTTATTCAAATCGTCCATAGGATAGGGGCTCGGGCAGAACGTAAAGTCGAAAAGGAATGATAAGCGGACCGTTTAGATCCCGAAATTTGAAGCGGTAAACCCAATAAGAGATGCCCCAAGTGTGTCAGCATCTTTCTGTCAATTCAACTATAACTTTTGCAATGCTTTCTGAATTGTCTTGCTGAGAGTGTCGTCGGTACTGCTTGGTTGATACCAATAAATAACCAAAACATTTTTATTCTCATAAATATCATGAATTACTTTTTCGTTTCTTTCTTTTTGTTTTTTCTAAATCCTTACGCCCATCTTTAAGTGCTTCCTCTGAATCAAAGATGTATATAAAAATTTGGTCGGGTGGTTCAGTATTTGTTATTACGTATCGATTTGCTTCAACTTTTCTTATCTTCCAATCGTCAGTCATTTGTTTAGGAGCAAGCCTTATACCTTCTGTACGAAAGGCATGTTCAACTTGATCTAAATTTAACAATATAACTGAATCAGTCCCATTAACTGAACATCCTGTTAGTATTAAAAATACTGCAAGGAAGAACAATCCATATCTTAATTTCATTACTCTCCTCCTCGTATAAGTCGATCTTGTGTTATTTACTGCCTTATCGGCGTCATTCCAAGAAATGTTTCCATTTAAATGAGTTTTATATTCATCAGGCCAATTGGTTGTTACACTTCAATCATATTCGAATCGTAGGCGCGAATAAGCCGCGGGTTTCCATGGCATTCTAGTACCAAGAAAAATTTGTATGACCGGAGGACTATCGCCATGACGAACCGGCTCCGCAGAACGCTGACTGGCCGCCGCCCCGCTTTCGACGATTCCACCCGCGAATTCAGTGAGAAAGTACTCGCAGAAGACCTTGAGCAGAATGAAGCCTTCGTCAAAGAGGCGTTTCGAAATTGCTTGGATTTGGTATGCCGCAAAATTCGTTATGAAGACAATGATCTTAGGCAGCTGATTGTTTTTCTGGGTACGCTTACGGACGAACAGAAATTGAACGAGCAGATCATGAAGCCGCTTGCAACTCTTAGGCAGAATCGTTATGCCGTCGAAACGGAGGTTAGGGAAGGCGAATCGATGCCGGTTGTCAAGAAGGCTGTCACATCGAACTGGGGGGAAGTCATCCTTTTCATTCTGAACGGGTATGCCGCGGTTTTTACCGAGGGCGAAACCAGTGCCGTTTGTTTCGAGGTAAGCAGTTCGTTCCAGAGGGCCATTGAAGATCCCACCTCCGAACCGGTTATCAGAGGGTCCAAAGAAGGCTTCGTCGAAAGGCAGTATATTAATTTCGGTCTGCTGCGCCAATATATTCGCAGCCCGCGTCTGAAAGCGGAGGCTTTCACCGTAGGCGACCTGACGCAAACGAAGGTGCTTGTTGCTTATATCGAAGGACTTGCCGATGACTCCATCGTGGACGAGGTGAGGAAGAAGATCGCTTCCATTCGAATCGACGGCGTCCTGGAATCCGGTGCCATCGAAGAACTGATCGTAGACGATCCGTTTCCCCTATTGCCTCGCGTGCAGGTAACGGAACGGCCGGATGCTGTTGCCGGAGGCCTGTTGGAAGGCAGGGTCGCCATTATCGTCGACAATACCCCCTTCGTTCTGGTCGTTCCGGTTACGTTCTGGTCGGGTCTGCAGTCAAGCGAAGATTACAATTTGCGTTTCCCTGTAGCGACTTTCACCAGATGGCTTCGTTTTATCTTTTTGTTCATCGCCATTTTTGCTCCTTCCTTCTTTGTTGCGATCACTTCGTTCCATCAGGAAATGATCCCCACCAGCCTGCTGCTCAGCATTGCCTCTGCGCGGGAGCCCGTGCCTTTTCCGGTTATGATCGAAGCATTATTGATGGAAATCATGTTTGAAGCGCTGCGGGAGGCAGGTGTTCGTTTGCCTAAGGCGATAGGCCAGACGGTAAGCATCGTCGGCGGACTTGTCATTGGACAGGCGGCCGTGCAGGCGGGCATTATATCCACGCCTATCGTTATTGTCGTATCGACGACGGGCATCGCGGCCCTTCTCATTCCGCGATTTAATTTTGCCAACGGAGTCCGGCTGTTTCGCTTTCCGATCATCCTACTGGCGGGTTCGTTCGGATTATACGGGATTGCGCTAGGCTTTTTGGGCATTTTGCTCTATGTTGTCCATTTGAAATCGTTCGGGGTGCCTTACTTTACGCCGATTGCTCCCTTTTCGCTCAGAGCCGTAAAGGATGTCTGGGCTCGGGCATCCCGGGTAAACGGCCGCAGTCTGTCCGTCCCCTCTCCCGAGACTGCGGTCAAAGCGCGGCGGCAGGAAGGAGGGGAGAGAAGTTGAAGCGGAGGATGACAATCGCAATGCTGCTCGTACTGATGCTGAACACCGGCTGCTGGGACCGCAAAGAAATCAATGATATCGGTCTCGTTATGGGAACCGGGCTGGATTTGGCGGATAACGGAAAGATAGAAGCGACGATTCAGGTTGCCGTACCCGCCCCTTCCGGGCAATCGACGGGTGCCGGCTCGAAAGAAACGGAGAAGTTCTTTTTAATATCGGCGGTCGGTGAAAACGGGATTGAAATCCAGCAGAAGCTTCAGCAAAAGATGTCCAGAACGTTATTTTTTGCGCACCGCAGCGTGATTCTGATCGGAGAGTCCTTGGCCAGAAAAGGCGTGAATGACATCCTGGATACGTTCAACCGCAGTCCGCGCAACCGTTTGAAAACGTATATGCTGGTCGTGAAGGGGAGGAAAGCGGCGGATCTGCTGCAAGTTAACTATCCCTATGAGCTTGCCCCCGCCGAAGCGTTGAAGGAAATGGAAATGCTGAAGGGAGAAGGAACGATCGTCACGCTGCGCGATTTTATGATCGCGTCGGCAACCGAGGGAATGTCTCCGACGATCGGAGTGTTGGAGCCCGCAGATTTTCACAGACCGGGGGAAAAAGAGGAGGACAGGCTATTTCGCATAAACGGGACAGCCGTGTTTAAATCGGGCAAATTGACCGGTTTTTTGAACAATGCGAAAACGCACGAGTTTCTTTGGTTCCGAGATAACAAGAAGACGGATAAAATCTCTGCCGATCTGCCGGGTGGCAAAGGAAACGTCGGTTATTTCATTACTTCCGGCAGCTATAAAATCAATGCCGATGCAGGAAGCAATCCGCTCAAGTTTCACGTTAGCCTGAAAGCAAAAGGGGACCTGTTTGAAAACAACTCCCCTCTTGACGTAACGGATGCGGACAATCTCACCATTGTAAAAAAAGCGATCGAGGATCGCATCAAGCGGGATATGCAGGCGTTCCTGCGCAAAATCCAAACCGGGTATAAATCGGATATCGTCGGCTTCGGCCAGCAGTTGCAAAGGGAAAATCCGAAGAAATGGCGCACCGTGGAGAAAAAATGGGACCAATATTTTGCCGCCGCTAAAATCTCGGTATCGGTGGATGTCACCATCAACAACACCGGTGCGATCGGCCCGCCGCTGCAGTTGAAGGAAAAGGAGATCGAGAAGTGATGATTATTGTGTCGGCTGTTTATTTTGTTTGTCTTGGCGTGTTTACTTTCGTCCTATCCCATCGTCTATGGAGCGACCGCGATAAACGGGAAACTTTGATCTGTGCGTTATCCATGACCGTATCCGCAGTCGTTGGCGCGCTGCTGATCGCGGGCGTGGACGTGCCGACTCTTGTCCTGCCGTACAAAATCGTTTTTGAACCGATCGGGAAATTGATTTTGTCCCCTTAGTGATCTGCATCAGCGCTTCGCAAACTTTCGCTTGGCTGCGTCTACGGCAAGCAGCGCCAGGGGAAGCAGACTCTGCGTAACAAGTGCCAGAATCGGATACGAAAATGTAATCCAGGCTTGGAATTCGGCGTCATTTTTGAAGATCCAGACAGAACCGACGGCGGATAACACGGTGATCGGAACGACGTTTTTCCGGTAATTTTTTGCGCCGAACAGCTGAGTTGTGCAGATGCAAAACATGTAAAGCAGCATGCAAACCTTTATGAAAATGCCAAGAATCCAGATCGTGACGGCGATCGCTTCCAACCTTTCCAAGGGACCTACGATATCCGTATATTTGATGACGTTCAAAAAAGCGAATTTCATCCGGGGGGTTATCGGACCGAAAATCATGATGGTCAGGATGTCGATCGCCATAATCAGCAGGGCGATACAGCCGAGCGAAAGCAGCAATTTCCCCCGTACTTGCTGCGGCTTCTCGTTCAAGTGCGGCAGAAACCACCCCAAGAAAAAAAACTGGCTCATCCAAGCGGACGGAACGACCGAACCCTTGATGACCGGAGCGAGTCCCTCTGCGAGCACCGGAGTCAATCGGGCGGGGTCGGCATCCCTGAGCGAGAAGATGAAGATCGGAAGCAGCAGCACTACGACGATCAAAACGATAACTTCGTTGCACCTGGCGATCGACTCGACACCGGAAAGAACAGCAAAGCAGCAAAAGATCAGAAGCGTTAACATGATGACGAGAGGCGGTGTTTGGGGCAGAAGAATAGTGTTTAGAAATCCGGCGTGCTCGTTCACGGTGCTGGAAATAAAGAAAAACAAGTAATAAGTGCAGTAAAACCCGATCAGCTTGCCCGCCCATTTTCCGCATATAGCATTGGCGTACTGCATGATCGACTGGCCGGGATAGCGCTTTGCCAGAGCCGTCATGACATAGATGTTTAGAAGGCCCGTAGCGGAAGCAAAAATAATGGACAGCCAGGCATTTTGCTTGGCGAACGCCACCATGATCCCCGGAACGGACAAGATGAGAGTGGAAACGATAAAGGTAAAAAAAAGCAGACTGATCTGATAGCCGGAGATTTTTTCACTGATTTTCATGGATGAACCGCCTCCCTACACAGTTTGCTTTTCTTATTTTTTCCCAATTCGGGTCGTTTTAACAACTTTTGTAAATAATCCATCCTGTATGAGCAATTGGTCAATAAACTTTTTAAGAAGATGGTCGGCGTTATGCCGAAGGGATTATAAAGGAAAACGCAGATAGGCGAGTAATAGGGAAAAGGTTGACCGGACGAAATCGTCGTCCGGTCAACCTTTTTTAGTGGATGCGGAGACCCTCAGGTGCGGGCTGGCGTGAAATGAGGTGCATTATTGTGCTTAACAGCCTACAACGACCACCATTTTAAGATAAGGTACGGATCGATCGGCTTGTAGGTCGGCGTTCGCTTATAGATGCCGAAGTGAAGGTGGGGGACGAATTGGCCTTCGGTTCCTTCAGGCCCGTAGCCGGTGCTGCCGACGTAGCCGATCAGTTGACCTGCCGTTACTTGAACGCCTTCCTTCATGCCTGCTGCATATTTCGATAAGTGCGCATAATAAAACTCCGTCGAATCGTCTACCCGGATCGTTAATCTCCAGCCGCCGTATTCGTTCCAGCCGGCTTTGACGACGGTGCCGCCAAGCGCGCTGTATACAGGTGTTCCTTTGGCCGCAAATACGTCAACGCCTTCATGGGCGCGAACTGCCGGACCTTCCGCAGACCAGGCGCGCGCTTCCGCATAGTTGTTATAAAACGGGGTATAGGTGCCTTTCGCGAGTGGCAATACGCCGTTCAAGTAAGCGCCCGGTATCTTCGGGATACGAATCTCAAGTCCCGGCCAAATGTTGTTCGGGTTCGCGAGCTGCGTGTTAGCGGCGATAAGCTTCGTGATCGGTACGCCTTGACGCTGTGCGATTTTCCATAGGGTATCGCCATACCGTACCGCTGTCATCATAAATTCGGGAGGGTCGGGCACGATGAGTTTTTGCCCAATGAATAAAGAATCGGAGCGGAGTCCGTTCAGCTTTTTTAGCTGATCCGCCGTCGTGCTGTATTTGGTGCCGATGAGCCATAAATTATCGCCATTCTGCACGGTGTATGTAGCTGCTGAACCGAGTCCCGGAGTTACGGTCAAGAAAGCTGTCAAAGCCGCGCCGCATACGAACTGCTTCATTCTCTGATTCATATTGTCTCGTCCTCTCTATGCTTCAGATCGAATTTCACTACCCCATTTTAAAAGAGAAAGCGCTATTACGTTAGCAGTAAATGTTGGCATCCGCGAAGCAAGCAAATCGTTCTGAAGGAGGATTCGCTTCCGGCGCGATCCGGCAGATGTGATTCATTTGTGCAACTAATGAAGTTTCATATCTTTATATCCAATATGAAAATTGTTTCATTAAACTGGCATTCCGGTTGTATTATAATATGAATATCGTTAAATAATTTTCCAGTGAGGTGCAATCTGAGATGCGAGAAAAGCTGCAATATACGCCGCCTGCAAACGGTTTTCCGGAGTGGAATAACAATCCCGAAATTTATCAATTGAACCGGATGGAAGCGCATGCAACGCTCATGCCCTTCGATTCGGCCGAGGAGGCGCTGGAAGGCGACTTCCGCAAATCCGCCAGCTATCTGTCACTTAACGGACAATGGAAATTTGCCTTTGCTCCGAATCCGGAAGCGCGAATTTCTAATTTCTATGAAACAGACTTCGACAGCAGCGATTGGAATACGATCAAGGTGCCTGCCCATTGGCAGCTGCAGGGCTATGATTACCCGCAGTATACGAATGTTACTTACCCATGGGTAGGGAAGGAGGATTTGAAGCCCCCGTTTGCTCCGACGAAGTATAACCCGGTAGGCTCATATATCCATACCTTTACCGTGCCTGCCGGCTGGAAGGACAAGCCGGTCTTCATCAGCTTTCAGGGCGTGGAATCGGCTTTCTATGTATGGCTTAACGGCGAGCTTGTCGGCTACAGCGAGGATACCTTCACGCCTGCCGAGTTTGATCTTACGCCTTATTTGACCGAAGGGGAGAATAAGCTGGCAGTCGAGGTGTATCGCTGGTGCGACGCCAGCTGGCTGGAGGATCAGGATTTCTGGCGGATTAGCGGCATATTCCGCGATGTTTACTTATACACGGCGCCGGACGCGCATATTTACGATTTCTTCGTGAAGACGGAGCTGGACGAAGCGTACCGCGATGCCGAGCTGGTCGTCGATGCGAAGCTTCTGAATTATTTTGGCAGAGAGCTAGGCGATATTTCGGTGGAAGCGGCTTTATACGATGCGGACCGCCGGGAGGTATTCCAGTCGCCATTATCGGTCAAGGCAGCGGCGGCAGGGAAAGACCTTACCGCCGTGCAATTGCGCGGAGACGTGAAGAACCCGTTGAAATGGAGCGCGGAGCATCCGAACCTGTACACGTTGCTATTAAGCGTGAAGAAGAGTGACGGCACGCTGCTGGAAGCGATTAGCTGCAAGGTCGGGTTCCGGAAGTTTGAAATCAAGGACGGTTTGATGCAAATTAACGGCCGCCGCATCATGTTCAAGGGCGTGAACCGCCATGAATTCTCCTGCGACACAGGCAGGGCGATCGCCGAAGAGGATATGGTGAAGGACATTCAGCTGATGAAGCTGCACAATATTAATGCCGTCCGCACCTCGCATTATCCGAATCATCCGTTATGGTACAGGCTGTGCGATGAATACGGCTTGTACGTTATTGACGAGACGAACCTGGAGACGCACGGCGCCTGGACCTATGGCCAGCAAGAGGAAGGCGATACGGTGCCGGGCAGCAAGCCGGAATGGACGGGAGCGGTGCTCGACCGCTGCAATTCCATGCTTCAACGCGATAAGAACCATGCCTCGATCGTGATCTGGTCGCTTGGGAACGAATCGTTCGGCGGGGACAATTTCGTGAAAATGCATGATTTTCTGCGCGTAGCCGACCCGACGCGTATCGTTCATTACGAGGGCGTCTTCCATTGGCGACCTTCTGAAGCGGCGTCGGATATTGAAAGCCAAATGTACACGAATCCGCAGGGAGTAGAGCAGTACGCGCAGCGCAATCCGCAAAAGCCGTTTATCCTGTGCGAGTACAGCCACGCGATGGGGAATTCATGCGGCGGCTTGCATGTCTATTGGGAAATATTCGAGAAGTATCCGGTGCTGCAGGGCGGCTTTATCTGGGATTGGGTCGACCAGGCGATCCGCGTAACGGAAGAGGACGGCACGGTGAAGATGCTGTACGGAGGCGATTTCGGGGAATCGCCGCATGACGGCAACTTCTGCGGCAACGGGCTTATTTTCGCGGACCGCACCGTTTCTCCTAAACTGCAAGAGGTGAAGAAGGTGTATCAGAACGTGAAGTTTGAAGCGGTTGATCTGGCAAGCGGAGCAATTAAGGCAACCAACCGTCATTTGTTCAGCCCGCTGGATCAATATACGCTTGCTTGGAGCATCGCGGTTGACGGCGAAGTCGTGCAGCAGGGTACGTCCGCAGCTGCCGCAGCGCCCGAAGCGGAGGTAACGCTTCACCTGCCATATTCGCTTCCTGTGCTGAAGAACGCGTCCGAGCAGGCGGTTCTAACCGTGCAGCTGCTAATGAACGAAGCAAACCTATGGGCCGAAGCGGGGCATGAAATCGCGTTTGAGCAATTTGTGCTGCCGGCGCCTGTTCAAACCGTTATGCGCCATGTGGATGCAAAGCCGCGGATTCAGGCGGAAGAGACGAATGCTGCGGTCATCGTTAGCGGCGAGCGCTTTACTGTCAAGTTCGACAAAAAGAGCGGCAGTCTATGTTCTTATGTTTGGAATGGAACGGAACGTCTCTTACAAGGGCTGGCTCCGAATTTCTGGCGGGCTTACACCGATAACGACCGCGGCAATAAGCAGCATGAACGCTGCGCGACCTGGCGCGATGCCGGCGCAGAACGGCAGCTGCTCGGAATGGCATGCGAGCTGGAGACGGATCGGATAACCGTACGCGCGCAATACAGCCTTCCGACTACGACGGTTTCTTTGCTCTCTATTGTTTATATTGTTGATGGAGAAGGAGAAGTCAATGTGTATGAGGAGCTTCGGCCGGGCGCAGGTCTGCCCGAAATTCCGGAGGTAGGTATCCTGTTCCAAATGCCCGGACAATTCGATCAAGTTGGCTGGTACGGCAAAGGGCCGGATGAAACGTACTGGGACCGTCAGACAGGCGGCAAGCTGGGACGTTACGCAGGCGCGGTAAGGGATCAGCTGGTGCCGTACATTCGTCCGCAGGAATGCGGCAACAAAATGGACGTCCGCCGCGCGGAGGTAACGAACGCGCAAGGGGAAGGCATTGTGCTGAAGGGGGCGCCGCATTTTGAGCTGAATGTGCTTCCGTATACGCCGTTCGAGCTGGAAGCTCATGATCACATTCATAAGCTGCCGGCCAGCGACAAGACGGTCGTGCGAGTGAATCATAAGCAGACGGGCGTAGGCGGGCATGACAGCTGGGGGCAGCGTCCCGAGAAGGAATATATCCTGTATGCGAATCAAATGTACGCGCATCGTTTTTCATTCCAAGGGGTTTAACGGCAAAGAGGCTGGTCTACCGTCTTCCAGACGGCAGGCCGGCCTCTCTTCTTTTATTTGATATAGATCCCGCCAAAAGGCAGCACCTCGCGCAGGATGCGTTTGATAAAGCCGCCGTTCTGCAGCTGCTCCTCCAGCTCCGCATCGCGCGAGCCGGTCTGGATGAGTACGGGACCGCTGCCTCTTATCTCCCATTGTACGTTCATATGTTGACTCGCAAGCTTGTTGCCGTAGACGGACAGCTGGATGGAAGCCTGCTCGGGATAGGCGACGAGGGCGCCGGTCTCCACGAAGAGCGGCCGGTCCGGATGCAGCTGTATCGCCTTCATATCTCCGGCCGTAATAATGCCCAGCCGTCCGGGCCCGGAGAAGCGCATCCGCACGAATTCCTTCGTGATCCAGGCGTTCTTCAGCTTCTGGATGACCGATTTCAGCTTCATTCCGTCGGAGAAGAAGATGACATGACGGAAGTCGAACAGCAGGTCGCTCTGCTCATCGATCTCGACGGTTTCCAGCGAGCAGCCCGCCGGCAGGCCGAGTATGAATTCGGAAGGCCCCGACAGGAGAGACCGGATCCACCGCTTCTTGCGGTACATACCGGCCAAATCCATGAACCGGTCCTCACGGTCATGCGGCGCGCCCTGATAGGCGATGATGGATTTTGGGTGCAGCACATGAAGCTTGTCCGCTTCTTCCAGAGCGATATGGACATGTCCGGTCTGGACGGGAACGGTTATCTTCATCCGTTCAACCCCCGGCCGCCCGCGGTGCGCTGCTTGCGCCAGACCACATAACGCCAAATGCGGATGGATAAGATATAAGAAACGATAAGGATTGTAAGTATTATTCCCGTATAGATAAGCTTAGTGACAAAAGAAGCGCGGTCTTGCTTCATTTGATCAAGCTCGTTCTGCAGGCTGGCATTTTGCGCGAGCAGCTGCTCGTTCTGCGCTTGCAGCTCCTGCTGCTTACGGGCATACTGCTCCGCTGCCCGCCGCGAATCTTCCAACTGCCGCTGCTGCTCGGCTAAAGCCGCTTTCGCTTCTAAATATTGCGATTCCAGCTCGCTGATTTTCTCGGGCGTGTTGTAAATATCCTTCATCCGGTCGAAGAAGCCGGCGTTAACGGCTGGATTGGGAATCGACAGAAATACGAATGCGAACGATACGATCGTTAAAACGGCTTTCAGGAAGGGTTGCCGCATCATCGTCAGCCTCCAGGTTTCGACATAAACGCGCTGATGCTTACATTTTACCGTCTTTTCCGGCAATAGTCACTCTTGTCCCGGAACAGGCTGAAGCGCCGATGCATAGGCGACAGAAAAAAGGAATAACAGCGGCTGGCCGTTATTCCTTCCCTTCGTATCGAAATCTATATAAGTAGAACGATTGGCTATTGGCTCTCTCCGCTCCACGCTTTCGTTTCTTTCGTTCAACTTATATAGTTATGCTTGTTTCCTGACGTACAGACGGCTGGTTTCTTCCCAAATGCCGCCTGGCTCCAGCGCAACGAGACCGGTCTGCTCGGCAGGCAGACTCACGTTCGGAGCGTTAACGAGGTTAAGCTGCGGCTCCGGACAGAAGAAACCCGGCGTGGCATTGTTGTTCCAGATCATCCACTGCTTGTAGGCGGTGCCGATATCGTAGACAAGCGTTAAGCCAAGGCGCGTATCGGTAAGCTCCATCGCATTGCGTCCGTTCTGCGGCTCGGTCGTATAATGGTTGTCCATTGCCTCCCAGAAAGGCGAGATGCCCGTCGTCTTCATCGCTTCCTCTTCGGCCTTCAGCGGCTGATGCTTGCCTGTCGGCAGCATCCGGTCGCTTAGCTCCCAGCGTTTGCCGGTTGTGAGGGTGAAGCGGCAATCGTCAGACGTGCTGCCCGGCGCGAACGGAGCGTTAACCGTCGTATGGAAAGCGATCATGCAAGGCAGCGCGTCGGTTCCTTCATTATGTACGGATACATGCTGCAGCAATCCCGAATCGTTCAACGAATAGCGAAGCTTGATCGTAAAACGGTGCGGCAGGTACGTATAGATCGGATGGCTTTCATCGATCGAAATTTTAAGAGATACATAGCTTTCCGTTTTGTTCGTGCCGAAGTCCTCGACGCTCCATGCGGCCGTATGGAAAAAGCCGTGCAGATGGTTGCCGGTCTTCGCTTCGTTAACAGGGAATTGATAAGTTCTGCCGTTCCAAGTAAAGGTGCCGTCCTCGTAGCGGTTAGGAGGAAATAGAACCGGAATGCCGTGAATGCCCGGGTTCTCCCGGAAGCCGTCCATTTCTTCAGCCGATGGCTCGCGCAAAAACCGATAGTTGTTCGCCGTATCGCGGAACGCGATGAGGTTCGCTCCTACAGCAGGCAAAACCGCTGCTTCATATTCGCCCCATTGCAGCCAAACGGCCTGCTCGTCATGAAATGCTTGTTCGAATGCTTGTCCTTGCTTAGACATGAGAATCCTCCTATTGATAACGTATTCCACCTAAGAATAGCAGGACGCGGACAAACAAACAACCGCCCGGTTCCATGTTGGATGGAACCGGGCGGCTGCTTGTTTGTCAGGGCGTAATCCGCAAATCCTTGTTCGAGGATCGTTGGGAGAACAGCTGTTGAATGACAAATTGCTTGCGGCGGTTAACCGAAACCTGCTTCGACTCCGAGATGTCCGACCCGAAGTAGATGGTACCGCCTGAGATTGCTTTGATTTTTCCGATATTAACGTAGCAGTTTGAGCTGATTTGGAAGAAGCCGCGCTTATCCGTCAGCTGCTGAAGCTGCTCGGCAGTCATTCTTTTCTTTATATTATAGTTCCTGCCATGGAAGCTTACGAGTCCTTGAATACCGGTCTTGAAGTAGAGCACATCCGACTCCAGATCGAAATCCTCATACACGTTCCGTTCGCTCGTGACAACATTCACCATTTCGATTTCCCCCTTTAGAAAAGTGAACTATTGATTGTTAGCGCTTACATTGTAACATATCACAAAAGCATTTGTGAAGTATTTTATTTAAATAGTCGTTGTTTGAATTAGCCGCATATGCTATGGTCTCATTAATGCTTATAAATGAGTTGGAAAGGTCGGGAACGAATGGGTCATTTAAACGAACAACCGGCGTTCAGCGGACGATTGTACATCGGGTCGTACGGAGCCGCGGACGCGCCAACGATTCACGTCTGCGGCTTTAATGGAGAAACGGGCGAGCTGTCGGTCATTCAAAGCGTGTCCGGCCTGGAGAACGCGTCCTATTTAGCTCTTCATCCGAACGGGCGGCGTCTCTATGCGGTCAGCGAGACGGCGAAGACAGACGAGGCGGCCGGAGGCTCCGTCGCCGCCTATGAAATCGATGAATCGACAGGCTTGCTTGGCGATAGAAGCAGCCGCTATCTTACGTATGGCGAGCATCCTTGCTATATCAGCACGGATAGCCGCGGCCAAGCGTTGTTCGCAGCGAATTATACCGGCGGGAATGTCGCCGTTCTGCCGTTGACGGCTGACGGACTGCTTGAGGAGGCTTCTTCGGTTCAGCAGCATGTCGGCGAGCTTGGGCCTAATTCGGCAAGGCAGGATACGGCGCATGCCCACTGCATCTTGCCGCTTGGGGAGACGGAATTTTTCTGTGCGGCTGATTTAGGAATCGATGCCATCGTCATTTACCGTTACGATGCAGATCGCCGCCTCCTTATAAGAAATGGGGAATGCAAGGCGCATCGCGGTTCGGGACCGCGGCATTTGGTGTTCCACCCGGAGCTTCCGGCTGCCTATGTGCTGGGTGAGCTGGATTCGACGGTTACCCTATTAAAGGTAGACGCAGAGCGGGGGGCCATGACGGCCGGACAGGCGATATCGGCGCTGCCGCCCGATTATACAGGGCATAACGATGCGGCCGATATTCATCTGGCGCCTTCGGGCCGATTTCTGTACAGCTCCAATCGCGGGCATGACAGCATTGCCGTATTTTCGGTCGACCCGGAGAGCGGGGAGCTGGCGCATGTCCAGCATGTACACTGCGGAGGCGAAACGCCCCGCAACTTTGCCATTACGCCGGATGGCCGTTATTTGCTAGCCGCTCATCAGAACTCGGGAACGGTACTTGTGTTTGCCATTGACGCAGACAGCGGCCGGCTGACTCAGACGGGCTCGAAGATTGAGCTGCCGAGCCCGGTTTGCATAACGATCGGAAGAGCTGATTGACTGTAAATATCGTCATCGGGAATAAGGCATTATAGGATAAGGAAGGCAGGTCCTCTACAGGATGTCAACACCAACACAACTGAAAGCCGTCGGCGTGAAGACAGAAGCTTTACGATCGGCGACCGTATATGCCATATTAGTTGCCATTAGCTCGGTCCATTTGATGAACGATATGATGCAATCCGTCGTAACGGCTTTATTTCCCGTCCTGAAGGATTCGCTGCAGTTGAACCTGTCACAGATCGGTTGGATTGCATTTACGCTGAATATGACTTCGTCCGTGATGCAGCCCGTCGTTGGACTGATTTCGGACAAAAGGCCCGCCCCGTGGATGCTTCCGGTCGGCATGTTTTCCAGCATGATCGGAATGGCGGGGCTGGCCGTTGCGCCGAATTTTTATTTATTGCTCCTGGCGGTCGTATTCGTAGGACTCGGCTCGGCTGTGTTCCATCCGGAAGGCTCGCGCGTCGTTCATTTAGCCGCCGGCAACCGCCGGGCTTTCTCCCAGTCCATCTATCAGGTCGGCGGCAATTTCGGCCATATGTTGGGGCCGCTTATGACGATGGCGATCTTTATTCCGCTCGGACAGAAGGGCGCCGCATGGGGCATGGCGCTGGCAGCCACGGCGATTATCATTCTGATGAAGGTGGTTCCATGGTATAAGGAACACCTTGCCCTGCATAACGGGCAGATGCAGCGGAAGAAGGCGGCGGGCGAAGTCAGGGCTGCATTAGCGCCGAAAGTAGTTGCGTTTGCGATTAGCATCCTGGTTGTTATCGTATTTGCGCGCTCCTGGTACGGAGCGGCAATTGGGAATTTTTATCAATTTTATGTAGTAGAGGCGTACGGATTATCCATAAAGGCCGCGCAGGTGCCGCTATTCTTATTCCTGGCGGCAGGCGTTGCGGGCACTTTCTTCGGCGGAATGCTGGCCGACCGGATCGGCCGCAAAAAAATGATGCTGATCTCCATCCTCGGAGCAGCGCCGTTTGCCTTAATTCTTCCGCATCTGCCTCTTGCGTGGGTGTATCCGTTAATCGTGCTGCTCGGATTTATTTTGCAATCGGGCTTCTCGGTGAGCGTCGTTTACGCGCAGGAGCTTATGCCGGGTAAGGTGGGTACGGCGTCGGGTCTGATTACCGGCCTTGCTTTCGGAATGGGCGGTCTCGGAGCGGTCGTGCTGGGTTATATGGCGGATGCTCAGACGCTTGCTTATGTGATGGGCCTCTGCAGCGCTTTGCCGCTTCTTGGCCTGCTGGCGCTTATGCTGCCGAAAGACCGGCGGGAAGCCGCGTAATAGAAGAAGATCGTATATGAAACAGCTGCCTGAAGGAGCAATCCTTTCGGCGGCTGTTTTTTTGTCCAGCTGATTATGCAGGGTCAAAAACTGAAATTATTAACGGCTACAATGGGGAGTGAAGGCGATTCGATTCGTGTACGGAAACGAAGCACTCCCTTCGCGTGAACACCCTCCGATAGGATTGATAAAAAATAAACAACATTGTATTATGTCTATATATTAATAAACAAAATATTGAGGTGTTTGGTATATGGGAGTGAGCGAACGTTTTTGGGCTTCGTCTATAGTTGAATTAAAGCAAGGCTATGCTTATGATGCCGAAGGTGGCCTTTATTATTGTCTTATTTGCGGAGAAACCTTCGAGGACGGCGAGGTGTTTCGTCATGAGCAATCAGGGCGCTGGTATGAGGCGGGAACGTATGCGGCCTATCATTTGCAGCTTGCGCACGGCTCGATGCTTGAATTTTTGCTGGAGCTGGATAAGCGGGCAACCGGGTTAACCGATTTGCAGAAGGAGCTGATCGGCGGCTTTGCCGCTGCTTTGTCGGACAGCGAGATGATGGAGCGTACCGGTATCGGCAGCGCTTCGACGATTCGCAACCATCGCTTCGTGCTGAAGGAGAAGGCGAAGCAAGCGAAGCTGCTGCTGACGATTCTGGAATTAATGGAGCAAGGAGCGGCCGCGGTGCCGCAGTTCGTTCCGATACACCGCACCGCAACGCAGGTGGATGAGCGATATGCGTTAACGAAGGACGAATACGACAGCCTGATGAAGCAATATTTTCCGAACGGACCTGACGGGCCTCTTGCCTCTTTCCCGCGTAAAGCGAAACGAAAAATTGCCGTGCTGCGCCATATTTCCTCCAATTTTCAGAAGGGAGTCCGGTATACGGAGAAAGAAGTGAATGAGCTTCTCAGCCGGTTTTGGGAGGAGGACTATGTGCTGCTGCGCCGTTATTTGATCGAGTATGGATATTTAGACCGCAAGGATGACGGCAGCGAATATTGGGTGAAGGATACGGCAGGGGCATATGAGCCGGAACGTTCGGCAGAATCGATTCAGGCTGCACCGACGGCTTTGACCGTGAAGGAGCAGACGAAGAAGGGGAAGCGGAAGCTGAAGCAAGAACCGAAGAAAGTAGTTGAACAAGAACGAAGGGATGCACAGAAAATGGATAAAACAAAACGCAAGCAGCTGACGTCTGAATATCAGGAACGCGAACGGAAGATGGGGGTATACCGGATTAAAAATGACATTAACGGCAAAATCTATATCGGAGGCTCGACCAATTTGGAACCGCTGTGGGGGAAGGAGCAATTCCAGCTTAACATGGACGGTCATAGGAATAGAGAGCTCCAGAAGGAATGGAAACAATACGGGGGCGAAAATTTTTCTTTTCTCATTCTAGAGACCGTTAAATTCGATCATCAGGTCCTTTATGATTATAAAGACGTGTCGGCCGTAGAAGGACGTCAGCCTGCCGATATGGTTCGCCAATATAACCGGGAAGTGGCCGAGTTAACGGAGAAATGGATCGAGAAGCTCCAGCCCTACGGCGATAAGGGCTACAACCGCCCCGGCGGCGAAGGCAAGCAGTAAATATTCAACGGCATTCGGATTTTGCGCCGCCGCATCATGCAAGCGCAAGCCGTATGCATACAGGGAGAGTGTCAATTTATATGTCAGCTGAAGCAGTAAAGGGAGCGGGCGAGAGCCTGTTCCGCAACAAATTTTTTCAAACGATATTGTTATCGAACGTCCTTCTGCAAATCGGGATCTGGGTGCGTAACTTTGCGATCCTCATGTATGTGACGGATAAAACGAACGAGGACCCGTTCGCCATCAGCTTGATGGGCTTTGTGGAATTTTTGCCGATATTCGTGTTCTCGTTTATCGGCGGGACGTTCGCCGACCGGTGGAAGCCGCGTCTAACGATGATATGGTGCGACTTTTTATCCGCGGTGTCTGTATTCGTAGTACTTATCACACTCATTTACGGTTCGTGGCATATGGTCTACTTCGCGACTTTTATATCGGCGATTTTGTCGCAATTCTCGCAGCCGTCGGCGATGAAGCTGTTCAAGCAGCATGTTCCCGCTGAACAGCTGCAGTCCGCCATGGCGATGTTCCAATCGCTAATCGCGATATTTATGGTGCTTGGGCCGTCGCTCGGCGTCATTTCGTACCAAAAGTTCGGCATCGAGGTTTCCATCGGCGTAATGGGGGTAGCGTTCCTTCTCTCCGCTGTTGTCTTATTCCGTATTCCCCGGGACCGTGAGGTGGAACGGACGGAAACGGCTGACAAAGGGCGCTTCTGGCAGGATCTGAAGGACGGCTTTGCATACGTATGGCGCAGTCCGGTATTGAAATCGCTTGGCGGAACGTTCGCGCTTGCCGGCACGGCCGTCGGAATCGCGCAGACGCTCGGGTTGTTCATTGTGCTGGAGCGGCTTAATCAACCGAAAGAATTTTTGCAGTATATGTTAATGGTTAACGGTATAGCGATGCTGATCGGCGGCGGGGGCGTCATGGTTTTAGCCAAAAAAGTATCGCCGCAGAAGCTGCTGGCTCTCGGCATTTTACTCAGCTCCCTTTGCATGATCGGCGTAGGGTTGTCCACAAGCATCCCGATTACGCTGGTACTGCAATTTATTAGCGGACTTGGCTTCCCGATGATTCAGATCGGCATCAGCACCATGATTTTGCAGTGGTCGCAGGAAGCTTACGTGGGACGGGTGAACGGCGTGCTTACTCCGATGTTTATGGGCATGATGGTCATTATGACGCTGGTTGCCGGTCAACTAAAGCTGGTATTTCCGCTTGTGGGCATCTATTGCACGGCCGGTGTGATCATGTTTATCGGGATGCTTCTGCTTATCCCGCTCTTTAAGCATAAGCCGGTCGCGGCACAGGTGAAGGAGCAGCTTGTTGCAGGAGATTGACAGATAAACCGGTTTGAAGTAACATCAATATAGTTGATTATGAGAAAAGCGAAGCACGCTTATTCCCTTGGAAGAGGGATGGGTGTGCTTTTTTTGTTGCCCTGGTACTAAGGGTGAAATGATAGGGATGGGGGTTTTTGTCGAAAAAACGAATTTTGAATGATGGAAATGCGGAGAAAAAGAGGAAAAAGTCAGTAAGGGCAAGAAATGGTATAAAGTTCCTGGATTCCAGGGGGTCAAGAGGAACTGCGGCGCATAAATGCGCAAAATCATAACGGGAGTGTTGGATATGAAAAAAATAGGGACAGCATTTTTATTGGCAGCATTACTAATCGGCTCGCAGCAAGCGCTAGCTGCCGCAGCCTTCGCGGATACGACGACGCATTGGGCGAAAGCTCCGATTGAAGCGGCCGTCAATCAGGGCTGGATTAACGGCTACGATTCCAAAACGTTTAAACCAAACGCTGAAATAACCCGCGCCGAGTTTTTGAAATCGCTGGTAGCGGCAAAGAAATATACATTGACGGATGCCGACACGCCGTTTACGGATGACAAGGGTTGGTTCCGTACATACATCGCCACCGGATTGAAGCAATCCGTTATTAAAGTCGGAGAGTACAAGGATAATTTGTTTGATCCGAACGCCAAGATCACTCGTGAAGAAATTGCGCGTATGACGGTCCGGGCCATGGGTAAAGAAAAAGAAGGAGCTGCATGGGGATATCTTGCGGTCGCGAAACAAGTGGGCATTATGCAAGGCTATGAAGACGGCTCGATGGGCGGCGAACGGAACGCTACGCGTGCGGAAGCGGTTGTGATGATTACCAACTCGCTTGTTGAAAAAGAAGCGCCTCAGCCGGTGGCTTATCCGAAGACGAAGGAGCAGTTGAATGAGCTAGTGCAGTCACTGCCTAGTTTTAAGGGGACTACGACTTATGGGCATAACGGGATAGTATTAATAAATGCAAAAGGATCTGATAATTATTTTGATAATACCATTGCTATTGAATATAGCATTGATTTAAAAGTCACAAAGATCATTGTTTCTGAACCAACTGCAGAAAATAAAACATTAATTAAGGAATTATTAAAAAATTATTATGAGAATTCATTTGATAAAGCCTATGCAAGTTATATCAAGGTAGATGGATTAAAGTTTATAGAAGGTAAAAACTCAATTAATACTAAATATGATGGACGTACATTTGAAGCATATAAGGCTAATGATAATAAGGGTGTTGTTATTTGGATCGGAGAGTGAACGTAGTGAGACGTTTGCTAAGAAAGAATCTTCTTCTAATATTAATCGTTTTATTAATTGCTACTTCAATTCCGTTTCATAACTCCATTCGATCGGCTGGTATTCAAGATTGCCCATTTCCCGGAACATATGATAATGATTCACAAGCACTAATAAAGCAATACGGCATACCAACTTCGATAAATAATGGAAGGTACATATTAAACGGAAATTTTTTATCCAATAAATGCGGACTAGGTACAAGAGCTGTTGTTTATGGTTCACCAGCAAGCGTAGTAGGTAATCAGTTCGATCAAGGTCAATGGCGTTATCTCGGATATGATATTAATGGTCAAGTTTATCGTAACTGGTTATTTCGAAGCGATTCCAGAGCGACTTTACATGTTGCTAAGTACTGGGTTAAAAATTCTTGGGATGAACCTGTAGGGAAAAGTAAAGGGATCAAACAAACACCTTTGTTAACCTCTCATCCCGATGCAAAAAAATGGTTAGAGTCTATAGTAGATCCTTACAAAGAATCTCCTACTTTCCTTCAGAGCTATAACAAACGTAAAGGAACTAGTTGGGACGGAAATACCCTAAAAGATTATGTTATTATCCAGCAGATGCCTACCAAGTTTGGTCCAGGAGTCGTCCAAATGTGGAACATCTGGCAACCTGACGGTTCGTGGTGGTATGAAATGTTCATCATTCCTCCTACTGAAGAACTTATATTAAAAAAGGAACCCGATCTTGTTATCAGCGATCTAGTCGTTCAGACGGATGCCTGGGTTGGCGACTCCGTGCCAGTAAAAATAACGACTAAAAACGAAGGCGATGAAAGCAGCGGCCCGTTTACTGTAGGCATCGAAGGAACAAACATAAAATCCGAAGTTATCTCGAATGTCCCTCCAGGACAAATTAAAACCGTTACGGTTAATGTAACATCGACCACAGCTGGTATTAAGAAATATACCGCTAAGACGGACTTTGGACTAGCTGTTACCGAATCGAATGAAAATAACAACACGAAACCTTTCCAAATCGTTTTTAGCAAGAAAAACGAACCTACCATTCCCGTTGCAATCATTAGTCACCTAGCAGGCGATCACCGGACCGATCCGGAAATTACGATAGCCCCCGGCGAAGACCCGGAGCTTGGCGATGAGCTTTCTTATTCGCCCGGAGGCGAGAAAATCATCAGCCGAGTTTGGCGGTTTACGCCTCCAGGAGGAACGTTGATCAATCGAAAGCCTACGCTGCTCGATTTCGATAAAGACGGCAAGTATAAGGTTGAGCTGCGCGTAACGAATGACAAGAACAAAACATCGGAATGGGCAGAGCTTATCGTTAAACGCCAACTGGCGCCGCCGGAACCAACACCGCCGCCGGAGCCAAGTAAACCCAAGCCGGTTGAGGTAGCTATTC
The DNA here is from genome assembly GCF_000422465.1 of Paenibacillus harenae DSM 16969. Lineage (GTDB taxonomy): Bacteria > Bacillota > Bacilli > Paenibacillales > Paenibacillaceae > Pristimantibacillus > Pristimantibacillus harenae. The sequence goes on along the minus strand of NZ_KE383845.1, from coordinate 291,433 downwards.
ATTTTGATCCGCAAAGTATTTTTTCCGGAGATTCAGCCTCTCTCCTAAACGATACTCGCTATTGGGTAGACTATTCATGGAGTTTTGCAGACAATTTATCGCCATTGATCCGGGATCCGGCAGATTTCCAGCATGGGCCAATGACCTTTAGCGAACCAGGGATTTATAAAGCAACCTTGAACGCAACGGGAGAGGGTGGAGACACTGGAACGGACACAGCTATTCTCTACGTTAATGATCCGAAGCCCGTTGCTCTAATCTCGGGCGTCAATCGCTGGATTCAGGGCAGGCCGTTCCCTCAGCTGCATCATTTGAATAACTCCTACACGCCGCTGGCCTCGAGAGGCGTATCGATCGATTTCAGCAGGTCGGAGATGCGGTTCAAAAAGATTGAAAATTCTGACTTTAATAACTATTGGCCGGACAAAGCTCCAATGGAGCTCGGCTTTTATAATCTGGAAGGCAAAGTATATGATTCGCAAGGCCGTGCCAGCGAATGGGCTTCCCACACACTTGAAATTGTGCCCGACCAGCCGCCGACCATTGAAATTACTGCGCCGGTTGAGGGCGTTCGGAACAATGTGGTCATGCTGTACATCCAGGCTTTTAGCCCTGATGGCGACGAAATAACGAATGTAAAGCTAGAACAACGTTATGACGTAGACGGTGATGGGAATATCGAAGAAGAACCATGGGCGGTCTTGTATGAAGGAGCCAATAAAACGACTCATTCCGTAACTTACACAACTGTAGGAATGCGACAGTATCGTGCAAGCGCCACAGAAAATTATGGCCTATCGTCAGAATCTAATCTAGATGAAACGAATATCATCAACCTTGCACCAACCGTTAATTTCAATGCGTTCGGTACGATTCAACAGCCGGATCAGGGTGGAGCTAGCGGTCCTCCCATGACGAATTACACAGCTGAATCTATTCTTCGTTCTTGGACTTTGAAAAAGCCTTATGTAGGAGGCAGTGAGGGCAAGGCAGGTTGGAAGGTTGATGGATCGGCTTTAACGACTCGCAATTCGGTTTGGGCTGATTTTAACGGAAACTATAATTTAGCGAATAACCTGCAGAATTCAAGCTCCTGGGAAATGCCTTATGTCTATAGCTATGGCTATAATCAAAAGCAATATATGAGCCTTGTAAGCAAGAAAGTATTCAAAGGGTATAGAATGTTATTTAAAGAGCAAGGTACATATTACCCTGTTGGACATCCCTCGCGGGAACAGTATGGAAAGGATTATATTTTTCATACTGTAGATGCGAAAACGGGGACGATTAAAGAAACGTTTAGATATCCTCAAGATGCCGGCAATTTCATTTTCACGGATGATACAGGAGATCATTATTATTTTCTTAAAAATTATCCCGGTGAGAACTCGACGGTAAATGTCTATAATTCTGCGGGAGTTTTCATAAATCAATACCCGGGAGTACTGCCTGAATTTGACGGGACCAATGAGCCTGGCATCACGCAGTATTTGTTTTCAAAAGACGGCAAATACTTGTATCTCTTAGTTACAAAAGCAAGGAATCAAGGGGATTACTATTCGGCTAGAAGAAGCTTGCATCTTGTTAAATACTCTCTTGCGCAAAAAACGAAATTATGGACGACCGCAATAAGAGTGAATGACGATGTTCCCGAAACATTCCAAACAACTCCGCAAATGAGTTTAGGTCCTGATGGCAGCATATATGTTCCATATTCTTTTTCACCATATATTTATGAAGAGAACATCTATCAACAGAACTTTGCTCACATAGGGGAGAATGGAAATATATTAAACCATCAGTATTTTGGGAGAGGGAGGCTTTCGAGCGTTTCTAAGTCCACTGATGGTCGTTATGCCTACATGTCGGGATTGAAAATTGAATCGGGAAGGTACGGGTTGGATCATCATCTAGGAGTCTATATTTACGATAGTCAAACCAAATCGATGAGATTTACTTCTTTTTACAGCCATACGACCTGGAATGAATATGAAGTAGATAGAGATGCATCAATTGCGGCTCCAGCCGTGAGCCCGACAGGTGCAGTATATGTATCATCATTCACGCATCGCGCAGGCGGTTTCATAACCAAAGAAGGAAATCTTATTTCTGACAACCGTCAGTTTACTTTTGGGAAAACCCAATTATTAAATCAACGGTACGGGGCTGATGGCGGAGATATGAGCCAATTTAATACTTGGGGGTTTATAGGCGCCGTTGACTCGGTTCACCCGTTCTATCAGCCTAATGGAGAGATCGCTTGGACCTGGGGGGCGCAAAAATGGTACTCGGATCGTAATAATAGACCAACATCCTATACACCATGGATAGGGCTTGTCGATGGAGACGAAACCCCCGTATCGTTCGGTGATAAATCCACGTATTGGGAAAGCGGCATGACTACGATTGGAGGCTGGATTAAAACGGAGGGGATCATGCCGCAAGGCAGCTCAAAGGCAGCCCCTGACGGTTCCATTTACCTCCTAGGTACCGACATGAAAGAAAATATCGTTAACGGTTGGAATAATTGGATTCAAACGCCGATTGTTACGGTATTTACAGGCGAGTCTACAGGCGATCTGCCCCGTCTAATCGACGATAATACCGTCGAAGCAGACAGCGAGACATGGGGCGGGCTGTTCTACGATCCGCACAGCATCATGAAAAATCAGGTGTTGGAGTTTAACGTAGCCGTGAATAGCCTGACCAATAATAAAGTGATCGGGGCCGGCATTCGCATCCAAAACGAGAAAAATTTCTATGCGGTCGAATGGACGAACGATACGATGTCGCTTTACAAAGTCGCCAATGGCGCCAAAACGGAACTTGCTAAAACCATGCTGCCGCGCTCCGTCGGTATTCCTTATTCCTTCAAAATCGAAGCGATAAACGATGAGCTGCGCGTTTTCGTAAACAATGCAAAGAAGCTCGAGGCCAGGGACGCGACTTATGCAAACGGCTCTGCCGGAATGATGTCGCTCGGCCAGCAGCAGGCCGCATTCAGCCGGATTAAGCGGACGAATTACGGCAACTCGTATCCGATGCAGACTTATGACTCCGTACTCGTAAATGACCCGATCAGCTACGAAAAATTGTTCGACGATGTTGAGAAGGATCTGATTGCGGCCGAGGAATGGAGCTACAGCCATAATCCAAACTATTTCAACAATCCGGAAGGGTTTAGCGTTCATAATGGAAAATCTTACGGCAGCACCATAAATGCATTGGAAAAGCCAGGCGTATATGATATTACGTTCAGGGCGGAGGATGATCCGGGCTTGCATTCTTATCGGAAATGGTCCGAGCCCGTGACCAAACTGTTGTATGTTCATAGAAGGCCGGTGGCCCAGCCTGATGTACGTTTTTCGGGTGGAGTATACGCTGAGGGCGAGCTGTTGAATTATGAAACCTTTGATACGTCGTATGATCCGGATCTGGGCAGCCAATTGTCGGACAGACTGTTCCGCACGCGATGGGCGGACGAATCGACATGGACGACGGGGAAGCGGCAGTTCTACAGTCGACTAGGGGTTGAGCTCATCGTACAAGAGCAGGTCAGGGATATGCACGGCGCATGGTCGTTTTGGGGGCAGTCCATCGTTTACAAGGCTGCCTTGCCGCCGGTCAATCAAAATAGGCCGGTCATGACGATAACGTATCCAAGCGGTACGACGGCAGCGACAGCAACCGTGTTGGGCAAGGAGCCAACGGTAACATGGACATATACCGATGCCGACAACGATCCGCAAGAGCAATATGAACTTACGTTCACTTATGCAGATACAAATGAGGTTGCGCTCTCTATTCAGCACGAAGGCAGCGTAAAAAGCTACAAGGTGCTCGAAGGAACGTTCCAGCTTGGGCGTATCGTTAAAGTGCAAGGGCGGGCATATTCGGCAGGCGTTTGGTCCGAGCTAAGCAACATCCGATTTTTCGTGCTCAACTTACCGCCGGAGACGTTCCTTGTTTGGCCGGCCGGGCCGAATGCCGATCATCCCGTTTATATGAACGTCAATCGGCCGCAACTGCGAGTGTTTACCGTCGATCCGGAAAATCAACCTATTACAGCGATCGACTACGAAGTAATACGGTCAACGGACGGCGTCCGTGTCGCGGATTCGAACGCGGCATCAGCGGCTCCAAACTATATAACGCCGGCGCTTGCGGAGGGCTTACACTATTGGAGAGCGCGTGCGAATGACGGGTTTGTATGGGGACCTTATTCGAATAATGGATTCTTCTTTGTCGATACGGTTAAGTCGGATGACGTAGACGAGAAGCTTGAGATCGAACCGACGGCGGTAACGGTACGATTTAACGCATTTCGCGATAAGGATCCTTCTTCGGGACATGCCGCGCGTACATTTTACCTGCAGAAGGTGAATGCGGACCGAAGCGTAACGAACGTTGATCTGAATGGGGATGGTACGACGGAGTACAGCATACCGTTGTCTCTGACCCGGCAGTCGTATAAAGTTACGGGGCTAATACCCGGCCAAGAGTACCGTCTTACGGTATTGGACTATGATACAGCCGGCAACGAAGGCCATTATGCATATATCTACTTCTATACGAATCGTCCGCCGACGGGGGATTTCAATTGGTCGCCAAACCCGGTGTATGAAGGAGATTCGGTTACATTCCGATCCGTTGTCAAAGATCCCGATAGTGATACGTTGGCTGTATCTTATGCGCTGACAAGCCCGTCAGGCGTGACAAAGAATTACTCGTACACCATTGAGGGGCCGGTTTATCCAACCCACGGTCCATCGCTTAAGATGACCGAGCTCGGAACATGGAGCATGAGGATGACGGTCAGCGACGGGATCGCCGATCCGATCGTCGTGACCAAAACCGTTCAGGTCCGTCCGCTCCAGGTGGATGGCTATGTCAAGCACACGGACCTGTGGGATCAGCATCGCCGGAGCTTCAATAGGAAGCAAACGGGCCATGACGATTCTCCTCGCGGCTACTCCGTATTCTGGGCGGGCGAGAAGTTTATGCTGGAGGCCGATACGACGTTAACGGGCACGATCACGGAAGCGGAGCGGGTAGAGGTGGAGATGGGCAGTTATGCGACCGAGCTTGTAAAGAGCAATCCGATCGGAACGAGCTGGAAGGGGTCAATGTGGAACGCAGCCTTTTCGGATTTGCCGGAAGGTGCGCTTGTGTTTACGTTTACAGCCTATTACAGCAATGGAACCGTTAAGACTGTCAACGTTGAGGTTGCAATCGATGGCCAAACGCTAGAAATTGTAGGCGTCCACCGCGTGCAATAACATGAAGAGCGAGGCTATTCCCAGATACGGCAGTACGGGCATAGCCCCTTACAATAGGAAACAGCCGATCAAGATTCGTTTCTCTTGAATTCTAGGAATTTATAAGCTTTACGCTTATATTCGCTTAGAATTCACCGCGAAACGGTCGGCGTCCTCTAACAAGGACGCCGACAGGCGTTTCTGCTTGACCGGCTGTTTCCACATCTAACTCTTAATCTTCGAGAAAAACGTGCTGATGGCGTAATAGGCGGCGCCTCGAACGGCGGATTGCTCCCGCAGCTCGGCGAACAGGATCCGCATCCGCTCGCGGTGATACGGAAGAGAACGGCGGTCGACTGCCGCTTGAATCGCAGGCTCCAGCCACTCCGCCGCTAGACTCATGCGGTTGCCGATGATGACGACGTTCGGATTGAACACGTTGACGATATTGGCAATGCCTGCGCCCAGATAGTCGCCGATTGACCGAAACAGCTCCAGTACATTCTCATCGCCGGACGCTGCAGCGGCGAGCAATTCTTCTAAGCTGTCATAACCGTGCAAAGCCGCCCGTTCAAGGAGCGCATTCTCCGATGCATACAGCTCCCAGCAGCCTCGATTGCCGCAGCTGCAAGGCTTTCCGTCATATTCGATCGACAGATGGCCGAGCTCGCCCGAGAACCCGGAGGCGCCTTTGAACAGCTCTTTCTTTAAGATAATGCCCGTCCCGATCCCGATTCCGACGCTGACATAGATCTGGTTCGGTATCCCGCGCCCTGCGCCGTATTTCTGCTCGCCCTGCGCGCCGGCGTTCGCTTCGTTATCGATCGTGACCGGCAATCCGAAGCGTTCCTCAAGCTGCTGCTGCAGCGGGACGTCGCGCCATTTCAAATTCGGTGCAAACAGGATCGAGCCGTTATCATCCACAATACCAGGTACCCCGACCCCGATGCCGACAACGCCGTAAGGACTAGCCGGCGCCTCTTTGATTAGCAATTCAATGCACTCCGCAAGCTGTCCGATCGCAAAATCGGCGTTGGGGCGCTTCAATCCGCGTTCATGCTCCGCGACGACGTTCCCTTCCAGATCGACGAGCAAGCCGCGAATATAATTAACGCCAAGATCGATGCCGACCGCATAACCCGCCGTCCCGTTGAACAGCAGCATTACCGGCTTGCGCCCGCCGCTAGACTCGCCGGGACCAATCTCCAGCACGAGATGACTGTCTATGAGATCCTGCACGAGACTGGAGACCGTTGCTTTGTTCAGGCCGGTGAGCTCCGAGATTTGCGCCCTCGAGAGCGGCGCGTGCTTCAGCACCGCTTCAAGTACGATGGCCGTGTTTATTTTCTTGATGAGCGCTAAGTCTCCCGTTGGTTTCTGTTTCAAAAAAGTAAGCCTCCGTCCAAGTAACAATAACTCATTGTATCATGAAAAACCGAATAGCGAGATGGCACACACCGCATACTGAATACGGCGAATAAGCGAAAAATGGGTTACTGCTAGTTTAACACAAAAATCTTAGTTTGTTTAATAGACAAACTAAGTATGACCGTGTTATTCTGTGAATAGCGTTACCGATAGGTTTTCGAAAATACCGAATTCTGTGAAGGAGGATTATTTTTTTTATGAGCTATTTCAAAAATGTAAACACGATCCAATTCGAAGGCAAGGGCTCGGACAATCCGTTCGCATTCAAGCACTACGATCCAAAGCAAGTTGTACTGGGCAAAACGATGGAAGAGCATCTTCGCTTCGCGGTTGCTTATTGGCATACATTCAACGCAAATGGTACGGATCCGTTCGGCGCTGCGACTATGGTTCGCGGCTGGGATCAATATAGCGGCCTTGACCGTGCGAAAGCGCGCGTGGAAGCCAACTTTGAATTCATGAATAAATTGAATATTCCATTCTACGCATTCCACGATGTCGATATCGCTCCGGAAGGCGAAACGCTGCAAGAAACGAACAAGAACCTGGACGTTATTGTCGCTTTGCTGAAGGACAACATGAAGCAATCCGGCAAGAAGCTGCTTTGGAACACGGTTAACATGTTCTCGAACCCGCGTTTTGTTCACGGCGCAGGCACGACTTGCAACGCTGACGTATATGCCTATGCCGGTGCGCAGCTGAAGAAAGGGCTTGAAGTCGGTAAAGAGCTTGGCGCGGAAAACTATGTATTCTGGGGTGGCCGCGAAGGCTACGAGACGCTTCTTAACACGGATATGGGCTTCGAGCTGGATAACCTGGCACGCTTGTACCATATGGCGATCGCTTATGCGAAGGAAATCGGCTTTGACGCACAATTCCTGATCGAGCCTAAGCCAAAAGAGCCAACGAAGCATCAATACGACTTCGACGCGGCTACTACGATCGCATTTCTTCAAAAATACGGCTTGAAGGATCACTTCAAGCTTAACCTTGAAGCCAACCATGCAACGCTGGCAGGCCACACATTCGAGCATGAAATTCGCACGGCTGCTATCAACGGCATGCTCGGTTCCCTTGACGCGAATCAAGGCGACCTGCTTCTCGGCTGGGATACGGATGAATTCCCGACCGACCTGTACTCGACGACATTGACGATGTTCGAAGTGCTGAAAGCCGGCGGTATCGGCCGCGGCGGCGTTAACTTCGACGCGAAAGTGCGCCGCGGCTCGTTCGAAGCGGAAGACCTGTTCCTTGCGCATATCGCAGGCATGGACAGCTTCGCTTGGGGCTTGAAAGCGGCAGCTAAGCTGATCGACGAGAAAATTCTGGATAACATCGTAGAAAACCGTTACCGCAGCTTCAAAGAAGGCATTGGCGCGGAAATCGTTTCCGGCAAAGCCACATTGGCGTCGCTGGAGCAATACGCGCTTCAAAACAACCCGATCATCAATGAGTCCGGCCGTCAAGAACGTATCCGCCTCATGCTTAGCGAAGTTATTTTCAGCGTTTAAGTCGGGAGGATAAAGCGACAAATGAGCTATGTTATCGGTATAGATCTGGGAACGAGCGCGGTTAAAGCGCTGCTCGTAGACCGCAGCGGCACGGTAGCGGCGGAAGCATCCCGCAGCTACCCGCTGTTCCACGAGCATTCCGGCTGGAGCGAGCAGAAGCCGGACGACTGGGTTGATGCGACGATCGAAGCGCTGCGCGAGCTCGCTTCTTCTGCCGGAATAGCAGCTGACGCAATCGAGGGCATCAGCTTCTCCGGTCAGATGCACGGCCTTGTGCTTCTGGACGGCGAAGGCAATCCGGTCCGCAACGCCATTCTATGGAATGATACGCGTACGACTGAGCAATGCCGTGAAATCGAGCGTACGCTGGGCGATAAGCTGCTCAGCGTGACTCGTAATCCGGCTTTGGAGGGCTTCACGCTTCCGAAGATTCTCTGGGTACGCCAATACGAGCCGGAAGCGTTCGCGAAGGCGAAGCTGTTCCTCCTGCCGAAGGATTACCTGCGTTACCGCCTGACCGGCGAGCTGCATATGGATTACTCCGACGCGGCGGGAACGCTCATGCTTGACGTTGCCGGCAAAGCGTGGAGCAGCGAAGTGCTTGAAGCGTTCGGATTGCCTGAAGGCTTCTGTCCTCCGCTGGTTGAATCGCACGGTTTGGTAGGCGCCATTTTACCATCGATTGCGGAAAATACGGGCTTGTCGACTGCGGTTAAGGTTTTCGCAGGCGGTGCGGACAATGCGTGCGGAGCGATCGGCTCGGGCATCCTGTCCGAGGGCTTGACGCTTTGCAGCATCGGCACATCCGGCGTCATTTTATCTTACGAGAATGACAAGACGAAGGATTTTGCTGGCAAGGTGCATTTCTTCAATCACGGCAAGGAGAATGCCTTCTATGTGATGGGCGTTACGCTTGCGGCCGGCTACAGCTTAAGCTGGTTCAAGAAAACATTCGCTCCGAATGAGTCCTTCGATCAGTTGTTGGAGGGTGTAGGCGCGGTGAAGCCCGGCGCTAACGGCTTGCTGTTCACGCCATATCTCGTCGGAGAACGAACGCCTCACGCCGATTCCGTCATTCGCGCCAGCTTTATCGGCGTGGACGGCTCGCACGAACGGATTCATTTTGCCCGCGCGGTTATGGAAGGCATTACCTACTCGCTTAACGAGTCGGTCGATATGTTCCGCCGTGCCGGCAAAAAGGTCGATACGATCATCTCGATCGGCGGCGGCGCGCAAAATCCGGTGTGGCTGCAAATGCAAGCCGATATCTTTAACGCAACGGTCGTTGCGCTCGAGAACGAGCAAGGTCCAGGCCTTGGCGCAGCTATGCTTGCTGCTTACGGCGCCGGATGGTTCGACAGCCTTGAGTCCTGCGCAGATAAATTCGTGAAGCATGCGGATTCGTATAAGCCGCAGCCTGAAGCGGTCGCCGCATATGAAGGCATTTTCAAGGTTTATCAGCAGGTATATGAACAAACGCGCGGTTTGAACGAGGCGATTGCTCTTTATCGCGGTTAGAAAATTTCAGAGGCCGTTTCAATTGCATAAAATCATTTCCAGCTCTCCGGCTGCTTCAGCCGGGAGAGCTGGTTTTTTTTTATTTGCTGACATGTTTCCCGGCAAATTCGGCATGCTATAGCAAAAGGATATGAAAGGAAGAAAACCAATGACAATAAATTCAGCGTTGCTGTTTGATTTTAACGATACCCAGAGCGCGGAGCTCGCCTGCGAAACGCTGCAGGAGCTCGGTTACGAGACGGTGCTGCATGACGGAAGCCGCATGCATATTCATTTGGACGGTGTCGACCTTACCTCGGCGCTCGAAATTGCGCAGGCTCACGGCGGCCAGCTGGTGGAGCAATCGCAGATCGAATCGAACGCATTAAGCAACAGCGCCTACGCGTTGGATACGATACCGATTCCGGCTCATTTTGTAAACGAGGAATGGGCGTCGGAGCTGGGAGAAGCAGAAGAGGCGGAGGATTTGCGCAACCGCGATGACGACGCCGATTATGGCGATGAGTTTCTTCCCGACTCCGGAACCTATGATCATTTCTCCGGAGATGTTCATGCCTAACAAATAAAGCTTTGATATTCCCATTCAAAGGAGAATAGAGTGCTGGAATTGACTCGTTTCTATTAGGGCGGCTTATAGTGAGGAAGGCTTGTTCGCAGGCGCCCGCTGCTTCCTCCTAATCAGGCGGGTCTTTTTTTGAAATATAAGAAATTATAAGTGTGGCACATATTAGCGGGCTTATATTTCTCCGCGAAACGGTTGCGTCCTCAGATAAGGACGACTACAGGCGTTTCTGCTTGCGTTGCCAATGAAAATTGTACGGTCACCTATCGACGTTTACTAGGTCAATATAATCGTCATATCCGCCGCCGCTCTCATATGTTGAACAGTTCCGCAAAATCCGGATATACCGTTTTTTGTGGAAATGACATGATGAGAAGAAAGAGGGAGAGGCCATGGCGACATTTCGGGAGGCATTGAGGCACAAAACAAAAATTGCTCCGGCTTTAATGAAGCGTTCCGGCATATCGGGTGTCGGGATTGGATACGCCAATCCCAATCAACCGTCGCGCGGAGCTGCTGTTACCGTATATATGGACCACGCGATACCAACGTCCGCGATAAACAGCTCGGTCAAAGCGATAAGCGGAGGAAGCTTTCCGATCCGTCTCATCCGGACCAAGCCGTTTCGCCGACATGAGGCTGCCGCGCCTTTGATTGTGAAACAGAAGCGGGGGCGGGTATTTCAGCCGGCATTGTTCCAAAGCAGGATTCGTCCGGTTCCCGCCGGAACGAGCATCGGAACGTTCGGTCCCGCGATGACTGGAACCGCAGGACTGATCGTAACGAAGAACGGAGCCCTGTACGTACTTAGCAATAACCATGTGTTGATCAAAGCGAATAGTCCGGTATTTTCCGAGACCGTTCAACCGGGCCCGGCGGACGGCGGACAAACGAGCGTAGACCGGATCGGGCAGGCGTTCGAGTATATCCCGCTTAATCCGAGCGGAATCAATTTCATGGACGCGGCATTAGCCGCTCCGCTTACGCCAAGCTTCTTGAATCCGCGTTATTTGGTGAGTGCAACCGGTCAGCTTATCACGGTTCCGGGTCATTTGAACAGCTACGGCGTGGGCGAGCAGTTTGTTAAATCCGGCAGAACGACCGGCTTTGTAGCGGGAACGGTCGAATCGATTAACGTCGACGTCCAGGTCGGTCCGTATCCGGAGCTGAACGATGCCGTCCTGTTGTTCCGCAATCAAACGGTCATTACAGGACAGTCCGCCATTTCGCTGCCGGGAGATTCGGGAGGCGTGTGGCTCAGGCGGTCCGACAATTATGCGGCCGCGCTGAACTTCGCCGGGAGCGGCAATCGCTCCATCAGTACGCCCATCGCCACGGTCATGCAAGCATTCGGCGTGTTGGTTGCTCTGCCGGCGGCGGGAAGCGCATTTAAGGCTGGCGTGACCAAAGGAACCGCACGCAGCAATAACTACCGCTTTACAAGGCCGCTTTCGAATATTCAGAAGCAGCGCATTCGCGTGATTCGCCTAAGGCGGAGACGCTGATCAGGACCCATGCGGAAAGAGGCTGAACCAGGTTCTCGCGACTCCGGTATCAGCCTTTTTCATTAGGGGAGCAGAACGGCATTTTCCCCCGCCGTATAGCCTGTAGAGAAGGCTGCGGTAATGTTATAGCCTCCCGTATAGCCGTGTATATCCAAAATCTCGCCGCAGAAGAACAGCCCCTTCATCAGCTTCGACTCCATCGTCTTCGGATCGATCTCCTTCAAATTAACGCCTCCCCCGGTGACGAAAGCATCCTCGATGGACAAAGTGCCGTACACCCGGATCGGAAAATGCTTAATCAGCCGGGATAAGGTTAGCCAATCCTGCTTCGGAATATGGTCATAAGTCAGACTGTCCGTCAGCTTTGATTTTTGAAGCAGGATCGGAATCATCTTTTCGGGCAAATAGCTTTTCAGCACGTTTTTAATCGTTTTTTTGGCCTCCTGCTCGGCAAGGCTTAACGATTCCTTATAGACCTCGTCCTTGCTCTTATCCGGCATCAAGTCGACGGCGACCTCTATATTTCCGGTGCCGAATTGCTTGAGCGCTTTGACGACAAATTGGCTGCAGCGCAAAGCGATCGGTCCCGATAGGCCGAAATGCGTAAATATCATATCGCCCCTATGTTCGATGATTTTCTTCCCTTTGGGATTCCACACGGACAGGCAGACGTCCCGGAGCGATAGCCCTTGAAGCTCTTTGCTCGTAATAAAAGGCTCGTTCGAGGTTAGCGGCACTTCGGTCGGGAACAGCTCCGTGATCGTGTGTCCGGCCTTCTCCGCCCAGGCGTAGCCGTCGCCGGTCGAGCCGGTTTGCGGTACGGATTTGCCCCCGGAGGCTACGATGACGCTTCTGCTCCGCAGAACGTCGCCTGATTTCAGTCGAACGCCGGAGACGCTGCCATCCTTATACATAATTTGATCAACGGGAGCGTTCAGCCTGATCTGCACGCCTTGCTTGCGCACCTGATTCACGAGCGTATCCACGACCGTCTTCGCTTTGTCAGAGACAGGGAACATCCGGCCGTTATCCTCTTCCTTTAAGGCAATGCCCAAATTCTCAAAGAAGGATATAATGTCTTTATTATTGAAGTTAGAGAAGGAGCTGTGCAGGAAGCGGCCGTTACCGGGAATATGCTTAATCAGATCATCCAGCTCTTTGTTGTTGGTCACGTTACATCTTCCGCCCCCGGATATTCCGAGCTTGCGCCCAAGCTTGTCTCCCTTGTCGAGCAAAAGAACGCTTGCGCCATGCTTGCTGGCGGCTATTCCGGCCATTAGCCCGGCGGAGCCTCCGCCGATTATTATTGCATCATATTGCATTATTATCCACCTGTTATATGATTAGTTTTATCATCCATCATACCACAAATGAAAGGCGGCGTTCTGATGCGGCGTGAGGAATGGAAAATCATAGGGGCTAAAGCGACGGAGTTATTTGTAAGGGAATGGCAGCCTGACGTACAGCGGGCGCGGGCAGTCGTCTGCATCGTCCACGGAATAGGCGAGCACGGCGACCGCTACGGGCATGTCGCTTCCTCTATGACGGAAGCGGGATTCGCAGTCATTGCGCTGGATCTGCACGGGCATGGTCGATCTTCCGGCAAAAGAGGGCATATCCACTCGCTTGGCGCGGCAGCAAGCGACGCTGCTCTCATTATTGAAGCGGCGGAAGACCGGCATCCCGGCGTTCCCGTATTTTTGTACGGCCACAGCATGGGAGGGAATGTGGCGCTGAGCTGCGCGCTGCGCTATAAGCCGCAAATCCGGGGACTGATACTTACGAGCCCGTGGCTGCGTCTTGCTTTTAAGCCGAACCCTGCCGTGGAATGGATCGGCCGGAAGTTGGCTCGCGTCATGCCTGCCCTTCAGCAATCGACCGGATTAAATCCTGCCGATTTATACCGGCCCGGTTATCCGGCGGCCGCGCCTATCGCGGATCCGCTGTGCCATACGAAAATTACGCTCCGCACCTATACCGAGATTGCCGCAGGAGGAGAATGGGCGCTGTCCCACTCCGATCTCCTTCATGTGCCGCTGCTGCTTATGCACGGTACATCCGACCGAATTACTTCGTTTGAGGCAAGCAGGCAATTAGCGGAGAGCCTCGGCGGCCAATGCCGCTTTGCAGTATCCGAGGGAGGCTACCATGAGCTCCACAATGATTCGGACGGCGAAAAAACGATAGCGGGCATCATAAATTGGATAGAACTTCAATTGTAAAATAAGGGCATTTATGTTTTAATCGGAGTAACAATCCATAGATTCGGCATCGGTGTACTAGTACAATATAACAATAGATGTGGCATGCATTCGGAACGCGAGTAGGGGGAACCGATCGTCCGTGTTAAAGGAACTGCTGTTACAATTTATTTTGTCCTTATTGCCTGTTTTTGCCTTCCAGTTAAGGCAGGATAAAGAACAGGGCCTTATGAGGATGCCTGTTTTTATGGGCATTTTTTGCGGTACGTCGATGGTGCTTTGTATAATGTCGGCTTCAAACGCGTTTGGCTACGACCTGGACTTCCATGCGGTTCCTTATATGATCGGCGCATTATATGGGGGAGTGCCCGTTCTGGTTGTCATGTCGTTCGTTTACTTTGCGATCCGGATTCCGATGCTTGACGGCATGTGGGAAACGGTGAGTTTTATCCTGTATATGATCGTCTTCATTCCGTTAATAGGGCTCTCGATTCGCCCTTTTGCACGCGCTTCCGCGCTCAACAAAGAACGCCGTGGCCTGCAGCTCATGTCGTTTATGGTGATTTTTATCTTCGTCATGATAACCGGGTACATTCACAGCCGGAACGCTGAATGGACATTCTACCTGGTGATAGGGCTGGTATTGGCTGTTTCCGCGATTTTGACGGCAACCTGGCTGTCGATTTTTATGATCGAGAGCGTGAAGGAGAAGACGCAGCTCCATGAGAAAGTGCTGCGCATATCGGCCAGTTATCGGGATGAGGTCGAGAAGCTGCAGCAGTTTATTGACGAGACGACCTTCGCCGTTATTATTACGGACGGGGAAGGCAAGGTTACGCATATGAACGACATGGTGACGAAGCTTCTATCGATCAAGCCGGAATATATGTCAGCCGTCAAGGCGCAGGGCGTGCCATTTCGAATGCTGTTCCAACCCGGGCCAAGCAATCTGTTCGTCGACACCCTCAACCAGGCGCTTAAAGGCGAGAAATCCTCATTGGTTCCATTCGAGAATGGCGGTCGGACGCTTTTGTTGACGACCTTCTCGCTTAGAAGCTTGATGAAAAGCCAAATTGCGGGCGCGGCGCTTATCGCGCACGACGTAACGGAAATCAGCCAGCTCCGGGACGAGCTTGGCCGCATGGAGCGTCTCAGCCTCGTGGGTCAGATGGCGGCAAGCATCACGCATGAAATCCGTAATCCGATGGCGGTCATACGCGGCTTTGTTCAGCTTATACAGGAGCGCAGCCCCAAGAGCCAGCAGCAATATTTTCGAATTATCATCGATGAACTGGATCGTGCGAATATGATTATCAGCGACTTTCTGTCGTTAGCCCAGAACAGGGCGCTGAAGATGCAGCTTGCTTCGCTGCACGATATTATAAATGAGCTAATTCCACTGCTCAACGCCGACGCAAACCTGCGCGGACAGTCGATCGAGGTGGATTTCTGCCATGATTTGCCCCTCATCTTGCTCAACGACCGGGAAATCAAGCAGCTGGTGCTGAATCTGGCCCGGAACGGGATGGAAGCGATGGGAGACAGGGGCGTCACGCGCATCAGCACCAGATGCCGGGGCGGAAAAATCGAGCTGAGAATTGCCGATGAAGGCGTTGGCATTCCGGCGGAGCAGATGAAGCAGCTGTTCGAGCCTTTTTTTACAACGAAAGCGCGCGGGACGGGACTCGGTCTCCCACTGTGCTTAAGCATTGCCGAGCGCCATAACGGGCGGATCGAAGTGGAATCAACGGAAGGGGAAGGCACGACGTTCATCGTATCCTTCGGCCTGCCGCAGGTTGAGACCGGCAAAGCCGTCTGATGCTATAACAGCTCTTGAATTCACTCCTATCGCCGTACGGCGGCGAATCAAGTGCATATGTGCACTTGAATTCACTCATATCGCCGTACGACGGCGAATCAAGTGCATATGTGCACTTGAATTCACTCCTATCGCCATATGGCGGCGAATCAAGTGCATATGTGCACTTGAATTCACCAATGCATCCCTCCCTTGCTTATTCCAGATCGATAAGACTGTGGCGATTGCGCTCGTGCGAGCCCCGTTTGGACTTCGCTCCCGAGTGCTTCCCGGCTTTTTTCTCGGCTTTCCGGCTGTTGGCCTGCTCCTTGCGGGCGAGATGAGCAAGCTCCTTCTCGGTTTTCTTATAATTCGCGTAACGGCGAGAATCGAGCGTTCCGCTATCGAGCGCCTCCTTGACGGCGCAGCCGGCTTCCGACTCATGCGAGCAATTATGGAAGCGGCACTGCGAGGCCAGCTCGGCAATATCGGCAAATGTCGTCTCCCAGCCGTCTGCGGCATCCCATAATTGAAGCTCGCGCATGCCCGGCGTATCGATCATGACAGCGCCGGTCGGCAGTACGAACAGCTCGCGATGCGTCGTCGTGTGCCTGCCCCTTGCGTCGCTTTCCCGTATCCCTTGCACCTGCTGCAGCGAATCATCGGCCAGCCAGTTCAGAAGCGTCGACTTGCCGACGCCGGACGAGCCTGCCACTGCGATCGTATGACCGGGCAGCAGGTAAGGCGCGAGCTCTTCCTTTCCTTTGTTCATGTGGGCGCTGACCGCATGAACCGGCACGCCCGGCGCGCTGTCTTGGACAGACGCGATTT
This sequence comes from Paenibacillus harenae DSM 16969, assembly GCF_000422465.1. GTDB lineage: Bacteria > Bacillota > Bacilli > Paenibacillales > Paenibacillaceae > Pristimantibacillus > Pristimantibacillus harenae. Next base: position 274,821 of record NZ_KE383845.1, on the reverse strand, counting down.
TCCTGTCCGGATCATCGCATAGATCGGCTTTCGTCAACAGAATGACCGGCCGTGCCCCGCTTTCCCACACCGCGATGAGATAACGTTCGATTTTACGGAGATTAAAGTCCTGATTAAGCGCGTTTGTAATAAAAATCGTATCGATGTTGGCCGCGATCACTTGCTCGTCGACGACATTTCCCGCCTCCTTGCGCGTCATGGCGGAGAAACGCGGCAGCAGGGCGTGTATCACGGCCCTCTGCTCACCTTCGAGAGGCTGCGCGATCACCCAATCCCCAACCGCGGGGAAATCGCTTCGTCCTCCTGCTTCGAACTCGTACTTGCCGCTTACTGCGGCGATCTTCTCGCCGTCCTCGGTGACCACCCGGTACTGCTTCGAATACTGCGCAACGATACGGGCAGGCTCAAAGCCTTTATTGCCAAAATGCGCGCTTTCGCCCCAAGCGGATTGCCAAGAGTCGTTCCAGCCAAAAACCGTCAAATGCGGGTAGTTATTTTTTTCCAATGAATGAAAACCCCTTCGTATTGATTAATTTGAAATGCAAAAAAACCGCAGGCGGTCGGCATGCGGCTAAAAAGACACAAAAAAATCCGCATGCAACCTATGCGGTCACTGCGGATTACAGCCCAATAAATAACGCTCCTGCAGGGCGTTACGTCTGAATATTGGCGGCTGAATGATCCGGAGAGACCGATGAACACGTAACAAGAACCATAAGATTGTACCGCATACTTCATCAGCCTCCTTGTTGTAAAATATATCCGTATTATATGCATTTCCCCCGCATGTGTCAAATGCTTCTAATAAGGATGCCGCCCTCGGCGCATACTACCGGTGGGACGAACAACTGCCGGCTTCACCCGCCGGCTGCGAAATACGAGAAGGAGGCGATAGCAATGGCACAAGAAAATGAAGAAAAAGGACGCTCCGCCGAACAGGCGAAGCAGGCGGCGCAAAATGCGGCCGGGGGCGGTAAAGCGCCTGAGGCCGAAGGCTTTGACAAAAAGCTGGATGGTCCAAACCGTCCGTCTACATAGAACGGAGGGAGTGCTGTGACTGACCGCAAGCCTGAGAGTAAGGACGGCCCGATTAACGGCGATCCGGCGCTCGATCCGTATGAGATCGAGTTTTTGCCGCAGTTTCGGGAAGGGCGGGGCAGCCGTGCCCCTTTTGTTAACCGGCACGGCGTTGTGATCGGAGATCACCTCTACGAGTCACCGGATTCGCCGCTGTCGCAGTGGAGCACGGAGACGGATCCGGCGGTTATGGCGGGCGACGAGTGGGTGCATCCTTTTAAGGACGTAGGATTTCAGACGGCCGAAAACCGCGGCATATTCGAGAAGGGGCTTCCGCCGCAAGGCGGGATATTTATGCATCCCGACAAAAATACGGCTTACGGAGCCGGCGATCCGGACGACATATCGGACTCGGCGAAAAAAGGGCAACCGGAGTAAATGCGCTCCGGTTGCTTTATTTTGATTTCGGACGGTATAATAGTAGCTAAAATAAAGTAATTAAAGGAGTGTGTTTCTTGTGTCTATGTCATTCGAAAGATACATGTTAGATATGGTTCAACCGATGCGCGACGATCTTACCCGCATCGGTATTCAGGAGCTTCGCACGGCGGAAGAGGTGGAGGTAAGACTGCCTAACGCAAGCGGAACGGCGCTCGTCGTCGTGAACTCGGTATGCGGCTGCGCGGCCGGCCAATGCCGTCCGGGCGTAGCGGAAGCGCTGAAGCACGATATTACGCCGGATCATTTGTACACGGTGTTTGCGGGACAGGACAAAGAAGCGACAGCGAAAGCGCGCGAATATTTTGCGCCGTACCCGCCTTCTTCTCCTTCGATCGCATTGATGAAGGACGGAGAACTGGTACACTTTATCGAGCGGCACCAAATCGAGAACCGTTCCGCAGCGGACATCGCAGCTGATCTGACAGACGCATTCGATCGGTTCTGCCGTTAAGCGGGGCGGTGTCTCATGAGCCTACAATCCGAAATTATTGAGCGTCTTGGCGTGAAGCCGTCCATCGATCCGGAGGCGGAGATTCGCAGGAGGGTCGATTTCTTAAAGGAATACGTGAAGAAGTCGGGCACGACAGGGCTGCTGATCGCGATCAGCGGCGGCATTGACAGCGCGGTAGCGACCGGTCTTTGCAAGCGCGCCACGGATGAGCTGAGCGAGGAGACGGGCCGGGAGTACATGACGCTCGGCGTGTTCCAGCCGTATGGCGATCAAGCGGATATCGCGGACAGCTACGCGGTTGCCGAGGCGTTCCGGCTGAAGCACAAGGTCGAGACGAATATCGAGGAAGCGGTAGACGAGATTACGCTCGAGGTCGAGCACGGCTTCAAAGCCCTTGGCATTCCGCGCCATCTGAGCCGCGGCGGCAAGGGCAATATCAAGGCGAGAACGCGTATGGTTACGCAATACGCGCTGGCATTTGATTTGAACCTGCTTGTAGTCGGCACGGACCATGCGTCCGAAGCGATTACCGGTTTCTTTACGAAATGGGGCGACGGCGCGGTAGATATTACTCCGCTCAGCACGCTGAACAAACGTCAGGTGAGGCAGCTGGCTTCGCATCTCGGCGTGCCTCAAAGCGTTCTCGACAAAGCGCCGTCCGCCGGTCTTTGGGACGGGCAAACCGACGAGGGCGAGCTTGGCATCACGTACGGCGATAACAGCGATTACCTCGAGGGCAAAGAAATTAGCGCGGAAGCGCGCGAGAAGCTGGAAAAGCAATATTTGAAAACCGAGCATAAGCGCACCTCGATTCCGGGGATCTGATCCGCTTACCGGATATGAAAGAGGAGACTGTCCTTACAGCCAATTAACCGGCTGCGGGCAGTCTCTTTTTTAAATTCCAAGAGGATGTAAGTTTCACACTTATATTTGCGCTTAGAAGTTTCACTCTTGAAAGAGGGAGGAGAAGCAGTTGAAGGCCAGAATTCCTTATATTATCGCAGCGATAACCGTCATGGCGCTGGGCTACAGCTCACGGGTATTCGGGGAATCGCTGCCGGCATTCGCCGCGGACCATCTTGGAGATACGCTATGGGCGAGCATGATATATTTTGGTTTTCGCGCCGTATTCGTACGCGCGGGCTTGCTCACGGCTGCTATGATCAGCCTGTTATTTTGCTTCGGCATCGAGTTCAGCCAGCTTTATCAGACCGAATGGATAAACGGCATACGAAGCACGCTTCCCGGTTCTTTAATTTTAGGAAAAGGATTTCTGGCCGTCGATTTGGCAAGGTACGGCGCGGGAATCGTTTTATCCGTACTCGCCGATTATTTTTATACCAAACGCAAAGGTTTCCAGCTCTAGTCCTATTCGCTATGATAGAAGGAAATAGAAGCAAGCGGAGGAGATTATTCGAATGAACGATAAGGACAGACAAATCGAGATTATGGTCAAAGCGGCCGAGCGAGCCTATCGCCTGCCTGCATTAAACAGCGGGCTGTGGTTCCATCACGATATCCGGGATAACTATTACTATGCGACCTATCTGTTTGCCGCGGCGGCCGAATATCCGGACCGCGTCGCTTTCGATGCGGAGACGGCCAAAGAGAAGGCGGTTTCCGTCCTATTGGAGGTGCTTAAGCTGCAGGATCAGAATCCGGAGAGCGTGACGTACGGCCATTGGCCGCTCCATTTGGAGCCGATTCCGCGGGAAGCGAAGCACCATGTTCTTCCCGTGGAATTAATGGGAAGCCTGATGGCTTACTTCCTTGCGACCTACAAGGCCTGCATGGACGAAACGCTGTTTTCCGCTTTTCAATCCGCGTTGGATCACGTATACCGAAGCGGTTTCTACCTCCGGCCGGAAAATCATTTCGGCCATCATGACGCCAAATATACGGCGGCCAAGCTTATTTTTGGCCAATGGTTTAAGGATGCGGAATTGCTCGAGGAAGGGAAGCAAAGCCTTCTGCTGACGCTGGCCCATGTACGAAAGCAAGGGATGTCGGAATACGGCAGTCTCCCTTGGTTCTGGCATTGGGTGCAAGCCTTCGCCTGCGCTTGGAAATTGACGACGGATGCCACGATTAAGCAGTCTCTTAGCGAAATGCTGGATTTTCTGTGGGAGGAGAGAGCGGCGTATTATTTAAAGGGGACCTGGGTCGGCGCGCATTCCCGCGGCTTGAAGCATGACATTCCGAAGGACGGCAGCGTCCTGCACGATTATGTGCAGTTTGGCGATTTCATTCTGCCGGATGAGATGCCTCGGACCGAATATGCGGGCTTCCTGTATTATGAAGCGCCGGAGTCCGCCAGGCAGCTTGCGCTTCACCGAAGCGAACCGTCGGTAGTGACCAGGCTGGTTACCAAGCAGGATGATGCTGCAAGCAAGCTGCACAGCTATGCGTACATAACGGAGGATTTTGCGGCAGGCGGCATGTGGGAAAGGTTCGAGGAATTCGATAATGAGCAGCATCGGTGGGATTTCACGCTTCCGCTGGGCAAGATAGAGGGCGTGAACCAGGCTTATTTCTACCATCCGTCAGATCCCGGGACGATACAAGATCCAAGGCATCAGAGCGGACATACCGAAGTGCTTTATGACAAAAACACGATTCTCGCGCTTTATCCGATCCCGGAAGGCATCGAAAACCGGATCTTTGGCGTATTGCCGAAAACGGACTGGCTGCAGGAGCATGGTTTATTGCTCGGGCAGACGGGGAATGTATTCTGGTCTATCCATTTGATGCAGCCCTTCCGGCTGGAGACGTTATCCGACCGGTGCTTCGTAACAAGCGAAGGCTCCCGTAACGGCATTGTGATGGAGGCTGTCACGCAAGAAACCGCCAAGCTGCGGGGCTTGAACAGCTTTGAGGCGTTCGCATCGGCTGCGAGACAGAACCGTCCGAGCTGGACAACAGCTGCGACCTTGCAGGTCCTTTACCATACTTTGGACTCAAGCAGCCTTTACTTAAGCGTAGACGGTCAAGGCGCTGTCGAACGGTTCATCAATGAACGGCCGGTCGATTTCTCCGGATATACGGTTTAGGCTTTGCCGAATGGGCGCTTGACTTGGCCTGCGGCTTCTGCTAATCTCTCCATCATAGAAAAGGCGGGTGTTAGCGTGATCATCGGCATCGGGCATGATTTATCGGACATATCCCGGATAGCTCAAATACTGGAGAGCCGTACAAGCGGCAAATTTCTCGAGCGGGTGCTCTCGGCCGGCGAACGGGAGCTGGCAGCCCAATATGCAGGCGAGCGGCTGTATCAATTCACGGCGGGACGATTCGCGGCGAAGGAAGCGGTCGTGAAGGCTTTTGGCTGTGGTATCGGTCAAACGATCGGTTTTGCGGATATTGAAATTCTGCGCGATGATTGCGGAAGGCCGGAATGCAGCTTATCCGACGCGGCATGGGAACGTCTCGGCTTGAAAGGCGCATCGGTCCGCATTCACGTCACGATTACCCATGAGCGCCAACTCGCTTCCGCGTTTGCCGTTGCCGAGCGGATAGGATTGTAACCTTTTGCCTACACTTGGAATGTAATAGACCAAGCGGATAGGCGAGAGGGGACGACAACGATGAAGGAGCGGAAGCATAGGGGGAAGCGTCGATTTAAAACGGGGCAGTGGGTCGAATATGACGGCATCTACTCCGATGATTGGGGCGGGGACCTGGTTCTCGTGCAGGGCGATTTGTTTCCGGTTCATCCTCAAATGGGCGAGACGCATTGGACGTACGAAGGCCATCCTGCCATCCATTATACGAAGTCTCCCAAAACAAACGGTCACCATATCGGCTATTAAGCCGTCCGGATAATCAAAGAATGCCAGAGGCGGCTTCATCCGCGCTCCGGCATTTTTTTTTTGGCAAATCCGATTCGGCGATTCAAGTCTTTTCTTATTTTTTACCGGCCAGCCACTCGGCAAGTCCTTCAATTTCCTCTGCGGACAGCTTGTCCTTAAAACCGGGCATCGTGCTCGCTCCATCCTCGATTTGCACGGTAATATCCTCCGCGCTCATTCTTGCTCCAACCTTCTGCAGATTCGTAACGGCGCCGATTCTCCCCTGCAGCTCGGAGCCGTGGCAGTTCACGCAATTGGCTTTGTAGACGGAGATGACCCCGGCCGGCCCGTCAAGCGCGTTCCCTTTCCCGCTTCCTCCGCCGCAGCCTGCGAGAGCAAGTAGCAATAAGGTAAAAGCAACTAATTTTCCGGGACGCAGCCATAGCTGGTTGGACATATCGCAACTCTCCTTGGCATTTGTTTGTTATTGGAATATTTAAAACCAATTAGAAGATTCATAGGACATCCATATTCATTTGAGCCGTTAATTCGTATAATAGAAGAGAATGCAGCGCACAAATCACAGTGGACATGAACAACATTATAACGCAGTTTCGACAACAGGAGACATCATGAATTCAACCGTAGAGAGAATTTTGCAAAATCAATTGAATCGCATTCATCCCGAAGTGATTATTTCCGCTTATTCCGAATACCCGCCGGGCTGGTCCAGATATGGGGCGGAACCTGATTTTAACCGTCTCTGTTACATTCATAAAGGACAAGGCTGGTTAGAGATTGAAAATAAGAGATATCACATCATGCCGGGGGGTCTGTATTTTCTGCCTGCAGGCACGGTGCAATCGTACGGAACCGCAGGAGACGAGCCGTTCGGCTGCTACTGGTGCCACTTTCGCATGGAGCATGGCGATGCCCAGTTTATTCAATCTCTGAAGCTTCCGCTATTCGTATTTGTTGAGGACGAGCATCAAATCAGGCAGCTGTTCTCCAAAATAATCGCCTTGCAGCAAAACGACACCGTTACAAGAGGGCTTCGGCTTAAGGCCGTTTTGCTTGAACTGATTACTAATTACCTGGATGCAAGCCATATTCAACAAAAGCAGCTGTCTGATCCGGACATTAGCGTGAAATGGAACGAGGTACTCGATTATATTGAAGCTAATCTGCATACGTGCATTCAAGTAGAGGAGCTTGCAAAATTCGCGTTCCTGCATCCGAATTATTTTATTGCTTCATTCAAAAACATGATGGGCTGCTCGCCGATCCAATATGTGACGAACCGCCGAATCGCGATCGCGAAGCAGCTCCTTGAAGAAACGACGCTGCCGATCACAGCCATCGCGAATCAGGTAGGCATGCAAAACCATTATTTATCCCGCTTGTTCAGGCGTATCACGGGAATTACTCCGAATCATTACCGCAAGCTTGCAAGAACGGGGCATGTGGAGACGGCGGATATTGCTCATCATGCGGGAGAGGAGGGCAACGGCAATTGACAGATCAGGATACGCAGAAGGTTAAAACATTTTTCAGTACGGAACTGTTGGCTTGGTATCGTCTCATCAAACGTGATCTCCCTTGGCGGATCAACCGCGATCCTTACCGGGTATGGGTTTCGGAAATTATGCTTCAGCAAACGCGGGTAGATACGGTTATCCCGTACTACAACAGCTTTATGAGTAAATTTCCAAGCGTGCAAGCGCTGGCCGAGGCTCCCGAGACAGAGGTGCTGAAAAGCTGGGAAGGGCTTGGCTATTACTCGCGGGCGCGTAATTTGCAGGCAGGCGCCAAGGAGGTCGTGGAGAAATACGGCGGCATCGTGCCGGATGATAAAGCATCCGTTGCCGGACTGAAAGGGGTCGGCCCCTATACGACCGGTGCCATCATGAGCATTGCCTTTAACCGGCCGGAGCCTGCTGTAGACGGCAACGTTATGCGCGTCCTGTCGCGTTATTTCTGCCTGGAGGACGATATTGCGAAGCCGGCGGCGAGAGCAGGGATCGAGAAGCTTGCGGCTTCGCTTATTCCGGAAGGCGCAGCAGGCGATTTCAACCAAGCGCTGATGGAGCTGGGCGCGCTCGTCTGCACGCCGAAGTCGCCAAGCTGCCTGCCTTGCCCGGTGATGGAGCATTGTGCGGCGCGGCTCGATGGCCGCGAGCATGAGCTGCCGATTAAGACGAAAGCGAAGCCGCCGCGGCCGGAGCTTAGAGCGGCGGTCATTATCGCGGGAACCGGCGAACATGCGGGGAAGGTACTTGTGAGGCAGAGGCCGGACACGGGACTTCTTGCGCAAATGTGGGAGCTGCCGCATTTGCTGCTGCCGGCGGATAAGCACGGATTGCTGGATGAGCAGGCGCCTAAGGAGCAAGCGGAGCTCGCTGTACTCATCGGCCGTTTGATAGAGGAGGAGACGGGACTGCTTATCCGTCCCCGAAGCTGGTTTATGGACGCCGATCATATTTTCAGCCATATCCATTGGAAAATGCGCTTCTACCTCGCCGATCTGGGCGAAGCGCCCGGCGAGCTCGAATCAGCCTCCGCGGCTGAGACGGCGGGGAATGGATTGGCAGCTGCGGAAGCGTCTGCCGGATATGCAGCGGAGAGTTCCGCTGTCAGCGCCTCTGCTCAGCCCGCTTTGGGGAAGCTTCCCTCCCGCTATCGGTGGATTGCGAAAGAAGATATGGACGTTTTGCCTTTTCCGAACTTATTTTTGCGCATATTCAAGCAATATTGGGAATAAATGAACGTAGAGACGGAGGAGAACGGGAATGAGCGGAATGCTGGAGCTGCTGATGCAGCACAAAATTGTGGCGATTTTAAGAGGGATTGAGGATCGTCACGCGGATGCGGCCGGGCAAGCTTTAATCGACGGCGGCATTCATATGATGGAGGTGACGATGAATACGGAGGGAGCGGCGGTTATGATCGAACGCTGGCGCAGCAGGTTTGGCGGCAAGGCGGCAGTCGGAGCCGGGACGGTAACGGATATGGCGCGAGCCCGGGAAGCGGTTGCAGCAGGCGCGCAGTTTCTCATCTCCCCTAATTTGGATGAAGAGGTTATCGCTTACGGCCGGGAACGCGGGCTGTCCGTATGGCCGGGCGTCATGACGCCGACGGAGATTGTAAAGGCGTGGAAGGCAGGCGCCGACGCGGTGAAAATTTTTCCTATGGGAACGCTTGGCACGGGTTATTTGAAAGAGATTCGCGGACCGTTGAACGACATTCCGATGATCGCGACCGGCGGCGTCGATCTGCATAATATATCCGATTATTTCAAGGCGGGGGCTAACGCGGTCGGCATGGGCGGCAAGCTGGTTAATCTGGAATGGATCAGGGAAGGCAAATACGACCTGGTGACGGAGCGGGCCCGGCAGTTCGCAACTGCCGTACAAGCTTTGTAAAGGGGGGATCGGTGTGGGCGTAATCGGCACGTTGTCGGCCGTCGTAATCGCTATTGCGCTGCTTGCCGCGGTTGTATGGCAGATTGGGGCGCGCAGCCAGAGACCTCGCAAAATAGCAAATGCGGCTGCTCCCGAAGCGGCTGCGGCTTGGCAATCCATTTCCTTTATGAGCAATGGCTCGAGGCTGGAAGGGTGGCTTCTTCAGCCGATAGAAGGCGCTGGCGCGGCCGGAGGGCTTCTTCCGGTTGTTGTGGTAGCTCATGGATGGGGCTCTAATCGTACGAGGGTGCTGCGCTACGCCCACCCGCTTTATAAGGCGGGTTATGCCGTATTTATGTATGACGCGAGAAGTCACGGGAACAGCGAATCGATCAAAGCGCCGTCTGCGCTTATGTTCCGGGAAGATGTGACCGCTGCGGTCGATGCGGCTCGCCTGCTGCCGGGCATCGATCCGGAACGGGTATCCGTGCTCGGTCATTCGCTCGGCGGCTTCGGCGCAATCCTGGCGCTGGATCAGGGCATGAAGGTGCGTTCGGTCATTACCGATTCGATGCCTGTCCGATTCGAGACGATGATGCGTTCGGAGCTGAAGCGGAGGAAAATCCCCGCTTTTCCGCTTGTCTATCTGATCCCGACGATCTGGTTATTGCGCTCCGGCATATCCAACGAGCAGTTACGGGCAGCCAGTATCCCGGATGTACTAGCTAAACGTGCAGGTAAGGGCAACTTTTACATAGACAGGACGCCGGTGCTGATGATTCATTCGAAAGGTGATGATTTTATAAGCGCCGAAGATTTGAGAAGGCTGGAGGAGCAGCTGCCGGAGGGAACGATCGGTACGCTGTTCGTGTCAACGGAGGGCCATAGCTCGTCCGAACAGGAGCCGGCCTTCTGGGAACGCGTACTGCCTTTCCTTCAAGAGACGCTGCAGGATGGTCAAGCTGCCGCTTCGCTCGAACCGTTAGCCGCGTCATCATGCGGCACGGATTCTTAGATTCAAAAAAAGAGGCCTGCAGCACGTGGCTGCAGGCTGCAAGAGAGAATATATAATAAAGGGGGGTCATGAATTAAGTATATAAGCATAAGATGAAAGCAAGATGAGAGAAATATTACAGTTTTATTACAGGGATGTACCAATTTATGTTCAAGGTTGAGGGGCGAGGAGGTTCGTATGCAAAAAGCAGCGTCGAAATTGCTGATGGTGGCCGTTATTATCGCTGCGGCTTTTATCCTTGATTTGAAGCTGGATTTATTTCCGGCCGCGGCGGAATCGGATGAGGCTGGAGCCATGGAGCAGACTAATCGGCTGGAGCAATTGGAGCTTGCCATCGCGAAGGAATTTCAGGTCCGCTCCGAAAGGTTCTCCGTCTCCTATACAGGGGACAAGCAGCAACTGTCGGAGAAGCTGACGGATGTCATTCGAGCTGCTTTGACGCATGACGACTACTCCGCCTACATCCTCGATTCCTATATTTATACGATCCGAAGCTGGGGAAATAAATCAACGATATCCATCGAGGCCAGGTACCGCGAAACGAAGGAACAGTCGGCCGTTGTCGATACGAAGGTCGCGGAGGCGCTGGCGGCAGTCCTCGAGCCGGGGATGAATCGTCATGAGAAAATAAAGGCGATTCACGATTGGATTGTCACCCGCGTAGAGTATGACCAATCTTTATCTCATTACACGGCCTATGATGCGGTAACGTTAGGAGAGGCCGTATGTCAGGGTTATGCCTTGTTAGGGTTTAAAATGCTCAAGGAAGCGGGCATTCCGGTGCGCATAGCGGAAGGTTCGGTCAATACAGGGGAGCACGCGTGGAATATGGTTCAATTGGACGGCGCATGGTACCATCTGGATTTAACATGGGACGATCCGGTCATAAAGCCGGTACCCGGCAATGAACGGGCGGCAGCTGCGGCCAAAAAGGACGAAGGCGCGATCAGATACAATTACTATTTGAAAACGGACGAAGAGCTGCGGGCGGATCACCAATGGACGAGGACGTATCCGGCCGCGAACGCCAAATACGCGGACACGATCCGAGAGCTTGAACTGCAAGGGACGGAAGAGGAGCGCGCACGGTACAGCAGGCTGAAGCTGGCGCTTGGCCTGCACTGGCTAGAGCCGGAGTATACGGTGTCGGGGCCTGAGAAGCTGCGAGGCGTTATTCAGTCAGCGCTCGAATCCCGGACGGTCAGCCTGGAGTTCAGATACGAGCAGGCTCAGGAATTTCCCGAGGCGCTGAAAGCCGCCTTCAAGAACGTTAACGTCGCAGTCGGCTACCGGGCCAGTTATGAGCCCTATGCGGGAGATAATTCCCTGCTTGTGCGGATTCAGCTGGAGTATACGAAGTAGCTAATCGCGGTGAAGCGGCCAAGAGCAGCTCCAAGGAACAGAGTATGCCGTATGCTGAAAATTCGCATAACGAATAGTGAGGAGAATCCCGCTCGCCGCGAAGCAACCTTCGCGGGGAATAAGATTCTCCTCACTTTTTTTGTTCTAAGACTCGCGATTACGCGCGGCGGTCATCTGCTGCCAGACGGAACCGGCGGCCTCTTCGCCACGTTCGATCCGCTCAAGCGCCATTTTGGCCTGCAGCTGAATTTCGAATTCGCTGTCGCCCGCTGCTGCGCGCAGCGCTTCAACGGCCGTCTCGTCGCCGGCCTCATAGAGAAAACGCGCCGCCCGCCAGCGGACAAGCTTATTCTTGTCGCGCAGCGCTTCGATCATTGGACCGATTGCGGCGGGATCGCCGAGATCGGACAGCGTGTCCCCTGCCGTCCTTCTGACGGACGTGGAGGAATCGCGCAAAGCCTCGAACAAATACGGCAGCGCCTCCGGCGAGCGCAGATCGCCCAAGTAAACGACGGCCAGCCTGCGGATCGACGTATTCTCGTCTTTCACCGCTGCGGCCAGCAGCGGAATGCCTTCTACCGTTGCGGAATAACGCTCCAATGCGGCGTAACGAACCTGCCAATCAGGCGATGCGAACAGCGCCCGTGTCTCCTCAAGCGACAGCGGGGCGGGCCTCACGGCCGGCTGAGCGCCGTCATCGTTTACCGCGGCGCCCTGTTCAACCGCGGCTCGCACGAGCGCTTCAAGCCGTTCCGCCGTGTAAGAAGCTTCCAGCTCCCGGACGATCTCAGCGGCAGTTTCCTCGGGTTCACCGTAACGGACGCCGAATTCCTCCAGCTTCCGCTCGCGGATCATGCTGGAGCCCGCTGCCCGTGCGACCGCATCGCCGAACTGCTGCGGAAGCGCGGACCGCACCTCGCCGTCTCCCGTACGCACGCGCACCTGCATCGGAATGCCGCGGAACATCTGAACCAGTACCTGCGACTCGCCGAAGCTAGCCGAAAGCCCTCCCGCAGCTTGTCCTCCTGCGTCCTGCTCCTTTTGCAGAATTTGCCCGGCTTCCGCCAGAATTGCCGCCCAATCCGCTCCGGGCTTCCGGTCAAGCGCAATAAAATCAGCGGTGCGGAACAAGCTCTTTACTCCGTTAATCTGCAAGAGCCGCTGCAGCAATTCGGGCGCTTCTCCGGCCTCTCCCGCTTTAAACGTATATCTCCGTCCGCGCGGCAGCATTTCATCCACGTTCAGCTTCATGGAATTCGGACTCGGAGTAGGTTCGACGGATAACAGCTTCATGGGATCACCTCCAGAAAATAGGCGCGAGCGGGCATTTTTTTGCCCGTCGCGAGGAACAATAACCGCTTCGAAAGCGTAATTGTAGATGGAACGAATCTATAGTTCAGTGTACCTGATTTTAGGCGGGGACGCGAATGACAGACAGAATTTCATGCGGTAAGGCTTGCGATAACCGTTAAGAATGGATTTGCAAAATACGGCATCATCTTGGTATCTTAATAAAATAATACTGGCAGCGAGGGAGGAATAGGCGGTTGAGGTTAAAACGTTTCATGAACATAGATCCGATTGAGCAGCATACTTCGATGAAGCAGTTTAACAGATGGCGGCAGGAGCGCATTCGCAAGCTGAAGATGAAGGATTATTCCTTTACCGTTCCAAGCGTACAGCCCGATCTCGAATATTTGACGGATAATCGAAAATGCCCTTCGCTTACATGGATTGGGCATTCGACGTTTCTCATACAGCTTGGCGGCATGAATATCATTACCGATCCGGTATGGTCGTCGCAGATGGCCTTTCAGAGAAGGCTGACACTGCCCGGCATTCCGATCGATGAGGTTCCGGCCGTTGACGTCGTGCTTATTTCTCATTCCCATTATGACCATTTAAGCATTCAATCGCTTCGCAGGCTTGTTGGACCGCGTCAGCTGCTTGTACCGGCGGGCTTAAGGTCGAAGCTTCGCAAAAAAGGCTTCCTCCGGGTGAAGGAGCTGCACTGGTGGGAGTCGGTCTCGATCGGCGGTCTTACCTTTACCTTTGTCCCTTCCCAGCATTCGACGAGACGAAACCCGTGGGATACGAACAGCTCGCATTGGGGCGGCTGGGTCATCGAGCAGAAGGCTTCCCGCAGCAGAAGGACGGTAAGCCGCGAGGGAGATCGCCTCGTAACGCCTCCAAGCGGCGAAGAGACGGATTTCCCCGCAACGGGCGATAATGCCCCCTATCCGGCCGTATCGGAGAAGCCGACCATCTATTTTGCCGGCGACAGCGGATATTTCCAAGGCTTTAAGGAAATCGGATGCCGCTTCGCTATTGATGTCGCGCTGCTGCCGATTGGAGCCTACGAACCGGAATGGTTCATGGGCCCGCAGCATACGACGCCGGAGCAAGCGCTGCAAGCCTTCGAGGATATCGGAGCCAAATGGTTCGTACCGATGCATTACGGCACTTTCAAGCTGGCCGACGATACGCCGCGCGAAGCGCTTGACCGGCTGGAGGCCGACCGGATCAGACGCTGCTTGGCGGCTGAGCGAATCGTTATCCCGCCACTCGGGCATACGTGGCGATTGTGGGGGAAGTGACGGCAGTATCCGAAAGCGGTATACTGGTCTAGTCCGGCATCTTGAATAACCATATATTGGAGGGTGTTCGAATGACTCAAACGAATATACGTCTCGGCATAATCGGCGCGGGCGCGATCGGCAGCGTGCATATGAAGACGTTCAACAACATAGATGGCATTGAGGTCGCTGCCGTTGCGGACGTTTATATGCCCCTTGCGGAGCAGCGGGCGGAGGAGCACGGCATTCAGACCGTTCACGGCAGTCCGCAAGCGCTGCTCGAGGATCCATCCATCGATGCGGTCGTCATCGGCGTGCCGAATCAGTTCCATGCACCGCTCGCGATCGAAGCCTTGAAGCAGGGAAAACATGTCCTGCTGGAGAAGCCGATGGCGATTGACTCGGAAGCGGCGCGTTCGATCGTGGAGGAAGCGGAGAAGTCGGGCAAGGTTCTGATGATGTCGCATCAAATGCGCTGGACCGGATTAAGCCGCGCGATTAAGCAGCGTATCGATAACGGAGATGTCGGCCGCATTTATAACGCGAAGGCAGGCTGGTTCCGCAAAAAAGGCATTCCCGGCTGGGGCTCGTGGTTTACGCGCAAGGATCAGGCGGGCGGCGGTCCGCTGATCGATATCGGCGTTCACATGCTTGACCTGTCGCTTTACTTGATGGGCAATCCGAAGCCGGTATCGGTATACGGTTCTACTTACGCGGAGTTTGGCCCGCACCGTCAAGGCATCGGAACCTGGGGCACGCCGAACTGGGACGGGTACTACGATGTCGAGGATCTCGCCTCCGCATTGATCAAGCTGGATAACGGCGCGACATTGTCGCTCGAAGTAAGCTGGGCGGCGCATTCCGCGTTTCTTCCCGAAGAGCCGTTCATTCACTTGATGGGCACGCAAGGCGGCGCGGCGCTAATAGGCGGCAGCGGCAAATACGTGACCCATTCGGATAACGAGGTCGTTGAGAGCGACATCACGCCGCTTGAGGGCGAGGAGGACCGGATCTTGATGAGCCGTCATTTCGTGGAATGCATCCGGGAGGGCAAGCAGCCGATTAGCTCCGCGCTGTCCGGCTATACGAACAACCGGATTCTCGACGCCATTTACGAATCCTCGCGGAACGGCAACGAGGTTAAGCTGAACTGGGATTAGCGCGTGAACGAACAAAGTCAATCCTCCTCCGATGCGACGACAGAAATGATTATCGCAGGCGGGGAGGATTTTTATTTTTGAAATCGCATAGGGGAAACGAGAGGGCGGATTATCGGCTCCTATCATTTTCGGACGTCGGCGCTTCCGGATTTGCCGTCATTTGGGAGGCGAGCTGATAGACTGGCTTTCGAACGATTTATCGTTTTGCCTGAGCGCATTTCTATACGGAATCAGCGCCTGAACGGTATGGCGATTGAACGGGAACACGGCATCCGGGGCAAAAGATGGTTCGGTTTCCGGTTATATTGTGATATAATAGTTCGAGATTAAGCGATTTTGTAGTGAAGGACGGGATTATTCGAATGATTAGTACGAGTGGCATAACACTGCGTTACGGAAAGCGGCCGCTTTTCGAAGACGTCAATATTAAATTTACGCCTGGCAATTGCTATGGCTTGATCGGCGCGAACGGCGCCGGCAAATCTACATTTCTGAAAATATTATCCGGCGAAATCGAGCCGTCATCCGGCGATGTTCATATCACACCGGGCGAACGTCTGGCCGTATTGAAGCAGAACCATTACGAATACGATGAGTTTGCCGTTCTTGAGACGGTAATCATGGGCCATAAGAAGCTCTACGAGGTCATGAGGGAGAAGGAAGTTCTTTATTCGAAAGCCGACTTTACGGACGAGGACGGCATGCGCGCAGGCGAGCTCGAAGCGGAATTCGCGGACATGAACGGCTGGGAAGCCGAGTCGGAGGCGGCGGAGATGCTGAACGGCCTCGGCATTACCCCGGACTTGCACGATAAGAAGATGTCCGAGCTTGGCGGCAACGAGAAGGTCCGCGTATTGCTGGCGCAAGCGTTGTTCGGATCTCCGAACATCCTGCTGCTCGATGAGCCTACCAACCATTTGGATATTGAATCGATCCGCTGGCTGGAGGATTTCCTCGCGGGTTATGAAGGTACGGTTATCGTGGTCAGCCATGACCGGCACTTCCTGAACACGGTATGTACGCACATCGCGGATATTGACTTTGGCAAAATCCGGATGTACGTCGGCAACTATGACTTCTGGTACGAGTCGAGCCAGCTGGCTTTGCAGCTGCAGCGCGGCGAGAACAAGAAGAAGGAAGACAAGATCAAGGAGCTGCAAGCGTTCATCCAGCGCTTCAGCGCCAACAAATCGAAGGCGAAGCAAGCGACGTCCCGGCAGAAGCTATTGGACAAAATTACGCTTGACGACATTCGTCCGTCCAACCGTAAATATCCGTTCATTCTGTTCAAGGGCGAGCGCGAGGCGGGCAAACAACTGCTTCTGGTAGACGGCTTGACCAAATCGCTGGACGGCGACAAGCTGATCGACAACTTGACCATTGCGATCAACAAAGGCGACAAGGTCGCTTTCGTAGGTCCGAACAGTCTGCCGAAGACGCTGTTGTTCCAATTGCTGGTCGGCGAAGTGGAGCCGGATGCAGGCAGCTTCTCATGGGGCGTCACAACGACGCGCGCCTACTTCCCGAAAGACAACTCCGCGTATTTCGAAGGCGTTGATCTGACGCTCGTGGATTGGCTCCGCCAATACTCGAAGGATCCGGATGAGACGTTCATCCGCGGCTTCCTGGGCCGCATGCTGTTCTCCGGTGACGACGGCATGAAGAAAGCAAGCGTATTGTCAGGCGGCGAGAAGGTTCGCTGCATGCTATCGAAGATGATGCTTGAAGGCGCAAACGTATTCATCCTTGACGAGCCGACGAACCATTTGGATCTCGAGTCCATCACGGCTCTGAACAACGGCTTGATCGATACCGATTGCACGGTTCTGTTCACGTCGCATGACCATCAGTTTGTCCAGACGATCGCGAACCGTATTATCGAGATTACGCCGAACGGCATTATCGACCGGATGATGACGTACGACGAATATCTTGAAAGCGACGAGATTAAGGCGCTTCGCGAGCGTATGTACGCCGATTAGATTGACTAAGCATAGTGCATCTGT
Organism: Paenibacillus harenae DSM 16969; assembly: GCF_000422465.1. GTDB lineage: Bacteria > Bacillota > Bacilli > Paenibacillales > Paenibacillaceae > Pristimantibacillus > Pristimantibacillus harenae. Next base: position 257,544 of record NZ_KE383845.1, on the reverse strand, counting down.
TTGCAGGAAAAGCCCTGCGAACGGATGCTTTTTTTATTTATGCAGGCGGATAGGCTGCCTTCAATCCAATGGAAAATTCAGGTTGCGAAATCAATTGAATCCGGCTATAATAAGCCGTGAAAAGGTTTTCTGAAAACCTTTTCAGACAGTAATCACTAAGAAAGGCGTGCTTGCCGGCATGAAATCGACGATCCGCGATGTGGCGAAATACGCCAACGTTTCCATCAGCACCGTATCCCGCGTAATGAATGCGCCGGAGACGGTTGTTGGGGAGAAGCGCGCTAAGGTTCAGGAAGCGATTGAAGCTCTGCAATACCAGCCTAATGCATTCGCCAGAGGGCTGATTTACAAGAAATCCGACACGCTTGGCGTAATGATTCCGGATATTGAGAACCCGTACTACGCAGGCTTGATCCGGGGGATGCAGGATGCGGCCGTCGTACTGGGTCATACCCTGATGATATGCAATACCGATCGCGACAAGGAGAGGACGGTTGCATACGTTCAGAGTTTTTTTGAGAAGCAGGTGGACGGTATCGTATTCGCAAGCGATTCCCTGCATAAAGAATACTATGAGGTGATTCAGCGCTACCGGCTGCCGTTTATCCTGGCATCCACCAATGCGCCCGAGTATGAGATTCCTTCCGTCGACATTGACGATGAGCGGGGGGCCTACGAAGCCGTCACGCACCTGATTGAATCCGGGCACCGCCGCATCGGCATGATTTGCTTCCCGCTGGACGATACGATATCGGGCCGGCCACGCTACGACGGCTTCCGGCGCGCGCTTCGCGAAGCAGGGCTGGATGGCTGCGGGGCTTGCGTGGAATATGCAGAGCACCGGTTCGAGCATGCCTATGAGGCGGCGGATTTCCTGTTCACGCGCTGCCCTGATCTGACTGCGCTATTCGCGGCGTCTGACGAATTTGCGATGGGCGCCATATCGTATCTGCGCGAACATGGAAGAGCCGTGCCGGAGCATGTATCCGTTATCGGCTTCGATAATATTCGAATGGCGGGCATGTTTATCCCGAAGCTGACAACGATCGAGCAGCCCACCTATGACATCGGCTACCGGTCCATTCTTAAGCTCCATGAGCTGATAACGACAGGCGCGGTAGAGGTGCTGCGCGAGAAATTACCGCATCAATTGATCATTAGGGAATCGACGCAGCCCTTTTAGCCGGAAATGATATCACGCGGATGTCTCTCTCCTCTAAAGTCTGAAAAGCTTTTCATATTTTATTGTAAGCGCAATTTTTGTAAAAAAGAAAGTTAATCATGCCGCCAAGGCATAAAAATCGCCAATGATGGCATTTTAAAGGGGGTGGTGATTGCAAAGCGTTATTCGCATTATTCCTTGCTTTCAGACAAAAATATCGAAAGGATGAGGTCTGTGCATACAAAAAAATTAATGACTGCATTTATTTTCTTGCTCGCTTTCGTCATGATTATGACGGCTTGCGGAGGCAATACAAACAATAACGCGGGGAATGAACCGACCCCGGCCGCAGGTCAGGGGAACGAGGGCGGAACGAATGCGGGAGCGGCAGGCGATACCGCTCTGGCGAAGGCAATGAACGGCGAATATAAAGGGAAGAAGGTCACGATGTTCGGTCCGTTCACGGATGCGGACGAAGTGAAGTTCAACGAAAGCATCAAAGCCTTCGAAGAAACGACGGGCATCGATATTTCCTACGAGGGCTCCAAGGAATTCGAGGCTACCATTTCCGTACGCGTAGGCGGCGGCAACGCGCCCGATATTGCCGACTTCCCGCAGCCGGGATTATTGAAGGGCTTCGTGAAGGACGGGAAGGTCATCGACGTGAAGACGTTCATGACCGATGAATATTTGCAGAAGCAGTATAACAAAAGCTGGCTCGACATGGGTACGATGGCCGGTCCAGGCGGCGATGTCATGGCCGGCGTGTGGGCTAGAAGCAGCGTGAAGAGCCTTGTATGGTATAACAAAAAAGCATTCGCGGACGCGGGTTACGCCGTCCCGGCTACCTGGACGGAATTAATGGATTTGACGGAGCAGATTGCCAAGGACGGCGATCCGGCCTGGAGCATCGGCATCGAGAGCGGAACGGCGACGGGCTGGCCGGCAACCGACTGGATGGAGGATATTATGCTCCGCACGACTTCGCCCGAGAATTACGACAAATGGGTATCCGGCGAGCTGCCGTTCACGGACCCTATCGTGAAAAACGCGGCGCAAAAAATGTCCGACATTTGGTTTAACGAGGATTATGTATACGGAGGCCGCAAATCGATCGCGACAACGTCGTTCGGCGACGCGGTTAAGCCGCTGTTCGATAATCCGCCGAAAGCGTGGCTGCACCGCCAGGCCGGTTTCATTACAACCTTCTTCCCGGAAGGGTTGACGGCTGACGATTACGACTGGTTCCCGCTGCCTCCTATCGACGAGCAGTACGGTCAGCCTGCGCTTATATCCGGCGATATCTACGCCATGTTCAATGATCGCCCGGAGGTGCGGGCCGTCATGGAGTTCTTTACGACCGGGGAGTCCTTAAAGTCATGGATTCAGTCCGGAGGCGTAACAGCCCCGATGAACGACGCCGATCCATCCTGGTACCCGAACGATCAAGAACGGCGGATGGCCGAATTCGTGCAGTCCGCGGACACGATCCGGTTTGACGGCTCCGACCTGATGCCCGGCGCGGTCGGAGCGGGTTCGTTCTGGAAAGGAATGACCGATTATATCAGCGGAACGGTAGATCTGGATGCCGCCTTGAAGGAAATTCAATCCGGCTGGAAGTAAGTTTGATAACGAAGGGATCTCAGCCGCACGGCTGCGATCCCTCTATGGAAAGAGGCGCTGGTTAGCAACGAAGAACATAGCGCACTCGCTTACGCGCATCTTTAAGGAGGATACTTATGGAACTGCAGGCGAGGAAAGGCAATGCTCTGTGGCTGCTGTTGATTTCGTTGCTGGTGCCGGGGATTAATATTGCCATTCACTGGGGCATCTTTTTGTTCTTCCGCGATGCCGATCTGCCCCCGGTTATCAAAGCGATAGTGGCTGTAGCATGGGGAGTACTGGGCATATACTCGATTTATTACATGCTGAATTGGATGGTCGAGCAGTATCCGGATAAATGGAAGCGGAGAATATTGCCTTTTGTATTTGTCGGTCCTGCGGTCCTTCTGCTGGGCTGGCTGCTTGTGTTTCCGACGCTAAGGACGCTTTACTTAAGCTTCTTGGATGCCGGGTCGGTTAACTTCGTCGGACTGGCTAACTATGCGGCGGTATTTACGGACCGTCTGCTCGTGATGGCGCTGCGGAACAATTTGCTGTGGGTATTCTTCGGAACGCTCGCTTGCGTCAGCCTTGGCCTTCTGATTGCGATTCTGGCGGACCGCAGCAGCTTCGAGAAGCTGGCAAAGGGACTTATTTTTATGCCGATGGCCATCTCATTCGTAGCGGCCGGCGTCATTTGGAAGTTTATTTATTATTTTCAGCCGGGCCAGGAGCAAATCGGTCTTCTGAATGCCATTGTCGTTGCTTTCGGCGGCGAGCCGCAGGCTTGGCTAAGCATGATTCAGCCCTGGAACAATCTGTTTCTGATCGCGATTCTGATCTGGATGCAGACCGGCTTTGCGATGGTCATATTCTCGGCGGCCATTAAGAGCATTCCGGAAGATATCCTGGAAGCGGCCCGTATGGACGGTGCAGGCGAGATCCGGATTTTCTTCAGCATTATGATTCCTTATATCTCGGGTACGCTGCTCTCGGTTACGACGACGATTATCGTGTTTACGCTCAAAATTTTCGACGTGGTCATGATTATGACCGGTGGACAATATGAGACCGACGTAGTGGCGACGCAGTTCTACCGGCAGCTCTTCATGTATCAGAATGCCGGATACGGCTCGACTCTTGCGATCGTATTGCTCGTAGCGGTCATACCGGTTATTATCATCAATTTACGCCAATTCCGCAGAGAGGGGGGCTTCTAGATGGGAAGAAAAAAAGGCATCCGCAGATCGAAATGGCTCGTGAATACGGTGCTTGCCGTCATCTGTCTCATTTGGACGATCCCGACCCTCGGCCTGTTAGTCTCATCCTTTCGCCCAGCGGCCGATATATTGGCAACGGGCTGGTGGAACATTTTGCCGCATCGCGATTGGCAGACGGCGGAGCAGCTGCAGCTCCCGAAGGAAACGGACCTGCGCGCGCCGATCGGGATCGACGGAGCGACGTATACGGACGATCAGCTGCGCGCGGGGGTTATCGTGGGCGGAGAAAGGCTGATTTGGGAAAATCGCCGTGCGCGGGTTCTTAATGTGCAGGAGAAGGAATGGACGGTTATCTCGCGCTTCACCACACAAAACTATGAGACGGTGCTTGGCGGGAAAACCTATTCCATCACGATGCCTGACGGCAGCACGAAGACGGAGAAGGGGAGCGGCATGTCCCGTTCCTTCTGGAATACGGTCGCGGTGACCATACCGGCTACCGTCATCCCGATATTCATCGCTTCCTTTGCCGCCTATGCGTTCGCGTGGCTGCGGTTTCCCGGCCGAAAGACGTTATTCGTGCTTGTCATCGCGCTGCTTGTCGTACCGATTCAGGTTGCGCTTATCCCGATTCTTCGCGACTATACGGCGTTAGGCTTGAACGGCACCTATTTCGGTATTTGGCTGGCGCATACCGCATTTGGCTTGCCGCTCATTACTTATTTCATGTATACCTCGATCAGCCAACTGCCGAAGGATTTGTTTGAGTCGGCGTTTATGGACGGCGCGACCAACTTTACGATTTTCAGCAGGCTGATCCTGCCGCTGTCCGTGCCGGCGCTGGCCTCGATCAGCATTTTTCAATTTTTGTGGGTGTGGAACGACTATCTGGTGGCGCTTATTTTCCTCGGCAGTCAGCCGGAGGTTCAGGTGCTTTCCATGAATATCGCGAACCTGGTCGGCTCGAGAGGCAATGACTGGCATTTGCTTACCGCAGCTGCATTTGTTTCGATGCTTATGCCGCTCGCCGTATTCTTCGCCCTGCAGAAATATTTCGTTAGAGGCTTGCTGGGAGGCTCGGTTAAAGGCTGAAGATGCGGGGAAATGAATAAAGGGCCGTTCCCGAGTGGAGGGAACGGCCCTTGTTGCTTTTATGCCATGACCGGTTGGAGCACCTTGCGGCCTCTGCCGTACGGGATGCACAGCGGCGTCCCGAAGATCGGATCGGCGGTCACTTGGCACTCCATATCGAATACGTCGCGGATGAGCCGCTCGTTCATAATCGTCTCCGGCGCGCCCTGCGCATAGATGAGACCGTCTTTGACGGCTACGATCCGATGCGCGTACCGGCAAGCCAGATTAATATCGTGCAGGACCATCACGATCGTGCGGCTTTCCTGCTCGTTCAAGTCGAACAGCAGATCAAGCACCTCGATTTGATGCGTCATATCCAGGTAAGTCGTCGGCTCGTCGAGTAAGATGGCCGGCGTGTTCTGGGCGAGCGTCATCGCGATCCAGGCGCGCTGCCTCTGGCCCCCGGAGAGAGAATCGATTGAACGGTCCGATAGATCCTCCATATCCGTCACCTCAAGCGCCTTTTTCACCATTTTCTCGTCCTCTTTCGACCACTGCTGAAGCCAGCTTTGGTAAGGGTAGCGGCCCTGCTTGACGAGCTGATGAACGGTCAATCCTTCCGGCGCGACGGGACCTTGAGGCAGTATGGCAAGGCGCCTCGCGATTTCCTTGCTCGAGAGCCTGGACATTTCGCTGCCGTCCAGCCATATGGAGCCTTCCTGAGGCTTTAGGAGGCGTGCAAGCGAACGCAGAAGCGTTGATTTGCCGCAGCCGTTGCTGCCGATAAGCACGGTGATTTTACCGGGCGGGATCAGTAAGTCAAGCTCGGCGAAGACCGGCTTATGACCGTAGGATAACGTCAGGCTTCTTGCTTCTATGACGGACATGAGGTTCACTCCCTATTGGATAACGAATCTGGGTTATATTCCGGTATTAGCTATTGTGCTCCATTCCGATGGCGGTAAAGCAGGTAGATGAAGAACGGCGCCCCGATCGCTGCCGTAAATACGCCGGCCGGGATATCGAGCGGGATGAAGGCAACTCTGGCAATCAGATCGGAAAGCAGTAATACAAGCGATCCGATGAGGGCAGATACCGGAATAACGCCGCCGTACGCCGGCCCGACGAGCTTGCGGGCAATATGGGGTGCCATTAGGCCGATAAAGTTAATGGCTCCCCCAATAGCGACTGCCGCTCCCGCAAGAGCAACGCTGATGAGAAGCAAAATCGTACGTTTCGCATGGACGGAGCTGCCGACGCTGGCGGCTACGTCATCGCCGAGCTCTTGAACATTCAGATGTCTCGCAAATATTAGCGCGATTGGCATCAGGATCAGGAACCATGGCAGGAGCGTAAGGACGTCCTTATCCCAGGAAGCGCCGTAAATGCTTCCCGTCATGAAGGTGAACGCCTTGACGGCTACCGCTGTCGGCGTGAACGAGGCCGTAAGGATAAGCATATAAGTAAACGCCGTTAAGGCGGTTGCCATACCGATTCCGATCAGTACGAGCCTAAGCGGCGTGATGCCCCGACGGTAAGCGAAAATGTAGATTAGAATCGCAGCGGCGAACGCCCCCGCGATCGAGCTTACCGGCATGAAGCGTATGCTGACATGCGAGAAATACAGGATGAATACGACGGTGCCGAGAGACGCGCCGCCCGATATGCCGATAATGTCCGGCGAAGTAAGGGGATTGCGCACGATCCCTTGCAGCAAGGCGCCGGATACGGCTAGCGCTGAGCCGACCATAACGGCAATGACGGTTCTCGGCATGCGCAGCGACCAGATGATCATGCTGTCCGAAGGATCGCCTGCGCCGAATAACGAGCGAATGACCGCAATCGGGTTGATCGTTTGACTGCCGAGACCGACGCAAATCATAACGGCGGCTATATTGGCAATTGCCAGCATAGCAATCACGGTAACGGTCCGTCGGCTTATTTGAAACGAATGCTTGCGCCCTCGGATCGTAATGAGCTTGCTCATTTAGGTACGGCCTCCTCTTCTGGCGATGTAGACAAAGAAGGGAACGCCGATGATAGCCGTCATGACGCCGACGGGTACTTCCTTCGGAAACGAAATATATCTCGAGCCGATGTCTGCGGCCAGCAGCAGGTTGGCGCCGAATACGGCGCAATACGGAACGACCCAGCGATAGTCGATGCCGACCATGTAACGGACCAAATGGGGAATAATGATGCCGACAAAAGCGATCGGACCCGCCATCGAGACGGAACCGCCGGCGAGCAGGACAATGACGATTCCCGCCGCAAGCTTGATATAGACGGTTTTCTGTCCGAGACCGACGGCGACATCCTCGCCGAGCGAGAGCACATTCATATGCCTCGCAAGCACAAGCGCGCCGGCCATAGCCAATCCCATATATGGCGCCGCGGCAGTAAAAATGCCCATATCCCGCCCTGCTACGGATCCGACGAACCAATACAGCACCTGATCGAACGTCTGGCCGCCCGTCAGCAGAAGACCGAGCGAGAGGGAGGAGAAGAAGGCGGTTAATGCGGCTCCCGCAAGCGTGATTTTGATAGGCGTAAGCCCGTCGTTGCCAATCGAGCCAAGCACATAGACAAGCGCCGCGGTGAATGCCGCCCCGACGAAGGCAAGCGTCGCGAACGTGGATAGACCGCTGGCTCCGAAGAAGGCAGAGCCGACTACAATGAAGAAAGCGGCTCCGGCATTAATGCCGAAGATGCTGGGCGATGCCAGCGGATTGCGGGTAATTCCCTGCATGAATGAACCGGCGACGGCCAGGCTTGCTCCCGCTGCAGCCGCAATAAGGGCGCGCGGCGTTCTTGCCGTTTGTATGATCAGATGCTCCTGCGAGCCGTTGAAATCGGTATAGGATGCAATAATCGTGCGCCAGCTGATATTTGTTACCCCGAAAGCGATACTGCATATGATGCCTGCGGCAGCTAATAGAATACCGGCGAGCAGTCCGGCGGTTTTCTGAGTCCGCGTTGCTAGTAAAGTAGTATCCATGACTTCCTCATTCCCAAGTAAATAAACAATTAATAACTACTGAACATTGTATGGGATGAGTCCGGCAGTGTCAATGAATCTGAAAATCATTATCACTTTAGGATTGACATAGGAACAGCCCCCTGTTATAGTTTCGTTTGAGATAGTTTGAGAATGATTTTCAACTGAGAAGGGGAGTTCAACAATGTTACAAGCTTTGAAGCAAAAATTTACCTTTACGGCATCAGCTGCCCTGCTGTCGCTCGCGGTCCTCGTTACCGGATGCGGTCAGAGCGCCGACGTCAACAACAACGCAAATACGGGAAGCCCATCGGAATCCGCCGCTCCTGAGACAAGCGAAGCACGGAAGGTTACTCATGCAATGGGCGATGCTAATATAACCGGAACACCATCGCGTGTCGTCATCCTGACGAACGAAGGCACGGAAGCATTGCTTGCCTTAGGCGTAAAACCGGTAGGAGCAGTCAGATCGTGGACGGGCGACCCGTGGTACGAGCACATCAAAGCGGACATGGAGGGCGTCACGGTAGTCGGCGATGAGAGCCAGCCGAACCTGGAATTGATCGCGAGCCTGAAGCCGGACCTTATTATCGGCAACAAAATGCGTCAGGAGAAGGTATTCGATCAGCTTAATGCCATCGCGCCGACCGTATTCTCAGAGACGCTGCGCGGCGAGTGGCAAACTAACTTCAAGCTGTATGCGGAAGCGCTCGGCAGAACGGCTGAAGGCGACAAGGTGATTGCCGACTTCGACGGCCGCACTGCAGACTTCAAGGAGAAGGCAGGCGATAAGCTGAACCAGAAGGTATCGGTCGTTCGCTTCATGGCAGGCAAGACGCGTATTTATTTGCAAGATACTTTTACAGGCGTGATATTCAATAAGCTCGGCATTACCCGTCCCGAAAATCAGAAATATAAAGATACCTTTGTTGAAGAAATTACGAAAGAACGCCTTCCTGAGGTAGATGCGGATCTGCTGTTCTACTTCACGTATGATACCGGCGACGGTAAGGGAAATGCTATGGAACAGGAAATGCTGAAGGATCCGTTGTGGCAGAGTCTGGAGGTCGTGAAAAATAATAAAGCGAAACGTGTGAACGATGCCATCTGGAATACGGCTGGCGGCGTTATCGCGGCTAATCTGATGCTTGACGAGTTATACGACATTTACGAAATCCAATAGCTTTGAGAATGAAGCAGTGTGCACGCTCTTCCGGGCGTGCGCGCTGCTTTTTGCCGTCGGGACCGGCGAAAGCATGCTTCGGCAGCCTACCTTCCGCATGTATAGGAATGCATGAAAACAGGGAAATTAATAAGATGACTTGCTAAGGAACTCCCGGCTTTCGATCTAAAAAACGAATGAATTGTTGCCTTTGTCCATAAAAGTGCGCATCCGGTCAACACTGTTTCTCTAGACCCACATCGGTGCGATCGGGTATGATACCGTTAAGTTACTCGGAAATGGAAATTTTAGAAAACCTATGTTTTTATTGCTTGGGAGGGTATTGAAACTGAATCAGTATGATGAAATTAAACAAGGCGAGAAGGGCGCCTGGGTTAGTATCTGCGCATATTTGGTGCTGTCGGCGCTGAAACTGATCGCCGGTTACTGGTTTGTGTCGGGCGCTCTTGTGGCGGACGGATTCAACAATCTGACCGATATCGTAGCATCCGCAGCCGTATTAATCGGGCTGCGCATATCGCAGAAGCCGCCGGACAAGGATCATCCGTACGGCCATTTTCGCGCGGAAACGATTGCGGCTCTCATTGCCTCGTTCATTATGGCGACAGTCGGCATCCAGGTATTGATCAGCGCGGTCAAATCGTTATTTTCTCCCGAGCATCAGGTTCCGGATCTGACTTCGGCGTGGGTCGCCCTGTTCGCGGCATTATGTATGGCCGGCGTGTACTTCTATAATCGTAGGCTCGCGATTCGCATTAATAATCAAGCCTTGCTCGCGGCGGCCAAAGATAATCTCTCCGATGCGCTCGTCAGTACAGGCGCGGCGATTGGCATAATAGGCGCCCAATTCGGATTGCCTTGGCTGGATCCGGTAGCCGCTCTTGCCGTAGGCGCGATTATTTGCAAGACGGCTTGGGAAATTTTCTATAGTTCCACACATGCCTTGACGGACGGGTTTGACGAGAATGAACTGACTACGATGCGGTCCACCATTGAGAAGACGAAGGGCGTCAAATCGATCAAGGACATTAAAGCCCGGGTACACGGCAGTCATGTGCTCGTAGATGTAATCGTGCAGGTCGATCCGGAGCTGACATTAATCGAAAGCCATCGAATAAGCGACGAGATTGAGACTCGTATGGGACGCAAGCATAATATCATGAGCGTGCATGTCCATGTGGAGCCTCACGAAATCGTTGAAAATAATGAAACAACAGCCGGTAAAGAACAGTAGAATAAGCGGTAATTGTTTCCAAATATAACGCTTTCGGAAATATTATAGGACTTTCGTTTTGAATGCTTGAGTGAGCTATTTGACCTAATTGGCTGTGCAGAGCCTTATCAATGGCAAATTTCAAGATCCGTTTATATATAGGAGTAGTCGGAAAGGCATCTTTTATGAGGGGATGCTTTTTTTGCATTTATTTACAGCCGATGAATACGTCTCCGCTCCCGATTTGACAAAATAGCAATTAGGTACGATGGGCGATACATGTCTGTTCCCGTCGAAATTACAATGAGATCAGGAACTGTAAGACAAGCACTCTTTCCAACTCAGGAGGCGGATGAAATGTGTAATACCGTGAAGCAGAGGATCGCAACAGCAACTTTATCGGCCGCATTGCTCTTTAGTTCGATTTCGGTACCCGCTGCATTAGCCGCTCAGGCTGCTGAAGTACAATCAGGCGTTTCAAAGCCGATTCTCCAAAATACGAACGCTGTAATTAAAGCTTCCGTCTCATTCCGCAAGTCGGCTTCAACATCGGGAACCTTTATGCGTTATTTGAAAAAAGACGAGAAAGTGCTCGTTCTTTCCAAACCGAACAGCTACTGGTATGAAGTGCAGGATGGCAGCGGAGTCCGCGGTTATGTAAGCTCGAACCCAAAATATATTGCGGTTAGCGGAACGGCGGCAGACGGCGGGTCCGGCAATACCGGAGGCTCGGAAAGCGGGGGAAGCGGATCGGGCGGCAATGCGGGAGATGCGGCAGAACCAGTTCAAACGGTTGAGAAGGTCATTGCTGCCGGCCTGAAGTATTTGGGCACCCCGTATGAGTACGGCTCCAGCCGCAGCACGACAACAACCTTTGATTGCTCCGATTTTGTCAGACAAGCTTTTAAAGACGGAGCAGGTCTGACGCTGCCGGCTGATTCCCGTCAGCAGGGAGCCTATGTGAAGAACAAAGGTACAGTCAAGGCAGACTGGCGCCAGCTGCAGCGGGGCGATCTGATTTTCTTCATGTCCTATAAAGGCTCGAAGTCTTCATCCTATGCCGGCATCAATAAAGTGGAAGCGATGATTACTCATGACGGGATCTATTTGGGCGGCGGCAAGGTTCTTCATACTTATTCGAAAGAAAGCGGCGGTGTCAAGATAAGCGACATCGAAGGCACGCATTGGGAGTTCCGCTTCCTGTACGGCGGCAGCGCATTGTAATCCGAAACACATAACTGCAAGAAAGGCCGGTCAGCTGTTATGCTGCCCGGCCTTCCTGATGTTATGAGCCTATACGGATCGATTCTTCTTGTTGCTGCTGCTGTTGATCTGCCTTCGATGCGAGTTCTTTTTTCTTGCGGGACCTCTTCCGCAGGAGCAGGAAGATTACGATAACGGGAACCGCGCCAATGAAAATGTACAAGGAAACATCCTTAACCATGCTTTCGGCAGCCTGACCGTAGAGATAGAACAATAAACCTACGATATAAAACTTGAGGCCGCGTCCTATAGCCGCATATCCGATCAAACGCCATAACGGGAAATTCAAGCAGCCGGACAAAATCGTAAACACTTTAAACGGAATTGGCGTGAAGGAGCCGATGAGGATGGCCGCTTCGCCATTCTTCTGAAATCGATCCGTAGCGGCGTCGATCCATTCTTTCTTTAGAAACTTATACAGGACGGATTTGCCCATGATTTTCCCAAGATAGTATCCGACGGGCGTGCCAAGAAGGCAGGCGATATATCCGACGGTCGCAAGCCAAAGCGCTGTTGAAGGATTGAGAATGCTTAATGATACCTGGAGAAAAAAGGCAGGGATCGGGAATATGATGGCATCCAGAAAGGAATGAATAACTAGCCCCCAAGGCCCAAAGTCCTTTAAAAAATCAACGACAGATTGAAACATTACCAGGCTCCTTTTCCGTCAACTAGCCTGCACATAAGCCTGCTTAACGAGCTTGTTGAATGATTTAGCTGAGCGCCGCCGGCGCTTTGAAGTTAATTATAGCATAATTAATTCGCTTAAAAATATGATAGGTGTCATGTCTTTTGTGTAAAGAGCCAGGGACAAGGCAAGTTGTTTGACATACGGATCTGCAGCAGTCGAGGCTGATTTTGTCAAAATATGATATCGCTTTATTTGTGATCTAGTTCATATGAACGAATACGAAACGCGCCGCTTAATGGTTTCAATCTATTTATAAATTCCGTTTCTGCTTATAGATGAAAAAAAAAGCCGCCGGCCTGCGGAAATATCCGTAAGCAAGCGGCGGGTTTATGACAGGCAGCGCTATTCGCCTCGAATTTGCCGGCGGGAAACGCCGCTTTGCTGGGCGGCTTGGATAACGCGGCGGCGAACCTCCTCGACGACTCGGGTGTTGAAGACGCTTGGCACGATGTACAAGCGATTGAGCTCATCATCGCTGATGACCGCTGCGATCGCTTCCGCCGCCGCAAGCTTCATCTCTTCATTAATCGTCGCAGCCCTGCTGTCCAAGGCGCCGCGGAAAATACCCGGGAAGCAAAGTACATTATTGATTTGATTCGGATAGTCGGATCTTCCCGTAGCAAATACCGCTACAATATCCTCCGCAAGCTCTGGCCGGATTTCCGGTTCCGGATTTGCCATCGCAAATACGATAGGATCCTTCGCCATCGTCTCGATATGCTCCCTTGTTAACAGGCCGCCGGCGGAAACGCCGATGAATACGTCTGCGCCGACGAGCGCGTCGGCCAGACCGCCGCTGCGGCGCTCCGGATTTGTATGGTTCGCGTACCATTGCCAGACCGGATTATCGTAGCTGCGCTCAGAGGTCAGGATTCCATCGCGGTCGACTCCGATGATATGCTGCGCCCCGCCGGCAAGCAGCATCTTCGTGCAGGCGGTTCCCGCCGCCCCGATCCCGCAAATGACGATGCGCGCTTCGCTCAGGCTTCGCTCCGTCAGCTTAAGCGCATTGAGCAATCCCGCATAGAGCACGACCGCCGTTCCGTGCTGGTCGTCGTGGAAGACGGGAATATCAAGCTCCTGTCTCAGCCTTTCCTCGATCTCAAAGCAGCGAGGGGCGGAGATATCCTCCAGGTTGATGCCGCCGAAGGCGGGGGCCAGGTTTTTGACAGCCTTAATGATTTCCTCGGTATCCTGCGTATCCAGGCAGATCGGAAAAGCATCCACATCGGCAAATTGCTTGAACAGCATGGCCTTTCCCTCCATGACGGGCATGGCGGCGTAGGGGCCGATATTGCCAAGGCCGAGAACGGCGCTTCCATCCGATACGACGGCGACCGTATTTCTCTTTATTGTAAGCGTATAGGCTTTAGACGGCTCTTCATAAATCGCCTGGCACACTCTGGCAACTTCAGGCGTATATACGCGCGACAAGTCGTCGCGGTTTTGAATCGGCGTTTTGGGCTGGATGGAGATTTTACCGCCGAGATGAAGCAGGAACGTCCGGTCGGAAATATGGAGCAGCCGGATGCCGGGCACCGTTTGAAGGACGGCGGTTAGCCGTTCTGCGGCGCCTTGCTCCGTAATTTTGACGGTTAAGTCGCGAATGCTTTTATTTTTATCCGTATGTATGACATCGATCGCGATGATGTCGCCTTTAGCCTGCTCTATGGCGGTAGCTGCCCGGCCAAATTGGGCGCGGTTCGTATCGATCTCAAGCCTCAAAATAATGGTTTTGCCGTCGGCTAATCGTGAACTCATCGTAAACAGCTCCCTTCATCATATATACTATGTGGATAAGGGCATGCAAATTATGCTAACCTGAATGAATAAGACAGCCGTCACTGCATGAGTCGCAGGACGGCGTTCGGACAATTCTTCGGGTTGTATTGTTGATTTCGCTTTGTCAACAAGCTGTCTCTGAACTGGCCGGAGGCGTACGGCTCATGGATGAGCGAGAACCAACGGTCAACGGTATCGTTCGAATCGAGCATTTCGCCAAATCCGTGATTAATGAAGTATTCGCAATTCTGTTCTTCTTGTCCGGGAATCGGCTCGTAGAACAGCATCGGTATTCCCTTGCTCATTCCCTCCGTGCAGGTCATGCCCCCCGGCTTCGTTACCAATAGATCGGATGCGTCCATCCATTTATTGACCTCGCGGGTGAAGCCGAGCACATGAATGTTCGGATGCTGGAAGAGCGGATCGGCAAGCATCTTCTCGCGCATCTTCTCATTCGTTCCGACGCAATAGATAAGCTGAGTGCTCTCGCGCCATTTGGTCATATATTCCAGCGCGTTATCCTCGTACATAATTCCCCAGCCGCCGCCCATGACAAGTACTGTCGGCATCGGCTTTAAATGAAGCTGCTTGCGTACTTCTTCTTTATCGTATGTATGCCAGAAGTTCGGATGCACGGGAATGCCCGTAACTTCAACCCTGTCTTCGGAGACGCCCTTCTCCAGCAGCCGCTCCTTCACGAGCGATGTGGAGACAAGATATTTATCAACCTCCTTATTGACCCAGGAACCGTGCGCGTCGTAATCGGTGATGAGCGTATAAAGCGGCATGTCCAATCCTAAACGCTTCAGGCGAGCGACGACTGCATTCGGAACGGGATGGGTGCAGACGATCACTTCCGGCTTCAGCTGGGATATAACCTGGGAGGTTTGGGTATAAAACATACGGTGAAGCGCAAGCTGCGTGAAACGGTTGAGCGATTTTTTATAGTTGCTGCGGTACATAAGGCCTACCATCTTCGGCTGTCTGCTCACGGTTTTGCGGTATGCGGACATGATTAAAGGGCCAATCACCGGGTTGAGGAATTTTCCAAGCTCAATGACGCGGGTCTGTATACCCGGACATAGCTGCTTTAATCCGACTGCGAGCGCATAAGCAGCCTGCGTATGACCGGAGCCAAAGCCTTCAGAGAGCAGGAGCACTCTTTTTTTACGCATTTTTCCACCCACTTTTCTATTTCCATATTACGATGCAGGAGCGAGTAACACAAGCAAATCCTATCCGCTTGCGAAAACCGCGGTGGATCATTTATCCTATCTCAACACGGGGATATATGTAAGATATGTTTTCCTTGAGCTAACTATATTTACATATATTTCACAAAAAGGCTAATTTCAAATACAAGCAAATACTTTTAAAAAAGCGAGGGATTGCGTAATGGAGAAGATAAATGAGAATATACGAGACATCCAGATTGGAGATTTGGTCAGAGCGGAGGTTCGCTCCGGCCAGTATGCGGGAGAGCTGATCGAATTAATCGGGCCGAGGGCGATTGTGAAGGTGCTGGCCGTTCTCAAGCATCCGGAGCAGGGCGATCTGCATCATCCGTACGATCCGGATGTTCCTATGTTTCATGAGCGGCGGGCGCTCAGTTATACGGAGAAAACAACGGTGCCGCTGCGGGATATCAGCCGGTTCACCGGAACCGTCCCCGATTATAAGGAATCGTTGAGGGCTGCCGCAGAGGCGGAGATCGCCGCGCTCGACCGCTTGCAGCGCTGGGCGGCCAAGGGGCTGGAGCAAATGCGGCAGCTTCAGCAGGAGTATAAATAAAGAAGCGGGAGAGCGATTGTTTCCTTGAACTTACGATTCAACCTGGACATAACCTTTGCCCCTTCGCTAATCCACAGGGGAAGCGGTCGCAAAATTGCCGAGCCAGTCAGGCTTGTGCCGGTTGCGCAAGTCGTAAAAAAGTGCAAACAATTATGAAAATATTAAATTGATTCCGTTTTGGCCTGGTGTTAAAATAATATAATAATCGCATTGTCGCGGTATAGGCCCGGTATATGGTTAACTAGACGGAAGCGCTCGGAAGCGGTGCCGCCAATCCGTTTAGGTTATGAAAATCTCCTCACAGAAAGGTTGCACACAATGAAAGAACATGTTTTGGGATTGCCGCCGAAGCAAGGACTTTATGATCCGCAATTCGAGAAAGACGCTTGCGGCATGGGCTTTGTGGCCAACATCAAGGGAGTCAAGTCGCATAAGGTCATCCGCCAGGCGCTGATGCTGCTCGAGAACATGGAGCATCGCGGCGGTCAAGGCAGCGAACCGAATACGGGAGACGGAGCAGGTATTTTGCTGCAAATCCCTCACGCCTTTTTTGCATCCGAGTTGAAGAAACAGGAAATTGAGCTCCCGCAAGAAGGACAATATGCCGCAGGCATGATTTTTATGCCGCATGATGAAGATGCCCGCAGCGCAATCGAGCGTGAAGTGGAATCAATCGTTCAGGAAGAGAACCAATCGGTGATCGGATGGCGTACTGTCCCGACGAATGACGAGAAGCTCGGTGAGTCCGCTTTAGCCGTGAAGCCTTATGTCCGTCAGCTGTTTATCGGCAAGAACGACAGCTTGAAGGATAATATGGCATTCGAGCGTAAATTATATGTTATCCGTAAGCGCGCAGAGCTTGCGATTCGTTATGCCGGCAAGGAAGGCGGCAATATGTTCTACTTCTCGAGCTTATCCTCGAGGAAGATCGTTTACAAAGGCATGCTGACGACGGAGCAGGTCCGTTCGTTCTACACGGAGCTTAACGACGAGTCGGTCGTATCGGCGATGGCGCTTGTCCACTCCCGTTTCAGCACGAATACGTTCCCGAGCTGGGAGCGCGCGCATCCGTTCCATTACATGATTCATAACGGGGAGATCAATACGCTGCGCGGCAACGTGAACTGGATGCATGCCCGCCAGACGCTGTTCGCAACCGAATTGTTCGGCGACGACCTGGAGAAAATCAAACCGATCATCAATCCGGACGGCTCCGATACGGCGATGTTTGACAACACGCTTGAGTTCCTGTTCCTGTCCGGCCGTTCGATGGCGCATGCCGCCATGATGATGGTGCCTGAGCCATGGTCCAATCATGAGAGCATGAGCGACAAGCGCAAAGCTTTCTATGAATATCACAGCACGTTGATGGAGCCATGGGACGGACCTGCGGCGCTCGGCTTCACGGATGGCGTGAAGATCGGCGCGGTGCTTGACCGGAACGGACTTCGTCCGGCCCGTTATTATGTAACGAAGGACGATCATATCATCCTTGGTTCCGAAGCGGGTACGGTTGAGCTTCCTCCGGAGGATATTTTATACAAGGACCGTCTGCGTCCAGGTCGCATTCTGCTCGTCGATACGGAGCAGGGCCGCATCATTTCCGATGAGGAAGTGAAGAAGGAAATCGAGACGGAGCATCCTTACCGCGAATGGCTGAACGAGCATCTCGTCGATCTTGAGGAGCTGCCGGATGCGCCGGAGCTGCCGGAGCCCGATCACGCGACCGTACAATTGAGGCAGCAGGCGTTCGGCTACACGTTCGAGGATATCCGCAAAGTGCTCGAGCCTATGGCCGGCAGCGGAGCGGAACCGATCGGCTCGATGGGCTACGACGCGCCGCTAGCCGTATTGTCTGAGCGTCCTCAGCGGCTGTACAACTACTTCAAGCAATTGTTCGCTCAAGTAACGAATCCGCCGATTGACGCGATTCGCGAAGAGATTATTACGGCAACGGGCACGACGATCGGACCTGAGCGCAATCTGCTTAATCCGGAGCCGGAGAGCTGCCGCCATATCAAATTGGATACGCCGATCTTGTCTAACGAGCAATTCGCGAAGCTTCGCCATGTGCGCCGCCCGGGATTCCGCTCGATTACGCTTCCGATCTTTTTCCCGGCCGGCCAAGGCGAGGTAGGACTGCGCGCAGCAATTACGCAAATGTGCGAAGCGGCGGACCGTGTAATTAGCAAGGGACATAACCTTCTGATCTTGTCCGACCGCGGAGTTGACAAGGATAATGCCGCTATCCCGGCACTGCTGGCCGTATCGGCGCTGCATCACCATCTTATCCGCCAAGGCACCAGGACGAAGGTTGCAATCCTGCTTGAATCGGGCGAACCGCGCGAGGTGCACCACTTTGCGCTGCTGCTCGGCTACGGCGTAAACGCTGTTAACCCGTACCTTGCGTTCGAGACGCTTGACGATATGATCCGTCAAGGAATGCTTCGCGGCATTTCGCATGAGAAGGCCGTCAAGAACTTTATTAAAGCCGCTACCAAAGGCGTTATCAAAATATTATCCAAAATGGGTATTTCAACGATTCAATCTTACCGTGGCGCGCAAATCTTCGAGGCGCTCGGCTTGAAAGAGGATGTTATTAACGAGTACTTCACCTGGACTCCTTCCCGGATCGGCGGCATTGGACTGGATGTTATCGCCGAAGAGACGCTGAAGCATCATAACCGGGCGTTCGCAGAGCAAGAAGGCGGAGAGAAGGAGCTTGATTCCGGCGGCGAATACCAATGGCGCAAAGACGGAGAAGACCATCTGTACACGCCGCAGACGATCCATACGCTGCAAATGGCTTCGCGGACGAACGATTACAAGCTTTACAAGAAATTTTCGTCGCTCATTCAAGGCGAGAATAAGAAGCATCTGACGCTTCGTTCCCTGCTTCAATTCAAAGAGGGACGCAAGTCCGTGCCGCTTGAAGAAGTGGAATCGGTCGATTCGATCGTCAAACGGTTCAAAACCGGGGCGATGTCATTCGGCTCGATCAGCAAGGAAGCACACGAAAGCCTGGCGATCGCGATGAACCGTCTCGGCGGCAAATCGAATACGGGCGAAGGCGGGGAAGATCCGGCTCGTTTCGTTCCGGATGCGAACGGCGATTCCAGACGCAGCGCGATCAAGCAGGTTGCCTCCGGCCGATTCGGCGTTACGAGCAACTACCTTGTCAATGCGGATGAAATTCAAATCAAGATGGCTCAGGGCGCGAAGCCTGGCGAAGGCGGACAGCTGCCTGGCCTGAAAGTATATCCATGGGTTGCCGAGGTTCGCGGCTCGACGCCGGGCGTAGGACTCATCTCGCCTCCTCCGCATCACGATATTTATTCGATCGAGGACTTGGCGGAGCTTGTTCATGACCTGAAGAACGCGAACCCGCGCGCTCGCATTAACGTGAAGCTCGTATCCGGCGTCGGCGTCGGTACGATTGCGACAGGTGTGGCGAAAGGCCGCGCGGACGTCATTATGGTCAGCGGCTATGACGGCGGTACGGGCGCATCCCCTATGGGATCGATCCGTCACGCGGGATTGCCGTGGGAGCTTGGTCTTGCTGAGACGCACCAAACGCTCATGCTGAACAATCTGCGCGATCGCGTCGTGCTCGAGACGGACGGCAAAATGATGAACGGCCGCGACGTGGCGATTGCAGTCCTTCTGGGAGCCGAAGAATATGGCTTCTCGACTGCTCCGCTCATCGTGCTTGGTTGTATCATGATGCGCGTATGTCAGCTGGATACTTGTCCGGTGGGCGTTGCGACGCAGAATCCGGAGCTTCGCAAGAAGTTTATGGGCGACCCTAGCCATGTCGTCAACTACCTGCGCTTCATAGCGGAAGAGCTGCGCGAGATTATGGCTGAGCTTGGCTTCCGTACGATTCAGGAAATGGTCGGCCGCGTAGATATGCTTGAAACCAAGCAGCTGCGTGAGCATTACAAGGTGAAGGGCATCGACCTTTCCGGTATGTTGTATGAGGCGGATCTGCCGAAGGATGCGGTGCGTTACAACATCCAGGAGCAAAATCACGGTCTCGAGCTGTCGCTTGACAGACAGAAGCTCGTACCATTCGCGCAGCCGGCCCTTGAGAGCGGGGAGCGCGTACGCGGCACATTCCCGATTCTGAACACGAATCGCGTTGTCGGCACGATTCTCGGCAGCGAAGTGACCCGCCGTTACGGCGCAGCAGGCTTGCCGGAGGATACGATCTCGTTCCACTTCGTCGGAACGGCCGGACAAAGCTTTGGCGCTTTCGTGCCGAACGGCATTACGCTTTCGATTGAAGGCGACTCGAATGACTACTTCGGCAAGGGACTGTCGGGCGGTAAAATCATTGTTGCACCATCGCCGAAAGCAACTTTCGTTGCGGAAGAGAACGTCATTATCGGCAATACGGCACTCTACGGCGCTACAAGCGGCCAGGCTTATATCCGCGGCGTAGCAGGCGAACGTTTTGCGGTGCGCAACAGCGGCGCTCAAGTAGTCGTAGAGGGCGTGGGCGACCACGGCTGTGAATATATGACGGGCGGACGCGTTGTCATCCTCGGCGGTACGGGACGCAACTTTGGCGCGGGTATGTCAGGCGGCGTCGCCTATGTTCTCGATGAGAGAGGCGACTTCTACAACCATTGCAATTTAGAGATGGTATTGCTGGAGCGGCCTGAGGATGCCGAGGAAATTGCGGAGCTTCGCAGCTTGATTGAAAATCATGTCAAATACACGGACAGCGCGGCAGGCGCTCGCGTGTTGAATGATTGGGTAGCATCGATTTCTAAATTCGTTAAGGTTATTCCGAAGGACTACAAACGGATGCTTGAGCAAATCCGAAAAGCTGAGGATACCGGCTTGAAAGGCGAAGCGGCATTGCTTGCAGCCTTCGAGGCGAACAAGAGAGAGCTTGCCCGCGCAGGCGGGAAGTAATCCGAAACATGTAATAAGTTGAGTTTTTATTCAATATGGACTGTTGCCTGAGGCAGATTAACCGCCTCAGGTGACAGTCCTTTTTATTTTTCGACAAAAACCCTCGAAATTAGAACAAAGCCGCGCCTATTAACCGACATTATCTATCTGCCTGCTCGGGTATAATAATAGTACTATTCTTTGAAGGTGATGATACTCAGATGCTCGCTGATGAATCTTTGTTGGAGGACTGACGTATGTCGACATATTTGTATAAGGACGCGCGTGCTCACATCAGGCTAGGCTTCACGGAAGGCGCAAAAGCAGAACTTAGACTCGCAGGCGTGAACGGGCATCTCTTAACGCAAGCAACGAAGACGGTTCAACTGCTGGACATGAGCCCAAGCGGCTTATGCTTTGTATCTGAACTGCAGCTGCCGGTACAGAGCAATTATTTGGTTGAGCTTCGCATGGTTCTATCGAATATCCACATCCATGTGCAGGGAAGAATTGTCTGGCGTAGAAGCCATGATAAACAATTTGCGCACGGCGTTATATTCGAATGCTCGGATACGCTTCGCTCATTCATAATAGGAGCCATGAATCAGTTGCTGCTGGACAGGCAGCCTGAGCAGCAAAGAATTCATTATGTCTACAACAGAATGTCGCCTCTTAAGCGAAAAAAATTCGGGGGTTAGCCTATTTATAAGGAGGGACGCATGATTTGAAAATTGTTTTATTATCAGGCGGATCCGGGAAGAGATTATGGCCATTATCCAATTGTTATCGCGCGAAGCAATATTTATCCGTCCTGGAAGGACCGCACGGCGAAATGGAATCGATGCTGCAGCGGGTGTGGAGACAGCTTGAGGAATCGGATCTTAGACAGCATACATGGATATCGACATGTCGTCAGCAAGCGGAATTGGCGCAAAGGCAGGCGGGAAGCAATGCGCCTATCATAATGGAACCCGAACAAAGAGACACCTTTCCGGCAGTGGCGCTTGCAGCTGCTTATTTGTATTCGATTGCCGGGGTATCTCTAAGCGAAACCGTCATTATTATGCCGGTCGACGCATATGCTGAAAGTGAGTTTTATTCCTGTATAAGAAGCTTGCCCAAGCTGCTGCGGGAGAGCAAGTCGGACCTGCTTATGGTTGGGACAAGGCCTGAATACCCGTCCGATCAGTACGGATATATTTTGCCCGAGCCTGAGCGGAATGTTGACGATGCAGGCATGAATGAGCGCAAAGTGAAGGATTTCAAAGAAAAGCCGTACACGTCGGAAGCGAAGCGGTTAGTCGATGAAGGAGCGCTCTGGAACACCGGCGTTTATGCTTTTCAACTGGATTATATGATTTCGATCCTTATGGAGCGCGGGCTGTCCATTCATTACGAAGAGCTGTATAAGCAGTTTGGCAAGCTTTCGAAATCTGGATTTGAGGCTGAGGTTACGGAAGCAGCGCGATCCCGGTCCGTCGTTCGTTACGAGGGAGCATGGAAAGACCTAGGTTCCTGGAAATCTTTATCCGAGGAAATATCCATCGAGCGAAAGGGTCTAGGCGAGGTCGCCGCAGATTGCGTGCAATCCCAGTTGTTCAATGAGCTGGACATTCCGATTACCGTCATCGGTTTAAACCATGTCATCGTAGCCGCGAGTCCGGACGGCATTCTCGTGACAAGCAAGGACGCGGAGTCGATCGTGAACGCCAAGCTTCATGCGATGAATGAAAGACCGAAGTATAAGGAACGGCGCTGGGGCCATTCGAGGGTTATGGAAACATCCGTACTATCTTCAGGCTTACGAATGGTAACGAAAAGATTGTTCATATCCGCAGGCCAGAATATCAGCTACCAGATGCATTTCAAACGCAAGGAAGCATGGACGCTGTTGTCGGGAGAAGGAGAAGCGCTGGTGAATGAGACTTGTCGCCGCGTAACGGCAGGCGAGTCTATAGAAATACCGGAACGGGCAAGACACAGCCTGCGCGCCGTTACGGATATCGAGCTTATCGAGGTGCAAATCGGCGAAGAAGTGGAAGAGGATGATATTATCCGTCTCGGCATCGCTTGGGATGACATTATAAGTCAATTAAACCTGGTGTAGGAGAAATGAGGATGATCAACCGGAATGAGTTGGCCGTCATTGTTGCGAATGTCATTAAGCTTCAAGGAACAATCGATATAACATGCTATGGCAATGACATGTTTCCCTTGATCCGCGAAGGAAATATGTCAACGTTCGGCCGGGTTCGGGAAGAGGAGCTGCAAATTGGCGACGTATGCTTATTTGCAAACAATGAAGGGTGCCTTCTGCTCTACCGACTTATTGAGATTGAAGTTGATGGGCAGCAGCCGGCGCAATATATATTCCGGGGCGATGCATGCGATAAGCCGGAGCAGCCCGTGACGTTCTCCCGCATCATCGGGAAATTGGCCGCTATTCATCGTGAAGGGAAGATCGTCTATACGAATCATTGGAAATCGAGGTTATTGGAGACGGCAGTCCTGCAGGTCCCATTCTGGTCTAAGCTGTCCAGGTGGGCCGCCCTGCGCAGGAAGGATGGAACCTCTACAACATAATACATAGAGCTGCACGGGAATGAGATTCCTGAACAATCATTACGAAAGAGAGAGGGAGCGATCTATCGGATGATGCGTTTAAAGGACCGTTTTTATTGTGTCAGTTGTGGAGAGATGGTTGCAAGTCCTGATGCGGACATTTTATTTCGAACAGGATTTTTCCAGGTGGTGCACCCCATGGGTTATTGCTTAACGTGCAGTATACAGCATGATAAGGAAGATTCGATTTCGGGTTCATCGGGCAAGACCAATAACTATCACTATAAAATGTTCCTGCGCGCAGAAGCGAAAGCCGCCGAGCAAGCGATGCAATCCTATTAGCGGAAGAACCGTATAAGTCTCTGTTTTACGGCAATAGCTGTAGAGCAGAGGCTTATTTTTTTATGAAAATTCGGCTTGCTACCAATCATTTACTAGATCGTATATAATGAAAAGGATTTGGACTCGTGGAGGAGGGCTTTGGATATGGTACAGCCCATCGTTAGATTGCAGAATGTATCAAAACGAATTGGCGGAAGAACGATTATTGATAAGCTTACGCTTGATTTGCCGCTAGGAGAAGTATTCGGCTTCCTTGGACCGAACGGATCAGGCAAAACGACGACGATTCGAATGATGGTCGGATTAATGTCGCTCACGGAAGGCGAAATTCTGATTAACGGACACAGTATTGCGAAAGATTACGAAAAGGCGATCCGTTATGTCGGAGCTATCGTAGAGAATCCGGAAATGTATAAATATTTGAGCGGCTACGATAATCTCAAGCATTACGCGCGAATGATTCCGGGCATTACGGAACATCGGGTCCATGAGGTTGTCAAGCTCGTCGGTCTGGAAGGACGTATCCAGGATAAAGTAAGGACCTATTCTCTTGGCATGAGGCAGCGGCTCGGCGTCGCACAAGCGATTCTGCATAAGCCGCAGCTGCTTATCCTGGACGAGCCCACGAACGGCCTGGACCCTGCCGGCATTCGCGAGCTTCGGGATTACTTGCGCGTACTGTCCAAGGAGGAAGGAATCGCCGTATTCGTATCCAGCCATCTGCTTGCCGAGATGGAGCTGATGTGCGATCGCGTGGCGATTATTCAAAACGGCAAGCTCATCGACGTAAGAACGATTCGCGGGACGGGATCCATGACGGATCAGTCGCGCGTTATCATAGAGGTTGACCGGCCGCAGGGAGCGGTCGAGGCTCTGCTTGCGGCGGGGCATTCGGCGGTTCCGGAGGGCGGGCAAGCGATTGCCGTGGAGACGGACCGGGATGGCACGGCGGCAATCAATGCTTTGCTCGTGTCGGCGGGCTTTAAAGTGTACGGCATACGCACGCATGTGAAGTCGCTTGAAGATCAGTTTTTGGAAGTGACAGGAGGAGAAAGAATTGGGTGATTTCCTGCAGCTCGTACGTAACGAAAACATGAAAATTTACAAGCGTTCACGCTCTTGGATTATGCTCGCCATTCTTATCGCGTCAGCCCTGCTCATCTCGATTATGTGGCTTTCCTTTGGCGGAAGAGATACGTCCATGTGGGAGGTCATATCGACGGAGAGCATGATTCTGTTCGTCCTGCTGACGATCTTCTCCGTTGTCATTGCGGCGGCCAGCGTGGCGGAAGAGTTTACGAGCGGAACGATTAAGCTGCTTCTTATACGTCCTTGGTCCCGCAACAAAGTGTTACTGTCCAAGTATATTTCTATCCTGCTGTTTGGTCTTCTGCAAGCCGCTGCCCTGTTCCTAAGCACGCTGCTTATTAATTGGATTTGCTTTGGCATCTATTCATCGTTAGACGAAACGCAGCAGGGGCTCCTATTCCCCGGCGGATCCAATCCGTTCGCATACATGCTTATGTATTATGGGATGAAGCTCATATCGCTCGTCGTAACCGTAACGCTTGCCTTTATGATTTCGACCATTTTCCGCAGCGGCGGGCTTGCGATCGGACTTTCGCTGTTTTTGCTGCTGGGCGTTAATAATTTCGTTCTGCTGCTCGGGTTTTTAGATTACAAGTGGATCGATTACTTGCTCTTCATGCATCTTGATCTTACGAAATATATCGGGGCGACTTCATTGGAGGACGGATCAAATTTATGGTTCTCGCTCGGCATATTAGGAGCCTACTACATCATCTTTGTAGCGCTCACTTGGTATGTATTCAATAAACGAGATGTAGCCGCTTAAGAAAAAAAGGTAAAGCCGTTCCCCGGTCCGTCTCATGCGGGCGAGAGGATAAGGGAGCGGCTTTTTTTGCTTGGCTTGCCGATTAACCTGCCTGGCGGGACTTCTCCTTCGTTTCCTTCCCGTTTGACTCCTTGACAGACAGCGGCGTGGCGTCAGCTTCCGAATGCGAACGGTGCTTCAATTCAGCCTTCTGCTCCATCAGGCAGTTTCCGTTAATTTTGCCCCCGTCTTGAACGATGAGCGTGGCTGCCGTAATATTGCCGGTAAGATGCCCCGATGCGGTAATGACCAGACGTCCCTTCGTGACGATATCGCCGAATACCTTGCCGGCAACGGTAATATCGCGGGCCGTAATATTCGACCTGACGATACCGATTTCACCGATGATCACATCGCCGTTGCATTCAATTTCGCCGCGAAATTCTCCTTCGATTCTAAGGTTGGACTCGCATACCATTTTACCTTCGCCGAGCGTACCTTGACCGATCAAAGTATCGGTTGCATCATGCCGTTTATTCTCCTTAAACATCGAAATTAATCCTCCTTTACGATCGCAAGAAATGGTAACGGATTGACGGGCTCGTTCTTCTGCATGATTTGAAAATGTAAATGAGGCCCCGTGCTTCTTCCGCTGGTGCCTAATAAAGCGATCTTGTCGCCTTTGGCGACAAGGTCGCCTTCCGAAACCGTAACCTGTTTCAAATGCATATAAGCGCTTTGCAGTCCGCCGATATGCTCAATGACGATATACCTGCCATACGAGGCGTCGAAGCCGATCTCCTCAACGGTGCCGTCTGCCGCACTGAATACCGGATCGCCAAGCTTTCCGGTTATGTCGATGCCGGCATGGAAGGCGATGCGTCCGGTAAACGGGTCGCTCCGGTATCCGAAGCCGGATGTCAGCCGCTTGGAACGAGTGGGCCATTCGGATGGATAACCGTCGACGGCGGCTCTTGTGGACTCCGCCTGAAGCAGCGTCAGCCCCATTGACCGCTCCATCGCATCGACCATGCTGCCGAGAGCCTGCAGGTCAAGCCCTGTACGCTGCGCGTGCAATGCCAGTTGTTCCGTATCCTGCACAGCAATCGAACGGTAGAGGCTGCTTGACGAAGCGGACAGCTTACGTACAGCGGCTTCTTTCTTGCCTGACGGTTCAGACCTGCCCGACTGGGGAACGGCGCTTCCGTACTTGTCAATGAAACGCTTCAGCTTAAGCTCAAGCTCCTGCAGCTCGCCGACCTTCGTCTCCAGCTCTTGCGCTTGGCGTGACAGCTGGATAATTTCCTGCTGCAAGGTGACGATCGCTTCGTCCTTTCCGGATACGGTTTGCGTGAAGTAGGCAGCCTGTTCTGACAATTGATCCTCCATATGACGCAGTTCATAGGCCGATTTTAATTGGAGGGCCGCAAAACAGCCCGATACCGCGAGTACGACTGCTGTCGGGGCCGCTAAGACCGATCGTTTCGAGACGTGAAACTGCTTAACGGATTTGTCAGCGCCGCGCATCACCACAAATGACCATTTTGGATTCCGCGCTCGTTTCAATAGAGTTCTCCTTTCCGATATGCTGCGACTCCATTCTCCATCAGAACGTTCTCTTATGCTATTTATTCTTGGAAGCTTTAAAACATGCCATAAAAGATGCCGGAAAAAGAAGAAAGACTGCCCTAAGCGCACAAGCTGTGCGAATGGACAGTCCTTCCGGATATTGAAGAGAAAAGGCAGGTGACTAGGATCCGGCAGCCGCCAGATCGGCGATTACTTGCTCCATGGCCGGCGTATAACTGAAGGCACGGCCTTGCTGCTGCTCTTCCGGCAGAGTCGCAAGCTGGTCAATTCGCCGTTGTACCTCATCGGAAAGCGCGCGGATGCGTTCTTCGTATTGTTTCGCTAACGACTCATCCTGACCGGCAGCAGCTTTGGCGGCCGCGGCGTATGCAGTGACAGATGCGTCATACATTTTGATATCCCATGGAAATTTGTTTACGCCCTCGTCCAGAATCTTAAGCGATTCGGTCATCTGGCCGCTCTTCTGAAGCAGATTATATTGGGACATAATAATATTTCGATTGTAAGGATCATAGTTTTTGGCTTGGACCAGCGCATCAATGGCTTCGGTTAGCATTTGTTGATTGTTGGTTTGCGTAAAACCTTGCTCCAGCCAATTGGCTTTCGTAAGCGCAAAGGTCGAATGCGTCGGAGAGCCCTTAACGGCGTCATTCAGAACAACAAGAAGCTCATTCAGAGGCGTTTGCTGCTGGACGGCTAACTCATAGGCTTTGTTGAATTTTCGAATAGCGCTTGTTTCTTTTAAAGCCGTGAACAAAAGGATGACGGACAGTACGGCCAGAACAGACGGGTAAACGAAGTTTGGCCAGCTCTGCCCGGATTTGTCATTCAGCCGCTCAATGAGCAGTTTCCCATTGAAAGGAGCGATCATGCAGCCGAGAGACAAGAAGACAATGGAGCTGATAAAGACATAGCTCATATCAAAGTCGATTGCGCTGTGCATGAGAAGAGTCAGCGATACGATGAAGAAAATCAGATGACTTCCCCTGCGCTCCGGATTGCGGATAAATGCGCGAATGTACAGAAAATAGATAAATCCGATAAGGGTGATCAAAGCGATTAAACCGATCCAGCCGGTCTCCACAAGCACCTGGACGAAGAAGCTGTGCGCCTGTCTGCTCCAGTAAGGGTTATTCTGGTACTGCTCATACATCGCTTGCCACGCGCCGCCTCCGCCGCCGAGCAGCGGGTAATCCTCCGCTACGCGCAAGCCGTCCTTGTAGAACGTCAAGCGCTCCAGTACGCTGTGCTGCTGAAGATTAATATTTTCGAAACGGGAAGCGATCTTGTCAGGCAGGACGCCGCGAATGGCGCTGCTGCTCAGAAGGGTGACCGCAGCGATTGCCGTAAGAACGATGATAACGGCAGGCACGGCAGCGAACGACCATTTGTAGGACGAGAGCTTCTCGAGCTTCGCTTCAAGCAGGGCGCTTATTTTGGCGTGATAAAGCATAATAAGTCCGGTTGTCACGGCCATGCCCAGCAGCAGCAGCCCCCAGCTTTGCAATGGCAGCGAGCTGAACAGGGAGATGGGGCTCTGAACCTTCTCAGCTGTAGGCTGGACAAGCTTCGCAATCTCATCCGCATTGGCCGTAAGCTTGCCTAGAATCGCCATGGAGACAACGACGGACAAGCCCAGGAACACGATATAAGCAATTTGTTTCGTTAGACGAAGGAACGGGATCAGGATCAGCACCATCACCGGGATAACGACGATAGCGCCACGAGAGTAGGTGAATAGAAAGGAGATCCAGATCGGCACGAGCATCGCCGCATGAATGATTCTGGCGGACGGGCGAATGCAGTGTACCGCATAATATAGACTTACGAGAAATAAAGCAGCTAAGAAACCGGCGTACGTATTCGAATATTGGAAAACGGAGGTCAAGCGGTAGCCGTCATGCGCGAGCCACAGCGCATCGCGGTAGTAGATCTGGCCGAACAAATTAAGCAAACCGAATAGGACGATGACATAAGAAGAGAGCATGAGCGCATATTCGATCGTCTTGCGCGATTTAATCTCTTGCGCAAAGTAAAGGCCTGCGATAAATAGAATAGCAAGCAGGAAGGAAACCAGCGTCATGAATTTCGCATAATACGCCGATACGGCCTGGAAAGAAGCAAGCCAATAGATGACTGGAAGCGCCATGACAGCAATCGACAAAATGCTGCTATAGCTATTCAACCGCCAGCTGCGGAACAGATAAGCGGCAATAAGCAGCAGCAGCACCAAACCGAAAATAACCGCGCCATAGATCGCCGATTCGAAGTTCAGCTCATATCCGTTGAACAACGCTTTGTCATACGGGAAGATAATCAGAAAAAGCGCGATGCCAATCGTCCCGAGCCACCGTAATAGCGGAAAGTCCGATGCTAACGGTGAAGTACTGCTGCTTGATTTCGTTCGTGTACTCATTCGCAAATACTCCTCATCCATATGTATGTGTATAGGAACATAGTAATCCCACTGTGTATTTTAACAAATGAGAGGTGGGATTGCTATAAGAGTGTGAGTGAAAATTGTATATAGTTTACAAATTTGTAGAGATTGGGATATGTCGAAATGGGGCTTGAGATCCTAGATTTCTACAAAATATTCAGTTTTGGCAAGAGATTGTGGTGTTAATGTTGGAGAAAGTTTGGTAAGATAGCTAGGGTGGATTCGACATGATTGACTTTGCTTTGAATAGTTGAATTCGAGGATGCAAGTAATGGAAATAGCATGTTTATTTGAAGGGGAAAGAATTCAATTCTTTATATGTGTTTATCTACATTACGAAAAACTGATAGATACCAGGCTCATTTTATGAGCCATTTCGAATTGGATTT
The DNA here is from genome assembly GCF_000422465.1 of Paenibacillus harenae DSM 16969. GTDB lineage: Bacteria > Bacillota > Bacilli > Paenibacillales > Paenibacillaceae > Pristimantibacillus > Pristimantibacillus harenae. The sequence goes on along the minus strand of NZ_KE383845.1, from coordinate 227,506 downwards.
TGGAAATCTGCCTAGTTCTACAAAAAAAAATAGATGATAACTAACCTGTTTTTTTTGGACGTCCATGTCCTCCCATTGCTATTGACAGTCTAATCAATGACTATTTTTTTATGAGTAGATCATTACTTATCTAGTAACTCATTATTAATTGTTTGATTGTAAATTGGAGGCTGAATATTGAAAGTTTTAATTATTTCACCAGTATCAATTATAGAAAATATGGCTGGTCCATCAATAAGATATTACAACTTTTACTTGGAACTATGTAAAGAGCACGAAGTAATTATTTTATTACCTTCAAGTTCGAAAAATACAATTATTAACTCTGAAAAGTTATCTAATAAAACTATAAAAAAATGGAGCAATTGGTGTGACGTTATAATTACTCAAGGACTAACAATATTCAATTATCCTATAATTAAAAAAACTAAAAAACCGTTGGTTATTGATTTATATGACCCTTTTATCTTAGAGAATCTTGAGATTAGAAAGGACAATGTATTAGGAAATACTCAATATGAATTGGATTTACATATCTTAAAAACACAATTATTTTTAGGTGATTATTTTATTTGTTCAAATCCTCGACAACTACACTATTGGGCGGGTAGTTTGAGTATATTGGGTGTAATAAACCCTACCAACTATCTTAATTCTCCTAAATTGACAGATTGGATTGACTTAGTACCCTTTGGAATTCCAAATACTGAGCCGATTCAAAATTTCCATGGTATTAGGAATTCAAGTACAAATATCTCTAAAGATGATTTTGTTGTAGTTTGGGGTGGCGGAGTTTGGGAATGGCTAGATATTTCTATAGTAATTGAAGCTTTCGCAATTATTAAAAATCAAGATCTACGAATAAAGATGTATATAATGGGAGGAAGAAATAACAACAAACTACATCAACTAATTCAAAAGTATGAAGTACAAGAAAGTGTGATTCTTGGTGAATGGATTGCTTACGAAAAACGGCAAAACTACTTAATCGATGCTGATCTTGGCATTATTGCTCACTATAATAATTGGGAAACAGAATTTTCTCATAGAACAAGGGTTTTAGATTATATTTGGTGCAATGTTCCAGTTATTTCGACAGGAGGGGACTATATCACTGAACTTATTGAAAAAGAAGGATTTGGTCTCTCATATGGTTCTCAAAAATCGGATATATTGGCTGAACTGTTATTAAAATTAAATAAAAACCGTGATGTATTAAAAGAAATGAAACGGAACCAAAATAAGATTATTGATAATTTAAGGTGGGTAAAAGTAATACAACCACTGAATCAATTCTGTAAAGCGCCAGTGAAGAGAAAGAAGACTAGCATGCCAATATATACAAAATTATTTAGACCCATACTTAGTTTAATAAAAAAACTGAGACATAAAAGAAGAGTTTAATAGGAGATATTAAAAATGAATGCAGTGAAGCAAATATTAATTGAACATCTAAAAAACAAACGAATTTTATTTAATATGTCTATACGTGATTTTAAGTCAAAATATATTGGTTCGTATTTAGGGGCAATTTGGGCATTTGTTCAACCTGTTACTATGGTTCTGATTTTTTGGTTTATTTTTCAAGTTGGATTCAAATCAGCACCTGTTGATGATATTCCTTACATCTTGTATTTTATAACAAGCATAATACCATGGTTTTTTTTCTCTGAATCTGTTTCAAGTGCCACTAATGGTGTTGTAGACAATTCATTTCTTGTGAAAAAGGTGGTTTTCCCTGTAAGTATTCTACCGGGAGTTAAAATATTGTCTGCATTGTACGTACATTTAGTTTTTGTAGTTTTCACATTTCTAATATTAGTAATGTACGAATACTCAGTAAATGTTCAAATGATACAAGTGTTTTACTATATGATTGCTACAATATTATTAGTATTAGGAATCTCGTGGATGACTTCTGCAATAGTAATATTTTTCAGAGATACTGCTCAGATTATCGCAATGATGCTTCAATTTGGATTTTGGTTAACACCAATTTTTTGGAGTTTAGGGATGATGCCAGATAAATATCATACTATTGTTAAGATATTGCCGATGTATTACATCGCAGAAGGTTATCGCAATTCACTCCTATATGGAAGATGGTTTTGGGAACAAGACCTTTATCTGACATTCACTTTTTGGTCGATTACTATTTTTATGCTTTTAGTAGGAGCATATTTATTTAAACGTTTATCAAGCCATTTTGCAGATGTGCTTTAGAAAAGGAGTTTTTTCATGAATCTTAGACCTGTAATTGAGGTAATCGATTTATCGAAATCTTATAAAATTTATAATAAACCGATTGATAGATTAATAGAAACAATTCATCCTTTTAGACGGAAGAAACATCATTTATTCACTGCGCTTAGTGATATAAAGTTTCAAGTATATGCAGGTGAGACTGTTGGTATTCTTGGGAAAAATGGATCGGGGAAGTCAACATTACTTAAGATTATCGCAGGTGTCCTATCACCAACTGATGGTCAAGTTAACGTTAGAGGAAAAGTTGCCGCATTACTTGAATTAGGTGCAGGCTTTAATCCTGAATATAGCGGCAGAGAAAATATATATTTGAATGGGACAATCATGGGTTTCACTAAACATGAAATTGATAAGAGAATAGATGAAATTATTGACTTTGCTGATATTGGCGAGTTTATAGATCAACCAGTAAAAACATATTCCAGTGGGATGTTTGCAAGATTAGCGTTTTCTGTTGCAATAAATGTTGACCCGGATATTTTAATTATCGATGAAGCACTTTCTGTTGGTGATATGCAGTTTCAAGAAAAGTCATTTACTAAAATGAAACAATTTCGTTCAAAAGGGAAGACGATCTTTTTTGTAAGTCACTCTATCTCAAGTGTTCGAAATTTCTGTGACCGGGCAATCTGGATTCATCAAGGTGAGCTAAAAATGATTGGTCCGTCTGATGAGATATGTTTAGAGTATCAAGATTACATGAATGACGAGAAAGAAAAGTTACATGCAACCGAGAATAGCGTTATTAATCAAGAGGCTAAAATTGTAATCGAAAATGTGCATATAAATCAAAACGTATATTCTATTGATGATGATATTGAGATTAGTATTAGTTTGAAATTTAATGAGGAGATAGCAAATTTTGGTGTCGGGGTAATTATTTATAATGCAATGGGAAGTGTGGTTACTTTATATAGTACAGTCAGAGATGATATTTATTTTAATGAATCACATTCATTATTCAAATTATTAATACCGAAAAATGATTTTGTTAGAGGTAAATACTTTGTTAGTGTGGCGATTTCTGATGAATTATCTATGTTTCCATTTGATAGAAAAGATTTTATTGGGAAGTTTGAGGTCGTTACAAAAAAAAATCGAAATGGTATTCCAATTGCTGATGGAATGTTCAGGAGTAAGCATTTATGGGAATATTAGATTACTGTTTAAAGTTGTTGGATAAGGAAAGGGTAATGGTATTCGACAAAAGGATACCATCTCATCCAAGGATTATTTCACTGTTACGAATTCGAAATGAATCGCTTATTATTAAAGATACTTTAGACCATCTAGCCAGTTTTTCAGATGGGATTATTTGTTACGATGATGCAAGTACAGATAATACTTTCTCGATTATCTCATCGCATGAAAGTGTTATAGGGATTGTCCGCAATTACAATTGGTCACCTGAGCCAAGTCGGAGAATAGTACTTGAAACACAACATCGTAAATCGATTATGGAATTTGGGAAGAAGTTCAATCCGGAATGGTTTTTTTGTGCAGATGCGGATGAACGATATGTTGGCGATATTAGAGGATTTATTGATTCTGAACGATCAAAGGAAATTGATATCGTTAAGATAAAACTATTTGATGCATATATTACCGAAAATGATAAACTGCCTATAGATAACCAACAAAACTTAATGAACTTTCGTAAGTATTTTGGTCCAGAACGTCGAGATATTATTATGATGTGGAGAGCAACTAACAACAATATCGTTTTCGAAGGAACAGATTCAAGAGAGCCTCGTTATTCACATAATGAAAAGATTTCTACAGAGTTTTATTGTCAACACTATGGGAAATCGCTATCTATCCAGCATTGGGAAGAAACTTGTGATTATTATATAAATCATTTCCCTTTCGATTCTTACGGTCAAAAATGGCTTCTGCGAAAAGGTAAAGCTATTCATAAGGAATCGGACTTCGGTAGGCCACTTTATCGTTGGGGGGAAGAATTATTTAATAATGCATATTTAATAAATTGAAATGGCGGGTGTCTTATGAAAATACTATTTACAATCCATGACTTACAGACACATGGGGGTAGTGAAACATTAACATATACTTTAATTGAACAATTAATCAACCAAGGTCATGAATTGTTCTTATACTCAAGTAGACTTGGTAAAGTGGTCCAGAGATTTCAAGAGTATGGGATAATTGTTTCGGATGATTTTAATGATTTCCCTGAAGATATTGATCTTATTCATGCTCAACATATTGCTGAAGCATTTGCCGCTTACACAAAATACCAATATGTTCCTATGGTTTTTGTATGCCATGGGATACTTCCATGGCAAGAAATTCCTTTGAAAATCCCTAATATTTACAAGTATATTGCTGTTAGTGAAGAAGTGAAGTTACATCTAATCGATAAGCACAATATTGCAGAGAATTTAATTCAAATTATTAGAAATTGTGTCAACTTAGATAGATTTAAAAAAACTAATGAATTCAATGAAACTCCTAAGAAACTCTTATTGCTTTCAAATAGATATACTGAAGAAGTTGAAAATACGCTTATAAATCTATGTAAGCTTAGAAATATGGAGTTTGAAGTTGTAGGAAAAACGAATAATGTGTGGAATACAAGCGAAATTATTCAGAGGTCTGACATAGTAGTAACACTTGGCAGAGGCGTTCTAGAGGCTGCTGCTTGTGGGAAATGTGTAATAATCTATGATTATAATGGTGGAGATGGAATATTAACTCCAAGTAATTATCATTTGTTGAGAGAAAAGAATTTCTCAGGTCGAACAATGAAAGCTCAATATAATACAGATGAATTGAATGAACTAATAAATGAAAGTTATTATGAGGAAAATGTATTAAAAAATATTGAACTTATTAAAGAAAATCATGATGCAAGGAATGTTGTAAAGGAATTTGAAAGCCTTTATCGTCCCGCGGTAGAATGGGCAAGCCGAATGAAATATATAAATGTTCCATCTAATATAAGCGTGTTTTCAGATATATATATGTTTATTGGTAGAGAAGTTGTTCAAAAAGAAAAGAATTTATCTTATTTACTAGAGGTGATTGAAGAATTGAAGGGAGAAATTGAAGAGAGAGAGAGAGTTGCAATTAAGCAGGCGGATGATCTAAAAAATTTGGTTCATATTGTGGATAAACTTAATGAACAAATACGATTATACGAATCTGAAGTTATTAAAAACAAATCAGAATTAGCAAAAATGGAACAAGTGAAATTTGGTATTGAACAAAAATGCCAAGAGCTAGAAAAAAATGTAGAACAATTGCAATCAGAAGTATCGCAAAAGGAAAACAACACTCTTTATCTAATGGAATTAAACCGAGAAAAAGATAAAGAAGTCGATCAAATTTACAAATCAAGAGCGTGGAAGACGATTACTGCTTATAGAGATTTTAAAAGAAGAGTTATTAAAGCGCTTCGCAATCCTAAGTGGGCAGTAAAGAAAATGCTGCAAATTAAGCCAAAGTATATTTCGAACTATAAACCTTTGGTTAGCAAAACTGATTTAGGAGTAGAACAAACTAACAATCCTCTAGTATCTGTTGTTATTCCTATTTATGACCGTACGGATGTATTAATAAAAAGTATAGAGTCGATTCTAAACCAAACATATTCAAATATAGAGCTCCTATTAGTATGTGATGGGTCCCCGAAGCCAACCTTAGAAATAGTTAAAATATATGAGAATCACCCTAAAGTAAGAGTGTTTTATTTTTTTAATAATAGTGGGAATGCAGTAAGAGGTAGAAATAAAGCAATTAAAGAAGCCAGAGGGAAATATCTTGCTTTCCAGGATAGTGATGACATTGCAGATCCGAAACGGATAGAAACTTCTTTATTGTATTTGGAGAAATATAAAGTTGATATTGTCTACGGTGGTTGGAGGGCCATTGTAGATGGAAGTAGAGTTATTGATATTGAAGATAAACAAGAGATCTTCAGCCCGGATTGTGACTACTCTATGCTTAGTGAAATTTGTGTGCCATGTCAAAGTACAGTTATGGCTAAATTAGATGCACTTCGTGAAGTCGGTGGATTGAAAACTGCGATGAAATATAGAGAAGACCATGAACTTTGGTTGAGATTGTCTTATTTTGGATTCAAATTTAAGTCTGTGCCCGAGATATTAACGAATCTCAGATTACATGACAATAATCTTGAGTTATCTTTTAAAAATGAAGATGATCATTGGCTAAAATTAATGAAAGAAGAACACAAAATAAAAGGGATACTAAAACCAAAGATTGCGTATGTAATTCCAGGATGTGGCATATCCGGGGGGATAGCAGTCATATGCCAACACGCTAATAGGTTATTAGAAAGAGGATATGATGTGGTTATGGTTACTGAAGATGATAAGACATCGATTGATTGGTTTCCAAACCAAAAGGTGCAAATCATTCCACTAACCCAGGCACCGGATAATTTAGATATTATTATTGCAACAGGGTGGTCGACAGCATATACAGTTCTAAATATACCTAGTTTAAGAAAATTTTATTTTGTGCAATCCGATGAAAGCAGGTTTCATGAATCAGACTCAAGAGATTACAAATTGACAGTAGATACCTATAAGATGGACTTTGAGTTTATGACTGAGGCTAAATGGATACAAGGCTGGCTTAAATCAACGTTCAATAAAGATTCTTATTATGTTCCGAATGGGCTAGATGAGGAGATAATTTATCAAACGCAACCGATTGTTTCAAAAGGGAATAAGATACGTGTATTGTTAGAAGGGCCAATTGATATACCATATAAAGGTATGGAAGATGCGTTTCTTGCTGTTAAAGACCTCGACTGTGAAATATGGTGTATAAGTTCTGCTGGAAAACCAAGGGAAGGTTGGAGATGTGATTACTTCTTTGAGAAAGTTCCAATGGAGAAAATGAGAGATATATATTCAAGTTGTGATATTATTTTGAAAATGAGTAGAGTAGAAGGTTTTTTTGGTCCGCCTTTGGAAATGATGGCTTGTGGTGGTGCTTGTGTAGTAAGTGAAGTAACAGGATATGATGAATATATTGTGGATGGCTATAATGCTTTGGTAGTAAAAATGGGTGATATTGAAGGAGCAAAGCAAGCGGTAAACAGATTGATACTTGATATTGATTTACGGAATAAATTAATTGAAAATGGTAGAGTTACTGCTAATGAATGGAAGTGGGAACCAACAATTGATACTCTCGAAAGTATATTCATGGATGGTCTAAATACCGAACTCTAGAAGACCGATATATCATTATACTGACTCGGATGATGCTTTCCAATGGATTCAATCCATTATGATAGGTGGGATTAGCAGAAGTAGAGTAAATATAAAGCGATGTACAACGAAGTTGGAACTTTGTAAAAAGACTTAAAAATATTGTGGGAAGCTTTTTATTACAAGGTCATGTTAAAAATATGAGAATAAATTTATGGAGGTTACTATGAAAGTTTTTATACTATTGCCATGTTACAATGAGGAAAGAGCTCTTCCATTACTATGCCATAAGGTTAAAACAATGTTTGAAAAAGATAAACAAGAATATGAAATCGTTATTGTAAATGATGGGAGTAGCGACAGAACTCTTAGCATTTCACAGAGTCTTAGTAAGGAGATTCCGATACATATTATTGACCATGTTGTAAATAAAGGTCTTGGGAAAGCGATGAAGAACGGTCTTAGTTATATCTCGGAAACTGGATCGGATGAGGATGTAGCAATAGCACTAGATGCTGATAATACACATGATCCATTATTAATAAGATCTATGATTAGGAAGATGAAGGTAATGAACGCAGATGTTGTTATTGCATCTCGCTATGCAGAAGCAGGGAAAGAAGTTGGGCTAGCTCTTCATCGAAAGATTCTGAGCCTAGGAGCAAGCACAGTTTTAAAGACGTTCTTCCGAATTAAAGGGGTGCGTGATTATACGTGTGGTTATCGAGCATACTCTGTTCCTATCCTGAAAAAGGCTCATAACGTATTTAGAGATAACTTTGTTGAAGAGACAGGGTTCGTTTGTATGGCAGAAATTTTGATCAAGCTCAATCTAATTAACGCGAAAATTGATGAAGTTGGTTTAGTACTTAGATATGATAAAAAAGAAGGGAAAAGTAAGATGAAGATATTTAAAACAATTAATAGATATATTAGTTTACTTTCAAAGAGCAAAAGAATAATTACAAATAACCGATTGCTCGTTGAAAAATCGTTAAAAGGAACTGCATAAGGGAAGAGGAACATACTTGAAAAACATAATAATAGCTTTAGTTTCGATTTTTTTAGGATCCGTAGGACAGGTTTTGTTAAAAGTAGGAATGAGCAAAGTAGGTAAGATTACATTACAACAACTTACAGATAAGTTATTCATAATCTCAACTACACCTTCAATTCTGATTGGTATGTGTTGTTTTGTGATAAGTTCAATTTTGTGGTTAGTTGTAATATCTCAAACTCAATTAAGTAATGCGTATCCAATGGTTTCCCTAGGGTATGTTTTCGTATTTATTATGTCAATTTTATTATTCCAGGAAACTGTTAATTTTCCTAAATTAGCCGGATTAACAGTAATAGTTATTGGTGTAATAATAATGGGAAAGGGTTAAGTGATGAAAGGGAAAATAGTAGTTTATATAAGTCTCATTGTAGTGATTCTATCATTGATTCCCAGACTTCTCTACTTTGATTCTACAGAAATCATAGGTACGATACATTCATTGAGACAATTAGATGTAGCAACAATAGCAAGAAATATATTAATTGACCCATCAACTTTTTTTTCACCAACGTTAGATAGAGGAGAAGGACTAAGTTCGACACTCCCAATGACAGTAGGATTAGAATTTCAATTAATGCCTCTGATAGTAGCTGCATTATACTCTATATTTGGTATACATACTAGTTTCGGTTCGATATTATCCATTTTATTCTATTTAGGTAGTTGCTTATTTATTTATAAGATAGCAGAGAGATACTTAGGAATGTTAGGAATAATTACAACTATGGCAATTTTTTGCTTTTCTAGCCAGTACATCGTCTATTCCAAGACATTTATGCCTGAGAGTGAAGTAATATTCTTTTTGCTGTTTTCCTTCTGTTTATTTCAAAAGTTTCTCGATGATCCAAAAAGGAGTAAACTAGTTTTATTTATTTTCATTTTAACACTTTCAATGCTAGTAAAATTAACGAACGCATATATGCTGCCAGTTTATATGTATCTTTTATATAAAAATCGTAAGCAGTTCTCTCGGAAATCTTTTTGGATGATCTTTACTAGTGGAGTATTTTCATTAATAATTACTTTATTTTATTATTATATAATTAATGCTAGAGCTGATACTCCGTACGTGTCTGGAATTCTAAGTAATCTTATTTTAAAGAATTTTGGACAGAAATTTGTTGATGTGGATTATTGGGACTTATTCTTTAAGTATCTCGTTATCTACTTCTCACCCTTGGGGATACTTCTTGCTATTATTGGTTCCAAAAAAATGTTCTCGTCAAATCAAGAATTTTTAGTTTGGTTTATATGTGTTTTTATATTCGAATTTGTTTCAGGATATGCAATCTTATCTAATCATATTTACTACTTCTTACCAACAGTTCCTATTGGAGCATTGTTAATTGGGGCAGGATTTCAAGCGATTATAGATAAAATAAAAAAATTCACAAAAAGTCGTATTGCAATAAGCTCAATTACTATAATAGTCCTTGTGTTCTTGGTCCTACAATTATTATTCCTTTATCAACATTATGGATTTACAGGTAACAAAGAATATGCACGCCTTCAAAGGCAAGATGGCGAGGAATTAAATAAATATTTTACAAAAACAAAAAGTAGTCTTCCTATTAAGATAGGACTTCTAAGATGGGAAGAATATCCTGTTTTGTACTATTCCGAACAACTTGGGTGGATGTTTACCTATGAAGAGGATCCAGTAGTTTTAGAGAGATATATACAAGAGTTAGTAGGTAATGATTGTAAATATCTTTACATTTCATCGAGAGATCTGACAACTACAGCTGCGAAATATCTAATAAGTAAATATGAAGTTGTCGAATTAGAATCAATTAAAGGACGTTTACTTGAAATTAATTGAAGATGGTATTTCTAAACTGGAGGAGCAATAGTGAAAGTACTTGTAACAGGTGCAGCAGGATTTATTGGATCACATATTGTAGATTCTTTAATTAGTCTCGAACATAAAGTCATCGGAATCGATAATTTTACCACTGGAGTAATTCAGAATATCAATAAGTCGTGCTCTTTTTATGAAATTGATATTAATTCTGAAAAGTTGCGAGAAGTTTTTCACGATGAGAAACCCGACGTTGTAATTCATAATGCAGCGCAAATAAATGTAAATCATTCAATTAAAGATCCTATAAAAGATGAAGAGATAAATATAAGAGGGACAGTAAGTATATTAGAGAATATGAAGAATTCAGGCTGCTCCAAAATAATATATCCTTCTTCGGCTGCAATATATGGAAAGCCAATCTATTTACCTGTAGATGAGTTACATCCAATTCAACCTATGTCCTTTTATGGGATTTCGAAATATACACCTGAGCTTTATATTAAGACTTATTCAGAATTATTTGGGTTGGACTATACAATACTTAGGTATAGTAATGTATTTGGTTTAAGACAAAGCGCACATGGTGAAGCGGGTGTTATTTCGATATTTATGGACAGATTACAAAAAGGATTAAATCCTGTCATACATGGTGACGGTGAGCAATTTCGTGATTTTGTTTACGTAAAAGACGTTGTTAGGGCTAATATCTTTGCACTCGAAAAGGGAAGTCAAAGTACCTTGAATATTTGTACAAATAGTAAATCATCCATTAATCATTTATTAAGACAATTACAAAATAATTTAAATACTAACTTAGAGCCTAAATACGAAAATGAGCGAAAAGGTGATATCAAAGAAAGTTGCCTAGATAATACATCTGCCTTTTCGATACTAGGATGGAAACCAGAGTATTCTTTAGAAAGCGGATTAAAAGACTTATGTGAATTGCAAAAAAGAAATAGAATCCAATAATAAGATAACTGATAAGAGGAGTTCATAATTTATGAAGGGTGTAATTCTCGCTGGAGGAACCGGCTCACGCCTATTCCCACTTACAAAGGTAACCAACAAGCACCTATTGCCTGTTGGAAAGTACCCAATGATATTCCACTCCATAGCAAAGCTTAAAGAAGCCGATATTCAAGATATTCTTATCGTAACCGGTAAAGAGCACATGGGTGACGTCGTAAACTTGCTTGGGAGCGGACACGAGTTCGGAGTCGCTCTTACTTATAAGGTTCAGGATGAAGCTGGAGGTATAGCACAAGCACTTGGTTTAGCAGAACACTTTGTAAATGGAGATCAAATGGTTGTCATTCTCGGAGATAATGTGTTTGAAGACAGCATCTTTCCATTCGTTCATAACTTCAGACAACAACAAAAGGGAGCTAAAATCCTTATTCAAGAGGTGCACGATCCACAACGGTATGGCGTGCCTGAATTGGATGGTGATAGAATAATCTCAATAGAAGAAAAGCCAAAGCAACCAAAGAGCAGTTATGCTGTTACGGGGATCTATATGTATGATAGCAAGGTGTTCGACATTGTCAAAATGCTTAAACCTTCTGATCGTGGCGAGTTGGAAATAACAGATGTGAATAATGCATATATCGAAGCGGACGAGCTCAGCTATGATATACTTCATGGCTGGTGGACGGATGCAGGGACGCATGCTTCATTGACGAGAGCAAATGAGTTAGCGAAAGAATTAGCGTTTGGAGAAGAATTTGGTAAGCTCAAACTATAAAAAAGCAGGTGACTCATGAAAATTATTGATTCGATGCTTCCTGGAGTGAAGCTGTTAGAGCCTACTGTTTTCGGCGATCACCGCGGTTTCTTTATGGAAAGTTATAACGAAGAAGTAGCACATGCTAATGGAATACCATTTGCTTTTATTCAAGATAATCATTCCTTATCTGCCGATGCAGGTGTACTTCGCGGTATGCACTACCAATTGACACCGAAAGCCCAAACGAAGCTGGTTCGTGCAACAGCAGGTGCTATTTATGATGTCGTAATCGATATTCGTAAAGGCTCGCCTACATTCGGGCAATGGCAAGGCTTTATTCTGAGTGCAGCCAATAAACGGCAGCTGCTAGTCCCTCAGGGCTTTGCGCATGGCTTCTGCACACTCGTTCCAAATTGCGAGGTCCAGTATAAAGTTGATGCCCTATATTCCCCTGAGCATGATAGGGGGATCGCTTGGAACGATCCAGCACTTTCCATTGATTGGCCGACTTCAACCCCAATCCTGTCGGACAAGGATGCCAAGCATCCCGTGCTGACCGAAGCTGAAATCAACTTTGTATATGAAGGGTGAGTTAGATTCATGAAATTATTAATTACCGGCGGGGCTGGATTCATCGGCAGTAATTTCGTCTTATATGTGATCAACAAATATCCGAGCTATGAGATTATTAATGTGGATGCCCTTACCTATGCGGGCAATCTCGAAAATTTGCTATCTATTGAAGAGCATCCAAACTACAAGTTCGTGAAAGCAGATATTGCAGAGCGGGCACAACTCGAGCCTCTGTTACAAGCTGGCGTAGATGCAGTCGTTAACTTTGCGGCTGAGTCACATGTGGATCGGAGTATTTTGCAGCCGGATATTTTCGTGAAAACGAATATTCTTGGTACACAGACGCTTCTCGATCTTACGAAGCAGTATGGCGTGAATAAATTTGTTCAAGTATCAACGGATGAGGTATACGGCACGTTAGGTGAGACAGGCCTATTTACAGAAGATACGCCGCTTGCGCCTAATAGCCCATATTCGGCAAGTAAAGCTGGAGCGGATCTGCTTGTTCGCGCTTATCACGAAACGTTCGGGTTGAATGTCAATATCACACGCTGCTCGAACAATTATGGGCCTTATCAGTTTCCAGAGAAGCTTATTCCGTTGATGATCCAAAATGCGCTGCAGGATAAGCCGCTGCCAGTTTACGGTGACGGGTTAAACGTACGCGATTGGTTGTATGTAGAAGATCATTGCAGCGCGATCGACCTGGTGCTTCACAAAGGAAAAAATGGCGAAGTTTACAACGTAGGCGGTCGTAACGAACGGAATAACTTGCAAGTCGTTCGCACGATTTTGGAACAACTTGGTAAGCCGGAATCGCTTATTACTTACGTGAAAGACCGGCTTGGCCATGATCGCCGTTATGCGATCGATGCCGACAAGATTCGTAATGAGCTTGGCTGGAAGCCGATGTACAATTATGAGGATGGCATTAAGGAAACGATCCGTTGGTATCTTAACAACCAACAATGGATGGAGCAGGTAGCATCAGGGACGTATCAACAGTATTATGAAACGCAGTATAAGGAGCGCCTGGAGGCGAGCAATTAATGAATAAGCTAAAAATCGTTGTGACAGGAGCGAACGGCCAGCTTGGACGAGAGTTAACGGAGTGGTCAACAGACGCTGCGGAAATAATCGGCTTAGGTCGAGAAATGCTTGATATAACAAATATCGATCAGTGCCGTCACGTTTTTGCGGAACACCAGCCTGACGTTGTTATTCACTGTGCCGCCTATACTGCTGTCGATAAAGCCGAGTCCGAACCGGACGAGGCTTTTCGTGTGAATGCGGCGGCGACGAGAAATGTTGCGGTAGCTGCAAGAGAAGCAGGTGCGAAGCTTTGTTATATTAGCACAGACTACGTTTTTGATGGAACGGGCGCGGTTCCTTACAATGAGTACGACCAGACAAATCCGCAAACAGTATACGGAAAGTCAAAGCTGGCGGGCGAACAAATGGTTCAAACCTTGCACGACCGCTACTATATTGTTCGGACTTCTTGGGTATATGGGAAGTATGGCAATAACTTCGTGAAGACGATGTTGAAAATGGCTAGTGAACGCGATCAATTAATGGTTGTTGCCGATCAATTAGGCTCGCCAACTTATACTTATGATTTGGCAGCTTTTTTGTTGGAACTGGTGCAAACAGATTATTTTGGTCTCTATCATGCTTCAAACAGCGGGATATGCTCTTGGTATGATTTTGCGAAAGCGATCTTTGAGGATAGCGGGATTACGATTCAGCTCCATTCATGTACAACGGCTGACTTTCCAAGACCAGCACCTAGGCCGGCTTACTCCGTAATGGATCGCAGCGCTATCCGGAGCAATGGTCTTAGTCAGCTGCGTCCATGGAGAGAAGCCCTTAACCACTATCTCAAAGACAGTGAGTGATAAAAGCTATGCCTACAGTAAGTGTTTGTATCGTTACCTTTAATAGTGAAAAGGATATAGAAGATTGCCTAAAAGCGGTATTCAAGCAAAGTCATCCTATAGAAAGCATTATCGTGATCGATAATGCTTCTTTTGATGGCACCGCTAAGTACGTGCAGCAATATGCAGAGAAGGTTCATTTTATAGCGAACGATGTAAATAACGGGTTTGCGGGAGGCCAGAATCAGGCAATCCGCCAAACCCTTTCCGATTATGTGCTCGTTCTGAATCCGGACGTTACGCTTTCCCCTTCTTATGTTGCTGAAATTATCGAAGTTATGGAACGGGAACCACGGATCGGAAGCGCAACAGGAAAGCTTGTTTTTGCCGATAACCCCGCTATCATGGATAGCGCAGGAATCGGCATGAAGCGGAACAGACAAGGTTATGATCTTGCAGCAGGCGAACCATCGGCGAATTGGAATGAATCCCGTTCTATATTCGGCGTATCCGGAGCCGCCGCCGTTTATCGAAGCGCCATGATAAAGGACATTGCAATGGAAGGCCAATTTTTTGACGAGGACTTCTTTGCCTATAAGGAAGACGTTGACGTGGCATGGCGTGCTCAGAAGCTTGGATGGACCTCTTATTATGTGGCCACCGCTCATGCGGCTCATCATCGGGGCTGGAAGAAGGGCGGACGAGGAAACATCCCTTTATTCGTACGAAGGCATTCCTATCAAAATCAATTTTTCACTTTAGTGAAAAACGAGACTTTTGGCTGGCATTCATTTGTTACGATCCCGTTGATCCTGGCGTCAGAAGCCGTCAAGCTGGGCTACATTGTGCTTCGCGAGCCCGGTTTATTAGCATGCTGGCCGTTCATCCTTAAATCACTTCCCAGGATGCTGCAAAAGCGGAGTTGGATATTGAACAAAGTACATCAATCCAAGAGTCATAAACCACAAATCCAGCCGTAAGTTGAAATAAGTGGTAATATTTAGGGTTCTCGAATGAGCCTATATTTGATACAATGCTGATAGAGTCGAAATATAAGAGAATGCAGGTGAAATCGGCGAAATGCTCCGACAAAACCAACGGTTTCTGACGCAATTATATATGCTTGCGGATTTGTTCATCACTTTGGTCGTGTTTCTGGCCGCCTATTGGCTTAAATTTTACAGCGGGATACTCCCCAGCATAGACTCTGTACCGTTCTCGACCTACTTATTGTGGGGGACGATTTACTCCTTCTCGGCAGTCCTGGTAGGCTTCTACCTCCAGTTTTATTCGCCGAAGCGTCGAAGAAATTATTCGCATGAAGTGTTGAAGATCCTGCAAATTCAATTGTTCAGCTTCCTTGGGCTGCTTAGTTTGTTCTTTATCACGAGAGAAGTACACATTTCCCGCGAATTTCTCGCCATATTCTTCATCATGAATTTCATTGCGATTGCTACATACCGCTATTGGGTCAAGGCGACACTTTCCTCGCTCCGCCGCCGCGGTTACAACAAACGATTTGTACTTATCGTAGGGGCGGGTTCGGTTGGAAGAGGCTTCTATACGAACCTTCAGCAGTATCCTGAGCTTGGCTACGAGGTCGTTGGCTTTCTGGATGACTTTCAAACGGAGCACGTCCCCGAGTATCGGGACTTGAAGCCGATTATCGGCAGGCTGGACGACTTGAAGAGGAAGCTCGAGAACAACCCCATCGATGAAGTCATCATTGCGCTTCCGCTGGACGCTCACGCGAAGTATGCGGAGATTATCGAGATCTGCGAGCAGACGGGCGTGAAGACGCTCATTATCCCCGATTTCTTCGATCTGCTGCCGGCGAGACCGTTCTTCGATAATTTTGCGGGCATTCCGCTCATTAACGTTCGCGACGTACCGCTTGACGAACTGAGCAACCGGATTTTGAAACGTTGGTTCGACATTGCTTTTTCGATTATGGCTATCCTTCTAACCTTACCAATTATGCTGTTTATTATTATAGGTCTCAAGCTGACTTCCCCCGGCCCGATTCTGTTCAAGCAGGAGCGGATGGGATTGGACCGCAAGACGTTCCACATGTTCAAGTTCCGTTCCATGCATGTCCAGTCGGATACGGCATCCGATACGCAGTGGACGGTGGAGAACGATCCGCGGCGGACGCGGTTCGGCGCGTTCCTGCGCCGCACGAGCCTGGATGAGCTGCCGCAGTTCTTCAACGTGCTGCTCGGGCATATGAGCGTGGTCGGGCCTCGGCCGGAGCGTCCTTATTTCGTAAATCAATTCAAAGAGGAAATTCCGAAATATATGATTAAGCATCAGATTCGTCCCGGTATTACGGGCTGGGCCCAGACGAACGGCCTGCGCGGCGACACGTCGATTCAAGACCGCATTATGCACGATATTTTTTATATTGAGAATTGGTCGTTCTTATTTGATATCAAAATTATTTTCAAGACCATACTGAAAGGCTTGATCAACAAAAATGCTTACTGACAACGGATCAGCGCCTAAAGTATCCGTCATTATCCCGACATTAAATGCAGGAACCGAGCTAACCGGTCTTATCGAACGGCTGCAAGGGCAAACGGTCAAGCCTTATGAAATCATTATTATTGATTCACAATCTAACGATGGAACGCAAGAGAGAGCGCAAGAAGCGGGGGCTCGTCTCTTCTCCGTAGAGCGCAGCGAATTCGATCACGGCGGCACCCGGAACCGGGCGGCGGAGCAGGCTGCGGGAGACATTCTGCTCTTCATGACGCAGGACGCGCTTCCCTATGACGAACGGCTCATCGAACAGCTGACGAAGCCGCTGCTGTCCGAAGAGAATGTCGTATATGCATATGCCCGGCAGCTGGCAAGACCGGGTGCAAGTGATCTGGAGCGACTCGCCCGGCAGCATAATTACCCGGAGCAATCGGAGATCAAATCGTATGAGCAAATTGAAACACTCGGGATCAAAACGTTCTTCTGTTCCAATGTATGTGCGGCTATAAAAAGGAAGGTATTCGAGGAAATGGGACGCTTCCAGGAGCCGGTTATTTTCAATGAGGATCTATTTATGGCGGCCAGATGCATCTTGAGCGGTTACCGCACAGCCTATTGCTCTGAAGCCGTTGTGTATCACTCGCACGATTACTCGATCGGACAGCAGTTCAGAAGATATTTCGATAACGGCGTATCGATGCGCTGCAATACGTGGATCACCCCTTACAGCACGGTGGGCAAAGCGGGCTCCAGACTGGTGAAGCTGCAGCTGCAGGAGCTTGTTCGTACGGGCAAGTGGCTGCTAATACCTAAGCTGATTGCGGAAGCGGCAGCTAAACTGATCGGCTACAAGCTTGGCCTGCATTACAGGCGGTTGCCGTCTTTCTTAAGCAGACGTCTAGTCATGCACCGCGTTATTTTCAAGCAAATAGAGAATACCGGTTCCGGAACCCCGATGGAACTATAATAGGGGCAGCAGCCTGAAATAAGCCCGTTCGATTCGTTTAGAGTCGGACGGGCTTATTTCAATTCTAAGTAAATTATAAGTTTATTACTTATAAGAGCTTACCGATAGGCGTTTCTGTTTGTTCCCGTATACGATGGCAGGGAGCAGCCCAAACTAGAGAAACCTGTGAACTGCTTCGGGTAACGAGGAAGAGAGGTGATCGGACTTGGGGATGTGGCTTTTATGGCTTATTGTTGCATTGCTCCTCTATGTTGCGCAATTGGCCGTCATTCTTTGGCTGGAGCATCGAAGGCCTGCGCATATGACGGCGTGGCTGTTTATCGCCTTTGTTTGTCCGATCGTCGGATTTATCGCCTATTTCATTCTGGGAAGCGAGTTCACAAGACGCAAGCGGGTCGATCCGTATAAGGACGAAACGATGCATTTCGCATGCCGCATGTCAGAGCAAGTGAAGGATGCCGGTGACGCCGGAAACGCGCAGCTGGCGGAGCAGAAGAAGCTGTTCGCGATGCTGACGGCACTCGCTCCTTTTCCGATTACGGGCAGAAACAAGACGACGGTGCTGACTGACGGGCGCGAGACATTCGATTCGATACTGGAGGAGCTGCAACAAGCGAAGCATCATATCCATTTGGATTATTATACGATACGTGACGATGAGATCGGCACTCGCTTCTTGGAGGTGCTGGTTCGAAAAGCACGCGAGGGTGTAGTCATCCGCGTCGTTTATGACGGGATAGGCAGTCTCCATTTAAATGAGGCTTATATCGCCAAGCTGAGGAAGGCGGGTATTCAGACCACCTGTTTTTTGCCGCCTCGAATTGCGTTTTTCGACAGAAGATTAAACTTCCGCAACCATCGCAAAATCGTCGTCGTGGACGGCAAGGTCGGTTTTATCGGCGGAATTAATATCGGTGACGAATATTTGGGCAAGGATCCGAAGCTTGGCTTTTGGCGCGATACGCATTTGAAGCTGGAGGGCGATTCCGTTTATTTTCTGCAGGAGCTGTTCATGAATGATTGGTCCTTTGCGGCAAAAGAGAAGCTGGAGAGCGCGGCCTATATGCCGGCGAATCCATGCGAGTATCGTGAGCGGGTGCAGATTGTGCCAAGCAAGCCGGGGCATAACGATCAAAAAATAAGAGAGGTGATGTTCGCGGCGATAACGGCGGCGAGTTCACGGATCTACATTACGACGCCATATTTTATACCCGATCCCTCGTTGGTCATGGGACTTCGAACGGCAGCGCTCAGCGGGGTGGATGTCCGGCTGATTATTCCGGGCCCAAGCGATTCAAAGCTTGTGCTGCTTGCCACGTTATCGTTTATCCAGGAAATGCTCGACGCCGGAGTGAAGGTATACCGGTATGAGAAAGGCTTCGTTCACGCCAAGGTGATGATCGTCGATGACATGCTGGCAATGATTGGGACCGCGAATGTCGATATGCGAAGCTTGTACAGCAATTTCGAAATAAATGCGGTGTTGTTTGACGAAGGAACGATCAGACGGCTGGAGACGGATTTCATGAACGATTTGCAAAACAGCCGGGAGCTTGCGCTGCAGGAGTTTAAAAAAAGGCCGAAGCGCCAGAAAACGGCAGAGTCCATCCTATATATGCTCTCTCCGCTGCTTTGAGCGGCGGACGGATGCATGACGGGCATCGTTTTCGGGCATATTTTTCGTGATGGCTTCCAAATGAGCCGTTCGAGTAAATTGCTGCAAACAGGAGGAGAATCCAGTGACCGATACGAATGATCAAGAAAATCTGACATCGGCTGAGCCGAAGCATGAGGGCCGGGACGATTATTTTATGGATATTGACAGGATGGTAAATGAAGGATTGGGCGGCGGCAACGTCACGATGCAGAACGGCTTAATCGACGAATCGACCACCGATACGATGGAGCAGGAGACCAAATAAAGCAGGATCTATAATAGGGATCAGGAGGTGCGGATGCAATGGATACAGCTCGCGCGATGGAAATTTTCAATTCGGAGCAGACGTTTAAGGTGAAGCTGGACGAGGACCCGGTCTGGATCGAAAATGTGGACGAATCAAGCGGAACGGCAACCGTCACGATCAATAACAACCCGGTAAATACGAAAAAGGTGTCCTGCGACCAATTAGTGGAAGCGGGGCAGCAGTGAAATAAACGACATGCCAAAAGAAACCTGACCGCCTAAACGGTCAGGTTTTCTTTCTCTCATCCTCCGTAAGCATCCCGGAAGGCTGCGCATAACGTATCGCGGTTAACCCCCCACAGCTCGGCGATATCAGCGCTGACATTCTCGTCCCACCAATCGGCCTGCACCTTACGGTTGCTTTCGTTCTCGACGATCCACTTCAGGTTGAGGACCACCTTCTTGAAGTACAGCTCTTCAGCCTTCCCCATTTGTTCCTTCGGAATCCATATCTTCATTCGTTTAACGGTGCGATACAGCTCGTTGCTGCAGGCTCTTCGTATTTTTCGCGCGCTCGGATAGCCGGCGGTGTGCTTCTGGGCGTTTGCTTTCACGATAACCGACTCCTCTCTACCCCATATGTATGCGCACGGGGCAGCGAAGGTCACTAAGACACGCGAATGTTGTCCTTAATCTACGACAATATAGCCGACCATAGGGCCGCCATGACGCATATCGGTGTGAGTCAAGCACAGGATGGGGTAGGTGCCTTCCTTCTCCGCGGTAAATCGCACAGTCGTTGTTTTCCCCTTCGTGACTTCTCCCCGGATCCCAAGCCCTTCCACGACAAAAGGATGGCTATTGCCGTTCACGCCGCTGATTTGCAGCTCGATCAGCTCGCCTTTCTCCACATGCACAGTTCCTGGATCCCAGCGGTACACTTCCAGCTCTTTGCCGTCGGCGGTGGTTGTCTTAAACTCCCCGGTCACCAACTGAATGACGCGCGCCTCCCTGGCTTGTCCGCTGACCGTACGCGACTGGTTCCAGCTTAAGTAGACGCCGGCCAAAATAATCAATACCGCCACTACGATCCAGAGCTGAATATGCCTCTTGGTAACAATAAATACTTTGGACATAAAAATGACCACCTCACCTGTTCTTATCGGTTAAGGCTAGTCTATGCGGCAGCTTGTCAGACCATGACAAAAGTGGAAGGCCCTCGCATCCATATGTTAAAATAGCGAGAGCGATTGAGCAGGTTGTCCAAAGATAAGACTTGGAGTCTTCAGACAAGGACGCCGACAGAATTTCTGCTTGGTTCATCGCATGTCATTGATGGAGGTAAAGGATGGAGAGCTGGATTACGGATATTATGGAGCAGTACGGTTATTTTGGCATTTTATTAATGATTGCGCTTGAGAATTTGTTCCCGCCCATTCCTTCGGAGGTCATTCTGACGTTCGGAGGTTTCATGACGACCTACACAAGCCTCACGCCGCTCGGCGTCATTGTAACGGCTACGCTCGGTTCGGTCATTGGAGCCATTATTTTGTATTATGTCGGTCATCTGCTGGGCGTAGAGAGACTGGAGAAAATTATCGACAAATGGGGCCGCGTCCTCCGGGTGAAGAAGGAAGACATACGCAAAGCGGATGCCTGGTTCGAAAAGTACGGCTATTGGGCGGTGTTCCTCTGCCGGATGGTCCCCCTTATCCGCAGCCTGATCTCGCTTCCTGCAGGCATGTCCCACATGAAGTTCGTTCCTTTCTTGTTGTTCACGACGGTCGGTACGCTGATTTGGAATTCGCTTCTTGTATCCATCGGGGCGGCAGTCGGGGACAATTGGACGGAAATCGTCGAATTTATGGATATCTATTCGAACATTGCTTATGCCATTATCGGCGTATGCATCATTATTGTACTGGTGCTGTATATTCGCAGAGCCAAAAAGTTTTAAGGTATACTATGGGAGAAGATTGCGTACATAGCCGTTAATAAATGATGAAAGAGGGATACTCATGAGCAAAAGCGTAGCAGAAAAGCTGGGCAAAGGGATCAGCCCGCAGCAATTCATTGACGGAATGACCAAAAATAAAGAGCAGTTCATCGGCTGGTCGGACAAATTCGAGTGGACGGATGAAAGCGACAAGTCGTTTTTTGAATCGCTGAATAATCGCGACGATCTCCGCTGCCTGATCTTGATGGCGGACTGGTGCGGCGATGTGGTCCGCAATATTCCGGTTGTATTCCGGGCGCTGGAAAACAGCGGGATTCCGATTGACGTTCTCATTATGGAAGAAAATCTGGATACGATGGATCAGTTTCTGACCATGGGCGGACGCTCGATTCCGGTTGTCATCTTCGCAGACACGGGCGGCGCCGTGCTCGGCCAATGGGGACCGCGTCCAAGCCATGTGCAGGAGGCGATGATTGCGTTCAAGCAGGCGAATCCGGACCGTGATGCCGCTGATTATCAGGACAATCTTACGGCTGCCCGGCAGGAGATGGGACGCCGTTACGGCGAGGGCAGCGGTTATCAAGCCGTTATCGTCAAAGAGCTTCGCACTTTGCTGGAGTCGTTCTAAGCAGCTATGAGTACAGAGATGAGAATTGAGACATTTACACTCGGTCCGCTGCAAACGAATGCTTATCTGATTTCGGTTAAGGAACCGTCCGCGGCAGACGACGGACAACCGCAGGAGCGGGCCATCGTCATTGACCCGGGCATGAATCCGAAGCGGCTGCTGGAGCGGCTGGAAGGCGTGAAGGTGGAAGCCATTCTGCTGACGCATGCCCATTTCGACCATATGGGCGGAGTGGACGAGGTGCGCAAGGCGGCGGGCTGCCCGGTCTATATTCATGATCTCGAGGCCGACTGGCTGACCGACCCGCGTAAGAACGGTTCTATGCGCTGGCAGGATGTCACGCCTCCGCTCTCGACGGACGCCGCGGAATACGCGCTTGAGGAAGGACAAACGTTGAAGCTGCTCGGGCATGCCTTCCGGGTGATGCATACCCCAGGCCATTCACCGGGCAGCGTGAGCTTCTTATGCGGCAGCCACCTGTTCTCAGGCGACGTATTGTTCCGTCTGTCGGTTGGCCGGACCGACCTGCCGGGCGGACGCGAGAGGGATCTGTACGATTCCATTCGAACGAAGCTGTATAAGCTGAGCCCGGATATCATCGTATATCCCGGACACGGCGGCCGGACGACGATCGGCTATGAGATGGCGAACAACCCTTATACGAGAGCATGAAGCATAGGAAGGAGCAAGACGCTTGGCGGACACGAAAGTATTGCAGCATAAAGAGGAAATTGAAGACGGTGCAGGCAAAACAAAGCTGACGGCGGAGCAGAAGGCCGCCGAAAGCGAACGGATCGTGAAAGGTGTCGCGGCGCAGCTGTCGATCCCGATTTCAAAGGTGAAATCGGCAGTCGGGCTTCTGGATGAAGGCAATACCATACCGTTCATCGCCCGTTACCGGAAGGAAATGACGGGCGAGCTCGACGAAAATGATCTGAGATCGATTGAAGAGAAGCTGCAATATATGCGGAATCTCGAAGAACGCAAACGCGAGGTTATTCGTTTAATCGACGAACAAGGCAAGCTGACGGACGAGCTGCAGGCAAGCATCAACGGCTCCGTTAAGCTGCAGGAAGTAGAGGACCTGTACCGTCCCTACCGGCAGAAGCGGAAGACCCGCGCCAGCGTCGCGAAGGAGAGAGGCTTGGAGCCTCTGGCGGACTGGCTGTGGTCGCAGCCCCGGCAGGGAGAACCTCTGGGTGAAGCCGCTCGTTATATAGATGCGGATAAAGGCGTGGCAACCGCAGAGGACGCGCTGCAGGGCGCTATGGACATTATTGCGGAGAATATCGCGGACGACGCGGCTATCCGCGCCTGGATCCGTAAGTTTACGTTTGATCAGGCGCTGCTTAAGACCGAAGCCAAAAATGCGTCCGAGGAAACGGTATATGAAATGTATTACAGTTACCAGGAGCCGGTGCGCAAGCTGCCGCCGCATCGCATATTAGCGATTAACCGGGCCGAGCGGGAGGATGTGCTGCGGGTCAGCTTTGATATTCCGGCAGACCGGATACACGAGCATATTACCCGCAAGCTGCTCCGGCACGGCACGGCTCAGCCGATCCGCGATATTCTGATTGCCGTTATAGAAGATTCTTACAAACGGCTTATCGCGCCTTCTATTGAGCGTGAGGTGCGCGGCGAGCTGACGGAGAAGGCGGAAGAGCACGCCATTTCGATATTTTCCGTCAATCTGAGGAACCTGCTGCTTCAGCCGCCCGTTCGCGGCAACATCGTGCTTGGCGTCGATCCGGCCTTCCGGACCGGCTGCAAGCTTGCAGTGATTGACGATACAGGCAAGCTGCTGGAAGTGGCCGTGTCCTATCCGACCCCGCCGAATAACAGGGTTGCGGAAGCGGAGAAGCTGATTAACGGATTAATTGATAAGTACAAGGTTGAACTAATCGTCATTGGCAACGGTACGGCTTCACGCGAAACGGAGCAGTTCATCGCCGATTTGATCGGCAAGCGCAAAGCGGCGGGGTCAGGCGCGGAGCTGAAATACATTATCGTTAACGAAGCAGGAGCAAGCGTCTATTCGGCGTCCAAGCTGGCGCAAGAGGAGTTTCCGGCGCTTGACGTGGCGGAGCGAAGCGCGGTATCGATCGCGCGCAGGCTGCAGGATCCGCTGGCGGAGCTCGTTAAGATCGAGCCGAAAGCGATCGGCGTCGGCCAATATCAGCATGACGTCAGCCAGAAGCGGCTCGACGAGACGCTTGGCGGCGTCGTGGAATCGGCCGTTAACCATGTCGGCGTCGACGTCAATACGGCATCGGCTTCCCTGCTCTCCTATGTAGCGGGAATTAACGCGACCATCGCGAAGAATATCGTGAAATACCGCGAGGAGAACGGCCGCTTCGCCAAGCGGACGCAGCTGCAGAAGGTGCCTCGGCTCGGGGCGAAATCCTACGAGCAGTGCATCGGCTTTCTTCGTATCCCGGAAGCGGCCAACCCGCTCGACCGGACGCCGATTCATCCGGAGTCTTACGATGTCGTAGACAAGCTGTTCGATGAGTTGAAGCTGGACCTCAAGCAGCTTGGAACAGAGGAGCTGAAGGCTAGTCTGTCGCAGGTAGACGCTGCAGCTACCGCTCCCGCGCTGGGCGTAGGCGTGCCGACGCTGCGCGACATCGTGGACAGCCTGCTGAAGCCGGGGCGCGATCCCCGCGAGGAGCTGCCGCCTCCGATCTTCCATACGGACGTCCTCGGCATCGAGGATTTAACGCCGGGCATGGAGCTGCAGGGAACGGTGCGCAACGTCATTGATTTTGGAGCGTTCATCGATATCGGGATCAAGAATGACGGTCTCGTTCACATTTCCCAAATAAGCGATAAATTCGTCAAACATCCGATGGAGGTCGTGTCGGTCGGAGACAACGTGACCGTATGGGTACTCACCGTTGATCAGAAGAAAGGCCGCGTCGGGCTAACGATGCGTAAACCAAGCTAGAGCGCCGTATGATTAATGGGCCGCCTGATTCTCAGGCTGGCCCTTTTTTGGTTGGTTGGAGGAATACGTTAGCAAAGATACATAATTGACAGATATAGTTATGTGCTCTATACTGTATATAAATTTATTACAGTATTTAAAAAAGTTACAGTTAGAGAATTCATGATTAGAGAAATCATTCCTTTAGGAGGGAAACCTAATGTCACAAACTCAAATCGACTCAACCGTGAAGGTTCAAACAGGAGAGAAAACGGAAGCTTTATTTTTCAACGTGCTGAACGAAAGGCGGTCCGTACGCAAGTACGACAGCAGCGCATCAATTTCGGAGGAAGAAATTCGCGAATTGCTGGAAATAGCGACAAAAGCGCCTTCCTCGTCCAATATGCAGCCTTGGCGTTTTCTCGTTGTAACGGATCCGGAAATCAAGCAAAAGCTTCTACCGATTGCCAATAATCAGCAGCAGGTGGCTGAGGCGTCCGCGATTATCATCGTGCTCGGCGATTTGGAAATGTATAAGAGGGCCGATTAAATATATGGGGCGAGCACGGCAGCGGGGTATATGTCCGAGGAAGCGGCCAACAATTTCATTGCGAATTCAACGCGGTACTACTCCGGCTTGCCGGCCGAGAGACTGAAGGAGATCGTTGTGTTTGATACCGGACTCGTCGCAATGCAGCTTATGCTTGCGGCCCGCGCCAAAGGATATGATACGGTTCCAATGGGCGGCTACAACCGTGACCAAGTAAAGGAGCTGTTCCAGATTCCTGACCGTTATCTTCCGACGCTGATGCTGCCTGTCGGCATAGCAGCGGCTGCGGGGCATCCATCAACCCGTCTTCCGCTTGATGATATTCTGTATATGAACGGCTTATAATTATTGCCGATCCATAACAAACCGGCCCTGTCCCTGACAGAGGCCGGTTTTTCTACATATAATTGTATTGAACTCATAATAAAAATTCGGTGCCGTTGCCTTGTTCCTTAGGACCTTGCTTATTACGGTAGAAATACCAGCAATCGTTAAGCAGCTTGATCTGCCGGCGGTCTTTCTTCTGAAAAGCGCGCATCAATTGGTTGCACAACCACTGCGGCATACGCATCGTCCTCCTCCCTGGCCCAACTTGTTGTACTATTACCATATGGGGAAGGGCGAGTGTCCGTGCAGGTCCAAACTATTTGATCCGTTCTTCCTCGTATTCCTCGTACCACTGCTCAAGCTGCGCTTGCAGCGCGCGGATTTCCGTAAGCAGCGAGATCAGCGGATAAGATTTCTCATGAATGCCGGCAAAATCTTTCTCCAGCCCGTTAATATATGCTAGACCGGAAACGATGGAGACCGATGAATCATGCAGATCGACGTCATTGCATTCCGCAACGGCGTAGGGCAGTGCCGGTACTTCGGATGCCGTTAATTTATCGATTTCTTTATGGAGCCGCAAATTTAGCGCGCTTAGCTGGTAAGCATGTGATTCCGGCATTTCGACGAAAAAGATGTTTTCTTTCTGTTTAAATAAAACGTACCGCATAGTAGCCATGACTGGTGATTGTCTCCCCTCGGATTGTTCCGTTACCTCATTAATAATTCCTACTTGACAGTGTAGCCTATCGAGGCTTTAAAATTCAAGTAGTTGGGGGAGAATAATCAATGAATAACGAAGCATTGCAGCAATGGGTCGAACACGTTTCAATCACGTTTTTTGGAAGACCTTTTCTACATCGGGCTACCTTTAACAGCAGACTGAAAGCAACAGGCGGCCGCTATTTCACGGGATCGCATAATATCGAGATCAGCCCGCATCAGCTCGCGGCGTTCGGCCGGGAAGAAACGGAGAAAATCATCAAGCACGAGCTGTGCCATTACCATCTGCACATCTTGAAGCGCGGATACAAGCATCGTGATGCCGATTTCAAGACGCTGCTCGCTCGCGTAGGAGGATCGCGATATTGCCAGACACTGCCGGAACGCGCTCAGCGGAAGGCACAGCCTTATCGCTATAAGCTTACTTGCGGCAAGTGCGGAATGGAATACTTGCGGAAGCGCAAGCTTGACCCCTCAAAATATGCATGCGGCAAATGCCGCGGGAAATTAACGTTGAAAATGCTTGACTTTAAGGCTGAATAATGATAAATTATTAAATGTCACTTTTACTTTTCCCTGATAGCTCAGTTGGTAGAGCACTCGACTGTTAATCGAGTTGTCACAGGTTCGAGTCCTGTTCGGGGAGCCAGATTTGGAGAGATACCCAAGTGGCTCAGGAGCACGATTGGAAATCGTGGAGGCTCTAACCGGGTCTCGAGGGTTCGAATAACTCGGCAACAGAATTGATACGGCCCGTTGGTCAAGGGGTTAAGACACCTCCCTTTCACGGAGGTAACAGGGGTTCGAATCCCCTACGGGTCACCATTTTTTTCTCGGAACAGCCTGTCTGAGCGAAATTCAGTCACAGTAAGAGCCATTAGCTCAGTTGGTAGAGCACCTGACTTTTAATCAGGGTGTCGAAGGTTCGAGTCCTTCATGGCTCACCATTTGCTTCTCCCTCGAAGCGGATGCGAGTGAAGGATGAATCGGTAATTTCAAATGTGCGGTAGTGGTGGAATGGCAGACACGCTATCTTGAGGGGGTAGTGGGCGTACGCCCGTGGAGGTTCGAGTCCTCTCTACCGCACCATAATTTTATTTTTTACCCATGTATATAGGTGAACTTGGAAAGCATAATCCGAAATTTCGCTTTCCTGATATATAATACCACTTTATATTCAGATCATCAGTCTGATTAGAGAGTGGTCTTTTTCGTTATAAGTTGCTCGTACCGCCCAACAGAAGTTTCATTTGAAATAAGGAGCTGTGAATATGAACAAAGTACGTTTGAATTTCACGAACAAGGGACAAGCAGCAATTGGGAAATTTAGCAATGAGGAATTGCTCGAGATTTTCGCGCGATATAGCAATACGTTAATGAAGAAATATTCGATTGAGGTAACCGTGCCGGCCGAAGGCAACGAAGCGATTATCGAAAAAGGCACATTGTCCGTTTATGTAGACAAGGTGGAATGCGACGTCGATACCTTCTTTAAAGAGCTGGGAAGAGACGTTAAGGTGCCGCTGAAGAAAAGACTTACTTCGGATGAGAAATTGGACAATGTCTTTAAGGCGGAAGCCGTTCAATAAGATTTCACGGCAATGAATTTTTTTTGAAATAAGGCTTGTACGAAGACCGGTTAGCTGATATAATCATTTTTGTTGTCTTGAGAATAACTCGGCAACAGAATTGATACGGCCCGTTGGTCAAGGGGTTAAGACACCTCCCTTTCACGGAGGTAACAGGGGTTCGAATCCCCTACGGGTTTTTATATCCTTCTCAGATCGGACAGCTCTCCTGAGCAAGTTCAGTCACAGTGAGAGCCATTAGCTCAGTTGGTAGAGCACCTGACTTTTAATCAGGGTGTCGAAGGTTCGAGTCCTTCATGGCTCACCATTTGCTTCTCCCTCGAAGCGGATGCGAGAATGGAATGACCGGGAATTTTTCAATGTGCGGTAGTGGTGGAATGGCAGACACGCTATCTTGAGGGGGTAGTGGGCGTATGCCCGTGGAGGTTCGAGTCCTCTCTACCGCATACCAATGAATGTCACGGAAACCCTTGTGCAGCATGGGTTTCCTTTTTTGTCGATTAGGAATTTATGAGATTCTCCAATATGGATAAAATATGCGGATTCAGCAGGTAGAAGGGACATCTTGTCGGTAGATCGACGGGATGTCCCTTTTTCCAATTCTAAAATTTTTAAGGATGGCCTGCGGAACAACTCCTTTTATAGATGGATAGACAGGTTAATCCCGGATCGTCACGCGCGTACGAACGGGTACCAGCTTGGAGAGGGCGACAACGTCGTCATTGTACATACGGATGCATCCTTGCGATACCATCCTGCCGATGGAGGAAGGATCGTTCGTGCCGTGAATGCCGTAATGAGGCTTCGACAATCCCATCCAGAAGGCGCCGTAAGGACCGCCGGGATTGTTCTGCTTATTTATGATCGTGAATTCGCCTCTGGGCGTCTGCGTAACCATCTTGCCAATACCGACGGGATAGGAATGTACAACCGTATTGCCATCCAATAGATGCAGCTTACGGTCGGACAGGTCGACGATGATGCGATAGGACGGCATGCTGATTCCACTCCTTTTGCTTTATTTTATGTGGAGGCGAATGAAGATGCGAATAGATGCCGCGGATGCCCACCGATCGGCTGTCCGGCTTTGCCCTTGCCTCCCCCGCCTCTAGTCGTGGCCGAACTTAGACAAATGGCGGGAGCGGGTGACCGACCCGGGACGATTCCGTCTCGCATTGCTTCCATTTATGATAAGAGAGTCGAAGCATTAGACGACCGTAAGCAAATGCGAGGAGCTTAGGAATGAATCTGATCGAGTTGGTTGAGCGTTTATTTGAACAGTACGGCTATTTCGTATTATTGATCGGCCTGCCATTGGATTTTATCGCCCTGCCGATTCCCCCCGGCAACAGCACGCTGACCTTTACCGGGTATTTATCCTATAAAGGCGTCCTGCAGGCGCTGCCCGCTATTGCCATGGCATTTACGGGAGCGGTTGCCGGCGTTACGATAACTTATTTTATTGGCCACAGGCTCGGCATGCCGCTAATCGAAAGGTACGGAAGGTGGCTGTTCCTGAAGCCGTCCGTCGTGGAGAAGACCCGCCAATATTATGACAAATATGGGGATAAGCTGCTTTTGATCGGATTCTTCATCCCGGGCATCGGGCAATTCATCGGGTATTTTATCGGCATTATCCGCGTTCCATTCCGCAGCGTCATAATCTATGCTTATACGGGCGTCGCTTTCTGGGTGATTGCTTTCTTTGGGATCGGATATTTATTCGGGGAGCAGTGGCAGCAGGTATTCGTGCTTGTCGAACGGTATTTAAAGCTGCTGTTTATCGGATCAGGAGGATTGCTGGCCTTGCTTCTCATTTGGAAAATCGTCATGCGAAGGAAGAGACGCGAATCCGGGAGTCAGACACATCCTCCGCACAATAAGAGCGCCAATAAATAAAGGGCGGATCCTCAGGCTCATAAGCCTGGAGGATCCGCCCTTTATGATTAATGTCCCGAAGCCTCTCTGTCGTTGGAGAGCCTGGCTACTTCAAACAGCTTGAACAGCAAGCTGAACATGATCGCGACGACTGTCGCCAGCGCCATGCCGGATAACGAGAAATTGCCGAAATTCAGCTTTACGCCGCTCAGTCCCGTAACAAGTACGATCGTCGTTAAGAACAGGTTGGTCGGCTTGCTGTAATCGACTTTTGACTCAATAAGCATCCGGAAACCGGACGAGGCGATAACGCCGAAGAGGAGCAGGGATACGCCGCCCATAACCGGCTCGGGTATGCTGGAGATGAGCGCGGAAAATTTGCCGGAGAAGGAAAGCAAAATCGCGATGACCGCGGCTCCGCCGATGACGAAAGTGGAATATACCTTCGTAATGGCCAGCACGCCGATATTTTCCCCATAGGTCGTGTTCGGCGTGGAGCCGACGAAGCCTGACAGAATCGTTGAAATCCCGTTGCCAAGCATCGAGCGGTGCAGGCCGGGATCCTTCGACAGATCCTTCTCGACGATATTGCCCGTGACGACGAGGTGACCGATATGTTCGGCGATTACGACAAGCGCAGCCGGCGCAATGGCAATGATCGCGGTCCACTGAAACTCGGGAAAGGTGAACGTCGGCAGCTGTACAAGACCTGACTTGTCCACGCTGCTAAAGTCCGTAAAGCCCATGAAGTATGCCGTGACGTAACCGGTCACGATGCCGAACAGGATCGGGATGATGCGCATAAATCCGCGGAACAGCACGGAGCCCAGTATGGTGACCACAAAGGTGATGGCGGATAACGCAACGATCCCCGGATCCATCGACCAGGTTGCCGCGAGTTCCGGATCCTGAGGCGCGATCCAACCAGCCATCCGGGCCGCTACCGGAATTAGCTCCAGTCCGATGATGGCGACGATGGCGCCCATTGCTGCCGGAGGGAATACGACGTTGACCCAGCCCGTGCCTGCCGCTTGAATGATCAGGGCGACGATCGTGAAAATAACGCCGGCTATAATAAAGCCGCCCAATGCGGCCGCATAATTGCCGCCTCCACCCGCATGAGTGCCGATGACGGCGGACGCTGGCGCGAGAAAAGCAAAGCTGGAGCCGAGGTAAGCAGGTATTTTACCTTTGCAAATCCATAAATAAAGCAGTGTGCCGATCCCGTTCATCAGCAGGCAGATCGCCGGATCGACTCCCAGTATGTTCGGCACGAGTACCGTCGAACCGAACATGGCGAACAGATGCTGAAGGCTAAGCATGAAGCTTTGCCCGAGCGGCGGCCTTTCGTGAACCCCAATTGCGTTTTTCATGATGATGCGCTCCTTCGGTGTAGGTTGTCTATGTAGAACCTTTGTCGATTCTACCTACAACCTTCCCCTTTTGGCAAGTGTTTTCTTATTATGTGATGAAAGCATATCGGCTGCAAGTAAACGAATATAGATAGGAAAAGAAAGGTGGTGACAGCATGGAGCTGTGGGTCATATGGCTCATTCTGGCCGGCCTGCTGATCGTCGTAGAAATGTTAACGCTTACGTTCTACTTGCTGTGGCTTGGGATCGGTGCCGCGGCCGCGGCCGTGATCGATTTCATCTGGCCGGGAGCGCTCGTTCTGGAAATTGCTGTTTGCTGCGTCGTTGTTCTTATTCTAACCCTATTTACCAAACCGCTTACACGGCGGTTTCACTCCGCCCGCGGCTTCAAGGATGCCGTGGATGAGATGGTCGGCAAGCAGGGAGTCGTGCTGGAATCGATTGCCGCTAATGCCCCGGGCATTGTGAAGGTTGGCAATGAAACTTGGAGCGCCGTTTCGGACGGATCGATTGAAACAGGCGAGACGGTAATCGTTGTGAGCCGCGGCAGCGCTGTTTTGCAGGTTCGGAAAAAGGGAGGTTGAACGGGTGGGCGTAATTGTAACGATTATTTTATTGGTGATCGTTGTCGTATTCGTAGCGATGTCGGTCAAGATTGTACCGCAGCAAAGAGTGGGGGTCGTGGAGCGGCTGGGCAAGTTCAACCGGCTGCTGACGCCGGGGATCAACATCCTCATTCCGGTTATCGACCATGTTCGGACGTATCATGATTTGCGCATCCAACAGGCGAATGTCCCGCCGCAGACCGTTATTACGAAGGATAATGTGCAGGTGAAGATCGATACGATTATTTTTTATCAGGTGACCGGTCCGGATCAGGCTACGTACGGCATTTCGGATTACGTATACGGGGTTCGCAATATCAGTACCGCAACGATGCGCCAAATTATCGGTAAAATGGAGCTGGACGAAACGCTTTCCGGCCGCGAGAAAATTTCGACGGACATCCGTATCGCGCTTGACGAAGCGACGGAGAAGTGGGGGGTTAGAATCGAGCGGGTCGAAGTCATCGATATTCAGCCGCCGACCGACATTCAGGACGCGATGGATAAGCAGATGAAGGCGGAGCGCAGCAAGCGCGCGATTGTACTTGAGGCGGAAGCGGCCAAGCAGGACATGATTCTGCGGGCGGAAGGCGATAAGCAGAGCAAAATTTTGAAGGCGGAGGGCGACAAGGAAGCGCGCATCCGCCAGGCGGAAGGGCTGCGCGAGGCGCAGGTGCTGGAGGCGCAGGGCGAAGCTAAGGCGATTTCGTCTGTTGCCGAGGCGGAGAAGAATCGGATCGAGCTCATTCGCTCGGCCGGCTTGGACGATATGGTGCTGACTTACCGTTCGCTAGAGGCGCTGACCGATATATCGAAAGGCGCGGCTAACAAAGTCTTCATCCCGACGCGCGCCGTCGATACGCTTGGCAGCATCGGAGCGATCGGCGATATGCTTAAAGCGGGGAAAGGCGATTAACGGCAGGCTGCCTCCGCAAATCCAAGAGCTGTCTCAAAAGGTCATGGAGTGGTCTGAGAGACGGCTCTGCCGGCCTGCCATGCAATAACGACTAAGCCTATACTGGATTTCGTACAGAAACTTTCGAGCATCACATCCTATATTCAGCCTATCCAGTATTTTCAGCAGTCATTTTTCCCGTTTGAGGACTCATACTCGGATATGAGGCTTTTTCCGCTGGATGAAATCCAGTATAGCCACCCCATGTGACGAAAACCCGCTCTTACGCTGGATGAATTCCAGTATAGGCATGCGGCTAAGGGCTTAAAGTTACTTTCGAACTGCAGCTAATTCTTTCACCAATTCAGCGAGCTTCGATAGTCCCCATTCGAGTTCACTCTGCTTGGCGTACGTATAGGAAATACGCAAGCAGTCCCCCGCGTTACGATCATAGATGGTCCCCGGATTTAACAAAATGCCTGCTTTCATCGCGCGCTCAAACAACGTTTGCATCGGGACCTCCACCGTTAAGCGAAGCCAAATGTAGAAGCCTCCCGAAGGGACCGTCCATGAGGCCAGCTCCGACATAAACGTCTGCAGCAGCTGTACGGTCAGATCCCGCCTATTCTTAAGCTGCGCCCGGATCTTAATTAAATGCTCACGGTACAGCCCGGTTCCCAGCCATTCGGACGCCGCCCACTGGGATAACGAGCTGGAGCCGTAGTCATGCTGCATTTTGATATCGGCTAACCGGTCGATAACCGGCTCCGGAGCGACGACAAAGCCGATTCTTAGTCCCGGGCTTAACGTTTTCGAGAAGCTGCCCAAGTACAGCACCAAAGCGTTCGGATCCCTTGCCTTTAACGGCAGAGGCGGAGGCGAGTCGAACCACAGCTCCCCGTACGCGTCATCTTCGATGATCGGAAGCCCTTCCTCCGCGCATACCTTCATCAGCTCTTGGCGTCGCGGCTCCGGCATCAGCAAGCCGGTAGGGTTGTGAAAAGTAGGGATGGTATAGAGCAGCGAAGCGTTATACCCCCGCTTATAACGGCTGATCAGATTTGTCCGAATGCCTTCTTCATTCATCGGCACACCGATAAACCGCATGGCGTTCGATTGAAACACATGTACGGAATAGAGATAAGAAGGCTTCTCTACGAGAATGGACGAGCCTTTCTCCAGTAATCCCATCGAGATGAGCTGCAAGCCTTGAAGGCTGCCGGACACAACCAGTATGTTGGAGGAGGACGTCTGAATGCCCCTTCCCCGCAAGTGCTCCGCTATCTTTGTTCGCAAATACAAGCTTCCCTTCGGCTCTTCGTAGCCAAGCGAGAAGGGATTCACGGAGCCGTTATCAAAAATCCTCCTCATCTGCCCGGACGGAAGCAGCTCGGGCGAAAGCTCCCCGGTTCCAAGCCGGATCATTCCTTCCTGGAATTCCGCGCGGTTAATGTGCTGAACGGCCGGTTGGTTCGGGTAATACGTACCCGCCTGCACATACGCGCTCCAGTCCGGGGGAGGCGATGCGGCCAGCAGGCTCCAAGCGTTGTTGATGACCTTGGTCCCGGCCTTGCCGTTGCCTTCCAGCAGACCTTCGGCTATCAGATCGCTTAATGCGCTTACGATCGTGCTGCGATTCACTTGAAAGCGTTCAGCCAACGTGCGCTGCGATGGGATTTTCGTTCCTACCGTCCATTCGCCCAGCGCGATTTTGTTTCTCAAAAAGTCTCTTATCTGTCTATATAACGGAGCTTCGGACGTGTCGTCCGGTTTCCAGTCGATCATCAGATCCTCTCCTAACAGCTATACTATAACATTTGGTTGGGCAGCAGACCAACCGTTTGGATGGAGACGTAAGCGAGGAGCGGCTTATACTGGAGAGGTGAAGACGCATAGATGGAGGAGATCGTTTTGCTAGACATTATCGTACATGGACTCATTTTAGGTTTTGGACTCATTTTGCCCGTAGGGGTTCAAAATATGTTCGTATTTAACCAAGGCGCGAACCAGCCGTCTTACTTGAGGGCGCTGCCGGTCGTCCTTACGGCATCGGTCTGCGATACGCTTCTCATTCTAGCGGCGGTGCTCGGCGTATCCGTTGCGGTGTTAGCCTTCTCTTGGCTGCAGGTCCTCCTGTATGGATTCGGATTTTTCTTTCTTCTGTATATGGGATGGTCGCTCTGGCGGAGTAAGCCAGGCAGTGACGCGTCGCAACGGGTAAAAGAACCGCGAAAGCAGATTTTATTCGCCGCCACCGTATCGTTATTAAATCCGCACGCCATCATGGATACGATCGGGGTTATCGGAATAAATTCCTTAAACTATGCCGGAGGGGAGAGATGGCTGTTCACGATCAGCGTCATGCTGGTCTCCTGGCTCTGGTTCTTCGGACTGGCTTTCGCAGGATTCCGCATCGGGAGAAGAGATGCTCATGGCCGGTTCATATCCCGGTTAAACAAGGTGTCCGCCTGTATGATATGGGGAATGGCCGCCTATATGGCAATCCGGTTCGCAGAATAGAAACTCAGTTGATTTCGGGTATGAATCGTTACATTTTTGGCTGGTATAACCAGCTTCTCCCCTATAAACTTGTGGAAGAAAGCGCTTTATCACCATTAGGGACAGAGGAGGAAATGATGTTGGGAAACAAGAAGTTCGGCAAAAGCGTAATGGTCGTCTTAACGATGCTGCTGCTGCAGACGGCTGTAAGCGCATCGATGGCGCTGGCTGGGGAGCAGACGGTGATCGCGGAGGCGACCGTTTATTCGTTCGAGGCGGAGGCGGCCGTAAACCAGTTAAGCGGCAAAGCGGTCGTCAAAGACTGCGATTCTGCCGTCGGCTGCTCAGGCAATAAGCTGGTCGGCGACCTGTGGGGCGGATCGGGTCTGCAGTTCAATGCGGTCATTGTTCCGGCCGACGGCGTGTACGTCATGAAGGTGCATTATATTTCAGGCGATCCCAGATCCTTCGCGGTCAGCGTAAACGGCGGCGCGGGCGATCATTACGATCTGCCGAAAACGGCGGATTGGAATACGCTAGGAACGTATGAGATCGAGCTGCGGCTGCAGCAGGGAGACAATACGATCCGGCTGGATGACGAAGGCGGATATTCGCCTGATATCGATAAAATCGAGCTGCGCGTATCCGATGGCGGAACGGGCACGGATCCGGGTGGAGAGATGCCTGGCGAAGGACAAACCTATGAAGCGGAAGCTGCGGAAAATACGCTGACGGGCCATTCGGCGGTAAAAGCATGCAAAGCGGAAACAGGCTGCTCGGGCGGCCGGAAGGTCGGCGACCTGTGGGGCGGTTCAACGCTGCAATTCAATCAAGTGAGTGTTCCTGCCGCAGGCATCTATACGATGAAGCTTTCGTATATTTCCGGCGATCCGCGTCCCGTGACGATCCGGGTGAACGACGGCGAGCCGGAAACATATACGCCGCCGCAAACCGCTAGCTGGGATACGCTTGGCGAGTTCAGCCTTGAGCTTCAGCTCCAGGAAGGCGATAATACGATAACCTTTGACGATAACGGCGGCTGGTCGCCGGACATCGACAAGATTGAAATCATTGCCGCGGAGCAGCCTGACGACGATACGGGCAACGTCGATGAAATTGGAAATATCGGCGCTATGGCGGATTCCGCTAAATACGGGGAAATCGCGGTTGCCATGCACGAGAAAGGCCTGACCATATCCAATGGCTCATACAAATTAATTTACAATACGGACCTCGGTCTGGCTGCATATAACTGGAACGGCAAGACATCAGCCAAAGGAATATACAGCAGCGTTAAGCTTGACGACGGCCGGCTGCTCGACAGCCGCAAGTACGCCGAGCGCGGTTTTGAATGGAGCAGCGTGGAGCAAGTGAAGGACGGTCACGGCAATGGCATTAAAGTGACGATCGAGAATAAGCAAACCGGCTTGCCGACCATGAAGCAAATCTATCATATTTATGACGGGCTGCCTTATTTCCTGGTCAGCCAGCAGGTACAGAGCGATAGCACGATCAGTTCGAATGAAATGGCGCCGCTTGTTCTGAATGCGAAGGGCGGCATCGATATCGGAAGCTATTCCGACAATAGAGTGCTGGTTGCGCCGTTCGACAACGATATGTGGTCGAGATATCAAGCGCGCACGATCAATACCAGCCTGAATACGAACAATTATATAAGCTCCGAGCTGACGGCTATTTACGATAACGGCAGCCGGAACGGTCTGGTCATCGGATCGGTAACGCATGATACATGGAAAACCGGCATTTATTGGAGCGGATCGGACGACCGCTTGAATAAGCTGAAGGTATACGGAGGCTTCTCTTCGCAGACGTCGACGCACGATACGGTTGCGCATGGCCAAGTAACGGGTACGACGCTGACATCGCCGCAAATTTTCGTCGGCTATTACGCGGATTACCGCGACGGTCTGGAAGGCTTCGGCATGGCGAATGCGGCAGTTGCTCCGCCTCTTGCGTTCGAGAAGGGAGTTCCGCAGGGAGTGCCGGTCGGCTGGAACAGCTGGGGCGCTTACGACAGCGGATTGAGCTACGATAAGGTCGTGGACGTGTCCAATTTCTTCAAGGAGAATTTACAGAAGACCTTCGCCAATAAAGGCAATGTGTATATCAATATGGACTCCTACTGGGATAATCTCACCGAGCAGCAGCTGAAGGATGCGGTGTCGGTCATTCATAAGAACGGGCAAAGAGCCGGCATTTACTATGGACCGTTCGTTTACTGGGGAGATAACATGGAGCAAGCCGTAGAAGGCACGGACGGCAAGTATACGTACGGCGATATTATTTTGCGCGACCCGGAGGGCAACCCGCTGCCGAAGGTGGACGGCGCTTACGCGGTCGATCCGACCCATCCGGGCTCCAAGCAGCGCGTGGAATACTATTTCAACCGTTTCCTTGATTACGGCTTCGAATATATAAAGATCGACTTCCTGAGCCATGGCTCCTTCGAAGGTGTACATTATGATCCGAAGGCGCAGACGGGCATTCAGGCTTATAACCAGGGAATGGCGCATATCAACGACGTGCTGGACGGCAAAATGTTCATCAGCGCATCGATCGCGCCGTTATTCCCGAGCCAATACGCCCACGCAAGAAGAATCTCCTGCGATATTGACGGGACGCTTGGCAAGACGGAATATCAATTGAACAATCTGACATACGGCTGGTGGCAGAACGGAACGATTTACCCGTATACGGACCCGGATTATATGACGCTGGCCAAAGGCGGCTCTCTGGCTGCCGCGCAGACGAGGGTCAATTCCGCCGCTATTTCCGGCACTGTATTCATGAATTCCGACGATGTCCGCGATCCCGCGGCGCAGGAGTTAATGAAGAAGCTTCTGACCAATAAGCAGGTTAATGGAGTTGCATGGAAAGGCGAGGCGTTTCGCCCGGTTGAAGGCAATACGGGGACGGGAGCGGCGGATCTATTCATCCTGCAGGATAAGAAGAATTATTACTTGGCCGTATTTAATTACACGAACGAAAGCGTAACGAAGACGGTCGATTTGGAGCGGGCCGGCATTCCGGGCGCGTCCGAAGTAACGTTAACCGACTTGTGGACGAATACGTCCGGAAAGGCCAAAGGACAATTAACGGTTAACCTGGAAGGCGCGCAATCGATGCTTTACAAAATAACAGCGATGCCTGGCGGCGAAAAATAACCTAACAAAGCAGGAGGCTGTCCCGCAAGGTCATTGACCCTAAGAGACAGCCTCCTTACATTGGGATAAACCCCTTCTAATTTACACAGAAGCTCGTGTTTATTAACAAATAACGGGAATGCCCGGTGTTAATTGCGCGGGTTAATGTTTTCCCGTTAGCCAACCATGCATCTATTATGCTGCACTATAGAGCATGAAAGTTAATCCGGTCTTTCATAGCAGATTGATCAATCAAGCTGCCTGGCTTCAAACTCGGTTCAAAGGCTGCTGGTTTATCTGCCGGGAATCCGGATCGTCACCGTCGTTCCGATTCCGAGCCTGCTGTATACCGAAACGCCGTAGGAATCGCCGAACATCAGTTTAATGCGGTTGTCGACGTTGCGGATTCCGTAGCCCGATAAGGCGCTGCCGCTCTCCGGAAGCTCGCGGTTGCCGCACCCCCGTATCCCCATGCCGTCATCAATAACCTTGAGCACGATGTCAGGTCCTTCGCGGTTCGCTTTAATCATGATATGAATGCCACGTTTGTCGTCCCAAATCGCATGATTGATACAGTTTTCCACGAACGGCTGCAGCGTCAGCTTCACGATCGGGCACGGCAGCACCGATTCATCGATCTGGTAATGCACGCGCAGAAGCTCGGAGAATCTCACCTGCTGGATCGCAACGTAATAACGGGTGAGCTGCAGTTCTTCATTAATGGAGATTTGACTCTTGCCTTTGTTGAGCGATATTCGATAAAACTTGGCAAGATCGGTCACCATTTTGTTCATTCGCGGGTCCGAGTTGCGAATGGCAAGCGATGAAATGGAAGCGAGCGTATTATACAGAAAATGCGGATTAATTTGAGCCTGCAGCGCATTCATCTCTGCTTCCTTCTTATCGATTTCTTTCTTGTAGACGTCGGATATCAAGCTGCTCAGCCTGCCGGTCATTTTGCGGAGCACATTGCCGAGCTGGCCGATCTCGTCGCGCCCCAGCGGCCGGATATCCACGAGCTCGAATTCCTCCCGCTCGATCCGGCGTATCATGCCGACCAAATATTCCACCCGCTTGGTGAACAGCCTCGCGGTCGTGTAAATGAGCAATGCCATCACGCCCAGGCTGATCAGCGCGAATATCAGGGTCTGCTTGGCCGTATTATTCGCTTTGGACAGGAAGCTGTTGTACGGCACGAGCGAGACGCTCTTCCAGCCGTATTTGGTCGTATTGTAGACCACGAGCATTTCCTCGCCGTTGTACATGCTGTCGAACCGGCCTTGCCCGCCGCCCGGGAAGTCATCCGGCACATACTGCGTAAGCGGACGGTTCAGCATGCTTTTGTCCTTCGCTGACATAATAAGTCCTTGCTCGTTCACGATAATTACCGTTTTATCGAACGATTCCTTCTCCATCAGCCGGAATATATCCGATTCCAAAATGTTGATCGTCAGAATGCCGTAGGTGTTGTTAATATTGCTGATATTTAGCATGCGGGCCAGCGTGAACATGGGCGGCTGATCCGGTACGGGCGGCGTCGTAACAAATCGGACGTTGCCGTAGGAGTCCAGCAGCGATTGATAAGTAAGCGACTGCTTAAATTTCTCGTCAATCCGTTTCACAAAAAAATCGTCCGCGGGAAGCGAATCATTATTCACGTAAATCGACATGCTGTGAATGTCCGGATTGGTCGTCAGCATGTTCACAAAGGTGTTATTAATATATTTATAAGCATCGACGAACAGGATGGGCTCCTCCGAATAGTTATTCGTCAAGTAAGCCCGCAGATTACTGTCCAAATAAAGCGTAGCCGACAGCTTCGTATACGTATCCAGCTTGTTCTCCAGGTTCGAATTCACTTGCGCGGTCGACGAGACGGTGTTGGTATACATTTGGTCGGACAGCTCGCTCTTAATCGTCTCGTAGGAATACCATACGAAAAATAGTAACGGGAAGATCGCGCCGAGCAGAAACATCAGGAACAGCTTCTCACGGAGCCGCAAGTTGTTAATAGGCCTCGTCAGCCAGCCTGTCAGCCTTCTCATCGTTGTTCACTCCAGCCTATAAATACATTTTCCGGTATTCGTTCGGGGTGCTGCCTCTGTGCTTATGAAAGACGGAACAAAAGTAAGAGACGTTCTCGTAACCGACGTGATGGGCGATCTCGCGCACCTTGAGCGACTTGTCCTTCAGCAGCTCGGCTGCCCGGCTCATCCGAACCTTCGTTAAATAATCGAGGATCGTCTCGCCCGTCTTCTCCT
Organism: Paenibacillus harenae DSM 16969; assembly: GCF_000422465.1. GTDB lineage: Bacteria > Bacillota > Bacilli > Paenibacillales > Paenibacillaceae > Pristimantibacillus > Pristimantibacillus harenae. The sequence goes on along the minus strand of NZ_KE383845.1, from coordinate 186,262 downwards.
TGAAGATCGACCGGATATAGTTGGGGGAAAGGTAGACTTCCTTGGCGATATCCTCTACCGTAAGCGGCAGATGGTGGCGGTCATGGATCAGCTTCGCGATTTGTTCGGCGACCGCCTGGTTGCGGTCAACTTCCCGCTCGCTTGCCGCCCCCAGCATCACTCTGCAGAAATCCGCGACGTACGCCTGGATATGGGAGAAGGTCTTCATCGAAGATACTTCCTTCCAGTGATCGACATGCAGCAAATCCTTCAGAGAGCCCGCCAGAAAGGAGGAGAAATGCTGCTCCAGGGAAGTCAGCAGGCGGATGACCGCACGCACGGCGAAGTTCCTTTCAATCCGCTCTTCCCGCAGAAGGGAGAACCAGATATTCAACTGCTCCTCCGCTAGCGTGGAATCGCCTGTCTGGATGGCTGCGGTCAGCTTCGCGGTTAACTGCTCCGTATCAATATCCTTCTGGACCGTCGGCTGGAGATGCCCGGGGACGATCACGGCGCCGCCAAGCCGGTACAGCTTCTCTTCATTGCAAGCCAATGACTCCAAATAAGCATCCCGCAGCAGATGAAAGCCCTTATGCGGCGAGGACAAGCCGACGGTTACGGGCGCAGCCGCAGCTGCAGATGCCTGCTCCTGGAACGGCTCCCACAATTCGGCTGACCAACCGGGAATCTCGCGTTCGCTCTTCCATTGAAACACGATCAATAGCGCCTGCGGCCCTGTTTCAACGATAATGCTCGTATCCAGCAGCCGCCCCGCCAGCCTGCGGACGGACTCGATCCGATCGGCATCGTCGAGTCCGGACGGAAGCGGGTTCCCGCCGGGGGCGGCCGGCTGCATGTCGAACGTGACGTAAGCGGCGGCATACTCCTTATTAGGGGCGAAATCAGGCGCGCTAAGCTCCCATTGCTTGACCCACTGCATGCGCCTGTCCGCGTTCGCTTCCCGTAGGATGCGCATGATCAGCTTCTCCCGCATCCAATCTCCGCTTTGGTCGGCTAACTGCTCCTCCTCGCATTTCTTCTTGACCTTATCCATCAGAGCGATGAGCTCCTCCATATCGATCGGCTTCAGCAAGTAGCCGGCCGCTTCGATATTAAGAGCCGCTTTAATATATTGAAATTCGTTATGGCCGCTCAAATAAATGATTTTGACGTTCCGGTCGATTTGCTTCGCCCGCCGGCCGAATTCGAGACCGTCCATAATCGGCATGCGGACGTCCGTCAATATCATATCCGGCTTGAGCTCAGCCAGCAAACCAAGCGCTTCCTTGCCGTTGCGCGCCGTACCGGCTACCGATATGCCAATTTGCTCCCACGGGACGTAATGCTCAATCGTCTCAAGCTCAAGCGCCTCGTCATCCACCAGCAAAATACTGTACATGTCTGCTCCCACCCTTTGACGACAGATCTGTCTTGTTATCCCTAGTTTATCTTCTATAACGTTTTTCAACAATGGAACGGAAAGAAGAGTGTCGGTTTGAGGCACGAATCGGTGAATGCTTATATAGAATGGCGCTCCGGCCGGGCCTATAATGAAGGCACAAAGCAACGATAGATTAGCAGGAGGTTGCATATGGAAACAGCAATGAACGCGGAAACGGGGCAACCCGGATTGCCGAAGAAGAGGCCGGTCAAGAGCAAAACAAACGTATGGGGCAGAATGAAGAGCCAGCGCCTGTTGTTTCTTCTCATGCTTCCGGCGCTTGCAATCACCCTATTATTTTCTTATGTGCCGATGTTCGGCCTGTACATGGCGTTCGTTCATTATTCGCCGGGAGGCGGCCCGTTTTTCTCGCAGTTTTTCACGGCGAAATTCGTTGGATTCGAATGGTTCTCTTATTTTTTTAACAACGGCGATTTCTACATGATCATGCGCAACACGCTGGCGCAAAGCTTTCTGTCGCTGCTGTTCGGATTCCCGATGCCGATCATCCTCGCGCTGATGATTAACGAGCTGCGCAACGGCTGGTTCAAGCGGACATTTCAGACCGTATCGTACATGCCGCATTTTATCTCATGGGTTATTGCCGCAAACATTATTATTACGGTGCTTTCCTCAGGCGGCGTAATCAACAACATGCTGACGGGGCTTGGCTTCATCGACGAGCCGATTCAATTCATGCAGAAAGGGCCGCTGTTCTGGTGGATTATCGCCTTCTCGAATACGTGGAAGGATATGGGATTTAACGCCATTATGTATTTGGCCGCGATCTCCGCCATTAATCCCGAGTTATATGAGGTAGCCAAAGTAGACGGCGCAAGCCGGCTGAAGCAGATGCTTCACATTACGCTTCCTTCGATTAAGCCGACGATTATCATTCTGGCGATACTAGCCGTCGGCGGCATCCTGAATGCGGGCTTCGATCAGCAGTATCTGCTGCAAAATAATACGGTGCTTCAATATTCGGAAGTTATCGACACGTACACGTATAAGTACGGCTTGCAGAACGGGATGTTCTCCTACGGCGCGGCTGTCGGTCTGTTCAAATCGCTTGTCGCCTTCATTCTTGTCATAAGCGTCAATACGATGGCCAAAAAAATGAACGAGCAGTCGCTGTTCTAGCATACCGGGGAGGAGCCAGAATCATAATGAAATCCAAAAATGATTTTCTGTTTATGTCAGTCGTTTATCTGTTCATCATTGCCGTATTTATCGTAACCTTCTATCCGTTCTGGAACATTTTCATTATTTCACTTAACAGCGCGGAGGATACGCTTCGCGGCAATTTGTACCTGTGGCCGAGAGATTTCAGCCTGTCGAGCTATCGGCAGATTCTGACCGACAGCGAGATTTGGTCGGCGATCAAGGTGACGGTGCTGCGGACGCTGATCGGCACGCCGCTGGCCGTCATGGTCATCAGCATGCTGGCGTACTCGCTCAGCAAGAAGGAGCTGGTCGGAAACCGCGCGTGGACGCTGTACTTCGTGTTCACGATGTATTTTGGCGGCGGCTTGATTCCATATTATATGGTGCTGAAGAGCCTTCACCTTATCGACAGCTTCATGGTCTTTATCCTGCCAAGCATGATGAACGTGTTCTATATGATTATCGTCCGGACGTTTATGCAGGGACTGCCCCAGGAGCTGGACGAGTCGGCGAAGATCGACGGGGCCAACTACCTGCAAATTTTCTTCCGGATCATCCTTCCGCTTACGACGCCGGTGCTCGCAACGATCGGGTTGTTCACGGCCATTATGCACTGGAACTCGTGGTTCGATTCCTACGTGTTCACGTATAAGGCCGATTTGAAGACGCTGCAGGCGGTATTGGTCAAAATTTTGAACCAGTACCAGACCGGTTCCATGGTGAGCGAAGCGCAGCAGCTGGCTAACTCTTCGAAGCGGCTGGCCGTATCGCCGGATACGATCCGGATGGCGGCGACGATGGTGGCGACGCTGCCGATCGTAATGGTCTATCCGTTCCTGCAGAAGTATTTCGTGAAGGGCATGACGCTGGGCGCGGTCAAGAGCTAAGACGGGGAATTATGACGGGAGGTGATGCGGAATTACGGGATTTTTTGCAAGCTGCAACGGTCATTTGTATGATAATAAGGTCACATACAAGGGGGAAAACCTACAATGCGTACTAAAAAATGGTTACTTGCGTTTCTAGCAGTTATCGTATTCATTTCCGTACTTTCAGCTTGCGGCTCAGCCAATTCAAATAAGGAGGGCAATGCCGGCACAAACGGGGAAGGCGCGGCCAATGCAGACGCTACCGATCCGATTACGCTCACCTTCTTCGATAAAAACACGGGCGATAAATTCGACAACGCGGTCGCTGCCGAGATTACGAAGCGTACCGGCGTAACGATTGAAATTCAACAGCCGACAGGTAATCCTGCGGAGAAGCTGAATCTGATGCTGGCGAGCGATGACTTGCCTGATCTGATTATGTTCGAGCGGAGCAGCGACCTGGTCACGAAATATGTCGAGTCAGGCGCGATTATACCTCTGAACGAGCTAATTGAGAAATACGGGCCCGACGTAACGGAGATGTACGGCGACGTGCTGAACAAGACGCGTTACAAGGACGGCAATAACTACTATCTGTCGAACTGGTACGGCCTTGAGAACGAGCCGGTATTCGGCTTCAACATGAGCAAGGCGATCGTGAAGGAGCTGGCTCCGTCCAAGGCGGAAGGCGGCGAGCCGTTCACGGCGAGCGAGTTCAAACAGCTGCTGCAGGATTACAAAGCGAAATATCCGCAGATCGACGGTAAAGAAACCATCGCGCTTACGATGGACGGGGAGAACTTCGGCGGCACGTTCGGCACGTTCAAAGGCATGTTCGGGCTGATGCCGTTCTACGAGAACGAAGGGACCCTGCAGATCGATGTCAAACATCCGAAGTACCGCGAAATGATCCTTTATATGAACGACCTGTTCCGCGCAGGCTTGATGGATAAAGAATGGGCAATCAACAAGCGGCAGGTATGGGAGCAGAAGATCGCGACGGGCACGATTTTCTCCACGACGGGCGCCTATTGGGATGTAGGCGGAGCGAACACGATTCTGAAAAAAGACCGCAGCGAAGACGCGCAGCTGTTCCCGTATAAGGTTGTCGCTGACGGCGTAGACCCGGCGAAGACGACCTACGGCGGACGAAGCTCGCTGGGCTGGGACGCGATTACGATTACGAAGAAGAACAAAAATCCGGAACGCACGATGCAGCTGATCAATTTCCTTGCCAGCGAGGAAGGGCAGTACCTGCTGATGTGGGGCATCGAAGGCCAGCACTGGGATTTAAAGGACGGCAAGCATGTGCCGCGTCCGGAGACGCTGCAAGGCTTCAAGGACGACTGGACCGCTTACACGAAGGAAACAGGCATTCGCAAGTGGACTTGGTTCATTAAGAACGGCATGGGCTCCGACGGAACGCCATACGATTTGCCGGGCCGCTACGAGCGCGGGGAAATCGACAAAATGGCGCTGAAAAACCTGTCCGATTCGGTTTATGATTCGGCGATTTACGAGGGGCTGGGGCCGCAGGGCGGCACGCCTGAAGCGCTGAACGAGCAGAAGGTGAACGACATTGTGAAGCAAGCGTTGACGAAAGCCGTTATGGCCAAATCGGCGGATGAAGCGAACAGCATTTATGACAAAATGCTGGGCGACATGAAGGCGGCCGGAGACGAGAGGGTAGAAGCGATTTATACGGAAAATTACAAAATGCGTACGGAGCTATGGAATTAAGCGGAGGACGCGTATGAAACAAGAATAGACGTAAAGAGGGAAAAAGCCAGCCTAGCTGGCTTTTTTCTTACCAATTCGGAACGGGAGCTGATCACTAGTGAAATTTGGGGAAATTACGCTGGAGCAGGCGGCAGGACAATTTGTCATCGATAATGGAATCGTCAAGGCGGAAGCGGATTTCGTGAAGGGAAGCTTGACGCTGCGCTGGAGCAGCGGTGAAGCGATAAAGGAGCTGCATGCGGAAGCAAGATACGGCCTTGAGCTGCTGCGCTCCACCTATTATGGCAAGCATGCTGTTCATGAAGCATCGGTACAGCCGATTGAAGACAGCTTCGGCCGCGGCGTGCGCTGGACTTTCGAGCATGAGGAGCAGGGCAAGCCGGCACTCCGGCAGCATGTCCGCATATATGAGCGGCAGACCTTCCTGCTCACAGAGCTTGAAGCGGTGCAGGACGAAGAGTGGGAGACGAACGAGCTGGCCCCTCTAGCGTCTTATTTGAATGACGGCGGCGTGCTTGATTTCGGCGCAGGGTCCGGCGAGGAGGTAAGGGCGCTGTTTGTACCGTTCGACAATGACAAGTGGGTTCGTTATGCCTCCCATGCTATCCCGTGCAGCGTGCAGAGCTATGAGGCTACCGCCGTATATCGGGCTGGAAGCCGCAACGGCTTCGTGTTTGGTTCGGTCACTCATGATAAGTGGAAAACCGGGATCGCCGTGGAAGGAACGTTCGCGGAAACGGTCGGAAGAATCCGCGTATTCGGCGGAGCGGCAGATGTGCAGACGCGCGATACAATGCCGCACGGGTCGATCCGCGGCAAAAGCCTTTTGTCGCCGACGATATTTATCGGGGCCTTCTCCGATTACCGCAACGGGCTCGAAGCGTACGGACAAGCGAACGCGGCGCTGAAGCCGGCGCTGCGCTGGGAAGGCGGCGTGCCGATGGGCTGGAACAGCTGGTCGGCGGTCATGTCGAAGCTGGACTTCGATGTGTATACGCACACGTCGGATTTCTTCGCGAAGGAGCTGCAGCATAATGGGTTCGCCGACGCCGAGGGCAGCCTTTACGTGAATTTCGACGCCTTCTCGGATAACTTGACGAAGGAGGAGCTGGACGAGGCGGTGAAGCGGGTGAAGGAGAACGGCCAGAAGCCGGGCACCTACTATACCCCGTTCGCATTCTGGGGAAGCGATCCCGACAAACCGGTCGAAGGTACAGACGGTGCGGTGCTGTACCGCGATATTCTCATAAAGGACCGCGCCGGCAACCCGCTGCCGAAGCTGGACGGCGCGTTTGCGATCGATCCGTCTCACCCGGAGGCTCTTGCAAGGATTAAACGCAGATTGCAGTCCGTCATCGAGTCGGGCTATGATTACTTGAAAATGGATTTTCTAACGCATGGCGCGATGGAAGGCGTCCACCATGATCCGGACGTCCGCACCGGGCTTCAGGCGTATAACATCGGCATGGCTTTCATTCAAGAGCTGCTGAGTCCCGAGCGGGTAGGCCGCACGTTCCTAATCAACCTGTCGATCGCGCCGCTGTTCCCTCACGGCTATGCGCACAGCCGCCGCGTATCCTGCGACGCCTTCGGCATGATCGCCGATACGGAATATATGCTGAATGCGCTCACTTACGGCTGGTGGATCAACGGCAGCTTGTACCGCTTCAACGATCCCGACCATGTTGTTCTATACAAAAGCGACAATCAGCGCGCGACGACCGAGAATGAGGGAAGAAGCCGGTTGAACAGCGCGGTCATCGCCGGGACATCGCTCCTTCTCGGCGACGATTACCGGATGGAGGAAGCTGCGCGGAGAGCTAGAGCTTGGATGACGAATAAAGAGATCATCGCTCTTGCAAGGCGCGGCGAAACGTTCCGTCCGGTCGAAGGGCGAAGCGGCAGCAAAGGCGAGGATCTGTTCGTCCTCGCCGGCGAGAACGGCACCTGGGTCGCCGCGTTTAATTTCAATGCCGGGCAAGAAACGGTAATGTCCGCATCATTTGACAGACTGGGCATAGATTCCTCTAAGGGGATTACCGTCCGGGATCTATGGAGCGGCACGGAGACAACGCTTGCGGCGGGCGCAGAAGAATGGCCTATCGTAATGGAAGCTTCCGAATCCAAACTGCTGCTGTTCATGCCGAAATAACGGGCTGAGGGATACGGTTCAAAAAAAACGTGACCTTTGACGCACTTTTACGTATTATCCCCTAAATTGAGTTAAAATACAGAAGGGGAGAGATGTCATTGAGCTTTATGGGTCAAGATCAGAATCAAACCAATGCGAATGCAAGCGCAAGCCGGAGACCGCCTGAGCTTAAGCCGGGTACGGTGAAGAAGCTGGTTATCGGCATTGCGGCGGCTATCATTCTCATTATGATCGGGTCGTCATCGTTCTATACGGTGCAAGAGCAGGAACGCGCAGCTATTCTTACGTTCGGCAAGTACACGGGTGAGAGCTCGGCGGGTCTTCATTTCAAATGGCCCTATCCGATTCAGCAGGTCATTACTGTTCCGGCCGAACTGACGCAGCGCATTCATATCGGATACCGTCAAGAAGGCACTAAAGCGATTCCGGTTGATGATGAAGCGCTGATGATTACGGGGGACGAGAATATCGTTTCCGCGGATGCAGTCGTGCAGTGGAAAATAAGCAATATCCGCGATTATTTATTTAATATCGATAATGAAGAGCAGTTTTTACGCAATGCCGCAAGCTCGTCCATCCGCGCCGTCATCGGCTCCGTGAAGCTGGATTACGCGATTACGGACGGGAAGACGGTGATCCAGGACCAGGTCCGGGAGAAGCTGATCGAGCTGCAGGCCAAATACAAAACCGGCATTCAAATCATCGATATCAAGTTCCAGGATATCGAGCCGCCGAGCGGGCAAGTCGCAGAAGCCTTCCGTGAGGTTACGAATGCGCGCGAGGAGAAAAATACGAAAATCAACAACGCGGCTAAATACGAGAATGATCGTATTCCGAAGGCGCGAGGTGAAGCGCAGGCGCTGCTTGAGAACGCGGAAGGCGAGAAGAAATCCCGTATTCTGAACGCGGAAGGCGACGTCGCGAAGTTCAATGCCATCTACGCCGAGTACAAGAATAATCCGAACGTTACGCAGAGCCGTCTGGTGCTGGAGACGTTGGAGAAAATACTGCCTAAAGCGAAAATTTTCATCACTAATTCGAACAGCGACACCGTGAACTACTTGCCGTTAAACGAGCTGCTGCGCAGCGGCACGGGCAGCACGGCTGCACCGCAGGCAACAACGCCGCCAGCGACGACTACTCCTGAAGGAGGCGATGCACAGTGAAGAGAAAGCAATGGATAACACTCATCGCGGTCGTTCTGGTTCTGATTATCGGGTCCGGCTCGATGTATGTCGTGAAGGAAGGCGAATACAAGGTCGTTCTCAAATTCGGAGAAGCGGTCCGCGCCGTCGGCGAGCCGGGCTTGAAATTTAAAATACCGTTTATCGAGAACGTATCGACGCTGCCGAAATACCAGATGACGTATGAAAGCGCGCCGACTACCATTCTGACGAAGGATCAGAAGCCGATCGTTGTTGATAATTACACCGTGTGGCGGATTAATAACGCCTCGCAGTTTCTGAGAACCGTTCAATCGGTAAGCGGAGGTATTCAACGGATTGACGAAGCCGTATACAACTCCGTCCGCCGCAAACTGTCGGAGGTGAGCTATGATAATATCATCAGCGAGAATACGGCTCGCGGCAACATCAATGATGAAATCACAAAGGATGTTACGGCTGCCTTGACGAGAGATAACTACGGTATTGAAATCATCGACGTTCGGATCAAGCGTACCGATTTGCCGGAAGAGAATAAACAGAGCGTATACAACCGGATGATCTCCGACCGTCAATCGATCGCCGCGCGTTACTTGTCCGAAGGCGACGAGGAATCGCGTAAAATCACGTCGAAGGCCGACCGTACGGCAACCGAGCTGCTCGCTCAAGCCGAAGCCGACGCGAAGAAAATTATTGCAGAAGGCGAGGGCGAAGCGGCCAGGATTTATAACCGCTCCTATGGCAGCGATCCGCAGTTCTATACCTTCTACAGGACGCTCGAGAGCTACGTAACGACGCTGCGGAACGAGCCGGTCATCATGATTCCGATCGATTCCCCTTATGCAAAAATATTGCTGGGCCAATAAGCTTATTTTCCTTTAAATGAAGAGACTGCTCCTACGGGTCAATATCCCGGGGGGCGGTCTCTATTTTTTTGTCGAAATTTCATCCTCGGCCAAGGGCGCCGACAGGCGTTTCTGCTTGCAAAAAAAAGATTAAGGATTTCTCATTTCTTTTTAATTTTCGAGGTGAAACACGTACAAATACTCGTTTTTTTCTCTCAGAGGTAAAAATTATGGAATCGTAGTTCTGCTATATTGGGTACAAGTCATACACTTCTTGGAGGTACTACACAGATGAAATTCAAACCGCTATTCACGAAAGCCGTTATCCTGACGATGTGCGCAACTACGGGCTTTACCGCCTATACAATGGTACAAGCCCCGCCGACCGCGACAGTAGAAGCGGCAAGTTCGAAAGCCGATAGAGTCATTAGTCTTGCCAAGAGCTATCAAGGCCGCGTAAGCTACGATTGGGGCACAAGAGATAAAAAGCGTCTCATCTTTGACTGCTCTTCCTTTACTGAATTTATTTTCGCTAAAGTAGGCGTCGATCTGAAATGGGGAAATCAGAAGTCTCAAGGTTATGGCGTGAGCAAAAGCAATCTTCGCAAAGGCGATCTTGTCTTCTTCGATACGATAGGCAGAAACAACGGCAATATTAATCACGTAGGTATTTATATGGGCGGCGGTAAGTTTATTCACAACACGCCTTCTGTAGACGGCATTCAGATCAAGAGCCTAACTACAGGGTTCTGGAAGAAGCATTATGTGAAAGCCCGCAGAGTTCTGTAGTTTCCGAATAGCAGCCTCTTAACCGAAGCGGCAGACTTGAACATGAAAACCATGTTCGGGTCTGCCGTTTTTTTGCAATGCGACTTCAGGCCGCTATTTATTTCTCGTCCAAGATCGTATATCATTTGACCTATTACAAGAGCGATACTTCAGGGGGAGCCAATGAATAAGCAGAACCGCAGCAGGATGTTTATGCCGTTTACCTACAAGATGATGATTCCCTACCTCATCCTGGTTTTGTTAACCGATGTTTTTATCGGCTATATTTCTTATACGATGCTGATCCAGTCCAGGACGGAAATGGCGGAGACCAATATTCGGACGGCAATGGAGCAGACGCGCAATAATTTGAAATACCAGCTGGATGAGATCCAGCGGATGTCCGATTCCTTCTTCGGCAGCCAGGCTTTCCAGCGGGCGCTTCAGAAGAAGGGCGATTCGCTCGAAAATTATTTGACGATGCTCGATGAGATCGTTCCGCAAATGCAAGCGCCGCTGCAGCTGTACGGCAATGACATCCGGTTAATCGTGTATACGACAAATGAGGATATCAACTACATTCTTGGCGACAACATGACGGAAGAAATAACGGACAGCGATTATTATGTGCTCCCGATTGCCGAGATATCGAATACGGAATGGTTTAAGTCACTTGGCCGGGATAATAGGTGGCTGCAGGTCGATACGGACCGGCCGCTGGATAATATATCGCATATACGGAGACTGGTATCGTTCAACGACTATAAAACCGTGATCGGGTACGTTCGGATTACGACGAGGCTGAATGATCTGCTCGGCGATTTCAATACGTTCCCTGTCGAGGAAGGCGTCGTTCTTCGCCTTCAAGACGAAACGTCAGGCACTAGTCTGTATCAGCGCGGGGAGACGAGCGGGCCGGTTAATACGGATACGTATCTGACCCTGAGAGAGAAAATTCCCGAAACGGGATTTGTCATCGAGACGCTAGTTCCTTATTCCTATCTGGCCAAAGACGCGAGTCGATTGGGATCCGTCATCTTCACGGTATGCTTGATCAGCTTCCTGGTCATGGCTGTCATCGGATTTATCGTCGCCAGGCTGTCAGGGCGCAAGATGAAGCGGATTGTAACTTTTCTGCGCTCCTTCCAGGAGGGAAGCCTTCAGAAGAGGCTGCGCTTCAGCGGCAATGATGAATTTGTCCATATCGCTGAAGCCTTTAACATTATGGCGGCTAACATTCAAGAGCTGATCAGAAGCGTCTACGTCCAGGGGATTCAGAAGAAGCAGGCGGAGCTGGAGGCGCTGCAGGCGCAAATCAATCCCCACTTTCTATATAATACCCTTTCCGCCATCAGCAGCTTGGCCAACCTGGGCGAGACGCGTAAGGTGACAGGGATGGTCAGCGGGCTGGCCAAATTTTACAGGCTTTCCCTTAACCAGGGATACGTATTTATTCCGCTGGGGAAAGAGCTGGAGCAAATCGAAACGTATTTGGACATTCAGCGCATGAAATACGCGGACAAGTTCGCCGTTTATTTTCACATTGAGCCAGATTTGAAAAATTGCCGGATTATAAAACTGATATTACAGCCTTTCGTGGAAAATATTTTTAAGCATGCGTGGTTCGGTGAGGAGATTGCGATCCGGATTACGGGCAGGCGCATCGGGGATCGGATTGAATTAAAGGTAATCGATAACGGGATCGGCATGAGGCCGAATGAAGTGAAGCAATTGCTCAACGGTCCGGGTCAAGCCGGCGGCTATGGCCTGAAGAACGTGGACGAACGCATTAAGCTAAGGTACGGAGACGAGTTCGGCATTCAGATCGGGAGTATCTACGGCGGAGGAACAACGGTGCGAATCTGCCTGCCGGCGGAAGCCGGCGACGGCGAAAGCTTCGACGAGGATGAACGAATATGAACGCGCGGCATGAGGGGAGACACACTAGGGAATGAATATATTGTTGGTAGATGATGAGGCGGTTGATCTCGAATGGCTCCGGCGAAGAGTCGTAAGCAGCGATCTGGATTTGAATGTGGTCGGGACGGCCAATACCGGTTTCAACGCATTGAAAATTATAGAGTCGGAGAAGGTCGATATCATTCTATCCGATATCCGCATGCCGATCATGTCGGGAATGGAGTTTGCGCGAAAGGCCAAGGAATTGAATCCGCAGGTGCAAATCGTTTTTATAAGCGGACACGAGGATTTCGGCTATGCCAAGGAGGCGCTGCAGATCAATGCTGCCGGCTACCTGCTAAAGCCGGTAGACGATACGGAGCTGTACGGCATGCTGGGCTCCTTGCGCGAGAAGGTGGAGAAGGAGAGGGAGCAGCATCGCAGCGTTGCGGAAGCCTTATCGCTCATAAATCAGGAGCTGCTGCTGCGATGGTTCAATGAGCCGGAACAGGGACTTGCCCAGCAGCAGCATATTAGCGAATTTCTGGCGCCGCTGCTGCAGTTCGGAACTTCCGTTGCGATCATTGAGGCGGATGACCTGGAATGGAAGATTGCGGATGACGACAGGCGGACGTGTGTAAATCATATCGCGCAATTCATCGAAGCCTTCTCGCGGGAAAATAACATCGGTCATTTGATTATTGGCCATGACGCCCGCTTCGTTCTGCTTGCTGGGGTCACGGACGAGCGTTTCAGTTCATTGCTCGAGGAGCTCATCCGCGCGGTTCGCGAATCGTTCCCGGTGACGATTACGATCGGAATCGGCATGTTTACGAACGAGATGGGCTTGCTGCATGAATCCTACCGGCAGGCGCAGGCCGCTCTGAGCGCCAAGTGGCTGCTCGGGAAAAACCGCTTGATTAAGGACGGCTCCAAGAAGTCGCCGAAATCCGAGCTTGCTCCCGTCATCGAAGAAATTCTCGAGCAGATGCTGAAAGCGATTCTGGCGTATGATTTGGTAACGATCGACGACTGCCTGCTTGCGCTGTTTAGCCGGAATGGTTCGGTATCGCAGAAGAAAGATATTTATGACCTGATCATCCGGATTACGTCCAAGCTGCATGCCGATCTCCTGCAGCAGAACGAGAATTTGTACGAGCTGCTGAAGTGGGAATCGCATCAGCCGGCCGTGCTGTTTCAATTCGAGACGATGGATGATATCCTCTCTTGGCTCAGAAGAAGGTTTTTTGAATTGTCGGAGCTGATGTACGTCAAGAAGCAGCGGCAGAAACGGAAGCTCGTCGAGGAAATTATAAAATACGTCGATGAGCGGCTGGAGCATCGGGTGACGCTGAAGGAGGTAGCGGCAAGCTTCGATTTCACGCCGAACTATCTCGGGCTTTTATTCAAAGAGGAGACGGGCACGTTGTTCAGCGATTTTCTGAACGAAAGACGGATGAACCGCGTCTGCCAATTGCTTGCCGACCCTACGCTGAAGATTTATGAAATTGCCGAGCGCGTTGGCTATAAGAACATCATTTACTTCAACCGGCAGTTTAAGCAGTCCACAGGCATGACGCCAGGCGAATATCGGAAAAAGCATAAAATATAGCAAGCGCTATAAAAATAAGCCCGTGAATCTACTTGGATTCGGGCTTATTTACCTATTTCCCCAGATATAAACCCGCTGCGAACAAATCGTAGTTTATGTACTATTTTTAGTTGATTGCCTTCATTTTGCTCCGCCCGTCCGCTCGTTATAATAGAAATACATACGAGAGAGATTACGGGAGGAGAGTACGGATGAACCGACGCGGATTTTTGGGCGACGTACGAAAGTACAAGACATTGCTGCTAATGCTGGCGCCTGCGGTATTGTTTTTTCTACTGTTCGCTTATGTGCCAATGGCCGGGATCGTGCTTGCTTTTAAGCAGTTTAATTACAACGGCGGCATATTCGGGAGTCCATGGAACGGATGGGACAACTTCCGGTTTTTCTTCGAATCGGGCAATGCATGGATGGTGACGAGGAATACCGCGCTTTATAATATCGCGTTCATTATCGTCAATAATGCGCTTCAAATCGGAGCAGCGATTTTATTGTTCGAAGCGGTGGGCAAATGGTTCCGTAAATTAACGCAGACGGTCATGTTTCTGCCCTACTTTATATCTTGGGTCGTCGTCGGCGCGATCGCCTATAACCTGTTCAATTACGATGTCGGCACCTTGAATTCGATTCTTACGGCAGTCGGTCTCGAACCGGTCGACGTTTACAACACGCCGTCTTACTGGCCGTTCATTCTAGTCCTCGTATCGGCTTGGAAAGCGCTGGGCTACGGCTCGGTCATGTATCTGGCGGCCATTACCGGCATCGATACGGAAATGTATGAGGCGGCGGAGATCGACGGAGCGAATATTTTTCAGCGGATCCTGCACATTACGATTCCGAACCTGTATCCGACGGTTATTATTCTGGTGCTGCTCGCCATCGGAAACATCTTTAGAGGCGACTTCGGCATGTTCTACAACATGGTCGGAAATAACGGCTTATTATTCTCCTCGACCGATGTTATAGACACCTTTGTCTTCCGGTCGCTAACGACATCGAATGAAATCGGATTATCGGCGGCAGCCGGCTTCTATCAATCCGTTCTTGGTTTTGCGACGATCTTGCTGGCCAACTATGCGGTACGTAAATATGACAAAGATCACGCTTTGTTCTAAACGGAGGGATGACGATGAGCGCGACAATAACGACAAAAGGGAATACGGGAAGCGGGCCGAAGGGAGCCGGCAAAAAACAATACGACCGATTGCTGCTCTCGATTCTCGGCTATGTATCCATCTCGCTGCTGGCGATTTTATGTATCATTCCGTTTCTTATGATAATCTCCTCCTCGTTCACGGAGGAATCCAAGATCGTCGAGGAAGGCTTTCAGCTGTTCCCGGCAGCCTTCTCGCTGGATGCTTACGAGCTGCTGTTTAAATACCCGGGACAAATGCTCACGGCTTACGGCGTAACGATCTCGGTTACCGTCCTAGGCACGGTTGCCGGTCTGTTTCTTACGGCGATGACAGCCTATGTGCTGCAGCGCAAGGACTTCAAATGGCGGAACAAATTTTCGTTCTTCTTCTTCTTCACTACGCTGTTCAGCGGCGGTCTTGTGCCCTGGTATCTCATGATTATCAATTATTTGGATCTGAAAGATAAATTGCTTGTTCTGATTCTGCCGATGCTGCTGAACGTGTTCTATATTATCGTGATGAAATCGTTTATGAGCAGCATTCCCGAAGCGATAACCGAATCGGCAAAAATCGACGGCGCAGGAGATTTCCGGATTTTCATCCAGCTCATTATGCCGCTGTCCAAGCCGGCGCTTGCTACGATCGGCTTGTTCATCGCTTTGGGATATTGGAACGATTGGTATAACGCGCTATTGTTCATCAGCAACGAGAATTTGATGCCGCTTCAGTATTATTTGTACAAAATGCTCGGCAATATGGACGGCATGCGCAGGGCGATGGTCAGCTCCGGCGCCGTCGTAACGATGAATATTCCGACGGAAAGCCTCAAGATGGCCATGACGATTGTGGCTACCGGCCCGATCTTGCTTGCTTATCCGTTCATTCAACGCTATTTCGTACAAGGCTTGACGATAGGCTCGGTGAAAGGATGACCACAGGGATACCTGGTTATCATATAAAAATTATTTTCTAGGGGGAAATACCGGTCATGCAGAACAAGAAAACATTCATGCTATTATTCGCTTTGGTGCTCGTATTGACAACGGTTCTTAGCGCTTGCGGCAGCAACAAAAACGCAGAGAATAACAACAAAGCCGGCAACACGCCGTCTAACGGAGCGACAGAGCCTGGAACTACGGACGGAAATGCAGGCACTTCCGAAGAGCTTGTCATTAAAATGCTGTTGGTCGGCGGCAAGCCGATCGATTACGATGCGGTGTTCGGCGAGCTGAATAAGAAGCTGAAGGAAAAGGTTAACGCTACGGTTGTAGCCGAGTTTCTGGATTGGGCGGACTGGACGCAGAAATATCCGTTGAAATTCGCGGCAAGCGAAGACTTTGACATTGCTTACACGGCGAACTGGGCGTTCTATAACGATCAGGCGCTGAAGGGGGGCTTCCTGGAGCTGACGGATGAAATGCTTTCGAAGAACATGCCATTGACATGGGAATCGATGCCTAAAGTTGCCTGGGAGCAATCGAAAGTAAACGGCAAGCAGTACATGGTTCCGAACAATAATCCCGAAGTAACGGACAAAGCGGTGCTCATCCGCGACGATCTGCGCAAGAAATACAATTTGGATCCCGTGAACAGCCCGGAGACTTTCGCGAACTATGTAAAAACGGTTGCGGCTAACGAAAAAGGCATCAACGCTTATAACGCCAAGGCAGCGGACGGCTGGAAATGGCATGAGCTGGATCAGATTCTTCTTGAGCAGCAGAACGAATGGAATCTTGTAGACTACAGCATGCCGCTTGCTTATAAGCTGGATGACGAAAGCGGTAAAGTGTTCAATGTGTACGATACTCCTGAATTCAAGCAATTGCTTGCCTACTACAAAGACCTTGCCGACAACAATGCCTGGTCCAAAAACGTAGTAAGCAACAAAAATGACGTATGGCAGGATATGAAAGCGGGCAAAACGGCTTCCTATGCGCATACCCTGGGTACGGTCGCGATGAATTTGGCCGAATTGCGCAGAGAGCAGCCGGGGATTGAGCTTGCGATCGCGGACCTTACGCCGGACAAAAAGAAAATTGCCGCGATTTCGACGCAAAACGGCTTTGCGATTCACGCGCCTTCCAAAAAAGCGGAACGCGCCCTGATGGTTATCGATCTCCTGCAAAACGATAGAGAAATCCATGATCTGTTCATGTACGGCGTTGCAGGCACTCATTTTGAAGCGGTTGGCGACGATAAATTCAACGCGACTGCGGGCACGCCTAACTACACGGGCTTCTCCAACTGGGGCGCGAATTCGCCGCTGAACCGCAAGGACGCTTCTTACCCGGCCGAAGCGGATGCGATTGCTGAAGCTTGGCAGGCGAAAGTATACAACTTCGAGCTTGAAACCTTTGTTTTCAACGATGCAAACGTGAAGAACGAAGTAGCTAACGTAGGCAATGTCATGCTTCGTTACGCGATTCCGCTTGAATACGGCTTAATCAAAGACATCGAGAAGGGCCAGGCCGATCTGATCAAACAGCTGAAGGCTGCCGGAATCGACAAGCTTCAACAGGAGCTGCAAACGCAAATCGATGCTATTCTTGCAAGCAAATAAATAAACGGAAAAGGAGGTGACAGCAGTCTCCTCCTTTTCTTTTGAGGAGCTGCTGATCGTTATGGGGATTTTTATCAAAGGGATGGACATGTCTTTTTTGGATGAAATCGAAGTAAGCGGCGGGAAGTACGAGGAGGACGGCCAAACGGCCGACGCGCTGCAGATTATGAAAAATAATGGCGTAAATGCCGTTCGGCTGCGCATTTGGAACGAACCGGAGGGCGGCTTCTGCAACCTGGAGCGAACGCTGCCGATGGCGAAACGGATCAAGGAGCTGGATATGCATTTTCTGCTCGACTTTCACTATTCCGATAAGTGGGCCGATCCCGCTAATCAGTGGAAGCCGAAGGCTTGGGAGCATTCCAGCATTGAAATATTAAATGATCAGGTATTTAATTATACGTATTTTGTTTTGTCGGAATTGAAGGAGCACGGGGCGCTGCCGGACATGGTGCAGATCGGCAACGAGATTACGCCCGGCATGCTGTGGAATGACGGCCGGGTTGACGGTGAATTTGATACGGATGAACAGTGGGCGAAGTTTACGACGCTGGTGAAATCGGGCATCGTTGCCGCGCGTTCCGTTGAGCCGACGATGAATATCATGATTCATATCGACCGCGGCGGGGATCTTCCGGCAAGCGTGAGGTTCTTCGAGAAATTCGCCGAGTTTGGCGTAGAATACGACACAATCGGGCTCTCCTACTACCCTTGGTGGCATGGCAGCCTGGAGGACCTGAGCGGCAATCTGCAGGAGCTCGCCGGCAGGTTCGGCAAAGATATTAACGTAGTCGAGACCGCATACCCGTGGACGTTAGACAAGCCGGAAGGCAGGTCATTTATCGTTGAACGGGAGGATCAGCTCCATGCCGGATTCCCGGCGACCGCCGAAGGGCAAGCCGATTATTTGCTTGACCTGATGGCCGTTATTAGGAAATCGGCAGGCGACCGCGGCGTCGGCTTCTACTGGTGGGAGCCGGCTTGGATTCCATCGAAGGAGCAATGGTCGGTCGGACACCCGAACAATTGGTCGAACTTAACGTTATTTGACTTTGACGGGCGCAAGCTGCCGGCTTTGACGGCCTTGAAATAATCATGAGCTGAAGACATCGCTGCGAAGCGGCGTCTTCAGCTCGTTATTCCTTAACCATTATGGTTAATCGTAGAAATGGTATTAGATTTAGTTGCTTATCTCGATGTCGGGACATGAGGTTTGTCTACTACAATAGGATCAATACCCGTAAAGCTTGGCTCAAGAAGCCGAGCTTTGCTTCATAACGAAACGAGGAGGAGTTAACGAATGAAAGCATGGACATGTAAAGCTTTAGCCTTCTTTTTGTCATTTGTGTTAGCGCTTACAACGATGCTGGCTGCCGGCGCAAGCGGGCAGGCATCGGCGGCGAAGCTGTCCGACCCGGACGAGTTCATTAAAGGGGTGGATATTTCGACTCTGCAGGCGATTGAAGCCGAAGGGAGCAAGAAATACTACGTCGACGGGCAGGAGAAGGACCTTCTTGCGATCCTGAAGGAGCATGGCGTCAATTATGTCCGCTTGCGCTTATGGAATAACCCGGTAAAGGCGGACGGCTTCAACGACAAGGAAGATTTGATTGCGATGGCGGTTCGGGTGAAAGCCGCAGGCATGAAGCTGCTCGTCGATTTTCACTATTCCGACTTCTGGGCGGATCCCGGCAAGCAGGTGAAGCCCGCAGCTTGGCAGGCGCTGGACTTTGCCGATTTGAAAACGGCGGTATTCGGCTACACGGAAGAAGTGATGAACGGCTTGAAAGCGGTTAACGCTTATCCGGACATGGTGCAGATCGGGAATGAGATTAACAGCGGCATTCTGCTGCCTGAAGGCTCAATCGGCAACTTCGACCAATTGGCGCAGCTGCTGAAGGAGGGCGTGAAGGCGGTTCGAGATACGACGCCGGAGGATCATAAGACGAAAATTATGCTCCACCTGGCGGAGGGCGGCGATAATGAGAAGTTCCGCAGCTTCTTCGATCAGGTCAAGGAGGAGGAGATCGATTACGATGTGATCGGAATGTCCTACTACCCTTACTGGCATGGAACGTTTCAGCAACTGAAGACGAATATGAACGACATGGCAGCACGCTATGACAAGCAAATCGTCGTCGCCGAGACGGCTTATCCTTACACCTTGGAAAATGATGACGAGCTTGGCAACATCGCCGGCGAAGACCAAATCAAGATCGCAGGGTTTCCGGCTTCGGCTGCCAATCAGAAGCTGGTGACGGAGACGGTCTTCAACACGATCGCGCATGTCGACGGCGGATTGGGCCTCGGCGCGTTCTACTGGGAGCCGGCATGGCTTGCCAGCGTCGGCTGGACATCAGGTGAAGGAAACGGCTGGGAAAATCAGGCGATGTTTGATTTCGACGGCAATGCGCTTGAATCATTGGACGCCTTTCAATACGTGCCGGGCAGCATTCCGGATGTATCTCCGATTCTGGTATACGCCTCGCCGGATATAACGATTGCCTTGGGCGAGACGGCTGTGCTGCCGGCCCGGACGAATGTGCTCTACAATGAAGGCACGATTGAGCCTGCCGAGGTCGCGTGGGATCCGGTTTCCGAGGATCAGCTGAATACGCCGGGCAGCTTCACCGTTAGCGGTACCGTTGCCGGGATCAGCCAGAAGGCGGCCGTGAAGATTACGGTATTGGACAAACCGAATCTTGTCCGGAATCCGGGCTTTGAGAGCGAAAGCTTGACGAATTGGACGATTTCGGGCGCCGCTGCAGGAAAAGTTGATGCGAGTGCCGCTAACGCCCATTCCGGCGGACATGTTTTCAACTATTGGAATGGTTCAGCGTATGCCTATAAGCTTACACAGACGATTACGGGTCTTCCAAACGGAACCTATGAGCTGAAGGCCTGGGCATCCGGCGGCGGCGGCGAAGCGCGGCTGCAGTTGTTCGCCGAAGATTTTGGCGGAGACAGGCTTAGCGCCGATGCTGTGAATACAGGGTGGAATGCGTGGAAGCAGTATACGGTAAGCGGCATCAAGGTTACCAACGGACAAGTGACGGTCGGGTTCGACGTTGAGGCGCCTGGCGATGTGTGGGGGAATTTTGACGATTTCGAGCTTGTACTCGTTGAAGAGGAGCCTTCGATAGAGGAACCGCCGGTTCATAATCCGCCGGCTTCAACGCCGGGCAATACGCCCAGCCCGGATAAAGTGACCGTGTCGACCGGTCAATTGACTCGAAACGGGGACGGGACAAGAACGGTTAAGCTGCCTGCCGGGACAACGGAAGTGAGTCTGCCTGCCGGGCTATATGAATTGTTGAAGCAAGCGCCGGTGATATTCAGTACGGATAAGCTGTCGGTCGAAATCCCGTCCGAGCTGTTTCAAGAGCTGGAGGGCATGCTGCCTGACGCCGGCAACAGCACGATCACGTTGAAGATTCAGCCGGTGACGTCATCCGAGGTGGAGCAGCTTCTTGCGAAGAGCGCAGCCGATGAAGGGCATACGCATATTAAATTGACGGGTCAGGCCTATGGATTTCATTTGTCCATTAAGGATGCAGCGGGTAAAGAAACGCCGTTATCGCAATTCAACAAGCCCGTTACCATCCGGCTGCAAACCAGCTCCGCCGAACATTCGCGGCATGCAGGCATCTATTATATCGCGGTAGACGGCAGTCTCGATTATGTCGGCGGAGAATGGGCGAACGGCGAGCTAATAGCCCGAATCGATCACTTCAGCACGTATGCGGCGCTGGAGCTGACGAAGAAGTATGAGGATGTTGCCGAAGGGCATTGGGCTTATGCCGTTATTGCCGAGCTCGCGGCCAAGCAAATCGTGCAAGGGGCATCGGCTGCAGCCTTCGAGCCTGAACGCTCGATTAGCCGGGCAGAGTTTGCCGCGCTGCTTGCAAGAGCGCTGAAGCTGGAAGGCAAGGCGGAGCATCCGTTTGGCGATGTGGCCGAGGATGCCTGGTATGCCGGTGCGGTATCCGCCGCGTATGAGGCGGGTATCACGAAAGGGCGCAGCGGGTCGAGCTTTGCTCCGGACGCCTTGATCACGCGCCAGGAAATGGCGGTTATGCTGATGAACGCCTACGCGTTGAAGACAGGAACGGCGCCAACCTCCGTAGAGGCTGTGCCGTTCGCGGATTCCGCTCTCATCGCGGAATGGGCGGCAGCGCCAATCAGCTCCGCCTTCGATGCGGGATTAATAAAAGGCCGCAAGGACAATTTGTTTGTCCCGGCGGCATTCACGACACGGGCTGAAGCAGCCCAAGCTATTTATCGTTTGCTTTATTTATAATGAAGCTGTACAACGAATCGTTACTATCTGATCTGATATCGCTGCGATGAGCAAATCATTCTTACGATCGCTGTTGCAGCTATACGGTTTAAATTGTTAACCTTGTTAAGGTAACCATTCGGTCTGCAAACCAAACTGTAACGGACATGAGAGACACTAATTCAATGAAAACCACGGATATCGAAATCTAACGGACGTGAGGGACGTTATTTCCAATAAATCAAAGGGAATATGGCAAAAATCGGCCCCATAAGGCTTCTCATGTCCGTTAGCTTTTTTCAAATGCTTTATTTTGGGAGGATAACGCCTCTGACGTCCGTTAAACCGTTAGCCCCGAGACTTCGGAGCAAAATCAGGGACTCTCCTTTGATAAGGAGGGTCCTTTACTGTTCCGGGTGTGACTAAAGCCCCCACATCCATCATCCGGTCGAGCATATAGGCGGCGGACAGAAACAGGAAAAGATTCGGATAATCATCCCGGTTTAAGGCGGCGAACGGAATAAAGACGACGGTGAAATAGGCCAGAGACAGCAGAACAAACAAATATGGCATATTTTTTTGTCTATGAGCCTTCATAAGCATGTACAGTATGGCCTGCGCTTCCAAGCAGATACAATTTGATCAAATCCGTCCGAACCGGATCACTAGTCCAATCCGCCGGAGAGCTTTTACCGTAAAATATCAATATACTTTCGTGGAGGTGTTTTTTTGATAGATTCAAAAATCCGCAAGGCAATCGATTGGATAAAGGCCGGTGATGGGAGGCCTTGTTCAAGAAGCGATATGCAAGCCGCAAAATAAGAGGCAAGCTGAAGGTATGCAGGTACTTATCTGCAAATAAGAGGCTGAAACGTCATGTGCCGTATACCGCCTCGTTCAGCAGAGCGAACCTGGAGCGGATGATCAAGCGTTACGGGATGCTATATGTGAAGCCGGATGTCGGTTCGAGGGGGATTGGCGTTTATAAGCTGAGGCGGACAAAAGCGGGCTATGATCTGTATGAGATCGTCCGAAAAAAGCAGCTGCGCCGCCGTTTCCGTTCGCTCACCTCCGTCTATAACCGCCTTAGAAAGGCGAAAACAGGCCGGCTTATTATTCAGAGAGGGATATCATTAGACAAGGTGAACGGCCGGTCCTATGATATAAGGGCGATGGTTCAGCGGAAGCCGCGAGGCTCATGGGTATGCACGGGTTTAATCGTCAAGGCGGGGGCGCGCGGCAGAATTGTAACCAACTATTATCAAGGCGGCACCGTTTATGCGATGGAGAAGCTGGGCAGACTGCGGCGATGGTCTCCTTCCCGGACAAAGGGCAGGGTCCGGAAGCTGACGCAGACCGCGCTGCGCATTTCGAGGGCACTGAGCGGCAGGCAATCGGGCATGCATGAAATGGGCATCGATTTCGCCTTTGACCGGCGGCAGCGGCTGTGGGTACTGGAGGTGAACTCGAATCATCCTCAGTTTCATCCGCTCAAGCGGCTTAACCGCCGGGCCTATGACAAAATGATGCGTTTTGCCGCCAGCTATGGCAGACACAACGCGAAATAAGCCGGGAAAGTGCAGATCAAGGGATTCTTGATCTGCTTTTTTTTGCTGCAATTTCAACGAAAGGGATCGCCGCCAAAGGCCGGATTCACGGTTCGTCCAAATTCTAAGAAATGATAAGTTTTACACTTATATGCGCTTAGAATTCTCCTCGAAACGGTTTGCGTCCTCTGACAAGGACGCGACAGGCGTTTCTGCTTGCGTAATGATTGAAAAGTATCATTTTTAGTTGATCAGCTAACTATTCGTGAGAGAGTCATAGCGATAGAATACAAGAAAGAACAACAAGAGCAAGGGGGATTGAGAGTGGCGCAGCTTTCCGTTAATACTGAGCTGATGTTAAAACCGAAAAAAAGGAATGTGTTTATACGATTCGTGAAGCAGCTGGACATTCAGTTAATGGTTCTGCCCGCGTTGCTTTTAATTATCGTATTCAGTTACATTCCGATGTACGGCGTGCTTATGGCGTTTCAGGATTACAGCATTTTCAAAGGCTTTACGGCGAGCCCGTGGGTGGGACTTAAGCACTTTGAGATGTTTTTTAACTCCCCTGAGTTTTATGAGGTCATGCGCAATACGATCGTGATCAGTCTATTGAAATTTTTCATAGGCTTCCCGGCGCCGATTCTGCTCGCGTTAATGCTGAACGAAGTCAAGAACATGATGTTCAAACGAATCGTGCAGACGGTCAGCTACCTGCCGCATTTCATGTCATGGGTTATCGTGGCCGGCCTGATCATGTCGATGCTTTCGACCGATAATGGCAGCGTAAACATTTTACTGGAGAAAATGAACTTTATAGATGAACCGATTAATTTTCTCTCGCTCCCGGAATTGTTCTGGTCCATCCTGGTTTCGACCGGCGTATGGAAGGAAATCGGCTTTGGCTCCATCGTTTACTTGGCGGCGATCGCAAGCATCGATCCAAGCATGTATGAAGCAGCATCGATGGACGGAGCAAGCAAATTCAAACAAATTTTCTTGATCACCCTGCCGTCGATCATGCCGGTCGTTCTCATCTTTATGATTCTGGCCATCGGCAATTTGCTTAACGCAGGCTTTGAAGATATTCTCCTTCTGGCCGTCAATCCGGTGCTCCGGGACGTGTCCGACGTCATCGATACCTATGTGTACCGGGTCGGCATTCAGAGCTCCAGATATTCATACGCCACTGCGGTAGGGCTTTTCAAGGCGGTCATTAGCGTCGGGCTGTTAACGATGGCGAATTACCTGGCCCGCAGAGCAGGCAGCAGCTTATGGTAAACGACACAATTAGCCAGGAAAGGCGGATGATGCAGTGATTCGGCTCAGCTATGGAGATCGCGTGATGATGGTCACGATCTATACGTTGCTCCTATTATTGGCTTTCATGACCTTTTATCCCTTCTGGAATGCGCTTGTCATTTCATTCAACAGCGGGATCGACACATCGATGGGAGGGGTAACCTTCTGGCCGCGCGACTGGACATTAGAAAACTACGGCATCGTATTTAAGGATGACCGTCTTGTCGGCGCGTTCCTCGTCTCGATCGGAAGGACGGTTGCCGGTACGGTCGCCTCGATATTCGTAACGGCGATTCTCGCCTACGGCATATCGAAGAACGAGCTGATCGGCCGCAAGTTTTATATGATTTTGTGCATTATCACGATGTATTTCAGCGGCGGACTCATCCCAACCTTCTTATTGATCCGTGAACTGCATCTGATGAATACGTTCTGGGTATTTATTATTCCGTCGCTCGTCAGCGTCTGGAACATGATTATATTCCGGACGTTCTTCAAAGGCTTGCCGGCAGGTCTCGAGGAATCGGCGAAGATAGACGGAAGCGGCAACTGGGGCATTTTCTTCCGCATCGTCATTCCGCTGTCGGGTCCGGTTATCGCTACTTTATCGCTATTTACGGCCGTTTTTCATTGGAATGACTGGTTTGGTCCGAGTATCTATATTACGAATGAAAAGCTGCTTCCTATCCAGACGATGCTGAAGCAAATCTTGAATTCGAACATCGTGTCCGACCAGATGTCGCAGCTGGATTCGGCGGCGCAAGGCCAGATGGCCAAGATGAGAACGGTCACCAGCAAGTCGCTCTCTATGGCGACGATGATGGTTGCGACGATTCCGATCATTATGGTATACCCGTTCGTGCAGAAGTATTTTGTCAAAGGCGTTCTTGTCGGTTCCTTGAAAGAGTAGATGGCGGTATAGGAAATGAGGTTTAGAGCGAAAGCTTTGAACATACAAGCTTGTCAGATTTGAAAAACAGCTTGAAAGGGGATTGTAAACAGATGAAAGCAAAGAGCAAATTGCTAGTCCCAATCTTATCCGCATTTATAGCTGTTTCATTAATGGCTGGATGCAGCGGCAACGGAGGAAATTCCGGAAACGGGGAAACGGCCGCCGGCAATAACGTCGAAGCAACGAACAGCGGCAGTAAGGATGCCGTGTTCGAGCTAGGCAAGGAGCAGTTGGAGTTCACCCTCTACGGCCACTATGACTGGTACACCATGCCTGAATGGGGCGGCGATATTACTAGCACGTGGATCAGAGATACGAAGAAAGTAAACGTCAAGCCGATTCATTCCGGCGGCGCGGCTCCCCAGAAGCTGAACACGATGATCGCTACGGGCGATCTGCCCGATGCCATCTGGCTGGAGCGGGTTGATGTAGAGAAGCTGCGCAGCGCGGACCTGCTTGTGCCGTTCGACGACTACCTCGATAAATATCCGAATTTGAAAAAATGGCTGGGCGAGGAAGGCATTAACATGCTTCGCTCGGAAGACGGCAAGCTGTACCAGTTCCCTAACTGGTACACGAAACAGCCGAACGGCAACGCCGGCTATGTCGTAAACAAAAAGATTTACGCCGAGCTTGGTTCGCCTAAGCTGGAAACGACGGACGATCTGTATAACTACTTGAAGCTTGTGAAAGAGAACTACCCGAACGTAATTCCGTATGAGCCGCATTTGGCCAAAGACGGACAAGGCCTTGACGTATTGTACTCCGCATTCAAAGAAAACGATCAGAAGTATCCGGGCATGCGCGCCGTTCCGAGCGGAGATAAGCTGACTTCGATCTTCCTTGATCCGGCATTCCGCGAGACCGCGCAGTACCAGGCGAAATTGTTCCGCGAGAAATTGATTACGCAGGACGCGATGACGCAGACGATGGACCAAATCACCGAGAAGGTGATGACCGGCCGCGTTGCGGTATTCGCGGCGGCCAGTCCGACGGAAATCGCGATGCAGGCTCATGCGGAACTGACGAAGAACGATCCGGAAGCGGGTTATTTCATGATCTGGCCGATTCACAAAGAAGGCATCGATAAAAACAAAGTATTCCCGGGCACGTACGGCATGCTGGGGTGGAACGTCACCGTTATTACGAAATCGGCTGAAAATCCGGAAGCGATCTTCGCTTTCTATGATTGGCTGACCGGTCCGGAAGGACAAAGCGCATTGATGTGGGGCCCTCCCGGCATTTACTGGGATGGCGTGGAAGCAGACGGCGAGACGCCGGTTTTCACGGAGAAATACACATCTGAAGCAAGCGAGCTTGCCAAGCTTCAAGCAACGACGACGAACCTGAACTGGGTCGGCAATACGGTATTCGTTGACCAGACGAAAGCCAAGTTTGAAGAGACATTGCCTGTAGAGCAGCAAAACTGGGCAACCCGTTACCAGCGCGAAATTACGTGGAAGACGCAATCGAACGCTACCGAATTCATCAACATCGATCCGCAGCCGGAAACCGAGGAAGGCATTATCCGCCAGCGTATTGAGGATCTGTACGTGGAAGTGAGAGCCAAAGCCTTGTTCGCGAAGAGCGATGAGGAAGTGCTGACAATCCTGGACCAAGCGGAGAAGGATGCCCAAGCCTCGGGCTACGACAAGCTCCTTGCCTTCAAGACGAAGAAATGGCAGGAAAATTTGGCAAAAATGAACGCGCAATAGACTATATCATTTTCATAAAAGGTCGGGTATGCTAATGATCTTAGCGTACCCGGATTTTTTCGTTTTTAGAGGGGAAGAGGGTAACCATTTGGACTGCAAAAAGCGACACTTCGTTTCTCCGGAACGATTGGCTCTCCCCGCTCCTCGCTTTTGTATCTTTAGCCCAACTTATATAGGTTGACGGGTAGTAGGGTAGTCGCGCAATTCTCGTAAATGGAGCTGAGATGACATGTACAAAGTGCTGCTCGCAGATGACGAGAAGCTGGATCTGGACGGCATGCGCACCTTCATTCCTTGGGCTGACCTCGGCATGGAGGTCGTGGACGGCGTCATGAACGGTTTCGATGCGTTGAAGGTGCTGGAAACCGAGAAAATAGATATTCTTGTAACGGATGTGCGGATGCCGCATATGTCGGGGCTGGAGCTGGCGAAGCGCGCTCTTGAGAAGCGGAAGGATATGAAGATCATATTCATCAGCGGCTATCAGGATTTCAGCTACGCCAAGCAGGCGCTCTCGTTAAATGCGGTCAATTACGTATTGAAGCCGATGGATGATCAGGAGCTGATCGATACGTTGACCAAGGTGCGTCAGGACCTGGATCAGGAGCAGGTTAGGCAGGATGTATTCGGTCAGATGGTTCCGATCGTTAAGAATGAATATATGCTTCAACTCCTTGAAGGACTGGGTACCGGCAAGACGATGGAAACATTGAACAAGGAGTATGGGATGAACCGATTCCGCTATCCGGGCTTCGTCGCCGTTCTCGAAGTCGATGATAGGACATGGAATCCGGAGGAAGAAAGGCATCGGAATCGGGATGAGCTAGAGCGGGTGGTTAACGTCTGCGGAGAACTGGGCGCGAAGCATCTTTGTAAAATAAGCAAAGCGCAGCTGGCGGTTATTCTGGAGCTCGAAGAAGGACGTTCTTTGCTGGAGCAACTTGTACGAAGGATCAATGCCGAGAGCGGATTTACCATAACCGGCGGCGTTGGGGAGCCAAGCGATACGCTCGCGGGGATGGCGGATTCCTACCGGAAAGCGCTGGAGGCGCTTGATTTGAAAATGTTCCACGGCAAAGGAAAAATCATCGATTACGGGGAAGCGAGGCCAGCGGAGAAGGAAGATGTCAAAAACCTGGACGCGAAGCTCGAAGCGCTGTTTGCCGCGATGTCGAACTATGAGCTGGTCCGCATCCATGATGAGCTGGACGATCTGTTCCAGGTGGCCAAAAGCCTGAAATCGAAATTTACGCTTCGGAATTACGCGCTGAATATTTTAATGAAGCTTGACCATTATTTGCAGCGGACGAATGAGAACGTATTCCAATTGCTAGGAATGGATCTTGGAAAATACGATGTTATTATGCAGTTCGAAACGATCGGCGATATCCATCAATGGCTGAGACGCCGCGTATATGAAATATCCGAGACGCTGCAAGCAAATAGACACAAAAAAAACTGGAAGCTTATCAAGCAATTAATTGAATATATGAAGGAACGCACGCATGAGAGCATAACGCTGCGCGATTTGGCCGAGCAGTTCTCGTTATCACCGAACTATCTTGGGCACATCTTCAAAGAAGAAACCGGCAAAAATTTCAGCGACTACTTCATTCAAATGAGGATGGAGCGTTCATGCGAGCTGCTTAAAACGACGAATTTGAAAATATACGAGATCGCCGATCAGGTCGGTTACCGCCACTTGCCCTATTTCAGCAGACAATTCAAAGAAACCTACGGCATGACGCCATTGGAGTATAGACGATCATGACAACGAAGAGAACGGCCGGCAACAACGAGCACCGCTACATTCCGTTCGGCATCAAGCTGATGATTACCTACAGTCTATTTATTATTATTCCGGTGCTGCTTGTCGGCTACACCGCGAATATCATTTTTACCGACTCGATTCAAGAGCGGACACGCGAAATCAATCAAGGCACGCTGGAGCAAATGAAGGATAATATCGGTTATAAGCTGAAGGATATGTCCCGTATTTCCGGCATGCTTTATTTTGATAACAACCTCGCCTCTTATCTGCGTCATTATGAGGAGGGCTGGGTCAGCTATGAAGCGACGACGAAGCAGCTGATCCCGAAAATACAAACGACCATCGAAGCGGCTAACAACAAAATGCGGCTTGTCGTCTATTTGCATAACGAATCGCTGCCGGAGATTTATCATAATTACATGAACAATGATCCACTGAAGGCGGAGGGGCCGTTATTCGACTTATATCATATTACAAGGTTAAAGGATGCTTCCTGGTACAAGAACTACCCGAAGGAGCGGTACGGAACGACGCTGCAGTGGAAGCAGGTGGAGGGGGATGCGAAGTTCGGCCATATTTCCCTGCTGAGACGGCTGGTAGATACGAATAATCCGATCCTGCTTGAGGAAATCGGCTTCGTCCGGATCAGCGTGCGGCTGACGGATTTGCTGGAAAGCGTCGATTCCGAGAAAATCGGCAAGGGGACCAAAATCTTCGCAACGGATGAGAACCGCAATATTATGTTCTCCTCGGGAGAGACCGACTATAAGCTTGGCGAAGCGTTAAGCGAAGAGAAGCTCGACGGTCATTGGGTGATCGATGAAGAAATTCCGCAGCTGGGGTGGCATCTGGTTGCTCTTGTTCCGACCGATATGATGGAGCAGGCGACTAGGAAGGTAAGGCTGTGGACGTTCTTCATCAGCATAGCCTGCTGCATCGTCTTTGCGCTAGCGGGCTTGTTTATTTCCCGGTTTTATTCGCGGAAGGTTTCGAAGATCGTGCGCGTCTTGGATTCTTTCCAGGAGGGCGACTTTCAGAAAAGCATTCAGTTCAAAGGAAAGGACGAATTTACGCGCATATCCGTCGCTTTAAACGAAATGGGCCGGAATATCGATGAGTTAATTCATGAAGTTTACGAGACGAATATTAAGAAAAAAGAAGCCGAGCTCGAATCGCTGCAAGCGCAGATTAACCCGCATTTTCTGTATAATACGCTCTCGTCCATCAGCCGGTTGGCCAAGTTCGGGGAAGTGGACAAGCTGCAGCGCATGGTGCTCGATTTGGCGAAGTTTTACCGGCTGTCCCTGAATGAGGGGAGAACGGTCATTCCGATTAAAAACGAGCTGGAGCAGGTTGGCGCCTATATCAATATTCAGCGGACAAAGTTCGGAGAGGGCTTGCAGGTTCTGTTCGATATTGATCCGGATATTTTAAAATTTACGACGGTCAAGCTTATTCTGCAGCCGTTTGTCGAGAATGCGCTGGAGCATGCCTGGTATGGCGATCATATCAATATTCGCATCGTCGGCAAGCTGGAAGGCGAAATGGTCGCCTTCCGGGTCATCGACGACGGAATCGGTATTCATCCGGAAACCGTCCTCCAGCTGTTCGACCCTGCGGAGAGCCTTAACGTGGGTTACGGCATACGCAACGTGGACGGCCGGATCAAGCTTCATTACGGTGCGGAATACGGCGTCAGTATCGTGAGCAAGCGGGGAATCGGGACTTCGGTGAATGTCACGATTCCTGCGTATATACCCGCCTGTCCTGATTAGGACGAGGATCAGCTTACCGGGGTTCGCCGACAACCTATCCATTAATAGACAAAAGCAGGTTCCCGGTTGTCAGGAGCCTGCTTTTTCCTTGCACGGCTTCAGCGTATAGCTGAAGCTGATGAGGAAATCGACGCCAAGCACGATCATCCAGAGACGGAGCGTCTGGAACAAGGCTTCCGTTCGCGTCTCATCGCCAACCATAACCATCATGCCGTATAAAATAGCCGAGCCTATCGCCCAAGCGAGTAGATGGAGCAGCCAGCCCGATCTTTCGTAACGCGCATGCTCCCGGCCGTGCTTCGGCTTGCCGGCAGGGGCGGGGCCGCCTGCGAAGCGGAAGGCGAACCGCGCATCCGCCCACTTGATCATCCGATGGCCGAACGCGACGGAGACGCCGATATAGACGGCGGCTATGCTGTGGGCAGCGGTCGCTTCAGCGCCTCCGCGCAAATCGTATACCGTCGCGGCCGCCAAGGCGAGATCGATAAGCGGCGTGCAGATCAGCAGCGCAGCGCCGGGTTTCGGAAACCAGGGCGAATGGGAGCGTTGTTCCACCCCGCAGCAAAAAAGATTATATAAAGGGCTTGAAAAACTAATGGTATTAGTTTATAGTGAAACTAACGATATTAGTTAAAACGACAAATAAAATAGGTTACATTTTACACCTGCCAAGGAGGCCGATTAGAATGAGATTTGTTCGTGAGAAGACGGTAGTACAGCTGACTTATTTGCCAAAGGTATTTCCGGTTAATTGTTATTTGGTGGAGGAAAAGGACGATTTGACGCTGGTGGACGCCGCGCTGCCGAATAATGCCAAAGCGATCCTGCAAGCCGCGGAGCAAATCGGAAAACCGATCACGCGCATCGTATTGACCCATGCTCACGGCGATCATATCGGCGCTTTGGACAGCTTGAAGCAGCAGCATCCTTCGGTGCAGGTATTCATATCGGGCAGGGATGCCCGCCTGCTGAACGGAGACCGGTCGCTCGATGCCGGAGAGTCGGATTCGCCGATTCGCGGCGGCGTGCCGAAGGAGAATGCCATCCGGACGAAGCCGGATGTGCTGCTGCAAGACGGAGACCGGATCGGCTCCCTTCTGGCGGTAGCCGCTCCGGGGCATACGCCCGGCTCCATGGCCTTTCTCGATACGAGAAACGACAGCCTGATCGCCGGCGATGCGTTTCAAACCCGCGCCGGCATTGCGGTTTCCGGACAAACGAAGCTGCTGTTTCCATTTCCGGCGATGGCGACGTGGGATAAAGAGACGAGTCTGAAGACGGCGCTCAGGCTGAGAGATTTGAAACCGACGCTGCTTGCGGTCGGTCACGGCAACCTGATGCAGCAGCCGCTTCGGGCCATTGAACGGGCCATTGCCGCGGCAGAGCGGTCACTTCATTCTAAGATGAGGGAGGAGAATAATCGAAATGTCACCTAGAAAAGGACTGGATATGCCGACCATCGTGGAGGCGGCCGCACAAATCGCCGATGCTTCGGGCGTCGAGGAGGTGACGCTCGCATCGCTGGCGCAGAAGCTGGGCGTCCGCTCTCCTTCCTTATATAACCATGTGAACGGACTGGGCGGTCTGCGCGTTCAGCTCGCGATTTACGGGCTGAAGAAGCTGACGGCCGCCGTGACCGATTCCCTTCAGGATAAGACGGGCGATGATGCGATGCACGCGATTGCGGCCGCTTATATGGCATTCGCCAGAGCGCATCCGGGCTTGTACGAATTGACGCTTCGCTCGCCGGATGACGGGGATGCCGAGTACGCAGCCGCTTCAGCGTTGCTCGTCGATTTGCTTGTACAAACGTTAAGCTATTACGATCTGGACCGCGAGAAGTCGATTCACATCGTCAGGGGATTCCGCAGCTATCTGCACGGCTTCGCTTCCATCGAACAGAAGGGCGGCTTCGGCATGCCGATTGCGGTTGACGAGAGCATAAGGCTCGTCCTGCAGACGTATCTCATCGGGCTTCGCCATTCGTAAGGAACAGCCTGCCCTTACTATTGAAAAAGAGCAGCGTTCCCCAATGATGTTCAGGGAACGCTGCTCATGATTTCTTTATGAATACTCGACCTGCACTAAGGCGGCTGCGCCGATTAATCCCGCGTCCTGCTGCAATTGCGCGGGCACGATCGCTGTCTGGCGGCCGGCCGGATTAAGCGCGTTAGCGGCTACATATTGCTGCACGGATGTGAAGAGAGGTTCGCCAACCTGCGAAACGCCGCCTCCGATGACGATTTTGTCCGGATCGAGCACGTTGATGAGCGAGACGCAGCCCATTCCGATGTACTTGAATACCCGGTTGATCAGCTCGGTCATCTGCGGATCGCCCTGCGCCGCCAGCTCGAAGGCTTCCTTGGAGGAAACCTCGCGGCCGAGCAGCTCCGATGCCTGGCGGGTTACCGCCGTGCCGGAGGCGACCGTCTCCCACGGGGTTCCGGACGGGTCAACGACCATAAAGCCCGCGTCGCCGGCATTGCCGGTCGAGCCGGTAATGAGCTTGCCGTGCAAATAAATACCGGCGCCGATGCCGGTGCTGATCGTAATGAATATAAAATGCTCGGAATCCCGAGCGGCACCGATCCACTTCTCGGCGAGAGCCGCGGCTGTTGCGTCATTTTCCATTTTCACGGGCAATGGCATATGCGACCGCAGGGCGCTAACAACGGGGAAGTCCCACCAGCTCTTCAAATTAGGAGGACAGGTCAGCTTGCCGCCCCTGGTGTCGAGCGGCCCCGGCGCTCCGACGCCGATGCCTTTCAGCGCTTCGAGTGAAAGCCCGTTCTGTTCTGCGAGCTGCTTGACCGCGTCGGCGATTCTCTCCGTCATGACTTCCGGCGGCACCGACAGGTCGGTTTTTAACGAGCCCTTGGCCAGCACCGTTCCTTGCTCATCCACAAATCCGTAAGCGACCTTCGTGCCGCCGATGTCTATTCCTACTGCTATGCTCACGTAATACCCTCCGTTAATATGAAAATATGACTGTTATTCGCATGAGGAAAGTCTATCATACTCCCGCTTTGGAAGGAAGAAGCAGGCGTGAAGAGATCGCTAACTTTTTCCTGAAATCTATTGCTGTACAAATAAGAGGGAGTGTAGTATTATCCTATCAAATGAAGTGCCGGTCAGAGGATCCTTTGCTCTTTGCAGAGGGTCCTCTCCTCGTGTGCATTCCACCTAGAGAAGAAGGTATCCGCCCATGTTAGAGCCCGTTACGAAGTCAGCCCCACGTCTCGTAAAATTCGGAATGCCGATGACCGCAGATGTCTGGCGGAACGCCCGAATCGATCTTGGCGCATCCTGCTTGTTCAGCTTGTTTAACGTCGTTTTGAACCAGTTCTATATCGCGTTTGCGATTCAGCAAGGAGCCAGCAATTTTCAGGTCGGCATTCTGGCGGCGGCTCCCGCGGTCGGACTGTTGTTTTCGCCGTTCTGGGCAAGCTGGATTGAGAAAGCGGATAATCCGCGGCCATTCGTCATTATTCCGAACGCGGTCGGAAGGCTGCTTATGTTATTGCCGGCTTTGTTCGCATATCCTTCCGTATATGTGACAGCCGTCCTTGTATTTCAACTTTTAATGGGCATACAAGCCCCTGCCTACGCAGCGCTGGTATCGCGCATGTATCCGTCCGACCTTCGCGGGAGGCTGATGGGTTACGTCCGGGTAGCGATGGGCATCCTTATGATTCCGCTTGCTTATTTCGTAGGAAGCTGGTCGGAAGCATACGGCCCCTCCGGGCCTCTGATCGCAGCTTCAATAGCAGGTTTCTTGTCGATCGGGCTTTTTAACACGCTCAAGCTGCCGGAGCAAATCGTCCAGGCCAGGACGAATCCGATCAAAAAAGGAAGCCGTTTTCCGCTGCAGGAGCAGTGGAAGCTGATTAAGGAAAATCGGACGCTGGCTGTTTTTCTGGCCGCGACGACCTTCTCGGGTTTTGGCAACATGCTGGCAAGTCCCCTCTATCAAATCATTCAGGTCGACGTGCTGGAATTGTCCAACATTCAAATCGGATATGCCCGCGTCGCTTACTTCAGCGCACTGCTGCTTACCTTCTTGATCGCCGGCTGGATGATCGACCGGATCGATATTAAATACACGCTCGTATGCGGGATCGCCGCGTATGCCGTCGTTCCGATGCTGTACGGACTTTGGGGCTCATACCCTGCCGTCATCTTGGGCAATGCGATTCAGGGAGTCGGAGAAGCGATCTGGGATATCGGCATTCTGGCGTTCGTCTTCCGGCTTGCTCCGGGCCGCGAAGCGATGGTGTTCGGACTTCACCTCATGCTGTTCGGGATTCGGGGGACGCTGGGCCCGCTCATCAGCTCATCGCTATCGACAAGCGTTTCTTTGTCAATTCTGCTAATAATAGCTTCGATCTGCGGCTGGGTCGGCACCCTGCTGTTCGTCTCGGGCAATTGGAAGCGGAAGCAGCCGGAGTAGATTCAGGCAATTGCAAGCGGAGCCGCCGGGGTGCTGCTGTTCATTTGTCGTTCCTATTCCTGTTGGGAACACCGTCATTATCCTATTCGCTTGGTGCTTTATTGTGGAAGCTGCTTCACCGTGAGCGTGAATAGCTTTACATCTCCGACTCCATTGTGGCTGATGTATCCCATCATTGTCACCGTTACATCCCCTGTGCTTTGTGCCGGGCGGGTAACGACTGTTCCGTTATCGGAAATGACGGACGGATGAGTCGAATGCCAGACGATCGAGCTGCCGTAATAGCCTGAGGATGGAAGTCCGATCGGTTTCGTGACGGAAGCCGCGGAATCCTTATCTGCGAATGCGATATTCAGATCCGCTTTATCGGCAGCTACCTTCTCCACGCTGGTATATTCCTTTTTGACCGTGAGCACGAACGCTTTAAAGTCTGTTACCCCGTTACTGGAAATAACGGCGGTCAGCGTTACAGGCAAGTCGGTCGCCGTAACCGCGGGACGATGAATGGTCTTGCCGTCGGCAGAAAGGATATCCGGAGCGCTGGAGTGCCATATGATGACCGATCCGTTTGCCCCTGATGCCGGCAATTGATCCAATGGACGGGTAACGCGGCTAATCGTATCCGAACCGCCGAAATCAAGCTCCAGTGCCGCTTTGTCATTTGCGACCTTCTGTGCATCCGTTAGCTGTTGTTTAACCGTTAACTGGAACGTTTTCGTCGCTGAGGCAGTGTTGTTAACGACAACCGCCGTCATTAGGACGATCGCGTCACCGCTGCCGGAGACAGGCCGGTTTACCGTCTTTCCGTCGTTCGAAATAATCGTTGGGGCGCCGGAGTGCCAAGTGATCGCCGAACCGTTCGTGCCGCTGCCAGGCAGCGCTTTTAACGGCTGTGTCACCCGATCGGCCTTATCTGT
This sequence comes from Paenibacillus harenae DSM 16969, assembly GCF_000422465.1. GTDB lineage: Bacteria > Bacillota > Bacilli > Paenibacillales > Paenibacillaceae > Pristimantibacillus > Pristimantibacillus harenae. Next base: position 150,229 of record NZ_KE383845.1, on the reverse strand, counting down.
GCCGTTGAATTGGATTTGCAGCGCAGCCAGATCGGCAGCTACCTTTTGCTCAGCCGTCATAGAGGCAGGGACTGCTTTGACGACTATCGTAAATGTCTTGCTGGCCGTTGCTTGGTTATAGCGAAGATTAGCCGTTATTACGACGGTTTCATCCGCGGTTAGCGGCCGGTTCACGGTCAGGCCATTATTGGAAATAATAGTCGGTTTATTAGAGCTCCAAGTAATGACGGAACCGTTAGTCCCTGTAACAGGCAGTCGGACAGCTCCCGTTACCCAATCGGCCCGGTTCCCGTCAATAAAGCCGATCTGCAGCGCTGTTTTGTCTCCGGCAACGCGTTGAACATCCGTCAAGGCTTGGTTTTCTTCATTTTCTTTTTTACATTTTTCCTTCGCTTTTTCAATATTAGCTGTTATCGCCGCTTTCGCTCGCTCATTCTTTACTTTGTCAAGCGCTTTCAACAGACCCGGAGGTATCGCTCCGCATACCTCTGCGCTCTTCCCGTTTCCTTCGGCTTTAAGCTTACCCGCGTTTCCTTGAGCCATTGCCGTACTGCTGAATAGAAACAAGGAACTAATCATGATTAGAGACAACCATTTCTTCATACAAACACTCCCTCATTTTTTTCATAATGGTAAATATTTCATACCCAGACGTTTCGGATGAATATGGGATTTTGTGGGGGTTTCCATTATGAAAAATATTTGGGGTGAATTTGTTTCGTTTCATGGCTTCATTCCGTCGCACTTCCCGATTCGAATTTGCGGTTTCACAACAAGCTATATAAGTTCGGCGGAACTTACCCGATCGGCGAAATGCGGAACGATTCGGATTCAGCGGCCTAAGATAGATCCATAGTGCGGAACAGTCGCTAAAGTTATTTGTTTGCTTGCCCTCTAATCAGCATAATAATAAACAGTACAGCTGGAATCATTCCTAACAGTATCGGATTCATCATGAAATTTACCCCTACAAGTTCCCCGAGCTCCAAGTGCGATTGCCAATTTGGCGGTATAAAGGCTGTGGAATAGACAATGACTCCAACAGGAAGGACAAACCTCCGGTAATCCGTATTGAATAACTGCGAAAGCCCGAGTACGGCGGCTAAATACCATAATGTCGATTTGATAAATATCCCGGCATAGAAAAGTAAAATGACAAGGGCGTCAAAACGTTCGAATATTTCGGCGATCTGAATCAGCTGGACGGATTGAAGCAGAGGAACGGTGCTGATGTCGGAGAATTGCGGTCCCAGAACGACAAGGTTAATGGTATTTGTGAGAAGGATAACGATTCCAGAAATAAAATAAGATAGAATCGACGTTTTAGACATCGCTTTCTTCTCGTTTAAATAGCTCCAGAACATAAGAAAAGTGAACATTTGTCCGAATGGAAACCAGACGGACCTGATACTTTCCAATAAAACAGGCTGGATTCCATTTTCTAAAATCGGAAGAAGCCGATCCAAATGCACAGTTCCCGAAATAAAGGACATGACAATCAAAATAAAGTAAAAAACAAGTACTCCCGTCACTATAAACTCGGCCACGCGAAAGAAGACTTCCAATCCCTTGTAGATCGCATAGACCGACAATGACATCAAAATCAGCATAATGAGGGAAATCGGAGAGCGGGGAAGAATGGTCATGAGGGTAAGATCCCCAAGATCCCGCACATTTCGAAACGATTCATAAGTGAAAAAAAGGACATATATAAATATGACGATCTTCCCCGCAATTGGACCGAAGTAGTGAACCAATAGCCGGCTCAAGTTTTTCTCCGGTTCCCTGCGTTGGATCGCCAAGAAGAGCAGCAGCAGCAGAAGACCCATTATCATGCTAACAATGACTACCAGCCATGCGTCTTGTTTGGCTTTTATCCCTAGTTCAAATAAAGGAGTGCTTCCGATTTGAAATAAGATGATCATCGCGCCCAATTGATATTTGCTTATCCGCTCCATAGGAAGCCTCCATTCTCATTCAGCTTTGCCGGATATCCCGGGAAAGGAGTCATTAATCATTCCAGTCCGCCGGATCGTCACCTTGACCGTAACGTTCATGCTGATCTTTGAAAACTCATTTTCCCAGTTGCTGCTCCATTTTTTCCAAGCCTGCGGATAGGCCTTGTGGAAAGCGTCACCAAAACCCAGCGCGTCCGCTTTCATCTTCTTCAAGGCTCGAAACGATTTTTCCACATCTTTTTTTATTTGCTCCTGAATATGTTTCTCCAATTTAATTAACGTTTCGGACTTTTTCAGATCCAGATTGCATGCCGTTTCATTCAAATTTCCTTTTGCATGAATAGCTACAGACATTAACAAATTGCCGTCCGAAATAGTCGGTTTCAATTTAGTGCGTGATTTTTCAACCGAAAAAGAAGACAGCTGCTCTTTGCGGTTTTCCCCTTCACAGAAAAAGACTACGGTCGTGCTTTTTAAGCGATTCGTTATCCAGGGTATGCCGAGACTTTCCTCCCGGCTTAACCAACCCGCAAATTTATCCTGCTTAAACACTCCGACTTTATCTAATTTCAAAACGGCAGGGCTTCGAGTTTCTTTGAGAGCGTCTAAAGAGCTTTGCTGCTTCCCTTCGCCTGCGATTTTGATTTCCGGCAAAGTGGCGCTCGCGGAAGGGTTCATCATTGCGGAAATTAATTCATGCACCTTGGACGGAGCAATGCTGGAATGACCTTCTCCCTGTTCGCCAATCAAATCGGCAATGGCGTTTCCGGGATTGGATTCTAAAGGAGTAAGAACCTCCAACACTTCCTTTGCGTCTCCGCTTGAAATGAGAACATTCGCAGTTTCCCTCTGCCCGTTATCTCTCAAGTAATAGTCTAATAATTGGCTGACACCATATTTAGCAACACGCTGACTGACAACAACGACGCTTGCATGAGAAAAAAAGAGACGGCGTGAGGTTTCCAGGTTACTCTTTTGAATCGCTTCCAATATGGTTTTTCCCCTCGAGGAAAAGACAGTAACCGGAGATTGGGAGCCGCCCCCGCCGTTTTTGCTCTGAGTTGATTGCGGTTTGATGATTTGAAAGGTTATTAGCCATTGATTGTTCTCGTCTAAATCGAGGGCCATTGCACTGACAATCCCCAATCTGTTCAATTCGGTTTGGCTCCCACAACCGCTAGCAAGCAATGAAAGGCTGATGATCATCAGCAGGATTAGCCCTCGTCTCATTATGATTTCTCCTCTTCTTTGCCGGAAGGGTCAGGGCGCAAATTGACGTTTTGGCGAACATTGTTTTTTTTGGAGAACAGGCGCGGCCTGGTAACCATCATCCACCAGGGTACCCTAATGACGGTATCTTTCAAATTTTTCGGTACAAAAGGCGAGACGGGTACCAAATAGGGAACGCCGAATGAACGAAGAGCCGTCATATGGATCAGAAGAAAGAAAAGCCCCGACATAATCCCGAACAAACCTAAGGTCGCGGCAAGTATCATTAATCCAAAACGAATCAAACGGGCGGCAATCGCGACATTAAACGCCGGAACGACGAAGCTGGAGATCGCGGTAAAGGCTACCACGATCACCATGGCTGCCGACACTAGCCCGGCTTCAACGGCCGCCTGCCCCAAAACAAGAGCTCCAACGATAGAAATCGCCGAACCGATTGCCCTGGGCATTCGGATTCCTGCTTCCCTTAATACCTCAAATGTGATTTCCATCATAAATGCTTCAAAGAATGCGGGAAAAGGAATCCCTTCCCTTTGCGCAGCAAGACTGACCAGAAGGGTGGAGGGTATCATTTCTTGATGAAAAGTCGTGATTGCAATATATAAGGAAGGCAGAAGCATGGATACCGTAAACGCGCAGTAGCGCAAAATACGCAGAAAGGAAGCGATATCGAATCGCTGATAATAATCTTCACTGGCTATGAAAAACTTGAAGAAGGTGACGGGAAGCACAAGAACAAACGGTGTGCCATCCACAAGTACGACGACCTGCCCTTCCAAGATGGAAGCCGCAACACTATCGGGACGTTCCGTGTTTATGATTGTTGGAAACGGGGTGAAGGTTTGATCCTGAATAAATTCTTCCAAATAGCCGCTCTCCAAAATACTGTCCGTTTCAATACGATCGAGCCTTTGAAGCACTTCCTTCACCACTGCGTCATCGGCTATCCCCTTTAGATACATAACACAAACGTCGGTTTGGGTTACGAGTCCGATTTTTCGGTCTATTTTCCATAGATTCGGGCTTTTGATCCTGCGCCGGAGCAACGCTACATTCGTGTTAATATTTTCGGTGAACCCGTCCTTGGGACCGCGAATAACGGATTGGGAAGAAGGCTCCTCTATGCCTCTCTGCTCCCATTTGGAAGTGCTTGCGGATATAGCCAGGTCCCAGCCCTCTGCGAGAATTACGGTATTTCCATTGTATAAAGCCGACATGAAGTCATCTATTTTGTTTACCGTATTCGTGGTGCCAACGGTTAGAAATATATCTTTAATGGCCGTAAAAGAATCGGCTAAAGTCCTTTGCTCAGCCATGTCTGCTTCCGTTTCGGATAGAATTGGCTTGAGTATATTATCGTTAATGACTGTGGTATCGGTCAGGCCGTTTATATAAACAATTGCCATAGACAAACCGTTTGCACCTTGAAATGTTCGAGTGATAAAATCCGAGCTGTTGCCCGTAAGCGATTTGATCCTATCCATATTTTTCCGAAGGCTGCTTGAAAGCCGTTCAGTATGCTCGGGTTGAGATATTTTGTTCATTGTTCTTTTCATACAGGTTCTCCCGGGATGTTGGTACAAGGATGAATTCGAGGGTAACTTTCCCTAAATTTTTCCCATTTATTCGGAATAAGGGGAAAGCCGCTATGGGGATATTGTGTTCCGGACATAACGGCCGGATTCCCGTTTAACGCCGAGCCCGTCAAAAATGAAATTCCGCAAAGAACTATATAAGTTGAACCAGAGAATTGCGCGACTCGGGTGGAGAGATATGGCTAACATTCCTCATGCTGCCTGGTGTACGGTAATTCATTTGTTCAACTTATATAGTTCGGGCGGAAGCGGAGAAAGAGAAGAGAGGCGCATGAGTTGATGCGCCTCTTTCGTTAAAATATAAGACTTTATAAGTCTAGCACTTAAAACTAGGCTTATATTTCACCGCGAAACGGTGGCGTCCTCGAGTGTTCATGACAGGGCCGAGCCTCTGGGGGGGGGGCGCGGTCTCAATAAGCGATATAAACGAGTATATCTTGGTCGTAATTGCCGAACTGCTTGCCGAACATGCTTAGTCCGCCGCTGTGCGCAGCCGTCTCCGGGGCGCTGATGCGAAACCGGATATCTTCGCCGTACCCGATCGCGAGATCCTGAATCGTTCGGTCAGACATCCGGATACCGTCGATGTAGGAGCCGTCCGCATCGACGGTTATTTGCTTCAGCAGGCCGTGCTGCGTGCCGAGTTCCCACCAGACCGGGGTATAAACGCCTTTCACGGCCCCGAAGTCTCCCGGGCAGGTCCATGTCCCAAGACAAATGTCGTTCACGTAGAAGGATAGATCCGACGGCCAATTCTCGTTATACTTCGGCGCTTCGGAGCAAATCTCCAGTGAAATGGAGATGCTGCGCGCGGTCTGCTTGCCCACGAGATAGTTCGGAATCCGGTACTCCATGTAGCCGCTGCCGAACCAGAGGTGGCAGGCCTTCACATGCTCGGGATCGGAAAAATAACGCGGATCGTCTACCATGCCGATAATCCTCGTATCGGAGGTTAAGCCGCATGTCGGCTTGACCTCATAGGCGGAGTATTGTCCGATCGGAATCGATACCGCGTACCGGTTCTGGTCTGTCTTTGCCTTCGCTTTAAACTGCAGCGTCGCCGATTCAAGCGTAAGATGGCAAATTTTCTGACGGCCTCTCGTGCTTGGCACGCTTTCGGTTGTCACGATTAACGCTTCCTCCAGCTTCTGGATATGCTTGGTGACGATAGCGGAAGAAATGCCGAGCGCTTCCGCAAGATCCTTAATGTTCATCGGCCTCTCATTAAGCAGCTCGATAATCTTTACTCTTGTATCCGATGCAAAGCATTCAAGAAATTTCAGATTGCTGCTGTTAACCTCGATATTCATACGCAACTCCTCATTCCGTTCTATTTTCATCCATTATATAACTCGAAAGTTAATTACACAACTTTAAAGTTGAATAATAGAGCGAGAAGTGGTCGACAGGACAATTGGATTTCTTGAAGCGGATTCAGGTCCTGTTCGCGTTCCAGAGCCATTTAAGCGGTATTCACGATCCGGACTTTCATGACATCGTTTGGTACAGCCGTAAAGTAAGAGTGCCGGATTCTTTTGCCGGGAAAAGAGTTTTGCTGCATTTTGGAGCGGTCGATTACGAGGCGGCGGTGTGGGTGAACGGACAGCAGGTCGCCTGTCACGAAGGCGGGCATACGCCGTTCTTTTCCGATATTACAGAGGCGCTTGTCGAAGGAGATATTACGCTTGTCGTTAAAGCCGTTGATTCAGCGAAGCTTATCCAATTACTTTGCGGGGTTCAAGGTAAGGTACTTCGACGCTTCGGAATAGAACCCGGGTTTGCGATTCGAAGAAGCAGAACTTAGGTTAAGGGATGAGCACTACGACAAATTTCAGTTGTGGCTAACGCTAACGAATCGTAGAAACAAATGAATTGCCGTACACTAGGCAGGATGAGGAATGATTTTAATCATTCTCACTCTAACGGTTGTCTGAACCCTTATTTGCTAAAAAAAGCACGTTTCAACATTGTAACGGCTGCTACAGACCTTATCCGAAGATTTTCAGCCCGAAAATGGGCTGAAATCGGGAAATAGCGTCTGTCAGCTCCGTTACATTTTTAAAATGGCCGATATTGCACAAATAACGTTTGTGGCGGCCGTTAAACGAATCAAATGGCATGTGTTAGCCATATCTCTCCACCCGAGTCGCGCAATTCTCTGGTTCAACTTATATAGTAAGAATTTAAAAGTTCAACCTGTTAGGAACCGCCAACCCTCCTATGTCCGTCATATACAGGGGCCAGCGCACGAAAAAACCGTCCGGCTTCCGGACGGTTCTTCGAAATTAATACAGCGAAATGGTCAGCGTGTCGCGCTCGAAATAAGAATGAAGCGTTGCTTCGCTTCCGACGATCTCAACGCTGATTAAAGACTTGATGCAAGTTTTAAGGGCGTTTTTGCCCGTTGTCAGCTTACGGTTGAGCACGGCGGTCAGCTTTTCGATCGCTTGTTTGTTCGTATCGGTTAAGTAAACCGGTATTAATTTATTTTGGAACATCATCGTAGTTTTCATGGAAAGGACCTCCATCCCGCGAAGGATTTTTTTATATTGTAACGCATAATTATTAAATAATTCTTAAAAGTTCGTGAGCATTTGGTTACAATGCTGTAACTTTTATGCCGATTTTAGCGGCGCTCGGCGAATTCCGCCTGCTTCTTGCGGAAATGCGAGGGTGTACATTTCATCGTTTTGCGAAATACTTTAACGAAGTAGCTCATGTGATCGAAGCCGACATCCAGGGCGACAGCCGAGATCGTTCGGTCTGAATGCAGAAGCAGCTCGGCCGCTTGCCTGATCCGGTACGCATTCAAATATTCGATTGGCGTTTGTCTGGTCATCTTCTTGAAGAATCGGCAAAATTGCCCCTCGCTCATCGGAATTTGGTCGGCGATTTCCGAGATGCGCACGGGACGGTGATAATGCTGCTGCATATAGACGATGGCGGTCTTCAGCCTGTCGATCTTCGTCGTGTCGGTCGCATTCGTCTCGCTGCGGTTGCAGCTTCGTCCATCAACCGAGATTTCATGGAGCATGAGGTAGAAGCGGCCTTTGACGGCTGCTTCATATCCAGGAAGCTGCTGTCCGCATGCGTCCATAATACCGCGCAAATGGCTAAGCAATTTCCGTTCCCAATCTGAATCCGGCTTAATGTGACGGGGGAAGGTTCGTTTCTTATCCTGCAAAGGCGAAATAACCCGCTCTTGAACAGCATCGTAGCTGGCGCTTGCCAGCAGATGCGTATCGAATACGATCGCGCAGAACGAGCAGGCGGAATCGCCCAATGCATGTCCCGCATGAATATCGCCGCCGTCAATGAAGACCGCTTCCCCTGTCTTAACGGGGAAATAGTCTGTATCGACCTGGAACAGAACCTCGCCTTCAAGCACGTAAAAAAACTCGGCCTCCGCATGCCAATGGCAGTCCAGGACGGGGGCGCCGGCCTCGCCGGGCTCCATCCAATAGACGGCCATAGGGAACGTATTATCGCCATGGAGACGGTCTTCCTTCAAGGAATGCCGGGTTGTCTGATCCATCTGTGCAAGCCTCCCTGAAGATATTTCGTTAGCTCGGCTTCATTTCAGCCGCATGGCATCAAAATAGTGCTATAGTTGAGCATGATTTTGTTAGATTTGAAGGGTATATTATCAGTATAATGCAATTATAGTACATTGCAAATAAATTAAAACAGGAAGGTTGGTTCAGTCCATGAAATTTACTGACGGTAACTGGCTCATTCGTGAGGAATATAACGTACTTGGAGCCGTACAAGCCCATGACTTTGAGCAGAAGGACGGCAAGCTCACGGCATATGCGGCGCCGCGTCCGATCGTAACGCGTTCGAACATGCTGGATACGATGCTGTTGACGGTGCATTTCCATTCCCCGCTTCCGGGCATTATCGGTGTGAAACTTGTGCATCACGCAGGCGTTGTTGAACGCGGGCCGGCCTATGAGCTTTCTTCGCAAACCGGCGATCATGTCGTCATCGAGGAAAACGAGCATGAAGCGGTGCTGACCAGCGGAAGCCTAAGCGTTCATATCCGCAAAGGTCAGGAGTGGGCGGTTGATTTCTACCGCGGCGGCGAACGGATCACGGGCAGTACGCAGAAATCGATGGCGTATATTAAAGAAAATAACGGCAACACGTTCATGCGCGAAGAACTGGACGTGGGCGTCGGCGAGTGGGTGTACGGACTGGGCGAGCGTTTCACGCCGTTCGTACGAAACGGGCAGGTCGTAGATTTGTGGAATAAGGACGGCGGCACGAGCTCGGAGCAGTCTTACAAAAACATACCTTTCTATATTACAAACAAAGGTTACGGCGTATTTGTCAATCATCCGGAGCTTGTGTCGTTCGAGATTGCCTCGGAGAAAGTCAAGAAGGTACAATTCAGCGTTGCCGGAGAATCGCTTGAATACTTCGTCATCGACGGTCCAAGCATGAAGGAAGTGCTGGGCCGCTACACCGATTTGACCGGAAAGCCGTCCCTGCCGCCGGCGTGGACGTTCGGCCTGTGGCTGACCACCTCGTTCACGACGAACTATGACGAAGCGACCGTTAATTCCTTCGTTGACGGCATGGCTGAACGCGACCTGCCGCTTCACGTCTTCCACTTCGACTGCTTCTGGATGCGCGAGTTCCATTGGACGGACTTCAAATGGGATGAGCGCGTATTCCCGGATCCGGTCGGCATGCTGACTCGCTTGAAGGAGAAAGGGCTGAAGATTTGCGTATGGATTAATCCATACATCGCGCAGCGCTCCCGCTTGTTCGAGGAAGGCAAGCAGAACGGTTTCCTCGTGAAGAAGCCAAGCGGCGACGTATGGCAATGGGATCTCTGGCAGCCGGGCATGGCGCTTGTCGATTTCACGAACCCTGCCGCCTGCGAATGGTACGCAAGCTACCTGCGCGAGCTAGTGGATATGGGCGTGGACAGCTTCAAGACCGATTTCGGCGAGCGCATTCCGACCGATGTCGCTTATTACGACGGCTCCGATCCGGTCAAAATGCACAACTACTATACGCAGCTCTATAATAAAGTCGTATTCGAGGTGCTTGAAGAGAAGCTTGGCAAGAACGAAGCGGCCTTGTTCGCGCGCTCTGCAACGGCCGGCGGCCAGAAATTCCCGGTTCACTGGGGCGGAGATTGCTATGCGGACTATGAGTCGATGGCGGAAAGCCTTCGCGGCGGCTTGTCGCTCGGCATCTCCGGCTTCGGCTTCTGGAGCCATGACATCGGCGGTTTCGAGAATACGGCTCCGGTGCATGTGTTCAAACGCTGGTTAGCCTTCGGCTTGCTGTCCAGCCACAGCCGCCTGCACGGAAGCAAATCGTACCGGGTGCCTTGGGCATACGATACGGAGGCTGTTGACGTAACGCGCTTCTTCACGAAGCTGAAATGCCGCATTATGCCTTACCTGTTCAACACAGCCGTACAAGCGACTGAGCTCGGCTTGCCTTCCATGCGTGCCATGGTGCTTGAATTTCCGGAGGATCCAACCAGTGAAATTCTTGACCGGCAATACATGCTGGGCGATTCGATCCTCGTTGCGCCGATCTTTAACGAACAGGGCAACGTAACGTATTACTTGCCGGCTGGAAAGTGGACGCATCTGCTGTCCGGCGAAGTCGTGGAGGGCGGCTCGTGGCGCAAAGAAAACTATGATTTCTTCAGTCTGCCGCTGTTCGTTCGTCCGAATTCGATTATCGCGCTTGGAGCGAACGATGTTCGTCCCGATTATGATTACGCGGACGGCGTAACGCTTGAGCTGCACAATCTGGAGGACGGCCGCACGGCCGAAACGAAAGTCCGCGACATGAAGGGCAGGACGGAAATGACCGTTTCCGCGACCCGTCAAGACAGAACCGTCAGCGTTAAAGTTAACGGAAGCGGCAAGCCATTCACTTTCGGGTTGAAAGGAATGGGCGGCATCGTCTCGGTTGAAGGCGGCATCGAGGTCGTTAACGGCAATATTCAGGTATCCGCAGGCTCCAAGCAAGTCGAATTTACGATTCATATTTCTTAACGGCGCAGCAGCTCTGTCACGGCCTTGCATAGGCGCTGGCAGAGCTGCCGCTCTTTCCATTTACAAATTAAACAAGCTTTGACCAAAATCGCATAAGAAAATGCTAATAAGACAACTGTTTTTCATTCATTACTGTCGATATAATGAAAACGGAAAGCAAAATCAAATACACCCTATCAAAAATATAAGGAGTGCGGCGCACATGACACGAATGGCGGTTGGTTTGCAATTGTACACGCTTCGGGATGCTACTGCGGCAGATTTCGAAGGCACGCTTCGCAAAGTTGCGGCAATGGGATACGAGGGCGTAGAGTTTGCCGGTTATGGCGACATCAAGGCCGAAGACATGCGCGATCTGCTGCAGGAGCTGAACCTGAAAGCGATTGGCAGCCATATCGGCTTGCATCTGCTTGAAGAACGTTTGGATGAGGAAATTGCTTATCTTCAGACGATCGGCGCGAAATATGCGATATGCCCTTGGCTTCCGGTAGAAGCTCGGGATACCGATGCATGGCGCGGGCATATTACGAAATTCGAAGAGTATGGAAAGCGTTTCCGGGAAGCGGGAATTACATTCGCTTATCATAACCATGATTTTGAATTCGAAGTCGAAATCGACGGAAAAATCGTATTCGACGCCTTATACGAGCGCATTGATCCGCAATATTTGCAGGTTGAGATGGACATCGGCTGGGTTCAATATTCCGGCGTTGATCCGCTTGCTTATATCGCGAAGTATGCCGGCCGTCTGCCTCTCCTTCACTTGAAGGATTTCCGCTCGGGCGAGAAAGGCCGGCAAATCGATACGGTCGAGCTTGGCCGCGGCGATCTGCCGCTGCTTCCGATCATTGACGCGGCATCCAAGGCTTCGGTTGAATGGCTGATCGTTGAGCAGGACGTATGTGCGAATCCGCCGCTTGAAGCCGTTGCTGAAAGCATGGAATGGATGAAAGCGAACTACTTGAACAAATAATACGAAATTAGAAAAGGCAGGGGAAAATAAATCATGTCCAAAGTACGCGTTGCAGTCATTGGCTGCGGATCTATCTCAAAATACCGCCATATCCCGGAATACGCGGCTCATGAGAATGTCGAGTTCGTTGCATTCGTCGATCCGATTATCGAGCGCGCCGAGCACTATGCGAATCTGCATGGCGGCAAAGCGTTTGCCGACTATGAAACGATGCTCGCAGAAGTGAAGCCGGATGCAGTCAGCGTATGTACGCCTAACGCGCTTCACGCTCCGATGTCCATCGCAGCAGCTAACGCAGGGGCGCATGTGCTCGTTGAGAAGCCGATGGCGGTTACGGATGAAGAAGCGGAAGCTATGATTGCAGCCGCCAAGAAAAACGGCGTTCATCTGATGGTCGGTCATAACCAACGCTTCATGCCGCCGCATGTGAAGGCCAAACAAATTTTGCAATCGGGCGTGCTCGGCCGCGTGCTGACGTTCCGCACTTCCTTCGGCCACCCGGGTCCGGACGGCTGGAGCATAGACGGCGCTAACAGCTGGTTCTTCCGCAAGCCGGAAGCGATTATGGGCGCGATGGGCGATCTGGGCGTTCACAAGTCGGATCTGATTCGCTGGATGCTGGATGATGAAGTGTCCGAAGTAGCCGGTTTCGTCGGCACGCTTGATAAGAAAACGGATGTTGACGATAACTCGTCCTGTTTGCTGCGCATGAAGAGCGGCGCGATCGGCACGCTTGTTGCAAGCTGGACGTATTACAAAGGCGAAGACAACAGCACGATTCTGTGGTGCGAGAACGGCGTTATGAAAATCGGCACGCATCCTGACGATCAGGTTATCGTAGAACTTTGCAACGGAACGGTTGAGAAGTACAAGGTTGGCGCAATCTCGACGAATGACAAGCAGGAAACAAGCGGCGTTGTTAACGCGTTCCTCGAGAGCATTCTGACGAACACGACGCCGGCTGTCAGCGGCGAGGACGGACGCGCTTCCTTGAAGGTCATTTTGTGCGCGTTTGAATCGCAAGCGACAGGCAAATTCGTAAGCGTAAGCTAATTTTTTCCATATACCTCCGACTGCAGGCGGAAGCCGAACAGTCGGAGGTATTATTTTTTGCACAGTATCTTGTAATGTAGAATAGCATATGGTAAATTACGTTTGTTGGCAGGGATGCTATAACCCGCTATTGCATATTGATGAATAGTGTTTACTGCTTCATAGGGAATTGGCATACAAAGGAGGACGTCGAATGAACATCCAATTTAAGAAGGGCGTGCTTGAAATATGCGTGCTGGTCCTTGCTACAAGCGGCGACCGGTATGGCTATGAGCTGGCGGTGAAAATTTCGGAGAAGTTCGAGGTTGCGGTCGGCAGCGTATATCCGCTCTTGAACCGGCTTACGCAGGAGGGTTATTTTTCCACCTATTTGAAGGAATCAACCGAGGGGCCACCCCGCAAATATTATCAGCTGACGCCGGATGGCTGGAAGCACATGCGTACGCTTGTAGCGGAATGGAATGCGTTCACGAAGGCAGTTAATGAAATAGTAGAGGAAGGGATACGACCATGAGGACGAGAGACGGTTACATGCTGGAGCTGGAAAGGCTGCTGCAAGCGATTCCTGAGGAGCAGCGCAGAGAATGGCTGTACGATTATTACATGCACTTCGAGATGGCGGCCCAGAACGGGCAGAGCGAAGAGGAAGCGGCGAAGGAGCTTGGCGATCCCAGGCAGATCGCAAACGAGCTGCTGCTCAGCTACCGGGTTGTTCAGGCCGAGTCGAGCAACAGCTTTGGCGGGCTTTCTCGTGCCGTCTTCGCAACGTTTGGCATGGGCTTATTCAATTTAATATTTGTAATTGGGCCGTATATCGCTGTCGCGGCAGTCATCTTAGCTTTATGGGTTTCTGCGGCCGCCTTCGCGATTGCGGGAATCGGAACGATCGTCGAAAGCGTATGGATAGGTACTTTCACGTTAGGGCAGGCATTCTCGCTCGGCCTCATTTGCTGCTCGTTGTCTATTTTGCTCGGGGTGGGGATGAATGTGCTGACGAAGAAATTTTTTGCCTGGACGCTTCAATATTTAAAATTCAATACTCGGGTTATTAGGGGGAAATCAAAGTGAAAAAGGCAATAGCGATTGCGCTGATTATGCTGGGAGCCGGAATTGCGGGCTGCGTGCTGTATTTTGACTGGAAGGATATCCGGTCATTCGGGACGGAGCCGGTTCTGACGGAGAAAACGATCGAAGCAGAGTCTATCCGTAATGTGCAGATCGATTCGAATACGATGAATATCGAAGTAGTCCGCGGCACTTCCGAGAATATAGAGGTAAGGCTGGACGGCAGAGCCAGCCGAAAATATTTAAATAATTTCACCCTTAAAGCTGACGCAAAAGGAGATACGGCATACATTGAAAGCACTTATGAGGATACGTTCTCGATTGGCTTTAATTTCATGAGCGTTGATTTAGTCGTCGAGCTGCCGGATCGATTATGGGATTCGGTCGCCGTTAAAACCATTTCCGGCAATATTGACATCGAACGGATGAAGGCGACGAAAGGCAGCTTCGAAACGGGCAGCGGAAATTTGGAAATGGAGCTTCTCGAGCTTAAAGAGGGCGTTATGGAATCCAGATCAGGAAATATGGCTATGGAGGAGCTGACTGCCGGGGAGGTATCGATCCAATTGAAATCCGGAGATTTGAAAATGGAGGATTATACGGTAGACCAGCTTACGATTCGAAACGTATCAGGCGATATTTCGCTTGAAGATGGAACGGGCCGGATCGATGGGGAGACGGCAAACGGAGACATTCAGGTTGAAACCGAAGAACTGCTGCACGATGTGAGTCTGAAGTCAAGCAACGGCAATGTTCGTCTTGATACGGCGAAGGAGCCTGCTTCCGCTGCCGTTCATTTCAAGACCAAATCCGGAAACTTGAATATAGATTGGAGCGGGATTGCAGCTAACATCGAGAGCGAGGAAATGCTTAGCGGAACGATTGGAAGCGGACAGATGAAAATCACGCTTGAGTCAGGCTCGGGTAATATAAGAGCAGGCATAAATTGAGTGTTTATGCATGATTAACAGATTCTAATAAAGCAGCAGTCATGCTGTCTTGCGGGCGATTTCCGGCGTATTGGGAATTTTTGTGTCATGAATCACCTATAACCCCATGGTAAGATAAGTGGCGTCGGAGAGATGACGCCCCAATAAAACGGCTTCGCTGCCCATAATATTCAGCGGCTGCAAGACGTTTTAAGAAAACTTATTATCCAGGAGGATGAATTCATGAAGATGCAACCAATACGTGTAGGTGTCGCCAGTCTAATCGCAGCAACGGTTATCGGCGCTGGTCTTACGGCTCCAACGGCAGGTGCGGCACCTGCTGTGAAAACGAACTCCACTGTTCAATATTATACGCTAAATCAAGATCTAGTTAACCAGATTGCCGCTAAATACGGTATCGACTTGAGCAAAATCAATTTCGGCGGCGGCACCAATTGTTTTCCTGGCACAGTAACGCAGCCGGGCACGGGCACAACTAAGCCGGTAACGCCAGCACCGAGCAATCCGGTAACACCGGCACCGAGCAATCCTGTAACACCTGCACCAAGCAAACCGGTAACACCGGCACCGAGCAATCCTGTAACACCTGCGCCAAGCAAACCGGCAACACCTGCGCCAAGCAATCCGGGTACGGGTACGACCGCTCCAAGCACCGGCACTTCGAACCAAAGCGCTTTCCAAACGCAAGTCATCGATCTCGTTAACCAAGAGCGCGCCAAAGCAGGCTTGTCCGCTTTGAAGAGCGATTCGCTTCTTACAAAGGTAGCGACCGAGAAAGCAAGAGACATGGACGTAAACAATTACTTCAGCCATACTTCGCCGACTTACGGCTCGCCATTTGATATGATGCGTCAATTCGGCGTAACTTACTCCTATGCAGGCGAAAATATCGCTTCGGGCCAAAGAACGCCTCAAGAAGTGATGAACGCTTGGATGAACAGCTCAGGCCACCGCGCGAACATCTTGAGCGGTAACTTCACGAAAATCGGCGTTGGCTACGTGAACGGCGAATGGGTTCAAATGTTTATCGGCTAATCTTGCCTTATGAATGTGAAAAAAGACTTACCGGACGTTAAGGGCGCATATTCGCGTCCTTAACGCTTTAATTAACGCGGCTGAAGTTGTGAAACTTCGGAAGCGCTCAGGAGGATATTTACCCCATGCTCAAGAAAAGCACGTTAGCGGCAACGTTAATCGGACTATCCGTCATGATGGCGGCAGGAACGATTGACGCGGCGTCAAAAACACATACAGCGAATGACAATGATACATTCTGGAAGCTATCCAAGCAATATAACGTACCGCTAGATGTATTGTTGAAGGCGAATCCGACAATAAATCCCCTTAATATATATGACGGCTTAAAAATTTCCATTCCTGCGACCGAAGACAAGCCGGCTTCTCAAACACAAGCCGAATCGTCTCAAGCATTAAAGACGACGACAGCCGTGCAAAGCGTAACGGCCATGAATGGCAAGGAGTACGCTTTCACGAAAACGCTGCAAGTACAAGCAACGGCCTATACGGCTGCCGCAGCAGAGAATGGCGGTTGGGCAGGATTGGACTACTTCGGCAATAAGCTGAAAGTCGGCACGGTCGCCGTTGATCCGAAGATGATCCCGCTGGGAACGAAGCTCTATGTAACGGGCTATGACTACAATGGCTTGCCGAAGGGCGGAATGATTGCAACGGCGACGGATGTGGGGGGTTCAATTAAAGGAAACCGCATCGATATTTTTGTCCCGGGTAGCTCCAGCAGCGCCAAGGCATTCGGCATTCAAAAGGTAAAGGTATATGTGTTGAAATAATGAAATGGAAAGACCGGTTAACCTCATGCAGCATGCGGTTAACCGGTCTTTTATTTTACGCTTTAACGGGATGCAGGCTGACTGAGGAGCTCCGGGATTGTGACAAGCTCGTAGCCTTTGCTGCGAAGCAGCTGTATGAGCCATGGCAGCGCATGAATCGTGCCGGATAAATCCTGCCCGTAGCCGCCTCCGGCGTGCTGAAGGATAATCGAGCCGGGCTGGAGCGTTCTGCGGATGTTCTTGATAATACTGGCGCTGTTCGGATTGTTCTTCCAATCAACGGAATCGACATCCCAATTGACGATGGTAAAGCCGAATTGCTTGCTCCATTTCACCTGCTGCGGCAGAAGCTCGCCATATGGCGGTCGTATAAAATGAGGCGAATATCCGACGATATTGCGGATGACGGCGTCCGTGCGCCATATTTGCTTGCTGTAATCCGTAAGGCTGAGCTTGGACAAAACCGCGTGGTTATAGGAATGGTTGCCGATAATATGTCCTTCTTGATGAATTCGCTTCACGATGGCGGGATGCTTCGATGCGCGGGCGCCAACGACAAAGAAAGTGGCGCATACGTCGTTTTTAGCCAAGATATCCAGAATAGCGGGCGTGAATCTCGGGTCGGGAGCGTCATCAAACGTTAAAGCAACCAGCTTGGCGCTGCGCGGGCCATTCGTAAGAAACGTACTCGGATATTGCTTATGCAGCTTGACCCAGGGCATACTCTCCGCGCGGTGTCTTTTGGCTGTCGACGAAGGTTTGATCAGTACTTGTCCTGCCCCGCCGCCCCCTATGCCCGCTGAATGAGAGGCGTGATAGGTATCAGAGATTGGAAGCGTACACCCGAGCATGAAGGACGCGGTAATCATCGAGATAAACATACTAATCGTCATTGGCATAGATCGCAATCATTCCTTACGCAAAATGTAAATGAGTTGTGCCGCTAGTGTGCCCGGCAGATGAACTTTCATTCGCATAATCAGTGCGGAGCTATGGTTTAGCATGCATGCTCCAGTGATGCTAATTGTTATTGATAATCATTTTCAGTCATTGTATAATTTAAACAGTAGAGAACGAATCATCCGGTAGATAGGAGAGGGACAAGGAAACCATGATAAATATGCTGTTGGATAAGCTTGCAGTCAATTATGATTTATCGGCCGAGGACCGGGAGAATGTCATATTCAGCTGTCCGGCAACCGACCTGCTTGACGAAAGCAAGATGAAGCAGCTATTGGAGCTGTATACGCCATTGATCAAAGGCAAGGAGTCTGCCGCCGGCGAGGCCTATATGACGAGCTGGTTCAGAGGTCCGATGCTAGGCTTAATCTATATGCTGTCGGCATGGAATAAAAATTTGGATTTATCGTTGCCTAATATGACCGTTCAAATTTATTCCGATACGTATAACGAGAAAAAATTTTACCGCTGCGGCTTCCGGATTCATCAGCTTGAGCTGATTGACGGTCCGGCTGACGCTGTCCAAAATGCCGAATGGGCAAAAGCGGCGTTAACCCGATTTTTTGAACATACGGTCAGGCCGGTATTTGAGACCATAACGAAAGCCGGCACGCAGAAAATCGCAATGCTCTGGAGCCAGCTGCCTACTTCGCTGGAATACGGACATGGCCTGATTATGAATTCGGAAGATAGCGATCAGGTAAAGCGGCAGGCGCAGCGTAACTATGAGCTGGTAAAAGCAATCGACGGGGAGCGTTTTGGAAGAAGCAGCAATCCGTTTGATGTGAAGTTTCGCATGACGGAGTCCATGAATGAACCGGGTAAGCAGGTGAGGATAAAATACGGCTGCTGCTTATATTATCTCGTCGAAGACGGCAATTATTGCTTTACGTGCCCCAGACTGAAGGAGAGCGATCGCGAGGAACGGCGCATGGCATGCCGGGCCGAAGCGCAAGCGGTGAAAAAAGCGCAATGAAACCGGCGAATACAAAAAAGACCTGGACTCCATTTGAAATAAATGGGGTTCAGGTCTTTAACGTAACAGGGATCAATTATTTCATTTTGAAAACGCTAATCGTCCGCAGCAGCTGCGCTGCCATATTGCGCATCCGTTCCGTTTCTTCAACGACCGCTTGAACCGAAGCAATCTGCTCGTTCATTGATGCGGATACCTGTTCGGTGCCGGCAGCCGATTGCTGCGTGATGGCCGATATATTTTGAATCGCTCCGGATATTTTGCGTGCGCTTTCAAGCATAAGGTCGCTTTCCTGCGAGAAGACGTAAATTTTGTCCGTAATGAATTGTACGCTGTGCACGATATCCGTAAATACAACCTCGGATTCTTTGATATGCTCGGTTTGCAGCTTAACGACCTCTTCGTTAATTTTCATATGGTTGATGGTTTGTTTGATGCCTTCATCGATGCTTCTCACAAGATTGAATACCTGCTTGGTTGATGAGCTCGACTCTTCGGCCAGCTTACGAACTTCCTGAGCTACGACTGCAAAGCCGCGTCCGTGTTCTCCTGCTCTGGCCGCTTCGATCGAGGCGTTCAAAGAAAGCAAATTCGTTTGTTCCGCCAGATCGGAGATCGTCGTTGTAATGGCGCTGATCCCTTGGGCTTTGCGGGCAAGCTCTTCAATCGTTCCCGCTACTTTAGCCGTAGCTTCTACGTTGCGGCGCATGCCTTCCGCTTGAATGTCAAGCGTCTGACGGCCTTTGTTCACAAGCTGCAGCGTTTGCTCGGAGCGCTCGTTCATTTCTTTGGTGGAGCTTGCGTAATCGGATACCTTTATTTCGATTTCATTAATGGACTCGCTCATTTCGGAAACATCCTCCGAAATTTCATTCGCGCCGGTGGCAAGCTCTGTTGCGGAAGCGGCAACTTGCTGCATCGCGACTTGAATGCTGTTGTTTTTATCGAAAATGCTGTGGCTCGTATCGGAAACGTGGCGGATAATACTCGTCGTTTCCGTCAATATGTCTCTAAGCTTGTCGATCATGCTGTTAAAGGAATGCCCAAGCTCTCCAAGCGAGTAAGAGGAGCCTGTATCAATCTTTTGCGTAAAATCACCTTTGGAAATGCGCAGAGCCGTGCCCGAAATTTCGTCGAATGAGTGCTTGATCGATTTCTCGACGAAGGCGATAAGCGGGAACGTTATGACCGCCATGACGACAGCGATAATAATGCCAGCCAGAACCGAGCCGCCGGTAGCCTGCAAGACGAGAAGCATAATGAGGGAAAACACGGCTAGATGGAGATAAGAAGTGACTAGCAGCTTATTGCGCACGGTTAATGAATAGTACCATTGGATCATTATGTAAGCGCTCCTTTTAATAGATTATCCATATTATAGCACCCGTCGCGAAATTGGTCTATAATTGTCGATTCATAATTCATATTTTAAATTGACCGCAAGCGTGTTTTCGGAAAATACTAATTATTTTTTCGGTGAAACAATAATATGGAAATGTTACCATTAACGGTAATAGTGGGCGGTTATCCGCGGAAAGCCGCTTTAAAACGGAATAGAACTGAAAGTGATGTTTTTGTGTAATAACATGAAAGCATATTTTTTGCGTTTAATTAATTAATTTGTATGCGTTTTACAAGTCGAATAATATCTAAATATATTAAAAATTGTAAAATAAATGTTGTAAATGAGAAAATAGAACTATATAATATGCGTTGAGACCTAGATGGGAACATAAGGGTAAACCATTATGAAGGAGGATAATTAGCATGGAATTGGATTCTGTATCACTCGCTCGTCAAGTGGATTTTGTATTTCGTCAGCTCGAAGGTGAACTGACGAATGCGACCGCAGGCACTGTTTTGATTCACGTTCGCAACAATGCCGTAGGGAAGTTCGGACTCCGGCATCATCCCATCGAATGCAGGAACGGCAGTATTGAGAACGGCGGCGACGGCTTGACGGCATCGCAGGTACAAGCGTTCCGCCAAATGGCGATCGAGGCTCTCAAATTCAGACGGAATTGGACGCATGGCGAGATCCTTTACGATTTCTCCGTTCGCTCCAGCTCTAACTCCTGGTCCGCAAGCATCCTGTACGAATCGAATTACAATATGGCCAATTGGAATTCGCGCTATTATCCTAGGCAGGGCGGACTAAGGGAAATGCAATAACGAAAATGCAGCAAAAAAAGGGCTGACGAATAGTCAGCCCGGAATTACAATCCAAAATCGAGGTCGGGGTAAACGTACGGGGTATCAGGCGCCTGGATTCTCTCCAGCTTAGCCGCTTCAATTACCAATATGGCATAGCCCTGATATTCAGCTGTCGTAAGCTTGCCCTTCACGGACACCCACTCGTCGCTGTCGTAATCCATTGCCTTCGGCCATTGGATCATGAGTCCGTAAGGCATCGCGTCTGCCGAGCAGCAATTCATAGCGAACCGGCTGACTGCGAATCGTTCCTCGCCCATATCATCCTCGCGGTATACAAAACCCGTTAGCTCCACTTCTTTGCCGATAAAAGCTTCACGAAACAGATCCAGCGTCGTTAAAGTCTCAATGAATTGCTTGTCAGGCACCGTAATAACCGGTTCAGCATACAGCTTCCTGCCGTAAGCCGCGTGATCTTCCGTATACTCATCGGCTTGAAAGAGACGGTCAAGCTCGTCATCCGGCTCTCCCTTTACTTCGTCCGCAGCGGGATTTGCGGCAGGGGTATCACCATTCGAGCCTTCCGGGCTTTGCGGTGCGGTCCGTTCGACCGCTGCGCTGCCGGTGAGGCTGACCCCTTTCTTAGAAGCAAGCGCGCTCCCGAGCGTTCCGGTCGGAACAAGAAATCCCAATAATAAAGGGAAAATGAATAAACCGTAAATCATCGTATTTTTAAAAATGGAAGGCGAAGGCTCATGCCCTTCGCAATCGCAGTCCGGCGGTTCATGCCCCATTCGCTTCTGAAGCGCTGCGTATATTTGATAAATAGCGGCGGCATATAATCCAAGCGCAGACAGCTTCACATATAGTTCCATGCGCGGCGCAATGTAAAGCCCTATCTCGCCCGTCCTGTCCAAATAAACGATAAACATCGCAAAACCCGTTAAGATTGCTGCCCGTATGAGATGATGAATCATAGCAATACCTCCGTTAACCAAGCTCCGATAAAGGTGAGCGCCGCGGTAAGCGCAATGAGCGCCAATACAATTTTAACGCGGAACGTCGAAAGAAGCATCAGTGTGTTTTTCAAATCGATCATCGGTCCGAAGACGAGAAAGGCAAGCAGCGGTCCGAAGTCGAACATGCCGCTGAAGGACGAAGCGATAAAAGCGTCCGACGTCGAACAGATCGATAATATAAAAGCGAATGCCATCATGAACAAATAAGCGAACAACGGCTGATTGGCAAACGTTTCAAGCGTGCTCCGTTCGATAACGGTTTGGATAATGGCGGTAAGAAGAGCGCCGAATATCAAATATTTGCCCATTTCGAAAAACTCGTCCGAAGAATGGGACAAAATGGAAGCGGTTCTGCGACGGAAACCTTTGCCATGCGCACCGTGATCGTGGCCGTTGTTATGATTATGGACGCGATGCTGCGGTGCATTAAAGGAAGGCGATGCTTTCAGCGGGTTCTTCCTCATGAATTTGTAGAGCAAAAGTCCGATAATGACGGACACGGCAAAGGCCAGCCCCATTCGGGAGTAGGCCATTTCAGGAGTGGAGCGGAAAGCCGTAAAGGTTGAGGTGTAGACGATCGGATTCACGATAGGCCCGGCGAGCAAATAGACGATCCCGATATAGGCCGGCATGCCTTTGCGGATGAGACGACGGACGACCGGAATCATCCCGCATTCGCATAAAGGAAACAAAATACCGAGAAGAGCGCCGAATAATACGCCTGCAACCGGATTTTTCGGCGTAAATTTCTGAATAAGCTCGTCCGTTACGAATACCTGCAGCAGCGCCGAGAACAATACACCAAGCAAAATGAACGGAAATGCTTCTAAAATAATGCTGATAAATAATATTTTGAAAGATTGCAAATTCGCCGCGTTAAACCATTGAGCCGGCCATTCCCGATTTTTGACGATTAAAGCCAGCATGATTAAACAGCCGACTGCCAGCGACGGCGTTCCGAATCGGAATAGTAACTTTAACATAGTTGATAATATCCTTTCTTTATGTAAGGATTACGATTTAGTATAGTTTATGCTGCGCATTCTTACAATAGGACAACTTTCGTACGGCTTGACATTAAGGCGAGGACAGGTATAATCGAATTTAAATGCGAGGATGGGAACAAGTAAGCTCGAATGGATTGCGCACAGAGAGCCGGTGGCTGCTGCGAACCGGTGCAAGCATCGAAGCTGAATGGACCCCGGAGCTTATGGACGGAAACCGGCATGTCATGCTGAAGATGTTCGTACGAACGCTCTCCGTTACGGAGCAATAAGGCTTATGGATAACATTGCGCTCACAATGATAGGGCAGCGTATCATAAGCGAATTAGGGTGGCACCACGGTCCTCGTCCCTTGCGGAGGAGGCTTTTTTGCGTTCATATGAGGTCAACTTAAAAGGAAATGGGGCAGAGATTAATGAAAAGAGTACTTTCCGGCATTCAGCCGAGCGGCCAGCTTACGCTGGGAAATTACATCGGGGCGATGCAAAACTTTGTAAAGCTGCAGCATACGGAGGAATGCTTCTTCATGGTCGTCGATTTACATGCGATCACCGTTCCGCAGGAACCCGCGGCGCTGCGCGAGCAGACCGAGGCGGTAGCCGCCTTGTTCATCGCGGCAGGCATTGATCCGCTTAAAGCGAACGTGTTCGTACAATCCCATGTCCGCGCGCATGCCGAGCTCGGATGGTTGTTTACGACGCTTGCCAATATGGGCGAGCTGGAGAGAATGACCCAGTTCAAGGATAAATCAGCCGGCAAGGATTCGGTCGGCGCAGGCTTATTCGTCTACCCGACGCTTATGGCAGCGGACATTCTTATTTACAATGCGGACCTGGTGCCGGTCGGCGACGACCAGAAGCAGCATCTGGAGCTGACGAGGGATTTAGCCCAACGCTTCAATACGCGATTCGGCCAATACTTTACGATTCCGGAGCCGTATATCGCGAAGGTCGGGGCACGCGTGATGTCGCTGGACGACGCCGGCAAAAAAATGAGCAAAAGCAATCCGAATGCAGGAAGCTTCATCGCCCTGCTTGATGCGCCGGACGTTATCCGCAAAAAAATAAGCCGTGCGACGACGGATTCCGGCCGTGAAGTGAAATATGATCCGGCGAATAAACCGGAGATTAGCAATTTGATCAGCATTTACGCGCATTGCGCCAATATGACGGTCGAAGCGGTCGAATCGCGTTATGATGGACAAGGCTACGGCCCGTTTAAGAAGGATCTTGCGGAGCATGTCGTTTCCGTCATCGAACCGCTTCAGGCGAGATATAACGACATTCGCCAATCTGGCGAAATTCATCAGATCTTGAAGCGGGGAGCGGAGCAAGCTGCCGCCATTGCAGACCGCACGGTTGCAGACGTGAAAGAAAGAATGGGCTTTCTGTCTCCCCGAGGCTAGAGCTCCTAGATCAGTGCTGCGTTTATTGCCCGCCGCCCTGAAGCTTACGCCGCAATTTCGCTCGTACGATGAAGCCTGCTCCTATCGTGAAGAGGCTCAGTAACCCGAACAGCAGAACAAGCCAGCCGTTATGGCTGATGGATACCGCCATAGCGCTCATAAAGACAATCGCAAGTACGGAAAAAAACAAAGAAAGCGGTTTGGACATAGGTGCATTCTCTCCTTAATAATGGCGCATTATATTTTTTGCAATGCAGAATAGTTTCCTTCCGCGTGCACATAATAAGTTTGCAAGCTTGCAACACACAACTTAGTGCAGAGGACGAAAGGAGAAATACCTATGGCTGGCAGAAACAGAAGCAACCAACTCGTTGTTCCACAAGCAACTCAAGCTCTTCAACAAATGAAACTTGAGGCTGCCCAAGAACTTGGCGTTCAAATTCCTCAAGACGGCTACTATGGTAACGTTTCAACTCGTGATGCAGGTTCCCTTGGTGGCTACATTACGAAAAAACTGGTTCAAATCGCAGAACAACAATTGTCTGGCGGTAATCGCTAATACCTTCCCATACACAATATGTCTGTTGGAAGCCCGAGGCATGCCTTGGGCTTCTTTTAGTTACTATATACGAATTTGGCCTGAAAAAAAAGGAAAGCTCCTGCCAATAAATCGGCAGAGAGCTTTACCCTTTCAGGAGATTAATACGTATCCATGCGCAGCCGTTTCATCAGCCGTTCATCACTTAGCCAGCCGACATAGGAGCCGATCGTTTCATATTTTTTGTTCATAAGCAATACGCCGACAAAGGGATACTGCTTCCGGTGACGAAAACGGACATCGGACCAACGGACCTCGTAGCCCCATTTATGCTCTTTGACATCGGCGCAAGCGAAGCTGGTAAAGTACAGGAAGGAACGAATCGCCGAATCGTTTTTGGATTGGGCCACGGCAGGATGCTCGGAGCAAGATGCGCGGTCCAGCCACATTAATTCGTCATTTCTCAGATTGCCGATAACGAAGCTTCCGTTCTTTTCCTGTTTGACAATGTTCCATATCGTTAATGAAATGGTCGGAATCGCAATGTAAGTTTCGCCTTCCGTGTACTCCGGATCAAGCTTTGGCAATCTTTTTACGGTTTTCCTGGCTTCCAAGGTTCGCCATACAAAGTAGACGGCAAGGAAGGCATACATGACCGGAAACAGGAATGCGGGATTTACGAACCCGCCGGCCCACAGTAAAATAGCAATGACATGTACCGTAAAAATAACCGGGTCGAAGATATGAATAATATTCCAGGATATCCACTTATCGGTGAACGGCCGCATCGCTTGCGTGCCGTAAGCATTAAATAAATCGGTAAATACATGAATACTGACCGCGAGCAGCACCCATCCTCCGATATGAGCCCATGGCAGAGTCCCCCGGTAGATGAGCTGTATAATAACCGTTATAAGCGCCGTCCATATAAGAATGGCGGGCAAGGAATGCGAAATGCCCCGATGATTCCGGATATAACAAGCATTCCCCTTCATACGCATAAAGTGGTCAAGATCGGGCGCTTGCGAGCCGGCGACCGTGCCAAGCAGCACGGCGGTTTGAATCGATTGATCGGCAGCTACGACGGGATCGACCATCGCAAGTCCGGCGAGACCGATGCCCATGACAAGATGTGTGCCTGTGTCCATAAAGGAGTCCTCCCAAAATCAAATGAATAAGTGTAGTATCGGCGGAGCAGCGGATCTTTATCAAAGGAAGCGGAAGGAGAATGAGGAACAATGTACATCTGTTTTGCCGAATATCGGATATCGCCTGAGCAGCGCG
The DNA here is from genome assembly GCF_000422465.1 of Paenibacillus harenae DSM 16969. Lineage (GTDB taxonomy): Bacteria > Bacillota > Bacilli > Paenibacillales > Paenibacillaceae > Pristimantibacillus > Pristimantibacillus harenae. Next base: position 124,231 of record NZ_KE383845.1, on the reverse strand, counting down.
AGCAATATCTGCTTTATACGGAGGCTCTGCTGGCCGAAAGCCGGCATGTCTATATATATGAAGGAACGGATCAGCCGAATTTATTCGTGGAGGTCTGGCACGCGCCGACCGCTGCCGCTGCCGATGACATAAAAAAAGAACGCTGCAATGAGCGTTCTCCTTGGTTCCGTATATCGGAATGGGTGATTGGAGGGGCGGCGAAGCTCCATGTATGGACGTTCAAGCCTGTATTACCGAAAGAAGACTGCTGGCCTGATCCGGGCCGTGTCTAACGTCCTGTGTCAATCGGAGTTTCGGAGCTGACCACGCCGCCGTTATACGGATATTCATAGGCGATCGGTTCATCGAACGTGACATAATCGAGGTTAAGCGTCAGTAGCAAGAAACGCATACCCGTGCCTGGATCGCTAATAATAATATGGTCGCGGCCCGCCGCTTCGACAATGCCTTTGAAGATTTTGGCGTTCCATTCCCGGTTGTTCTCGTAGGTCATATAGAAGGTTCCCATTTTGCCGCGGTTAAGCCGTAAAATATTCTCAACATACGACTCCTCGACAACCGGAACCGTAACTACTGTGCCGCCGCCTTGCGTAACGAAGGCTCCGCTTGGAACGGCAGGCGGCATTGTGCCTTGCGTCTGCATCATCCCCTGCGTCATCGGCATAGGCTGTGCTTGCATCCAAGGCATGGATTGCCCCTGCATCGTTGCGGGGAATGCGCCTGGCTGCCCGCCTGCGGGATAGGGGTAATTGCCGCCGTAGCCGCCGTGGCCGAAGCCTTGATTTGGTGCCATACTAACCGGACTAACTTGCGTTTTGTAGCCGTAACCGTTTGACATGCTGATGCTCCTCGCTTTCGCACTTTAGAAATAAAATTTAATAAACTGAAGGACAGTCTGCCGCCGTGGGGATGTAGAAGCAATGCTTCTTGTGACGTCCGCTGTGCGACTGGTTCCACCAAGTACCCGGGCAGTTGCCTTCCGGACGGAAGAACCATAACGCATTGGAGGCAGGGTGCTGCCGTTCCCCGTTTATGACACGTTGAGCCAACCGGATTTCTTTATCGCGCGCCCCTTGGTAGAAGTAACCTTTCAGTGTCGCTTCAAAGCCGCCCGGTCTTTGGAAGACCATCTGCTCTATCGACCTTATGTTCTTGAAATCCAGGCAGTTGCCGCGAACTCGGTTAACGCCGACATTGCCGACCATAAGCATGCCAAGCTCGCCTTCGCCTTCCGCTTCCGCCCGCATGAGCCGGGCGAGTATCTTTGTCTGTTCGGCGTTTGTTTTGATAACAGCCATATACTTGTCGGTTCACTTCCCTTCGCATTCTGTACGATGGTTCAATGCGCTATAGGCATAGGCACTAAACTACATAGATAGTGTATTGAGCGCCGGGCGAATTGGTTACAAAAGAATTGTCACAATTTACGTGGCAAAATGATGAACAAAACCTGCGAACATTGTCATGAATACCTTTTTTCGGTATGATTAAAAACGATTCATCAATGAAAGATAGACGTTTCTTACGCGTCTTGTCGCATAACTCGGGAGGCTCGCTTCGTGCTGAAAGACTTAATCGCTTTAACCAAACCGCGGCTGCTGCGGCTCAATGTATTCGCTGCGTTAGCCGGTTTCTTAGTTGCTTCCAAATGGGATATCGACTTCACGCTGCTCGTATGGACGATTATCGGTTCTACGCTGACGATTGCATCGGCTACCGTCATTAATAATTATTGGGACCGGGAATTGGATCTGAAGATGGAACGCACGAAGGACCGCGCGCTGCCTACCGGCCGGATTCAGCCGGGAACCGTACTGGCGTACGGCATTCTATTAGGCATTGCCGGACATGCCGTCTTATTCCTTCTGGTTGATCCATTGGCTGGCTGGCTTGGCTTGCTGGGGTGGTTCGTCTATATCGTCATTTATACGATGTGGCTGAAGAGATCATCGACCTGGAGCACTTCGATCGGAGGCATCTCCGGGGCAATGCCGCCGGTCATCGGCTACTGCGCCGTAACGCATGAGGTGGATGCGGGCGCATGGATTTTGTTCGCGCTGCTGTTCTTATGGCAGCCTGCCCATTTCTGGTCGCTTGCGATTCGGAGAGTGGAGGAATACCGCGCAGCCGGATTTCCGTTGCTGCCTGTCGTGAAAGGCATTAAACGGACGAAGCTGCAAATGATCCCTTACGTGCTGCTGCTTCTGCCTGCAGGCATATTATTTTACACCTATGGGTATGTCGGCATTTATTTCTTGATTATTTCGGTAGCCGGCGGCCTCGTCTGGCTGGTTCACACCCTGCGGGGAACGAAGGTTCAGGATACGGAGAAATGGGCGAAAATCAATTTTCTCATTTCGGTAAACTATTTAATGGTTATATTTTTGGTCATGATTTTTGATACGGTCAGATCTTAAGTTTTGCATTGGGGAGTGGACGGCGTGGCGTTTATGAAAAAACATAGCTTCAAAATCGCAGTGCTGGCGCTTTGCGCAGCTATGGGCATTTATTTATTTTTCACTTATGCGGCGGCTCCTAAGCAGGAGCTGCCGGTCATGGAGGCGGCTCCCGCCTTCGAGATGCAGAATATTGACGGTCAGCCGGTCTCGCTGGCATCCACGAACGGGAAAGCGAGAATCGTTTATTTCTATTTCGCGAATTGTCCCGATGTCTGCCCTCCGACAACGTTCCTGCTGTCGCAGGTGCAGGATCAACTGGAAGCCGAAGGGAAGCTGGGCAGCAAGGCGGAGCTGATCTCCATTACGTTCGATCCGGAGCGGGATACGCCGGATGTCATACGCGATTTTGCAGACCGGCTTGACGCTGATTTCAACGGCTGGCACTTCCTTCGCGGAGAAGAAACGGAAACGCTGCAGCTCGCAAAGGATTTTGGCGTTGGCGTAGTGAAGGAAGAAGACGGCTCTTTCACGCACATGAATGTCATATCATTGGTTGACCAAGACGGGCAAATCCGGAAGTGGATCAACGGAAGCGACGAGGGCTTGACTGCCGAAAAAATCGTCGCCGAGCTGAACAAGCTGCTATAAGAAGAGCTATCCTCTCGGACACAGCCTATTATGATCAAAACTCATCTTTGCTCCATACGGAAGCGGGACTCTGCGCGGGATATACGATATGCGCATCGAGTCCCGCTTTTTCCAACTGCTCGATCAAGTATTCCTCCGGCGTATGCTCAACTCCCGAATAACCTTTACGCGTATAGATATGCTCGGCATCCGGGAAGAGGTCGCGCAGGATCGAACGGATCCGCTTGCCCGAGGAATCGTTATCGGTAAAGATGTAAACCTGGCTAAAGCCCGCTTGCTTGCGAAGCTTCTCCAGCTGTTCGGTCCCGGGCGTGCCAAAGGTGCAATAAATCGGCACGTCTTCTTGCAGCACGCGCTGCAACCGGGATTTATCATTTTTTCCTTCTACGATAATGGCAATATCCATCGGGGTCACCTCAATTAGCGGCAGAATACGTATAGTTTATCACCGTTTCAGGATTTTTACCGTATTTGCGTCAATTGCGGATGCCTATGCGTGCCTATGCAAACGAGCCCTATGAAAAAAACGTCCGGGAGGAAAGGGAACGCGAGATATGCAGCGGAAGGACGGAAACGGCGATTATTAATCCGATAAACGCGATGTAGTAAGGCGACACGTAGTCACGGATATGCCCTGCCGCCAAAGGACCGATGAAGGCGCCGACCGAGAAAGCGATCGACAGGATGGAGAAGGTGCGGCCGTAGCGGTTACCGCCGCTAATCTCAATCAGCAGCGTTGACAGCGCGGGCAGTACAATCCCTTTGCCCATCCCGACAAAAAACAGCATGACCATGAGCGGCGCAGGCATGTCGGAAGCGATACAAAAGTATGCGAGCGCAAGCGCCAAAGAACCCCATAACGTACGTTGAAAAGCGGAGATCCGGTTAAGAAACAGCATGCTCAGCGTTACCAGAGCTCCGATGCTGACGACGGAGAACAACAAGCCGGTTGTGAGCATCGCTTCCTGCGTCTTGGCCAGAAGCGGAAGCTCGAAAGACAATATGCCTTGCGCGCAGCTGAGTGCTACAGGAAGAACATAGATCAGCCATGGAATCGGCGCAGACGGCTCGAGGGAAAGCTTGTCTTTCGTCTTATTGGCAAGCTCCGGCTCGCTGGACGTCTCTGCGGGACGCAGGGGGATGTCCTTGATAAAGAAAAGCGCGCAGACCGCTGTAACGATGAGAACCCATCCGAGCAGGGTGAACGCGGTGGTGAAGCCGATTCTGGCAACTAAATAAGCTCCTGCGGCAGGGGACACGACGGACGCAAGCGTATGAACGAGCCCGTTGCCGGCCATCAGCTTGCCCTGTTCGGTCCGGTCGCTCGTAATTCTGGCGAGCAGAGCCAGGCAGGCAGGAGACAGAAAAGCGAGCACGAAGCCGCTGATCGAACGGAGAATAAGCAAATGCCAGGGATCGGATACATGCGATTGGAACAGGAGGACAACGCCGGCCGCCATGAGACTGAACACGATGAACAGCCTGCTTCCGTACCGGTCGACGCCGAAGCCGGCTATTAGATTGCCTGGCAGATGAGTTATGGAATACATGCCCATCATAAGCCCGATAAAGGACGGCGCTGCGCCGAGGGATATCGCGAAAGGGGTCAGGATCGGATATTGCGCATGCAAATCAAAAAAAGCGACGAACAAAAATAAATAAAGCCATACAGCGGTTTTCACAGGGCCAGGCCTCCTTGCCGATTACGTACTTATATACTTGTACGTTTCTATGGGACAGGATATGTCTGGAGAAATAGGCAGCATGCGTTTACGCCCTATATCTCGTAGGTTATAATGTTTTGTAATAGCGTTTTGATAGAGGTATAATGGAGGGGATCAAGCCTTGGATTTCTTAGACTTTTCATCGTATGACTTAGACACATGGACAGCGTTTTTCAAAGAGCATTGGTTCGTGCTGGTCATTGCGCTTGTCGTTCTGTTTCTTATCGTCCGAATTGTGAAGACGGTTGTGAAATGGGCGATTGTCGCAGCGATCGTGCTCGGGATTGTCGTATACAGCGGATACAGCATGGAAGACCTGAAGGAGATCGGCACGAAGGTCAAAGACACGATGCAGCAGGAAGCGGCGAAGGTCGCGGATTCGGTAAAAGAAGAAGCCGTGAACGCGATGGTCGGCGAGGCGAAAGAGGCGACGTTTACGGATAACGAAGACGGCACCTTCACGATCAAAACCAAACATCTGGAGCTAACCGGCGAACCGGGCGTAAACGAGGTATCGGTCAAGTACCGGGGAGCTCCGCTCGGCAAGTGGGAGCTGGACAGCACCATACAATCCTTCATCGACCAAGCGAAGCGGAACGGGTAACGGGATGAACAATTGGATTCAGTTGTTCAAGGAGCCGGAGCCCGTTGCGATTATCGTACTGCTGCTATTGCTCGGTTCGCTGGTGCAAGGAATGAGAAGGGGCGCATCGGGTTCGGCGAAGCGCCTTTTCTTTTTTGTGTGGGAGGGCATTGTTGTTATCCTGTGCCTTGTGCTGGCGGGGCGGCTCGCGAAAGCACTGTCTCCCGCGGCAGCGGACCTGCTCGTTCGGCATGTCAAGCTTCCCCTTCGTGAGCTCAACGGGATCGAACAGGTCTGGTTCACGCTGCTGACGAGCCTGCGGGATTTCGCGCTGCTGCGGTATGGCGTCCTGTTTCTGCTCGGCTATTTGCTGCTTCGGGCGGTTGCGTCCCTGATTGAGCCGCTTCTTGAGCGGCTGGCGGATGTAACGCTGCATGGCGGCAGGGCGGAGGAGCCGCGAGACCGATTGCCGGGCAAGCGCGGCATGAGCCGCTTTGCAGGCGCATTAATCGGAGCGGCGCACGGCGCTGGCCGGTCATTCGTGTTCGTCGCTTTGTTGTTTGTGTATGTGTCTCTAGTGCCGGGCGGCTGGTATGCGGATAAAATTTCGGATTCCCCGCTATATTCCGAAGCGGCCTCATGGCTTGCTCCGGTAGCTGGGGACGTGCTGGAAGGTCAAGGGCCTGTACTGGCTAAGGCGGTTCAGTCGCAATTCCAGCAAATTTTGCAGCGGAAGTATGAAATTATCGATTATGCCGTGCCAGAGGAAATCGAGCAGGCTGCTCTAGTCGTGACGAAAGACGCGCATACGAAGGAAGAAAAGGCAAGAAGGCTGTATGATTGGCTTGGGACCCGGATCGCTTATGATTGGGACAAAGCGGATAATTACGTGCGGAAGGGCATTTGGAAAGAACAGACGCCCGAGGAGACATTTGCAACGCGTACGGGAGTATGTATAGATATAGCACGTTTGTACGCCGTAATGGCGAGGTCCGCCGGTCTGGAGGTTCGCGTCGTGACCGGGATGGGCTCCGACGGACGGGGCGGCTATGGACCTCATGCCTGGAATGAGGTGCAGGTCGGGGACAACGGAAATCATTGGATTCCGTTAGACGCCACATGGGCCGCTTCCGGAGATTGGTTTAACCCTCCGCAATTCGATGAGACGCATATTCGCGAAGCATAATGATAGCAGTATAACAGCAAATCGTAATTTAATTGGATTGAGGTGATTTCACATGCAGGATGATCCGCAAAAGCGTGAAATAATTAACCGGCGCCACTTCTCGTTTCGCTTGAACTTCTTTTTCTTCATCACATTCGCATTGTTCAGCATATTGATCGTAAGGCTTGCCATCCTGCAGTTTGTCGAGGGGCCGATACTCAGCGCGGAAGGCATCAAGAAAAGTACGCGCGACGTAAAGCTCCCGCCGATCCGCGGCAATATTTACGATTCCACCGGCTATCCGATCGCCTATTCGACTTCGATGCAATCCTTGTATTTCAGCATCCAGCCGGAGCTTAAGCTAGCGGACGCGAAGGAAAACGCGAAGCAGATGGCGGTACAGCTGGAGAAGGTGTTCTCCAAATACGGTGATCCCGAGAATGCCATGACGGTAGAAGATATCGTCCGCCAGATGGATTTGGAGTTCAGGAGAAATAATATTTCGACGCCCCGCCGGATCAAGTCCGGTCTGACAAAAGAAGAAATTGCTTATTTTATGGAAAACCGGACCGATTTTAAAGGGATCGACATCATGGAGGAGAGCGTCCGCAATTATGACGAGAGCTCCATTGCCGTGCAGTTGGTCGGTTATTTGAAGAAGTACAAAGGGATACGGGAAACCGTCGATTTCTATAAGGAAAAAAGCGAGGAAAAGGATCCGACGCTGCAATATTTGGAGGAAGAGGATGTCGGACTGGACGGACTTGAGCGGATGTATCAGGATGTTCTCCGCGGCAAGAACGGCCTTAAGTCGTATCCCGTGAACAATGCGGAACGGATTATCGGTCCGATGCAGATAACGAATCCGGAGAAGGGCGCCGACCTGTATCTGACGATTAACAAGAACGTGCAGTTGAAGACGGAAGATGCCATCATGAATCATATTAAAAAAATAAGCACCTCCACCAATCGGTATGAACGCGCGGAATATGCCAAAACCGGCTTCGCCGTAGCGATGGAGGTCGATACCGGCAAGGTCGTGGCGATGGCCAGCATGCCCGATTATGATCCTAACATTTGGGCGGGCGGCAAAATTAGCAATGAAGATTACGAAAACTTCAAATACGTATTGGCTAACGGCACGATAAGTACGGTATACGGCAGGTATCCCGAGAATGAGATGAAGAAGCATCCCAATTCCATTGTTCCTCCGGGGTCGACGATGAAGCCGTTGTCCGTATTGATCGGATTGAACGAAGGTTTGTTCACGACGACCACGCCATATCGGGATACTGGCGTATTCTCGTTTGGTAAGAAAGGTTATGAACGGTTTATCCGAAACTCACTAAATCATGTGTACGGCAATCTTGACGCCGCGGAAGCGATCGAGCATTCCTCCAACCCGTTCATGGCGGCAATGGTAGGGAATAAGCTGTATATGCGCGATTCTCAAAACGGAAAGAGCAGCGTTGAGATATGGGATGACTATATGAAACAATTCGGCCTCGGCGTGACGACGGGGAGCGGGCTACCTGGCGAATCAAAGGGGATTATCGAATATTTCGGGGAGGCTGAACGCGGAAGTGCTCAGTCTGCGCTCATATTTGCATCCTTCGGCCAGCAAGGCCGTTACACGACGCTCCAGCTGGCGCAGTATGCCACGATGCTTGCGAATCGCGGTAAGCGGATGAAACCTCAGTTCGTGAATGAAATTAAAGATGCTGACGGAAACGTAATTCAAAGCTTCAAGCCCCAGGTTCTGAATACGGTCGATATTAAGGAAGCTTACTGGAAAGAAATCGAAGCGGGAATGTCGAAGGTTAGCTCGCAGGGATTCGAAGGGTTCGAATATAAATATAACCGGAAGACGGGTACCTCGGAGCAGGATGTCGCGTCTCGCCGCGCGGAGAATGCGGTGTTCATCGCCTATGCGCCGGCGGATAATCCAAAGCTGGCTGTAGCGGTCGTCGTGCCGGACGGAGGCTTCGGCGGCTACGGCGCATCGCCGATCGCACGCGCGATCTTTGACGCATACGATGAAGAGATCGGCTTAACAGGGGTTCCGAAGAAGAAAACGGCGAACGACGCGAATGCGGCCGGAACCGATACGACGTTGGCTGACGCCGATGACGCTAATGCGGGTACAACTGAATAATTTCTAAATGTAGGGCTGATTCGACTGTAGAGCGATCTATGGTTGGATCAGCTCTTTTATTTTTACTTTCGTACCATGATTTCGAATCAGGTCCTCCCCGCAACAGCTTCATTCATTTTGTCGGCCCCCCAGGGTCGGATTCCTACAGTCAGCGAATTGGTAACGCACTCCATTAAAACTTCATAAGATATCGAGTGAGTCAACAGCCTATGATGTGAAGGGAAGATTGTTGAAATGGCGGTTTCATATATGGACTATTCTTCACCATCCGTCCGGTTTGCATATGACCTAAACAATAGCACTTTATTCAAAAAGGATAACCGGAATTATATTAATGTTCTCTCCATCGCACAGCTAAACACATTAGGAAACATGTCCTTGCTGGACATTTATTTGAGTGAAGGCAATGTCGTCGAGCCGCATATTCATCAAAACGCTTCGGAATTAGTTTATTGTATTTCCGGTGCGGTGCTCGTTTCCCTGATTAACCCGTTTACGAAAGAGCTTCTTAATTATCTCATTCATCCCGGGCAAGTCGCCAGCGTGCCTCAGGGATGGTGGCATTATGAGATGGCTACCGTCGACAACACCCATATATTGGCCGTATTCGACGCTCCGATTCCGGAATTCATCGGCGGCTCCGATCTGCTTCGTTTGACGCCTGCAAGCGTGCTTGCCCACACTTACTGCCTCGATGAAGCGAAAGTGAAGGATGCGCTGTCGCCTATAAAGCAAACGGTGTTCATCGGACCGCCCAGCGGTTGTATGCAGGGTCAGGTCCAAGGTCAAGCGGCGGTCAACCCGGCGTATGGGAATCAACCCCATCTTCCCCATCATCCCCATCATCCCCAAGCGTATGGCCATTCGCATCGGTCAATAGCCGCTGAATAACGAGTAAGCCGGTAGATGGATAGGAACGCAGACTGTCGAGAAATTCTCGGCAGTTTTTTCTTTTCGCAGCCATTTAAAAAATAAATGTTGCACTAGAGAAACATTTTTGTGTATTATTAAAAAAAAGGCCTTCGGTAAAATAAGATTCATATGGCAAAATAAGATTCATAAGGGCAAACTGTAGGGCATATAAACCAATAACGAGATTCGGGAGGTTTTTACAATGCGTAAAAAATTCAAGACAAATTCGGCGATCCGGCGGTTCATTATGACGATAATCTTTCTGGCGGCGGCAGCCATCGCAACCAGTGCCTGCGGCAGCCAAGAAACCGGCAGCGGCGGCAAGCTGACGGTTACGGCGACGACGGGGATGATTGCGGATGTCGTCCGGGAGGTAGGCGGCGAATACGTCGAGGTCAGCGGATTAATGGGTGCGGGTATCGACCCCCATCTATACAAGGCTTCTCAGGGCGATGTGAAGAAGCTGGACGGCGCGGACATTATTTTCTATAACGGGCTTCACCTGGAAGGCAAAATGGCGGAGATGTTCGAAGCGCTGGAGACAAGAAAGCCGACGGTGGCGGTATCCTCTTACTTGAAGGAAGAGCAGCTGCATGCGGCTCCAGACCAAGAAACGGGCTCGCATGATCCGCATATATGGTTCAACGTGAAGCTTTGGATATCCGCCACGGAGGTCATTCGGGATACTCTTGCCGAGAAGGATCCGGCTCATGCCGATTATTACAAGGAGCATGCTGCGGCGTATATACTGAAACTTGAGGAGCTTGACCGGTATGCGAAGGAGCAGATCGCCCTTATACCGGAGAAGAGCCGGATACTCGTAACGGCGCATGACGCTTTCGGTTATTTCGGCGAAGCATACGGGATGACGGTTACGGGGCTGCAGGGCATGAATACGATGTCGGAATACGGCTCGAAGGACGTCAGCAAGCTTCGCGATTATTTGGTGGAGAACAAGATTAAAGCGGTGTTCATCGAATCCAGCGTTCCAAAAAAGTCGATAGAATCGGTCATCGAAGGCGCGCGTCAATTAGGGCATAAGGTTGTAATCGGCGGCGAGCTGTTCTCCGATGCAATGGGCGACGAAGGAACGGAAGAGGGCACTTATATCGGCATGGTAAAGCACAATGTGGATACGATTGTAGCCGCTTTGAAATAAAACGGGAAGAAAGCCGGGAAAGGACGTGTCATGATGAATGTTACGACAACTGCCGCAGCGCAGCATACGAATACGGTGGCACCGCTGGCTATCCGGGGTTTAAGCGTGGCCTATCAGAAGAAGCCGGTGCTCCGGAACGTATCGTTTGAAGTAAAGGAAGGCGAGCTGATCGGCGTCATCGGTCCGAACGGCGCGGGGAAGTCGACGCTAATGAAGGCGGCGCTTGGCCTTATTCCATCGATTGGCGGAGAGGTTCTCGTCTACGGGAAATCTTATAAGCAGCAGCGGAAGCTTATCGGCTATGTGCCGCAGCGCGAATCGGTCGACTGGGATTTTCCGACGAATGCGCTGGATGTGGTGCTGATGGGCAGGTACGGTCATCTGGGGTGGTTCCGCCGCCCCGGAGCGAAAGAAAAAGCGATTGCCGTTGAATGCTTAAGCAAGGTCGGCATGGCCGATTATGCCGACAGGCAGATTAGCCAGCTGTCGGGCGGACAGCAGCAGCGCGTATTTCTGGCGCGGGCTTTAGCGCAGGATGCAAAGCTGTATTTCATGGATGAACCGTTCGCAGGCGTTGACGCCGCGACGGAGAAAGCGATTATTACGCTGCTGCAGGAGCTGAAGCTTCAAGGGAAAACGGTCATCGTCGTTCATCACGATCTTGCGACGGTGCAGGATTATTTCGACTCCGTCCTGCTGCTGAATGTGGAGCTGCAGGCTTACGGGCCGACGGCGCAAACCTTTACTCAGGAGCACCTGCAGCGAACCTACGGCGGAAGGCTGGCTTTTCTTGACCGTAATCTTCAGTCGCCGCCGCCTAGCGGGAAGGGTGAGTAAGCGATGGATAAAATCTTGTCCATGCTTGCCGATCCGAATATGCAGTGGATCTTTCTCGGCTGCACCTTGCTCGGCTTAAGCAGCGGGGTTATTGGATGCTTCTCGTATCTGCGCAAGCAAAGCTTAATGGGCGACACGCTTGCTCATGCCGCTCTGCCGGGCATTTGTATCGCCTTTATGCTGACAGGCGTGAAGTCCATCGGGCTGTTCCTTATTGGAGCCGGTATCGCCGGCCTCGCGGCGACCCTCGGGATCGGGTACATTACCCGGAACTCCAAGCTTAAGCAGGATGCCGCGATGGGGATCGTGCTTTCAGGATTTTTCGGACTCGGGATCGTGCTGCTGACGTTCATCCAGCATGGTAATTACGGAAATCAATCTGGTCTGGATAAGTTCATGTTCGGTCAGGCCGCTTCCATGATCGCTTCGGACGTGGTGGCGATGACGATCGTATGCGGTCTGCTGATATCGGTGTGTGCTTTGTTGTTCAAACAGTTTAAAATCATTTCCTTCGATCCCGGCTTTGCGCGGGGGATCGGCTATCCGGTCGCTTTTCTCGAGCAGCTGCTGATGTTTCTGATCGTTGTCGCCGTTGTGGCCGGCATTCAGGCGGTTGGCGTCGTGCTCGTTGCAGCTCTTCTAATTACGCCGGCCGTATCGGCAAGGTATTGGACGGACCGGCTCGGACTGATGGTTATCCTATCCGGCTTGATCGGGGCGGCAAGCGGAGCGGCTGGCACCTGGATCAGCGCGTCCGTATCGAATTTGCCGACAGGTCCCGTAACCGTGCTGGCGGCGACCATGCTATTCGGCATTTCCGTTCTTTTCGGGCCAAAGCGCGGTCTCGTAGCCAAACGCCTGATGAGACGGAAAGCGAAGCGGCGCTTTAACCGGGACACCGAGCTGCACGCCCAGGGAAGCGTGAAGAAGGAGGCGGCATTATGAGCGAGTTTTGGATATTGCTTACGGGCGCTCTGGTCGCCAGCTGCTGCGGCATTCTAGGCGTATTTCTCGTATTGCGCAAAATGGCCATGATCGGCGATGCCATCAGTCATTCCGTCATGCCGGGCATCGTCATCGCCTTCCTGCTCAGCGGGTCAAGAGATTCGCTGCTTATGATGTTCGCGGCGCTTGTTTTTGGTTTGTTGACGACCTTTCTGATTCAGATGTTCCAGAACAGCGGCATTCAATCCGACGCTTCGATCGGCGTAGTATTCACCGCTTTGTTCGCGATCGGGGTCGTGCTTGTGAGCTTATACGCCCGTCAGGTTCATCTGGACCAGGATGCGATTCTATATGGTGAAATCGCATATGTGCATTGGAACATATGGGAGCTTGGCGGCATGAATATGGGGCCGAAAGCGGTATGGCTGCTTGGCTTTACCTTGCTCGTTATTGTTGCGGTGATTACGATTTTCTACAAACAGTTCAAGCTGTGCGCTTTTGACCCCGCGCTGGCGGCTGCGATCGGAATACCGGCCGCGGCGTTTCATTATCTTCTGATGGGTCTCGTATCGATGGCTACGGTCAGCTCGTTCGAGAGCGTCGGCGCGATTCTTGTCGTCGGCCTGCTAATCATTCCGGCATCCACCGCTTATTTGCTGACGGACCGGCTGGGCGTCATGATCATGCTGAGCGTTGCGGCAGGCGTAGCAAGTACCTTCATCGGGTATTACGCAGCCGCTCTGCTGGACGCGTCGATCGCGGGCTGCATGGTATGCGCAGCGGGCGTATTGTTCGCGGCAGCCTTATTGTTTTCTCCAACGCAGGGAATTGTTGTCAAGAAGCTTCGGCTGCGCCGACTTGCCTCTTGAATCGCGGGAAATCGTGTTGATTCCCCATATGATTCGTAAATTGGACATTTAAGCTGAGATCTTTTTCGGCTTAAATGTCTTTTTATTGGCGGAATGAAACATTTTCCAAGTAAATAACGTACTATATTTGGGACTTACTGGTTTTGTTAGCAATTGGAAAAGAAGGAGGGAGAAGGCGGTACCATACGGATTCACAATAATTCGAATAGAGGAGCAGGGGACTACATATGAAATCATGGTTTAAATTTATGATGCCGGCGCTTATCCTTACGATTGTGATGACAGGCTGCAGCTTCGGTCCGGGCAGCAAGGAGCCCCAGAACGGGCAATCGGCGCTCCGCGTCATGTATTATGATGAAGGGTCTTTCTTTGACCAATATGGCATGCTGTTCTCGGCGCTGCACCCGGACGTTGAGATCGAGGTCGTATCGACGCAAAATATGTATAGGGATGAAACGACGGACTACAATGCGGCGACCTTGAAATTTATTGACGAGGAGAAGCCGGATATCGTGATGCTGGGCCAGGAGCAGTACAGAACGCTGTCCGCGGACGGCAAGCTGTACGAGCTTGATTCCGTGATGGAGAAAGAGAAGTATGACACGGAAGGTCTGATTCCCGGCATGCTCGATTATTTGAGAGAGCTGGGCGGCGGCAAAGTATACGGACTTACGCCGAACTTCTACAGCCAAGTGTTGTTCTACAATAAGGAGTTGTTCGATCAATTCCAGATCGAGTACCCGACCGATAAGATGAGCTGGAACGAGGTCCTTCAGCTGGCACGACGCTTCCCGACCGAAGGTGACGCGAAGGATCGGATATATGGATTAAAGATGGGCTACTCCGACGATCTGTTCGAAATGGCTAGCATGCTGGCGGCCGCAGACGGCATCAATTATGTAAATGCCGCGCAGAAGCAGATGACTATTAACTCGGATGCGTGGAAGAATGCCTTCCAGACGGCGCTTGACGCGCATGAGTCGAACGCGCTTTACTTCGAGAACATGAGCCACGAGGCGATGGGCGAGAGCAGCTCGTATGAGGATTATTTGTTAAGGGATCCTTTCATCTCCGGGCGTCTTGCCATGGCGATCGGGGACAACAACTATATTAATCAAATCAAGCAGGCGACGGAGAATGACCGCGTGAAGGACAAGGTTGTGAAGCAATGGGATCTTGTTACCGTCCCCGTGGGCATGCAGAACCCGGACCAAAGCAACATGATGCAATTCCATAACCTGCTGGCCGTAAGCGCGGATTCGCCGAACAAGGAAGCGGCTTGGGAATTTCTGCAATATGTAACGAGCGACGAATATGCGAGGGTTAAGTCGAAATCAAACAATTATAACGGAATGCCCGTGCGCACGCAGTACATCAAGGATGAGGAAGAGCGTAATTACGCGGCGTTCTACAGCTTGAAGCCGAGCACCTTTGACTCCTATAAGGATTACGACAAGCTGCCCGAAAACTTCTGGATGGAATTCACGACGGCAGCCCGGCAGGAGCTGCAGAAGGTAAAAGACGGAACGGCCGGGCTGGATGAAGCGCTCGAGCTGCTGCAGGTAAAGGGGCAGGAGCTGCTGCTGAAGGAGGATCCTGCTGACGAGAGTACCGATAAGCAGGGTTCGGGAGGGGAATCCGGCAACGCTTCCTCCTAATATTTTTTTCAATTGCAAGAGAATGACACAATGGATGAGCAAGCTGACGCTGACCGGCGAAAGCTTGCTCATTCTTGTGAATGACGGTCGTTTGGAATCTGACTTGAATGTGCTAAAATGATTTACTAGTAACATATGCTAATGATTTCGTAAACGAACGCTTGCGAGTCACCTTGTAAGGAGGCACAATATTGGGAGATTACAAACTGGTAGCGCTCGATATGGACGGGACGCTTCTGAATGAGCAGTCGGAGATTAGCCGGGAAAATGCGGAATGGATTCAGAAGGCGCTGGACGCCGGCGTCATCGTCATCTTCTCGACCGGCCGGGGCTTTCGCAGCGCGCTGCCATATGCCGAGCAATTAAAGCTGGATACGCCGATGATTACGGTAAACGGCAGCGAGATCTGGCACCGGCCGCATGTGCTGCATAAGCGGACGCATTTAAGCCCGGTGTACGTGCAGAGGCTGCATGAGCTGGCGCTGAAGCATGAGGAGCCCTGGTTTTGGGCTTATTCGACGGATGATATTTATAACAAAGAAAAATGGATCACTCCTGCCGGCGACTATGATGCCCATCATTGGCTGAAATTCGGTTATTATACGGAGGATGACAGCATTAGGGAGCAACTGCTGGCCGAAGTGCAAAGCTGGGATGCGCTTGAAATTACGAATTCGTCGCCGTCGAATCTCGAGCTGAATCCGAAGGGGGTCTCGAAGGCAACCGCCATTCGCGAGCTTTGCGGACTTCTTAACATCGGACTTTCGGAGGTTATTGCCGTAGGAGACAGCCTGAACGACATCGCCGCCATACGCGAAGCGGGACTTGGCGTCGCGATGGGGAACGCGCAGGACGCGGTGAAGGAAGCCGCGAATTTTGTTACGCTGACGAATGACGAACATGGCGTAGCGGAGGTTATCAGACGATTTGTATTGAAAGGTTGATGCCCGTATGGACATACTAGGATGGGTTCTTGTCGTTCTGCTGTTCGTTGTTGGCATGGCTGGAGCGGTTTATCCGATTTTGCCGGGCGCATTGGCTATTTATGCGGCATTTTTCGTTTATGGCTTCTTCTTTTCCTTCAACGAATTCGGGATTTGGTTCTGGCTCATCCAGACGATTATCGTGGTCGTTCTGTTCGCGGCCGATTATGCGGTCAGCGCTTGGGGGGTCAAACGGTTCGGCGGCTCCAAGGCATCCGTCATCGGCAGCATGGTCGGGATTATTATCGGCCCCTTCGTCATACCGGCGTTTGGTCTGATCATCGGCCCCTTTGCCGGAGCGGTAATCGGCGAGATGATCGTCGGCTCGAATTTGGAGAAATCGTTAAAGGTAGGGTTAGGTTCCGTTGTCGGTCTGTTCACCAGCGTGGTCGTGAAGGTGCTCCTTCAATTGATCATGATCGCGGTATTTATTTTGTGGCTCGTATTTTAAGAAAGATGAGAGGCGGATACAGATGATTAAAGTAACGGTATGGAACGAGTTTTTACATGAGAAGATTCACGACGAGGTGAAGAAAGTATATCCGGACGGTATCCATCAAGCTCTTGCCAAAGGAGTTGCCGCCGGCGATATCGAAGTGGCAACGGCAACGCTGGAAGAGCCGGAGCACGGCTTGACGGAAGAACGTCTGGCGAATACCGACGTGCTCATCTGGTGGGGGCATATGGGCCATGACAAGGTCGACGACGCGATCGTGGAAAGAGTGCAGCAGCGCGTATTAGGCGGGATGGGGCTCATCGTATTGCATTCCGGCCACTTCTCGAAAGTTTTCAAAAAGCTCATGGGTACGGGATGCGATCTGAAATGGCGGGAAGCGGGCGAGAAGGAACGGATATGGGTCGTTAATCCGGCGCATCCGATCGCGGCGGGGCTTCCTGAATATTTGACGATCGAGCAGGAAGAAATGTACGGCGAGCACTTCGATATTCCGGCGCCGGACGAGCTGGTCTTCGTCAGCTGGTTCGAGGGCGGCGAAGTATTCCGCAGCGGCTGCACGTTCAGCCGAGGTCAAGGCAAAATCTTTTATTTCCGACCGGGTCATGAAACGTATCCTACTTACTATAATCCGCAGGTGCTGCAGGTCATACAGAACGGGATCCGCTGGGCGGCCCCTTCCCTGGCGGCCGCCCCGGTACGAGGCAATCACCAGGCACTTGAGCCGATTGGAAATAAAGGATAGGGAGACTTCTTGATTCGACTATGTTAAAAAAAGACTCCTTAATAAAAGGCACGCTCATTCTGGCGGCCGCTGCGCTGACAGCCCGATTTCTCGGGCTGTTTCAGCGTATTCCGCTCGATTATATGCTGGGTGCCGACGGACAGGCATCATTTAATCTGGCGAACACCATGTATTTGCTGTTGCTTACGGTAGCTACAGGCGGTATACCGGTTACCATAAGCAAAATGATCTCCCAGCGTTATGCGCTTGGAAGGCCGGATGAAGCCAAGCAAATCTATAAAGCGGCTCTATTGTTCGGGACGGTTACCGGTGTTCTCCTGGCTATTGGCATGTTCGTCTTTGCGCCGTTGATTGCACAGATTGCGAAGCTTCCTTCATCGGTTCTCTCCTTGCGGGCCATTGCGCCGGCGCTGCTGCTGTTCCCGGTTATCGCGATGACGCGGGGGTATTTCCAAGGCAGGCAGATTATGTCTGCTGGGGCAATCTCGCAAATCGTTGAGCAGATTCTACGAATTATCGGCGGTATCGGGCTCGCACTTATTATTCTCGGTTTGGGCTGGGGAGAAGAATGGGGCGCGGCCGCGATCGCCTTCGGCAGCGTGTTCGGAAGCATCGGCGCATTCGGCGTCATGCTCCGGTACGCCGGAAAGATGCGGAAGCAGGATAAAGCCGAGCACAACAGCTTGGAAACCAAGGTTCAGAAGATGGAAGAGGCGGGCAGGAAACCGATCCGCTATAGGACTATTTACCGGGAAATATTCACGATGTCCATTCCGGCTGTTGTGACGGCGATGGCGGTTCAGTTCGTCTATTTCTTTGATACAACGTTTTTCATGAGGCTTACCGAATCCTTATATAGCGAAAAGGCGGCTACGGATGCGTTAGCCGGTTACTCAACAAAAGCGATGGCCATTGCCGGCATTCCGCCGATTCTGGCGATTGCGCTTGGCGCATCCATTATTCCGGTCATTGCTTCGGCTTTTTCGTTGAAGAAAATGGACGAGGTCCAGCGGCAGGCGTCGCTCGTCATGCGGATCGTATGCTTTACGGGTGTACCTGTCGCGCTGCTTCTTAGCATAGCCGCCTATTCCATTACCGGCTTACTGTTCGTCTCCCCGAGCGGCAGCGGGGCTGTCGCCCTGCTCACGGCGGGAACCATCGTTCAAATTACGATGATGACGACCAATTCGATATTGTACGGACTCGACATGCCCAAGCAGCCGATGATGCATACGTTCGTAGGTTTCGCTTTGAAGATCCTTTGCAGCATTGCGCTCGCGCCTTGGTTCGGCGTTTACGGCCTCATTATCGGTTCATCGATTTGTTTTATCGTGATCACTTGGTTGAATGTGGAGAAGATTAAGGAGCGGGTGAAGCTGAATGTGCTCGGCCGGCGCTGGGTGCCTTATGTAATCGCGGTTGTCGTTCCAGCTGCGGCAGGATGGGGCGCGGAGAGCATCATGCTTGCGTTGACCGATTCATGGCCGAACAAGCTGTCTTATCTGGCGGCCGGCTCCGCGGCGGCGGTCGTTGTCGGCGGATTGTATGTCATTCTGCTGGCGGCGCTTCGCGTCGTGACGCCGGAAGATATCAAGACGTTCCCGGGGCCACTGCGCAAAGCGATGTCGCTTATTTTGAAGCCTTTTTACAGAAAAGCGATATAAGTTCTTATCCTATAAAGGGTGTCTCCGCTAATGGAGCCCCTTTTTTCTATATCCCTATCAATCTACCAATTTCGACAAAACTTCTGCATACCATACATTTACAATAGGTAGAGTCTCCATGTACAATGGGAAGTGTTTATTAGGTTCAAATAACTAATACCTTATGACTAAAGGAGAGAAGTGAATGGTTAGAAAATGGGGGGTTCCAAGCAAGCTGGCCGCGCTCGTGCTCGTATTTGCACTCGTATTCCTGGCTGGCTGCCAATCGATTTCGAATGTGGATTTCAATAAGACGCTGATGAACGCGCTTAAGGTTACCTCGAGCGAAGGGACGCAATCTGTCGAACTGAAGCTTGAGATGGATGAGAAAGCCTATGAAGGCATGCCGGAAGAGGAAATCGCACTTATAAAGCTTGTTACGCATATAAAATTGCAGCTGGATCAAGTAAAGGTACAGGACAATGAACATGTCTCCTTCAACGGGAGCTTGATTTTTGGAGATACGACCAGCATAGCCTTTTCCTTGAAAATGTCGGACACGCTTGCTGTTATGGAGCTCGAAGGAGCCAAGCAGCCATTCGCGCTTGATCTAACGAGCGCAGGTTTGCTGGGCTTGACCGGCATGCCTCCGCTGGAAGACGAAGGCGGTACCGGGCTGGACAACGCTTCCCTTACCGCGCTCGGTCATCAAATGATCGATACGGTCGGGTCGTACGTGATCGGCAATTTGCCGAATCCGGAACGCATCGAAGTAAAACCGGTTAACGAGCTCATAAATGGAGCTTCCACCTCTCTCATGCATGTACATATTGACATGAACGGGCAGGAGATTCGGGCATGGGTGAAGAAATATGTGGATGCGCTGGCGGCAGACCGCGCGGGACTCGACCAAATGATCGCTGGCGTTTTTGAACTGCTGTCGGATAATCCGGACGTATGGGCGGCAATCGGCGCCGTTAATCCGATCGGTGAAGGTGAACGGAGACTTGACGCGCCAACGCTGGACGATACTTTGAAGGAGGCTTCGGACGAAATCGCGGCTATGCTTGCAAACTTGCAAGATGAGCTGAAGCTGGCGGAGGAAGAGGATCCGAAATCGCTGGATCGAATGTTCGGCGAGAATCTGACTGTTCAAGCGGACGTGTATATGGATAACAAGCTGGACATCCGCAAGCAGGTCTACGCGTTCTCCTATGTTCCCGGCGAAGATGAGGAAGCGGAATTGCTGCCTTTCAAAAGGGTTACCGTTAACTTTGAGAGCGAAGCATGGAATGTAAACGGCGACGTGAAGGCGGAAACGCCTGTGGTGTCCGATGATGCCCTAAAGGCGGAAACGCTTGCCGGAATGCATGGCTATCAAGTATTAAAGCAGTTTGACGAGGAATCGGTGATCTATGATTTATTGAAAAATAAACTTCATATCGGCAAGCAATCGGTCAGCTGGATCGCATACGGGTATTATAATCCCGTTATTATAACAGCGACTCAGCGAACGCTTATTCCGCTTCGGGAAACAGCCGACGAATTCGGCGCAGAGCTTACTTACGATGCGAAGACGAAGAGCGTAGAGCTCTATGATGAAGCAACGGACACTACAATTCTAATAAAAAATAACAGTGATTCGGCGGTCGTTAACGGCAAAACCGTCAAATGGTCATTCCCGGTCACCGTCGTTGACGGCACAACTTATGTCCCTGCGCGCGACCTGGCCTCGGCTCTGGGCGCAAAGCTGAAATGGTCGGAAATTTATGAAGACGAGAAAGTATTTACGATCGAAAGGGAAATATAAGCAGGAGCACGAAAGCTTAGCAGAAGTGGTCCGGAACAATGCAAATGAGCAGAGGTGAACCAGCATGGAAAAATTAAGCACGGATGCCGAATTTCGAGAAGAGATTGCCGGCGATAAGCTGACGATCGCGGTATTCAAAGCAAACTGGTGCAAGGATTGCCACTTTATTGATCCGTTTATGCCGGATGTAGAGCGTAGGTACGAGGGACGGGTCCGGTTCGTTGAGCTTGACCGCGATGATCTGCCCGATCTATGCTCCGAGTTGAATATTTTAGGCATTCCGAGTTTTATTGCTTTCCGAAGCGGCAAAGAGCTGATCCGCTTCGTGAGCAAGCTGCGCAAGACGCGCGAGGAGATCGAACAATTCATCGAACGCGCCTTACAGGTCAGCGACGCGCTAAGCCAGTCTTAAACGAGAGGTCCGCGCTGCGGGAAGCATTTCGCTTCCGCGGCGCGGACTTTTCTTTACCGCGTAGACGTTTCTGATTGAGTTTGTTCACATGTTTGTTCCCACGGGCTATCCGCACGGAAGTTTCACATTTTCAACATGGCTTTTGCGATTTTTTATGGCTATAATTGATCTGTTATTAATTCGTGAAAATAGGTGATTTATGATGGTAACCGGCCGTTTTCGCGCGCTTGCTCTCGCTGCGTGCATCGGAATGCTTCTTGTACTGCTCGCCGGGGCGCTTGTTACGAATACGGAATCAGGACGCGGCTGCGGCGATGATTGGCCGCTGTGCCATGGTAAATTTATACCGGCTTATACGCTGGAATCCATGATCGAATATTCCCACCGTCTCGTTAGCGGCCTGGAAGGGCTTCTGGTTCTTGCCGTAAGCCTCTCCGTCTATTCCAAGTATAGAAAAAACCGCGAAGCGTTCAAGGAGCCGTTATTTTATTCGGGGACAGCCTTGCTCTTCACCGTTATCCAAGCGCTGATGGGCGCCGCAGCCGTCATGTGGCCGCAATCACCGCCCATATTGGCCATTCATTTCGGGATATCCTTAATCGCCTTTGCCGCGACGCTGCTGCTGGTCGTATGGTCATACCGTGTGCGCAGAGGCATGGAAGCCGTATACCGGGTGCCGAGCTCCATTTATCCGCGGGCATTGGCTACAGCCGTTTATTGCTATTTTGTCGTTTATCTGGGCGCCTACATCCGGCATACGGATTCGGCGGGAGGCTGCGAAGGCTGGCCGCTGTGCAACGGACAAGTTATACCGGAGCTTGAAGGCGCGACAGGCGCCGTATTCATTCACAGAGTTGCTGCACTCATTCTAGGCTTTGCCATTGCCGGTTTGTACTTTCATATTCGTAGAGTAAGCCATGGATCTGCCGGCTTGACGAAATCGTCGGCTTGGTCGCTGGCGCTGGTCGTTATTCAGGTGTTAAGCGGAGCCCTGCTTACCGCTACGATTGGAGACAAGGACTGGTTTGTGTTTACGAGTCTTCTGCATAACTTAATTATAACCGGCTTGTTCGGGATCCTGCTTGATATGGTCATTCGTTCATGGCGACTTAGGGAAGGGCGTGTACAATAGTGAGTTTTTCGAATTTACGTGAGTTTTTAAACATGTTGAAGCGCGAGAATGATCTGGCGATCATTGATGCTCCGGTTGATCCTCATTTAGAGGTTGCTGAAATCCATCGCCGCGTTATTGACGCTGGAGGACCGGCCCTGCTGTTCACGAATGTGAAAGGAAGCCTGTTCCCGATCGTCACGAATTTATTCGGAACGAGCCGCCGGGTCGACCTGGCGTTCGGTCCCCGCCCAGAAGCGCTCATGAAGCAAATTGTCGGAGCGGTTGACCGCGTTCTGCCGCCGACGCCAAAGGCGATATGGGGCGAGAGAAATTTAATATGGGACATGCTGAAGGTAGGGATTAAAGAAGTTCCTTCCGGAAATGCTCCGATACTGCAATCCTGCAAGCGGGATAATCCGCTTGCAGGATTGCCTGCGATTACAAGCTGGCAGGAGGACGGCGGACCGTTTATTACGCTGCCGCTTGTGTATACCGAGCATCCGGAGCACCGGAAACAGCATAATCTTGGCATGTACCGCATGCAAATTTTTGATGATTCGACAACGGGCATGCATTGGCAAATTCATAAAGGCGGCGGCTTCCATTATCATGAGGCGGAGAAGCGTAATGAAGCGCTTCCGGTATCCGTATTTCTCGGCGGGCCTCCCGCGTTGATCGCATCCGCCATCGCTCCCGTTCCTGAGCATTTGCCGGAGCTGCTGCTCGCATCATTGATCATCGGAGGAAAGCTCCCCGTTGTGAAAGACCCGAACGGCCCGCACCGCATCCCGTCGGAAGCGGAATTCGTGTTGAGCGGGCATGTGCCGCCGCATGCGAGAAAACCTGAGGGACCGTTCGGCGATCATTACGGCTATTATTCGCTTACACATGATTTCCCGGTCTTTAACGTCAGCCATATGTGGCATCGCAAGGATGCGATATACCCGGCGACCGTAGTCGGCAAGCCCCGGCAGGAAGATTACTACATGGGCGAGTTTCTGCAGAAGCTGCTGTCGCCTGCGTTCCCGATGGCGATGCCCGGAGTGAAAGATTTATGGACGTATGCCGAGACGGGCTTCCATGCGCTTGCCGCGGCTATCGTTAGGGAAAGCTATTCAAGAGAAGCGTTGGCATCGGCTTTCCGTATTCTTGGCGAAGGACAGCTGACATTAACCAAGTTCCTTATGGTAACCAATCAGCAAGTGCGGCTCGAGAACTTTGCTTCGCTGCTCGAAACGGTTCTGGAGCGGTTCCGTCCGGAGAGCGATTTATTTATTTTTGACAAAACGTCGCATGATACGCTTGATTATACGGGCGGCAAGCTTAATCACGGCAGCAAAGCGGTCATGCTCGGCGTAGGCGATCCGGTGCGCGAGCTTCCAAGCGAGTATGAGGAAGGGACGATTCCGGAAATAACGGCGGCAAAGCCTTATTGCCGCGGGTGCTTAGTCGTATCGGGCGCCTCCTATGAGGAAGAGCCTAAGCTGGCCGAGCGGCTGCTGGCGCGTCTGGCGGAGAAGCATACCGCATGGCCGCTCGTCATCCTGGCAGACGATGCCGAGATCGCTGCAGCGCAGACACCGTTTCTATGGACGGTGTTTACCCGATTTAATCCGGCGGATGATATGTATGCGAATTCGGATATCCGACGCCACCATTTCGGCTACAAGCTGCCGATCGTGATCGACGCGAGAATGAAGCCGGGTTATCCGGATGAGCTGTTCCCGCGCGAGGATATCGTAAAGCTCGTAGATAACCGTTGGAGCGAATATAAGCTGTAAACCCGGCGGCAATTTTCGATTAAGCGATATAACGAACTATTCAGCCTTTAAATTTCGATAGAAGGGGACGGTTCCTGTATGCTGCGATTCCTGTTTGGCGAGCCTCAAAGTGAAGCGAAAGGGAAGCTTGCGGAAACATTCCTTCAAATGGAACAATTTGTTTCCATCTTATCCAAGAAAGCGCAGGCGGGCGGCGACAGCGGCCATAAGCTGCGCAAGTTCGAGATCTGGACGCTTGGCTTGAAATCGTCGCTCGACGAGCTGGAGCAAAGCCATTACGCCGCACTGCATTTTCAACATCAAATCAGCTCTTCTTCCGTGAATCAAATGACAGAAGTGGAGAGGATGAATTATAATCGGTATATCTATTTTGACAAAAACGGTTTCATTCGCGTATTCTCCTTGCTGGACAAGCTTGGCACGCTGCTGAATGAGCTTCTCGACATGCGGACGGAAAGGATCAAGCCTCACTTCTCCTATTTCACCGTGCTGCGTCAGATGAGAGAGAAGAAGGTCCATCCGGAGCTGACATGGAAGCTGAATGAAGTGAAGGAGAAGTACAAGGAGCCGATGAACAGGCTGCGCAAACGGAGAAATACCGAAATTCATTACATGAATTCGGAGATGCAGGACGATCTGATTCAAAGTCACCGTATGTATGGAGAAGAGGTCCAGTTGGAAAATATCGCGGAGCAATCGGCGGATTTAACGCAGGGTCTGTATCTCGCGATGGAGTCTCTGCTGCTTACTTTTCAATACGCATGCGGACTTATGCGGAAAAAGCAACCATAATCCCGGTGGGGGAGGAAGGCTCGTGGAGCTGAAGGGCAGGACGGCATTAGTGACGGGCAGCGCTAAGGGACTTGGCAAAAAAACGGCGATTCAGCTTGCCGAACAGGGCTGCAATATCATCGTCAATTATTATGAGAGCGAGCTTGAAGCGCAGCAGGTGAAGCAGCATATTGAGCAGTTCGGCGTAAAGGCCATTACCGTGCAAGCGGACATTGCGACGACGGCAGGGGTAGACAAGCTCGCTGCGGAAGCGGAACGCTTCTCCGGCGGCGTGGACATCCTCGTGAACAATGCCGGCCCATTCATCCGGCAGAGAAGGCTGTTCAGCGAATATGACGAAGCGAGTATCATCCGATTATTACACGGCAATTTATTGGGAGTGATGCTGCTCGACCATCGCATGCTGGAAGGCATGCGCAAGAGAAGATGGGGAAGAGTCATTCATTTCGGCTTCGGCCATGCGGGAGAGGCGAGAGCGTGGCCGCACCGTGCGGTCTATGCAGCTGCGAAGACGGGGCTCGTGTCCTTCACGAAGTCGCTGGCCGTTGAGGAGGCGCCGTTCGGCATTACGGTGAACCTGATCGGTCCCGGAGACATTCGAGGCGCGAATAAGGAACGCTCCATTGACGAGGTGGAGAATGAATTTGATCCGGAATCGCCGATGGGCCGTCCGGGCGCCGGCGAGGACGTCTCGCGCGTCGTGCTGTTCTTGTGCGAGGAGAGATCGAACTTCCTGACAGGTAACGTGATCGATGTGACAGGCGGCTACGATCCGATCCGGGCCAATATAAAAGGGCTGTAAAAAGAGTCTTATCGCATGCAACCAGCACTGCCGGCTGCACCGATAAGACTCTTTACCATTCGAACGTACAATTAGAACACTTGAACGACTTCGACTACGCCTTCAACCTCTTCCAGAAGCGCGCGCTCGATACCCGCTTTAAGCGTGATCGTCGAGCTCGGACAGCTTCCGCAGGCGCCCATCAGGCGAAGCTTGATGATGCCGCCCTCGACATCAACCAATTCTACGTCGCCTCCGTCACGCTGCAGAAACGGGCGAAGCTTATCTAATACGTCCAAGACTTCATCGTACATCGTATCTTGTGTTTGTTCACTCATTGCAATCATCTCCTTTCTCCCCTATTATAGTACAAAGCGAAGCAATTGAAAATGGATAGTAACTAAGTAAAGTTAGGTGATGCAGCATGTTAAAACCAATGATCGAATTTTGCGCCAGCAATATGCATCATGGGACCGATAAAATCATGAAATTGCTACAGCAAAACGACGAATATGAAGTGACGGAATACGGTTGCCTCGGCAATTGCGGCGAATGCTACTTGTTTCCATTCGCGCTTGTCGACGGTACGATCGTGTCGGCTGAAACGGCGGATGAGCTGTACGATAACATATTGAAGGCTCTCGACCAGCAGCAAGCCGACCGCGACGCGCTCGACAAGCTGATGGACGATTTATGATATGAACAAGGTCAGCCGAGATGTCGCTTTGAGCGCCATAATACGCCGCTCTTGACGAGGCGCGGCACTCGGCCCATAATCGGCGTTCCGCCCATGATGCCGAACCCGCTTTTCTTGCCCAGCGAGCCGAGAACGCCCTTGAGTCTTATTTTTCCAAGACGGGGCGTTTTGTCCTGCCAGATAGCGTGAAGCACTTCTGCGATTTGCTTGCCTTGAGCGCCCGCGGCTTGGCCGCTGGGGGATAAGGGAAGCGCGGCGCAATCTCCGACAATATACACATCCCGATAAGCAGGCAATTGATGGAGTTCATTGACCATTAGTCTTCCCGTTTTATCCTTCGGCAAATCCAATCGCTGGACGAGAGGCACCGGTTGAATGCCTGCCGTCCATACGGTTACGTCGGTGTAGATGGGGGAAGCGGAATTCGCATCGTGCAGAATGCCGCCCTCGAGCCTTGTCAGCGACACATTTCCCCGCATCTCTACGTTATGCTCATAGAACCAATCCGCCACAAAAGACTGAAGCTTCCCCGGAAATGCCGATAACACGCTAGGTCCGCGGTCCAAAATACGAATATTCAGGTCCGGCCGGCTTTCACGCAATTCGGCGGCCACTTCTACGCCGCTCAATCCGCCGCCGACAATGGATACTTGACCGTACGGCTTTACATCGCCCAATAAAGAGTACGTTCTTCTCGCTGCCGAGAACGTTTGGATGCTTGTGGAGTATTGCTCCGCTCCTTCAATGCCGTGATATTTGTCCGTGCAGCCCAGTCCGATGACAAGCCAATCGTATTCCAGCGGGTCCTGATCTTCCAGGAAGACGAGCTTCCGTTCCATATCTACATCGTTAATCTCTCCGTAAGCATGCGATATTCTCGGGTCAACCGGAAATTTGACGCGCAGCTCCAGATCGGATACCGTTCCGGCCGCAAGCGCGTAATATTCCGTTTTTAACCCTTGAAACGGCATGCGGTCTACAAGGACGATCGCTACGTCATGCGGCATTTGATTTTCCAATAATTCATTCGCGATGGCGAGCCCGCCATAACCTCCGCCCAAAATAACAAGTTTTCTCATATGATTCCAACACTCCACGACTGTAGAAGATAACTTTATGTTGCGCTTCCGCCAAGCGGATTACTCACTCGTACACCTTAATTTCATTGTAAAAAGTATCGCGCTCGACAGGAATGCGGCCAGCGCCCTTGATCAGCCAGATCAGGTCTTCGCGCGTAATGCCTTCCGGCGTAAGCGCACCGGCGGCATGGCTGATTTTTTCCTTCACGATCGTTCCGTGCGCGTCCGATGCACCCATCGTTAAGGCCACCTGCGTCAATTGAACGCCGATGTTGATGAAATAGGCTTTAATATGCTGGAAGTTATCAAGCATCAAGCGGCTGATAGCGATCGTCTTCAGATCTTCGAACGCGGAATTGCGGCGGCGGATGCCTGCTCTCGGATTGATTGGCTGCATCGACAACGGGATAAACACAAGGAAACCGTTCGTTTCATCCTGCAGCTCGCGAAGCTGCATCAAGTGGCGGATCCGGTCCTCCTTCGATTCGATCGAACCGTACAGCATCGTCGTATGAGTACGAAGTCCAAGCTCATGCGCCGTCCGGTGCACCTGCAGGTATTGGGATACGTCCGCTTTGTCAACGCGCATTTTTTTGCGGTAATGGTCGGATAAAATTTCCGCGCCGCCGCCCGTCAGCGACTGCAGACCGGCTTTCATCAGCTCCTGCAGCACCTCCTTGTAGCTAAGGCCGCTTATGCGCGAGAAAAAGTCGATCTCTGCCGCCGTGTACGCTTTAAGCGTTACTTCCGGGAAGCGCTCCTTCAGCGCTTTGAGCGAATCGACATAGTATTGGAACGGAACATGGGGATTGTGGCCGCCGACGATGTGAAATTCACGAACGCCCGGGTGAAAATGCTTCTCAACGTATTCGATCATTTGCTGTCCGCTCAGCGTATACGAGCCTTCTTCGCCTTCATCCTTACGAAAGTTGCAGAAAGCGCAGTGGGCTTCGCATACATTGGTAAAGTACAGACTCATATTTTCGATAAAATAAACCTTTTTTCCGTTTTTGCGCAGCGCGACTTCATTTGCCAATTGTCCGATCGTAAGCAGATCATCCGATTGATATAAGAAAACGCCATCCTCCAGCGATAGACGCTGGCCATGACGCACTTTTTCAATGATTTGCTGCATTTGCTTATCTTCTGTCGGGATTACGACGTTCATGGCGGAGCCTCCTTGAGTAGATAGTTTGTGAAAAAAATAACTTGCGATTCCGATTAAGAAGCTGTAACTATTATAAACCTCCTAACTGGCATGGGCAATAAGAAAAGTTAAGGACAAGGAATATCATGGAAGAAAGCGCAGTTGGGCGCACCTCTCTTGAGCAGAAGAGTAAACTGGGGTATACTATAA
This sequence comes from Paenibacillus harenae DSM 16969, assembly GCF_000422465.1. Taxonomy (GTDB): domain Bacteria; phylum Bacillota; class Bacilli; order Paenibacillales; family Paenibacillaceae; genus Pristimantibacillus; species Pristimantibacillus harenae. The sequence goes on along the minus strand of NZ_KE383845.1, from coordinate 95,529 downwards.
ACAAGTAAGTGAACGTCTTAGGGTTGATTAGAAGATAATGGAGGGATGTAGCATGATCACGATCAGTGAGCTTGCATCTGACAAAATAAAAGAAATGCTTGAGCAGGAAGAAACGCCGGATTTGTTTTTACGGATCGGCGTGAAGGAAGGCGGCTGCAGCGGCTTCTCCTACGGCATGGGGTTTGACGATGAAGAGCACGAGGGCGACCAGGCGATAGATATGCAAGGGCTGAAGGTCGTCGTCGATCAGGACAGCATCAAATATTTGAACGGCCTGGTCATCGACTTCAAAGAATCCGCGATGGGCGGCGGATTTACGATTGAGAATCCGAACGCGAGCGCGACATGCGGCTGCGGTTCGTCGTTCCGTACGGCAACCGATGCCGGCAAGCCTGCGGCCGCTGGCGAGTGCTGAGCAAATGCAAGAAGGGCTGTTCCGACAGGCGATATGCCTGCGGGACGGCCCGTTTTTATGTGCGGCGGGTAAAGGCGTCGAAGCCCGCCGCTTTGACCTGCTTGGGATTAAAGTATCTATCCTAACAGGTTAATGAATTTGACTTATGAATTGTAATCGGGGGGACGAATTACTATATGAAGAAGAAGCTGATGATCTCAGCGCTTTTGCTTTTCCCGGTTCTGGTTTGCCTTCCGTTTCTGTTGGGGTATTTGGAATATGACAGGCAGAAGGTCGATAACGCCCACGCGGAACCGTTTATCCGCAGCCTGACCGAGGCCGTTCAGCGGCAGGATACGATTTCAATGGCCGATATCGCTTCATTCGAATGGGATAAAATGTATATGTTTCCTCCTTATATGCCAAGGGATGAGATGGAGAAGGTGGTCGGCCGCAAGTGGACGCCGGATCATAGCTATTTGGGACATTTGCTGCACCGTTCGAGCTTTGGCGAACATCCGCTAACCGACGACAGTCTCCATAAGCTCGTTTTCGTTCATGGCCGAAAGGTCGTTCTGGATGTTACGCTGGACCGCATGACGGCGGACTTTACGGCGGCAAGTCGGGTGACGGAGCGCAGCGATTCCGAATTTACCGTCGTCCGGAACGAGGTTATTTTAATCGTACCGAAGGATTCGAATCAAGCGAAAACCAGTAATCGGGGGGAGAGACGCGGGACAGGCTGAGCTTACGGTCGGCGGACTGCGCCTGCAGCTCAGCCGTAACGAGCTGGAGAGGCTGGGCCGCAAAGTCGAGCAACTTTATATTTTCTTATCGCAAGCAGAAGTTATATGAAGAGCATGACTCGCGGCGCTTCCGCTTCATAATTATGTTCCGCCATATCACAAGGCTTTTAAGCTTTGTGGTTTTTGGCATGCGTATGTCCGCGGCTCCGCATAAAATCGCCAAAACAGTCCACATTAAAAGGGAATATTAAGAAGCGGGGCGAGGTGCGGCAGGACGATTTTTCGGCGACTAAATCGCGCAGGGATGATGAAGAAGCCAGCCCAAACGGGCAATGAACCGGAAGCTTTCGCAAAGCGGCACGAGGAGCCTTCGCTGCAGCACATTTTAGACGAATTTAAGGATTGTATCGATTTTGTTCATCAAACCATTCTTCCTGGAATATTCCGGCGAATTGGATATCAGTAAGGATAAGGACCGGCAAAAGCTCGAGCAGCAAATGACGGCATACGTTCTTGCAGATGCGGAAGCCATGGTTGCCTTGATGCAGAAGAACAAGGTGGACAGCCTCGGTCTGGGCAAGCAGATTAGAAACAGCATGAGCTATAAGGAATGGAGCAAGTTCAATTGGGATGAAGCGTATCCCGCCATGAAGGTGAAGGTCATGGGGAAGTGATCATTAAGGATTTCGGAAAATTTAAATAAAAATAAAGGACCTCCCCGGCGCTATTCCGGGTGAGGTCCTTCTTGCTTCGGCGTATTACTTCATACCTGAAATCGAATAGTTCTCGATAATATGCTTCTGGAAGAAGATGAAAATAATGATGATCGGCACAACCATGAACGTCGAGCCGGCCATCTGAAGCGCATAATTACCGCCGTATTGCCCCTTCAGCAGGGAGAGGCCGACCGACAGCGTATAAAGCTTCTCGTCATTGGCGATAATGAGCGGCCAAAGGAAGCTGTTCCAGCCTCCGATGAAGGCCAGAATGCCTTGAACGGCGAGAATCGGCTTAGAGATGGGAAGAACGATTTGCAGAAACGTTCTGAACTCGCCCGCTCCGTCCAGCCTTGTCGCTTCGAGCAGCTCGTCGGGGATCGTGGACATGAACTGCCGGAACAGGAAGATGCCGAATGCGCCGACCAGTCCGGGCAATACGACCCCGATCATCGTATTGGTCAGCTGCATTTCGTTCAATATCAAGTAGACCGGGATCATCGTGACCTGGCCTGGAATCATCATCGTGGCAAGCACGAGATAGAACAGCTTATCCTTCGCTTTGAACTTATATTTGGCAAAACCGAAGCCGGCCATTGCGTTCAGGAAAAGTCCGAAAAAGGAGAAAAGGACAATAATGAACGTGTTTTTTAAATAGACGCCAAAGTTCAGATTTTCGAACAGGTTTTTAAAGTTTTCCGTTGTAAACCGTTCCGGCCACAGCGTTGGGGGAATATTTTGTATTTCGCCTTCGTGCTTGAAAGAAGAGAGAATCATCCATATGAATGGCAAGATAACCAATATTCCGCCGACGGCAAGGGTGATGCCAAGAATCCACTTGAGCGCTTTCTCACCGCTTGCGGGTTTTGCGGGTTTTGCGGCTTTTGCTTGCGAGCTCATCCATTTCACCTCCATTCGGATTAAAGATCCGTTTCTTTGCTTTGGAATCGGAATTGAACCAGCGTGATGACAATAATTGCAATAAACAGAACAAAGGAACCTGCCGCCGCGTATCCGAAGTCGCTTAGCTGGAATCCGTTACGGTAAATGAACAGCGCGACGGAGGTCGTACTGTCCAGCGGACCGCCGTTCGTCATTATGAACGGCTCCTCGAAAAATTGCAGCCAGCCGATCATGGTCGTGATGGAAACGAAGAAAATGGCGAAACGGAGCATTGGAATCGTAATGTTCGTAAGCTGCTTCCAAGTACTGGCGCCGTCAAGCTGCGCCGCCTCGTAATACGTTTTGGGAATACCCTGCAGCGCAGCGATGAAGATAATCATGTTAAGCCCGATTCCTCTCCACAGCGCCATGAGAATCAATGAAATTTTGGCCATGATCGGGTCCTGAAGCCAAGGAACGGCGGGCAATTGAACCCATTCCAGCAAATAGTTAAATAAGCCGAAGATGGGGTTATAGAGAAAGCCCCATACGACGGCGACTGCCACGACGTTCGTTACCGAGGGCATATAAAAAATGACGCGGAATACTTTAAATATCCGATTCGCGCCGTAATTAATCATAATCGCGATGGCGAGCGAACATAGAATGACGAATGGAACACCGAATACGACGTAAAATAAAGTATTGAGTATGGCTTTTATAAAAATGGGATCGGTAATAACGTCCGCATAGTTTTTGAGTCCAACGAATGAAATAGTAGACCAGTCGGCAAGACCGGCCAGGTCCATATCCGTAAAACTGATTATTAATGCGACAAGTATGGGAAGCAGAGAAAATACGGTTAGCAAAATTAGCGTTGGAGCGATGAAAAAATAAGGTGCCTTGCTGTGAGTGATCCCTTTCATGAACGACCCTTCCTTTGCTATGAGCGCCAGCCGCTGAAGAACTAAGATGGAATAACCGGCAGCGTCTTCTTTCAAGAAGAACGCTACCGGCTTGCGGCGATCATTAGTTAGTCAAAATATCCTCGGACTTGGCGTTAAAGCTGTCCAATTCCTTCTGTACGTCTTCTTTGCCGCGATAAATTTTCTCGAATGTCGTAAGAACGTTTTGGGCGATTTCTTCCCACTCCTTAATGACCGGCATCGGCTCCGCATTTTTCATTTGCTCGCCGATTACTTTTACGTTCGGATCCGCGTTTAACGCTTCATCTTCCCAAGCTTTTTTCGTTGCCGGCATGGATGTCGTGAGCTCCATCCATTTCAGCTGCGTCTCCGGTTTACTCATGTAAGCCAGAAACTTCAAGGCTTCATCTTTATGCTTGGTATGCTGGAATACCGACAGGTTGGAGCCGCCCAGCGACGACAGGTTATTTTCTTTCTTCGGCAGAACGGCTGTCGCCCATTTGCCCTTCAATTCAGGCGCTTGATCGTTGATCAATTTAATCATCCAAGGTCCGCTAATGAACATCGGCAAAATCCCTTCGCCCTTGAACGCAGGAATAATATCCATTCCCAGATCGATCGGAGCCGAGCCTTCCTGGAAGAAGCTGTTCAAATAATTAACCGCTTCAACGAATTCCGGCTGGTTGAATTGCGGTTTGCCGTCCTCGATCAGCTTCGAACCATTCTGGCGGGCAAACATGAATAATAGCGATTGTTCATTGACATCAAGGCTGATTCCGTACTTGTTGCCGCCGCGGGCTCTAAGCTTCGCAGCCGCGTCCTTCAGCTCATCCCATGTTTGGGGCGCATCGTCATAACCTGCTTCTTGAAGAAGGTCTGTGCGGTAATAGAGGAAACGCGTATCGATATACCAAGGCACGCCTACTGTTTTATCTTCATATTTTGTCGTGGCGATCGAGCCTGGGTAGAAGTTTTCTTCGGCAAGCTCAGGGTATTGTTCTACGTAAGGTTTCAAATCCATAAGAGCGTTGGCAGAAGCGAATTCAGGAATCCAGGTCGTACCCATTTGAAGCACATCCGGCCCTTTCTTCGAAGCAACGGCCGTTAACAGCTTGTCATGCGCCGTATCCCATGGGAGCGCTTGTACGTTAATTTTAATATTCGGATTCTCGCTCTCGAACTGCTTGGCGATCTTCGGAAGCGATTTAGCTTCCTCGCCCATGCCCCATACGTTGAGGGTAACCTTCTCGTCCCCCGTTCCTTCCGCCGTGTCGTTCGTATTGGCGCCGCAGCCAGTCAGGACGCCTGCGAGTAGCATGGAGCCGGCAAGTGCGGTTGCTAATGATTTTTTAAGCATTTTATAATTCCTCCCGGGTGATGAAGTTCTTTTAAGTACTATGCAGTGATCGAGTACAAGTTATTCACATAACAGCTAAGAACCGGTGTATTTTATGAATATTTCCTTCGCCTATTCCGCTGCTTGCACCTCCAGTCTTCAAAAGCCGTTTATGCATCCGTTTCTCATTCAATGTATAGGATGAGAAACGTTTCGATTCATAAAATACAATGATCTTAAGACAATTAAAACCCAACCCTCTACCGGATTCGAAACGTTTCGAATTCATTATAGAGCATGTTGAAATCGTATTCAACCCCTTTTTATTTTCGGATCAAAATGTTATCCTCTCAAAATATAAACGTTTCGATTTATCGTTTTATACAATTGACGGTTCGTTTTTTATTGTTTATAATCCAAATCAGTTGATTTCGAAACGTTTCGACACCAAAAGCCGGATTTTAGAAATTTTTAGGTTGTAAAGTTAGCAGAAAAAGCAAACAGTAACGATAGAAGAAGCTCGGAATGCACGGGAGGACGTTTCTGATGAACAAACAGCTGGTTACTCTTCTGGAGAAGATGACATTGGACGAGAAGATCGGACAGCTGCTGCAGCTTGCGGCAAATAGAATGGGAGTGTTTGCATGAAAGCCTTAGCGGATTCGATGGAAAAAATGTTGCGGCTGGAGGCCGGTGATATCCGGTTTGATTTTCTGAACAGCGGCGATTTAGGCGCGGCCTTTCACAAAACGACGATGCTTAATCAGGTTATCGCTAACCCGGTTGACGGCTCGATGGGCAATATTTATATCCGTCTTCACAGCGATGACGGCATAGCCTATTCGCCTCTGCTCGGCGTCCGCTCTTCGAGCCGTTTGTCGGCGTGGGAAGGACGGATGATGTGGGAGGGCACCGTATTTGGCGGCATAGCTTACAAAGTAATCTTCAAGCTGGCGCAGGGCGGAATTTGGTTCTGGGATGTGCAGGTTGACCGGCATGACGAAGCGGTTATCGACGTGATATACGGCCAGGATATCGGGTTGGCTGATAAAGGAGCCGTTCGTACAAACGAAGCTTATATGTCCCAGTACGTCGACAACAAGGTTTTCCAGGCTGACGGAAAGGGTTGCGTCCTTTGCTTCCGGCAGAACCAGCCCCAGCAGCGGGGCGCGTTTCCGTATATGCAGCACGGTTCAATGACCGGGGCGGCAGGCTACTCGACGGACGGCTTTCAATTTTTTGGATTAACCTACAAAGAAACGGATGAGCCCGAAGCGCTGAAGCGGGAATCGCTTGCGAACGAAGTTTATCAATATGAATTTACTTATGCAGCGCTACAATCGCCTCGGGTAACGCTTGATGCGCAGCAGCGCTTCGTATTCTACGGAATATTTAAAGAGGATCATCCATCGACGATCGAATACTTGGAATATCAAGATGAAATAGAGGCGGCTTGGAAAGAAGTACAGGCGGAAAGCGCCGCAGCTGCTAAGCCCGTTCGGCAAACCGCGATAGCCGCCGCAATCGGCGCTCCGCTGCGTACGCTAGCGATGACGGACGAGGAGGTTGAAGCCGGCTTCTCTCAGCGCCGCCAGGAGGAACGGCGGAACGGCAAGCTGCTGTCATTTTTTACAAACACGCATGAGCATGTCGTGCTGAAGGAGAAGGAGCTCTTCGTAGAGCGTCCGCACGGCCATATTCTAATGTCAGGCGGCAATGACCGGATGACGGATAACGTCATGACGACCACTTCTTATATGTACGGTATATTTAATTCGCAGCTGCTTGCCGGAAATACGAATTTCCACAAAATGATGACGAATGCGCGCAATGCCTTGAATGTATTGAAAACCTCCGGACAGCGCATTTATGTTCAGATGGAAGGCAAATACCGGCTGCTGACGATGCCGTCTTTGTTTGAGATCGGGTTCAACTACGCGCGCTGGCATTATAAAACGGACGCCGACACCTTGATTATAACGAATTATACGACCGTCGATTCGCCGGAAGTCCGTCTTCACGTTCGTTCCGCAAGCGGCCGGACTTACCGTTATTTGGTAACCAATCAAGTATCTATGAACGTGAACGAATATGAATTGCCGTATCTCATGGAGTGGGAAGGCAACGTGCTGACTTTCCAAGCCGATCCGGCTTCCATGAGCAAAAACGTGTTTCCGAAGCTGCGGTACACGCTGCAGGTGACAGGCGCGGGCATGAACGTCGCGGATGAAAGCTTGCTGGCAGACGGAGTCCAGGCAGGCGCCGCTTCCCTCGTCGTGCTTGAACTGGACGAAAGCAAGGAATGGACGATAACGATGCAGGGCCTTATCCACGGAGAGGAGCTTCCATTCGCGGAGCGGGAAGCGGCGACGGAAATTGAACGATACCGGAGTTTCTTCAGTCAGGTGATGAACGGCTTCCGCCTCTCCCGCGATGGCGTGGGAGCTTCGGCTGACCTGGACAAGATGAACGCACTGGCATGGTGGTATACCCATAATATGCTCGTCCATTATTCCGTGCCGCACGGCTTGGAGCAGTATGGCGGAGCCGCATGGGGAACGCGGGACGTCTGCCAGGGGCCGACCGAATATTTTATGGCCACCCACAAGTATGAGCGGGTAGCCGAAATTTTAAAGACGGTCTACTCCCATCAGTACGAGGACGACGGCAATTGGCCGCAATGGTTCATGTTCGACCGTTATTACCGTATCCAGCAGGAGGAGAGCCACGGCGACATAATCGTCTGGCCGCTCAAGGTGCTTGGCGATTATTTGGCCGCAACGAAGGATTATGGCATTTTAAGCGAGCTTGCGCCTTATTCCGTGCGGCATACCGGCGAGTTTACGGCTCATTCCGCGACGCTGCTCGACCATGCGCTGAAGGAAATCGATTATATCAAAAATCATTTCCTGCATGATACCCATTTGTCCTCCTATGGCGACGGGGATTGGGACGATACGCTCCAGCCGGCGAATGCGCAGCTGAAGCAAAACATGATCAGCAGTTGGACCGTCGCATTGACCTATCAGGTCATTGCCCAATTCGCAAGCGTGCTTGCGGAAGTAGATGCGTCAGTTGCCGCTGATCTGAAGCAGCTGGCTGCGGATATTCAAACGGATTTCAATCGATATATGCTGCAGAAGGATGTCATTCCCGGCTTCGTGTATATGGAGAAGCCCGGTCAAGCCGAGCTGATGCTGCATCCGACGGATAAAACGACCGGCATCCAGTACCGACTTCTGCCGATGACCCGCAGCATAATCGGCGAGCTGCTGACCGGAGAGCAGGCAGAGGCGCATTACCGGATTATTAAAGACCGGCTTTATTGTCCCGACGGCGTTCGTCTCATGAATCGTCCTGCACATTATACGGGCGGTATAAGCACCAACTTCAAGAGAGCGGAGCAAGCGGCCAACTTCGGCAGGGAGATCGGCCTGCAGTACGTGCATGCCCATATCCGTTATGTGGAGGCGATGGCTAAGCTCGGCAAGTCCGGCGAAGTATGGCAAGGCCTTATGATGATTAACCCGGTCGGCCTTCTCGATGTCGTTCCTAATGCGGAGCTCCGCCAGAGCAATGCTTACTTCAGCAGCTCCGACGGAAAGTTCAACAACCGTTACGATGCGCAGGAGCGTTTCGGAGAGTTGAAGGACGGCGCCGTGCCGGTGAAGGGCGGCTGGCGGATCTATTCCAGCGGCCCGGGGATCTATATGAATCAGCTCATTTCGAACGCGCTCGGCATCCGGCAGCTTGAGGGCGACCTGGTTATCGATCCGGTCCTGCCGGCAGGCTTAGACGGACTGCGGTTCGAATTCGAATGGGCGGGCTATCCGGTAACCTTCCTGTATTCGCTCGGGAAGGAAGAGAGGGTAAGACGGGTATCGGTCAACGGCGCGGATGTGCAGCTGCAGCCGGTTGCCAACCGTTACCGCGAAGGCGGCGTTCGAATCAGCTCCGGGCTGTTGAAGGCGGCGTTGAAGGATGATGGTAATTTAATTGAAGTCTTTAAGTAAACGATACGGACTGGCGGCCTTATAAGAACCGCCGGTCCTTTGAAATTTCATGTGTGGATAAATTTACGCTTATTAGGGTCATGAGAATAGGAGCGATTGCTGTGGTGAGTATTAAAGATATCGCTAAACAGGCGGGTGTCTCGATTTCGACGGTTTCGTATGCCCTTAACGGCAGCCGCAAAGTTACGGATGAGACGACCGCCCGGATTTTGGCCGTGGCCAAGGAGCTGAACTATATTCCGAATGCCGCTGCGAGGACGTTGAAGACGAGGGAAACGAAAATTGTGGGAGTCTTTCTTACCGATTTCAGCGGCGCTTTCTATGGCGACCTGCTGCAGGGAACAAAGGAAACGTTAACGCAGAAGGGGTATGATTTGATTGTGTGCAGCGGCAAGCAATCGCATCGGATGCTGCCGGAGCGGATGATCGACGGCGCCATCATTTTGGACGAAACCTTTGACAGCGAGGAGCTAATCAACTACGCGAACCGGGGGCATAAACTGGTCGTGCTGGATCGGGAGCTGCGCCATAAGAACGTCAATCAGGTGCTTCTCGACAACAAAGCAGGGGCAACGCTTGCGGCTGAATATTTGATCGGGCTCGGCCACCGGAGGATTTATGCGGTGACAGGACCGGCGGGCTCCTATGATTCGAGACAGCGGCTTCAGGCCGTCAAGCAATCGGCGGAACGCACGGAAGGCCTGACGTTCAGCATCATAGAAGGCGATTTTAATAAAGCGGCGGGCGAGCGCGCAGCGAAACAGATCCTCTCGGATACAGGCGGCATTGCGGCCGTGTTCTGCTTCAATGACGAAATGGCGGTCGGCATGTATAATTATTTGGCATCGGCACATCCAGAGGTCAGGATCGGCGAGCATATTCATATCGTCGGGTTCGATAATATGGAGCTGGCCGAATACACGCATCCCCGCCTTGCTACGATCGATTATTCCAAGCATAAGTGGGGCGCGCTCGCGGCCGAGCAGTTGATCAAGCTGATTACGGGCCAACCCGTCGATAACGAACGTATTTACGTCACCCTCGTCAGAGGGGAATCCGCACGCCAAGTGCGGCCAAATTGAAAAAGAGGCCTTTGATTCCGCGGACCGTGAAATCAATGGCCTTTTCATTTTGAATCCGATTCCTTCAAAAGCTCAAGCAGCTTATGCAAACAGGAAGCTCCGCGCAGCTGATTGAGGTTCATCTGGTTTAAGAAATGAAGCGACTCCCGCGCGGTTTTGATCGCATTTTCGACATGGTTATCATCGATTTCCTTAATAATTCTTTTGATAATGTCAAGGGACCATACGGCGGCCTTCAGCGTGCGGATGATCAGGATTTGCCGGACATTCGCCGGACTGAAGGATCGGTAGCCGTTCTCCTTGTCGCGTTCTATCGCGATGAGCCCCATCTTCTCCCAGTGCCGGATCGCCGAGCTTGGTATCATGGTTAGTTCGGACACCTCGCCGATCGTCATTCCTTTCTTTCTCCTGCCCGGCTGAACGGTATGAATTTCTTCCGATTCCAGCGCCTTAATCGTTTTCTCGGCAATCAATTTATCTTGATAGAGCGCTGCCTGCGAGCCGCTCATAAGCCACAGCGCCTCGTCTGTCTCTCCGCGTATGATCTTCTTCATCACCTTCGATGTCAGCTGCATCCCGAAGCCGTCGTTCATCGCGCGTATACATTCAAAATAGCCGACATGCACCTGCGTATAGATCCGGTAGCCGTTCGCTCCCCGTTCAACGGGAGGAATGATTTTCCAATCCTCGTAATGGCGCAAAGCGGTTGTGCTAATGTGCAGTTTCCGCGCGATATCAATCGGACGAATGTTCATGAAATCAACTCCTGGCTTCTCTTAAAAACATTAAACTCCATCGTTATGCTTTTGTCAAACTATTCGCGTCTTTTATGGGTGAAATCTGAATAACCTTCCCATTTGCATCAATGTAGTACGCTTGTAGAAAACAGCAACAAATCACGAAACAGGAGGAGATTATGAAAGAAGCTATCGTTATTAAGGGAGCAAGGGAAAACAATTTGAAAAATATGACGCTCTCGATTCCAAAATATAAGCTGGTCGTGCTTACGGGGCCATCGGGCTCCGGCAAATCGACGCTCGCCATGGACACGCTGCAGAGGGAATGTCAGCGGCAGTACATGGAGTCAATGGGCATGGTTGCGGATTCGGTCAGCAAGCCGAAGGTAGAGTCCATCGCGGGCCTCTCCCCGTCGATCAGCGTCGGCCAGCACGTCACGAACCGAAATCCGCGGTCGACGGTGGGAACGGTGACGGATATTCATCATTTTTTGAGATTTGTTTATTCGAGATTAGGCGAAAGAATTTGCCCTTCCTGCGAAGAAAGAATTCCTCCGTCCTTTCACGATGCCGTCGATCTGGGTTCGGCAGACGAAGAGGAGGAGCATGAAGGACAATACATCCATTGTCCGCACTGCAATGCGACAATCGAGAGGCTGGGCATGGCTCATTTCTCTTTCAACAAGCCGGAGGGAGCATGTGAAGACTGCGGCGGACTGGGCCATGTGGCGAGCCTGAATCTGGATGCCGTTTTTAATCAGGAGCTCAGCTTTAAGGGAGGCTGCGTCACCTTCCTTTACGACAGCATCATCGAGTATTATTCCTATACGCTGGTTGCGGCCGCCAAGCATTACGGCTTTGAATTTGACCCGGATATGCCGCTAAAGGATTTTTCCCCCGCGCAAAGAGATCTGCTGTATTACGGCGTGGAAAGCGGGCAGTTCATGCGCCATTATCCGGATGCCAAGCTTCCAAAGACTGTATCCGGGGGGAAATTCGAAGGCATCGTTACCGGCATGTGGCGCCGTTATAAGGAAAAGGACGGGGAGCAGGCCGGTATGGAGAAGGAAGGGGATTTCTTCCGGCAGCGGACCTGCAGCAGCTGCGGCGGGGCCCGGTTTAAACAGGAAATCCGCAGGATTACGGTCGCTGGCGCATCGATCTCAGACGTATCGGCATGGCAGCTCGCGGAGGTGCTGACATGGTTGGACAGGCTTCGGGACGCGATTCCAGCCGAAGGCCGACATCTTATCGAGCCAGTCCTCGTTGAAATGCCCGAACGGGTAAGGCGGATTATTAATGTCGGACTCGGTTATCTGTCACTTGATCGTCAGACGGTTACGTTATCCGGAGGCGAAGCGCAGCGGCTCAGATTGGCGCAGCTGCTCGGCTCGGGATTAACCGGCGTATTGTATATTTTGGATGAGCCGACGACGGGTCTGCATCCGCGGGATACGGCCGGTCTCATTCATGTGCTTCAACAGCTTCGCGATCTTGGAAATACGGTGCTCGTCATCGAGCATGACGTGGAGGTGATGCGCGCGGCCGACCATATTATCGATATCGGGCCGGGAGCGGGGTACCTTGGCGGAAATGTCGTAGGGGAGGGCAGCCTCGAGGAGCTGATGGCAAGTCCAACCTCTGTGACGGGCGCTTATTTGAGAGAGGAGAGCGGCCCTCCGCCGGAACGAAGAAGAAGGAAGGGCAACGGCAGGCATCTAACGATACCTAATGCGCATGCCCGCAACCTGAAGCATATTCATGTCAGCTTTCCGCTTGGCACGTTAATTTCCGTAACGGGCGTATCAGGCTCCGGCAAATCGACGCTGCTGTTCGACCTGCTTGCACAAGCCGGCGAAGCGGGGCAACACGCGCCGGAAGGCTGCGACGGCATTACCGGCTTCGAGCATGCCGGCAGCATGATCATGGTTGATCAGTCGCCGATTGGAAGGATGCAGCGTTCGAACATTGCGACTTACACGGACGTATTCACGCAGCTTCGCAATTTGTATGCCGGCTTGCCGGAGGCGAAGCGGCTCAAGCTGACCTCGAAGCATTTTTCCTTCAATACCCCGGGCGGAAGATGCGAGGCCTGCCAAGGGCTGGGCATGGTCGCGGTCGATATGAGCTTTCTGCCGAATCTGGAGGTGAAATGTCCGTCCTGCAAGGGCAAAAGGTTTAAGGACGAGGTGCTGCGAGTGACATTTGAAGGCTGCTCGATTTCCGATCTTCTGAACATGACGGTCCAGGAAAGTCTGAAGGTGCTGAAAGGCAGAGAAAAAATCGCCGGCATGATCGAGCTGCTGTGCGAGGTCGGACTCGGCTATTTACAGTGGGGGCAATCGGTGAAAACCTTGTCGGGAGGAGAAGGACAGCGGATTAAGCTGGCGAAGGAGCTCGGCAAAAAAACAAAGACGCATACGTTATACCTGCTGGACGAACCGACGACGGGACTGCACCCGTCAGATGTGCGGCAGCTGCAGGTTCTATTAGATAAGCTTGTTGATGCCGGGAACACGGTCATCGTCGTAGAACATTCTCTGGAGCTGATCCGGGAGTCGGACTGGGTTATAGATATAGGTCCCGACGGCGGCGAGGCAGGCGGCGAGCTCGTGGCGGAAGGCACGCCGGAGCAGGTGTCGATGGCCAGCGGCTCCTATACGGGGAAATTTCTGAAAACAGCGCTTGCCGGCGGCTTCTAGCGGCGCGATAAGAAGAAGGCCGCCGGGCATACAGCCCGGCGGCCTCTCCTTCTATTAAATGCTGCAGGTTAATTCTTTTAACCGCTCATTCACATTGGAATATCCAAAGGTTACAGCCGGTCTCCAAACCGGTAGCCGAAGCCGTATACCGTCTGAATGTAAGTCGGGTTCGCGGGATCGTCCTCGATCTTTCGGCGAATCCGGCTGATATGGGCATCCACGGTCCTCTCGTCATTGAGAAAATCGTCCTCGAGCGCTGACTGCAGCAGCTGCAGCCGGCTGTAGACGATGCCCGGCTTGGCGGCCAGCGTGAGCAGCAGCTTGAATTCCGTCGGTGTAAGCTGGACCTCCTTGCCTTTGTACGATACCCGGCAGTGCGCTTCGGAAATGGACAGCTCACCGCGCTGAATAGACGGGGGCTCCGCCGAAGGGACGTTATCGCGGCCCTCCAGCCTGCGAATCACGGAACGGATGCGGGCAGACAGCTCGCGCAGGGAGAAAGGCTTCGTCATATAATCATCGGCGCCAATTTCCAGTCCGATAACCTTGTCCGCCTCTTCCGCGCGCGCCGTTACCATGATGACGCCTGCGCGGCTCCATTTGCGGAGCTCCTTGCATACGTCGATTCCGTTCATCTCCGGAAGCATCCAGTCGAGCACGACGACGGCCGGCTGGTGCTCCTTTGCTTTATTCAAAGCTTCTTTGCCCGTCAGAGCGGTTACGATATGGTACCCCTCCTGACGCAGGAAAGGCTCCATAAATTCCAGCACCTTCACTTCATCGTCCACAAGCAGCAATGTATGCGGCATATCTGTCCACCTCGATTAACTTATATAGATTTGTTATTCCCAGTATACACGCTGTTCCCGCTTATCAGGCATATTTCATGGAACGGGTACAGCTTCGTCATAAGTTCACAACATGACCCGGATATAATGATCTCATTAACGGAATGGATGGTGGTTATTGATCATGGAACAACACAAAGAGCAGAAGGGAAGAGTCCGATTCTTCCGCGGCGCCTTCCTAATCTTCGCTTGGTTATTCGTCGCTTGCATCATCGTACAAACCTTCATCGCAGGCATGGCGCTTTTCAGCGATTCGAGCGCTTGGAAGATGCATGCGACATTCGTTCATTTGTTCGAATACTTGCCGGTGCTGATGCTGATCTGCTCGTTTGCCGGCCAGGTGCCGGTCCGGCTGCGCTGGTTAAGCGGAGCTCTGTTCGTCCTTATATTCGCCCAATATTTCACCGCAAACGTCCCAGGGGCCGGCGCGGTTCATCCGGTGCTGGCGCTGCTCATGTTCTGGCTCTCGATCTATGTTGCCAGAAAAGGTGGGACATCGCAATGAGAAAGCTCAGTGCGGCCTTGATAGGCATGGCACTTGGCAGCAAAGCCGGTATCGTTCTCTCTTCGCTTATCGGTGTCGCACCTCATTAGCGGAAAGAACCGATGGACTTCTTATTCTTGTAATAAAAGGGAAAGGGGCTGTTCCCAAGGTGAAAACCTTGAGGAACAGCCCCTTCCTTCTTTCAACGCGCATTAATGGGACGGTACGAATTCTACGTCGATCTGGATCACCTCGGACCTGCTGCCGATCCGTACGGGCGGTCCCCAAGTGCCAAAGCCGGACGATACGATGGCGTGCAATCCGCCTTTCTTCAAATATCCCCAATCCAGCTCGAACAAACGCCTCGTAATCAAATGATTCGGCATCATTTGGCCGCGATGCGTATGGCCGGACAAGGAGATATCGATGCCGTGCTCGGCAGCCTTCGCTATGTCCGAGGGCTGATGGTCCAGCAGAATTAGCGGAAGCGAAGGATCAAGCGCAGCGACAAGCTCTCGAATCGGCAGCCTTTCCTCGCCTCCGAAGCCTGCCGAGGCTTTATCTTTGCGGCCGACCACGTAGAAGCTGCCGTCTATCAGCGCCGCTTCGTCCATTAGGACGCGAATTCCGATGGCATCCATAGCCGCGATGAATTCGGGAACCTTGCGGCCGATATATTCATGGTTGCCGGTCACTGCGTAAACGCCTAGCGGCGCTTTCAGCTTGCCGAGGACGTCTGACATATTTTTACGAATAAACGGTTCGATGTCGTCGTCCAGAATATCGCCCGGAAGCAGGATGAGATCGGGCTTGATTTGCTCCACCTTCTCGATCAGCCGCCGCAAATGGCGGTTGCCCACGATCGTGCCAAGATGAAGATCGGATGCCATTGCGATCGTCAGCTTGTTGAAGCCTCCTGCTTGCTTCGGAACCTGCAGCGCATATTTTCGGATAACCGGATTCCACGCATTCCAGGAGCCGCGCAGGATGAGCACCGCCATTAATAGGATGGCAATGCCTCCTACCCCGATAATGTATGCGGATTTGGAAGCGCCTGCCGCTCTTAGAAGAAGGGCGGTCACGTCGGCAGCCGGCAGGATGAGGACGGCGTACTGCAGCACGGCGAACCAATAGGAGCCGATGAGCTTCAGCGCTTCCGCTAGCGGCCTAAGCGGGGCGCGATACGCTGCACGGCCGATAAAGTAGGAGAAAGCGATGACCGAGAGGCAGATCCAATATATGCCGGCGAGCTCTTGGCGAGCATCTAATAAAGTAGAAAGAAACAGCCAGCCGTTCCATCCGATAAAGAAGGTAATGCCGCTGTAGACAAGCAATATGCTAAATAAAATCACAATTAATCGCGGTTTCATCGAATCGACACTCCTTAATCTATCATCTATCAGAAATAAAGGCTGAACCTACTATAGCATAATCGGAATCTTGCAGCCAAATGGTCAGTAATGGCAGGGAAATGATTGCTAATCAGCCTCCGATTATTTACGATAGTTAGTATCGGATTCAAATATGGACGGGCGGATATCGGAAACTCGGTATGACGAAGCCCGCAGCAGACGGATAAAACGGCCTTTGCTTCATCAAAAGTTGAAGGAGGAACATGTAAATGGAAAAACCAGTTATGTTAAAGGAGCGGTTTGATCGGGCAGTCCAATTTATAAAGGAGTCGGCAAGGCCGCTTGAACGCGCATTATTTGCTTATGAATTCGAGGCAGGCTCTTCCGAGGAGGCGCTGCGGGAGCTGGCTGCTTTTCAAAATTCGGACGGCGGCTTCGGGCACGGCCTGGAGCCGGATGTGCGGTTGGCGGCTTCCTCGGTGCTGGCTACTTCAGTCGCCTTGCAACATCTGACATCGCTGAAGGCAAGCTGCCATTCTCCGCTCGTTCAGGGAGCAATCCGCTATCTGGTTTCTTCCTACGATACGGTTCAAAAGCACGGCTGGGACATTGTGCCGGCAGAGGCGGAGACAGCTCCCCGCGCACCGTGGTGGAACTATAACGCTGCGCATGACGGCTGGGGCAATCCGGCGATTGAGCTGGTCGGCTATTTTCACGCTTATTCCTCGCTTGTGCCGGCTTCGCTGCTTGATGAGCTTACGCAGCACGCGATCACGTATATGAACGAGAAATCCTCGCGGAACGATTTTCACGAGCTGCTCTGCTGCCTCCGCTTCGCTGAGCTTGTACCGGCGTCCATTCTTGACGAGGTGAAACCGGCCATGGATGAAATGGTGCGGAACTGCGTTACGACCGATCCCCGGCAGTGGGACGGTTATTGCTTGTCGCCGGTTCAGGCTGCGGAGACGCAATCGTCGCTATATTACGGTCAACTGCGCGACAGTGTGTTCCCCTATTTGAGTCATTTGCTTGCTCAGCAGCACTCTGACGGATCATGGTCCCCATCATGGGGCTGGGCGGAATTTCAAGACGTGTGGCCGCGGGCCGAACGGGACTGGAAAGGCGTTATTACGCTTGATGCGTTGCGCAGGCTGAAAGCCTATGGTATCGTTTCGTCATAGTAAACGAATGGCGCCGGACTGACGCGCATTCGATGAATGGAGAGAATATCCGGATGAAATCGCTAGTGCTTGCAGAAAAACCGAGCGTCGCCAAGGAAATCGCCCGTGTGCTCGGCTGCAGTCAGAAGAATAAAAGTTATATCGAGGGGCCTCATTATGTCGTAACCTGGGCGCTGGGCCATTTAGTAACGTTGGCAGAGCCCGAAGAATACGATCCGAAGTATAAAACATGGAACCTGGAGGATTTGCCTCTGCTTCCTCCGAAAATGAATTTAAAAATAATGAAAGAAACCTCTCACCAGTTCCGGGCAGTGGCTCAGCTGTGCAAACGGCAGGATATCGGCGAGCTTATCATCGCGACGGATGCCGGGCGCGAGGGCGAGCTTGTTGCCCGTTGGATTATGGAGCTCGTCCATTGGCGCAAGCCGTTCAAGCGTTTATGGATTTCGTCGCAGACGGATAAAGCGATCAAAGACGGCTTTAACGGCTTGAAGCCGGGCAAGGATTATAACAATCTGTATGCCTCGGCCGTATGCCGGGCAGAAGCGGACTGGCTGATCGGCTTAAACGTGACCAGGGCGCTGACAACCAAATATAATGCGCAGCTGGCTGCGGGCCGTGTCCAGACCCCGACGCTGTCGATCCTGATGGAGAGGGAGCAGGACATTCAGTCGTTTCAATCGCAGCCCTATTGGAACGTTACGGCTGACTTCGGCCCGTTCGCCGCGCTGTGGCGCGAGCAGGACGCTCATGACGGCCGGATATGGGACCGCGAGGAAGCCGACCTTGCGGCATCCCGCATTCAGAATGGGGCCGCCAAGGTGGATAAGCTGCGTACGGTAGAGAAAACGGAGCCCCATCCGCAAGCTTATGATTTGACCGAGCTTCAGCGGGATGCGAATAAGCGGCTCGGCTTCTCCGCCAAGCAGACCTCGAACGTGCTGCAGAAGCTATACGAGCAGCATAAGCTGGTAACTTATCCGCGGACAGATTCACGTTATTTGTCCGGCGATATGGTACCGACCTTGAAGGGACGGCTGGAAAGCATAGCCGTCGGACCTTACTCGCAGCTTGCCCGAAGACTGCTGAGGGGAACGCTGCCGGTTACGAAGCGGATCGTCGACGACAGCAAGGTCACGGACCATCACGCCATTATTCCGACGGAGCAATTCGTTAATTTGGCTGTGCTGAGCAGTGAAGAACGCAGGCTGTACGACTTGATTGTCAGAAGGTTCATCGCCCTGTTCTACGGACCTTACCGTTATGACGAGACGAGCGTCGTGCTTGTTGTCGGGAAAGACCGCTTCTATGCGAAAGGCAAAATCGAGAAGGACAAAGGCTGGAAGGAAATCTATCAGTCCGATGCCAGCGCGGACGAAGAGGAGGACGACGACGGAGACGCTTCAGGACAAAGCTATGCTGACCGTCAGCCGGCGCAGCTGCTGCCGCCGCTTTCGCTTGGGCAGACGCTTCCGGTCAAGCAAGGAAGGGTGCGAGAGCTTCGTACGATGCCGCCTTCCCGTTATACGGAAGCGACACTTCTCACGCGCATGGAGAAGCATGGCTTGGGAACGCCCGCTACTCGCGCGGATATTATCGAAAAACTATTGAGTACGGATACGATCACGCGATCGCAGAATAAACTGATGCCGACAGGTAAAGGAAAGCAGCTGGTAGAGCTTGTTGTTGATGAGCTCAGAAGCCCGGAATTGACTGCGAAGTGGGAACGCGACTTGGAGGCGATCGCCAAAGGGAAAGGCGATCCTGCGGCATTCATGAGGGGCATCCGCGAGCAAGCGGGGAAGTGGGTATCCGAGGTGATCGCCGAGACGAAGGAATACAAGCCTCATAATCTGACGCATTCCCGGTGCCCGGAGTGCGGGAAGCCGCTGCTTGAGGTGAAGGGAAAGCGGGGCAAATCGCTTTCATGCTCGGACCGCGAATGCGGATACCGGCGCTCGGCGGAGCCGGTATTGTTGAATAAGCGCTGTCCGCAATGCCATAAGAAAATGGAGATCCGTGACGGCAAAGCAGGGAAATTCGCCCAGTGCAAGCCGTGTAACGTTATCGAACTGCTTGGCGACAAGCAGGGCGGCAAAGTTAACCGCAAGCAGAATCAACAGCTGATTAAGCAATACAGCGATAATACGACGTTGTCGGGCAGCCTTGCCGATAAGCTGAAGGCGGCGCTCGAGAAAAAATCGGATTCATAAAACCCTCGTACACACAAGACAAGCGAAGCTCCCGATGACGCTTGTCTTTTTCTATTTATATAGCAAAACGATTCTCGCCAAAAAAGGCTCCTAACCTCGGTCATTCATCCAAGAGACAGGTAGTGCGCCGTCATATGCTATGGAGGAAGCGGTAGGAAAGGAGATTGAAGGCAATGGGTGAACAAAAGGGCAGGTCGCTTGCTAGCAAGTGGGTGAAAACGGCGGCGTTGCTGTCGCATCCCGATATTGCCCCGCATATACCTCCAACGTCAAGATTTACGGCGGATCATTTGAGACGTATGCTGGAAGAACATCAGATGGTTGTTGTGAAACCGGTGAAAGGAGCCGGCGGACACGGCGTCATTAAAGTTACGCGGAATGCTGCCGGCTATTATGCCTATACTTATTATTCGCAGACGAAACGTTTTACTAGTTTTAAAGCGTTAGTAGGCGCTCTTAATAGACAACGGAGAGGCCGGGCATATCTCATTCAGAAAGGGATAAATCTGGCTACCGTTAACGGCAGGCCGATCGATTACCGCGTAAAATACGTAAAAACGGAAAAGGGCTGGGTATACCGCTCCATGGTCGGGAGGATCGCGAGACAAGGACTATTCGTTACCAACCTATGCCGCGGCGGCAGGATGGTTACAGCCGCGCAGGGGATCAGCAAATCGATTTCGTCTTCACAGGTTTCAGCGAAAAAGACCAAAATGCGCGAGCTGACCGTGCTGGCAACCAGCGTGCTGGAAACGAAATATCCGGGGATCGGACAGCTTGGCTTCGATTACGGAATTGATAAGCAAGGGGATATTTGGATATTCGAGGTTAATACCAGGCCGCATTGACCATTTACTTCATTCTATTTAATTTGAATAAATATAACCTATGATAAAGCTACGCCCCCTCAAACGGGGCGTATTTATCATTGGCTCATCTTACGGCGGTGATATATTCTATTAATAGAGTCATAGAATCTCATTAAAGTTTTTTATAGAAATGGGTAAAATTTGGATTGTGGATAACTGTATCCACATTATACATGCTGATTTTCCTCAATAATCGACGTATATACACATGCTATGCACATCGTATCCACAATGATATGTGAATAACAGGGACTGTTGTCCTCCGGAATAGTGCCATGCTACTATGAGGAAGCAATAACCAAAGTATGGAAGAAAGGGTGTGTAGTAATGGAGCTACTATCGGACGAAATGCTGGTAGATACTTATTATGCAGCTATCCAATTTGAATTGGAGCCAGAATTTATTCGAATGTTAGCTATCGAATTGAAGCGAAGGCATGTCAATCCGGAAAACTACAAGGCTACCGCATAGCAGGTAGTTCGGAACAAGAAATCTATTGCCACTCCGTAACCGTAACCTCAGTTGTTTGCATACAAGACGAACAAAATAGGATATGCTTGCAAATTCCGGTATCTCGCACATCATCACCGCTTAATTGCAGCTCATAATCGATCGGCTCATAAGGAGCATAAGGGCCTGCCAGGTCCGACAATCGACCACAATCCACCACCGTACCATTACAAGCTGTGCAGCTTCCTTGCAGCGGTTGAATTCCGTTGCAAACCGGACAAAACATAAGGGTATCCTCCTCGGCGCATCGCGCATATGTATGCCATAGGCGCTTGCAAAGTAATTCCAAGGTTAGGATACCCTTTTGTTTATTTTTTAATATACATGCAGCTAAAGGATCGCGCGTAACATCTGCCTCTTACATTTGCCGTTTCCGCTTCTATAATTACAGCTTCATGTTACTGCTGTGACCGGGGGACAGCTTAGCGCCCGGATCCACATAAACCTTAGCGTTATTAATTGCGGTCGGGGCTTCGCCGAAGCCAACGGCAATCAGCTTAAGCTTGCCCGGGTACGTCGTAATATCCCCCGCGGCGAATATCCCGGATATATTCGTCTCCATGCGCGTATCCACGACGATAGAGCCGCCTTGAATTTGGATGCCCCAATCGGCGATCGGGCCGAGCGAGGAGACGAAGCCGAAGTTTACAATAACGGCGTCGACATCCAGTTCGTATGTCTCTTTCGATTTCACATCGGATAACGTTACTCGACGGATGCTGTTATCGCCGTGCAAAGCGGTTATTTCTTTTGGCGTATGCACGTTCACTTTCGAATTCATCAGCTTCTCCACGCTGTGCTCATGGGCGCGGAATTTATCCCGGCGATGAATCAGCGTTACGTTCTTGGCGATCGGTTCCAGCATTAAAGCCCAATCGACCGCTGAATCGCCGCCTCCGCTTATTAATACATTTTGACCCTTAAACCGCTGCAAATCGCCGACGAAATAATGAAGATTCTTTTTCTCATACAGCGCTGCCTCCGGCAGCTCCAGACGGCGCGGCTCGAAAGCGCCTACACCGGCCGTGATAATAACGGCTTTCGCGAAGTGGGTTGTTTTGTTCGTTATGATTTCGAAGAGGCGTTCGTCACGCTTGATGACATTCTCCACCTTCTCCTCCAAGCATATTTCCGGTTTGAAAAGATCAATCTGCTCGATCAGCCGGTCAACCAGTTCCTGCGCTGTAACCTTTGGAAATCCGGCGACGTCGTATATATACTTTTCTGGATAGAGCGCTGCGAGCTGTCCTCCAAGCTGCGGCATGCTTTCGATCAGCTTGACGGATGCTTGGCGCATTCCACCGTAGAATGCAGCGAACAAACCGGCAGGGCCGCCTCCGATAATAACGATATCGACAGGGGTTGCGGATGTTTCAGCGTTAGACATAAGTGCCACCTCCATGTAATAAACTTTACGGTTTTAATTATAAACTTTTGGACGGGGAGAGGGAAATAATTAATTTGTATAGAGTTCTAAACAATTTCGTATATTTTGCCCTTGAACTTTTCGTGAAAACTATGTAATATTTCTGATGTATGTTAAGCGTAGAACTGGCTGCAAAAACTGGTGAAACCTGTCAATTTGCGTCACGAGACTCATTGTAAAAACGGCTTTAAAAGGACACACTGAACTTATAAAGATTATATTCGGTTTAGCTTGTGTAATTTTTCACAATATAAAAAGACACTAGGAATGGATGGGATTATACGATGAGTAACATACCTAAAATTGTGATTCTTGGAGCAGGCTACGGCGGCATACTGACCGCGCTTCGCTTGCAAAAAGAACTAAATTACAATGAAGCTGACGTCACCCTGGTTAATAAACATGACTATCATTATATTACGACGCATCTGCACATGCCGGCTGCCGGCACGGATAATCCGGAGAACGCCCGCGTAAGCATTTCCAAATTAATCGATGAATTTAAAATTGATTTCGTTAAATCGACGGTCGTTCAGATTCGTCCGCAAGATAAAAAAGTCATCCTGGAAGACGGCACCTTGTCTTATGATTACCTGGTGATCGGCCTTGGCGGCGAGCCGGAGACCTTCGGCATTCCCGGCCTGGGCGAGCATGCGATGAACATTCGCAGCATTAACTCGGTCCGTCTAATCCGAGAGCATATCGAATATCAATTCGCACGCTATAAGCGCGAGCCGCACCGTACGGATTATTTGACATTTGTCGTCGGCGGCGCCGGCTTTACCGGCATCGAATTCGTCGGCGAGCTGTCCGACCGCATTCCTGAGCTGTGCAAGCAGTTCGACGTGGATCCGGCTTTGGTTAAAATTTATAATATTGAAGCGGCGCCGACCGCGCTTCCCGGCTTCGATCCCGAGCTTGTCGAATATGGCATGGACGTATTGACGAAGAAGGGCGTTACCTTCCGTATCGGTACCGCGATCAAGGAATGCACGCCGGAAGGCGTTGTTGTCGGCGAAGGCGAGGAAATTAAATCCTCGACCGTCATCTGGACGGGCGGCATCCGCGGTAACCGTCTGATTGAAGAAGCCGGATTCGAAACGATGCGCGGCCGCGTGAAGGTGGATGAATTTCTGCGCTCGCCGGGTAATGAGAATGTTTATATCGTCGGCGACAACTCGCTGATGTTCAATCCGGAAGGCCGACCGTATCCGCCCACTGCTCAGATCGCGATGCAGCAAGGCGTCGTATGCGCGCATAATCTTGTCGCTTCGATCCGCAATCAACCGCTTAAAGGCTTTACGTTCAGCAACAAAGGCACGGTTGCATCGCTCGGCAAGGGCGAAGCGATCGGGATTGCGTTCGGCAAGAAATACAAAGGCCGTACGGCCGCTTGGTTGAAGAAGCTGATCGACCTGCGCTATTTATTCATTATCGGCGGCATTCCGCTCGTTCTCCGTAAAGGAAAATTTCTGTAATGAGGCATTGCAGCGTACAAGTCCGCGGTCTGTTAACGAGAGAAGAGCTTGATCGTTACAACGCCTTGATGGAGGTCGGTTCCTTTCTAGAATCGCAAAATCGGTATGACTTGGCCTATACGGTGCAAAAGGAAGTTGACCTGCTCATTCAGCCGGCAATCGAGCGGCTGAAGGATAAAGGCCGTGCCCGTGACAAAGCGACGCAGGAATATTTGGCGGCGAAAGAGCAAAACGAAAACGACGATAACGAGATAGAATAACGATCATAAATGCATGAACTCCCGATTGAGAAACGGCCGTAAGGTTGTTCACTCGAGGGAGTTTTTTCGTTTGCGGATTCAAATTGATGGAAAAATAACAAAACTGCAAAAAAAAACACAAGGGCAATTAAGGTAAATAGAAGTAAAATGATAGGTAGGATAAAGCAAAGCGGAGGGATATCCGGACAAATCTTTATGAAAGCGCATTCTTTATATGAAGAAGGAGGAACCTAATGATTGCCCGGTGGCGTGCAAGATTAGAAGGCGAGGCGTTCCGCAGAACCGTGTTCATGAAGCTGCTGCTTTCATTTATGTGCATTCTGATGATTCCAGTCATTATCGGAGCATTATTATACAACAAGATGGAGCAAGTCTTAATCGACAATGCTAACGAATCCAATCAGGTGCTGCTCGAGCAGACTCGTTTATCGATCGACAGCAGAATGAATGAAGTCGATCAGTTGTCCGCTCAGATTGCGTTTAATCCGACTCTGCAGCTGTTATTGTACGAAGATTCCAATCAGGAATCGATCGATGAATACACCTACATAGAACTGATCAAAAACTTGAAACGTTATCGTACCCTAAGTCCTTACATCGATGATTATTATGTGTATTTGAAGCACTCAGACCAAATTCTATCTTCGAGCATCAGGACCGATCCCCATTTGTTCTATAACCATATCCAAACCTATCGCAATCGCAGCGATAAACAAATGATAGATTTGCTGTCAAGTTACCATCTGAAAGCCTACTTGCCATCCGAACCGATTACCTATAGCTTGAAGCAGCGGAATATGATTACGTCGGTTACCTCGCTGCCTATGGGCGAAGAAACGGATGTCCGGGGCGCGCTTGTGGTCATGATCGATGAATCGGAATTATTAGGGCTGTTAAAAAAAACGGATAAAAGAAATACGGAATTTTATATCTTGAACGAAGAGCTGGAAGTGTTATGCGCGACGTCGCCGGCCTCCAGCGCAATTACAAGCATCCTGCCGGAGCTCTCTGCGCAGCATGGCGATTTCAACGCCGAATTGAACGGGAAAAGCGTGATGATTTCTTATACGAAATCCGGCCAAAATAACTGGACCTATATCTCCGTCTTGCCCAAGGATATCCTATTGTCCAAGGTCAACGAAACCAAATCGCTGGCAGGTCTGCTTGTAATGGTTTGTTTCACCGCGGGACTTGCGTGCTCCTATTATTTTGCTTACAAAAATCACCGGCCGATCCGCGAGCTTATCCAGACTATTTTACAAGGAAAAAACATGCCGGACATTGAGATCAAAAACGAAATCACATTTATAAAAAACGAATTAATGACGTCTATCGACGAAGAGAAAAAAATGCGGCTCCTCCTGGTTCAGCAAGCGCCTGTCATTCAATCGGATTTTATATCCCGGCTGATCAAAGGTTATGTAGATACAAAATCATTGACGGCCAATGACCTTGAATTTATGGATGTGCGCTTTAATCATCGTTTTTTCGGCGTTGTGCTTATCCAGATTGACGACTGCCGCCGGTTTATTCAGGAGGATACGGAGCGGGAATGGACGCTTATGCGATTCATCTTGATTAATCTAAGCAATGAGCTTCTGTCGGAATTCGGGTACGCCATCGAGCTGGAACGAAGCCGGGTCGGCATTATGCTCAATCACGCCCAATCCAAGGCCGAAAGCGGCAATGATTTGGATGCGGTTCTAAATCAACTGCACAAACAAATGGAACTGAAATTCAAAATAAACGTTACGATCGCGGTCAGCAGCCTGAAGCATGGAATCGATCAAATCGCGGTTGCTTACGGAGAAGCGGTTACGGCGCTTGAATATAACCTGCTGCCTGGTCAAAGCTCGGTTATTTATTACGGGGAAGTAAAAGATACGGAGCATCATTATTTCTATTATTCGCTTGAAACGGAATCGCAATTGATGAATTACGCCAAAAGCGGGGACTACGGCAGCGTTGCGAAAGTGCTGGACCATGTGTTCGAAATCAATTTCAAGACGCGGGCCATCTCGCCCGAAATGGGAAAGTGCTTGTTCTTCGAGCAGATGAATACCGTTTTAAAGCTGTTTTACGCTCTGAATATGGATGACAAGCTGTTCTTCGGCGGAGAAGGGGATCCCGTCAAATATATAACGAGGATCGGCTCGGCGGATAAAATGAACGAAACGCTGAAACAGTTGTATAAGGCGATATGCGACAAAGTGGAGGAGGAAAGGACGGACCACAGCGAACAATTGATTACAAAAATCAGGCGGTTCATTCAGGAGCAATATGCCAGCAATGATCTCAGCCTGACGAGCATAGCGGATTATTGCGGTTTGAATCCATCGTACTTATCCACTTTCTATAAGAAACAAAGCGGACATAATTTGACCGAGTATATTACTTCCTTGCGAATCAAGCGCGCGAAGGCATATCTGGAGGAAGGGGAGTGGACCGTATCCCAGATCGCGCTTATGGTCGGTTTCTCTAATGACATCGGATTAATTCGCGTCTTCAAAAAGTCGGAAGGCATTACGCCGGGCAAATACAGAGAAATATTCAGAGCAAAGGGCATAAAAACACGGGCATTCTTTAATATAGACAGTTGATGTGAAAATCGGATAACCGCTAATCTGGGCATCCGTCAGCCTCTCTATAATTATCGCCATATCCATGGAACCGCATATGCCTTTACGATGGAATCAGCCGACCGAAGGGCTGCTTCATGGATTTGGTTCAATCCTATCATTGAGAGGAGATTGTAAAGCTTATGGGGGGAAAAAGAGGGCTCATCTCGTATTTCATGGTTTTCATATCTTTAGCCGTGCTGCTGGCGGCGTGCTCAGGCGGCAACAATAACCCAGACGATACGAACGCAAAGGACGCGCCTAAACCGAATGATAACAACGCGGGGAAAGAAATGGAAGCGGTTAATTATCCGGAAGGCTTGTCGTATTGGGTTTCGCTTAACCCGAACGCTTCCGCTACGATGGCTAATCTGGGCGAAAGCAAAATATACCGGCAGCTGGAGAAAGTGACGGGCACCAAAGTGGAATGGATTCATCCCGCCGGCGAAGGGGCCCAAATCGAAGAGCAATTTAATCTGATGCTCGCTTCGAAGAAGCTTCCGGACGTGATCGAGAGAAACTGGCTGACCGTATCGCGCGGCCCGGACGACGCGATCAAAACCGGCACGATTTTGCGCCTGAACGAACTGATTGAGGAACACGCGCCTAACTTAACGAAATATTTAAATGAACATCCCGAAATCAAAAAAATGATCATGACGGACGAAGGCAACATTTATTCCTTCCCGTTCATTCGCGGGCATGAGAAGCTGATGGTGTTTTTTGGCCCGATTCTAAGAAAAGACATGCTGGATAAGACCGGACTGGAAGTGCCGGCAACGATTGATGAGTGGGAGAAGGTGCTTGAGGCCTTCAAGGAGCTTAACAACGGCGAGCCGCCATTCGTCCACACGATTCCCAATATACAAGTCGGTCAAGCGTTCATTGGCGCTTTCGGCATTCCGCTCGAATTCTATAATGATAACGGCGTCGTCAAATACGGATCGATGCAGCCGGAATACAAGGATTTTCTGACCGTCATGAACCGCTGGTATAAGAAAGGACTGCTTGATCCCGACTTTGCCGCGATGGACACGAAGCTGATGGATTCCAAGGTGACGACGGGCAAGACGCTTGCATTCGTCAGCTATACGGGCAGCGGCATCGGCAAATTTATGGGTCTCATGAAGGATGACCCTGAGTTTGAGCTCATATCGGCCCCTTACCCAACGCTGAACAAAGGCGAAAACGCAATATGGGGACAGAGGGACTTCCCTTATACGGGGATCGGAGCGGCAATTACGAAAACGGCGAAAAATCCGGAGCAAATCGTCAAGTGGCTGGATTACGCTTACGGACCCGAAGGACATAATTTGTTCAACTTCGGCATCGAGGGCGAAAGCTATACCATGATCGACGGCAAACAGGTTTACACCGATGTGATTATGAAAAATCCGGACGACCTTCCGATTACCCAGGCGATGGCGCAGTATTTCCGCGCGTCCTACAATGGACCGTTCGTGCAGGATCCCGGTTATATCGAGCAATATCTGGAGCTGCCTTCCCAGAAGGAAGCACTTGTGAATTGGGAGAAGGCAAAATCGGATATGAAGCTGCCTCTAACTACGCCAAACGCGGAAGAAGGCAGGAAGATAGCCTCCATTATGACGGATTTAAAGGTGTTCCATGAAGAAATGCTGTTGAAATTCATTATGGGAACGGAACCGCTCGACAAGTTCGACGAATACGTCGAAACTCTGAAAGCCATGGGAATCGAAGAAGTACTGAAGCTGGAGCAAGCGGCCTTGGATCGCTACTTAAAGAGATAAGGCTGTCCGCGCCGGGAATTCTCCCGGTGCGGATCTACTCTAAGGGATGAAAGGAAGGAGTCTGGATATGGCGGACATCGGAACGGACAGTACGGCAGCCCCTTTCGGAGGCATCAATGCCCGTATGAGCTTCGGACAACGCGTGAGAAAGGATTTTGCGAAAAATAAGTTGATCTATATGATGTTAAGCCCGGCGATCTTGTACTTCCTGATCTTTCATTACGGACCGATGTACGGCATGCAAATCGCCTTTAAAGATTATACTGTCCATTTAGGCTTCTGGGGCAGCCCATGGGCAGGTCTGGATAATTTCAAAGAATTTTTTTCCAGCTATTATTTCGGCCGGATCTTGAAGAACACCATATTGCTGAGCTTGTACAGCTTGATCTTCGCATTTCCCGCAGGCATTATTCTGGCGCTGCTGCTAAACGAAATCAGGTCCAGCTGGTTTAAGAGATCGGTACAAACGATTACGTATATGCCGCATTTTATTTCGCTCGTTGTCGTCGTAGGAATCATGTTTGATTTTCTGGCAAGGGACGGACTGGTCAATCATATGCTGACAAGCATGTTCGGCATCGAACCGATTGCTTTTATGCGGGAAGCAGGCTGGTTCAGAATCTTGTATATCGGTTCCGGCATATGGCAGAACATTGGCTGGAGCTCTATCATCTTTCTGGCTTCCATCGCCTCCATTGATCCTTCCATCTACGAAGCCGCCAAAATTGACGGTGCGGGCCGCTGGAAGCAAACCTGGCATGTCACGCTTCCCGGTATTGCGCCGACGATTATTATTCTGCTTATTCTTAATATTGGCCAGCTGCTTTCGGTCGGCAACGAAAAGATTCTGCTGATGTATAATCCCATTACGTACGAAACGGCGGATGTCATCGGAACTTATACGTACCGCAAAGGGATTCTGGAAACCGACTACAGCTACGCGGCTGCCGTTGGCATGTTTAACGCCATCATTAGCTTTACGCTGCTGGTTGTCGCGAACGGCGTCTCCAGGAAGACGAGCGAAACCAAAATATGGTAAGGAGAATGGACTATGAAAGTAACGTCCGGAGAACGTGTATTCGGCGTATTTAATATGCTGTTTTTATTTTTGCTGTCCTTAACTTCGTTGTATCCTTTAATATTTGTTCTGTTCGCGTCGTTCAGCGATCCTGCGCAGCTCGTCCAGTCAAGGGGGATTCTGCTGTTTCCTAAAGGCTTTAATCTGGACGCATACCGAATGGTTTTTATGAATCCCGCTATCGGTACGGCCTATTTGAATACGATGTTTTATGTCCTTGTCGGAACGACGGTTAACATCATCTTGTCTTCGATGGCAGCGTACGGCTTGTCGAGACGCGATGTCATGTGGAAAAACGGGATCATGTTTATGATCGTGTTTACGATGTTTTTTGAAGGAGGATTAATTCCTGCCTTTCTGCTTGTCAATGATCTCGGTTTGCTGGATACCCGATGGGCGCTTATTATTCCGACCGCGATCAGCGCCTTTAATCTGATTATTATGAGAACGGCCTTCCAAGCCGTTCCAGTGGAGCTTGAGGAGTCCGCTAGACTGGATGGGGCTAACGATTTCCGGATTTGCTGGTCGGTCGTGATTCCGCTTTCCTTGCCGGTTATTGCCGTAATGTTGTTGTTCTATGGGGTTTCGCACTGGAATTCATGGTTCTCGGCGATGATTTATTTGCAGGACCGCGCCTTATTCCCGCTGCAGCTTATCCTTCGCGATATTCTGATCGCCAATGACACGTCGCGCATGATGACGGATATCAGCTCAAGTGACCAGATGCCAATC
This sequence comes from Paenibacillus harenae DSM 16969, assembly GCF_000422465.1. Lineage (GTDB taxonomy): Bacteria > Bacillota > Bacilli > Paenibacillales > Paenibacillaceae > Pristimantibacillus > Pristimantibacillus harenae. The sequence continues at coordinate 65,177 of NZ_KE383845.1, read as the reverse complement.
GGGGAAACGATTAAATATGCGACGATTATCGTTGCGACCGTTCCCATCCTTTGCGTATATCCATTCCTGCAGAAATATTTTGTGAAGGGTGTCATGATCGGGGCGATTAAGGGGTAGGGAGTTAACGGAATACTCAAGCTGGATGGGGGAGCGGCGGCCGCTTCCTCCGTCCGCTCTCCGCAATAAAATACTAAATCTTCAGAAACTCGCTAAACTTGGCGCCATCAAGAAAATTGCCGACGTAGAAATCACCGAAATCCGCATAACGGGCGCTAACCTCGTCAAAGCGCATTTCATAGATCAGCTTCTTGAATTGAAGCGCATCGTCCGCGAACAGCGTTACGCCCCATTCCCAGTTGTCGAAACCCACGGAGCCGGTAATGATTTGTTTCACCTTGCCCGCGTACTGGCGGCCGATCATGCCGTGGCTGCGCATCAGCGCGCGGCGCTCGTCCATGCCAAGCATGTACCAGTTGTCGCCGCCCTCGCGACGTTTGTTCATCGGATAGAAGCAGATGTGATTCGCTTTAGGCAGCGTCGGCTTCAATCTTGCGAGGATATCCGGATTTTGCATCGGATCGGTGCCCGGCTGCGCCATGTAGTTGCTAAGCTCCACGATGCTTACGTATGAATGTACCGGATAAGTGAAGCTGGAGAACGTCGTTTTGTTGAATGCCGTCTCGACCGCGTTCAGCTCCTCCAGCGATTCGCGCAAAAACATGAATACGAAATCGGCCTTCTGCCCGACGATGGAATATACCGCCGTGCTTCCTTGCTTCCGTTCTTCATCCTCTGCCCACTGCTGCAAAAAAGTTTGCAGCTCGTCCAGGGCGCGGCTGCGTTCGGCCTCGTCGGCTAAGCGCCAAGCGGTCCAGTCGATGCTGCGGAAATCATGCAGCGCGTACCAGCCTTCCAGCGTTTGTGCTGCTTCACTCATTGGATAAATGCTCCTTTCAAGCTCCTATTTGATGCTGCAACTATTGTATCGTAATGTGGCGGATGGGAGCAAATGGCGGTCTTGTGACATTTGTCCTCCGCTAATTGACTTCCCCGACGCCTTTCATTAAACTTAAAAACGAGAATCTGAAAGGGGAAGTTTGGATGCTTCAGTTAATGATAGCGACGGTGCTGTTTATGGTCATGATGTTCGGCATCGGCTTTATATTGAATATGCTGTTAAAAACAACGTGGTTTCCGATCTATTTATTCATACTCGTTCTTATACCGCTTGGCATTTGGGCGCCATGGGATAAGTCGGCAACAGCGACGATAGAAAACTTTGCCCATTATACGATCGTAGATTACATTCCGGTTATCGGCGCATTGGTCGGCGCATACATAAGCGGCTGGGCGATTCAGACGCTTCGCAAGGGCGGCTACAAAATGTTCTAGCTTTCGCAAGTTTAACGGAAATCCCTCATTCGGGGGATTTTTCTATTTTTCGACCCGACCCTCAAAGGTCTTTTTATGCTAGAATAATAGAATGAAAGAATGCAGGGGATGGAGTAGATGCAATGCGCATCCATAATATTTTGCAATACACGGAACACCACCGATATTACATATTTCGTGATTTTTCGCTTAGCAGTCTCGATTATAAGATGCTGTCGCTAATCTATCAGCCGATGATTGGCGCTTTTGCGGTCGCCTTTTATCAGCAGCTGTACCATGGCATCGCGGAGGGGCGTTCCGGTTATTCGTCCTTGGAGCCTCAGAGGAGGCTGTTTTTAGGATTGGGGCTGGAAATGAACGAACGCGGCCGCAGGCATTTAATCGAGCAGGCATCGAAGCTGGAAGCCGTCGGCCTGCTGCAGACATCGCGGCTCGGCTTGTCTGACCAAGCGGACGTTATCTACGAATACGAGCTGGCCGAGCCGCTGTCGCCGGCAGAATTTTTCCGCAATATGCATTTAACCATGCTGCTGCGCGATAAGATCGGCAAATATGCGGTTATATCGCTCCGGGAATCCTTTGGCGCGAACGAACCGGACGAGCTGGCGGATGCCGAGATGACGAAAGAAAATATTTCGGTGCCTTTCTACGAATTGTTTAAGCTGAACATGCAATCGGTAGACGATGAGCTGGAGCAGGCGTTAACGGAGGTTGCGCCTTCGAGGCAATCGGCGGAACGGCAGACGCTTGCGACGGCGGCCATTCCATACGGCGAGATTATTTTGCGTTTTCCCCGCAACTCGGCGAACCGGCGTTATGTGGAGCGGCTGCGCAGCGACGAGGAGCAGATGGCGCAGGTCAATTATGTCGCGTATAAGTACAGCTTAACCGTCGCGGATCTATGCCGGCTTCTCGATGAAGACGGCATCTTCAGCGAAGGCGGCGGCTTAAATGTTGATGAGCTGCAGCTAAGAGCCAATCAGCTGTACAGGCAGGATAAGAAGCGCGAAGGCGATCGCCAGCGGACGCTGGCCAGAACGCAGTTCACCCGCGGCGAACCTGAGGAATCCGATGAAATGACGGAAGAATACGAGGTTCTGGAGCAAGATTTTCTGCAGGTGCCGAATCAGCTGCTGGGACGCTGCGATATTCAGCAATATAACATGCTGATGCGCAATGAGCCGCATACCCGGTTCCTTCAGCGGTTCTTTCCCGGCGCGGTGCCGGATTGGATCGAGCGCGCATTTGAGCGGATTGATTTGAATTATAAGCTCGCGGCGCCTGTCATTAATGTTCTTATTCATTATGTGATCGGGGCGAACGAGGCGCAGCGGGTAACGAAGACGTTCCTCGATGCCGTGGCTTCCAATATGCTGGTGAAGCAAATCGATACATTCGAGAAAGCGGTCCAGTACGTAAGAGAGCAAGCGCAGGTGGAGCAGGAGAAAGAAAGGCGCAAGGATGCGGCCGCAAGCTACGGCGGGGCCGGAGGAGGCGCTTACGCAGGCAAGGGCGGCAGCCGGACAGGCAATCGCGGCGCCTCGCGCAAGCCCGCGATTCCGATCGTGCAGGACGGCCAAGCCGGCTCGGCCGTATCGGCCGATGAGCTTGAGGAGCTTCGGAAGCTGGCGCGCAAGCTGGATGGCAAATAATTGGAGCGGGGTGAGCAGACGATGGAGTCATTGGGCGAAATGTTGAAGACTTGGCCGACTGGCCGGGCCATTACGGAGCAGGCGGAGCAGAAGCTGACGGAGCTGCTCGCTGATCCTCTGGTGGAGAAGCTTAGGGCGAAGCATCCGGAGCTGGACGAGCATACGATTAAGATCAATCTGAATCGCGTATACCAATACGTTAAGGAATTTAAAAGCTGTTCCAATTGCCCCGGGCTGGACAATTGTCCGAATGATTTCGAGGGGCATTACACGATGCTCAGCTGCGATACGGTGAACGGCTATCCTCAGCTCTACGACCGGAAGGTCGCTTGTAAGAAATTTACGGCCAGACAGAAGGAAGACCATGTCCGCAGCCGGATTCGCAGCTTCTATGTCGACGAGAAGGCGCTTCAGAGAGGGTATTCCTCCGATGAAATTCTGACGAATGATCTGGAGCGGGCGAAGGCTGTCGGTCAGGTGCTGCGCTACATTGACCGGACGAAGGAGCATGGCCTGCAGGAGGAGGGGCTGTATCTTGCCGGCCGCTTCGGGACGGGCAAAACCTTCTTGATGTGTTACATGCTGCAAGAGCTGGCGAAGGCCGGTTACTCCGGCGTTATCGTCTATATGCCGGACTTTGTCGAGGATCTGAAGTCGCTCATGCACGAGCCGGGCAAGCTGAAGGATACGGTCGAGATGATGAAGGAGACGGATCTCCTTATTTTCGACGATATGGGAGCGGAGAATTTAAATCCGTGGGTGCGCGATCATGTCCTGGGCGCCATTCTTAATTATCGGATGCAGCGGAAGCCGACCTTCTATACGTCCAATTATGAGCTGGATGCGCTGGAGCGTCATTTCAGCTTCACTAGCAAGGACGGCGACGAGCTGCATAAGGGCCAGCGGATCATGGACCGCATAAGGCCGTATGTGGAGGTTGTGATGGTCGCGGGCGAGAATAAGCGCGGACGGAAATAATGGATAGATGTAAAGCTTTAGCCAGCTGATTCCTGCAAGAAGGATGAGGCGGCTGAGGCTTTTTTTTATTTATTGTAACCCCATTCAATTGTAACCCCATTCAACTTATATGCTGGATTCTGTCCAATTTCAAATGTGAATACTCGTGTCCGAGGCTGTACAAAATCCAGTATAGCGAGAACGAGCGGTGGTATGGTGTTGCTGCGTACGTTGCTGGGTATAACTCGAGGGGCGTTATTTACACTTCACTTATAAGTAAACTTTATAAGATTGATTAGTTTTTGAAATTAAGTATTGACAGCTAATGGAGTGCGCTGGTAATATTCATCCATAATCAACTAAACAGGTAGGAATAATGGTTTAACGACCGGACGAACCGGAGTAAACACCTATTTGACGGTAGAACGTTTGAGATATCTGACTCGCGTTTCTACGAGCCTGTCATATCAATTAAGGGGTGTATGGAATGTTGAATAAGCTTACTCTCGTTCGTCCATTTGTTATCCTTATTGCATTAGTTCTTGTACTCGCAGCTTGCGGCCAAGGAGGCGGCAATTCAGAAAATAATCATACAAATCAGCCAGCTGACGTGACGAATTCGGCGGCAACGGAAGTGCCGGCGGGCGGAAAGCCCAAGCCGCCGGTTGAACTGTTGAACGTATCCTATGATCCAACTCGCGAGCTGTACGTTGAATTTAACGAATCTTTCGCCAAGCATTGGAAAGCGGAGACGGGCCAAGAGGTTACGGTTAAGCAATCGCATGGCGGTTCGGGCAAGCAGGCCCGCGCCGTCATTGACGGGTTGAAAGCCGATGTCGTTACGTTGGCGCTGGGCTACGATATAGATGCGATAGCTGAACCGGGGCTGATCGATGCGGATTGGCAGTCGAAATTCGAGCATAACAGCTCGCCGTATACATCGACCATCGTATTTCTCGTTCGCAAAGGAAATCCGAAGGGCATTAAAGATTGGAACGATTTGATTAAGGATAAAGTTGAGGTTATTACGCCGAATCCGAAAACGTCGGGCGGAGCGCGTTGGAACTATCTTGCCGCATGGGGTTACGCCCTCAAGCAGAATGGCGGCGACGAAGCAAAAGCGCAGGAGTTTGTTGCCGAGTTATTCAAGCATGTTCCGGTGCTCGATTCAGGTGCTCGCGGTGCTACAACGACCTTCGTTGAACGCGGGATCGGCGACGTCCTGCTCGCTTGGGAGAATGAAGCCTTCCTGTCGATCAATGAGCTTGGTCCTGATAAATTCGAAATCGTTTATCCGTCTCTAAGCATACTTGCGGAGCCACCGGTAGCGGTTGTAGATAAAGTTGCAGACGAACGCGGAACACGCGAAGCGGCAGAAGCATACCTGCAATTTTTGTACACGGAAGAAGGACAGGAAATCGCTGCAAAAAACTATTACCGTCCGATTTCCGAGACGGTTGCAGCGAAATATGCCGGGCAATTCCAATCACTTGAGCTGCTAACGATCGATCAGGATTTTGACGGATGGAAGGAAGCGCAGACGAAGCATTTTGCCGACGGGGGCATTTTTGACCAAATTTATTCACCGGGCTCGTAACGCCATGAGGAAGATTGGAGCTGACTTCACATGAAAGGTTCCAAGCCCCGTAATCGCAATGTTCTGCCGGGTTTTGGACTGTCACTGGGCTTCACCTTGTTTTATTTAAGCACCGTCGTATTGATCCCGCTGGCCACCGTTTTCTATCGGACGGCAGAGCTCAGCTGGACTGAATTCTGGGATACGGTAACGGGCGCGAGGGTGCTCGCGTCTTATCGGGTCACCTTCATGACGGCCTTCTGTGCTGGTCTGGTTAATGCGGTGTTTGGCCTCGTCGTGGCATGGGTGCTCGTAAGGTACCGTTTTCCGGGCAAAAAACTGATCGACAGCCTGGTGGATTTGCCGTTTGCCCTGCCGACGGCGGTTGCCGGCATCGCGTTAACCGCGATCTATGCGCCGAACGGATGGATTGGCTCGCTGTTAGAGCCGCTTGGCGTCAAGGTCGCCTATTCTCCGATCGGCATTACGATCGCGCTTATTTTTATCGGTTTGCCGTTCGTCGTTCGTACCGTACAGCCCGTGCTGCAGGATATGGAGAAGGAAACGGAAGAAGCTGCGGTCATGCTGGGGGCTTACAGGCTTCGGACGTTCCGGAAGGTGATCCTGCCCGAGCTCCTGCCGGCGCTGTTAACCGGGTTCGCGCTCGCTTTCGCAAGAGGCATCGGCGAATACGGCTCGGTCGTCTTCATCTCCGGCAATATGCCGCTGAAGACCGAAATAACGCCGCTGCTCATTATAACGAAACTGGAGCAATACGATTACGCGGGAGCTACAGCGATCGCGCTTGTCATGCTCGTCGTATCCTTCCTGATGCTGCTTGTCATTAATTTGCTGCAGTGGCGAATGAACCGGCGTACCGTTTCAGAATAAAAGGGGGGATGGACAATGGCCGGAGCCATAACGGTACACACGTCGGAGGAAGCCTCGAGGCGGCCGCAGCATATTACGGAATCAGGCCCTGTCAGGTGGATCCTCATCGGCATCGCGTTTATCTTTCTCGGATTCGTCGTCCTGCTGCCGCTCGTTTCCGTATTCGTCGAAGCCTTCAAGAAGGGGGCCGGCGTCTATTTCGATTCCATAACGGAGCCCGACGCTTTATCGGCATTAAAGCTGACGCTGCTAGTTGCCGTCATCGCCGTCCCGATCAATACGATCTTCGGGATCGTGGCTGCCTGGGTGATCAGTAAGTTCCGTTTCCGCGGCAAAAACCTGGTAATTACGCTCGTTGATTTACCGTTTGCCGTATCGCCCGTCATTTCAGGCCTCATCTATGTGCTGCTCTTCGGCGCACAGGGCTTGCTGGGCCCTTGGCTTGACGAGAGAGGCATCCAAATTATATTTGCGGTACCCGGCATCGTCTTGGCGACGGTCTTCGTCACGGTTCCGTTTGTCGCCCGAGAGCTGATTCCGCTCATGCAAGCGCAGGGCGTTCAGGAGGAGGAAGCGGCGGCAAGCCTCGGAGCCAAAGGGTGGCAGATCTTCTGGCGGGTAACGATTCCGAATATCAAATGGGGTTTATTATACGGCGCCATCCTGTGCAATGCCAGAGCGATGGGCGAGTTTGGCGCCGTATCCGTCGTATCCGGCCATATTCGCGGAGAAACGAATACGCTGCCGCTGCATATTGAAATTTTGTACAATGAGTACCAATTTTCAGCTTCGTTCGCAGTCGCGTCACTACTCGTTATGCTGGCTGTCGTGACGCTGATCGTGAAGAGCATGGTGGAATGGAAGTCGAGCCGGCAGCGGCCGATAGAAGACAATTCTTAATTCATTCAATTTTATTTCATGGAGGGGTTTCGAATGGCAAAACCGTTAGAAGTGGATCAGCAATGGCTGGAGCGAATCGCGGATCAGGTGAGCGGACTGCAGTATGGTCAAGTTACGATTACCGTGCATGACGGACGGATCGTTCAGATCGACCGGACGGAAAGAACGCGGTACGACGGACCCTCCCAGAAGAACAACCCGTCCGGACCGCAGAAGGAGGCGGAGCAGCGCGATTATCAGCCTTCAGGGGAAGTGCTTCGTTTCATACAATAGCTATTGTTCCGCCGCATCAAAAAAGCTCCATGCCCGGGAAGTGCCCGGGGCATGGAACTTTCGCGTTCCAAACAAAAAGGAGCAGCGCGCTGCTCCATTTCATTACGAGATGATGAATTTGACAATAACAGCCACGGCGAAAATAACGGTCATAAAACCGAGCATGCCGCCAAAGCCGAAAACAACATCCATCAGGTCGTGGCGAGGTTCTTCGTTAATATGCTCGCGCGGATCTCTTACGTGCTCCATCGTTGACGTCCTCCTTGAAAAATCCCGATTGCTTCAATTACAGCCGTGAAATTAGTATACCCAATCTTCCGAACAGTTGTAAAGCAATTACCGGTGACAATTGTAAGACAAAATATCGTTCATCTATGCTAAAATGTGATCAGTATGACACGGCAGTCGGAGGCGAGAGCATGGAAGAGCAGCATACGGATCAGCGGCAGGCCGAGAAGCGGCTTGCGGAAGCAAAAGAGACGATACGGAACAAATTAGCTTTGCTCCCGGATCAACCGGGCTGTTATTTGATGAAGAACGGCGACGGCGTTATTATTTACGTCGGCAAGGCGAAGGTGCTCAAGAACCGGGTACGGTCTTATTTTAACGGCAGCCACAACGGGAAAACGCAGCGTCTCGTTTCGGAAATACGCGATTTTGAATTTATAGTCACGTCGAGCAACATGGAGGCGCTCATTCTTGAGTGCAATCTGATTAAGCAGCATCACCCGCGCTACAACGTCCTGCTGAAGGACGACAAAACCTTTCCTTATATTAAAATTACGAACGAGAAGCACCCGAAGCTGGAAATTACAAGGCGCATCGTCAAGGACAAGGGCAAATATTTCGGCCCGTACCCGAATGCATATGCGGCGCAGCAGACGAAGAAGCTGCTGGACCGTTTGTATCCGCTCCGCAAATGCAAGACTTTGCCGGATAAGGTGTGTCTTTATTATCATATCGGGCAATGTATTGCGCCCTGCGAGTTTGAGGTGGAGCAATCGGAGTATGACCGGATGACGCAGGAAATTACCCGGTTCCTGAACGGCGGCCAGGACGTTGTGAAGGCCGAGCTCCAGCGCAAGATGGAGGAGGCGGCCGAGCAGCTCGAATTCGAGCGGGCCAAGGAGCTTCGCGACCAGCTTGTCGCCATTGACGAAGTGATGGAGAAGCAGAAGATTACGATGTCGGATGCGCTTGACCGCGACATCTTCGGCTATGCGGTAGACAAAGGCTGGATGTGCGTTCAAATTCTGTATATGCGCAAAGGAAAGCTGATCGAACGCCGAGCCTCGACCTTCCCCTATTACGGGGAGGAATACGATGATTTCATGACGTTCGTGACCCAATATTACAGCGATAATCCGGCGCTGCCGAAGCAGATCTTGCTGCCGCTGCCGCCGGAGCTGGAGAAGCCGGAAACCGAAATCGAAGCCGAAGTGGAGGAGCCGGCCGCCTCGAGAGCTGACGAAGTGATCGCTTCGCTGCACAGCTGGTTGAAGGTGAAGGTGCTGATGCCGCAGAGAGGGCGCAAGAGCGAGGTTGTGACGATGGCAACCGATAACGCGAAGGTCATGCTGGAGGAGAAGTTCCGTTTGATCGAGCGGGACGAAGAGCGAAGCGTTAAGGCATCGGAGTCGTTAGCCGGCTGGCTGGGCCTTGAGGAAGTGCGCCGCATCGAGGCGTTCGATAACTCGAACATTCAAGGGACGAACCCGGTATCCGCGATGGTCGTCTTCACGGACGGCAAGCCGGACCGGAAGGAATACCGCAAATTCAAGGTCAAAACGGTACAGGGGCCCGACGATTACGATACGATGCGCGAGGTGATAAGAAGGCGCTATGAGAGGGTGCTTAAGGAAAATTTAACTCCGCCCGATCTCATCGTCGTCGACGGAGGCAAGGGACAAATCTCGGCTGCGCTTGACGTATTGGAGAACGAGCTGGGGCTGTTTATCCCCGTATGCGGCTTGGTCAAGGATGCGAAGCATAAGACGGCGCAACTGATGACGGGAGATCCTGCAGAGATTGTGCCGCTGCCGCGCGACAGCCAGGAGTTTTATTTGCTTCAGCGCATTCAGGACGAGGTTCACCGGTTCGCCATTACGTTCCACCGCGAGCAGCGCGGCAAGTCGATGGTCGAGTCGAAGCTCGATTCGATTCCCGGCATCGGCGAGAAGCGGCGGAAGCTGCTGCTGAAGCATTTTGGCTCGGTCAAAAAAATAAGAGAGGCCTCAGTCGAAGACTTTAGGCCCCTCTCGATCGGTGAAAAATTAGCTTCGCAAATTATAGCTGCTCTAAAGGAGGAGCCGTCCTGATGGACGGTTTCTTTTCTTTTTTGCCGCTCAAATATTTGATCGCATAGGCAATCGGCACCGGCAGCACCGTGAAGAAGACGGCCGATACGATATTCGGAGCCGAGCCGATCGTGAGCAATGAAAAACCGACGGCGGCGCTGTTAAAGATCGCATGCGTGAACATCGAGGTGATCAAGCCGTATCTGACAAAAATAAAGCTGAATACGAGCCCGATGATCATAAGCTCGATGAGCCGTGTCGATGACGGGTAGAACGGGTACATCACATGGCCGAGCGCCCAGAAGAACGTGGGCAGCAGCGCTGCCGCAAACGTATTTTTGAACCATCTGCGGAACAAGCCGATCCCGAAAAACCGGAAAACCGCCTCTTCGGAAATCGCGGCCGCCCAAGCGAGAACGGGCATCAGCCATAGAATTCCCATATTATACGGGGACTGAGTGACATCGGTCGTATCCCATGTGCCGATCGTAAATTTTAACCCGATAAAAATGACGGATTGCATCGCGAACAGGATGACCGCGAATAAATAGGACAATCCCATGCTTCGCCATACGTAGTCGCCGTAGCCTTTCTGACCGAACCTCGGCCACAGGCTGCGCCCCTGAGCCTTCCAAAGACCGTCGCCGGCTATGAGCGAGACGTAGATGGAACCGGCCATCGGTATCGTAAGCACGATCGTGAATATAGCCGTGAAAGCAACCGTCTGATCGGCCATTCCGCTCTCGCCAAGCGATGCCCGGATGCCGTCTAGAATATTAAAATTCATGATGATGTACGTTATAAAATAAATGATGGTCAAAATGATACCGTACTTGAATGAAGTGAATTTACGGTACAGCACGGCGTAAATAATGGCAAGGATGCCAAGGATGAAGCTCATAAACAAATAGCCGAAGCCGGTAAGGAAGCCCGCCAGCCGATCCTGTTCCTTCACGTATGCGATATAATCGGGAGGCGCAATAAAGGCCGGCTTATATTCGGTTACGATGGTTCGGCTGTCTATGGAAATCGCGCTTATATCTACGTTGAGAGCGGCATCCTTGATGACGTAGCCTGAAGGCTTTACGTTCCAGTCCCCGTTCTCGAGTAATTTGCCCTCCTGCAGTTCTGCCTCGCGGAAGCCCTGTTTCGACAAGAACTGATCCGCTTCTGCAGCCAGATCGAACTTGGAGAGCGATTGCCCGTCGATAAGGAGATTCCAGGATACGATCTTTCCGCTTTGCATATGTACATATACGAAGCCGCTTCCGCCCTCTTCAAACTTCAAATCCACCTGATACGTATCCGTCGGGAAGCGGGAGTCATATTGGTCGCTGTACGTCTTGATCAGATTTTCCTTGGACAAATATCCATTCATCAATTTGTCGGTTTGATGAACGGCCTTAGCCGATTTGACGGTTAAACCCGTTTCCTGTCCGGCGAAGGCTGCGGCCTGCTTCTCCGCTTCGTTTTTCTCGATGACGTCGGTGTTGTACTCGCCGGATGAAATGGAAGCGATCGTCGGGATGACATCCAAACTTACATAAATGACGAAGCATGCGACCGCCGCCCACCAAAAACGCCGCCATTCCTTCGGCTTAATTGAATCAATCATTAGTTCACCTCGGAGGTCTGTATTGTAAACATCTTATTTCATTACCTTATCATATTAATCCCTGAATTATCCAATGAAAAAGATCGTTTCTTTCAAAAAGAAGCGAAATAACGATGTCCATCAAGCCAGATGCTCGCTGCGCCTTGACATTGCCCGTTTTTGCTCTTTTTTCGCTTCTTATGTCCCTTAAGTCAGCTTTATATCTGGACGGCTTTGGGATTATAATCGTAAACGTCATACAAATTAAATAGTACAGCCGAATTTCCGCAGGAAAACGGGGGAACCATAAAGCTGTCGCGAACAATGAATAGGTTGCATTCAGGGCTATTCTCAAGCGGCGGCATGGGGTGAATTTTAGCTCGGGAGACCATCTCTTGAAACGCTAAATAGGGCTGCCTGTCCAGGCCCGAATCCGTCAGCTAACCTCGTAGGCGTATTGGAACAGGACTCTCATCGCATCCGGCACTGAGTATCCAGTGCTTTTTTTTGTGCTTGGAAATGCTTGCGAGAAGCCCTAAACATGCTGATAAAGAAGGTTATACGATGAAAGCGATTTGGAAGGTGTTCAAAGGTTCTCCGCCCCGGATTCTGGTCAGCGGCTTCGCGTTTATTATTTTGCTGGGAGCTTTCTTGCTATCGATGCCGTTTGCTTCCGCAAAGGGAGAAAGGCTGCCGTTTATTGACGCGTTGTTTACGGCTACTTCTGCGACATGCGTCACCGGTTTGGTCGTAGTCGATACGGGAACCTATTTCTCGGTGCCGGGCCAGATCATCCTCATGTGCCTCTTTCAACTGGGCGGCCTTGGATTTATGACGATGGCCACGCTGGTAGCGCTTGTCCTGCGCAAGAAGATTTCATTGCGCGAACGGCTCATTTTACAGGAGGCGATGAATCAGTCGAGCATGGAAGGCATCATTCGGTTAATCAGGCGGGTGATTATCTATTCGCTTTCGATCGAACTAATCGGCGCAACTCTATTTGCCTCGCGTTTTGCATTCGATATGCCTTTGGGCAAAGCGATTTATTTTGGCTTATTTCATGCCATATCCGCATTTAACAATGCAGGCTTCGATATATTCGGCGATTATCGAAGCATGACCCTGTATGTATCGGATCCGATTGTGAACATAACCGCGATTTTTCTCGTCGTAACCGGCGGTCTTGGTTTTATCGTCATGTCGGAATTAATGGAATTGCGCAATAAGCGCAAGCTGTCTCTGCACAGTAAAGTCGTATTGTCGATGACGGGGTCATTGATTTTGATCGGTACGGTCATTATATTTATTTTCGAGTTTTCCAATCATCTCACTTTAGGAACGCTCGATTGGGGCGGGAAAATGGGGTCGTCGATATTTCAAGCCGTCATGCCGAGGACAGCCGGATTCAATTCGCTTGATCTGACGGTGCTTCGTCAAGCGACACAATTTCTTATCATCATCCTGATGTTTATCGGCGCGTCCCCGGGATCGACCGGCGGGGGGATTAAGACGACAACCTTTGCTGTCCTGTTCGGCGCCGTCTTCGCGATGATTCGCGGACGCGAAGATATTGTGCTATTCCGCCACCGCTTGGGGAAAGACAGGATCTTCAAGGCGCTTACCATTACCATGCTGTGTCTTGTTCTTGTTATAGTCGTGACGATGCTGTTATCCACACTAGAGGATCAACCTTTTCTGGTCATTTTATTTGAAGCAACCTCCGCATTTGCGACCGTAGGGCTATCGCTCGGCTTAACGTCGGAGCTTAGCGAGACGGGAAAGATCATTATTGCAATAACGATGTTTGCCGGGCGGCTTGGCCCGTTAACGCTTGCTTACGCGCTTGGTCCTCGCACAGAAAAAGAATTGTACCGGCATCCGGAAGGAAAAATTACGATTGGTTAGGAGACATCGCAGGTGGGGAACAAAAAAAATCAGTTTGTTATTGTAGGTTTAGGAAGATTCGGTTCAAGCTTAGGGCGGGAGCTCGTCGGGCTTGGTCATGAAGTGCTTGGAATCGATAAGGATGAAGAAGCGGTTCAGGATATGAGCAATTTGCTTACCTTTGCCGTTACCGCCGATTGCACGGATGAGGAGACGCTGCGTTCGCTGGGAGTCCGTAACTTCGACTGCGGCGTCGTAGCGATCGGCGACGATATTCAAGCTAGCATTCTTACGACCATTTTATTGAAGGATCTAGGCGTGAAGAAGGTCGTTGCGAAGGCGATGACCGAACTGCACGGTAGAGTGCTCGAGAAAATCGGCGTGGACCGCGTCGTCTATCCGGAACGCGATATGGGCATACGGGTGGCGCATCAGCTTGTATCTCCAAACCTGCTGGACTATATTGAGCTATCCAAGGATTATACGATCGCGGAGCTTGCTGTACCGAAATGCTTGAACGGCAAGTCGCTGCATGACCTTAATCCGCGCGCGAAATTCGGCTGCAGCATCGTTGCGATCAATAAACCAGGCGGTATTATTATCGCGCCCACAGCCGCAGACGTACTGACGGAGCGGGATGTGATGGTTGTTATCGGGACGAATGATCAAATTGAACATTTCGAGGCTACGGTTATCCGATAAACCGTCCGGCCGGGGATGTGTCAGCCCTATATTGGAAAAAATAAGGACAGCAGCCTCTTATAAGCTGCTGTCCTTCTGCTTTGGCAGGCGCGCAGGCAATTCACTCATCCATAAACGAACGGATGGGCTTAACGCGGCGGAGTCGGCATGAATAAGCGACGTTGTGCGCTTCGTATCCTGAAGCTCCCGAATGGGGACGATGATCAGCTCGTTATCCTCCAGCAGCTCTTGGCGCATATAGGAATGCGGAAGCAGCGTAGCCGCTCTGCAGGTATGCAGCAAACGCAGAATAGCCTCGAAGGAATCGATCTCCATGCGGACATCCGGCTGAAGATGGTATTTATCGAACAGTTCATCCGTTAAGAGCCGGTACCAGGTGCCTTTGGAGAAAAGGATCATCGGCATGCCCGTTAAATCCTGAATGCCGAGCGTGCCTTTATTCGTAATGACTTGATTCCGGGGAAGGACCAGCGATAGATGATCCTCGAACAGAGGGATGCATCTAAGCGTGGAGTCTTCAATACTGGACGCGACGATACCGATGTCAGCCTTGTGATCGCGGACAAGCGAGACGATTTCATGCGTTTTGCCGGTTACCGCCTTAATCTCGATTTCCGGATGCCCGGACGTTAAGGATTGAATGAGGTCGGGCAGCGTCGTCTGCAGCGTCGTTAAGCTGGCGCCGATCGTCAGCGTCGTATACCCGGTTGTCGTGAATTCGGATACGTTCTGCAAATATTTGCGGTGGAGCTGCCGGAGCTCAAGCGCATATTCGTAGGTAAGCTGTCCGATGCGGGTCAACTCGAGCCGTTTGCCGATACGGCGGAACAGCGGCGAGCCGATTTCCTGCTCGAGCTTTCCTATTTTGCGCGATAAGGCGGGTTGGGATAAATTGAGCAAGGACGATGCCTTATTCATGCTTGATTGCTCCACGATTACGGTGAACACATGCATCTCTTCATTCATTACAGGTGCTCCTTATGTCGATTTGTTATAAGAAATTATAAAAAATAAGCAATACCATTATAAGCTGAAAAGGAGTAGGATGGGAAGTGTGGCTAAATATGTGTCGAGTTTTGTTGACGGAGGTACATGCTGGGGTTACAATGTAGAATGATTTGTTCAGAAAATGCAAGAGAGTACTTACAGTTTTGAAAGGAGAAGGAATGACATGAAAGGAAATTCGTATTTCTCGCGCAAGCTTCACTCGCTTCTCGGGATCATTCCGCTCGGCGGTTTTATCGTCGTGCACGGTCTGACCAACTACCAGGCGTTTGAACGCGGCCCCGAAGGCTTCGCCAAAGGCGTGCATTTTATCAACAGCTTGCCGGTGCTGCCGCTGCTCGAGATTTTCGGCATTTACCTCCCGCTATTGTTCCACGGCATTTACGGCTTATACGTCGCCTACCAGTCGGACTCGAATACGGGACGCTTTAAATACGGCCGGAACTGGGCGTTTACCGCGCAGCGGATTACGGGGGTAATTACCTTTGTATTCGTATTCTGGCATGTATACCAAACGAGGTTGCAGATTTATCTAGGTCATCTGACGCACGAGGAGCTTGGCTCGACGATGAATTTAATCGCCAGCAGTCCCGTTTATTTCGTCCTTTATTTGATCGGCGTATTGGCAGCCGTATTTCATTTCAGCAACGGGCTTTGGGCGTTTCTCGTCAGCTGGGGAATTACGGTCGGACCTAAGGCGCAGCGTATTTCCTCTTATATCTGCATGGGCGTTTTTGTTATCGTTTCCGCGTTGTTCATACTTTCGCTCATCGCGTTCGGCGGTGACGAATTTAAGGAAGCTGCGAATGCCGCAACGGCATTTACGAATATCGGTTAGTTTGTAGACAAGGAGCGAAACGTAATGGCAAAAAATAAAATTATCATCGTTGGCGGCGGTCTGGCCGGCTTGATGGCTACCATTAAAGCGGCAGAAGCAGGCGTGCACGTTGATCTGTTTTCTCTTGTGCCGGTCAAACGTTCCCATTCCGTATGCGCGCAAGGCGGGATCAATGGCGCGGTTAATACGAAAGGGGAAGGCGACTCCCCGTGGGAGCATTTTGACGATACGGTGTACGGCGGCGACTTCCTGGCGAATCAGCCTCCGGTCAAAGCAATGTGTGACGCGGCGCCGGGCATTATTCACTTGATGGACCGGATGGGCGTTATGTTCAGCCGGACGTCCGAGGGCTTGCTCGACTTCCGCCGTTTCGGCGGCACGAAGCATTCGCGTACGGCATTCGCGGGCGCTACGACAGGACAACAGCTGCTGTACGCTCTCGATGAGCAGGTACGCCGCTGGGAAGCAGCCGGCTTGGTTAACAAATTCGAGCATTGGGAATTC
This sequence comes from Paenibacillus harenae DSM 16969, assembly GCF_000422465.1. Lineage (GTDB taxonomy): Bacteria > Bacillota > Bacilli > Paenibacillales > Paenibacillaceae > Pristimantibacillus > Pristimantibacillus harenae. The sequence goes on along the minus strand of NZ_KE383845.1, from coordinate 48,712 downwards.
CTTGGCGCAGTCGTAGACGACGACGGCGTATGCCGCGGCGTATCGGCTCAGGACCTGCGTTCGATGGAGATTCATACGGTTCGCGCGGATGCGGTCATTTTGGCATCAGGCGGTCCCGGCATTATTTTCGGCAAAACAACGAACTCGGTTATCAATACAGGTACCGCTGCCAGCGCGGTTTATCAGCAGGGCGTTCACTACGCGAACGGCGAGTTTATCCAAATCCACCCGACTGCCATTCCCGGCGACGACAAGCTTCGTTTGATGTCGGAATCGGCTCGCGGCGAAGGCGGACGGATCTGGACCTATAAAGACGGCAAGCCCTGGTATTTCCTGGAAGAGAAGTACCCGGCTTACGGCAACCTGGTGCCCCGCGATATCGCGACTCGTGAAATATTCAGCGTATGCGTTGACCAGAAGCTCGGCATTAACGGGGAGAATATGGTTTACCTTGACCTTTCCCATAAGGATCCGAAGGAGCTGGACGTTAAGCTCGGCGGCATCATTGAAATTTATGAGAAGTTCATGGGCGATGATCCGCGTAAAATTCCGATGAAGATTTTCCCGGCCGTTCACTACTCGATGGGCGGCATGTGGGTCGACTACAACCAGATGACGAACATTCCGGGCTTGTTCGCAGCCGGCGAGTGCGAGTATCAATACCATGGCGCTAATCGTCTGGGCGCGAACTCGCTGCTGTCCGCCATTTATGGCGGCATGGTCGCCGGACCGAAAGCCGTGGAGTACATCAAAGGGCTTAAGAAGTCGGCCGAAGACATTTCATCCTCCGTATTTGACCGCGACGCGAAGCGTCATGCGGACAAATACAACAGCATTCTCAATATGAACGGCAACGAAAATGCATACGTCATTCACAAAGAGCTGGGCGAATGGATGACGAACAATATGACGGTCGTTCGCTTCAACGATAAGCTGGAGCAGACGATCCACAAAATCAAAGAGCTCAAACAGCGTTATGCCAAAATCAATATCAACGATACGGCGAGCTGGAACAATGCCGGCGTAGCCTTTACTCGTCAATTATGGAATATGCTTGAGCTTTCCGAAGCGATGACGCTGGGCGCCCTTATGCGTAACGAAAGCCGCGGAGCGCACTACAAGCCGGAATTCCCGGACCGCGACGACGATCAGTTCATGAAGTCGACGATTGCGAAATGGACGGCGGAAGGCCCGCAAATTTCGTACGAGGACATCGACGTAAGCCTGATCAAGCCTCGTAAACGCGACTATTCGAGCGATAAGAAGAAAGGAGAATAACGATGGCTGACACGACTGTCGCAACAAAAACGGTTAAGTTTATCATCACGCGTCAAGATACTCCTGATTCGAAGCCGTATACGGAAGAATTTGAAATTCCATACCGCCCTAACATGAACGTGATCAGCGGCCTGATGGAAATTCAGCGCAATCCGAAAAAAACGGACGGATCGAACACGGCGCCGGTTTGCTGGGACTCCAACTGCCTGGAAGAAGTGTGCGGCGCCTGCTCCATGGTCATTAACGGCAAGCCGCGCCAAGCATGCAGCGCGCTCGTCGATAAGCTGGAGCAGCCGATTCGCCTGGAGCCTATGCGCACCTTTCCGGTTGTCCGCGACCTTGTCATTAACCGCGAGCGTATGTTCGGCGCTCTGAAGCGCGTGAAAGCATGGATTCCGATCGACGGTACGTACGATCTTGGTCCTGGTCCGCGCATGGCCGAGACGAAGCGCCAATGGGCGTACGAGCTGTCCAAATGCATGACCTGCGGCGTTTGTCTGGAGGCTTGCCCGAATGTCAACGACCGTAACAGCTTTATCGGCCCTGCGGCGATCTCCCAGGTTCGGTTGTTCAATGCGCACCCGACTGGCGAAATGAACAAGGAAGAGCGCCTGGACGCCTTGATGACCGACGGCGGCATTGAAGGCTGCGGCAACTCGCAGAACTGCGTGCGCTCTTGTCCGAAAGGCATTCCGCTGACGACTTCGATTGCCGCAATTAACAAAGATACGACTAAGCATCTTTTCAAAAAATGGCTTGGCATGTAAGCAGACCGTCTTACTGGACCCCCGACTTGTTCGCGGGGTTCTTTTTTATGGCGGGTCTTGAAAGTGCGCGAGATTTTAGCATGAATTATTGGCATGTTATGTGAACATTAGTTGCGAGCACGATAAGTGAGTATGAATTACATGCATCTATAATGAGTATGAGTTTGTGTAATGAATAACCTGAATGTAATGTGAGAACGATTTTCGTAAAAAACGTTGATATTGATAATTATTATCAATAATAAAGAATGAAGAGTCATTTGTCAATGCAGGTGGAGAGGGAAAGCAGCATGCCTGCCCATGTGAAGCGTACAGCACGAATGAGCGGCACTTCTGCCGTTAGAAGGGTAGATGAGAAGTGAATCACGTGAATGAACGGCAGAAGTGCCGTTGAATGAGCCTACGTGGAGCGAAACGCGCGAATGAG
>NZ_KE383845.1:0-45895 GCF_000422465.1 Paenibacillus harenae DSM 16969 | reverse complement strand
AAGTGCCGTTGAATGAGCCAACGTGGAGCGAACAGCGCGAATGAACGGCAGAAGTGCCGTTGAATGAGCCAACGTGAAGCGAACAGCGCGGATGAGCGGCAGAAGTGCCGTTGAATGAGCCAACGTGGAGTGAACAGCGCCAATGAACGACTGAAATACACCAAAATAAGCGAGATGAGTGGTATCCACAAAATGAGGTGAAGAAATACACCAGAATCAGCGGAATGATCGGTATTCGGCGAAATAGGTGCAGAAATACACCAAAATAAGCGAGATGAGTGGTATCCAGCAAAATGAGGTACAAAAGTGCACCAGAATCAGCGAGATGAGCGATATGCGCCGATACCAGGTGCAGAAATGCACCAGAATCAGCGAGATGAGCGGTATCCAGCAAAATGAGGTGCAAAAGTGCACCAGAATCAGCGAGATGAGCTCTATACGGCGATACGAGGTACAAAAGTGCACCAGAATCAGCGAGATATAAGCGATATGCGGCGAAATGAGGTGCAAAAATGCTTTAGTTTGTGCCGATAGGGAGAAATCTGATCTAACCGGTTGTTTGCGTAGAGGATTGTATGTAAAGCAAAAGAGGGCCGCAGGCCCTCTCTTCGTACATATATGTCGCAGCGATACTGCCTGGCAGACTAACGTCCGTGGCCGTTACGCCGAGGTTACATCCATTGTTCGCCCCATTTTTGAATGGATTCGATAACCGGTTCAAGCTCCCGGCCTTTGTCCGTCAGCTCGTACTCGATACGTACGGGCATTTCCGGATACACCTGACGCTTAATGATCGTTATCGTCTCCAGCTCTTTCATCCGGTCCGTAAGCATTTTGTCGCTCATTTCGGGTATTTGTTCTTTAATCTCTTTGAACCGTTTAGGTCCTCCGAGCAACACCCGAATAATTCTGCCAGTCCATTTCTTGCCTAATATGTCGGCTGCGGCTTCATACTTTGGGCACATTGTCGAATAATCCAACCCTATCACCCCGCTTTTTGTATTTCTATTGTAGCATATGAACGAACGAAAAGTAAGTTCATTTCAAATGGAATACCGCTTACCAGCCGTTTTACACCCGGATAATGATTAAGCCCGCAAGCATACAGGCAAAAGCGGCCCATTGCACGATCGTCAGCCTCTCTTTGTACACGACAATCGCGCCGGCGGCTACGACAAGGCTGTTCGTGGCAAAAATTGGAGCGGCAATATTAGCCTGGCCCGTAGCCAGCGCGATTGCGTACAATTGAAGTCCTCCATAGGAGAATAAGCCGGCAATGATACCGTAACGCAGACCGGTTCGTCCGGCAGAGCGTGCAGCCGCATGCTTGGGCGGAATAATGAACCAGGCCAAGGAGAGGGCGTAGGCAATAAATAGGATCGGCGCACTCGGCAGCCCAAGCTCGTCCGTCACCTTAAGGCCGCCGTTGCGGAAAGTAAAGAAGAGGATAGCCGCCCCGACAAGGACGAACCAGCGCTTCTCTGTAATCGTTAACGGTTCCTTCCGTTTGTGGGCGACAAAAATGACGGCAAGCAGCAAGAGGGTTATGCCTATGGCTTCAGAAGCGCTCAGAGGCTCTCTATACCACCAGGTCGCAAGTGCGATGACCAATATAATATTCATATTCGTAAGCGGAGAGGTTAAGCTTGCGGGGCCGTAATGAAGGGCCTTCATAAAAAGAGCGTTGCCCCAGGCGGAGCCCGCTCCAATAATTAAACCTGCAATCCAAACTCTCGAATCCGTAAGCATGGGTAACGTGCCTTCCAGCGCTGCGTGAACGCCGAATCCCAGCGTGCCTGATGCGTATAATCCCAGCAGAAGCACGCGTGTAGATCCGCCGCGCATTTGCGATACTTTCATCCACCAACCGGCCAGTCCAAACAAGAGCGCGCTGCTGATGGCCGTCAAAAGCCACATGGATGTCCATCTCCTCAAATTTGTTACACAAATGAAATCGTTCTGTTATCGTCCTATTACATAAGAGGGCTATTATAATAACAAGACCCCCTTTTTTAATATATATCGTTTGGGACCTGCAGCGTGCAGGTCCACTTTTTTTTCTATAAAGGAACTACGATTTGCCGGCGTTTCCGGTAGAACACCCACTGCGAGAATCCGATTTCCTTCAACCGCGTCCGTACAAGCTCCCATTCGTCCCCGACTCTGCGCGGCTTGTGCGCATCAGACCCGAAGGTTACGTTAACGCCGAAATGAAGCGCGCGCTCCAATATTTCATCCGAAGGATACCAGCCGCCGACATCCTTAGTGCTGCCCGATGTATTTATCTCAATGGATACGCCGTTTTCCGCGATTACCCGCAGCGTATCGTCCACATGCTCATGTGCAGGGATATCCGAGAAGGCGGGATAATAGCCCTTCATCGCATCGATATGTCCGAGAATATCGAACATGCCGCTGCGCGCGGATTGTTGAATGAGATCGTAATAGCTTCTTTTCTCCACGATCTGCCGTTCCCCGTTCAAGCCCTTCCAACGATTGCGGTTAAAGATGCTGACACCGCTTACCTGATGGACGGAACCGATCAAGTAGTCGAATGGAACCCCTTCATAAGCTTTCCGGTAGATGTCTACGTATTCGGGGAAGAAGTCCGATTCCATGCCAAGCAGCACTTCAATTTTCCCTTCGTACTTTTCCTTCAGCCGCAGAACTTCGTCCACATAATTGGCAAAATCGCTCCTCGCCATAGCGATACCGGGCGAAGGCTGGTCCTTCTCGTGATAAAAGTAAGGGGAATGGTCGGAGATGCCGATGACCTGAAGTCCTGCTTCGATTCCCGCAAGGATATAATCTTCAATGTTGCCGTCTGCATGTCCGCATCTAAGGTGATGAGTATGTAAATCGAATTTCATTGAAATCTCTCCTATCTCCGTTTTTTTCTATTCGCTGCTTATGAATGAATGCTCGGGCATTCCCTTCAGGTCGCTGAGAAACTGCTGCATCGCCGTATTTAAATACCGGCCGGATTTATATACGACGCCTACCGGATGGGTTGTTTCCAGCTCATTGACCTTGATCATCTTCAATGTGCCGAGCCGCAGCTCATTTGCGATCGACAACTTGGACACGACGGCTGCGCCGAGATTAATTTCGACCATTCGCTTGACCTCTTCGCTGCTCGAGAGCTCCATGAGGATGTTCGGCTGGACATTGTATTTGCGGAAGAGCCGATCGACGAACCGGCGGCCGAGCGTATCCGGCGCAAGCATGATCATTGGAATGTCCTTTAGTGTATCCATTGTGGTATGAGTCAATTTACTCATGGGATGAGAAGGCGATACGACAAGCTCGAACGTATCATAGTAGAGAACCGACTGGGCGATGTTTGGATTTTTTTCAGCTAAGTACGAAATGCCGATATCGACGAAGCCGTTCTCAACGCTGGTCATAACTTGAGATGAGGGCATGGAATGGATCGTTGTTTTGATTAAAGGGAATTGGTTTTGAAAATAAGAAAGTACACGCGGCAATATCTGAATCGCAATCGAAGCCGTCGTTCCGAGAACAATATGACCTTGAGGCGTCAAATTAAGATCGGACAGCTTCTGCTTGAGCTCTTCCACGATGGCTAACATTTTCTCGGCATGCTGCAAAAAAACTTGACCGTGATCGGTTAAGGTTACGGGTTGATTACGATCGATAAGGACCGTCTTGAACTCGTCCTCCAAGCTTTTAATTTGCGCCGAGACGGCCGGTTGTGTCAGATTGAGCAATTCGCCGGCTTTTCTGAAGCTCATCGTCTTGGAAATCGTAAGGAGCGTTTCAAGCTGGCTAATGTTCACGTTAATCCCCCCTTTTCTAATTACAGGCTGCTATAAATAAGTATATAACTATTATAAAGGATAGATGTGGTAACTACAAAGAAGGCTGTACCTCATCCGGCCTGCGAGCCGGTGAAATAGCAGCCTTATAGGGTGGTTCTACTTGTTTACTAGAGCCAATCCTTCTTGCGGAAGGTAATGAACATGCCGATGCCTAACATCAGCATTATGCCTAACAATATATAGGATCCAAATCGGAGGTGAAGCCCTGGAATAAAATCGAAATTCATTCCGTATATTCCGGTAATAAATGTAAGCGGCATGAAGATCACGGTTATTGCGGTGAATACGCGCATAATTTCATTGGCGCGGTTCGATAAGCTGGACTGGTAAGCCTCGCGCAGGTTGCCCATCAGATCGCGGTACGTGTCGAAGGATTCGGCGATTTTCAGAGCATTCTCGTAAATGTCGCTGAAATATTTTTGCAACTGGTCGTCAATAAGCTTCAGATCCTTCTTATTCAGCGTAGCGATGACATCGCGCTGCGGTCCGAGCACCTTCTTAAGCCAAAGTATTTCGCTGCGCAAGCCGATAATTTCGTTCAGATGCGACTTCTTGGTATGCATCAGAATGTCCTCTTCCAGCGCTTCGATCCGGTTATCGATCCGGTCGCCTACAAGAAAATAATTGTCCACGACAAGGTCGACCAGATGATACAGGAAATAATCGGGACGGTTAACCTCTTGCTCCCAGAGCATAGGCTTGAGGGACCGGAGCTCGTTAATTTTCTGCTTGGTGACGGTAATAATGAAATGACGGCCCAGAAAAATGTTCAGCGCGCGCAAAAAGATTTCTTCATCGTCAAAACGGATACTGTTAATAACGATAAAATAGTGGCTTTCGTAAATCTCGATTTTTGGACGTTGTTCTTCTTCGCTTAAACAGTCCTCTACAGCCAAGTCATGCATACCGAATAAAGGCTGAAGCACCTCAAGGTCGTCCACGTCGGCATCGATCCAGTAAAAACCTTCAGCTGCAGGGACAAGCGTTTGCTCGATATGTTCTACAGGGGTAAAAACGCCATTTTTAACAAGACGGATTTTCATCCGCAGCATCTCCTTTCTTACGTCAGAGGAAACTGCCGGCTGAATCGGAGGTAACCGGCAGTAACCGTATTCGATAATGTTCAGGCTTCGGTCGGTCGCCTTCCATGTCCGCTTGCCCCCTTTACGAATGGAATAAACAACAATAATCCTTGTCTAGTATACTCCCGCACCCGCTTTACATTCAAGCCAAAAAACCGTCGGCTTCCGCCTATGCACTAACATATGCAAAGTCGCTTCTTGACGCGAATAACAGAATGCATTAAAGTAAAAAATATAATCGTACCGCGAAAATTGAATAGACTACTTTCTTATCAAGAGCAGGCGGAGGGACTAGCCCGATGAAGCCCGGCAACCGGCGTAATATGCACGGTGCTAATTCTTGCGGAAACATTTTTAGTTTCTGAGAGATGAGAGAGGCGGATGGCTTCTTAACCGAGCATACGACCTTTTCTCACAGCAGAAAGGGTCTTTTTGTTATTTAAGCGGCCAATCTGCCAAAGCTTATGCGACCCGGGATAAGTTTTGGCGACAAACTATTTAAAGGAGTGGTTCCGCATGCCGATTAAAGTACCGGATAACCTGCCGGCCAAGGAAATACTGAGTAACGAGAACATATTCGTGATGGACGAGAGCATCGCTTACCATCAAGATATCCGTCCGCTCAGAATTGCCATTTTGAACTTGATGCCTACGAAAGAAACGACGGAGACGCAGCTTCTCAGGCTGATCGGCAACACGCCGCTTCAGGTCGAGGTCGTCCTGCTTCACCCGAGGACGCATACTTCGAAGAACACATCCGCCGATCATTTGGAATCGTTCTACAAAACGTTCGACGATATCCAACATGAATATTACGACGGCCTAATTATCACAGGTGCGCCGGTCGAGCATTTGCCGTTCGAGGAAGTAACCTACTGGGAAGAGCTGAAAGAAATCATGGATTGGAGCGCAAGGCGCGTAACCTCTACCTTTCACATTTGTTGGGCGGCGCAAGCGGGCCTGTACCATCATTACAACGTGCCAAAATATAATTTGGATAAAAAAATGTTCGGCGTCTTCCCGCATAACGTAGAAAAACGTAACGTGAGCCTGCTGCGGGGCTTTGATGAATTATTCTACGTGCCGCAATCGAGGCATACCGAGGTTCGCCGCGAGGATATAGAGCCGATCGACAATTTGGAAATTTTATCTGCCTCGCAGGATTCCGGCGTCTACATCGTTGCATCCAGGGACGGCAGACAAATATTCGTTACCGGTCATTCGGAGTATGATCCGACATCGTTGAAGTTCGAATATGACCGCGATCAGGCAAAGGGGCTTCGCATTAACGTGCCAATGAATTATTTCCCAGGCGATAATCCGTCCGCTCAGCCATTGTCCACTTGGCGGGCGCATGCTAACCTATTGTTTTCGAACTGGCTCAACTACTATGTGTACCAGCAAACGCCGTTTGATCTAGGCGCGGGCATCTAACTTTATTCGAGGGAGTGCAACTTCAATGAAAATCGAAAGTCATTTGGCTCAGATCGGATCGATTAAGGAGCCCGTAACCGGAGCGGTCAGCTTTCCTGTGTATCAGGCTACCGCGTTCCGCCATCCTAAGCTCGGAGAAAGCACAGGCTTTGACTACGCGCGTACGAAAAGCCCGACAAGAGCTGTACTTGAAGAAGCGGCTGCGCAATTGGAATCCGGAGATGCGGCATTTGCCTGCAGCTCCGGCATGGCGGCTCTGCAGACCATATTTGCGCTATTCGGTCAAGGGGACCATCTGATCGTTTCGCTGGACTTATACGGCGGCACGTATCGCCTGCTAGAGCGGATCATGACGAGATTTGGCGTTACGGCTTCTTATGTAGATACCAACGATATCGACGCAATGGCTTCGCTTTGGACGCCGAACACCAAGGCTGTTCTTATCGAAACGCCGACTAATCCGCTTATGATGATTACCGATTTGGAGCGCGTCTGCGCATGGGCGAAGTCGAAAGGGCTGTTGACGATCGTTGACAATACGCTGCTGACACCGTTCTTCCAGCGGCCGATCGAGCTTGGCGCGGATATTATTATCCACAGCGCGACCAAGTATTTGGGCGGCCACAACGATGTGCTGGCCGGCTTGATCGTCACGAAAGGCCAAGAGCTGTCGATAGAAATGGCATTTCTGCACAATTCCATCGGCGCGGTACTGGGCCCGCAGGATTGCTGGCTGCTGATGAGAGGCATGAAGACGCTGGCGCTGCGGATGGAACGGCACCAATATAATGCGACAACGATTGCCAACTATCTGATGGAGCATCCGGCAATTGAAGATGTATATTATCCGGCCCTTCCGCATCACCCGGGCCACGACATTCAGAACAGGCAATCCTCCGGCAATACCGGCATATTCTCGTTCCGGTTGAGAGATGCCCGCTACGTGGAGCCGATTCTCCGCCACATTAAGCTCATCGCGTTTGCCGAAAGCCTCGGCGGAGTTGAGTCGCTAATGACCTACCCGGCTGTGCAGACGCATGCGGACATCCCGCTTGAAATCCGTCAGGCGATCGGCGTGGACGACCGGCTGCTTCGCTTCTCGGTCGGCATCGAGCATGCCGACGACTTGATCGCGGATTTGGAGCAGGCGCTTGCCGCCGCCAAACGAGAAATCGGGGAGGGGTAACGGCCATGAGCGAAGAGAATAACAAGCCGAAGCCGGCCGACCGGCGATTCGCGACGAAGCTGCTTCATTTTGGAGCGGAGATTGACGAACATACGGGTGCGTCCAGCGTGCCGATTTTTCAGGCGTCGACGTTTCATCATCACGATATTTTCAATCCGCCCGATTTTGATTACAGCCGTTCAGGCAATCCGACCCGGCAGGCCCTTGAAGATTACATCGCGCTGCTGGAAGGCGGTGCCCGAGGCTTCGCGTTCGCGTCGGGGATGGCGGCGATCTCGACCTCCTTCCTGCTGCTGTCCGCCGGTGAGCATGTCATAGTGACCGAGGATGTGTACGGCGGTACATACCGGCTGCTGACGTCAATTCTCGACAGGCTTGGCATTGAATCCACGTTCGTGGATATGACGGATTTCGATGCGGTGAAGGCAACATTAAAGCCGAATACAAAGGCGGTATTTATGGAAACGCCGTCGAATCCGACGCTTAAAATTACGAACATCGCCGAAACGGCGGCATGGGCGAAGGAGCATGGCCTGCTAACCATGCTCGATAATACGTTCATGACGCCTTACCATCAGCGCCCGATCGAGCTTGGCGTCGATATCGTGCTTCACAGCGCAACCAAATTTCTGAGCGGGCATAGCGACGTATTGGCCGGGCTTGCGGTGACGGCGGACGAAAATCTCGGAAGACGTCTGAAGCAGCTTCAGAACGGCCTGGGAACGGTGCTGAGCGCACAGGAATCATGGCTGCTTATGCGCGGCATGAAGACGCTGCAGGCAAGAATGGAGCACAGTGAACGAAGCGCGCGCAGACTGGCGCAATGGTTATCGCAGCATGAAGAAGTGAAGGCCGTTTATTATCCTGGCCTTGAAGGTCACCCCGGCAAGGAAATTCACGAGAAGCAGTCGCTCGGCTACGGCGCGGTCGTATCCTTCGACGTTGGCAGCGGCGAGAGGGCGAAGACGCTGCTTAGCAAAGTTCAGCTGCCTCTGGTAGCGGTCAGCTTAGGCGCAGTCGAGAGCATTTTATCTTATCCTGCGATGATGTCGCATGCGGCCATGCCGAAGGAAGTGCGCCATGCCCGCGGGATTACGGACGGATTGGTGCGCTACTCGGTAGGGCTTGAAGATATCGATGATTTGATCGGGGATTTGGATCAGGCGCTGCGCGCCTAAATAGGCCAAAACGGAAGGAAAACACGGGACATCCCGTGTTTCTTTCGTTATTTTGACACAGAGACCTGTTTAAAGCTGATGACTTGCCGAGATGAAATATGTTAGGATGAAGTGATCGATTGACAATTAAGAACGGAACTAAGGAGGTCTCGCGGAATGAGTACGTTAGACCAGATTTTGGATAAAGCGCTGCGGGGTGAACGAGTCAGTCTGGAGGAAGGCATGGAGCTTCTCGCTTCAGATCAGATTGAGAAAATGGGGCATGCCGCCAATCAAATCATGTTGAGGCACCATCCCGAGCCGATCACGACATTCGTCGTTGGGCGAAACGTGAACTACACGAATGTATGCGACGTTTATTGCAGATTTTGCGCATTCTACCGCGCTCCGGGGTCAAAGGAAGGTTACGTGCTGCCGGATGAGACGATCCTGAATAAAATTCAGGAAACGATTGACGTAGGCGGAACCGAAATCTTGATGCAAGGCGGAACGAATCCGGATTTGCCGTTCGCGTACTATTTGGATCTGCTTCGCAAAATTAAACAGCATTTTCCTGGCATTACGATGCACTCCTTCTCGCCTGCGGAAATTCAGAAGATGAAGGTCGTATCGAACGGTTTAACTTTGGATGAGGTCATTCGGCAGCTGCACGAAGCCGGGCTGGATTCCTTGCCTGGCGGAGGAGCCGAGATTTTGGACGATCGCACGCGCCGCAAAATCAGCCGTTTGAAAGGATCTTGGACGGACTGGATGGATGTCATGAAGTCTGCGCACCGTCACGGCATGAATACGACCGCTACGATGGTGTACGGCTTAGGCGAGACGATCGAGGAGCGCGCGCTGCATATGCTTCGTATCCGGGACGCTCAAGATGAATGTATCGCAAATCAATATCCGTCTACAGGCTTCCTGGCTTTTATTTCGTGGCCGTTCCAGCCGGATAACACGAATTTGAAGCTGGAGAAAGCGAAGCCGGAGGAATATTTGCGTATCGTTGCCGCCAGCCGCATTATGCTCGATAATATTAAGAACTTTCAATCGTCGTGGGTGACGATGGGGCCGGAGATGGGTAAGCTGTCGCTATCGTACGGGTGCAATGACTTCGGCAGCACGATGATCGAAGAAAATGTCGTGTCGGCCGCAGGCACAACGCATAAGGTCAACATTGAACTCATTCTCCAGCTCATTCGCGAATGCGGCAAAATTCCTGCTCAGCGGGACACGAAATATAACATTTTGAAGGTTTACAATGAAACCGATAAGGCGGATTTGGACTTCGTGATGCAGAACTGAAATTTCCATATAACTAACAAAAGCCTGCGAACCGTAAGCCTCCTTGGAGGCAAAGAGGATTTCGCGGGCTTTTTGCAATTCTAAGAATTTATATGTTGTCCGAATAAGCCTTCCCTTACATTCCAATCTCTTCATCGTATATCCCCAAGCATGGGACCATATACTGATAAGGAAAGAAAGGGGTGAGCTCATGGAGCTATTTACGGTATCTTTGCCTAGAAGCCTCCAACAGTCAGTAAATAAGCTAATAAATTGGTTGACGGAAGAAGCGAACGTCGATTTACATATTAACAATCCAGTGAGCGATGCTGCGCTTGTAACCTTTCATGCCGTATCCGAGCTGGATATACAATGCCAGGCTGAACTGCCGCATTTTCAACTGAAAACACACGGACCCGTCTTATACAAGGCAGCAGCCAGGGCGGTCGCCGAGTTTATAGTAAGCGAGCTGGAGCAGACGATGCTCTCGAACATGATTCGCAGGAAATATCGGAATCAATCGGGGTTGGAACCGGAAGCGATTGAGCGTTATTGTCATGATCTGCTGCATGGGAAGGATTGGGACGGATTAAGCGCAAGATTTCTGGATGCCGACCGTATAAGAAGGAAGAACAAAATAGTCGTAGAAATCGAACAATACCTGCAGGAGCATACGCAGCTTAATATAGAAGGCTTAATTAAATTCCGGCTTGAACTGTATCGCAAAGAATTGACAGAGCTCGTTGAATATGCGTTAGATGAATACGTGCTGGATAAGCAATATCAGGAGTTTATTTCACTGTTAAAATACTTTGTGTTCCTTCAAGACACCAAAATTCCGATGGTGCATCTGCTCCACAAAGGCGGACATGATTTTATGCTCTACGACGGCAGCTTCCAGCCTTTGGATCCGAACCCGCCGTCGGACCGGATAGTCGCGGAAATGCTGGAAACGGAAATGAATATCGAAGATATGGTTATAAGCTCGCTTATTTCCGTATCGCCGAAGCATATTACGATTCATACCCGGCAGCCAGACATGCAGGTCATCCGAACGATTGAAACGATATTTGACCAGCGGGTAACGGTATGCGAGCGGTGCGTGTCATGCAGCCATACGCTCGATGAGCTTATTCAGCCTTGACCAATCGTTCCAGTCGAGCTATAATGACTCACATATAGGATGTAATCGGCTATGACAAAGACATGTATCTGCTATAGCGATTTGGCTCAGAGAAAGGAAACTTGGCTGCAATTTCCTTCAATAATCAGCAGATGTACCCCTTTGAAGCTGTACGGTTGAACCTGTGGCCATTTCGTAACCGGAATCGTTGCGGCAGTAAGCTGTACCGGAACTCTCCGTTACCAGAGCATACAAGGACTGCGTGGCGCTACCGGAAGCGCAGTTGAAGTAGGGTGGAACCACGAGCATACAAGCACTCGTCCCTTTTTGGGATGCGTGCTTTTTTTGCGTTCTTATAAGCTTGTTACAGATTTACTGATAATCAGGAGGATGAATGAAAATGGCAATTCAAGTAACTTTACCGGACGGGGCCGTCAGGGAGTATAACGCAGGGACAACGATTGAAGAGGTTGCAGGCTCGATCAGCCCGGGACTGCGGAAAAACGCCATCGCAGGTAAAATAAATGGCAAAGTGGTCGATGTGTATGCGCCGATTGACGCGGACGCAGCGGTTGAAATCGTAACGGTGGAGTCTGCGGACGGCCTTGAGGTATACCGCCACAGTACGGCCCATCTTCTCGCGCAGGCGATTAAACGTCTGTATGGCGATGCAAATGTAAAGCTTGGAATCGGTCCGGTCATCGAGGACGGCTTCTATTACGATATCGACATGGATCAATCGTTAACGCCGGAGGACCTGGCGAAGATTGAGAAGGAAATGGAAAAAATTACGCAGCAGAACCTGGACATTCGCCGCCGCGTCGTAAGCCGCGACGAGGCTCTTGCGATCTTCACCGAACTGAATGATAACCTGAAGCTTGAGCTGATTCGCGATTTGCCTGAGGATTCGGTTATTACGCTGTACGATCAAGGCGAGTTTTTTGACCTTTGCCGCGGACCGCATCTGCCGTCTACCGGCCGCATTAAAGCGTTTAAGCTTCTGAATGTAGCGGGCGCGTATTGGCGCGGCGATTCGAAGAACAAGATGCTGCAGCGCATTTACGGCACGGCGTTTCCGAAAAAAGCGCAGCTCGACGAGCATCTTCATTTCCTTGAGGAAGCGAAGAAACGCGATCACCGTAAGCTGGGCCGCGAGCTTAAAATGTTTACTTTCTCCCGCGAGGTCGGACAAGGCTTGCCGCTATGGCTTCCGAACGGCGCTAAGCTTCGCAGGACAATGGAGAGGTATATTGTCGACTTGGAAGAAAGGCTCGGGTACGAGCATGTGTATACCCCGGTGCTGGCGAACGTGGAGCTGTACAAAACATCCGGCCACTGGGAGCATTACAGCGAGGACATGTTCCCGAAGATGGTCATGGACAATGAGGAGCTTGTGCTCCGCCCGATGAACTGTCCGCACCATATGATGGTGTTCAAGAGCGATATGCGCAGCTACCGCGATCTGCCGGTAAGGATAGCGGAGCTTGGAACGATGCACCGTTATGAAATGTCGGGCGCGTTGACGGGCTTGCATCGCGTACGCGCGATGACATTGAACGATGCGCACATCTTCTGCCGTCCGGATCAGATCAAGGAAGAATTCGCACGAGTCGTGAATTTAATTCGCAAAGTATATGAGGATTTCGGCATCAAGGAATACCGTTTCCGCTTGTCCTACCGCGACCCGCAGGATACGGAGAAGTATTTCCAGAATGACGGGATGTGGGAAATGTCCCAGCGCATGCTTCGCGAGGTTGTGGAGGAGCTGGAGCTTCCGTTCTTCGAGGCGGAGGGCGAGGCGGCCTTCTACGGTCCGAAGCTTGACGTTCAAATTAAAACCGCGCTGGGCAAAGAGGAGACGCTGTCGACGGCGCAGCTTGACTTCCTGCTACCGGAGCGTTTCGAGCTGGAATATATCGGAGACGACGGCAAGAAGCACCGTCCGGTCGTTATTCACCGGGGCATCATAAGCACGATGGAAAGAATGACGGCATTCCTGCTGGAAAACTTCGCGGGTGCCCTTCCGCTGTGGCTGTCTCCGGTACAGGCAAAGGTTATTCCGGTATCGACGGCTTATGAAGCGTATGCCCGTAAAGTGGCTGAAGAGCTTCAATTAAGCGGAATCCGGGTCGAAAGCGATCTCCGCAATGAGAAGCTGGGCTACAAAATTCGCGAGGCGCAGCTCGAGAAGGCGCCTTATATGCTTGTTGTAGGCGAGAATGAGATGCAGGCGGAAGCCGTGTCGGTCCGCAAGCGCGGCGAGGGCGATATCGGCTCAATGCCGGTCAAAGAGCTGATCTCTCTGTTGAAGCAGCAAATCGAAGGTAAAGAACAATAAAATTCGGCGCATAAAGCTTGGGCCATCGGGGCATTATTCTTCTGAGGAGGAAGCACCCTGATGGTTACAAGCTTTTTTGATATGAAAAAAGGTTTCCCCGTTCTTCTGCTATTGACGATTATCGTCATCGCATTCCATACGGGCAGCTGCTCATCGCCGGCCGAAGCGGCATCCAAGCTCGGAGGCGCGGCAGGCGGCAAGGCAGCAAGCAAAAATTTAATTCAAGCGGCAGCGGCCTCTCAAGGCGGGAAGAAGTTCAAACCCGATACGATAGAGGTTGTCGCAACAGGTTATACGGCCGGTGAGGAATCGACGGGCAAAAGCCCCGGCCACCCGCAATACGGGATTACGTACTCGGGAGTGAAGGTGAGAAGGGATCAAGTATCGACGATCGCCGCCGACACAAAGCTCTTTCCCATCGGCACCCTGCTGTATATTCCCGGTTACGGTTACGGCGTCGTAGCGGATACGGGCTCCGCGATTAAAGGCAAACGCATCGATTTGTATTTTGAAACGATAAAAGAAGTATACGAGCAATGGGGCAAGCGAACGGTGCAGGTAGAAGTGCTGCGCAAGGGTACGGGCAAGCTTACGCAAGCGTGGCTTAATCAAATTAATCTGGCGACGGAAGCCGGAAAACCGATCCCGCAAACCTATTTGGAATCGTAAACCGCCCGTATAATAAATGGACCGAATGCCATACTAATCAATGAACACGGGGAGGTGAATACGATGGCTAAAAACAAACAAAACAACAACAACAACAATGCCGCAGCAAACAATCAACAATTCAATGCGGAATTCGCTGAAGAATTCAACCAAAATAACGCTGCTGCCGGTAAACAAGCAGCTAATGCGGCTCAGCAAAAAGCGGAAAAGTAAACAAGAAATTTTGTCGAAATACGATTAAATCCATGAGGAACCCTGGCGGTTCCTCTTTTCTTAGCCGAAACAGGAGAGGAATCGGGAAAAAGCATCCATAAAAAAATAGTTTTCAACCTTCCTTGTATGTTGTATGATTACATATGTAAGTAATAATAACATGACAAGACAGGTGATTTCTCATGACAGATCCAATCATTCATACTGGCTTTACTATTCCTGCCCAGCACCGTAAGGCGGGAGAAGTTTTTCCGTTTATAGATGCTTATGTAACCAAGAAAGAGCAGGAAATTGCCGAAATTGAACAGATGGTAGAGCGTTATGAGAAACGCAGGTTAATGGAAGAGCGCGCTTACCAGTCCATGTCTACATTAAGAAGGATACTGACAGGAAAGAAGCCCGACCATCATCTGGCCGTTGAATATATCCATTTCGTAAGAAAGCCGATGGAGAAGGTTCGGGCGCTCCGCCTCGAAATCGAGAAAGCCCGTTCGATTCAGAACGGCTCGGCTCCGACGGATATCGTATCCGTTTCTTATGAGCTGGCAAGCGAAATGAACGAATAATGACAGTGAACGATAATAACCGTCCGGGCATTAGATGCTCAGACGGTTATTTTGTTTAACCTATGGAATGTGAAAGCTTCTCATTTGCTGTTTCTTAAACGTTCAATATCAAGGAAATCATGCTCCTGGCTGTAAGCGGGAACGCCGTGTATGCCGACATCCAGTCCGACAAGTTCCTCATCCTTGGAGACGCGGACAGGCATTATTTTGCGGACAAGCCATAGGACGCCCCATGTTAAAGTGAACCCCCATAAGGATACGATGACGAGACCAAGCGCTTGAACGCCTAGGAGATTCCAGCCGCCGCCATAGAACAATCCGTAATAGCCTTTGCCGACGCCTTCCGACAGCTCAGGCAGCGCGAACAAGCCGACGGCAAGCGTTCCGATGCTGCCGCTGACGCCGTGTACGGCAAATGCCCCCACGGGATCGTCGATTTGCTTGCTTTCCAGCCATTCGGTGACCAGCACCATGGCGATGCCGGATACGGCTCCGATTCCGATTGCAGCCCCATCGGATACGAAGGCGCAGCCGGCCGTAATACCGACCAGGCCTGCAAGCGAGCCGTTAATGACCATCGGCGGATCGGCCTTCCGGTAACGGAACATCGTGAACAGTATGCAGGTCGCGCCGCCGGAGGCCGCGGACAGCATCGTCGTAATCGCGATATGGCCGATTGCCCCGTTCGTTGCGCTTAACGTACTTCCCGCGTTGAAGCCGAACCAGCCAAACCAAAGTATAAACGCTCCGACGGACGCTAAGGGCAAATTGGAGGGCGGTACGATATTAACTTTGCCGTCAGCGCTGAATTTACCGATTCTCGGACCGATGAAGATAGCGGCGGCAAGCGCGGAAAATCCGCCTAATGCATGAATAACGGCGGAGCCAGCAAAGTCGATCATGCCGAGTTTTCCGATGAAGCCGCTGCCTGACCAAACCCAATGGCCCGCAAGCGGATAAATGATGCCGGTCATTGCGATCGTCAGCAAAATATAAGCTCTAAAGTTAATGCGCTCGGCAACCGCTCCGGATACGATGGAGATGACGGCTATAACGAATGCGCACTGGAATAACCAATAGGTTTCGTGCGTAATATTTAATTCTATATGAGACAAGTCGCCATTAATAAGAAAGCCGGTTGTGCCGATCAAGCCGCCGGCATCCTGTCCATACATGAAAGCGAATCCGAAAAAATAAAAAACAAGCGCGCCGAAGGCGATATCGACGAATACCTTCATAATGATGCTGACCGCATTTTTCTGTCGGACGAAGCCTGCCTCGAGCAAGGCGAATCCGCCTTCCATTAGCAGGATCATCGCTGCTGTCAAAACGACCCAGATCGTGTCAAGTCCTTTCGACAGTTCTAAAACGTCCATTTCTTCATCTCCCGTTCACTTAGTGCTGCGTATGATTTATCTCTGATTCTAATCCGTTCATCATTATAAAGAGACGAAGTTAACTATGTCAACGATTTACGTAATGTTTCATGACATGTAAGGTTTTAATTGGATATAATCAACCAAAAGCTCAGTCTAGAGACGGATTGCGATTTCAATCGGCCGTACCTGTTTGCTGACCGGTGCTATCCGTTATACTAAAGCTATCAAACTTCGATGGAACTATAAGGAGCTGGGCTGCTTGAACAATTTCGCAAGCCGGTTATTTACCGGATTAATAATCATTTCAGTCGGCGTTATCTTTTTGCTGCGGCAAACGGGTCATGTGACCTTTGACATTGGTGATATGTTTTCCACCTATTGGCCCGTCATTCTTATTGTTGTCGGCATAAGGGGCCTGCTGACCAATCGTTCGCACGGTGCCGGCTCAGGCTGGTGGGGGGCTGTGGTCATCCTCATCGGATTTGTCTTCTTGGGACGGAATCTGGAATGGTTTGCATGGTCGATCGGCGATATCATTCCTTATGTGTGGCCGGTTATCGTCATTCTAGTCGGCATCAATCTGATATGGCGCCCGAAATCACGGCGAAACCGCCCGCCTTCGGAGGAATGGAAATCGTACCGGCCGTATCAGGACCAGCCGTCTGTGCCGCCTGCTCCCCCGCTGCATCCGGATCCGACGAAGGAACCGGTCTCTTTGGCCAAAGAGCCGCTGGGGGCAAACGGACAAGAGGAGAAACAAAATTACGCCAAAGGCGACCCTTATGAGGAAATTCCTTCCTCAAAGAAAAACTCCCATGAATGGAAGCATCATCACAAAGAGCATGTCGAGTGGTGGAATCACAGCGATCCGAAAGCACAGACGCGCTCCGGGTTTATCGGCGACATCCATATCGGCCACGATTATTGGGAATTGAAGCCGCTGAATGTTTCGCACTTTATCGGCGATACCGTTCTCGATTTGACGAAGGCGCAGGTTGCGCCCGGAGAGACGAAGATTTGTATCTCTTCTTTTATCGGAGACGTGAAGGTATATGTTCCAAATGATTTTGATGTCGCCGTCCAGGTGATCTCAAGCGCTTTTATGGGAGACGTAAAGGTATTGGACCGCAAGGAAGGCGGGATGTTCAACAACATCAATATCCAATCGCCGTTTTATAGCGAATCCGACAAAAGAATCAAGCTCGTCGTCAGCACGTTTATCGGCGATGTTCGCGTGACGAAGGTAGGGTGATCCGCGATGATGGTCCGTTTCTTAAGGAGCGGGAAATGGGAACTGATCGGCATGTTCGTCGCAGCATCCGTTTTCTCTCTCGTACTCGCGGGGGCGGCTTGGCTGGGACTCGTGAATGAAGTGAGACAGACGGAAGTGCGCCTGTGGGCCGCCTCCGTCTTCCTGCTTGTGAGCGCAGGCTTCGGCTATTGGGCTGCGCAGCGGATCGGCCGCCGAATCGATACGCTGCACTTGTCGCTAAAGCAAGCGGCTAACGGCAATTATGGCGTCAGGATTACGGAAGGCGGACATAATTCTTTCAACGAGGTGTACCGCGAGTTCAATGAGCTTGCCGAGCAGATGGAAGAGAAGATGAAATGGCTGCAAATGCGGGGCGAGGAGTATGTCATGACGGAATCGGCCTCGAACGAGGCGGCGGTATTGGAGGAGCGCAAAAGGCTCGCGAGAGATTTGCATGACACCGTCAGCCAGCAGCTGTTCGCGATTCATATGTGCGCCTCCTCGCTTCCCAAGCTGCAGCAGGTTGACCGGGAACGCGCCGATGCGGTGCTGGAGCAGCTTGTGAGCATGTCGAATTTGGCGCAAAAGCAGATGCGGAATTTCATTGCGCAGTTAAGGCCGATGGAACTGGAAGGCCGAACCTTATATGAGGCCTTAGACAAATGGTTTCCCGACTATTGCCGCCAGAACAACCTTCAGGGCGAGCTGGAATGGCGGTTGAAGGAGCGTTTGACCGAGGCGAAGGAGCTTCAGCTCTTTCTTATTGCGCAGGAAGCGATGGCGAACATCGTTAAGCATTCCAAAGCGAAAGGCTGCACGCTGACGTTATCCGATAATGAACGGCAGGTCGTTATGATTTTGCAGGATGACGGCGCGGGCTTTAAAGCGGATGAGGTGAAGCGGGGCTCCTACGGTCTTTCGACGATGCAGGAGCGCGCGCAGAAGCTCGGCGGGTCTGCGGAAATTTTAAGCAAGCCCGGAAGCGGGACAAGAGTGAAGGTAACGATACCAAAAATGTTGCGGGGAGAGCAGGCGCTATGAGCGAACCTAATGGAACGAATGCGATAAAGATCATGATCGTTGATGATCACGATATGGTACGAACAGGCTTACGGACGTATCTGATGCTGGAGCCGAAGCTGCACGTGATAGCGGAAGCGGGCGACGGTCAGGAAGCGTTGGATTACTTGAGCTCATGCCCGGAAGAAAATCGTCCTCAAATTATTTTAATGGATCTCATGATGCCGGGCATGAACGGGATCGATGCGACGAGGGCCGTCATGGCGAAATATCCGGATATGAAAATCGTGATGCTCACAAGCTTTCTTGAGGATGACAAGGTATACGGAGCCATCGAAGCGGGAGCCGTCAGCTATGTGCTAAAAACCGTTTCGGCGGAAGAGCTGATTTATGCGATCAGCGGGGCTTTCAAAGGCATGCCTGTCATGACGGCGGACGTGTCGCAGGCATTGACTCGGGGTCTGAGGCAGCGTACGGCCCAATCGGGCGACGAGGGCTTGACGGAGCGGGAGAAGGAAGTGCTCCTGCTCATCGCCGACGGACAATCGAACAAGGAAATTGCCGAAGAGCTTCATATCAGCGTAAAAACGGTCAAAACTCATGTAAGCAACCTGCTTATGAAATGCGAGCTGGAGGATCGTACGCAGCTTGCCGTGCTGGCTCACCGCAAAGGCTGGGCCAACCGCACATAATCCATTCTATGGC
Source organism: Paenibacillus harenae DSM 16969 (assembly GCF_000422465.1). Taxonomy (GTDB): domain Bacteria; phylum Bacillota; class Bacilli; order Paenibacillales; family Paenibacillaceae; genus Pristimantibacillus; species Pristimantibacillus harenae. Next base: position 26,636 of record NZ_KE383845.1, on the reverse strand, counting down.
GGGTATACTACCTTTTAGCTGTCAGTCAGTTAACAAGCAAGCGTAAAGGAGTAACCGCCATGATTCCAATCTCATCCGTGATTGAGTCACGTGAGCAGCATTTTTTAGAAGTGAAGGATATTCTTGAGCAGCATCAATTCGCCTTGGGCGGGAATTGGGATTACGACCGCGGCTCCTTCGACAAACCGTTAGACGAATCGCATAAGGTCTGGCTGCGCATTCCGTTCGAAGTCATTACCGGCCATATCGATAATGATGACACGGACAATGAGGCGTTAATCAGAATGGGCAAACCGTATGTCCTGAAACACGAATACCGGGAAGGCAATGATCCGGAGGCTTCCGTCCGCGTATTCGGCGCTACATTTGACCAATTCCAATCGCCGTCCAATCCCGACGCGCATATCGATCCCAGCTGGGTGAACCGGGCAAAGGATGCCGTTCACGAAGTGGAACGCATGATTATACACTGAAATATACTCCCTTTTACAAGCGGAAACGCCTATCGGAGTCCTAGTCAGAGGACACATCCGTATCGCGGAGAAATATAAGCCTATTCATAAGTTCTAAACTTATAAAGGCTTATATATTGGATAAAAAAACGTTCCAGAAATTCACTTGGAATGTTTTTTTTATTTCTGTTTAAATTCCTTTTAAGTTTGTTTTAAGGTAGAATGTGCATGATAGAAATAAATAAACTAACAAGTATTCGATAGCGAGCTCTTCGAATGCCTTACGGAATATGATTCAAGGAGGAGAACGTTAATGGACGATCAAAACAAAAAGGGGTACGACGATTTTTTTGGCAAGCCGAACGAGGAGCAGGGCGCCGGAGGAAACGAGGGCAGCGAATCCCATTCGCGGCATGACTCGGAGGCGGAGCCTCAAGAGCAAACGCAGAAGCCATCCTATTACTATTCTTACGGACCGTTCAGACCGAATTCGCAGGATGATCATTCAGGCGTGAATCCATCAAGTTCGCCGGATAAGCCAAAAATCATTCAAGATCAGCCGTACGGCACAACGGGATCCATGATGACATCGGCAGATTCACCTGATGAGTCCGATAGACAGACGAATGCGGAAGAGGAAGGAGTACAAGGCCGGAGACCGCAGCAATCGCCAATCCGGTCGTTTAATCCCTCTGCGCAATCGGCCAAGGGTACTTGGCAGGTACGAGAGACGCGCCGCACGTCATTCAGGGCCGTATTTCTATCCTTCCTGGCAGGCGTTCTGGTAGTCGGCGGGCTTATGTACACGGCTGACATGCAGAATTGGTTTACGGGAGCCGAGCAGACTGCGGCTGCTAAGACGGAATCGACAAGTACGAGCGGTTCAACGGCTTCGGCCGGCGGCGGCACGTCGGCTGCGACGGTTGCAGCAAGACCGGATAACATTGCCCAGTTGTTCGAGACGGCAAGTCCGGCAGTCGTGAAGATCGAAACCTACATCAATCCGGCAAAACGTAATTCGGGCGGCAGCAGTATGCTGGACGATCCGTTCTTCCGCCAGTTTTTCGGCGACGATTACCCGGGTACGACGCAGCCCGAACAAAATCAAGACGGAAAAATGCAGCAAAGCGGCATGGGAACGGGCTTCTTCTTCGAGTCGACGGGTTACATTTTAACCAATCAGCATGTTGTCGGCGACTCGGATCAAATTAAGGTCATCGTTCAAGGCTATGAGGAGCCTTTCACGGCGGAGCTGCTCGGCTCCAGCTATGATCTGGATTTGGCCGTAATCAAAATTACCGGCGAGAAAGCATTTCCGACGCTTCCGCTCGGCAGTTCGGACAGCATCGAAATCGGTGACTGGGTCATTGCGATCGGGAACCCTTACGGCTTCGACCACACCGTTACGGTAGGCGTGCTTAGTGCGAAGGAACGTCCGATCGACATCCAAGACGCTCAAGGCGAACGCAATTATGAACACTTGCTGCAGACGGATGCTTCGATCAACCCCGGCAATTCCGGCGGACCGCTTCTGAATGTGAACGGCGAGGTCGTCGGCATCAACACGGCTGTCAGCTCGCAAGCGCAGGGAATCGGCTTCGCGATTCCGACAAGCACGATTCAGGAAGTGCTGGAAAACCTGAAAAACAATAAAGCCATTCCGAAGCCAGCCTCGCCGTTCATCGGCGCCGAGCTTCAGGATGTAACCGAAGATATTGCGAAGCAGCTGGGCATGGATAAGGTTGAAGGCTCCATCGTCCGCAATGTATACTATAATTCGCCGGCTTATATGGGCGGACTGCAGCAGTTCGATGTCATTACGGGCATTGACGGCAAAAAGTACTCGAACACGCAAGCTCTGATCGCTGCTATTCAGGAGAAAAAGGTCGACGATAAAATTCAGCTGAACATCGTCCGCAAAGGCACGGAGATGAACCTGGACGTAGTTATCGGAGATAAGAATACGTTTAACGCAGCAGGATAACGCGGTAATAGAGCTTATTGAAAAGCGCAGAGAGACAGCATGCTCTGCGCTTTTTGTTGCCAATTAAGGGGGATCCAGGGATGAGACAGCATATTGTAGTGGTGGATGACGATGAGAAAATTATTTCTTTGCTGCGGAGAAGCTTAGCTTTTGAAGGGTATGAAGTGACGACGGCATCTAACGGGATGGAAGGCCTAAAAGTATTGCTCAAGGCTGATCCGGATTTGTTAATCCTCGATGTGATGATGCCGCAGGTAGACGGCTGGGAGGTTTGCCGGCGGGTTCGGGAGAGCGGGAGCACGGTGCCGATTATGATGCTGACGGCGAAGGATGACGTCATTGACCGGGTGAAGGGGCTTGATCTTGGCGCTGACGATTATTTGGTGAAGCCGTTTGCCCTCGAAGAGCTGCTTGCGCGCGCCCGGGCGCTGCTGCGCCGTAAAACGGATAAGATCGAGCAGGCTGCCAATCAGATCATCTATGAAGATTTGATATTGGATATGGATGCCCGTGAAGCGATCCGTTCCGGACAGCGGATTGAATTAACGTCTAAGGAGTACGATTTGCTGCTCCTGTTCATGCAGAATCCGCGCCGGGTGCTTACGCGCGATGCGATTATGGAGAAAATATGGGGCTATGACTTCAGCGGCGAGTCCAACGTGCTTGAGGTTTATATTGCGATGCTGCGGCAGAAAGTTGAGGAAGGCGGTAAGAAACGTCTTATTCAAACGGTGCGGGGAACCGGCTACGTGCTTCGCGGAGAGGCGGGGTAAGCATGTCCATCCGGCTCCGGCTCACGCTTTGGTATTCGGGATTGCTTGCGGGCACGCTGCTGGCATTTGGCGTTGCGATTTACTTATTCGTCAACTGGAATACGTATGCGGATTTAAAGGAACAGCTTCGGGTACAGAATAATAACTTTCATATTGAACCTTCTTTAAATTTTCTGGATAAGATCAATTTGAATCCTAGTTCAAATTCGATCGTGCAGAAGGACATGTTTATTCAAATTGTGAATTATAATGATGGCGCCATTCAGCAATCGAATAATTTATTCTTTAATAATATTCGGTTCCCCTATGAAGACGTAAAAGCGAATCCAAAAGAAGGTTTCGTAAAAATTAAGGTGACTCTTAAAGAGGGAAAATATGATATGCTGACGTACCAACGCCCGATCGTGGTGAACTTGAATGGTGAGCCTACGTTAGTTGGTTTGCTTCAGCTCGGCGTTTTTTCTCATAACGAAGAACGGTTTCTTCACGGTCTGCGCACGATCCTTATTTTTTCATCGCTAGCTGTTGTTCTAATTGCGTTCACAGCCGGTCTCTTCATTGCCCGTCAAGCGCTTCGGCCAATCGAAAGGGTTATCCGGTCAACCGAACAAATCGAGAAAGGTTCCGACCTCAGCGTCCGAATTCCCGCCATCGGTCCGAAAGACGAAATTGGCAGGCTTGTCAGCACGCTCAACATTATGCTGTCGCGTCTGGAACTGGCTTACAATGAACTGGATGAAGCGTACAAAGCGCAGAGGAGATTCGTTTCCGATGCCTCGCATGAACTGAGAACGCCGCTGACGACGATCCGCGGCAACATCGACCTGCTTGAGCGGATGTGGGAGAAGGTGCGCGCATCGAACCTGAACGAGCATAACGGAGAATGGCTGCCGCTCGATGCGGACCGATACGAAATGTCCAAGGAAGCGATGAGCGACATATCCGCCGAAGCGAAGCGGATGAGTACGCTCGTTAACGATTTGCTGTCACTGGCGAGAGCGGATGCCGGTTATACGATGGAGAAAACGCCGCTCGAGCTTATGCCGCTGACGGAGGAAGTCGTGCGCAGGGCTCAGCTGCTTCCGCGGACGGCGGAGTGGCGGGTCGGCGATCTATCCCCTTTGCTTGGCGTAAGCGTGACGGCCAATCACAATTATTTGCAGCAGCTGTTGTTCATTTTCATCGAAAATGCCTTTAAGTATACGCCGGAGGGCATCGTCGAGCTCGGCGCCTTACGCAAGGATCGGCAGATCGGCTTTGTGATTCGGGATACCGGGATCGGAATGAATCCGGAGGAGATTCCGCATATTTTCGACCGCTTCTACCGGGCGGATGAGTCGAGAGGGGTTACGGTCGGAACCGGGCTCGGCTTATCGATCGCCAAATGGATTATCGACGAGCACCAAGGCTCGGTAGAAGTAACGACTAGCGAGGGCGTCGGCACGAAGTTTACGATCTGGCTGCCGATAACCTTTTCCGACACGTCTCCTTCGACTATAATAGAAGCAGCGGATGACGTAGATGAGTAGCGGCTATGACATACATCCGGTAAGAAAGCAGGTGCAGAAATTGGAAATTGTTAAAATATCGCCGCGCGGCTATTGCTACGGCGTTGTTGATGCGATGGTGCTGGCATTGCAAACCGCAAAAAATTTGGAGCTGCCGAGGCCCATTTATATTTTAGGAATGATCGTTCACAATGCCCATGTTACGGAAGCCTTCGAGAAGGAGGGCGTCATAACGCTTGACGGCGCGAATCGTCTCGATATATTGGACCGGATTGAAACGGGCACCGTCATCTTTACCGCGCACGGAGTGTCGCCTGAAGTTCGCCAGCGCGCGAGAGAGAAGGGACTGTCCGTCATCGACGCGACCTGTCCGGATGTCACAAAGACGCATGATCTTATCCGCGTGAAAGCGGCGGAAGGCTATCATATCATTTATATCGGCAAGAAAGGGCATCCGGAGCCGGAAGGCGCGATTGGCGTTGCGCCCGAACGCGTGCATCTGATCGAACGCGAAGAGGAAATCGAATCGCTTGACATACCGGATGGTAAGCTGATTATTACGAATCAAACGACGATGTCGCAATGGGATATCCGTCATATTATTAATCGTTTGGTCGAGAAGTACCCTCATGCCGAGGTTCACAATGAAATTTGCTTGGCGACCCAGGTCCGTCAGGAGGCAGTGGCCGAGCAGGCTGGCGAGGCGCAGCTCTGCATTGTCGTAGGCGACCCGCGAAGCAACAATTCGAACCGTCTGGCGCAGGTTTCCGAGGATATTGCGGGCGTTAAGGCGTACCGGGTATCCGACGTGTCTGAAATTAAGCAGGAATGGCTGAAGGGCATCGAACGTGTTGCGGTAACCTCGGGCGCATCGACGCCCACGCCGCTTACGAAAGAGGTAATTGCTTATTTGGAGCAGTACGACCATAACAATCCCGTTACGTGGGAGATCCGGCGTACCGTCAACATGACTAAGCTGCTTCCTAATGTGCGAGTCAAGTCGGCGGACAACTCGACTTCGAAGACAACGGCTGCTGAGAAAAGCAGTTAGAGAACATGGGGCTGAGAAAGTAATCATTTATGAAATAGTGAGGAGAATCACATTGTCCGTGAAGTTAGCTTCATGGCGAGTTGGGGCTTTCCTCATTATGCTTTAGCGCCCGTGTTCAGCCAAAATTATAGGTTGACGAAGTGTGTCTTCTTCCTGTATATTTACTTTAGTGATTAAAAGCGTAGAAGCCAAAAAGCATAAAAGCTATAAAGCGTATAAGCGTTGAAGCACGAATAGGTTTCTTGCGAAGCATGAACTGGCAATGGACCTTCATGAACCAAAACAATAGGAGTGATCGAAATGATCGTAATTACGAATGCAAACATTGCGGAAGACCGGGTTTCAGAAATTGTAGCTCATATTGAAAGAGCCGGCGTACAGGCGCATGTGTCGAGAGGAACGGACCGTACCGTTATCGGCATCATCGGCAAGGCGGAGCCGACCCTTGCGGAGCATCTTCGTCAAATGAAGGGCGTCGAGAATGTAATCAAAATTTCGAAATCCTACAAGCTGGCCAGCCGTGACTTTCATCCGGATGATACGGTTATTGATATCAAGGGCGTGAAAATCGGCGGCAGCAATCTTGTCATCATGGGCGGGCCGTGCGCGGTCGAGTCTCCGGAGCAAATCGACGAGATTGCCCGGCTGGTGAAAGCGGCGGGCGGTCAAGTGCTTCGCGGAGGGGCTTTCAAGCCCCGTACCGGACCTTACAGCTTCCAAGGCGTAGGCGTGGAAGGATTGGTCATGATGGCGGAAGCAGGAAAGAGACACGGCCTGCTGACGATTACGGAGGTAATGACGCCGGAGTATGTCGACGTCTGCGCCGAATATGCGGACATTCTCCAAGTAGGAACGCGCAACATGCAAAATTTCGATTTGCTTCGCAAGCTCGGCACGATTCAAACCCCGGTCCTGCTGAAACGCGGCTTTAGTTCTACCTATGACGAGTTTCTTAATGCGGCGGAATACATTTTGGCCGGCGGAAACCCGAATGTGATGTTATGCGAGCGCGGAATCCGAACGTTCGAGACTTACACGCGCAACACGCTTGATTTGTCGGCCATTCCGGTGCTTCAATCTCTCAGCCACCTGCCGGTAATCTCGGATCCGAGCCATGGAACCGGACGCCGTGAATTGGTAGAGCCGATGTCGAAGGCATCGGTCGCGGCCGGTGCGAACGGACTTATCGTCGAAATGCATACGGACCCGGATAACTCGATGACAGGAGACGGCGTGCAATCGTTGTTCCCGGACCAGTTCGCGAATCTCCTGAAGGAACTGGAGCAGCTTGCCCCGATCGTAGGCAAACAATTCGATACGCCGAAGGCGCCTGCTGAAGCATTCAAAGAGTGGAAGATTTAATTTTGCATACACTTTCGCCGCAAAGAACCGAATGGCCATTGTTCCTAAATGGCTATACGGTTCTTATTGCCGATTCCTGAGCGAAAATGTGAATTTCTGTTCAAACTTGTAAGTATACCTAACATAGTCGTAAAAAATACCTTACATAGCTATTGACGGAGTTGAAACGGTAGTTTTATAATAACGACATGGATTTGGAGCAATTATTGAACAATAACTGTTCATCACCACGCTAATGTTCGGAAATGGAGGAAATTATTCATGTCAGTGCAAAATGTTTTGGACATTATTAAAGAAAACAGCATTCAGTTTGTTGATTTCCGTTTCGTAGATCTTCTGGGTCATGCGCACCACATCACTCTTCCTGCTTCTGAGGTCGACGCGGATACTTTCGTAAACGGGGTAGCTTTTGACGGATCTTCCATCCACGGTTTCCGCGGTATTGAGCAATCCGATATGGTTATGATGCCGGATCCGGAATCCGTATTTATCGATCCTTTCACAGATCACCCGACTTTGAACGTAATGTCCAACATCTATACGCCGGACGGCGAGCGCTATGACCGCGACCCGCGCAGCATCGCTCAGAAGGCTGAAGAATATCTTCAAACGACCGGCATCGGTACGCAAGCATTTTTCGCTCCGGAGCCTGAGTTCTTTATTTTCGACGAAGTTCGCTACGAAAGCTCGATGAACGCTTCCTCGTACGTCGTTGACTCCGAAGAAGCGGCTTGGAACACGAACCGCAAAGAAGAAGGCGGCAGCCTTGGTTCCAAAGTTGCTGTTAAAGGCGGCTACGTGCCTGTAGCTCCGGTTGACTCGCAGCAAGACATCCGCAGCGAAATGGTTCGCCTGCTTCAAGAAACCGGCTTGCGCGTTGAGCGTCACCACCATGAGGTGGCTACGGCTGGCCAAGCGGAAATCAACTTCCGTTTCGACTCGCTGACCAAGACAGCCGACAACCTGATGAAATTCAAATACGTGATTCATAACACGGCTCGCCAATACGGCAAAACGGCTACGTTCATGCCGAAGCCATTGTTCGGCGACAACGGAAGCGGCATGCACGTTCACTCTTCCATCTTTAACGGCGATACTCCTTTGTTCTACGACAAAGGCGCATACGCTAACCTGAGCGAACTGGCGATGCACTACATCGGCGGTATTCTATACCATGCTCCAGCGCTGATCGCGATCACGAACCCAAGCACGAACTCGTTCAAACGTCTTGTGCCTGGTTATGAAGCTCCGGTTAACCTTGTTTTCTCGAAAGGCAACCGTTCCGCAGCGATTCGTATTCCGATTGCGGCCGTAACGCCTAAAGGCTGCCGGATCGAGTTCCGTACGCCGGACAACACGGCTAACCCTTACCTTGCGTTCGCGGCTATGCTGCTTGCCGGCATCGACGGCATCAAGCGTAAGCTTGATCCGGTTGCTCTTGGCTATGGTCCTTTCGATAAAAACATCTACGAATTGCCGGAAGAAGAGAAAAAAGAAATCCGCAGCGTTCCTGGAACGCTTGACGAAGCGCTTAGCGCTCTTGAAGCGGATTCCGATTTCTTGACGGAAAGCGGCGTATTTACGAAAGAATTCATTGAGAACTATGTTGCCATCAAACGTGCAGAAGCAAAAGCAGTTTCAATCCGCGTTCATCCGCACGAATTCAGTCTTTACTACGATTGCTAATCCGATCGTTGGAATACTACGAGAAGGGCCTCCTCTGAGGCCCTTTTTATATTTTATAACATTCAAATCCGAATGTTTTTTGTCGGTTTATCGTCATATGTTCGACTTTTTGTTTGTTGAACTTGCGAAATATACTTGATGGCGCTCTTTAAAATTGCTATCATAGCCATATCATGTATAACGAATCGAAGGTGGGAACCGATTATGACACGAGCTTATAATTTCAATGCAGGACCAGCCGCAATTCCGCTGGAAGTACTGAAGAAAGCGCAGGAGCAATTTGTCGATTACAAGGGCGCCGGCATGTCCATCATGGAAATGTCCCATAGAAGCGCATTATATGAGCAGGTGAATAACGAGACGCAAGCTCTGCTGCGTGAATTGTTCGGAATCCCGGAAAATTATCATGTACTGCTGCTTCAAGGGGGAGCCAGCACGCAATTCGCAATGCTTCCTCTAAACCTGCTCCGTCCAGGCAAGCCAGGCGCTTACGTGATGACAGGCGCTTGGGCTGACAAAGCGCTTAAGGAAGCGAAGCAAGTAGGAGATACGGTAGTTGCCGCTACTACGGAAGCCGATAAATTTATGCGCATGCCGTCAATGTCGGAAATTGTCGTTCCGGATCAAGCGTCTTATCTGCACCTAACCTCGAACGAAACAATCGGCGGCACGCAATTTTCGGAATTTCCGGTAACGGGAGACATCCCGCTAGTCGCGGACATGTCGAGCGACATTTTGTCCCGTCCTATCGATGTGAGCAAATTCGGCGTTATTTATGCCGGAGCGCAAAAAAATCTGGGGCCGTCCGGCGTTACGGTTGTTATCATCCGCGACGATCTTGTGAAGGAAAGCCCGAAAACGATTCCGGCCATGTTCCGCTATGAAACACACGCCAAGAGCAGCTCGCTGTATAACACGCCTCCGTCCTTCTCGGTCTATATGGTGAGTCTTGTGCTGCAATGGATCAAAGATAAAGGCGGCGTTGCTGCAATCGAGCAATACAACCGCGACAAGACGAAACTGATTTACGAAACCATCGATCAAAGCGGCGGCTTCTACGTCGGCTGTGCGCAGCCGCAAAGCCGTTCACTGATGAATATTACGTTCCGCATTCAAAGCGAAGAGCTGGAGAAGAAGTTCGTGAAGGAATCGGAGCAGGAGGGCTTCGTCGGTTTAAAGGGTCACCGCGACGTCGGAGGTCTCCGCGCATCGACTTACAATGCCGTACCGCTCGAAAGCTGCCAGGCGCTCGCGCAATTTATGGCTGATTTCCAGAAACGGAACGGTTAAATCCTGAACGTTAACCGGAAAGCCAATCCTTCTGCAGCATGCTGTTGCTTTGGAACGGCTTCCTATTTTATAACGCGCCATGCAAGTATCGATCTGGCCATAAAACGAGGGAAAAGGCCCATGCGAACGCGCATGGGCCTTAAGCCGCATTGAAGTGGAATGAATTAATCCTTATGATTTCAGCGACTCGTGCGAAGCGACAGCCGTCGTTTATGCTTGAGCGATTGAGTTCTCCGCCATATTAGGTCCGTGCAGCTTGTAGCCGACATTTCGGACCGTCATAATATATTCCGGAGTTCGGGCATTTTTCTCGATTTTGTCGCGCAAATGGCTGATATGAACGTCCACGATACGCGTATCCCCGAGAAAATGGTAGTCCCATACGCCATGCAGCAGCTGCTGGCGGCTCAGTACTTTTCCTTTATGGCGGCATAAGAAGAGCAGCAGTTCAAACTCTTTGGGCGTTAGCTCGACCGGCTTGCCTTCCAAATAAACTTCGCGCTGCTCGACACGAATGTTTAACCGGCCGATCTCAAAGGATGTTTCATCGGCCGTTCCCGGCAGGGACTGAACTCTGCGGAATATCGCCTGGATCCGGGACACAAGCTCCTGCGGGCTGAAAGGCTTCGTCATATAGTCATCGGCGCCGTTATCGAGTCCGGCGATTTTATCCGTAACGTCCTGTAACGCTGTAAGCATGACGATCGGTACGGCGTTGCTCTGTTTGCGAAGCTCGCGGCAAACCTGGATTCCGTCCATTTTGGGCAGCATGAGATCTAGAACAATCAAATCGGGACGAAACGGCTTTAACATGTCGAATACGGCTTCTCCGTCATTCACGCAACGCACGTCGAAGCCTGCAAGCTTCAAATTAAATTCAATCAGCATGGAGATGGAAGGCTCGTCATCCACGACCAAAATCTTTTTTCGCATTGTTCAACTCTCCTTCATGTTTGCGCCTGTTATAAGCACTATTATGAAGGCCGACCTTATGCGTTAGATTAACGGTACGTAAAATGGATGTAAAATTGTGAAGCCGTTCGTGTATAATAGGCAGAATGAAAGGTGGAATAGGAACGATGGCATTTCATATCGTATTGGTAGAGCCGGAGATCCCGGCCAACACGGGCAATATTTCAAGAACATGCGCGGCAACAGGGGCGCATTTGCATTTGGTTAGGCCGCTGGGTTTCGATACGGATGACCGGACCCTGAAGCGGGCGGGACTTGATTATTGGCATTCCGTGCATATCGAATATCACAACTCGTTTGACGAGGTGCTTGCTTTATTTCCGCAAAGCCGTTTTTTCTATGCCAGCACTAAAGCAAACAAAACGTATTCGGACTTCGAATATCGCGACGGAGATTTGTTCGTGTTCGGCAAAGAGACGAAGGGGCTGCCGCAGGAGCTGATCGACGCTAACCTGGACACATGCATCAGAATGCCAATGACAGACAAGGTGAGGTCGCTAAATTTATCGAATTCTGCAGCCATTATTTTGTATGAAGCGTTAAGACAAAATCAATTTCCGGGTTTAACTTAAATGATCCCATTCATATAAACTGGATGTGGAATTTTTTGTATAAATACAAAAAATGATTGCAGGATATTAAGAAATTATTAATTTCGGAAGGAAAAGAGAAAGTCCTATCGAATGACTATAACGCAGTGGTTTCTCAAAACGGCTTGCGATACTAGACACAGAAGAGGTGAGAAGATGAAACCAGCAGGCGTGGTAAGGAAAGTGGACCAACTTGGTCGAATTGTGCTTCCAAAATCGTTGCGTAAACGTTATCTAATGAACGAGGGCGATCCCGTTGAAATTTTCGTCCAAGGTGATCATATTATACTTGAGCGCTACCGTCCAAAATGCGTATTCTGCGGCTCGATGGCAGAAGTTAGCGAGTTCAAGGAACGTTACGTATGTGGAGTGTGCTTGGAAGAAATGGCGGTGCTTCAGCAATAAACGGTGCTGCAGCCCGCGCTGTAACGAAATGAAGCTTCCCTTAGATGAGCCGGTGCTCGCGAGGGAAGCTTCATTTGTTTGAATATAAGCCCGGAAGGCCAGCTTATAGTCCTTTTGTTTTGTCGTCATTGTAGGAGCTGGTAAGCATTGCAACAATAAACAATACGAACACAGTCATGACAATAATAAAGTTCATCTGTCCTGCACCTCCAATAAGCTGTCTTTATTATACCCAACGCCGGTCAAAAAGAAAACTTTAAAAGTTGTGAACACATTGTTAACATAGAATCTATAAGTAAGCATGCGCTGTAAGCTTGCGGAAGGAGCGAATAAAATGGACTACCGGTTTTCATCCAGGGTTTCACAGCTCAAATCGTCCGTGGTAAGAGATATTTTGAAGCTGACGCAGGGCAAGGATATGATTTCGTTCGCGGGCGGGCTGCCTGCGGAAGAACTGTTCCCGGTTCAGGCGGTGAAGGAAGCGGCCGACCGCGTATTTGCCGAAGGTTCAAGCGCCTTGCAATATGGCTTGACGGAGGGACATTTACCGCTGCGGGAGCAATTGTGCGAACGTATGGCTGCGAAACAAATGATTGTGAATCCAGAACAAATGATATTGACGACCGGTTCCCAGCAGGCGATTGATTTGCTCGTTTCCGTGCTCACGGAGCCCGGCGATGTTGTTCTGGTAGAGAAGCCGACCTACTTGGCCAGCCTGCAGGTTTTTGCTCTGCAGGGACTCAAGGTAGTTGCGGCTGAAAGCGATGAGCATGGCATCATTCCCGAAGATGCGTTACGGCTGATTCGCGAGCATCGCCCCAAATTACTCTATGCGGTGCCTACGTTCGGCAATCCGACCGGTCGCGTATGGAGCGTGGAACGCAGGCGAAAGCTGCTTGAGCTGTGCAAACAGCATCAAATGCCGATTATCGAGGATGATCCTTACGGCGACATCAAATTTGAGACGAGCGAGCGGTTTCCTACCCTTTTCTCGCTTGACGGCCGTGCGGAGAAAGGTACCGTTCTATATACTAGCACGTTCTCCAAAACCGTGGCGCCTGCGCTTCGGACCGGCTGGGCAATCGGCGACAGCGGCGTCATTCGTATGGTTGCAAAAGCGAAGCAAGCCGCCGATTTGCATTCCAGCACGATCGACCAGCAAATATTAAGCCAGCTGCTCTCCGGGTTTAATCTTGACGATCATATTCGCCTTATCTCGAAAGCTTACGGCGAGCGAATGATGGAGATGCATGAACTGCTGAAGCGGCAAGGGCTTCGGGATGTGAGTTGGGTTATGCCGAAAGGCGGTATGTTCCTTTGGCTTGAGCTTCCTGACGGGCTCGATGCCGATGCGCTGCTGCGGGGCTCGGTTCGGAAGGGCGTTGCGTTCGTGCCGGGGAGCGCGTTCTTTGCGGAACAGCCGCAGCGGAACACGGCCCGGCTGAACTACACGTACAACACGGGCGCGCGTACGAAGCTTGGCGTAGAGCGCCTCGCGGAAGCGATCGGCGAGTTTACGGCGCGGAGTTGATCGAGGCCGCCCATTCGGCGATGACGTCGCGATATTCTTCTAATGCGGCTGCGCCCTCGGGACGCAGTTTATACTTGCCGCGTTCGATCCGTTCAAACCAGCCGTAATAGTTAGCCCGCAGCGTCTCTCCGCTGCGGCTGTAGCCGGTAATGGCGGAAACCTCTCTCGGCGCAAGCGGTCCTGACAATTGAAGGGCATGCGCGCAGCGCAGCGCTTTCTCGCGATAGGCGGTAACCAGTTTCCGCCGCGTGCTGCCGCCTACATTATAATCGCCGCTGCGCTCCTTGAATTCCATCAACAGTTTTGCCTGCTTCCTGCGCCTTACGCCGCGCTGAGGCGGTTCGCCGGGCTCGCATAGGATCTCGATGACCGGCGGCTTTGTTTTATAGAAAGTGACCGTCATGAACCCGAGTCCGAGCATGCGGCACAATTCCGTAAGGTCGCCGAACCGTTGGTTGTGAGCCCCGCTCTTCTTGCGGTTCCGCTCCACGGCGAGCACGACCTGACCGTTTAAACGCAAACGTTCAACTCCTTGCAGCAGCAGGGCAAGATTGAACGTTTTTTTCATTTCGACAATTATCGTTTCCGATTGATCGGGGCGTATGGCGACCAAATCGCAATGGAGCACCTCGCTTTTGACAATGAAGCCTAGCTGCTCATAGTACTTTTTTATCGGAGAATAAAGCTCCTCCTCGCGTGATACGGCCAATTTCACTTACTCCTCTCCATGCAATCCTGACACATCATTTAATGCCATTATAACAAAGGATTCTGTCGGCTTGTCGGAATTTGCCGGATGAAGGACAAAAATAGTGTGCAATTTCCGCTCTGAATAAGCATAGAAATGTAATACTTCAGTAAAAGTTGGAACTACTCGAGAAAGCGTCTAGAAACCAATCCCGGGCGTAGAACGGTTAGTGGAATGCGGAAGCGATGGGAGGAGGCACGGAATGGACATATTTAAACGAATATCAGATTACCGGGCAGAGAGTGAAAAGCTGACATGGACTGGTACGTTCAAGGAATATATCGAGCTGCTCAGGAAGGATCCGACCCCGGCCATGACTGCACATTCTCGCGTTTACGAGATGATTGAATCTTATGGGGTCGAAGAGGCTAATGGCCGCAAAAGTTATAAATTTTTCGAGCAGGAAATTTTCGGTCTGGATCGCGCGATCGAGAAGCTGGTTGAGGAGTATTTCCATTCGGCTGCTCGCAGGCTGGACGTCAGGAAAAGAATATTGCTGCTTATGGGTCCTGTCAGCGGGGGGAAATCCACCATTGTTACGATGCTTAAGAAGGGCCTCGAACGATTCTCCAGAACGGATCGGGGCGCCGTCTATGCGATTAAGGGCTGCCCCATGCACGAGGATCCCCTGCACCTCATTCCTCAGGAGCTTCGGCCGGAGATCGAGAAGGAGCTTGGCGTACGTATAGAAGGGAATTTATGTCCCTCCTGCCAGATGAGGCTGCAAACGGAATATGATAACAATATTGAAAAAGTGCTTGTCGAACGGGTGTTTATATCCGAAGATAACCGCGTCGGCATCGGCACATTTAGTCCCTCGGATCCGAAGTCGCAGGATATAGCGGATCTTACGGGCAGTATCGACTTCTCGACGATCACGGAATACGGCTCGGAATCGGATCCGCGCGCTTACCGGTTCGACGGGGAGCTTAACAAGGCGAACCGCGGTTTAATGGAGTTTCAGGAAATGCTGAAATGCGATGAGAAGTTTTTGTGGAACCTATTATCCTTGACGCAGGAGGGGAATTTCAAAGCCGGGCGTTTCGCGCTTATAAGCGCAGATGAGCTTATCATCGCCCACACGAATGAGTCGGAGTATAAATCGTTCATCAGCAATAAAAAGAATGAGGCCTTGCATTCCAGGATGATCGTCATGCCGGTTCCCTATAACTTGAAGGTGTCGGAGGAAGAGAAGATTTATGCGAAACTGATTTCACAGAGCGATATGAGGCACATCCATATTGCGCCGCATGCGCTGCGTGCGGCTGCTATTTTCTCCATACTAACAAGGCTGAAGGAAACGAAAAAGCAGGGCATGGACCTTGTCAAAAAAATGCGGATGTACGATGGGGAAGAGATCGAGGGCTTCAAGGAAGCGGATCTAAAGGAAATGCAAAACGAGTACCAGGAAGAAGGCATGACGGGCATTGATCCGCGGTACGTCATTAACCGTATTTCAAGCGCGCTTATTAAACGGGATACGCAGTGCATCAATGCGCTTGACGTGCTGCGGGCGCTGAAGGACGGCCTTGATCAGCACCCGTCCATTACGAAGGAAGAACGAGAGCGTTATTTAAACTTTATCTCCGTAGCGCGCAAGGAATACGACTTGCTGGCCAAGAAGGAGATTCAAAAGGCTTTCGTCTATTCCTACGAGGAGTCCGCCCGAACGCTGTTCGAAAATTATTTGGATAATATCGAGTCGTATTGCAATTGGAGCAAAATCAAAGACCCGCTGACCGGCGAAGAGATGGATCCGGATGAGCGTCTCATGCGCTCGATCGAGGAGCAAATCGGCGTATCGGAAAATGCGAAAAAGGCATTCCGCGAAGAAATATTGATTCGGATCTCTTCTTATTCCCGCAAAGGGAAAAAGTTCGATTTTACGAGCCATGAGCGGCTTCGCGAAGCCGTTGAGAAGAAGTTGTTCGCGGACTTGAAGGATATCGTGAAAATAACGACTTCCACCAAGACGCCGGATGAAAGTCAATTGAAGCGTATTAACGAAGTAACGAAGCGATTGATGGATGAACACGGATATTGCCCGGTCTGTTCAAACGAGCTTCTGCGTTATGTGGGAAGCCTGCTCAATCGTTAGGCCGCATCCGGGAGAACCGGCGAATGATGGACAGAAAAGCTGATGGACAAAAGTCTGTCAGCTTTTCTATAATGCCAACAGGTTTTAAAAAGGTTGAAATAGGCTAATAATAAAAGGGTGCGACCGCCAAATCGGCCTCGCAATCGCAGGATAAGACGCATACATTATTAAGAGAACTAGTCGATGCAGGAATTCTCTCATTCGGAGGGTTCCTGCTTTCTTGTTAGATAAGTTGACACAATTTTCAGATTTTAGTATGATAATCCTAACATTTATAACCGTATCGGCAATGAATGTTAGGAAATATGACAGGAGGCGGTAGTCATGTCGACGGCCAAACAGTCGCAATCGCAGTATTATGATCCGCAGACATTTTATGATGAAATGTTCGACAAAGACTTTTCTGTACGCGCCCACTATGACGCCGTCCATCGGTTATTTGTCAGAATGAAGCCTGCAGAACTCGCCGTCCGTCAGCAAGCGATTAACCAAAGAATGATGGAGGAAGGCATTACATTCACGCTCCATAACGGTGCGTACAATGAACCGCTCGAGCGGACGATTCCGTTCGATTATATCCCGAGAGTTATACCGAAGCATGAATGGGAAGGGGTGGAGCGCGGCGTAAGGCAGCGGATTCGCGCTTTGAATGCTTTCGTTCACGATGTTTATCATGGACAACGGATTGTTGCCGACGGAATTATTCCGAGGAAAATGATTGTGGCTAATACGTATTTCAGGCCTGAAATGGCTGGTCTACATGTTCCGGGCGGCGTATATATTACAGCATCGGGTATTGATTTGATTCGCGACGAGAAAGGCCGTTATTTTGTGCTCGAGGATAATTTGCGTTCGCCTTCGGGGTTTTCTTATTTATTTAAGGGCAGAACGTTGATGAGCGAGCTGTTCCACGATTTATATTTGTCTAGTTCGGTACAAAGCATCGACCGCAGTTTGAATTGTTTCCTTAGTTCGCTCCGCGCCCTTTCCCCTAACGGCAAACGTGATCCGCTTATTGTTCTGCTGACGCCCGGTTCCTTTAATTCCGCCTATTATGAGCATGCGTTCCTGGCGCAGCAGATGGGCATCCACCTTGTTGAAGGCGGAGATCTCGTTTACAAAGACCACAAAATTTATTTGCGCGATATAAGCGGTCTCCGTCAGGTTGACGTCATTTATCGCCGAATTGATGATGACTTTCTGGATCCGCTAGCCTTTCTTCCGGATTCGCTGCTTGGCGTGCCGGGGTTAATGAATGCCTATCGCGCCGGAAACATAGCCATTGCGAATGCGCCGGGGACGGGTGTTGCCGACGACAAAGCAGTATATGCCTATGTGCCGGATATGATTCGCTATTATTTAGGGGAAGAACCGGTATTGCATAACGTACCGACTTATATTTTGTCGCGCAAAGAGGAAAGGGATTATGTGCTTGAGCATCTCAGCGAGCTTGTCGTGAAGGAAACGTCGCTGTCCGGCGGCTACGGCATGCTGATCGGTCCCACCGCGTCGACGAAGGAGCTGCAGTCCTTCGCGGAAGCGATCAAGCGTGACCCGGAGCGGTATATCGCACAGACGACTATGAAGCTGTCGCGCGCTCCGGTTATGGTGGACGGCAGCATGACGCCGCGTCATATCGATTTGCGTGCTTTTTCTCTAATGGGGGAGGAAGTACATGTCATTCCAGGCGGTTTAACGCGTGTTGCGATGAAGGAAGGTTCGCTTGTAGTCAATTCTTCACAGGGCGGCGGCGTCAAGGATACGTGGGTGCTTAATCGATGAAATATTGGAGGGAATGCGGGTGCTGAACCGGAATGCAGAGGCATTGTTTTGGATTGGCCGCTATATGGAGCGGGCGGAGAATCATGCGAGATTGATTGATGTTCATTATCACCTGCAGGTGGATGGGGAAAACGCCGCTCCGGACGGATCGGAGCCTGAGACGCCGGAGCCCGGTTTGAAATGGGTAAGAATCGTAGATGCGCTTGGTAGCAGGGAGGCGTATGAGAAGCAATACGGCACCTATAACGAAAGGGATGTCCTCTTCTATACGACGCTCGACCGCGATAACGCGAATTCTCTGGTGTCATGCGTCAGCCATGCCCGCGGAAACCTCCGTACGCTCAGGGAGAAGGTGCCGAGTGAACTATGGGACACGACGAACGCCTTTTATTTATGGCTGCGCGAGAAGCATCCGGATGAATTGCTGCGAGAGTCGCCCCATATGTTTTTTGGCCGGATCAAGGAGTGGGCGGCTTTATTTCTGGGCGTAAGCCAATCGGTCATGCCACGGGAGAACGAATGGCATTTTATCGAATGCGGAAGATATTTGGAACGGTCCGAGAATACGCTGAGGATCATCAAAGCGGTAGGCAACGCGGCTGCCGGCGAAGACTGGAACAACGCCGGCTCTTATCCTTATTTGCAGGCTGTCCTTCGTTCGGTTAGCGGCTATCAAGCCTTTCGCCGTTGTTATGCGGATGGCATTTCGGTCGACTCTATCGTGGAATTCGTCGTTCTGAACAGCGCGTTTCCGCGTTCCCTGCATTTCGCGCTACATACGCTGGACGAACATTTGCGTCTGATCCAGCTGCAGGATAAGCAGTTATGCGCGGCGCATGACCGCATTATTCGACAGGTCGGCAAGGTAAAAGCGGACTTGGCTTGCCTGGAGCGCGAGGATATCATGGTTGACCGGAGCGGAGCGATCATCGTTCATTTGCTAGACGCTTGCCAGCAGCTGGGGCTGGCTTTCGCCAAAACTTTTTTTCGTATGGGGGAGGCAAGCGCGTGAAGCTGAGTATTTCACATGTGACGCAATACGAATACGCGGAGCCGGTTACGGACAGTGTCAATGAAATCAGACTGACGCCCAGCACGAATGAGCGGCAGTCCTGCTACCAGCAGGCGATAGCGATCGAGCCGAATGCTTCCTTATTTACGTATGAGGATTATTTCGGTAACCGTGTGCATGCGTTCTCCGTGAACAACCCGCATAAACGGTTGACGATCCGTACGGCGATGACCGTCGTCACGAAGCAGGCGCCGAATTCGGAAGATAGGGCGCAGCTCTTAAGCAAACGTTCGACGGAGCAAGCTTGGCTGTGGCTGAAGACCGAGGAGGCGGAGAACCGCTTCACGGAATTTTTGCTCCCGACGGGATATACGGCAATGACGGATGAAGTGGAGCAATACGCCGGCGAGCTTGCGGCTGCCGGAGCCGGAGGAGCGCGAATCAGCATATTGGATTGGCTTACGGGGCTATCCGGCAAGATTCGCACCGAGTTCGTCTATGATCCTAATGCGACGGACGTGAAGACGAAGATCGCTGACATGTTCGAACGAAAGCGCGGTGTGTGCCAGGATTTTGCGCATTTAATGATCGCTTGCAGCCGCACGCTCGGCATTCCGGCAAGATATGTGAGCGGATATCATTTTGTGGGTGATTTGCAGGGCGGTGCCGCCGACTTTGAGCAAGCCTCGCATGCATGGGTCGAAGCTTTCGTCCCGGGTCTGGGCTGGTGCAGCTTCGATCCGACGAATGCCGATCCCGTCGGCGAGCGATACGTTAAACTTGGACACGGGCGCGATTATAAGGATATCGTACCGGTAAAGGGCGTGTACCGCGGCACAGGCGAGCAAATGCTTCACGTTACGGTAGATGTTCGGAATTTGGAGGAGTAGCGGATTGCACTTTTTTTTCCAGCATATATTAGTCTCCACAAGAACATAATAGTTGAGTAAAAAAATCTAACTATTTCTGGAGGAGAACCCATGCATCAAATGCAATCCAACACGCAGATAAACCAGCAGCTTGCTCATTGCGAGCAGCTTATCCAGCAACTCGCGCAGCAAACACAGCAAGCTTCTATGCAATATCAGCAGCTGCTTCAGCAAGAGCAGCAAAATGCGATCCAGCTTGAACAGCTCGCACAGCGCGAGAAGCATGCGGCGCAAGTGATTCAAACGGCGCTTCAGGGCCATCAGACCGCTATGCAGCAGCTGCAGCACATCTCAGGCCTTTGTAATCAAATCGCCAATTCCGCTTCCCATCAAATTCCCGCATTTACGAATACGAATAACCAATCGGCAGGCTACTCCAATTATTCCCAGCAATAAGCGCAAGAACAAAACCCATGCTGTCAGCAGCATGGGTTTTGTTCGTCTTCACGTGACAATCCGGTTTATTTTAAAATATAAGACTTTATAGGTTTCGCACATAATGGGCTATATTTCACCGCGAAACGGTTGCGTCCTCAGACAAGGACGCCGACAGGCGTTTCTGCTTGTCAGCGTTCAATGGACTCCTTTAAATTATTGAAGATATATTCGATGAAGAATGTCATTCGCTAGAATAAATCAAGTTATCCCTCACATAGATATGAGTTTAGCGGTATAAACGTCAGGAGGGATACGAAGAATGGAAGCTGCATGGTTTGAACACCGGTTTTGGCTGCAGATATTAGGGGATCACGCAAGATTCATCTATCACGCGCTCTCCCCCGAGGAACGGGGGGACGCCGAGCTCGCGGTGCAATTCATAAGTCACTTTGATCATTTGCTGGAAAGAGCCCGTATGCAAGGCACTGTTGATCAATTATCGGAGCTGAATAAGGCTGCGCAAGAAGCGGCGGTAAACCTGCGGTCATTTAAGCTGCATTTGTTAGACCGTCTTCTGCTCGGGCAAGTCATTATCGGCCTTACGCCGACCTTCCTCAACCATATGGTCAATGAGCTTGAGGAATATTTGAAAATTTTGGCCGCGCTGGTGGAAGGAAAGCCGGTTCCTCATTTCCCTTCTCTGCATCACGATCTGCTGTGGCTGCCGGACGCAGCCGGTCATGCTGCATCCATCGCCATGGATTTGGATGCGGTCGAGAAGCGGTTGATTGAAAAAAGCGATAAGTTTGAAAAGCATTTTAACGCTTTTTATTTGAAGGCGATAGAGCTTGCCGGTTATATGAGGACAATGAGGCCGCATTTTCCGGCACTTGCCAAATTTCATTCGGACGTTAACGTCGAAATTTCCGTGTTTATGAAATTTCTGCAGGAAGTGGAAGAGATGGGGCTAAGCGCGGAATTGCTGAGCCGGATAAATCCGCTTGTGCCCGATCATATGTTTCGTGAAGAATGCTATTATTTGTTAAAGCTTTCGGAGTGCGGAGCGGCTCCTGCGCCCAATTGCGATCCGGCTAAGCCCAGGGCGGAATAAGCGATTTGCATTTGGACAGTTTATAGAGGAGAGTGATGATAAATAAGGAGGCGCACACACGTTGGAAAGTTCATTCGAGCATACGTTTATGCCGCTGACGTCGACATCAAACGGCGAGGGCCTTGCTTACCGGCCGGATATTTTTTGTTATCCTGTTCAAATCGTAAATGTATGTTTCATCGGAGACCCCGAGCGGAAGGAAGACGGCTGGGTGCTGGTAGATGCGGGAATGCCGAGATCCGCCGCAAGAATTATTAAAGCAGCGGAAGAACGGTTTGAAACCGCGCCTGAGGCGATTATTTTAACTCACGGCCATTTTGACCATGTCGGGGCCATTATGGAGCTGATCGAGCATTGGAACGTTCCGGTTTATGCGCATAAGCTCGAGCTGCCTTATTTGACGGGAGAGGCCGATTATCCGCCTGGCGATCCGACGGTAAACGGAGGGCTCGTGTCTGAAATGTCGCCCTTCTTTCCCCATGACGGCATCGATCTCGACGACCGCGTCAAGCCGCTCCCCAAGGATGGAAGCGTCCCCGGGCTTCCCGGATGGAAATACATTCATACCCCCGGACATACGCCAGGCCACATTTCTTTATTCCGCGGGAAGGACGGAACGCTTATTGCCGGAGATGCGTTCGTGACGGTTAAGCAGGAATCGCTATATAAAGTGATGACGCAGGAACAGGAAATCAACGGTCCTCCCAAATATTTTACGACGGATTGGATACAAGCGGAGCAATCGGTCAAGAAGCTTGCGGCCCTCCAGCCTTATTTAGCGATTACGGGACACGGGGAGCCGATGTTCGGCGAGTCGCTGAAAGCGAACTTGAAGCTGTTGTCGGACAAATTCCAGGAGATCGCCGTTCCGGAGCATGGACGGTTCGTGGATGGAATCGTACATTAAAATGGTTAAAACCCCTTGTCGGTTGGACGAGGGGTTTCATGTTTTAAACCTCAATAATGATCGGGAGGATCATCGGCCTTCTCTTCGTCTGCGCATATAAGAATTTGCCGATCGACTCTTTTATTTTATGCTTCAAAATATTCCATTTGACTAGTTCGCCGTTATCCTGGAGCTCCTTGATCGAGAGCACGACCAAACGATTAACCTCTTCCAACAGCCCCTCCGATTCCCGGACATAGACGAAACCACGCGATATGATATCGGGCCCGGACAAGATCGCTCCATCCGATTTGGACATCGTTACGACGATAATCAGAATGCCGTCTTCGGCCAGATGTCTCCGGTCCCGTAGAACAACGTTTCCGACATCTCCGATCCCCCATCCGTCAACCAGTGTATTGCCAGCCGCAATTTTTCGGCTTTGAATCGCTTTTTCGTTCTGAATGTCCACGACGTCCCCGTTTCGAAGAAGGAAGATATTGTCCCTCTCTACACCAACCGATTCGGCTAATAAGCGATGCTGATACAGCATCCGGTATTCGCCGTGAACCGGGATAAAATACTTAGGCTTCATCAATGTTAGCATAAGTTTCAGCTCCTCCTGGGAGCCATGGCCGGAGACGTGCATTCCCGTCGCTGCTCCGGATCCGTAAATCACATTTGCGCCAAGCAAAAATAAATTATCTACAATGCTGGCGACGTTGCGCTCATTGCCGGGAATAGGCGAGGCCGCGAAAATAACCGTATCTTCCGCTAATATTTCGAACTGCCGGTAAGTAGAGCTGGCTAGGCGGGACAATGCGGCCATCGGCTCGCCTTGACTGCCGGTACACAATACGGCAAGCTTGTCTCGGGGCAGGGCATTCGCTTCTTTCGCTTCAACGAGCATGCCTTCCGGCATGGTAAGATGACCAAGCTCCAATGCAATCGGAACAACGTTAATCATGCTTCTTCCCAATAGAAGAAGCTTCCGTTCCGTCTTTAACGCCGCGTCGATCACCTGCTGCAAGCGATGGACATTCGAAGCGAAGGTGGAGATGAAAATGCGGTTGCGCGCTTTCTTGAAGGCTTCTTCAATGTGCTCGCCAACGAGACGCTCGGATGGGGTGAAACCGGGACGCTCCGCGTTTGTGCTCTCGGACAATAAGGCTAGCACGCCCTGTTCACCGATGCTGGCCATCTTATGAATATCAGGATACTGATGGTTTACAGGAGTCAGATCGAATTTAAAATCCCCTGTATGTACAACTGTACCCTCGGGCGTATAAAAGACGACGCCCAGACAGTCGGGAATACTGTGATTCGTCCGGAAAAAACCGAGCCGGATTGAGCCTAATTCGATATCGGAATCGGAATGGATTTCAATAAGTTTGGATTGTTTAAGCAGATGGTTTTCTTTCAGCTTTCCTTTTATTAACCCGAGAGTCAGCTGCGAGCCGTAAATCGGAATATTTAATCGTTGAAGGATATACGGGATGCCGCCGATATGATCCTCGTGACCGTGAGTGACGATAAGACCGCGAACCTTATCCTGGTTCTCCAGTAAATAGCTGATATCGGGAATAATTAAATCGATTCCAAGCAAGCTTTCGTCCGGAAACTTAGAGCCGCAATCAATGACAACAATATCATCGGCATATTGAACGACATACATATTTTTCCCTATCTCATGAACGCCGCCCAGCGCAAAAATCGATAATGCTTGTTCGGTGATTTTCTCTTTTACTGCCTCCACGTTAGCTCAGCCTCCTGCTTCTTGAGACATGGTAAATACTAAACACCCTGCAGCATTCTCAGGGTGTTTAGTCATTCTGCTTCAATTAAAACAAAGTTATGACAAATTAGGTGCGTTCGCGATCGCGGTTTCTCATACCGGCTAAGCCGATGAGACCCAGAAGACCAACCCAGCCCCAGTCAAAACCGTCATTGTCAGCAGCAGCGGTCGCACGGACATTATTCGTTCTGTAGTTGTTGGTGCCGTTCATCGTCGTTCTGTTGTTCGTACGATCGATGGGGTCAATGTCCGTTCCAAGCGCACGATTGGTGTTGTTAATTCCGCGGTTAACGTCATTGCGCATCTCATTGCCAATCGTTGTATCGTTGTTGTTGCGATAATCATAGCTGCCCACGTTATTTGTGTTGCGATGAACGTTGTCAGCAAAAGCAGGTATGGCGGTCAACATCAACAAACAAGCCAAAAAACTAAAAACCATTAACGTTTTTTTCATTTTCTTACCCCGCTTAGATTGGATTTGAATACGGCCTTATTTTTTTCTAAGGGGAGATGATTTATTCGGTGAGGCTGAGATCGGGTCTGATTAAATAATGCCATTTGATTTTTTGAAGAGGCGAACGCTGTTAAAACGGAGTTAATATAACCGCGGAGACGTTGGAGACTTAGAAGCTTGCTAATAAAAAAATACCGCCTGCCTGGCCAAGCGCGCCGGGCGGCGGCAATTCCAACTCACACAAACTTCCTGCTCGTTTTCTTTCCGTCACAGCTGAACACGATTTTTTTATCCTCGACAATCGTCTCCAAATGGACATTTTTGCCCCACAGCTGAACGACATGTGGGAGCGTTCGCTCGACGTATTTCAAATCCAGCTCCATTCCCTCGTACTCATGTATAATATAAAGCTCGCCGGTGCGATTGAAATCTCCGTCCTTTACCAGCAAGCTTGGAAAGCCGCCGTTCACCTTGGAATAAACGAGCTGGTCGCGTATATTTTCCCACGCCTTGTCGGTTATTTTCCACTCCGGGCCTTTTTTCTCGAAAATATAAAGATCCAATTCGTTCACAAGCTCTTTCGTCAAATAATTGCGCAAGAAGGAGATATCCGAATCCAGCTCGCGCACCTCGAAAATTTTCTCCCGCCCTTTGCCGGGCACGCGGCCAAAACGCGCCTGTTCTTCCTTCGTCGGATTGTCCCAGCGCTTCTCGATATCCTCGAATATTTTCAGTCCCAAATAATACGGATTAAGCGTATGCCTCGACGGTACCACGACGGAGGAGTTCAGCTTCGCGAATTCGATGGTCTCGTCGCTCGTAAGGTCCAGCTCGCGTATGATCCGCTGATGCCAGTAGGAAGCCCAGCCTTCGTTCATGATCTTCGTTTCGATCTGCGGCCAGAAGTATAACATCTCGTCGCGAAGCATGGAGAGAATGTCGCGCTGCCAATCCTCCAGCACCGTGGAGTATTCTTCAATGAACCAGACGATATCCTTCTCCGGGCGCGGCGGGAACCGCTTGGCGTCAGCGGCGAGCGAAGCGGCGGCCGATTCTGCATCCGGGTCGGGCTCGAGACCCCACAGATCATCGTAACGTGACGGAACATACAGCCCCGAGGACCGTTCGTTATCCTTCTGAACCATTTCGATATACCGTTTTTTATCCAGCTGATACGGCTTGATGAGCGTCGGGTCGACATGCTCCTGGATCGCGAGAATGGCATCGATAAACTTCTCCACAACATCGGTTCCGTAATCCATTTCATACTGATGGATGCGGTCGGCCGTGGCGGACATGCTCTCGACCATATTTCGGTTCGTGACGCCGAAGCGGGCGTTGTTTTTGAAGAAGTCGCAATGGGCAAGGACGTGGGCAACGATCAGCTTGTTTTGAATGAGGGAATTGCCCTCCAGCAGGAAAGCGTAGCAGGGATTCGAATTAATGACGAGTTCATAAATTTTACTGAGGCCGAAATCGTACTGCATCTTCATTTTGTTAAACGTTTTGCCGAAACACCATAATAATGAAAAACAAGCTTATGTAGCATTCCATATGACTTCATGGTCTTCATCTTTATTTAGGACGACATGGGTCACAACGCTTCTGAGCATCCGTTTCTGCTCCGGCTCGGTGAGGAACGGCCATGCCTTATTAAATTCCTTCATCCGCTTATGTACGATCTTATAGTCGCGGTAAACGGGCGCCACTTCGATTTCATCTAATTGCAGTTGGATTGATTCGCGTTCTTCCTCAAGTTTACTCAAACGGTCGCTAATAGCTGAAGCTTTGACGGCTCCGGTTTGGATAGCGTCATATAAGTTTTCAATTCCGGATACG
>NZ_KE383844.1:309069-790799 GCF_000422465.1 Paenibacillus harenae DSM 16969 | reverse complement strand
AAGCTCTGTACGATCTCCACCAACGTTCTAGAGAGGCTCTAGGATTTCTTGTCCCAACTATTGTGGTTTCGAATCCACCATCAGTGAAGATCTGCATAGGTGTGATGCCGCTCATGTATGCCTTTACTGCGTACCGTTTAAACTCAGGGCTATATGTAATTGCTTTCTCTGAAACGTGCACGACATTAGGATTTGATTCAAGTATTTTAATCTGCATTGGTGTAAAACATTTGCGTTTAGACATGATGAAAGTTATACCCCGTTCTATTTAGTATGTTAATTAAAACACAAAAACCCGTGAAATAGACACTTTTTTCAAAGTGTCTATTTCACGGGTCACAGTTCAATGTGTATAAGGAGTATATTTTAGAGGTTAAAAATGAGCAGATATTTTCAACTTTGATAAAGAATGAACCCATAAATAATCATGAAGTGCAATTTTGGCTCAAGAGTTAGAGGGGTACCGCCAGGTTCCCCCCAGAAAGATTCCATTGGACCGTTATCGATGCACCGCCCAACTCGGGACATGCTCTGATACATGAAGTGGATGGTTATTGGAATGCCCTAACCATTTTTTTAGACTACTGCATCGAACTGAAGCGGATGTAGTTCATTTATACAGTATTCAAGAAACTCTTTTTCACTTGAAACATCTTTAAACCTACATTTATGGATTCTTTTTACCGTACTCTCTTTTAATTTTTCAAAGGTAGCCATGACTTGTTTATCCTTCAAGCATTGCGAACGAGACAGTTTTTCGATCTCTTTCTCGATCCAATCTAAATCTTCAAGGTAATTCGTTACTCTGTCTGAGGAATAGTATAAATCAAGATAACGGATCTCTTCTTGATATAAGTCCTTGATTTGACTAATCAAAATCTTGTCCTCCATCCGTGATAAAATATAATGACTTTCCTTCATGTTGGTAAGAAGGAATGACTGGTTTGCTACTTAAGCCTCACTGAAATATATTCGTCGGTCATGCTTCTTTTCAGTCCAATAACATCAAAATAGAAGAGATGATTTTGTTAGATTTGTACGATCCTCAATCAGTATAATCATACATTAGTTCCATCAGCACCCATAGAACGAGCCATTAGGTCCGGCGATCGCCTACGGCTGTGCGAGCTGCTGATCCGGTAAGGGCTCCTGTACGGCGTCGTCGGGGGGCTGTAGTGCTTATGGTCAGTCTCGGAGCGCGAGGGTCGGCAGCTCGATAGCGATTCTTCCGCTCTCTTTGCCGTATTTGCGGTATACATCTTTATTTCGTCTGATTAAGAGAAGAGACAATGGGGGGGTATTTGAGAAAAACTCTATTTTTGCTAATTCCGCTCTGGCTGGCAAGCACTTTTTTTTGCAATAGGGTCAATTCATGCGGATTTGGCATACAACTTTGTTGTGAACGACGGTAAATCCTATATCATCACGGACAATCGAGTGGAAGCGGAACAAATCGGTTCAATAATCGGCAAAGTCACATCCTATTCAGACCAGGCAGGCACATACTCAGGGAATTTTTGGAATCAATATCCGAAGGGCTAACTGGCAGTAGAGTGCAACAATCCCCCCGTTTTGAAACAGGGGGATTGTACTATTAGTTTAATTATTAATGCTTTCACCTACTGCCGATAGTACAGTGCCTACAAATATCGGGTTTCCCCAAATGATATAACGTCCTTTTTTATCGGTATCATCGTAAAAGTATTGAAATTTGGCTTTACCGCGTTTGGGGTTTGATTCATTCATGTGCCACATGATGATTTCAGAGATCTTCATAGCTTCTGGTGTACCAACATAACAATCAAGAACAGTACAAACTTGAAGTTTACCTCCGATTTCACTGTCCTTTCCTTGAATAAAAGCCTGAATATCCTCCGTTGCTTCCGCCTTTAACTCAGCGAGTCTTCCGCCAATAAACACTTCCGCATCCTCCTTTCGTATTCTCCATTCTCCACCAACTTTTGATGCTTTAAGTTGTTTATCACGTATATAGCGTCTGATCGTTCTGGGGTGCAATTCAAGCATTTGAGCCAATTGGTCAACCGTTAGTAAATCAGCCAACCCTCAACACCTCCTATGTCCGTATAATTACATATTATTACCTTTTGTTCCTTTTGTGAACCATTTTCCAATAAAAATTTTCATTTTAAAAGACAGCCCACAGAATCACATGGATGTACGATGGAGGTGATTCAGGAAAGGCAGTATTGTTTAGTTATAAACGTACTTACCAAAAAAGTGTGTGGTAGACTATTCTTTAGAACGATCGTTAATTGAGGTGATGGATGTTGTCAGTTTCAAAAAGTGATATTGGAAAAGTCCTAGTAGACTTAGGCATAAATAAAAAACCAGTTTGTGTTCATTCTTCACTCTCTTCATGGGCGGACCCCTATTAGTATGAAAAGGTTGTTAGGATCAAAAGCGCGATCCGCCATTAAGCGAACGGTCAGAGTTATATTAAAGCATAGAGCTCGTTGAAGCACGACACTTGAGGAGGATGAAAGAAATTATGGAAGACTCCGTAGTAACACAAGCCGAACGAATTGCAGGCGATTTTCTGCAGGAACAAACAAAAACATCTTACCAAATCATAGGTAAAGGTATCACAAATCAGGTTTGCGTAGTCGAAACTAAGAGCCATAAAGTCGTTGTTCGCATGAATGATAAAGATACATTTCCAAGCTTTATCAAAGAAAAATGGTGTATCGAGCAAGCAGCCGCAGTTGGCGTTCCTGGACCTGAGGTGTTGTCCATTGGCATCGTTGATGAAACCGCCTATATGATTCAAACTTTTATAGATGGCAATAACGGGTCGGACAGTACGGTTCCCAAGTCCGATGTGTGGAGGAAACTGGGCGAATATGCCAAGCTTATTCATTCGATTCAAGTGAAGGGATATGGAGGGAATCTGATTGATCCAGTCCACGGTGAGTTTCAGTCACCTTCTCATGCAGGATCGGACGGCAGTTGGCAAGGGTATGTGCAGTATAATATCAATAGTTTGACGGAGTCTGATCGGTTGATTGAGCTTGGAGTAATCACTCAGATGGAATCGCAGAGAGTAAGAAAACTGTTTGAAAATTTGAAGAATGAACCGTTCCGCTTCGGTTTAAACCATGGAGATCTCTCTTTAAAGAATACGATTGTCAATCAGGCAAACCAAGTTGTATTGCTGGATTGGAATGCAGAAGTAAGCGTGGTGCCGCATGCAACTGTTGCCCAATTGATGCATTACCAAATCCTAGGACTAGAAGAAAGCGCAAGTGTCGAGGAATTCAAAGCGTTTATGGACGGGTACGGAATAAGTGAAAAAGACCTATCTGAAACGAGGCATCTGCTGCTATTAAGGGCTTTCGATAGCCTCAGGTGGGCTATTGATCGGAGTCCTGATCTGATCGAACCCTATGCTGCGTTTGCGAAACAAGTCATTGACATGATTATGGATTAGCGGATATTGATCGATGTTTTTGTATCTCAATCTAACCAAGGTGTAAAAAATGAATGAACTAACGGCTACGATGCAAATACTAACGGACACGATAGTAGATGCGCGATTTTACTATTCTTATCTCGTGGCGGATATTTCTTAGCAGCCTCTTGCTAAATACAAAGAACCCTTTGCAGGGTTCTTTGTATTGACGCGTAATGAATATTGGGTTACTGCTAATTTTTCGCCTCAACGACGCTGCCGTGCCGAATTACGCTTGGGACGCGGAGAGGTTGAGCCAATCCTCGAAACGGGTCGAAGTGATGCGCGGGTTATCGCCCGGAACGAGTGATTGATCGTTCAACTCTGCGCCGAAGTAGCGGGCGTTGTCGTCGGTGACGACCAATCTTGGGTCTTGTTGCACGCGAAAGAATTGACGGACGAGTTCGTCAAGAGGCAGACGATCCGGGCCGGCCAGCTCGAGAGTACCGTTTACAGGCGCTTCAAGCGTGAAGTCGGCCAGCGCGGCAGCAACGTCTCCCGAAAAGATGGGTTGAATATGGGCAGCAGGTAAACGTACGGTTTCCCCTTCAGTTGCTACATAAGCAATACTATTAATGAACTCTAAGAATTGCGTTGCGCGAACGATTGTATAAGGGATCTTTGAAGCTTTGATCAGTTCTTCTTGAGCCATTTTCGCGCGGAAATATCCGCTTTGGAGAAGGCGGTCCGTACCCACGACCGATAGCGCTACGTGATGCTTTACTCCAGCAGCCGCTTCGGCGGCAAGGAGATTTTGCGTCGACGATTCGAAGAACTCCAATACAGCCTTGTCCTCGAACGAAGGAGAGTTGGCCACGTCTACGACAACCTGAGCGCCGCTAAGCGCCTCGGCCAGCCCCTCGCCGGTAACGGCGTTTATGCCCTTGGAAGGAGATGCCGCGACTGCCTCATGGCCAAGCTGACGAAGGTTGCTCACAAGTTTGGTTCCAATAAGTCCGGTACCGCCAATAACTACGATTTTCATGTTGATCCTCCTAAGGTATTGTATTTCAAGGCCTCTAACGATTATCCCTGTTACGTACTTAGTATCAGCAGCGGATTAGCTTAAACCTGCTTTCGTCAAACCAAACGCTGCGTCAGCCGAACCCGGAACGGTCTTAAAGGCGACGTTCAACCGGTTCCAAGCATTGATCGCCATAACCGAGAAGGTCAGGTCCGAGATTTCTTTCTCAGACAATTGTCCGCGTACACGGTCATAGACTTCGTCAGACACGCCATGCTCAGGCAGTTTCGTTAGAACTTCAGTCCATGCCAGCGCAGCCCGTTCACGCGGAGCGAATAGAGTAGATTCTCTCCATACCGAAAGATGGTAGAGGCGAAGCTCGCTCTCGCCGTGGATCTTGGCTTGTTTGACATGCATGTCCAGACAGAATCCGCATCCATTCATTTGCGAAGCTCTGATGTGAACAAGATCGAGGATCTTTTCTTCTATTGCGCTGTCTTTCTCGGCGTTGCTGAACTCCATTAATTTTTTGAAAAGCTCCGGTGATTCCTTCATAAAGTTTATACGTTGTGTCATAACTGCACCTCTTCTTTCGTATTTGTGAATCGCGCCTTCGAACATATAACGAGGCTCCGATTGATCTTGTGACATGGAGCGATCTTTCCATCTGATAACCCGGCATCTCCTTTCTCTTTCATTCGATCGCTTGCCATTCCACCATATAACGACGATACGATTTCATCTGTGACATCAGCCATGCTGTACATATTAAAAACGAATTTAGAAATGTGTAGAAAGACACCACGAGAATCCGGGCATTTTGTCACAAATAGGGGCTTTAGCTTGTTTTATTATTGGAAGAACTTATTTTATGAGCAGGAATGGACGTGGAATGATGCAAGCATTGTACAATCAATATAAAGGGCTGTTGTTTAAGCTCGCCTACCAACTGACCGGATCGGTATCCGATGCGGAGGATGTCGTACAGGACGTTTTTCTGAAAATACATGACGTACCCCCTGAGAAGCTGGCTGAGCCAAAAGCATATCTCTGCAAAATGGTGACGAACCGATGCCGGGATCTGCAAAAGTCGGCCCGCCGGAAGCGGGAGCAATATTATGGGGAATGGCTGCCGGAACCCTTTCTTAGCTCGGAAGAGGATGTAATGGAATCGGTCGTGCGGGACGATCTCTTGTCATATGCGATGCTTGTACTGCTTGAAAGGCTGTCTCCTACGGAACGGACTGTTTTTGTCCTTCGCGAAGCATTTGGCTTTGATTTCCTTGAGATAGCGGAGCTCGTTGATAAAAGCGAGGTGAACTGCCGCAAGCTGCTCAGCCGCGCAAGAACAAAGATGGGGATTTCCGCCGGAGAGCTTGTTCATCCGGAGGAAGCCAATCAAGAGTGGGTTCATGGTTTCATGGCTGCGCTCAAGCAAGGAAACATGAATCAAATTTTATCGATGCTTGATCAGGATGTTGTCCTTGTCTCCGATGGAGGAGGCAAAGTGACTGCCGCCGTCGAGCCGATCGTAACGCAAGAGCTAGTTGCACGGTTTCTTCTTGGTCCGGTACGCCAAGCTTCTATGGTTGAGGGAGCCGCGGTTATTGAAATCGGCCAAATGAATGGACAACCCTCACTTATTCTTCGTTCTAACGAGGGCATTCATACGGTAGCGATGCTTCATATCAAGGAAAATAAAATTCAAAACTTATATTTCGTCCGGAATCCCGATAAGTTGAAGCATGTAGGCTAAGCAGCTATTTCGAAAAAAGAAGATGCGGCAGACTTGGAGGCGAGACGATTGGGCATTTCATCTGTCCTCCTGGATCTGTTCACTTATTGCATGTTAATCGGCACTTAATGCTTTATGACGGTTCCGTATACTGCCAATCATCCATAGAATCAAGGGAATGGCAATATAGACGAAGGGGTAGAAGACGCTGATAAGAAACATGTTTTTTAACGTATTCGAAATCCGAATATTATGCGTGCTATAGATCACGAACGCCAGCCAGATGAAAGTTGTAACGCAAGCAATAAGCTTCCAATTTTTGAAGCCGGTCCATTCGGCTAACCCGTAGCTACGCTTTGCAGCCGAGTCATTCCATCCAAATAAATGAGTAAAAGCACGGTTTCATCCCTTAACGTAAAAGTGCGCAATACAATGTCCGAGCAATGATTGAATTGTTCTCTGAGATAGGCTTCATTCTCTCCGATACTGCTGCTGATCGTACGCATGGATGCTCCCCTTCCCCAGTGGATAAATATTCCTCGAGCACTATTATGAGCAATGCGGATCACACCTATGCATACAGATGCATGAGAATGATGCTGAGATGTCTTTCGTGCTGCTGTGAACTTGATAATACGAACGGTTAAAACGTATAGTTAAAAAATAAATAGTTAAATGATCAACTATTCGAGAGGAGGCCGTATCATATAGAGAAGTGGAGTCCATTTGAAAAACCTGTCTTATCGGTCGATGTTTTTCTCACACTCTATAAAACGAATCATCATTTGGTGCAGCAATTGGAGGAGCAGCTAGGGAAGTTCGAACTGACGCTCGGGCGTTGGTGTTTGCTCGTTGCTCTGAGGTCCAGCGGAAGAGCGATGGTGCCGTCCGAGTTAAGCGACGAACTTGCTGTTACGAGGGCGAATATAAGCAAGCGGGCCGCATACGAAGGAATTTCGATCCAACCAACAGGAGAAGAATTTTAGTCAGCTTAACACCGGAGGGTCATGAGGTCATTTTGAAGGTATGGCCTGTCTATGAACAGACGATCGCTGAGCATGTAGGTCATAAGCTTACTGAGGAAGAGCAGTTACAATTAAAAGGCCTGTTGAATAAGTTGTTTTAGGCTTCTGGCTTGCCTGTCCAATCGAAAGGACAGGTCTGATTAATAGTTAATTAATTAATTATTAGTTATTTAACTTAAATTTTCGGAATAGCTCTGGAAGGTAGGGCGCTACGAAAGGACCATATTTTTAGATGATAAGGAGACATGAATATGTTTACAGACAAGGTTGCGATTATCACCGGCGGGGGCGCAGGCATCGGACTTGCAGCGGCAAAGTTGTTCGCTGCGCTAGCGCAGTCGTTTCAGTCAGTAATCGGTTCCCAAGTGTGATAATATTTAGGAAGGAATATGGATAAAAAATGAGAGAATGCAGGTGAGAGATTGAACTTTGTTTTCATTAAACGATGTTTAATATTAGTAGCAAGTCTTTTCATCTGGTTTATCATTCACACTACTTTCGTGATAATAGATGGGTTGAATGATGAATTGAAACCTGTTGACGCAGCTGTTGTATTAGGAAATAAAGTTGAAGTTAATGGACAGCCTTCTGAGCGGTTAAAAGCAAGATTAGATAAGTCCGTAGAACTTTATGAGGGGGGCTATTTTTCTTATATCATTGTAAGCGGTGGTATTGGCAAGGAAGGTTTCGATGAGGCAAAGGTTATGAAATCTTACTTAATAGATAAAGGGATACCGGCAGAAAAAATTAAAGTGGATAATAATGGGTACAACTCATATATGACTGCTCAAAATACCAGCAAGATTATGGAGGAATTAGAATTAGACTCCGTTATGGTTATTACTCAATATTTTCATGTAGCTAGGACAAAATTAGCGCTTAGAAAAATGGATATTAAAGAAGTGTATGCAGCTCATGCCAAAATCTTTGAGTTTAGAGATATTTACTCAATATTACGAGAATTCCCGGCATATTATAAATATCTCTATAAATTATCTGGTTAGCGCTCAAGTTGCAGAATATATAACAAAAACAGCGATGAGGATGTCGTTTACGAGGTGAAAGATCATGATTAAAATGCTGAATAAGACGGATCCCGTGCAATATTGGGAGATTTGGTACAACGAAGACGACAAAGAAATCAACATCCACTTCGGCCAACTCGGCGCAATCGGTGAGCACATTACCGAAGCCAAACGAATCGGAATCAAGAAGTTAATGGAGAAACGGGCCGAGGAGAAAATGCTTGAAGGTTATGAATATCTCGACGAAGACGAACTTCACGAGATCATGATTCAATATAAGACTGGAGAGGATTCCGGCGACGATCTAGAGATAAGATACCATGTCGAATCATTAATGGACGAGTGCCTTGGTTGGACGGGAAACGGACACTGTGACGGAGGGGATTACGGTAGCGGAACGATGAATGTTTTTTGCCTTGTCGTTGATGTAGACATAGCGGTCAAGACCATTATAAGCGAATTGGAACAGAATAAACTGCTTGCCGATTCGGTTATTGCGTACGCAAACGGTGATGACTACATTTCGGTGTATCCGGAGCGAGGTGGAATAGTACATATCTTTTAATGGCTGTATGTAGTTGTAAGATGATGTAAAGTGCTAACGTACGATAGCTGAATAAAGTTAAGCTGACTCGATAACGGGATACATAAGTTAAAGGAGCAGGTTACTGTTGCAGCTGCTCCTATATTCATTAAGATAACGGACATGATAGTTCAAATAAAAACAACGAGGCAGCCGACCACAATGATCGGCTGCCTCGTTACGCTAAACGGATACCATAGTCCAATAAACTCACAACAACATCCGGTCATTGCATGCCCCCCTTACGATAGACAGGTGAATTATTAATAACCTGTTAGTATAAGGGGAGCCTACAATTGAAGATTAAGCCATCCGAACTTACAAGAGCGTATTCAAGCAGACCGCTCCGATTTCGCGTACGCGGATCGTGAACAGTTCCGTGCCGGTCGTACGCTCGATTAGTTCCCGGTATTCCGCTACCGCCGCATGCGGCAGAACGGCGAGAATGACGCCGGCGAAGCCGCCGCCGTGTACTCTGCAGGCACCGTCGCCCAACCGGTCGATGAAACGTTCGGTAATGGCGAGTGTAAGCGCAATCCCCTGTTCACGGGACACCGATTCTTGGTAGATGTTCTGCAGCCATTTCCACGAGGAATTACCTGAAGCGGTAATATACTTCAGCACGTTCTGCCACTCGCCCGCCTTCATTGCCTCTACCTGCCGCCCGACGCGGTCATTTTCATCCAGATAATGCAGCGCCCGCAGCACCGCTCGATCTCCGGCAGTTTCGCGGAGTTCCGCGAGTCGGCCGTAGATCATCTCTGCCGTCAAATCGCGACATACCTCCACACCGAAGGCTTGAGCCACCGCCCGCATCTCGTTCGGGATCGAAGCATAATCCTCCGTCAGGTCAGCATGGTTACCGCCGGTGCTGACGATGACAAGGCTGTAACCCGCTGCTTCAAATGTACCTGGAATACGCTCGATCTGCGGCTCTGCCGGCTCCTTAAAGTCGATTGTAATCATACCGCCGTGCGAGCAGGCCATCTGGTCAAGCATCCCTGATGGCTTGTTCCAATAAAGATTTTCGGCATACTTGCCGATGCGCGACATCATGACCGCATCCATCTCTCCGTTGTTATAAACAGTACTTAGAATCTGGCAGATCAGAACTTCGAAAGATGCAGAGGAGCTGAGTCCTGACGCCGGAAGCACGCTACTGCTGATGTAAGCATTGAATCCGCCGATTCGGTACCCGTGCTGCTGGAAACCGTGTGCAATACCGCGGATCAACGCAGCCGTCCCGCCCTCGCCTGCCTGCGGTTCCAGATCACCCAGATTGATGACTGACATGCCTGGATACCCTTCGGAAATTACGGAAATGACTCCGCTGTCCACGGCTGCCGCAGCAGCAATCGTATCCAACTGAATACTAGCAGCCAGCACCTTTCCATTGTTATGGTCCGTATGATTGCCGCCTATCTCTGTGCGACCCGGCGCACTGAAGTATTTCAACGATTCTGTCTTTCCGTATTGCGCACTGTATCCTTCCATACACCTCCGGTACCTGTCGATCTGTCGCTCTCGTTCTTCGCTGCCGTACATCTGCTCCAGCAGCTGTTGTGCCTGAGCCGAATCAAAAAGCTGCTCGAATTGATCGTTCATCTTGAATATCCCTCCAAGTTCTAACTGTTTAAGTAGTAGTTATCATGTCCATTGTACCGAAAGGCAGCGTCTACGGGTAGGGTATTTATGTTTGCTGATCGTTCACTTAATTGTATAATAATTGTCTGAGGTGATAACAATGGCAAGATCCAAAGAATTTGAAGTTAATGAAGTATTGGATAAAGCAATACAACTGTTTTGGACACAAGGATACGAGAAAACTTCAATGCAGGAATTAGTTGATTTTATGGGCATTCATCGGAGAAGTATCTATGATACGTTCGGGGATAAGCATGCCTTGTTTATGAAAGCTCTCGAACGGTATGAAGCTAAGCAAACCCAAAAAATGAAATTCCTCGTTGAAAAGCAAAAGCCGGTCAAGGAATTAATCCGGGAGATCTTCGAATCGACATCGAGAAATGAAGGAAAGCCTCTGGGATGTTTACTTGTGAATTCGGGTGTGGAATTGGGCGTATTGGATCCGGAAGTTGCATCCTTGGTTGAGGAAAGTTATTCCAAGACTGAAGCGTTTTTGACTCAACTTCTTCAGGAAGGGCAGCAATCCGGTGAAATCAGGGCTAACCTTGAAGCTAAAGTTATGTCCCGCTTTTTAATGAATGCCTGGTTGGGACTACGCACATTGGTTAAGACCACGACGGATCAACAAAAGCTAAAGGATATTGTTGATACGACACTGGCTGTATTAGATTGAGCGAGATTACAACCAGTGTTATTTTTGAATACCATAACAATGCGGGCGAATGGCAGATAACTTTGGGTATGATGACCAACGAGGTCACTTTCTAGGCATAGATAGGATTTAATCCTTTCAAAAAAATTCTTTACTGTTCGTTCTAGAAATGGTATGGTAAAAGCAAGTTAGAGCTAACTTTTTTTATTCTAATTAGAATGATCATTCTTTAATTATATTACACACATGAATCTGAACTTTTGGAGGAGAGATTAATATGAAGTACACCGTGATCACAGGAGCAAGCTCCGGCATTGGATATGAGACAGCATTGGCGTTTGCTGCACGCGGCAAAAACTTGATTTTGGTAGCCAGAAGATTGGACAAATTAGAAGAGCTTAAATCGACGATCCAAAATAACCATCCTGAAGTAGATGCTGTGATTCGTACAAGCGATCTGTCGGTTACGGATCAAGCCTATACACTGTATAACGATTTAAAGGAATATCAAATCGAGACATGGATTAATAATGCAGGGCTTGGCGAAGGCTCCTTCGTAGCCGAGCAGAAACTGGAAAAAGTCGAAACCATGTTACGCGTTAACATCGAATCCTTGACCATCCTTTCAACACTATATGTGCGAGATTATGCAGACGTAGAAGGTACTCAGTTAATTAACGTATCATCAGCACTCGGATATGTCATTGCTGTCGGTAGTGTTGCATACTCAGCATCTAAATATTATGTGAGTGCCTTCACAGAAGGGCTTGCAAAAGAACTCGAACTGAAAGGCGCGAAAACAAAGGCTAAAATTCTTGCGCCAGCCATAACGGAAACGGAATTCGTGAAAAAATCAATCGATGTCGAAGATTTTGATTACAAAGCCAACTTGCCTAAGTACCATACTGCCAAGCAAATGGCGAGCTTCATGCTGGATCTTTTTGACAGCAACGAAGTGGTAGGGATCGTAGACCAGAACTATGATTTCAATTTGAGAGGGCAAATCTATCCGATCCTTGAAGAGCTGTAATCTTTATTCGATTGATGGGATATGCGGATTACCCTATCATGAATGAATTAGCTTCTCAAGAAAGGTAACAATAGGTATGAGTGAAAATGGCGTACAACTGAAAATTGTACGCCATACATCTTCCGCGAATACTGAATATGCATAGAAAGAGGATAAAACATGAGAGCAGCGCAAATGCACAAGTATTCAAAAAAAATTCAACTGGAACTGAATGAGGCGGAAATACCGGAAATCAATAGCGATGAGGTTCTCATTAACGTAAAAGCTGCGGGTGTAAATCCATTAGATATTCTAATTATAAATGGCAGTGTTCGGATGATTTCTGATTATGAGTTCCCATTAACTTTAGGAAATGAACTATCCGGCGTTATTGAAGCCGTAGGAAAAGAGGTTGTGAATTTCCGTGTGGGTGATCGCGTTTATACGCGATTGCCGATGAACCATATTGGAGCTTTTGCGGAATACGCAGCGGTGAAGGAAGAGGCTATAGCCGTCATGCCTGAAAATCTTACGTTTACTGAAGCAGCGGCTGTACCTCTCACTGCTTTGACGGCATATCAAGCATTACATGATATGCTTCATGCTCAGCCCAATAAAAAGCTGTTTATTCCTGGAGGAACCGGAGGCTTTGGTGCAATGGCAATTCCTATCGCCAAATCCATGGGTTTGTACGTCATTACAAGCGGCAGCGAAAGAGGCAGATCACGTACCCTGTCCATTGGCGCAGACCAATTCATCAATTATAAAGAAGAGAACTATGCTGACGTTCTATCCGACATTGATTACGTGATCGACACCTTGGGAACCAAAGAGATCAAGGCCGAAATGGGTATTCTAAAACCCCAAGGGAAATTGGTATCCTTGAAAGCTGCGCCAAATTATCAATTTGCGGCTGATCGGAAATTTCCATTTTGGAAAAGACTATTGTTTGGCTTAGTTGGGTCCCGCATCGATTCTTTGGCGCGCAAGCATCAAATTGAATATCGTTTTATATTCGTGCAGGCCAATGGCAGTCAGTTACAAGAGGTCACTAATTTTATTGAACAAGAAAACATCAAGCCCTCAATAGACTCCGTTTATCATTTTAATGACATTAACAAGGCATTGGTTAAAGTCTCTACTGGCCATTCGCAAGGCAAAGTAATTGTAACGTTCTAAGCCGGGCTTTCGTAGCTGGATTTCCGATGACAGAGACGTATACCGTTTAAAGCGACATATTTTTTTCGTTCTATTAGAATGATCATTCCCTAATTTTCAGTTTCTCCGTGCCCTGGTCCAGGTAGCTGGAAACGTTACAATATAGATATAGTTTAAACATAACATTTAAATATGAGGTGGGATACCAGAATGAGAAAGACGGTTCTTATCACAGGGGTTTCCGGTGGGATTGGTAAAGAATTAGCTGATCGGTTTGTCAAGGGCGGACACAATATAGTGCTGGTGGCTCGCAGCGAGAGTAAAATAGTGGAACTCGCGCAGGAATATCGAAAAAAATACGGCATTCAGGCAACGGTCATCGCCAAGGATGTGGCGGCACCGGGGGTACCCGAGGAAATCTTCACGGAGCTCAAGGAGAAGGGGATTACCGTTGACTATTTGGTCAACAATGCCGGCTTTGGTTTGTTTGGGACATTTATGGAAACGGATATGGAGCTAGAAGTGAATATGATTGACGTTAATATCAAGGCTCTGACGGTTATGACGAAGCTATTCTTGCCGGATATGATCAAACGCGGACAAGGTGGAGTGATGAATGTAGCTTCCTTGGTGGGTTTCTTCCCGGGACCGATGATGTCTGTTTACTATGCGACGAAGGCGTACGTGTTGTCGTTCACCGAAGCTTTGGCGAACGAAGTGAGAGGAACGGGCGTGACTTTAACCGCATTATGCCCGGGGCTGACGTCAACCGGCTTTGTTGATCGTTCGGGTATGGGCGCCTCGAAAATGTCGAAGGGCGCGATCATGGAAGCTGGACAGG
Source organism: Paenibacillus harenae DSM 16969 (assembly GCF_000422465.1). GTDB lineage: Bacteria > Bacillota > Bacilli > Paenibacillales > Paenibacillaceae > Pristimantibacillus > Pristimantibacillus harenae. Next base: position 776,694 of record NZ_KE383844.1, on the reverse strand, counting down.
TGGCTGAAGAAGGGTATCGAGGCTTCTTGCGTGGCAAGACATTAATTATACCCGGTGCCCGCAACCGTTTTATTGCGTTTATGCCGAGACTGCTGCCTCGTAAGATGGTGACACGTTTAATTAGAAGCTTACAGGACAGGACGGAGCATTGATTCGAACGGGGAACGTTAAACATGAACGAGAAACTAGTCGTACTGCGAATAAAGATCATCAAAGGTACAATTAGCAATACAGGTGAATCTAGGTATGATGTAGTCAAGGATAAGATGAAGAAAAATGGCTGGGACTTCATTTTGGTTAGTTGACCGGATGGCAAACATCCTGTAAAATTTTGTTAAGTCAATACTTTAGGGTAATGAGCTTACTTAAAGGTAAGGGGATGATTTATCAATGATTCATCAGCTTGAATGTCCAATGGAGACAATCATTCATGTTCTAGGCGGCAAATGGAAACCAATGATTTTATGGCATTTGATACAGTCCAATAAGCGATTCAACGATCTGGAAAAACTTATACCTGATGTTTCTCAAAAAATGCTTTCACAACATCTACGGGACTTGGAACGAGAGGGAATAATCGATAGAACGGTCTACCCCACCGTCCCTCCAAAAGTAGAATATTCCCTTAGTGAATATGGCAAAACATTAATTCCTGTAGCAGAAGTCATGTGTGCTTGGGGAGAAAACCATAATAAGCGGAAATATGAAGAATCTGCTTCTTAAAGCTGGTTCCATTCATTTTCACACTAATTCAAGGACGAATAGCAAAAGCTGCCGCGGGATTTTCCCAGGCAGCTTTTGCTATTTACGGTCAATCTTCCTTTACGATCTTCACCGTGGACCAACAAGGATAATCCTTTCTGCTTAAAGCTTACTTTTAAGTAAGGACCCTACAATAAAGTGGGTTCTTATCAAGATCTTTAAACGGTGCTAAGCTTGAGTCAATCCTGAGATGAACGATCGGGAGTCATTATAAAAGGAGGAAAAGACGATGAAAATTATTGTTTTCGGAGCAACGGGAAATACGGGGAGAAGAGCGCTGGAGCAAGGGTATAAAATGGGACATGAAATGACCGCATTCGTGCGAAACTCCGGAAAATTTTATGAACAGCAAGGAGAGCGTTCCGCCAAACATGTGAAGGTGATCGTGGACGATATCATAAACCCAGTAAGCGTCGGCGAAGCGCTCTCGCATCAAGACGCCGCTATTATTGCTGCCGGCCATGCAGGTCAAGGAGATGAGTTCGTTCGTCTCGTTGATAACATTATAAGCCAATGTGAAATCCACCCTAGTTTTACCGGGAGGGTATGGGTAATGGGAGGCGCCGGCCTGCTGGATATTCCATATACTGATCTCATTGGCAACAATCTGCCCGGATTCCCGCCAGCGTATAAAAACCACAGCCGGAATTTTGAACGACTGCTGCAGTCTGAGCTCGATTGGTCCATTATGTGTCCGGGAACTATGGTTGATTCGATAGAGTCTCCGGCGTCGGTTCATCTGCATGTAACAACGGAAACCTTGCCCCTATCAATTCCGAAGACGATCAAGGAATTTTCCGAGGCCGATATAGCCGGTTACTTGTTCAGCCGCCTTCAAGAGCTGGAAGTTGCTTATGATGATGTCGTGAAATGCATGCTGGACCATACAGAGCTCGGAGGGCCTTTTAAGAGGAAAAGGGTCGGACTCGCCTATCAAAGCGATATTCCGGTGAGCTAAGGAGCAAAAAGGGAGATGGTGAATTTGTTTGGATGGATCCTCGTTTTGCACATATTGGCTTCTATCGCGGTAATCGGTCCCGCTTTCGTGGTACCCTTCATTCGAAGGTCTGCTAGAACCGTTGGCCAGTTGCGCTTTGCTTTTGATGTAACGAACAAGCTTGCCATCCTGCCTAAAATTGGCGGAGCCGCACTTATTATTACCGGGGTTTGGCTTATGGTCATAACCAAGATGGGGTTGTCCCAAATGTGGCTAAATATATCGATCCTTTTATCGCTGCTCTTGGTCGCCACGATCGAAGGATTGATCGGGCCGCGCATGAAAAAGATCATGGAGATTGTATCTCTAAGTCAAAGCAAAGGGGATGAAGTACCCGCCGAGCTCGGTCGATCGATGAAAAGGATCGTACCAATCGAGACGGCATCACAGCTGCTTATGATTGCCATAACCGTACTTATGGTCCTTAAACCATTCTAAGCTCCATTTTTCGATAAATCAGTGCGAGCAGCACGGAAGGAATCGTACAAACAATCATCCCGATAAAAGCATATCTTGGTTCGATTTCGTATAAATAGCCGCCGAAAAGGGTGAACACTGCCGTACTCCAGCTAAGCGCCAACGCAGAATACATCCCTTGTGCTTTGGGGATCTGTATATGCGGAATGTTTTTGATTAAGTATTTCATAAAGGCATAATGCGCCATAGCAAACGAGAACGCATGCAAAGTTTGCGCTATACAGAAAATAATCACATTTGGGAAGGCAAATACTAATATCCAACGAACAGATGAACCAATTGCCGCTAGTGTCAGTAACGATCCCGCTGAAAATTTACTTAAGATTTTATCTGCAAGGGAGAAGAAGACGATTTCTGCAATCACGGCAATGTTAATAATGAGACCAATCATGTATATTGGCGCATGGATTTCTTGTAGAAAAATATAACCGTAATTGTAATAAGCCGCATGTGCCGCTTGCAGTAAAATGACGATAATGAGTACCAAACTAAAGTGTTTGATACGGAATAAATGGTTCAGGCCAGCTTTTTTTGTTTGGTCGACTTGCGGCTTTTCAGATAAAATAACAGGTGCACGCATAAACCCAAGACCCACAAATCCCACAATTCCTAACAACAGCGCCCAAAAAATCACTTCATCTCCGAGCATTCCCGTAAAAACAGTTAAAATCATGCCGACGAAGACAAACCCGATGGATCCCCACTGGCGGCTTCTCCCATAATGCCTTAATTGTTTACTTTGCACCAGGACACCGGCAGCGCTATCTAAAGCAGGCATTAGCGTTGGGTAAAACAGATGTAAAACAATGGTTGCGGTTAGTAAACTGCCAAAGGAACTTGCCGGAATATAACAGACTAAAGCAACCAGCGTGCCGATTCCTGCCACCTTTAATAACATTTTACTGCTAAATCTCCCTGATAAATAAGGAAATGCAAATAATGTAGAAAGGCCCCTTGCAATCAATCCTAAGCTCATGATCAAGCTGGCTTGCGAGACGGAGATTCCTTTTGTATAAATCATCCACCCTGACCAATAAGGCAGAAAAATGCCCCATGTCATAAAAAAACTGAAAAACCGTATACTCATCCAGCGTTGTGCGTTCATTCCGTATCCCCCTCAATGATTGCATGATATCATGAAAATAGATACGAATAATATGTGATATCTCATATTTTGAGGTGAGTGATGGAGATCTATACAGGCGAGAAAAAGAAGATGTATTCGGAAAAAAATTCGATTGCCCATTTACTTTCATTTCCGGCCGATCAGCATATGGAAGTACATGAATATCAGCGTGATGACTGGATTATTCAAGAAGGTATGAGACCGGATTTTCTATTTTATGTTATGGAAGGAAGAGCCAAAATCTATATAACCCATCAAAACGGGAAAGTATCCTTAATTAATTTTATCCATGCAAATGACTACATTGGCGAAATGGAATTATTGCATGATGTGTATTATACAAAAGGGATTCAAGCCTCGACGAAGACGGTTTGTTTCGCTCTTCCTATCCATTACTATCGCAAACCATTGCTGGCGGACGCGAAATTTCTACGTGAATTATCCAAGTTTTTGAGTGTAAAGGCAACAATTATGGCTGCAAAGTATTCACAAAGCCTAGCGTTCCCGCTTGAAAACCGGCTTGCGGATTTTATTTTGCAAACGGCGGATGAAGGGGTTTATAAGGAGAAACACGTCACGGTATGTGATTATTTAGGCGTATCCTATCGGCACTTGTTGCATGTGCTTACCCAATTTTGCGATAAAGCGTACTTGCAAAAGGATGGACGGAACTATCATATTAAACAGTATCAAGCCTTGTATGCATTTGCCGAGGCGTTGAAGAATAAGTAACCGTTTAGAGTGGGGGATCTGGATGTTTAAGATCGGGGCGTTCGCCAAACTGAGCGGCGTAACGGTGAAGGCGCTGCGCCACTATGATGAACTCGGCTTGCTGAAGCCGGCTCGAGTGGACGAAGAATCGGGATATCGGTATTATACAGCAGAGCAGCTGCTGACCATTCGCCGCATCGCGGGCTTTAAAGAACAGGGCTTGACGCTTGAGACGATGCGGTCGCTGCTGACCGGACCGGTTAATCTGACGCAAGCGGAGAGTACATTGCTTGAGAAGCGCAAGGATCTGGAGCGTCAGATACAAGAAGCTCAGCGGCATCTGGCGGATGTCGATGAGCGGCTCGCGCGGATCGATAGTCATGCGTTGGCTGAAGAAGAAGGGAAGTTCTTATTGCGAAGCGTGGAGCCGGTCCTTGTCGCCTCAATTCGAGAAGAATTGCCGAAAGGCGAACTGTGTCTGCTGCTTGACGAATTGAAGAAGTATGTCCGCTCACATGGAGAAGAGACGGAACGCGAAACGACAGTCATCTGGCACCGAAGGGCCGATAACGAGGAATTGTTATCGGACATTGAGGTCGCTATTCCCGTCTCGAAACCGATTCCCGATAGCCCTAGAGTGAGGAATTATCAATTGCCGGGCATGAAGGCAGCCGCTTCTTATACCCATCGGTGCGATCCGTATAAAGACAATTGCAAGGCAAGTGAGGCGCTTCTGGCATGGATCGCAGACGTGGGCGGTCGGCCGCTTAAGTCGAGCCCGTTCCGTGAAATTTATCTGACTTCGGACAAAGATATCTATGGCCGGCATCGAATGGCGGAGGCGATCGTACCGCTTGAGCAGGTCTGAAAAAAAATGCGGATACCACTCTTGACTCTCCCCCTGTGGGGAGGGTTTATCATAGCATCACCAATTGATAAGGAGTGGATCTACATGAATAGGAAGCGATCGGAAGGTCGAATTGCAGTCGTCACAGGTGCTAGCCGAGGCATCGGAAGAGGGATTGCGATGCGTCTCGCTGCTGAAGGAGCGCTTGTCGTTGTACATTACGGCACACGACAGGATGCGGCCGAGGAAACAGTTGCCATGATTGAAGAAGCGGGGGGCACGGCATTCGCCGTCGGCGCAGAGTTGGATTCCCTTGACGGAGTCAATCGGCTTCTTCGGATCTTGGATGAGGAACTCATCCGCTGGACAGGCATCAACCAATTCGATATCTTGGTCAACAATGCCGGTATCGGCACATCCTCTTCGTTTGAACAGACAAGCGAAGAGGACTTCGATCAGTTGTTCGCGGTCAACGTTAAGGCGCCGTTCTTCCTCGTCCAGCAATCGCTCGGACGTCTGCGGGACGGCGGCCGCATTATCAATATCTCATCCGGAGTGACGCGCATTGCCTATCCGCACATCATGGCCTATAACCTAACCAAAGGCGCTCTCAATACATTCACCTTACATCTGGCTCAGCTTCTGGGTCCGAGGGGTATCACTGTGAACGCAGTCATGCCCGGCATCACCGATACGGACGTCAACGCGGCGTGGCTGCACACGCCCGATGGCCATAAGTTTGCAGTAGAGATGTCCGCGCTTGGACGTGTCGGAGAACCGTCGGACATCGCGGACATCGTCGCCTTCACGGCATCGCCTGACGGCAGATGGATAACGGGACAGATGATCGATGCGACCGGTGGATCGCATTTGTAAGATGCAATTGTAAACGAACGATTAGCTAATCAGCGTGCGGCTGACTAACGAATAGGAGGGCAAGCATGAATATAAAAGCAAGATATATTTTACTTGCCATATTGGTTGCAATTGCGACAATTATTATTTTTCAGCTAGCATCAAAGCAAGTTAAATCTTTTCATGAAACAGCAGCAAACGAAAAAATCGTTCAGACCAAAAGTTTTAGCATAAATTCCGTTTCTACTGCTTGGAAGACATCCGCAAAAGGAACAGTATTTGTCAAGGGAAACGAAGGAAGAGCCGAACATATACAGATTGTTGCTATGATTGAGATCGATCCTAATGATTGGGGGGGTGTCGCTTTTTATATCCCTGACAAATGGTATATTTCCAACATCGTAAGCAGCTATCCCGAAAACAAAATTCAATCCAAACCTGCGGACTATGTAGCGACGTGGACTACTCCGGACACGGGAGCCGATTGGAAAGCGTGGATTGAAGTCGGAAGAGACCGCAGTTATAGACCAACGGGAGGCGGCACAGGAACGGTCGTAATTGATTTGGTTCCTGATAAAAATGCCAAATATCAACCAGAGACATTTGAATTTGGTGTCGAAGTCGGCTCCAATATAAAAGGCGGCAAAAAAATTATGGGTACTGATTCTATCAGGATACCTATATCCATTAACGAATAATCGAAATGGAAACAGAGTATGAGTGCTCAAAAAACTCGAACAGACGTCAGATGAGAGCTGGCGTACGGGCGGGGAAGCTGGTTTTGTGTCCTGGATCTCAAGATCGAGTACAAATCAGTCTCAGGCTGGTTATGGAATATATCCCCACCAAAGTAAGATGGAGATAAAATAATCATCTGAAAGGGGATGTTACGATGAACAATAAGAGGGTTCCACAGGAGGTAAAAAAGTCATTTCTCTTTTGGCTCGTTGCAGTTGCAGCCGGAGTATTTGAAATGATCATCGCTGTTACTCAAATCCTATCTGAAGACTCAGGGTCAGGAAGTAGTATTCTTATGGCAGTTGGTGTCAGAACGATAATCTTTACTGTACTCGTTTACATCATTGTTAAAATGTATCGCGGGAATAACTGGGCTCGTATAGCTCTATCGATTCTTCTGGGCGGGGTTGGAACTCTTTCCTTGATAATTGATCCAATCCAGTGGATTTTGGAAGGGAACTCGCTTGACAAAGCTTTTACTGGTTTGACATTATACTCTAGTCTGTTCGGGTTAAGCCGAATTGTTCATTTGGCCGCAGTAGTCACTGCATTCATTTTAATGTTTCGGCCGGCTGCTAATAAGTATTTTCGAGCAATGACGGCTTAAAGGGTCGAAAGAGCAGCCCTTCCGCGGCAAATGGTCGCGGGGGGACTGCTCTTTGCTTTTTTAGGAAGCGGTTGTCGATTTCGGGCTTGTACGCGCTGATTTTCTCCCCATAACGCCGCCGAACAGGAACGTTCCGAGCGAGAGAGCAAGGCAGACCGCCGAGAAGATGCCGATCGATGAATATCCGCCGAGCTGAACATAGAGTATGCCGGCTATCCATGCACCGAGCGTGTTCGCGCCGTTCATCGTCGAGTTGGCCAAGCTGGAAATGGTTCCCCGGATAGAGGCGTTCAGCGAAGTGAGCGCCTCCATAACAATCGGGAAGACAATACCGAGCGTCGCGAAAATGATCAGATAGACGATCGTCACAATAGGGAGAATGGATAGATGGGGCATAACCGCGTATAGTACCACGAGCAAAGACATTCCTGTTACGATTGCGTTCGCATTACCCAGCTTGCGGGTCGCAAAGGAGCTAATCATGCTTCCCAGCAAAGTGCCGAACCCGAGAAACATCATTACGGTACCAATCTGACCGATTGGAAGCTCGAAGCGATCGGCCAACCATTTGCCGACGAAGGCGAATGCGGTACCGCTGCCTAAGTGAAGGAGCAGATAGGCAAGGAAGCCGCTCCTTGCCTTGCCGCTTGTGATCAGCGGGACATACCGGCGAAGGATCGATGCCCGCTCGCGGGTGCCGGGTTTTATGTCGGGCAGCAAGTAGAAAGCGACGGCGATCAGCACCAACGAAGCGATTCCAATCGTCCAGAACGGAACGGACCAGTGGGCGACTGCGAGCCAGCTTCCGATCGGCACGCCAAGCGCCTGGGAAGCAGCAAGTCCGGCGAAGGCGACACCTATTGTCTTCGATATTTTGGAAGCCGGCATAACGGCAGGAATGGATGCCCATACCTGAGGTGCCGTGAAGGCCGCGCTGACACCGGCAAGAAAGCGGAAAAGGCACATCGTCCAGAAGCTGTCCGCGAAGCCGCACAGAATCGTCGAGACAGAGAATCCGAGCAGTCCGCAAAGCAGAACGGTTCTTCGGTTCCAGCCATCGGACAGAGGACCGGCGATCAGGGCGAAGACGGCCGATCCTAGCGTATAAGAGCCGAGCATCCATCCGGCAATCCCCGTCGAGACGCCAAATTGCGTCTGCAGCGTCGGGAGCAAAGGCGAAATAAGGAAAGTATCGGTTCCAATCATGAACATAATAAGGAAAAATAGTACGGTATATTTACGCATGGTCAACACTCCTATTGATAGATGTTGCTAACAGTTTCAATGGTAAGGCATAATAGTGACAGAACATGTCATTAACTCATCTATTTATAAAAGAGGAGATATTCAGGATGCTCAAGTCCAAGAGGCTGATGGAATTGATGATGACCGTAAATCGGAAGAAGCGCTTTAAGGTTCAGGAGCTTGCCGACGAATTCAAGGTCTCAAAACGCACGATTCTGAGGGATCTGCAGGAGCTCAGCGAACTGGGTGTACCCCTTTATTCGGAAGTAGGTCCGCATGGGGGGTATCAGGTCTTAAGGGAAAGAGTTCTGCCTCCCATCGCATTCACGGAGGAAGAGGCCGTAGCGATGTTCTTTGCGGTGCACGCCTTGCGCCATTACTCCTCGCTGCCGTTCGAAGCGGAATCCGTCTCGGCGTTAAACAAATTCTACCTCCATATGCCCGGGGACGTTAGGGACCGAATCGACAGCATGAAAAACCGGGTCGACTTTGTTACGCCGACTAGAAGGGGCGATGCCCCTTGCTTGGGCATTCTTCTTGAAGCTGCCGTACACCAAAAGGTGCTGACTGTCGAATACGAGTCGAAGGAAGAAGCGGCGAGATGCCGAGAGATTCAGCCGGTCTGCATTTATGCGAATAATGGATTCTGGTATTGTACGGCCTACTGCTTCCTGCGCAAGGGCTTTCGAGTGTTCCGGTGCGACCGGATTCGTGAGGCGGTGTATGACACATCCGGTACTGATCCGATTGACCTGGGCGACATTCGCCTTAGCCGGCAGCATGCCGCAGAACCGAGGGATCCCGTTCGCCTTCGCGCGGAGCTGAGCCGATCCGGCGTCCAGCGTTGCGAAGCCGAGCTTTGGCTTGTCCCCATGCTGCATGTGCGCGAAGACGGAAGCGGGGCGATCGACAAGGACGTGTCCCGCAGCGACATTCCTTTTTTCGCGGAATTCTTCATTGGACTTGGGAATGAGACGATTCTGGAGGGACCGATGGAATTGAAAGAAGCAATCCGAAGAAGGCTCTCCGACTTGCTGGCCCGATACCAATGATCTCGCCAACGGATAGTTTACTTATAACTAAAAATGACTACCAACCTTCGATATCCATGGTTTAAATTGTTATTAAGTAAATAATGTTGGAGGTACGCCTGTGCGAAATATAGATTTCAGCAAATACTTTTGGCAAGATGAAGCTATAAGATTGCGTGCGATCCAACCGGAGGATTGGGAAAGCCACTATATCAACCGTTTTGATTCCCCTGCACGACGCCTTTTAGAATGTGCCGTTGAATTGCCGCCAACGGTTACAGAAGCAAAATCTTTTGCGGATAGGTACTCAGACTTCTCATCGAATCGCCTTATGTTTACGATCGAAGATTTAGATGGTGAAAATGTCGGCGGAATTAACCTTAACAGCATCGACGAAAGAAACGGTACGTTTAGCATCGGAATTCAAATCGACAGAGATCATCGAGGAAAGGGTTACGGCACCAGGGCCGTACATATCCTCTTAAAATATGCTTTCTTCGAGCGTCGGCTTAATAAGTTTAATGATTCCGTTCTAGAAGGGAACGAGGCCTCGGCTGCAATGCTCAGAAAAGTAGGATGTGTTCAAGAAGGTATCCGTCGCCAAGTGTACTTCACGGATGGAAGATATTTTGATTCCATTTTGTTCGGGCTAACCAAGGAAGAATATGTTGAGCGTATTCACAAGAACTAACGTATCAGGTTTAACTGTCTGATATCAATGCCGCAAAAAACAATGGTTTGATGGCGATTGGCTGTCGGTTTGATTTTGCCCAAGAGGACGAACTTGCGCAAGCAGATGCCACCATTGACGATTTACTTGAATTGAGAACGATATTAAAAGTGTAGCAAATGAGAAACGGCCTGCGGTATGAAAGTACCGGCAGGTCAGTTTTTTTGTAAATATCAACGCCCATTCCTCATTATGTTTCCTTCGCACCCAGGTTAACGCAACAAAAAAGCTTTATTATTCGTTCTTAATGAAGAGTAAAAATATGCAAACGAATTCCAATTTATAGATTGGGCTGTACAAGCCACGTTCGTTTCAATTATAGTTATGAAGGCAATTCTATATCCTTCGTATATATAGATAGAAAGGTGTGTAAATTTTGTTTAAGCTTAACCACGTATCCCGTCCTATTCGCAGCACTTTACTCGTAATCATCATTCTCGTTTTCTCAATTAGCACCGCATCCGTTCTGTTGTATGGCGATCACTTTCTGCTGGGGTCTTATGAAAAATTGAATAATGACGACGTCAAGTATGTAAATAGCGCTAAGATTTTGTTGAATAAGCACACGATTGCTTATAACAGCGGCGAGGAGCCGTCAACTTTCATCATGCCGGGAATGCCGGTTGTGCTGGCTGGTCTCATGCTCATCTTCGGACAAGGAGATGGAGCGGTTATAGCATTCCGAGTCCTTCAGGCAGCCCTTCAGGCCTTTTCGATCTATTTGATTTTTGTAGCGGCAAATCAGCTTTTTAATAGTAGAGCGGCTATTATTGCCAGTATCGCAACCGCGCTTTATTTGCCCGATTATTTTGCTTCCGGCGCCATTTTATCGGAAACGATGTTCCGCACCCTTTTCATATTGCTCATTTGCTTTAGCCTTCTCGCCTTAAAGAGCCAGCAAACGAAGTATTACGTTATTGGGGCCGTTATGGTTGGACTAGCTTGTTATTTCAAGCCGCATACGGTGCTTTTTCCCGCTGTCTGGTTCTTTTTATGGCTTGTGCAGAGGGTATCCTGGAAAACGATAGTGAAGCATACGGCGGTTATTTCGCTAACGATGATCCTTCTTCTATCTCCATGGTGGGTTCGGAATTACATCACGTTTGATAAATTCATTCCATTCACGCAATCAGCAGGCAATCCGATGCTATTGGGTGCGCTTATCCACTACGGGGCGCCTTCAAAGGCCTTCTTCGACGCCCATCCGGAATACGAGGGCAGCAGTGATAATTTATTTGTAGGCTCCGATGCCGCTCTGGCGGAAACGGCCCAAAAAATTGTAATCTTCGGCTTCCAGCATCAGCCATTGAAATATTTGAAATGGTATACGGTCGATAAAGTAATTGGATTATACGCGGTTCCTTACTATTGGAAAACGGTATTTGGCGTAAATATATGGATCGCGGGCATTTATCATATCGTATTTATGCTGATTGGAGCAGCAGGTTTGCTGATTATGCTTATGCGAGCCCTCCGGCAAAAGAAGATTCCGTATTTATTTTTACTGCTTGCATTGGCCTATTTTACAGTAATCTATGTTCCATTCGTCGCCTTCAACAGGTATGGTTACCCGAATGTGTTTCTTATCTTTATGGCTGCGGGCTTCTTTATTGACTGGGCTGTTGCAAGGTATCAGAGTAGGAGAGTAAAGGCTTCTGCCACTGTCAACCTTTAAAGGCTTCAACTCAATCGCGCATTCAATGGTCACAGGCGCTGCCTCTAGTTTGCCGTGTATTTAAACAACAATAATAGCTGTCGTAAACAACAGCCCTCATCATGAAAACATGGTGGGGGCTGTTTGACGCTTACTAACTGGCAGAACACGAATGTCATGGATAAGAACAGTCGTGTAATTTTTTGTGCGAATAGAACTGGTACTCCCAATTTTTAATAATATTAATATTATACAATGTATTGTAAAATGGTTATAAAAATATGAAATTACACCAGGAGAGGAAGAACAACTTTGAGAAAGACGGTATTTATTATTCTATCTGCGTTACTATTGCTGACAGGTTGTGTGTCGAATGCCCCTATTTTTACAGAGGCGTTTAAAAAAGGAATAGATGTAACCTCTTTTGAGTCGAAAAGCACAGTGACGATTGACACCAACGTACCTGTACAAGATGATGAATTAAAACGGGTATTACAAGTGTTAAAAAGCGGTGTGATCATCGCTCAACAACAAAAGGATCTTCAGAATGCTCACATGGAGATCTCTTTACAAGATCCAACCCCGATCATGGGGACGGAGCTGTGGCCAAGCGCTAAAAAGCCGGCTCTTGACGTTTACATTCAGGGCAGCGATTTGTATGTAAAATCTACAGCCGACAATAAGTTTTTAGGCATTGAAAATGAAACGTCTGAGCAGTCTCAAGCAGAGGTTACCGCACAGATGAAAAAGTTCATGGAAGAGATTGTTAAACAGAATCCGTTTACTCTCCGGCATGTCGATATTCTGGGAGAAGAAACGGTTACACTCCCGAACGGAAGCAGCGAAACAGCTACACATGTACGCATTACGATGGAATTTAAAGAAATGGTCGATGTTCTAATATCTACATTAGAGAATCTAAGTAAATCTCCTGATCTGGATAATCAGCTGAAAAGCATCTTTGGCGAAATTATTCCAACCGAGGATTTGGAAACAGGTACCAGTGTAAAAGATGAACTGTCGAATCTGGTTAAAGAACTCAAAGCGGTAAACGCTGAAGAGTTGAAAGCAGCTGGTTGGGACGTTGATTTTTCGCTGGATACCTGGATTAATTCCGATAAAGAATTTGACCAAACTGACGCGGTGATTACAGTTCATGCTCCTGCAAGCGTCTTATCTGAAGCAGGGGTAGCAGAGCCACAAGGATTAAAAACTATTTATTTCACTTTGAAGCTGCACTCTCAATCCTGGAATCAAAACCAATCAGTGACGTACACAGTCCCGCCGGCTGACCAGGTTATTACTGTTCAGCAATTAGAGAAAGATCCGGAGCTTGTAACGGAATTTGGCGAGGAAAGTCTCATTGGCCGGTTCGCAGCTGCAATGGCTCCAGTAGAAGAACAACCTCCATTTGCAGATGTATCTGAAGATCATTGGGCTAATGGACCGATTATGGTTCTAAGAGACTCCGGCATTGTGAATGGGTATGCAAATAATGAGTTTAAGCCAAATCAATCAATTACACGTTCTGAATTTATCACGATGACTGTGAAAGCTTTAGGACTGGAACCTGAGAAAAAGAATCTTACTTTTACAGATAAAAATCAAATCCCGGCTTGGTCTGAAGAGTATTGGCAAACGGCCGTTCAAGCAGGAATTATTAACGGCTATGAAGACGGTACACTAAAGCCGAACCAAAAGATTTCACGTGCTGAGATGATTGCTATTCTTATACGCGGATTAGACGAGCCTTTGCAAAATGGTTATAAATTGAACTATAAAGATACCAAAGAAATTCCTGCATGGGCAATTCCTTACGTAAAAACAGCAACAGTCAATGGGATAGTTCAAGGAAGCTCTGACAATCGCTTTGCCCCGCATAAAAATGCGAGCCGAGCTGAAGTAGCTATGGTTTTGTTTAACGTCATGATTGGTGTAGAATAAATGAAAAAAGCAGAAAGCCTGTGTGTAATATCGGCTTTCTGCTTTTTTTAATAGCGCAATTATTTGAGGAAATAGCTTATCTAAGATGGAAATTACTAATAGAATTGTTGACTTGTCCAAAGGAAAAGCAACAATTACAAGAGTAAGGAACATATTGAAGAATACACTTGAACGAAAACTTAAATTGAAGCCAAACGACGAAGGTTAACGCTTTCGTCGTTTTTTCTATGATCCGTCCGAACCCCCGCCAGACGAACCACCCAGCTTGTGATTCCGCTTGATTTAATTTACTTAACTATTTTTTTGAAACTAGTTTTCTCTTTTTCTTCTTTAGTGGAAGGCTGAGTTCTTTGGCTTTCATATCTTAGGTGTTGTTTGCGAGTATACCACGTCTACCAAGAAGGTTGCATAGCTAACGTTTTTAAAAAAAGCCTCGTGGTTTAGGCTTATTTGGCATCATGTTTATTTGTAAGTAAACAAATCGACTACTCATGAAAATAAGAGAGTTCATCACTTGATTCCAAAATGAAGGTTCTTAGCTTGATGGGCATGTGGTGGGACCCCATAGAGATACAATGGGCCGTTCCCGATATCAAGCCGCATGAAGCCGTTTTGTATTTTTTAGATGAAGCAGGGGATACTGAAGTCGTAATCCATAAAACGGAAATGAAGTTATGTTTTTTTCAATCTGATTTCCATACATTGATCTGTAAAACAGGGGAACCCGTTCAACTTTATATATAAATAAAGAAGGAAAAAGAAGGAATCGGATATGAAAAGATATATGAAGAAATGGATGAAATCGTCCCGTATTTATAAGCCAATACAGGAGTTGAATCTTGTGTCCGAGCCGAAAATGGTCATGAATCATAAATTAGACGTCAATCGGGAGCAATTGGAAAAGACATTCGAGAATTGTTCGGACATCGTATTTCAATCATTGGATCTATTTGGAATACAAACATTGCTGGTGTATGTAGACGGAATGGTTGATAAGAAGCTTCTCGAACATGAATTATTGCAAACGGTGCGGGATAGCGAAAGTAAATGCGAAGCAAAATCGCTTTTGAGCTTGGCCGAACAATTGAGGCATACGCTGAGAGTAGGGCAAATCCGTACGGCAGACACATTTGATGATCTTGTAAAAGGTGTGCTTGACGGGGGTGTGGCAATTGTTCTCGACGGTGAGTTGAGTGTATTGATCGTCGGCTTGGAGCGTCTTCCATCGCGTAGTGTAGAGGAGCCGGAGGCAGAACCGCTTATTCGAGGACCGCGTGAAGGCTTTATTGAACAGGTCCAAACCAATATAATTTTGCTTCGCAAACGTTTGAAAACACCGCGTTTCAAGATTGAGTCGTTTACAGTCGGGGAACTTACACAGACGAAGGTGGCAGTCGTTTACATCGATGGGATTGCGACGGATTCCGTCGTGCAGGAAGTACGTGAGCGCATAACGCGAATCGAGATCGACGGGGTGATCGAGTCCAATTATATCGAAGAATTCATTGAAGATATGCCCTTCTCTCCGTTTCCGCAAGTGCATACCACGGAGCGGCCGGATATTGTTGCGGCTAATTTGCTCGAAGGCAAGATAGCAATTCTGGTTGACGGCTCGCCAGCCGCACTCATTGTGCCGGTCACATTCTGGAACTTGATGCTAAGTGCAGAAGATTACTATGAAAGGTTCTTAATTCCGACATTCATTCGTTATATACGTTTTGGGTTTATCTTAATTTCTCTTTTTCTTCCTTCGCTATATGTGGCGGTTGCATCATTTCATCCGGAGATGATCCCTACGAATCTGCTGCTAAGTATTGCGGGAGCTCGTGAAGCGAGTCCATTCCCGGCACTTGCAGAAGCGCTATTAATGGAAATAACGTTCGAGGGACTGCGTGAAGCGGGCGTTCGTTTGCCGAGGCAGGTTGGTTCTGCTGTCAGTATTGTAGGGGGACTTGTAATCGGACAGGCGGCGGTGCAAGCAGGTATCGTTTCCGCACCGATGGTTATCGTCGTCTCGATTACGGCCATTGCCAATTTTACCATACCCCGGTTTAATTTTGCTTTCAGCACCCGCCTTCTGCGCTTTCCGCTCATTCTGCTGGCAGGGACGCTCGGTCTTTACGGCATTGGGCTGGGATTTGTTTGTATACTGATTCACTTAAATTCATTACGATCGTTTGGAATTCCATATTTCGAACCGGTCGCGCCGCTGTCAATAGGCGGGTTGAAAGATATTCTGTTCCGTGCGCCGCACTGGGCAATGAAACTGCGACCTCGGCTGACAGGCTATAACGAGCCTCTACGCGTTCCTTCGGGTCAACGGCCAGGTCCGAATCAAAGCGATGAGACGGATAAGAAGGAAGGTCAATAAGATGCGCGGAGGGATGATCGTTGCTTTGCTTATTGTATTGGCAATGGTATGCGCAGGTTGCAAGGATCGTGCGGAGATCAACGATATTGCGATGGTGATGGCTTCTTCCATTGATCTAAAGGATGATGGCCGTTATGTGGGCATGATTCAAGTCGCTGTGCCTGCTCGCCAGATCGGAAATGTTTCGCAAGGTCGCAATAATTATTTCATCGAAACGGGAACAGGTAAAAACGCTCAGGAAGTTATGGAGCAATTGCAGGGTAAACTATCCAGAAGGTTGTTCATCTCCCACCGACGCGTCCTGTTGATCGGAGAGAAGCTCGCAAGGAAAGGGATCAAAGAAATCATGGATCACTTTTCTCGGAACCCAAAAACACGGCTCCGTACTTATGTACTCGTTGTCAAAGAGCAGAAGGGGAGCGAGGCGCTTAAGGTTGATTACCCGCTGGAGTTCTTCCCAACTGAAGCGGTGCGTGAGATGGAAGTTCTTCTCGGGCGTACGGCTGTCACGTTACGCGATCTGCTGAACACAGCTTCCGGAGAAGGAATCGAACCGGTCATGGGGGCGATCGAATTGGTACCGGGGCAGCAAATAGGCAGCGAAAAAAGTAAAAACAAGCTGACGTTTAAATTAAATCATTCGGCAATATTTAAAAATTTGAAACTTGTGGGCTATCTAAATAATTATGATTCCCAGCTTATGCTATGGGTAACGGGAAAGTTGAAAAGAGGTGTAATGACCCTGCAGCTGCCGGAACACAAAGGTAACGTCGGTGTAACATTGCACAGCACCAGTCGGGAGATAGTACCGGAGGTTAAAGGAGGTAAGGTAAGCTTCACCGTTCATTTAAAAGGAACTGGAACGTTGGATGAGAACAATACTCATCTTGATTTCTCGAATCCGAATTATTATTACTTGGTGGAAGATACGTTAATGAGGGTGGTTCGTAAGGATACACAGAAGATGATTGCGAGTGTGCAGAAGAAATACGCAGCCGATATTTTCGGGTTCGGTGACCAGCTTCATAAGAAGAACAATAAAGAGTGGCAAAAACTCAAGCTGAAATGGGACAAGAAATTCGCGAAAGCTGTCGTTACAGTCGATGTGGATTTTGTTTTAAAACGTGCAGGCATGTCAGGCCCACCGGTGCATTTGAGGGAGCAAGAGATAGTCAAATGAGGGCTGGAGAGATTCAAAACGGTCATCTTTAAAAGTTTTAGGCAGGTATGGAAGGAGTAAAAGTGAAATGAAACATTCAATCGAGCAGCTTTCCAGCAGTGGACTTACAGCTTTGATGATTATGTGGATAGTCGGTACCCCGCTAACAGTGCCTCTTGCCGCCGTAGCCGGACACGATGCTTGGATTTCCATTATTTTGAGCGTTATTGTATCGTACGGTATTATTTGGATGTATACGCATCTTTGCCAGTTATATCCTGGCAGGACTCTCGTTGAGATCGCTGAAGTATTGTTCGGTGTGTGGGCCGGGCGCCTTATCGGCTTCATCTATGCTTGGTACAGCTTCCATCTCGCGGTTCTCGTCTTAAAAAACTTTTATGAATATATCTTGATCATTGCGCTGCCCGAGACGTCGCCTCTCATGATCGCTGCTACGATGACTGCGATTGTTTTATGGGCGGCTTATGCCGGTATGGAAGTGCTTTCCCGCTGCTCGGTATCACTTCTTCTTCTTGTATTGGTGGAAGGAATGCTTTCCATCCTAATGATAAAGGATCTCCAACCTGAAAATCTGCTGCCTGTAGTCGATCGCGGTTGGATGCCGATATTGGAAGGAATGACGGAACTGGTTGGCTTTCCGTTCGGAGAAACCATTGTGTTTGCAATGATTATTCCGCAAATTAACAAGATCGGACAGGCGAAGAAAACAGTGTTGTGGGCGCTTCTAATCTCAGGTTTTATGCTGCTTCTCAGCAACGTTCGAAATACTTTGGTACTGGGAAATATATCGTCGAAATTACTCTTCCCGAGTTACACGGCCTATCAGTATATTTCCATTGCAGAATTCCTTGAACGCGTAGAACCGATAACCATCATTACTTTTTTATTGGGGGCATTTGTCAAAATAAGCGTATGTCTCTATGCAAGCGCAAAATCGTTTTCTTCAGCGTTGCCCGGCAAACAGTACCGCTTATATCTTATTCCGTTGAGTCTGTTAATGCTGGAATTTTCACTCTTTATGTATAAGAACAACATGGAAATGATCAAATTTGCAACCAAAATATGGCAGTGGTATTCCATACCGTTTCAAATCATTATTCCGTTAGCTATGCTGCTGACTGCGCTTGTCATCAAACGTAAACGCATGCTGTCTTTGACGGAACCATAACGGCTGGAGGTGGCCTGGTAATGATTTTTCTAACCATTGCATTATTCCTGCTTTTTGTTGCATATTTGTCATTTTGGCAATTTCGCGCTTTGCATGGAAAGACGAAGATAGAAATAATCGTTAATATTGGGTTGATGCTGACCGCCGCAGTGATTGGGACTATGCTCATTGCCGATGTAGATATACCGAGTCCGGCCATCCCGCTTACGGCAATCTTCGAACCGATAGGAAAGTGGATTTTTCCTGAAGTTAAATAGTTATGACTTTTAGGAAGAGTTCGAGGCAGATGTAGGGGTCCCGCCAACATTTTAACGTCGCGTAAAACGTACGCTAAGCGAAAAATTACTCTAATATGTCGGACAACCCGTACGCTAAGGAATCCGGCTTATGTGCAATGTAATATGGGAAATCAACTTTTAGGGAAATACCGGCGAAGCTGTTACTGTTACCAGTGCCAACCCTCTTATTCGTAAATTACTAGAAAAACCGGCGGTATATTCGATGTCCTAGACTACTTGGCTTTAATCGAGCTGATTGCTTAGCCAAGTAGTCCTTTAGCAAGTTAAAAGTTACATCCTCGATTTCAAGATCGCCTATTTCGCGGACCAACATCTCCCCAAAGTTTTTCTTTTTTCTCTAGATCAATTTTTGCGAGCTCGAATACAGGAAACCACTCTTTTAGACAAGTGAAATCGATTATCCATTCCGAAAGGAGAAAATGATTGATCATCGTATTAAGGATGTATGCTCGAGTATTTTCCGCGAGTTCCGGATTGATTCCTAAAAATGATAACAAGAATGCTTTCGGTATTGGCTTCCATCTACGGATAAAAGGTTGAAATAAGGATTCGTTCGCCAACACTTGCAGCATTTTATTATGTAAAGGGACCTTTCCGTAGAAAGCAATCATTTCGCCCTGCTGCCAAATGGTTATGAAGGAGGTGGGGTCTGCCTCCTATATGTAACGTAACAGCTGCCCCATATAAGCCTCTTCTTTGTTTAAGGGCTCAATATGCTGATGATAGCGAATATACAATGATTGTATCGCCGGTAAATCGCATTCCCGGCATTCGCGCAATTCCAAATGGTCTAAATGCCCCGAGAAGCAAATCTTCCGAACAATTGGATTTTCATGCAAGCTCAACGCCGCCGATACTAGACGATCCATTCTTGCACAGAGTGACGGAGCAAGGCGGGAAGATTGAAGCTTTTGACGGTAAAATAATGCTGTTGCTTCCGCCTCATGCATTTACAGGAAATGCGCAACTTCACATTTCAGATTCCGAGAAAATCGTGCTGCCAAGCGGAAACGAGTGGAAGGCCTTCTCGGCCGCCTACACCGTAAAGGAACAAAGCGGTCAACAGCTGAAGCTGCCGATGCACCTATCGCTAACCTACGATCCGAAGCAATTGGCTGGAGTTAATCATCTGAAATTAGGAATATATCGGGAGGATCCACAGCAGCCGGGACAATGGAAGTACGTCGGAGGAAAGGTCAATGCGATGGGCGCGTTGATCGAAACGAATGTCATAGAGCATGGCACTTATGCGGTGCTGCTGTATGATCCTATCTTTATAGATCTGATCAACCACTGGAGCCGTAAAAACGTAGAGGTACTGATTAGCCGCCATATCGTGAACGGAGTAGGCAAACAGCATTTTTTACCTGAACGCACCATTACGAGAGCGGAAATTTCCAAGCTTCTTGTGTAGATTTTTTCAAAGCAAGCAAAGCTGCCTAAGGAAGGCGCGGCACTCTCATTCCAGGACGTAGCTCATGGGATTTGGTACTATGAATACGTCAACGCCGCTTCGAGATGGGGGCTAGTGCAGGGCGCTCAAGGACGATTCCGGCCTAATGACCCGGTTACAAGAGAAGAAATGGCTTTAATGGTGATGAGAGCCCTTAAGCTGCTCGGCAAGGACGATGTAGATGAATCTCAAGAAAGATTGAAGCCTTATAAGGATGAGGATGAAATTTCTATATGGGCTCGAAATGCACTCTCGTCTGCAGTAGAGGCGAAGCTAATCGAAGAGGTGGATAAAGAGCATCTCCATCCGAAAGCAACCGCAACACGCGCTCAAGCGGCGGTTGTCATCTATCGATTGCTTGCTTACGCAGATTGGCTGTAATTGTAATATGAAGTAAAAAATCGCCTTTCACTTGCTTCGCAGGTGGAGGGCGATTTTTACTTTCATTTTTCACCTGCCAGTATGAGTGATCCTGAAAAATAAACGGACTTTATTTGCAAAGGCTGACAATAGTTGATGAGGAGTTAGTGCTTTAAAAGCAGCTCCTCTTTGATTTATTCTGATAATTTGAATAAACTGTTTTGAAGAAGGAATTTCAATGAAGGAGAGACGTGAAATGAAGAGAGCAGCAACGGTAAAATTAGATGATCTAATTTCGGAAATTGAAATTCAAATGGATGAGACCCTTACATATATAAACACCCGGACAGGAGAGGTTATAACATTATCGAGCGAAGAGATGAGAGCGGCAGAAGATGAAGAGCCACTTGAAATATATCCGGATTGGCAAAGAGAGAACATTGAACAAGCCATAAAAATTATAGAGGATGAAGACGAGGTTTACCTCAATTTCACATTAAGAAGCGAGTACCGTGAGTATGAAATAGTAGAAGAATTTATCAAGACATTAGAAAATGCAGAAGTTCGGGAAGAATTGTTTGAAGCTATTCAAGGAAGAGGGGCATTTAGAAGATTTAAAGACGGAATCATTGAACATGGCGTCGAAAAACAATGGTATGCATTCAAAGAACAAAGGATGAGGGAATTAGTTATTGAATGGTGTAAAGAGAACGATCTTGCAATAGAGGAATGAAGGGGCACGATGTGAGAAAATCACAGCTGTGTATTCTTATTTTCACTTTACTGTAGGTGGTCCTGACGGATTGCGGAAAAGGAGATAAAGCACAATTAACGGCTATTGCCGATTTATCAGTCATTTATTCAACACTTTTTGAAGCCGGCTGCTGTCCGCTTCTTCCCTTTTTACCAGCTTTTTAATAGCTTATAACGTTGATAAAAAAGTAAATTAATATTTTAATCTATTAATAATAGTGATAGACTAAGAACAGATTAATAATTGATCCGGAAAAGATGTGTGACTTGGTCGCCCCCTGGCTTGCTGTGGCGCCTAAGCAGAAGTGCTTACATCCTTTCTGCAAATTGTAGGGTATAAGGACGGTAAAAATGAGCAGCAGACAAACGAAAACAGATGTTATCTTAATTGGTGCCGGAATCATGAGTGCTACTTTGGGGTCCCTGCTAAAAGAATTAGTACCGGACTGGGAAATTACAGTGTTTGAGAGGCGCGCAAACGCGGGAGAGGAAAGCTCCAACGAATGGAATAATGCAGGAACGGGGCATTCTTCACTGTGCGAGCTTAACTACACCGTCGAGAAACCGGACGGATCAATAGATATTAGCAAAGCTTTAAAAGTGAATGAAGAGTATCAGGTTTCAAGGCAGTTTTGGTCTTACCTTGTAAACAGCAGTCTGATCCGTAATCCGCGGGACTTTATCATGCCTGTACCTCATATGAGCTTTGTGCAAGGGGAACAGGATGTAACGTTTTTGAAAAAACGTTATGAAGCGCTGTCTAACAATCCCCTGTTTCAGGGAATGGAATTTTCCGATGACCCGGGAAAACTGATGGAATGGATTCCGCTTATGATGAAGGACCGGACAACGAATAAACCGATAGCGGCTACAAGAATCGAATCGGGAACGGATGTCAACTTCGGCGCTTTAACGCGCACAATGTTCGCCCACTTAAAGAAGCAAAACGTCGATATCGTATTCAACCATCATGTTGATGATATTAAACGTACGAGCGACGGCTTGTGGGAATTGAAGGTGCGGAATGTCGATAGCGGTACCGTCGAACGTCACAGTGCGAAATTCGTCTTTATCGGCGGAGGCGGAGGAAGTCTGCATTTGCTGCAAAAATCCGGTATTCCCGAAGGAAAAGGGATTGGAGGATTTCCGGTAAGCGGACTGTTTATGGTGTGTCAGAACCCGGATGTCGTAGCGCAGCATCATGCAAAAGTATACGGCCAAGCTCCGGTCGGCGCTCCTCCGATGTCTGTTCCGCATCTGGACACCAGAGTGATCGACAAGAAAGAATCGTTGTTCTTTGGACCGTTTGCCGGCTTCTCGCCAAAGTTTTTAAAATCCGGTTCCATGTTCGATTTGTTAACTTCCGTCAAACCGCATAATCTCGTAACGATGATGGCGGCAGGCGTTAAAAACGTTTCATTGACGACATACCTGATCAAGCAAGTTATGTTATCGAAAGAACAGCGCATGGAAGAATTACGGGATTTTGTACCGAACGCCAAAAGCGAGGATTGGGATTTACTGGTAGCAGGCCAGCGTGTGCAAATTATTAAAGATACGGCTGCCGGCAAAGGAACGCTTCAATTCGGTACGGAAGTTATTAGTGCCGCTGATGGCTCGATCGCAGCATTGCTCGGCGCTTCTCCGGGTGCTTCTACGGCCGTTTCCGTCATGCTTGAAGTCATGAAGAAGTGCTTCCCGCAGCATATCAAAGCGTGGGAACCGAAAATAAAAGAAATGATTCCTTCTTATGGCGAATCACTATTGGAAAATCCGGAGCTTATCCGCGAAATTCATGCTTCAACAGCGCAGACCCTTGGTCTAAGCGATAACATGCCGTTACAGAAAGCACGTCGAACCGTATCATAAACATTTGCCGATCCGTTACAGCCGTTAAGCTGTCGGGTAACGTTAGGGCAATGACAACAGGCTGCCGATCCTTCGGCAGCCTGTTCGGCTTACTGACAGTGAGAGGGTCACTGTTTCCATTCCAACGCTTCATCGAGATCGACCAGCTGGCGTCCATAATGCCTTCTCGCCCTAAAATTATGAATTTCGTCGCATGCGAGCTCCATCATTTCCTTCACAATCGCTTGCGGCATGCCGGCAGGCGACCAATACAGGATGTGCATGGAATAGGGCTCATCCTGCTCGTCTCTGCGGGTATATCGGATGAGATCCGCTTTTTTGAAACCGTTCCGCTCATAAAATTGAAGCCGCCGCTTGCTGTCGCTGTCCTTAGGCAAAGCCGGTTCGGCTTCGAGAAGAATCATTTTCCCTTGTTCCTTCAACTTATCGAGGATTTTGGTTCCGAAGCCTTTCCCCCGGGTGTTGGAGGTGACCAGCAGATAATCGATAAATATAAAGTCCGGGAAATCGGCGTAAAGCATCACGTAATCATCGGTTTCCTCTTTGTGGTAATAATCGTGTTCTTCGATAAGCTCCTTGAGTTGCTGCGGGTTTTTCATTTCATGCTCAGGGAAGTAGTCGTTTAATTTGCCGTACCATTCCAATGGGGACTCACACCTCTAAACGTATGGGGATGGTACATAAGTTTTCCTGACTGCGCCCGGATTATTCAACCGGCAATGGTTTCGGATGGAGCGCGATTTTCTCCACGAGACCGATCAGCTCGCTGCTGTACGTTTCCAGATCGACCTTTTTGGTGATAGCCGTATTGGTCAGCATATACTCGGCGATAGCGCCTTGAATCAGGGTAGCCGCTACCTCGGCATGGAAGGCTCCGAATTCGCCGTTTTCTTGACCGTCACGCAAAATTTGCAGAAGCGCATTCCGGATGTGGTCTTCTTCGTCATCATCGCCTAATTTATAATACGGAACGTTATCGGGCGTCCTTGCGTTAAAGATTATTTCCAGCAGCGCCGTATTATGCGCGGGATGCGTACCTTGGTAAGCTAAACTAGCTGTGATGAAAGCATTCAGTTTATCGCGGGCCGTACTTTCCATTTGCACACGGTCTAAAATGTAAGAAGTTGAGCGTTCTAAAAGTCTTATCAGCAGATGATTCATCAAATCGCTTTTGTCTGCAAAATGGTATGAAATGAGCGCCGTGCTAATGCCCGCCCGCTTGGCGATCTGCGCAAGACTTGCATGTACGTATCCGATCTCGTCAAGCGTTTGAATTGCCGCCTCGAACATTTGCTCACGCCTTGCTTCCGCGATAAACGATTGTTTTCCTTCTCCTTTTCTGCTGCTTTCCTTCATATGTTCTCCTTAATGACTGTTTTTATTTTTCTCCTTCTTGCTGATGACGCTTAACAATATCAATGACATTACAATAATCGGAATAGCAAAATTTCTTGGCTCTGTGAAGATACGCTCGAAGAAAGGCTGTGCTTTTCCGAGCGCAATATTTTGGATGATCCGAATGACCAGAATAACCAGATTCATCATAAGCATGATAGGAACCAGAGTTAACCCGCCTTTTAAAACAGACATTCCAAAAGGCTTCCCTAGCAGCAATAAGACGGTCGCCGCCAGGCACAGCACTCCGATCAACAGCGTAAACGCAAGCCGGATCCATCCATACCAGGGAACAGCAGGCTCCGCCATATCGAGATATTTGATCCAAGTATACCAAAGTGCGCCGCCGCCTACTACCGCGCTGAATAGAGGAAGCCACTTGATTACCCGCTCCGGCACGTTATTATCGTTGTTCTTGTCATTGATTTCATCGTTATCCGCTCCTTAAAATTGATTGATCGTTTAAATTTTTATTTGATCGTTTAATCAAATTTTAACAGAGGCCAATGCTGCAGTCAATAAGCGATTGGAGAGGGAAGCTTAAAATAACCGAACGGTGGAATGATAAGGGGAAAAAGGAGGGGTAAGGATGAGTGAAGCGCTGCTATCCGAGATCAGGCAATTCACGGCCATGCTCGAGCGGAAGGAGGCTGAGGCGGTATATACGGTCCCTGATGCAGACATCCATGCCGTGAAAAAGGCCAAATCGCTCGAAAAGCTGCTGCACGAAATCTTCATGCAGGTTAGCGGAAGCGGCGGGATTCAGCTCGGCTCCATCATCCGCAGAGAGTTCGGCATACGAGGGGAGCTGATGGACCGTTTCGAGCAGTGGCTGCCCTACAGCAAGGAGCAGTTCGAGGATGAGCTTCATCTTGCGATTGACCGTGCGGATATTCGGGCGGGGAATCAGGGCGTATTCTTTGCCGGTACGCCGAGCAAGAAGGAAGCTGCCGAAGCGCTCCAGCTGCTGAAGGAAATCGCGCATGCCGCGGTCATCTGTCAATTTCAAACGAAGCGCGCAGATCCGGAGCAGTATGTCCGTATTTTGGAGAAGCTGCTGCGATTCTATGCCCTGCCGAATACATATCCTGAAGGAAATGCCGTACAATACCGGAATCTCATCTCAGCCGACCGGCTGCTGGCAATGGCTGGCGGTGACGACCGCATAACGGATGCGTTGAAAGCATATGCCAAAGAGTGGTACCAGCAATCGCCATACTCCTTCCTCGAGAGCATGGAGGGTTATCTTTCCTATGACTTCGTCCGCCACTTCTTGTACGCTCTGACGGATGATCAGCTGGAGCGGCTGCGCGGCGACTATGTCCGTCATATCGAAGAGGAATTCGCGAGGCTAAAGGCTAAGCCGAATTTGCATCGCGCCAGAAATTTACAAACGATGCTGGAAACCGTAATGAGCTGGCCAACTTCCGGCGTATGAGTTTACTTGCAGCGCGAGTTGCAATCGCGTTTGAAAATCCCGATCGCTTAGGGCGGTCGGGATTTTTTGCGTAGCCGGATATGAAAGACAGGAAGGAGCTGCCCTTGGCGATATTCATGGCTAAGGTGCAGCCCCTTTTTTGCATTTTTTTAAACATAAGATGAGGATTCTGAGCTTATCTATTGGTAAAGCTTTTACAATAGGCTATTATGGATGTAAATTCATTTACAGAATCAGGGGGAAGTTATGCATTTATTTAACGAAACATTTATTCAGCTGCTTGTGCTGCTCGGGGTATCGGTATTTGTTATCGCAATCGCCAAGAAGTTAAATCAGCCTTATTCCATCGCTCTGGTGATCGTTGGGCTTCTTCTCGGCATTACGCATATTCCGTTATTGGAAGAAGCGGAGTCGTTCATCACGCAATCGCATGTGTTTCAAGCGGTCATTATTTCGTTGTTCCTGCCTATCTTATTGGGCGACGCAACGTTAAAGCTGCCGTTCTCCCACCTCAGGGAGCAAAGCAAGCCGGTGCTGGCGCTGGCATTCGGAGGCACCTTGCTGTCCTTCCTGATCATTGCCTTCTCGGCCTATTATTTGCTGCATATCCCGCTCATCGTGGCCTTTACCTTCGCTGCGCTAATGAGCGCGACGGACCCGATCAGCGTCATCTCCATCTTCAAATCACTTGGCGTACCCAAGAAGGTCGTAACGATTATTGAAGGAGAATCGTTATTTAACGATGGGATCGCAGTCGTGCTGTTTCAAATATCGTCCGTATACCTTCTTTCCTACATGGAGCTTGGCTGGATGGGGCTTGGCAGCGGCTTATTATTGTTTATGAAATTCGCTGTGGGCGGCATCCTTATCGGGGCGGTCCTCGGATACGTGTTCTCGCAAATTATCCGTTTCTATGATGATTATCCGCTGGAAATTGCTTTTTCCATGCTGTTGTTCTTCGGCAGTTTTTTTATCGCCGAGCATTTCCATGTGTCCGGTGTAATCGCGGTTGTCGTCGGCGGCTTGATATTCGGGAGCTACGGGGCTCGTATCGGCATGTCGGAGACGACGAAGACTAACATCAACTCTTTCTGGGATGTCGTTACTTTAGTAGCAAATTCCCTCATCTTCTTAATGATCGGGCTCGAGATCAAAAACATCGACTTCGAGGGCAAGTGGATTATGATCGCGGCGGCGATCGTCATCGTATTGCTAGGGAGGACGATTGCGCTCTATGCGAGCGTGCATTTCATCAAAGGATTCCCGCGTTCATGGAAAGCGGTGCTGAACTGGGGAGGCTTGAAAGGAAGTCTTTCGATTGCCCTTGCCCTAAGCCTTCCGCCAACCTTCGAAGGAAGGGACGATGTCTTGGTATTAACCTTCAGCGTCGTATTGTTCTCGCTGCTCGTGCAAGGACTGACGATAAAGCCGCTTGTCACGAAGCTTGGCTTAAGTGAGAAGAGCAAAGAAACAGCATAGCCGTTCGAGTGGCGGAAAAAAACCGATCGCCCACGATCGGTTTTTTTTGATGCTTAGGAAATGATACAGCGCTATAAACCTGTGGAAGTTTAATTCTTGGCTGGAAGCGTGAAAGCAAAAGTCACGCCGCCTTTCTCGTTGCACGCGTCGTACCGGCTGCCGTGCAGCTCGAGAATTTGCCTCACAATGGCAAGCCCGATACCGGTACCGCCGCTTTCCCGGTTCCGAGCTTTATCAATGCGGTAGAATTGGCCCCAGATGCGGGGAAGCTCCTCCTTCGGAATAGGCTCTCCTTCATTATGGACGGTGAAACGCCATTCATCGCCGTCGCGGCAAGCCGCCAGCGTGACCGTCCCTCCTTCCGGAACGTGCCGTACGGCGTTCGTTACCAGATTGGTCAGCACTTGATCAACGCGGAACCGGTCCGCAGTGACCCTTATGGATTCTTTGCCTTCAGCAGGCAAAGAAAGGATTACGCGGAAGCGGCTCCCCGCCCCGATCGCTTGCGCGCGTTCGGCCGATTCCTTGAGCAGGTCCGATGCGTCGAACGGCTCCAGGGCAAGCCGATATTGTCCGGCTTCAAGGTGAGATAGATCGAGCATATCGCCGACAATGGCGGACATGCGCCGCGTCTCCTCCAGAATGACCTCCGCGTATTTCTCCCGCTTGGCCCCGGACCCGATGTTGTCCTGCAAGCCCTCCGCATACCCTCCGATCAGGCTGAGCGGCGTTTTGAGCTCATGGGAAACACCGGCTACGAAATCGCGGCGCATGCGCTCCAGCTTTTTTTCCTTCTCGATGTCCTCCCGCAGCTTGTCATTGGCTTCATGAAGCTCAGCCAATGCCAACTGTAAATTATCCGCCAGAAAATCGAAAGTTCGCGCCAGCTCGCCGATCTCATCCTTGCGGCGCCACCTTGTGCGGACGGTGAAATCGAGCGATGCCAGCCTGCCGGCTAGAGCGTTCAAGGATCGGAGGGGCCTGGTCAGAATGCCGGCGTACAGGAAGGCCAGGAGCGGCACCAGCAGGAAAGCGACGCCGAACGCATACCAGGAGAAATCGCGAATGACCTTTGCCGCCCCGATAACCGGCTGCAGCGAGGAGATGGCGAACAGGAAGGTTCCGTTTCCGTTCCCGCTGGACTCTACCCGAGCGACAGCAAGCAATTGCTCGCCCTCATACTCCATCGCCCCGATCCCGCTTGAACGATACACGAGCGTTTTACCCTGATTCATAACCTGTGCAATCGCTTCTCTGTTTCGCCGCAATTCCTGAAGCCCGAGCATAAACTTCGCATCCTGCATATCGGGGCCGGGTTTCAAGTATTCGAAAAATTGTTCAGGATCCAGGTCCGATGTTACAGGGACGCGGGATTCATCGTTCTGCTTCCGGGAAAATCGTTGGACGAGCATGCGGTCGTTATCCATCGTTACCAGCGATATTCTTGCGTAATAATCGTTTTCAAACTGAAAAAAATACGGAGGGATCCCGACTTGAGAGGGGATTTTCATTTTTTCCTGTACGAAACGGTCCCGGATGAGATTCATTTGCGCCGTAATGTCCTTGATTTGCCGGCGCTCGTAGAACGAGGAGAAGCTGCCCGCGAGTACCGATAGCAGTACCCCTAGAAGAAGCATAACGACGAGAAAGGTGACGGCGAACAGCCGAAACGCGACGGAGTGCCTCCAGCGGTTCACGGCGTCACCTTCATCCGATAGCCGTTGCCTCTCATGGTAACGATCCACTCCGCCCGGTTGCCCAGCTTCTGGCGCAGCCTCTTCACATGGGTATCGACCGTCCGGGCAAATCCTTCGTAATCATATCCCCACACGGCGTCCAGCAGCATCTCGCGGCTTAGTACGCGATTGCGGTTACGGATGAAGTGGAGCAGCAAATCGAATTCCTTGGGAGAGAGCACGAGGGGCGCGCCGTGAAGCGACGCTTCCCTGGCCTCGACATTTAGCATCAGACCCTCCACATCCAACCATTCGCCGTCGTTCTCGCTGGACAGCGCCTTCTTTGCCGTCTCGGCCCGCTTGAGCAGCGCTTTTATTTTGGCCGCCAGCACCTTCGGGCTGAACGGCTTGGTCACATAATCGTCGGCCCCCAGGTCGTAACCGAGCAGCTTATCGTCTTCTTCCGACTTGGCCGTTAGGAAAATAATCGGCACGTCCGACTCGGCCCGGATCGCTTCGCACACGTCGTACCCATCGAGGCCCGGCATCAAAATATCGAGAATCACCAGCTGCGGCTCATGCCCCCTGAATATATCCAGGGCCTTGTCGCCGCGGTCGCATTCGCACCAGTCCATGCCGTCCTCTTCCAAATAATCGGCGATCAACTCCCGGATGCGCCGTTCGTCCTCAACAATAAGAACCTTCGGTTTCATGTTGATCCTTCCTTCCCTTCAGCAGATCCCTGTCCGTTTCATTGCCTTAATTGTAAGCGAGCATGTACGGATTTGTCACGACAGGGCTTGTCACACGGTTGTCACACAGAGCGGATAAGATGGGGCCATGATGACGACAGGGCGAGAAGCCATTCGCTCATGAAAGGAGGCAATTATCTGAAACGGCTTGGACAACAATACCGGCGGGACGCACCGTTCGTGCTGCTGTTCCTGGCGCCGAGCCTTGCCGGGTTTCTCCTGTTTTTCATTATCCCGTTCGGGGCGGTTGCTTATTATTCGTTGATCGACAACCCCGTGAACGGAAATCTTGTTGGCCTCGAGAACTATGGAGCCTTGTGGGCAAGCGGCTCATTCCGCAAAGCGTTCATCAACTCCCTGATGTTCGCCGGTGTCAGCGTACCCGTGGTCTTCGCGGCGTCCTTGGGACTGGCTATGCTTCTTAACGGGAAGCTGCCTTTCCGGCAATCGTTCCGCTCCATGTTCCTTCTTCCGCTGGTCGTGCCGGTCGCTTCAGTCATCCTGGTGTGGCAGCTGCTTCTGCAATGGAACGGGGCGGTCAACGGCCTGCTCCAGCAATGGGGAATAGATCCCGTGGACTGGATGAACACGAGATGGGCCTTTGCCGTTATGCTAACCGCTTTCGTATGGAAAAACGCCGGCTACAACCTGATCATCTTTCTTGCGGGCTTATCCAATATTCCGGCGGAACAGTACGAATCAGCATCCATCGACGGTGCGGGAGCGATCCGCCAGTTTCTGCATATTACGTGGCCGGGGCTCGCGCCGACATCTTTTTTCGTGATCGTCATGAGTATCGTCTCGTCGTTCAAGGTGTTTCGCGAAACGTATTTGGTGGCCGGAGCCTATCCGCATGACTCCATCTATACGCTGCAGCACTTTATGAACAACATGTTCCAGTCGCTGGACTATCCGAAATTAACGGCGGCGGCGGTTCTGCTGTCGATCGTGATCGGGGCAACGGTGTACGTCTTGTTCTGGGCGGAAAGACAATCAAGGAGGGCACTTGAGCAATGACTGCCGCTTTACGCCATATCGTAACGAGTTTCAAAGTCATATTCCTTGTCCTGATCGCGGCTGCGATATTGTTTCCCGTCGTGCTGACGGCAAGCAACTCGTTCATGTCCGAGGATGAAATCAGCCGCCATTACGATGCTTTGAACAGCGGCGGTTCCGCTTCTGCCCGCGAACATACAGCCATTCGCCTCATTCCGGAGAGCGTCACGCTATCCCAATTCGGCGAGGTGCTGCTGGCACGGCCGAAATTTCTGCTGCATTTCTGGAATTCAGTCAAGCTGACGCTGCCGATCATCCTCGGGCAGGCGGTCGTCGGCACGTTAGCCGGGTTTGCTTTCGCCAAATTAGCGTTCCCGGGAAGAGACAAACTCTTCTTCGTCTACTTGCTGGCGATGCTAATGCCGTTTCAAGTTACGCTCGTGCCGAATTACCTGATCGCGGATAAGCTTGGTCTGTTGAACAGCTATGGAGCGATCGTGTTTCCCGGTATCTTCGCGTCGTTCGGCGTGTTTCTGCTGCGGCAGTTCATGATGGGTATTCCGGATGCTTACATGGAAGCGGTGAAGATCGACGGCGCTGGTTATTTTCGCGCATTCCTGCATATCGCGCTGCCGCTTGCCAAACCGGGCATTGCCGCTCTCATCTTATTATCTTTCGTGGATAACTGGAATATGGTCGAACAGCCGATCTTGTTTCTGACCGAGCAGATCCGCCAGCCGTTGTCCGTCTATTTGGCGAATATCGCCGAAGGAGCGCGTGGGGTCGCATTCGCCGCATCCGTGCTGTACATGACGCCGATGGTGCTTATTTTTCTCTACGGCGAGGAGCATTTGGTGGAAGGCATTCAAATGTCGGGAATCAAGGGGTGAATAAGCGTAGGCTTCCGAAGCGAGTTTTGTTGCGAAGAATGCCAAGAAGCCTATGCTTCACAAAACTTAGCGTATGCTTCCGAAGCGAGTTTTGTTGCGAAGAATGCCAAGAAGCCTATGCTTCACAAAACTTTAGGAGGTTAAACATTCGAACATGCAACGACGAAAAAAGACGCTGCGCTGGATGATCGGCCTTTTTTTCACCCTGCTTCTCGCGCTTACGTTCCTGTCCAATACGATACAGGGGATGTCCTTGCCCAAAGTATCTGTCGAGAAGCCCGAAACGGGAGGACTTGACTTGGACGTATCGGGCGAGGGCTTCCTGCAATCGGCGCATACAGCGCAGCTTTTTCCGGAAGGGGATTGGAAGGTCGAGAAGATCCACATAAGTAAGAACGACCGGGTGAGCCAAGGCGACCCGCTCATTACATTCGATACTTCTTCAACAAAAAGGACGTTAGAGGATGAAAAGACCCGCTATGAGCAGGAAAGGATTCAGCTGGAAAAAATGGCGGACCAATTGAAAATGCTGCTGCGAAGCGATGATACGACCGGTGTCGACAACCTGAAACGCGATATCGAAATGCAGCAGCTGGATATGCAGATGCAGCAGCGTAAAATCGGCGACCTGCAGAAGCAAATCACCGAAGGCGGCATGTTGACATCACCCGTGTACGGCGTCATCACTTCGCTTAACGCTGCCGAGGGCGCCGCCGCCGGCCGCGGGCAGCCTGTTATCGAAATTGCGGACGACGCTTCCGGCTACCAGTTTTCCATTACGGCGAACAGCGACGACGCTGCGATGCTGCGCATCGGAGACAAAGCTAAGGTGCATCTTGATGAAGAACCGCGGAGGAGCGTAGAGGGAATTATCTCCGAAATCGAGGATGAGCCGGAGGGCGGCAGCAAAAAAATCACATTCGATTTGAAGGATGCCAACCTGCAGCCTGGATTGAAAGCCGCCGTCAGCATCACGAGCCAGAGCAAATCATTCGGGATGCAAATACCGAAATCCGTCCTTGAAGAGGACAATAACGGCTATTACATATACACGGTTTCGGAGAAGGACGGTCCTCTCGGCGCCGCTTATTACGTCAGCAAGACCTACATCACGATCAAAGACGAGAATGGCGATACGGTAGTGACGGACGGGCTGATGCCTAACGAGCAATATGTCAAGGAATCCAGCGAACCGATCAGCGATGGAGACCGCGTTCGTTATTAATAATCAAATCCAACGAAATCTGGAGGAATCGATATGAGAAAAAGGAAAGCTTGGCAATCGGGTGCGCTAATTCTGCTGTGCGCCGCTATGACGGCGTGCTCGGGAGGCAAAGCGAATAACGAAACGAGCGGAACACCGGAATCTTCGAACAGCGCACCTGAAACGACGGACGGCAAGACGGCCGTAACGATGAGCGTCCTGACCAAGGACCGTTTCCTAACGGAAGCGGAACAGAAATTCGAAGCCGCGAACCCGGACATCGACATTCAAATCGAGGAGCTTGTGCCCGCGGACACGAGCGGGGGCGACAAAATGGTGATGCGGAAAGGCGGAGAGGATACGGGCCCTAAGCAGGAAGATGTAGAGAAATACGCGAACAACGTGAATACCGCGATTATGTCAGGCAACGCGACGGACATCATCTCCGTTGAATATCTCCCGGTCGACAAATACGCGGAGAAAGGGCTTCTGTCGGATTGGAACGAAGCGGCCGGAGAAGACGCGGGCTTCAACAAATCCGATTATTATGAGAACGTCTTTGCGGGCGTTTCGAGAGGCGAAGGCTGGTACGGCATCCCAACCTCATTCTCGCTGGATGCCATGCTCGGGGATATAGCCCTTCTCGAGCAGAACGGGCTGGATGATAAAACGTGGACGTGGGACCAATTCGTCGACCTGATCGGCAAAACAAGCGGCGATGGCAAATTCGGCATTTCCATGATGGCGCCCGAAGCGCTGCTTCGCTACCTCACCGAATCGGTATACGGGCAATTGGTGAAGAAGGACGGCGATTCCGCGACGTTCGATGCCGATGCGTTCCAATCCTACATGGAGAAGATCAGGCAAATGTATGACAACGGTCTCGCAACCGCGGATAGGATGGGACCGGCGAATACCAGCTTCAGCTATTCAAGTATGCCTTCTCCCATGGAAGCCGCTATTAAACCGCAGGCAGTCGGCGGGGAACCGCTGGACATGATCCGTCCTCCGGGGACGGGCCAGGACGAAGGTTACCCGTTCAAATCGGGCCAGGTGCTCGGCCTGAACGCCAAATCGGAAGTGAAGGAAGCGGCGTGGTCGTTCGTTAAATATCTGCTTTCCGAGGAGATGCAGTCTTCCAGATCCCTGATGAGCTTCCCGGTGAATAAGACGGCTCTTAGCAACAAACTGATTGAGACAAGGAATATGCTGGAGGGAACCAGCACCGGAGGCGACGGGAAGAAAAACAGCATCATGATAAGAGGGGCGGACGGAGAAACCGTCACGCCGAAGCTGAGCGACGAGGATATCGAGAAAATCAAGAACCTGATGCCGAACATCGGGAAATACAGCAATCAAGACCCGAAAGTGCTGAGCATGATTGCCGAGGAATCGGCGGCTTATTTCTCCGGCAGCAAATCCGCAGACGCGGTAGCGGGTTCCCTCGCCAATCGAATTAATACTTATTTGAACGAATAATTATATAGAGAGACAAAGTCCCTGCAGCGCGCTTGAAGCACGTGCCGCAGGGACTTTTACGTCATACTTGCCACATGGTTAAACCAAGCTGATCGCGAAGAAATTGGAGTGACGCCTTAAGCGGCGTTCTGGAACAAAGCGATCATTGAAGCCGAAGCCGGGCTTAACGGATGGCTCTACAAGTCGTGGATGTTCCTGCTGCGCTATATTGCTCCTTTGTTAATCGTATTCATTTTCTTGTACTCGGTTGGGCTGTTCGAATAGGGTGAGCGAGGTCAGGGGTTGGCGGACAGAATCGTCTCCGCGGTATCGCGGAGCCTCGGCAGGAGCCGGAGAACCTCTTCGCCGCGGCGGATGCGGTCGCTTGCATCGGCGACGCCGAGGTCGGCGAGGATAGCTTCAAAGGCTGGAGCGAATTCGCGCTGCAGCTCTAGAGGAGCGTCTGCGGCGAGAATCTTTTGGCAGCGCGCGAAGGTCGCGACGATCCAGAAGACCGCTTCGCGGTGACGGCCGGTCTCGATGAGCGCGCGGCTTCCATCGATAGCGACCGGCCGCGCTGCTGCCGTGATGTCGGTGCTGAAGAAGAACGGTGTCTTGGCTGCTGCCGCTGCGGCGTCGAAGGTGCGCTCCAGCTCGGCAAGATGGCGCAAGGCGCGCTGGGGAGTCAGATGAACGCAGCCGAGCAGCTCCAGCAGATCCTGATAGAGATCGGCGTGTCCGTATTCGTTAAGCACATCGCGGGCAGCGAGATAGCGGAGCCGAACAGTCGGGTTCCGGAGCGCGGCAACGAGTATCACATGCGTGGTCACTCCGGTCGGGAACACCCATGCCGTCGCTTGGTCGTGCAGCGGTGCGGAGGTATCGGTTGCACGAATCCCGTGTTCGACTCGCAGCAGAGCTTCCTCGTAGCGGCGGCGAACCCATTCCGGCTCAGCGAATCGGAGGGACACCTCTGCTTGCAGCCGGCGCAGATGTTCCGTTGGATCGGCAATGATTGTATCCGCGCGGAAGCTGCCAGCCAAGTGATAAGACGACAGCACCTCCGAAGCCGATGCGAGCCGGTTCCAGGTTAGATAGGTTGCTTCCACCAGGACGCCCCGGTAGATGAACTTCCCGAGCTTGAGCGGAGGCTCGGCCTGATCGAGAACGACCACCACATCGATGTCGGATGCGGCCGGCAGCGCAGCGGCGTCAGGCTGTCCTACCGTCGAGCCGCTGAAATAGGCGCCCCGGAAGCCGGCCTCCCGGCTGGCCTCCTTCTTTACCCACTCGGCTGCGATCGTTCGCGCCGTTCCGATTTTCACGGACGTCATCCCCTTATCTCAGGTCATTTTCAAGCATATATTTAGTCCTTCTCGCCGTATAGCTTCACAATTTCAATGACGGTTTTTACAGCCAGCACCATGTTGTCGACCGATACGTACTCGAAGCGGCCGTGATAATTTTCCCCGCCGGTGAACACATTCGGCGTCGGCAATCCCATATAGGAAAGCTGGGAGCCGTCGGTGCCGCCGCGGATCGGCTGAATGATTGGATGAATGCCCAAGTTTTCCATCGCTTGCCGGGCAATGTCGACCACTTCCATGACGGGTTCGATGCGTTCTCTCATGTTGAAATATTGATCTTTGAAGGCAAGCTCGATGCGCTCGGCTCCGTATTTCTCTTTCAGCTCCTCCACGATTTGGGTCAGCTCGGCTTTTCTTCCGTTAAACCGGTCCCGGTCGAAATCCCGGATAATATAGCGGAGCTGCGTCTGCTCGACGTCTCCCTCGAAGGAGGTCAGATGGTAGAAGCCTTCATAACCTTCGGTATGTTCAGGCGCATCTTTTTCGGGCAAGCGTCCGTGCAGCTCCATGGCGATTTTGGCCGAATGGATCATCTTGTCCTTGGCCGTACCTGGATGGACGTTCTTGCCTTTGACCTTGATGCTGGCTGCGGCGGCGTTGAAGCTTTCGTATTGGAGCTCTCCGAGAGGGCCCCCGTCCATCGTATAAGCGAAGGCTGCCCCGAATGCGGCGACGTCGAATTTATGCGGACCTCTGCCAATTTCCTCGTCCGGGGTGAAGGCGACTCTCACCTTACCGTGCTTTATCTCCGGATTAGCGATCAGGTAAGCCATCGCGGTCATAATCTCCGCAATTCCGGCCTTATCGTCAGCGCCAAGCAGAGTGGTGCCGTCGGTTGTGATCAGCGTGTGCCCCTTGTAGCCGGCGAGCTCCGGAAAGTCGCGCGGAGACAGGATGATCTGCTGCTCCGCGTTCAAGATGATGTCCTGTCCGTCGTAGCCCTCTACGACTTGCGGATTTACGCCAGCGCCGGTGAAATCGGTAGCCGTGTCCACATGGGAAAGAAAGCCGATGACCGGTATTTCCTTATCCGTATTGGCCGGCAGCGTAGCCATGACATACCCGTTATCGTCCATCGTCACTTCTTGCATGCCGATCGCCTTTAATTCATCAACCAGCATGCGGGCCAGCGTCAGCTGTCCGGGGGTGGAAGGGCAGGTGTCGCTGCTCTCTTCAGATTGCGTATCTATTTTTGCGTACGAAATGAATCTGTCCATGATCTCTTGTTTCATGTTGAACGGTCGCCTCCTCGAATTCCTACTCCTATCTTAGGATATTCCATCCGTGTAATCAAATGCCCGAACGGCTGGCGTACGCCTCGCGGGAAGCGAAGCTGCTCCATCCGGGCGGGCGTCGTTCTTGAGCAACTTCTTTCATTTCCCCGCCTCTTATTCTCTTATTTGTGATATATTGATACTGTCGTTTACATCCGTTCACTATTCCGAGAATTCGTAAGCTGGGGGCTCCTATGATAGGCTACTTGAAAGATTTTATATTGAATATTTTCGTTATCTTTACCCCGCTGCTTATGTACCCCTATATCTTTAAAACCAAAAGCAGTACGCTGCTGTACCGGTTTTTATTATATCTCCTGTTCGCCGTGCCTCTAATCATTACGATGTCCATTCCTGTCAATCTAAACGGATTAATTTATGATTTTCGTTCGATTCCGCTGGCCATCGGTTCGCTATACGGCGGGTGGCAGGTCTCTTTATTGTTATATTTGACGATCAACGTATATCGCTATATCTTGGGCAACTCCAACGATTTGCAGTATTTGGCAGCGCTGCTGCCAAGCTTTGTTTTCGTGCTTTTTTTTCTGAAATTTTTCAGTTCCATGAAATTAGCGCAAAAAATTGCAACAGCCTTTATTTTATGCACGCTCGTTAAGCTTCTTACATTCAGTATCTATCTTACACTGACGGGACAGCTTGAGCTGCTGACCAGTAAGCCTCTGCTTACGGTGCAAACCTATTTGCTGCAAGGCGTTTTCATCGGACTATGCGTCTATTTAATTGAATTGCTGAAAAATTACTTCTATATGCAGGAAGAGGTTTTTAAGAGTGAAAAAATGAAAATCGTCGGGGACATGGCCGCCTCCGTCGCTCATGAAATCCGGAACCCGCTTACGACAGTTCGAGGCTTTATCCATTTATTCGGTTCGGCCGATCTGGACAAAGAGAAGAAGGAATATTATAAAAGAATATGCTTCGAGGAATTGGACCGTGCGGAGCTGATCATTACCGACTATCTTTCGCTCGCCAAGCCCGACCCGGAAGTGGTCGAGAAAATCAATATTAATGAAGAGGTTCAGTACTTGGCCAATGTGCTGCTGACCTACGCGAATTACAATAATATTCAAATCAACGTCAATTTAATCCGGCAATGTACGCCATATATTGTGGGAGACCGTTATAAATTCCGTCAAGCCTTGGTCAACATTGGCAAAAACGCAATAGAAGCCATGCAGGGAGGCGGCGTTCTGGATCTCCGGACCGATAAGCTGCATGGTCAAGCGCTTATCATCATTAGCGATACCGGGCACGGCATGACCCCTGAACAGCTGAAGAGGCTCGGAACCCCTTATTATTCGACGAAGGAAAAGGGAACCGGCCTCGGTACGATGGTATCGTTCAGCATTATAAAGAAGATGAACGGAAAGGTAGACATGAAGAGCGAACTCGGGAAGGGAACGGAGTTCAAACTGCTGTTTCCGGTTGCCGTTTGATTAGTAAACGAATTTCCGCCGGCGAAGGGTTAGACTCGATCTTGATCGCAAACGCTTCGTTTGAACGAAACATAGTCAACCTAGCAAACGTTTATAAGGGTAAGCAGGCTTGAAAATAAGAAAGGGGGCGTATCGTATGCGCTGGATTCCTGCGGCAAGAAGCAGCCAGTGGTGGTTGATTGCCGGTGTATCGTCATTGCTTACCAGCGTTCTGCTATGGATCATCCGGTTTGTACTGCTGGGTCAGCCATTTACCGGAACGCATGCTTTCCGTTTTATGATACTCGCTGCGATCCTGTCGTTCCTCTTCGGATTCACCGGGTGGCTGGGTGCCTGGAGATTGTGGCTGTTTTCTCAAATAGGCTTGGCGGCCGGACTAGTATGGATGGGCATGTACGCCAATGGTACGACCGGGTGGGAAGACCTGATCAGCCTCTTTGCCTTTCTGGAGGCCGTCGTTGCCGGCTTTGTGATCGGCCTGATCATCGAGGGCGTATTCTTTATTGTCCGTTTGACGAAAAAATAAATCGGAGGGAACACCGTCTATCCGGCGGTGCTGCGAGGCAAAAGAGCGCCCAACGAGGCGCTCTTTGCGTTAATAAACCTGTGAACCATCCAAAGCCACCTTTACTCTCCCGTCGACCTCCAGCACTTTAACCCTTACTTTATGGCCGGGCTGATACTCGGGAATATGAACCATATCAATGGCGGTTTTGATAATCGTGCGAAGAGGCTCCTCATGCTCTCTTGGAATCGTTAAGCCGATAAATACCTCGGGATGGCCGTTGATTTCGGAATTGGTCTGGCGTAACGAGCTGACCGTTGCTTCGGCGGAATGTCCTTTTTTCAAAATTCGTTTGATCTCCCGGTCGGATTGAAACGATTGCCTGATCACCATGAAGGCGAGCAGGATAAGCGGCAATGAAATTAGAATCATGTATACGGTAATGACTGCTTCAGCGTTACGCAAGAGCCACCAACTTTCTTGTCATTGCACCTTGCTGCGGGCTTGGTGTTTTATTTGATGAAGAAAGCGTAACATAACGCGGCTGGGTTGAAAATATTTCCAAAGTCTTAAAAATGAGGATAATGAGCGCGGTAAAATGGGGCTAAGGCGTTAGTCTGCCGCGTGCTGCTGGTTAAAGAATCGGGGTATTTTTGATGAAGCTTTTGGCCAGATTTTCGGCAAGGGGATCTTTTGCACCCGGCTGATAGTCCTCCAGAACGTCGATCAGGTAATCCTCACCGGGCTTATTCGATCTGAAAATAAACTGCTCCCCGTTCTCGATATGCACATCGTGACCGCATTGCTTCAAGCATTGCGCAAAATCCTGCAAGGTAGGCTTCGCGTTCTCCTCCAGGTAGATTAAGCCTGTTAAATGTTTCGTTTCTTTGCCCCGGATAATTTTGAAATGGACCGTATGTTCTTTCATCATGCCCCTTGTTCCTCCTTACGAATTGCCGATTAGTGTATTCCCATTATACTATCATTCACAAGCGGGGAATAAGCATACATATTGTGAAACCTCATGCCTGTCATAAGAGAAGGAGCCTGCCGATATCAGCGGATACCGGCAAGCTCCTGACGATTGCCGCTTTATACTTGCGCAACCTTGATCAGGTTGGTTGCTCCTGCTTGGCCGAGCGGCACCCCTGCAGAGAGGACGATCGTGTCGCCGGGAACGATCAAGCCCGTTGCCGCCGCGTTACGCGTCGCGGATTCGAACATTTCGTCGGTCGTTGTTACGGCATCGCCCTTCACGGGGATAACGCCGGAGAGCAGACAGATTTTCGCCAGCACGTGGTCATGCTGCGTAATGGCGATAATCGGCGCTTGCGGGCGATATTTCGACACCATTCGAGCGGTAAAGCCGCTTTCCGTTGAAGTGAGGATTGCCTTCGCGTTCAGCTCAAGCGACGAGCTGACGACGCCTTGGCTGATGACCTCCGTAATGTCGGTGCTGTGCTGCGATCTTTTCTTCGTGAACTGCTCGTTGTAATCGATCATCATCTCGGCTTTTCCCGCGATCGACGCCATCGTCCGGACGGATTGAACCGGATATTTGCCGGCTGCGGTCTCTCCCGACAGCATCACGACATCGGCGCCCTGCAGCACCGCATTGGCGACGTCGCTCACCTCGGCGCGCGTAGGGCGAGGGTTCACCTGCATCGATTCAAGCATATGCGTCGCGACGATGACCGGTTTGCCCACCAGATTACACTTGTTGATCATCTCGCGCTGCATCATCGGCACATCTTCGATCGGCACTTCGACGCCAAGATCGCCGCGCGCGACCATGATGCCGTCCGAAGCTTCGATAATGGCGTCCAGATTCGTCATGCCTTCTTCGTTTTCAATTTTGGAGATGATCTGGACGTGTCCGGCGCCGGCTTCTTCCAGAATGTTGCGGATTTCCAGAATATCCTCCGCTTTGCGCACGAATGAAGCAGCGATAATCTCGACGTTATGCTTCAGCCCGAAGTGAATATGCTTTACGTCACGTTCCGTAACGCCAGGCAGCGTCGTCTTGATGCCGGGAAGATTGACGCCTTTTCTTGGCTTCAGCGTCCCGCCGCTAACGATGCTGCAGCGGATGTCGCCGCCGTTTACGGAGAGCACGGTAAGATCTACGAGCCCGTCGTCAATTAGAATCCGGTCGCCAGGCGTAACCACGGATGGCAGCCCTGGGTAATTGACGGGCAGCCGGCTTGCGTCGCCAAGCGCTTCATCGGTGGTAAGGACGAGCTCCTCGCCGACGATTAGCTCGCAGGACGCTTCCTTCAGCTTTCCGATCCGCACCTCCGGTCCCTTGATATCCATCATAATCGGCACGAACGTCCCCAGCTCCCGGGCCGCTTGCCGGATATTTTCCATCCGCTGCACATGATCCTCTAATTCGCCGTGAGCCATATTCAGTCTGCCGACGGTCATGCCGGCTTGGATCATTTCCTTGAGGGTCGGAATAGAATCGCAAGCGGGTCCCATCGTACAAATAATTTTTGTTTTTAGCATGTTTGAAGGCCTCCTCGTTTTATTCATTGTAACGCGGCCGCTCGAAACGAAATAAGAAATATAGTACTATAAATATACTATAGTACGATGGAGGCGATCGGATGCTTGCGATTTCGGATGCGCATCAGGACAACGGAGCCGATTGGTATGAGGAGGGCTTGGGAGAGACCCGGAGCTTTCATCTCGCATTGGTCACTTACGGCAAATGTGTTTATTGGGTGAAGAAGGAGAAGGTGATTTTGGAGAAGGGAGATCTGCTGCTCCTTCCAGGCCATGTCCCTTATTACGGCAAAAGCATTCCGACCGTGCTGCATACCAAATATGTCGTCAATTTCCGGGCGGCTGCGGAAGCCGCCCTTCCGGTCCTGCAGCTGCAGGAGCCGCTGAAGCAGAAGCTGGGCTGCTACGAAGTGATCCAGGAGCGCTTGCGCGGAATTCTGACGCAGTGGAAGGAACGTCCGTCGTACTTCGAACAGATGGCGCAGGCATTGTTGACGGAGGCGCTCATCTATTTGAACCAGGAGCGGGACCGGGGCGTTATCCCGTCGGAGAAGCACCGGCGCGTGGAGAGCATGAAGCAGTATATTCAGACGCATTACCGCGGCAGGGTAACCAAAGAGGATCTCGGCGACGTTATCAAGACGACGCCGAACTACGCGGCGACTTTATTCAAGACCGTCACCAATCAGACGATCAGCGAGTACGTTCATAACCAGCGCATGAAGACCGCTGTCTACATGCTGACCGAATCGCAACTGACGATCAGCGAGATTGCAGACTATTTGGGCTATAACGACGTCTCTTATTTTCACCGCATTTTCAAGCGAAGCACGGGGAGCTCGCCGTCCGACTATTTGCATGAGCGGTCGGCGACGGTGTAGGGACGATGGACTAGTGAGGTTGACGAATCGAAATATTCAGATTACAATCAAGCCATAAATAGGCTATGACCAAAGACATGATTTCCAATAACGGGCTGCACAGAGAGAGAAGCGATTGCTGCAAGCTTCTTCAGCTACGGTTGCGAGATTACCCCTTTGCAGCCGTGTGATTGAACCTGCGCCTCCTTCGTCGCGGCAGTAAATGACACCGTCTCATCCCCGTTACCGGATGCTCAATAAGGATCCTGCATGCTGTTAAGCGCTGGCCGAAGGCCGGCGGAGAAAGCAGCGGATCGAATGAGGGTGGAACCACGAGCTGAACGCACTCGTCCCTTTGTGGAGAGAGGCGTTTTTTTGCGTTCAACTTTTATTCGATTGGAGGCTGCAGGATGAAGATGAAATTAATTTTGCCGGATGGAACAAGAAAGGAATATGTGCAGGGCACGACCGTGGAAGAAATCGCGGGATCGATCGGTATCGGCCTGAGAAAGAACGCAGTGGCAGCTATCCTCGATGGACAGCTCGTCGACATGTCGCATGCCGTTCGGGAGGACGGACGGATTGAGCTCGTGACGCTGGACAGCCCGGAAGGGCTCGAGATTTGCCGTCACAGCACGGCGCATGTCATGGCGCAGGCTATCAAGCGGATTTACGGCAGCAAGGCCGTAAAGCTGGGGATCGGTCCGGTGATCGAGGACGGCTTCTATTATGATATCGCTGTAGAGAAGCCGTTATCCAGCGATGATCTCGCCGCGATCGAAGCTGAAATGCAGCGGATCATTCAAGAAGATCTGCAGATCAGCCGCCGCGAGGTGAGCCGGGAGGAAGCGAATGTACGGTTCGGGCAAATGGAGGAGCCGTTAAAGCTGGAGCTTATCCGCGATTTGCCGGAGGATGTGGTCATTACGCTGTATGAGCAGGGGGAGTTTGTCGACCTGTGCAGAGGCCCGCACCTGCCGTCGACGGGTAGAATCAAGGCGTTCAAGCTGCTGCATGTCGCAGGCGCCTACTGGCGCGGCGATTCCAATAATCAAATGCTGCAGCGGGTTTA
This sequence comes from Paenibacillus harenae DSM 16969, assembly GCF_000422465.1. Classification (GTDB taxonomy): domain Bacteria; phylum Bacillota; class Bacilli; order Paenibacillales; family Paenibacillaceae; genus Pristimantibacillus; species Pristimantibacillus harenae. Next base: position 733,189 of record NZ_KE383844.1, on the reverse strand, counting down.
CGGCACGGCTTTCCCAAGAAAGCCGCAGCTCGATGAGCATCTTCAGCTGCTTGAGGAAGCGAAGAAACGCGATCACCGCAAGCTTGGCAAGGAGCTGGGCTTGTTCATGTTCTCGGAGGAAGCGCCCGGGATGCCGTTCTATTTGCCGAAAGGGATGACGGTGCGCACAGAGCTCGAGGAATTTGCCAGAGAGCTGCTGCGGCAAGGCGACTACGAGGAAGTGCGGACGCCGTTCATGATGAACAACCGCATGTGGGAGCAATCGGGCCACTGGGATCACTATAAAGAAAATATGTATTTTACAAACGTCGATGAGACGAAATACGCGCTGAAGCCGATGAATTGTCCGGGGCATATGCTGATTTTCAAAAACAGCCGCCGCTCCTACCGGGAGCTGCCGCTGCGGCTTGCGGAATTCGGACAGGTTCACCGGCACGAGTATTCGGGAGCGCTGAACGGCATGATGCGGGTGCGTACGTTCTGTCAGGACGATGCCCACCTGTTCGTTCGTCCCGATCAGATCGAGGATGAAATCGGACGGGCCATCTCGATGATCGACCATATGTATAACGTGTTCGGCTTCGCTTATAAAGTGGAGCTGTCGACGAGGCCGGATGATTCGATGGGCTCGCAGGAACTATGGGATCAGGCTGAGCAGTCGCTAAAAAACGTCCTGGAGGACCGGGGAATTGCGTACCGGTTGAATGAAGGCGACGGAGCCTTTTACGGCCCGAAAATCGATTTTCATATCTTGGACGCCTTGAAGCGGAGCTGGCAGTGCGGCACGATTCAGCTTGATTTTCAGATGCCGGAGAAATTCGAACTGTCCTATATCGGCGAGGATAACCAAAAGCATCGGCCGGTTGTTATACACCGCGCGGTATACGGATCGATCGACCGGTTTGTCGGCATACTGACGGAGCATTATTCGGGCGCGTTCCCGCTGTGGCTGTCCCCGGTTCAAGTGAAGCTACTGCCGGTCTCGGATAAATATGCGGATTACGCCTATGAGGTGAGACGTTCGCTCGCTGCAGCCGGTATTCGCGCCGAGGCGGACGACCGCAGCGAGAAGCTGGGTTACAAAATCCGCGAGGCCGGCCTGGAGAAGGTGCCTTACACAATCGTATTAGGCGAGAACGAGCTGCAGCAAAGCACAGTCTCCTTGCGCCAAAGAGGCCAAGGCGATCTCGGCGCTCACACGCTGCAGGCGGTTATCGACCGTATCCTTAACGAGGTTAAATTGAAACACTAACATCAATCATACAATCGCGCCCTCCCTATAAGGATGGCGCGATTTTGTTCTTGTTTGGAAATGATGATACTCTGTCCCGCAATCACTTCAAACTTCCAGTGTGTCCCGTATTCACTCCAAACTCCCAGCGTGTCCCGCAAGGATGAAAGCGCTCCTACGCGACCGCCGCTCACACTCGCCTCTGCTGTACAGACGTTAGCCCAATTGCGGGTGTCCAGAGGATGCAACCCTTGGGGCCCTCCCTTGGAAGGGAGGGTTTGGGTGGGTTCGGGTTTGGTTGCCCCACCTAAATTATTTTTAATAAAAAAGGGGAAGGATAGTCCGGCTTTCAGGTAGAATAATGGTAATAGACCAATAAAAGGGATGTTAGTCATTTAGAAAGGTTTGTTACACTTACATGATAGATAAGCAAATGATTATGGAGTCAAATGAACATTGTCGGCGGATCGGTCTTGATCCGAACGCGCTTCCCTTTCATAAACAGCAATATACCGCGGCGGAGCTGGAAGCGCAGCGCAGCAAGTACAAAGAAATATTGGAAGTCAGTTACGAATTCGCGGATAAATTCCTCTTATCCGTATCGGGAAATCCCTTTCTTGTCGCCATTTCGGATCATAAAGGCTACGTGTTGGATTTTAAAGGCGACCCCACCATTATTGATACGGTACGTCAGCTGGGCATCGTTGAAGGTGTCCGGTTTGACGAGGAAGTCGGCACCAATTCTCCTGCATTATGTCTGCTCCATAAACAGCCCGTACAGCTTCTGGGTGAGGATCATTTCCACGAAGTGCTGCACCGTCTGGCCTGTTACAGTGTTCCGCTGCGTAAAGCGGATAGCGGGCAAATGCTCGGCACCGTGTCATTGATGACGGATATCGTTTTTTCTCACCCTCATTTGCTCACTCTTTTATCAACTATTGTAGATTCGATTGAACGGGAGTATTTGCTGCGGCAGCATAATACCCAGCTGCAGATTTTGAATCAGGTGCTGCTGGAAACCAACTTTTGCGGCGCCGTCATCACAGATGCATATGGCACTATAATGGATCTGAACGAGAACAGCTTAGCGGTGCTTTTTCCCGAAATCGGGAGCAAGGAGGAATGTCTCGGAAGACGTGTTTTCGACGTGAACGGGATCGGGGAGTATTTTGAGCAGGCTATCCTTGACCAGGAAGCTTGCATAGGTGCGGAAATTACGCTGCTATTAAACCAAATGCCCCGTCACATGCTGCTGGATGTTGTGCCTATCCATGATCGGGAGCAGTGTCTGATCCGGGTAGTCGGCAGCATGAGGGACATAACGGAAATGAAGAGCGCGGAGGAGCTGCTTCGAAAGTCCGAGAAGCTTGTATTTGCGGGCCAGGTAGCCGTAAGCATCGCCCATGAAATCCGAAATCCGATGACGACGGTAAGGGGCATGCTCCAATTAGCGGGCAAAAACATTAATCCCGCTCATTACGACCTCATGATGACCGAGCTGGAGCGAATGAACGCGATTGTCAGCGAGTTTTTGATATTAGGCAAACCGCAGGCGGCTGCGTTCAAGGACGAGCCATGCGAGAAGCTGCTTCAGGAGGCTTTGGCCCTGTTTGATAGTCAATATGAAACGAATGGCATCAAGGTGAGACGTGAGTTTAGGCAAGGGCTTACGATTCCATGCGACCGCATCCAAATCAAGCAAGCCTTTTTAAATGTTTTAAAAAACACGCTGGAGGCGCTCCCGTTCGGCGGGGAGGTCAGCGTCGTGCTAGATACCTCAGGCTCCTATCAACGGATTAGCTTTACCGATAACGGCATAGGCATGCAGGAAGAAGTACTGCAGCGGATTGGCGAGCCGTTTCATACAACGAGGCCGGACGGCAATGGTCTAGGGCTGATGATGGTGAATAAAATCATTGCTTCTCACAACGGGAAAATGGAGGTCTCGAGTCAACTTGGCGCCGGCACGACGGTGGTGATATTTCTCCCCGGGAAAATCTAATCAACCAAAAGACACCCTCGTGGGTGTCTTCGTTGTCTACCGGCGTTATTTTGCAGCCATTTGGGAATCGACTTTCGCGATAATCGCCGAGATCTGTTCCTCATAGGAGAACATTTTTTGCTTCTGCTCATGGATCTGCTTCATGTAGGAGAGCAGCCTGGTGAAGGAGCTGAGCGCCCCGTTGGAATCTCCTTTCTTTACGACCAGCTTTAATACGGCAGTTTCCGTCGTAAAATGTTTCTTCGTACTGCTGACCGAGCTCTTCGCCGCTTTAATTTTGATTTCCACCGTCTCGATGGCTGCCAGCATGTCCTTTAGCTTCTTTATGGTTTGGGAGGCGGAGGTCTTCGCATTCTTCAATGCCGCCTCTTTATTGCGGATATCCAGCTTGGCCAGCGTAACGGCGGCCTTCGTCGCTTCAACCTGCGGCGTCAGAACGCTGACGAGCCATTTATCCTTGAAAGATTTAGCCAGGCTGAGCTGCTGTCTTAACGAATCATAGAGATCGAATAGCGGCTCGTATTTCTTCTTGGTTTTTGTTACATCGGCCACCAGTTGAGCAAGCTTCGCCGCGTCGATTGCTTTGATCCGATTGCGGGTAGAGAGCTCGGCCTCTTCATTCCGGTAATGAAGATGGTTAATCTTGGCGTCCCATTCGATGTCCTGCTTCTGCACGGTCTGCAGCTGTGCGTATTGCGAGGCCAGCTTGGCTGAGGTCGCTTTGTCCGCGGCCGCTACCATTTTGTCGAAGGACGATTTGTAGGTAACGGAAAATTCAAACGAGGCGGCGTTTGCGGGAACGGGATGAAGCAGGGCTAGCAGGACGAACAGCAAAGCGAGCGCAGAGAAGGTTAGCTTTTGAACGGAAATCATAGTTAATGAGCCTCCTTGATTGACGGCGAACAACGCAAAAAAAAAGCACCTGCAAGATAGGCGGTATTCGCCTTCTCTTACGGGTGCTTCCTTCGTAAGCCGTACGTATTCAACTAATCTCCATCAATATACAGGAGAAGGAAGGCGGGAGTCAAGCGACCTTCGAACTACTTCTTGCCTGGGCTTGACATTTTCGTACAGCGCCTCGGCTATTTCTATTTTGTAGGAAACTCTATATACTTATGAAAAAAAGGACAGGCGTCCTACGTCTGCGCAAGGAACAGGAGTTGGAAGCAGTATGGGTTACAAAATCGTGTTTTTTGACATCGACGGAACACTGATCAATGAGCATAAGGAAATACCGGAGGATACGGCAAAAGCAATTGCCGAGCTGAAAGAACGCGGAGTCGAGCCGGTGATTGCCACTGGCCGAGCGCCATACTTCATCAAACCGCTCGCTGAGAAGCTGGGAATCGAATCATTCGTCTGTTTGAACGGAGCGTATGTCGTCTACAAAGGGGTTCCGCTGTATAAGCGCGAAATCGAGAAGGGCAGCTTGGAGGCGCTGGTGAAGCGGGCGGCCGAACATAACCACGGTCTTGTCTTCGAGGGGGAGCATGCTTTTTTCGCCGACAAAGAGGACCATCCTTTTATTATCGAGTCGGTCAATTCGCTGAAGGTGGATTTGCCGGGGTATAATCCGGAGTTTTGGAAGACGGACGGCATCTACCAAGTGTTCCTTCACTGCGAAAGCCCCGATGAGCAAGTTTATGATGATTTGCTAGGGGAGCTGAAGCTCATCCGCTGGCACCCGCAAGCAATCGACGTGCTGCCGGCCGGAGGCTCGAAAGCGCAAGGAATTGCCGCGCTGCTGGAGAAGCTGGGTCTTTCGACCGCAGATGCGGTTGCTTTCGGGGACGGCCTGAACGATAAGGAAATGCTTGAGACCGTCGGGTTCGGGATCGCCATGGGTAACTCGCATCCGGAGTTGCTGCCTTTCGCGGATTACGTAACTACGCATGTCGATGAGCAGGGTATCCGGAACGGCCTGATAGAAGCCGGTTTGCTGTAATATATATGGCAATCAAAATATATTTGCGTATTTTGATGCAGCTACGCTCTTCTATATGACACGGATCGAGGGTAATCTCGTAGAAGTGTAATAGGTTATATAGGAGTTGAAGGATGGAGGCAGCTACATGCACGGTTTTGAAAAAGGAAGCGGGCAGGAATACGTTCTGCACATAGATATTAAGGAAGCCGGCTATGAAGAAGAGAAGCCGGCTATACGCGATGTCGCGCTGCTGGTTGCGCCGGGCGAGCTCGTCGGGTTAATCGGGCCCAATGGAGCGGGTAAAAGTACGACAATCAAAACCATTCTCGGTTTAATAGCCTATGTGAACGGAGAGGTTCAGCTTGGCGGCCAAAGAAAAAGGTATGCTTATGTTCCGGAGCAGCCGGTGTTTTACGAATATTTGACCCTGTGGGAGCATTTAAGGCTGGCGGCATCAGCCTTTGGCATAGAAGAAAGTCAGTTTGCCTCGAAAGCCAATGAGCTGCTGGAGCGGTTCAGGTTATCGGAGGAGCGGGACCATTATCCGACCCACTTCTCAAAGGGCATGCAGCAGAAGCTGATGCTGATTATAGCATTTCTGCTTGAGCCGGATATCTATATCGTGGATGAGCCTTTTGTCGGTTTGGATCCGCGGGCGACGAATGATTTTCTGTCGCTGCTGGAGCTCGAGCGGGCGCGGGGGGCGGGCGTGCTTATGAGCACGCATGTACTGGACACCGCGGAGCGGATCTGTCAAAGCTTCGTGCTGATCAACAGCGGATCCGTCGTTGCCAAAGGTACGCTGGCGCAGGTGAGAATCGATGCGGGCCGTGCGGAGGACGCGACGTTGTTCGAGTGCTTCCATGCCTTGACCTAGGGGGTGGAGAGTCATGATGACGGCGCATCAACTTTTCCGGATTCGAATGAGAAATAACATGAAGCGGCAGCTTCGCGTATGGAGCAGCGTGATGGACTGGTCGGTTTGGCTTTATTTGCTCATACCCGGCCTTATTATATTCGGCGGTTTGTATCGCGAGTTATGGATGGACATGCCGGACTGGGCGGCAGGCATCCCCTGGACGATTTTGTATCCCATCGTATTGTTTATTCTCATGCTGCTCGGCCAGGTCCGTATCTTTGTAGAAGAAGCGGATCGGCTGTTCCTCCTGCAGCGGCCGGAATGGCTGCAAGCTTTAAGGCGGAGGGGGATCCTGTATACTTTTGCGGTAAAAGCGGTCGTCCTCCTGCTGCCGTATCTTATTCTGCTTCCTTTCTTAGCGAATGCGGAAGGAATGTCATGGCCGCAAATGGGCCTGGGCTATTGCTTTACGTTGATCACCGGGATGGCGATGTCCATTAGCAGCCACGCGCTGAATGGCAAATATAGAGGCTGGCAAGAATGGGTGATCAAATCGCTATGCATGCTGCTGTTCGCCGCAGCTTATCTCTTTCCGATGATAGCCGGGGCGCAGAATAACGCGGTGCTCTATATTTCAATTGCTGTGGGCATTCCCATATTTATCGTGCTGCTTTGGTATGCGCTGCGATCGGCGATTCGATTTGAAGCGGAAATGAAGCTGGAGAGCGAGGCGCGCTTGCGCAGTACGGAGCTGTTAATGAGCCAGGTCGTCGAGTCGAAACCTCTCATTCGCTTTAAGCGTCCCTTTTTCTATCGCCGGTCACAACGGTTATTCAGGAAATCGGATGCCGGGACGATGCTGGCCGAGATGCGGCTGAAAGCTTTTTTACGCGGGATGACGCATATCCGTGTTTGGCTAAGCTTCATATCGGTATCCTCGTACGCCGTTATTTTGGTGCCGGGGCCTGTAGCTGTCTTTTTACTCGTCGCCTTAACGACGGTCGGCGCTTCTTGGCTGCAGCTGCAGTGGAAGCAGTGGTTTTCGGAGCCGTTTATCGCACAATTCCCTTGGGCGGAGCAGGATGCGAAGAGAGGGCAGACGCTGTCGCGTTTCTGGCTTCTGCTGTTTCCGATGCTGGCTTGGTCAGCTATTGCAGGCTTTAAGCTCGCCGGTATTTGGGGAGCGATTCCGGCTGCGCTGATTTGCGGCATCGTTTGGATGGCTTGCTCGCTTCCTCACCAAAGAACCCCCTTGCACGTACAATAACCCATCTGAAGGTTTGGAGGGGACATAGGGTGATTCTTGTTGCAGGCAGCAGTATTTTCCAGATTAATCCGTTGGGGCTATCGGAATTGGAACGCGAGATTCTGCGGGAAAAGCAGAGAAGTCCGGTTACCTACCGCTACTCCTCGCTTGATGCATTGGAATTCGAGCTGAAGATGCGTTATCATACGGTCGAAGCGGCGAAAGCGATGTATGCCAGCGGGGTGAGCTTTGCTACATTTGATACCTCGAGATGTAATGAGCGGCTTTGGATTCGAACGCCAAACGGCGGATTTCAGCTCAGACGAGGGGTGCTTCCTTCGGTTGGCATTAACGATATTTTCTATAATGGCAGGCTTTACGCTTTCGAGTGTGCCGGCGCAATTATTATTGTTTTTTACAAAGCTGCTCTGGATACACTTGGCGATGCCGTTTTTAACGCATATTTTCAAAACCTGTTTTTGCGGGATTGGCAGCACGACCGTGATTTATCCCTAATTACGGTCAATAATCGGAACGAAGCATATCCCGGCGATGTGCTGTATTTCAAAAATCCCGACCACGATCCCGATACGCCGGAGTGGCAGGGCGAGAACGTCGTCATGCTGGATGATAATTTGTATTTCGGACACGGCATCGGCATTGAGTCGGGACAGGACATCATCGCTGCGCTTAACCGGATGAGAAGGCCGGGAAGCCGAATCTCAGCATATCTTCAGGATTTGGTCGTTTACCCGGACTTTGAATTTTTGCGCAGGCTGACTGTTCGGAATGACGTAAGAGCTTCGACAAGCATTTACCGGTGAGAGTATGTTTCACATGCTTAATCGATCAGATCATACGAACTTGACCTGTAAGCTGCATACTTACGGGTCTTTCGCTTTTTCCGAAAAAGTGATATTTTTACTATCCGCAGCGGATTGGAAATGCTATAACTTGATTATGATAAAATACTTGAAAGATCCCGTAAAGGACAAGCCGGTTAAATTTGATTATCCAAGGTTCATAACCGGATTGTTTACCCGTAATACAAGTAAGCCGAAACGGTTGAATTCGTAAGGAGGGGGTACGCATGTCAACCTTCAAAGCTTTGGTCGTAAACAAATCGGATAATGAGGTTGAAGCGGAAATTAAGGAGATCGGTCTCAGCGATTTACCCGAGGGAGATCTGCTCATCAAAGTCGCGTATTCCAGCGTTAACTTCAAGGATGCGCTGGCGTGCATAAAGGACGGGAACATCGTGCAAAATTACCCCATTATTCCGGGGATCGATTTGGCGGGTACGGTGGTAACAAGTGAAAGCGGCCAGTTTCAGCCGGGCGACAAAATCATTGTGACCGGCTTTGGTCTGGGCGTCAGTCATTTCGGCGGTTTCAGCAAGTATGCCAGAGTACCGGCCGAATGGGCACTGAAGCTTCCGGACGGATTGACGATGAGAGAGGCTATGATTCTGGGAACAGCCGGGTTAACGGCAGCGTTGTCCTTGTTCGAGCTTCAGCAAAATGGCATTCAACCGGAGGATGGTCCGATCCTCGTTACGGGCACCTCGGGAGGCGTAGGCAGCATAGCTGCTGGGATTGCCGCAAAGCTGGGCTACCGGGTGACCGCCAGTACCGGAAAGCCGGATATGCACGAAATACTGCTTGAAGCTGGTGTTCAGCAATTCCTATCTCGTGAAGAGCTCTTGACTGACGCGAAGCGCGCTTTAAGCAAGCAGCAATGGGCGGGCGCGATCGACTGTGTCGGCGGCCGGACGCTCTCTTCCATACTGCCGAGCATGAGGTATGGCGGAGTCGTAGCAGCCAGCGGTTTAACGGGAGGCACTGAGCTGGCGATGACCGTATATCCATTTATCATTAGGGGAGTGCGACTCATCGGTATTGATTCCGTAATGGTAAGCAAAGAGAAGCGAGCCAAGATATGGGAACTGCTTGCATCGGTGTACAAGCCGCCGATGCTGGAGAGGTTAAGTGAAGAAATTAGCCTGGAGCAAATAAGCGAACGGGTTGGTTTGATGCTAAAAGGCCGCTCCAGAGGGAGAACGGTAGTGAAGCTATAATGATAAGGGTGCTTTTGAGGTTCCAACCGAACCGCAAAGGCACCTTTATTTGCTGACTAGCTCACTGCGTCTCATTTTAGCTCCACGTGGACAGTTCAACCTTATTAGCTCTAGCCCGCACTACTGCTCTGCTTTAAAGCTCTGCTCTACAGTCCCGCATTACTGCTCTGCTCTACAGCTCCGCACTATAGCTCCGCGTTATTAACTCTGCTTCTCTGCTTTGTTATGCTTGCTTTATGCTCAGTACGCTTTTATCAGCAAGCTTGCTTGGTTAATCCCGTTTCAATCTCCGGGCGAGAAATTGCTTGTATTGAAAATAAATGGTGCAGCCAATGCAATACCCTAGAATCGCCCCCAGCGCGGCCAAGCCCATCATACCGGCAAAGATGTATCCGGCAAGCTCCCAGCCAAGCGCCAAGCTAAGCAGAGAAAGAGTCAGAAACCCTACGCCGAGGGAATTATTGAACCGCTGAAGCTCTGCAGCTTCTGTATTGGCGGAAGCGATCAGGCGTGTAAGAAATGGACGTGCCGCAATAATAAATACATTCGCTCTAGGACCGAACGCAAGCCCGATGACTTGAATAATCCAAAGCGCGGCGATGAGCCATGGGAACTGAAATACAATCGCGATACTGAGGACAATGACGATGCCAGCCTGATTGCTTCGCACAAACGGTATCGGAATTTCCTTCATAGAAAAAACCAACTTTCCTCATTGGATTTGTTAATACAATAGTAAGTCACAAATCGGCCAATTAGCAATAAGCAAACTTGAAAAAGGGATCGCAAAGCAAAGTTTAATCGGCTGCCATCGTTGTTGTATACTATTGGTAAGAAGCATGCCCAAATTAGAATGGAGGTTGTCTTCATGTCTTCAGGGAGCCATTTGCAGAGTAATATAGACCGTTTCTCCGGTTTCGAAAATGACTATGACCGGCATCGTCCCAAAGCGCCCGAAACGGTAGTCGAAATTTTATCAAACTACCTAGGCAGAAAGCCGGGCGTAGTCGCCGATGTAGGCTGCGGCACGGGGTTGTCCTCCTTCGTCTGGAAGGAAAGGGCGGAGCGGGTCATCGGTTTCGAACCAAACGATGATATGCGAGGCAAGGCTCTAGAGCATTTATCAGGTCTCACGAATGCAGAACATATCTCCTTCCAGAAGGGCTACTCTGATCAGTTGGCGCTGGAGTCTTCCAGCGTCGATATCGTGACATGCTCACAATCGTTCCATTGGATGGAGCCGGTTAGCACGCTTCGTGAGTTTGCCCGAGTTCTCCGAGAAGGCGGAATCTTCGCTGCTTATGACTGCGACTGGCCGCCAACGCTGCATTGGCAAGTCGAGGCTGCCTACAAGCGGCTTATCGACAAGTCCGAGGCGATCATTGCAATACATGTCCCAGAGAAATATCGGGCAAGTAAACGCGACAAGGAACAGCATTTGACTCAAATCAGAAACAGCGGTTTGTTTCGGTTTTCGAAGGAAATCGTGTTCGATAATAAGGAACAATGCGATGCAAAGCGCTATTTCGGATTGGCTGTGAGCCAAGGCGGCATACAATCTGTGTTTAAGCTCGGATCAACTGGACTTGATCAGGAAATTAAAGCATACCAAAGCATCGTTGAGAACTATTTTGCCGGAAGAACGCTGGACGTCATGTTCAGCTACCGGATGAGACTAGGCGTTAAGTAAGTCAATTCCCAATGATTTCATTTTATTCTATTCTTGAAATTAAAGAAGAGAAGGGCTCAGCCCTTCTCCTATCCTTCATTTGTATTCTCCAGAACCAAATCCTAATTCTCTTATTCAGCCTTCTTCGGTTCCTCGAATGTCATGTCAAGCGTGTCGACCGTAACCTTTTTCATGGAAATCGGTTCAACAGGTCTATCGTTTGCTCCGGTTTTCTGGTTCACGATCTCATCCACGGCTTCCATGCCTTCTGTAACCTTGCCAAAGGAGGCGTACAAATTATCCAGCGAAGGAGCATCGGCTACCATAATGAAAAATTGCGAGCCTGCAGTATCCGGCTCGTTCGTTCTTGCCATCGATAGAATTCCTCTCGTATGCCTTAGCTTGTTCTCAAAGCCGTTCCCGCTGAATTCGCCAGGAATGCTGTAACCCGGTCCGCCCATACCGGTTCCTTCCGGATCGCCGCCTTGGATCATAAAACCCGGTATAACACGGTGGAAAATAAGACCGTCATAGAACCCTTTCTGAACGAGAGAAATAAAGTTGTCTACCGTATTAGGAGCAATCTCCGGATACAACTCCAGCTTAATAATTTTGTCATTGCTTAGCTCGATCGTAACTACCGGATGCTTGTCCGGTCCCAGCAGTACAGGCTCGTCCGCTATCGGCTCCTCCGCTGCCGGCTCGTCCGCTGCCGGCTCCTCCGTAGGGCTCTCAGTTGGCGCGTTCGTACTTGCATTGCCGCCGGATCCAAGACTATTGTTCCCGGAGTTCATTTTAGTCCCCCCGCAGCCTGAGGCCATAACGAGAAGAACAGCCATGAGGAGCAACAGCACTCCGAAACGTTTTTGATGATTCTGCATGTAAGTTTCCTCCCTAACTACGTTTAAAAAATGGGCTTATATTATCCACTTTGTATATTAGCATATCGGCTCCTTCTATTGCGAATGGGCGGAAATGATCGTATCCACATCCCCAAGTGCAATTCAATAGCACTCAAAAGCAAATCAATAGCACACATAAGCAAATCAATAGCACACCAAATGCTGCATCTTCTTAGTATTTTCCTAAATAATATCCCTTGTTTTTCTTCTTTAAGACACTATCCCATCGGCTCAGGCTAGTGGCAGCTTTCAAAACTATTTCAGTTATTTCACTTATGCGGTATGACATTAGCGTATATCTGGTCGGGTGTTTAACGTAGGAGCTGATGAATCGCATAGCTCGAGTATGTAATCCATTTTACAGTAGGCATAAAAAATGCATATTAAACTGTACAAACTCCACATAAGCCCAGCATAGACCCAGCATAGACCCAGATAGACCCAGATAGACCCAGATAGACCCAGATAGACCCTACATGCCTTAGAGCCGATAAAACAGTTTGAGATTTTTGTCTTGAAAATAATTATTTTCTATTTTCCTTCATTGTGATGCCTCAGGGCGTGGATGGCTGCTGGCGATTAACGGTATGAAGCATTTGTGATACGATTGGTATAGACTCATATGGGTGCTTTGAACGGCTGGCGTTGTAGTGCGTTGAGGCATAGCTGGAGCAAGTATTGGAACGGGCAATGCCCGGAATGATTAGTATGGTTAATACGAAAGCAGAATTCATCAAGGTATAACTGCGAATAGGCGATTCCTATACCTTTAAATGTATCGTTAATCCACTGAAAAGCCTTTCTTGCTAAACGCGGCAGTAAGGTTTCCGTTCGTGGGAGGTTGACATATCTTCTGGTAAACTCAACATGAGCGACATCAGAATGGACATGCGAGTCTATGAACTCTTGTTGCGCATCTTTGTTTAATAATGTGCGCGGATTTTGTTCACAAGAAACAAGTTTAATTTTTAAATAAGAAGAACCATCCGGAGAGATCGAGCGAGCCGCAATTGCGGCATGCTCCCGCTCAAAGTCATCGAATGTAAGCAAAAGCTGCCTCATATAAATTTCGATTTTGGCTTCTACCCTACCAGAAAGCAGGGTTCTGCGATCGGTTATTGATATCGTTCGGCGAAGTTTGTTCAACATGGACCACGCTGTTTTATAGGTAACTTTAATAAGCGCCGATAGCCGCACAGCATTTATGCCGTTCTCGGAAGTAGCAACAATATACATGACGAGCAGCCATTTGCGCAAAGGTGTGCGGCTTTTGTCCATGACCGTACCCGAGGTTAACGAGCTCTGCCGGCCGCACTTTGCGCATTCATATAATGGAAGCCGTCGTGTGGTAATCGTATAAGCAGAATGGTGTTCGCAGCCGGGGCAACGGAAGCCGGATGGCCATTTTAGTTTATGAATGGCTTCTATGCAGTCTTTATCACTGGGAAACAGCCTATTAAACTTCATAATGCGGTCCATTAAGACCCTCCTAATACTTGACTGAATGCGAACATTTGTTCCTATTTCTTCATTCTAGCAAATATTAGAAGAAATTACAATAGTATTTTTGGGCAATTGATCCTTGAAAATAATTTGGATCTGCCGGCCGCTAGATACGGGGCTCGATTTCGGTGCGTGATATCAAGTTGATGTTCTCTGCTCACAATCCAGTGCATCCCACATTGGATAGCGAATCAGTTCATTGATCCTGAGTAAAGGGGATAGTGTCTTAAAGTGGAAAAAGGAAGCGTGCACGGAAACGGATAGCGTGCACGGAAGCGAAAGGAGGGCATGCGGAAAGTAAAGTAGGGGCGGGGAAATGGATTCAAATAACTTAGGCTGTGAAAGACTTAGTGATAAAAATGATAATGAATAGCGATCGGATCACTGATCCTGAGTAAAGGGGATAGTGTCTTAAAGCGGAAAAAGGAAGAGTGCACGGAAGCGGATAACGTGCACGGAAACGAAGGGAGGGCAGACGGAAAGTAAAGTAGGGGCGGGGAAATGGATTCAAATAACTTAGGCTGTGAAAGACTTAGTGATAAAAATGATAAAGGATAGCGAATCAGATCATTGATCCTGAGTAAAGGGGATAGTCTCTTAAAGCGGAAAGCGTGCACGGAAACGGATAGCGTGCACGGAAGCGAAGGGAGGGCATGCGGAAAGTAAAGTAGGGGCGGGGAAATGGATTCAAATAACTTAGGCTGTGAAAGACTTAGTGATAAAAATGTTAATGGATAGCGATCGGATCACTGATCCTGAGTAAAGGGGATAGTGTCTTAAAGCGAAAAAAGGAAGCGTGCACGGAAGCGGATAGCGTGCGCGGAAGAGGAGGGAGGACAGGTGGAAAGTAAAGTCGGGGCCATAAAGTTTTGAATTGCGAATATACTAGCTCTAGCTATAATTTTAGTGGTTATATTGTTAGTGGTTATATATTAGTGGGTTATATAGTGGTTATATATTGTAGTTATACAATGGTACCTCTATATAGAAGAAGGGGGGTTCGATGGGCATATTATTCCCGGTAATGGGTTTTCTGATTATTGATTTGTATTTCAATTTAATTCCGCATTTTATTCCATTGGGCACTGTTCCGTGGCTGTTGTATGCTGCTTTCTTTTTTGTGCTGGCCCGTCATGTGGCGAGGTTGACAGGATTGAACGGGATTAGGGATTTAGGCATGAAAGCACATTATGGCTGGAAAAGAAATTTGCGAATTGGTTTTGTATACGGAACGGTTATTTGGGCGACTATGTATATGCTGCTTTGGATCTTCGGTAATATTCGGGTGACGGGTGTAAAAGTGGCGCCGGAGTCGGTCATTTTTTTGATAGAAGCTTTAGCAGGCATGTTTCTTGGATCGTTGATCAATGATCTCATTGTTAGAGGGTATGTTTTTGCCCATTTAAAGGACAAGATTCCGAGCCTTCTCTTATTATTACTATCAGCAATGATTTATGCCGTTGACGATGTCTGGCTGGCAGGCTTTAACGTGCAAAACACCGTCTTCTCGATGATATTGGGCCTTTCGCTTGGCTATACGCTGTTGAAAACCGGATCAATCTGGATGAGTACGGGCATTCATTGGGGTCAGAATGTCATGTATGGTTTCGTTTACGGAATTCCGGGAAGGGAAGGGGAAAGAGGCCTTTTGCTGACCGAGCAAGGCCCCGGAAATTCCTTCATACTGAATAACGCGCATATTTTTGCGGCGCTGATGCTTTTGCTTGTCGTGTTTTTTACATATAGCAGGTTTAGAATTAATACCGTAAACTAATGCTTGTAGGTCATCCTTTGTTATTCAGCAGCTTCTGAATATAAGGCTCGACCTGCTCCGGCGTATCCGTTGATCCGAAGCGCTTCAGCGCTTTGCCGTTCCGGTCGATCAGAAATTTGGTGAAGTTCCACTTGATGGATTTGGATCCGAGAACGCCGCGCGCCTCATTCGTCAGATGCTGAAAAAGAGGATGAGCGCTGCTGCCCTTTACATCAATTTTCGCGAACAACGGAAAGGTCACGCCGTGATTGATCTGGCATGTTTCAGCTACTTCGCTGTCGCTCCCGGGCTCTTGATTAGCGAATTGGCCGCAAGGAAAGCCCAGGACGGAAAATCCATGCTGGCGGTACTTATCATGCAGCGTTTGAAGGCCGGAAAATTGGTTCGCAAAGCCGCATTTGGTAGCTGTGTTCACGATGAGCAGCACTTGTCCTTTGTAAGGCTCGAGCGTGACGGTTTCGCCGTTAATCGATTTTACATCAATATCGTAAAGAGACATTATATTTATTCTACCTCCCTGAGCTTATTCTTTGGTTGAGCTATGCTGAAGCCGATGGAGTAATTCGCGAATTTGTCCAAGCAGGATCGAAGCATCCTCGGGGGTGCCCTCGATCTTGCAGGCTAATTGGGCGGGAATATCGACTGCCTTTTCTTTTAGCGCCTTCCCTTGCTCGGTCAGTTCGACGATTACGCTTCGTTCATCGCTGCGGTCTCGGGTGCGGGTAAGAAGTCCGGCGGCTTCGAGTTTCTTAAGCAGAGGCGTCAATGTGCCGGAATCAAGATAAAGCTTGCTGCCTAGCGTTGTTACCGATACGTGGTCTTGCTCCCATAGCGCCAGCATGGTGACATACTGCGTATAGGTTAGATCTAGCTTTTCAAGCATTGGGCGATAAAGCTTGGTCATTTCCCGAGAGCAGGCGTAGAGGGCAAAGCATATTTGGTTGTCCAGCTTCAAAGCTTCATTCGAGTTCAAACTGCGCTCCTCCTTTTCAATGTATTTTAAAAAATTAAATTGCAATAAATATAATATATATAAATCATCGGCAGGTTGTCAATTCGAATGAAAGGATTGAAAGGAATGAAAGGATTGAAAGGAATGAAAGGATTGAAAGGAATGAAAGGAATGAGAGATATGAGCTATACGGCGGAAGATGTCGCAGAGTGGATGCTGAACGAAGTAAAGGATAAGGGGATCTTGCATCAAAGCACGGCAGTAGATTACATTAAAAGCCGCTTTGGCGAGTCGTTTATTTATGTGAATGAGCACGGAAACCAATCGATCGACAAAGAAGTTAAGAAGTTGTTCCGCAAGCTGCATCGAGGCAAGGCAGCTTGGGAACGTGACGGCTTCTTCTGGGGATGGAGCTAGATTAAATCATGGAGGAGCCAAGGCGAGTCAGGCTTTGGCTGCCGCATCCGCCGATTATAAGTCCGGCTATGGCATACGATACGAGATGGTAGCCGATCAGCAATTTCTCCGTTATTTCTAGAATCAAATTTATTAAAGCAGAATGTGAAGTGAACTTGACAAACTGAACTGTAATAATTAAACTAACAGTATTGAAAGAAGTTACAGTTAGACGGGTTCTTTAATTTATAAGGATAGGCGGTGCTTCAGGATGAAATTTAACATAGGCGATTGGGTGCAAGGGAAATCAAAAGAAGGCGAGCTTATTCACGGTTTTATTGACACAATCGATATCCTGCAAGGAATCGTTACGGTTTATGTTGTCAATTCGGATAATGAAGAAACCATTGGTAAAGTTGTCGCTGTTCGGGAGCACTGGCTCAGAAGCTCCACCGATATAAAATTAGATAATGCCCAGGTTGTCCATAATTTAATCGATATGGCGTTAGCTACATGGGACGAGGAATGGTTCATGGAGCTGACGGATTCGCTCAAATCAATTGAGGGAAGTTCGAATGAAAAGGGTTCCGGTACGGTGAGCTATCCCTTTCACCATAACCGGCTTGGGCCGGTTGGCAGGTAAAGGGAGGAAGGAAGAGCTCATGTAAGCCGGATTCCGATGCCCGTCGTCTCGGCGCGCCTGACCAGATAATGGGCAATTGCGATATCAAACGATGCCATTCCCATC
Source organism: Paenibacillus harenae DSM 16969 (assembly GCF_000422465.1). GTDB lineage: Bacteria > Bacillota > Bacilli > Paenibacillales > Paenibacillaceae > Pristimantibacillus > Pristimantibacillus harenae. The sequence goes on along the minus strand of NZ_KE383844.1, from coordinate 715,903 downwards.
GGGCAAAATAAGACGGTATCCGCAGGGGAGAGCTCTGCCAAAGCGCTGCGACATACGACATCCGCTAATGAGCGGGTGTCGTTTTTCGTTAAACCGCGCTTCTGGTGAAGCAGCTCGATGTCCGTATTCTCGCGGCATACTTCTTCCCAATTGTCGACGATAATGTGCTGTATTCCGCCGATTGCGGTCTCGGTATAGTCCCGCAGGGATACATCAAGAAGCAGGCTTCCTGGAAGCGGTGGAGCGTCGATATAACGTTGCGTGCTTACCGTGCATGTCATGACGATATCGCTTTCGCCGTATAATTGCTGCCAGCTGTCAGCGATTTGCGTGCAATCGCGCAATGAGGCGCTTACTCCGGCAAGAGCAGGGTTTCCAGGGACGGGCTTGCGAATATCATAAATCATCAGCTGCTCCAACCGGTCGCCGAATAAACGGCAGCACATGTCATAGTGGAGCTGACCGATCGGCCCAAAACCGATAATGCCAAGCCGGAATGTTCGGGAAGCAGTCTGCGAGCGCAGGAAATGGCGAATGAGCATGCCGCTGACGGCAGCCGTTCGAGCCGCGCTTGGCAGGGGCGTGTTCAGCATCGCATAAGGGATGCCGGTATCGGCGTCGTTCAACAGCGTTACGCTGTGAGCGCGCGGAAGACCCGCATCGATGTTCCCCGGAAAGCTGGCGATCCATTTGATGCCGGCTGTGTTCATGCTGCCGCCGATATAAGCAGGCATCGCGATAATCCGGTTAGCCGGATTATTATATCGCAAGTAAGGCTTCAACGGCTGCGCATATTCGCCTTTATCCATAAGTCTCACGGCAGTCTCCACGCAGTTCACAAGCTCTTCCCAATGTAATCCGATTTGACGTATATGTTCGTCTCCCAGGTATAGCATGTTCACGATCCTTTCCTGCTTTACATATCGCTCCCGAATTGCTTCTCTACCCATTCATCTGAGTAAACCGTATCCATATAACGTTCTCCCCGGTCGTGCAAAATGACGACGCATACCGAATGATCGGGTATCTCGGGCTCCAGCGATTTCAGAGCCGAGACGACTGCGCCGGAGGATGGCCCCGCCAGTATCGATTCCTGCTGTACGAGCGATCTGCAGCCGATGACCATATCCCGGTCGGATATATTTATCGCAAAATCCATGAACCGGGTTTGCCCGAATAACGGAACGATGCCGGCGCCGAGGCCGGGAAACCGCCGATAACCCTTCGCCCCGCCAAAAATAACGCTGCCAACCGCATCGACGGCAACGGTCTTCACTGGAAGCTTATGCTCCTGCACATAACGGGCGCAGCCCAGCATCGTACCGCAGGTGCTGACCCCTCCGATCACATAATGAACAGTTTCCAGCGCTTCGGCAATTTCACGCATGGTTCCCTCGTAATGGGACAAGTAGTTATTTTCATTCTCGTATTGATTCGGCCAGTAGCTGTTCGGAATGTTCCGGAGCAGCTGCTGCACACGCTGCAGCCTGGCCGGAAGGAACTCGCCGCTTATCGCCTCGGGCGCTTCCACTAACTCGATCTCGGCACCGTATGCCCGCATGATCCGGATGTTCTGCTGCGATGTCTTCGGATCGATGACGCAGATAAAGCGCATGCCGAGGTAAGAGCAGATCGCCGCAAGGCTAATCGCCATATTGCCCGAACTGGATTCGATAACGACTGAGCCAGGACCGATACGGCCGTCTTCCCAGGCCGCTTGAATGATCCGAATGGCAGACCGGTCCTTCGCGCTGCCGCTCGGATTAAGCAGCTCCAGCTTGGCGTATACCTGAATGCCGCGTTCATTCGCAAACAGCTTCGAGAGCCGAACGAGCGGCGTGTTCCCGATAATGGACAGCATATTTTCCGCCATGAGCAGGGGATCACCTCTCAAAAATATAATTTCTTCGCTTTAACCGCACCTTGCTCAAGCTGCTCGTCTTCTGCCGCGCGAGTAACGGTAATGCCTGTTAAAATACGGTTTCGTATCATAAGTCCGATATCCGGGATTTTGTGCTCGAGCGCTTGCTGAATCTGATCGAGCAAGTTCTCGTCGAGCGATTGGCTCCTGATACGGACGGATAATCTGTTGTCCTGCAGCCGTACGCGCAGCTCCGCATCTTTGGCGAATTGATGCACGACGCTTTCGATGTCGTAGATGCTGATTTTCTCTCCGTGCTTCAGGTCTGCGCCGATTCTTTTGGAAATACAGGTGAAGCACTGCCGAGGCTTTCCGTCTACCTCCACCGTTTGAAAATCCCTGACGACATCGTAGGTGACGTAACGAATCGCGGGAAATAGCGTGCGGACATACGAGGTAAGCACGAGTACCGACTCGTTGTCCCGCAGCGGTTCGAACAGCGGATCGATTTGCTCGGCCGGCAGGGCTTCGGCATAAATGCCGTCGGCAAAAACGTATTTTCCGAGGGCATGCGAATAAGATGCGATCGCGCCGATCTCAATGGAGCCGTACGTATCCAAAATATCGCTCCGGCGAATACCGAACCGCTGCGCGATGTTCTCCTGCCATTCCGGCGTTGCGATTTCGCCGACCACTATGATTTTCCGTATGCCGAGCACTTGCGGATCCCTTGCCGCGGCTGCAATGGCATCCAGAATTGACGGCATCGTATACAGCAGCTCCGGGCGGAAGGACTCCAGCTTCTTGATATGCTCCTCGATCGGCAGGGAGAAGGAAAGCGAGTCCGCTTGCAAGCCCATCCGTTCGAAAATCGTTAAAGCCGTGTTTGCCGCGTGCCCGGTCCCCATGTCCGCGAGAGCTTTGCGAACGAAACCCGAGCGTCCGTCTGGAGAATTGCGGCCAGGCAGACTCTCTGCCAGCCACTCCTCGAAGCATGCCGCTTTGCTTGCGATATAGCTCTCGTCGTCTTCTTCGGAGTAATAGATGGCCTTCCGTATACCGGACGAGGTACCGGACGTCCTGTATATGGACAATCCGGGCTCCGTCCTATTTTGCTGCGTGAAATAGTACTTTTCCAGAATATCCGACGTTATAAGAGGGAGCTTCGAAAGCTCCGCTGCCGCGGCGCCTATTTTTTCCCGTTGTAACAAAGCGCCGTACCAGGGGTGATAGCTGGAGATTTGCATAACTTGCCGTTGAAGCGGGGTCAGGTTAGACAAACGGTTCGAGCCTCCTAATGTTTTAGCATTTTGGATCCATATGTTAATTAAGCATATGTTCTCGTTTCGTGTTGGTTCGGATTACGACGTCAGCGGCCTACATCCATTTTTGCAAAAGGTTCGTATGCTATTGAGAGCAAATATAAGAGTGGAGGGAGTACGTGAACAGGAAGAAAAGTAAGAAAAACAAGAAAGGCAAGACCTTATCGACAGGCAAGAGAGGCAGACGTATATCGGATAAGTGGGCTAAGACGAAGGTGTTGTGGAAGGATCGGACGCTGCGGGGGCATATCCCGTATACGGTCCTTCTGACGAAGCGAAGCTTGAAGAGAATGCTGGGCACGTACAGGATGGTCTATGTAAAGCCGACGCACGGATCGCTTGGACGCGGGGTGATGAAGGCGGAAATAAAAAGAGCGGGTCGCAAGAGGGCGAGTTATTCGTACCAGCGCGGCGTGAGGAGAAGAATATTCACATCCTATGACAAATTCCATTATTCCCTTAAGAAGGAAACCGCGGGGAAAAGGTATTTGGTGCAAAAGGGGGTGCGGCTGCTGAAGCATAGAGGCCGCTCCTTCGATATCCGGCTTGTCGTCCAGCGTTCGCCGCAGGGAGGGTGGGAGGCTACCGGAACGGTCGGCCGGGTCGCCCATCCCCATAAAATCGTAACAAACGGCAGTCAGGGCGGCTCGATCTATCCAACTGCCTATTTATTGAAGGGCAGCATGAATAGCAAATCCAGATCGCGCCTGCTGAAGAATATGGACCGTATCGGCATCCGTACGGTCAAGCGCCTTCACCGTGCGTACCCGGGCATCGTCGAGGTCGGCCTTGACCTGGCGCTCGACCGGAGCCTGAAGCCGTGGATTTTGGAGGTGAACACCGTGCCCGACCCGTGCCCGTTCGCGCTCTTGCCGGATCGATCCATGCTCCGCAGAATTATCCGTTACGGCAAAGCTTACGGCAAAACCTACAAGCTCAGATGCATGAAGGCGCGGCGCGGACTGTAGCTTTTTCTTTCCTAGTTCATCCTATTCGTTCTTCCTTCTTGCTGCCTGCAACTTTCGCGACCCCGGCAGCACGTTAGATTACAGCAGCGCGACTCCTCCAGTTATTCCGCCTGAATAAGCGGCTCCATCTGGAAGGCGGCGCGGAATCGCAGGCTCTCGACCGGGTCTCGCAGATCGCGGCCGGTGAGCCTTTCGCATTTATCGAGGCGGTACGTGACGGTATTGCGGTGTACGAACAGCAGCTTCGCTGTCTCGGCAAGCTGGCAATGCGTATCATAGAAGGTGCTGAGCGTCTTAAGCAGATCAAGGCGCTCTTTGCCTTCGATGCTCAGCAAATCCTTGAACGTCTCCTTATAGTACTCCCTCAGCTCCTCCTTGGGAATCATCCGCAGCAGGCTGGTGATGTTCTTGGCGCGGTAGGGCTGAACGAATTGCGTCTTGCGCGCGTCATAGCCGGTCTGGAGCGCTTCGACCGCTTCCTTGTAGGAGACGGGGATATCCGTTAACTGCGAGACCGGATTGCCGAAGCCGATCGAAACGGGAATGCCGTGGGTGTGGCTAAGGGTGAACACGATACCCTTCAGCTGCTCAAGAAAATGGCTGTCCTTTCCCTTGGCGACGTCTTGATTGGACTTTAGGGCGATCAGAAAACAGAAATAATCGTTTTTCGTAAAAAGCACAAACTTCAGCTCCAGCTTGGCGAATTCGCTCTTGAGCAAGTTGTAATGCCGGTCGCGCTCCGATATGTAGCGTCCATCCGCATCTTCCAGTGCGCCGGAGTCGTGCGGATGCCCGAATGAAGTATCGCGCCGCGCGACGACGCTGATGTAGACGGGATGATGGAGCAGGCCGTAATTTCTGCTGCGATGCATGAGCTCCTGCTCCGAAGCGATCAAGCCGTCAACGAAATCGGAGAAAAATTCGTTCTTATACCGGCGCGACCGCTCCTTCACGGCTTGCTTCTTCATGAGCTCCAGACCAATGACGTTGGCTGCTTGCTCCAATGCATGCTTGCTAAGAATGGCAAGCTGTCTGCCGCTATCGTTATCGTTGGTTAATGCGATTAAGAAGCCTTCCAACTGATAGGTAACAATCGGCTGCAGCTCCGCGGCCGTATATACCGCTCCGGCAGCCTCCTGCGGGACAAGCTGCAGAGTATAAGCGGCCGGCGCGGGTTGTCGAGCCGCCAGCTCCAGCTGCAGCAACGGCAGTGCGCTGCTGTAAAGCTTCTCCGGCATGGAGCCGGAGCGGAAGAGCGGCTCCGCCTGCTGATTCAGCAATAGGACCGGCGAGGCTATCAGCCCCGCGAGCGCATCGACGACATGCTGCGTGCTCTTGCCCTGCATAATCATTTGCGAAAATTGCTTGTGCGTGGACAAGGCATAATGCAGCTCGTCCGTCCGTTTCTCCAATATTTGGCTTAGCGAATAGTTGGCCAGATCGCCAAGGGATTGTTCGAGGGACAGCTCGATAATCGGGAATTGCAACTCTTCGGCGCGCTGAAGCACATCCGCCGGAACCTCCTGGAAGAACCGCTTGGTCTTGATCGCCAGCCCGGCGCAGCCGACCTCCGCCATATTCGCGACAAGCGCGAGCAAAGCCTCCGGATGATCCTTCATCGCATAGCCGGTCGTAAGAAGCAGCTCCTGCGGCTTCAAATAATGAATAATATCCGGCGCGTCCATGATATTGACCGATTGGACGCTGTTCGTCATGCCCGCGCGTCCGGCAACCACCTTCGCATTCGCGTAAACGGGAAGAGAAATGAGTTCTTTGAGCAGCATGACCGCAGCACCGCCTTCAAGTGAGTGTTATATTATATGACACAATATATCACTAGTGAAAGCGGCTGTAAATGGATGCTTGTTTATAATATTCAACAATGGCGGTATATTTTTGGCTAAGCTGCACAATGACTTTTTGAATAGGACCGATTATGATGTAGCTATGCATCAGATATGTGTTAGATAATCTAACAATTGATCGGATTGGGGTTGAGGGAATGAAGCTGGAAGTGCGAGGGGTCGGGAAGAGCTTTGGAGGCCGGACGATTCTGAAAAACGTCGATCTTACCGTTCATTCACATGAGTTCATATGCATATTAGGCCATAGCGGATGCGGCAAATCAACGCTGTTAAATATGATTGCGGGTTATCTGTTGCCAGATGAGGGCGCAATGACCGTCGACGGGGAAACGATCAAGGGGCCGTCCAAATCAAGAGGGATGGTGTTCCAGGATCACGCGCTGTTCCCGTGGATGACGGTTCTGGACAATATTTCATTCGGGCCGGAGGTGCAGAAGGCGCCCAAGGCGCAAGCCAAGGAGACGGCGCGAGAGTTCCTGAAGCTGGTCGGATTGGAAACGTACGCTTCGCATTATCCGGCAGAACTGTCAGGCGGAATGAAACAGCGCGTCGGCATCGCGAGGGCGCTGGCAAGCAAGCCGGATATTCTGCTCATGGATGAGCCGTTCGGCGCGCTGGACGTGCTGACGCGGGAAATGATGCGGGTGGAGCTGCAGAAAATCTGCAGTCAGCTGAAGCCGACGATATTATTCGTTACGCACAGCATCAGCGAGGCCGTCTACTTGGCGGATCGCGTCGTCGTGATGAAGCATGGCGAGATTGCGGATATTTTCGAGGTTGGCATTAAGCATCCGAGATCATCTTATTCCGCGGGCTTCGGAGAAATGATGAGCAGAATCGAACGCGTTCTGATGGACGATGAATACGAGGAGCCTGCAGCTGCGAAGGTGGGGTCGTAATGAGCGGGGCAAAGCGTTTTTTTCAAAAATATAACGTTCTTCCGGGGCTGCTGTTCTTCGTGTTGTGGGAGCTGTTCTCCAGGGTGAATGAAAGCGCGAAGCTGTTCAATCCGAACTTTCTCCCCGCGCCGACGGTGCTGCTCAGCGAGGGCTGGGAGCTGGCGAAGACCGGCATTATAACAGACAGCATCCTGTCAAGCACGATCCGGATTCTGCTTGGCTTCGTAATCGGCAGCGCGGCAGCGGTAATGATTGGCGTCATTATGAGTAAATTCAAGGCGGTGGAGAACTGGTTCTCGCCGATTCTGAATCTGGTCGGTCCGATTCCGGCGCTGGCGCTGCTGCCGCTGTTCATTATCTGGTTCGGCATCGGTGAGTTTCCGAAGGTGCTGCTTATCGCATGGACAACGTTCATTCCGGTGCTCGTCTATACGCTTGACGGCTTCAAGTCGGTGCCTTCCACGCTGATCCGGTCGGCTCTCAGCTTGGGCGCGACGGAGCGGCAGGTTTTTACGAGAGTCATGCTGCCCTCGGCGATCCCGAATTTTCTCGTCGGCGCGCAGGTGAGCTTGGGCTTATCCTTCTCCGCCTTGATCGTCTCCGAAATGATGGGAGCGAAGTCGGGCCTCGGCTATATCATCGTGGACGCCAGAAATTATTTTAAAATTACGAATATGTTCGTTGCCATCATTTTGATTGGCTTGGAATACAGCTTGTTTTCATACCTGTTGAAGCTGGTTGAGAGGAGGATCATGGTCTGGCGCAAAGGCGGACTTCGCGATGCCGTCGAGAAGTAGCTCCGCGATAGGAACGGTTGGCTGAATTTTTTTTCAAACCAAAAAGAATAGAGAAAAAATGGAGGGAATATCAATGAAGAAATCCGGAAAATGGTTGAAATCCGCTGTTGCCTTAATGTCGTTAACCTTTGTGCTTGCCGCTTGCGGCGGAAATAATGCACCGGCATCTACGGGCGGAAATGAAGCGTCGAATGCTCCGGCTAACAGCGGCGCGTCGACGGAGCTTGAGATGACGGAGCTGACGCTGGTCGGCGTGCGCGATGCGCAAATCTCGTCGCAGCAAATTATCGCGGATAAGCTGGGCTACTTCAAGGAGGAGGGCCTTACCGTAACAAGCCAGCTGATCGAGAGCGGTCCGGATATCGGTCCGATGGTCGCCGGGGGCAGCGCGCCGGTCAGCATTCAAACGAACTTCATGGACATTATTTTGAAATCGACGGATATTCCGGTCAAAATCATCGCGCCGCTGGCTCAAATCGCCGGTACGCAAGCGGTTGTCGGATCGGGCAAGCTGGAACTGAACAGCGCGAAGGATCTCGAGGGCAAGACGATCGGCATTCCGAGCGGAGCCGACGTGATGATCGCGATCAATAACATGGCGGAAGAGCTTGGCGTGGACGCCGGCAAAATCAAATATGTCAATCTGGCGCCAAGCGACGCGGTTGTTGCGCTCGAGAAGGGCGACATCGACGCGCTGGCTGCATGGGAGCCGTTCATTACGAAGGCGATTCAAGGCGGAGGCAAATTCCTGTTCAGCGGGACGAAGAGCGAGCTGCCCGATAAGCAGGGCGACGTGAACTGGATGAGCGTGCATACGACGATTCAAGTATCCGACGATTTTATCGAGAAAAATCCGAATACGCTGAAAGCTGTGCTGCGCGCGTTGAAGAAAGCGACGGATTACATTAATGACAACCGTGAGGAAGCGATTAAAATTCTGGCTCCGGAGCTGCACCTCGGCGAGGAGGAGCTGACGCAGATCATGATGCGCAACGTCTATTCCATGGAGGTAAGCGACACTTATGTGAACGGCAGCAACGGTCCGGCTGTAGGCGAGTATCTGAAGAGCGTGGGCAACATCAAATCGGTACCGGCGCCGTCTTCCTACCATGACCTCAGCCTGCTGAAGGAAGTGGATTCGAGCCTGATCTCCGTCGAGCTAAAGTAAAGGGAGCAGGGCAAACAACGCGAGAGGTGGAGGGAGCCGGATGGGGGGACATCGCAAGCTGGATTTAATCATCCAAAACGGAGACGTTGTGCTTAAGGATCGAGTGGCGGCGCTGGATATCGGAATACTGGCGGGGAAAATCGTCCAGCTGGGCGAGGGGCTGGACGCCGGCTCCGCGGCTGCAGTGGTTGATGCCGCAGGACTTACCGTTATGCCGGGCATGATTGACGTTCATGTGCATTTGAACGAACCCGGGCTCGGCGAATGGGAAGGCTTCGAGACCGGCTCGGCCGCTCTTGCGGCAGGCGGCTGCACGACTTACGTCGACATGCCGCTGAACGGCATCCCGCCGACCGTAACGGTATCGGCCATGCAGCAGAAGCTTGCAGCCGCGCAGGACCGCTCCCATGTGGATTACGCGCTGTGGGGCGGGCTGGTGCCGGGCAAGCTGCATGAGCTTGAAGCGCTGCATGAAGCCGGCGTCGTCGGCTTCAAAGCGTTTATGTCTTCGCCGGGCGATCCGGGCGAGGATGCCTTCCGCGAGGTTGATGACTATACGCTGCTCGAAGGAATGAAGATCATTGCAGGGCTTGGCAAGGTGCTTGCCCTGCATGCGGAAAGCGAGCCGATCGTATCGAAGCTCGGCCAGGCGATGCGCGCGTCGGGGCGCTTGACCCCGGCGGATTACGTGGCGTCGCGGCCGATCGTAGCGGAGCTGGAAGCCGTTAACCGCGCGTTATTCTACGCGGAGCAGACGGGCTGCAAGCTGCATTTTGTCCATATCAGCAGCGCGGCGGGAGTTGAAGCGATCAGGAAGGCGCGATTGCGAGGCATGGATGTAACCGTCGAGACGTGTCCGCACTATTTGGTCCTTACGTCTTCCGATTTGGACCGGAAGGGAGCGGCTGCGAAATGCTCGCCTCCGCTGCGCGACGATGGGGAGCGCGAGAAGCTGTGGGACGCCGTCGCTGCGGGCGATCTGGATATGATCTCTTCCGATCACTCGCCTTGCCCCGTATCCATGAAGGAGGCGGACAATTTCTTCGATGCGTGGGGCGGCATCGCCGGCGCTCAGAGCTCGGTGGAGCTGGTCATCGGCGAAGGCCACGTGCGCCGCGGCATTCCGCTTCCGCTGCTCAGCCGTCTGCTGTCCGGCGGCCCGGCGGAACGGTTCGGTCTTCAATCTGCCAAAGGCGAGATCCGGATCGGGATGGATGCGGATCTTGTGCTTGTTGACCTGAATAAGACTTATATTTTGGAAGCCGCGCATTTGTATCATCGCCATAAGCATAGTCCTTATATAAGCGAGACCATGCATTGTAAGGTCGCAGCGACTTACCTTGCCGGACGGCGGGTATATGACGCTGAGCAGGGCGTAAGCGGCCGGATGCAGGGCCGGTGGGTTCGATAGGCATTCGCTGACAGGAAGGGAGGAGCAGCTATGGCGCGAAGCGTACTTTCTCATCCGCAGGAAAAGGAGCGGTTGCTGGACTATTTTGAAAGCTTCGTCATGCAGATATTGAATGAGCTGGCAACGTACGGCACGGATGAACAAGGCGGCATATCGCGGCTGCTTTACTCTGACGGCTGGCTGGAGACGCAACGGGCGTTAGCGCTCAAAATGGACGGCTTCGGCCTGAAAGCGGAGTTTGACGAGGTTGGCAACTTATTCGGAAAATTACCGGGCGAGGATGCTTCGGCACCTTCCGTTCTAACCGGCTCGCATATCGATACGGTCATCCAGGGCGGGATGTATGACGGGGCATACGGCATAGCGGCCGGCATTGCGGCGCTCGTCTATTTGCGTCGGCAGTTCGGCCAGCCGAAGCGTACGCTGGAGGTCGTTTCGCTGTGCGAAGAGGAAGGAAGCCGGTTTCCGGTGGCTTATTGGGGCTCGGGCAGCATCGTTGGCAAACGGGATTTTGGGCATGTCGCCGGTTTGCGGGACACGCGCGGCGTGACCTTCACGGATGCCATGAGCAGCTGCGGCTTCGGCGAAGGCGTCGGGAGGAAAAGCCGCCGCAGCGACATTGGGGCTTTTATCGAGGCGCATATCGAGCAGGGAGCCGTCCTTGAGACGGAAGGGGCGGTCATCGGCGTCGTCGAAGCGATTGCCGGACAGCGCAGGCTGCAGTTCGAGGTGCTTGGGGAGGCGAACCATGCGGGGACTACGCCGATGCGGCTGCGCAAGGACGCATTGGAAGGCGTAAGCTCGATGATGCAGGCTTTGCGCAAGGAAGCGGTCAGACTCGGCGATCCGCTAGTCGCTACCGTCGGCAGGCTGCAGGTGCAGCCGAATGTGCCGAATGTCGTGCCCGGCAAGGTAAGTTTTACCGTAGACGCGCGGCATGTCGACGAGCAGGCTCTCGACAGCTTCTGTGAGTGGGTGATGCGTACGTTTACGGAACTGGCGGATGCAAGGCAGCTAACCATTCAAGGCACGGTATGGTTTCAAGAGGCGCCGGTGCCGATGAATGACGAGTTGAAGCGGCAGATGGATGAGGTGATCTGCAGCCTGTCCGTGCCGTCGAAGCGGATGGTTAGCGGAGCGGGGCATGATGCCCAAATGTTCGCGCATATTTGCCCGACGGCAATGCTGTTCGTTCCGAGCAGGCGAGGCATATCGCATTCGCCGGAGGAATACACGAAGCCGCGCGATCTGGCTGCAGGAGCGCTCGTGCTGACGGAGCTGCTCTATCGATTAGGCTATGAGGGGGAAGGGCTACCATGAAGGCATACAGGGACTTGTCGCCGTCGCCGCGCACCATTATGACACCCGGTCCGGTGGAGGTCGATCCGCGCGTGCTGCGGGCGATGTCTTACCCGATATTGGGACAGTTCGATCCGGAGTTTACGTCGCTGATGAATGAAACGATGGGCATGCTCCGGGAGCTGTTCATGACTTCGAACGAATGGGCGTTCCCCGTCGACGGGACGTCCCGTTCCGGCATTGAGGCTGTGCTCGTCGGGTTGATCGAACCCGGGGATAAGGTGCTGGTGCCCATCTATGGGCGCTTCGGCCACCTGCTGACGGAAATCGCCAAGCGGTGCGGCGCGGAGGTGGTTACGCTGGAGAAAGAATGGGGCGCCGTCTTCGACGTTTCCGAGATTGCGGCCGCGATTCGCGAGCATCGCCCGGCTCTGGTCGCCCTTGTGCACGGCGAGACGTCCACGGGGAGGATACAGCCGCTGGAAGGCATCGGGCAAGTGTGCAGAGAGACGGGGGCGCTGCTCGTCGTTGACGCCGTCGCGACGATCGGCGGAATTGAGGTGGCAACGGACCGGCTGCTCCTCGATGCGGTCATCGGCGGCACGCAGAAATGTTTGTCCGTACCGGCTGGGATGGCGCCGATTACATATAACCAACGCGCGGAAGCCAAGCTGCAGAAGCGCAAAAAAATCGAAAGGGGCCTTCTACCGGTTGACGACGAAGAGGATCCGCTGTTGCGCCCGATCCAAAGTAACTATTTGGATATTAGCCAGCTGCAGGACTATTGGAGCCCGGCTAGGCTTAATCATCATACGGAAGCGACTTCGATGCTGTATGCGCTGCGCGAAGGCCTCCGGCTTGTCCTGGAAGAGGGACTCGAGGCGCGTTATATCAGGCACCGTCAGCATGAAGCTGCGCTAATGGCCGGTATTGAGGCGATGGGGCTGAAGCTGTACGGCGACCCTTCGTGCAAAATGACCGTCGTCACCTGCGTTGAAATCCCGGCCGGCATCGACGGCGAATCGGTGAGAACGATGCTTCTCGGGCAGTTCGGCATCGAGATCGCCAGCTCGTTCGGCCCGCTGAAGGGCAAAATATGGCGCATCGGCACGATGGGCTACAGCTGCAGCAAGCGCAATGTGCTGCTGACGCTGGGGGCGCTGGAGGCCGTGCTCCTGCGTCACGGCTACCGGGTGGATGCCGGACGCGGCGTGCTGGCGGCGATGGATGTGTATGGAGTCTAAACTGCCTCGCTCATTGAGCTGAGGGGGGATATGAAGCGATTTGTTGTTGGTTAGATTACTTATGATTACTGAGATTTAACGAGATTTTTTTTGTTCGTTTAGTCTTCTTTAGACTTCTTTAGGCTATCTGCGGCTATTTGTAGTTATCTGTGGTTATCAGTGGTTATGTCTTGTTATCTCTTGTTATCTGTGGTTATGTGAGGTTATTTGCGGCTATTTATGGTTTCCTGCCTCTTCCTTTCTGGCTTTGAGCAACGCCCATACGGCGAATACATCGCCTACCAACACTAATATAGCCGCAATTAATCCGATGTCTTCGGCGCTTAGCACGTCGCTGCGATCCTTCATTTACCCAGCCTCCCGTTACCTGCTGATATTAACCTATTCATAGGCTGGTGATTTGATTGGGCTGCTGTCGGATCGGAAGAAGCCCAGCCGCATTCGTTCAAAATTTTACCCAAGCCCCAAAAAGCAGACCGACGAAAACGCCGGTCTGCTTTTTTCCTAGTTATTAATATACCGCTCGAAAATCGTGCCGAAATCCTTCACCTTGTACTGCTTGTGCGTGTTCACGAGCCAGTTGAAGGCGGATTTATTCAGGCCGTCGAACTGCTCGACGATGTTGAAATCGCCTTTGTGGATGTGCTGCAGCGTCGAGGACGCGAGATCCAGGCTGCGTCTTGCGTATTCAAGCGAGATTTCATTCTCGCGCGTAATTTCCGAGATTTTGATCAGCGCCTTATACAGGTCCTTCAGCTCTTCGATGTGCTTCTTGTTCACGTCGATGTTGAAGGGAACCGAGCCGATCGAAAATTTGATCTCGACATCAAGATCGACCGTGCCGGCCGTTTCGAGAGAAACCTGCGAGATCTGGTTGGCGCTGTAGGAATAACGCTTCAGCGTGCGTTTCTTGCTCATAGCGCTCGTGCCGTCCAAATGGATAAGCGCCAGATTGGTGAAGCAATATTCGTCCGACTTCGATTTAATGAGAAAATAAATTTTCTCGTTGTCCTCGTGCATGACATAGTCGTCAGAATCGACTTTGCTGTAATCCTCAGGCTTGATTACCGACCCGATGTCGCTCAGTCCAAGAGCGTCTGCAGCCAATTTTCCAAACATTGTACCATTCCTCTCTTATTACCATAGAATTATTTCCTATTCATTATATAATGAATTTCTGTCCATCGGTTAGTTCGTTTGAACGGTTTATTTGCGGGAGCTGTGGATAAAAAACGGAAAAATTAGCAAACTTAGGGCATATCGCGCAACTAGAGAAGGCATGAATGGAGTGTTAATCGTTGAGTAAGCAACAAAAAGGCGCAGTTTCGCTGCGCAGAGGGCTAAAAGCAAGGCATATCACGATGATCTCGCTGGGAGGCTCGATCGGGACGGGACTTTTCCTGGCGAGCGGCGGCGCGATTCATTCGGCGGGTCCGGGCGGAGCGCTGCTTGCCTATGCGCTGATTGGCATCATGGTATATTTCTTAATGACCAGCCTGGGGGAAATGGCGACGCATATGCCGGTATCGGGAACGTTCAGCACGTATGCCACCCGTTTCGTCGATCCTTCGCTGGGCTTCGCTTTAGGATGGAACTATTGGTACAACTGGGCCATAACGATCGCCGCCGAGCTGTCGGCCGCGACCTTGATCATGAAATTTTGGTTTCCGGACAGTCCGTCGATTCTATGGAGCGGATTATTTCTGCTGTTGATGACAGGGTTGAATTTATTATCGGTTAAAGGGTACGGCGAATCGGAATATTGGTTTGCCATGATCAAAATCATAACGGTTATCGTGTTCATTGCGCTCGGCCTCATGATGGTCGTCGGCATTTGGAGGGGGGAAGCGGCGGGTTTCCGGAATTTGACGGAAAACCCGTTTCCCGCGGGCTTTTTGGCTATCCTGGGCGTGTTCATGGCAGCCGGCTTCTCCTTCCAGGGAACCGAGCTGATCGGGGTTACGGCGGGCGAGAGCGAGAATCCGCGCGAAAATATCCCGAAAGCGATCAAAACGATCTTCTGGCGCATTCTGCTGTTTTATATCCTCGCCATCCTGCTCATCGGCCTGTTGATCCCGCATACCGACGAGCAAATCGCAAGCAGCGATATTGCAACGAGTCCGTTTACGATTATTTTCGAAAAAGCAGGACTTGCCGTTGCGGCTTCGGTCATGAACGCGGTCATTCTGACCTCGGTGCTGTCGGCCGGCAATTCCGGCATGTACGCATCGACCCGGATGCTCTGGGTGCTGGCGAAGGACGGAAAAGCCCCCCGATTTCTGGCCAAGCTGAATGAACGCGGCGTGCCGGCTGCGTCGCTGCTTGTGACGGCTGCGCTCGGCATGCTTGCTTTTCTCGCATCCTTCTTCGGCGACGGCGTTGTCTATGTATGGCTGCTCAATGCATCGGGCATGTCGGGCTTCATCGTCTGGCTTGGCATCGCGATCAGCCATTACCGTTTCCGGAGGGCGTTTGCGGCGCAGGGGCGGAGCCTGAATGAGCTGACGTACCGTGCCAAATGGTTTCCGTTCGGCCCGCTGCTTGCGATGGCGCTCTGTCTGATCGTAATTTTCGGCCAATTTGTCGGCGCGCTGAATGACGGCCGCATCGACTGGGGGTATATGATCGCTTCTTATGTAGGCATTCCATTATTTCTGGCCATCTTCCTCGGTCACAAATGGAAGCACCGCACCAAGATGCTCAAGCTGTCGGAATGCAAGCTGGATCCGGAGGAATAAGCATTTAAGCTGCTGCACGAAAAAAAAGCCCAATCCATCGCATGTCGGCGAAGGTTTGGGCTTTTTAATCACTAAGCATTTATAAGTTTTACGCTTATATGCGCTTAGAATTCTCCTCGAAACGGTTTCGTCCTCTGACAAGTGCTAAGGGCAGGCGTTTCTGCTGGTTGAAGCTCCGCATCTATCTAACCCGATCGAATGCTGATGTACGGCTCTAGTCGAGTACGGCGGAAATATGCGCTTTGGTGACGGACCAATGGGAAGCGGTCCACACCTTTGCTTTTTTATCGATGTAAATGATTTGCGGGGATTCGTGCTTCACCGACGTGTCCTCGGCGATTTGATTCGATACGGGGCGCGACTCAATCACCTTGACGAGTACGTATTCCACGTTCTGATTCGGCGTGCCGTTCAGGTAGTTCGAGAACTCCTGGTGCGCGTTCGCGCTGACCGGGCAGGTTGTGCTGTGTTTGAAAACGACGAGAGGACGCTCGGATGAGTTCTCGTAAACCTTATTCCATTCCTCTATGGACGTAATTTCTTTGTATGACATGTTCGGAAACACTCCTTTTGTTCTGCATGGCAGATGATGATGAGCCGGTACAAGTATTATATCTCTTTTGACAAAGCAAAGTCATCCCGAGACGGGGGCGGGTGTATTTGTGTCTCGGTGAGGATTGTCCAATGTTCGTCTTTTGGATGTGTATCGGGTAATTGAAATAATGAAAAAGCGTATAATTCAACCGAATACGAACAATTATGATTTGGTCAGTTGACACATTCGTTATTTTGCGCTATGCTTTCTTATGTTCGTATATCCTCAAAGATACGGTTTGAGGGTTTCTACAAGGAACCGATAATTCCTGGCTACGGATAGGCTGCTTTGGCATACCTATTCGGAGTCAGGATTTTTTGTGTCTATTCGAGCGATACGGGAGGAATAGTAGAAGTATGAGCAAATACGATGTTATTGTGGTTGGAGCAGGTCCGGCCGGTATTTTCGCATGTTATGAGCTGACATTGAAAGCGCCTCATTGGAAGGTTTTGTTAGTGGATAAGGGCCACTCGATATATAAACGCAGCTGTCCGATATTGGAGGAGAAAATCAAGCTGTGTCCGCCTGCCGCTGGCAAAAAGGATTTTGCCGGCTGCCTGCCGGCCTGTTCGATCACGGCGGGCTTCGGCGGCGCCGGCGCCTACAGCGACGGGAAGTTCAACATTACAACGGAGTTCGGCGGATGGATGACCGATTATTTGGCTCCTTCCAAGGTGCTTGAGCTGATTCGTTACGTGGACGATATTAATCTGCAGCACGGCGCTACGACGAACATTACCGACCCGACGACGGAGACGATCCGCGATATCGAGCAACGGGGCTACGCGGCGGGGCTCAAGCTGCTGCGAGCGCAGGTTCGCCATCTTGGAACGGAGCAAAATCTGGAGATATTGCAGTCCATCTGCGCCTACTTGGAGCCGCGGATCGACATGCTGTTCAAGGCGGAAGTCGAGGATATGATAACGGTGAAGCAGGATGGCAAGCATAAGGTGCGGGGCATCACGCTGAAGGGCGGCGATTCGCATGAAGCGGATCTGGTCATGATCGCGCCGGGCCGCGACGGTTCGAAATGGCTGTCGGAAATATTGAAGAAGCGGCGCCTGCAAATGTACAATAATCAGGTCGATGTCGGCGTGCGCGTCGAGACGAGCGATGTGGTAATGCGTGAAATCAACGAGCATTTGTACGAAGGGAAATTCGTATTCAACACCTCGGTCGGCACGCGGGTGCGTACGTTCTGCAGCAATCCGTCCGGGCATGTTGTCGTCGAAAATCATAGCGGCGTCATGGCGGCGAACGGTCACTCCTATAAGGATCCGGCTCTTGGCTCGCCGAATACGAACTTTGCTTTGCTTGTGTCGCATAAGTTTACGGAGCCGTTTGATAAACCGAACGAATATGCGCGGGAAATCTGCAAACGTGCGAATGATCTTTCTAACGGCGGCGTGATCGTCCAGAAGTACGGCGATATTATTCGAGGGAGACGCTCGACGGAAAGCCGGATCCGCGAAGGCTTTCTGGAGCCGACGCTGAAGGAAGCGGTGCCGGGCGATCTCGGGCTTGTGCTGCCGTACAATACGATGCGCAGCCTGATCGAGATGGTGGAGGCGCTGGAGAAGGTAACGCCGGGTATTGCTTCCGAGCACACGCTGTTCTACGGCGTTGAAGCGAAGTTTTATTCCGCCCGTCCGAAGCTGACGGATTCATTCGAGACGGAAATCGCCGGACTATTCTGCGGCGGGGACGGCGCAGGCATCACGCGCGGACTGGCTCAAGCCGGCGCGGCGGGCGTATGGATCGCGCGCGGGATGATGGAGAAGGCGGGAGTTTAGTTTCAGTTGGGCGGGGTGGATGGAGGTAGGCAGAATAAAACCCAAGTTGCAATCCGCCGTGCAGCGTGCTATGATGTTTTAGTCGAACTGACTGAAATGGTTTTTCAGTCAGTTTTAGAAAGAAAGGAGGCGACAGCGGTGGCGATTGACCGGCGGAAGCAGGTCGTCGATGCGGCGGCGAAGTCGTTTGCGATGTTTGGTTACAAAGCGACAACGATGGATCAGGTAGCCCGGATCGCAAATGTGGGAAAAGGGACGATTTATACCTTTTTTACGAATAAGGAAGAGCTTTTCCATGAAATCATGCAGCGGCTTATCCTTGAAATGAAGCAGGTCGCGGAGCGGGTCGTTGATCCGAATCGGCGATTTTTCGAAAATTTGTACGATGCGCTGGAGCAGCTGCTGGAATTCCGCGAGGAGCATGAGCTGGCGCTGAAGCTGTCGCAGGAGGTCCGCGAGATCGGCACGCCGATGGCGCAAGAGGGTATGCTGCAAATCGAGAAGGCGGTTGTCGGCTACATTCGGCAGCAATTGGAAGCGGCCATCGACAAGGGCGAATTGAAGCCGTGCAACCCGGAAATGACTGCATTCGTCATGCTGAAGCTCTATATGGCACTCACCGTGGAATGGACAAAAACGCATGAACCGCTGGGCAAGCAGCAAGTTGCCGAGCAGCTGCGATTATATATACAAGAAGGATTGGCTCCGGCACAGGAACAGGAATGAGCCTGCTGCCTTTTTTTACGCTATTAAATGACCAAATGACAAATTCGGTCAATTCGTTAAAATGGAGAGTGGACAATTTGAAATTTAAAGGATTCAAACAGTTCGGAGCAGAATTGTCCGGGATCGCCCGCAACAAAATGCTGCTCATATCGGTTATCGGGGTGCTGCTGATTCCGGTCATGTATTCCTCGATGTTTCTCGGTGCCTTCTGGGACCCGTACGGTCATTTGAACAAAATGCCGGTCGCGGTCGTCAATGCGGACAAGGGTTACCTTTATAATGAAGAAATGATGCATATCGGCGACGATTTTGAGGAACAGTTAAAGGAAAATGAGGAATTTGAGTGGCACTTCGTGAATAAGGAGGAGGCGGAATCCGGATTAACCGATCACCGTTATTACATGGCGATTGAGATTCCGGCGGACTTCTCCGAGAAGACAACGACGCTGACGTCGGATAAGCCGTCTCCCGCGCAGCTGACTTATCTGGCTAACGAAAGCTACAACTTCCTGGCTTCGCAGATCGGCAGCAAAGCGGTCGATACGATGAAGGCGGAGTTGAATAAGGAGGTTACCGCGGCTTATACGCGGACTGTTTTTGAGCAGATGGAGGAGCTTGCGGACGGCATCGGAAAAGCAAGCGACGGCGCCGGCGAGCTGGCCGACGGCGCATTGAAGGCGCAGGATGGAGCGGAGCTCATCGCGGATAATTTGGCCAAGCTCGCCAGCGGTTCGCTGACGCTGCAGGCAGGGGCCGCCGAGCTGAACGGCGGCGGCCGCGAGCTTGCAGCTGGCAGCGCCGATCTCGCAGGCGGCGCGTCCTCGCTCGCAAGCGGCCTGGCGCAGCTGCAGGACGTGCAGCAGCAGCTTGCCGCGGGAGCCGCATCGCTCGGCGGCGGCGCGGGTGAGCTTGGCGCCGGAGCGGCGGAGCTCGGCGAAGGCTTGGGGCAGCTCGCCGGAGCGAGCGGCGAGCTGGCGCAAGGCGCCGGGGATGCGCAGCAAGCAGCGGGCGAGCTGGCTGCCGGGCTTGAGCAGTCGGCTGCGGGCGAAGAGCAGCTGAAGCAGGGCGCGGCGCAGCTTGCGAATGGGCTGGCGCAGCTTGCGGAGGCAAATCCGCAGCTGGCCCAGAGCGATAGCTTCGCCAATATGTTGAAGGCGAGCCGGGAGCTGGCTGCGGGTCTGGAGCAATCGGCCGCAGGGCAGGCGAAGCTGAGCGGCGGAGCCGCACAATTAAACGGCGGACTGACGAAGGTGTCCGGCGGCTTATCCGCTTTCGATGCGAAGCTGCGGGAAGCGGCGGAAGGTGCGGAGAAGATTGGGGCAGGCGGCGAACAATTGGTTGCCGGAGCGGCGGATTTCACAGCCGGCATGGAGCAATTCGGCGCCAAGCTATCCGAGGCAAGCGCAGGCGGAGCGGAGCTGTCGACAGGCGCTCAGCAAATAAATGCCGGTGCGGGCCGGCTGTCGGCAGGGCTGTCTAAGCTGGCCACAAACGTTGCGCCGTTCGTTAACGGTTCGATGGAGCTTGAAGACGGCGCTCATGAAGTGGCTTCCGGGCTGCTGAAGCTGGAAGACGGTTCCCAGGAGCTTTCGAGCAAGCTCGGAGAAGCGTCGGCTCAAACCGCCGGCTTGAATCTGACGGATACGCAAGTCGATATGTTCGCCGATCCGATTAAGCTGGATGTGGAGAAGGTGACAGAGGTCGTGAACTACGGCACGGGGCTTGCGCCGTACTTCCTTTCACTCGGCCTCTACGTTGGGGCGATGCTGCTGACGATTATTTATTCGGTTCGAGAGCCTGCAGGCCGTCCGGCCAATGGCTGGAGCTGGTTCTGGAGCAAGGCGCTCACGCTGGCGCTCATTGGTACGATTCAAGCGTTGATCGCGGATGCGGCGCTCCTCTTTATACTGAAGCTTGAGGTGCAAAGCCTAGGGTTATTTATGGCGTTTACGATCTTAATCAGCATCACCTTTATGATGATTATTCAGTTTCTGGTTGCAACGATGGGAAATCCGGGAAGATTCATCGCGGTCATTCTTCTGATCTTCCAGCTTACAAGCTCCGCGGGTACGTTCCCGATCGAACTTTTGCCTGGCTGGCTGCAAAGCGTCTCGCCATACCTGCCGATGACTTATTCCATTGCCGGTCTAAGAGACATCATCTCCAGCGGGGATTTCAGCTCCATCGGCGGCTATATGCTGACACTCGCGGGAAATGCGGTACTGTTCGGGGCGCTTTCGTTAACCTACTTTACTTTTTCACACCGTAAGGCAAAGGATAACGAAGACAAAGGGATTGCTTCAGTATCGGCAAATTAAACGCAGCCGCTGCTAACAAATCTAAAAACTAATAACTGACAAACCGGCTTCTATATAAGTTGAACAAATGAATTGCCGTACACCAGGCAGAATGAGGAATGATTTTAATCATTCTCACTCTAACGGTTGTCTGAGCCCTTATTTGCTAAAAAAGCACGTTTCAAAATTGTAACGGCTGCTACAGGCCTTATCCGAAGATTTTCAGCCCGAAAATGAGCTGAAATCGGGAAATAGCGTCTGTCAGCTCCGTTACATTTTTAAAATGGCCGATATTGCACAAATAACGTATGTGGCGGCCGTTAAACGAATCAAGTGGCATGTGTTAGCCATATCTCTCCACTCGAGTCGCGCAATTCTCTGGTTCAACTTATATAGTAAGGTCGACCCCTTCATCGGACTGCCAGGATAAGATGCATAACGCGATAGAAGGCAGACTCCGATGCTAGACAGGTTTAGATCCGCTAGCCTGGGAACAATCTGATGGGGGTTGTAAGCATTGGAATTCCGGTTGTTAATGACTTCATTATTTTTTTGCTGTTCCGACACGCTAAGCTTATTGGCCTGTGATTGACGCCTGGCGTCACGAGTAATTTCCTTTCTCCATTTATATAGCGCTGTTTCCGATATTCCGCTATCCTTTGAAATCTTGCTTATGGATTCATTGTTCGGCGGCATCATTCGCTGTAGTAGCTGCTGCTTTATCTCTTGAGCCTTCGGCATAGAAAATTAATTAACATTGGTAAATTACAAAGCAGTTTTCAAAAAAACCTTCGATTAAGTCCTGCTGTTTAATCATGAAATACAACCTCCCATAATCGCCCCACATCATGTGAGTTTTTTCATAGTCTGAATCCACCTGAAAAAGTAATATCCAGTCGAGAGGAAACTTATCATCGCACTGTATCTGTAGGTCGCCTTGTATTTGGTCGGGATAGCCCATAAGTTTAGTTATAAAATTAGCAGTGAAGTTGTGTTTTTCAAGAAATGCCTCAGAAAAATTACAGTATTTTTTAAAAAGCTCCTTAGCTTCCAGGCTGATTCCAAGACTTTTAACAACAGAGTATTCAGCAGGCGGCATATTAGGTTCGTAACAATACTTGATTTCACAAGCTTTATATATCCAATTGGGATTTAGGTTATGTGGGAAATCAGCCCTCTCCAGATCAATCGCCTCATTCACATAAAACACTCTAGCATTTTGTTCATTATAATAGTCTCCCGTCATACTGAACAAATTATCAGATGTTAAAAAAAAATATAACATCCCCGTTTTTGGAAGTAGATACCTCTTAGTTTCTTCAATATCAGCCATATTTATCTGTCCGATGAACGAATAAGGCATACTTACCGAAAAGTATGGCCAGGATATTCCTTTTGGTAAATCAGGTCTTCCTCCGATCTTCGATGCTCCAACTGGAATAGCTTCTTCCCTTATCTCATTTGTTTGAATTCGAATTGCCGGTCTTACAACTGCAGATAATTCTGTTTCAAACCTATCCAGCCCTTCATTTCGAAGTAACATATTAAAATCTTTCATCTCTAATCTCCTAATTTTAAGTTTCCAGACTTGTGTAAAATGGTAAAAAGATACCTATGTGATTTTTAATGGGTTAAAAGCGTAAACAAGAGAGGTTAATGGATATTTTTAGATTTTCCTTCTTCTATTTTATCAGAGGAGACGGCATCATGGTATTTTTTTGCACGGAAAAAGCGATCCTCCATCGACGTTCCAATTGGATATGATCACCACTTATAACCCTATCCGGCAAGTATAAAAAAATCGTCTGAAACACGCCCAAACGAACGAATATGCGAGTTGACATTCTCTTTGTGTATCAAGGCATTCGCGATTTTGGCAGAGGCTCATAAACAAATTCACTTGGGGTAACCCGAGTGAATTTGTTTATTACTTATGGTATTATCAAATTAAACGGAGGTATTTTTATGAAAAAAAACATTTTAATGACTTTTTTTGCGTTCTTATGTTTATTAGTCCCTTTGACGAGTACTTCAGCAGAATCACTGCAAAATAATGCCTTAAAATTAAAACTTAATGGTGCATTTCTAATCTATTCAAAAGGAACAATGCCATATATTGATACAAATAATAGAACATTAGTTCCATTGAGAGTTTTCTCGGATGTTCTCGATGGAGAAATTGAATGGAATAATAGTACCAAAACAGTTACTTTCAAATCATCAGAATTATCTATTATAGCTGCTCTTAACAAGAAGGAGGCTATAATTAACGGGAAAAATGTAAAATTAGATACGTCTATTGCAAACAAAAATGGAACTATAATGATACCGGCAAAATGGGTAGCAGAAGGCTTAGAAATCCCTATAAATTGGGATTCGAAAAATAAAGTAGTATCAATGAATTATGAGAAATTTTTTCTAACGGGACCCTTAGAGAGAATGAATAATGAGCAACGTGTAGATTATCAATTTAATACAAATATTATCCCTTTGAATATTTCATATGGCGAAAATGATGGATATGAATCATTAAAAATAAAAATCTATAATGATTCTGAACACGTATATCAAAAAGGAGAGCTTCAAGACCACTTATTAGTACTGGTCAATAACTCGAACGTAATTGACGAGGGTACAAAAGGAGAAACGAATAGTGATAGATCTGACCTAAGGTTAATTACAAAAATAGATTCTAATGAAACTTACGAGTATTATCTTCCCGTGGGCAGATTGGATCAAAAACAGCTTCAAGTAGATTATCCGCAATATGCCTTTATTAGATTTTATAATATAAGTAAAATACTTTAATAAAAAACTACAGGAACCACAAGCTTTATTCGTGTGAATGATCATCGGGCTGCTACTTCAACTGATGCCTTTAAGTATATTCCTACACTAGGGAATACCCCCTACAATACGGCTATTAAGAAAAACTAGAGGTGGTCGAGCGGAGTGAGCATTAGATTGAAAGATTTTAGAGGGATATTCATCATTGTTTTAATCATACTTTTAATTGTTGGTGGTAGGTTAATATATGATTTTACTAAAAAACCTCCTCAGCCTACTCTAAATTCAATACGTATGTTAACTCATTCTGATAACGTTGAAAAGATCGGTCATATTAATTCAAATCTTATCAAGGTGCTATCTCCATTTCTATACGGATATTTAATTCAATCGGAAAATGAAGAGCCATATTTGCTGGTTGTTGAAAGAAGTTATGGTAGAAATAAAGATGCTAGCAGCTATTATTTTAAAATGAGCAAGATGATAGAAATGAGCCTCGATGAAAAGGAAAGTAAAAAGGAATTATTAATTCATTTTCAAGGAAAGAGTATTTTAGGGAAAAATGAAGTTAGTATAACGGAAAAAGATACAACAATTGTAAAAACATTTTATAAGATTGACACGGGTGACCAAATTATTTTGACTACTGAATCAATGGATTATTATATTAAAAACGACGATAACAAATATGACATTTTGAGAACGTTTTGATTATTCGCTTATTCCCAAGCTTACCAGCGTCGGCATTACTTTACGGGAAATAAAAAATATGCAAAAAACGAACCTTTAGAATTGCTTCTAAGGCTCGTTTTGCGTAAGGGAGTTAAAATTGGTTTTTTCAAAACTCTAAACTTCACTTGAGGCTGAAAATAGAATAATGAGGGAGAAATTCCCGTTAACCGCAGGCCACACGAGTTTTAATCGACCGGGCTTTAGCCGAACATCACAGGAGCTCCAGCCGAGTCTCAACTATGTTAAAACTGAATATCAGCGAACATCCACGAGTCTCAACTATGTTTCACAGAGCATCAATAACATCCACGAACTTCAACTAGTTACAACCGAGCATCACACGAATCACAAATAAGTTACATCCGATCATTATACAAGTCTCAACCGAGCTTCTCCGGACTTCAACCAAGTTCCCCGCACCACGCCAACCCGCCAACCAATCCTACTCGTGAATCTCCGTCAGCAGCTTGCCCAGCGTCTCGAGCGCTTGTTCTTCCTGCTCGCCGTCGATCTCGAGCGTTACTTCTTCTTTCGCGGCGATGCCCAGCGTCAGCATGCTTAAGGAGCTTTTGCCGTTGACCTTCTTGCCTTTATTGATCACGCTCACCTTGCAAGGGAAGGTGCTGGCGGTTTGGACGAAGGTTTTGGTCGGACGGACGTGGAAGCCCGTTGGATTAACGATTGTAAAAGTTTGACTAACCATTATTTGGTCACTCCATTTCTTATAAATTCAACAAATTGCGTAATTTCCTGCGTGCTGCGCATCGTCAGCGCTTGTTCCGCGTGTGCGGCCCATTCCGCCTGGTTCAGCTGGCCGATCAGCTCCCGCGCGGAAAGAATCGAGCCGGCGCTCATGCTGAATTCATGCAGGCCGAGTCCCAGCAATAATGGGATCGCTGCTTGTTCGCCCGCCATCTCGCCGCACATGCCGACCCATTTGCCTTCCTTTTCGGCAGCCGTGATAACCATGCGGATGAGACGAAGCAGGGAAGGGTGCCATGGCTGATACAGATAGGCAACGGTTTCGTTCATGCGGTCGGCCGCCATCGTGTATTGGATCAAATCATTTGTCCCAATGCTGAAGAAGTCTACCTCGGGTGCGAACAGATCGGCGGACACCGCGGCGGCCGGAATCTCAACCATCATGCCGACTTCAATCGCTTCCGACACCGCTACGCCTTCGGCCAGAAGCTTCTGCTGCTCCTCCTCCAGCAGCTTCTTCGCTTCCACTAGCTCCTCGAGCACCGCGATCATCGGGAACATGATTTTCAAATTCCCGTAGGTGCTGGCGCGCAGCAGCGCCCGCAGCTGCGTGCGGAACAGATCTTGCCGGTCCAAACATAAGCGCAAGGCGCGCTGACCGAGGAACGGATTCGTTTCCTTCGGCAGCTCCATATAAGGGAGCTCCTTGTCGCCGCCGATATCGAGCGTGCGGATGACGACCGGCTTCGGGTTCATTTTCTCAAGCGCGTACTTATAGCTGGTGAACTGCTCCTCTTCCGTCGGAAGCGAGCTGCGGCCCATATAGAGAAACTCCGTGCGGAACAGTCCGATCCCTTCGGCGCCGTTATCGATCGCACGCTGAATATCCTCGAGCTTTCCGATATTGGCGGCCAGCTCAACCCGCTTGCCGTCCGCCGAAAGGCTCGGCTGATCCTTCAGCTTCGCAAGCTCACTCCTTCGGACGTCATCCTTACGTTTCTTCTCCTGATAAGCTGCCAGTTCATCCGCTGCCGGATTCACTAGCACGATTCCTTCATTCGCGTCGACCACCACCATCGCATGCTCCGGGATGTCGCGCACCAATGCGCCGGCTCCCACGATTGCCGGAATCTCCAGCGAGCGGGCCATAATCGCGGAATGGGAAGTACGGCTGCCCACCTCGGTAATAAAGCCGCGGACGACATGGAGATTAAGCTGCGCCGTATCCGACGGCGTCAAATCCCTCGCGATAATGACGCATTCCTCCGTCAGGTTGGCGAGATCCATATGCGGAACGCCGCGCAGACGGCTCATGACGCGGCCGGAGACGTCCTCGATATCGACCGCGCGTCCGCGCAGCAGCTCATCCTCCATCGATTGCAGCAGCTCAATAAACGACTGCGATACTTCATAAAGCGCGAATTCCGCGCAAACGGATTCGATCCCGATTTTCTCTATTATGGCATCAATGAGATCAGGGTCCTCCAGCAGCATCAGGTGACCTTCGAAAATCTCCGCTTTCTCCGCACCGAGCTTTTCTTCCGCAGAAATACGGATAGCCTCGATTTCCTTGCGGGCGACGGCGACGGCTTCACGAAACCGCGCGACCTCCTGCTGAGTATCGGTAACCGTCGTCCGAACGGGAATATAACGCTCGGATGAGAGGGAGAAAACGCGCGCAATGGCAATGCCGGGCGATGCTCCTATGCCTTTCAATGCTGTTGTCATCGTTTGATCATTCCTTTCCCTGCGGATGCAGCCTTCCCAGCTCATGGTACTGCTCCGCGACTTGCTTATGAAGAGGGCTTTGCTCATCAAGGCCCGTATATTTTGTGATTGTCTGCTCTAAACCAAGCTCCTTAATGGCTTGCTGCAGCTCGGCAGCTTCCGGGTCATCCGCAGCGTCAAAGTGCAAAGCCGCTGCCATCGCGTTCGTCAGATGCGTAACAACGACGCCGCAATCCTGCGCCAGCAAGGCTGGCCGGACAAGTCGGTCATTCGTCGAAAGCTTGCGGATCGGCGAGCGGCCGATTCGCGTTACCTCATCAATCAAATACGGATTAACGAACCGTTCCAGAATCGTGTCAATATACGCGTTATGCTCCGCCTCATTGAACTTATAGGTCTGAATGAGCGCGGCTCCCGATTCCTGCAAAGCGCCTCGAACCTCACTTACAATTGCTTGATCCTTCATCGCTTCCTGAATGGTCGAATACCCCTTCAAGTATGCATGATAAGCGGCGTAGCAGTGTCCCGTATTCACGGTGAACAGCTTGCGTTCGATATAGGGCTCGAGCTTGTCGACATAGTGTACGCCTTTGATTTCCCGGTGCCCCGGCAGAACGGCTGAACGGTTTACCGTCCATTCGTAGAACGGCTCGACTGTGACAAGCAGGGGATCCTCATGCTGCTGAAGCGGCACAATCCGGTCCACGGCTGCATCCGGGAACGCAACGACCTGAGCGGAGTCCGCGGCTACATCAGCCGGCAGGTGCTCATACACGAACTCCTTCAGCGTCGTACTGCCGCCCAATGCGTTCTCGCAAGCAATAATATGAAGCGGCTGCCTGCTTCCGGCCATACGAAGCTCGATTCCTCTAGCGATCGCGCCGGCAATATGCTTCAGCACCGACACGCCGACGGCGGTCGTGACGAGGTCTGCGGAAGCAATCGCCTCCGCGACTAAAGCGGTATTTTTCCCGTCAATAGCAGTGACATGATCAACAAGGCGGGTATCCGCTTGCTCATTGGCGAGCCTGACCGTGTACTGTCCCTTCTCCTGCAGGTGCGACACAAGCGTATCATTTACGTCAACGAACGTAATCTCATACCCCGAGTCGTGCAGCAGCAATCCGATAAAGCCCCGGCCTATATTACCAGCGCCAAAATGTACGGCCTTCATCCCTGCATTCCCTCTTCGAAAATCGAAATCAGTTCCTCTTCCGAAGCCGCGTTCAGAATGCGCTGCATGTCTTCCTCCTCGGATACGAGCATGGCCACGTTCGTGAGGATGTTCAGGTGGTCGTCGCCGACCGCCGCCAAGCCGATAATCAGCTGCGCCGGTTCGTCGCCGCCGAAGTCGACGCCGTCAGGAACGATCAGGATAGCAAGGCCGGTCGAGCGGATTAACGCCTTTGAATCGTTTGTGCCATGCGGCATGGCGAGACCGCCGCCGATATAGGTGGACAGTGCATCCTCGCGTTCAATCATTTTCCCGATATATTCGGCAGGCGCGTGACCTGCTTCAACCAGCAGCTGTCCGGCCATGCGGATCGCCTCGTATTTGTCTTTTACTTGTACATTCAGTCTGATTTTCTCTTTTGCTAGAATAGTCATGGTTTAACTTCTCCAGTCCATTTTGGTTTTTATATAATGCTCCAGCTTGCGCGAAATGAATGCCTTGATGCTTGGCAAATCGCCGTTCGTCAAAGCGTTGATCATATCCGGTAGGAGCAGCATGGCGCTTATTTCGCTGAGAATCTCGAGGCTGTATTTGTCCAGCTTCATCGGGCCAAGCATCATGAGAACCTGCATGGCGCTAATGGCTCCGTCTTCATCGTCGCTCAGCATAAGGGGCTCGTTATATCTGTACAGCATAAGGAGCGGCTCCTGAATCCATTCGCTTCGGGTGTGAATGAGCGCAAGCTCCGTTTCCGGAATGACGAGGCTTCCTTGCCGCTCTCTCGCAATGAGCTGCGCCGCGATTTTATCGCCATGCTCCAGCGCCTCCGGTCGTGCAAGCAGCGCGATCATCCGGGGGAGCTGATCCTCCAAGCGCATGCCGCTTGGCTCGACGGTCAAGTCATGAACGCGAAAACCGCCTAGCAGCTGCAAAATGCCCTCGCTGTAACGCTGAAGCAGCACGAAGCGGTCGATCGGCGATGGTCCGTCGTCCGCGGTCGCGGATCCGTCCTCCGCTTCGCTTTTGTTCTCCGGAGCCAGCTTCTTGAGCGTCGTTCCTTCTATATAAGAGCGAAGCTTATTCGATTCCTCCCGAGTCAGCAGAGGACTGAGCTTAATGTATTGATCCGGATCCAGCGGCAGGTCAACGGTCGAAATGATCAGGTCATATTGACTCGCGGACATTCTTGCGGCCTCATACCAGGAGTGATGGCCGATCAATTCGATCTGCGGAAGTTCCTTCGTGATACGCACGGCGAGCAGCTTGGAGGAACCGATTCCGCTTGTGCAGACAAGCACCGCTCTTATTGTTCGCGGAAACTGCTTGAATCTCTCCAGGGAAGCGCCGAAATGCATAACAATGTAGCCGATTTCCTCATCCGGCACCTCTATCGATCGAATAAGCTCGTTAACGCCTTGGCGAACGATGGAAAACAACGGGCCGTAATCCTTCTTGATCGGCGCCAGCATCGGATTGCGGATGGCGACGCCTTCCCTGATGCGCTGGAAAGCCGGTTTGATATGCTGAATCAATCCTTCGGCAAGCGACCGGTCCTGCAGAAGCGGGACCCCAATCCGTTCCTGCACATAACGGATGAGCAGCGTCACGGTTTCGATAAGCGACATATCGTCGTGGTGGATCAGCAGCGCTTTCTTCTGAACGTCCTCTTGGCTTAGCAGTCCGGCCAGATACTGCTTCTCTTCATCCGGCAGCTTTAGCTGCAGGCGGTCCAGCAGCCGCTCGAGCAGGCTGACCTCGCGATAGGGTCCGCCTGTTCGGGCGGGGATGAGATGGCCTTGACCGGCTCTAGTGAGCGTCACCGAAAGCTTAATGAGCAGCCGCGTATAGGCGGTATCCGTCAAGTCGTTCTGCCATTCGCCGTTCAGCTCCCATAAAGCTTGCTCGAGCTTCATGAAGCTTTCTTTGCCGACCATGCCGAGCAGCTGTGCCGTAATCGGATGCGCAGCAGCCTGGTCCTTGTATTGTCCGAATACATCGGAATCATCCAGATGACTGTAAGCGAGCAGGCTGATCAGGCTGCGCTTGGCTTCCTCGGGGCCGGCAATTTCGACGCCGTAGCCTCTTCTTCGCACGAGGATCAAGCCTTGCTTCGTAATCATATCCTCCAGCTCAACCAGATCGTGGCTGATCGTGGGCATCGTCACGCGCAGCTCGCTTGCGAGAGAGAACAGCTTCACCGGCTCCTCATACTCAAGCAGTCTGCACAGAATGAGCACCTTGCGTTCTTCCGCTGCATACTCGAGGGGGTCGGTGCTTACGATCGTCTGCCTGAAGCGCTCGATCGTCTCGGGATCGGCCTCGATCTTGATGCCCAAACCGGATATTTTATGAAGCGTAATGCCGCTGGCCTCGAGCAGAGGCTCGATATCGAGCAGCTCCCGATGGATCGTTCTCGTGCTCGTTCCGACGATCTCGGCAATGTCGGCTGCGGTTATTTCCTGCTTCTGCTCGAGCAGAAGCTCAATGATACGGCGCTGCCTGGTAGATGCTTTGATAAGAGATCATCCTCCTTAACGAGGAATGAACTTAACGCCGACAGAGCTCTGTCAGCGTTAAGCGGCCATAGATAGTTAGTTTTTTAGTCTTTCAACCAGTGTGTCATATTCCGGGCTCTTCAAGAAGTTGTCGATCGAAATATGCTCCGCGTCAGGCGCTTTCTGACGGGCACGGTCCGTAAGCGTTTTGTGCGTGATGACGATATCGGCATCATTCGGAATATCGCTGATCGCCGTGTTGATGACCGTTATCGGAAGCTCGGCCGCATGGATCTTCTTGCGAAGAATAGACGCGCCCATCGCGCTTGAGCCCATACCCGCATCGCAGGAGAAGACGATTTTGTTCACTTGATCGTTCGACTTCCGTACCGCTTGGGCAGCGGCAGCTGCAGTCGTACCCGCAGCCGCGGCAGCGGCGGTGCCTTTCGCTTCCGCTTTCATCTGCTGCACCTTCTGCGATGCGCGCTCCAGCTCATCGCCTTCTTCGTCCGTTTGCTTGCTCGTCTTGAGCAGAAGCGATGCGACGAGGAACGATACGATCGTTGCGACTGCAACGCCGGCCAGCATCGGGAAGAGGCCTCCTTTTGGCGTCATGGTCATGTAGGCGATAATACTGCCCGGAGACGGAGCGGCGACAAGGCCTGCGCCGAGGATTGAGAACGTGAACGTGCCTGTGACACCGCCCGCGATTGCCGCAAGGATGAGGCGCGGATTCATCAGAATGTAAGGGAAATAAATTTCATGGATACCGCCGAAGAAATGAATAACCGCGGCGCCCGGCGCCGATTGCTTAACCGTTCCTCTGCCAACGAGCCAATAAGCGAGCAGAATACCAAGACCCGGTCCCGGGTTCGATTCCAGCATGTAAATAATGGATTGCCCGGCTTTGGATGCCTGCTCAAGAGCGAGCGGTCCGAGAATGCCGTGGTTGATCGCATTGTTCAAGAACAAGACCTTGGCCGGCTCGATCAGAATGTTAGCGAGCGGCAGCAAGCCGGTGTCGATCAGGAAGTCCACGCCGGTTGCGAGAAGCTTGCTGAATGTGGCAACGATGGGGCCGATTGCTTTGAACGCAAGAAGGGCAAGACCGCCGCCGATGATGCCGGACGAGAAGTTGTTGATCAGCATTTCGAAGCCGGAAGGGATTTTACCCTCAATCCATTTATCAAACTTCTTCAAGACCCATGCAGCGAAAGGGCCGACGATCATCGCGCCGAGAAACATTGGAATGTCCGCACCTACAATAA
The DNA here is from genome assembly GCF_000422465.1 of Paenibacillus harenae DSM 16969. GTDB lineage: Bacteria > Bacillota > Bacilli > Paenibacillales > Paenibacillaceae > Pristimantibacillus > Pristimantibacillus harenae. The sequence continues at coordinate 684,034 of NZ_KE383844.1, read as the reverse complement.
CGCCGGCTGTGACGACCGCGCCGATGACGCCGCCCCGTACGCCGTGAATCATTTGTCCGCCGGTGTATCCGATAAGAATCGGCAGCAGATAAGTAATCATTGGGCCTACTAGCATGGCTAGGCTTTCATTTGGAAACCAGCCTGTCGGTATAAATAAAGCCGTGATAAGTCCCCAAGCGATAAAGGCGCCGATATTCGGCATAACCATGCCGCTAAGGAAGCGGCCGAAACGTTGGACAGATACTTTTACGCCTCTGGAGTCCGATGCCTGTTTACTCATGTTAGAACCTCCATTTCAAAAATCTGCCGGTTAGTTTATTATTCGCCTCCGGCAACTGAATTAATCGTAATGTACAGCGCTTTCACACGCAATACAATCAAAATCAGGTTGCGTCATGAAGGCTGTTGACATCTTTTTAAAAATATAAGACTTTATAAGTTTTGCACTTATAACTTGGCTTATATTTCACCGCGAAACGGTTGCTTTTGCCACCTAAGGAAGGCATTAGCCGTTTATGCTTGAATAGCTATTACAAGGCGGCATCTTCATGCTATGATGTACGAGGACTTATACAGATAGAGATAACAAGCATGGATGGAGCGGAGAAAATGAATAACAAATGGTTGAATTACGGCGGTCTGGTGCTGGTTGCCGTTATTTGGGGAGCCAACTTCGGCATCTCCCGGTTAGGGATGGAATCGTTTAATCCGATTGTTTTCTCGATTTTAAGATTTGGACTGGCTGTGCCGTTCTTCTTCTTCATCCTATGGCGCATGGAGGGGAGCGTCGGCATTCCGTGGAGGATCGTCCCTAAGCTGGCCCTCATCGGATTGATCGGTATTACGCTGCTTGAAATTACCGTGATGTATTCCATTAAATATACGACGCTCGCGAATGCCTCGCTTCTGAACGTGGCGCCTTGGCCGATCTTCGCCGCCTTATTCGCGCCGCTGTTCATGCGGGAATCGATTACGGCCCGGCTTATCGTCGGAGGAGCAATCTCGATCGTCGGCGTATGCTTCGTAATTCTCGGCGGCGGCGAGGGCTTCAATCTGTCGTCCGAGAACATGCTTGGCAACGCAATGGCGTTCGGCGTCAGCATCATCGGCCCTTTGTTTAATTTGAGCTCGATGTCGCTGATGAAGCAATACTCGGCGCTGCGTGTGAGCACCTGGACGATCGCCTTCGGCTCCTTGTTCATGCTTCCGCTGACGTTCGGCGCTTGGGGCGAGACGGATTGGCAGGCGCTCAATATGGGTCATTATCTGTCTATCGCCTATAATGTGCTCATTTGCACGGTGCTGGCTTTCGTTGTATGGAACGCCTGCATGTTTAAAGTAGGGGCGACGCGCTCCAACTTCTTCCGTTATGCGGTGCCGGCGGCGGCTGTCGCAGCAGGCTACTTTATGTTTGGCGAGACAATTACGCTGCTGCAAATGTGCGGCGCCGCCTGTATGGCTGCCGGTCTGGTGTGGATTAGTATCGAGCGCAAGAAGGCTTAACCGGGGCTGATCATTCGGATGACGGAAGGACAAGAATTCCTTGTTCTTCCGTTTTTTTTTCTCAATGAAAACCTGAAGAAATTCTGCGACGCAAAGCCGGACGGGCTAAACTAGGAATCTTCCAATAGATGATAACGGTATTCGCATTACTTGAAGAGACATCCTAAAAGCACTTCAGCATGAAGCTTAGGGATGGATTTTGTCCGTCCTTATCTTTTCAAGTATGATAGAGAGGATAGGTTCAAAGGAGGTAGGTTTATTGATGAAAAACAATGGAAGATGGTTGCCTCCCCTGTTATGGGGAATATTGCTTGCAGCGTGGCTCACGCTTGTCTTCGTATTCTCATCCCAATCGTATGAACAGCAAAGTATACAACCTTTGTTACTCCGATTTTTCAGCTTTCATGATTTAGTCAGGTGGCTGCCCGATATAACGATTAAATACCAGTATACTACGGTAAATTCGCATTCTAATCCATACAAATTTATTGAATTTCTCTTTCGCAAAGGCGCGCATCTGTTCGTTTATGCCACATTTGCCGCTCTATTCTTTATGTTCGTGCGTTCGTTCAATATTCGCCGCGTATTCCGCGCGATTCTGGCGACGCTGTTGGTTGTCATTGCGGTTCCGGCTGCGGATGAATGGAATCAGCTCAGCTCCGAACACCGGACGGGGAATACGACGGACGTTTTGTTGGATTTTACGGGGGGATGCATCGGCTTGTCCGTCTGCTTATTGATACTTGCTTTAGCCAGGGTTTGGAAATTGCTGCGGAAGTAGAATGGAGGATTTTGTAGTAAAATGTCGAATCTATTGGCTGAGAAGGGTTAGCGGATAGGAGCGATTCGGCGAATGTTCAAGCATAGACTAAGCTCCATGTTGAATGTAAGCGTCACAAAGATTGTTGGTCTATACATGCTGTGCGGCATTGTTTGGATCGTAGGTACGGACTTCTGGGTGTATCACGGGTTTCAATGGGAGGAAACGTTGAAGGGCGCATTGTACGTCTTCGTCACCGGAATCCTGCTCTATCTCTTAATTTCAAGGTATGTTGGCCGGCTGATGAAGGCTGAGCAGAAGGCTAAGCAAAGCGAAGAGAGCTTCCGTGAAATCTTTCAGCATGCTAACGATGGAATCGCGTTGTTTACCATGAATGAAGATTTTACCCCGCAATACAGAGGTTCAAATGATTTATTTCAACGGTTGACGGGTTATAACGAAGACGAGCTTGGCGGCGCTTCTCCTTTGCAATACATAAGTATCAGAGATCATTTTTCCGCGGTTGTTGATTTAATGAAAAACAGCGCAGCGGTGGACGAGGTTGAAATCAGAAGGAAGGATGGCGCATCCGTCGCCGTCGAAGTCAATTCGAAGGCGTTCCGGAAGGGGGAACGGGTAGAGATTGTATCCGTGTTCCGGGATATTACCGACCGCAAGCAAGCGGATAAAATGATCCATTTTCTCGCTAACCACGATTATTTAACGGGTTTGCCAAACCCGAGGGTGCTATATGACGAGTTAAACCGCTTATTAACTGAACGACGGGAGTTTACGCTTCTGCTGATCCAGATCGACCGGTTCAAATGGCTGAGAAGCACGATCGGGCGGACGAACAGCAACGAGCTGCTCGTCATGATCGCGGGCCGGCTTAATCAAGCGCAGAACGGGAAGTCCGTCACGACGAGAGTGGCGGACGATCAATTTAAAGTTTTACTTCCTGGCGTATCCAAGCTGCAGACGCTCACGCTGTACGCCTTTATCGAGCAGCAGCTAAGCCAGCCTTACCGGATCGGCGATGATGAGATCAAGCTTGAATTCAAATGCGGAATCTCCAGTTACCCGAGCGACGGGGAAGATGAGGAGACGATTACCCGCTTAGGCTTCTATACGCTTGATCAGCATATTGAAGGAAAGCTGAACCAGCATATGGATGAACGGCGGCTATGCGACCTTAAGCGTAAGGTGCTTATTGAGAACGAGCTGCCGCTAGCCGTTGACAGGGGACAGCTTTATCTGATGTACCAGCCCAAAGTGCTGATGGCCACGGGGGAAATTGTAGGCGTCGAAGCTTTGGTGAGATGGAACCATCCGGTGTATGGCAGCATACCGCCCGCGGAGTTTATTCCTGTCGCCGAAGAAATGGGCGTAATCGTCCCGCTGGGGGAGTGGGTGCTCGGCGTGGCGTGCCGGCAAATTAGAATGTTCCAGGAACGGACCGGTTCTCCGCTTTCGGTATCGGTAAATATTTCATCGCGGCAGTTTGTCCAGCGAAATTTTGTTGATGTGGTCAAGCATGCGATACGTGATTCCGGCATTCATGCAGAGCATCTGATGCTTGAGATTACGGAAAGCAACATGATTAACTTTGAATCGTCGATCCATGTGTTAAAGGAGCTGAAGCTTTTAGGCGTGAAAATCAGCATGGATGATTTCGGCACCGGTTACTGCTCGTTAGCCTATTTGAAATATCTGCCTATCGATGAGCTGAAAATTGACCGTTCCTTCATTCAAGATATCCTTTATCAGTCCATTGACCGTAACCTCGTTCAGGCGATTATAACGCTGGCAAATCAAATGAACATACAAGTCGTTGCGGAAGGAGTAGAGGATGCGGACCAGCTGGATTGCCTCCAGAAGCTTAACTGTGAAATCGCGCAGGGCTATTTGTTCAGCGGTCCTGTCGACCCGGCGTCGTTTTATAGATTGATGAGTGTTTCGGAAGGCTGAGGAGCGGCGTGCTGAGTATTAGGCTGTCGGCCGCTTGCTTCAACCTTCCCATGAACCCTGTGACAGCCCCGAGGCAGATAACATGATCGAAATAAGCAGCCGTTCTCTTTCGAGAGATAAGTCACGGTTTGTAGTGACGTTTTAGTGCCCCGATTAACGGGGATTCCTCCATTTAAATGCCCGAATTTGCCTTTGGGGGACTCTACCGGGAATTGCTCCTGCTAAAAAAGGTGCAATAAGGCTATTTCGCCCAAGCTGCTCCAATTAGAGGGGACATTGTCCCATTAAACAGTAAAACGGCAGTCAAGCGGTGATTAAAACGGGAGTTTTTCCGGTTAGTCTAAATAATTCAGCATGCCATGGCCGAGTTCGTACCGGACGACTCTCTTTCCTTTACCGCTTCGAGCGGGGGAAAGCCAGCCTTTTGAACATAGTTTCTTCAACATGTGTACCGCCGTCTTCTGGTCAATCTGAAAATGATCGGCAATGTCCTTCGGCCGGACCGGATGAGCCAGTTGAACGGCAAGACGAATGACCTCTTTCTCAGCGAGCAGCGCTCTTGAGACTGGCGTCTGTTGTGTCTGATAGCGGCTCGGTACCATACGCAGCAAGGCGATGCATAATTCGGGCCGTTGCTCGACGTCATCATATGCGAAAGAAATGACATGGTAACCCATTGCGTGGAGGAACGTTTCGCGATTTAATTCATTACAGTACTTTTGCCGGTCCACGTCTCTGACGTGCGCGGCGAAGCCTTTGATTTCTATGAGCAGCTTTACGAGACCCGGCAGCCAGCTGAAGTCGGCGAAGTAAGATCGGCCCCGCCAATCGAGAACCTCATATTCCGGATGAAGCTCATCCAGTTGTCCGCGAAGCGGCCACCAAACGTTGCGGAGAAAAAGCTGTTCCGCATGCTGGTGTCCCCTTTCCGGACGTCCCCTTCTTTCTCCCGTGCGTCTTCCCAGATGATGATGGATAAAGGCCGAGCTACTTATTTTTGTTAAACTAAAAACGGGAGTTTAGTGACAGTTAGAAACATCTAATATATTGTGCTTATCCAGTTGAATGGAGGGTCTGCCATGGGCATTAGGAATTATCTGATTGGAGGCGTTTCCGGCGCCGGCAAAACTACGGTCTGCAACGAATTGCAGCGGCGCGGCTACCATGCTATTCATGGTGACCGTGTATTGGCTTATCAAGGCGATCCGGAAACTGGTACCCCGACGGATGGCTTTAAACCCGAACACCATATTTGGCATGTTGATAAAGTAAAAGCTTTGGTCGACAATCAGGATGAGGCGGTAACATTTTTCTGCGGTGGTTCGCGGAATTACCCCAAATTCATCGACCTCTTCGACGGCGTGTTTGTCCTTGAGGTCGACCTGGAAACCTCTCTCCGGCGGATTGATGAGCGAGTGGCGCTGGACCCAACTGACTGGGGTGGCAGACCAGAGGAACGGGAAATTAGTGCGCGCTTGCATCAAACGAAAGAAGGCATTCCTAAAAACGGGATTATAATCGACGCCACCGCTCCGATCGCGCACGTCGTTGACGAAATCCTCCGTCAAATCGAAGCAAATGAACGCCAACGACAGTAACTTACGGGCGCTCAAGGACAGCCCAATACATCAATGCACCCGGATACGAATAGCACCATCCACTGCGCTAACGGCGAACGATAGCAATTAACCGCCTTTTCACAAGGCGGTATTCTTTTGGTCATAAATCAACATTAGAATTTAATATAGCCTTCCTTTTAAAAGATGAGGCAGCGGCTAAGCGGTGAGATTAACAGGGGTTTTTCCCTATAAGGAGTGCGATCTAACAAGGTAAGGGGCTCCAATCGAAGCTGCTTCTTGCTGCTTCAACCGTAGGAGAAGCGCTGCTGGAGCGTGATGCCCTCGAATCTGGCAAAGCAGGACGTGAAATAGGCGGCGTTATTGAAGCCAACCTCCTCGGCGATGCGGGAGACGGCAAGATCGGTTTGCAGCAGTAACAACTTGGCCTGCTCTAATCGGAGTGCACAAGTGAATCGAACAGCACGCGGGGCGGCAGGAGACGGGGGCGGTCCGGGCGCAGCCATCGGCAAACAGACCGCGCTGGATGCTCGAAGAAAGAGTATAATAAGGGAAAGGAACAACGGCGGTTTGGTTGCTGCAGGCTGCCGTTTTCCGTATGTTTAGCAAGGAAGCGAGGGATACGGATGGCATCGATGATGATGATGAATGAGAAAATACGCGCATCGGAAGTGAAGCTGACGGGCGTGAACGGCGAGGATCTTGGGATTGTATCCCGGGAGGAGGCGCTCGCGATGGCGCGCGAGTTGAAGGTTGATTTGGTCTGCACCTCGCTGATGAGCAGTCCGCCGCCGTGCAGACTGACAGCCAAAGGGCAGGCGAAGCAGCAGGCAAGCCGTGAGAAGCGGGAAACCCGGGTGAAGGAGCAGTCTGGCAAGGTGAAAGAGCTTCGCTTGACTCCGCATATTGAAGAGCATGATTATGATACGAAGCTCAGGCAGGCGGCGAAGCTGCTCGCGACAGGAAGCGGCGTACAGCTTGTCGTGCGCATCCAGGGAAAGGAAGGCCAGAAGGCGAAAGAGCTGCTCGAACGCATGCTGAAGGATCTTGCCGATAACGGCAGGAAGCAGACGGGCATCCAGGTGAGCGGCAAGCAGGCTGCGGTGCAGGTGCAGCCTAATTGAAGCGGGACAGGTGAGGGAGTGTAATTGTGGCCGCTTACCAGGGACTTGGTCAGAGGGATGAATGCCTTCGCTGCTGCTTGTCTCACGCTGAGCGCGCCTTCTCCACCTTCCTCAGCTCTTTATTGTATGCGCTTACTCGAGCTAGACGAGAATGAAAGTCTTAGTCATTCGCTAAGGTCTGCCTTCATACCATGTAGATGTTCGTTTTTGAATGACAACCCGTTTTCCTGCAAAGCTGTTCTAAGTTTAGGCAAAGATCCCGGTCCCATCCCGTGAAATTGCAAGATCTCTTTTTCACTATATTTTGCGAGCTGCTGCAATGAAGTGATTCCATTGTGTTCCAATGCTCTTCTTGCCGGCGCCGAGAGCAGGGCAAGGAATCCTTCGTCAGGTTTCCGTTCTTGTTCGCAGACCGGGCAGGTAGGACAGTCGCTGCTTTTATAGTAGTTGTGTCCTTTGCCGCAAGTTCTTAAATCTCCCTTTGAAGCTGCCATTTTTATGGGTCACCCTTTCTAAAGAATTAGTTAGAAGAACGGTCTATATAAAACGAAAGAAACGAATGCGTGGAGCGGAGAGAGCAAATCGTTCTGGAGAAACGAAGCGGTCGCTTTTTGCAGCCCATATGGTTACCTGACAGGGTTGACCGATTCAGACCATTTGGCTGGAACAGCGATCGTAAGATTGATTTGCTCTCGCAGCGATAACAGCTGATGTAAATCGATCGTTCAATTTATATAAAATTAGTTTAATACTTTATTTCCCAGGTCTACAAGTTTTATTTTCCCGATATAGCTGATGGGAGGATGAAGCTAAATTACGCTTAATTGATAAACTAGTTAACGGGGTGAATGGTTTATGGCGACAACGAAGCATAGCGGGCCGATTAAGCTGCCGAGACGTCCTGACCCGAAGCTGTGGGTCAGCAAGGCGCCGTTCGGCCTGGGGCGTGTCAAGCCGCATCACATTCGCGACACGTTGAAGGTTGTTTGGGATAACCGCGACAATTTGCCTTACGCCTACCGGATTTTGACGCGGGGGGTGTGCGACGGCTGCGCCCTTGGCGTGTCCGGCCTTTACGATCAGACGCTTGACGGTCCGCATCTATGTACAACGCGGCTTAACGTGCTGCGCCTGAATACAATGCCTGCCATTAAGACGTCGATCCTTCATTCCGATATCGATGAGCTCCGGAAGCTCGACAGCACGCAGCTGCGCAAGCTTGGCCGGCTGCCTTATCCGCTCATTCGCGGCAAAGGGGAGCGCAGCTTCCGCAGGCTGTCCTGGGATGAGGCGCTGGACCGCATAGCGGCCAAAGCAAGGGCCATCGACCCGAAGCAGCTGGCATTTTACTTAACGGCGCGCGGAATTACCAACGAGTCCTACTATATGGCGGCGAAGGCGGCGCGGCTAATCGGAACGAACAACATCGATAACGCCTCGCGGATCTGCCATTCTCCATCCAAGACGGCCTTAAAGCGATCAATTGGCGTGGGTGCTTCTACCTGCAGCTATAAGGATTGGATCGGCACGGATGTGCTTGTATTCTGGGGGAGCGTGGCAGCCAACAATCAGCCGGTTTCGACCAAGTACATGTACGCCGCCAAGCGGAAAGGGACGAAAATCATCGTCATCAACCCCTACCGCGAGCCTGCGATGGAGGGCTACTGGATTCCGTCGATTCCGGAATCGGCGCTGTTCGGGACGAAGCTGGCCGATGACTTCTATCAGGTGAACATCGGCGGAGACATCGCATTCATGCACGGCGTCATGAAGCATTGGCTCGAGATGGAGGAGACACGGCAAGGCTCGGCGATCGATCATTCTTTTGTGCGGGCGCATGTGAACGGATATGAGGAGCTGAAGGCGCATGTACAGAAGCAGCGCTGGGAGCTGCTCGAGCAATCATCGGGATTGGCCAAAGAACGGATGAAGGAGTTCGCGGAGCTGCTGGCCGCCTCGAAGTCCGGCGTGTTCGTCTGGAGCATGGGACTGACGCAGCACCGCTTCGGTACGGACAATATTTCGCAGGTTGCGAATCTGGCGCTGCTGCGGGGATTTCTCGGGCGCGGGCATTGCGGCCTTATGCCGATCCGCGGGCACAGCGGCGTACAGGGCTCGGGGGAGATGGGGGCTGACCCTTTCAGCTTGCCGGGCGGCGAGTTCAAAGGAGCGGATGTCAGCCGAATCGAACAGGCCTGGGGTTTCCGGCTCCCGGAATGGCAAGGCGATATCGTTGGCGTTTCGCTCGAAAACGCGCTGCTTCCGGATCGGCATGAGCGCAAGCTGAAGCTATTTTATACCTCGGGCGGCAATTTTGTCGAGACGATGCCTGACCCGGATTTTGTGAAGCGCTGTCTGGAGGCGGTGGAGCTGCGGGTGCACCAGGATATCATCCTGAACAGCTCAACGCTGCTCGATGCCCGGGAAGAGGTGATTGTTCTGCCTGCCATGACGCGTTATGAGCAGCCTGGAGGCGGGACGTCCACGTCCACCGAACGCATGGTTTATTTTTCGCCGGCGATAGACGGTCCCAGGGTGGAAGAAGCCAGGGCGGAATGGGAGATTTATGCGGACCTGGCGGCGCGCGTCAAGCCGGAGCTTCGGGAGGCGGTTACCTTCCAAGATGCCGCTGCCGTTCGGAGAGAGATTGCCCGTACTGCGCCTAGCTACGACGGCATTCAGCTGCTGCAGAATCAAGGCGACGTGTTCCAATGGGGAGGGGCATGGCTTTGCGAGGGCGGCGAATGTCCAACGGCGGACGGGAAAGGGAATCTGCTGGCGATCGAGCTGCCGGAGCTGCGCAAGCCGGAGGGTCATTTCTACGCGACGACGAAGCGGGGCAAGCAGTTCAACTCGATGATCTATGGCGAGAAGGATGCGTTCAATGCTGCAGGGCGTTACGATGTGCTGATGAACGGACGGGATGCGGCAGAGCTGCGGTTGGACGAAGGCGACGCCGTCGTTGTCTATAACCGAACCGGCGCCTTTCACGGCAGAGTGAAATGCGAGGATATGGCGCGCGGAAATATCGAGGTCTATTGGCCGGAAGGAAACAGCCTGTTCGCCAAAGGGGTATATGAGCCGGAAGCGGGCATTCCCGAATACAACGCCACGGTAGTCGTGGAGCGTGCCGATACCTATCATGCGTTGAAAGATACAAGGTACGTGGAGAAGCGAATCGATGAGCTGGAGACGGAGCCGCCGGCGTAGGGGGCAGGAGAACGTTTGTAAGTAAGTGAGTAACTGGGTAAGCGAGTAGATGGGGGTGTAAATACGAACCCGCCGCTGCCGCAAATCAGGTATGGTGAATAGGAAGAAAGGAGCGCGGACGCATGGACTTTTCGAATACGGCGAAGTGGAAAATGCGAAAGTACAGCGGCGGCGGCGAGCCGTTAGAAATGGAGGATACCATCGCGGCGGAGCTTCCTCTTACCCTGAAAATCGACGGGGACGAGTTCGCGACGTTCGTATGCTCGCCGTCCGATCTGCAGGAGCTGGTCATCGGCTTCCTCGCCTCCGAGGGCGTCGTCCGCGCCGCCGGGCAGGTGAAGAAGATGACGATCCATGAGGATACCGGCTTTGCCTATGTCGAGCTGGAGCACAAGCTGTCCGCGGACCGCAGCCAATACTCGAAGCGCTTTATCGGCTCCTGCTGCGGGAAGAGCAGGCAGTTTTATTTTCATAACGATATGCTGACGGCCAAAACCGTCATGACCCGCACCCGCATCCCGGCTTCGCAGTGCATCCGGTTCATGCGCGAGCTGCAGGACAGCTCGGCCGACTTTCGCAGCACGGGCGGCGTGCATAACGCGGCGATCGGATCGGTCAGCCGTCTGCTGGCCGTGCGGACGGACATCGGACGCCATAACGCGCTCGACAAGCTGTTTGGCTACTGTCTGCTGCACCGGCTGCGCACCTCGGATAAGGCGATCGCCTTCAGCGGGAGGCTGTCCTCGGAGGTGGTGCTGAAGACGGCCAAGATCGGCTGCGGCATCCTGCTCAGCAAGTCGGCGCCGACGGACCTTGCGCTTCGTCTGGCCAACGATCTGGGCATTACTTGCGTCGGATTTATCCGCGGCGGCGAGATGAATGTGTATACGCATCATGAGCGGATCGATTTCGACAATTGATTGACAGCCGCGGCGCGTTTCTATATCATTTTAAACGAAAATGATTATCAACTATAGAGAGAAGAAGGAGTAACGGATAAAGGATGATTCGACGTTTTTTTTCCTATTATAAGCCGTACAAAAAGCTGTTCCTGCTCGATTTCTGCTGCGCGGTTGCGCTCGCGGTTCTCGAGCTGTGCTTCCCGCTCGCGGTCAGCTATGTCATCGACACCCTGCTGCCGGACGAGAATTGGGGGCTCATTCTTACGGCTTGCGCCATTTTGCTCGTTATCTATGTCATTAATACGATCCTTCAATATGTCGTGACCTACTGGGGCCATATGCTCGGTATTAACATCGAAACGGACATGCGCAAGAAGCTGTTCGACCATGTGCAGAAGCTGAGCTTCCGTTTCTTCGACAACACGAAGACCGGTCATCTGATCTCCCGCCTCACGAACGATTTGTTCGAGATCGGCGAGGTCGCTCACCACGGGCCCGAGGACATGTTTATCGCGGCCATGACGCTGGTCGGCGCTTTCGGCATTATGGCTTACATTAATCTGGAGCTGGCGATTTTAACGTTTGTCATCATTCCGGTCATTATTTGGCTCGTTCTGCACTTCAACGGCAGAATGACGAAGGCGGTCGACCGGCTGCTCTCGGATATGGCTGATTTCAATGCGCGCGTCGAGGACACCGTAGGCGGGATCCGCGTCGTGCAGGCCTTCTCGAACGAGAAGCATGAGGGCAAGCTGTTCAAGGCGAACAACCTCCGTTTCCGCGATGCGAAGCTGTTCTCCTACAAGCTCATCGGCTTGAACTCGTCCATTACGTATATGCTGATGCGGCTTGTCACCATTTTCGTGCTCATCGCGGGAACTTGGTTTGTCATTAAGGGTGAGCTGGATTATGGGCAATTCGTTGCGTTTGTTCTGCTGACGAACATTTTCTTCAAGCCGATCGAGAAAATTAACGCCGTCATCGAGAGCTACCCGAAAGGGATTGCAGGCTTCAAGCGTTACGTGCAGCTGATGGAGACGGAGCCGGATGTTGCGGATAAGCCGGGCGCCGTCCAGGTTGACCGCTTGCGCGGCGATATTCAGTATCGCGGCGTTACGTTCGGTTACGAAGGCGAAGCGAAGGTGCTTCAGAACATCGATCTGACGATCCGGGCAGGGGAGACGGTCGCGTTCGTCGGGCCTTCCGGCGCCGGCAAAACAACACTATGCAGCCTGCTGCCAAGGTTCTATGAAATCGGGAGCGGCGGCATTTCCGTCGACGGCTATGATATCCGCGATCTGAAGCTTGAATCGCTAAGGAAGCAGATCGGCATCGTACAGCAGGACGTGTTTCTGTTCGCGGGAACGATCCGCGAGAATATCGTCTACGGCAAGCTTGGCGCGTCCGATGAAGAGATTTGGACCGCGGCCCGCCGCGCGCGGCTGGAGGACTTTATTCTGGCACAGCCGGATGGGCTGGAGACGGTCATCGGCGAGCGCGGCGTGAAGCTGTCCGGCGGGCAGAAGCAGCGTCTTGCGATCGCGCGGATGTTCCTCAAGAATCCGCCGATCCTCATTCTCGACGAAGCGACGTCGGCGCTCGATACGGAGACGGAAGCGGCGATTCAGCAGTCGCTTGCCGAGCTGTCCGTCGGGCGGACGACGCTCGTCATCGCGCACCGGCTCGCGACGATCAAGAATGCGGACCGGATCGTCGTCGTGACCGAGGAGGGCATTTCCGAGCAAGGCCGCCACGAGGAGCTGGTGGGAGCGGGCGGCATCTACAGCCGGCTGCATCACGCGCAGTTCGGCAGCAAATAATGAAACAGGCAGTCCCGTAAGGTCGTGGAGACCCGAGGGACTGCCTGTTTTTGTTACGCTTGTTCTTTGCGGTTGAAATAGAGAAGTCCGGCCGCGAGGAAGACGGCGAAGCTTCCCAGAATGGTTATAACAATGTTCTCCATCGGCAGCGCGAGGCTGCCGAAATCCTCCTCGCCGTACCAGAGCATGGCCAGCATCGGCTGCGCCCAAGGATAGAGCGGACCAAATGTCTTCGAATTAATAATAAGCATATTCGGCACGGTCAAAGCGACGTTGATCGCAAGCGGCGCGGCGAAGCTGCTCCAGCCGACCGATACGAGCATTTGCAGCGCGGCCAGCGGCAAGCAGGCAAGGAAGCCTCCGCCGATTCCGGTGAGCAGCAACCTCCACGGGATCGTGCCGTCAATGCCCTGATAGGCAGCGGCGACGAACACCGCGGCGAGGAAGAGCAATTGCGTAACCGCGAGCAATGAGGCAACGACCGTGAATTTGGCGAAAAATAATGCCGTGCGGGAAACGGGGAGCGACAGCAGCATCTTCCAGCCGCCTCCGCCATGCTCGTACCGGCAGACGAATGCCGAGAAAATGCCCGTTAAGACGGGAAGAAACAGCATCGCATGGAACGAGGCCATCGCCGTGACGAGAATGGCGTAATTACCGTACTTCCATGTCGTATCCATGGTATCCAGCGATACGAGCAGTCCAATCGCCAGCGACAGGAGCGGGCTTAACGGAACAAGGAGCCAGATGTACGATTTGGACAGCTTGAGACGTTCCGAAGCGAGTAATCGAAGGAAGCTTGCCATCCTCAATTCACATCCTTTTTATTGAAATGAACGGCTCCGAAGAGCAAAATCACGGCTCCGCACAGGAAGCCGGCTCCAACAAACAGCTCCTGACGCGGGCCCGTATAGCCGAACAAAGGCCAATTCAGCGGGAACCATTCGGACAAATTCACTGAATAGACGGAGACGATGGCCGACATGATGCCGAAGGTCACGGGAAGCGCCTGGTTCTTGACCGTCAGGCTCAGCCACAGCAGAAGCGCCAGCGCCGGCAGGGCAGCGATGAACGGCAGGAAGCTCAGCTTCAAAATCGCCATAAACGGAATATCCATGCCGAATTTCAGCGATAGGCCGAGCACAACCGTGCCGATGGCCAGCAGGCAGCAGGAGACGGCGAGCAGAAGAACGCAAAGCGCGAATTTCGCGCAAAATACGGCGCCTCTGGAAATCGGCAGCGCCAGCAGCTGCTTCCAGGCATTTGTGCTGTGCTCGACGTTCGCAAGCAGGGAGGAGACGAGCGTCACGCCGAGATAAAGCGCGATCGGAACGAACATGAGCATGTTGCCGAGCAGCGCCTCCCACATCCGTCCGGCATGCCTTTGCGACAAATAATCGTATCGGAGCCCGAAATTAAGAGCCTGCATCGCAACGAGCCCGATAGGACCGAGCGCGATGAGAAACCATAAGCCCTTGCCCCGGATTTTCAGCAGATCGGAAGAAAAAGCTTTGAGCATCATGGTCGGCCACCCTCCCCGACGATTTGGAGGAATAGCTGCTCCAGCGATTGGCGTTTCTCCTCGATCCGGTAGACGGCATGATTGCGCTCGACAAGCCGTTTGACGGCCTGCGCAATCGCGGCGTCGGGGATATGTTTGAGCAGAATGACGTTATTCATCAGGCTAACGCCCAGCCCCTGCTCTTGCAATACGGCAACAGCCTGCTCCGGCTCTGACACGACGAGCGAAAGGGTGCCCTGCTCATGCGCCTGCCGGTGCAGACGCTCAATCGTATCCTGGAACACGAGCTCCCCGTGCCGGATAATGCCTACCGTCCCTGCGGTAAGCTCAATTTCGCTCAGCAAATGACTGGAGAGGAGAACGGTAATTCCGTGCTGCTTCGGCATTTGCTTGATAAGCTCACGAATTTCCTGGATGCCGGAAGGATCCAGGCCGTTCGTCGGCTCGTCTAGGATCAGCAGCTCCGGATTGCCGAGCAGCGCGCTTGCGATGCCAAGACGCTGCTTCATCCCGAGAGAGAAGCCTTTTACCGGACGGCGGGCGTCCTTCGACAGACCGACGATGTTCAGCACCTCGTCGATTTTGGCGGAGGGAGCGTCTATAATACGGCGGATCGCTTCCAGATTGTCGATCGCGCTCAAGTGGCCGTAATAGGAAGGATACTCGACGAGCGACCCGACCTTGCGCAGGATCGACAGCCGTTCCTTTTCAAGCGGTTGCCCGAAAATATGAACCGAGCCCTTCGACGGTTTAATTAATCCGAGCAGCATGCGGATGGTCGTCGTTTTGCCCGCGCCGTTCGGCCCAAGGAAGCCGTAGATGTCTCCCTTTTTGATTTTCAAATTCAGATTGCTGACGGCATAACGCCCTCTATAGAGCTTGCTTAGCCCTTTCGTTTCTATGACCCAATTATTCATGTCCAATCACCTCATTGCCTACTTTAGCGAATGAAGGTTAAAGGGCGGTCGGAGCAAGTTTAAATTTCGTTTAAAATTGACCAAGGAGAAAATTCCTTAGGGCCGGCCAATCCGTGCTACGTTTGCAATTGCCGGGGAAAAATGCTGATACGGGTGCTGTTTGCGGTGCTTTCCGTGCGCCATTCGAGCTCCATTTCGGCAATGAGATATTCCACGATCGCGAGGCCAATGCCGGCGCCTTTGCCGCTTGACTCGCTCTCCATGCCGGCTCCCCGGTCGGAAATGACGAGTGCCGTCTGTCCCTCGCGAGTCTCCGAGGAGAGACCGATATATTGCCCGTTGTGCGCATGCCGAACGATGTTTTGAAATAGATTATCGAGCACGCGCCGGAAGCCCTCTTTATCCACGCGCCAAATGATAGGCTCGCCAGGCAGATCGATATCGGGCTCGATGCCTTCCTGTTCCCACAGCGGATACCAGGCCGCCGCGCTTTCTCTAACCAGCCGCAGCACGTCCAGCTGCTCCAGCTTTAGCGGATAACGTCCTCCGGTCATCAGCGTGTAAGACAAGAGATTTTCGATCAGGCTGCCCAGACTGGCGATTTTCTGCTCCAATTGCTTAACGGCGGCTTTCCCGTGCTCGCTGAGCGCTTCGCCACGAAGCGAATACGCATGGCTGTTCATTACGGTAAGCGGCGTTCGTAAATCATGCGATAAATTGGCGATGAGGCGCTTGCGCAGCTCTTCCTCGGCGCTTTCCCGTTCCTTGCTGCCGCGAAGCTGATCGGTCATTTCATTGAAGGCGGCTTCCAGTTCCCCGATCTCATCTTGCTTCTTCTGCACGATCGGCATCGGGAGGCCGTCGCTGCCGTGCACCTTCATCGCGCTCTGCAGCCGGAGCAGCCGCCTGCGGATTTGCCGGAAGAAGAGCAGCGACAGCAGGACGAAGAAGGCGAACATGATGAACAGAAATGCGATATAGAAGGGCGTTCCGGCTCCGACCGGAGTCGATAGCTGGATCAGAGACCGCGGCAGTTGCATGACCATGAAGCCGGCGCCGGAGTTATCCGGGCCGATGAAAGCAACGACCGTGTAAGGATCGCCGTCGATGTGCTTCTTCATATACCGGATCGCATCCGCATGCGTCCATCGTTCGGGAAGCTGCTCCTGCCGGGGGAGCTGAAGCTGCGTCTCTCCCGACGCGTCGACCCAGAAGAAGGAGCCTTCCGGATAATTTCTTTTCATTTCCTGCAGCTTGCGGTCAGTCTGCTCCGGCGTTTCTTCATCGAGCTGAGAAGCCTCCTGATGCCACATCGCTTCGAGGGTGCTGCCATCGCCGTATTTTAAATAGTCTTCATTCCGGCTGCTCGTATACTCTTCGGTGAGCATATAAACAAAGGATGCCAGCGGAAAGATGATCGGGATAAACAGAAAAGCGAATAGAATAATAAGCAGGTAGCGCGTCAACAGGGTTTGATGAAATCGGGGGCCGCGGGGCCGCTTCACAAGCTTCTTCACGGGCGTACCCGGTATCCGATGCCGCGCACCGTCTCGATGACCTCGGGAGCCGCCGGATTCAGCTCGATTTTCTCGCGCAAATAACGGATATGAACCATTAACGTTTTATCCCCTTCGATAAAAGATTCACCCCAGACGGCTTCATAAATTTGCTCCTTCGTCATGATTTGTCCCAGATGGCGAAGCAAATAGCTGAAAATATGAAATTGCTTTCCGGTCAACGTGATTTCTTCTCCGGTCGTGCTATTAACGACCCGGTTCTGCTGCTCGTATACGAGCAGATGCTTTACGGCGACCGGCTCGGAGCCCGCAGCGCCGGACCGGCGGAGCAGCACCTCAATGCGCGCCGTCAGTTCGTCGGGATGAAAGGGCTTGGTCAAATAGTCGTCCGCGAACTGCAGACCCTGCAGTTTGTCGTCGATCGAGGTACGGGCTGACAGCATGAGGATCGGGACCGCCGGATCCGCTTTCTTCAGCCGCTGTCCGACGGTAAAGCCGTCAAGTCCCGGCAGCATGACGTCGAGAATAACCAGCTTGCAGCCAGCTGCGGCTTTAAGCGCGCTTTCGCCGCTCGTCACCCAGTGGACCTCATAGCCCTGCTTCTCCAAATGCTTGCAGACAAAGCTTCCGATCTCCCGGTCGTCCTCGATATATAACAGTCGTACGCTCATGGATGAATGATTCCTTTCTTATTCGCGAACGCGAATTCGTTCGATATGGTTCGATTATACGCGACTGCTTCCGCGTCAGCCAAGTGAGGGGGAGGGATGGTGCGCAAGTGAGGTATGTTCATGTGAAAAAAGCCTGAAGCAGCACCGGCTTGGAGACTGCTTCAGGCTTGATACTTACGGATGGATATTCCGCGCCGCACTTAATGATCCTTGGCTTATGTTTGTGATACGGTTCCCCGCGCTGTCTTTAACGGCAAGTATTAAATCCACCCATTGCGGGATGGGCCTTACTTTGTAAATTATTTAACTTTGAAGGAGACTTGGAAAAATCCGCAGTCGACTGACTAAACCCAGGCAAGCTTATCCGGGTTTCGTATGGCATACATTCTGGCAAGCTTTCCGCGTCGGAGTTGTATTAATATTGCGGCCAGAGTTTCAACCTCCGAACGGAGTACTATGCCGGTCTCACCGTTCAGAGGGACAGCCTCGAAGTGAAGTTTTCCCTGATAGGACCCTATGCTCTTGAACCCGTCGAGCAGAGCTCGGGCTACGTGATCGCTCGATTGCACCGGACGTTTATACGCGGTTGCTTTTCCGCCTCCGTCGGCGACGAGCAAAACGTCTTCGGTTAGCAAAGACAGCACATGATCGACGTTGCCTTGCTCGAGGGATGTGAGGAACCGGCTAACCCATTCCAATTCAACCGCTTCTGCCGAGACCGACTCCTCCTCGGATACTCCCATCTTGCTTCTTGCCCGGCTCATCAGCTTGCGGCAATTCGCTTCCCGCTTGCCGAGCATTTCGGCTATTTCGGGATAATCGAAGCCCAGCGCCTCACGCAGGACAAAAACGGTTCGCTCTGTCGGCGTCAGCCGCTCGAGCAGTACGAGCATGGCGTAAGACAGCAGATCGCGGCGGACGACCGTCGTCTCGAGCTGATCCGCATCCGGCGTCCGAAGTTTTGCGTAGTAATGACTTCCCTAATAACTTAGTTTATAATGAGTTTCGAACACCAGTTCTGTCTAATTGGGGGAGTATAATGTCCGATGCAGTTGCTTTAATCAGGGATGATATCCTAAGCTCTATTTCTGATACTTTTAAGATAAAAATCTATGATTTCTTGCAGATCGAGCAAGGTTACTTAAATCTAAAATGGAAAATTGAAACGGATGTAGGAAGTTTATTTGTAAAGCAATACAATAAGACACGTTATCCCGAAAACTTCGTTAATGGTCTTGAGATTTCTTTGACCCATCAATTTAATCTGTATAAGCAAGGTATCCCTACTCCTAAGTTGTTTTTAAATCAAGGGAGGCATGTTTTAAGGACGCCCGCTCAAGAGCGGTTCGTATTAATGAGTTTATGTGAAGGGAACGTTATACCACCAGGCTCGGCAAACGAAAATCAATCGTACACTCTGGGGAATGCCATAGGTAGGATGCATCAATTACTAAATTCAAAAAATGCGAAACCTTATCCCTTACATTGGGATATTCGAAATAAAGAAGAGATGCTTGGGCTTTGGAACAAACGATGGGCTCATGCAGGTAACATGAAATGCGAAAAGACGATCAGGGCATTGGAGGTACAAAGGAAAATCATTGATGAAACGGAAATCGATATTTTTTTAAATTGCGAACGAGGCTGGGGGCACTGGGATTTATTTGTAGATAATCTTTTATTCACGAACGATTCATTAACCGCCATTCTTGACTTTGATAGAATGCATTACGTTTATCCTGAATTTGATATTTCACGACCTATATTGTCCTGTACATTGGATATTGGGTCAATCAATATGGGCAGAGTGAGTGCTTTCGTAAAAGGTTACCGTGAATATCAGCCATTAACGATAGAGAAGTTGGTTAGGTCCGTTAGATTAACCTGGTGGAAAGAAGCGGAATGGGTAACTGTTGAAAGTGAAAATGATTCAATTCCACTAAAGAGATTTCGAGAAGAAAACATTTGGGTCGGACAAAATTGGAACAACTTGCACGATATTTTCTCTAATCTCTAAGTCCACCACTCCATTGTTCATTGAACGGGTACGATAGCTTCATAATGCTTCACTACGTAGGCTGCTGATGATTCACTCGGCAGCCTGTTGTGCTAACTGGCAGATTTCTTTAATGAAAACTATGTAATTATGGTAAAATTAGGTCATGCCACGATGACGATACAGTCAGACCGGACAAAAAACTTGGGGGAGAAATAGACGATGTGGAAGAATATCGTCAGTTCAATCTCATCGAAATCGACAAGTTGAAATTGTATATAGGATAGAACTTGTGCTTGGGAAAACATGTGGGCGAACTTTGTAACATGACGATAGCGGACCTTTCGAAGTTCATGGACAGTCTTTTACATAAGGAATTGGACTTCACTTCCCAGGGCAGGAAAATTGCTGAACGATTGGCAAAGCAGCTTCATTTATTTCTGGATGTAGGACTATCCCATTTGACAGTCTTAAGAAGCATCCCCTCTTTAAGCGGAGGGGAACTTCAACGGCTGTATCTGATGTTCCATCTTCAATCCCAGTTTGATTCCTTGCTCTATGTATTTGATGAGCCTTCAGCAGGGTTGCACGAATCGGAAAACGATTCTGCTAGGCAAGTTGAAATCACTCACCGCTTCCGGAAATACCGTGATCGCAGTGGAGCATGACACGAATGTCATGTTAGGAGCAGATTATATTGTGGAATTAGGTCCAGCTGCAGGAAAACAGGGGGGACATTTGATATTTCAAGGAAATCTTGAGGACTATCTTCGTTCTGAATCATCGGGCATAAGCCCGTATTTATCGGGTAAGAAACTGCTGCCATACAAAAAGCCGGAGCAACGACGTACCGTCTCGGAACAAACGCCAACATTGACGATCCGTAATGCGAACCTGCACAATTTAAAAGATGTCACTGCCACGATACCGCTTGGTGTCATGGTAGGGATCGCCGGTGTCTCCGGCAGCGGAAAAAGTACACTCATTTCTGACACGCTTGTACCCCTGCTCAAACATTATTTGAATACGGAACAAGATGAGGAATTGGAAGAAGAGGATGAACTCCTTTACAAACCATCATCTGCACCGCATGAACTCGGCACTTTGGAGGGCTGGCAGTCCATCGAAAAATGTGTTGTTGTAACGCAAGAGCCGATCGGTCGCTTCAAAATGTCTATGCCGATTACGTACGTAGGAATCTGGGACAAAATTCGGATGAACGCGGCGAAGCCCGCGAAACCAGGACCGAAAACCGATTATGTTCAAAAAGAAATTTTTTATACATGGAATCAGATGAATATTTTGACGATGGAATGGGCAATAGATCCTGAAACCGAAACAAACAAATAGCAAACATAAACCCCAATTACAGAAGCCAAACCGACAAGCGACCATCCAGCAAGATCAGAACGAGCGGATGCGCGAATCACAAGCTCACCCCGAACGTATGCGCCACGTACCGAACCCCGTCCCACCAGCAATTAAAGGCAATGTAAGCACAGCCGATGTAGGAAATGATTTTAACGAACACTACCTTGCCGCCGTGCCCGTTCTCTTCCATCAACCTGCTGATAAACTCGCTGCTGATTGCAATACCGGCGATCTGTAAAGCTGGTGCCAAGATTCCCATAGTCATCACCCTCCCTTAAATAAAACCCTCTGCCTGAAAATCGTCTGTGACCGCCGTATTTGACCTGTACGGCGTAGCAACAACTTCCCTCTGCCCGCGCGCTCTGCATCCCATTGAATCAACCGCTTAACGTAACCCGAACGATTCGGAAAGCCTGCGGCCCGATCATAGAGAGCCCGCTGATACGGATCGAGCAGATTGAAACACACTTGAATGATTGCTATGTCCTTAGCCATAGAGCTTCCTCGCGATCAAATAAAATGCTCGGACGTTTGCGGTAACCGGATCACCCGGGATCAGCTGGGCATTCGGGAAATAAGCATGTATGGCCGCCAGTAACGGCTCCGCTCCGCCTCCGCATAGATAGACAGCATCATCCTTGCCCCAACCTGCCGCAAGCGCCCTGAGAGCGATCTGGCGACCGAAAGCAACTGGATTAACGGAGCGAATAGTTTCCATGCCCGATACGAGAGTGAAACTACCACGATCATTAAAGCGGCGGTCCATCAGCGTACCGTAGTTCACCGTGCCACTGCCGATGTCGATCACCCGGACCGTCCCGCCGCCGGGAATCAGCAAAGCCGCTGTCACCCCTTCCGCCGCAACCTCGCAACGTGTGATTAGAAGCTGCCGCTGCCGGCCATTAACCGTCAGCTCGTGCCGACCGATGACCATTTCCTTGATGAGTCGCTTTTCCTCGGATGTGTGTGTCTTGATTGGCTGCCCGACGACGATCTTGTACTCTACTCCCTCAGCATACTGGTGTAATGCGATCAGGATCCGGAGCAGCGCGTCCGGGTGGGCTTTGTATCTCCTTTCCTACTCTCCGCGCACTCGCTCTCATGTAGCGCCAGTGTTCCGGCAAAACCGCGCTGCCCGCGATATACCCATTCAAAATCGTGCTCGCCCTGCTGCTGGTTAAGATTCCGCTCCCTCCAGTCATAACCGATTGTTGAAGGGAAGCGGTGAAGCTTGCTGCCGTCATAAATCTTCGTTGTGTCTCCGCCCGCATCAATTGCCAATATTGCCATGTTGTCGAATCACCCCTTCTATAACCGGTTATAGAACTAGACTGGCGCCGAAGTCTGTCGTTCCATATCTGGTTATGGAACTATCCTATGGGCATAGCTTGCACAAAGTGCTAAAAATATTCATAGAGCAGGTATAATTTTAGCTGTCCTTGTCCAAAATAATCCCAAACGAGTTATAACGGGAGGGATTATCATGGCATGGAGTGAGAATCTAGGACGGGATAGAACGAAATTAGGAGCTTGGTTGGACCGTAAGGGGATATCGCAACAACAGTTGCATAAATGGAGCGGTGTTAGCCGGCCAACAATTACTAGTGTCTGCGGAAACATACACTATAAACCAACCGGACTGATTAAGAGGACTATTATTGGAGCTTTACTGCGAAATGGATACGACGTTGATGAATATGAGTTTTGGTGAAACCAAAAGTCATACTGTCCCGGTATTGCCCGGTTAGTTGGTAAAAGGCCGATCGTTCTGACCGTCTGCCTTCGTATCTTCATTGAACTATCGTTCCCCGATAACTCAACGGGGCGGGTAGGTTTTTGTGGCCTACCCGCAGTTCTGCGTATATTTCATCGTTATAATATCACAGTATGGTATCCTCTAAACTTCTGGCTTTCCATACGCGACTATCATTCTCATGTTCCAACAAAAATACATTATCATCTCGTACTCCATCTTCATTTGTAATAGGGTAATACGGTGAACATGATTATAAGGGAGTGAACCTATGAAAATTCCAAATCTGACAAATTAACATAGTATAATTTTGGCACAAGTTCCTCTCCTGTTTTGGGGTCTTTATATTTCATTGTAATTAAGAGATTGTCATTTGTATTTCTCGAAATGTTGATGAAATAATACCTTTCGTCATCACCATTAAACGTCGTTTTTCTTAGCGTGCCGTCTGTGTAATTTAGTAGATATAAATCATTGTCTTTGCCGAACGATTGATAAAATAAACCCGAAGATTTGCTTTTTACAGATTCTGAGGACATTTCGAATTCTGGATTAACATCCATAATAGAGCGTAGGGAGTCATTTTCAATTTTTCCTAAAAATCTTGTAATGCTAAAATTCGCATAGTAGATATAATCGTTTGCAATGACAAAATTTGATACTCCTTGACGTAATTCGCTCTCGGGCGAGTCGGTAGAATTAGATGAAATCGTTGACACATCAACAGAACGCAGGAAACTCATATCATGGTCGTATACATCCAGGTACAACCATAATTTCCCATCTGATTCTATTTTCAACCGTAATAATGAAATTGTATTTTCGTCTGATGTTATCTGTCGGATAGCTTCTCCTGTATTTGCTTTGTCATCAAAATCAAATTTCTTTAGAATCTTTCTCTCGTTCGTTTCTGTGTTATATTCTTCTAACTCAGAACCGCCGGTAGGGATTATTCTAACCATTAACAGTTTATTTCCCACAGCTGTCATGGTGTTGTAGGGAAATCCCCCTTCTTCAGAAAAAATAACTGACATAGTGTTACTGATTAAGTCCACTTTATAAAGATGAAGCGTTCTGTTTTCAATATCCGATATTTCACCAGTTGTGACCATCATGTATAAAGAGTTACCAATGACTGTTGTGTCATACTTAGCTTCGTATGACCAATTTTTAACTGTACCCAATTTTATATTTTCGTTTGTTTCAAAAATGTAACGATAATAATCCATTTCGGTTATCGAGTCAACAGACCCAGTCGGAATCTTATTGTAAATAATGCTGTCATCGGTTAGCACTAAGATTCCATAACGTTCAATTTCTCCGATTTTTGCATTGTTAATGTCATAAATCGAAATTGTTTCATTTGGAATCGAAGTGCTTGCGGTAATTGTTTGTTCAAAATCGTTTTCGGAATTGTCATCACAACTACATAGAATCATTATAAAAGCCAAGCCAAGCAAACCTATTATTTTTTTCAAACTAACCCTTCCTTTTCGCA
The DNA here is from genome assembly GCF_000422465.1 of Paenibacillus harenae DSM 16969. Classification (GTDB taxonomy): domain Bacteria; phylum Bacillota; class Bacilli; order Paenibacillales; family Paenibacillaceae; genus Pristimantibacillus; species Pristimantibacillus harenae. Next base: position 659,925 of record NZ_KE383844.1, on the reverse strand, counting down.
AAAGCCATCAACTTGAAATAAAGAGGTGTTTGCTTAACAAACACCTCTTTATTAATAAATCTTACCAAACTACCCGTGTACAAACACTATTAGCAACAGTTGCTGTTTTTTCATAATAATATGCCCATCCAGATTGCGTTCCGCCAAGTGGATCGGCGAATTGGATTTTAGACTTGTCGTCATATATTGCGTTAACCACCAGGCTGTGACCATTTGTTGAATAATGCCAATTTGCTCCAGTCGGATTTGAAATCCCCATCGACCCCGGCGATTGCATGGTTACAACATCGTGATATAAATAAGTGCCCATAGCTGTTTGACTTGGATTTGCAGAATAAACATAATTAACTGTACTTTGCTTGCTATTTAAGTATGGCGCAAGCGTTGTAGGATCTGTGCCGTTGGCACCGGTTCCCAAAGCACTTGCTATCGTAGCTTGGCTATCAGATGACCCAGTAAGATATTGCACCATACTCTTTGCAGTTGCTGGAACGCAGTATTGACTTTCAGTTTGCTGATACATAGTGAACGTACCCGGTATTGAAATCTTAGTTGGTGTTGCTCTTGTTATGGAGGCTTTAGCCGCACGTTCCTCTGCAACTTCCTCAGCAATCCGAATTTTTTCGTTTATTTTCGCCCGTTCATTTTTGGTTAGACTTCTAAAATAGTTATCGTTTTCTGCAGGGGTTAAAACGATCTCGCCAGCGGGGGCAGTTCCTTCTGTTTCAGCATTATTTGCCTCTGCACTGGCAACAGTACCAAAAGAAGAAAGCATACCCAAAGCCAAGAGAAAACCTAAAAACCTTTTTGTCTTTTTCATAATAAACATCCTTTCATAATTCAAATATGTACAGGCTAATTTTATAGACAAGCCCGTATACTGTCTTTCTGGGGATTGATTGTTCTCTCCGATAACAGTAAAAGAAATCGGAAGCTACTGGTGGAAGGAATTCTCACCAGCTTTTCGAAATAGCACTGGGGATCAGTTACGAACCCAGCGATCACTAGGCATTTCATCTCTAGCCTAATTTTTTGACAATTACGTAACAGAGCAATTTACTCTGTTCACCACTACCTCAGTTTTGATGATGAACATGGAAATACTACCATATTTCCCGTTCTAACCCACATTATCATTTCTAAAACTTACAGGAAATGGGCTATTGAACCGAAGATATGTCGAAAAGCCCCGAATGATTCGCAATTTTGAGCTTCCGAACGATTTGTTCCTGGACATTCCCCACAAAGTCTTGAAGAAGTACAGGCAGCGGGTTTCAGCAGAGGATCTCCGGGAACTGCGCCGCCATCCTTAAATGATAGAAGAAACATATATTCGCCGAGCAACAAGCATCGGTTGATAAAAACTTTACTGCCAGTCACTTCTCTTTTAATACGGAGTTCGGATGCTGCCCGGCCTGCAAGGGGGACGGGGTGGAAACGGTGGATATGGGGCCGCTCGGTTTAATCAATCGGCCATGTTTAGCTTGCAAAGGAACTAGATATAAAGATGAAATATTGCAAGTTACTTACAAAGGGAAGAGCATCTACGATGTGTTAACGTTGAGTGTGGAGGATGCGCTAGAAGTATTCGGAGAGTATAGGACCATTTCGAACATGCTGGAAACCCTAATCAAGGTGGGGTTAGGATATATCTCGCTTGGACAACCAGCTCCAACTTTAAGCGGCGGGGAAGCGCAACGAATCAAGCTGGCAAAGGAACTTGGCAAGGCTCAGAAGAAAAATACGCTCTATGTCTTGGGTCAATAGTCGGCCCTTATTTAAAGAGAAGCTACCCTGCTGTCAGGCTATAGGACAAAAAGTTGGAATATTATAATTAAATCATTCAACTATCGGGTACTATAGCATAAAGAATTACCAGGACGAAGCTGCCGGCATAGATCGGCAGCTTTGTTACGGGCACGATAGTTAAACATAAGGGTTCCACATATTTGTCATGCATAATATGTAGAACCCTTTATTTTAATTGATTTTCTTAAGTTTAGGTCTTGATAATTTCTATGAAACCATTTTTCACAGCAACTGCCGGCATTATTGCACAAATCCGTCGCTCCGGTCTAATTAGCAGTCACTAACGCCATGTCCACCAGCGTCCCTTGCCTGTGCTACCGGCGCAGAGCCCGCACCCGAATTCGCCAGTGTCATCGGCGCATACACAGCCGTTTGGCTCAGCAGCATTCCCCATCTCATCCGCCCGAAGATTCGTTAACCGACCTGGCTTCTTTCGGAAGCTTCGGTTTCTCCCATCGAAACACATTGCTCAGCCCTTTGAAGATGAGCTTCGACTCTTTCGTCAGCAGCAGCCCGAGTATCGCGAGAATGAGCACATATAAGGCGGCAAACGGCTGCAAAATAATCTCGAGAGAGGCGGTCGCCCTCAAGTTGGTGACAATGATGGAAAACTCGCCTCTCGAGACGATCGTCAGTCCGATATTCCCACCCGTTTACTGAATTGACGTAACGCGCAGGGCGTTATAAAATAAGTAATCCATTTTTTAAAAAATAGAGAAAGAAGGATGAACAGGATGGGAGTTCTACAGAAACAGCTGTCTCCGCTCGTGCAGGCGCTTGAGTTGAAGCCGCATATTGAAGGAGGCTGGTACAAAGAGATATGGAAGGCAAGCTTTGAAATTCCGAAGGAGGTGCTCGGGGCGCCTTATTCAGGGCCGAGATTCGCGGCATCATCTATTTATTTTCTGCTTCATCCGGAGGAGTTCTCGGATTGGCACACCGTTTATTCGGACGAGCTGTGGCTGTGGCATTCCGGCAGTCCCCTGCTGCTCACGCTTGGCGGAACGGAGGCGGCGCCGAAGACAAGGAAAGAAATCATTGTCGGACCGGACGTTGAGGCCGGCCAGCAGCCGCAGGCTCTGGTCCCTGCGAACGAGTGGCAAATGGCGCGACCGCTTGGCGATGAGCCGGTGCTCGTATCGTGCGTCGTTGCGCCGGGCTTCCATTACGATGATTTCAAGCTTATCCAAAGATAGTCGGCATTCCCGCGCCGCGGTTGACGGCCGGGCTTGTATTTATGTAAACTTAAGTTACGCTTAATTTCCGATTGTTGGTATCGGAAAGCGGGGGAACCATTTTTGTGGGGCGAATGGATTGCGCAGCGATGCCGATCTTAGGGTACCATCTTACCCGAGTCCGTCAGCTAACCTCGTCGGCAGTGGATGGGTCATCAGACTTTATAAATTTCACTTATCATTGACCCTATGCGGGAATCGCATGAGGCACAGTCTCGGACTGCGCTTTGCTTGCGGTTCTCCGGCGGACAGTTGTGTCCGGTAGGGTCTTTTTTGCGTTTTTGGCCCCCCACTGGCGAAGCGTGCACACGAAATTCTATAGAGGAGGAGTTTGGATGCCGCAGCCAAAGTACATGATGAGTATCGATAAAATTACCGCTATACCGGAGATCGAAAGGGAGCGTCTGCGACCGATAACGGAAAAATTCGCTTTTCGCGTGAACGATTATTACTTATCCCTTATCGACTGGGATGACCCGGAGGATCCGATTCGCAGGCTTGTCATTCCGAATGAGGGCGAGCTGATGGAGTACGGCCGCTGGGACGCGTCCGACGAGGAGACAAACTATGTGGTGCCGGGCTGCCAGCACAAATACGGGACGACGGCGCTGCTTATCGTCTCGGAGGTATGCGGCGCGTATTGCCGTTACTGCTTCCGCAAGCGGTTGTTCCGCAACGACGTGAAGGAAGCGGTGTCTAATGTGGAACCGGGCCTCGCCTACATCGCGGAGCATCCGGAGATCAATAACGTGCTGTTGACCGGCGGAGACAGCCTGATCCTGGGCACGCCGAAGCTGAGATCGATTATCGGGCAGCTGCGGGAAATCGAGCATGTCAAAATCATTCGTCTCGGGTCGAAAATTCCCGTCTTTAATCCGATGCGCATTTACGAGGATGAGCAGCTGCTGGAGCTGATCCGCCAGTATTCTACGCCGGAGAAGCGCATTTATGTGATGGCTCATATCAATCATCCGAGAGAGATTACGGCGGAGGCGAAGCGCGGCTTCGACGTCCTGCATCAGGCTGGAGCGATCATCGTGAATCAGACGCCGATCATTCGCGGCATTAATGACGATCCGGATGTGCTTGCTCAGCTGCTTGACCGGCTGTCATGGGCGGGCGTGACGCCTTATTATTTCTTCATTAACCGGCCGGTTGCGGGCAACCGCGATTTTGTGGTGCCGCTGGAGCGGGCGTACCGCATCGTGGAGCAGGCGAAGGCCAAGACGTCGGGTCTCGGGAAGCGGGTGCGCTTATCGATGAGCCATTCCTCCGGCAAAATTGAAATATTGGCGATCGAGAACGGGAAGGCTTATTTGAAATATCACCAATCGAAGGAAGGGCATTACGGCCGGTTCATGGTATTGGATTGTCCGAAGGACGCCTCCTGGTTCGACGATCTGCCGGGCAGCGAAAGGTACTGGATGAATGAGAATGCGGTGCAAGTGTAAGGCCGGCCGCGGGGAGAGGAGAAATGAGCAGTCCCGAAGGGTGCGACGACCCTTTGAGACTGCTCTTCTTTTGAAAGATAAGAAAGTATACTCATAACCAGGCTAAATTTCACCGCGAAACGGTTGCATCGCCGGAAGGACGCCGACAAGCGTTTCTGCTTGCTAGAGCCGATTAGGCGGAGAGTTTAATCTTTTGTCCGATGAAGATGAGATTCGGATTTTTCAGATTATTGATATCGCGAAGCTTTTGCCAGGTCGTGCCGTGTTTTTTGGCAATGGCCCACAGCGTATCGCCTTTCTTCACGATATGGACAGCTGGAGCAGGCTCCGGCATTGGTTCTGGTTTAGGTTCCGGTTTAGGTTCCGGTTTCGGCTCGGGCTTCGGCTCCGGTTTAGGATCCGGCTGTGGAGGAGCCGGTTTGGCGCCTTCCGTGATCCGGCCTTCGACCGTTGCCTCGGCTTTGCCGAGCTTCTGAATATACGCGATGAGCGCTTCGTCGAGCGAGCCGTACATGCCGGCCTGCGGATATTGGGCGAACATGGTGTACTCGTCGCCGCCTGCCGCTACGAAATCGTTTGTCGCCAGCATATATTTAGTCTCCGCTTCAAGCTCCTTGCCGTTTATCATAATAGAGTGCACCCGGTCTCCCGCAGCGGCGGCCGAATCGATCATGAACGTAATGCCGGAGACTTGAGGGAATGCGCCCTTCGGATTCGGGAAGTCGGTCACTCCGTTCTCCAGCGCGGCTTTAATATCCGCTCCGGTTACCTCCAGCGTCACGATCTGGTTGCCGAACGGCAGCACCGTAATGACCTCGCCTTTCGTAATGACGCCTTCATCGATCGAAGCCCGTATGCCGCCGCCGTTCGTGAGCGCGACATCCGCGCCTGTTATATCGCGAAGCGCGTCGGTCAGCAGGTTGCCGAGATTCGTTTCGCCCGCCCGTACCTTCTCGCGCGCTCCTTCAAGCAGGACGGACGATTCGCCGACTTCCTCGGAAAGGATCGTCTCCTGGCTTTTGAGAACCGAATTCACAACAGCCGCAACCTCGGCATTAGGAACGATATCCTTCGCTTCCTCTTGATCGATAAGCGTGGCCTGCTTCTTCACAACCTTGCCGCCGTCTACCCAGAAGTCGACGACGCCGACATACTTCGTATATTCGCCCGCGCTAACGATAAGCGTATCGTTAGCGGCGGTCAGGCCATCCTCCAGCACGGTATGGCTGTGGCCGTCGACGAAAATGTCGATGCCTGCAACCTCCTTCACGATTTTCAAGCTCGTATCGATGCTGGATTCGTCTATGCCGATGTGTCCGAGCGCGATAATAACGTCGGTTTTGTCCTGCAGCTCGTCCACGATAAGCTGCGCTTCCTTCGCCGGATCGGTGAAGGCGATGCCTTCGACGTTTTTCGGATGGGTCTTGTAGGCGGTCTCGGGCGTCGTTAAACCGAATATACCGATTTTCACTCCGTCAACCTCTTTAATGATGTAAGGATCGAACAGACGGCTTCCGCCTTCACCTTGCACGTTTGCGCTGATCATCGGGATGGAGAGCTTGTCCGCCAGCTCGAGAAGGCGGGCAGAGCCATAATTAAATTCATGATTGCCGGGAGCGATCGCATCGTAACCCATTTTGTTCATAACCTCTACGATACTTTCGCCGTTTACCAGTGTTGCGAAGGTCGTGCCGTGAACCGCGTCTCCGCCGTCCAGCACTAGCGTGTTCGGGTTCTGGCTCTTGTAGCTGTCGAAAATGCCGGCTACCTTCGCGAATCCCATCTCGCCGCTTGTTGACTCCACCGCTCGGGCGTGCATATCATTCGTATGCAGCAGGGTAAAATGTTTGCCCGCCGGCGCCGCCGTATCATCTGCGGCAGCGGCGCTGCTTAAAGAACCGAGCAGCAGGGCGGAAGCGAGCAAAGTTGAGGTAATCCAGTGCTTCTTTTTACGCATAAAACTCTCATCCTCCGTCATCGTATTTTTGCGTAATACCAACAATAGGTATTCTACATATTTCCATGAAAAACCTTTTTGAATATTCTAAAAAATCGTTAAGAAAAAAAACGCCTCCCCGCGACAAGGCGGAGAAGCGTTTCAACTGGCAAATATTAAAGCGGGATGGAGCGGACGGAAGCCTTCACTAACGAAATGAATTTCGGGCGGGCTTGTTCCGCCACCCGGACGACCTGCTCATGCGTCAGCGGCTCAAGCTCGTCGCCGATCGCCATATCGGTAATGCAGGTGATGCCGACGACGCGCATGCCTGAGTAGTTAGCCGCGGTCACCTCGGGTACGGTCGACATGCCGACGGCATCGGCGCCCCATCCGGCCATCATGGACAGCTCGGCCGGCGTGCAGTAGGCAGGACCCGAGATGCTGACGTAGACGCCTTGCTGCAGCTTGATGCCGAGCTCGTCCGCCTGGCCTGCTACGATGGAGCGCAGCTCGCGGTTGTAAGCTTGCGACATATCGGGAAAGCGCGGTCCGAGCTCGGAAATATTAGCGCCCATCAGCGGGTTGCTTCCCGTGTTGTTAATGTGATCCGTAATAAGCATGAGATCGCCTGCCGCAAAGGAACGATTCATGCCGCCTGCCGCATTCGTGACGAGCAGCGTCTCGATTCCGAGCTTCTTCATCACGTAGACGGGGAACACGACTTCTTTCATCGAATAGCCTTCATAATAATGAAAGCGGCCTTTCATAACGAGCACGGTCTTGCCTTCCAGCTGTCCGATGACAAGCTCGCCGGAATGTCCTTCCACAGTGGAAACGGGGAAGTGGGGGACTTGCTCGTACGGAATGACGGTCGCTTCCGTTACCTCGTCCGCCATAACGCCGAGTCCCGAGCCGAGAATGAGGCCGATTTGCGGCTGCGTCTGCAGCCGGCCGCGTATGTAGGCCGCAGCTTCATTTATTTTGCTTAACATATTCTCCATGCCGGATGTACCTCCTGAAATTTGGTAAAGCGGAGCTTTCAGCCGCAACCGTGGAAATCCGCTTCAAACAAGCATATCCATCATAGCGTAACGGCAGCACAAAAGTAAAACGTTGGGATGGCGAACATTGTTGTTTTCCCTAAAGCTTCGTATAATGAATCTGGATATGCGTATCTCATTCTAGGAATTGGATAGGATAGGTCGTATTGGGTCGAGCGCGCTTCAGCCGCGCTAGACAAACGTAAAGTGAGGAAGCGGAGGAATTAGAGATGAGTAACAGTACCAATAATACGCAGGCGGAAATCGCGGCGATGATCGACCATACGATTTTGAAGGCCGATGCGACGAAGGAAGAGATTTTGCAAATTTGCCGTGAGGCGAGACAGTACCAATTCGCAACCGTGTGCGTAAATGCGGGCTGGGTCAAGACGGCGGCGGAAGAGCTGAAGGGCTCGAATGTCGGCATTACAACGGTAGTCGGATTCCCGCTGGGAGCGACGACGACGGCTTCGAAAGCGGCCGAAGCGAAGTTTGCGATTGAGGACGGCGCCACCGAAATCGATATGGTGCTGAACATCGGACTGTTGAAGTCTGGCGATCTTGAAGGCGTTCAGCGCGACGTGGAAGGCGTTGCCGCGGCGGTGAAGGGACAGGCTGTGCTGAAGGTAATCTTGGAGACGGGCTTGCTGACGGATGAAGAGAAGGTAACGGCATGCGATATTTGCAAAAAAGCGGGCGCCGACTTTGTGAAGACGTCTACGGGCTTCGGCAAGGGCGGCGCAACCGCAGAAGATATCGCGCTTATGCGCCGTACGGTAGGACCGGACCTCGGCGTTAAGGCTTCAGGCGGCGTTCGCGATCGCGAGACTGCGCTCCAAATGATTGCAGCCGGAGCGACCCGCATCGGCGCAAGCTCCGGCATCGCGATCGTAACCGGCGGGCAGGGAGAAGGGTACTAGAAGCAAGCGGAACGGGGGCAGGGTAGGCGGACAATCATCCGCCATCCGCTGCCGCCTTTAACGCTCGCAGCTTATCGTCAAGTTCGCGCGAAGTTCCTCGCCGGCGTTCAGCATGACGAGCTCTTCTTGGCGATTAAGCTCACCTGTCATGGCCATCCATGGCTCCACGCATACGAACGGGCGGTCCTTCACCGACCACAGCACCATATATTTGAAAATCTCATCGTAACGCAGTCGCACGCGAGCGCCTTCCGCGCCGGGGAATGAAATTTCGTTCTTCTTCGTGTCCAGCAAGCAGACGGATTCCACGAGCCCCTCCAAATCGACGGCGCCCTCGAACGGCTTCACTTGATTGTCGTTATAGTCCAGATAACGGGTCGCGTCCGTCTCGTAAGCGATGTTCTTGCCCCCGTCAATCGCAAAATAAGGGTGGAACCCCGCATAGAACGGCATGGCTTCGGCTTCACTCAGGTTGCGGTATTGCTGGCGCGTATGTAATTGCCCGTCCTGCAGCGCATAGGTGAAAACCAGCTCGAATGCGAACGGATAGGACTGCAGCAGCTGCTCATTGCTTTGCAAGCGGATGGTAACGGAAGCTTCTCCGTCAGCCGATGTGCCGACAACCTCCCACGCCGCCGTGCGGGCGACGCCATGGTTAGCCATCTTGTACGGCTTCCCGTTCCACGTAAAAGCTTGATCCTCAAGCTGTCCGCAGATCGGGAATAGGATCGGATTGCCGCCGCGAATATTCGCGGTAGGGTGCTCGAACGTCGCCTTGTCCAAATAAAAGAGCTCCAGCCCGTGAAGCCGGCACGAGGTTACAATCCCGCCGCGCTCCGGACAGACCAGCACCCTGGAATTCGTGCTTTGCTCCGTTAATTCGTACATGGCATACGTATCCCGGTAGGTTCTTACTTCATAGTTACTCACTTGTTTCCCTCCAAACGGTTTATTGAAAAACGTTTCTTTCCATCATACCATACTCATATACACGGTTCCGCACCGTTTTGCGCCCGCCGTGACATATTGCGGTCCCCGGCATCAGCCGGCTATCCTGGAAGCAATGGAACGCGCCTTTCAAAATGGTTCAATCTAGTAAAACATATATCTACTCCGAATCGAAAAAATAGAATAGGATATATTATCTTCAAAAGCCGCTCTTTGCTTCCCCTCCAAGCGGAGAGCGGCCTCCATACAAAGAAGAGGACCGCGCTCCGCAAGATCGAATCGATCTTCTGGAACACGGTCCATTTTATGGTTTACTCCGCCGCATTTGCTGCAGGGTCTGCAGCGTCGTCCGTCGCTTCTTCCGGAGCGAGCGTGTTCGTGATCTTCGCTTTCTCGCGGATTTCAGCCAGCCACGCTTCGGAAAGCTCATTTGCTTCCGATGCAACCAACTGGTTTTTAATTTCTTCCTTTTTCTCTTCAAAAGTCGGAACGACGGCCGCTTTCTCAGCCGTTTTCTTAATGACGTGGAAGCCGTTCTCGGTTTGCACCACACCGCTAAGTTCGTTTACTTTCAGCGCAAATGCCGCTTCCTCGAATTCGGCAACCATATCCCCTCTGCCGAAGAATCCAAGATCGCCGCCGTTATCCTTGGAGCCCGGGTCAGTCGATTTCTCCTTCGCGATGGCGGCGAAGTCTCCGCCTTGCTTCAGCTCGGCGAGAATCGCATCAGCCTCTTCCTTCGTAGCAACCAGGATGTGAGAAGCTTGAACCTGCTCAGGCGTTCCCAGCCCTTCCTTATTCGCATCGTAGAACTGCTGAATCTCTTCATCCGTCACTTCGGTCTTCGGCTCCAAAATTTTACGGATCGTCAGGTTGATCTTCGTATCCTTCTTCAACGATTCGAGTGTCATGCCGTATTGGGCAAGCGTGCTATTAAAAGTCGCGTCATCGCCGAATTGTTTCTTAATCATTTCGATCTCGGCGTCGACATCGGCATCGGTAACCGTTACGTTGTTTGCTTGGGCCTCTTGGTCGATAAGCTCTTCCGTAATAACGTTGTCCAGCGTAGCCGCCCCGCCGGCCGTCACCAATGCGTCGTATAGCTTGTCCTTCGTAATTTTAACGCCATTAACGGTAGCAACCGTTTCGTTGCCGGCTGCTCCGAAAGGCGGTTTTATCATGACGATGACGAGCAAAACAGCGAGAACCGCGGAGATGGCGATCCATACCTTGCTGCTTCCTCCTCTTGGCGCCTGCTCCACAGTATCGGCCGAAGCTGCGCGAATTTCTTCATTTGCATCTTCCGGCAGCATCTCGGAGGCCTCCTGCTGAAGCTCCTCCTCTATGGCAGCATCCTGCTCCGAGAGCTTGTCCTGCCGATCTTCGTTATCGTTCGCGTAACGCTCCTCTTTCGCAGCCAATTCGTTTTCTGCGTCTTTTTTGGACTGCGAGTCATTGTTATTCATTCCTTAAACTCCCTTCAGATTGTCTGTCTTTCAATACTATAACAAAACAAGCACAAAAAAACCTTAAACGAAAATAAAATAAAAATAGGTCTTGCACAAATTGTCGATTCATATTAATTGTAGTTTATAGGATGCAAAAGGGATGATATGATTGGATTAGAATATAATTCAACATACATCAACATTATTTTTACAGATTAGGGGCAAATGAATCGATAGATCAGACCCGAATTCCTCACCATAGTGCGAATCCCTTCACACCACCTTCAGGCGGTATATGTACAACCACAAACTATGTATGAATTGTAGGAGGATATGGGCTTGCAGAAAAATACGGGAGTATACATACGGTTGATATTGGCGATGGCCATACCGCTGCTCGGCTATTCGCTGCTGCGGGCATCGGCGGCGGATAGGAGCTTTAATGCGCCGCAGGAGCATTTTTATATGGTCAGTCTTATTTCCGTGATTGCGCTTGTTCTTGCCATCGCGGTAGGCATCGTGGCGACGCAGCTGCGTAACATTAAGATTAGCTTTCTCTCTTTATCCTATGTATCCCTGGCCGCGATGTTTGCCCTTCACGGTTTATCGACCCCCGGCTTTCTCATGCATCATTCAAGCATTTCCGGCAATGCGGCCCAGCTTAGCATTATGCTGGCGGTTATCTGGCTGTGGCTGTCATCCGTCTCCGTCGATCAGCCGCTTATCAAGTGGTTCGCAGAATGGCAGCGTTGGCTGATGCCGGTCTGGACGGCGCTGCTTGTTGCGATATGCGCCGCGCTTTGGACGTTCCCGGATATCACGCAATATTTTCATTTGAAAGATAAGACGATGATGTGGATTGTGACGGTTTTTATCGTTGTCGTGAACGGCTGGACAATGCTTCGTTATTTGAACACCTATTTATCCTCCCGCTTTCCTTTGCAAATGGCTGTCGTGTACAGTTCGGGCTGGATGATCGTTGCCCAGCTGATAATCGTAACGGGGAAGGCATGGAATGCCAGCTGGTGGCTGTACCACTTCCTGCTGCTCGCATCGGTTATTGTTATGGTAGCCGGCATCGTCAATCAATATGTAAGCTCGAAATCCATAACCTCCTCGGTTAAATTGATGTTCCGGGCGAATCCGCGGGATTGGATTAACACTTATATGTCTACCAGCGTCAGGGAGCTGGTCATGACAACGGAGGCGCGGGATTCCTATACGGCCGGTCATAATTACCGCGTAGCCTTGTACGCTTTGAAACTGGGCGAGGAGATGGACCTGTCCTCCGGTGAATTGCGGGCGATTGCGCAAGGCGGCCTCGTCCATGACGTCGGCAAGCTGCGCATTCCCGACCTGATCCTGAATAAGCCCGGAAAGTTGACGCCGAAGGAGCGCGAGGTCATTGAGGTGCATCCCGTATCCGGCTACGACCTCTGCAAGAGATTGGGCTTTATGCCGGAGGAGCTGTCCGTTATCCGTTCCCATCATGAGAAGTGGGACGGCACCGGCTATCCGGATAAGCTGACTGGCGAGCAAATACCGCTTCTGGCGCGCGTCACGGCCGTAGCGGACGTCTATGACGCTCTCACTTCCTCCAGGTCCTACCGCAAAGCGATGTCGCATGAAGCGGCCATGGAAATTATACAGAAGGAAAGCGGAAGACACTTCGATCCCCGCTGCGTGGAAGCGTGGGAGCGGCTTGTTCGCGAGCAGCCTGCCTTCTTCGAAGAAACGGTAAGGAACAGCCCGCATTTGAAATTGGAAAGGAAGCGGGTGAGGGGATAGGGATATCTTTTGTCCGCGCTAACTTGTAGAATAATAGCTGCAGCAGGTTTTTTACATACAAGATTCAGGATTCCCCATTCAGACTTTGGAGGCGACCGGACATGACCTATTCAGCAGCAAACAATCGTTACGAGGGCATGAAGTATAACCGCGCAGGACGAAGCGGATTAAAGCTTCCCGCGGTTTCATTGGGATTATGGCACAATTTCGGAGGGGTTGACCAGCTGGAGAACGGCCGGGCAATGATCCGCCGGGCTTTCGATCTGGGCATTACCCACTTTGACCTCGCCAATAACTATGGACCGCCGCCGGGGTCGGCGGAGGAGACGTTCGGACAAATCGTCCGGCAGGATTTCGCGTCATACCGCGATGAGATGATCATCTCGACAAAAGCGGGCTATTATATGTGGCAAGGTCCGTACGGCGAATGGGGCTCGAGAAAATATTTGGTCTCCAGCCTGGATCAAAGCTTAAAGCGGATGAAGCTGGACTATGTCGATATTTTCTATCATCATCGTCCCGATCCGGACACGCCGCTGGAGGAAACGATGATGGCGCTCGACCATGTCGTTCGCCAAGGCAAGGCGCTTTACGTCGGCCTCTCGAATTACAGCGCGGAGCAGACGGCTCGCGCCGCCGCTATTTTGAAGGAGCTTGGTACGCCGTGTCTCATTCATCAGCCGTCCTATTCCATGCTGAACCGCTGGATCGAGAATGGCTTGCAGGATGTGCTGGAGAAGGAAGGGATCGGCTCGATCGTATTCTCGCCGCTGGCCGGAGGCTTGTTGACCAACCGCTACTTGAACGGCGTGCCGTCCGACTCCCGCGCGGCAGGTCCAAGCGTATTCCTGAATACGGACCACATTACGGAGAGCAAGCTGAGTAAGGTGAAGCAGCTCCACGAGCTTGCGCAGGAACGAGGTCAATCGCTTGCCCAGATGTCGCTTTCCTGGGTACTGAGAGGCGGCAAGGTAACGTCTGCTTTAATCGGCGCAAGCAGGGTCGGTCAGATCGATGACAACGTCGCGGCTTTGAACCGGTTGGATTTCTCCGAAGCGGAGCTTGACCGGATTGAAACCATTCTCGCTGCAGAGTAAGCTGCGGCGATCGATTGGCGAAGGATACGCAATAGATATCACGGAACGCTGGAATTGGAAGCGCGGAAGCGCGGCTAGTTCCGGCGTTTTGTCTTCTCCTAACCGCATCTGGAAGGTATAATAGTGTCAACATTCGACAAGCGGCGATCATGCACAGCAGGAGGGGGAAGCGGCTTGAACAAGATGTCCATGCGGACGAAAGGCTTGATATTAATTGTCCTTATCTCTTTCATACCGCTGCTTATCGCCGGGGTAGGGAATTATTCGGCGGTCAAGCAGGCTATTCTTCATTCGGAAATCGAGAAAACAACAAGTAAGCTGAGAAGCCGGGCGAACGACATGGCGTCTTGGATAGCGGTCCTCAAAGCGGAGGTGCTTGTCATTAGCCGTACGGAAATGGTGCGCTTCGGAACGGATCAGGAGCGGCTGGATTATTTTAATGCGGAATTGACCCGGAGCGGAAGCCCCTATTATTCCATCGGCTTCATCGATAGCGGCGGGAGAAGCAGGAACATGAAAGGCGAAACGCTCGGGATGGGAGAAGAGCCTTTCTTCAAAGAAGCGATGAAGGGCCAGGTGATGTTGACGGATCCGTATACGCCGGAATTCTCGGATGCGCCGCTGTCGTTCATTGCCGTGCCTGTCTACGGGAATTCGAATGAAGCGAAGGGCGTCGTATACGCCTCGATATTATTCTCTAAGCTGCTCGAATACGTCGCAGCCGAAGGCGAGAGTGCGGTAACCCGCATCCTGTTTAACGATGACGGCGCCATGCTCTTTCGGTCTGATTCGACGCGTATGGACAGCTATCTTTCATATCGTGAAGGTTATCCCTTGAATCCGGTTGTCGACAGCATGCTGGAGACAAACGAGGGTATGGTGAGGGTGGCGATTAACGGCAAGGATTATGCCGCCTTCCATACCAAGGTGAGCGGGACGCCATGGCGGATCTCTCTCCAGGAGCCTATGGCGAAGCTGGGAGAGAGCCTGAACCCGATCTTCTGGCGCATATTTACGATGATCGCGGTAGCGGAGGTCATTATCGTTATCTTTTTCCTTCTCTATTTTGAACGCATCATTAAACGGTTGGAAAATATTCTTGGCGTTACGGAGCAGGCAGCGGCCGGGCGCTTCGAAGCCGAGCACCTGGCGGTGGAGCCGCATGACGAGGTAGGCCAGCTTGCCCACTCCGTAAACGGCATGATGGTGCATTTGCAGGAGATGTTCGACCGGCTGGAAGCGATCATTAACCAGAATCAATACGGCTTCATCGTATTAGACAATAATTATAAGGTGTCTTATTTAAACAAAACCGCGGAAGACATGCTTGGTTACAAGACGGAGGAGCTGGCAGGGATCGCAACGCCGCTTTTATTTATGGATATGGACGAGATTCATGCGGAGGCGGAGAGGCTGTCGGCCAGGCTCGGGAGAGAGGTGAAGCCCGGACTCGAGGTGTTCAAGGAACTGCGCAATGAAAACTTCTCTTATGAACGGGAATGGACCTTCATCCATAAGGACGGAACCAAAATCCCTACCCTTCATAGCTCGAACGGGCTGCGTGACCGAAATGGAAGATTCTCCGGCGTCGTCGGCATGGTGCTGGATGTATCCGACCGGAAGCATGTGGAAATTGCCCGCAACCGCTTGCTCGATATCGTCGAATCGGCGAAGGATTTGATCGCTTCGGCGGATACGGACGGCAAAATCATTTACATGAATCGCGCCGGCCGCGAGATGATGGGGATCGGCAGCGTAATGGACGGCGGCTATAAGGTGAAGAGCTTCTTGCAGAAGAGCATGTATGCGGAGCTCGTAAAGGGAGCCGAGCTGGCCAAGGAGAACGGCTATTGGGAGAGCGGCGTGCAGCTTCGCAAGGAGAGCGGCGATACTCTGCATGTCTCCATGGTCGTTGTCGCGCATCAGAATGAGCATACCGGAGAGCTCTACTACTCTTGTATCGCCCGCGATATCTCCGAGCAGCAAATGATTCAGTCGAAGCTTGTCCAGGCGACGCATGAAGCGGAGGAAGCGAATCAGGCGAAGAGCAGATTCCTGGCGCTGATGAGTCATGAGATCCGGACGCCGCTTAACGGGATTATCGGCCTGGCGCAGTTGATGCGCAAGACCGGACTTTCCGCATCGCAGAAGGATTATGTGGATAAGATGAACACTTCCTCGGAAACGCTGCTTCGGATCATTAATGATATATTGGACTTTTCCAAGATCGAGGCGGGAAAGGTAGATCTCGAGCGGCTGCCGTTTCAGCCGGAAGAGCTGATGCATAGGCTGACCAATCAATTAAGCGTGTTCCTTGGCGGCAAGGAGCAGTTCGAATTCATCATCGACATGCCGGAGGATTTGCCGCAGACGATTATCGGCGATGCGATGCGGCTTGAACAGGTACTTCTCAATCTATGTATGAATGCGATTAAGTTTACGAACAGGGGCAGCGTGGAGCTGAAACTCGAAGTGGCTGAAGAAACGGATAGCATCGTTTATATCCGCTTCCTCGTTGCGGATACTGGAATCGGGATGAACGAGAAGCAGGTCGAGAAGCTGTTTAAGCCGTTTACGCAGGCGGATGGCTCGACAACACGCAAATTCGGCGGCACGGGCCTTGGGCTCGTCATCTCCCATTCCCTGGTTGAGCTCATGGGAGGCAAGCTGGAGGCAGCAAGTGAGGCTCGCGTCGGCAGCCAATTCTATTTCACGATTCCGTTCGGCTTTACTCACAAGTACAGCGGCCAGCGCAGGCAGGTCAACGATGAAATGAGAGAGCAGCCGCTCTGGATCGTCGAGGATGATAAGGGAATGGCCGAGCATTGGAGCCATATCGTCGAAGCCTTTGGTTTAACCCCGATCGTCTTCCATTCTTGGAAACGGGCAAGGGACCGCCTCCGGCGTATTGGAGCCGGAGCGCTTCCGCGGCTTATCGTGCTTGATATGGAGATGCCGGACATGTACGGCGCGGAGACCTGGCTGGAATTCCACGAGGAAGCGGAAGCAGCCGGCGTGAAGACGATCGCGATGACGACGTCCTACGGACGGGACGAAATGATGCAGCTGCCGGGCGAGCAGAGACCGCTCACTTTGTTAATAAAGCCGATTCTTCGGACAGACATGCTGCGGGCAATCGACAACGCCCTTGAACAGAAGCGGGCCGAAGGGAAGGGACAGGAAGACGAGGCATCGCCTGTTCCGGTTACCGGTGCCGGCTCGCATACACGGATCCTGCTCGCAGAGGATAATAAAATCAACCAACTCGTCGCGATTGAAATTTTGAAGGAGCAGGGCTATGAGGTCGGCTTGGCGGAGAATGGCCAAGAAGTGCTGCGGAAGCTGGAAGAGCGGCATTGGGATCTGATTTTGATGGATATCCATATGCCGGTCATGGACGGAACCGAAGCGGTCCGTATGATACGCGGGCAGGAGAAGTATAATGAAATTCCGATCATAGCGGTTACGGCGAATGTGCTCCGTAACGATCATGAGCATTACTTGAAGCTGGGAATGAACGATATCGTGACGAAGCCGATCTCTTCCGAGAGGCTGCACACGGTCATATCCTATTGGCTGAAGGAAGGCCGCGAGCTAATCCGGAAGACGGGATCACTGCCCATTCCATCGCGGGAGGATAGCGCCTTGCTGCCGGCTATAGCCGGCATGGACGTGGAAAGCGCGCTGGATAGGGTAAACGGGAAGCTGCCGATTCTGCTGCATATGATGGAGCAGTTCTCGCTTGATTATGAATGGTTCGCAGATCAGCTGCGCACCATGCTCCTTCAGCCTGAGCTTGATAACATGAAGCGGATGATTCATACGCTGAAGGGAGCGGCGGGTTATTTGTCCGCCTTTGAGCTGCAGGAGGCCGCGCTTGAAGCGGATAGGCTCGCGAGACATCCGAATCCGGACCGGGAGCTGCTGCGGGCGTCCATCGATGTGCTGGAAATGGCGCTTAAGCGGCTATTGGAAGGAATTCGCAGCGTGCCAAACATGTTCGACAATAAACCCTAACAATTTTCTAACAAATTGTTGTCCCTTGAATCTCTGTATTGTATAGTAGAGTTACAATAAATATTGACAGAGATCCGCAGGTCCCAAGCAGAAACGCCAGCCGGTGTCCTTGTCAGAGGACGTGGACCGTTTCGAGGAGAATTCTAAGCGCAAATAAGAGTGATAGAACTTATAAATTCTTAGAATTTCAAAAAGGGTGACGACAATGTACAAAGTTCTAGTTATAGAAGATGACGTCATGATGAGTGATATGCTATCTATGTATTTATCGGAAGAGGGCTACTCCGTCATGCAGGCATACCGCGCGGATGAGGGCTTGCGGCTTGCCGCGGACTTTTCGCCGGACCTGGTGCTGCTTGATTTAATTTTGCCTGATCTGGATGGTATGGAAGTGTGCGCGCATATTCGAAAACGTTCGAATGTTCCCATTATGATTCTTTCGATGAAGAGCGAGGTATCCGAGCGCGTTCAGGCATTGAAGGCAGGCGCGGATGATTATATGTGCAAGCCCTTCAGCATGCATGAAATGACGGCCCGTGTCGAGGCGTTAATTCGACGTTCGAATTCGCTGCGGGCCGAGACGGCTTTCCAAATTGCGGCTGCGGTCGAGACGGTTGATGAGCATGAGGCGATCCAGCTTGATTATGAGCGGAGGCTGCTGCTCGTAAGAGGGCAATTGGTGGAAACCACCTTCTCGGAATACGAGTTGATGAAGCTCTTTCTGGCCCATCCCGGCAAAGTGTTTAGCCGGGAAGAACTCATCAATGCGATTCGAGGTTTCGATTCTTTCGTTACGGATCGCGCCATTGATGTACATATCGTCAATCTTCGGAAGAAGATCGAACAGAACCCGAAGGAGCCTAGGCTGATCCGGACGGTATGGGGCTTCGGCTATAAGTACATAGCGCAGCATCCCAGCATAAGCCAGAGTTAGCCTATGAATAGAGACCATCTCTAGATGAACCATTCCGATAAGCCGGGATGGTTCTTTTACGATGATTAGCAATTTATGAGATTCCCCGATTTGGATGAAAATTGCATAAAGCTGGGAATATACCGATTCAGCACCAGACTCCGCCGTTTAGTTTCAATTTTGGAAACTACGCCAGCATCTGTTCGCCTCACCTCAATAAGCCGGGATGGTTCTCGGAAGTAAACGGTTTGCGTCCTCTGACAAGGTCGCTGATAGGCGTTTCTGCTTGCGCGCTTATTAAGAAGTCTAACACTCTTCTAAAGCTATCTGCTTAATTTTCCTAATACTTTATTGGCAAACTGGAATAAATTAACGGATCGGTATAGGGAGTGGAATAATGGGGGATGCATTGGCCAGTCAGGCCGGCCGCAATGAAGCTTTTGCGCAGCTGGAGGCAGCGGTGAGCATTGTTCGT
Source organism: Paenibacillus harenae DSM 16969 (assembly GCF_000422465.1). Lineage (GTDB taxonomy): Bacteria > Bacillota > Bacilli > Paenibacillales > Paenibacillaceae > Pristimantibacillus > Pristimantibacillus harenae. The sequence continues at coordinate 640,845 of NZ_KE383844.1, read as the reverse complement.
GCGGCAGGGTTGCAGATGATCGTGGCGCTTATTGATTTGGACCGGTTTTATTGCGTGAATGAAACGAAGGGCATGGAATTCGGCAATTATGTTCTGGGTATGGTCAGCAGACGGCTCAGGGAATCGAGAACGGTATCCTCGACAGTTAGGCGGATCGGAGGCAATACGTTTCTCGTAGCGATGCCGCTCGAGGGCAAGGATAGGCAAGGTTTGCTGGCCGTTGAGGCGATCAAAAACGCGGTTGAACGTCCCATCGAGTTCGATGGAACCGAACATTATTTATCTTCCAGCATCGGCGCAGCGGTATATCCGAAGGATGGACGGACGAGTGGACAGCTTATATGCCGTGCCGAACTGGCCTTGTACCAATCGAAGGAGCACGGCGGCAATCGGGTGCGGTTTTACAATATGGAGGATACGCTGTTTTTGAATCGACGGACAGATATCGAAGCGGCGCTTCGGCCTGCTCTTTTTTTGCGCCAGTTTCATTTGAGCTATCAGCCGGTCTATCACACGGAAGACGGGAGACTCCGAGGCTTTGAAGCCCTAATCCGCTGGAATCATCCCGAGCTGGGCATGATTACGCCGTTCGAATTCATCCCCCTCGCCGAGCATAGCGGGTTAATCATCCCAATCGGCGAGTGGGTTCTGCGCGAAGCATGCCGGATGCTGCGCGAGCTGAACCCCATCGGTACGAACAGCCGTCTGATCATGTCGGTTATCGTATCTCCGCTGCAGCTTCAGGACCCGACATTCGCCCGGACGGTGCTGCATATCCTGAAGGAGTACAATCTTGCTCCAGCCTCTCTTGAACTCGAAATCAAGGAGCATGCGATTATTTCTACTTCAGATACAGCCTTAGCGGCGCTAAGCGGGCTCCGCGCATCGGGCGTGCGTACCGTATTGGGCGACTTCGGAACCGGCTGCGCCTCCCTGGCAAACCTGAATAAATTACCTATTCAATGCTTGAAAATCGATAAGTCCTTTATACGCAAGATGAAAAATGACAGCGCGGAACGAATCGTCGTCGAAAGCATTATTCAGCTTGTTCACAGGCTTGGGCTGGAGGTCATAGCCGATGGCGTTGAATATGACGATCAATATTTGATGCTGCGCAAATGGGGCTGCGATTACGTACAGGGGCTGCTCCTCAGCATGCCGATGGAGTCGGCTTTGCTCGACCTGTCAATGATCCGCCGTTCCGAGCCGGCCTCAATGAATGCTTATTCCAGCACGATTCCGAAATAAGTGCGCAGCGCCTCGTTATACTCTTCCTTCGAATGGGGCGTCAGCGTCTTAACGCCTTCGGAGGTGAAAATACGAAACTGTTCTCCGGCAATCGTGTTGCGTCCCTCGGCGGTTCGCACCGCAGCCATAGGATTTCTCGTAAATATAGATTCAGGAGCGTTCTCACACCAGTATGTAGCCATAATAAAATCTTTAGGCAGCTTTGGCTCCTCGGTGAAGGAGTACAGCCACCGCCACTGGCCGTGATGGGATTCGCATAGCACCCAGCCGAATTGCCCGTCGCGTTCCATGCGGTAGCTCTCGGAGCCCTGCACGTGCACCTCTCCCTCGGTCAACTTGATCGGCCGGAGAGGCACAATTCCACCCACGCCTACATCGCACAAATAGAACGCGCCATCGACTTCGACTTTAAGAACATGATGCCGCTGCTTAGGCGGAGGATTAGGCTCGTCGCGCCAGAAACGGGCAACGAAGTCGGTTACGGAATAACCAAGCTCCCGCAGCAGCCAGCCGAACAAGGCGTTTAACTCGAAGCAGTAGCCGCCGCGCCGCCGAACGATTATTTTATCGATCAGATCATCCAATTCAAGCGAGAGCGGCTTCCGCCGCAAGATATCGAAATTCTCGTAAGGCACACGGTGAAGATGGCACTCCTGTAACCTGGCAAGCACTTCCGCGCTGTTCTCCGTGCTGCCTTCATACCCAATACGCTCAAGGTAGGCGCACACTTCGGGCTTTAGACGGCTGCGGCTGTCGTTCATCTTCTTGTTTCCTCCCTTAGTCCGGATAAATGCCGTACCCCATTGGTATTCGCCAAGCAGCGTTGAGGCTCCTTTTCCGCATGAAAGGAATGCAAAAAGACCTGAAGAATCACACGGGGCGCGTGTGTCAACAGGTCTTTTGGCTTATGCGGCCTAACATACTTCCAGGTAAAGCTTCGTTCCGTCGTTGTATTGAAAAATAGCGACATCCCGTACCATTTCTACGGATTTGATACGTCTCCATTTTTTGCGGAAATCAAAGTCTAATTCCAATTCGTACAATTTATGATGAAGCAGATCTACTGATGCGGATTGTTCGTTAGGGTAGTAGACAGGGACCGAACGACTTTTGAAGGTAATGACTTTCATCATTTATGCTGACACCTCCGATCGATTTCCCCCATTCTAACGTAAATCTTTTAGCCGCTTATGAAACAGTCGTCAGGATTTTGTTTATTTTATTTACATTTTCCTAACATTCAACAAAATTCGACATTAATCGAGTTTCTTTTTTGCTTAACTGGAGTAACTGCTGTATTTTTTTTTGTAATAGCCGTGTCCCTTCGGCGGGTAGTAGGGCGGACGATTTTGCGGCTGATGATAGCCTTTCTTGTAATCGCTGCTGCTATAGTGATGATAGCCGTGATTTTTGCGGCCGGTAACGGAGTGCAATAAACGTTGAAGCAGATGCTTGAACATGATATCAACCTCCTGAAAAATTTTTTGGATAAAACTTCGCTTCGAAAGCATACGCTTAATGTTTTGTGAAGCAAAAAAGGATTTCGAAAGCGTAAGCTTTCATATGTTAATAAGTACGTTATTTTGTCGATAAGGTTTCTAGGACAGTTGTGGATTGATGTGCGATATTGTAAAATTAGGCGCTTAAAAGTTTTGCGAAGCAAAACTTCGCTTCGAAAGCATCATCTTTGCCGCTCCCGGAGGTGAGTAACGGTGTGGAACCCAATAGCGCGAGGCTCGGAAATGATCCGCCAGTGGCAGGACTATCCGCTCAGGACCGGCATTCTATGGATGGGCCGCTATCGCATCAATCGTTTTCTTGGTATGGGCAGCTATGGCCAAGCTTATGCATGCACGGATATGGAGACAGGCCGAACCGTTCTTCTGAAACGAAACATGCCCAGCAAGAAGGAGCTCGGAAGATTGCTGCTGGAGCGGGAAAGCCGGATACTGCAGGAGCTGCGGCATCCGCGAATTCCGCAGTGGATTCGGTACGAGAGGCGTGGCCGCCATGAAGCGCTTATTATGGAGCTCGTCGAAGGCGATAATCTGGAGCATAAAATGATGGCGCAAGGCCGCACATTTTCGCTGCTGGAATCGCTTCGTATCGTCAAGGAACTCTTGCAGACACTGGATTATTTGCATCAAGCCGGTTTTGTCCACCGGGATGTCCGCATCCCGAATGTGCTGATGCAGGAGGATCGGATTTATTTGATCGACTACGGTCTATCCTGCCGGATCGGCGAGCGGCTTCCGGAGCCGCTGCGCTCTGGATTGAAGGAAACGGAGCCTGCCGCTGCGGAAGCGGATGTCTTAGCCGGCAGCAGCTGGTCGGCAGTGAAAAGGCGGATGAGAGTCCCCGTTCCCGCCAGCGATCTATACGGACTGGGCCATTTGTTCTTGTTCATGATGTATGCGGGATATGTGCCGGATGAAGGGCAGGGAGAGCGCGGCTGGGAGGAAGAGCTTGCGCTTCCGCAGGCCGTTACCCATTTTGTGCGACGGCTGCTCGGACAGGATGAACCGGGCTGGCATTCAGCCGCATTGTGCGGGCAAGAGCTGAGGGAGCTGATGAACAGGCTCCGTTCATAAGGAACTTTTTACATAAAGTCCAATAATTCCTGAAAGCTTTGATTGCTCATGTAATACGAGAGCACGGCAAGAATCGTTAGATGAAGCGGGTAAAAGCTGCGCCAGACGAATCGCGGCATGCGGATTTTGTCGAGACTGCGCAGAAAGCCGGGTAAATAGATGATGAACACGGTAGCAAACACGCTGAATAGTTGAAGAACCCAGCCTTTTACGAACACGCTGGCCGCATTGAGCGAGAAATGAAGCAGCGTCATCCATTGCGCTTCGGCATAGCGGTAAATCAATACGAGCAGAACCAGATAGGCGCCGTAGCTGAAGGGCAGCACTTCAAGCAGGATAACGAAAGCAGCTGCGATCAAATACGGAACGGCGGGCTTCCCCTTATATTTGTCGAGAAGGCGAAGAAGCAGCAGGCACATGAATAAGGAGCCTACCGTATTGACTTCAAGCAGGTGAAAGGCAAATTGATAAGGCAGCTGCGAGATAAGCGCAATCCAGGCCAATCGTTTCAAATAACGGTTTATATGGCTTGTTCGGAAGTAACCGAGCACGATGGCATAAGCGTAGATCGGCATTGCCAGCCGTCCGACGATTCTCCAGCCTGCATCTTCGGGAAACCAGATGAGTCCGATATGATCGATAAGCATCGTGAGCATGGCTAGAAATTGCATCGTGATCACCTTCATTTTTCTCGTTATTGCCCAAGTATACCACAGCGGGCACGCGAAGAAATGAAGAGACGGGGAAGACCTCCAAGCAAGCCGCTGCCGGCGAATAAGGAGGTCTTCTTGGTTAGGCTGCGTGATCTCGTTCGGGCTATAGACCGGCATTCTTCCGGAGCCGCTGCGCGATTCCCATGAAATTCTCCTGCGAGATGCCGGGCGCGAACTCCTCGGGCACCTCGCTCAGATCCGGCATCGGCGCTCCTTGCGGCGCTCCTTGAATGACTTCGAGCTGCGCGCCGGTGAGCGGATTCTGGCCATGCCAGATCAGCACGACATCCTTGTAATCATTCGGGCTGAACGTGTACAGCTTATTGCCCAGCCCCATCGCTTCATATTTCCGTGCCGTTTCGAAGCGGTTGTTGCTGAGGTCGGGAATAGGAATCAGGCTTTTCACGTCGGCGCCTGTCGCTAATTCCAGCGCTTTCGCACAGGCGAGCACGTGAACGCCGCTTCGAACGAGCAGGAAGCCGATCAATGCCCGCGCAGTCGGATGCTCGGTCATCTCATAGACCCGCATTTTGTGCGTGCGAGCGCCGCATTCCTGATAGAAATTGTGCAGCAGGTCCAGCACAAGATTGCCGCTGCTGCATACATGGTCACCTGACCAGGCACGGCCCATGGAATCGCCGGGCATCGAGGCCTGCGCCGTTCGGGTGAAAAAATAGCTGTTGCGTTTACTTAGGCCCTCCTTCTTCGGCGCCGAATTGGGGTCGCCGGGGCTTGTCGTGCCGGTAAGCACCCTATTAATTGCCGCGGCTACAAGCTCTGCGTGACCGAATTTCTCCGCCGTTATGATGGCCAACAGATCATAGAATGGCTTAAGCCGCTCTTTCTCCCTGAAATTAAACGACTGGTACATGTAATTGTTCAGTGCAGACATTTCACCGAATTTACCGCCAAGCAGCTCTTGAACAGCCGCCGCGGCATTCGCATCCGCATAAGGGGATGGCGGCAGCTCTACCTGAAGCCGATTTATTCGTTCGAACAAATGACTGCTCACCTCTTTCATCGACAATTCCTTCCATTCATATGTATGATTCCACGCGCCGCGGTAGACCGCTGTTGTCTAAATGGACAACCTTCTGTCGAAAGGGCTCGCCATGTGAAAAATCCGATTTCAACATTTGTCGGGGACTATACGTCCATACCATTCTCTTACTAGAACATAGAATAGAGTATATTCAGGAGGGAAGGGGGGATAGAAATGTCCGCCAAATTAAAAGTGAAAGTTCGCAGCGTAAAAACTCGCAAATCTTCGCGTCGTCGTGTACGCATATCTTCTTCTAGCTGCGGATGCAAGAGCGAAGGTCGCAGAAAACAGGATCCGGCTGTTGAAGGAGTGCAGGAAGCCGGCAAAGAGCTAAGCAAAATTTTTGATCAGCTGAGAAACGAAAATGTCGCAGAGAAGCTGGTGAAAGCCATTCGCTGCCACGACGCGAGAACGATTCAGCGGTTGCTGGATTGCGACTGCCGCGTAGTAAGCTTCTTCAGAATGCGCGATAAGGATTGCGTTAGAATCTGCTGTCAATTCGGCAGATACAACGACGTAACGGTTACGTTCGATATTTGTGTTAGAAGTGTGCAAGATCAATGCCGCCGCCATAATTCCTTGTTCTAGATTTTAGTAGATAGGCGCTGTCCAGGGAGTCTGTAGACTCTTCGGGCAGCTCTTTTAATTTCTGGGAGACTGGCGCTATCTGACCGATACATATTTGACGAGAAGGATGAATGCGGACGATGCTCATCGGGTACATGGATATGGGCATATACTCACGCAGGCGCATGCCATCGCATACTATAAGCTGAGCTGAGTGAATACCGGAAAAAACGAACAAGCATGGAGGGAAACGGGATGCCGCGAATACCGAATTTTCCGCAAGCGCTGTTAGATGAGCACCGCGTGTGGCATCATACGAATCATGTGACCCCGGGGACTGTGCCTCCGCCGGGATTTGGAGAAAAATTTCTGCGGTTTCATCGCGATTACATTAATCGTGTGTACAGCTGGTATGACCGGCAGGGGTATGACCGGAGGCTGATTGCGGGTTGGACGCAGGTGCCGGAGGCGTTTCGCCGCACGCCCTGCTACAAAGCCGCCGCGGAACAGAGGGTTACGTATAACCCGCTGTCCTTCCGGACGCTTGACGAACTGGGAAGCTTTATCGAAATGGAGCTGCACGGCTGCTTCCATGGAATGGCGGCCCAGTTGTACAATCAGCCGGAGCTGGATGATTTCGACCTGGCGCCACGGTATACGGAGTTCTATAATATCCATGGATTAATTGACATGTGGTACAGCAATTGGGAGAGAGCGTGGGGGGTTCGCGGCCGCTCGAGCGGAGGCGATGCTCAAGTTACGTACAATCGCGCAGCGCCCGAAGCACGCTCACATAATAAGACGCATCGCGCGGTACGAATTGGCTTGCCTTCACGGACCGCCGCGCCGGCGTCAGGCTGCCTGTATTGCCGTCAAGCTCGGCGCCAATCGCTGCAGCCTCGCCAAGCGAGCCCTCGAACAAAGCAATTAGCTCATCCAGGTCGGCCTCGTAAATCCCGGCCACTTCTTCCGGCTGGAGCCGCAGCTCCGTCAAAGCCGTCTCGCAGACAAGGCCAAAGACGTCGCTGACCTCCCGGTCGATGAATAGCGCGCCGTTCACCTCGCCGCTTGCTTCCTCGCGAATCTGACCCAGCGGAATGAGCTGCTCGAACGCAGCCGTTACGCCAAGCTCCTCTTCGAGCTCCCGCACGGCATCGCGAATCGTCTCTCCGGCGGATAAATGGCCGGCAGCCGTAATATCATAGCAGCCGGGATTCGTGTCTTTGCCGGCCTGGCGAAGCTGAAACCGCACGAATCGGCGGTTCTCTTCGCGTCTGGTCAGCCAGCAGTGAAAGGTGCGGTGCCAATACCCGTGCGCATGGGTCTCCGCGCGCGTAGCGGTTCCGAGCGGACGCAATTGCCAGTCATAAATATCGAACAGCTCCTCAGCCATGCTGGGCAGCCTCCAGCTGGGACGTGCAGTGCTTGCAGCGCGTTGCCTTGATCGGCACCTGGGACAAGCAGTACGGGCACTCCTTCTCCGTCGGTTCAGCCGGCTTCTCTTCCGCCTTCTTCTCTTTGCGGCGGAGAACGTTAATGACTTTTATAAGCATAAAAATGCAGAATGCAACGATCAAAAAGTCCAGCAAAACATTGATGAATTGGCCGTAGGCGATAGCAGGGGCCTTTGCTAAGTCTTCCTCTGTCATCGTATCCGTGTCTACGAGATAAAACTTCAAATGCTTGAAACTGACAGAGCCCAATATAGCGCCGACCGGCGGCATAATAATGTCATTGACGAGGGAGGTTACGATTTTCCCGAATGCGCCGCCGATAATAACGCCGACTGCGAGGTCGATGACATTGCCTTTCATGGCAAATTCTTTAAACTCTTTTATGATTTTCATCATTTCACTCCTATCTTATCTCTCAAGTATAGACCGAATCTACCGAGTCCATTCTACCATTTTAGCCGAAAAAGGGATGCTGAGAAACTCTCATCTTATTTTCTGACAAAAATATGCAATTTTCCACGAACGTAAGAAAGGATTTTATTGGATATTGTCGAATTTCCTATTGAGCAAGTAAATATTTTGAAATTGAAGGAGTACCATGAACGACCCTATCATTCAGGGAGACCCCTATTACTTGGCGCTTTCGTTGACCATCATGTGCTTCGCTTCCTATACGATGCTGAATATGGTCGATCAAGCGCAGCCGAGAGAACGCACGGACAGCTTGAACTGGACAACGGGCGGGGCTGCCGTATTCGGGCTTGGCATATGGACGATGCATGTCGTATCCTTGCTGGCGTCCGACTATAGAATCATTATTGATTGGAATATTCTTCTCATTCTGATCGTATGCGGCATCATTATTTATTTGGCCTTGCTCGTATTGCGCAAGAGGGAGCTTTCCGGAGGCAGACTTCTGTTCAGCGCCGCGCTGATGGCGATTGGCGCTACGATGCTCCACTATATGTCGATGCTTTCCGATTCCGTTATCCGGTTTCACATGAACTGGCTGATGTACGGATTTTCTTTTATGGCCAGCTTCGCGGGGGCGTATTTGGCTCTTTACTGGCTGGAGAAGAAGAGACCGGCTAAATATAAGCTAAAGGGCAGCCTTGCGCTCGGCTTGTCCAATATGCTGATGCACCAGCTGGGGCTGCATGCTTTGACACTGGAGTATTCCGACATCCTGTCGACGGAGCAAATGAATGACTATTTGTTTTTGCTGGCGTTCATGCTAGGCGTCTCCACGTTGATCATCCTCAGCTTTAGTCTCACGACCTGGATCGCGGCGAACCGGTACAGCCAGATTAACGAGCGGTACAGGCTGCTGGTTGAGAACTCCTTGGACACGATCGCCTTAATCAGCGAAGGCAAGTGGGAGTTTATCAACCGCGCCGGACTGACGATGTTCGAGGCGCTGAGCGAGTGCGACATCATTGGAACTTGTATCTACCGGCGATTGGATGAGAGCTGTCATCTGGAAATGGCCGCCTGGCTGAAGGCCGGACATATTAGCGGACAGGTTAAGCCGATTGAGCTGCTGTGGCATTCCATGAAAGGAAAGCCGCTGTATACGGAAATCGTGAGAGCGAGCGCCACCTTCTCGGGCAGGCAGATCGAGCAGTTCATTATCCGCGACATTTCGGAACGGAAGAAGAACGAAGAGCTGTTAATTAATTCAGAGAAGCTCTATGTGGCGGGGCAATTGGCGGCAGGCATCGCGCATGAAATCCGTAATCCGCTCACCTCGTTAAAAGGCTTTTTGCAGCTTATCGCTTCGGGCAGAACGGACAACGGCCATTTTTATGATATTATGAAATCGGAGCTTGTCCGGATCGAATCCATCGTTAGCGAGCTGCTGATGCTCTCCAAGCCGCAGGTATACGATTTCTCGTGCAGGGATGTCCGGCAGATGATGGCTGAAACGCTCACGCTGCTTGAAACGCAGGCTAATTTGCATAATGTCATCATTGACTACCGTTCGGACGATCAGCCTTTGTGGGTAATGGGCGTAGAGAATCAATTGAAACAGGTCTTTATTAATGTGCTTAAAAATGCGATCGAAGCGATGCCGGACGGGGGAGTGGTCGCGGTCGACATGTCCTTGGATGAGTCGGAAGCGATCGGCATCCGGATACAGGATGAAGGATCCGGCATTTCAAAGGAGCAGCTGTCCACGCTTGGGCAGCCGTTCTATACGACGAAGGATAAGGGAACCGGCCTCGGATTGATGGTTACCTACAAAATCATTGATAACCATCAAGGTCGAATTACGGTAGAGAGCGAAATGGGCGTCGGAACGATCTTCCGGATCCGATTGCCTTATAAGAAGCATTCCAAGTCTACATAACGGCATGTCATAACGGCGTTCCCAAATTGAAACCTATTTTTCAAGATGCCGTAATATGCTTATGCAGTAAGGTAACTACCAATTGAGTGGAGGTCGTAAACATGTTTAACCGTTTTTTGGCCAGTATCGGAATTGGCTCTGCAAAGATTGATACGCTGCTTGAGAAGCCGCGCTATTCACCGGGCGAAGAGGTCCGCGGAGTGGTACGGATACAGGGCGGCAACGTAGAACAGCAAATTGAAACGATCCAGCTATCGGTTATGACAGAATATATACGCGAAAGCAATGACAATAAATATACGCAGCGCGGAGAAGTCGGCCGATTCCATGTAAGCGCGCCGTTCACGCTTAAGGCGGGAGAGCAGCGCGAGGTGCCGTTCTCGTTCCGGCTGCCTCATCAGACGCCGCTTACGATCGGACGCGCGCCGGTATGGGTGAAGACGGAGCTAGACGTACGCGGCGGCGTAGATCCGGGCGACAATGACCGCATTGAAGTTGTTCCGACGGCACCGATGAATACCGTGCTTGAAGCCGTTAACGTATTAGGGTTCCGCTTGCGCAAGGCGGAGTGCGAGTATTCCTCCCGTCTCGGCCGGGGAATGCCGTTCGTGCAAGAGCTGGAGTTCGTGCCGACAACGCAATTCCGCGGCAGGCTGGATGAGCTCGAGTTGATGTTCTACCCGTCGGACCGGGAAGTCGAGCTGGTGCTTCAGATCGACCGCCGCGCGCGCGGCTTGTCGAGCTTCTTCGCTGAAGCGATGGATATGGACGAATCGTTTGTCCGCGTCCGCTTTACCAATGAGCAGCTTGCGGCAGGTCCGAACGCAATTGCCCAGCAGCTTTCAGACGTAATCGGCCGTTACGCCTAAGCGGCGAATGTATTGAAGACAGCCCAGGAGCGCTCCGGAAGGTGCGTTTCCGGGCTATTTTTGTTAAATTATAAGAATGAGGAATGCAGGAGGAGGATTTGCGTTGGCGGAGCCGCTTAAGGCCATATATGACGGATTATTTATTGAACGATTTGCCGGGTTGGTGAAATCGGACTGGGCGCCATTCGACGGGACGGCCTTTGCCGGGAACGTGAGGGACGGAGATTGGGAGCAGCTCGAGCTGAAAGCCCGTACGCGTAAAATAACGGCGGCGCTTGGCGCTGCCCTGCCTCAAGCCTACGAAGAGGCGCTGGCTGTGTTATATCGCATCGATGAGAAATGTACGGGGCTGCCTTATTTGTTTTTTCCCGACTTTGTTGAGGTTTTTGGCATGGCGTCTGAAAATTGGGATCTATCGATAGCGGCGCTGGAGCGGTTCACGAAACGCTCGACCTCTGAATTTGCGGTTCGGGCGTTTATATTAGCCGATCCTGACCGGATGGTTGCGCAGATGCTGGCCTGGGCGGAGCATCCGAACGAGCATGTGCGGCGTCTGGCAAGCGAGGGCATCCGACCGCGCCTGCCTTGGGCACAGGCTTTGCCGCTTTTTAAACGGGACCCGTCTCCCGTCCTTCCGATACTGGACAAGCTGAAGCGCGATTCGTCCCTCTATGTGCGCAAGAGCGTGGCGAACAATTTGAATGATATCGCAAAGGACCATCCGGAGCTCGTCGCGGAGCTGGCCGCATCATGGATCGGGCAGGACGATAAGACGGACTGGATCGTCAGGCACGGCTGCCGGACGCTGATCAAGAAAGCCAATCCGCGTGTGATGGCATTGTTCGGATATACGGAGCATGAAGAGGATGACGCTGCAAACCCGCTGGTTTCGTTAGCGGAAGTTAGCGTGACGCCAACGAGCGTTCCGATCGGAGGCGAGGCTGCGCTTCATTACCGCGTACGGCTGCGCGAGGGGGAGCGGGCGAAGCTGCGGATTGAGTATGGCATTGATTTTGTGAAATCCGGCGGTAAAACGTCGTTGAAACGGTTTCTGCTGTCTGACCGGGAATTTGCCGGGGGCGCCGCTCCGGAAGGTTCGCGCGTGCACCGCTTCGCGGATTTAACGACGCGCAAGCATTATGCCGGCATTCACCGGATATCGATCTGGGTTAACGGGAGGGAGGCGGCTTCCGCAGAGCTGCAGCTGACGGAGGCTGTTCCTCTATGACGATTGGCGCAAGAGTATTAAAGACGGGAATGGCGGTCGCGTTAGCGATCTATCTAAGCGGCCTATTCGGCTTCGCGTCTCCGCTTATTGCGGCGGTTGCGGCTATTTTCACGATACAGCCGTCGATCTACCGTTCCTGGCAACGAGTGACGGATCAGGTGCAAACGAATCTGCTCGGCGCGCTAATCGCGCTTGCCGCCGTCCGGTTGTTCGGACATACGCCGATAGCGGTCGGGCTTGTCTGTATCGTTGTCATTCTCATCAGTATCCGGCTGCGGATGGAGGGTACGATCAGCCTGACTCTCGTTACGGTTGTGGCCATTATGGAAGCGAACGGGCAAGGCTGGGATTCGGCGGTCGAGCGGTTCTTAATGGTGTTAACCGGGATCGGCGCATCGTTCGCCGTCAATGTGCTTGTCTTCCCGCCGCGGCCGCGCAGGCAATTCACTGCGCTTGTTCAACGGGCGTACGGCCAGCTTTCGCTGCTGCTGCGGACCGCGATCTCGAATGAGATGAAGGAGCAGGTGTTCCGGAAGGAGAAGGAACATCTTCACGGCACGCTTCGCAAGCTGGAGGAAAGCTATGCCGTATTCGAGGAGGAGCGCAAGTTGCTGGCCCGCGCGAAGACGAGCCATGCCCGCCAGCTGCTCCTGTCGAAGCAGCTGATCAAGACGCTGCAGAAAGGGGCGGACCTGCTGGATCTGGTGGAGGAGCATTACTTTGCCTCGCCAAATGCGGGCGAATGGGCGCAGCGCTTTGACCGCCGACTTGAGGATTTGACGAAGTATCACGAGAATATTTTGCTGAAGGCCGATGGAAAAATGAAGCCAAAAGCGCAGATTGAGCCGGAGGACGAGCGGGAGGACCGGCTGATCGAGGAACTGACCGCCTCGATTCTGGAGGATCCGGATGGGCATAAGCGGCTTGTATTTGTCGCATCTGGCCTATTCGAGTATGCCTATCATCTGCGGCGGCTGGATAAGCTGCTTGACCAAGTGCAGCAGCGGGAAGACCAGGCGAAAGACGCCGGCTTGGAGGATACGGAGGAAGTGCAGTCGTAAACCAAGACGCATCAGGCCGGATACACGAGTTTCGTGTTCCGGCCTGATGCGTCCTGCTGGATGTCTGTTCTACTATAACTACTGTTTATCCTGTTTCTTGCTAGTGGTCGTGTGACGGCGGGGATGCTGCATATGCGCTTCCGGATCGTCGTCGTCATCATGCGGCACTAGTCGCGGATCGGTATGTCCTTTATGGTGATTGTTGAATTCGAGCTCAACGAGCTCCCATTCTGTCGTTCCGATCTGCGGATCAGCCGGGAAGACATCTCCTCGATCCAGCTTCTCTTCACGGCCCAATTCGTTGCTGTAAACGCCTCTGACCTCGACCGGCTCGCCGGACATCGGATTCATTTCATGATGATCTTGATTGCTCATCGTGTCAACCAACCTTCCTGTGCTTATAATCCGTGCTTCGGCACCGCTGCGCGGTCAGCATCCGATTGGAGATCGCTAGCCGCTTGTTTGTCGGCCTGGCCGCGGTCTGCCTTCGATTGCGCCTTGCTTGCTGCTTTCTGCTGATTAGACGTATGCTCGTTTGCCATGTGGTCACCCCTCCTGCGTATTCATCATAGGCGATATCTTCACAAGAAGATCCTCAATAGTTTGCCACAAAAGGAAGATATGTATGAGTGCAAGCGGTTAAAAGGGAGGAGGCCTTACAATAAACGCAAACCGCAGGCGGGGCAGTCCGAATCGCGTTCGGTGACTGTAATGCCGCAGGCGGGACACGGCTCGGAGAAGGGGCTTACCGTACCGGAAGACGCGGCGGATTGGCTCTTGGCGGGAGTTGAGCCGGCATTCTCCTCCGGCTGCCGCTTGAGATGGGCAGGGGTGCCGAACAGCGTCTCCACGATTTCCTTCAACTCCTTATATCTGTCGGAATCGTCCGTGGCGATTCGGACGAACATGAACATGCCGCCAAGCAGCGCTCCGGCGACGAGGAGGACGATGGCGGTGGCGCCGGCGTCAAACCAGGACATGAAAGGCATAGCCGCGTACATGGTCCCGTTCAGGAATAAAGCCGTCATCACGCCGCCTTATCCGTTGACTTGATAGCGTGATTCCAGCCTTTTCCCGCCAAACCACATGACAAGAACGGCCGTGATGGACACGAAGATTCGCCATGGTTCGTCGACGAGATTGCCGATGTCGAAGCTGATCAAGGATATGCTGAAGATCATAACGGATTTGCCGAGAATAGTTGCAAGCAGAAACGTATGGAACGGCACCTTGCTGAGACCGGATACGACGGTAATGACAATGGACGGGGTAAAGGGGAAGCAGGCAAGCAGGAAGAGCGGCGTAAAGCCCTTTCGCTCGACCCAATTGAAGAACCGCTCCGATTTGGGAAAGCGCCTCTCCAATTTTCCCTTGACGTTGCGGCCCAGCTTGCGGCTGATCCAAAATACGCATACCGCTCCGGCCGTCACGCCGATCCACGAAAATAAGAAACCGAAGCCGAGGCCGTAAATATTCGCATTTGCCGCAACGATGACAATTAACGGCAGGAAGGGGAGAAACGACTCGATCATCGGAAGCAGGATGCCCGGGAGAGGTCCCCACCCGGAATAACTCTCCAGCGTCCGCTGGATCGAATCAAGGTCCATATGCTTAATATATTCCATCCAATTGACCCATTCATTCATACAGGTAACTCCGTTCTACTTGTTTGTAGCATCGCCGCTTGCCGCGAAGGCTTGAAAGGGAAACCATAAATAAAAGGCGCCTATGAGCCCGAATAGGACGGCACTGACCCAGAAGACGGCGGTTTCCCCGCTCCAGGCCGCGATAAAACCTCCGGCAACCGGACCGATCATAACGCCAATGCCTTCAAAGGTGGACAATATGCCCCATCCGAGCCCTTCCTGCTTCGGCGGCACATAGGTCGCGAGCAGCGCATTCCAAGCGGGAAGCACGGCGGCATAAGATAGGCCAAGCGTGATGGCTATAAGTAAACAATACCAAAATGAGAGTCCCCATGCCAGCATGTACAGTCCGAGCGCAAAGGCGCCGAAGCCGGCGACGAGGAACCACTTTTTGCCGCCCAGCTTGTCTGAGAGGCGGCCCATCGGAATCAGCCCTGCAGCAGCGCATACTCCGCCGACAGTGAGCAGAATCGAGTACTGGGTGCCGGACAGCCCAAGCTCCTGATCGGCAAAGCTTGGCAGGATCGGGACAAGCATGCTCGCGCCTGTCGTCTGCAATATCATGCCTGGAAGCAGAAGCTTCATATGACCGAGCCTCGCCTTAAGAACGGCGAATTGCTTGCGAAGCGGGGGCTGCTGCAGGCTGACGGCTTTCTCTTTGCTCATGAAGAAAGTCAGCAGGCAGGCAAGCAGCGACATCCAGACAAGCAGCTGGTACGTAAACGATACGCTGTAATCAAGCAAAATATTACATACAATCGGTCCGCTTCCAAGGCCGACCATCCAAATGGTGTATAGAAGCCCCATCTGCGTAGCGCGCTTCTCCTCGGACACTCTCGTCAGGCACACGATCCAGATCGGGGACATCCCGATGCCGTATAACGCGGCAGAGCCGATGAACATCCACGGGAGCTCGGCGAACTGCAAGAAATAAACACCGGCAAGCGATATAATCAGTCCGGTCAGGACAACGAGGCGGATGGAGAAACGGTCGAGCAAATAGCCAATGACCATTTTTAGCAGCGTATCCGTTATGTAATGGGCAGAGATCGCGATACCGATCACATCGGGTGCGAGCCCTAACGTCTTGGCGCCGTAGATCGGAAGAAGACTGACAAGAACGGCGCCTCTGACAAATTCGACAATGAACAAAATAACGGAGATGAGCCTCATCTCCGCTCCAAACCATGACTTTTGAACTGTTTGCACGCACAAGCTCCTTATCCGAGGTTATAGAATGGATGCTCTATCTATTATACGCAAGTTGGATAGAATATCCAAAACAATGCTTTCCGCAGGCGTTTGCGACGCTTGCAGCTGTTTGGTGCACAGCCTGCTTGCGGCAAGCCGGAGAGGGTCGCCGAGCAGCTTCGTGATTTGGCTTGCAAGCTCTTCCGGCGCATACGCCAAGATTGCAGCTCCTTTGGACTGCAGGTACAAGGCGTTTTGTTTCTCTTGGCCCGGAACCGGCCTGTAGATAAAAATAGGCAGCCCGGCCGCGATCGCTTCGGAAAGCGTAACGCCTCCCGGTTTCGTAATCAGGCATCCGGAAATCGCCATCAGCTCGTGAATTTGCTCGACATAGCCGTAGACATGCAGCCTCGACCTATCCGGATGGCGCCGGAATTGATTTTGTACCGTCTCCCTCAGTTGATGGTTATAGCCGCACACCAGCGCAACCTGCACGTTCGGATCCTCCAGCAATCCTCCGCAAATCAGCTCTACGTCCGGCATAACGCCTTGCGCGCCCGGCATGATCAGTATGACCGGTTTATCCGCTTGCAGCCCATACCGCTCGTAAAGCTCGGCGGTTGCTTCCGCCTGGCGGAAGCCGCGCTTGAGCGGGATGCCACTTACTTGAATCGAGCTGCCGGGAATGCCGAGATGGGTTAGTTCTCTCTTCAAATCATCCGTTGCGACATAATAGCGGTCAATGCTCGGGTGAACCCAGCGGCGATGAAGGTCAAAGTCGGTGATCACCGCATATGAGGGCGGCCATAGTCGCTTGCGCCGCTTAAGTTCGGGAAGGGCAAAGAGCGGGAAGGTATGAACGACGGCATCGGGCCGCTCGGCGGCGAGAATCCGCCTTATTTTGTCCCGGCCGAAGGAATGCAGCAAGCCGCCAAACAGCGAATCATGCTTCATCGGTCTCGTGAAATCATACATCCAGCCGTACAGGGAGGGCATGTGCGTATAGCTCCGCTGATAGAAGCGGCGCGTCATCTCATTCAGCCAGGGGTGAGATTCGGCCATCAGATCAACCATGACCGTCCGATGGTTGCCTTGCTCCTCCAGCGCATCGCGAATGGCGCGTGCGGCCTGCAGATGGCCTTCTCCGTAGGAAGCGTACAAAATTAACAATTTGGGCTGCCGGTTTTGTTCGAATCTTATCATGTGTCGCACCTCCTGCCGATAGTATAGCGGATGAATGTAAAGCGGGCATTTACGCGGTTTGGTTACTTTGTGTAATTTTTGTATAATAAATGAGTAATTCATTTTATTCATAAATTGAAGGAGCGATGAAGAGTATGCAGTACACGAAATTAGGAAGATCGGGTCTCCGGGTTAGCCGGCTGTGCCTCGGTACGATGAATTTTGGCGTGGACACCGACGAGAAGGAATCATTCCGTATTATGGATGCCGCTATGGACGCAGGAATCAACTTTTTTGATACGGCCAATATTTACGGCTGGGGCGAAAATGCGGGACGCACGGAAGAAATTATCGGCAAATGGTTCCAGCAAGGAGACGGAAGACGCGAGCGTACGGTTCTCGCTACTAAAGTATATGGCGATATGCATGACCCTCATGACGGTCCAAACCGGGAGGCTGGCTTGTCGGCTTATAAAATCCGCAGGCATTTGGAGAGTTCCCTGAAGCGTCTGCAAACCGACCACATCGAGCTGTATCAAATGCATCACGTAGATCGCAGCGTCAACTGGCACGAGCTGTGGGGAGCATTCGAAACGGCGGCGGCGCAGGGAAAAGTCGGCTACATAGGCTCAAGCAACTTCGCCGGCTGGGATATCGCGGTCGCGCAGGGCGAAGCGAAGGCAAGAGGCTTGATCGGACTCGTATCCGAGCAGCATAAATATAATTTGCTCTGCCGTCTGCCTGAGCTGGAAGTGCTTCCGGCTTCGCAGGCGCTGGGGCTTGGCGTTATTCCATGGAGCCCGCTGGACGGCGGCTTGCTCGCGGGTAATCACCGCCGCAAGGACGGAGGCCGCCGCAGCGGCGATTCGAAGCGGTTCGAGCAGCACCGCGAGAAGCTGGAAGCCTATTCGGCATTCTGCGACGAGCTGGGCGAGCCGGAGGATCTTGTATCGCTCGCATGGCTGCTGGCGAATCCGGCCGTTACGGCGCCGATCATCGGCGTGCGCACGCTTGATCAATTCAAGCGGTCGCTGCGTGCGGTGGAAATCTCGCTGGATGAGTCCGCGCTTAGACGCATCGACGAAATCTTCCCGGGCCCCGGCGGCGAAGCGCCTCGCGCTTACGCCTGGTAAAACCAAAACCGCCCAGCTCCCGATTGCGGGGGCTGGGCGGTTTTGCTGAAACCCGATAATGAGAAGCACAAAATCCGTTTATTGAAGCAGCAGGCCGACCAACTGGTTAAATCAACTGGTTAAATCAACAGGTTAAACAGGACCGGATCCTTGTTCAGCTCCAGAAATTGAAAGCCTTTCTTCGCCATGCGTTCGACGAGCGGATCGTAATCGGAGCGGTGCTTCAGCTCAATGCCGACCAAGGCGGGACCGTTGTCCTTGTTGGATTTCTTCGTATATTCGAACCTTGTAATGTCGTCGTTCGGACCGAGCACCTGATCGAGAAATTCACGAAGCGCGCCTGCGCGCTGCGGAAAGCTTACCATGAAATAATGCTTGTATCCTTCGTAAATCAACGAACGTTCTTTGATTTCCTGCATCCGGTCGACATCGTTATTGCCGCCGCTTACGATGCAAACTACCGTTTTGCCTTTGATTTGGTCACGATACGCGTCGAGCGCGGTAATCGGCAGCGCCCCTGCGGGTTCGGCAACGATCGCATTCTCGTTGTACAGATCCAGCATCGTGGTGCAAACCTTGCCTTCCGGTACGGTAACGACACCGTCGAGCAGGTCGCGGCATATCGCAAACGTCAAATCGCCTACCCTCTTAACGGCCGCGCCGTCAACGAACTTATCGATTTGATCGAGCGGGGTAACGGCACCGGCATCCAGCGAAGCCTTCAGCGAAGGCGCGCCCTCCGGTTCTACGCCGATGATCTTCGTCGAAGGAGAGACGGATTTCACGTAAGAGGCAACGCCGGCGGCAAGGCCGCCTCCGCCGACGGTTACGAATACGAAGTCGGGCGCGGATTCAGCGGCTTCCATAAGCTCTTGGCCGACCGTGCCGTTGCCAGCTATGATTTTGCGGTCGTCGAAGGGGTGGATGAATGCCATGCCGCTTCGGCTGCTTTCGGCAACCGCCTCTGCATAGGCGTCGTCGAATGTATCGCCGGTCAGAATGACTTCAACCCGCGAGCCGCCGAAGAAGGACACCTGCGTCACCTTTTGCCGCGGCGTCGTGCTGGGCATGTAGATTTTGCCCGGGATGCCAAGAGTTTGACAGGAGTAGGCCACGCCTTGCGCATGATTGCCGGCGCTGGCGCAGACGACGCCCTTGGCTAACGTATCGGAATCCAGGGAGCGCATCAGATGAAACGCGCCTCTTATTTTAAACGAACGAACGATTTGCAGGTCCTCGCGCTTGAGCAGCACCTGGCAGCCGTACCTCTCGGAGAGCACGCGGTTATGCTGCAGCGGCGTACGGGTAACGACATCCTTCAAATGCATTTGAGCCTGAACGATTTCTTCGAGGCCTATGCGCTCTGTCGGGGTTTGGTTCAGATTCATAACGGATCTTCCTCTCGGCTTCCATGAAACAGCAGCATGATTTTTGATACATTATAGCACGATCTATGAAAATTGACTCCACTGCTTGCAAGAATAACGGAATAGGAGGGATGCCGGATGCGGAGAGCGATAAGAAGATTGCTGACGACTCTAGTGATCGTCATCCTTCTGCTTGGCGGCGCAGCCTGGTGGCTGCTGTCGTATATTGCGCCGGACGACCAGTTGGACATGAGCTACGAGCCGATCGACGTCAAAGCGAAAGCCATGGATATGGTCAAAAAACGAAAGCCGGAGCTGGTGCTGACCGAATCGGATATCAATCATTTGATCAAAATGCATCTGCAAGGCAAATATGCCGCTAGCGGGAACGACGGGAATGGGGATGGGGCAATCGAGCTGGCGAAAGATGTCCGGCTGGACGGCGCCCTCTTCGAGCTGGAAGAAGGCAGGCTGGTCGCCCATATGAATGTGACGTACAAGGATAGAATTCCGGCAGTGCTGGATGCGGTATACCGATTGGAGCGGCGGGATTCCAACATTGCGCTGCGGCCGCAATCGCTGTCGGTGAAGGACATCGGGCTCCCCCTTCATTTGCTGGAGACGATGATCATACCGATCGACCTGCCGCTGCAGGATATGGTAAAGGTACGCGATGTACAGTTTCAGAAGGATCAGATTAAGGTATTGTTGAAGCTGGAGCTGGGGCTTTAAGTGAAATGATGTAACGGCCGATCAGAAGCGATATACCCTGATCGGCTGTTTCGTTTATCCTGCGGTGCGCATGCGCAGTACGGAGTTTCACAAGCAGCCGTCACCAGGATGCCAATAAACAGAATAAGGGGATCATTGACAACGTTGTTGATAATGGTTATCATATACATGAAGATGATAATCGTTATCAATTATAATAACGGGAACGCTTGAACGCTTCCCGCAGCGATATTGCATTTGGAGGAGAGAATGTCATGCAGACTGAAGCGAGTAAGCCCTGGAACTGGCTGCTCTTTCCTTTCTCATCGATCAAGGCCGGTTCGGACAGCTTGTTCGCGGCATCGGTCGGTCACGGGGTCTATCAGATCGATACGGAGGGGAAATGGGAGAAGCTTCATTCGGGGCTGCCGGATTGGACGCATGTGAACCGGCTGCAGCTGCAGCACGATTTGCTGCACGCATGCTCGAGCAGCGGCCTATATGAATGGAATGGAGACGTATGGGAAAATGACGGACTGTCTATACCGTGCTACCAGTACCGCAAAATCGGCGGAACCAGCTATGCGGCCACGGAGTACGGCCTCTGGACGAAGGCCGGTCTCAAATGGGAGAAGATGGCCTGCGCGGATAAGCGGGTCTATGACTTTCTGAATCTGCCCCAGTATTTAATTACCGGACACGAGAGCGGTATTTCGCTCTATGACCGTTTCATGGATGAATGGGCTCATTTCGAACTGCAGGCAAGCATAACAAGCCTGGTTGTGTTCAAAGGACATCTTATCGGGTCAAGCGATTCAGGCGAGTTGATTATTGGAGACAAGAAGGGAAGGTTTGACCGGATCCGTTTCGGCAGACCGTTTATTTTCTCCGTGCAGGCCAAGGGCAAAGACGTATTCGCTTGTACCGATAGAGGACTGTTCCAGTTTGCGATCCTTTGCAATCAGGTGACTCTTCTGCCTGTCAAGCTCGGCTGTCCGGTGACGGATGTCGATATGCAAGGCGAGAGCATCCATATGGCGACGTTATTCAATGGAATCCAATCGTTAAACGTATAGCATGCTACGTGCTGAGGATAAAAGAATGGGGAAGCGGAGGAATGACGGGTGCCGAGAATACTGGTCGTTTATGCGAGTATGACGGGAAATACGGAGGAAATGGCCGAGGCGATCGCCGAGGGCGCAAAGGAAGCGGGCGCAGAGGTCGTAGCCAAGGAAGCGTTCGATGCGAGCGCGGCCGAGCTCAACGATTATGAAGGGATCATCATTGGCGCCTATACCTGGGGGGACGGGGATCTTCCGGATGAGTTTACGGATTTTTACGAAGAAATGGACACACTCGATCTGTCCGGCAAGAAGGCGGCGGTCTTCGGCTCTGGCGACACATCCTATCCCATCTATTGCGGCGCGGTAGATACAATCGAAATGAAGCTGCGGAAGCTGGGCGCCGACATCGCGGGCGAAAGCATTAAATTCGAATATAATCCGACGGAGACGGAGAAAGAGCAGGGCAGAAGCCTGGGCAGACGGGTAGCAAGCCTAGCGGCGGCGGGATAGAGTAAAGACCCGTATGTGGAGGTCATTGAATGATTGATGTCACAAGCAGAGACGTTGGGGGTCGTTGAATGATTGATGTCACAAGCAGAGACGTTGGCGATCGTCCTTCCGAGGACGCAACCGTTTCGCGGTGAAATATAAGCCTAGTAGACCGATTCTGAATTTACGCAAGTATAAGACCAAACTGTAACGGACGCGAGAGCCGTTAATTCAAAGAAAACCATGGATATCGAAATCTAACGGAGGTCCAAAGAAAATAAAGTATTAGACTGGGTTGGTTGATTTGACGCTGTTTCAGAGTTTGAAAAATATCAGGTATTGAAAAATAAGTTTTAGACTGACCCAAATATTTTCACCGGCGGCAGCTCTGAACGAGAAAATAAAGTATTAGACTGCCGCCGCTTTGTTGAACTAACGTTCTCCGTTAGCTCAATTTCAAACAGTATATGGGTTCATCATGGAAACCTTTTTCAATTTCACCTGCTCATTTTGTTCGCTCTACAGAATACAGAAAAAATTCCATATCTATATTCCTAAAATTCTTAGTATCTTTATCAATAATATTCATACCGTTTCGAACAGCAACTTTTTGAGCGGCTATATTTGTGTCCCTAATAATAGAATAAACCCTATTTGCATTAAGAACTGAAAAAGCGTATTCCTTGCAAGCAATTGCCGCTTCTGTTGCGTAACCTTTGTGCCAATACGCTTTTTGAAACAAAAATCCTATTTCCAAAATTTCTTTTTCTCTCCAGCCTTGCATTGTCAAGCCACATTGACCAATCATTTCGTTTGTTTCTTTTAATACAACAGCCCAAAGTCCAAAACCATATTCTTCATATCTTTTAAGATGTCTGTTAAGCCAATTTTGTGCTTCTTCTAAGTTGAATGCACTTTCATAAGCAGCACGCATTACTTCCTCATCACACAATATTCCGCACAATGCATCATAATCGGACTGCACCATTTCTCTAATTATAAGACGCTTTGTTTCTATCAAATATCTCCCACCTTTCTATTGTATCAATAACCTTTCAAAAATTCCTTATGCTCCCGTTAACCAACGGGCACCAGTTGCCAGTCTATTACTTTATTTTCTAAGTCTACAACTTTATTTTCCTAGTCTAACACTTTATTTTTCAGTCTAATACTTTATTTTCTTCTGACAACGGACGTGAGAGACGCTAATTCAAAGAAAACCACGGATATTGAAATCTAACGGATGTGAGAGCCGTAATTCAAAGAAAACCACGAATATCGAAATCTAACGGACGTGAGCGCCGTTAATTCAAAGAAAACCACAGATATTGAAATCTAACGGACGCGAGAGCCGTTATAACGAAAACCACGGATATCGGAATCTAACGGACGCAAGAGCCGTTATTTCCAATAAATCAATGGGAATATAGTGAAAATCGGCCCCATAAGGCTTCTCATGACCGTTAGATTTTTCAAATGGTTCATTTTGGGATGATAACGCTTCTGACGTCCGTTAAACCGTTAGCCCCGAGATTTACGGAGCAAAACGCGGGTTAGCCGATCGTCCGTAAGAACATTCTTTCCGGAACATTCTACTATATAAGTTGAATTATTGACTTACATCAGCCGTTGTCGCTGCGAGAGCAAATCAATCTTACGATCGCTGTTTCAGCCAAATGGTCTGAATAGGTAAACCCTTGTTAGGTAACCATTTGAACTGCAAAAAGCGACCACTTCGTTTCTCCGGAACGATTTGCTCTCTCCTCTCCACGCTTTCGTTTCTTTCGTTCAACTTATATCGTTATAAGTGCTAAATTTATAAATTCATCTATTTTAATAAAGGTACATTCTCTCATTTCAGAGTAGAGTGTACCTTTTTCTATTAAAAAAGAGACAAACCGTTTAAAAGCGGGATGAGAAGCCGTCTTTTTTGTTTTATTGTAGACAAACGAAACAGATTTCAAGTAACATGGTCTGTAGTCATTTTTTGCATATTTACACAGGGGAAGTTTCACGCGTTTACACAATTAAGAAATGATTGCAAAACGGTTTTTGCTTAACGCCGGGCATCACAGAATCGTATTCTGCGTAACTCCGGCTTGCGGTTCGTGCGTTTCATCATCCGTTTTGAATGGGGAGAGATCAGGTTGTCAGAGGAATTATTGCTAACGTTCCGTTCGCCGCCTTTGCCGTTTTTTATAGAATCTAATCGTTTAACCTACCGAGCCGGCGAAGAGCATCCGAACCGGACGAATCTGGGCGTATTTGATCTGCTGTTCGTGAACAAGGGGGCGCTGCACGTCGCGGAGGAGAACCGCAGATGGACGCTCGAACCGGGTGACGTTCTCATCCTGCGGCCGGACCGGTGGCATTATTCCACGAAGCCGTGCGAGGAGGAGACCGTGTTCGATTGGATTCACTTCCAGACGGTCGGCGCTTGGGAGGAAACCGAAGGCAGTCAGACCGGCTCGCTGCGCGGCGACTACTATACCTATGCGATCCGCCTGCCCAAAAAAATGAAGCTGACCTACCCGGACGAGGCGAAGCATATCTTCTCGCAGCTGCACGAAGCGGCCAAAAGCTCGTCGCACGGCGCTTTCTGGGAACGGCAGCAGCGGTTCCTGCATTTGCTGCAAATGCTCGACGAAGGCTGGCGGTCGGATGCGGCGAAAGCCGCCGTATCGGTAGCGGAGCGCGCCGCCGCTTATTTGAAGCTGAATTACCGCAGCCCGATCAGCAATACGATGCTGAGCGATGTGCTTCAGCTGCATACGAATTACATTACGCGCTGCATGACAGAGGTGTTCGACTGCACGCCGCAGCAATATTTGCTCTATTACAGGCTGGACCAGGCGAAGCTGCTGCTTATCAAGACCGACTGGACGATCGCGCGAGTCGCGGAGGAGACGGGCTTCCGGCAGACGCCGCATTTCTCGCGGCTGTTCGCTTCGCATACGGGGATGCCGCCGCTCAAGTTCCGGAAGCGGTTTACGATGTAAGACGAAGTCTGTATCAGATAATCAGGCAGATAGATCGTTCGCCTGAGAAGATTTGGCTTTCCATGCATAGTATGACTGCTTTTAACAAAAACTGGTTCAAACAACGTGAAAAGGGTGGTCGCGATGATTGAACGTTTTTCGTTAACGGCAGAAATTGGCGATATGGTGGAAATGTTTCAGGTCAAAAAGGTAATTCGGGGGTATACGAACCGGTTCAACGTGGTGCCGACGCAAACGGTATCGATCGTCATGAACGACCGGTTCGATCAGCGGACGCTGCAGGAATCGAGATGGGGGCTGTTCCCTTTCTGGGCGAAGGATTCCGTTAATGCGGATCATTTGACCCTATCGGAAAAGCCTTATTTGGATCGGATGCTGCGGAGGCAGCGCTGTGTCCTGCCGTGCAGCGGTTTTTTTGGGCAGAAGCAATTCGGGAAGGAACGCGATCCGCGCGCGATGCATATCGTGATCCCGAACCAGCCGCTGCTCGGCATCGCGGGTGTGTACGATTGTTGGAAAAACGTGAATGGCCAGGAGGTAAGGGCCTTCACGATGATTACGGCAGCCTCGTCCGGCGCGATGTCGGTATGGCAGCCTCGGGTACCGGTTATTTTGGATGAGGAAGGCATGGAGGATTGGCTTAACCCGCGCATAACGGAATTCAGCAGCCTGCGCAAGCATCTGGAGGCTATGGATTCGTATCTCATGCGGGCGTATCCCGTTACCAATGCGGTGCGTGACGAGACCTACGAGTCGCCGGACTGCATCAGGGAAATTCGCCCGGATTACGCTTGATTGTGGCGGGGCGGGGATAAGGACAAGCTCTCGATATTGAGCGGCTCGGCGTTCTTCTGCGGGGAATAACGGTGTTACGGCGTTAATCGTGCAGTAGAACGAAGGAATTAGCGGTAAAAAAGGGGCGTTCCCCCTCCATTTGTCCCTGTTGAGGCAGATGGGGGGAACGCCCTTTTTCCGTTTTACACTTTAGCAGCTTATCGCTTAAAGTCAGTTGCTTGTTGAAACAAACGGGATAGAGATGTAATTTGGAATGGGATGTTCATAACCGCTGGGATCAGGAGCGGACGCGCTGAAGCTCGGCGGTCAGCAGCGGCACTGCCTCGAACAAGTCGCCGACAATACCGTAATCGGCGACGCCGAAGATCGGCGCGTCGGGATCTTTGTTGATGGCGACGATGACGCGGGACTGGCTCATCCCGGCCAAATGCTGGATGGCGCCGCTGATGCCGCAGGCGATATAGAGCTGCGGCGTGACAACCTTGCCGGTTTGCCCGATCTGCAGGGCATAATCGCAATAGCCTGCGTCGCAGGCGCCGCGGGAGGCCCCGACCGCGCCGCCCAGCGCGGCCGCGAGCGCTTGCAGCGGCTCGAAGCCCGCTGCGCTGCGCACGCCCCTGCCGCCGGAAACGACAACGTCGGCTTCGGCGAGATCGAGCTGGCCGCCGGTGCGGCGCACCAGGCTGCGCACGGCGGTGTACAGCGGCGGCACCGTGAACGGCAGAGCCTGAACGGTGCCCTTGCGTTCGGCGGCTTCGACGGGCTCCGCCGCCGGCAGGTTGTTCGGGCGCACCGTAATCACCCACGGTGCGCCCGGCGTAAAGCTGCGCCGCTCGAACGCCTTGCCGGCGAAGAGCGGGCGGATGAAGCCGACGTCGCCGCCATCGTCAGAAGCTTCGATGGCGGTGACGTCGGCGATGTGGCCGGCGCCATGGGCCGCGGCCACTCGGGGCGCGAGCTCGCGCCCCATAGCGGTGTGGCCGAGCAATAGCGCGTCCGGCCGCACCGCGTCCATGGCTGCGCCGAGGGCGGCGATGCACGCCTCGGGCGCATAGGCGCGGAGGGAAGGATCGTCGGCGATATGCACGACGTCCGCCCCCCGCGCAAGCAGCGCGGCGGCTTCTTCCGCCGCGCCGCCGGAGCAGGCAAGGACGGCATGGACAGCGCCGTCCTTGCCTGCGAGCCGCCGCGCAGCGCCGAGCGCTTCCAGCGCGACGCGGCGGAGGGCGCCGTCCCGGCTCTCGGCAAACACGAGTATAGTTTTAGGCATATGTTGCAGCTCCTCTCCTGTAACAGTTAAGCACGCTAAATGTAAATCATCTGAAACTAACTTATTGAACAGCAGAGTAGACGAAGGGTGCAGGGTAGTAAGACAGCGAGCCCTTCAACGTAATACCCCCATTCTGCTGTACAAACTGCAACATAGAAGAGGATGGGGGAAGGACAGGAATCAGTTGTCCCCCTAGCTCTCCTCCTACAAAAGCTTAGCTTCCGACTGAAGCAGCGAAACAAGTGACCTACAAAAGCTTAGCTTCCGACTGAAGCAGCGAAACAAGTGACGCCGCTTGCTCGGCGGGCGAGCCGGGAATGCGTTTGCCGGCTGCGCGGGGCGGAGGCGGGAGCAACTGCGTGCGCACGGTGCGCGGAGCAGCGGCCGCGAGGCTTGCTTCCTCTGGAAGCTCCTGCACCGTCAACGTCCTTAGCGGCTTGCGCTTTGCCTTCATAATGTTCGGCAGCGACGGGTAACGCGGCTCGTTCAGCCCCTGCTGCGCGGTGATGAGCGCAGGCAGCGGGATAGCCACGGTTTCCGTATCGCCTTCCACATCACGCTCTACTAACGCGTATCGTTCCGCATTTTGTCCCGTTGCCGGACCGGTTTCACCTGCTGCAGGCAGCGCCATAAGCTCTGCAGCCGTCAAAATGTCCACCTTCACCGCCGACGATGCGTGCGGCAGCCCCAGGCGCTCCGCCGCTTGGAGCGCAACGCTTCCCGAGCCGCTGTCGACCGCGAATAAACCGGCCAGCAGCAAATCGGGCTTCAACGGTTCGATGACGGCGGCTAACGCGGCAGCGACAGAGGCGCTGTCATCGGACAGCTTGCCGCTGTCCAGCCGGACTGCCTCATCCGCTCCGATCGCAAGCGCGGTGCGAAGCGCATCCTGCGAGCGTTCGGGACCGCAGGTGACGGCGATGACCTGTCCGCCGTGTTTCTCCCGCTGCCGGATTGCCTCCTCTAACGCATATTCGTCGTAAGGGTTGATGACGAACTTGGCGTCGCGTTCATCTACGCCCTCCGGCGTCACGACGATTTTCTCCTCGGTATCAAACGTTTGCTTGAGAAGCACCACGATTTTCAGCATAGAAGCTCCCTCACTTATTCCGGTATTTTGAAATGCCTCACACAACTGTCCATCAGTGCTACGATATGTGGCAGCCCGGCCGAATAGACCGTCCGCTTTCACCGGGAGGGCGGCATGTTCGCGATCAAAAGGTCATATATATGAGCACCGCGGCTATTTTTGTAAGCGCTTCAATGCTTGTCCGAATACTTCGCGCATAGGTGTTGGTTACACAGACCGGCATATAAGGGGGCGGGGCATATGGCAACGGCTTGGTCTTTTTTGACGCCAGGGCAGATGATGGTTTGGGGAAAATGGTTGTTGTTCGCTGCTGTCGTTACGCTTGCGATTTGGATGTTCGTGACGGTAGTGCTGAGGCGTGTCTCGTATATTCGGCTGGGAGTACCGTCCGTATTTGCGCGGTATAAACGGAGGAACGGAAGCCAAAGCAGCTTCGGCGCCCAAGTCTTCGGACATCGCAGGCTTCTGAACGATATTCGAAGCGGCATTATGCATTTGGTTTATTTTTACGGATTCATTGTGCTTCAGTTCGGTGCGGCGGACCTGATCTGGAAAGGGCTGAACCAGGGCACACCGCTGCCGCTCCCTTATTACGGCTGGTTTGCCTGGACGCAGGAGATCACGGTGGCGCTGGTGCTGACGGCAGTTCTGTACGGGGCATTCCGCCGCTATGGAGAGCGGCTTCCCCGGCTGAAGCGAGGCTGGAAGCCTTCGCTCGTGATGTGGTTTATCGGCTCGTTGATGTTCACTGTTCTGTTCAGCTTGGCGTTCGAGCGGCTGGCGGCGGAGCCGGGCTCCGGCCACACAGTAGCGTCAAAATACGCGCCGATAAGCGAACCGCTTGCGGAGCTGCTTCACTCGGCCGGGGTTCAGCCGCAAAGCTGGACGGCGAGCTTCGGTACGGAATTGTTCTGGTGGCTGCATCTTCTGGTGCTGCTTAGCTTCCTGATTTACGTGCCGCAGTCGAAGCATTTTCATCTGCTGACCGCCCCGGTCAATTTATGGTTTCGGCGCAGCGCGCCTCCCGGCCGGCTTACTCCGCTTAATCTGGAGGATGAGGAGGCGGAGTCGTTTGGCGCGGGGAAGGTGGAGCATTTTACGCAAAAGCAGATGCTCGACTTGTATGCGTGCGTCGAATGCGGTCGCTGTACGAATGTGTGTCCGGCCGCCAGCACCGGAAAGCTGCTATCGCCGATGCATTTGATCGTCAAGCTGCGGGACCATCTGACCGAAAAAGGCGCGGCCATTACATCGAAGTCGCCGTGGCTTCCCGCCAGCCTGTGGCAGTCGAGAGACCGCGAGCCCTATGCTCATGTGATGGGGGCTGTTCTGCCTGCATGGGAGTCATCGGCCGAAGGGGGGACGACGATTGCGCCGACGATGGCCGCTCAATCGGGGGCATGGAACAAGCGGGAAGGCGCGAAGCCCGAGGAGATCGAGATGGTCGGCGAGGTCATAACGGAGGAGGAGCTTTGGGCGTGCACCACCTGCCGCAATTGCGAGGAGCAGTGTCCTGTCGGCAATGAGCACGTGGATAAAATCATTGATATGCGCCGGTATCTTGTGCTCATGGAGGGCAAGCTGCCACCCGACGGACAACGCGCTCTTCAAAACATCGAGCGCCAAAGCAATCCGTGGGGATTGCCCCGAGCCGAACGCGCCGCCTGGATAACCGAGTGCGAAAGCCGTACCGGCATCCGGGTGGAAACCATGCAGGAGCTGAAGCGGCAGGGGCGGCAAGCGGATGTTTTGCTGTGGGCGGGCTCTATGGGCTCTTACGATATGCGAAGCCGCCGCGTTCTGTACGATGTGGTGCGGCTGCTTGACCGTGCGGGCGTCAGCTTTGCCGCTTTGGGCTTGGAGGAGCGAAGCTCGGGCGATACGGCTAGGCGGATCGGGAACGAATTGCTGTTTCAAGAGCTTTGCCGCGAAAACATCGAAATGCTGGAGAAGTACGGCGTCAAGCGGATTGTTACCGCCTGTCCTCATACGTATAACACGTTCAAAAACGAATATCCCGACTTCGGCTTAAGCGGGGATGTGGTCGTGGAGCACCATACCGAGCTGCTGGCCCGCCTGCTGGTGGAGGGTGCGCTCCGACCGGTTCACGCGGTTGATGAGCGCGTTACCGTTCACGATTCGTGCTACCTCGGCCGTTATAACGATACCTATGAAGCGCCGCGCAGCCTGCTTCGCGCGATTCCGGGCGTCACCATTGAGGAAATGGAGCGTTCGCGTTCGAACGGGATGTGCTGCGGCGCGGGCGGAGGCCTCATGTGGATGGAGGAGCACTCGGGAACGCGCGTTAATCATGCCCGAACCGCGCAGGCGCTCGAGGTGAAGCCGTCGGTGATCAGCTCGGCGTGCCCTTATTGCCTGACGATGATGGAGGATGGCTTAAAAGCGCTGTCGGCGGACGAGAGGGTGATCGCGCGCGATGTGGCGGAGCTGCTGGCGGAGAGTGTTTTTGGCGAGTAATAGGGTGAAAGAACAAAATGAACGGCACAATTACCCTTGATTCGCCGAACATCCGCAATACGAGCCAAATGAACGGCATTAATACCTTTGATTTGCATAATGTCCGCTAAACGAGTGAAATGAACGGCACTTTTACCTTTGACTCGCAGAAACGTCCGCTAAACGTGGTGCAGAAATGCACCTGAATAGCGCGACCGGGAAGCGAAGCGTGAAATGAGGTGCAGAAATGCACCTGAATAGCGAATAGGGTAAGCGAAGCGTGAAATGTGGTGCAGAAATGCACCTGAATAGCGAATAGGGTGAGCGAAGCATGAAATGAGGTGCAGAAATGCACCTGAAACGCGCGGCCGGTGAGCGAAGCGCGGTTCTTTCGTGATTGATGATTGGTTGGGGACGGTGGTTGGTAACTGCAAGGGACGAAGGTTATTAGAAGTTGGAGTAACTGGTTTTTGTGTTGTTATTTTGTTTGAAGGGCTTCAGAACGCGAAATAAGGGGATCTTTCACCTATGAAACTAATTTTAAGGAGGCTGCCAATGACCAAATTATCATCGATTCGAAATGCAGGCTCGATCCGGAGAGCGGCCGTCATCGGCTCGGGCGTGATGGGGGCGGGCATTGCCGCCCATCTTGCAAATGCAGGCATGCGTGTGCTGCTGCTCGATGTTGTGCCGAGGACATTAACGGCTGAAGAGGAGAAGCAGGGGCTTACCCTCGCCGATGCCAAGGTGCGCAACCGGTTGGCGGGCGCGGCCATAGCGCGTATGGGAAAAGCGCAGCCTGCCCAGCTCTACGATCCTTCCTGGACGAATCGAGTGACGCCCGGCAATCTGACCGATCATGCCGAAGCGCTCGGGGATGTCGATTGGATTGTCGAGGCGGTTGTCGAGCGGCTGGACATTAAACGGGAGGTGTTCGCCGTCATAGACGCCGTCCGGCAGCCGGACACGATTGTGACGACGAATACATCAGGCTTATCGGCGGCGTCCATGACGGAGGAGAGGAGCGAGGGATTCCGGCGGCATTTTGCGGTAACGCATTTTTTTAATCCGCCTCGTTATATGAAGCTGGTGGAGATCGTTCCGACCATGGATACGGCCCCCGAGGCCGTGCACCTGCTGCGCGAGATTTGCGAGAAGCGGCTAGGCAAGGGAGTCGTCATTGCGAAGGATACGCCGAATTTTATCGCCAACCGGATCGGTACCTTCGGCATGCTGGTGACGCTCGAGGATATGCAGCGCTTCGGTCTTACGGTGGAGGAAGCGGATGCGCTCACCGGCCCTGCCATGGGCAGGCCCAAAACGGCGACGTTCCGTATGCTGGATCTGGTCGGACTGGATACGCTGCTGCATGTCGTGGACAATGTGCGGGAGAGGAGCAGCGACCCTGGGGAGCAGGCTGTTTTTGCCAGGCCGGCGCTGCTTGAACGGCTCGTTGCGAGCGGGCGGATGGGCGAAAAATCCGGCGCCGGCTTTTACCGGAAGGTGAAAGGAAAGAGCGGCAGCGAGATTGAGTCGCTTCAGCTGGATACGCTCGAGTACGGTCCGAAGCGGCCTGTCGGCTCCCCGGTTATTGATGCGTCCAAAGCCGCGAAGGGAACGGCAGCGAAGGTAAAGGCGCTGCTCCGCACCGATCCTCGCGACCGATATGCTCAGTTTGCCTGGTCGACGATCAAGAAGACGCTCCTATATTCCGCGGCTCAGGTCGGTATTATCGCCGATTCCATTTCGGACATCGACCGGGCGATGCGTTGGGGTTTTAATTGGGAGCTGGGCCCATTCGAGCTGTGGGATGCGATCGGGCTGGCGCAGTCGGTGCAGCAGATGCGGCAGGAGGGCGATGAGATCCCGGAATGGGTGACAGCTTGGATCGAGGGCGGGCATGAGAGCTTTTACGGCATGGAGGGGGATAAAAGGGTATATGCGGCAGGCGGCTCCTATAGGCTGGAAGTGCCGGAAGCGGACAGTATCTCTCTCGCGGCGCTCAAAGCCTCCGGCAAAACGGTGCTGTCTACGTCAGGAGCGAGCTTAATCGATCTTGGCGATGATGTCGTATGTTTGGAGTTCCATTCTCCGAACAATGCGATCGGCGGTGATATTTTATCGGCCATCCGGCAAAGCGTGAAGGAGGTGGAGCAAAATTGGCGGGGACTCGTGCTTGCGAACGAGGGCCGTAATTTTTGCGTCGGCGCGAATCTGATGCTGCTTCTGATGGAGGCTCAGAGCGGAGAATGGGAGGAAGTCGAGGATATAATCCGCTTCTTCCAGAGCAGCATGCTGGAGCTGAAGCGGCTTGAACGTCCGGTTGTCGCGGCTCCGCACCGGATGACGCTTGGCGGGGGAGTGGAAGCTTGCTTGCCTGCGGATCGGATTATTTTCTCGCCGGAGACTTATTTTGGATTGGTAGAGACGGGGGTAGGCCTTATTCCTGCAGGCGGGGGCTGTAAGGAGGCAGCTGCGATGGCAGCCGAACGGGCGCATACTCCGGGAAGCGGCAAGCAGATGGGAGATTTGCAGCCATACTTAAATGCGCTGTTCGAGACGATCGCGCTGGCAAAAGCGTCCTCAAGCGGCCACGAGGTTAACCGTTTGGGCCTGATGCGGCCGCAGGATCGCGTGATCATGCGGCAGGAGTCGCGCATCGCCGAAGCGAAGCGGGCGGTGCTGGAGCTGGACCGGGCGGGCTATACGCCGCCTGTGGAGAAACGCATTCGCGTTGCCGGGCGCGAGGGCAAGGCAGTGCTCAAGGTTGCGGTGCAGGCGATGCGGCTAAGCGGCCATATCAGCGAGCATGACGCGTTAATCGCCGGCAAGCTGGCGCATGTGATGGCCGGCGGCGACGTGAAGCCGGGCGCGGAGGTGAGCGAGCAATATTTGCTCGATTTGGAATGCGAAGCATTCCTCAGCTTGTGCGGCGAGCAAAAAACACAGCAGCGCATGAGCCACATGCTGTCCACAGGCAAGCCGCTGCGAAATTAAGCGCAGCGGTAGAGCCGGCAGGTCGCTGCGGATTTAGAGCGACCGTACCCTAGATGGCAGAGTACTCTGCCACACACCTGAAATAGAGGGAATTCTTCCCTCAAAATAGACATATTGTTGCGGATTTACGGCTGTTAGCGGGAAATCCTCCTACTAATTCGGACGGTTTGCGGCCGAAAGTCTAATTTAGCTCGGATGAAGAGGAGATTTTCCCTCTATTCACATTAAAGCTAGAAAACCGCAGGATTAGCGGGAGATTTTCCCTTAATTCGAGCACGCCGCAAGTTGTGCTCGCCGCATGTTGTGCAAGCGAGAAGCGTGCGCCGCACGTGGTTCACCATGCACGTAGGTGCGCCATGCACGAGAACCGTGCGCCGTGCGGCAGAACCATGCGCCGTGCGGCAGAGACACCCTGGCGCACCCGCACATAATCAAAGTATAGGGAGGGAGACGCGATGTCGACATCATCAACACCGTTTACCGAACATGATCGCGATGCTGTAATTGTTGCCGCCGTGCGGACGGCAGTAGGCAAAGCGGCGAAGGGGAGTCTCGCGGAGACAAGGGCGGAGGATCTCGGACGCGCCGTATTGCAGGGCGCGCTCGAACGGCTGCCCGGCTTGTCGCCGGACCAGGTCGAAGATGTGATCATCGGCTGCGCCATGCCGGAGGGCGAGCAGGGGCTGAACTTTGCCCGAACGATCTCGCTTTATGCAGGATTGCCGGTGACAACGCCGGCCGTCACGATTAACCGATTCTGCGCTTCAGGTCTGCAGGCGATCGCCTACGCGGCTGAGCGTATCCGGCTTGGCGAGGCGGATATTATTGCGGCGGGTGGCGTTGAGAGCATGAGTCATGTGCCGATGACCGGCTTCAAGCTGTCGCCGCATCCGGCCATTGTCGACGCGAAGCCCGAGGTTTATATGGGTATGGGGCATACCGCCGAGGAGGTGGCAAGGCGCTATGGCGTGACGCGGGAGATGCAGGATGCTTTTGCGGCATCGAGCCATCGCAAGGCGGCCGAGGCCATTGAAGCAGGCCGCTTCCGGGAGGAGATTGTGCCGCTTACGGTCAGCAGATCGGGCGTAAATGATGCGGGGCGTCCTTGGGAGAAGGTGTTTACCTTCGATACGGATGAAGGCGTCCGCCCGGAAACATCGATGCAGACGTTGGCGCCGCTAAAACCTTCATTCGCCCGCGAAGGAACCGTTACGGCAGGCAACAGCTCGCAGATGAGCGACGGTGCGGCAGCCGTCATCATCATGAGCCGCGCCCGGGCGGCGGAGCTCGGGCTTAAGCCGCTGGCGGCGTTCCGCAGCTATAGCGTAGCAGGGGTTGCGCCCGAGGTGATGGGCATCGGTCCGATCGAGGCGGTGCCGAAGGCGCTGAAGAAGGCGGGGATTACACTCGAGCAGGTCGATCTATTTGAGTTGAACGAAGCCTTCGCCGCGCAATGCGTGCCGATTATCGACCAGCTGGGCATCGATCCGGAGCGGGTGAATGTGAACGGCGGGGCGATTGCACTCGGCCATCCGCTTGGCTGTACGGGAACGAAGCTGTCCGTATCGCTTATACATGAGCTAGGCCGGCGGGGCGGCGGGATCGGCATAGTAACAATGTGCGTGGGCGGCGGAATGGGAGCGGCTGGCGTGTTGGAAGTGTATGGCTCGTAGAAACCGACGGAATAGGACGTTTCGCGTGTTGGAAGTGTAAAGATCGTAGAAACCGGCGGACGCGGGAACCGGACCCCGACGCTGGAGGGGTGGAAGGCTTGAAGTAACTTTGTATAAGACCCAGCAGGTGGTACTTAGAATGGGTTGATAAGCCGTGACCGGAGAAACGGGCTATGTGAAAGGTGTATATGGTTTGTATTTGGTGTGTATATGAGGTGTATATATTTCGAAAAGGGCCGCTGATAAGAGAACGGGATTGAAGCGTGTTATAGGTTTATGTTCCCGAATGGAAAATGGTTGATCAGTTGAAATGAATGGATCGAAAGGAGTGCAGCGGCATGACGGAGACGATACGTTTTGGCGGCCGGTTTGTCGTGGAGGACAGTGTGCCGGAGTCGGTCGTGACGCCCGAGGACTTCACGGAAGAGCAGCGGATGATGGCGGAGGCTGCGCAGCAGTTCCTGGAAGCGGAAATTATTCCGCGCGACGCGGAGCTGGAGGCTCTGAATTATGACCTTACGGTAGAGCTTATGCGCAAGGCAGGCGAGCTCGGCCTGCTCGGAGCGGATGTGCCCGAGGCCTACGGCGGGCTTGGGCTCGATAAAGTAAGCACGACGCTGCTGGCGGAGACGATGTCACGTGCGTCGTCGTTCGCGCTTTCGGTCGGGGCGCATACGGGGATCGGCACGCTTCCGATCGTATTTTTCGGCACACCCGCGCAGAAGCGGGCCTATTTGCCGGACCTGGCATCAGGCAAGAGAATTGCGGCATATTGCTTGACGGAGCCGGCTTCCGGCTCGGATGCGCTCGGCGCGAAAACGACGGCGAGGCTGTCCCCGGACGGCAAGCATTTTGTACTGAACGGCTCGAAGCTGTATATCACGAACGCCGGTTTCGCTGATCTGTTCATCGTGTACGCGAAGGTGGACGGGGAGTATTTCACCGCTTTTATTGTCGAGAGAGGGATGCCTGGATTCAGCATCGGGCCGGAGGAGCATAAGATGGGCATCAAGGGCTCCTCGACGCGCCCGTTATTTTTTGAAGATGTGAAGGTTCCGGTTGAAAATGTGCTTGGCGAGATCGGCAAAGGACACCATATCGCTTTTAATATTTTGAATATCGGCCGCTTCAAGCTGGGGGCCGGATGCCTCGGGTCCGCAAAAGAAACGATCGAGCTGGCTTCGTCTTACGCGAATACCCGCAAGCAGTTCGGGCGCGCGATTTCCTCCTATCCGCTCATTGGCGCCAAGCTGGCCGATATGAATATCCGCACGTTCGTGCTGGAGAGCATCTTATACCGTACGGCGGGCTGGATCGATGCGATGCTGAAGAGTACGGAGGCGGAAGGCGCGGCGAATGACGGCATGCAGGTGGCGAAGGCGATCGGGGAGTATGCGCTGGAGTGCTCCATCGTAAAAGTTTTTGCCTCCGAAGCGCTTGATTTTGTAGCGGATGAAGGGGTGCAAATTCACGGCGGGTACGGCTATATCCGCGAGTACAAGGTGGAGCGGATTTACCGGGATTCACGGATTAACCGTATTTTTGAAGGGACGAATGAAATTAACCGCATGCTCATTCCCGGCACCTTGATGAAAAAAGCGCTCAAAGGCGAGCTGCCGCTCTTGCGTAAAGTGAAGGCGCTGCAAGCCGAACTGATGCAGCCGATGCCGCTTCCACCGTTCGATCAACCGCTCAGCAAGGAAGCGTTCAGGGTCGGCCAAGCGAAAAAAGCATTTCTCGCCGTTGGCGGCCTTGCGGTCCAAAAGCTAGGAACAAGGCTTGAAGAGGAGCAGGAGGTTTTGTGCGCTTTAGCCGATTTGATGATTCAGATTTTTGCAATGGAGAGCGCGCTGCTGAGGACGCAAAAAATAACGAAAGGAGCATCAGCCGACAAAACAGAGCATGCGGTCGCCATGACGACCGTATTCGTACAGGAAGCGATGGAGCGGGTTGAATCGCTGGCTAAGCTGGCGCTTACCGCTTTGGAGCAGGGAGACGGGCTGCAAATGCAGCTGTCCGTGTTGAAGAAGCTCATGCGGGCGCCGCTTGCCGATACGGTAGCCTTGAAGCGCAAGATTGCATCACGCGTCATTCGAAGCGAGCATTATGTCGTGTGAAAGGGGAGAGCCGTAAATGGATCCGCTTAGACCGCAAGACCCGCTTTTGCCCGAGCAGCCGTCAAATAACGATACGCAAGAGAATGCCACGGAGGAGACTCCTGCCGCCGCCTCACCGCCCGGCGGTGAGTTAGAGATTCAGCAGGCTGAAGCTTCAGGAGAATCATCTGTCGAAGCAACTGACGAATTGCCTGCTGATTCGTCTGACGAATCGCTTGTCGACTCGTTAATCGAATCACCTGTCGACGCGCCTTTTGAATCGTCTCTCGAAGTCGAACCGCCTGCCGAACCAACCGTCGGAGCCGCTCAAGAATCACCTGACGAAAGACCTGCCGAACCAATTGCAGCCTCATCTAATAAAATTGCTAACGATCCGCCTACCGAACCAACCGCCGCCTCATCCGCCGACCCTGCCGCAGAGGCCGAGTACCTTCCCCGGCCGTGGCTCCGTCACTATCCGGCGGAGATCCCTGCCTCATTGGATTATCCCGATCAGAGCATCGTTCAGTTTTTGTTAAACGCCGTTAATCGTTATCCGAATCATGCGGCCTTGCATTTTATGGGCAAAACGGTGACCTACCGCGAGCTTCATGCGGATGCCCTCCGTCTGGCTGCCGGTCTTCAATCGCTTGGGGTAACCAAGGGCGACAGGGTCGCCATTATGCTGCCGAATTGCCCGCAGGCGGTCATCGCGTATTACGGCGTTCTGCTGGCAGGAGGCGTCGTCGTGCAGACGAATCCGCTCTACGTGGAGCGGGAGCTCGAGCACCAGATGGCGGACAGCGGAGCCGTGGCCATCATTACGGTCGATTTGCTTTATGCAAGGCTGGCCAGAGTGCGGGGCGAGCAGCCCGGGAGCGGTCCGCTGCCGCAGCTTCGGCATGCCGTTATTACGTCTATTAAGGATGGCCTTCCTTTTCCGAAAAGCATGCTGTATCCGCTTAAGCAGCGCAAAGAAGGCTTCCGCGCGGACATTCCATACGGCAAGCTGGGCGTGGTCTCCTATAAACGCCTGCTTGCTGCGGGAACGGAGCATGCGGCGCTGCCCGAGCCCGCCCGCGGCTCCGACCTTGCCGTCCTGCAGTATACGGGCGGAACGACGGGAACGCCGAAAGGCGTCATGCTGACGCATCGCAATCTGACGGCCAATACGCTGCAAACCTCGGCATGGTGCTACAAGGCAGTTGACGGCAAAGAAAAATTTCTGGCCGCGCTTCCGCTGTTTCATGTGTTTGGATTAACGGTATTAATGAATATGTCCGTCTCGCGCGCCGGCACGCTGGTTCTGCTGCCGCGCTTCGAGACGGAGACGGTGCTTCGGACGATTAACCGGCAGAAGCCGACGATTTTTCCGGGTGCGCCAACGATGTACGTCGCGCTTATTAATCATAAAGCTGCGGCGAGCAACGATCTGTCATCCATTAATGTATGTATCAGCGGGTCGGCGGGGCTGCCGCTGGAGGTTCAGGAGCAGTTCGAAGCGATGACCGGCGGCAAGCTGATCG
This sequence comes from Paenibacillus harenae DSM 16969, assembly GCF_000422465.1. GTDB lineage: Bacteria > Bacillota > Bacilli > Paenibacillales > Paenibacillaceae > Pristimantibacillus > Pristimantibacillus harenae. Next base: position 602,036 of record NZ_KE383844.1, on the reverse strand, counting down.
AGGGCTACGGGTTAACGGAAGCCTCTCCGGTCACGCATGCCAATCCGTTATGGGGCAAGCGCAAGATCGGTACGATCGGTCTTCCGTTTCCGGATACGGACGCCGCCGTTGTGAATCCGGTTACGGGCGAGCGGCTGCCGGCCGGCGAGCTGGGCGAGCTGGTTATTCGGGGACCGCAGGTCATGCAGGGCTATTGGAATAAGCCGCTGGAGACGGATCTGGTGCTGCGGGGCGGCTGGCTGCATACGGGCGATCTGGCAACGATGGACGAGGACGGCTTTTTTACCATCATGGATAGAATGAAGGATGTGATCATTGCCGGCGGCTTTAACATTTATCCCCGCGAGGTGGAGGAGGTCTTGTTCGAGCATCCGGCCGTGCGGGAAGCGGCGGTTATCGGCGTGAAGGATGCCTATCGGGGCGAGTCGGTTAAAGCGTTTATCGTATTGAAGGAAGGGTGGCAGGTGTCGCAGAGCCAGCTGGACCGCTGGTGCAGAGAGAGGCTCGCCGCTTATAAGGTGCCGCATCACTATTCGTTTAAGGAAACGCTTCCAAAAACGATGGTCGGCAAAGTGCTGCGGCGCAAGCTTCAGGAGGATGAGGCCAAGGTTCATATCGATTCATCCCCGGAGGATAAAGGAGGCTAAGCGGCATGGATGAAAAATGGTTTGTCCAGCAGGCGGATCAGGCCGGTCACCTGACGCGGCTGGCGGAACGCGCGCAGTCGACGTTCTGGGGATTGCTCGGCTGTGAGGTCGTGCAGGCGAACGCTAGCAAAGCGACGATTTGCCTGGACGCGTCGCCGCAGCATCTCAACCTGCTCGGCCTTGTCCACGGGGGCGTATTGATGTCGCTGCTGGATAACGCGATGGGGCTCGTCGCCATGCTGTCGGAAGCGAACGAGCGTGCGGTAACGGCAAGTATGAATACGCATTTTCTAACCAGCAGCAAGGGCGGAGTACTAACCTGCGAGGCCGGGTTAGTGCACCGGACGGAGAGGACGCTGACGCTTAAGGCGGAAGTGAAGGATGATGCCGGCAAGCTGCTCGCATGGGGCAGCGGCGCCTACCGGATTCTTTGAGCCGTTACTTTGGCAAGTTGCTTGACCGTCTCGGATTCGCTATAATAATACCTAATATATGGAAACCTTTTCGGTTTTGGAAAAGGTTAAACAAATGATTGAAATTTTCCGATAAATTTTAGTATGGAGAGGGGGCGAGATCATGGTTCAAGGCTGGGTAACGGTGCTTGTACTCGCATTTGGCATCATCGTAGCTGTTGTTGGAGTCATTGCTTATTTAAGAATGTTTCGTAAAGACCGACTGTCTGCATCAACCCGGCCGAAAGCCGATGAATCGCCTCCGCTTCAAGCTTATACGGCCAATGGAGCGGAGAACGGATACAAGTCTGAGGCTAAACCCGAACAAGCCTCCCCGCATGATTAGGAAATGTTAACTTTCATTTTTCATCTAAAATGTTATAATAGTAAGAAAAATTAAAACATTGTGACATTTCAGCCATGGAGATGCCTGCACCGAACGGGGGTTCTTGAGGTGCAATTACCGCTTGCGGTCTCGTATATTGCTGTTTAGGACGACCATCCAACGTAAAGGGGAGGAGATTTCATGGCGAAACACAGCCAAAATGAAGTCAAGGAAAGCCTGAAGGAACTCACGAGAATTTTTCAACCCAAGGACCCGCGAAAGTTTGTTAAGGATTATATTCGTAAATACCGGATTACCGGCGGCTACGAGGATGAACTAACGACATTGGTTGAACACGAATTAGGCAGGATCAACTCCTCGGTTGGCTAATATCATAATGGATAAACCGGCTTTGCCTCTTGTGCTCGCACAGGCGGCAAGGCCTTTTTGTTGTTTGGCATAGCTGGCGTCAGAAGACCAATTCCATGTACAAAATACAGGCTGCGCATCACACGAACATTTTTGCATAAATTCGTCATATTCATCCGGTATGCCTACCCTTCCGCGCGAATAAGTTAAAACATAGACAAATCCGGATGCGTTCGGAAGCGGAAAACGGTCTCGTATACGCTTACATAACCGGATTTGGCTTGCCTAACCTGAGCCTATGCTTGCCAAGCCGGATTTTTGCGGTACAAAACCTTGAGCAGTTGTTTACGAAACCGGATTTTACAAGCAAGACCTAATCGAGGTGTACGAGGCCGGATTTTGCTACGTAAAACTGAAGGAGGTTATCAGTCTCATGGCAGTGGATTTAAAGACGAAGGAAAATATTCGCGGAATCCGGAAGGCTGGGCGTATTGTCGCCGCCTGTCACAAGGCGCTTTCCAAACGAATTGCGCCGGGCGTAACCACGCAGGAAATCGATCGGTTTGTTGAGCGATTTATGTTGGATCGGGGAGCTACACCCGCTCAGAAGGGCTATAAAGGCTACCCGTTTGCGACTTGCGCATCCGTTAACGAAGTGGTCTGCCACGGTTTTCCCGATTCGGTCCCGCTGGAGACAGGGGACATTGTTACGATAGATATGGTAGCTGATCTGGATGGGTGGAAGGCGGATTCCGCATGGACCTATGCGATCGGCAGAACGACATCGGCGACTGAGAAGCTGCTCCAGACCGCTAAGCAGGCTCTTCTTGACGGGATCAAGCAGGCCATGCCGGGCAACAGGCTCGGCGATATCGGCTATGCGGTACAGTCGAGAGCGGAGCGGGCAGGCTTTCAGGTCGTGAGCTCCTTCGTCGGTCACGGGATCGGCAGAAGCATGCACGAATTCCCCGATGTTGTGCATAGCGGTTTGCCAGGCCAGGGCATTCCATTGGAAGAGGGCATGGTCATCACGATCGAGCCAATCATAACTTCGGGGCGTGCGGACATTTACATTGCACACGACGGTTGGACCGCCCGGACACGCGACGGCGCTTGGGCGGCTCAATTTGAGCATACGGTAGCCATCACGAAGGAAGGTCCGGTCGTATTAACGCGATGGGATCCATCCTGAGGGCGAAGTGCTGAAACACTTGAAATCATTCAGTCATAAAAGCTGCCAATAAAGCCGAAGAGCTGTTAACATCGCCTGAATGAGATGATAAATCACCGCCTGCCGGCCTCCGGCGGGCGGTGATTTGCTTATTACACCTTTTCCAAGTATTCGGACAGCTGATCGAACGTTCCGCCATAGCCTTGCTCCATCGAATCGAAGCCCGCCTGGAACACCTGCACCTCTTCGGCAGTCGCGTTGATCGGGGAGCTCTTGAGGGTGAGCGTCGTTTTGCCGTTATCTTCGGCAAGGGTTACCGTATTTAATATTTCGAGCGGCCATGGATCGTCAAACGGAGGCCGGGTAATATTGGCTTCCGCATCGGAAAAGGAATTGACGAAGACGATCCGCTCCGGCGCGACGATCTCCCGGTACAGGAATCTGCCCCACATTTCATCGCCGTCCGGGGTCCGCATGATGTAATGGAATATTCCTCCGGGCTGGAGATCCAGCTTGACGACGCTGAGCGTGAGCCCCTTCGGCCCCCACCAGTGCGCCATATGCTCCGCTTCGGTCCATACTTTAAAGACGAGCTCGCGAGGGGCGTTGAGCACGCGCGTAATGACAAACTCCTTCTCGGCGCCGCTTGTTGTGCCGTTGCTTTCTGACATAGTCATTCCTCCAAAGAAACGTAATTTTTATATTTTTCCATAAACGCAGCCAGACGATGCAAGGTTTTCACGCTCCAAATATACCCCATAAGGAATATTCCTGTCAATGTATATTATGGCTTCTTGCTTTTATTTTCGGAGAAGACGGGGTCGGGTCTGTCATACATTCGTAAGGTATTTCTAATGCTTTCGCAAGAGGTTCGTTCTTGTATGGTTACGATTGTTCGTTAAGATGAGGGGCAGGTAGAGTAATCTTACGAAATGAATCCGGGAGGGAAATGAAAATGAGAAAAGGAATTTTGGCTGTGCTATTACTGGGGAGCATGCTTGCGCTAAGCGCTTGTAATGCGAATGAGAATGAGATGAAGGAGGAGATGAACGGCTCGGATAATGCGCAATCCGAAATGAATGGGAGTAAGGCAGATGAGAATATGGGCGGAGAGATGACAGACGGCGAGATGAGCGAAGAAAGCATGAAGGATGAAGGCATGAAGGAAGAAGGCATGATGGATGAAGGTATGAAGGATGAAGAGATGAAGGATGCGGAAATGGGCGGCGAGGATATGAAAAAGGGAGAAATGGGCGAAGAAGAGATGAAAGACGGCGAGATAAAGGAAGAAAGCATGAAGGAAGAAGGCATGAAGGAAGAAGGCATGATGGATGAAGGCATGAAGGAAGAAGACATGATGGATGAGGGTATGAAGGAAGCGGAGAAGGACGGCAAAGGGATGTAAGAGGGTGCCCATGTCAAGAGAGATGATTAGAGTCTGAGGATGCATGGAAAAAGAATGATTTGCACAGGCAATCGGTCGGTTCTCCTTGATGAAAGGATGCTGGCCGTTGTCTGCTGTTCGTTATACATTTAGAAAGCTGACAGGAAGGCTCGCAGTCACTGCAGTGCAGAAGCTGCTGCTGCCGGTTGGAGTCGTATCCGTACAGAAACAATTGTATAATGTAGGTAGAGAACAAGATGCGGATAGAAGCAGGAGGGACCAGCGGTGAGCGCCAAAATTATTGTAGCCGACGATGAACGGAATATTACGGATGTTTGCCGTCGTTATTTGGAGCGCGAGGGCTGTTCGGTCTGGGTGGCGGCGGACGGCGAGGAAGCGCTGAGCCTGTGGAGCGAGCATCGTCCGGATCTGCTCGTGCTCGATCTGATGATGCCGAAGCTTGGCGGGATCGAGGTATGCGACCGGATACGGCAGGTCGAGGAGACGCCGATCATTATGCTGACGGCACGAGGGGAGGAAGCCGACCGGCTGCTTGGCCTAACGATGGGCGCCGACGATTATATGACGAAGCCGTTCAGTCCGCGGGAGCTCGTGCTGCGCGTCAAAAATATTTTGAGAAGAACGGGCGTTCAAGCCGTTGCGGCGGCAAAAGAGCAGCTACTTGCAGCAGGTGGCGCAGGGGGATCAGCAGCGGGAGCGGAGAAGCCGCTCTTTTTCGACGGATTATCGATCTTCCCTCAGGAAAGGCGGGTAACCGTTCGAGGAGAGGAAGCGGAGCTGACCGCCAAGGAGTTCGATCTGCTGCATTTGTTAGCGCTCTACCCGGGCAAAGTGTTCTCGCGCAGCCAGCTGCTGAATCAAATCTGGGATGTCGCATACGACGGAGACACGACGACCGTCACGGTGCATATTCGCCGCCTGCGGGAGAAAATCGAAGACAATCCGTCCGACCCTTGCTGGATCAAGACGGTGTGGGGAATCGGCTATAAGCTGGACGGCAAGGGAGCGGGCGGATGAAGCTGCGTACTTATTTATTGCTGGCGAATACGATCAGCCTTGCGTTTATTATTATTTTGTTGGTGGCGTTCTACCGTTACATGCTATTAACGATGGAGCAGTTCATATGGTTGACGGCTGCCACGGTTGGCGCGGGGGCGGTGTCGGCGGCGCTTTATTTTGTGCTGCTGCGTCCGTTGGTAGCTTCGGTACGGCGTGTCGGGGAAGGCGCCGGTCGCATTGCGGCGGGCGATCTGAAGGCGAGAGTCGAGCATACGGGGCTCAAAGAATTCAGGCAGCTGGCCGAGCAGTTTAATCATATGGGAAGCAGCCTGGAGGAGAGCTTCCGCCAGGTGAAGGCGGCCGAATCGGCACAAAGGGAGCTTGTCGCGAATATGGCGCATGACCTGCGAACGCCGCTTGCTTCGGTACAGTCTTATGTAGAGGCGCTGGAGGACGATGTCATCCAGGATGAGGAGACGTTTCGCTCTTACCTCGCTACCATTCGTTCCGAGACCGTGAGGCTCGGCGAATTGATTCAGGATTTGTTCGAGTTATCGACCCTCGATAGGGTGAAGCAGGAGCCGGAGGAGTTCCGGCTGTCGATCGTGGAGGATGTGCTTGTCGAGCTGCTGCCGCGGTTCACGTTGCCGCTTGAAGCGAAGTCGCTGCAGCTTAAGGTGAAGCTGTCCGAGCGGCCTTTGAAACTGCAGATCGCGCCGCGGCATTTGCAGCGGATTTTGCAAAATCTGCTCGAGAATGCGGTAAGGCATTCTCCGCGGGGCGGCGTCATTTCCATAGAGGCGGAGCAATCGGAGGAACGAATGGCCAGGCTGTCTGTCTCGGACGAAGGCGAGGGCGTTCTGGCGGGCGAGAGGGATCGGATATTCAAACGATTCTATCGCTCCGATCAATCGCGAAGCCGCGAAGGCGGCGGTGCGGGTCTTGGCCTCTCGATCGCGAAGCGGCTTGTCGAGCAATATGGCGGGCAGATTGGCGTTCGGGAAGCCAGGCGGCAAGGGAGCGAGTTCTGGTTCACCCTTCCGGAGGCTGCCGAGGGGATAAGCTTGCGCGGAGTTGGAGGTCACGGGAAAAAGGAGGCGGATGACGAATGAGCGGATTACTGGAGCGCTTGCGCAAGGGCTATGGGAAGAAGCTGGTCTCGCTTCATGCGTGGAACGGCTGGATCGTTGTCATTCTGGCCTTAACGGGACTCGTTCTGATCGGCGGGTTCTGGCGCGGTTTCCTTGGCGAGGGACGGGTATGGATCAAGTGGCTGCATATCGTCGTCGGCATTGCGTCGATCCTGCCGGTCGTCTACTATTTGCTGCTTGCCGGGAAGCATTGGAAGCAGCTGAAGCAGAAGCCGTGGCAGCGGTTCAATGTGCTTGTCGTGCTCGCGCTGCTGCTTGGCTGGTTCGTCTCCGGCGTGCTGCTGTGGCAGTTCAAGGCGGTCGGTCCGGGCGTCTCGAACGCAGCTCTGGTCGTGCATGATTTGCTCACCTGGATCGGGCTTCCCTATATCATTTACCATTCGATTACGCGGGTCAAATGGCTGAAGGAACCCAGCCGCCGAACGATTAAGAATGACGCGTGTGCGACAGAGGGACAGGGGCTACATCCCGCCGCGCCGCAGCCGGTCTATACGCGGAAAGCTTTCATCCGCGGGGCGATCGGCGCCGGGCTGGCGGTTACGCTTGGGCCATCTTTCTTGAAGTGGCTGGGCAGCTCGCTTGGAAGCGCCGGGGGCAGCCAGACGATCGATAAGCTGATCGAGGAGAACGCGAATACGCTCGTGCCCGATCCGGTACCGCTGCCTGCTTCGGCGCCGCCGATGGGTGGAGGGGCTCAGGGACATTTTCGCGTGTATACGGTAACGCCGATTCCTGCTTTTTCGAATGGGAACTGGTCGTTCACGATCGATGGCCTTGTCAACAAAAGCTTCAAATGGAACTGGGAAAAGTTCGTGGCGCTGAAGCGGACGGTGCAGGTCAGCGATTTCCACTGCGTGACGGGCTGGTCGGTATATAAGAACACGTGGGAGGGCATCCCGCTTAAGACGCTGCTGAAGGAAGCGGGCGTGAAGCCGAACGCCAAGACCGTGAAATTTTACTCGGGCGATGGGGTGTACACCGATACGCTGACGCTGGAGCAGGCCGACATGGACGATGTCATGGTCGCGGTCATGCATGACGGCAAGCCGATTCCGAGCGACCTCGGCGGACCGGTCCGGCTTATCGTGCCGAAGATGTACGCGTACAAGTCGGTGAAGTGGTTGAACCGGATCGAGCTGATCGAAGGGGAGCATGTCGGGTATTGGGAAGAGCGCGGTTACTCGAACGATGCTTGGGTGTGATGGAGGCGGCGGCAACCGCAATACCCGATGTTCCCGGCCTCCGGGATGCGGGATTCGAAACAACGAAGTCGTATGCGGGAAACTGAAGCGAGTGGATCTCATATAGCGAGAATCCGGCGGCGACGGGGGACGAGGAGAAAACGAGTGGAAACTAGTTAGTATGCTTCTGATGAATACATCGCCATGCGGCTTGTGAGCTCTGGCGATGTATTTTTTTATGCTCCGGAGTCAACATGGGTCAACGTGCGACTCTGAAAAAACGTTCAGGAAGTACCTGACCAAGTCTCCGCTCGTATTGCTTTGATATATCGTACAGCACCCATGTACGCAGTTGAAAAAGGCCGGTAGTTCCCGCGCTCATAAGCGGTTGCCGGCCATTGTTAATTTAATGCCCGTGGAGGTTAAAAGAGCATTGACGTTGATGATTGGTTTTTGGTGCGCTTATCGCAGCGCTGCTGATGCTGGTTGTCACCATTTTTGTAGCGTTAAACCAAAAGAAATAGACTGCCCCATATGCCGGAACCAAAGCTGACCGCGTTCGATTATAAATGTTTTTTATCTGGCGGCACGGCTGAATATCGACTAGACTATACATTGTTGTTGCTAATGAGAAGGAGGAGACGCCATGGCTGACCAACAGAAAATATCTACGATTTGGTTGTTGCGTTACTTGAAGCCGGTTAAGGGGCGGATCTTCCTGCTGTTAATTCTGCTGCTTGGATCGACGAGTCTGCAATTGATTAATCCGCATGTCATTCAACGCTTTATTGATGCGGCGGCGGGGAACGGGAGGATGGCCGATTTGCTGGAGCTTGCGGCTTTGTTTCTTGTACTCGCTGTCGCCAATCAATCGCTGGGGGTCGCGGTCACTTACTTGGGGAACGATGTGTCCTGGCGCACGACCAATCGACTTCGCGGCGATTTGCTGAAGCATTGCCTGCGGCTCGATATGCGATTCCATAACCAGAAGACGCCGGGCGAAATGATCGAGCGTATTGACGGAGACGTGTCCAGCATTTCTAATTTTTTTGCCATGTTTATTGTGCAAGTCATCGGCAGCTTCGTGTTGCTCACCGGCATTCTCGGATTTATGTATACGGTCAATGTGCCGATCGCTGTTGTGATGACGGCGTTTACGCTTCTATCCGTTCTGGCGATGACGATAATCCGCAATGTGGGCGTCCAGTCTTCCAGTATCGATCGTGAAGCGAGCGCCACTCTGTTCAGCTTGATCGAAGAGCGGATTGCCGGCATCGAAGATGTGCAGGCGAACGGGCATGTTCCTTACGTCATGAATCGCTTCCACCGTGCCATGCGCGCCGTCTTTCTGAAAGGGAGAAGAGCCTGGATGCTTCGCGTTGTACCTTGGAATATGACAGTTGCCTTGTTTACGCTGGCAGTGACGGCTGTCATGGTACTGGGCGTTCGTTACTATATGCTTGGCGAGATCAGCCTGGGCATGCTGTATTTGATCTACCAATATACGCAAATGCTGAATGATCCGATTGAAAGGCTTGGCGATCAGGTGCAGGAATTCCAAAAGGCAAAGTCGGGTATGCTTCGTTCCCGGGAATTGCTGTCCCAGCGCACGGAGATCATTGACGGCGAAGATGAGCGGCTTCCAGAGGGCGCGCTCAGTCTGGAGTTTGAACAAGTATATTTCAGCTACAACAAGGATAAACCGGTTCTGCAAAATATTTCGTTCTCGCTGCAGCCGGGGGAGCGCCTCGGCATAATTGGGCGAACAGGCAGCGGGAAGTCCAGTCTTAGCCGGGCGCTGCTTCGCCTGTACAATCTGGACAGCGGCGTTATTCGCATTGGCGGGGTTGATATCACGAAGCTCGCATTGCCGGCGTTGTACCGCCGGGTCGGTATGGTGACGCAGGATGTTCAATTGTTCGACGGCACCCTTCGTGACAATTTAACCTTGTTCAACGAGAACGTATCCGATACGTCTATTATGGAGACGATTGAACGGCTTGGTCTGCGTCCCTGGATTTTGGCTCAACCGGAAGGGTTGGATACGCATTTGTCAGCGGGCGGCTCATCGCTGTCGGCTGGAGAAGCGCAGTTATTCGCGCTTGCCAGGGTGTTTCTTGGCAAGCCGAGCTTGATCGTTCTGGATGAGCCTTCCTCGCGGCTTGACGCCGCGACGGAAGCGATGCTGCAATCCGGAGTGGATCAATTGCTGCAGCACAGCACGGGCGTCATCATTGCTCATCGGCTGGCTACCTTGGAGCAGGTGGATAAAATTATGGTGGTGGGCGACGGCTTGCAATTGGAATTCGGACCGCGGGAAGAACTGGCGGCGAATCCGGCATCGCATTATGCCAGACTGCTGCAAAGCGGACGAGAGGAGGAGCTTGCATGACAATCACCGGGTTTATCGGCCGGCTCTTTCGATTCAGACTGGCCTTATTTCTTGTGAATGGCGTGTTATGGTGCGCCTTTCATTCGCTGCCGCTGCTGATCGGCATCGGCATGCAACGTTTTTTTGACCGGGTGGCTGTCGAGGGCTCGGAGTTTATGTGGCTTGCTGCGCCGCTTGTGTTTATCGCGGTTGTCAGGCTTGCAAGAGTCGGCGTTTTTTTCGCGGCGTTTTATAAGTGGATTACTTATATTTATCATATTCAAGCGATCTTGCGCACGAACATGCTGGCCGGCATTATGCGCTGGCCCGGAAGGAACCTGCCGGCATCGCCGGGCGAGGCGATGAGCCGATTTCGCGATGACGTTAATGAAGCCGTTGAATATGCGGAATCCTGGGTCGATTTTTGGGGAATGTTCGTGTTCGCCGTCATGTCAGTTAGTATTATGGCTTCGATCAACTGGCGGATTACGCTTGTTGCGTTGCTGCCGTTTGCGCTGGTAACGCTGATCAACAATTTATCAGGGAGCCGCGCCCGCCGCTACGGAAAGCAGAACCGTGAGGCGACAGGGAAGGTGACGAGCTTCATCGCAGAGACCTTCGGGGCAGTGCAAGCATTGAAGCTTGGGCAGGCTGAGGAGCATGTCTCCAAACGCTTCGAGCATTTGAACGAAAGCCGCCGTCAGGCGGCGCTCAAGGATGATTTGTTCAAGCAATGGATGAAATCGCTCAGCCAGCATGTGCTAAGCATCAGCACCGGGCTTGTTTTACTTATGTGCGCAGCGGAGATGAAGGCCGGTCAATTTACAGTAGGCGACTTCGCGTTGTTTACAAGCTACTTGATGAGTATCGGCTACAGCATCTCTTTATTCGGTTATATGGTGTTCCAGCATAAGCGGCTAAAGGTTTCATTCGACCGGATGCGGATGCTGTTCAGATCCGGCGAAGAGGACCGCATTATGGAGTTTCGGGAAACCTATCTGCATAAGGAACCGCCTCCGCAGCCCGAGACCTTGCAGGTGGATAGAGAAAAGCTGCGTGAATTGGAGGCAAGCGGCTTAAATTATCGATATCCGAATTCGGACAACGGGATCGAGAATATTCATCTCAGATTGAAGCGCGGCCAATTCCTCGTTATTACCGGCCGTATCGGCTCAGGCAAATCGACGCTGGTAAGGACGCTGCTCGGGCTGCTGCCCAAGCAGCGGGGAACGATTCGCTGGAACGGCCAAGAGGTTGACCCGGCGAGTTTTCTGATGCCGCCCTATGCTGCCTATACGCCGCAGGTTCCGCGTTTGTTCAGTGATACACTGAGGGAAAATATAGCGGTAGGGAAAGAAGACAGTGAATTCGCTCTTGAACGCGCGATTCGTTTATCCGTTATGGATAAGGACATCCGCGATCTGGATAAAGGTCTGGAGACATTCGTCGGCCCAAGAGGCGTCATGCTGTCCGGCGGTCAGATTCAGCGGGCTGCGACAGCCCGCATGCTGATGACAGGCGCTGATTTGTATATATTTGACGACCTGTCCAGCGCACTCGATGTGGAGACGGAGCAGAAGGTATGGGACGGATTATTCAAGGAGCGCGATATGACTTGCATTGCCGTATCCCATCGTCGGGCCGCACTGTCCAAAGCCGATCACATCATCGTCTTGAAGGACGGCCGGATTGAGGCGGAAGGCAGCCTGTCCGAGCTGCTGGCAACGAGCGAAGAAATGCGGCTTCTATGGCAAGGGGAGGAAACTCCCGAGTATAAGCTGGTCGAGAATCAGAGTTGATTTCAGATCCGGCCTCGATTATCGGTTACCGAAGCGCTTCCGCTAGCTGGAGCGAGTGAATTTCCAAGAGGAAAAACCGATTGTCACAGGAGAAGAAGAGACGGCATTGGACCGTTTCGAACGCGGATTTAGGGCTGCGACAGGTTGCCGGAAGGCAGGCTGCCGCAGTCCTCTTTGGTCTTTTCGTCCAGCCGCTTGCAACAAGAGGCCGGGGCAAGCCGTGTAAGGAACCCCGTAAACGTTTCCGGTTCAGAGGCGGCCGATGGCCACGAATAGGGCTAACGCCATGAACACGATGTTCACGCCGATTTCACGATATTCTTTGCGCATGACATGGAAGACGGCGCCGAAAAGTACGATGGCGGCCAGCCCGATGGCGGCCATCGGCGTCAATACGGGTGCGACATTCGTCGCCTGAGGCGCAATTAACCCCAGCGCCCCAATGAGTTCCGCTATCCCGATAAAGGAAACGAACCCTCTCGGCACATCTTTTACCCAAGGCCATGACGCTGCTGCCTGCACAGGCAGGAACGCCTTCATCCAACCCGAAAAAATAAAGCCCGCTCCCAGAAGCCCTTGTACGATCCATAACGCGATATTCATGTTGATCACTCCAATGATTGTTCTTCATGCATGCTCAGCTATATAATATGGATTGGGATGGTTATTCGGAAGTAGGCACTTTTAATAAACGTAGTATAGAAAAATAAACCTTAGGCCATTAAAGGAGCGGATGACGATCGAATGACCACGTATTGTAAATTTGAAACGGCGCTCGACATCCTTGTCGGGAAATGGAAGCCCGTTATTTTACTTCGTTTATTATCAAACGGCACGATGAGATTCAGCGAGCTTCAAAAAGCGATCCCGGATGTGACCAAAAAAATGCTGACGCAACAGCTGCGGGAATTAGAGTATCACGATATCATCCATCGCGAGGTATATCGCGAGATTCCTCCCAAGGTCGAATATTCCATTACGGCGTACGGTCAGCGATTGACCCCCTTGCTTCAGGCCATGAATGACTGGGGAGTGGCTCATATCGAGCATTTGAACGAGTTGTATGGTGAGGCGGGGACGGAGGAAGCGTTAAAACGGAGTTGAAGAGAATCATTGCGATGAATGGAAATAGAGAGGACGGAGAACTGAATGAAGAATATCGTTTCGTTAAAATGGGTGCTGGCCCGCATGTACGAGCCGGACATGGTCATCGTAGACTGCCGCTTCTTGATGGGCAAGCCGGATGCCGGCCGGGAGTTGTACGAAGCCGGACACATTCCGGGAGCGGTCTATCTGGATTTGGAGAAGGACCTGTCCGCGCCGGCGGACGAGCATGGCGGACGTCATCCGCTGCCGGACGCCGCGGAACTGACGGGCACGCTCAGCCGCGTCGGAATCGGAAACGCTTCGCGCGTCGTCGCATACGACGATCAGGGCGGCGCGATGGCTTCGCGTCTGTGGTGGCTGCTCAAGTATCTTGGGCATGAGCAGGCGTACGTCATGGACGAAGGCTTCACGGCTTGGACGAACGCGGGTTTCCCGGTTACGTCGGAGCAGAAGGTGCTCATTCCGTCGAAGTTCCTGGCAACAGTCCAGCATAACATGCTGGCGGAGATGGACGAAGTGAAGGAATGGCTCGGCGACGAACGCGTGACGCTCATCGATTCGCGCGAAGCGCCGCGCTACCGGGGCGAGGTAGAGCCGCTCGACAAGGCGGCGGGCCACATCCCTGGTGCGATCAACCGCTTCTGGAAAGACGGCCTGACGGAATCGGGCGCTTGGAAGAACGATGCCGCGCAAGCCGAGCGCTTCGCCGACTTGGGCCGCGACCGCGAGATCATCGTCTACTGCGGCTCTGGCGTGACCGCGACGCCGAACGTGATCGCGCTTCAGGAGGCGGGCTATAACAAGGTGCGGCTGTATGCGGGAAGCTGGAGCGATTGGATTAGCTATGAGGGGAATCCGATTGCGACGGGGGAAGAGTAAGAGCCGAGAGATCGCGTCGGGGTTAGGGGCTCTGACAGCTGTTGGCGGGCAGGTCGCTCACAGCCCTGATCATGTTTCCCGTTCAACAGATTGCAAACAAGAAAGAGAAGAAAATATGTTCAATTCATTTTAAATCCGGATTTGCACCAAGATTCCATCTAACGCTTCTGTATTATAATGCTGGTTAGTGCAGCAAGTCATTGAAATACTCGGCAAAAGGAGGCAGATGCTATTGGGAATAAAAGGATCAACCCCGGTTATTGCTTGTGATTCAAGCATTAGTTCTTTAGAGAAGATGAAGATCGGTAATTTAGACCAATGGATACTTATCCGAGGCGAGAATGTAAACAATCCGATTGTCCTTTTCCTTCACGGGGGACCTGGAAATGCACAGATCGGTTGGGCACCAGAACATCAGTCACTACTAGAAAAAAGTTATATTGTTGTCAATTGGGATCAACGTGGTTCGGGATTATCTTATAATGACGGCATTTCTGAAGAAACCATGAATATTGATCAGTTTGTTCAAGACGCACATGAGTTAACAGTGGCTTTAGCCAACAGATTTCAAAAAAAGAAGATATTTGTTGTCGGCCATTCATGGGGAAGTATTATAGGCATGTTATTGATCCAAAGGTACCCGGAATTATTTTATTCGTATATCGGAGTAGGACAAAGTGTACATTTGGCCAGAGGTGAGTGGCTGAGTTACAAATTTACTATGGATTATGCTGAAAAGAATAAAATTCAAGAAGCAATTGATGAGTTAACTCAAATCGGTTGTCCGCCTTATCAGGATATGCTGAAAGGCTTGTTTATCCAAAGAAAATGGTTGAATCAATTCGGAGGTGTCGTATATAAGCACAGGGAGTTTTTTAGAAGGACCGAGGATACGATTAGGGATAGAACAGAGTACACGGATGCAGATATCGTAAAATTAAGAAAAGGGAATTTATTTTCGATTGAAACAATGTGGGCTGAAGTATTGAATGTTAATCTATTTCAACAAATAATTGAAGTTAAAGTACCAGTTTATTTTTTACTGGGAAAATATGATTATAATACCCCTAATGAAATAACAGAAGAATTTTTCAATATATTAAATGCACCATCGAAAGAATTAATCCGATTTGAAGAATCCGCACATAACATTCCTTTTGAGGAACCGGAACGATTCGCCGTTACACTACGACACATAACGGCCAAGCATTTCCATCCATGATTGCACGCAGGTAAACTGGCAGGATAGGTACAACAAAAGCGTAGCAAAGCCGAGGGAAGCCGTTCAATCGGGGAAGAGCCGACTGCTGACAACAGCCATCAAGCTGCAAACAACAGCGTTGAAGCCTCTTAAAAGCTCCAACCACCATTTGAGGTGCCACCTTGCTTCACTTGGCCTTTTGTTGGCGTTCTATTCGGCTTGACCTAGCCACAGGTGGATACTTCGCCTTGGCTCAAACCATACTGTTTCAACAACCCCTCCACTGGCTTCTTAATTTCCAATCGCTCCCAAGCTTAGCCAAGGGAGGTCGTTGCACATGGGTCTTGGCATATCCATCGAGGCATTCCCGCCGCGCTGATCGGAACCCCTGCTTTTCGACGTTGGAACTATTCAAGAAAAGGGGTTCGTTGTGGGACATGGATAGAGGGCTGCAACGGGTCATGGATGTATGACCTGTTGCGGTCCTTTTTTGTTGTGTTTCGTTCAACGGCCTACAAACAAGAAGTTGAATAAAACAGTTGCAGAAACTCCTGAGAGATCCACAGTTGGGCGGTTGTCACTTCACTACCAACTGCTGCCACCTTCTGTCAACTGTCGAGGCTGTTCCGCTTGCTCCTACTCTACGGCATTTGAATTTTTAGTCTACAAACTTCTTCTCCCAAATTGCTCTTAAGCGTAGTCAAGGGAGATCGTTGCAAATGGGCATTAGCATATCTTCGGAGGTATTCCCGCCGTACTGGCCCCCACCTTCTTACTATTGTGCAACTGTTATCCTCGATCTGACGTCTAGATGGTTAAAATAGGAAGGGGTGTTTGTTTGAAGAAGATAAATCTCCTCATTCTCTTAATCGTTATTTCAGCGATCCTTGTTGGATGTGTCGATTCGAACGATAAGGATAAGAGAAAGAACCGAACATTGACCGATCTTAACGCTGTTAATTCTATTACTATCCAGACCGTTAGCGGCGGATTGATGACCATAACGGACCAGAAGTCAATGGAACGTTTCAATGAAGCCATTCATACTGCTAAATACGACAGTGCGCAGCTTGATATCGCCTCACCTGATTATATGGCTTCTGTAGAATTTGCGGATAGTGAAGGCGTGAAGTTCTCATTCTGGTTGAGGGGAGAGAATGACGGCTTATTCATCAAATCCGGCCAGAATGGGCATTACAGGCTGGCGGGAACCGCGAAGGCTGCTTTAATTGACTTGTTTCAATCAGAAGAACAACTAATTGAAAATCTAAAGATTAATGAGAATATCAAACAAATCATACTCGCGAGTTCACTCGCTCACGGTTCAGTAAATCCTGAGGTTGCAGTTGAATTCACAGATCATGAAATAATAGATATAATCGTTCGAGCTATCCATACCGCAGTGCAAATACCAGGAATATTAAACACGGCAATTCCCGACTATGATATCGTTCTTGCTTCGGAATACAAGGAATACGCTTTTCATCTATGGATCGACGAAACAAGCGAGCAAGCCATGCTTATGGATATGACAGATACACATACCGGCTATAGGCTTACGAAGGAATCTACTGCTAAGATGAAAAAGATTATTTTCGAGGAATTAAACTTGAAAGCCTTGGAATTTAAAGCAGAGCGGAACGCTAACGGTGATCTTGTTGCCAAACCGATTGGTCTATCACAAGATAGCTATACGTTAAGCGGAGGGCCTGAAGTTGAGCTGCAGGGAATCTCGTATCACACCATTCATTTGTTCTATGGGAACCATAATGCAATCAACGCTTTGGTAGCCCATGATCCTTCTACGGACGAGGTGCATGTGAAATGGAACGATAGGCTGAGCAATTCCGGTAATCGTTGGAACAACACATTCATGAGCAGTTATAATATGTTAATTCCGCTCGTTGACGATCGTTTATTATTTCTGGAATCTGAACTAACGGAAGAAGCGGGGCAATACCACTTGTCCACTTACAATGTGGTTACGGGAACAACCGAACGGCTTCGAGAAAACTTCTGGCCGCTTACGAATGAGTATGATTACATCTACAAAACCCAGTGGAAAGCCGATGAGCAGAAATTGTTCATGCAGAGTTACCTCGGGAATGTGTGGATCTTTGACTTGAAGACAGGAGAGGACGATGTCCATCTTCTGAAATATCGCGTAATCCCTCATTCGACGACCGGAGCGCCATCCCTGTTCCTCTCGCCAACCTTCGAGAGGTTTGTACATGATGATGAGAGCGGACAATTGACCTTTTACGATAATAAAGGGGTTCCGCTTCAGACTATACCACTGCCGCAGGAGGAATATGTGCCGTCTGAGAAAATAAAGTGGAATCCGACCGGTACGATTGCCTGGATGGACCGGGCAGAGGGCGAATTGGATCGAATCCTTGCGATCGATATCGACTATTTGAAAATAGCTCCTATGCAAATCGATTTTTATAACCCGGACGGACTTCCAATAGGATCCATTCAGGCTGAAGGCGGGCAAGAGGGTGCTGCAGTAGAAGTTGCGGGATGGATGAACGAAAATGTCGCCGTGATGAAATCCTATACGGTAGAGCTTAAGGAACCAGATAGTTACGGCCTTCATGTGAAAGATGTTTCTTATTATCTCTATGATGTAAGGAAAAAGAAAAAAGGGGACGCTTCTAAGTCCATGCCGCTCCAAGCAATCGTTACTTCGGATCGACAATGGGGAGATATCGATGAGGGGAATATCATTGTAAGCCATGAAGAGATAACCTATTTAGAAGGAAAATAATTGTACTGCGACGCCGAATGTTTTCGCCTTGCATGACGCGGGCTTCAAGAATGGGAAGCTGTATGCGGGAATCTGGTGCGCTCGGGTTTCTTACCGGCAAAACCCTGTAGTCACGGGAGATCGGTGAAGTGAGCTGGTCCCGTTTTCGCGCTATGCTTGTCTACAAGGCGGTATGGTACGGACGAAGCGTCATCATGGTAGGGGAAGCATTCCCATCAAGCCAGCTGTGCTCGGCTTGCGGCTATCGCAACCCCGAGGTCAAGAAGTTGGGACTTCGAGAATGGGAGTGCCCCGCATGCGGAACGCACCATGACCGCGATCATAATGCAGCCAGAAACATTTTGAAGGAAGGATTGCGCCTCCAAGCCTTGATGTGAGCGTCAAGGTTTCAACCGCGGGAACCGCGGAGCTAGCCTGGTCAAACTACCTGCCATTGGGCGGGCTTACCCAGAATCCTCACCCGCGTTAGTGTTTAAGTAGGGGTAGTTCAAATGAGAGTAACCCCTAAAGGAACCTATATTTTTGGGGAACTGTCGAGTAGAGGGAGAATTATTCACCAGGAGCTTGGCCTGAAACCGGTTGACGCTATTCCGAAAGACGAGGGCAGTGTAAACGTCTCTTTGGAAATGCTGCCGGAATACAATCCGGACCATATCATTCTCCAGGTGGACAGCGGCGAAAATGCGGAACAGGCGAGAACAGCTTATGAAGACATGTCAGATAGTTCGGTCTGGAATAATCTTAATGCGGTTAAAAATGGTCATGTTTATCTTGTGGGGGATAATGAATGGTTTAACTTCGGTTTTTCGCCCGTAGCCAACGCATATGCCATCGATGAGATCGTGAACGTATTTGAAAAAAATAATTAACCGGGACGGAGTCGAGCAGCGATGTACGATCAATTGGCCCGAATGATTCGGGAGAGGAGAACCGTCAGGAAGTACAGCAAGCAAGGTATTCCGGATCAGGTAATCCTTGAATGGCTGAACGATGCCGTATGGGCGCCGTATCATTCAGCCAAGGATCCGTGGCGGTTTATCCTCTTCTCGGATGCAGGACGGAAAACATTTGCACAGGCAGTGCTTGAAACTTATACCCGGCAAGAACTCGAGCAATATGGCGAGAGTGCGAAGCGGGATTACTGTGAAAATGCGGCCGCACACCTGATTGTTGTCGCCAGAGAAGAACCGCGGCCGAGGGAGGCTGAGGAGCTCTTCTGGCGTGCGCGGCATTTATTCAGAACTTTCAGCTGTTGGCATGGAACCGGGGAATCGGAGTCGTCTGGAAAACCAATGAATACAACTGGGACCCGCGATTCCGCAAGGCCATCGGGGTTCAACCCGGGGAGAAGGTCGTTGGCGCCCTTCATATGGGATATTACTCTCCAGACAATATACCGCAACCACGCCCCCGCAAAAAGGCAGAACAGTTGATAACCTGGCACAAGGAATGAGGGGAGAGGGAGTAATCCCTCTTTCCTCTATTTACAATACGGATATCAAGAAGATTTTCTCGCGAATGCTTCTCTGTTAGACGAGATACGCTTAGAGAAACTCAAGCTAATGCCTGCCGGGTAAGGATAGCGCTTCACCCGGTCGTCCGATAGACCTCACGAATCGCGTCCTCGATGTCCGGCTCCTGGACGCTAAGGTCGCGGATCGGCAGCTTTCCCGATAAGTCGGCGATCAGCTCGGCCGCCGTAATGCCGGATTTGTCGAACTGATACCACACCTTGAGCCCGTCCTGCCGCACGATCTTCGCGTGCTCATGCCCGGGCAACTGCGCAGCTTCGGAGAGCTCGATCACGAGCAGGCGGTGCGGCGCCAACTTTCCGACGATCGCGTCCAGCGGTCCGTCCTCGACGATACGGCCGTGATTGACGACGAGCAGACGCGAGCACAACTGCTCGACGTCGTCGAGGTCATGCGTCGTCAATACGACCGTCATGCGCCGCTCGCGGTTCATCGTCCGAATGAACCGGCGAATCGCATGCTTTGCATCGGCGTCGAGCCCGATTGTTGGTTCGTCGAGGAACAGCACCGTTGGCTCGTGGATCATAGACGCAGCCAGATCGCCCCGCATCCGCTGGCCGAGCGAAAGCTGGCGCACTGGCGTATCGATAAAATCCTCAATGCGCAGCACGTCGTTTAGCATGTCCAGCGTCGCCTTAAACCGTTTGTCCTCGATCCGGTAAATCCGCTTGAGCAGCTCGAACGTCTCGCCCAGGCGCAAATCCCAGTACAGCTGCGTGCGCTGACCGAACACGACACCAAGCTGGCGCACGACGGCTTTGCGTTCTTTCTGCGGCGACAAGCCGCAGACACGGATACTGCCGGCCGTCGGGTGGAGGATGCCCGTCAACATTTTGATCGTTGTGCTTTTTCCCGCGCCGTTAGGTCCGATATACCCGACGATATCCCCTTGCTCGATGTCGAACGACAAGCCGTCCACGCCCCGCACAATCTTTTTATCCGGGAGAACCAGACTGCGCAGCGCGCTCCCAAGTCCCGTTTTTTTGCGCACGACTACAAATTCCTTAACCAAATCGTTAACTTCGATAATCGCCACTCTATATGCCCCCTATGAACCTGCGCTCTCGTATTTGCGTAATCCCATCCGGAAAATCGTATAAGCAACAGCCATGCAGACGATGCCCGCGATCGGCGTCCAAATCGCCATGCCAAGCGGCAGCTCCAGCGATGATGTCTTGCCAAGGAAGCTCTCCGCCGGATAGAAGCTGATAAAGCCGATCGGGAACAGAAACGTCAGCACCGCCTGCACCGCATGCGGGTACAGGGTCAGCGGATACATGGTCGTTCGCTCCAATGTCGCAACCGACATGTTGATCAGGTTTCGGCTGCGTTTCGTCCAGAAAGCGACCGCCCCGACGATCGTGTACAAACTGCCGCGAATGAACAGGCCGCCGATCACGACGAGCGCAAGCTTGACGACGTTGCCGGGTCCCCAGACGAAATCGACCGCGTGTGCCGCATACAAGAAGATGACGACGCCCGGTATGAGGTCGATTAGTCCGATGAAGTTGAAATATCCGGTAATGAATTGGAAAAAGACGTTCATCGGACGAAGCAGCAGCCGATCGAACTCTCCGCGAATAACCGCGAACTCGGTGCCCCAAGTCGGGATGAAGAACACGACGACGAGCCCGTGGCTGAGCAGCCCGAGGCCGTACAGAAATGCGAGATCGTCGAACGCCCATCCTTCGAGCGGCTGGAACCGGTCGACGATAATGCGGAGCATCCACACGCCGGCGAAATATTGCGTCGGGATCATGAGCAGCCAACTGACGAGAAAAAGAGGATATTCGAGCTGCCGCTGAATCGCCAGCTTCGCGTAATAGCCGAATACGGTCAAATAGTGCCTAACATCGCTCATGCTCGCCTCATCCTCCCTGTACCATCACTTTGCCGCGCGCCCGCGTCCAAATCCAAGCGAGCAGCACGCCGAGCAATGCGATCCAGATCAACTGCACGCCCATTCCGCGCAGCGCCTCCGCGGGCTTTGCCATGCCGATGTAGACGCTGAGCGGCAGCTGGTACGTATACTGAAACGGCAGCCACTCCGACACCCGCTGCAGCCCTTCGGGGAAAAACCATAGCGGCACCATGCTCCCCGACAGCACGCGGACGAACGCATCCTTGACCATGCCCAGATTGCCGAGCTCGGCCACCCAGAAAGCAACGAGTCCGACCATCGCGCTCATGAGCCACAAGATCATGAAGCTGAGCATGCAACTGACGGTAAACAACGCGGCCGCTATCGGGCTGTCCGGCATCGGGAATCCGAACAGCAGAGCCGCCATCAGCACGAGCGGAACCGCTTTGTTCACGATCGAGCTGACCATGGTCCCAAGGTCCTCGGACAAATAGATGCCGAGCAGGTTCAGCGGGCGCATAAAGTCTAGCGCGATGTTGCCTTCACGAACTTGGGTGTAAATCGTGTTCTGTACGCCGGTGCTGAACACGGCGGTCATCAGGACGGAGATGACCGTGTACGTGATCATGCCGTCCAGCCCGACGACGGATGCGCCCGACCCGAGAACGTCGCCGCCGTATGCCGCTTTCCAGATGAAGACCGTCGCCGCGAGCAGGATGACGTCGCCGATCATGCCGATCCACACGTCGAAACGGTAGGCGAGCGAGGTCAGCATCCGCATTTTAATCAGGTAACCGTAAGCCCTCATGTCCGACCACTCCACCCAACTTGAATTATAAGAATAAATTGAATAAACAATAGCAGAAAAGAGGGAGCCCGTCACGATAAATTTTACATATAAGAGTTTTTTTCCGGATTCCATTCCGGATGCATAGTTCCTTGTAAATCCGAATTTGAGATGCAGAGTTTCATTCGAAATGTACAATTAAAATGGCTTTATACAAAACTTGATAGCTGGAGTGGTTGGATTTTTATGAGGGAAATCTAGTGGCGACGGGGGACGTAGAGATGGCTTGAGCAGGATAATAGTATGCGACTCGGATACACCTTTACGGCGATGTCCTCTTTGCACTGTACTTAAATGCGCTAAAAGATAACACGGAGTCAACGCTCGCGCTCTGAAAACATGTTCATGAAGCTTCGGGTCGAGCACGATCGTATGCATCAATATTTTGCGCATCCGTCGATAGGCTTTCGACTGCAAACAACCACCAACATGCTGCAAACAACAGTGTTGTAGCCACCTACCATCCGGTGGCGGCGGGGACGAGGAATAGCTGAAAGGCATAGAATAGTATTCGTTTGTCTGTTAATCCATCTGACAAATTATGCTATAATAGGACAAGCACATAGAATGCTTGCAAGGGTGGTGGGCTACCTCTCCAATAAGGGAGGGATGCCTATGGAGGTTAAAGACGCGTTGACGCTGATGATCAGTTTTGGTGCGTTAATTATTGCGCTGCTAACGGTGGTTGTTACCATCGTTGCAGCGATCAACCAAAAGGAATAGACCGCCCCTCTGCTAGGTGAACGGTCTATTTCTGACTAAATAACCAAAGCCGACTGCCTTTGAAGCGGTCTACTGTGCTAGGAGTCGTGTTGGCGCACGGCTCCTTCATTAGTTTTATTATAACGGTGTGAGTTTATACATGCAATAAACAATGGTTATGCCCGCGAGAGGGGAATATCGCGTGAACTTGTACTAATCAATGTTAGGTCGATTGCTGGACGGGAAGACGCCGATTCGCAGTAAAGGATATTACATAGCAGGTGATCAGGATGAGGCTGGGTTTAGCGAGAGTCCGCCGATCCCAGCGGAAATTACGGATGAATACAACAGCATCTATGTTTATATGAACACGATGAATTGTTTGATAAGACGCTAGAAACATATCAGAACAATAATGCCGATTATATGACACAGGATCGAATTCAGTCGCTGAAGTATAATTACGGGGAAGGAATTCTTGAAGGATTGACGGAATTATCGAGTCTAAACAGCTTCGAAGGAAAAGTCTATGAGAAAATTGCGTTCTACGTCGAGGCTCTGTACTTCTGTGACGTTCGATCCTCATAAACAGAGTTTTGGAAAAATCGTGTGTTATTCAGCGAGGCCATTAATTGTACCAAACGGCGATAAATGAACGGGTCTATTGTTAGCAGAGAGGAGGAAAATCCAATGAAGAACTTATTGCTTAAGTATATGACTAGATTTACCCCTCTTAACGAAGCAGACCAGCAGACGATTCTCGACGAGATCCTTGTTGAGGCATATAAAAAAGGAACGGTAC
Source organism: Paenibacillus harenae DSM 16969 (assembly GCF_000422465.1). Taxonomy (GTDB): domain Bacteria; phylum Bacillota; class Bacilli; order Paenibacillales; family Paenibacillaceae; genus Pristimantibacillus; species Pristimantibacillus harenae. The sequence continues at coordinate 578,465 of NZ_KE383844.1, read as the reverse complement.
TCCTTAGACAAGGAGACGTTCCCGCTAAATGTTACTTCGTGCTGAAGGGTTGCGTCAGGCAGTATTCGGTTGACGAAGGAGGCAAAGAGATCACGTCCAACTTCTATACGGAAGAACAAGCTATCTCGATGTTCGTTCATCCTAAACCGTCCGAGTATGCCTTTATGTGTCTGGAAGACTCCTGTCTTGTCGTTGGCGACTTGTATACCGAAGAGGAAATGTATCGCAAACACAGGCAATTGGAGCTAATGACACGCAAGATGATCGAAGAAAGTTTCGGGCAGATGCAGGAGGAGTTCGCAGCATTTATCGCGTCTACACCCGAAGAACGATTCAAATCGATGTTACGGAACCGGCCTCAATTAATCGATCGGGTACCCCAGCATCAATTGGCAAGTTTTTTGGGCTTGACTCCGGAATCATTAAGCAGAATTAAGAAACGAGTCCAAAGTTCATGATTTGCCTCCTTTGAAAAGCAGCCATAATCCAAAGCCGAATTCTCCCGCAAACATGGGCACCATGAATACATATTCAAGTACCGAAACAACCCCTTCATATTGCGGCAAAAAAGTGCTGCATATGTGAATCGCGATATAGCCGACGGAGGCTATTAATAATAAGATGCTAACGAGTTTAGGGATAGAGCTTGATTTGAAAGCGACATAGCCCGCAATTAGAAGATGTCCCCCGAAAATAATTAAACCAACAGACCAGATCGATTCGAATGTATCCATATGCAGAAGCGTCTGAGCTTGAAGATAATCGGTTGGAAACAGGGATGGATCATTCCTTTTATCCGTAAGGTGCATGACGAACAATAAGTTTGCGATCGCTATTCCCAGAATCGCCGAATAAATAAGACGGAGCCACGCGCCAAGCAAAGAAAGATGGCGATGGATAGGCTTCAGAAAAATATAGAAGGCCCAAGCGACCGCAATATCGCAGATGAGGATGACGACCCAACCAAAAATTTCAGCCTTGAATAGCATGCTCGATAACTGGATGTTCCGGAACGTAGTGCCGGCATCCCCTTGCGCCATAAGGCTTCCATGGATAAAGCCATACGAAAAAAATGCGGCTAACACCATCAGGATAAGCGATATTCCCCCAGTCAGCGCAGCTTTTCGCTGATCCGATCGTTCTTGTTTTGAGCTAACCATCGAATAACCCCCTCATTATTGTTTTGATCTCATTGTAATGGGAGAGCTATGAATGTTCATTGACTTAAGTCAAGGGACGCGTGATGAGGAAATGCGACTTCGGTGTTACGGCAACGCCGAACGTCTTCTCCCTGCAGGATGCGGGCCTCACAAACGTGAGTCTGTATGCGAAAAGCCTACAAGGTGCTAATCGTAGCAGATAAAAGAATCGAAGAATCCATAGGTGCTCTCGGCCTTGTAGCCTGTGATGAACTCGGCAACAAAGTATACGGGAATCACGCGGCGGATATTGCCGACTGCTACGCGCTTAATGTAGTTAAAGAAAAGGAAATCTGGTTTTATTATTATACGGACTTCTTGCTGGGCTGCATATCGGGCGGACCTGTGCAGGCCAAGGTTACCTTTATCGATCCTTGTCTCTTTGCCCTTTATGTCATTCAGGAAACGATGTTCATTGTGTTATGCGGGAAAGAGAGGAATGTCTGGTGATAATGGCCTAGAATACAGCGTTTATTTTGTTGACAACCCAGTTAAATATAGTTATATTAGTTCAAGTGAGGTTGATAATCAATATCATTTGGGGGAATCATCAAGGTGAATAAAAAACTGCTTATTCCATTTATTTTTTTGTTGTGTGTCATTATCAGTGCTTGCGGGGGCAATAACGCGAATAACGGATCGCCTTCTCCAAGCGCTAGCGAGCCGGCGGCGTCCGAGCCATCGACCAACTCCGGCACGATTACATATCAATCCGAGCTCGGCCCGGTAGAAGTGCCGGCCAATCCGCAGCGCATTGTCGCTCTAACGAACGCACTGAACGTCATCTCGCTGAACGGAACGGTTATCGGCGTCGATGAGTGGACGTTCAAAAACCCGATTTTCACCGAGAAAGTGACCGGGGTAACCGTTGTATCCGAAGACAATCTGGAGAAGATCGTAGAGCTGGAACCGGATCTGATCATTGCTGACGCAAGCAGCAAAAGTATCGATAAGCTGGAGGAGATCGCGCCTACAGTCGCATACACTTGGGGGAAACTGGATTACCTGGCGCAGCAGCTCGAAATCGGCAAGCTGCTGAACAAGGAGCAGGAAACGCAGGCTTGGATTGACGATTTCAAGCTGCGGGCTGAAGCAGTCGGACAAGAAATCAAAGCGAAGATCGGCGAGGACGCGACGGTATCGGTCATCGAGACCGACTCGAAAAACTTCTATGTGTTCGGCAACAACTGGGCGCGGGGAACCGAGCTGCTGTATCAGGCGATGGGACTGAACATGCCGGAGAAAGTTAAAGCGGATGCTCTTGGTCCGGGCTACTATACCCTATCCCCGGAAGTTCTCAGTGACTACGCCGGCGATTACGTCGTTCTAAGCAGAAGCGCCGAGGGAGACAATTCCTTCATGCAGACAGATACTTGGCAGAAAATTCCTGCCGTCAAAAATAACCGCATCATTGAGATCGAAACGGAAGCTGCAACGTACAGCGATCCAATGACACTCGATTATCTGTTGAACATCTTCAAGGAAGGTTTCCTGAAATAAGCTTCGCATAGCATGCGGACTGGTGAAGAAGGCCGAGATGCCTCAGGCAAGATGCAGGCGATCTCGGTTTTTTCGCGTCATTATAACCTGGAAGGAGGAAACGCATCATGCGTGGCAGTCGGTCGTTCCATTCTTTTGCCCTCAAAATCGCAATCAGCCTTGCGGCGCTTGCGGTCATGTTCTTGCTCGCTATGCTGCTCGGCGCGAAGGATGTGTCTTTGCGCGAGCTCTGGCATGTCCTGGCTAACCGTGTCGGGGATGATAAGATCGCGATGCTTCGGGAAATCCGTTACCCGCGGGAAGTGGCCGCCATGCTTGTCGGCGCCGCGCTTGCGGTGGCCGGCGCGATCATGCAAGGCTTGACGCGCAATCCGCTTGCGGACCCCGGACTGCTCGGGCTGACTGCTGGAGCGAACGCGTCGCTCGCCCTGGCTATTGCCGTGATGCCGGCGCTAAATTATTTTGGGATCATGCTCATCTGCTTCGTCGGGGCCGCGCTGGGCATGCTTCTTGTTATCGGCATTGGCGCGGCGAAGAAAGGCGGCTTGTCTCCGTTCCGGATCGTCCTGGCCGGCTCGGCGGTGTCCGCATTTCTGTATGCCGTATCGGACGGTATCGGCCTCTTGTTCAAGTCGTCCAAAGACGTGACGATGTGGACAGCAGGGGGGCTGGTCGGCACAACGTGGGGGCAAATTCAAGTCATTAGTCCTTTCATCGTCGTTGCCCTCCTTGTCGCAATCGTCTTGTCCAAGTCGCTTACGATTTTAAGCTTGAATGAAGAAGTCGCCGTAGGCTTGGGGCTAAGAACGGCTTACATTAAAGCTGTATTGTACATCATGATTATTTTGCTGGCCGGTGCGGCCGTTGCGCTCGTCGGAAACATGGCGTTCATCGGGCTGATGATTCCCCACATGGTAAGAGCGCTGTTCGGGACCGATTATCGCGCGGTCATCCCGATGTCGATCGTCTGGGGAGCGACGTTTATGTTAATGGCGGATACGCTCGGCCGAACGCTCTTCGCACCTTTCGAGACGCCGGTCGTGGCTATTATGGCGGTACTCGGGCTCCCGTTCTTCTTGTTCGTTGTGCGTAAAGGAGTGAAGTCGCTGTCATGATCAGGGCCGCGAAAGTTCAAAAACAAGCTGCCGTCCTCGTGACCTTGCTGCTGCTTATCCTGGCGACGATCGTTGTTGGAATCAGCATTGGCTCCGGGTCGCTCTCTTTCGATCGGTTGATCCAGGCGCTGCTTGGGCATGGTACAACCAAGGAAAATCTCGTACTGTTCTCCATTCGTATGCCGCGAATCGTCGTGACTTTGCTGGCCGGCATGGCTCTCGCTCTGTCCGGCGCAATCCTGCAAGGCATTACGCGAAACGATTTGGCCGATCCCGGCATTGTCGGCATTAACGCGGGAGCAGGCGTGGCGATTTCGGTATTTTTTCTTTATTTCCCTCTCGATCCGAAGACGTTCGCTTATGCGCTTCCGCTTGTCGCGTTCGGAGGAGCGCTGGCCACTGCCGCACTAATCTATTTGTTCTCTTATTCCAAAAAGACGGGGCTGCAGCCTGTCAAGCTCGTGCTCGTTGGAGTAGGCTTCGCGATGGCGCTGTCAGGCTTAATGATTGTCCTGATCTCTTCGGCCGATTACAGGAAGGTCGATTTTATCGCGAAGTGGCTGGCGGGCAATATTTGGGGAGCGGATTGGCCGTTCGTATGGTCGCTCATGCCGTGGCTTGCGATCCTGCTTCCGTACACGCTGTATAAGTCCAACGTTCTTAACCTGCTGGCGATGGACGAAGCGGTTGCCGTCGGGGCCGGCGTCTCCATTAACCGGAACCGGCTGCTGCTGCTCGGGATTGCCGTTGCTCTGGCCGCTGCGGCCGTATCCGTCACCGGAGGCATCGCGTTCGTCGGTCTGATGGCTCCGCATATCGCCAAGGCGATTATTGGACGCCGTCACCAGTATTACGTTCCAATCGCTGTACTTATGGGCGGGTGGCTGCTCTTGTTCGCAGATACCGTTGGACGCAATCTCGTCGATCCCGCAGGCATTCCGGCGGGCATTATGGTCGCGCTCATCGGCGGACCTTACTTCCTGTATCTTCTGTTGAAAAAGTAGAAGTATATGATTTATGAATACACCGCCACAAGAGTCGAAAACCTTGGGCGGTGTATTTTTTATGAAGATACTCGCTCGCGAACTTAAACGGAAAGAAGCTGCATAAGCCGAGACGCCAGCCGGTGTGCGAGAAAGCTAGCTTTCATATTAATTTGATTTAGAATCCTGTACCGTCCCGTTGAATCCTTTAACGATTAGCCATTTAGCCAAAACCAATTGTTGAAAGGCGATTGGAATGTTCAACATCATGTAGGCTGCATCCAGACCGATGAAGCGAATCATAAATAATAAGCTTGCCAATATGGACACTGTAGATCCAATAAGACCCCAAACCGACAACCAACGCGGTACTAGTTTTGTCTGGTAAAATATGCAGTTAAACAAGAGCATAGCTAAAACAAATGCCAGAGTCGTTGCCACATGGTTCACCAAATCGCGTCCTGCCTGTAACAATCCGCCTAAGGTCTGAAAATACGACACATCCAGAGTTCCGACTTTTGCAAATTCGTGGCTCAATGCCAATAGCAACAGAAGAATGATTACACCAATAATAATGAACACGCCTGCAATAATGCCGAAAGCAACAGATCCAAGTGCTAAACCTTTATTATGCTTACTTAAAATCGGATACATCAAAATAGGAATACCGACATATGCAACCACCATTAACAACTGGAAAAACGCTCCTAGTAGTACCTGGTTTTCATATGTAAAAGCCTTGACAATGTAGTCTGCTCCATCAATAACAGGAACAACACTAAATATACCTGCAACCATCCCGGCTATTAATAACACTCCGGTAATGACTGCAGACCTTCTAAAAGGATTTGTACTCTTCCTCAACCTATTTAACCTCCCTATCATACCTATCTTTTATAACAATATGACAGGAAAAGGTAAGTTAAAACAGATACTTTAGTATGATAAGGCCTCTGTCATGAAACACCGCCTGGATGAGTTTTAAAAAAAATAGTTGCAATAACATCCTATATCGCATATCCTATAATTAGTTGCAATAGCATTCTATTTAAGGGGGGAGTAAACTGAACGAACTTTGGGGGCAAAATGGCAAAGGCGCAACGGAATCGCACGGCCAATACATTTCGGCCATCTATCGCCATATGCAGGTATTGATCTCAACCGAGTTGGCGCCATATCGAATCGGAAGCGGGCAGTATATTTTTCTGATGGCGATTGCGCGTATGGAAGCAACCACACAGAAAGCACTGAGCGAGAAGCTGCTCATTGACAAGACGACTACCGCCAAGGCGATCGCCAAGCTGGAAGCCGAAGGATACGTACGCAGGGAAGCCGATCCCGCCGACAATCGCTACCAGCTGCTCTATTTGACGGAATCGGGACGCGAGGTGGCGCCGAAGGTGCAGGCAGCGCTGAATCGCGTTAAGAACAAGACCCGGAAGGGCATTGCCGACGAGGAGTATGACTTGCTGTTAAGCCTGCTGAAGACCGTACTTCGCAATCTGAGCGAACAGGAGGAGATGCCGAGATGAGTGGAAACGGAGGAAAAGTTTTGACCGAAGAGCTGTCGTCCTGGGCTGGCGTCACGATCCATCCTCATCGGTTCGGAGGGATAGAATTTCAATTGAACGGCAAGGAAATCGGGCATCTTCATGGTGACCGCCTATTTGACCTGCTTTTGCCAAAATCGGAACGCGACCGATGGGTTAATGAGGGGAAAGCAATGGCGCATCATATGTATCCCGGTTCAGGATGGGTGTCTGTGTATTTGAATACGGAGCAAGATGTCTCTCACGCCATTGAAATCGCACGTTCCAAATATGATCAAATGAACCTTAGGAGGATGTAAATGATGATAGCGCAACCGTTTATCGTAGTTGATAACTGCAAGGACGAAATCAAGTACTATCAAAGCGTTTTGGGCGGCGAAGTCAAGATTCTGCGTAAGCAAGGGGAAGCGGTGCTCAACGCGGATCTGCATGTGGAGGGTGCAAGTATTAAGTTTGCCGATACTCAAGCGTCGAAGCCGTTGCTGAAAGGCGACTACGTGAGAGTCTTCTTGAAAATCGATACGGAGGAAGGTTTCAGGAGGATATACGGTGAGTTTGCAGCAGGAGGGACGATTAATACGGAAGTGTACGAAGCTCCGTTTAACGGGCTGCTAGCGATCGTTACCGACCGAAACGGCGTGTGCTGGGTGTTGTCCTATTATCGAACCTAATGCTGCGAAAACATGATGCGGAGTCGTCCTGCCGGGCGACTTCTTGAGGCAGGTCCATGAGATCAAAAAAGGCTATTAGAATGGATCAGCTCGTGCATCCTCACTGCATGCCAGATTGTTAAGAGCGCGGACTATACTCATCTATTTTTAATCGCGATGCGGCTCGCTGCAGTAAAAAGATATGCAGCGGCGCCGGTCGCCGGATCAGAGCCGCGACGCCAAATAGTCCGCGGTACGTATGGCCAGCGCCACCGTCGAAAGCGTCGGATTGGACGCGCCGATCGGCGGAAGAACGCTATTGTCGGCCACGAATAAGCCTGGCATGCCAAACACTTCGCCAAAAGGGTTCGTACCGCCCAATGCGGGGTTCTCGCTCATTCGACAAGTTCCGGATACATGATTATCTTGTCCCGCAGGCATCAGGCACAGGTCCGAACGGCCATTCTCCGTAAGCAGCGGCGCCTGAATAATATCGGATACCCGCTCGATTCCCCGTGCCGTCATCTCTATGATTTCCCGGTCTCTATCGCTGTAAGAGAAGTCGATCTGAATTTCGGGAACGCCGTATTTGTTCAGCCGGCTAGGGTCCAGATATACCCGATTCCTATACCGCGATTCCACGATGCCGAAGCCTTCGAATCGGACGCCTACTTCTTTGCGAATCGGCTGTCGCTCGTAGCTGTACCAGAAATATTCACCGGGTCCGTAAAGCTGAATTTGAAAAGGTTGACTCTCCGTCTGCGGAATCAATACGCCGAGCGTACCCATCAACTCGGGAAAGTTCTCCCTGTCCATCAGCCCGTGCGCCATAAGAAAGGAATGGTTGGTTAAGTAGTGGCCGATCGCCCCGCCTTGAATTCCGGAATGAATCAGAAGCTGAGGCGTTTCCAACGCGCCTGCCGACAGGACGACGTTCTTTGCCTGAAGAATATGCGATCTTTGGTTGCATTTCACCTCTACTCCTGCAACTTTTCCGTTGTGAGAAAGCACTTTGACCGCGTACGCATTGACGGCCAAATCGAACGGTCTAAGATTCAAGGAGTAGCCGAAAAAATTCATAGCGCTGAAAAATACGTTCGACTTGACGCGCCCGTAACGGGTCTGGGCCGTGTCCGCAGCAAGCGGAAAGCCCGAAGTTTCGGTGTATCCGCCTTCCCGAAGAAGCTTGACAAGCTGCTGCGTCAGCGAAGAGCCTTCCGTATACGCCCGGGAAACCTTCATAATATCTTCGGCAACGTTGTAGTAATAGCTCATCTCCTTTAACGAAACCGGCCATTTCGACAGTGCCGATGGATGCATGCGCGGGGAGACGCCGGACCAGAACAAGGTTCTTCCTCCAAGCGCATGAAACAGCGTCGCTGCGGGAAAGTCCGGGATTTGCTTGCCAATCGGGATCGAGAATTTGGGATTCGTAAATAACTGCACGTAACGCTTCACATCGATCGTCGGAAGGTTCTGGGCGTGCATCGGCAGCAGAAGGCCGCCTGCATCGATGATGCCGATCCTCTTGCCTTTGGCGCGGAGCTGCTCGCATAGCCGCCAGAGCACGGCGCTGCCTCCCGCGCCGGTTCCGACGATCAGGACGTCATACACGGTGCGTTCCATATCTTCAAGCGGCGTAAGCGGAATCCATTGGTCGAGATAACCGGTTTCAGGAGCAGGCGGGCAATCGGGGGGGATGTAAAGCCGTTCCCTATTGTCCCTATGCAGCGGGGGAAGATTTACCGCGCTGCCGCCAATGTTCCGGTCAGGCTCCGCTATATGCGGATTGAGCTCTGTCAGCCCGTCAAGCGGTATCTGGTACAGATCCGCGATTGCACGCAAAGTATGTCCGTCGCTCGCAATACAAATTCTCAAGAGATCACTTCCTTTCGAACTGCTTGGGGACCGCTCCGGTCAACGTGCCGCCCAAGCCATTCCCCGCTGCATCATCTTCAGCACCTCCGGCCTGGTTACGATATCGAGAGAGTGTCCCAAAGCGTTGAAGAACACCCGGCCGTCCCCGTATTGCTTGATCCATACGACCGGCATAGACACCGGTCTCCAGACTTCCGGAAAGCGTGCGCGCGGGAAGCAGGTGGCCGCCAGAACAACGTTGGCTGGATCGACAAGCATATAATACTGCTCGGTTGTGACGACAAAATTGCCGATACCCGCCGTGATCGGGTAATCCCGGCTGCAAATACGAACCTCATACGTAATGCCCGCCCCACCGGGATGCGCGACAAATTGACCGCCCACCATCAGCATATACTCGACCTCGCAGCGAAATGCGTCCACCATGCCGCCGTGCATCCCGGCAAGACCGGCTCCGCCGCTTACGGCGTCCAAGAGATTGCGCAGTTGAGTCGGGGTGAGCGTTCCAAGCGTCCATACGGGAACGATCAGATTCACCCGCATCAGCTTTTCCCGATCATCCAATATACCGAGCGTATCCGATATTTCAACCTCAAAGTTTTCCCGGACGAGCAAGGCCGCGAGCACCTCGGCTACTGCACGGGGATTATGAGGCTCGTAACCGCCTTGAATAATTAGAGCTTTCTTTCGCGAGTTCTTCTGAAAGATTTTATCCGTTTGCGACTGGATATCATCTTTGTTCTTCATAAGCGTTCTCCCCTCAGACACTCCTTATCGCCGGAATAATCTTAAGAACCGAAATACGAGCCTCCGTTGATATGGATGACCTGGCCGACGACATAGGAGGAATCGTCAGATGCAAGATATACATAAGCCGGGGCCATTTCCGCCGGCTGCGCGCTTCGTTTCAAGAGCGTATCGTAGCCGGAGGATATATAGTACTCCGGCGGCAGCGACGCCGGAATAAGCGGCGTCCACGTTGTCCCGGGAGCCACAGCATTGACGCGGATTCCGCGTTCGGTAAGCGACATCGACAACGATCGGGTAAAAGTGCTGACCGCGCCTTTGGTGGCAGAATAATCGATCAGATTGCGAAATCCTCTAGTCGCGGTTTCGGAGCTCGTATTAATGATCGTACTGCCGGGCTTTAAATAGGGAAGAGCCGCTTTGACCAGATAAAACATGGCAAATATATTCGTTCGGAACGTCAATTCGAGCTGCTCGCGGGTAATGAGTTCGATACTGGGCTGATTAAATTGGACAGCCGCATTGTTGACGACCGTATCGATTCGTCCGAAGCAGCGCATGGATTGCTCCACGACCGACTTGCAGAAGTCCTCGTCGCCGATGTCCCCTGCCATCGTCAGACAACGCCTTCCTATTTGCTCCACCCGGCTTTGCGTCTCTTTGGCATCGCCATGCTCGTTATAATAGGCGATGGCGATATCCGCCCCTTCCTTGGCAAAGGCATAGGCGACCGCCCTTCCAATACCGCTGTCGCCGCCGGTTATAATGGCAACTTTGCCGAGCAGCTTGCCGGATCCGGTATAGGAAGCCTTCTCGGATACCGGTCTTGGAATCATGATAGACTCGATGCCCGGCTGCTGCGGCTGATACTGCGGTGGGTGAGATATGGGGATATCCTCGCATTTTGTGTAGCTTCCGAAATTCTTTTGCATTTCCCGTCCCCCTTGGGGATAAAGTGTCTGCCCGAACTGGGCGAATGCCGATTACCTTTTACACTATGCCTGAAACCGGTTGGATGTGATTAACTCTCTGATTGACAACCTCGGTTTATGGTTATAATCTGAGGTTGCGGTTTATAATGATAAACCCCGTGGGAGGCAAATATGATAAACTTGAAGCCATATGAAAGCGATTATCGCTTTATGCTGGTCGTGTCTATTTTATAAAGTCGGCCTTCGAGGGCTCGTTGCCGCAGTTTCTCGTTTCGTTTTTCGGAAATAAGACCCTTTCCAAAAAGGAAGCAGACAAGCTCAAACGCTTGATTGATGAACATAAGGAGGGATGAGACTGGAAACGCTGTTTTTAATAGTGCTAAACATGAGCACCACGGCGTCTATTGCGATCGTTGCAGTGCTTCTCATCCGCTTGGCTTTCGGAGAGACTGGTGTACGGGAGCGCGTGAACAATGTTCTGCGCTTTAAGGAGCCGAAAAGATGGATTGCCGCCTTCTCAGCCGTTGCCTGTATAATAGCTATCGCCGCTTGTGCCGCGAATCCAACGGTGAATGAAATGCCGAAGGAGACGGGGGAGCTGTATGGCAGTTATGGGTTCGAAAAACAGGTTTACATGAATCCGCTCAGCTCCTTTATCGCCACAGAGGGGTATGAGGAATACTACACCCTAACTGAAAACGCACTCATCCTAACCGACGAAGCCGGTAATCAGCAAAAAATGGAAATCGTCTACGAGCGGATAACGGTGGATGAGCATGAGTATAAGAATAGTTTTCTTGTGGAAGGTACCGGTGTTCCTGATATTTCATCATATAAAGGGCGGTACCAGTACGCATTAACCGATCCGTCCGTTTCTCCTGCCTATCGGCTCTATCTGCTGGATGGAGAGATATGGCTGGCAAAGGTGCACAAGGATGCCGCCAATGTCCAAAAGAATGAATATTTCTGGAATATTTTTAAAATTAAAAAGCTTGACGGGGAGTTGCCGGTGAAATCCGCTTTGGTCGGAGCTCAGGAAGAAGTCGATGCCTTTCTAGCTCTGCAAAAGGACTTTGAATCGGGCTATGACACAGACACGTGCTATAACATTACACCTGAATATGTAAGAGAAAACTCCGATTATATGATTTTCAAATATAACACGTCTTCCGCTTCATTCCTGCTATATGAGGGTAAAGTATATTCGCTCGGTGAATGGTTCGGGGGCTTCGGCGTGACGAGCATGGCTCTTGCCGATTTGGACAGCGATGGAAGATCGGAATTGTATTTCACCTATTCCTGGGGCTCCGGGCTTCACCGCTCTCATGCGGCTTATTTCAATCCGGCTGCTAAACAAATCGTAACCCTTGATTACACGCATACGGGCGGAGATATGCTCCTTACAGATAACCATGACGGCAGCTTGTCTCTGTTTACCGCAGCCATTTCCAACCTTGACTGCTTTGTGAATTTCGACATTGAGGGAACCGAATTTATTTCGGATATCGTCTTTGCAAATGGGCAAATCTCATTAAACGCCGATTTGTAGGCAATCGAGCTGCGAAAATGGCAAAGAGTGATCTTCTCCGATTAGGAAGAGGATCGCTCTTTGTTTCGTTTGAATTAAAATAGGATGGCGATCTTGCCGAAATAGGAGCCTTTCGCCAGATGGGCGAGGGCCTCGACCGCTTGCGGGAACGGAAACGCCTTATCCACGATTGGGCGAAGACGATGATGCTCGATAGCGGTATTCATGCTCTCGAACATCGCCCGGCTGCCTACGTTAATCGCCTGAAGCTTCGCTCTTCTAAGAATGGCAGGGACAATGGCCAATCCTTCGACGCTGGCTCCAGATAGAATGCCGACGATACTGATTTGACCGCCTACCCTTAAGGCGGAGATGGAACGGTTAAGCGTTGCTCCGCCCCCAAGGTCGACGATATGATCGGCTCCAAGGCCTTGCGTATACTCCAATACGGCTTTGTCCCACTCCACCGTTTCCTTGTAATTGATGCCATAGTCGGCGCCTAACGCTTTCGCGCGTGCCAGCTTGTCGTCGCTGCTTGACGTTACGATCACTTTGGCGCCTTGCAGCTTGGCGAATTGCAGGGCGAATAAGGAGACGCCGCCGGTGCCTTGGACGACAACCGTATCGCCGGCCTTCACTTTGCCCTCTTCCACGATCGCATGCCACGCCGTAACGCCGGCGCAAGGCAGAGTCGCCGCCTCGACATCGGTCAGAAATTCGGGTACGCGAACCAATCCTTCTTCAGGCAGCACGACATATTCCGCGAGCAGCCCTTGCAGCGGACTGCCTAACGACGATATCCAGTTCTCTTGCGTAGCTTCGCCAGCCAGCCAGCTTTGGGTAAAGATCGCGCTCACGCGTTCTCCTATCCGGAATTTGCCGGCCTGTTCGCCTAAGGCGACGATCTCGCCTACTCCATCGGATACCGGAACGAGCGGTTCTTTCAGTTCGGGATTATAAAATCCGTCTATAACGCCCATATCGCGTGAGTTCAGCGATACGGCTTTCATTCGAATCAGTACTTCTCCACGGGCGGGGGTTGGAACCGGGCGATCGACTTCTACAATGTGATCGAGTCCGAAACCGCCTTGAATGACGTAAGCTTTCATTTTGCATCTCTCCTTATCGAGGTATAGACACACAATAAGCCATATACTAAGATGTAGCTAGACGGCACTTTCAGGTCGGTTACGAACTCGAAGGTGCGTAAGGGAAGGAGGGGGATGCGCATGAAGACATTTGACATATCCCTGACCGCTTGCAGCTATAGCCATGTACTCGAGATTATATCCAATAAATGGACCGCATTGGTCATCTATTCCTTGGAGGACGGTACGATCCGATATGGAGAGATCAAGAGGCGCATCGAAGGGATATCGCAGAAAATGTTAACGCAAACGTTGAGGCAGCTGGAGCGGGACGGATTGGTCAGCCGTAAAGTCACGCCATCGGTACCGCCGATCGTAGAGTATACGCTAACTCCGCTTGGAGAAACATTGATTCCGTACTTGAGAATGTTAAAGGTATGGGCTTCTGAACATTACCCCACGGTAATGAAGACTAGAGAAGAGTATGACCAGGCGATTACCGATCAGATTCCTGTCGAGGAAAGGGTATAGCGACTAGACCTATACCGGATTTCGTACAGTAGCTATCGAGCATCACATCCTTACTGGATTTCGTACAGTAACTATCGAGCATCACATCCTAATTTCGGCCTATACAGTATTTTTCGCAGTAACTTTATCTGTTTGAGGACTCATAATCAGATACGAGGCTTTCCACTGGATGAAATCCACGATAGCCACCATCTGGGACAAAAATCCGCTCTTAAACTGGATGAATTCCAGTATAGGCATACGGCTAAGGGCCTTAGTTATCCCTCAGTCAAGCTTATCCCTTTTGAGACAGCCCCAAGTGAACCGAAATTTTATGGGGATTATAAAGTCATCCTTATTTCAAAAATCTCAATTCACGTATGACTTCATGTTCATCACGCTTTACTTCTATAAATCCAAGTGAAGTGTATAACCCGGCTGCCCGCTCGTTCTCAGGCCGATGTCCAAGAACGATTTTGTGGCAGCCGTGCTTCTCTTTGATATGGTTTATAAGCTTCTCCATGCCATAACGTCCGAGCCCTCTATGTTGGAATTTGCGATCGATCATATAGGCCATGATCCAGCAGCTCCCGTCGTCGGGATCGACGGCGCAAACCGCGAAGCCCGCTAATTGTTCGCCATCGTAAATAGCCAGAGGAGTAAACCCGCAGTAGGCCGACTCTGCGAGCCAATAGACAGCCGATACAGGAAAAACGTTCTTTTGTTCGTCCGTTACTTCAAGTTGCGTGCAGGCATACCAATTGCTTTGATCTATGGGGCTGAGTGTAACTGCCGGTCGGTACCGCCTGCGTATCCGATCGCATATGCCCATCAACTTATCCCTGAGTCTGATCGCCCACTCCGGCGAGCCGTGGATATCCATATCCTCAACGCTGCGGAGCAGTCGAGCGAAAGTATAGAGGTCTGCAAACCTTTGGAATAGGGGAAAGAACTGAACGTAACGTTCATCCAGAGGCTTGATCGACCGATACCCGGTTAGAAAATGCTCTATTTTCCGCTGCGAGTTGTCATCCTCTTGTTCCACCAGATCCGATAGCGCGGACGCAATATCCATCGCGTACCAATGAACCATCGCGTCGTCGAAATCGATGGCGCAAAACCGCGATTGTTCCGCCTCATAAAAAACGTTGTCGGTCTCAAAATCATAATGAATCAGTCCCATATGTTCCGCGCCGGCAGGAAGCTCCGAGAGCTGTCCGCGCAATTGTTCAAGCTCCTGGCAGGCGCCTTGCTCATGGGGATGCCGTTGCAATATGGAAGAAACGAATGTCAGCGTATCGAGCCAGCTTCCTCGCGCTGCCGCTCCGGAAGAATACGTTTCGGATAAAATGTGCAGTGAAGCAAGCGATCTTCCCCACTCCTCGGCATGCCGATCCGTCATTTGATCAAGCGGAAGATGGATTCCCTTGGATTGCTCGAATACAACGCCGTAATAACTTCCGTCAGCCGCCGTCCGGATTGTTTCGATCCAATTGCCGTTTCTGGAAGGGACGGGAGCGACTGTCGGATAGCCTTTGGAAATCAGGTACAGCATAAAATCAAGCTCTGCCTGAATATTCCCGATGGTGTTATCTTCTTCGTGGATAAACCGGAGAAAAAACCGGGTACCGTTTCTTTCAAACAAGTAGACGAAATTGCTGCTTGCTCTCCAAAACTTTAACGTCCCCGTATCATGTTCCCAAAACGGAATCAATTGTCTGGCTACGGACTCATTTTCCGATCCCCGTACCATGTTCTTTAACGACATCATTGCCGGTTTGCCTCCCATTGCCTGATGAGAGGTCCAATTGTTTACAAATAACGACCTCTCACAGATTCTATTGTGTTTTGATTCGTATTCAAACACCATCACTCCTTTAGGTCGTAGTTGGGATATTAAGATCGTGAATACCGATAGCCTATTTCCCATGAATATTGTCAAATAATTAACCGGTATAATCAAGGTGGAAATTAAGTTAAATTGATTTATAACAAATAGCAAAGGCGGGAATCCGACGGAGGTTTGGGCTGCCGCTTTAAGCGGCGGTCTTTTGATTTTCGAGAATTTCGAACATACTGGGGGCATTTTCCTTTGGTATAATGATAATCAAGAAGACTAAATGACAGGTGACGAAAATGAGCTATGAGGAATCAGTAGAAAGGGCGATCGACTATATCGAGGCGCATTTGGGAGAAGAGTTGGATCTCACCAAAATTGCAGAAGAGTCTTACGCTTCAGTTGCCCAATTGTATCGGGTCTTCTATGCGCTTACCGGACATCCCGTCAAGGACTACATTCGCAAAAGAAGAATGAGTGTCGCCGCCAATCATTTGAGAAATTCGAAACGTACGGTGGAGGAGCTCGCGTGGGAAAGCGGATTCGAGTCTTATCATGCGTTCGCAAAGGTGTTCAAGAAGATCGTCGGATTGACTCCGGCCGTCTATCGCAATGCCGACACTTACTTCAGCTTCGAGCCGATCCGCCTGCGCGAGCAAGTCGCCTACATGGAAGACAGAGAGCAGACCGAACGGTTCCCCGACGTCAAAGTCATTCGGTTCATGCCGGGCAAGATGTATGCCTATTTGCACATTTCCGAGCAGGAAGAAGGGATGGAAAATGAGGCTTTTCGGGTTGTTAACGAGAAGCTTGCAGCAAGCGAGGCGGGAAAATCCGCAAAGATGCGGATTTTCGGCCATAATACCGATCTTCCTGAAACGGACGGCGGGCTTCGGTATGGTTACAAAGTACTCATCATCAGTGAAGAGAAACGTATTGTGAATGATGCCTTTACGGAAGAGCCGTTCATCGGAGGGTTGTATGCCATAAGAAAAATCGCCGCGCAGTCACCTAAGACTGTTCAGGACGGCTGGAACCGGTTACTGTCAGAATGGCTGCCGAAGAGTACATTTGAAATCGGCAAGCATCAGTACATGGAGGAGTTCATCGCATACAACGGCAAAGTAACAAGAATGAACCTCAACCTCCCCGTGCAACGAAAGCTTCGCAACGAAACGATTGAAGTCGTCGATCTGGTGACGGCAAAAGCTTTCTTTTGCCGGGGATACGGAGCCGAAGCTCAAAGGGTTGCCGAACAGCGGTTGATCGATTGGTACGAGAGGAAGTCTGACGGAAACCAACGGGACGACGAAGGGAAATATTATATGTCCTATCATTACGGCGCTAAAGATTATGAAGAATATTGGTGGGAGAACGGGATACTTGCAGCTGAACCGGCAGCCAAGGATATGGCAGGACTCGAGCAGAAGTACATGGATTCCGGTTCATATGCTTGCTGCGTATCCAAGACATATGGCTTATTGACCGGCGTTCTGGATCAGATGCACCGCTGGATCTCGGCGAACGCCAGCTATCGGCTGGACGATAAGAGGCAATGGTTCGCGGAATATCACACGTTTCAAGGAATGAATATAGAGCGGGACGCCATTGTGAAAGTTTATATTCCTATCCTGTTAGAGGAGAGTGCACGGAATGAACAACTCTGCAAAGAAAACCAGTGAAGAAAACTATCAGCCTCAATATGTCACGCAGGCGCTCAAAGTCATACGACGACAATCCCAATTCGAGGTGAAAATGATGGAAGATATGAAGCCGCAGATCGTAGAACATGGCGAATTGAAGCTAATAGGAATTCCTTGCATCAGCTTGAAAGACATGAGCGGTAAGTACCATCATGCGAAAGAAGGGTTATTGTCGTCGACAAAGCATTTCCCATTCGTCAAAAACCCCTCCATTCAATTCGGCATTTGGCCGGAGGTTCCTACGCAGAGCGAGTCCGATATGCACGCCTATATCCTCTGTGTGGAAGTTGACTCTTTCGACGGCGTTCCAGAATGGTATTTCAAGACGACATTGCCACCTCAGAAATGCGTTGTCGTGCCCAACAAGAGTGGCGACTATGATGCGGCCTGCCGCGTCGTCGACCAATATGTCAACGACAACGACATTATCGTAGGCGCGAATGATCGGAAATACATTATTTGCGAACGCTACAACTATGAAGGCGAAGGCTTCGCCAAATATTCGCTTCCGATTCAGGCGATGCCGGAATGACTAGGTAATTATGATAGGATAACCGATCAAGCAGAATGTACGTAAAGTTAGTTTCAAAAACTGAAATTCATTACGATTACAATGGACTCCGCAAGCCGTTTTGTTTCAGAAACTGAAATTAAGCCGTTCAATCCGTGATCA
This sequence comes from Paenibacillus harenae DSM 16969, assembly GCF_000422465.1. Classification (GTDB taxonomy): domain Bacteria; phylum Bacillota; class Bacilli; order Paenibacillales; family Paenibacillaceae; genus Pristimantibacillus; species Pristimantibacillus harenae. The sequence goes on along the minus strand of NZ_KE383844.1, from coordinate 560,572 downwards.
GTACCTCCGACTTCCGCTAAATAGGTTCAAGATTTGAAATTAACTTCCTATTCAATGGAAAATAAAATCATTTAGTTTCAATTTTGGAAACTGCATCGGCATCCGTTCGCCTTACCTAAACAATTCGGGCTGCCGAGCGGCAGCTTTGTTCTGCTCCAACACGGAATCAACTTCACAAATAGTAGAGTTTACAGAGGGAAATTCCCGCTAATCAAAAGCCCGAAGCAGGCAGCGTTCAACAGCACCGTAATGCCGGCTCCGATCGCTAATCCTTGAACGATGCCGCTTTTTTTGCGAAAAATAACGATAGCAGGAATCAGGTATACGAGCTGCGCGATGCTGATAAAGAAAAAGGCGATAGGAAATACGAAAAGCAATAAATGCAGTAAAGCGAGCAGCCCGATTCCGAGCCATACCTGCTTGGTATGCCCTGGCGCTTTGCCGGAAGACGGCGCGTCTGGCTGCTTGTTTTCCTCATCACTCATTCCACTCATTGATTTTACCTCCCGGGCGCATGTCAAATTCATTTCTCAGCTCGGCCAGCTTTTTCTCCTGATCGCCGCGATAGAACATATTATACGTGTCAAAAGGTATGATTCGTCCATCGGGGTGTACGATGTGAACGCAAGATTTTTTGACGGAACGCACATCAAAATTATAGGGATCTAAAAACTGCATAATGATGACACGGAATACGTTATCGTAGCTGATGTTGTCAGGCACGGCGACCATCGGCAAGCAGCATAGCAGGTTTTTCAGCGAAAGCGCTGAAGAGGTTGGGGAATGAGCTGTCGAGAACAGCTCGAATATTTTCGATTTGAGCGTCTGATCCTGCTCGAACACGATCGTGTTGCGGCCGCCCTCCAGTAAGACTTGAGGGTCCATTAAACCGGTAAGCGGCAGTACTTCCCCACCAAGCTTCAAGGCGTAGCCCATCGCCAAGCAGTCGGGGTGGCAAGGCACCGGAATCATATCCTCCGCACGAAAAACGCCCGATTGGTCAATGATGCCTTGCCGCACCTCACTTAGAGTCAGGCGATCCTTCGCCGGATCGTAATCCTCCAATCGTCCTGCCGCCTGGATCGGCTGGAAGGTCACGCCGCGCACGGCGGGCTGCTTCAGGCCGAACTGGATAATGTCGCCGATCTCATGATCGTTCAGCCCTTTCTTGAGCGTTACGACCAGCGTGGTCGAGATATTGAATTCGTTCAAATGCTCCAGAGCCCGGCGGCGGACGTCGCGCAGATCAACGCCGCGAAGCTCTCGCAGCGCCTCCTCCTGGAAGCTGTCGAACTGCAAGTAAATTTCAAAGCCGGGCATATACTCCGCTAACCGCTTGGCAAAGCTGCGGTCCTGAGCAATGCGCAGGCCATTGGTGTTGACCATCATATGCTTGATCGGCTTGCTCTTGGCGAGGTCCAATATTTCAAAAAATTGCGGATGAATCGTAGGCTCGCCCCCGCTGATTTGCACAATGTCGGGCTCGCCCTCATTACGGACGATGGCGTCGAGCATTTGCTCGATCTGCTCAAGCGAGCGCCACGAATCCCGGTGCGGGGAGGACTCCGCATAGCAGATCGGGCATTGCAGATTACAGCGGTCCGTGACCTCGAGCAGGGTCAGACAGCTATGCTGCTCATGGTCGGGACATAATCCGCAATCATAGGGACAGCCGTAGCGGATCGGCGTGTTCCATTGCTGCGGCATTTCCGCAGGCTTCAGAAATTCGCGGCATTTCTTATAATAGGCGGCGTCGCTTGCGATCAGTACCTTTTCGCGTCCGTGATGTCCGCAATACTTGAGCAGAAACACTTGATCGTCCTCAATAATGACTTTAGCTTCAACCTTGCGTAAACACTTCGAACAGATGCTGTTCGTTAGCTCGTAGAAGATATAGGGTCTGTTTTTGGTTGTCATCGTCACAGTTCCTTTCGATGGGAGCGCAGCGGCTGTCCCAGCCACTTGTACATCAACGCAAAATAATAGATTAAGCCTGCGAGGCAAGCCAGCTGAATATGGTTAAGTCCGAGATAGACATGGGGAGTCGGCTTAATAAAATCGACGGTCAAGCGGAACAAGAGATACCCCGTCATAAAAAGCTGAAAGACCGCTCCGTCAGGCAAGGCCGCTCTTTTTTTCAACCGGTAGAGCATGACGCTAAGCACAAGCAAGAAAAACATTTCATACAGCTGAGTCGGGTGTCTGAGGATGCCGTCGCCAAAGTCGATGCCGGTTATCCAAGTTGTCGGCGTGCCGTAGGTATGATCATCAAGCCCTGTCATAAAGCAGCCGATGCGCCCGATGAACATGCCGACTATAATCGGCAGCGCCATATCATCTCCCGTGGACCGGGTAATGCCCACGCGTTTCTTCGTCCACTCCACACCGATCAGTCCGCCCAGCAGCCCGCCGACGATCGTTTTGCCCTCCATTAAATAGGTGTAGCTATGCCAGTTCGCGATCGTCCGCATAGGGTCTTCCAGCCAATACAATAGTTTAGAACCGATAGCTGCTCCTAGAATAGCCCCGACAATGACCCACATGCCCTGCACAATCGGAAGCTTGTCCTTGCTGCGCGTGATGAGGTACACCCGAAAACCGATAAAATAAGCGAGCGCTTCAAATACCGCATGAGGATGCAGCTTGATAAAGCCAAGATCGATGAAAATCGGAAAGGTCATCGCATTCTCCAGTTTCTTTTTTTGGATTTATTTTCAATACATTCGCTAGGGGCGGCAGTTATTCCTTTATGTTCAAAACCGTAATCGCCTTTAGCAGCATCTACAACTTCTCTCTACCGTAAACCAAAAAGAAGCGATTCTGAAAGGTTTGACAAGATTCTCATCGCGGCGTCTGATGGAATCAAAGACAAGATAAAATGAGCGGAGCCCGTCTTTAGGCTCCGCTTTTATTTTAAGGCGATAAAATATTTGTTATATCAAGCCTTATAAGTTTATTCAAGTGGCAGCTGACGTTTAATAGACAGGTGTCTGAGTCAGCCGAAGCTCTTCTTCCGTTGTCAGGCCGTCCTTCAGCGCCAGTTGGCGTAATTTCAGATACAGCTCCGCCTTTGTGGCATTGATATAAGGCAGTACAAACAGGACGCCGACGAAGAGGGCAAGAGTTCCGAGGATGATCCATCCGAGAAAGCTTAGATCAAGCACGAACATACGAAATTTATGTCCCCGCGTCATTTGATTGCTTACATCCACCGCACGCCTATACCCAATGTTGGGGTTATCCGCCAAAATAAACGGCACCATGCTGTAAGCGTACATTTTCACGAACCCGGGGATGATGAGGAGCAGGAACCATAAGAAATTCAGAAAACCTCTCCACAACATCGCTTTCACGATATCCAGATACCTGCCCTTGTTAAAAGCAAAGCCCAAATGATTCAGGTTCGCCTCATGTTCCGCAGATTGCTTGAAGTAACGCATCGAACCGACTTCGAGGGGAAACCCGAGTAGGATGCGAAACGCTAGAGCGAACAAAATGGCAATAATCATGATGCCAATCGCAATAGCTAGGAAGGGGGCGAAGATCCCCCAATCGATCTCCACGCCGGGGGAGTCGGAAATGCCTGAAGAACCGGATGATCCAGCGTTAAAGTTAAAGCTGGGAAAGCCGCCGCCTCCACCGACAAATCCCAGAATAATGCTTACCAAAAATGCTTTCCAGTACGATCTCCGCAGCACATCCTTGGCTTCACGCTTCAGTTCTTTACGATCCCACATCGCAATCCATCTCCCCATGTTTATTTGTTATTCATCTTACAATAGTCCCCATGAATATTATAGTGGTACAAGAAGTGATTCATTCTTCGAATGCCGCCAAGGGCCAAATATAAAATAAACAAAAAGTAGCAATTCATAAGAAATGCAGCCTATGAAATTTTCCTATAATAATCTTGTGCCTTTATTAAAATCAAATTGAAAGGAAGTTATCAAATGAATAATATAAATTTCAGCGTTGTGGAAGCAGGTCCATTTAGCAGCCTTATGAGTATGTCGAAGGTCCCCATCCCGGGAAAGTACTTTCTGAAGGACAGGCTTGGACTAACGGGTATGGAGGTTTCATTGAACCAACTTCCGCAAGGAGGCTCGATCCCGTTCTATCACACACATCGAGAGAATGAGGAGCTATACCTTTTCATTGGCGGCCGAGGTCAGTTCCAGGTGGATGGACAGATTATTGATGTCAAGGAAGGCACGACGGTTCGCGTTGCACCTGAAGGCGAACGCACTCTACGCAATAACGGTACTGGCGATTTGTCTTTCATCGTAATTCAAGTCCAAGCGGGCAGTCTCCGCCAATGGGTGGAGACGGATGGCGTCATACTCGATAAACCGGTGACCTGGCAGGAATAGGATCAGATGTTAAACTTCCTCGGGTAATTATAACTCAATATGCACGTAGGGACGGCAGCTACTTCACCGGCTGCCGTCTTCTCAACGGGGAGGATAGATCAATAAACAGTTATGATGAAGCTGCCGGCATAATCGGGCTCTTCATTTCTGCTAAGTCGAGCCGGCGAACGCGCGCTTGATCGGCAGTCATGTCGATCTCGGTGATCTTGCCATCCACAATTTTGAGTTCGAGCACGAAAAGCATTTGACCGCGAGAAGCAACAACCACGCCTACAGATCCGTTCACGAGCACCGGCCGTGCACCATGGGCGCGACCAGCGAAGCCTTTTGCCACAGCTTCCGCACCGTGAACAACTGGCCATGCTGCGACCGGAGGAAATGCAGGGTCTTGCCGGAGCACAACATCGGGGTCTAATACCGCAAGAAGCTTCTCAAAATCTCCAGAACGCGACGCTGCTAGGAAAGCATCTACAAGCTCCCGTTTTCGCTTGAACTCCTCCGAATCCGCAGTCGCTTTCGCTCCCTGAATCCGACGGCGCGCACGGCTCGCAAGTTGTCTGGCTGCTGCCTCGTTACGCCCTATAATCGGGGCGATCTCCGAGAAAGATAAGGCGAAAATATCGTGCAATACGAATGCGATGCGTTCGGCGGGATTCAAATTTCCAAGGACCATCAGCATCGCAAGACCAACCGAGTCGGCCAACAATGTTTCGTGCTCAGGATTGCTTTCGTCCTGACGGCTATTAACCGGTTCAGGCACATTCACCAGCGCAAGCTCCTCACGCCGCGATTTACGAATTCGCAGCATATCCAGACACACCCTAGAGACTATCGTTGTCAGCCATCCCCCCATATTCTCGACCTCTCTAGTATCGGTGCGGCTAAGACGAATCCATGACTCCTGTACGGCATCATCCGCTTCGCTTAAAGATCCGAGCATCCGGTAAGCCACCGTTTGCAGGTGTTTTCGATGCGCCTCGAATTGTTCCACCAGCCAATCATGATCGTTCATTATTACATCACTTCTTCCTTCGTTCCTTTTTACTTATATGTCGTACGAAATTCAACAAACGTGACAACGGAGGATGTATGAATTCTGCATTTTACTTATCCCAAATAAATTTTCACCGTATCCGTCACGTTTCCTCGCTGACTTACGACATAGTAAGTGACAAGGGAAACCGGATTACACGAAGAATACCGAGGATGTCCCGAAAAGAACATTTAAACTAAGGAGTTGATTATTGTTTTCGAAGCACCTACGGGAAGGGAAAATCAGGTGAGAATGGGTAGGCAGCTCAAAAAGTTGTAGGCAGAATGGTAATACGAAATTTTTGGCACTTAAAATAAAGGGAGGAAATCCTAATGACTATATTCTCCATCGTTCTTCAAAGTTTACTTGTCTTATACTATGCCTTTTCAGGAGGCGCCAAGATTGCAGGAGCCAAATACTGGGCTGATATTTTCAAGAATCTTGGACTACCGCAATGGTTTCGTGTCGTCACAGGTATCGTCCAGTTAATCGGAGCAGCATTACTCATTATAGGCTACTGGTATGTAGAGGCGGTCGCATGGGCTGGCATTTGGCTTGGAGTCACTATGTTATTGGCGTGTCTCGCGCATTTCAGGGTCAAAGATCCAATCGGCAAAACGGCAGCGGCCATCTTTTTTACTGCATTAATCATCATTCTAACCCTCATTAATGCAGAGGGTCTGATGCTTACAATTTATTAAGAAAGCATAATCCCTGTTGTTTCCGACGACTGGTTTTGTCGGCGGAAGGGCCAATGCACACCGCCGGCCAAATAATTTGTTGAAGTAACGGATAGAGACAGATGGCAATCTGTTCAAGGAAGAGCTATGTGCGGTTTTTTAGCTCCGCCTTCTTAATAACCAACTGCTTGGCTAAATCAGCTTGTCTCCCGGCGATTTCGGTTAATTCTGCATTTAATTTATTTATTCGGGTTAATTTATTGCTCAAATCGCTCGGTAGTGCGCTTTTTTTGCTATCCCGATGTAATTGCTTCAGTTTAGCTTCGGCTGTATCTTTCTTCTTCTTCTCGTCCAAGCTTTGCGTTTCGAGCTGAGCTATTTCTCTTTTTAGTCGATTTATAATCGATTGTTTAAAATTAATGGACATGTAATACACCTCTTAATCGTAGATTGGAGCATCATTTCAGTTTACTGCAATGAGCCTGCATATGCGAGGAATACAACGACCGTAAGCTATACGGTTAGGTGCAAACAATAATCTGCCTGATGAAGTTCCCTTTTCTCGTGGTACAGCGGTCATGGATCGAAAATCCTGCGCTTACAATCAGTTCGTCGATCGCGCCAACCGTAACAATGACAGCTTTGTCGGCGATTCGGCGAGTATGCTGCAGCAAGGAAAGCTGCGCCTCGGAAGAGGTGTGCGAGAAATGGTTATAAGGCATGTCCACGACAGCGGCATCGTAGTGATTCGAAATTTCAGATATATCCCCGCAGACAACATCGGTTTGGAGATGGAAATGGTCCAAATTTTCACGAGTGCCTTGAACGACAAAAGGATTGCTGTCTCGCCCGACGATATCGATCCCCATGGATAGCGCTTCGACCAGCACCGTCCCGATGCCGCAGCAGGGATCAATGGCCGTCACCTGCATGGGTACGGGTACGGCAATGTTGGCCACGGCCCGCGCTACTCGCGTGCTTAGGGCAATGGAGTAGTTTCTTGGTTTCCGCATATGGGTGAGCCAAACGGCTTTGCTCTTGATATAGCTGCCGAAATACCAGCGTCCGCCCCAGGTTAAAATGCCGAAAACATGATCAGGCCGCCGTACATCGGCTTCACCCTCGATATGAATGCCAATCTCGCGTTCAATGACGCGCTGCTCGTCGAATTCAATTTTGTCTTCCGGCGCCAAATCATTCATTTTGACGAAGATGACTTTAAAGGTTTGATCGCGTAATTCGATTTGCTCCACCTGCTCCAAAATCTCTTCGAGCCTGTCCCCTTCATAGAGCACCTCAATCCGCTCTCTCATAAACGGGCTGCGGTCGGGATGAACGGCTATTTCACTCATTAAGAGGCCGGTGTCGGACTGTTTACCAAAAAAAGAACGCATCTCCAGCTGGCACAGCCCGATTTCCTCCAGGCGATACCCATAAGTATATATAAACTTCGTATGATCACATCCTTCACATGAACTGCAGAAGCTTCTAGTATACGCTATATGAACACGCTTCTGTTAATGGGCGGAGAAATCAGCTTACGCCGAGATAGATCCAATCTCCAAAAAACAACGGTAAAATGGTATGATGTTGAGGTTGGACAACTTCGGGAAGATGGTGAATGTTCAGCAGAAAAACCGCCAGAGTCGAGGAGGAATTGTCTTGAAAGCAGGATCAAACTCACACGTTTACCAGGTAGCGGCAGGTTGGGCCAAATGGCCGGATTCCGTCAATGTAGGCTACACGCACGGTATTGTGACGGACTCGGAGGATCGGGTATATGTATTTCATACCGGAACGCCGTCGATTGTTGTTTTCACGGAGCAAGGAGAGTTTATTCGCGCATTCGGGGAACAGTTCGAAGGCGGGGCGCATGGTTTTTATTTCCATCAGGAGCACTTATACGTGACGGATACGAGTCGCGGACTTATGGTTAAGCTGACGCTCGAAGGAGAAGAGCTGTTAACGATCGGAGCGCCGGATCGTCCGGATATTTACGATGCGGAGCGCAAATACGTCCCTACCGACGTGGCGGTCGGGCCGAACGGCGATATTTATGTATCGGACGGCTACGGTCGGAATTGGGTTCATCAGTTCACATCTGAAGGCGTTTACATTCGCTCATGGGGCGGCACGGGTTCCGAGCAGGGGCAATTCAAATGCCCGCACGGGATTTCGGTAAATCCCCGCAATCAGGAGCCGGAGCTGTACGTTGCGGACAGAGGCAATTCCCGTATTCAGGTATTTACGATGGACGGCGAATTCAAGCGGCAGTTCGATAACGATATGGACATGCCATGCAGCTTCTATTTCTTCGGGGACGAGATGTATTTCCCCGATTTACACAGCCGATACACCATTTTCGATAAAAACGATACGTTGATTACGCACCTGGGAGAAGATCAGAATGCATATAAGCAGCAGGGATGGCCGAATCTTCCGAAGGAATATTACAGAGATGACCGGTTTAGCTCGCCGCATGGCGTATGCGTCGATTCGAAAGGCAATGTCTATGCGGCGGAATGGATTTCCGACGGAAGAGTGACGAAGCTGGAGCGCATTTGAAACGATAATAAAGCAGGCGTGATTAATGGCGGATTGTTTTCATCCGCTAGCGGGGCTGCGGCAGGTTGTTATATAAGTTGAACGAAAGAAACGAAAGCGTGAAGCGGAGAGAGCAAATCGTTCTGGAGAAACGAAGTGGTCGCTTTTTGCAGTCCAAATGGTTACCTAACAGGGCTTACCTATTCAGACCATTTGGCTGGAACAGCGATCGTAAGAGTGATTTACTCTCGCAGCGATTACAGCTGATGTAAATCAATCGTTCAACTTATATAGTTTGCGACTTGCTGCAGCCTCCTTGTGTTTTCTGCCAGCTATGTAAAAGTGGAAAGACAACCCGGTGAATGGTAATCTGAATTACAACATGCAGGCAAAGGAGGTGAATGGCATGAGCCAATTGCCGGAAGGGAATGAGCCGTGGGACAGCCTGATGGCAGAAGTTCACGAGTCCGTCATCGTGGAAGATACGGAGGCCGTAATCTATCCGCAAGCTGCGGCATTGTCTGCGTTCTTGCTTATTTATTGCGACAAAGGGAAGGGTGAACTGCACTACAGGGAGCAGTCGTCCGAGCTTGCCCGCCATGGGTTGTTTCTGCTGTATCCGGGTACTGCTGTTTCCATTAAGCCCAACAAAGAAACTCCTCTGAAATTGTATTTGGCGAAATTCGATCTATTCCGCGCCGTTGAGCGGACGGAACGGCACCGGTTGTACGAGCGGCAGCTGGGTCTGACGGCAGAGGGAAAATACACCGGTCCGTTTAATCGCGTCAAGCAGCAGCTCATGCTGCTTTCCAAGCCGGCACCGGCGATTCCTGTTCCGGTGCTTCGTCTGCAGCGGCAGCAGTATTTGATGGAGCTGCTGCAGATGATTGCGCCAGCCGGCGAAGCAGGCGGCTCCGAACAAGAAGAGCATTGGCTGCAGCAGGTGCTGCGCTATATTCAGGATAACTATCATCGGGACCTCCGCGTAGAGACGCTGGCCGAGATGGCCGGTCTGCATCCCGTCTATTTCTCGCAGCAGTTCAAGCGGTTTATGGATAAGTCCCCAAGCGCCTATATTACGCAACTAAGGATAAATCGGGCGAAGGAGCTGTTGCTCGCCTCCGCTCATAACATACGCGAGGTCGCTCAGTCTGTCGGATACCGGGATGAGTTTTATTTTAGCCGCCGTTTCAAAGAAAGCACCGGTTATCCTCCGACAGCCTATTTGAAGCAGAGCAGCCCCGGCGTCATTTCCCTGTCCTATCCTTGTACGGATCATTTGTATACGCTTGGCGTGGCGCCCCGCGCTGCCCAGCTGCATCCGAGCTTCACATTCGATACGACAGAGCTGAGCCTGCCTATGCACGGCTCCGAGGCATGGGAAACGAGCCGCGAGGTATTCCTGAACCTTCGTCCTGATCTTATCCTGTGCAAGGATAACGTGCTGATCAAAGCGCGCGAGCATATCGGGGATATCGCGCCGATTCTGTCTATTTCATGGACGAACATGGACGTATACGGGCATCTGCGGCAAATTGCGCTCATTGTCGACCGCAAGCTTCATGCGCAGTTGTGGCTTGACCGGTTCGAGCATAAGGAGGAGCAGGGACGCAAGCTGATCCGGCAGCAGGCAGGCGGGGCCGTACTTGCGATAGGCGTGATGCGGGAAAACGGTTTGAGGATGTACAGCACGCGGAACGTAGGACACGTATTCTATCGTTCGCTGCAGCTGACGCCGCCGGACCCGATCCGGAAGGAAGCAGGCAAGTTTGCGCCGGGAACGGGCTTCAACTGGATGAAGGTGGAGCCCGAGGAGCTGCCAGACTATGATGCGGATATGCTGCTGCTGTTTGTATGTTCGCCAGAGGAGAAAGCGAGAATGGAGAGGGTATTGGCCGAGGATTTGTTATGGCAGCGGCATACTGCGGTGCGTACGAAGCGTTATGCGATTTTGGACTGGTTTCAGTGGATGGTCTATGCCCCGAGCTCGCTGGAATGGCAGCTGGAATCGGCGGTCCAATTACTGAACTCGCTCATGCGCAGATAACAGCCGATTAACTTGTGAGGGTTAAACCTGGCAAGCGGACAAAACGATGATCGTGCACGCTTAAATCTGTACAAGCATAAAATCTTGCATTCAGACATGGACTCTCTGCAGGGCTTCCTATACAATAGCTTCTATTGATAAAGATTATCATTATTATTTACCGCGAGGATAAGCTTATATCCGGAGCGGCTAATCGACATAAGGGGGAAGCATGCGGAGATGAAAGTCAATTTGATCATGTCATTTATACGGTTTGGACGGGGGAGGAGGGGGCTGCCGCTGCTGGCTTTGGCGCTGCTGCTGTTGTCTGCGGCATGCTCGGGAAATGTCCGGGAAACGCCAGGCGGACAGACCGGAGCTAATGGAACCGCCGATGCGACGGCTAATGAGACTGCCAATCAAGAGACAGATACGAAGCCGGCTGGGGAGGCGAACCGGCGCGTAATCGAGCATGCGGGCGGACAAACTGTTCTGGAGGATGAGCCGAAGAAGATTGCCGTGCTGGACTATCGGCTTGCCGATACGCTGCTGGCGCTGGGGATAATCCCGCATGCGATGGGCACGTATTTGGGAGAAACGGATTTGCCTTATATCGACGGCTCTCCTTTAGCCAAGGTCGTCCCGTTAGGCGACAGCGTGAATATGGAATCCCTGATCGATTCAGAGCCGGACCTGATTATCGCCCGCTCGACGGATACGCTGGAAAATTTGCAGAAGATCGCGCCTACAATTGTGGTTGATAAGGCTGATAACTGGAGAGAAGGGCTGCGGGAGGTTGGGCGTTATCTTGACCGTGAGGCCGAAGCGGAGGCATGGCTCGCAGAATTTGACCGGGAAGCTGCCGAATTGCGCGAGGAGCTTGGCAAGCGGGCAGAGCCGGATGCCACCTTCCTGTATTTGAGGGTGATGCCGAAAGAAGTTCGCGTGCACGGCGTGGACCAGGCGTTGTCGCAGACGCTGTTTGGCGAGTTGGGGCTGAAGCCGGTTCCCGGCCTGGAGAACGTGAAGAGAATCGAAGTAATCTCACTGGAGGCGCTGCCTGATTTCGACGCTGATTATATCTTTATGGAAGTAGGGACTCCTGGAGCAGGCGGGGACCAAGATGCCAAGGACAACCTGAAAGGACTCCAGGAGACGATGGTATGGAAAGGCCTGAACGCCGTACGTCATGACCGCGTATACGAAGTTCCGCAGTGGATTATTAGCGATTTCCCGCATATTAAGCTGAAATCTCTAGAAATTATCCGCGAAGCTCTACTTGGGAAGTAACTGGAGGTGACCAATATTAATATAGCTGCTTCATTTTTTTCGAAACATCGCAACCTTTGAAACCTATCCTTCGTTTGTGGTGGTGGAACGTTCCAAATACTAGATGAGGCGATAGGCCTGAAGCAAGCTGAAGAGAAACATGCAGTGCCGCAATATGCGGCGGCTGCATGTTCTTTGTGGTTATTCCGGGTTTATCATCAATGCCAGCAGTCAGCAGCGGAGAAACGAAGTGAAATATCACCTAACGAGAAGTGGCAGGCAGGGAGAGAATTAGAGAAACGGGAGGCTTACTTAGTTATGGTATTGGAAGTTATCGCCGCTTGTATGGAGGATGCGCTGACGGCCGAGGCGAACGGCGCGGATCGCCTGGAGCTGGTTACCGCTATTACCGAAGGCGGCTTGACCCCGGGGATTGGATTAGTCGAGCAGGTTGTTAGAGCCGTGAGCATTCCTGTGTTCGTTATGGTTCGTCCGCACAGCCGATCCTTCGTTTACTCGGGTCATGATATTTTGACAATGGCGGCAGAAATAAGAGCCATTGCGGCCAGCGGCGCTGCAGGTATCGTTCTGGGCGCATTGACCTCGAAAGGGCGAATTGACGAACCGGCCATGGAGGTTTTGCTGCCGCTGGCAGACGGCTTACAAGTAACATTTCACCGCGCTTTCGACGAGCTGATGGACCAGGCTGACGGTCTGCGGACGCTTGGCCAATATCCTCAAATCACGCGGGTGCTTACCTCCGCGGGGCCGGGTTCGGCCATGGAGGCTATTCCGGCTATACGCAGGCTGGTCGAAGCATCGCAAGGCGGATCGGTGAACATATTAGCCGGCAGCGGCTTGAAGCCGCATGGCATTAAGGCGTTTATCGAACAGACAGGCGTGAAGGAAGTTCATTTTGGATCGGGGGTTCGTTACGGCAATAGCCCATTGTCTCCAATTGACCCTGTGGTCCTTCGGGCTTTGGCTGACAGCCTTCGTACGGCGGGCGGATACTAGAAACGAAAAAGGCAGCTAGACAGGAGCACGATCAAGCTATAACCGCCTCTCATATGTTAGGGGAGAGAGGAGGGACGGCATGAGGTATAAAAGCACCTCGATCAAGAGCAAATGGTTAAAAACGAAGTGGCTGCTGCGCGCAGCGAAAATTCGATCCTATGTTCCCCAGACCTTGCTGTTCAGCCGAAGCAGTCTCGGAAGCATGCTTTCCCGCTACTCCACCGTCTATTTTAAACCTACCGGCGGGACGGGCGGCTTTCATATCGTGCGCATAACAAAGGCCGGGAACGGTTATCAAACCCAACATAACTCGGCAAAAAAACGTTTCCCCACACGCGATGCTCTCTATGGACATTTGAAGAAACGCGCCAAGGGGCGCTCTTTTCTGATGCAGAAGGGCATTAAGCTTGCCGCCGCGAACGGCAGGCCTTTCGACATTCGCGTCATGGTTCAGAAATCGGTCGGCGGCGTATGGAAGAGCACGGCGCTCTTCACGAAGGTAGGCAGGCCGGGCAAGGTGGCGACAAACTACCATCAAGGCGGCGATCTCGGCTATTTTCAGCAAACGATGTCGAAAGCGGGGTTCAGCAAGTCCAGGATCAAGGAGAAGGAAGCTGAGCTGAAGAGGCTCGGCACATCCGTTGGACGCTTATTTGACAAGCGCATCAGCGGATTTCGGGAACTGGGGCTCGACGTTGCCTTGGACGCCAGAGGGAGGGCTTGGATTCTTGAAGTGAATACCAGACCCCAGTTCTACCCGCTGAGGCGAATGAATAAAAGCATGTATCGCCGCATCATGTCCTATGCCAGGAAATATGGAAGAAAAGGTTAGATCGTCTGCAGCCGACAGAAAATAATGAACAGCTCAAGTGGTACGACATTTTATGTCGTACCACTTGTTTTATAATGATGGCATCTTCAAAGAAACGAGGTTAGAAACCGATGCCAAAAACAAAAAGAGGCCGCGTGTTATGGAAACTTCCTTCCCGCGGAAGGGGGACCTGCCCCATATGCGCAAGCACCAGAATTAAGCTTCTGTATACGCAAACAAGCTCGAAGGGAATGTCTTTTCAAGTATGCAAACGATGCGTAAACGCACCGCAGGAGAAGGTAGACGCCGTGAACGGTTAAGCTATCGTTGCATGAAGGGCCGTTTAATGCTGTAATGAAGAAACAAGCAAAGGAAGGGGCTGTTTGGACGTGAGCAACATGCATCGTATCGGTTGGTTTGATCAGCAAGTACGGGCGGGCAACTACCCGAACAGCAGCCTTCTCGCCAAGGAATTCGAGATTTCCAGACGGCAAGCCGCGCGGGATATTGAATATATGGAAATGTCGCTTCGCGCGCCATTGAAATACGTAGCCAAGCAGAGAGGCTACTGCTATGAAGACGAGGCGTTTATCCTGCCGCATATGTATATGACGGATGAGGAGAAGAAGGTGCTCGGCTATCTCGCGCTTCGTTACCGGCATTACAATTACGATCATTCCGGGTCTGTCGGCCGCGTCGCCGACTTGCTTGGCCGATTCGAGAGCACGAAGGAGACCGCAAGCGGGGATCGTCTGCGCCTGCCGATCTTCGATGTTCATCCGCGGACGATCCAGCATATGGAGCTGCTTTCCAGCGCCATGTCGGAAGGCCGGTCCGTCATGATCCTGTATAAGGACGAGGAAGGGGAGCGCAGCTTGCATGTAACTCCAATCAGGTTTGCTTCCCGCTATCATGCCGATTATGTCCTTGTACACGGCGAAGGCGACGAGAGGCCGACGAGCTTGAGACTGGACGGCATTTGTCAGATTTCGATTTCCGGCCCAGCCTTTAAACACGGCCCGGTGGCGGAAACGACAGATTTTGAAGGCAGGAAGCCTGCACGTACGCCTTATTTGGCGCAAGTGAAATTGCCGGCCGCGCTTAATGGGGACAGCTGGAACGGTTACCGCATACATGCGCTGGAGCAGCTTGTTTATACCGTTTCTTTTTATGATGCGGACAGCTTTCTGCAGCATCTGCTCGTTGCCGAATGGGAGGAGCTGATTTCTCCCCGCTGGCTGAAGCAGAAGCTTCAGAGCAGGTGCGAGCAGGCGTTGAGTCGCTTGAACCTGATAGAGTAGCACGGGAGACGGGGGGACGAAGCGATGCCGGTCGTGCGGTTGGAACAGCTTCTGATGAAGCGGGAGTCCAAATCTTATATAGACAGCCTCTACGCCATACTGACGGCAGCCCATTTGTTCAACGGTACGAAGCACAGGCTCGCCGGGCTTACCGGGATGGCATTCAAATTTACGGTTCATGAACAGCTGCTGCCGCTATCGGTAACGGCCTACGGGCAGTGGATTAACGAGCATAGGCCGGCCATTGAAAATGTAGGGTTATTTACGGTGATGGACGGAGGGAGAACCAGGCACCCGACGTTCCGCCATTACCAGCAGAAAGCGGTACAGGCAGCGAAGGACAGTCTGGACGAGGGAATCGGCGCCATTTATTGGATACCGGAGTTCGGCGTTATTGACGGCTATGACGACGAGGACCGTGTATTTTTTGTTCAGGACGGCTGGTCGGGTGACCGTCAAGTTGTGCTCTATGACAATTTCGGTCTTAATTTCACCGAATTCTGGTATTGCCAGCTATTCGGGGAAAAGGTGATTGTCTCTGATGAAGCGATGCTTCTCGAATCGCTTCGTCTCGCTATTTACGACTGGGATACCCCTTATAAAACATTGCCGAACAAGGATATAGCCTCGGGCAAGCTGGCCTATGATTTTCTCATTCACGCTCTTCATAAAGGCGGCTACGATGAGAACGGGGCCGTCTATATTCTGGATTCCTACTTCCATTCCCGAAAAGAAATTTGTGCGTATTTGCGAGAGGCGCGCGGCATTTGGCCGGAACTGGACGACGCATCGGTACTATACGAGCAATTAGCCGCGTCTATTCCGGATATGGAGGGCAGCATTGCCGAAACGAACGGGAGGCGGCAAATCGATCGCAGCCTAATTGAAGAACTGATCGGCGGCTTGACGGCCGCGCAATCGCTTGAAGACCGGGCGGTCGATTTGTTTCGCGCCATATCCCGCGCTTATCCTGACCCAAAGCGGTCCGTCGTTCCGCGCTGGGGAGCGCATACGCCTAAGTAACCGCGCAGGCGCAGAGAGAGGTGTACAATTATGGCTGTCATACTAGCGGATTTGAAGATGACCATTGAGTCGAATTCTTATATCGACGCCATGCACGCCGTATTGACCCGCAAGAGATGGTTTTCCTTCCCGAAGCCGATGCTCGCCGGCATGACGGCGTCAGCCTTTCGCTTTACGGTCAGCCGGCGGTTAACGGCGGAATCGCCTGTCGCTTACAACTGGATCGCGGAAAACTTTCTTGCCGCAGACTTTATCGGCGTAGCCGCTTGGTCGGGAGCCGGCTTTTACTTTGACGCGACCTTTCCGCTCTACAAGCGGGATGCCATCGCTCAGATCAAAGGCGCGATTGACGGCGGAATAGGAGCGATCCTATGGAATAACCGATTCGTCATTGCCGCCGGCTACGATGACGAACGGGAAGCGTTATGGATATCGAATGGAGAAGCGGATGAGCTTGTGCTGCTGCCGTATGTGGATTTTGGCAGAAATGCCTCGCCTTACTGGTACTACCAAGTGTTCGAGAATCGCATCGCGCTCGATCATCTTGAAATCTGCAGGGAGTCGCTCATGCAAGCCGTTCATAAATGGGAAACGCATGATCCGATGCTGCCCGAAGCGGATTATGCCTGCGGGCGTTCGGCATATGATGCCATACTAGCGGCACTGCATAGCGGAGACTATGACCGTTCGGGAATATCGGCCGTTATCCGCAGCTATGCCGCTGCCAAACGGGACATCAGCCGGTATTTTGCCGCGCTGGAGACCTACTGGCCAGAGCTTCGAACGGCGGTTGAGCATTACAAGTCCTTGGAGGCGGCATTCGATGAGGCGGAGCGGCTGGCAGGCTCGGCGGATCAACAGCTTATCCCTCTATTCGCCGCCGCCAGGCAGTCCGAAGAAATGGCGATTGCAACGATCAAAACGTTCATGCGTGAGACGATTGATATTCGAAGGCACGATATCGCTTTAAGATAGGCTGCGGCCAGTACCGCCGGCATTATTCCGAATACGGGAATGATGTTTGGCGGTATTTTTTAATGCTAATAATTTATAAGGTTTACGCTTATATGCGTTTAGAATTCTTCGCGAAACGGTTTGCGTCCTCTGACAAGGACGCCGAAAGGCGTTTCTGCTTGCGTGTTCAGGAAATAATGCAGCATAACCCCACCTAAAGAAAACAAACATCTCATCCTAAGAAACTTCATTGTGAGAGGAACGGATATGAAGCATAATAGCTCCATAACCATTAAGGGGGATATAAACATGGGAAATAGAAGAGGAAAGTGGCTTAGCTTTGCATTGGCCGGCGTCCTTGCCTTTGGACTTACCGCGTGCGGCGCTAATGGAGGAAATACGAACGGCGAGACACCGGCAGCGGGAGACGGAAACGGAAACGGAGCCGGTGCGGGAGACGGCAAGAAAGTAACGATTACTTTCCAAAATATTTATCCGGACCCTACGGATCCGAAATATAAAATGATTCGCGAAATCGTATCGAAGTACGAGACCGAGCATCCGAATGTGAAGATCGAGCTGGACTCCTTGAATACCGACCAGCAGAAGCTGAAGCTGAAGACGCAAGCGGCTTCCAAGGAAATTCCGGACATTACGATCGTGAACCCGGCCGCTCAAATGCAGCCATTCGTTGAAGCCGGCCTGTTCGCGCCGCTGAATGAGATGGTCGAGCAGAACGGTCTGAAGGATACGTTCCAGGAAGGCATTCTGGACTACTACACATTCGACGGCAACCTGTACGCGCTGCCTGACGGCAACAACATCGGCGTTGTCTATTACAACAAATCGTTGTTCGAGAAAGCGGGCGTTGAGGTTCCGCAGACATTCGAGGAAATGGTTGAAGCGGCGAAGACGCTGAAGGCGGCTGGCATTACGCCAATCGCAATCGGCGAGAAGGACAGCTGGACCGGCTCGTTCCTGTTCATGAACATCCTGCTCCGCACGAACGGTCCCGGCTTCCTGCAGTCCGTACTGGACGGCAGCAAAACATTTGAAGATCCGGCATTCACCGAGGCGGTTGACGCATTCCAATCGCTGGTTCAAGCAAGCGCGTTCCAAGAAGGCGCCACATCCTTCGATTACAACGCCGGCGAGAACCTGTTCAAGACGGGCCAAGCGGCTATGTACTACATGGGGAGCTGGGCAACAGGCGGTATCGAAACCTCTGAAGCAAGCAAAAATGACAATATCGGCGTATTCAAGTTCCCTGCCGTAAACGGCAAAGGCGATCCGAACGAGTTCATGCTGGCTCCGGGCAGCGGCTTCGCGGTATCGAAGAACAGCGAGCATCTGGAGGAGACACTCGATTTCTTGAACTTCTTTATGATCAACTACCCGATCGAAGCGTTCAAGGTGAAAGGCGCAGTCGGCGTCGCTCAAAACATCGATGAGGACTTTGCTGCTGCCGGTTATTCGAAGATGGCAGTCGACGTTCTGAACCTGTTCAAGGAAGTAAAGGGCGGAGATCTCTCATTCGATAACACGATGAACCCGGGAACGTCCCAAATTCATTTGTCCAGCATTCAAAACCTGTTCGTTTCCAAGAAAGAAGCTGCCGATGTGGCGAAAGAGCATCAGAAAGCTTACGAAGACAATAAATAATTGCCGCCTTGTGATGGTTAAAGGGGCTGCCCAGCGCTCCCCCTTTCTTCAAATATAAGACTTTATAAGTTTAGCACTTATAATTTAGCTTATATTTCACCGCGAAACGATTGCTTTGCCGCCAAAGGCCGGCTCAGCCGTTTACGCTTGATCGGCGATAAAGCTTGAAGGAGTTGGATGCCTTGAACGTACTGAAAGTATCCAGGTGGACGATCGCGGCATTCGTGCTGCCTTGTTTGCTGATTTACATCTCGCTTGTTTTTGTTCCAATACTCATTTCCTTCTACAGCGGCATGCTGGACTGGAACGGCATCGGGGAGTCAACGTTTGTCGGCTTCGATAATTTCGTGAAAATGCTGACGTCGGACGCCGTCTTCTGGCCGGCCGTCGGACGCACTTTTATGCTGGCTGGCTTCTCTATGCTCATCCAGCTTCCGATTGCGCTGTTCGTGGCTATTCTGATCAGCCGTTATGTCCGCAAGCCCAATTTCCTTGTATCCAGCTATTTTCTGCCTGTAATTTTGTCCGTCGTCGTCATTGGGCAACTGTGGAAGACGATCTATAATCCGGCCTCCATGGGCGGCATGATCAATCAACTGCTTATTATGATCGGTCTTGAGGAATGGACTCATTCCTGGCTGACCGAACCGAAAATCGCCATCTTTGCGATCATTCTGGTCGGCTTATGGCAATACTTGGGCTATCATGTCTTAATTCAATTCACCGGCATTCAGAACATTCCGGCCGACATCTACGAAGCCGCCAAGATAGACGGAGCGGACGGCTTCAAGGCCGATCGATATATTACGCTGCCTATGATCATTCCGATTTTTAAAATATCGGTAGTGCTTTCATTTATCGGCTCCCTTCAGTCGTTTGACCTGATTATGGTCATGACCGGAGGCGGACCCGCAAATGCGACGGACGTGATTTCGAGCCATATGTACAAAATGTCGTTCCTGTCGCAGGAATACGGCTACGGCAGCGCCATTGCGTCATTCCTGGTCGTTGTCTGCCTGGCCGCAACCGTGATTATCAATTTCTTGTTCACTCGTCTGGACAAAAAATACACGTAAGAAGGAGGCGCTTCGCATGAATCAATCTGCAGCAATACCGGCCGCGCCTGCCGTTGCAACCCGGCGAATTCGTTTCTCTTTTGCCAAAATGATGGTATTCGCCGTGCTTGGCGTACTGATCGTTACCCAGCTGTATCCGCTTCTGTGGCTGCTGCTCTATTCGTTCAAGACGAATGAGGAAATATTGTCGGGCAATTTCTTCGCCCTTCCATCGCAATGGCAATGGAGCAACTACAGCGCCGCCATCGAGAGCGGAAACTACTGGAAGTATTTATCCAACAGCCTGCTTGTTACCTCGGTGACCATGGTTGGCGTTATTTTACTGGCTTCGCTTACGGCATTCGCCATTTCGCGCTTCCGCTGGAAATACGGGCAGCTGGTTCTGCTGATCTTTCTGCTGGGCATGATGATTCCGCTGCAGGGCACGCTGCTCCCGCTCATGATTATGTTCAGCAATGTCGATATTCTGAACACGCATTTGTCGCTCATCCTGCCGTATATCGCCTTCCAGACGCCGATCGCCGTCTTTATTCTTAGCGGATTTATGAAGTCGATTCCGCATGAGATCGAAGAATCGGCCATTATGGACGGGGCGGGCGTATTCCGTATCTTCCGCAGCATTATGCTGCCGGTGTCGGTACCGCCGATTATGACCGTGTGCATTCTAACCTTCATTAACATTTGGAACGAATATATACTAGCGGCGACATTTATTTCTTCCGAGCGGCTCAAGACGCTTCCGTTCGGCGTGAACAGCTTCGTCAGCCAATATTCGGTTAACTACGGCGCAATCGGCGCGTTCCTGGTGCTTGGCGCTTTGCCGGTTATCGTCGCCTATTTCCTGCTCGCCGAGAAAATTACGAAAGGCATGGTAGCCGGTGCCGTAAAGGGTTAAGATAGGATCATGAAAAATTTTCAAACGATTCACGGCCGCCTGTTCCCGATTTTTCTGCTCAGCATGCTCGGCCTGCTGTTTATTGTAAGCCTGGTTTATTACCAGCGGGCGACGGAGCAAATTCGGGATAAGGTCGGCGTCATTGCCGAAAAAAATATTTCGCAGACAGTCGGCCTGTTCGATCTTCTGCTTAAAGGGTACGACAGTGTGACAAAGTCGCTGAACAGCAACAATGATCTGATGAGGCTGCTCCAGCAGTACGCTGCCGCGGAACCGGTCGAGGCTGTTAATCTGGAGCGGAGAATTACCGATAACATCGGCGCTATCTTCTATTCGCGGAGCGATATCATCGGCATTCATATTGTTACAAATCGCGGCAAGGTGTTCAGCTTTGACCTTACTAACGGCGCTTCGGTAAGAGACTATTCAGAGACGTCGTGGTTTAACGAGCTGAAGCAGACCACCGGCGAGATGAAATGGCTCGGCGTATTCCCGGAATCCTTGATGAGCGGGGGAATTCGCCGGCCTGTTTTTGCTTTCGGACGGCAGCTGTACGAGCTTAGCGCGCTGAAGTCGATCGGCATTGTGCTTATCGAGACGGATGCGGACGCCATTGTGTCGGCCCTGTCGAACGCCAGCTTGGGGCCCAGCAGCCTGGTTATCATCCGGGATGCGCTTGGCAAGGACATTATACGGACGAAGGAAGAGACGGAAGACTTTGCGAATGTGCCGCAGGATTGGCTGGGGACGCTGAAGAAGAATGAGGTTTTCGTCCGGGAAAGGGACGGGGCTATGGTAACCGCCGCCCAAATCGGCATGGCCGGCTGGACAATGATCGGCATCACGCCGAATGAGGAGCTGCGGCTGGAGCTGAAGCAGACGCAGCAGTTTCTGCTGACGGTAACGCTGCTGCTCGTCGTTGCCGCTACCGTACTGGCAACGCTCGTCTCGCGTTCGTTCTCCTCGCCGTTCAAGCGGTTGATTCATCAGATGAAGCAGGTGGAGATCGGGAACTTCAAAGGTAAAGTGCAGGTGCAGTCCTACTATGAGATTAACGTGCTGGTCGACTCCTTCAATCGGATGGTGAAGCGCATGGATGAGCTGGTCGAGCGGATCAAGCTCGCTTCCATCAGCGAGAAGAACGCCCAGCTGCAGGCGCTTCAATCCCAGGTGAATCCGCATTTTCTGTTCAATACGCTCGATATGATCTATTGGATGCTGGATGAGCGGGAGAATGACCGGCTGGGCCGGGTCATCCTGGCCTTATCCCGCATTTTTCGCTACAGCAGCGACTGGGAGGAAGCTTCCCGTACGACGCTGAGGCAGGAGCTCGAGCAGTTTCAGCATTATTTTACGATTATTGAAACAAGGCTTAGCGGGCGGGTACGCACTTCAATCGAGGTGGAGGAGCGCTGGCTGGATGTTGAGGTTCCAAAGATGATTCTGCAGCCGATTGTCGAGAACGCCGTGAAATACGGTCTGGAGCCGCTCAGCCATTCCGGCTTGCTGCGCGTTTATTCCCGGGAAGCGGGCGGCAGACTGGAAATCGTTGTAGAGGATGACGGGGTAGGGATGGATCCGGAGACGCTGCGGCGTTTAACCGGAGCGCTGGAAGGCGCGCATGATCCGGGTGATACGGATGCCGGGCAGACGGGCCGGCGAGGAATCGGTCTGCTTAATGTGCACCGCCGAATTCAGCTGATGTTCGGTGAAACCTGCGGCCTGCGGGTCGAAAGCGAACCGGGACGGGGAACGGTCGTTATTGCGTCGTTTCCGATTTCAGGCAGAGAGGGGGAGAGTTCTTGAATATTCTCGTCGTGGACGACGAAAGCGTTATTCGAAGCGGCATTGAGCGGACGATACGCAATCATTTCCCGGAGCATCGGGTTTGGATGGCCGAGCTTCCGGAGGAAGCGGTCGAGCTGCTCAAGAACGAGTCAATCGACCTTGTGCTGACCGATGTGCTCATGCCCGGCATGACGGGGCTTAAGCTGATCGAGCTGACGCGCAAGCGTCATTCGCATATCAAGTGGGTCGTGATCTCCGCCTATTCTGAATTTGCTTACGCGAAGGAAGCGCTCCGGCTGGGTGCCAAGGATTATTTGCTGAAGCCGATCGGGAAAGATATTCTGATCGACAAAATCAGGGAGCTGGGAGAGGAAATCGCCGAGGAGAACGAGCGGAACAAGGAGTCGCAGCTGCTGACGCGCAACCTCCGTTTTTTGCGGGAAGCCGTATTTGCGCGATGGGCCGCCGATCTCGATCTTGGAGGGATTGACCTGACGCCTTTTGTCGGCAAGCACCCGCATTTTCATCTTATTCTGCTGCGCTTGGACAGCGACGCCGATCTGAGACTGGAGCACTTTATTGTAGAGAATGTGCTGTCCGAGCTGATTGACGACGCAGGGCAAGGCTTTGTGGCCAGCTTTGACGCCAAGAGCCTGCTCGGTCTCGTTACGCTGCGGGAGGGAGCCAGCCTTGGAGCGCTGATCGAGCGGCTGCGCGCACACCTGAAGCGCTACTTGAAAATCCCGTTTCAGGTGATGCATACCGGGCGGATTACCGATCTTGCTTCCGTGCCGCGGGAAGTCCGGCAGATGCGCAAGACATCTGCCACCCAGGTGTACGATCATTATGCCAGCGGCGGAGAGAAGGCGGTGGAGGTGGCGCTGCAGTATATTCATGCGCATTTCTCCTCCGAGCTGTCGCTGGAGAAGGTGGCGTCCATCGTGTACCTGAATCCGGTGTATTTCAGCCAGCTGTTCAAGCTGAAGATGGGCCAGGGTTTCAAGGAGTATATCATTCATCTGCGCATTGAGCGGGCGATGGAGCTGCTTCGCGGCTCCGAGCTGAAGATCGGGGAGATCGCCGAGCAAACCGGGTATCCCGACGTCCGCCATTTCTCGCAAATTTTCCGTAAGAAAGCCGGCTGCACGCCTTCGGAGTTCCGGCAGAACGCACCTGCGAACGCGAACTGAGTGCGGCAGAACGCACCCGCGAACTGAGTGCGGCAGAACGCACCCACGAACTGAGTGCGGCAGAACGCGCCTGCGAACTGAATGCGGTTGAAAGCACCCGCGAACGCGTACGGAATGCGGCGGACTCACCCGCGAAGGTGAACTGAATGCGGAACGAACGCGAACGGAATGCGGCGGCAGACGATTGCTGATAGGCTGGAAGGGACCCTTCGGACCTGCTCTAAGAGCAGGGCTGGGGTTCTTTTTTGTTGTAATATCAAAAACTGAAACTATTCTTTACTACAATGAGGCACCTAGTCGATTAGTTTCGAGTACTGAAACTAAACGCTTCATTCGCGAGAGAAACCTCCGGATTTCGTTGACCAGTTTCAAAATTTGAAATTAACTCCTGATTCAGCACCAACTCCAACCGTTTAATTTCAAATTTGGCAACTAAGCTGGCTTCCATGAATGTTAGCTATATCTTTCGCGAACAGTCGGGTCTGACAGTGCCAAAATCGATTTTCCCCTCTCTAAGCGCTCTAGCGCTTATCGCGAAAAGCACGAGGAGATACGCCGTACCGCTGCTTGAAGGCTTTGGAGAAATGGAATTCGTCGTAGAAGCTCAGCGAGGCGGCGATTTCCTTCACCGATACATTCGTTGTCTCGAGCGAAGCCTTGGCGGAGGCCAGCTTAAGCTCAAGCATATAGCGGCTGGGCGGCATGCCGGTCATGGCGCGGAACCGCTCGAAAAAAACGGTGCGCGATAAGCCCGTGCCGCGAATGAAGTCTTCTACCCGAAAAGGAACGCCGATATGTTTGTGCATCCGGTAGAGCGCCTCATCCAGCTCAGGGAAGCGGGCGGACGGAATGGCGGCCTGATCGCGTGCAAACAGGAGCAGTAGCTCCTGAAGAATAAGATGCGCGGCATAGCCGTAGCCTGCCGGCTGCAGGATGAGCCCGTCGATGAGCCGTTCGCAAAGCTGGACAGCCTCGGGCATTTTGGCCGTCGTCACCGCGTGCCCGATCGGAAGATTCAGTTGGCGCGCCATGCCGAGTCCGCTGAACTCGATAAAATAAAAATCCCAGTGGCCTCCATGGCAGCCGTACGAGCATGGGGCAGTCTCTTCCGCGATAAGAAACGTGCAGGAGACGAGCTGGGCTTGCTTCTCCGATTGGGTGAACAGGCCTTTCCCGCCGCAGGTCATAAATAATCCGGGGAACGAGAAGCCGTCCGGCTTGACGACTTGATAAGCGTCATTGGCCTGCACCTTCCAGATGGACCGGAAGCGGCAGTCTGGGAGCTCGTGATTTCCTTCAAGCGTATAGGGAATATCCATATAGGGCTTCATATCCACGGTGAGTCTCTCCTTATGCGGATTCGTTCTATTTTACATGATTCCTTGTGATATAATCGCAATCGTTAGTTATTTACGTACGATTATACATGATTCACAGACGGTGCTCCATGGCTTGAAGAGGGGCGGCCTCCTACAATAAAGCTATCTGAACGGAGGAGTGTTGCAAATGATGGTTAAAGTAGGAAGCCGGGAATTGGAGCTGGGCGGGCCGCATTTAACGGAACTAAGAAGCTCGAATGAGCTGCTGCACGACATAGACGCGCTGCGTGACAGGCTGAAGGAGGACGGTTATTTGCTGCTTCGGGGCTTTCATGACCGGGAGCAGGTGCTGCTGGCGCGCAGGAGTATCCTGAAGAAGATGGACCGGTTGGGCAAGCTGGAGCGGGATACGCTGCTGGAGGAAGGCGTTATGGCGGGCGGCAGCCGCACGATCTTTATGGGCGGGACGAACGAGGATTTGCCGGAGCTGCTCAGCGTGCTGAACGGCGACCGCATCATGGGCTTCTTCGATGCGCTGTTTGAGGAACGATCGCTCACTTATCATTACAAGTGGCTTCGGGCGGTCGGACGGGGAGACTTCACCGGCGCGCATTACGACATCGTTTACATGGGCAGGGGCACGCATAACCTTTATACCGTCTGGTCTCCGCTTGGGGATATTGACTACGCAATGGGAGGGCTGGCGATTTGTCTGGACTCCCATAACTTTGAAGAGCTGAAGCAGTCGTACGGCTCCAAGGATTCGGACCGCGACGCCGGAATCGGGCATTATACCGACGATCCGCTTATCGTAACCGAACGGTTCGGCGGGAAGTGGGCGACGACGGAATACGAGGCCGGCGACGTCCTTATCTTCGGTATGTTCCTGATGCATTGCTCGCTCGAAAACACGACGAACCAATACCGGCTGAGCGTGGATACCCGGTACCAAGCGGCCAGTGAGAAGGTCGACGAGCGCTGGAGCGGGAAGAAGCCTCGCGGACATCATAAGTAGGGAGTCTGCTTCGCAAGAAGGCAGGCGTTATATACAAAGAAGGCCGGCAGATTCATTATTTCGAGCAGCTCCCGGCACCAGAAATGGAGAGCACGATCAAACCTTCGATTAGCTTTTCAAACTCCTGTTAATGGTTAGAACTTGGACTCTTTAAGAAATTTGGATCGATCATAACCATGAGGATAACCGTTCTGGTAATTGGTAATACGTTGACAATGGAGCAAAGATCACTAAAATAAAACTTGGCTACGATAAAAAGAAAATGCTAATGGCGATTTCATTATTACAAAGACTCCTCAGATTGGTTGATACTAACCAATCTCTTCGTAATTAAAAGGAGGGTATGAATTTTGAAACATTTATGGATTGTTATGGTTATTGCTTTATTTATAGTTGTTGGTTGTACGAGTAATTTGGAAAATGGTTCGGAAAAGGATGCGATAAAGGAATTAGTAGAAAACCAAACAGGCGACTACTCTGTACATGTATTTAGTAATGTAACCCTAGATGAAAATTTTCAAAAAAAGGTCAATGAAAAAATAAATGAGATCAATAACCAATTTTTAAAAGAGGATGGCATAACTAACGTCTCATTTATAGATACCAGAGATAAAGAGAAATATGACTACGACAAAATATTAAAGCTTGATAGTTATCCTCAAATTCTTTTATTTCAAAAAGAAGAAGTCATATTCAGAACATCAAATCCAGATGATCTATATCAGTATTTCAAAGACATGAATTCTTAATTTCATTCAAACATTTAAACAGATGCCTCATTCATCTTTAGCGTAACGATACAACGCGAGATTACTTGGAGGAAAACGGGTATGATCAAATGCGTGTAATTTGCGTGGCCAAGTTTCGGCCCACGGTGATCACGACATTCCCTTTTTTGCGCCCAGTTTCAACATAGCGGTGGGCCTCGGCGATTTGATCCAGCGAATAGCGTCTATCGATGACCGCTTTTATTTTTCCCGTCTCAAACAACTCTCGTAGGAAATTGAGATTTTCCTTATTTTGTTTTAAGCCCGAGGCGGTGAACCTTGCTTTTTTGCCGCCGGTCTTTGAAGTCCTGAACATGTGAAGCATGATCCCCAGTGTAGGGACCGTCGTAAGATAGACCCCGCTTTGCTTTAGCGAGCCTTTACAATTCGAAAAGGATCGCTTGCCTACCGCATCCAAAATAATGTCGTACGTCTCGCCGTTTTTGGTGAAGTCCGCTTTGGTGTAATCGATCGCTTTATCGGCTCCCATAGCCTTCACCAATTCGATATTCGCGGAACTGCATACCCCGGTAACTTCGGCTCCAAAATAGTTGGCGAGCTGTACCGAATAAATGCCTACCGATCCGGAAGCGCCATAGATAAGAACCTTCTGTCCGCGCTGGATATTGGCAGTGTCCCTGAGGAAAACTAATGCGGTTAGCGCTCCGTCACAAAGGCCGGCCGCTTCTTCATAGGTCGCGTTGGCCGGTATGACGGCCAAAGGGGCGTCTTCCGGCAGACATTTGTATTCGGCATGAGCGCCAAAGCTGGCCGGGCTTATTCCGAAAACCCGGTCGCCCGCTTTGAAGCCTGTCACGTCTTTGCCGGCTGATTCAATTTCCCCGGCCAGCTCAACCCCTAAAATATTATTTTTGGGCCGGATGAGACCGTAAACCAATCTGACTATAAAAGGATCGGCACTCCGGAAGGAGCAGTCCGCCGGCGTTACGGTTGCGGCATAGATTTTAATTCGAACTTCATTGTCCCTTGGAATAGGCATGGCTGCCTCTTGTAACTGAAGAACGTCCGGTGTGCCGTATTTTGTGCATACGATCGCTTTCATTCACATTCCTCCCAACCGGTTATTGGTGATCCTCCAAGAAAAAAACGTCCTCAAGCGGCAAGCCAAAGACTCGTGCAATGCGAAAGGCGAGCTCCAGAGAGGGGGAGTAGTTTCCCTTTTCAATGGTCACGATGGTTTGCCGCGTTACCCCTACTTGATCCGCCAACTGCTGCTGAGTCATTTCATTGTGGTTAAACCGTAATTTCCGTACGTTATTGCCAATAAGACTTTTGCCCATCTTAGACTCCTTTCCGGTAATAATAAAGCTGCGAGACAACGCCGACGATTTCTGACGCGAGCCCTGAGCAAATAAGGATGATGAACATCACGGAGGGCTGCATATGCAAGACCAGCGATCCCATCGCCAGAAGAAAGCCGAACACAAATCCATAATGAGAATTCCTGGTAGCTTTTAATGCAATTAACTTGTCGAGCTCATCGGCGAACGAAGGTTCTTTTTCATTCGTCGTTACGTTGTAGAAAATGCTGAATGCGATAGAAATAATGATTTTGGCCGCGATCGTCACCGGGATCAAGATGAGAATGAAGGCTCCCCAGAAGCTGAAGGCATCCGTCTGATCCAGGCTCCTGTCTTGGTACTTTTGAAACACATAGAAGCTATAAATTCCAAAAATCAGTAAGCTGCTGATCAAAGACACGATGTTCTTCTTTTCTTGGTAGGACATGTTTGACTCCTCCTATAGAATATCCTTTACTTTCCAGTCAAGTTTGATATACATAATGTAACCTAAACCATTCATTATGTAAAGTATTTTTTACATATGAGAGATGAAGCGGCTTGCGACTGCTTTCGCCGGAAGAGCGGGCCGGCAGCAGACGTGACGAGGAAGATTTTGATATTTAGAAGAAGAGGTTGGCAGAGTCGGCTCGAAATCAAGGAAAGGGATGTTATCACGGTTGTGATAGACATCCCTTTCCTTGATTCCTAACTTTACTCATGGTTAACGTCATAGAGAACGCGGGCCAGCAGATCCTGGCTGTAGTTGCCGAAATGCTTGCCGAAGATCGTCAGCCCCCGTTTGTTAACGGATTTATCCGTGACGGCGATGCGGAAGGTCAATTCACTCTTGTAGTTTAGATCGATTTGGTCAATCGTCACATCCGAAATCCGGCATCCGTCAATAAAGCTGCCTTCATGGTTAACGCGTATCAGCTTCAGCATTCCGTATTGGTTCAGATGAGGAGGCCACCAATCGGGGTTGAAGGTTCCCCTGGCATCGCCGAAATCCCCGGGGCTTGTCCAGCAGCCGATTTCAATTCCGTTGATGTAGAAATAAATATCCGACGGGTAGTTGTCGCAGTAGCCCGGCGCCTCCGAGCCGATCTCCATGGAAAATTGAATTTCGCGGAAGGTTTGATTGGGCTTCAAGTAATTGGGGATCCGGTATTCCAGAAAGCCTTCGGCCAGCCAAATGATTTCCGAATCGATCCGCTGCGGGTCGGCGAAATATCTTGGATCGTCAAAATCTCCGATAATGCTGTCTTTAGTCGCCAATCCGCATGTCGGAGCGGCCTGGTAATTGCTGTAGTGGCCGATTTGCAGATCAACCTCGTATAGATTATCCGCCTCTTTTTTCCGTATGTCGATCATGAGCTTGTCTTTATTCAAATAACACAGCTTCTGGATGCCATGCTTGCCGACCGTTGTATTGATTGCGATCAAGCCGCTTTCTTCTAACTTCTTGATATGCATGGTTACGGCGCCGTTGCTTAAGTTCAGTTTATTCGCGAGGTCGTTCATATTCAGGGATTGGTTATCTGCGAGCAATTCAAGGATTTGAATCCTTATTTCAGAACTTAACGCTTTAAATATGCTAATTCCGCCCATCAAATCCTTGATGTAGATCATGTAACCAAACCCTCTCTTATCCCTATTTGATTTGTTTTATATAAATATGAATTAATAAACGAATTGTGGCGCTCTCTTTCAACATATTACTACATGGTTGCTTTGCTTGTACACACTGGAAGCGTATTACGTCGTAATTACGCGATTTTGGCCTGATTATTTTAGTTTAGGGTTTTGTTAACCAATTAATATTTTTATGTTTACATTCCACTTTTTGTATGCTAATTTATTGTTGAAAGCGAATTGGTTTAGTTAAATAAGAACTGATTTAGAAAAACGTGAAATAGGTGGTGAAAAATGAATGCGCTTTCGCGAGAGCGGAAACGAGAAATTTGGTTGATGGAATACCGGTACATATCAGCGCTTGGGATGGACGTGCATTTTATTGGTAAATAACAAGGAGGGCTACTTATGAAGAAAAAATGGCTTCTTTTATTTATGGTAACGGTATTCACGGTATGGATGACGGGTTGCGGGAACGGCGGCAATGCGGGCGGAGAGAAGACGGTGATTGACGGAGGGGCGGGCGAGAGCGCGATTTCGTTGGAATACTGGACGTTCGTCGAACTGCACGGACAGCATTTTGAAACGATGCTCAAGAAATGGAATGAAGCGAACCCTGAACGCCAAATCAAGCTGAATGTAACGGTGATGCCTTACGACGATATGCACAACAAGCTGCTGATTGCGGTGCAGACAGGCGAAGGGGCGCCTGATATCGCTGACGTAGAGCTTGGCAAATTCCCTAATTTCCTGGCGGGTACGCCGCAGCTGGAACCGTTGAATGATGCGGTTGATCCATTCAGAGATACGATCGTTCAATCCCGCTTGGATCTATACAGCAAGGACGGCACGAACTATGGCCTGCCGACCCACGTAGGCGCAACGGTCGCTTTCTACAACACGGAGATTTTGGAGGAAGCGGGCGTTAATTACAAAGATATCGTCACATGGGAGGATTATAAAAAAGCCGGGATCCAGGTGTACGAGAAAACGGGCAAATATATGGGAACGGCCGATACAAGCGCGACATGGCAGTCAGCCATGATGCTCGCTCAACAGGATTCGGACTTTACGAACGATGAAATCAAGCCTCAGGTGAACTCGGAGCAAATGATCAAAGGGCTTACGATTCTGAAGGATCTGCAGGCGAGCAATGTGCTGGCTACGATTGCCGGCGGACAGCCGGATACGGAGGAAGCCTACGGCGAGTTCAACTCCGGCAATTACGCGTCGGCCATGATGCCGTTATGGCATATGTCCCGTTACACGAACTACATGCCGGATCTGGAAGGGAAGATTGCCATTGCGCCGCTTCCCGTCATCAAGGAAGGCATGCCGAGATCGCTGGGCGGCGGCGGTACGGGAACCGTCGTAACGAAGACGGCCAAAGACATCCAATTGGCCAAGGATTTCCTCGCTTTCGCCAAGCTGTCGCTGGATGCCAACATCGAGATTTGGAATACGCTGGGCTTTGACCCGGTCAATACGGATGTATGGGAAATGAAAGACGTCACGCATAATCCGGACAATAAATTCGTGAAGTATTTCGCAAATAATCCATTCGACGTCCTGAATGAAATGAAGGATGAAATTCAATTGATCAAGTCAACCTCCGCTTCGCCTACGATTAACAATATTTTGTGCACGATTACGCTGAACGAGATTTTCGAGGACGGAAGAGACATCGCCGAAGCGTTGAACGCGGCGCAGGAGCAGATCGAGCAAGAGCTGAAATAATAAAGCTTTGTGGGAAGGGGACGGGCTGTCCTCATCAGGGCGGCCCTATTATGACAAAGGAGTATCGTGATGATAAAAAACTTCTTATACTCGCAAAAGGTCGCTCCTTATATTTTTGTTTTGCCGTTTATCGCCGTATTCGCTATCTTCTGGGCCTATCCGCTGGCAAGCTCGGTAGGAATGAGCTTTCAACATACGATGCTGGGCCAACCGTCCGAATGGATCGGATCGGATAACTACTCCAAGCTGATGAGTGACGGCGTCTTTCTTAAAGCGGTATCCAACAGCGTCGTTTATATGGTGCTGACGCTCGTCATTCTTATTCCGTTTCCGATGTTGTTTGCCGTGCTGATCAACAATAAGTTTATGTGGGGAAGAGAGTTTTTCAAATCGACGTTCTTTTTCCCGGCGCTCACTTCCATCGTCGTTGCGGGTACCGTCTTCCGGCTGATGTTCGGTGAAATGGAAGGGTCGCTTATTAACAGCTTCCTCGGCTTGTTCGGAGTTGAACCGATCAAGTTTCTGAAGGGGCAGGTCACCGGCTTTGTCGCTTTGCTTGCGCTGGCCAGTTGGAGGTGGATCGGCGTCAATATGCTGTATTTTCTCTCCGGCCTTAAGAGCATTCCGGAAGAATATTACGAGGCGGCATCCATTGACGGAGCTTCGTCATTTCAGAAGTTTACGAGAATTACAATGCCGTTATTGAAGCCTACGACCATCTATGTCATTACGATCAGCATATATGCGGGTCTGGCCATGTTTATTGAGAGCATGATGCTGTGGAACGGGAATAACTCGCCTAAAAATATCGGACTTACCATTGTCGGCTATCTATACCGGCAAGGCATTGAGAAGAATGACCTCGGCTATGCGGCGGCGGTGGGGATCGTGCTGCTGTTGATCGCCATGGCGATTAACATCACGCAGCTGATATTAACCGGAATGTTTAAGAAGGAGGACTGACATGAAAATAAGCATCGGTGCGAAAACACTCCTTTTTGTTTTTTTCTCCGTCGTCTGCGTTCTCATTCTCATTCCTTTCTATGCCATTACGATCGGATCGTTCAAGCCGGGCAAAGAGCTGGTCAGGTATGGGTTGAATTTGCAATTCGATTTGTCGGTTATGAGCTTCGATAATTTTGTCTTTTTGTTCACGGGCAGCCACTCCTACTTTACCTGGTTCTCCAATTCTCTATTTCTGACCATCGTGCAGGTAGCTTTAACGTTGATTGTCAGCGCGACCGTTGCTTACGGGTTCGCCGCTTATGAATTCAGAGGGAAGAACTTTCTCTTTATTTGCGTCCTGCTGATTATGATGGTGCCGTTTGAGATTTTATTGCTGCCGCTTTATACGTTGACCTTTCATTTAGGGATGATGAACAGCTATTCGGCCATCATTTTGCCCGGCATCGCGAATGCCGCGACAATTTTCTTCTTCAGGCAGTATTTAAGAGGCATCCCGAAAGAAATGATCGCGGCCGGCAGGGTCGACGGCGCTACGGAATACGGGATCTACATTCGGCTTATTCTGCCGGTCATGAAGCCGTCCTTTGCGGCGATGGCGATATTGAACGGGATGAACAGCTGGAATAATATATTGTGGCCGTTTATGGTCATCAGCAACGCCGGGAAGTACACGCTTCCGATCGGTTTGAAGACCTTGCTGACCCCTTACGGAAATAACTACGATTTGCTGATCGTCGGCTCCTTTTTCTCCATCTTGCCGATTCTGATCTTATTTCTGGCTTTCCAGAAATACTTTATTGACGGTATGACGGCTGGAGCCGTAAAAGGATAACAAGCATGAAGGAGCATCGTTGATGGACAAAAATAAACGTTATGCGAATCCCGTTGTCGAGCAGCGTGCCGACCCGTGGATCTATAAGCATACGGATGGCTATTATTACTTCACCGCCTCGGTACCGGAATATGACCGGATCGAGCTGAGAAGATCAACGACTTTAGCGGGGTTGAAGGAAGCGGAGCCTTCGGTCGTATGGCGGAAATACGAGACGGGGCCGCTGAGCGCCAATATTTGGGCGCCGGAGATTCATGAGATCGACGGCAAGTGGTATATCTATTTTGCAGCCGCCAGGACGACAGAGACAAAGGACGGGTTATTCGATCACCGGATGTACGCGCTTGAGAATGCTTCAGCCAATCCGCTCGAAGGAAAATGGGAGGAGAAGGGGCAGATTCGCACGCAATGGGATTCGTTTGCCCTGGATGCTACCGTATTCCGCCATCGCGGCGTGATTTATTATGTGTGGGCGCAGAAGGATCCGGATATTCCGGGCAATTCCAATCTGTATATCTCGGCCATGGAGAATCCGTGGACGCTGAAGGGCAAACAGGTCATGCTGGCGAAGCCGGAGTATGATTGGGAGGTCATCGGTTTTCTTGTCAATGAAGGCCCCGCCGTATTAAAGCGCAACGGTCGCTTATTCCTAAGCTACTCGGCAAGCGCAACCGATCATCACTATTGCATGGGATTGCTGACTGCCGACGAGGACGCTGATTTGCTTGAACCGAAATCCTGGTCGAAATCGCCGGCACCCGTCTTCCGGACGAACGAGGAGGCCAGCCTGTACGGCCCCGGCCATAACAGCTTTACGGTCTCCGAAGACGGAGAGGACGTATTGGTGTATCACGCCCGCGATTACAAAGACATTGAAGGCGATCCTCTGTACGATCCGAACCGTCATACGAGAGCGCAGGTGTTTGGCTGGAAGGATGACGGAACGCCGGATTTTGGTCTTCCGAAATAAACGGGTACGAGGCGTTAAGCAATTCCGGCTAATCGATTGCTCCGGACGAGACGCGTTTCGCTTTCCTTCTATTAGAAAAACACCGTCAGGCGAGCAGGGGCAGTCCCCGGTTGCGTGGCGGTGTTTGCTTTTTTTTCTATCCGCGTACCGAATAATTCACTTGGAACTGCGCGGCCTCCACCCATGCTCCCTGCGCAAAATCCCTTCCCCTGACGAGCACGCGGTCCTCGTAAACCTCGACGTAGTAGCCCTGGCTTCCGTCCTTATGCTCATCCCCGTCCGTCCATAGATAGCCGACCGATGCCGCATTGAACATAGCGGGCAGCCGGCCGTCGCCGTCGCGGAAATTATGAGCCGCATCCAGCTCCCAATGCGTATGGCCCGTGAAGAGAATGGCGTGGCGATGCTTCGACAGTACCGCTTTGAGCTCCGAATCCTGCGTCACGCCGAACCAATTTTGCGCTTCGAAGGAGCCGGCCACCGTGTCCTTCAGCGGCTGGTGCAGGAAGACGAACGCGGGACGCTCCGGCGAAGCCTCCTCGCCAAGCTTCGCATCGAGCCACTTCAACTGATCTTCCGACAAGTCGCAAAATAGCTCCAGTCCCTTCTCGGTTCCAAGGAAAATGAAATGGTAACCGTGGATCCAATGATCATGGTAAGGAGCGGTCATATCCGTTGCCGACAGGAACCGGCTTAGGCGATCCTGCCAGACGCCCAGACCGACATCGTGATTGCCCGTAGTGAAATATAGCTCCGGCAGGTCATCCTTATGATCGTTCCAGATCCGGCGCAGCTCCTCGTATTCTTCCGGGAAGCCGTGGTCCGTCACGTCTCCGGCATGCATGATGCCGCAGGAGCCCGTCTGATTGGCGATCATATCCTTGAGCGCGCGTTCGAAATTGCGGTTATGCGCATGCTCCGGATCGCTCGTAACATGCGTATCCGTTATGACCTGAAATGCGAGAAGAGGGGCTTCGGCTTGTTCTTCCTGGTTATCCGTCATCATATGGGTTACATACCTCCCGGTTTGCTGCTGAAATCCAAAATCGGATTAATGTCCTTTGTTGCTTATGTTCAAGCCGATGACCCCGACAACGATGACTCCGATCCATAGGATAGAGGTCAACGACAATCGTTCCTGAAAGATAAAAAATCCCGCCAGCGTAATCAGTACGATTCCGACGCCGGACCAAACGG
This sequence comes from Paenibacillus harenae DSM 16969, assembly GCF_000422465.1. Classification (GTDB taxonomy): domain Bacteria; phylum Bacillota; class Bacilli; order Paenibacillales; family Paenibacillaceae; genus Pristimantibacillus; species Pristimantibacillus harenae. Next base: position 525,194 of record NZ_KE383844.1, on the reverse strand, counting down.
CATAGACGGTACTGATTTCCATATAGCCAAGCGCAAAGTTCAGCAGGGTAAAGCTTGCTCCGTAGAAGAGGAACATCAACACGGATGGGATCCAATTGGTAAAGCTATTCGAGTATTTCATGGCCATGGTGCCGGACAACTCCAGCACGATGGCAAGGCTTAACAATAACCAGCCCGTGCCTGCGTCGCCTTTCATGCTCCGCTATCCCGCAGGGCGAGCTCCCGATAAGACGAGATGACCGCGTCAGCGTCGGGCAGGTGGTCCGCCCCGGTATCCTGCGGTCCGGTTATGCCGATGGCCGCCGCCGCTCCCGCCGACTTCGCCATTCTCATATCGCCGTTGGAATCCCCGATAACCGCCGCCCGAGAGCTTGGCACGGACAGCTTGCGGCAGGCCAGATCGACCATGTCGGGGTACGGCTTGCCACGCTCCACCAGATCGGTGCCGATGACGGCGGCGAAATAGTGCCGCAAGCCAAGCCACTGCAGATGCTTCTCGGCGGCGGCCGTCTCATCGGCCGTGACGACGGCGAGAGGGATGAAGGCCGCGCGGCATTGCTCCAGGAACGGAACAAGATCCGGCACGGCCCGAACCATGCGGGATTGTTCCAAATGCTCGTTGGCTTCCCGGCTGCATTGCCGGGCAAGCACGGTCGCTTCCGCCCAGGATAGCCCTGACCGGTAGCCCTGCCAGGTTAACAGCGTCAAAATTTCGCCGGCGGTCCCCATTGAGAAGGGGCCGTTGCGATCGTAATCGGCGATAGTGCCGCCTGGCGCGCGGTATAATCCCCATAGCGCCGTTACGTCCATGATTTGCGGCGTTAGCTCCCTTGCTTCAAGCTCCCGGGAGAAGAGGGCGAGCAGCAGCTCGCCCCAATATCCCCAAGTGTGCATAAAATCCATGAGCGTGCCGTCTTTATCGAATAAGACGGCTTCTACGGAAAAAACGTCGTTCTTTGCAATCAGTTGCGGCATGCGAAGAGCCTCCCGTTATTTGTTAAGCTTGTCGAGCTCGCGCTGCGCGGTTTCTTTCGCTTCCTTCAGCGCTTCTTCGGCGGATACGTTGCCGATTTGCACTTTGTCCGCCGCGATGCCGAGCGCGTCGTTGATTTTGCCGCCGGTCGGATCGAGGAAAGGCGATGACGCATGGGCAGCCTGCTTCAGCGGAATCGTGCTTTGCGGATTAGCTTCGCTGAACGCGACGAAATCGGGATGGTCGAGCGCGGATTCGCGGACGGCAATGTAGCCGGTATTCATCGACCAGAAGGCGGTATTCTCGGCGTTCATGAAGAAGCTGAGCCATTTGAGTGCGGCTTGCTGCTGCTCAGGGCTTGCTTTTGCCGGGATACCCGCCATAATGGCCGATGCGACGGGTTTGCCTTCGCCGATTCCTTCCCAGCCCGGCTGCTCCATGGCCGCCAATTGCGTGAAGTCCAGGTCGCCTTGATCGCCGCTGGAACCGGTATAGCCTGCGGCCTGTCCTTTCATGACATCGTCGATCGTTTTGTACCAATATTCCCAGCCTTGTCCGCCGGAATGAATGCGCATGATTTGATCGTCATGAATCCATTTGCGGAACAGCTCCCACGTCGAGATCCACTCCGGAGAATCGATCAGTACGGTTTGGCCGTCGTCGCTCAGTATGTTGCCGCCTTTGCTAAGTACGGCATCGATCATATTGTCTTTGCCCCACATCGGCTCCCATCCGTAAAAGGTAGTTTTGCCGTCGGCTGTCTCGGTCATCTTGGCCGCGGCTTCGGCAAGGGACTCCCAGGTTGTCAGATCCTCGGGCTTGATGTTGTGCTTCGCAAGAGCGTCCTTCCGGTAGTACATGACTTGAGTCGTACCGTACATGGGAAGGAAATACTGATCTCCGTCCACCTTGCCCTGCTCCAGAAACGTCTGGATAATATCTTCTTGCATGAAGTCTGATTGTCCTGCTATTAGCTCATTCAAGGGCGCATAATACCCTTTCCGCGCCCACTCCACGTTGGAGGATAACACGGCTGCGGGCACGTCGCCAGATGCGATAGCGGCTTGAAGCTTCTGCTCCGTCTCGGCATAATCCGCCTGAACGATAGGCTTAACGATGACTTCCTGCTGCGAAGCATTGAACTTGTCGATCAGCAGCTGCATGTTCTCGCCGAGCTTGCCGCCAAGGCCATACCAGAATTCAATCGTTACGGGCTCTGCGGCGGCAGGGGATCCGGATGGGGCGGCACCGGCATTTGCCGGGGGAGAAACTTCCGCGTTCCCGTTATTTCCTGCGTTCGAGCCGCATGCCGTCATGAACAGAATCGAAGTCAGCGCCATTCCGGAAAACATTTTTTTTACCTTTGACATATTGGTTTCACTCCACTCTTTATTTTTTCCTAACCTTTGCTTGCACCTGCGGACAGGTTGACGCTGCGGATGATCGTCTTCTGCGTGAAGACGAACAATACGATTAACGGCGCGATCGTCATGGCGCTGGCTGCCATAATAAGCGGCCATTTGAGCCCGTATGCACCTCCTTCGACGAAAAAGCTGCGAAGGCCGGCCGATACCAATTGAAGATTCGGGTCCTTCGTAATGAGCATAGGCCAGAAATAATTGTTGTACTGCTCAATAAAAGTAATGAGGGCGAGCACGGCAAAGGAGGAGCGCGTCAGCGGGATCAGAATCGTCCACAAAATGCGGAAATGCGACGCGCCGTCCATCTTGCCGGCCTCTACCAGCTCATGGGAAACCTGAAGAAAGGCCTGTCTGACCAAGAAGATAGAGAACACGCTGACACCGTTCGATAAAATAAGGCCGCCGTACGAATTAAGCAAATGCAGCTCGCCTAGAATGACATAGCTTGGCAAATAAGTGGCCGTGGCAGGAACCATATATCCGATCAGAATGGCGGAGGTGAAGAGCCCCTTCAAGCGGAATTTCATATGGGTCAAGGCGTAAGCCATCATTCCGGAATTGATGATCTGAATAACGACGATGGCTCCGGCTACGAACACGCTGTTCAGCAAATAGCGGGTAAACGGCGCCTCGGCCCATGCTTCCGCGAAATTGCCCCACAAGGGGGTCTGCGGCCAGAATGTCGGCGGGAATTGCCAGATCTCGTCATTTGTCTTCAATGCGCTGCTCGCCATCCAATAGAACGGGAAGGCCATGAGAATGGCTGCGGCGGCGAGCGTGACGTGACGCGCAAGGGTGCCTAGGTTTCTCCAGAGGTGCATACGATTTCTCCTTCCTGCCGGTTTAGGTATAATGAACGGTGCGCCGCCCCATAAAGAAGGAGAGCAGCGACAATAAGACGCAGCCAAAAATTAGCGTAATGGCGATAGAGGATGCTTCCCCGATCTGAAAAGAAGTGAATGCGGATTGATAATACAAATAGAGAAGCGTTCGCGTCGATCCGGCCGGACCGCCTTGCGTAAGCACGTTGATCTGATCGTAGGCTTGAAGCGCTTGAATCGTCTGGACGATAATTAAGAAAAATGTCGTCGGAGAAATGAGCGGCAGCGTCACATTAATGAATTTGCGCCATCGGTCCGCTCCATCAAGCTCCGCAGCCTCCAGCAGATCGGAGGGAACGTTATGAATGGCTACCAGATAGAAGATCATGCTCCAACCGGCGGATTTCCATATGGTGACGAGCAAGACGCCGACGAGCGCCCAGTTCGGATCCTCCAGCCAGCGGACGCCTTCGATGCCGACGGCTTGAAGCATGTTGTTGGCCAGTCCGACATCGGGCTCGTAGATCCATGACCATACGATGGACACGGCAACCGTAGGCGTCACCCATGGCGAGAACATGAGCGTCCGATAGACGGCGCCGCCTCTCAGCCTCTGGTTCAGCAGCAAGGCAAGCAGCAGGCCCGCGACGATAATGGGGATCACGCTGCCGAGACAGAACAGGACGGTGACGCGAAGCGAATCGTAGAAATCGGGATTTTCGAATAAATCCCGATAGTTCTGGAAGCCGACGAACAGCTTCTCGGGGCTCATGAAATCCCATTCCATGAAGCTGAGATAGATCACGTAAGCAAGCGGAAAGAACCAGAACAGAACGAGAGGGACCAAGGCCGGCAGCGTGAACAGCAGTGCTTTGAAATCATTGTACAATCGAGCCGATTTCATTTTTCCTCCTTTATAACCGTACGAATATTATTGAATATTTGATATAATACATCCTGTTATTGCATGATTATGATTCATCGTTCAAAAATTATTGTACGTTCATACCGGGATGGAAGGGTCAATTCTCTGTAAAAACCAGATGAATATTATGTAAAGCCGATCATAAGAGAAGGGGAGTAAAAAGGTGAAAAAAAAGACGTTAGGCAAAATGCAGGACCCTTCGTCACCTCGCGAGGAGCTTAGGGCGAGAGTGATCGACGCGATTGCGCAGACCATGGACCTTTACGGCGTTAACTATTCCTTCGGCCAGCTTTACGGCATTATGTTTTTCGAGGATAAACCGCTGACGCTGGAAGAAATGAAATCAAGCATGGGCATGAGCAAGAGCAATATGAGCTATGCGGTCCGTTCGCTCGTTGAATCCAAAATGGTGACCAAGCTGAAGGAGAAGGAGGAGCGGAAGGATCTTTACGTAGCGGAGACCGATTTCTTCAAAGCCTTCCAGTCTTTCTTCACGACAAAGCTGCAGCGGGAGATCGATGTGATGCGCGAGGCGATCGATGCCGTCATCCCGCCATTATCGGAGATGATATTGAAGCTCGAAACGTCGGAGGAGGAGCGCAAGCTGTGCCTGGAGGATCTGCATAAGCTCAAGCATGCGGTCGGCTATTATGAGTGGCTGCAGGATTTCGTTGCGGATTTGCAGAACGGGGCTTACTTCAAAGCGAGGCGGGATTCGGCGGAAGAGGGACGAAGAGACGCGGATTAAACATTTGCTAGAGTGTAAGAGAAAATAGCGTAGAAAAGGCCGGGTAAGGGAGTTTCTCCCTTACTCGACCTTTGGGTTAGGCTGGGCGAAGACGCAGCCGATCATTTCTGTACGTGAGCATCGGGAGCCTTGTCCGCCACAAGATTCAACCTGATGTTATGCTCCAGCAGCGCCTTTAGCCCGCAGAGTACGATCGTGTATCCTCCCATGGAGTCAATGGCTTGGCTGACGATCGCGTCCGTATCTCCGGAGAATCCTGAGTTTATAATCGTGACGAAGGTTTCGTTCTCCGTCCTGGGTGTAAAAATCCACTCGGTCACGGTGCCGTCCGACCATTCGATTCGAATCCGCTTGTTAGGCTCCAAAGCTGTGACGATTAATTCATCGGATACGCCGTACATTTCCCATTCCCACCGGATCTTCTTTCCTACTTCCAGCTTCCCGCTGCTCTTGGTGAACCAGAATTTAGTCGTGACCGCCGGATCGGCAAAAGCTTCAAATACCTGTGCGGCCGGTTTCCTGATAAGCATTTCTGCTTTCACGACCGGTGCTTGGTTCAAGGTTTCCATCCGGATTCCCCTTTCATTGTTCGCGTTTTCCTTCCACGCTGTTCAGCAGCGTTTTATACTGCTCATACCATACTTTCCACTCTGTCATACGGTCCTCCAGCTTCCTGCCGTCAAGCAAGACTTCAATGACGATCAGGCAGACATGCCAGCCCGCAAGATCCTTCGGTGTTTGATCCGTTATTGTGCTAATCTTCTCAATGAAAACCAGCCGGCATTGCTGCGCCTCCGGGTAGAGCTCGAAGCGGACACGGTCCTCGCCCCAAGTGTACTCCAGTGCGGAATAAGGCGTCAGATCAACGATTTCCATTTCCTCGAACGTACCGTCCTGCATGTCAAAGGCAATGATGCCGCCTGTGCGAAGGTCTCTTACCCGAAGCTCGGGAAACCATTCCGCAAGCCTGTCATTTTCGGTCAGCATTGCCCATACCTGTTCGGCGGTATGCTTGAAATGCCGCTCGTAACGAGCGATATATCCGGCCTCGACTTTTTCTATTTCTGCTAACATGATCGTAAGCCTCCTTTAATAGCCAACTAATTGCTCATTCCATTATAACTTCTGACATAACCTCATTGCGATAAGCTCTGCAAGTCCCTCGTTAAGCCGCTCAGGGTGGCCGCTCTTTCCTTCGCATCCTGCTTATCGAACAAGAGCTGTTCCAGCCATTCTCCGATATCCTCCAATTTACGCCTGCCCTGGTAGAACCGCAAGGCATCGGGATTGATCGTGAAATTCGGATGACGTTCACGGTAAATACTTAAGAAATCGTCATAATAAGGTTTGTCGGTCAGGAACATCAAATCCGCCTCGACGGGCGCCAGTTTCAATCCTTCCCAGTCAATCAACAGAAGCGTCTGTCCGGATTGCATCAGGTTCCAGTTGTGAATATCGGTATGGCACAGTACGAAGCGGGATGGACTGTTCTTCAGAGCAGCTGACAGCTGTTCTACGGCAACGATCAGACTGTTTAATCGTTTCCTATGAGGCTCCAGCATTTCTCCGACATCGCTCGGCATAGGGTTAGACTCGTTATTCAACATCATGCTCAGCTGCTGCAAAAATGAAACGTCAAAGCTTTCTTTTAAAGCACCCGTCTTCATTGGGAGATTATCGTCATACGAATGAAGCTCGGATATGATTTCCGCCAATTGCGATACCTGTTCCTTCGTTAACTCCCGTTCCGCGATCGTCTCTCCGTCGATATATTCATAGAGCAGAAGGATCCCGTCTTCATTTTCACATGTATAACGGCCTTCCTTTGTGAGAAGCGGTACAGGAATTTTGCCTTTCAAACCGCTGTGCTGTTGAAGCCAAACCAGGACCGGCGCGTAGTCATCAATGAGGGTTGTCCATTTTGGAGTAGAGGCTCTGCTTTTGTCGTAAACCTTTAAGAAATAAGCCTGATTGCGGGTAAGCGCCTTATAGGCGAAAGCGGACCAGCCGCCTTGCTGTTGTGAAAGGCTTGTAATCTCCAAGTCATAATGCTCTTTCAATGCGGCAATGAATTGGTCCATATGTATAAGACCTCCTGAAAATAATGGGCTGTATCGTGATCATGACATGTAGCGGTCTTTGAGGCAAGGGGCGACGGTCATGCATGACCGAATGCACGATATCGAGCACATATTAAGATTTTTTTGCCTTATCTTTGTTGGATCCCCTATGAGAGGTTAGGGGTGAAACACTTGTAAATAATCGGGTAATACTGATGGTAATGAATGAGTGAAAATAGCAACGATTATCTTGATCATGTTACAATTAGATAAATATGATACGTAAAATCAGAAGGAGGTCGAACATCGTGTCAAATCCGGATGATAAGAAAATTCATACCTTTCAAGATTGGTTGACCTGGGATGGAACGTGGGAGTTAATTAACGGCAAAGCCTATAATATGTCGCCGGCTCCTACCTCGTTGCATCAATTTATTGTTGGTGAGCTTCATTTCGCTCTGCGGACATTCTTTCAGAATCGGAGCTGCTATGTGTTCGTTGCTCCATTTGATGTGTTCTTCAGCGAGAGTGATGATTATCAGTCACCTGATCACGTCATGCAGCCCGATCTTTCGGTCGTTTGCTCGAAGGAGCAAATTTCTAAGAATGGCTGTCATGGTGTGCCGATCATAATCATTGAAGTGCTGTCGCCATCCACCGCATTGAAGGACTTTAATGAGAAGTTCAACTTATATCAGAAGTATGGGGTGCAGGAATATTGGATTGCCGATCCTGGCAATCGAACGGTTCATGTGTATGCGCTGCAGGATGGCAGTTACCAGGTTCGTCATTTGTATACGGAGCAGGAAACGATTCAATCGATCGTATTCAAAGATTTGCAAGTGCCCATGAACAGGCTATTCAGTCTGGAATAACAAAAATAATAATCCGGCGAGATGGCAGTCTCGACCGGTTTTTTTTGTCCCCGAAATCCAAGCGCCTTGGCGATACGAAGCCCAGCCTTCGTTCATGAATGAAGCTACCGGGAGGACCTCTCTGGCGGCTTCATTCTTTTTGGGGATGACTTACAGAGGCATTAGAAGTAGAATAGGAGGCGGTGTCAAAAGTTTACAAAGCCGTGAAAGGTGGATTACCCGATCATGAACAAAAACTTGCTTCCCCATTTAGGCTTCCTGGCTGTTTACCTGCTGTGGGGAATTAATATAAGCTCTATGAAAATCGGCGGCCAAGAGTGGGACCCCGTCATGTTCAACGGGCTTCGATATGTGTGTATCATCCCGATGCTTTGGTGCATGACCTATATGTATTCCCGCCGAAGAGGAATGAGCCTCCGGATGGAAAAGAGAGATTTGGGTCTTATTCTGTTCCTCGGCATCCTCTCCGCGGTAGGCATGGAGGTTATGCTGTCTTACGCGCTGCAGTTCTCAAATGCGGCTAACGGCGCTGTATTAGGCCGGGGTTTTATGCCTGTGTTAACCGTCATTATCGCCCTTGCGCTTAGAGAGATTCGAATAACCCCCCGGATTCTGATCGGTTTGCCGCTTGCCTTTGCCAGTGTAATTGTGATCGTTGCCGGAGGCGAGCAGGGGCTGCATTTTGGAATGGATACGCTGCAGGGCGATCTGCTGCTGCTGCTCAGAAGTTTATTTGGCGCCGTGTATCTGATTCTCATGAGCAGGCTAACTTCGCGCTACCCGTTGATGCTGTTGATCACATGGGAGATGACCGCCGGAGCCGTTGTCCTGCTGCCGTACGTTCTCTGGAAAGGGGACTTCGCCTTTTATGCCTCCATTTCGGCAACGGGTTGGATGAGCTTGGTATATACGGCTTTGCTGGCGACGATGCTCGGATTTACGCTGCATAATTGGAGTCTCGCCAAGCTGGGACCGTTCAAGTCGTCCTTCTATGGCTACATCCTTCCGATTACGGCTGCGGTGTCGGGCTATTATTTGCTTAAAGAATCGATTACGGTCTATCAAGTGCTTGGCGGAATCGGTGTATTGTTGGCCATGTATCTCGTGCAGCGGGACAGGCTGCAGAAGGGCAGCGACGCAGCGAAAAAGAATGAAGCCGTAAACGGTTGACGATTGAACGATTCCCAGCGCACGGTGCAGATCGGTGAATCGGTCGACTGATAAACTCGAAACGTTTCGAGTTTTCTGCGCTTATTGCGGATAATGGATAGAAGAGATTACCCCATATGCGGCTCTGCGAACGACGAATGAGCGAAGCCGGGTAACTAGGCCTGCGAATAGACGCTGATTGGAAACGGATACATTTTTATAAAAAAAGGATTGATTTCAAGGAGACCCTGTAGTAATATTCGATTTAAGAGAAACGTTTCGATATACAATCTTGGAATTGAAAGTGCTTACACCTTGTTTTGGCGGCGGATATTGTTCTAATCCGTTGTTGCCGTGAAAATTGATCATCTTGTGCAATTAAAAATCGAAACGTTTCGCAAATGCAGGCAACCTTTATCTCATCACTGTGGGGAGGTTATGTTTTAGAAGAAATGAGAGCGCGTTTAACGGAAAGGCTTTCTATAAGAAGAACCATTACGGGAGTTGGGCTGAATGTATGTCATAACAAGACTTAAGGTTCATGGCGGAAATATGCTGCGGGAGTTAATGAAGAACAAGATTCTGTTTCTAATGCTTTCGCCCGTCATCTTATACTTTATTATCTTTCACTATCTTGTCATGCCGGGGGCATACGTCGCGTTTGTTGATTTCAACATTAGCAAAGGCATTTTTGGAAGCAAATTTCTTGGTTTGGAAAATTTCGAATTTCTTATTAAAACGGGCGATCTTTGGAACATAACCAAAAATACGCTGCTTTACAATTTTGCTTTCCTGGCTCTGGGGAACATCATTCAAATCGTGTTTGCCATCATGCTTTCCGAAATTTCGGGCAAATGGTTCAAGAAGATCTCGCAATCGGTGCTGCTGCTGCCGCATTTCATTTCCATGGTTATTGTCGGCGTGTTTGCCTACAATATGTTCAATTTTAATTCCGGCTTTATGAATACGATGTTTACCTCGTTCGGTATGGAACGCTACGAATTTTATTCGGATCCCGGTATTTGGAAGTATATCATCGTGGCTTTTAAAATATGGAGCGCAACCGGTTATGGCATGATCGTATACCTGGCAACGATAACAGGCATAAGCCACGATCTGTATGAAGCCGCTTACATGGATGGGGCCAGCAGATGGCAGCGTATCCGCTACATGACCTTGCCTATGCTGAAGCCGACCTTTATTCTGTTGTTTCTGTTTGGCCTCGGCGGCATTCTTAAAGGCTCGTTCGACCTGTTCTATAATCTGATCGGCACAAACTCGGTGCTCTATCCGCAGACGGACATCATCGATACGTATGTCTTCCGCAGCCTGGTGGGACAATTCAACTTCTCCATGGGCGCGGCAGTCGGCTTCTATCAATCGTTATTCGGATTGGTAATTGTCTTGGTCGTTAATCTGATCGTTCGTAAAATCGAGCCGGACAGCGCTTTGTTTTAAACGGGGAGGCGGAAATCAGAATGAAAAAAAATAAAGAAAAAGAAGATCTGGGCAGTATTTCCATCAAAGTCGTCAGCTATTTGTGCATCGCCTGCTTCGCCTTGGCTTGTCTGTTTCCTTTTGTCCTTATGATCTCGTCCTCCTTGATGAATGAACAGGAAATCATTCGCGAAGGGTACAAGCTGGTTCCGAATGAATGGTCGACCAGGGCGTATAGCATGCTGATCAACAACTCCGCCGCGTTATCGAAAGCCTATGGCGTAACGATTTTTATTACGGTTGTCGGTACGTCATTGGGCTTGTTCATGATGTCGATGGCAGGTTTCGTGCTCAACCGGAAGGATTTCAAATACCGTAATTTCTTCTCTTTTATGATCTACTTTACGACGTTGTTTGCCGGGGGCTTAATTCCAAGCTATATCCTGATGGTGAAATATTTGCACCTGAAGGACAGCTTGTTCGCCATGATTTTGCCGGGCGTAGTCGGCGCATGGTCGATCTTCCTGATGCGGAATTTCATGAAAGCGATCCCCGATTCCTTATATGAGTCGGCTACGATCGACGGCGCGGGCGATTTCCGTATCTACTGGCAAATCTTCATTCCGCTGGCGATCCCGTCGCTTGCTACCGTCGGTCTTTTTGCGGCGCTCGGTTTTTGGAACGAATGGTATAACGGCATGCTTTACATTCAGACGCCCGACAAATTTCCTCTGCAATACTTCTTGCAGCGCATGATCAACCAGACGAATATCCAGGCGCTCATTAATCAGGGCGTGGTTATTGATACGGCGGAGCTGCCGACGCAATCCATTAAGATGGCTACGGCCGTATTGGCCACGGGCCCGATCATTCTGTTGTATCCTTTCGCTCAGCGCTACTTTGTATCCGGTCTTACGATTGGCGCAGTAAAAGGTTAATAAATGCCCCATGCAATTGGTTCTGCTCGGGGAGTGTTTATTATAGAAGATTTGGAACTAGAAAAGGGAGGCAACAAAAATGAGAGGTAAAAATTTATTGGTGTTCGCGCTGGCTGCGATCATGCTGACCAGCCTATTGGCAGGCTGCTCGTCAAAGGAGGAAAACACCGCTTCTACAGCCCCGGCCGGGTCTGCGAACTCGAACGGAGCAGACATTTCCAAAGAAGTTAAGCTGGTTTATTATTTATGGGGTGCGGAAGGCGTCGCCAACAAGGACATTCTGGCTGAGATCAACAAATTGCTGAAACGCGATATTAACGCCACGCTGGAGGTTAAGTACATTGACTGGCCGGATATCGCAACCAAGTATCCGCTGCTGTTCGCCTCCGGCGAGAAGTTTGATATGTCCCACGGTTCTCCGGGTGCGGCGGTTTCCTACTTCTCGCTGGCTGGACAGGATGCGCTCGTCGATATTACGGACATGCTGGATAAGGTTGCCCCTGCGTTAAAGGCGGCCATTCCCGAGGAAACGTGGGCGGGTTCGAAATTCAACGGCAAGATCTACGGTGTGCCTTCCCTGTACAGTGAATACACGCCAGCCGGATTTGCCTACCGCTCCGACCTGCTGAAGAAGTACGGCATGGAGAAAATCGGCACCATTGAAGACATGGAGAAATACATGGACAATGTGCTTGCCAATGAGTCGTATCCGCCGATCAACGGCAACGCCAACGACGCTTTTAACATGTACAGAATGCTGGTCGACACGACGGATATGTGGCTTAACGCGCCAGGCATCGCTTTAACCGAGCTTAATCTCGTGACCAAAGGTCCGGAGGATTACAAAAAGGTATTCCACCCGGCCTTCACCCGGGAGTTTGAAGATTGGGCCGTTAAGATGCGGGAATGGTCGGATAAAGGCTACTGGCCGAAGGACATCCTGTCCTCGCAGGTCGATGCCGGAACGAACATGAGAGCGGCTAACTCGGCGGGTTACCTTACTCACGCGCAGGACTGGATCGGCAAGTATGGCACGGATATGAAAGCGCAGCCGGAAGCCGACCCTTATTTCTATACCTTCGCTGAAGCGAACAAGAAGATCAAACGGAAAATGGGCGTAGAGAACTCCACCGTTATCAGCTCGAATTCCGAAAATCCGGAACGCGCTCTGATGGCGATCGAGAAGTTCATGACCGATCCGGAATACTACAATTTGATTCAGTATGGTATTGAAGGCCGTCAGTACGTCATCGAGGATGGCATTAAGAAAACGCCGGAAGGCTTTGACGATAAGGTTGACGGCGGCGGTTTTGCGGCATGGTCCTTGCGGAATGATAAATATAATTTGCTCATGGATTCGGAGAATCCGGTTCGAAATACCTTATATGCGGAATGGGACAAGTTCTCCATCAACGATCCTTACATGGGATTCAGCTTTGATTCCAAAAATGTGACGACGGAAATTGCCGCTATTTCTAACGTGAATTCGCAGCTGGGCATGCAGCTTATGCTCGGCAAGACGAGCAAGGATCCAAAAGAAGCGGTGGCCGAATACAGAAAACAACTGCAAGCGGCCGGAATTGACAAGGTTATTGCAGAAGTGGAAGCACAGCTGGCGAAATTCGAGTCCAGCAACGAATAACGGATAGGCAGAAGCCGCAGGGGAGCTATATTCATAGCTCCCTTGTCCATAACGGGCGCCGGTATTCGAACCGGATGGCCCAGACAAAGAAAAACATCGGTTTCGGACGAGGGATTTCCCTGTTTCGGAAGTGTGGGGAGACTAGACACATATGGCTACGATTAAAGATGTCGCTAGAATGGCAGGTGTATCGATATCGACGGTCTCGTACGCCTTGAATAATAACTCCAAAGTAAGCAAGCATACGAAGAAGAAGATTTTAGAAGCCGCGCGCGAGTTAAATTATCAGAAAAACGGAATCGCTTCCGATTTGAAAAGAAACAGCACGCGTACGATCGCGCTTATCGTGACGGATTTATCGGGACCGCATTATTCGGAATTGGTGAAGGGTATTCAAGACGTGACGATGTCCAAAGGCTATGACCTGCTCGCTTGCAGCTCGATGGGCGAGGAGTCGTCCACCGCGATCAAGTTCTTGACGGAGAAGCGGGTCGATGGCGCCATCGTATTAGCCTACAATATTAGCGAAGACATTATTATGCAATCAGCCCGAAAAGAATTTCCGATCATTCTGCTCGACCGGAGAGTCGATAACGAATTTGTTGTCAGCATCGAGGTTGATAACGAGAAGGGCTGCTGCATGGCGGCGGAATATTTAATTGAGCAGGGCCACCGGGAAATCGCGTATGTCGGCGGCAAAGCGTTGGACCGTCTTCACGCGATGCGGGTGAACGGATATGAAAGCGCGCTGCGCAAGCATGGCTTGGATTGGAATGGGCATCTGCATCAATTCGGGATTTTCAACCGGGATAACGGCTATAGTATGACCAAAATGCTTATCGCGCAAGGGAACCTGCCAACCGGAATCGTATATGCCAACGACGAAATGGCCATCGGCGGCATGAAAGCGTTCAAGGAGCATGGCATCAAGGTGCCGTCCGATGTCTCGGTCATTGGCTTTGACGATATTGAATTAGCGCAGTATGTCAGACCTTCTCTTACGACGGTTATGCAGCCCAAGTATGAACGCGGGGCATTGGCCGCCCATCTGTTGTTTCAGGTTCTTGAAGGAAAAGAGGTGGATCAGCTTTATAAATTTCCAACCCAGCTGGTCATTCGCGATTCCGTTCAGAAGAGAGAGGAATAAGAAATATTTCGCATTAAGAATAGGCGGCCCCTTTAATACACCCTGAAAACGAATAAAAGCTATTCTTTATTAACAAAAAGAATAGCTTTTTTCGTTTTGGGCATTCGGAAATGTCAACTCGATGGACATGTATGTCATAAAACATTACACTAAAAATGTAGAAATTCGGCAAAAAGGATTGTAATTGATAGTGAAAACGATCAAATTAAAATTTTATGTTATATTTATTGACATGAATGAAAAAGCGAATTATAGTAGCAATATAAGATTTCAACTGCTCAACGGCACAATGGCGTGTCAGTTCCGGCATTGCAGTCTATCCATACAAAATTGTAGACGGGTAGGCTTTGTATTTTACATCGATTATTAATAAAGTCAGTCACGACGGTGTGGCTGCAACGGCAAAGGGGCCGATTAACAGAATTCGCATTTATGCAGTTCTGTCAGTCGGCCTCTTTTTGCCCAATTACGACCGAGAAATGGAGGGAATACCGAGTATTAAAGAGCGAGTTTTTAAAAAGGCGATTAAGATAGCAGCATCGAACGAACATGAACGAATCCCGGCCAAAGCTCTGATTTAGCCGGAAATGAAACCAGGGTTTATCAATTTTAGGGGGCATGAGAAGATGGAAGCACAAAGTTTTCGTAAATCTGGTCACTTTCCAAGTTTGTTGTCAGCTTTTCTCTATTTTGATGTAAGCTTTATGATTTGGGTATTTTGCGGAGCTTTAGCACTCTTCATTACCAAAGATTTTGGTTTGTCGGACACTCAGAAGGCTACCATGGTAGCAATCCCGATTTTGGGAGGTTCCATTTTCCGGATACCGATGGGGATATTGGCGGACCGTATTGGCGCTAAAAAAGCAGGCCTTATCGGGATGGGGCTTACCACTATTCCTCTTCTCTGGGGTTGGCTCGGCGGAACAAGCCTGATTCAAATTCAGTCGATCGGGTTCTTGCTCGGTATCGCGGGTGCAAGCTTTGCCGTTTCGCTTTCCTTGGCCAGCCGTTGGTATCCTCCGCAATATCAGGGTCTGGCGATGGGAATTGCCGGAGCTGGGAACAGCGGTACTGCGTTAGCTACATTTTTTGGGCCTCAGCTAGCGACAGCGTACGGATGGCACAGTGTTTTTGGAATGGCACTTATACCTTTAGTCGTTATCATGATTGTTTATGCAATATTAGCCAAGGATGCTCCGAATGCTCCTGCTCCTAAAACCTTGAGGGATTACCTTAGTGTGTTTAAATTTGCGGACACCTGGTGGTTCTCCATATTCTACTCGGTTACATTCGGCGGTTTTGTCGGATTTGCCAGCTACTTCAGCATTTTCTTCTATGATGTGTATGGCGATGGCGTAAATCCAGGCGGTTTAACCAAAATACAGGTAGGCTACCTGGTTACCCTTACCGTAGTAGCGGGCAGCTTCTTTAGACCCGTAGGCGGTTGGATTGCGGATAAAGTTGGCGGAATGCGATTCTTGACCATATTGTTTAGTGTAGTTACAATATGCGCGTTTGCGATTGCAACAATGCCTAGTTCATTCCTTGTTATGCTTCTTTATACAAGTGTTATGATGGCTTGCTTGGGTATGGGTAACGGATCGGTGTTCCAGATTGTTCCGCAACGTTTCTCCAAGGAAATCGGAGTTGTTACCGGGATCGTCGGAGCTGCAGGCGGTTTAGGAGGATTTGTGCTTCCTAAATATATTCTTGGTCCATTAAAAGAATCGACAGGCACTCACGCTACCGGATTCCTTGTTATCGGGTCGATCGTATTAGTTATGACACTTGTTTTCTACGTAGTTTCACGCTCTTGGAGAAAGTCTTGGGCTACAACGGAATCCGGGGTTAATTTCTAAAGTAAGCTTACGATCGTTTAATAAAACAGCGGCAGTCTAGGACTTCATTTTCAGTCCCTGGCTGCCGCTGTTTCTTTTATTGGGTCGGTCTAATATGAAGATGAAACACAGTAAACATTACGGTGCCGCAGCGCCTGACAGAGGTTCATCTTTCGCTTGCTCAGTCCCCCGCTTTCTTCGCTTATAGAAGGACAAGATACCCGAGGTAACGGCAATCGATAAGGCGGAGACCAACCCGCTGGTGAGCGGGAATACGGCTAAGCTGGTGAGGATGACCAGAAAGTCGAAGGAGAAGTTCGTTATGCCGGGGTTAATTCCATGTTTATTGTGCAAATAAACGGCAGCAATCGTCGCGCCTCCGAGAGATGCGCCGTTCCGGAACAGGGTGGAGAGGCCGATCCCGATGAAGGCTCCGCCGACAACGGCGCCGACCAGCGAAGGGATGGCGAAGGCGGGCAGTACGCTGTCAATGACGCTGAATGCGGAGAGAAGCGCAATCGATAGAATGGTTTTGACAGTAAAGGAAAAGCCCATATAGAAGAAGGAGAAAACAAAAAACGGGAGGTTGAGCAGGGCGAACAAATAGTGGAATTGGACATGCAGCAGCGGCGATAAGCTTAAAGTAAGGCCTGCCGTTCCCCCGGTAACGATATCCGAATGCTTCAGTATAATTAACCCGCCGGTCGTAACGAAGCAGCCTATTGCAATATGAAGCCAATTTCGCAGAATAGCCTTCAATTTGTCATCTGATATTTTAAACATTCCGCATGCACCGCCTGCTTGAGTTTGTTACTATAAGGATACAAAACGGCGTGAGTCGGTTATATAATAAACTGAATGAAATTCATGTGAGAGTAAGTAACATTGCAATAATTGTCGGTGTCTGATCTGCAAAATGAAGGAGGGTCCGCTGATGATGGATCAATTGGATCGCTCGCTTCTCCAATTGCTTCAGGAGGATGGGCGGATGACCGTTAGCGAGCTGTCCAAGCGGCTGGCTCTAAGCCGCCCCAGTATTTCGGAGCGGCTGCTCCGGCTGCAGGAGAAGGGGGTTATTACGGGCTTCGGCGCCCGGGTATCTCCGGCCGCGGTCGGCAGGAACATCCAGCTCATTATTCAAATGAGCGAATTGAAGGTAAGCCCGTCGGAATTCGAGAAGCGCATTATGAAGGATGAAGAAATAATCGAATGCCACCGCGTAACGGGGACGGTCAGTTATATGTTGAAAGCGGCGGTAACGGGGATGGATGCGCTGAGCGAGCTCGTGGAGCGGCTTATGCCTTTCGGGAATGTCAACACGTCGGTGATCCTGTCCTCCCCCGTGACCAACCGGACGATCCTGCCGAAGGAATAGACGATAACCAAAAGAAGGGGACAACCAACGTAGAGAAATTTGATCCGAATGAGAACAGGAAATCACGATAAGCAGATATAGCCGTGAACGTACAGGTTTTCTATGTATAATGAAGGAACAGGGTTCACCTATTCAAAGCATTCGGCTGCAACGGCGATCGTAAGAATGATTTGTTCTTGCCGTGAGCGAAGAGGGGATGATTTCATTTGACACTGCAGCAATTAAAATACGTGATTGAAGTCGCCAACCGCGGCTCCATCAATGAAGCGGCCAAGCGGCTGTTTATTTCGCAGCCCAGCCTATCCAATGCGATTAAGGATTTGGAAGAAGAGATGCAGATTGCGATTTTTGACCGGTCGAATAAAGGAATCTCGCTCTCGAAGGAGGGCGTTGAATTTCTAAGCTATGCCAGGCAGGTCGTCGAGCAGGCGGAATTGCTGGAGAGCCGCTATCTGAACGCGAAACCTTCTCCGCAGCATTTTTCGGTGTCGACCCAGCACTATGCTTTCGCGGTGAATGCCTTTGTAAGCCTCGTTCGGGAGTACGGCCAAGAAGAATACGAGTTAACGCTGCGCGAGACCAAAACCTATGAAATTATCGAAGATGTCAAAAGCTTGCGAAGCGAGATCGGGATTTTATACCTGAACGAGTTCAACGGGAAAGTAATCAACAAGCTGCTCAAAACGGCGAATTTGCAGTTCAACAGCTTATTTACGGCTAAGCCGCATATTTTCATCAGCATTAAAAATCCGCTCGCGAACCAATCGATCGTCACGATTGACCAGCTTCAGCATTATCCATATCTGTCCTTCGACCAAGGCGAGTACAACTCCTTTCATTTTGCGGAAGAGATTCTCAGCACGCTGTCCCATAAGAAGAGCATCCGTGTCAATGACCGGGCGACGCTGTTCAATTTATTGATCGGTTTGAACGGATATACGATATCGACCGGGATTCTGAGCGCCGATCTGAACGGCAACGAAATTATTCCCGTACCGCTTGATTGCGAGGAAACGATCAATGTCGGTTGGATTTCTCATCGCAACACGACCTTATCCAAGCTCGGCGCGGCCTATATAGAAGCGCTCCAGCGAGCGATCGGCGGCCCCTTAAAAGCTCAGGTATAGCTTTAGGCTATGACTAGGTATAGCATAATCCAGTTACGCTATATCAGCGAATACATGTTATCTTTCTTGTAACAATTTATATGGGAGTGTTGCAAGATGGTGAAGAGCAGTGTTCTGGGATACCCGCGTATCGGCGCGGAGCGCGAATGGAAGAAAACGCTTGAAGCATTCTGGTCCGGCAAGCTGGAGGAGCCGGATTTTCATAGACAGCTGCAGGAAATCCGCTTGAATCATTTGCGTAAGCAGCAGGAGAAGGGCATCGACTTCATCCCGGTCAATGATTTCAGCTATTACGATCATGTTCTGGATACAGCCGCAATGTTCGGGATTATTCCGAAGCGCTTTGCTTATGAAGGCGGCGTTGTGCCGCTGTCCGTTTATTACGGGATTGCCCGTGGGACGAAGGATGCGGCAGCCAGCGAGATGACAAAGTGGTTCAACACCAACTACCACTATATCGTGCCTGAGCTTGATGGGGCGAAGCCTGTTGTTACCGAGAATCGTCCTCTTATCGCCTACCGGGAAGCGAAGGAGAAGCTCGGAATCGAAGGCAAGCCGGTTATCGTAGGTCCGTTAACCTTCCTGAAGCTGTCCAAAGGCTACGATAAATCGGAAACCGATGCCTGGCTGGAACGTCTGCTGCCGCTCTATGTACAGATTCTTCAGGAGCTGAAGCGCGAAGGGGTTCAGTGGGTACAAATCGACGAACCGATTCTTGTAACGAAAGTAAGCGCGGACGATCTTCGGCGGCTGCAGACGATTTACGGGAGGTTTGCCGCTGCGGTGCCTGGCTTGAACGTGATGCTGCAAACCTATTTTGAATCGGCGGAAAACTACACGGATATCGTTCAGCTTCCCGTCCAAGGGATCGGGCTTGATTTCGTGCATGGATTGGCCGGCAACAGGCAGGCGATTAAACAATTTGGTTTCCCTGCAGATAAGGTGCTGGGGGCGGGAGTCATTGACGGCCGCGGCATCTGGAAAGCTTCGCTTCGCGAAAAGCTGGAGCTGCTGGAAGAGCTGGCTGAATGCGTAACGGCCGACCGGTTGATCGTGCAGTCGTCGTGCAGCCTGCTTCATGTTCCGGTCACGGTGAACAAGGAGGAGAAGCTCATCCCCGAACTGAAGGAGGCTCTCGCCTTTGCGGATGAGAAGCTGGACGAGCTCGTCCTTCTGACGAAAGCCGTCAATTCGGGTAAGGCGATCGTCGCCGACGAGCTGGACCTCAACGAGAGTGCGCTTCAGGCGCTGAAGCAATCCGGCGAGCGCAACCGCAGCGACATTCAACAAGCCGTCGCAACCATAAGCGCGGTGCAGCCGGAACGCAGCCGGCCTTTCTCCGAGCGCCATCCTGCGCAGCAGGAGAAATGGCGGCTCCCGATTTTTCCGACGACGACCATCGGCAGCTTTCCGCAGTCCGCAGAGGTGCGCAAGGCGCGTCAGCTGTGGCGTAAGGGAGAATGGGGCAATGAGCGGTACGCTGCCTTCATCCGGGAGCAGATCGATATTTGGGTAAAGCTGCAGGAAGAGATCGGTCTGGACGTGCTCGTGCACGGCGAATTCGAACGGACGGACATGGTTGAATTTTTCGGCGAGAAGCTTGCGGGATTCGCGTTCACGCAGAACGGATGGGTGCAGTCGTACGGCTCCCGCTGCGTGAAGCCGCCGGTTATTTTCGGAGATGTCGCATTCGAGGAAGCGATGACGGTCAAGGAAACGAAGTATGCGCAGTCGAGAACCGGACGCCCCGTGAAAGGAATGCTGACCGGCCCGATTACGATCATGAACTGGTCTTTCGTCCGGGAGGACATTACGCGCGAACAAATCGCTTACCAGCTGGCTTATGCGCTAAGGCAAGAGGTTGAGGCGCTGGAGGCTGCGGGCATTGGCATGATTCAGGTAGATGAGCCGGCGGTTCGCGAAGGGCTGCCGCTGAAGGAAGAGGAGCAAGCGGAGTACTTGGCATGGGCGGTCAAAGCGTTCCGCATGACCACGTGCACGGTGAAGGATACGACGCAAATTCATACGCATATGTGCTATTGCGAGTTCCACGACATGATTGATTCGATTGAAGCGATGGATGCGGATGTCATATCGATCGAGACCTCCCGCAGCCACGGCGAACTGATTCATAGCTTCGAGCTGAATACCTATAAATTGGGAATCGGTTTAGGTGTCTATGACATCCATAGTCCGCGTATTCCGCGGGTGGAGGAAATGACGGGCATGATCGAACGCGCCTTGCGCGTGCTGGACCCGAAGCTCTTCTGGATCAATCCGGACTGCGGCCTAAAGACCCGCGGATTCGAAGAAACGATCGCCTCCTTGCGCAACATGGTGGAGGCGACGCAGCTTGCCCGCGCGAAGCATGCGATAGGCGCCATTTAAGACAATAGGGAAGGGACCAAGCGCTTGCTTAGGCAAGCGGTTGGTTCCTTTTTTCTTTCTACAATGAACGGTTGAACTTTTCCGCGAGATGGTCTCGCTATTACTTGACCGCTAAAAAAATCAATTGGTCGCTGTATGGTGCTATAGTGGATTTTTGCAGTAACTTTGGTTGGTTTGGCGGTATGTCGGCGGCTATACTGTATTCCATCCAATCAAATGTGCGAAATCAGCCGAAAAAACGAGCATGTTGGCGTGCACGCTGGATGATTTCCAGTATAGGTTCGAATTGAAGCCGAAACTGAATGTTACGCTGGATCAAATCCAGTATAGACGCGCAGTGAAGCAGGATATCGATAAATTAGTTTCTGCATAAGACCGGTATACCACGACCCATTTTTTTTACGGCTTTTTTCGGTAACGTTCAACAAAGTGGCTGAGGCTGTCCGAAAGCGGGTTTATCACAGTCGTTTCTTTGCCCTTGTGCGTGTGAAGAACTCACTGTTGTTTATCGAGACTGCCGTACAATTTTTGAGCCAACTCCGGATTATCGTAGACCGCGATTTTTGAATCGATGAGCTCGATGTTTTTCTTCAAGTTCTCGATTTGCTTTAAGACTTGTTTGCGATGTGCGGCGAGCATCTCTTTCCGTTCGTCGATCGTTTGCATACCCTCCATGCACCAATCCGCGTACTGCTTGATCTCTTTGATTGACATTCCCGTATCCTTCAGGCAGCAAACCATAGCCACCCAGTTGAGATCCGTATCGGTGAACACCCGGTTGCCGGATTTGTCCCTCCCGATAAAGGGCATCAAGCCCTCTTTATCATAGAAACGCAGCGTGTGGACGGACAGGTCGAATTTGTTTGCGACCTCGTTAATGGAATAATTCATTTTTTTCACCTTACCCCTTGACCTAGAGTTAACTCGAAGCTCTATACTCACTATAGACCGCGAATAACAAGTTATCAAGTGGTTGACATTAATGAGCAAAAGGAGACGGGGATCTATGAATTCAACTCAAAAGATTGCACTTGTAACTGGAGGCAGCCGGGGACTCGGCAGAAATTCCGCTATCGCGCTCTCCCGCAAAGGAATGGATGTCATTATCACCTATCATTCCCGGAAGGAAGAAGCGGAGAAAGTCGTCAAGGAAATTGAAAACAATGGCCGAAAAGCCGCTGCGCTGCAGCTTGATACCGGCGACGTATCCTCCTTCGATGCGTTTGTCTCCCAGCTGGCTGGCGTGCTGAACGAAAAATGGAATCGGGAGCAATTCGATATTTTGGTCAACAATGCGGGATTCGGGATACACGCTTCTGTTGCGGAAACAACAGAGGAACAATTCGACAGCCTGATGAACGTGCATTTCAAGGGTGTATTTTTCCTGTCGCAGAAGCTGTTTCCCCGCATTGCCGACAATGGAAGAGTCGTCAATATTTCAACGGGCTTGACCCGTTTTGTGATTGAGGGCTTCGGAGCTTATGCGGCGATGAAAGGCGCGATCGAAATCTTGACGAAGTACATGGCCAAAGAATGGGGAAAAAGAGGCATTCGGGTCAATGTGGTCGCCCCTGGAGCGATCGCTACGGACTTCGGCGGAGGCGCAGTAAGGGACAATGATGAGATGAGAGATTTTATCGGCTCGCATACCGCATTAGGCAGAGTCGGTGAAGCCGACGATATCGGCGGGGTTATCGCCTCTTTGTGTACGGATGAGATGGGCTGGGTGAACGCGCAGCGCCTCGAAGCGTCAGGCGGACAGTCTCTCTAATTGGGCAAGTCTCAAGGCGAATGAGCTTGAAAATAAAGGCGGCCGTCCGGAAGGATGGCCTCTTTTCATCGGGAATTTAAGCAAGAAGCCCTCTAGCCCTTCGCCAGCTTCCTTGTTGCTTTCTTGAACAGCATCGATAAGAAATGGAATGCGGGAGCGGGATCATCGATGTGCCAGATCGCCGGGGCTTTTCTCGCAAAATGGGTTTTAACGATCTGCATGACGCGCAGCTGCTTCGTTCGTACGTAATCCCTGGAGGAGATCAGATCCTCGAACAGGAAGCAGAAGGCTATGCCTGTATCATGCCGAATCGCCTGGCTTCCAATAGGCTTTCCGGTGAGCTCGTTATAGGCAAGCAGCGGGAAATTGATTCCGCATTTGCGAAGCAGGGGGTCCAGGGTCGTTGTCCGGGCATTGATCTCCAATAAATAAAAGCTGCCGGATTCCGCATCCTTCTTGAACTCGATTTCGGCAAATCCCTTGTAGCCGATCGCCTCCAGGAAAGGGGCTCCGATACGGTCGAGCTCCTCTACATACTTCTGCTTCGTAAAGGACGAGGCTCCGAAATTGATCGGGAATTGTCTTAGCTTCTGGCATGTCATCCAATGGGTTACCTTGCTATTCTGATCCAAATAAGCGTCATACGTATACACATGATCGTCGAAACCCGGAATAATGCGCTGCACGATGACCTCAAGCCGGGCCTGCTCCGCTTTGCGGATGGATGCACGTACTTCGTCGATGTTGCGGCATGTGAAAATTTTAGCGCGGAACGCGGACACGAATGAGGGAGAATCCGTCGGTTTCACAATGCAAGGGAATCCGATGCCTGTGGCTACCCGTTCTTCGAAGTTCTCTTCCGACGGGCTAACGGATTCCGGAACCAAAACGCCGTGTTTGACCGCAAGCGAGTGAAGATATTCTTTATCCATGATGCCGCTCCAGAATCCTTGCTCGGTCATAGGGATGTGATAGTATTTTTTAAGCTCATCCAGGCGGGAATCTATAAATTCCACATAGGGATCGACGCTTGGAAAAAGAACAGGCTTATCGTCCTGTTGTTTGGCATAGTCGATTAAGTATTGCACAAGCTCTTCCTTCTGCTTCTTGTAATGAGGGACAATGAGCTGCTCGCTTAAATATTTGGATTTAGCGCCGTATGTATTCTCTTTGGAATAATCCATGGCAACGGTATGGACGCCGTTCGCTCCGAGACCTCGTATGATGCTTAAACCCGTGTAAAAATTCGAGCCGAGTATTACCGCTTTATTTGCCACGAACGAACACTCGCTTCCTTCATCGTATTTATTATTTATGGCATTTAATAGGGTTCGCCACAAATATCTTAATATAGAAAATATAACATAAATTCCGTGTACAGCCATACATGTTTAGGCCCAAAATCCAAAGGTCATAATGATGAGAAGATGACCTATGTGGAGAAGGTAGCGTTTGCGCATGCACCGAAAGTCACCAGCCCAATATCGGCAATTCGATGATCCCCCCATCCTCGAGGAATATGCGTCGATCCCGATTGATACCATGATCGGACGGAACACGGATCGCATCCTGAGCGATTTCGGCGGGAGCGATGACGTCGTCATGCGCGAGATCCGATACGAGGAAGCGGATGCTGCTGCGGCAGCTATCCTATATATTGACGGCCTGTCCAACGCGGCCGCCGTTAACCATTATATATTTGATGTATTAGACCGTTCTTTGAACGGTAATTCACAGCCACAGCAGGAGGACGCGGCAGACGTTAATCGTAAGGCAGCTTTAGCGAAGGAGCTGCTGTTCGGAATCGGTTCCATTAAGACGGTTTCGGAGATGGCATCTTTGTATCAGAACCTGCTGTCCGGCGACGCCATTATTTTTCTTGATGGAAGCGATCAAGCCTATTGCGCGGACATTCGCCAGTGGGAAGGCCGCGCCGTTACCGAATCGACGAATCAGACCTCCGTAAGAGGACCGAGAGAAAGCTTTACCGAAACGCTTCGCACCAGCACGGCGTTGATCAGGCGGAAGATTAAAGACCCGCGGCTCTGGCTCGAGACGCTTTCCATTGGACGGTTGACGAAGACCGACGTCGCCCTCATGTACATCAACGGACTTGCGAAGCCTTCTGTTGTTGAAGAAGCACGCTCGAGGCTGCGGGCGATCGATATCGACAGCGTTCTCGACAGCGGCTATATTGAGGAGTTAATCGAGGACGGCAAATATTCCCTGTTCCCTACGGTCTACAATACGGAGCTGCCGGATGCTGTCGCCGCCCAGCTGCTGGAAGGAAAGGTTGCGATCGTCGTGGACGGCACGCCGAACGTGCTGATCGTGCCGACTCAGCTCATCGCGTTTTTTCAGTCAACGGAGGACTATTACCAGCGCGCCTATTATGCGAGCGCGCTTCGTCTGCTTCGGTTTTGCAGCGTCTTCATCTCGCTCTTGCTCCCTTCACTGTACATCGCGATCACGACGTTTCACCGCGATATGCTGCCTGCCTCGCTGCTGTTCAGCCTGGCGGCGCAGCGGGAGGGCGTGCCGTTCCCGGCATTTGTCGAGGCGCTTGTTATGGAAATGACGTTCGAAATTTTGCGGGAAGCGGGCCTGCGCATGCCGCGCGCGATCGGTCAAGCCGTATCGGTCGTCGGTACGCTTGTTATCGGACAAGCGGCCGTCGAAGCTGGAATCGTATCGGCGGCGATGGTTATCGTCGTATCCGTAACGGCTATCTCCACGTTTACGCTGCCGGCGTACGCCATGTCGATTCCGATACGGGTTCTGCGTTTTGCATTTATGGCCGTGGCTGCCAGCTTCGGTTTGTTCGGCATTATTATGGGGTTGTTCGTTCTGCTGCTGCATTTATGCGCGCAGCGTTCCTTCGGAGAAGCGTATATGGAGCCGCTCGCTCCCTACCGGTCAACGGAGATGGAGGACGCGCTTATCCGCTTGCCGAGGTGGATGAAATCCAAAAAGCCTGACACTTCGATCGGAGCCGGCAGAGGAAGGATCCGCAAGCGATGGTAAGGAGGCAGAACCGTCATGATCTATAGGATAACGCTTATTGGGTTATGCTTGCTTATGCTTGCCGGCTGCTGGAGCAGGAGGGAGCTGGATGAATTACTTGTTGTGGTTGGAATCGGCGTTGATTGGGAGGAAGGCGAATACCTGGTATCGTTCCAGACCGTCAATCCAAGCGAGATATCGATGCAAAAGAGCACCAGTGACCGTCCGCCCGTTACGCTGTTCCAGGGCAGAGGGAAGTCGGTGTTCGAAGCTGCAAGATCCCTGACGGCTGAAGCTCCGCGCAAAGTGTACATGGGTCATCTGCAGCTTCTTATATTAAGCGAGACGCTCGCCAAAAAAGGAATTAACGATGTACTGGACGGTATGCTGCGCGATAATGAAGCGCGGATGGACTTTCATATCGAAATCGCGAGGGGGATGAAAGCGGAAAAGCTGTTGAAGCTATATACGCCGCTGGAGAAGCTGCCCACTCACAGCATGCAGCGGTCGCTGATAACTTCCGAGAAGGCTTGGGCGCCAACGGTATCGGTTACGCTCGACGAGGTTATGAACAGACTTTCCGGAGAAGGCTTCGAGCTTGCGCTCCCCGGTATCCAGTTGATCGGTGATCGGGCATTGTCCGAATCCAAAACCAATATCGAAAAGTTTCAGCCTCCAAGCCGTTTCCGTTATATGGGCATAGCCGCCTTTAAGGAAGATAAGATGATCGGCTGGCTGAGTGAAAAGGAAAGCAAAGGATATACAGACATTACGGATAACCTGACAAGCACCTCCATCGAGCTTGCATGCGGCGATCGAAAATATACGGGAATCGAGGTCATCTCCTCGAAATCCAAATTGGAGACGAAGCTGAGGAATGGCAAGCCTGAGATCATTGTTCATATTTTGACGGAAGCCAACATCGTGGACAGTCCATGCATGGATGTCGATGTGACCGACCCTGCGACGATCAATCGCCTGCAGGAGGAGACGGCGCAGGTTCTTAAATCCAATGCGGAAGCGGCCGTCAGGCGGGCGAAGCGGATGAAATCCGATATACTCGGCTTCGGCAACAAGTTTGGAAAGGAGCACCCGGGTTATTGGAAGCAGGTCGAGGACAGCTGGAACGATCAATATTTCCCCCTCGCTAAGGTAGAATTCGATATTGAATTATATATTCGCAAAACGGGAACGACAGGCAAATCAACCTTGAAAAAATAAGGATGGGAAGGGCGTATGGAGCATGCCTTCATTGATTGCCGTACTGGCATTTGCGGCGGGCGCTTTCTGGCTGGAAGCGCCTGGACTGATTCGCCGGAAGCTCACGAAGGAGCTGGTTGTGTTCATACTGTTCTTGCTTGCGGGAACGGCCTTCTACGCCGCTCTCGTTCTGGAAGTTAGGCTCCCTAATTTGTTTCAAATCATAAAGCTCGTATACAGAATAGATGCTTAGAATACAGATGTCGGGGACAGGGGCAAGAAGATGAAAGAATATACGAATGCCAAAATGTCCGTAAGGCAGTTCACGATCCTCATTATTCTCGCATCGATCGGGGATTCGATTCTGATTCTGCCGACCATTACGGCTGCTTCGGCCAAGCAGGACGCATGGTTGTCCATGGTACTGGCTCTACTGCTTGGAATGGCTGCGGGCGGTCTGTTTGCTGCGATTGCAAATCGGCTTCGCGGCGAGAGCCTCATTTCTGCCGCGCAGCAAAGATTAGGAATATGGGCGGGCAGCACCGTAAGTATTTTGTTTATTATTGAATTTTTCATGTGCGGTCTAACGCTGATGAGCGAGATGGGCCAATTCATGACGACGCAGTTAATGCCGGAAACGCCCGTCAACGCCATTCTTCTGTTTTTTCTGTCGGTCATTATTATCGCGTACCGCTATGGCGTAGAAGCGTTCGCGCGAATGAGCGAGCTGCTCTTTCCGGTATTCATGTCGCTGCTTGCCGTTCTTGTCGTCTTTCTGATGCCGCAGGCGGAAATCGAGAATTTGCAGCCTATTGCGGCGGGCGGGCTCGGTCCGATTATGCGCGGGGCTTTTCCTCCGTTTGCAGCCGGATTCATGGAAATGGTTGTTCTGCTCATGCTCGTACCGCATGTTGCCGCCAAGACCAAGCTGACAAGGCCGATTATCTCGGGCTTCGCCATCGGAGGCTTCCTGTTGCTTGTCATCGTGGCTTTGTGCGTGCTGGTGCTCGGACCGAATCTCATGGAAACGAAATATTACCCGACATTCGTGCTGGCGCAGAAAATATCGATTGGCAATTTCCTGGAGCGATTGGAAGCTATCCTTGCTTTCCTATGGGTCATTACCGTTTTCTTCAAAATGCTGCTCGTATATTACTCGCTAACCTCCGGAATTGCACAGCTCCTGCGGTTGAAGGAAAGCCGCATGCTGACGATTCCGCTAGGCATGCTTTTGCTTGTGTTCACGATTGCCGGCACGCCCAATATAGCCGTCTATAACGAGATTATTGTCCGCGATTATCCGTGGTTCGACCTGAGCTTCTGCATTGCGCTTCCTGCATTGTTCCTTGTTGCGCTGCATCTGACGCGTAAACGGAAGGTGAAGGGCGGCTGAGGCGATCCCCCGGTTAGATCGCGGAGGGGAAATTTCGCGCTGGATTTGGGTGGTTGACAGGGGGCGGAACGAATTATAAAATTAGGCAAAATTGTGTAACCGATTTCACTATGCGAATGATCATTCTGATTCAAGACACGGGGTGCGGGTATGGCGAAGCCGAAAATAACGGTAATAGGAAGCATGAATATCGATATGGTAACGCAAACGGAGATCATGCCAAGCCAAGGCGAGACGATTTTTGGTACCGCCTTCTCCAGCTTTATGGGAGGAAAAGGAGCCAATCAGGCGGTAGCCTGCGCGCGTCTTGGCGCACAGGTGACGATGATCGGCTGCGTAGGCGAGGATCATTTCGCTAAGCTGGTAACGGAGGCGCTGGAGAAGGAAGGCGTCGATACGCAATATGTGAGAACGGTTCCTCACAAGTCAACGGGAATTGCGGTGATTACCGTATGCGACAACGATAACCGGATTATTGTTATTCCGGGCGCCAACCATTGCTTGCTGCCGGAGGATTTGCCGCTTCTGAAGGATCAAATTGCGAATTCGGATATGGTGCTGCTGCAGCAGGAAATTCCGTTCGCTACCGTGGAGGCAGCCGTTAAGCTGGCTCATAAGCTGGACATTCCCGTTATTTTGAATCCTGCTCCGGCCATGAAGCTGCCCGGCGAGCTGCTGGAGCAGCTGTATCTGGTAACGCCGAATGAATACGAACTTGGCATATTAATGGGCTTAGATAACAATCAAGAGCTGACATACGAGCAGTTGATCGCATTGTATCCGAATCGTATCGTGATGACCGGCGGCCGCAAGGGGGCTTATTACAAATTAGCGGACGGCGCGATCAAGAACGAGCCGGGGAGAAAGGTAGAGGCGGTCGACACGACCGGCGCGGGCGATACGTTTAACGGCGCATTGGCCGTCAAGCTGAGCGAAGGCTCGACGCTGGAAGAAGCGGTTCGCTTCGCCGTCGCCGCAAGCGCATTGTCCGTTACGAAGCTTGGCGCTCAGAGCGGGATGCCGCTGAGGGCGGAAGTAGAGCGGTTTATGGAAACACGCATCGAAGGCCGGGCGGATTCGTAAAAAAGATGCCCATTCCAATAGTGACTTCAAGTATAGTATCTATATTAGTTATAACAAAGTAAAAATAATTTCACTACTTTCAAAAGACACGACTCTTATCTAGAATAGAGAAGCAGGCCTAGAGATATCCCGACAACAGGTTGGTTGCCATCGAAATGAAGAGGAGCTGAGTGTAGATGCAATACCGTAAATTAGGGAAAAGCGGGTTGAAGGTTAGTGAGATTAGTCTGGGAAGCTGGTTGACATATGGAGGTTACGTTGAACGCGAGAATGCCGTGAAAGCGATTCAATCCGCCTATGGGCTGGGAATCAATTTTTTTGATACGGCAAATGTGTACGAGCGGGGAGAGGCCGAGAAGCTGATGGGCGAAACGCTTCGGTCATTCCCGCGGGAATCCTACGTGCTGGCCACCAAGGTATTCGGTCAGATGGGCGACGGGCCCAATGATCGCGGTTTATCCCGCAAGCACATTATGGAGCAGTGCCATGCCAGCCTGAACAGGCTTGGAGCCGATTATGTCGATCTGTATTACTGCCACCGTCATGACCCGAATACGCCGCTCGACGAGACGCTGCGGGCGCTTGACGATCTGGTTCGCCAAGGAAAGGTGCTGTACGTAGGCGTTAGCGAATGGACGGCGGCACAGATGGCGGAAGCCCATGGCATTGCGGATCGATACTTGCTGGATCGTATCGTCGTGAACCAACCGATCTATAACATGTTTAACCGGTATATTGAGAAAGAAGTCATTCCTTACGGCGAGCGCAACGGGATCGGGCAGGTTGTATTCTCGCCGCTTGCCCAAGGACTGCTGACCGGCAAGTACAGTTCGGCAAACGATATTCCGGCTGACAGCCGCGCGGGAAAGCTGGACGGCATGCGCAAAGGCGTTACGGAAGAGAAAATCAATAAAGTGATTGAACTGAGCAAGGTGGCATCCGAGCTTGAAATCTCGGTTGGACAGCTGGCTCTCGCTTGGATTTTGCGGCAGCCGAACGTATCCAGCGCTTTGATAGGCGCAAGCCGTCCGGAGCAGGTAGAGGAGAACGCGAAAGCATCGGGCATTGAATTGAGCACGGACATCGTGGAGCGTATTGAACAGCTCTTAGGATAAGCAGAAGGAGTGGACAGCAACGTGCCAAAGGTAGTCGTAACAGGCGGAAGCGGCATGCTCGGCAAATGGGTGGTTAAGCATTTTGTCGAACAGGGATATGAAGTGGTCAATGCGGATGTCAAACAACCGGCTGAGCATTTATGCCGAACCGTAATCGTTGATTTAACCAATCTGGGGGAAGTGTACGGCGTATTGGCCGGGGCGGATGCCGTCGTGCATTTGGCCGCCATCCCCGTTGCTTATTCGCATTCGAATGAAGTAACGTTCCAGAATAATGTCATGTCTACGTATAATGTGCTGGAGGCGGCGGCGGGGCTTGGCATTCGCAAAGCGGTTATCGCATCAAGCGAATCCTCCTACGGCCTTGTGTTTGCCCGCGAGCGGTTCGGACCTGTATACGTGCCAATCGATGAAGATCATCCGCAGCTTCCGGAGGACAGCTATGGCTTATCGAAAATCGTGAACGAGCAGACTGCGGATATGATCCACAGAAGAACGGGCATGCAGGTCGTGTCGTTCCGTCTGGGCAATGTCATCGCACCCGAGGCGTACGAGCGGTTCCCTCAATTTATTCATGACCCGGCGCAGCGCGATCGCATTTTGTGGAGCTACATCGATACAAGAGATGCGGCGGAGGCCTGCCGGCTGGCGATTGAAGCGGAGGGGCTCGGCAGCATAGCGCTTAATCTGACGGCGGACGACACCAGCATGGCTATTCCAAGCCGGGAATTAATGGCTGAACGGTTCCCGGAAGTGAATGATTTCCGCCGTCCGTTAGAGGGATATGAGACGTTGTTAAGCAACGAGAAAGCCAAGCGGCTGTTGAACTGGCAGCCTGAGCATGTATGGCGGGATCAAGTAAAGAGCGTATAGAGATAGAGGCTAGTAACAACGTACGGAACTGCTGAATGAAGCCGCTCGGGGGGATGCCTCGGGCGGCTTGTTGCCGTATAGCCCAGTGACTATTCCGGACGATGTTTCTTCTTATGGCTGTTCAGGTATAATGAAACCAGTTTCGGTATGTGTGGGCTAATCGAATAAAAGATCAGAGGGGGACTTCGGCATGAAAGCAGGTTTTGAGGCAAAAGCAGCGACTGGCGTGTTGAGTGAGGAATGGCGTTGGATTAGAGGGAACGAGGAAGACTGGAGTTTCGATGAGGATGGGCGACTGCAGATCCGTATCCGTCCAGGCTCTATTTACGGAACCGAGAATACGGCACGCAACCTGCTAGTTCGGCCTATGCCGGCAGCCGCAAGCGAGGTACAGGCCATAGTAGAGATGAATCTGCTGCTTCCGTACGAGCAGGCCGGGCTTCTGTGGTACTACGATGACGATCATTATATTAAGCTCGTGATCGAGCTTCTTCCCGAAGGCAGACATGTCGTACATGTGCGTGAGGAAGGCGCTGAAGCGGACGTTGTGGCTAAGGCTGCTGTCGGGTCGGATCCCGTCATCCTTCGTTTAGCTTTAACGCAGGATGGACAAGCCGTCGAAGCGGGTTTTCGATTGCCTGAAGAAGAAGCGTGGACCTTGATAGGACAATGTCCTGCATTTGACCGGAGCGAAGAAGGGATGCAGACCGGGGTATTCGGCCATTGCGGCTCCGATGAGGAAGAACACTGGGCGTCGTTCGAAGGCTTTGAGGTCAAGTAACCGGAAAACGGAAAGTGTCCAGTGAAAATTTAAGTATTAGACCGAAAATTAAGCTGTTGCATAAATTATTACGCTAAACCGGGGGCGGGTAACGATAGAAGAATAATAAACATGATGAGCAGGCGCTGCCGTGCCCAGAGACACGAACGAAGGAGAGCTCATATTGGAGGGATTCCCTTTACGGAATAATTTCCTCAAACAACCCTTAAGTCAGTAGAATTGACGTAGAAAAATCACAAGTCGCGGAGAGGAGTAACCTAGGTTATGGTAACCTAAAAATGAAACTACCACTTCTTTGGAGGGGATATCATTGTTTCTTCAGGATGCATCTTTAGCGGACATAAATAAAGTTTCATTAACTGATTATCTGACCAATTTGTATTGCCGTTACTCTACAGTCGAACCATATGTAAACGCTTTTATTCCAGAGGAGAATTTCAAAGCACGCTTATTTAGTGATGTGAGCAGCTTATTGGAGAAGTTCCCTAATCAAAATGAGAGACCCGCATTTTTTGGTATTCTCTTTGCCATTAAGGACTTGATACACGTTAATGATTTTCCAACTCGGGCAGGTTCCAAACTGCCCTCTAATGCTTTGACAACGAGCGAAGGCTCCTTTATTTCAAATCTTCGATCAATGGGAGCACTATTTGCAGGGAAAACCGTTACAGAAGAATTTGCTTATCATAGCGTAACACCTACCCGAAATCCACATAACATTGAACACACACCCGGCGGCTCAAGTGCTGGATCAGCTGCTTCGGTGGCCGCTGGAATATGTCCAATCGCAGTCGGCACTCAGACCCTCCGATCAGTCATTGCCCCTGCCTCATTTTGTGGTGTGGTGGGGTTTAAACCAAGCTATGCTCGTGTCGCAATAGATGGGATTATACTACTTTCACCCTCTTTTGACACAATCGGATTTTTCACACAGGACATTGAAAGTATGCAATTTGCATGTTCTCATTTCATTCCTAACTGGCACGCCTTCCATTCGGATAAAAAACCTATACTTGGTGTCCCAAATGGCATGTATATGAATTTTATGTCCGATGATGTTAGACGGGCTTTCGAAAACCAGCTTAAATTATTGGAGCAAGCTGGGTACTCAATTCGCAATGTCGATATGCCGTGGGATGATGCCTTCATAGCAGGCGATGCCATGATCAGAATGGTTCAAGCAGAAATGTCGCAGGTTCACGAAAGTTGGTTCCGACAGTATGAACATCTGTATGGCTCTTCAGTAAGAGAGGCCATTAAACACGGTCAAACCGTGCCTTTAGAGGAATTAGATCAATACCGTGTTGGACAAATGAAATTAAGAATTGATTTGGAACAAGCCAAAATGAAGAATGGCATTGATTTGTGGGTTTCACCCGCTCAAGGAGGAGTGGCACCAAAAGGTTTTGAAAGAACGGGATGGGCAGGAATGACCGCAATCTGGTCTTACGCAGGACTTCCAACGGTAAGCATACCCTTAACTAAAATTGATGGCATGCCTTTAGGTTTCCAATGTATTGATAGTCATGGGAATGATGAAGCCCTATTATTTTGGTCAAAGGAAATAGAACGAAGTTTGTCATCTGAATAAAAAACGAAGTATGACCTTTTAAGCATTCACGAATGGGGCGATAAGATGATTGGGAGAACCATACGGGTTTTGGAACAAGACCCACGGGAGTTCAATGCCGAAGGGGTGCCTCATGGCAGCTTTGCTCAACGGGCAGAATAGCGCAACAAACTCGAACAAGACTGCCGATTTGATGGCAGTCTTCATTGAAGTAAAGGGCAGGAAAAGGAGGTGATTCCTAATTGGTCCTGTTGGCTGTTGCCGTTGCCTTGGTCGGCGCGAGGCATACACGATAATGCGCTACAGTTCTAAAGCGATTCTATTCTATGGTTCCCCAGGAGTGGCTTTGTTTGGCAAAGTCGTTCAGTGAAAACGGAGCCCCAAATGGAGACGACAATAAGCGTAACAGTTGCGATGATGGATAAGAGCAGGGCAGATATACTGGTGGCAAAAGGAAATAGAATAACCAGCATGATTATACCTGCTATATAGGGCGCAGAGACGACACCTGCTACAATACGCATGAACAACATATTACCGAGCAAATATAGGGCTGGACCTGCTAGTATGACGGCAGCGGTCTTGGTATCTAAGTGGCCGATTGGATGCGCGAGCAGCAGTTCAGCCGCTACGGCAGATAAGATGATGCCTGCAACCAAGAGTAGATGAGTATAGGTATAGGCGGAACGGGCAACTCTGCCGGGGTCGGCGGAATGAGCAATGAAGTGATGTCCTGTTTTGGCTGTTACATCAAAATAAATCCACCACATGGCGACTGTGCTAAGGAAGGCGGTAGCAAATGAACTTAGCGTAAGGACATTCCATTCAAGCCCAGCGAAGGTCGCCCCTGTAATCAGAATCGATTCACCCAGAGCAATAATCATGAACAATCCGCATCGCTCCGCCATATGGGATCCTTCCACATTCCAAACTGTGGTTGGGGTTCTGCCGATCTTAGGCAACCAGAAGCCCATGGAGGGGGCGATGTATTCTATGAACAACGCAATGCACCATAGCACCAGCCGAGTTTGCTCATGTGCAATCCCCCCAGCAACCCAGAAGATCCCAGATAAGCTCAGCCAACTAAGAATGCGGATGAAGTTGATGCGAAGCTCTGTCGAGCCTTTACGAAGTACCCAGACGGTATAAGCGGTTCTCCCCACTTGGAACAAGGCGTAGGCGGATGCAAAATAAAGCCCTGATTTCTCAAAAGCTTCCGGTATCGAGGCCGACATGATCAGCCCAATCAGCATGAGCCCAATGAGCATAGAACGTACACGGGTAGTTTCCGGATTCAACCAGTTCATCACCCATGCGGTGAATATCCAGACCCACCAAATGGCCATTGTCAGAAGCCCGAGTTGGACTGCACCTACCCAAGTAAAGTTCTCCAGAAAGGAATGGGATAACTGGGTAACCGCAAAGACAAAGATTAAGTCAAAAAACAATTCAATAAAAGATACTTTCCCTGAGTCGCTGTTGCCCCTGCTGCGAAATAACACTGCTTCTGAAGTCAACCTCTTCATACTTTCTCTCCTTGTCCATCATGGAATCAAACCCTTATTTCCATGGATTCCGTCCTGATTGTATCACGTGATAATAAAAAAGTCATCGCCACAAATGGAAGTAGATGTATCGAAAGTGATTGATTTGAAGAGCATCTCACTTGAGGAAATAGGATGTTATTCTAGGGTGATACTTTAATCATAGAATTGTATGGGAGTAAATGATGGGGAATATCGAGAATCAGATTATGAACGCTGCGGCGCCTGCTCATTTTATAAAGTCTAACTGGCAGATTTGTTGAACAGGCTTTTTATGCAATAATGAACAAACTAATTTTGTAGTTGTTTAGGTGGAGTGTTGTTAATAAAAGTAAAATGTTTGTTAATAAACAAACTTTATATCTATATGTTTGTTTTATACACCTAATTGGAGGCGGGGGAAATGAACGATAATAATATTCAGAAGTCAACAAGCAGCATCCGGGATACACTAAACTTTCAATTGCAAATCTCATGGCAAATACTTGACATTCATCTTACAGGTCTAACAGACGACGAGTATCACTGGCGACCTGCCGCAAAAGGACTCCATGTTTCTAATGAATCAGGCGTCTGGCGCGCAGATTGGCCGGAATCAGAGGCATACGATATTGGACCGGCTAATATTGCTTGGTTAACCTGGCATATTACCTTTTGGTGGTCAATGGCTCTTGACTATTCGTTTGGAGATGGGACGCTATCTCGTGAAGAAGTTAGTTGTCCTGGCAATATAAAAGATACGAAGGAAACCATAATCCGTTTGCGTGATAAATGGGAAGCTGCAGTGGCTGAGTTACCGGATGATGAGCTTCTTTCTAGTGAACGAACAAGATGGCCTTTCATCGATAAGCCATTTCATGAGTTTGCAGGATGGCTAAATCTTGAACTGATGAAGAATGCTGCTGAAATCGGATACTGTCGGTTTCTTTATGCCTCTCAAAAGAAATAATCAAAGCATTGTTTACAACTGTGATAATGACGGGAAACGAGTTGAATATTCTCCATTATGGGACTGCCGCGCGACGATAACAGCAGTCCCGTTAATTCGGGCTAGAGTACGCTGAAATTCAATAATTTAATGTCTTAACAAAGCAAATGCAGATCCTGACGATTGTAATTGATTTTCACTAATTACACATGCAAGCATGATTGATTCTTGCAGAAGGCTTTGCCGTATGTCACCTAAGTCAATAACTGTTGTCCAACCAATATCTTTCAGCAGAGCTCTGACCTGATCTTTAGATGGATTATCGTTTCCACACATAAACATGATTGGCGAACCTTCTATGAAATTTGGATGAGTCATGATTTTGTCGCTGATTGTATTGAGTGTTTTAACAACATGACTTTCCGGCAATAACTTCTGGACGATTACCCCAGCCGATGTATCTTGGAGGAGTAAGCGCGGACCGTTGTCGAAATGTACGGCGTTGCTTACATCAATCACCGTCTTATTTTTTAGATAGACGGGATCGATCGTTTCAAGCACATCTTTTAAACAAGACCAAGGGAGTGCTATAATGATGATCTCCCCAAACTGGGCGGCTTCTTCAAATGATGTAATGTCCCCGGATTGGCCTACAACTTGCTTCCAAGAAACATGTTTCGAGTTATGCGGTTCTCGGCTGCTGATTAAAACAAGATGACCTGAATTAACAAATCCCTCCCCTAAAATTCTTCCTACATTTCCAGCTCCAAGGATTCCAATTTTCATTCACATTCACTCCTCTCTACGCGAGATTATATGAACTTTATGAATGATGAACAATAAGGCACTTTTAAGTATCCAACCATACGGGTTATGATATGGGTTATAATGTTGGTAAAAATGAGGTGAGCAAATGCCTGTCCGACTTAATGAGTGCCCGGTAGAGGTTGTATTTACGATGTTAAGCGGGAGATGGAAAATTCCGATCTTTCGATACTTATATAAAAATAACATACCAGTGCGTTATAGTGGATTACTGCGGCATTTACCGTCTATTTCGAAAAAAATACTAACGGAACAGCTTCGCGAACTTGAGCGTGATGGAATCATCGAAAGGAAATCATACCCTGAACCCCGGCCGAGAGTAGAATATATGTTGACATCGTCTGGAAGATCGATGATTGTGTTTCTTGATAAAATGAGTGATTGGGGCGAAAAGCACATCTTATCGAATAAAAGTGAAAACAGTAGTTGCAGAAGACCCCAGCCACTCATTTAGTTGCAATACAGCAGAATATGAATTATTACGTGGCTATCAGCGAACCAGTGGTTGGTTAACGTGGTAAATCATTAAATAGCTGCTTACAAACAAGAGGAGATCCGCATCTCCTCTTGTTTTGCTTCATATGTGATCGTTAAGCTAACTGGCAGGAATGCATTGTACTGAACCGAAAAGAAAATTATTAAGGAGGCGATGTTTTGAAACATAAACTTGGTTTTTCTGTAATCATTTTAATCGGCATATTATCTTCGCTTTACTTGATGAATGAAACTTATTATAAAATACAAGAAGCAAAAAATTCACTAAGTTATAGTTCGTCAATAAGTACTTATATCCGGATGAGTGTGTTGTTCTTCGTTTTTGGAATCCTTATGGAGTGGAAAGCTTTATACAGGGTAATAAAGGGTCAAATAAATGTTAATTTTCAACTCTTTATATTCGCGATTATTCTAGCAATAATAACCTTTATTCCAAGTTTGTATTGGGTGCAACGAATTGGACTCGGCCACCCTTTTTATATTGATATGTTGTGGAAATCAGAAATTCGAGCACTTCTTACAGCGTTTTCCGGAATCTTATTCATTCGTTCATTAGGTGGTAAAGAATGACGAAGAAATTACTGTGTAGATGGATAACGCTGAGCTAATATTACCCCTCCAGGAATGGTATTCTCATACAATTATAATCAAGGTGTTGAGGTAGCAATCAAGCACATTCCCCACCAACTTGTGAAGCTTTAAGTTGTTTATCACGTATATAGCGTCTGATCGTTCTGGGGTACATTTCAAGCAAATAAGACACCTTAATGGTGTCTTCTGATATTCGGTGCCGTATATTTCTATGGAGTGAAAGACTCATTTCTCACCCAAGCTCCACCTTCATCCGTACTCCGGTAAAACATCGTAGCGCGGCGGAGTGCTCCTCGCGCCGCTTCTTCAACAGATGAAAAACTATTCCCCGATGGATCGTGGGGATCGGTTTTATCCGCGTCTTTATAGTAATGGCTTAGCTCATAAAAATAATGACCGTCCTGATTTCTAAGGATTTCAATTTCAATTTCTTTACCATCGATTATAACCTTTAGTGTTTGGACAATCTCGTGAACGGCTTGGATATCGGCGTGAAGATTTCCGAGTTCAGACAAATTCAACATCATGAGTGTCCTCCCAATAGCTTCCTTCACCAAAGTATTCTTTACATACGCTGTTGAGCGACTGCAACACATCGATAAATCCTTTTAAATCACAAGTATGGAAGGTGTCATTGATTTCACGATTTTCTTCCGTTATTGAATATACATGGATCTCAGCGCAGCCATCCCATCTTATATTTACATCAAAACGTTTATCTTCTGTTTCGAGTTCTAGCGCTGCAGTTCCGCCGTCTGCATCTCTTTTATGCTCGGTCTTTATAATCCACATTCTCATACACCACCTTGGGCTTATGATACCCAAAAGTAGAACATTTATTGCTGCCGCAACAGTATTTGGAACCCATTTTGTAATTAAATAAGGAGACAATAACAGTTAACCAAAGGAGGTATTAAGATGAACATCATGGACGGAATGGATGCGGCGAGGTTTAAATCGGCGAATCCTAATTACAAGTCAGAGAAGAAGTTAACGAAGAAGGCAAAAAAGATGCCGATGGTTTTAAGGAATCTAAATAATAAATAAGCATTAGTGGAAATTGGGATCAAGCTCCATATACCAAGAACTTGGTCCCATAAACAAAAAAGTCATCATCCTTGCTCACATTCATCGTACATTTATTCGGTTTCTTTATCAGGTAAATCATCAAAGACGTTTGACTTCGGCACCTGGGTCATATCTTCTTTTTGCTGAACCCAATATCCGATATTGCGGTACCAATCCTGGAAAGAGTCGTCCAATTGCTGTTCCCGGTTGCGGTCCTCATTAACGTCGGAATCAACTTCCGTCTCCGCCCTAAGAACCCCATAAACATCCTTCTGAACACCGTCTTTCCGGTCTTCGGTATCATTAAATGTATTCATGTTGATCTAGCCTCCTAAAGTCTCATGCCATTTATCCATTTGTTTAATTTGCTTGGTAAAGGAAGGATTTATACCATCATATTGATTCTTTGCAAGCAGGCATCGAAAATTTGATTAGGTCCTGCTGCTTTCTTTGTAGTCTGTTCTCCCGATGGGCAAAAGATGTTGACGTTCCGGAAGTCGTCATGTAAGATTATGGAATCGACAAAGGAGGTGGGAGCTATGAATAAAAATCGTATAGATGTTGTACCGCAACTAGCCCCCATTACGGAACAGTTTTGCGCTTAGGATACGCGGTGCGCGTGTCCGCAACCTTCTGGCTACGGGCTGATTGCCCGTGGTCTTTTTTATGCTTGTGGAATTCAGCTGGATATCTAGTCTGCAAGGGAAGCCGGAGTTCACTGAGCCATTCGAAAACTATGCCAGCCTGCAGAAAGTAACGGATTTATCTGCCAGGTTCCACGAGGAAGTTCGTCCTTTTGTCATGTCGTGGACCAATGAAATGGAATTGAAGGAGTTATCGGAATTAACGCCAGAGGGGGATCCCGTTAACTTCAAATATGGAGAAGTCATGCGGCATGTTATCTCCCATGAAATCCGTCATATTGGTCAATTATCCGTATGGCCAAGGGAAGTGGGCAAAGTCCCCGTGACGGCTAATCTCATTCGCCGGGGATTGTTTTAACCGGATGACACCGCCGCATTAAGCTAAACGTAACTTTGCAGGGATTAGAAAGGCAAATAAGAATTGAATGAATTTCTGTAGATCCGGAGGAATGGCATGAATCCTATAATAAAGAGAATGCTGTCGTTAATGGTTTTTGTGGCCTTGTTTTTTACAGTATTTATCGGTGGTGTTGAATGGAAGCATTCCATAATGTTAGAAGCACAAAAAACGTTCAACACGGACATTCAAGAAACGCTGTTACTGGCTATCTTATTCCCT
The DNA here is from genome assembly GCF_000422465.1 of Paenibacillus harenae DSM 16969. Taxonomy (GTDB): domain Bacteria; phylum Bacillota; class Bacilli; order Paenibacillales; family Paenibacillaceae; genus Pristimantibacillus; species Pristimantibacillus harenae. The sequence goes on along the minus strand of NZ_KE383844.1, from coordinate 484,827 downwards.
GTAGTTCTTGGCCTTCTGCTGGGGTTACCCCGTCTATATAAAGAGTTCCATAAACACGGAGCGTGGAGGCTGGATTTGATAGCGCTGGTGATCATCGGAGTCCCGGCCTTGTATGTGCTGTTCTTCCCTGTGCTGTTTTATTCCGGGACCGTAATTTCATTACCTTTTTCACAAACCTTAAATAAGAACTTCGACGAAGCCATGATGGTGAGCGGTATAGTATTGGGATATTTAATGGTTGTAGTATGGAAAAGGCAAGTTTAACTTCTTACTAACAGGTAGATTCGCTTGGCAGTCGTTGAGCTGGCGGGTAAATCTTAGTAACCTTATCCAGAATGAGAAACACAGTTGGTATAGTAAATTTTGAACGTCACGGATAGTGGATGGGGGAATTAATTTGGTAGAGTCGATACTTAAAAGTGTTTCGTTCTTGCAAGTTCCAGTTAAAAATCTTGAGGAATCTACTGAATATATGGGTAATCTGGGATTCGAGGTACATTGGAAACGACCGGACAATAAAATGACTATTCTTTCGCTCCATTCAGGGCCATCCATTTTTTTATGTGAAACGGAACTGCACCAGGGAATGATGTCTGTCGTTATCGGTCAGTGGAAATAAGTTAGTGGCACATGGCACTTCACAGTACGTTGAGTAGATCGATTTACAATAACGGGACACGATAGTTGAACACAGAAAGGGCTACCGCATGGTAGTCCTTCATCACGCCCCCATGGAAAAACGCAATTTTTCTCATAATCTGCGGTGTCGTGTGAGCGGCATGGATGGCTAACCGGCAAGTTTGTATGGAAAAGTCTGCAGAAATTTTGTTGTAAATGCAACAAAAATAATGTACTATTTTCTTACCACATTTGAAAATTCAAAATTAGCGGAGTTGTATATGAAGGAAATTCTACGTGAAATTGGAATGATTGCCAGGGCATTAGATTCTATAAGCAATATAGAATTCAAAGAATTTGACCTTACAAAAGGGCAGTATTTGTACCTCGTGCGAATAGTTGAAAATCCAGGAATTATTCAAGAAAAGTTAGCTGAAACGATAAAGGTAGACCGAACAACAGCTGCTCGTGCTATAAAGAAATTGGAGATTAATGGATTTATTGAAAAGAATGACGATCAATATAACAAAAAAATTAAAAAACTATTTCCTACAGAGAAAGGGAAGACTGTTTACCCTTTTATAAAAAAGGAAAACGATTATTCCAATATGACCGCACTATCTGGATTCTCCGAAAGTGAAGTGGAAACGATTTTTAACCTGCTGCAAAGAGTCAAAAAAAATGTAGAAAAAGACTGGGAGCTTGTAAAAAAGGGAAACAAGAGAAATTATTGATTTAGTAAAGGAGGACAAATAAATTGACTATAAATATAAAAAAATGCACATTTGAAGATCTAGGATTACTTCAAGAAATTAGTGTTAAAACATTTAATGAGACATTTAAGAATCAAAATTCACCTGAAAATGTGAAAGCCTACTTGGAAAAAGCATGTAACTTAAAACAATTAGAAGAAGAATTATCAAATATCTCTTCGGAATTCTATTTTATTTATTCTAATGAGGAAATTGCCGGGTATTTAAAGATAAACACCAATAATGCTCAAACTGAAAAAATGGGCAATGATACGCTTGAAATCGAGAGGATTTATATAAGGAAAAAATTTCATGAACAGGGGCTTGGGAAAAATCTAATAAATAAAGCAATAGAAATAGCGATAGAACGGAATAAAGAGAAGATCTGGCTAGGGGTTTGGGAAAAAAATGAGAGAGCAATTACCTTTTATAAAAGAATGGACTTTGTTCAAACGGGAGCCCACTCTTTCTATATGGGGGATGAAGAACAAATAGATTTTATAATGAGCAAAACCCTTATATAACATTTCTCTGGAATGATATTCAGAAAACGGCGAACGTTAGTTCAGCGATCCAGGGAGCAGTTTGCCGCCACGGCAGTTGCTCCTTCTGTCATTAAGCAAAGGAAAGATTTGTTATAAGAGCAAACGACAACGAGGAGGAGAAAACCATGTATATTCCTTCACATTTTCACATTGATAAAATAAAAGGCGCTTACGACGTTATCAAAGCACATAGCTTTGCAACACTATTTTCACACCAAAATGGAGTGCCCTTCGCTACTCATTTACCATTAATTTTGGATAAGGAGAACAAATACTTATATGGGCATTTTGCACGTCCGAATCCTCAGTGGAAGGATATTAGCAATCAAATTGTTTTAGCCATTTTTCATGGTCCGCATTGCTATATCTCTCCTTCATGGTATGAAACAAATAAAGCAGTTCCAACATGGAATTATTTGACTGTTCATGTATACGGCGAAGTCAAACTTATTGATGATGAAAAGGAGTTAATGGATTCCTTGCATGAAATGGTATTGAAGTATGAAGCCCCTGATAGTTCATATAGATTGCAAGATGTAGACACAGACTTTATCGCTGGGCTGAATAAAGGGGTTCAAGGATTCAAAATAAGAATCGACAAGATAGAGGGAAAAGCAAAGTTAAGTCAAAATCATTCCGTACAAAGGCAAGAACTTGTCATTAATCAACTGGAACGGATTCAGAATGGAGACGAACAAAAGATTGCCTCTCTTATGAAAGCAAACCTAAAAAAATAACTTTAGGTAATTGGACGGGTACGATAGCAATAAACAAGAAGATACGGCAGCCGGTATTAGTAGCTGCCGTTTTCTCAACTAACTGGCAGTTAACTTAAATTAAGTAGTGTGCATTGGGAAGTGAAATATTGGTTAATAGCGAATACAGTTACTTTAGAACGCAAAACTAGTACTACTTAACGATGATCTTGCTTTTGTAGATTTTTCTATGGGTCCTAGTTTATTTTTAGTAAAGACAAATGATGATACCGCAGCCACATTCAAGGTAAATGGTCAAGATCATTACACAATCGGATTTCGTGTTAAGGACATTCAAGGATTTCAAAATTTTCTATCACAACTTGATGCGAAAATAAGTCCTATCGTTGTTGAAGGACATGGAAGCTTCTTTACGTTTTACGATCCTATTGGAAATATGTTTGACGTTTTTCAACCGCCGCAATAAATCCCGAAGGTTCTTTCTTATCTTAAACTAACAGGATACGTTAGAATGGAGCTGCACGCGGCTCCATTTGCTCTATTAAAGTAACGGGTTAAAATAGTGAAAAGGGATCGCCGGCTGCGCGCAGTTTAGTACCTTCGAAAACAAAGAACTGACAGTACGGCTGTTTATTGTGCCAAACGACAGGTTAGCGACGGCGGGTCAAACATTCCATAGATTTACGCTGCTTATCCAGACGGTTGACAGCGGACGCGTCGTGCATTATGATTAGATCGAACGATCGTTCTAATCATTCTAGGCGAAAGGAGGATGGGTGCATGTTCGAGCAATATAACAAGGTGCAGCAGGCCGTTCTGGAGACAACGCTGCATCTGATTATCGACAAGGAGCTTCAGGCGACATCCATGTCGCTAATCGCAAAGGTTTCCGGTGTTTCCACTGGAAACATTTATCACTACTTCAGCAGCAAGGAAGATATTATTAACGAACTGTACAAGGCGATCGTGCGATTTAATGGAGAGTTCGTGATGAAGGACATGAACAAAGCCAATTCAATTCTGACGCAATTTCGCAAGGTTTGGCGAAACTTAATTGAGCTGGGCATTAAGTACCCGAAGGGGTTTCGGTTCATTGAGCAGTATTCGTTTTCTCCCTATATTTACGAGCAATCCAAGCTAGAGGCTTATAGGGACGGCTGGTGCGGACCACTGGAGAAGCTGTATCAGCAGGCAATTGAGGAAGGTGTATTCGTTCGATTACAGCCTCAAATGATGGTGCAGATGCACTACGGCTCCATTGTCTATCTCCTTAAGAGTCATCAACAGGATATGCTGGAACTGACAGATGATGTCGCGGATCAAGCAATTCTCTTTTGCTGGAACGCAGTAATCCAAGAAAAGGGTTGGAACGATTAAGGTTCGGCCCGATTCTTTTCGCAAAATTTAGATCGAACGTTCGATATATATTTGATGAAGATTGTTGGTCGCAAAGAATGGTGCTAGCTCATATCAGAAGCGTGATTAATATGCTTGAATCCGACTGAAGTGAACAATTGCAGAATAAATAATGGAGGGATTTCAACTATGGAAAAGAAGACGATTTTTATTACCGGAACAAGCTCAGGACTGGGGAAATTGACGGCGATCCATTTTGCAAAGCTTGGCTGGAACGTAGCCGCGACAATGCGCACGCCGGAGAAAGAAACAGAACTTACCACACATGACAATATTAAAATCTTCAAGCTGGATGTCACGAATGTGGAGGAAGTCCAAAAGGCTGTAAACGATGCGATTGAAGCCTTTGGGAAAATCGACGTTGTTGTTAACAATGCGGGGATGGGATCTTACGGGGCGCTTGAATTAGCCGAAGAGGGTACTATCGATTGGCAGTTTGCCGTGAATGTCCGCGGCCCGATCAATGTCATTCGCAAATTCCTGCCCCATTTCAGAGCAGAAGGCGGCGGAATGTTTATTAATATCAGCTCCTTTATGGGCGTAACGACAGCTGTCCCGTTGGGATCTCTATATAACATGTCCAAGTTTGCTTTGGAAGGTTTGACGGAAGGCCTCTATTACGAGCTCAAACCATTGAACATCGAGCTTCGGCTTATCGAGCAAGGTGGCTCCAAAGGAAATAATTTCGTGCATAGCGTCATCTGGAACAAGGACGAGAACGTTAAAGCTTACGATGATCTGATGAAAAAGGTAGGCAATTTGATGGAAAATTCGCCTGAAGATCAACTTGATGACCCGCAAACGATCGTAGATGCCATCGCTGCGCAAGCCACCGGGGAAAGCAATCAATTTCGAACTGTCGTCGGCGAAGCTGGAAACAGCTTATTGGCGCTACGGAATTCGGTTCCGATTGAGCAATATCTGGAAACGATCGCGTCGAACTATAAGTAAGTCTCAGTTGCCGGTGTCAAGCCGGTCGCAGTCTAAATATTCGCATGAAGTGGATATGGACAACATGAGTTTATTGACGAGAACACCAATATATTAATACCGCCTTCGCCGTCGTTGCCGACATGACGTCTATTTCGTGTGAGAAGATATGATGGTTCGGCTGCGCCGGACCTACATTGTCATTAATGGTTTCTTGAATCTCTTAATGGCCTTTCATTCACGCGCAAGTTTCCTTGCTCATCGAAGGCTTCGAATGTAGCGTCGGGAGTAAATAATTCGGCAAGCTGCGACAATTATAGGGTTTACACTAAAGTGAGTCGTCCTAATGGGCGGCTTTTTTTATTGCCCAATTCAAGCAGTTTTGTGGTCGCTTTAATCTCAAAATATCGAACGCTTTTTCGTGTTATTACATAAGTTATAACTCGTTTTCGCTCTGAAACTTCTGTTTTTCGTGTTATTACTGTGGTATAAGAAGGATATAGTATCGTGTTGTTACTATTCAAGTGTAAAGTTGAAGGAGCTGCCGTGGCAGCTCTTTTATATCTTTACAAAATAAGAAATTTTGTACATATGTACTGATAGGCGAGGCGTTAGGTTATTTGGCAGTTTAGTTAAGAGGAATCAATTACCAATAAACAAAGTTGTTATATTCTGGGATAATTAGAAAGCAGATTTTCATTTAAGAATAGTTGGTAAAAAATTGAAATCAATCTATTGTTGTCAATAGTACAAATCAAATATCCGGCAGGTTGGTAAGTGATTGAAGCTGTTAAGATTAGGAGTTGATAATAATGCGAACTTTTCGATTGGTACCTTTGGTTTTTGCAGTTTTGTTGATCATTTCCGTTTTACTAAATTTGTTCCAATTGAAACTAAATAATGAACAATCAGATAGAATCACGAACGTTCTAGGAGCAAGTGTGGCTAATGGAAGGAGCCATTTAATTGAAACAATGTTTTATTTGGATAACGCTATTAAAGGTGAGCAAACCGGCATGTCCTTAAGAGAAACCTCCTCCAATATATTTGCGACATACAGAATATTAGAGCCAACAGTGCACCTCCACCCGGAATATTCGAATGAATGGCTGGAAATCACAAAAACCTTATTCGATATATCTCATTCTCAAACCCTTAGAGAAATAGAAGCCGCTTATCAGGTAGAGGGTGCTCTTACCTCAGAACAAAAAGATGTACTTAAACAAATTTTATTTTTTCTAACGGAAGTACGTGAAAGCCTTAAAGCACCTTCAATCCGTATATTACTTGGTGGAGATCCTGATTTTTATATTCCTTCCGAGGCCATTCAACGAGCTTACCGTGCTGCAACAGAAATTCAAGAATTTCTTCAAAGCAAACAATAATTACGCTCCCATGGAAGAACGCAATTGCTTCCATAATCTGTGGTGTCGCGTAAGCGGCATGGATGTTAACGGGTACGATAGTTCAATACGCAGTAAGACGAGGTTACCTATGTTTGTTAAATGTGACCATACAGAAAGGGATGGTATATTGATCGATCGGAGAAATTCAAAGCTCTTTGACCATGAGATCGAACTAGGATTAAACGAGATCTCGGATACTGAAATACTTATAAACTTTAGTAATGCGTTAACAAGCCTATACCCCCATTTAATACCTATTCACGCATTTGGTTATGATGCATGGGATGATATTGTAATTCCGTTATTTTATGAGATGGTGTATGAATCATTTTCCTTTAAATACGGTATAACTATGACTCCAAATAATGTACACGCGTATATGTATACTCTCCCTTCGTATCGTGGAATTTGCCATATTGAATGCATTCCCCAACGATCCACTGTTTCTGTCTTCAAAAATTTTGAGTGGTTGAATATAGATAAACAATACTTTGAAAGTAAACTTATTATTTTCAAATCGTTCAGTGATGGTGTGAACTTTTTGACTGGTGGAATTAAGAAGGAGCAAACAACTAGTGTCCATTTTGATCATGTTGAAGTCGAAATCGTAAGCACCGAGATAGGGGGGACCGCTAAAGGGAATATATATGAAAACATATTTATCCATAAAGATGACTTGAACTTAGTATTTGTTGCTGAAGACAAAGAATGAGCGAAAGCTATTGAACTAACGGATACAAAAGCTCAATGAAGCTGCCGTAGGATCGAAGGCAGTTTTACTACGAACGGACAGGATAGTTAGTGCTCGACGACCAAAGGAAGTTCGGGCCAGTCCTTTTTCCATTTAATCGCATGTTCATGACGGTTGGTTTGAACGTTCGCCGTTACGAATGGCGAATTCTGTTTATTGCAGGGCTGGCGCTTGCTTTTAGCAACGATTCCGACACAAAGCCGTCAATCCGCTCGTCATACTCTGCCCACGTATAATTCTTGTTCTCGATGATCAACTTCGGGATCAGCCACGCATCGATGGCCGTGCGGACGAACGCCTGACTTGCGCTCCACACCTCGCCAGCTTGAACGAAATCTTCGTCCGATTTAAAGGAGACAGGTCCCCATTCGTTACCACGTATACCGCATATGTATCGCCACTGCCCTTCGACATCGGCGTGGTAATAGTAGATCAGGTGAGGGTTCAGCGGCATCAACAGCCGCTGCAGCGATTCGGTAAAGCTTTGGAGCTGCGCGATATTCATGCTTTGCAGATGCGAGACGCTGATGACATCTTGGAAAAGGACGCTTTCAATAATGACGATGTCCTCGGGGGAGTTCAACTGCTCCTCGACGAACCGGCCGTACCGGTCGACTAGCTGCCGAATGAAGGCATCGGCGCCTTCGGCGGTATTCAACGCATAGTAATGCTCCATGGGCGGCAGCAACGGGTGATTCTCTTCCAGCTCAAGCAGGCATCTTGCGCGTACGCCTTGCGCTGTTAGCAGGTTATGTATGCGAATTGCCGCCGTCGTTTTTCCGGAGCCAGGGATACCGTCTATAACTAGCAATCGTTTCTGCGAATGGATGGCTGGCGAGCGTCGGTTTTCGTTCATGGATGTTCTGAATGCCTCCTATGGTAAGTCTATTGATCATACTTTCGACAGCAGGGGGAAATTTCCTCTATTGACTGGGGCGTATGTGCCTTCTGTTTTGAGTTAAGAGCATTGTCCCATCCCCGACTATGTGAGCGAAACTTTGTTGCGCTAACGGGTACTATAGCTCAATAAACACATACAAAGGCTGCCGGCATGATCGGCAGCCTTTGCTACTAACTGCAGTATTGTGAAACTAGAGCTCAGTAAACTTCTTCAAAAGCTACATATTCGTGCAAATCTGAAGGTAATTCATATGTGGCTAAATGGGTGTAGTTTACCAATTTCACCGTAGGTCCCACAGATATTTGATAAGTAATACGGTCCTTCCCTACAGGAACATGATGTCCCAGGGTAGGTTCTACCTCAATCGTTATTGAGAATATAAAACCACGAAATCCATTCAATCTATTGCTTTCAACAACAGTAATGTGCCACGGCTCAATTTCGGGCTTCAACTTTAGAATATTAGGATAATAAAAGTCTCCAACTACTTCATAATTATTGGGGGTTAGAAAAAGCATAAGCATGTCTTCTACTCTAAGTTGTGTCGAATCATGGGTTGGTTGAGGTGCTGCTTGGGCGTTAGTTTGTGGCATAATAAACGATATGGCTAACATTAAAGCGATAATCTGGTTCATTTAATCCCCCCTTTTTTACACAGTATTCCAATTACTTTGCCCTTAGGGGGGTGCATTTATTAAAGAATGATAATCTAATTTACTAAACGGATAAACAGGGAGCAGTTTAGTCACGGCAGACTGCTCCCGGTTTTCATTAATGGACAGCTAGTAAATCAGAAGGGTTTAACAAGTACTTATCGAATACGTAACTAACCAAATAGTGGAAGGATGCTGATTCGTGTATAGAGTTGATGTGGCATATTCACTAATTACAAATGAGGAGCAAGACAAGGTATTAATCGTTAGAAATATTCACTCCTCAAGTTGGTCATTACCTGGTGGTGCAGTAGAGGTCGACGAATCATGGTCTTCTGCGGCGATAAGAGAGGCAAGAGAAGAAACAGGTATCGAAGTTGAATTACTTGGTATTAGTGCAGTAAACGAATGCTTTTTTGAAGATAAAGGTGAGCACGTAATCTTTGTAACGTTTAAAGCAAAACTAAAGAGTACAGACATAATGATTACACGACCACATGAAATAGCCGTGGTAAAGTGGGTTGGTCTTGATGAGGCTGATCAGAAAATGCCGTATTATAAACACGGAATAAGAAAACTAATTGAATCAGATGTAATTCCGTACGATTTTCAAGGGAAACAAACCATAAAAACATACAACTCATTGAAGTAACGGATACGATAGTGGGGGAGCTGCCGCGAGGACAGCTCCTTTTTGATGCTCATAGAAGTAACAGGCAGGATAACGTGGCAATAAGTGGAATGTTTATATGGTAGGTACGGGTTTTAAGCATTCACGAATGGAGCGATAAGATGATCGGGAGAACCATACGAGTTTTGGAACAAGACCCACGACTCGCCATCAGCATTTTTTACCCTTCGTCCGGAGGGAGCCCTCTTAGAGGGATAGACCTATATACACCTTGTCAGGCAGAGGCAGCTTCCGTTTTAAGGGAGATGGGCGTAGACCTCGAAAAACTGAACGTCACCGATGATATAACGACAGGTGAAACGGCAACTACAATAAGAGAGGCATTGCCGGTTATTCTATGGTCTCCGGGATTCGGCGTGGAACGTGATATGTATCTTAGGATCATCTCAAATCTTGTACCGAAGGGGTATATTATCGTCACTATTAGTGCCCCGCACGAATCCGTATTCACCGTATATCCTGACGGTAGCTTTATTAAACAAGGGAAAGAAATGGCCGAGCTGAAGAGCTCCGATTATAATGGCTGGTACCGTCTTCTGGAAGGCCGCTCCCAGTCAATTACCGCTGTTATAGAATATCTCGAGACTGTAAACCGGTCCGACCCTGAGTTGAAAGGATTAATCGATCTGGAGAACGTTGCAGCAGTCGGGCATTCGCTGGGTGGCGCCGCCGTCCTCGAAGTGACCAAGCTGAACAATCGTATAAAGGCCGCTATCCTCCTCGATCCTAGCTTTCACCTCTTCCGTCGGGACGGCGTAACATCCTCTGTTCCCGTTTTACTGTTGCGACAAGAAGCTTCGACCTATGATGCGATGGCTGCGGCCATGAACGAGAAAATAGCGTATGACTATATCGATGGTCAGCGTTATGCGTTCACGGCTCTAACGAATGCCTGCTTCTTTCGGGTGAACGGTGCGCAGCATATGTCGTTCTCGGACGTGCCTCTTCACTACAGTGACCATCATGCGGTGTCGGTTCATGCCGTTACGGTCGATGCCACGACCGCGTTCTTGGAAGAGGTCTTCCAAAGCGGTCACGTGCCGCCTGCCATATCGCTGCAGTTCAGCACTGTCATTCCGATTAACTCTGAAGGGGATCCCATCGAACCGATATAGGGGTAAGCCGAATATCTCAAGGAGGTATACATAGTTTTATTACGGGTACGATAGTTGAAACATAAGCGATGGAGCCAATCCATCGTTTCTTTGTGCTTACGGGAGTAGTGTGCCAGAACGAAAATGAAGGATTTTAGACAATTATGTAGAAGAGTTTGGGAATAGATATATAAGATTGGTGGTAGAGCACTTGAAACTTTCTTTCGAAAAATTCGAAGCCGCAAAAAATTATTTAATGAAAAATGGGAGAGATCTCGAACAAGAGCTATTTCGCTTTCACTTCGAAAAAGGTTCTTCTCAAGCGTTACTTCGTGTCCTAAGTAACTATCAGGGTGAAGATGGCGGATTCAAAAATATGGGTGAAGGGCATCCCATCTATACCAATGCAATGGATACCTCCATGGCTTTCCAATATCTCAGTGAAGTTGGGGCTACATCCAGGGATGAAATTGTTCAAAAGGGGATCCAATACATTGTTGATTCCTATGATTGTTCCCTAAAATGTTGGCACCCTAGGCCCAACGAAACGTCTAGCAGGTGGGGTGATAACCCTGGTGCTGAATTGGTTGGATTTCTTTTCGAATATCGGGACTTGGTTCCAAACGATTTTCTCGAAGCCGTAACTGAAACCCCATTATCATCGATTCGAAATCCTAAAAAAACTTATGACCAATTTTATTTTTTGAAAGCTCTCTGCTTCCTTCGTTTGGCCGCGCGAGTCGTCGAACCGTATAAGACAGAAATCCTAGATTGGCTCAAAGCCGACATTTTTGAGATCATCGAAACGGATCAGTCGAAATGGGCAACAATATACAGCGCAAAACCTTTTTTCTTCGCTCATTCGCCCCAAAGTCCGCTATATGAAACAATAAAGCACCAAGTCATCCGCAGCCTAGAAAATGAAATAATAACTCAATCCGAAGAGGGGAATTTCGTTCTCAACTGGAATACGGATGCAGAAAGCCAAAGGATTTGGAAAAGCATTTGGACAATGGATGTATTGAGGGCATTGCACCATCACGCCATGATTGAAGGGTAAACAACTGCTTTCTTTGCTGAGCCTGATGGAAACATCCATGAGTACAGAACGACATCGGAATAATTAACAGGAGCAGGCGCCGTAGCGACCTGCTCCTGATTCGTTGAAGTAACGGGAGTTAAGTTCAATGCCGCAATCGATAAGAAATTTCCCAGTTTATCCTGTGCTATAATGGATGCTGATTAAAGTCCACTCGATAAAAAGGAGATTAATATGGATACGTACGACGACGCTCTCTATAGGTTTGAAGCGGACGGAGCTGCACCGCTGCCGGACATGATTGATCAAGGCTATCTCGAACACGACGGTGCTCGAATCTGGTACGCCACTTACGGGTCCGGACCGGCCGTGATCCTGCTTCATGGCGGCCTGGGCCACAGTGGCAATTGGGGTTATCAAGTTCCATCGCTGGTGAAGAGTGGCTATCGTGCGGTTTTGGTAGACAGCCGAGGCCACGGCCGCAGCACGCGCGATGAGCGACCGTTTAAGTATGAATTGATGGCATCCGATGTTTTGGCGGTAATGGATGCTTTGCACCTTGAGAAAGCGGGTTTGGTGGGCTGGAGTGACGGCGCTGTCATCGCAATGATTCTTGCTATGAAAGCACCGACACGTGTTGCTGGTGTCTTCTTCTTTGGCTGCAACATGGATCCGAGCGGTGCAAAGGAAATTACGGAGATCAGTCCGATCCTTGCCCGGTGTCTCCGCCGACATGCGAAGGACTATGCGCAGCTATCAGCCACACCGGATCAATTCGAGGCATTTTCTGAAGCGGTCAGCCTCATGATGCAAACGGAACCAAACTATTCGGCGTACGATTTGGCTCAGATCAGGGTACCAGTTGCGATTGTGCATAGTGAGCATGATGAATTCATAATGCGCGAACACGCTGAGTATCTTGCCCGAAGCATTCCAAACGCGGAATTAGTTAACCTACACAGTGTGAGTCATTTCGCACCGCTGCAGAGGCCCGAACAATTTAACCTCCCAATGCTTGAGTTTTTGGGAAAAGCTCTAGCTTAAAACAAGAGTACGGGGAGAGCGCTACTTGTACAGTCAGCGGATAAAACTGTATCACAAGTAACCCAATAGTTGTTGAACTAACGGGTACGATAGTGCAATAACAAAGAGCTGCCGAGCAATTATGATCGGTAGCTTTATTCAGTTAAACGGGCCATCCATACAATCCTCTCCAGCGCCCAATAAACAGTGCGCAATATGGGAGGCTTTTTCGTGCTGTTGGCATACTTGCCTGAAGTTCCATAAGCAGAAGGAAGTCTTTAAAAAGTCGAGTTAATTTGGTAATATATGGTAACAGTCTTATTCTGGGAGGTCCTATGATTGAAGCTCCAACGATTGTTGGGTATTACCATGCTGCTGCTCAGCCGCAAGAGAGTAGGCGCTCAAGAACTGGCCCGCCAGTTTGAGGTCTCGCTGCGTACTATATACAGGGATATTGAGGCGATTAATGCTGCCGGAGTGCCTGTTGCCTCGTTTGCGGGGGTAGATGGCGGATACGAGATTATGGACGAGTTTCGTATAGAGAGACAGATTGTCACCTACGATGACCTCTCGTTTATTGTAACGGCCTTGAAAGGGATGCAGTCTACTTTGCAGGACCAGCAAATGGAGCATTTGCTGGCCAAGATCAGTGCGCTGTTTGCCAAATCCGATCGACACCGTTTGGAGGAGGAGAGAGAACAGCTGATTATAGGCGTGAACCCGTGGATGAGGGTGGATGCGGATAAGGACAAGCTGGCTGCGCTTCGGCTGGCCGCCCGGAACCGGAATGTGGTTTGGCTTACCTATTCAAGTTCGGAAGGAGATACGGAGGAGAGAGCCGTAGAGTCGATCGGGCTTGCCTGGAAAGGAAGCGCCTGGTACTTATACGCTTACTGCAGACTCAGAAGGGATTATCGAACGTTCAAGCTGTCTCGCATCCGTCAGCTTCGGGTCGATATGGAAGTATTCCCCCGCCGGAAGGAGCGTCTGGAAGACCTCGATGTGCTGGAGCCGGAAACCCTGGCCGAGGAAATCAGTGGTCAAGCCAAGCGGGTTGTTGAGCTGTACAAGTAATTTTCAATAACTTCATACTTCCTGCTGACAACACGCTGTCAGTGGGTAGGGTCCATACTATAGCTGTTGGACGGATTGCCGTCCAGATAAAAAAAGGAGGAATGATGATGTACACATCGTTGCAAAGCTTTATTGCGGATTATACATACGAGGCGGAGGGAACCCAGAAGCTGCTAGATCTCTTGACCGACGAATCTCTTAAGCAGGAAGTGCTGCCCGGCTATCGGACGCTTGGAAGACTGGCCTGGCATATCGTCACTACCGTTCCGGAGATGCTTCACCGAACGGGCCTGAAGTTCGATGCGCCATACAAGCACACCGAGTCGCCGGCATCGGCTGCCGAAATCGCATCTACTTACCGGACCGCCGTTTCATCCATGCTGGAGGCCATCCGCACCCAATGGACGGATGAGACCTTGCTGGAGGAAGTCAATTTGTATGGGGATCCGTGGAAGAACGGATTCACTCTAGACGCATTTGTGAAGCATGAAATTCACCACAGGGGCCAATTGACGATCCTGATGCGGCAAGCTGGTCTGACGATTCCGGGGATTTACGGCCCTGCCAGAGAAGAGTGGGCCGCGATGGGAATGGACGCTCCGCTTGTTTGACCGGAAGACCTCGAGAGAGGTCTTTTTTCTTGATCAATCGTCCGGCGAATTTACCGAACGGCAATCTTAAGTTTATAATTTATAAGTTTTCAAGTTAGCCATGCATAATATGTGAAACCCTTTATTTCATTTGATTTTTTAAAAATTAGGTCTTGATAAGCGATGGTATAGCCTGCGAGTGATAAAGTTTTAGACTATCGATGGCATTTAGCTCCCTCAGAATACTTATATATCCAAGTGCTTATTTGAGTAAAATACTCTAAGATATTTAAGAATCATATTATTAGAATGGAGCGGAACAAGTTGGATATTCCCTTTGCCTTATTATCCTTTTTATTTATGTTGTTTTTCTTAATTACAATTCGGGCGATTATAAACAAAGATAAATGTGATCTACTCATATTTGCAACATCTGTTTTTTTTGGAGCTGTTCTGTTGATTAGTGCAGGTATTTTTGCTCGATAAGTGTGTTCTTAAATCTTCATTAATCCTAATGGGGAACGATAGCGCAATAACCAGGGAGCAGATCGGTGCGGCAGCTGCTCCCTGGTCTCGTTGAAGTAACGGAAACCCGAAGTTTAATAAATGGAATCACTTACTTCACCAAGGTTAGAAACAAATGTTTGAGGATGTTCATATTACTAGATGTTTGAACAAGCAATTGGAGGTATGATAAACGAAATAAAGAGTAAGGTCGTTGTACTGTTAGTGCTTTTGGATTGTACAATTCCATTTTTATTTTACTGGCTATGGGTTGAATTGATCTAGGTATTTAGATGAATCATAAAAAGAAGGTCTATGCTAACGAATTCTTTGGTTGAAATCAAGACACGACGGCAGCCCGCCAGAATGACCGGCTGCTTTTTCTATGCTAAAAACAAGGAGGTTAACAGTGAAAGAAATTATATTATTTGTACTCGTTTCCGTTTTAAGTGTTACCATGGGATGTGCTCAAGAACAGGAACAATCATACCTAACAGGGATTATTGAAGAAGTTGATGAAGATAACATTACCATGTTGATTGAAAAGAATAAGTCAAGAATAGGTGAACCGGACAAAGTTTGGCTCACTCGAGAACAATCCTTAGATTTTGGAGCATTGGAGAAAGGACAAAGAATTAAAGCTTGGGTCTCAGATGCACTTGTTAGATTAACAGGTATACCACAAGTGACAGCTATTAAAATCGAAGTAATTCCGTAGGTATTACTCACGAATTTCATTACGGCACGATAGTAGAGGAGCTGACGCGAGGCCAGATCCTTTTTGATGCTCATTGAAGTAACGGGCAGCAGTTCCAGTATGTGGTATTATATAAGTGCTAATAAAGGGGACTTTTTTGGGGAGGACGACGGCATGGACAAGAGTTCTGTTCATAGAACAAACATGATAGGCGGTGGTGAGGTTGGCGCCATCTCGGTCGACATGGATAAGCGTAGTATTCATGAAACAAATAGTTTATTTTGGGATACAAAAGGAACTGATGTTTTAGGAGAAACCGCACTTCCGTTCTATGGAGCATTTGTCTCGGAAGAAAAGTGCAAGCTTTTTGGCGATGTCTCAGGAAAAAAGATGCTAGAAATAGGATGTGGAAGCGGTCACTCCTTGCAATATCTGGGGGAACGCAAAGCATCTGAACTATGGGGAATGGATTTATCGGAAAACCAAATCGAAAAGACAAAGCAGCATTTGACGGCGTGTGGTCTTTCAGCGACATTAATCTGTTCTCCCATGGAAGAAGAATGTGGCATACCAGAGAGTTATTTTGACTTTGTTTATTCGATTTATGCCATAGGCTGGACAGCCGACCTTGAGGGGACTTTTCGCCGCATTGCTTCTTACCTAAAAAAAGACGGGGTATTTATTTTCAGCTGGTCTCACCCTATACACAAATGTGTTGCTGTAGAAAATGATAGGCTTGTTTTTAAAAAATGTTATTTCGATGAATCTTGGTATTCGCTCCCATGTCTCAACGGGTCATAGCCCTTTCATTCCTTCGTCACATCTTAACTAAGGGGTGGAGGTCGATTTTTTTAACGGAACGGGTCATAGCCCTTTTGCGTAACGTATCCCGATACTCCGTGCTTCTTATTATCCTGCGAATGCTTGAGCCGGTGAGGTACAATCAATCTCTTATGCTACCTGTGGGAAAACTCTGGTTGAATAATAGGTTTCGTTGCTTTTTGCAAGACCGACAAGCAGGTCGTATTCTTCAAGCAGGTGCTGTAGATGAAGCTTGTAAGCATGGAGTGCTTGAGTAGTACCGACGCTGCACTTAGCAAGTGCAATGAGCCGATCCGCTCGTTTAACCCCGGCGTGACGCTTCATAAATTGTTTCCATCCAGAAATGACTTGCTCCCTCGTTAACCGACGAACATCACTCGGCAATGGAAAGAGTCTGAGCGTAGCAATTGCACTGGCGCAGGTAAGGATTTTAAAAACTTGACGAAGTTCAGGAAAGACAATGTCTACCCAGCGATGAATCTGGTTAACTGCAGCGTTAAGGCGCTTAGTAACGGTTTCTCGATTTGCCATGAGAATACGCAGCTCCTCGTATGCTACCGGCTGAAAACGAACGGGGGAGTAATACCCGTTTTTAATCATATCTGCAATGACTAAAGCGTCTTTATGATCGCTTTTAGATGGTGTATTATCTCGGTTTTCTTTGTTCTTCTTAACAAGCTGTGGATTAACCAGAACAGCCTCAATGCCTTGATCGATAAGCCAACGTGCTAGGCTAAACCAGTAATGGCCAGTAGGTTCCATCCCAACAATGACTTTATTAAACTTGTAGGATTTGAGTAAATCCTGAATCCAGCGGCCTAACTGTTTGAACCCTTCAAGATGGCTGCCAAACTCCAGTGGATGGCCTAAAGCGATTCCCCGAAAGCTTACAGCGCGAGCGACGTGAGCTTCCTGGGCGATATCTACGCCTACGACTAGGTGATGAACGGTAATGTTTTCAATGAGTTGATTTTGCTTGTCTTGTGCCTTAAACTTCATAGTAGAGCGACCCCCTGATGTGGATTTAAAGGGCTTTTGACCCCTTGTGTAATCCCATCGTACAGAGGCGCTCGTTTTTGTTCAAACTCCAAATTATTCGTTTTATAAGAATTCTAACGGGAAACGATACTTCCATGTTGGCTGCAACTACGAATGGCAGCCTCAATGGTTCTTACTGGCAGGTCATTACCGCTTGGGAAGAGGCATTATTGGTTATCCCAGTTTAATCGGAACCTGTGTGCTTGTTATTGGAACGCTTCTATATTTCTTATTTCGATAAGATAGAAAATCAGTGAGGCTGCCGGCATAGAATGGCAGCTTCGTTGAGCTAGGCAGTATACTTAAAAAATTGTGTTCTAACTATGGCCTGGTTAATGGTAAATTAGACAATGTGAAAAGAAGGGGTGTAAATTATTTTGCAGAAGCTAAATCTTATCGGTTTGATACTTATTACTGCTGCAATGCTGTGTGCATGCTCAAAGGATGTATCCAACCAACCGGAAACAGCAATAACAAAACAAGTTGAAGGAACTGCTTTGCACGTGGAGCCAATCGATTTATTTGCCGGAGAGGCACGGAAATTCCAACCTTTTCTTGGCACGATGTCGGGTGCAGTGAAATTGAAGTACGGCGGAAACAAAAATGATATTTCTGCTAAAATTGAACTTTGGGAAAAGGGAACGAAAACGAAGACATACAGTTCCATTGGTATCTCAATGCAGGATTCACAAGATAAGACAAAGGACTATGAAGGCGAATTTATTGCATCGATTAAGACAGTTTCAATTGAAGGCAGTAAACCACTGTATGAGATCACAACAGCTTTTGCGAATAAAAACGGTACGGCATCAAGTATTACATACATCGATCGTGATATTAGAAATACAGGAAGCAATACTATCCAACTAAATAAAAGCTTGGATGTCTCAGAAAATGACGAGGTTGCCGTATGGGGGATGCAAGCCACAGATAAGAATGAGTGGGAAACCATTGATTTAACTCCGGAGGGATTGAAAAACGCAAAATGGGCTTTGATATTTAAGTTATCTGTAAACTGACAAATCGTGGTTTATGTTATCGGGTACGATAGTGGAGCGCAGTGCAGATGCTCCATTTTTTCACTCAATTAACTGGCAGATAACGCTAATGCCTACATAACCAAGCCATATTCAAATTGATTTCCACCATGTTACAATTTCCCATATTAGAAAGGATTGAGAACAATGTAGTCATAACTAAATCAGATCCTCGAGTAGGATCTCCACCCTTATGCCTGATGAAATGGGCTTAATGAATCATTAAGGAGGATCAATATATGAGCAATTATGCGTGGGATGGTTTGAAAGTCAGGTTAAGGCCAGTTCTGTCATCAGACTGGGACAAGTTTCATAACAATGATATGGATTCGGTTAATGCTAGACTTTGTGATGAAATACATTTTCCGAGATCAGAAGAAGGAACAAGACAGTGGGCAGAACGCCAAGCCCTTAATACCTCAAACGGGGACAATGTATTTTTGGCAATTGAAACATTTGATGGAACACTTGTCGGAAGTATAAGCACAAATAGTTGCAATTCACGAAATGGAACTTTCAAATATGGAGTCTCGATATTTCGAGACCAATGGCGTAATGGCTATGCTTCAGATGCAATAAAGGCAGTACTTCGATATTACTTTGGAGAGTTACGATATCGGAAGGTTAACGCTCATGTCTATGCCTTTAATGATGGATCTGTAGCATTGCAGGAGCATCTTGGATTTATTCAAGAGGGAATAATAAGAGATATGGTCTTTACAAAAGGTCTACACTATGACGAATATATTTATGGCCTGACTAAAAACGAATTTGAGAAATTATATCCGTAATAGTAACATAGGCTGCCCTCGATGGCAGCCTTATTCGTTCAACTAACGGGTTTACATATTAGATATGTATAATATGTAAACCTTCATGGTTTTATTGGATTTTTTAATTTTAGGTCTTGATAAGCGATGGTTTAGCCTGCGAGTGATAAAGTTTTAGACAATCGATGGCATTAACGGGGCAACAGTGCTGTTATTTCACGCGATTGACAATAAGAGGAGAATGTTGTAATTTAATAATGAGTAAGTGACTCACTCAAAAAAAGTTTCGCTATTCATTTCAAAAGGAGATGCAAAGAATGAGTAAAACGAACATCCTGCCTGATATATTTCTGCGAAATCGCAATCGACGCAAAAATACAAGGCTGCTTCAGATTCATACGCCGAATCGTATCGTTGAAGGCCGTTACGTTAGAATCGGCGGCATCGACCAGTGGGTAACAATACGGGGAGAGGATTATCATAATCCCGTTGTATTGTTCATCCATGGCGGACCAGCTTCCCCATACTCCATTTTCAGTCCTTTGCTTCGTTCTTGGGAGAGATGTTTCACCATCGTTCAATGGGATCAGCGAGGCGCTGGCAAAACGTTCACGAGGAACGGAAAAGAAGGAAGCGGCACTATCACCTTTAACCGCCTTGTTCAGGACGGGATCGAGTTGTCGGAGTACCTGTGCAACAAACTCCGACAGCAGAAAGTGATTCTCATCGGCAGTTCAGTAGGAAGCCTGATCGGGATTATGATGGCGAAACAGCGTGCCGACCTTTTTTATGCCTATGTCGGTACCGATCAAAATTCTCCGGATCCTCAGCATCTCACGTACCAGTTGACGGTGGACTCTTTCCGCAATGTTGGCCATGCGAAAGGAGTTCAATTGGTCGAGAAAATGGGGCCGGATCCAACACGATGGAGCCGCGAGGATTTCGAAATGAGGAATCAATACCTCGTTAAAGTGGTCAACGACGTGCCGAATATGATTATGGATCTCATATTGCCGTCTATGCTCTCTTCCCCAGAACACAAGTTCAGCGATCTCATCGATATTTTCAAAGGGATGAAATTCTCCCTTGGCCACCTTTTTGACGAGTTAGTGGCTTTTGACTTCGACAAGGTTGGACTGCGCTTTGAATTGCCGTTCTTTATTATGCATGGCGATAAAGATATCATTACGCCGACTGCAACGGCAAAAGCATACTTCAACAAGATTGAAGCTCCTTTCAAAGAATATGTACTAATTCGGAATGCCGGCCATCTTGCTTGTTTTGCCCGCCCGGAGCAATTTCTGGAGGAACTTATCAAGCGGATACGTCCTCTTGCAACCGCAACAGAGAACGAAATTGTAAAGGGGATAATTTAGAGATTTCATGGTACGATGAGGATAAACCCTTAATAAGATTGGAGATTGAGGATCATTGTCCCCATTAAATAAACACCAACTTAATCAGATCCGCGACGAACGCAGAGAACAGATTAAGCAAGCGGCGCTAAAACGATTTGCCCGGCACGGATACTTGGGAACGAAAACGAGTATGATCGCTGCGGAAGCCGGTATCAGCGAAGGTCTAATTTTCCGATATTTCAAATCCAAGGACGAGCTTTTCACTACGCTTGTTCAGGAGTTAATCGAAGAAGCGAAGAAGGAAACCGAGAACCTTCAATATTTGCCTGGCTCTCCATTTGAACAAATCAAAGCTTTAACCGAAGGTATGCTTGATGAGAGCAGCAAATATGCATTTATGTTAATTCTAAAGGCCCGCAAGACGGGTGATATTCCAGATGAGGCCGCACGGATTCTTGAACAACATTCAGAGGATGTTGTACTCGACAGGCTTATTCCAATCTTTGTTCAAGGGCAGCAAGCTGGAGAATTCTCCCTGGGAGATCCACGGAAGCTGTTGGCTTGGTACTTTTACATCATCAATTGTCTTATTATGGAGGAAGTTGAGAAGGAAGAGTATGGGTTGCCGAATGTGGAATTCTTAATGCAGTTTTTGAAAAAATAACTTTATGCAAACGAATTTTTAGTTTTCAATGCCTCAATAATCGGATAAAGATAATGCAGGAGCGTTCGAAAGCGCTAGGTCATTAGGCTAAAGGAACACGATAGCAACAATATGGGGTAAAGTTGTTGTTCGGTATCGAAATAAGCAGCGCTACCCTCTTGGCGGCTGCATGTTTTCTGGTTTATCAACCGAAGGAAATCATGGCGGACAGAGTTTATGGTATTGGCACTTTTCAGAACGAATACAGCATTTCAACGAGTCCTGCAGGCGAGAACATGATTCCCAGTACCCTGCAGCAATATAACGAAGTAAGTGACGATTCCAGAACTAATATTTCGTATACGGTCATATATGAGCAGAACAAGTGGTTCAAAAACAATCAGGAATGATTATACCTCTATTTTCACTAGGCTGTATGAAAAACGCGTGGTCAACAACAATTTATTCGATCTGATCCCCAAATCATTAGTTATTCCCAGCGTAGATAATATTAAGGAAGCAAGGCTGTGGGTGCAACAGCACCATCCGCAATTTCTACAGCTTAGGGATAAGACCGTTATTAATCCATCAGTGCTTGATAGCTGGATACGGGATGGTTACCGACAATATACAGCAACGCTTCTCCCAAGGGGCTTTCGCTGAAGGATATCATTGCGCAGGCTTCATCAGATGATGAATGAGGGAACAATGCTTGCTATCGTACCTGTCTACTCGACCGATCTTGCCACGCTGTCTTTTTGTGATCATCCATAAAACCAACAGAACTGAATAAAAGTAACGTAACGCACAAAAAGATCATCAATGGTGCAGGGTGAAATTGTAGAGATGTTACCACACCAATAAGCAAAATGAGGCCAGCCATCAGTGGTGTACCTTGCCTGGCTTTTTTTTCATATTTTCGGTACAAGTCGTTGAACTCCCCCGTTACGATAGTTCCATCACAACGAGGCTGCCGCAGGATTAAACTGGTCGGGAAGATAGTTTAGATAAAATAATTCTTACCCCAAAAGAAGTCGGTACAATAAGAGTAGATATTGAAGAAGAGTGTTGAACCACATACTGGGGGGATTGTAATGGATGACTTTGTTAGCAAGGGTGAACTTCTGTGTCGGCTTCATAATGGATATAAAGAATTTAATGAAGGAATCAAGCGGCTTTCGCCTGAGCAGATGGAAACACCAGGCGTGAACGGTAAGTGGAGCATAAAAGAGGTCATCTCGCACTTTATTGCTCATGAACAGTTCGCTTTAACTGAAATTCGTTATGCGCTTGAAGGCAAGCACTACGAGCCTGAGGAGACCGACATCAATTTATTCAACGAGCAGGCTGTTGCAGTTCGACGCGATCAATCTCTTGAACAAATCATTCAGGCATGGGACGCCTCTTTTAGGCAGGTCGTAGCGGTTGTAGAGGGGTTGCCGGAGTCCGCATTTGATCCATTTGGGGAATTCACCAGGCTGCTGGGGGACACTGTTGACGGAGCGCTTGGAAACAATACTTATCAGCATTACGCAGAGCATCTTTTAACAATAATGAATTGGATTTCTAAGCTTCCAAGAGGATAATCCGGTTTTGGTGTTGTTAGATATCAAAACCATGACTTTTATCTGGAATTCAGCTAACGGATACCGTTCGACAAGTTCTGTTATAAGTTCTAACAACGTGAAAACAGGAGATTAGAAAGTTTAATCTTTTTACAACTGAGGATGGGAATGAAGGAACCATGTTTCCCGAAATCATCCCGCCAATACTCCTGCATGCGTCATGTCTGACAGGTCATGGGGTGTGAAGAACAGGTGGATTCGGCAGAACGCTGGAGCTGGGAGTGGAGGAACAGCCTCAAGTCTAACGGAAAAGAACGATTGTTTTCCAAGCGTGCATTGCACCGATCGGGTAGGAACGTGGGGATAAGTAACGAGGAATTTATGGACTAGTAAATTCAGTTAGATGGAGCGCGGAGTGCGGGGAAACTCGCACGCTCCGTGTGGAGCAGGGGAAAAGCTGGAGATCACATCAAATGCTTACCTATTGATGACGATAGCTCCATGACGACAGGCTGTCTGCATGATTGGCAGCCTGCTTATCGGGCAGGATTATTTAATAAAATGTGGAATTGATATTACAGTATAATTGTCATCTCATACAAAGGAGTGAGGGCATTGAATCTATTTGACCATTGCGTTGATAACGCGATAAGCTCGGAATTAAAGTGGTTGAACGAACCTGACACTTGGAGCTTTAAACAGGATAGTTCCTTCGAGGTGGTTGCCCCTCCTAAATCGGATTTTTTTATAGACCCGTCAGGAAAATCTACAAGGTCATCCGCACCGTTCCTTTATAAGCAAGTCAAAGGGGATTTCCAGGTGGAAACAAGGGTGTCCGTGGAAATGAAGGATCCTTATGATTCAGGATGTTTAATGATCATGTCGGATGAATCCCACTGGGCAAAACTCTGTTTCGAGTTTTTTGAAAATAGGCCCACCATTATAAGCGTGGTGACCAACCCGACTTCGGATGATTGTATCTCGTACAAAGTGGAAGTACGAAATCCCTTTCTAAAAATTACGAGAACAGGTAGCTGCTTTTCATTTTACTATTCAGAGGATGGACAAAAATGGGAAACCATTCGATATTTTGGGCTGGAATGCTCCACGGACATCAAGGTGGGAATTGTTGCGCAATCCCCAACCGGTGAAGGTTGTCTAGTCACATTTTCTCATTTGCTTATTAATCAAAGTCAGTGAGCGAGTATAACGAACCGAAAGCTAATAAAAACACGACGGCAGCCGGCTGGCTGCCTTTTCTCAACTAAATGCGATATTGCCATCATCGGAACACAACTAGTTTTGGTCGGCTTTTGTTGATACGCCTAAGCAAGTGGTGACTCTGTATTTCAAGGAGTGTTCATACGCTTGTCCAGATAATCGCTTGGTGGTCCAACCTAATGAATAATTTACACATATAACCATCCACTTTGCGGGTGGCTATTCCGGTTTTACATATTCAAAAATGCGTTCACTAATAAGGTGTAAAAACTGTGCCCATTGCTTTTGAAATTCCGGGTCCTCCGCAGAATACCCAGTGATCATACGCGTAACCTTACTGTAAAGTAGAGGGTAAATCGTCAGACTAGAAATCATTAAGGTGATTAGAGCCGGGTTCAGCTCCAGTGGCACCAGTCCCATCTCCTGTTTAGACTTCATATCCTCAACATAAGAATGCAGGACTTTCATCCTTCGTTCTACTCCGTTACTATTTTCAGGGATATTCTCTATAGCTTCCCAAGCTGTATATTTTAAAAAATCCACTAAATGTTCCACATTGATTTTGTATCTGAATTCCGCAATCTGTACAGGATTTGACGGAAGAGCAAAATTACCTTGCGGCAATGAAGTAAGGAAATCATCGATAACTTCATTGATGAGCTGATCTTTGCTTTTAAAGTAATGATAGATTAATTGCTTATTGCATCCAGCTCTTTTCGCAATCGCTTCAATTCTAGCCCCCCTGTGACCTTTATCATAAAATTCTTCCTTTGCTGCTTGGAGTATCGCTTTCCGAGTACGCTCAGCATTTCTTATTTCACCCATTAAATTTGACCTCCAATACCAACATTAGCTATATCGTAGTGATTTTAGGGTTTAAAGTCAATCTTAATTAGACCTAATAGTTGATAATACTTGACTGACGGTTGATTAAAAAGTATATTATCGTCGTAGGCCAAATAGGCATGTTCGAATAGGCCATTCCAACTGATTAAGAAAGTTAGAAAAATTTTTTTGACCTGTCGATTCCGATGTCTCTCGTTCGTTGCGAATATAGAGGCAAATCATAAACAAGGAGGAGATTCACAATGAGATTCATGATGATCGTCAAATCAACAAAAGATTCCGAGGCCGGCGTCATGCCGAGTCAAGAGCTTTTTGACGCAATGGCAAGGTACAACGAGGAGCTTGCGAGGGCTGGCGTGCTGGTTGCAGCGGAAGGACTCCACCCGAGTTCGAGCGCGATTCGCATCTCTTATCCCGAACCAGGCGGAAAGGCAAAAGTGGTAGACGGGCCCTTCACGGAAGCGAAGGAGCTGATCGCCGGCTTCACGTTGATCGAGGTGAAGTCAAGGGTAGAAGCGATCGAGTGGGCAATGCGAATGCCGGATCCGCACGGCTTCGGCGAAGGGGAAGTCGAGCTGCGCCAAGTGTTGGAGGCGCCGGAACTGACCCAGGACTCGGAAGCGTTAGCCAAGGAACTTGAAATGCGGGCACAGGTCACGAGGAAGCCGAGGTCGTGAAGAAATCCGCAGTCCACCGTTCCATCGATGGAATCTGGAGAATCGAGTCGCCTAGGATTATCGCCGGTCTCGCACGAATGGTACGCGATGTTGGACTTGCCGAGGATTTGGCGCAAGATGCGCTTATCGTCGCGCTCGAGCGATGGCCGGAGACGGGTATGCCCGACAACCCCGGAGCATGGCTGATGACAACCGCGAAACGTCGAGCTATCGATCACCTGCGCAGGAACAAGTTGCGCGACCGCAAATACGAGGAGCTAGGCTGGGAAATCGACCGTCAGCACGAGCCTGATTGGGATGAAGCGCTCGACGATCCCGTTGGCGATGATCTCCTTCGCCTCATCTTCACGACGTGTCATCCTGTCCTTTCCGCCGAGGCGCAGGTAGCGCTCACGCTTCGCCTGCTCGGGGGATTGACCACCGAAGAAATCGCAAGCGCGTTCCTTGTTCCGGAACCGACCGTCGCCCAGCGGATCGTTCGAGCGAAGCGCACTCTCGCAGCGGCACGCGTTCCTTTCGAAGTACCGCCGAAAGCTGAACTGGCGGCGCGTTTGTCGTCTGTGCTTGAGGTCATCTACCTCATGTTCAACGAAGGGTACGCCGCGACTTCCGGCGGAAGCTGGATCCGGCCCATGCTCTGTGATGAAGCGCTGCGGCTCGGGCGGATGTTGGCTGAGATCGCGCCCGACGAGCCGGAAGTCCATGGACTCGTGGCACTGATGGAAATTCAATCTTCCAGATTCAGAGCCCGGGTCAGTCCGAGCGGAGAACCGATTCTACTTATGGACCAGAACCGGGCGCTATGGGATCACCTTCTTATCCGTCGGGGGCTGACCGCGATCGAACGAGCCGAGCGTCTCGGAAGGGCATTCGGTCCCTATCTGATTCAAGCCTCGATTGCGGCGTGTCACGCCCGTGCCCGCACGGCTTCCGAGACGGACTGGGTCCGGATTTCGGCGCTTTACGACGCTCTCTCCCAAGTCGCGCCATCGCCCGTCGTCGAACTGAATCGTGCTGTCGCGCTCTCGATGGCGTTTGGCCCGGAAGTGGGACTAGAAGTCGTCGATGCGTTAATGCAAGAACCGTCCTTTAAAAATTATCATCTTTTACCCAGCGTACGAGGAGACTTTCTCATGAAGCTGGGGCGAAAGCAAGAAGCCTGTTCAGAATTCAACCGAGCAGCTTCGCTGGCGCGCAATGAGAAGGAGCGCGAGTTGCTCTTGAGGCGTGCGTCCGAGAGCGCCGCGCAATAAGACAAGAAAGCGAGAGGAGAGGTCAAATGAGCCAAGAGGTTACCGAGTTTATCGAGAAAGTCAAAGAGCCGTGGCAAGCCAGTCTATCCCATTTTTTACGCCAAGTCGTCCATAACGCCATTCCCGACGTTCAGGAACGCATGCAATACAACAAGCCTCATTTCCTAAAGAACAAAAAATATGCAGCAGTGATCTCGACTTCAAAGGATGCTGTCAGCTTCACGATCTTCAATACGGCGGGGCTGGAGTTGCCCGAAGGGGTGTTCGACGGCCCTCCGGAAAGGAAGACGATCAAATTCCGAAATGGTCAACAGATTGATGGCGGAATGCTAACTGATTTGGTAAAACAAGCCTCCAGCACGCTATAACTCGGAAGCCGCCCATCAGTGGGCGGTTTCTTATTTCAGAACCCCTCCAACCTGTCGATTTTCATGGATTCCATTCGTTGTATTGGTAGAGGCAATACAAAAGCCTCAAAAATAGGAGGTGCACACGATGCGATTCATGTTGATCATCAAAGCGACGAAGGATTCCGAATCCGAACATCCAACAAGACGGGAGGTGCTAACAGCGATGCGGAAGTACAACGCACAATTGGCGAGAGCCGGGGTGCTGCTCGCCTCCGAAGATCTTCTTCCGAGCTCAAGCGGTACCCGTCTCTCTTATCCTGTTCCAGGAGACGAAGCGGTTATGAAGGAGGGTCCCTTTAACGAGACAAGAGAACTTGTCGCCGGCTTCACGCTTATCGATGTAAGATCGAGAGAAGAAGCAATCGAATGGGCATTCCGGATGCCGGATCCCCGCGGATTCGGAGTAGGAGAGATCGAGCTTCGTCAGGTGAATGAGATCCCCGAAAAATATCTATAATTTTTCCGCGGATGTGTCGATTCTCCCGTCGGTGGATCGTCGCTTTAATAGAAACTCGGATAAATAACTTGCAAAGGAGAATTTCCATGTACACGGTAACATCGAAAGACGGCACCAAGATCGCCTATGACAAAGCCGGTCAAGGCCCAGCGCTTATCTTAGTCGGAGGAGCGTTCAGCTACCGGAAATTCCCGGGACTGGTGAAGTTGGCCTCCCTGTTATCGGAGCGCTTCACGGTCTACAACTACGACCGTCGCGGTCGCGGGGATAGCGGAGACAAGCAGCCCTATGCCATCGAGCGAGAGATCGAAGATCTTCAGGCTTTGATCGATGAAGCTGGCGGGTCGGCTTATGTCTGGGGGATATCGTCCGGCGCGGTTCTTGCCCTGCAGGCAGCGGCATGGGGTGCCAATATCGCGAAATTGGCGCTGCATGAGCCTCCTTTCATCGTGGATGTGGCGGACCGCCAGCCGCCAAAAGATTTTATCAGGCAAGTGACGGAGTTGATTACGGACAATCGCCGTGCCGAAGCCATCCAATATTTCATGACCAAAGGGATGGGCGCACCTTCTTTCGTTGTCGGGATCATGCGCTTGATGCCGGGTGTATGGTCCAACCTGATGGCAGTTGCGCACACGATCCCTTATGATGCGGCTTTACTTGAAGGATATACGACCGGAAAGCCGCTACCCGCAGATACGTGGAACACGGTCCAAATGCCGACGCTGGTGCTCGAGGGCACGGAGAGCCCGGTTTCGATGCGTCGCGCCACTCAGGCGCTGGCCGAGGTGCTTCCCCGTTCGCAACTGAAAAGCAAGAAGGGACTCGGCCATACGAAGAAGCTTGATGCGAAGATCATTTCATCGGAGCTTGCGACATTTTTTATGGGAAAATAATTACGAGAGGAAGATTTCTATGCAAAATGCAATTGTCCAAAAGAGCAATCTAAATTTGAATAAACTGCTACTGATCGGTGGGGCGGTTTCCGCACCGTTGTTTTTCGCAGTAGCCATCATCCAGGCGTTCACTCGTACGGGATTCGATATCAGGCGTCACGCCATCAGCACCTTAACACTGGGCGATTTGGGTTGGATTCAGAGTACCGGTTTTATCGTCACCGGATGTCTCTCGGTGTTAGCGGCCATGGGAATTCGCAGTTTGCTGCAAGGCGGTAAGGGAGGCGTATGGGGACCATTGCTCATCGGGATTTACGGGATCGGCATGATCGCGGCCGGGCTGTTCCGGCCAGATCCTGGCCTCAGCTTTCCTCCCGGCGCCCCCGAGGGCATGCCGACGTCGATGAGCAGCTCTGCGGCCATCCATTCTTTGGCTTTCTTTACGGCTTTCATCTGCCTGGTTGCGGCATGTTTTGTTTTTGCCCGCCGGTTTGCCGCGCAAGGTGATCGCAGCTGGAAGACCTATTGCCTAGCGACGGGCATCATTTCTCCTTTGCTTATCGCAGCGGGCATGGTCATGAATAGTTGGATCGGCGTTATTATGGGGTGCGCCGGATTGGTGGCGTTTGGATGGGTTTCGGCTCTTTCTATACGTTTGCGCGCCGAAGTGTCTAAAGCATAGGTTCATATTAGGGTGGCTTCAGCAAAAGTGCAGGACAAGGACTGCGAGATCGCATAAGAGAGATACGTAATCGCCATAAATCTGTTTCCATAGAGGAGTTAGCAAAGTTAATGAATCCTGTCATACGAGGGTGGTTCAATTATTTCTCGAAATTTGCCGCTGGCTCAGCCAATGAATCCTGACTTACAAGAGCCGAATGGAGGGAGACCTTCACGTTCGGTTCTGTGAGAGACTGGGGGTGAAATTCCCCCGGTCTACTCGACCTTTAAAGCTTCCTTTTTTATGTGATCTAAACCGGTTGTAGATTTGGCGCGCGTTTTCACTCAAGTAGAGTTATGAAATATTTGCTTTTTTCTCTTGTTGATACAACATCCAACTCACGATCAACATGTATACTACTGTTACGATATGAATCCATGATGGCGTTTTATCTACTGCATTTTGCAATACTAAAATCGCATCTACTACAGGCATACCTGTTGCAGCTAATAAAAATACCATGGATGCTTTTCTCATCCGAAGCACCATCAAAGCTAGCATAAATACTCCGATGAATAAATCCCGATCTGCTTTAATCCAAACAATAGGTTTGTCAGCAGCATCTTGCAATGGTAGACCAAAACCTTGTATTGCGGCTTCTGGTTGAAGAAATCCGTTTACTCCTATATACAACATCAATAGTGTAACAACTCCTACCAGCCAAAACGTTACAGACTTTGGCCCCCAATACGATGGACTCATTTTATCGATCTCCTTTTTCTATTTTCTTTGATTGACTTCATACTAAACCAGTCATAGAACTACTGGCACCTGATCGAATCAACCAAACGATTTAGTGATTTGGAAAAGCTCATTCCAGCTGTCTCCCAAAAAATGCTCATACCCGTTAGAAGTGATGTGTGCTTGGGGAGAAAATCATAATGAGCGAAAATGGGAAGAATCAGCCTCTTAAGGCTACGGGTTCATACCCGTCTGAGTACTTCTATCCTGTTCATTTGCCAAATAATGGCCCAACACAATGGAATCAAACGGGATTAGCACTTAATAGAATTCTTCCGCGACTATGCCTGCCCTCGCTTCGTATGTGTGCCTCCTTTACCTCGCTCAGCGGGTATATCCTGTCAATTTCCGCTTTTATGGTGCCATCCGCGAGCAGTTGCGCTACCGCTATATTGTCATCATACGTAGGAAACGCGGTGCTAAGTTTGGCTTTAACTTCGAATTCACGTGCTTTCTCTTGGGAGGGCGGTTGCACCAACGAGACGAGGCATCCACTCGGTTTCAATACCGACCATGATCGATCTTGCGTACTTCCCCCAACCGTATCTATTACCAGATCGACATCCTTTACGACATCTTCAAATGGATTAGTTGTATAATCGATCACTTGATCAGCTCCCAATGATTTTACATAATCGAGATTAGCGCTCGAAGCGGTGCCGATCACTTTGGCACCCTTCCATTTAGCAAGTTGAACAGCGAATTGTCCTACCCCGCCGGCCGCAGCATGAATCAGAACGGTCTGACCGGATTCCAAGTTTCCTTCTGTGAACAAAGCTTTCCATGCTGATTCGGCTCCTGCTCCAATCGTCGCTGCATCTTCCAGCTTGAGATTTTTGGGCACATGCAACAACCCGTTTAAATATGGTTCAGAAACGGAAACGATCCCATATTCTGAATAAGTTCCTTTCATCTTACCGAAAACGAAATCGCCTACTTTAAATTCCGTTACATTGTCGCCCACGGATTCAATATTGCCGGAAAACACTGCTCCCGGAATATACGGCAGCGGCTGGGGAAATATATCTTTCAGTATTCCGCTGCGAATTTTCCAATCCAGTGGAATCACTGCCGCATATACAACACGGACAAGAACTTCGCCGGATTGCGGCTCCGGACGTTCCACATCTTCCAATTTCAGCACACCTGGATCGCCGAAATCATGCACACGCACTGCCTTCATCATTGATTTTGACATTTGAATTCTTCTCTCCCTTGTCTAATATATTTTTCCTCAATGCTTTGCTTTTCAACAACGCCAATTGCAAACGCCGCAATATGCTCAGCTTGTATGGCTTGTATGCCTTGTATTATAATTGCTTGAGCAGAATTCTCTCAAGAACGCACTTTTGAGTAACATGGTATCCATTTTGATACAGGGGAGGATAGAATATGAACGAAGAAAAACTTTTCTGTCCTGTCGAAAAGGCTCTGGCCGTAATCAGCGGAAAGTGGAAGCCTCATATCTTCCGGCACCTGATTGGCCGAACAAAGCGCTTTGGAGAGTTACAGAGAGCTTTGCCACAAGTTACACGAAAAATACTTACACAACAACTTCGGGAGCTGGCAGATGACGGTGTCGTCATCAGAAACGTATATCCACAAGTTCCTCCTAAAGTAGAATATTCTCTTAGTGATTATGGCAAGACTCTCATTCCGATTATGAGCTCGCTGTCAGGTTGGGGACAAGCGCATATCGAACGCGACAATCATGGCGGAGCCAAACAACCTGATGGCTGACTGTGCCTGAATGCCAGTCATTTAGGTAGGGTTCTCCGTGATGTTTGTAACGGCAAGTATTAAGGCCATCCTTTATCGGATGGCCCTTCTTTTCATATACCAACCTTGAGCTAAGGATCGTACGAACGTTCTTTGGAAGCAAACCCGTATTACTGATTGTCTGTGTCTGAGATGGAGACAATTTTTAGTGGATAATGAGATACATGATTTACTGAGGAAGGTTAGCTACGGATTTATGAAGATTTTTAACTCTTCGTATGCTATTTATGTCCCAGATAATGCTGCAAGAACCGTTCTATTGAACATTGATTTTGAAGGAGAGATTCCATGTCGTAGTGGTTGAAAGTAAGATAAAATGCCGTAAACGTATATGCAATGGTAGAAGGCATTAATAATTTATATGCTGAATTCAAATTTAAAAGGGCGTTTTTTCAATACGAACTCAGGACAAATAATTATCAGATGAAAGAGTTCGCAATAAGGATCCACAAGGGTATACGATTGGCTTTGGAGAATCATTAAAGATTCTCAGATAAAAAGGTTGAAAAAATCCGGATTAAAATGAATGCGATGAAACGGCAGCGGACATAAGGGCTGTCGTTTTCTTGCCTAAGTTTTATTACATTTATGTACATCTACTTTGCAGGCGGTGTCACCACCCGCAAAGTAGATGTAATCTATGGTGAATTTTAATCGTCGATCCTTACGAGCGCTTCATATGGGCGAGAAGCGCGCTTCTTGCCAGGAATATGGGTAAAATGATCCACACACCGAAGCATCGCTTTCACAGCATGATGGCTTCAACCTTTCTTGTAGCGTTCGTATGCGGCGTTATAGATGTTCATATACTCGTCGAGGCCCATTTTCATAAACTGCTCCACGTACTTGTCCCATTCCGCGAACGACATGCTGCCGGTAATAAACTTCGCCTGCGTTTCTTTCACGTAAATGTCGATGTCGTTATGCAGCTGCGTCATCTGATCGTTCTCTTCCAGCGTATAGATGAAGGCCGGCCACACTTCCTCCGGAAGATACGGCTTTACCGTTTCCGTGGCGGCGATCATCGAAGGCAATGCGGCTTTGAATGTCTTCTCCTTCACGATGCCCGGATAAGAACCGCCCGGCCATGTCAAAGATTGCGCGACGATCTGCTCCAGCGTTTTACCGTCAGGGCTGTTGACCATTTTTTGCGAATATTGCACCGAGCCGTCCGGCTGCTCCTCGTACGTATCATCCTTCCAGCCCATGAAAAACTTCAGGTTTCCTTCATCGCCGTAGAAGTAATCGATCCAGCGCACCGTTTCGGCCGGATGCTTGTTTTTGTCCGTGATGACGAACGCGCCGGGAGAAGCGAGAGAGGAACCGATAAAGGAAAACACGCGGTCGCCGTGAGGCCCTTCAAGCGCGGGAGCACCGATGTAATTCGTCAGCTTCATGAGCGTTTCCATGCTTGTAATGATCGACGATCCGTAGATGCCTTCCGAGCCTTTCGCATAAAATTCGTTGTTTTGCACCGTGAAGATGTCTTGATTGATCAGCCCTTCTTTATAAAGCTTATGTATATATTCCAGCATCTCCTTGTATTTCGGATCGGTCGGAACAAAGCGCAGCTTATCGGATTGCGGATCGATATCGACATATGCATGCAAGCGTCCGCGGTTCGTCAAGCCCCAGGCGCCTTTCAAATGATTGATCAAATTGTCCGGCTTGATCCCCGCGTACGGAATCTCGTCGTTTTTGCCGTTGCCGTTCAGATCGGTCGTTTTCACGGCCTGCAAATATTGGTAGAACTTGTCCGTCGTGTCCGGTGGAGCCATACCCAGCTTATCGAGCCAGGTTTTGTTGAGCCACAGGGGCGAACTGACGAGCAAATACGTAAAATTCGGATCGTAATAAGTCGGGAACGAGTAAATATGTCCGTCCGGCATCGTAATGCCCTTTCTCAGAGCCGGATTTGCGTCGAGCAGCTTTTTGAAGTTCGGCGCATGCTTGTCGATCAGATCATCCAGCTTGATGAACGATCCTTCCTGGCCGTGCTTGGTCAGATCGGACGCCGTCAGTCTGGCCGTATGGAAAGCGTCGGGATAATCCCGGCTGGCCATGACCAGATTGAACTTTTCCTTCAGTCCGGCAGCCGGAACCATCTGCCATTCGATATCGATATTCGTCATCTGTTCGTACTCGTTGAACAGCCTTACGTTGTTCCAGTCCGGATTGGTCGTCGGCGCCTGGCCCGCCATAAAGGTCAACTTGATTTGATCCATCACGATCGGAAATCCGGCCGCATTCATATTGGGCTGACTTTCTGCGCCTCCCGGATCCGTCGTCTTCCCGGCGTCCTCGCCGTTTCCGCTGCATCCCGCCGCCAATAAAGTCATACAGATCGCGGCAGCCATCGACACTTTCCATTTTTTCTTCATGGATCTCAAATCCTCCCTAATCAAGATCTGTCATGTATTGCTTAAGGGTTATCCCTTCAAAGCCCCCACCATAACACCTTTGACGAAATACTTTTGCAAAAACGGATACAGCAGCAGGACAGGAAGATTGGCCACGACAACGACCGCGTATTTCAACCCTTCCACCTGCATCATATGCTTCACGAGCGACTCGTCCTGAACCTGCACCATGTCAGTCATCTCGTGCTGGATTAATATTTCCCGTAAAAACAGCTGCAGCGGAAAGCGGCCGCGATCGGTCATGTAAATGAGCGCGTTGAAAAAGGCATTCCAATGGCCGACGCTGTAAAACAAAGTCATGACCGCTAAAATCGGCATCGACAACGGCAAAACGATTCGGAGCAAAATCCGGATGTTGGAGCAGCCGTCGATCTGGGCCGATTCCTGAATTTCATACGGAATGCTGCTCTGGAAAAACGTTCGCATAATAACGACGTTCCATACCGATACCGCGCCGGGAATGACGAGTGCCCATATCGTATTGAGCATGCCGAAATCGCGGACCAGCAAATAAGTCGGGATCATTCCCCCGCTGAAAAACATCGTAAACACCATAAATCCGGTAATGACGTTCCGGCCGGCGAAATCTTTCCGGGACAATGGGTAAGCAATTATCGTCGTGAGCAACAAGTTGATTGCGGTGCCGACAACGGTATACACAATCGTGTTCAGGTATCCGTTCAATATGTTTTTGTTCTGAAACACCTTCGTATAGGAGTCAAGCGTAAACTCGACGGGCCATAGCCATACGTTCCCTTTCATAATGTGCGAAGGATCGCTGAACGAAGCGCTTATAACAAAGACGAGCGGGTAGACGACGATCAGGACCGTAAGCGACAGCGATACGTAAATAAAAGCTTCGAACCATTTATCTGCTCTCGTTTGCCCCAATTCCGGGCCCCCCCTTTACCATAGGCTCGTTTCATTGACTTTGCGGGCGATGGCATTGACCGCGATCAGCATGACGAACGTGACGGCCGCGTTGAACAGGCCGACTGCCGTCGAGTAGCTGTACTGGGCTCCCGCAATGCCCATCCGGTATACATGGGTCGCAATAACGTCGGACGTTTCCATATTCAACTGATTTTGCATCAGAAATACTTTCTCGAAGCCGACGCTTAGTATTCGGCCTGCGTTCAGAATGAGCAAAATGACGATGGTCGGCATGATGCCGGGAAGATTGATATGCCATATTCGCTGGATTCGCCCGGCCCCGTCGACTCTCGCCGCTTCGTGCAGCTGCGGGTCGACCCCGGCCAAGGCGGCCAAATAAATAATCGAGCTCCATCCCATATGCTGCCATGCGCCAGACAGAACATAAATCGTCTTGAACCAGCCCGGTTCCGTCATGAAAGAGACGGGGTCTCCGCCAAACAGGCGGATGAACTGGTTCACAAAGCCCGTCTGCGGGGACAGGAAAATAAACAATAGACCGGCCAGGACGACCGTCGACAAAAAATGCGGCGCATAGGTGATCGTTTGTACAAACCGTCTGAACAGCCGGTTTCGCGCCTCATGGATCATTAGCGCCAACAGGATGGGCAAAGGAAATCCGACGGCAAGCTCATACAGACCGATGCCAAGCGTATTCCGAATCAATCTCCAGAAATGATAGCTGTCAAAAAAACGTTCAAAATGGACGAAGCCTGCCCACGAGCTGCCCCATATTCCTTTCGAGGCGACGAAGTTTTTGAAAGCGATTTGCAAGCCGTACAACGGAACGTATTCGAAAATGACGAAGTACGCAAGTACGGGCGCAGCCATCAAGTACAGATCCCAATTTTTGCGGAACGGCTTCCATTTGCCCGGGCGACCCGGCTTCCGTTCCGATGATTTTTCCGGGTTGTCCGATCCGTCCAACGTGGCTGCCATAGACGTCACCTGCCTTTCGGGCTTTCAGGAGTAGTAGTAATAATGATTCAGAGGATACGAAGCATCCAAGTCGTTGACGGGCGATAAATGCTTCAGATTGGGGGCGGAATACTTTTGCCGGTATTGGGATGCGGTCATACCCTTCACGTTCATGAACGTCCGATAAAAGTAATGCACATTCTGAAACCCGACGGCATACGCG
Source organism: Paenibacillus harenae DSM 16969 (assembly GCF_000422465.1). Taxonomy (GTDB): domain Bacteria; phylum Bacillota; class Bacilli; order Paenibacillales; family Paenibacillaceae; genus Pristimantibacillus; species Pristimantibacillus harenae. The sequence continues at coordinate 448,699 of NZ_KE383844.1, read as the reverse complement.
ATTTCAGAAATGTTCCATCTCTCTTGCACCAGCAATTGACAAGCCCTTTCGATTCTGCGTCTCAAAATCGCCTTCTGCGGTGACATGCCCGTGTACTGAACGAATTTCCGGGTGAAATGCTCATGGCTCCAACCCGCCTCCTGAGCGAGCCGGGTGATTGTAATCGGCTCATTTAAATGACGGTCGATATAATCCAAAGCTTTCAATACGGGCAAGGAATGCTTCGTATCGGAGATGGGCGCGAACTTGGAGGAAGGCATGCCCTTCAGTCCTTCCAGCTCCGCAAGCGCCGAAGCGAGCAGCAGCTTGCACCGGTCTTCCCACAAGTAAACCTTTTTGCTGGACAAATACAAGATTTGCTTGATCAAGAGCGGTACGAATGTCTCTTCGACGGAATGCAGACAGACGGATTCGTTTTGCGGCAATGAGTTGTTCTCGTCGGAAAGGTCCCTTTCCCAGTAAAAGGTGATGAACAGATGCCTTACCGGATGGGATTTGTCGAATTCATAGGAATACGTTTCTCCGGGCGGCGTAATAATGATGCATGGCTTGCTTAGAACGATCGCCTTGTTCGAGCAAACGTACCGGGTATCGGTGCCGGTCGGAAAATAAACGATTTGATGATATTGATGGCGGACCGGACCGTAAACCCAACCCGGCTTCACGATAAAATCGCCGGACATCATGAGTCGAATTCGGCCGAAATCGACGGTGGAACGAATAAGATCGAATGACATGGCAAGCGCTCCTCGTATTTGTTTCATATACGTATTGTACTACACCTTGTCATGCTGCCTACTGATCGTAGTCCCGATCATTGTGCAGGAATATGTGCATCTTGCAGATACGGGGCCACAGATGATAGGGCGCCTTCCCCGATCAATCATGGTTTTAGTATGGGCGATTCGATCAAGTGCCTCAATGCAGGGGAACAGCGATTTTGTGCACGTATTTGATCTACACATTTCCTTAAAAAACCGCCGAAATCATGAATAAGCCAATATGTTCGTTTCGGGTCACAAAATAGCAGGCTTAGTGCATTTCCAAGTTCGTCCAAGCGAGATAACTTAGTATTACGCAGTCAAAACCGATGACGAGGAGGCCATAAGCTATGGCATCACATGTAAAAGAGGAATATTCGCGCAACGGGTATGTCGTGCTTCCCCGATTGTATTCCGAGGAAGAAACAGCCTTGTACAAGGAAGAAGCGCGAAAAGTAGTGGAACAAAACGGCGTCGGCAAGGAAGGCGTCTATGTGGGGATGGCCGTGGCAAGCTCCCTGTTCAAAAAAGCCGCGGCGCATCCGGTTTTGGTCGCGGCGATGAAAGAAATTATCGGAGAAGAAGTCGTTTTTTTGAGCGACAAGCTCGTGTTCAAAAATGCGTCGACCGATTTCGGATCGCCTTGGCACCAGGATTACCCTTACTGGAAAGGAAGCCATAAAATCTCGGTATGGATTGCCTTGGACGATGCCACACCAGCAAACGGCTGCCTGAAAGTCGTGCCCGGATCCCACTTAAAGGGAGCGGCGTTTCATGGCGGCGACGCGTCGGACGGCCTCGGCTTCATCAATCGTTTGGGGGATGCTGATCTTGAAGGCCAGACCGTAGTTGATCTGACCGCTTCGCGAGGCGATGCTATTATTTTCCATGATTTGTTATACCATGCTTCTTATCCGAATACGTCCGGCAAGGACCGGTGGGCCTTAATCTCGACTTACAAGGATGGAACGCAGACGGACCCGGAGTATAAGTGGGCGAAAGCGGCGTTTCGGGTAAGCTGACTTCGGCAACCGGCAACTGTTAAAATGTGAAGTGGGAGACCGTTCATAGCCCGTATACCGGATATGAACGGTCTTTTGTGCGCTTGGCAGCGCATTGCGCTAGCGGGTGAAAGACGGAAGGGGGGAGGGTGTGAAACCGCAGACGGGCAGGTTAATGGAGCGGATATGCAGAATAAATAATAGAAGAATCAACGGAATCAGCTACAAATAGGAGATGAAATGAATACTGTGACCCTATTCTATTATATTGCTGCAGCTCATGAACTTCCAACGGGTTCGTTCGGACAGAAAAAAACGTTCATTACTCTTATTGATTATGTAACGAAAGTGAATCCTGCCGCCAGGAATCAACTCCCCACGCAATTATTACTGGAGAAATACCCGCAAGGCGATAAGCTTATGGAGATTTATGAGACTGAGGAGGATGCTGCAGGTTTATATATAACCGGGCCCATCACCAGACAAGATTACTCGCATCTGTTCCGTCATCCTTGGGTTTACCAAGTAGACCCTGAAGGCGGTTCCTTCAAGATCAATGACGAAATTAAACAGTCTCATCCCCTTTCATATAAAACCAGCAAAAAGTGCTTAACAGAGCTATTCGCTTATTTGCGTCGTAATATGGGGAACGGTGAAGATATAGAACTGTACTCCTGCTGGGCATACGGACAGGAGAGATTTGCGGACACACCTAAAAAGGAGCTCGATCACGTACTTGAACTATCCACATTTCAATTGGAGAATGAGTTCGAGTGGAAAGAACGTCAATATATACGAGTAAAAAAGTGAGCGAGGAGCAGCGTGTCTGTACGCTAAAGGGACACGATTAGCTCAATAAGCACAATTTGACGGCAGCCGGTGAATTGCCGCAGCCTCGTTAGCGGCACGGGTCGGGAGGAACAACCACGACGCCGATCGCGGTTTGTTCCGCAGCGGTGCTGTTCGCTTCTTGCTGCTTGCCAGAAAGGGTGAAAAATAATGCGGAGGAAGGCGCTTCTCTCGTTCGCGATCTTGATCATCGTGGGTGGCGTAGCATTTTATTACGTCCCAAGGGATATAGATTTTGATGCGCAAGGAGTCAAATATCGGCTCGGGAAAGAAAATCGCGGCACGGAGGAGCTGGTACGCATTCGTATTCAAGGGAAGCTGTACAGGAGTTGGCTGGGGGATCAAACCTTCAACGGAATCGTCGATATCGAGGGAGAAGAACTGCCGGTGCCAGAAAACCAAAGGCAGTTGACGATTCCGCTGGACAATAACCGTTCAGGGTGGGTGGTTTACCATTATGTCGAGGATGCGCATCCCAAGCACTATTCTTACGGCATGATCTACACCACCGACGATTTCCGGAAAGTGACGATTTCCATTCACGAACAAAGCGGGCAGGATGAAAGCAAAGGTTGGAACGGAGAGGATGGTTACATGTTGTCTACACCTGCCTCCAGCCGCGAAGAAGCGCTTCGTATATCCAACGAACTGATGAGCGAGTTTTGGCAAGGATATGTTTTTCGATAATTCTCCTATGTTAGTGGAAGAAGCTGGGTGGCCTCTATCAATTATTGGACTTACGAGTGCGAAATCGAGAATTTTTTCAGCTGTTTGAAGCTGTTACTCCGATTCGAATTACGCATTGGAAGGGCAACTAGAAATCTTGAAGAAAGTGCTAAGCAATTGGGAGAACGCGTTGGACACGGATTTGGAATTTTCTAAATGGTAGACTGGCATTGAAGGAGTTGAACAGTTATATGACATCAAGTAATGAACTAAGACAGAAGAAGATAATAGAGAAAACGGAAGCGTTTGTAAAAGCTGAGTTGAGTAACGACCCAACTGGTCATGATTGGTGGCATATTCATCGGGTTGTACAAATGAGTAAACGATTAGCTGACGCAGAAGGTGCTGATATATTCGTTTGTGTATTAGCTGCTCTTTTACATGATGTAGCTGATGAGAAGCTTAATGAATCAAAGGAGAGCGGGCTCCGTAAAGTAGGCGACTGGCTAGAAACTCAATTGGTTAATAAAGAGGAATGCAGGCATGTCTTGGAAATTATCTCAACGATGTCGTACAACGCGGGTACTAATCCACCAATGAGAACATTAGAGGGAAAAGTGGTGCAAGATGCCGACCGTCTAGATGCAATTGGGGCAATCGCGATTGCACGAACTTTTCTCTATGCTGGTTGGATAGGCCATCCTATTTATGACCCCGACATAGTACCTCGTGATTCTATGACACCCAAAGAGTATCGTCATGATAAAAGCACTGCAATTAACCATTTTCATGAAAAATTGCTTAAACTTAAGGATCGTATAAATACAATTACCGCTAAAAAAATAGCTGAAGAACGCCATCTATACATGGAGCAATATGTGGATCGGTTCTACCTAGAGTGGGAGGGGCAAGTGTAGAGTTTGAATGCTTGTACTCCGGATTTGCAATAGAAGGCTGCCGACAGTAATGTATAGGCAGCCTTCTCCGTAACGGGCAGACGGGTAAAGTTAATTCATAGTTTACATAAAAGCACCAAAAAAATAGTAATATGAAGTATTATAATGTGAGGTGATAATGCTTGTACGCTGTCGAGTTCTTCTTCGAAGAAAAATTTGAGCAATATGTTAAAAGTATTTGGAAGGGTCTACATGATGAACAAATAACATCAAATATGTACGAGATTTCCGAAATAAGACCGCATATGACTGCGGCGGTCTACAAGGATATCCCTGATCTGGAAAGGTATTCTACACAATTCAACTCATTTTTTGAAAATCTATCAGAACTTGATATTAAGTTTGATATTCTCGCATCTTTCCCGACTTCAGGGACATTATTTATAGATCCAACTGTCACAGAAGGCTTAATTAAATTGCATAAACAATATCATAAGGAATTCGAAGATTTACTTGAGTTTGCAAACCAATATTACATCCCCGATAATTGGAACCCCCATTGCACTGTCGCATTACAGCTTTACTCAGAACAGATGATTGAAGCAATGAAATATTGTTACCAAGTTTTTATCCCTCAAAAAAGCAAAATAATAGGAGTAGGATTAGTAAAGCTGGATTTTGAATCGAATAAATGCTTGAGCAGTCCCACCATTATGTCAAAAGTATTTAAGCCGTATGAATCATCGGCAATCCCGACTCAATGTAACAGTTCGGGTGATGAAGGCGAAATCTATTAAATCCCGACGACAAGATGCTGGGCGGTAATTTTTTCAATGAGTTGATTTGTCTCGCTTGCTGACGTTGTAAAAAAATAACACTTATTCGCACATAGGCCATGGAGCATCGTTATTTGCTCAGTGGTCTTTTTTTGTTTTTACGGCAGCTCTTGACCCTAACACTAGTGTAATACTTTAGAATCAGGCTTGAACACGCAGAGAAGACGTTTTGCGGTTCAAAATTAACTCATTTATTAGGGGAGGACTTTCAATTGGAGAGGAAAGATCAAAGTAGTACAGGGGAAAATTTAAGTGACAACTCTATCGTTACTGGGGAAATGATGGTGGGCGAGAATCGCTTATCAATATCAGTCATCGGTTTGGGCAATATGGGCTCGGTACTGGCCGAAACATTCGTCAAGGCAGGACATCCGACTACGGTCTGGAACCGCAGTGCCGTGAAAGCTGCTCCCCTCATTGCCATGGGTGCGGTACACGCGGATACAATCGAGAACGCAATCTCGGCAAGCACATTAGTTATTACTTGCCTTACTACTTATGATGCCACGATCCAGGCAATGGAACCAGCTGGAGTTGTACTGGCTGGCCGAACCTTAGTCTCTCTGAACTCTGGTACACCTGCAGGTGCTCGTAAGATGGCCGCTTGGACAACTGGACACGGTGCGAGGTTTCTCGACGGAGCAGTCAAAAATGTACCAGCAGCCGTAGGGAAACCGGACACCCTCCTGTACTACAGTGGTGACAAGGCTACGTTCGACGAGTACGAGACGACGTTGAAGGTGCTTGGCGGCGACACCGTCTACCTTGGTGGGGAACCGGACCTCGCCAAACTTTATGAGTTCGCCGTGGGAGGAACGTTGCTGCCGGCCCTCCTTGGTTTCTTCCAGGGTGCCGCCCTTGTAAAGGCACGCGGCCTGCAGGCAAGCTCGCTGGTACCGTATTCCATTAAATGGCTTGAGATGATCGGATCGGTCCTGCCAGGTTTTGCGGATGAGATCGATTCAGGTGACTACACCAAGCCAGCCTCCTCTGTCGGCATCTTCCATGAGTCTATCGCATACGACCTTGAGATAGGCGAGGAGGCGAACATTGACGTCACTTGGCACGCTCCTATGCATAATCTCCTTAGACGGGCGGTAGCGACAGGCCATCGGGACCACAGCATCTCATCACTGGTTGAGCTGCTCAGGATGTCGGAACGGGTGGAATAAAAGATTATAATAGAGTATTTATCACCAAATCGAATTTTAAGCTGAAAGGGGTTTCTCCATTGAATAGTAGTAATCAAAGTGAGAAAACAAACAACGAGTCATTTGGTGATGCTAATGCAGGTGGGAATCGCTCATCGGTCACGGTCATCGGGTTAGGTCCCATGGGCAAGGCGATGGTTAGCGCTTTCTTGAATCGCGGCTACAAAGTGACCGTATGGAACCGAACTTCAGAGAAAGCAGACGAGCTTATGACAAAGGGAGCCATTAAGGCATCCTCGGTTAACGAGGCTCTTGCCTCCAACGAATTGGTCATTCTCAGCCTGACGGACTATGATGCAATGTATGCAATACTCGAATCGGTCTCGGAGAGACTATACGGCAAAGTTATTGTCAACCTGAGTTCGGATACCCCGGAGAAAGTACGCGAAGCAGCGAAGTGGTTAACCGAACGCAGGGCCTGGCATCTCACCGGTGGCGTGTTAGCCTCACCTTCAGAAATCGGCAATATGGAGTCTATTACACTCTATAGTGGTCCGATTGACATCTTCGAAGCTCACAGGGAGACTCTTGAGGTGCTAACTGGAACTGATTATAAGGGCGAGGACCCAGGACTTGCCATGTTGTATTACCAAATTCAGATAGATGTCTTCTGGACCGCAATGCTCAGCTACCTTCACGCCTTTGCGGTGGCGAGAGCGTACGGCATTACAGGTGAACAATTCCTGCCATACGTCTCGGAAATCTAAGTTACTTGAGTTCTACACCCTTCGTATCGACACAGGAAAGCACCATGGCGACGTTGAAAGACTTGCTATGGGCTTGGCGAGCATCGAGCACGTCGTTCATACCTCCAAAGAAGCAGGTGTCGATACTTCTCTACCCACCGCCGTTCTTGATATCTTCAAGCGTGGTACTGCAAGTGGTCATGCTGATGATAGCTTCACCAGCCTCATTGAAATCTTCAAGAATTTCGGTGATCGTCCATGAAAAATAAGGGATGGCCTTAAAATATGCCGTTACCGATGTACGGAGAACCGTATCACAAATAGTGGTAAAGCGGAGAGTTGAGTTAAAGGTAGAGGCGTCAATATTAGAAACAGGTAAAAATGAGTATGCCCACTCTCCACTCTGTATTGATATATTGACTCTAACGTAGCGTTAACCCTTATAGTGGTTTCAAAGGGGGCGTTTCAAATTTATACAACGGGTCAACTAGAGCGGGCTACCGGCATTACCGAAAGAACGATTTCCTATTACAACAGTTTAGGTCTACTTTCACTTGAGAAAAAGCATGGGAAGAAGATGGTGACTAATGATGATTTGATCCTCCTTGTGAAAATATTCATTATGAAAATAACAGGTAAAAAGTTAAAGAATATTCGAACCATCGTATTGGAGCAAAAGCATCCCATCTGCGAATTAGTAAGAGATCTTGAAAAAAAGAATGATCAAATTATCGATTTACTGATCAGACTGAAACAATTCGACAAAAAACAAAATCAGAATAAAGATATCCTTCCGCTCTTGCTTCACATGAATAGCTTTTTACAAAGCTATGTTGAGTAATGTTAGGATGATTTAAGGGAAACTTTTGATTCGATTATAATTATCGAAGGATCGAAGGAGAGTTTTATGCAAAATATAGAGCGACAAGCCCTGAAAAAAGGCGTGAAATTGGAGCGTTACGGTAAATGACAATTTTGCGGGTCAAATACTAATGGTGGAGTATTTGAATGTTTTGATGTTTTTAATGATATGGCAAGTAACTTTGCAGGTGAAAACGGTCTGTACCAATTTATATTTGCCGATGCGCATTGTTTGCAACATTCGGAGGTTCATGGGATATGGAACAACAATTTGCATCTCACCAGACAGTATTTAATACTTGATCAAAATATAGAATGGGAGTATTCGAAAACACCTCAGTTGAGCAATATTATGGATCTATACAAATTGTCACACCCGGATAACGTGATCCCTGCATTGCCCGTACAAGAAAGAGGGCATTTAACTGTTACGGACATAATAGGACTTAGGCAGAAAGAACTCGAATCAACAATATTAAAATGGGCAAATGATGTATACCAGTCATATGATCGATTCCATCCCATTGCAGAAGTTGTGGGGGATCTCTATATCAATAAATATGAATGGAAAAAACGGAGGAGCAAATGAATGTTATAAATATTGGATATGGTTCGACAAACTATTATGCGATCGACTACGAAAAAAAGTATCTTCTAATCGATACGGGCTTGCCTGGTACGCTTGGAAAGATGATGAGTCAATTACGAAAGTATGGAATCCCTTTGCATGATGTTCATTATTTAATTGTCACTCACTTTCATCCCGATCATTGTGGAATCGCACAAGAGATGCAATCCTTGGGCGTTGAAATAATCATCAGCAGATCGCAACTGGATTTCCTTGAATCCGCAAATGAATCTATGAAAAAGTTTCAAGATTTCAAAAAAATTGTAATTAACCCTCAAAACATAATCAACGAAAACGATAAACCGTCATTCACGGAGAGATTGGGTATTCCTGGTTATATCCTTCACACACCAGGTCACTCAGATGATTCCATCAGTATTGTTATCGAAAGATTAGGTATTTTTATAGGTGATTTGCCTTTCCAAAACAATATGAATATTGAGTCGAACGGGAAGGTGGATACTAGTTGGTCACAACTAAGAAGTACAAACGAAAAACATGTATTCCCAGGGCACGGTAATACCATAACGCTTTGAATTGATTTTTGATAAAGGCTGGTATCATGACCATTGATTCGGTGGTGAGTCCGCAGGAAATTTAGATTTTAGATTCTCCATGATCTCTTCAGGACTGGTTTTTCATCGGCTGATGTTTTTTACAAAAAAGTTACAACGAATCGGGAGAGGAATTATTTCCTTCACGTGGAAAGTGTAATATTGGAAAAGTTCAAGCGTCACGAATCTTTTTGAGAACTAAAGTCACTAACGGAGCTTGTCGAGCCCGGATCGAAGGAGACCTGCTTATGCCTATTCACCCCTATGGAGTACTGAAATGCAAAGCGATCGACCGTCGTTTAGGCACGAACCAGAACGCCCATTATCAGGTACACGTCAGCACAGATAACGAGGACTTTCGTATTGCGGTCAATGTCAAGTCACAGCTTCATCCGTCAGAGCTTTTGTATTGTACGATTGAACATTTTCAGCATGTCATGACTGCCGATTTGCCTGCTATGCCGTTTGGTTTTACACCGCTGGCAAGAAAGCCTGACGGCCAGGCGCTCGATTACATTCGCAGCAATCTGTTCGACCGAAAGGACATGGTGCCGCTTGCCTTCGACATACCGGGAAGAGACAACGATCTGAACGAGAAGCTAGACTTCTACATCAAGCGCGCGATGGAAACGGATGATGCCATTCTGTACGCATTCGGGGAACGATGGGGCCCGGAACACGGTAAGGGAGACAAAATTTTCGGATTCGAACCAGGCAACGGCATTCACAATATTCATATGAATCAAGGCAACAAAGGCAGGTTTACGAAAGACGACGGCGTCTACCAGGACGGAGGACTGCTCATTCATTTCCCGTCGGAAGACAGATGGATCGCCGTATTCCTAGCATTTCAGTCCCAATTGTGGCATACGGACGACCAATCGGGGCACGCGATCGGCGCCCAAGAGGAGGAACCTGTGCCCGATACCGGTGTCATACCGGATCCGGTGAAAGGCGGTATTCGAATCGCCGGAGCCGTTATACTGCCTGAAGGAGGAGCCGGTGAAACGGTCACGCTTCTGAATGCTTCCAACCGTGCTATCGACCTGACAGAGTGGGCCATCGCCAACAAGGCGAAACGAAGGTTTAAGCTACATGGCGTTATCCTGCCGGGACAGTTTATGTCGATCCCGGTAACCGATGGCGAATTCCTTCGGGACAGGGGCGATATTATCACCCTGCTCGATCAAAGCGGTTTGAAAGTGGACGGAGTCTCTTATACGAGGCATCAAGTAAGGCAAGGCTGGACGATCCTTTTTTAAGTACATGCAAATGAGTAGGTATAGCGAAAAAAGAAACAACCTTCAACGTAGGCCATCCCGTTAGGAATGGCCCATTTTTTTATGGACGAATATCGGACTTCTTTAAGATTTCAATGAGGCTAGTGAAGCTATTACCGGCGTATCCGTTCTCCATGCCGCGTCTGAAAACTTCCAGAACTGCAGTTGGCAAGGTGATGTCGATGCCGGCCTCTTGGGTCGTATGAACGACGTGCTCGACGCTCGCCAATCCCATGGCTAGTTTGTCCACGTCGCCGGGATATTCCCCCGCATTAATCCGCGGCGTGTAGAACTCGATGAACTTCGGCAGCGACGACATTGTATCGAAGGCGTATGGCAGAAACTGTTCAGCCGTAATACCGTTCGCTTGGGCTACTGCAGAGGCATGGAGGTAGCTGAGCATGGATGTCCAGAACATATCCATCCCTATCTGGTAGTACAGCGCTGCAAGTCCCGGGTCTTCGCCCCGATAGTCGGTTCCTGTCAGCACCTCGAGCGTTTCCTTGTGGACCTCGAACACCTCTTTCGGACCGCTGTAGTAAGTGGAGGACTCCGGTTTGCCGATGCCGGAAGGAGGAACCTGAACGCCGCCTGTGAGATGCCCGGCTCCACGGTTGGCCAGCCACTTCGCCGCCTCGCGCGCTTTCTTCGGAGTGTCCGAACTCAGGTTGACTAGGACCTTGCCGGACAGGCCCTCCGATGCAGGTTCGAGAATGGCATACATCGCATCGTAGTCCGTTAGGCTGAGGATGATAAGCTCATTGGCCTCCAACGCTTCGTAGATCGTGGACGCCTTGACGGCTCCTTTTGTTACGAGTTCGTCTGCTTTGCTTGATGTCCTGTTCCACACGGTCAGCTTATAGCCATGCTTAAGGAAAGCTGCCGCCATCGCCTGACCCATCGGACCAAGCCCGATGACCGTCACCGATTTGCTCTTCCCCACTGTATTCTCGGTTCCAACACCAATGTTCTCACTTCGGTTGCTGCTATTCAATGATAAAACTCCTTTCGGATGAGACTAAGCTCATTTTAGAGGATTACACTAGTGTCAATGTCAATATAAAATAAAAACGGCCCTGGAGCGATTCATTATGCTCCCGGGCCTTGACTGCGTTAGGTCATTTTTTTTTTACTCGTAAGTACAATTTGCCTCTCCAGTAGTCTCCTCAATCCATGAAGTGCTTCGATTTGACGATTCACCGTGCTTAATTTCTCTTCGTACGTTGCCATCATCTCCTCGCAATATTCATATTCGTCTGGATCTGCCACTTCACTCTTAAACAATGTCCCGATCTCCTCAATTGTTAATCCAAGCTTCAAGTATAATTGAATTGCCTTAACTCGTTCTACGGCAGATTCATTAAAATCCCGGTAATCGTTCTCCAGTCTTTCGGCAAGTAGAAGACCTTTATTATCATAATGCCGGATTGATCGTATGCTGACATTGGTCAATTTTGACAGTTCGCTTATTCTCACTCCTTAGAGCCTCCTTGCGTGTTATCATATATTTGATTATACCCCGCCAGCATTCTATTTTCATTTCGAACTCATAGAAGTCCATTTCTTTTGATCGATTAAATTTTGGAAGTTGTTGTGGGAAAGAAAGCAGTTGGAATTAAAAAGTTTTAATAGTGGAAGCGCCGGCACAGGGGGTATCGTTCTTTAGTGGAACGAGTGCCTCGATTTTGGTTTTCACGCCTATTGCAACATATCGGTATTATCACCCGTCTAGGATGATAAATTGCTTCTAGGAGATTAATATGAGAAAAATGCTAACTATCTGCTGCATCGTAGCAATATTGATGGTTACTGGGTGCGGAGGGGTGTCAAGAATGAATATGGCGACAACTCCAGCTCCAACAACCTTGACGTATACTACAAATGATGTGAACGAAAGAATGGTGCAGGCGAATAATAAATTCGGGCTGATGTTATATCAAGAGCTGCTGAAATCGGAAAAGCGCGATGGTAACAAGGTTATTTCGCCTTTGAGCATTCAGAACGCATTGGTCATGACTTATAACGGCGCGGACGCCGAGACCAAGAAGGCGATGGAAGATGTGCTGCGCATCAATGGGCTGACGCTCCAAGACATCAACATGGGAAACGAAGTGCTGAATTACGTGCTTGAACATGCGGATCCAAGCGTAGTGTTAAGCATCGCGAATTCACTGTGGGCTAAAGAAGGGAAAGAATTCCATAAAACATTCCTTGACAACAACCGCACTTATTACGACGCCGAAGTGACGTCGCTAGACCTGACCGCACCAGGAACACCGGATCAAATCAACAAATGGGTGAAGGAAAAAACGAATGGAAAGATCGAGAAGATCGTAGAAGGACCAATCGATCCATTGACGGTTCTGTTCCTGATAAACGCAATCTACTTCAATGGGGAATGGGCGCGTCCGTTCCAAGAAAACGCGACTACCGATGGCGAATTTGCCATTCCGGACGGGTCGACGATTCAAGTTCCCATGATGAGTCAATCAGGTGAGTTTGAGTATAAAGCAGGAGAAGGGTATCAGGCTGTTCGCATGCCTTACGGCAAAGGGACTATACGGATGGTGGTTTACTTGCCAACGGTGGATAGCCCCGGTCTCGGTAAAATGATGTCCGTATTGCTCTCGGATCCCGATCAATTGACTAAGGGGTTCCATTTAGAAGACGGACAACTCCGCGTGCCGCGATTTAAGTCGGAGTATTCCGTTTCATTGAACGATGCTTTAAAAGCTTTGGGCATGGAAATCGCTTTTGACCCGAAACGGGCAAACTTCGGAAACATGGCGCCGATTCCGCCAAATCTTTACATTAGTAATGTACAGCACAAGACATTTATCGAAGTTAATGAGCAAGGGACGGAAGCGGCTGCGGTTACATCAGTGGAAGTGAAAGCGGAGTCGGCTACTCAATCCTTCACCATGGACGTAAACAGGCCGTTCTTCTTCACGATCGAAGACGGTTCGACCGGTACAATGCTGTTCATGGGTTGCATTGAGAATCCGGGACAGGAATGAAAGGATTATAATCCATAAAATGATATTATCGAGTGAAGTTTATCATGTTGGATTTCGAGGGGGGATTCAATGAGTATTAATTACAGAAATGCAATTTCTAAAGATGAAGAGGAGTTATTTGATTTATCCGCTCAGCTTTCGACAAGTTTTAAGTTGAATAAAACAGATTTCTCACGAACCTTTCTTGAAGTTTTGAGTAACAAAAATGCAGACTTATTCGTTGCAGAGATTGAAACAGGTATTATTGGATATGTATTAGGTTTTCATCACTCCACTTTTTACGCAAATGGTTTAATCAGTTGGGTGGAGGAATTATTCGTCTTAGAAGATTATAGGGGAAAGAGTGTCGGAAAGAACCTTATGGTGCTTATTGAAGCAAAAGCAGTTGAGCGTGGTTCAAAGCTGGTTGCACTTGCTACAAGAAGAGCAAGCGATTTCTATAAAGCCATTGGATATGATGAATCCGCTGTATATTTCAAAAAATCTTTATCGAGAGCTGACTAAGATAACGGGTTACAATAGCTGAACAATCCCACGACGTCATCCGGAAAGAGAAGAGAGTCAGAGAGGGGAGAAGTAGTGAATCTAGAAAGACTTATGGCCATTACTATCTTGTTATTAAATCGGAAACGGGTGCAAGCGCAGGATTTGGCCGACCGATTGGAAGTGTCTTTGCGTACGATTTACCGCGATCTGGACCGATTGAATATGGCAGGCATCCCGATCGTTTCCTATACGGGCGGAGAAGGCGGTTTCGAAATCATGGAGAGCTTTCGCCTGGACAGGCAGATGCTATCGATGGATGATCTCACCGCGCTCACGACTGCCTTGCGTGGACTTCAATCATCAAAAGCGTATAACGGCGGGAAGCTTGACGTGTTATTGGAAAAAGTCGGTGCATTAGTGTCGAAAGCAGAGGGGAAGGGGCTCATTAAGACGGAATCCGTCATGATCGACCTACACCCTTGGCGAAAAAGTCACGCCGAAAAGTTAAAATACGATGCATTGAGCAAAGCCGTCGATGAATCCAAGGTGATTTTCTTTACCTATACAAACATGCAAGGAAATGAAACCGAGCGGCGGGTTGAACCGATGGGTCTCGTTTTGAAGGGGTATACCTGGTATTTGTACGGCTTCTGCTTACAACGCAACGATTTTCGCAACTTCAGACTATCGAGGATCCGCGGATTAACAGTGCTCCATGACAAGTTTGAGCGACGGGAAGTCTCTTTATCCGAATTGAACGAGCGATGGGGCCCAAAGCGTAATGATAACATGATCGATTTGGTTCTAAAATTCAATGGGGCTGCAAGAGTCCAAGTCGAGGATCATTTCGATGAGTCCGAAATCGAACGGCAGTCCGATGGGTCGTTTATCGTGCGTGTACATTATCCGGAAAACGACTGGTTGATTGGCTTTCTGCTTAGTTTTCGAACTGGGGTGTGCGTGCTGGAACCCACGAGGATCGCTTCTGCTGTAAAAAAAGCGGCGATAGAAATTAGCGAAATGTATCGGGATTGTTGACAGCCCGTTGTCAACAAGGATGGATTATCATTTGTTCAGGAACATGCTTCATGCCATGATCCGAACAATAGAGGAGGTAATCCGAATGAGTAAGATTGAACAACAACTTGAGGATATTAACTGCAACGATAACGTCGATATCAAGCCTTTCCGAATCCAGATTCCCCAGCAATCGATAGACGACTTACGAGAGCGCTTGGCACGCACCCGCTGGCCCGACGAACTAAGCGGCGTTGATTGGGACTATGGTGTACCTGTCCATTATCTTGCCGAACTCGCAGAATATTGGCGGTCCGGGTACGACTGGCGAAAGTATGAAGAAGAAATGAACCGATTCCCGCAATATATAACCACGATTGACGGACAACAAATACACTTCCTCCATGTGCGATCTCCTGAACCCGACGCCATGCCGCTGATTCTTACCCATGGTTGGCCGGGGTCAATTGTCGAATTCATGAATATTATCGGTCGGCTAACCGATCCAAAGGCGCATGGCGGTCGATCGGAAGACGCTTTTCATGTGGTCATCCCTTCGATTCCAGGCTTCGGGTTTTCCGGTCCGACGACGGTACCCGGCTGGAACACCAGTCGTGTAGCAATGGCATGGGCGGAACTGATGAGTCGATTGGGTTACGAACGCTTCGGCGCACAAGGCGGGGATACGGGGGCGATTATTTCTCCGAAACTTGGATCCATTGCACCGGATCGCGTTATCGGCATTCACTCCAACGGGTTGTCCGCTTTCCCTTTAGGAGATCCTTCGGAAAGCGTAGGTTTGACAGATGCGGAAATGGACCGATATAACAGGTTAACCTCTCAAGGCTTTGAAACGTCGGGCTATGCTATCATTCAAGCAACGCGTCCGCAGACGCTTTCGTATGGCCTCACGGATTCGCCAGTCGGGCAGTTAGCTTGGATTATCGAGAAATTTAAAGAATGGACCGATCCATCCTTTTCGCTCCCGGAAGATGCAGTAGATCGCGACCTACTGCTGACTAACGTGTCGTTATATTGGTTTACCGGGACTGCAGGGTCCTCGGCTCGCATCTACAAGGAAGATTCAGTGTCGTGGGGGGTACCAGGGCCGCGTTCTACCGTTCCGACAGGCGTTGCAGTATTCCCGAACGATTCTTCGATCCGCCGAATGGTCGAACGCGATCATCATGTCGTGCATTGGTCGGAATTTGACAGGGGTGGCCATTTCGCAGCGCTTGAAGCGCCGGACTTGTTGATTGAAGACATTCGAACTTTTTTTAACAAGCTGCGCTAATTTCATGCCAAACCAGTAAACGAAAGGGAGTATACAAAGCTGAATTCGTAACGACAAAAGCGGTTATTCCGTCAATGGTGGAACAGAAGGCAGGTCGAATCATATATATTTCCAGTAGCTTGTGGTCCGTCACCGTATATGATCGCGCATGGAACGGCAAAAGGAGGAATGGACAGCTTTTCTTCCTACATCGCTCAGGAGTTCGGCCCGCAAGGCGTTACGGCCAACGTGATAGCTCCTGGATTAGTGCGATGCAGACAGGCAAATGATTAGTAACTTTACGCCGTTGAGACGTATCGCGAATCCAGACGATGTGGCAGGGGTTGTTGCGTTTCTAGCAGGAGACGACTCGCGGTTTGTAACGGGCACATATCTTCCGGTTACCGGCGGTTTATAAATTTAAATCACAACTGTCAAAGCTGAAATAATGTCTGCTCTAAGTCCCAAAAGTGGCTTGAACTAACGGATACGATAGCATACAATACGAAAGGGCTGCCGCGTGGCAGCCCTTCACTATGCTATCCTGTAGTAGCTTAATAAATAAGTAAATACTAAAATCAAATTCGCGACAGTTCTTAAGATTTTTTTATAGGAATATTATTCTCCATACTAATTTTTTGAAAGATATTTTTCGTTTCATCAATCTCATTCTTTGTTAATACGAAAAAAAAGAAAGGACATTTCGAATTGTTGGTGTATATTTCAATAAATTTTTTGCTCATATTAATTTTCTTAATATTAGAATATTGCATTTTCATCCTACCTAAACAAAGTGATTTTTCATTAAATATAATATTTTTTTTAATTAAAAGGCGAATAAATGCATAAAGTAGTAAACAAATTATAATTAAATTCATGGATGAATTTAACCAAAGAGCTGTTGCGCCATAACCACTAACAGAAAATTCGAAGTCTCTCAACACGATCACTATTATGATTATTGGGAATATAATTACAAGATCCCTTAATGTTATGTAGTTTAGTTTATTTATATTATTCATTTTGAACTCCTTCAACAACCCGGTGGACCGCCTGCAGAAATAGGTATCAAGCTCTAGCTCTTCCCTCCCGAAATCGGATAGCTACAGTATAACAATCGGCCCCCCTATAAAAAGAGGTATTTTTTTCATATTTGAAGGGTTGAAAAATGGAACCTGCTTCGTTCAATATTTGTGGAGTATGCGTGCAGTAGAGATCAACTGCTACGGTAGCGTTAGTATTCCCAAGCGCAGAGTTCTTCTATATTGGAGATGGCTACTTCGGTGCTGGATGTGGGTGATATTTTTGAAATTGAGATTGTTGATAAATATAACCATCGTTCTAAGGAGGGACTTGTATTGGCGGAAATTCTGAAGTTATTTGGGAATCAGATCCAGTGTTTAGTTTAGCTGTAATACTCGTACTCGGTTCTGGTTGCCTGCATTCAATATGGAACCTTTATACTAAAAGAAGCATAAACAAAAATATTTTTCTTTGGTTTTGTCAACTTGTCGCAATTATTGTGTTTTTGCCGTGGACTATAGTTGAATGGGATGACAGCTTAACTATAACTGGTTGTTGGGCAATACTTGCATCCATGCTCCTGCACGGAATGTATATTAGATTACTCGCTGCTACATATTCGGTGGGTGACTTATCACAGGTTTATCCGATTATGAGAGGAACCAGCCCTTTATTAGTACCACTTTTAGGAGTGACTTTACTTAACGAAAAGTTAACTGCATTTGGATGGATAGGCGTAACCTGTATTGTCATAGGAATCGTGTTGTTAAGCAACATAAAACTCAAAAGAAATGATTCTGATTCATCAACATTAAAGGCGCCAGTGTTGGCGTTGGCAGTAGGGATATGCATAGCTAGTTACATTGTTGTTGATAAGGTTGCATTGAACTATGTTTCACCTGTAGTTTTAAACGAAGCAACAAATATAGGAAATTTACTAGCTCTTTCATGGGTAACTTTTAAATCCAAAGGCATGCGAAAGGAACTAAAAGTAAACTGGAAGATAATGTTGTTAGGCGGGATTATTGCACCTGCTGGTTATCTGTTGTTCTTATTTGCCTTATCGCTCGCACCTGTAGCTCAGCTCGCTCCTATGAGGGAAATAGGAACAGTATTTGGTACGATTATGGGAATAATTATTCTCCAAGAAAAACATGGTACAAGACGATTGCTTACATCAATTTTAATTACGCTGGGAGTTATCATCGTAGGAGTATGGGGGTAGGAACAAAACATCATTCATCGGGTAACTATAGCTCAACTATAGCTTCTTCCCATTATGGCAGGATTGAAAAGAATAGGGCAAGTCCATCCAATTCCGGATGGACTCTTTTCTTGCCGTTTCAGACAGCTCAGTGAACCGGATCATAAGAATATTATTTTGCAACAAGCAGCAGCGTCAGTACGAATGAACTGCCCTCTTCGGTACTTTCCTTCAACATAAGCTCGCCGCCTTGGGCTTGCGCGAGCAGCCTGCTAGCCTGCTGTACGTCGAGCCAAGACCGAGACCCCGTATGATCTGCTTCTTGCTTTCCCCGCGGAAAAAACGTTCGAAGATCAAGTCCTGCTCGGACAAAGGAATGCCGGAGCCGTTATCGGCGATAACGATTTCGGCGCAGCCGTCCTTCCATTCGCGGAGTACAATGCGGATGCGGAGCGGGCGGTCCGGGTGTTTGGCCTGTACGATGTTGTTGAGCAGATTAATGATAATTTGCTGAATGCGGAGCGGTCGCCTTCAATCTCTATGGGCTGTCTTGACAGCAAGAGCTCGGGCTCGCGGATATCTTCGTCCTGATGCAGCGTCCACTGATAGATGATTTCAGTCAGCAGCGCGGCTGCATCCAGATTCTGACGGTTTAATTGAACGAGTCCGGCGGCCAAGGCGTTGTAATCGAGCAGATCGGCAACCATTCTCTCCAGCCGACCGGTCTCTTGCAGGGCGATCCTGAGGAATTCGTCCGCATCCTCGTTCTGCACGACTTTTTCCTTGACCGCATGGACGAGCCCTTTCACCGAGGTGACGGGCGTTTTCAGCTCATGCATCAAGCCTGCCAGCATATAATTACGGGAATGCTCCAATTGTTCCAACCGTCCGGCCATCTCTTTGAACGATACGATCAGTTCGTTAAGCTCCCGCTCCTTCACCTTCTGCGGCAGTTGGACATCGTAGCGCCCATGGCTGATCTCGTAGGCGGCCGAAGCCTTGCTTGACGGGCTCGTGGACGGTTGATTTGAACGACGCGGCGGCAATGGTTGGCGAAGGAGTCGTCGATATGACGGCGCTTGATTCGGGCAACAGTCAGCGCGACGGCCATGTGAAGGAGCGCGACGATTTGCTCGCCGACGAGAAGTTCCCGCAGTCGGCGTACACGGCAAAGTCCATCACATCGGGATCGGACGAATATATAGAAAGGGCTTTTGCTGAAGCAGCAAAAGCTTTTTACTCTATTTTGAATGAATTCATCTTTTGAAAAGGAAAGTCAATAACCGCGCTTCCAAGCTTCGGTATATTGCCGGATTCTCCGCAGCCCCTCGGAAATCTCTTCCTCCGTCAGATTCCCGTAGCCTAGTACCACCTTGCCGGGGTGGTGTCCTTTCAACATCGCATAGTCGTCGAAGGCGTAGAGGCGGACGCCGAACACTTCGAGCCCGTGCCAATCGATCGGTCCGTACAGGTCTTGCCGAAAGGCAAGCTGGACGTGCATGCCGGCTTCGTCCCCGACAACTTCAACACATTCGCCAAATATGCGGCGGCATTGATCTGCCAGGAAGAGGCGCTTTCGCTTGTAGATAGCCCTCATCTTGTGGATATGCCTGTTGAAGTGGCCTTCCATAATGAAGCGTGCGAGAGCCGACTGCGTGATACCGGAAGTCGTCAGGTTCAATTCCGTCTTCGTCCGAACGACAAGCTCGATTAGGTTCTGAGGAACGATGAGGAAGCCGATCCGCAGCGCAGGCGACAACGTTTTGCTAAACGTGCCTGCATAAATCACTCGCGATGGAGCAAGGAGCTGCAGGGGTGGAACCGGTCCTCCTTTATGGCGGAACTCGCTATTATAGTCGTCTTCTATGATATAATGCCCGGCTGTTTCGGCCAGCGTGACGGCCTGCTGCCTCCGCTGAATAGAGAGAATGCTGCCCGTCGGGTATTGGTGAGAGGGCGTCAGGACGATCAATCCGCTAGGTGCAGACCGCTCGATTCGGCTTATATTCATCCCTTGATGATCGACCTCGATCGGGTTAATGTCATACTTGATTTTCCGAAAAATATCGGCGACAAACCCGATCGTCGGTTCTTCTACATATACGGTGCGGAATCGGTCCGAGAAGGCGGAGGCCAGCAACAAGAAGCCTTCGGAGATGCCCGACGTAATCACGATTTGATCGGTGCTGCAGCGAATGCCCTTCACCCGGTGCAAATAATCGGCGATTGCTTCCCGAAGTGCCGGCGTTCCTTGAACATCGCCGTAAGTAAATACGTTCGCAGGCTCCGAATCTGTGATTTCTCTCACGTATTTGCTCCAGAGCCTGCGCGGAAACCGAGACAGATCGGGTGTTCCCGCGTCAAAATCTATCAGCTTCGTGTTGTGCGCAACAGGGATAACGGGGGACGCCGACACTAGCAAAGACGGGGAATAGCTCGTCGCTTGAGACCGGACTTCGATGCCTCTGGCGATATACGTTCCGGAACCGGCTTTCGACGTCATATATCCTTCGGCAGTCAATTGCTCATAGACCTCAATCACGATGTTCCGCGCTATGCCAAGCTCTTGGGCGGCTCTGCGCGTCGGCGGCAGCTGAAGGCCGGGGGAGAGCGTTCCGCTCTCGATTTTTTCGCGCAAATAGCCGCATAACTGCTTCGTGACGGAACCTGCGCCTTCTACTGGACTAAATCCGAACAATCGATGTCTCTCCTTCGAATTGGTTCTTAATATTGGTTCATTTTTGGCTCTTATGATATCCAATCTCCTTCATTATACTGAACATGAAATCAAATTCAAAGGAGATGAAGGAATGATCAAACGAAAATTGGGAAGATCGGGGATCGAAGTCAGTGCGCTCGGAATCGGATGCTGGGCGATCGGCGGGCCGTGGTACGACGAGGAAACGGGCAAGCCGTTCGGATGGGGCGAGACCGACGACAGGGAATCCATTGCCGCTATCCACTGCGCACTCGATAACGGCATTAATTTGATCGATACCGCCGATAATTACGGTGCCGGACACAGTGAGAGAGTGATTGGACAAGCGCTGCAGGGGCGGCGTGATAAGGCGGTTCTGGCGACGAAGTTCGGGTACGTCACCAACGAAGAAACCAAAATGGCGGCAGGATATAATGCGAGCCGTACCTACATCAAGTCTGCTTGCGAAGCTTCGCTGCGCAGGCTTGGTACCGATTATATCGATCTCTATCAATTTCATTTGGGCGATTATCCGGAGCATCTGGCTCAGGAGGTTATGGATGCGCTTGAGGAATTAGTAACCGAGGGTAAAATTCGCTTCTTCGGCTGGTCCACCGATATGACTGACCGAGCCGAGCATTTCGCTCTGAGCAAGCATTGCGTGGCGATCCAGCATAATCTGAACGTCTTTCTCGATAATGCCGCAATGCTGGATGTTTGTGAACGCAACCGATTAGCGAGCATTAACCGCGGGCCGCTCGCGATGGGGCTGTTGACAGGGAAATATTCGGAAGTGGTACACGTGCACGATCCGAAGGATATCCGGCGTCGCGGCGACTTGGAGTGGCTAACGTATTTTAAAGACGGGGTTCCTTCGCAGGAGATGACGGACCAATTGCGGGCTATCCGGGAAGTGTTGACCTCAGGCGGACGGTCTCTGACCCAGGGGGCCCTTGCCTGGCTATGGGCTAGAAGCGATGTAACGATTCCCATCCCGGGCTTCCGAACCGTAAAGCATGTCACTGAGAACGCGAAGGCGATGTCATTCGGGCCTTTAACGGTTGCCGAGATGCGGCAGATCGGGCAGCTGCTGGCTGCGCAGGAGGAATTCCGGGACCGGATATAATACTGCTCTCACAATAAGTAAAGTACCCAGTTAGCGAGAAAATCGACACAAAGTTGCCGCCATTCAAACAGCCCTCATCATGTCTGCATGATAAGGGCTGTTTGACGCTTGCTTTTAATGCTAAGGGAGAAAGTTTGGTATGGATAAATGGATTAGATTCGATGAAATCTTATCAGATCCAAATGAATTTTCAAGGGCGGATTCTTTGGTTCCCCCGGAAGAAGTTCCACAGATTGCTCTTGATAACTAATCTGATTTAAGTGCTTAAGAATCCTGATGTATACGACGGGATTGCAGTAACGCTTCAAGTGTAACCGCTACGCCGTCATCGTCATTTGTCTCCGTTATTCGGGCGGCTTTAAACTTCAGTTCTTTAATAGCGTTCCCCATTGCCACCGGATACCCGCAAAGATCAAACAGCTCCATGTCATTGTAATCATCCCCGAAAACCATCACCTGATCCGGAGTAAGTCCTCTTCGGCTCAAAACTTGTCCCAATGCACCCGCCTTGGATACGGAAGAATTCATAATCTGAACCAGCCTGCCTCCATCTGTTAGAATTAACTTAACCCGGTGCGAGAAGCTGCTTTTCAACTCCATGTAAATATTTTGCACATTGGGAAACAGCAGCTTTGAAGGACATAGCTGGTTAATTTCTTCTCTGGACAGTACCGTAGGAACCGGAGCGTCTGAAGGCATGCCGAGAATATCAAAATGCTCCGAAGCCAAGGAACGATTACTAAACATGGCGTCCTGCGCTTCAAAGCAAACTAGATGCTCACCACTTCGGGCGGTAATGGCGTCATAAAGATCGGAGACAGTTTCATGGTCAATCAGCACATGATCCTCCGTTTGACATGAAGTGTCCACGGTATGGGCGCCATTGTAGTAAATCATGCAGCCTAATTGCAGAAGTGCTTCCGGCAGCAGCATCCGAACCGACCGTGAAGGCCTTGCTGTAGCAATAATGATTTGAATCCCGTTGTTGTGACAGTCCAATACAGCGTGAAGGTTTCGCCGGGAAACCTCACGATGGGTATTTAACAACGTTCCGTCTAAATCCAAAACAACAGCTAGTATATTGTTCACGACGCCTCCTATTGAAAATTTTATCAATAGTATCATAGGATAGCTTCATTTGTAAATCATTAGTAACTGAACATGAAGGAAAATCTTGACATTAAAGAGTAGCAGCTTTAATATGAGAAATATTCAATAAAACAATTGAATAGTTGAGGTGAGTTTGTGACGAACTTAGAGCGAATATGGAAAGATCAACTTTATCAGGAGTTTGCCCGCATTGGTAAGTGCCTATCTAGTCCGAAACGGTTGGAACTGATCGACTTGCTTGCTCAAGGCCCCAAATCTGTAGATCAACTTTCCAAGATTACCGGAATGAGTGTTGCAAATGTATCGCAGCACTTGCAAACGCTGCATGAATCAAGATTGGTTCGATTCAACAAGAAGGGTAACTATGTGATTTATGAAATCGCTGAACGATCTGTCGCTGATTTTATGGTGTCCTTACATCGACTTAGCGAAAAGCAGTTAGTGGAGGTTCAGCGATTAAAGACTGAAATTTTGCAACATCACGCAAGTATGGAACCGATAGCTTTAGAGGAGCTTATGGTACTGATGGAAAAAGGAGAAGTTTTATTGTTAGACGTTCGGCCAGAGGATGAATATATAATGGGCCATATTCCAGGTGCAATATCGATTCCTATTGAACAACTGGAGAAACATCTTGCGACTTTACCGGTTAATAAGGAAATTGTGGCGTATTGCCGAGGCCCTTATTGTCTAATGTCTGCTCGAGCGGTTGAAATTTTAAAAAGCATAGGCATAAAAGCGTCACGTATAGAAGAGGGTGTACACGAATGGAAGCGTTACGTAGAGCATTCCAATATTTCACCCAAGGAGATTCTTTAGTATGAAGTTTGAGAAAGGTGGTACTAAGCGATGACGCATGAATCCCGTAGTATAAAAGACAGCCATTTGCGAGGTTACGTCGATTCCCTTGATATGCGGCAAAAGCTGTATAAGCGTTCCTTGCTGATTGTGGTCATATCACAAATTTTCGGCGGTGCGGGGCTTGCAGCAGGCGTAACGGTCGGCGCACTCCTTGCACAAGATATGCTGGGAAAGGAAAGTTATGCAGGTGTTCCCGCCGCCTTGTTCACCCTTGGTTCTGCTGCGGCCGCTTTGCTTGTTGGACGTATTTCGCAACGTTACGGGCGGAGATTAGGGCTTGCCGTTGGGTTCTTGGCAGGTGGCATCGGTGCTATTGGGGTAATTTGGGCTGCAGTAAGCCATAGTATCGTCCTTCTGTTTGCATCGCTGCTTGTTTACGGTGCAGGCACCGCTACAAACCTGCAAGCACGTTATGCAGGAACTGATTTAGCTAAGCCAACCCAACGGGCAAAAGCGATAAGTATAGCAATGGTTTCGACTACCGTCGGTGCGGTTGCGGGTCCTAACTTGGTAGATGTTACGGGCCAATTTGCAATATCAATCGGTGTCCCGGCTCTTGCGGGTCCTTTTATTTTAGCTGCAGTGGCTTTCATCCTTGCAGGAATGGTATTTTTTATTTTTCTCCGGCCTGACCCATTCGTTGTCTCGAAAGCTATAACTAAAGCAAGCCAACCAGCAGATTCGCAAACGATGAGCTCAGATAAAATGAACACCAGAGGCTTAATTATAGGTGCAACCGTAATGATCTTAACTCAAATTGTGATGGTTGCAATTATGACAATGACGCCAATACACATGAAGCATCACGGGCATAGTTTGGGAGATGTAGGATTAGTGATTGGCATCCATGTCGGCGCGATGTATTTTCCTTCCCTCATTACAGGCGTTCTAGTTGATAAAATCGGTCGCCAAGCCATGTCAATAGCTTCGGGAGGTGTTCTGCTGACTGCTGGTATCGTCGCTGCTGCAGCGCCTGCAGATTCTATGCTGGTACTTATAATCGCTCTTGCATTGTTGGGACTTGGCTGGAACTTTGGCTTGATCAGTGGGACAGCCATTATCGTGGATGCCACAGATCCTGCAACTCGTGCAAAAACTCAAGGAACCATTGATGTGTTAATGGCGCTGGCCGGGGCATCGGGCGGAGCATTTTCCGGCATGGTTGTAGCTAATTCCAGTTACGCAACGCTGTCTCTTGTTGGAGGCGGTCTCGCACTTTTACTCATTCCGGTTGTGGTATGGTCCCGGAGTAAACATAAAGACAGTATCTCTTTGAACTAACGTCTACGATAGCAATGCCGAAGGGCTGCGCATGCCAGCCCTTCGTTACGAACGGCAGGATAGTAGCAGAAGCCTGCCGAATGATTAGAAAGGAATGGGCGTTGACGTAGTTCGAATTATTTCGGATAAGGCGGCTGAATTAATGAGCGAAGAACAGGTTTTTGAACAATTCAGAATGTGGAGAAGATGGACGATTGAATTAGTAGAGTCTCTGGACGATCGTCTTCTTGATGGTATTCCTGAGGGTTTCTCGAATAATATAAGGTGGAATATCGGGCACATCTTGGTTGGATGGGATCATGCAGTGTTTGCCAATCTTCAGAAGGAAAGGCATTTACCCCCTCGGTATCACTCCATGTTTCCTTCAGGCAGTATGCCATCATTTTGGGTTGAAACTCCTCCCTTGCTGATTGAACTTCGACATAGCTTATATAAACAACAAGATGACGTCATAGACGCAATACGAGGAAGATTGGAAGAAAGACTAATTGAACCGTTTTTCCATATGAACACTATCGGAGAGATCATACTATTTCAACTAAGCCATGAAGCATTTCATGCGGGAGTCATAACGAGTATAAGGCGTTGTTTGGCATGAATAAACGGATACGGAAGTTCAGATCCACCAATACTTTGTTAAATGAAGGAGACATGTTTCCCGAAACCATCCCGCTAATACTCCTGCATGCGTCATGTCTGACAGGTCATGGGGTGTGAATGGCGCGCGGAGTGCGGAGAAACTCGCACGCTCCGTGTGGGGCAAGGGAAAAGCCGGAGAGCACATCAAATGCTTACCTATTACTGACGATAGTGCAATAACAACAGGCTGCCGATATTTCGGCAGCCTGTTCAGATAATGGGTAATTAATGCAGGAAATATCTGATGACGTCTTAAGGAGCAGATTACAATGAATGGAGTCTGTCCCCAATGTTTAAAGATATTCAGTTCCTCCTTAGTACTCACAATCAATCTCTTAGAAATGGGAAGGACAGTAAAACCCGATTCAGACATTATAATTGATTTGATGGTTCACTACTTACATTGAATTGTCGTGCAGAACTGTGCATTGCTTGCTCAGTTTGGATTAAAATAGGGTAATGGACCCGTCGGCGAAAATAATGCCAAAACAACAAGGAGAAGATGATTATGTTTTCAGATTGGAAACAAGCTGAGAAAGCATTGAGGGATATTGAGGTCGTTGGTCATGAAAAAAATAAGCCTGTTTCCGTCATCGGTTTTGCAGAAGATTTGCGTTGCATCGGCATCGGAACGGATGCCGCGGTCTTTTACTACCCGGACACCCCTAATTACGCATATAAATTGTATTCCGCTCAGGCATTAGAGAAAAAGGAAGTGGAAGCAGGTATATACAAACGCTTAAAAGGATCGCAGTATTTCCCCCAATGTTATGGAGTCGGACCTAACTATTTGGTTTTAAGTTTTGAACAAGGAGTTACCTTATATGATTGTCTTCTACAAGGTATCCGTGTTCCAGAGAAAGTGATCCAAGACGTTGAGGAGGCCCGCGAGTTTGTCCGAAGTCAGGGGCTGAACCCAAGGGATATTCATTTAAAAAATGTTCTTTTGCAGGAGGGAAAAGGAAAAGTTCTTGATGTATCGGAATATATCAAGGAAGGAAACGATAGTCGATGGGAACATTTGGTATGGGCATACAAACATTTTTATCCTCTGATATGCGAGGTACAGGTACCTTTATGGATATTGGAAACCATAACGAACTGGTATAACCGGATTGATTCGGCAAGTTTTGGAATAGAAGACTTCTCTAAACGTGTGAGTCGGCTTTTCTTTAGGGAACGCAAATGAACTAGGACAAGATTACTATCTCAGACCCTTGATTAAATTCTGTTGACATTTTACATATTCGAGCCTTAATCCTCCCAAAAGAACAGCTCGAAAATGCGAAGAGTTGAACGTTGGCAGTGATAAGCAGCGCCTTTCAAACAAAGCTCCCACCAAAAAAAAAAATCACTCCGCTTCATACAAAATATGTTAATCTATTCTCGTATTTGTTTAAAGCCATTAACGAAATTGTATGAGGGAGCATACCAACTATGAATAGTGGAATAAAATGGAATCTGACCGAAAGTGAATTGTCTGCAATAACAGAGCACGCATTCGGCCAACCGGCGTCAGCCGTTAAGGAACTGACGGATGGCTGGGCGAACGCAGCCTACTCCGTTACGATAGAGGACGGCCGTACGTATATCGTGAAGGCGGCGCCGCTTTCGAATACGAAGATGATGACGTACGAACAGGGGCTTATGAACACCGAGGTGGAGGTGCTGCGTCTTGTGAGGCAGGATGGCTCCGTTCCTGTTCCGCTCGTTTATGCCTATGACGCTTCGGAATCGCTCGTGAATTGTGAGTACTTCATTATGGAGAAGCTGGAAGGCGAGCCTTACAATAAGGTGAAGGAGGGTCTGACTGAGGAGCAAAGGTCTCGAATTGAACGTCAGTTAGGCGTTTATAACCGTCGAATCAATGAAATTCGCGGAGAACGGTTCGGCATTTATGCGGTAGGCGGCATTGCTGGTCCTTCGTGGAAGGACACCTTTCATCGCATGCTGTTAAGCGTGCTTTCTGACGGCGAGAGTGCAGGGGTACAGCTGACTGCCGATTATGATACGATACGGCATGAAATCTCGCTCCGGCTCGATTCGCTTGATGAAGTAACAGAGCCCAGACTTGTGCATTGGGATTTGTGGGACGGAAATGTGTTTGTAAAGGACGGTACAATTACGGGGATAATCGATTTTGAACGGACATTATGGGGCGATCCGCTTATGGAGGTGTATTTTGGCCATTTCAATAACTCTCATTCGTTCCTTGAAGGCTACGGTATACAGGAACTGACGCCGGCGCAGCGCGACAGAAGAGCGCTCTACGATTTGTATTTGGATCTCATTCTTTATATAGAGTGTCCGTATCGGCTTTATACGGATAACAATCATTTGCAGTGGGCGCAACAAAATGCGGAGCGGGGATGGGTCAGGTTTATAGCTTCCCGCGGATAGTACTCGGTACTTACTTGTCGTTACGGCAGATCACCGATTGAGAAGAACACGATTCAACTTCGCTTCACGAGTCCGGAAGGAAAACAACAGCAATTGGTCGAATTCGTAAGGACCGAGGGATATGAAGAGCAGCCTTTGCATTGGACACATGTGACGGGGATGCAGAAGGTGACCTTTCTCTTCCTGTCGGGCTCGAATTTCGATTTTGGCTGGTTCCGATTTACATAGTAGGCTGGAGCCGTGCTGTATGGGAGGTTGTAACGTGTGAAGCTATCGGTATGTATCGATTCCGTGTTTCGCGAGCTAGGATTGGAAGACAGTCTTCGTAAGGTGAAGGAAGAGGGCTTTCGGGCCTTCGAGTTCTGGGGCTGGGAGAAGAAGGACTTAGGTCTGATGACAAAGCTGGCACAGGAACTGGATTTATCGCTCAGTGCCTTCTGTGTGAAGCAAGCGAATCTGACAGAACCCTCCGCACGTTCGGCTTATCTGGATGGATTAAAAGAAACGCTGGAGGTGGCGAAGCGACTGCAGTGCCGAACGCTCATCTTGACAGTGGGCAGTGAGCAAGCCGGTGTACCCCGGGAGGAGCAGCGGCGGAGCTTAGTAGAAGGACTCCGTGCGAGCCTTCCTCTGCTGGAGGGGACCGGTGTGACGCTGGCCGTAGAACCGCTGAATACCCTTATCGATCATCCCGGCTATTTTTTGTCCTACTCCCAGGAGGCTTGGGATATTCTGCAAGAAGTCCGTCATCCGCAAGTGCAAATGCTCTTCGATATTTACCATCAACAGATTACCGAAGGGCATGTGACGACGAATCTGCTCCGTATGCTGGAGCGGGTTGGGCATATTCATTCGGCAGGCAATCCGGGCCGAGGTGAGCTCGGTGAGGGAGAGCTTCATTACCCGTACATTTTTAGGCGGTTGACAGAAGCCGGGTATCAAGGGTATGTAGGCCTGGAGTATTTTACGGCAGGAGATCCGGTGGAAAGTTTGCGGCGAATGGCTGCTGCGTATAGTGAATGGCTGTAAGCCTGTGGGCCTGCTGTGGCGGCGGGCTTTTTTATGTGGCGAAAAGGAAAGTTTAGTGAGGTGACCCCTAGTTCCTCCTTTTTACGTCCGGCTTGGTTCATGGATAATTTTTCCGATCCGCTCTTTGGACTTCAAACCGGCCAACTTGCTACTGCTCTCGCTTTGCTCCGTGCACATTTCATTCTACATTACACAGCAGAGGACGGAAGTCCGATTCAAATTCAAGGTCACACATCTGAAGTAGTAAGAAAACAGCCGGACGGTAGCTGGCGGTACATCATCGATCACCCATTCGGTTCGGAGTTGTTAGAGCGAATGAACTGTGATACAAACGGCAAAGCATGAGTTGAGATTTTCACCCCCGAGTTCAATGTAATTATGCTATCGGGAACAAAAGAGGTAGTTATATTCGGCCGAATTATTGGAGGAGCAATCATAATCCATGAATAAAATACTTATCAAATTGGAGAATGTGGTAGTTTTCATTGTTTGTATTTTTGTGTATTATCGTTTCGATTTCAGTTGGTGGTTGTTTATCCTGTTGATACTTGCTCCTGACATATCAATGCTTGGGTATTTGAAAGGAAATGTAGTAGGTGCAAGAACTTACAATCTTTTTCACACGTATTTACTCAGTACGCTTGTCCTTTTATTTGGACTCGTTGTACATATGGACCTCGTAATAGAAATTGGGTTGATTTGGACGGCACATATCGGAATCGATCGTTTCATGGGGTATGGGTTGAAGTATGATTTCGGCTTTAAAGACACGCACATCAATCGG
The DNA here is from genome assembly GCF_000422465.1 of Paenibacillus harenae DSM 16969. Taxonomy (GTDB): domain Bacteria; phylum Bacillota; class Bacilli; order Paenibacillales; family Paenibacillaceae; genus Pristimantibacillus; species Pristimantibacillus harenae. Next base: position 418,522 of record NZ_KE383844.1, on the reverse strand, counting down.
CTTTAGGCTGTTCAACTAACGGGTACGAAGTGGAGGACCATCCTTTTTTGGGAGGTAAGTTAATGTTGATTTCTATAAGAAACATAGTGCCGGATGATGTGGATATTTTTTGGGATTTAAGACTAGAAGCACTGCGAGATCATCCGGAAGCATTTTCTGCAGATTATGATGAATCAATTAATAAGACGCTAGAGTCGGTTGCAGCTAGAATCAGTGCTACTCAAGAGAATTTCATTTTAGGTGCTTTTACAGAAGATGATAAGATAATAGGGATGGTTGGATTCATTCGGGAACAGTCGAAGAAACTCAATCATAAGGGCAATCTATGGGGTACTTATGTTAAACCCAAATACAGAGGCCAGAATGTGGGAAGAAGGTTAATTGAAGAATTATTATCGAAAGCTACCCAAATTGACGGACTAAAAAAAGTGAATCTTGGAGTTATAACTGTTAATGAGAGCGCGAGAAGACTGTATAAATCTATGGGATTTATAGTATATGGTATTGAAAGGGAATCATTTAATTATAAAGAGAAGTTATATGATGAGGAATTAATGACTTATTTTTTGATTGTTAATTAAAGTTAAATATTGCGAACCGTATTTCAGGTAAGATAACGTCGCGATTCGGAACAGACTGCGGCAAGTGGCGGAACCCGACGAAAGTCGTGGACGCGCTGAACTTTTTGCACGATAGTTCAACCCCGGAAAGGCTGCCGAATGGTTCGACGCTATTTATGAAAACCCTTGCCAGCCATCTATCCATTAATCCCATTTATATCTGATATTATAAATATGAATTTCATTTATATTAGTACTCTTATTATAATTAGCTGTAATGGAGTTCATCATATTTTCTCTGACGGGAGAGTTGGCGCATGGGAAATCGTACTGATTTTTGGAACATGAATAGAGCGGAATTAAACAAGCATGATGTATCTCTTAAAGAAAGATATGCCGAGTATAAGAATCAGACAATGAAATTGGATATGTCCAGAGGGAAACCGTGTCCGGAACAGCTTGAACTTTCCAAAAGCATGCTTGATTTAGTCACATCCAAGGGATTGGACGGTTCGGATTTTCTTAATTACGGCGGTGTTGACGGGATATCCGAAGCTAAAGAGTTATTTTCCCAAATACTTGAAGTTCGTTCAAATGAAATCATAATCGGGGGCAACTCGAGTCTTGCTATGATGCATGATACCTTAAGCAGAGCAATGCTTCACGGTGTTTATGGCGGCGGGCTGCCGTGGGGGAAACAATCTGCCGTTAAGTTTTTATGCCCAAGTCCAGGTTACGACAGACATTTTGCGATATGTGAATTATTAAATATTGAGATGATTGCAGTGGATATGCTTCATGACGGACCGGATATGGATGCAGTTGAAAAGCTTGTCGACCAAGACGATACAATTAAAGGAATTTGGTGCGTTCCAAAATACAGCAACCCCGATGGAATCACTTATTCGGATCAGACGGTCGACCGGCTTGCCAATATGAAAACGAAGGCAAGAGATTTTAGAATTTTCTGGGATGATGCTTATACTGTACATCATATGACTGACAAACCCGATTATTTGAAAAATATCCTAAATGCATGTAAAGAGGCCGGAAATCCCGACCGTGTTTTTATATTTTGTTCGACTTCCAAGGTTACTTTTCCTGGAGCCGGTGTTGCTGCAATGGCAGCAAGCGTTGAAAACGTAACTGATATTCGGAAACAGATTGCTGTCCAGACAATTGGTCCCGATAAGATCAACCAGCTAAGGCATGTCCGATTTCTGAAAGATATGGATCATGTACGTAGACACATGGAAAAACATGCGGCTATTATTAAACCCAAATTTGAGATGGTCCTAAATAAATTAGAGTCAGAGCTGGGCGGGAAGAATATTGCAACCTGGAACAAACCAAATGGAGGATATTTCATTAGTCTGAATACATTGGACGGTTGCGCCAGGATCGTTGTGAAGATGGCCGCCGAAGCCGGTGTTACATTGACTGCGGCCGGAGCGACTTTTCCTTACGGCAAAGACCCGCTTGACCGTAATATACGCATAGCCCCTACCTTTCCCTCTTTGAAAGAACTGGAGAAATCAATCGAGGTATTATGTATTTGTATTCAATTGGCAAGTATTGATAAAATTCTAACGGAAAGATAGCTGCTTCAAGAGCGATGCCGTCCTACAGTGTAAAGCGCAATTAATAGATAAACGCCACGCAGACAGAACGAGAGATTCTGTTTGCACGGCGTTTATTATGTTGTACAATGAGTGCCAAACGGGGGACGGAAATAGTCTTTCGTAACCGCTTACACGATCTGCTTTTCAAAAAGAAACGAGGTGCAGCATGTCCTATTCCCTTCGCTTGAGGCTCATTATGTCAGGTGTTAGAGGATAGTGGATAGGCAGATCTAAGATGGCATTAATCGTAGGAGGAAGTCATTGTGGAAAATGAACAGAAGCTTGTACTGGATCTGGAAGGGGATCATGACCTTGGCCAGTACGTCAATCAAATTTCATACGGGACGATCGGCCCGGTTCGCCCGGAAGTCGAACAGGAGCGGCTGGGTCCGAATGTGCTCCGAATCCGATTAACCTTTCAATTGGAACAGCCTGTCCGGCAGGATGACTGGCGCCTTACGGTGGAGCCCGCGTTTACTCCAACCTTTCATTGGGCGCCGCATCTGACCCCGACGGACGATCATATTATCGACCAGCACAGCTTTCGTTCTCCCGCCCTCATTGTGCAGGATGAACAGCGTACGCTGATGCTGATGCCGGATCTGGACTTGATGCTGCAGGGTCAGGACGTCAGGTGGTATATGGATAATGATGCGGTGCGCAATGTGCTCACGCTCGGCATGAGTCAATATGAGGTGAAGGAGCATGTCCTGTACCGGAGGAAGCCGGGAGCGCAATATACGGCAGGCACAGTGGCTTTCGGCTTCTATTTGTTCACTTTCGATGAGCCTGAGGTGCTGCAAAATCCTTGGCGCCCCGTTCTTCAGCTGATGTGGGAGAAATGGGGCGGCCCGTTGTTTCAAGAAGGGGCACCGCTTCAGCTGCCGCTGATGAAGCTGGTGCAGTATACGTATCGCTGGGCTTTTGAAACGTGGGGTGAAAGCGTATGGCAGCAGTTTCGACTGGACGGCAAGGAAGTGGGCGCGGCTGCTTTTATCGTCAATTACACGCAGAGCCCGAATTACCCGGGACCCGTTAACGAGCGAGAGTTTCTCTCGATCTGGAACCAGGCGTGGTTCAGCTCGCTTCGTTCCGCGCATGGCGTATACCGGTACGGTTTGGAAACGAAGGATGAATCTATGCTCGAGAGGGCGAGGCTGACCAAGGAATTGGCGTTATCCGCTCCTCAGCGGGAGGGATTGTTCCCTGCGGTGATCGCAACCGAGATGGAGCAGGTCGAAGAGAACGGCTTGCTGCTTAATCGGTCGAAGGGCTGGGATACGGCCTATTGGGGCAACTCTAACCGGAACCCGGTGAAGCCTTGGCAAACCGTGAGATCGGCTCCTTATCATGTGCTTGATATGAGCTGGACGGCGCTGTGGATGGTGAAGTGGTATGAGGAATTGGAGCAGGACGAGAGGCTGCTTCAGTATGCCGTAGACTACGCGGATGCGCTGATCGGGCTGCAGGACGAGCGCGGTTATTTCCCGGCTTGGCTTGATTATGTGACGCTGCAGCCGCTGGACATCCTGCATGATTCGCCGGAAACGGCGTTATCGGTGACGCTGCTGCTGAAGCTTGCGGCGATTACGGGCCGGTTCGATTATGCGGACGCCGCCGTCAAGGCGGCGGATGTAACGGCGGGCGAGGTCGTTCCGGTTGGCCGTTGGGAGGATTTCGAAACCTACTGGTCCTGCTCGCCTTTCGGCAGCGCGGAGCATGTCGGGCACAAATTTATCCGAAATAATATGTACAAGCAATGCAATTTCTCAATCTATTGGTGTGCCGATGCTTTCCTCAGATGTTATCAATACACGGGCGAGAGCAGGTATCTGACCATTGGGGAGAGGTGCTTGGACGAACTGCTGATGACGCAGGCCTCCTGGCAGCCGCCTTATATTCATGTCAACGCGCTGGGCGGATTCGGCGTCATGAACAGCGACGGCGAGTGGAATGACGCGAGACAGAGCTTATTCGCGGAAATCATCCTCGAGTACGGCATCGTTCTGCAGCGGGAGGAATATATCGAAAGGGGATTGGCAGCTCTGCGCTGCGCATTCGTAATGATGTATTGTCCCGAGAACGAGCGGACGAAGGAGCAGTGGGAGAAGGTCTATCCCTTCTTCAACGAACAGGATTACGGCTTCATGATGGAGAACTACGGCCATTCGGGAGAGGTTGACGACAAGGGGCTCGGCATCGGCGAATTTACGATATTCGATTGGGGCAACGGCGCCGCGGCGGAGAGCTATTTGCGGATGAAAGCCCGCCACCGCGAGCTGCTCGGGCGGTACGGAATGTAGGCTGCCGCAGCGCGGTTTACAAATATAGGTCGGTTTGCTACCATAGAAGCAATATTCAAACGCGATGAAGAGAAGAGTAGAGGGACGAAATTTTATACAGAGAGCTCCGGCGGCTGAGAAGGAGCAAAGATCGTTTCTTGAACCAAGCCTCTGAGCAGCACGTTGGAACCTTAGCCGGGGATGGCGTGACGGGAGCTCCCGTTATAGAGCTAGAGTATAAGCATGGAGGATCATGCCGTACTTGAAGAGGTTAATATGGCGACATATTAACGAACCTGGGGTGGTACCGCGAAAATTTCGTCCCCAAGACGCGAAGTCTTGGAGGTGAAATTTTTTTTTTATGGCATAGAAAGCTTGGATGCTTAGTTTTATCACTCAGCTAACAAGGAGGAGCAGGCATGGATAATGAAAAGGATGTTCATTCCGAGCATTTCTTGCACAAACTGATCGGATCGGAGCTTGCGGAAGGAGCATTCGGCAGGAACATGCGCACGCGGTTTCCGCCGGAGCCTAACGGCTATCTGCATATCGGAAGCGCCTACGCGATCCACACGAACCATACGATTGCCAAAACGTTCAACGGCAATTTTCATCTGCGCTTTGACGATACGAATCCGCTTAAAGAGAATATCGAATATGTAAACGCGATTATCGAGGACATCAAGTGGCTCGGTTACGACCCGGGCAGCCATATCTATTACGGCTCGGATTACTCGGATGAAATCTTTAACGCCGCGGTGAAATTGATGAAGATAGGGAAGGCGTACGTATGCGATTTAACGCCCGAGGAAGTAAGCGAATATCGCGGAACGTTGACGGAGCCGGGCAGGAATAGTCCGTACCGGGACCGTTCGGTTGAAGAGAATCTGGAGCTGTTCATGAAGATGAGAAACGGCGGGTTCCCGGCTTCATCCAAGGTCGTTCGCGCGAAAATCGATATGGCCTCCCCGAATATCAATTTACGGGATCCGGTCATCTACCGGATTATCCATGCGGAGCATTACCGGACGGGGAGTAAGTGGTGCATCTATCCGATGTATGATTTTGCTCACCCGATCCAAGACACGATTGAGCGTATCACTTACTCCCTATGCTCCATAGAATTCAAAGACCATCGGCCGCTGTATGAGTGGGTTCTGAATGAGCTCGATATCCCGGAACCGCCGCGGCAAAGAGAGTTTGGACGATTGAACCTGACGGGGGTAGTGACGAGCAAGCGGTTTTTGCGGCAATTGGTGGAGGGCGGTTATGTGGACGGCTGGGACGACCCGCGGCTTCCTACGGTCCGGGGGCTGAGAAGAAGAGGCTTCACGCCGGACAGCATCCGGAGCTTCATTGAGGAAATCGGCGGTATCCGGACCCAAAGCACGGTTCATATCTCGATGCTCGAGCATGCGCTCAGGCAGGATTTGAAGGCGAAGACGAACAGCATCATGTGCGTGCTTAGGCCGCTGAAGGCGGTCATCACCAATTATCCGGAGGCAAGCACGGAGCTGTTGTCCATCGAGAACAATAGCGAGAATGAGTCGCTGGGCCGCCGGGAGGTTCCTTTCTCCCGCGTAATCTATATCGAACGCGAGGATTTTATGGAGGAGCCGCCGAAGGGCTTCCACCGGCTTGCGCCGAACGCGGAGGTGAGGCTGAAGGGGGCGTATTTCATCCGATGCGAGGAAGTGGTCAAGGATCCGGCAACGGGTGAAATCACCGAGCTGCGGTGTACCTATGATCCGGAGACGAAGAGCGGAATCGGGTTTGCGGGCCGTAAGGTGAAGGGAACGATCCACTGGGTATCGGCGGAGCATGCCGTCAAGGCCGATGTCTATCTGTATGACAGGCTGCTGCTTCATGATGAAATACCGACCGAGGAGGGAGCCTGGGAGCAGGTCATTAACCCGGATTCGCTTCAAGTATGGAAGGATTGCAGGGTTGAGCCATCCGTCTTGCATAGGCGTCCGGAGGACAAAATGCAGTTTTTCCGGCATGGCTATTTTTGCGCAGACCCGAAATACACGGCATCCGGCCGGCTCGTATTCAACCGTATCGTCCCGTTAAAGGATACATGGAATAAAAAGTGAACGTAAAACGGCCAGGCGATTACGGATGCGATCAACGAGAAGTACAAGGGTCTCTTCGCGCCGAAGTGATCGTCCGTTCATTACGTTTTCGTGCAGAACCAAAGGTGAAGTTGAAGCAGCATCCCCGGCGCGATATGCGCCTGGGATGCTGTCTGTGCATGCTGGTATCCGCTTATATCGGATGCTATGATGGGGAAGATAGCGCTTTTTATCCTGAAACGAAGGAGCTGCCGCAGCCATGAATAAAGAAGAAAATCCAATCGATATCCTTCATAACCTTGTTCGTTCCTCAAAGACAGTCGACTTATCCGTCCTACTGGAACCGGGAATTCCGAGGTGGCCGTCCCATCCTCCGCTTATGATCGGTCCCGCGGCGACGCACGAGCATGACGGTTACGCGAACCAGCTTCTTACGATTGCCGAGCATACCGGGACACATATCGACGCTCCTTATCATGTTCACGGCGACTTGTCCGGACGAACGATTGAGCATGAACCGCCTGACGCGGTAATCGGAAGATGCGTGGTCGTTGATCTGACCTTCAGAGAGTGGCAGCCGGGCGAGAGGGCGACGATGGCGCATATTCAATCGGTATTGGACGGGACGAATACGACGATTCAAGAAGGGGATATCGTCCTCATTCATTTCGGCTGGATGAAATTTTGGACATCCTCCAGGGAGTGGAGCTACTATGCCGATAATCAGCCGGGGATGACGGAGGACGCGGCTGATTTCTTCATCGAGCGCAAGGTCAGGGCTGTCGGTACGGATACCGCCGCCGTGGGCACGCCGGTGAAAGACGGCGTAGCGGGCACCTGCTACTTCCACCGGAAGGTGTTGAGAAGCATTTATTTAATCGAATGTCTCAATCGGCTCGAGCAGCTGCCGCCCGTCTGCTTTTTTATGGCGATGCCGCTCAAAATCGCGGGCGGAAGCGGTTCGCCGATCCGCGCCATCGCTCTTGTTCCGTGACGTAATACCGGCCGGTAGAGTTCAGCAGTCTTTGCTAAAGCTTCATTCGCCCGTAAGGTACAGCTCTTGTTCAACTTCATCCAGCTGGATATTGACGGGATAATCAATATGCAGTAACATCTTACACATATCAAGAAACAACGCAGAAGAAGGGTAAGTAGGCATGCGAGTATGGACTGCAGAGAGCCGGTGGTTGCTGTGAACCGGTGTCCGGCGTATGATCGAATGGCCTTCGGAGTTGCTTCGCCGAACCATCGTTGGATGCAGTAGGAGAATGCCGGGTTTCCCGCCGTTATCATGGGAACGGTATCGAGATCGCGATTTGGGGTCTCCGCACCGGTTAGAGATGATCGGAACGTCTGCATGCAGTGCGGCGATCGGTTAATTAAGGTGGTACCACGATAACCTCGTCCTTATTGGATGAGGTTTTTTTGCATTTGAAAGGGGGTGATGGCCATGGAGGATGGTTGGTGGCGGCGGTTCAATGTTCAACCAAATAAGCAAATGCTTTCGAAGATATGTTTGCTGCGCAAACATTTGAGGAGGATGTTCAATGATCAAAGAACGGGTATTGACAGGGGACCGGGTGACCGGCAAGCTTCATCTTGGCCATTACGTCGGCAGTCTGAGCAATCGCGTTGCACTGCAGAATAAGTATGAGACCTTCGTGCTGCTTGCGGATGTGCAGGCGTTGACCACCCATTTTGACAAAAAGGAATTAATCCGGCGCCATCTGCGGGACATTACGCTCGATTATTTATCCGTTGGGATCCATCCGGACCGGACTACGATTTTCGTGCAGTCCATGGTGCCGGAGATCGCCGAGCTGACGGTTCTATTCTCGATGTTCGTCACCGTTAATTCGCTGCGGCATAACCCGACGATCAAGGCGGAATCGAAATCGGCCGGCTTGGACGACATGTACTACGGATTTCTCGGCTATCCGGTCAGCCAGACGGCGGATATTGCCTTTTGCAAGGCATCGATCGTGCCGGTGGGGGACGACCAGCTTCCGCATCTGGAGCTGTCCCGCAAAATCGTACGCAGGTTCAATGAGCTGTACCAGCCGATCCTTGTGGAGCCGAAGCCGCTCGTAGGCGATATGCCGCGGCTTGTGGGAACGGACGGAAGCGCGAAGATGAGCAAGAGCCTTGGCAACGCCATCGAGCTCGACTCCACGACGGAGGAGATCGCATTCAAGATACGGAGAGCGAAGACCGACCCTGCGCGCGTGCATAAACAGGATCCGGGCCATCCGGATATATGCCCGATCTACGCTTACCACCGCGCGTTTCGTCCTCAAGAATCGGCTGAGATCCGAGAAGGCTGCGAGCGGGGGAGCTTAGGCTGTTCAGCATGTAAACAGTTAATCACGCAGGCTGTGGAGCAGCTAATTGAACCGATGCGGGAACGGCGGGCCTATTATGCGTCGAGACCGAAGGCGGTCGATGAAATTCTGATGACCGGGACGAATCGGGCCCGTGAAATTGCCCGCGAGACGATGCGGGAGGTACGCGAAGCGATGTGTCTTAACTACTTTGACTGAAAAAAATTCCCGCGCAGCTGGATTGTCATATCTGGAACAATGATACCTCTGCGCGGGAAATAAGGCGTAATGCATCGTACCCTTAAAAAGAATCGGCGGTTGTACGGACGGAGGGGAGAAGAGCGGGCCGTTTTACACAATTAGATCCTATAGTGGATTTTGTCCATGATAGTAGCTCATTTATGACAGGTTCCTAGAGTTATACTGGATTCTGTACAGTGTAATTCGGGTTCCTGTCTTCAAATGGCGCTATATAGAGTTTTTCGCTGGATGAAATACAATATAGCCACGGGGATCGACTAAAACAGCCTCCTATGCTGGATAAAATCCATTATAGCGAGACCGTAGTCATCCCGTCTATGATCGAGATGACATGCGTTCCAATTTGATCATCGCAGCCGATTTGAGAGAGCCGAAGAAAGTGCATGGAATAGTGAAAACAGTCGACCGGGTACAACCGTGATCGGCTGTTTTTATTTACAGGCGCTCCTTCCGTTTATCCCCGCAGCGCCTGCGTAATAGGCGCGGTATCATCCACGTTTAAGGCTGACCTGCGCCGGAAGCGTTGGATTCGAATTAACGAACGCTTTTACTATACTTGCTAGTCTCCAAGTAACAGGAAGAGTGTCGAATAACATGTAGAATGGTGTCGAAAAAACAGTTAAATTGTTATATTTGTTAATACTTGACAGTATATTAATCTAGTATTAAGATATGGCATATGCTTAAAGAAATGGAAGCCCGATGTTCTATTTTCTATCAAAACCTTGTTATGTTTATAGTTTTCAGAATTTTTTGATAATTAAACGATCTATGTCCGATTCGCAAGGGGGATTACATTGAATGAAGAATTATTGAGAATTGAAAATCTGACAACCTCTTTCCGGATTTTAGATGATTATTACGCGGCGGTGGATGACGTTTCGCTGACGGTGAGAAAGAATGAAATTCTAGCGATTGTAGGCGAGTCCGGCTCGGGCAAGAGCGCGCTTGCCTTTTCGATTATGGGCCTGCATACGAGGGCGAGGATCGAGGGGAGTATCTTTTACAAAGGACAAGATATTGCCGCGCTTCCTCCTTCGAAGCTGAACAAGCTGCGCGGGAACGAGCTGGGCATGATCTTCCAGGACCCGTTATCGGCGCTAAATCCGCTCATGGTTGTCGGTTCCCAGATCGAAGAAGTCATTCTCCTCCATCACCCGAAGGTATCGGCCAAAGAAAGAAAACGAAAGGTTATCGACCTGCTTACGAAAGTAGGCATTCCTCGTCCGGAGCATACCTACGAGCTGTTTCCCCATGAATTATCCGGCGGTATGAGGCAGCGGATCGTCATCGCCATCGCGATTGCGAACGAGCCGAAGCTGCTGATTGCCGATGAGCCGACTACGGCTCTTGATGTTACGATACAATTACAAATTCTAGAACTTATTCGACGGTTGAAAAATGACAGCGAGGCAGGCGTTGTGCTGATCACGCATGATTTGGGCGTCGTTGCCGAAATGGCGGACCGCGTGGCGGTCATGTATGCCGGACAGATCGTCGAGATCGCCGATATTTACACCCTGCTGTCCGATGCGCGGCATCCCTATACGAGATCGCTGCTGCAGTCCATACCGTCCGCCGGATCAGCGAAGTCCAGGCTCCATGTCATTCAAGGGATTGTTCCATCCCTGCAAAATCTCCCCCGTCAAGGCTGCCGCTTTCGAACGCGAATTCCCTGGATCGACGAATCGGCGCATGAGGAGCAGCCGGGCATGCATGAGATCGCGCCGGGCCATTTTGTCAGATGCACCTGCTACAAGAGCTTTCGCTTTCCCGATCAGAAGGAGGGGGGTGCCCGTCATGCCATTTCTTGAGGTACAGGATTTGAAGGTCCACTTCCCGGTCCGCGGCGGAATTTTTAACCGGAAGCTCCGGTCGATCAAGGCGGTGGACGGTATCCGGCTGGCGATAGAGCAGGGCCAGACTTACGGTCTTGTCGGCGAATCCGGCTCCGGCAAAACAACGACAGGCCGGGCGATCATCGGTTTAAATCCGATTACGTCAGGGACGGTCCTCTTCGAAGGAAAGCCCATCCTGGGGGGCGGGGTGCGGAGCCGCCCCGGCTTCCGCAGAGACATCCAGATGATTTTTCAAGACCCGTACTCTTCCTTGAATCCCAAGAAGCGCGTTCTCGATATTGTCGCAGAACCGCTGCGCAATTTCGAGAAGCTGTCCGCGCAGGAAGAGAGGCGCCGGGTACAGCAGCTGTTGGAGCAGGTAGGCCTAAGTCCGGAAACGATCCATAAGTACCCTCATGAATTTTCAGGAGGCCAGCGACAGCGGATCGGCATTGCGAGGGCCATCGCGCTGAAGCCGAAGCTGATTATAGCCGATGAGCCGGTCTCTGCGCTTGATGTGTCCGTACAAGCCCAGGTACTGAATTTTCTGAAGGATATCCAGAAGCAGTTAAAGCTTACCTATCTCTTTATTAGTCATGATCTTGGGATTATTAGGCATATGTGTGATCATATAGGAATTATGTACAAAGGAAGATACGTCGAGCAGGGCACAACGGCAGATATTTTTGAGAATCCGCAGCATATTTATACGAAGCGCCTTATAACGGCAATACCGGATATGGATCCTTCGAAGCGGGAGCGGCTGATCAAGTTTCGCGAGGCCGTCAAAGCGGAATATGAACAGGCTTATGAGCAATATTTTGACGAAGAAGGCCTGGCGTATCCGTTAAGACCCGTTTCGAAAACACATCTAGCGGCTTTGCCTGAGAAGGGGTGAGGGCGATGTGGAAAACAACGGCGCGTAGAATGATCATCATGATTCCCCAAATTTTGTTATTAAGCATTCTCGTCTTTCTGCTGGCCAAAGCCATGCCGGGAGATGCGCTTACGGGCTTGCTTGACCCGAGCATCGATCCTGCGGCGCTTGAAGCGCAGAGGGAGAGGCTCGGCCTCAACAATCCCTGGTATGTGCAGTATTGGGATTGGTTCACGAAGGCGCTGCAAGGTGATTTCGGTCAATCCTTCCGCTTTAAAATGCCGGTTGCCGACTTAATCGGCCAGCGGATGATGAACACGGTTTGGCTATCCCTGCTTACGCTTGTGCTCACCTATCTGATCGCGATTCCGCTAGGCATTATAAGCGGCCGCTATCACGACACCTGGGCAGACCGCATGATTACGGGTTATACCTACCTGGGCTTTGCCGCCCCGTTGTTTATTTTCGCATTATTAATGCTGTGGGCGTTCGGCTTTCATTTCGGCTGGTTTCCGACCGAAGGGAGCGTTACGCCGGGCCTTACGCCGGGAACCTGGGAGCATGTCGTCAGCAAATTCTATCATATTCTGCTTCCGGCGCTGTCTATGGCGCTGATTACAACCGTAACGACCGTACAGCTGCTGCGGAGCGAAATCATCGATACGAAGCAGAGAGATTTCATTATAACCGCGAGAGCGAAGGGAGCGTCGGAAGCGCGCGTCTATAACCGGCATATATTACGGAATTCGTTATTGCCGATCGCCGCTTTTTTCGGCTATGAAATTACGGGGTTAATCGGGGGTACGGTGTTTATCGAAAGCATCTTCAGTTATCCGGGGATGGGACAGCTGTTCCTCAGCTCCATTTCTTTGCGGGATTTCAGCGTAGTGACGGCGCTCGTGCTGTTGTACGGCGCAGCTTCCATAATCGGGGCTTTGCTGTCGGATATGATCCTAAGCGCCGTTGATCCTCGTATTCGGATTAAATAAGAACTCGGGACCTTGAGGTGAATCGAATGGGAAATACATATGCGGACCAAACGGCGGCGCAGGATGCGGGCAAAAGTCCGTCAAGCTGGAAGATCCTGTGGCGGGAGATCGTTCGGGATAAGGTAGCTCTTGCATCCTTAATTTTCCTTGGCGCGGTCGTCGTGATCGTCTACGGCGTTTCTCTTGTCTTGGACCAAAAGCAAATTGTCACCGTCGATCTCTTCGCGCTGAATCAGCCGCCTTCCGCCGATTTCTGGCTGGGCACCGATTATGGCGGACGCGACGTGTTCGGCCAGCTTATTATCGGGACTCGAAATTCCCTGTCGATCGGCATTATCGTGACGCTGCTTACCGGGATGATCGGCATTCTGATCGGGCTCGCCTCCGGTTACTTCGGAGGTACGGTAGATAACGTATTTATGCGGTTTGTCGATTTCTTCATGATATTGCCGACCTTAATGGTTGTCATTGCCTTCGTTACGGCAGTGCCGAAATACGGCATCGTATCGTTCTCGCTCATCATGACCGCCTTTCTCTGGATGGGCATCGCCAGATTAATCCGATCCAAAGCGCTGCAGGAAAGAGAGCTGGAGTACGTGCAGGCCTCGCGGACGGTCGGCTCCTCGCATCTGAAAATCATGTTTGGCCAGGTGCTGCCGAATTTAAGCTCCATTATTATCGTCACGATGACCTTGAACTTGGCGGCCAACATCGGCTTGGAATCCGGCCTTTCCTTCCTGGGGTTCGGCTTTCCCGAAAGCACGCCCAGCTTGGGCACGCTCGTCAGCTATGCCAGAAACCCGCAAACGCTGGAGTTTAGATGGTGGATATGGTTACCCGCATCGATACTGATTCTGGTACTGATGCTTTGCATAAACAATGTCGGTCAAGCATTAAAGCGAGCGACAGACGCAAGACAAAGGAAGGGATAAGAGGCACATATTTTGTTAGGAGGAGATCGATTGAAGAAGAAAACAAGGTTAAAAGGGTCTTTATTTGTACCGCTGCTTCTTGTATTTATGATGATGCTAGCCGCCTGCTCATCCAACAACGGGAACGGCAATGCCACGAACAGCCCGTCGCCGACAGAGGGGGAGAGCAGTCCGGCGCCTACCGAGAGCGCCAAGCCCGCTGAAGACGGCCTCTATTCGATTGAAGATTTCAGCAACGTGAAGAAAAATGAAGGCGAACCGATTAAAGGGGGCTCGATCACGTTCGGGCTCGTGTCCGATACGCCGTTCGAGGGAACGCTGAACTGGAACTTCTACTCCGGCGATCCGGACTCGCAGGTGCTCGGGTGGTTTGACGAAGGGCTGCTGACATGGGATAAGAGCTACGTATATACGAATGACGGCGCAGCCACGTATGAAGTGTCGGAGGACGGACGCACGTTCACCTTCACCATTAAAGACAATGTCAATTGGCATGACGGCAAGCCGGTAACCGCCGAGGATTGGCTGTTCGCCCATGAGGTCATCGGCGATCCGAAATATGACGGTCCCCGTTACGACTCCAACTTCACCAATATCGTCGGGATGACGGAATACCATGAAGGCAAAGCGGATACGATTTCCGGGATCGAAGTACTGAACGAGAAACAGTTGAAAATCACGTATATTCAATCCACGCCTTCTTTGTTAACCGGCGGCGTATGGAGCTACCCGCTCGCGAAGCATATTTTCGGCAATATGCCCGTCGACAAAATCTCCTCCTCGCCTGAGGTGCGCGAGAAGCCGATTGGCTTCGGACCGTTCAAGGTCGAAAGCATCGTACCGGGCGAATCGGTCGTGTATACCAAAAATACGGATTATTGGCGCGGCGAGCCCGCCCTTGATCAAGTGGTCCTTAAGGTCATTAATCCAACCACGGTCATTCAGCAGCTGGAGAGCGGAAGCGTCGATCTCGTCGATTCCTTCCCGGTCGACCAGTTCCCGGACAATGCGGATATGTCGAACGTAGAGTTTCTGGGCGCAATCGACCGCGCCTATACGTATATCGGCTTTAAGCTGGGCAAATGGGATGCGGAGGCCGGAAAAGTCGCGCCGGATGAAAAGGCGAAAATGGCCGATATCAATCTGCGGAAAGCGATGTGGCATGCCGTAGACAATGATCAGGTCGGCAAACGGTTCTATCATGGTCTGCGCTGGAACGCAACGACGCTTATTCCGCCGTCTCATCCGGAGTATCACGATTCCGCCAATCCGGGCCTTAAATACGATCCGGAAGCGGCGAAGAAAATATTGGACGACGCCGGATACAAACTGAGCGGCGACTACCGTACCAACCCGGACGGAAGCGAGCTTGTCATTAACTTTATCTCGATGACCGGGGGCGATATCGCAGAGCCTCTAGCCCGGTACTATGTGCAATCGTGGCAAGCGATCGGATTAAACGTTCAGCTGGAGATGGTCGAATTCAATACGTTCTACGACCGGGTCGGCGCGAACGGCGAAGACGATCCGAAGGTAGACGTGTATCAGGGCGCATGGGGAGTAGGCATCGACGTTGACCCGGCAGGATTGTACGGTCGCGACGCCATCTACAACTTCCCGCGGTATGCGAGCGAAGAGCAGGATAAATTGCTTGCGGCAGGCGTTTCTCAGGAAGCGTTCGACGTGAAGGTTCGCCAGGACATTTATAAGGAATGGCAGCAGCTGATGGTCGAAGAGATTCCCGTATTCCCGACTCTTTACCGCGCCGCACTCGTTCCTGTGAATAAGCGGATTCTCAACTATGCGATTGGCGATGGAACGGGCATCTATCTCCACCAGCTGGCCGTATCGCAGGATAAACCTTTTGTAGCGGAATAATAATCATCGGCCAAGGGAGCCGTTCCGGAAGTAGATTCGTCTACCTTCTGAGCGGCTCCTTTTAATTGCAAGTGCTTAAACAGTACGAAAACGTATTGTTAGTTATATAGGTTAAACAAATGATTCACATCAGCAGCTATCGCTGCGGGAGTAAAATCATTCTTACGATCGCTGTTGCAGCCGAATGGTTCGAAAAGGTCAGTCCTGCGATTCTTTCGATCAACTTATATAGTGTCAAAAACTGAAATTATTATTGACTTCAACTTTAATCGAATAGTTTCAAATTTGGAAACTAAGGCGGCCCAATACATTCGATTTGGCGATATAGCTAGCATTAAACGCGGTCGCTTATCTTTATATGAGTACGGTGACTGGAAGTTTTTCTCAAAAAATGTGAATCTATCAACGCAGTATTTCGTAGAAATAGAGGGTCATGTCGATTGCCGATTGCAAACTATTGCGGCAATCCATGCCCGTTCATGAACGCCTAATAGGGAGTGAAGGGAGATGGAGAGAGCGTTATAATCGCTTAAGAACGGAAAATAAAAACCGGAAATGGAGTGAACGTTACATTGAATTTGCTGACGCATATGAGAAAACCGTCTCTATGGATGAAAACCTTCACAGCCGCTTTATTGACCTTATTCATGCTTACTTCTACGATACAGGCCGCCTCTGCCGCAGCCGACGGCAGTACAGGGCAGCCGACTGAGCTAAACGCGGAGAATGCCGCCGCCTTTTTGGAAGAATTTTTTGCATCGGAGTCCGCCAAGCCGCAGTACACAGGAGCGTCCGTCGTCATCGTGAAGGATGGACAAGTCGTCGCTCAGAAAGGCTACGGCTATGCGGATCAAGCGAAGGAAACGGCTGTCGATCCGGCATCTACGGTGTTCCGGATCGCCTCGGTATCGAAGACCTTTACGGCGGTTGCGATTATGCAGCTTGTCGAGCAGGGCAAAATAAGCCTGCAGGACGACTTCCGCAAGTACGTCGCGAATCTCAGCTTTGACAATCCGTTCGACAAGCCGGTTACGATTGAGCATTTGCTGACGCATACGACCGGGTTCGAGATTCGTGACCCGCAGGCAGGTGACATTCACAACGATTTGGATAAAGTCGTCGAAATCGAAGATTATGTCCGCGCAAATATGCCTCCGGTTGTCCGGGAGCCTGGCAGCTCGTACATGTATGACAATTTCGGCTCCCTGCTGCTTGGCCTCATTGTGCAAGAGGTAAGCGGCATGCCATATAAGACTTATATGGAAAGCAAGGTGTTCCAGCCGTTAGGCATGGGTAACAGCGGGTTTCTGCTGGAGGGAGCGCTGAAGGACAATCTGGCTGTCGGTTACGATGCGGCGGGTCAGCCGATAGACCTGTATACCCTCACGCCTACGGTCATGCCGCACGGAGGCATGCTGTCAACGGCGGAAGATATCGGCAAATTTATGATTGCCTTCCTTAATGGCGGGGCTGCAGGCGCGAACCGGTTGTTATCGGAGAACGCGGTAGGGCAGATGGAGCAGTACCGTTCGTCTATTCACCCGCTGCTGCCCGATACGACCTATGGCTTCGAAGCGCCATTCCAGCTGCCGGGAGCGGGAAGCAGCTCCCGCATTATTACCAAAGGCGGCGATCTGCCCGGCTTCAGTTCTTATTTATTCCTTATTCCGGAGCAGAACACGGGCGTATTCCTTACTTATAATAAAACGAGCGTGCTGCGCAATTTATTTTATCCGCAATTTATCGAGAAGTTCTTCCCGCAATACGCTGCGCCGGCAGCGCTTGAGCCCTTCGAGCCGCAATCGGCCGGGGAGCTGGGCAAGTTTGACGGCTATTATGCCGATCTTCGGCTCAGCAGCTTGGTTTCCTCGCTGAATAAGGAAGATGCAGGCGGACTCGTCATCTCGGATGCGTATATCGGCCCGCGCCCGCTGCAGCAGGTGGATGAGAATTTATTCGTCGATCAGCTGAGCAAACAATTCACGGCGTTTAAGCTGGACGGGAACGGTAACGTTCTATATATGAAGGAACCGTATCTTAATCCGTTTAGTTACGCGGAGAAGGGCGTTCAGCCTGCGGGCTTCGCGGACGTGAATGCGAGTCACCCTTATGGCAAATACATCCTTGCGCTTCAATCGCTCGGCTATTATCCGAATGACGCGACAGAGGAATTTATGCCGGAGCAGCCTCTGACCAGAGGGGAGTTTGTGCAGGATATGCTCGTTATGAGCAACTTGAAAGGAAGCTCGTCGACGGAGCTTGCTTTTGCCGATCTCGAGGGACATCCTGCCGCTGCATTCATTCAGATGGCACACGAGCTGGGAATGGTGAAGGGCGGCAGCTCAGGACTGTTCGAGCCGGATCGCGTCATTACGCGGCAAGAGGCTGCCGTCATGCTGTGGCGCCTATACAGCCTGCAGTATTCGCCGGAGCTATTTAGCGGCGTTAAGCTTGGCGGAGATACCAGCGCTTGGGCGGTCCAAGCGGTGCAAATGATGGTCGCTCTCGGCATCCACGGACCGGAGGTCCAAGCTGACAGCGGCGGCGCCGTCGATTTCCTTTCCAAACAGGCGCTGAGCCGTCAGGAGGAAGCCGCTATCGCGTATTCGCTGTTTACACAACCGACGGACCAGATCGTCGCCGAGCTTATGAAGCAGCAGACTGGCGAAGCGGCAGAAGCAGCAGAAGGTACAGAAGGTGCAGAAGGTGTGGAAGAACAAGAAGCAGAGGCTGCAGAAGCTTCAGAAGCGATGTAAGAATGATTTTGCTCTCGCAGCGGTAGCAGCGGATGATACATGCGAAACGATGGCGGCAAGCAAAAGAACGCGGACAGGGGATTAAGTTCCCGTCCGCGTTCGAGCAGCTGCTATTCTGATTTGAAGCGATTGCTTCATAAAGGTTTGCTTCGTCTTTTCTTTCTGAAGGGGCTGGGGCTGATCGAAGAATTGATCGTCTTGCATCAGTTCGATTAACGCCTGACTGACCGCTTCGGCGGCAAGCGTTTCATTCTCGAGTAAATAATAAGCCACTTGATAACCGTAAACCTCATATTGCTTAAGAATGTCTGCTTTTCTTTGCAGCTCTTGTCTCTTTACCGTTGTTAACTTCACCGCGCATCTTCACCTCGGCTATCTGCGAGCATCATTCGGATGAGTTAACTATACAGCAGGACTCTGCGTCCCCATAGTACCAAGTTTCTATGGTACCTTGGAGCGCCAATCGGTCAGGCCTCTGTCTTCAGGGGCCTGTTTTTTGTTGACTCGGGAATCTCGAGGGTGTCCAGAACGTGCTCGATGAGTTAATATAGGAGAAGCGATAATTAAACGTAAGGATACGGTGACACATGAGAATTGGTTTTTTCGACTCGGGGATCGGCGGTCTTACCGTTCTGGCGGAAGCGCTCCGAATGATGCCTGATAATGACTTTCTATATATGGCGGACAGGCTCCACGTTCCGTACGGCACGAAGCCGCACGATGAGGTGAAGTCGTTTATTTTCGAAA
Source organism: Paenibacillus harenae DSM 16969 (assembly GCF_000422465.1). Taxonomy (GTDB): domain Bacteria; phylum Bacillota; class Bacilli; order Paenibacillales; family Paenibacillaceae; genus Pristimantibacillus; species Pristimantibacillus harenae. The sequence continues at coordinate 399,384 of NZ_KE383844.1, read as the reverse complement.
CCGTCGGGATGATGATGAAGGAAGGAATCGACGCGCTGGTCGTGGCGTGCAATACGGCGACATCGATCGCGATCAACGAGCTGAGGGAGGCGTACTCCCTCCCGATCGTCGGAATGGAGCCGGCGGTGAAGCCGGCGGTGGAAATGATCCGCGCAACGGGCAAAAGAGTGCTCGTATTCGCTACGCCGCTGACGCTTCTGCTGCCCAAATATTACGCGCTCGTCTCCCGCGTGGACGAGCAAGGAATGGTGGACTCTCTTCCGCTGCCGGAGCTTGTTCATTATTGCGAATCGCTGCAGTTCGACCGCAAGGTCATGGGCGATTACTTCCTCTCGAAGCTGTCCGGCTACAACTTGAACGAATACGGCATTATCGTGCTCGGCTGCACGCATTATCCGTTCTATAAAGATATTCTCCGGGAGGTCTTGCCGCCGCATATCGAGATTGTCGACGGCAATCTGGGCACGGTGAAGAGACTGTCCGCGTTAATCAGCCGTTACGGCGTTCCGGGCGGCGCGGGAAGCGGGAGCGTGAAGCTTATGTGCACCGGCGGCGACCCGGCCTACATCGACAAGATGCAGACCGCGCTCGCTCTGTTGCAAAGTAAAATGTAACCTGCCTGAGATGCAGCTGGGATTGCTGCTGCGCGAAGGCGTCCGCCGCCGCGGCCAGATAGCACGCGAGCCCCGTCTGCCGCCCTTCGAGCATGTGCAGAGGGAAGTCATCGCCGAGAAAAAAAGCTCGTCCGCGCCGCAAAATCAGAAGCTGTTACTTAATGCCCGTGCTCGTTCATAAAGTGGATGTGGTCGCGGATCAGCTTGGGGAGAGTCAAGCTTCTGCGACGAAAAAAATAAGGATTGACGCTCCTCCAACAAGAGGCTGTAGCCTGTGGTTAATAGAAGTAGATGTTTAAAAGAAAAAGAGGACTGTCGGATGCAGTCCTCTTTAATCGTGAAATCGTATGCTAGAAGATTCCAAACACTTTTTTGCAAACATTTTTGCGATTTGGATTAACGACATCATCCGTCCCAATTCTATTGAGCTTTGCAAACAAAGCCTCCATGCCGTTCTTCAACTTAAACTCCATTTCCTCCCGGTAGATCGGAACAAGCGTGAAGAAGTGCACGGACTTTTCGCCGATTTCTAAATTAAAAAATGCCTGCTTATCCTCCACATCCGGAAGCGAAAGCAGCATGGCTTGAAACTTCACGTCTTCACTGTACGGTTTTGTAGTTCCCCCGTTCGCAAGGGTATGACCTAAATACAGCCAGGTATTATGCTCATGCGGAAATCTTGCCAAAGTTTTTAGCTCGCGAATCGGCCAATAATTTCTCTCATCCTCAAAAGCCTCATCTGAAATTTTCCACGTTGGAGGAAGGCAGATCATAAGCTCGGCAAAACGGTAATCTTCAGCACCTTCCGGGACATTCATAGGCAATTTGCTCATGCCATATGTTACCAGTGTATAATGATTCCGTTTTAAAGTGGGTGCCGCCACTATAATATCGATCGATAAGCTGTCCGGAACCAGTTCACGGTAAACCCCTGCAATAGGACCCATATATTTTTCTACATGGTTATAAACTTTTTCGAAATGATCTTCTGAATGAACCATTATACCGCCTCCACAAACCTAATTTTGACTACGTGGAATTCGACAAAATTTTCCGTTTTCCTTCCTTTTACCGGAAATTTTGTATATCCAAAGTCCATAGGTCTTTCGGATTACGGCGGCAGCGTATGTTGATTCTGCTGCTGAAAACGCAATGTACGTGTAGAGGCGGTCTATAATAATTCTATTGGAGTTAAGTGAAAAGACGGACGCGTAAGGCAGCTAACAGGCAGAAAGTCGGTGGGAGGGAGACTGGCAAGCTTGAGACGACGACTAGGCGGATAAGTGAGTTCATGGCGAATGGAAGCGTTCGAGAGGGGACTAGCCCGCAGAAAAGCTAGGTTTGGTCGAACGCGTAAGATGGTGGACTACCGCTTGTAGAGCCGCCGGAAGGCTGTAACAGCCCTTCCGGCCCGCCCCTAGCCGGCGTCGATATCGCCAAGCTCGAGAATAACCGGGCAATGATCGCTGCCCAAAATCTCGGTATCGATGCGGGCATCCGTTAACAACGGGCGAAGCCGCTCGGAAGCGAGGAAGTAGTCGATGCGCCACCCCACGTTCCTCTCGCGAACCTTCGGCATGAAGGACCACCAGGAATAGACATCCGTCCGGTCAGGGTAGAAATGGCGGAACGTATCGACGAAGCCCGCGCCGAGCAGCTCGGTCATTTTGCCGCGCTCTTCCAGCGTGAAGCCGGAGTTGCCCATATTCGGCTTTGGATGCTTCAGGTCGATCTCCTGATGCGCCACGTTCAAATCGCCGCACACGATGACGGGCTTAACGGCATCCAGCCCGAGAAGGTAGCTGCGGAACCGGTCCTCCCACTCCAAGCGGTAATCCAAACGCGACAGATCGCGCTTCGCATTCGGCGTATAGACGGTGACCAGGTAGAAGCGTTCAAACTCCAGCGTAATAATCCGGCCTTCCGGCTCCGAATCCTCCTCCAAACCATACCGCACGGAAAGAGGCTCCATTTTCGTAAAAACGGCCGTTCCCGAGTATCCCTTCTTCTGCGCGTAATTCCAATACTGCCAATAGCCGTCGCCCAGCGCCAGATCGATCTGGCCTTCCTGCAGCTTCGATTCTTGAATGCAGAATATATCCGCGTCCATTCCCTTAAAATAATCTATAAAGCCTTTTGTCACGCATGCTCGTATACCGTTCACATTCCAGGATACCAGTTTCATAGGTTGCAATCTCCTTGGTTATTTCTATCATTTTTTAATGATAGTTTATCATATTTAGCGAGAAGACACTTTCCTCTATAATCTCGGAATTGAATGATTTATTTTACAACCGCAAACCGAACATATGTGCTATAATGCGGATATGTTTTGCCCGGGAAGGAAGCGTGTCGCATGACTCGAAACATGGCAGAAGCTCTACCGTTACATATGGTTCGACGGCAACCGCCGATTCGAATAGAGTAGCTATACTTATACATCTTTAATTAAAAGGAGACGCATATGAGCAAGAAAAAAGGTTTTAAATCCATCGGTCATTACTATGCGATGCTGAGCCGGTATTTGCTTCCGCAGAAGAAGGCGCTGATCGGGCTGGCGATCCTGCTTTTTACGACGATTGCCCTGCAGCTCGTGAACCCGCAAATCATCCGTTATTTCATCGATACGGCGCAATCGGACAAATCGCTAGAACCGTTGTATTACGCGGCTGCGCTGTTTATCGGCTTCTCGCTTATCCAGCAGCTCGTATCCGTCATAGCAACCTATGCCGGCGAGAATCTCGCATGGCGCACGACGAACCGGCTGCGCGGCGATCTGGCCGAGCACTGCTTGAAGCTGGATATGTCGTTTCATAAATCGAACACCTCGGGCTCGATCATCGAGCGCGTGGACGGCGACGTGAATGCGCTTGCCAACTTTTTCTCCAGTTTTATTATCCATTTGGCGGGCAATTTGCTGCTTATGATCGGGATCATCGTGTTATTGTTTCGCGAGAATGTTCTGATCGGGGCGGGCATGCTGCTGTTCGTTGCCTTCGCGGTGTATGTCATCCAATGGATCCGCAAATTCGCGGTGCCGGTATGGGCCAAGTGGCGGCAAATCAACGCCGAGTTCTACGGATTTGTCGGAGAGCATCTGGAGGGGACGGAGGATACGCGCGCGAACGGGGCGACCGGCTTTGTCATGAACCGGTTCTATTCGTTAATGCGCCGCATGCTGCCGCTTCGGAGAAGCGCGTTCCTCGGCTTCTCGTCGATGTGGATCACGACGATCATCGTATTTGCGCTGGGCAATGCCATGGCTTTCGCCATCAGCGCTTATCTGTGGAAGGCGGGCAGCATTTCCATCGGAACGGTTTATTTGATTCTTCTATTATACGGAACTCCTCGCGAAGCCGATCGAGAAGATCCGCACGCAAATCGAGGATTTGCAGAAGGCGGACGCCAGTCTGCTCCGCATTCGGGATCTGCTTGCGACGCGTCCGCGGATTGAAGACGGACCCGGGGCGGAGCTGCCGGCAGGACCATTGTCCGTGGAACTGGACGGCATAACGTTCGGTTACGACGATCAACCGACGCTTAAGGAGCTCCACCTGCGCTTAAAGCCGGGCGAGGTGCTCGGCCTGCTCGGCAGAACGGGCAGCGGCAAAACGACGCTGGCCCGTCTGCTTCTCCGCTTCTACGATCCGCAACAGGGCTGCATTCGGCTCGCCGGAACGGACATTCGCGAGTGCAAGCTGGCGGAGCTTCGCTCGAAGGCGGCGCTCGTCACGCAAAATATCGAGATTCTGCAAGGAAGCGTAAGGGATAACTTGACCTTCTATGACGACCGCATTACGGATGAAGCGATCATCGGCGTTCTGCGCGAGCTTGGGCTGCGCGGCTGGTACGAGTCGCTGCCGGAAGGCCTTGATACGCCGCTGGCATCCGGAGGCGGGAGCCTCTCCGCCGGTGAGGCGCAGCTGCTTGCCTTCGCCCGCGTATTCCTCACCGATCCGGGCGTTGTCGTTTTGGACGAAGCGTCGTCGCGCCTTGATCCGCTTACGGAACATCGGCTGGAGCAGGCTGTCGACAAGCTGCTGACGAACCGCACCTGTATCATTATCGCGCACCGGCTTACGACCGTTCAGCGGGCGGATCAGATCGTTATTATGGAGCAGGGCCGCATCGTAGAGGCCGGTCCGCGGACGAAGCTGGCTTCCGATCCGGAATCGCGCTTCAGCCGCATGCTCGCGGCAGGTCTTGAGGAGGTGACCGTATGACTACGTTTACGTATATGTGGCGGCTGATCTGTTATCGCCGGGGCTGGTATATCGCCAATGCGCTGATGTGGACGATTATTTATTTAATGCCGATTTTTCCCGGACTGATTACAAAAGCGTTTTTTGATTCCTTGACGATCGACTCGGCAGTCGGCTACGGAACCTGGGGGCTTATCGCCTTGCTGCTCGCCGCCGCGCTTGCCCGAAGCGCTATGGTGCTGATTGGATTCATAACCGATGTGAATTTCCGGTTCCGCATGGGCATGGTGCTGCGCCGGAATTTGCTGGAGCATATCTTGAAGGAGCCGGGCGCGCGGGCGATTCCGTGCTCACCGGGCGAGGCGATCAGCCATTTCCGGGATGACGTGGATCAATCGGAGGAGGCGGTGAGCTGGTCCGTCGACGTGTTCGGCATGACCTGCTTCGCCGCGGTTTCCTGCTTTATTCTAATTCGCATCGATGCCCAAATGACGATGCTTGTGTTTCTGCCGCTTGTCATCGTCGTCTTGGCGGCGCAGCTGGCGACAACCCGGCTGCAGAAATACCGCGCGGACAGCCGCGAGTCAACGGCCAAGGTAACCGGCGCGATCAGCGAAATGTTCGGCAGCGTGCAGGCGATTCAAGTGGCCGGCGCGGAGAAGCGCGTCATCGACCGCTTCAGGAAGCTGAACGACGACCGCCGCAAGACCATGCTGAAGGATAAATTGATGACCGAAGCGCTGGACTCGATTTTCTCCAACTCCGTCAACCTCGGCACGGGATTGATTCTCTTGCTCGCCGGGCAGAAAATGCGCGGCGGCGAATTTACGGTCGGCGACTTCTCCTTGTTCGTCTATTACTTAACGTTCGTGACGCAGTTCATCTCGAACTTCGGAAGGTTTCTGACTTATTTCAAGCAGATGGCGGTCGCGCTTCTCCGTCTGACCGGCATTCTGCAAGGCGCACCCGCCGATGTGCTGACGGCGCCGAATTCCTTGCATCTGCAAGATGAGGGAATGATTTCAACCGCGGCGAAACTGTCTGCCGGAGAGAAGCTGGAACGGCTAGAAGCGAGCGGGCTTACCTATCGATATCCCGAGACGGGAAGAGGGATAGCTGATATCGACCTGGAACTGAAGCGCGGGACATTCACCGTCATTACGGGACCGATCGGCTCCGGTAAAACGACGCTTGTCCGAACCCTGCTCGGCTTATTGCCGCAGGACGGCGGCACCGTCCGTTGGAACGGGCAAGAAGTGAAGGAGCCGGGCGATTTCTTCATCCCGCCCAGAAGCGCGTACACCGCCCAGGTGCCGAGGCTTTACAGCGATACGCTGCGCGAGAATATTTTGCTCGGCCATCCGGATAAGTCCGGTCAGCTGGTGAGGGCGCTGCATACGGCGGTGCTGGAGGACGACCTCGGTCATTTACAGGACGGTCTCGATACCGTTATCGGCCCTCGCGGCGTCAAGCTGTCCGGCGGTCAGGCGCAGCGCACGGCAGCGGCCCGCATGCTGGTACGCGACAGCGAGCTGTACGTGTTCGACGATCTGTCCAGCGCGCTCGACGTCGAGACGGAGCAGAAGCTGTGGTCCCGCCTGTTCCGCGAACGCGGCGACGCGACATGCCTTGTCGTCTCGCATCGGAAGACCGCCCTGGCGCAGGCCGACCACATCATTGTAATGAAGGACGGCAGAATCGAGGCGGAAGGCACGGCCGAGGAGCTGCTTGCCGGGAACGAGTCGTTCCGCAGGCTGTGGCATGGCGATGAAAGCAGCTCATAGACTTTACCGCCGAACGGTACGAAAATGCAGCTGACGGTTCACGCGAAGCGACGGCAGCTCAAAGCTGGCTCTGTTAACCTGTAGCCTTTCCAGCAACTAGGATTTGATATGCTCCGATTTGCGTGCTATCCTGTATATTTACAGTAAATTTACAAACTGCGAATATTCAACGATTAGCGCGTGAAAGGAGCGAACAATTTGAGATTTGAACCTAGCGGGGACCGCCGGTCTCCGACTGTCGTTATTTTTATATTCATCATGTTAAAAATGGCCCTTTTCCGACACTTCGTCTTCCATGGCATTCAGGCGGATAAGTTATTGGCCGATGCGGCTGCCGTCATCGTCTTGTTGGCCGTTGTCGAGCTGGTCATCCCGGCCAGATGGAAAGGTACGGCGCTTGGCGCGCTGAATGCGGTCCTATCGCTGCTGCTATTCGCTTCAACGTTATATTTCAGCTACTACGGAACTCTCCCGACCTATACGGCGCTGAGCGGACTCGACCAGGTGCTGCAAATTAGGGACAGCGTCGGCTCGACGATTCAAGCCGTTAATTATTTGTTCTTTCTCGATCTTGCCATTCTGTTTATCATTTATGTCGTTAACAAAATAAGAGGCGTCCGGCATGACGGAGCGAAGCGGATCCTCAGGCCGAAAATCCTTGTTGCCCTTGCCGTTGTATGTGCGGTGACCTCGGGCATGCTCATCCGGTCCGGCATCGGGATTCCGAACGAAATCGTGCAGGCCGAGAGCCTCGGCGTTCTGAATTACCAGATCGCGGCCGCAATCAAAGCGGGCGAGGATCAGAAAGAGGCGATGAACGGCAGCGTCGAGGAAACCGCGGCGGCGGCGGCCGGCCTGCAGGATGGTTATCCATATCAAGACGCGGGCACGGCGGTCGCGGGAACACCGGATTATTTCGGCGCGGCGAAGGGGAAGAATGTGATCGTCGTTCAGTTGGAAGCCTTTCAGACCTTTCCGATTCATTTGAAGCTGGACGGAAAGGAAGTTACGCCTGTGCTGAATAAGCTGGCTGGCGAAAGCTTCTATTTCCCGCATGTCTTCCAACAGATCGGTCAGGGCAATACGTCGGACGCCGAATTTATGTCGAACACCTCGATATATCCGACCGGGGCGGTCGCAATGTCTACCGGCTACGGCGACAGGGTGATTCCCAGCCTGCCAAGGCTGCTTCAGCAGGAGCAGTACGTATCGAACACGTTTCATATAAACGACGTAACGTTCTGGGACCGCAACCGGTTGTATCCGGCGCTTGGTTTCGACAAGTATTATGATAAGCCCAGCTTCCATAACGATCATTTCAACTCGTTCGGCGCATCCGATGAGGAGCTGTACCGGGTAAGCCTGGAGAAGCTGAAGGAGCACCAAGCGCAGGACAAGCCCTTCTACGTGCAAATCGTGACGACTTCAAGCCATCACCCGTTCAAAGTGCCGCAGGACCGGCAGCACATCGCGGTGCCTGAAGGCTTGAAGGGAACGCAGCTCGGCGACTATATCATGTCGGTCAATTATACCGATTACGCGCTTGGCCTTTTTATAGAAGAACTTAAAGCAAGCGGTCTGTGGGAGAATACGATGCTCGTCGTATACGGCGACCACGCGGGCCTGCAGTCCAAGGATACGGACGCGGAGTGGGCCAGCTCCCAGCTCGGGATCAAGTATGATGATCTCGTCAGCCGATTCAACATTCCGCTGTTCATTCATGTTCCAGGCACGAAGGGCAAGGCGGTAGATCAAGTAGGCGGCCAAGTCGATATTATGCCAACCGTTTCCAACCTGCTCGGCATCTCGCTGATGGAGAAAAATTATACGGCCTTCGGCCAGGATTTGCTCAATATCGAGCGGAATGTGATTGGGATGCGGTATTATTTGCCGACAGGCTCCTTTTTCAACAACGAGATATTATTCGTACCCGGCAAAGGGTTCGAAGACGGCAAGGCCATCGATATCCGGACGATGGAGCCCGTAACCGACTTCAGCGCTTATCGCGCCGACTATGATTACATTCTCGAGCTGATGCAGCTCTCGGACGATTATGTCCGGCTGCTGCCGAAGCGGGCGCCGCAATAATAACAGGAACGCCGCCGGTCCAACTTGGACCGGCGGCGTTCTTTATAAATTCTTGGAATTTATAAGTTTTACACTTATATGCGCTTAGAATTCTCTGCGATACCGTTTTTCGATAAGCTTGCTTCATGAGTTTCTTCAGAAAATACGGAGTAAACGGTCGGCGTCCTCTGACAAGGACGCCGACAGTCGTTTCTGCTTGTATGCCAGAATAGAGGAGTTGGAACGGCTTTGGTGAAATAGTTAACAGGTAAAATATGGAGTGAAGTTGAACAAAGATGCTGGAAAGGGCGGATGCGCATGAGCGAGCCGGTAATGAATGTCGGTACAGCTGGGGAAGTAGAGATTTTGACGCTGGGCGAGATGAAATTTGTAGGGTTTCCGGTAAACGTCTCCTTCAAAGATGGTGATTTCAGCAAAATAGGGAGAACGAAGCAGCTGTTCATGGAACGGAAGAGCGAGATCCGGCATGCGGTTGATCCGGAAACGTACTGGGCGCCATGGTACAACTGTGAAGTCATGTTCACGTATTTCTACTGCTTGCAGGTTAGCGGGCTTGCGGATATTCCGGAAGGAATGATGGGCTTCGCGATTCCGGAGTCCAGATATGCGGCTGTCCGATATGAAGGACCTCATCCGTGGGAGCCAAGCCCGTATGCCCTGCTTGCGGAGTTCAGGGAAGCTAACCGGATTTCCGCCAAAGAGAACGGTATGGTGCTGGAAAAGTATCGATTCGATGACGACTGTAAGCCGGGCGAGCATATTTCCATCGATGTCCTGGGGCCGATCGTTTAACAGAAAAAAATTTCAATGCGCTGTAAGGATTCTCCTTCGCCCGGCATCTAAGTATAAGACACGAAGCGTTTACCATACATACTGCACTCAGGGGTGAATCTGTGTATAGGCAAGAGCTGATTCCGCATTCCGCTTCATCAGAACCGAATAACGAGCCGGTCGTGACTATGAAGGACGAACAGCTGGTTGGTCACGCACGATCGGGCAACCGGGAAGCGTTCGGCGAATTGGTGCGCCGTCACCGTGAACGGGCTTTAGGCTGGGCTTCCTCCATCACCCAGGAGGGTCATTTGGCGGAGGACATCGTGCAGGAGGCGCTCATCTCCGCATTTCTGCGGATCGAAACCTTGATGGAGCCGGGGAGATTCAAATATTGGCTGCAGCGGATTGTACACAACCAGGCCTTGATGAAAATTCGCCGGGGAGGCCCTAATGGGAAAGAGAGCTCCTTTTCCGTTCTGGAAGCCAAGCTCGCCGTATGTCCCAACGAAGTCGAAGGCTCCGATTTGGACCGCTTGTTATTTCGGATGACAGCCCGGTTGGACGAGGAAAGATACGCTCATCAAGACCCTCAGGTTCAATTCATGCGCAAGGACCTGTATGTCGGCCTCTTTCAGCTGCTTCGATGCCTCACGGCCAAAGAACGCGCGATTTTCGAGGCGCATGTGTTCCGCCAGCTGTCGCCGGGGGAAATTGCGGAAGCGCTTGGCGTATCGCTGGGCTCCGTGTATACATCGATCTCCCGTTCACGTTCGAAGGTGCAAAGGGAACGGATTCGTGTCTATTTTCAAGGCTATGCGCAAGAGAAGAAAAAATCCGGCGGATGCACCCGCCGCATTCTTGCGCCGCCGATACCAATGGGAGGAGATGTTCTTTTATGACCAATCGTTCTTGGGAAAAAACGTTTACCGCCGCAGCGCAATCGATTTATGCCACCCTGCAATACACGGATAAAAAGGATTTATACACGCTCGTTGATGTCATGGGTCTGACGGGCCATGCGTTCCGCATGAACATCCATCCTAACGATGTAAGCCCTGCCGGACCGACGATGTTCTCGCCGACCGAGCTGCTGGAGAATGGGCTGGGGATTCTTGGCTTTACCTGCGAGCAGCTGCACGGATTTCGAACGCCGGCCCCTCCTGAGAAGCTTGAGGAAGCCGTTAAATTCGCTCAAGAAACGATCGACCGGGGAATACCGGCAATCGGGTGGAGCTTGTTTATTCCGGAATTCGGGGTGATATACGGCTATGACGACGAGAAGCAGGAGCTTTACTGCAAAGATCCGTCGCATGAGGGCCCGCTGCCATATTCGAAATTAAACGAGCTGCCGCTCAACTTCGTCTTCATGCTGCGTATCCGTGAATCGGTTCCGGTCGATCCGCTGCAAGCCTGGAAAACGTCTCTGGAGAAAATTGTGCAATTCGCCCGTGAAGAAGCACCGACCTTATCCGGAGAATACAGGCACGGATTAGCCGGCTACGACGCATGGATGCAAGCCTTCCGCAGTCGTACGGTAAATCCGTTCGGCAACGCCTATAACGCGGAGGTCGCCTTGGACGCCCGGGAATACGCCGCGCAATTTTTAAGGTCGCTGCCCTCAAAATGGTCTGGTCGGACGGAGATGGAACGGAAAACGAGTGAATGGGCCAAGGAAGCGGCGGAGCATTATGAAGAGGTTGCGGAGACGTTCCGCGTGTTCCAACAGTTGTTCCCTCATCCGCACGGGGGCGAGCCGAACGATCCGGCGAATGCCGAAGAAGCGGTTCGTTTGCTGGAGCGGGCGAAAGAGAGCGAAGCGTCAGGCGTCGCCGTACTGGAACGGATGTATAAGGAGCTTTTAGCGGAACCGGTCTCGGGTTGAAGAGGAGAATCTATTTGTTTACGGGAAAAGCGCGGATAGCGAAAACAACGTTGATAAGCGGGAGGTGTTCATTGTGACAAAAGCACTCGTCTTGGGCGGTACAAGGTTTTTTGGCAAAAGGCTGGTTGAACGGCTGATCGGGGAACAGGCCGATGTGACGATCGTTACGAGGGGGAATACGCCGGATTCGTTCGGCAGTTCGGTCAGACGGCTCCAAGCGGATCGGACCGACCCGGCGGCGCTTGGCAGCGTGCTCGGCTCCGCAGAGTTTGACGTTGTGTACGATAACATTTGCTACACGCCGCAGGAGGCGGAGGAGGCGGTTAAGCTGTTTACCGGCCGTATCGGCAAATATATTGTAACTTCGTCGCTAAGCGTCTATCCTTTCGGTGAACGCCGGCTGCAGGAGAGCGATTTTGACCCTTACACCTATCCGATTCCCGGGAATCGGGCTAAAGCGGATTATGCGGAAGGCAAGCGGCTTGTGGAAGCGGTTATTTTTCAAAAAGCGCCGTTCCCGGCAGCGGCGGTACGGTTTCCCATCGTGCTGGGCGATGACGATTACACGCGGAGACTGCATTTTCACGTTGAACATGTAAGGCAAGGACAACCGCTCGGCGTGCCGAACCCGGATGCGCAAATGTCGTTCATTCATGCGGGCGAAGCGGCGTCTTTCCTGGCCTGGCTCGGCCGATCCCCGCTGGAAGGACCGGTTAACGCCTGTTCGAAGGGAGAGGTTACACCGGTGCAAATCATTGCGCTAATCGAACAAGCGGCAGGTAGGCAGGCTAATCTGCTTCGCGAGACGGAAGCAGCCCATATGTCGCCGTTCGGCATTCCCGAGCCATGGTATATGGACACGGCCAAAGCGGATGCGGCGGGCTTCCCGTTCCAGCCGTTGGACGAATGGCTGCCGAAATTGATCCGGGAGATTGCCGCCGAACCTCTTGGATAATAGCTATCGTAGGCAATTAGATGAACAATCCATCCGTGAACGAGAAGACGTTCCGCCGCATTTCCTATTCAGAAAATGTTTGCCATGCCGCGCATAAGCCGAATCCGTTCGGGGTATCGTAATCACAATTTCCCTGATGCAGGAGGAAACGATAATGAACAGAAGAAAATGGTTGCTATGGACTGCAGTCATTGTACTGGCGGCCATGCTGTCGGCTTGCGGCGGCAATAATGCGAATAATGGTAATGTAACAAATGGCGCGAACGAAACGAATGGCGCTAATGGAACAAACGGAACAGATGGAACAAACGGAAATACGCAACCCGACAACGGCGGAAATGCAGTCAGCGCGGCAGAAGCGGAGTCCTTGTATTCGCAGAACTGCGTAAGCTGCCATGCGGTTGACCTGTCGGGTGGCGGGGGACCGGACTTAAGGAAGGTCGGTTCAGAAATGTCCGCTGAAGAGATTCATGCGCAAATCAGCAACGGCGGCAGCGGTATGCCCGCTTATAAAGGACAGTTGGCGGAAGAGCAGATCGCAGCGCTGACGGAGTGGCTGGCCGGCCACAAATAACAGGCATGGCGGACTCGGGCATCGCAGCTCTTCGTATAATTAGAACATTCTATTATGGCGTGATGAGGTCAACCGGAAGCTACCGGGTGGCCTTATTTTTGTTGTTGGGGATATGCACATAAGCAGCTAGTAAGGGGCGATTGTCAGACTTGGCCGTCAGGTATACAATGTGTAAGGGAAAATGATTCACATCAGTTATCGCAAGGAGAGTGCAACAGCTTGTCATCCGGTGTTATCGCTTCAGCTTCTCATTATTCTAAATTTCGATTAATCACCTTGCTTCTGGTGGTCGTCGTCGCGGGTATGAGCCAGGGCCTGCTGCTGCCGCTGCTGTCGATTATGTTGGAGGATTCCGGCGTAACGGCGGATATGAACGGCATAAATTCGGCTGCCATGTATATTGGAATCTTCTGCATGATGTTTTTCGTAGAAAAGCCGGTTATCCGTTTCGGTTACAAAAAAGTTATTCTGGCAGGCATCACGCTGGTCACAGTTGCCAGTCTGCTCTTTCCGTTCACCCAGTCGCTTGCGGCATGGTTCGTATTGCGCCTGCTTGTCGGCGTGGGCGACAGCTCGCTTCACTTTGCGACCCAGCTGTGGATCGTAAGCTCCAGTCCGGCGGACCGGCGGGGCAAATATATTTCCTTGTACGGCATGGCCTACGGACTCGGCTTCAGCTTAGGACCGCTTGGCATTAATTTGCTGCCGTTCGGAAAACCGGTTCCGTTCCTGGTATCCTGTCTGTTCTTCGTCATGGTGCTGCTTCTCGTGCTCCGGATGAAAAATGAGATGCCCGAACGGGCAGCGAAGGACGCAGCGGCGGGGAATCGTTTCGTGGCCACCTATCGCGCGGCTTGGTTCGTACTCATCCCGGGCTTCCTGTACGGGTTGATGGAAGCTTCCATGAACAGCAGCTTCCCGCTGTACGCCCTGCGCATCGAGCTGAGCCAGCATTGGATTTCCCTTCTGCTGCTGGCCTTCGGCGCAGGGAGTCTGGTTCTGCAGCTGCCGCTTGGCATATGGAGCGACCGCATCGGACGAAAGCCGGTGCTGGTCGCATGCGGCATCGTCGGCTCGCTGGCTTTCTTCGCGATCCCTGCCGCAGGGGGCAGCGTTTGGCTGCTATTTGTCTTATTCGTCATAGCCGGGGGCGTGGTCGGATCGTTCTACTCGCTCGGCCTTGCGTATGCGGCGGATATTTTGCCCCGGGCGATCCTGCCGGCGGCGAATGTCATCGCTTCGATCCACTTCAGCATCGGAAGCATTATGGGCCCGACGCTAGGCGGCTACGGCATCCGTTATGTGTCCGTACACAGCGTCTTCTTGTTCTTAGGCGCCTCATTCCTTGCCTTCGCTTTGCTCGGCTTCGGATTCCGTCCGAAAGGTCAAGCGGCGGCGACAGCGGTAGAGGCTTAGGGTTGTGCCCTCAGCCTTGTTGATTTGTTGAAATAACACAGGGTTATGTGAAACCATACGAGGGGGAACCAATATGAAGACAAACCGGGTCATCTTATTTCAAGGAGATTCCATTACGGACGGCGCAAGGGGGCGGAGTGACGATCCGAATCATATTCTTGGGCACAGCTACGCCTATTTGATCGGGGCGAAGCTCGGCTATGAATGGGCGGAGCATAAGCCTGTTTTCTATAACCGCGGCATTAGCGGGGACCGGGCATCGGATCTGTATGCGCGCTGGAATGAGGATGCGATCAGCCTGAAGCCTGATATGATCAGTATTTTGATCGGCGTCAATGACGCCTGGAGAACGATGAACGGAGAGCCGAGCGGCGTCACCGACCGGTTCGGGCGCGCTTACCGGCATGTGCTGGAGGAGACGCGCGAGGTGCTGCCGGATACGAAGCTGGTGCTGTGCGAGCCATTTATTCTAAATACCGGCGCGCCTGCAGTCAATTGGGCTGCATGGTCCGAGAAGCTGTCAGCGTATCAGCGGACCGTCCGCGATTTGGCGGAGGAATTCGGAGCCGTATTCGTGCCGATGCAAGAGGCGCTGAACGAAGCTTGCAAGCGCGCAGATGCGTCCTACTGGCTGTGGGACGGCGTGCATCCGACGGCTGCCGGCCATGAATGGATAGCCAGGCAGTGGCTGGACACGGTCTTAGGCGATCCGTCGGCTGCTAAGGCTGAATAAAAGATTGTGATGGTCTTTTCTTGAAGTGATTTCATCCAACAATGCGGGCGGAGCTGCTTAACTGTTGCAATTACTTTTAAATTTGCTGCGGAAGTTATTTTTTGATCTATGTTTGTTTAAGGATCTGAGTCCTTAGAATGGATCTCCCTAACGGCGTCAAGTATACTTGACATGATGGTACTTGAGAGGAGTTGTATGCGATGGACGCCATGCATCAACAGCTGAAGCGAATGGAGCAGGAGGAGCAGGAGCTTCGCTTCCGCGCTTTTACGAACGATACGGCGCTAAAGCTTGGTTTGATGGTCGTAGATGAGGCTAGACAAAGAGACAAACGGGTAACGGTCGATATTACGAGGGAAGGGCACCGGCTGTTTCTTCACGCCATGGAAGGCATGTCGCCGGAGAACGAGGACTGGATTCGCCGCAAAAACAATGTAGCCAACCGCTTCGGCGCCAGCTCCTGGCATGCGGCTTGCCGGCTCCGCAGTGAAGGCACGACGATGGAAGAGAAATACGGCCTCCCGCTAAAGGATTATGTAGGAGCGGGCGGTGCGTTCCCGCTGTTCGTTGAAGGCCGGGGTCAGATCGGGACGGTTACCGTTTCGGGCCTGCCGGACCAGGAGGATCACGATCTTCTCGTGTCGGCGCTGCGGCGTTTCTTGGCCGGGGAGCAGGCTTGAGCTGCTTGAGCTCTTGTACATAAGCATGGAATAGAAGGCGGTACTGCAGCTGTAGTCCGTCTTTCTCTATGCGTACTTATAAGCCAGGAGGGAAATCTTCCTCTATCTAGGTTGTTTAGTTGCTGTAGATGCGAATAGTGGGGGCTTTCCTCAAATCAGGCAGTATTGTCAATTCTGATAGATTCCAATAAATGTATAGGTTTAAGCTATAATGGAATCTGTGCAGGATAGGAGCCGCATTTAGCGAATAAGAGGAGCTATACTGGATTTCATCCAACTCGGCTCATGCAAACTGCTGCAACGTACCCAAAATCATACAGGGGAGGAACGGCAATGACGGTCTATGAGAAACCAAGCCTAAACGAAGAGGCGGTACAGCGGCTGCTGCATGAATTGTACGGCAAGCAGGCGACGGGAATTACACCTGTCAGCGGAGGTAACCTGAGCAGCGTTTATTTCTTTGAGCTGGGCGCCAAAGCTTTCGTCATACGGTTCAGCGACTTGGAAGGGGCCTATGATCGAGAGCGTTTTGTGTCTAATCTTCTTGCTTCGCAAGGTGTGCCTTACCCGAGAGTTCTGAGTGACGGGACGTACGGGAGTCTGACCTATTCGATTTCAGAACGGCTCGCAGGCGGCATGCTGGCTGATCTGCCGGATGAGCAGAAAGGGAATCTGCTGCCCGGTCTGATCCGAGTCATCTCGCGAATGAACCAGGTGGACGTTAGCGCAACGAAAGGCTTTGGCTGGCTGGACGCGGACGGTAACGGGAAATACGATAGCTGGCAGCAGTATGTCACCGACTTTTATAAGGAAGATCAGGCAGGGACCTTCTGGGAAAATTGGACGGAGCTCTTTCGCACGACCTTTCTTGAAAAGGATGTGTTCGAGGAATGTTATGCCCGGCTGTTGGAATTTTCCCCTTATAACGCGCCGCATCGGCATTTTGTCCATAATGATTGCCATGCATGGAACCTGCTGACGGACGGCCTCGCCATTACGGGAATTATTGATGCTAACAGCGCATACGGCGATTATTTTGTAGATTTGTCGATTGTTGAAACCGCGATACCGGGTCAAGATGTCATAAAGGCGTTCAGAGACGATCAGGAGCGTAAGGGTATTCTGGCGGCGGATTTCAAGGAAAGATTGCTCGGGGCCAGGTATTACAAGGGATTGGACGCGCTGCGTTTTTACGCGAAGATGGGCTGGAAGGACGCTTACGAACACACTCGCAACCATCTGCTGAGTCTCATTTAACGGGAAGGAAGAATGTAAATAAATCGGGTCCGTTCTCGATAGGCTTGTGAAAAAAAACGATCCGGAGGCTATAATGGTACGAATTGAAGAGGGAGGAATGCATGATGGAATGGAACTACTATAATACGTTCATAACGGTTTCGCCGGATTGTCCGGCTGAATTCGGCACGGTGCCGCCGGACAAGAAGGGCGGCCGGACGAAGCCGAGCCTGGAGTATGAGCTGGCTGCGGGCCAGCCGTATGGCTACACGCAGGAAGAGCTGATGTACGAGGTCCACGTTCGCCATAAAGGATATTCCGCCGAAGAGCTTGCAGAGAACGGAGCGGAGATTCGGAAGGTATTTTTCTCGAAGCCTACGGCTTGCCTCCGGGCCTCTATGCTGCCGAAGAAATACGGCTGGGGCATTCACTTCAACGAGAAGGGCAAAATGGCGCTCATCCCTAGAGAGTCCGAAGCCTATCATCGCTTCGAGGCAGGAGAGGATGGAGAGCTGAAGGTCGTGGCCGGGATGAGGAGCAGCAAGAAATAGCGAAGCCGGAATCAAGGTCATACCATTGGTATCCGCATCATCGGGATAGGCACTTAATGCCCATAAAACCCGTGCAAAGCTACACGACCAAATATGTGAACGGTAATATTTCTGAACGCTGCGGTTGAAGCCTCCCGGGTCGGCGAAGCATGCAGAGGCTTCGCCGTTGTGGCGGCGGTGATCCGTAAGCTGACCGATCAGACGAGGCAAGCGGCGGAACAGGTAACGGAGCTGGTGGAGGAATGTGGGTCCCCGAATAGGCGCCAACACGGCGATGCGGGGACGGCCTTATGCGCTCACCCCGTCAGGATGACCGGACCGTCCGCCGTGATGGCGATCGTATGCTCATACTGCGCCGACAGCTCGCCGTCGACCGTCCGCGCCGTCCAGTCGTCAGCCTCGACGAACATCTGCGGGGCGCCGGCGTTGATCATCGGCTCGATCGTCAGCACCATTCCCTCCTTGAGCCGGAATCCATGGTCGGGCTTTCCCACGTGGGGGTAGTTCGGCTCCTCATGCATGCTCCGGCCGACGCCGTGACCGAGCAGATCGCGCACGACCGAGTAGCCGTTCTTCTCCGCATGAGTCTGCACCGCGTGCATGACGTCGCCGATCCGATTCCCGACGACCGCCTTGTCGATGCCGATCGACATGCACTCTCGCGCGACCCGCATCAGCCGCTTCGCGCTTTCGGACACGTCGCCTACGGCGTAGCTCCACGCCGAATCGCCGACCCAGCCGCCAAACTCGGCGACGACGTCGATCGTGACGATGTCGCCGCTCGCGAGCGGCACGCGGCTGGGGAAGCCGTGTGCGATCACGTCGTTGACCGAGGCGCATGTGGCGTAGGGGAACCCCTTGTATCCCTTTGTCGGGGACGAGCCGCCCATACTGCGGATGAACCGCTCGACGGCGTCGTTGATCGCCAGCGTCGTCACCCCCGGGCGGATCATCGCCGACACCTGTTTGTGGCACGCGGCGACGAGCGCGCCCGCTTTGCGCATCTCGGCGATCTCGGACGCAGATTTCAATTGCACCATTGGTCAGATCTCCTTCCTGTCTTCATGGTCGATTCCGACCGTCCCGGCGAACCAGACGTCCACCGCTTCGTCGATGTCGATCTCCATATGCCGGTGATGGATATACAGTCCGGCGCAGCCGATCAGCGACCCGATGACCATATTGGCCCGCTTCTCCGGGTACGGGAGGCCGCCTCCCTCTCGCAACAGCGCCGCGACCGGCTGGTACAGCTCCTGCCGGAACCGGTCGTACAACCCGGGGAAGCGATCGCTCGGCATGTGATGAAAATTTTCCGCAACCATCTTATATAAGATATATACGGACGGCTGATCCAGCCATAGGCGAAGCAAATGTTTCAGGCCGCGTCGCAGCCGGCCGAGCGGCGCACCGTCTTGGTCGAACGCCGCATCCGTCGCCGCCCGCGCCTGCTCGAACGCATGCCAGAGCATGTCGTGCAGCAGTTCGTGCTTGTTACGGTAATAATGGTATACCGTGCCGTAGCCGAGCCCGGCCCGCGCGGCGACGTCGCGGATCTCCAGCATAACGCCTTTGGCCAAGTAGACGTCGGCGGCCGCGGCGAGTATTTGGCGAATGCGCGCGGCGCGAATCTCATCGTTTTGCTCCTTGGTGCGTGGTGTCATGTCGCATTTCGCTCCTGTCTGTTTATTTTTGACCTTCTTGCATGTCGATATAAAGAGTATACGCAAATGAAACCGCACAATGCAAGACCTAGTCAACGCGCTGCTGATAATATTTATCGCCAACGTTGAATCGCAAAAGAGCACTTCCGCGGAGCTGCTGCATACCGAAGTGTGATTTGTACGGGCTTGCAGAGCTTCATTAGTCATAAGCCTTGCCATGGCGGATGAACAGCCATACGCCGAATAGAATCAAGGCGCCTGCGCCCAGCTGGTAGGCGGTCAGCACTTCTTTGAGCAGCGCCCAGGCAAGCAAGGAAGAGATGACCGGCTCGCCAAGCACCGACATCGATACGGCAGCCGCGCTCATATGCTTGAGCAGCCAGTTAAATAAGTAATGGCCGAACAGCGTCGGAACGATGGCAAGCAGCAGGAAGAGGCCCCATTCCTTCGCGCCGTAGCCGGTGAATGGGGTTCCGCGCAGTCCGTTGTAGGCCGCCAGAGCCACGGCCGCGATGAGAAAGACCCAGAAGCTGTAAGCGAAGGCGCTCATGTCGCTGCGAAGCTGCTTGCCGATCAGCATATGAACGGCGACGGCCGCTGCGCCCAGAAAAGATAAAATATCGCCGAGCAGCGCCTCCCTGGAGAGGCTGAAATCACCTGAGCCAATGACGATGGAGCCGATCATCGCGATGCCCATGCCCCACAGCATCATCCGGTTCGCCTTCGTGCGGAACAGCCAGTAGGAGCCCAGCATAACGAGCACCGGCTCCAGCGTCAATATAACGGTGGAGCTGGCCACCGTCGTTAGCCGCAGCGAAGCCATCCAGAGCAGAAAATGCAGGCCCAACATAATTCCCGAAGCGGTCAGCAAGCGCCATTGCCGTCCCGTGAAACGGAACATTTCCGCACGATGCCTCCATACGAGCGGCAGCATGAGCAGATTGGTCAGGAAGAGGCGGTACATGGCGATGACGGCGACATCGGCGCTGGACCAGCGGACGAAGATCGACGAGAACGATATGGCAATAATGCCGACAATATAGAGCAGCTCGTAGGCCGGCATTGATTTGGTATTTATATTCATAGCGGATGCTTGTCCTAGCCTATCTGCCCGGATGATTTTTTTTCTGCGGCCTTCTCCGTTTCCGCCTCAAAATACTGCTGAAGCTCGGCAACCTTTCGCACATCCTCGAATGTAGCTTTCCCCTCCAAATACTTCTCGGCGAAGATTTCCCACTTCGGTACCTGCTTCTGCGCCTTCATCGAGCGGATCGCGTTCTTCACCATCCTGCGTTCTTTCGCATTGGTGAAGCTGTCTTTGAACTGCTGCTTAAGGTCGAAGTCAAGCACCCCGTAAATTTTGCGGAACACTTCCGCGGTCATGCGGGCATCATCCAGCGCGCGGTGCGCCGTGCCTTCGGCCGTTATTTCCAGATCGAGCAGCGCGGCTTCGACGCTTACGTCGTTCGTGACATTTTTATACCGGATATACCCCTTCAACAGGTCAAAATAGTCCGCGGCGAGCCAGAAGCCGTCATCCAGCTTGTGCATCCTCGTATCGAATACGATCCGCTTCAAATCCTCGCCGCCCCATGTAATGAGCATGAAGGACTCGCTGCGGCTCAGCCAAGCGATGAAGTCGGCAATAACCTTGGGAAACCGGCCGGCCCGGTCGATGTCTTCCTGCGGGATCCCGGTTTTTTTCTTAATAAAGCTGTTCAGCTTGGAGAAGTACACCGGCTTGATCAAGGAGGAGAACTCATCCGTTTGCTCTAGTGCGCTATTTAAACGAACGGCGCCGATTTCAATAACCTCCATCGGCAGCTCGCTCGCAAACTTTCGTCCGTTGAACTCAATGTCCAGTACAATGTAATCCAATATCGTAACCTCCGTGTGTTGGCATGTATTTACCATTCTATCAGAAAAACCGGTCAAGCAGTGATTTTGTCCAATCAAATGGTGTATTTGGCGGCTTTTTGGATGTATAAAGTACAGTCAAAGCGGGGCGGATGGAGCGGATTGAAATTTTGACTAGGCAAACTGCATGCGATTGGAGCGGAGATAGCCTAGGTAGTGCCAAAAGCGTCGAATACAGATAGCGCCGATATAATAAAAAGCGGGGAAATGATTTCTCATATCCCCGCACTCCTTCGTATTGCAAGTGAACCTATTCCAATAAAAGTTCCATGTCCTTGGCATACATCTCTTCGGGAAGAGCGATATATCCAACCTCTTCCGCAAGCGTTGGCGCCTGTTCAATGTAATAATTCACGAATTCATATACTTCCATGTCTAACAAATGGTCTTTGCTTACGTAAATATACAGCGGTCTTGAGAGAGGGGCGTAGGTCCCGTCATTAATCGTTGTTTCATTAGGCAGAATCGGTCCTTTGCCGTTGTCGATCGGAACCAGCTTTAACCGGTCTTTATTTTCTTCATAATAAGCGAATCCGAAATAACCGATCGCGTATTTATCTCCAGCAATGCCCTGAACGAGCGCATTGTCGTCTTCGCTGAATGAGATTTGAGTATCATTACGGATGGCTTTGACTTCGCCATTAATGACCTCCGTAAAATAATCGAATGTACCGGAGTCGGTGCCGGGTGAGAACATGACTATTTTTTCCTTCGGCCAATCAGCGCGGACATCGTTCCAGGTTACGGCTTTGCTGCCGGACTGGAAGATCGCTTTTAATTCATCAACCGTAAGTTTGTCTACAAAATCATTTTCTTTATTCACAAGCACAGACAAGCCGTCATAAGCAACCGCCAGCTCGATATAATCAATGACATTGCTCTCGCATAATGTCTTTTCTTCGTCTTTAATGACGCGTGATGCGTTGTTGATGGCTGTTTCGCCTGCGCAGAATCGTTTGAAACCGCCGCCGGTTCCCGAGACGCCTACCGGCACTCTCACGCCGGAGTTCATCTTTCCGAATTCCTCCGCAACGGCTTCTGTGATTGGGAAGACCGTACTGGAGCCGTCGATTTCGATCATACCGGCGAGCAGCATTTGAGCTTCACCGCCATCGGCCAAGGCATTCTCGGATTCAGATCCGGTTTCTTCCTCCGTTATTTCGTTTCCACTCCCGTTATCCGTTGGATCCTGGCTATTCCCGCAAGCCGCCAAGAATAGAAGAAGAACAACTATAAGAATAACTAAACCATTTTTTCTTAATTCCAAAATCCTGCAACTCCCTATAATCATGATTGTAAGTTAACGAAAAGCACCCTGCTTCCCATTTAAATAAGAAAGCAGGGCTCTTCACTTCTATTTAATGAAATTATTTCACTCTCTTTAATTGTGATTGGTACCATTTGGATGAAAGAGCGATGTAACCTACTTCTGTAGCCAATTTACCGGCATTTTGCAAGTAGAATTTCGTGAATTCCTTTACTTCAGGACGAGCTATTTCCTTCTTATTCACATAGATGAACAATGGTCTGGAAAGAGGCGCATAAGTTCCATTCGCGATCGTCTTTGGCGTTGGCGTAATAGCTCCTTTGCCGGCGTCAACCGGGACAAGCTTCAGCTTTTTCTTGTTCTCTTCATAGTAAGCAAATCCGAAATAGCCGATAGCATTTTTGTCGTTAGCAATACCTTGCACAAGCACGTTGTCGTCTTCGCTGAACGTGATTTGTTTATCATTGCGGCTGGATTGCGCTTTCTTGTTAATCGCTTCCGTGAAGTAATCGAATGTACCGGAATCCGAACCAGGGGAGTAAATTTTAATGGCTTCATCCGGCCATGCGCTATTTACGTCTTTCCAGGTTTTAACTGTGCTGTCTGCTTTGAAAATGGCATGTAATTGCTCAACAGTCAAAGATTTTACCCAAGTGTTCTTAGGGTTGACCAGAACGGATAGTCCGTCATAAGCAACGGCAAACTCTAAATAAGAAATCCCTTTATCTTTACAAGCTTTTTTCTCGGAATCTTTAATCGGTCTGGAAGCGTTGCTGATGGCGGTTTCGCCAGCACAGAAGCGCTTGAATCCTCCGCCTGTACCCGATACGCCGACTGGAACCCGCACGTTCGTGTGCAATTTACCGAATTCTTCTGCAACCGCTTCTGTAATCGGGAATACGGTACTGGAGCCGTCGATATCGATCGTTCCTTTTAAAGATGAAGCCGCTTGTCCGACTGATGTGAACAAAAGGCTTGCTACTCCTGCAATCAGAAGCGTTTTACCCATCCATTTTTTCAACAAAGTCATGCACTCCCTATTCTTCTATTATTATTAAGCTGCCGGTGCCGGTGCCGCTTCTTCTACGACAACCAGTTTGTACATATTTTGAACAAGCTCAATTTGCCCGCCCATTACGGTTTCAATAAAATCCGCAGAAACATAGATGCGGCCTTCAACCAGCTTCATATTATCTTCAAAAAAGATTTGTGAACCGATGTAAAGCGCCGATTTCTCAGCAACATCGACAAGAACGTTTTTATCTTCTTCAGGGAAATCGATGTGAATCGTTTTGGATTCATGATCCCATTCGATGATTGCGCCTAGATCTTCGAACACTTTTCGTAAAGGAACCATCGCTGTACTTTCGACGATACCGTCCGTCATTACGGTTTCAACTGCGGAAGCAGTTGGAACTGTCGGAGCAGCAAGCGCCGTGCTTACGGAAGAAAGCAATAAAACCGCACCAATAAGAATTGCAATTTTCTTCTTCATCGTACATCCTACTTTCGAATAGTTTGTTGGTGTCCGTTATAGGCATATAGGCATAAGACCGAACTCCCTTGTCTAAATTTTAGGTAACAATTGTAAAACGGGTATTTTGCAATTGTTTTCAGACCGTTAATTAATTCCAAAGAGAATGTAAAGAACATGAGGAGCTGCAACCTTTTTTGACGCGTGACCGTCCTAAGGGTAGGACATAACAACTAGATGAAGAGGTGGACGACCATGAAGAAACGTTGGAGTGCCGCAATGGCAGCTGCCGTAGTGCTATTATCCGCATCCATTGTAACTCGGGCTTTCGCGGCCGATGTTTTTACGGATATCGCAAACGTGGACAATAAAGCTCAAATTAAGGCGCTGCAGGAGAAAGGGATCGTAAGAGGAGTGAGTGCTGCGACGTTTAATCCGGAGGATCAATTAACCGCAGCGCAAGGGATTTCATTGATTGTGCGGACGACGCAGATCAGCCTTGCGGCTATCGATTTTATGCGTGCGCCGGTTGCGGCAGATTATTATACGAAGGTAGCCAATGACGCCTGGTATGCGGAGGACTTCATCATCGCCCATTATAACGGTCTGGACATTCCGGCGGAGATCGACCCGAAAGCGCCGCTGACCAAGGAACAGTTCGTTCATTATCTGGTGCAGGCCGTTGAGCTGACGGGCCAGTATCCGCTAGTTAAGATGCTCATCCCCGTCACGGACGAGCAGGACATCAACGCCGCCTACCAAGGCACGATTCAGCGGTCGCTGCTGTATAAAATCGCATCGCTGGATGAAGAGGGTAACTTTGATCCGGCCCGCATCCTGACGAGAGCGGAAGCCGCCTCCATACTGTACGAAGCGGTAACCTTTATTGAGGCGCATAAGGACGATGCCGTCATGGAGCCTGAGCCGGAAGCGTAATACGGTGAAGTTAAGTTGATGCTTTCGCTCGTTTCGTGCCGGCCGCCCATTCTTGTAGACTGACCGATCGAATGGATTCCATGTCGATTTAGCTTCAAGCCGCCCAACAGCTTGCTTCACTCCGCCTGCTCATCCGGCGATAAATCTATCGGGATCTGCAGCAGTTCTCGCTTCAGGATCCCGATCATTCCCTGAAAAAAATAAGCCAAAGGCGTCTCGCAACGCGCTTAGTCTTATTTAGGTGCTTAACCTTTTAGCCTTTTAACATTTACAAATCATCAGCAGGTTGCCGTCCGGATCCTTGAAATTAAACCAATGTCCGTTCTCGATGGCCGTAACAAGCTCGATGCCGCGCTGCTTCATGAATTGATAAGCTTCCTGAATATCGTCGGCGTTAAAGTGAAAGGCCGGATTTCGGTAGGTGGACTCTTCGTTGAAAATTTTGCTGTCCAAGACGAGATTCAAGCCGTTGTTATCCATGGGGATACAGCACAAGTGGCCTGCAATAATCTCGAAAGTAGGCTCTAGCCCCAGAAGGGAGCAATACCAATCCCGCGCTTTCGCAATGTCGCTTACAGGAATGAATATAGCACCCGCTTTCCTCGAAATCACACTCATTCTATTCGCTCCTTTTCGTTAAGCTAACTAAGAAGTGTTGAATGGCTCTGGATGACCGTCTCGCCCATTGTATCATGAGATGGATCAAAACAGGGGGGTGTCAATTATGCGGGCTGCTGCGCACAAAATAACGCGAATTATTCAGGCGAGTAATGATTCGCCAGCTCAAGAACGAGGTTGCGCATCTCCTTCACCAGTTCCGGAGGATCCACCGCGCGGACGGTAGAGGCGTAGGACAGCAGCAGCGGCGGTACATATTTCAACATCGTTTCCGAGTCGATCCGCAGGGCAAGCGTTCGGGTCCCGCGATCCACGATACAGTTCCGCAAATACCAGTGGCCCGCTAGACGGTCCAGACTGTCCGCCGACCCTTCAAGAAGAATGAGGCATGCGTCTTCGCTTGCCGGTGCTTGTACAGAGGCTACTTGTTCAAAATACGATTTGGCGGAAAAGCCGTCCGGAAGCTGGAACGTCTGTCCGGTAGCTTGGGCCTGTTCGATCCGGTCGACGCGGAAGGTGCGCACGGCCTGCCGCCGGCGGCAATAGGCGGCGATGTACCACCGGTTCGAGCGGAATGCGAGGCCATACGGGTCGAGTATCCGCTGCTCCGGCTTTTCATCCGCGGTTTTGGAATAGAGGACGCTTATTGTCAAACGTTCCGCTACGCATTTCTCCAGCAATTGGAGCGCGGGCTTTAGCGCTTGATGTCCCGCGTTCGGAATGACGTCCATTCCGGTAGTCAGGCGCTCCCAATCACCCGGCTTCTTCTCGCCGTGATACAGCTGTATTTTTTGCAGCGCCCGCTGCAGATCGTCCTCGAAGGGATAACCGGCGCCTTGGGCGAATAATGCGGCGTGGAGCACGGCTTTCAATTCGGAAGGGTCAAAAAATAAAGGAGCCTGCTTGAACGAGCCGGGCAGCGAATAGCCGCCGTCATGGCCGGGCTCCGCAATAACCGGCACTCCGCTTGCGCATAGAGCATCGATATACCGATAGACGGTTCGCACGCTCATCTCCAATTCCTCGGACAGCTGTTCGGCGGTCATTGTTTTTCCGGATCGCAGCAACCATACGATTTTCAGCATATTTTCCCATTTGGCCATGCTTGTTCACCTCTGCAGACATTATAACGCACGATAGCGCAGTATGCTTCATCTATTTAAGAATGCTTGTTAAGCTTCACTGACAGCCTTTGTCAGGGGAGCTGGGATATGCTTAACGCATGAAGAAGCCAAGAACCTGGGAGGGATTTTAAATGAAACAAGTGTTAGTATTTTTGACCGACGGATTTGCAGATTGGGAAGCCGGCTATGTGTGCTCGGAGTTAAATCAGCCGCAATCCGGTTATGAGGTAAAGACGATCGCTGTTGACCGTGAGCCAAAAACGTCGATGGGCGGCTTCAAGGTGCTGCCGGATTATGCGGCGGGCGACGAAGAGTGGACGAAGCTGGACATCGCGATGCTCATTGTGCCCGGCGGAACCGGCTGGAGCGAGCCGGTCAACGAGAAGGCGGCGGATGTTATTCGGTATTGCCTGGAGCGGGAGGCGGGAGTGGCGGCGATCTGCGACGCGACGACCTTCCTCGGCAGGCACGGTTTTCTGGAGCAGCATAAGCACACCGGCAATATGCTGGTTAACTTAAAGCAGGGCGCGCCGGCGTACAGAGGCGATGCGAATTACGTGGATGCGCAGGCGGTGGCAGACGGCCCGCTCATTACGGCCAACGGCAGCGCCGCCGTGGAGTTCGCGAAGCTGATTCTGGAGCGGCTCGGCGTCTATCAGGGGGAAGCGCTGGAGCAGTGGTACGCTATTTTCAAAAAAGGATATATCAATGCGTAGCGCATCTT
The DNA here is from genome assembly GCF_000422465.1 of Paenibacillus harenae DSM 16969. Taxonomy (GTDB): domain Bacteria; phylum Bacillota; class Bacilli; order Paenibacillales; family Paenibacillaceae; genus Pristimantibacillus; species Pristimantibacillus harenae. Next base: position 372,174 of record NZ_KE383844.1, on the reverse strand, counting down.
AAGGCTCCGCTTCCCCAAGCATGAATCCCGCTTCGCGAGCGATCGGCTTACCCTAGGCAGCGGGCGGCAAAGACGGCGAATCCATTGTGTTTGTACACGCAATCGCTGTCCGCGAAGCCTGCCTCGCGAAGCCATTCCAGCTGATCGCTTACGCTGGCGTTTATGTCCGCCTTTCTCCTCTCAATCGAGGCTTCGACCGCTTCCGTCGACAGGCCGCTCCTCCGTATCGTTTCTTCCCATTTCGCCATATAAGCTTCATCGAAATAAGGCGTCGTTCCAGCCGCCTGGTCGGCGTTGACGAAGACCCCTCCATCTGCCAGCAAGCCGTGAACGGTTCGGAACAGCTGCTTTTTACCGGCATGGGTCAAGTGATGAATGGAGAGAGAGGAGACGACGGCGTCGTAGCGTTCCGTATGCGGATAGGTCGTATAATCTCCCGTGATATAACGCACATTCGGGTCATCCTGGAATCTGGCGCGCGCCTGCCTCAGCATTTCTTCGCTAAAGTCGATCAGGGTGAGCGGGGCTTCCGGAAACTTGCTTCGCATATAAGCGGAGAAAAGGCCGGTTCCCGCCCCTAGATCCAATATGCGCGGAGCCGCAAGCCCGCACTGGACCCAATCGGCCGCCATGCCGTAAAAATCGTCAAAGCAGGGAATTAACTGCCGGCGCTGCCGGTCGTAGTCCTTTGCGACGTTATCGAACTGTTTTTTTACGATATCGCTCATCATTCATTCTCCTCCACCAGTCCATTCGTTAGCTGCCTCTGTCTCAGCCTGATCAGGTAGTTGTATCATACAGTCCTTCTCTCCATATCGGAAATATATAAAATGGATAATAATTATAGGTTTAACCTATCACTCACCAAACCGTCTTTTTTCCCAAAAAAAAGAGTATTGCGCATCTTCGTCATCGGTGTTATTATTGGTAAAATTTATGAATCGCAAATTCCGATCTGATGATGGACGTCTTCGGCGAGAAGGGGCTGCATGCCCGCTCCGTCCTCGGGGCGGTCTCGGTGAGAGACAATCTTCCGATCAGAGCGGATTCAATATTTCAAGTTGAATAGCATTTTATTCGATGACGAGAAAGAGTACGTTAGACACCGGTTCGGACAGAGAGTTGGGGCAGCTGAAAACCAACGTTCCGGCGCTAGCGGAAAGCCATCTCCGAGAAGCAGGCTGAAAGGTGAGTAAGCTCTGCCGCAGGTCCAGCGTTAACGGGAACGCGTATTGATGGATACGTGAGCGGAGTGCCGCGCTTATGCGCGGAACTAGGGTGGTAACACGGGTGGAGACTCGTCCCTTTACAGGGATGGGTCTCTTTTTTTTTTTGGGTCGCAGACATGAGGAGGAGAAGCTGTGGAAAAAGGATCTATGTTTGAAAAACTGTCGCCGGTTGTACGTCAAATCCCGCCTTCGGGCATTCGTGAATTTTTCAGCTTGGCTGAAGGGAATAAGGAGATCATCTCGCTCGGCGTCGGGGAGCCGGACTTCGTAACGCCGGAGCTGGTCAGGGCCGCTTGCGTACGCGCGCTGGAGCTTGGCCGAACAACCTATACGCCGAATGCGGGGCTGCTCGAGCTTCGCGAGGAGATTGCGGGTTACTTGTACAACAGCTTCCAGGTCCAATATGAGCCCGCAGATGAAATCATGGTGACGGTAGGCGGGAGCGAAGCGATTGACGCGGCGCTGCGGGCGTTAATCACGACGGGCGATGAGATTATTATGCCGGTTCCCAGCTACATTGCTTATTCGCCGATTGCCCAGCTGAACGGCGGGACGGTGGTCGAGGTCGAGACATTCGCGAAGGATCAGTTCAAGCTGACGGCTGAAGCTTTGAAGCCGCATATCACACCGCGATCCAAGGTGCTGATCGTGAATTATCCGAATAATCCGACCGGTGCGATAATGACCTATGAGGATTGGCTGCCGATAGCGAAGCTCGTCCGCGAGAACGATCTGATCGTCATCTCCGATGAAATTTATGCAGAGCTCACCTATGGACAAAAGCATGCCAGCTTTGCATCGCTGCCGGGGATGAAGGAGCGGACGCTGCTGATAAGCGGCTTCTCCAAAGCTTTTGCCATGACGGGCTGGCGGATCGGGTACGTATGCGGCCACCCGGATCTTATTGCGGCGATGCTGAAAATCCACCAGTACACCGTCATGTGCGCGCCGATCCTTGGTCAGATCGCTGCGATCGAATCGCTTCGTAACGGCCTCGGCGAGAAGGATGCGATGATCGAATCGTACGCCCGGCGCAGAAGACTATTCGTAAAGGGACTTCGGGAGATCGGGCTGCCCTGTCACGAGCCGGAAGGCGCCTTCTATGCTTTCCCGTCCGTAGCGCATACGGGGCTTTCCTCGGATGTTTTTGCCCGCAGGCTTCTGGTTGAAGCCAAAGTCGCAGGCGTTCCCGGTCACGTATTCGGCAAGGGGGGCGAAGGCTTTATCCGATGCTCTTACGCCTCTTCCGTGTCCAGGCTGACGGAGGCGCTGGAGCGGATGGACCGATGTCTGAAAGGTTTGGTTTGAGGCTAAGGGGAGAACCGAAGAGTGCCCTCATTGACCCGAGGGGTCGGTAACGGATGTCGAAGGGTCTTCGCCCATTAGCGCAAGGTATTGCGCATTTTTTTCAACATATGATCGCTCCTTCCATTAATGTTTATTTTTCATAAATAAAAAAAGATGATACACCTTCTCCGCTCTTATAGGGTAAGAGAAATTAATTAGTAAGGAGACGATGTTATGGATAAAAAAGATGAAAAACACACATATGAGACTCAACCAAGCTCGCTCGAAAAAATCAGTCATAATAACACTTTTAATGAAGAACTACTGCCGATGCAAAACATTGAAGGCGGAGGTCCACCCAAAAAAGTGGATTTAAACACATTACCCAAACCAATAAGGTTTTTTGGATACTTCCTCATGATACTTGCCATTTTAATGTTACTCTCTGCAGGTATTGTCACATTTTTTCGATGACGATAAATATTTTGTTACCAACACATTAAAAGCACCCTATTTGAAAAATTCTTATACCTACTAAGGTTCTATATAAGTTGAACGATTGATTTACATCAGCTGTTAGCGCTGCGAGAGCAAATCATTCTTACAATCGCTGTTCCAGCCCGTTTCTCCAGACGATTGGCTCTCTCCGCTCCACGCTTTCGTTTCTTTCATTCAACTCATATAGATCCATACTTGTCCCCAAGTAAACCTGCGATTTCCCATGGAGTACTTTTCCAAAAGAATAAGGCGATGAACTACAGTCCGGCCGGTTTCCGTCCGGATGTGCAAATCATGCCCCCGCGTAGCCTAATCCCCCGGACGGCCTCAAATGGCTCAAAGTACGGAGCAATTACAACCTCCGCCTAGAGCAGTATTTCGTAGAAGAAAGATTTATGATTCCCGACGTTTTTGTTAACTGCATAACCCATATATGACTTTATTTTAAAGTTGTAGATAAATCGCCAATCAAAAATTTGATATCGTGTGAGCAGTCCGCCGCTGCAAATTGGAGCAAGCCCGCGCCTTCCTCCGTCAGAGCTTTCTGTTCCGCTTGGCTCAGCGGCTCAAACGGTGTAATCAGCAGTGCGGCCTCTCCGCGCGCCTGCTCGATTCTCCATATGCCGCGCACAAAGCCGTCGATAAGAAAGGCGGCGCGAATAATGCCGTTGACGGTAAAGACGAGCGGTTTGTATCTTTCGTCGATGATTCGGCTTCTATCCGCAAAGGATAAGAGCATGTTATCGAACTCGGACAAGAAGCGCGGCGGGGAAATGGTGCCGGGATCAGGAAGCGGCGCGTCCGGCAGGTCGAACAGCTCATTTCCGTTCTCGTCCTCAAATGTGCGTAATTGCGGGCGGAGAATCTCGACTACTTCGCGCAGCTTCGTCAAGCCGGACCATACCTGCATATCCCGGATCGAGGCGGGGCCGAAGGCAGCCAGATAACGGAGCAGCAGGCTGTCCGGCGCGGCGGTCTCCGCGAGCGGGAAGCCAAGCCAATGCTCGGCGGTGGTATGCGCAGCTTGACCCCCGGAGCCCCATATGCCGCGCGGCGGCACTTGTACAAGCGGCAGCAGGTTGCGGGCGCCGCTTGCGAGTGCGGCCGGATCGCAGCCCGGCCAATGTCCGGCAAGCCGCTTGCCCAGCTCGTTGAAGGTCAGCGGCTGCGCCTCGACCAGCTCGCGGCTGATGTCTGCAAGGCGCACGAGCTCTACGCCGTCGAGCTTGCGGCCGTAGGCTGAGCATAATGCGCGTTCGAGCATAGGCTGCAGGATCGGGCGAAAGGTGAGGCAGTCCCGTGCGGAAACGAGGTGGATGGTCGACCGCATGAGAACGATCCGTACGGCGTCCCGGTTGTGCAGCAGCCCGGACAATTGCTCCTGTTGAAAGCCTTCGAGCCGTGACCATAGGCCGAAGTACGGCGGATTCGGCGCTTGCGCCTGTATGCCCGCTAAGCGCTCGATGGCCTCCAGCGCCGATAAATTCGAGCGGCGCAGCAGCAATTGGCGTTCGAGCAATGCGCGATTCAGCGCCCGCTTGCCGAGTATTGGCGCTGCAGCTTTGGCCGGCCGAGATTTTTGCATATCGTGAACCCCCTTGATCATGTTCTATTGTCTTTATTATAGAATAACAATCCTGACAGCTGTTTGTCAGGGTTGTAAGCTGCCCGGCTTGGCATATCCGATGAGTACGGAATTACCGAAGACGATAGCGGTCGCCTAGGGCTTGCTCCGGCATTAGAATTCCGCGGGCCTCTTTGCTTTCATTCATTGAATTCGTGCCGTTCCTATGTCATATTAAAAAGAGTGCGGTATAGCACATGTAACGATAGGGAGTGACGAACTTGTCTTTTGCTAACCAACGGGTACTGCCAGCGATCAAGAGTATGAAAGAGCTGGAGAAGCTGCTTTCGCTTTCGTTCGAGTATATCGTCTTGTTGGGAGGCCGGGTCGGACTCATGAAGCCGATGGTCGACTTGGCTAATCAGCATGGCAAGAAAGTGCTGCTTCACGCCGATCTTATCGAGGGGCTCAAGAACGATGAATATGCCGCGGAATTTCTATGTCAGCAAATTCGTCCCGCAGGTCTAATATCCACGCGAACGGCCGTTATTCAGAAAACGAAGCAAAATGGTTTGATTTCGATCCAAAGAATCTTTCTGATCGATTCGGGAGCGATGGACAAAAGCATAGAGCTGGCCGGGAAAACGAAGCCCGATTTCATCGAAGTATTACCAGGGATTGTACCGCATTTGATCGCTGAGGTTCGAGAAAGGACCGGAATCCCTGTCATATCAGGGGGATTAATCCGTACGATTGGGGAAGTGGAAGAAGCTCTCCGTGCGGGTGCGGCTGCTATCACGACATCCCGGCAGCAATTGTGGGCGTAAGCCGCCCCTAACGATAGATAAGGCATAGAGAGCTGTAATCCTGAATAATAAAGAGGTGTTCTTAATGGAATCATATATCTTAACATTGGATCAAGGTACGACAAGCACTCGGGCGATGTTGGTAGACCGGGAAGGGAATATCAGGGATATCACTCGCGAGGAAGTTCCTCTGCATTATGAGAAGCCCGGATGGGTTGAAGTCGATGCCGAGCAAATTTGGCAGTCGGCGCTTAACGTCATCCGCGGCACGTTGAATAGCTCCGGGGTTGCTCCCGGCCAAGTGGCGGCCATCGGCATTACCAACCAGCGGGAGACGACGGTTGTGTGGGACAAGACTACCGGTCAGCCTATACGGCGGGCAATCGTCTGGCAATCGAGACAGACCGCGGACTTGTGCGCGGAACTCAAAGCTTCCGGGCATGAACCGCTGTTTACGGGCAAAACCGGGCTTCTGCTCGATCCTTATTTCTCCGGGACGAAGTTATCCTGGCTGCTCAACGAAACGGAAGGATTGCGGGAAAAGGCTGCTCAGGGGGACCTGCTGTTCGGGACCATCGATAGTTGGCTGGTGTGGAAGCTGACAGGGGGGCGCATACATGTTACCGATCCTTCCAACGCTTCCCGGACATTGCTCTACAATATTCATGAAGGAAAATGGGATGAGCAGTTGTTGAATATTCTCGACATCCCCAAAGCGATGCTGCCGGAAGTCCGCATGACCTCGGAGGTATATGGAGAGACCGATGCAGCCTTGTTCGGAGCCCGGATTCCGATCGCTTCCGTCGTAGGAGACCAGCAAGCGGCCTTGTTCGGGCAGGGCTGTCATACGCCTGGCAGTGTGAAGAATACGTACGGCACCGGCTGCTTCATGCTCATGCATACGGGGGCGAAGGCCGTAACGTCCGCTCATGGATTGTTGACGACAATCGCATGGCAGATAGACGGTGAGATCGAATACGCGCTTGAAGGCAGTATCTTCGTAGCGGGATCGGCCATTCAGTGGCTGCGGGACGGGCTCGGTCTCATCGCTTCTGCCGGCGAGACGGAAGAGCTTGCCTTCCAGGTGGATTCGACCGAAGGCGTCTACGTCGTGCCTGCTTTCGTAGGACTTGGAACTCCCCATTGGGACAGTGATGTTCGCGGCTCCGTATTCGGCCTAACAAGAGGTACGACCAAAGCGCATTTGGTACGGGCTACGTTAGAGTCGCTGGCCTACCAGACCAAGGATGTCTTAAAGGTAATGGAAGAGGATTCCGGTATGGAGTTCAGTAACTTAAACGTAGACGGCGGAGTTGTTATGAACGATTTCCTGATGCAGTTTCTGAGCGACATGCTGGGTACTGCGGTTGAAAGACCGGCAGTTCATGAAACAACGGCTCTCGGAGCCGCCTATCTGGCTGGTTTAGCTGTCGGTTATTGGAGCGATCGCGAACAAATTCGCCAATTGAAGAAGATCGAACGATCGTTCGTTCCGCGAATGGATGCGAACCTTCGCATCGAGCTGTACAAAGGATGGGGCCGGGCGGTTCAAGCGGCCATAGCATTCAAGAACGAATAGTGGTATAGTTAGGACACAAGTTAATATCGGTTGGAGAACTGGAGAAACCATGACGACTTTCGGCAAGCCTTTGGGCAAGCTGAAAGTAATTGTCATGGTTTTTTTGCATACCGCCGTCAGAAAATGGTATCCGGATGTCACTGAGCTTTCGGCAATCGAGAAATAAGGGGGAACTATCATGTCAGAACATGGAAAACAATTTTTATCTTCACTTAACAGGAAAGCGAGTCTAGCCGCTCTATCCGAACAAACCTTTGACTTGTTGATTATCGGAGGCGGCATTACCGGAGCGGGCATCGCGCTCGATGCCGCTTCCAGAGGATTACGGGTCGCGCTTGCGGAGCTTCAGGATTACGCCGCGGGTACTTCAAGCCGTTCGACAAAGCTGGTGCATGGCGGTCTCAGGTATTTGAAGCAGTTCGAGTTCGGCGTCGTTGCGGAGGTCGGGAAGGAGCGGGCCATTGTATATGAGAACGGGCCTCATGTGACGACGCCGGAATGGATGATGCTGCCTTTCTACAAAGGCGGGACGTTCGGTCCGCTTATGACTTCCATTGGGTTGCGCGTATACGATTTCCTTGCGGGCGTAAAGAGACAAGAGCGGCGCAAAATGTTCAAAGTCCAAGAAACCTTGAATAGGGAGCCTCTTTTGAAACGGGAAGGTCTTCTGGGCAGCGGATACTATGTCGAGTATCGGACAGACGACGCCCGCTTGACGATTGAAGTGATGAAGAAAGCGGCAGAGTACGGAGCAATTGCCGTTAATTATGCGGGAGTGGAATCCTTCTTGTATGAGCAAGGGAAAATTACGGGGGCTGTCGTTAGGGATTCCATCGGCGGAGAAGCCTATGAAGTTCGTGCCGGTAGAGTCGTAAATGCCACAGGACCTTGGGTTGATGAGCTAAGGGAAAAGGATCGTTCGAAGGAAGGTAAGACTTTGCGGCTTACGAAGGGAGTTCACCTCGTATTCGATCAACGCCGTTTCCCCCTTCGGCAGGCCGTTTATTTCGATACGCCGGACGGAAGAATGGTATTTGCAATACCCCGCGACGGGAAGACGTATTTCGGGACGACGGATACGGACTACAAGGGAGATCCTGCCCATCCGGCGATGACGGAGAAGGACCGGGCTTATTTGCTGGAAGCCGCTAACTTCATATTCCCAAGTATGAAGCTGCAGGAAAAGGATGTGGAGTCGAGCTGGGCGGGACTTAGGCCGCTTATTCAGCAAGAGGGGAAGGATCCTTCGGAAGTGTCTCGCCGCGATGAGATTTTCCTCTCGCCGTCCGGCTTGCTCTCCATAGCGGGAGGGAAGCTGACGGGATACCGGAAAATGGCCGAAACCGTTGTGAACCGGGTGGTCGAACTTATGGCTGCTGACGGGAAAAGCTTTTCCGCCGCGGGCAGCACCAAGCATATGCCGATATCCGGCGGCGATGTAGGCGGTTCACGGCGATTTGACAGCTTCGTCAAGGAGCAAATTGCGGAAAGCCGTTATAGCGGACTGGATGAAGAAGCTGCGAATCGGCTTGCTCGGCGCTACGGCTCTAATGCTCCCAAGCTCTTTCAACTGGCATACGAATCCCGAAGCTTCGCGGGGTCGCATGGGTTGCCTCTATCATTGGCGGCCGAGCTGCGATATGCCGTAGAGGAAGAAGGAGCCGTCAAACCGGAAGACTTCTGGGTACGTCGTACGGGACGGCTATATTTCAATATCGATTCCGTTCATCAAGACAAAGAGGGAGTTTTATCGGCTATGTCCGAATTATTGGGATGGGATGATAGCCGGAAACGCCGCTACCGGGAAGAAATGGATCGTTTAATGCAGATGGCAGTATCTCCCGCAAACTAGGCTGTGCGCCTTAATCATCTGCATATATTTGCTAATTCCGCTTGATATTATTACAATTCATGTAGGAGACGGACGATTCCTTATGGGAGGTCGGTCAGATGAGTTCGCCATTCAAATCATGGTTGAATAATACCAGGAAGGGAGAGCGATGGACATGACGGCACAGTCGAAGGAATGGATTTTGCACTCGGTTATTTTTAGCTTGAAGCACGAGAAAGGATCGGAGGAGGAACGCCGGTTTCTGGAGGATGGCCAGCGGATCTTGACGTCGATTCCGACCGTCACGAACTTTCAGGTATACAAGCAGGTTAGCGCCAAGAACGAGTATAACCACGGTTTTGCCATGGAGTTTGCCAGTCAGGCCGATTATGACGCTTACAACGAGCATCCGCTTCATGTACAGTTCGTGAACGAGCGTTGGAAGAATGAAGTGGAGAAGTTTCTTGAAATCGACTATGCCAAGTAGATAGACGATTGAAGAATCGCTGGATTCCGAATATAATAGGCGTAGCAGATAGAACATTTTCGCACGAAAATGAACAAAATGGGAAGAAGGGCAACCGAATGAAAAAGCTTAAAGTGCTTCAACAGCTGACGGATGCGGGCGTAGTAGCGGTACTGCGCGCAGACTCGGCGGAGGAAGTGGCGGAGATGGCCCGCCGCGCCATCAAAGGCGGAATCAAAGCGATTGAGATTACGATGACGGTTCCATTCGCATTGCGCGCCATCGAGCAGCTGTCCAAGGAATATTCCAGCTCGGCAGCGCCGGATGCGGATCATTTCGCGATCATCGGAGTAGGCACGGTGCTTGATCCGGAAACGGCGCGGGCGGCGATTCTGGCAGGGGCGGAGTACGTTGTGGCGCCGGCGCTGAATCCCGATACGATTAGGCTGTGCAACCGGTACGCGATACCGGTCATGCCGGGCACGATGACGATTCAGGAAATTCAGAACGCGCTCGAGCTTGGCGTCGATATCGTGAAGCTGTTCCCTGGCAATCTGTATTCCCCAAGCGTTATCCCGTCCATCAAAGGACCGCTTCCGCAGGCCAACATTATGCCGACCGGCGGAGTGTCGCTCGATAATTTGAAGGACTGGGTCAAGGCGGGCGCGGTAGCCGTCGGCATCGGCTCGGATCTGACGAAGGACGCGGTGAAGACCGGCGACCTGTCGCTGATCGAGAAGAAGGCGGCCGCTTATATCGCGGCTTACCGCGAAGCGAAAGGCTTGTAAGACAATACCCTGATGGAGCTTCTCTGTCAGGGTATTTATTTGAAGGGATAACGTCGAAATGATCCTTCGTGAGCAGATCCGGATTCGTGATCCGTTTATTCTCGTCAGCGAGCAAGAACAATATTACTATCTCTATGATACAACCGATCAGACGACTTGGTCCGGTCCGGGAGATATGCGATATTTATTGAGGTCGACCTTGCCTAAGACCTGGGGCAATTGTGGTCCGCTTGCTTCTCGGCGTGAATAGCGTTATAACAGAAACAGAGTCATTCATAGACAAATCAATAGGTGGCAAAGGAGTCGTTCAATTCATGGATTATCGCATTGAGAAGGATACGATGGGTGAAATCAAGGTTCCGGCGGACAAGCTGTGGGGCGCTCAAACGCAGCGCAGTCTGCAAAACTTCAAAATCAGCGGAGAGCGGATGCCGATCGAAGTCGTGTACGCTATGGCTTATATTAAGAAGGCTGCGGCGCTTGCGAACGAGAAGCTTGGCGTTCTGGATTCCGCGAAAGCGGCTATTATCGGCGAAGCCGTCGACGAGATCGTAGCCGGCAAATGGGATGAGCACTTTCCGCTCGTCGTCTGGCAGACAGGCAGCGGCACGCAAACGAATATGAACGTCAACGAAGTTATCGCGAACCGCGCGAACAGCCTGCTGGCGGAACGCGGCAGCGACGTGCGCATTCACCCGAACGACGACGTGAACCGTTCGCAGAGCTCGAATGACACATTCCCGGCTGCGATGCATATTGCTGGCGTGATCGCGCTGGAGGATCGTTTGCTTCCTTCACTGGACCTGCTGAACGGCACGCTTCGCGCGAAAGCGGAGAAGTTTAATGACATCGTCAAAATCGGCCGTACGCATCTGCAGGACGCGACGCCGATCACGCTTGGCCAAGAAATCAGCGGCTGGTACTCGATGCTGGACAGAACGCGCGCGATGCTCGTACAGAGCGTCGAAGAAATGCGCGATCTGGCGCTCGGCGGCACGGCGGTTGGCACAGGGCTCAACGCGCACCCTGATTTTGCGGTGAAGGTTGCGGAGGAAGTATCCGCTCTAACGGGCAAAAAGTTCGAGACGGCAGTGAATAAATTCCACTCCCTCACCAGCCACGATCAGATCGTCTACACGCACGGCGCAATCAAAGCGCTCGCGGCCGATTTGATGAAAATCGCCAACGACGTCAGATGGCTGGCCAGCGGCCCGCGCTGCGGCATCGGCGAGATTGCGATTCCGGAGAACGAGCCGGGCAGCTCGATTATGCCGGGCAAGGTCAACCCGACGCAAAGCGAAGCGCTCACGATGGCCGTATGCCAAGTCATCGGCAACGACACAGCGATCTCGATGGCTGCAAGCCAGGGCAACTTTGAGCTGAACGTGTTCAAGCCGGTCATCATCTATAACTTCCTGCAATCTCTCGCATTGATGGCAGACGGCATGGTTTCGTTCAACGATAATTGCGCGGTCGGCATCGAGCCGAATGAAGCGGCGATCAAGCGCAATCTGGATCAATCGCTTATGCTCGTAACGGCGCTGAATCCGCATATCGGTTATGAGAACGCGGCCGCGATTGCGAAGAACGCGCATAAGAATGGTCTCACCCTGAAGGAGTCGGCCATTGCGAGCGGCCTTCTGACATCGGAGCAGTTCGATGAATATGTCCGTCCGGAGAAAATGATCGGCAAACGCTAATTGTAAATAGGGGCTTGCGCCAAATCGTCATTGAGACGAGGTGCAAGCTCCTTTTTTAAAAAAAGGCTATGTTAAACGTTATTGTTGATATCTGATGATTACGAACAAATGTTCTATAATGAGGGTAATATTACTGTTCGGAGATGATTAAATACCCCACTGCAACGAACGAGGAGACCTCATATTTGGGTTCGTTTTATTGAATGTATGATTGAGGGCTATTCTCTGAGAAAATGTGCAGAGCAGTTAAATGGTGAAGTCACGCACGTCACCTTCAAATAATTGCAATAACTGCAACATAGCAATCCAGAAGAAACTATTATATTCATCATATGTTATCATAAGCATCAAACATAAATTATTGCAGTTAGAAAGGAGTAAGGCATGGCAAATATCGAGCACTTGCAAACCGTACATGTTCCAGCGTCGAAGGTGTATGAAACTTTAACCACCGCTGAAGGACTGTCGGAAATATGGACCAATGAACTCATTATTAATAATCAGATTGGCTTTATTAATGAATTTCGATTCGGCAGCAATGACATAACTAAGATGAGAATAGAGGAATTGATCACTAATAAAAAAGTCGTTTGGCAGTGTATAGACTCAGATCCAGAATGGATGGGTACGATTATTTCCTTTGATATTGAAGAGAAGAACGGGAAGTCTTTTATTACTTTGCGTCATATGAATTGGAAAGAAGTAACGCCATTTTATCGCTCCTGTAACTACAACTGGGCTATTTTCCTTTATAGTCTCAAATCCTATTGTGAAGATGGCGATGGTATCCCCTATCATAAACGTAAGTTTTAATAATTTAAGTTATACTGCTCATTCCGCAAATGGGGAACGATAGCTTAATAAACCGCCTTTTCACCAAGGCGGTTTTCTTATGGTCAAATATCAACATTAGAATTTAACATATCCTAAAAATATAAGACTTTATAAGCACGTAAACTTGGCATATATTTCACCACGATACCGTTTTTCGCTGAGCTTGCTTCATGAGTTTCGGTGGCGTCCCCGGATGACGCCGACAGGCGTTTCTGCTTGGAAAATGAGTTGCACATAGATAAGGCTGTACAATCGCTTAGACTACCGCAAAGTGAAGATGCAGCCTGTTTTGTGGTATGATACGAGTGGTTGCTTCTTGCGGCTATATCATTCTAAAAAAGTAGGTTTGTCCCATGCACTTATTATCGGTTGAGCATATAACGAAGAGTTACGGCGAGAAGATGTTATTTGAAGATGTCACGTTCGGCGTTGAGGATGGCGATAAAATCGGCATCATCGGCGTGAATGGAACGGGGAAATCGACGTTTCTGAAGGTGATCGCCGGCATGGAGCCGGCAGATTCGGGTACGATATCCGTCGGCAATCGCGTAACGGTGCGCATGCTGGCGCAGGATCCGGTGTTCGCGCCGGGCGAGACGACGCTCGAGCATGTACTCGGCGGCGATTCGCCGCAGCTGCGCGCGGTGCGCGCATACGCGGCGGCGCTCGAAGCGATTGAGCTGAAGCCGAATGACGAGACGCTCCAGGAGCAGCTGATCCAAGCGAACCAGAGGATGAATGAGCTGGACGCTTGGCAGCTGGAGAGCGAGGCGAAGACGGCACTGTCGAAGCTCGGCATCGTCGACTACGAAGCGAAGGTAGAGACGTTATCCGGCGGCCAGCGCAAGCGGGTGGCCATGGCGGCTGCGCTGCTGCTGCCATCGGATGTCCTTATTCTCGATGAGCCTACGAACCATATCGACAACGATTCCGTTGCTTGGCTGGAAGGCATGCTTCAGAAGCGCAGGGGAGCGCTGCTGATGATTACGCATGACCGCTATTTCCTTGACCGAGTCAGCAATCGCGTCATTGAGCTGGACAAGGGTCAGGCTTATTTCTATCAGGCGAATTACAGCCGGTTCCTGGAGCTGAAGCTTGACCGCGAGGAGAGAGAGGCTGCTTCGGAATCGAAGCGCCAGAATTTGCTGCGTAACGAGCTGGCCTGGATTCGCCGCGGGGCGAAGGCCAGGACGACGAAGCAGAAGGCGCGGATCGACAGATTCGAAGCGTTGAAAGAGAATGCGCCGAAGCAGGCAGGCGGGAAGCTGGACGTATCGGTTGCGTCAAGCCGGCTCGGTCGCAAGATAGTGGAGATGGAGGGGGTTACGAAGCGGTTCGGCGATCGGACCTTGATCCGTGATTTTAGTTATATCGCGGTTCCGGAGGACCGCGTAGGCATCGTCGGCCGCAACGGCAGCGGAAAGTCAACGCTGATGAAGCTGATCGCAGGCAAGTTAATGCCGGATGAAGGAACGGTCGAGCTAGGCGCTACGGTCAAGATCGGTTGGTTCTCGCAGGAGCATGAAGAGATGGATCAGAATCTGCGCGTCATCGAGTATATCCGCGAAGAAGCGGAGCAGGTAAAGACGGCAGACGGCTCGACGATCTCAGCCGGCCAAATGCTGGAGCGGTTCCTGTTCTCGCCGGCCATGCAGTGGACGCCGATCTCGAAGCTCTCGGGAGGCGAGAAGCGGCGGCTTCAATTGCTTCGCGTGCTGATAAACGCGCCGAACGTATTGCTTCTCGACGAGCCTACGAATGATCTCGATATTTCAACCCTGACCGTGCTTGAGGATTATTTGGACGACTTCCCGGGCGTCGTGTTCGTCGTCTCCCATGACCGCTACTTCCTGGACCGGACGATAGAGAAGGTGATTGCTTTCGAAGGGAACGGGGTAATCACGCACCATACGGGCAACTATTCGGATTATCAGGCTTTTGTTGAGAAGCAGGGCGAAGGAGACGCAGCGGGATCGGCGGCGGCATCGGCGTCTGCGGTGAAGTCAGCGTCAGCTCTTGCGAATGGGGCGGCAGCGTCTGCTAAACCGGCAGGACGGGAACGCGCGCTTAAAATGTCGTATAAGGACCAGAAGGATTTTGAGCAAATCGACGGTTGGATTGCGGATGCCGAAGCCGAGCTAAGCGCGATTGCCGAACGCATGGAGGAAGCGAGCAGCGACTCCGTGCGGCTGCAGGAGCTGATTTTTAAGCAGCAGCGGCTGGAGGAGAAGCTGGAGCAGCTGATGGACCGCTGGACGGAGCTGAACGAATTGGCGGAGCAAATCGCCGCCCAGAAACAATAGGCCGCGATGAGAGGATTTCGATAAACGGGCTTAACCATTAAGGAGGTACAATAACCGATGAACACGAATGAAATCCGCAATATTTACTGCATCGGCCGGAACTACAGGCTGCATGCACTGGAGCTCGGCAACGAGGTGCCGGATGAGCCTCTCGTCTTCACCAAGCCGTCTCATGCCATCGTGCCGATGAACGGAAATGTGATTGAGCTGCCCGGTACAGCCGGCGAGGTGCATTTCGAGCTTGAAATCGTGCTGCGAATCGGCAGGGACTATGAGCCTGGAATGGATGCCGATACGTGTATCGACGGCATGACGCTCGGACTGGACTTGACGCTGCGAGACGTGCAATCGAAGCTGAAGGCAAAGGGCCAGCCTTGGCTGGCGGCCAAAGGCTTCAAAGGTTCTGCTCCGCTTGGCGATTGGCTGTCATACCCTGGTGAAGCGGCGCTTGCGGAGAAGGAATTTGTTCTCGTGCGTAACGGAGCTGAAGCGCAGCGCGGCAATGCCGGGGACATGCTGTTCAGCGTATCCGAGCTAGTCAAATATGTGGGCGAACGCTACGGTCTTGGAGTAGGAGACATCATCTATACGGGAACGCCCGCAGGCGTAGCTGCGCTAAAAGAAGACGACAGACTGCTGGCGTTATGGGCGGATAACGTAATAGGAAGCTGCTCGGTTAAGCTCGTATAATTATAGGTGCAATCGAAAATTCCATTCATTTAACGACATAACGAAATAAACGGCCGGCATGCGAAGGGTGATTGCGATTTAAGGCGTCATCCTTTGCCTTTTTTTTTTAGCGATATTCACCTGAACGAAACCCTCCTGCATACATGCAATAGTCATAAGCCAAGGAACCATGATGCAGAATTCCACTCCCCCTACACAAGGTTCTTGCTGTTCTCATAAAGATTTTCATTGACTAGAAGTTTCCGCATATACATGAGCAGGAACAGCTCACCCGTCTGCAATAAGGTCAATAACCCTAGAACCCAATAGCTCGAAATTTCAAGAACGCTGAGTTTTAGCAGCAAAAAATTAATACACGCCAATCCCCCGATCAATAAGACATTCCAAAGCCAATGAGCCCTTAATATAACTGCCAAGCTGTAAAAGATCGAGTCAACGAAAAAATATAAAGTGATAAAAGCGATATGGCCTCTGGAAGGGTCGTCAAACCAGTTAACACGGAAAAAGAACAGATGAAAAATCGCGACCAAGTAAAACATGAACGTCCCCTGTACGGATATATTTCCGTAGTAAAGAACGTTGAAACGTATGAACCGGCCGGTACGGAATCGAATGATACGCCATATCCATTTTCCCATATGGAACAGAACCAGCAGGCTGAGGCCGGTATAAATCGTCTTATACCAAAAATGACGGTATATGCCCAGATGCAAGAACAACTCCTCAATCCCCATAAACACTGCGGCAATGAGTGCGATCCACCAAAATCCGAGCTCAAATGCGGCAATAAAAATGGCTGCGGACGGGACAATTAACCCGTTAGATACGTTGGCTCCAAGAACGTTATCGAAATAGCTGTTATCGAATACTCCGGGGAAATACACATAACCTTTGAATAAAATAAGAGTCACATATTCGAAAAAATAGACAATTCCGACGGTGCAGAAAAAGTACGGAACCAGCGCTTTGTGATTAGCCTTGCGCCAAGAGAGTATTAAAAGAACGAAGCTGATAATAACAAGTAAAAGGTATGGAATATAGTTTGGAATATAGACCCCTCCGATCGCTGAGACGTGTTTCATTTCATTGATAAACGCATCGATTGCCCGAAACATCCAATTGACGGATGTATGGTTGACGATAATACTATGCCTCCCGTTGCAACAAAATATAACGTCATTGCTGCATCTTGAAACGGTGAAGCGATTGCCGCATCAGATACTTGCACATGGCCGGTTCCCCGCACATTCCGGCGGCGCGGCTGTTCGAGCGCTCGCCTTCTCGAATCACTGCGATCGCTTAATAGGCTGATAGCTCATAACCGCCTCGGCGGGGCCGCTTCAGGTTATTTTGGCCGCCGGAAGAACGTTTTGGAACCTCATATATAAGCAATAGAAAAAGCCCCAAATCCGCCATTTCCATGCTAAGGTTTTAATCGCTTTCGACCTTGTATGGCATGAGCAGATTGGGGTCTTTATCTGTGCAAGTTATTTTCCATTAAAGGCGCTAAGCATCCACACGTGTTTCTCAAGTGTCGTATGAATCGCAAGCAGCATATCCGCCGTTGTTTCATCGCCGGCCGCTTGAGCCGCCTCCATGCCTTCCTTCAATTCTCCGATAACCGTGGTGAAATCCGCAATCAGCTGATCGACCATTTGCTCGGCATTCTCGGCGCCGGATGCTTCCTTAATGCTGGAAGTCGACAAATACTGTTTCATCGTTGCAATTGGCCGGCCTTTCAGAGCAAGCAGCCGTTCGGCGATTTCGTCGACGTGAAGCGCAGCCTCTTCGTAGAACTCTTGAAACTTGGCATGCAGGGTAAAAAACTGGGAACCCTTCACGTACCAGTGATAATTGTGAAGCTTAATATAAAGCACACTCCAGTTCGCAATTTGCAAATTGAGATGGTCTTGAACAGTAATCATCGTTATCATCCTTTCTGAAGGTAGTCTGCGCTATAACCATCCTCGGAATACGTGAAAGGACGGTGGTTTTAGATGTGATAATTATTAGACTAATTCCTTATTTATAATTATTACAAATAGGAGCGGGGTTGTCAAGTCATTCCATGAGCATCAATATTCTCTACATGAGCATCTATATTCTCTTTTAGTGACGCGAATCAGGTAAAAGAAAAAATCAGTTACCGAATAGGGATCAGTCTGCTGTATTTGGTGAAGGTGCATGTTCGGCTTGCTGTTCTTGGTTGGCGTATATTGGTCGACCGCCATCATGCAACACCACACCGGCGCTGGGAGCTGCACGCGATTGGAAAGTGGACGGCTATATTGGATTTCATACAGTAAAAAAAAGTAATTCCGTTGACATCCGGAGCTATACTGGATTCCATCCATTTGAATGACCCTCCATTCATGCAGAACGGATATATTTAGCTCCTTATGTTGCAAAAAATCCAATATAGAGACAAGAAAGGCAGGAATGCTGGAATTATATTGGATGAAATACAGGATAGCATCAGGGTTCGTAGAACGAATTTGGGCTTTTAGCAGCATATTTGCGGCCCAATAAACTCTACATACTTTCTACCCTTTGCTGCATAAGCGCAAATAAGCAGCTTATTCACTTTCCCGAATAAGCTGCTTATCAGCAAAATGAAGCTTACTTCAACGCGCCTTCCGCCTCGGCCTCGGCCAGCATAAAGACGGTCAGGATGAACATCGCATGCGACCAGGTGAGCGGCACGACCCAAGCGGTCTCGCCCGTGTTCTTGTCCACTTGCTCCGGCAGCAGGCCGGTTTCGGTACGGTGCGCCATCGCCCACTTGAGGAGACGCTTCGCGTCGTCGATGCTGCCGGTCTGAATACGGTAGTGGGCAAGCCATAGCGTCGTAAGAATCCACGGGTTGCCGCCGATGTAGATGTCATCCTCATACCGCTTAATGCCGCCGACGCCGGGAACGGTCAAAGCTTGCTCCACGGCGTCAGCCGTGCGGCGCATGTAATCATGATCGGCAGGTACGGCGCCGAACGGTACGGCAATGCCGAGCAAGCTGATATCCAGTACCGGATCATGCTCCAGCACATATTTCTTATAGCCTTTATTCCGCTCAACCGCATAGCCGCCGGCACCCGCGGCAAGGGATTGCTCGTACTTACCGCCATTAACGGTAAGATTAATGCCGCGATAGAAGCTTCCCGCCTGCTCGTTCCAGCATTTGTCCGTAATAGCAGCCGAGATTCGCGCAGCCGCAGCCGTCCACTCCGCAGCCAGCTCGTCGCGGCCGGCCAGCTCCGCAAAGTTCGCGGCTGCGGTCAAACCGCCGCACACGGCGGCCGAAGAATACGTATGCGACGCTTCGCGCTCTTCCCACAGATCGATGCTCGGCTTAGGCAGTCCGCTCCCGGCATCAAGGAATCCGATCAGGAAGGCTGCGCCTTTCTCGACGGCAGGCCATACAAGCTCTGCGAAGCGGCTGTCCTTCTTCTCCATATAATGCTGCCACATGCCCCACAGAATCGAGGAGCCTTCGTCAATCTGCAAGCCCCATGACGGCGCCAGGCTGCCGTCGTGGTAATGGCGCTGCTGCCATGATCCGTCAGGAGACTGCGCTGTAAGCGTCCAAGCGTAGAAGCTGTCGGATAACGAACCCAGACCTGCTTTATCAAGCGCAGTCGTAATGAATGCGGCATCCCGGCCCCAACAGAAGGAATAACCGCCGCAGCGGGAGAAATGCTCGTCAAATTCCGGAGCCGCAATAATGCTGCCGGTCTGCTCGTCGGACATCAGCTTGAACATAAGCAGAGAACGGTCGTATAGCTCCGAAATTTCTGCGTCGTCAATCGGGCAGGGCGCTGCCGCGGCCAAATAATTACTCCAGTAGCGGGCCGTTTCGGCAACCCATTCCGAACTCAATTTGCTCTTCGCCGTCCGCAATTGCTGCAGCGCGCTCTCTTCATTATGACCTGCCGCAATATAGACGGGAATCGTGACGGATTCGCCTGCTGCAAGGCCGTCGATGTTCCATTTCATCGCGCCGTCCGGCTTCATGTCAATCGTGTTGCCGTTCAACACGCCTTCCTGCACGTCTTCCCACGCCAAGCCCGCTTGGTAACTTGCGCATACGTTTGCACTTGAAAGCGCAAAATAATACGTATGGCGAAAATGAACCAAAGCGTCATCGGTTTCATTAAACATGGTCGTGTTATATAACCGGTTCTCGCTGATCAGGAAGGAAGAATGAAGGACAAACGAGAAGGAAGCAGGCTGATCGCTTACGTTCGTAAACGTATACTCACGGACGAGCAGATCCTCGCCCGGCACGGCAAGATGCAGACTCTCCACATGTACGGGCTGCTGCTCGGAGCTTGCTTTTATGCGTAAAATATTCGTTTTGGGAATATACGCCGTTTCATGCGACCAGCCGTCCGCCGCTTCGTCAAACCAGGAAACGGAAGAACCTTCCCATTGAAGCCCCGTCCGCACGGCATCGACATGCTGCGGAAAATCGATATTCGGCCACCACAGGCGGTACATTTTGCCCGTACGTCCGAGCGCGGCCAGAAATTTGGAGTTGCCGATAATGGCATCCACTATATATGGTTTTTTAAATTCTAAGGATGTATAAGATTCACGCTTATCTGCGCTTAAAATTTTTTGCGAAACGGTTGCGTCCTCCGACAAGGACGTCGACAGATGTTTCTGCTTGTCAGACATATGTGTCAGCTCCTTTTGGATACGGGTTGAATCGATGATTCCCGCACGATCAGCCGGTGAGGGATAATCGCGCGGTTCTGGTGCACGGTTTCTTCCTGGATAAGCCGGATTAACATTTGGGATGCCGTGTAGCCAAGCTGGTACGTGCCGATGTCGATCGAGCTGATCGGCGGCGTGGCAAGCTCCGATAGCGCGATGTTATTAAAGCTTACGATGCTGAGATCATCGGGAACGCTGTAGCCGAGCTCGGTTAAGCCGCGCAGCACGCCGAAGCCGACCACATCGTCAATAACGACCAGACCGCTCGGCCGCTCCGGCAGGCTCATCATGAAGGACATCGCACGGTAGCCGCTTTGCTGCAGAAACTCGCCCTCAACAATCCACTCGGAGCGAATGGGAAGCCCCGCTTCCTGCATCGCCCTGCGATAGCCTTTCATCCGGTCATGCGCCACCATAAGCGACGGCGGACCGCTGACAAACCCTATTCTCTCATGCCCTTGGATGATGAGATGATGCGTAGCGTCATAGGCAGCCTGCTCGTTATTGTTATCGACGGATAGAATATTAGGATGATCTTCCGTGCGTCCAATTAGTACGGTCGGAAAATTGTGCTTGCTCAGCATGTCGATTAACGGATCGTTCACGCGGGACGACAATAGAATAACGCCGTCAACCCTTCGGCCGAATACGAGCCGGGATACCGTCTCCGTCTCATCGCTGGGCGAGGTGGCCGCGGTGAGCAGCATATCGTAACCGGCGCGCGTGGACTGCGTCAGTATACCGCGAAGCAATTCGCCGAAGAAAAAATCCTGGAACAGCTCTTCCGCAGGACGAGGCAGCATGATGGCAAGGGTTTGCGTCGTTTTTGAAACGAGGCTCTTCGCCATCGCATTCGGATGGTAGCCCATCTCTTCCATAATCCGTTTTACCTTCTGTGAGGTCGCCTTACTGATTCGAGGGTGATTGGATACCACCCTGGATACGGTAGAAGGAGAGACTCCGGCGGCTTTTGCAATATCTTTTATCGTAACCATATCTATTGAGCCCCTTCGCGCAATCGTGTGTGCATTATATGCTTCATCCTAATGCAACTGTTGTTTATATGTAAATATATATCTAAGGAATGCGTTTCACAAATGTTGAAAAACTGAAGCAGAAAGAGAAATACGAAGAAAATCGAAGAGATACTATAATTATGATCGGTTAACGGACTGTGCAAACGTTTTAACAAACTCAAGCCCGTGTTGTATGATGAATACACGAATAGAACGCTTTCATGACAATTCCATCGGATAATTATTGTGAAAAACGGTATAAATGCCGGTTTCACAGCACTTTCCGGCTCATTTTGTACAAACGTTTGCACTTGCTTGTCCAATAGGAAAATAACCCGCTCGTTTAAGGCGGCATAGACAGCCGGCATGCTTATTGTTTGTACGAAAACAGCATTTTATGAAAGTGAGAAATTGGAATGGTCGGAACGGCGCAATTTTCGAAACCAGGCTGAAACACATTATGGAAGGGGATCTCCTAGCATGAAAAAGTGGTTTGTAATGTCATTAATCGTTGCCCTATTTATCGTATCGGCATGCGGCGGCAACAAGGGAGGCAATACGGAGAACGCAGGAAACGCAACGAACGCGCCAACCAACAATACGGGGGGCAGCACGAATGAAGGCGCTGCAGACGCTGAAGATATCGAACCGGAAGAGGGAGCGTCTCTGCTGGTATGGGAAAGTAAAGAAGAGCGTCCTTTCGTAGAGGCGATCGCGAAGGAATTTACCGAAAAATACGGCATCGAAGTGAAGTTCGAAGAGGTTGGCGCAGCCGACCAGGTAACGAAGCTGACAACGGACGGTCCAGCCGGACTAGGCGCCGACGTCGTTGTATTCCCGCACGATAACCTGGGCAGAGCGGTAACCGCCGGTCTTGTGCTGCCGAACGATTTCTATGAAGAGAAATCCAAAAGCGAAAACTCCGAAATCGCGGTCAACGCGGTTACTTACGACGGCGTGCTGTACGGCTACCCTCGTTCGATCGAAACATACGCTTTATTTTACAACAAGAAATTGATCCCCGAAGCTCCAAAAACGTTTGACGAAATCGTAGAATTCGCGAAAACGTACAATGATGTGCCAAACAATAAATTTGCTCTTATGTGGGAAGTAGGCAACTTCTACTTCAATTATCCGTTCATCTCCACAGGCGGATACGTATACGGCGACAACGGTCAGAACAAAGACGACATCGGCTTGAACAACGAAGGCGCGATTAACGGCATGAAATATTACGGCTCGCTGAAAGACAGCGTGCTTCCGCTGAACTCCGGCGACATTACGTATGACATCAAGAAAGGCCTGTTCACAGGCGGTACGCTTGCCATGGACATTAACGGTCCTTGGACGATCGCGGATTACAAAAACGAGGGCATCGACTTCGGCGTAGCTCCGCTGCCAAGCATCAACGGCCAACCGGCTTCTTCCTTCTCCGGCGTTAAAGCTTGGTATGTCAACCAATTCTCGAAGTATCCGCAGGCAGCGCGTTTGTTCGCAAGCTTCGCGTCGACGAAAGCGGCTCAACTGAAAGACTTTGAATTGACGGGCGCGATTCCGGCTAACTCGGAAGCTACCAGTGATCCGGCTGTTCAAGACAATGAAATTGTAAAAGGTTTCGTTGCCCAGTTCAATCAATCGACGCCAATGCCATCCATTCCGGAAATGGGCAACGTATGGAGCCCGATCGCGGCTGCATTCGCCGATGTATGGAACTCCGGCAAGGACGCGAAAGAAGCGCTTGATAACGCGGTACAGCAAATCAAGGACGCGAACAACGGAGCAGCGGCAAAATAATCATATTGGAAGCATGGGTCATCACCCGCCGAATCGGTTCGGCGGGTATACCGATGTAGACAGGAAGCTACATGCGCATGTCGCTTCATCAACGTTTTCTCATATGAAAGGAAGGGAGCCGGGCGGTATGAATCGTCATCGCAGCACCGCGGCTATTTTGTCCGTACTCTTCATGGGTCTTGGCCAACTGTATAACCGCCAGTTTATGAAAGGATTAATATTGATCGCCGTCGAAGCGGCGGCGCTTGTTTATTTTATACCGAATCTAGGAAAAGCGCTCTGGGGCGTCGTCACTCTCGGCGAAAAAACGCAAGGGCTTGAAAAAGTCGGAAGAATTATGGTGCGGGTCGACGGGGACCATTCGGTCAACCTGCTTATTAGCGGACTTATCACACTGCTCGTCTTGGCTGTTTTTATCATTATCTATGTTATGAATATCCGCGATGCTTATCGGAACGGCAAGTTAAGAGATCAAGGAGTGGCTGCGCCTGATTTTCAGAAGACATGGGCTCACGTGACGGACAAAAACTTCCCGCACTTGATGCTTGCGATTCCGGCGCTGGGCGTATTGTTCCTGACCATCATGCCGATCATCTTCATGATCATGCTTGCCTTCACGAACTATGCGTCGCCTAACCATATTCCCCCGAAATCGCTTGTCGATTGGGTGGGCTTTGAGACGTTTGCGAATCTGCTGACGTTAAAAACATGGAGCAGAACCTTCTTCGGCGTCTTCTCCTGGACGATTATTTGGGCGGTTATCGCTACGGTTACGACGTATTTCGGCGGCATGCTCGTCGCGCTGCTGATTGAGTCGAAGGGCGTACGCTTCAAAAAGCTGTGGCGGACGCTGTTTATTATTCCCTATGCGATTCCTCAGCTCATATCCCTGCTCGTGATGCGCAACCTGTTCAACGGCCAGTTCGGGCCGGTCAACCAATACCTGGGGTATTTTGGCCTTGGCAAGCTGCCTTGGCTGACGGATCCGTTCTGGGCGAAGGTTACCGTTATTCTGGTCAATATGTGGGTCGGCATTCCGGTTTCGATGGTGCTTATACTTGGCGTATTGACGGCGATTCCGAAGGATTTGTACGAGGCGGCGGACGTCGACGGGGCAACCGGCTTCCAGAAGTTCAAAATTATTACGGTTCCGTTCATTCTGTTCTCCACCGCGCCCATTCTTATTATGCAATTCGCCGGCAACATCAATAACTTCAACGTGATTTTCCTGCTGACGAACGGCGATCCGGTCAAGGGCGATTATCAATTCGCGGGAAGCACCGACCTGCTCGTAACCTGGCTCTATAAGCTGACGCTGAACAACAGCCAGTTCAATATGGCCTCGGCCATCGGCATCGTTATATTCTTGATCGTAGCGTCCTTCTCCATCTGGAACTATCGCCGTTCACGGTCATTCAAAGAGGAGGATATGATCCAATGAAAATGGGGCGTAAATCGGCTTCCTTCGTTCGGTTGACCTTAAGCTATCTGGTTCTGATTGCGATCGCCGTCTGCGCGGTATACCCGGCTCTTTGGGTGGTGCTGTCGTCCTTGCGGCCCGGAACTTCACTGTTCAGCACAAGTTTGATTCCGGAGACATTCACGCTTGATCATTATAAGGAATTGTTTACGAATCCGAGCTTCCGCTACGGCGTGTGGTACTTGAACACGCTCAAGATCGCGACGCTTACGATGATATTCTCAACGATCCTGACAACGCTCAGCATGTATGCTTTATCCCGTTTCCGCTTCCGCGGACGGAAGAATACGCTGACGGTTATGCTCGTTCTCGGCATGTTCCCGGGCTTTATGAGCATGATCGCGATTTTTATTTTCCTGCTGCAGCTGAATCTGCTTGATACGCATGCGGCGCTTATTATTGTTTATTCGGCGGGCTCCGTGCTTGGCGGTTTCGTGGTAAAAGGCTTCTACGATACGATTCCGCGCAGCTTGGACGAAGCGGCGAGGATCGACGGCGCGTCGCATTTGCAGGTATTTATCAAAATCATGCTGCCGCTGTCGCGTCCGATGCTGACGTATGTGGCGCTGACGACGTTTACGGGCGCGTGGGTTGACTTTATTTTCGCCAAATTGGTGCTGCGCAGCAAAGAGAACTGGACGCTCGCCGTCGGCATGTGGGATCTGGTTAACTCGTATCAGAACAGCAACTTCACGTTGTTCGCGGCCGGCGCCGTCCTGATCGCGATTCCGATCACGCTCCTGTTCGTCTTCCTGCAGCGCTTTCTGGTGCAAGGCTTGACGTCCGGCGCATCGAAGGGTTAAAGGAGTGAGCTATCGTGAAATGGCGGCGGATTATAACGTTATTGTCGTGTGCGATGTTATTAGCCTTGCTTGCCGCTTGCTCAGACGAGGAAGGAGCAGACGGCGGGAAGGCAACGGTTACGCCTGCGGAGGAAGAGGGCGTTAGCCGGGAACCGGCCGCTGCTTCTTATACGGTAGATGAGCAGCCGGGCGAGGTGTATTATGAAATATTCGTGCGGTCCTTCTTTGATACGGACGGCGACGGGATCGGCGATCTGAACGGCGTGACCGCGAAGCTGGATTATTTGCAGGAGCTTGGCGTCGGCGGAATCTGGCTGATGCCGATCAATGCTTCGCCGAGCTACCACGGCTACGACACGACCGACTATTATGCGGTGAATCCGGATTATGGCACGCTCGACGATTTGAAGCGGCTGCTGGACGAAGCGCATAAGCGCGATATCGAAGTCATCATGGATCTCGTCGTGAACCATACAAGCAGCGAGCATCCCTGGTTTAAGGAAGCGCTGGCGGATGAGAAAAGCCCGTATCGCGGCTGGTATACTTTCGCCGGCGCGGATGATGTGGTGAAGGCGGACGGCGCGGTCGGCGGCGATCCGTGGCACAAATTCGGAAGCCTCAAATATTTGGGCATCTTCTGGGGCGGCATGCCCGACCTCAACTTCGATGAGCCGAAGGTTCGCGAGGAAATGATCAGGATCGGGCAATATTGGCTGGAGCAGGGGCTCGACGGCTTCCGATTGGATGCGGCAAAACATATTTACGCCGATTTTGCATCGACGGCCGTCACGCCGGAGATTCAAGCGAAGAATAAAGCGTGGTGGCAGGAGTTCCGGGCGGGGATGAACGAAGCGAAGCCGGATGCTTATCTGATCGGCGAGGTATGGGATTCTCTCGCTGTGATCGCGCCGTATTTCGATCAAGCGCTGGATTCGGCGTTCCATTTCGATTTGGCCGGACGGCTGCTTAGCGCAGCTGACGGCGAGCAGGACCCGGACCTTGCATTCTCGCTGGGGCGCGCGCACGGCGTATACGAGAAGTCGTCGGGCGGGACGTTCGTGGATGCTCCGTTCTTGAGCAATCATGATCAAAACCGGGTCATGACGGTACTGGGCGGCAATGTTGACCATGCCCGGATGGCGGCGGCGCTGCTGCTGACTCTCCCAGGTACGCCTTATCTGTATTACGGCGAGGAAATCGGCATGCAGGGCGCGAAGCCGGATGAGTATATCCGCGAGCCGATGCTCTGGTACAGCGATCCGAAGGGCGGCGAAGGCCAGACGACGTGGGAGCCGTCACGCCATAACAAGGAGGCGGGGGCCGTATCCGTAGAGGCGCAGTCGGCAGACAGGGACTCCTTGCTGAGCCATTACCGCGAGCTGATCAAGTGGCGGAACGAGGAGCCGGCTCTGCGGGACGGCGGCATCGCGGAATATAAGCCGGATCCGGCGAATCCGAAGCTAAGCGTATATATTCGCGTGACCGGGAAGGAACGGGTGCTTGTCGTTCATAACCTGTCGGGCGAGGCGCAGACGGTTGATTTGTTGCCTTCGGCGACGTTCGGTACGTTCGGGGAGTTCGTTCGCGCGACGGACGGTGCGGCTGTGCTCGAAGGCAGCCTGTTGGCCATACCGGCTTACAGCACGGTTATATTGAAGTGATAAGTGGAGAGTCGCCCTGCGCGGATGCGTATCGGGCGGCTCTTTTTTTGCGTATCGGTCGGCATGCAGCATATGATCGTGCTAATCGGCCCCCTCTACCTTTGGAGGAATGAGGTCGGAAGTGTAACGAGCGGTGGTTTACCGGCTAGCATGAGCGGAGCGAGGTTTAAAGCGGAGAGCTAGCCGGAAAAAGTCCCTCTAATTTCGGCGGAAAGTCGTTGAAAGAGCGGTTAGCAGGAAAACCTCCCTCTAATTCGGAGGTCTAGGTGGTTTTGCTGCGCTATTGCCGGTATTAGCGGGAGAATTTCCTTTTAGATGAAACGGATTCGATGGAGCAGGTCTTTTAACGGGAGAAATTCCCGCTAGACAAGGGGTTACTGGTTGTTGCTAGTCAAAGCGTCCAATCGCCTTCATGCGGCTGCACGCAATGCCGCTGAATACGATCATCGCGGCGCCGCTTACCGTAATGATGACGGCCGGCCCGTAAATATCGGAAAGCGCCGAGAATAGGGCAAGACCAATCGGCGGAGCGACGCTGGTCAAGGCGCCAAGCAGACCGAACACCCTGCCCTGCACGGAGGAGTCAACGGCGACGCGAAGCGCGATGAATATAATCGTCGTGCTAAACGAGAAGAGGAAGCCGACAAGCAGAATAAGCGGCAAGGCGGCTGCAGCGGAAGGCATTTGCGCAATCGCAATGAAGAGCGGGCCCATACCGAGCATGCTGCCCATAATCCATGCCCCCCTTCGCGTTAGGCGCTTATCGAGTTTCATGATGAGAATGGAGCCCGCCACATACCCGAGAGGGATGCAGGCCTCCAATAACCCGAAGACGAACGGCGGCGCCTGCCATATTTGAACGGCCATCACCTGGATAAGCATGAATGTCGACAGGAAGAAGAACATAACGAGCGGCAGCAAGATGACCGCAGCTTTCGCGAACGCATTTTGCCATACGTATCGGAAGCCGACGGCGAGATCCTCCTTGAAAGAGGACTGTTTCCCTGCCGCGGGCGTGTCCGCGGAATAAGGGAACTTCCCCGCGAACAGGAGAAGGCATGCCGACAGCAGAAAGGTTGCTGCATCGATCGCAATCGCAGCGGCGCCTCCGAAGGAAGCGACGGCAATACCGCCCAGCGCAAAGCCTGTGATCCGGACCACGTTATCCGATATGCCGATCGCTCCGACAGCCTGGGTCATCTGCTCGTTCTTGACGATTTCTACGAGCGAAGCTTGGAAGGCGGGGGTTCGGAAGGTTCCTGCGAAAGCGACGAAACCGGTCAAAATAATGATCCAAACGAACGGCGTATCGGGCAAATAGACAAGGATGGCGATTGCGGCTACGAGCGCGAAGCGGATCAGATCGGTTACCCACATTAAGGTCCGGCGGTTTGTTTGGTCCGCGATCGTACCGGCGAACGAGCCGAACAGCATGCTGACGACGAGATGCGTGATCAGAATGGCTGACATCAACTTCGCGCTTCCCGTCGTTTGCAGCACCCACAGGTTAAGCGCGATGCTGTGGAACGTATTGCCCAGCAGCGAAACGCTGTAGCTGATAAAAACGGACAGGAAAGTGCGGTTGCGCCAAATGGACGTCGGGGCGGGCATGGACGAGGCGTTTGATTCTTTCGCTAATTCAAGCATTGCGATTCCTCCATTTACAATAAACTTAAACGTTTAAGTCATTTAAGAAAGAGATGAACCTGATTTATGGTTCATCTATCGTTCGATCTGCCTGCTGCTAACGGCGAATCATTACAGCGAAGCACAGGGGGCTGGTGCTGACCTAAAGATACTGCGTGCCATTAACCATTAACGGCTTTAATCTGAATATATTTTTGTTTCGGGCCGCTCCCCGGATCGTCCAGAAGCTGAAGCATGAGTTCGAATGCCGCTTCCGGCTTCCGGCTGCCGAACGCAATGCGGGAAGCGGCATGCGGTACGATATCGGGGCAGCCTGCCGTGCAGATCACGGCTAGTTTGGCGGGATCGACATGCTGGGCGGCAATGGCGGAAGTGAATTCATTGAGCACAATTCCGGTTCGGTTCGTGTTGATTGCAAGGAATTGCCTAAGCCGTTCCTCGTTCTTCATCACATGAGTCCGATCGGCCGGAATGCCAGAGCTTCGCGTAATCGACGCCGCCAGCTCGGCGTTGTTGAAATCTTCCGCGATAAGGTAGCTCTGTTCGAGATTGACGGAGGCACCCAGCTTCGTGAAGGCATCCTCGTAATCATAGTTCAGCTTATAGAACAGGGGGTCATCGATGACGCTGTCAACCGCAATAAGCGGCACGCCTTCCGAGAAGCGGCTCGAGATCAGGTGGAAGCTTTCTTTCTTCGCGTCGACGACGAACACGCCATCCAGCTTTCGCTCCGAAATAATATCGAGCTTCGGGTTGGCCGCATCGAGGCCGGACAATATGACGTGGTAGCCGCGCTCCGTCAGCAGCCGCTCCAATCCGTCAACAAAATGCGCGTGGCGGAGCCGGCTCCATGAACCATCCGATTCGGGACGGTTGATCAGGATGCCGATAAGGCCGGATTTCTGCATCACAAGCGACCTGGCAGTCAAGTTCGGCACGTAGTTGAGCTGCTTGGCGGCATCAAGCACCCTGCATCTCGTTTCGTCCGGTATTGTCTGGTTCGGCGCGTTGTTGAGCACATAGCTCACGGTCGCGACGGATACCCCGGCGGCTTTGGCGATATCCTTCAGCGTAGCTTTTTTCATAAAGAACGTTCCCTTTCCCGGCTGCTGCGCCATTGAACTTAGATTGCTTGAAAAACGGCCACTTATTTTAACTTAATCGTTTAAGTTATTATGTCATATAAAGGATTCGGTTGTCTAGGAGCCGATGACATTTATTTACTTCGGGTATGGGGAACCTTATCCTAATTTAGGCGAAATTATTGGCTATACGCGCCTGCGGAGAGCAGATAGTCAACCAGTAGGGGGACGGGCGATCTTGAGTAAAAAGACCACCGCAGGTTGTCTCGAGGATTCCCTTCAAGGGGGACAGGACTCTGTGAGATCACACAGAGTTCCAGCTTCTCTGGCGCGCCGATAAGAAAAAGTGTTTCGGAGCTAATGGACCATTTGTGCCAGTGCATAGTACAATGGAATACCGATAATCAGATTAAAGGGGAATGTAATGCCTAGGGAAAGCCCTAAATAAATGGAGGGATTGGCATCCGGCACAGAAGTGCGCAGCGCCGCAGGAGCTGCGATATAGGATGCGCTGCCTGCCAGCGTCCCCATTAAGGCAGTGCCGCCCACTGAAAGGCCTGCATAATTGCCTACCAACACCCCTAAAGACCCACACAGCACCGGCATGAAAAGGCCGAAGAGTATTATTTTCCAGCCATGCTGCTTCACCTCGGGAAGGCGCTGACCCGCGATTAAACCCATATTAAGCAGGAACAAAATGAGAACGCTCTGATAAAGGTCCATGAAGAGCGGCTTAGCAATCGGCACTGCTCCCTCTCCTGCAATCCAGCCGATCAGCAGGCTTCCTGTCAAGAGCAAGACACTTTTGCCGAATAAGCTTTCTCTCATGACTTCATTGGAAAACAAACCGCCGAGGAGCAACGAATTACCTGCTCTAATTCCTATTCTTTGCCGGGCATGAACCATGGCGAGCTCCTTATTCTTCTCCATGAGTTTCAATAGCAGCAGAGAAATGAATATCGCCGGACTTTCCATCAGTACAACTATGACATTCATGTAGCCTTCAAACGATTTGCCGTATGCCTCAAGAAAGGAAATAGCAGCCCCGTAGGTTACAATACTTACTGAACCGTATGTCGCCGCCAGCCCTATGGAATTTTTCAGATCCATCTTCATGAATCGTAAGATGATCATAGCGATGAATGGGATTAATACGCCCAAAAACAAGGTACCCAGAATCGGTTTTAACACAGAGCCTAAAGCGTAGTGAGACAGCTCTATCCCTCCCTTAAGACCTATAGCAATCAGCAGATAGATGCTTAACGCATCACTGAGCGCCGCGGGAAATTTCAGATCGGACTTCATCATAGCTGCTAGGATACCCAATGCAAAAAACAAGACTACAGGTGACAATAAGTTTTGTAAAATAATATCACTCAATATGAGTCACTCCCTCAAGTTCTTTCTCTTTATAAAAAAACCGGCGCATCATCATACTGCCGACACTTAATGTACAGTGAATATGTACACTGTTCATCCGTGTCCGAGCATGCCAATGGCCGGTTTATCTTCAACTGCCTATTGCTTTCGAAGATCTCCCAATTATTAAGTTTCTATTGCTGATTCATTAACTTCTTCTCCATATCCGATGAAAGCTTGAAGACCATAATTCTTTCCCCGGTTTTAGTGCTGATATCTGTATGAAATGCAAGGACTTCTTCGCCTGTCAGCTCCTCAATGATCCGATCTAATTCTTCTCTTCCCGTCTCAATCAAATCGGAGCGAATTTTCTTGATCGACATTAATCCTTCGCTTGTTCCCGAAAGCTTATATTCCGCAGGTGTTAAGATCCCTCTCAAAACTACAATAATCATATCCCGAAGAATATCCGTTTTTACGGTAACTGATCCACGACCTAGAAAATCCTTCTCCCATTGCGTCAGCGCCCTGCTGATTTCTGCTTCCAATCTGCCTTTGGGCATGATGAATTGCCTCCATAATCAAAACGGTATACCCCATCACTATAGCTGTGACGAAGTATACCGATTTATATTCAATCTTGAAATCAAGTTAACCTTTGCATTTTCAGACGGACAATTCACGATTATCCGGATGCTAATGCAGCCCCCATTGAATTCAGACAGATTATCTATCGACCTTAATTAGAAAATATTTTAAATGCATCTCGACAAAAAGTCAAATGCCACTTTCAAAGGTTTAAGTCGATAAGTCATAAAAAGTTTCATTCCCCCTTCATTGAATTGCCTTTTTTAATCTCGAAGGCATGAATATAATGAATGAGTATTTTGAAGGCGTCAACATGGTACATTAAATTGTCGGGTATGCTATATAAAAAAGGACCATATTTACACATTGAAAGGAGAGGTTATGTTGGATTCATTTTGGCTGGAGTATGCATGGACATTACTGATTCTTATCGGATTGGAGGGTTTGTTATCGGCGGATAATGCCCTTGTGCTGGCAGTGATCGCGAAGCACTTACCGGAGGACCAGAAGAAGAAAGCCATCAATTACGGGATTATAATGGCTTTTGTTTTCCGCTTCGCAGCTCTGTTTGCGATTTCTTTTATTGCGAATGTCTGGCAAATACAGGCGATCGGGGCCGCTTATCTTCTGTACCTCGGGTTCAAGCATATTATCAAAGCGCGCTTCGGCAAGGCTAACAGAAATAATCGCGAGGATATTAAAAAAGAAGCTGCAGGAAAAGACTTCTGGCCAACCGTAGGGAAAATTGCTCTCGCCGATCTTGCCTTTGCAATTGATTCTATTCTTGCCGCAGTAGCTCTGGCGCTTGGGCTGCCGGATTCGCCGCTTGGTGATTTCGGCGGTATGGACGGAGGACAATTCATAATTGTCGTGCTTGGCGGAATCGCTGGACTCGTCTTGATCAAATTTGCCGCCACATGGTTTGTAAAGCTGCTTGCTCAACGGCCAGCTTTAGAGACCACGGCTTACGCGATCGTGGCATGGGTCGGCGTGAAGCTTGCTGTGATTACCCTTGCCCATGAAGATATAGGGGTGTTAGCTCATCATTTTCCGCATAGCACGGGCTGGACCCTTATCTTTTATGGCGTCCTGGTTGCGATTGCCCTTCTCGGTTGGTTTGCGCCCGCTAACAAAAAACATTCAAAAGCAGATTATTCCTAGGTTCAACATCCGGAGCAGAAGTGAAATAAACAGGGTATGCACAGGGGACATTCCGCCAGGAATCTGTGGGGGAGCCTGTTATGATGGACCGGACATTCGGACGATAATTATGTTAGGGTCTTTTACGCTGACATACAGTTGTCAGTGTTTTACTTTTAATATTGAATTAATTAAGAAACAACGATGCCGGTCCGACTTCACGATTTTATAAAAGGCTATGTTAAACCGCGTTGTTGATATTTGATAACAAAGGAGATATGGCTTTGGGCAAAAAGGTAGATTATAAAAAAGATTATAAGCAGATTTATATGCCGAAAACGATGCCGGAAATTGTGGCGGTGCCGAGAATGCCATTTTTTATGGTCAGTGGTTCCGGGGATCCTAACGGCGAGGAATTCGCCATGGCAACAGAAGCTTTGTACAGTATGAGTTATGCAGTGAGAATGTCTTACAAAAGTGAAAAAGTGCCGGCTGGATACTATGAATATACGGTTTTTCCGCTTGAGGGCGAATGGGACTTGCTTGATCGGTCAAAGCCCGCGACAGACAAAAGCAATTTTAAATACACAATTATGATACGCCAACCCGATTTTTTGACTGAAGAATATTTCCAACGATTTTTGGAACAGTCGAAAAGGAAAAGGGCAAATCCGTTCCTTGATAAAATTCGGTTTGAACATGTCGAAGATGGATTGAGTTGTCAAATGATGCATATTGGAAGTTTTGACGATGAACCGAAAAGCTTTGCCCGAATGGAAGAGTTTTGTATAGAACAGGGATTTATTCGTTCAAGTAAAATTCATCGGGAAATTTATTTGTCGGATCCCCGTAAGACTGAACCGTCAAAGTTGAAAACGGTGCTGCGATTCCCTGTAGAAAAACTCCATACGGTCTAAATAACGAAACCAAGATGTTACGACTTCGTTTACTAAACAAAAATAACCGGGAAAGCTATTGCTCTCCCGGTTATTTAACAATCACACAATAGAACCCTTATTTAAGAAGCTCTTCGTAAAATTCATTTTCAACAGAAGCAAGTTCCATTAAAGTATCGGAAACGATTTGAAAGTTGTTCTTAACCATGTTGAACTGACATTTCCCGAATAAATGCGCTTGTCTCCGTTTTAGGTCAGATAATTTCTTATTGAAGGGAAGGAAAAAATCCGCGAAATCTCCAGACCGTTTTGAACCCACGCTGAAAACAAAATAAGATAAGTGCCCAATGAAATGAGGAGCTGCGTTTCCGTCATTTATTTTATCGGCTAAAGCAACGATGGCTTCTTTTCCGTAAAGCTTATTTTCCTTCTCCGCATATTCCTGTGATTCTTTGTAAATGGATTTGAAAAATGTGGATGCCCGGTGATAAATCTCTTCTTCTGTTGGGAAAGCAGTTCGTAGCGGAGATGACCAATAACGATAACCATTTGTACGATAGAATACATTTTCCGCTTTCCAAGCCCTTTCAAAAAGAGCGTGTGACAGCGAAACAAATGGAAATCCTGCCGGATCGTGAACATGGATGTACTCATCATCCATGTCGTAAGCCAGGACATAATGATCCACCCCGAAGAGATTCTTATAATCCGGATTATATTGTAAATAACCCATATCAAGAGGTCCGAGTATGACGGGCGCCTTTCGTAAATCTTGCTCTAATTGTTGAAAAGGCAGTTCATCGCCATCTTGGCTATATTTCTCCTTAAATTCGAATCCGAGAATTCGTAATGCCTCACTAATTCCTTTGTCAGGCATTCCAGCCCAACTACTGAAATAGGGTAGATGATCAACCCAAATAGCTCCCAGTCCTACGCCGGTTAAAACTTCAATTTTTGAAGGGGAAATATTCTCTCCGATAGATGCTAATAGCATTGAAGTCGAATTTGCGTAACAATAAGCACCATTTCCAATATATTGGGTCATGAATAAACCTCCGGCAAACGTTAGTTTAAGATTATTGGCAAACAATAATCGATAACAACCTGCTCTTGTTGTTTCTCGTCACCGCGGTAGTATATTTCTATGCAAGGTTTGTCAGCAAGCTGGAAACCGCTATCAGGAAGCCACTCCCCGTATAAATAATCCACTGTCTCCCCCAGCTTCGCGATAGCTAATTCATACGGATTATCTTTACTGACTTCAATCCTGCAAACCGCATACAATCCGCCTTGAATGTCCTGGACACCAATTTCACCGCTTGCTTCAGTGATATCATTCGGTATTGTGAAGGCTGCATCGTACCGACACTTATCGCTCGCTGTAATGTCCGGATTATCATAAGTGATTCCCATGCCTAGAGTGGCCGAAAAAAACAAATTGCGAGAAGCGACCCAATTTTCGACCTTCCTGAATGATTCCGAAATTTCTTGGCTGTAAACCCCTTTTTGGTAACCTGCGAGATGGCGATAATAAGCAACATGGTAGGTTGGCGAAGATTTAATCCTTACATTCTTACTCAAAAGTTCCCTCTCCGTAAGTTTTCCAGGTGTTACTGGATAATCTTTATAATAAAGATCGGGATTATTTTGTTCTTTACTATCTTTGCGATTCATTTTGCGATTCTTGCTAAATGATTCCCTATATGAGGTTGCTGACTTGCCAAAATGAGCTCGAAAAGCTCTCGCAAAAATCGATGACGAGGAAAATCCGCAATTCAATGCGATTTCGGTTACCGTCATATCCGGTTGATAAAGCAGCAAGTTTGCAGCCCTCTCAATCCGTATCCTCTGGATAAAATCATATAGATTCTCTCCCATAATTGCTTTGAATATTCTATGAAAATGGTAGGGAGAAAAATTTGCAACGGATGATAGAATACGGAGACTCAATTCCGTGCCAATATTATTATTGATATAATCGATTACTTTATTGATTCTGGAGACGTATTCCTTTCGACTCATTCTTATCACCTTCAACTCTCAGATTGGATTTTCATCGCAATCCTATTTTACCATACTCAGGAAATTCCTAAGGTTCGACATATTAAGAACGATCGGTCAAAATAATTCTTGACCGTCCGTTCTTAATATGCTAAATTTATTTTGGAAGGAGGGAGGACAAGCTGGCCAGGACAAAGGAATTCGATGAAGATGCCGTTCTGATAAAAGCCATGTGTTTATTTTGGGAAAAAGGCTATGAGAAGACATCCATCCAGGATCTGGTTTCCCATTTGGGGATTCATAAAGGGAGCCTGTATGATACCTACGGGGATAAACATTCCTTGTATGTCAAAGCATTGAAACGCTATATTGAAATGTTTGATCAGGCGATTATCCGTCCGGTGAAGCGACGTATGGCTGATACCCGTTCAGCCAAGGAAGCCATTCGACTGATGCTTGAATTGGCAGTCCTGCAGAAAGACGAGACCCCTGACGGCTGCTTTGCCGTGAATACCGCGATTGAGTTGGCAAAACATGATTCCGAGTCGATCGATTATGTTCTAATGGGATGGTCCAAGGCAGAACGGTTAATACACGACCTTATTGTGGAAGGCCAGCAATCAGGAGAACTTTCCAAGACGCTCAACGCAGAATGGCTGTCTCCTTATTTTAACAATGCAATAATTGGACTTCGCGTTATGACGAAGACGATAACGGACAGAGAAAAATTTCACCAGATTATTGAGATCAATATGTCCGTATTGGAATGAATGGGTCAGTCACTATTGTAAATCTTGATGGAAAGTGACTGATCATTTTTTTTGCCCATATTTGAACGACCGTTCAAATATGTTGAACCTAATACGCAAGCAAAGCTTGCGGTCACCGGTCTAGAGTATAAAACAACGAAATAATTCAATAATAAAATAGTCCAAAATTAAAGGAGAGATACGAAAATGATTAAAATGGAAAAGAAATTGTATACGGCTACCGTAAACGTTCAGGGCGGAAGAGAAGGCAAAGCGGTATCAAGCGATGACAATTTGAATGTGGATTTGAGATATCCGCAGGAATTAGGCGGTAACGGAGCCGGAACAAATCCGGAGCAATTGTTCGCCGCAGGATTCGCCGCATGTTTTGAAGGCGCGATCGGCACCGTTCTTAGACTCAAAAAAATTAAAGCAGAAGGTACGACGATTGCTTCTCATGTTACACTCGGCAAGGATGCCAACGACGGTTATGTACTGGCAATTACGATGGACATCGCGATTAAAGGCGTAGAAACCAGCGTGGCCGAGGAAGTCGTCGCGGAAGCTCATAAGGTTTGCCCTTATGCTAAGGCAACTCACGGCAATATCGAGGTTATATCGAACGTTGTTGGTTAATCATGTTTACGATGATTTGGTTCCCTATCTGGTTACCTCACGGTACGGTTTGATAAGGAGGGGCGGAAATTCTCTGCCCTTTACTACATAGATGAGTAGCGGCTAGAGGGAAAAGCTCCCGCTAAACTGGCCTTTTCGGCATGCAAACGTACTAGCTGGAATTTCTCCCGGTAATTTGCGCTGTTTGGTGGAGAGAGGCGATCATCGCCTTCATTAACGCCAGGTATTCCCTTTAATTGATTGAAAGTGCCGGCAAGGGCAAATTTAGCGGGAGTTTTTCCTGCTCAGAGGCATGAAACGGTTAAATAGACGATGGCGGAAAAAAGTTTTAAATATTCATTGACAGGAATATTCCTTGAATGGTATATTACAAACAAGGGTACGGTACAACAAACGAAACGAGGTGATCCGAAATGAGTTATTCTGAAACAAATGCCTGCGCCGTATTCCATGAAGAATCGGAATTGTTAAAGGAACTTGCAAGCGATGGACGCCGCGACGTTTAGCGCGCTGGCCGAGCCAAACCGCTTGCGGATCGTGGAGCTTCTGTTGGATGGACCGCTCACCGTCGGAGAAATCGCCGACCGGCTGAAGCTCCGCCAGCCGCAGGCATCCAAGCATCTGAAGGCGCTGCTCGAAGCAGGGCTGGTCGAGGTGCATGCAGACGCCAATCGGCGCCATTACAAGCTTCGGCTTGAGCCGCTCCAGGCGCTGGACGGATGGCTCGATACCTTCCGCCACATTTGGAACGAACGGTTCGATAACTTGGAGAAATACCTGCAAAATTTGAGACGGCAAGATAATGAACGGGATTAACATCGATGAGTGAGATGGTTAAAGAAAAAACATCATAAAACCATTATTAGGAGGAATTTTATTATGACGAACAAAATGATTTCGAAGGTAGACGGAAATGTCCTTACGTTGGAGCGTGTATTCGATGCGCCGAAGGAGCTCGTATTCAAGGTTTTCTCCGATGGCGAGCATTTGAAGCAATGGTGGGGTCCGCGCGGCTGGGAGACTACTGTATCCAACATGGATTTCCGTCCGGGCGGCTCCTGGCACTACTGCATGAAATGTATGGATAAAAATCAGGGAGACTTCTTTGGGATGGAATCTTGGGGCAAGTCGGTTTATCGGGAAATCGATGAGCCCGATAAGATCGTTTACGTCGATTATTTCTCGGATGCCGAGGGAATAGAATCGGACGCCATGCCTTCCACGGAATGTACGCTGTCCTTCATCGAGGAGGCTGGTAAGACGAAGATTGTTAACCGCGCCGTGTACGTTTCCGCCGAAGCTCTAAAATCCGTTATCGATATGGGAATGGAGCAGGGGATTACGGAAACTTGGGATCGTCTAGAAGAGTATTTGCAAGTTCGGAAATAATCAGAAAAAGGGGCTGTCTCAAAAGTTCAAAGCAGGTCTGCTCACTTAACAAGACAGCTCGCTTGATGAAGAACGTCAAAAATAAGGAATGGCGGTATCAGGGAGGTCAGCCCTGTACCGCCATTTCTGGTTTTTGGTCGATTGCCGCCTTCTTGAGCAAATTGGGGGCGAGCGAAAGCCACCCGACCTCTAGGCTTACCTTCGGTTAGGCCTCGAAGCAGAAATCGCCGGAATCCTCGGTTGTTCTTCATTTGCTTAAACGCGCTCTCCGGTTCAATCATTCTTCGAACAGATAGCAACGAGACCGTACATATCGGCTGAGCAACGAGCTCTAATGGTCTAACGGTTGCCATAATCGCTATTCGCCCCAAAAAGCCGTTCTTGAAAACCTAACGGTTATAATCGCCGCTATCTGTACTATTATTATCCGAACTCATTAGAAAACAAGGAAATAGGATCTATGACAACCGTTAAATCATGAAAGAGGCTAAAATCGGCGAATTAACGGTAATGGCAACCATTAGAAAAATAATACTCCCTGAAAAGAAAATCTTCGATGCGTTTGCTTCATGCGTTGCTTCAGCAAATACGGAGCAGCCGGTGGCATCCCTAGAACGCAGACAGGGCCTCTGCTTGATAAAAGGTCACAGGAGCCTGTGATCCAGGCAAGCGGAGCTTCCCTTTATTTTAGGAATACGAAGTTCAGTGGTAAACTGGTACGGTACAGTCTAACCCTATGGAGGCGAATAAGAACATGGACTCATTTAAGAAAATGCTGGAGAAATATGCGAATCTGGTTGTAAAAGTCGGCGTCAACGTCCAGCATGGACAAGTGCTGATCGTGCAGTCACCGCTGGAATCGGCGGAATTTACCCGACTCGTCGTGGCCAAGGCGTACGAAGCGGGCGCCAAGCTGGTACAGGTCGATTGGGAGGATGAAGCGATTACCCGCATCCGTTACGAGAAGGCGCCGGAAGACTCCTTCGGCTATTACCCGCAGTGGCAGGCCGACGCGCTGGAGAGGATGGCCGAAGAGGGAGGCGCGATTCTGCATATTAAAGTGCCGGATCCTGAATTGTTCAATGGCATCGATTCAACGAAAGTCGCGACCGCGGTGAAGGCGGCTGCCGTCGCCCGCAAAAATTATCAGGCTTATACCCGTAACAACCGGATCAGCTGGTCGCTGATCAAAGCGCCGACGCGGGCGTGGGCGGACAAGGTATTCGCCGATCTGGCGCAGGAGCGCCGCGTGGATGCGATGTGGGAGGCTGTGTTCCGCATGAACCGGGTGTACAGCGAAGATCCGGTGCAGGCATGGCGCGAGCATATCGCCCATCTGAAAGCGGCGCAGGACCGGATGAACGCCAAGCGATACCGCAGCCTGCATTACCGGGCGCCGGGCACCGATCTGCGCGTGGAGCTGCCGGAAGGCCATCTGTGGCGCGGCGGCGGCGGAGAGAACGAAAGAGGCGTCTATTTTGTCGCCAACATGCCGACGGAAGAGGTGTATTCGATGCCCCGCCGCACCGGGGTGAACGGAACGGTGTCGAGCACGCTGCCGCTTAACCTGAACGGACGGCTCGTCGACGGCATCAAACTTACGTTTAAAGACGGCAAGGTAACCGAATATGACGCGGAATCGGGACGGGAGCATCTGACAACGCTGCTGGAGACGGACGAAGGCGCAGCTTATCTCGGCGAAGTGGCGCTGGTGCCGTATGATTCGCCCATCTCGCGCATGAACCGGATTTTCTACAACACCGGCATCGACGAGAATGCCTCCTGCCATCTTGCGCTCGGCAGCGCGTACCCCTCCAATCTGGAGGGCGGGACCAAGATGGGGCCGGACGAGCTGCTGGCCCGCGGCGCCAATGTCAGCCTGACCCACGTCGATTTCATGATCGGCTCGGCCGAGCTGGACATTGACGGCGAACTGCCGGACGGAACGGTCGAACCCGTCTTTCGGGCGGGGAACTGGGCATAGGGATTCGGGTCCGGCATCACGCTTAAGAAGGCACTGAACCGGGCTGCATGAAGCGGCTGCTAACGGAACGCCAGAAGTCAAAGCGGTTTACACTTGTACAGTCCCTAATAAGGAAGCTCCTGATAAAAGAAATTCGGCAGTACGCGGCTGTTGTCAAAGGACTTATGGAATAGATGAGTGGAGGCAGGGGAGACCGGCGGAATAAGCCATGACCATTCACCGGTGACTCGGCGTCCGCTCATGCGCTCCTTCTCTTCGAATCGTTGAAATTGCGCAGCCGCCGAATGATGATCGACAATGCTGACGCCTGCGGTTTTAAACGAATGAAGGACGGCGATGTTCAGCTCGATAAGCGCTCTGTCTTTCCACAGCGTACTGCTTCTGCTTGTGTCCAGCCCGAGAAGAGAGGCTGTTCTTGGCAGCATATCATAACGGTTCGAATCCGCCAGATTGCGCGCGCCGATCTCCGTTCCCATGTACCAT
Source organism: Paenibacillus harenae DSM 16969 (assembly GCF_000422465.1). Taxonomy (GTDB): domain Bacteria; phylum Bacillota; class Bacilli; order Paenibacillales; family Paenibacillaceae; genus Pristimantibacillus; species Pristimantibacillus harenae. The sequence goes on along the minus strand of NZ_KE383844.1, from coordinate 331,178 downwards.
CCGTTAAAAGGAGCGGCCGTGTACGCGATGCCCCCGATTTCCAGCCGCATATCCGCAATCATAGGTACCGCGTACCATTTCAGCTGCAGGTCTCCAAAGGCCGGATATTCCGGATGCGAGAGCGGAACCTCCAGCACGAGCTCCTTCGGGATGTCGTACCGTTTCGGCGGCTTCGTTCCTGTCTGAATGACCAGCGGCAGCACGTCGAACGGGGTACCGGAGCCTTCCCAGCCCAGCTCTATGCAAGCTTTTGTAAAAGCTACGGACGCCGGGTCGCCTAGAATCCCATCCTCACGCTCGTAACCCGCATATCGGATAAGCTGATGATTCCAAATCCGGACCTGTTGTTCCTGCCTTATTCCCGGATTGAATACCGTTATCGTCGGTTTGATTAATCCGTTGTTGGTCGCGGCTTTCATATGATGAAACAGCGCGCCGCAAATATCGTCCTCGAGCTCCAGCTGCCGGGCGTCTATGACCTCAAGCGTCTGCCAGAACAAGCGTCCGATGCAGCGGTTGCTGTTTCTCCACGCCATTTTTGCCCCATGGGACAGCTCCTCGCAGGTGTGCTCATAATAGCCGGTCTTCTCGATATCGGCTTGAATTTGGCGCAGCCTTGCATCAATATGGTCCGCTTTGTCTAATTCCGCATAGCAGGCGGCTATAAATTGTTCAGCTTCGTGAAAGAGCTTCTGTGCCGTATGCAAATCGATTCCCTCTTTAGCTCATGAATTAAGTTTCGTCGTTATTAGTATAACCGACATGCGGCGGAGCCGTACCGGCGTTCAATATTCCGACACAGGAGATGTGGACAAAATAAGGCGGGGATATTAGCATTGGCAGGTACTTGGTTCTTTTGAGTATGAGACGGTTTTTTTGAAAAAAGAAGGCAGCCACCGAGGGAGCGGGGCTGCCATAAAGCATAGTTTATGCGTGTACCTGCCGCAAAACGAGATAGCCGTATGCCGGCAGGGTAAGCTGCAGCCGGCCGGCAGCATCGGTCGCCAGTGACGCGCCGCCGTCACTGCTGCTTGAGAGCAGCGGCGTCCAGGTTGACGCGCCGCCTCCACGAGCAGCGGCTGCAGCTGGCGCAGCAGCAGCCGGTACAGCTGCCGCAGCCGGGTCATCGGCTGCGGACACGGCGCCACCGGCCGCCTCCGCGAAGCCGGTGAAGCCGACCGCATGCGGCGCGGCGTCTGCTGCGGCAGCCTCTACGGCGAAGCGAAGCTCAGCCGCTTCGCTTCGCGCGTTCAGCGCAATGAGCAGCCGCTGATCGCCGTCGCGGCGCTCATACGCGAGCGTGCCGTCTGCGCCGCCGACGTGCACGAAGCGGATATCCGCGCTGCGGAGCGCGCGGAAGCTGTGGCGAAGCCCGATAGCTGCTTTGTAGAACTGCAGCAGCTCCGTATTCTGCTCCGCCGGATCCCACACCATGCATTTGCGGCAGTCCGGATCGCCGCCGCCGCCCATTCCAACCTCATCGCCGTAATAAATGCACGGCGTTCCCGGATAGGTGAGCTGGAACAACGCGGACAGCTTCATCGTTTCGGTATTGTCGCCGCAGATCGTAAGCAGGCGCGGCGTATCGTGGCTGTCCAGCAAGTTAAACGCGGACTCCGTCACCTGCTGCGGGTAGGCGGCGAGCTGGGCGCCGATCGCATCGGCGAAGGAACGCGCATCGATTTTCCGATAGGCGAAGAAATCAAGCACCGCGTTCGTGAACGGATAGTTCATGACCGCGTCGAACTGGTCGCCCTGCAGCCACATCATCGAATCATGCCAAATTTCGCCCAGGATATACGCCTCCGGATTAACGGCCTTCACCGTCCGGCGGAACTCGCGCCAGAACTGGTGATCGACCTCGTTCGCGACGTCAAGCCGCCAGCCGTCGATCCCGATCTCTTCTATCCAGTAACGCGCGACCTCGAGAAGATACTGCTTGACCTCCGGATGCTCCGTGTTCAGCTTCGGCATTAACGGCTCGAACGCGAACGTTTCGTAGGTCGGAACGCCGTCCATGACCTGAAGCGGCCATTCCCGGACATGGAACCAGTCCGCATACTTCGATTGCTGCCCGTTCTTCTGCGCATCGACGAAAGGAGGGAAGGTTTTGCCGGAATGGTTGAATACCGCATCCAGCAAGACGCGTATTCCGCGGGCGTGGCAAGCGTCCACCAGCTCCTTCAGCTTCTCGTTCGTGCCGAAATGCGGGTCCACCTTCATATAATCCTGCGTATCGTACTTATGGTTCGTCGTCGCTTCGAAGATCGGCGTGAAATAAACCGCGTTAATGCCGAGCGAAGCGAGATGGTCGAGACGGTCGAGAACCCCCTGCAGGTCTCCGCCAAAAAAGTTCTGAGGCGTAGGCTCGCCGCCCCAAGGCAGCACATTCCCGGGATCAAGCGACGGATCGCCGTTCGCGAACCGCTCGGGGAAGATTTGATAGAAGACGGCGTCCTTCACCCAGGCCGGCGGCTCGAACACATCGACAGGGTTCATATAAGGAAAGTCGAAGAACGTATTCGGATTATCCGGCAGCGTCGGAACGAAGCCTTGCTCCGTGACATGAACGGTCTCTTCTCCGCTTGTTAAGCGGAACGCGTAACGCAGCCGGCGGAAGGGCGGGATTACGGCCGTCTCCCAATAGTCGAACAGGGCATCGGATGCGAGAAGGCGCATGGCGACGGTTGTGACCGTTTGCGTCCAAGCGTATTTGTCGCCGACAACGGCTTCCGCCGTGTCCGCGTCTCCTTTGGCCGTGCGCAGGCGGATGTGCAGCGTCTTGCCGTCGTAGGCATACGCCCAGTTCTGCTTCGGTCTGTGATAAATCGCTTCTAATAACATTCGTTCATCGCTCCTTCAGGATTTATTCTGCCAATTTGTATCGTAAAACACGAAAAAGGTACAACCTCTGCTTAATAAAGCCGAGGTTGTACCTTTCCCATTGAAAATGTTCAGGCGACGCTCACGCGAAGCACAAGGAGAACATATGGTTGCGGTAGCATTGCCTTTCTATTGTATCTCTCAACAAAATGATTATACATAATTTGCACATTTTGTACTAGTGCCATTTTGTTAAAAAAATTTTAAACGTGTACCGCCTCATGAACCTGAGCTTCCAAGTAACGCTCGCAGTCCAACGCCGCCATGCAGCCGCTGCCTGCTGCCGTAATCGCCTGACGGTATTGACGGTCCTGAACGTCGCCGCAGGCGAACACGCCTGGAATATTCGTCTCGGTCGTACCGGGCTTCACGATGATGTAGCCCTGTTCGTCGGTGTCGATTTGGCCGCCAAGGAAGCCGGTGTTCGGCGTGTGGCCGATCGTGATGAACAAGCCGTCGGTCTCGAGAAGCTCTTCTTCACCCGTTTCATTATTGCGCACCTTCAACCCTTGTAGGCCCATGCTGGCAGCGGCTACTTCGAGCGGCGTGCGGTTCAGGCTCCAGACGATTTTGTCGTTCTGGCGGGCGCGATCCTGCATGATCTTCGAAGCGCGCAGCTCCTCGCGGCGATGAACGAGACGAACCTCGGAAGCGAAGCGGGTAAGGAATACCGCTTCCTCCATCGCGGAGTCGCCGCCGCCGACGACGATAATTTTTTTGCCTCGGAAGAAGAAGCCGTCGCAGGTTGCGCAGGTGCTCACGCCGCGGCCGATATTTTCCTGCTCGCCCGGAATGCCGAGATACTTGGCAGACGCGCCGGTTGAGATAATGATCGAATCCGCTTGAAGCTCGCCAAGCCCTTCGACGTCAAGCGTATACGGCCGTTTGCTGAAATCAACGCTCTTCACGGAGCCGGTCTTGAACGTCGCGCCGAAACGCTGCGCCTGCTTGCGCATATTGGACATGAGCTCGCTGCCGAGGATGCCGTCGGGGAAGCCCGGGAAATTTTCCACTTCCGTCGTCGTCGTCAATTGGCCGCCCGGCTGCCAGCCCTCGATAACGAGCGGCTCCATGTTGGCGCGCGCCAAGTAAATAGCCGATGTCAGTCCCGCGGGACCGGTGCCGATAATTATTGTTTTGTATACCATATCTATTTCCTCCATTCGGAACCTGTGTAAAATAATAAGTACTACTTTAAAATTATTATAAACTGCAATTCATGTCAATATCGTTCATGTAACGTTCATGTTGCTGTTGTATGCTTGATGTCAGGACTCAAAAGTTTAACTGGGGGAACACAATCGATGCCCAAAATTATAGTAGCAGACGATGATTCAAATATCCGGGAGCTGGTCAGCCTTTTCCTGCGAAGGGAAGGATACCAGGTCATCGAAGCGATAGACGGCGTTGACGCGCTGGAGAAGCTGGGGGCGGTGCGAGCGGACCTTGCCATTATCGATGTGATGATGCCCCGCATGGACGGATGGGCGTTGTGCGCATCCATGCGCTCAAGCTATGATATACCGCTTCTCATGCTGACGGCGAAAGGCGAGACCTCGCAGAAGGTAAAGGGCTTCGAGCTGGGTGCGGACGATTATATGGTGAAGCCGTTCGATCCGCCGGAGCTTATCGTCCGCGTTAAGGCGCTGCTCAAAAGGTATCGGATCGCCTCGTCCCAGACGGTGGAGTTTGGCGGTATCCAAATGAATCAGACCGACTTTCATATGACCGCAGGGGGCAAGAAGGTGACGCTGCCGCCCAAGGAATTCGAGCTGCTGTTCAAGCTGGCCAGCTACCCGGGCAAAACCTTCTCGCGCGACCAGCTTATCGAGCAAATATGGGGAATGGATTACGAAGGCGACGAACGGACGGTCGATGTCCATATCAAAAGGCTGCGGGACCGGTTTCCCGAAGAGTCTTGCCGCTTCCGCATCGTAACGATACGCGGGCTGGGCTACAGACTGGAGGAGTGGTTATGATCCGCAGCCTGTACGTCCGGATTACGGCTACCTTCCTTATCATTGTGGTGATCAGCATCGGCGTAGCTTTTTTGTTCACGAACCAGCTGTTCAAGCGGGATGCGAGGGGACAGCTGCCGGATCAGCTGATCAGCTCCATCGACCGGATCGAGCAGCTATATGCCGTATCGAAGCCGGCTTCGATACAGCAGTTTCTGGAAGAAATGTCGTCGCTTCAGGGTCTGTCAATCGCGGCGGTTAACCGTTCCAGTCGTCTCATAATGGTGGGCGGGCGAGCCGAGGCGATGATAGAGAGAATTACATATGAGCAGCTTGTCAGCGTTTTTGGAGGCAACGATGTCAGAGTCAATATGTTCGATCAGGAGAGTGAAGGACCGCCTGCTCCGCCTGCTTACGGCAAGCGCGTGCAATTCGGGAATGAGAGCTGGGCGGTATTCGTGCAGCCGGACCGGTTCCCGCAAACGAGCAATTTTATATGGACGGCCGTCACTCTGCTCGTTACGATTCTGATCGTCGGGGGGGCTCTCATCCTGGTGGCGGCACGGTATCTGGTAAGGCCGCTGAAGATGATGACAAATGCGGCAACCCGGATGGCGGAAGGGGACTTCTCGGTGCGTCTGCCGGAAAAGCGGGGCGATGAGCTGGGCGAGCTGGCGGGCAGCATGAACCGGATGGCGCACAGCCTGTCGCAGCTTGAGCTGATGCGCCAGGACTTTGTCGCCAGCGTATCGCATGAGATTCAATCGCCGCTGACATCGATCGGCGGTTTCGCCGAAGCGCTGCGAAGCGAGGACGTGACGGAAGCGGAACGGGAACGTTACGTGAACATCATTAAGCAAGAAAGCACCAGGCTGTCGCGCTTAAGCGAAAATCTGCTCAATCTGGCATCTCTCGATTCGCAGCAGCATCCTTTTCACCCGGAATCCTATCGTCTGGACCGGCAATTAAGAGATGTCGTGCTCGCCTGCGAGCCTCATTGGCTCGCAAAGAAGCAGACGGTGGAGCTGCTCATGGAAGAGACGGTGATCCGGGCGGATCGCGATCAGCTGAGCCAGGTGTGGATGAACCTGCTGTCCAACAGCATGAAATTCACGCCGGAGGGAGGCAAAATTTCTTTCTCGCTGACGGAGCAGGACAGCTTCGCCGTCGTGAAGATTACTGATACGGGCGTCGGTATCCACGAGGAGGACCGGGAGCGGTTGTTCGAGCGGTTCTATAAGGGCGATGCCTCCAGGGAGAGAAGCAAGGGCGGCAGCGGGCTTGGATTGGCTATCGCGAAGAAAATCATCAATATCCATGGCGGCAGTATCATGCTCGATCCGCACGTCAACCAGCTTGCCGGCGCAAGCTTTATCGTACGTGTCCCCCTTGTGGCGCAAGCTTAAACCAAACGCTATGCTTTGAAATGGCGCCCGTTAGACAGCGGCGGCAGCCCTTCAAGGCATTGTCACATCCTTCGTTTCGAAAGCCTTGCGGGGGTCGGCGTATTGCTTTGGACCTGTAACCCATACATGAAATGAAGTTGTACAGAGCGCGATCCTCTTTACATATTTATATTATTTCTCTTACAACCGCTTTACGCTGGTCGATTATAGTTTGATAGAATGAAAGACAAATTCAATATGAAAGGGAGGCTCAAGATGATGAAAGAAGACAAGCAGAACCGGCAGATGAACGGAAGTAAGGATGACGTCGCGAATCAGGGAATGGATAGGCGCACCTTTCTGCTAAGAACGACCAAGCTCGCCGGCGCCGTGATCGGCTTGTCGCTCGCGGACTCGCTTCATCCTTTGAAAGCGGCAGCGGAGTCCGATCCATCCGCGCGGCTGACGCATTGGAATAAACCCGATCTCGTCTTCCCGGTGATCAGCGATATTCACATCCAAACTTCCAACGACCGAAACCTGAAGAAGTTCACCGAAACAATGGATCAGTTGAACCGCGCAGTCCCGAGGCAAGATGCGTTCATGATGGTCGGAGATTTGACCGATAACGGCGCGGTAAAAGAATATGACGGCTTGATGTCCGTCTACAACGCGAAAAAACAAGCCGATGTCTCCCTGTGCGCCATCGGCAACCATGACTACTGGAACGGTTTGTCTGTTGCCGACGCCCAAAGCCTGTTTCTCGAGAAAACAGGAATGAAATCCATTTACTTTCATAAGGCAATTAAAGGGTATCATTTTATCGTTCTCGGTACGGAAGACGGCGCGACTGAAGGAACATTCACCGAAACGCAAATCGGATGGCTGAGCGAGAAGCTGAAGCTGGCGCATGAAGACGACCCGAAAAAACCGATCTTCGTCTTCCATCACCAGCCGATCATAGGCACGATCTACGGCAGCGAATGGGGCTTCACGGTAAACAGAGATCTGTTCTACGACACTTTGAAACCGTACCCGCAAGTCATCTCGTTCTCCGGCCACACGCACTATCCGTTAGACGATCCCAGAATCATTCATCAAAAGGATTTCACATCCATCGGAACGTCCACCGGAGCCTACTTGTGGCTTGATGCCGGAAGAATCCAAGGGGAAGTTCCCGACGGCGCCGATGTCTTGAACCAAGCTCTCATCGTAGAGGTTCACAACAACAAGGTGCTGATCAAACGCCGCGATATCCACAACAATGACTGGACGGGCGAACCTTTTGAAATCAGCTACCCCGCCAATAAGCACAACTTCAAATATACGGATGCGAGAAGGGACAAGCAGGCGCCCTATTTCAACAGAGACGCGATGCTTTCCGTCGTAGACGACAAAACAACGATAACCGCGCTGACCGTTTTGCTGACGCAAGCGAAAGACAATCTGCTCGTTCATGATTATAATATCGTCGCAAAGAATGCGGAAACAGGGGAAGTCGCCAAGGAATATCTCGCGTTCTCGGAGTTTTACAAAGATCCGGTCCCGAATCCGTTGATGCTGACCCTCGACGGACTGCAGCCGAATACGACGTACAAGATCGAGGTCCGCGCTCTTGACGCATACGGCAATGAAAGCGGAGAGTCTTTAAAGGCACTGGGCAAAACGCTCGACGGCGCAGTGAAGGATGTTACGATAACGTTGTCGACAAATGTATTAAATGGCGTACAAGATACGGCAGAAGTTACGGTCGAGAACGCCAGAGCGCCTCAGAGCGATTGGATCGGGTTATACGAAGTGAATGAAACGCCGGGAGAAATCGCCTCGATCTGGTGGATGTACGCGCAAGTGACGGACGGAACATTCAAATTTACGTATGATCCGAGGAACAATGGTTACCCGGACAGGTACAAAGAAGGTATGACGTACAAATTCGTTTATTTCTACGGCGGCGGCTACGATGCCGTAGCTTCGGCGACTTTCACCGTAGGCAGTAAAGCATAATAACTAAGAAGAAAGCCCTCGTTCATTTTTTTGCATACGACGAGGGCTTTTTTTGACGGTTTATATGTCATTAAACATTAGCTGGTTTTCACGTCCGCTTACAAATGAGAGCCTCCACTGGCGTCAATCAATTGCCCGGTAACCCAGCGGCTGTCAGGAGAGGCTAAAAAAGCGGCGACATCCGCGACATCATCTGGCTGCCCCCATCTTCCAAAGGTAGAAAAATCAGCGCCGAATTTCTGTCCGGCAGGATCTTGCAGCATCCCGGCATTCATATCCGTGGCCACGAATCCAGGTTGGATGGCATTGATCGTAATTCCACGCGGGCCGAGTTGGTTGGATAAGGCGAGCGTCAGTGTGTTGATTGCTCCCTTGGTCATGCTGTAGGCGGGAATGGCGGGCAGTGAAATTCTTGTTACAGCGGACGACAGGTTTATAATTCGGCCTTCGTCCCGTAAACGCGGCAAAGCTTGTTGAGTCAGGAAAAACGGTGTTTTTACATTGATTGTCATGATATCATCGAAAGCTTCCTCCGTCGTATCCTCAATAGGAGCCGATAGGGCAATCCCTGCGTTGTTCACTAGAATATCGAAGCGAGTGTCACCCGTACGTTCTTTTAATGCTTCATCCAATGCCTTATACAGAGCCTGTATACTTTCTGATGACCCCAGTTTCTGACCAATCGTGAACGCGGTCCCCCCGATCCGCTCCATATCACGAACGACTGCTTCCGCTGCTTCCGCGTTCTTGCCATAATGAACAGCTACTAATGCGCCTTCTTGCGCCAAGCGTGCCGCAATGGCCCTTCCAATCCCTCTGCTTGCGCCTGTAACTAAAGCAACCTTGCCCTTCAACTTATGCATTCGTCTCATCTCCTCTTTGTCTTTAAATAAGTACAACATTAGTTATAGCACAAGGTGAATTTTGTAATCTTGCTCTCTAATTCGTGCTTGTTCCCAAGTTTCTTCTTCCGACTTCGGAAATGAATATATTGTTCTTGTCCTCCGACAATTGTTTTATTTTCTCCGCGTGGATGTTGTAACAGAAGTCGGTCATTTGTAAGTCGAAATAAAATCAAATTCACTAACCTCTATAAATTATATTGACAGGTTATAAAAAAGGATGCATACTCCAAATATAACCTGATAAACAAATTATTAAAGGTTATGAAAAGGGGTTAGACCTTAAACCGAGAGGAATGGTAATGATGATCGTTCAGAAGCTTCCATGGGCCGGCATTCGCATACAAGGGAAAGCAACAAATGTGGTAATCGACCCTCTATTCCATTTTCCAAGCAAATTCAACCGGCCGCACGAAACTTTGTATCCTCTTCATGAATTCGGTCCAGTCGATGTCGTCCTGATCACCCACCATCACGGTGACCATTTCGACCCTGAGGCCATATCCGCTTACTATGGCGATGATATTCCGGTATACTTCCCTAAGGAAACGGCGCAGCTTGCGAGAGAAACATCTCTGAACAACATCCATGAATCGGCTCTGGGCGAATCGTTCGCGATCGGTGATATGAAGATAACGGCAACCTATTCGGTTGATGGCATCGGAGATCCGCAAGTCGCCTGGATAGTAGAAAGCGGCGGAAAAAAACTCATTCACTGCGGGGATACGTTATGGCACGGTTATTGGTGGAAAATAGCGAAAACCTACGGCCCCTTCGATGCGGCCTGTCTTCCCGTGAATGCAGCAGTTTTGGAGCTTCCGGGAATGACGCCTAGCGGACAGCCGATCACCTTATCTCCCGAGCAAGCGGTAGCGGCAGCAACAGTTTTGGGCGCATCCACATTAGTGCCAATCCATTACAGGGCTATCCATCACCCGCCTCTTTATACAGAAACGCCTGACATCCTTGCCCGCCTCCAGGCGGCAAACGCAAACCGCGAACTGAATGTGGTTATTCTGGATTCCAAAGAAACGATCACCTTATAGTCTGAATTAATCTCAATCTGGAGCTGAAATATGATGGATAAATCACTGTTTACATTAGGCGGAGCCGCTTGGATCAACTTGCTGAACACCGTGGTCATGCGCAATAAACAACCGGCCGACCTGTTGGCTGACCCCGAAATAATCAAGTCATGGCTTGAGGAGAACGGCTTATTGCTGCCTGATATAGACCATCCATCAGACCAAGTGAATCATGACCGTTTAAGAAACCGGCTTGCGGCATTGCGTAACATGTTCACACAAGTTCTAAACGATTTAGAGTGCCAAGGCAGCCTCTCGGCATCCGTATTTGATGAGATCAAGACGTATACGGAAGCTCTGAAAGTTAAACTGACAACGAGTTGTCAAGGCGCTAAGCTTGTATTGGAGTACGAAGGCAAAACCCCTATGGATCATATTGGCTATACCATTATCCGTTCGATGTTCGATACGTTAAGCAGCGTCCCGCCGGACAGAATCCGCAAATGTGAGCATGAGAATTGCATCCTTCACTTCGTTGATGTTTCCAAGAGCGGGCAAAGGCGATGGTGCAGCATGGAGCGATGCGGCAACCGCCGCAAAGCGACGCAGTTCTACGAGAAGAACAAAAAGAAGAAAGCCTGATCGAGGAGGAAATATCCTTCCTCTCCCCCTCAGATAGATTATTGCGTGCGGAAAGGTTATGATGAAAGCAGAAATGTTTTTCATGCAGACTAGAGGAACGATGGGGAGCGATACGTGAATGGATAAGCGGATACGGAAAGCGATTATTCCGGCAGGCGGATTAGGCACGCGGTTCTTGCCTGCCACGAAAGCGCAGCCGAAGGAAATGCTTCCGATCATCGATAAGCCGGCCATCCAATATATTGTGGAGGAAGCCGTCCAATCGGGAATCGAAAGCATTGTGATCGTCAGCGGGCGGCATAAGCGGGCGATCGAGGATCACTTCGACAAATCGGTTGAATTGGAAATGGAGCTGGAGGCGCGCCATAATGAGGAGATGCTGGCGCTGGTGCGGGAAATTTCGCAGCTTGCGGACATCTATTATGTGCGGCAGAAGGAGCCGCTTGGTCTTGGTCATGCCGTATTGTGCGCCCGCCGCTTTATTGCGGGCGAACCGTTCGCGGTGCTGCTCGGCGACGATATTCTGACCTCCGACCCGCCTTGCTTACGCCAAATGATGGACGTGTACGAGCAGCGGCATTCATCCGTCGTGGCGGTGATGGAGGTGCCTTGGGACCAGACGCATAAATACGGCATTGTTGATATTGAGGCGGGGCAGCAGGTAGCCCGCGTCCGCGATATCGTGGAGAAGCCGGCTCCCGGTCAGGCGCCTTCCAATTATGCGGTCGTCGGGCGATATGTATTGGACCCGGCCATCTTCGAGCTGCTTGAGCGGGCGAAGCCGGGGAAGGCTGGCGAAATTCAGCTGACCGACAGCCTGCAGCAGCTGAACCGTATCGCATCGCTGTCGGCCTATCGCTTCGACGGCCGTCGGCATGATGTCGGCGACAAGCTCGGCTTCGTGCAAGCGACGATCGATTTCGCTCTCGAACGCGCCGATCTCGGATCGGACGTCCGGCAGTATCTAATTGAGCGGCTTAAGGAAACGCAATTATAAGCAGAAGAATGTGAGGCCGTCTTCGGGGCGGCCTTTCGTTTTTGAGGAGCGATGTCCTTATTGCGAAAATCATAGCTTGCGTTCCATAAAGGCGATTCCATGCACGATGGTGCAACGGGGTCGTTTTTGTTAGGACTGAAGTCGAGAAATTGTATAGTTCGGCTGATTAAAATAAAGCTTTATTGTGCGGAGAGTGATAAAAAAGAAATGGATAAGCAGGTTTATTAGCTTTGAAGGAGTTGGCAGATGAATGGATGGAAGCTACAACTATTATATTATTAGCCTATCGATCGTAATTGCGATACTGGCTTCCTATTCCGCATTAAATGTTACGGCCAAAATCTCGGATGCGAGCGGTAAAACGAAATTCTTTTGGCTGTTTGCCGGCGCTCTTGTCATGGGGAGCGGCGTATGGTCCATGCATTTTGTCGGCATGCTCGCCTTTCATTTGAATACGAGCGTGAGATACGATGTTTTTCTGACCGTAATGTCTATGCTGGCCAGCGTAATTTCGTCGTTTATTGCATTTTATATTACGATGCCTAAAGCGATTAACTGGCACAAAATCGCCATCGGCGGTTTTGTTATGGGCAGCGGGATCGTGACGATGCATTACATGGGGATGGAAGCCATGATCATGCCCGTTCATCTTAGTTATAACCGCGTCATTTGGGCATTGTCCGCTGTTATTGCGTTAGTGGTATCCTATGTCGCCTTGTTGTTGTTTCTGCGATTCAGGAATCATTCGAGATCAAGTCTTACAAAATGGTTATCTGCCGTTGTTATGGGGTTTGCCGTTTGCGGCATGCATTATACGGGAATGAAGGCGGCGCGCTTTCAAAACCATGCCGGGACGGTCATGGAACACAATCCGTCATCCGATCTCTTCCTTCTATATGGCGTAACCATTACCATTTTTATTATTTTGGCCGTATCGTGGGGGGCCATGTTTTTTGACCGTCATGTGCTGGAGAGGCTGGCTTACCAGGATACCATTACGGGCTTGCCGAACCGAAATGAAATGAACCGTTTCTTTGATTCGCATGCCGGCAATGAGCGGGTGGGCATCTTATTTCTTGATTTGGACCAATTCAAGGCGATCAACGATACGTTAGGCCATAATGTGGGCGACCTGCTGGTTCACGAGGTTGGCGGACGCTTGCGTCAGTTCATAAACGGAACCCGGCAAGTATTCCGGATCGGCGGAGACGAGTTTCTGATTATCGAGAAGCAATGCGGCGCGGAGCGTGCGGAACGGTTGGCTAGCGAGATTTTGAATGAAATCAAAAAGGTCTATCATATCGAAAACAATGAGCTGTACGTTACGGCAAGCATAGGAATCAGCATCGGAGTTATTGATAGCCCGGAACGGCTGACATTGCTGAAAAACGCGGATACGGCCATGTATAAGGCAAAGGGCCTCGGGAAAAATCGATTCTGCGTCTATAACGAGGAACTGGGCGTTCAAGAGGTTCGGAAGATGGAGCTGGAAAAGGATCTGCAGAGGGCTCTTGAGCTTCAACAGTTTTTTATGGTGTATCAACCCAAATGGAATGTGAAAACGAATGGATTAGTCGGTTTCGAAGCGTTGATAAGGTGGAATCATCCTCGATTGGGCGTGGTGTCGCCGCTTGAGTTTATTTCGATTGCGGAAGAGACCGGGCTCATCGTCCCCATGACGAGATGGACATTGGAAGAGGCGTGCAAGCAGTGCAAGTTATGGCAAGCGAAAGGGGCTGCGCAGCCGGTCTCCGCGAATTTGTCCATCAAGCTGTTTCAAAGCGACAACCTGTTTGAGCTGATTCAAGATATATTGGAGAGGGCGGAATTGGATCCGCAATTATTAGAACTGGAGATAACGGAATCCGTGGTGGTGCATGACATTAACGATATTATCCGCCAGCTGCAGAGAATTCGCGCATTAGGCGTCAGAGTCTCGATGGATGATTTCGGAACGGGCTATTCCTCCATCGGGCTGTTGGACCGGATTCCCATAGATGCTTTAAAGCTGGACCGGCTTTTTACGAACGATTTGGAGACGCCCAGCAAACGGGCAATTATTAATGCCATCATTTTAATGGCTGAAAATCTGAAGTTGGACGTGATCGCCGAAGGGGTGGAAAATCAGGAGCATATTGCATTATTGACCCGGTTAGGCTGTCATGTCATGCAGGGATACTTCTACGGAAAGCCCCTGCATCCGAATGAAATTGACGAGTGGATAAAAAGTTCGGGCAGCTTGGTCGGAATCCCTCTTACATCCGACTGACATCATTCGACAAAATCACAAGAAATTCGTATACTATGCTTGTCCTGCTTATTGCGGCGAAATGCAGATGGCAATTTTGGGCGCCAGACAGACAGTCGAATGGGGTGTCTCAATGAAAACTATTCTTGTAGATGATGAATACCTGGCTTTAAATTACTTGGAGCATCAGCTGTTAAAGGTTTCCGGCGGCGCTATTGAAATTATAGGCAAGTTCATCGATCCGATTGAAGCCAAGGGAAGTATTCTTCGGGAAGATGCCGATGTGGTGTTTCTGGATATCCACCTGCCTGAAGTCAACGGCATTGAATTGGCGACTCGGATTTTGGAAAGCAAGCCTAAATTGAATATCGTGTTTGTAACGGCTTATGATAAATACGCCATCCAGGCTTTCGAGCTCAATGCGCTCGATTACGTGCTGAAGCCGGTTGAATCGGAGCGGTTGCTGAAGACCGTACAACGCTTGCAAGCACGGCTGGAGGAAGCATCCGTTTCTCCCAGAGCGGATAAAGAGACGATTAGAATGAACCTGTTTCAACAAGTATCGATTGAATCCGGGGACCAGTTTACGACTATGCGCTGGCGGACGACCCGTGTGCAGGAGCTATTCCTCTACTTGCTGCAGCACCGGGGACAGCTGGTCCGGAAGTCAACCTTGATCGAATTGCTATGGCCGGAGTACGAGACGGGCAGAGCTTACGCGCAATTGTATACTTCCGTCTACCATATTCGGAAGACATTGGAGCCGTATGGCGATCATTTCACCATATCGAATGCGACCGAAGGCTATATTCTAACGATCGGGAAGGTCGCGCTGGATGTGGCGGAGTGGGAGAGCCGAATTCAGTCCGGACTGCCAATAACGAACGAAACGATCGAGGATTACGAGAAGGCGATGGACTTGTACGCAGGAGACTACTTGCAGGAATTTGAATATTGGTGGGCGGAATGCGAGCGCCAACGGTTAAAGCTGCTGTGGCTCCGAACTTCCTATCAGCTGGCGGAGTTTTACTTGTCCTGCAGCCTCCGGGATAAAGCGATTGAGAAATATATTGAAATATGCGATCGTCACCCGCAGGCGGAGGAAGCGCATTTTGCATTAATGCAAATCTATGCGGCAGCCAACAACCGCATTTCGGTGCATCGCCAATATCGCTTGCTTTCAGCCGCCCTAGCGGAAGAATTAAGCGAGCTGCCAAGTATGCACATTTCCGTATGGTACGACAATTGGAAGCGGGACAATAAGGAATGAACCGTTGCGGGTCATTCCTTATTTCGGTATTTGGAAGGCGACGGTCGTCCCCTGGCCCGGAGCGCTTCGGATATGCAGTCCTTTGTTATTATACAGTTGTTTCAGGCGGCGATCCGTATTTCGCAGGCCGATCCCCTTGCCTGCATCGTAGGGCTTATCGAGCGCCTGCCTAATTTTCTCTTCAGGCATGCCCACGCCGTTATCATGCACCGATACTTCGAAGCAATCCTCGGCATTCTCAATCCGAATCGTAATGATTCCCCCGCCGGCACGCCGCAATATGCCGTGATTCACGGCATTTTCTACAAGCGTCTGCAAGGATAAGGGAGGTAATAAAAGGTGGATGTCCGCATCCAGCTCCCATTGAACCTCCAGCCGCCCGCCGAATCGCTCCTTCTCAATGAATAAGTAGGATTGGACGAGAGCAAGCTCCCGATCGATCGAAACGACACGGTTGGAGTTGTGGAAATCGAAGCTGGTCCGTAAATAATGGCTGAATTTTTCAAGCAAAGCCTGCATTTTGTCAATGTCCATCGTTCCGAGCGCCGCAATCGAATTTAATGTGTTAAATAGGAAATGCGGCTGAATCTGGGCTTGAAGCCAGGCCGCCTCCATCCGCAGCCGTTCCTCGATAGAAGACTTCAGTTCCACTAAAGCATGGACGCGGGAGCGCAGCTCCCATGCATTCACCGGCTTCGCCACATAATCGTTCGCGCCCGCTTGAAAGCCGGCATAAATATCCTCCGAACGATTTCTTGCCGTCAGGAGAAGGACGGGAAGCTCCGAGATGGTGAACCGTTCCCGGATGAGCCGGGTCAGCTCATACCCCGATATGTGCGGCATCATCACGTCCGATATAATCAGGTCAAAATGCGCGGATTTCAGCATGGCGATCGCTTTGGATGCGCTTGTGGCGGTTGCAATCTCATATTGGACCGTACATAGAATGTCCGTCAAAACTTTTAAATTAACGTTGTCATCGTCTACGAGCAGCAGCTTCGGCTTGTTAGCCGCGGCGGCTGAAGCCGCTGCAGGCATGTCTGCAACGGCATCCGCTTCAGCGGCGGACGGCAGGGCAAGGACGTCGGAAGAGAAGTTCCCGGCTTCCATAGGATGATCGGCATTCTCGGATAAAGGCAGAGTGACGGTGAAGACGGAGCCTTGTCCGGGTGAAGAGTCGACCGATATCGAACCGCCATGAAGCTCGATAAGCTGCTTGCTGATGCTAAGCCCGAGCCCGAAACCTCCGCTTGATCTTGAACGATTCGATTCGCCCTGCTCGTAGGGGGAGAAAATTCGCTGCTGCGTCTCTTCATTCATCCCGATTCCTGTATCCCGAACATGAATATGCGCCATTCCGCCAGCGATAGACGCGCTGACGGCAATCGTGCCCTCATCTGTGAATTTGATCGCGTTGTGAAGCAAATTAAAAACAATTTGAATGAGTCTGTTCTCATCCGCCTTGACGGCGGGGAAGCTGTCGGCCATATCGATATGTAGTGAAACGGGTTTGCCGTCGAGCATAAATCTGAGCATTTCGATAATGCCTGTAAGGACAGATTGCACATGGACGCTCTTGAGCTGCAGCTGGATCGTCTTCTCATTCAGCCGCGTGACGTCAATCAGGTCGTCCAGCAGCAGCGACATACGCCTGGCGACGGCGATCTGAATCTCCAACCGTTCCCTATGCTCTTCGTTTGCCGGGTGGGTACGATCGTCCAGCAAGCTCTGCGTAATGTTCATGATGCCGTGCAGCGGGTTGCGCAGCTCATGCGAGGTGTTGACCAGAAAATCGTCCTTTTGCTTATTAGCCAGCTGAAGCTGGTCGGCAAGCAGCCTCGTTTGCGCGTTTGATCTGAAAAAACGTTTGAACCAAAAGGCGGCAAAGCTCAATACGGTAATGATCAGGTCAAACGGATAATGCATCATCTCATATGATACTCTGGCGCTGATCACCGTCCATACAATGTTAGCCCCAAGGCTGGAGCAGGCGATCAGCAAATAAATGGCGTCCTTGTCCTTCCGGATTGCGGATTGCAAAATATGCGCCGAAAAAATGACGGAAAGCAGCAGGACGACCGACAGCACGGGTCTGAATGCAAGCACGTAAG
Source organism: Paenibacillus harenae DSM 16969 (assembly GCF_000422465.1). Classification (GTDB taxonomy): domain Bacteria; phylum Bacillota; class Bacilli; order Paenibacillales; family Paenibacillaceae; genus Pristimantibacillus; species Pristimantibacillus harenae. The sequence continues at coordinate 313,753 of NZ_KE383844.1, read as the reverse complement.
ACATCGGCGCAATCAGGATGAACAGGGCGTATAACGTACAGAAGCCTGCAAACAAGCGCAGCGCCTTAGCATTCCCGAACTCGGGAAACAACTGCCTGAGCAGGGGCGGGATGAATGCAACGACGCTGGTATAAGTCAATAGAGCTATTTTAACGGTTGCCTCGTAGGGCAAAGGGAGCCAGAGATAGAGCAGCTTCTCGTCCGCAACCACCACGCTTAGAACGGCGCTGAGGATGACCATAGCAAAATAGAACATCCCTTTATTGGCAGCCCCCAGCAGATAGAGCATGACGGCATACAGTCCATGTACCAAAAAGACAACGCAGAGTATCACTTGCAGACTTATGGAAAGTAAAATTCGATGATTAATCGCTTCAACCGAACCGAAATGAATCGATTTCGTAATCCCGCCGTTTCCGGCATGATTGGAAACCTGAATCATAAGCTCAAGCTGTTCTCCGGGAGGGAGGGAGACGGAGTATGGAATGTTCCGGGCCTGGTGCAGTTCAGTTTCTTCCGCCGGTTGACCGGCTCCCTCTGCCGGCTGCCCGTTCACATATACGGCAGAGGCGCTGCGGATTTCATTTATTCTTAATTTGAGGGTTTGATTATCGGCGTTGTCGCCAAGAAGAATTTTCAGTTTGTATGTGCCATAGCGTAAGGAACCGTTGCGTTTATCCGGAAACGCATGCTTCCATTTACCGGGAACCTGAATGTATTTTTTTTCCTCTCCGCCTTCGGAGGGGGGAACATCCTCTTCTGACTCGAGCATGCGCGCAGGGAAAAACTCCCACTCCCCGTTTAGCGTAATCGTACGGTTGTCCGGAAGGTTCCAGCCGTGCAGGTCCAGCGTGCCGTTTACTGCTTGAGGATGATCTAAAGGCTTTTGAATATGGAGCCAGGTTAGCCTTATCCCCGTTATTGCGATGAGAAAGAGCATGAGAATTACAATTGTTTTTTTATTCGCTGTCATATGTCACCAATCCGGATTCATTTAATAACTCTTTAAATCATACTTTAAAGCACTTCGTTTCACCAGAACGATTTTCTCTCTCCGCACCGTGTTTCTTTCGTTCTACCCATTTATACCGAATAGACCTATACAATTCCTTTACGTTAGTCGAGCGGAACGATTAAAGTTGGATGGAGCGATATCAGCTGATTCCGGTTCCGGCATATGACGCAGCCGTATCCGACCCCGGCAACGGAGAAATGGACCATGTCTGCTTCTCCAAGCAGCAGGCGGACATTGTGTTCGGCGCGGAAGATACGACATGGTCCGTTAGGACCTCCGGTAATCAACCCGAATTAAGCTTGCCAAGCCGTTCCCAAAATCTTTCAGATGAGGGGACGGCTTGTTTTGCCTTTCCCTTTATTTTTGAATGGAGATCATTTACTTTTTCATATAGAATAGATAGATATACAGGGAGAGAATGTGGGCTGGGGGATGAACGTAAGTGTATTGCCATCATTGCGGGAAGAAACGGACAGACGATGCCGTCTATTGCAGTCAATGCGGCCGGCTGCTTGCTGAGAAGGAAGATGCCGAAGGGTTAGTTAGCGCCGAGCTGGCTGCCGGAATATCGATGACGAACGTTTCGATTGTGACGGAACCGGCCGATGAGCCGTTAAATAGATCGGAAATCATGAAAACGAAAGACAAACGATCCATGTGGGTATGGCTCGCGCCGCTGCTGCTTGCGATTGCCGCCGCTGCAGCCGTGCTGGCCTACTATATGTATCAATCGGAAATAAATGATAAAGTGCTGAGGCTTCAGAGCGAAGCGAAGACCGAGGCTTTATCGGGCAAATATGCGGAGGCGCTGGCGAAGCTTGCGGAAGCGGCCGAGGCCCGGCCGGACTTTGCCGCGGTTCAAGCGGATATGGATATTGTTCGTCAGGTGATGGAGCTGAATCGGACGCTTGAAGCCGCCGGAGAGCAGCTGAAGGATCAGAAGTTAATTGAAGCGGAGCAAGCGCTTGAGCAGGCGAAGGATGGTTTGATCGGACATGATGAGCCTGTTTACGCGAAATCGAAAGAGCGGCTGGAAACTATTCAAGTGAAGCTCGGTGTTATGAAATTATCGGCGGAGCTTGCCGGTTTGAATACGGTCGATGAGCTGGAGGAAAAGCTTCATGCCGCTAAAGTTTTAGACAAAGATGAAACAGCCGGCTTGCAGGAGCAGATTATCGCGAGAATCGTAGAGCTGTGCTATGAGGATGCTCTGGCGTTGTTGAAGGAAAAAAATTATAGCGACGCGCTGGATGTGACGGCCAGGGGGCTGGCTTTTGCAGAAGACGAACGCTTGACCGAGCTGTCGCAGCGGATTGAGCGGGAGCAGAAGCAGTTTGAGAAGGCGGAGCGGCAGCGCCTGGAGCAGGCGATGCAGCAAGCGGCCGCAGAAGATTTGAAGAATCAGACGGCTGCGGTGGAAGTCGTAAAGATTGAATCGACGCTGGATGAATTCGGTGATCTGAACATCGAAGGCGAATTAAAGAACGCGGCCACCCGTCCGATCTACTCGATTACGATCGAGTTTACGGTGTATGATGCGGAAGGCAAAGAGGTGGGCACGGGAACGGCGTTAGCGACGCCTGAATATGTGGAACCCGGAGAGACGATGAATTTTATAAGCACCGTGTATGGGGTATATGTTGAGAATACGACCGTCGTCGTCGATCATGCGACTTGGTATTTGGATTAAGGGGGCGATGGGATGAGAAAACGGGCATGGACAAGCATCGTCGCATCGGCCCTGATCCTGTGCGGAGGGATAGGGGCGGCGTATGCCGTACATACGGAGGTTCCGGACCTGCTGACCGGCAAGCCGATGCTAGCCGTATCTGCGGAGAGGGAGTCGAAGACGCTTAAGGATATTATTTTTAAAACGCAGAAATTAGTCGTTATGATCGAAACGGAGAACGGCTCGCAGGGCTCCGGCTTTCTCTATAATCTCGACGGAGATCTGATCACCAACGCGCATGTCGTAGCCGGGGCACGTAAGGTGAAAATAAAAACGGCTGACGCTAACGAACTGGACGGCGAGGTCATCGGCATAAGCACGGAGACGGACGTAGCCGTAGTGCGTGTTCCGGCATTGGCCGGTACGGAGCCGCTGCAGGTCGTACGCGATAAAACGGCAGAGGTCGGGGACGAGGTGCTGGCGGTCGGCAGCCCGCTCGGCTTTCAGAACACCGTCACGACGGGCATTATAAGCGGGCTGGGCCGAAGCTTTGAAATCGAGCCTTATCTATACTCCGATCTGTATCAAATTTCGGCGCCGATCGCGCCGGGCAACAGCGGCGGACCGCTTGTCGACCAGGAAACCGGAGAAGTTATCGGCATCAATTCCGCGGGCTACGAGCAAGGCTCGATCGGCTTCAGTATTCCGATCGGCAACGTGATCGATCTTGCGGAGAGCTGGTCGAGAGAGCCGATGGATGAGCTGCCTGATGCAGAGACGGATGATGAATCGGCGGGGCTGGCGGAAGAATCGTCGATCGACGAGTTAGCCGGCTATCTCGTTACGCATTTCTATGACAGCCTAAATAATGCGGATTATGTCTATGCGTATTCCCTCCTTGGGGGCAATTGGAAGGAAGGCACGAGCTACGAGAAATTCCGCGAAGGTTATCTCGGCACCCGGAATGTGGTCATCGATGACATGCACGTTAGCGGCGGCGAAGATGACCGGGCGACCGTCATTGCCGTGTTATCGGTAGATGAGCGGGTAGAGGGCCAGTATGTGCTCAGCAAATATCAGGTAACCTACGAGGTCGGCTACGAGAATGACCAACTGAAGCTGTTGAGCGGCAAAGGCAAGGCGATAAAGTAGCTGATTTTGGGAGAATGTGTGCCGGGATGCACCCGTACGGGTAGTGGAGAAACGGTCGCATCCGAACGCCGGTTAGTGGGAGGAACGGACTTGGTCGCATCCGCGTAGGGTTAGTGGAACGGTCGCACCGGCACCCGCACTCGCACCAACTCGAACTGGACGCTATACTGGATTATTGCAGTAACATGATTTCATTTGACCTTTGATTACTCTCTATGATGGATTTCATGAAGTGAAAATAGGCAATTTGGCTCCATATGCGACAATAGGGTTAACCGGTGCCGGTCATGTCCTTTCTAACTGAGAGGGAATTGTCACGAAAAGAGAAGAGCTGGAAGGAAACGTCCGGGGAGACGTTCCGTTCCAGCTCTTCTTTGTTTCGTTTGTTACTCAAAGCTCTCTTGCTCATCCTCGCGTGTAAAATGCGAATAGATCAGCTCGAGCGCGACAGAGTTATTGCGTTGAACCGGGAAGCTAAGCAGCGTCGCCGGGATGATACGGCCGTTCAATAGGAGCCGGTAGCTGATATTGCCGCCGATCGGGATGCCGCTGACGGATGTGATTTGACCGTATACATTGAAGCGGACGACTCGCGTCTCGGCAAGGGCATGATAAATCGTCAGCCCCGGACGGAAAGGCACGCGATAGGCTTGCGTGACGTGAGGGAAAAATCTGCCGCCGTTAATGACAACCGTTACCGACGCTATAGGCCCTGGTCCCGGGAAAAACGGGAACGGGAAAGGTACCGGAAACGGAACAGGGAACGGCCCCGGCCCCGGCGGGAACGGCCCCGGCCCCGGCGGGAATGGCCCCGGCCCCGGCGGGAATGGCCCCGGCCCCGGCGGGAA
>NZ_KE383844.1:0-308962 GCF_000422465.1 Paenibacillus harenae DSM 16969 | reverse complement strand
GGCCCCGGCCCCGGCGGGAATGGCCCCGGCCCCGGTGGGAACGACCCCGGTCCTGGCCCCGGCCCTGGACCGCCCGACCCCCCTGGCATCTGCGTGATCATGCGCGGCCCGCCGCAGCCGCAATCGCTTCCGGCGGCTTTTTGCTGCGGGACCGTGTAGTATTGTTGCCCGTTAGCATAAGTATGCTCCATGCAAGCACTCAGTCTCCTTCGCGAAACAAATTAGGCGATTATCCTGCTGTATCGTATGCGGCATCTGCCTACCCGGTGTTCGGAAGTTTGCAAAGGAGCGGTGAAAAGCTGCTTCAATCTTGGATAAATGGGTAAAATTAGGATAATGGTAGATTGCCGACTGGAAGTTTCGTGAAATATCCAAAACGACTTGATAAGAGAGGCGGACTGCCGGTGCACGACCATAACCATAACCAAGAAACCATAGATTCCTGGGACGCAAGCCACCGTCCGTGGCCGTTGCCCAAATTGCCGTGGCTGATGAAGCAGACGTGGAACGATCTGCTTTTTGCCCATTATCCGGTTAAGCTCGAGAACTTACGAAACACAGTGCCGGATGCGCTTCCTTTGGATTCCTTTGACGGGATGGGGTGGGTGAGCGTTGTCCCGTTCCATATGACGGGTATTCGACTGCGAGGGCTGCCGCCTATTCCGGGGACTGACCGATTCCCCGAGCTTAACGTAAGGACGTACGTAACGATAGACGATAAGCCGGGCGTCTACTTCTTCAGTCTGGATGCGACCAACTGGCTTGCGGTGAAGATGGCCAAAATGTTCTATCACTTGCCTTATGTGCAGGCAGAGATACAGGTGAAGCAAGCAGGGGATTTCATCGCGTATGACTCCCGCAGGCGAAGCGTCGCAGAAGCCCGGTTATCGTGCCGCTACAGGCCGATCTCAGAGCCGTTTCTTGCTGTTAAAGGGTCATTCGACGAATGGCTGACCGAGCGGTATTGCTTGTATGCGTTGAACAGGGCGGGGGTGCCGTTTCGCTGCGATATTATGCATCGGCCTTGGCCGCTGCAGCGCGCAGAAGCGGAATTCAGACTTAATTCAATGCTGGACGCAAACGGTGTTCCGGTTGAGAGCGGCCAGCCTGTGCTGCATGTTGCCAAAAAGCTGGAGGTCCGCATCTGGCCGCTCATCCGAACGTAAAGGACACCGCACTAAAACAAATAAAAGACGCTGCCCCTTAGGGAACAGCGTCTTCCTGCAAACCTATTACTTCGCTGCTGCTTCGTAACGTTTACCAACTTCAGCCCAGTTCACTACGTTCCAGAACGCAGCGATGTAGTCAGGGCGCTTGTTCTGGTAGTTCAGGTAATAAGCGTGCTCCCAAACGTCCAGACCGAGGATTGGCGTTTCGCCTTCCATGATCGGGCTGTCTTGATTAGGCAAGCTGTAAACTTTCAATTTGCCGTTCGCTACCGCCAGGAAAGCCCAGCCGCTGCCGAAACGAGTTGCTGCCGCTTTAGCGAAGTCAGCTTTGAAAGCTTCGAAGCCGCCAAGCTCGCTCTCGATTGCCGCTGCAAGAGCGCCGGTTGGAGCGCCGCCTGCGTTTGGCCCGATCGTTTCCCAGAACAGGCTGTGGTTAGCGTGTCCGCCGCCGTTGTTGCGAACCGCAGTACGGATAGCCTCAGGTACGCTTGCCAGATCGCCGATCAAATCTTCGATCGATTTGCTTTGCAATTCAGGAGCGGACTCCAGAGCTGCGTTAAGGTTCGTTACGTAAGCGTTATGGTGACGGCCGTGGTGAATTTCCATCGTAGTCGCATCGATATGCGGCTCAAGTGCGTTGTGCGCGTAAGGCAAAGCGGGTAGTTGATGTGCCATTGTATACAACCTCCTAAAATTATGTAGTTCATTCAACACCATTATCTCTTATCCGATCGAATAAATCAACATTATTGTTTCAAAAGTCGGTTCCTCACCAAGACCAAGCTTCTCAACTCTAATAGGGTAACACCATGCTGCATGAATTATGCAAAAAAGGAAAAGCGCTAATTATAAATTTACAAAAAAGAAGAATGAAATTGATGTAAGCGCTTAATATTAAGCGTTTTCAAGAGATAATCGGCGATTTCTTTCAAATTTTTAAGGAATTTTAAAGATTTAAGCAGGATTTCGTTAAAATTTGTCGTAATATAATTTATATGCAGTACTATGACATGGTATAGAAGGTGTAAATTTAATGAATGTTCGTTCCTTCCAGTTGTCCGATTATCGACCAATTACAGCACTGCTAGAGGAAGTTCTTACAGAAGAGTGCTACGAACAAACGATGGAAGCTTTTGCCCGCCAATTGTCATGGGATAGCGATTTGGTATTAGTCGCTGTCGAACATTCGGAAATGGTCGGCATGATTATCGGTACGATTGATAATAACAAAGGTTATTATTACCGTATTGCCGTATCGCACCTCCATCAACGGAAAGGGATAGGCAAAGCGCTCGTTCAGGCATTGCGCCAGCGCTTCGAGCAGCGTCATGTCACAAAGATACTAATTACCGCGGATGAGCATAATGAGCCGGTTCTGCCGTTGTATGAATCGCTTGGTTTCGCTTCGAACGATTTTTTCCGGTCCTTTCAGAAACTGGCCATTGTAACTGGTTAACGCGAACTTTACTGCATGAAGATTGAACGCAGGGCATATCTGCACCGTCATTGATTTTGGCGGTGAGATATGCTTTTCTTATTAATATATGCTTAAATGAGGAGAACGGGATGGAACTTTACCGGCATTGCGTTATCAAAAGCTTCAAACATAACGGGCATATCCACCGTACCTGGCAGCAGAATTGGCTTGTTCCGGACGAGCTGCTCGCACCCCAGCACAAGGCGGAGTCGATGACCATTCTCATCAATCGTCAAACGCCGATTTTGGAATCCGACGGTAAAGTATGGATCAGCCGGGTTCCGGCGGTCTCCTTTTTTATACCTGGCCAATGGTACAATATCGTTGCGCTGCTGGAGGAGGGCGGCATCCGTTATTATTGCAATGTGGCTTCGCCGCCTTATTTGCAAGGAAACGTCCTGACTTATATCGATTATGACTTGGATGTGATCCGCACGGCGGGCGGCGAAAGATTTGTCGTTGACCGGGATGAGTATGAGATGCATAAAGCGGCCTATCATTATCCGAAGGTAGTGGTTGATAAAGTTCGGGAGGGACTGGATGCGCTTCTGGCGCGGATTGACGATGGGCGGCCGCCTTTTCAGGATCACGTTGCGAACCGTTATTACGAGGAATGGCTGAAGCAGACGGGCGAGGGGGAAGAATAACATTGTTGGAGCGGGATAGTGAGCTGGACACGGAACTGGCAGGCATGGACCGGGCGGCTGCGGCGGAATCGCTTCATAACCGGTCGGAATGGCGGACAGAGCTGTTTGATTGGCTGAAAACGCTGGCGATCGCTTTTGCGGTCGTGATGGTTTTGCATTTTTTTGTGTTTAACTTGTCGACGGTCGAGGGTCACTCTATGGAGCCGACGTTATTGGAGGATGAGTGGCTCTTTGTCAATAAATTCGTTTATCTGGTCGGAAAGCCGAAGCTTGGGGATGTCGTTATTCTGACAGAGCCGAACACGAGCGGCAAGGAGAAGAAGTTTCTTGTCAAAAGGGTGGTCGGCGTTCCGGGAGACCGGATTGAAATTCATAATCAGCGCTTGTACCGGAACGGAGAGCCGGCGGACGAGCCCTATACGGATACTTTAATTGAGGACATGAGTTATGGGCCGGAAGTCATAAGCGAAGGCCATTACTTCGTGATGGGCGATAACCGCCATGCGCGCGCAAGTCTGGACAGCAGGTCATTTCGGGCAGTGCCGGCGAAGCTGATCCGCGGAAGAGCGGATTATATTTTATGGCCATATAAGGAGATAAAAGCGTTATGAAAGAAGTAATGATCTATACGGACGGCGCCTGCTCGGGCAATCCGGGACCGGGCGGCTGGGGGGCAATATTGTTCTTCGGTCCCCACCAGAAGGAAATTTCGGGCGGAGAGAAGCATACGACGAACAATCGCATGGAGATCCAGGCTGTTATTGAAGGGCTGAAACTTCTGAAAGAGCCTTGTCAGGTGAAGGTGTACAGCGATTCGGCTTATGTCGTGAACTGCTTTCAGAAGGGATGGATTCACGGCTGGCTGCGCAACGGCTGGAAGAACAGCAAGAAGGACCCGGTCGAGAATCAGGAGCTGTGGAAGGAGCTGTGGGCGCTTATGGGCAAGCATAAGGTTGAATACGTGAAGGTCAAAGGCCACAGCGACAACGAGTGGAATAATCGCTGCGACGAGCTGGCCCGCGAAGCGATCAGAAGGTTATAGCGATGACAGACCGGTGGACGAAGCTGAAGCGGGAGATGATTCAAGCGGCGCCAAGCCTTGGTATCGACCAAATCGGAATCGCTTCCGCGGATCCGTTCACGAGCTTGAAGCAGGTGCTGATCCGGCACCGTGAGCTCGGGAGGGAGTCGGGCTTCGAGGAGCCCGATCTGGAGAAGAGGACGAATCCCGCTCTACTATTCGATAACCCGCAGTCGATTATCGCCATAGCCGTCGCCTATCCGTCGAAGCTTGCGAACCCGCCGAAGTCGGAGCCGGGGGCCAGGCGCGGCATCATGTCCCGTTCGGCTTGGGGCGACGATTACCATCGCGTCCTGCGGGACCGGCTTGCGAAGCTGGAGGCATGGCTTCGCGAGCGCGTTCCAGAGCTTCGGGCGGAAAGCATGGTCGATACCGGCGCTTTGTCGGACCGCGCGGTCGCGGAGCGGGCAGGAATTGGCTGGAGCGCCAAGAACTGCTCGATCCTGTCGCCGAAGCTGGGCTCGTGGATCTATCTGGGCGAAATGATTACGAACCTGCCGCTTGAGCCGGACGAGCCGATTACCGAGGGCTGCGGTTCTTGTACGAAATGCATAGACGCGTGCCCGACGGATGCGTTGGTCGGTCCGGGGCAATTAAATGCAAGCCGGTGCGTCTCCTTCCTTACGCAGACGAAGGGGATGCTGACCGACGAGTTCATGCGGAAGATCGGCAACCGGCTGTACGGCTGCGATACCTGTCAGATCGTCTGCCCGGTGAACCGGGGCAGGAACTGGACGCATCAGCCGGAGCTGCAGCCGGAACCGGAGCTTGTTAAGCCGCTGCTTATCCCGCTGCTGACGATCGGCAACAAAGAGTTCAAAGCGAGATACGGCCATACCTCCTCGGCGTGGCGCGGCAAGAAACCGATTCAGCGCAATGCGGTTATCGCGCTTGGCAATTTCAAGGAGGAAAGCGCGGTGCCGGACCTCATTAAGGTGCTTGAGCAGGATACGAGAGCGGTGCTTCGCGGAACGGCTGCATGGTCGTTATCCAGGATCGGCGGAGAGCAGGCGGAGGCGGCGCTTCGCCGCGCAGCCGGGACAGAGACCGATGCGGAAGCGTTGGCCGCGATTGAGGAAGCGCTGGAGAGGATCGGCGGCGAAGGGGAAAAGAGTGAGCGGACGGAGTCAGGCCCTATGGATGTTTGAGCAGCGTTCCGCGGCGGAAAGAGTATGCGCAAAAGGTCTATAATCCGCTCATTGCGAACGGAAGGCGAACATGCTATCATGGGAACATTATATACAGCAGGAGCTTGGAAAGGATTAGGTGGCATTTATGTCATGGGTTAACATTGTAGTCCCTATCGTAACGTTAATTGTCGGTGCGGCAGGGGGATTTTTTGCAGGCGTATTCTATTTGCGGAAGCAGCTTGAGAAGATGCAGAGCAATCCGGAAATGATTCAGAAGATGGCGAAGCAGATGGGCTATAATCTGAATAAGCAGCAAATGCAGAAGGCGCAGCACATGATGAAAAATCAAAAATTTCCTCGCAAATAAGAAGGAATGGGTAAGTGGGGCCGGAAGGGGAGTTCAGGAATGGCGGGAAGGAAGGATTATGTCAACTCGAAGGTAATAAGCAACCGCGAACAGATCGAGTACCATATTAAAGAGATTTTAAAGCTCGTTGGGGAGGATGTGGAACGCGAGGGACTGCTTGAGACACCAGCCCGAGTAACCCGCATGTATGAGGAGATTTTCGCGGGGTATGAAGTAGATCCGCGCGAGGTGCTTGGGGTTACGTTCGACGAGAAGCACGAGGAGCTCGTCATCGTCAAAGATATCGTCTATTACAGCCAATGCGAGCATCATATGGCGCCATTCTTCGGCAAGGTGCATATCGGCTATATCCCGAGCGGCAAAATCGCGGGGCTCAGCAAACTGGCCAGACTGGTAGAGGCGGTCACGAGGCGCTTGCAGGTACAGGAACGCATTACTTCGCAAATCGCGGACATTATGGAACAAGAGCTGCAGCCTCACGGCGTAATGGTCGTCGTGGAAGGCGAACATCTGTGCATGTGCGCCCGCGGCGTGAAGAAGCCGGGCAGCAAAACGGTCACGTCCGGCGTACGCGGCGAATTCCGCAGCAGCTCCGCGCTTCGCTCAGAGTTTTTGGCTTTGTTGAAGCAATAATATGGTAAAAACCGGCAGGAGCCCGCTCCTGCCGGTTTTTTTGCCGTTGGCCGCCTCAATACGGCAACCAGACGAGATTGCGGGCTTCCTCGAAACGGTCGTTAACGTACGGCCAGTTGACGACGTTCCACCAGTCGGCTATATATTCGGGCCGCTTGCTCTGATGCTTTAAGTAGTAGGCGTGCTCCCATACATCGAGCGGAAGCAGCGGAATAACGTCCCATTGCGATAAGTTCTGGTGCTTCTCCGCGGTTAGTATTTCAAGCCGCCGGCTGCGAGGGCTCCATACGAGAATGGCCCATCCGCTGCCCTCCACCTTGGCGGCTGCCTCGCTGAACTGCTTCTTGAACGCAGCGTAGCTGCCGAAGTCGTTCGTAATCTGATGGCCGATCGTGCCTGTCGCCTCTCCGCCGCCGTATGGCGACATCGTGCTCCAGAACAGCGTGTGCAAATAGTGTCCCGCGCCGTTAAAAGCAAGCTCGCGCTCCCAATGCTTCACGAGATCGAAATTGCCGGAGGCTCGCGCTTGCTGAAGCTCCTTCTCCGCCTTGTTCAGACCGTCCACGTACGATTGATGGTGGACATCGTGATGAATTCTCATCGTTTCCTCATCAATGTAAGGCTCAAGCGCGTCGTAAGCATAAGGAAGCGGAGGAAGCGTATGCCCGCCGATCGGCACTTGCTGAACCGTGGACCGCGGGTGATCGAAGCTTGCCTGGTTTATCGCGCCCTGACGGTAAGCGCTCATCAAGCCCAGATAATAATTGGACTCCCGGATAGAGTGGGCGATGACCGTTCGGATATTCGAGATACCGGAAGGCGGAGTAGTCCGTTCAATCAGCTGCGTGAGCTGATCCACATAGGTACGGGATTGCTCGGCCGCGGCCTCGATAAGGGAATCTACGGTTTGATCGATTTGCGGAGGCAAACGATAGGAGTAAGGCAGCCATTCATCGAGCCATTGCGCAGCGTAGTGAGCTGTATGGGAGAATACCGGTTCCCAGGATTGAAGCAGCTGGACATATTGCCGATCTAATTCAGGAGCAGCCTGCAAAATAACGGCAGTATGCTCCTTCTCTTGCATTTTCCAATGGCGGATTAACTCCATCACACGAACAGGCATGAGCGTTCCGTAAACAAAAAGCACGGCCTTCGCCTCCTTGGGTCGCAACATGTGCATCTATGCTAGATGTATTCGCGGCCGCCCGGGCTTATGTCGCCTTTTAGAAATGAGGATGAAAATGAAAATATAGCAGGAACCGGCTTCCATTGGAATGGCTAAAAGCGAAAAAAACGGACAAAAAACGAGCTTGTGCCTTCACTAGGAGGTCACAAGCTCGTTTGGGGGCATTCAGCTTTCTGGGGTATTAAGCTTTCTCCGCCTGCAGCTGCTGATCGACTTGACTCAGAAATACCGCCGCGCGTTGAATGTATTCGCCTGGATGAGCCCGGAACAGCATCTCGTGCTCCCCTTCCTCTACGATCCACATGCGGGAGAGGATATTCCCTTGGCCGTCGGCAACGGCTTCAGCTGTCTGGTAGGGCGCCTTCACATCCTTCGTGCCGTGCATCACGAACATGGGAATATCGTACACGTTCGAGATGACCTCATCAGCCGGAATGGAACCGAAGCCCTTTCCCGTCCAAAGCGGGATCAACGATTGGATTAACGGCAGAGAGAAGCGCGGCAGCTGTATGAATTGATTTAAATTATCAAAAAGCGCCTCAGGGCTCGGAATAAACAAACTGTCCAGAATCATGGCATCAATCTCATCGGTCTGCAGAGCTGCCTGCAGAGCTGTTCCGGCACCCATGGAGAATCCCCATACGACGATATCTTCGGCGCCGCGGGACTTGGCGTAGTCAACTGCGGCCAGCAGCTGCTGCGCTTCCTCGAGGCCGCCGGTGGCCGGCGCCTTATACTGCTTGGAGGCGTATCCGTAGTCAAACAGCAATATATTGTAGTTTAAGCCGTGCAGCATCTTCGAAAGCTCATACATCGGCACCCAAGCTTCTTCGCGATTCGCTCCATATCCGTGGCTGAACACGACGGTGCGCGCAGATCCCGCAGCAGGCTGGCTCGTACCGGCATCCGCCGGAATAAACCAGCCGCTTACCGTCGTATCGCCGCTCTTGCTGGGGAAGATGACGTCTTCATAGTCCACGCCTATAGCGGCCTTCGGATTGGAGGCGAGCGGAGCGACGAACGGATAAGCAAGCATCCAAGCGACGTACCCATGAAAAATAACGACCGCAAGCAGGCACATCGCCGTAAGGGATGCGACCGACGCGACCAACAGATGTTTCCCCCGGCTTCTCGTCTTTCGAAGGGCAAAGCGGTTGTCGCTTCCAGATATGGGAAATGGCTGAAGGCTTTGCGGAAATCCGCCTTCCATAGGTGTCATCGTCGTTGAGCTCATGTCGTCATCTCCTTGAGGTGTAAGCGCTTATCATTTGTAGTACTTTTATCGTAGTACCGGTTCTATAGGCCTGTCAATTGATGTCGATTAAATGTTAATCGATTGTAATGATCCTGTAATGTAAGTAACTTTTCTTTACGTTGCAGGAAGCAATGGGTTATACTGAATGAGAATCGGTTTCATTGGATGAAACCTTTAATCGAAAGAGGTGCGGCTGCATGGAGGAAGGGAAATCGACGGTTCGGGCAGTGGATCGGGCGCTTGATATATTGCTATGCTTTACTGCGAAGACGGACTGGGCCATGACTGAAATTGCCGAACATGTCGGCTTGCACAAGAGCACGGTTCACCGCATGCTTGCAACACTCGAAGAGAAGGGCTTCATCGAGCGCGACCGGTCGACGGACCGCTATCATCTGGGCCTCAAAGTGTGGGAGCTGTCCGCCAACCTGTCACGAACGGATGACCAGGCAACGATCTGGCTGCCGGAGATGGGGCGGCTGCGCGATCAGCTGGGAGAAACGGTCAGCATTTATGTCAGAGACGGCATCGAGCGGATTCGCATTCAAGCCGTGCAGAGCAATCAGCCGGTTAGACGGGTCGCTCCGGTAGGCGCCAGGCTGCCGTTATATGCTGGCGCGTCCAGCAAGGTGCTTATCGCTTATGCAGAGCCGGCCGTCCAGCAAAGCATTTTTGAAAACCCGGCTTGGTTGAATACGATTGATCTCGATATGTACAAGCAGCAGCTGGCGGAGATTTGCGAGAACGGCTATGCGACCAGCTTCGAAGAACGGGAGCCCGGAGCGGCTGCCTTATCGGCGCCGATCTTCGACCGTACCGGTAAAATTGCTGCAGCGCTGTCCGTATCCGGTCCGGCGAGCCGGCTAACGATACAGACGATGACGGATTACGCGCCGGTCATGATGGAATCGGCCAAGCGGATGGGGATCATGATTCTATAGAAAAAGCGGACCCAAGGAATTCCTTGGGCCTGCTTTTTTTTGCAATATATAAATTTATATGTTTAGCGCTTATAACAAAGCTTATATTTCACTTCGATACCGATTTTAGGGTGAGCTTGCTTCATGCGTTGCTTCAGAAAAGAGTAAACGGCGGCGTCCCCGGAAGGACGCCACCGCCGTTTCTGCTTGTTTTGAAGCCTATTTCTGCATGTTTGCGATCATTTGGCGAAGCACCGTCTGCAGGATGCCGCCGTTGCGGTAGTAGTCGACGTCAACCATCGAGTCCAGACGCACGATAGCCGGGAAATCGAAGCTTGTGCCGTCTTCGCGCGTCGCTTTGACGGTAACTTGCGAGCCTGGCGTGACATCATTGGACAAACCGGAGATATCGAACGTCTCGCGGCCGGTAATGTTAAGCGTCTTCCAGCTTTGGCCATCCGTGAACTGGAGCGGCAATACGCCCATGCCCACGAGATTGGAGCGGTGAATACGCTCGAAGCTTTCCGCGATAACGGCTTTGACGCCCAGCAGGTACGTTCCTTTAGCCGCCCAGTCGCGGGAGCTTCCCGTACCGTACTCTTTGCCGGCAATAACGACGAGGTTCTTGCCTTCTTGTTGATATTTCATCGATGCGTCGTAGATCGACATCACTTCATCGGTAGGCAGGTAAGTCGTTACGCCGCCTTCCGTGCCCGGAGCCACCTGGTTGCGGATACGGATGTTCGCGAACGTCCCGCGCATCATGACTTCGTGGTTACCGCGGCGGGAGCCGTAGGAGTTGAAGTCTTTGCGTTCGACGCCGTTCTCGATCAGGTATTGGCCGCCAGGGCTGTTCACGGTAATGTTGCCTGCAGGGGAGATATGGTCCGTCGTAACGGAATCGCCCATCAATGCAAGCACGCTTGCCGATTGGATATCGGAAATATCGTCGAGCTCGGAGCCGAGGTTTTCGAAGAACGGCGGGTTTTGAATGTAAGTCGATTTCTCATCCCACTCATAGCTTTCGCCTTCCGGCACCGAGATCGCGTTCCAACGCTCGTTCTGCGTAAATACATTCTCGTATTTGTCACGGAACATTTGCGGGTTAAGAGCCGCCGTCATGGCATCGTTAACTTCCTTCGAAGTCGGCCAGATGTCCTTCAGATAGACGGCTTTATTATCTTCTGTATAACCGATTGGTTCCGTCGTTAAATCAATGTTCGTCGTGCCGGCCAGCGCATAAGCGATAACAAGCGGCGGCGAAGCCAGGTAGTTCGCTTTGACCTGCGCGTGAACGCGGCCTTCGAAGTTCCGGTTGCCGGAAAGGACGGCGGAGACGGTCATGTCGTTGTCCGCGATCGCCTTGCTTACTTCGTCAGGAAGCGGACCGGAGTTACCGATACAAGTCGCGCAGCCGTAGCCGGCAACGTGGAAGCCGAGCGCTTCAAGCGGCTCGATGAGGTTCGCTTTGGTCAAATATTCCGTAACGACGAGCGAGCCCGGCGTCAGGGAGCTTTTGACATAAGCCGGCTTCTTCAGGCCAAGCTCTACCGCTTTCTTCGCCACGAGACCTGCGCCAACCATTACGCTTGGGTTAGACGTGTTCGTGCAGCTTGTGATCGCGGCGATAACGACAGCGCCCGTCCCCATGCTGCTCAATTGGCCGTCATTATGCTTCACTTCGACCATTTGCCCGATTTTCTCGTCGCTCAGGCCATAGCCGCCTTTGTCGATCGGCGTGCGGATGATGTTGTTGAACGATTCTTTCATCTCCGTCAGCTCAACGCGGTCCTGCGGACGCTTCGGACCTGCCAGGGAAGGAACGACTGTCGAAAGATCAAGCTCGATCACATCGGAGAATACCGGATCCGGCGTCTCGTCCGTACGGAACATGCCCTGTGCCTTGTAATAAGCGTCAACAAGCGCGATTTGCTCTTCTTCGCGGCCGGTTTGGCGCAGGTAGTTGAGCGTCTCGTTATCGACCGGGAAGAAACCGATTGTGGCGCCGTATTCCGGTGCCATGTTCGCAACCGTTGCACGGTCTGCAAGGCTGATGTTGGAAAGGCCGGGACCGTAGAATTCAACGAATTTTCCGACCACGCCTTTTTTGCGCAAAATTTGAGTAACGGTAAGCGCCAGGTCAGTCGCCGTGGAGCCTTCCGCCAGTTTGCCGGTCAGCTTGAAGCCGATAACCTCAGGCATAACGAAGTATAGAGGCTGTCCAAGCATGCCCGCTTCCGCCTCGATACCGCCAACGCCCCAACCGACAACGCCAAGACCGTTGATCATGGTAGTATGGGAGTCCGTACCGACGAGGGAATCCGGATATACGACGGTTTCGCCGTCGATGGTTTTGGTAGCGGCAACGGATGCCAGATACTCAAGGTTAACCTGGTGAACGATACCTGTTCCCGGCGGAACCGCGCGGAAGTTATCGAACGCCGTTTGAGCCCAGCGGAGGAAACGGTAACGTTCTTCGTTACGCTCGAACTCAACCTTCGTGTTGTACTCAAGCGCATCTGGCGTACCGAATGCGTCGACCATAACCGAGTGGTCGATAACAAGGTCAACCGGAACGAGCGGGTTGATTTTCTTAGGGTCGCCGCCTGCACGTTTAACCGTGTCGCGCATAGCCGCAAGGTCAACGACAACAGGTACGCCGGTGAAATCCTGCAAAACGATACGGGCTGGAATGAAAGGAATCTCTTTATCTTCGCGTCCGTCAGCCCAAGTAGCCAGCTGCTTCACATGTTCAGGGGTAATGGCACGGCCGTCGAATTGGCGAATGGCAGCCTCAAGCAATACTTTGATGGAAAAAGGCAGCTTCGAAATGTCGCCGAGCCCCTGTTCCTCCAGCCCGCCTAGACGGTAGTAAGCAAACGACTTGCCGCCTGCTTCCAGCGTTGTGCGAACCGAATAATGATTTTGTGTAGACATCGTCATTCTCCTCTTTTGAATATAATTTGTGTTTCATCCTGTGAAACACAATTTCAAAATCGCTATACTTATAGTATATCGTTAAAAAGGCGGTTACGTAAAGACCAATTATGGCCCAATGATCATGTAAATTCATTGAAAACGAAAGCGACGAATATTACATGAAACGGAGGGCGGCTTCATATAATGAAGCAGTTATTCTGTGTTAACCACACGGCTTATCTATTTCCGCACCATAAGCCAGAGGGAGGGATTGCGATGCCGCGAACGGGTAACCGGGGACCGGGCAGTCAGGTTCAAAAGCGTAACCAAGCGCCGTCTAAGCCTTTAACGACTCAGAGAAAGCCGATGCAGAAGGCTGCGGTGCATATTTCGCCAAAGCAGCCGCTGCAGTCCGCCAGGAAGGAAGACCGGCAGAGCGCAAGTAAGGATGCTGCGCCGAAAGGGCCGGAGCGGCTGCGGTTAGGCACTATAACGGAATCTGTCCGTCAGCCGCAGTCAAGGCTAAATTCACTGCTTCGCTCGTCGGATTACGACCAGTATCGGCAGCAGGGCAATCAGCCGGGTTGGAAAACGGCGGTTCATCGTTACGTAAGCCTGTACAACCAGGCCGAAACCAATCAGCATGCCTCCGTGCTGACCGATTATGTGACGGACCGGGAGCATTGCGACCGTCTCCGCATCAGGCTTGAGCGCCTTCGCGAGCGCGATTTGCTTAGAGGCGCGCTGCCGGCAGGAAGCGAGACCAAAGCGGAACTTGTTCGCGTGAATGAATCGGCAAACGAAGTATCCGTGCTTATTCGGCTTCATATCAAAAGAAGGATGGAGCAGTCAGGCCGCTATTACATGGAGGAACGGTCCGAATTTGAGCGCCTTTGGCTTGGACAGTCGGGAGGCGTCTGGGACGTTCTTCGGGTTGAACCGCTAATTGCGGAGCGCAGGCCCCGCTTCGGATCATCGACCGACGGCAATTGGATGACAGTCGATGACTACTCGGAGCTGTTTGGCGATATTACTTCACCGTCAACACCATACTTAAATTATGACCTATTACCGCAATTCAAACACCGTCCGTCGGGTATTCGGTACAGGAGAGATTTGGCTGCGGCCTATGCGGACCGCTGGTGGAACGAAGCAAACCCGGCATATGAGCTATTTGAGGTGAATTGCACCCATTACGTGTCGCAATGCATCTTTGCAGGCAATGCTCCGATGAACTATACTGGTAAGAGAGAATCGGGCTGGTGGTATAAAGGCCGCAACAAAGGCAGCGAATGGTGGAGCTACAGCTGGGCAGTGTCGAATGCGCTGACCAACTATTTGACTGCGCGAAGAAGCTCCGGCTTGCGGGCGGAGACGGTGCGTTCCGCGGATGAGCTGCAGCTTGGCGACGTTATCACTTACGATTGGAATGGCGACTCGCGTTTTCAGCACAGTACGATCGTAACCGCTTTTGACTCGTTCGGCATGCCGCTCGTGAATGCAAATACCGTGTCCAGCAGACATCGGTATTGGGATTATCGTGATTCATACGCATGGACGGAACAGACGAAATATCGTTTTTTTCATATTGCTGATCTTTTATAACTTAACGTACCGGAGGATATAGCCATGGGGAGCAGAGTTCGAGTTGGTTTAGTATACGGGGGAAAATCGGGGGAGCACGAGGTTTCGCTGCAAACGGCGTTTGCCGTCATGGGCGAATTTGATTACAGCAAATACGAGATCAAACCTTTCTATATTACGAAGCAGGGACAATGGAACACAGGTGAGGTTCTTCATGCCCGACCGGGAAGCGTCGAGGAGCTTCGTTACGGGTCGGGGGAGGCAGAACAGTCGGACTTTGCGCTCGCTCCGTTATTTGCGGGCTTGAGCGGAGCGGCCGGCGGGTCCGGCGAGGACCGTAACATTGATGTCGTGTTTCCGCTGCTGCACGGCACGTTCGGCGAGGACGGAACGATCCAGGGCTTATTTGAGATGGCTAACATTCCATACGTCGGGGCAGGCGTTCTCGCCTCTGCCGTCGGGATGGACAAGATTATGATGAAGAAGGTATTCGCGCAGGAAGGCCTGCCGCAATGCATATTCCGTTATTTCAACCGCACCCAGTGGGAGAAGGACTCGGCTTTCTTTATTATGGAATGCGAAGTATCGCTGGGCTATCCGTGTTTTGTCAAACCGGCTAATCTAGGCTCAAGCGTTGGCGTATCCAAAGCCAAGAACCGCGAAGAGCTTGTCGAAGCCGTCAACTACGCGTTCCGCTTCGACCGCAAGGTCATCGTCGAGGAATTCGTCGATGCCCGCGAGATCGAGGTCAGCGTACTCGGCAACGATGACGCCAAAGCGTCCGTACCTGGCGAAATCGCCCCGTCTAACGAATTTTATGACTATAAGGCCAAATACATTGACGGCAAGTCCACGATGCAAATACCGGCTATGCTGTCGCCGGAAGTAACGGAAGCCGTCCGCGAGATGGCCGTCCGCGCATTCCAATCGATCGACGGCTCGGGCTTGTCGCGCGTCGACTTCTTTCTTCGCAAAAACGATAATCAGCTATTTATTAACGAGGTTAATACATTGCCGGGCTTCACTCCATTCAGCATGTATCCGCTCATGTGGAAGGAAACCGGCATTCCCTATAAAGAGCTGCTCGACGCCTTGATCAGCCTAGCGTTATCCCGCCACGCCGAGAAGCAGCGTATAGACTATACCGGCGGATCGGCAGTATAATAATCAGCTGACGGTTGTTACAAACTAACCCTCTAAAGGACAGATGGACTCCTCTATCATGGAGTTTGTCCAGTATAGCGACCTTTCTTCATCGAAAATCAAAGCTATTCTGGATTTCATCCAATAATTCGCGCCCAAAGCCGGGTATGGAGCAATTAGACGTATTTTCACTGGATTGAATACAGTATAGATTCCCTAAAGTGCATTAAATGGCCAAAGTTACTGCAATAATCCAGGATAGAACCACAATAGGAAAGTAACTAATTATTAATGCACCAAAACAAAGCGTTCCCAGAGGGACGAAAGCGCTCATAAGCACTAGCAGCTCATACACGTCACAGTAACGCCCACGTTATTCAGATGTTTAGACAGGTAGTTTAGACAGGTTGCCTAGGTATCCCGAGCGTGCCAAAAGTGAAGCGTGTCCCAGAGGGACGAAAGCGTTCTTAAGCACTAGCAGCTCACACCCGTCTCATTGGAGCCTACGTTAGTCCAATTGCGGGTGTCCAGAGGGTGCAACCCTTGGGGCCCTCCCTTGGAAGGGAGGGTTTGGGTGGGTTCGAAACGCCTTTGAAGGTTGTTTAGGATGTATCCTTTGAAGGATTTGGCTAGAAGCCTTTTCAAGGTTTGGATGTCCTTTGAAGCAAAATTTCACTGAAGGAGGGAAAATAAATGGGTTTTGCAACCGAATTTAATTCCGTTTGTAAATTCAAATCCGAGCAGGAGCTATATGAATTGTTGGAGTATGGCCGGGGCAAAATGGTAAAGAGCGGTTTTCGCGTATTTCCGACGGGCCAAAAGGTCATTGCCTATACGCCGGCTAACGATGCGATCGCCATTGTCCGTATTTTAGCTTCTATTGCTGAAATTAACTTTCAGGGTGAAGAAGTGACGCAAGTAGAGATGGAGCTCGTCAGAAAACTGACGGAAGAAGAAGCGCGAGTTCAAACGGCGCTAGCGTATGAAATGTTTTTTGGAGACCGGGCATAGCCAATGATCGTCCGGTTCGGTTTTGCCGCAAAGAGCCTGAGGCGCGAGAACGTATTTCTCTCCAAAGCCAGGACGATTACAAATTTCTCGAGGCTTCCCGACCGCGAAGCGGGTATTCGGAGGATCGAGGCAATGACGTACAGTATACATATTGGCGAAGAATATAGCGGCAAGCCAGAATCCGGTGATCGGTTTATCCGCCGGTTCGCAGCCTTGTCGCCTCTTTTTAAAAATATAAGAATGTATGAGTTTAACACTTATGAATGGGCTTATATTTCACTGTGATTTAAAGGCAACCGATAATGAAACAGGATTTATAGCAAAGCAACACCGTCAGGGTTGACCTGGCGGTGTTCCTGTATGCTTGCAGACTGACTTGAAGTGGAAAAGGTGATTAAGCTCATGGAATGGATTTTTCTCGTGCTGCTCGGCGTCATTGCCGCCATGTTCGGCAGCATTGTCGGCCTTGGCGGCGGAATCATTATCGTTCCGGTGCTTATGCTTCTTGGACCCGTCATTACGGGAGAGGTGATTGGTCACGCCGAAGCCGTCGGCATTTCTTTGACGGTGCTGGTCGTAACGGCGCTCGCCTCAACGTTGTCGTATGCCAAACGCAAAATCGTCGATTTTCGCAGCGGCTGGTTGTTTTTTATCACAAGCGGACCTGCGGCCTTGCTGGGTTCTGCTCTGACCGGTCAATTTCCTGCCGGGCTGTTTCAGCTTGTTTTTGGCGTATTTATGCTGGCGATGGCAGCTCTCTTAATTGCTCGGGACTATATGAAACCGTTTACGAAGGAATGGCCGATCGTTCGGACCATGACGGATACGTCCGGCGAAGTGCATACCTTCAGCTACGGTATCGTTCCGGCGCTTGCCATCGGATTTGGCGTCGGACTAATCTCCGGTTTATTTGGAATTGGCGGCGGATCGTTATTCGTGCCGCTCATGGTGCTGCTGTTCCGGTTTCCGCCTCACATGGCAACGGCAACGTCGATGTTTGTTATTTTTTTATCATCGATTCTTGGGAGCGGCATGCACGCCTATCTCGGGGACACGAATTGGCTGCTCGTTCTCGCGCTTGCTCCCGGGGCGTGGATCGGCGGTAAACTGGGCGCTGCGATAGCGGTCAGAATGAGCGGCAAAGGTCTGCTATGGCTGCTGAGAGTGACGTTATTGCTGCTCGCCGTGCAATTAATCATTGAAGGCTTTGGAACATTTTGATAATGTGATACTTAAGCGGCAAACGAAACTTCATCCGGACGTCATACGTAACAAGAAAGAACATGAGCGTTCATGCTCGTGATTATACATAGAGGGAAGAGGGATAGACCGTGAATGACCCGAATAACGCTTCCGTCGTAGGCGGGAAAAGCTTTACTGCCGTCGCTATCAATTGCGCGTCTAAAGCAGGAGAATGGATTAAGATGAAGCTTGGCAATTTCGCAAGCCTTGATATAAAGTATTCCCCGCATGATCTTGTCACGGAAATCGATAAAGGCTCGGAGCGGTTGATCCGCAATTTAATTATGACCCATTTCCCCCACCATTCCTTCCTTGGAGAAGAGGGCGTAGAACCGGGACCCGCCGCTTCGGCCAAAGCGCTGGAGGATGCGCGCGAGGCGGAATATCTCTGGATTGTCGATCCGATCGACGGGACGACGAATTTCGTGCACGGTTTCCCTTTTTTCTGCGTGTCTATCGCGCTGGCGCATAACGGCGCAGTTATTGTGGGGGTCGTCTACGACCCGATGAAGGATGAGCTGTTCGTCGCTGAGAGAGGCAAAGGGGCTTATGTGCACGGTAAAAGAATGCATGTGTCAAGGGAGGAGACGCTGCGTGGAAGTTTGGTTGCGACAGGCTTTCCCGCTGATCACGAGTATGCGCTCCCGGTAAACCTGAAGGGAATTCAAGCGGTTGCGCCGCAGGTTCGCAATCTTCGGATCGCCGGCTCCGCCGCCATGCATATGGCTTATGTCGCTGCCGGACGTTTAAGCGGCTTCTGGGAGATCGGGCTGAACAGCTGGGATTTGGCGGCAGGTTCTTTGCTCGTAGAGGAGTCCGGCGGCGTTGTAAGCGATACGAACGGAAATCCTTACCAATTAGGCGTGCGCAACGTCGTAGCGTCGAACGGACTTATTCAACAAGAGCTGATTACGGCGCTTGCCGAGGCGCAAGCCGATAAATAACGAACAGAGGACAGCGGCCGCGTTGCAGACAGGCGCGTTGTCCTTTTATTTTTTATGAAGACGGGAGGATTAATAGATGTTGAAAGGTTCAAAAAAGGCGGCTGCCGTTCTCATGCTGACCGTTTGGATAGGTGCGATGACGGCGTGCGAGCAGAACGAGCCCTCGGTGACAGCGCCCGCCGTGAATTCCCCGTCGAATGCGACGTCGAACCCGCCGTCCGGGACGGCCGGGAACAGCGAAACGACGGAGCCCGCGGAGACGGCGGAAACCGAGGCGGCTTATGAGGTGCTGGCCGAGCGGCTGCGCGTGCCTTGGGTCATTGAGTTTGACGGCGATACGATCTATACCAGCGAGCGGGAAGGGGGCGTCGTGAAGGTCGTTAACGGAGAAACAACCCGCCAGAGCGTTCATTTGGCCAAGCCTGTCCATGGCCGAGGAGAAGGAGGGTTTCTGGGCTTCCTATTGGCGCCGGATTTCGCGCAGTCCCGGAACGCTTATGCCTATCATACCTACCGGGAGAACGGCAAAATCTTGAATCGGGTCGTGCTCCTGAAGCAGAACGGCAACCAATGGGACGAGGTGCAAGCCCTGCTCGAAGGGATACCGGGAGCGGCCAACCATGACGGCGGACGAATGGCGATTGGTCCGGATAATCAGCTGTATGTGACGACGGGCGATGCCCAGCAGGGTGAGCTTGCGCAGGACCTTAATAGTTTGGCCGGTAAGATATTACGGATGACGTTGGACGGCAAGGTACCTTCCGATAATCCGTTCCCTGATTCCTACGTATACTCCTACGGCCATCGCAATCCGCAAGGGCTGGACTGGGATAGCGAGGGGGTCATGTACAATACGGAGCATGGACCGTCGGGAACGCCGGGCGGGCATGACGAGATCAATATCATTAAGCCCGGAGGCAACTACGGCTGGCCGGATATTTACGGCGATGCGGAGAAGGCCGGCATGATTACGCCGATCTATCATACGGGGGAGAAGGCTATTGCGCCGTCGGGCATGACGATAGACGATAACAATCGACTGCTGATCGCGACCTTGTTGGGCAGCGCGCTCTATCGTTATGACCCGGCTGCCGATGAATTGTCGGTTGTGTTCGAGGGCGAAGGCAGGCTGCGCGATGTAAAAATAAAAGACGGAAAAATATACGTCATTACGAACAATACCGACGGTCGCGGCATTCCCGCCGAGAATGACGACCGGCTGCTTGTTTTAAATGGATGACCGTTCCCGGAACGAGCTTGGCGTCTGCCCGACAATTCTGCGGAATGTTACATTCATCATAAGAAACAGCTCACCGCGCCTCTTTTAGGAGTGCATATGCGATGGGCTGTTCTTTATGAGAGTCAGAAGGCTGCAGATAAGCCGGCAGCGCCGTCTCCCTTATGACCGATTGGAGCCTAGCTGCGCGAATGCATAGTTAGCGGCATGAATCGTTGCGTCGATATCGGCTTCGGTATGCGCCGTCGTCATGAACCAGGCCTCGTATTTGGAAGGGGCGAGATTGATCCCTTGTTCGAGCATCAGCTTGAAAAAGCGGCCGAAAATTTCCCCGTCGGTATTCTGCGCCTCATCGTAGTTCGTGATCGGATAATCGCAGAAGTGGGCCGAGAACGAGCCGCGGATTTGATTGATCGTAAGCGGAATGCCGTTCCGCTCAGCCGCGGCTTTAAGGCCCGCAGCGAGCTTGGCGGCGAGCGCGTCCATTCGGCCGTAGATACCGGGCTCCTGCAGCAGCTCGAGGCAGGCGATGCCTGCGCTGATCGATGCCGGATTGCCGGCCATCGTGCCCGCCTGGTAAGCGGGTCCGAGCGGAGCGACCTGCTCCATGATGGCGCGGCGTCCGCCGTAAGCGCCGATCGGAAGGCCGCCGCCAATGATTTTGCCAAGCGCCGTAAGGTCGGGCTCGATCGCCTCATGGTCCGGGAAAGCGGCATACGTCTGCGCCGCGCCGTAGTGGAAGCGGAAGGCGCTGATGACCTCGTCGTAAATAACGAGCGCTTCGGCCTGGCGGGCAAGCTTGCAGAGACCTTCCAGGAAGCCCTCATGCGGCATGACCATACCGAAGTTGCCAACGATCGGCTCGACCATTACGGCGGCTGTATCGTCGCCCCAGCGCTCCAAAGCGGCCTCTAAGGAAGTCAGGTCATTGAAGGGGACGGTAATGACCTCATTCGCGATGCTGGCCGGAACGCCTGCGCTGTCGGGAATGCCAAGCGTGGACGGACCGGAGCCTGCCGCGACGAGTACGAGATCGGAATGGCCGTGGTAGCAGCCGGCGAACTTAATGATTTTGGTCCGCTTCGTATAGGCGCGCGCGACGCGAATGGTCGTCATGACCGCTTCGGTGCCGGAGTTGACGAAACGGACTTTGTCGAGCGAGGGGATCGCCTGCTTGAGCATGCGGGCAAGCGTGATCTCGAGCTCCGTCGGCGTGCCGTACAGCGTGCCGTTCTGCGCGGCGCGAACGATGGCATCGGTAATATGCGGGTGGGCATGTCCCGTAATAATCGGTCCGTAGGCGGCAAGATAGTCGATGTAGCGGTTATCGTCAACGTCCCAGAAATAAGCGCCTTCGGCGCGCTTCATGAAGACCGGCGCTCCTCCGCCTACCGCTTTGTACGAGCGGGACGGGCTGTTGACGCCGCCGACGATATGCTGCAGCGCTTCTTCATAAAGCTTTTCGGATTGATTTCGTTGCATGGTCATAGGATGGTAACCTCCAATTGATATGTAAATGAACCGTGGCGGGATAGGCTGGACTCGAAAGGCGGATATCCTTTAAAATAACAGGATTTCATGTCGTTAATATCTTGATTTATAAGATTTACGAAGAAATAGACGGAATCCTTGCAGTTATTTTGGGGATATTGTTGCCAAACACCGATATCTGACGCAATAGATGTATAATTTCCGCTAAATTCGCTCAAATCGCCGGATTGCAGTGAAATAAGGGGAAGAAATCCAGTTAAGCTGCCTTGGGGCTTGCCGTGTCTCATGAATAAAATACACGCAAGCAGTGAGGGCTGCCTGCGTGTATTATGGGTTACTGCCGCGTACTGCTGTCTGACGACGACGATGAAGATGACGAGGAGCCGCTTACCGATTCGTCGCCCGTACCGTCGCCAGGCATGCTGCTTTCGGCAGGGTCCGGGACGGTATCGTCCTGCTGCAGCGTGAGCTCGACATAAGCGCGAAGCTCTTCTTCATCGCTGATGGCAATTACGGAGGCGCCTCCGACTTTCTCATCGGAGATCAATTCCATCGGCGGTATTTGCGTCGTGCTCGCGACGTGGCTTTCTACGCCAAGCTGGCCAAGCTTCAGCATGTCGCTTACGCTAATGTTCATTTCGACGTACGGCTCGACGCTTTCGAGTATTTTTTTCATCCGGATGATGTTCCATGTCGACTGCAGCTCCTTGGCTACAGCCTGCAGGAAGTTGCGTTGCCGCTCGGTACGGGTGAAATCGCTCATGGCGTCATGACGAAAGCGCACATATTGCAGCGCTTTGTCGCCGTCGAGCAGTTGATAGCCCTTCTCCAGATCGATATCGTACCGGTTGCCGTCCGCATTATCGGTGTAATGCATGTCCTTCTCGACATCGAAGTAGATGCCGCCAATCGTGTCGATAAGCGCCTTGAAGCCTTCAAAATCGGTATACACATAGTATTGAATATCAAGTCCAAGCAGATCGCCTACGGTCTGCATGACAAGCGGGTATCCGCCAAGCGTCAATGCGGAGTTAATGCGGCCTCGCCCATGCCCTTCAATGTCGACATAAGTGTCGCGGAGCACGGAGAACAGATGCGCCTTCTTGGTCACCGGATCGAAGGAGGCGACTAATATGGAGTCGGATCGGGCAGCCTGACCTTCATCCAGACCGCGGGCATCGCCGCCGAGCAGCAGAATGTTCACCCGTTCCTTGCCTTCCCATTTAGGGACAGGAACAGGCGTAGCCTCCGGATTTTCGACAGCCGTATCCGTTACTTTCGGATCGCTGAAATTGTCTAAAGCATTATATACCCCTACGCTCCAATAAATCGCGAACGCGAGAGCCGCGCCGAGAATGACCGAGAGGCTAACAAAAAACCATTTCCATCTTTTTTTCTTATTCGTCTGTTTGCGCATTTCGTTAGAAGTGCTCCTTTCGATGGCTGTTAGATCATTTTAAATAGACAATGAATGCATTGCACTTTTATATAAGTCATGTGTTTTGTTGAAAATATAAGACTTTATAAGTTTAGCACTAATAAATGGGCTTATATGTCACCGCGAAACGGTTGCGTCCTCAGACAAGGACGCCGATAGGCGTTTCTGCTTGAAATATAGGAAAGTATATCAATTCGCCATACTTTCTCTATAATTTCTCCGCGAAACGAGCTTTTGCCGCCAGACAGCCGATTAAGCTTGGATACGAGCTTTCCCAAAGGACGGCAAGGAACGGACTGCACGAAAGCGCAGATCACGATTCGGGCAAAACGTCAGTCGCTTGCGCCTCGTCAAAAGGGAAGATGATGCCGGATAAGCATCGGTCCATTCATTATGCGAAAATAAAGCATTCATTAAGATCTTGATTCAGCCGTTTACGCTAAGCGTGAACTAATGTATGATTACATATCATAAAATTATAAAGCTGAACGACATGCGGACGCAAGTTTTATCGTTTTAGATAAAAATAGATCGCTATTTCCTAGGAAATGTCGAAGCGAAAGGAGCTGGAACAATCAGATGCTGGCTATTGATGTGAAGGATCTACGCAAGAAATTCAATGTACAAAAAAACCGCGAAGGCTTATCCGGAGCGCTCAAGGATTTATTTAAGCGCGAGTATAACGAGGTTACGGCGGTCAAAGATATTTCATTCCAAATTCCGCAAGGCGAAATTTGCGGCTATATCGGCGAGAACGGGGCGGGGAAATCGACGACGATCAAAATGCTGACCGGCATTCTCGTTCCGACCTCGGGCGACATTCGGGTCAACGGCTTTATTCCTTATAAAGACCGCGAGAAATTCGTGAACGGCATCGGCGTCGTATTCGGCCAGCGTTCCCAGCTGTGGTGGGACATCGGCGTCATTGAATCATTCCAGCTGCTCCGCAAGGTGTACCGGGTTTCCGAACAGGATTTCCGCAAAAGGCTGGACGTGCTCGTTGAGCGTCTCCAGCTGGGCGAGCTGTTAAACCGTCCAGTACGCAAGCTGAGCCTCGGCCAGCGGATGCGCTGCGAGCTCGTTGCTTCGCTGCTCCATAATCCGTCGATCCTGTTTCTCGATGAGCCGACGATCGGACTCGATATCGTGGTCAAGACGGAAATTCGCGACTTCCTTATGCAGATGAACAAAGAGCAGGGGACGACGATCCTTCTGACGACGCATGATTTGCAGGATATTGAGGCGCTTTGCTCGCGCGTTATTATGCTCGACGACGGACGTATCATCTATGACGGCGGATTGGACGAGCTGAAGAACAGGTGGAGCAAGGGGCGCGAGATTCAGTTCCAATTCGCTGCGCATACGCCGCTTGAGAAGCTGAAGCAGCTGACGGATCCGTTAGAGGTAACCTGGACGCTGGAGAACGAGGTTACGGCCAAAATGTGGCTGCCGCACGCCGTCAGCGTTTCGGACGCGCTCGCCCGCGTCGTAGGCGGGACGGAAATTCGCGACATTAAAATTTTCGAAACGAATACCGACGACATTGTCCGCGGCATCTATCAATCCGGATCGGCTGCGGCCGGCAAGGAGACCGTAATGTCATGATGAGCGCGTACATCGATTTTATCCGCATCCGGTTTCTCATGATGCTCGCTTACCGGGTTAACTATTACAGCGGGATTATTATTTATGCCATTAACATTGGCGCTTACTACTTCCTGTGGCAGGCGATCTATGGCGACCAGGAGACGCTCGCCGGCTTTACGGTGAATCAGATGACCACCTACGTCGCCGTATCCTGGATGGCACGCGCGTTTTACTTCAACAACCTGGACCGGGAGATTGCGAATGAAATTCGCGACGGCAGCGTAGCGGTGCAGCTTATTAGACCTTATTCGTATTTGCTTGTAAAAATGATGCAGGGGTTCGGCGAAGGCTTGTTCCGCATGCTGCTGTTCATGGTGCCGGGGATGATCGTGGTATGCCTGATCTTCCCGGTTACGCTGCCAAAGGATCCGATAACGTGGTTGACGTATCTGATCATGCTGTTCTTCAGCTTCCTGATCAACTCGCAGATTAATATTTTAACCGGCCTATTCGCATTTTTTGTCGAAAATAACGAGGGCATGATGCGCATGAAGCGCGTCATGGTCGACCTGTTCTCGGGCGTCGTCGTGCCGATCGCCTTCTTCCCGGGCTGGCTGTCCGCGATTATGCAGTGGCTGCCGTTCCAGGCGATCACCTATTTGCCCAGCTCCGTATTTACGGGGCGGACGCCCGGCAGCGAAGCGCTTCCCGTATTCGGCCTGCAGGTTATCTGGTTCGCCGGCCTGCTGGTGCCAATCTGGTTGACATGGCGCGCCGCCCGCAAGCGGCTGTTCGTGCAAGGGGGGTAATGAAAATGAGATACTTATCGTTATTTTGGGAATATTTGAAGAACTACGCCAAGACGAGGCTCACGTACCGGGCGGATTTCTGGATCGAGGTTCTGTCCGATCTTCTGTTTCAGGGGATGAACCTGATTTTTATTCTGATCGTGTTCCAGCATACCCCGTCGCTCGGCGGCTGGTCGGAGGCGGAGGTTGTATTCGTATACGGCTTCTTCATGATTCCGTTCGGCATATTCAGCACCTTCTTCGGTATTTGGAATTTCAGCGAACGTTACATCGTGAAGGGAGAGATGGACCGGGTGCTGACGAGGCCGGCGCACAGCCTGTACCAGGTGCTTCTCGAAAATGTAGATCCCCCGTCGCTCATCGGCTCGTTCGTCGGAGCCGTTATTATGGCAATTTGCTGGACGCAGCTGGATCTGCCCTTCCAGATTTGGGACGTGCTCATATTAGCGCTGCTCGTGCTTGGGGCCGTGTTTATTTATGCCGGACTGTACACGGCGCTTAGCGCGATCTCCTTTTATTCGGACGCGCCGACCGGGATCGTGCCGCTGATGTACAATATCCAGAACTACGGCCGTTATCCGGTGAACATCTATAACAAGGTTATTCGTTTCATGCTGACCTGGCTGCTGCCCTTCGCGTTTGTCGGCGTAATCCCGGCTTCTTATTTCCTGGAGAAGAAGGCGGATGACCTGTCGCAGCTGGCGCTAATGACGCCGGTCATGGGTATCGTTGTTTTCACGCTGGGGCTGCTGCTGTGGAATCATGGCGTGAAGAGATACCACGGAGCGGGATCCTAGAGCTTTTATCGCAACATAGAGAGTCGGAAGAGAACGGAGGTGGAGGCATGGCGAAGATAAAAATGAAGGCGAAGATCGGCAAGCCGGCGCCGGATTTTGAATTGCCGGGATCAAGCGGCGAGAACGTCCGGCTTAGCGATTTTCGAGGGCGGAATGTCGTCATCTATTTTTATCCGAAGGACCTGACCGCGACGTGCACGCAGCAATCCTGCGACTTCCGCGACGCGAACGCGGACATGCAGGAGCTGAACACCGTGATCATCGGAATAAGCATCGATCCGGTCAAGACGCATTTGCGTTTCATCGAGAAATATGAACTTCCGTTTCTGCTGCTGGCCGATACCGGGCACGCCGTGTGCGAGCTTTATGGCGTATGGCAGCTGAAGAAGCTGTACGGCAGGGAGTATATGGGGATCGTCCGATCGACCTTCCTCATTGATGCCGCAGGCAAGCTTGTCCGGGAGTGGCGCAAGGTGAGGGTAAAAGGACATACCGGAGAAGTGCTGGAAGCTGTGAAGGGGCTTCAGAGGTAAAGGGGGAGACGGTTGGCAGTTGTCAACTCCGCCAACCGGGGATGCCAAGAGCCAAGAGCCAAGAGCCAAGAGCCAAGAGCCAAGAGCCAACAGCTAATGGCCAACTGATTGGCGCCTTATGGTTGATGCATCGCTGCTTGTCATTTTGCAGCTCGGCAGAGCGGCGTATACTGAGCATTACGGAGTAATGCCTTAACATGGACGATCCTGCCGGTAGCGATCAAAATGGAGTGCCGTCGCAGCCACCTCTATTTCGGCAGTCAGCCATCATTAACAGCTTTGGCGCGGAGCGGTCCGGCTATATTGGATTCCATCCAGCAATAGGGATGCATTTCTCCGATCTGTCATCCTATCCTGAATTTGATCCAGTGATATAGCAGGTATCAGGCCAGATTGAGGCGTTTGAAATCGATAATAATGGATGATTTCCAGTTTAGCTCCTGATTTTGGTGATAGGCGGCTTTAATCCTGGACGGAATCCATGATAGACCAAGAGGAGCGTTTCCGGCCGAGCGGCTGGATGCGGTTATCGTTGAAGCTAAGAACTAGTAGAATGTTCCAGAAATCGTATTCTTACAGGATGAATCGGATAGCCCGCGTTTTGCTCCGCAGATCTCGGGACTAACGGTTTAACGGTCGTCAGAGGCGTTATCATCCCCAAATGAGGCATTTGGAAAATCTAACGGAAATGTGAAGCCTTATGGGGCCGATTTTTTTCATATTCCTTTTGATATAACGGAAATAACATCCCTCACGAGACTGTCGATTAAATGTGGGGTTTTAAAACTTGCTGCATTCCACCGCCGTTGCCCGCTCTAACGGTTGCTGCAGAGGTTATTTGGCTTATTTGGCGCCCACTCAGATTCTAACGGTTGTGAGCGCGGCTATTATCGTGATTCAATTGATTATAGGAGCATTTCGCATCATTAGGCACTGTGGCAACCGTTACGATTTTGAACATCGCTTTTTTGCGCGTTTAGCCTCTGTGGCGACCGTTAGCATTGACGTTAACCCGTTAAGGGATATGTCCACATTTAATCGACAGCCTCCTCACGTCCGTTAGATTTCAATATCCGTGGTTTTCATTGAATTAGCGTCCCTAATATCCTCTTCGCACCGCACCGCGCGCAGCTCCCAGCGCGCGGTGTGGCGTTGCATGACGGCGGTCGACCACATGCGGCCCTGTTACAGTTTGGTCGAACACTTGCGTTATTTCAGATACGATCTACTAGTAACTTATTTGTTTAAGTTCCACCGCTAAACTGTCTGCGTCTCCACTGAACGATGACGATTGACGTTTCTGCTTATGCATGGTCATTCCGGGCGCAGGATGAAGAGTAAAATAATGGTCGCAGGAAACAATAACAGCAGTTCATTTCTTACACGAAGAATAAACGGCTTCGAGTGGCGTAACAAAGATCATTGACATCATCCGGGCGCAGCTATATAATTTGGTTTTGTTTGTCCGATAGGAGGGTATTCAACTGATCAAGCTGCATAACATCAGAAAATCGTACCGCGTCGGTGCGGTTTCGGTAGAAGCCGTGCGTGACGTCAGCTTAACGGTTCATAAAGGTGAAATATTCGGCATTATCGGCCATTCGGGCGCGGGGAAAAGCACGCTGCTCCGCTGCGTCAATCTGCTCGAGAAGCCCACTTCCGGAACGGTAACGGTGGGGGACGTGGAGCTGACGGGCTTGTCAGAGCGGCAGCTGCAGCAGCAGCGCAGACGGATCGGGATGATTTTTCAGCATTTCAATCTGCTGTCGATGTCGACGGTCCGTGATAATATCGCGTTTCCGCTTGCGCTGGCGAAGCTGTCGAAGGCGGAAGTCAACAAGCGGGTGGACGAGCTGCTGAGGCTTGTGCAGTTGGAGCAGCACGCGGGTAAATACCCGTCGCAGCTGTCAGGCGGCCAGAAGCAGCGCGTTGGCATAGCCAGGGCGCTTGCGAACAATCCCGACGTGCTGCTGTGCGACGAAGCGACATCGGCGCTCGATCCGCAAACGACGAACTCGATTTTGTCCTTATTGCTTGATATTAACGCCAAGCTCGGCATTACCATATTGCTCATTACGCATGAAATGAACGTTATCCGCTCGATTTGCGACCGCGTCGCCGTTATTGACGGTGGCGAGATCGTGGAGATGGGAGACGTGCTTCATGTTTTCTTGAAGCCGGAGCATCCGGTTACCCGCGATTTTGTCGATCAGGTGGCCGACAGCGGCGCGAACGGACAACTGCTGCGGGAGCGCAAGGGCCGGCTGCTGCGCATGACCTATATCGGCGATTTGACCTATGAGCCGATTCTTTATAACGCGGTTAAACCAACCTCCGTTCAGTTCGCGATTTTGCAGGGAACGGTGTCCCGCATGAAGCAGACGCCTTACGGTCAGCTGATTGTCGAGCTGATCGGCAGCGATACGGAGATAGAGCGCGTCATCGTCGTGTTGCGCGAAGAGGGGCTGGAGGTGGATGCGGTATGATGAGCTTTGAAAACGTCCGGTGGCCGGAGATCTGGGAAGCCTCGAAGGACACGTTGTACATGATGGCGGCTTCGCTGTTATTTACGATTATACTCGGGCTGGCGCTTGGCATTATTTTATTTCTTACGTCCCGCAGGCAGCTGCTGGAGCAGCCGTTCGTCTACGGTGTTCTGTCGTTCATTGTTAACGTGCTGCGATCGGTGCCGTTTGTTATACTCATGATTATGATTATGCCGGTGACGAAAATCATTACGGGAACGACGCTCGGCGTCGAAGGCTCCATTCCGCCGCTCGTCGTGGCGGCCACTCCGTTCTTCGCCAGGCTGGTGGAGACGTCGCTGCGCGAAGTGGATCGCGGCGTCATTGAAGCCGCGCAGGCGATGGGCGCTTCCAAGTGGGACATCGTGCGCCGCGTTCTGCTGCGCGAGTCCAGTCCCGGCCTGCTTGCGGCGGTGACCATTACGGCAGTAACGCTGGTCTCCTACACGGCAATGTCCGGCGTTATCGGCGGCGGGGGTCTTGGCGACCTCGCGCTTCGCTACGGCTACCAGCGGTTCCAGACCGATGTCATGCTCGTGACCGTTGTGCTGCTCATCGTGCTGGTTCAGGTGCTGCAGACCATTGGAGATGTATTAGTAAGGCGTTTCAGCAGGAAATAAGCTTTTATATATTTTCAGCTTAGAGTGCAATAACAGATCTGGAGGAATGAAACATGAAGAAGACAAGCTATGCAATCGTAACGATTATGCTGATGTTCGCGTTAGCGGCATGCGGGCAAGAGAAAGCGCCTGAGAACAACAATAACGGCGCGGCCGTGAACCAAGGAGCGGGGGAAGAAACTCCTGAAGAGGTAACCCTGAAGGTCGGCGCATCGCCGGTGCCTCATGCGAAGATTCTGGAATATGTGAAGCCGATGCTGAAGGAACAGGGCGTTAACCTGGAAATTATCGAATTCAATGATTACGTTCAACCGAATACGCAGCTGTATGAGAAACAAATCGACGCGAACTTTTTCCAGCATACGCCGTACCTGGACCAGTTCAACTCAGATAAAGGTTACGACCTCGTGAATGTTGCCGGCGTCCACATCGAGCCGTTTGGCGCATATTCGAAAAAAATCACGAAGATCGAAGACCTGAAGGAAGGCGCGAAGGTTGTCATCCCGAACGATCCGTCGAACGGCGGACGCGCGCTTGCTCTGATGGCGGAGAATGATCTGCTTACGCTGAAGGAAGGCGTCGGCGTTAACGGCACCGTAGCCGACATCGCCGACAATCCGAAGAAGCTTGACATCACGGAAGTCGAGGCGGCGACATTGCCGCGCGTATTGGACGAGGTTGACCTGGCGCTCATCAACACCAACTACGCGCTGGAAGCCGGTCTTGTACCTACAACGGACGCTTTGTTTATCGAGGGCAGCGACTCCCCGTACGTGAACATCCTCGTGTCCCGCCCGGACAACAAGGATTCCGAAGCGATGCAGAAGCTTGCAGCTGCGCTCCGCTCGCCTGAAGTGAAATTGTTTATTGAAGAAGAGTACAAAGGCGCGATTGTCGCCGCGTTTTAAGAATAGTAAGCTGGAGCGTCCCTGCCGGAAGGCGGGGGCGTTTTTTTGTTATCTTTTAACAGCAGTCATGTTTGAACTATATAAGTTGAACAAATGAATTGCCGTACACCAGGCAGCATGAGGAATGATTTTAAACATTCTCACTCTAACGGTTATCTGAGCCCTTATTTGCTAAAAAAGCACGGTTCATAATTGTAACGGCCGCTACAGACCTTATTCGAAGATTTTCAGCCCGAAAATGAGCTGAAATTGGGAAATAGCGTCTGTCAGCTCCGTTACATTTTTAAAATGGCCGATATTGCACAAATAACGTATGTGGCGGCCGTTAAACGAATCAAGTGGCATGTGTTAGCCATATCTCTCCACTCGAGTCGCGGTACAACATATATAGAATGCCAAAATGCGCATTTACCAGATCTTATCATTCATTTAACAAAAAACTGCAGTTTATAAATGGATCGTTTTATATAATGACAGCGTAAGGTCATTAAACCGGTTTAACGATTCGACAACGCGCATCGTAAGCGCTGAGAGATCAGGACCGGGTTCAAGTTTATCGGGCGAGGGGGAATCCATTCATAAGTGGCTACCATAGATGATGTTGCCAGGCAGGCGGGGGTATCCAAGGGTACCGTATCCAGCGTGTTCAGCAAGAAAAGACCCATTAGCCGACAAGTGTCGGAACGGGTGCTGAATGTAGCGAAAGAACTGGGTTATTATCCGAATCATTTAGCGAGAAGCCTCGCGATCAAGAAGACCATGATCGTCGGTCTGAGGGTGCCGCTGCCGTCGGACGGCTGTATGTCGGCCTTCGAATCCCAATTGATTAACGGCGTTATCATGGAATGCTCCAAGCAAGGATACAGGGTGCTGCTGGACACTTTGCCGGAGCAGGATGATCCTAGGCTGTTCTCACAAGATCCCGTCGATGGCGTCATTTTGCTGAACCCTCGGAAGAACGACCCGCGCATCGGGCGTTACGGTCAAATGGGCATCCCGTTTGTATTGGTTGGCCGGCCGGATCCGTTCGACGAGTCGATCAGCTGCGTGGACAACAACAACACGGATGTTTCTTATCAAGTAGGCGACTATCTGCTTCGGAACGGCCACCGGTCTGTCTTGTTTTTGAATTCGGCTTCCGATATGACGGTATCCTATGATCGGAAATTGGGATTATCGGAGGTTTTCCGCCATTACGGACTGTCGTTGCGGGAAGAGCATGTCATGTATTTTACCCGCAAGCTGTTCGCTAACGGAACGGATTACGGTTATATATCCGTTATGAATTCCTATAGGAAGTTGAATTATACGGCGGTTATTGCCGATACGGACCGTGTTGCGCTTGGCGTACTGAGGGCCGCCAGGGATCTTGGCGTCGAGGTGCCGGAGGAGCTGTCGGTCATTGCGCTCAGCAATGACGCCATTCTGGCGCAGAACATGAATCCGAGGCTTACGTCCGTGGAATTGTCGGCGGACTTGCTCGGAGCCGAAGCCGCCAATATGTTGATCGAGAAGATGAGCGGCATGAGCGATAATCGGCAAGTCATTATAGATGCGAAACTGGTCGTCAGGGAATCATGCAGTTTTCGAAGTAATCCATAAATGAGGAGTGATTGGCTTGTTAAGAAGCAGAAAGCTTTTCGGTTCGGTGATGTCCGTAATACTGTTAGGCGGGATGCTGGCGGGCTGTTCCGCGAATGGCGGGAACGTTCCCCCCGCAAATGGCGGCTCGGCCGCGCCTGCGCAGCAGGATCCGGCAAATAGCGAAGAACGTACTTTGAAAATAATGACAGGGGTCGTCGGCGGCAAAACGCCAGAGGAGAATGTCTTATTCGAAAAGGAAATTGAACGATTAACCGGCATAAAGGTATCCATTGACAAGCCGGCCTCCGATTATGACCAGAAGCTTCTTGCCGCAGTCGCATCCGGGCAAAAGTTCGATCTGCTCCAGGTCAGCAAAGAAAAAATGAATACCTTTATCGATCAGGGGATCCTGACTCCTCTAACCGATCAATTGAACGCCTCAAAAATCCTGTCGGACCCAAGCGTTATTCCGGCGGCGGAATGGGAGCAGGTCAAGACGAAGGACGGGCAGATCTACGGCATTTTCACCAAATACCAAGGGGGAACGATGCCGATCGTCCGCAAGGACTGGCTGACCAAGCTGAATCTCGAAGAGCCGACAACGCTGGACGAGTACTACGCGGTGCTGAAAGCTTTCACCGAGCGGGATCCGGACGGCAACGGAAACAAGGACACTTACGGGCTTAGCACGGCAGGAATGTACGAGGTGCAAGGCTTCTTTAGCGCGGCAGGTCTCAAGCAGAGATACGTAGAGACGGCAGACGGCAAGCTGGATGTGCCGTATTCGACGGATGCAGCCGTTCCGGTCTATGAATGGCTTAACAAGCTGTACAAGGAAGGGATCCTTGATCCGAACTTTGCCACGAACGATACCGGCAAAATGCGCAACCTGTTTCTGACCGACCGCGTCGGCATGATTACGTACTGGGATGCTTGGGTAGGGATGCTGAACAACACCCGTATGGAACAGGATGCGAATACGGCATTCGAAGCTAAGGCGCTGCCGGGCGCCGCCGACGCAAACGGCAGCCATATGCTGCGGAGAGGAGATCCGGACGTATGGGTTATTCCGGTCAATGCGGAGCATCCGCAAACAGCGTTCGAATTTATCGAATGGTGGCACACCCAAGACGGCATTATGCTGGGCAGCTTAGGGATTAAAGACAACGATTATACGCTGGATAACGGCAAGTATACGCTGACCCAAACCGGCAAAGAGCATGCTTCCGACCATGGCGTGCCATTCTGGTACAACAGCAACGTCGAAGCGCCGTTCGGCAAGCTTCCGGGCGTGCAGGCAGCCCAGGACCTTGTGAATCAATATGCTTCCTTGGAATTGACGCCTCCGAACTGGTCCGAAGCGGAGAAAATCATCAATGAATATTCCTTCAAAGCGATATTGGGCGAAATGCCGGCAGCCGAAGCGGTCAAGAAAATGCGCGAAGAGTTGAAAGCCGGCAAGCTGATTGACTAATGAACAAGAGGAGGGAGTAGGGTTAAACGCTTCCTCCTTTATTTTTTTACATGGGTGGTGACTTTCCTGTGAGAGCCGTTTTCAAATTCAAGACGCTATACCTGATGATGGTGCCTGTTCTAGCTTATTTTATTCTTTTTTCGTTCTATCCGCTCGCCCGCGGATTGGTCATCAGCTTCCAAAAATACCGTCTGATCGGCGACCGGCCGTTCGTCGGCATCGAGAACTATGCAAGTATATTAAAGGATCCGTTTTTTTGGGATGTATTCCGCAATACCATCGTGATTGGCGTAGGCATCTTCGTTATCAATTTTATTTTACCGCTTCTTCTCGCGCTTTCCTTGAATGAAGTGGCATCGTCCTGGTTCAAGAAGATTACGCAAATGATCGTTTATTTGCCCCATTTATTCTCATGGGTGATCGTAGGCGGTATGTGGATTCTCATGCTGTCTCCCGACACAGGCATCATTAACCAGATTATCCAGTTGCTCGGAGCGGAGCCGGTCAGCTTCCTGTCGTCCGACCGCTATGCCCGCATCGTTATGATTGTTACCTCCGGCTGGAAAGAGATGGGCTTTACTTGCATTCTATATTTGGCTGCGATCGTAGGCATAAACCCGTCGCTCTATGAGGCCGCTCGCATAGACGGAGCCAATCGCTGGCAGCTGGTCCGGGATGTGACGGTCCCGCAGCTCGTGTCCACCATGAAGGTGGTCGTCATGCTGAACGTATTAGGCATCCTTCGCATGTTCGACCAGATATTCGTCATGCGAAACGGCGCCATTGCGGATAAGGTGGATGTGATCATGATGTACACCTATCA
Source organism: Paenibacillus harenae DSM 16969 (assembly GCF_000422465.1). Lineage (GTDB taxonomy): Bacteria > Bacillota > Bacilli > Paenibacillales > Paenibacillaceae > Pristimantibacillus > Pristimantibacillus harenae. Next base: position 274,428 of record NZ_KE383844.1, on the reverse strand, counting down.
GAAAGGGATATTGGAGTTCAGCGTAGGGCCCGCTACAGCTGCGGGATTTCTCGTTATATTGGCCACATTAATCATTACGTATATTACAAGGGCGGTTATCCGCTATGACGAAGGGTGAGTAGATCTATGAAATCCTTTAATCGAACAAGCTGGCAGAGCCGGATCTTCGATACGATCAATATGCTGATCCTGCTTCTTCTCGTTCTGACGATGATCATCCCGTTTTTAAATACGCTTGCCCTTGCGTTCTCATCCAATCTTGCTTCCATGCAGCCGGAGATTGTCCTATGGCCTAAGGAATTCAGCACGGAAGGCTTCTCCACGGTATGGAACCGCATGCAGCTTTATCTGCCCTTTACGAACAACGTAATCGTAACCCTCGTCGGTACGATTGGCCACGTGCTTCTCAGCTCGATGGCCGGCTACGTCCTCATTCAGCAGGGGCTTCCGGGGAAAAAGTGGATGGTCTCCGCTATTTTGGTGACGATGATGATTCCCGGCGAAGCCATCATGATTCCGATGTATGTCGTGAACAAGGATCTGGGACTGCTCAATACGCTGTCCGCCCTTATTTTGTCGGGCTTCGTATCGGGCTTCAGCGTGCTGCTGATGCGAAATTTCTTCTTGAGCGTCCCGTATGAAATGGCGGAGTCGGCACGGATCGACGGTGCAGGCGATTTACGTATCTTTCTAACGATGTACATGCCGCTTGCGAAAGCGGGACTGGCGACGGTTACGCTATTCGAGTTCGTCAGCCGATGGAACCAGTTCACGCCGGCAGTCCTTTATATAAACGACTCTTCCAAGTATACGCTGCAGATTGCGTTGAAATCGCTCATTGTCGACACGGATGCGACCTCGAGCAATTTTATGATCACGACTAACGTCAGGATGGCGGGCATCGTCATCGCGCTCCTGCCGCTCATGATCATCTATCCGTATGTGCAGAAGCATTTTGTCAAAGGAATCTTTCTTGGCGCAAACAAAGAGTGACGAATGGATAGGAGGAGATTGGCATGGCAGAGCAGCAAGCGCAGCGGCGGTCTTCCGCCGTTTTCAAACGCTTGATCGAGCGATCGGAGCAAAGCGCGTATATCGAAATCCCGTTTACGATGCCGGAGCATGTCGAGGAAGTTTATGTCCGCTATGAGGTGGAACCGCATGGCGTGGAGGACTCCAAGGCGGTTATCGATCTGGGCATTCGGGACGCCGCGAGGGTAAGAGGGTGGAGCGGAGGGGCGAGGAAGGAATTCCGCATCGGCCTGATCAAGGCAACGCCCGGGTATTTGCCGGGGCCGCTGGCCCCGGGAGAATGGGCGGTGCTTCATAACGCCTACAAAGTGCCTGAGGAAGGCTGCACGGTCAAGGTTGAAATCGATTATGCGCATAAGACGCCACGCTGGCTGAAGGGAGATCTTCACACGCACAGCATCCACAGCGACGGCACCTATTCGCTTCAGGAAAATGCCGCCATTATGGAAAGCCTGGGATGCGACTTCATTGCGATGACCGACCACAATACCATTAGTCAGAATGTGGCTTATCCGCGGGAGACTTCGATATTGATGATCCCGGGAACGGAGTTTACGACTAATTTCGGCCACAGCAATTTTCTCGGCGCGATCGACCCGATGGATGATTTCCGCGTAACGGACTTGTCCGATGTGCGGGAGATATTTCGGGTCGCTCGCGAGCGAGGAGCCAAGATTGTGCTTAATCATCCCCACTGCGACTACTGTCCATGGGAGTGGGATTTCGGATTGGACTACGACGGGGTTGAGATCTGGAACGGTCCGTGGACGGACCGGAACGGCCGAGCATTGGCATGGTGGCAGGAGCAATTGGCGGCCGGTAACCATGTCGTAGCGGTAGGCGGCAGCGATGTGCATCGACCCGATCGTTACGTGAAGCATGCGATGCCGTGCGTCTGGGTTTGGGCGGAAGAGAAAACCGTGCAAGGGGTGCTCGGCGGCGTCGAACGGGGCCATGTCGTCATTACCTATGCGCCGGACGGCCCGTTTGCCCAGATGAGCTGCGGCGATTACGGCATTGGAGACACGGTGCCTTCCGGGCAATCCAGCCGCGAGGTTGCCGTTCAACTGGAAGGTTTGCTTGCCGGCGACGTCATTCGCTTCTACAGCGAGCGCGGCATGGAACAGGAAATTTCGGCTGTGTCGGACGGCGAGCTGCGGTTGACCATTAGCGGCGAGGATCGGCTCTTTATACGGACGGAGATATGGCGCTACTTCGAACAGGCTGACCGCATGCTGATGGCGGCATTGACGAATCCGATTTATTTTAACGCTTCGATGTGAGAGAAGGCTTGGAAAGTCCATTTCCGTTATAAGCTATGAGTCGAACGATGTGTCCAAATAAAAATCCGGCAGCATAAAGCCTTGATCGAGTGTCCGTCACTCTTTCAAGGCTTTTTCTATGGACGGACGACGCAACGGAAGCGAATGCGACACGCCTGATCGGGCGGTGTCGCACACGCTTCCGTTGTGATCGGCGATTATTTCTGAAACCGAACGCCCTGTTCGGCGAGCCGCTCGTGCAGCGCTCCGAACGGTACGGCGGAGAGCGAAGCGCCCGTCTCGACGGCGATCGAGGCGGCGTTGCCCGCCGCTTGGCCAAGGGCGTAGCAGGTCGCTTGCACGCGCATCGACGACATGGCGACGTGCGTGGCGGAAATGCACCGTCCGGCGACGATCAGCCCTTCGACGTTAACCGGCACCATGCAGCGGTACGGGATGTCGTAGCCGCTCAGCTTGCGTTCGTCCGTGTTTCGCCCGCCTGTAGGGTTATGAATATCGATCTCGTAATTCGTCTGGGCGACGACGTCGTCGAAGCGCCGTCCGCTCGTCAAGTCGTCCTCCGTCAGCGTATACAAGCCGACGATCTGGTTCGTCTCGCGCACGCCGACCTGACCCGGTACATGGGACAAGATGTAGTTCTCGTGCCCGTTGCGCTGTATATAGTCGGCGACGGAAAACACTTGCCGCAGCGCTTCCTTTTCTGCATAATTGATGTCCTTGATCTTGGCCCCGTTGCCCCGGACCCGCGTCATATTGACGAGCAGCGTGCCGTCGCCCATCCCGCCCCAATACAGATGACGGCCTTGCGGAAGATCCTCGACTTTCTCGTACCGGTAGCAGTCGTCCGGCAAACATTGGCGTGCCGGCTTGCCCGTGTCCTGCATCATGAACATGAGCGTCATCGGCTGGGTCAATCCGTCCCCGTCACGCCCGGAACGGAGCGGAACGCCCGCTTCGGCCGCCACTCTCGCATCCCCCGTGCAATCGATAAAGACGCTCCCTTCGAACGCTTGAAGTCCTTCCCGCGTATTGGCGACGACGCCGGTCATCTTGTCGCCGTCCTTGATCGCAGCGACGAAGCTGGTGTGGTAATATACCTCGACGCCTTCCTTCTCAAGCTTCTGATTCAAATAATGGCGAAGCTCGAAAGGGGAATATTGAGGCCAGATCGATTCATGATGCGAGCTCGGCAGCGCCGCCGGCAAAAATTCCGAGATGAACTCCCGATAGATGCCCGTCACGTTGCCGATACCCATAAAGACGCTCACGTTCCCCAGCGTGCCCATTCCTCCCAATTGCCCGGAGTGCTCCAGTAGAATCGTCTTTCGTCCGCAGCGCGCGGCCGAAATCGCCGCTGCGGTTCCGGCCGGTCCGCCGCCGATGACGACGACCTCCGCGGTCTCATATACCGGTACGTTTCGTTGCAGTGAAATTTCACGGTTAGTCAAGTTTGAAAATCTCCTTTCGTCTGGTGCGATTTCGATTCAGCTTCATCGTATTAAAAATGAGAGTTACAAAAAAGCTTCATTTTTGTTACATTAAAAAAACGAAGCAAGAAGGAGGGACGGTCATGCCGCGAAAGAAGCAGGTGACGCTGCGAACGATCGCCGACGAAATGAACTTGGCGGTGCATACGGTGTCGAAGGCGCTGCGGGGTTTGCCGGGTATGTCGGAGGCGACGCGTAAGGCGGTTGTCGATCGGGCGCGGGAGCTCGGGTATCGGACGAAGGAACAGGAAGCGGGCATGTCCGCGGAACGGATCCCGTGGGTGCATGCAAGGCCGCGCCGGTTCGCGATGCTGCTCAGCGGCGATATGCCGTTCCATCGGCAGCAGCTGGAGGGCGTCCAAATACGGTTGAACGAGTTGGGGCATACGGTCGTTCCGGTTCTGCTGCCAAGCCGTCTGTCCGATATCGGTCAGCTCGAGGAATGGCAGACGAAGAACGGAATCGGTTACATGGACGGATTGTTTTTGACGGCGGCGCTGCCCGAGCGTCTGGAAGCCGCCTTGCTGCGCCTGCCCTTGCCCAAGGTGCTGCTCAACTATCCGCCGGACCTGGCCGAAGTGGACAGCATCGTCTGGGATGTGGAATACGCGGTTCACCGATCGATGGAAGCGTTGCACGAGCGCGGTCATCGCCACGTGTTGTACGTCGGCGAGATCGAACCGCTTCGCGGCTTTCGGCTGCGATGGAAGGCGTTCGCTGCCGCGGCGAAGCGGTACGGGTTGGAGGAACCCGATCCCGACGAGCATGTGACGGGTCACGCGGCCGACCGCGCCAACTGGATGGAGAAGCTGCAGTTCGAGCTGCGTTCCGGCCGATTCACCGCTGTGCTGTGCGCGATTCCGGGCGTGGCGGAATGGGTGTTCGCTGCCGCCGGTTCGCTCGGTCTGGACATTCCGGGCGATCTGTCCTTCGTCGGCATGGAGCATGAGGCGCTGCCGTATTTTGCCGACATGTCGCGGCCGGCACTGTACGTCCGGGAGGCGGGAGAACGCGCGGCCGAGCTTATGGCGCGCAGAATCGCGAACCCGACGCTGCCGTACGAGCACGTTCGGTTGAAGGGAGCGTTCCTGGAAGGGCGCACGATTCGCGGCATCGAAACATAATACGGAATCGGGGAGCTGTTCCCGCCGTCTTGCGATCGGCGGGGGCGGCTCTTTTTGTTTCGCCCGGACGACTTGTCATGAAACTACCGAAACAGGTCATCGTTCTCCCCTAACGGGGAACGTCGAAAGCGGTTACATTATATTGGAACCTGTTCCTCAAGGTGGAGAGGCGGAACAGAGGCTGAACGTACGAGGAGGTCATGGTGATGAATATCTTCACATCGGCGAAAGCGCTGATCGGAGTCGCGTCCGCTGCGGCGGTGACGGTCGGAATCGCCGTCGCGGTGTTGCTGTTTTCCTCGACGGGGTCTGCGTCCGAATCGGCGCCTATCGCTGAAGTGAACGGCGACCCGGTCACCGCTGCACAGTTCAACCGGTTGCTCGGCTTGCAGCGGGCTGCCGTAATCGACTATTTCAAACGAACGCACGGCGCCGACATCGACCGACAGTTTTGGGATACCGACTTCGGCGGGGAGGTGCCTGCGGAACTGGCGAAGGAGCGGGCGCTTAAGCAAGCCGTAAAGCTCAAGATTCAATTGCAGCTTGTCAAGTCGCACGGGATCGTCCGTGGGACTTCCTACGACGACCTGCTGTCGGAGATGGAGGAGGAAAACGCACGCAGAAGCGCGGCCTTGCAAGCCGGCCGCCCGGTGTACGGACCCGTCCGGTTCGACGAAAACACGTTCATGGATTTTTATATCGGCAAAGTGTTAATCGAGCTGAAAGCCAAACTGTCCGGCAAGGAGCTGGCCGCAACGGAAGAACAGTTGCTGCAGCATTACGAGTCCATTAAGGATGGATTGTTCCGGCTGGAGGACGACGTTCGATACGATATGATCACTGCCTCCTACCTGGAGGACGGGGTTCGGGTTGACAGCGGGAAGAAGGAAGCCGCGAAGGTGCTGATGGATGCTGCGAAACTTCGGCTTGAGCAAGGGGAATCGGCGAACGAAGCCGTCCAAGGCTTGCAAGATGCCGACATGGCGTCCGACGTTCAATGGACCGAAGAACGGTTGACGAACGAAACGGCGCGGATGGTGTCGAAGTCGCAGCCCGTGCTCTACGACGCGCTGGCGGAGCTTACTGAAAGCGGCCGTGTCAGTCCGGTAATCGACGACCGTGCGGCTGGCCGGTACGTCCTGGCCCGCTTGATCGAGAGAGAGCCGAACGGTTACAGAAGCTTCGAAGAGCAGAAAGCAAACGTCCGCAGCCACTACATAGACGCCAAGTTTGAGGAATATGCGGATCAGCTGATTCGGGACGCCGATGTGAAGCTTGTCGAAGACAACTACAACAACGTAAAGATCGGCGAACGTTGATCTTAAAGACGGTTGCCGATCCGCGTCAAGGCGACCGTTTTTTAGATAAGCAGCAAAAGAAAAAGAAGGAGGAATTCAAATGAAGAGAACAAGAACGGTAAGAATGGCGGCTTGGCTTCTGGCTCTTGTCGTTATGGCGGTAGCGATGGTGCCGGCCGGGCCGGCCGCACCCGTCCATGCGGCGGAAACGCCGGCGATCTCGGCAACGGGAACGGTGTATTACGTGGACGACTTGGGAGGCAACGATGCGAACGCGGGAACGACTCCCGAAACCGCATGGCAGACGCTAAGCAAGGTGAACGCCACCGTGTTTCAACCCGGGGACGCCATCTTATTTAAAGCGGGAGGTTCCTGGTCGGGGATGCTGCATCCGCAAGGGTCTGGCAGCGACGGCCAGCCGATTCAGATCGACAAGTACGGCGACGGGCCGAAACCGCTGATCGCCGGAGGCGGCGTCGACGCTGCGGTTTATTTCTTCAATCAAGAGTACTGGGAAGTCCGTAATTTGGAAATTACGAACTACGCGGAAGAGCCCGGCGTGCGCCGGGGGATTCATCTGTCCGGCGACAGCGGACCCGATTGGAACAACCTGAGAATGTACAGACATTTCGTACTGGAAAACCTGGACATTCACAGCGTGAAAGGACAGCCAGGCAGCTTTACCAGCGGCGGCATCATCGTATGGGGCCCGAACTTTAATTACTCCGTCGAGGACGTCATTATCAAGAACAACAAAATTTATTCGCTGGACAGCGTCGGCGTATATTTGAACGGGGCCACCCGGGTTTCCGTCGGCAACAAAATTCAAAACAATATCATTTACGATGTCGCCGCGGACGGGGCGATCCTGCTGAATACGACGAACGGCGTGATCGAACACAATGTCGTCTTCGATACGCATAAGAGGTCGGGGAACTATCACGTTCCCCTATGGACGTTCTCTTCGAACGACTCGTTGATCCAATACAACGAGGTGTTCAACACGTACCCCGGCGGCGACGCCATGGCATACGATTCGGACTACAAAAGCACGGGAACGATCATTCAATACAATTACAGCCATAATAACGCGGGCGGATTTGTCTTGACGATCAATAACGGTACGGATCCGGCCAACATCAATCGCGATACGATCATCCGCTATAACATCAGTCAGGACGACAGAGGTACGATCTTTACGTTGGCCGGGCCGATTGAAAACACGTTGATCCATAACAACACGATTTATGTTTCGGAGCACCTCAATCCAAGAATCATCGGCAGCGGCACCTGGGGCGGCTATGCGAAAGATACGTACTTCTACAACAATATTTTCGTAAACCATGGGTCGGGCGGCTATACGTTCGGCCAGAGCACGAATAATGTTTTCGACAGCAACTTGTTTTTCGGCAACCATCCTGCGGACGTATTGGCGATGGATGCCAATAAAGTCACGTCGGATCCGATGCTGGCGTCCCCGGGATCGGCGACGATCGGAAGGGACACGGTGACCGGCTACCAGCTGCTGCAAGGCTCGCCGGCGATCGGCGCCGGACGAATCGTTCCGAATCATGGCGGACTGGACTTCTGGGGCCATCCGGTTCCGGCGAATGCTGCTCCGAACATCGGGGCGTACGAGGGACCGGGGCTCGATCCGGCGAACTTGCCGCCGCTGCCGCCTTCGCCGGAGGAAGCGAACCTGCTGACGAACGCCGGGTTCGAAGCCGGAAGCTTCGACGGCTGGGGATACCATTACAACGGAGCGGCCGTCGTCAATACCGATGCGCGTACAGGCACGTACTCGGCCCGGTTGACGAACGCGGCGTCCGGCATCGAGCAGACAGTGACCGGATTGAAGCCGAATACGATGTACCGCTTATCCGGCTACGGTAAAGGAGTAAACAGCGGTTCTGCCGTATTGGGAGTTAAAAAACTACAAGGAAGGCGGCGGCTATAAAGACGCTCATCAGAACGCCGCAGCATTCGCCTGGAACGAGGTCGTCTTCCAAACGGGAAGCGGAAATACGAGCGCAACGATATACATGTATAAGAACGGCGGGACGGGAGAAGTATTTTTCGACGATCTGCGGCTGATCGAATACGGGGAAGTTCCGGCTCCCGCGGCTGCGATCGTGCCGCCGGACCCGGTGTTCACGGAAGGCTCGACCGACGAATTCAACGGCGCGACGCTGAACCCGCAGTGGAACTGGATTCGGGAAAGCCGCGCGAATTGGTCGTTAAGCGGGAAGCCCGGCTATATGAGCATCGTCAGCCAAAGCGGCGATATTGTGAACGGTCAGGCTACCGCGAAAAACATCTTGCTGACCGGCGCTCCGGAAGGGGATTGGACGATCGAAACGAGGATGGCCGGCAAGCCGACTTCTCAGTGGTCTCAGGGCGGTTTAATCGTCTATCAGAGCGATCAGACGTATTTCCGGTTGACGCGTCTCTACGGAAGCGGAAATCAGTTCCAGTTCTCCAAGCAGATCGAGGGAGTCCGCGAACATGTGGAAGTGCCCGATACGATCGACTCGACGGTGTCGTACTTGCGCATCGTAAAGCAAGGCAATACCTACAGCGGATATTATTCGGCGGACGGCGCCGCATTTACGCAGCTGTGGACAACGCAGACGGCCGATCTGACGGATCCGAAAATCGGTTTGATCGTGTGTGCGGGAACGGGGCTCGTCGCGGATTTCGATTACTTCCATATCATCAAAGCGAATGCGCCGGCACCGGCGCCTGTCTCGGGAGTGACGCTGGATCCGGCCGAATTGAACATGTCCGTCGGCGAAACCGCGGTCCTGTCGGCAACGGTTGCCCCGTCCGACGCCGTCAATAAGACGGTGACGTGGAGCTCGGACAACCCCGCGGTCGCGCAAGCGAATCCGAACGGAACCGTAACTGCAACCGGTCTCGGAACGGCGGTCGTGACCGTGACGACGGCCGACGGGAGCCGCACGGACCAGACCGTCATTCAAGTATTGCCGCCAGGGGCGGAAAATATCGCTCCGCTCGCCGCTGTGTCGGCAAGCTCCAGCCACGAAAACGGCAGCTTCCCTCCGGCGAAAGCGGTCGACGGCGTAACGAATCAGGATGCAAGCCGATGGATTACCGATACGACGCTTTCCGCGCCTCATTGGTTCGAGCTGGAGTGGGACCGCCATTACGAGATCGACGAAGTGAATGTATGGAGCGGTTTCAGAAGTTTAACGGGAAGGCAAATCGCGGACTTCACCATTCAGTATTGGGACGGAAGCGGCTGGCAGACGGCGGCGACCGTCACCGGCAATACGCAGGACGGCCGAACGGGACAGTATAACGCGCTGACGTTCCCCGCCGTCACGACGAACAAGCTGAGAATGCATATTACGAAAGGCAGCGCCTACGATCAAATCGCGCGTCTGTTCGAGATCGAAGTATGGGGCGTCGAGTCGGAGGTTGCGGTCGTTCCGGTTAGCGCGATCGCGGTCGCCGGCGCGAACGGCGCATCCTCCGTCACGGTCGGCGGGACGCTGCAAATGACCGCCGCCGTGGAACCGGTGAACGCTACTGAGAAATCGGTCACTTGGTCTGTCTCGGACGAGAACGGCCAAGCGACCGATAAGGCGTCGATCGACGCCGCCGGCTTGCTATCCGCGCATGGGGCCGGAACGGTGAAGGCGGCCGCTGCGGCGAACGACGGCTCCGGCATCGTCGGAGAGCTCGTCGTGACGATCATGCCGCTGCCCGCGCCGGAGACGCAAAATCTCGCTCCGCTCGCGGCGCTTACGGCAAGCTCGACCAACGGCGCCTATACGAAGGACAAAGCCGTGGACGGCGTTATGAATCAAAACGCGAGCCGGTGGATTACCGATTCCGCCGCTGCCGGACCGCACTGGCTGCTTCTGGAATGGGATCGTGCGTACACGATCGACCGAGTCAAGCTGTGGAGCGGCTTCCTGAGCTGGCTGGGTTCCCAAATCGCGGATTTCCAAATTCAATATTGGGACGGCAGCGGTTGGCAAGTCGCGGCTGCCGTTACCGGCAATGCCCAAGATTACTATTACGGGATGTATAACGACTTGGCGTTCCCCGCTGTGACGACCGATAAGTTGAGATTATATATCACCAAAGGCAGCAAGAACGACAACATCGCCCGCTTGTTCGAAATCGAGGTGTGGGAGCAGGCGCCGGCGACCGAGCCCGCCTTCGTGCCGGTCAGCTCGGTCGCTGTCGCCCAAGAGGACGAATCGTCCCCCTATGTAGTAGAAAGCTCCGCGCAGATGATCTCCTCCGTACAACCGGAGAACGCTACGAATCGATCGGTGACCTGGTCCGTCGTCGGAGAGGACGGGAAGCCGACCGATATCGCCTCCGTCGACGCGAACGGCTTGTTGAGCGCCCATAGGGACGGGATCGTGAAGGTCGTCGCCGCGGCGAACGACGGTTCGGGCATCGTCGGCGAGCGAAGAGTTGCGATCGATACGGAGCCGCCGGTCATCGCGGTGCCGGAACGACTGATGTTCTCGCTGACCGAACCGATCGTGCTGGAGTTTGCCGCTGACGACAAGGTGAGCGGGGTGCATGCTCTGGATATCGTGTTCGACGGGCAAGCGGCGCCGAACCCGATCGCCATCGATTCACTGACTAAGAGCGCAGGCGAATATCCGCTGCTGGTCACGGCCGTCGACCGGGCCGGGCATCGGGCGGAGCAGTCGTTCGTCCTGAGCATATCGATCGATATCGAGCGGTTGGACGATTTGATCGCATTCGGCGTGGAACAGGGATGGGTCGGCAACGACGAAATCGTCAACAGCTTGACGGCGCATGTGAACAACATTCAAAGAGATGCCGGAAACGAGGCCAAGTTGGCCAATAGCATTCGTTCGATGGAGCAGTCAGTTCGCGCGCAGAGAGGCAAGCCTATCGAAGACCGGTTTGCGGACGTAATTCTGGAGGCTTTGGATTCGATTCGCGTCGCGATCGGCGCATGACACTCGGGGGCGTCCTTAGGCGGCGCGTAGCTGCAAGGCCCCCTTTTTTTCACTTGACGGTTCGAACGCTCCTCCACTAGTCATGAAATTACCGCAAAAGGTCATCGCAGTCCTCTAACGGAGAATGCGCCCGCGCTTTACAATGAGAGTATCCGGAACAAGCAAGAGTTAACTTAGATGCAAGGGGGGATGAAAAATGGCTACGGTTGATGCCGCCGAGTTACAGCGCGAGGCCGGGTTGATCGCTAAGCCGAAGGCAAGACGTTTTCGGACGATCCGCTCCTACTGGGATTTATATTTGATTATGCTGCCGGGGATTTTATTCTTCGCCGTCTACAAGTATTTGCCGATGTGGGGCGTCGTGATCGCCTTCCAGGATTTCAGCGTATTTGCCGGCATCCGGGGCAGCGAATGGGTTGGATTGGCGCATTTCAAAGAGATGTTTACGGACGACGATTTTTACAATATTTTCCTCAATACGCTGCTGATCAGTATTTACAAGCTCGTTTGGGGATTTCCCGGTCCGATCATTCTCGCGATCATGCTGAACGAAGTGCGGCACATGATGTATAAGCGTTCGATTCAGACGCTGGTCTATTTGCCCCATTTTCTATCGTGGATCATTATCGGGGGCATTCTGATCAATGTACTTTCCCCGTCGTCGGGCATCGTGAACGCGATTCTGACATCGCTCGGCTTCGAACCGATTTTCTTCCTAGCGAGCCCGGAGTGGTTCCGCACCGTCATCGTCGCGAGCGACATCTGGAAAGAGGTCGGCTGGGGAGCGATCATCTACCTGGCGGCGATCGCCGGCATCGATCCGCAAATCTACGAAGCGGCGATCGTGGACGGCGCGAACAAGTGGAAGCAGATCCTCCACATTACGCTGCCTTCGATGATGGGCGTCATCGTCATTCTGCTCCTGCTCCGTCTCGGACATGTGCTGGACGTCGGCTTCGAACAAATTTTCGTCCTGTACAATCCGCTCGTCTACGACGTGGCGGACGTGATCGAGACGTACGTGTACCGAGTCGGCATTCAACAGGCGCAGTTCAGCTTTACGACGGCGGTCGGTTTGTTCAAGGCGGTGATCGGGCTCATGCTCGTCACGCTTGCGAATCACGGAGCGAAGAAGCTCGGCCAAGAAGGAATCTGGTAACCGGAGGCGAAAACGATGAGATTGTCCAAAGGAGAACGCGCCGCGTCCGCCTTCAATTACACGCTGCTGGGGCTGTTCGCCCTGCTGGCGCTTGCGCCGTTCGTGCACGTGCTCGCCCAGTCGTTCAGCAGCCATCATGCGATCACCTCGGGGAAGGTCGGCTTGTGGCCGGTCGAGTTTACGGTAGAGGCGTACGCCAGAATTTTTCGCGAGCAAGCGTTCCTGAATGCATTTTCGGTCAGCGTCCTGCGAACGTCTGTCGGTACTTTCGTGAATGTCCTGCTTACTTGTTTACTGGCCTACCCGTTGTCCAAAGTATATATCAAGGGACGCTCGGCGATCATGTTTCTGATCGTCTTCACGATGATGTTCGGCGGCGGCATGATTCCCACCTTCCTGATCGTGAAAGAGACGGGGCTGCTCGACACGTTCTGGGCGTACATTATTCCGGGCGCGGTCAGCGCGTTCAACGTCATCATTATGAAAAATTTCTTCCAGAGCGTGCCGGCGGAGCTCGAGGAATCCGCCAAGATGGACGGCGGCTCCAATCTCGGCATCTTGTTCCGCATCGTGGTGCCGCTCTCGATGCCGGCGATTGCGACCATCACGTTGTTCCACGCGGTCAGTCATTGGAACGCCTTCTTCGATACGGTGCTGTACGTCACCGACCGGAAGCTGTTTCCGCTTCAGGTGTATTTGCGGGAGCTGATCATGTTCAACAATTCGGACATCAACCGGAACGCCAGCAATTCCGTGAACATGGACAGTACGCTGCTGGCGCTCGAATCGTTGAAGGCGGCGGCGCTGATCGCCAGCACCGTCCCGATTTTGATCGTTTATCCGTTTTTGCAAAAATATTTCGTCAAGGGCATTATGCTAGGCTCGGTGAAAGGATAATGAATGACAATCGAAAGGGGTCAGATCTAATTGAAAATTTGGAAAACGTCCACGTCCATCCTGTTGGTCGCCGCCATGCTCGTCATCGCAGCCTGCTCGTCAAATACGCCTTCCGGTACGCCGGCGCCGTCGGATAAGCCGAAAGAATCCGGCGGGCCTGCCGCGAAGCCGGAGACGGAGGAGAAGGCGTCGATCGAGGTCGTCTTGTTCAACGGCGGCCGCAAATATCCGGACGGGGCGGATGAAAACAACAACCCCTACATCCAGTACATCCGGGAGAATACGAATCTGGACATTACGGTGAAGCTGCCTCCGGCGGACGGATACCAGGACGCGCTGAACGTCATTATGGCTTCGGGCAATTTGCCCGATATGATCCAGTCGCTGGATGCCAGCTGGTTCGAAAGCTACGTCAAGCAGAAGGCGCTGCTGCCGCTGAACGATTTGATCGATCAATACGGACCGGAATTGAAGAAGAACATCCCGGAGGACGCCTGGAAGTCTGTGACGATCGACGGCAATATCTACGCCATTCCGTCGATGAACGTCGTGCCGGGCAATGAAGTGATGTATGCGCGCAAAGATTGGCTCGATCGTCTCGGCCTCAAGCCGCCCAAGACGCTGGAGGAGTACCGTGAGGTGATGCGCGCGTTCGCGTTCGACGATCCGGACGGCAACGGTCAGGACGATACGTCCGGGTTCATTCTGGCGGAAAACCTGGCGAGAATAGCGCCGATCGCCGGCGCGTTCGGCATCCAGAGACAAATGTGGACGGAGCGGGACGGCCAGCTCGTCAATGCCAGCATCTTGCCCGAGATGAAAGAAACCCTTGCCTTCCTGGCGGGATTGCAGAAGGATAACATCCTGGATCCCGAATGGCCGCTCAACAAGGCCGCAAACTTGGACGAGAAAATAGCGAGCGGCAAAGTCGGGCTGTATTCGGCGATGTGGTACGATACGCGCGGTCCGATCTTGACCAGCCAGAATAACGATCCGAACGCGGAGTGGATCGCTCTCGACTATCCGACCGGTCCGGAAGGGAAGCAAGGGACGCACGGGCACGGATATACCGCCGGGTTCAACGTCGTCCCGGTGACGAGCGAGCAGCCCGAGGCCGTCATCCGCATGCTGAACTTTATGATCGGCGACGGATACCGTACGCTGCTGCTCGGTTTCGAGAACGAAGTGTGGAAAATGGCGGACGGCAAGGTCGTCACGGACTTCGACAAACATAACGAGCATATTTATCGTCAGACGCTTGGCGAGGTGATTAAGCCCCACGCCTCCGAGGACGAGCGGGACCGTCTCGATTCGCTCGGCACGCAGTTCAATCTGAACGCCAACCTGGACAAAATCGCAGAGGTGGCGATTCGCGACGCTTATTACGGCGTGCCGACGCCGGGAATGGGGAAGCATAAAGCCGACCTGGTAAAAAGGGAAATCGAGACGTTCACCAAAATTATCGTAGGACAGCTGCCGATCGACGCATTCGACAGCTTCGTCGAGGAATGGAAGGCGAAGGGCGGCGACGAGATTACGAAAGAAGTGAACGAGTGGTACGCGGCGAATCGCTAAGTAAGATATAAAATCAGGCCGGGAATGGCGCCCCTTGGGGCGTCATTCCCTGTGTACGTTGAAAGCGGCCTAAGTGGTATAATCGAATACGAACCTGCGGCGAGCATGGAGGGATGGACATGAACTGGTTCGGGATGTGGCGGAGGCGATTCAACGAGTCGATTCAGGCGAGACTGACGTTTTATTTTATCATGATCTTGCTGCCACTCATTTTCTTCAGCTTGTATGCCAACGAACGATCGCAGCGCATCCTCGAGCAGGAGCTCGGCGAGCGGACGTTGAGCGCCATGAACTCGGCGCTGGAATACGTCGATTTGACGGTGTCCAGCTTGAAGAGCCTGTCCACGATGATTTCGACCGATTCCAATCTGACGTCGCGGCTGAAGCATGACGAAAGCGTGCTGTCTCCGGAGGCGATTATCGATTTCATGCATGTGATAACGCAGATTACGAATATTCGCTCCGTCAATCCGTTCCTGACCGAGGTCACGATTTTCCACGGCGCATCCAAGACGATAATTTCGAGCAAGGTCGGTGCGCTTCACCGGCGGCAGGCCGACGCCGAGCCTTGGTACTCGGAGGTCGTGCAGGCGAACGGCGCGAATGTCATCTATTTGCCGGACCGGCGGGAGGAGTCTTTGGTCGGGTGGACGGACCCGATCTATAATACGGACCAAATCGTGTTGATGCGATTGATGGATTTATATAGCAGAGAGCGGAGCAACAATGTGCTGATGCTGTCCGTCCCGAAGTCGAAGCTGCTCGGTTATCTCGGCGGCTTTGCCCCGAGCGAAGCGTCGCTCGTGTACTTGTTCGACGATACGGGCCGCCTGATCGTCACGAACGCGAGCGGGGAGCAACAGCGTATCGACGCCGTTGACATCCCGGCGCAGCGCGTCTCCGTTCGCGAGGCGCCGGACTCCGCCGAGAAAAACATGACGCTGAAGGTCGAGTCTCCGGACAGCGGGTGGTCGCTGCTCCTGGTGCAGCCGGAACGTGAAATCTACAAGAAGTCGAAGCCGCTGTTAACCTTTTCGTACTGGATTATTTTCATCAGCTGCTTGCTGGCCGTTTGGATATCTTGGATGATCTACAGCGGCATTGCTTCCCCGATTTCTTCGCTCGCGGCGGGGATGCGGCAGCTAAGGCGGGGTAACTTGAACGTGAGGCTCGAAAACAAGCGGCAGGACGAGCTCGGCTACTTGACCGATGCCTTCAATCAGACCGTCGAGCAGCAGCGCCACCTGATCCGAGACATATACGAACAACAGCTGCGGCTGACGAAAACCGAGCTTAAATTTTTGCAATCCCAAATAAATCCTCATTTTCTATACAATACATTGGATTCGATCTATTGGGCGGCGAAAAATTACGATGCGGACGAGATCAGCGATATGGTGTTGAACCTGTCGCGGTTTTTCCGGCTTAGTCTTCGCAAGGGACGGGAGAGCTTTACGATCGAGGAGACGTTCGAGCATCTGCAATATTACATTCGCGTGCAGCAGCTTCGGTTTGTCGATCAGTTCGACGTCGAGTTTCGATCGACCGGGGAGAGCCGAAATCTTCATGTGCTGAAGCTGCTATTGCAGCCGTTGGTGGAGAACGCGATTTTGCACGGGTTGGAGAAGAAGGCGGGCGGCGGACGGTTGACCGTCGCGGCGGAGGTGCGGGGGGATCGCCTCGTGCTGCAAGTGTCGGACAACGGCAAGGGGATCGACGCAGAACGGATGGAACGGATTCGGCATGCGCTCGGGCTGGCGGAGCATTACGATTCTTCCTCCGACACGGAGCGGCAAGGTGCGTATTTCGGCCTGCGCAACGTGAAGGCGAGAATTAAGATTTATTACGGAGCGACGGCCGAGTTTCGGATCGAAAGCGCGGCGGAGGAAGGAACGACCGCCACGATCGACCTTCCGGTCGAACTGTGCTCGAATGAGCGGGAAGGGGATGAGGAACCGGCATGAACCTCATGATCGTCGAGGATGAAATTCGCATCTTGAACAGTCTTGCTTATAACATTCCTTGGGAGCGCCACGACATCGAGGTCGTTGGTCTTGCTGCGAACGGGGTGGAGGCACTGGCCGTAATGAAGCGGCGCAAGCCCGATCTGCTGCTGTTGGACATCGAGATGCCGGAGATGAACGGCTTGACGCTCGCGGAGACGGTGCTGCGGCAGGAGCCGCAAACCAGAATCATCATCCTGAGCGGCCATGACGACTTCGCTTTCGCGCAGCGGGCCGTCGAATTGGGCGTGACGAAATATTTGCTGAAGCCGGCGGGAGACGACGAAATATTAAGCGCCGTATTGGCTGCGGCGGAGGAAGTTCGCCGCGAGCTGACGGAGCGGCATAACGTGTCCGAGCTTCAGCGGATGTGGCATCGGCGTCTTCCGCAGCTGCAGGAAGACTTCCTGCGGGGCTGGGTTATGGAGCGGTACGCCGAATGGGAAAGGCATATGCATGCCGAGGAGTTGAAGCTCGGGCTGAAGGAGTACGGCCGCTTCGCGGTCGCGGTATGCGAGATGGATCCGCTGCCGGCGGAGGCATCTCGCTTCCTGGCGTCGGATGCCCCGCTTCTCCAGTTCTCGCTCGAATGCATAGCCAAGGAGTTCCTTCAAGGGGAGGCATGCCGAGTATTTAACGATGTGAACGGTTCGACCGTACTATTGTTTATGGAGCGGCCGGACGTACCGGACGCCGAATTAACGAAGCGGATCAACGTGCTGGTGTCCCGGCTGCTGGGCGTCGTCAAACAATGCCTGAAGCTGACGGCGAGCGCCGGGCTCGGCACGGTGTGCGGCGCCGCGGACGTCACGAAGTCGTATCGGCAGGCTCGTCGCGCGCTGCAAGAGCGGGCCATCTACGGCAACGAAATCGCGATCCCTTATTTGGACGTCAAGAGCGGCGAACATTCAATTGCGTTCGATCCCGATTTCGAGAGGCGTCTCGAGATGGCTGTGCAGACGGACGAGTCGGCCCGAATCCAGCTGTTGATCGACGAGTACTTCGGGAACGCGTTCACAATCGCCGACTCGTCGGAGCCGGTATACGAGCACTTGCTTTATGTAAGCAGCGTCTTTATCCGAATCATTCAATCCCGCGGATGGTCGATTCAGAAAGTGCTGGAGTCCGATTACGCGTTCTTCCTCTCGCTGGATTCGCTCGTGACCAAGGAGCAGATTTGGGAGTGGGCCAAGCGGGCGGCCGCACGCATCGTCACCTACAAGGAGCAGGAACGCAAAAGCTCCTCCAACCGGCTTATCAAGAGCATGCTGGAGATGGTCGAACGGATGCTGGCCGAAGATCTCAGCTTGCATACGCTGGCGGAACGATTGTATGTAAACCCGTCCTACTTGAGCCGGCTCTTCAAGAAGGAGACGGGGGAAGCATTTTCGAATTATGTGCTGAAGCGCAGAATGGAACGGGCGAAGGAGCTGCTGCAGCAGGACGCGAGGGTATACGACGCCGCGTCCGCCGTCGGGTATCGGGATGTGAGCTATTTCGCGAAAGTATTCCGCGGCTACTGGGGAGTGGCGCCGAGCGAATGGAAATAACAGTTGGGCGATGCGGAAGCCGGACAGGTTATTTATAATTTTTCAAAGTAAGGGAGCACTCTGAGCCTGACGGCTAGGGTGCTTTTTTTTGGCTGTACGACCTCAAAGATATTGGGGCGAAAGTAATTGCGTCAATTGGTTGGTCGTCGTATTTTTTTACATGGTCAGATACAGTTGTCCGTTTCGAAAGGAGGCAAGCCTCAGCAGGGAATCAGCTGTCTCAGTCATTTACTAGAAACGCCGCTCATATAATCTATCAGTAGACAAGTTTCTACTCATAGGCGGAGAAGGGTGGCAGGCTGGATGCGGCGGATAATGCAGGCGATTATTTGCGTGATGGTCGTGTGGTTTGGTTTGTTCGAGCTGGGAGGCTTTGGGGCGTACAAAGGGGAAGCGGCGAAGGAACCGGTGGCCGTGCAGGCGCAGGGCTCCGCGAAGCCTGCGACGGTGACGTATTATGAAGAGATGCCGCTGCTCGCCGAGCCTGCGGCCCAAGAGTCGGGTGAGCAAGCCCGGCAGGCGGACAAGCGGGCGGCGCAGAACGGGAAGACCGTCTACCTGACCTTTGACGACGGGCCGAGCAGACATACGGAGCGGGCGCTCTCGATTTTGAAGGAAGAGGGCGTCAAGGCGACGTTCTTTGTGCTGGGAGAGCATGTCAATCAGCATCCGGAGCTGGCAAAACGAATTATAGAAGAAGGCCATTCGATAGGGAATCACTCCCTTAATCATAAATACGACCGCTTATACGGCAGCTTTGCGGAGTTCGCCGATCAGGTCATGAAGACGGACGAGCTGATCTATAAGACGACAGGGGTAAGGACGACGCTATTCCGTGCACCGGGAGGAACGTACGGCAATTTTGACCAGGGTTATTTCGATGCGATGGAAGCGGCCGGCTATCAGGTGCATGATTGGAACGTGGACAGCGGCGACTCGAAGCGGCTTGGCGTCCCGAGCGCGGAAATATTGGATACGATAAAAAATTCCAGGCTGGCGGACAAGCTTATCGTCCTGCTTCATGACAGCGCGACCCATGAGGAGTCGGTCAAGGCTTTGCCGGAAATTATTGCGTACTATAAAAGTAAAGGCTACTCGTTCGCCCCTATGACGGAGGAGACGAAGCCTGTTCAATTTACACTTGCAAGTAAGCTGAAGTGGACGCGGGCCAAGGTAACGAAGGCGCAGGCGCAGAAATTAACGCAGTTCTCGGAGGCGCTTGGCCGCAGCGTTCGGCAGGAGCCGGCGGTGTCGCCGGAACCGGCGCTTATTTTGCATCGCGGTGAGGAACGTTTGGAACTGAAGCCCGAGGAATATGGCGTGACCAAGGGCTCGATCGAGGTATCGCTGCTGAAGCTGATGGATTTGATCGGAGGCAGTACGGAGATGGATTTGGAAAATGGCGAAATCGAGGCCTTGAAAGACGGCGTGCACGTGATTTGGTTGTGCAGCCCGGCCGGCAATTCCGGCGCTATACAGGAGGAGCGGATTGCGGTTCCCGTTCGCGCAACCTTGCAAAAGTTCGGAATCGGCATTACGAGCTTTATCTACAATGACGAGCAGCGTGAAATTTGGCTTGCGGAATAATTGAAGGGGCAGCTCTAGCAGGTCTAAAGAGAGAGAAAGCTGGGGACACTGAAAAATAGATAGATTTATTTTTCAGGAGGCGGATACGGATATGATTTCTCCCCAATTTTCCGAGGAAACGAAAGAGGAACGCTACAGCCACTGGCCGGAAGCGCCGCAGGTGCTGCTTCACCGGCTGCTAGTGAAGGTAGAGAGCGTATTGCTAGGAAAGCATCAGGTCATTAAAAATACATTAACCGCGCTGCTCGCAGGCGGGCACGTGCTGCTTGAGGACGTGCCGGGCGTCGGCAAAACGATGCTTGCGCAAGCGTTCGCGAGAGCGGTTGGCGGCGATTTTAAACGCATTCAATTCACCTCGGACATGCTGCCCGCCGATGTGGTCGGGGGAGTCGTGCTTGACGCGAAAACGAGCGAGCTCGTCTATCGGCCGGGACCGATCATGGGCAACGTCGTCCTGGCGGATGAAATTAACCGTACCTCGCCGCGAACGCAGTCCGCGCTGCTCGAGGCAATGGAAGAGCGAAGAGTGACGGTTGAAGGCAGAACACGAAGGCTCCCTGTTCCTTTCATGCTGATCGCCACGCAAAATCCGCTCAGCTTCGAAGGAACGAATACGCTGCCGGAAGCGCAGCTGGACCGGTTCATGATGCGGCTGACGATCGGTTACCCCGGCCCTGGGGAAGAAAAACGGATGCTCGAGCAATATGCCGGAGGCAGCCGGGTCGAGCCGGAGCGGCTGCGCCCCGTGATCGCGACGGAGGAGTGGCTGCAAATGCAGGCGGAAGCCAGGCAGACCCATATGCATCCGGCGCTGCTGGATTATATGGTGCAGGTGGCGGATGCCACGCGCCGTTCGCCCGAGGTTGCGCTCGGCTTAAGTCCGCGGGCATTGCGGGACTGGCTGCGCGCTTCGCAGGCGAACGCCTATATGGAAGGCCGGGGCTACGCCGTGCCGGACGACCTGCTGGAGACGGCTGAAGCCGTGCTGCCGCACCGCCTGTCGCTGCGTTACGGCGCGGCGGCTTCCGGCGCCGATGCTGCGGCCGTCATCCGGCGCACGGTTCGCGAATGCCCGCTTCCCGCTGCGGCGGGAGGCGCTATGGGAAGCGGGAAACGCCGATGAATGCGCATTTTTCGGAGGATAAGCTTCAGAACGTAAATACGGCTGCCGACGGCAATGCAATCCAGACAGGTGCGGATGCCGGGTATGATGTTCAACTGCCGGATGGAACCGGGCGCAAGAACGGGCAAAGCGCGGCACTCGGCGCAGATCAAGGGGCAGGGGCTGCCGGATGGAAAAAAGAGCCGGCAGGCCGCGATTACAAGACAAGGTGGCTGGCCTGGACGGTTATTACGGCCGGCTGGGTCCTCAGCTTGTCTGCCGTGCTGCTGCGCGGCGGCGCGGTGGAATGGTTCCTCGCGGCGGTGCTGGGGTTCGTCATGCTTGTCAGCGGATTAGCTCCTGTTCTAGCGGCCTCAGGGCTCACGGCTGTGCGGACTTTGCCGCTTCAAGAGACTAGTGAAGGGGGCAGGCAGACGGTGCAATTAACGCTGCGGCGCTCCTATTTCATTCCGTTCGTATGGTTTGCTTTGCACGATGAAACGCTTAACGACAGTTCGCCTTCGAACAAGAATATCAGCTTCCGCACCGTATTTACGCCGCTGCTTCGAGGGGACTTAAGCGTCCGCTATACGCTGCATAAATTAAGGCGCGGCCGGCATCCATACGAGCATGTGACCGTTACGGTCGGGGATTGGCTCGGGTTGACCGCGATTCATAAAAAAATCGAGTCCAGGGCTGAGTTTGTCGTGCTGCCGGGGCTGCCGCCCGAGGAGCCGGGCGATGCTGCCGAGCAAGCAGGCGGAATGGGTGCCGGCAGGGCAAAGCTGAAGATGGCAGCGGCGCCATATGATTCAAGGGGCGAGATGGGCCGCGAAGAAATATGGGCCGCAGTGCGCGCGGCCGGAATCGGTCCGGACAGCCGGCCTTATCGGGAGGGCGATTCGCTTCGCCATCTGGATTGGCGCAGCGCGGCTAAGGGGCGCGGCTTGCAGACGAAGCTGTTCGAGCTCGAGCGGCCTGTTCAGACGTATATTGCGGTCGATACGGGAGCAAGCGGTTACGACCGGGACGACCGTCTATTCGACGCGTGCCTCGGCTTTGCTGCGCTGGCGGTGCGGCAAGCGGTCGCTTGCGGCGGAATGGTCACGCTGGTGACGAATCAAGGTCTACTGGGAACGAGCTTTTCCCCGGAGAACAGAGACGGCGGGGCCGACGGATCAGCGCTGCTGCATGCGATGGCTTTGCTGCGCGCGGACGGTCAAGCCTCGATGGCAGGTATGCTTGCCGGAGAAGAATTCGCTTTCTCGCGAGGAGGCAGCGTCCTCGTTTTTACGGCGGATTGGAGAGGCGGTCGGAGCTGGGGCGAGCTTGCCGGCTTTGCGGCGGACCAAGGCTGCAGGCTGGAGCTGTTTATCGTGACGCGCCAAGCCGTTCCGACTTTTGCGATGCGCGAGCAGCAGAAATGGCTGGAACGAGACGGCGTTAAGGTCACGTGGCTGCACGTGCCGGAGGGCATGTACGAGCTTCCGTTTGCCGAGGAAGGAGGCGATGCGTATGTCTATGCCTAATTCCGGCGGAACGGATGAGAAGCGCAATTCGCGGCGGTTGAGCGGCGAGGCCGTTGACGAGCCGCTTGTTTACCGCTTGCTGACGAGCGCGCTGCTGTTCGGGCTACTGGCGGAATGGCTGCTGCCATGGACGGGCGCGGCAGAGTGGGCGGTTATTTATCATCCCGCGCCTCTTCTGCTTGTAATCGGCTGCGTCATGGTCCTCGGTTTATTTCGAATGCCGATGGCCGTTACGCTGCCGATGAACGTTATATTGTGCTTGTTCAGCTTGATGTGGCTGTACAAAGGAGCGGATCAAAGCAGCCTCGGGTGGCTGCTTGGATTTCCGAGGCTACTGGCGGACCATATCGGGCTTATGCTGAAGCACGGATTGTGGGCCATGTCGGGCGAGCTGCGGACTATGCTGTTATTTATCGGTTGGGCCATGCTTGCTCCGGCGCTGCAGGCGCTGCTATGGATGCGGCAGACCGCGCTCGGTATTGCCGGCCTAACGCTTGCTTACCTCATTGCCCTGCATGTATGGCTCGGCTTCGAAGTGATGGGCGCTTTAATGCGAACGGTTGCGGAAGGGCTGCTCCTGGGCGCTGTGGTATGCGTGCCTAGAGTACAGCGGATCGTAACAAGCGGGTTCGGAAAAATGAGGCATTTGGATCTTCGCTGGCTGACGGGAGCGGGATTCATCGTTCTGACGGTAATCGGCTGCGGATTGTTGCTCTCGAACGGCCGCGAAGCGGCCATGCCGCCTGCAAGCTGGGCAAGCTCATTAACCGACCGGGTGGAGAATGCCGTCAGCTCTCTCGGCAAGGGAGAAGGCTCGGTCGCGGTCACCGGGCAGTCAGGCTTGCAGCGCCTGGGAGGCGCTTTTACCGGCTACGGCTTTGACGATACGGAGCTTGGCGCTCCGGTGCAGAAGGATAACCGGGTGATGTTTACGGGCACCTCCACGGTAAAAGCGTACTGGCGCGGGGAATCGCTGCGGCTGTACGACGGGCGAGGCTGGAGCAGGGACTTTAGCAGTCCGGTTCTGCATCCTATTCGCGGCGCGGGCGGAACCGCCTCTATGGCGACGGGCGCGGAAGCGGACAAGCTTCTGCTGGGGCCAATTGTCCGTCAGACGGTCGTATGGCAGGAGCCGACGGCAGCAATGCCTTTGTTCAGCTCGGGACTCTTTGGCCGGGTGACCGATTTGATTGCGGCTGATCCAAGGCGGAAGCTGAACAGCTATGTGTTGGACGAGGCGTCCAGCTCCTTGTACGCGCAATCGGAGACGGTGAAGGTTGAGCAATACACGGTAGAAAGCGTGCTTGCTATAACGGATGCGGAGCAGCTGCGCGCTTTAAGCAGCACCTCGGATAACGGCGAGCTGGCCGATCAGGACTTGGGTGACGACGCCTCGGCGGACCGCAGCTCTGGACGGGAATCGTCGGATGACACGGGCTTGAGCGGGGAGCAAGGGACTGGCGGAAGGACGGCTGCGGCGGTACCTGTTGCAGGCGAGCTGTCTGCAGAGCTGCAGGCGGAGCTGGAGCCCTACTTGCAGCTGCCGGATTCGCTTCCGGGGCGGGTATCCGCTTTGGCGGCGGAAATTGGCGGAGGCGGGGTAACGAGCCGTTATGATCAGGTGAAGGGAATTGAGAGATTTTTGAGGGAGAGCTATGCCTATACGCTGGAGGACAGCGCGGTGCCGCCGAAGGGAAGCGACTTCGTCGATTACTTCCTGTTCGAGCAGCGTCAAGGGTATTGCGTCCATTTCTCGACGGCGATGGTCGTGCTGCTCCGTACGCAAGGCATTCCGGCGCGCTGGGTGAAGGGCTTTACGACCGGCACGCCGATTGGTGAGACGGAAGGCGCCGGCGATGGCGTGAAGCTGGTCAATTACGAGGTGCGGGGCTCGAACGCGCATGCATGGGTTGAGGTCTACTTCCCGGGCGCAGGCTGGGTGCCGTTCGATCCGACGCCGGGGTTCGGCGGCGGCGCCGCCAGCGTTGCGTCCGCCGATCCGGCAGGCGAGGCAGCTGTTCCCGCGGCCGGGGAAGCGGCCGCGGCAGTGAGCGGCGAAGCCGGCTGGCTCGAGGCGGCGGCTATGCAGGCCGCCTCCGCTATGGCGCGAGGGGCAGACGCCCTCGCGCAGGCGGCGCAGAGCGCCGCCAAGGGCGCAGCGGCGGCATCGCCCGCCGCTGTCGCCGCCGCAGGCGCGGCCGCGCTGGCACTCGCGGCCGCAGCCATTGCCGCGGCGCAGCGCCAGCGGCTGCGCCTCGCGCTGGCGCTGCGCCGCTATGGCGCGGCATACGCCGGCGTCGCCGCAGGGCTCGCCGGCGCAGCCGCTGTTGATCCGTCACGCGAAGCCGTGACGGAACGAAGGCGCCGCGCCGGAGCGGGCGGGCGCGGACAGGCCCGCGCGGCGCGCGACGCGGATGCGCGCCTGCGCGCCAGCTTCGCGGCGGTCGCGGCAGCGCATGCGCCGCTGCTGCGCCGCCGCTTCGGCGGGCACGCGCTGCCGCTGACGGCGCGTGAATTCGCGAGCGCCGCGGAACCGGCGCTCGGGGCGGAGCAGCAGGACGCGCTCCGCCGGCTCGTAAGCTGGCTCGAGGAAGCGGAATTCGCCGCTCCGGGCCCGTGGCCGGGAGCGCCGACGCCTTCGGCGCTGCGTAACGTCCTGCGCGTGCTGGACAAACGGCCGGCTCGCCAACTGAAGCCGGCTCCCGGGCCGAAGCCGAAGGAACGGGACAAACGCGCCTTTGCGCTCAAGCCCCCTAAGTAACCCTGGCTTTGCCCGGTATGCGCGGTGGTTCGCGTTTATGCACAAGTTGCTTGGATAACGTTATTCATATTTATTCTGCTCTACGGAGGAGACCAAGAGAATCCCTTCGTAGTTTGCTCAGCTTCGTATTGACTAAATACTGAAGACCTCTCTAACCTGCCAGTTACCTTTAGCGGCACAATGAAGAATACCGGGGAATACCACGCTAAACTCCCGTTGGCGTAACGAAGGGCTGCCAACCGGCAGCCCTTTTGGTATTCAACTCCCGTTACTTTAATTAACTAAGTTCTGCGGAACTTAGTTTGTTATCGGCCATACGTCTTACGTTGTAAACTCACTGCTCAGGATTTCTGCTTAACTGCGCGCAACATCTCATCCATCTTACCTGCGTGGAAGGATTCATGAACAATGACAAACCCTGCACATTCGCCATAGCTTGCGAATCCGAAGAACGGAGGATCCAGAAGGACGTCGAATTGCTCCGGTGGAATGGCAAGGAAGCGTTCTTGCTGCCTTTTCAACAGCGAAATCAGCTCGTTCATAGTAGGGGGTTGGTCCACCCAATCGCTTGGCTTGGATCCCGAATCGAACCACCTTGTGAATGCTGAAGGAAGAGACGCAGAGGGGAAAGGAACTTGAAACAACATCCGCTCCGCCACTGTGAGGATATGCCCAAGCTGCCAACGGATCGTGTTATTGAACTCATTCAATTGAACATCAGCAAGATCTACGGGGCACGATTCAGCGATATCGAGGCACCAATCCCGTGCCATGTCCAATTGAAATCTGATCGGATGATTCATGAAATACCTCCTCGAATTATCAGCCTGTTAATGTTTGGGAATTTACATACGTATACCATTTTATATTACCACGTGTAACCTTTTGTGAATTCTCATAGATTGCTAAGATGTTGTGCTGGCTTCCCGTTCCAAAAGAACATTATTAAAGTGCTTGGGATGTTCTTTAGTCTTTTACCTTTACCCCCTGTTATGACAATTGCACCAGATTTGTATAGTGCAACGGGTAGATCAATAGATTTCCGTAATATGGTAGATTTAAAGTAGATCAAAGATGGGAGTGAAGATGGATGAAACGACGGTTTATGCATTTAGTTTGTGCCTTTCTGTTGCTGACGCTGCTTGTCCCCATACAGGCAGCAGCCGCTGAAGCCGGTTCCGCGGTGGCAGCAGAGAGTTTGAATTCGGGCGTAACGATGGTTGCAGGAGGATCGGATCATACTCTCGATCTAAAACAGGACGGAACGGTATGGGCGTGGGGAAACAATGAATATGGCCAACTGGGCGATGGAACTACGATAGACCGTTATACTCCCGTTCAAGTGCAGGGTCTCGATTCGGTTGTCGAAATCTCTGCGGGTAGTAGGTTTAGTATGGCACTCAAAAGTGACGGAACTGTCTGGGCGTGGGGAGGGAATTGGAATGGTCAACTGGGTGATTCAAGCGTGGCCTACCGTAATATTCCCGTTCAGGTAACCACTCTAAGCTCCGTGGTCGCCATTGCTTCAGGGCATTATCATAATTTGGCGGTAAAAAGCGATGGAACGGTATGGGCGTGGGGGTGGAATATCCACGGTTTACTGGGCGATGGGAGGTGGAATATCCACGATGCTGTAGTGGGCGAAGGAAGCATGAACGGAAGTTCTTCCCCCGTGCAAGTAAAGGGTCTCGGTTCGGTGGTCGACGTTGCAGCGGGTTTTCTCCATAGTTTGGCGCTTAAAAGCGATGGAACCGTCTGGACGTGGGGTAACAATGACTCAGGCCAACAAGGGGTGCCCGGCGGCTTGACCTTCAACGATGGACCCTACACAACCACCTACCGTAATACTCCTGTTCAAGTACAGGGTCTCGATTCGGTATCCGCCATTGCGGCGGGTTATTCGCATACTTTGGCACTCAACAGCAACGGAACCGTCTTGGCGTGGGGATCGAATAGTTCTGGCCAACTGGGCGATGGAAGCACAACAACCCGTTATACTCCCGTTCAAGTAACCAAACTCGGATCGGTGTCCGCCATCGCTGCGGGTTCTTCGCATACTTTGGCGCTTAAAAGCGATGGAACCGTCTGGACGTGGGGCCATAATAATTCTGGTGAACTGGGCGAAGGAAGCGCGACCAGCAGTTCTTCCCCCGTTCAAGTATCCGAGCTCGATTCGGTGTCCGCTATCGCGACGATTGATGGTTCGCATAGTTTGGCGGTGAAAAGCGATGGAACCGTTTGGGCATGGGGGAATAACTCGTTAGGCCAACTCGGCGATGGATCAACAATAAACCGTTATACTCCCGTACAAATTGCGAATCCTGAAGCGCCACATTGGCTTGAGTACGACGTACTGACGGTTACCGATGTGACCTACAACAGCGTACAGCTGAATTGGCAGCATGCCACGGATGAAACGGGGATAGACAAGTACTTGGTATACCAAGACAACACGCTGCTGGCTACCTTGAACAGTGACGTGAACAGCTATGAAGTGAATGGATTGTCTTCAGATTCGTCCTACTTCTTTTCACTGGTCGCCGTCGATGCCGATGGAAACCAAAGTGTGAAAAAAGAAGAGTCGGCGTCTACTGCCGCAAATAATCCGGTACCGGAAGCAGAAACGCTGCTTTACCGGTTAAACGGAACCATTCTCGACTTTGACCAAAGTCGTATTATTTGGAAAGAGACCGGCGATAAATCGCTCTGGATGTACAACCGAACTGATAAAAGCCAAGTAAAAGTTTACGATGCCAACGGGTCTAATCGTACCATTAGTACTGCGAAGTTATCCGCTGACGGCGTTGTGTATTCCATATCCGGCACTGGGACTCATTATTGGGAGGACGGCGCGGTTCAAAATAGTTGGGACACATTGGACACGGCGAGACCGTACGAAGTAAAAGGGAATTTCGCGGTATTTGGCCACAACGTTGTGAATGTAAAGACGAGTGAGTCCCGATCTTTGCTAAATTCGAGTTTTAAAAATAGGAATTCATTTGATCTGTCGGCTGACGGAACGGTAGTTTATGAGTTTATTAACGGCATTCGCCGCCACCTTCCCGACGATACGTTCACGACGTTTAATCCGCCTTCGTCCGAATACCCTAATACTTACAACGGGCCTTTGACGGACGGAAAAAACATACTCTACAACGCATACACGGAGAATGGAGGTTATTCTAAGTGGTCACTCCAAGTTCGCAGCGCCGATGGCCAGGTTACCAAGATAGCCTTGAACCCTATCGATCATGCGGATTCTTATTTGACCGACCCGAGAACATCGTACCAGATCAATAACGGATGGATTGCCTATAAGGAATACAACAAGGAAATAGAGCGTTGGACCTTGAAAGTCCGGTCGCCGGAAGGCGAGACAAAACAAGTTTATACAGCCCCTAAATGGTGGCAGTTGACTGGCGTGCCTCTCTCCATCAAGCAGTTGGGACCGGACGGCACGGTGGCGTATACGTTTAAAGACACAACCTATCTTTATTCCGCCCAAGAGGGCAAACTCTTGTATTCCTTCAGCGGCCCGGGAGAGTTGCAACACCGGGATAGTTTATGGTACCGGATTGACGGCGGTTCATTGTATCAGGTTGATCGGGTTGATCCGAACCAACTCCAGCTATCCGATTCCAAAACTTATCAAGCCGGCGGATCCAATTATGTGTATTCGTTATATTACGGGTACATTTCCACCTCAGGACAAGAGTTGAGCGGATCTTGGAGCCCGCCTGAAGGTTTCCATGGATTCGTTAAGGTCTCCATGGTTTCCCCGGAAGGGGAAGATTATGACCTTAGTCTGGAGACCGTGGGAGAGGGTAACCGATTGCCGGAAGGTACGACGAAACTCCCGGATGGTACCGAGTACGGTGCTACCGAGGTGCCCGGAGGTTACAGAGCGGAGTGGAGGGTTAAGGGACGTACCGGCGATGATTATAGTCCGGATAAGAAAGTTTTCGTTTATGTGAGCATCGAATATGACAATCACTGAGGATATTGCTGTGTTGACGGAAACTTAATGGCCGGCCGCAGGCTCCATTGTTATTTTGCATTTGTCTCGGCATGGCAAATGGAGCATGCGTAATTAATGTCAAAGCATGGGTTTACGGCATTTGGTCGGCAGGACCCCAGTTAATCGGTGGAAACACATCCGAGCTTATTGGAATGAAATCCTCCGATTGGCTGCGGCCAGTACTTCAAAGAAAGAAGCAGAGTGCCGCGGCGCTCTGCTTCTTTCAACTAATTAGGACTCTAATGGAATTAGGACTCAAATGGAATTAGGGGGCTAAAGAGAATCCACCTAGAAGCACGGCTTTACTGGAACTTTGCAGTAACTCGGATCAATTGAACGACTAACCGCCCTCTATATTGGATTCTATCCAGGAGAATGGGATCTTTAAGGAAGGAAAGAGACATTTGTGGCTGATCATGTTGGATCAAATCCATCATAAACTCGCATCCCCGCCTCTTTCTCATGCTATACAGGATGAATTCCACTATAGCGTTACGCCATAGGAAGAACTCCGCTATAGCGCTTCGCCACAGGAAAAATTTCACTTTAGCGCCGCCTAACGTTCCCTTTAAGAGCAGGCCGGCTCATATCGGGTCATCATCGGGCCATCATTTCTCTATGCGGTTTTTGCTTATTTTCCAACCATTCCCGTTCACTTGCGCCTGACTGACGAATCGCCAGCTTATCCGCCTTGACTCGTCCAAAGCGCCTTATATATAATTACTACATCTATTGAGGGAGGCTCGGTCATGACGAAGCAAAATGAAATCATCGTTGTTCTCGATTTCGGAGGACAATACAATCAACTGATAGCGCGCCGTATCCGCGATTTGGGCGTATACAGCGAGCTGCTGCCTTACAACACGTCGGTGGAACGGATCCGCGAATTACAGCCGAAGGGTATCGTATTCTCGGGAGGACCGGCTAGCGTTTACGAAGAAAATTCACCGCTTGTAGATCCGGCGATCTATGATCTGAACGTCCCGATCTTCGGAATTTGCTACGGCATGCAAATGATGTCCCATCAGCTGAAGGGCAAAGTCGAACGCGCAGGCAAGCGCGAGTACGGCAAAGCGGAGGTTGAATTTCAGGACGGAACGCGTATCGGTTTCGGATTGGACAAGGTTCAGACGGTATGGATGAGCCATGGCGACCATGTCGTCGAGCTTCCCGAGGGATTCCGGATCGATGCGAGCACGGAGCATGCGCCGGTTGCGGCCATGAGCCACCCGGACCGTCACTTCTATGCGGTGCAGTTCCATCCGGAGGTTCGCCATTCCGAGTTCGGAAACGAAATGATCCGCAACTTCCTGTACAACGTCTGCGATTGCGACGGCAACTGGACGATGGAGTCGTTCATTGAAGATACGATTCAAGAAATTCGCGCTGAAGTCGGCGATAAAAAAGTGCTTTGCGCGCTTTCCGGCGGCGTAGATTCGTCCGTCGTAGCGATTCTGCTGCACAAGGCGATCGGCGATCAGCTGACCTGCATGTTCATCGACCACGGCCTGCTCCGCAAAGGCGAGGCTGAGGGCGTCATGGAAACCTTCGTCGGCAAATTCGATATGAAGGTGCTGAAGATCGACGCGCAGGAACGTTTCATGAGTAAGCTGGCGGGCGTCGACGATCCGGAGCAAAAACGTAAAATCATCGGTAACGAGTTTATCTACTCGTTCCAGGAAGAGTCCAGCAAATTGGACGATTTCGAATTCCTGGCACAGGGTACGCTCTATACCGACATCGTCGAGAGCGGCACGGCTACGGCGCAAACAATCAAATCCCACCACAATGTCGGCGGTTTGCCGGAGGACATCAAGTTCAAGCTGGTTGAGCCTCTTAAAGCGCTGTTCAAGGACGAGGTTCGTAAAGTAGGCGAGGAGTGCGGGCTTCCTGAAGCGATCGTATGGCGTCAGCCGTTCCCGGGTCCGGGTCTTGCGATCCGCGTGCTTGGCGAAGTGACCGAGGAGAAGCTGCATATCGTCCGCGAATCCGATGCGATTCTCCGCGACGAGATTATCAAAGCCGGCCTCGACCGGGAGATTTGGCAGTACTTCACCGCGCTCCCGAACATGAAGAGCGTAGGCGTAATGGGCGATGCCCGTACGTATTCCTATACGGTCGGCATCCGCGCAGTCACATCGATCGATGGCATGACAGCGGACTGGGCGCGCATCCCTTGGGATGTGCTCGAGAAAATTTCCGTCCGTATTGTTAACGAGGTCGACAACGTGAACCGCATCGTCTACGACGTAACATCGAAGCCGCCTGCAACGATCGAGTGGGAGTAAGCTTCTGCTATCCGTATAAAAAAATAAAAAAACGCCTTTCCATAGCCGATTAACCGGCTCCGGGAAGGCGTTTTTTATCGTATGCTCAGACAGCCGCAGCTGAAGTACTGCTCAACCTATTCCAAAGTAGTCGCTGACGAACGATAAGACCAACAGGACGGACATCAGTGTTCCTGCCAAATAAGCTTGTTTCAGACTCGAAACTCCGGGATTAACCCTATTCGAAGGACTCGCTTGACCGCGGGATCTCTTCATGACAGCGATAAAATATAGGACCGCTCCGCATAATACGAGCACGATTTCTGCAGCCGCACTTACTGCCGGAAGCTCCCAAAGCCTTAGTCCAAGTAACGGGAAATCCCCGTAATTGCCCGGCAATATAGGCATATCGCTGCGATGCACAACCAAATCAAGCAGCCAATGGCTGAAGGAAAGCGAGCCGATTACAACGGCGCTCCTTCTATCCCATACACGCCATGCAATAAAGCCCGCAATGAGGGAAAGCAGTAACGCACCGACAAGCGAATGCGTGTAGTCCGCATGGATAATATTTGCTCCATAACCTCCGTCTCCGATGGGCTCCAATGTTTCCACGCCTGTGAGCAGCAGCGGTACGAATGCGATGTCAAGCAGCTGCGTGCTGACCATCAAAGCCCATAAGGGCACCTTGGGCTCCACCGCTTTTACGGCAGCAGCCAGTCCGAAATGTCCTGCAAACATCTATTTTGCCTCCTTTCCAAAAATCCGGGCATCAAGCCAGCCGCAAACGACAGTAAACAAAAAGATAAACAACAAAAAAGTCACTTGGCAGCACCTCTTTCATCTATTTGTTTTGTAAAACCATACAGCAGCGCCTCGAATGCATCTTCGAATGTGGGCGAGAGACGGTCCATGATAGCGTCGACGGACTCCTCCGACAGGGTATACGTGCCGACGATACCTCGGAGCATATAAAAATAAATGCGCGAAAATGCGAGCAGCTGCTCATCTTCCGGTATTTCGAGACTGTTTTGAAGCAGTTTCAGGATAATGTTGAACATCTGATTCCGAAGCCGGTTAATGGCTAGATCGGGCTCCGGTATATCGACCCGCCCCGATTTCACTTCGAAAAATATCGTATACATGCTGCGGTTCTCCAGGCAAAACCGGATAAACAGCCCGTTCAGCATACGCAGCTTATCTGCCGGAAGCAATGTCTCGTCCACGGACACTGCATCAAGCGAAGACTTTAAATGCTCAAGCGGCTGCATGGACAGAGCGTGAAGCAACGCTTCTTTGTCCTGATAATAAATATATATCGTTGTATGGGAGCAGCCGGCCTCTTTCGCGATTTCCCTAATCGTTACGGCGTCATAGCCCCGCTCGGCGAAAAGCTTATTAGCCGCGGCGACGATTGATCGTTTCGTTTCTTCTGAGCGTAGTTCTTTCTTGGATGCGATGGGTTTTCCTCCTTCATCCGAGTTTATATAACCATTGGTTACTAACCAATGGTTATATAATAATCCCATTTACATTTGTTGTCAACGGGTTCGTTCCGCTCATGCTGGAATAAAATGCTGTCTTGGACTCATTATTATGCTGATCGGCGTCATACTTTCATGCTTCTGATGTACCGATCCGTCATGCCGAGAAAATAAATCCGAATGTTAAAGGCATTTATTGCCAACAACGTTCGTAAAAGTTATTGACAAAACGGTTGTTCACTCCTTAAAATTGAAAACGGAAAACAACAACGGCATATTTTTTCGTATAATCTCAAGAATCGGCTTGAGAGTCTCTACTCGGTCACCGTAAATGACCTGGCTACGAAAATGGCGGAAAAGCCTGCTGCGGTCCGGCAGGTATACTTTTCCCCTTTTTGCAGAGCCTAGGAGAAATGCGATGTTTGCATTTTTTTCTAGGCTTCTTGTTTGTTCCAACACATTTTTGGGAGGTTTGCATTCAAAATGGAACGTTTCTTTCGCTTAAAGGAACACGGAACAAATGTCAGGACAGAGATTATGGCGGGGCTGACGACTTTCATGACGATGGCTTACATATTGGCCGTCAATCCCATCATACTTACCCCGACCGGCCTTGACTGGACGGCGGTATTCCTCGCTACGGCGCTTGCCGCGGGCATTTTCTCGATCGCCATGGGAATATTCGTCAACTTTCCTGTAGCGCTTGCGCCGGGCATGGGTCTCAATGCGTATTTCGCGTCGGTCATTATCGCTTCGGCGGCGACGGATACGCCAATCAGTCCTGCGATGGGTTTAACGGCTGTTTTTATTTCGGGTATTATCTTTATTATTTTGACCGTGACGCAGGTGCGCCAAATGCTCATTACGGCAGTGCCGGACAGCTTGAAGCACTCGATCACCGTCGGAATCGGCTTGTTTATTACGATTATCGGATTGAAAAACAGCGGTCTGATGACGATTGCCGTATCGAGCTTCACGGACATTAAAGCGGGCGCCTTCACACCGGTAAGCGGCCCGGAAACGGTTATTCAGCTCGGAAGCTTCCATGACGGCACAGTTATTCTTACGGTAGCCGCTTTGCTGCTGATCGGCATTTTGATGGTGCTTCGCATTCCGGGCGCGATTTTGTTCGGTATTCTGGGCACGACGGTTATCGGCTTGCTTACGGGCCAAGTCGACGCAGCGGCCGCGTTCAAGGATCAGACCTGGGTTCCTGACTTCTCGACGATGAACTTCTGGCACTTCGACTTTGCGGGCGTGATGGAGGTTGGTCTGGTTACGGTCATCCTGACGTTCACCTTCGTTGAGCTGTTCGATACCTTTGGAACGCTTGTCGGTACGGCTAACCGCGCCGGCATTATGAAAAATCCGGAGGAAGGCAAGAAACGCATCGGTAAAGCGATGTTCGTCGATGCGATCGGCGTCGGCGGCGGCGCGATTCTCGGCACGAGCACGGTTACCGCTTACGTGGAGAGCTCCGCGGGTATCGCGCAGGGAGGACGTACGGGCTTGACGGCCGTGACGACCGGAATCTGCTTCCTTCTCGCTATCTTCCTGTCCCCGATCGTTGCACTTGTGCCGGGCGCGGCGACGGCCGCCGCTCTGATCATCGTCGGTGTATTGATGATGCAATCGGTGAAGGAAATCGACTTCTCGGATATGGTGTACGCGATCCCGGCGTTTTTCACGCTGGCGCTTATGCCGTTCACGTACAGCATTGCGAACGGCATCTCATTCGGTATCGTATCGTACGTCGTGCTTGCAACGGTTGCGAACGTATCGGGCAAAGGCAAACAAAAGTACAACGTGCACTGGCTCATGTGGATTCTTGCGGTGCTCATTATCGGCCGCTACGTATTTATGGGCGGGGAATAATACAGTTTGTGAGAAGCAGCGCTGGACCGGCGCTGCTTTTTTTTGCGTTCTGGATATCCGATTTGAACGAGTCAATACAGGCATTCATCCCGCTAGAGGCTGGATATCCGATTTGAACGAGTCTATACTGGAATTCATCCTGTACAGAAGCTGAAAATCGCTTTTGTACGTGTCTATACTGGATTTCATCCCGTGTCATCAGCCGATAACAGCAATGTTTATCCGTTAGCTTCGATTTGAATGGACGGAATCCATCATAGAGAGAGGTAACACCGCAAATTAGTCAAAGTTACTGCAGAAATCCATGAGGAGGAAGCGTCGTGCTTAAAATCGATTTGAACTGCGATATGGGGGAGGGCTTCGGCGTATATCGCGCCGGCTCTGACGAGGAACTGATGAAGCATATCACCTCGGCGAACATTGCCTGCGGATTTCATGCCGGGGATGCCGCGACGATTCGGGAAACGGTGCGTCTCGCGCTGAAGCAGGGCGTAGCCATTGGCGCGCACCCCGGCTTGCCGGACCTTGCCGGCTTCGGCAGACGCGCAATGAGTATTTCGCCGAAGGAAGCGTATGACATGACGGTGTATCAGCTGGGTGCGGTCAGCGCGTTTGCGGTTTCGGAAGGAGGCAGGGTCGCTCACGTTAAGCCTCACGGCGCGCTTTATACTATGGCGGCGAGGGACAAAGCGCTTGCCGAAGCGCTTGCGGAGGCTGTCTATAAAGTCGATCCGCGGCTCATGCTGTTCGGCTTGTCGGGCAGCGAGCTGATTCGCGCCGGGGAAGCCGCCGGACTGCGGACGATCAACGAGGTTTTCGCGGATCGGGCTTATGAAGCGGACGGATCGCTTTCGCCGCGCGGCGCGGAAGGGGCGGTGATCACGGATCCCGATCGGGCGGCATCGCAGGCGTTGAGCATGATCAAACACGGCGTCGTGCTAACGCGGCAGAAGAACGAGCTTCCATTAAAAGCCGATTCCGTATGCGTGCACGGAGATACGCCGGGCGCCGTCGTTCATGTAATCCGGTTGCGGGAGAGGTTAGAGGCGGAAGGGATTCGGGTGCGGAAAGCGGGGGACCACAGTGATTAATGGGGAGAGGGGCGGTCACGGAGATTATGAGTTGTTTCCGCTTGGCGATTGTGCGGTGCTCATCCGATTCGGCGTGGTTATGGATGAAGCCCTGAATCGTATCGTTCACGCGTTCGCTGCGCAGCTTGAGGAGAAACCATTCGCCGGAATGATCGAGTGCACGCCCGCATTTGCTTCCGTTACGGTACACTACGATCCGCTTGCCGTGATGCGAAGCCGTACGCAAGCGGAAAGTACTCATTCTACGATTTATGAGACGGTAAGCCTGAGGCTTCGACTGTATTTACCAACGCTTGAACCGTCGGACATGCAAACGGAGCGGACCGTGGTCGAAATTCCCGTGTGCTACGGCGAAGAATACGGGCCTGATCTGGCTTTTGTAGCGGAGCATAACGGGCTGACGGAAGAGGAGGTTGTCGCTATCCATTCGGGGAGCAGCTATTTGGTTTATATGATCGGCTTCGCGCCGGGCTTTCCTTATCTGGGCGGCATGCCGGAGAGAATTGCCGCACCTCGGCACAAGACGCCGAGGACGGTCATTCCTGCAGGAAGCGTCGGAATCGCGGGCAACCAGACCGGCGTCTATTCCGTTGCGACCCCCGGAGGCTGGCAATTAATCGGACGTACGCCGCTTCAGCTTTTTCGTCCGGGGCAGACCCCGCCAAGCCTGCTTCAAGCGGGCGCCGAGGTGAGATTTCAACCGATCGCGAGGGCGGAATTCGAAAATTACGGGAGAGATGCTTGATGAGCTTAACCGTTATTCGTCCGGGTATCCTGACGACAATCCAAGACCTCGGCAGAACCGGGTACCAAAGGTATGGCGTCGTCGTTGGCGGAGCGCTTGATCCGGGCGCGGCGCGCGTCGCCAACCTGCTCGTCGGAAATGCCGAGCGGGAGGCGGTTCTGGAAATGACGCTCGGCGGGTCGGTTTTTCATTTCCATAAGCCGATGATCGTCGCGGTATGCGGCGGAGATTTGTCGGCGGAGCTTGACGGCGGGCTCTTGCCGCTATG
This sequence comes from Paenibacillus harenae DSM 16969, assembly GCF_000422465.1. GTDB lineage: Bacteria > Bacillota > Bacilli > Paenibacillales > Paenibacillaceae > Pristimantibacillus > Pristimantibacillus harenae. The sequence continues at coordinate 237,317 of NZ_KE383844.1, read as the reverse complement.
GAGGCCGGTGTATGTGAATGAAGGCTCTGTATTGCGTTTAGGGACAAGCGTTTCGGGCTGCCGCGCCTACTTGGCCGCGGCAGGCGGCTTCGATGTGCCGGAGGTCATGGGCAGCCGCAGCACGTACCTGCGCGGAGCGGTCGGAGGTTTTGAGGGTAGAGCGTTGAAAGCGGGTGACGAGCTTAGCGTTCGTCAGCCAGGCGAAAACGCCGAGAGAATCAGGCAGCTGTTGACGCCGGAGCCGGGGGAAGACGCGCAGATAAGGTGGCATGCGGGCCATTTTGCTATAGCGGGGAGCGGGGAGGAGCAGATCGTACGCGCCGTTCCGGGCACGCACTTTCACTTATTTACTTCTAAAAGCCGGGCCGCCTTCTTTAGCCAAGCCTTCCGGATAGGCATTCAATCGGACCGGATGGGCTGCCGATTAGAAGGGCCGACGAAGCTGCAGCTGGAAGCCCCGCTCGAAATGCTGTCCGAAGGGGCGGTGCTCGGCACGGTACAAGCGCCTCCGAGCGGAGAGCCGATCGTTCTGCTGGCCGACAGGCAGACAACGGGCGGTTATCCGCGGATCGCACAGGTCGCCGCGGTCGATATATCCGTGCTCGCCCAGCTTAAGCCGGGCAGCCGGTTCCGATTCGAAGCGATTACGCGGCAGGAATCGGAACGGTTGTATCTGGCGGGCGAGCGCGACATTCAGCTGCTCAAGGCCGCGATAGCGCTAAAGCTCCGCGCAATATGAGGTAACCGGGCCTGTTCGGAGGCCGGATCGAGCGGAGCAGAGTGCATCAGATCTAATAATTAGATCTAATTGAATATATTTGGTTAGTTTGGATGGATTAGATCTAATTTCTAGATCTAATCGAGAAAATTCGACGGTTCAGAGCAAGGATCGGGCAATAGCTGAGGCCGGCCTCTGGCGGCACAATGCCCAGTTTGAAAAAAAACGCCGGCGCAGCCCTTGAACCGCAACCTCGTTTATAAGCACTATCCAGAAGTGTCCATAAACGAGGATGCAGTTCACCTATCGGGCGGCGTCAGCGTTTTAAGGCGGACATATGTTTGAGCACCATCATCAGGTTGGCGGGTTTCTCGGCCAGCCTGCGGGTAAAGTAGGGGTACCACATGACGCCGTAAGGCACGTAGCAACGGATGCGGTAGCCTTCCTTGGCAAGCCGCGCCTGCACATTCATGCGGAGACCGTACAGCATTTGGAATTCAAAGGCGCGTTTGGGAATGCCCTTTGTGCGTACGTATGTTTTCACCCAATTGATGATCTCATCGTCATGAGTGGCTACCGCCGTATAAGCGCCGCGCTCCAGATGCAGCTTGATAATGCCCTTGAAGCTGTCCTTAATCTCGCTCGTTTTCTGAAAAGCAACGTCCTCGGATTCCTTATAAGCGCCCTTCACGAGCCTCAGATTAACGCCTTCCCGCAGCAGTCCGGGCGCATCCTGCGCGGTACGGAACAAATAGGCCTGCAGAACGGTGCCGACATTCGTTAAGCCTTCCTTATGGAGGCGTCGTACGAGGTCGAGCGTCGCTTGCGTGTAAGGCGTATTCTCCATATCGATCCGGACAAAATTCCGTCGGCCCCTGGCCTGCTTCACGACGTCGCGGATATTCGAATAGCAGACTGCCGGATTAAGCGCAAGTCCCATTTGCGTCGGCTTTAACGAGACGTTGGAACGTACCTTCCGCTCCGCAATCCCTTCAATAAGCTTCACGTATTGATCCCTGTAAGCCGCGGCTTCATCAAGACGGCGAATCCCTTCCCCCAGATGATCCAGCGTAGCCATAATGCCAAGCCGGTTCAGCGCTTCGACTTCATTCAAAGCCTCATCCAGCGTCTCCCCGGCAATAAACCGTCTAGCCAGTCTTTTGCCGTACGAGGTCGACAGCTTCTCCACGAGAGGGATTCCCGCGACCGTCAACAACGATTTGCGGTACCATTTCGATCCGATGCCCATCCGTATTGCTCCTTTCCCACAATCATGCCAGCAGGAGTCTCAATTTCGGGAGTCCGGTATTAGTATATTCCGAAAGGGTACGCGAATCGCTACGAAGGCCCAATTATTTAAAAAACAAAAAATGCGTCGGCAGCTTCCGAAGCTGTCCGTCCGACGGTTTATTAATGACTCTTCCATTAAAAATGAGCGAGGAGGATCCGCCGCCGTCCAGGTTGTAGCCGTCGACCGCGCCGTACCGCTGCAGCAGCAGCTGCATTTCGCCCAGCGTTGCGCCGGAGCTGCCCGACTCGTTGTAGCCGTCGGCGACAAGGAACAGCAGCTGATCGTCCTTATAATTGGCGACGACCGTGCGCGGAGCGCGCTTCGGGCTGGTCTGCCATTTGAGCGGAATCGGCTGCGGGGCGCCGCCGCGGAGCAGCACCGGCACGAATGAAGCGCCGAACTTCGGCTTCTTCGCGTCCAGCTGTGACTTGCTCGGGAACTTCCCGCCAATCAGCTCATTTTGATCATTGAGCCCGACAAAAAACAAATTCGCGCGCGGCGCTTCAAAGTCCGTCACATATTCGCCATCGACAATCGTCGTGCTGAGCGGATAACGTTTGCCTCCGCCGTCGGCGAAGCCGCCCGCGTTAACGCCGACGGCGGCGCCATGGCGCTTCACGGCCGCAAGCGTCGTCTCCGCCTTGCCGAGCGAATCGCCGCCCAGCGTCATCGTCATGGCGTCGCTGCTCTTCAGCTTGATTTTGAGCGCATAAGCCTTGAAGTTCTCTGCTTGTATGTAAAAAAGCTGGGCTCTCAGCTTGCCGGACTCGATGGCTGCCGCCGGCTTGCCGAGCTTGCTCGTAATATTGCGGTCATAGATGATAAGCGGCTTCATCGCTTGCGAAGCGGCCATGGACGATATTTTTGCCATTTCGGCATTCGTTTGCTCGTACAGCTTCATTTGCTTCTGAATCGATTGACGCGTTTGCGCCGCTGTCTCCCGGGCATGATCGAGGCCGGTTGAAGCAGGTGTAATATCCGCCTCCGGAAGCATCGATTGCTCCGTTACGGGCCGCGGGAAAGCCGCTTCGGACAACTGGATGACGATATCGGATAAGAGCAGCCAGATCATCACGCCCAGAAAAGGCGCGCAGGCAAGCAGCGCCGTACGGTTTAACGCTTTGACGGTTACGTTCATTTGAGCACGTCCAAACTCTTCTGCAGTTCGTTCAGTTGTTTCTTCACTTCATTCAGCTGCGTGTACAGCTTGTTGCTGTTATCGGTCTTGGAATCGGCGTTATCCTTCGTGAAGGTGAGAAGCTCATTCAATGCGTCGACCTTGGATTTAAGCTCTGCAAGATCGTTCGTATAGTTCGTTTCAAGCTTCAGCATGCGAGCCTCGTAATCCTGCTGCATGGCAGCAATCTGACTGGCGGTTTGCTGTTCAAGGTTAGCGGAGATCGTCAGCTGAATGCGGTCCGTATACCATTTGGCCAGCAGGATGCCGGAGCATATAATAACAAGCCAAACGCAGACGAAGACAAGGAAGGCGCGATTTCCTTTCTTTTTGCGTGTTTTTTTGTCGGTGTGGCTGGCAGCGCGTTGTTCCAAAATCAAATCATTCATTCTATTCATTCACCTCTCTGGTTAGTCACTTGCTCGGAAGAACGGATGAACGAACCGCAAGCATAGTTTCATAGAATTAGACAACAATCGACGGCAAATAGTTGCGGGCGTCATGTTATTTTAACAAAGGGAATTGAGGTTGTCCTTTCTTGCAAATGGAAATTTATTGAATTTTTAACGGCTGATCGGAACTTTTCCCGGCTATGCGGCGTCTAACTGTTCGGACGCGGCGCAGGCGCCGCTATCCGGGAGGAGAGACAGGATGAAGAAAGAGAGAATAGGCAATCGATTCGCCAGGCAAGTGCTAGCGGCAGGCTTGGTCCTATCGCTCGCGGGGGCGGGGCTAGGTACGAACGCTCTGATTGAAGCGGCCGGGGGGCGTCAGCCGGCTCATATTATTTTTGTGCATGGACAGAAGCAAATACAGGTAAACGGCAAGGTTCAGCCCTTAACGGCTCCGCTGCCGGTCGTCAAAGGCGTGACGATGATTCCGATCCGCACCATTGCCGCTGCGGTTGGAGCTAAAGTATATAACGATGACAAGGGCACTCATATCGATACATATGCCAATCAGGTAACCTTGAACGCGGGCATGCGCGGAGCTCGCCGCAACGATAGCTATATCTTGCTTCCGGCGGCTCCAGTGAGAATCGACGGTACGATGCATCTGCCATTGTCCGCGGTCAAGCAGCTTTGGAATGGAGGCTACACGTACAATACGCAGCTGAAGCAGGTGCATATTACGATTCAGCCGGATCCGAACGCGGCGCCCGTCGCCGCTTTTCAGGCTCCGACAGCCGTGAAGCTGGGCGAGCCGGTTGCGTACGAGGATCTCAGCTATGATCCGGACGGATCGATCGCGAAGACGGAATGGTCGGGGCGCAAAAGCGCGTACTTCGAGCCTGGCGTCTACACCGTTACCCAAACGGTTATAGACAATGAAGGCCTGCGCAGCGTTACCGAGTCTCAGGAGATTGTTGTAACGGATGAGGTCATGTATACGCCGTTCGAATACTACATGCGCTACGGCAATCCGGGCGATAAGTTCGCAGTCGACACGAAGCTGATGAACAGCTACAACGAGGCAGCGACCGTGGAATCGAGAGGCGGCCGCACGCTTTATATGTCGAATGCTCCTGAACGCTTCTTCGGCGAGGGGCTGCTCTATGCGGATGAGCTTGACGGTGCGGGCCGGTTATTCCTCCATCACCGCAACGGATCTTCGGAGCGGCTGAAGGCGGTTGTCGTCGTGACGAACGAGCAAAGCGAAAGCGTCAAGCTGACGATCGGGAAGCGCGGGCTTGCCGGGCCCAGCGTCAATGCACTGCAATTCGGCTCGGCCGCCGTGCTCAGGTACTTATCGGGGGCTGCGCCGCGCGAGCTGGAGATAGCGCCCGGCGCTTCCGTAACGCTGCTTCCGGAGCTGGAGAAGATAATCATGAATCCAAATGAAGGCTTCTCCGGCATGCTGGACGTCGATTCGGACGGGCCGCTCACGTACACGACGATGGCGGTTAAGGAGAATACGGATCCGCTTAGCGCCGTTTTCAATCTGCCGCAGCTGGAGAAGGTCGGCAATCGCGGCACGTTCGCGGATACGGACCTGATGATTGAAGTGAACGAGCCGCTTGGCATCACCGAGCGCAAGCTGCGGCTGGGCAGCCGCGGCACGACGATTCCGGGCGTGGATGCGCTGACGGGCGAAGCAACGGTCGACGGAGGCGAATACGGAGCCGTCACGACGGTCCAATTAACAAACGTCGCTTATGGGACTCGGATCCTGCTTAACCCGAGAGCCGGCAACTTCCAGGGCGCCGTCGCCGTGAACGGCAAGGCCGTCGGCACTCCGTCAGCCGGTCATGCCAATCCTGGCGACGGCGTGCTGCTCTATCATCAGCAGAAGCCGGAAGGTGAGAATGCGGACCATACCGCACCGCCGGAGGTGACGATTACCTTTGCCTCGCCGGGCGCGAGCGCGCTTCCGGTGCTGCTGGTTTTTTTGCCGGGGAACGAGTTTGAATAAAGCAGCTGAAGAGGGACTTGCCGCACGATAGCGGCAATCCTTCTTTTTTGTTGTAAAGCGGCCTCGTCATGTATAATGGAAATGTTTAGTGTATGAAATCAATAGGAGGATGATCAATATGGATCAACCAATTACGAATAGCGGCGCTGGCCGCAAGGAAGCGAAAGCGATGTTCGCCGGCGGCTGCTTCTGGTGCATGGTATCGCCATTCGAAGAAATGCCGGGCATCATCTCGGTCGTATCCGGTTATACCGGCGGCCGCACCGAGAACCCGACCTATGAGGAGGTATGCTCGGAGACGACGGGCCACGCCGAGGCGGTGCAAATTACGTACGATCCGGATGTGTTCCCGTATGAGAAGCTTCTGGATATATTCTGGAGGCAAATCGACCCGACGGACGCCGGCGGCCAGTTTCATGACCGCGGCAGTTCGTACCGGACCGGGATCTATTATTATGATGAAGAGCAGCACAGGCTGGCGCTCGAGTCTAAGCGGGAGCTTGAGGCAAGCGGTCGCTTCGACCGGCCGGTCGTAACGGAAATCGAGCCTGCGCAGCCTTTTTATCCGGCGGAGGATTATCACCAGGGCTATCATAAGTCGAATCCGTACCGGTACAAAATGTACCGCAAAGGGTCCGGCCGCGACGCCTACATTTCAAAGCATTGGTCCGTGAAGAAGGACGCCGAGGAGCTGAAACGCCGCCTCACCCCGATTCAATACGAGGTTACGCAAAACAGCGCCACGGAACGGCCGTTCACCGGCGAGTATTGGGATCATACCGGAGACGGCATCTATGTCGATATCGTCTCGGGCGAGCCGCTCTTCAGTTCCCGCGATAAATATGACGCGGGCTGCGGCTGGCCGAGCTTCACGAAGCCGCTTCAGTCATCCGCCGTGACGGAGCATACCGATTCGAGCCACTACATGGTACGGGTCGAGGTGCGCAGCAAGGAAGGCGACTCCCATCTCGGGCATGTGTTCGATGACGGTCCGAGGGAGGCGGGAGGTCTCCGTTACTGCATTAATTCCGCCTCGCTGCGGTTTGTCGCCAAGGAGGATCTGGTCAAGGAAGGATACGGGGAGTACCTGTCTTTATTTGAACAATAAGACTTTATAAGTTTAACGCTTATAAATGGTCATGTGGAGGAATCGGATATGAATGTAGAGGAAGCGATTCGCACGCGGAGGTCGATCGGACGGGTGAAGCCCGATCCGATTGACCGGGGCGTTATCGAGAAGCTGCTTGAGGCGGCAGCCTGGGCGCCATGCCATCATCATACGCAGCCGTGGACCTTTATCGTAATGACCGGAGACGGAAGAGCGAAGCTGGGCGAAGGCTATGCCCGTGTGGCTGCATCCGCCTTGCCGGAGCTGAGCGGACAGGAGCTGGAGGAGCGGCTGGCGAAGGAGAAGCTGAAGGCGTTTCGGGCACCGGTCGTTATCGCGGCCGTATGCTCGCCGTCCGCCGACCCGAAGGCTGTGCCGGCGGAAGAGCTGGCCGCCGCCCATGCCGCGGTGCAGAATCTGCTGCTCGCCGCGCATGCGAACGGATTAGGCGCAATATGGCGTTCGGGCGATCCGATGTATCACCCGCTAATGAAAGAGACGTTCGGACTGCATGCGGAACAGGAGATCGTCGGATTCGTTTATCTCGGGAAGCCGGATATGCAGGCCCCGGCCGCGCGGCGGGTACCGGTGACGGCGAAGACGGTTTGGCTGGAATAGCTGTAAGCAGGGAACAGAGCAGCTTGTCTGCTCTTTTTTTCAAAATAACGAGGGCGAGAGGTTAGGGGATAACCATGAAAATCGGATTGTTAATTGTGGATATGCAGCAATCATTCATAGATGAAGGCTTTGACATGCAGCAGGTGGAAGAAGCTTGCGTGTATATTAATCATGTATCCGGACTGTTGCGGGCAGCGGAGCAAACCGTTATCCACATCCAGGACATGGAAGGGGCTAACGGAGACGAAGATCGCGATGCAAGATCGATTATCCCTCAAGTGACCATAGGACCGAATGACCTTCGGGTGGAGAAAGAGTATTCGAATGCGTTCTGGAAAACGGATCTGGAACGGATTCTGCGCGAACAAGGCGTTGAATTCGTCGTGATTTGCGGCCTTGCCGCAGAGCATTGCATCACGTTCACGGCTAACGGCGCGACGGAGAGAGGGTTTAAGGCAGCCATTTTGCAGAAGGGCATATTAAGCATGAAACCGGATGCCATTAGCGCCGTTTATCGGGACCGGCAAGTCGTATCCTACTCCGTGATCGAATTCATGGCGAAGATGATGAAAGCGGGAAAATCGTAATCGAATAATCGGAATGAGCACTTTGTTTCTCCAGAACGATTTACTCTCTCCGCTCGCGCTTACGATTCTGTAGTTCAACTTATATAGAAGAAGGACTGCCTGATAAGGGAGTCCCTCTTCGCATTGCAGGCCGGTCAGCCGCTACACCAGCTTCTTGATGGTAAAATTAGCATTTAACACATACCAGTTCTGCGGAAACTCTACGCCAAGCACCCAATAGCTGACGCCGCGCAAATTGTACGATTTGACGATGTTGAATTTCGCCTGCACGCTCCGCGCATCCTCGAACCAGACAATATGCTCGCGGCCCTCCTGATCGTAATAGTTGTAGTAAGGCGATTGTCCCTCCTCATCGTATCGGATCGTCGCCCCGAATCGGTTCGCCCGCTCAACGGCTGCCTTCGGCCCGACGGTCGGCGCCCACTTGGCGCCCTGCACGTAAGGGAGCGTCCAATCGTAACCGTATAAAGGCATGCCCATCACGATTTTTTCCGTTGGAATGACGGACACCGCATAATTCAGCACCTTTACGACCTCGTTCAGCGGAGCTACGGCTCGCGGAGGACCGCCGGACCACCCCCACTCATAGGTCATGAGGACGACGAAGTCGACGATGCGGCCGTGTGCCGGATAATCATGCGCCTCATAGAGCGTGCCTGTCTGAGCGGCGCTGATCTTTGGCGCCAGACAGGTCGAAACCAGGTAATTCTGCGGATGAAGACCGTCTACGAGTCTTTGCAGGAAAACGTTATACAGCTCGCGGTCGGCCGGCCGGATATACTCGAAGTCGACATTCAGCGCTTGATAGCCCTTCTGCCGCATCGTCGCTACAATGTTAGCGATCAGCCTTTCCTGGGCGGAGGGGTCCGCCAGCACCGCGTGCGCGATATCCGAGCTGAACGTACCGTTCTCGAAATTCGTAATGACCATCATGGGAGCAACCCGCTGCGAGTAAGCGGCGTTGATTACCGCGGAATCGTCCAAATCCGTGAAGGTTCCGTCTGCCCGGACACGGTAGCTGAACGGACTTAAGTACGTTAAGTATTCGCCGATATCCTCGACGATCGCTACGCCCTCAGAGCCGAATCTTTCCGTATAAGCATTGACCTCGATAACAGGTTTTGCCGCTTGCGGGATAATGAGCGTTTGACCGGGATTAATAAGGGCGGGATTGGTCAATCGATTCGCGCTGGCCAGCTCCTGAATGGTAACGCCATACCGCTGGGCTATCGACCACAGCGTTTCGCCAGGGGCTACCCGGTGGCTCCCTGCTTCGGTCGGAATGATGAGGGATTGACCGACGACGAGCACGTTTGAATCGTCCAGCCCGTTCGCTGCGGCAATTTCATTGACAGTAACGCCATACCTTTGGGACAGCTGATACAAGGAATCGCCTCTTCGTACGACATGAATTTGCACCCTTTACCTAACCTCCTTTTTAAATCCTTGCCTGAAGCAGTTCGGTTGGCCGGCTTTGTGCGGCGTATGCCGGGAAGGCTTCTTTTATATAACTGTATTCAACGAAAGGCGTTCCTAGTCTGATATGAAGCGGAGGCTAGTGACACCGAATTAGAGGCGAGCCGTACTACATTGCCAAATCCATCTGGTGTAATTATACTAAACAAAGTTGAATTACAATGTTGAACAATATAGTTTAAGGGACGGATAGCGATGGATCTGGGTAATAAAATCAAAAAAATGCGGCTGGAGCAAAATCGCAATTTGACGGAAATCGCCGACATTTGCGGCTTCTCCAAAAGCCTGCTTTCCAAAATCGAAAACGGCAAGACGATTCCGCCCATCGCAACGCTGATGAAAATCGCGGACGCCCTCGGCACGAAGGTATCGATCCTGCTTGACGACCAGCAAGTATCGGGTACCGTCTACACGCCGAAAGAAATCACGCAATCCCGGCTGGTCAAGACGGATAAAGGATATTCGTTCCACGCCTTCGCCGTCGAGCGGGGCGATAAATGGATGCAGCCGTTCCTGTTCGTATGCCGAAAGGGCGAGGACGACAAACGCAAAGTGTTTAGCCACAAGGGCGAGGAGTTTATTTTTATCCTGGAAGGCGAAATGCGGTATAAGGTCGGGAACGTCGAATACACGCTCAGACCCGGGGACAGCCTTTATTTCGATTCGCTGGACAAACACACTATATTTCCGGTATCGGAGGAAGTGAAGTATTTGGCCGTATTTACGCAGTCGAAGCAGGCGGACGAGCCGGATTCGGAATAATCGTTTCGTTTGTTTATCATTTTGACATCATGCTTATCCATGCCTGGAAGCGCTCGCGATCGCAGCGCTTTTTTTAATGTTTGTTTATCTCTCCCGTTACGCTGGAATAGAGCCCCGATCTCAAATTGTCGCCCGTGATTTTGTTCTTTACGCGCCTGGCAGCGCCCAAATAATGAGAAAACGGTTGCGGGTAATAAATAGGTACACTATAATGAGTCTAATTCAACAAGGTTTCCTTAAATGAAACGCATTTTGCCGAAAGAGGCACTGGAAGGCGTTCTTCGCGCATTTCGGCTTATGAGCTGCAAGGAAGAGTCGGCCCGATCGATGCGTAACGCGGAATTATAATCCGTCATGAAGGGGAAATCCGAATTAGCCGCGATTCCGATGCCCGAACCGGTAAGTAATCCACATGCAAAAGGAGAATGACGCAATGGCAACTGTAACGGACATTAGAAGCGAGGACTTGGGGCAATTGTTTGAACAGGATTGGGGTAAAATCCGCTGGCTTTGCAGCCAGGAGATCGATCCGGACAGCGAAATGACGTTCGGCATGGTCTATATTAACGCCGGACAATCGAACCCGAGACACGCGCACCCGAATTGCGAGGAAATTATCTTCGTCCTGTCCGGTCAATGCGATCATACGCTGGGGGACGAGGTGTTCCGGCTGGAGACCGGCATGATGCTGCGCATTCCGCGGAACGTCGCGCATAACGCGACGGCGGTCGGCTGGGAGCCATGCCGTATGATCATCGCCTACTCGGCGCCGGACCGGCAAACGATCGGTGAATAAAAAGTACGGCTGGCCGCGTGCGGATTGGAAACGTTGGTCACCGATATCGAACAGGCCATTCGATTTAAAGCCATAAAGAAAAGCAATTCATGAGAGGGCAGAATAAATCGGCAAGTTTGAGAAACATTAAAACCATTCGCACAGGAATGGAGGCGGCTGCTAATGAACAAACAACGTGCAATGGAGATTGCCGAATCGTCCGTCATGGCTAATGTGTCCTATGAAGGGACACCTGTTTATATCCAGCATGTGGATGAAAATAACGAAACGGCTCGAATCTACCCGCTTGACCAGCCGGAGCAGGAGCAAGAGGTTCCGCTGAACAGTCTTATAGAAAATTAAAGAAAGAGGGACTGCCTGCTTGATCCAGGGGTCCCTTTTCGCATTAAAGGCCGGTTAACCGCTGCACAAGAAAAGGCGTTCCTATTCGAATGAAAAACCATCTTCTGGCAATAGGGTCCTCTTAACGAGGGAGTTTTTGGATAGATAGACCGGAAAAGCGAACCTTTCCAAAAGAACCCCATTTTAATGTTCGTATTTTGTTGACAGTAGCAGGGGGATTCGATAAACTAGAATAGGTTTGAGGCGGAGTATACCGCCCAAGAAATCTCGTATATATTTGGGATATGGCCTGAATGTTTCTACCCGGAAACCTTAATTTTCGGACTACGAGCTATTGAAACGAATAATCGCAGCGGATCGACGACCTTTCGCGGGTTCAGGTTGCCTCTCTAACGGGGCAGCCTTCTGTTGTCTCTTTGGGGCTCGTTGAACCGCTGCATTCGTTTCATACCGAAGTGATAGATCCCTATCGCTTTAAGCTCGGGTCCAGCGGCAATCCTCTTATTATATAGGTTGCTGACGGGCCTTTTTACGTTTTTATCATCTCATATGAAGGTAGGTTTGATCGCATGTCGGCGAAGGTGGGCGTCATCATGGGCAGCAAATCGGATTGGGACACAATGAAATTAGCCTGCGAAGTTCTGGAGGAATTGCAAATTCCTTATGAGAAAAAGGTCGTTTCGGCGCATCGGACGCCGGATTTAATGTTTGAATATGCGGAGACCGCGGTTGAACGCGGGCTGAAGGTGATTATCGCCGGAGCCGGCGGAGCTGCGCATTTGCCCGGCATGGTCGCTGCGAAGACGATTTTGCCGGTTATTGGCGTTCCCGTGAAGTCGTCGAATTTGAGCGGGCTCGATTCGCTGCTGTCGATCGTACAGATGCCCGGCGGCATTCCGGTCGCTACCGTAGCGATCGGCAACGCGGGCGGTACGAACGCCGGCCTGCTGGCTGCGCAAATGCTCGGAGCGTTCGATCCCGAGGTTCAGGCGCGCGTGCAAGCCAGACGCGAGCGCGTGAAGCGGGAAGTGCTCGAGAGCAGCGAGACGTTATGAGCGGCGGAGTGTTGAAGCAGCAGCCGAAGACCGTGCTGCCGGGAAGCACGATCGGCATTCTCGGCGGGGGCCAGCTCGGGCGGATGATGGCGAATGCGGGCAGCGCGATGGGGTATCGCTTCGTCGCAATGGATCCGACGCCGGACGCGCCGGCCGGACAGGTCGCGGAACAAATCACAGCGGCGTATGACGATCGCGAAGCGGCCCGCGAGCTCGCTAAACGTTCGGATGTCATCACATACGAATTCGAAAATGTCGATGCCAGCGTAGCGGCGATGCTGATGGCGGAATCCTACGTGCCGCAGGGCAGCGAGCTGCTCTACGCGACGCAGCACCGGCTGCGCGAGAAGCGGGCGATTGAAGCGGCGGGCGTACGGGTTGCGCCGTACAGCGAAATCCGCAGCGTAGACGAGCTTCGCGAGGCGGTGAAGCGCTTCGGAACGCCCTGCGTGCTGAAGACGGCGACGGGCGGTTACGACGGCAAGGGCCAGTGGGTCATCCGAGGCGAGGAAGAAATCCCGGAAGCGTATGAGACGCTGGCGCGGGCGGGCGTTCAGCTCGTGCTGGAGCAGTTCATCCGCTTCGAGAAGGAATTATCGGTTATAGCGGCGCGAAATCCGCAGGGTGAAATAAAAGCTTTCCCCGTTGCGGAAAATATACACGTCGATAATATATTGCATTTATCCATCGTGCCGGCACGGATCGGCGAAACGGTGCAGCGCGAAGCCGAGCGCCTCGCGATCCGGATCGCGGAGGGCTTGGGCGTTGTCGGACTCATTGCCGTGGAGCTGTTCTATACGGCGAGCGGCGAGCTGTTCGTGAACGAGCTTGCGCCGCGGCCGCATAACAGCGGACATTACACGATGGAGGCTTGCCGGACGTCGCAATTCGAGCAGCATGTGCGCGCGGTATGCGGTTTGCCGCTCGGAGATACGGCGCTCATGAGCCCGGTCGTCATGGTAAATGTGCTCGGCCAGCATCTAGAGCCGCTGCTTGCGCGGATGGCCGGCAGGGATGAGGCGGCGGAGCGGTTCGGAGCCGCGCCGAAGGTGCATTTGTACGGGAAGAAGGATGCGGTCGAGAAGCGGAAGATGGGCCACGTGAACGTGCTGGCTTCTCACATAGACGCCGCGCTGGGCTGGATTGAAGAAACGACTATTTGGAAGGTGTGAAGCAATCATGTTGGAGCGTTACAGCAGACCGGAAATGAGAGCGATCTGGACGGAGGAGAACAAATTCAAAGCGTGGCTGGAGGTTGAGCTTTGCGCATGCGAGGCTTGGTCCGAGCTTGGCGTCATTCCGAAGGAGGACGTTGAGGCGCTTCGCCGCAGTGCAAGCTTCAATATCGACCGCATTTATGAAATCGAGCAGGACACGCGCCACGACGTCATCGCGTTCACCCGCGCCGTATCGGAAACGGTCGGGCCGGAGCGCAAATGGGTGCATTACGGCTTAACGTCTACGGACGTCGTAGATACCGCGCTTGGTTATCTGCTGCTGCAGGCGAATGAGATTTTGAGAAAGGATATTGAACGTTTTGTCGAGATTCTCCGCAACAAAGCGATTCAATATAAAGATACGCCGATGATGGGCCGTACGCATGGCGTTCATGCGGAGCCTACCACGTTCGGTTTGAAAATGGCGCTTTGGTACGAGGAAATGAAACGGAACCTGGAGCGCTTCAACCATGCGGCTAACGGCGTTCAATTCGGCAAAATGTCCGGCGCCGTCGGCACGTACGCGAACATCGATCCTTTCGTTGAGGAGTTCGTCTGCAAGAAGCTCGGCATAACGGCAGCTCCAATCTCGACGCAAACGCTGCAGCGCGACCGTCACGCCGAATATATGGCTTCGATCGCTTTGATCGCTACTTCGCTCGACAAGTTCGCAACCGAGATTCGCGCCTTGCAGAAGAGCGAATTCCGCGAGGTGGAAGAGCCGTTCGCGAAGGGGCAGAAGGGTTCGTCGGCGATGCCGCATAAGCGCAACCCGATCGGCTGCGAGAACATGTCCGGCCTCTCCCGCGTCATTCGCGGCCATATGCTGACAGCCTACGAGAACGTGCCGCTCTGGCATGAGCGCGACATCAGCCATTCGTCGGCGGAGCGCGTCATCCTGCCGGATGCGACGATGCTGCTGAACTACATGCTGAACCGACTGGGTAACATCATCAACAACCTGACCGTGTTCCCGGAAAATATGAAGCGCAACATGCAGGCGACGTACGGCGTGCCGTTCTCCGGCCGCGTCATGACGAAGCTGATTGACAAAGGCTTCAGCCGCGAGCAGGCGTACGATACGGTTCAGCCGCGCGCGATGCAGGCTTGGGAGGAGCAGCGCCAATTCCGCTCGATCGTCGAGTCGACACCGGAAATTACCGAGGTGCTCTCCGCAGAGGAAATCGAGGATTGCTTTAACCCGGCATGGCATTTGAAGCATGTCGATACGATCTTCACGCGTTTGGGATTGTACTAAGGGGAGGAAAGCCGGATGAGCGCACAACCGCAAGCTTTATCGACGGCCGTCGATTATATTAAGGCTCCGCTGATTTATAAGGGCAAGGTACGCGAGCTTTACGATCTGGGCGAGCATTTCCTGATCGTCGTGACCGACCGGATCTCGGCATTCGACTATGTGCTGGACCCGGCGGTGCCGGACAAAGGAAACGTACTGAACCGCCTGTCGGCGTACTGGTTCGAGCAAACGGCCGATATTCAACCGAATCACGTGGTTCATACCGACGTGGAGAAGCTGGGCGGCCTTGTAACGGAGCCCGAGCTGCTCAAGAACCGCATCATGGTGACGCGCAAAGCGGAACGCATCGACATCGAATGCGTCGTCCGGGGCTATATCACGGGCGGCGGCTGGAGACAATACCAGCAGACGTCGGCGATTAACGGCATCGGGCTTCCGGCAGGCATGCGCAAAAACGAACGTTTCCCATCGCCGATCTTCACGCCGGCGGCGAAGAATGACATCGGCCATGACGAGGACATTCCGTTCGGGAAGATGGCCGAAATGGTCGGCGCAGAGCTCGCTGAGGAACTTCGCGACCGGAGCATCAAGCTTTACGAATTCGCGCACGGTTATTGCGCGGAGCATGGCATTATTCTCGCCGATTGCAAATTCGAATTCGGACTTATCGACGGCAAAGTGATTCTCATCGATGAAATATTTACGCCGGACTCTTCCCGTTTCTGGGCGGAGGCGAACTATGCTTATGACATCGAAATCGACAGCATGGACAAAGAACCGGTGCGCACCTATCTGCTCGGCTCCGATTGGGACCGCGACAGCAAGCCGGCTCCGTTGCCCGATTCCGTAGTTGCTGAAACAACGGCCCGCTACCGCGACATCTACCGCCGCTTGACTGGCGCCGAACTATAGAATATTTCCGCCAGACGCCGAAATAGGCATAATAACATTAGAAATTACCGCTATTCGCCAGTAACCTTGCGCTTCAGCAGAAATAACGCCAGAAATTACCGTTATTGCATAACGAACAGACGAGCCGCCCAGCGCTCGTTCCAAAAGCAGACGGAAGGCGGCAAAGCCGCTGCATCCAAAAAAATCGCAGCCAGCTGCCAAGCGCGGCTGTACCTTTGCTTCACCGACCAACCTCGCGAGTTATTTTGTGAAAATGCGAGAGCGCGGAGAGCGGGAAGTGTCTGCCGGAGAGCGGCAGCGATCGCATCTTGAAGTCCGGGAAATTACCGCAGCGCGCGCAATCAAATTTTCCCGGCTTCGAATGCGACGCAGGCATACACTCCCGCGCCCGCGCGACCATGCATTTTCAGCAAACTAACTACCGAGAAAAACCCATTTTCCAGGAGGCTACTATGAAGGCAACCGTCTACGTCACTATCAAGCAAAACGTTTTAGATCCGCAAGGAACAGCTGTACAAGGTGCGCTGCACTCGCTCGGCTTCAACGAAGTCGAAAAAGTGCGCATCGGCAAATATCTGGAAGTCGAGCTGGATACGAACGATCGCGCGGAAGCGGAGACACGCGTCAAAGCGATGTGCGAGAAGCTGTTCGCGAACACGGTTGTAGAAGACTTCCGATTTGAACTGGAGGGATAAGGCGATGAAGTTTGCGGTACTCGTATTTCCCGGCTCTAACTGCGATATAGACTGCTTCAAAGCCGTTGAAGACACGATCGGGCAATCCGTCGACTATGTATGGCATACGGCAACGGACCTGTCCGCGTATGACGCCATTCTCGTTCCGGGCGGCTTCTCTTACGGCGATTACTTGCGCTGCGGCGCGATCGCCCAATTCGCATCGGTTATGAACGAAGTGAAAAAGGCGGCGGAAGCCGGTAAGTATATTCTTGGCATTTGCAACGGTTTTCAGATTTTGACGGAAGCGGGCCTTCTGCCCGGCGCATTGATCCGCAACAACGGACTGAAATTCGTATGCCAGCAGGAGCAGCTTGAAGTGGCGAACAACACAACCGCCTTCACGAATCAGTATTCGAAAGGCGAAATGATCAACATTCCGATCGCGCACGGCGAGGGCAATTACTTCTGCGACGACACAACGCTTGCCGAGCTTAAAGCGAACAATCAGATCGTATTCCGCTACGCGGGCGACACGAATCCGAACGGTTCGGTTGAAAATATCGCCGGCATCAGCAACAAAGCGGGCAACGTCGTCGGCATGATGCCTCATCCGGAGCGCGCGATCGATCAACTGCTGGGCTCGGAAGACGGCAAACGGATGTTTACATCGATTTTGAATGCATGGAGGGAACAACATGGCGCAGCAGTTAACGGCTAAGGAACCGACGGCGGAGCAAATTGCCGATCAGAAGATTTACAGCCAATTTGGCGTATCCGATTATGAATATGAGCTTATTTGCGGGTTTCTGGGCCGTAAGCCGAACTATACGGAGATTGGCGTTTTCAGCGTCATGTGGTCGGAGCACTGCTCCTATAAGAACTCCAAGCCGATTCTGAAAAAGTTCCCCGTCACGGGCCCTCGCGTCCTGATGGGTCCCGGCGAAGGCGCGGGCATCGTCGATATTGGCGACAACCAGGCGGTCGTTTTCAAAATCGAATCGCATAACCATCCTTCGGCGGTTGAGCCTTATCAAGGAGCGGCGACCGGCGTCGGCGGCATTATCCGCGATATTTTCTCCATGGGCGCGCGTCCGATCGCTCTGCTGAACAGCTTGCGCTTTGGCAACCTTGAGAATGAACGCGTCAAATATTTGTTCGAGCATGTCGTCAGCGGCATCGCGGGTTACGGCAACTGCATCGGGATCCCGACGGTTGCGGGCGAGGTGATGTTCGACGAAAGCTATGAGGGCAATCCGCTCGTTAACGCGATGTGCGTCGGCCTCATCGATCACGATAAAATTCAGCGCGGCGTGGCGAAAGGGGTAGGCAACCCGGTATTTTACGTTGGCCCCGCAACCGGCCGCGACGGCATTCACGGCGCGACCTTCGCTTCCGTCGAATTGTCGGAAGAATCCGAAGAGAAACGCACCGCGGTGCAAGTCGGCGACCCGTTCATGGAGAAGCTGGTTATGGAAGCGACGCTTGAGCTGATCGATTCCGGCATCGTGCTTGGCATTCAGGATATGGGTGCGGCGGGCCTTACCTGCTCCAGCGCGGAGATGGCATCCAAGGCGGGCAACGGCCTTGAGCTGTACCTTGACGAGGTGCCGCAGCGCGAGACGGATATGACGCCTTACGAAATGATGCTTTCCGAGTCGCAAGAGCGCATGCTCTTCGTCGTGGAGCCGCACCATGAGGAGCAGGCGAAGGAAATTTTTGAGCGTTGGGGCATTATTTGCGCCAAAGTAGGCAAAGTAACCGATGACGGACGTCTCCGCTTGTTCCACAAAGGGGAACAGGTAGCCGATATGCCGGTTAAAGCGCTCGTAGACGAGTGTCCGGTATACGAGAAGCCTTCGAAGGAGCCTGCATACTACAGCGAAAACGCTGCGGTCGACACGGCGGCTTTTGCGGAAGTAACCGACCTGACCGGCGCTCTCGAGAAAGTGCTTGCTTCCCCTACGGTCGCTAGCAAAGAGTGGGTCTACAATCAATATGACTACATGGTTCGCACATCGACGGCCGTTCAACCAGGCTCCGATGCGGCAGTTGTGACGATCCGCGGCACGCGCAAGGCGCTTGCGATGACGACGGACTGTAACGGCCGTTACGTCTATTTGGATCCGGAAGTAGGCGGACGCATCGCGGTGGCCGAGGCTGCGCGCAACATTATCTGCTCCGGCGCCGAGCCTCTCGCCGTTACGGATAACCTGAACTTCGGCAATCCGGAGAAGCCGGAAGTATTCTGGCAGCTCGAGAAAGCGGCGGACGGCATGTCCGAAGCTTGCGTGACGCTGAATACGCCGGTTATCGGCGGCAACGTGAGCTTGTACAACGAGAACGCGAAGGGCGCGATCTACCCGACGCCGGTTATCGGCATGGTCGGTCTCGTGCATGATATTGATCACATTACGACGCAAGGCTTCAAAGCGGAAGGCGACGTTATCATTCTCGTCGGCGAGACGAAAGCGGAGCTTGGCGGCAGCGAGCTGCAATACGTGCTGGAAGGCGCGGCAAGCGGCCGTCCGCCGGTCATCGATCTGGCAACGGAGAAAAAAGTACAAGGCGCGGTGCTTGGCGCGATCCAGAAGGGTCTCGTCGCTTCGGCGCATGACTTGTCCGAAGGCGGAATCGCGGCAGCGGTTGCCGAGTCCTGCATCAGCGGGCGCCTCGGGGCGGAAGTCTCGCTGACGTCCGATCTGCGGGCGGACCATCTGTTATTCAGCGAATCGCAGTCCCGCATCCTGCTGTCGGCTAAGCCGGAGCAAGCGGCGGAGCTGCAAGCATGGCTCACCGGGCAAGGCGTGGCCAATGCGGCGATCGGATCGGTTAAAGGCAGAAGCCTGACCATCAGCGTCAATGGAAAAGCCGGCATTCAGGCGCCGGTACAACAACTGGAGAAGGTCTGGAAGGATGCGATTCCATGTCTGATGAAATAAGACAGGAGCCTGTGCTGTGGACGGGAGACCACTATAACGAAGGCATCGGCCGTGACGATATTTTTGATAAATTGCGCGAGGAATGCGGCGTATTCGGGGTGTTCAATCTCCCCGAGGCGTCGAATCTCTCCTATTACGGCCTTCATGCGCTGCAGCACCGCGGCGAGGAAAGCGCGGGCATCTGCACGGTCGATACGAAGAACGACAAAAAGTTCGCGTATCACCGCGGCATGGGCCTTGTGAAGGAAGTGTTCGACAAGGAGAAGCTGGACATGCTGGCGGGAGACCGCGCAATCGGCCATGTCCGCTATTCGACGGCGGGAGAAAGCAAGCTCGCCAACGCGCAGCCGCTTATTTTCCGCTATAGAGACGGCGACCTTGCGGTCGCGACGAACGGCAACATCGTGAATGCGCCCGAAATTCGCAAAGAGCTGGAAATGTCGGGCTCGATCTTCCAAACATCAAGCGACACGGAGGTTATCGCGCATTTGATCGCCCGCTCGTCGAAGGATTTCGAGACGGCTGCGAAGGAAGCGCTGCAGCGTATTATCGGGGGATTCGCTTTCCTGATCATGACGAACGACAAGCTGCTTGTCGCGTCCGATCCGAACGGCCTTCGTCCGCTCGTGATGGGCCGTATCGGCGAGGGCTACGTTTTCTCGTCGGAGTCCTGCGCTTTTGAGACGATCGGCGCGGAGTATGAGCGTGACGTACAGCCGGGCGAGCTGCTTATTTTCGACGCGGACGGCATGCGCCAGGATCGTTATGCCGAGGTGGAGCGCCGCGCGACATGCGCGATGGAATACATTTATTTTGCCCGGCCCGACAGTGATATTAACGGCATTAACATTCATTCGGCCCGCAAACGGATGGGTCGCCAGCTGGCGCAGGAATCGTTCGTCGACGCGGATATCGTAACGGGCGTGCCCGATTCGAGCATCTCGGCGGCGATCGGTTATGCGGAGCAGACCGGCATTCCGTATGAGCTTGGACTTATCAAGAATAAATATACCGGCCGGACCTTTATTCAGCCTTCCCAGGAGCTGCGCGAGAAAGGCGTGAAGATGAAGCTGTCCGCCGTCCGCAAGGTGGTGGAAGGCAAACGCGTCGTGATGATTGACGACTCGATCGTTCGCGGCACGACCTCGCTTCGTATCGTCACTCTGCTTCGCGAAGCTGGCGCGACCGAGGTGCATGTGCGGATTACGTCGCCGCCGTTCAAGAACCCTTGCTATTACGGCATCGACACGCCCGACCGCAAGGAGCTGATTGCTTCCTCCCGGACGGTTGAAGAAATCCGGAAGCAGATTAATGCGGATTCATTATCCTTTTTGAGCGACGAGGGCTTTATTGAAGCAGTTGGCGGCAATGACGGCGCGTATAATCGCGGCATGTGTCTGGCTTGTTTCAATAACGATTATCCAACGCCGGTTAACGAAGAGTCGGATAAGAGCTGCAGCTGTTAATCATAAGCGGGCACAGCGAAACGAATATACGCCTCCGTATGGACGGGACGGCGCACGGCGTTTCGGCCCGCAGAAAATTTTAAGGAGTTGACCGAGAGTGTCAGAAGCGTACAAAAAAGCCGGCGTCGATATTGCGGCTGGTAACGAAGCGGTTGAACGGATGAAAAAACACGTGAAGCGGACTTACCGCCCCGAGGTGCTGGCGGAGCTGGGCGGCTTCGGCGGACTATTCAGCCTGAACAAGGACAAGTACGAGGAGCCTGTGCTTGTATCCGGTACGGACGGCGTCGGCACGAAGCTGAAGCTTGCTTTTGCCATGGACAAGCATGACACGATCGGCATTGATGCCGTTGCGATGTGCGTGAACGATATTATCGTACAGGGCGCGGAGCCGTTGTTCTTCCTCGATTACCTGGCATGCGACAAGGTTGTGCCGGAGAAAATCGAAGCGATCGTCGCCGGTATTTCGGAGGGCTGCGTGCAGGCGGGCTGTTCCCTGATCGGCGGCGAGACGGCAGAGATGCCGGGGATGTACGCAGCCGGCGAGTATGATATCGCGGGCTTCACGGTCGGTATCGTCGATAAGAAAAAAATGATCGACGGTTCCACGATTGCGGCCGGCGACGCGGTCATCGGTGTTGCCTCCAGCGGCATTCACAGCAACGGCTTCTCGCTTGTACGCCGCTTGCTGCTCGAAGAAGCGGGTTACACGCTGGATCAGCAGCTTGACGAGCTTGGCGGCGCGAAGCTTGGCGGCGTTCTGCTCGAGCCGACTCGCATCTATGTGAAATCGGCGCTGAAGCTGATTGAGCAGGTGGAAGTGAAAGGCATGGCGCATATTACGGGCGGCGGCTTTATCGAAAATATTCCGCGCGTGCTGCCGGATGGCGTTAACGTAGATATCGCGTACGGATCGTGGCCGATCCTCCCGATTTTTGAGCTGATGCAGCAGAAGGGCGGCATCTCGAACCGCGATATGTTCACAACGTTCAATATGGGCATCGGATTGGTGGTTGTCGTTCCGGCCGATCAAGCTGCCGAGGCGCTTCGCATCGCGGCTGAGCTTGGCGAGCAGGCTTACCGTATCGGAACGGTTACGGAAGGAAGCCGCATCGTGACGTTTACGGGAGCGGACGTATAATGGGATCGCTTCGCATCGCCGTTTTCGCCTCGGGACAAGGCTCGAACTTCCAAGCGATCGCGGAAGCGGTGCGGGAGGGGAAGCTCGATGTAACCATCGAGCTTCTTGTTTGTGACAGGCCCGCCGCTCCCGTCGTAGAGCGGGCGCGCGAAGCCGGCGTGGACACGTTCCTGTTCACGCCGAAGGAATACCCGTCCCGCGAGGCTTACGAGACGGAAATTGCCGCCGAGCTGGAACGGCGCGGCGTCGAGCTGATCGTGCTGGCGGGTTATATGCGCATCATCACGTCCGTGCTTGTGGAGCCGTATTACGGCCGGATGATCAATATCCATCCGGCTCTGCTGCCGGCTTTCCCCGGGGTGAACGGCATCGGCCAAGCGCTGGCGTACGGCGTTAAGCTGACCGGCGTTACCGTCCATTACGTGGACGGCGGCATGGACAGCGGGCCGATCATCGCGCAGGCCGCGGTGGAGGTGGCGGACGAGGACACGGAGGCCTCGCTCGCCGAGCGCATTCACGCGGCGGAGCAAGCGCTGCTGCCTACCGTCATCCAGAAGATCGCGCAGGGCCGCGTCTCGCTGGATGGACGGCGCGTAACGGTGCGCCGGTAGTTGGCTGATCGATTAGATCTGGAAATGAGATCTAATCCGCTAATATGAGCTGGTTTAGGCTCATTAGATCTAAAAGTTAGATCTAATGGCGCCCGGATGCGGCGGTTATGAGCTCATGAGGCGGAAGTCTGGTCGATTAGATCTGGAAATGAGATCTAATCCGCTAATATGAGCTGGCTTAGGCTCATTAGATCTAAAAGTTAGATCTAATGGCGCCGGATGCGGCGGTTATGAGCTCATGAGGCGGAAGTCTGGTCGATTAGATCTGGAAATTAGATCTGTTGCGTCCTCAAATAAGGACGCCGATAGGCGTTTCAGCTTGGTTAAAATAAAGGTTGGTCAAAACGACGAGGAGGTTGTATTGCGTGGCAATTCGCAGAGCGTTAATCAGTGTTTCCGATAAGACGGGAATCGTGGAGTTCTCCAGAGAGTTGGCAAGCCAAGGCGTGCAAATTATTTCAACGGGCGGGACGTTCAGCCTGCTGCAGAAGGAAGGGGTTCCGGTCATCGGCATTTCCGAAGTGACGGGGTTCCCTGAGATTCTGGACGGACGCGTGAAGACGCTGCACCCGGCTGTACATAGCGGCCTGCTTGCGGTTCGCGATGACGAAGAGCACCAGAAAGCGATGAAAGAGCTTGGCTTGGACTACATCGATCTTGTTATCGTTAACCTGTACCCGTTCAAGGAAACGATCGCGAAACCGGATGTTTCCTATGAGGACGCCATCGAGAATATCGATATCGGCGGTCCGACCATGCTCCGCTCCGCTGCCAAAAACCACGCTTTCGTAACGGTTGTCGTCGACGCCGGCGATTACGAAACGATTCTAGCGGAAGTGAAGGCCGGCGGTGATACTTCGCTCGAAACGCGTAAGCGTCTTGCGGCAAAAGTTTTCCGTCACACAGCGGCGTACGACTCCCTGATCTCCGATTACCTCTCGAAGCAAATGGGCGAGCCGCTTCCTGAGTCTTACACGGTCACTTATGAGAAGGTACAGGATCTGCGCTATGGCGAGAACCCGCACCAGAAGGCCGCTTTCTACAGCAAGCCGCTTGCGGCGCCGGGCAATGTCACAACGGCAGAGCAGCTGCACGGCAAGGAGCTTTCGTACAACAATATCAATGACGCGAACGCTGCGCTTGCGATTCTGAAGGAATTTGACGAGCCGGCAGTGGTTGCGGTTAAGCACATGAATCCATGCGGTGTAGGGATCGGCGCTTCCATTCACGAGGCGTATCAAAAAGCGTACGAAGCCGACCCGACCTCGATCTTCGGCGGTATTGTGGCGGCTAACCGCACAATCGGCGCGGATACGGCCGAGCTGCTCGGTAGTATCTTCCTGGAAATTATTATTGCGCCGGACTTTGCGCCGGAAGCTTTGGATATTTTGACGAAAAAGAAAAACATCCGCCTGCTCAAGCTGGGCGCATTGTCCGCAGCCGGCGAGCGCAAGCCGGAGTGGGTCGTGACATCGGTTGACGGCGGCATGCTTGTACAAGAGAGCGATGTTCACAGCTTGACGGAATCGGATCTGCAGTTTGTGACGGACCGTAAACCGACCGCGGAAGAGCTGAAGCAGCTTCTGTTCGGATGGAAGGTCGTTAAGCACGTGAAGTCGAATGCAATCCTGCTGGCTAAGGATGATATGACGGTAGGCGTTGGCGCCGGTCAAATGAACCGCGTGGGCGCTGCCCGTATCGCTATCGAGCAAGCGGCAGAGAAAGCACAGGGCGCAGCTCTCGCTTCCGATGCATTCTTCCCGATGGGAGATACGGTAGAGCTGGCGGCAAAAGCAGGCATTACGGCAATCATCCAGCCGGGCGGCTCGATTAAGGACGAAGAGTCGATCGCTGCCGCGAACGCGAATAACATCGCGATGGTATTCACGGGCGTTCGCCACTTTAAACACTAGAGCCTTGCCCCACTAATTCCACACGGCACGGCACAGAGCTTATCGATGAAGGCGGAGAATGACCGAGTAACTTGGGAGGTTGAATTTATATGCGCATTTTAGTAGTTGGCGGCGGCGGACGGGAGCATGCGATTGTCTGGGCGCTGAAGAAGAGCGAGAAGGTGAAGGAAGTTTTCTGCGCGCCGGGGAACGCCGGCATCGCGCAGCTTGCCGAGTGCGTGCCGATCGCGGTAAGCCAGTTCGACGAGCTGATCCGTTTCGCGAAGGACGCGTCGGTCGACCTCGTATTCGTCGGACCGGATGACCCGCTTGCGGACGGCATCGTGGATGCCTTCGAAGCAGAGGGCATCCAGACCTACGGTCCGCGCAAAAACGCAGCCGAGATCGAAGGCAGCAAAATCTTCATGAAAAACCTGCTGAAGAAATACAACATCCCGACAGCGAAATACGAGACGTTCACCGATTATGAATCGGCTTCCGCTTACCTGCGAGAGCAGACGGCTCCGATCGTCATAAAAGCGGACGGCCTTGCAGCCGGCAAAGGCGTTACGGTAGCGGCAACGCTTGAGGAAGCGGAGCAAGCGCTGCGCGAAGCGATGGTCGATAAGGTGTTCGGCGAAGCGGGCAACCAAATCGTCATCGAAGAATTTCTGGAAGGGCAGGAGATGTCCATTCTTGCCTTCGTGGACGGCGAGACGGTGCGGGCGATGGTGCCGGCTCAGGATCATAAGCCGATTTTCGACGGTGACAAGGGTCCGAATACGGGCGGGATGGGAACTTACACACCGCTTCCGCATATCGATCAGGCCATTATTGACGAGTCTATCGCGAACATCATTATCCCTACCGCTAAAGCGATGGTTAGCGAAGGTCGTCCTTTCCGCGGCGTATTGTTCGCAGGCCTCATGATCACGAAGGACGGCCCGAAGACGATCGAATTCAACGCGCGCATGGGCGACCCGGAGACGCAGGTTGTATTGCCGCGGCTGCAGACCGATCTGCTCGATATTGTTATCGCATCGCTTAACGGCAGACTGGATCAGCTGGATATCCGGTGGAGCGACGAAGCGGCGGTTTGCGTCGTTGTCGCATCTGAGGGTTACCCGGCTTCGTATCCGAAGGGCCGCGTCATAACGGGCCTGGCAGAAGCCGAGGCGCAGGGCGCGCTGGTGTTCCACGCCGGGACGGCCGAGAAGGAAGGCCAATTCGTCACGAACGGCGGGCGCGTTCTCGGCGTTGTCGGCCGCGGCCGCGATATCGCGGAGGCCCGCGCCCGAGCGTATGAAGCGGTCAGCGTGATTGATTTTGAAGGCAAGCAGAACCGTACGGATATCGCGGCTAAGGCGCTTCGTTAATTCATCCGGGGCGGCCTAGAAACGACTTCGTATAAAAGCTCAAATTCCGTTGCCGATTTCAGGCAGCGGGGTTGAGCTTTTTTATTAGATATTGTCGCGTAAAGAGAGAAGCAGTCCCTTCCGCTCGATAGGGCTCGAACCATGTTACTAATTTGTAACTCTCTTACTCTCCTATTCTTCTATGATAAAACTATCAGCGAGGAATAGAAGGTGAGCGAAATGGAGAAAGCAAAAAAGCGTCGTCGCAGGTTGTTGGTTTTGATCATTTTGGCAGCGGTAATGGTATGGATCGGCGGTTGTGCGATGAGTCAGTCGCTTGGCTTATCCGCGCTCGTGCCCGCAGGAAGCAGCCCGATTGCAGGCGAAGGACCGCTGACGGCAGGGGGAACCAAGGATGTCGGCGAACTTGTCGTTATCGGCGATGGCGGATCGGCATCGGATGGCGGAGTGACCCACGGCAGCTGGGAGCCGGAGCAGGATAGCGGCGCTGCGGTTGGAAGACCGCCGCGCGATCATGGAAACGATCCGGATGACGCAATAGCGGCAGATCGGCCGGATGGGCAGACCATGCCGGATGGATCAACCGGACCGGATATGTCTGAACCATCTGATGGAGCCGTAACGGACATGCCGGATCTTTCCGCAGCGGATGAATCGGGCTCGGCCGTCTCGGATGAACCGGGGCGGGGCGCAGCGGATACGTCCGAAGCTGAAGGCCCGCGCGTACCGGACCCGTCTAACGCTGACGACCCGCGCGTACCGCCGGGAGCCGCCGACACGAAACCCGGCAAGGACGAGAAACTCGTCGCGCTCACGTTCGACGATGGGCCGGACATTCGCTATACGACGGATATATTGGATATTTTGAAAGAGAAAGGTGTTAAAGCCACTTTCTTTGTAGTGGGTCAGCAGGTGAAGAAAAATCCCGAAGTACTGAAGAGAATCGTGGATGAAGGGCACGCGATTGGCAATCATAGCTATAATCACAAGGACCTGTCCAAGCTGAACAAGCAGCAAATTCTCGAGGAAATGTCGACAAACGATGCGATCATTAAGGACGCGGTAGGCTTCACGCCGACTATGTTCCGCGCTCCCTACGGGGCAGTGTCCGATACGCTCAAAAACGTGCTGAAGGCGAATAACCGCAAGCTTATCGGCTGGAATGTCGATACGCGCGACTGGGCGGGGACGCCGCCAAGCGATATGCGCGAAATGATTCGAACAGAAACGAAGCCGGGTGGTATAATATTGATGCATTCTTTCGGCGGCAAGCATATTAAGAATACGGTAGAAGCGCTTCCTGGAATCATCGACGACCTGGAAGAAATGGGTTATTCATTCGTCGCCGCCGATCAAGCATAAGTCATACGCAAGCATGGGGAGGCTCAAAAGTTGGACGAAGCAAGAAAGGCTGCCGGCAAGGGAATAAGGGGGAAAAGATTTCGTTCGGGCATCGTTCCCGCCGTCATTCTTACGATCCTTATCCTTGCCACAGGCTGCCGGTATACGGCCGCACCCGCGGACCTGCTGCGGAAGCCGGCGATCGCGCCGGATAAGCAAGCGATCGTGCAGGCGATCGAGAGAACGCTGCCCGCCTACAGCAAGCTTACGCTTCCGCTCCGGGAGGAGCATATGGAGGCGATTCGCCTTGCGGATGTGGACGGAGACGGAGCGAAGGAAGCGATCGTGTCTTATTACAATGAATATAGTACGCCTGAGATCATGGTGTTCAAATATACAGCTTCCGCTTGGCGTTCATGGGTGCTCGTTCAGCAGCCGCTGGCGAGGCAGATCGCTTGGCTGAAGATGGAGGATCTGGACCGGGATGGGCACTTGGAGCTCATCATTGGATGGATAGGCGGCTTCGACAGTCCGAACATGCTGGAGATCTATTCCTTCCAATCGAAACTTCTGCGCAACGAGGCAGGCAAGCTTACGCTGCCGCCAACCGAGTCGCTGCCTTATTCCTATGCGGAGACGGGCGACCTGAACGATGACGGCAGCGCGGAGCTTGCCGTTATTACCGAAATCGGGACGAGTCAGGAGCTGGCTGCTCCGGAATTTGAGCTGTCTCTATACAACTGGCAGAAAGGCGGCTTGCAGAAGCTGATTGCGCAGCGCGTTTTTAACGGAGTCAACACCTATGAACGACTGTTAATGGGTAGAATCTCGCCGCGGCATTATGGAATGATCCTGGAGGCTTCGACCGGCGCGCATGGCACCTACACGGCGATGTATGCTTGGGAGCAGGGCAAGCTGAGGCTGGTTTATCCGAATGAAGCGGCTGGCTTATATCGCGTAAGCGGCGTGCCGACGATGAGCGGGGATATGAATCAAGACGGTATTCTGGAAATGCAGTGGACAAGGGAGGCTTCGGGAAATCCGGACGTCCCTTATTCGAATTCCATCTGGATTAATGACTGGATGCAATGGGACGGTAAGGACGGTTTTATCAAAATAGTCGAAGAGTTCAGCGATTACCGCTACGGCGTGCAGCTTCGCATCCCCGACCAATGGGTGGGGCGCTACATGCTGCGTAAGATAGGCACCGAGACATTCGCTATCGCGGCTATTGATTATTGGAACGAGAGGTCGGGCGCTAAAGCCGAGCTGGCTACATTAGTCGCCGTACCCGAGAGGAAGTGGGAAAGCGTCCAGGCCGATTGGAAGCAGAGCTCGCGTTCCTATCGGCAGTTATTTACCGACAGCGGCAACATCTTCGCGATTTCTTTCGTGAAGAATCCCCCGGCAAGCTGGTCCGACTCGGACAAGCAAGCATTCGGCGAGATGACGGGCGTGGAGGTGCAGTTCGCCTCTTCTTTGAAATTCTAGATCAAAAATCGGCGGTGACTTATGCGAATATTATTGTTAGAGGATGAGGAGTCCATCCGCGGCTTCGTCCGCATCAATCTGAAGCGGAACGGAATGGACGTCATAGAAGCCGAGAACGGCGAAGACGCGTTAGCCTATGCCGATACGCAAGGCCCGTTCGATATCGCGCTGCTTGATGTGATGCTGCCGACGATCAGCGGCTTCGAGGTATGCGAGCAGCTGCGCGAGCGATATCCGCGGATGGGCATCATTATGCTCACGGCGAAATCGCAGGAGGAGGATAAAATATACGGGCTGGAGCTGGGCGCAGACGATTATGTGCAGAAGCCGTTCAGTCCGGGAGAGCTTATTGCGCGCATCAAATCGCTTTACCGGCGGATGCAGCCGGATCCTTCCGCTCAGCCTAAGCCTGTCCAGAGCAGCCAATCCGATTCGGGCGGGGAAGAAGCGGAATCGTTCGTCAGGGCCCAGCTTAAGGCTCAATCCGAGCAGGTATCGGCGTCTTTGTCGGCCGCCAAGTCGGATGTGCTGACCGTAGAGCCGTTCCGGTTATCGACCGGCGAGCGCAAGCTGTGGAAGGATGAGCGCGAGGTCATCCTGACGCCGACGGAATGGACGCTTGTCCGGCTGCTGATGGAGCGCGTCGGCGAAAGCGTCAGCCGCGATCATATTTTGACGGAGGTATGGGGGCGCTATTACGTCGGGGATTTGAAGGTCGTCGATGTGAATATTCGCCGGATCCGGCAGAAAATCGAGAAAAATGCTTCCGATCCGGAATATATCGAAACCGTATGGGGGTACGGTTACCGCTGGAAGCGGGGTGGCAGCGAATGAGAAGCGTGCAAACAAGAATGGTGTGGAGCTATCTTCTGCTCATCGTTCTTGTCGTCAGCGTGCTGGGCGGCGTATTTGGAGCCTTGATGTGGAACTATTATTACGGAAGCGCGCAAAGCTCGGTCAAGCAGCGGGCGGAGTCGGCGCTTAATCAGCATGCCCGGTCGCTGTCCTCGCTGACGGTCGAGGATCAGGCGGATTATATGCTTCAGTACATGGTGGATGGCGGAACGCGCCTGCAGCTGCTCGACAGCACCGGGCAAATCCGGATTGATTCGGACGGCTTCGCAGCCGATATCCGGTATGTGACGTCCGATGTGAAGACGGCTATTGCCGGCAGCACCGGGAGCTGGCGCGGCGTTGATCCTTACTTTCAAGAGCGGGTCGTATCGGTAACCATCCCGATATGGAATGAAACGAGGGTCGTATCGATGCTGCGGTATTCGGCTTCGCTTGCGCAGGTGGACGAAATGGTCAGTTTGCTCATCCGAATGGCCGCGGCCGTCGGCATCGGCGTCGTGCTCTTGTTCCTTGGTCTCAGCCTGTTTCTCGCGCAGCGGATCGTGAAGCCGATCCGGGAGCTGACGCGCGCAGCTCGATATATGGCGGACGGGGATTGGACAAGGCGCGCCTTGCAGCGCAACGACGACGAGATCGGCCAGCTTGCGGAAACGTTTAATACGCTTGCCATGGAGTTAAGCAAGCGGGAGAAGCTGAAAAATGATTTTATATCGTCGATCTCGCATGAGCTCCGCACGCCTCTGACTTCGATCAAGGGCTGGAGCGAGACGCTGAAGGAAAGCGAACCGACGGAGGACGATGAAGAAGTGAAGCTCGGGCTCTCGATCATCAGCAAGGAGACGGAGCGTCTCTCGGGACTTGTCGAGGATTTGCTCGATTTCTCCAAGCTGTCGGCGCGGTCGATGGATTTGAATACCGAGCTGCTGGACTTTAACAGTCCCGTGCGGGAGACGGTCAATCAGCTCGCGGTGCGGGAGGAGCAGACGAAGGTGCGCCTGATCGCCGCATACGGCAAAGGGCCTATCGTCGTTCGGGGCGATGCGAACCGGCTCAAGCAGGTCTTAATCAATTTGATCGATAACGCGTTTAAATTTACGCCGGCGGGCGGCACCATTCGGGTTGCTACCGCAGCGGCGCAGAACGAAGCGCTCCTGACAGTCGCGGATACCGGCTGCGGCATTGAAGCGGAGCATTTGCCGAATGTGACCGAGAAGTTTTACAAGGCGAACACGGCTCAAGGCGGCTCTGGCCTGGGGCTTGCCATCTGCAAGGAAATCATTGAGCTCCACGGCGGTCAGCTTAACGTTGACAGCGAACGCGGAGCCGGTACGATCGTGACGGTTCGGGTGCCGCTTATGCACGAAGCATAGGCGAAGCGGCGCTTGAGCCGTCATTCTTTGTAAAACAACAATTTCCGCCTTGCCGCCACGTAAATAATCGCAATCACGACACCGACGACAATCAAGAAGGAAAGCCAATGCTCCTGCAGCCATTCGATCCATAAAGGCATCTTTCAGCACCTCCAATATCGAAATCATTCTGTTGTTATTATGTCCCGCCAAGGAGATAAAATGTTAAAGGCGCATCAATCGGAGGATGCCGCTCTTGTATTTACGTGGCCATGATGTTCTTTTTCGACAAAAATTGTGTTAATCTCAATTATTAGATACAAACTTAGAAGAGGAGGAGAAAAGGGAAATGTTCCGAAAAAGAAAATCGTTTTTGGTATTAACATGTCTCCTGATCTCATGTCTGCTACTGGCTTCCTGCGGAAGGCCGGCGGACGAAACCGGGAAGGACGTCAGCAAGAAAGAAGAGCTGCTTATCGGGGTCATTCCGGCCCAAGGCAGCAACCGGATGGAGGTAGGAGCGGACAAGCTTGCCGCTATTCTATCGGAGAAGCTCGGCTACGGCGTGCGGGCGGAGGTCTATCCGGATTATAACGGCGTCGTAGAGGCCATGGGCGCGGGAAAGGTGCAGATGTCTTACCTGGGACCGCTCACCTACGTGGAAGCGCATGAGAGGTACGACGTTAAGGCCATTGTTACGCAGCTGATCGAGGGGAAGCCTTATTATTATTCCTATCTGATCGCGCCAGCTGATTCTGCGTATGCGTCGCTTGAGGATGTCGTGAAGCACGCGGGCGATATCAGATTTGCATTCGGCGACATAAGCTCGACTTCCGGCAGCCTTATTCCCGGTATTGCGCTTAAGGACGCCGGGGTGTTCAAATCTCAGCAGGAGCATGATTTTAAAAGCGTCACCTATACGGGGGATCATACGGCCACCGCGCTTGCCATTCAGAACAACATGCAGGATGTTGGAGCGATCGACAGCGCTTATTTCAACAACCTCGTGAAGCAGGGGAAAATCGACGGCGATCAATATAAAATCATCTGGAAGTCGGAAGAGCTGTTCCAATACCCTTGGGCTGTAGTTAACACCATGCCGGCCGAAGATATCGCGATTATTCAGGAGACCATGCTGACCATTACGGATGCTGACGTTCTAAACGCTTTCGGCGGAGCAAGCGGCTTTACCAAAGCCGGCAATGAGGATTATGCGTCGATCAGGGAAGCGGCAATCGCTGACGGCCGCATCAAACCGCGTCCGTAACCGTGAGAAAATTAATTGCTGTCGCGGCGGTCATTATCCTGCTGCTCTGGTCTGGGTCCGGCGTCAGCTTCACAGCCGGCGCTTTCGGCGATCTCGGGAATACGGCACGCTTTATCGCCGAGCATTGGTTCCCGATGGATCTGTCGGATTGGCAAACAGCGCTGAGAGCGATGGTCGACACGCTTGAAATTGCCGTATTCAGTACGCTTGCCGCCGCGGCGCTCGCGTTTCCCCTGAGCTTCCTTGCGGCGCGGAACTGGACGCCATCCCGCTGGATATACGACTCTATTCGTTTCTTGATTAATCTGTTCCGATCGATTCCTGAGCTCGTACTGGCGTTAGTGTTCATTCCGACGCTCGGTCTTGGCCCGATGCCGGCGGTAATGGCACTGATCATTCATAATATCGGCGTGTTTGGCAAATTAATATCCGAAACGATCGAAGCATCGGACGACGGGCCGCAGGAGGCGGTCAAAGCGCTCGGCGGCACCCGGCTGCTCGTTGCGGTATACGGTATCGTTCCGCAGATTCTCCCGCTGGTGCTTTCCCATTATTTTTACCGGTTAGAGGTGGCGATTCGCACGACGCTCATTCTGGGCATTGTCGGCGCCGGCGGATTGGGCCAGATGCTGTATAACGATTTTAAGCAATTTATGTATCAAAAAGTTACGTTCGAGGTTGTTCTCATCATGGTCCTGGTTACGGGCGTAGATTATCTCGGCGCGCTGATCCGAAAGCGGGTGAAGTAAGTTGCTGGAGCTAAGCGGGATAAGGAAAAGATACGGCGATAGAGAAGCATTTGCCCTAGGTGAAATCGATTTGACGATTATGCCCGGCGAATTCGTAGCTGTGTTAGGACGAAGCGGAGCAGGCAAATCGACGCTGATCCGCTGTATCAACCGGCTTGTTGAGGCGGATGAAGGCACGGTTTTTTGGAACGGCCAGTCGATTACGGGAATGAATCCGGGACAGCTGCGCCTCATCCGCGGCGAGATCGGCATGGTATTCCAGCATTTTCACCTGCTGCCCCGCCTGTCGGTATGGACGAACGTGCTTGCGGGAGGCTTTGCGGACATGCCTTACTGGCGCAGCCTGCTCGGCGCGTTCTCGGCCAAGGACCGGAAGCGCGCGCTGACGGCGCTGAGGGAAGTTGGACTCGCGGAGCTGGCGAAGCGCAGGGTAGAGGAGCTTAGCGGCGGGCAGAAGCAGCGGGTCGCGATTGCCCGGGTATTGATGCAGAAGCCTAAGCTCCTGCTGGGCGATGAGCCCATCTCGAGCCTGGATGCGGTAACCGCGGAGCGCGTAATGGCCTTTATTCAGGAGCTCCATCGCAAGAGAGGGGTAACCGTCGTGCTGAATCTCCATGATGTCTCGGCGGCACGCGCTTATGCTACCCGAATTATCGGGCTGACGGCAGGACGCATTACATTCGACGGGACGCCGGAGCAGCTTACGGATGAAGAACTGCGCGTCATCTATCCGCCGGATGAAGAGGATGACAGAACGATTGCAAATAGGGAAGGGGAGAGTTGAATGACTTCTAATGAAAAAATAAAATTAACAAGCCTGTCCAGCAAGGGCGGCTGCGGCTGCAAAATCGGACCGGCCGATCTTTCGGCCGTGCTTCGCAGCCTTCCGGTGCCGGTTCCGAATCCGAATCTGCTGGTCGGACTGGATACGAGCGACGATGCCGGCGTCTATAAGCTGAGCGATGAGCTGGCGCTTGTACAGACGCTTGATTTTTTTACGCCGATTGTAGACGATCCATACGACTTCGGGCAGGTTGCGGCGGCTAACGCGATCAGCGACATCTATGCCATGGGCGGGAAGCCGCTTACGGTGCTGAACATTGTAGCCTTTCCGATTCATACGCTGGACAAGCAGATATTGACCGATATATTGCGGGGAGCGGCGGACAAGGTGAAGGAAGCCGGCGCAACGCTGGTCGGCGGGCATTCCATTGATGACAAAGAACCGAAATTCGGGCTGGCGGTTACGGGCCTGGTTCATCCCGGCAAGGTGCGAACCAACGCCGGAGCGAAGCCGGGCGATAAGCTGATTCTAACCAAGCCGATCGGAGTCGGCATTCTGACGACGTCCATTAAGAAGGACCAGCTGACGGATGAGGAAATCGCACGGGTTGTAAAGGTAATGGCGACCCTTAACAAGGCGGCAGCGGAGACGATGGAGCC
Organism: Paenibacillus harenae DSM 16969; assembly: GCF_000422465.1. Lineage (GTDB taxonomy): Bacteria > Bacillota > Bacilli > Paenibacillales > Paenibacillaceae > Pristimantibacillus > Pristimantibacillus harenae. The sequence continues at coordinate 202,991 of NZ_KE383844.1, read as the reverse complement.
CTATGACGTTCACGCCTGTACGGATGTTACCGGGTTCGGATTGCTTGGGCATGCGTCGGAAATGGCGAAAGGCAGCGGCGCCGGCATCCGTATCTCGAAATCCAACGTTCCGGTTCTGCCGCGCGTCCGCGAATTGGCGGAAGCGGGCTTCGTGCCGGGCGGCACGAAAAACAATTTTGCCCATCTCGAAGGTTCGGTGACGTTTGCGGAAGAGTTGGATCAAATCGATCAATGGATCCTATGCGATGCGGTTACTTCGGGAGGCTTGCTGATCGCGGTTGATCCGGGACAGGCGGAAGCTCTGCTCGGCAAGCTGCAGGACGCGTCGGTAGACGCGCATCTCATTGGAGAAGTGACCGCCGAGCATCCCGGACAAATTATGATTACGGCGTAAGGCCGCATTAAAGGAGCTGCATGCAGCATGTTTCAGGATATTACCGTAGAGGAGCTCCTCGAGCTTTACCGCAAAGGGGAAGCGCAGCTGATCGACGTCCGCTCCGAGTCCGAATATGCGGAATCCACCATTCCGGGAAGCATCAATATCCCGATCTTTAACGATGCGGAAAGGGCGGCAGTCGGTACGCTCTATAAGCAGGAAAGCGTGGATGCGGCCAAGGACAGGGGCCTGGAGATCGTATCGGCCAAGCTGCCGGCGTTTATCCGGGACATCGGCGGAGACGGACCGAAGAACAAGATTGTATTCTGCTGGCGCGGAGGAATGCGAAGCCGCACATCGGCAACCCTTGCATCGCTGATGGGCCTGAAAATGTTTCGTTTGTCCGGCGGATTCCGCGCTTACCGCAAGTGGGTTGTCGAGACGCTGGACAGCTATACGAAGCTGCCGCCCTGTTACGTGCTTAACGGGTTCACCGGCACGGGAAAAACAGAGCTGCTGGCGAGGCTGCAGGAGCGGGGGTATCCCGTCCTTAACCTGGAGTGGATGGCGGAGCATCGCGGATCGATCTTTGGCCATATCGGCAAAGCGCCCAGCAACCAGAAGACGTTTGATTCGCGTTTGGTTCATGAGCTGATCCGCCTGCAAAATGCGCCTTATCTCATCCTTGAAGCCGAGAGCAAACGGGTGGGGAAGATCGTGCTTCCCGAATTTCTTGTGAAAGCGAAGGAAGCGGGAACGGCGTTATTTCTCGAAATGCCGGTCGAGACGAGAGTAATGAATATTTTAAACGATTATAAGCCCGAGGAGCATAAGGAAGACTTTATTCGTTCCTTCGAACGGATCGAGAAACGAATTCATACGCCTGTTGCGGCCGAGATTCGAAGCGCGTTGGAGAAAGACGATTTCGGCGAGGCGGCCAGGCTGCTGCTGCTTCATTACTATGACCCTCGTTACCAGCATGCGACGGAGCAGTATAAGCAAGAAAGAATTACGATCGCTGCCGCTGATCTGGATCAAGCGTTGGAGGAAATTATCCAAAGGCTGCCCAAGCTCCCTACGGATTGGACGCAGCACGTTTCCTGAGGGAAGAATTATAAATAAAACGGTTATCTTAAGGAGTGTTGTAACTTCGGCGGATAGCCGTTTTCTAAAATATAGGAATGTAGTTTAGCACTTATAATAAGGCTTATATTTCACCGCGAAACGGTTGCTTCCTCGGAAGGATGCCGACGGGCATTTCTGCTTGTTGGACGGATACGGCTGATGAGAGCATTGACAGGCAGCGAGGCACTTGATATTATGATCTTACTATAATTCACAGTATACGGGTAGGAATTATTATATTAATAAGGAGGGCATCGGGATGGAAAAACAATTGACGCTGCGGCATGACGGGCTGGAGCTGGCGGCTACGCTCCATTACCCGTCGGACGTAAGCGGAAACGAATCGGAGAAGAAGCAGGCGATTATCATCTGCCACGGTTTTATCGGCTCCCGCGTCGGGGTAGACCGGTTATTCGTCAAGACCGCGCGTGCCCTCGCGGCCCAAGGCTCCTACGTGCTGCGCTTTGATTACGGCGGCTGCGGGGAAAGCAGCGGCGACTACGGCGCGTTAGGCTTCGATTCGATGGTGGATCAGACCCGAACCGCAATCGACTATTTAGCGGCTATGGAATGCGTGGATCCTCTGCGGATGGTCTTGCTCGGCCACAGCCTGGGCGGAGCGGTCGCGATCATGACTGCCGTGAAGGACAGAAGAGTGAAGCGCCTCGTTCTCTGGTCGCCGGTCGGCTACCCTTTCAACGATATTGTGCGCATCGTCGGCAGAAACAGCTATGACGAAGCGGTGACAAGCGGCAGCTCGGATCATCAAGGCTACACGCTGCAGCCGGTTTTCTTCGAATCGCTGCAGCAGCATCAGCCGTTTCAATCGGCTGCGAAGTTCAGCGGAGAAGTGCTGCTCGTGCACGGCACAAGCGATGAGTTGATTCCGGTCGACTACAGCTTCCTATATCAGAAAGTGTTTTGGACACGGAATGAAGGCCTATGCGATAAAGAAATTATTTTTCAAGCGAATCATACGTACTCGAACCGGACACATCAGGAGGCGGCGATCCGGATTACCTCGGATTGGCTGAGCGGTCTCGATAAACGGCAGGCGGAATGGCATGATTGGAGCATTTAAAGAGGAATCCCGAAAGCAGCGCAGAACCGGCAGCATGAAGATGCGGCTAACGGTTCGTCGAAGCGGCAGGCGTTTACGCTTGGCCGTTCCGGCGCTGTTTTTGTAGGTTCAAATGGAAAAAAAGCCGCCTTTTGCCGAGACATCCGTCCCAAAATGTGGTTAAATGGAAGGAAGGTGAAAACGAATACAAGCTATACGTAGCGGAAAAAGGCAGGGTTGCGCATGAACAAACGATTGCAGGTATCGGCAGGAACGTTGCTATTGTCACTCTCCCTTCTGGTATCGGCATGTAACGGCGGCAGCGGCGGAGACAATACGAAGCCGGAAGAGACTGGCAGTACGAACGATATCGTAGTGAATACGACTCCGGTCCCCGAACCGACTCCGCTTCCTTATGATGCGCCGCTCTCCGGGGTGAAGCTGGAAACCGAAGCGAAGGCGAGACCGATTGTCGTGATGATCAACAATTATGCGGCGGCTCGTCCGCAGTCCGGACTTACGAACGCAGACGTTATATGGGAAGTGCTTGCCGAGGGCGGCATTACGCGGTTAATCGCGGTCTTCCAAAGCACGAATGCCGTAACGGACACCATCGGACCGATTCGCAGCATCCGGCCTTATTTAATCGATATCGGAGACAGCTACAGCGCCGTATTGGCCCACGCGGGAGCCAGCAACGACGGGTATGATATTTTGCAGCATCAGGGCAAGCCTTATTTGGACGAAATCTCGAACGCGGGCAGCTACTTCTGGAGGAGCAAGGAACGGAAGGCGCCGCATAACCTATATTCGAGCCTGGAGAAGCTGCGCGAGGGCGCGGATATGAAAAAGTATAAGAAGGACGTTACGGTTCCGGCCTACTCCTTCTCGGAAGACGGAGCGGCAGATGCAGGCGAGCCCGCGACGGAAATATCCATTACATTTCTTATGCAAAGCTATAAGGTAGGGTATGCGTACGATGCGGTTACAGGGCTTTACAAGCGTTCCATCGGCGATAAGCCGCATATCGATTTAAACAATAACGAGCAGCTGTCCGGCACGAACCTGGTCGTACTTGGAGCCAGGCATAAAACGCTGGACAACGAGGGCCGGCTTTCCGTCGATTTAAAGTCAGGCGGTTCGGCGGTTTTGTTCCAGAAGGGCAAAGCCATTGAAGCGGAGTGGGTACGCAGTCCGGACGGCATGATCCGGATCGTGAAGGACGGGAAGGACCTTCCATTTGTCCCCGGTAAAACCTTTTTTCATATCGTTCCGAACAATCCTACCTTTGCCGAGCATGTAACATGGGTACAATCGTAATTTATTGGAAACACTGTTAACAGACGTTAACGGATGAGCTTCCAGAGAAGAAGAAGGCGCAATCCTGTGACGGGATCGCGTCTTTTTTTAATTTATTTATGAAAAAAATAAAAGTTTTCATAAATCCTTTACATTCTCTTAACAATTCGCAGCTAAACTGTGTTAAGATATTGTGGGCTCGGCAAGACGCCTAAACATCCAAGTCGGTAAAGGGGATTACGATGTTCAAGAAAAAAGATATTTTCTTTAAGACGTTCGAAGAGATGGCAGATACGCTGGTTGATGCGGTTGAGTATTTCGCTAATGGCATATCGGACCTATCGGATGTCGCTGCTTTCGCCAAATCGATGAAGGAGTATGAAAGCAAATGCGATCTATTCGTTCATACGATTCTGAAGGAACTGAATAAAACGTTCATTACGCCGATCGAGCGTGAGGACATCATGGCGCTGACGACTTCTCTCGACGACGTGCTGGACGGCATTGAAGCATGCGCATCGCGTTTTGAGATGTACAACGTACAAGAAAAGGACGAGTACATAACACTGTTCGGCGACATTCTTGTTCGATCCGCCCATCAGATCAAGAAGGCCATCTATCTGCTGACGGAGAAAAAGCTGCTTGCTATCCGCGAGCCGAACATTGCGCTTAATGAGCTGGAGAACCAGGCGGATGACCTGCTTCGCGTCGGCATTAAGAGCTTGTTCACGAATGTAAAGGATCCAATCGAGTTGATGAAGCGCAAGGAAATTTATGAGATGTTAGAAGAAACGACCGACTTCTGCGAGGATGTTGCCAATACGCTGGAATCGATCATTATGCGTAACAGCTAATCTGGAGAGGTAGGAGTTCTTCGAAATGGATTTAATCGTTCTATGGATCGTTGTGTTTCTGGCGCTTTCGTTTGATTTTATAAATGGTTTTCACGACACGGCCAATGCGATCGCAACTTCGGTATCGACTCGTGCGTTGAAGCCACGGGTGGCAATCATCTTGGCTGCGGTTATGAACTTTGTCGGCGCGATTACGTTTACCGGCGTCGCAAAGACGATCGGAAGCGGCGTCGCCGACCCGGCGAAGCTGGAGCACGGCGTCGAAATCGTTATCGCGGCGCTGCTATCCGCTATAGCATGGAATCTGATTACATGGTGGTTCGGCATACCGTCCTCCTCGTCGCACGCTCTGATCGGTTCTTTGGCCGGTGCGGTTATTGCGGGAGCAGGCTGGAGCGATATTAACTCCAGCGGCATCATGAAGATTATCAAGGCGCTTATCTTCTCGCCGCTCATTGCGTTCTCCGCCGGCTTCATTATTATGTGGATATTGAAGCTCATCTTTGCCAAATCAAGTCCGCATCAGGTGAACAAAGGCTTCCGGTTCGGACAAATCATTACGGCGGCGTTCCAATCGTTCTCGCACGGCACGAATGACGCGCAGAAGGCGATGGGGATCATCGTATTCGCGCTGGTAGCGGCCGGCATGCAGGAAACGATGGACGTTCCGCTATGGGTTAAGATTTCCGCGGCGACCGCGATGGCGCTTGGCACCTCGGTCGGCGGCTGGAAGATCATTAAGACGATGGGGACGAAGATTTTCAAAATCGAACCCATTAACGGCTTCGCCGCGGATATCGGTTCCGCAGCGGTTATCCTGACGGCAACGATGATCCATCTGCCGGTAAGCACGACGCATGTCATCACATCCTCGATTCTCGGCGTCGGCAGCGCGAAGCGCTTCTCCGCGGTGAAATGGGGCGTCGCGGGCCGGATCTTGATCGCTTGGATCATCACCATTCCGATTACCGTGCTGATGGCGATGTTCTTCTTCTGGCTGATCCGCTTGTTCTTCTTGTAGGAGGCGGTTCGCGAAGAAGTCGCATCTCTTACACAAGTGAGGCGGATTCATTAAATAGTGAGGAAAATCTCACTAATACAAGGATAATAGATGCTTTTTAATGTAATAGTGAGGAAAACCTCACTCGCCATGAGCCTAGGTTCATGGGGAATGAGATTTACCTCACTATTTTTTTGTGTTTCCTGGAATCAAGCCGGACGGGGTATGAGGTTTGCCTCAATAATTGTGAGTTTTACTTCACTGTAACCGTATAATGATGCTTAAGCAGACAATAATGGTAATCCCTAATGAGTACACGATCGGCGGAGCTTATTGCAGCAATATATCGGACCTTAGACATGAGCCTGTGGATAACCATCGGTGAATTATGCGAATGTTCACAATTTTACACACAGATGTGCATGAACTCGACGTTCTTTTACGATGAGCATTCTTCCGATAAGTTGTGCACAATTGAGCAAATGGCGAAGAGTGTCGAAGGTTGCACTTGTGCACAGGTGAACGGGGGAGTACGTGGCTGAAATGTGTTAAACCCTTGAGCGGCTGTGGATAAAACGCTTTTTGAATGATCCACAGCGGGATAAAGATTGGATGAATGGTGTGCGATTGTGCAAAAGTTGTCGATCGGAGTTGTATATTATCTGTCGTTTGTGAGCGCCTCCCTTATGGTCGATGAAAGGATATTCTGCTCGCAGTCCCTCATCATTATGGTCAAATACCGGTCCCCATACCTGGCTCAGAAACGCGAGAGCAGACTTATCCAATTTGTTTCTGTATGTTCCGCTTATAGCGGCTTCGCGGTCAAGCAGTAATACAGCTCAGCAAATTCGGATGCAAATCGATTCCTCCTTCATGCTATGGAAACGAAAACACCCCGACCGCAAGCGAAATCGCTGCAATCGGGGTGCCTACACTCGGGCAGTTATAGCATCATCATAACGAAAAGATGGCTTAGGGGTAACTACCGCCATCGACTTCAGCGAGCATCGTTGCGCTCTTCTGCGTTAAGCCGTCTTACTAGGCAGCGGCATTGCCGCTGCTACCGCTTGCGTTTCGTCGTGCGGCGGCGGCCGCCTCCGGTGCTCGGCGAGGTTTTGGTGCGTTTCCGCCGTTTCGGTCTCCATTCGCCGCTGCCGGAATCATCGCCGGATGCGGCGGCGGATTTTTTGCCGAAGGAGCCCATGAGCACTTTGACGAGCGGCGCCATCTGGGAGACGCTGGACATCACCTTCTGCACCTTCGTCACGGTGGAGAGGATCCCGTCGATGCCGCCCATCCGGTCGATATAACCTTTGATTTCACTTAGATTGGCAAGGGAGAAGCCGCCAGCTTTTGCAGGAACGGTCGTCAGTTCGGACACTCCCGCTGTTGGATCGGACATGACGGAAGGCAGCATATTCTGCGCATGCGGCGCTGTCGGCGGCATGACCGGCAAATCCCCGCCAAAGTTGAAGCCGCCCGACTTGGCGCCAAACGATTTGTTCGGCGGGTTTATACCTTGACGGTGTGCGCCATGCCTATCGTATTGGTGGTTGCCCGGGCCGGGGTTATTGCGATAATTCACACGGATCACAACCCTTTTTTTTTATTAGTCTATGGGATAGGCGAACATTCCGTATGGACGAATGTCCCGAGTGCGGATTTTTTTCTGGCATTCTAAGAATTTATTAGTGTTACACTTATATGTGAATAGAATTCTCTGAGATACCGTTGTTTGGGTGAATTTGCTGCATGAGTTGCTGCCCTATGCTTGGATATTCTTGCGTACGGAGCAGGCAGCAGACAGACTCTTCCATCCTGTAAAGCGTGAATACGGCAATGTTTGAATAAAACGTATAAAAAAGTTACAATAAAAACATTAGTTAGTTCTAAACTGGGAGTGGATAACGATGCAGCTGAAGAAGCTGAACGATAAGGCGATAGATCAATTATTCGAAGCGATACTTACGTTAAAGTCGGTTGAGGAATGTTATGTTTTTTTTGACGATTTGTGCACGGTAAATGAAATTCAGTCGTTGTCGCAGCGGCTCGAGGTGGCTCGCATGCTGGGCAAGGGCAGTACATATAATCAGATCGAAGCGGAGACTGGCGCCAGCACGGCGACGATCTCGCGGGTTAAGCGATGTTTGAATTACGGCAATGACGGCTATAAAATGGCGCTAGAACGTCTCGGAAGGTAGGAATGCAAGGTGAAGCCCGGTATTCTTGTCATTAGTCACGGCTCCAGGGAAACGGAGTGGGTGCGTCTTGTGGATGCCGCGGTAACGGCTGCATCTCAGCCGTTCGCCGGCATTCCGGTCGTGTCGTCCTTCCTCGAGATCGTCGAGGGACGGCTTATTCAAGACGGCATTGATGAGCTGGAACGGCAGGGCGTCACGGATATGCTTGCGGTGCCGCTGTTTATTTCGTCGGGCAGCACGCATGTGGATGAGATTGGCCAAGCTTTTGGTCTCCCCTGGGTCTCGGATCTGGAGGGGGACCTCGGCATGTTCCGTTATAACGCAAGGCTGCGCTACGGCAAGCCGATCGACGATGACCCGGAGATCGCGGAGCTTCTGCTGGCGAATATAGCGGAGCTGACGAAGAACCCCGCTAAGGAGGCCTTGCTGCTTATCGGTCACGGGAGCAAGGAAAAGGTGTTCCATGAGCGCTGGGAGCGGGGACTAAGCCTTCTCGGCGAGCGGCTTCGCGGGCTTGGCGGTTATGCGCGGGCGGAATACGCCATGCTGCTGCCCGATCAGGCTGCCGGGAAGCTGAAGGCGATGCAAGCGGCACAACCGGAGGAAGCGGTCATTGCGGTGCCGCTTTTTTTGAGTCAGGGCTATTTTACGAATAAGGTCGTTCCGTCCCGGCTTGAAGGTCTGGATTACCGGTATAACGGCAAGGCGATGCTGCCTCATCCGGCGATTGAACGATGGCTCGTCAGGCAAATGTCGGAATGGCTGGAATTGGTGCGTGAAGCGTAGAAAACGATTTTTTGAAAGCCGCAAGACGAACTTTTACTGCCAAGGAAACGTCAGCTATTTGAACATGCATATATATAGGATGAATGGATTGTTGGGGGTGAATCAAAATGACCATCAAGCGCGCGAGACTTATTTATAACCCGACCTCGGGACGAGAAGAGATGAAACGGCGTTTGCCGGATATTCTGCAGCGGCTCGAGAAGGGCGGCATCGAAACGAGCTGCCATGCGACGATCGGAGAAGGCGATGCTTCGCTCGCAGCCTCCGAGGCGGCGGACCGCGGCTATGACATGATCATTGCGGCGGGCGGCGACGGCACGCTGTATGAAGTAATCAACGGCTTAACGGGGAAGCCGGACCGACCTCCGCTCGGTATTTTGCCGGTGGGCACGACGAATGATTTTGCCCGGGCGATGGGGATACCGAAGCATTGGGAGTATGCGATCGATCTGATCATTCAGCAGTACGCGAGACCGATTGATGTCGGGAAGGCGAATGAACGTTATTTTATTAACATTGCCGGTGGCGGCTCCTTGACGGAGCTCACTTATGACGTACCGAGCAAGCTGAAGACGATGATCGGGCAGCTGGCTTATTATATGAAGGGGATGGAGAAGATGACCCGCCTCCGTCCGACCGAGCTTCACTTTCAGGCGGCCGGCGCCGGGGAGTTCCATGATGAATTCATGATGTTCCTGATTTGCAACAGCAACTCGGTGGGCGGCTTTGAACGGCTCGCGCCGGACTCCAAGCTGGATGACGGTCTGCTCGATGTGCTGCTCATTCGCAAATGCAATCTGCCGGAGTTCATCAGACTGGTGACGCTGGCGCTGCGCGGGGAGCACTTGAACGATCCGCATGTCATTCATTTCCGGACGAACGAGCTGAAGGTCACAACGCCGGATTACGTTCAAATCAATCTCGACGGCGAGTATGGGGGCGTGCTGCCGTGCACGTTCTCGGTGCTGCCGTCGCATTTGCATATTTTTGCGGATGAGACGGGTTCCTCGACCTACAGGTAGATCGCCTGCGGACAGGCGGCTAAGCAAGCCGCATTGAGGGAATAACGGGTAATAGGAAATACGGACTTACGTAAAGAGCGGAGAGCGTATATGCAGAATGGAAAAAATAAAGGCGGCAGAGGAAGACCGGGCGGCCGGGCTCATTCGGGAGCGGCGGCTTCGGCTTCGGCGGATGCGCCTTTTCAGAAAAACGAACAAGTCACCGTCGATATCATCGGCTTGACGCATGACGGAGAAGGGGTGGGCCGCGCTGACGGCTTCACCCTTTTCATACAGGGAGCGCTGCCCGGCGAACGCGTGCGCGCAAAGGTTATGAAGGTGAAGAAGCAGTATGGCTACGCCAGGATGGAGGAGCTGCTCGAGGCTAGTCCGAACCGCGTGCAGCCGGCCTGCCCGATTCATAAAGAGTGCGGCGGCTGCCAGCTGCAGCATCTCGATTATCCCGCGCAGCTGGAATGGAAACGGCAGCATGTCATCGACAATCTGGCACGGATCGGGAAGCTGAACGTAGCGCAGGAACCGGGCTCGGACGGCGTTGTCGTCCGCAGGGCCATCGGCATGGACGAGCCTTGGCGGTACCGGAATAAGGCGGCGGTTCCTGTCGGCGTCGGCGCTGTAGAAGGAGGCCTGGTGGCAGGCTTCTATGCCCGCGGCAGCCACCGGATCGTCGATATGGACGATTGCCTGATTCAGCATGAACAGAACGATAGGGTCATCCGCGCAGTGAAGCGGATCGGGCGCGAGCTGGGCGTTGCGCCTTACGACGAGGAGACGGGCCACGGCGTGCTGCGGCATGTAATCGTGCGGACGGGCGTGGTGACGGGCGAGATCATGGTCGTGCTGGTGACGAACGGCAGGAAGCTGCCGCAGTCGGACCGTATGGTCCAGCGCATTCGCGAGGAGCTCACAGATGTGAAGAGTATCGTGCAGAATGTGAACGACCGGAGCACGAATGCGATTTTCGGTGATGAGACTCACGTGCTGTGGGGCAGCGACGTGATTTATGACGAGCTCGACGGCATCCGCTTCGCAATCTCGGCAAGGTCGTTCTATCAGGTGAACCCGGCGCAGACCGTCGAGCTTTACCGCAAGGCGGTGGAGTACGCGGGATTGACCGGCTCCGAGACGGTTATTGACGCGTATTGCGGCATCGGAACGATCTCGCTATTCCTGGCCCGGCAAGCGGGCCGCGTATACGGCGTCGAGATCGTGCCGGAGGCGATCGAGGATGCTGCAAAAAATGCCGCTTTGAACGGCATTACGAACACTTCGTTCGAAGCGGGGCCGGCGGAGGTTGTGATTCCGCGCTGGCGCGAGGAAGGGATTACGGCCGACGTCATCGTCGTCGACCCGCCTCGCAAGGGCTGCGATCCCGCGCTGCTGGAGACGATTCTTGCGATGCAGCCGGAGCGCGTCGTCTATGTCAGCTGCAACCCGTCGACGCTGGCGAGGGACTTGCGCGTGCTGGAGGACGGCGGGTATAGAACGGTTGAGGTGACGCCGGTGGATATGTTTCCTCATACGGTTCATGTGGAGTGCTGTGTGTTCCTGGTGAGAGTATAGTATTTCATGAGCCACATGTACCCAAAATATTATTCATGTAAAAGTCAAAAGCACCCTAGCGGTGCTTTTTTTTGTATCCAAAATAAGTGGAAATGACGAAGAGTACGAAAATATCAAAGATTTGCGAGTTGCTGGCTTCATATATCCGAAAGATGCTACTTCGACAAAATCCCCCAGCGTTTTGAAACATTGTAAAGTAGATCAAACTGCTTGACCTTTACAATAGTGGCCGCACTTGTATTTTATATTAATAAAATCTTCATAATAACCGACTATCCATTTTACATATCGTTAGTAGAATCAGTAGAGTGTCAAACTACAAGAGTAAGAGGAGGAATCTTGCAACTATGTCTATGAAACTTCTTGCAAACAACACAAAGTGGGTAAGCTTTACACTTGTGTTGCTAATAACGCTTAGCGCTATCTTGCCTGCTTCTCAAGCGGGTGCGGTGCCGGCTGATACCATCAAGCTTCAATTGCTAAGCGTTAACGACTTGCACGGCAAAATTAACGACAAGTATTCCGAAGTTTCATTGAATGAAGATTTGAATGGGGATGGCACCGTTTCGTCGTCTACATATGTCGGCGGAATGGACTACATGGCTCACTGGCTGAAGCAACGCGAAGCCTCGAACCCGAACACATGGATCATCCATGCCGGCGACATGGTGGGAGGAAGCCCGCCGATCTCCGCATTGTTCCAAGACGAACCGGCAGTTGAAATTATGGAAGAAATAGGATTTGATGTCGGTACGGCAGGTAATCATGAGTTTGACGAAGGTACGCAAGAAATGCTCCGTCTTCTTCATGGAGGAACACATCCAAAAGGAACTGTGGATTATGACGGTCAAAACTTTCCGCTAACAGTAGCAAACGTTGTTTATAAAGACACGGGAGCTCACGTATTGCCTCCTTACATTATTAATGAGGTAGAAGGCGTTAAAGTTGGTTTTGTCGGTGTCATTACGGAAGAAACACCGCAAATCGTAATACCGGCGGGCATTCAAGATATCGAGTTTACGGATGCGGCCGATGCTGCTAATGAAGCGGTAGCAGAGCTTAAGGCGCAAGGCGTTAAGTCCATCATCGTTCTTGCTCACATTCCTGCAGATCAAGCAACAACCGGCGCATCTGTTGTTACAGGTGATGCAGCGGCACTTGCAAACGAATTGGACGATGAGGTCGACGTTGTTTTTGCAGGCCATAACCATAGAAGAGTAAGTGGCTTAGTCGACGGCAAGCTGGTTGTTCAAGCATGGGAGTACGGCAAGGCGTTCGCGGATGTGGAGCTTGAAATTGATCGCACAACAGGCGATATCGTAGCGAAGACCGCAGAAATCGTTGCTAACGTTCAGACAACTGCAGACCCGGCGGTAAAAGCAATCATCGACAATTACAATAGGCAAGCGGCGCCTTTATTGAATCGAGTAATCGGCAAAGCTGAAGTAGAAATGAGCAAAAACTACCCTGGCATGGGAATCGGCGCGAATGGCGATAAAGCTCTTGGCAACATGATCGCTGACGGCATGAAGCATGAAATGAGTGCCGATTTCGCATTGATGAACGGCGGTGGCGTTCGTGAGAACCTTAACGTCGGTGACATCACTTGGGGTGAGTTGTTCAGCATTCAGCCGTTCGGAAACGTTCTTGTAAAACTTGAAGTGACGGGTGCGGATCTTGAGGCGATTCTCAATGCGCAGCTTGGTTCCGGAACATCGTTTGGTCCAGACTTCCACGTTTCCGGCTTTAAGTACACTTGGTACAGAGACAGCAGCAACAATCGAAAAGTGCTAGACATTATCTTGCCGAACGGTTCGGCAATGGATAAGACCAAAACGTATACAGTCGTTGTAAACAACTTTATGCATACGTCGACAGCCGCAAAGAACAAACCAATCGGTGATCTTGGCAAAAACGCGGTAACAGGTCCGGAAGATCTTGAAGCAACAGTAAACTTCGTAAACAGCTTTACAGCACCGCTTAACTATGTTGAAGAAGGTCGTATTAAAGAAGTAGCGGCGCCTGCTGCGGTAACGCCGACACCACCAACAACGCCAACGCCGGAAACACCGAAAAACCCGGATGCGCCTGCAGACGTTACACCGGTAAGTACCAAGGAAGGCATTGAATTGGTAGTTGATAAGAAAGATCTCAAGAAAGTAACGACAGCAGACGGCAAAACAGTAACAACACTTGAAATCAGCAAAGATTCGCTCAGCAAGGCGCTTGAAATGGCAGCGGGTCAAGACTCGAAGAAAGCTATAATCGACTTGTCGAAGGTTGAAGGCACAACGATAGTAGGACTTCCGGCTTCAGCATTGCAAGATGCGAAAGATGCGGTAATCGAAATTAAAGCCGGAGACAACACCTATGAGCTTCCGTTAAGCATCATGAACGTTGATTCGGTTGCTGCAGCACTCGGTACTACAGCAGGCAGCGTTACCATCAGAGTGACGATCGAACCTGTAACAGGCAACGATGCGCAGCAAATCAACAAATCGGCGTCGCAAGCCGGCGTATCGCTGCTCGGCGAAGCGGTAAGCTTCACGATCACAGCGGAAGCAAACGGCAAATCGACGGAAGTGAACGACTTCGGTACGACGTATGTAACAAGAACGATCACGATTCATGTCGAGGTTGAGTCGGGTAGAGCGACAGCAGTAGCTTTCGATCCTGAAGCCGGCGAAATGACGTTCGTTCCTGCAACATTCGAAGTAGTAGACGGCAAAACGGTTGTAAAAATTAAACGTAACTCGAACAGTATCTATACGGTTGTAAAGTCCGATAAAACGTTCGCAGACCTTAACGGTCATTGGTCGAAGGAAGATGTAGAGCTTCTTGCTTCCAAGCTTGTCGTGAAAGGACAAACCGAAACGCAATTTGCTCCGAACAGCGACATCACTCGCGCTGAATTTGCAGCACTTCTGGTTCGTGCGCTAGGACTTAAGGAGAACATTGCGGCAGCTGCCAACATTAAGGACGTAAACGGCAGCGAATGGTTCTTCGGACCGCTCGGGGCAGCGGTGAAGGCGGGCTTGATGGAGGGCTTCGAGGACGGTACGTTCCGTCCGGATGCGAAAATTACCCGCGAGCAAATGGCGGTAATGATCAGCAGAGCGATGGCAACAGCCGGTAAAGAAATGGATGCAGCGGCGCTTGATGGTAATGCGAATTTTGAAGATGGCAGCAAGATCAAAGATTGGGCGGCAGACGCTGTTGCAATCAACGTTGCGGCGGGTATTATTAAAGGGACGCCTGCGAATACGTTCGAGCCTGCAAGCTTTGCGTCTAGAGCGGAAGCGACAGTCATGCTGAAGCGTTTGCTCGAATTCGTTGAATTTATCAATTAGTAAATCGGGAAAGACTCTGGATTAACCGAGATCACTGAAAAAGCCCCTATGATCTAAAAAGGTACAGCCCTCAAAAATGGAGGCTGTACCTTTTTCCTTACTCGTTTTATTAAGGGATAAGAACTTTCCAGTAACCCCATGCCTTTAAGTAACCGTCTAAATCATGTGGATGGACTTTTACGCAGATTCCAATTCTGCAATAAAGTTGAAGAATGACTTCCTCAATAAGCCTTGATCTATCCATTTCCTCATGATTGAGTAAATCGAAAGCAGCAAATAACGTTTCTAGGTTCAGGTCGTCAGGAGAGGAACAAAATGCATAAGTAAAATCATAAATAACAGGTCCAACCATTGGTGATGGGTCGATAACACCAGTTAGTGCAGACTCATGAAACACAAAATTATGGACGCCAGTATCACCATGCAATAAGTATTTCTCATTAACCTTTGAAGTGCTCTCAATTAGAGATTTTACTTTATAGTAATCCTCAATAGGTAACAGATCCCCCAAATTATTTCGAGCACCTTCCACGCTTCGCTCATTAAACTCACGCCAAGAATCACGCTGTGCTGCCAACCTTCCCCATTTTTCCGTTTGTTCATAAATTTCATAATGATTCAAAAGTTCATTAACCAAAAGTGTCAGCCAACTTATTTTTGAACCACGATTATAATGAGTTGTACCTGTAATGTAGGAATACACAATGAATGTCTTAGCAGGTTCGGTGTAGTGAAGTTTAGGTAATAGAGGGCTGTCTCTATAAGTCAGATGCAATTGTTCTACCAAGGATATATTTTCAGGGCTATCCAGTTTCAATACATATTTCGGTTCTTCATTGACTGTAAGAGTATACACGAGTCCATCCGTGGTTCCATTCATCTTATTAGTAACCGTGGTAGTGGAATCAATCACACCTATTTCAAGAAGGTCTTTAATAATGCCGTTAATATCCCGTTCTTGTACCATTTTTACTTCCTCCCGAGATTTCCCTATATTTCTCAACTATAATCTCTCAGATGATTTAAACGCTAGGTAAAATTTAGATATATTCAACTTTTCTGCTTATTAGCGCAGCAAGAAGAATCATGCCGTACCTAAGCACGTCAGATGACATGTAAGAGTTCCATCCGCGCAAGGGTAACCGTGCCTTTTAAGACGTACTAAGTGCACGCTGCGCGGTACGTCTGCCTCACATTGGAGTTAAGCAAATAAAAAAAGCTATTGACTTCTTTTGCCTTACTCGATTACTATTAGGAAAATTACGGATCAAAGAAAGGAGCGTGACTGGGAATGAAAACGGCTATTTATCCATTTGGTTGTGAGCAGAATCAACAGTGGGGTCTATTTGAAGGACGCCATTTATTTGCTGATCCCCAAAATACTCATTCCCAGCATACTCTTGTTATAGACGACTCCGGTTTTATGCGCATATAGCGTTTACTGGAGTTGCCAAACCCCTTTCGGGATATAACCAAGACTACTGCTGAAGCAGTGGTCTTTTCTATTTTTGTGAACGTTCCGAAAATAATTTGAAAAAAATGTGTTGACAAGGATAAAACTGGCATGATAAGATCGGACTCAGTTAAAGAGTGCAGCGACACAGCGTTAAAGTGTAAAAGCGCCTGGACAATGACTAACACTACTTTGGAAAGGAAGGGATCAGCATGAAGAAGTTATTTAAATCCTATTGCGGTCATGCGGCCGAGCAGTTCGGGAATGAACATCCATTTCAGCATCCGTTTAAGTTGGATAATCAATGTCGCGAGAATAGCGTAAGCGAGTTTTTTATTAGCCTCTTATCGCTTATTCCTCAACCGAAACCCGGTAGCTTATACGTACCACGTCTAGTCCGTTTCATTCCTGCAAAGGGAGGAGGAACGGCGCTAGTGTGATCATGAATCACGGACCGTTCCGAATCTAATCCGTTGATCCATAGAAATGTACGTTAGGCTACTTGCACCCAAGCAAGCGGTCCAATTCGGCATTCTCTAAATCCTTTGAGATTTAGGCTGACTGCTGATAGGGCCCGAGGGTGAGAGTAGCTTTTTTGCACCCTGAAACGGAACATATGTTCGAGTTAGAGGAGGTCGCGGAGTCCGATTTAACGCGCTCGTCTTGAAATCGAGAGGTGTTGTCTCCCTACGGGCTCGAGTCTCTTTCTTTCCTCCATCCGGACTGATGGCGAAGCCTGGCTAACGCGGCGGTCTGCAAAACCGCTATTCGCAGGTTCAAATCCTGTTCAGTCCTCCAATAATCATAGCGCATTAGGCAAGCGGTTTAAGCCACAGGGCTTTCAATCCTGCATTCGCCCGGTTCGAATCCGGCATGCGTCACTAATAAATTGCGGAATTAGTTCAATGGCAGAACGAATGCCTTCCAAGCATACGGCACGGGTTCGATTCCCGTATTCCGATCCAAGGTTGGGTAGCTCAGTTGGTAGAGCGATGGCCTGAAAAGCCATGCGTCGTCGGTTCGATTCCGGCCCCAACCACCATGGAGATCGTGGTGAAGTGGAAATCACGTCAGGTTGTGGCCCTGATACTGCGCCGGTTCGATTCCGGTCGGTCTCCCCAAATTGCCTCTTAGCCAAGTCGGTAAGGCAGCGGTCTTTGAAGCCGCGATCCCAGGTTCGAGCCCTGGAGGGGCAGCCATGCGGCTGTGATGGAATGGCAGACATACGGGCTTCAGAAGCTTCGTGCAGCGAAAGCTTACCTGTGGGTTCAAGTCCCGCTGGCCGCACTAAATACATAACGATCGGTTCGCAAAGTGTGAGTCTCTCATCAGTCGGGTTGGTGGATGGGGGAACGAAACACAAGCTGTAAAAAATCTGTGGGAGCCTAACCCGTTCCAAGCAAGGATTTACCGTGACCATGCTGGCGTAACTTAATCGGTAGAGCAACTGACTTACGTTACGATTCCTTATAATCAGTTTCATTCTTTCTTGGCGTAGTGGTGAAGCGGCATAACACACCTGTCTTTCGAACAGGCATTCGCGGGTTCGAATCCCGTCTACGTCTCCAATATGGTTCCATAGTTCAGCTGGTTAGAACGCTGCATTGTCAGTGCAGAGGTCAGGGGTTCAATTCCCCTTGGAACTGTCATATTTGCTGTCGTAGCTCAGTTTTGTTAGAGCACTCGGCTGATAACCGGGAGGTCGGTGGTTCAAGTCCATTCGACAGCACCAATTTAGGGATATAGCCGATTTGGTAAGGCAGCGCACTGTTAATGCGTGTAATGCAGGTTCGAGTCCTGTTATCCCTGCCATGGAGTCATAGCTCAGATGGTAGAGCAACTGCTTTGCAAGCAGAAGGCCAGAGGTTCAAATCCTCCCGGCTCCACAAACCATACAGGGGTCCATGCTCCTTGGAGTTTAAATCTCCCCAGTTCAGCCTTATGCGCGCCTTTAGCTTGAAGGCGGAGCTGCCGGCTCATAACCGGCCATACGATGGTTCGATACCATCAAGGCGTGCAAATTCAACATGAAAGGAAGAAGCCAACCTTGCATTACAGGTGAACCCCATGAAAACAAAAAGACGGCAATACCCATTGATTCACGAAACGACATTCCGCAATATGTCTGAACAGAACCTTGCATTTCGTGATGTGATGAATCGAATCGAACGGTTCATCGCTCAAGATCCAAGAGCCGTATACGATCTGGTGATTACTACCGACGCCCAAACACACTCCGGCCACACGAAATTCGTAAGCTGCATTGTCGTTTACAGGGTGGGACGCGGCGCGTGGTTGTGCGGACGCCAAATCATCCTCCCAAGGGAGATATTTTCTGTTCAAGAAAAATTGTCTCTGGAAACCAGCTATAGCCAAGAGATCGCAGGTCAGTTTGGTTACACGGAACGAGCTCGCCTCGAAGACATCATTGTTCCTTATATCGATCAAGGTGCTGACATCCGTTTCATAGTGGACATCGACGGTGGATCAGGAATCAAGAACAAGACTGCAGCGTATCTCTCTGAAATGGTCGGTCGTATAGAAGCAATGGGTCTGGTCGCACGGGTGAAACCTGAATCGGTGATGGTAAGTATCGCAGACCGCGAAACTAAGAAACCATATCGATTAGGAGTTGCTTCTAACACATAAGTCGATAGGATTCCGGATGAAAGGGGAGACCACCCGACGGCATCCTCCTTCAAGGGTTGTTAAGACCAAGTTTATAAGCCCGAGAATTGTTGCGGAAGCCTTTAATGTTCACGCATACGGTTCATGTAGAGTGCTGTGTGTTGCTGGTGAGCCAAAAATCCGGATCCATATTATTTTAAGAAAGCGCCTGTTTGAACTGACGGGTGCTTTCTTATTTTCTTAAGAAGGAAGTTTGTTGGAAAAGCTAATTAAACTCTGTACCTTAACTATGGTCACTTGTGTGTGGAGGGTACAGTTCATCTGGAAACGACTAAGAAAATCTTTTGATTATTATCCAAGAATGATATGCTTGCGTCTAGATGAAGGGATTATAGATCGCATACTCGTGTGCTATTCCTATAGACCCTGTTATCGCTAAATTGAATATAATGAAGACGATCAGCATTTATTGATGCATATTGCAGATGTGATTCATTGCTATTTACACCACTCTTACCGCCAAACCTATTCTGAGGGCAAACTGAAAGGACAATGGGAAAGGCTGGGGCTCTATCAGGTCATTCTCGTTAAAATCAAATTAAATCATGATAAATACGAGTAAGGGAATGAGGAGTAGAGGAGCTTTAGAAATAAACATATAGGAACGATGATGATGAAAATAGAATTTAAAAATAATACGATTGAATTTAATGTTCAATATGGCATTAGAAAAAGGATTTCGATTCATATCGATTCTACAGGTCTCATAACCGTAAAAGCTCCTAATGGTACAAGTAATGAAATGGTTATAAGCGCCGTAAAACATCATGGGGAAAGGATTTTGGACAAATTACATACGATTACGGAAGCACGAGAAATTCCTAAGACAAGGGAGTATCAAGATAAAGGAAAGTTCCTTCATCTTGGGAGATATTATTTTCTCCATGAGTTAATCGAGACAAAAGAGCTGAATGAAGAAGAACTGAAAAATAGTCTTAAAAAGTTTTATTTCTCAAGCTGCAAGAAGATTGTGGGGGAACGAATCAAAATATATCAAACTGAGCTGAAAGTTAAACCCAAAACGATTGAGGTAGTAGAATCTAAAACCAAGTGGGGAAGCTGCAGCTCGGATAAAAGAGTCACCTTTAATTATCGTTTAGCCATGGCACCGGTTGAAGTTATTGATTATGTAATCATCCATGAACTATGCCATCTTACCCATATGAATCATGATCGGTCATTTTGGAGACGTGTAGGAAGCATAATGCCGGATTATAAAGAAAAGGAAGAGTATTTGGCAAGGCATGGGCATGCTATGACACTTTAGGATTTGTGAATTAAGAAATCGTTAAGTTTAGAGTTGAATAAGAATATTGAAAAAGCAGAGAGCAAATTATAAAAGAAGAAGCAGGGAACGAAATAACACCTTGCTTCTTAAAGAGCAAAAGGAGACTGAAAATGCCTACAGTAATTACAAAACCATTTGATCAAGAAATGCAGACCCTATTAAGTGAATTAAAATCAGGTTATCATGCAGGGGAAATGAGCAAAAAGGAAAAATCGGAATTACCGGAAGAGATCTATATCATTGAAAATGATAATAATATGGTCGGGTACGGAGTGATTTGGGAATACAATAACGGGAAACAGTTAATTCATAAGGCGGAATCAGATTATTTTAGCCATGATGAAAAGTACCTTGAAAAGGACTTCTATATTGAAATTAAAAACAAAACAGATTTTGTATTTATAGAAGCGTTGGATGTTTTGAAGGAATATGAAGGCAAGGGCTATGCCGCTTTCTTTATTAACTGGCTTAAAGTGAAATACCCGAATAAAAAAATGTATGTATATACATTAGATAAATCACGGAACTTTTGGTTTAAGCAAGGTTTTGAGGTTGTAGGGAATACGGTATGGATGTCATTTCATTAATGTTTACTTTATACTAGGTTATAACAAATGCCCGCCGAGGGTAAGCAGATATCGAAGCACATCGTATTGCAATTAGCGAAAGTGCAAAAGTTGAAAATAGAAGGGGATTGGATCGACTGGGTAATGAGCATATAAAAGGCGAGCTGCCTCCCAATTATGAGGAGTTAAAAAAAGCGGCAAATCGTACGGCGAATTGGCGGGAACGCTTAAAGGCCGTTGAAGAGTTAGGTCAATGGGAGAATCAGCAAACCATTGACATACTGCAGCGGGTAGCGGCTGAGGATGCGGTCTATAAGGTTCAAGAGGCTGCTTACAGAAAACTCAAAAAAATCGGTGCAGATACTCCATCACCATCAAGGAAAAAGGGGGACCTGATTAAAGGAGTAACAAAAATTTTATTGCGGATCAAGAAGAGCTTGCCGGAAGGTCATACGGTAGAAGAGTTCAAAGAGAAGCTGCAAAGGACTCGAATAGATGTGTATGATACCTACGAAGGTGAGAAGGGCGCTGACTTTGATCAGTGGCTTGAAAACACCTGGGCGTCGTTATCTACTAAAGACCTGAATCATAAATCGAAGCAAAAGTAATTAACGCCTCCCACACCAAGAGGGAGGCATTTTCATGCGCACTTCGTGTATGATATGAGTTTACTTTCGTCCTGAACAGTCGCTTTATCATCTGTTGACTGCGGAGAACCGCGGTTTGTATAATGAGTCTATGACTATTCCAATTATATCCACTAAATTATATATGCCCCTGCCCCGGTCGAACGTTGTTATCCGGCCTCGCCTGATCGAGCGGCTGAACGAGGGTCTGCACCGCAAACTGACCCTCATCTCCGCCTCAGCCGGCTTTGGTAAAACCACGCTGGTCAGCGAATGGCTCGCCGGTTGCGAACAACAGGCCGCCTGGCTGTCGCTGGAGGAAGGGGATAACGACCCGATACGTTTTCTGATTTACCTCGTTGCTGCTTTGCAGACGATTGCGGCGAAAATTGGAGAAGGTGTGTTTGCTGTGCTCCAATCTCCTCAGCCACCGCCAGCCGAAACGATTCTGACGGCCTTGCTCAATGAAATCACTGCCATCCCGGACAATTTCGTTCTCGTCCTTGACGATTACCACGTTATTGAGGCCAAACCGATTGAAGATGCCCTCACCTTTCTGCTCAAGCACCTACCGCCACAGATGCACCTGGTCATCGCCACCCGCGAGGATCCGCCTCTGCCCTTGGCCCGGTTACGCGTACGGGGCCAATTGACCGAACTGCGCAGCACAGACTTGCGGTTTACCCCCTCCGAAGCCGCCGGATTTCTGGGCCAGGTGATGGGCCTAAACCTCTCATCGGCAAACATCGCCCTACTTGAAACCCGCACCGAAGGCTGGATTGCCGGCCTGCAATTAGCCGCGATTTCATTGCAGGGACATAAAGACGCCGCCAGCTTTATCAAATCTTTCAACGGCAGTCACCGTTACGTGCTGGACTATCTGGTTGAAGAAGTCCTGCAACAACAATCCGAAAGCGTACAGGCATTTTTGCTGTGCACATCTATCCTCGACCGCATGTGCGGGCCCCTTTGTGATGCCGTTCTACTCGACTCTTCCGCTTCCGGGCAAGAAACCCTTAACTATCTCGAACGCGCCAACCTGTTTATTGTCCCCCTTGACAACGATCGGCGTTGGTACCGCTATCACCATCTCTTTGCTGATTTGCTGCGGCAGCGACTGCACCAGAGCGCCGCTTCGTCTACAGGGGATGAGGGGAGAGGAGCGGCCGAATTACACAAACGTGCCAGCATATGGTACGAAGACAATGGCCTGGAGATTGAAGCTTTTCACCATGCTGCTGCTGCCAATGATGTTGAGCGCGCCGCGCGGTTGGTTGAAGGAGAGGGGATGCCTCTGCACTTTCGTGGCGCGGCGGGCCCTGTACTGAACTGGCTGGAGTCGCTGCAGGCGGCGGTGCTGGATGCTAGACCCTCGTTGTGGGTGACGTATGCCTCGGCGTTACTGTTTGCCAGTCGACCGACCGGCGTCGAACAGAAACTGCGGGCTGCCGAAGCAGCCCTTCAAGGCGCCGGGTTGAACGACAAGACACGAGACCTTATAGGACATATTGCCGCCATACGGGCCTCAGTAGCGGTTAGTCAGCATCAGGTAGAAACCATCATTACCCAGTCGCACCGCGCCCTGGAGTATCTGGACCAAGGCAACCTGCCTGTCCGCACTGCCATGATCTGGACGCAGGGGTATGCCTATCATCTTCAAGGTGACCGTGCCGCAGCAAGACAGGCCTATACCGAAGCTATATATATCAGCCAGACGATTGGGCATTTCATCATCACCATAATGGCTACTATCGGTCTGGGCAACTTACAGGAAGCAGACAACGAGCTCGATCTGGCGGCCGATACATACCGGCGCGTCCTGCAGCTGGCAGGCGATCCGCCGCTGCCGGTTGCCTGTGAAGCGCATCTTGGCCTGGCTCGTATAAGCTGCGAATGGAACGACATGGATGCCGCTTTACGGCACGGGCAACAGAGCGTCCAAATGGCGCGCCAGATAGAGAACACCGACAGATTCATTTCCTGTGAGGTGTTTCTCGCTCGTCTGAAGCTTGCCCAGGGAGATGTGGCCGCCGCGGACGCTATTCTGGCTAAGGCCGATCAGCTCGTGCGCCAGCATAACTTCATGCATCAGATGCGTGAGGTTGCTGCCGCGCAAGTGCTTGTGTTGCTTCGCCAGGGCAATCCGGCGGCCGCCGCTCATCTGGCTCAGACGCATGAGCTCCTGAGCAGCCTGGCCCGGGTACACCTGGCCCAAGGAGAGGCAGCCGCAGCATTGGCGGCGCTGGAGCCGATGCGCCGGCAAGCGGAGGCTAAGGGCTGGAAGAATGAACGGCTCAAGGTTATGGTTCTACAGGCGGTTGCTTTACATGAGCATGGCGATATGGACATGGCTGTTCAACTGCTGGGTGACGCGCTGTTGTTGGCTGAGCCGGGCGGCTTCATCCGTATATTTGTCGATGAAGGTATTCCGATGGCGGGACTATTGACCGAAGCAGCTGCTCATGGGATTATGCCGGGCTATATAGGTAAGCTCCTGGCTGTATTCGAATCTGGCCAGCACCCTGCCGCACCTGCCAAGACCCTTATCGAGCCATTGAGTGAACGCGAGTTAAACGTACTGCAACTCATTGCCCAAGGACTCTCGAATCGTGAGATTAGCGAGCGGCTTTTCCTGGCCTTGAGTTCGGTTAAAGGGCATAATCAGAATATTTTTGGCAAACTACAAGTCCGGAGGCGCACCGAAGCCGTAGCACGGGCCCGTGAATTGGGTCTGTTGTAGTCTACCTTCTTAGTAACCCCCCAGCAATACCCCCAAAAAACCTAAAACAATACTTAAGTATCTATACGTAAATACCGTATTGCAGCTATGCTTCTTGTAAATTGAGCAAGTGGCATAGACTGTTATGGCTGGCCACCACAGGTACAGGATAATGTCAAAAAAAAGCACACCCAAAAACGGATCCAAATGAACCCACGGTGTATCAAATCAGGATCAAAGGCCATCTCGGGCCTCAATGGACAGACTGGTTCGGGGGTCTGACCATCACGCTGGAAGATAACGGCGACACGTTACTAACCGGACTGGTGGCCGATCAGGCTGCGCTGCATGGATTGCTCAAAAAAAGTGCGTGTTTTAGGAATGCCGCTGCTCTCGGTCAATCGCGTTACATCCGGCGAGTGAAGCAACTAAGGTATTAGCTGGAATATCAGAGGTATAAAAATAATCAGGGATAATAAAATGACAAACCGTAAATCCGAAACTTTGCTTGTGGCTATTGTTTAAAGGCGGAATGGCAAAACGGACGCAATAGCTGCACAGTATAATTACCAATCCATTAAAGGAGGATACGCATTTGAAAGCAATCGTATGTCAGAAGTATGGACCTCCCGATATTCTTGAATTAAAAGAGGTAGCAAAACCTGCTCCCAAGGACAATGAAGTTTTGGTTCAGATACATGCGACAACGGTAACATCAGGGGACTGCAGATGTCGAAGTTTCAACAGTCCTATCCTGTTCTGGATCCCAATGCGAATCTTTTTAGGCCTCAGAAAACCAAGACAGTCTATACTGGGGGTAGAGTTAGCCGGAGAAATTGAAGCAATAGGGAAAGATGTGAAACGATTTAAGAAAGGTGACCGGGTTTATGGATTAACGGGGATGCGTTTTGGTGCTCATGCCGAGTACACATGTATGCCTGAAGACGGAGTAGTGGCACTTAAACCGGCGAATGTGACCTATGAGGAAGCAGCTGCCGTTCCTTTTGGGGGAACTACAGCAATGCATTTTCTAAAAAAGGGAAATATTCAGAACGGTCAGAAAGTTCTTATCTATGGAGCGTCTGGAGCGGTAGGGACATCTGCGGTACAGCTTGCCAAGTACTTTGGGGCAGAAGTTACCGGGGTATGCAGTACTACGAATTTAGAATTGGTAAGATCTCTGGGAGCCGATAAGGTAATAGATTACACAAAAGAGGATTTCATGAGAAGAGGAGAGCAGTATGATATCATCTTCGATGCAGTTGGGAAAACCTCCAAATCTATTTGCAAGAAAGCACTAACGCCGAACGGGACATACGTCTCAGTTGAAGGACATGGGATGGCAAAGGAACGTACGGAAGATTTAATCTTTCTCAAAGAGCTCATTGAGACGGGGAAGCTTAAATCGGTCATAGATAGGCGCTATCCGCTGGAACAAATTCCAGAGGCTCATCGTTATGTGGATAAAGGCCACAAAAAGGGGAATGTAGTCATCACGGTTGAACATGCTAACAAAATCTGACTAAAGTCCTTATTAAGCTTAAGTTACGAGGTAGCGACACAATCAGCAGATAGCAATTTGAGAAAGTAAACAAAGCCGTATGGAATAAATTGCGAAACAATTTAGGATACTACTTCTAGATAAAAACATTGTTTAGTGGAGGGAGTACATGTCATCTCAGAAACCTCAAGTAAAATCAACGAATATCGAGTTAAGCTGTACTGAAATCGGGGGACTTTGGGGCGTTTATATGCAAGAAAGCATGACGGTATGTTTCCTTACCTACATACTGCATCATCTTCAAGATGGGCAGATAGTTCCGGTGGCTAAAGAGGCATTGAAAATATCGCAAGAACGAATAGATAAAATTAAAAAGTTCTTTCTTGCAGAAAATTTCCCGATACCCGCAGGGTTTTCGGAAGGCGATGTGAATTTAGCTGCTCCTCCGCTTTTTCACGATACGTTTGCACTAAGTTTCATCTACATGATGAATCGGCTGGGAATGATTAACTTCGCTTTTACTGCCTCTAATAACGTCCGGCTCGATGTGTTGGATTTTTTCAATGAATGCATACATACGTCTACCGAGATGTTCGGTAAAGCGGTGCGAATGATGTTGGAGAAAGGCATTTATGACCGCCCGCCGAAAATGAACTACCCTAATAAAATTGAGTACGTTGAGAAAGTCTCATTCCTGGACGGGATATTTGGTATGAAGCGGCCTCTCAATGCGATTGAGTTATCCGAAATATTCTTCAATATTGAGCGAAATTACTTTTCAATTATTATCATGCTAGGATTTGCACAAGTAATGGAAGATAAAAAATTAAAAGATGTAGTCATCAGAGGTAAAAAAATTAGTGAACAACAAATTGAGCTGTTTAATAATTTGCTTATGCAGGAGGATTTGCTCGGAACGGTAACGGTAAGCATGGAAGTAACCGCTTCTACTGTATCCCCGTTTTCAGATAAGCTTATCATGTCGATGATCAATATATTGAATTCGGTAGACATTCTCTTGATTTCACATGCCCTGTCTCTATCTATGCGAGCCGATCTCACAGTTCACTATACCAAAATCATTGCTGAGGTGATGTCGTATGCCAAAGATACATATAATATTGTGGTGGAACGGAAATGGCTTGAACAACCGCCTCTTACAACAAATCGAAAACAGCTGATTCAATCCTAATGGAAACGGAATCGTCAAATTGATGATTACAACCACCAAAGCAGATTAACAGCAAGCCCTTCGGGGCAGCGTCCCCAAGTCGAAGCAGACTTGGGGGCTTTTTGTCAGACGAAGGAATTCGCGGCATTATTGGAAGTTTTGCCATTTTCGGCTATAATCGCATACAAGCAACGCTGCAGCGTTGGGAAGGGAGACATCACATGCAGCCAATCAATACGAAGGCGATTCAGCAGCGGATCGACCGGATGAAAGACCAGGATTTGTACCTTCATCTTGAATTGACGACAGGCGCGTACGCTGCCCATCTGGACAGCTCGAAGCATCCGGCAGCCACATTCGTCAGCAATGCTGTCATTCGTTATACGCACGGATCGATTTCCGAGGGCGACGGACCGTACCGGGTCGGTCTGAAAATGCCGCAGGGCTGGGTTTATTCCGAGGGACTGACGCATTATGAGGAAAGTGACACGGAGCGATTGATCATGGCAGGGCATGACAGCCGGGGCAAGCTGGTCGTCGCTCTGCAGCTGAGCCGGGAGCCTTTCTGATAGAAGAGGAGATGAAGAACGCAATGGAACGTCACATACTTGTTGTGCTGCCGCATCCCGACGACGAGGCCTTCGGCTTGTCGGGAACGCTGGCGAAACATATCCAGGCTGGAACGACGGTCACCTATGCCTGTCTGACGCTTGGCGAAATGGGCCGTAATATGGGGATTCCTCCGTTTACCAACCGGGTCGGACTGCCGCAAATCCGCAAGCGGGAGCTGGAAGAAGCTTGCCGCGCGATCGGCATTCAGGATCTGAGAATGCTTGGCTTCCATGATAAAACAATCGAATTCGAAGAGCCGGAGCTGCTGGACGGCAGCATCTCGGCTTTGCTGGAAGAGGTGAAGCCATCGCTGGTCCTCACCTTCTATCCGGGTTATGCGGTCCACCCCGACCATGACGCCTGCGGGGCTGCCGTTGTGCGGGCCGTAGCGAAACTGCCGGCGAACAAACGGCCCCGCGTGCTCTGCATAGCCTTCGCGAGGAATCATGAACAGGCCATCGGACGTCCGGATGTTATTAACGATGTCAGAGGCTTCCTGAAACAGAAATTGGCTGCCATCAGCGCGCACCGTTCCCAGTTTCAAGCTGCGGAGCTGTTGGGCAGCAAGGCGTTGACGGACAAGGAACTTCAAGAGCGGTACGGC
The DNA here is from genome assembly GCF_000422465.1 of Paenibacillus harenae DSM 16969. Classification (GTDB taxonomy): domain Bacteria; phylum Bacillota; class Bacilli; order Paenibacillales; family Paenibacillaceae; genus Pristimantibacillus; species Pristimantibacillus harenae. Next base: position 175,127 of record NZ_KE383844.1, on the reverse strand, counting down.
ACGGAACGGTTCTGGACGTACCGGTTCAATTGACCGGAGAGTACGCTTCCGGTGGAGTCGGCACATAACCTTAAGGGCAAAATTTCCTAAAAGAAGGAGCGTTAAACCATGAATTTTGAAATGGTTATGCAGGAGCTTGAAGCTCTCGGCAAGGAGCGGCTTAAGAAAATGTACGTATCCAATGGCGCGCATGAACCGCTTTTTGGCGTGGCTACAGGCCAAATGAAGCCCATTTTCAGAAAAACAAAAATAAATCAGCCTTTGGCTGAGCAGCTTTACGCTACAGGGAACTACGACGCCATGTACTTTGCCGGCATCATTGCAGATCCAAAAGCGATGACGGAAGCGGATTTTGATCGTTGGATCGATGCGGCTTATTTCTATATGCTGTCCGATTTCGTGGTTGCCGTAACCTTGGCAGAAGCGGATATCGCACAGGAAGTAGCCGATAAATGGATCGCAAGCGGCGAAGAGCTGAGAATGTCAGCGGGCTGGAGCTGTTACTGCTGGCTTTTGGGAAATCGTCCGGACGGAGAATTTTCCGAAGAAAAAATAGCCCATATGCTTGAAATGGTGAAAAATACGATTCACGATGCTCCCGAACGAGCGAAATACGCGATGAATAATTTTATTTACACAGTAGGAGTATCCTATTTGCCGCTCCATGATAAGGCGGTCGAGACCGCAAAGGCAGTAGGCCCGGTAGAAGTCAAAAAGGACAAGAAGAAAAGCAGCTTCCTGCTCGCTTCCGAACGTATTCAAAAGGCAGTGGACAAAGGGGAGCTTGGTTTCAAACGCAAACATGTAAGGTGTTAAACGATTGTTTCGCCACAAGAAATGACTTGGGCATTCAAGCCATTCAGACTGCATCAGGAATTCCGGATGGGAACGAGAATAGGAAGAATGACCTCAAGTTATTGCGGACTTGAGGTTTTCCTATTTAATATTAAGCTGTACGGTTCTGATTTTTCTGAAAGAAGGGAGCATCCTGCATGAAGAAGATTCTCGTCGTTGAAGACGATATTGAAATCAATCAACTCGTTACCAAATACTTGGAAAAAGAAGGCTTCGCAATCCACTCGGCTTATGACGGCAAGGAAGCGCTCACGTATATCGCCAATCATGAATACCAGCTTGCCATATTAGATTTAATGCTCCCGCAAGTAGACGGCCAGGAGGTTTTACGCAAAATTCGAGCAAAGGGAACGATCCCCGTTATCATTTTATCGGCTAAAGATAGAGAAATGGACAAAATACGGGGATTAGAACTTGGCGCCGACGATTATATGACCAAGCCGTTTACCATCGGGGAGCTTCTTGCAAGGGTTAAAGCGCAGCTTCGCCGCTACATGGATTTTAATTCGGAAACCGCCGGTTTTGAAGCCGAGGTGATCAAGCATGGAGATTTGGAGCTTCATACGAACACATTCGAGGTCATTGCCGACGGCAGGAGAAAGTCTTTGACGGCAAAGGAATTTGCGATATTGAAGCTATTCTTAACCCATCCCACCCGCGTTTTCTCGAAGTCGCAAATATTCGAATTCGTGTGGCGGGAAGAAAGCATATCCGACGATAATACCGTTATGGTTCACATCAACAGGCTGCGGGCCAAGATCGAGAAGGATCCGTCAAATCCTGTATATATCCAAACGGTGTGGGGATTTGGTTATAAGCTTGGAGAGAGCGGGAACATATGTTAATACAGATTCTCGTGATCTTGCTCATTCTACTTTGCATCTTTCTCCTATCCCAACGCCGTCAGCTGCTTCATGAAATAAAAAGGATAACGGAGACGACGGAAGAAATCCGAGCAGGCAATCTTAACTTGCGGTATCGCACGCGTATGTCGCAAAAGCCTGTCGAGAGATTGGGCGGAGAATTAAACCGGCTCATGGATCATTTTCAAAAAAAGGTAGAACGAACCCAATTTCTGGAGGAAGAGCGCAAGCGAATGATCGCCAACATTTCGCATGATCTGCGCACGCCGCTAACCTCCTTGCTGGGATATCTGGAAGCCTTGCGGAATGATGCGACACTGACTGCCGAAGAAAGAAACGACTTTATCCGAATAGCCTCAGGCAAAGGAAACGCTTTGCTTGAACGGCTTCAGGAATTTTTCGAGCTGGCAAAATCGGAAGCCGATGATACGATAGCCGAGCTTCGAAGAGTCAACTTAACGGACATCGTGCAGGAAGTGATGCTCGGGTTTTACCCGGCGTTTCAGAAAATCGCGCTTACGCCTACAGTCCATATTCCGGATTCTCCTCTGTATGTCATGAGCGATAGCGTTTCTTTGCGGCGTGTATTAGAAAACCTGATATCGAACGCTTTGCGTTACGGCCAGGATGGCAAAGAGATCGGCGTTGCCGTTCGGGAGGAGACGGATGAGGTGTGGGTGGATATATGGGATCGCGGCATTGGAATTCCGCCACAAGATGTGCCCCGAGTGTTCGAGCGCTTCTATACGGGGGAGGTTTCAAGAAACGCATCTCTTCGAGGCACGGGATTGGGACTTACGATTGTGAAGAATTTGGTCGAAAAACAAGGAGGCCGGATTACCTTGTCCAGCAAGCCGGGCGAGGAAACCGTTTTTTCATTCAGCCTGATCAAAGGTTGAGCGTCTGCAGAAACGGGCTGCTTGAAAAGTTAAGAACTTTGTTAGAAATATGAAAATGGGATGTTAAAGTGCGACGGTATACTTGGCTTTAGAAGGAGGAGGTCAAGTGAGAGAATTTGAAGTCGCATTGCTAGTCGTGAATTTGCTCGCGCTGTTTGCGGGCACAAGTAAAAGGTTATCCAGAGCTGTTTGGTTAGGAATCGCAGGCGTAAATGGGGTCATACTGGGTCTGCACGGCGTAATCGAAGGATTCCGTTATCAAATGGGTTTCGCCTACATTTTTGTTTTTCTGTTTGTCATTTACGCGGCAGTAAAGGCAACGATCCGATTCACGGAAACGAAAATCACCAAAATCCTGAAGGGAACCGCTATCGGCTTGTCCTGCCTATTCCTCGCGGTAACGGCTCTTGCGGCATATGCTCTTCCCGTGTTTCAACTCCCGGCACCAACGGGCGATTATGATGTGGGCGTTCAATATGTCTACCTGACGGATGAAAAGCGCAATGAGCCTTTTCTGGACGGATCGACAGACAAGAGGGAATTGGCGGTGAAAATCTACTATCCTGCCACCCAGGATCAGACCAAGCCCACTGCCGCTTATTTCCACAATTCATCCGAACTTATAAAGACATTCTCGAAAGGCAATCAACTGCCGGATTTCATGTTCAGCCACTTGCAGCTGGTCAAGACGCATTCGCGGGAAGGGGTGTCGCTGTCCGGGAAACAAGCGAACTATCCCGTCATTCTATTTTCCCACGGTGGCGGCACTAACATGGAAGTGCACGCCGCTCAAAGCGAGGACTTGGCAAGTCACGGATATATTGTTGTGGCCGTCAACCATACCTACGTCTCGTCGGCAACCGAGCTTCCCGGCAGAATCGTCACGGATCGGGAGGCGACTGTAAACTTTGAGGGCGACCCGCTAGCGAGCATAACCCAAATTATGGCGGATGACGTTAGCTTTGTGATCGACAAGCTCGCCGAAATGAACGCAGGGAAGACGGATTCGATCTTCGAAGGCAAGTTAGATCTGGACCGAATCGGTGCCGTCGGTCATTCCCTTGGCGGTGCGGCGGCGTACAATCTGGCTATCAACGAAAGCCGGGTCAAGGCCGCAATCAATTTGGACGGCGCGGTCTATGCCGCTGCTGACGGCGAGAAGCCGATCGCTCCATTGCTCATGCTGGCCAATGATGAGTATGGGATCCAGTCGATTATTCAAAGCGAGCCTTTCATGCTCAAATTGGAAGAGATACCGGCTGAACAACGGGAAGCGGTTGCGTCGGCTTATGGAGGCCAAGAAGCTTATACGGACATTTACAGGAAGCAGAAACAAGCGGCTGCCGGTCTTGCCAATATCCTGAAAGCATCCGACAGCTTATGGGTGATCGAAGGCAGCGCCCATATGAAATTCGCCGATATCGGACTTTTCATGGGTCCCGGTTTCAACCGCTTCATCGGTATCCATGGGGACACCTCGTCCAAAGAATGTCTGGCTATCGCCAAGTCCGTGACGTTGGCATTTTTCAACCGGCATTTGAACAACGAAACCCGGGACTCGCTGGAATCCGTGCTTCGTTCATATCCGAAGCTGCAAAAAGCGAAGTGGATGTAAAGCCGGTACAGTATCTGAAAGGAGGGTTGCTGGTGAGCATTATATTGCGGACCCGCCAACTGACAAAACGTTATGGCGCAAAAACGGTTGTGCACGACGTGAATATGACGATCGGAACCGGCGATATTTACGGTTTCTTGGGGCAAAACGGCGCAGGGAAAACGACAACTTTGCGGATGATTATGGGGCTGATCCGTCCGTCGGCAGGAGAAATCGAATTATTCGGCCATGCACGGCATGGGGACAAAAGGAAAACGATGGAGCGCATCGGCGCCATTATCGAATATCCAGGGTTCTATCTCAATCTGAACGCGGCGGATAATCTGGAAATCCATCGTCGTCTTATGGGCATGGGCAACAAAGAAAGCATAGACGATGCTTTAGCGACTGTCGGACTGCTTGATGCCAAAAACCAAGCCGTAAAAAACTATTCGCTTGGCATGAAGCAGCGGCTTGGCATTGCCCGCGCCCTGCTTCATCACCCCGAGCTTCTCCTATTAGACGAGCCTACAAACGGATTGGACCCCGGGGGAATAAAAGAAATGCGGCAGCTCTTCCTGAAACTTGCCAGGAAGCGCGGCATTACGGTTTTAATATCCAGTCATTTGTTAAGTGAAGTCGAACAGTTGGCCAATAAAATCGGCATCATCCATAAAGGGCAATTACTTGAGGAAATCGACTGCGAAACCTTGCAGAAGAAGACCCGGCACTATCTCAATTTGAAGGTGACGGACGAGAAGAAGGCCGCCTATATTTTGGAGCATATGCTGGGGACGACGGACTATGTCGCAGCCGGTCCAGGCGTCCTGCGCCTTTACGAGCATCTTGAGCAGCCGGATCAGGTCAGTTCGCTGCTTGCAAGCAACGGGGTCGGCGTGAAAGAAATGGCGTTATCGGGAGACAGCCTTGAGGATTATTTTCTGAAGCTGACAGGGGGTGAAGGGTTTGGCTAGTGTTTTCTTGGCAGAAATTATGAAGCTGAAGCATACAAAGATGCATTGGCTGGTTCTTCTCGGCATACTACCGGCGAACCTCGTTACTCTGTTTGCGTTCATGCCGAAAATTGCGCCCGATGGAACTCCTGCAGGGATTGACCTGCAGGATATGTTCTATCGACAAGGAATGACGCTTACTATTCTGGCGCCGTTTATGTTCGCCTTGATGACAGGCTACATCATCTCGCGCGAATATCAGGAACGTACGATTAACCAACTGTTTTCATACCCTATTCCGCGCGTACGGATTCTCTTTGCCAAACTGGCCGCTGTGTTTTTGCTGATCGCTATCACCTCAGCCCTCTCCTGCGTTTCAGTTACTGCGGCAGGCCTTATCATGTCTTTCAATCAACAAATCGATTTTGCAGTCGTTTGGTCGGGAATCCGAATGAACTTACTTGCTTGTCTCCTTTCGTTTGGCACAATACCTGTGGCAGCAGCGCTAAGCATGGTTGGCAAGAGCGTAATCCCTTCGACGGTGTTGGGGGTGCTTGCCACAATCGTTACCCTTATCGGAGAAATGGGACATGGCATGGATGGGGTCCTGTTTCCATGGCTGATGCCGTATTGGCCGGTTCGGGATTTAGCTCAAGGTTTGGCACAAAGCGGACCCAACCCTTATGCAGCTTCTGGAGCGGCCATACTTGCCATTACCTTTGTTGTCTCGCTTCTTTTCTGTATCGTATATTATGAAAAAGCGGAGATTCACAGCGGTTCTTGAAACCAAACGTAGAGGAACGTTGCGGTGAGCGTTGGATGGATGAGAAAACATAAAAATGACGCCTGGACGAGTTCATTCTAAGCGTCATTTTTGTTGTTCCGAGAAGCTTATCCATTCATCATTTCATGATCTATATATTTCATTACATTACTCGAGCAATGCCGAATGTATTTGCTGTCATCCAATAGCTTGCTCAGCATAAGTCCTCCTTCAATCACAGCAATCATATAGCTGCAGACCTCTTCAGGATCGATATCGCTTCTGAATTCTTTATTCTGAATGCCTTCGTTAATGATTCGGGTTAACTTTTCAAATAAAAGGTTCATTGCACGTTGAGCTCTATCTTTAAGCTGAGGGTGACCGTCGTCGCTTTCAACCGCTGTATTTAATATCGGACAACCGCCCTCCAATACATTGCTTTCAATTAACTCGATATATACTTTACATATAGCCAGCAGTTTCTGTTTCGAATTAACGGCGTTTTCCTGTTCTTTGGAAAGCAGTGATAAAATTTGTGAAAACGAATAATCGAAAGCGGCAAGGGCAATCTCATCCTTGTTTTCAAAATGATTATAGATTCCGCCCTTGCGTATACCGCAGCGGTTAATAATGTCAGAAAGGGAAGCCCCTGTATATCCCTTTGTATTAAATAAACCGGCAGACTCGCGAATGATATGCTCTTTCGTAATCTGACCCTTCCGCATGATAAAACCCCCATTTCAAAAAAATACCGTTTGGTCATAACATAATTATACTAGAAAGAAATAACCTCGCCATCGTCAGGAACATACGCAACATTCTCTAATCTGCGCTCCTTCAGAAATGCTCTGAGATGCCGGCGTTTGAAGGTGCAGTGGCTTATGGCATCCATATGAACGGCGACGATTTTCGTAGTTGGGGACAATTGCGCAATATGAACGATATCTTCGGCGGTCATGGTGATAATGGTTCCTAACAGCATCTGCGCGCGCGGCGTATTCAAAATCGCAATATCCGGTTTCGTTTCCCGGAATACATCCCCAATGGCAGGAGTGTAAATGCAGTCACCGACGATGTATATGGACCCGTCCACTGGCGTGCTTAATAGAAATCCGGACACGGGGCCGAGCAGCTTGGCGGCGATACCTTGTGCATGCTGCCCTTTAAACCGTTTCATCCGGATGGCGCACCATTCAAACGAATCATGAATCGCATATACGTTGAGGAAACCGGCAGTTTGTAAGAAGGCTTGATCCTCCGGTTGGCAGAAGACAGGTATTCTCTTGTTCAGAACGGAGATGGCTTTCTTATCCAGATGGTCAAAATGCCGATGGGTCAATAGAACCGCATCCATGTTATCAAACAATTGCAGAGGAACAGGCAGGGGGGTTAGCGGATTTCTGCGAAACGAACGTGTGAAAGGAACGGGCGGAAGCTCGCCTACATCGCTTAACATGGGATCGACGAGTATACGTTTGCCGTTCACGGTTAAGACGGATGTAGCATTTCGGATATGTTGGATAGAAATAGGCATGGGTAACAACTCCTAATCATTAAAGTACCGACCGGTCTGTTTTAAAATATCATAGTGATGTGTTCGTTACAAGCTTTTTTTTCCAGGTTTCTACTATTGTTATACGGGGCTAGTGTACTAGCCGGTTTTTTGTAAGGGATTTATTATATTTGTTATGGACTTGATTGGCTATAATAGCAATAGGATGGCGAAGGGTCATCAAATTCAAAGAAAGAGAATGAGGAGTACGTATGGTTGACGTTTTATGGACGATTTATTTAGGGTTGCTCGCAACAGCATCCCTCACTTTTTTAATAAAAGGAAAATATAAGACGAAACTAAGCAAAATAGATTTCGTCGTATCCATCATGACATGGATTGGATTGTTCGGGTACGTTACGGAAACAGCTATTCTAAATCCTACTGTCTGGAAATTTGTCTCCGTGGCAGCGTTTCTGTGGGATTTATCATTCACGATGCTTCTAAAAGGGTATGAAGGGGAAGAAATCCTGGAGGAGCTGCCGATTGTGGCGAGGAGAGTCTGGATGTTGATAACATTTGTTGTCATGGTTGGACCTTTGTATTACGGGTTGTTCAGATATGCCTTTGCATGATAGCGAGTAAAGAAACCGATCAGGTAATTGGTATTGGGTGGTCACTTCCGTAATAGTTTAAACTTCATATCTAAGGTTGTTCGTTTGTTTATAAGCACCAGCGGTGTTTTTTTCTTTATAACCTTGAGATTTGCATGAATGTTATAAAATGGAGGGGAAAGTAGAATCTCAAGTGAAAGGATGGGTTTAGAGGTGGGATCAACAAACTTGCAACAAATTGTATTGGATGGGAGCGGCGAAGCTCGCATCAAGAGCATTGCCCGCTACATCGAAGAGCATATTTCTTATAACTGGGAGACAGTTCTAGTGAACCATCGGGATAAACTGCTAAAGGCTTACGAGGAAGCAGGAGACGTGGCCTACGGAACGTATTTGAACCTATTGTTTCTTCCCATACACCGTCAGTTTAAAGAGGCCGGCCTTAATCCGGAGCCCCGGTTCCCAGGAAATTTTGACATCTCACGAGAATGGGGCAATGAGCAGCAGGATAACCAGCAACGCTGGATGTGGAGCACAATTTATGGTCCGCACCAAGAGCCGATCGGCACTATTGTCACTGTTGTCTTTCATGATCACACACAGTTTCAAGTGCCTCGGCAGCCAGAAATCCTGGCATTAAAAGAAGTGGGCAAGGAAGCTGTGGTTGAAGCATTGACCGCTCTCTCTCCAGAATTTGCCCAAGCGCTTGAGTTTACAGTCGAGTACGAGCTTTATTTGCAAAGTCTCGAATAATCTACTCAGCGTTCTCCGACGAATAGCGGTTTACTCTATAGCTTAACGATCGGTTACCGCTGCACCCCGTAGGAATACCGCAATAGTAGCATGAATTATTTATAAAAAAATCCCTTCGAGGGACGAGATTGCCGTCACCTTGAAGGGATAATTTACGTTTACTCGCTTTTCAACAAACGATAAGCCAATAGCGCGCCTTCAGCACGAGTCATGAGATTCTTCGGCGCGAACGTCTCGTTGTCGTAACCTACTACAATACCGATACTGGAAGCGGCATCGATAGACGGACGCGCCCATTCTGCTGCAAGGATGCGGTCAGTATAGGAAGATTCCGTTTCTGAAACCACTTTTTTACCGCTTTTGTACTCGTATGCTCTGGTGATCATGATGACCATTTCTTCACGAGTTACAAATTGATCCGGCGCAAAGTTTTCCGCGCTCTGTCCGCGTACAATACCTGCTTCGCTTGCCGCAGCTATTTCATCGGCATGAACGCTGCTGCTATTTACATCGGCAAATGAAGCTGCCTGGCTTGCTTTCAGGTTAAGCGTACGTGCGATCAGCGAGGTTAATTCAGCACGCGTCATTTGTTTCTTAGGTGCAAATTCGCTTTCGTTTACGCCATTTATAATATGCTTCGCTGAAAGCTCTTTAATGGCGTTGAAAGCCCAGAATTGATCCGATACATCAGTAAAGGTTTTATCGTATTCCAATACGGCATACTTGCTGAAATGGGTGACATCAGCTGCGATTACCCCGTCGGTTAACTGCCCGCCAACATACTCCAGACTGCCATCGTCGGCTATATAATAGACGCCGAGCAGTGCAGGTTTTGCGTCTTCGCGAACCTTCAGCCGAAGCGTGATCGCTTTCTTGAACTGATCAAGCACTTTTTCTTTGCCGTCGGCGCTAACGACAGAGAGCTTGAAATCATAGATTTCGCCAGCCGCTTTCAGCTCCGATTTGGATTTGCTTTTGGCCTTATTCAAGAGCGCTGTTGTTTCCTCCGGGTTTACGGTATCCAGCGTGAACTTGATTTGGGCTCCGTCCAATTGCTGGTCGGTCATGAAACTTCGCAGCTCTGTCAGCACCTCGGAAGGAATGCTCACGGACAGCTGATCATTACTCAATTCCAATTGGCGATCGCCAATAACTTTTGCAGCGTTGACAGGGAGCAGCACTTGCTTTGTCCCATTTGCGATATCAACGGCTACTTTATCCTTCGTTCCATTCCGCAAGCTTTCCTCGTTCACAACCACACGATCCTTATTGGGCTGTTTGCCAGGCTCTGTTGGAAGAGAAGGGGATGGACCGGTTCCCGGATCGGTAGGCGGATTAACCGGATCGGTTGGCGGCAGGGTACCCGAATTCCCGATGACCAAGTTGCGGAAATAAAGGCTGTTTGCTTCATCGAAGTATTGACCCGGGTACGGCGGGTAACCGCTGCCCCAATAACCTATCTTTACGCTTGCCGTATAAACCCCGTCTACAGGGAGAAAGATTTCGTTACCGGAACTGGTTGATGACAGCTTCACCAGGTATTGATGCCCCTCAATTAGATCCGTATTCAGGTTAAAGGTAAGTTCTCCTCTGGAATCATACGTATATCCGCTATAATATACGGACGAGCTTACCGTCTGGTCGATAATTTCAAAATCTCCGCCGGTAATGTCCATTGCCTCGGAATTGAAGGTCGTGTTCGTTGTACTGTTATAAGGGAGTCTAATGATAATTCCTTCCCCGGAAGTATTGCCGTTATAATCAGGAGTAAAACTGACAATATCGGAACCTGCAGGCAAGTAGGTTGCCCCTGTGACCGTAGGGATATGGAGCTGGCCTGGCATGCGGTAAGTCGTTAAATCAGCCGTCAAACTTGACATATAGCGGTACACGTCAGGATATTTTGAATGCGGAACCCCGGTTAAGCTGTATGTCGAGCCTTCCACATCAACGGATATGCTTGAGGGTGCTTGTCCCGCATAAGCCGTATATTCAACTATGTAATACGGCGTATTGTTGTCGTCATACAGTACACCGCCTATCTTACCAGTGGCTGCCTGTGTGCCCGACCCGGTATTCAAATTAACCTTAGCCGAATCGGGATCTCTCGTATACACATATCCGGTTAGTTCCGGATCCTTGAAATAGACATCTCCGGATACGGGGCGATAAACGAAATACATGACGCTAGCAGCATATGAAATGATCGGCATAAGCATCGAAGCCATTACCGAAAATAGCAGTATAATGCTAACTTTTCTCATCAATTTTTGCCTCATTTTTCTCATAACCCTCCACTAAGTGCTTTATGGTTGCTCTAGTATGTCTTCCATTTCCTTGTCATTTCTCCATAAACTCCTCCTTTGGCCGATAAAAACAAAAAAACGCATCCCAATAAAGGATGCGTAAACGAGCTTATGCATCACTTCGGCAGTCTGGCGATCCGACTAGGGACCCATGACTTTGCGTACACGCCTTGCGGCGCGGTTGCCTTTTATCGGTAATATTGTAATGGAAATTCTATCACTTCGCGACCATCGTACCATGTATCCGGGGCGATCTCAATCCTTATTTGTCGAAATAGCATTTATCTGGTTCAAAAGATTCATATAAAGAACCTGGTCGGGCAGCATTTCATGCGCTTGCCGGAGTTTTTTCTCGGCCAACCGATAGTAGAAGGACTCACCGGTCTCATTGCCTTGTTTCACATATCCTTTAGCCGAGCCATAGAGGACTGTAGATGACCAGGGAAGCAAACGTTCCGCCTTTGCGAACGTCGCCTGGGCTTCAACAAATCGTTCTTCTTTCACATAGGAATTAGCCGTCCAGTAACCGCCATAGCCAACGGCAAGCCAACCCGATAAACAAACAACCGCGGCCGCTGCCGGCAGAACAAGGCCGAGAATACGCCCAGGAAGGCGTGCCGTGTACATTTTGCCGCCCCATGGTACCGTCAGGCACGCCAGCACTCCGAATAAAAACGGGAAGGTCAGATCAAAGTCAAATCCGGCATGAAGAAGCATAGCGGTAACAAGCAGTATGGCGCCTTTGGTCCATAGGGCGGTTTCGTCTATCGATTTTCTTACCCGCCTGATCGCTGTCCAATAGTATATTCCAAGCCATCCTGCGAATAGGAGGAGACCGAACACTCCGAGATCTACCGCTACCTGAACGAAGTGGTTATGCAAGAACCGGACAAAATAATCTTGCGACTGGTATTGATGAACGAGCAGGCTCCAACCGCCGCCGCCCGTCCCTCCACGCCAATAATCGCGGATCATGCCGATGCTGTCTTTCCAGTAGACCAGCCTGATTTGAAACTCCGAGGTTTTGCTCTGAATCGACGAAACGCGCTGCCAGAAGAAGAGTCCGTCCCCTTTAATCAACAGGGCGATTCCAAGACCGGATAGATGGGCAAGTCCAATGGGCACCCATAACGACCGCTTACGCAGCTCTGCAAACCAGATAGCCGCCAAGCAAATCATGACCAGCCATAATACCCATACTGACCGCGAGAAAGTTAACAGCAGTCCGACCGCATTTATGCTCATCAGCACCACATGGACAAGGCGGCGCTCCTCCAGAAATGAGAATAGACATACCAATATATTGACTAGCAAAAAGATTGCCAGCGCATTTGCATATTCCAGTGTCGATTCAAGCCGTCCATTCCGTTCCATTCCGAATAAAATGCCCGCTATCGTCAGTAATGCTCCGATCTTGGGCCACATTTGATATAACCGGGTTAATTGAGCTTGCGGAATCATAGCGACTAGCAATGACAAAGGAAGTAAACCGGTCACCCGTTCCGCTTCAAGCACCGCTTGTTCAACATCTGCCGCATAAAGAACCGCGATCCAATAGCCGGCCACAAATAACAGAATGAACAGATGGGTGATGGAAAATACCCACTCTCGTTTCAGGCAAAGAATGACGATAAGCCCGATAAAGAGACAAAGATTTGAAACTAAAAATGCCGTTTCGGTGAAATATCCTTGCCAAAACGCGCCGATCCCAAAAAATATAGTTAATAAGATGAATGCCATTCGGTTCGCCATGCTCCCCCTCCGTTTGTACTATTGTATCGGAATATGCAGGAAAGAATATTAGCTGGCATTCCCGAAGCATAAATGCGATACGCGGTATTTTCTTTTTAATGACGGGCGCTGCGTCCGAAGAGCCGCAAACTTTAGGGAGGCGGTGAAATTAACGGCTGTCCATTCGCTTAATTATAAAAGGAAGGAGAGCCTTTGCGGAGCAGTTGATCACGGGAAAATACTTGATATAATTGAGGATGATCGTTCCTCGCTGTGCGGACCGAAAAATTAAAAAGGGGTGTTCCTTGATGACAAAAGGTGAAAGGAATTCTAAGATTGATCCATTTTTTAGGAAGGCTAAAAAGTGGAACGAAGAATTCGAGCTGTTGAGAAATATCGTTCTTGACTGCGAGTTGACCGAAGAGTTTAAGTGGATGCATCCTTGTTACACGTTTCAGGATAAAAACATTGTTTTAATACATGGATTTAAAGAATACTGCGCGCTTCTGTTTCACAAAGGCGCCTTGTTGAAGGATCCCCATGGTATCCTAATCCAACAAACGGAGAATGTGCAGGCGGCGCGCCAGATTCGGTTCACCAATGTTCAGGAAATAGACGAGATGCAGCTTATCGTGAAAGCTTATATCGATGAAGCCATTGAAGTTGAAAAAGCCGGTTTGCAAGTGGACTATAAAAAGAATACGGAATACGTCATTCCTGAGGAATTACAAAATAAATTCGTTGAAATCCCTGACTTGAAAACGGCTTTTGAAGCATTGACGCCGGGACGGCAACGAGCGTACATTCTTCATTTTTCTGCACCGAAACAATCCAAAACCCGAGAGTCGAGGGTTGAAAAATATTTGCCGCATATTCTGAGCGGAAAGGGAATGGATGATAGGGATATGTAATGAGAAAATTTATGAAATCGATGTCAAACGAAAAAACGGGGATATAATACAAAAAAGCTTGAGAAATCAAGCTTTTTTGTATTATATCCCTATATCCAGGCTTAGAACGAGTGCAAACGATAGAAGTAATCTGAATTTTTTTCATTTTACCAATATCTTTCTAATCATGACCTCGGGTATGACCAGCAGCAGCACGATGGAGCCGTAGACGCCAATGGTATAGCTGGCAACGTAAACGAGACCGAATCCCTGATGAAGAAGGGAGGTGACGAGATGAATCAGCATGTTTGTGAAACAAAAGGCGTAACTTCGGATCATCCAGTTCCGGTGCCGGATGATCCGCTTCTTTTTGATTTGAACGAGCGCCGCGATAGTTATAAGCAGCCATATGATATTTAGCGCATTGAACCCCATACTGCTTATTTTTCCTCCGGTGGCGTAAGGCGCCATGTAGCCGGAAGTCAGCACGACAAGAAGCACGGATACGATATACACGTAGCCGTTTATACGATGGAGCTTGCGGCTTTTTTCAAAGAATCGATTCGAAAAGTTGAGCAGCCCCGCCGCCATGGCAATGCAGGCGAACGCGACATGAACGTGCATCACGTTCAACCAGACCGGGAGATTAAGCTCGCGCTTAAGTCCGGTTTTATGGCTTAGAAATTCCTCGGCTCCAGGATCGATCACATAATTGTCCGCCAAGGCGTAGAGGATAATTAGAATACTGATACAGGTCAATAGACCGAATAATGTTTTCCGTTTCTTCATGCGATCCCTCCTCGGCCCCATATGTATTAGCCACGCACAATGCCGGGTTAGGAAACCCGCATGCCCGATAATTTGGATGCCGGCAGCATGCCGGCCTTGGCGGTTCCGGTCAGGCGATCTCCATCGGCGGCAACTTCGAATTTCAGATTTAAGCGCATGGGTTTCGTGATTCGCAGCAGCCAGGTAAGCTTGTTGTCCTGCAATACGGGGTTCAAAAACGCTACCGTCTCATTCCCTTGCGTTGCCTTGCCTTGAATCCCATTACTTGTTGAAATGGAGAGCTTGACCTGCAGTTTCCCAACCGGCGTCGCGATTGTCGTATCCCAATCCCCATCGAAGACAGATGATTGTGTAATTTCGTGATCCTGCGTGCCATAGGCCATTGACGCTTTGTCCGCCGCGAGATTCGGTTCGTCGCTTGTCAATGCTTTTTGACTGCCGGGCGCCATTCCTGCTTCTCTCCAAACCGTCCCCCTCCGTTCAAATTCGAACAACTGCTCTACCGCGTGCGCGATACGCGGCCCAAGCTCGCGTTCCACCAGATACAGCGCTACATCGAGTCCCGACGTTACGCCGCCGCCGGTAACCAGGTTGCCATCGTCCACGACGCGTGCCGAGACGGGGACGGCCCCGGTTGCTCCAAGCAAATTCATGCCCAGATGATTGGTTACAGCCGGCCTGCCTTCCAAGAGCCCTCCCATGGCCAATAACAGGGAGCCGCCGCATACCGTGGCGATTACGATGTCTTTGTGCCCGAGTGCCTGACCAATCATACCGGTCAATTCTGTATGCAATGCCTGTCCCAGAATAGCCGGGATCGAATGGGGGCCAACTCCCTCGATTTCACCGGACGCGCCAGGCACGAGAATGATGCCCGCACGTTCCGGGTTCAATCTGCCGCTCGCTTCAATAGTTAACCCGTTGATGCCGCTAGCCACGGACCTTGGCCCTTCGGCGGTGACGAGTTCGACGCTTAACGCGTTGTCGGCATACATGGCAGCGGCGCAAAAAACCTCATAAGGCGCAATAGCGTCCAGAAGGTCGAAGCCGTCAAAAAGCACGATTTGAACCGTTAACATCCGTAAATCCTCCTTGTATCCAAGTCAGTTCGCAAGAAGAATGATAACAAACGAATATCTCGAACGAAGTTGTAAAATAGTCACAAAATCATAAACAAATCATCATAAATCAGGCGGTTACGCTAGATCATGAGGAAAAAATGATAAACTGGAATTCAAAGGTGGGATATTCATGAGCGAAGGAAATACGATACTGGTTGTAGACGACGACCAGAGCATCGTCGAACTATTGAGGGACTTTTTAGAGTTCGAAAATTTTCAAGTGATAACCGCATGCGATACCGCGCAAGCGTGGGCCGTGTTAGAGCAAAGCTCCATTCATTGTATTGTTCTTGACATCATGATGCCGGGACAAAACGGATTTGAGTTATGTCGCCGGATCCGGGCGGAGAGCAACGTTCCCATCCTTTTCTTAAGCGCGCGCAGCGATGATGTGGACAAGATTCGAGGGCTGACGCTCGGCGGGGATGATTATATTGTTAAAACCGCGTCTCCGGGAGAGATTGTAGCCCGGGTGAAGGCGGTCTTACGGCGATCCGGTTCGCAGGAAAGCCATATAAGCGTTTGGGATGACGGTCGACTCAAGATTAATCTGTCCACACACGAAGTATTCATAGATGGGAAAAATATTTCGCTCACGCCAAGGGAGTTTGAGCTGTTGCGATTGTTTGCCGAGCATCCGAGACATGTTTTTTCGTATGACCGGTTGCTTCATAAATTTTGGGACGGAGTGGGCGATAAGCATACCATCCGGGTCCATCTCAGCCGGCTTCGCGAGAAAATCGAGTCCGATCCGAATCGGCCGCAATACCTGATTAACGTATGGGGCGTAGGGTACCGCTTCGAGGGAGGTTAACATGAGAACAGTACGCATTCGTACGTTTACTCTGTTTGGCTTGTATCTGATCTTCATGATTCCGTGGTTATTTTATTTGGCGGCGCACTTTATGGAGACCGGTGCGCTAAGATTCGGAGAGGGTATGCAGGATGATCGCCTCCGGCAAAGCCATGTGGCCGAGATCATGCAGATGATCGAATCGGGCTCCGGCCATTGGACGGAGCCGGCTTGGCAGAGTCGGCTGCATGACCGGCTGCGGGCAGAGGAGATGGACATGGTTATTTCTGACTGCGTCAGATCAGGAAATTTTTCGGTCCAATCCGGAGCGTGACGGCGCTTTGAAATCGGCAGAGAGGTTCTCGATCATAGAGGACGGGCGCTTGATTGGAAGGGTTGTCGTTTACCTGCCGGATTCGAATACGGTTCAAACGATTGCGGCGATTGCAGGATTTCTGCTCGCTGTATTTATTGTCGGGGTTGAAATGCGCAGATTCCTTCTTAAGCCTCTCGAGAAGATGAGTTTGGCAGCCAGACAGATTGCCGCAGGAGATTGGGACGTTCAGCTGCCCTTGTCCCGGATCAAAGAAATCGCCGAGGTGCGCGACGGATTCAAAGCGATGGTGAAGGGACTGCAGGAATCCAATCGTAAACAAGCGGAATTGGAGGAAGAACGCCGATTCGTCATTGCTGCCGTCGCTCATGATTTGCGGACACCGTTATTCGCATTACGCGGCTATTTGGACGGAATGGAACAAGGCATCGCCAGGACGCCGGATAAATTGGCCCAATATTTGGCGGTCTGCAAGGAAAAATCAGCGCAGTTGGACAGGCTGGTTGAGGACCTGTTCACCTTTACAAAGATGGAGTACCTGGAAGCGGGGCTCGACCAAAACACGGTTGACCTTAAACTCATCCTGCAGAAAGCGATAGACAGCCTGCGTCCGATAGCCGGGCGAAAGCACATCTCCGTGATCGCGAATTATGCCGCAGACGATTTGACTATAGTTGGCGATTCGCATTTATTGGAGCGCGCCATGAACAATTTGCTGGACAATGCCGCCAGGCACACGCCCTCTCATGGGAAAATATTCGTTCAATGCCGTAAGGTTGGTCATAAAGTCGCTTTTACGGTTCAGGATACGGGGCCGGGCTTCTCACCGGAAGAATTGCAGCGGGTTTTCGAACCTTTATATCGCGGTGAAATATCCAGGAACCGTTCAACCGGAGGCAGCGGATTAGGGATGACGATTTCACAACGAATCATTAAGCGTCACGGAGGCGAGCTTGCCGCAGGCAACCATTCGGAGGGCGGAGCTCTGCTGACAGGTTGGATACCTGTAAACGGCCCGGATTAAAAGTTGAACCATCCGAGCACATCTCCAGTGCTTACTTTTCCGAGGCCAGCATAAGCTCATATATTTTGCGGGTTGTATTTACGTTTCTTACAGTCGTTTGTCGATAAATATCTGATTTGATAATATTTGTCATGCCGCTCCTGGTAACATGCTGCTTGCAAACCGACCATAGAATGGCTCCTGAAACGTATATCACCGTATCCATATCCGGTTTGATGACCAGCTTGTCCAGCACGGATTCATTATTGATATCGTCCCACAAAAATAGCACGTCGCTTTTCATCTTATCGTCGTTAGTCCATGACTCCGGAAGCGAAGACATGATTCTTTTCATATCATTTAAATCAAGAACCAGCACTTTGATTTGTAATCCGAAGGTTTCCTGAATAGACATTTCCAGAATGGATGCTATTTTTGCTTTTGACCGGCTGTTGTACGTGAAAATAATATTGCCTGAATTGATATATGTGACTACGTTGTTCATACCGGCTTGCTCGAAAGATTGTTTAAGCAGCTTCATGTCAATTTTATTTTTTCCGCCGACATTGATCCCGCGGAGTAGTGCGACATAGACCATAATGACCTCCCGGACGATATTGTTCGAATTCCTCTTGTTTCTCTCTATGCTTATTATTCGCTCGAGAGGCAGGAATTCCTTTTATAAGAGACTGACTATAACGTTGACAATTTCATAGCTGAATGATAAGTTATACGTGTATCATACAACAAATGTTTAATGCACATGAATGGAGATGGTATTATGCAACGGGATAACGTACTTGAATTAAGAGGAATTATGCAACAATTCATTCGGTCATTTGGACTGCTGGAGCAAACGGAAACACCTTGCGGCTTTTCGATGTCGCTATCCCAAGTTTTTGCGCTTCAAGAGTTGGAGAAAGAAACGCTCACGGTCTCGGAACTAGCCGAGAAGCTTCAGTTGGAAAGAAGCTCGGTGAGCAGGTTGGTTGACGGACTTGTGAAAGGAGGTTTTGTTTCAAGGGAATTAAACGAAAACAATCGCAGGGAAGTTATATTATCTTTAACCGATAAGGGACTAAGCTCCATTCGGAAACTACGCGAACAATCGGTCGAGTTTTATAATAACATCCTTGAGAAGATGTCTGAATCAGATCAAGTGCAATTTTTCGAAAGCTTTAAAACGTTTACCGAATCCTTAATCGAAATGAGGAGAGGAAGAAATGAAGCACGTTCATAAAAAAGAAGCAGCAACAACGGTTGCAGCTTCCGTTTCTTCAATTATTTTCTCTATTATAGCTGCTTCTCATCACTGGCTTCATATGCTGATCTTACTTGTACTTGGAAGTTCAACAAATATAATGGTCGGCATGCCGGAAATGAATTGGCTTAGAAAAGCTATGATATTAGCAACCTTCATTACCGCGCTTTATTCTATCTATCGCCTAATTAAGCATAAACATATGCCTGCTTGGATGAAAGGGATGACTTACGTATCGGTTTTAACCTCTCTTGGTTTTAGTATCTATACGCTTTATCGTTTTGGCTGGTAAGGAGGTGAAAAAAGATGACATTACCCTTTGATAAAAACTTATCTCATTTAGGTTGGGAAGAAGTGAAAAAACGACAATTGCATCGGCTGCCGCTTGCAGACGAATGGATTGATATCGTTCAAATGAAACCGGGCCATTCGGTATTAGACATAGGACCAGGTCCCGGGGTATTTACCATACGGTATGCGGAAGCGGTTGGGGACACGGGGAGGATAACCGTACTTGAGAAATCGCGGGAGGCAATTGAGTATCTGGTGAAGTATGTTTCCCTATTAAACTTTCAGATTCGAGTATTGATAGGTGACGCTGAAAAAACAGATTTAACAGGGCTAAGTCCATTCCATATTATTATGCTGACCGATATCCTGCACCATACGGATTCACCAACCAAATTATTGAAAAATATCTATGAAAACATCCCCCAAAAGAATACGCGTGTGTTAATTTCCGAGTTCGATCCAACGTCGAAAGGAAAATTTGGTCCACCATTAGATAAACGTTTGGGGGATGAATATCTATTGGAAATAGTAAAGAATATCGGTTTTACTGTAATCTCAAGCAATAAGCAATTATTCGAACATTACTATATAGTCATCGAGAAATAACTTATTTTTTTGCAAAATGAGTGTATTATACAACAGTTGTATTAAGAATATAATTACCTCTTCTCGCCGGACTGCGGAGAAAAAGGTATACTATTAGGAGCTAATATCGATATGGAGGTCAAGCAGCATGTCATCCTACACTCGAACGAATTCTATAGGGATTATCCAACCGGATGTTAAAATTTTCCAAGCGAATGAAGAAGATACGCCTGCCGTCCTGCAGCTGCTTGTCCGCACGGCGGAATGGTTACAGAGCAAAGGATCCACGCAGTGGAACGGCTTGCTGCGCGGCGAGGATTCCCATCGGACGCCGGAGGCCGTCAAACGGGGCGAAGTTTACATATTCATACAAGGCAGCGTATTGGCCGGCATGGTCATGCTGATGCAGGAAGCGAGCGCTTGGGACCGGGAGCTATGGGGAGATGAAGGGCATGAATCCTCCGTCTACCTGCATCGTCTGAACATTAACCGCGAGGCTTCGGGCAAAAAGCTGGGCGAGGCCATTGTTCGCTGGGCCGCTTCCGGTATTCATTTTGCCGGGAAGGACCGCATTCGGCTTGATTGTATCGCGAATAACGCGAAGCTGAACGATTTTTACCGGAGCTGCGGTTATGAATACATAGGTTCAGTCTCCAATGCGATGGGGGAATTCAGTAAATATGAGAAGCTGGTTCATCGCAGCCCGGAATGAAGAAGGATGAACTCAGTTAGGAGGATACAGGGTGGAGAACCGGATCAAGTTGAGAGCGTTAAAATATCCCGATCACAGCCATTATGAATGGGAAGGCGAATTGCTGGAGCAGACAGACGACTATGTCGCGGTTCTCTGTAAACCGGGCCGGCAGCTCGTTCACCATACGAAGAATAAAGTGTTTACGATTAATAACACCTCTCTTGAATTTTTCTTTCTAAAAGAATGGTGTACGGTCGCTATAGAAATAGAGCATGGCCAGGCTGCTTCCTATTATTGTAATGTAGCCATGCCGTCTGTCATGAACAATCGTGACATCACTTTCGTAGATTTGGACCTGGATTTGTTGAAAGGACGCAACGAGGATTGGAAGGTCGTCGACGAGGAAGAGTTCGAATCGAACAGCATAAAGTATCGGTACCCTCCCGAGCTTATGGAGAATGCCGTTGCCGCCTTAACCCGTCTGAAAGAGAAAGTACGAAGAGCTGAATTTCCTTTTAATGAAGAGGCTCTGAACGGTTTGCGGGTGAATAAACCATGACGAGGGAGGCTTATGAGCAGATTGCCGGCAAGGTCGTTCCCGGATCCAGACTGCTGCGCATCTGGGAGCTGGAAGGCGGGGTTTCGGCACAGGTAACGGGACTGGAAATAGAGAAACCGGACGGTCAGCTGAAAAAATTAATCGTGCGCCGCCACGGCGCTGCGGATCTCGCACGAAATCCGCATGTCGCGGCGGATGAGTTTCATCTTCTGAAGCGGCTTCATGCCGCAGGCTTGCCTGTTCCGGAACCGTATGCTGCGGACGAATCCGGAGGCATTCTGCCTTCGCCTTACGTGGTAATTGCGTTCATTGAAGGCCGGGAGGACTTTGCCCCTTCGGATCCGGAAGGCTGCAGCATGCAGTTAGCCGACCATCTGGCCGGTATTCACCAGGTAGACATCGATGCCTATCAGCTGCAATTTCTTCCCAAGCAGGATGAAATCTATGCCGGGCTAGTTGCGAGAAGACCGGTTCGCCTGGACAAATCGCTGGATGAGGGACGGATCAGGGATTCGCTGGAGCGGGTGTGGCCGTTGCCGCGCGTGAATCGAATCGGACTGCTGCATGGGGATTATTGGCCGGGGAATATCTTGTGGAAGGACGGCCGGTTAGCGGCCGTCATCGACTGGGAGGATGCGGCTCTCGGTGATCCGTTGGCGGATTTTGCAAATGCCGGATTGGAAATTCTGTTCGCTTTCGGAGAGGACGCGATGACTACCTTCAGGCGTCGGTATATGTCCAGGATGACGGCTTTGGATTACGCCAATCTTCCTTATTGGGAGCTCTGCGCGGCATTGCGGCCTGCTTCCAAGCTGTCCGAGTGGGGTTTGGACGCTGAAACCGAGAAGAGGATGAGGGAACGGCATAAGCGGTTCGTCAACCGGATTTTTGACGAGCTGTCCCGTTAAGCGGATAGGAAGACACTGACCAGCCAAGCTATTGTTTGCAAGAAGACTTCCTTGTTTAAGTAATAAGTAACTCTCGCTTGTGAGAAGACTTTCTTGGGTAAGTAATTAAGTAACTCTCGCTTGTAAGAAGACTTTCTTGGGTAAGTGGCAAGTAACGACGTAAAGTTAGTGTCAGAAACTGAAATTAATTTCGATGACATTCGATTTCGCAGCCGTTTAGTCTCGAGAATTGAAACTATATCTCTCATTCCGCCATTTGCACCTTCGACTTCCGTTGTTAAGTTCGAAATTTGAAATTAACTACCTCATTTAGGAGATGTACGATTTTTTAGTTTCAAAAAGTTAAACTAAGCTGGCTTTCGTTCGCCTTATCTCATCTATTCAAGGGCTTCCGAGAGGCGGCTTTGTTCAATTTTAAGTTTAACGCTTATAAATGGTCTTCTATTACATCGCGAAACCGTTGCGCCTTTTGACAAGGACGCCGATAGGCGGTTCTGCTTGTTTCGAGCGCTTACAAAAAAATAACCCGCAAAGCTGCGGGCCAAAGTCAAGCTATATAGGAAAGGGAGTTGTTGGACTTCAGTATAGGCCCCGTACCTTAAAGGAAGCTGAAACCCGGTTTATGACCGGATTAAAATAAGATTACAATTCCTTTACAAATGGCGAAGAGTTCGCGACCTGTAAATCCGGATTGGGACAAACAAAATGATATCGATTTCAAAAAAATAATACATCAATTTTAGTTGGGGTTATAAGCGAAACAGCCGTTTTTGGAACTATCGAGTAAATTATGAATTGTAATCGATATCATTTCGTGTTATTATCTAAACATCCAATACAAGATAAAAGAAAGTGGTGCTATGAACGACAGTCGAATCATCGATGTTGCGAACAGGGCGGGCGTGTCCGTCGCCACTGTGTCCAGAGTGCTGAATGGAAGCAATCTTGTAAGCGGGAAGACCAAATCCCGCGTCATGCAAGTGATTGAAGAGTTGAATTACACGCCGAATGCGGCAGCCAAGAACCTTCGTTCCAAGCGGTCAATGACGATCGGTGTCGTCGTGTCCGATATTGAAGTTTCTTACTACGCCGAGATCATCAAGGGAATCGAAAACATGGCGAATTCCTTGCATTACAACGTCATTATCTGCGACGCGCAAAATCAAAAAGAGAAGGAAGCCGGCTACGTCTCATTGCTGCAGAACCGGACGGTTGACGGAATGATCTTCGTCACGCCTTTTCTGAGCAATCAAGAACTCGTTGCGTTAGTCGAGGATGGATTCAATGTTGCCGTTGTCGGCCGGCTGATCGAGCATTCCGACATTCCTTGCATTCATACGGACAACGTGAAGATTGCAATAGACGTAGTGAGCCACTTGATCGAACAAGGGCATGAACGGATCGCGTTCTTAAGCGGATACGCGGACGCGATCGACAGCTACGAGCGGTTGGAAGGGTACATGAAGGCGCTGCGCGGAGCGAATCTGCCGTTCATCCCGGACTTAATCGAGAACGGAGACTTTAACGAAGACGGCGGGTACCAGGCGTTCCTCCGCCTGCTCGGCAAGAAGGCGTCGTTCACTGCCATCTTTGCGGCAAACGACGAGATGGCACTCGGTGTGTACCTGGCGTGTAAGGAGCTTTCGATAAGCATTCCCGAGCAGCTCGCCGTCGTCGGCGTCGACAACATTCGGATTACCAAATATGTGACGCCGAGACTAAGCACGGTCGAGCAGCCGAAATATACGATGGGTGCGCTGCTTGCCGAGAAATTGATCGATCGGATGAACGAGGACGTCTATCATGACCAACGCGTCTTCTGTGTGGAGTCGAAGCTGCTGATCCGTGAATCATCGTCATTCAGCAGAAAGCAATAAAGGCAACGCGGGACGAAGCAAAGGGCCAAAGTTCCCTTTTCTTTAATGCAAAATGTAATCGATTACAATAAAAGGGGTGTGTTTTCCTTGGGAAGCTTCTTTCGAGAGCTGAACCGCAATAAAGCGATGTTTCTTATGATCGCTCCGGTCCTTCTGTTTTTCATCGTATTCTCTTATTTCCCGATGGTAGGGGTCTATTACGCCTTCACCCGGTTTAGCTTCGATGGCGGGTTATTTGGAAGCGAGTTCATCGGAATGAAAAACTTCGAATTTCTTTTTAAATCCGGCGCGCTCTGGAATTTGACGAAAAATACAGTGCTGTATAACCTTGCGTTTATCTTAATCGGGAACGCCCTCCAGCTCGTGTGCGCGATCCTCTTGAGCGAGCTTCCGGGTAAGTGGTTCCGCAAAACGACGCAGTCCGTCATGTTCCTTCCGTTTTTCGTATCGTTCGTCCTGGTAGGCGCGTTCGTCTTCAATCTTTTCAATTCGAACAACGGAGTCGTAAATACGGTATTGGCACAGCTTGGACTTCCCGAATACGATTTTTACCTCCATACCGAGCCGTGGAAATACATCATTACGTTCTTCGCCGTGTGGAAAGGTTTAGGTTATGGGACGGTTATTTACTTGGCGGCCATCATGGGAATCAGCGACGAATACCACGAAGCGGCGAAGATCGACGGTGCGAACATCTTCCAGCGCGTGCGCTACATCATCGTGCCGATGCTCGTCCCGACGTTCATCCTGCTCATTCTTCTCAGCTTGGGCGGCATTTTGAAAGGCCAGTTTGATTTGTTTTATCAGATCGTCGGAAATAACGGCATGCTGTTCGAGGCGACGGACATTATCGATACGTACGTCTATCGCTCTCTCGCCGTGAACTTCGACATCGGCATGGGAACGGCTGCTGGACTGTATCAATCGTTATTCGGCTTCGTACTCGTTTTGACGGTCAATTACATCATCAAAAAAGTCCGCGAAGACTATGCGTTGTTCTAGGGGGAAACAGCTGTGAAAATAAAAACGGAAAAAGCGACGATTGTTTTCAACGTCATCGGCTACACGATTATAACGATCTTAACGCTGCTTTGTTTACTTCCGTTCCTGTTGATTGTATCCGGCTCCGTTACGCCGGAGAAGGAGATTATCGCCGAAGGATTTAAGTTCATTCCGAACCAATTTTCGTTGGATGCTTATACTGCGGCATTCAGCAATACCGGGCAAATCGTATCCGCGTATCGGGTGACCATCTTCTTGACGCTCGGCGGCACGGCGCTGGGGCTGTTCTTGACCTCGATGGCCGGTTACGTGCTGTCGCGGAATGATTTTAAATACCGCAATTCGCTTGCATTCTTTATTTACTTCACAACGCTCTTCAGCGGGGGATTAATTCCTTGGTACATCCTTATCGTGAACCAGCTGAATATGAAGGACAGTTATATGGCGCTGCTTCTTCCGCCGCTCTTGAGCGCCTGGAATATCATTTTGATGAAAAATTTCATGAAGTCGATACCGGATGCGATTACGGAATCCGCCAAGATCGACGGTGCGGCAGACTTCACGATTTATTGGAAATTAATCCTGCCCTTGTCGACACCGGGGCTCGCTACAATCGGGCTGTTTATGGCGCTTGGTTATTGGAACGATTGGTTTCTGGCGAACTTGTTCGTCACGACGGAAAGCAAATACCCGCTGCAGTTCTTATTGTACAAAATTCTTGCGAGCGCGGCCGTGCTGAACACGAATGTTGCGGGCAACCTGTCGCCGGATTTCCGGCCGCCGGCCGAGACGTTGAAGATGGCCGTCGCGGTCATCGCAACTGGACCGATCATTCTATTGTATCCGTTCGTGCAGCGGTTCTTCGTAAAAGGACTTACGATCGGCGCGGTGAAAGGTTAGCACCGGTTTCCGGCTAACATATATCGTTTCGTCATTACAAAGGAGGAGTCAGATAGGTGAGACAAGACAAAATGAAGTACTTCTCGTGGTTCGTTGCAATTTTAATGGTGGCAGCGCTGCTGTCAGGCTGCGCGAAGAGTTCGAACGAGCCGCTAGAAGAAAGTCCGACGACTACGAGCTCAGATTCCGCAGAAGGAAGCGAAGGCAAACTCGATACGTCAAAGAAGGTGGAACTGGTTTGGTACTTGCTTGGAGACGCGAATAAAGATCAAAAAGAAGTCATGGCGGAATTGAACAAGATGCTTGAGAAGGATCTGAATACGACGGTGAAGCTAAACTTCACAACGTGGACGGACTGGCAAACGAAATACAACCTTCTTCTGGCATCCGGCGAAAAGATCGATATGATCTTCGCGTCCACCTGGTCTGATTATTACAAATTTGCGAATCAGGGGGCGTTCCTGCCGCTGGGCGACCTGCTTCCCACATATGCACCGGAGACGTGGAAGAACGTGCCGAAGCAGGACTGGGACGAGGCGACGGTCAAGGGTAATATTCTCGCCGTACCGGCGACGTATCCGGAATATACGCCGGACGGTCTTGTCTACCGCGAAGACTGGAGGAATGAGTTAGGGCTGCCGGAAATAAAGGATTTGGATTCGATCGAGGCGTATCTCGATGGCGTCAAGAAAGCGAAAAACGTTACGCCGATCAACGGCAAGGCTTACAACGAAGTTTTCACCCTGTTCAAAGCGTACAACGATTATCAGCAGATCGGCGGCGACAGCGGCGTGATCGCAGCTTCTTCTTACGACAACCCGCGTGATATTATCGCCTATCCGTTCACGCCGGAGTTCGAAGCGTGGGTGAAGCGGATGAAAACTTGGGCCGATAAGGGATTCTGGAACTCCGATACGTTGTCTTCCCAGGTCGAGGCGGGCGATGCGATCAAGGTAGGAACCGGGGCCGTGTACTGGCGCAATGCTCCGGGCGCCGGCGGATACATCGTCGATATGGAAAAGAACAATCCGGAGATTAAGCTTGGCTACTTCCCGTTCACCCGCTTTCATAACTATGTGATGCCGAACCTGTCCGTCAACAACGCGATGGCGATTCCGAAAAACGCCGCGAACCCGGAGCGCTCCTTGATGGTGCTCGACAAGCTGCGCAACGATCCGAAATATTACGATTTGCTTAGCTATGGCATTGAAGGCAAGCACTATTCAATCGCGGAGGACGGAAAGTATATCGTAACCCCTCCGGCTAATCTTAAAGATACGAAGAATTTCGTTCCTTATGGCATCGCATCGTGGGGATTCCGCCTCGAATCGATGGAGCGCGTGAAGCAGGCATCCGGCTGGTCTGGATTTGACGCGCTGCTTCAGGAGTTCAAGTCGGAGAGCAAGCCGAACATTTTCGCGCCGGTCTTGTTGGATTACGCCCCGGTCAAATCGCAGCAAGCGGCCGTGAACGCCGTCATCCAGCAGTATGGCCTGCCGCTGATGATGGGTTTGGTGCCGGACGTAGATAAAGCGATCGAGACGTACCGCAAGCAGTTGGAAGCGGCGGGCGTAAATGATGTCCTGGCGTACGTAAAAGAGCAGGCATATGCCTACTACGATGAAAAAGGAATGAAGTAATTCATAACAGAGTAAAAAGGGGGATGAATCAACGATCATCCCCCTTTCTAATAGGAGGGAATAAGAATCGTGCTGCACACAACGTTATCATTCCGGACCGTCGACGGGATCGACATCCCTTTTCAAAACGGTATTCCGGTCCCTTCTTTCGAGCCGCAGGAGAGAACGATCGTCTCGCTGCATGGCGATTGGCAAAAGCAGCGGTTTCAAGCGGATCACGAGGCATCGATGATGCCGAGAGACGCCGCTTGGCATAAGGAACTGGAGCGGCGTGAAGGACTGTATTTGCATGGGGGAGAGTCGGACGTGCGGAAGGCACACCGGATTCCGTCGCCAGAGAACGAATTAAGCGGCGAGGAACGGGCGAATGCGGCCGAAACATACGAAGACGGCGTTTGGTATAGAAGGACAATTACGTTGGAGGCAATCCATGCGGACTCCTCGTATACGTTGAAATCGCTTGGCATGAGCTACATTGCGGATATATGGTTGAACGGCCGCTGGATCGGCTATCACGAAGGCGGCTTTACGCCCTTCGCCTTCGACGTCACTCCGTTTCTCCGGGCCGGGGAAAACGACCTTCGGGTTCGGATCGACAATCCGCCGTGGGGCAGCCGGAACGACACGATTCCCGCTCTCGCCGAGACTGATTTCTTCAATTACACGGGCATCATTCAGGACTTATATATCGAGGTTGCTTCGAAAGTTCAAGTCGTTCGGGCCGATATCGTACCGCTCGATACAGACGGCAGGCTGCGCTGCACCGTCGTCATCGACAATCGGGGCTCGAAACCTTGTCAGGTATGGCTCGAGGGGACGATATACGAGGCGGACGCGGTAAGCCCGAACTTCCTGGATAGTCCCCTCGCATCAAGCATCAAAGGTCCCAAAGCCGCAACGGATCGACAGGTTCGGACCGAGATCACCCTAGAGGCGGAAGAAACGAAGGCCGTTCGCTTCGAGATTGTGGTGGAGCAGCCGAAGCTGTGGTCCGTGGGGGACCCGAACCTGTATGTGGCGGAGTTCAGACTGCAGGATGCCTTCGATGCTTCGGCGGAGGCGTTCGACCGGTTTCATACGCAGTTCGGGATTCGAACGATAACAACGAAAGAGACGATGATTTTATTAAATGGAAGCCCCGTGTTTCTGGCGGGTATGGCACGGCACGAAGAATGGCCGGATACCGGACGGACGGCATCGTGGGAACGGATTTTGGACGACTTGCGCGAGATAAAAGGAATTCATGCGAACTTCGTGAGGACCGGACATTATCCGAATCACATTTACACTTATTTGCTTCTTGACCGTATGGGGCTGCTCGCGGCAAGCGAAATTCCGCTCTGGCAGTTCGAAACCGGGCATTATGAAGCCCAAGAAACGAAGAGACTGGCGGATCAGATGTGGCGTGAGATGATTTTTTCGCAATACAATCGGCCTTCCGTCATCTTGTGGAGTACGCAAAACGAATCAAAGGATGTCGAGCTGCGTCTCGCATATAACCGGCGGATGGTCCGGGATTTGCGAGAACGCTATGACGATGGAAGGCTCGTGACGCAAAGCGCCGCCGCCGACCAGCCCGGTGCGCACGATCCGTCAATGGAACCTTTGGACGTTGCAGGCTGGACGACGTACTTCGGCATTTTCCATGGGGGAACGTACTACGAAGGCACGCGCTCCTTTTTAGAAGCTGCTCATGCCGCTTACCCGGATAAGCCCATTCTCAACACGGAATTCGGCCATTGGACGGGAGAGGAAGAAGCGGAAGAGAACAAACAATTGGCCACCTACGAAGACACGCTGCGCGCGCTGATGGAGAAAGCGACGGTCTCCATGGATGGCGGCTTGCGTTCGGACGGCTTCGTGGCGGGAATCGATTTTTGGATTATGTACGACTGGTACGTCAACCACAATCAGTGGATCGATACATTCGGTGTCTACCGCATGAATCGGAAAACACCGAAGCGAATCGCGGAATTCATTCGCCGCGACTACGGAGCTATTATGGGACAGCTGCAAGGATCGGCGGTTCCGGGATTGAAGGGTGGCCCGATTTCATGAGGAATTTCGCCAAATTCATCCTTATAATTTGCCTGATCGTTGGCCTTGCCGCATGCGGGACGGAGGAAAAATACGTTTCCGTAAGGGTATGGCTGACGACCCCGGACAAAAGCCGACTGCTGGAGCGCCAGGCCGATCTTTCCTTCGGGCCGGGCGGCTCCGACAACGAGACGGCTGTCGACATTGATGAAGCGCAAGCGTACCAGACGATGGACGGCTTCGGCGCCTCCATGACGGATGCATCCGCTTGGTTGATTGCGAACCGGCTTGCACCGGAGCGACGGGACGAATTAATGGCGAAGCTGTTCGATCGCACAGAGGGGATAGGGATCAGCTACTTGCGGGTTCCTATGGGGGCTTCCGACTTTTCGTTAAGCCATTACTCGTACGACGATCTCCCGGCAGGAGAGAGCGATCCGGAGCTGAAACGCTTTTCCATCAAACACGATGAAGCGTATATCATTCCAACGCTCTTGCAGGCGCGAAAAATGAACCCGGATTTGAAGCTGATGGGGTCGCCGTGGAGCGCCCCGGGGTGGATGAAGACCTCGGACTCGCTCATCGGAGGCAGCTTGAAGAATGAGTATTCCGGAACATATGCCAATTATTTCGTGAAATTTATTCAGACGTATGAGGCGGCCGGTCTCCCGGTCGACGCTGTCACGCCTCAGAACGAGCCGCATCACGTGCCGGCCGACTATCCGGGCATGCGGATGGAGGCCGTGCAGCAGGCCGAGTGGATCAAGCATGATCTGGGACCGGCTTTGAGCAATGCGGGACTTGATACGAAGATCGTCATCTGGGACCACAATTGGGACGAAGCCTATTACCCGATGACAGTCTTGAACGACCCGGAGGCGAGCCGGTACATCGCGGGAACGGCGTTCCACGGGTATGCGGGCGAAGTGTCCAGCCAATCGAAGGTCAAGGAAGCTTACCCCGATAAGGACATTTACTTCACGGAGAGCTCCGGCGGCGCGTGGGCGCCGAACTTCGGCGATAACCTGAAATGGGATATGCAAAACCTGATCATCGGGGCAACCCGGCACTTTGCGAGAACGGTGCTGAAATGGAACCTGGCATTGGACGAGAAAGGGGGACCCCGTACGGGCGGCTGCCAGGACTGCCGCGGCGTCGTCACGATCGACAGTGCCACTGGGGCGTACACATTAAATGAGGAGTACTATGCGTTCGGGCATGCGAGCAAGTTCGTAGCACCCGGCGCCCGCCGTATCGAATCGACCGGTCTTGAGCCGGGGAGCATCGAAAATGTCGCCTTTCAAAATCCCGACGGCTCCATCGTATTGGTGGCATTCAATTCCGCGGACGCGGAGAAGACGTTCGTCGTACGTTGGAAAGGCGAATCGTTCCGAGCGACGCTGCCGGCCGGTGCGGCGGCTACGTATGTGTGGTCGCCACCCTCCGGCGCAAAGTAACTGCGCATGTGTCAACAACCTGCCCCGGGGCGACTGAAATTTTCAGCTCCCGGGGGAGTATTCTTTATTCCGCGCAGGCGAATTCAATCCATGAAAGGAAGAAGACCGGATGGTAGGGTTCAAGTGGTCAAGACATGACTGTACTCGGATTACATGATTCACTCGTCCAAGGTGCCTGTGTTCAGAGACGATAGCGGACGGCTGCTTCCAACTCTGTATCTCGTTTCGGTTATTACGGCTCCAGCCGTCAACGCAGGCTTGCTTTTCTTCTTGGAAGCCACGCCAAAAAAAGCGCCCCGAAAAGCAAATGGCTTTGCTTTCGGGGCGCTCTTTGTTCCTGGCTTATTTCAGGCCGTTCGCTTCCCGGATAAGCGAGAAGTATTGGTCTGCGCGAACGATCTCGTACTCCGCGCCAAGCGACTCAGTGAGTTTGACGACATCGGTCGGCGTCAAGCTCCAAGCGAGCAGTCCGAGCGATACGAATTGAGGCGACTTGCCGTCCCAGCCGGCTTTGGCCTCGTCCAGGATTCTTTTGCCGTCATCGACGGTGCTGATGCCCTGGATGGTCGATACCGGAAGCTTGCCGTCCAAGATCTCGACGCCGTGGCGGTCTTCCCAGCTTAGGAATAAGCCCGGCACTTTATATTCCTCCAGGTAAGAGGAGGCGGTTGCCGGGCTAAGCGGAACATTCTGCCCGTCGATCCGGTTGAGCACATACGGAATGTTCATGCCGGATTTGTTGAGATACGAATAGGATTGCTTCAAGAAGTCGCGGAGAGCTTGCTCCGGCCAAGCGTTCGGGTAGAAGTAACCCGCACCGGACGGACCGGCGATCAACAGATCGTTGTCCGTAGCCGTCGATTGGTAATAGTTCAGTATGGCCGGCGCGCCGTCATAGAGCAGCGGGCTCGAGGTCCAGTTGATCGGCACCTTGCCGCGGTTCGGGTCATCCCACAAATTGCGCATTTTGTGCTGATTGTATTGGAAATTGTCGCCTTCGCTGAACGTATAAGTGACGTAAATTTTATTCTCCAGCTTCGGCGTTTCAACCTTCTGCTGCTTCGCCGGATTCGCTTGCGTGCCGGAGAATACGGTCAGATTGCTGAACCAGTCGGCTGCGAGAACATAGACGCCGTATTTGGACGTGATTTCAACGCCGCTGAATTCGCCTTCGACGTCATTGCTGAACCAGCCGAGGTACGGCGTTCCCGGTCCGACATCCGCCAGCATTTTCTCGAAGAGCTCCTTCTGCTCCGGCACGTTCGCGTCCAGCCAGAAGACGCTGGCCTTGTTCGCTACGGCGTAATCGCGCAGGAAGCCGTACGGCTCTTTCTGACCTGAGGAGACCGGCTTCTCATTGCTTGCGGATACGGCAAATTGGTTCCACATTTCAACCGACGCCGTCAGCTGCTTCGTGCCTTCCGGCGCATGGAAGCTGTAGATGAAATAACGGCCGTTATCGGCAAAACGGTGGCCGCCGCTGCCCTCGGACAGCTGCGAGCTCTGGGCGTCATACAGGAATTGCGCCTCTTCCGGCGTGCCCGGAATGAACTGGGCGATCACTTGTCCGTCGGCCTTCACCGTTACTTCGTGGACAGCCGGGCCCCAGCCGTCCTGCGTAAAGGCGTCGGCAAACCGGAGGTAGACGGCTTCGCCTCCCAAATAAGGGCTCAGATCCAGATCATATACCTTCCGGTTATTGGCGTCGCGCTCCTGCGTCGTCTCTTGGGCGATTGTTTTAAACGAATTGAAATTGCCATCCGGCAATCGGACGGAGGTGTCGGGGCTTAGGCCGATCAGCATCCGGTGAGAGGTCTGACTCCACAGATTCTCGTACTGCCAGGTATAAGCATCGATCCGGTCCTTGAATTTGCCCCGCAGATCATCAAGCGCTTGCAGGTTGTAAGGAGCGGCTGCCAGCTTCTCTGCCAGTTCGGGACTCGCTACGACAGCGTCCTTCAAGCCGGCGAGCGTTGTCGCTACGTTTATGGAGTCCGGAACCATCGGATCGTAAATGATCACGCCCTTCACTTCATCCTTGAAGGAACGAATAATATCCCAGTAATTGTCACGCACCTTATACGGGACGTCGAGGTCATTCAACCATTTGAACTTGCCTTCCTCAGCGCTCTCGAGCAGGTAGATCCGCGGTTCTTGACGGTTCACGATGCCCTGAAGCGTGGCGAGCAAAATCTTCATATCGCCCGGCGCGTCATAAATATCCGCTACTTCAAGCCGCTTGGCCTTCGCGAACGAAGGGAGCTCCTGCTCGGCAGGCCAGGATATGGCGGATTTCGCGGGCGGTTTAGCTGCTGTATCTGCGGCCACTCCGAAAGAAAGCGACATCGTGCACAGCACAGCGACTGCTGCCGTGCCAAGTTTCCGTAACTTCATAAAGCACCTCATTTTCATAGATTAGAATAATGATCATTGCGGTGTACACAGGCCTTGCTGACTTGTACGCTTGCTTGCCATCCCAAGTATAGACGGTTGAAAGCCCCTCCCCCTTTCCTGATGGATCGGCTGAGATCAAAATAACATCTCTAAATATATAAAATATATATAATCATAACAATTGCAATACTTTCGACAAAGGTTATCAATTTATAGCAGAAAACGAGGCGGTTATAGGGCTAATGTTTTAGGGAGGAATGCATGCTTCGTGCTGCTTCGAGCCTATATCCCTCGGAAGGCATCCAAGTGTAAAATAGACATTAAAGTTATATTGTATATAACAAATTTATATGAATAAATAAAACCGTAAGCGCCATATCGGAAATGGATTGTCTGTGCGTAAAGAAGATAAAGGCGGGATAAGCGGAATTGCGGCGGTAAGAAGAGAGCGCCCGGCGCCGTGCGGCGCCCGCGAGGCGCTCGAAGATTTGAAGCTGGCGGAGGCTTATATCCGGTCGTTCTATTCACAGCATGCGTGAAGAAATTAGTTTTATTTTCGGGCGGACCGGCAAGTATTAACTTGGGTAATATTGGGAGAGAATGAATAAAAAAGAAGATAAAATTAGGGGAGAATTCATCATGCACTTTGCACTTGGCATCCTAACCTTAATATGTGCATGGCGATGGGGGGATTGGAGGAACTGGAAGCAGTACCATTCTACAATGATGTACTTTGCGCTGGGAAACCTGCTTTATAATTTCCTGACGGCAAATCATTTCTTATGGAAGCTGAATCCGGATTTCATGCAAGATCACAGCATGACGGAAATGGTATATACGTTTATTACGTTTCCGGCAACCGCCCTGCTGTTCTTGTCGAATTATCCGGAGCAGATGAATAAAAAGATATTTCATTACCTGCAGTGGATCGCCGTTTATGTCGTGATTGAATGGTTCTTCAGCACAAACGGACGTATCGTGTATCAGCACGGATGGGGCTTGCTGTGGTCGGTTATTTTCGACTTCACCATGTTTCCTATGCTCCGCCTTCATTACAGAAGGCCGCTGCTTGCTTATGGCATTTCCGTAATATTATGCGTCTTCTGGGTATGGCTGTTCAAAGTTCCCGTAGACGTGGCTATTGAGAATAGGGGCGGCTGAGCCGTAGGAGCTCCTCATCCAAGGAGCAACAGCTAACCGGAATTTCTCCTTCTCATTATATAATGGGAAGAGATGTCTTACGGGGTTTTCTCCCGTTAATTCAGCCGATTTTATCCAAACGAGTCCTTTTGGAAGGAATTAGCGGGAGAGTTTCCCGATAGAACGAAGATTTGCTGTTTCAGGTTCATATTAGAGGGAGATATTCCGCTTCGTATGAGGAATAGTCAATTGGAATAGTCATGAGGAATAGTCGTTAGTCGATTGTCGATTGCGAGCTATGAGGGATGATTTCCGGTTGGATTGCCTCTCTTCAGAGACTCGGCGTATCAGATTATCATTATATACGAAATGAGAACAGTTAGGGATATCCATCGCGATATCCTTTTTTTGTGCTGAGGTTTTTAACAGGACCATACAATAAATAAAGAAGGATCAAGTCGAATCAGAGCCATCCTTGCTGGAAAATGATGCGGTCCGTTCTGCATGAGCAGCTCCATATCGAAGGGGGGATGATGTGAGAACGATCCGGATTGGGGCAGGCCAAGGATTTTACGGGGATTCCCTGCTCCCTGCTATCGAGACGGCGAAGCGCGGAAATGTCGGTTATTTGTGCTTTGACAGCCTTGCCGAATTAACGCTGGCCATCCTGCAGAAAGACCGTCAGAGGGATGCGTCCAAGGGATTTGCGAGGGATATTGCGGTTACGATGAGGGAGCTGCTTCCTTTTATCCGAGAGAAAGGAATAAAGCTGTTAACGAACGCCGGGGGAATGAATCCGCTGGGCGCCCAGCGGGAGGTCGCGCGGATTGCAGGCGAGTTAGGCTTGCAAGGGCTGAAGGTGGCGGTCGTCACGGGCGACGATGTGCTGGACCGGTTGCAGGTATGGGAATCGCAGGGGATTTCTCTCGCTCATATGGAAGACGGAGGCGATGCGTCTGGGATCAGGAGCCGGATCGTGTTCGCTAACGCCTATCTGGGAGCGGGGCCTGTCGTGGAGGCGCTTCGGCAGGGAGCCGATGTCATCGTAACCGGTCGGATAACGGATTCCGCATTGTTCCTCGCGCCGCTTATTTACGAATTCGGATGGGGACCGAAGGAGTGGGACCGGCTCGCGCAAGGCTTGTTGATGGGTCATCTCATGGAGTGCTCGGGGCAGGCGGCGGGAGGCAATTTCAGCGGCGATTGGCAGTCGGTTGAAGCGCTGGACCGCATCGGCTTTCCCGTGGCGGAGGTTCGGGAGGACGGAGAGTTCGTCTTGACCAAGACGGAAGGAACGGGCGGGCTGGTATCCGCGGATACCGTCAAGGAACAGCTCTTATATGAAATTCACGACCCGTCCGCCTATATGACGCCGGATGCCGTGCTTGACGTCACGAATGTGCGGCTGCAGGACGATGGGCCGAACCGGGTGCGGGTAACGGGTGCCCGCGGAACGAAACGTCCGGAAACGCTGAAGGTTGTGATGGGTTATTCGGACGGCTGGCTGGGGCAGGCGATCTGGGGGTATTCCTGGCCGGACGCGCTGGCGAAGGCGAAGGAGGCGGACCGTATCGTCCGGAGCCGGATCCGGCGGATGAACCTGCGCTATGACGAGATTCATACGGATTATCTCGGCTATAATTCCTTGCACGGGCCGCTGGCGCGGGAGCCGGCGGAACAATTAAACGAAGTGTACCTGCGTATAGCGGTACGCACAGGCAGCAGGGAAGACGCGGCAAAGCTCGGCAGGCTTGTCCCTCCGCTTATGCTTAGCGGGCCTCCCGCAATGGCCGGCTTCCTCGGGATGATGAAGCCCCGAGAGCTGCTCGGCATGTGGTCCTGCCTCGTTCCGCGCGCGATCGTGGAGAATGTCATTCAAATCAGCGTTCTGGAGGTGTAGCGATGCCTCAAGTACAGCTTCGGAGCCTTGTGCAGGCCCGGTCCGGCGATAAAGGCAACACGGTGAACATTGCCGTTTTTGCCCGGAATGAAGCGCTTTACGAGCTGCTGCTGCGGGAATTGACCGCTGAGCGGGTGAAGGAGCATTTTGGCGGAATGGTCATTGGAGAAGTGACCCGGTATCCCGTGCCGAAGCTGCTGGCGATGAATTTTGTCTGCAGGGGGGCATTAGGCGGAGGAGGCTCGGCGTCGATGCGGATGGATAATCTGGGCAAGTGTTATGCGGCGAACCTGATGCGGCTTGAAATCGAAGTCGGAGAAACGAATACGAATCTCTCCCAGTCCTAAGCAGAGAGGTTGTGGGCTATGCAATTCGATCTGACGGAAGAACAAACGATGATTCGAGATGTGATCCGTGAATTCGCGCAGTCGGAGGTTGCGCCGGGGGCGGTTGAACGTGACCGGACGGGCGCTTTTCCAACCGGCATATTCGAGAAAATGGCTAAGCTCGGGCTTATGGGGCTTCCCTTTCCCGAGAAATACGGGGGAGCGGGGGCGGATACGATCAGCTTCGCCATCGTCGTAGAGGAATTAAGCCGGGCCTGCGCTTCCACGGGGATCACCTATTCCGCGCATATTTCATTAGGGGGAGCGCCTATCGACCGGTTCGGGACGGAGGAGCAGAAGCTTGCCTATCTAACCCCGCTGTGCCAAGGCCAATATTTGGGCGCCTTCGGGCTGACGGAGCCGGATGCCGGATCCGATGCGGGCGGTACCAGGACGACAGCCGACCCGGACGGGGACGGCTGGGTCATTACCGGCTCGAAATGCTTCATTACCAATGCCGGCTATGCCCGCAACCTCGTTCTGACCGCCGTAACGGACCGCTCCAAAGGGACGGGCGGCATCAGCGCTTTTATCGTGCCGACGGATGCGCCCGGCTTCACCGTGCTGAATAAATACGAGAAGATGGGACTGCACGCCTCCAATACGACCGAGCTTGTGCTGGATCGGGTAGCGGTGCCGGGAGAGAATCTACTAGGCGTGGAAGGCAGCGGCTATAAGCAGTTTCTGGCCATCCTGGACGGAGGGCGAATCGGAATCGGCGCGATGGCCGTCGGCATTGCGCAGGGCGCATACGAGAAATCGCTGCGGTACGCCAAGCAAAGGAAGCAGTTCGGGAGCGCGCTGACGGCGTTTCAGGCCATCCGGTTCAAGCTGGCCGATATGGCGATGAACATTGAGCTGGCCCGCAACATGGTGTATAAGGCGGCGTGGCTGAAGGATCAAGGGAGGGCCTTTAAGAAGGAGGCGGCCATGGCCAAGTTGTTCGCTTCGGAGATGTGCATGAAGGTATGCGATCAGGCGGTGCAAATTCATGGCGGCTACGGCTACATGAGGGAGTACGAGGTGGAGCGCTGCCTGCGCGATGCGAAGCTGCTGGAGATCGGCGAGGGAACCTCGGAAATTCAGCGGATGGTCATAGCGGCTCAAATCGGATGTTAGGGAGGAGGAGAGCATGTCGGAACCATGCGATGCGGGGAAAGCGACCCTGCAGGAGCGGATCGAACGAATCAAGCAGGGAGGCGCCTCCGGCTATCATGAGAAGAACGCGGAGCAGGGCAAGCTGTTCGTCCGCGAGCGGCTGCGGCTGCTGCTTGATCCCGGCTTCGAACTGGAGGACGGCCTCTTCGCCAACTGCAGGGAGCAGGGGCTTCCGGCCGACGGCGTCGTAACGGCGATCGGCAAAATCCACGGTCAGGCCGTCTGCGTCATTGCGAACGATTCGACGGTGAAAGCCGGCTCATGGGGAGCCCGGACGGTTGAGAAAATGATCCGCATGCAGGAAACAGCGGATAAAATGCGGGTGCCGCTTCTCTATCTCGTCGATTCGGCGGGCGCGCGGATTACGGATCAGGTCGAGATGTATCCGGGGCGGCGCGGAGCGGGACGATTATTTTACAATCAGGTGAAGCTATCGGGCAAAATCCCGCAGGTTTGCATTTTATTCGGCCCGTCCGCGGCGGGAGGAGCCTACATCCCTGCGTTCTGCGACATCGTCATTATGGTCGAGGGCAACTCCTCGATGTATCTCGGCTCCCCGCGGATCGTGGAAATCGTAACGGGGGAGAAGGCCGCGCTGGAGCAGCTGGGCGGCGCCAAAATGCACTGCTCCGTCTCAGGCTGCGGCGATGTGCTCGCTCAGAGCGAAGAAGAAGCGATTGCGCTCGCCAGAGATTATTTGGCGTATTTTCCCGCTAATTGCTCGGAGAAGCCTCCCGTCCGGGAGCCGAAGCCCGCTGTCCAGCTGGAAAAATCGCTGGAGGACATTATTCCGGGCGACCAGTATACGGCTTTCGATATGTACGACTTCGTTGAACGGATCGTCGATGAGGATTCTTTTTTCGAAATCAAGCAGCTGTTCGCGAGAGAGCTCATCACCGGAATCGCCCGGCTCGGCGGAAGGACGGTCGGCATCGTCGCCAATCAGCCGCGGGTGAAGGGCGGGATCCTGTTCCATGATTCTGCCGATAAAGCCGCCAAATTCATCTGCTTATGCGACGCCTTCCACATTCCGCTTCTGTTTCTGGCGGACGTACCCGGCTTTATGGTCGGCACCCGGGTGGAGCAGGCTGGCATTATCCGCCATGGCGCGAAGATGATTACCGCCGTGGCGGAAGCGTCGGTGCCCAAAATCTCCGTTATCGTCCGCAAAGCGTACGGCGCTGGCCTGTATGCGATGGCCGGGCCGGCGTTCGAGCCGGATTGTTGCCTGGCGCTGCCTTCCGCCCAAATCGCCGTGATGGGGGCCGAAGCGGCGATAAACGCGGTGTATGCGAACAAAATCGCCGGTCTGCCGGAATCGGAAAGAAACGGCTTCATTGCCGGCAAGCGGGAGGAGTATAATAAAGATATAGACATCTACGGCTTAGCCTCCGAGATGGTCGTCGACGGCATTATTCCGGCTAACGAGCTGCGCGGCGAGCTGATGAAACGATTCGATGCCTATTGCTCGAATAGCGCTTCGCCAGGGGCGCGCAAGCATCCCGTCTATCCGGTCTGAAGGGCCTCCGGCTCCGGCATTGCCGGGGAAATGACGCGGGGAGAGGTGCTGGAGGAGCCAGAGGACAATGAAGGAGGTGGGCGGCATGGGCAATCCGGTGCTCTGGGAACAGCGCGGATCCGCCGGCTATATCCGGCTTAACCGCCCGGAGCAGTTAAATGCGCTGAATGGCGAGATGCTAGACGCGCTTGGCGGGCTCGTCGGCAGAATCGGGCAAAACCCGCGTGACATTCGCGTCGTGCTCATCAGCGGCGAAGGCCGGGCATTCTGCGCAGGAGCGGATTTGAAGGAACGGCGAACGCTGAGCGAACAGCAAGTCCGGCGAAACCTCGGCAAGATCAGAGAGGTGTTCGCGGCCATTGAAGGGCTGCCGCAGCCTACGATTGCGGTGATGAACGGCTATGCACTTGGAGGAGGGATGGAGCTTGCGTTATGTTGCGACTTCCGTTATTCGATCCGTAAGGCTCAGATGGGGCTTACGGAGGTCGGTCTTGGTATCATCCCTGGCGCGGGAGGCACGCAGCGATTACCGCGTCTCCTTGGAACGGCCAAAGCGAAGGAGCTCATCCTTACTGCCCGAAAAATAGGAGCGGATCAAGCGCTGGCGTTGGGCCTGCTGAACGGCGTCGCGGAGGATCCGGAGCAGCTGAAGGGAATGAGCGAAGCGCTCGCAGCCGAGCTGCTGGCCAATGCTCCGCTGGCGGTCTATCAAGCGAAGCATGCGATCGACAAAGGCATGGATTCCGATCTGGCTGCGGGCATGGCTATCGAATGGAAAGCCTATGAAGCGACCTTGGCGACGAAAGACCGGCTGGAGGCGCTGGAAGCATTTCGTGAGAAGAGGCCTCCCCGTTTCAAGGGGGAGTAGCGGGCAACGTTTCTCTCTAGAAGGGCTGAAGGGAGGACGGCGATGAAAGCGGATGCCGTGTTTGAAGGCGGAGGAGTCAGAGGGATTGCCTTTATCGGGGCCGTTCAGGAAATGGAGAGAAGCGGCTACAGATGGGAACGCATAGCCGGAACCTCGGCCGGTTCGGTTGTGGCTGCGCTTCTCGCTTGCGGCTACAGCGCCCGGGAATTGGTGCAAATTATGAAAACGCTGGATTACTCCCGGCTTCTCGGAAAGACGTGGGTGCATTCCCTGCCGCTTCTCGGCAAGGCGATACCGCTTCTTTTGCACTCGGGGATTTACTTAAACACGCCCCTGGAGGATCAATTAACGTACTGGCTGAAGCGGAAGGGGGTGTCGACCTTCGGTGATCTGCCGGATGGCAAGCTCAAGATCATCGCTTCCGATATTAGCAGCGGCAAGATGCTCATCCTGCCGGACGACCTGCCGCGTTATCATATTTCTCCCAGCAAGTTTCCGATCGCCGCCGCCGTCAGGATGAGCACGACGATCCCTTATTTTTTTCAGCCGTACCGTTTGAGAACAAAGCTGAGAAGAAAGCCGTATTACATTCTGGACGGCGGGCTGCTTAGTAATTATCCGGTCTGGATCTTTGACGTCGAGGGCATACCGAGGTGGCCAACCTTCGGCTTCCGTCTGTTAGGCGAACAGCCGGAGACGCCATTCTACGACATTAACGGTCCCTTCTCGATGTTCCGCGCCATGTTCCAGACGATGCTCAGAGCTCATGACCAGCGGCATGTGGATAAGCATTCGAGAGCAAGGACGATATTTATCCCGACGGGCAAAGTGACGACGACGCAGTTCGATCTGACCGCGGAGGACCGGGATTTCTTGTATCAGTCCGGCAGGGATACCGCGAAGAGGTTTCTGGCGGCATGGGATTACGAGATGTACGTGAAGGCGTTCCGGATCGTTCGCGGGGATTGGTGAGGGCGGGCGTAAGATGAGCGGATAAAAGGAAGATGAACTGCTCCAAGGTAGATTAATCTACTTATGGGGCAGTTCTTTTTTTATCATTTTTGGCGAGAAGACCCCTCCCTCCAAAACGAACAGCGTTTTAGGTAGGGGATGAATCGATTTCTCATGAAATAAGAACGTTTGTTCCGGCATAATGAGCATATCTCTTTTTTGGAAAGGAGGCGCTCGTCTTGGGCATTGTGCACAAAGCCTATCGCTATCGATTGTATCCCACCAAAGAACAAGCTGCGCTCATTCGTAAAACCATCGGATGCGCGAGATTCGTGTATTCGCTATGCGAACAGCCGTCAAGGAGCTGACCTTAATGAATATCTCTCGATTGGATCATTTGGTTTTGACTGTGAATAAAATTGATAAAACATGTGACTTCTATAACCGAGTATTAGGAATGAAGGTTATCACTTTTGGGGATGGAAGAAAGGCACTGCATTTTGGACAACAGAAAATAAACCTGCATGAAGTAGGTAAAGAGTTTGAACCAAAAGCAAAAATCCCAATGTCTGGATCCGCCGATCTGTGTTTTATAACAAATGTCCAAATTTCAGATGTGATTCATCATTTAGGTAGTTGCGGAGTACCTATTGAAGAAGGTCCTGTAAAAAGAACAGGAGCATTAGCACCTATTACGTCTGTGTATATAAGGAATCCTGATGACAATCTGATAGAGATTTCTAACTATTAATTAAGATTTCAATCTTATTTAAAATAGAACAGTCCAACTAGACTTGGAAAGCCGCGTCAGACTCATCCAGAATGGACATCAATCCCAAAATTGGTTATGATTACAGCGGATCGGTTATCAAAGATCCGAAAATCTGTTTACAAAAAAAAGAATGGAAGGGTGATTCCACATGATAGGAACGGAGAGTAAAAAACAAGAAATTTTAGAAGCTTACCAGTTCAGACATGCTTGCAAGGCATTTGATACCAACAAAAAGATTTCGGATGAAGATTTTCGCTTTATTTTGGAAACAGGAAGATTGTCTCCAAGTTCATTTGGCTTCGAACCGTGGAAGTTTGTCGTGATCCAGGATGCATCGCTTCGAGAAAAATTAAAACCTGTATCTGGCGGTGCCCAGGGACAACTGCCCACTGCCAGCCATTTTGTAGTTATATTGGCCAGAAGAACAGAAGGCCTAAGGCATGATTCGGTTCACGTAATCAATATGATGAAAGACATTCATCATATGCCTGAAGAAGTTGTTCAAGGTCTTTCCAGTTTCTACAAATCCTTCGTTGAAACCGAACTCGAAGATAATGGCCGTCTCATTTTTGAATGGGCAAGTAAACAAACATATATAGCATTGGGAAACATGATGACAGCCGCGGCTCAAATCGGTATTGATTCCTGTCCGATCGAAGGTTTTGACAAAAAGCAGGTGACCGCTATTTTACAAAATGAGGGTATCATTAACGGCGACGATTTCGGTGTATCCTGTATGGTCGCTTTCGGATATCGTCAAGAGGATCCCAAACGTCCAAAAACAAGACAACATCTCGATGAGATTGTTGAGTGGCGATAAACTTAAGATGATATTTCTCGGCATCAGGGGACATGTTTCGCTAACAGGTGCTTGAGTTTAAGAATGGGGGTTGCTGCGGCAACTCCTTTTTTATAGTGCAAATGGGAAGAATGGTTATACTTATTTTCCGCATGCCGTGCGCGGCAACGTTCCCCGACCAAGGTCCTGTAGCAGCATGGTCGCTGGTCGGTTTTGGCCATGAGAAGCTGAGTCTATACTAGAGAGGAAGTGTTAGAAATACAGGTATTGATAACAGGAGGAAGAGAGAATGAGCGGTAATTATATAAAAATGGGAAAATTCATGCTGCTGGCCATGGTGGCCATCGGATTGACAGCATGCTCCAGCCCGGTAATCCCGTTAACGGGGAAAGTTGAAAATGCCGTCATCGGCGAGGGCTCGGGATTGGGCGATCTCGTTATCAAGGAGAAAGAATCGTTCGACGCAGACAAGTTCGACAGCGTTCAGGTCAACACGGATGCCATGGAAATCTACATGACCCGAAGCGCGACGGATACGGCGGAGGTGGAGCTGCTTATCGACGACAAAATCAAGAACCGGTTCACTCTTGATGCTTCCGTCCGAGCCGGCGTATTGGTTCTGGATGTAGAAGAAGAAGGAAAGTCCGATCGCTCGGGAAAAGGGCGGCAGGGTGAACGAAAGCTGCTGATCGCGCTGCCGGATAAGAGCTATGAGGAAGTGTCGGTCGATAATAATTTTGGACGGGTAGATGCTGCGGATATCAAATCGGATAAAGTGACAATTAAGCTTGATGCGGGAGAAATCCGGTTAAATGAGGTTACAGGGGAAATGAGCCTCGAAACGAATGCGGGCGCAATTGAAGTGGACGGCTTCAGCTTGAACAACCATTTGTCGGCGAAGGCAGACGTAGGCGAAATAAAAATTCATCTGAAAGAAGCGCCGGAGGCGGCCGAATTGAAACTGAAAAGCGACATTGGCGATGTGACGGTTGACTTGGCGAATGTCGACTACGAAGTGGACGAGAAGAACGAGAAGGCAGGTTCGATTGGGTCGAAAGGATACCGGATCGAAGCGAATACAAGCGTTGGATCTATTGCGGTTGATTCGAAATAGAAGACAACCGGCCAGGCGGAATGGACGAACGGAAAGGAAACTGGTATACTTGCCGGGACTGCTTCCGTAAAAGCGATTTCATTTGTTGAACGCAGACGGGGGCCGGCTGATTCTACCGCAGGCAGGTGTGTTGCAATCGATGAGAAAATATAATTTTATCCGCCCGCTGTTGCTGATTGTGATGGCGCTCCTTGTGAGGAGCATTGTTACCAATCTCTGCATCGTATTGGGAATGGCGCCGGAGCCGGCAGGCAATATTGGTTTTATTGCCATGATCATTACCGCACTTGTATTCTATACCAATATCGTCCGGAAGCGCCGGAAATAATAAAGAGACACTGACTCTCATTTTCTGAGAATCGGTGTCTTTTTATTTGAAGAATCGGCTCCAGCAGGTCTCCGCACGCTGAATTCGATAGCCTCGCATCCCCTGAAAAAAAGGAAACACATCGAATGATTATAAGGCAACCCATGTGTTTCTTTACAATACCGTGATAGTAGGAGTGTCCCATGCAGAATGATATCGAATTAGCAATGGAAAAGATCGAGCAGCTCAATTTCCGCAATCAAAGGGCCATGATGGAATTGATAAAAAGAAGCCTGAAGCTGAATGAAGATGAGTTTACGAAAGAATTGCTGGTCGCCTACGCTCACCAGAACCCTATACATATCCTTGAAGTTGCCGTTGCTCTACAGTATGAGGAAATCATTAAATCGCTGCCGGATAAATTTACTTAAGCATAGAAAAAATCCCCTCCGGTCAACTGGGTGAAGTTCATCCTAACTGAACTTTTGTCACTGTCGATCATGAGGGGATCATCCCGCATATAAGCGTGTTACTTCTTCTTTTTCGATTCAGCTACTTCGGAATCCTTGTTATTGCCCGGACTCGGTTTTTGCTGGGGATTATTTTCTCGCGACATCCTCTCATCCTCCTCCTTATTGATTCGAGTTCCATTGTGCCCTA
This sequence comes from Paenibacillus harenae DSM 16969, assembly GCF_000422465.1. Taxonomy (GTDB): domain Bacteria; phylum Bacillota; class Bacilli; order Paenibacillales; family Paenibacillaceae; genus Pristimantibacillus; species Pristimantibacillus harenae. The sequence goes on along the minus strand of NZ_KE383844.1, from coordinate 130,195 downwards.
TAGAGTTTAAATGTATTCGGTCATTCCATTTTCCTTCAGCAGCTCGACGATTTCCTTGACGGACTGCGCTTTGTCCTTGGGACAGATTAAGAGCGCATCCCCGGTGTCGGCTATGATGAAGCCGTCTACGCCTATGGTCGTGACGAGTCTGCCGTTTCCGTAAATGATCGAGTTGCGCGTATCTAGGCCCACGTGGTTCGCTTTTATAATATTGCCCGATTCATCCGGAGGGAAGATTGCGCCAAGCGCATCCCAGCTGCCGATATCATTCCAGCCGAATTGGCCGGACAGCACGACGACCTCATCGGAGCGCTCCAGGATGCCGTAATCAATCGAAATGTTTTGAAGCGCCGGATAAATCTGGTTCATGATTTCTTCTTCCTGTTCCGTACCGAGACAATCGGCGACCGGAAGCATCGTTTTGTACAGCCGGGGCAGGAAACGCTTGAAATGATCCATAATAACGGAAGTTTTCCAAATAAACATCCCGCTATTCCATAAATAATTGCCTGCCGCCAGATAGCCCTGCGCTTTCTGGAAATTCGGTTTTTCTACAAATTCCGCTACTTCGTATACGGCAACCGGCTTCGAAGACAGGGGCTCTTTATCAAAGGCAATATAGCCGTAGCCGGTTGAAGCGAAGGTCGGCTTAATTCCGATGGTTACGATCTTGTCCGTTTCCATCGCGACCGTGCAGGCTTCGTCCAGCGTAAGCCGGAACTGGGCTTCATCCGTTATATAATGATCGGAAGGCAATACGACCATTAAGGAATCGCCGTGGGATTTTTCGATAGACAAAGCCGCCAACAGGATACTGGCAGCCGTGTTGCGGGCAACAGGCTCGATCAGAATATTCCGGCTCAGCACGCTGCTGTGCATGATGCTCTCCAGCAGTACCGCTTGGGAACGATTCGTCACGATGACTGTATTTTCCTGTGGGATAATGCCTTTGAACCGTTCGATCGTATCGTTTAACATAATGTCGTTTCCGCTAATATTTAACAGCTGCTTCGGGATCTCTTGTCTGGAAAGCGGCCAAAAACGGGTTCCGCCCCCGCCTGCAAGGATCGTCGCGAATTTATTCATGGTGCATCACCGATTGGGCAATGGAGAAGGAAATAATGCTCTCGGAGCCTTGATTAAGATTCAGCCCCGACCCGTGAATGCCGTCAAAGCAAGCTCCGGTTTGAGGGTCGATTAAAGGAATATTTAATGAATTATGTCCCAAATACCATTCATAGCATATGGCTGCATATTTCAAATAAGCGGGCTCTTGGAGCACGATCGCGGCTTCCTTGCAAGCAAGAAGCATTTCACAGGCTTCTATCGGCTGTTCATCGTAGGGTGCGGCCGTTCCGCCCCGCAGCAGCCAGCCATGGCTGCCAACTGGTTTATAGTATCCTTCTTCCGAGAAGGTTTTGGAAACGAGAAAATCCAGGCTTTCCTTGGCCGCTTGCTTCAAATCAAGGTTACCTGTCAAACGGGATGCGATTAACAGCGCCCATGGAAGCATCGAGTTTCCGTAGGTCAGGCTGTCTTCGAACCAATTCCAGCCGTTCCCTTTATTGCGGATATATTGATGGTGCAGCCTGAACGACATTTGATCGATAAGCCCGATGATCCGTGCTCGGGGCAAAAAGGCCAATTCTTCCGCGGAGCTCGGCGTGTGGGGATACGGGAAGGAGTAGGCTAAAGCTCTCGGGGTTTCGATCAGATAGCTTAAACCGATTATGGCATAGGCCGCTGCACGGGGCGAGCCGAGCGTACCGATATGCGGCAATGCCTGATTGATTAAATAACGGCATGTATTCAGTAAATTATCCGGCAGGGAAGAAGAATGGGCGAGCGCGAATCCAAGCGCCCATACCGTGCGTCCCTGACAATCCTCAGAGCCGCGGTCCTCAACGAAGGTACGGTTATAATCCATAAAGTTTCTAAAGTTGCCATCTGCGTTCTGGGCATGATGAAGGAAGGAAATATACGTATGAATGAGGGAGAGCGCATCCGGATCTTTTTTGCTCCCGTACAATAAAACCGCCGCGATTAACGCCCGAGCGTTATCATCCGTCGTATAGCCCTTCGAACGATCGGGGACGCCAAACTTGGTATGCTGAAAAATCCCGGTATCATCCGTTATGCTGCGCATGTAACTGGATTTAAACTGCAGGATCGTTTGTACTTCCATTCCATCACACTCCTAAAATTTTTGCTTTAGCGGATCTGGCAGCGCGGGCACTGGCTTTAGCTAACTTGGATACCGTTATTTGCTTTTGAAAGACGGCGGCATAGGCTTTGGCGATTTCGCTCCACCGCATCGTTCGGCCAAGATCGAGCGTTCGTTTCTCCATGACTTCCACCAGAGCAGGATGATCGAGCAATTGGAGGATGCAGGCTTCCAGTGAGGCGGGATCGCGGAAGCTGGCCAGCAGGCCCCGGCCGTCTGCCAGCATTTCCTCGGCATACCGGTAAGGGGTGGAAACAATGACCCTGCCATAACCGACTCCGTACGCCAGCGTGCCGCTGACGGCTTGGTCCTTGCCAAGATAAGGAGTGAGATAGATGTCTGACAGGACAAGCGATTGAATGACTTCCTCCTGAGTCAACAGCTTGTCGACGAAGAGAACGTTATGCTTTAAATCAAATTGCTCCACCAGATCCATCAGCTTTTGCCTGTAAACCTCGCCTGTTTCCTGTTTGACGACAGGATGCGTTTTTCCGAAAACGATGTAGAGTGAATCCGGATGCTGTCTGACTACTCCGCGCATGGCCTCTATACCGTATTCAATCCCTTTGCCGGGACTTAGGAAGCCGAAGGTGGATAAAATTTTCCGGTCCGCATAGCCAAATCGTTCTTTCAGCTCCGATCTTGATTCGGTTTTGACTTCAGGCACCCCATGATGGATAAATTCGACTTTTGCGGCATCAATGCCATAAATGGAGCTTAAATCCTTTATGGTAGACTGCGCCATCGTGACGGCCTTCACGCTTAGCTCCGCAACCCGGTTCATGATGTGCCGCTGCTTGGGGGAAGGCTCCGTTAACACGGTGTGGAAGATGACGATATATGGAACACGGAGGGCTTCGACGAACGGAAGCAGATATTCTCCGCTCTCTCCGCCATAGATGCCGAACTCATGCTGGATAACGAGAAGATCAACGTCCGACAGGTTAAGATATTCGGCTGTTTCTATATAATCCGACAGCTTGTGCTGGTCCATTTCCCGGAGTACTTGCTCCTGATAGAGGTAGGTTTCGTTGTTGTTAACGGCAATAATACGAGGCGGATTGAAGCCCTGGATGTGTTTGAATTCATCTAACAAATCCTGCGTAAATGTCGCAATTCCGCATTCTCTCGGCAGGCTGGTTCCTAGAAAAACGATGTTCCGGTTTCTGATTTTTTTCATTTGAACAGCCCCTATATGGATTTTTTTGAACAAAAAAAGAAATAAAGCGATCTTTGATCTTTATTTCTTCGGGAGAAGCGGTATATTTTATTTTCTGAAAATTGAAAAATTTTTCCTTCTTTCACACTATAACATGACCATTTTTTCTTGTCAATTTATTGACTCGCTTCTTTATTCCGGATATAGTGATTTAGGAGGTGAATGTGTGACAGTCATACGCAGCAATTTAAAAGAGGTTATGGAAAATCACGATCCCAAATTATCGATACGCAAGCTTGCAAAAGATATCAATTACCACTTTGATTCCGTCCGTCGCATGTATAAGGATGAAATGGTACAGTATCCAAGGGATTTGTTACTGAAGCTTTGTCTATATTTCAATGTCCAGCCGGGGCAGCTTATTGGAATCGCAGAGGATGAAGATAGCATGAGCACGACAGATGAATCGATGGATCATCAGGAGGACGGCAATGACAATGAAGACGATAAAGACGCAAACCTGTAAACAGCTCCTGGAAACCTTTTATGCCGAGCCCCGCCTGACCAAAGTGGAGAAGCTGGCCTTTTCCGGGGTTGGCAATCGGGATGTATATAATATAACGGCTCCGTTTCGTTATGACGGGGAGGAAGTCATCTTGGGAAGAGTTGAGGAACGGGACAGCGAGTTCTCTCAAGTCTTCTTTTTTACACGCGTCAATCAGGTATGGAGTCCCCGTGTACATACACACACCTATAATTTGCAAGACCCGTGCAAAACCGTCATTAAGGGTGAATTAATCATTGGCGGAGTTGAAGTCATTACCGCGGAGGATGATCCGGGCAGGATCGTGTCATGGGTCACTCAATTTTATCGCGGGTTCCATATTGATTCGTTATGTCACTTCTCATCCGGACCCGGAACGATGAAGGATATCCGACTCATTGAGCTTGCGGACGGCAGGATCGGCATCTTTACAAGGCCGCAGGGAGCCAGGGGCGGAAGAGGGCAAATCGGATTTACGATCATCGATTCGCTGGAGGAGCTCAATGAGCAGACCTTCATGAACGCCGAGATGTTTCAAGACCAATTTGTTCCCGAAGAATGGGGAGGCGCGAACGAAGCGCATTTGTTGAAGAATGGCCATCTGGGCGTGCTGGGTCATATCGCTTGCTTTGATGAAGCAGGGAACAAACATTATTATTCGATGGTCTTCTCGATAAACCCCGAAACCTGCGAGAAGACGCCGATTAAAATCATAGCCGCAAGAAGCGATTTTCCAAGAGGCCCCGGCAAGCGGCCGGACCTGGAGGATGTTATTTTTAGCGGCGGTCTTATACGGTCCGGGAACGGCCGGGCCGTTCTCTCCGTTGGCGTAAGTGATGCCGAAGCCTATCAGATTGAGATCCCCGATCCGTTCATGGCGTATGAATCATGAGAGAACGTTTATTTGACTAGATTTTATGGTCATGGTATAATGCTTTTGACAAGAATTTATGGTCAAAAGAGAGTGGGAAAATTGACAATGAGTAAATTTATTCAATTGAACAAGCGCGCTGGCGAAACCAAGTCTCATCTGAATCAAGCAAGAAAACAGGGACGCATTCCGGCAGTGCTGTATGGAATTGGTAAAGATACGATGTCATTAGAAGTGAGCGAGAAAGACATGCTGGACATTTTGAGAAAAAATCCGCGGGCTATTCTGCAGGGCAAAACCTCCGATGAGGTTGTAGTGCCGATCGTTGTTCAGAATGTCCAAAAGGAAATCATGTCGGGCAAATTGCTGCATATCGACTTTCATCACGTGAACATGACGGAAAGCATGGACAGCAAAGTAACCATCCAATTTTCCGGAGAAGCGGTCGGCGTGAAATCCGGCGGAATCCTGCAGGTGGAAATGTATGAAGTGGAAGTCCGCTGCATGCCGGGAGATTTGCCGTCTTCCATGGAAGTGGATATAAGCGGCCTTGCTGCCGGTGCCCAGCTTCTGGTGTCCGACCTGATCTTCAAGGATGGCATTGAAGTGTTAACGGATCCGAACACGGTCATGATTCAGATCAAAACGGTGCATGCGGAAGTCGAAGAAACGGCTTAATCGATTTCGTCTCCTTATAGAATAAGCAGCCAGCCCCTCATAGAGGAGCAGGCTGTTTTTTATTTGGCTAATGATTCGCGCCTTGTTTGGCGCTTTTTTTACGTTACAATATTGGTATTAGAAGATTTGGAGACTAAGAGAAACCGGAAGCCGAAAGGGGTACGCTTATGGAAAAAGTATTCGTATACGGAACGCTGAGAAGGGGCGAAAGCAATCATAGCCTCCTTGCTCCCGCAACCTGCTTAGCCATGACGGCGAGAATGAAGGGATGTCTCATCGATACCGGCGACGGTTATCCGGGGTTGCTGGAGGAGGACGGCGAAGTTATTGGCGAGCTGTACGAGGTTTCGGACGCGGAGCTCGGGAAACTGGATGAGCTGGAGGATTATTTCGGACCGGATGATCCCGGGAATCTGTATAATCGCGTGGAAGTTGACGTATGCACCGACCGAGGCAGCGTAAAAGCATGGACCTATTTCTATAACCGCAATTGCGAGGGGCGGCACCTTTTGCGATTTTCGGACTGGAAAGCGTATCGAATGGGAAAGACCGGCGGCGCATAAAAAGCGCTCGTTCCTCTGATGGGGGCGAGCGCCTTTTATCGAATTCTAAGTATTTACAAGTTAATAAATGAAAGGAATAAACTTCTTCGTCTTTCTCTCGTAATCTTCGAATGGCTTTCCATACTTTTCCCGCATATACCGGTCATGAACCGGAATGTTATAAAAGGCGAACAGGCAGAATAAAGCAAGCGGTATGAATCCCTTAGCATTTCCGACCAAGAATTTATAACTGAACCCGCAAGGAAAATAAACATTGCAAAGTAGTCAATCCCATCAACAGGAATGTTTATGATTCCGCCTAACATGGAAAAACCGATATAATACAGAGCGAAAGCAAATGGCACGTTTAATGCTTCACCCCATGTTACTCCACGTCTCAACAGGAAAAATACCATATAGCTCATTCTCAAAAATGTGACGATGCAAAAAACGAACAACAAGACTCTTCTAGTCGAGTCTCCTATAGACAACTGAAAAAACTCATTGCCGTTCAGGAACAAAAACCAATATACAAATAGAAGGAACACACATTGCAATATGAAAATGAGCCATCTTTGCGGCATGGATTTGTCTGTTGAGCCGTACACTTGGAATCCAGTCCTCCTTCCATTCAACAAATTACGGCCTTATTCCAAGGTCAAGCTCCTTCACTATCGTACCCGCTAGCGGAACACTCGCTGACAGTTCCTATTATTTTATGCCATCGCCTGAGACGAAATCCCTGGACTCCATAACGATTGAAAGCCACTCCGACTGCCACTCCGGTCCGATTACTACCCACTCGCGCATCGTGCGGCCCCGTCCCATCACGCAAGGTTGTCCCCGGCCATCGGCAATCAGAGCGGCCACCTTCCGTTGAGGCAGCTTGACGATCAACCTTCCTTTGGAGGAAAAGGCGAACATCTTGCCTCCAATCCTCAATTCCCCTGAAGCGCCGAACCGCTTCATTCCGCCCGCAATCGTAGAACGAACCTCGGGATCTTCGCATAGGATCTGCACGATCTCCTCGTATCTTGTCGATCCGCTCATCGCTTACAGTAACGGCCGTACTTCAACCACGCCTCCCGCGACTGCCGGAGCGAGGGATGCCCAGCGTACCGCTTCATCGGCGTCCGGAACCTCAAGGATGAAATAGCCGCTAAGCTGATGCAGCCTATCCGACGCATAAGCGCCTTCACTCGTTTGGACCATTCCATCGACCGCACTCACCGTTACGGCTGTGTGATTAGGCTGAAGCACGTTTCCCGTATAGAAGAGAACACCCGCATCCTTCATCGATTGGATAAAGGACAACCAACCTGACCAATACTGCTCCTTCCGCGCATCGTCGGTCCTCGCAGCGAAGTCTTCCTTTGATTCGTAGGTCAACATAATGAATTTCAACTTCATTCCTCCTCAGAATTGGTGATTGGCATTGCAAAAGTAATGTTTCCTGTACCACGACTATAATGTAGCACACACTTAATTAAGTGTAAACTTAATTTTATGCAAATCGCGCAGCCGAAGCCATAATTCGGAAGACCCGAAAAATTGGCTATAAAACCAAGCGTACAGGTTCCGACCTATAGTAAAATAAGAAAGATGATTGTAATCATCGGAATATTGCTGTTGCTAGGGAGGTTCTCTTTATGGCTTGGCCAAAGCGTTGGTTGAAGCGCCGCAGCGTCATTCTGACGTGGCTGTTTTCTTACTTGGGCATTCTATTGATCCCCATCGTCATTAGCGTCGTCGTTAGCCAACAGTCGCAGAAGATGCTGGAAAGCGAAATCCATCGGGCGAATGACGCGCTATTGGAGCAAGTGAGGCAAGTGATTGACAATGAATTCGATAACATCATGAGGCTGACGACGGAATTAATGTGGAATCCCCGAATCAGAGCCTTCATGTATTCCAACTACTATCAAAATTCCGAATTCCTGTACGATTTGTATATGACCGCCAAGGATCTTGGCTTGTATCAGACCTTATATCCTTTTATCAAAAATTATTACGTGTACTGGAAGAAAGGAGATGTCGTACTGCTGCCCGGCGTTTATCGGGACAGTAAGCTGGCGCACAGCGACATTCACGGGAATGACCGCATTTCATACGACTTATGGATGGATTTGTTGAACTCTCATTATGAGAAGCGGTTTTTGAAAATTCAAGGGAAAATGGCCGATGAGAGCACGCTGGCCTATATCCATTCTTTCCAAGGCGATCCGCTTGCGGAGCCTCCCGGTACCGCGGTCGTGCTGCTCGATACGGTCAAGCTGCTTGATGTCATCCGAAACTTGACGGAATTCAGCGGCGGCGAAGTGATGATATTAGACGAAATGAATCGGGTGCTGCTCTCAAGCTCGGGAGCCCATACGGATTCGATGCTGCTGTCCAAGCGGTTCGGCGGGAACAAAGGGACGTTTCTTGATGAATTCCGCGGAGAGGAATCCGAATTTTTCTATATCAAATCCAAGCACGCGAACATCACGTACGTTACCGTCGTGCCCAGCAGATTGTATTGGGAGAAAGCCCGGTACGTCAATAATATGACGTATGCGGCCCTGCTGATCAGTTTAGCCTGCGGCGTTCTGCTGACGATCTATTTGCTCCGCAAAAATTACAATCCGGTTAGCCGGATTATGCGCGTGCTGAACAATCAGATGAAGGGCGCAAGCCATAACGACGATAATGAGTTCTCCTATATTCATGCCGCGATCTCGAATGTGCTCAGCGAGAAGGAGCAGGCTCAGTACAAGATGAAGCAGCAGACGAACATGCTGCGGTCGAACATGCTGGGAAGGCTCTTGAAGGGACAAGGCCGCCATCAGCTGCCGCTTGAGGACTCGCTTGCCGCATTCCATATCGATTTTAAGTCGGATCAGTTTGCGGTTATGCTGTTTTACGTTCAAGATTATGAAGCCTTCTTCAAGCATGTTCAAGGGGAGAACAGCTCAGACAAGCTGAAGCTTATGCATTTCATCATGATTAATATTGTGGAGGAGCATATCAATCATAAGCATCGAGGCGTCATGGCGGAAGTGGAGGACTGCATGGCCTGTCTCATCAATCTGGATCCGATGGATGAGGCGGCCGCCAAGAACGAGCTGCTGCAGCTGGCGAAGCAGACGCGGGCCTTCATGCTGGACAAGTTCCGAATCGACGCGACGATATCCATCAGCGGCGTCAAGCAGTCGGAGCACGCCATCGCCGATGCCTACAAGGAAGCGCTGGACGGCATGGAATATCAGTTTATCGTCGGCGAGCGCGACATTATTTCTTATGACGACCTGCTGCCCTCGGAGCTCGATTCCGAGCAATCGAGCTATTACTATCCCATCCAGACCGAGCAGCAGCTCATGAACTATGTGCGAGCGGGAGACGACGAGAAAGCGGAGACGATTGTGCGCGAGATTATTGAGAGAAACGTGACGCATCCGATGGTTTCCGTCGGCCTTGTGAAATGTCTTATGTTCAACCTGATCGGAACGCTCATTAACACGCTTAACGAGATCGGCGACATGCAGGATAGCGTCGTAATGGATACGTCGGGAAAAATCGACGAGCTGCTCGCCTGTGAGAATATAAGAGATATGGAGCAGCGATTCATCGAGATATTGAAGGAGGTCTGCGAATACACGGCCTTCAAACGGAAGCAGCAGCAGCAAACCGCCAGAGGCGCCGTGCTTCAGGAGAGAAGCGCCGAGATCATCGCTTATATTGAAAAAAACTACACGGATGCCAATTTAAATATTACGATGATCGGCGAGCATTTTGGCATGACCCAGACGTATTTGTCGAAGCTCTTTAAGGAGCAGACGGGAGACGGTATATTAAACACCATTAACCAAGTGCGCATGGAGCATGCCAAAGCTTTGCTCAAGGACGGATCAAACAGCATCAAATCAGTAGCGGGATCGGTAGGCTTCCATGACGTGAATACGTTTATCCGGACGTTCAAGAAGGTGGAAGGCATAACCCCCGGACAATATCAGAAAATGGTTTGAATCGGCGTAATTTCGCTTTTTGCCGATGCGTTTTTCGGTTTCGTCGATCGTTCGGCCCGATATTGCCTACTTCGTTTTGATTATCGGCGATATTCACCGGTGAGATTTTCCCGGATACTTAAGACGTAACGTTATTCCAATCCATCGGAGGTCGAAAAAAAAGATGAAGCAGAGAAGACGTATGATTACAACCGTTGTATCCATTCTTATTCTAAGCATCGCGATGTTGGGCTGTGCGTCCAATTCGAACACGAACAAGGAGGGCGCCGGAAATTTGCAAGCCTCGCCGGAAACGACGGAAGCGGCCGGGACGGATATGTCGTCCTATCCCATGAAGACAGACAAGAAGCTGACCTATTGGGCGGAGTACATTACGGTGAAGCCGACCATCGGCGAAGTTCCTTTCTTCCAGGAATGGCAGAAACGCACGGGCGTGCCGGTCGAATTCATTAGTCCCCCCGCAGGGCAGGAGAAGGAAGGGCTGAATGTGCTGCTCGCTTCGGGCGACTTGCCCGATTTGATCGAATACGATTGGTTCAGCTTCCCGGGCGGACCGGAGAAAGCGATCAGCGACGGCTACATTTTGCGTTTGAACGATTACATCGACAAATATGCGCCTAATTACAAGAAGTATCTGCAAGAGCACCCGGAAGTCGATAAGCTGGTCAAAACCGATAACGGAAGCTACTATACCTTCCCGTTCCTTAGAGGAGATCCGCTGCTGCAGGTTTATCAAGGACCTATCGTCCGCAAGGATATGTTGGACGAGCTTGGCCTGGCCATTCCGGAAACGATGGACGATTATTACAACGTATTGAAAGCGCTTAAGGGGAAAGGCCTGGCTTCGCCGCTGTCGATTACAGGCTTGAGCGGATTTAGTTACGGCGCTTTCGTAGGAGCGTACGGCACGAACAGAGGGTGGTACCAGCAGGACGGTAAAGTCATGTTCGGACCGATGCAGCCCGGCTACAAGGATTTCCTGGAGACAATGAGCAAATGGTATGCCGAAGGCTTGATCGATAAGAACATGGCTACCATCGACGGCAAAGCGCTCGACGCGAACATCACGTCGGGAGCGACCGGCGTAACGATCGGCAACGCAGGCGGCGGCATCGGGAAATGGCTGCCGGTTCTGAGAGAATCGAATCCGAACGCGGTGCTTGCGCCGGCTCCGTATCCGGTGCTGAACAAGGGCGAAACGCCGATGTTCGGACAGAAGGATTTTGTCTATACGACCTACGATAACGTTGCGATCTCCGCGACATCCAAAAATATTGAATTGGCCGTCAGATTGCTGGATTGGGGCTACAGCGAAGAAGGTCATATGTTCCATAACTTCGGGCAAGAGGGACTTAGCTACGAAATGGTCGACGGCTATCCGAAATATACCGATCTGCTCATGAACAATCCGGAACAGCTTCCCCCGGCCCAAGCCATGAAGCTCTATATTCGCGGCAACTCCGGCGGACCGTTCGTCCAGGACAAACGCTATATCGAGCAATATCTAGCGCTTCCCGAACAGCAGGAGGCGATCAAAATCTGGGCGAATACGGATGTCGATAAATATACGCTGGGTCTCATTACGCCTACATCCGAGGAATCCTCGGAAATGGCGAAAATTATGAATGACGTCAATACGCTCATCGACGAAATGACGCTGAAAATTATTTTGGGCACGGAAAAGATAGACGCTTACGACAAGTATATGGAAAAGCTGAAAAGCTTGAAAATCGATCGCGCCATTGAAATTCAGCAGGCCGCTTCCGACCGGTTCAATAATCGATAACTGTCGGCTGCAGGGGATAGGGCCCGGTTAGCGGTTTCTATCCCCTCCTACAGCAGGAAGGGAGAACGATATGGAGAAGGTTGCGGCAGCCGGCGGAATGCCGGATACGAGAGCGGTCGCCGTTCGGAGGAGATTCGTCAAGGATTTTCTGACGAATAAATATTTGTACATCATGATGATTCCGGTCATCGCCTATTATGCCGTCTTTCATTATGCGCCGATGTACGGAGCGATTATCGCTTTCAAGGACTATACCCCGATTAAAGGGGTGCTGGACAGCAAATGGGTCGGCTTGGAGCATTTCTCATCGTTCTTCGGCTCCTACTATTTCTGGAGAATATTGAAGAACACGCTCATTATAAGCCTGTATTCGCTGTTATTCGAATTCCCCGCACCGATAATACTGGCGATCATTATTAATGAGGTTCGCAATAAAGTATTCAAAAAAACGGTGCAGCTGATCACCTATATGCCTTACTTTATCTCAATGATCGTTATTGCCGGCATGATCAAGGATTTTACGAAGAGCGACGGCATTATCACGATGCTGCTTACCTATTTCGGCGGGGAAAATACGGCGATGCTTCAGCATCCGCAGCTGTTCAGACCCATTTATATCGTATCGGAGATCTGGCAGAAGATCGGTTGGGAATCGATCATCTACTTAGCCGCGCTGATGGGGATCGATCAGGAGCAGTATGAAGCGGCGCGGATGGATGGAGCCGGACGGTTTAAACAAATCTGGTATGTGACGCTGCCGGGCATACTGCCTACCATTACCATTTTGTTTATTCTGCGAATGGGCAACATGCTGAATGTCGGATTCGAAAAAATTATTTTGCTGTATAACCCGATGATTTACGAAACGGCTGACGTCATATCTTCTTTTGTATACCGCAAAGGTCTGCTAGAGTTCGGCTGGAGCTACAGCGCGGCGGTTGGCTTGTTTAATTCGGTCGTCAACCTGATGCTGCTTATAGCCGCGAACTGGATCAGCCGGAGAGTGAACAGCCACAGCTTATGGTAAGGATCGGGATGCACTGGAGGGATGACGTTGAGTAAGAGCTTATCCGAAACATGGTTCGACGGGGCGATCTATATCGTTCTGACGCTGCTCATGGTCGTAACCCTGTATCCTCTGCTGCATGTGGCGTTCGCATCCGTCAGCAACGCGAATGAACTCATCGCCCATAGAGGCGTGATGTGGAAGCCGTTAGGCCTCAGCTTCGAAGCGTATAAAACGGTATTCGCGAACGGCGAGATGCTAAGAGGGTATCGCAACACATTGTTTATCGTCGTTGTCGGGGTTTCATTGAACTTGGCCGTAACGGCGCTCGGCGCCTACGTCCTGTCCAGAAAAAACGTCATGTGGAATAAGGCTTTCCTGGCGGTTATCGTATTCACGATGTTTTTCGGCGGGGGGCTGATCCCGCTCTATCTGGTCGTCAAGGGAGTAGGGCTGTACAACTCGCTATGGTCGACGATTATTCCGTTTGTCGTCAACACGTTTAATTTGATCGTCATGCGGACCGCCTTCCAATCGGTACCCGACAGTCTGGAGGAATCGGCCAAGATCGACGGCGCCAATCACTTCGTCATCTTGTTCCGAATCATTATTCCGCTGTCTCTGCCGGTCATGGCTGTCATGGGCATGTTCTATGCGGTCGAGAAGTGGAACGGCTGGTTCTACGCTTCGATCTTCCTGCAGGACCGGGACTTGTACCCGCTGCAGATCATGCTGCGTGAAATCCTGATTCTAAATTCTACGGATTTCATCACATCAAGCGCAGCCGTAGGAGAACAGGTTCAGATCGGGGAAACCGTGAAATACGCAACCATCATGGTCGCTACGCTGCCGATCCTGGCCGTTTATCCTTTTGTGCAAAAGTATTTTGTTAAGGGCGTTATGATTGGGGCATTGAAGGGGTAAAGGGGAATGCTGAGGATCTCATCCGTTTCGATTCTCAGTACCCTATCATTATTAATGACTTTTTCAAGTTCCTTAGATTCAAAATGGTTAAACCTAAACCGCCTTCCCGAAATTTTGGGATGGTGGTTTTTTTCAATCAAGGAAAAGTCTTGATCACGTGAAGATAGTCGCGGCCTGCAGCCTGACGTTCAGCCTTCTGGCAGGGCGCGCTAAGCAGGAAAAGCAGGAAGATTATGTCTCTGTGATGAACTAAATAACGCGGAGGTGAATGTTCTTCCGTACTAAATCATAACAACATAATAATGTAGTGCAAGGTAAAGGGGGTTGAGACTTATGAAAGCTAAGCTTGTATTATGGTTTTCTCTTCTCGTATTGCTATTGCTCGTCGGATGGACAATTGCGAACATCACGTGGGCCAAATCTTATGACAAAACGCTGAACGGTGTTATATACCGATTAGGGACCGAGCACCGTGATTTGGTTGAGGATGTTACAATCCATATCAAAGGCTCGATTAAAAAAAGCTGGACGCGCGAGAAAGCTTTTCAAGGAATTATCGTAATTGAAAATGAAAAGCTGCCTTTCAACAACGATGGTAATGAGGTCAGTATTACATTTGATGACAAAGGATACGGGATGCTAATACGAGATGCTGATTGGGAAAACCAAGGTATATCCCCTTACGGTCTGATTTTTATGAATGAAGATAAAGTGGCGATAGCTCCTTTTGAACATGAAAACGGAATCAGCAAAGGCTGGGAAGGCGGGAATGGAATCGTCATGGCCGCTCCAGCGCAAAGCTATGATGAAGGTATGCGCATCGCCGGCGAATTAATGAAAAAATTCCATCCGAATTTACATCAAAATTGAAACGCGGAAGATGCTTATGATATCGACCCGCATCAAAAAAAGACGCTTCCGATGGGAGCGTCTTTACCATTTCAGAACAAATGTTCGTTTTTTGGAGCAGTTAAATTAAATCGGGGTATATTTAATTTTCTTATTATTAGTATAAACCAGCCGTTATTATAAGTCTATATTTTTCCCGGGTAAAGTTCTATAGTGTGTATACCGGCCGGGTAATGTGCTCAGAAGAGGATGGGTGTTGTGCAAATACGTTTATGGAATAATAACTTGAAAGTGCGGTTAATCGGAGAAGCGCTGTTTAACATGCTGTTCTGGATGTACTTCCCGTTTATAACCGTATATTTTGGTGCGGCCTTAGGTTATCATATTGCAGGCCTTCTGATGATCGTCCCTCCGATATTCAGTATGATAGGAACTCTGCTCGGCGGAGCTTTAGCGGACCGGTTAGGACGGCGGCCGGTCATGCTGCTCGGCGCTTCGCTTCAGACGGTGATGTTTGCCTTATTTGCGGTGTCGCCGTCCCATTGGCTGGATTATATCGCATTCATCGGCATTGGGATGGGGGGAGCCGTCTATGGTCCCGCAAGCACGGCAATGGTTGCCGACCTGGTTCCCGCCCAACACCGCCGCCAGATATTCGCAACGTTTACGACGGCCAATAACATTGGCGCAGTGCTTGGGCCTGCACTTGGGGCCATCTTCTTCTTCCAGTACCGGCAAGAACTGTTGTGGACATGTGCATCGGTCTTGCTGCTGTATTCTATCGCGATTTATAACATGGTTCATGAAACATTGCCGAATTCGGCGAAAAGCCCGGAAGCTTCAACTTTGACCTCCCGTATATTCAAGGAACAGTGGAAGGGATATGGCATTATTTTTCGGGATAAAACGTTCCTGATCTATATCTTGGCAGGCATCTTTGCTCTGGTCCCCATCATGCAGCTGGATCTCTATTTACCTGTATATGTGATCAATGAAGTCCCTGCCCAAACTCTATTCAGTTGGAATGGTAATTCCCTTATGCTATCCAGTACGGAGATCTTTGGATGGGTATTGGGGCTCAACGGCCTATTGTTTGTCCTGTTTATCCTTCCCGTTACGAAGTGGCTCCGCAATTGGAAAGAGCGTAATGTATTCATACTGTCGTCGCTGTTGTCCGGAGTAGGCACCTTCGCCGTTGGACTTAACGCCAATATATGGTTCTTGTTTATCGTTACGATCATCTTTACCTTCGGTGAGATGGTACGCTCCCCGGTGACCCAGAGCTTTATCAGCAGCTACGCCCCTGAGCATGCAAGAGGACAGTACATGGGAGCCAATAGCTTGCAATCCACGATCGGGAAATTTCTGGCGCCGTTGACGGTCTTCCTGTCTAGCTGGGTGCCGCCTATGGGCATATTCAGTATCATTTTAGTATTTTCGTTCATCAGTATTTTGTTATATATTCAGTTATTTCATGTTTATACGGGGCGATCGGAGGTTGCGGATTGATTTCTGGCCGTATCGATAGGTTTTCATTTCATGCCTTCACCTTATCAAACATGATGGTTTAAGTTTAAAGCTATTTGCCGGATTATTTCTGTACAAAGCAGTCATGACAGGCGTAAATTCATTTAACTTTAGCATTTGCACGAATGTTATAGAATTGTAGTTAAGTCAGTAAAAATAGTTTCAAGGAGGCGCTTTCATGATATTAGTGACTGTCGTACCTGCAGGCAAGCATCCCGGAGCCAGCCCGACCGAACCCATCGGTCGTTGTCTTGTCGATCGATTGATAAAAGCGGGCGAACAAGTGCGCGTACTTGCCGAAAGGCCGCAAACCACGGGTTGGCCAGACGGCGTCGAGGTTGTTGAAGGAAGCATCACACGTCCCTCAGAATCTTTGGACGCATTTCGAGGCATCAAACGGGTGTTCTTAGCCGGTGCATCCCCAAAGACCGTACGGGAGTTCCTGGACCAGGCACAGAAAGGCGGGGTACGCCGTATTGTCGTACTATCTTCGCATGGACCCGAGTACGAAATTCACTATCCTCCAGAAACGTGGCATTGGTTGGCAATAGAGAGGGCAGTTGAGGAATCCGGCGCGGAGTGGGCACACATCCGGCCTTCCGCCGTGATGGCGAGCACGCTTACAGGCTGTTATCCGGCAACCGGATCGGCTTGGGTGGCGTCCATCCGGACGGAAGGAGTCATCCGGGAGCCCTATATTCAAGCTGCCTACCCGTTTATTGACGAGGGAGACCTCGCCGGTGTAGCGGCCGCCGCTCTGCTTGAAGACGGGTACACCGGACAAATAGTGGAAGCAGGAGGAGCGAATATTAGCGCAGTGGAGCGGGTTCGCATAATCGGCGAAACGCTCGGACGGGAGATTCGGCTTCAGGAGATAACGCCGAATCAGGCTCGCGAGCTTTGGCGGAGCCAGGGATGGCCTGAGGAGACGATTGAAGTCACACTGTACGCGCTGTCTGAGTTTGGCGCTCACCCGGCGTTTTATGCCCAGTGGACAGCCGAAAATGCAGATCCGACTATTAAACAGGCACTCGGCCGCTCCGCCCGCACCTATGCGCAGTGGGTCGCAGATCATGTTGAAGACTTCCGCTGAAATCATATAATCATCCGGATCGCTGCCGTAACGGTGTCTGAATCTTACTTTGGATTCAGGCACCTTTTTTATATGAATGATGGGAACGTTTGATTCAAATCAAATATTCCCGTCCCTCTAGTATTCGAAACGGTTATAATTCAATTAATGAAATTTAGGTATAAGCAACAGGAAGCGAAGTGGAAGCGATGATAGATCAAGCAATGGAAAAAAGCTTAAGCAAAATGATGACCAAGCTGCTCCGGCATGCTCCTGAGGAGTTTAACGTAGTACTGAGCCCTGAGGACGGATCATGCTCGGTAACCGCCTTATTGGAAGCCATTCAAGCACAGCCCAAGTGGTCGCGGATTAAGCAGGAAGATATCGAGCAGGTGGTCCGCAACTCGGATAAGCAGCGTTTTGAAATCGAAGACGGCCGCATAAGAGCAAGGTACGGTCACAGCCATGACAAAGTCCAATATGCCCCGGGCGAGCCCCCGGCCATTCTCTATCACGGCACGAACAAGAAAGCTCTCCCATCGATCTTGAAGGAAGGGCTAAGTCCGATGAGCCGGCAGTATGTTCATTTGTCGGAAGGCCCCCATTTCGCAACGTTGGCGGGAAGCCGCAGGGGAGAGCTCGTGATTCTCAAAGTGGATACGTTAGTCGCGAAGCGGCTAGGCGTCACCTTCTATTATGCCGGTAACGAAGTATGGTTAGCCGACCGAGTACCACCGGTAAGCTGTTCGATATGGAGCCCCCAGGAAAAGGAGATTTCAAACCATGAATAATCAGATTATTGATATTGGCGTAAATTTAATGCATCGTTCGTTTCACCAAGATCGTGAGCAGGTCGTGGCTAGGGCTGCTGCGAACCAGGTTACGCCTCTTATCCTTACAGGAACGAGCCTGAGGAACAGCCTAGAAGCAGCACGTTATGCCGGCCGTTACTCCGGGAAGCTGTACGCTACAGCGGGAGTTCATCCTCATGATGCGAAAAGCTGCAACGAAGAGACGATCACGAAACTAAAAGAATTGGCGGCGCTGCCGCAGGTGGTCGCCATCGGGGAATGCGGCTTGGATTATAATCGGGACTTCTCGCCGCGCGATGTACAGCGCAAATGGTTCACCGAGCAAGTTCGATTGGCGCTCGAGCTAGACATGCCGCTGTTTCTGCATGAACGGGAAGCCTTTAAGGACTTTATTGCAATTCTTAAGGAACATGCCGTACAAAAGGCGGTGGTCCATTGCTTTACCGGGACCTTACCAGAGCTTAAGGCATATCTTGAGATGGGCTTCCATATCGGAATCACCGGCTGGATTTGCGATGAACGAAGAGGCAAGCATCTGAGGGACCTTGTCCGTATGATCCCTCTGGATCGGCTTATGATCGAGACGGATGCGCCGTTCTTGACTCCGCGGGATTTGAAGGAAAAGCCGGCGGATGGCCGTAACGAGCCTGCATTCCTGCTGCACATCCTGCAAGCTGTGGCCCGATGTATCGGGAAACCAGCGGAAGAAGTCGCTAAGGCGACGACGGAGACAGCGGCGGGATTTTTCCGTATTTGACGATGTCGATGCGGACGACGTGGCGGTTGGCAACTATCATAAAAGCTCAAGCGTCTAGCTTCCCTAGCTGACCCTTGAGCTTATTTAATTTCTAATGGACTTGTTCTAGTCATTAAAGAGGTGTTCTTCGCATGTGCAGGACTTCTTACCCAATTTGTCGAATTATACCAAGTGCCAAACACAATAATCGTTAAAGTTGAGGAGATTGGAAGCTTTGGGAGGGTTGGGTTAGTCTGATTTTATAGTCAGTTCTTCCGAATAAAAAAGAGCTGCCCTGGTGGCAGCTCTCCGATCAATATTTATGCACAGTTGGTTTAGTGCAAAGAATACGATTTCTGGGGGATCCAAATATCGGTTCCAGCCCACCCGACAAAGTCTGCAAGTTTAACTATCTCATATGGAGAACTTGGTTGTGATTCCCAAAGTCTAGTATATCCTGATTTAGCCTTTGCGGTTGCCCAGATTTCATATGCCGGGAATCCATGCGTTTTACCGGAGAATGAAAAACTATCCTTTGAAAAATTGAAAGTAAGGTAGTAATCGATTTTCGGTGAACCGGGAATCAAACCATTTCCTGCCGAAACGGATGCATTAATCTGAGATGGAATTGCAAAGTTTTTGGACGCATTGAATCCCGAATTGGAATGTCTACCTGTTAAAAGGGCTGAGCTTTGTGAACCATAAGGAGTAAAATAACCTTGTGATTTCCCGTTGAAATTAGCGACTTTCATTTGAAAGTTGCTGAAATCGCCGGTGGGCTGCCAAACGACTATATATTGCTCGGTTCTGATTTTTAACGTATCTTGATCATAATAGGTCCGATCATCGAATATCGCTCTCAGCGTCCCAAGAGAACCATTATAGCTATATGGGGATGAAAGTTCTTTAAACGGGATAAAGGTACGTACTCGAATAACGGAATAATCATTATTATGGATGGCAATGTACCGTAATTGGTTTGCCACATCACGGATCTGACTTTGCATCGCCGTATTACCATCGCTTGTACCAACATTGTTGGTAATGGTGAGATCATACCATAAATTTGAGAGATGATTTATTTCACTTCGAATTTTGGAATCATAACAATAATCGTAATCGCCATTTTGAATTTTGCTCAGTTCTTGAGAATAATAGAAACGTAATTCCGAACAAGTTGCCGCAGAAGCTTTCGGAGCAAATCCGAACGAATTTAATAGACCAAAGAAAACAGTTAAACAAAGGAGCAATCTCAATACTTTCATTAATTTCCGCCTCCTGATCTCTTTTCGAACCACTACTAGAATGACCGCCATTCCGACTCTTAACCACCGCCAATAAACAAATATGGTAATATCAAACAATAATGTAACATGATAGTTTTAACTTGTCCATATTTCGATAGAATCAAATGTTTGTAAAGCTGCTTGCATGACCTATATCTAGTTCACAGTAAAGGAGACCCGCCTCTAAATGCCTACCTACTACAAGCTCATTCGTGATCGGATACCGGAAATAATATCGAAGCAAGGCCTATCTATGTCGACTAGAATCCTCGAATCTGACGAGTATCTATCGGAGCTTCGAACGAAGCTGCAAGAGGAAACAAACGAGTTCCTGGAGGCAAAGCCGGGCAGTGAAGCCGTCGAGGAGCTGGCCGACATGCTGGAAGTCATTTACGCCCTAGCTGAAGCAAGCGGAGTCACTGTCCAGGAGCTGGAGCAAATCCGTGCGAAGAAAGCGGATAAACGAGGCGGTTTTAAAGAGCGAATCTACCTCATTGTGGTAGAAGATGCCTGATATCAAGCTCATCACGGAAAATCTGGCAGATGAACTCATTCCCAGCATTCAGAAGGCATCGGGCATTTACATAATTAACGTCATTCGTGATGGCATATCGGTTACATGGGTATTTTGAGAAGAAGGCGGAGAATTAGGGGGATAGATAGAAAACGATGAAAATAGAAATTGGCGAATCCTTAATCTATTCATGGCTAAGACATTCAAAAGGCTGTCAACTCGTACAGATGAATTGGAAAATCTCTGCAAGTACTTGGGAAATGAAAAATGAGGAAGCATTGCGGAAGCTAATGGTAGATTCAATAGAGTTATTCCGTTCAAAGTATGGTATGGAGTTGTATAAAGGCACAGCCTCGCTTTCGCAGCTGTTACAGCAGGCAGAGATTGATGTGCTGGGCATATGTATCGAGGAAAGTGACCAATATTTGTACGCGGTAGATGTGGCGTTTCACGAAGGTGGTTTGAATTACGGCAGTAAAGATGAAACGATTATGAGGGTAGCTAAGAAAATTTTGCGTACCGCCATGTGTTTATATGGATACTTCAACTTAAAGAAAGGTGAAATAATATTTGCTTCACCGAAAATCAATCTGCCTATTGTAAACGGAATAATGGAAAGTGTTCCACTTATTAATGAGCTATTACATAGTGCTGGTCTTCATTACGATGTGAGAATCATTTGTAACGAGGGTTTTGATGAGAAGATCATGCAACCTGTACTTGGAGCAACGTCATCTGTAGCAGATACGTCCGAATTATTCATGCGTAGTATGCAGATGTACAATATGTTTACCAAGCCCAAGAGGAAGGCTAGTGAGCTATCACAGGTTAGTCGTCTGAGCAATGATATCAAAGACAAGCCAAAGAGTGTTGAAGGAAAAGCCGAAATGAAAATCGGGGAATTTGTCCGGAGTGTATTGACTAAAATGCTTCAAAATCATGAGATAACCGAAGACGAAATAGAGCTAATGCAAACATCACATTATTCGAAGGAAACCTTCGATATTCAGTACCCTCTTCTTCGAAAAGCATCACTTAGTAACGGGGAAAAAGTGTTGCGTTATTGGGCTAGAGCCGTTGAAGCGTATGGAGAACAGTATTTTATATGCTCGGAATGGTATGAGGTACCACAGAATAACGATAGGCCATTCTTTATGAAATGGCTAGGAGTACGTTAAACAATCCGAATAGGTGGGGGAATCAGTATGATAAAAATTAACTCACTTCCAGAGTTCGAGGAGTTAAAAGCTAGCTCTGGATTTATTACAATAGTAGATACGCCTACCAAATCAGTAAAGGTCCATGCGGCATCTTGTCCACATGTGAATAGTGCACATTATGCTAAGAAGGTTATCGATGGGAAAGAGAAAAATGGCCGTTATTACTGGACCGAAACCGTACATGAAGCTATATCGGAATTACATGCCGAGCCTTGCTCGTATGCAGGTAGGTGAAGCATGAAACAAGGTCTCTACGAACAAATTATCAACAACGTGACGATGAAACAGCTCGCTGCGCTCGACCCTGCTCTATATGAAATCGGGAAGGAATCGCTGGATGCCGAGGAAGCGAGGAAGCTGCTTTCAAACTATTTGGCCATGGTCACTCGCAGAGCGCTGAAGGCGGTACGGGAGCAAAACAGCAATGATGACGAAGCGATATTCGCGCAGGTTCGAACATGCAATGAAATTATTGCCGTTCTAAAGGACAGCCTCGGTCAATCGGAATACGAGGAGCTGCAACTGGATGAACAGGGCGAGGTGTTAACCTACGTCTATTTGAAGCTAAACCATATTCGAGGTGTCAGAGCGGAGAAGGTGCTTCGTCCTACAACCCCGCTATCGCAAAGTTCGCTATTCACGGGGGCGCATTCGGAGCCGAATATGATGAGCGAGTTAAAACATGAGATTGTAACGTCTGATCAGATCGATTTGCTCGTTTCTTTCATAAAGTGGAGCGGGCTTCGCGTTCTAATGGAACAGCTCGAGCAGTTCACTTCAAATGGCGGTCATCTACGTGTCATCACGACAACCTATATGGAAGCGACCGATTACAAAGCGATTATAGAGCTAAGCCAGCTTCCTAACACGGAGGTTAAAATCTCCTACGATACGGAGCGTACTCGACTTCATGCCAAGGCTTACATGTTCAAAAGGGATACCGGCTTTACAACTGCCTATGTAGGCTCATCGAATCTGTCCAATCCCGCGCTTACGAGCGGCTTGGAGTGGAATTTGAAGGTAACCGAGAAGGATTCCTATGACGTGCTGAAGAAGATCGAAGCCACCTTCGAGAGCTACTGGAATGACCGCGAATTCAAAGCCTTCCACGCCTCCGACGAGGAGCATGAACAGCTGCTTAAACAAGCGCTCGGGAGGAAGAAGGAGCAGGGACAGAACGAATTGACGTTTCATTTTGACATTACGCCTTATGATTATCAGAAGGATATTCTCGAGAAGCTGGAAGCACAGAGGACCTTGTATGGCAGGATGAAAAATCTCCTCGTCGCGGCGACTGGCGTCGGCAAAACGGTTATCTCCGCCTTTGACTACAGACGATTCGCTCAGCGTAATCCCAGAGCACGGCTGTTGTTCGTTGCGCATCGAGAGGAAATCCTGAAGCAAAGTATGGACACGTTTCGCTTTATCATGAAGGATTTGAACTTCGGCGAGCTGCATGTCGGGAGCAATCAAGCGGAATCGATCGATCATCTTTTTATTAGTATTCAAAGCTTTAACTCTCTTAAGCTCGCTGAGCTTACAACGTCGGATTTCTACGATTATATGGTTGTGGACGAGTTTCACCATGCGGCGGCTCCGTCCTATCAGAAGCTGCTTGTGCACTATCAGCCTCAGATTTTGCTTGGCCTGACGGCTACGCCGGAGCGGATGGATGGCAAAGATATTTTGCGATACTTTGACGATACGATTGCTGCAGAAATTCGGTTGACGGATGCCATCGATCGTAAGTTGCTTGCGCCTTTTCAGTATTTTGGCGTGACGGATAGCGTAGACCTATCGCAAGTGAAATGGTCAAGACGCGGCTACGATCTTCAAGAGCTGGAGAATCTGTACACGCATAATAAATTTCGCGCAACCCAGATCTTGAACAGCTTGAAAAAATACGTGACCGACCTGGACGATGTCAAAGGACTCGGCTTCTGTGTCAGCGTTGACCATGCGCTATACATGGCCAAGGTGTTTGAAGATGCCGGCATACCTGCCATTGCTTTGCATGGCGGTTCAAGCGACGAGGATCGTCAGTTCGTGAAGGGTAAGCTGGTGAGCGGCGAGATCAAAATGATTTTTGTCGTTGATCTCTATAATGAAGGCGTTGATATTCCGGAGGTTAATACGATTCTGTTCCTTCGGCCTACGGACAGCTTAACCGTCTTCCTGCAGCAGCTCGGTCGAGGTTTGCGTTTGGCTGATGGGAAGGAATGCTTAACCGTCCTTGATTTTATCGGACAGGCTCATAAGGACTATAACTTCCAAGACAAGTTCCGTGCCCTGCTGGGCAAAACCAAGCATTCGGTTCAGCATTATCTAGAGCATGGCTTCTCCAGTCTGCCGCGGGGCAGCTTCATCCAGCTTGAGAAACAGACGAAGGACTATATTCTCAGTAATCTGAAGCAGGCAACGACGAATCGTAAGCGGTTAACGATGAAGATGAAATATTTTGAAGAGGATACTGGCTTGAAGCTGACGCTGGCGAACTTCGTTCAGTACCACGGCATGACCTTGTCCGAGTTTTATGGCGGGCGTACTGGTAATCGGACATTTCGCAGACTGATGGTGGAAGCGGGACTCCTTGATGACTTTGCATTTGAAAAAGAAGAAGAGCTGACCAAACGGATTCCAGCCTTGCTAAGCCTGAATTCGCGTAGGCTGCTGAAATTTATGATCGCCTACTTGGAAGAGGATTCGAAGGC
Organism: Paenibacillus harenae DSM 16969; assembly: GCF_000422465.1. Lineage (GTDB taxonomy): Bacteria > Bacillota > Bacilli > Paenibacillales > Paenibacillaceae > Pristimantibacillus > Pristimantibacillus harenae. The sequence continues at coordinate 105,730 of NZ_KE383844.1, read as the reverse complement.
GGAGTCAGAAGAAGAACGTCTAATGCTGAACCTGTTCTATTACACCTTCTATCGCTCTGCTCCTGTGAATCAGGGCTTTGAAGATATTGAGCATGGCATCCGGTCGGTTGTCACTTGCAAGGCTTTTATGGACGAGATTTTGGACATCCTGAGGTATAACAGCAGGCATATCGATTTCGTGGATAAAAGAAACGAGCTTCCTTATGCTTGCCCACTGGATCTGCATTGCAAATATTCAACCGACCAGGTGCTAGCTGCATTCGGCTACTGGAATGAGGAGAAAGCGCCGAGCTTCCGGGAAGGCGTGAAGTATTTTGAAGACAAGAGGACGGATATTTTCTTTATTACGCTGAACAAATCGGATAAGGATTTCTCCCCTTCGACGCTTTATGAAGACTATGCAATGAATGAGCGCCTATTCCACTGGCAGACGCAGAGTCGGATATCAGAGCAAACAAGCACGGCTCAACGATATATTAACCACAAAAAGACGGGAAACCGGATCGCGCTGTTTGTGCGGGAATATAAAGAGGAGAACAACTACACTTCTCCGTTTGTGTTCTTAGGTGAGGCCGAGTATGTCAGGCACGAAGGAAGCAAGCCGATGAGCATCGTATGGCGCTTGAAGGAGGACATACCTCCAGCGCTCGTGCCGGCGGCTAATAAAGTGATTGTCTAGGAGATGAATGGCAATGATTGAAGTGGCTGCTGCCATAATTGAGGACGGGACAGGGTGTATCCTGATTGCGCGACGTGCCCCTGGGAAATCTCAAGCAGGCATGTGGGAGTTTCCGGGTGGGAAGCTTGAGCCCGGCGAATCGCCGGAGGAGTGTCTACGGAGAGAGCTGCTAGAGGAGATGGGCATTAAGATCGATCCTTATGCGTATTTTGGCGTGAATGAGCATGATTATGGGACTGTGACGATTCGTCTGATTGCTTATAGGGCGAGGTTCGTGAGCGGGAAGATCGAGTTGGTGGATCATGATGAGTATCGGTGGGTTAGTCGGGAGGAGCTTGGGGAGTATACGTTTGCTCCGGCGGATGTTGGGTTTGTGGGGATGTTGGGGGGGTGAACAAGATGAGTCAATCAAAGACTACTCTAAAAATCAGTTAGTGAAAACTATTATTCAAGTTACTATAAAGGGGGTGTCAAAACTGTAATAAAGTTTATATTTTTTGAAAAACTATTAAATCGTATACAAAACTAGGCAATATTTCATATAACATTTGAGGAATGAAATTAACAAAATGCACAAAGTGTTATTTTTCTTACGAGTAGCCGTAAAGATGGCTTCCAGTAAGTACTTTTTATTTATTTCGAATATACGAGAAAATGATTGTTGCTGACTTTTGATAGTCGGTTTTTTATCTGGAACAAACGTTAAGATACATAAAGATTAATCTTGATTTTATTTTTAGCAAGACCGCCCATAAATTTAGGGCGGTATGGATTAATTTTTTGTCATGGGATCACCACGATACCAATTAGCATTTAGTGTATAATTAATTTATCCGAAGTTGTTAGACTACTAAGCTGAAAAACGGCTTCTAGCAATACGTTTTTGTTTAGTTTCAGTTCCATCAAAAACTTGTACTTAACATTTTGATTCTATTGTATCATTTGCTAAACATTTCGGGTGAGAGGAGTGTTACCCCTGCGACCATCTCAAGGTGCAAAATACCATTCATTAATGCAATAGTCAAACACCATCTTAAGTCAATAAGATTCATAATCCGACTTCATATTTTTGTGATAATGTTAGTGTAAAAGAGTTGAAGGATGATGGAACATGGTAAGTTTTGATCGAGCTAGAGCCTCGGTGGGTTTATCAAACTTTGTAGAATATTACGAGGATTACTGTCAATACTTTGAGCAACCTTCTGTATCGAACAAAAAGCAGCTTGCTCAAAAGTTGCTGGTTTTGAATCCAAAAGCGACTTCGATTGGTGCACAGGGCACGAGAATAAACTACACTAGCATCATTTTCGCAAACAAATGGGAAATGGAGATGCTAAAAGCAGCAATTAATTCAAGCCATCCGAGCGTTACAAATGCGATCAAGAAAAAGGCTAGGAGTCTGTCCGACGGATTGGAAATTAGTGAATTTCGTCGGACAGACTCCTAGATAGATTATAACATTAAAAGCTATTGAGCTCCGCTCCCCAAACACAGGAGTAATCGCGTGGTTGCGAATTGTGTTTTTCGCAAATAACGGCTTGCCTCAACGAACCCTTGTCCATAAATAAATGGACCCATTAGGGTTCCAGTTATTATGGGATTTGTATTAAGTTATTATCAGAAGGGTTACAATGATTAATAACTGAAGAGATGTTGTTGTCAGGAAAGCGAGACAATTCGGAAGTAAGATGATATCATTTAATTTGGAAATTGTTTCAAAATAATCTTCTAAACCTAATTCAGTAATTGGCAATTTGAAGTTTTGATAATGGGGGAATAAACTTTGAATAAGTTTGAATCATTTGATCCTTTGCATGCCAAACAAGCAGCTACCTCTGATGTTGCGACTAGATCCTTGAAGAGAGAAATAAGCAACATATTGAATTCATATGTTGGATGGTATGACCCTTTTGCTGAACTAATACAAAATTCATTAGACTCAATTGAAGAAAGAGCTTTACAAGAAAAGAACAGTTATGCACCCTCAATCTGGATAACTGTTAATATTAAAGATAATTTCTTAATTGTTACAGATAATGGTGTAGGTCTTGATGAACAGAAATTCAAATCGTTTTTAGCACCTGATTTTTCTTTTAAATCTGGTAAAACTCGAGGACACAAGGGTGTTGGGGCTACATATTTAGCATACGGATTCAATTTTATGCAAGTTTGTTCAAAAGCAGAGGATTTTACAGCTGTAGGAAAAATGGTGGATGCTCGAAAATGGTTAGGGGATGAGAATCCACGTAATCAATAAGAGTGGAAAGATGGATGTTATCAAACAAAAGGGCATCGAATATCTATGGCCACATAAGATTGTTAGGAAGGTAGCATCATATAAGAAGATTACGCAAAAAAGGCAGGAGCTTTTCGACAAAGATAAGGACCCCAACAAATTGCCTTCGACATTAAAGGATTTAGACATCTTTTATGAAAAGTGGAATTCGAAAGAACTTATTGATTTGCTTAAAATTAAAGACGAGGATGAATTAGAAATTTGTAGTTCATATACACCAATAGTATATTTTGGGTATACTTACTCTTTAAAAGTCTGGAATAGCTTTAATGAGTCGTTAAATGTTAGGAGTAATTCCAAAATATTGTATGGTGGAATACAAATAGCTGCAAATAATATGCCTCAAGGGGAGTTAATCCAAATACCCTTAAACAAAAACATCGGAAGACAAAACCAAGTACATATGGTTTTTCATTTTGATAACTGTAGTGCAGATTTGGGGAGAAAAGGGTTCCAAAGTGAGATTGTCGAATTTACAAAAGAAATTTCAAAAAGATTAATTGATGGACCATTACAAAAGTTGAAGTATTGCTTGAAAACTAATACTGGGACGCCACCGGATTTAATGAGGGAAAAAGAGATAGAAGACTGGAAAGAAGAAATGGCCAATTATGAAAAAGAGTATCCATTACAGTTAATAAGTGATCACTTCTTTTTGCCGTTAAGAAAAATATCAATAACTTCAATACCAACAAGAGAACAAGATGTAATTGCATTGTTTAATCAAATGGTAGCTGGCGGTGTAATTAGGGGTATTAGGATAATGTCAACAAACGAAAGATTAACTTATGATGGTTTATATAAAATTGTAATCGAACAACCCGTTGAAAATCATATGTATAATGAAAAGACTAATCCACTTGGAGTGTTGCAAGAAAATGTTGAATCAATAAATACTTATCCGTTCATAAGTAAACCAAAAATATTAGAATATAAATTCTCACTTGATGGTTTAATTGAAAATATACAAGATGGTTCGAAAAATTCAAACGATATTGGATTAGTAGTCGTTTGGGAAACAGGAGAAAGTTACGTCGGAAATTATAAAATCACTTCTCTATTAGATGAAAATAACTTATCCTTGAGGCAATACCATGGGTTAACACACATTATGACGAACTTAACCTCTGGACAAAAGGAAATGGATTTAATTGTCTTAAGTGAATTGATCCAATTTCTTAATGACCCAAAGATAACTCAGCAACAGCAAATCGAGAAATATGAAGATTAAAATTTTACGTCAGAAAAAGACACCATGGAAGGTATCTTTTCTGTATCTGCCTTGAAAATTTTGTGAAATGTTTCGCCCTACTTATGATACGCTGAACCGTATCATAAGTAGGGCGAAATTTTTGTGAGTTATGATTCCTAATACGGTGCATGCGGAGAGAGCGGCGACAGTTAGGCTACATCGGGGGAGATTGAGAAACAGGAGGGGCAGAGGAGTAATCCATTTGCCTCTTCTTTTTTTTTAAAAGATAACTTGTTTCTTCAACAATACATTTTTTCGAGGATTTTCCTTCTATTCTATCAGGATAATAACATTCACGTCCGATTAATTTATGAATGATACATAAGTCAGTTTTGTATCATTCGGGGAAATGTTCTCAACCCGCGTGGCTATGATACAAACCGTTAATGAACATTTTTACGGGCTACGCAGGCGCTGCCATAAGGGTAGTTCCCGCATACAACACTTCAGCTGCTATTATCGCGGCTGCCGCTGTTTCAATTTTTAGAGCGAGTCTAATACTTAATTTTTGAGGGCTGACGATAATACATTCCACAAAGCCCGTAATATTAAGCTATATTAAGCACTCCAGTCTAACACTTTATTTTTCTTGTATATCAATAAACCAAGGGACGTGGCTATATGCCGCGTCCCTTTTGGTTTGGATCTACTATTCCGGTAATAGGACAGTTACGCCAAATGTCGTTCTATCTGCCGGAGTAAATGACGATTGTTTGTTCGAGTTAGATAATCTAAAAGTGCGTTGAGAGGGGGTAAATCGCTACGGTAGGGGTTTTCGCACGGACCGGTGTATTTTCCGCCACCAGGACCAGTATAAAGACCGCCGCCAGGGCCTGTGTAGAGACCGCCACCAGGCCCCGTATACATTCCACCACCAGGCCCCGTGTATAGACCGCCGCCAGGACCTGTGTAGAGGCCGCCACCAGGCCCTGTATACATTCCACCGCCAGGCCCCGTATATAAACCGCCACCAGGACCTGTATAGGCACCGCCGCCAGGACCTGTATACATTCCACCACCAGGACCAGTATATAAACCACCGCCAGGGCCAGTGTATCGATCGCGTGGCCAAGAATTCTTTTGCATCAATGTTTCCTCCTTATTCATTGATTATGATCTTTCATTTCTAATTCCAATATTTGCGATAGTCATCTTGGAGTAGAATCATTTTGCTCTAGAATTATCCATGGATGTATTAATCAAATGATTGTGGTGTCATTCTATATGAAAACTAGCCCCCGAAGGGCGGGGGATCGGGGACTAGGAGGTACTGTATTAAGTATTAGTTGTAACGGTACAGGACACGGAAGTACGGATCTTGCTGCCAGTTCCATACGAGCACTTTACGCAAACCGTAGTCGCCTTCAACCTGAAGTGGTACTTCACCGCTCACCTGACCTGTCGCTGGATCGAATACGTAGCCGTTCTTCTCCAGTACAGTCGCATTGAATGCTACATTGTTCGAGCTAGGTAGGTTAATGAGGACCGTGATCTGGGCTTGGCCAACAGGACGGAAGCTCGGCATTGGCGCAAGTAGCGTTAGCTCGAAGTCAGTAGTGCCTTCAGCGACCGGATGCAGCGCCAGCTCGTATTCAAACGTCAGCACTTGTGTACCTTGTTTGAAGAGAACAGGGGCGAGGGAGGCCGTTGATAGGAACAGCTGGTGTAGGCGGTTCAGTTCATCAACATTACCGGCAGCTACAGCCTGTCCGTACTTGGCAAGCTCGTCCTGGAGATCGGCGTAACGTTGGCCGACGAAGCTCACGATGTTGCCGTCAGGGAAGACGGTCCGAACGTCGATTGGACGGCCTACAGGCGGCGCGTAGAAACTTTCGTCTTGGGCGAGAGGAGAGGCTAGCCCGATTTCATGCAAGACCTTTACACGGTCGTATGGAAGGCCGTATTTGGAGCTGGAGAGAACGGTGCAGTTCACATGGCTCCACGACATGTCGATGGGAGTAGCAACAGTAAGGGTAGTGATATGATTAGTCATTATATAATTACCTCCAAAAGTTAGTGTTTTTTTTAACCGGAGGCACATGCTATACTAGCATTACATACGTTCCACCGGCTCCTTACAGGAGTCAAGCAAGGTCGTTGCATTTGCGAGATGCGACGGCCTTTTTTTGTGGGCATAAACGACAGGGCGATAGATAAGTTAATTAGTGGATGAGAGTTCTCACCTCCTTAAAAAGGATTGGACGCACTCTCAGTTATAAGTTTGGATAGGTAATTTTAGTAACCTGAAAGTTACCTATTAGTTACCATATAAAACCTATCCATTCTTATACCGGTGCTTACGATTGTTTTCATGGTTAATTATGATCTTTTGGATCATAGGGAAAATAACTCGGTTAGCACGCGCAGCTCGGTTGTTTCATTAGCGCATGAATAGGTTTTTCCTTACACATCTTGGCATAATGGTATGAATGATAGTTAAACATTAGTTATTATCTTCAAGTGAGTAGAGTAGGACAAATGTTTTAAAAGTAAGTACATCAGTTTTTAAAAGTTTTTAAAATGAATGATAAAAAAAGAGTAGTAAATCCTTTTACTTTAGTGTGAAAAGCTATCAACTCAATAATCAATTCGTCCAAGTTTGAAACTATGTTTTATCTCCACGTACAATGAATTTTTAATCTCTAATTATGTTTATATAGACAACAACAACATAGCAAATGGCATAACCTAATTGGGGGGGAGGTTATTTTAGTTTTTCAAATTCTTTTCTGAGTTCTTGTAAAAAAAGATCACGTTTATTAATTTCCTTATTAAATTGGTATACATCGATAGAATGTTCTCTAGAATTAATTCTTCCGGTCGATCGTTCTATTGCTGGAAGTGCAGAATATCTCTCTGAAATACAATGATTTTGTATTTTCTCTACAGCATGTTCTAATTCCAATCCAATTTGATGAAAAACATGCGCTGCTTTATTTGGACTTACATCCCAAATATAAAGCTTAGATTCAATAACTTTTTTAATTTCTTGATCGACTTTCATGTTTTCTAAGTTTCTATCCAAGAGATCAGTGAGAGTTATATCCTCTTCATCTTCCCTTAATTCATCTGGTGATTTCCTAATCCTCCTTTCTAGATCTTCTATGGGCATGTCATTTAAAGAGTGGAAGAAGATTAAAAAGTTTGTATCTTCAATTTCCTTTTGAAATAACTCATTGCGATTTTCCCTAATAAAGTTTTGCATTTTTTTAATTGTTATAAGTTTAGAAGTTTTTTTAGTCATATTGGCTCTCCTCAGACCGTAGTCCCTTTTGTGGAGGCTTATTTCTAAGCCCCACAAAGGATTTTTGTTTTGTGATGTTCTAGATGCCTTGCTCGATGGAAATAAGAGTGCTGTCTGCATAGTTCTCGCTCATCCAAGTTGTTGTTGAAATGCTGTCTTTGTTGTTCAAGCTCAGCCACGGTGTAGTTACTCGCTCGGATTTTGTTGGAGCCGCAATGGTATGGTCGCGGTATGTATCTCCGCTGAGCTTCCATTCGGATTCGAGTATTTTTTGCAGGCGCTCGAGCGCCCGCTTGTGAACGGAACGGACACTGCCCTTTTTGTAGCCGAGGTCTTGTCCAATGGCTTCAAGCGTTTCTTCTAAGTAATAGTGACGATAGATGACGACTCGTTCACGCTCACTTAGCTTGTTGATTGCAGCCCGTACAGACATTATGTTTTCTCGGCGTTCTGCACTGATTGATGCGCTTGTGGCGAAGTCGGCTACGGGATTGAACTGATATTCTTCAGCCGAAAGCTGTTCTTTCGCTCGCACATGGGTTTTGAAATATGCCTTGATGGCATCAAGAACCTTGTAGTAAGAATAGCCGAGAAGGTCCTTTTTAATTTTACCTTTTTTGGCGGCTCCTACGATTCTAGCCATGGCATCTTGCACCATATCATCGGTTACCGCTTTTGGATAACGCCCTTTCAGATTGTCGAAGACTAACAACTGAACGGCGTCCCTAAATTCTAGGATGCGATTGTTTGGTACAGGTGGGCCTACACCGATTAAAAAATCCCGGATATCGGTGAATCGGTCCTTGTGCTGCTTCTTGTGCGTCTTGTGCTTCTTGTGTTGCTGGTATGCCATTTTTCTCCCCGCCCCTTGTGCTAGTTGTTGGATTCATACATTTTGCTGTACCTCCATTTGTGGTCTCACTTACTATTGAGGATCTTACTCCCCAAAGTGTAGCAGCCTGGCCGAAAATTTGGAACATGTTGTCAACGGCCGAGCTATTCGATACGAACGAGTGGCGAAAAAGTTCCGCTCACTACTATAGAAGGCTTAAAGCCCCGAAGCGTAGCAGCCTGGCCGAAAGAATTTTTGTCGATCGTGTTGTCGTTGGCCGAGCTGCTCGATTCGAGCGAGCGGGGAAATTGTTCCGCTCACTACTATAGAAGGTTTGAAGCCTCGAAACGTAGCTGCTTGGCCGAAAGAATTTTTGTCGATCATGTTGTCGATGGCCGGGCTGTTCGATTCGAGCGAGCGGTGAAAATGTGCCGCTCACTACTATAGAAGGTTTGAAGCCTCGAAACGTAGCAGCTTGGCCGAAAGAATTTTTGTCGATCATGTTGTCGATGGCCGGGCTGTTCGATTCGAGCGAGCGGTGAAAATGTGCCGCTCACTACTATAGAAGGTTTGAAGCCTCGAAACGTAGCAGCTTGGCCGATAGAATTTTTTTGTTAGCCGAGCTAAGTCGAGGGAAGCGCGGGAGGGAGTTCCCCCCCTACACCAACTAAAAGGATTGAAACGATTACGAACTTTAACAAAATGCACAAAGTGTTAAATTGAAAGAATGTGCTCCGGCAGTCGAAAAAATGGCTACCGGAGCTATATTTTTGCTGTTTTTTGCCGACTGAAAACAACCCTACTTTCACAGCGACCATTGAAAAAGCGGCTGGACTTGCGTCATTTGGCCTGAATCTGTTAGCGTTTTTGGAACGCGCAAACCGGTTAAGGAACTGGCACTATTCTGAGAGGCAGCATATGTGTACCATCACCCCATGGCAGAAAAGTGGTCTAGAAGTCCTGGCTGTCTACAATCATAGCTGTCATTAATAAGCAGACGGGCGATACCGACTTTTTGGTCGTGGGGCGTTAATCGAGGGATGCTGCAACTGGACTCATCCCGAGAAGGCCCGAGTTGCGAGTGTTCCCTCGGCTGAAATTATTTCATCATGTTTTGTTTAACAGACCGAGAGTCGTCCTGCTAAGTACGTGGCACCTCTCTTTTTCATACCGACGCATGGTTTGTTAAAAGCAGGAATTTACTGGTGCAAACATTAGTTTTATCGGAAAATCTCATCCATTCGGTAGGTCAACCTATGCGCGCTAGGCCAACCAGCCTGTACAAACACGTCAAGCAGATCCAGAAGGGTACGCCGACAATCTGGGTTATCACGGAAGATTCCTCGATACTCCGCTAGGTAACGCTCCACGAGCTTGACAACCAATTTAGCAGCCATGGATTCAAACTGATAGCCGCCTTCTTGGCCGGCACATACGGTGCACCCAATACGGAGGAACACTCCAACCGGGTCCACTGGCACCAGGTACTCAAGTGTTTCCAGTAGATGGTGGGTGACGCTAGCAAATGAGAAACCCGCCAGTACTTCAAGCACCTTGCTGGCTTCTGCAAAGAAGAGTCTTAGACTATCCGGACTGAGCGAAGTCACATCTGAATCCTCCGAAGCCCGCTTGTTATCGAAGGCACCAGAGGAAAAGTAGACTTCGATGCATGCGGAATCAACGATTTGGCCTAGGCCATGGGCTTGTTGCTGTAGCTCCTTCGACCACCCGCCTTGTTCTTGTGCCAGTGCCACGAGGGGCCGCCACTGTTCCTTGGCTACCTGTAACACCTGTAGCAGAACCGTCCACGATCTCATCCGAACAGACACGTGGTCGGCATTGGTGGGCTCCATCAATCCGATCGTCAACGTGTCACGTAAGCCGGCTACGAAGTGGTCGCATTCGGCAGAGTGAATCAAAGGATTCGTGATGATAGTTTGAATCATCTCCCCAGCACCCGCATGGTCCTGCCATAGAAACAATCCCCTGAAGATCTCCACACATGCCTCCCGGAGGGGCATGCCCGGGGTTGTCCGGTTGTAGATATGCCGCACAGTTTCAGTAACCTTATCGGGATATTTTCCTGCCAACGGAGCAAGGACATCATGTACAAGACCATGAAGCACCCCGCGATTCGGTTCCTCCGTCACTATGCGATCAATCAGCCTCCACATGACGGGGTTGGCAGTATGGTTGAGTCGTAGTAGCCGAACCGCCACTTGATATCGTACTGATGGCACGGGATCACTGACGAAACTCTCCAGAATCGCCAGCAACTCAGGAGTTGCACCTGACGGGAAGCGAGCAAGTTCTATCAGACCTTCCGCAGCATTAATGCGTGCGGCTGGGGACCAGCATGGAGATTCGTCAAATTGAGCGTCATACTCAGGGGTACTCCTAGGCTCGGGATGCTGCGCTGCCTCTCGCAAGACAGATAGCAGAAACGCGCCGGGTTCCTCATCGCAAGTGAGGTCAGCACATCTTGCAGCGTGGGCGCACGCCTCCGCCAGGTTTCCCAACGCGTAATCCTTTTGTTTAGGGTGGACACCATCAGCTTCCGCGATCGAGAGGGCATCCCGAAGCTTACGTAGAGAAGGCAGCACATCTCTAACTACTTCTAGGGATGGGTGAGCGTTTTGGGTCTCCCTGGCGAACAAAGTAACGGGTCGCTCGAGCTCCTGGATTCTATGGTTTGCAGCGTTATCAATTGGAACTCCCTCATCAGCCAAATAGTCTCTTTCACTGTACTCACTTGATTCAATTGCACCCATTTGAAAGGGAGGCTTATTTTCTGGGGGGCCTCCGGCTGCAGCCAATTCTGAAATGCGTTGGCCGGCCTCTGTAGTGTAGATATGCTGTGTTGGGAGGCACCCCAGTAAGCGATCACGCATCCTCTCGCCTCGTTCTATGTGATCAGGATCAAAGGTCGAGGGAATTGAAAGGATGGTACGCTCGATCTTTTCTCGGTCTTCGGAGGACAAGTAACTGTATACAGCCCGAAGTAAATCCCCCGCTACGGTGCTGGTATCGTAGCCCTTTAAGACTGGTAGGGACCAGCACAGTGATCGTATCTCTAGACCTAGAAGGGCAGGGGCCGCAACTCCGCAAATGAGCACACGCCGCCACAAGGTAGCCATCCGATTGCGAATGAACAATAAGTTGGTGAGTTCCTGGCGTAATTCGGTTTGGCTCGGATCCGTGCCAAGGCCAGTAAAATAGGCTTGGAAGGTGTCCATCATTTTGAGAGTTTTATCGTGGCGATGATGGCGACCAGCATCCCAAATCGAGCTATAGTCCACGCGGATCGCCGCTTCTACCCCATTAACTAGAAAAACCTCTTCAATGACGTTTTCATTGTGATGAGTATGTTTAGTAAGAACATGGTGCTCAACAACAGAGATTAGCGCTTCGACAGCTTCAACAGGGGCCCGTTCAACGAAATGCCCGAAGTCCTCTCCGAGTTGGTACAAGCCGCTATTGTAGTCTTGCCGGCGGTTTGAACTCAAAGGGAGAATTCTACTTCCGCCGATTGAAGTCACATCCTCGCTTCTTTCGACATATCCAAACGCAGCGATGTATAGGTCTCGAACGAAGGCAGGGTCGTCGTTCATAATATTCCGGGATTCCCTAGCAAGCCAGGGCATATCCTGATAACCGTGTTTTTGTAGATGCTCTTTTCGGAGTACAAGCCTCAACAATATGCTCGACTCATCCCGATTGCTTCGATAAGTCTGACACACGCAGGTAATGGCGGTTTTGACTAGCCATTCATCCGTTGGGTTCTGTGACCAGGAAAACATTAGGAGATTCCTTGCAGCAATTCCGGCATCTATCTGCTGCTCATCAGTTAAAGCCATTGATCGCTCACACATCTGTGTAAGTAGCATGCGAACGATGTAGGCCCCGTTAAGGGAGATTTGTTGGCTCAAATGCTCAACAAGTTTGGCCCAGGGGCCGGCTGCCTGGCCAGCTATCCGACGATCCATGTCCGCTGGTGTCATCGCCAATAGCCCACTGATTACGTGCCGTAGTGCTGCCTCAGCACGGGTAGTTAGTGCAGGGTCCTCGATGCCTTGGAGCACCGGCAGAAGATCAGAAAGATTCGCACTGGATTCAGCAGCAATGACAGGGCCAATCAGCTTGCCGACTTCGGGAATACCAGTATCCTCCATGACTCGCATAACCAGATTCCAAAAAGGCGAGCGGGAGTTGTCAATGGACCAGATGTGTTGGAAGTGCATGTTCAAGCTAGGGCGAATGACTAAGACCAGTTCGGGATCAGAAGCTAATCTCTGTGTCAAATCAACTTCGCTTCGGAGTAACAGCCGCTCTACCGCATAGTCAAACAACACATGATGTGCGAACGTCAAATTCGAGTCATCGGGACGTGAAGTGGGCGAGGGTTGCCATTCAATCAGCACATGCTCGCTGAGAATCTGATCGAGCGCACGGCTTGTCGCCGGGGTTACAACTAGAGCGCGCGCAACGCGCAACGCTCGATTCTCTACCATTTGGGATGTAGCCCGCTGAAGCACATCTTCCCGTGCGTCACGCTGACCATCGCGCGGTTGAATTACTCGTTCCTCCCAATATCGGTCAAGGAGCTCAAGTTGAGTTCTGATCGGGGTAAGTTCCGCAACTGAGACACCATCGCCAAGTAGTTCACCCATGAGACGCAGGTTAAACGGTACCCGCAGAAGTTGCTTCAGCGTACCATCTGCAGCATCAACCAGGGTTCGCAGTTCAGCGGACCTTACTGCAACCTCTGACAGTTCATCCTCTGAGAAACCAGGAATCTGTACGTGGCAGACTCCCGACAATTCGGGATCTCTGTAATCATCAAGGGGCGGTCGCCCGTAAAACAGATTGCGTAGGTCTCGACTGTGCCGCAGGTCAAACTTTCGAATCGACGCAACTACCCGCCACCGTCCCTTGGTTCGGACAATCCGCGCCAAGAGTTGCGAGAGCATCTGCGCTGTCCGATTGGATCGGGCCGCATCTAAGGCGTCAATCACCAGAAATGCAGGTTGGTCGCCATTCCAGTCTTCGAGGACCTCTTCAAAGTCGTGTTCCAGCCCGAGTTGTTCTCTGAGTTGGGGCTGCGTTTCAGCATCAATGCGATCAACTGCTAGGAATACAGTATCTCTTCCTTCTTGTAGAAGGGTAGTGACTAAATCATGCAACGCTCCCGACTTGCCGGCGCCAGGCTCACCAACGACGACCAGGGATTGATCCTCGACCTGACGTCTTAGTTCTTGAACGCATCGCCGAGTAATCTTAATCTCTGACACACCTACTCGAAGCCTGGATAACGCTCTCAGATCCGCTTCAGTCACCATAGTCTGTCTGGAGAGCACCTCGACGTCCTTGCTGTAACTCCAAACATACGTTGGATTTAGCAAGTGGTCCCGAAGCAGGGCACTTGCAGCAACATACACCTGTGCGTTGCGATCTATCGGCTTGGCGATGGAGATGTGATCTTCATCAAGTGGGACGGGTCTGGTACCCACTCCTGGATGTGCGGAGGTAGGATTGACAATGAGAAGCGCACCATTGACACGACGCGACTCATAGTAAGTGCGTGTTTGGATTCCTACCTGCGAATGATCACGATACCATTCGAAAAGATCTCGCAAATGCGCATCGTGCGCTTTCAGATCTTTGATTGCCAAGGTAGGGAACGCAACCCGAAAATTTCCAAGGAGTGAGGCGAGTTCAGCTCCCTGGTGAGGCGTAGCAAGGAAGAAGACAGACCGAGTATTCTCGAACACGGCTCGCTCTGCAGATGTTTCAGCAGCGTCAGACGACATCCTAAGAACCTGCTTAACTAGGAGACCGCCTAGACTATGGCAAATGAACATGATCGGCCGATTCCCAAGGCCATGCTGCACTAGCAAGTCCAGGACCTGTCGTGAACGATCTGGTAGAGACATCGAATGTCCGGAGTCACGTGTGCTTTTGAAGAACCATCCTCGTATGCGTGTCAATTTTGTCGGGGACGCCGCGTAACCGAGGGACCAGACACCGACTTCGGGAAATTCCTGACCGACCCAGTTGGGCCAGGAGTTTTCGGGACTTTTACCCTGGGTCCACGTATAGAACGCATCTCCGCCAAGACCATGGACGAAGATCACGTCAGCTTTTCGAGCCATGTTCTCACAGCCGGAGATTGAGTGCAAGCGGCTCAGACTAGCCACCTCCTTAAATTACAATGTACTTGCTATTTGGGTGACGGAATACCCACGATGTGACCATCTTGTATATGTTAATCAGCATCTCATGTTTGGAAGGCTCTAGGGGTCAGCCTACGTGTACGGAAGGATAAGGGGAGGATATGATCCTAAGTGCGTGCGTAAAAAGCTGTTTACCCTGACTACAGCCCGTGATTGATTTACATATAGAAGCAGAGCGCTCGAGAGCCTGATGTTTAAGTGAACAGTTGATCTCCTAGACTTTAAATATACCTTCGAGCTTCATAACCTAAAGTGTGGATCGTCGTATCAACATTGTCGTGTTGACTAGAACATTATCGCATAAATTGCCGAGTAATTGACGGCATTTTTAATTTATGGATAAAGTTGTAGTAGAGGTCTCCAACAATATCAGTAAATTTAATACAAGTTCTCTTAATATTGATATTTGTATCTATTTTGGAGCAGTTTTCCTAAATGAAATACCTAGTTTAAAATAGGGGATAATTTTAAAAATACAAGAATCAATGGACGATAACCATGATATAAGGTGGACTTGGATGAAGTTGATAATTTATTTTTTCATGAACATCAGTCATGGGCGGTAAAAAAAAGCAATTTCTTTTATTGAAGTATTAACCGCTTTTGACTAGGCGGTTTTTAGTTGGTTGAAACGATAACGAAATTTACAAGATGACCAATCTGTTAAGTTCATGGAAAACGCGCACTGGTAGCTGAAAAGCGCTTCTAGCAATGCGTTTTTTGTTTTTTCGGTCACATTAAAACTTGTACTTAACATTTTGATTCTATTGTTTAATTTAGCTAAACATTTCGTCGGGGAGGAGGGTTACCCCTGCGACCAACTCAAGGAGCAAATACCGCTCAGTCAATCCGTGACCGGGAGAAGATCCGTCAGAAGTGTACTCAGCAATCAGTTGTTAGACAGACTGACGTACGGTTTGATGGGGAGAGGCTAGGATCCCCAGCTCTTTACTCTACTATGCGTAATAAAAATGGTACGGTTTCAATAAATAAGAACTTCTATGGCTTCCATTTAGATGAATAATGAAAATAAGAAACTACACGGAATCTCCTATATATTTGTAAAGTATAATGTTAAGATAATAAACATGATATTCATATAAAGGTGGTTAACTTGTGATAGCAATAGGCATAAGGGTTTCTCCCCAAACTATATATTACTCAATATTGGAGCAGCAAGATGATAGAACAGTAGAAATCAAAACGGTTGATACGATAATTGTTCCAAAAGCAATGGACGTTCCTAAAAGATTAACTTATATTCGTACAACCCTAATCTCAATTATCGCTGAATATAAGGTTAAAAAAGCTGGAATCCGAATATTCGAAGGCTCCTCAATGAATATAAGTACTGACCGTATCTATATTGAAGGTGTTGTCCAAGAGTTGTTTGCAAATTCATCGGTTGAAAAATACTTCCTTGGAACAAAAGGGACATTAGCTAAACTCCTTGAAGTGAGGGTCACTGATATAACCAAGTGGATTGATGAAAAAGGAAAATCAGAAGACCTTGAAATTGAAGGTTGGGAAACAATGAAAACTGAATCAAGGGAAAGTACTCTAACTGCATATGCAGCCATCAATTCTTAAAGGGGAAGCTAAATGAGAGTAGAAACTAAACTAACATTTATACAAAAAGGGAACATTGGTGCAGAAGGTAGAAATTCTGATGTATTTATCGCGGAGGATATTCAGTTAGGAACGGATATCGTGGTAAAAAACATTAAGAAAAAAGATTTAGACAGGCTTAGAATCTCTGATTACTTTGCCGAATCAAAGATACTTTATGCGAGCCAACATCCTAATATTGTTGAACTTAATTATTCTTGTGAAGATGATGATAATATCTATCTCTCAATGCCGTTATATAAAAATGGTTCAATTAACTCACTAATCAACAAAAGATTTTTATCGGTAAGAGAAATTCTTACATACTCATTAGAATTCTTAAGTGGTCTTCATTATGTACATAGCAAAGCACTTCTTCATTTCGATATTAAGCCGACTAATATACTAATTAGTGATTCCAATACAGCATTGTTAACCGATTTTGGTTTAGCAAAATATACTGATGCAAATGGGTTCGCTACACCTGACCAATTATATCCTCCTCACATGGCACCAGAAAGATTTAGTGTCAACAAGTTTGACGTTTATTTTGATATCTTTCATTGTGGTTTAACATTATACAGGATGTGTAATGGTAATGAGGATTTCAATAACCAGCGTAAAGTTGCAACAATAGCCGATATCGAAAATGGATCTTTTCCGAATAGAAATAAGTTCCTTCCGCATATACCTAAATCATTGCAGAATGTTATAAAAAAGGCTTTGTCTGTAAATCCTGTGGGTAGATACAACACTGTTCTTGAAATGTTAAATGATCTAAGTAAAATTGACAAAAATTTAGATTGGTTATACACTCAAGATAATCAAACCAGAACATTTGTTTGGGATCTTAATGAGGATAAGACCATAAAATATATAATAGCTACTGAGGAAAAGGGTAAATGGACCATCGTTGGAAAACAATATAGCAAGTCCACTACTAAAACCTCTAAAATAACGAAATGGGATTCTGACGGATATAAAAATCAAGAAGAAGCCTTTAAAAAAGTAGCTAAGTTAATATACGATTACGAAAACCTTAAAAAATAATACTTTTGATGTCGATGTAATTCATAAGGAGGCTGAGTTGAATGGCTAAAATTGTGATGAAAAACAAATTACAGTCCAGACATCAACTAGCTAACCCCTTTTCAAGTAAAACTCGACACGAAAGACTTATTAAAAGTGGTGCGGTTGATATGAAGGATAATATAATCATTCAAGATATGGGTAATGGATATGCTACGTTTGTACCTATTGATAAAAATAAAAAATTGAAATAAGAAATAACAGCATTGGAACTAAGTGCTGTTATTTTTTATTTATTCAATTTTTGAAATCCTATCTCAAAGAATACAACACAATTGATCTTGTGCTGCATTCTTAGCATTCGGCAAAATGCTTATTTTACAGGCATTGCCGGTTTAACGTACGAAATCCGCGTTTTGTTGGCGGTCCCCCTATTATTGTCGGATGAAGGAATTCAACCTTTATATGACGAATTAGGAATAGTGCTTGAGACTTAATAACTGCTTTGTGTTTTATTCGGATACAGATAATCGTGCTTATCAATGATCTGAACAATAAATAACATCTGACATGGTCAATAGAGGAGGAGAAGAATGGAGTCTAATTTTACGTTCTTAGACAACAACTTTCCTGTACTTGCTCAAATAGGCGCAACCGCTGAAGAATATCTTTATTCGGATTCTAATTCATGCTTGATCAAGTTAGGGTTAATGGGCGAAACGATCGTCAACCTCATGATGCAACTTGATAGCATTCAACCTCCAAGCTACGACAACACGCATGCAAATCGCATTAAGCTGTTGAAGGGGCAAGGACTGCTGCCACGCGAAATTGATGATATCTTATATAGCTTGCGTATGGCTCGGAATAAAGCCGTACATAAGAACTACGATTCGCTAGAACAATCTAAAGTTCTTATGGGTATGGCCCACGAACTAAGCATATGGTTTATGCAAACTTATGGAGATTGGCAGTATAAGCCTGAGCGGTTTGTTTTGCCTCTTGAAAAGTCTCAAGCTAAGATTGATTACGAAGCGATCCTTCGTGATAAAGAAGCTAGGATTGAAGAACTGACGAGGCTTGCTGAACAAGCTAAAGTAGCCCAAACGATGACGATTGAGGAACGTACCTCGAGAGGAAGTCGCGCAGCTCAGCAGCTTCAACTTTCCGAGGCGCAAACGAGGTATATTATCGACGAGCAGCTACGCAAGGTTGGATGGGATGCAGATACGGTTCATTTGCGATATTCGAAAGGCACTCGACCACAAAAAGGCCGTAACCTTGCGATTGCTGAATGGCCGACACGCAATTCCAGCGGTAAACCTGGTTATGCCGATTACGCTTTATTTGTTGGGCTTCAATTGGTCGGTATTATTGAAGCGAAGCGTCAGTACACCGATATTCCATCCGTAATCGATAACCAGTGCAAGGAGTATGCACAATCCGTAAGTGAAGAACATGCGGCTTATCAGGTGGGTAATTGGAGTCAGTATAAAGTACCTTTTGTATTTGCAACGAATGGTCGAAAGTACTTGAAGCAGCTTGAGACAAAATCGGGGATCTGGTTCCTCGATGTGCGTAAACAATCGAATATCTCCAAAGCCCTTCAAGGCTGGATGAGTCCAGATGGCATTACAGAGTTGTTGAATAATGATACGGATACAGCTAATCAAGCCCTGGGTGCAACACCTTATGATTTGCTGCGTGACCCAGATGGCCTCAACCTTCGCGAATACCAGATTGAAGCGATTGAAGCCGCTGAACAAGCCATTATCAATGGACAGGACAAAGTACTTCTATCGATGGCTACGGGAACAGGTAAGACGCGAACGATTTTGGGGATGTTGTATCGTTTCTTGAAATCTGGCCGTTTCCAGCGCATCTTGTTCCTAGTTGACCGCACTTCACTTGGCGAACAGGCACAGGATGTGTTCAAGGAAGTCAAAATCGAAGAGCTCATGACGCTGGATAACATCTACAACATCAAGGAGCTCAGCGACAAAGACATCGACAGAGAGACCAAGGTGCATGTCGCCACCGTACAAAGCTTGGTCAAGCGTGTACTCTACAACGAGGGTGAAACCATTCCTGCTGTTTCCGACTACGACCTTATTATTGTAGATGAAGCGCACCGCGGCTATATCTTGGACAAGGACATGAGCGACGACGAGCTGCTATATCGAAACCAGGAAGAATACATGAGCAAGTATAGCGCGGTCATCGATTACTTTAATGCGGTCAAAATTGGCTTGACGGCTACGCCAGCCATTCAAACGACGCAGATTTTTGGTCAACCTGTGTTCAATTACACGTATCGTCGTGCTGTAGTCGAAGGCTATCTTGTCGATCATGATGCACCGCATACGATTGTTACCAAGCTAAGCAAAGAAGGTATCACCTATCAGAAAGGTGAAGTTGTCCCGATTTACGATCCTGTAACGGGAGAAATTACAAATAGTGGCGAGCTGGATGATGAGTTAAAATTCGATGTGGAGAAGTTTAACCGCCAGGTCATCACGGAGAACTTCAATCGTACCATATTGACTGAAGTTGCTCAGGACATCAATCCAGAGGGCGACGCGAAGACGCTGATCTTTGCCGTTGATGATAGCCATGCCGATGTCATCGTAAAACTGCTCAAAGAAATTTACGAGCCTTACGGTGTAGACAACGATGCGGCCATGAAGATCACAGGCAGCATCGGCGGTGGGAATCCTAAGAAAGTCATGGAAGCGATCAAACGCTTCAAGAATGAACGCTATCCCAATATCGTCGTTACGGTTGATCTCTTAACGACAGGTATTGATGTGCCTAAAATTACTACTCTTGTCTTTATGCGACGGGTCAAGTCACGTATCCTCTTTGAACAGATGATGGGTCGGGCTACACGTCTCTGCCCTGAGATCGGCAAGACGCATTTTGAAATCTATGATCCAGTTGGCGTGTATGAATCGCTTGAGGATGTTAATACGATGAAACAAGTAGTGATTCAGCCTTCTACATCTTTTGATGATTTACTGGATGGACTTGAAGCGTTGCTGACCGAGAAGCAGCTGCAAAATCAAATTGATCTTATTGTGGCGAAGCTGCAGCGTAAGAAGAGGAACATGACCAAAGATGCCATGGTCCACTTCCGAGACATTGCGCAAGGTGACACACCAGACCAGTTCATCGAGAAAGTCAAACACATGCCTGCAGAAGAAGCAAAAGCCTATGTACTTGAATATCGGAAAGTCTTTGATATCATGAATGAAGGCGGCAGAGGTAAGCCAAGAGCAGTGGTGATTTCGGATAAAGAGGATGAGCTTGTCTCTCATGAACGCGGCTATGGCAAAGGCTTAAAGCCGAAAGATTACTTGGATGAGTTCAAAGCATTTATTACGAACAACATGAATAAAATCGCCGCGCTCCAAGTGGTTTGTACAAGGCCTAGCGATCTTACGCGGGAAAGCTTGAAGAGCCTGCGATTGGAGCTAGATCGCGAAGGGTTTACAGAACAACAGCTGAATACCGCATGGAAGCAGCTGTCCAATGAGGACATTACAGCGGATATCATTAGCTTTATTCGCAAGGAAGCACTTGGATCTGCACTCGTCAGTCGAGCAGAACGCACGAAACATGCGATTACCAAGCTGAAGGAGAAGCACTCCTTTAATAAGATGGAACTGGATTGGCTTCAGAGAATTGAAATGGTATTGTTGCACGAACCGATTCTGGACCGTGATGTATTTAACACGGGTGCATTTAAGAATCAGGGCGGATATAATCGCATTAATAAGATTTTTCGCGAACAACTCGGTACCATTATTACAGACTTGAATCAGTATTTATTTGAAGACAGGGGACAATCAGCGTGAACAACCAAGAGATCGTATCTAAACTATGGAACCTATGTAATGTTCTACGAGATGACGGCATTACGTATCATCAGTATGTAACGGAGCTTACTTATATCCTGTTTTTGAAGATGGCGAAAGAAACCGATACGGAGGCACAAATCCCAGAGAAGTATCGATGGGATCACTTACTAAAGCCAAAAGGCATTGAGCTTAAGAAGTTCTATAAGGAATTGCTCAACCACTTAGGTGAGGATACCAAGGGTCGAGTACGTGAGATTTATGCAGGTGCTTCCTCGAATATCGAGGAGCCAAAGAACTTGGAGAAGCTCATTACTTCGATTGACGCACTCGATTGGTATTCGGCCAAAGAAGAAGGATTAGGCAACCTGTATGAGGGCTTGCTTGAGAAAAATGCAAACGAGAAGAAGTCTGGTGCTGGCCAGTACTTTACCCCACGCGTCTTGATTGACGTGATGAATAAGCTTGTTGATCCGCAACCAGGGGAACGGTGCAATGACCCAGCATGTGGTACATTCGGTTTCATGATCGCCGCAGACCGTTATGTAAAGGATCAGACCGATGACCTGTTTGCTCTATCGCCTGAATTACAGGAATTCCAGCGAAAACATGCATTCTCTGGTTCTGAGCTTGTGCATGAAACCCATCGTTTAGCCTTGATGAATGCGATGTTGCATGATATTGAAGGACCAATCAAGCTGGGCGATACATTGTCTAATCAAGGGAAGACAATGAAAGACTTTGATGTTGTACTTACGAATCCGCCATTCGGAACGAAAAAAGGCGGCGAGCGTGCGACTCGTGACGATCTCACTTACCTGACATCCAATAAACAGTTAAACTTCTTGCAGCATATTTACCGCAGCTTGAAAGCAAACAACGAAGCACGTGCAGCTGTTGTTCTTCCAGATAACGTGCTATTTGCAGACGGTGATGGTGCTTCTATCCGTAACGACTTGATGGAGAAGTGTAACTTGCATACGATTCTGCGTCTGCCTAAGGGGATCTTCTATGCACAGGGCGTTAAGACTAATGTGCTCTTCTTTACGCGCGGCAAGTCCGATAAGGACAATACGAAAGAAGTATGGTTCTATGATTTGCGCACCAATATGCCTTCTTTCGGAAAAACGAACCCGCTCAAGGCTGAACATTTTAATGCATTTATAGAGGCATATATTGCGGATGACCGTCACAAGGTGCAGGATGAGCGTTGGAATGTATTCACTCGTGAGCAAATTCGTGAGAAAAGCAACAACCTTGATCTTGGGCTTATTCGTGATGATAGTGTTCTGGACTATGATGACCTCCCAGACCCGATTGAGAGTGGAGAAGAAGTCGTAGCGCAGCTTGAGGAAGCAGTCGACTTGATCATGAGCGTTGTAAAGGAACTGAAGTCATTGGAGGTTAGTCGCTAATGGCTAAGGGGAAGAAGCAGAATCTATCTGCAGAAGAATTATTAGAACAGGCGATTTTGGCAGAGGATGAGCAACCGTATGAAGTGCCTGCGAATTGGGTTTGGACGAAATTAGAGAATTTTATCGATACATTAAGTGGCTTTTCATTTAACTCAGGCTTGTTCTCCAACAAACCCTCGGATGGATTTCCATTAATTCGTATTCGGGACATTGTTCGAGGATTTACTGAGACGTATACATCGCAGGAATGCTCTGAGTTATATCACGTTAATACTGGTGATATTTTAATTGGTATGGATGGAGATTTTAATATTGCTTTATGGAAGAGTGAAGTAAGTTTACTTAACCAACGTGTGTGTAAAATTAAATCGGCAAACGACAGAGTATTACTAGATAAGTATATGTTTTACTATTTGCCTCGGCAGTTGAAAGAAATACAAGATGCTACATCGAGTGTTACTGTAAAGCATCTATCTGTTAAGAAGATCAAAGCCATTGCATTACCTCTTCCGCCAATCACTGAACAACAACGAATTATTGACCGTATTGAAAGCCTGTTTGCTAAGCTTGATCAGGCAAAGGAACTGGCACAGAATGCTTTAGATAGCTTTGAAACACGTAAAGCTGCTATCCTACACAAAGCTTTTACAGGGGAGCTCACTGCGAAGTGGCGTGAAGGTCATGGTCTGAGTATGGATAGTTGGAAGACTATGTCGTTATCCAAACTAGCATACATTCAAACAGGCTTAGCAAAAGGAAAACAAATCAATTCAGTTACAACCACCATGCCTTATCTACGGGTTGCGAATGTCCAAGATGGCTATTTGGATCTTTCTGAAATTAAACTAATTACTGTGGAAAAAGATAAGATTGAACGCTATCGTTTAAAAGAAGGTGATGTACTATTTACTGAGGGTGGTGATTATGACAAGCTCGGACGAGGTACTGTTTGGAGAGCAGAAATAGATATTTGCTTGCATCAAAATCATGTTTTTGCCGTTCGTCCTGAGCCAACAGTTTTAAGCTCTTTCTATTTGGCTTATTTAGCAAGCAGTCGATACGGAAAAACCTACTTTTTAAGTTGCTCAAAGCAGACAACCAATCTGGCTTCAATTAATTCTACACAATTAAAAGCGTTCCCAGTGTTTTGTCCCAGTATCATAGAACAGCAAGAAATCGTGCGTATTCTTGACACCCTAATAGAAAAGGAGCAATCCGCAAAATATAAACTGGAACCGCTACTCGATCAAATAGATCTGATGAAAAAATCTATCCTTGCCTGCGCCTTTCGCGGTGAACTTGGTACCAACGATCCAAGTGAAGAAAGTGCATTGGAATTGCTAAAAGAAGTAGTGTTACCACAGTAATGGAACCCAAGTAAGAGTGCCAAGATTGTGTATTGTGATCACATCCATGATCACGAACCCTAGAATATAGACGGAAATCCGAGAAGACGGAAAGACAGACCGAAGTCCGAAAACCCGCACTACAGCAGGCTTTCGGACATTTCGGTTCACAGGAGGATTTCGCGCATACCACACTGGCAGCGATGAGCTCAAATAATGACCGTAACCTTACAATACGGTACACGCAGGTAGGATTTTAATAAATTGGGTAACAAAAGAGTAACGTAAGTACGTAAAAAACCGTTATCTCCCGTTAATAATGTTACCCCGACAAACCACTTTAACGCTGGATCTCTGCGCCCCCGTGAACTGTTGTTAACAATGTTCCAGCCTGCGACCTTATTGGGCGGCATGAGGTAAATGACAGCTACTAGGGATTTTAAAAATAAGAATTAAATTCAAAATAGGGACGAAGCTTTCACTTCGAGATAGATGGCAACTAATGTGTAATTAGTTAGTTAATCTTAATTATAACATTCTGAACTTTATGAAAAAAACCAACATCAAATCATCATGGTGTTGGGTTTTTTCGTATTTTGTATTGATATGAATTTCGCCGGCGGTTTATTTAACGATCGTTTTTTAGACTTTATAAACATCAGCACAAAATCTTTCAAAATGAGGATTGTTTCAGTCTATTAAACCGTCTAAAATTCAAAGTATATAAAATATTGCAATCGATGGTTTAATAGACAAAGGAGATTGTGAAATGGATAAAATTGATGTGAACGTACTTCGACTTTCGACCAATCCATGGATTTGCAAATCGATTTTTTGAAGGCATCCGGTGTCAGCTAATTTGCACATGCCAGAAAAGTACCCTCATTATTATTGTTCTGTTTAATCGACAACCCATCTGTACTTTTGTTAATACATCATATCTAAAGGCATTGTTACTCATAACAATGTATTCTTTCATTTACATCAAAAATTGTCGAATTCCCAAGATCAAGGAGGAAGGCTCACTCCAAACATCGAATAAACCTATATGCATATAGAACCAATACTTTTGACTCAGAAGGGGCCGTATCATGAATACTGAATTGACTCTGTTAGTAAATGAATCACTTGTAGCACCAATAATCTTTATGTTGATGTGCATGCTCGTATATTGTTTCGTTGGTTTGTTGTTGTACTACTTCTTTTTGAAATGGCTACCGGAAGTCATTGTTAGACTTGCTGGAGGGATAGGATTGTTCTATATCATATTCCTTTGTTCAAGCCGCTATAAAGAAATTAAGAGTCTAGTCGACAGATTCAGTATAACTCAAATGTTTATCGGTTTAGCATTGTTGTTTGTAATCATTGCTGTTATAAGTGCACTGGTCATTCCAAATAAAAAGTCAGCAAGATCAACAAAAAGTAACAGAAGATCGAAACCTAAGAAATCACAACCCTCCAGTAACCAGCGGTATCAAGACAGAAGTGACAATGAAATCCTGATAAGTCCACTCACCGATTTGTCCGGTGCTGAATTTGAGCGGCTTCTAGCACTCTATTTTCGCGACAACGGTTATCAAGTGCGTGAGGTAGGTATTGGTGGAAATGACGGTGGAGTGGATCTGGTCATCATTGACCAACGTGGCGAGAAGACGGCCGTGCAAGCGAAATGTTATGCCGATCATAATACGGTAGGTGTCTCAGTTGTGAGAGAGCTGGTTGGAGCGAAGCGCAATCATGACTGTATTCTTAGCTTGCTCATTACGACATCCGATCTGACGGCTTCAGCCAGAAAAGAAGCAGAAAAATTAAGAGTTGATTATTGGCACGGCGCTATCGTTGAACAAAAGCTTAAAGCTTGGGGCAAATGGCAGCCTGGCGCAAAGCCAGTTAAACACAAATCGCCAACGACTAATTTAGCAAATTTCGAAATGCAATCTGCCAAGGCACAAACTGGAGCGGCTAAACAGATCATCTGTTCTTGCGGAGCAACAATGGTTCTCCGAAAAAGCAAGGATGGTAACACGTTCTACGGCTGTTCTAGTTTTCCGAAATGCAGGCAAACAAAATCAATATAAGGTTTAGACTATGGAGGGTTTCGGTAGAAAAGATGCCGCGTACGGACAGAACTTCTCGAATACTAGAGGTAAACAAAATTAAATTGAATTTACCCCACTCCTCTTGAGGGAGACGATTCCGAAGGTTCAGTTGAAAGCCTTTTCCCAGATCGCGATGGCGTGATCAAAGCCATAACTTGAATCGAGCCGCGGATCTGGTGTTGCTGCCGGGCGTGCCCGAAGCCGTGCGGACTCTTAATGAAACGGGGTTGTCCGATAGCTTCATGGTCAGCCCGCGGGAGTGTAGACGATCTTCATTGGCGAGAAAGCGCTAGCCCGTCAAGCCTAATTTCACTTTCACCAGCCTGCATGAAGTCGTACACGCTGAGCGAATCCTGCAAACCGAAATCGCCTGTCGGTACGCGAGCGGTCACAACGCTATGCCGTCCGTCATCCTTTTTCATGCATGCAGCTCGTCATCCCTTCCCCTCCCGCCGCTCCCGATACTGCCGGGGAGTCATCCCTTTCAACCGAAGAAAAACCCGGGAAAAGGTAGGGTATGAAGAAAATCCGGATTCGAATGCTATTTGAGAAATCGGCAAGCTTGAGGAAATGAGCAGACTGCAAGCATGCCGGATCCGGAGCTCGTGAAGGAAATCGACGAAATGCAGGCCGAAATGCTCCCCGAATTGGGAGCTGAGCTGCGTCGGATGGACGTGGAACCGTTCGGACAACGCCTGCAGCGATAAGGGCTCCAGGAAATGCTCGTACACGTACTGGACGACCGGCCATATCGTTTTGGAGGAAGGCGCTTGCCTTTCTTTTTTAGTTGTATCCGGCGTCTTGCTTCCGTGCCTAATGATTTGCGACAAGGCTTGCAGCAGCAAGGAGCGGAGCACGATCGGCCTCCAGGCCAGCGTTGATTGGTACTCCTCATAAAGATTGTCCCACAGCCGAACCGCCTCGCCCAGCGCTTCCTCCGGCAAGTGGACGTAGGCAGGCTGTACGGAATCCCGGCCAAGCAGCAGCTCGTGAAGCCCCCACGCGGCTTCTGGCCCCGACGTAAGCAGCTGCATATCGAAGTTGCAAATATACATGGTTAACTGGTCATCCGCGATGGAGCGGTATTCGTGGATTTGATAAGGGAGTAGCAGCACTAACGTGCCAGGCAGCAGGTCATGCTCCGAGCCGTTGATCCACTCCTTACCTCTTCCTTCCAATACCAACGAGAACTCGATAAAATCATGCCGATGAGAGGATACGGACGTATACCTCTTTTTTTTCATGTAAAAAGGGAAATCCGAGTCGACGTTCGGATATTCAAACAAGTATTGAGGATACATCGCGTTTATCCGCCTCCTCTCGGTCGTGGTAGCTCTATTATACTTGTGAAGCGCTTCCAAAGAAATGAAAGGTATTATAAAATTATGAGAAATGCTTCCCGCGGCTTCGCGCTATAATCCCTCTATAGTTACCGTTCGATAGGACGGCCGAAGGAGAGGGATTGGCATAATGAACAAAACGTTGGAACACGAGAATCGATTCCGCGGCATATTTACGGCTCTGCTGACGCCGATGTACGAGAATGGCGATATTGATTTCGAGTCGCTCACCCGGCTGGTCGAGCATCAGATCAAGCAAGGCATCAGCGGCTTCTACGTGGGCGGAAGCACCGGCGAGGGCTTTATTCTGACAGCCGAGGAACGTGAGCAAATTCTGGAGTCGGTTGTCCGGGCAGCTGCGGGCCGCGTAACGATCATTGCCCATATCGGCTGTATCAGCACCAGGGAATCGATCCGGTTGGCGAAGCATGCCGAGGCTCAGAACGTGGATGCCGTATCCGCCGTCGTCCCGTTCTATTACAAGGTATCGATGAAGGAGATCCGGGAGCATTACGAAGCGATTATGGCGGCCACCTCGCTGCCGATGATCGTCTATCATTATCCCGGCGCAACCGGCGTCAGCTTGTCGATGGACTTCTATGAGCAACTCAGCCGGCATCCGCAGTGCATCGGCGTCAAGTTCACTTCGCTCAATCTGTTCGAAATGCAGCAAATCCGCGCCAAGTGCGGCGAGCATTTCCTTATCTATAACGGCCACGACGAGGTGTATCTTGGCGGCGCTTATGCCGGGGCCGACGGTGCCGTTGGAAGCACCTACAATATGATGCCCGGCCTATTCGCGCAAATCTATGAAGTCGTCTCCTCAGAAGAACGCCCGGCTATGCGGCTGCTGCAAGCAAGGCAAGCGGAGGCGAACGAGGTCATTGCCCATATGATCCAGTATGACGCAATCCCTTATGAGAAGCATGTGCTGTATTTGCAAGGCGTGATTGCCACGCCAACCGTAAGAAGACCGCTTAAGCAGTTCACGGCGGAGGAACGGGCTTCGATCGAGGCGTACTACGCGCAAAGCGGCACGCTTCAGCGCTATCGGTATGAGCCGAATGGGACGACTATTCGTTAATCGATGAGCAAGTGACCCAATTGTATGCATCGACTTCATAAAGAAGCATGAGGCTGATCCCGGTCAGCCTTCTTGTTATTCCATGGCATGGAAAAGGGGGCAGGATGATGCGGAGAAATTTTTTTGTGAAGCTGATTTTGACGATGGCGCTGCTCGCTATCGTTCCGAGTCTCGTCTCCAACATCGTGACTTACTTTAAGGTATCCGAGACGTACCGGAAGGAAACGGCGGCGAACAAGCAGCAGTATTTGAACCAAACGATCAATGCGATTGAAATCGTCTTGAACCGGATCAAGGAAAATTCCAATCAGCTTGCGCTGAACCGGTCCTTTCAGAAATTTGAGGGTTTCCCTGGAGCCAGCTATTACGAGGGCCTGCAGGGGGAGCTCCGGAAGGAGGATCTGCCGGCGCTGTATTCGTACCTGGAAGCGAAGAAAAATTCCATCGAGACGATCAATACGTTCCGCATGTCCAATGCGTTCGTCGATTCCGTCTACTACTATGACGACCGCAGCCGGTCTGTCATTACCTTGGATAACGACGGCTCGAACCGCCAGTTCGGCTGGGACGAATTTTATGACAAGGGCTGGTACGATAAGCTGCTGCAAGCAGCGGAAACCATCGCTTTTACCGACACCAGAATGGCCAGCCAGTACCGCTCCCCGGACAAAAACGTACTAACCCTCCTCTACAAGACCGGCAAAGGAAACAGTGCCTTCATTATTAATCTGGATGCCGAAATGATGTATACGAGAATTTTCAGCAGGCTGAATCAACAGGATGACATCTACGTGGTTTCACCGGAAGGGAACGTCTTATTTCACAAAAATCCCGCGCATCTGCACCAAAGCATTCGGCAGGTTCTGCCGTCCTATGCCGGGTTCGCCGGTAAAGCCGGTTATTTCCTGGAAAAAATCGGCGGCAGCCCCAAGCTGATCTGCTACGCGGAATCGTCCTTGCTGGGTTGGACTTTCTTGAACGCTTCGGATATGAAAGCGCTATCACAAGGGACGGACTCCATTAAGCAAACCATCTTTATTTCGGCCGTGCTGCTGTTCCTCCTATCGCTCATGCTCGCCTATTTGTCTTCCAAGCGTTTATACAAACCGATCAAGCGTCTCAAAGCGATGGCAGGATGGAACCCGGACCGCAGCAAGCTGGATCGCACGGACGAGCTTGGCGGCATCGGCCGATTCATGCAGACCGCGATCGATGAACGGGACTACTTCAAGGAGAAGCTGGACGAGAGTCTGCCGATTCAGCGGGAGCAGTTCAAGGCCGGTTTACTGAGGAGACACCGCATGACCCGGGACGAGATTTCCGCGAAGCAGCAGGATTTGAAGGTGGATCTGGATCAGACGAATTTGGTCGTCATGGCCATCGCCTTGGATGAGCCTGACCGACAGGAGCCGGAGCCGGGTATGAGCGTGAGCATGTCCGAGGATCTTCGGAAGCTGCGCATCATGGATCGCATTAGCCAGAGCCCGCTGCTTGCCATGAAGCATTTTCTGGTGGAGACGGAGAAGGACGTCATGGCCCTCGTCCTGTCGTGCGGCGGAATGGACCGTCAGCAAGTATTCTTGCTGGGGCAGCAGCTGCTTCATGAAGCGAACCTTGAGCTTCACGGCCGCTTCACAATCGGAGTAGGCAGGGCTTACGAATCGGTCCTGGATCTCCCGCAATCGTACGAGGAGGCGGTGGAAGCGTTAAAATATCGCATCCTGTACGGCAGCGGCGACGTCATCTCGATCGAGGATATCCAGCTCGACGGCGCTGTCTGCTTCCGCTATCCGAAGCAGAAGGAGGAGCAGCTGCTCGCCTGTCTGAAGACGGCCAGAGGGGAGGAAGCGCTTCGCGCGTTCGGGGAGTTCGTCGCGGAGATCGAAGCGCATAAGAGCCGCATGCATTACAACCAGCTCAAGCCTCCCTTCGTCCAGCTGCTGACGGGCATCATGGGCGCGTTCGGCCAGCTCGGCGCGGATATGAGCAGCGTGCTCGGGGAAGATGCAGATCCTTACCGGGAGCTGCTGGGCCAGGCGTCCATGAGTGACATTGTCCGCTGGTTCGAGCATGTCATTCTCGCCTCCTCCGCCTATATCGAGCGCGAGCTGAGCGCCAAGGGCAACCAGCATATTGCAAGAGCGGTCGAGATGATCGAACAAGACTATGCCAAGGATCTGTCGCTTCATTCGGTAGCGGAGCAGCTTAAGCTCAATCCCGCTTATATTAGCCGGCTGTTCAAGCAGATTACGGGCGATACGTTCGTCGATTACTTGAAGGAGGTCAGGCTTGAGCGTAGCAAGGAGCTGCTGCTCGGCGGCGGCACGAAGATCGGCGAGGTCGGCCGGCTCGTCGGCTACAGCAATTCGTATTATTTTATCAAAGTGTTCAAGGAACGGACGGGGCTCACCCCCGGCGAATATAGAAAGCTGCATGGCGCCATGCTTCGCCCCCAAGGCTACAGGCTCTAAGTCGTCAGGCGATGCAGCCCCCCAAAGTATGACGATTATGACAAGTAAAAGAAGTCATACGAAAGTAGAATTTTTATGATTTAAAGCGCTTACAAATTCGGCTATGCTTCGGTTCAGGCAGGGCAGTCAGCCTTGCGCAACCCAATTAAAAAAAGGGAGGAACTGCCATGAAACAGAGATTTGTCAGCCTGCTGCTGACCGCTGCGTTAAGCGCCGCCTTGCTGGCGTCATGCTCCGGAGAAGGCGGAGGGAACGCGGCGGATAAGGAAGGCGGAGAGAAGGGGCCGACGCCGATCTATATTTATCAGAATACGGGCGCCTTGAACGCGAAGCCGGAGGGCAGCGTGCCCGCTGAGCTCGAGAAGATGAAGCAGCATTACATGGAGAAGCTGAACATCGAGCCGAATGCCATCATCCCGCCCCAGGGCGGCGACGCCGCCAAGGAGAAGCTGAACCTGCTGCTTGGCTCCAGCGACGAGCTCGACACCTTCATGGGCAATTGGGACGATTACGCGCCGAAGGGCGCCATCATTCCGCTGAATGACCTGCTGGACGAATACGGGCAGGACATCAAGAAGGCATGGCCCCAGGAGGCTTGGGATTATATGACGGATAAGGAGGGGACGATCTGGGGCATCCCGCGGGGGATGCCGGCTACCCACTATCCGATCTGGATCCGCACCGATTGGCTGAAGAAGCTTGATTTGAAGATGCCGCAAACGCTCGATGAACTGGAAGCGGTCTTGAAAGCATTTAAGGAAGGAGATCCGGACGGCAACGGCAAGGACGATACGATTCCGATGATGACCGACCTGAACGGCATCAAAAACGCCATTCTTGGCGGGTACACCGAGCACGGCAACAGCAACTGGTTCGACTCTTCCGACCAAATGCTGAAGCCTGCCGAGCTGGCTCCTGGCTTTAAGGATTTTGTAGCCAAGATGGCCGACTGGTATCAGAAGGGTTACCTCTACAAGGAGTCCTTCGCCAAGTTCGATGCGCTTGAGCTGCTGAAGACGAACCGCGTCGGCAGCTCCTCGATGTGGTATTCGCGCATTACCCTGCTGTTCCCGCAAATAAAAGCGAATTTGCCGGAAGAGGCCAATTATGAGATCATCCGCGGCATTCAAGGGCCGAAGGGCAAGCCGATGACCGCTTCGCCGGGGTCCACGACAGCACAGGTCATTACGAAGAAATCCAAGAACGCCGCAGCGGTCATTCAGTTTATTAACGATCAATACAAGGATATCCCGACGAATTCGCTCACGGCCGCATTCGGCACGAACTGGAGCTATATCGGGGACAGCAAATACGAGGTCGAGCTGACGAATCCGGAACTCACCTACGCCGGAGAATATTTGCTGTCGCTGGGCACCGCGACTGAGACGGCGTACGCCTTCAAGGATCCGATCAAAGAAATGCACGCCGAATATTTGAACAAGGAGCTGCTGCAGCTGGATACGGCGAAAATGCCCGTCGATGCGACCATTATGTACGACAAGGTGCAGCTGCAGGAGAACATTCCGACGCTTGGGGATATCGACCGGCTGCGCAGCGAGGAGCTGGTCAAATTCGTAACGGGAGCCAGGCCGCTCAGCGACTTCGACGCGTACATCGATCAATTGTATAAGGCGGGGCTGGATCAGTGGATCGCCGAATATACGAAGCAATATAACGAGAAGAAGCAGTAGCGGGCATAAGGGATCGACGGGCGGGCGGCAGCTTGCGGCGAATCGGCTTCGCGCGCGGCCGCTCTCCGGCTCGTGGAAGGAGGAATGCTTTTGACACCGACGACGCATACGGTGCATACGGCAAGACCGGAAACCGCAGCCGGCACCGGCGCTGCCAGACGGAGATTGTGGTCAGCCATCAAGCTGCACCGGTTCTATTACTACTTGATCATTCCCGGCATGCTGTACTTTATTATCTTCGATTACATTCCGATGTTTGGCGTCATCATTGCCTTTAAGGATATTTCCCCCTTCGAGGGGGTTCGCGCGATCTTCACGAGCGAATGGGTCGGCTTCAAGCATTTTGTCCGCTTCTGGAACTCGTACTACTTCTGGAACGTCATGCGAAATACGCTGTTGATCAGCGGCTACAAGCTGCTGTTCGGCTTTCCCGCCTCGCTCCTGCTGGCTCTGCTGCTGAACGAGGTCAAGCATACCGGCTTTAAGCGAATCGTTCAGACGATTTCGTACCTGCCGCATTTTATTTCCACCGTCGTCGTAGCGGGCCTTGTCATGATGGTGCTGTCAACCGATAGCGGCATGATTAATGCGATTGTCGTTGCTTTCGGCGGGGAGCCGATTCATTTCCTGGGCGATCCCAAGTACTTCCGGAGCATCCTCGTTCTGTCGCATGTGTGGCAGACGATCGGCTGGGGCACGATTTTGTATTTGGCCGCAATGACGGGGATCGATCCCGGCTTGTACGAAGCGGCGAGGATAGACGGCGCGAGCCGGCTGCGCCAAGCGTGGCATATTACGCTGCCGGGCATTACGCCGATCATCGCGATTCTGCTCATCCTGTCCATCGGCGGCCTGCTCAATGCCGGGTTCGAGAAGGTGCTGCTGCTCTATTCCCCTTCGGTCTATTCCGTCGCGGACATCATCGACACGTACGTGTACCGGGAAGGCTTGAACAAGCTGAACTATTCGTTTGCGACGGCGGTCGGCGTCTTTAAGAACATCCTGGCGATGATCCTCATTCTGGGAGCCAATTACGTCGCGAAAAAAATGAACCAGACCGGAATCTGGTAAGGAGGTCTTCGATGAGCGCATTAAAGCCTGCCGCGTCGGAGCGCGCCTTCGACGCCGTCAATATCGTTCTACTGATCGTATTATCGCTGCTGTTTCTGATTCCTTTTCTGGCGGTCATCGCCACCTCCTTCATCAGCGCGGAGGAGTCGATGAGAAGGGGAGCGTTCGTCCTCATCCCGGAGAAGCTCGATCTTAGCGCTTACGACATGCTGCTTAATCGCGGCATGATCATTTATAACGCCTATAAGGTGACGTTATTTCGGGTGACGGCCGGCACCTTTCTTAATTTGCTGCTTACCGCTACGCTCGCTTACGGCTTGGCGCGCAGAACGCTGCCGGGCCGCAACGTGCTCGTGCTGATCATTTTTCTGACGATGATCTTCCACGGCGGACTCATTCCGAACTATATGCTGATCGACAAGCTGGGGCTGAAGGATACGCTATGGGTGCTGATTTTTCCCGGGCTCATCAGCGCCTGGAACTTATTCATTATGCGCAACTTCTTCCTGACGCTGCCGGAGGAGCTGGAGGAGTCCGCCATTATTGACGGCGCGTCCCCTCCGCTTATTTTATGGAAAATCGTCGTGCCGCTGTCGATGCCCGCTTTCGCCACGATCGGCCTGTTCTACGCGGTGCATCATTGGAATGATTGGTTCAGCGCTTCGATTTATATTAACGATCAGAGCAAGATGCCGATCCAGGTCGTGATGCGCAATATTTTGCTAAGCGGCCTTCTGCAGGATGAGACGCAGGTCGAGCTGGTCCGGGACCCGCCTCCGGCAGCAACCTTGAAGTCTGCGGTCATCGTGATCAGCACGCTGCCGATTATGTTCGTTTATCCGTTCATTCAGAAGTATTTCGTGAGGGGCATGATGGTGGGATCGATCAAAGGTTAATTTCGGGAGGGAGTAGATTCGATGATACAAAAATATGCGGTGAGCCGCGACGACGATTGGTACGAGGCATGGCCGGACGTGGCGCTTACGCGAAGCGGCAAGCTGGTCTGCGTGTTCTCGCAATGCACGCATCACGGGGATCGCTCGGCCACGAGGATAATGATGATCGAGAGTGTAGACCGCGGAAGAAGCTGGGTCAACAAACGGCCGCTTACGGAAATAACGAATGGCCGCCCCTATTGGAATTGCGCGCGCATTACGCGGCTTCGCGACGGAAGGCTCGTTATTGTCGCCGATCAGATTACGAAGGAGAAGGAAGGAGGCGGACGCAATTATCTATGGATCGGCGATGCCGAAGGCAGCCATTGGTCGGAGCCGATCGAAACGCCGCTTGAGGGCATTGTCCCCGACAAGCTGTGCGAGCTGCCTTCCGGCAGGTGGTTATTGTCCGCCCACGTGAACGGACAGTGGCTCCGGTATTCGGATAATCAGGGCCAAGACTGGTCCGAGCCGGTGCTTGTCGCGCGGCAGGAAGGGCTGAAGCTCTGCGAAGGGAGCATTCTGCCGCTGGAGGACGGCACGCTTGTCGCGTTCCTGCGGGAAAATTCCGGTGAAGGCTGGGATTGCTACAAAGCGATCTCTCATGACCAAGGCGAAACGTGGAGCGGCGTCTACCGGATGCCTCTGCCGGGCTGTCACCGCCCGGTAGCCGGACTGCTGCAGAGCGGGAACGTCTTGATCACCTACCGCTTCATGCAAGGGGGGAAAGGGTGGCTCGGCTATTGGACGCAAAACTTCTTCGCCGCCCTGACGGATCAAGCATCGGCCAAGGCATCGGCGCGCAAGGAGCAATGGACGCGGATCATGCCGGTTGACTACGACCGGAGCCCGGCTGCCGACCTCGGCTACTCCGGATGGGTGCAGTTCGACGACGGAGAGATCTACGTCGTTCAATATATCGTTGATGACGCGCCCAAGGGACAGATCCGCGGCTACAGCCTGCGGGAGGAAGACTTTCTGCTGTGACGCGACGAATGTGGATAAATTGTGCATAAAATTGGGGATAAACGCTCAAGCAGCATCCAGCGCTTATCGATACGGTTGATCGGCTGCCTAATTCTTCGCCATTCTTATTTTTCCCACGATAAGCAGGAGCAAAGGCAGACCGATCATATTGATGGGAAGCGCATACGGCACCCAGTAATTAAGCAAATAATTGGCAGTCGCCTCCGATACGTTTTGCGGAAAATACGCAAACGCCATCACAACCGGAGCGATAAAAAAGATCAAAGTCTTCCAATTTTTGATATTGAGAAATTGGGCCGTTCCATAGCTGGTAATGAATAAATAAATAGCCAATTTAATAAATACGCTGGCTACCCAGATCACGATCGTAAGCGGGTCGAAATTTTCAATGAATCCGAAAAGGGATATTTTCCGGGACATTTCGAAAAAGGGATACCACATTTTAGGGGCGAGATTGGTCCCTATCGAGACGGTAGCCATCAGCATGGCGATCAACACAAAGAAAGTGGCGGCAATGACTCCCCAGAATGCGTATGGCGCTCCTTTGCGGGGCTGATACAAGAACGACGCAAGCATGAGGTATTCGACGGAATGTCCGAGATAAGAAGCAGGGGGCAGCGCGCCCTTGACGATATTCATCATCCCGCTGTCCGCGTATACCGGCAGCAGATACTTTAAATCCGCATGGTTGATGCTTGCGACCACAACAAGGATAACCATTAAGATAATAATCGGCCCGAGAACCTCGCTGCAGCGGGCGATGGATACGATCCCTCCCGAATAGGTTGCATACCCGATCAAGAGGAGCATAATGAGCATGATCGCCGCTTTCGGCGTCGCCGGAAGGATCAGGATATGGACGACATCGATAAATTGGCGGAGCACGATCGGGAGGATCGTATACCATTGGACAAGATAGACGACAACGACGACCTTGCCGATCCACTTCCCCAGAACCGTTTGACTGAGCTGAATTAAAGTCTGGTCAGGATGGAGAAGCGCCGCGTTCGTCACCAGAAGCGTGGCAAACAAGATGATACACCCGGCAACAAGAATAGAAATCCATACATCTTGTTTCGCGGCCTGCAGGCTTGGCGTGAGCGTCATGATTAACGTCATTCCCACATCCATAATGAAGATCATCCAGAATACTTGCATGCCGGTCACTTTCATCTTGAACCCTCTCTATTCGTTCGTTTATTTCTTCTGCTGGTGTGCGGGGGCTTGCGTTCTGCCGACCCGTTCGAGCACCATTACAGTCTTTACCTGAACGGAAGCTTTTGGATAAAGCTCATCCCAATCCTCCTTCATTTTCTTCCAGGCATAAGGGTGTTCGATATGGATTCGATTTCCGAAGCCGAAGATATCCGATTTGAATTTTTTCTGTGTATGCGAGATCGTCTTCGTGATTTCTTCTTGCAAATCCGCCGCGAATTTCTTCTCGACGAGAGGGATGACCTTGCTCATATCCATACTCGTATCGTTGGATAAGATACTGCCTAGAGCGTTCAAAGAGACCGAAACTTCCGGATTTCCATTCTTTATTTCGGTGCGTATTTTCGGCGTAGCCTTCAATAATCGTATCGTGACGGTTCCTTTATATTCCTTCTTTGGAGGCTCCATTTGCGTGGTGAGCTTCATATCGCGGCTTCTCCCTGCCACTAAGCGAAATGCTTTCAATTCCTTGCCGGATAGAAATCCGACCAGTTTATTTCTTTTATAAACCGCGGCTTTATCGATGATATAGGTTTGTTGACCGGCGCCTTGCTTCATGATCTTTATGGCTCCGGTAACCGGCGATTTTCCGAATGAAGCGAGAGCGTCTATAAATTTGTCCGTTTTGACGGAAAGGCTGAAGTCGCTATATTGTAATTTGTTGATGCCGATAGACGGTATGATTTCCATGAGGTACGGTGCTTCTAAAATCTTTTTTGCCGTCGTTCCGTATGCGGTTACTATATAGCTGTTATAACGGCTTTCCGGTGAACGCAGCAAAGTATCCAGAACCTGATCGAAGCCGCGTCTGGCATATTTTTCACCGACCACGATGATCCCCCGGTGGCCCAGATTGATTCGCCGCGACAATTGCTGCTGCAGCCGGTCTAAAGCGTCTATCGAGTCCTTCCCTTTGGCTGAAACAACCAGGACGGGTTTTGCCGCTTTCCCTCCGGACTGCAAAGCGCTCGGAATTCCGGTTGGAAGCGCAATTTGCAGCGTAATTTCAACCCGGCCGTCCTCCGAAAGATCGAGACCGCTGGCCATGACGAGCGCAAGATCATCCATCTCCGTACGGTCCCAGCAGCCTGTGAGAAAACCAAGGCAGGCGATAAGCGTCAAGCAGCCAACCCAAATACGGCTCAGGGTCATTTCTTCTCCAACTCCAGTTTTTGTTGAATGTGCTTCTGCCTCTTATGCATGACCTTCCAGGGGGCTCTGATAAATACATCCAATAGCCCGGACGGGCTCAGCGGCGCAAGCGGCGATAAATAAGGAACGCCGAAGGAATTCAGGTTGGTCAGATGGATCAAGATGGCGATCATGGCTGCGCCAACCCCGTAAAGGCCGAAGGTTCCGGCACAAAGCACCATCGGGAAACGCAAAATGCTGATCGCCTGGCTCATGCCCGGATGGGGAATGAGAAAGGATGCGATTCCCGTTAAGGATACGATGATGATGATGGGAGCGGATATGATGCCTGCCTGAACCGAGGCTTGTCCGATGACAAGCGCGCCTACGATACTGATCGTCTGGCCTACCGGACGGGGCAGACGGACTCCCGCTTCCCGGAGAGCTTCGAAGGTTATCTCCATAATCAAGGTTTCCACCATCGCCGGAAACGGCACGATTTCCCGCGCTGCCGCGAGGCTCAAAGCCAGGCTTGTCGGAATCATTTCCTGGTGAAAGGTCGTAATCGCTACATAGGCGGATGGAAGGGTCAAGGCCAAAAAGGCAAACAAAAACCGCAGCCATCGCAGCAGCGTAGCGAAGATGAAATTCATATAGTAGTCCTCGACCGTCTGGAGTCCGTACCAGAGTGTGACGGGCATGATCAGCGCGATCGGAGACCCGTCAACGAGGAGCGCCACTTTTCCTTCAATGAGGGATGCCGATACCGAATCGGGTCTCTGGGTCGTCTGCATGACCGGGAACGGCGAGGAGGGGTGGTCGCTGATCAATTCTTCGATGTAACCGGACTCCAAGATGCTGTCCATGTCGATGGTTGCCAGACGCTGTTTTACTTCCTCCACTACGTTCTGCGGCGCTTTGTTTTCCAGATACACAACGGTCATTTCCGTACGGGATACCGCCCCTACGGTGATCTTCTCCATCTTCAGCAGCGGCGTCCGGATCCGATGGCGGACCAAGGCCATATTGATATGGAGCTTCTCGATAAACCCGATCCGCGGGCCGCGGATCACCGCCTCCGTGCTGGGCTCCTCCATTGGACGCTGCAATTGGTCTTTGATGCTGAAAGAGAGCGCCTGCTTGGAGGATTCGAGGAATAAGACGACTTCCCCCCTGACGATAAGCTGAACGGTTTCTTTCAGACTCGGTGTCATAACGGGCTTTGCGACGGAAGCCATTTCGGTTCTTATTTGTTCGGTCATCCGGGCAGGATTATCGGGGTCCTTTAATTCAAGATTCAATAAGGGTCCTAAGAAACCGGATTCCCACATCGTATCGTCGACCAATACATCGAGATAGACCGCCATACAGGGAATCGATCCGAAGGCATGAAGTTTTCGTACGACAAGATCGCTGCAGTTGGCAAAGGCTTGCCGCAAGGCCGTTTCATTGTCGGCTAATTTATCGGACAGCTCTTCTGCGATTGTATGTTCATAATCCTTCAGCTGCTGATTTAATTGTTCCGGAAAGCCTTTATTTCTTTTCATATGGGTTCTCCCTGTTAGGTTGGTTCTTGTCAGATCCGATCGGAGGGAATTTCTAGTTAAGCGTACGTTCCCTAACTTCCCCTATATTTTTCCCATTTATTCGGAATAAGGAAAAAGACCACTGGAGGGAAGCCTCTTTGAGGCCTGCATGCAGTGGTCGGTTTCATCATGGATAGGAATAGTTTTCCTTCTGCCGAGCATGCTAAATGCATATCCGGCGGGGAGTAAACAGAGGGAAGGGCGAAGGGATGAAAAATGTTGGAAAGGCTGTCGCTTTTCTATTTATTATTGCTTTATCAGGGGCGGTTCTTTATTTATCCGTTTCGATGGAGTGATCAAAATACTTATTGGCCAGCTTATCAGCCGTACGCGTTGCGAGCGCTTGGGTTGTGAGGGTCGGATTAGGTCCTCCGATCCCGTCAAAGTGCACGCTGTTATCGGCGATATAGAGCCGCTTGACTTGAAAGGCCTCGCAGTTCGTATCCGTCACGAATCCCATGCGCATCGTGCTTTCCAGATGGAGCAGGAACCCGGTCGGCAAATCGGACCGGATGATTTTTTTGGCGCCGGCCTGCTGCAGGGTCTCGCACGCATATCTGGCCAATTGATCGCGCCTTTGCAGTGTTTTTGGGCTGGGGGTATAGTAAACGATCGGAATCGGCCCGTTCTCGTCTTTCAGCAGCGGATCAACCTCGACTCTGTTGCTGAAGCGCACTTCATCATCGGTGAGGAGGAGCATGGTCATCGTTCTGCTGTAATTGTGCATTAATTCTTTCAGCTCCGGACCGACGACTCTGCCTCGGATATCCCAGGGCTCTCCCGGTTCCGGCGGATTTAGGGCATCATACCCCGCTTCACTGAAGCCGTAGGTTAAGAATGACATCAATCCGGGGCTCAGGCAGGAAACCTGAAAGATCCCGATGCCCGGAATATCTACTCTGGCCCCCGACGTATGTCCGACATACGGATAGACGGACGGCGTTCCCAGTATGCTCATCAAATCCTTCTCGTCAAACACGCCGCCAACCCAATCGAAATAATGATTGGTCAGTCCTCTCCCCACCCATGGGTTGAAAGGAAGCCCGGAATTCAGCCAAAGACGCGGCGACTCGATGCAGCCGGCCGCCATCACGACCGTCTTGGCCGTTAGCTCGCCGATTTCTCCCGTCCATGTGTCCCGAAACTGCACGCCGGTTGCGCGAAGCCCTTCTTTCGGATCCTGCTCGGTCAATATTTTGATCGTGAAGGAATTAGGCCGGATCGAGACGTTTCCGGTTTTGAGAGCAAGCGGAATATAACTGACAAGCGTGCTCCGTTTGGCGATTTTATCCATGGAGGGACCGCTCGTGCATCCGTTGACGCAATGCCCCCTCAGGGTGCAGCCCTCCATATGGGTCAATTGTTCCATGGAATAATTAGGGTCCATCAGATGCTCGTTCGTGCGAAGAATCGCGTTGGGGTTCGGGCGATAACCCGGGGTCACGACGTCAAGCGTCGGGATCAGCGACCAGCCGGCTTTTTTGGCACCGTAGTAAAACAGCTCTTCTTTGGGAGTCGTCGGTGAGAATTGAACGGGCAATGTGGCTTCGGCTTTCTCGTAATACGGAACGAGCTCCCGGTAACTGATCGGCCAAACATGATCGATCGCCTGCGGAAAAGCGCGCGGCGACTGAGACCAGTAATGCTGCGTCGTGCCTCCTACTCCGGACACCTGCCAAATATCGCCCTTCTGCCGCATAACCCGGTGCCAGGGCGCGCGCCTCCGATCGGCCGGCCCGAAGCGGAAGGCGCCTGAAACGACATCGTTCATATTGTTTTCATACGAATTGTAGATCTTCTTATAAATGCCTACATCCAGATCGTTGTAGCTGGAGCTCCACTCCCCGCCTCGTTCGCTGTTCGGGTTCTGCCACTTCTTGTTCCCGTAGAAGGGACCTGCCTCAAGCACCAAAACTTTCAGCCCTT
This sequence comes from Paenibacillus harenae DSM 16969, assembly GCF_000422465.1. Classification (GTDB taxonomy): domain Bacteria; phylum Bacillota; class Bacilli; order Paenibacillales; family Paenibacillaceae; genus Pristimantibacillus; species Pristimantibacillus harenae. Next base: position 64,403 of record NZ_KE383844.1, on the reverse strand, counting down.
TTTCTCCAAGCTCCTTGGCCGCAACGGCGCCGCCGCCGCCGGACCCGATCACGATTACGTCTGCATCATACAATGGTGGATTCTCCTCCTTCACGCACGATGGTCAATAAATAACCGCCAAGAGCGCGGTAACCTAAAGAAACGCCAGGGTATCCCGCCTGCCTCCAGCCGATCGGGAAATATTCAAGCCGCCGTACGGTCGGGGTCGCCAGCCGCGTGGACCCGTAAGCCGGCCACTCCGAGTAAAAGCCGAACATCGTGCCGCGATTCAAATAATCGACGATAAAGGTAATCAACCCGCCGTCGTCCTTATAGGGCGGGGGAAGCAAGCCGAGATCAACCCGGAGCTCCTCCAGCATGGCGAGCACCCGGATTCTGTCGGCCGGCGAAAGCGCGGCGTACGGGCTGCTTCCCCAAAGCGCGTGGTTCGGCGCATGCTGCGCCTGGCCCGAGGCGACGAATTGAAAGGCGCCTGAATTAAGCAACCCGGCTGTAGAAGCGGATAGCGGAACAATGGTCAAATGCGTGCCCAGGAAAAGCGCCAGGCTGTGATCCAATTCCCAAATCATATACTCGTAAACGTACAGCTCTACCGCTCCTGCAGCTTGCTCCGCTCCGAATACGGCAAGCGCCGGCGTATTCGGGACGATCGCTTCGACAAGCGCCTTGAACGTTGCAACGGTACGAGGATCGGCGGTTGCGGCATATAATTTTGCTTGATGCATGCTGGGTTCCCCCTAAGTAAACAAAGATGTCAGACTTTGGATTCAATCTAACTTGAATTTATTCGGACAGCTTGGCTATTATTCTGCGTTTCCCGGCTGCTGTATAACGGCGGAGAAGAAGTCTATAAAGAAAAAAGAAAGAGGCGAGCTGGAATTCGCTCACCTCCTGACGACTAACGGTTGACCTCGACATGAATATGATATTTGTTGAAAACCCCGATCATGGCGGACTTGGCTTCCTCCTCGTCGGGACCGTGAATTTCAAGCTTATACGCAAGGTTTTTGTAGAGGGAAATACTTAGGCCCAGGATGCTCTTGACGTCGACGAACTTCGTGTCGCTGACGCGCAGGACGATGCTTGATTTGAAATCGGCCGCCGTTTGGTTAATGTCGACGATGCTTCGAATTTCCGCTTTCATCGGACAACCCCCCGTTCATTATTAGTGGATTCGCGTCATCTGTACTCCCGAGGTATCCGGCGGGCAACGCCCGTCCTTATGGCGGCTTTGATGACGAGATCGCGAATGGCTTTCACGACGGTTTGGTTGAATACGCTCGGAATTATATAATGCCGGCTTCTCTCTTCATCGGAGATGGCGGAGGCAATGGCCTCTGCGGCCGCAAGCTTCATTTCCTCGTTAATGGTCGAAGCCCTGCAATCCAATGCGGCGCGGAATATGCCGGGAAAACATAAGACATTGTTAATTTGGTTCGGATAATCCGAACGGCCGGTAGCCATGACGCCGACGATATCCTCCGCTTCCTCGGGCCTGATCTCCGGCGTGGGGTTGGCCATTGCAAATACGATCGGGTTGTCCGCCATGGTCATGACGTCTTCCCGGCGCAGCAGTCCCCCCGCGGATAGTCCGATGAATACATCGGCCCCTCGAATCACGTCACGCAAAGATCCCTGCTCGCGGTTCGGATTGGTATGCTCCGCATACCACCGCCACATGGCATTGTCATAAGCGGTTCCGGCAGCAAGCGCGCCATGCCGATCCACGCCGATCAGGTTGGTCACCCCCGCGGACAAAAGAATTTTACTGCAGGCAACGCCCGCCGCTCCTATCCCGCAAACAACCACTTTGATCTCATGAATCGGTTTGTTGACGATTTTCAAAGCGTTGATTAAAGCCGCATACAAGACGACCGCCGTGCCGTGCTGGTCATCGTGGAATACGGGAATATCCAATTCCTCGCGCAGCCTTTGCTCGATTTCAAAGCATCTTGGAGAAGAAATATCCTCCAGATTGATCCCGCCGAAGCCGGGGGCGATCGCTTTGATCGCGGCAATGATGAGCTCCGTGTCCTGCGTGTTCAAGCAGATCGGGAAGGAGTCGACGTCCGCCAGCTGCTTGAACAGCATCGATTTGCCTTCCATGACGGGCATCGCCGCGTATGGACCTATATTGCCAAGCCCCAAGACGGCGCTTCCGTCCGATATGACGGCAACGGTGTTTCTCTTGATCGTTAACGTAAATGCTTTTCTCGGCTCTTCGTGAATGGCCATGCACACGCGTGCGACATCGGGCGTATAGACGCGCGAGAGATCGTCGCGGTTCTGAATCGGCGCTTTCAGCTTCGTTTCGATTTTCCCGCCGAGATGCAGCAGGAACGTTCTGTCCGAAATATTGACCAGCCGGACGCCGTTCAGGCTCTTAACCGCTTCCGTAATAATGCCGATGTCGACCGTATCGGTCACGGTAATCGTAATATCCCGCACCGTCTTGTCCTGGCTCGTCTGAATGACGTCGATAGCGACGATATCGCCTCCGGCCTCGAAGATGGAGGATGCGACCTGGCCGAAATGCACTTCGTTCGTATTCATTTCAAGTCTGAGAATAACGCTTTTTCCGCCTAGTTTATTATTATCCATGGCTGCCTCCGTCTGATCGTTAATTAGGGCCCTTCCTTAACCTTCCTCGTTGACGACAACCTCTTTCCCTCTCTTCTTCAACAGGAAAGGAACAATAATCCAGATTGCGGCGATGATCAAGAATACAAGCGACAGCGGCTTTTGCAGGAAAATCATAAAATCGCCGTTGGATGTCGTTAACGCTCTGCGCATGTTGTTTTCGATCATCGGCCCCAGCACCAAGCCAAGCACGAGGGGAGCCAGCGGGTAATCGTTCCGCGCAAGCAGGAACCCGATAACCCCGCAGGCAAGCAGCAGCATTAAATCAAATATTTGCACCTGAACGGCGTATACGCCAAAGATCGAAATCGCGATAATGATCGGGATCAAGTATTTCGGCGGCGTTTGAATGATCTTGGCAAACACCTTCACCAGCGGCATATTGAGAATAAGCAACATGAGATTTCCGATCAGCATGCTGGCAATCAGCCCCCAGGCCACCTGAGGATGCTCCTCGAATAACAATGGACCCGGCTGGATGTTATACATGATTAAAGCGCCCATTAAGATCGCCGTTGTGCCCGATCCCGGAATGCCGAGCGTAAGCAGCGGGATCATGGCTCCGCCGGATGCCGCATTGTTCGCGGATTCGGGCGCGGCTACGCCGGCGATATTTCCTTTGCCGAACGTTTCGGGATTTTTGCTCATTTTTTTCTCCAAAATATAACTGAAGAAGGAAGCCAGTGTAGCGCCTGCGCCGGGCAGAATGCCGACGAAAAAGCCTAAGACCGAGCCGCGGGCAATCGGCCCCGCGCTATCCTTTAAATCTTGTTTGGTCGGAAGGATGCGTTCGATCTTCGCGGTTTTGCCGGCGGAGTAATCCTTCTCCAATATCGTTTTGAATACTTCGCCCAATGCAAACAGGCCGACCGCAACGGTCAAAAACTCGAGTCCGGAATAGAGCAGCGGGACGCCGAACGTAAACCGCGCGACGCCCGACACCGTATCCATGCCGATGGTAGCCAGAAGCAAGCCGAGCACCGTCATAATAAGCGCCTTCGTGATGGATTTTCCGGCCAAGCCGCTGACGGCGCATAGTCCAAGCAGCATCAAGGAAAAGTAGTCCGCGGGCCCGAATTTAATCGCGACTTCCGATAACGGCTCGGCTAATGCGATGAGCGCGATGACGGCAAATAATCCTGCGGCAAAAGAGCCGATCGCGGATATCGATAAAGCAGCCCCGGCTCTTCCTTGCTTGGCCATCTGATAGCCGTCCAAGGTGGTTACGACGGAAGAGGATTCTCCCGGCGTATTGAGCAGGATGGATGTCGTGGACCCGCCGTACATGGCTCCGTAATACACGCCGGCCAGCAGAATAATGGAGCTTGTGGCCGCCGCTTCCGGCGGCAATCCGCCGGTCATGGAAGCCGTTATCGGGATAAGCAGCGCGACGCCGCTCATGGGGCCAATGCCGGGCAGCACGCCTACGGCGGTGCCGATTAACACGCCGATGAAGGCGAACAGCAGATTATGCCATTGGAAGGCGGTTGCAAAACCGTCTGCGAGAAATTGCAAGGTGTCCATTCATGTACCTCCTTCTAATCACGATAGCCAGGACGGGAAGCCCGGCATCGAGCCTTCCAACAGGACGACGAAGATGACGTAAACGCCTGCCGCGAACAACGCGGAGATTACGATCGACTTCAGCCATTTTCCTCTCTCCAATACTTGAAAGCCGACGAGGAGGAAGAGGAAGGTCCCGATGATATAACCGATCGTTTCCAGGAAGAACGCATAGAGAAACGCTGCGGCGAAGATGATGAGAAATCTTTTGTAATCGAGCTTATCCGCCTTGCCGCTTTGGCCTCTCGCTTTCAAGGCTTCATAGAACAAACGCAGGCTTAAAATAATGAGCAGCGCCCCGAGACCGAAAGGGGCAATATTGGGGCCTACGGTGCTGCCGTAAGCCGAGGAACTGATTGTCGTGCTCTGCCACATGAATCCGATGCCAAGCAGCAAAAAGACAAGGCTGGCGTATCGGTCGAATGTGTTGTTCAATGCTATGCACCTCCAATGAAAGAATAAAGAAAGGAAGAGAGACTTGTGCTCCCTCCCTGGGTCTTACGTTTACTTCTGCATGCCGAGCGCCGTTAACATCTCTTGCACGACGGCTTCCTGCTCGCCGAGGAAGGCTGCGAAATCGGTGGAATTCCGGTATTCGCTCGCCCAATCATTCGCTTGCAATTCTTTCGTCCACGCTTCGTTCTCGGACAGCGCCTTTAACGTTTTGTCCCAAAACGCGATTTGGTCCGCAGTCATGCCTTTCGGCCCCAATACGCCGCGCCAGATCGTAAATTCCGCATCGATGCCCTGCTCTTTTAAAGTAGGCACATCCTTGAAGTCGCCGCCGAGACGTTCATTCGAAGTTACCGCGAGAATTTTGATTTTACCTGCCTTCAAATAACTGCCGAGGGAAGAGATGTCGGTTCCGATCGCATCCGCGTTATTGCCGAGCAGAGCGGCAATGGCTTCGCCTCCGCCGTCATAGGACAAGTATTTGACCGCTTTGGGATCGACGCCGAGCTTGAAGGCCGGCAGCACGCTGATCAAATGATCCATGGAACCGGGAGCGGAACCGCCCGCAAGCGTGACTTTAGAAGCATCCGCCTTGATATCGTCGATTAAGGCTTGAAGATCGTTGTATTTGGAATCGGCTGAAACCGCGATTGCGCCGTAATCCTTCGTTAATTGGGCAAGAGGGGTAACGTCCTTGTACCCATACGGGCTGTTTCCTTCTTTCTTGAGGTTGTTGATAAGAATAGGCGGCGAGCTGACAAACAGCTTGTAAGGATCATCCTTGTCCTTCGTCACGTATTCCGCCATAAATACGGTGCCGCCGCCGCCGGGTTTATTCTCGACGGTCATCGTCTGATCGACCAGCTTGGTTTCTCCGAGCACCTTGGCCAAGGATCTTGCCGTCTTATCCCAACCGCCGCCGGCTCCCGACGGGGCCGTAATGATGAACGGCTTCTCTGGATATTCGGCCGCTTTCGAGCTCCCGCCGTTCGTTGCCGTACCGCATGCCGTAAGACTAACCGAAACCAAAGCTGCCGCTGCTATCGTTTTCCAATGATTCATTTTAGGTTTCATTCCATAATTCCCCCTTTGGATCAATCAAGTAAGCGTATACAATCATACTGAAAGCGCTTACTCGAAATATATCCCTTACACTAACATGGCTTATAGGGGTTGAACAGAATAACGACATAAGTTGAAAAATAATCATTTTGCGCATTTTGTTCATAAAATTTACGGCGGAATCGGCTCAAGGGGCTATGTTCGGGGAAACATGTAGCATACAATAGAGGCAATGCCGACAGTCGGACAGCCGTCCGCAAGGAGGGAATTGAATGCGATTACAGACGAGGCTTATTTTGTTGATCGGGACGCTCTTATTCGTTGTCATTATCGCGTTAACGTTTAGTTTCGAGAGAATGCTGGTCACTACGCTGCAGAAGAATGTGGGCGCCTCCGCCCTTAAAATAGCGAAGACGGTAGCGCTGATGGACGTAATAAAGGATGCCTTCGACGAGGAGAATCCGGCAGCCGTCATTCAGCCGATCGTAGAAAAGATCCGATTGGAGACGGATGCCGAGTTCATTGTCATCGGCAACCGGGAAGGCATCCGCTATGCCCATCCCTTGCCGGATCGAATCGGGAAAGAAATGGTCGGCGGGGATAACGGGCCCGTACTGGGCGGCGAATCGATCATATCGGAAGCGGTCGGCTCCATGGGGCCTTCCCTGCGGGGGAAGACGCCCATCTACGACGAACATAATCAAATCATCGGCATTGTGTCGGTAGGCATTTTATTGAAAGACATTCAGGAATCGGCTGCGACTTACCGAAACGCGATGATTTTTTTTGCGGGCATTGCGCTCATGATCGGCTGCGGCGGGGCGATCGCGATCGCGAACGGGGTGAAACGGTCCATTCACGGCCTCGAGCCTAAGGAAATCGGCTTGTTGTACCAGGAGAAAAGAGCTATTCTGGAAACGATCCACGAAGGGATTATCGCTATTAATACGGAAGGAATCATTACGCTCGCCAATCAAACGGCTATCAGACTAATCGATCCAATTGAGAGAGAAGAGATTACCGGAAAGCATATAAGGGACGTCATACCGGAATCCCGGCTGCTCGAGGTGATCAAATCCGGAGACGCCCAGTTCGATCAGGAGTTGGTCATTAACGAAAGTTTGGTTGTGGTCAATCGTCTGCCGATATTCGATCATCAGCACCAGGTGGTCGGGGCCGTGTCCAGCTTCCGCAACAAATCCGAGCTGCTTCGGTTAACGGAGGAGCTTACGCAAGTGAAACGCTATACCGAAGCGCTGCGTTCGCAGACGCATGAATATTCCAATAAGCTGTATACGATCTACGGGCTCATTCAGCTGGAATCGTATCAGGAAGCGATGGATCTCATTACGCACGAAACGGACGTGCATCAAAGCCTGATTCATTTCCTGCTGCGGGAGATTCCGGATCCGATGCTTGGGGGGATATTAATCGGGAAGTTCAACCGCGCGAACGAGCTTAAGGTAAGCTTGGAAATCGATAAGAAAAGCACGTTCAAAGACATTCCGGGCGATATCAGCCGGAATCATCTCGTAACCATTATCGGCAACTTAATGGATAATGCGCTGGAGGCCGTGCTTGCCGCGGACCATGGCCCTAGAACGGTAAAGGCTTTCTTGTCTGATGCGGGCGATGACTTGCGCATCGAAATCGAAGACACCGGAATCGGCATCGCGGAAGAAGCGGTTGATCGCTTGTTTGAGGTTGGCTTCTCCACGAAGGGGGAGGGCAATCGGGGGTTCGGCCTTGCGATCGTGAATCAGGCCGTTCAGCAGTTAAGGGGAACGATCCGCTTCGATTCCCGTTCGGCGGGAGGGACGGTTGTTACCGTTAAGATTCCTAAAGAAAAGGGGAGAGAGCTATGATCCGGGTGGTCATTGTGGAGGACGATCTTCGAATTGCGCAGATTAACCGCCGGTTTGTGGAGAAGCTGGAGGGATTCGAAGTGGTTGGCATTGCCACGGACGAGCAGCAAGCGCACGAGCATTTGGACATTCTGGCCCCGGATCTCGTGCTGCTCGATTTATATTTTCCCGATATGAACGGCCTTGATCTTCTGCATTATATTCAGAGAAACAACCCGTTCACGGATGTCATCGTCATTACGGCGGCCAAGGAATTCGATACGGTGCGGGAAGCCATCCGCGGCGGCGTATATGATTTTATGATCAAACCGGTCGTATTCGAACGCTTTCAGGAGAAGCTGAAATCTTATCAAAAGTACCATCAGCAAATGACGCTGCTCGGCGGATCGAATAAGCAGGTGGATCAAGAGGGAATCGATCAATTGTTATGGGGAACGGGCGATCGGGCGGACAGGGATGCCTATCTCCCGAAAGGCATCGATAAGATCACGAGCGAGAAAATCCTCGCCTTCATCCTTGGCGGACCGGAAGTGCTGACTGCGGAGGAGCTTGGGAGGATGGCCGGCTTCAGCCGCACGACCGCCCGGCGGTATCTGGAGTATTTCGTGGCCAAGGGCGAATTGGTCGCTGACATCTCCTACGGCACCGTCGGAAGGCCGGAGAGAGTATACAAAAGAACGTAGACCCGGTGTCTATTGCGCTACGCCGCTTATCGTATTGCCAGGATACCCTGGTTTATGTTAATGTAGAAATACGAATGTGAAGGGGGGTGAGGTAGGTGAATCACGAAATGGTCAACAACCGTATTAGCCGGCTGCCGATTGCTATGGCTGGCATTGTTCATGCATTTTCCGCGAACGGGATCAGTCTGTCCAATAACGAGAATACGTTTGAACCATTCGCGAGAAGACGCCTACCTTAACCACAACGGATCGCTTTATCATCCTGAGGGTCGCGGGCTTGTTGCCGCGGCTCTTTTTGTGCAATCAAGTAGGGTCTTCATCCAACAGGAGGCTCTTAATATGATAATAGTCAACGTGCAGCAGATCAAAAAATACCACGCGGCGAACCTTGTTTTGGACGGGGTTACGCTTCAGCTGCAAGAGAGTGAAAAGGTTGGCCTGATCGGCCGCAACGGCAGCGGAAAATCGACGCTGCTCCGGTTAATTTCAGGCCATGAGCAGATCGACGAGGGGATGCTGACCGTCAAGAAGGATTTGACAATCGGCTATTTGCCGCAAATTCCCGCAGAGTTCGAGGAGCTTACCGTACATGAGGTGCTCGCCTACGGTTATCGGGAACTGATGGTCATCAAGCGGGAAATGTCGGACATCGAGCAGCGGATGTCCAGCCCTGAAGCGGCCGCCGATCCTGAACGGATGGAGCGGCTGCTGGGAACGTATGCCCTTGCGCAAGAACGGTTTGAACGAGGCGGCGGCTATGAGATGGATACGGCGATTGCCCAAGTGGCGAGCGGCTTGCAAATTGACCGGCGCCACGATGAGCGGAATTTCGGCAGCTTGTCCGGCGGAGAGAAGACGCGTATTGCGCTGGCGTCCCAGTTGGTTGCCCGTCCGGCTTTGCTGCTGCTGGATGAGCCGACGAATCACCTGGATCTCAAAGGCATAGAGTGGCTGGAGCAGTTTCTTCAGCGTTATGAAGGCGCATGCGTGATCGTGTCGCATGACCGTTATTTTCTCGATGCCGCAGCCGTGAAAATGATCGAGCTGGAGGACGGTGAGGCTTATACGTATCACACCAACTACAGCGGATATATGAAGGAGAAGGAAGAGCGGCTTTTGCAGCAGTTCGCCCAGTACCAGGAGCAGCAGAAGGCGATAAAAAAAATGAAAGAAACGATTCGCCAGCTGGAGGAATGGGGGCGCATCGGAGGGAACGAGAAGTTTTTCAAACGGGCAGCCTCGATTCGAAAAGCATTGGAGAGGATGGAGGCGGTGAAACGTCCCGTCCTGGAGCGGAGAACGGCGGAATTCGAGCTGTCGCCTCTTGATCGTTCGGGCCGCAAGGTCATCGCCTTCGAAGGCGTGAAGAAGCAATACGGGGGACGCGCGATTTTAAACGGAGCAGAGGGAAATCTGCTGTATGGCGAGAAGGTCGTGCTGCTCGGGGATAACGGATCGGGGAAAACGACGCTCTTCAAGCTGCTTCTGGGCGTAATCGAGCCCGATGAAGGTAAATTGGAGCGGGGCGCGCGCGTGGAAATCGGTTATTTGGCTCAGCAGGAGCCGGTGAGCGATCATAAGCTGACGGTGCTGGATTATTTCCGCACCGAGGGAGGCTTGGAGGAAGGCGAGGCGCGGAGCTTACTAGCCAAATATTTGTTCTACGGCGCCGACGTTTTCAAGCCGCTGCACATGCTCTCCGGCGGCGAATGGTCGCGTCTGCGGCTGGCCTTGCTCGTGAGGCGCAAGCCGAATCTGCTTCTGCTGGATGAGCCGACGAATCATCTCGATATGGCTTCACGCGAAGCGCTGGAGGAGGCGCTGGAGGATTTTCCGGGAACGATACTGGCGATTTCCCATGACCGGTATTTTATTAACCGCCTGGCGAAGCGCGTATGGGAGCTGAAGGAAGGCAGGATTGCCGCGTATCTCGGCAATTATGATCATTTTAAGGAGAAGCGCGGAGAAGATCCGTCGCCGGTGTCCGACCGGCGTCAGCCGGAAGCGAAAGCGGCCCAAAGCAGCGGCACCGGCCAGGCACGCCAAAACGAGCGGAGGCGGGAGCAGCTGGAGCATGAGATAGCCGTACTTGAAGCGGAGCTGGCTCGTGCCGATGGAGAACTGCACCGCCTCGATCGTATCGGCGACGCTGCCTTGCTAGAAGCAAGGTGGCGTGAGCGGGAAGAAGGGCAATCCAGGCTTGATGCGCTTCTGGAATCGTGGATGGAGCTGCCTTGACTGATGAAATGATTTGATTGCAATGAGTTTTCAATTCGGAGAGGATGAGTTGAATGATCAACAACCTTGAGTCCCAAATCGGAGAGGTTCTTTCGGTTAGCCGAAATGCAGCTCATACCTTTAGTAAACAGACTTTCGAGGCGATTAGGCTCCTCGCCGGTCTGGGAGTGGAAGGCGATGCGCATATGGGAAAGACCGTAAAGCATCGCTCCCGCGTGGCACAAAATCCGAATCAGCCGAATCTCCGCCAGGTTCACTTCATTCACTCGGAGCTGTTCGACGAACTGCGGGATGCAGGTTTTCACGTCGAGCCCGGGCAGTTAGGCGAGAACATTACAACCCGCGGGATCGATTTGCTCGGGCTGCCGACAGGAACAAAGCTGTATATCGGTGAGACGGCAGTCGTTGAAATGACGGGACTCCGCAATCCTTGCACGCAAATCGATCATTTCCAGTCAGGGCTATTGCGCGAGGTTGTGGATCGCGATGAAAACGGAAACCTCGTCCGAAAGGCTGGCGTCATGGGTATCGTGTTAACCGGGGGAGAAGTCCGAACCGGGGACCCCGTCCGCGTCATTCTGCCGGCGGAACCGTTTCGCCCTCTCGAGAGGGTCTGACACCGCCAGAGCTGCGGAATACTCTAAGGCAGGGGAGCGTTCGCAAAGGGTTGCGAACCTTACCTGCCTTTTTCCGTTTATAGCTGTTTCAAACCGGAGAAACGAAGTGCTCGCTTTTTGCAGACCAAACAGTTACCTTAACAGGGACTTGCCTATTCAAACCATTTGGCTGCAACAGCGATCGTAAGAATGATTTTGCTCTCGCAGTGATAACTGCTGGTGTGAATCATTTGTTCAACTTATATAGTAGGGAACTAAGATGAACAAATTATTGAGTCCATTTATAAAACGCATGAAACAACGGATTTGGCCGGCTATAGTGATTTTTCCTTAGAGAAGTTCATTAATATGATTTTATATTTCACGACAAATGGTGTTTTGAAAACAAAGCTCATGAAAAAAGGTATCCATCACGGGTGCAACTTATGTTAAATATTTTTAATGAAAGCCGAATAATTTCCAGATTCCCATTAGAAAATTTTAATGCAAATCACGGGCTGCTAGGAAGGAGATTCCAATTCTTCATTCCTTTCATAGAATCGGATGCCAAAAAAACCGCATAACCACGCGGTTTTTTTTATGTTGTTAAATATTACTACTATTATTATGCTGGAAGGTATTTTAGTATAAAGCAGACGAAGCGATGAGCCCATCCGACCAAAAATCGGAAATATGATCATCTGAGGAGGAACTGATTTGAAAATGAAAACCATGTTTAAATCCGCCGTCTGCACTTGCGTTGGAGTCATGTTGTTCTCTGGACTAGCATCCGCCAGTTCGGTAGTGACTACCGGATATCCTTACTTAAAGGAACTGCCTTATTCAGGACAAGGCGATATTTACGGAGACGTACCTAAAGGAACGAAACTTGAGGTTTTGGAAAACACGAATAAGTACTACATTAAAGTGAGGTACGATGGCCAAACCGGATATATTTCAACGAAATATGTAGATAACGTACCATCCGGCACGACTCCTGCCGATAACACTAGCAATGCGGGCTGGGAGAAAAAAGCGGATCGGATTATCGCGGATGCCAAGCGTTTAATAGGGAAAGTTGAATACAAGTATGGCGAGAACGATCCGAGAAACTTGGAGTTCGATTGCTCTTCGTTTACGAAATATCTGTTTGCGAAACAAGGAATTTCCCTTCGTTGGGGTGCTCGTATTCAGTACAAGATGGGTACGCCGATTTCAAAGAGTCAACTCAGAAAAGGCGACCTTGTTTTTCTTTCCACATCCAAAACGGCTAAATTATCCGGTGTGAACGAAATTGGCCACGTTGCCATTTACATGGGCAATAATAAGATCATTCATGCCTTGAATCCGAAGTCCGATGTGACGATTAGCGATCTGAATTCTTCGTGGTGGAAAAATCATTACGTCGCTTCTGCTCGTGTCATTAAGTAGATGGATAGATATTCAAACGGAGCCGAACTTCCCTAAGGGATGTTCGGCTTTTTTTTATGCGTGCATTTTGCTGTAGACGATTTCAATGGATCCATTAGCACATTTATCGTTTCTAATCATAAGATGCATTACCGATTAAATCTCCACCAAAAAGAGATAAGGAGTAAAAGTGAATGAAAAAACCAATCATTGGAATTTTAGCTTACCGGGTTGGCATGAAGTTTCACGAAAACCAATACTTTAAAGCTCTTGTCCGCGAAGGTCAGAAACTGGGTGCAACGGTATTTATTTTTGCGCACCGTGACGTAATAAATAGAAATTCGGTCAAAGGATTCACTCCCTCGGCAGACGGGAGCGGTTGGAAGAGCGCGATCTATCCCCGGCCGGAAGCGGTGATCGATCGATGCCGAAGGCCGGCGCCGGAAGCCCGCGGATTTCGGAAGCGCCACAACTTTTTATTCGCGAATAGCAAGATTACGAATAAGTGGACCATGACCCAGCTTTTTGCCAAGGAAGAATCGCTGAAGCAGTGGATTCCGGAAACCAGAAGTTATTCCCGCCAGAATTTATCCAAAATGATTGAAGATTATTCTATGCTGTACATTAAACCCGGCAACGGCACGGGCGGACGGAGCGTTCTGAAGCTTACAACCAAATCCGATGGCTACGAACTGCTCGGACGTACCAACAGGCAGCAGAAAAGGCATGAGCATTTCAAAACATTTAACTCCTTATATCAATATATTAGCCGTTGGGTGGAGAAAGAGAAAATACGAAACGGTATCTTCATGATTCAACATGGATTGGATTTGGAGCTGCTGCCTAACCGGGTGGTAGACATGAGACTGCTTATTCAGAAGAACGAACATGGGATATGGGAAGTCACCGGTCAGGGGATTCGGGTCGGCGGTAAAAATAGTCCGACTTCCAACCTTCACGGCGGGGGCAAGGCGGTAACCGCGGAATCCGTTCTCTTCAAGCGGTTCGGTGAAACGAAAGGAAACGCTATTATAGAGGAGAGTCACCGTCTGGCTCACGCGGTCGTAACCACTGTCGAAAAACACTTTGGCCGGATGATGGAGCTGGGTTTGGATGTCGGCGTGGATGTGAAAGGACGAATTTGGTTAATCGAAGTAAACCCGAAACCGGGTCGTGATGTTTTCAAGAAAATGGGAAAAATGCAGCTGTACAGAAAAACGGTTCAAAGACCGATACAGTACGCCATGTATCTAATAAAAAACGCTAAAAAGTAGAGAGAACTTGATGAAGAGCCTAGCGTTTAGAAGCAGACGAAACGCCCGGTAACGGTTCCGTAAGTTTATTGAAGCTGTCGCACCCAAGGTATAATAGTAATTTAAACGCTTCCTGCTTCGAGTCTTGCCGAAGGCGAGACTAGAGGTCGGGCGGCTTTTTGCTTGCCGATAATCTGCTCAAGAAAACGGCAGTCCCGGCTTAAACGATGTCCGATGGTAACGAATTTGGGTTGAGCTCCGACAAGAGTTTTGGTCTCGAGAAGAAATACTGCTCTACACTAAAGCCCAAATCCATTAAAGGCCATCACCGACAGATAGATGTCCTCATATGATGGTGTATTCTCGCTAGCCCCCGGGAAGGAAGCCTATGAGCCTCGCCACGACATACGCAAAGGTGGAAGGAGCAAGAAACATGTCCACCCCGAAAATGAAAATTGACGTCCAGGTCATCAGTTCGGGCAATTTGTCCGATGATGTCCTTATGCTGGGGGAATCCCTGGTAAAGCAGTGGAAAATACCTGCCCAGCAGCAACTTGCCTTAAAATTTGGTTCGTTCCGCCACTCCGTCACCGTCGTCCCTGTGCCCCGTTATGAAGGACTGCGGATCAGCCAGACACTCGCTCGCAGAATGGGCATCTTTTCCGGAACTTCACTTCGCATGAAGTACAAAGCAACGACCAGAACGCTATCGCTAGGTCCGCTAATAGGCGTACTTATTAGCCGAGATAATCCAGAACAATCAGATAAACCGTTCGGAAACATTACGATGTTCTGCCGTGAATTGACCGAATCTTGCCGAAGCCAAGGAGCCTATGTGTATTTTTTCACTCCAAACGGGATCGGGTCAAGTCTGTCTTCTGTGGAAGGTTGGGTGTACGCCAAAGAATGGCAAAGACTGATGATTCCCGCACCCGATGTAATGAACAATCGCTTAACTTCCCGGACGCTTGAAAATCGCCCCGCCGTACAGCAGTTCATGAGAGAAATCAAACATCGCTTTGGCGCTCATGTGTTTAATGAGAAGTTTCTTGAGAAATCCGAAGTGTTTAATGCCCTCAAGAAAGACGCTTCCTTACGAAAGTATTTACCCGAATCCCACTCTCTCCAGAACTATACGATGCTAAAAAGCATGTGCTCCAGATACAGCGCCGTATTTCTGAAGCCGGGAAGAGGCAGCTTGGGCAAAGGAATCATTCGTGTATCTCGTATCGGCTCGGAAAACTGGCAGGCTTCTTACGCCACCGTCAATGGGACCAAAAAACAGTCTTTCAGCAGCCTTGCGAAGTTGTTCTCTACGATTTCCGGCAAAATGAAACGAGTGCGTTATCTCATCCAGCAAGGCCTTAACCTGATTGAAATCGGCGGTCGTCCAGTAGATTTCCGCGCATTAACGCAAAAAAATGCAAGTGGGAAATGGGCAGTTACCTCGATCGTAAGCCGAACGGCGGGACCACGTCATTTTGTGTCCAATCTCGCCAGAGGAGGAACGCTTTCAACGGTCAGGGAATCCGTCGCCAGATCCAATCTTCCCGCCAAATTCCGGGGGGATGCTTCCTCGCGCCTGCAGAGGGCGGCTCTGGACATTGCCCGTGGCGTTGACACCCAAATCCCTGCACATTTCGGGGAGCTTGGAATCGATTTAGCCCTTGACACTTCGGGCCGTATTTGGCTGCTCGAGGTTAATTCCAAACCGTCCAAGAACGATAATACGCCGCTCAAAGAAGGAAAAATCCGTCCCTCGGTGAGGAAGATGATCCAATATGCCTGTTATATATCCGGATTCTAAAGAACAGAAGCAACCATTCTACAGCAGCAGGGTTAGGTATACTCCATACAACTATGCTGGATTTAAGGGGACGCAAGGGTGAACCGTTCGAATTGCGAACACGGGGCTCTCCTATTCGTGATCAACTTGGAAACGAGCTGCTTCAGGAAATCAATGAAGTATCCTTCCTGATCGTCGCTCGGCTGGAAGAAACATTGGGACGATTCGCCGAAATCGGTCTAGGAGGGTAATTCATGAGTTTGACCATCTGTAACGTCCATTTCACAAAGCAGCCGGAACGTATCGTATGGTTTTCCAGCTCACTTGCGAAGCTGCTCAAGCTGGGCGGACGTAAATCGGTTAACGTCAAGCTCGGCAAAGACATCGTACCCGCCACGGTGCGGACCATCAAACGCAAAGGTCATCATGTCTATATGTCGGCAGGGCTTAGGCGTTCTGTCCGGATCCCCAAATCCGGACACGTGTATATAGCCAATGACGAGGATAAGGAAATTAAGCTCGGACCTTTAATCGGAGTATTGACCGACGGCGGCACACGCATCTCGTCTCCTTTCGGAGAACGGACTGAATTCGTAAGGCAGCTTCTTCATCTCGGTCGGAAGAAAGCCTACTTCTTTGCCTTCACGCCTCGTGATATCAACTGGCGGCAGGAAACGATTCACGGTTGGTTCCTTAATGGCGGCGGAGGCTGGACGAGGCGTGTCGTTCCGCTGCCGGACGTCGTATACAACCGGCTTCCAAGCCGCCGGGCCGAAGTCGGCTCTGCCATTACGACTCTGCGGGAGCGGTTTATCAAGAAGAGAATCCCGTTCTTTAACTGGGGCTTCTTTAATAAGTCGGACGTTTACACCATGTTGGACAATGACCCGGAAGCTCTTCGGCATTTGCCCGAATCCATCAATAACCCGACTTCTGAGAAAATGAAAGAGCTTCTGGAGAAGCATCAATTTCTATATTATAAACCGAGCGCCGGCAGCCTTGGCAACGGGATTTATCGGCTCACCTACACTCCTCGTAAAGGTTACTTTATCCGCTATCGCCGCAGCGGCGGAAACATTCTGCTCAGGTTCAGCAATTTCAATAGCCTCATGAAGATGCTGCGAGCCCGCCATCGCGGAAATTTAAGCAGTTACGTCGTGCAACAAGGAATCCGACTGGCCGAAATCGACAATTGCCCGATCGACTTCCGTTTTCATATGCATAAGAACGGACAAAATCAATGGGTCGTTGCCGGAATTGGCGCCAAAAAAGCCGGCAGAGGGAGCGTTACGACGCATATCAAGAACGGCGGATCGCTGATGACGCCGGAGCGGGCGCTTAGCCGGACTTTCGGCGATAAATCGGATGACGTGCTTAAAGAAGCCAAATCGGTCGCCATCAAGTTAGCGAAAGCCATCGAACGCAATTATACACATGCGCTTGGCGAGCTCGGTCTTGATATCGGCATCGACCGGGATGGCGGGGTCTGGATGTTCGAGGCCAATGCCAAACCCGGAAGATCGATCTTCAAGCATCCCGCATTGAAGGGGCAGGGAAAAGCGTCATTGAAATATATACTCGACCACTGCATATACTTGAGCAAATTTCGCAGAAGGGATGAATCTTAATGATTCCGAAAACTCTCTTGGCGAAACCGAAAACCGTGTAGGCGGCGGTCAAAGCTCGAGAAGTCCGGATAATCTTGTTCATCATGGAGGTCAAATTCATAGAATAGCAAGAAAGATTTTAATAGAAAGCCGCTCCGAGTGTCATGCTCAGGGCGGCTTTCGTTTGTTCATTGAACAGGATAACCAAGTGCGGAAACGAAATATAGTTAAGTGTTGAGGCGGAATATTCCAATTAGACAGAAGGAGTGATGGCATGTATAAGCTGCTTGTCGTGGACGACGAGAGATGGGTTCGCCAGGGCCTTACGTCAACGATTGATTGGCAGGCGGAAGGCATTGAGCTGATTGGGGAAGCGGAGGATGGGGAAGAAGCGCTGGCGCGGATTCGAACCGGTTCGCCGGACATTATTATTACGGATATCAAGATGCCAAGGATGGACGGTTTGGATTTGATGGAAGCGCTGAGAAAGCAGCGGAAGAAAGCCTATGTCATTATTATCAGCGGCTACAGCGATTTTGAATATGCGCAGAAAGCGCTGAAATACGGCGCCTACGATTACGTATTGAAGCCGATCGAAGAGACGGCGCTCCTGGAGGTCGTGCGGAGATGCGTGAGCGACCTGGATCAAGAGAATGAGCGCCGGCATCATCTGTCGGAGATGTCGGGCCGTATCCGCGAGAGCCTGCCGCTTGCCCGGCAGCACTTCCTGGAGACGCTGCTGCTCGGCAGCCACGTGGATTCGCTAAGCGAGCTTGAAGCCAAATGGCAGGCATTGAAGCTGCCGTTAAACCCGCATCAGCTAACCGTTCTTACGGTTAAAATCCATCATTGGGGGCTTAAGGCATCAAGCGACAAGGATCGTTCGCGGCTTCGCCTTGCCCTCGGCAATATTGCCGAGGAAATCGTCACGGCCTACGGACAAGCCGCAGCCTGTCCGCTCGACAATCACGCCGATACGGATTTGGTTGTGTTGTTCTCGCAAGACAGCTCCCGTAAAGGAAACAAGGAGGTCTTCTCCAATGGAATCGCAGCATTGATCGAGGCGGCGCAGCAGTATTTAGGCCTCACCATAAGCATCGGCGTCAGCGGGCTGGGGACCATCTCCAGACTGGCCCCATGCTTCGACGATGCGCTGAGCGCCTGTGCGTATGCCTTCTATGACGGCTTCGGGAAGGTCTACGATTCGGCGCAGCTTCCTAGGCAGACCAACAAGTCCCAAGCCTATATCGGACCAGACGGCTCGTGGGAAACCAGGCTGCATCACGCCATGAAGCTGGGGGACGACGGGGCGATTCAAGAATTGGTCGGCCAATTGACCTTGCATCTGCAATCCGTGCGCGACCAAATGCCGCCGCTCCATACGATCCGCGGGTTACGGCTGCTGCTTCAGAGCATAGGGAAGAAGTGGGAAGCGGCGCATCCGTACCGGACAGCGCCGGGAATCGACAGGTTTAACGAAAGAATCGTAAGCAGGAACTTACCTTTAGAGCGGCTTGGCGACGAATTGCGGGATGTTCTCCTGCACTGCGCTTCCGAATCGCGAGGATCCGGTCAGCGCAAGAGAATTGTTGAGCTGGGAATGCAGTTTTCCCACCAGCATTATATGAAAGGCATCACGATGAACGATGCAGCCGAGCATCTGTACTTGAATCCCTCCTATTTCAGCAAAGTGTTTCATGAGGAGGCGGGGGAGACGTACAGTAAATATTTGATCCGCCTGCGCATGAACAAGGCGAAGCAGCTGCTGAAGACCTCCACGCTTCGAATCTATGAAATCGCCGGGCAGGTCGGATATGCGGATTTCCGCCATTTCTCCAAAACGTTTAAAGAAATCGAAGGCATGACGCCTGGTCAATACCGTGATCTTGGTATCTGACGGAGCGGCAATCAACCTGGGAGGGGGGGAACCGGAATGAATATAACATCGAAGCGGCGGTTCGTCGGCTTTAAAATGTTCATTATTTATTTTGTCAGCATGACGATATCCATTATGGTCATGGGTTATCTGTCTTACCACAAAGCGCAGGAAATTATTCAGCTGAATGTGGGCGGTGTCGCCCTTCAAACGGTTCAGCAGGCGAATAAGCGGCTGGAAATGATTTTTGAGGAATACGAGAACCGGTCTTACTTCGTGTTCAGCTACAGGGAGCTGCAGAGAGGAATTCTGGGGGGATTTGGGGACAATTACGAGCGCATACAGAATACCGATCAAATTAACAAGTTTTTATCCAGCTTTGCCAATTTGAAGAACGATACGGCGAATGTATTTGTTTTTGGGGAAAATACGGCCTCTTACACCTATTCTTTGACGAGCAATCCCACGTTCACCATGATGTCCCCCGCCCTTAGCAGCCAGCGGGAGCAGGATTGGTATAAGCAGATAAAAGAAGCGGACGGCCGTATGGTCTGGTTCGGCATCCGTCCTTCGTTTATGCCGGAGAAGCATGTTACGGATGAGGATCAGCCGGTGTTCTGTTACGGCCGGGCATTGAAGGATATTTGGGGCAATGGCGAAATTATCGGCATCCTGCTGATCGAGATCAACCCAAACGAAATTCGGCAAATTTTATCCGAAATTGATTTTAAAGCGCGCGGCAAGGCGATCATTGTGGACCGGGCGAACAACGTCGTAGCGGACGCTGACGGCGAAAGCGCAGAGCATCCCTTTCATCTGGAACCGGCAGAGGAGGAGAGAAGCGGGATCATAAACCAGGTCATAGACGGCGAGAAAATGGTCGTTGTGCATGATCGAATGGCGACGAGCGGCTGGAAGCTGATCGGAATGGCTCCGGCACGGGAGCTGGTGAAGGATTCCAATGAAATCCGGCTATATACCTTCTATCTGGCTCTCGGATTTACGCTCGTAGCGGTGCTCCTGTCCTGGATCATCTCCCGGCTGATGCATCAGCCCGTGCAGATTCTGCTTCAATCGATGCGCAAAGCGAAGGAAGGGGACTTCGAATCGCAGATCGGTCATCATCGCAAGGATGAATTCGGCATTTTGTTCGACAGCTTCAATCTCATGGTATCCCGGATCAAAAGCCTGATTAACGAGCTCTACATCCAGCGGCTGCTGAAAAAGGAAAATCAATTGAAAATGCTGGCTTCCCAAATCAACGCCCATTTTATTTATAACACGCTAGATTCGATTCATTGGATTTCCCGCATTTACAAGGTGGATGACATCAGTACGATGATATTCGGGCTGTCTAATTATTTGCGGATCAGCTTAAGCGATGGAAGGGATATGGTTTCGGTAAGAGAGGCGGTATCGCTGGTAGAGAGTTATCTATCGGTTCAGAAGGTGCGCTACCAGGACAAGTTCGAAGTGAATGTGGAGGTGGATAACGATTTGCTGGACAAGCAGGTATTGAAATTTGTCTATCAGCCGCTGGTTGAGAATGCGATATACCATGGGATCGAGAACAAGAGGGGTAAGGGCCGCCTCGATATCCGCTGGGTCCGGAAGGACGAGCTTCTTTACTTTGAGGTCCTGGACGATGGCGTCGGGATTACGCCGGAGAAGCTGAAGCAGATCAAAGAGGCGCTGGAGGATAATGATTTTACGCAGGAGGAGCATTTTGCGCTCAAAAATATTAATAGCCAGATCAAGCTTGCGTACGGCGAACCGTACGGCTTGGAGCTGGAAAGTCGCTTGGCAGGCGGCACGAAGGTCACCTTGATTTTTCCGTATCGTTAAGAAGAGAGCCTCTCCGGAATGAACCAAAATAACACACCAAAAACAAAAGTATACGCCTTATGCCGCAGTCGTGAAAGCGGATACAATTTAGTCACCACAAGAAAACGGCATACGTACTTATTTAATAAATAGGGAGGCTAAACGATGGAAAGAAACACGCGCCTGACCGGTTGGAAGGAAAAGAAACGGACGTCTGCTCTACTTGGAATTGCCTTGGCGATTATTCTCGTGCTGGCGGGCTGCAGCAGCAATGGAGCTGCAACCGGGGGCGAAGATAACGAGGGGCCGGACGCCGCCGCTCCCGGCGAACAGGTGACCATTGACTTCTGGTTTCCTTGGGGCGGGGATTATCAGAAGGAATTCAAACAGTACGTCGTCGATGAGTTCGAGAAGAAACACCCGAACATTAAAGTGAAGATGACATTCGTGGAATCGTCGGGACAGACGCAATCGTCAGACAAGCTGCTGACCGCGATTGCCGGGGGAAATCCGCCGGATGTGGCGCTGTTCGACCGCTTCCTGATTGGCTCCTGGGCTGCCAAAGACTCTCTGACCGACTTGACTCCCTATGTAGAAAGCAGCGAGGTTTCGCCGGATGATTACTATGAGAGCGTATGGAAAGAAGTCGTGTATGAGGATAAGGTCTATGCCTTGCCTTGGAACACCGATAACCGGGCAATGTATTACAATAAAACGCTAATGGAAAAAGCGGGTCTTGACCCCAATGCCCCACCGAAGACGATGGCCGAATTGGATGAAATGGCGGAAGCCTTGTTCGTCGAAGGCAAGAACGGCAAATATGACGAGATCGGATTTATCCCCTGGATGAATCAGGGCTTCCTCTATACGCAAGCATGGAACTGGGGCGGCGCTTGGGAGCAGGACGGCGAGCTGACGCCGAATAATCCTCAGAACGTGAAGGCCTTGGATTGGATGGCCGGCTACGCGAAGAAATACAATATTGAGAATCTGACCAGCTTCTCGACCGCGGTCGGCCAGACGGGAATGAACGCCTTCTGGACGGGGAAAGTCGCCTTTGTCTTCGACGGCAACTGGGTATTGAACGATCTGAGCAAATACAAGCCGGAATTCGAATGGGGCGTGGCGCCGATGCCGGCGGCGGACGGCTATCCGTCGATTACCTGGGCCGGCGGCTGGTCGTACGTGATTCCGAAGGGCGCCAAGCATGAGAAGGAGGCATGGGAATTCGTGAAGTTCGTCGCCCACAAGGAAGGCACGCTGATGTGGAGCAAACGTCCGACGGCAGGCAACGACATCACCGTGCTGCCTTCGGTGAACGATGAGCTGAAGTTGGCGGATAACCCGAATCTCAAAATCTTTCTGGATATGATGCCGAATGCTTTTACAAGACCGGTTACGCCGGTAGGCTCGTTCTTATGGAATGAAACGATGCGGGTGCAGGATCTGGCCATAAACGGCAAAGGCGAGGCGCAGCAGCTGCTGGATGAAGTCAAGAAGAACGTGGACGCCGAATTGGCCAAGGTCAAGAAATAGCCGGCGGAAAGGAGGAGGAGGAGGAGAGGCGATTGATCAAAGCCAAGAAAACGAGATTCGAGCGAAAAATGGTCCTGTACGGCCTTATTTTTACAGCGCCTTGGATACTGGGGTTATTGTTATTCCATGCCTATCCGCTCATCATGTCGATTTATTACAGCTTTACCTCTTACAGCATCCTTAACCCCGGGGAATGGGTTGGTTTGGAGAACTATCAGACCTTGTTCAAGGACAATGTCTTCTGGATAAGCATTTATAATACGCTTTTTTATACGGTGTTCTTCGTTCCGATCAGCATGATCTTCGGGATTGGGCTTGCTCTCATTCTGAATGTGAAAATCCGCGGGCAAGGCTTTTATCGAACGTTGTTTTTTGTTCCGAGCCTGGTGCCGCCCATCGCGACGACGATTATTTGGCTATGGCTGCTCAATCCGCAGTTCGGGCTGGTCAATCATTGGCTGGAGCAGATCGGGATTCCGGGCCCGGCATGGCTGGGAAGCGAATATTGGTCGAAGCCGTCGCTCATTCTGATGAGTCTATGGGGAGTCGGGCAGTCGATTGTTATTTATCTTGCGGGCTTGCAGGACATTCCGCAGGATTATTACGATGCGGCAGAGGTTGACGGTGCGAGCCTGATTCAGCGTTTGAAGCATATTACGCTGCCGCTGCTGACGCCGGTCATCTTCTTCAACCTCATTATGGGAACGATCGGCGCCTTGCAAAACTTCGTACTCCCCTATACCTTATCGAACGGTCAAGGGACGCCGGCCAACTCGATGATGTTCTATGTCATGTATCTCTATACGAACGGATTCGGCTATTTGAAGATGGGCTATGCGTCCGCCATGGCGTGGATTCTTTTCTTGATCGTAGTGATACTGACTGCGTTGATCTTTATTTCTCAGAAACGCTGGGTCTATTATCAAGGGAAAGATTAGGAGGCGGCAACGATGAAATCTCAACCATCTATTAAGCGAATCCAGCACGCAGGCACGCATGCCTTTCTTATTATCGTCGGGTTGTTCTTCTTGATGCCGTTTGTATGGATGGTCTCTACTTCATTGAAGCCGGATAACGAACTGTTCCTGTGGCCGCCCAAATGGATTCCAGGCATGTTCGTATGGAGCAACTATCCCGATTCGGTCAACTATGTGCCGTTCTTCCAGTACTTGGGGAACACGCTGACCATCTCCGGACTTGCGACGCTCGGCGTCCTGTTCGCCTGTCCGCTGGTTGCCTACGGGATCGCCCGCATCCCCTGGAAAGGGGCGAAGCCGCTCTTCGCGTTGACCTTGGTCGTCATGATGGTGCCTTATCAGGTAACGATGATTCCGATCTTTATTTTATTCAAAAATTTCGGTTGGGTAGGAACGTCCATCCCGCTGTGGCTGCCTGCATTCTTCGGCGCTCCGTTCTATATCTTCCTGCTGCGGCAGTTCTTTATGGGGCTTCCGAAGGAATTGGAGGATGCGGCGCGGATCGACGGGGCGTCGGAGCTGCGCATTTACTGGGGAATTATGCTTCCGTTATGCAGGCCTGCTCTGCTAACGATTGCTTTGTTTCAATTCATGGGAAGCTGGACGGATTACCAGGGGCCGTTAATTTATTTGTCGGATGAGAGCAAATATACGATCATGCTGGGGCTTCAGGCCTTTAAGACGCAGCATGGAGCGGAGTGGCAGATGCTAATGGCCGCCTCCGTCCTGATCACCTTCCCGATCATCATTCTTTACTTCCTGGTTCAAAAATCGTTTATTCAAGGCATCACCTTCTCGGGGATAAAATAATGAAAAAGGCAGGCAAGCGTCGCATTAGGTTGCGAAGCTTGCCTGCCTTTTGTTCAGTGAAGGAACGCAAATTTTAGGCATGGGTGAAACAGCCGTTATTCGACCACCAGAATGCGTGGTGAAGCTTTCTGAATCACTTTGGATGATGCCCACGAACCAAGAGCGGCAGAGAAGACACTTACGGATGCAATAGCCAGAATTCCGCCCCAATTAAGGATGACCGGCAATTTCACAATGCCGTAGCTGACAAGAACGCTCTCGAGGAGGACAGGCAGCAAATATACGCCGATGAGGATACCAAGCAGCGCTCCCAGAGCCGATAAAGCCGCTATGCCAAGCGCAATGGAGAATCGGATTCGATTGGAGGTCATCCCGATTGACTTATAAATGCCATAGGTTCTGCTCTCCTTTCGAATGTTAATGCGGCAGGTGCTGTAAATAATAATGAAGGTGACGATGATAAACAGCAGTCCCATCAAGCTCAATGGGTAGATGAGCATGTTTGAGGCCTCCTTGAAGACGGAATCCAGCAGTGTCTTCTGGGTCACGACGGAAGCGGAATCCTTGAATCTTGCATTCAGATCGCTCACAACGGCATCGGCCTGCGAGATATCCTGCACGTTAATAAAGGACACATCCATGTCGTTAAAAGACGGATTTACGGTTCTTACGGCATCAATCGTAACCCGTGCGGAATAAGAAGAATTGGCGATGGCCTGGTAAATACCCGTGACGAGTAGGGATTGCTTCTTGCCAGCGATATACACGTCGACGATATCGCCCAGTTCCTTATTCAAGGTGTTCGCCACGTTCACGCCCAAGGCGATTTCGTTCTTGTAACGCGGATTGTAGCCGGTCACGGTCTCGAAGCCCATCTGCTCATAGTCCCCATCTAAGACGCTTAAATAAATGCTTAAAGGCTGTCTGCTTGCTGAATCATTGCCGGGCAGCGGCTCGGTGCTCACGATCCCGGTCAGATTACTCTGCCATCCCTTGTCCTTTATTCTTGAATCGGCAGACAGGGTGCGCTCGAAATCAGCGCGGGAGAAGGTTGTTTTATTGATGACCATAGCTGCTATGTTGGCGGAATCGTAGCCCCACTTGGCAGCGGTTTGCTGAATGCCGATAATACTGTTCAGTACGACGAACCCGAGTACGAGCACGGAGGAAGCCATCATCGTCAATACCAGCATGAGTGCTGAGCCTTTCCTGTTTTTGATCAGGTTTCTCAGGCCGATGACGGCGATGACGGGCAGGCTTCCAAACCCGATTTTGCTTGTGCCTGCAGCATTCAATCTTTTCGTTATCTTGCTGCTTTCCATCTCGGACATGCCGTAACGGATCGCTTGCACGGGCTGTACGGAGCGGGCTCTTCTCGCATAAAAAACGACGAACAGAATAACTAATCCGAATAGCAGAAGTCCGACAAGCATAGCCGCGCTTAATCCCTTTATGGCAAGCTCCGCATTCTCCGTCTTCAGAGACGAGACCGAAAGGTTAATAATGATCTTGGAAAGAATGGTGCTTAGAGCAAGGCCGGGAATTATGGCAATGAAGGACAGAAAAGTATATTGAATGACATAGGTGCCGATCATGCTGCGCGAGGTCAGACCCAATGATTTGAGTACGCCTATCGTTTTATAATTGGCGAGAATGGCATCGGAAATGGTGAAGCCAATGGTAATCAGAGCGATCAGCATCATAACCAGTCCGAGGAAAATCATAATGAAGCCAATAATCTTGTTAATAATCAGGTAGAAGGAGGACATGCCCTCAAACTCCATTTTGGTTTCAAGGAATGGGCTGCCAAGCTCTATTGCGAAGCGCTCCCAATAGCTCGGATTGCTGCTGTAGTCATCAAATCGGAGTCCGATCAGGTAATAATCTTTTCCGGGCAGCGGCGTTATTTTTTCCTGATAGTCCTGGTTGTTCATCCAGATACGGGCCGTATTTGTGAACGGTGCGCCATAAGGGACGTCGACAACGATGGCGGACACCTGCAGCTGCAGGTGCTCGGAGCCAGTATTAAAGCCAACCGTATCTCCAACCGCTATCCCTATGGAATTTGCCATGGAGGTAGGAATCCATACCGTTCCGCTCGCAGGCGTTGCGCTTTGGACGCCCTTTGCAAAAACAAGTTCATCGACCACAAATGGCGGTTCGGGCGTATTCATCATATACAGATAAAGATTAGGGATGTCATTGTTTTTATAGGTAATTCCGGATAATGTGCGATAGCGCAGCAGCTTTGATACATCGACCCCGTGCTGTGACTCCCACCATTGATGAACAGACTGCGGATCATGCAGCTCCTTCTCCAGCGTCAGAATCTGGTGCGATCCATTGGTCCGGTTGTGCATATCGGAGAACAAATTGCCTGTGTTGGCAATAATAATGGTCGCTGTTGCGACCAGCAAGGTAGACAATAGGATGAGCAAAGTGATGAACAGGTTTTGTATTTTGCTTTTCTTGAGATAGGACGAGCAAAGTGTCCATATGGCAGCCATGCGGATCACTCCTTCCCTGAAACAAAAGCAAAGATCATGGATTCTCTGTCTTTCGTGTGGCGGCCATCGTATTTGTCAAACTCGAGAATTCCGCCGATTTTGCCGTCTCGAATAAAAATCAGCCGATCCGCTCTGCACGCGGCTTTCAAATCATGAGTAACCATGACGACGGATTGTCCATCGCGGTTCATCTTGGTCAGGATATCGAGGACGGCGTTGCCGTGCTCAAAGTTCAGGCTGCCTGTCGGTTCGTCTGCGAAGACGATGTCCGGCGAGTTGATCAAAGCTCTGGCAATCGCTGCACGCTGCTGCTGGCCTCCGGAGGTTTGCGAGGGTAGGCGGGTGTTCTGCCCTTCGATTCCCATTGCCTTCATCAGTCCGATCGCTTTTGCTTTCACATTGTTTTTCTTCTGACCCGCAATATAGGCGGGCAAAGAGATGTTATCCAAGATAGACAGGTCTGGAACCAGGTTGATGCTCTGATAGATGTAGCCTATTTTTCTCGTGCGAAAGTCGGAAAGCTCGTTCTCGTTATAATTGTCAATGCGCTGGTCACGAAAGTAAACCTCTCCGGCCGTCACGTTATCCAGTCCGCTGAGAAGATAAAGCAGGGTGGATTTGCCCGAACCCGAATTTCCCATGATGACCGTGAAATCCCCTTCGTAGATTTCCAGATCAAGATTTCGAATCGCATGATATTGCTCGCTTCCGGTGTTGTAGGTTTTGCTAAGATTTTTGGCGCGGATAATCGTTTTCTTGGCCATACTTCTTCACTCCCGATTTTTATATGAGTAAAAGTGTACCCCCCCGATCTTTAAAAAGGCTTATCAAGTTATTAATAAACTATTACTGACGGAACTAACATAAAGGCAGAGTAAAGTGAAAGGTCGTTCCCAGGTCCTGCTTACTGGCGAAGGAAATCGTTCCGCCGTGCGCTTCGATAATCGTCTTGCAGATGGAAAGGCCGAGTCCGGTGCCTGCCTGTACGAATGCCTTGCTGCCTTCATCGGCGTGGCCTCTAAAATAACGATCGAATATAAACGGCATATCCTGAGGCAGAATGCCTCTGCCTGTGTCTGCGATGGTGATCCTCAGCTTTCCTGAATCAAGTTCTGCTTCAATCCGGATGGAGTCGCCGGGAGAGGAGTGCTTCAGCGCATTGGACACCAAATTGGAGATGACCTGCTCGATGCGAACGGCATCGATCGGGATCAGCACATTGGGAATTTCCTTTGGTTCTATGTAGGACAAACCGTTCGTGCGCACATAATGGCCAATTGGCTTTAAGATCCTCTGGAGTACTTCCTGACTATACTGCTCACGAGGCTCGACGGTAATTTGACCCAGATCCTGCAGGGCATGAAGGATGAGATCCTCCACCAGCCTGGCCATTTTGTCGGTATGGGTCCGCATGATTTCGACATACTCCAATATTCCCTCCGTATCGGAGCAGACGCCCTCGAGTATAGCGTCGATGTAGGCTTTGACGGTCGTGATCGGCGTTTTGATTTCATGCGAGATATTGGTGATGAGCTCCTTTTGCGCCTTCTCCTGCTTCATTCTTTGGATACTCAAATACATGATTTCTATCCTCATCTGATCAAACATCGCAAATAAATCGCCCATTTCATTCATGCCTGCATACATGGTCTTCTCCTCATATTTTCCTTTAAGTATCGCTTCCGCATGATGCTTGAGCTGATGAATAGGCGATATAAAATGATGTTTGATTTTATATCTCATGGAAATAAGCAAAATGACTGCTAAAAGGGAGGAAAAAACGATTACAAGGAAGGAGAGGATCGGGCGATTATAGGATTTAGGCAGAAAGACCTTGCTTTCGGGCAGGAGGTATATAGCATTTCCTACTTGCATTTGTGAATCCTTGTCTATGACGGGAAAAGCGATTTTGAATAACCCGTCTTCTTGCTTGGCCGAATAAAGATCATAATGGAGCGAGCGGTTGGCGTTTATTTCCCTAGGCAGGAAAGAAGATGTTGAACGGAAGGGAACTGTTCCGTCCAATTGCGCATATACCAGATGAATCCCGTTATCGTTTGTCAATCTCTTGAGCTCGGCTTGTACCTCATCCGTTCCGATACGACCGCTATTTTGCTCCAGATAGAGCATAAGAGGGTTGACGATTAGCCGAACTTGATTAATGACATAGCTGGAGGAGGGTTCATTATCGTTGGATAAGCTGTATAAGAGCAAATACGTGCTGCTGCCTGTCAGTAAAACAAGAAGAAGCAGGACGGCTGTCAGCCATTTGGTTGACCAGTTGTTTAAAGACATGTGTCATCTCCGATCGCATTCTTTAGTTTACGCTAAATTTATATCCAACGCCCCACACGGTTTTAAGATAAACGGGACTTGACGGGTCCGCTTCCAGCTTTTCTCGCAGCCGCCGGATATAAACGGTTACTGTATTTTCATCTCCGTAGTTGGCATATCCCCATATCGCATCCAGCAGCTGTGCTTTCGTGAATACCTGGTTTTTGTGGCTAGCTAAATGATAGAGCAGCTCAAATTCCTTGGCGGACAAAGAAACCTCTTCGCCGTCTACTGTGACTTTATAAGCTTTTTTATCAATTGCCAGCCTTCCAAAGCGTAAGGTATCCGGGTCCAGGGATGGAGCGGATGCCATGCTATCGTATCTGCGGAAGTGAGCGTTGATGCGGGCTAGTAATTCACTTAGCGAGAACGGCTTCGTCATATAATCGTCGGCACCGAAGCCAAGCCCCAGCACCTTATCCGTATCGCTGCCCCGCGCGCTCAGGATCAGGATAGGCACATTACTCCGTTCGCGAATTTCGCGGCAGAGATCGATCCCGTCCATGTCCGGAAGCATGATATCGAGAATGATGAAATCAGGCTGCAGCAGATCTATTATTTTCAAGCCGTCCTGCCCGGTTCCGGCAATGGCAGCTTCATAATTGTTCTTAGTTAAATAGTCTCTTAGAATGCGTGAAATATCTTTTTCATCCTCAATGATGACAATTTTTTTTTGTCGATTCATGGCTATTCTCCTATTTAATTTATTTTGGCTTTTCAAGTTTATAGGAAAATATCGAGACAGGAAAGTCTGTCTTTTCCTATTTAATAAATAATTCATATCCATTCAAAAAGGCAGGTGAGCGTCGCGGTTGCGAAGCCCACCTGCCTTTTGGTTTGCGAATGATGCCTTACCTTCAATTAGACACCGCATGTGCCTCGGTTCCATTGGCTGGACACCGCATGTGCCTCAGTACCAGAGGCCCGATCGCATTCGTCCTTATTCCGGTTTGTATACGTATCCGCATCCGCATCAGAGGGAAATCCTCCCGTTAAAATACCTGGAATCTGTTTTGGAAGGATTCTAACGGGAATATCTCCTTCTAATTCGGCCACTTCATCGCACATCAATCAGAATGCGTCGAAATAACGGGAGTTTTTCCGGCTAATATGGTGAAGCAGCCGTCAATCCGAGAAAATAGCGGGAGCTTTTCCTGCTAAATAAGATACAAAGCTATTATCGCTGTATCCGCTTCCCTTCACACAGGAAGGCAACGCAAACAGCGGCAGCTTAAGGACTGATCAAGTCCTGGGCTGCCGCTGTATTTTTGGGGCCGGTGTTTAAAGCTGCTTCAAGTATGTAACGATCGTAAGCAAGCCTTTGTCGAAGTTTTCCAGATTGAAATGCTCGTTCGGCGCATGCAGGTTTTCGTCCGGCAGGCCGAAGCCCATCATGACGACGGGAGCCTTCAAGATACGGGAGAACGTCTCGACAATCGGAATCGATCCGCCGTCCTTCGTGAATAGAGCGCGAGTGCCGTATACCTGCTCATAGGCATCCGCCGCCTTCTGAAGCATGGGATGAGACGGGTCCATGTTGAACGCACGGGCTTGTTCGCCGCGCTTAATGGCAAGCTTTGCCCCAGGCATGACATGGGACTCCAGATGAGCCGAGATCCGATCCAAAGTCTTAGCCGGGTCCTGGTCGCCGACGAGGCGGCAGGTGATTTTGGCATGCGCTTCCTTCGGAATGACGGTCTTCGTGCCTTCGCCTTGAAATCCGCCCCACACGCCGTTCAGCTCAAGCGTCGGCCTTGCGCCGGTCCGCTCGACAAAGGAGTAGCCTTCTTCTCCGTACAAAGCTTCGAGACCGAGAGCGGCTCTTA
The DNA here is from genome assembly GCF_000422465.1 of Paenibacillus harenae DSM 16969. Taxonomy (GTDB): domain Bacteria; phylum Bacillota; class Bacilli; order Paenibacillales; family Paenibacillaceae; genus Pristimantibacillus; species Pristimantibacillus harenae. The sequence continues at coordinate 33,557 of NZ_KE383844.1, read as the reverse complement.
ATTGTTCATCGTTATGATTTTGCTTCAGGAATTCTTCGCGCATGTCCGCGGACAGCTCGGGCACGCCTTCGTAGAAGCCGTCAATCGCGACTCGTCCTTGGTCATCATGCAGGGATGCGAGCAGGGCCGCCAGCGCGTGCAGCGCGTTCGGAACGCCGCCGCCGAAACTGCCCGAATGAAGGTCCGTATTGGCGGTCGTTACCGTTACTTCCAGAGAACATAATCCGCGCAAGCCCGTGGAAATCGCCGGTTTTCCTTTGGCAAGAAGCGAGGTGTCCGAGATCAGGACAACATCCGTCGCCAGCTTGTCCGCATGGGCCTTCATGAAGGCCGGCAGATGAGGGCTTGAAATCTCCTCTTCTCCTTCTATGCAAAACTTCACGTTGACCGGCAGCTTGTTTTCTTCTGCCAATAACGCTTCAATCGCCTTCACATGCAGGAAAAGCTGCCCTTTATCATCCGTTGCGCCGCGCGCGTACAGCTTGCCGTCGCGGATGGCCGGCTCGAACGGAGGCGTCTTCCAGAGGTGCAGCGGATCAACGGGCTGCACGTCATAATGGCCGTAGATAAGCACCGTCGGTTTGCCTGGAGCATGGATATGCTCGGCATAGACGATCGGATGTCCATCGGTGGGGATGATCTCGATTTTCTCCAGACCGGCCGTCTCCAATTTGGCAGCTACCCATTCCGCAGCCTTGATCATATCCTGCTTATGTTCGGACAAAGCCGAGATGCTCGGTATCGTAAGAAACTCATTCAGCTCTTCCAGATGCCGTTCTCTTTTGTTCTGAAAATAGGTCTCATAGCTCACAGGGCAGTACCTCCTAATCCGTTATGACATTAGTATACATTTTAGCGGACAGAGAAGTAAAACAGCCCTATTTTCAAATAAAGCTCCGTTTCATCGGGATATTGTGTTATTATTACTTGTTATGATATAAAGTGCTGTTTAGATAAAGGAGAAAAAATGACATTCCATACATTGAACCTAATGCCTGAAATTTTAAAAGCTTTAACGAAAGAAAACTATACGACACCGACGCCGATCCAGGAGCAGTCGATTCCAGCCATCTTAGAAGGCCGGGATTTGCTTGGATGCGCCCAGACGGGAACGGGGAAGACAGCGGCATTTTCGGTGCCGATTGTCCAGCTGTTAAGTAAACATCAGAGCAGTTCTCCTTCAGGGCGCCGAGTTCGCTCCTTGATATTAACGCCAACAAGAGAGCTGGCTATTCAAATTTATGAGAACATGGTGGCCTATAGCCAATTTACGCGGTTGCGCTGTTCGGTCATTATTGGCGGCGTTTCGCAGAAGGCGCAGGAGCGGGCGCTCCATCAAGGCACGGATATTGTGATTGCAACGCCGGGCCGGCTCAACGATCTGGTGAATCAGAAACAAATCGATTTGCAGCATATCCAAATTCTCGTGCTGGATGAAGCCGACAGAATGCTGGATATGGGCTTTATTCATGATGTGAAGCGGATCATCGCGAAAATGCCGAAGAAAAGACAAACGCTGTTCTTCTCGGCAACGATGCCGCCGGAAATCGCCAATTTGGTGAAATCGTTACTGGTTAATCCGGTGAAAGTCAATATCGTGCCGGCGGCTGCATCCGTAGACAGAATCAAGCAATCGATTTATAAGATCGCGAAGGAGAACAAGCAGAAGCAATTAAATCTTATTTTGCAGGACAAATCCATTGCTTCGGTATTGGTGTTCACCCGAACCAAGCATGGGGCCGACCGTGTCGTGAAGGAATTAACGAAAGCGGATATATCCGCCGAGGCCATTCATGGCAACAAGTCCCAGAATACCCGCCAGCGCGCACTCAGCAATTTCAAGAGCGGCGTAACGCGCGTGCTGGTAGCGACGGATATCGCGGCAAGAGGGATTGATATCGATGAGCTTTCCCATGTGATCAACTTCAACCTGCCCAATATTCCGGAAACGTACGTGCATCGGATTGGCCGGACAGGCAGGGCGGGGCTTAGCGGGACCGCGATCTCCTTCTGCGAAGAGGAGGAGCTTCCGTACCTGAAGGTGATTGAGAAGCTGATCGGAAAGAAGATTCCCGTGGTTGAAGACCACCCTTATCCGATGCTCATTGCGGGTATGCCGACAGAGGCCGGACGATCATCGGCAGAAGCTGCCAAGGCTGCTAAAACGGCTAAACCCGCCAAATCCGCTCAATCTGCCAAAGCTGCCTCATCCAAGCCAAACCCTGCGCGAAAGCCGAGGTCCGAGTGGGGACAACAGGGGCGTAAAACAAGCAGATAAATTCCCGATCCCTAGGCCGGGCGCAATCCGCAATTGCGCGAATAAAATCGCCATGTTATGATTAGGATAAATGAAGGAGCCGTGCTGTAACACGGCTCCCGCACAACAGCCGCTCTAAGGGCGGTGGCTATCGGATAAGCAAGTCCAACGAATAGACCGGACCTTTCCTGGGGGCGGTCTATTTTTCTTTCTTAATCAGTAAGACGAGAGTCGCGAACGCAATCATAAGCGTAAGTGCTTCGAATACCGACATGGCATCATCCTCCTTTCCCGGAGGATTAGCCGACCGCCCATATAGCCGTTCCATTGTGCAGGAATAGTATACCAAAGTTAGGGTCAGTCGAATAGACTGGCTCTTATTGCGCTGCGGGAGAAATGGAACCGCTTAACTTACGGTATAACGCATGTCCGGATAATACAAAAACAGGTCTTATTTCTACAAATACAGTCGGGCCCGATAGAGGTAAAATTAGGAATATCTGTTTTCACTATTAAATAAGTAATAGGGATGTAGTTTAAAGGAGGTAAGAATATTGAGTAAAGTTCGAATAGGGTTCATAGGAACCGGGGGCATCTCCCAGTGGCACGCAAGGCAATTGTTGGAATTGGATGAGGCCGAGATCGTTGCGATCTCGGATACGAATCCCGCCGTCCGGGACAATTTTGTTTCGAAGTTTGAGCTGCAGGGCGTAAAGCAATTTGACGATTACAAAGCCATGCTGGAGCAAGGCGGTCTGGATGCGGTCGTTATCTGCTCCCCGCACACGCTTCATTTTCAGCAAGCGATGGACGTTCTGGAAAGCGGGTGCCATGTTCTAATCGAGAAGCCGATGACCTGCTCCTCCGAAGAAGCGGACATATTGATTGCTTCCGCCGAAAAAGCGGGCAAGCTGCTGCAGGTGTCGTACCAGCGGCATTTCCAGCCGGAATTTCTCTATATTCGCCAGGCTATAGCCGATGGAGTCATCGGCAAGCTGACCTCGGTTAACGCTACGCTCTATCAGGAATGGAAGCAGGGCACGGTCGGCTCCTGGAGGCAGAACCCAAGCCTGTCGGGCGGGGGAATGCTCATGGATTCCGGCAGCCATATCGTGGACGTGCTGCTGTGGACGACGGGCCTCACGCCGGTCGAGGTGAAGCCGCAGCTTCATCAGCAGGGGGCGCCCGTAGAGATCGACTCCTTCACGTCGATCCGCTTTGCCGAAGGCGCCGTAGCCGGGTTAAACGTAATCGGATACGCGCCGTGCTGGCATGAAACGTTTATTTTTTGCGGCGAGGACGGCGGTATTTTTTACGATAACGGCAAAATTACGCTGCGTCGTTTGAAGCAGGAGCCGATTATTCCGGAGCTGCCGAAGCAGACGACGAATCAGGACAAGAGCTTCATCGACGCGATTATGGGTCGCCATGAAGTACTCGTTCCAGGCATTTTCGCAAAAAAAGTAGTTGGTCTCACGGAGATGATCTATCAGGCCGCAGGCTATAAGCCTTATTAAAAGTTAGCAAACTTCGTAAACTTAAGCCTATGCTTTCGAAGTTGGTTTACTACGTAAACCTAAGCTCATGCTTACGATGCAAGTTTACTTCGTAAACTTAAGCCTATGCTTTCGAAGTTGGTTTACTACGTAAACCTTTAGGAGGATATCATCCATATGAATTTCAAATTAGGTATGCGGATTCCGCCGAAGATCGGATCCGAAGGTATAGAGAAGGCAGCGCAATGGGCGGCCGGCGTGAAGCTGGACGTACTGGACGTGCCGAAGCTTACGCCGGAAGTGAAACGGATCTGCGAAACAGCCGGAATCGGGATCGGTTCCGTCGATGCCGTACAGACGGGGCAGCTGCTGAGCAAGGACGATTCGCGCCGGGCGGCTGCGCTGGAGGCGGCCAAGAAACATATGACGGAGACTGCTTCGCTGGGCGGCAAGGTGTTGTTCATGTGTCTCGTGCCGGAAGACCACAGCGTCCCCCGCCGAGAAACCTTCGCCATCTGGAAGGATACGTTCCCGGAGCTGGTCAGGCATGCGGAGCGTGAGGGCATCTATATCGCCATCGAAGGCTGGCCGGGACCGGAGCCTCACTACCCGACGATCGGGTGTACGCCGGAAATGTGGCGCGCGATGTTCGAAGCGATTCCGTCCAAGCATTTCGGCTTGAATTACGATCCGTCCCATCTGGTGCGGCTCGGCATCGATTATTTACGGGCGTTAACGGAGTTTGGCGAACGGATTAATCACTGCCATGGCAAGGACACGGAGATCCTGCATGACGAGCTGTACGAGTGCGGCGTTCTGTCCGCAACGTTCGGCGCGAAATACGGCTTCTCCGAAGGGTCGTGGAGGTACACGATTCCCGGCCACGGTCAGGTGAAATGGGATCAGGTGGCCGTCCGGTTGGAACGTATGGGCTACCGCGGAGCCGTCAGCATTGAGCTGGAGGATCACCGCTATTGGGGGTCCATCGAAGCGGAGCGCCAGGGAGTCGTGAAGGCGGCGGAGCATTTGGCGTTGTATTTCAAATAATCAAACAGGTAAAGAACAGGACCGGGCCCGTTGAGGGACCGGTCCTGTTTTTTGAGTCTTTAGGAATTTATGGAGTTGCATCGAATGTAAATAAGCTGAAGCTGGGTTTATAGTCGGGGATAAGCGCATGAGTAGCAAGAACCTAAAGTTAGTGTCAAAAACTGAAATAAATTTCGATGACAATCGATTTCGCAGCCGTTTAGTTTCGAATATTGAAACTATACCAGCAATTCGTAAATCGTATCACCGTCTTCCGTTGTTTAGGCTCAAAGTTTGAAATTAATTCCACATTTCAGCTTAAATAATATCATTTTGTTTCAAAATTTTAAACTAGGCTGACTTTCTTCGCTTTATCTCAACAATCCAGGGCTGCCGAGAGGCGACTTTGTTCAATTCTAAGATTTTTTAAGATTTACTTATATGCGCTTAGAATTCTCCACAAAACGGTTTTCGTCCTCTGACAAGGACGCCGACAGGCGTTTCTGCTTGTTTCTGCAGCTTTAACTGTACTTAAGGGATCAAATCAAATCTAACCCATATCCAACTATTGACATCTATAGATAAATGACGCATTATATATCTACAAGACATATCTACAAGAAACAAATGGAGGAGCTATGCAGGATAAAATCATTTTAGGGCTGCTCATGGACGGGGATAAATCCTCGTACGAGCTGCAGAAAACGATGGAGAAAAGCACGGGGTATTTTTATAATGCGAGCCAAGGCAGTATTCAGCCCGCTCTGAAGAAGCTGATGAACAACAGGCATGTCACCTTTTCCGAAACCTATCAGGGGGAAAGAGCAAAGAAGGTCTATCAAATAACGGAGGAAGGGAAGGAGGCGTTCTTTCAATGGGCTTCTCAAGCGATCGAATTGGAGAAACCGAGAGATCCGGCTCTGGTGAAGATGTTTTTCTTTCATTATGTGGAACCGGAGCGGAAGATTGAATTGATCGGGCAGTACCTGCAAGAGATTAAGTCCGTGATCGCAACAATGACGATGATGAAACGAATGTCGCTCGAACAGTTGGAGAAGATTCAGGAATCGATGGATGCCGGCAAAATAGCAAGCCGAATGGCCACCTTGCAATTTGGCTTGGATTATTATGTTTTTTTGAATGAGTGGTACGAGAACTATTTCATGCAAGTCAAAAAAGAAGCGGGACAGGATGGTGCTCATGAACGAAAGAACGAACGATAAGAAAACGCTGAGGCATATCGCTATTTTTTCACTTATTGCATTAAGCTGCGGATGGATAGGCCGTCTTGTCGATTTGAAAGCCGGAACGGATGACAACGGCAGTCTTGGCATGCTGATCTGGATTGCGTCGCCGCTTCTTACGGTGATCATTCTCCGTTCGTTCAGGGGAGACGGCTGGAAGGATTTCGGGATCAAGCCGAATATAAAGCGGAATTTCTTCCCCTACGCGGCGAGCTTGTTGTTCTTCCCTATATTGGCTGCGGCAATTGCCTTGATCGGTCATAACCTGAAGTGGCTGGATGCAGCGAATTTGTCTTCGTCTTTTCTCGCCGCGTTTGGGATGGCTCTCCTGCCTGGCATTATAAAAAATATGTTTGAAGAATTTGCTTGGAGAGGCTACCTGGCTCCGAAACTGTTCTCGACCGGATCCCGCAGGATCTTCGTTCATATTGGCGTCGGATTGATTTGGGGCGCGTGGCATATCCCTTATACGGCGGCCATTATGCATACGAGCGAAAGCATGATCACGTTTGTTCCGCGAATGTTAATCGGGGTTGTTGCTTTGTCCGTCGTATTCGGGGAAATATGGGTGATGACGAGAAGCGTATGGCCCGCTTTGATCATGCACACGGTAGGAAACTCCTTTCTGGACACTTTATTTTTGGAAAATTACCTGGCCGTACCCGAAGCGAATGAATATTTGGTAATGCCGACTTCGGGCTTAATTCCTATTGCGCTAACCGCGCTGGCCGGATTCTGGCTGTATAGGAGGAATACCGGGCTTATAAAAAGTAAAGCTCAGGCATAAACATGCCTGAACTTTACTATTGCAGCCTTAGTTGAATATTTGAACATCGTCGATATTGATCCGGCTGCCGGCTGTGCCGGATACGAGTATGCGGAAGCGAACGCCGGCAGTCTCGTTTACGGTGATGCTTTGGACGGCTAGGGAAGAAGAGCTTGTGACGGTTCCCGTCACATCGGTCCAGCTCGAGCCGCCGTTTATTGATTTCTGCAGTTTCCACGCTGCGCCGGTATCCGTAGAGAAGTTTGCATGACTGATCTTCACGGTTTTCGCACCCGCCACATTGAAGTTCATGGTGATGGAACCCGCCGACCGGATGCGGGCAGCCTGCAGCCCGTTCTTCTTATCCGTACTCAGGTTGCCGATCAATGCGTTATCCATGTTCCATGAGCCTGTCGCTAGAGTGACGTTGCCCGCCGTGTAAGAACCTTTGCTGCCATTCTCGAAGGCTTCATTCAGAATCATGGCGGCAGCAGGCGCCGTGCCCGTATGGCTGCCGAGGTAAGAAAAGGTATTGCTCGCATAAGCCGTCCATTGTGCGGCATCGTAAGCGGTTAAGCCGGCGCTGACCGTTCCTTTTCGTACAAGCGTCTTATCCGTACCAAATGAGTTGCCCGCGGTACCGATAACGTCGAGAACCGTTCCGTTGTTGCTCAGCGTGACGGAATCGTCGCCGTTAAAGCTTAGGTTACCGGTCAGCAAGTCTGCCTGCGACAAAATACCTGCGTCCGCACTTGAATTCGCGACGACATAAACATCGCCATGCGCCAATGTTCCGCTTAAGTTAATCGCCGTTCCGGTATTCGACGAGCTAACGGAATATCCGGCCAAGCTAATGCCGGCACCCGTGCCGTTGTATATTTCAACCGCTTTGTTGTTGCTGCTGCCTTCGATATATTCCGAGAAGAAGATTCCCGAAACGCCTCCTCCTCCAGGATCTCCGCCAGTTGTGCCGTAGCCGTACGAACCCGATTTGAACGTTGAAGAATCATACCATTTGTAGCCTGCCGCCGGAGCGGCCCATGGCTCGCTCTGCGGTTCGGTTGATGTCTGCGGATTTTCCATCGCCAATAACGGCGTAGGCTGGTCAAGCGTCAAGCCGCTGACTTGATTCAGGCTCGTATAGCTTTCTTTCGCTGAAAGCCAGTTTACGATATTGACGAGAAGCGTAGCGTCGTTTTGTTCTTGAAAGCCCGCGTAGGTTGTTTTGGTGCCGCCTGTTTCTTCCCGTTTGTACTTAGGCGTCGCGTCCTCTACCGGAGAAGAATCGCCGATGAAAGCAGCTTTGCCGGCGCCCACCTTGGCTATGGCAGCGTAAGGACCTTCGGCTGTGCCGCCTCCGGCATACACGCCTTGATCGACTGCGTTGCCCCATTTTGCCGTAGTAGGAGGCAGGTATACAATCCCTTTGGCCTTATTCGGATCGATAATGGCTAGCGTCGAACCGGCATGCATGGCTACCGTAGATACGCCGGACGTTATATTGAAGGCTTGCGACGGAGCAACGATTTGATTAGCGGTTACGTTGCCGATAGCGTTGTACCGGAAGCGGACGCCAAAATTTGTACCCAGCCAATCGGAGCTGGCCACGCCGCTCATCGCTGCGGAATTGCTTTCTTCCGCGGACATCCCTTGCGCGGGATTCGCCCAGGCTCCGCGGCGGTAGCCGTTAAATATCTCGGAGGAATCCCAGCGGTTTTTGTTCCGGTCCGCATTATAATGATCCGCTATAAAGAAAATACTGCCGCCGTTTTGCACATACTGGACCATCGCCGTTTGCTCCGACGTTTTGTAAGGAACGTTCGCTTCCCCGATAACGAAGACGTCATAGCCGGACAGGTCGCTAAGGACGATCGGCGTTGTTTTGCGTAATTCTTTGACATCATAACCCTGATTGGCCAAAGCATTCCCGAAATCGGAGAACGCCCCGTCAATGACCCAATCCGCCGCGCCGGCCGTTTGGCCATGCGTATTATCGAAGAGCACTTTCTTTCCGTTTGCCGTGCCGACGTGCAGGATTTGAGGCGCCGGGTCAGCCGGGCCCTCCGCATGAGCTTGCGGTGCGTGATTGAAACCGGAGAATAGAACGCTGAAGCTTAAAGCGGAAGCTAAGAACAGACGAAGCAGGGCATAGCTAGCTTTCATTAAACTCATCTCCTATCTGGTAATTTTTGCACATCTCGGTATGCAAGATCATTCTAGCATAGACAAATGCAGCCTTATGATAAGGTTTGATGAAGGATGGTAGGAGGAATTCAAAGCAGGAGCTAATGTTTCCCGTTCGTTGTCCAATCGGCCGCTTCGGCGATTTCCGCGATCGCCCTAAAGCGATTGATAGAATCGGTCATATATTAATAGAATCATAGACGGAAAGGAGGCATTACACGATGGAAATTCCGGTAACAGGCTTTGTCGTTCACGGCGACGGCTCAAGCGACGAGCACTCCCACATCCTCTATCTGACAAGCTGGAGCGGAAGACCGCTTCATATCCACGATCTTAGGGGAATCACGTCCTTCGACGTCGGTCACGATCACCGTTACGCAGGCAAGACGGAGCCGGCGCCTTCGGGTGTCCAGCATGTCCATCGATACTGCTCGTTTACGTCCGTAGACAGCGGGCATAAGCATCTTCTGCAAGGAACGACCGGACCGGCCATACCGCGCCCCGGGGGCGGACATTACCATTGTTTCGAAGGCTGCACGACGGTTAACGGCTTAACTCCGCATTCGCATGAATATCGGGGGAAAACGGGCAATGAATTGAGTATTTGCTAACAGACGAAAGCGACAGCCAAGCGGATTCAGCCATTTTAACGATTCCAATGGCCCTGAAATAGACCAAGCCTTCCCTTTGGGCGGTCTATTTCTCTTTCTTTATCCGTGAAAGGAGATCCGAATGAAAATGCCGGTCGAATAGACGGGCTTTTTTGCATGCCCGGGGACCGTTTTAACATGCGCTTACAGCCGATGATTGAGATAGGGCATTCACAATCTCCCGCCCGGTCTCGGGGGTCACCTTGAAGTATTTATCCATCTCCGGTTGGGCTGTAACGACGCAGCCTTTTCTGCAGGCCCTCATGCATTTGCCGAACTCAACCGCTACGCGTTCTCCCAAGCCTAACTGCTCAACTTCATTGCGCATGGATGCGGCAAGGGCCTCAAGCGTATTTTCGCCGTTTTGTTTGACGCACATTTTACCCGAACAGATCACGATCTTATGGTTCATATCGAATAGCCTCCTAATCATCATTTCATATCTTATACCGATAGGATACGGAGGAAAGTATGACAGCAGGTTGTCGGTGTTTGACGACGGTTTATGCCTTTTTTAAATATGATAGAATAGAAGGATCTATTTGAAGGGGGGCTTGGAAGGAATGAAGCTGGATCGCCTGATATCCATGATCTACATGCTGCTGAATAACGAGGTGATATCCGCTTCCGAGCTTGCGGAAAAATACGGGGTATCCCAGAGAACGATCTATCGGGATATTGATGTGATTTGCGCGGCCGGGATTCCCGTCGTATCGTATCAGGGAGTGAACGGCGGCTACGGGATCATCGATACCTATAAAATGGATAAAAGCTTGCTCGGTTCGTATGACGCAGGCTCGCTCATCACCGTTCTTCACAGCATGTCGACCGTCTTCGATGACGAGAGAGCCATGGAGACCGTCCGCAAATTACAAACGATTCAGAAAGACGATCATCCGCCAAACCTGTCTATGGATATAGGGAGCGTGCAGGTTTATAACGAATCGCTTCGGGCACTTAGATCCGCTATCATGGATCGTCATGTGATCCAATTCGAGTACGTCAACGGCAGGAACGAAAGGGTAACCAGGCGAGTGGAACCGGTCAGCTTGCACTTCCAATATAATGCTTGGTATTTATACGGTTATTGCAGAGAGAGAAATGATTATCGGGAATTTAAAATATCGAGAATGGCGCATTTGCTCGCCTTGCCGGAGCAGTATCAGCGGGTTCATCAATCAACGCCGCAGCGGATGTCGTATGAGAATTACAGGTGGACCGATCATGTTGATGTCATCCTTCATTTTTCCAAAGAATCATTAGCAAGGGCATTGGATTATTTTTACGATGCCGAAAAAAGCTTTAATCCGGATGGTTCCTTGACCGTCAAGCTGAAGCTTGACAATGACGTAAGGGAGAAGAAGCTCCTTTCCATTCTATTGAGCTTTGGCGACGAAGCGGAAGTCGTGGAGCCGGCCCATCTGAGGCGCGAATTAAAAGAAATGCTGGAAAAAATGTTGAAGAAGTACGCGGAAGCATGACGGACCGCATTCGGCGAAGCAACGGAACACCGTGCCGGCGGCTTATGACATAAAGTTTTTCTTATTTTCAGGTTTTAAGGCAGCATTCGTCTCATATATTTTAGCAATGATAGGAATACGCCAATGCAGAAACCAAGGCAGCCATATCGTGTCCAGTAATTAGAAGCCGATACCTCAACCAGGGTATTGGCTTTTTAAAATTCTGTAAGCTTCCTAGCCGCTTCCGCTTAAAGGCTTGAAAGGCAGGTGAAAGCAGGATGCCCATAGACGAAAAGGCAGTGCTCGTTAACGGCGGAACAATGACGCTTAAGCAGGTGATCCGGGTGGCCCGCCAAAGGGAGCGGGTACAGATCAGCCGGGGCAGCCTCGATCAGATGGCGCTTAGCCGGGCGTACGTCGAGAAGCTGCTTCGCGAGAAACGGGTGGTGTACGGGCTGACGACCGGCTTCGGCAAATTCAGCGATACCTACATCTCGGCGGAGGATACGAAACGCATGCAGCTGAATCTGATCCGCAGCCATGCCTGCGGGATTGGACCGCCGCTGCCGGAGGAAGCGGTAAGAGCGACCATGCTGCTGCGCATCAATGCCTTATCGCTGGGATACTCCGGCATCCGTCCGGGTGTCGTCCAGCTGCTGGCCGATATGCTGAATGCGGGAGTGACGCCGGTTATCCCGGAGCAAGGCTCGCTTGGCGCAAGCGGGGACTTGGCGCCTTTGTCGCATCTGGCGCTCGTGCTGATCGGCGAAGGAGAAGCCTGCTATCTCGGCGACCGATTGCCAGGCAGCGAGGCGATGGCCAGAGCCGGCTTGCAACCTATCGCGCTTGAAGCGAAAGAAGGTCTCGCGTTGATTAACGGAACGCAGGTGATGACGGGCATAGGGGCGCTTGCATGCTATGATGCCCTCAACTTAGCCGGATGGGCGGATTGCGCGGCCGCGTTGACGGCGGAGGCGCTCCGCGGCATTCGCGACGCATTCGAGCCGCTCACCCACGCGCTTCGTCCGCATCCCGGGCAGGGTCAATCCGCCGCGAATATCCGGCGATTGACAGAGGGCAGCCGGCTGATGACCGGCCAAGGAGAGCTGCGCGTGCAGGACGCGTATTCGATCCGCTGCGCGCCGCAGGTTCATGGCGCAAGCAGGGACGCGCTGCGATATATCCAAGAGAAGCTGGAAATCGAAATGAACGCCGCGACGGATAATCCGCTTATTTTCGCTGCCGAGGACCGCGTTATTTCCGGGGGCAATTTCCACGGCCAGCCTGTCGCTTTGGCGATGGATCATCTTGCCGTCAGCGCGGCTGAGCTCGCAAGCATCTCGGAGCGCCGGACCGAGAGACTCGTCAATCCGTCTCTGAATGAGAAGCTTCCTCCTTTCCTGGCGAAGGACGGAGGCGTCCAGTCCGGCTTTATGATCGCCCAATATACGGCCGCCGCGGTCGTATCCGAGAACAAGTCGCTTGCTCATCCGGCGAGCGTAGACTCGATCCCGTCGTCGGGGAATCAGGAGGATCACGTCAGCATGGGAACGATCGCGGCCCGCAAAGCGAATCAGATCGTGTCGGGCTCCTACTCGGTGCTGGCCATCGAGCTTCTGTGCGCCGCGCAGGCTGCCGATTATCGCGGTCCGGAGCAGTTGGGGAAGGGAACGAAATGGGTGTACGACCGGTGCCGCGAGCATGTGAGCATCATGGACGAAGACCGCGTATTATCAGGCGATATTCGCGTCGTAGCGGAATGGATGAGAAGAACGAATGTGCGGGAAGCCATCGCGACGGTCGTTCCGATCGAATAATGGGATTGGAGGGTGAACGCTATGAAGGAACGAGTCGTTCGCGCGCCGCGCGGAACCAAGTTGAATACGAAGGGCTGGGTCCAGGAAGCGGCGCTTCGCATGCTGATGAACAATCTGGATCCGGAGGTGGCCGAATATCCGAACAAGCTGGTCGTGTACGGCGGGATCGGCAAGGCCGCGCGAAATTGGGAGAGCTTCGACGCCATCGTCGCTGCGCTGAAGCAGCTCGAGGACAATGAGACGATGCTGGTCCAATCGGGCAAGCCTGTCGCGGTCTTCCGGACCCACCGGGATGCGCCGCGCGTGCTGCTTGCCAACTCGAACCTGGTTCCGGCATGGGCGAACTGGGATACCTTCCACGAGCTGGATCGGAAGGGCCTTATGATGTATGGGCAGATGACGGCGGGCAGCTGGATCTATATCGGGAGCCAAGGCATCGTTCAGGGCACCTACGAGACGTTCGCGGAATGCGCGAGGCAGCATTTCGGCGGCACGCTGAAAGGAACGATTACCGTAACGGCCGGCCTCGGCGGAATGGGAGGGGCGCAGCCGCTGGCCGTCACTATGAACGAAGGCGTATTGATCGGAATCGACGTCGACAAGACCCGCATCGAGAAGCGCATTCATTCGCGTTATTGCGATTGCATGCTGGAGAGCCTCGATGACGCGATCGCGCTTGCGGTCGAAGCGATGAAGGAGGGGAGGGCGTTATCTATCGGCCTGGTCGGCAATGCGGCCGAGGTATTGCCGGAGATGCTCCGCCGCGGCTTCATCCCGGATATCATTACGGATCAAACCTCGGCTCACGATCCGCTGAACGGTTATTTGCCTGCGGGATTATCGCTGGAGGAGGGCGGCAAGCAGCGCGCGGAAGATCCGGCGGCTTATGTCAGGAAGGCCAAAGCGAGCATGGCCGCGCATGTGAACGCGATGCTCGAGATGAAGCGGCTCGGCGCGATCGCCTTCGACTATGGCAATAACATTCGTCAGGTCGCTTATGACGAAGGCGTAGAGGACGCCTTCGCTTTTCCGGGTTTCGTCCCGGCTTACATCCGCCCGCAGTTTTGCGAAGGGAGAGGACCGTTCCGCTGGACGGCGTTGTCCGGCGATCCCGAAGACATTTACAAGACCGATGAAGTGATCTTGAAGACATTCGCCCAAAATGAGCATTTATGCAAATGGATCCGGATGGCGCAGGCGAGAATCGCCTTCCAAGGCCTGCCGTCCCGGATCTGCTGGCTTGGCTATGGAGAGAGGGCGTTGTTCGGCCGCATCATTAACGATATGGTCGCTTCCGGGGAGCTGTCGGCTCCGATCGTGATCGGGCGCGACCATCTTGACGCGGGGTCCGTCGCGTCGCCGAACCGCGAGACGGAGGCGATGCTTGACGGCAGCGACGCGGTCGCCGATTGGCCGATCCTTAACGCGCTCCTCAACACGGCGGCTGGCGCCAGCTGGGTGTCGCTGCATCACGGCGGAGGCGTAGGCATGGGTTATTCCATCCATGCCGGCATGGTCGTCGTCGCGGACGGCACGAAGGAGGCGGAGGCTCGATTGGAGCGCGTCTTGACGACCGACCCGGGCATGGGCGTCGCGCGCCATGCGGATGCGGGTTATGAGCTGGCGATCGATACCGCCAAGAAGATGGGGATTCGGATGCCGATGGCGGGCGGGCAGGACAGCCAAGACAGCCAGGATAACCAGTACAGCCAGGACAGTCAGGATAACCAGGACAGCCAAGGCAGCCAGATCAGCCAGGAGACCGGAGAGGAGTAACCGTATGCTGTATATCAAGAACGCGGCGCAAGTCGCCACCGTAAGCGGGGGCAGTCAGGCGCCAAAGGTTGGGATAGAGATGGAACGGGTAAACATCATCGAGAACGGCGGCGTCGTCGTGGATGGCGAACTTATTGCTTTCGCCGGAACCGACCGTGAGGCGGCTGAATATGTCTCGCGCCATGGAGGGGAAGACGTCACCGTCATTTCGGCGGAAGGAAAGACCGTCACCCCGGGGCTGATCGACCCGCATACGCATGCGGTGTTCGCCGGGTCGCGGGAGCATGAGCTGACGCTCCGGCTACGCGGCGCCGCCTATATGGAAATCCTGCGAGCCGGCGGCGGGATTCTGCATTCCATGAATAAAACCCGCGCCGCATCGGAAGCGCATTTAATCGGGGAGACCCGGAAGCGGCTTGACCGTTTCCTTGCCCACGGCGTGACGACGATCGAGGCGAAGAGCGGCTACGGGCTGCGGCTTGCGGATGAATTGAAGCAGCTGAGGGCGGCGCGTTTCCTTCATGGCGAGCATCCCGTCGATCTCGTCTCGACCTTCATGGGTGCCCATGCTGTTCCTCCCGAGTACAAGTCGGATCCGGATGCTTTCGTACGGATCGTGACGGAGGAAATGATACCGGCCGTCGCCAAGGAAGGATTGGCCGAGTATTGCGACGTCTTCTGCGAGGAGGGCGTGTTCACCCCGGAACAATCGAGGGCGATTCTGGAAGCCGGCCTGAAATGGGGGCTGAAGCCGAAGATTCATGCCGATGAAATCGTCCCTTACGGGGGGGCGGAGCTGGCTGCCGAGATCGGAGCTATATCGGCCGAGCATTTGCTGCGGGCGTCGGACGCCGGCATTCGGGCAATGGCGGAGAAGGGTGTCATTGCGGTGCTGCTTCCAGGCACGGCCTTCTTCCTCATGACGAAACCGGCCGATGCCCGGAAAATGATCGAAGCGGGCGTGCCGGTAGCCCTGTCAACCGACCGAAATCCGGGCTCCAGCCCGACGGAGTCGCTTCCTTTCATGATGAACCTGGCATGCTTGACGATGCGGATGACACCTGCCGAAGCGCTGACCGCCTGCACGATTAATGCGGCGCATGCCATTGGACGCGCGGACCGAATCGGCAGCATCGAGGAAGGGAAACAGGCCGATCTGGTTATTTTCGATGCCCCGAATATCGAGTACATGCAGTACCATTATGCCGTTAATTTGACGGAGACCGTCATCAAGAGGGGCGTTCCCGTCATTGTGCAGGGAAAGAGGAATTATGCATGAAGCGGCTCACGATTCATGCGGCCAGATTAGAGCAAGCCATCCTCGAGCTCGGCCGAATCGGCGTGAACGGGGAGGGAGGCTTGGACCGGACGACGTTTACGCCCGCGGAGTTAACCGCGAGGAACTGGGTGAAAGAGAAGGCGGCCGCCCTCGGACTGGACGTTCGCGTTGACGAAGCGGCTAATATTTGGGCTGCCCGGCGCGGAAAGAGCGGCGGGCTTCCGGCGATTGCGTTCGGTTCCCACGTCGATACGGTGCCGAACGGGGGGAAGTACGACGGCGCGCTCGGCGTTTTATTAGCGCTCGAGATTATGCTTGTGCTGAAGGAGCAGGGCATTCGGACCCGGCATCCGCTCGAGCTTGTTTCCTTCAGCGCGGAAGAACCGAATCCGTTCGGTCTATCGACATTTGGCAGCCGGTCCATAGCAGGCAAGCTGACCAAGAGGGACTTGGAAGGCGTACGGGATGATAACGGAACGCTTCTAATCGATGCGCTGCGCGAAGCGGGTGGCAATCCGGAGCGCTTCGAGCAGGTACGCCGGAAGCCGGAAGAGTTCGCCGCGTTTCTCGAGGTTCATATCGAGCAGGGCAAGAGGCTGCTGCGGCGCGGCATTCCGGTCGGTATCGTCACGGCGGTTACGGGCATTTACCGGGAGGAAGTGACGGTTGTCGGCGTCCCGAATCACGCGGGGACGACGCTTATGCAGGACCGGAAAGATGCGTTAACGGGAGCGGCCGAAGCGATGCTCGCGCTGGAGCGGGTATGTCTTGCGCATCAATCCGACGAAACCGTAGGGACGGTCGGCAGGATCGCGAATGACCCGAATGCGGCCAATATCATTCCGGGCAAGGTACGGTTTCACATGGAGATCCGCGGGAGAACAAGAGACGACATACAGGAAGCCGTCGATAAATGGGAAGTGCATGCGGCGCTTATTTGCTCCAGAAGAGGCGTGCGAATCGAGCGCCGCCTGCTGCTGGACCAGCATCCGGTCGCCATGGATCGGCTCATTATTGAGACTTGCGCATTGCAAGCGGAGAAGCTGGGTTATCCGTATGCCGCGCTTGGCAGCATGGCCGGACATGACGCGGCGCATATGGCGTCGCTCACCCGGACGGGCATGCTCTTCGTCCCCAGCCTGGATGGAAGAAGCCATTGTCCGGAAGAGGAGAGCCGAATCGATGATATGGAGAAGGCGGGCAACGTTCTGCTTCATGCCATTTTGGATCTGGATGAGAAACTAGATGCTTGAGGAGGGTTAGCCGTGAGCAGGCGGAAGCGATATACAGCGGATTATGTCTATGCCAATGGAGCGTTTCAGAAAGATTATGCGCTCGTGGAGGAGAACGGCGTCATCGTAGATGTGGGGCCCGCGGATCGGGTATCCGCTGCGTTTCCCGACGCCGAGCGCCTCGACTGGGAAGGGAAAGCGATCGTGCCGGGCACGGTCAACGCGCATAACCATTCCTTTCAAAGCTTGCTGCGCGGCATCGCCGCCGATAAACCTTTTCTGGAATGGAGAGAGCAGTCGCTGTACCGGTACACGCCGCTGCTCGATGAAGAAGCGATCTATGCGGGAGCGCTGCTGGCCTTCGGGGAAATGATCAGGTATGGCGTTACGACCGTCAGCGACTTCTTTTATGTGCATAACGGCGGCACGGCCTATGACGAAGCGGTTATTCAGGCTGCGAAGGACGTAGGCATCCGGCTTGTGTTTGCCCGGACGATGTACGATTGGAGCGGGGCCCCCGCAGCCTATAGGGAAACGGTGGCGGAGGCCGTGGAACGAACCCGTTCTCTTGCCGTCAAATACCAGGGAGATTCGATGGTTGCGGTCCATCCGGCGCCTCACAGCCCTCACGCGGCTTCACCGGAAATGATTAAGGCCGGCCATCGGCTTGCGATGGAGCTGGACACTCCTTTCCATATTCATGTGGCGGAAGAGATGTTCGAGGTCGAGGAGACGTTAAGGGACTACGGACTCAGGCCGATTCATTATTTGGATTCGTTAGGCGTGCTGGATGAACGAATGATCGCCATCCATTTGGTGTGGTTAGAGGATTCGGAGGTCGGACTGATCGGCCGGCGCGGCGGCTCGCTGGCATACTGTCCCTCCAGCAATATGTTCCTGGCGGACGGCGTCACCCGGATTCCGGACCTGATGAGAGCCGGCGTAAAGGTTTCATTGGGGACGGACGGGGGCTGCAGCAACAACCGGATCAGCGTGTTCGAAGAAATGCGGATGTGCGCTTTGCTGCAGAAGGTGACCCGGTTGGATGGCACCTGCCTCACCGCGAAGGATGTTTTTCGGATGGGGACCGCGAGCGGCGCCGAAGTGTTAAGACTGCCGATCGGATCGATCGAAGCCGGCAAAGCGGCGGACTTCGCCGCGTTGGACATTCAGGATTTGTCTCTGGCGCCGAAACGCGAATTGTTCGCGAATATGGTCTATGCCATGCAGCCCGGCGCGATCGCTCACGTCGTGGTCGGCGGGCGCCACGTATTTCGTCACGGATGCCTGCTGACCGTTACCGAGCAAGAAATCAGCTCGCGGGTGGACCGGTTATTCGATAAGTGGGGCGATGTATGACATTCATGGCCGGACAGGTATGTGATGGCTTCGTCAGCTCTCGGTCGCGCCGGTCATCCAGTTGCGGTGTTTGTCTCTAAATTGCTTGGGGGATAGGGCGGTATGCTGCTTGAACAGTCTGGCAAAATAGTTCGGATCCTGAAACCCCAGCAAGGCGGCGATGCCGGATATCCGTTCGCTACCTTGGGCCAGCATTCGCTTCGCCTGTTCGACTTTCATCCGGTGGATGAACGGCTGCGGCGGCATGCCGATATGCAGCATGAACAGCTTGCGAAGATGGGATTCGCTTAATTGAACAAGCTCGGCCAAGCCGGACACGGATGGCATCCGCGACGGGTTCTGCATCATATAAGCAATAACGTTATGGATACGAATATCCGCGGACATCGCGGCTTCGGAATCTGCGTAACCACTCGCCATATACCGGTCTATCATCAGCCCGACCATTCGAATGATACCTGCTTGGAGAAGCATGGAACGCGCCATGCCGGTTTGCCCTGCCGTCGCATTCATCTCGCGGAGCAAGCCGGCCCATGCAGGATCCGCTGGCCCCCAATAAACCGGAAACCGCAGCAGTTCATGCCAAGGCCGGTTCGGCAGAAACGAGACCGCCGCGGCGAAGTTTAAGCTAAGCAGCTTGATCCCGGCCGCGGCGGGACGCGCGGTTAACAGGCAGCCGGCGGGCAGATGAAGGAGCTCTCCCGCCGAGGCCGCATAGCCGGTTCCGTCCAAGGTAACATGGACCCGGCCCTCCGTCACGTACCAGAATACGGATTGCTGCAGCTTCGTCCCTGTAATCCGCCAATTACCGTCTAATTCATAGTTCTTGAGGTGATGGAATTCAATGTTTAACGAGTCGATGAACAGCTGTACCGGATGGTTCATTAGAGGGAATATTCCTTTCTCCGGGAAAAGTGAAAAGGCCCTATTACACATTCAGTGTAATATGGGCCTTTCGATTTGTACAAGCGATTAACGCTGCGGAATTTCGCCAATGATGGCATCGTTATACCGGCAGCGGTCCTGACCGCTCACCAGGTAGGTCTTGATCCGGCTGACATCGCCGGTCCATTCTTCCGTCTTGAACTTCACTTCCGGGGTCGTATACCGGACGGAGAAGGCGACTCTCGGAATGGCGGAATGATTGATTTCCGAACCATGGAACGTCGCTTCGTTGAAGAAAGCGATCTGTCCCGGGGTCATCTCCAGATCGACCGCCTTCGATTCGTCAATCCGATCGGCTGCAATGCCTTGGCCGAATGCGCTTTGGCTGTCGACGTTAATCGTGTGCTCCACCAGCTGCTTATGAGTGCCGGGAATGACGCGGAGACATCCGTTCTCCCGGAGCGAGTAGCCGAGGCTCACCCATGCGGTCGCGTTGATCGCCGGCTCCATCGGCCAGTAATTAATATCCTGATGCCAGGGGATGTATTTCCCGTTGCCCGGCTCCTTGTACCAGAAGTGCATCGCCCATAACACGATATCCTCGCCTAATATTTGCTTCATCGCGTCCACGATGCCGGGATGCGTCGCCAGCTCATAGGCCCAGCGATGGCGCTGATGACAAGCGGATAAATTAACGTTCGCAGGACCGGGCGAATATTTGGACTGCCCCAGCACTTCAAAGAAATGATCGTTGTACATATCCGCTTCTTGCAGGCTCAGTCCTTGAACGGGACCGCTGTAGCCTTCCTCCCGGTATTGCTCGATTGAAAACGGCTGTCCTTTGGTAATCATCGAAACCCCTCCGATACATTATGGATGTCCCTTCCTGAATAAGCATAAAACACATCCGGCACGATTCTTAGAGGGGGAATCGATTATTAGTAGCACAAATCGCTTATTGCATCCAAATTATTTATTACATCCAAAGCACATACTAACCGTTATGCCAATTCCCGGGGATGTCTCCTGATCAGTTCCGGCACCGCATCGCCTCGTCCCGTCGCCTTTAACCGCTCGATGTACTTCGGCAGATGGCCTTTCGCATGATAAGGGCCGCCTTCCTTAATTACCGTCCACAACGGATCGACGTCATGCGGCATCGTAGCCATCATGCCGTCGTGCCACTCGTTCAATAGATAGACGGCTTCCCTGCACAGATCCGGCCGATCCTTAGCCAGATTATGCTGCTCATGGATGTCCTCCGATAGATTGAACAGCATTTCCTTGTCAAAAAGATGATAGCCGTCATGATAGGTTCGGACGTACAGCCAGTCCCCGAAGCGCACGCTGCGCTGGCACACGTGGGCGCACTGCGATACGACCAGATAATCTCTGCCGTCGCTCTGGCCGGTTCTCAGGACGCTCGCGTAGCTGCTGCCGTCCCAGCTTGGCGCCTTCGGCTGGTTCATCAGCTCCGCCATCGTCGGCAGCAGATCCAGATGATAATGAAGCCCTCGATCGGTGGTGCCGCCCTGCATGCCCGGCCAACGGATGATCATCGGGATGCGGCAGGTGCCTTGGTCGGCCGTGCCGTGTTCGCCGTAGATGCCGAGCTCGCCCATATTCTCGCCATGGTCCGCCGTAATAATGACGACCAGATCGTCCATGACGCCCTTGCTCTCCAGCAGCTTGAACAGGGTTCCGATATTGTCGTCCATATGCCGGATGCCGCAGTCATAGCCGTCGATCATGGTCCGCAGCTCGTCCATGGATGTAATCTCGCCGGGATGGCGCGGGAAATTCGCCGATGTGCCGCTGTCGTACATATTGATTTCGCTCGCGCTATGCGGGCCTACTTTGCGCTTATGGCCTTCCAGCACGTCCTCCGTAATCCAGCCGGGAAGCGGGTTCTCCCGGAACGGATTGCCGAAGTCTTCGGGTGCCCGGTACGGGGTATGGGGATCCCAATAGTTCACGTACAGCATCCAGTTATCCTGCTCGGCGTTGCGCTCGATCCAGTCCAGAACGACGGGCGTGACCTCCTCGGCGGACTCCATGCCGCCCTTGCCCGTATTGTGGATTTCATTGAATCCGGCATAGAAGGTCCAGGCGGAATGCCGCTCGCCGAACGGGCTGATAAGCGAAGTCTTCAGGCCGGCTTTCCGGAAGAGCGCGGGGAAGCTCTCCGATGCGAGCCTGTCGCGGAACTCCCGCTCGGCCCCTTCGTGCCGCACGTCGGCCGCCGTCCCGCCATGGCCGACGACGCCGTTATGAATGCCGAACCGGCCGGTCATTAGAGCGGTGCGCGACGGGAAGCAAGGCGCGTCGGAGGTGTAATAATTTTCGAACCGAACGCCTTCCGAGGCGATTTTGTCAATGTTCGGTGAAGTGTTCCGATGATAGCCGTAGCACCCCAGATGATCCGGTCTTGTAGAATCCAAATCCAGCAATAATACTCTCATTTTTATTCATCCCTTTCTTGCGTATGGCTTTAGCTGAATTATAGGTGATGATTTTCTTGTGCGTCCACGTACATTTCATGTTTTCAATGTACATTTCAATTGTCATATTTTTTTCTTGCGGGAGATGCGGGAGAAGTCATTTACGAGAAAAGGGCGATATGATAGGATTCTATCTACATTCGAATGAAGAGGTGCTGGGCGTGATTCAAATCATGAGTGTACATTTCGATCATTCCATTCCCAACTGGCGGACGCATCTGGAAACGATCGGTCACAACGTGCTTGTGCTGGTCCGTGAGGGGAAGGTCAAATATGAAATCAATGGGGAAGAGGTCGTGGCAGAGAAAGGAGATTTTCTGTTCATACCGAAGTCAACAAGAAGAAGCGGCGAAAATGACAGGAACGGCACGCATCAGAAGCATACGATTTTGTTTACCTTGGATAGCGGTCTAAGGACGGGAATTCCGTTCCTGGACGAGGGGCAATTCATCAAGGCCAAGATCGCCAATTTCCAATACGCTTCTCACCGCTGCGAACGGCTGTATGAAGAGATGAGAGGGAGCAAACGCTTCCGTTCCTTCATCTGCTTAGGCATCATGCAAGAGCTGATCGGCATGCTGGCCCGCGAAATGGAGAAGCCGGAGCTTGCGCCGATGAAGCAAAAATATGCGCAGATCGTCAAGACGTATCTTCTGGAGCATTACCGCGAACCGGTCGAAATCGAGCAGCTGGCGAAGCTTATCCATCGGTCTCCGAATTACACGACGGCTTTGTTCAAGGAAGTATACGGCCATTCGCCGATTCGTTATATGCACCAGCTTCGTGTTCTGGAGGCTTGCAACCTGCTGCTCAACTCCGATATGACGGTTTCAGGCATCGCTCAATATCTGGGCTACTATGACACGTCTTATTTTTTTCGGATTTTCAAAAAACACAGCGGCATGTCTCCCACCGAATTCATCGTTCAAGGAGACCAGTCCCGGGTCTTTCTTTAAATTCTAAGCGCATCTGCTTGAGCGCAGCAGGTTTATCCCGTCTTCGACTCCTGTTTTTACCATAGAATCTACTAATCTATTTGTAGTAGAGTAGGACGGTAAGGAGGCGACAGCATTAATGGGAAAATTATTCAGGAGATTGCTTGCAGCCTGTGCGGCGGGAGTATTGCTGATGCCCGGCGGGCTATCTGCAGCCGGCGCATCCGGTACCGTGATTTATGTAGACGGTTCGCCGGTTAAGACATCCGTGATTATGCAAAATAATTATCAGATGGTGCCGGCCGCGTTCTTCAGGTCGATGAAGGCAAACGTGGGCTGGAGCGGGAAATACCGCTCGGCAGTGATCAGCGGCGGCGGCACGACGATCGGATTCCCGTCCGGTCAACGCTTTACGGATTATTTGCATCCGTCAGGCCAATGGAAGCGGGATGATTTGACGACGACGACCGTCAATAACGGAGGCAGGATCTATGTTCCGCTTGCCTACGCGGCTAGAAAGCTGGGGATGGACGTTCATTATGACGCAAGGTTGAAGAGAACATCGGTCAGCACAACCGGCCGGAGCGGGATACATAGTGTTGCAAAGGATCAGGCGCGTCTCGTATCGGCTTCGCAAGAGGATTTGAAATGGCTGTACCGGATCACTGAAGCGGAAGCGGGCGGTGAAAGCTATACAGGCAAAACGGCCGTTGCCGCATCCATCCTTAACCGGGTCAACAGCCCGGATTGGCCTAATACGATAAAAGCGACGATTTTTCAAGTAACGGAGTACAACGGCGTATCCTATCATCAATACTCGCCGGTGCTCGATAAGCGAATTTTCAGTGTGACGCCAAGCGACGAGACGAAAAAAGCCGCTCAAGCAGCCTTGAACGGGGAAGATCCGAGTCAAGGCGCCGTTGTCTTCTATAATCCGGACAAAACGGATAACAAGTGGGTGCGCAGCAGAGAAGTTACCGTAACGATCGGCAATCATATATTCGCGAAATAAACAGAAAAAACCTGACCTCCGGTACATCCGGTAGGCCAGGTTTTTTGCGATTCGCTGATTTCTATCTTTGATCGATACGACACGTTCCTGTGTGTACATTGTACATTAGACGGGTACCGTGCCTACACTTTAAACTTTTCAATCTGCGTCTGAAGCTGTTCCGCCAATTGAGATAACGATCTCGCGGATGCCGATACCTCCTCCATGGAAGCGAGTTGCTCCTCGGTTGAGGCGGATACCTCCTGCGCGCCTGAGACGGTCGTCTCCGATACGCCGGTTATGAATTGCATGGCATGAACGATTTGTTCGGCGCCGGAAGCCATTTGCTGAATGGAGGAAGACACCTCTTGGATTTGATCGTTAACCGTGTTCACCGAGCCTTGAATGTGCGCAAACGATTCCCCGGCCGTGCGAACGGCAGACATGCCTGAAGCTACCTCATGAGTAGTCGCGACCATGGATTGAACGGCACGCTTCGTTTCCTCCTGAATGTCTTCGATCAGAAGCGAGATTTGACGGGCTGACACCGTCGATTGCTCCGCCAGCTTACGAACCTCGCCGGCTACGACGGCGAATCCGCGGCCGTGCTCGCCTGCCCGCACCGCCTCAATGGCGGCATTCAAGGACAAAATATTCGTCTGCGACGCAATCCCGGCAATCACGTTCAGAATGCTGCCGATTTCGGCAGAGCGTCTATCCAATCCTTGGATGACGCCGGCAAGCTCCGCGACGGTATCATGGATGGATTTCATTTGTTCGGAAGCCGTGTGAATGGCGCGTCCGCCCTCGCCGGCCGTCTCATAGGCTGCAATCGAAGTTGCCGATACGCCGTTGGCATGGACGGCAATCTGCTGAATGCCCGCGGACATTTCATTCATCGTCCTGGAGGCTTCTTCCAGCTGCAGATTTTGATTGGTTGCGCCCGCCGCTACTTCCTGCATCGTGGTCGTAATCTGCTCGGATGCAAGCGAGGCCTGCGCGCTGGTTGCCGTCAACTGCTCTGCGGAAGCCGCCACCTGTACGGCATTAGAGCCGACATGGTCAATCAGCTGCCGGAGATTTTGCGACATCCGGTTAAACGAGGCCGCTAGATCTCCGATTTCGTCTTTATTTGTAACGTTAACCTCCTTGGAGGTCAGGTCTCCCGATGCGATTTGTTCGGCAGCCTTCGCGATGGCGACGACCGGACGGGAAATGAGCCTTCCTATGAACCACGAGATGACGATGCTGATCAGAACGGCGGCAATACCCAGCCCTAGAATCAACATTTTAACCGATTGAACGCCAAGTGCCGTTTCCTTCTTGCCTTTATCCAGGATGCCTTGCTGCAAAGCGGTGAACTGCTCGGCCTTATCATCGAATTTGCCGATAATCTCCTGGCCGTCCGTGGCGATTAATTCGGCGGCTTCCGTCGTTTTATTTTGCACATATAGTTTTATGGACTTGTTGGAGACGTGATAATACTCGCTCTCGAGCTGGTCCAGTTCCTGATGCAATGCTTTTGCTTCGGGGTCTAACATGAGTTCTTCCAGGCTAAGGCTAAGCTTCTGGAATTCAGAGTGGGCATCTGTGAAGCTTTGCAAGGCGGCTTTATCGCCGAGGAGCAGATAACCGCGGAGTCCCGCTTGTTCCTTCTTCACGCTTACGTTTAATTGCTGGATCAATATCAGATGATTAGCTTCGTCTTCGATCAGCCCGGTAAAAGAGCGTTCAACTTTGGCAATTTGGGTATAACTCATCGCAACCATGGCAATCAATACGAGTAGTACGGACATAAATCCTGCGAACAGCTTTCTACTAATTGTTAGTTTCATGTTAGGTTCCTTCTTCTGATGTGATGAAATGCTACATAATTACTATTTAATATAGTTCATACCGCCTATAATTTCAATACGAAAACTATAAACTTATAGGCATTACCTATTAAAAAGGAGGGGGATAGTTTATAACTCCCGAAGCGAGTACTCTCTCTCTACTTTACAAATTCTTGTGACGTAATTGTCGTAATAGACGGTTTTTCCTTTTTCCTGTGCGATCAAGTGGGCGTCGTTTGCTTTCCAATTCCTTATGGCGTCTAAAGAATCCCAGTAAGAAACGGTGACCCCGAAGCCTTCGGCATTCCGGACGCTTTCGGCTCCTAGGAAGCCTGGCTGATTGGCTGCCAGCATCGCCATCTCCTCGGCTAATTTTTCGTACCCCTTATCCCCTTCGGTACGCTTGCTTGTGAAGATAACGGCATAATAGGGCGGTTTGGGCGTTTTAGCGAATGGGCTCATTGGATCCACCTCCTTCTTGTGTTTCATCTAATAAAAAGTATATACAATAAGTTATCGGCAGGGAGACCGTGTTTGCAAAGAAATCTGTTAACTTGTGTATCTTAACTCTAACGACTACTCTTAAGATACGGATTATAAAGGAGCGAGGATATGAGCAAAGCAAAAGGCAAGGGCGGAACGGGCAGAGGCACGGACAAAAAAGGGTGGAACAGATGGCAGGCCAGCGCCAATAGAGCGAAAAACGCTCCCAAGCCTTATACGAGCAAAGGCACCAAAAAACCGGACGGAGCGGCGGCAGGTACTGATAAAGGAGACAATGCCAAGCCGGAGCCGGGTAAAAGCAGGTAATCCGCCGGATCTGAATGAAACCGGATGACTTGCGGCTATAGGAACTTACATATATCAAGGGAGCCCTTGCCTATGGTAGGGTTAGGCCTCGCTTTCCAGATACGTTCGATTAATTGCGTGTAAGTGATCGATATCCCTCATTC
Organism: Paenibacillus harenae DSM 16969; assembly: GCF_000422465.1. Taxonomy (GTDB): domain Bacteria; phylum Bacillota; class Bacilli; order Paenibacillales; family Paenibacillaceae; genus Pristimantibacillus; species Pristimantibacillus harenae. The sequence goes on along the minus strand of NZ_KE383844.1, from coordinate 6,911 downwards.
AGGCGTGATATAATGATAGAATAATGGAACGCGGGGTGAGATCGGATGGCTTACATGGTCCCGAAAGTTTTGCGAACGAGCGCGACCGCAGGTGTTCGGCTATTGTACCGTTCGCTGAAGGATCATCTTCCGAGCGATTATGTGGTCTATTTCGAGCCGGAAATCGAAGGAAGCTGGCCTGAGATTGTCGTTATAGGGCCGGATCTGGGGCTGGTCGTTCTCGAGGTGAAGGAATATACGAAGTCGTCGCTCGTGGAAGCGAACCGCGAGGAATGGCAGGTATTTACGGCCGGCGGTCAGCTGGAAACCGTTCAGAATCCCTATCGGCAGGCGAAGGAAATGGCAAGGCATGTCGCTAGTGAGCTTAAGAAGGTTGATAGCCTCGTCTTTGCGGATGGCAAATTAAAAGGGCGGCTGAAGTTTCAGCACGGGTTCGGAACGGTTTTTACGCGCATGAGGCGTAAAGAGTTTATTGAGTATAAGCTGGATGAGGTCATCCCGCAGTCGTTCGTGCTTTGCCGGGATGAGATCGATCCCGATGACGGCGAGTTTTCGGCCGATGCGCTGATTGAGAAGATTCACGGCATGTTTATGGATTGGAGCCGGTCCCGGATCATTTTGTCGAAGGAAGATATCGGGGCGATCCGGCAATCCTTCATGCCCGAGGCGCGGATCAGCGCGGAATTCCGGCAGCCCGCGAACGAGCGCGAGCAGTACGTGCTGTCGATGCATCATCCGAAGACGATGGACCTGCATCAGGAAAATATGGCGAGACTGCTGGGTGACCGCCACCGGTTGATCCGGGGCGGGGCGGGCAGCGGCAAAACGATCGTGCTTGCAAACCGCGCCAAGATGCTCGCGAACTATTATCCCGATTGGAAGATTCTTGTTCTCTGCAACAGTATTGCCCTGTCCCAAAGCCTTCGGCAGATGATTGACCGGAAGATGGACGAGCCGGAGGATCTGCTGGACTGGATCCGGCTGGCGGAGCAAAGGAACGGCAAGCAGAGTCAATCGAATATAGAAGTCTATAACTTTCACGAGTGGTTGACCAAAGCGCTGCGAGCCAAAGATACCGATGTGACAGCGCTCATCGGCAAGGTGCAGAAGAAGGAAGCGATTCTTCCGATGTATGAGGCCATCCTTATCGATGAGGGACAGGATTTTCAGCCGGAGTGGTTAAAGCTGCTTAGCAGCTTGCTTAACCCGGCTACGCAGAACCTGCTTCTCGTAGAGGACCGGACGCAGTCGGCCGTTAGGCGAAAGTCAAGCCTGCTCAAAGACACGGGGCTGGATTTCCGCGGCCGGTCGCGCGTTCTTTCCGTCAATTACCGGAATACGTCGCAGATTGCGCAGTTTGCGTGGGACTTTTATCAGCGGTATTCGGTCCTCGGGAACGGGTTGCGGCACGGCTCATCTAAAGGGGTGGAGATTATTCCGCCTCAGAGTGCGCGCAGAAACGGGACGGAGCCTTCGATAAGACGGTGCGGAAGCTTCAGGGAAGAGGTGCGTGCTGCCGCTGAGCAAATTCGCTATTTGCATAGGGAGCATCAGGTTCCTTATCCCGAGATGGTCATTTTGTATCGGGTGAAGGACAATTATTACTCCTCCTATATCGATATGATTCGCAGGGAGCTGAAGGGGCAAGGGCTTCCGCATCATTGGCTGACCGGAGATGCCGATGAGAATCAGGAGCCGGTCCCATCCGGCGATGGGGTGAATATAGCGGCAATCGACAGCGTGAAGGGGCTCGACTTCCAGGCGGTCTTTATCGTCAACGCCGAGAATATGCCGTTTTCGCTGGAAGAGGCGGAGGAGCACGAGGTATCGCTGTTTTATATCGCGATGACTCGCGCAATCGAATGGCTGCATATTTCCTATAGCGGCGATTCCAAGTTTACGCTTTATCTGGATGAGACCCGGCAGAAGGGCCTGGAGCAAGAGTTTCCCGTGAAGAAGATGGGATGAACGGGGTTTGCCGGGTTCCGCATCATTTACTAATAAAAAACAGCGCTTTCCAACAGGAGAGTGCTGTTTTTTGTGAACAACCGGCCGTTCAGTTATTCGTGACGGGCTGCAATCGTGATTTTGAATTTACTGAAAAAAATAACTCGTTATATAAAAAGCATTTTCGAAAACGTTTGATGACCTGACATTCCAAATTATGATCTGTAAACAATTGAATATATTCTTCTTCATGTCGAATATATTCTCCGTTGTCGTACCATTTCATAAAACCGTTTGACAACGGTTTATTCTTGCATAAACATGGTTCCATAATGATTATCGTTCCATCAGGCTTGAGAATCCTTTGAATTTCCTTGATGTATCTTGATATTTCGTTCGAAGATACATGATGCAGCACTGCGATAATAAGGATGTAATCGAACGACGCGTCTTCAAACGGGAATGTCTCACTTTCCAAAACCTTAAATGCATGGTCGGGATATAGCCGCCTTGCAAACTCAATCCGTTTGGCATCAGGGTCAATCCCTACATAATTTAACGGATGGAACATGGAGCAATTCGCACCGGTACCGGCACCGAAATCCAACACGGTTTGGCCGTCAAATGTGAAATGGGAATGTACATGATCGTGAATGTATTTTTTTGTAAACCATTTCGGACGGACAAACGAATGATACAGCCTTGGCGAGAAATAAATGGAAACTCACCATCCTTCCTTCGGAATAAATCACGAATGATAATTTAACCAATAAGCCTGAAAATCATTCAAGCAAGTAAAATCCGAATTTTTCCTTCCTTTCCATCCAAAAGCTGCTTTATACTAAATACATCATTTACAAATGGAGGGCTTAAGATGGATAACAACTGCAGGGGGTGACATGTTGAAGATGGTATTTACGGTTGATGTGGAGGATTGGTTTTGCAGCCCGCAGCTCCCTCTCTCAGACTGGGAAGGCAAGGAGTTAAGGCTGGAGCAGCCTATCCGGCAAATCCTGGAGCTGCTTGACGGGAATGAGGCGACCGGCACTTTCTTTGTGCTGGGCTGGATCGCGGAGAGAAAGCCGGATTTGATTAAAGAAATACATCGAAGAGGGCACGAGATCGCCTCGCATGGGTACGCCCACCGTCTGGTCAGCGACCAGTCTCCAAAACAATTTCAACATGACATCAGGACGTCGAAAGCGATTTTGGAACATATAATAGGGGAAAAAGTGTATGGCTACCGCGCGCCGTGTTTTTCCATGGTGGACTGGGGGCTTGATCTCTTGGCGGAGGAAGGATTCGTCTATGATTCCAGCTTGATGCCGAGCAGCTCTAATGCTCTCTATTCGAAATTCAGAGAAGCGACGCAAGCAGGGCAGTCTTCCTTCAAAATAACGGAGCGTCTCTGGGAGATTCCTTTGCCCGTATGCCGTATGGGCGGAATTGCAGTTCCTTGGGGCGGCGGGGGTTATTTCCGTCTGTATCCCTACCCTGTGTTTCAGGCGGGAGCAAGGAGGATTTTGAAAAATAACGGCTCATTTGTGTTTTATATTCATCCTTCCGATCTGGACGGCGGTCAGCCGCGAATTTTTAATACAAGCTGGCTTAACGGATTTAGAAGGTACTACGGTTTAAGGAAATCGTCCGCTAAAATCAAACACTTATTGTCCGATTACACCTGCGTTTCCATCCATCATTCTTATCCTCACTTAAGGGGATGCCATTGAGTGCGTGAAAAAGTTGAAATCGTTCTTCATAGAAGATTGTTGGCGTGTGTCGCTTATTTATTCGGAGAAGATTATGGCGTGAATATGGCTGATCTCGAAGGGCCGGATGAAGAAGAGAAGAAGCTTCTTCAATCAAAAGGGATTATATCTGAAAAGGACAAGCTGCTCGACAAAGAATTTGGCTATGCTTGCTACGAATATTACCGGCAGATCTATGCTCCAGACCGGTTTGACCGGCTGCTTATAAAGGAAGCGGAGAATCGCCGTCAAATACTGGACTTATGCTGCGGGGGAGGGGCGACGGTCTGGTCGCTGCTCCGGAATGAGCCGGAGCTTGTTTACGCTTTGGATCGGAATGTAAAGCAGCTTGAGCTGCTGGAAGCGCTGCTTCGTACGTTGCAAGACGGTGGCGGCGGGGTTGTGGTCAAGGCGGCGGATGCCCATCAATTGCCGCTCGGCAACGATGCCGTGGATTTTGTCGTCTGCAGGGCGGCTTTGCAATACTTGGACGCAGACCGCGCGCTGGAGGAAATGAACCGCGTGCTCAGCCCGCGAGGAAAAGTATTTCTGCTAGTTCATGGTTCGGGATATCCGTGGCATTACCTGTTTAAACGAAAAGGGATTTTCATGAAGAAAAGCGCCGGATATGTGCTGCAAAAGGTTTTAGGGTTTAGCCGCAGAGGGAGTAGGATTAATCCTTCTTACCCGTCGCAATCCCGATTTTTAACGAAAAGCGGGTTAACATCGAGCCTTCTAGCCGCGGGCTTTAGGGAGGTAAGGGTATATACGGAGCCGCAATGGACGGTATTCGGCGGGCTTCCCGTTTATTTCGCGGTAGTTGCGGAGAAATAAGCAAAGCACGAGGAGACTGGTTTGCTCCGTGTGCTTCTTATGCCGTCTTCGGGGGACAGACACATTACGGCTTCATTCCCGTATTATACGGAGTTGAATAAAAAAACATCAGCCGCTCATTAAGCAAGAGCGGCTGACGCTTTTTGCGTGCAAGCTTTATTTAACCGGCTGAATCGAACTTTGCGGCGTCGCTGTACGTGCAATACGTATTTTTATTGGTTCGTTTGGCATAATAAAGTGCCTTGTCGGCGCAGTTGTACAGCTCTGCGGAGTCCTGCGCGTGAGCGGGTGCGAGAGCGATACCAATCGATGCGGTCGTCTGGTATTCCTGCACGACGTCTACTCCCTTAATCTCAATCGGAGACCGAAGCATCTCGATAATGGTACGAGCAACCTCCGTTGCGGCATACTCATCATCGATTTGGTTAAGAATAACGACGAACTCGTCGCCGCCAAGTCGGGCGATAAAGGCGCCGGGATGGTAGACGGCCAAGCGTATTCGTTTGCTAACCTCGACGAGGAAGGCATCGCCTGCGTCATGGCCGAGCGCGTCGTTGATCTGCTTGAAGTTATCGAGGTCAATGTGCAGCAAGCCCATTGTATGACCCCGTTTATTGTTTTTCTCCATACTTACCGCAAGCGAATGCACGAATGCGGCACGATTGAATAGCCCGGTAAGCCAGTCGTGGGAAGCCAAATACAGCGGTTTGGCGACTAACCGGGTAATGATATAGGAAATAATAAGCACGATTGCTAAGGTTGCGAGCAGTTGAAGCAGGAAAACGTGATTATTTTGCTTCAGCTTGTCCAGGAGCTCCTGTTCATTATATTTGATTTCAATAATACGGTGATCCGTATAGCGGACCGCGTCCTGGTTGAATTGCATGATATAAGGGACATAGCGGTAAACGACCGATTTGCCGTTCACGATCCTTTCTACCTGCTGAACCTTTTTTTCACGGAAGGCTTCGTCTAAGAAAGGCCGGTTTTCGGGAGATACGACTGCCGATTTGCCGTCTTCACCGCTTTTGCCGATTGCTTTGCCCGAGGTCGTAAAGACGGTAATTTCATGGATATAACTGTATTTGTCAGCCAGCTTGCGACCAATATCCAGGAAATTGAAGCTTTGGAAGACCGGATTGCTTTCCTGATATAATCCGAGCTCGATCAAATATTTATGATCGGGCGTCGGAACGTAGCTGTACTTCCGGAGCTTTCCCGTGTTCGTCTCCTGGTCCAAACCGTCCGCTATGAACGAATTGCCCTTAAGCCTTTCGGCCAGCAAATCGGCAAACCGCTTCATGGTTTCGTTATCCTTTCTGAAATCGAGCCCGATATCCGGAGCGAAGCTGCTATGCACGATCGTTTGGGAATCGTCGATAATGTACACGTCCATCCCGCCGAATTCGTTCTTAAGCGCTTCATAATCCCACGTAGCGACGTCCGGATTCACGCGGTAGAGTTCCAGCAGACGGTCCGAGTAGACGCGCATCTGTTCTTCCAATTTATCATCCGACATTTGAAACGCTTTATCGGCGTCCGATACGGCCGTTACGATAACATCCTCCACCAGGGAGGATTCCCGCTTATAGCCCGCTATTAAATGCTCTTTCAATCGATGCTGATTCGCCAGCGAAATAATGAACGTTAATAATATACTGAAAACGCCCATAATGATCATCAATTTCGTCTTAATGCCTTTCTGCAATGCATCTTCCTCCTCTATCTGTGGGAAGTAATGCCTAGTTCACTAGTTCCTCCGATATCCCAGTAAAATATAGCTGATTTATTATGAAAAGTCTATTTGTAAATAGACAAATCTTGGCATATCCTGCTGTCCGCAAGCTTAGACAACTCTGCACGCCATGATAGATAAACAGGACGTGAACCAGCTTTCTTCTATTATATGAATGTAGTGCGGCTTAACAGCCGCAGTGCGAATAATGGATAAACTCTAAAAAAGTTTTGCGAAATGGTTGACTTCATAGGCGGATACATGATACATTATAAGTCCGGCCGAGAGAAACAGGCGGACGGCGAGAAAGAAAAGATTGTTCTTTGAAAACTGAACAACGAGTGAAACTGCCCCGTTAATCCTCACGGATTAATGGAAAAGCGATAAAAAAGTAATGAGTCAACGAGAAACTTCAATCTGACCTTTGGCTAGAGAGAGGTTTCGCGGACAACTAACCAATTTGGAGAGTTTGATCCTGGCTCAGGACGAACGCTGGCGGCGTGCCTAATACATGCAAGTCGAGCGGAGTTATTCCTTCGGGAGTAACTTAGCGGCGGACGGGTGAGTAACACGTAGGTAACCTGCCTGTAAGACCGGGATAACATTCGGAAACGAATGCTAATACCGGATACGCGAGTCGGTCGCAT
>NZ_KE383843.1:484270-972344 GCF_000422465.1 Paenibacillus harenae DSM 16969 | reverse complement strand
AATTTGAGAGGAGCTGTCCTTAGTACGAGAGGACCGGGATGGACGTACCGCTGGTGTACCAGTTGTTCCGCCAGGAGCACCGCTGGGTAGCCAAGTACGGACGGGATAAGCGCTGAAAGCATCTAAGCGTGAAGCCCCCCTCAAGATGAGATTTCCCAGTATGTAAGACCCCTTGAAGACGACGAGGTTGATAGGTTCGGGGTGGAAGCGCAGCAATGCGTGCAGCTGACGAATACTAATCGGTCGAGGGCTTATCCTAAGAAGATCTGCATGGACCCATACATCCGGCAGACAAACAGCTAAAGTTCAGCAAGCCATTTCTTTCGTATCCGGTTTTCAGGGCGCAAGCGTCTTGAAAAGATGATGATGTTTTTTCCAAAGCAATGGAGGAGAATAATCATCGATAACTATTCCCTGATAGCTCAGTTGGTAGAGCACTCGACTGTTAATCGAGTTGTCACAGGTTCGAGTCCTGTTCGGGGAGCCATTATAGAGAGGTGTCCGAGTGGTCGAAGGAGCACGATTGGAAATCGTGTAGGCTCTAACCGGGTCTCGAGGGTTCGAATCCCTTCCTCTCTGCCATAATGCGGCCCGTTGGTCAAGGGGTTAAGACACCTCCCTTTCACGGAGGTAACAGGGGTTCGAATCCCCTACGGGTCACCAACATTTTTCAAAAAAAGAGCTTGACTTTAGAATCTAGCACATGATAAGATATAAAAGTCGCTCATGACATGGAGGATTAGCTCAGCTGGGAGAGCATCTGCCTTACAAGCAGAGGGTCGGCGGTTCGATCCCGTCATCCTCCACCATTTATCTTTTTAATGACGCGGGGTGGAGCAGCCCGGTAGCTCGTCGGGCTCATAACCCGAAGGCCGCAGGTTCAAATCCTGCCCCCGCAACCAAACTTTACCTTTCGGAAGTTTCCGAGAATATGATGTGGAGCTGTGGTGTAGAGGCCTAACATGCCTGCCTGTCACGCAGGAGACCGCGGGTTCGAATCCCGTCAGCTCCGCCATTTAAAAACATCAGGCTCGGTAGCTCAGTCGGTAGAGCAGAGGACTGAAAATCCTCGTGTCGGCGGTTCGATTCCGTCCCGAGCCACCATTTTAGGAAGTACAAGCAAGAATAAGTGAATATGCCGTTGTAGCTCAACTGGTAGAGCAACTGACTTGTAATCAGTAGGTTGGGGGTTCAAGTCCTCTCGACGGCACCACATGGAGGATTAGTGAAGTGGCTAAACACGGCAGACTGTAAATCTGCTCTCTCTGAGTTCGGTGGTTCGAATCCATCATCCTCCACCAGTTTACCTTAGGGGCATAGTTTAAAGGTAGAACAAAGGTCTCCAAAACCTTTGGTGTGGGTTCAATTCCTGCTGCCCCTGCCAATTGAATATTTTATTGCGGCGGTCGTGGCGAAGTGGTTAACGCATCGGTTTGTGGATCCGACATTCGGGGGTTCAATTCCCCTCGTCCGCCCCATTATTTCAAATTAAGCAATGCAAAATTCGTTGGGGATTAGCCAAGCGGTAAGGCAACGGACTTTGACTCCGTCATTCTCAGGTTCGATCCCTGAATCCCCAGCCATTTATTTGCGGAAGTGGCTCAGCGGTAGAGCATCGCCTTGCCAAGGCGAGGGTCGCGGGTTCGATTCCCGTCTTCCGCTCCATTAATTTGGCGCCATAGCCAAGTGGTAAGGCAGAGCTCTGCAAAAGCTCTACCCCCAGTTCGAGTCTGGGTGGCGCCTCCACATTTTTACTAAAAAGATCATATGTGCCCTTAGCTCAGCTGGATAGAGCGTTTGACTACGAATCAAAAGGTCAGGAGTTCGAATCTCTTAGGGCACGCCATTTTCTTTTGATTGTCGGTGTGGCGGAATGGCAGACGCGCGCGACTCAAAATCGTGAGGGAAACCGTGGAGGTTCGAGTCCTCTCACCGGCACCATCTTTTAAATATTGATCATTAATTTAATGCTGACTGTGTACTTACGCAGTCAGCGTTTTTGCATTTGATCACATGAAAAGAGAGCCTTTTTAGGGGCTCTCCCGACGGTGTTTGATCGACTGAGTCTTCTTATTAATCAACTTCACATAAATCGTAAAACTTGGGCACTGCTCGTAATTTCACCGTATTACCGGATGGCTACGAAGCATGTGTGTTTCAGAAGTATTCTGCGACACAACCCCTCGCTTCCTGTTTAGCTAAGTGATTATTTAAATTCCTCCTGTAGTCCAAGTCCCAAAAGGTCCAACGGAACCACACCTCTCTTCACACCGTCGATAATATAATGCCCCGTTGCATAATGTTTATTCATGTACACAATAGATGTTAAGAAAACGCTTTAAATGTTAAAATAATAGATAGTCTGAGAAACGATCGGAGGATAGCATAACGTGAAATACGGTAAATCAATTAGAACTCGTCTTATTATCGGATTTATGGGGGTTATGCTGCCGGTTGTCGTTTATATGCTTATTAATAACAGTTACTCGAGGGATATTGTCAAGGAAAAGGTGTCGGAGACATACCGAAATACACTTGATATTTTTGTCGGACAGACCGACCGCAACCTGGGTCAAATTAATGATTATTTATATAAGATGTCCGTCCTTGACTCCGATGTAGGCCTTCTCATGTCATTTCCGATAGACAGTGACGGGTACACCTTAACGAAAATAAGGATCGACTCGAAGTTGAATCGCGATGTCGGCGTATATAATTTAATTGATGCCGTTTTTTTGTATCACAATAATGACATCATTTTCGGAACAAACGGCGTATACAATGATACGAAAAAAATGATTCAATCCCATATGGATGTTATGACAACGGAAAAAAACCTGGCGCTTAATGATCAGCACACTTGGGAAGTCAGAGCGGACGACCGGATGCCGGGAAAATATTTTCTTATTAATTTCATCAAAGCTTCGGAAGGACTTTATGTTGGAGCAATTATTAAAGTGCAGGATATAAACTCAATGCTCTCAATTCAATGGAGCGACGGTGATATTGGTCATAACGGCATTTATCTCCGTGAAGGTAACCGTCTTGTACAATCCTTAACGGAAAGCTTATCATCGCCTGACTTAAACAATGAAATATCGATGGAGCCCTATGAATCGCTGACTGATCATGAGACGGGGGCTGCTTATTTGGTCATGGACAGGATGAGCGATTTGGTTAATATTGATTACCGGGTCGTCATTCCGGAGGAGACGCTGCTGCGTAACCTGCTTTTTTTCCGAAATGCAACATTATTCGCTCCCATAGGATTTCTAGCGATTTTACTTATTTACTTGGTTTTTATGCGCAACATGCTTTTTAAACCGCTGCATGAGTTGATACTCGGGATGAAGAAGATCTCTCTTGGCATGCTGGATGTAAGGCTGAAGAAGAACAAGTCCCTTGAATTTGAATTTTTGGGGAATACGTTTAACATTATGGCGGAGCAAATCAAAAATTTAAAAATCGATGTTTATGAAGAACAGCTGCGAGTGAAGCAAGGGGAATTAAAACAACTGCAGGCACAAATCAATCCGCATTTTTATATGAACAGCTTAAATATTATCTATAATCTTGCTGCTCTAAACGATACGGAAACCGTTAAAAAGATGTCGCTGCATCTAGCAGATTATTTCCGTTTCATTATGAAGGCGAACCGGGATACGATAACGCTCAAGGAAGAATTAACGCATATCGAAAACTATATAACCATTCAAAAAATACGTTTCCCGGACAAGTTGCAATGTACGTTCGACGGAATGGATACGGTTTTAAATTATCCGATTGCCGCTTTGACCATACAGCCTTTTGTTGAAAATTCGATTATACATGGATTTAAGAACCGCAGACAGCTATTTCAAATTTATATAGGGGCTGAAATGAATGAGGACAGGGGCTTTACTCTAACCATTCGCGATAATGGGGGCGGCTTTAGTCCGGATGTGCTGAGAAAACTTCAGAACAGAGAACCGCTGCAGCAAGCTGAACAATACAGCTTAGGAATTATGAATGTCATTCACAGGCTTGATCTGCTGTATGGCGAGAGTGCTTCAATTACCTTCAGAAATCAAACGGAAGGCAGCGGCGCAATTGTTACTATCGTATTTCCAAAGCAGATGGAAGGAGGCAGCGCAGTTGTATAATTTGTTAGTCGTTGATGATGAGGAAATAGCGATTCGCGGCATTGAAAAAGGGATAGATTGGTCATCGTTGCCCATTTCTACTATTTACACGGCATATGATGTCGAAGAAGCAAGGACCTTATTGACGGAGCATACGATACACATCGTCCTATCCGATATCGATATGCCGAATCAGAGCGGGATTGATTTGCTCGAGTGGATGAATGAAAATTGTCCAACCGTCGTAACCATTTTCCTAACAGGACATGCCGATTTCAAGTATGCGCAGCAGGCGGTTCAACTCGATTGCTTTGATTATTTGCTTAAGCCGATTGATCATCATGTGTTGAAGGCATGCGTAAACAAGGCGCTGGACAAAGTACGTGATTTCGAGCAGCTCGCAAAAATCCGAGGAACCTACGATTTGTTTTATGAGCAATGGAACAAACAACGCCCGATCCTAATCGAGCGGTTCTGGCAGGACGTCTTACATTATCGGCAATCTGCGGCGCCTCAGCATCTCGATTCCATGATGCAGACTTACGCTTTACAGCTTCATGCTGAAAGTCCTATAAGGACAGTGCTGATCAGTATTGAACAATGGCGGGAGGAGTGGTCTGCCCGTGATGAGGAAATTATGACGTACGGAGTCAAAAATGCTGCCGAGGAGATTATCCTTCAGAACGATTCGGGACATATTGTTCAGGACGGCAACGGAATCATGTACGCACTGTTTTATAGCTCAAAGGATGATGAGAATGAATCGGCAACGATTGAGGCCAGATGCAACCAGTTTATTCATCAATGCAAAAATATGCTGCATTGTCATCTTTCTTGTTACATTGGAGAGAAAGTGGAGGTCCGGCAAATACGCTCGGCCGTCGAGTCGCTATTGGAGCTTGAACGAAGTAATGTGAGTGCGATTTGCGCAGTTATTTTGGAGCGGGATCACAAACGAACGCTAGGGCATGCTGCTCCACAGCAGGTTCATTTCGCCGACTGGGCACTCCTGCTGGAGTCGGGCAAGCAAACGGAGTTATCGATGCGCATTGATGAATGCTTCGATCAAATGCAGGCCAGCAAGGTCGATTATACGTATATGGCTTCCTTTTATTTTGGCTTCATGAACATGATCTTTCAGTGGTTTAATAAAAAATCGGTGCCGATGACCGATGTGTTTGCTAAGAAAGAGTGGGAGGTTGGAGAGAACGTCCTCAAGTCGCTGTCCCGGATGCGGGCGTGGACGCAGCAGCTAAGCTTGCAGATATGCGAATACGCTAATCAAAACGGCAAAGACGTATCGCAGGCGGTGGAGAAGATTCAACGGTACATGGAAGAAAATCTGGGCGAAGAATTCAGCCGTGAACTTGCAGCCAAGCGCGTATTTTTGAATCCCGCATACCTATCGCGCTTGTTCCGCAGAGAAACCGGTTTCTCATTAACGGACTATTTGGTTAGACTTCGAATTGGGAAGGCTCGCGTTGAGCTGGAAAAGACGAACAACCGAATCAGCGATATCGCTGTCGCGGTCGGTTACGCTAATTTTTCACACTTTTCCAAGCTGTTTAAGAAAATGACCGGCCTGACGCCGCAGGAATATCGCAAAAAGTACCAGGACGTATAGTTGGAAAGTCACAGGACCGTTAATATAGTCACGGCGCCGACAGTTGTCGGCGTCTTTTTTTTATACAATGGACATAGAAGAGCAAGTACTTAAGATACAGAAAGAGGAGGAGGAAGGCGATGGAAAAACAAGCCATGGAAGCGGTATCAACCGCCTATATTCCAAAAATAAAAGCTGGAAAGAAATCGCAGCTGGACATTTTTCGCAAATACTGGATGTTTTACCTAATGATGCTCCCAGCCATCGCACTGCTGGTATTAAATAATTACATTCCCATGTTCGGTATCATGATCGCGTTCAAAAATATCAATTACGCGGATGGCATATTGGGAAGCGCATGGAGCGGGCTTACAAATTTCGAATACTTGTTTAAAACATCGGATGCATGGATTATTACGCGAAACACGTTGTTATACAACTCGGGCTTCATTATATTAAATTTAATTTTTCCGCTTGCATTTGCGATTATGTTGAATGAAATAAGAAGCCGGTTTGTCGCGAAGCTCCACCAAACGATAATGTTTCTTCCTTATTTCCTATCGATGGTCGTTATCAGCTATCTCGTCTTCGGTTTCTTAAGCGATGAGCATGGCTACTTGAACACTTCGCTGCTTCCGGCATTAGGACTCGAAAAGGTGCAATGGTACTTCACGCAGGAGGTTTGGCCTTACATTTTGCCGATCGTAAATACTTGGAAAAATATGGGTTACTTTACAGTTATCTATATGGCAGCCATTATTGGAATCGACGATGAGTATTATGAGGCCGCTACCATTGACGGGGCAAGCAAGTGGAAGCAAATAACGGGCATAACGATTCCGCTTATCATGCCGATCATTACGATTATGACACTGCTTCAGATCGGGAAAATATTCAATGCAGACTTCGGGCTGTTCTTCCAGGTGCCAAGAGAATCAGGCGTATTGTTCCCGGTTACGAATGTTATCGACACTTACGTATATCGCACGTTTCTGACAGTAGGAGACATCGGCTTATCTTCAGCGGCCGGCCTGCTACAATCGGTCGTCGGCTTTACTCTGGTATTCCTTTCGAATTGGGTCGTACGGCGCATTAATAAAGATAACGCTTTATTTTAGTTCATGATCACGCAGCAAGGCCTTTTTTAAATAACTATCGGAGGTGAACCTATGGAAGCAGTTGAGAAGATTTCGTCCCGGTCCAATCTGAATAACCAGTTGTCGAAACCGGCTTCTCTAGGCATCAATATTTTCTTCATCGTCTATTCACTGCTATGCATTGTTCCCCTTGTATTGATCGTCATGGTGTCCGTATCCGACGAAGGAACGGTCATACGCGAAGGCTATCAATTTATACCTTCGAAGTTTGATTTGGCAGCCTATCAATTCCTGTTTAAGGATGCAACACAAATTTTTCGTTCTTATAGCATTTCTATACTGGTAACCATCATCGGAACAACGCTCAGCTTAATTATCATGGCATTGTATGCATATCCGATTTCCAGGACAGATTTTCCGCATGCCAAGTTTTTCACCTTCTTCGTTTTTTTCACAATGCTGTTCTCGGGCGGACTTGTCCCATGGTACTTGGTATATGTGCAGGTGCTGGATCTGAAAGATACGCTGTGGGCGCTTATTATGCCGCTTCTAGTAGCTGCTTTCTTCGTTCTCATTATTCGTACATTCTTTCAGACGACGATTCCTGCCGCAGTTTTGGAATCGGCGAAAATTGACGGTGCAGGCGAACTGACTATTTTCGTGAAGATCGTGCTTCCATTATCAATGCCGGTGCTGGCGACCGTTGCGCTCTTTCAAACGCTTACGTATTGGAATGATTGGTTTCTAAGCTTGGTGTTCATTACGAAGGATGCCAACATTACCGTTCAATATTTGATGTACAAGACCATGCTGAATATTCAATTCCTGGCGAATAACAGCACGGCTGCAGCGGCCATAACAGCGGCCGGAGGCACTTTCAAATTTCCGAGCGAGACGGTTCGTATGGCGATGGTTGTCGTAGGGATCGGACCTATTATATTCGCTTACCCGTTCTTTCAAAAATATTTTGTGAAAGGGCTGACCGTCGGCGCAGTTAAAGGCTGATAACCGGTTTGCTTATGATCGGCTGTAACCGGCAATGCCGGTTTAGCATATAAACTTATTTCTTAAGGGAGGTCCACCCGTTATGAAGCACGTTAAACAAAAAACATCCATGCTTCTTCTGATGTTGATGACTATCGTATTAGTTGTATCGGCATGTTCAGGCAACAATGCTAAAAACAATGCAGAGACTGTGAAAGAAAATGCCGCAACGAACAAGCCGGCCGCATCAGAAGACGCAACAGCAGCAGATCTTAAGCCCTATAAAATATCATTGGTTTTTCCGGGTACACCGCAAACGGATGAGAAAAAAGTCGAAGAAGCTTTAAATAAGCTGCTAACGGAGAAAATAAATGCGACCATCGATCTTATGCCGATTGATTGGGGCGCATGGGATGACAAAATTAACTTAATGATTGCATCCCGTGAAGCAGTAGACATTATATTCACGGCGCAGTGGAACGGACACGCTAAAAATGTCGGTAAAGGCGCGTTTATTGAACTCGGTGATCTCATCGATAATTACGGCCAGGGCATTAAGGAATCTCTTGATCCGGCATTCCTCGACGGCGCAAAAATCAACGGCAAAAATTATGGGGTACCGACGAATAAGGAACTAGCGGCAGCTGGCGGTATCGTATATCGCAAAGATATTACCGATGAGCTCGGTATTGATATGAGCAATGTAAAAACGCCTCAAGATCTGGATGCAGTCTACGCGATTGTAAAAGAGAAGAAACCTGAAATGACGCCACTGTACACAACGGCAGGCACATTTAACTCGCACTTCTTTGCCAATTACGATTTCCTGGGCGATTCGACGATTCCAGGCGCAATTTTAAAGGACCAAGATGCCACAACGGTATTGCCGATCGAACAGCTGGACCGCTACAAGGAATATTTGAACCTGACCCGCGATTTCTTCAAGAAAGGTTACATTAATGCAGACGCCGCGACCACGCAAGTATCTTCCGGTGATGCATGGAAGGCTGGTTCTGTATTCTCTACAATCGAGCCAATGAAACCGGGGAAAGACGCAGAAATTGCAAGCGCCGCCGGATTGACAGGCAAGCTTGCCCAAATCATGATGACGGAGAAAACGGTTGCTACATCAGAAACAGCAGGGTCGATGCTTGGTATTTCTTCAACGTCCAAAGATCCGGATCGTGCGATGATGCTAATTAACCTATTGCATACGGACAAAGAAATTAATAATCTTCTCAACTTCGGTATCGAAGGCGATCACTACACAAGAAACGGTGAGATCATTACGGCTACAGGAAATACGGCTAGTTACAATCCGGGCTCTGCATGGATGTTCGGCAATCAGTTCCTCAACTATGTATGGGATACAGAGGATCCGGACAAATGGGCGAAATTCAAGGAATTCAACCAGAATGCAAAAGTATCGCCAGCTCTTGGCTTCGTATTTGACAGCGAACCCGTGAAAGCCGAAGTTGGCGCTATTGCCAATGTAATTAAACAGTACCAAAGAGCGCTTGAAACAGGTTCAGTAGATGTTGACAAAGTGCTTCCTGAATATGAAGAGAAGCTGAAAGCTGCAGGCGTAGACAAGGTCGTCGCAGAGAAGCAAAAACAATACGACGCTTTCCTGGCAAACAAGTAACAGGGGGGCCTGCAATAAAAGTGAAAAGGCCCGCACTTGGTAGATGGTGCGGGTTTTTCCAGTTGCATTTTTGTGATTATTCTTTAGAATAAAACTAATGCAATTATCATCCTGTTAGGGGGCAATTCAAATATGATCCAGACGGCGAGCGGTCCTTTCCGCGCAGGGATGATTATAATGGCTTGCCTATTCCTGTTAAGCGCGTGCTCCGGGCTGCGGGATGCGGCTAACTCGCGGCATAGCGGCAATGATAATATGTCAAAAGACGTTAACATTGAAAGCGCTTCAATAAATAGGAGCAGCTATGCCGGTAGAAGCAGCAATAAGTTGGAGCCCTACACGTTAAAGTTTGTATATATAGGAACGCCTCAACAGGATGAAGAGGAAATCGAATCGGCAATGAATGATTATTTGATGCAGAAAATAAATGCGAAAATAGATCTTATGCCAATTGATTGGGGCCCGTGGGACAACAAAATCAATCTGATGATTGCTTCACGCGAGAAGGTTGATATCCTATTCACCGCGCAATGGAACAAGCATGCGGTTAATGTATCGAAAGGCGCTTTCCTTGAACTTGACGATTTATTGGAGCAGCATGGACAGGGCATTTTGCAAACGCTTGATCAGGTCTTTCTTGAAGGCGCAAAACTTGACGGAAAAAACTACGCCGTGCCGACAAATAAGGAATTTGCTGCGCAAGGCGGTATCGTATATCGCGCCGATATTGCCGAAGAGCTCGGTTTGGATATGTCCAAAGTGAAAAAAATACAAGATTTGGATGCCGTTTACCGGGTCGTACTTGAGAAGAAACCGGGCATGATTCCTTTATACATGAAGCAGGATGAAACGTTGAACGCTCATTACATCGGCAATTATGATGCGCTTGGCGATACATCCATTCCCGGTATCATCCTAAAGGACGGGAGCAGTACGAAGGTATTGCCAAGCTACGAGGTTGAGCGCTATGTCGAGACATTGCGGATTACGCGTCAGTATTACAAAAAAGGGTACATTAATAGAGATGCGGCTACAACGCAGACGATGAATAACGACGCTTTAAAGTCAGGCGATGTGTTTTCCGTTACGGCTGCGTTAAAGCCGGGCAAGGACGCAGAGTTAGCTATTCAAACCGGATTGATCGGCAAACTGGCGCAATTGGAATTGAACGCAAAGACGATCGCAACATCGGAAACGGCAGGCTCAATGCTCGGCATATCTTCGACGTCTCAAGACCCCGCCCGGGCAATGATGTTCATTAACCTGCTGCACACGGATAAATATTTAAATAATTTATTGAATTATGGTATTGAGGGAAAGCACTATATAAAGGTAAGCGACAATGTGATTAAACCGACCGAAAATCCGAAGGCATACCATATCGGTTCAAACTGGATGTTCGGTAATCAATTTCTGAATTATGTGTGGGATACGGAGGATCCGGATAAATGGAATAAGTTTAGATCCTTCAATCAAAACGCGATCATGTCACCCGGACTTGGCTTCGTATTTGACGGTGATTCGGTAAGAGCTGAAATCGCGGCTGTCGTTAATGTTAACCGTCAATATCAAACCGCTCTGGATACAGGATCACTTGATGTCGACAACGTGCTGCCGGAATATAGGGAGAAGCTTAAGGCGGCAGGCATCGACAAAATCATTGCCGAGAAGCAAGTGCAATTCAATAAATTTCTGGCAAGCAGGAATAAACAGTAAAAATGAAACAGTAAAATGAAACACGAATAGAAGTGCCGCTAAGCTAGCAGGCTTACCGGCACTTTTTTCATTTTAAGGGGTATAGAGGCTGCCGCCGATAAAGCGGAAGAAATAAGCCTGCTGCAATGAGATTGACAATGAATTAATCAGCTTCGTCCCTTAAGACGGGCGGGCGACTCGACCTAAGTCTAGTGCGAAAACCGCCGAAGGTCCGTTTTATAAAGAAGGGAATTGATCTAAACTAAGTACATAAGCAAGAGCAACACAAAGCAGCAAGTGAAAATAGTGAAACCATAATGGTCGAAAGGAGTTGAACGTGAACATGAATGGAAAAAGCGCTTTGGGAGTCCTGCTCGTTGTCGTGGGCGGCATCGCGGTACTTAATTTTATCGGCATTAATTTCGGCGCGATACTCGGATTCTTGCTTCCGTTTATATTAATCGGATTTGGGATTGTCGGATGGATGAACGGCAAGAAATGGATTGGCGGAATACTTATCGTCATCGGCGCGATGATGTTACTCGGCAAGCTTGGCGGCATCGTCATGCTGCTTCTGGCCGCAGGACTGATCGTGGTTGGCATCAGCCTTTTCAAAAAAGACAAACGCAGAGTCTACTAAGGTCTGCGATCGATAAAAGACAGGAGGACAATCAATGAGTATTATGAAACGAGTTCGCGACATTACAGTCGCTACTTTAAATGAAAGGCTTGAGAAATCGGAAGACCCGGTTCGCATGATTGACCAGTTCCTGTGGTCCACGAGAGAAGATATCATTCAAGCAGAGAAACTCTATCAGCAATATACCGCTCACAGCAATCACTTGAAAGCCCAGTGGCTTCAAGCGGAGCAGCAAAAGGAAAGACGCGAGAACCAAGCACTCACGGCGCTTAAAGCAGGCGAAGAGCAAATGGCCCGAATCGCGCTTCACGAGAAAGCAAGTTCCGAAGAGCGGGCGGTGCAATATCGCGAGCTTTACGAGCAAAGCCGTCAAAATACAGTCGATCTCGAAGATCAACTGCGCGAAATGCGCAGTGAATATCAAACCGTCTACGATAAACGCGAATATTATGCGGCACGGATGGAATCGCTCAGACTTCAACAACGCTTGAACAGCCGCTATCAAGCCGGATTCAGCGAGCAAGGGGCGCAACCGGGTGCCGTGTTCAGAAGACTGGAAGACCACATTAGCGGGATGGAGCACGAAGCGAAGAGCTTGCGCGACATTCGCAGAATGGGGCAGGAATTCGTAACGGAAGCGGGACATACCGTGCAGTCCGTTATCGAACGGGAACTGGAGCAGCTGAAACGGAAGCTTGAGAAGGAAGGATGGTCGTCTTGAAAAAATTTTACCGCTCTACACGCGACAAGAAGCTATTCGGCCTCTGCGGCGGATTAGCGGAAATGTTCAACGTCGACGCGACGCTGCTGCGGATCTTACTCATCGTGGTGACCATCTTTACAAGCGGTGCCGTCATCGTGATCTACTTGATCGCCGGTCTGGTCGTACCGAAAGAACCGCCGCTTTATTCGAACTTTGGTCCGAACGGCTTCGGCAACGGTTATGGCGGAGGCTACCCTAACGGATACGGCTCGCAGCCGCCGCAATACGGCGGACCTTACAAAAACCCGCCGCAATCGCAAGGCCCATGGCATGGAGCCCAGCCTGGAGTCGGCACTGCGCCGGCGCCATCGCAATTCGATAGTATGATGGACGATTTGGAGAAAAAAGCACTGCGTCGTGAAATTGAAGAACTGAAAGCCAAAATTGCTAAATACGAGAAGGGAGAATTTTAATATGGGAATTTTCAAACGCATGAAGGATATGACGAAGGCATCGCTAAATGAGGCGTTGGACAAAATGGAAGATCCGATTGTAATGCTTAACCAATATCTTCGCGATATGGAGTCTGAAATTCATCAGGCTGAAGTAACGGTAGCGAAACAAATGGCGAACGAGCGCCGCATGAAGCAGCGCGTTGAGGAAGCGGCTCGCAGTACGGCGGATCGCGAATCGAAAGCGGAAGCGGCTCTGAGAGCCGGACAAGAGGAGCTTGCGCGTAAGCTGCTGGAAGAAAAGCTGTATTTCGACCAAAAGGTAGCCGAGTACGCTGAGCTGCACGCACAATCGAAACAGCAAGCGGATGAGTTGATGCAGCAGCTGCATTCGATGAAGGATGAGTTCTACCAGCTGCGCAATAAGCGCAACGAACTCGCTTCCCGCGCACAAGTAGCGAAAGCGCAGAAACAAATGGCGCAATTGACGGCAAATCATACGATCGACAGCGGTACGGCATCCCGCGGCTTCTACCGGATGGAAGAAAAAATCATGCAATTGGAAGCGGAAGCCGACGTGCTTCGCTCGCCAAACTCCTACAGCGGCACAACCCGCAGCCTGAACGCAGCTGACGTAGAGAAGCAGCATAAGGTAGATGAGCAGCTTGAAGCGCTCAAAAACAAGCTAAATCAAACTCCTTCTTTAAGCAAAACTTCGATTGAAGAGTAAGCGGTTGAGGGCAGGAAGCGGCGGACCGTGCTGACGGTCTGCTCTTTCCTGTTTTTTAGTCGGGTTATCGCCGGTTACGCTTGGCAAGGATAACATAATCTAGGTACAATGATTATAATGATACTTAAAGGAAGTGTGCCGTATGGAGCAGAGCAATAGGGAAGAGCAGCCAAATCATGCGGCCCGCAAGCGGATTGTTACGGAAACGATATTATGGCTTCTTATCATCATCAGCTTGGTCGTTATTGTGCTGCAGGGCATCGGTTACGTGGAGCTGCTCACGCTTCAGGGCAAATGGGCGATCATAGGGTTATCCATCGTTGGGGCGGGACTCGCCGCAGCGGCGCTGAACGGCTACTTGCAAAACTCCAGATTAAAGGAAGCCATCAAGCGGCTCACCGAGCAGCAGATGAAACGGCGCTTCGCGGTCACTTTGGATAACGGCGAGGCTGCGGACGATGAATTATCGGAGCAGGAGCAGGTTGACCCGCAATGGACCGCCAAGGTGAAGTTCACGGCGGTGATCGAGGAGCGGCAGCGTCTTGCGCGCGAGCTGCATGATGCGGTAAGCCAGCAGCTGTTCGCCATCTCGATGACGGCCACGGCTGTCAGCCGGACGATTGAACGGGATTGGGAGCGGGCGAAGCGACAGGTGCAGCTCATTGAAGAGATGGCTGCGGTCGCCCAATCGGAAATGCGCGCGCTGCTGCTCCATCTTCGGCCCGTCCACCTGGATGGCAAAAGCTTAGGCCAAGCGCTTACTTTGCTGGTGGAAGAGTTGAAGCAGAAGGTGCCGATGAATATTACGCTGGAGGTTGATGAAACGATTTTGCTCCAGCCGCAGGCGGAGGACCATTTGTTCCGCATAGCCCAAGAGGCGTTATCGAATACGCTGCGGCATTCGAAGGCGGATGCGATGGAAATCAGGCTTCAGCAGATCGGCAAGGAAGTGCATATGATTTTGCAGGACAGCGGGATCGGTTTCGATCTTGAAGCGAAGAAACAAACCTCCTACGGGCTTCTAACGATGGAAGAGCGCGTTAATGAGCTTGGCGGTTCCTTGCAGATGCTCTCGAAGCCGGGAGACGGAACGCGAATTCATATTATGGTACCGGTGGACGGCATGCGTGAAACGAAATCATAAGTTAGTATATGACCGATGAATCGGAAAGAATATATTAGGGGCGGTGTAAGGCGTGGAGGCGATTGAGCAATTGGGTCAGCCTGTAAAAGTACTGCTTGTCGATGATCATGAAATGGTGCGCATCGGACTTGCGGCAGTGCTGGATACGGAGGAAGGCATAGAGGTTGTCGGGGAAGCCAGCAACGGGATGGACGGCATCCGGTTAGCGCAGGCTTACAAACCTGACGTTGTACTTATGGATTTGGTAATGGACGGCATGGACGGAGTCGAGACGACAGCCAAGCTGCTTGAGCTATATCCGGATTGTAAAGTCATCGTATTGACAAGCTATCTGGATGACAGCAAGCTGTATCCGGTTATTGAAGCGGGCGCGTTCAGCTATTTGCTGAAGACGTCGCGAGCAACCGAGATCGCGGACGCGATTCGGGCTGCTGCCAGAGGGCAGTCCGTGCTGGAGTCGCAGGTGGCGGCGAAAATGATGAACCGGTTCCGTCAGCCGAAGCAGGAGCAAGCTCCGCTTCATGAGGATTTGACGGACCGCGAGATGGAAGTGCTGAGGCGCGTAGCGCAGGGGCGCTCGAATCAGGAGATCGCCGACGAACTGTTCATCGGCGTGAAGACGGTGAAGTTCCATATTACGAATATTTTCAACAAGCTTGAGGTGGAGGACCGCACGCAAGCAGCGATCTACGCGCTCAAGCAGGGGATTGCCGATTAGCGAGCATGAACCAATCAATCTGCCAAGGATAAAACCAACTGGTAAATCTGGCCGATCTGATCGATTCCGATCGCAGGTACGGTCAGTCTCTGAACGATATCCGGCAAGGCATCCGGCCATACGGCGGCGGCAATCGGGCGGGATACGGCTTGCAGCAGTTCGAGGTCGCCGGCCGACCGAATCATGATGATTTTAGGATATCCGGCCCCTTTGAAGCCCTCTATGAGAATGACATCCGCATCCCGCATATGCGAGATTAATTGCTCGAGAGGCTCTTCGTGCTGCTTCATGATCGCGGTACGAGCTGCCGAGGTGATGGCCGTATAGTCGGCGCCGGCCTTCTGATGCTTCCATGTGTCGGTTCCAGGCGTGTCGATCTGAAAATCATGCGCATCGCGCTTAATCGTGCCAACCTTATAACCCGCTTGTTTGAAACATTCCGTCAGCCGGCAAACCAACGTGGTTTTGCCGGTATTTTTGTATCCAACGATTTGGAAAATAAGCGGAGTGTGGCTGTCTGCTCGCTGCATAGGGTTCTCCTTCACCGAATGAGATGAAATTGATGCTGAATTCGTTTGGTTTTAGTTTACCATACATAGTAAAATAGTTGATAAATAGCTTGGCAGGCGAAGAAACAACTGCATGCTGCAACGGGAGGTTTATTTTGTGTCTGAACAGATAGGAACAGGGCAGTCCGGCCGATTCAACCGGCGGGCGGTGAAGGTGGTAGAGGCGCAGCAGCGGGTGCTTGCGGCTGCGGACGGACTGCGCTGCGGCAGCGAGCTGGTCCCGCTGCGCGAGTGCGGCGGCCGCAGGCTTGCGCAGACGCTGCACGCGTCAAGCGACTGGCCGCCCTTCGCGCGCTCGGGGCTCGACGGCTACGCCGTGCGCGCGGCAGATGTGGCGCAGGCGTCGCCGGAGCAGCCGGCGACGCTGCGCGTCGTTGATTCGGTCGCGGCGGGCGGAATCGCCCTGGCGAACGTTGAAGCGGGCACGGCCGCGCGCATTATGACCGGCGCGGCTGTGCCTGCGGGAGCGGACGCGGTCGTCATGCTCGAGCAGACCGCGGAAGCGATTCTGGCCGATGGTTCGGCGGCGGTGCTGATTAAGCACGCCGGCCGGCCCGGCCAGAACATTGCGCCCCAAGGCGAGGAATTTCGCCTTGGGAGCGTTTTGGCCCCGGCCGGCACGCTTGTGCGGCCGGGCCATGTCGCGCTGCTCGGCACATTCGGCTATGCCGATGTGCCGGTGCAGCGGCGCCCGCGCGTCGCGGTGTACGCGACCGGCAGCGAATTGCTGCCGGTTGCGGCGCCGCTTGCGCCGGGCCGGATCCGCGACAGCAACAGCTGGATGGTCGCGGCCATGATCGAGCAAAGCGGCGCCGAGCCGATATTATGCGGCACGCTGCCCGACGATCCGGACGCGATCGCGGCTTCGCTGGCCCGCGTGTGGGATGACGCCGACCTGATCGTTACGACCGGCGGGGTCTCCGTTGGAGACTTCGATGTCATGGCAGACATTCTCCGCTCCATCAAGAACGGAGGCTGGACGAGCGTGGAGCGAGGGCAGAATCGGATAGATGAAAGTAAGCGGAAACCGCCCGAAGACAACATCCAACTTAACGGCACGCACAGCGCGAATTCCAATAAGCAAGACGATTATCAGAATACTGGCACGTATGCCGATGAGCACGTCGTTCATCAGAATACTGGCACGTATGCCGATGAGCACGCCGTTCATCAGAATACTGGCACGTTTCCCAGTATACAGCGGACAAGCCGTGTGCTTTTTGACCGCGTGGCGATGCGGCCGGGAAGTCCGACGTCGGCAGCCGTGCTGGAAGGGAAGCTGCTGTTCGCGCTGTCCGGCAACCCGGGAGCTTGCTTTGTCGGGTTCGAGCTGTTCGTACGGCCGGCTCTGCTGCGGATACAGGGCATCCGGGAAGCCTTACCGAAAGTGGTTAACGCGCAGTTGCTCACTGCCGTTGATAAGCCTTGTCCCCACGACCGGTATGTCCGCACCCGTCTGCTTTATCAGCCGGATGGACGTATCGGCGCCGATCCGCTTGCCTTCTCCAAATCAAGCATGATGGCCTCCATCGCCGAATCCGACGGGCTTGCCGTCATCCCGTCCGGGTCATGCGGCGCCGGTAAAGGCGAGATGGTAGAGGTTCTATTGCTACCGTAAGACGAATACAGCCGGCTTCGGGTCTATGGGACATCGATTTTCCGCGCTGCAATGGTGATTATGGACCTGCTCAGTGACGGATTCCGGGATTTTTATTCCGATTTGGAAGGGAAATGCGTGCTGCAGCCGAATAGTATTACAATAAGAAGGAGTCCTAGGAGCTATCGCGACAAGCCTCGCTATAACTGGAATCTATACATTTTGAAAGTTCAGTAAAGCGCGGCATATGAGCTATGATGGACTCCATCAAGCAAAATTTCTCATATTTGGCTGTATAATCGCGAAACCGTTCCTTTATTGCTGAATATACAGGATAGCGCGCCAATGACGAGTAACGGAGCAAAGTTATTGTAGAAAACACTTTATAGCTGACAGTGGCCGGTTCTTTAAAGCTTCCTTCGTCAAACGTATCGATTCAAAATCAGGCCGGTATAAGGGAGAGGCCGGTTGCTCTGCATTGCACCGTAATAAACAGTGTAAGGCAGCGTATCGGCAAAACGGGGCTGCACCAGATCAAGAGCTTTCAATTGACCGCCGTACGTCAAGGCAAGCTTTAATCCGTTTAGCATGCCGTCTGCGCCAAGCATGAGCCGCTTGATAAGATTACTGCTCAATCCATGATCTTGACATTGCTCCAGACGCGAATTCAGCCCTTGGCTTTGTTTCAGATCCCAACTCTGAACGCGGCTATTCTCTTGGCTTAATCCGGACTCTCGACTTTGCTCCGGGATTGCGGTTGCCGCACCGAAAATCCATGCCCCGTCCGCCTTACTGCGGTGCAGGTCTAGCGCTTCGGATGCGGGGTGACGCAACGCAAGCACGACAGCGGTCCATAGCTCTGGCTTCAGAGCAGGGGCATGCATCCGATAAGCCGACTCCAGGCGGTTCAGCGTATCTGCAAGCTTTTGCAAGCTCTCATCGGCAGGGATGCCTTCCCGAAGCTTGCGGCTAAGCTCCCCAATTAGCTCGTTCATCTCCCGCTGCGCCTGCCCTGCTGCCTGAAGCCATTCCGCCGCGCTGCCGGCAGCTTGCCGGTAGGTCCGGTGCAAGTCACGGTAATCATCGGGAGGCAGCTGCGGCTCTCCTCCCCGATGTGGATAATGAGCGAACGGGCCGGATGCCTGTACGGGCGAGTAAACTGCTGTTCGTTCGATGCCGCGAATCGAGCGGACGGATGAGGTCATAGACATGCTCCTCTCAATCGAATAGTAGCCGAAGCATACTACAGGACGGATAAAAAGGCTGACGAAACTTGTCGCTACAAGCTTTTCCCGCAGCCTTCTTCACGGAAAAAAAGCGGCTCCGCTTTATCTAAGCATTGCCGCACCATTTCATTTACTAATCATATAAGGCTTATATTCCGCCGCGGACGAGCTGCAATTCCGAATGATTACTGAACGACAGCATGATACGGCTAACGGTTCCTGCGAAGCGCCGGCCGTTTTACAAAACCGCCGTTTACCCTTGTTAGAGCAAGAGGAACAGGAACGCAATCAGAGCCAAGTCAAGCGCCAGCGCGCCGCCCCACGGGTAATATGACCCAGGGCCGTAATAATACGGATCATCAAGATAGGCTTGCGTATGGGCCTTCTCGGTGTTCAAGTCCGATCCTTTCTTGCCTTTGGCGCCTTTTTTCTTCTTAACAGCCTGCGGCTGGACCTTGGCCAGCACCGCCTCTGCTCCGCCGCTCGTCTCCGCGTTCAGCAGCACTTTGCCATTTCGGCAGGAGCTCAGTATGCCTACATGACGAGTGCCGTCATTCATGATAACGCAAACCGGCATACCGCAAAATTGATGAATGACATCTTCGCGTAACGGATAAATAGGTTCCATTTGACCGGTGACACCTCCTGAAAGATATGAACAAATTCAGTCCTGCCATCAGTGTATTCACCTACAGGCAAACGTGTATGGATGTTCACCCATTCCATGAGAATAGGAGAGTATATTCATGTACAATCCAAAGGAAACGATGCCTATGCGCAAAAAACTGACCGATCAGCAGCGCGCTAAACGTACGAAAGCCGGCATATCGCTCGCTTTGCTCGTTATTTTGCTCGGAGCGGCTTGGGGGATCATAGATGCGAGGAATGAGCCGGACGGGGCGACAAATGCGGAGCAAACGCTTCGCCATGATTTGCATACTTTATGGATATGGAGCGACGAGCAGCTCATCGGCGGCTCGAAGGCCGCGGATTGGACGATCCGCTGGAATGTGACGGGGAAGACCGGGCTGATGACGGAGCTGATACAGAAGCTATTTACGGATGAGAAGGGAAGGGCATTGGACAAACTCGTGCAAAATGAAGGCAGAACGGTAACGGGGACGGTGCCGGAATACGGCGGACGAATTTCACTCAGCCTCGCGTCGGAGGAAGACGGTGGGGAACAGCTCATGCTGCTGCTGGAGACGGGGGAGTCCATGGAGCTAGATCGGAGTGTACTTCTCGATGCAGCAGCTTCGATATCGGGGGAGCTTGTACAGAGCGGCGCAGCTTTCTCGAGCAGCTTGAAGGCGCAGGGTTATTCGGAAAGCGACAGCGATCAGCCAATCCGTCAGATCATGAAGCTGGCGAACGCCAAACCCATTGACCGTTATGAGGACGGGGGGACGATAAGCGAAACCTTCTACACCGGGATGCTTCGTTCGAGCATCGACGCCGGAAGCGGGAAAACGGCGAACTTGCAAATCGCCCTGCATAAAGAGACGCATTCCGACCGCACCGCAATTTCGATTGGAGTCCCTGTCATAACAGGGGATTACAGCACCGGCAGCGCCGGCGGGGAAGGGAAATGAAACGTGCCGGGATTAGAATTAGCCGCGTTCTTTATTCGTTTTTTATGGTACGTTGAATAGCGAATTGAGGATGAATATGTTAAACTACATACCATGTAAAGCTGTCTAAAATACATAGGAAAGAATGAGGCAAATGACCTATATGAACAATATGGAATCCGTCTCCGCAGAGGGCGCAGTTTATTATCTGTTTGGCGCAACAGGCGATCTGGCAAGACGCAAGTTGTTTCCTGCCCTATTCAGTTTATATAAAGATGGCAAGCTGTCGGAAAACTTTGCAGTCGTCGGCCTGGCCCGCCGTCCCCGGACGAATGAGCAGTTCCGTGCGGACTTGTACGAATCGATTGTTGAATTTTGCCGTTACAAAGCGGACGATTCCGAGCTGTGGAACCGTTTTGCGGAGCATTTCGTCTATATGTCACTCGACATTAACGATGTGGAAGGATTCCGCAAGCTGAGTCTTCTGTCCGATCAGCTGGATGCAAAGTATAATATTCCGGGCAACCGTTTATTTTATTTGGCGCTTGCGCCGTCTCTGTTCGGACCGGTTTCGTTCAATCTTCGAGACGGCGGCCTATTGGAGTCAAGCGGCTGGCACCGCGTCGTCATCGAGAAGCCGTTCGGTTATGATCTTCCTTCCGCACAGAAGCTGAACGAGCAAATCAATCAGGTGTTTAAGGAAGAAGAAATTTTCAGGATCGACCACTACCTGGGCAAGGAAATGGTTCAAAATATACAAGTGATCCGTTTTGCCAATGCTTTTTTTGAGCCGTTATGGAATAATAACCATATTGCCAATGTTCAAATTACGCTGTCGGAAACGGTTGGGGTGGAAGACCGCGGAGGTTATTACGATAAGTCAGGCGCTTTGCGCGACATGGGTCAAAATCATATGCTGCAAATGCTGACCATGATTGCGATGGAGCCGCCAAGCCGTCTGCATGGCGAGGATATCCGCGACGAGAAGGTGAAGGTGCTTCGGTCGCTTCGCAACTACGCGTCGAGCGAAGATGTGCGTTCGAAGGTCGTCCGCGGACAATACAGCGAAGGCAGCTACAAAGGAAAAGAGCTTCCGGGCTACCGCCAGGAGGAATCGGTGAACGAGGAATCGACGACGGAAACGTATTTCGCGGCGAAGGTATTCGTCGATAATTTCCGCTGGGCCGGCGTGCCGTTCTATATCCGGACCGGCAAGCGCCTTCCGGTAAAGACGACCGAGGTCGTCATCGAATTCAAGTCCATGCCGCAGAACGTCTTGTTCGCGCAGCGCCATGACCTGGCGCCGAACCTGCTCGTTATTCGCGTCAATCCGCTTGAGGGCATCTATATTAAAGTGAACGCCAAAACGCCGGGAGAGAACAATTCCGTTCAACCGGTAGCAATGGAATTCTGCCAAAGCTGCCAGATCGGCATTAACACGCCTGAAGCGTATGAGCGTCTGATTCACGATGCCGCGCGCGGCGATTCCACCTATTTCACCCGCTGGGATGAGGTATCCCAAGCATGGTCGTTCGTTGACCGTATCGCGCAAGCATGGCGCGAGGACAAAAATGATTTGAAGCATTATCCGGCGGGCTCTTGGGGGCCGGATGCAGCGAACGAGCTGCTGGCCGAGGATGGTTTCCAATGGTGGCCGGTGAACGGACAAGAGGAAGATAACGTGATTTGGGTGTCGAACAGCGGCAAATAAGCGCTGACGAATGCTCTGTACAATGAAGGGAAGGCAAGCATGAGCCAAAAGCTAAGTGAAGAAATTAAACAGGAAGTAGACAAGAGGCGCACATTCGCCATTATCTCCCACCCTGACGCTGGAAAAACGACGCTGACCGAGAAGCTCCTCCTATTCGGGGGTGCCATTCGGCTTGCGGGGTCGGTCAAAGCCCGGAAAGCAAGCCGCCACGCGACATCCGACTGGATGGAAATCGAGAAGCAGCGCGGTATCTCCGTTACGTCGAGCGTAATGCAATTCGACTATTTGGGGCATCGCGTCAATATTCTGGATACCCCCGGCCACCAGGACTTCAGCGAGGACACCTACCGCACGTTGACCGCGGCGGACAGCGCGGTCATGCTGATCGACGTCGCCAAGGGCGTCGAGGCGCAGACGATCAAGCTGTTCCAGGTCTGCCGCAAGCGCGGCATTCCGATCTTTACGTTTATTAATAAGCTGGACCGCGAAGGGCAAAGCCCGTTCGAGCTCATGGAGGAGCTGGAGCGGGTGCTCGGCATCCGCTCGGTGCCGATGAATTGGCCGATCGGCATGGGCCGCGAGCTGTGCGGCGTATACGACCGGATGAAAAATCAGGTCGAGCTGTTCCAGGGCAACGATCATTCGACGATTGAGGTTCGCCCCGTGAGCGGTTATAACGATCCGATCATCCGCGAGATGGCGGGCGACTATCTGACGGATCAGCTTACTCAGGATATAGAGCTGCTGGATGTAGCCGGCGACCCGTTCGACCTCGAGAAGGTGCGGGCAGGAGAGCTGACGCCGGTATTTTTCGGGAGCGCGGTTAACAACTTCGGCGTTCAGACGTTCCTTGAGAACTTCCTGCAGCTTGCGCCGAAACCGACGTCGCGGATGAGTACGACAGGCGTAGTGGAGCCGACGAACGAGAAATTCAGCGGCTACGTGTTCAAAATTCAAGCGAACATGAATCCGGCGCACCGCGACCGGATCGCATTCCTTCGCATTTGCTCCGGCCGTTTCGAACGCGGGATGAGCGTTCGGCATGTGCGCAACGGCAAGGATATCAAGCTGGCCCAGCCGCAGCAGTTTCTTGCACAGGACCGCGACATCGTCGATACCGCTTATCCGGGGGATATTATCGGATTGTTTGATCCAGGCATATTCCGGATCGGGGATTCTTTATCGCAAGGAGCGGAGGTCGTATTCGATGAGCTTCCAACGTTCTCGCCGGAAATATTTGCGAAAGTGACGGTTAAGAACGCGCTGAAGCATAAGCAGTACCAGAAGGGGCTTGATCAGCTCACGGAGGAAGGCACGATACAGGTGTTTTATTCCACGGGCAACTTCGACGAGACGATACTCGGCGTAGTCGGGCATTTGCAGTTCGAGGTGTTCGAGCACCGGATGAAGGCGGAGTACGGCGTAGACATCCAGCTTCACCGGATGCAGTTTCAATTCGCCCGTTGGATCGTCGACGATAAGATCGACCCGGGTAAGTTCCGGATCAATACGACGCTCGTGAAAGACAAGAAGGGCAATTATGTCGTTCTATTTGAGAACGAGTACGCGATGCGGACGGCGATGGACAAAAATCCGACATCCAAGTTTTTGGAAACCGCGCCTTAATCCGGGCGGCGGCAGGACGCAAGCATCCTCAGCTCAAAGCGAAGTTTCGCTTGCAGCGGGGATGCTTTTTTTGAAAAAGAATGTATAAGTTTAGCACTTAAACAGGACGCCGGCAGCCGTTTCTGCTTGGATAGGGGAGCGCGTCAGCAGGCATAGTGCTAAAATAAATCTTTACTCGTATAATAAATGGATAATAGATGAATAGGTGGCTAGGCATCGATGAAAACAATTATGTTCACCGGGGGAGGCTCAGCCGGTCATGTTACCGTTAATCTGGCCCTCATTCCCAGGTTTCTGGAAGAAGGTTGGTCGGTTCAATATATCGGCTCGGAGAGCGGAATTGAGCGGCAGCTCGTCGCGACGATTCCGGAAGTGAACTATTATCCGATTTCAACCGGCAAGCTGAGAAGGTACATGGATATCCAGAACGTGAAGGACCCGTTCAAGGTCGTCAAGGGACTGTTCCAGGCTTATCGGCTGATCAGAACGAATAAACCGAATGTTATTTTTTCGAAAGGCGGCTTTGTTTCCGTTCCGGTCGTTATCGGGGCTTGGTTAAATAAGGTTCCGCTGCTCATTCATGAATCGGATCTGACCCCGGGGCTGGCGAACCGGATTTCCATTCCGTTCGCAACCGGCGTATGCACAACGTTTCCTGAAACGGTCCAGATGCTGAAGGCCGATAAATCCCGGCATGTGGGGGCGGTAATCCGCGAGGAAGTGAAGCAGGGCAATGCCGACCGCGGCAGGGCGTACTGCGGCTTTACCCGAAGCAAGCCTGTCATTCTGGTTATGGGCGGCAGCCTTGGCTCCCGCAAAATTAACCAAACGGTCCGGCAGGCGCTCACCCGTCTGGCCAAGCAGTTCCAAATCGTGCATTTATGCGGTAAAAAACAAGTGGACCCGGTCATTACGACGCCTGGTTACAAGCAGTTCGAGTATGTTAACGAACAGCTGCCGGATATGCTCGCGATGGCGGACTTCGTCGTCTCCCGTGCCGGTTCTAACTCGATCTTCGAGTTTCTGGAGCTGAAGAAGCCGATGCTGCTTATTCCGCTTACGAAGGAGCAAAGCAGGGGCGACCAAATTTTGAACGCGCAATCGTTCGAGAAGTCCGGTTATGCCGACGTCTTGTATGAAGAAAACTTGACTGCCGACAGCTTGATCCAAGGGGTCCTGCATGTATACGATAATCGTGAAGCCTTCATTGACCGGATGAGCCGGAGCGGAGACGTAAATGCTCTGAACGCCGTATATGACTGGATAAACGAGATTGCGAAGAAATAGGATTCATTCATCAGCGGCAGTCTAGGACTTTATGTTTCCGTCCGAGGCGGCCGCTTTACTTTAGGACAAGTTAGCCTCCTAAACCAAGTCAAGAAGCGGCTTGCAAAAATAAGCATAAAAAAAAACTTGTAGAGGCGATTCTGCTTGTTGACGATAAAACGTTTTCATGCCATAATGTACGCGTGTACATAAAAAGTGACGACACCACAGAATAATCGCTTTTCAGGAGGCAATCGATCATTAGCAGGAAAGAAGTAGCGAAGCTGGCCGGCGTATCGGAGGCTACCGTGTCCAGGGTATTGAACAACGTCGGACCGATGAAAGACGAGACGCGCGAGCGCGTCCTGCAGGCGGCAGCCGAGCTGGGTTACGTCCCGAACGCGCTTGCGCAGCAATTCGCCCGGCGGAGGAGCGGGAATATCGGCGTTATTCTGCCATTCGTGCCAAAGGTGCATTTGTTCTCGACCTATTATTTCTCGGAAATTTTAAGCGGGATCGGAGAGACGGCAAAGCGCTGCGGTTATGACCTGCTGCTCATCTTCAGGGAGCCGGACGGGGCAAGGGATTACGCCAAGCTGTTCCGGACGCATAAGATCGACGCCTGCATCGTCCTCGGCTCGGAGAACGTGCCGGAGGAGAGATCCGCGCTTGCGGAGCTCAAGGCGGGAGGTTATCCGTTCTGCCTTGTCAACCAGCGTTACGACGATGAAAGGTACGAGACGGTCGACGCGGATCATTTTGCCGGCAGCAAGGCGGCGGTTCGGCATTTGTTGGAGCAGGGCAAGCTCAGGGTGGCTTTCGTGAACGGTCCGGAGCAATATTCCAACAGCGCTGACCGGCTGGAAGGTTATCGCGCGGCGCTGGCGGATGCAGGCATCAGCTGCGAGGAAGAGCTGGTCTACGTCGGCAACTACAGCCGAAAAAGCGGCCAGGAGCTGGCAGAGCCGATTGCCCGGCGGATTCGCGGAGGCGGCATCGATGCGGTATTTTGCGCGAACGACCGGATGGCGTTCGGACTGATGCAGGGACTGCGCGAGCGGGGACTTGAACCCGGAGAGCATTATGCGCTGGTCGGTTATGATGATTCGGACGGGTCCCGTATCATTAGTCCGCGGCTGTCAACGGTAGCCGTTCCCTTCTATGAGATGGGAAGCTTGGCTGCCGCGAAGCTGCTCGATGCAGAGCAAAGGGCGCAGGCGGAAATTGCCGTGCTGCCGGTCAGCTTCATCCGAAGGGAAACATCTTAAATAAGGAGAGTGGGCTGTTCAATGGATAAAGTAAGAGTAGGTATGGTCGGCTATAAATTTATGGGAAAGGCGCACAGCAATGCGTATCGCGCGCTTCCGATGTTTTTCCCGAATTCCGTCAAGCCGGAGATGAAGGCGATCTGCGGCCGCGACCCGGTGGGACTTGAACAGGCACGCGCTCAGTTCGGCTGGGAAAGCTCGGAGACGGATTGGCAGCGGCTTGTGGCTCGCGACGATATTGATCTGATCGATATTAACGCGCCGAGCGACGCGCATAAAGAGATTGCGCTGGCCGCTGCGGCTGCGGGCAAGCATTTGTTCTGCGAGAAGCCCCTTGCGCTGACGCTGGCCGATTCGCGCGAAATGCTCGAGGCGGCGGAGAAAGCAGGCGTCAAGCATATGGTCGGGTTCAACTACCGCTTCGCGCCGGCGGTACAGCTGGCGAAGAAGCTTGTAGAGGACGGACGTATCGGCAAGATTTTCCATTTCCGCACCGTGTTCCTGCAGGACTGGATCATCGATCCGAGCTTCCCGCTCGTATGGCGCTTGCAGAAGGAAATTGCGGGCTCCGGCTCTCATGGCGACCTGGGCGCGCATTTGATCGATATGGCCCGCTACCTTGTCGGCGAGTTCGACGAGGTTATCGGGATGAGCGAGACGTTCATTAAGGAGCGTCCGATCGCATCGGCGATGACGGGACTTAGCGCGAAAGGCAGCGACGATGCGCCGCGCGGCGAGGTTACCGTTGATGACGCGACGCTGTTTATGACGCGGTTTGCGAACGGCGCGCTGGGCAGCTTCGAGGCGACTCGCTTCGCAGCCGGACATCGCTGCACGAACAGCTTTGAAATTAACGGCAGCAAGGGCAGCATCAAGTTTGATTTTGAGCGGATGAATGAGCTTCAAGTTTATTTCACCGACGATGCAGAGGATGTTCAGGGCTTCCGCCGCGTGCTTGCGACGGATCCGCCGCATGCCTATATGGATGCTTGGTGGCCGGCGGGACATACGATCGGGTACGAGCATACGTTCACGCATGAGGTGCATGAGCTGATGCAGGCGTTCGCTGAGGATCGCCAGCCGGTTCCGAATTTCGTGGACGGCGTCAAGTGTCAGGAGGTGCTGGAGGCGGTGGAGCGTTCGATCGAAGAGCGGCGCTGGGTCGCTATCAGCGAATTAGCGTAACAGGTTTAAAATCGGGCAGTAGAGAGGACGGTAGCGGCAATGAAAAAAGCATTAATCGTGTGGGGCGGTTGGGACGGCCATGAGCCGAAGGAGGTCGCTGACATTTTCCGTCAGGTGCTGACCGGCGAGGGCTTCGAAGTTGAAGTATCCGATACGCTCGAAGCGTTCGCGGACGCGGAGAAGCTGAAGGGACTCGATTTGATCGTGCCGGTATGGACGATGGCTCGAATCGATCAGAAGCTGGTCGATAACGTATCGGCCGCGGTACAAAGCGGAGTAGGGCTCGCGGGCTGCCATGGCGGCATGTGCGACGCGTTCCGTGAGAATGTGGATTGGCAGTTTATGACCGGCGGCCAGTGGGTGGCGCATCCGGGCAACGACGGCGTTGAATACACCGTGAACATCGGCTATTCCTCGAGTCCGCTTACGGAAGGGATCGATGATTTCACCGTACGTTCCGAGCAGTATTACCTGCACGTCGATCCGGCGGTCGAAGTGCTTGCGACGACTCGATTTCCGGTGACACCGGGGCCGCATTCCCTTAACAAAGCGGTGGATATGCCGGTTGTATGGACGAAACGGTGGGGAGTAGGGCGGGTCTATTATAATTCGCTTGGCCATCATGCGGACATCATCGATATCCCGACCGTGAAGGAGCTTATGCGGCGCGGCTTCTTATGGTGTGCGGAAGGCAAATCACTTGCCGCGGCAGCCGGAGCCGGCGAAGCGGCATATAGCGGAATGGCGGATAATCAGCTGTAGCAAGCGGAATGAAGCGATCATCATATTAGGAAATGGGACGAGGGAAACGCGAACATGGAAAAAATAAAAGCAGGCATTATCGGCACGGGTAATATTAGCGGCATTTATTTCGAGAACGGCAATCGGTTTGACGCGCTTCAGGTTGTAGCTTGCGCGGACTTGGACGTAGACCGCGCAAAAGCAAGAGGCGAGGAATTCGGCGTACGGGGCTGCTCGGTGGACGAGTTGCTTGCCGATCCGGAAGTTCAGTTGATTATCAATTTGACGATCCCGCAGGCTCACGCCTCCGTTTGCCTAAGAGCGCTGGAAGCGGGTAAGCATGTATACGTGGAGAAGCCGTTCGCGGTCACCCGCGAGGAAGCGCAGGAGGTGCTTTCGCTGGCGGAGAAGAAAGGTCTTCTAGTCGGAAGTGCGCCCGATACGTTTCTGGGCGGCGGCATCCAGACCAGCATCAAGCTGCTTGAGGACGGCTGGATCGGCACGCCAATCGGCGCCACCGCTTTTATGGTCGGGGGCGGCCACGAATCCTGGCATCCGGCGCCGGAGTTTTATTACCAGAAGGGCGGCGGCCCGATGTTCGATATGGGGCCTTATTATTTGACGGCGCTTGTCGCCATGCTCGGGCCCATTACGCGCGTAACCGGTTCCGCCCGCATTTCTTATCCGGAGCGCACCATTACGAGTAAGCCGAAATATGGGCAAAAAGTTCAGGTGGAGGTGCCGACGCATATCGCAGGCGTCATGGATTTTGCCTCCGGCCCAATCGGCACGCTGTTAACCAGCTTCGACGTGAAGGGCGGTTCGACGCTGCCGCGCATCGAAGTATACGGCAGCGCAGGCACGCTGCTTGTGCCGGATCCGAACGGCTTCGGCGGCGCGATTCGAATTTGCCGGGCTGGGTCGAAGGAGTGGTCCGACATTCCGCTTGCATACGGATATACGGAGAACGCGCGGGGAGTCGGCGCCGCCGACATGGCCAAAGCGATTCAAACCGGACGCAAGCACCGCGCGAACGGCGAGCTCGCTTATCACGTGCTGGAAGCGATGCACGGCTTCCATGACGCCTCGGAGCAGGGCGTTCATTACGTCATGAAGAGCACCTGTGAACGTCCGGCGCCGCTGCCGCTTGGCCTGCAGCCTTACTGCTTGGATTAGATAGGATATGAGAACAGCCTGCCAAGGAGACGTTTGACGTTTCCCGGCAGGCTGTTTTTGTTTTAGCTAACTGGATTTTGTGCATCTAAACATCATGATAACAACTATCAGCTACGATGGTGATAC
The DNA here is from genome assembly GCF_000422465.1 of Paenibacillus harenae DSM 16969. GTDB lineage: Bacteria > Bacillota > Bacilli > Paenibacillales > Paenibacillaceae > Pristimantibacillus > Pristimantibacillus harenae. The sequence goes on along the minus strand of NZ_KE383843.1, from coordinate 942,750 downwards.
CCTATGTTAATGACAGTCCTTTATATTGTTCGAAATGAAGATATTTTGATTAATTCATACACATAAAAGGCCCATAGAATGGGCCCATTAGGAGAGGTGTTAGTAGGAAATAATTCTAATTATCGGGAATCGTCGATAGAAGATTTCACTTTAATATTTGCCGAAACCCATACAACTACAAGCTATAATCACTAATAAAATAAAAAGCACCAGGATTGTACCCGTATTAGTAAAGGCGCCACCAACATAACCTGACATTCTCAAAGCACCTCCCTACGTTTATAGGATACATTTCAAGTTATGCATGACTGTTTCTTTATGACTGGGTGTTTGTTACAAAGATATTTTAACAATGACTTTAGCCCTAACAGTAACATTTAAAAGATAAAGTGATGAAAGCCTCAGCTTTGTTATCAAATTGGGCTTTTGCCGTTTCCTGACAAACATGGTTCTTCATAGACTAATATCGTACTCAATCTATTTAGAAAGGGAGCAAATAATGAAAATTCCTGTTTCCGGGTTTGTAATGGGATCTTCCGAAGATGACGATATCCATCATTCTCATAAGCTGTATATAACGTCTTGGAATGGCAACCCAGTACATATTCATGCCTTTTCCGGTCAAACATCCATTGATGACGGTCATTCTCATCAATATGCGAGTTGGACCGCTCCTGCTCCAACCGGGGTTCCTCATGTACATGGATATCAAACCGTTACCTCACTTAATCACGGCCATACCCACCTTATTCAAGGTACGACCGGTCCAGCCATCGCTCTTCCTAGTGGAGGACACTATCATTTATTTGAAGGATATACCACTATTAATGGAACTCAACCCCATTCACATGCCTATAGTGGGCGAACAGGCAATGAAGTTAGTAGTATGTAAAAAATTCACTAAATATAAAGGACATTCTACAATAATGAGTAGAATGTCCTTTTTTTCCATATAAGGAATCTTTGTTATTTCTTGGTCAAGCTCCTTTCAAACATATCGATAATAAAAAGGAACCTTTCAGCTTCGCGAAATACGTGATCTGCTAATAATGGATGAATGATACTTTTTATACGGCATGCCTCAATCAAATCCCTTGCTATCTGTTTGAAATCCCGAAGTGATTTTACCGATACTCGATTTTGGTCTAGGAATTGGTCAAGAAGAGGAGCGGTTTGAGATTGAGGACGCATAGATTCTAAATCCTTTGCTTGAAATAGCAATTGATCGAAGTCATGACTAAAATTACGTGCTTGTTCGACTAATTGCCTTTCAGACGGATCAAGCAAATGTCCAATGAACTTGGCATGGTCAGCCATAATTCTTAAGAAAAATACATTTTCATCAATGATAGCATCAGGCAGGGGTTCTAATTTACCAGTATTAAGTTCTTCTAGACGGTTTCTGAAATAAAACGCCTCTCTACTTACGTGATCAACCAACAAAGGGAAATTATTCGCTCCCGGCATCTGACAACTTAATATCAGACCTAATACTTTTCTTTTGAACGCCCATATATGGGAAACCGCGTTGTGAACTTCAGAATTAAATCTTTTGATTTGCTCTGGATCTGCTGAGATTGTGAAAGCATGAGACCTTCTTTCTATTCCTTCAAAAACGGCAAAAAACTGATTTGCTTCCGTAATTAATTGAGTATCCTCACAACGAAAACCTAATTTAAGAAAGAGTGAATGCTCTTTCATAATACGCGACCAAAAGCGGATTTCATCTAGTGATCGCACAACAAACTCATTTGACAACTTTGTCCCCCCCCCTTCTCGAATTCGAATTATTCAATAAAGCATATTAGGGTTAGCAATAACATATGTTAAAATTTTCACTTCGCAATGTCCCTTTAGAGGACCCGCCGAAAAAGAAAGAGAAAGCAAAGGGGAACGTGTCGTGACTTCGTAGCCGTAGATTTAATCATTGCAGATATTTTTCTCTCCGGAGAAATGAAAAAAAGCCCGCTAACCTTTCGGGAGGCCACTGAAAAGTATGACGGCAAACAATTGCAGGCACTCATAGAGAAAAGCAAAACGGCTGGCGTGCAAGTGAACACCGTCATCGGTGATACAGCTTACTCTGAAAAAGATAATATTTTATATACGCAAAACAACGAAATTGAGCTTGTCGCTAAACTAAATCCGCAAACAACCCAAGGCGGACGAAAGAAAGAGGACGAATTTCTGTTTAACAAAGATGCCGGCATGTATGTATGCCCTGCTGGACAGTATGGTGTTCAGCAAGGCGCATCAGGGCAGAAAAGAACGAGGCAAAAACCAGAGGGATACTTATTATTTTAATGTAGAAGTATGCAAGAGTTGTCCGCTCAAAGAAGGCTGTTATGATGGATCCGCAAGTAAGACCTACCCGGTGACGATTACATCAAATGAACACTCGGGACAAATGGCGTTCCAAGATTCGGAGTATTTCAAAGCTAAGTCGAGAGAGCGCTACAAAATCGAAGCCAAGAATAGCGAACTCAAACATAGACACGGGTATGATGTCGCCACATCCTCGGGTCTACTTGGCATGGAAATGCAAGGAGCAATGACCATATTTGCTGTGAATCTCAAGCGATATTGAAGCTAACAGTCTGACAATTCCAGAAAAAGAAGTCACTAAAGCAGAAGAAAAAGGCATCCATCTCCCTGATGCATGGGATTGGATGCCTTTTTTCATTTTGACTGACTTACCAGAGAAGAAAAACGCAAGTTCTTCAGCGGCCTCCTTCCAAAACGAGCAGCTTTTTAGGGAGGGGATGAATCGATTTTCCTTGAAAGTGCCCCGCATGCGGAACGCACCATGACCGCGATCAAAATGCAGCCAAAAACATTTTGAAAGAAGGATTACGCCTCCTAGCCTTGATGTGAGCGTCAAGGTTTCAACCGCGGAGCTAGCCTGGTCAAACTACCTGCCATTGGGAGGGGCTTACCCAGGAATCCGTCACCTCAAAACGCGTTAGTGTTTAGGTGGGGGTAGATCAATTTAACCAAGCATCCACTTTATCCGCGTTTTGCTCGACCCATTCTTTTGCCGCGTCTTCAGGCGTTTTGCCTTCCTGAATTTGAATCATAACGGTCGCCATATCGTCCGGCGTCCAGTTGAACTTGTCGAGAAAAGCGTAAGCTTCCGGCTGGTCGTCGTTCAGTCCTTTGCGGGCAATCGTATGAATTTGCTCGTCGCCGCCGTAGACGTTTTTTGGATCCTCGAGATATTTCAGCTCCATCTTGGCGAATTTCCAGTGCGGTGTCCAGCCGGTCACAATGACAGGCTCCTCATTCTCGTACGCCTTCTCCAGCTCTTGAGTCATTGCGGCGGAGGAGCTTTCGAGCAGCGTCCACTTATCACGCAGGGCGTATTCGTCCAAAACCTTCTCCGTGGACATCATGAGGCCGGCGCCAGGCTCGATGCCGATAATCGTATAATCTACCGATTCGCCTAACGCATCGTTTAAATCTTCAATACTGTTAATGTCCATATATTGCGGAACAACGAGGCCGATTTTGGTTCCTTCCAGGTTAGGTCCCAGATCGTCGTACTTCCCGTCGTATTTCTCTACGTAGGAAGCATGAGTCGTCGGCAGCCAAGCGGCTACCATAGCGTCGGCGCTGCCGTCGGATACGCCGGCCCACATCGGTCCGGCGTCAACCTGCATCAATTCCACTTCATAATTGAGCTTCTGTTCCAATACTTCCTTCACCACGTGCGTGCTGGCAATTTCGGAATCCCAAGCGACATAGGCCAAGGTTACTTTTTTGCTTTCCGCTCCGTTAGAGGAAGAACATCCCGCCAACAAGGCGACCACCATAATAGCTGCTGCAATCAGTTTCATTTTGTAAGATTTCAAAATATCACTCCTTCAATTTTTTGCGAAGCAAAAAATAGCTTCGGAAGCATACGCTTAAATTTTTTTACGAAGCAAAAAATAGCTTCGGAAGCTTACGCTTCTACTTATAATGCATGCCTTTAGGCTGCTTTGTTATTGCGAATGACCTGTTGGGTCAACCGGTCGAGAATAATAGCCAATATGACAATGGCTAGTCCTGCTTCAAAGCCGACGCCCGTATTGCCCTGCGTAACGGCGCGATATACGTAAGCGCCCACGCCTTGCGCCCCGATCATGGAAGCGATAACGACCATCGACAGCGACAGCATGATCGTCTGGTTGATGCCCGCCATAATGGTGGGCATTGCGATCGGAAGCTGCAGCTTGAATAGCTTCTGTGTCGGCGTTGAACCGAACGCGTCTGCCGCTTCGACCAGCTCGGCGGGAACCTGGCGGATACCGAGATTCGTTAAACGAATCGTTGGCGGTATCGCAAAAATAATGGAGGAGATGACGCCCGGAACAACACCGAGGGAGAAGAAGGTGACGGCCGGAAGCAGGTAGACGAATGCCGGCATCGTCTGCATGAAATCGAGCACCGGCGTTACGATTTTTTGCACGCCGCTGCTGCGGGCGCACAGGATGCCGACGGGTACGCCAATGAGTACGGATATGAATGCTGCGGTCAGCACAAGCGCCAATGTCTGCATCGTCTGGCTCCATAAACCAAGATTTTCAATGATGAGCAGACCGACGAAGGTGAACAGCGCCATCTTCCATTTGCCGATAAACCATGCGATTGCGGTAAACAATAAAACAAGAATAAGCGGCGGAAACCAATTCAAAAAAACATCAAGTCCATTAACCGTTTCGCCAACAACCAATCGGATGATTTGAAAGAAAGGATCAAAGTGGGCTTTCAGCCATGTTTCCAGCCAATCGATCCAGTCCGCGAGCGGAATTTTAGGCAGATTCATGCTGTTCACCTGTCCCTATCCCCGTACTTCCGGCTAATGCCGCGAGGACGGCGCCTTTGATCACGACGCCCTTCAGACGTCCGTTCGGATCGATGACGCTGATCGGCAGCCTGGAATTGCTCATTAATTCAAACAATTCGTGAAGCAGCGTATCCGGTTGAACGGAAGGAGCGTCCTTGATTATCGCTTCATCAAGTCTGACGCCATTCTTGATGGCGTTCGATGCATCCTCCGCGGTTACGATGCCAATCAGCCTCATGCCTTTGTCGACCACATAAAGACTGGAAATGCCGCGGTCCCTCATAAACTGCAAGGCTACGCGCGGACCCTTCTCCATCGTTATCGTCTCGGCCTTTACCATGACATGCGCTGCGGTAAGCACCTTGGACAAGTCCACGTCTTCGACGAAACGTTCGACGTATTTGTTGGCCGGCTGCATTAATATTTCCTCAGGCGTGCCAATCTGAACGATCGCGCCGTCCTTCATTAAGGCGATTTGATCGCCGATTCGCAGCGCCTCATTCAAATCATGCGTAATGAAGACGATTGTTTTTTTCATTTTGGATTGCAGCTCCAGCAGTTCGTCCTGCATATCCTTGCGGATCAGCGGGTCAAGCGCGCTGAACGCTTCATCCATAAGCAGAACATCCGGATCGTTGGCGAGCCCCCTCGCAAGTCCTACGCGCTGCTGCATGCCTCCGCTTAATTGATCGGGGTAGCTGTTCTCCCAACCCGTTAGCCCGACCAGCTCCAAGGAGCTCATCGCCATTTCCCTGCGTTTCTTCTTGTCGATCCCTTGCACCTCGAGTCCGTACTCAATGTTCTGAAGGACGGTGCGGTGCGGAAACAGCGCGAATTTCTGAAATACCATGCCTACGTTCTTCCTTCTGAACTTTCTAAGCTGCTCGGGCGACATGCGGAGCACGTCCGTCCCATTGAACAAGACTTGTCCTAATGTAGGCTCAATCAGGCGGTTAAGCAGACGCACGAGCGTCGACTTGCCGCTGCCGGACAAGCCCATAATGACAAAGATTTGTCCTTCTTCTATCGCGAAGTCAGCTTGGTTGACCCCAACCGTCAGCTTCGTGTCCGCGAAAATCTTTTCTTTTGACCATCCTTTATCCAGCAGCGGGATCGCCTTTTTCGGATCGGATCCGAAAATTTTGGTCAGCCTCTTGGCTTCTATAATCGCCATGTTATGCCCCCTTGTGGAATATTTCGACTTTATAAGTGTAGTTGGTTATCTTTGTAAACGTCAAAAGCCGTGAGCCTTTATATACTTTGTACAGTTGTAACTTTACGAACTTTACGTACCGTATACTCCTGATAACTCCCTTTTTCATACCAAAACCTGTCTTTACATATGGAGAAATATTTGTTTACAATACTTGTTGTAGGATTTAGGGGGAAACGACACTCCTCAGGAGGAACGAAATGGATGAACTTGAAGTATTAACAGAGGAACAGCGTACAAAGCTGAGTAACACGCGCAGGCGAGTTATCGAATCGATTGGCAAAAACATGGATTTGTACGGCATAACGCTTTCGATCGGCCATTTATACGGAAATATGTATTTTAATCAGGAGCCGGTGACGCTCGATGAGATGAGCGAGACGATGGGAATGAGCAAGACGTCGATGAGCACAGGCATGCGCACGCTTCATGATCTTAAGATGATAAATAAAGTATGGGGCAAGGGCTCAAGGAAGGATTTGTATGAGGTGGTGCCGGATTGGCATCAAAACTTTGCCGATTTCTTCTCTATTAAATGGAGAAAAGCGGTGGAGCAGAATATGGCCGCCTTAGGCCGGTCCTTGAAGGAAATTGAGGTTCTAAAGGAGCAGTATGCCGGAGATTCGGCTTTTCTGCAGGTGCTGGAGAGCGATGCGGCGAAAATTGACGAGGCTCTGAATTATTATAAGTGGCTGGATCGTTTAATTGATTCTTTCGAGACCGGAAATATTTATCGATTTATTCCGAAAGAAGAATAGCGGAAGGCGAAGCTGCAGGGGGAGATCATCATAACCTTGCGGCTTCTTTTTGTCCGAATCGCCTATTGCCGTGGAACCTTATTTCAGCGTCGGTCGGCTTCCGACCGTCTTTATGACAATCATACGGTGCATAATTTAGGCATACGGCTTGAGAGTTAAAAAGAAAACCTCCATGCCGCACAAGCTGCGGCGGAGGTCTGTTTGTTCATTCAGGCGTGCCAGATACGCGGCATCGGCATCGGCTCTTTTCCGAGCTCAGCCCAGACATACTTCAGCAGCAGCGTTGTTTTCAAATTCGCGCTGTCGGGGTCGTCCCACAAATTATGAAGCTCATGCGGGTCGTCGCGCAGATCGAAGAGCTCGCCGTAGGTTTGGTTGAAGTACACCGTAATTTTGTACCGGTCGTTAACGTACGTTTTCTGATGAATGGTCGTCGGTTCATGGCGGAATTCAACGATGGCATGATCGCGTGCCTGCGGCTTGGTTCCTTCCCATACCTCGCGCTGATTCACGCCCGTCATGCCGTGCGGAACCGGGATTCCGCGGTAGGACAGCAAGGTGGGGGCGAGATCGACGAGCGATTGGATCGCGCCGGATTGAACGCCAGCGGGCACATGGCCCGGGTACCTCACGATAAACGGAATCCGGATCAAGTCCTCGTAATGAAAGCCGCCCTTCGCCTGCAGGCCGTGTTGACCGAAGAAATGGCCATGGTCGGAGGTGAACACCACGATCGTGTTGTCCGCGAGTCCGAGCTCGTCAAGCTTATCGAGAATGCGTCCGATGTACTTGTCCATCATACTGATCATGCCATAGTAGACGGCGACGAGCTTCTTCCGGTCGTCATCCGTTAGCTTAAATTTGTTGCCGTATTCGTAGTACAGGTGGGAGCGATAGCCGTGAACGCCGTATCCGGATTCGAGCAGGCCGGAGAAATCGGGCTGCTCCTCCTGCGTCTTGCCAAAATGGGGCGGATTGCGGTCATGCTCGCCAGGCGTCAATTGCGGAATGGTCAACTGCTCGGGATCGTACATCGTATCCCAAGGCTCCGGCACTAAATATTCCGGATGAGGATCGAAGAAGCTCGACCACAGGAAGAAGCTGTCGCCGTCCTCGGCATATTGCTCTAGCAGCGCCCCCGACCGTTCCGCGATCCAGGTGTTGTAGTGATATTCCTCGGGAATCGGCCATTTGTAGGTTGCGCCGGGATCCATCGTGCCGGTCGGCGGCAGGAAATAATCCCGCCAGTTCTTGCAGCCCTTCTCTTCCATCCACAATGCGTAATGCTGGCCGACATGGCTCTCGTTCGTATGGTTGCGAGCGAGTTCTACATGCTCGAAGCCGTAGAAAGGTCCTTCGAAGAGGCGCCACAGGTCCAAATCCTGCAGCATCGGATATGCCTCCATGGATGGATATTCGTCCGTAGAGCGAAGAGGTTGAAAGTGGGCTTTGCCGATTAAGGCCGTCCGGCAGCCGTCAGCCGTGAAATCGTCGCCGACGCAGTGCCGGTCCTCGAGCAGCTTGGTTCCGAGCGTCCATGCGCCGTGCTGGCTCGGATACATGCCGGTAATGATCGATGAGCGGCTCGGCGTACAAGTAGGATTCGGGCAATAAGCTCTGGAGAAAGCAGTTCCTTCGCGAACCAGCCGGTCCAGATTTGGCGTGCGTAATTCGCTTTGGAATGCTCCGATTGTGTTCCAATGCTGCTGGTCGCTCGTAATGAGCAAAATGTTCGGTTTCTTCACTGGTTCATCGCCTCCTTCCTTTAAGGATAACGCCGCAGCTTGCGTTCTGGAATAGCGCGGCGTGGGGCTTTTTTGCCATTTTGTCAGGTATAGGTGCAGGGGAATTATTCTTAAACCGCAATAAGGCAGGCAGCCAAATCCTGATGTTTTCTTCCGCACGCGAATGATTTTCACAACCGGAATATGGTAAGCTTTATCTATAAAATGAGTGGATGAGGGGACGACCGGGCCGATGGGTGATCACATGGAGTTGAATCATGAACCTATGATCGTGATGAATGGGAAGGCGGTGCTGCCGGAGCAGACCGCGGAGGCTGCCGTTGCCTTGAAGGAGGGCCGGATCGATGCGGTGCTTCGCGATGCTTCCGGCATACGGGAATGGCTGCGTCTGCATCCGGACGCTGCGGTAATCGATGCGAAGCAGCGTTATGTATTGCCAGGCTTGATCGATATCCATTGCGACGCGATTGAGAAGGAAGTGCAGCCGCGCCCGAATACGCTGTTTCCGCTAAATATGGCGCTGCTGGAATTCGAGCGGAAGCTGCCGGTCCACGGTATTACGACAATGTATCATTCGTTATCGCTTGGCGTGGGGCTCAGCTTGCGGGGCGATCATTTGCTGACCGGGATGGTTGACCATATCCGCAGCTACCGAAGCAGACGGTCGATGATACGCAACCGGATTCATTTGCGGTTCGAGGTATCGCATTTGGCCGGCATGCCGATTGTGGAACAATATTTGAACGAGAACGCGATCGATTATTTATCGTTTATGGATCATTCGCCGGGGCAAGGCCAATATCGCGAGCCAGGCTCTTTCGAACGTTATGTGATGAAAAATCAAGGCGTTAATTCAGACGAGGTTCGTGCGATTGTGGATAATTTGATCCTGCGGAGGCAGCAGGTGGATAGGAAAGAGTTGGCGCGGCTCGGCAGGCTTGCGGCAGAACGCGGCATAGCTGTTGCTTCGCATGACGACGATTCGGCGGATAAAGTGGAGGAGTCGGCTTCGTACGGCGTGTCCGTGTGCGAATTCCCGATAAATCTGGAAACGGCGAAGCATGCGGTGAAAAGGGGATTGCGCGTATGCGTGGGAGCTCCGAATGTGGTGAGAGGCGTATCGCATGACAAAAATTTACGGGCGGTCGATGCGATTACAGCCGGCGCAGCGGATATTTTGTGCTCGGATTACCATCCATCATCCATGCTGGCTGCCATATTTAAGCTTGCTGATGAAGGAACGGCCGCTTTGCCGGCTGCTGTCCGCATGGCGACGCTCCATCCCGCCCAGGCACTGGGCGCGGACCGCGAGCTTGGCTCCATCGAGCAGGGCAAAGCGGCCGACCTCGTCATCGTCGATCATTTTGACAATCTGCCTTGGGTAACGAATACGATTGTCGGCGGCAGGCTTGTCTATACGGCTTCCGTGCGCTATTGAGACGGGTTGGCGTGCTCGGAATGGTGAAGATGCTTATACAGCGAATCGACCATCCGGTTTTGCTCCGGCTCGCTGGAATGCTGCCATATCATTTCGAATAGCACGCCGAGACCTGGCAAAGTTTGCTCGTCTGCGCCGACCGAATCTTCAATAACCTCTGTCAGCTCTTGTGCGGTATTATTTTGTACGCGCATGACGATGGCTTGACGCAAATCAACAGTGTTCAATCTAAATAACCTCCTGTCGCATTCGGAATTACTTGTTTACTATGTCCGGCATATGCCTTTTTCATCCAATGGAGGAGGCTGTGGTATACTGTGAGAAGAGCGCGGCAGTTATTTTGCAGGGAGGACCGGTAATAATGGCGAAAAAACAATATGCGGTAATCGGCATGGGGCGATTCGGCTCCAGCGTTGCCAAATCATTGACGGATATGGGGTTCGAGGTGCTTGCAATCGACTCAAACGAGCATCGTGTGCAGGAGGTCGTAAATACCGTCACGCATGCGGTAGCGGCGGATTGTACCGATGAAGAAGCGCTCAGGGCGCTCGGCATTCGTAATTTCGATGTTGTCGTAGTGGCAATCGGACAAGATATTCAGTCCAGCATCCTGACGACGCTGATCCTAAAGGATCTTGGCGTGAAGATGCTTATCGTCAAGGCGCAGAACGAGCTGCACGGCAAAGTGGTCGACAAAATCGGAGCCGATAAGGTGGTATTCCCGGAGCGGGATATGGGACACCGGGTCGCGCATCATCTTGCATCGCCGAATATTCTCGATTATATCGAAATATCGGATGATTACAGTATTATTGAAATCAAGGCGCCGGAGCAGATGATCGGCAAAAGCTTAATTCAGCTCGATATCCGCGCGAAATATAAATGCAATGTCATGGCGATCAAAACGGGTTCCGCGATGAATATCGCGCCCTATGCGGACGATCTGATCAGACGCGAGGATGTTCTCGTCATTGTCGGTAAAAACTCGGATTTATCAAATTTAGAAATCGCATATTCGGAAGGTTAACTGAATGTTGAATATACCTAATGATCCAATAATCTCATCCGTGCAAAACGAGAAGGTCAAGCAGTGGTCATCCTTGCTCGACAAAAAATACCGCGACCGAAGCGGCCGATTTATTATAGAAGGCAATCATCTGGTGTTGGAGGCTCTCAGGGGCCAGGCGGAGGTGTCCGCCATTGTGTATGACGGGGAGAGAGGCATCCCGGCAGAGCTCCTGGACGAGCGGGCCGGGGAGGGGGCGACCCAGGCGGAATGGATTCAGGCATCCCGTGCGGTTATGGCCAAGTGCACGGGGACGAACACGCCGCCGCCGGTGTTTGCCGTTGTAACCAAACTCTCGGCCGGCTTGGAGGTATTGATCGGCGAGCATTGTCTGGTCGTTGTGCTGGACGGCGTGCGCGATCCGGGCAATGCCGGAACGATTATCCGCAGCGCCGATGCGGTTGGAGCGGATGCGGTGGTGCTCGGCAAAGGGTGCGTCGATCTGTATAATCCGAAGACGGTCCGGTCGACGATGGGCTCGTTGTTTCATCTGCCGATTATAGAAGCGGATCTGAATGAGCTGTTCCCGCTAGCGAGAGAGAAGGGAATCAAGCTAATCGGGACCAGTCTCCAGGCCGAGCATACCTGCTACGGCTACGACTGGACACAGCCGACCTGGCTCCTCATGGGCAGCGAAGCAGACGGCTTATCGGCTGCGGTAAGAGAGCAGGTGGATGAATCCGTCATTATTCCGATGGCCGGACAAGCAGAGTCGCTTAATGTGGCTATGGCTTGTACCGTATTGCTGTATGAGAGCTTGAGGCAGCGGCGTTTTAACAAATAAATAATTCCTGTCCGCGACCTTAAATAAGTGTTCAGGAATAACAATTCGTGTACTCGATTCACACAAAAGGCTGGAAGCGATCGTACCGACTGATTGACCTAAGCCGAATCGATTCAAGGAGCATTTGCCGCGGCAGCTGCTCCTTTCTTCATGTGGCGTCCTCTATTAAGGACGCCGGCAGGCGTTTCTGCAGCGGGGAAAAATTTCTCCAACATATTGATTGCGGAACGGCTATTCTCTTTGGAGTACATAGGTTTTTCTATTACGCGTTTATTGCTTTTGCGGAACCGGGGCTTTAAACTTTTTTAGAAGGCTGTCCTTTAAAAAGTCGTTTATCTGGACGATGCTGTCTGTCGTGACCAGTCGTCTCGGGACGCCACTCATTCATGGGAGGCCAGTATGGAAAAAACGGAGAAGATCCATTCCAACAAAAGTGCGGGTTTACCCCGGGAATCGTCGCAAGCAGGGCATAATACGGCGCAACTGCAAGGCAGCCTCGCCGTTACCGGCGTTCCTCTGGGTGCCGCGCAGATCATGCAGCTGCAAAGGACCATGGGGAATCAGGCGGCAGCCCGGCTTGTAAAGCCGGGTACGCCGTCTGCCGAAGCCGTTCAGAGGAAAGAAAATAACGATACGGGGATGCCCGACGGGTTGAAGAGCGGCTTGGAAAATCTCTCGGGCATGGATCTGTCCGATGTCCGGGTCCATCACAATTCGGCAAAGCCGGCCGGGGTTGGCGCGCTGGCTTATGCGCAAGGCAACGACATTCACGTCGCTCCCGGGCAAGAGAAGCATTTGCCTCATGAAGGCTGGCATGTCGTTCAGCAGCGGCAAGGAAGGGTCCGGCCGACGATGCAGACGCAATCCGGCGCGTATGTGAACGACGATTCCGGATTAGAGAAGGAAGCGGATCGGATGGGGACGAAGGCGATGCAGCTCAGCTCCATGAAGGCGGATTCGTATGGTCATGACGATTCGCCGACTCCGGGCCCCGCGGGCGGCAGCCCTTCATCGTTAATTCAGCGGCAGATTTTTTACGAGCATCACGTTTCTCAATTTTCAATCGACGGCAAGAAGCCGTCCTTTATGGGCGCTTTGAAGCAATTGGCTCTGCAAGGCGGCCAAAGCAAAGATCACATCATCCCTTACGCTGCCATCGAGAACGATCTGGCTGTTTTTCTTAATGAAATTTTAGCGAAAAAATATACGGTTAATGATTTGACTCAATTAACGGAAGCGTTGTTCCTTGATAAAACGAAATTAATGTATCACGAAATGGTTAAACGGAGGACAAAGCTCATAGCCGATTTGAACAACGGGTTGCACCCTAGTTACGAGAAATCCGCCAGAGCCTTGTTATCGGCGTTAAATAGCAGCGAAGATAATGTACGGATCGGCGATTCCATCACCAATTCATCCATAGGAGAGAATATCGATGCGAATTTCTTGCCGGGAACGTTCAAGGTCGGCGCCGCAGGGCTGAATGTACAAGGGGCTGGCGGTCCTATGATGCTTGCGGCCAATACGGAATACCTTCGTCTGGAACCGAATTCCGAAGAGATCGTCTATAACTACCAGGATCGCACATCCCAGGGACTTTCATTCGTGCTGGGCGCCATAAGCAATACGCAGCTTTCCTCCGAAACCGCGCCTCAAAGCGTCGTCGGGGGCTCGCCGGTAAGCGGACTGCCCGTAATCGTGTTTGGCAAGAACCCGCTCTCCATTCCTTTTTACTATGCTTAATCGAAAATCAGATCATATAAAAGTACAACGGCAAGTTCGGTCAAGCATGGACCGGAGCTTAACCGATAAGGACGGTCCGTATATCGAACTGATGACGGGTGTCTACACCGATAACCAGCCCGATTTCACTTGATCGATTACGCGGAGAAGCATCTGTTTGACGAGGTAAAATCGATTATTTTGCCGTTTCGCTTCCGGACTTCTGGCAGGTGGAAGCTCTGTTCTCCCGGTAGGGAGAACGGAGCTTTTTTCTCATTTTCTTGGAAATAATCGGCGCAGGAGAAAATAGCGGTGAAAGTGAATTTTTCCCGTTGTGTAATCGCGGAATACGGATTATGGTCAAAGAAGAACGACTGCCGAAACCGGCAGCTTATATGTTTTACAGCGTCCGACTTGAGGACGTTATCCCTTCTCGCAGAGGTGAGCACAGTGAAATCGCTTCAAGGCAAGAAAAGGTATATTTTTGATGAAAATGTTCCTTTTGCAAGCTGTCATGCATCGACGGTAGTTCGCTTGCCTGACGGTTCGGCAGCAGCCGCATGGTTTGGAGGCACGTGCGAAGGAGCGCCGGATGTCGGTATATGGCTCTCCCGGATGCAAGGGGGCGAATGGTCGCCGCCTGTCAAGGTCGCCGGGGAGGAAGGCTTGCCGCATTGGAATCCGGTGCTGTTCGGGGCGGCGGAGGAACGGCTGCTGTTATTTTATAAGGTTGGCCAAACGTTCCCGGAGTGGCATACCCGGCTGACCGTATCAGAGGACGGAGGCCGGACTTGGTCGGAGCCGAGAGAGCTTGTGCCGGGTGACCGCGGCGGCAGAGGACCCGTACGCAGCAAGCCGATCGTCCTGCAGAATGGGGCATGGCTTGCCCCTGCATCGCTTGAGAAGGACGCTTGGGAGGCGTTCATTGACCGGTCGGCAGACGGCGGAAGTACTTGGGAGCAGGGAAATATCGTTCAATTAGACATTCTGCGCGAACCCGGCAAAGGGGTCATCCAGCCGACGTTATGGGAGTCGGATCCCGGCAAGGTACATATGCTGCTGCGCAGCACCGAGGGATTGATTTACAGGAGCGATTCGGAAGACGGAGGTCTTAGCTGGTGTCCCGCCTATGCCACCGTGCTGCCTAACAATAACAGCGGCATCGATCTTGTGCGAACCGCAGACGGCATGCTGGTGCTCGCCCATAATCCGGTTGGCGCGAATTGGGGGCCGCGCACGCCGCTCGTTCTCAGCGCTTCGAGCGACAACGGCAGCACTTGGAAGCAGGCATTTACGCTCGAAGAGGGTGAGGGGGAATTCTCGTATCCGGCAATTGTCGGGTCGGCGGATAAGCTGTTCATCACGTATACGTGGAACCGGAGAAGGATCGCTTACTGGGAGTTAACGATTCATTAACGGAAAGGAGAGGAGGAGCGGGAAATGATCCGAAACGGTATGGCAAGACCTACGCCGCAGCAGTTGGCGTGGCAGGATCTGGAGCTCGGCATGTTCTGTCATTTCGGGCTCAATACATTTTGCGATCGCGAGTGGGGCGAAGGCGAAGATTCGCCTTCGGCGTTTCGGCCGCTCGCGCTCGACGCCAGGCAGTGGGTGTCGACGGCGAAGGAGGCCGGATTTCGTTATTTCATGCTGACGGCGAAGCATCATGACGGCTTCTGCCTGTGGCCGACGAAGACAACCGACTATTCGGTGAAGGCCAGCCCGTGGCGCGGAGGAAACGGCGACGTCGTCCGGGAATGCGCGGACGCATGCCGCGGGCTCGGAATGCCGTTCGGCATATATATATCCCCTTGGGACCGGCACGATCCCAGGTATCACGACGAAGCGGCATATGACGACGTCTATTGCGAGCAGCTGAAGGAGCTGTTGACCGGCTACGGGCCGCTCGTCGAAATCTGGTTCGACGGAGCGGGCTCCGAGGGCAGGCAATATGACTGGCCCCGGATCATGGCGCTTGTGAAGGAGCATCAGCCGGATGCCATGGTATTCAATATGGGGGCGCCGACGGTCCGCTGGGTCGGCAACGAGGACGGTTTTGCGCCTTATCCGTGCTGGAATGAGGCTCAGGCGGCACGGGTCAGCATGTTCACGAACGATATGACGTCCTGGCTGCCGGATACGCCGGACTGGGTGCCGGCGGAATGTCCGGTGCCGATCCGGGGCCGGCACTGGTTCTGGCATCCGAACGACGAGACGCCGCTGCGCTCCTTGGAAGAGCTGATGGACATGTACGAGCGCTCCGTAGGGCATGGCGCGACGCTGCTTCTGAACGTAGCTCCGGATAACCGGGGGCTGCTCGTGGAAGAAGAGGTGCGGCGGGTGCTGGAGCTGGGGGAAGGAATCCGGCGCCTGTACGGGAGCCCGCTCGCAACCGGGAGCGGCGGAAGCTGCGTGGAGCTCAGGCTGCAGGAGGCCGTCGAGGTCAAGAGATTCGTCACCATGGAGCGGCTTGAGCATGGCGAACGGATTCGAGGTTATGTGATTGAAGCCAGGATTAACGATAGCTGGGCTCAAGTCGGCGGCGGAAGCGCGATCGGGCACAAGAAGATCGATACCCTTCCAGCGGGCTTGCGGGCTACGGAATTTCGGGTGACCGTTACGGAAAGCACGGATAAGCCGTTTATTCGGTCATTTGCCATATATGGATAACGGGCGGGAGAAGCGGATCCTGTCAGGCGGACGGGATATGAGAGCTCAATAATCAACGCGACAGGGGTTCAACAAAACAGCGGCAGACTAAGACATTTTTCTCGTCTTCGTTCGCCGCTGTTTCATTTATTGGGCCGGTCCAGCCCTTCGTTTCCCTACGAACGCGAAAATTGCAAACTTCAAGAAAAATGCGTACTTGCCTTCGCCCCGCCTTTACGAAAATTTAACGAAAAAAGGGAATTGACTGGAAAGATACAAATTGCGGGCTGAACCGGATTGTCGTATACAGGAAGAAAGGTTTGGCAGTAAGCCAACAACCGCGAATCTATCTTATCCAACCGATGAAGGAGGAACGGCGTAATGAGCAGCAGCGAAACGGTTCAGACCGGGGACGATACTCCGCTAAAGGAAACGGAAGAAGTGCAAGAGGGCGTTCATAATTACAGCAGCGAGAAGGAGTGGGTGAGACCTGCCGACCCGCTCATTCTCGAGCGGCTGGAGTGGTTTCAGGATCAGAAGCTCGGCATCATGATGCACTGGGGGCCTTATTCGCAGCTCGGCGTCGTCGAATCTTGGGCGCTTAGCGACGAAGACGGCGATTGGTCCCGCGGAGGAATCGATTGGGTGTCGGATTCAGAGGAACTGAAGCGGCAGTATTTCGGCCTGAACAAGACGTTCAATCCGGTCAGGCTGCAGCCGGAGAAGTGGGCGGAAATTGCCGAGGAAGGCGGCTTCAAGTATTTGATCTTTACGACGAAGCATCACGACGGCTTTTGCATGTGGGATACCCGTACGACCGACTACCGGATTACGGGACCGGATACGCCGTTCCATACGCACAAGTACGCCGATATTTGCAAAAACGTGTTCGACGCCTTCCGGGACAAGGGGCTCGCGATTGCGGCGTATTTCTCGAAGGCCGACTGGCATACGCCTACGTATTGGGCGCCGGGCATGGCGCGTGGTAATCATTCGTGGCGAGGCCCGTCTTATGACCCGAAGGCGCATCCGGAGCTATGGGAGCAATTCGTGCAGTTTACGCACGACCAGATGATGGAGCTGCTGACGGAGTACGGCCGCATCGATGTGCTGTGGCTGGACGCCGGCTGGGTAAGGGACGGCGGCAGAGTGCCGCAGGATATCCGCCTCGGCGAGCTGGTCGACCGCGCGCGCCGGGAGCAGCCGTGGCTGCTGTCGACGGACCGAACGGTGGGGGGGCCATACGAAAACTATGTTACGCCCGAGCAATCCATACCGGACAAGCCGCTACGCGTGCCTTGGGAAAGCTGCATTACGCTGGGCACGTCGTTCTCGTTCCGCTACGAGGATCGTTATAAGCCGCTGCGTCAAGTGGTGCGCATTCTGATGGAGGTCGTCTCCAAAGGCGGGAATCTTGCGCTGAACGTCGGGCCGCAGCCGGACGGCAGGCTGCCGGAAGGAGCGGTCGCGTCGATCAAGGAGCTGGGCGCATGGCTGAAAACGTACGGGGAGGCCGTGTACGGCACGCGCATCTGCGCGCCTTATTTTACCGGCGACTATGCGTTTACGACAAAAGAGAATCACATCTATGCGACACGTCTCTATGAGACCGATCAGACGCCTGTTGAAGAAACGCTGCTCATACCCTACCTGGAGCCGGTCATGAGCATAGAGCTGCTGGGTTCGGGGGACAAGCTGCCGTTCGAGCGTACGGCGGAAGGGCTGAAGGTACGTCTGCCTGAGACCGGAATAAGGGGCAAGACGCCTGCGGCGCATGTGTTCCGCTTGAGAGTATAAAAGCCAAAACCAAATAATTATGCGCGGTAAAGCTGACGTCTTGTATAGGCGTCAGTTTTTTAAAATACAGACGTAGGACGATGGTGTCGTTTCTGCTTGAATGCTAAGAATTTATAAGTTCACACTTATATCTGCTTGGCATTCTCCGGGAAACGAAGCTTCGCCGCCAGAGAATGACGAAAGCCGTTTACGCTTGGATAACGAGAAATGGGATGTGTTCCCGCTTGTCCCATTTTGCCTGATTAAGGTATAACAGAGAGATAAGCAATGGGAAGGGGATGCCGGTTTGAACAAAATGTGGTTTCGCCGATTGTTGTTATCGTATCTGCCTGTTTTTTTTATCGTCACCATGATCTTGTTCGTCGTATTCTTCCAGACGCTTAACGAGCATACCCGCAAAGAGGCGATCAAAGCGAATGAATTTCTGGCGCAGCAGGTCATTCATTTCATGGATACCTCGCTGCGGGACATCGATTACCGGGTCGTGCGCGAAATTTTGACGAATGCCGACGTGAACCGGTTTTTCAGCCGCGACAGCATGGATGTGTATGCCAACATTCAAGCGCTTAAGGTAATCGACGAGCTGAAGTTTAATTACCCGATCATTGATTCCATTTATTTCATCCGTTTCAGCGACGGCCTGGTATTCGGCGATTCGTCAAGAACGGCGGATGACTTCCCGGATGAGGCGTTTATTGAGAGCTATGCGGAGGATGAGACAGGCGCTAAATGGTCGGGGAAACGGCAGTTCAGCGCCTTTTCGTTAAGCGAGCCCCAGAACGTCATTACGCTTGTGAAAGAAGCGCCGTACAATATGAGCGTGAAGCAAGGCTATTTTGTCGTGAACGTCAGTCTGGCAAAGCTTCAGGAAATGGTTGGCCGCATGTATAACTCGGAGATTACCTTCGTCAATATATTCGACAGCGCCGGTGCCAACCTGCTGGGAGCCGATACGCAGCAGCAGCGACAAGGCGCCGACGGCGAGACGGCGGAAGGCCGTTCGGAGGCTGAGCTGTCCTCCTTTACCTCACCTTACACCGGGTGGGAAATCAGCAGCGGGCTTGTCGATAAAAAGGGATTGAAGCTCGCCTTAACCTTCTATAACGTGTGGGTCGTATTCGCGATGGCTGCCGCCCTATTCGGTGTACTATGGGTCATATATGTCACGAAACGCAACTATAAGCCGATTCAACAGATCGTATCGCTCATCGAAACCTACTCGGTGAAGAGCAAGGGCTCCGAGCGGCTGAAGGAAGGCGAATTCGGATTTATTCATAATACGCTGGAAAGCCTGATGAGCGAGACGAAGCAGTTTCAGCAGCAATACAGGGAAAAGCTTATTTTGCAAAAAAAATATCATTTTCATCAGGTGCTAGAAGGAGGCGTGCAGTTAAGCGAACAGGACTGGATTGCCGAGCTGCGCAATTACGACTTGGACGCGGAGGGCAAGATCGCGTTCGCGCATGTCATGGAAATCGATTCCTACGCGGCGTTTACGGAAAACTACAATCAGCGCGACCAGTCGCTGCTGAAATTTACGCTGTACAGCATCATCCACGAAACGGCCAAAAATAACGGCGCGGCCGTATGGGCGGAATGGACCACCGATTGCCGGGTTTCGTTTATTTTATGGCTGGAGGCGAATCCCGATGCCGCCGGGCGCAGCGAAGCGATCGTCGAGACCTGCCGCGCTTGGATCGAGAAGAACGTCAGATTCAACATAACGGTCGGGCAAGGCGAGCCGGCTGCCGCGCTGGAGGAGCTGCGGAGGTCGTACGAGATGGCGAATTACTGCTTGCAGTTCAAGGCGGTGCTCGGCGCGAATCAGCTCATTACGATGAAGAATACCGTCAGGCCGCAGCAGGAAATGCAGGAGTATTTCAAAACGATTGATTTGCTTTCCCAATCGCTGCGTCTGGCCGAGCCGGATTGGAAAAAGCATATGGGCGTATTTATCGAGCAAATTCACGAATCGCTGCTGCCGCGCAAAGAAATCGAGAGCCTCATGTATTTCTTCATCCACCATCTCGAGAGCGGAATTATGGAGCTTTCAAAGGAATACCGGAATGTGTGGCGCAACGTGCAGAACGAGCTGCAGCGTCTCGCGAAGCGGTGGGATACGGTAGACGAGCTGCAGGCGGAATGCATCCGCATATTTGAGTCGATGACCGAGCATATAACCAAGCTGCGCGATTCGCACAGCAGCAGAGCGCTTATTATGGAGATCCGGTCTTATATCGAAACCAATTACACCAATTCCGAGCTTTCGCTTGATTATTTAAGCGATAAATTTCAGCTGAACGCCAAATATTTGAGCAAAATGTTCAAGGAGGAGTTCGGCGAGAATTTCGTCGATTTTCTGATCGGGCTAAGGATCTCCTCCGCGAAGAAGATGCTCTCCGAAACGCAAAAGCCGATGCAAACGATCAGCAGCGAGGTCGGCTACTACAATTACAATTCGTTTAACCGGGCGTTCAAAAACGTCGTCGGCCTGTCGCCGAGAGATTTTCGCAAGCAGATTATAGACTTTGAATAAAACCAAGCAAGCCTTGAGTCACGCGGAAACGGCTGTTCCCCACAAATGAAATGGGGAGCAGCCGTTTTGTGGATGCCGCGATTCTCAAGGCTTTTTTATACGGAAATCTGAAAATGGTGAATTAAGAGAATCTTACGAATTGATGAATTTTTCGTAAACGGGCTAGAATCAGAATGAGAACAGGATTCAAAGCATAGCGTCAGGGCAATCGTAAATCGCTGCAAAGGAGAACTGCGAATGGAGCATGCACAGGTTGAGGCGTTAGGACGGAAATTACCCGACAACGAGCGTTATGTCGGCAAGCAGACAGTCCTGCAGAAAATCATGAGACACTGGGAGCTTTATTTCATGGTTCTGCTCCCGGTTGCCTACTTGATCATTTTCAAATATGTGCCGATGTTCGGCGTACAGATCGCCTTCAAAGATTTTAACGTCGTGCAGGGCATTTGGGGAAGCGATTGGGTCGGAATGAAGCATTTTAACGCTTTTTTCGATTCCCCGAATTTTTGGCTGATCATTAAAAATACGATCGGCGTCAGCTTCTACTCGCTGCTTGCCGGCTTCCCGATTCCGATCCTGCTGGCGCTCGCGCTGAATGAAGTGAGAACGGGCATGTTCAAGAAAACGGTGCAAATGGTAACCTACGCGCCCCATTTTATATCCACGGTCGTTATGGTGTCCATTATCATCCTTATGCTTACGCCGCATGTCGGCGTCGTCGATCGGCTGTTTACGATGGTTGGCGCGCAGATGACGAATTTCATGGGCGTTCCGGAATATTTCCAATCCATTTACGTCTGGTCCGGCGTGTGGCAAGAGATGGGGTATGCTTCGATCATTTATATCGCGGCGCTCGCAGGGGTCGATCCCGCGCTGTATGAAGCGGCCAGAGTCGACGGGGCGTCCAGGTGGAAGAAAATATGGCATATCGATCTTCCTTCCCTCCTTCCGGTCACGGTGATCATGCTGATCTTAAGTCTCGGCAACATCATGGGCGTCGGGTTCGAGAAAATTTTCTTAATGCAAAATCCGCTTAATCTAAGCTCTTCCGAGGTCATCTCGACTTACGTCTACAAGGTCGGTCTGGTCGGGGCGAACTTCAGCTTCTCGTCGGCGGTCGGCTTGTTCAATTCCGTCGTTAACCTGATTCTATTGGTCATTGTGAATTTTGTCGCTAAACGGATATCTGAGACGAGTCTCTGGTAAGGGGGAGGGTAACCTATGCAGGCAGCTGGAACAAAAATAAAAGAGCCGTTGGGCGATCGTCTGTTTTTGCTCGCGATTTACGTTTTTCTAACCTTATTAATGATGGCGGTGCTGTATCCGCTTGTCTATATCGTCAGTTCCTCGCTCAGCTCGCCAAGGGCGGTTGTCAGCGGTCAGGTATGGCTGTACCCGGTTGAATTCAGTCTTCGGGCTTACAAGTCGATTTTCCAAAGCACGCAGCTCATGTACGGCTACTACAACACGATCGTATATACGGTATTCGGCACGCTGATCAATTTACTGTTTACGATTCTGCTGGCATATCCGCTGTCGGTCAAAAAGTTTTACGGACGCAACGCGTTTATGATTTTGCTTATGATTACGATGTTTTTCAGCGGAGGCCTTATTCCGACCTATCTCCTTGTAAAGGATTTGGACATGCTCGATACGCGCTGGGCGATGTGGCTCCCGGGCGCTTTGTCGGTATTCCAGGTTGTCATTGCAAGGACCTTCTTTCAATCGTCCATTCCGCATGAATTGTCCGAAGCCGCGCAGATGGACGGCTGCCGCGACGCGCGATATTTGATCAGCGTCGTCCTGCCGCTGTCGAAGCCGATTCTCGCCGTTATGGGGCTGATGTACGCGGTCGGCCATTGGAACGCCTATTTCGACGCGCTCATCTATTTGAGATCGGAGAAGCTGTTTCCGCTGCAGTACGTACTGCGCAACTTACTTATCCTGAACTCCTCCGATCCGGAGATGCTTGCAAATACGGCCGGCAAGATCCGCGAGCAAGGGTTTGAGCAGGCGCTCAAATATGCGTTGATCGTTGTGGCTTCCGTGCCGGTGCTCGTCATCTATCCATTCGTGCAGAGGCATTTCGTGAAGGGCGTTATGATCGGATCCTTGAAGGGGTAGACGGGAAGTGCGCTATTGAAAGGGGGGATGCAGGCAATCATGCGGCGCTTGTCAGCGGCCGCGGTAAGGTTCATGATAATAAAATATATGTATCCAGGAGGGGTAACCTTGAAAAAAACGTTTTTTTCCATGCTTGCGCTTGTATTAAGCGTTACATTGGTGCTGTCGGCTTGCGGAAATAGCAATACGGACAATGCTGCGAACAACGCCGGTGAGACGAATGCAGGAGAATCCGGACCGGTAAACATGACGTTTTTTGCACCTCAGGGCAAGGCACCGCTAGAAGATAACAGCTACACGAAGCATATAGAGGAGAAGTTCAATGTCAAAATCAAGTGGGACCTGGCGCCTGCGGACGCCCTGGTGGACCGCCGCCAGCTGCTGCTCGCAAGCGGCGATTACCCTGAAGTATTCCTTGAGGGCAAATTCACGAATACCGACCTGTTGACATACGGCAAGCAGGGGGTATTCCTTCCCTTGAATGATCTGATCGAGAAATACGCGCCGAACATTAAGGCGATGATGGAGAAGAAGCCTTACTTCAAGGATGCCATGACGGCGACGGACGGCAACATTTATGCGCTTCCCCGCTTGAACGAGTGCTACCACTGCACCTTTGCGCAGAAGTTTTGGATGAACCAGGAATGGCTGGATAAGGTCGGTCTTGCGGTGCCGACGACGACGGATGAATTGTATGCCGTACTGAAGGCTTTTAAGGAGCAGGATCCGAACGGAAACGGCAAGGCGGACGAAATTCCGCTTACCGGCGCGCCGAACAAGAACGTCTGGAACGGCAACATTGACGCATTCTTGATGAACTCCTTCATCTATAACGACAACAGCAAATATTTAATTCTGAAGGACGGCAAGGTTGAATTCGCGGCCAATCAGGAGGGCTGGAAGCAAGGACTGATCTACATGAACAAGCTGTATAAGGAAGGGCTTATCGATCCGGCTTCGTTCACGCAGAACGATCAAGCGATCGGGCAGCTCGGCAACCGCGAGGGCGATGAGCTGGTAGGGTCGATCACGACGGCGCTCGTCAGCTATTTGGTCACCCCGTATGATGAGAAGCATACACGGCATAAACACTGGGTCATCGTGCCGCCGCTCAAAGGACCGGACGGCGTTCAGCTTGCCGGCGCCTCGCAGGGCATCGGCGAATTCCAATTCGCATTGACGAACAAAGCGAGCGAGGAGCAGCAAATTGCCGCGATCAAAATGATGGATTACGCATTTGGCGAAGAGGGCGCGCTGAAGAGCGAATATGGCGCGGAAGAAGGCTTCGGCTGGAAGAAAGCCGAGGAGGGCGAGAAAAACATCGACGGCGCGCAAGCGAAATACAGCTTTAAAGGACTGCCGAAGGTTGATCCCGATCTGATCCGTAATGACAGCTGGTCGCTGATGGGTCCCAAGGATTTGTCCAAGGAATTCCGCGACCTGTTCGCGGTAGGCCAGGATCCGCTGGCGGCTGACGGCTATGAAACGCGGCTGTCGCAAGCGACCAACGCGTATGCGCCGTATTCGCCGAAAGAAATTTATCCGACCGGCGTATTCATCCGTCCGGAGGATACGGATGCCGCATCGCAACTGACGACCGCGATCCAGGATTACGTGATGTCCAACATGGCTCAATTTATTATTGGCAGCAAGGATATCGAGAAGGAATGGGACGCCTATGTGAAAGGCTTCGACGGGCTGAACCTGGCGAAATACATTGAAATATACGGCAACGCCATTCAGAAACAATAGCATAGCGTAACGATAAGCAGGAAGCATCCTTCGGGATGCTTCCTGTTTTGTGGAACCAACTGTGCAAGTCATGTAAAATAATCCTTATACCTGCATGCAGTGGAAGGGGTTATTGCTTTGTACAGGATCATGATCGTTGAAGACGATGCGAAGATCGCGCAGTTACTGCAGTCGCATATCGAGAAATACGGCAACGAAGCCGTAATCACGACCGAATTCGGAAAGGTGCTGGATCAGTTTCAGCAAATTAGGCCGCATGTCGTGTTAATGGATATTAACCTGCCCAGCTTCGACGGCTTCTATTGGTGCCGGCAGATCCGGACGGTCTCCACTTGCCCGATTATCTTCATCTCGGCGAGAAGCGGGGAGATGGACCAGGTTCGCGCGATTGAGAACGGAGCGGACGATTATTTGACGAAGCCGTTTCATTACGAGGTCGTCATGGCCAAAATCCGCAGCCAGCTCAGGAGAGTCTACGGCGATTATGCCGCGTCCGCCGGGGAACGCTTGATCGAGCGGTCGGGGCTTACGCTTTACCCGGAACGGATGGAGCTGCGCCTGCAGGACAAATCGGTCGCCTTAACGAAGAAAGAGACGGTGCTGGTGGAAACGCTGCTCGAGCGGTGTCAGCGGCTGGTCGGCAGGGAAACGATTTTGGAGAAGCTGTGGGATGATTACACCTATGTGGACGATAACGCCTTAAGCGTTAATATTACCCGGGTCCGCAAGAAGCTCGCCGAGCTGGGCATCGAGGACGCCCTGGAGACGGTGCGCGGGACAGGCTACCGGCTGAACGAGACGTGGCGGCGCGAGGCGGGAAGATGAGGCTGTTCTGGCGGGATCAGCTGGCTCTGATCGGTTTTACGGCGCTGCAGCTCGCGGCGGTTGCGGTCGTTTTCTGGCTGGACGGCTATAAAGATTTCAGAGTCGCCGGCTATGCGCTGCTTCTGGGAGCAGCGGTTTTCCTTGCGTACTTGGCCTACCGTTACTTAACTTGCCGAAGCTTCTACCTGCTGCTGCAGCAGGGGCAGCCTCGACTGGAGGAGTCGGTGCAGGGCAAGGAGTCCGCCGCGCTGCCGAATGCCTTGGGAGAGCTGCTGCAAGCTCAATACCGCCATTATCAGAATCAGATTATCGAGGGCGAACGGCAGCAGCGGAACCATATTACCTTCATGAACCATTGGGTGCATCAGATGAAGACGCCTCTGTCGGTGCTGGAGCTCTTGCTGCAGGACGGCGGCGATCCCCGCGACGAAAGCATGCGGGAGGAGACGGAGCGCATCCGCAAAGGGCTGGAGATGGTGCTGTACATGGCCAGGCTGGAGACGTTCGAGCAGGACTTTCAAGTGGAGACGGTCCTGCTGCGCGAGGCTGTAAATGATGTGATTTTGGACAATAAACGATTATTTATCCGCAGCTTTGTCTACCCGGACATGCAGATCGGGGACGATTTGAAGGTGGAGACGGACGGCAAATGGCTTCGCTTTATCTTACAGCAATTGATCTCCAACGCGGTAAAGTATTCGGCGGGCAGCCGCTCAAAGGTTATCGTACGCGCATATACGAGCGACCGTGCCGTTATTCTGGAGGTCATCGATTCGGGCGCGGGCATACCGGCCTCCGACTTGTCCCGCATTTTCCAGCCCTTCTTCACCGGCGAGAACGGCAGAAGGTTCAAGGAATCGACGGGAATGGGGCTCTACATTGTAAAGTCCGTGCTGGACAAAATGAATCATGAGATCCAGGTCGAGTCTAAAGCGGGTTACGGTACGACCGCCCGCGTTATTTTCCCGTTTGCCGCAAGATAGGATCGATGAATGGCATTGCCGTTCGTCGGTCTTTTTTTAATTCTAAGAATGCATAAGTTTCACACTTATTTGCGCTTAGAATTCTCCGCGTAACGGTTGCGTCCTCTGACAAGGACGCCGATAGGGCGTTTCTGCTTGGCTTGTTTGCCACATAGCGAATCGAATGGCTGCCGTACGTTTAGTTAGTTTCGATTTTTGAAATTAATTAAAGAAAGTTGCGAGATTTCGCTCGTTAATTTCAATACTTGAAACAACGCAGCCGAATTTCGCGGCAACTTGTAAGGGAAGGCTATTTAGTTTCAATTATTTAAACAAATTCTAACTTTTTCGCTGCTCGTGCTAATTTAGTTTAAAAATCTGAACGTAACCGGCGAGCCGGGCGGTTTATGGTGATTGTGCGGAGTGTGTAGAATGTGCGGAATGTATGGAATATGCGGAATATTGGAATGTACATTTTGCGTTTTTTGTGCGACTTGCTTTGTTTGCGTAGGCGATTTGAGACGTTTAACGTATTTGTGAAGTTTTAGGTACTTGAGAAGTTTAAGGCATCGGCGAATCTTACAAAGTTGTTAGGTAAATGAAAGACAGACCGTTAGGAAATGGTGGCCTTACAGGCTACACTGGTTCTAACGACGAAAGATAAGGAGAGATTGGGATGGAGCTATTGCATGCGCGGAACCTGAATAAGATTTATCCGGGCAAGGTCGCTTATAAAGCATTGACCAATATTGATCTAACGATTAACCAAGGGGAATTTGTCGGCATCATGGGACCTTCCGGCAGCGGCAAAACGACGCTGCTCAATATGGTGTCCACGATCGACCGGCCGACGTCGGGCGAGCTGCGAATCGGCGGGCAGGATCCGTTCCAGCTGACGCGGGAGAAGCTGGCTCATTTTCGCCGGAGAGAGCTTGGCTTTGTGTTCCAAGCGTTCAATCTGCTCGACACGCTGACGGTGAGGGAAAATATCGTGCTGCCGCTCACGTTGGACGGAACGGATTTGAATGAAATGAAGAGACGGACCGCTTATATGGCGGAGAAGCTGGGGATTACCGATATTTTGGATAAACGCACGTATGAGATTTCCGGCGGCCAAGCGCAGCGAACGGCGATAGCCAGAGCGCTGATCCATACGCCGAAGCTGGTGCTGGCCGACGAGCCGACGGGCAATCTGGACTCGAAGGCCGCGCGCGACGTCATGGAGCTGATGAGCAAGCTGAACAAAGAGGAGAACACGACGATGATGCTGGTCACGCATGACGCGATGGCGGCCAGTTACTGCGACCGGGTCGTCTTTATTAAGGACGGACAATTCTACACAGAAATTCATTGCGGCGACAGCCGCCCCGCTTTTTATCAGAAAATCATTAACGCGCTGGCTTTGCTTGGAGGGAACGAGAATGAATTTCCGACAGTTCGCGTTTAATAACGTGCTTCGCAAGAAAAGAACGTATGCCGCTCATTTCATGAGCAGCGCGTTCGCGGTTATGATTTTTTTCATCTACGCAGTGCTTCTGTACCATCCTTCCCTGCAGGGGCAGCTTGCCGCCAGCAGCGATACGGCTTCCATCCTTGGCACGATGGGGCTGAAAATTTCGCAGTATTTCATTTTTATATTTTCGTTTTTGTTCCTGCTGTATTCGGCGAGCGCCTTCCTGAAGGTGCGCAAACGGGAATTCGGCATCCTTATGATGCTGGGCATGTCCGATAAGCAGCGCAACAGGCTCGTATTCGTGGAAAATATGATCATCGGGCTCGTCTCGATCCTGGCCGGGATCGGCACCGGGATTCTGTTCACGAAGCTGTTCCTGCTTATTAGCGAGCGATTGCTGATGCTGGAGGAGGGGCTGGACTTCTACGTTCCGTTCCAGGCGGTATGGACGACGGCAGGCGCTTTTTTTCTCTTGTTTCTCGTCATTTCGCTGCTCACCTCCCGGATCGGGAGGCGCCATCAGCCGCTCGATTTGATTAAATCGGACGAGAAGCCGAGGGAGGAGCCGAAGGCGTCGCTCTGGCTTTCGCTTCTTGCCGTGGTGCTGCTGCTGTCCGGTTACGGCATGGTGTTTTATTTTGTGCTGGGGAAGGCGTTTTCCATTATTCTCCTTTCGGCAGCAATTGGCTGCGTCGTGCTCGGCACCTATTTCCTGTTCACGCAGCTCAGTGTATATGCGATTCGGGCGTTTAAGAAGAGGGAACGTCTGTTTTTCCGTAAAATCAACCTGCTGACGCTGTCAGATCTGGCTTACCGGATGAGGGACAACGCGAATATGTTCTTCATGGTTGCGACCGTTACCGCCGTCGCCTTCTGCGGTATCGGCTCCTGTCTCGCAGTGGGGGATCCGAACCTGTCGGAGAAAAAAAATCCGTATGCTTTCACGTATACTTCGCAGCCCTCCAATCCGGACGAACAGAAGCATCTGCAAGAAATCGAAAGCCGGCTGGCCGAAGGGGGATTTACTTACGAACGCGCTTCGAATTCCTTTAAATACACGGACAACGGGATGGCGATCGTCAAGCTCTCGGAGTTCAACCGGCTGGCCGCCGCATTAGGGTATGAACAGGAAACCTTAAGCGGGCCAGGAGAGGCGATTATTGCCTCCGGCGTTTCCTCGCGGGCGAATAAGCTAATTGCGTTCGAACCGGTCGTTTCGATCGGGCCGGAGACCGCGAACGGCGGAGCGGAAGAGCTTAAGGTGAAGAAGAGATCGACCTTTTTTATTTTGCTCCAGTACAGCGACACGCTCGTCGTTACGGACGAATTGTTCGATTCGCTGGCGGTTCGCGAGACGGAAGGGTGGGAAGAGCCGACGAATTATTATTTCGTCGTAACCGAATGGGAGAAGACGATGAGCATCGCGCGCGAACTGGAATCTGCCATTTTGATGCCGGAGGACGGGGCGTATTATTTCAGCGCGCTCGTATTGGATTGGCATGCGGATAAGCAGCTAAACGGTATGCTGCTCATCATCAGCGTGCTGGTAGGAGTCGTATTCTTTACGTTCGCGGCAAGCTTTATCTACTTCCGGTTATATGCGGATTTGGAACGGGACGAGAAGCAGTACCAAATGATCAGCAAGCTCGGTCTAAGCGGCAGGGAGCTGAACAAGCTCGTGTCCCGGCAGCTCGTGCTTATGTTCTTCCTGCCGTTCGCGGTGGCTATGATTCACAGCGGAGTCGCCTTCATTAACATCAAGCTGCTCGTCCAATTCCCTATGCTGGGCAACGCCATCGGCATCTATATCAGCTTCTTCCTCATTCAGCTGACTTATTTCTTCATGATTCGTTGGCGGTATTTGCGGCATATGCAGCTCAAGCTTTCGTAGAAAGGCGGTTCCTTCATGCATGATTTCATCATTGCCATCCTGTTAGGCGTCGTCGAAGGCTTGACGGAATTTCTTCCGGTATCGTCTACGGGTCATTTGATCTTAGCCGGCCATCTGCTCGGCTTTGAGGGAGAGTCGGCGGCCACGTTTAAGATCGTCATTCAGCTCGGAGCCGTCATGGCGGTGTTCATCCTGTACCGGCGGAGATATGTGAGCCTGCTTAAGGATCTGCTGACCTTCAGCTTCTCCAATCCAAACAAACTGAATGCGATTCATATGCTTCTGGCGATGATTCCCGCCCTGATCGTATACCTGCTGCTCAAGGATGTGATCAAGCATCATTTATTCGGACCGGCCCCCGTGTTAATCGGCTTAATTATCGGCGGTATTCTTATGATCGTCGCCGCGCGGGCCAGGCGGAAGGTGACGGCCGAGAACACGGACGACATTACCTACAAACAGGCGCTCGGCATCGGGTTATTCCAATGCTTTGCGCTGTGGCCGGGCTTCTCGAGATCGGGTTCGACGATATCGGGCGGTCTGCTGCTCGGCACCAGCCAGAAGGCCGCGGCGGATTTCACCTTCCTGATCTCCGTACCGGTCATGCTCGGCGCAACGGTTCTGGATATGTACGACAGCCGTCAACATTTAACGTCTGATGACCTTGTTCTGTTCCTGATCGGCTTTATTGCGGCCTTTATTGTAGCGATGATCGCGGTCGTCACGTTTCTGAATCTGATCAAGCGGCTGAAGCTGGAGTGGTTCGCTTTTTACCGCTTTGCGCTCGCGGCGTTGTTTTATTTGCTGCTTATGTAATTGCAGAAAGCATAATCTGATCGGTGTCCCCCTTGACGGTTACATCGAGTGCAGATAAATTGTAGTACCTTCGACTTCCGGTGTTTAGGTTCAACGTTTGAAATTAACTCCCTCATTCAGAGGGTATAAAATCATTTCCTTTCAAAATGTTTCGTTTGCCTTATCTCAACCATCCAAGGGCTGCCGGGAAGCGGCTTTGTTCTGCCGGTCTTGTCATTCCAGCCATATTGTTATAGCATTACTTTACTAAACGGATTGATGCCGATTACAGGCAGGGAGGCGTCAAGAAACGATGTCGGAACCGGTGAAAACGTATAATACCGCAGTGGAAGCGACGCTGGAAGTGATCGGGGGCAAGTGGAAGCCGGTCATCTTGTTCCATCTCACGTTCGGCAAAAAACGAAACGGCGAATTGGCGCGGCTGATGCCCGCGATTACGCAAAAAGTGCTGACGCAGCAGCTTCGCGAGCTGGAGGAGGACGAAGTCATTAAACGGATTTCGTACAATCTGGTGCCGCCGAAAGTCGAGTATGAGCTGACGGAGTACGGCTGGAGCCTGAAGGAGATCCTCCATCTGTTATGCAGATGGGGAGATCGTCACATTGAGAGGGTATATGGCGATAAAGCCGTTGTTCTCTCCGAAACGGCGCCAGCGGATGAATGACGGGGCTGTCCCAAAAGGTTTTCAAAGACCTTGGGACAGCCCCGTTTTGTCATTATTACGGAATCACCCTGCGTTTTCGGAGATCCTCGAAGATATCAAGGAACATCGATTCCGTATCGACGAATTCGTGGAAGCCGAACCGGCGCGCCTTCGTGCCGTCGGCAAAAAAATCGTAATCCCAGGAGAAGACGAAGTCCCCGAACCGCCATGAGGAAACGTCCTTGTAGCTGTTGTTTGCCAGGCGATGCTTGTCGACCATGGCATTCCATAATCCCTCCTTGTCCGCCATGACCGTATCGAGCGACAGCTGCAGCGGAGGCGCTGTTTCAAGTTCGAAGTATGCGGCAATTTTTGGCCAAAGCTCGTTCCACCGGAACAGATCGCCGTTCGTAATATTGAAAGCCTGATTGGCGCAGCGCTCATCTGTCGCCGCCCAGACCGTTGCTTTCGCAAGAAGCCCGGCATCGGTCATCTCGAGCAAGCTATGGTAAGCGCCGGGTTTGCCAGGAAAACGGAGAGGCAGCCCAAGCTCCTTCGACATGGAGGCATAAACGGCGATGACGATCGCGAGATTCATAGGATTGCCGAGGGCGAATCCGCATACGACGGAAGGACGGAGCGCCGACCAAGTCCAGTCTTTGCCCTTCTGGCGCTTCTCAAGAAAGTTTTGCTGGTCGACGTTGAACTCCGGCGGCATATGATGGGCATCGGTCTCGCGGGCAGGTGTCTTGAACGGTCCAAGATGCGCGCCATACACTTTGTAGCCCTGCATGAGACTGATATGCCGAAGGCCGGGAGCGGCAGGTTCGATTGCTTCTACCGCGTTAACGAGCATGGCGAGGTTCGGAGCGACTAGCTCCGCCCATGTCGGCCGGTCTTGGTATGCGGCATAGAAAATATGCGTCACTTCCTTAAGGCCGCTTAGCTTGTCAAAGCTGTCCGCCGGATCAAGCAGGTCGACGGACAAATACCGGACCCGGCCGGAAGATTGTCCGCCGCGGCGCGATACGCCGATAATATCCCATTCGGGCAGCGTGACAAGATGGTCGATCAGGTTTCTTCCGATGACGCCGTTAGCTCCGACGACAAGAGCGGTTTTGCGAGATGCGTTGTCATTCATATGAATCTCTCCTTCTCCTATTCGATGTACGATCATTGTCCCATCGTCGCCGTCAAAGGGAAAGTACGCACTTTGAAGTCATATAGTAACTTGAAAGTAACAAAGGGCGAACACGCTATTGATGTGGCGATCGCTCATCCTATCCCACTCCCGAACGATAGCCGAATCAGCAATAGCCGTATCCTAACCCTCGAACTCCTCGGCGGTATTCAGATGCACGCGGTCCTCTTCGTTGTCCCGTATCGTTTTCTGGAGAACTAAGCAAGCCACGATAAGGAAAGCGCCGGCAATCGCGTAATACCCCTTCACATAGAGCGGCTCTTCGAGCGTGTAAATCCCGATATATTGCGCAAACACGGCGATGACGAATCCGGCCCAAGCCATAAAGGTAAAAGCGGAGGTATTGCGGCTTCTGTAGCCGGGATGGGACTCCTTGAGAAATTTGTCCTCGTCGTTGTCACGTGATACCTTCTGAAGAAGAAACGAAGTAATGATTAAGAGAATGCCGGTTACCGCGTAATACCCCTGTACCGACATCGGCTGCTTGAGGGTATAAATGCCTATGAATTCGA
This sequence comes from Paenibacillus harenae DSM 16969, assembly GCF_000422465.1. Lineage (GTDB taxonomy): Bacteria > Bacillota > Bacilli > Paenibacillales > Paenibacillaceae > Pristimantibacillus > Pristimantibacillus harenae. The sequence goes on along the minus strand of NZ_KE383843.1, from coordinate 910,035 downwards.
AGCCGCAGGCGATCAGGAACGCCGCCCAAGCCATAAAGGTGTAGGTTGGCGTATTGCGGCGGCGGTAAAAGTTAGCAGGCTTGCGAACGTGCATCATTTCTATTTTTTCCATTTGAGTGTCCTCCCGAACTGAGTTGTTGTTGATGTCCTAAAGTTAACAGCATATCGAAAAACCTAAAAGTACCAACTTCTTATAGTACCAAGTACCAGAATGAATTTATAATTGTTTACGTTATATATATGTTATATAGTATGACACGAAATACACTTTAAGTAAGTAAGATACTTCATATAAAATCGAGCTAATCGAAGATAAAATAAGGTGTAAACGCTATTTTAATGATTATTGAGTTTGTTAATATATCTAACACGAAATATAATAGATTCGTATGATAGGTAAATACATAGAAAGAGGGAGATGTAATGATGACAAGTATTGTTAGAAGTGTGTTAACTAAAAGAATCCTTAATCCGCTTTTAGCTGTATCATTGGTTTCGGCGATAATCGCGGTGCTGACCTCAAGGAGCCTTGTAGGCGCGGCGGAAGCCGTTCCGCTCCCGACCTTCGACATTCCGGCAATCTCCGGCTCACATCAGACATCATCCCTTCCTAACGTGATTGTAGTCGCCACAGGAGGAACGCTTGCGGGCGCCGCCAGAAACGGCGACAAGACGAATTTTCAAAGCTATGCGGCAGGCACGTATGCAATGGCGGATTTGGTAGCGCAGCTCCCTACGCATAAAACAGCCGACGTGTCCGCCTATCAGTTCGGTAACAAAGGGTCCGGCGGATATACGATCAAAGAGTTGTACGATCTTTCCCTTGCCGTCGATGCGGCGCTTAAAATCTATGACGGAGCTGTCGTAACGACGGGCACGGATACGATGGAGGAGATTGCTTATTTCCTAGATCTGACCGTGCGCAGCGAGAAGCCGGTTGTCGTGACCGGCGCGATGAGGCCATGGGATGTAATCGGTACGGACGGTCCGGCCAATCTGTACCAGGCGATTAAAGTAGCTGGCAGCAATAAGACCAAATGGTTCGGTACGGTCGTTATGCTTAATGACGTTATCTTTGCGGCGCGCGAAGTAACGAAGACCAACTCCCACAGGCTGGATACGTTTGACGCCCCGATGTTCGGCGCGCTTGGTTATGTTGATGATCCGGCCGTGCGTATCTATCGCGCGCCTGCAAGAGCGGCGAAAGCGGGTACTCCGGCGTGGAATTCTCCGTTCGATCTGAAGACAATATCGAAGGATAGCCTCCCGATCGTAGAAATTGCCTACAATTATCAAGAAGCGGGCGGCGGGGCGATACGCGGCTTTGTCGAAGACGGTGCGAAAGGGATCGTCACGGCGGGCACGGGCGCAGGCGGCATTTCCTCCAAAATGAGCGCTGCGCGCAAGGATGCCATCGACAACCATGGCGTCGTATTCGTTTCGACAACGAGAACGGGCTCCGGCTCCATCTATGACGGCGGAAGCGGCAATACCATTGGCGGAGATAACCTGAATGCGGCGCATGCCCGCATGATGCTTCTTCTGTCGCTTGCCTTCACGAATGACGTGAATACCATCCGTGACTGGTTTACGACCTTCGGCACGCAGGACGTCGAGATCTCTGTCGATGCGGAGACTGTATTTTCCGCCTCCGTTGATGAATCGGAGCTTCCGGTTGAAACGGAAGAAACCGTGCCGACCGAGACAGAACCGGAGACTAAAAAAGTTGTCGTGACGCCATAAGGAAGGGGAGGTAAGCGTTATGACTATACGATGGAATCATAAGGGGATGCGGAAGCTGCTTGTTCCGCTCCTTACATTAGCTCTCTTTGGCACGCTCTTGTCCGGGTATGCCGGTTCTGTCCGTGCCGAGGAGGCGCCGCCGCTGCCGACGTTCAATATACCGCCGCTGTCGGATGCCCATCAGGCTTCTCAACTGCCAAACGTGATTGTCGTCGCGACAGGCGGTACGATAGCGGGCGCCGCAAGGGATGGGGATAAAACGAACTTTCAAAACTATGCCGCAGGTACCTATACAATGGCGGATATGGTTGCGCAGCTGCCGACGCATAAGACGGCGGACGTATCGACGTTCCAATTCGGCAACAAGGGTTCAGGCGGGTATACGATGAAGGAGCTGTACGATCTGTCGCTTGCCGTGGATGCCGCCCTTGAAATTTACGACAGCGCCGTCGTAACGACGGGCACGGATACGATGGAGGAAATTGCTTATTTCCTCGACCTGACCGTACGCAGCGAGAAGCCGGTCGTTGTCACGGGCGCGATGAGGCCTTGGGATGTTATCGGGACGGACGCACCGGCTAACCTCTACCAGGCAATCAAGGTAGCGAGCAGCAACAAGACCAAATGGTTCGGCACCGTCCTTATGCTGAATGATGTCATTCACGCGGCCCGCGAGGCGACGAAGTCGAATGCCCATCGCGCAGATACGTTCGAGACGCCGATGTTCGGAGCGTTAGGGTACGTTGACGATCCGGCCGTGCGCATATACCGGTTGAACGCGCGGGCGCTTAAGGCTGGACAGGCAGATTGGGCGACGCCGTTCGATCTGAGAACGATATCGAAGGAAGAGCTTCCGATGGTCGAAATCGTATATAATTATCAGGAAGCAGGCGGAGGAGCAATCCGAGCGTTAGTCGAGGACGGCGCCAAAGGGATTGTGACGGCCGGGACCGGCGCCGGAGGCATCTCCTCCAAGATGAGCGCCGCCCGTACGGAAGCGATTAAGCAGGACGTCATCTTCGTGTCGACGACGCGGACGGGATCGGGATCGGTCTCCGGCGGAGGCAGCGGCATTATTGCCGGCGACAACCTGAATCCTCAGCACGCCCGCCTCATGCTGATGCTTTCGCTGGCTTTTACAGACGATTTCAATACCGTTCAAAGCTGGTTCGCGACCATCGGCACGCAGGATATTGCCGTAGAAGAGACGGAGAACGGAATACGGTTAAGCGATATTGAGAAGCACTGGGCGGAGGCTTCCATTCAAGAAGCGGTGGCTGCCGGAATCGTTAAAGGTTATGCCGACGGTACCTTTAAACCGGAAAATACCGTTACGCGCGCAGAATTTTCCGTCATGCTGATGAATGCGCTGAAATCGGAAGGCAGCGGCGGCGGTCTAATCTTCACGGATCGAGCCTTAGTAGGCGCCTGGGCGAAGGAAGCAATAGCCGGAGCGGTTAAGGCGGGGGTTATAAGCGGGTATCCGGACGGCACGTTCCGTCCAGGCGCGAGCATTTCGCGGATTGAGATGGTATCGTTGATAGCGAAAGCGCTGGATTTGACGCTGAGCGGCGGAGCGGCAACAAGCTTCGCGGATGACATGGAAATTCCGGCATGGGCGAAAGATGCGGTGAAAGCAGTCAGCGACAAGGGCATTATCCAAGGGCGTCCGGATAACAAATTCGCGCCTAAGGATACGGCAACCCGGGCGGAAGCCGTGACCGTCATCATGAACATGCTGACAGCAAGCAAATAGCTTTAACCATTTATTGCGAATGGGTTAGAAGAAAAACGGTGTCCTCTCTTCCGCTGATGCGGGCAAAAGGACACCGTTTGCTTTTCCTGAATTCTTAGAATTCTCCGTGAAACGGTTGGCATCCTTTGGCAAGGACGCCAACAGGCGTTTCTGCTCGCGGATTACCTTTTTCTGAGCTCGAAGAACTCGCAGTCTTGGCGGTTATGATAAGCGATATCGCTAACCCCTGATTGCGTGACGACGACGTTGTCGTCGAACCGGACGACGACCGAACTGGCATCTACGATCTGGTTGTCTCGAAAGACGCGGATTTTGCGCTGCTTCTCGATAATCTCTTGAAAATCGTTGTCGCTGCTGAGGCGGCGGTTAATAGCCATATGAGTACTCCTTCATCGAAGAAAAATCTTTAGTCAAGTCTATCGTATAAGCGGCAGCAGACGCAATAACAACTACAGTCAAGCAAGGAAACAATGAAATGCCCTTCCCGGAAACACTGCCCCTTCCCGGGAAGGCTTATCTTCTTTTTTGGCCGAGTATCGCATAAGAATGGGTATGGGATGCGGACAGGATGATGCGGGAGGGATGGATTTGGCAAAATGGGGCAGGAAGGGCTGGCGGTTTCGTCCATTTGGCGGCAGCCGGATGCAGCTTTGGTCAGGTCGTCCGTTTTCCAGAGTGCGAACGGTGAATTGGGGCAGCCGGAGAGGAACGGCTGGAACGGGAGCCGCTCCGAAAAAATGGGGAAGCCCCGGCTCCCCCTCGATGAAATGGATGTCGCGAGCAAGCGCGGGCGGCAGCAAGTGGGGAACCAAGCGGGCTCCGATGTCCTTCGGAAGTCGGAGCCGATCTCAAAGAGGAGGAGCCGGCTCCGGCGGCGCTTGGGGATCGAGTCCGGGCAAGCCGCGAATCAGGAAGCGGACCTTTGTCATTATTTTCTTAATCGTAGGAATGATCTTCGCGATACAATCCTTCGTTTACGTCGAGAGAAATTTGCGTCCGCCGCTGATGAATATTGCAAAGATTCGTGTGAAGCAGGTGGCGACGCAGGCAATCAATAAAGCGATTACCGAACAGGTGGCGCAGCATTCCAATTCCGAGAAACTGATCGACTGGAAAATGAACAGCAACGGAAAAATATCCGGCTTCATGCTGAATTACGCCGAGCATATGAGCATTACCTCGCAGACGATCAATACGGTTCAGACGACGCTGAATGACATGAAGGGGATTCCCGAGCATATTCCAATCGGCCATGCGCTTAACAGCGCGATCATTTCCTCGTTCGGCCCGAGGGTGCCGGTGAAGTTCGAGCCCGTCGGAGCGGTGAAGGTGGATCTCAGCACGCGTCAGAAGGATGCGGGGATCAACATGATTCTCGTGGAGGTATACATTCGGATCGTTGCGGAGGTTACGATTATTATTCCGTTCGACACCGAACCGGAGCTCGTTGAGACGGATATTCCGATTTCCTACCTGCTTGTTGTCGGCGACGTGCCGATGTATTATTACGACAGCTCCGGCAAGCCGGTAGGCGAAAGCGCCGCCGAAGCGCCGAATATATCGGTACCGCTTGGCCAGGGTACAGGCGACGGCGTATCGACGAGCCCGGAGAACGGCGGAGATTCAGGCTCATCTAACGGAGCTTCGGACAATTCAAAGTCGTCTTCGCCGAAGGAAAACCCGGAAGGCGGCTCTGCCGATGTTAATCAGCATAAAGACAACGCCGCAAATAATCCGGACGCCGGCAATTCGGGCGGCGAGTAGCCTGAGAATGTGAAAACGGCTTTACCGTCACCTCACAGGCGGGCGGTAAAGCCGTTCTTTGCGTTATTTTTTAGATTTCAGCCGTTTTCGTTCCGCCTGCTCCCATCTCTTCAACATCGGATACGGATCGAAGGACCACTCGATCAAGCCGCGGTCGCTATAGACGCCATAGTGAAGATGGGGAGGGAATTTCCCCTGTGTTCCCGGCTTGCCGTAGCCTGAGCTGCCGACCCAGCCTACGACCTGGCCGGGCTTCACGACATCGCCGATATTAACCGTTTTGTCATAGCCGGACAAATGCGCGTAATAGTGATAAAAGTTATTCAAATCGCGTATTCCGATCCGCCAGCCGCCATAGGGATTCCAGCCTTTAACTTCAACGACGCCGTAGCAAGTGCTGCGAACGGGAACGCCGTGAGGGGCGAATATATCGGTTCCTTCATGGGTGCGCCGCCCTCCCCAGCTTCGTCCGGTTCCCCATGTGCTGCGATAGGAGTAATTTGCGCCGAGCGGTACGGGAAAAGCATGCTCGAACAGATCAACCCTGCCGAAAGCGGCGTAAATTCGGGAAAATTGCTGAATGCGTTTCACGGCTCGGCTGTTCTGGTAGTATTCCCATAAACCGATGGAGAAATCGTCATCCGACGTCCCGAAGGTCGCAACCCGGCTTACAAGCGAATACAGCAGATCAAAGTCATTCGTGCGTTCTGCTTGGCCGTTGCCGTCGCCGTCGCGTCCGATGCCGTTGAACCAACGGATGGACGCCGGCGTGCTGTCTTCCATATCGGGATTTAACAGGCCCGCCCATTTTTCTTGATCGATAAAAACGCCGACGGTGCTGCCCAGCATCGGCCTGGCTTTTGGTTTCACTTTAGACATCGAGCGTTCGTACTGGTCGATCGCCGCAATCCAATGCCATGGAATTTCCGTCACGATGCTAAGCTTGTCATACAAGCTTTTTTGCTCGGTTAACGGATCCGGCTCAGCCGCGACAGCCGTTCCCGCAGCTGCTTCCGTCCGCCGGTTTGAAGCGGGACTTTCCTGCGCCAAGCTGACGGGAACGGCAAATAGCAGTGAGGCTGCGGTTATCGTTGCTGCAATAGGAATAGTCAGTTTCAATCGCATCACCCTTTCCAAAGCATGACGGTTCTATCGATAGGTTTTGCAAATCATTGGTTTTTATCCGAAACGGGCAATTGGAATCGAATTCCTAAGCAAGTGCTATTTCCATCCGAAACATGTTATAATAAGCCCAAGTGTTTAGAATATATAAATGAACGTGAAAGCAGGTAATGCCGCATGAAACAACAGGATACACTAAAAAAGCCGGATTGGCTTCGCATAAAATTGGCTACGGACGGCAACTTTGCCGAGATTAAGGAAATGATGCGTTCCAAGACGCTGCACACCGTCTGCGAGGAAGCTCGCTGCCCGAATATTTATGAGTGCTGGGCGAACCGTACCGCTACTTTTATGATTTTAGGAGATATATGCACGCGGGCTTGCCGTTTCTGTGCCGTTAAGACGGGTCTTCCGACCGAATTGGATCTCGGGGAGCCGGAGCGCGTGGCCGAGGCTGCGGAGCAGATGGGGCTGCAGCACTGCGTCGTAACCTCCGTAGCGCGTGATGATCTAAAGGACGGAGGAGCATCGATATTCGCGGCGACTGTCCGGGCGATTCGCAAGCGGATGCCGTTCTGCCGCGTCGAAGTGCTTATTCCTGATTTTATGGGCAATGAAGAAGCGCTGCAGATTGTCATGGATGCGAATCCGGATATTCTGAATCATAATATCGAGACGGTAGAACGTCTCTCCGACCGCGTTCGCGCCAAAGCGAAATACAGCCGTTCGCTCGAGCTTCTGAAACGCGCCAAAGCGATGAAGCCGAAGATTCCGACCAAATCGAGCATCATGCTCGGCGTTGGCGAAGAATACGATGAAATTTTACAGGCGATGGATGATTTGCGCGCGGCGGACGTTAATATTTTGACATTGGGTCAATATTTGCAGCCGACGCCTAACCATTTGCAGATCGTGCGTTATGTTCACCCGGAAGAATTTGCAAAACTAAAAGAAGAAGGGCTGAAGCGGGGCTTCCGGCATGTAGAATCCGGACCGCTTGTACGCAGCTCTTATCATGCGCATGAGCAGACCGATTCGGCACACGCGGCTATCGCCGCGGATACCGCTCAGTCGGGTTATGAGCGCGAGGTATCCTCCGGCTCTTGCTCAAGCGGCATGTAATCGACGCACTAGGATGAGGTGTAGAACATGGCTTTGATTCATATCGGCGGCAAAACATATGAAATATGGCATGAAAATCGCAACGGCTGGAATGCGGAAGCCTTTCGCGACCGGTACAGCGAGGTGCTTGAGCGTTATGATTTCATTGTAGGCGACTGGGGTTATAATCAGCTGCGGCTAAAGGGATTCTTCAAGGACAATCACCAGAAGGCCTCGAAAGAAAGCAGCTTCTCCTGCATGTCGGATTATATTAATGAATATTGCAATTTCGGCTGCGCCTACTTCGTGCTTGAGAAAACGCAGAGCTCGAAGAAGGAACCGGAAGACTATGATCTCGACAGCGATGATTTCCGCCCGAGATTAGAGGCGGCCGATCTTCTCGCGGCTGCAGAGGGCAATTATCCTGAGATGTCCGAGTCGGATGAGACCGCCGAGCATGAGGTTGCAACCGCGCGGGAACCGGTTCCCGTTCTGCCGCATCCTCGGCATCATCGCAATCATCGCAGCGACCAACGTCATGGCGGCGGTTCTAACCGGCAGAACAATGACAGCCGCGGCGTCGAATCTGCCATTGATGCGGAAGGCCGTACGAATAACGAACCGCGGTCCGGAAAACGCGAGTTTCAGTCTCGCAAGAACTACCGCGGCAACGATCACCGCGGAAAGAAGCCGTTCCGGCTGGCGGCCAACGAAACGGCGGCAGCGTCTGCCGATTCGAACCGGCCTAACAAAAAAGACGCCGAGCGTTCCTAAAGGAGCGCCGGCGTCTTTTTGTTGCTAACTAGCGAACGTCATAACCAAGAAAGGCTTCACGTACCCGATTCCAGAAGGTAAAGGGGCGGTAACGGGCAAAGCTGACCTTACGGCTGGACACGCTGCACCGGATCGATTGGATATCGGTCCGCATGATGCTCACATGGTCGATTGTTAACTGAAGCCGCTGCTCCTTCTTCGAAATGATGTCGCAGTGATGATGTTGGGGGAGCAACACCGATGATCCCAGCGTACGGTAGACGCGGTTGTTAATGGAAGCAATCTCGGCGATTTGCAGCGACTCGATCGAAGGATGAACGATGGCGCCGCCAAGGCTTTTATTATACGCGGTGCTTCCCGAAGGGGTAGAAATAACGATTCCGTCGCCGCGGAACATTTCGAACATCTCGTCGTTAATGTTAATTTGAGCGACGAGGGTGCCGTCAACACCCTTCAGCGTAAATTCGTTCAAGGATAAGTAATGCCTGGATTCCGTAGGTGTCTCAAGCTCGATTTCCGCCAATGGGTATCTTACGATTCTCGGCGATTCCTGCGCCATCATGCCGATAAGCTCTTCCAGCTCATTGGCCTGCCAATCGGCATAGAAACCGAGATGTCCCGTGTGAATACCGATAAAAGCGACATCGGTAATTTGATCGACATACGTATGGAAAGCTTGCAGCAGCGTACCGTCTCCGCCAATCGAAATGACGAATTCCGGCGTTTCGTCATTACGTGTAAATCCGTGCTCTGCAGCTAATGTGTGAAATTTCTCCACTAATGATTTGGATAACGAATCGCCACGATCGATAACCGCATACTTCAAGGATAAATCTCCTTCCGAACTCTTAGTATCTAAGATATTAAAGGAAATTGTCTTTGAATTCAATGCACAGCCCCTATCAAGTGCTACTAAAGTTGCTGTTTATGGTCCCAGCCAGCCCCAAAGCAGATAGACCAGTGCGGCCGCAATAAATCCGTGCAGCATTCTGGCAAGGAAAAATGGACGGTACCGCAGATCGGTCCTGCTAAGGAGACTGGCAATTTGCGCATGAACGGACAATCCGCCCCAGGAGAGCACCCAAGCGGCAATTGCGGCTTGGTGCATGAGACCCGTACCTGCGGTCCCTGCCGCGCGCGAACCTAACGTTACCTCGAACAAACCGAATACGCCCGCATCGGCCAGAGGCCCCGGAAGACCGAACAGCCCGAAAATATATCGTACCGCCTCGGCGAGCACTGCTACGATGCCGGCATGCGTAAGCATTTCCATGACGACGGAGAAGAAGACGACAAGACCTCCAACCACGATCATCAGCTTAAGCGCCGATTGCACGGAGTCCTGCAGCAGCTTACCGAGATCCCGTCCGTCCAGCAATCTGGCCTCGTGCATCGCTTTAAGCGCTTCGGCAATGCGGGAAGGCCGCCGCTTTCTATGTCCGTCTTGCGTATAGCCGTTCCGTGCTGCCGATGAAACAGGAGCATGCCGGTCGTGGAATCTCATGAGGAATCCAATCAACAGTCCGCCGCCGTAATGAGCAGCGGCCAGCAGCGGCGCCAGGGCAACGTTGTGGAAGAATCCGACGGATACGGCTCCGATCAGGAAGATCGGATCAGACGTCGTGGTGAAAGCGACCAGCCGTTCGCCCTCCGCTCTGCTGACCAGACGCTGTTCCCAGAGCTGGGCTGTGAGCCGCGCCCCGACCGGATAACCGGAGATATAGCCCATGGTCACGACGAACCCGCCGATACCTGGAAGGCGGAACAACGGTCTCATAAGCGGGTCGAGCAGCTTGCCGAAGAAGTGGACGATACCGAACCCGAGCAGCAATTCCGATATGACGAAGAAAGGGAACAAGGCGGGAAATAGAACCTGCCACCAGATCGAAAGGCCCCGCAGCGATGAATTCAACGTTTCCGTCGGATAGACGGTCATTAACAGCACGATTACAAATGAGCCGATTGCGGTTACGGCTAACGGATGGACGAATGCGCGCAGCAGGACGACCGCCTCCTTTATTTGTTATGGGCCCGTTTGCGGCTTGAGCAAAAAGTCGTACAACCCCTCCTACACTTATATGACGGAACTTGGACATCCATCACTTGGCCGCGCCTAAAAATATATGAACAATTCGAAGAAAACGCTTGCAAAACCACTGGATTCCTTTATTTTTTATGGTACAATAGAATTACCTTTGAACAGTTGGAGTGATGAGCATGAGTATTATTGCCGGCATTCTGGTCTGCGCTTTTGTCTATGTCATTCGAGAATCCCTATCGGCACCTGGTGAAGAAGACTACGAAGGTTAAGAATTACACGTACAAAGTGATGAGCCCGCACAGATAACCGCGGGCTTTTTTTTGTCCATGAATAAAAAAGTTTATGTTATAATACTAAATACCTACATAATGGAGATGAAATTGACGATGAATAGGAATATAAGCCTCTATGAGGCGATCGGCGGACCTGAGACTTTGAGACTAATTGTTGAATCTTTTTATCCGAAGGTACAAGCTCACCCGCTGCTGGGGCCGTTATTTCCGGAAGATATTGATCCCGTTATAGAGAAGCAATACTTATTTTTGACCCAATTCTTTGGCGGACCGACCCTGTACTCCGATCAGTACGGGCATCCCATGATGCGGGCAAGGCATTTGCCGTTTCCGATTACGCCAGAACGTGCGGCAGCTTGGCTCGATTGCATGAGCAGAGCGCTGGAAGAGGTCGGCATAGAGGAAAGGCTGAAGGCGGTTGTCTTGGACCGGTTATCCGGACCCGCGCATCACTTTGTGAACACAACAGAAGAGGAGACGTGATCGTGTTATGGAACCGCTCTATCAGTCAAAAATGCAATGCATATGTTGTGAAGCCGTTTATACGACCTCTCGGGTAAGACCCAGCTTCAAAAGAGCGACAAAGACGGATACCGATTTTTGCGGCTATTACAAAGCAGATGTGAATCCGGATTACTATGTCGTTCGGGTTTGTCCGAACTGCGGCTATGCATCGACTGAAAACGGTATGGAGCGTTTAAACGATCATCAGAAGAAGCAGTACCTCGATACAATCGGTTCCCGCTGGCAGAAACAAGACTACGGCGGCCGGAGGAGCGGGCAGGATGCGCTGGCTTGTTATAAGCTTGCCCTGCTCTCCGCCCAGACGATCGGGGAGAAAGACCGTGTGGTTGCAGGCATTTTGCATCATATCGCATGGCTGTATCGGTATGAATCGAATCAAAACGAGGAAAAAAGGTTTTTGCGGTTCGCGCTTCAAGCCTACATACGCGTCTATGAGGCGGAGGGGGTCGAGCTTAACAATGCGAAGCTCATGTACCTGATGGGTGAGTTAAATCGGAGGATCGGAGAGCTGAATGAAGCGGTCCGCTGGTTCTCCCGCATCGTAAATGACAAAAAAATAATGGATGCGGCCATGATTCGCGCAAGCCGCGAGCAGTGGCAATTCATTCGCGAGGAAATGGAAGCCGGACGGTCTGGCTCGTCCGGCAGCGCAAATTTAGGCGAACGGGATGACCCGACGATTTCAACCTCGGCTTAGCGGTTTTTTTTGCGCAGCACGCGGTCTGTCATCAGGTAATCCCGGTCTGCGTCCACGATCGTTACCTTATTCCGGCAGCAAGGGAATACAAGAAGACGTTTCATGCCGTCTTGTATGTCCTGAAGCTCCGCGGGCCGGACAGGAAGCAGAACGTTGTCCGCGCCGCAGAAGGGACAGCTTGATACATACAGATCACCCATCAGGATGTCATAGGGCCAAGCTTTCTCGAACGGAATCATGATTTTTCTTCGCTCTCCGGCGAAGCGGAATGATCATCTTTGGCGAGCTCAGCCAGCTTCTGCAGCAGGATGTGGCGAGGCATATGCATCAAATGCTCGATCGGCACGCCAAGCTGCTTGGATAGCTTAACGGCCGTATCGGCCGATATTTGCAACGGTTTCGACATGGTGAATTTCCTCCAATCCGGATATAATTAAGTTATACACCGCCAAGAAGGTTTGCGCAAATAAAACGCGGCCTTTTCTTGGCTTTTTTAAATTCTATGAATTTATGGCGTTTCTAGTTGTTGAGAAGGGATGGGATCGAATGAACAAAAGTTATCCGCAGAGCTGGAACCTGGAAGTTTTTTATGAAGGGGGCGCCGCTTCCGCCGCATTCTCACAGGAGCTGAGGGGAATGGAGGAAGATATCGCAAAGCTCGATGAAGCACTTGCGGGCGGGAGCCCCGATTCTTCCGGATTGGAAGCGCAGACGGAGCTGCTGCAGAGCGTGCTGCTGCGTCTGCGCCAAACGGAATCATTCGTCGAATGCTTGTTGGCGCAGAATATGAAGGATTCCGCGGCAGGGGCGCAAAGCAACCGGGTGAAAACGTTAGCTGCGAAGTTTAACGGTATGTTGACCCGTTATGACAACACGCTTCGCGGGCTGAATGACGAGGAATGGGCTGCTCTGCTGAAGCAAGGATCGCTTGCGGACGTTGCTTTCAATCTGGCTGAGCGGCGCGAGTTAGCCAAGCGGAAGATGGCTCCCGAATTGGAGGCGTTGGCCGGTGATTTGGCGGTAGACGGCTATCATGGCTGGGGCGATTATTACAATACGATCGTGTCGCGGACGAATTTTACGGATGTCGGCAAGGACGGAGAGAAGAAAATGTTATCGGCAGGGCAGATGCATAACCGGTTGTCGGACGGCGACCGGCAGGTGCGTCAGGCGGCATTCGCGGAGTGGGAGCGGGTATGGTCGGAGCAAGCTGAGCTGTGCGCAGAGACGCTGAACCGTATTGCAGGCTTCCGCTTGAAGCTGTATGAGAAGCGGGGCTGGCAATCGGTGCTGCAGGAGCCTCTGCAGATTAACCGCATGAGCGAAGCGACGCTGCAGGCGATGTGGTCGGCAATTGAAGAAAGCAAGCATGTGCTCGTCCGCTACATAGAGCGCAAAGCGAAGCTGATTGGCGTCGAGAAGCTCGACTGGCATGACGTCGAGGCGCCGATTGGATCCGCGACGCGGACGATTCCGTATGACGATGGAGCTGCCTTCATCGTTGAGCAATTCCGGACGTTTAGCCCAGAGCTGGCGGATTTCTCCGAGATGGCTTTCAAGGACGCATGGATTGAGGCGGAGGATCGCGCGGGCAAGCGTCCGGGCGGCTTCTGCACCTCTTTTCCGAAAGACGGTCAGACGCGTATCTTCATGACCTATTCAGGCACGGCTTCGAACATTTCCACGCTTGCGCATGAGCTTGGGCACGCCTACCATCAGCATGTGCTGAATGATTTGCCCGCCTTATCGCAGGAGTACGCGATGAATGTGGCAGAGACGGCTTCAACCTTCGCGGAGCTGATCGTTTCGGACTGCGCGTTGAAGGTTGCGGCGAGCTCGGAGGAGAAGCTGGGCTTGCTGGAGGATAAAATTCAGCGTTCCGTCGCTTTTTTCATGAACATTCATGCGCGGTTCCTGTTCGAGACCCGGTTTTATGAGCGGCGGAAGGAGGGTCTCGTATCGGTTCAGGAGCTGAACGGGCTGATGGAGGCCGCGCAGCGGGAAGCTTATTGCGATACGCTCGGCGAGGTTCACCCTCATTTCTGGGCTTCTAAAATGCATTTTTATTTGACGGATGTGCCGTTCTACAACTTCCCGTATACATTCGGCTATTTATTCAGCGCGGGTATTTATGCGAGGGCGCTTAAGGAAGGCGCGGACTTTAACGACCGCTACGTCGCGCTGCTTCGCGACACCGGGCGGATGACGGTGGAGCAGCTTGCCAGGGAGCATCTCGGCGTCAACGTGGAAGAGATCGATTTCTGGCGCGATGCAGTCGCGCTTACGGCGGTGGATGTTGAGCAGTTCATTCAGATGACTAACGAATAATAGAAGAATTGCCGTTCCGATTGCAGATATACTGCGTTTGGGACGGCTTTTTTTCAATGACGTCTCATTCATGGACCGATAGGAGCTTCTATTTGTTGTACAATAAATATTAATGTGATATATTATATACCGAATTATTATAAAATATCGATTGATTGTGAGTCATATAGTTTAGGAGGCGAATACGATTCAGCTATCGTCACGGCAATTGGAGCTTCTTGAGCTTGTGAAGAAGCATGCGCCGATTACCGGCGAGCAATTGGCAGAATACCTCAGCGTCAGCCGTCCGACGCTGCGATCGGATTTATCGCTTCTCGTCATGCTTGGACTGCTTGACGCGAAGCCGAAGGTCGGCTATTTTCTCGGAAACGCTTATCGTTCCGGCAGTGAGCCGATGAAGCAGTTTCAAACGATGAAGGTTAGAGAGGTGCAGGGAGTGCCTGTGAATGTGCCCGATACTTTATCGGTGCACGACGCCGTTATTACGCTGTTCACCGAAAATGCGGATACTCTTCTCGTCGTTAACGATCAGAAGCGTTTTGTAGGAATCGTAACACCGAAGGATTTGCTCAAAATCACGCTTGGAAATGCCGCCGCCGCATCCATTCCCGTTAGTATGGTGATGACCCGTTATCCGAATATCGTGACGCTGCTGCAGGACGAATCCGTTATGGACGCGATCCGTAAAATGTCGCTTCATCAGGTGGATTGCCTCCCCGTCATCGCTCCCCGCGAGGAGCAGGCGGCGGAGCCGGAAGTAACCGGCTGGCTGTCGAAGTCGAACATTATACGCCTGATAGCGGACATCGCAACGAACGGGGAATTGGAGGAGCCGGATTTATGACGCAGCAAACGATTTATGTGTGTTCCGATGCGGTCGGAGAAACGGCGGAGGCGGTAGCGAAGGCAACCCTGCGGCAGTTCTCCTCCGAGCATGTCAGAATCAAACGTTTCGGACACTTGAAGTCCGAAGATGAAATTACGCGTATCGTTGCGGAAGCGGCCTTGACGGGCGGATTTATCAGCTATACGCTCGTGCAGCCCGAGCTGAGAGAGCTCATGAAGGCAGAAGCGATGAAGGCCGGCGTACGGGCGGTCGACGTAATGGGTCCGATGATGCAGGCTTACATAGATACGTTCGGCAGCTTTCCGAAACGCGAGCCGGGGCTTCTCCATTCGATCGACGATGCGTACCATCGCCGGATGGACGCGATTGAATTTGCGGTTAAATACGATGACGGCAAGGATGCTCGGGGCATTGTGCAGGCGCAGGTCGTGTTGATCGGCGTATCGCGTACGTCGAAGACGCCGCTGAGCATTTTTTTATCCCACAAAGGGATTAGAACCGCGAATCTGCCGCTCATGCCCGAGGTGAATCCTCCGGTGGAATTGAAGCCGGCGCCGGGACGGTTAATCGTCGGGTTAACGATGCAAGCGGAGCATCTGCTGGAAATCCGTTCCGAACGCTTGAAGACGTTAGGCCTGCCTTCATCAGCGCAATACGCCTCGGCGGATCGTATACAAGAAGAGCTGGATTACGCGGAATCGGTCATGAAATCGCTGGGATGTCCCATTATTGACGTGACGAATCGAGCGATTGAGGAGACAGCCGGCATTATCATTGAATGGCTTAACAAATAAATGGCTATACCGTTAGAGACAAGGGGGAATCTACATGGATAGAACGTTTGTAATGGTTAAGCCCGATGGAGTCGCGCGAGGATTAGTCGGCCGAATCGTGGCGCGTTTCGAAGAGAAGGGCTTTAAATTGGTGGATGCCAAGGTCGTGCGATTAACAAGGGAGCATGCCGAGCATCACTACGATCATTTGCGCGCCAAGGTTTTTTTCGACGAGCTTGTTGATTTTATCGTATCGGGCCCGGTGTTTGCGATGATTTGGGAAGGCAAGGACGCCGTTAAGAACGCGAGAGCGCTTATCGGCGCCACCAATCCGTCGGATGCGCTCGCAGGGACGATTCGCGGCGATTTTGCATTAGACGTCGCAAGCAATATCATACACGGCTCGGATTCCGAGGAAAGCGCCGAGCGGGAAATCAAACTGTTTTTTCAGTGAAAAGACGACCGGATCGGCAAAAAGGATCCTGATTGAGGGTTGACGGATGGAACAGCTGTATGGTAAATTTTATAAAAAGTAACTTACAAACACGGAAGCACCGTATTAGGCAGCATATTATTGCGCCCATTACGGTGCTTTTTTTGTGTTTTCCAAGCTGAAGGAGGGGCGTTGCGGTTGAAGAAATATTTGCTTGCGGTAGCGGTGGAGGAACCGGAATATTTGAAGCGCTTGGCTGATTACGTGCGCGACAGCCCGCTTGCCGAGCAGTGGCAGGTGACCGGTTTTACGAATGCGGAAGCCTGCCGGCAGTATGTGAAGCAAGGCCACCACATTGATTTGTTGGCCGTGCAGCCGGAGCTGCTCCTTGCGTTGAGGGAGCCGGAGAAAGGCCGGCTGCCTGCGATTCCTACAGTCGCGCTCGTGCTGAAGCTCGGGGAAAGCGGAGAGGCGCATGAGCTGCATCAGTACCAGCCTCTTCCTCTGCTGCTTCAACGGTTGGAAGAGGCGCATGCCCGGCTTACAAGCCATTCGTCCCGCGCCGCTACTGCTTATGACAGGACGGCTGGAGTACGGACGGTGACGGTCTATTCCGCCTCGGGCGGGACCGGCAAGACAGCCCTGGCGCTGCATCTGGTACATGCGGCCAGCTCTCACGGGTACCGTACCTTTTATTTGAACCTTGAACGCTGGAACTCGTCGGATGTGTGGCTTGGAATCCCGAACAGCAGCGAGGCGCAGGAAAGGGAGGAGGGATTGTCCGAGCTGTTGTACGGCCTGAAGGCGCAGCCTGAGCAGTCGGTCGAATGGCTGCTTGAGCATCGAATTCGCCATCCGCTTCTGAAGGGAGATTATTTGGCCGCTTGTACGAATATGGAGGACCGGATGACGCTAAGCGGAGAGGAAGCTGCCTCGATCACGGAGGTGATTGCCCGCAGCGGCCAATACGATCTAATCGTCATTGATATGGATGATGGGCTGGAAGAACTGCACGCCGCTGTCTTCGAGCAATCGGACCAGGTGTTATGGCTGACGGGAGACAACCGCACCGTGCTGCGCAAGCAGCGGATGGCGCTGCGTTACGGCGAGCAGAAATGGGGAGAGCGTTTCAGCAAGCTGCTACACAAATTCGTTCATGTCAAAAATCATGCCGCTCCGGCTGCGTACGATTCCGCAATCGAAATGAACGGCATAGCATGCGCACCCGTTGCCTTGCCGGAGGTTGCTGAATGGCGCGGCGCGGCGGCGACGCTGTTATCCTCGCCGTCGTTCCGGGCGGCGGCCGATAAGCTGTTCAAGTATCTGTTTCACGAAGGAGGGGAGAAGAATTGCTGACGGACGCTGCCGTGCTTGAGCTGCGGGACAAGGTCCGCGCCAAAATCGATTTCAGCGGGGCATTGCCGGACGACAGCTTGATGCGAATGACGGAGGAAACCGTGTTCGAATGGTGCGAGAGGAACCCGCTCACGGCAGCGGAGAAGGTGAAGCTGGTTCGCAGGCTGTTTCATTCGTTCAGAGGCCTTGATATTTTGCAGCCGCTGCTGGAGGATGCATCGGTTAGTGAGATCATGATCAACCATCATGCCGAGATTTTTGTTGAGCGGGAGGGCAGAATGACGCTTCTGCCGGTTTCGTTCGAAAGCAGGGAACGGCTGGAGGACTTAATTCAAACCGTAGTGGCCAGCGTTAACCGGGTCGTGAATGAGTCTTCGCCGATCGTCGATGCGAGGCTGAAGGACGGATCCCGGGTGCATGTCGTTCTGCCGCCGGTTGCTCTGCGGGGTCCCTCCATGACGATACGAAAGTTTCCCGAACGGCCGCTGACGATGGAGCGGCTTGTCGCCGGCGGCTCGCTTTCGCTTGAAGCGGCACAGTTTCTGGAGGAATTGATTCGAGCTCAATACAACATTTTCATTAGCGGAGGTACTGGTACGGGCAAGACGACATTCCTGAATGCCTTATCGCAATTTATTCCTTCCGACGAGCGGATCGTCACGATTGAAGACTCGGCGGAGCTGCAAATTCGTTCCATTCCTAACCTGGTGTCGATGGAAACGAGAAATGCAAATACCGAAGGCAAGGGTGAGATTACGGTACGGGATCTGATTCGGGCATCGCTTCGTATGAGGCCGAACCGGATCATCGTGGGCGAGGTTCGCGGCGGCGAGGCGATGGATATGCTCCAGGCGCTTAATACCGGGCATAGCGGCAGCATGTCGACCGGGCATAGCAATGGAGCGAAGGATATGATAGCCCGTCTTGAGACGATGGTCCTTAGCGCAGCGGAGCTCCCCGTACAAGTAATACGGCAGCAAATTGCTTCCGCGATCGATATTGTCATCCATCTGTCGAGATTCCGCGACCGCTCGCGCAAGGTGATGGAAATATGCGAGGTTATCGGAATGGAGGCGGGCGAGGTGCTGCTTAATCCGCTTTTCGTCTTTGAGGAAGAGGGGGAAAGGGACGGGAAGGTGCTGGGCGGGCTTAAACGGACGGATAATCCGCTCACGCATACGGACAAGCTGGCCATGGCGGGAAAAACCATAAATGCGCTTTAAGCAGAGTGAGGTGATGGAAATGGGCGCACAACGATCTTTAAGGAGGCCAAGCGGGGCTCGCTTGCATACCGCACTTGAATGGTGCGGCTGGGAGAGAGGTTCTGTCATCGAAAATAGGAGGGCGGGGCGTTTATTAACGAATTACGGGCAATACCCGCTAAGCCGGAGTGAGTTTGCCGCAGCGGCTGCGGCAGCTGCTCTGGCGATTTTTGCCGCCGTATATCTGTTTTATCATTCGGCGATTATTGCCGGCTTTGCGTCAACTCTCGGAATATTGGCACCGCGGTTCAGACGCGAGACGCTGCTTGTTCGTCGTCAGGAACGGCTGAAGCTTCAGTTCAAGGAAGCGTTGTTTTCCTTAACTTCTTCGCTAGCGGCCGGGCGCTCGCTCGAAAATGCTTTTTTGTCCGCGCTTGATGATTTGAAGCTGCTCTATCCCGACCCGCGGACCGAGCTTCTTCTGGAATTTCAAATTGTCAGCTTCCGGATGGACAATGCCGAACCGATCGAATATGCGCTGCGGAACTTCGCTGACCGGGCCTGCATCGAAGAAATAACCCAGTTCGTCGACGCGCTTGCCGCATGTAAGCGCTCGGGGGGAGATTTGCTTGAGGTTATGAAGCGAACCTCCTCTATCATTAGCGAGAAGCTGGAAATAGAGCAGGAGATTGCCGTGATGATTGCGCAGAAGCGGTTCGAGGGGAAAATTATGATGGCCGTGCCTTTCGTCTTTCTCGCTTTCCTTGGTTTTGCCGCCCCCGATTATATGGCGCCGTTATATGCGGGTGCAGGGTACTTGCTGCTTACGGGGGCGTTTCTCCTGCTGCTGCTCTGCTTCTGGTTGATGAGCAGGATTATGAACATCCGAATGTAGGGGAGGGAATCGAATGATTGCAGCCGCTGCCGCCGTCATCCTGACGGCCGTATGGATCTCGATCGTCGGGATGAAAGTTTTGTTATCAGCAGGGGGGCAGCTGAGAAACAAGAGAAAGCAAGGCGCGGGTTCGGAGAACCTGCTTCTGCGGCTCGTGCTGACCGATCCGTTTACGCGATTGCTGGAACGTCGCCGTCTGTTTGAAATGGCTCAGCTGCCCTTAAGCAGCTACCACATGAAGCTGGTCATCCTGAAGGGACACGGCTGGACGATCGAGAGGACGAAGGAAGAGGCGGGAGCCTCTTTCGGCAAAGGTTATGCGGCGCTAACCGTCTGCGCTTGGCTGAGCCTGCTTGGGCAGGAACCGCTTCTATTGTTGATAGGTATTTTATTCGGCGTTTTGCTGGCTTTAAGACCTGCCGTGGAGGCGGGACGAAGCGTGGAACGCCGCAAGCAGCATCTGATTACCGAGCTTCCGGAAATGCTGAGCAAGCTGATGCTGCTGGTCGGCGCCGGGGAAACGGTCCAGACGGCTCTGGCGCGCTGTCTGGAGGGGAAGGATGCGGAACGTCATCCGCTCTACAAAGAATGGAGGGACGCCGTGTCGTCGCTGCGCAACGGGCAGTCCTTCAGCACGGCGATGGAATGCTTCAACCGGCGCTGCGCGGTACAGGAGGTTTCGGTCTTTACAACGGTGCTGCTGCTTAATTACCGCAGAGGCGGCGAGCATTTCGTATTGGCGCTGCGGGAGCTTTCCTACACGCTATGGGAGAAACGCAAGGCGATTGCAAGGTCGCGCGGCGAGGAGGCTTCTTCGAAGCTTGTGTTTCCGCTCGTCGGCATTTTACTCGTGCTGATGGTGCTGGTAGCCGCGCCTGCCGTTTTACTAATGGCTTGATTGAAAATAGAGAGGAAGATGGAACGATGGAAAAGCTGGAGCAAGCGGCAAAGTCATTTTGGAACGAGGAAGAAGGTTTGGGAACGCTTGAAATTATTCTAATCATAGCGGTGGTTATCATTATTGCGCTGTTGTTTAAGGACTGGATCGTGGAGCTGATCGAACGTCTTATGGGCAAAGCGGATGACGAGGCGGATAAAATTTTCAGCTGACGGAGGCGATTCGGTGAGCTGGAATAAGGTTCGTGTCAAGCTGCTGCGGCTGGTTAAGAAAGAACAGGGCAGCTTTACGCTGGAGTCAACGCTCGTATTTCCAATCCTGATCACGCTCATTTTGCTTTTTATTATTTTCGGCATGTATATGTATCAGAAGGTTGTGCTGTATTATGCCGCTTCGTCTACAGCCGAGCGCGCCGCCTTCGGATGGGATAACAGCAATCGCGATCCGCAAAGCGGAATGCTTAAGACGGCGACCCATGATTCGTTGTACTGGAGGATCGGAGAGGACGGAATGTTAAGCAGCTTATTTGGCCTGGGAGAAGATTCGGGGGATACCGTTGTTGCGCTTCCGGTCGAGCCGCGCGGCGAGGGAGAGAAGACGGCATTAGCCCGGCGCAAAATGGAGCATGCCGTTCAATGGCTCGAACAAGCGGGGGTTTCGTATAAGGGCCAAATCGGATATGCGAACAACGTCTTGAAGCGGACGATCGAAGTAAAGCTGAAGCGGCCGTTATCGGCGGAAACGATGGAACAGAGCTGGTTGAAACGCGAGCCCAAAACGGTATCGTCCGCAACGATCGTCGACCCGGTCGAATTTATTCGCAGCGTTGATCTCGTTCGCTATTATGCGGCGAAGTTTGCGAATAGGGGAGGCGGAGCCGGTCAAGCAAAAGTCCAAGCGGGCGAAGCTCTTGCGCCATATAAGGGAGCCGCGGGAACGCAGCCGCGCTGATACCGGCCGAAGACAGGAATCGGAGAGGGGGAAAGGCCGTGAGCAACAGGAAAGAGAGCAAGCTTTCGTTGATGCGCCGCTGCAGAAGATTTTGGCTGCGCGATGACGGGGCGGTAACCGTGTTTGCGGTCATCGTATTATCCGCGCTGTTGTTATTTTTTTCGGTGCTTATCGATTATGCGCGGATTGCAGCCTTTCATAAGCTGTCGGAGGACGCGGTCCGTTCCGGGGTTCGTTCCGTTCTGTCTGCTTACGACTCCGTCTTATACGAGAGATATGGCTTGTTCGGCCGCGGAGGGACAGAGGGCCAAGGAATATTCGAGGAAGTGTTGAAGGCGAATGCGGACGGGGAAGCAGGATTGTCGGGAGAGGGCATCAAGCTTGCACGCATGAAGCTCGAAGCCGCTTCGCTCCATCCGGCTTCATTTCTGGGCCATCATGACGTATTCAAGAGACAGGTGCTCGAGGAAATGAAGTATAAGGCGCCGGTTGATTTTACGTTGGAGCTTGCATCGAAATTCGCGCCGGTGGCGGGTCCAATGAAGGAAGCCTCCGCCGCGATCAGCCTGCTCGAAAATATGCGCAGGCTGTATGAGAAGCGGGAAGCGCATTTGGCTGCGGCGCTGCAGCTTCAGCAGCAGGCTGCTTCGGTCGTCGGGGGCAGCGGAATCGAGGCGTTGATACCCGTACAGACGGCTGCGATTGGGCCGGGAAATGAAACGGCCCTGCTCTTGGCAAGCGAATACCGGACATACGCGGAACAGGTTATTCATGATCAGTCCCTGCCGCCGGAAGCCTCGCCCAAATATACGGAAGAAATTGCCGCATATGAGGAGAAGGCACGGAGCATTACGCTGGAGCTGAGGCGAATAAGCGTCGATATGCTCAGGCTGCACGCGAAGCGGCTGGGGGATGCGTTAAGAGAGCTGGAGGCGGCAAGACTTCTCAATGCGGATATGCAAAGGCTGGCGCAGCAGGCAAGTCAAGCTGCGGAGGGGGCTGGATATGATGCCGTCTCCAAAAGCAAGCTGCCGGGCGACGATCAGCATCAAGTGCCGGACGGAGCGGCTTCAGAAATCGAGCAGGTAAAGCAAACCGCAGACGAGCTGGTGCTGCCGGAGAGCTGGTTCGCAGAATATAAGCGGGAGCTGGAGACCCAGGGCACTGCTGCCGTGGCGCTCGATACGGAGACCGGCGGCTTCCAGTCGAACATCTCGGCAGCGATGGCGAAGCCGATCTCTAGCTCCGACCCACAGCTATTGCTGGAGGGTGTTGCGAGTCTGCGGCTTGTGTATGGCGACTACGAGGAGAAGTATATTCGGCCGGCTTCGATCCTTATGAACCGGAAGCAGCAGCAGGACGGCGGTAATATCAAGGCTAAGCTGAAGCAGCAGGAGGAGCGGGCCTCATCCTTATGGACGCAGGCTCGCGGCATGCTTCAAGGCTTGACGGCCGTTCCCCAGACGGAGGAGCATATTGAGCTTTTTAAGCAAGTAAGGAAGCGTTTTGACGACAATCTGCTGTTCAACCAGCGCTCCGACGATGCCGCATCCGAAGGCGGAGCGGAGCAAGCGGAGGATGCGCACGAAGCGGCGGAACAGGCCGCCGCGATGATGGGCGGGCTGTTTACGGGAATGGCAGGCATGCTCGAACGTACGAGAGACACGGTCTATTTTGGCGAATACGCGGTTCACCGCTATTCGTCCTTTGCTCCGCAGAACCTGCGGGCTTTGTTTGCCGGAGGAGACCCGTCGGAGCTGGCGCATGCCGTATCCTTGAATAACCAAGAGGCGGAATACGTTATTTACGGGTTTCACGATCCGATCGGCAACATCGCCGCGGCTTATGGCGAATTATTTGCGACCCGACTAGCGGTCCGCACAATGGAGGGGCTGATCGAGAGCCGTGCGCTCGGCCATCCGCTCCTTATTTTGTCCGCTGCCATTATTTACGGGTTGGAGAAGACGATGGAGGATATGCTTGCATTTACGGAGCGGGGTACCGCGCCCTTGTCTAAATATGTGAAAGTTGAGCTTGGGTATACCGATTATTTGCGGTTATTTATGCTTATTCATGGCGTGGATGACGCCAGGGGGCTGGCCCGAATGATAGCGGTCATTGAGCAGAACAGCGGAGCCGCGCTCTCGGCTGTTCCCAGCGGAGTGACAGGGGAAGCCGGAGTCTCCATTGAGCTGTGGTTTGTTCCCGGACTCATGCGGGTATTAGGCCGGGTCGGACTATTGGAGGGAAAGGTCGTCGGCAATCGTTATGAAACAACGCAAACCATCGGATGGTCCTATTGAAAGCCCCAACCGAGTGAATGAACAAGGCTCCATCGTCGTCGAGGCCGCGCTCGTCATGCCTTTGGTGATGATTGTGCTTCTCGTGTTCATTATGCTTGTCCGTCTCTGTGCCGTGCAGATGGCGCTGCACTCGGCAGCCTCCCAGACGGTAAGGCAAATCGCCGCTCATATTCAACCGGCGGAACTGGCCTGGCAGCAGGCCAAGGCCAGTAATCCTCTGCCGGCAATGACATTGCCGGGATCCCGGCTGTCCCCGTGGAGCGACATAGCTGCGGAGGCGGCGGAATGGCTGCCGTCGCCGGCGGGACCGATCGTGTCATCGGCGCTGCGCGGCGATTTCCGTCCGCTGCAAAATATGGCCGCCACGGAAACGGGGCGGGTAGTTGTCGAGCCTCTTCTGCGGGAATTCGCCGACAAGGCGATTATTTCGCCCGAGCGTTTGAGACTGGCGTGGCTTACGCTGCCTGATTTGGATAAAAACAACGAGCCTTATTTAGCGGTGTCCGTTGAATATGAGTTTCCGTTAAAGCTGCCATTCTACCGGAAGCCGATTGTCCTAAGGGAGCAAGCCGCTGAGCGCGTGTGGACGAGCGATTCGGCCCCCGCAAGGTATGGCGCGGAGACCGGCGAATCGGCTGCCGTCCCCATTCAAATAGTGTCCATCGAACCCGCTCCGCTTCGACCGGGCAGGAAGGCGACCGTCGTCGTAAAGACGGCCCCCGGAGCGGCTATTTCGCTCGGCGTGATGTACAAGAGCGGCTCGAGCAAAGCAAAGCATTTGGGAGAAGCGGTCGCCGATGAATCCGGTTATGTGCAGTGGACGTGGCATGTGTCGGGCAATACGACGCATGGAATATGGGAGCTCACGGCAGCGGAGGTTGCGAAGCAGGACAACCGGGTCTCGATGCATTTTTCCGTTGAGAAAAGCAGTGCGGGCCAATAGCCATATAGAAACAAGGAGGCAAAGAAAATCGAAATGGAACCCATTCAGACGGCTGCAACGGCTTTATTGCTCATTTTTTCTTTTATTACGGATATTAGAACGCAGCTCATTCCGAACCGGCTGACGGCCAGCTTCTTTGCTGCCGCGTTCCTATATCATTTCGCCGTTGAAGGCTGGGATGGATTAATGACGGCTGCTGCAGGCGCTGCCGCAGGCTTTATTCCGCTTCTGCTTCTCCATTTTGCGAAAGGGATCGGCGCCGGAGACGTCAAGCTGTTTGGAGCAATCGGCGCTTGGACAGGCGCGTGGGTCGTTCTGCAATTGATGCTGTATTCGATTTTATACGCAGGCTTGATCGGCATTTGTATCTTAATTGCGATTCGACCATTGGGGAAGCGGTTTGCGGCCGAATTATCGACGTTTGCCGTCCCTGAATCCGGATGGAAAAAACGTCAATGGATGCAGTGGGCGCGATCGGGCAAAAAGTTCCCGTTCATGCTGGCGGTCGTTCCTGCCGCTGTGACGGTCTGGTTGATGGCAAATTAAGCGAGCCTATTGGAAAGGAGACTTTATAACATGCAGAGCTATCGCATAGATTTTGCCATGAATCGCGGACATGAGATGACGTTAGACCGCGAGCAAGGCATTGAGCGGAATGAACTGGACGATATCGAGCTTCATATGCTGCAAAATCAGCGCATCCCCTATTTACTGCCGGTCGATTGGCATGAAATGAATGGGAAGGTCACCTTTCGTTATTCGATTTCCGGACTGAAGATGCTTCTGCATCGTCTGCAGCAGCAACCGCTCACGATGGAGCAATACTATACTCTCATATTGGGGATAACGGATGCATTAAGCGAATGCAAACATTACATGCTGCGGCCGGACGGCTGTTTGCTTGATGAGCAATTCATCTTCATAGGCGGGCAATTGCATGATATCCGTCTGGCCTATGTACCTTTGAAGGATGGAGACCGGCCTCTAGGAGCTGGAGATCTGCTGTCTCTCATTGTGCGTTTTACTTCATATGTCGATCGGATTGACGGCGACGGCTTAAAGCGGGTATTGCACAGCATGAACGGGCAAAAATGGCCCCTCGAGCCGTTGAAATCGACGCTGCTTGACTTAATTAATATCGGCCAGCCTCAGTCCGTACTGCCGCAGCCCGTAAGGATGCCTTCCGCGCGGCCTCAGCCAATCCGGAACGATGATCCGCCATTGCAGCGTCTGGAAAACAGGCAGCCCATGCAAGCATTGCCCAAGAATGAGCCTATACAAACAGAAGAGGCAGAGAACAGGCCGGACGAGAATAAAACCGTCTTCGAGGAATATCCGTTCAGGGATGAAGATGATGATGAGAAGCGAGCGGAAGGCTCCATGCGAAAATGGATGTATACGGCAGGACTTGTTATTGCGGGCGCATGCGTGTGGCGATTTATTTATTTTGCTTCCTACTCCCGGCAAAGTTTACTTATCAGCGCGGGTCTGTCTCTTCTGCTTGTCGTCGCGCTTCTCTTTGTATGGAGAATTAACGCCGCGCGGTTCGATTCCCCGGTTGAAGCGCAGTATGAGATAAAGCCCTTCGCACCTGATTCCGGTCCGCTCGTAAAGCTGGCAAGATGGCAGGCCCTGCAAGAAAAGAACGATGCGGCGGCATTAAAGGCATTGCAAGAAGAAAGCGCGGCGGCGCTGTCATCGCCGCTTCAAACGGCAGCCTCGTATCCGTCTGTTCCGGTCACGGAACCAACGGTGCTGCTTGGCCGGGATCAGCCGAAGGAGTTGACGGGCGAGAAAGCCTTTTGGCTCTGCAGAAGCTGGGAAGGTCAAGAAACGAGGCTGGAATTGACGGAGTCCTGTTTTAAAATAGGCAGGGCGGGCGAGCAGGTAAACTACGAGGATCCTGCAACAGGCATATCCCGCATGCATTTGGAAATTGAATGCGTGAATGGGGAATGCTGCGCAAAGGATCTTGGCTCCAGAAACGGGAGCCTGTTGAACGGTCAATCGATGATTCCTTATAAGACATATAAACTGGCCATCGGCGACGTGATTCATCTAGCCGATATGACGGGACCGGCGTATGAGCTGAGACAGGGGTAACCTATGCTCAGCCGCGGCCTATCAAGTCTTGCATGGCGACGTCGATGGTTGGATAAAGAAAAGTGAAGCCGCAATCGAGCGCTTTGCGCGGAATCGCCTGCTGGCTGTCGAGCAGCAGCGAAGCCATTTCGCCAAGCGCCAGACGCATCATGAAGGCGGGAACGGGCAAATAATGGGGTCTTTCCATCGCCTTGCCGATTGCCCGGCCGAACTTGTCATTCCTGACGGGCTCGGGAGCGCAAGCGTTGACGGGACCGTCGATGTCATGGCGGTCTAGGCAAAACAGAATCAATCTGACCATATCATCGATATGAATCCACGATATCCATTGCTTCCCGCTGCCGATTCTCCCGCCGCCGAATAAACGATAAGGAAGAGCCATTAGCGGAAATGCGCCTTTCTTCTTATCAAGCACGACGCCGGTTCGGAGTATCACATGCCGGGCGATTGGAATTGCGCCGGCTGCTTGTTCCCACTGCCGTACCACCTCGGATAAGAAATCCGTTTTGTCTGTCTTGCTTGCTTCATCCAGAACAGCATCCGCAGAGCTGCCGTAGGCAGAAATACCGGATGCTTGAATGAGAAGCGAGGGTTTGTTCTCCAAAGCTGTGACGAGCTGTGCGATGCGGGCTGCCGACGATAGTCTGGAATCCAGAATGCGTTTCTTCGCGGCGCCTGTCCAGCGCTGATTAATCGTTTCACCCGATAGATTGACGATGGCGTCTACGCCGTCAAGCAGCTCGGGAGATGAAGCCAGCTCCGACCAGGTTACATGATGAAGACGGCCTCCAGCAGGCGTCTCCGGCACGCCGCGCCGTGAAATAATCCAGATCTCGTCATTTCGAAGCAGCAATTTTTTCTTCAACGAGCTTCCGATGAATCCCGATCCGCCGGCAATTGCAATCCGCATCTCTTAATCGCTCCTTAAGCAGCCTCTATTTCACTTCTTCGATAGAAACGAGCCAATTTTGCTTCAATTCCGTATCGCCGTCAACCGCTTTTTCCGTATATTCGAATTTTACATGGGCGTCATCTGGAATGCTATTCATCTTTTGCGAAAGTTCCTCCGTCAATTGCAGCGCGATTGCGCCGTCGGCTGTTTCGATTTCGATGGAGTGAGTATCCATAAGCCCGTTAAAAGTCCCTTCGCCGCTTAAGACAAGATTATTGGTTGGCGCCTTGGTTTCACTATTATTGCTCGCGCCGTTTGTCGACTCGGGCGATGAGACGTCGGGCTCAATAACGCCGCTTTGTTCCGGCAAATCCACGACGGGCCCTTCATTCACGGTATCTTGCTGATTGTCCTGGTTCGTTGTATTGCCAGTGCCGCTGCAAGCCGATGCGGCAAGCATGACAGCTAGAAGAATTGCTCCTGTTGCCGCTGCTTTTGTGCTTCTTCTTCGCTTCGATGAGTTCATCAAAAGAACCACCTCCTGCATGTAATAACGAAACGGGAGCGCCTAAGGTTACAATTTTATCGGCAAGCCGACATGCTTTCGTCCCAAAACACAAATGAGCTTAAGCCGCGTCTGGCGGCTTAAACTCATTTGTTAAGCAGATGCTTATAGGGGCCGTAGTCGATTCCTTCGCGGTCCAGGAAGGAGACTAGACTGCGGTAATCGCGTTTGGGAGTGGCGCGGATGTAGCCCTCGATGCAGTGCTCCTTGGTGACTGACGCGGCGCCGTGCTCGATGGCAACTTGTCCGATCTTGGCGGCGATGGAATGCTTTGCTATATCGCGAAAGGCGCTTGGCACCGGGGATACTAGCTGATCAAGCAGCGCCTTGGACTCATCGTTCCACATGCTGCGGCTGCGCTCTACCCAATAATTCTGCCAATCGAGCTTGGACTTGCCGTCCCGCATCGGAAGCACCTTAAGAAATTTCCGGAACATGAAAAACCCGCCGATCGACATAGCGCCAACCATCACGATCGCCCAAAAAACGATAAAATACATAAACCAATCTGGCGCGACTTTCATTCTTATCCTTCACCTCAATAATGAATTATACCGTATTCCTAGATTTATTTCGACATTCCTTGTAAAATAAGGTGTGATTAACCGAAAGGGGCGAAAAATCGATGTTGAAAATAGGTTCCCATGTATCATTTTCGGACAAAGGACTGCAAACGGCCGCTCAGGAAGCCATGTCATACGGTTCCAGCACGTTCATGATTTACACCGGCGCGCCGCAGAATACGAGACGCAAGCCGATCGATTCGTTATACATTGAAGAAGGCAAGGCGCTGATGGAGCAGGCAGGCATCAATGAAATTGTCGTACATGCTCCTTATATTATCAATTTAGGCTCTTATAAGGATGATACGTTCGAGCTTGCGGTTTCATTTCTTCAGGAAGAAATTCGCCGCACGAATCATATCGGTGTCCGCAATATCGTGCTTCATCCCGGAGCTTTTACGGACAAGGATGCTGAATTCGGCATCGCCCGCATAGCGGAAGGGCTGAACGAGGTGCTCTCCGGCACGAAGGAGACGAATGTCAATATCGCGCTCGAGACGATGGCCGGCAAAGGCACGGAAATCGGACGAAGCTTCGAGGAGCTTGCCGCCATTATCGACAAGGTGCAGGATAATGACCGGCTCACGGTATGCATGGACACCTGTCATATGCATGATGCCGGCTACGATCTGGTCAATGATTTGGACGGCGTGCTTACCCAGTTCGACAACGTGGTAGGCTTAGACCGCGTAGCGGTCGTTCACGTCAATGACAGCAAAAACCCGCGCGGCGCGGGCAAGGACCGCCATGCTCCGGTCGGTGCGGGCTGGCTCGGCCATGAGGCGATTCAATCGATTATTCATCATGAAGCGCTTAGCGGCCGTCCTTTCATTCTGGAGACGCCGTGGATCGGCAAGGAAGACAAAAAGGAACGTCCGATGTACGAGGCGGAGATCGCCCTGCTTGGCGGCACTGCGCTGGAGCGTTTTGGCGACACGTTCTTCGAGGACGTGGAGCGCCTGCATCATTTCTTCGGCAAGCAGGACATCGACCCAAGAACGTATGTGCTTTCGACCTGGGATGTGCTTAAAAATGATGCGAAAGCCAAAAAAGCCGACCCTCGCGAGCCGATGGAACGTCTATACGATCTTCTTATCGAAGGAAAACCGCTGCCGAACCCGCTCACGGAAGAGCAGATCAATCAGCGTATTATAGCCTGGTTTGCAGGCAAGCAGATGCTCGCGAACGCGTAGCATAAAGCTGGATTGTCGTACAATTTCATTTCGTCGTGAAAGGAAGTTTGAGCTTGATGTCATCTGAATTTAGCCCTTCAGCTATGAGCAAGGCACCCGGCGGACAAAGCGGCCGGGCGCGCATGCTGATCGCCTGCCCGGACCGTCCGGGCATCGTGGCGGCCGTATCGCATTTTTTGTATGAGCACGGAGCAAACATCGTCCAGTCGGATCAATATACGATGGATCCGGAGGGCGGCATGTTTTTTATCCGCTTCGAATTCGATTTGAACGATTTGGACAAGGAGCTGCCCGTGCTGGTTGAGGATTTCGCCAGAGTCGCGGACCGCTTCGATATGAAATGGCATACGTTCCGCGCGAGCCGCAAGAAGCGTCTCGCCATTTTCGTATCCAAAGAGGATCATTGCTTGCTGGAGCTGCTGTGGCAGTGGAAGGCGGGGGACCTGAATGCGGATATCTCGATGGTTATCAGCAACCATCCGGATATGCGGGAGCTTGTGGAATCGTTCGGCATCCCGTTTTATCACATTCCGGTAACGGCCGGCACGAAGGCTGAAGCGGAGCGCGAGCAAATGGAGACCGTTGCGGATAAAGCCGATCTCATTGTGCTTGCCCGCTATATGCAGATCATCTCGCCGAAATTTATAGAGCATTTCCCGAACCGCATTATCAATATTCACCACTCTTTCCTTCCGGCTTTCGTCGGCGGCAAGCCGTATGCGCAGGCCTATACCCGCGGGGTGAAAATCATCGGCGCAACGGCACATTACGTGACGGAAGAGCTTGACGGCGGACCGATTGTCGAGCAGGACGTCCAGCGCGTCAGCCATCGCGACAATGTCGACGACCTGAAGCGGATCGGACGGACAATCGAGCGTGTCGTTCTGGCCCGCGCCGTGAAATGGCATATCGAGGATCGGGTCATCGTGCATCAAAACAAAACGGTCGTCTTCAACTAACCGCATGTCTGCGCGTTGTTTCAGCTATTAAAGAATGGAAAACGCCTATGCGGAGTGATACAATATTCAAAGCTATTTCGTGCTGGTATAAGCTGAATCGTTAATGAGAAACCATATAACGAGCAAAATGAGATCAGATTAGATAATAGGAGGAAATAGAAATGACGGTTACACAAAAATCGATTGAACAGCTGTCGATCGATACGATCCGCACCCTTGCGATCGACGCTATCGAGAAAGCGAAATCAGGCCACCCGGGTATGCCGATGGGCGCAGCCCCAATGGGGTATCAGCTCTTTGCCAAAAATATGAAGCATAACCCGTCGAACCCGACTTGGATTAACCGCGACCGTTTCGTGCTTTCCGCCGGACACGGTTCGATGCTGCTGTACAGCCTGCTGCACCTTTCCGGATATGATCTTCCGCTGGAAGAGCTGCAAAATTTCCGTCAATGGGGCTCCCTGACGCCGGGCCACCCGGAGTTCGGCCACACGGCCGGCGTGGACGCGACAACCGGTCCGCTTGGACAAGGCATCGCGATGGCTGTCGGCATGGCGCTTGCGGAAGCGCAGCTCGCGGCTACATATAACAAAGAGGGCCATGAAGTGATCAACCACTTCACTTATTCGATTTGCGGCGACGGCGACCTTATGGAAGGCATCTCCCACGAGGCTGCTTCTTTCGCAGGCCACTTGGGTCTCGGCAAATTGGTCGTGCTGTATGATTCGAACGACATTTCGCTTGACGGCGAGCTGAGCCTGTCCTACTCCGAAAGCGTTCAGAAGCGTTTCGAAGGCTACGGCTGGCAGGTGCTGCGCGTAGAAGACGGCAATGATCTTACGGCATTGTCCAAAGCGATCGCAGACGCGCAAGCCGATCCGTCTAAACCGACATTGATCGAAGTGAAAACCGTGATCGGATACGGCAGCCCGAATAAAGGCGGCAAAGGAGGACATGCGGGACCTCACGGATCGCCGCTTGGCGCTGAAGAAACAAAATTGACGAAGCAAGCCTACGGCTGGAACGAAGAGCATCAATTCCATGTGCCGGACGAGGTGCGCGCTCATTTTGCAGAAGTGAAAAACAGCGGCGGGCAAGCTAACGCAGCATGGGATGCAAGCTTCGCAGCTTACAAGAAAGCTTATCCCGAGCTTGCGGCGCAATTCGAAATCGCGATCTCCGGGGCATTGCCGGATGGTTGGGACGCAGACCTTCCTTCATATACGACGGAAGACAAGCCGTTATCGACCCGCGTTGCTTCAGGAAACGCGCTTAACGGATTAGCCAAAAACGTACCTAACCTTGTGGGCGGATCGGCTGACCTTGAAAGCTCGACGATGACGCATCTGAAGGGCTTGACGCAGTTCAAGCCGGGCAGCTACGACGGCCGCAACATCTATTTCGGCGTTCGCGAGTTCGGCATGGCTGCAGCCATGAACGGTATCGCCCTTCACAGCGGCTTGAAAGTATTCGGCGGCACCTTCTTCGTCTTTACGGATTACCTGCGTCCGGCTGTTCGTCTTGCTTCATTGATGAAGCTGCCAGTCGTGTACGTGTTGACGCATGACAGCATCGCGGTTGGCGAAGACGGTCCTACCCATGAACCGATCGAGCAGCTGGCTTCGATCCGCATCATTCCTGACTTGACGGTCATTCGTCCGGCTGACGGAAACGAAACTTCCGCCGCTTGGGCTTACGCGGTCGAGAACACGGGCAACCCGGTTGCGCTTGTTCTGACTCGCCAGAACCTGCCGATCCTAGAAGGAACGGTGAACCATATTCACGAGAACCTCCGCCGCGGCGCATATGTCGTATCCGATGCCGCGAACGGCAAGCCGCAAGCGCAAATTTTGGCGACGGGCTCCGAGGTTCAATTGGCTGTAGCGGCTCAGAAAGCATTGGCGGAAGAAGGCATTCAAGTCCGCGTCATCAGCATGCCGAGCTGGGATCTGTTCGAGAAGCAATCGAAGGAATACAAAAACGCCGTCCTGCTTCCTGATGTTAAAGCCCGTCTTGCGATTGAAATGGCTCATCCGTTCGGCTGGGAGCGTTACACGGGAGATCAGGGCGATATTCTCGCCATCGACCGTTTCGGCGCATCCGCGCCTGGCGACCGCGTAATCAAAGAATACGGCTTCACGGTTGAGAACGTGGTTAGCAAAGTGAAGGCATTACTGTAGTAACGACGCTTAACCACAGCATCTGATAGATAAAGGAGATTACGCTCACCATGTCTCAATTCGAAAATGTATCGGTCGTCAAGAAGGCAAATGTCTACTTCGACGGCAAAGTAACAAGCCGCGCCGTCTTGTTCGCGGACGGAACGAAAAAAACGCTCGGCATCATGCTTCCGGGCGACTATGAGTTTGGAACGGATTGCGTTGAGATCATGGAGATTCTGGCCGGCGATCTGAAGGTTCTGCTTCCGGGCGAATCCGATTGGATCCACATTCAGGGCGAAGGCGAATTCACAGTGCCTGCCAACACAAAATTCAAGCTTCAGGTTGCTGAAGTGACAGATTACTGCTGCTCGTATATTTACGAGTAAACAGAGCGGTGTCTCAAAGTAAGGGGCTTTCCTGCACCGGCGTGTTTGCGCCTGCGGGAAGGCTTCTTCTTTTTGCACAATTTCCGCTCCCGAATGTATATTAGATGTCTCGACATAATTCGATTTTTCGTTACAAATCAGGCGCAAAACAAATTGATTTCAAGCGGGCGTTCGGATAAGGTTAGGAAGAAGGCGCTGTACGCGCTTGATCAGTCCGATGCGTACATAATCAGGAGGTTATCCGCTTGAAAGAAAAAAACTATACGCCGCTTATTGCCGTATTAACGCTTGCGCTTGTCGGGATTATTGCCGTTTTGTTTTTCTTGCCGGCTTATGAAGGGGAGATTCACTTTGACGTAACGATTCTGCCTTTGCTGAATGCGATTTTTAATTGCTTCACCTTCCTTGCGCTGTGCATAGCGCTGGCCGCCATCCGGAGAAAAAATGTGCGCATGCACCGTGCGTTTATCGGCGCGGCCTTCACCTCGACGACGCTGTTTCTCGTATCTTATGTCACGTATCACTACTTGACGGAGTCGACCAAATACGGTGGAGAAGGTATCCTTCGGCCGATCTATTTCTTTATTCTGCTGACGCACATCCTGCTGGCAATCGTGGTTGTGCCGCTTGCGCTCTTGTCGGTCGTTCGCGGGCTGCAAATGAAGGTAGAGAAGCATCGCAAAATCGCAAGGTGGACAATGCCGATCTGGCTGTATGTTAGCCTTACAGGCGTCGTTGTCTACCTGATGATATCGCCTTATTATTAAGGGGCCAGTTATAGCCGCACATGCTTTCAATGTGCGGTCGACATACCAAAAGCCGGATTAACGAGGGCGCTCTGAATGCAGATCGATCTGCATTCAGGGCGTCTCTTGTCTTACACCAAACTACTCAAGCTGCAGGTTCCGCGTCTGCGGCAAACGCCGGCCGTTTGCGATGCACGAGCCGAGAGAGAAAGACGCTGATCTCAAAGAGCGCGGAAAGCGGGATGAGAATAATGAAAGCGGAGATAAAATCCGGAGGCGACAGCAGGTTGGCCGCAATGACCAGGATCAAGTAAGCGTAACGGCGCGATTTGTGCAGCAGCTGCGGGGTTAAAAGCCCGATTTTGGTCAGAAACATGACGATAATCGGCAGCTCGAAGGCTGCGGCCACCGGTAGAATAATATGGATCATAAAGCTAAAGTACTGGGTGATTCCGTAGGTTTCGACAAGATTCATCTTCTCCGATATGGCAGAGATGAAGGAGAAGCTTGTCGGCAGTACGACATAATAGCCGAAGCCAATTCCGAGCAGCAGGCAGAGCACGCTGTATGGAATATAACGGAGCGCTGCCGCTCTCTCATGCCGATGCAGTCCCTTCTTGACGAAGCTCCATAATAGGAAGAGAGCTATGGGAAGCGTTAAGGTTAAGGCGCAGATCATCGCGATGCTCATATACATCCGAATGCCGTCGAATGGCGAGAACACATTCCACTCGAGCCCGGAAGCCGGAGGCGTATTTTTTATATAATCGAAAATGTATGGCGAAACGGCAAGACCGGCCGCCGTACTGACAATAAATATGGCAAAAATGGCAATAAGCTGCTTTCGCAGCTCGATGATATGCCCCATTAACGGCATGATCGTTTGTTTGATCATGAAGCAGCGCCCCTTTCCCGCACGTTAGGTACGCGCTTGATGGCTGAAGCAGGATTTGCGCAATTCGAACGTATGGAAGCCGTCTTTCATTTTTTGCTGAATTTCTTTCAAATGCTCGACATCTTCAAATGAGAACTTCCTTGCTCCCCCGGGCGACCTTGCAGGGAAGATGAGCCGCTTATCCTCGTAATAACGAATCTGGCGTTCCGTAAGGCCTGTCATTTCTCGAACCATCCCGATACTGATTACCTTTTTACTCATAGCTTCGCCTCCTAGTGGATAATGGGTTTCAAAGTTTCCATAAACAATACGCATTTAGTCAACTAACTTAACATAAATTTGTCTTTTGATGTGATTTTAGCAAGTGTTTTAAATAATGACAATGGTCTTCATGAACTACTCGCGCTTTTATCTACTTCATATTCCAGCGATTTTTCTGGGTTTTTACGACTATATTCATGATATTTATCGCATGAGATCAAATGACCAAAAATAATCTATGTTAGATTATCTAACACAATAATAGAACTCCCCTCTTTTTCCGTGTTATCTTCTCGTTGGGTTACACAACGAAGCTGACGAATGGGAGTGAGCAGGATGGAGTCCACGAAAACGCCAGGCGAAATGTCAAGGCGGCAGTTTTTGAGCACGGTAGGAAAGCTTGGAGGAGGGGCCGCGGTATTCAGCGTTATGGGGACGCTCGGACTGCTGTCTCCGGAAACCTTGAAGGCGGCCGACTTTGTACCGCCGGATAAAAACGACCTGTCGATGGGCAAGCGCGGAGGCAAAAAAATTGTGATTCTTGGCGCCGGTATTGCGGGCATGACCGCTGCGTACGAGCTCGGACAAGCCGGCTACGATTGCACGATACTCGAAGCGCGGGCCCGTTCGGGCGGCCGCATCTGGTCCGTCCGCCGCGGCACGACGGTCGCCGAGACCGGGTCTCCGAAGCAGGTGGCCCGCTTCGCCGACGGCTTATATTTTAATGCCGGTCCGATGCGGATTCCCCAGTTCCACGTAACGATGGAGTATATCCGGAAGTTCGGCATTCCGATCGAACCCTTCAACAATGTGAACGATCATGCTTATTACTATAACGAGAACGCAGGCGAACTGTCGGGCAAGAAGATCCGGAAACGCGAGGCGAAGGCGGACGTGCGCGGCTACGTCACCGAGCTTATGGCCAAGGCGGTGAACCAGCCGGCGCTCGATTTGCCCCTTACGGCCGATGAGAAAGAAAAGCTGGTTGCCTACCTGCGTACGGAAGGCGGACTCGATGCGGATTTATTCTACAAGGGCACTTCCCGCGGCGGCTACAAGGACGAGCCGGGGGCCAAGCTCGATGCGGGCGTTATCCGCGATCCATTCAGCTTGAATGCGATCCTTAATTCCGGGTTCGGCAATTATCTCAGCAGCGAGTACAGCTATGATCAGCAAATGATGATGTTCCATCCGGTTGGAGGCATCGATGCCATTCCGGACGCGTTCGAGAAACGTCTCAAAGGTAAAATCCAATTTCATTCCGAGGTTACGGAAATTAAGCAAAGCGAAAACGGCGTTACGGTGCTGTATAAACATTTGGGTACCGGCGAGGCGCTTAAGGTTGAAGCAGATTACTGCATTTGCACGATTCCGCTGTCCGTGCTGAAATCCATTAAAGCCGACTTCTCGCCGGAGATGAAAAAAGCGATCGACAGCATCGGCTATGCCTCTGCGGGCAAAATCGGCCTGCAGTTCAAACGCCGGTTCTGGGAAGAGGATGAGCAAATCTACGGCGGCAATACGTTGACGAATATGGATATCTCCTCCATTTATTATCCGCCTACCGGCTATATGCAGAAGAAAGGGCTGCTGCTGGGCTATTACGCCTTCGGAGGGAATGCGGACAACATCGGTGCGATGTCCTACCAGGAACGCGAGGCTCATGCGCTGAGACAGGGAGCTAAGATCCATCCGCAGTATCACCAGGAATTCGAAGCCTCCTTCTCCGTCGACTGGAAAAAAATCAAGTATAACCTCGGAGGCTGGGTATCGTATACCGGCGATCAACGCAAGACCGTCTATCCGACATTGTGCAAGCCCGACCGGAGAGTGTATCTGGCCGGGGAGCATATGAGCTACATTACGGCCTGGATGGCTGGCGGCATTGAGTCGGCCCGGGCAGTCGTTACCGAGATCCATGAGCGGGTGATGAAAGAATAGCAGAGGCGCAGAATGAAAAAATAAGGAGGAATGCAGATCATGGCAATGAAACAAAATATGAAAATACTCATCGGAGCGGCCGTTGTTTCTTGTTTTCTTGGAGCCACCGTCTATGCAAACGCGCTGACACCTAATAAAAAGCCGCTGACGCCGATTCATGAGCCCGAATTCTACGGCAGCGCAAGCTCTTCCATCTCCAGCAGCGTCGCTGTACCCGCAGGGACGGCGACCTTCTCGACCAGCGGTACGGTTCCGCCGCTTCTGAATAAAGACGGGAAGACGGTATACGAGCGGTACGGCAATACCGAGAAGCAAGGGGAAGGCATTCTGCTGAATATCGAGAAGCAGCTGACGGAGCAGGGACTGACGATGAAGGATGTCGTCTATCTCAGGGTATACGTTACGCCGGATGCAAGCCTGGAGGGAAAGTTCGACTTTCAGGGCTGGTTCAGCGCGTATGCGAAATTTTTCAACACGGAAGAAAATCCGGTCAAGCCGGCCAGGTCGACTGTCGGCGTCGCAGCTCTCGTCCATGCCGATTGGCTGATCGAAATCGAGGCGGTGGCCGTCTATCCGAAGGGGCATAACCAGAATTAGAGGCAACGGCAGAGGCATTTATCCATCATTCGTATAAAAAATAAGGAGCTGACGCGCTTATGCTGCAAAATATTGGTTTTCCCGGATTGCTCATGATATTGGTTGTTGTTCTCATCATATTCGGCCCGTCCAAGCTGCCGGAGCTTGGAAGAGCGGTCGGGCGTACGCTGCATGAATTTAAAGCATCCGCGAAGGAGCTTGTTTCCGAGAACAAGGACGACGTAATCGAAGGAGAGAAGCTTGAGAAAACGGAGCTGACGAGGACATAGGTTGGAGCAGAATGGAAAAACGAACCGGCGAGAGAAGCGCTCTCTGCCGGTTCGTTTTTTTGTATGCGGAATCGTCTTACGCCTTATCCCCGCCGAACCTTCGGCCGATCCACCGCTCATAGGTTTGGCCTACGCTGCACATATCAAGCTCGCCGAACCCCATGGCATCGCCAATCTGGAATTGGCTCTTCGCGGCTTCCAGAAGGGGCGTCGGGATCCTCAGGCTGTCCGACAAGACGGAGCTCAGCTTCAAATCCTTCAGCATCAGTTCAAGCGAGAATTGAACGCCATAGTCGCCTTCCAGCAGCTTGGGGCCCTTCATCTCGGCAGCCTTGCTGGCAGCGCCGCCTGACTGGACAAGCTCCAGAAATGCGCTGCCGTCGATTCCGCCGCCGGCGGCAATGGCCATCCCTTCGGCCAGGGCGACGACATTGATGCCGACGATCGTGTTATGCGCCAGCTTGGCGGTCGAGCCGCTCCCGTTCGGGCCCATTGGAATGACCTTGCGTCCCATAGCCAGCAGCACATTCTCGGCTTCTTCGATCGTTTTGGCCGCGCCGCCTGCCATGAACACGAGCGTACCGCCTTCCGCGGCAGGCTTGCTGCCCGTTACCGGGGCATCGAGGAATGAAGCGCCGATCGCTTCGGCCGCGGCCGCCAGTTCCTTCGCAAGCAGCGGAGAAATCGTGCTGCAGTCTATAAGCGTGCTGCCGCTGCGAGCGCCGGCGAAGACGCCGCTCTCGCCCCAATATACTTCGCGGACCGCCGCATCGTTGCTGATCATCGTGATGACGACATCGGAAGCTCCCGCTACATCGGCAGCGCTCTCCAGTTCGACGGCGCCTAACGCTGTCAACGATCCCGCTTTGCCCGGCGTCCGGTTATAAACGGCTACCTCAAATCCCTTGCTCAATAAATTCGCGGCCATTCCCATGCCCATGACACCCAATCCGATAAATCCGATTTTTTTCATAGCGGTTCCTCCATCCTAAACGGTCTTTTGGATTGATTATACAGGCTTTTCGTCAATAATTCACCGTTTCGAAGCTTGTTTTTATAAGTTAAATCCGATATTGTAGATGCTAAGTTGACAAGCGTTATCACTGTTCACCAGTTGATGCGGCATAACATTTAGGAGGTCTAATTTACGATGAGTAAAACAGTTAAGTTTGACTACAGCAAGGCGCTGGCTTTCGTAGGCCAGCACGAGATCGATTATATGGCGGATTCGGTTCGCCTTGCACATGAACAATTACATAACGGAACAGGCGCCGGCTCGGATTACCTGGGCTGGATCGACCTGCCGGCCAATTACGATAAAGAGGAATTTGCCCGCATTCAGAAGGCTGCCGGCAAAATCAAATCGGACTCCGAAGTGCTGATCGTCATCGGCATCGGCGGATCCTACCTCGGCGCACGCGCCGCGATCGAAATGCTGTCGCACTCTTTTTATAATATATTACCGAAGGAAGAACGCAAGACGCCTCAAGTTC
Organism: Paenibacillus harenae DSM 16969; assembly: GCF_000422465.1. GTDB lineage: Bacteria > Bacillota > Bacilli > Paenibacillales > Paenibacillaceae > Pristimantibacillus > Pristimantibacillus harenae. The sequence continues at coordinate 870,265 of NZ_KE383843.1, read as the reverse complement.
TCTTCGCGGGCAATAACATCAGCTCGACGTACGTTACGCATCTCCTTCAATTAGTAGAAGGCCGCGACTGGTCGATCAACGTAATCTCGAAATCCGGCACAACGACCGAGCCGGCGATCGCATTCCGCGTATTTCGCGCGGCGCTCGAGAAGAAGTACGGCAAGGAAGAAGCGCGCAAACGGATTTACGCAACGACGGATAGAGAGAAGGGCGCTTTGAAGAAGCTTTCTAAGGAAGAAGGCTACGAGTCGTTCGTGATTCCCGACGATGTGGGCGGACGTTATTCCGTGCTGACGGCGGTAGGCTTGCTGCCGATCGCAGCCGCAGGCATCGACATTGAAGCGATGATGAAAGGCGCGGCTGACGCATCGAAGGAATACAGCAACCCTGACCTGGCCGAGAACGAAGCTTATCAATACGCCGCAGCGCGCAACGCCTTGTACCGCAAAGGCAAGGCAACCGAAATTCTCGTCAATTACGAGCCTTCCCTGCACTTTGTATCCGAATGGTGGAAGCAGCTCTTCGGCGAAAGCGAAGGCAAGGACTTTAAGGGCATTTTCCCCGCAGCGGTCGATTTCTCGACGGATTTGCATTCGATGGGCCAGTTTATCCAGGAGGGCAACCGCAATATTTTCGAAACGGTCATCCAGGTGAATGAAGTGGCGGAGCAGATCGCGATCGAGCACGACGCGGCCGATTTGGACGGGCTGAACTTCCTTACCGGCAAGACGATGGATTTCGTCAACAAGAAAGCGTTCGAAGGCACGCTTCTTGCGCATACGGACGGCCAAGTGCCTAATTTTATCGTCAATATCGCGGACATGTCGCCTTACTCCTTCGGCTATCTCGTTTATTTCTTCGAGAAAGCGTGCGGCATCAGCGGCTACCTGATGGGCGTTAATCCGTTCGATCAGCCGGGCGTTGAGGCGTACAAGAAGAACATGTTCGCGCTGCTTGGCAAGCCTGGCTTCGAGAAGGAAAAAGCCGAGCTGGAAGCACGGCTGTAATCGGCCCGCTACGCCGGTATACAGGAGTCGAAGCCGATGCTCGCTAAGTATTCGACGGTCAGACAACAAGCCAGCGCAGAGATCGTCATTAAGAAGTCCCGATTCATCGGTTACGCGAAGCCGGTGGAAACGGAGGAGGAAGCCGTCGCCTTCATTAATGAGATCAAGCAGCTTCACAAGCAGGCGACGCATAACTGTTCGGCCTACGTCGCAGGGGAACGGGATCAGTTCCAGAAGGCGTCCGATGACGGGGAGCCCAGCGGTACGGCGGGCAAGCCGATTCTTGAGGTCATCAAGCACAAGGGGCTGAAAAATGTCGCCGTCGTGGTGACCCGGTATTTCGGCGGCATTATGCTGGGAGCGGGCGGACTTGTCCGCGCGTATACGGACGGAGCGGTCGCAGGCATTGAGGCGGCGGGGAAAATCGTTAACGTGCTGCATCGCGAAATACTCGTCGATGTAGACTATGCATGGTACGGCAAGCTGGAGAATGAGCTCCACGGCAGGGGGACGCGCATCGGCGGCATCGAATTTACGGATCGCGTCGTCGTCCGCTGCTTGCCCGAAGAGCATGAGGCCGAAGCTTTCGCCGCATGGATCACCGACCTGACCGGGGGGCAAGCCGTCCTTACGACAGGCGAATGCCGCTATTATATTGAAGGTGAATAATACGATGAGGAGAGTCGGCAGCAAGCCGATCTCCTCATTTTTTTCTCTAGGCGCATCATCGGCAAAACGTTCATAAGATAAAGCTATAGGTTTAATCAGTTAATCTAAATTAAGCATTGACGAAATGCCGGTCATGATGCTACATTATCAATACCACGTAATACCGAGTAAGTTAATAGGAATTGTTTTTTTTATTCTGTTTGCTACACCTGCGGCACAAGCCGATGGTCTGGAGGTTAAGTCACATTGAATGCAATGTTTCGCGGAAAAGGATGGAGCTTCGGCTTTCGCACGACGATTATGCTTTATTTTATCATCCTTATCGTACTGCCTATTATCGGCATTTATACGCAATCCTTCTCGCTGGGATGGACGCCGTTCTGGGAGAGCGTCTCTGATCCGCTGGCATGGAAATCCGTGCTGCTCACGGTGAAATTAGCTCTTATCGCAACGATTCTGAACATGCTGCTTGGAACGATGATCGGCTGGGTGCTGATCCGCTACCGTTTCCCCGGCCGCAGATTGCTTAACAGTCTCGTCGACCTGCCTTTTGCGCTTCCGACGGCGGTGGGCGGATTGATGATCCTGCTGCTTCTGGGACCTAACAGCCTGGTGGGCGGCCTGGCGGGGAAAGCCGGCATCGAAATCGTATTTCATGAACCGGCAATCGTAATCGCCATGCTGTTCGTTACCTTCCCGTTCGTCATTCGGGCGATTCAGCCGCTGCTGGAGGAGATGGATAAATCGGAAGAGGAAGCAGCCTATACGCTGGGCGCAACGCGCGCCAAAACCTTCTTCAGCGTCATCTTCCCAACGATGCTGCCGGGCATTTTGAGCGGCGCGATGCTTGCCTTCTCCCGCGGACTCGCGGAGTTCGGGGCAGTCGTGCTCGTTGCCGGCAATATTCCGGGCAAGACCTTAATCGCATCCGTCTATATATTCGGAGAGATCGAGAGCAATAACCCGCAAGGAGCCGCCGCCGTCTCGGTGCTGCTGCTGACGCTGTCCTTCCTCATCCTGTGGACCGTTAACCTCATTCAAGCGAGGAGGAACGGCCAATGATGAGACGATTATGGATTACGCTAACGTATATCGTATTTGCTCTGCTGCTCGTAGCGCCGCTCGTCAAGATTTTTACGGGCTCATGGGCGGACGGCTGGAGCGGCTTCGCGGAAGGCATCACGCGTCCGGAGTCGCTGCATGCGTTAATGATGACGGGAATCATCGTCGTCGTAGTGACCGCTTTGAATACGGTGTTCGGCATTATGCTTGCCCTCTATCTTGTTCGCGCGGAATGGATCGGGCGGCGGTTGAAACGCCTGCTGAACAGTCTGGTCGATTTGCCGTTCGCGGTTTCGCCTGTCATCGGCGGTCTGATGATCGTCCTGATTCTTGGACCGAATACGGTGATCGGAACGCTGTTCGAGGACGCGGGCTTCAAAATCGTTTATGCGCTGCCGGGCATGATTCTCGCCACCTTATTCGTTACCTTCCCGCTTATGGTGCGCGAAGTAATGCCGGTGCTTCAGGAGATCGGCGCGCAGCAGGAGGAAGCGGCCTCTACGCTCGGCGCTTACTCCTGGTATACCTTCTGGAAAGTAACATGGCCGTCGATTCGCTGGGGCGTCATTTACGGCGTCGTGCTGACGGTGGCGCGGTCGCTCGGCGAATTCGGAGCCGTGCTCGTCGTTTCCGGCAATATCATGAACAAGACACAAACCGCGACAACGCTCGTTTATCAGGATGTGGAGAATTTCAACGTCGTCGCCGCCAACGGAATAGCACTTGTTCTTGCGGCTTTCTCCGTGGGACTGCTGCTCCTCATGGAATGGGCAAAAAAACGAAAGGAAGTGCATTAAGCCATGCATATTGAAGTACGGAACTTAGACAAAAGCTTTGGCGATTTTCACGCGGTGAAGGATGTCAGCTTTGAAATTGAAAAAGGCCACTTGATCGGCTTGCTCGGACCGAGCGGCGGCGGCAAAACGTCCATACTTCGTATGCTGGCTGGGCTTGAAACCCCAACCTCCGGCGATATTTTGTTCCACGGCAAGAGGGTGAATGACCTGCCGCCGCAGGAGCGCGGAATCGGCTTTGTCTTTCAAAACTATGCTTTGTTCAAGCATATGACGGTATACGAGAACATCGCTTTCGGCCTTAAGGTGAAGAAGCATTCGAAGGAGCAAATCCGCGAACGAGTCATGTATTTGGTGGAGCTGACCGGCCTGAAAGGCTTCGAACACCGCTATGCGCACCAGCTTTCCGGCGGGCAGCGCCAACGGGTAGCCTTCGCCAGAGCGCTTGCTCCCGAGCCGCAGCTGCTGCTGCTCGATGAGCCGTTCGCGGCGATAGACGCGAAGATCCGCACCGAGCTGCGCACATGGCTCAAGGAAATGATCGAGCGCGTAGGCATTACCTCGATTTTCGTTACGCATGATCAGGACGAAGCGATCGAAGTGGCCGATGAGATTATGATTATCAGCAAGGGCAAGCTGGAGCAGAAGGGCAGCCCGTGGGATATTTACAAAAATCCGCAGACGCCGTTCGTCGCCAGCTTTATCGGTGAATCGACGATCGTAGAGAGTATTGCGGAGCTTAAAGGCTTCGAGAACGCTGCGGCTGCCCCGGGCACCAAGGCGCTCATCCGCCCCGAGTATATTGAAATCGGCAAACCGGGCGAGATTAAGCTGGCTTCCGCCGCGCTGTCCGGCAAGGTGAAGCATCTGCATTTCCGCGGGAGCGAGTGGATGGTAGAGCTGCAAGTCGGCGAGACGAAGCTGATCACCTACCGTTCCCTTGAGAAGGAAGTGCTGCATCCCGGCGACCAGGTCAGCGTGCTTGTGCACCGGGCGTATCTCTTCAATGATAATAAAAGCTGGATTGCGGAGAATGCGTTAAAAGAAGATCCGATGCCGATCCATATTTAACTGACATTTACGTGGAAAGAGTTGTATGCGAATATGATTATTAATCGAGCAACAAGCCGGCGCCTGCTCACGCTGCTGCTGGTCTCGGTCCTGCTGCTTGCCGCGGCGGGCTGCGGCAACGGTTCGCAGACGGAAGGCTTCGGCGCTGATTCTTCCGTACAAGACGGCGATGTCACGCTTGTGATCGGCGCCTATTCGGTCGTAAAAGATGCATTCGCCGATCTGCTGCCGCAATTCCAATCCTACTGGTATGAGAAAACAGGGCAGAAGGTGACGTTCCAGGAATCGTACGAGGCGTCCGGGACGCAAGCGCGGGCCATTGCCGGCGGCTTCGAGGCGGACGTCGCAATTCTCGCGATGGAAGGCGACCTGGACAAAATAGCGGAAGCCGGCTTCATCACGCATGACTGGAAAGCTCAACCGAACAATGGAATGATTACGAACTCCATTGTCGTACTGGGAACCCGCGCCGGCAATCCGCTGGGGATTAAGGATTGGAAGGACCTGACGCGGGATGGCGTGAAGGTGCTGTATCCGAATCCGAAGACGTCCGGCGGCGCCCAGTGGGATATAAACGCGATATATGGAGCGGGATTAAAGCTGTCCGAGCAGAAGAACGGGAGCAAGGATCCGGCCTACGCCAAGAGCTTCCTGAAGGCGGTGCATGCGAACGTGGAATCGCTTGATAAAAGCGGACGCGCATCCATGGCGGCCTTCGAATACGGCGTTGGCGATGTTATCGTTACTTACGAGAATGAACTGCTCGCCCGCGTGAAGAAGGGCGTCGCTTATGAAATTATCGTACCTAATAGCACCATATTGATCGAGAATCCGGCTGCCGTCGTCGATAAAAACGTCGACAAGCATGGCACGCGCAAGGTCGCGGAGGCTTTCATCGCTTACCTGCAAAGCGAGGAAGCGCAGCGATTGTTCGTCGATCACGGCTTCCGTCCGGTAGAGGAGAAGGTTGCGATGGAAACGGCAAATCGCTTTGAGCTGCCGGAGGATTTATTCGACATTTCCTACTTGGGCGGCTGGGCGGAGGTAAGGGATAGCCTGTATTCGAAGAAAGGCATCTGGTACCAGGTGCTGGCCGGTTTATAATTGAAGAAAGCTCTGTTTGTAGCGGCTCCGGGATTCGGAGACGCTACAGACAGAGCTTTTTACTTGGAAGTTTGGATTATTGATTGGATATGATCCCCTTCAACAAGACATACTAATTAAGGTTTGCAACCAAAATAACCATTTCAGGGGGTAATTACATGACAGCACATCTGGGTGCGCATGAAACGATGGAACTGCATGAAGTACTGAATGCGTCCATCGACCGCATCAATCTGTTTCAATTGTATCGCCCGTACGTTAAGGATCAGAGGCTTCTTCAAATTGTCGATCGCCAGCTGCAGTTTACGATGAACGAGTACAATCAGACCGTCCAATCGTTGAATCATCAGGGCAGAGGCCAAGCGGTGCCTTACCGTTCCCCGATGAATACGGCGCCGATATACGGTTTGGACAACCCGGCTCGACAAACCCCGAACTTATCGGTCAATCAAATGGATGATCGCGATGTGGCTTGCGGCATTCTCGGCTGTCATAAATCATCCGCTCTGATGACGATGATTGCAGCTCTTGAGTGCGCGGATCCGCAGCTGCGCCGGATGATGCAGCAAAGCGCCGTGAATTGCTCCGAGCAAGCCTATGAGATCTGGCAGTATATGAACCAAGCCGGATACTATCAGGTGCCGACGATGAAAGAGATGACGACGAACACGGTGTTGAACAGCTATGAAACGGCTGGAAATACGATGAACAGCATGGATATGCTGCAAGCTCAAGCGCAGCAGCCAATGGCGGGTCCAAATACGCCTTACAATATGCAACAGTAGGACCGTCCAGCTCCGCTTATACAGCGGGGCTTTTTTTTAGCCCGTACAGAGGCGGATTACATGAGAAGCCGGTCTAATCCAATCGCGCTAATGAGCATCCTTTCCTTCTTGTTCCCCAGCATTTGTTGGGACCAATCGACGAAACCGCCGTCTCCGATCATAAATTCACGTCCATTAATTGTTGTCTGGATCGTAAATTGCAGCCCCTTATAATATGGATTATTCAGGTTAGGCTCTTTGACGGATGTTTTAACCGAACGCTGCTCCCCGTCCTGCAGAATTCTCTCCACCAGCCCTTCGGCATCCTTGTACCCGTCACGAATGCTCAGAACAATCTCAAGCTCCGAATGGAACAAGGTTTGGAATATGTCCTGGTAGACCGATATGTGCTCCCGGAAGGCTTGCTTCTCAAAGCTGTAGGAACCCCGGTCTATGCCGGACGTAACCATGCAGAACAAGTGAAAATGAGGAAGCATTCCGGGAGCGCTGCCGAAATATTGCGCCCTCACATGTCTATGCGTTGTGCTGAATCGGATAAAATCATCCCGGTTGCTCCGTATGCGAGACTTCATTAAATCGCATATATGCAAAGCTAATAGATTCGTAGCGTCCGACACCACCTCGGTTCCTCTGAGCGCGGAGATCACTTTATTCTGATCCACCGTCGCGATTGCCGAGCAGGCTCCAAGCGGAGCAACGGGAGATAGCTGGACGGGGGTGGCGGAGCGGCTGTCCGCGATTCGCAATACATCAAGCTCCAGCTGTTTCAGCTCGAGTGGATTAACGCTTGCGGGCTGCACGAAACGGTTGGCCTGGTATTTTTTTAATAACTCGCTGGCAGTTGACCGAGGGGCTCTGCTCTTAAACACTTCAAGCAGCAGAGTATTTAAACCCGCCCCCGATATCCGTTCGCTAAGCATTTCAATGATCGCTTCGATACCGGGCTCCCGAGTTATTCGTTCATCGTGATTCGGCCTGTCGTTCGACACTGATTTCTCCTCCTTATCCTAAGGAACAATCCGGAAAACACCCGTTAAATATGAATTAAATTACCTGGGATTATATGCTGATCCGACTGGATGTGTCAAGCTGAAACGGGTCGGCCTATCTGCTGTTCTAATCCTCCATCCTTTGCATATAGTGAGTAACGAAGCCCGAAGGTTTGCAAGTCTTGCATTACCGCTCGCAATCAATAGAATAGGGCAGCAGGAGGCACATAAGATGAATGATGCTAGGAAATCGCAACGGAAAAACGGTAGAAAGGGCTACGCAGGCAAGGACATCCTCCATAATATTGAACAAACGCTGGCGGAGCTGGAGGTTTATTTGGAGGATAATCCGGATGATGAAATCGCTCAGGTGCAGTACCGGCAATACTTAAGCAAGAAGGAGGATTACCAGCAGCTGTTGGCGGACCGTTTTGGAGATGGTTCGGACTTGGAACAGCACGCTTAATCAAATAGAATGCCCGAAGGGTGAATCCGAATGCGTATGGAACGCATGTCGGGCTCACCTTTATTTGGCGCGTAGAATTCGCTTGAACGGTTATGTCCTCAGACGGGTACGCCGACAGGTGCTTTGCGAGTGCGTACTGAAAAATACGCTCCCTTGCGAAATGTATAAGAATGAGAGAAACATGTTATCGCAGGGGAGTACGATTTATATGAAACGAACCGTTAGATTGAGAACCATAAATGCGAAGAAATTGGCGATCGCCGCCTTGGCGGTGCTTATCGCGATCGTTGTCGGCGGGTGGGCTTCATTCCGGGTAATGGTAGAGGTACAGGACATCGATCAGCTGAGCGAGCCGCTGCCGGCGGCAACGGTTATTTATGACCAAGAGGGGAAGGAGGCAACCCGCCTTGCCTTCAATAAAATCGAGGAAATCGGATACGCCGAAATTCCCAAGCATATGGTCGATGCCGTAGTAGCCGTTGAAGACAAACGTTTTTTTGAGCATGACGGTATGGATATGCGGGCGATTACGCGCGCACTGGTGACGAACTTTTCCGCAGGGGGCACCGTTCAGGGAGGCAGCACCATTACGCAGCAGCTGGCCAAAAACGTTTTTTTGTCGCATGAGAGAACCTGGTCGAGAAAGTGGAATGAGGCGCTGCTCGCGAAAAAAATCGAGGAAAGCTACAGTAAGCAGGAAATCATGGAAATGTATTTAAACCAGATTTATTTCGGCGAGGGAGCATGGGGAATCAAACGGGCGGCGTATACGTATTTCGGCAAGCAGGTGAACGAGCTTACGGTTGCGGAGTCCGCGCTGCTTGCCGGTCTCGTCAAGGCGCCTTCCGCGCTTACGCCATATAAGCATATGGAAAAGGCGAAGGAACGGAGGGACGTCGTTCTGAAGCTGATGAGAGATCAGGGAGTTATTACGGAAGGATCGTTCCAAGCCGCGGTTAAAGAGGAAGTAACCTTGTTAAGCTCGAAGCCTAACCGCGTGGAGGACATCCTGTATACGTATTACGTGGACCAGATCATTCGCGAGGCAATGACCGTCTATGGCCTGTCGGAGAATGAAGTATTGGAAGGCGGGCTTCGAATCTATACGGAAATGGACACAGGCATGCAGGAAGCAGCGGAAAGGACATATGCGAAAGAAACGCTCTTCCCCGAAAGCGCGGCGGATCAGCTGCTGCAGAGCGGCGCCGTCTTAGTCGATCCGCGTAACGGCGGAATCCGGGCGCTCGTCGGAGGCAGAGGAGAGCAGCCGTTCCGCGGGTATAACCGCGCGGTTCAGCTTAAGCGCCAGCCGGGCTCGACTATCAAGCCCGTAGCGGTCTATACGCCAGCACTTGAGCAGGGCTACCGGCCCGGCGACAAGTTAATCGATGAACCGATCAATATCGGAGGTTACGAGCCTCGGAACGCAGACGGACGCTATCACGGAGAAGTGACGATCTATGAAGCGCTCATTCATTCCTATAATATTCCGGCCGTGAAGCTGTTGAACGAAATGGGCGTAGGGCAAGGGGCGGATGCGGCAGCCCGATTCGGCATTCCATTAACCGAAAGCGACAGGACGCTTGGCCTTGCGCTTGGGGGTCTCGAGGAAGGCGTATCGCCGCTGCAAATGGCGGAAGCATTCGGCGTATTCGCCAATGACGGTATTCGTATGAAGGCTCATGCCATAAGCCGGATTGAATCCGCCGACGGCACGGTGCTGGCTGAATTTAAGGGGACGAGGGGGGCGAAGGCGACGGATGCCGCCATTGCCAGGACGATGACAGCTATGCTGGAAGGCGTCGTTCAGGATGGAACCGGCGAGGCGGCCGCGCTTGAGGGAAGGCCTCTTGCCGGAAAGTCCGGCACGACGCAAATGCCGGGTACGTCCGGTTACGGTGCAAAGGATAATTGGTTTGTCGGCTATACGCCGCAGTTGGTCGGAGCGGTATGGTTAGGCTACGATCAAAGCGACAGTAAGCATTACTTGACGACAAGCTCCAAGGCTGCGGCTGCCGTCTTTCAAGCGCTAATGGAAGGCGCATTAAAGGATGAGCCTGTACTGTCCTTTCCAGGAGCCCCGGGTCTGATGCCCGGCAAGAAACTACAAACGGATTCGGACGATGATGACGATTCGGATAAGAAAAAAGAGAAAGACCGCGACCGCGATCGTAAGAAAGCGGAGGAAAAATGGAAGGAATGGTTAGAGAAAGAAAGAGATAAAGAGAAAGACAAAGGTAAGGGGAAGGGCAGAAACAAAGACCGCGACGATAATGACGATAATGATTAAGTCTCATCTAACGCTAGAGAAAGGAGCCCGGTCGATGCCGGGCTCCTGTTTTATGCTTCTTCGCTTTAAGTAACCTCAAAAATTATAATGTTGTCATAAATGAAGATTTATGTTATTAATAGTATTGTTAATATGTAATGAATATATTAATTTTAAGCAATTTGTAAGCGTTTTATCAGATGCCGGCAAATCTCAAAAATAGAGGAGGGGTGTTAATCAACTTCTAGAAAGAGCGGCAATATTTAAATGGATACGCTTTCAAAAAAAGGCAAGAAGAGAGAGGAGCACTGTTATGAGTAAAAGTATGGCGCGAAGAAGTACGCTTCTTTTCATAATGCTTGTCTTCCTAATACCCAATATTGTTCTTGGCGAGGGTGCGGATAAACCGGACAAACCGGAAAGTGAAGCTCCCCTATTTCAAAATGTGTCCGTTCACGACCCATCGATCGTAAAAGACGGTAATACGTATTACGTATTCGGTTCTCATATCGAAGCAGCGAAGTCAACCGATTTGATAAATTGGACGACATTCACAAATGGGTACACGACGCCCGGCAACGTATTATATGGAGATTTATCGGAGAATCTGGCAGGCTCTTTTGCTTGGGCCGGGGAGAATGATTCTGACAGCAAGGGCGGATATTCCGTATGGGCTCCTGATGTTTTCTGGAATGAAAACTATAAGAATGAGGATGGAACAACAGGCGCTTATATGATGTATTACAGCGCATCCTCAACCTATATACGTTCCGCGATCGGTTTTGCGGTATCTCAAAATATTGAAGGTCCGTATACGTACGGGGATACCATTGTATATTCCGGTTTTACCAGAGATGAAGCATATGATACCAATAGTGTAATTAATAAGAAATGGACGAATACCAATATTAATAAGCTTGTCGAGAACGGTACGTTAACGGGAGAAAGATCCGAGTGGTTTAATGCAAATGGAACTTATGCGAATGATATCTATCCAAATGCGATAGATGCTAATTTGTTTTATGACGAGAACGGCAAACTGTGGATGACGTACGGATCTTGGTCCGGCGGAATCTTTATGCTTGAAATCGATAAAGCCACAGGGAAAGCCATGTATCCAGGCCAAGATGGAACAACAGCTGACGGCAGGCTTGTTGACCGGTATTTTGGAACAAAAATTGCAGGCGGATATTTCAAGTCAGGCGAAGGACCTTATGTTGTATATGACAAGAACACAGACTATTACTACTTGTATGTAACCTATGGGTGGTTAGGCGCAGATGGCGGCTATAATATGAGACAGTTCAGGTCGGAGACACCTGACGGTCCCTATGTTGATGCGCAAGGGCAAGATGCAGTGCTGCCGGGCAACACGGATAATGCTCCCTACGGGAACAAGCTGATGGGCAACTTCTTATTTGATCGAAAAGTTGGAGACTCTGGGACGGGAATAGGCACCGGTTATGTTTCTCCAGGACATAATTCCGTTTACTATGATGATCAAACAGGAAGGCAGTTCTTGATTTTCCATTCGCGATTCCCGCAAACAGGCGAGTTTCATGAGGTTCGGGTTCACCAAATGTTTATGAATAAAGACGGTTGGCCAGTAGTTGCGCCATACCGCTATTCCGGTGAAAAGCTTGACAAAGTAAATACGCAAGACTTGATCGGCGAGTACAAATTTATTAACCATGGGAAAGATAATTCAGCAGAGATCAGAAACGCTGTATTCATTCGTTTAAACAAAGACCATACCATATCCGGAGATGTTAATGGCAGATGGAAAAAGACAAGCCATAACCAAGCGGAAATAACCGTGGATCGAGTAACCTATGAAGGAGTATTCGTGCGTCTCTGGGATCCAACGTCGGAACGTTATGTAATGACATTTACAGCAATGTCCGAAGAAGGAGTATCCGTCTGGGGAAGTAAACTGCCCGATAAAACAGATGAAGAAATTGTAGCTGATGTTTTGAATGACCTGGATCTTGGCGACACGGCGAACGTCATTTCCAATTTGACGCTTCCGGCAGAAGGTACTAGGCACACCGAAATAACATGGAAGACTTCGGATCCCAACGTGGTCACAGAGACAGGAGTTATCAACCGGCCGGAGGCTGGGTCTGATCCTGTGACGGCTACACTTACTGCAATGATTGCAAAAGGTTCAGTAAATGCGGAGAAAAGCTTTACAATTACGGTGCTTCCGTACAAAGAAGCCGGATTAGCGGCTCATTATGCGTTTGAAGACGACTTGAGCGATACGGTAGGTCATTTCGGCTCCGGTACTGTCACCGGCAATAGAATTGACAATACGGGCGGCACGATGTCATATGTTGACGGCAAGAACGGTAAAGCCCTCGTGTTTAACGGAGCGTCCGGCGTACGCTTGCCGAACGGATTAATCTCCAGTAACGAGTACACCGTATCGCTTTGGTTGAAGCCTGAGGAACTAACGATGTTTACAACGACTTTCTTCGGCGCAAGAGACAGCAGTAACTGGTTAAGCCTCGTTCCGAACGGTCCCGTGGGCGGAAACACAATGATCTGGTCCGCCAGTTCGAGCTGGTATGACGCTGTCACAGGTATGACAATCAACAGAGGGGAATGGACGCATTTGGCTTTCTCCGTTGATAACGGTACGATTCATGTTTATGTCAATGGAGCAGAGAAATTTACAGGAACGAACTTCCCTAATCTGTTTACGACTACCGATGCCGGCTTCAGCTTGGGCGTCAACTGGTGGGATACGCCATACAAAGGCTTGATGGATGAATTGCGCATTTATGAAGGTGCGCTTTCACCATCGGAAATTTTAAATTTAGCACAATAAACGGGTAACAGCTTATAAATGCTTCGAACAAAAAAATCGTACGGTTATCTGTACGGTTTTTTTTGTTCGCGATTTTGGCGGATGTTCCGTAATATTGCTCCCGACGCGATAAAGCAAGAGCCTTTTTTTATTTATCGCATACGTAAAATAACAAGGAAATATGTCCTCATGAATCGAATACCTGAAGAACGAATGGTTGTAAAATCCAGCAGAAACGGAGAGCTTGTCCTATGAAGTTCATTCAATTTCGACTAATTGCAGAAGCATTGGGAGCAGTTTTAATTATGGCTGTAGTCATCATTGCCGTACAGGTGATCATCGGAGCGGTAAACACCGCAATGTATGTGCCGGATATCATGAATAGCTATGAGAGCGTGGATGATCTGCAGCACGAGGTCTCATTCGGCAAAGTCCGAGGCGGGAATTGGATTATTGAGGGGGCCGTATGTTTGATTGCGGGTGCGGTCTATTACGGAGTAAGGCTGATAATTCGATCAAGAAGAAGATAAGCGCCGACTGGAGCCGATTTATGGTTTATGCCAACCCTCTATTTATGCTATGCTTTGTCTATTAATAGAGATATAGAGGGTGAGCAGCATGAAAGACTTTAAGGATTATATCGAGCTGCATCTCTGCTTCGACGGCGAAGGGCGAGAGGTTGAGGTGCTTGATGTGACGCAGCTGGAAGAGGATGTCTACCAAATCGAAGAGAATCCGGTTTTTACGGAAAAGGTGTCTTTCGGAGATGTCATTAAGGTCAGAAAGTCAAGGGATGTTTCCTATTACATAGATACGATCAAAAAATCAGCGTTTACAAGACATAACTGGCTGCTTAGCCGGGAGGTCATTCATTCCTTGGAGCTGAAAATCCTTAAGAATAAGATCCGCGACTGGAACGGCAATGCCGAGCAGGTATTTGGCGGCATCTTTATCGTGAATTTACCGGCACATACGTCTGTCGATATTCAAGACGAAGTGCAGAAGGTTATCAACGCGGTACAAAAATGAGTGTAATGGAACGTTTAGGCAGCGCGTCTTTGTTTGGATAAACTAAAGCAGGAGGTAATCAAGAATGGAGCTTGGATTAAACGGTAAGGTTGCCGTCGTTACGGGCGGAAGCAAAGGAATTGGATATGCCACTGCTCTATTGCTGGCTGCTGAAGGGGCTGAAGTGGCGATTGTTGCGAGAGAGCAGGAGTCACTTACAAGCGCGGCGGAGCGAATTAGGGAGCAGACGGGCAAAAGAGTGCTCGCGATCAGCGCGGACGTGTCGGTGCCCGAAGAAGCGGCCCGTGCGGTCGAGGAGACGGCGGCGCGCTTCGGCAAGGTGGATATTCTCGTCAATAATGCCGGGACATCGGCCGCCCGGCCGTTCGAGCAGGTGGACGGCGATGCCTGGGCGGCTGATCTTGATTTGAAGCTGATGGGAGCCGTCCATTTCACGAAGGCAGTGCTGCCTTACATGCGGCATGCCGGCGGAGGAGCCATCGTCAACGTAACGGCTGTCGGCGGCAAAACGCCGTCCGCCTCGTCGCTTCCTACTTCGGTTAGCCGGGCAGCCGGACTTGCGCTGACGAAAGCGATGAGCAAGGATTTGGCAGCCGACCGGATCCGGGTAAACGCGGTTTGCATCGGTTTGATCCGCAGCGCGCAGATCGAGCGGAAGTGGCAGGCTACGGCGCCGGAACTCACGTGGGATGAATTCGCGGCCGATCCCCGGCACGGCATCCCGCTTGGCCGGATCGGACAGGCCAGGGAAGCGGCTAACGTCATCGGCTTTCTTGTCTCGGATGCGGCGTCATTCGTCACCGGCACATCGGTCAATATTGACGGCGGGCTATCCGCAGTTCTATAGCCATTCATTTTTATTTGATTTATTTTAGAAACTGTACTACCATTAGATTGTAATAATTACAAAAGAAAACCTTTACATCGAACTTTTAGAAGCAGACCGATGTTTGTTACAATAAAAGGAGGAACCCGGCATGCTGAGCATCACGGCGGAAATGGACAGAATTAACCGGCATCTGATGGCGAACGGCTACAAGTTGACGACGCAGCGTGAAATTATTTTGCGGGTATTATTGGAAAATGAAAAGGATCATTTGAGCGCGGAGGGCGTGTTCATGCTGGTCAAGCAGAAGTTTTCCGATATTGGCCTGGCAACCGTATATCGTACGCTGGAGCTGCTGGCGGATCTGAATATCGTTGAGAAAATGAACTTCGGGGACGGCGTAGCGCGGTATGATCTGCGTGGAGATGAACATGAGCATATGCATCATCACCTGATCTGCGAAGAATGCGGATCGCTTCAAGAAATCAAAGAGGATTGGCTGTATGATCTCGAACAGCGTCTGGAACGCGAATACGGCTTCAAAGTAAGCGACCACCGGTTAGACTTTACGGGCACGTACAAGAATTGCACGAAAGGCGAGTGCAAGAGAGAAGGCAAAGCTGTTTCTTGACATAGATAAACAAACGGAGCTGTTCAAGGTCATTTGACCCGGCGAGACAGCTCCGTTTTTTTTTATAGTTATTCAGACTTCGCTTGCGGCTCTTTCCCGAGCGCGTTAACCGAAGGCATCAGATAGGTGCCAGCGCCGACGGCCGTAATGAGTACGCCGGAAATCGCGAACCAAGAAGCCACCCTGTCGATGAAGAGGACATATTCAATGGACCAGAAGCCGAGAATACGAATTGATTCCATCCCGCTATTCGGGTAAGTTCCTCGCTAGGAGCAAGCAGCGGAACGGAGGCTTGCATGGCTGGCATATGAAAGGCCGTCGCGACCGACCGAATGCCGAGCGCCGCGAAGATGACCCAAATAGGCGGTTCTCTAAAGAGAAGAGCAAGCGCCAAGCTGACGGCCGCAATCGAGCTGTCGGCGAGGAGCATTATTTTTTTGCGGTCAAATCGGTCGATCAGCGTACCAATGAACGTCCAAGCAGCGCCTGCGGCAGCAAGCCCGCTGCGGAGGCGTTGGACAGCATAACGGCAGAGCCAGTCGTACCGGTCAGCCACCAAATGATACTGAATTGAACCATCGAGCTGCTCAGCAGGGAGAAGGCTTGGCCTGAAAATATAATAAAAAACGTTCTACGCCAATTGGCGGGAATAGTTGTTGTTGTCATGTGCTATACTTTCCATTCGTTTATGTAGTTAAAGTAAACGAATCAGACACGCAACGCGTAGGCGGAGAACATTCATTGATGAATGTTCTTTTTTGTTTTCTGATGCGATATACCTAGAACATACCTATTAATAGTAGGGAAGGATGATTTTATTGGTGTCAAAATAACCATTATATGCTAATCTATATGAGTTGCGAATTGCCGAAAGAGTAGACAGATAGACTTTGATTCTTGCATGCGCGAAACGCGAATTTTGTAGAAATGCAGGGAGGATATTGATGAAGAAGAATGTAGCTATGCTGTTAATTACCGCGCTGGTTGTTATGCTGTTCCAACAGGCGGCTTTTGTTGAGCGGGTTAGTGCCGCGGTCCCAGAGCCCCCTATTTATCCGGTGAAGGATATGTTCAGCGATGTAAGTTTAATTGAAGACGGATATGATAATTCAAATGACACGTTCGGAAGAAGAAACTATATCGGCTTTGATACGATTTACGGTTCTCAGAAAACGTATTTACAATTCCCTCTCTCCGGCGTCAGCACCACGAAAGCGCTGGAATCGGCAACGCTTGTCATCCCCATTTCGGTTACTTATGCGGGGAAACAACACAATAATGTGAGCGATCCTCCTTATATTAAGGTGTTTAAATCCGAGAACGATGATTGGATAGAAGCAAGCTGGCCGGATCTCTCGGGTTTACCCGCATATAACGAAGCGACGGACTTTATAGGAATGCATACCTATGATACAGGCATTGCAAATGGAGACTATGTAGAATTTCGATATGATGTCACCGGTTATATGAACTCGCGACGTCAGACGCCCGGAAACGACGCAACCTTCGTGTTGACCGGAATAACCCGGGAAGAGCTTGCAGCCGATGGACTTTCCGAAGCTCAAATTAATAACGTACAAAGCTACTTTCAAATACCCGACCGATTGACTAATCATATCGCTCTCAGAAACGGCGGCATACCTTATGTTGAATATGTTTATTCCCCTAACTCTCCACCTGCCGGCACGATTAGTATAAATAACGGAGCAACTTACACGAATACGGCTAACGTGACATTGGATATGTCTTCTTCCGATCCTGACGGCGATTCTATTGAAATGCAATTTTCAAATGATAGCACAGGAACTTGGAGCACCAAAGAACCTTTTAGTAACAGCAAATCATGGGCACTTTCCACAGGCGACGGCCCAAAAACCGTTCATATGAAATTGACAGACCAAGCAGGGAATGAAGTTACTCTGAGCGATACGATCATCATGGATGCGACTCCGCCAGTTGTAACCGGCGTCACTACCGGGGAAGTTACAAATCAGGACGTGAGTGCGGTATTTACCGAGGGTCCGGCAACGCTGAACGGAAATCCGTATACGAGCGGCACTACGATAAGCGATGAGAGAATGCATAACCTTATCGTAACGGATGCGGCAGGGAACACGACAACGATTCAATTTACGATTGATAAAACCGCACCGATCGTGACAGGCGTAAGTGATGATTTAATTTCGAACCAGCCTGTAATAATATCCTTTAGTGACGGCACAGCTATGCTTAACGGGACGGCTTTCAGCAGCGGAAGCACCGTGAGCACCGAAGGCAGCTATACCCTTGTGGTGACGGATGCTGCGAGCAATGAAACGATTATTGATTTTAAAATAGACGTGACGGCACCGACCGGCTCACTTGTAATCGCGGCGGGCAATAACAAAATCAATTCTAATAATGTTGGGTTAACCATCGACTTCCAGGACACCAATCCTCCGATCCAAATGCGCTTCGGGAATACCTTAACGGATTTAAACAACGCCGCTTGGATCGCAGGGGCAACCAGCTACAGCTGGAGTCTGACGCCGGGAGATGGCGAGAGGACGGTCCACATGCAGTTAAAGGATGTAGTGGGCAACGTAAAAGACTTCGATGACTCGATCATTGTAGATACTGTACTACCAGTTGTGACCGGAGTCGAAGATGGCAAGAAGTACAAGAATGATGTGACGATATCGTTTAATGAAGGAACCGCCTTGCTAGGCGGCTCAGCGTTCACGAGTGGAAGCACCATCAGCAGCGAAGGCAGTCATACACTTGTCGTGGAGGATGAAGCGGGCAATAAAACGACAGTGAATTTCAGCATCGACATGACACCTCCGACCGTGACCGGCGTTATCAATGGCACTCTTTACAACATTAATGTAACGCCAGTCTTTACGGATGCGAATTCAGGCGTGACTGCGGTATTAATCCCAGACGGCGCCAGCTTCACCAGCGGTACAGAGATATCGGCTGATGGAGCGTATGAGCTTGTTGTGACAGATGCCTATGGGAACATCACTACGGTTGCTTTTACAATTGATAAGACGCCGCCGACGGGCAGCTTATTGATCCAGGGCGGCGCTGCGAAAACAAGCAGCCGAACGGTTACGTTAACGATTGCCGGAACGGATCAACATACGATTCAGATGGAATTTTCAAACGACAATTTAACCTGGAGCACACCGCTTGAAGACATATCTGCCACCAAGCAATGGGATTTGACAGACAACGACGGATCGAAGACGGTTTACCTGAAGCTGACCGATAAGGCGGGCAATACGGCAGAATTCTCCGATACGATCGAACTGGATACGAAGGCTCCGGTCGTAACGGGAGTTACCGACGGCGAAATCACAAATGAAGATAAAACGATCTCGTTTAACGAAGGCACGGCAACGTTGAAAGTTGAGCCGCTGGGAGCTGAGCCATTTGTTAGCAACACGACCGTGACCAAAGAGGGCGTATACGTGCTTGTTGTAACGGATGACCTCGGTCATTCGACGACAAAAACGTTCACGATCGATAAGACAAATCCAATACTAAGCGGCGTGAACGAAGGTGACAAGCTGAATGAAGATGTAACGGTTACCTTCAACGAAGGAACCGCAGTTCTTGGCAGCAATCCGTTTACATCCGGAAGCATCGTCAGCAGCGAAGGCATTCATAAACTCGTCGTTACGGATGCGGCCGGCAACGTGACGACCGTGAATTTTAGCATCGATAAAACGCTGCCGAACGTGACCGGCGTTATTAACGGCAAGTTTTACAATACGGATCAGCAGCCTTCATACTCGGATAACAACGGCGTAGCCACCGCAAAGCTGAATGCGACGGACTTCGTCAGTGGAGCGACGGTCTCCGAAGAACGCCTTCATACGCTTGTCGTAACAGATGACTACGGCAACAGTACGACCATTACATTCACGATTGATAAAACCCTACCTACAGGCAGTATTTCGATCAATAACGGCGATGTCGCAACGACATCCGGTAACGTATCGCTGACCTATATCGGAACGGATTTGAACGATGTTGTATTGCAGCTCTCCAACGACGGTACGGATTGGAAGCCGGCTGCCGAAAGCTGGCAGCTCTCGAACGGCTACGGTTCCAAAACCGTGTATCTGAAAGTAACCGACGAAGCGGGAAATTCAGCGACCTTCTCGGATGCGATCGATTACCGGTCGGTGCCGGTTGTTTCGGATAGTAGCGCTGCAGGGACGGAGGATACGGCATTAACTTTTGCAGAAACAGACTTTGGGTATAGCAATGCGGATTCCGAAGCGCTGGATACGCTGACGATTCTAACCTTGCCTGAGAACGGCAAGCTGCAATATGACGGAACGGCCGCGGCCGCGAATCAGACTATCGCCTTTGCCGACATAAGCAAGCTTCAGTTTATACCGGCAGCGAATTGGCATGGAACGACGTCCTATGAGTGGACGGCAGCGGCTGGCGGTATTGCGGCTTCCGGATCCGTCGATATGGCGATTACGGCAGCCGCCGTGAATGATGCTCCTACGGCGGAGGATCAAACGTTCAGCACGACGGCCAGCGCTAAAATCGAGAGTAAACTCGCCGCTTCGGACGTCGAGCAGGATGCGTTAACATACGCTATCGTCGATCAGCCGGTCAAAGGAACCGTAGCTCTGGATTCCGCGACGGGCGAGTTCAGCTTTGAACCGGAGTCCGGTTATTATGCCGATGTTACGTTTACCTATAAAGCCAATGACGGGCTCGCGGTTTCGAACGCGGCGACGGTTACGATCAAGAACAACAGGCCGCCAAGCGGCGGCGGCGTCCCTCCGACGATTCCTTCGGTTACGATTACGATTGAAGGAATCGGCAATCATTCCGGAATTAAGGCCGAAATCGTCACCAAAGACGGGCAAAAGGTCGTTGTCGTGTCTATCGACGGCAGTCAACTAACGGACCTCATTAACGGTTCGAACGACAAAGAAATAACGATCGATGTCGGCTCCGCGGCCGACAATGCGGAACTGGCCATGGACCGCGATTTGCTTGCCCTGCTGGAAAGCGGGAACAAAACGATCAATCTCGTCATGAATGGAACGGGCTACGGTCTATCCTCTTCGGCCATTCGCGAAGTGTTGAAGAGCTGGGATGACAGCGGCAAGACGTTAAAAATCGAGATTAAACAAGCCGATCAGGCATCTACCGATAAGCTGGAAGCACTTGCCGAGGACAAAGGCTACGAATTGCTGGTCACTCCAATGAGCTACCAATTGTATTTCCAAAATGGGGATTCGAGAATCGATCTGACCAAGATCAAAGGTTACATTACGATCGCTTACGGCGATGAGGAGCTGGAAGGGAAATCGCCAAAGACGGCCGTGCTTCTGCTGCCAAACGGCAAACTGGTGCATGTTCCGACCAAGATCGATAAGAAGGACGGAAAGTTTGAAATCAAGGTCCACAGCTTCGCGAACGGCGTATTCTCGCTTATCGATTACGAGAAATCGTTCTCGGATGTCAGCGGCTGGGCTAAGGCTTACGTCGAAGAATTAGCTTCTCGTCTAATCGTGCAAGGAACCGGAGAGGATCAATTCGAACCGAACCGGAGCGTTACCCGGGCCGAGTTTGCGGCCATTATTACCGGAGCGCTTGGGCTCTACAACGACACTGCAGGAAGCGGATTTACGGACGTAAGTCAGGAGCAATGGTTCGCGGCTTCGCTAACTTCGGCTTCCGATTTCGGACTGATCAGCGGTTACGCCGACGGATCGTTCCGTCCGGGCGGGCAAATCACGCGGGAAGAGGCGATGGTTATTTTGGCCCGCGCGCTTGAGCTGATGGAACTTGAGCCGAGCTTTACGGAAGCCGAGCTTGAAGCGGGGCTTCATGCGTTTGAGGACAGCGATAAGCTGAAGGGCTGGTCGAAATCTTCAGTTGCTCTAACGGTTCAACTGGGCATCGTAAACGGCAGCGGCAATCGGCTTAACCCTGGCGAGCCGATGACGAGAGCGCAATTGGCGGCCGTCATCGTGAAGCTCCTTGAGACGGGACAATTCATCTAGAGGAGAAACCGATCAATGAATATTCGCTTAGAGGATACGCAGCCCGAAGATCCGTTATTGTTCGAGCTCTATGCGCTAACGAGGGCCGATGAAGTGGCGGCCTGGGGATGGGGCAAAGAGGAGCAACAAGCCTTTCTTACGATGCAGTTCCGGTTCCAGCAGCAATCTTATCGAATGCAGTATCCCGAGCATCGTATTCAAATCGTGATCGCGGACGGGCAGCGAACGGGAAAATGGCTAACGGCCATACATGGGAACGAGAAGGTTTTAGTGGATATAGCGATCTTACCGGCTCAATGTAACAAGGGAATCGGAACGGCGCTCATCCGGCAGCTGCAAGAGGAGGCCCGCTTGGCGGGCCTGCCTCTAAGGCTGTCGGTACGCAGCGATAATCCTGCGAGGCGATTATATACAAGGCTCGGTTTTGAAACCGTGAGCGAGGACGAGCTTCATGTCCGGATGCGCTGGACGAGCCTAATCGACGGATGAGTACTCGATTGGCAGCAAGACCATAAGGACGAAGTTCTCGGTAACTGCTATATTCTGCCGATTGCTTATAGATGATTGTAGATACCATTTGAAAGGGGAATGCGAAGTGGATCAATATGTTGGAGAAATTCGGATGTTCGGGGGCACTTTCGCTCCGCGAGGCTGGGCGCTTTGCGACGGAAGCCTCTTGTCGATCTCCGAGAATGAAGCGTTGTTCAGCCTGCTTGGCACAACGTACGGAGGCGACGGCCAGACGACCTTCGGCGTTCCTAGCTTGGCAAGCCGCATCCCGGTCGGCCAAGGAATGAACCCGCAAACAATGACGAATTATTCGTTGGGGAAGCAAGGAGGAACGGAGACGGTTACGTTAACGCAGACCGAACTGCCTGTACATACCCATATCGCTAACGCATCATCGCAGGCTGGAACGCAGGTATCGCCTGCCGGTGCCGTCTGGGGGGCGCAAACTACGCTAAATCTATTCTCTCAGCAGCCGCCGGACGTCCAGATGAGCCCGCAGTCGCTCACTCCTGCCGGAGGCAATCAGCCTCATGATAACATGATGCCGTTTCTGGCGATTAATTTCATTATCGCGACCGAAGGCATTTATCCGTCACAAAACTAAGGAGGTATTTCGATGTCTGAAACGTTTATCGGAGACATTCGTTTATTCGGATTTGGCTTCGCGCCGCGGGGTTGGGCGCTTTGTCAAGGACAGACGTTGTCGATTCAACAGAATTCGGCCTTGTATTCCATTATTGGCACCACGTACGGAGGAGACGGGGTCACGACTTTTAAATTGCCTGATTTAAGAGGAAAGACGCCCGTACATACCGGCAACGGCGTTATGTTGGGACAAAGCGCAGGAGAAGAGAATCATACGCTTGCCGTAAACGAAATGCCTGCTCATCATCATGCTGCGATGGCCAGTGCGCAGCCCTCCACGGTTTACACTCCGGCAGGGAGTAGTTGGGCACCGCTTGCGACAGGGACGAACTCCTATTCGCAAACGCCGGATACGACAATGAGTCCGAACGCGATCGCGCAGGCAGGCGGAAGCGCGCCGCACACGAATATGCAGCCGTATTTAGCGATGAATTATTGCATTTGCATTAACGGCTATTATCCAACGCGCGACTAGAGAACTAGAGGAGGCAGAACGATGGAACCGTATATTGGCGAGATTCGCGTATTTGCAGGGAACTTTGCGCCAAAAGGCTGGGCGCTGTGCAATGGACAATTAATTCCCATTCCGTCCAATACAGCTTTATTTTCCATTCTAGGTGTTACATACGGCGGAGACGGCAAAACAACCTTCGCCCTGCCGAACATGATGGGCAAGGCTCCGATGCAGCAGGGAGCTGGGGCCGGTCTATCGCCAAGGACGCTTGGCGAAGTAGGCGGAAGTCCATCGGTCACGTTAACGACGAGCGAGATCCCGGCGCATACCCATATCCCCCAGGCCGTAGCTGCCGGCAGCACGACGTCTCCCGTAAACGGAGTATGGGCAGGGCTTGTTCAAGGTCGTGGAACCCCGACTGTATATGGGACAAGCCCAACAACAGAGATGAACCCTATTGCTATCGGCGTTGCCGGCGGAAGCCAGCCTCACAACAATATGCAGCCTTATTTAGGATTGAACTTTATCATTGCTTTGCAAGGTATTTTTCCGCCAAGGCCTTAAGCTCTTATCTATCGCTAATACAAACAGCCCTTTCGCAAGTCGCGGAAGGGCTGTTTCGCTATGTTATTCGCCGTGCGCCGTACGGTTAGACTATGCCACAGTGCATATATGGAAATCATTTACATAAATAACCCAGGGTATGAAAACAATAAATTCATCTCAAGGATAAGGAGATTTTGCCATGCTCAAAAATGGAATAAGCAAATTGTTGTTGTTCATGTGTCTGCTCGCAGCATTGTCGGGTTGTAATAATGATAATAATGCTGATAATAATGCTGAACAGGAAATGAAACAAGAAAACCGCGAAGATATGATTGATGAGCGGGAAGACGAACGGCTTAATCCCCCAGCTCAAGAGTACCGTCAAGAACAGATAGAGGACCGGATGGGCGAATAGGAAGATGAGCAATTAAGAGTGCTAACATACGAACAGCCCCTTCGCCAGTCGCGAAGGGGCTGTTTTGTCTATGATATCCGCTGGGCGCGGTCCGGTCCGGCTAAACGACGGAAGCATTCAGAACAAATTTCTCAATGACATGCCGGACGCCTTCCTCGTTGTTCGATAAGGTGACGTAATCCGCGATATCCTTCAGCGACTGAATCGCATTGCCCATGGCAACGCCGAGGCCGGCAGCGCGGATCATCTCGTTATCATTCCACGCATCGCCTAAGGCGATCGTCTGCTCCATGGCGCATCCAAGATGCTCCGCCATAAAGCGGAGCGCGTGTCCTTTCGTGCCTTCTTTATGCATAAACTCCAAGTAATGAGCCTTCGATTTCGTAATATGCACGCGATCGCCGATGAGAGGCTTCAGCTGTTCCGCAATTTCGTCGAGGCGGGCCGGATCGTCGATTATGAGCATTTTGTTCATCGGATAATCGAGTAATTTGTTAAAGTCGGGTTCTATTTTATAAGGGATATTGGAAAGCTTGGAGTAGGCTTTAATCTTGTCATTGTCTTCCGTCCCGTAGAGCTCGTCATTCACATAAAGCTGCAGATGCAGCCCATTCGCTTCCGCGAAGGCATGAAGCTCCTTAGCCGCGTCGGCAGGCACGTTTCTCTCATATAAAACCTGTCCGTCGAGCAGCGTTTTGACGAGCGCCCCCTGATACGTAATAATAGGAACATTGAGTTCAATTTGCTTCGCAATCTTCCGGGCGGACGCGAACATGCGGCCGGTCGCCAGCGTGACCGTCACGCCTTGGGCTATCGCTGCGGCCATCGCTTGCTTCGTGCCCTCTGTTACGATCAGGTCATCCGTCAGCAGGGTATCGTCAACATCGATGGCAATCAGTTTATAGTTCATTACATGAAACTCCTCTCCAGCTCTCTATATTTATGAATAGGTTGATTGTAGCGAAAATGAAAGATACATACAAGGGCGGAGCAGAAGCTTGCCCGCAAACTTTTCGAGGAGATGACAGGATGAAAATTTTTGCGTCAATGGCCGCCAAACAACGGTTTCTGACTTTCTGCATGCTGGGTGCCGTCCTATTTGCGGCAATCGGCTTTGCGTTAGCCCTCTTATGGACGGGGTATCGTTATCCGATGCTGGGCGAGCCGACCTTTCAGCAATTTACCGTTTCCTATAACAAAATCATGAATGACTATTTGGACGGGGCCGATCCCAAAAAGTTAATTAACGGCGCCGCAGAAGGCATGGTCGCATCGCTTGAGGATCCGTATTCCCGCTATTTGATCGAGGAGGAGGGTAATGCTTATACGGAATCGTATCAAGGCGAAATCTTTGGGATCGGCGCGGAAATCAGGGAAGAGGAAGGTCATTATGTTATTTCCGGACTGACAAAGAATGCTCCTGCGGAACGCGGAGGCTTGCTGCCCGGCGACATTATCGCGATGGTTGACGGTCAGAAGCTGGAGGGCAAGACGTTCCAGGACCTGCTTGGCCTCATAAGAGGCGAAGAAGGAACGAATGTAACGCTGCAAATTCAAAGGCCGGGTCAGGCGGAACCGATTGAGCTGACCTTAAAGCGCGAAGCGATTCCGATTCATACGGTTACCTCTGAGCTTCTGGAGGGAGGAATCGGCCATGTGACGATCAGCCGGTTCGCCGAGAAGACGGCCGATGAATTTGATGCGGCGCTTAAGGAGCTTCAAGAGAAGGAGCCTCTTAAAGGCTTGCTGCTCGATATGCGCTCCAACCCCGGAGGCTTGCTGCAGCCGACGATTAAGATTGCCGATACGCTTATTCCGAAGGATAAAGTGATCCTGAATGTCGTATACAAAAATGAGCGCAGGACGGTAACGTATAAATCGCAGCAGCAGAAGAAGTGGACGATTCCCGTCGCCGTACTCGTGAACGGGCAGTCCGCCAGCGCAAGCGAGGTGCTGACCGCTGCGCTCAAGGAGTCGGCAGGCGCTGCCGTCATCGGCGAGAAAACGTACGGCAAAGGCGTTGTTCAGGCTTTTAATCAATTCAAGGACGGCTCGGTGTTAAGCTTGACGGAGGCGCAGTGGAAGACGCCTGGGGGGACATGGATTAATAAACAAGGCGTTTCGCCGGACTATGCGGTGGAGCTGCCCGCTTATACGAAGCTGAGACCGCTTGCCATCGGTTCGGATTTGAAAACCGGAAGCTACGGAGAAGACGTCAAGACGCTGCAGACGATGCTCGAGGTGCTCGGCTACGGGCCGACCGGTCAAGAAGGCTTCTTCGATGAGCAGACCAAAGACGCTATTCGCAGCTTCCAGTCGGCGGAGAAGCTGGAAGCAACCGGCGAATTCAATGACAAGACCGGATACCAGCTGCTTGACCGGCTGCGCGAGAAGCTGAAGCGGGAAGACGACCAGCTGCTCAAAGGGCTTGAAGTGCTGAAAAAGGGGTAAATCAAAATCGCAGTTGACAACGGGGATGATAATCATTATCATTTATAAGAAAGCAAATCCTTTGTTGCGCTGCGGGGTGTTCGGATGAAGAAGATCAAATATTGCAAACGGAATTTGAAGAACGGTCTCAAGCCAATATATAAAGCAATGAAGGATCGTTATCCGGATATTAAGCAGAAGAAGAGCGATTGCCTCGGCAATTGCAAGACGTGTAAACATGAATGCTTCGTTGTCATTAAGTCGGAGATGGTAAGCGCGCCGTCTGCGGAGCAGCTGTACAAAAGGCTGAAGAGAATGATCGGGTAACTTTAAATATGGATATATTAACTAGGAGCGGCATTTGCCGTTCCTTATTTTTATGGTAAAATTAAGGACAAACTATGAAAGCGGAGGTGCACGAGCAATGAATGACGGATTAGCGGGAGCATTAAACGAGCAGATGAATTTTGAATTTTATTCGGCGCATGTGTATCTTGCGATGGCAGCGTATTGTTCGGGAGAAAGTCTCGACGGATTTGCCAATTTCTTTATCGTACAAGCCGAGGAAGAACGTTTTCACGCGATGAAAATATATAAGTTCCTGAATGACCGGGGCCGCCGCGCGACGCTTGCGGCACTTGGAGAGCCGAACAACGACTATAAGTCGATCCTCGACGCATTCGAGCACGGCTACAAGCATGAACAGGAGAACACGAAGCGGTTCTACAACCTCTCCGATCTTGCCATGAACGACCGCGAGCATGCGACGATCAACTTCCTGAAATGGTTCATTGACGAGCAGGTGGAGGAAGAGGCTTTGTTCGACAACATTATTCACAAGCTGAAACGGATCGATAAAGACAGCAACGCTTTCTACATGCTGGACGCGGAGTTCGCGGGCCGATCATTCACGCCTCCGGCGCTTTAATTCGGACAAGCAGCCGCAAATAGAAGAGACCGTTCCGATGCTAAGCATACAGCTGCGGGAGCGGTCTCTTTTTCTAGCTCACTTGAGAAAGGCCGTAAACTGGCTTAAATCTATTGACGTGGAGCCCGTACCATTTGGCAGGAGAACCTCGAGCGAGCCTTTCGCAAGACCCTATCAAGGCAATGCTTCGGTTTATTTCAACGACCCGGACGGCAACAGCCTGGAATTGATGTGTTTTGTTGAGGTTCCTGAAGAACTGAAAGCGATTGAAGGTCATTTATCCCTTGATGAGTGGGAGACCGCAAAGCGCCGCATTACCGGTCAAAATAATCCGAAACCGGGGGCCGCTCCATAACGAGCCGGCCTTCCCATCCTTACGAAGCGCCATTCTTTTTCTTCGGCAGCACCTTCACGCCTTGCGCCATAGGGGAATGGCATAACGGACATTCGCGCGAAAGCAGCTGCGAATCCTCGTACGTCATAATCCGCTGCCATACTTGGCAGGTATCGCTGGCGCAGAGCCAGGCCAGCGCCGTTTCCTCGTCGCCGGAAGCCGCCGGATCCGTCATAAAGGCGGAACGGATGAAACGTGACAATTCCGCCGGTTTGCCGCGATACAGGGCGGGTGAACTCACGTACAGCTCATCCTGCGCTCTTGTAACGGCGACGTAAGCGAGGCGTCGTTCCTCTTCCAACGCATCCGCGAGCGTATCCTCCCCCGTCTGAATGGAAATGCGGTCATTATGCTTATCCGCGGCAAGCGCCGAGCTGTGGGGAAGGATCCCTTCCGAGGCGCCGATGACGAAGACGACCGGAAACTCGAGACCTTTTGATTTGTGTATGGACATCAGAGATATGGCGCTGCGGCTCTGCTCGTGCTTTTGCTGCTGCCGGTGAACGGCATGTTTCTCCGCTAAAGCGTCAATATATCCGATAAAAGCGTCAATCGTATCATACGTCCGGGCGGCTGCTTCAAACTCATCGAGCATTTCCTTCAGGCCTTCCTTATGCTCGGTCATTTCATGCCGCTTGCCCGTTTCGAGAAATTGATCATAGAACGCTTGGCGAAGCTGAATAACAGCGTCTGCGGGCTTGCAATCGGCAAGCGTCTTGATAAGCTTGATCCGCTCTTTTATTTTATCCTTCTGAAATTCCTTCAGCTGCGGGTACTCAAGCAGATGAATGAGCGGCCACTTCTTCGCCTGCTGCTTGTCCTGATTCCAGATAAAAGCCATGCCCTGCTCGCGGTTGATATACAGCGTAGGCAGCAGCGTTTCCATCGCATCGAAATTCCGACGATCCATGGCGAGTCTCAAATGCGCAAGAAGCGGCTTGATCGCCCATTGATCGTAGAACAGCTGGCCGTCGCCGAAATCAAGAA
Organism: Paenibacillus harenae DSM 16969; assembly: GCF_000422465.1. Lineage (GTDB taxonomy): Bacteria > Bacillota > Bacilli > Paenibacillales > Paenibacillaceae > Pristimantibacillus > Pristimantibacillus harenae. The sequence goes on along the minus strand of NZ_KE383843.1, from coordinate 841,416 downwards.
ACGGAATCTGCTTCGTCAGCAGAAGCTCTACGAGAGCCCGGCTGCTGCTCGCCGTACGGTATAGAATGGCCATGTCGCCAAACTCCCGCTTTCCTTCCCTGCTCAAGGCTGTAATCGTATCGACGATCAGCTGCGCCTCTTCGTTCGTCGTTTTGAGACGGGCATAGGAGGGAATTGCGCCCTTTGATTTAACGGCGAGGAGCGTCTTCGGCTTCCGCTGCTTATTAAATTGAATGATGGCATTGCCAAGCCCGACAATCGTGCGGGTCGACCGGTAATTGATGTCGAGGACAATGGTGGCCGCGCCTGGATATTGATGCTCGAAATGGAGGATATAATCGTTATTGGCGCCGTTAAACGAATAGATCGTCTGATCGTCATCGCCGACAACCATCAGATTGCGATGCTGATCGGCCAGCATTTGCACGAGCATGTATTGGACTTGATTCGTATCTTGAAATTCGTCGATCATCAAGTACTGAAAGCGCCTTTGCAGCGTTGCGAGAAGCGTTGGATCCTCCCGCAAGAGACGATAGGTCTCGAGCAGCAGGTCGTCATAATCGAGCTTGTCCGTATCCTTCTTCCACTGCTCATAACGCGTGAACAGCAGCTTAAGCTCTCTTTCTTCCACCGTCGCTTCCGGAAGAGCGTCCAGTTCGACCATCCGAAGCTTCAGGGAGGAGAGCTGGGCAAGAACCGTCTCGGGCTCATACTCGTTCTGCAGCAGCAGCTCGCGCATAAGCCTTTTAAAAAAGATATGCTTTTGACCGGTTTCACCCAGAATAGCCTGACGGTAACCGCGGCCGCGAAGCAGCTGCAGGCAGAAGGAATGGAAGGTTCGGGCTTCTACGCCGTTTGCCGCCCTCGCTTCCACGACGGGCAGCGAGCGGATTCGGCTTCTCATCTCGTCGGCTGCCTTCTTGGAGAAGGTCATCAGTAAAATATGCTGGGGCTGCACATGGCGCACGGCGATCAAATACGCAGTCCGGCATACGAGCACGGAGGTCTTGCCCGAGCCTGCGCCGGCCAGCGTCAGCGCCGCCCCTGTATGGTGGCGGACAGCCGCGATTTGCGGCCGGTTAAGCAGGATGCCGTACTGCTCCAGGGTACGGAAGAATCCGGCGTCCGTCTCGTGCCCGGCGACAAGCTGGAGGCTCGTCTCGGCCTCGGCTTTGTCAGCGCAAGGCACTTCACGATTGCGAACACCGATCGGATAGGGATAATATTGCATGCTCATTGGAATCACCTACGCAAATAATATTTATTCATTATAGCAGATCGCTAATAGAAGGAGGATGGGTCATGATTCAGCCGGCAAGGAAAGAAGACACCCATGGCGTGCTGCCGCTGCTGCTTGAAGCGATCGGCTCGATCGTAGCGGAATCGCCCGCGCAATAAGCATCAATCTTGCGCAAGACGCGCCAACTGTGCGCTCGTTGCTGCGCATCTATCCGGCTTTCTTCTCTCCCTGTCAGGAATGCCCAATTACTGGAACGCGGCTGAAGGCATCTTTTTGTTGACAGTGTTATATGAGAAAGGTTATCATTCTTAAATGATATGATAATGATTATCATTTTAATTGGAGTAGAGGAAATGAGAGGGGTCATCCAAGAATGAACGCAGGAAAGAGAAAATCAATGGTTTTACTAATCGCGGCTATCGCGCTGCTCTTGTCCGCCTCGCTTGCCGGCTGTTCCAAACCGGCGGATACGCAAGCGCAAAAGAATAATACGGAAAGCCAAACGCCGGCAGAAAAGGTCGTAACCCTATCTTGGCCGCGTGATATCGGGCCGATGAACCCGCACGTGTACAATCCGTCGCAGCTCATTGCGCAATCGATGATCTTCGAGCCATTGGTCAATTACGGAGCCGGAGGCAAGCTGGAGCCTGCATTGGCCGAGTCTTGGACGATTTCCGAGGACGGCAGGGAATATACGTTTAAAATCCGGCAGGGCGTAAAGTTCTCCGACGGTTCTGCTTTTAACGCATCGATCGTTAAGAAGAACTTCGATGCCATTATGAAGAATGTCGACAATCATAGCTGGCTTGGTTTTATCTCTCTTCTGGAGAAGACCGAGGCAGTAGACGAATTTACATTTAAGCTTAAATTGAAAGAAGCCTACTATCCGACAATACAGGAACTGTCTGTCGTTCGTCCTGTCCGCTTCCTTGGGGAGGCCGGATTTCCTGATGACGGCGATACATCGAAAGGCGTGAAGGCCTCGATCGGTACAGGCCCATGGATGCTGAACGATTACAAAACGGACGAATATGCGGCATTTACCCGTAACCCGAACTATTGGGGCGAGCAGCCGAAGGTCGACAAAATCGTCATCAAGATCATTCCGGACGGCGATACGCGCGTACTGGCTTTCGAGAAAGGCGAGCTCGACCTGATTTATGGCGAAGGGATCATTAGCCTGGATGCATACAAGCAGCTCGAGGAGTCCGGTGAGTATGAGACCAAACTCTCCGAACCTGTTGCTGCGAGACAATTGGTATTGAATACGGCTAATGCGGCGTTAGCGGAATTGAACGTGCGTCTTGCGCTGCAGGCGGGCTTTAACAAACAGGCGATGGTCGACGGCGTAACGTCGGGATTCGAAGAAAAGGCCGATAACTTGTTGTCCACTAACCTGCCATATACGAATATTTCGGTTACACCCGTCCCTTACGACATAGAGAAAGCTAAGTCATACCTGGATGAAGCGGGTTGGAAGCTGCCTGAGGGCAAAACGGTTCGCGAGAAGGACGGCAAGCCGCTTGAGCTTGAATTGATCTATGAGAAAGCCGAGCAAATTCAAAAGCCGATGGCCGAAACGCTGCAGTCCGAGTGGGCCGCGATCGGCGTTAAGCTGAACATTACCGGTCTTGATCTGACCGAGCAAATTAAAAGGTTCCGCGCAAATGATTTTGACCTGAACTTTTTCAGCAACTACGGTTCGCCGTATGATCCGCACTCCTATATTCATATTACGGCTGAGAAGGGTTTCGGCATTGCGGAAGCGCTGGCTAATCTGCCGATGAAGGCGCAGCTCGATCAGCAAATTCATGATACGCTCGTCTCGACGGATGAGAAGAAGCGCGAAGAGCTGTACGCTTCCATTCTGACGACGCTTCAAGAGCAGGCAGCGATCGTTCCGATTTCTTATGTGAAGAAAATGGTCGTTGCAGACAAGAAACTGGGCGGCGTTGAATTTCCGGCAAACCGGGATGCTAATGCATTCTCCAGTCTGCAGATTATCGAGTAATCGTCAGGGAGGCTACACATGGGCGGCTTTATCGGGAAACGGCTGCTTGCCGTCATACCACTCTTTTTCTTTGCCACGCTGCTGGCGTTTATCTTAGTCCATCTCTCGCCGGTCGATCCGGCCGAAGCCTACCTTGTAGCGGCGCACATTCATCCGACCGACGAGATTCTCGCGCAGAAAAGACATGAATTCGGCTTGGACCAGCCGCTTCCCGTTCAATACGCCCAGTTCCTGATGAAGATGTGCCGACTTGAGTTCGGCACATCTTATCTTTCGAATGAGCCTGTCTGGGAGGAAGTAGCAAAGCGAATTCCTGCCACACTTAAGCTGGCGTTCGGCAGCATCGTATTAGCCGTACTCATAAGCGTTCCAATCGGTTTCTTTTCTGCCTTGTACAAGAACGGCATTGTCGACCATACGAGCAGGCTTATTGCTTTTATAGGGGCATCGATTCCTCAGTTCTGGCTGGGGTACTTGCTCATTTTCTTTTTCTCCGTCAAGCTGGATCTTCTTCCCGTCCAGGGAGCAGATACGTGGCTGCATCTACTGCTGCCTTCGTTAACATTGGCGATGGGATTGATCGCCATTTATTCCCGTCTGCTGCGAACGACTGTTTTGGAACAATTGGAGGAGCCTTATGTGTTGTATGCGAGAACAAGAGGACTGAAAGAACGTGTCATTCTGGGCAAGCAAGTCCTAAGACTTGCGATTTCGCCGATGTTGACCGGACTCGGGATGAATATGGGCAAATTGCTCGGCGGTACGATAATCGTAGAGGAAGTGTTTTCCTGGCCGGGTTTCGGCAGGTATTTCATTGAAGCGATCTTTAACCGGGACATACCGGTTATTCAATGCTATGTGCTTCTCTCGGCCTGCTTGTTCATCGTATGCAACTTGATCGTGGACCTTCTGCAGATGGCGCTTGATCCTCGTATATCCAGGGCAGGGGGGGCTGAGCGATGATTCGGGCAATACGGGCCAACTTCGGAAGTCCCCAAATCGCAATAGCCTGCGCAGTTGTTTTGTTGGCATTGTTTCTGCTGACGGTTCTTGCGCCCTGGATCGCGCCGCATGACCCCATACAGGTGAACCTGGCACACAAGCTGAGTCCGCCATCATGGGAGTATCCGCTGGGAACCGACCATTTGGGACGCTGCATGTTGTCTCGTCTGTTATACGGAGCACGCGTTTCGCTGGGCTTTGCCTCGCTCATTTTCATTTCATCGCTTGGGATCGGACTGCTTATCGGAACCTTGTCGGGGTACATTGGCGGGTGGATGGATTATGTTCTCATGCGGTTTTGCGAAGGCGTCATGGCTTTCCCGTCGCTCGTGCTCGTGCTCGGTCTGGTCGGCGTGTTCGGTCCGGGCCTTGCGCAGGTCGTGCTTGCGATGGTGCTTGTGCAGTGGGTTTATTATGCCCGGATGTTCCGGGGGATGGTGATCAGTTTGAAGGAGCGAAACTTCATTGCCGCAGCAAGAATCAGCGGGTCCTCGCAGTGGAATATCATTCGGAGGCATATCATTCCGAACGTGCTTCCCCCGATTGTGGTTATGGGGACGCTGGAGATAGGCTGGGCCATTATGGATATTGCCGCTCTTTCCTTTCTGGGTCTTGGCATTCAGCCTCCATCGCCTGAGTGGGGCTCTATGATACATGAAGGGAAAGCATATATTCGCAGTAATCCGGAACTTATGATGTATCCGGGGTTACTCATTTTGCTTATCGTTGTCATGTTTAATCTGCTTGGTGAAGCATTATCGGAACGACTTGGCGTCAAGAAGCGTTTTGGGAAGGACGGGGAGCTTAAATGGTACAGACGGAGCCGGTATTGGAAGTAAACGGACTGAAGGTGCAGGCGAATACGCCGGACGGCATCGTTTCTCTCGTCCGCGGTATAAATTTCGAAATGCATGCCGGCAAGGTGCTTGGTCTTGTTGGCGAGAGCGGCAGCGGAAAGACGGTGACGAGTCTGGCGCTGCTTCGGCTCCTTGATCGGAAGCGGATCCTCGTTGAGGGAAGTATACGACTAATGGGAACCGAATTGACCGGCCTGAAGCTAAGCACCATGCAATCCGTTCGCGGGAAGGACATCGGGCTTATTATGCAAAATCCAATGAATGCATTCTCGCCTGTCGCAACGATTGGCTCCCAATTCGTTGAGACGATTCGAACGCATGCCCGCATGACCAGGAATGAAGCTGCCGAGCTCGCTATCGCCGCGATGGAGGATGTACGGTTGCCGAACGCCGCTGAGTTGATGCGGCGATACCCGTTTCAACTCAGCGGGGGGATGCTGCAGCGTGTGATGATTGCCATTTGCATGTGCTTGAAACCTGCGGTTATCATCGCGGACGAACCAACGACAGCGCTGGATGCGGCGAATCAGCTGCAGGTACTGAGGCAGCTTGACCGGCTGCGCGAGAACAACGGCACAGCGGTTCTATTAATCTCTCATGATTTGAGTGTTATTGCGGAGCTGGCCGACGATGTGATCGTTATGCAGCGGGGGCAGATTGTCGAAAGGTCGGATGTGTATCAACTGTTCGATCATCCGCAGCACGCGTACACGAAGCAGCTTCTCCAGGCACGGCCAACCTTGAAGGCAAGAGAGCCTGAGTCGTTAAAGGAGTATGCGCGCGCATGAACCGGCAGAATACAGCAGCAGTTACAAACGGAGGCGAGGGATCGTCCCTTCTGAACGCTGTTTTCGGTCCGTCCGCCGGTACCCTGTTTCTTAATTTCGTTGCGGATGTATATTTGTATCGTGTTATATTCGCGAGCTGTATCGGGATCGGATTAACGGCATTGCTGCTTGCTCCGCTGGCATCAAGAAGACAGGAGAGGGTTGGATGAGTCTCTTACAAGTTGAAAATATCTCTCATACGTATCGCTCATCCAATCGGCTGTGGCGGTCAGGTAGCCTTACGACCGTGCTTTCACATGTGTCGTTTGAGATTGAACGCGGTCAATGCCTGGGATTGCTCGGATCGAGCGGAGCGGGCAAGAGTACGCTGGGCAAGGTCATTCTTGGCTTGGAGCAGCCGCGACAGGGGCGGATTATCTTTCAGGGCCATGACCTCTACTATGCAGATACGCGAGCAGCCAGACAGCTTCGCAGGGATTTGCAGGTCGTATTTCAAGATTGTTATTCCTCTGTCAATCCGCGAATGTCGGCTGAACAAATCATTGCGGAGCCGCTGAATAATTACGAGAAGCTCACCCGAGATGAAGGGAAGCGACGGGTTGGAGAGCTACTTGAGGCAGTCGGGTTAAAGGCAGACGATATGCGGAAGTACCCCCATGCTTTCAGCGGCGGTCAGCTCCAGCGTATAAACATCGCGCGAGCGATCGCCTTGAAACCGAAGCTGATCGTATTGGACGAAGCCGTCAGCAGTCTGGATATGGTGAATCAAACCCGGATCCTGAGTCTGCTTAGTGAATTGAAAGCGACGTTTGGCCTTTCGTATCTTTTTATTACGCATGATATAAAGGCCGCCCATGTTATTTCGGATTCGCTGGCCGTAATGGACAAAGGACAGATTGTGGAGCATTGCCGCGATAAATCCGGGCTTGCAGACTCCGCGCATCCCGCAGTGCGCGAGTTGTTCGCTTCAGTTCTTCCGGAGCATCCTCGGGATCGCGGGTTGGGCAGAGAGAGCGCTATCAAGCAGTAAAGATGGAATGATTAGAGAAAAATGGAGGAACGTATATGACATGGATTGGCGTTTTATTGACTGCCTTGGTCGCGGTTGAGCACGTCTACATTTTGGTGCTGGAGATGTTTATGTGGAATACGCCAAGGGCGAGGAAAACTTTCGGCACGACCGAGACATTTGCGGAAAACACAAAATCGCTGGCTGCCAACCAAGGACTTTATAACGGTTTTCTGGCGGCAGGTCTAATCTGGGGACTGATTCATCCTAACGTTTCGTTCGGATATCAGATTCAATTGTTTTTTCTCGGCTGTGTAATCGTGGCAGCTGTCTACGGAGGCTTGTCGGCGAAAAGATCGATTTTGTTTACGCAAGGGCTTCCGGCTTTATTAGCCATTTTGGCTGTTCTATTCCTTTAGTAACGGGTAACCGGTTCTACTCTTTATCGATGGCTATGGTGCTTAAATTACGAATAAATACATTTTTACCCCGCCAATAATCTCAAATCCCGTTCGGCTGCTCTCCCTCATACATTTTGATGGAATAAAAAGGAATTGTGCGGTAAGATGAACATGTTGCAAGCGTTTAAGCTGTTAATCTTCATCGAGCCCAGGGGAGCGTGTTGTCCTTGTCCACTGCCAGCTTTAAATCGAAATTAGCGTACAGCTCGGGAAATTTATCCGTCAATTTAATCGCCCAGGCCTTTGCTTCCTATATCGTGTTTTATTATGTGGACGTGCTCGGCGTCAGGCCGGGCTTAATCAGCGCCGCTATGGTCATTCACGGCATCGTGAATGCCGTGCTTAATCCGTTCTTCGGGCATTTGTCCGACCGGACGAAATCGCGCTGGGGCAGGCGGATCCCGTATATGCTCTTCGGCATGGTGCCGCTCGCGGCCTTGTTTACGGCGATTTGGTTTCCCGTCGGGACCGGCGCAGCTTTGTTCTGGTATTTCCTGACGATTGTGCTCCTGTATGACGTGCTGTTTGTCATGGTTGTGCTGAATTACTCGGCGTTGTTCCCGGAAATGTTCACGACGATCCAGGAGAGGGCTTCCGTATCGTCCTGGCGCCAAATGTTCGGCATCGTCGGCATGATTATCGGCGTGGCGCTGCCGCCGCTCGTGTACGGCAATTTGGGCTGGGGGCCGATGGGCGCGATATTCGCCGGGATCGCGCTTCTTTTCTTTATCCTAATGGTCATGTCCAGCAAAGAGAAAATAGTCGTTCAACGCGAGGATATAAGCTTTCTGCAATCGTTAAAATTTACTTTTTCAAATAAAGCGTTCGTATTATTCGTGCTGGGGAGCTTTTTTGTGCAATTTACATTCGCCGTGCTGCCCGCTGCTATTCCTTTTTTCACAAAATACGTGCTTCGGGCCCCGGAGGACAGCAACTCGATTCTGCTGGGCGCGATCTTCATCGCCGCAATTCCTTGCGTGTATGTATGGGGGAGGCTTGTTCAAAAATGGGGGCCAAGGCATACGGTTATGGTTGCGGTAAGCCTCTATGCGCTGGCAATGCTGCCCTTCTTAGCGGTGACCAAGGTCGCCATAGCGGCCTTGGCAGCGGCAGGAATTGGAATCGGCCTGGCAGGCCTGCTTGTTCTGCTCGACGTGCTGCTCTCTGAAATCATTGATGAGGATGAGCGCAGGACGGGCGTGCGAAGGGAAGGCATGTATTTCGGGATGAACGGTTTTATCGTCAGGTGGGGCGTATCTCTGCAAGCCGTGGTGCTTGGCGTTATTCTGGAAGCGAGCGGCTATGTGAAGGATGCGCTCCAGAACGAGACGGCCGTTTGGGGGATCCGCTCCATGCTGAGCGTTATTCCGTTTCTGGCGCTTATCCTCGCGCTAATCTTTTTCTATTTCTACCCAATCCGTCAATCCGGTCAATCCCGTACCGGAGAAGCCTCCTAAGATCCTGATCCGACTGGCTCGCCATTTATGTAATAGCTGTCTTCGCGGTAGGCGCTGAAGACGATTTCGATTTCGCCAATACCCAGCTCTCGCAGGGACCGTGTCACGGCTTCGGCGAAACGGTTACGCACCAGCCGTCCCCGCTCGAACCAGCCGACCTCGATGAAGACGAAGGAAGTCTCTCCCTCCCCGAAGCCGAACACGTTGTCCGAATGCAGGCATGACATCGTGAAATTGTCGGTTCCGCAGCCGCAGACAGCGGCCAGCTCCTCCGCCAGAGACGCGCTCGCGCCCTTCAACCGTTCAGCTGGAATGCCTCGAAACAATAAATGGGGCATAGCTAATTCCTCCTCATGTGCTAAAATAAGTACGTTTAGTATAGCATACAGGCAAGAGCGACCGAAGGGTGAGACATACAATGGGGAGACTACATCAATTCAACACGCTTCGCAATCAAATATTTATCGGATTTTTCCTTGTTATGACGATTATTCTATTCGTAGCGGGAATCGTGACCTATGACAAAGTGGCGAAGCTGCTTGAAAATAGCGCGGAGACGCGAATTCAGCAGACCGCGGTGCAGGCGAACGGCCGGCTGGATGCGCTGCTGCAGCAGATGGACATGCTGACCGCGCAGGTTGCGACAAACAGCTATTTGCAGAAGCTGCTGGTCGCGGAGCTTGACGGCAAGAAGGCGAATTTCGACCAGCGGCAATCTCTTCAGCAGGTCGCCGAAAGCTATCAGGCCTACGTAACCGGCATACAGTCGCTGGAGCTCTATACGACGGACAACCGCAGATTATTCCCGCTGGATGAGAACCGGCTGGAGAACAGAGTGGCCCGGAATTGGATTGACAGCGCTGACATGGCGAAGGGAGGGCTCGTATGGATCGGCCCGGATCCGAACGACCGCGGCTCGGTGCTGGCCATCCGCCGCGTTTCTCTCATGGAGCGCTGGTATTCGCACGGCGGATATATCGTCGCCCGGATACAGCGGTCTTATTTCGATTTCAATGAGCCGGGAGCGAACCAGTCGGGAAACATTTTGCTGACGGACCGGGCAGGCCATCCGATTGTGTCCGACTTCGGCGATGCGGCTGCCGCGTCCGAGCTGCTCGGCCAGGAAGGCAGGGCCGTCGATTCAAGCGGCGAAGAGTACCTGGTCGTCAAACAGCATTCGGAGTCATCCGGCTGGACATTGAGCATTTTTACGCCGGTAAGCGAAATAACGGATGGCATCTCCGTGCTGCGTACCGCGATTCTTGCTTCGGGACTGATCGGGGCGCTCCTCTTCCTCATCATGTCCTTCACCTTATCGACGATGATCACGAGGCCGATCTTCAAACTGATCAAGGCGATGCGCGGCGCCCGTCTAGGCGTCCTGAGACCGAATCCGATGGTTTCTTCCACAATGGAAATCAACGAGCTGAACAATACGTATAACCAAATGGTCGATCATATGAACGAATTGATCAAGGTCGTATACGAGAAGGAAATGCTTCAGAGCAGAACGGAGCTGAAAGCGCTGCAGGCGCAAATAAATCCCCATTTCCTATTTAACACCCTTGAGGCGTTCTACTGGTCTCTTGACGAGAAGGGAGAGGACGAGCTGGCCGGGCTCGTCGTCGCGATGTCGGGGTTATTCCGGTATATTATCAGCAATCCGAACCGGGACGAGTGGGTTACCGTCGGCGAGGAGCTGGAGCATGTCGAACGATACCTGCAAATTATGAAGATGCGTCTGGGCGACAGGCTGACCTGGAACATTGTAACGACGCAAGAGCATAACGTCGTGAAGCTTCCGAAGCTTCTTGTACAACCGTTGGTGGAGAATGCGATTCTTCACGGGGTGGAGAACAAGATTGGCGAAGGCGCCGTATCCGTGAGCATCCAGCCGTCCGAGCAGCCGGGGTATATTCGCATCGCGATTAAGGATGACGGACCGGGCATGGATGAGGAGACGCTGCAAGAGCTGCGACGCGCGATGGAGGGCGGTCCGACGATTTCGTCCAAAGGGACGGGAATCGGGATCGTGAACGTCCAGCGCAGGTTGAAGCTATATTTTGACGCGGAAGCGGACAAGGCCTCGGGGCTGCGTATCGACAGCAGATCCGGATCGGGGACTACGGTCAGCTTTGAAATACCGAGCGAATCTGAAGGAGCCGTATAATGCAGAACAAGACGATACTTATCGTGGACGACGAACCGAGAACCCGGCAGGGAATCAAGAAAACGCTTGAGGCGTGGGCGGCCGGACAATATACGATCGAAACGGCTTCCAGCGCGGTCGAAGTGCTGGCCATTCTGGATCGGCGCTTAGTCCAACTGCTCATCACCGATATCCGGATGCCCGAGCTGGGCGGCCTTGCTATGATTGAAGCGCTGCAGAGCAAGCCGCATAAGCCGGTTGTCATCGTCATCTCGGGCCATCCCGAATTCGATTATGCCCAGAAGGCGCTCCAGCTTGGCGTTGTGGACTACCTGTTGAAGCCCATCGACAAAGCGAAGCTTGTCCGGACGGTCGAACAGGCGCTGCAGGTGGACGAGAAGCGGAACCGGATCGAGAAGATGGAGAAGCTTGTAGACACCAAGCTGCTGGAGACGGGCGATGAAGAATCGCGTTACAGCCCACCGGTCCGAGAGGCGATTGCCTATATCGATACCCATCTCGGCGAGGCCATCGGCATGCGGCAGCTGGCGGATATGCTTCATCTCAATCCGAGTTACTTCAGCGTGCTGTTCAAGGAGCAGACGCAGTTGACGTTCAGCGATTATTTGACGCGCCGGCGGATGCAGCGCGCGAAGCAGCTGCTTGCGCAGACGCGGCTGTCCATTGGGGAAATCGCGGAGCAGGTCGGATATCAGACGGATAAATATTTCATTAAAGTATTTAAATCGATGGAAAATACGAGTCCAAGCAAATACCGCAGCAGTCTGATAGACGGCTCGGATATAATCTAATAAAAGTGGAATAATACCTAATCAGCGGTAGCTTATAGTCAGACTTCCGCGGTGTTAGAATCAATGTAAAGCGGTTACATTGTTTCTGGTCGCCGCGGAAATTTTTTTATTTAGGGGGATTACGGCATGACAAAAAAAACGGTTACATCAATGCTGCTTCTTATGCTAGCGCTTACAGTCGTATTAGCGGGTTGCGGCGGTAAATCGAACGACGGCGGTCAAGCGGCGGGAGGCAATGAAAACGCGGCGGACTCCGGCTCGAAGGTTACGATTAATTTCATGCACTTATGGCCGGCCGGCAGCTCGGCGCAGCAGAACAAGCTGGTCAACGATATTATTGCCGAGTACCAGAATGAACATCCGAACGTTACGGTTAAGCAGGAAATATTGGAAAACGAGCAGTACAAAAATAAACTGAAGGTCATATCCGCTTCAAACCAATTGCCGGATGTAGGCGTAACGTGGGCGGCCGGCTTCCTGGAGCCTTATGCCAAAGGAAATCTGTTCGCGCCGCTTGATGATTTGCTGAGCGGTGACCTGAACGGTCAATTCGTATCGGGAACGACGGAAGCTTACGCGATTGACAAAAAAACGTATGCGCTCCCAATCGAGCTGAACATTTCGCCAATCTACTATAACAAAGCGATTTTCGAGAAATATAACCTGGAAGTTCCGCAAACGTACGATCAATTTCTGCAGGTTGTGCAAACGCTGACAGAAAACGGAGTAGCTCCGATCGCGCTCGGCAACAAGGACCGCTGGACAGGCTCGCTCTGGTACATGTATATGGCTGACCGCCTGGGCGGCGCCGATACGTTGAAGAACGCAATCAACCGTACGGGAACGTTCGAGGATCCCAGCCTCATTCAAGGCGCGGCGGAAATTCAAAAGCTCGTGGACATGAACGCGTTTAACAAAGGTTTCAACGGTTTGTCCAATGACGAAGGCAAATCCGAATTCATGAACGAGCAAGCGGCGATGTACATGATGGGAACATGGGAGCTTCCGAACTTTACGACAAACCCGGATATCCCGCAGGAATTCAAGGATAAAGTAGGCTTCTTCAAATTCCCGTCCGTCGAGGGCGGCAAAGGCGACATTAACAGCTGGGTAGGTGGACCGGGCGTAGGCTTGTTCGTAGCCGAGAACTCGAAGGTGAAGGATGAAGCGAAAGCGTTCGTGAACTATTTTGTGCAAAAGTGGGGCGAGAAATCGGTTGTCGACGCGGGCGTTATCCCGGCAACGAAGGTGGACACAGCGAAGGTTGAACTGCCGCAGTTGTACATCGATCTGCTCAATGAGCTGAACAATGCAAGCAACCTGACGCTGTTTGCAGACGTGCAGCTAAAGCCGGATGCGGCCCAGACGCATTTGAACATGATTCAAGCGTTGTTCGGCAAAGCGGTCACGCCGGAAGAATTCGCGAAGAAGCATGAGGAAGCGATTGCGGAGGGGAACTAAGCGACCCTCGTCTCCCTGACGGAGCAAGGGACATGTCCGCAAGTTAAGGATATGTCCCTTCCCTTTTGTGCCAGCTTAGAGAGGAGAACGATTATGGATAAAGTAATGTCGAATAAATACGTCATTGCCCTTTATGTCCTGCCTGCGCTGCTTCTTATATTGGCAATCATCTATGTGCCGATTGTGCTGACCGGGTACTATGGCTTGACGGAATGGAACGGTATCGGAGCGATGAAGTTCACCGGTTTCGATAATTACGCAAGAGTGCTTCAAGATAACGCCTTCTGGCAAAGCGCAGGCCATTCGCTGCTGCTTGCCGTATTCTCGGCGGTCAGCCTGTTCGGTTATTTGCTGGTGGCGCTTGTATTGTCGGGCAAGGTGAAAGGAGCAAATACATTCCGTAAAATTTATTTGATTCCGATGCTGCTTTCATCCGTCGCGATCGCCCAGCTGTGGCTGAAGGTGTATCACCCGACGAACGGCGTGCTGAACAGCTTTCTCGAATCGCTCGGCTTTAGCAATCCGCCGGCCTGGCTGGCTGAAACATCGCTGGTGCTTGGCGCGCTGTTCATCCCGATTTTGTGGCAGTATGCCGGATTCTATATCCTGATTTACTACGCGGCGCTCAAGAACATCCCGGCATCGCTTGAGGAAGCGGCGAAGATCGACGGCGCGAACGCCTGGCAGATCGCCTTCCGCATCAAGCTGCCGCTTATTATGGAAGTGATCAAGGTTACGATCGTACTCGCGGTCGTAGGCTCGTTGAAATATTTTGATCTGATTTACGTGATGACGGACGGAGGGCCTAACGGCGCGAGCGAGGTTATGGCGTCGTATATGTACCACCAGGCGTTCCGCGGCTTCGACTTCGGCTTCGGCAGCGCGGTCGGCTTCGTACTGCTGTTGATTTGCTTGATTATTACATGGATTATCCGTAAACTGACGGAATCTAAAGATACGATTCAATATTCGTAAGGGGGAACGGACATGAAAATAGTAAGCGCAGGTCGTCTCCCGGCGGAGCAGTCCTATGAAGGGAAAAGCGGATTAGGGAAAATCGGCGTCGGCTTGCTGTACGTGGTGCTGGTTGCCGTTGCTTGCCTGCAGGTGCTGCCGCTCGTATGGCTGTTCATATTTTCCTTGAAAAACAATCAGGAGGTCTTTAATTTACCGCCATTCGCGCTGCCGCCGAGTCCGCATTGGGAAAATTACGCCAAGGTATGGACGGAAGGCAACATCAGCCTCTACTTCTTTAACAGCGTATGGGTCACGGTCATTTCCGTCGTCTTTACGGTGCTGCTTGCCAGCTTCGTGACCTTCGCGATCACAAGGATGAAGTGGAAGGGCAGCAAACTTGTGCTTGGCTTATTTATGATTGGCTTGATGATTCCCATTCATTCTACGCTTATCCCGTTATTCAGCATGTTTCTGAAACTGAATTTGACCGACCATCCGTTATCGATCATCCTGTCGTATATCGCCTTTAATCTGCCGATTACGATTATGATATTGTTAGGCTTCTATTACGCGCTTCCGCGTGAGGTGGAGGAGGCATCCGTCATTGACGGCTGCTCCGTGAACCGTATGTTTTTTCAAATCGTGCTGCCGATGACCTCGTCCGTCGTCGCCACGACGGCCATCATTAATATGATCTATAACTGGAACGAGTTCGTATTCGTCAATACGTTCATCAGCTCCGACAAGTTCAAGACGCTGACCGTCGGCGTCCAAAATTTTATCGGTCAATATACGACGGATTGGGGCGCGATCGGCGCGACGTTAATGATCAGCATACTGCCGATACTGATTTCCTTCTTTATTATGAGCAACCGGATCGTTGAAGGCATTGCGGCAGGATCGGTTAAGGGCTAGACGCCCGCCGTCCTGCCGCCCTGCCGGATTACATTAAGTCTCAACGTTGAACGGACGAAGAAACAGCTTGGGGATTTCCGTCTCGAAGCGGACGAGCTTGCCCGTAACCGGATGTGTAAACGCAAGCACGCGGGCATGAAGTCCTAGACGGCCGAGCGTTCGGGTGCGAGCGCCGTACTTCTTATCGCCCGCTACCGGATGGCCGATGTCCTCCATGTGCACGCGAATCTGGTTTTTTCGGCCCGTTTCAAGCTGAACCTCAAGAAGCGAGAAGCTTTTGTTCGAACGAAGCACCTTGTAATGCGTAACCGCATGCAGGCCGTCGTTCGGATGAGAGCTGGAATACATTTTGAGCGTTTTGCTCTCCTTGAGCCAGGAAGTGATCGTTCCCTGCTCCTTCTTGACCTGGCCTTCGACAAGCGCCACGTAGGTTCTCTCCTGCACGGTATCCTGCCAGCTGTTCTGCAGCTGCTGCTGCACGGCCTCGCTCTTCGCGAACATCATCACGCCGGACGTATCGCGGTCAAGGCGATGCACGATGAAAATCCGGTTCTTCGGATGATCCATCCTGACATGCGCCATGAGCTGACGATAAGCGGTCAGCTCATTTTCTTTGCCCGTATCCGAGGCTACGGACAAGAGGCCGGCATCCTTCTTGACGACAATAATATGCTCGTCCTCGAATAGGATGGACAATCCCTCGAACGGCAGCTTTTCTTTCGGCCCTTCCTTACTTACGGTTACCGTCTGTCCGGGCTGCAATTGAAGATTATAGGCCGTTGTCGCTTTCCCGTTCACGGACACCTGGCCGCGTGCCAGAATCGACTTCACCGCATTGCGGCCGGAGCCGGAAATATTTTTTATAAGAAAAGGCAGCAGCTCCATCGGTTCCGTAACCGGATAGGCTTTGCTTTTGTCTGCTTGCGCTTGATGGCTGCTTGGGCGTTTTGTCCCCTTATGCATGTAGGTAACCTCCTCATTTCAATGCTCCTACTATACCACGAGTGGCGGCTGTTGTTCTAATCTATCGGCCCTGATACTCCCGCTGTCTATGAAACCTATTTTCATAGACAAAGCTTTGGTTGGATGATACGATGAATTTGATAGTTTTAACGTGGAGATAACAGGAGAATTTGGGGGAAACATGGCGTGAAAATGAAATTCATGAAGTCGCTGATCAGTCCTATGCTCGTTGCCGGTTTATTGCTGGCTCCGCTGCCTGCTCTGGGTGAAGGAACGGTCTCGGCTGCAAGCGCGGCGAAGGCTGTTACTGCCTCAACAAAGCAATTGCAGGTGTTTGTTGACGGAGAGAAGCTGTCGCTGTCGGCGCCGGCTTTTGCGGAGAAGGGCGTAACATTCGTTCCGGCCCGCGATATTTTCAAAGCGCTGGGGACGTCGTTCACATGGGAGAGCAAGACCCAGACGATTATCGGCCGCAAGGGCAATATTACGGTATCGTTTGCAGTTGGCAAGAAGGAAGCGGTTGTTAACGGGAATACGGTGAAGCTGGACGCTGCCCCCGTCGTGAGAAACAATGTGACATTCGTTCCGGTACGTTCTATAGCAGGAGCGCTGCACGCCACCTTGACGTGGGACAGCGCAGCTAACGCAGTACGCATTACGACCCCGGAGGCGGCTGCCGATGCGGAATATGAGGATTGGCTGGGGGAACAGGAAAGCTTGCCGCTGCTTACAACGGCGGAGATCGTTGACCAATACGATGAAAGCGTCGTTCTCATTACGACGAATCGCGGCCAAGGCAGCGGCGTTGTCATTGGGGACAACTTGATTCTGACGAACTATCATGTCGTCTCGGATGCCTCCTCGGCAACCGTTCTGACGCTTTACGGCGATGAAATAAAGGTTGCGGGTGTTGTGGATTACGACGATCACTCCGATCTCGCGATCATTAAGACGGAAGACGAACTGGATGTTGCGGCGGTTAAGATCACTTATGCGCTGGATTCCGGCAAGGGCGATAAGGTCATCGCAGTCGGAAGCCCGCTCGGATTGCAAAACACGGTATCGGACGGTCTGATCAGCAACATTACGTTCGAAGCCGGCGTCCGATACCTGCAGACAAGCGCGCCGATTGACCATGGAAGCTCCGGCGGCGCTTTGTTTAACGAATACGGCGAGCTGGTCGGCATTACGACTCTTGGCTATTCCGGCACGAATGCGGATTTGAATTTTGCCGTATCGGTATTTCATGCGGCTGTTCTCGTTGAAGATTTGACGGAGGAAATGGTGGAAAAAGCGAAATTCCTTCCGTCCAGACTGCCTTCTACGTTAGTCGGCGCTCCGCTGACCGACATTCAGAAGCTGCTGGCTGACCAGTTCTCCTCGGTATCTACAACCGAAGGCGCGGCTAAATTCACGAAATGGGAAGCAAAGCGGGATGCTGCGGGCTGGCTTGTGCTAAGCGCTGACATCGATCCGCTGTTCTATATGTATTATGGTCCTGCGACGGCGCAGGAGCTTCGGATGTGGGCCATCAATATGGGCTATGATTTCCATGATATGCTGCCGGATGAGAAGATACAGGTGGTTATCTCCTACGAGCGGGAATTCGGCTTCGAGCCGCGCGGCTTCGCGGACGGCGAGGTCACATCGCTCGGCGGGGGGAAATGGCGCGTCCGTTATCCGGTCATCGACATGCAGTTTAAAGATCAGCTGCACATTACAGTAAGAGACTAGCATGATCCGAGGCACTTGTTTCCGCGTTCCGCGGAAAGGGTGCCTCTTCTTTTTTGCGTTGATTTTCGATACAATAGAAGGCATCGCGCAGCAGGCAGGCGTTATTGAACCAAGTTGGAACGCTTCGAAGCGCCGAATGCCTGTTATGCAAATGCATAAGTTAGAGAGGTCCTATTATGAAAGTGGTTTTATCCACGTTAAACGCGAAGTTCATTCACACCTCGCTCGCCTTGCGATGCCTGAAGGCATACAGCGGCGAGCGGTTCGATATCGCTATTGCCGAATATACGATTAAGGATCCGGCGATGAATATCGTGTCGGATATTTTCTCGCGCCAGCCCGACGTCGTGGGCTTCTCGTGTTATATATGGAACATTGAAGAGACGGTAACGGTCGTTAATATGCTGCGCAAAATTATGCCTGAAGTGAAAATCATACTCGGAGGACCGGAAGTCAGCTACGATATGGACTATTGGATGGACCGCGTGCAGGAGGTTGACTTCATCGTTGCAGGGGAAGGCGAGGAGACCTTCCATCATCTGCTGACGGAAATCGAAGGAGACGGCAAATACCATATGGTGTTCGGCATCACCTACCGGAAGCGGCGCGAGGACCGTACGGAGGTCATCACCAATCCGCCCCGGCCGAAGCTGAATTTGAATGAGCTGCCCTCGCCGCACCGTTTTCAGGAGGATATTCCGCACTTGGCGAGCCGCGTCGTTTATTTCGAGACAAGCCGGGGCTGCCCGTTCAGCTGCCAGTTCTGCTTATCCAGCATCGAGGTCGGCGTTCGTTACTATGATATGGAGCGCACGAAGGCGGATATCCTTTATTTGATCGATTCGGGCGCGAAGCTGATTAAGTTTGTCGACCGTACCTTTAACATTAAGCGCGACTATGCGCTGGAGATCTTTCATTTCCTGATCGAAAATCATCGCGGCTGCGTCTTTCAATTCGAGATTACGGCCGATATTATGCGTCCTGAGGTGCTGGATTATTTGGCCGAGCACGCGCCGCCGGGCATCTTCCGGTTTGAAATCGGCGTGCAGTCGACGAATGATCCGACGAACGAAGCGGTTCAGCGGAGACAGAACTGGTCGAAGCTGGTCCGTACCGTAACGAAGGTGAAGGAGTCCGGGAAAATCGATCAGCATCTCGATTTAATCGCCGGACTGCCGCTTGAGAACTACGGCACGTTCCGCGGAACGTTCAATGACGTGTTCGAGCTTCGCCCGGAGGAGCTGCAGCTGGGCTTTCTGAAAATGCTGCGGGGCACCGGGCTGCGCCGCGAAGCCGGCAAATGGGGCTATATCTATATGGACAGATCGCCTTACGAAATGCTGGGGAACGACTTGATGCCGTTTGCCGATATCATCCGGATTAAGCGCGTGGAGGATGTCCTCGAGAAGTATTGGAATGCGCACCGGATGGATCATACGCTGCTTCATCTGGTCGATCGGGTGTTTCCGTCGCCGTTCGATTTCTTTCAAGCATTCGGCGACTTCTGGGAGCGGAGCGGCTGGCAGAAGATCGGCCATCAGCTGGAGGATCTTTTCTCGCGGCTGTGGGCATTCCTTGAATCGCTGCCTGCTTCAAGCCCGGACTCGAATTCGGCGCCGCAACAAGAAGCAGCAGACGAAGGTCACTCGTTCGAGGAGATCATTGCCTATGCGGGTGCCCGTCTGGACCTGGATGTCGTGCTTGGGCTGATGAAATACGATTATTTCCTTAACCATAATTATAAGCCGCGCAAAACATGGTGGGAATTTACGATGGACAAGACGGAGTGGAGCGGATGGATGCGCCGGTTAGCCGAGCGGCCAAGCGAGGTATCGGCTGATTTCGCCGCGCTGGGTATGGGCGACAGGGACCTTCAGAAGCATGCCGTTATTGAGAAGCTTCCGTTTGATCTGGCCGCATACCTCGCTTCCGGCGGGGTGAATAAGGAACGGCACACGCTGCTGGCGGTGCTTTATGCCATTGAAGCGGGCAGCAGCAAGCCGAAGGCTCGTCCTTATATGCTCACCGTAGAGGCAGAGAGCGGAGCTTTGCCGCTGTAGATTTTACAAAAAGAAACTGTTCCAATCGTAACCGGCGGACTGCCGTGCAGCGGTACGATGGCGCAGTTTCTTTTTTGTGCTGCCGCTTATATCTCCTGGGTCGCCAGCCTTCTTGCAAGCTATGATTTACATATGCAGCAAGTCCTCTCAGGAGGTTCATGACTATATTTTTACATAAAATAAGCGGCGCCTAACATAATAAACGTAGAACGAAAAAGCTGGGAGGCATTCTGTTTGAAAATTCAAACCGTCGAAACATTTCCGCTCTTCTATCAACTTCCAAAACCATACGGGGATGCTAACGGCATGAAAGCATATCGGACTTGTTATTTGATTCGGATCACGACAGATAGCGGAGCCTCCGGCTGGGGCGAATGCGTCGATTGGCTGCCAACGCTGCACAAAGGTTTTCAAGAACGGATCATCCCCTATTTGATTGGGCAATCCGTCGCCGACAGGCGCAAATTAGTCCGGACCATCAAAAAATGGCATGCGCGAGCGGCCGCCTCCGTAAGTATGGCCTTAATCGAAATCATAGCTTCTCATTCGAGGCTTAACGTATGCGACCTCTGGGGCGGTAAGTTTCGGGAAAAAGTGCC
Source organism: Paenibacillus harenae DSM 16969 (assembly GCF_000422465.1). GTDB lineage: Bacteria > Bacillota > Bacilli > Paenibacillales > Paenibacillaceae > Pristimantibacillus > Pristimantibacillus harenae. The sequence goes on along the minus strand of NZ_KE383843.1, from coordinate 820,941 downwards.
CGTTTATGCTTCGTTTCAATCCTATTCGGAGGATTCGAGCTGGCAGAAGCAATCCGTTAAAGCGATTGAAAAAGCGGCTGCCGAAGGCTTTAGCACCTTCAAGGTTAAGATAGGCGGCAAGTCAATTGCGGAGGATCAACAACACATCCTCTCCGTACAGAACTTTCTGCTTGGGAAAATGAATCTGGTGCTGGACGCGAACCAAAGCTATGATGCGGCTGCCGCGCTCCAGTGGCAATCGTTGCTTCAGAAATGGCCGAATGTCTTATGGTTTGAAGAGCCGATTCCGGTCAAGCAAGTCACCGAATACCGAACGCTCAGACAACGGCTGGCTGTACCCTTGGCCGGCGGCGAAAATATGGAAAGTACGGCGGACTTTATTCCTCTGCTTTCCGGGCATGCCTTGGATTTCATCACGCCGGATCCCTTGCACATTGCAGGGATAGACGAATATAGAGAAACGGCAAGTCTCGCCCGAACATTTGGCATCCGTATGACGCCTCATGCCTATGATGGAGCACTGACACGTTTATATGCCCTTTTCGTTCAAGCCAGCTTGGAGCCGTGGAGCAAGATGGAGGAGGATGCCATTGAGCCCGTAGAATGGGATGTGATGGAGAACCCTTTTACTCGCTTGATTCCTATTCAGCCTTCGAACGGTGAATTTGCCATTCCATGCGGCAACGGGATCGGGACCGAGATCGATATGGACCTTCTGGCATTTTATAGCTGGGATGGAAGCAGTTACGGATAAGCGAGAACGAAAAGGAGCAGTTTGCTGCGGCAGCTGCTCTTTTGCTTTTCTACGGGCGGTTTACGGCATTAATCGTTAATTTTTCCCATAGTTTGTGTCATAATGTAAGAGTGAGAAGAAAGGGGGATAAAGTTGATCAGACGTTCCCTTCAAGAAATAGTACAGATGACGGATGGAACCGAGTTATTAAACAAATCCGATACTATCCATGAGCTTTCGGTACATGGTGTTTCCATTGATTCTCGAACGATTGTGCCGGGGAATCTTTTCATTCCGATCATTCGATTGGATGACGGGCATAAGTATGTTCAACAAGCTGTCGAAAAAGGGGCAGCAGCTTCTTTGTGGCAAATCGATCATGGACCTCCTCCGTCAGAAATACCCATTATATTGGTGGATGATACGTTCAGGGCTCTGCACACCCTCGCAATGGCATATCGCAATCAAATCCCTTCTAAAATTATTGGTGTCACAGGCAGCAACGGGAAAACAACGGTTAAAGATATGATCAGTTCTGTATTAGGAACCCAGTATAAAGTGTATCGGACATACGGGAATTTAAATGGCGAATATGGGCTTCCCTTATCCATATTAGAAGTTGAAGAAGGTACCGAGGTTGTCGTTTTGGAAATGGGTATGAACAATAAAGGGGAAATCAGTATTCTTTCTAAGATCGCTAAGCCTGATATAGGCATCATTACGATGATCGGCGTTTCTCACCTTTCTACACTTGGATCCAGAGAAGGAATTGCACAAGCTAAATTAGAAATATTGGATGGGCTAAACCCGGAAGGTACTTTTATTTTAAATGGCGATGAATCCTTACTCATTCATGAGCTTGAACATCGGCAGCTTCCGGAAACGTTGAGAATGATCACTTTTGGAGTAGAAACATCCAATGATTATTATTCTGTAGGTGTAGAATTTACTTCTTCAGGTTTGCGCTTCTCAACGAATAAACACGATAGGCCGATCCGTTTATCCCTGCTTGGCAGTCATAATGTACTCAATGCGCTGATAACGATTGCTGTCGCCGACTTATTCGATGTTACTGCAGAAAATATGCAACAAGGTCTTTTGAATCTTAGACTTTCTAGTATGAGAATGGAACGAATTCAATCTGAGAAAGGATTTCTTATTATCAACGATGCTTGGAATGCGAGCCCAATTTCAATGAATGCGGCAATCGACACTGTACAATCCATGGAAGGGTATGACAAGATTATCTTCATACTAGGAGACATGCTGGAGCTCGGAGAAAGAGAAAGGCTTTACCATGTTGAAGTGGCTAACAGTATTGACTTCTCAAAAGTCCATGCAGTTTACACTTATGGAGAGATTAGTAAAGTCATAACGGACACGCTCGCATCATCCGGTTACAGCGGGGTTGCGAAGCATTTTACTTCTAAAGCCGAGCTTGCGGATGAATGCAACCAAATTTTGGGTATAAATGATGTAGTCTTAATTAAAGGATCGCGAGGTTTAAAATTAGAAGATGTATGTTCGATGTTGGGATAATGAATGAAGAAATGGTTTAGACAAATGGATCCACCGCGACAAACGGGCTGCCGAGATATTCGGCAGCCCGTTCATCTGCAATCATGGATTGAGCCACTATGTATGCTGAATCTTAATGCTTAAATATCTTTTGAATAAGATTGTAACGAATAGGCGGTTAGCCAGTCTTATTAATGTAAGGTGGTGAATTAGTGGCTGATTTGGAAAAGATCTACGATCAGTATTTTCAAGACGTATATTTATTTGTTTTGTCGTTAAGCCGAAGCGAGCAGATTGCGGAGGAGTTGACGCAGGAAACTTTTTTTAAAGCGCTAAAAAATATAGATCAATTTAAAGGTACATGTAAAATTAACGTCTGGTTATGTCAAATTGCAAAAAATACCTTTTATACTTATGTAGACAAGCAGAAACGATTCAAACCGAACGTTTATCATGAAAGAGCTGACGGATTAGATATTGAGAAAAAATTTGTCGACAAAGCGGAAACATTGCGGATCCATAAGGTATTGCATGGTTTGGACGAGCCCTATAAGGAAGTATTCACGCTTAGGGTGTTTGGAGAGCTATCTTTTGATCACATCAGCCAAGTTTTTGGGAAGACGGAAAGCTGGGCAAGGGTGACGTTCCATCGAGCGAGGCACAAAATACAAGTTTTATTAAAGGAGGAAGTTCAATGAACAAAATCCCATGCGATGTCATTAAAGACCTGCTGCCGCTTTATTACGATGACGTATGCAGCAGGGCCACTCAAAAAACGGTAGAAGAGCATATTGAATCTTGTACGGATTGTAAAAGGATACTGGATAAGATGCGTATCAACATCGGTTTGTCGCCGGAAACCATTGAAAAAAATAAGCTGGAGGGAGAAGCGCTGAAAAGCATTAAGACATTTTGGAACCGTTCCAAAGCAGCGGCGTTTATCAAAGGCCTCATTTTAGCCACTATAAGTTGCGCTGTATTATCTCTAGGTTATATCGGGTTAACCCAATGGAATATTACAAAGGTACCTGCAGATGTTATTCAGATAACGGAGGTAAGCCGACTGAAAGGTGGAAGAATCGCTTACCATGTTAAAATGACCGACGGTTACAATGTAAACCAAGTGAATTTCAAGTTGGACAACGATGGAAATTTTTATATGACGCCTGTCCGTCCCGTTATTAAATCCAAGAAGTTCGCGGATATCGGACTTGCCAATAGTTATGAATTCGTCGATCTCGAGCAGGTAAATGCCAATCAAAAAGCGAAGGGCAAAGATGTGGAAATTCAAGCCGTTTATTATGGGTCACCTGAAGATCATATACTAATATGGAAAAAAGGGATGGTATTGCCGGCTGCAAGCGATGCTATTGAAGCTCAGTTTGTAAACTTGGACAAGGACTAATAGAGTACATGTAAGGATTTTAAGCTGAAGAGGAGTGATATTTCTGGGCTACATGATGGATTTAAGAGCGTTAGTCGGAACACGCCCCATCGTTATGGCAGGCGCATGTGTGCTGTTAACGGACGGTAAGAATCGATTATTATTGCAACTCAGATCCGACAATGGATTATGGGGGCTGCCTGGCGGTTCATTAGAGCCGGGAGAGAGCTTGCAGGAGGTAGCCAAACGGGAACTGTTTGAAGAGACGGGTCTGACCGCCAACTCATTGAATTTATTTGATGTGTTCTCCGGCAACGATTTCTATTACAAATATCCGCATGGGGATGAAGTATATAATGTTGTGACCGCCTATACGTGCAACGATTACGGCGGGACTTTAGTCCATGATAGGAATGAAGGGATAGAACTGCGATTCTTCGAATTAAATGAAATCCCCCTTGCAATCTCTCCGCCGGACTTGCCGATAATTAAGCAATACCTGCTGAGCTGATAGCTGCAGCTTTAATTTACGTTTCCCCCGACAATAAACGGATTCGTTCATGTGCGATTGGAACAGTCGCCGACGAGCTCGTCGATAATAAATTGAAGCTGAACAAGACCGGCGGTTCGGAAAATGTCTGCCAGCCATCCTAACCCTTTTGTAACGAAATAGGCTTTAAAATAGACTACTTCAGGCTTCAGCTTCCGGCACTTGGTCTTTATCCTGTATTTCATCCAGCAACTTTGACCGAAATCATGCAAATTGGATGCTATCCTGTATTATTGCATTAAAAAGCGGATTAATGAGTAAAATCGGCGTAGTCGGCTGCGATATTGTTGGATGGAATCCACAATAACGGTGAAATATTCGATTGATGAGATTCTATCGTGGATAGTTTCCAATATAACAGTGAAAATATTTTGTTATGAGCTTCTATCGCTATCGTGGATGATTCTATTATTACGATATATGGGATTGGATTGAGCCGTATTCGCATCAAGCCAATCTTGTAAGAAAGGGTGCCCCATAGGGTCTTCAAGACCTGATGGGACACCCCCTTTGATTTCGCCGCGAGCGGGCGGCGTAAGATGTTACTCATGTATGTCAGTTACCGCGATCCGGCATCCGCTTAAGCCGGAACAACGCTGCGGAGAACGGTCATGCTGCCGGACAGCTCATAGCTGCCGAGCGTAGCGGGAAGAAGGAAGCATTCGCCGGCTTTGACCGGCTGCTCGCCGTCAGCCCATTTCAAGCGGCCTTCGCCTTCGGCTACAACAAGAATAACGAAGCTTTCTCGCGATGTGACGAGCGGCCAAGGAGCGGATACAATCCCTTTCTCCACGATAAAGTAAGGGGAGGAAGCAATGTTCAGCCATTCTCCTGCAACCGCGTTATCGGTCTTCATGCGCTGGGCGCCCGCTCCCGTATAAGCGATAACATTAAGCGAATCCCCGATATGAAGCTCGCGCAGCTTGCCGTCAAGTCCCGGGCGGTCGTAGTCATACAGCCGGTAGGTCGTATCGGAATTTTGTTGAATTTCGGCAACGACTACGCCAGAGCATAGCGCGTGAACCGTTCCTGCCGGAATATAGAAGGCGTCGCCGGCTCCCACGGACACTTCCTGCAGCGTATCCATAATGCGGCCTTCGGCAATCGCGGCTTCCATCGCCGCGCGGTCGACGCCGTCCTTCAGACCGTAAATGATTTTGGCGCCGGGCTTCGCATCGAGAATGTACCACATTTCCGTCTTGCCAAGCTCGCCGGCCGGGAGACCCTCGTAGGCGTCGGTTGGATGGACCTGAACGGAAAGGTCGTCATTGCAGTCCAGCAGCTTGATGAGCAGCGGGAATCGTCCGTTTTTCTCGGAAAAGCCTTTCGTGCCGAACCATTCGCGGCCGTAAGCTTCGCGGATCTCATCAAGGCCTGTTCCGGCAAGCTCGCCGTTCATGACCTTCGTCGTGCCGTTCGGATGATCGCCGATCATCCAGCCTTCGCCGATCGAGCCCTTCGGCAGCTCCAGGCCGAAGCCCTCCAGCGCGCGGCCTCCCCAAATACGTTCTTTCATTTCCGGTTTGAATTGCAGCGGATAAGGTTTTACAGTCATCATCATTTCTCTCCCATCTATTCGTTTCTATGTATAATGTTTGGTGCTCCGATAGATTATAAAATTAGAATTGAATGGATCTATCGGAGCACTCGTGTTACCTGCAGTTAAATGGTCTTGCGGCCTGTCGGGATTAGAATCCTCAGAATTAGACGCGACAGCCGCTTCTTCGGCGTCACGGCCGTTGCCGCTTCTCCGCCGCGACCAAATACGGAGCGGTTGGCCGCTGCGGCTGGCGGTAAATAACCGCTTGCGCCAGCGTCTGCGGCAGATTTGCGGCCCAGGCCTCGACGGCAGCCGCTTCTTCCGCGCCTCCAGGGTGGCCGGGATACAGCACGCAGGTGACGATCCCGCCCGGGCGGAGCAAGGTTACAGCCGCATTCAACGCGGCGATTGTGGAAGCAGGTTCGGTGATGACGGACAGATCGCCGCCGCCCGGCAAGTAGCCCAGGTTGAACATGACTGCGGCCGTGCGTCCGATCGCATCTTGTTCGACCGCATCGGCCATGCCGCTGTGGCTTTGAAGCAGAAGCTTCACCTCGGGAAGCGCCGCGGCATCTGCGTAAGCGGCGAAGCGAGCGCTTGTCCGGTCAAGCGCCTCCTGCTGGATATCGAAGGCATATACCTTGCCTTTCGGTCCGACAAGCTTGGCAAGCGCCAGAGTATCGACGCCGCCGCCTGCCGTCGCGTCGATGACAATATCGCCTGGCGAGGTCCGCTCGGCAATCCATTTGTGCGCTATGCCCAGCACGGAGAGAAAGCCCATACCGCACCTCCGCCGGCTGAATGTTTTCCCGCCGCTACAGGTGCATGGCACACAGCAGGCGTACCGGTAGCTTTTAAAGCCTCAGAAGCCTCATAGTACCCGAGCGCTTCATTAGATCCGCTGAGCGCCATGCTGCACCTCCGGCCGCCAAAGCTTGCCCTGCCACGTATTGCGGCGGCGAAGCTCGTCATCGAAGGCATTGAGCACTTCCCACTTCTTAAGGCTCCACATCGGTCCAATCAGCAAATCGCGCGGCGCGTCTCCCGTCAGACGGTGAACGATCATCTCCGGAGGAAGAAACTCCAGCGTATCGACGATCAGCTTCACGTATTCGTCCTGCTCGAGAAAACGGAGCAAGCCTGCCTCATATTGGCGGACCATCGGCGTCTTGCGCATGAGGTGGAGGAGATGGATTTTGATCCCCTGCACATCCATTTGCGCCACGGCCCGGCCAGTGTCCAGCATCATCTCGTGCGTTTCCTGCGGAAGGCCGTAGATGATATGCGCGCATACGCGGATGCCCCTTTCTCTCAGCCTGCGGACCGCATCGAGGTAACACGCCGTATCATGAGCCCGGTTAATAAGCCCGGATGTGGACTCATGCACCGTCTGCAGCCCCATCTCCACCCACAGGTACGTCCGTTCGTTCAGCTCCGCCAAATAATCGACGACATCGTCGGGCAAGCAATCGGGACGAGTCGCGATCGATAGGCCGACGACGCCGGGCTGCTGCAAAATAACCTCATAGTATTCGCGAAGCTCCTCGACCGGAGCATACGTATTCGTATAAGCCTGGAAATAGCCGATATATTGCGCGTCAGGCCATTTCTGATGCTGCCGGTCGCGTATATTGTTGAACTGCGTGACGAGATCGTCGCGCCTGCTCCCGGCGAAGTCCCCTGATCCCCGGGCGCTGCAGAAGGTACAGCCGCCCTTGGCAATGGAGCCGTCTCGGTTCGGGCAGGTAAAGCCGGCGTCCAGCATGACCTTGAATACTTTGCCGCCGAACTGCTCGCGCATCTCGTAATTCCATGTATGAAATCTTTTATCGCCCCAGAGCCGCGGCTGCTGCGACGATGTTTGTAGATCAATCATCGTTTTTCTCCTTCTTTCAAGACATACACCCTATATTTTAACGAAAAACGGTTTGAAAAGCCATTGTTGTTGTTCGGCACGGCCCGGAATGTTCGGAAACCGCTTTATTTGGAAGAAATGTTTGGAATCGAAAATTTAGGCTTGCGTAACCTAACATGAAGTGTTATATTAAAAGTGCGACAAAACAATAAAAAAACCTAACACAGCCCATTTGCACCCGGATAAATGAAACGTCGATTAGTTGGAAATACTGTTATAAAAAATCGATGAGGTGATGTGAGATGACAACAACAAAAATTCCGCACGGTGACGACAAGGTAACGGTTGAGCTGACGGTTAAAGAATTAATGGCATTGACGGGAGTCCGTTTCCATAATAATCACGGCATTGAGATTTCCGCCCGCAAGAAGCTGAACGAAGTGCTGGTCGAGACATACGAGCGCGAGGTGCGCGACGAGGGCCCGATTTCGTATCAAATGCTTTCCTGATCAGTCCGCAGCCGTATACTGATATGACATGAAAGCCGCATGGCCGAGAGGCCGCGGCTTTTTTTGCGTCTATCCCTTTACTTTGCCTCCATTCTTGGGCACAATAAGGACTAGTTTGATAATTGGAGGAATTACTGCATATGCGTTTGAGAGGTAGAAAAGGCATCCGGGAAAGCCTGGAGGCACAACCGGAGCTTGTTGTGCTTGACGCGGCCCCGCATAAGGGAAAATGGCGCGAGTTTTTTGGAAACGATCAGCCGATTTACGTGGAGCTGGGCATGGGAAAGGGCCGGTTCATCAGCCAAATGAGCGCCCGGTATCCGCATATTAATTTTATCGGCGTCGACATGTACGACGAGCTGATTCGCCGCGCAAGCGAGAAGGCGCGTATCGTCTGGGAGCAGAAGGGCGAAGCAAGCCCTCCGAATCTTGCGCTGCTGCGCGCGAATATCGAAGGAATCGAGAATATGTTCGCGCCGGGCGAGATTGAGCGCGTGCATCTTAATTTCAGCGATCCGTGGCCGAAGAGCAAGCATGCCCGCCGGCGGTTGACGCATCCCCGCTTTGTCGCCAAATATATCGAGCTGCTGAACGATCGCGGCGAAATTCATTTTAAGACCGACTCACAGTCCTTATTCGAATTTTCGCTTAACAGCTTCGCGGAGATGGAACTGGTTATGCGCAATATTTCCCTGCACCTGCACAAAGAAGGTCCCCGGGAGGACCTTGTGTTTACGGAATATGAAATGAAGTTTATGGAAAAAGGACAGAACATCTACCGCTGCGAGGTGGTTATCGGCTCCGAGGCGCTGCAGAAGCATCGCGATGCGAAGCATGAGAAGTCGTTAATAGAGGAAGCCGAAGCGCTTGAAGCCGCTGCGGACGAATCGGACGACAACTAATTAACCGGCTGCCGAGGCAACCCAGTAGTAGTTGACCGCGAATGCGGTCGCCGTGCCGATGAGCGCTCCTGCCGCGACGTCGGATGGGTAATGCAAGCCGAGGTACATTCTCGACCAGCCGACCGATACGCCGACGACAAGCGCTGCGGGTATTAAGACCGTCAGCCAAATGCCGCTCGTCAGCAGGATCGGAACAAGCCAGGCGAAGATGGCCGTTGTATGGCCCGACGGGAACGAGGAGTCGACCAGCGGCTTTAGACATGTATTGACATCGGGCAGCGCTTGGTATGGGCGCAGCCTTTTGAATTTTCTTTTGACGACGGCAACGGGTATATGGCTGATGATGACCGCGGTCAGACATTGCCACCCGGTTATGCTCCAAGGAGCAGGCGCCAGCAGCGCGTAAAGGAGGGCGGTAGCAAGCGTAAAGGTTGCGCCGCCCATATGCGTAATCGTGCTGAACCAACGTTCGAGAAACTTGTGGCGTTTTCCCCCCGATGGTCTGCGATTAGCCCAAATCAGCATTCTCTGCTCATTCGTTTTCAGCCAGCCTATCATTCTTTCCATCGTTGTTATCCCCCCAAGTGGCTTACTTCTTGCATCTGTTCATCAAGTTTAACATGTTTTTGTTTCGCCGGCGTAAACTATTTCTTGTACCGATATTAAAGTTTCATTTAAATATGATGATGATTTCGGTTTAATAAGGTGCATCTAATGGTAAAACTGATACGGTTAGATTTGTGAAAAAAGTGTCGAATCGGCGAAGTCTGTCGGACAGGCGGTATCTGCTCGTTTTCCTGCCCGGGATTCTAAAAAACTTCTCAGAAACATTTACAAACCTTTTTTCGTAAATAAGGACGTTAGTGCTAAAAATTTAGAAAACGGTTGAAAATAAGGCTGAGTTGCCGTAAAAGGAGGGAATGTGATCATTCACCCGATATGCAAGCGCTTTTCCGGCGGGATTAAGCGTAATCGCGCCGTATATTGCTTTTGACAAAGACGTTGTTTCTGTGGAGAATCAGTAATGGTCACGAGGCGTTTACAAAGCACGCCCATACAAAAAGAGAAAATATATAATAAAAAGCTTGTCGGCCTCCCGCAGCGGATGTGTTGAAGCAAGCAAAAAAATGGGGTCTCAAGGGGGCAGTACCTATGGTTTTGAATGTTATTTTCATTGCATTTCAGGCTGTGATGGCGATCATCGCCGTGTATCAGTTCGGGCTTTCGATTTTCGGTTTGTTCAAAAATAAAAGCAGGAAGCGGCATGCGCCTCAAAAAACGTTTGCCGTACTGGTAGCCGCCCACAACGAAGAGCAGGTTGTAGGAGCGCTAATTGAAAATTTGAAAAAAATGGATTATCCGGAAGAACTGTTCGATATTTTCGTCATATGCGACAATTGCACGGATAAAACGGCAGATATAAGCAGAAGCCTTGGCGTTCAAGCTTGTGAACGTACCAATCTTCTTTTACGCGGAAAAGGATATGCAATTGAATGGATGCTCAAAGAGCTCTGGAGCATGCCTCGCCAATATGACGCTATCGTGATGTTTGATGCGGACAATCTGGTAAACCCGGACTTCTTGCAGCTCATGAACGACGATTTGTGCGAAGGCCATCAGGTGATCCAAGGCTACTTGGACACGAAGAATCCGGCCGACTCTTGGGTTACGGCCGCATACGGCATTACCTACTGGTACTGCAACCGTCTGTGGCAGCTGTCGAGAACGAATTTGAAAATGAGTAATTTCCTCGGCGGAACCGGGATGTGCTTTGATTCTGCCTTGCTTAAGGAAATGGGCTGGGGAGCAACGAGTCTGGTTGAGGATTTGGAATTCTCCATGCGCTGCGTGCAGCGGGGAATCTATCCGATTCTTAATTATGACGCAAAGGTTTACGATGAGAAGCCGGTTTCGTTTAAAGCATCTGCAAGGCAGCGTCTGCGGTGGATGCAGGGACATTTTAACGTCGCCCGGAACTATTTTATTCCGCTGCTGTGGGCAAGCATTAAGGAACGGAACTTCGTTAAGTTTGATTCCGCCATATACACCATCTCCGTATATAATACTTTATTAGGGTTCTTGCTGACGTTGTTCATGTGGATCGATATCGCAGTGCCGTCGCCTAACGTATTGAACTCTCTATACAGCTACATGCCATGGTGGATCCTCGTGATCGCGGCTTCTGCCACAATTCTGCAGTTTCCGGTGGCCATGCGGCTTGAAGGCGTGAAATCGTGGAAGATGTACGCGCAACTTCTCACCTTGCCGATTTTCCTGATTTCGTGGTGGCCGATTACGTTCTATGCGTTCTTCACTCAGAACAATAAAACATGGAGCCATACGCAGCATACCCGCGTCGTCCGGATTGAGGAAGTACAAGGGAAGTAGCGCTGAACCGTCACCGCTCTCGAAGAACTTTCATATGAGCTGTTGACACCGCTTTGAAGGCTATGGTATAGTAACACGGTAACATTTTAACTAATAATTCATGACGCACAAGCAGAAGCGCCCGCTTCTCACCTTTCGGCTCTGGCTGGCTGGTTCGCGATAATCGATTGGTCATTCCATTGTTTCCACTGAAATAATGTACTGGCATAAATGTACGGTTATGAGATGCGGGTTCGAGCGAACCCGCATTTTTTTTATTGTGTAAGACATGAAACAGACCAATTTTGGAGGTGGCACGTTATTAGCAGAGAACATCAAATCAATGATGAAATCCGGGCCAGAGAAGTACGCCTGGTCGGCGCAGACGGTGAACAAATCGGGATCAAGTCAATTCGCGACGCCCTGCAGCTTGCAATTGAGCTTAATCTGGATCTGGTGAACGTCGCTCCGACGGCCAAGCCGCCGGTTTGCCGCATCATGGACTACGGAAAGTTCCGTTACGAGCAGCAGAAGAAAGACAAGGAAGCCCGCAAAAACCAGAAGATCGTTGATCTGAAGGAAGTCTGGTTTCGCGCTAACATCGAGGAGCACGATTACCAAGTGAAATTTCGCAACGTCGTGAAGTTCTTGAATGAAGGCGATAAAGTGAAGGCTTCCGTCCGATTCCGCGGCCGTGAAATCACGCATGCATCGATCGGACAGAAGATTCTGGATCGGCTTGCGAAAGAGGTTGCCGAAATATGCAGCGTAGAACGCGCTCCCAAGCTGGAAGGCCGGAGCATGATTATGATTTTGGCACCCAAAACAACCAGCTAGCAGCTGACCACGACTATTAAGGAGGATAAACTGATATGCCTAAGATGAAAACTCATAGCAGTCTGAAAGACCGCTTCAAAATTACCGGAACAGGTAAAGTAAAACGTTACAAAGCTTACCGTAACCACTTGCTTTCGCACAAATCCGGCCGTCAAAAACGCGTACTTGCAGGCCAGCCGCTTATGGCTCCCGGTGACGTTAGCCGCTTGAAGCAAGGCCTTGCTAACTTGAAATAATCGGTTTGATCAAATAAAGCAAATTCAACCTACAGGAGGTTTCCACTCATGGCAAGAGTTAAAGGCGGATTTGTCCGCACTCGTCGTCGCAAAAAAATTCTAAAGCTGGCTAAAGGTTATTTCGGTTCGAAACATCGTCTGTTTAAATCCGCAAAGGAGCAGGTTGGCCATTCCTTAATGTACGCTTACCGCGACCGTCGCAACAAAAAACGCGACATCCGCAGACTGTGGATCGTTCGTATCAACGCGGCTGCCCGCGTTAACGGCCTTTCGTACAACAAATTCATGCACGGCTTGAAGCTTGCGGGCGTAGAAGTTAACCGCAAGATCCTTGCTGATCTGGCAGTTAACGATATCACTTCGTTCAACTCGCTAGCAGGCGTTGCTAAAGCAAAAATTAACGCCTAGGCGTTATGAAAATAAGGGCTGTCCGCGCATCTTTTCGAAGATTGCGGGGCAGTCTTTTTTTTTTTGCGCACATTTCGAGAAGACATCGGACAAATATACAATCGATAGACCTCCTTTCTGAATATGTTGAAGAACAACAGGAAAGGAGGGATTTTGCATGCGTAAGGTTTCCAAGCAGCAGGTAAGGAAACTGATCGGCAAATCCATTTATGCAGTACGCGGGGACGGATCGGTCGTAACCGGCAAGCTGGTACGGATTCACCAAAATAAACTTATTGTGGCTCCGCTCAAAAAGGATAAAGGCAGGGTTGTGCGGACAAAAGCGATTTTGCCTCTCGTTTTATTCGATCTACTGGCTATCGGTACGCTTCCGTTGTGGGGCGGCGGTTATGGCGGCGGCTTCGGCGGGGGATACGGCGGCGGCTTCGGCGGCGGCTACAACCAGTGCGGTTGCGTAGAACCCTACGGCGGCTACGGCAAAGGGTTTTATTAATGACGGTTAGGTCATACCAGTCAATTTAACGGCTTAAGCAGCTCAAAGCAGCGAAGCTCCGGGTGATAACGGACGGTTTCATAGCCAAGCTTAGTATAGAGGAGATGAGCTTTGGTATTTTTTTGATCCACGAACAACCGGGCGATTCTGCAGAGCTGCGCTTTGCCGTATGCTTCGCTGTAAGCCATCAGGTTCTTTCCGAAGCCCCGGTTCCGGTGATCGGGATGCGTGACCATCATATCGAGATAAAGCGCCTCTCCCATGACTTCAAAATGAATAAAGGCGACGGGTGGGCTTTTTGCGGATAGACAGCCTACATAAGTAATACCGCTTCTGAATCGTTTAGGCAGCTCGCGAATCGTCTGGGCATCGAGCTGATGAACGGTATGAGACAGCGGGATCAGCTCGGTCCTTATTAGACGAACTAGCTCGGCTTGATCCCGTCTTGGGTCGTATAATCGAATCATGAACATCATTCCGTTTCGGCTGCGCGTTTTTTTGAAGGAAACGCTGCATGAGTTACCCTTTCCGGGGCTAGACTAGTATATGTGCCGCGGCGGCGAAGTGCGCCGAGTACAAATTCAGGTTACATCGGATTAAGCTTCTTGACGTACAGGAATTATCGGCATATAATAAAGAAAGTCTTATCTACCACGTACCGGTATATGAACCATGTGGTAAATACACAATCGGCAATGATGAGGACGAAGTGTTAAGGGCTCTTTTGATCAGAGAGCGGACAGATTAGCTGCAACTGTCGCCAAAATCCCTTTTCTACGAGCTCACCTCGGAGCTGTTCCCTTGAAAAGCAATAACCGTTGCGTATTAGGGGGAATCGCAGGGCAAGCGTTACAGTGCCAATGGTATGAACGATCTGTGCACTCGTTCTTACCTGTGGAGGTTATACATCGAGAGATGTATAACGAATTTGGGTGGTACCACGGAAGATCAACCTTTCGTCCCTCGTTGCTTCTATTTTGAAGCAGGAGGAACGAAAGGTTTTTTTGTATTTTTATACGCTTGAGAGGAGGATGACTGATGGTAACGCAAGGATCACTGCTAAAGTCAAAAGAGGAATTAAAGGAAAAGCTCTCGAAGCCTGAAGTTATTTCCGGATCGGAAATATTGCTTCGCAGCTTATTGCTGGAGGATGTGGATTGCGTATTCGGATACCCGGGCGGAGCGGTATTGTATATCTACGACGCCATGCACGGCAACCCTGATTTCAATCACTTGCTTACCCGTCATGAGCAAGGCGCGATCCATGCGGCTGACGGCTATGCGCGCGCAAGCGGCAAGGTTGGCGTATGTATCGCGACATCAGGCCCCGGCGCTACAAATCTGGTAACGGGCATCGCTACGGCATTTATGGATTCGGTGCCGCTCGTCGTCATTACGGGCAATGTCATGTCGACTCTGATCGGAACGGACGCCTTCCAGGAGGCTGACATTACGGGGATTACGATGCCAATCACGAAACACAGCTATTTAGTTCGTGACGTTGCGGAGCTGCCGCGCATCATTCATGAAGCGTTTCATATTGCAAACACCGGACGCAAAGGTCCTGTGCTGATCGATATACCAAAGGATGTATCCGCGGCGAAGACATTGTTCAAGCCGGTAACCGAAGTAAGCATCCGCGGCTATAATCCGACCGTAACGCCTAACAAGCTGCAGGTCGACAAATTAATTAAAGCGATTGTAGAAGCGGAGCGTCCGCTTATCCTAGCCGGCGGCGGCGTCGTTTATTCCGGCGCTCACGAAGAACTGTTGGAGTTCGTAACGAAAACCGATATTCCGATTACGACTACGCTGCTTGGCCTTGGCGGTTTCCCTAGCGGCAATGATTTGTGGCTCGGCATGCCAGGCATGCACGGGACGTACACGGCGAACAATTCGATTCAAAACGCTGATCTGCTCATTAACATCGGCGCACGATTCGACGACCGCGTTACCGGCAAGCTTTCCGGCTTCGCTCCGCTCGCGAAGATCGTGCACATCGATATCGACCCTGCGGAGATCGGCAAAAACGTTCCTACGGACATTCCGATCGTAGGCGACGTCAAGACGGTCCTTCAGCTTGCGAACAAGCAAGCGAAGCGCGCGGATAAAGCCGATGCATGGCGCGCGCATATCCAGGCGTCGAAGGCCCAGTATCCGTTCAGCTACAAGGATTCGGATGTGGAGCTGAAGCCGCAATGGGTCGTGGAGATGATTCACGATACGACGAATGGCGACGCTATCGTAACGACTGACGTAGGCCAGCACCAGATGTGGGCCGCGCAGTATTACAAGTTCAATAAACCGCGCTCATGGGTAACTTCCGGGGGCCTTGGCACGATGGGTTTCGGATTCCCTTCGGCTATCGGCGCCCAAATGGCGAATCCGGATCGCGTTGTCGTATCCATTAACGGCGACGGCGGTATGCAAATGTGCGCGCAGGAGCTCGCGATTTGCGCGATCAATAACATCCCGGTGAAGGTGGTTATTCTGAACAACCAGGTTCTGGGCATGGTTCGCCAGTGGCAGGAGCTTATTCACGAGAACCGCTTCAGCCATATCGACCTGGCGGGCAGTCCGGATTTCGTGAAGCTTGCCGAAGCGTACGGGGTGAAGGGCTTCCGCGCAACGAACAAGCAGGATGCTCGCGACGTATGGGAGGAAGCGCTTCGTCATCCGGGGCCGGCTGTCGTCGAATTCGTCGTTCGCAGAGATGAGAACGTCTATCCGATGGTAGCGCAGGGCAGCACGATCGATCAAATGATCATGGGGGATGCGGAATGAAAAAGCATACGATCGCAGTAATCGTCAACGATCAGCCCGGCGTTCTGCAGCGCGTATCCGGCTTGTTCGGACGCCGCGGCTTCAATATTGAGAGCATTACGGTAGGAACAAGCGAGGAGCCCGGCTTATCGCGCATGGTCATCGTCACTTCAGGCGACGACCATACGCTGGAGCAGGTCACGAAGCAGCTGTACAAGCTGATCGACGTCATCAAGGTTATCGACCTGAGCGCCAATCCGATGGTAGCGCGCGAGCTCGCGTTGATCAAAGTCAACGCGGAGCCTGCGTCCCGTCCGGAAATTCTCGGCGTCGTCGAGACGTTCCGGGCGGCTGTTGTCGACATCGGCACTCATTCGCTGATGGTTCAAGTCGTCGGCGACACGGAGAAAATCGACGCCATGATCGAGCTTCTGAAGCCTTACGGCATTCGCGAGCTTTCCCGCACTGGCGTGACAGCGCTGATCCGCGGTAACGTGAAGTAGTCTTGGATTAAATGAATCGAATACCATCCCGTTTTGAGCGGGAGTTTAAGGGGAGAACCGCTGCTAATGCGTCATTCTCTGCTTAAACACCCGTTCAAAAGGGTTAAATAAAAGGAGGCAATTATTATCATGGCAGTTACAATGTATTATGAAAAAGACGCTGACCAAGGCGTGCTTCAAGGTAAAACAATCGCAGTTATCGGTTACGGCAGCCAAGGACACGCGCAAGCTCAAAACCTTCGCGACAGCGGCCTGAAAGTCGTTATCGGTCTTCGTCCGGGCAAATCCGCAGACGTAGCTAAAAAAGACGGCTTCGAAGTGCTTACGGTTGCAGAAGCGGCAAAAGTGGCCGATGTTGTTCAAATTTTGCTTCCTGATGAAACGCAAGCGAAAGTATACAACGAAGAAATCGCTCCGAACCTGAAAAAAGGTGCGGCTCTGATGTTCTCCCACGGATTCAACATTCATTACGGTCAAATCGTGCCTAACAAAGATACAGACGTATTCCTGGTAGCTCCGAAATCCCCTGGCCACATGGTTCGCCGTACATACCAAGAAGGCTTTGGTGTACCCGGACTAATTGCAATCGAGCAAGATGCTACTGGCAATGCTAAAGCAATTGGCCTTGCATATGCTAAAGGTATCGGCTGCACGCGTGCGGGCGTTATCGAAACTTCATTCAAAGAAGAAACAGAAACAGACTTGTTCGGTGAGCAGGCCGTTCTATGCGGCGGCGCGACCGCACTCGTTAAAGCGGGTTTCGAAACGCTTGTTGAAGCTGGTTACGCTCCGGAAATGGCATACTTTGAATGCTTGCACGAGCTGAAGCTGATCGTTGATATGATGTATGAAGGCGGAATGGCGTCGATGCGCGATTCTATCTCCAACACTGCTGAGTATGGCGACTATGTAACAGGACCTCGTATCGTAACCGAAGAGACAAAGAAAGAAATGAAGCGCGTGCTGGAAGATATCCAATCCGGCCGTTTCGCTCGCGATTTCATCTTGGAGAACCAATCGAACCGTGCCATGCTTACGGCTACCCGCCGCAATGAGGCTGCGCACCCGATCGAAAAAACGGGTGCTCAACTTCGCGAATTGATGCACTGGATCAAAAAGTAATAAACAGACTCAGAACGAAATCGTTTTCAGAAGAACGATATGATCCCGGTTCGCCGGAGCGTGTGACAAAGCGATTGACGCTTGGCTCATGTCTCAGCGCGTGCCGGGATGATTCTGTTCACGGAGGTGCAGGGCACAAATGCGGAAAATTTATATTTTCGATACAACGCTTCGTGACGGAGAGCAATCTCCTGGCGTAAACCTGAACACGAAGGAAAAGGTAGAGATCGCCCTTCAGCTTGAAAAGCTTGGTGTGGACCGCATCGAAGCGGGTTTTCCGGCAGCATCGCCCGGCGACCTGGCGGCGGTTAACGCAGTTGCCCGCGCAGTGAAGGACGCGACGATTATCGGTCTGTCCCGTTCGCGCGAGCAGGATATCGACGCGGTGCGCGAAGCGCTGACCGGCGCTCAGGATCCGTGCATCCACTTGTTCCTTGCGACAAGCCCGATCCACCGCAAGCATAAGCTGCGGATGGAGAAAGAGCAGGTGCTGGAAACGGCGGAGCGCGCGATTCGATACGCGAAGCAATATTTTGACAAAATCGAATTTTCGCCCGAAGACGCCGGCCGCACGGAGCTGGACTTCTTATGCGAGGTAACGGATATGGCGATCAAAGCGGGCGCTACGGTCGTTAATATTCCGGACACGGTCGGCTATATGAACCCGCAGGAATTCGGCAACATCTTCAAGATGCTGAAGGAAAATGTCCCGAACATCGAGACCATCCAGCTTAGCGCGCACTGTCATGACGATCTCGGTATGGCAACGGCAAATGCGCTGGCGGCGATCTTGAACGGTGCGGATCAAGTGGAAGGCACGATTAACGGAATCGGCGAGCGCGCGGGCAATACGGCGATCGAAGAGATCGCGATGGCGCTTGCGACCCGTCCGGACTTCTTCGGAGCCCAAACGACGCTGAACCTGAAGGAAATCGCGAAGACGAGCCGGCTAGTCAGCAGGCTGACAGGCATGGTCGTACCGGGCAATAAAGCGATTGTCGGAGCGAATGCGTTTGCGCATGAATCCGGCATCCATCAGGACGGCATGCTGAAGGAGAAAACAACCTATGAGATCATCTCGCCTGACGTCATCGGCTTGAAGGAATCGAAGCTGGTTCTCGGCAAGCACTCCGGCCGCCATGCGTTCCGTGAGAAGCTGATCGATCTGGGTTATGAGCTTGACGATGAAGCGCTGAATGAGGCGTTTGCCAAATTCAAGGATTTGGCCGACCGGAAGAAAACCGTCAGCGACGAGGATATTCGCGCCATGCTCGAGGAGAAGCTGATCGATACGCCGGAAGTGTTCACGCTGGAGGCGATCCAGGTGAACTACGGCAATCAATCGACGCCAAGCGCCTCCGTACGCATTCGTAAAGCTGATGGCGATACGGCGCAAGAGGCGGCAATCGGCAACGGTTCCGTCGATGCGATCTACAACGCGATCGACAAGGTTACGCAGGAGAGCGTAGAGCTTGAGGATTATTCGATCAAATCCGTATCGCAGGGCAAGGACGCGCAGGGCGAGGTCCATGTCGTGCTGAAGCAGGATGAGGTATCCGCGCAAGGCCGCGGCCTCAGCACGGATATCCTCGAAGCAAGCGCCCGCGCCTATATCGACGCGCTCAACCGTTTGATTGACAAACGGAAGACGCCGAGCAGACGCGACAAAATGAGCTTGATTTAAACCGGTTACCCGAAAAGACAGTAAGCGGAGGCACTGCCTCCCCGCTTGCTGTCTTTTTTTATGACTTTATAAGTTTGCACTTATATAGCCTTATATTTCATGACAACCGCAAACAATCGTCATAAGTTCACAACATATGCATGATAAGCTTACGGAAGATCAACAGCAAGGGGAGGAATATAGAAAATGATCAACCGGTCCAAAAAAACGTTTAACAGCATAACGATGCTCATCGTGATCATACTGCTCGTCACGGTTGCGGCGGCCTGCGGGTCTTCGATCAGCCTGAAGCAGCCGGAAGAAATAAATATGGGAGATATGAGCGGGCATGCCAGCCACGCACAAGGAGGAGGAGGCGCCGCTGCCGACAACGCCGCATCCTGCGCCGAGAAGACGGAACCGGCGTCGAATGCGCCGGTGAAGCAATTCGAGCTGACGGCTGCGGTTACGAAGCTTACGTTAAATAATGGCAAAAAAGTCGAGGCGTGGACCTTTAACGGTTCAACGCCGGGTCCCGAGCTGCGCGTTCAGGAAGGCGACCGCGTTGTCGTCAAGCTAAATAACAAGGATGTAAAAAAAGGAGTTACGATCCATTGGCACGGCGTCGTGCTGCCATGCTCGCAGGATGGGGTAGCCGGGGTTACGCAGAATGCGATATGGCCGGGCGAGTCGTTTACGTATGAGTTTGTCGCGAAGCATTCGGGGACGTACTGGTACCATTCGCATCAGCAGAGCTCCCAGCAGGCGAACAAAGGGCTGATCGGCCGGCTGATCGTGGAGCCGAAGACATCCTCCTTCACGTATGACCGCGATTATGCGGTGACGATGCAGAAGCTGGAAGACAAGCATGTGTTGACGAACGGCCAGACCGGCGGACTGCATCTTGATGCCGAGCCGGGCGAGACGGTTCGCCTTCGGCTCATCAATTCCTCTAATCTTGTGCAGTGGATGGGGGTAGCCGGGGCACCGTTCCAGGTGATTTCCATGGACGGACAGGATTTGAACGGACCTGGCCTACTCGAGGGCGAATGGGTAGGCGTCGGCGGAGGCCAGCGGTACGATTTGAGATTTACGATGCCGGCATCCGGCAAAGTGCGTGTATACAGCAAAGAGGAATCCAAGTGGAGTATTACGCTCGGCGAAGGCGCAGAACCGGAGAAGCACCGCGAGGATGCCAAAACCTTCGATTTCACTTCCTACGGCACGCCGAAGGATGACGGAATTACCTCCGACATGGCATTTGACCGTACGTATAAGCTGGTGCTCGGGCCGATCGACATTAACGGGAAAAGCGGCCACCAAATCCCGCATCTGATGGTGAAGGAAGGCGAATGGATTAAGGTTCGCTTCGAGCATCAAATGGGGCAAGAGCACCCGATGCATCTTCACGGGCATCTGTTCAAGGTTTTATCCAAAAACGATAAGCCGCTGACCGGCAGTCCGATCTATGCGGACAGCATCATGCTGTTCAAAGGCGATGTGTACGAGGTCGCGTTCAAGGCGGATAATCCGGGCTTATGGATGGAGCACTGCCATAACCTGGGCCATGCCTTCGTCGGCATGACGATGATGGTCAATTACGAAGGAGTGACGACGCCCTACCGCGTCGGAACGAAATCGGGCAATCTTCCGGATTAATCCTTACTTCTTAATATCGGCAACGAATCTAGAATTGCATCCATAAACAGGAAGGGGGTTGTGTCAATGAAAAAAGCAGGGATCTTCGTTCTTTCATTAATCGGGGGCTTGATCGGCGGCTTCGTACTGTATGAAATGATCGTAAGAATCAGTTTGCAGCTGCTTAACCAAGTGCCGATCGTCTTTATCGCGATCCTATCCGCCGTGATGCCGCTCGCGGGAGCGGTAACAACCGTTATTCTTACCAGACGGCATTGGTCGGGGCAACGGCCTTAAGCTGCGCTCATTGCCCTCCCGTCTTACTCCAGCAGCTTCTTCAACAGCTGCGTTCGATTCGAAGCATTCAGCTTGGCAAGCATCGACTTCATATGTTTCTTAATCGTCGCCTCGCTTAAATAGAGCTTGGCAGCGATTTCTATATTCGTCAGTCCTTGCTCGAGCAGCTTGGCGACTTCCTTCTCCCGCTGCGTGAGGTTGTTTCTTGCCATAATCCGGTCTTCGCCCGGAGCAGCCGCTTCCGCGCCGGCAGCCTTTCCGCTCCAATCGCCTGCAATATCGCCGGCTGACATTCCTGCTCCCGTATTCCGAATCATCCGGTGGATGTAACTGATCAGCTTTTCATTTCGCATATCGATAACGAAGGTATCCGCTGGCGTCCGGCCGTCATAATGGGTATGGGCCGCACCGGGAACGGCTTCGAAGCCTAAGCTTTTGTGCGTCTCAATGAAATACGAAATCGGAGCGGGCGATTCGACGATAAGCTCCTGCGTGAAAATAAGCGCATGGAGAAGGTGGCCGATCGCCGTCTGCTGCGAGGCATCATTGAAGCTTTCCGTATCAATCGTTTCGATGAACCAGCCCGAACGGGTCGTTGCCGGAACGGCGAGCTTCGCCTCCTCGCCGGCGGACAGGCTGGAGAAATAAGCGCTGCCTCTCGGCGATGCTTTTAAATAAGGAAGCGTTTGTCTATTTATGGGAATGACGACGGCAACGCCGACGATTCCCTTTAACGGATCCCTGATCACGCGAACAACATCGTAGCCAAGCGAGAACAGCTTGTCAAAATCAAGCCATTTTAACGTGTAACAGGTCTGCTCGGCCGTCATGCTGAAGTTGAATTGGCTGTTCGAATGGGAATCGAACAGCTCGATTCGAACCTCTTTCGCCTCCCGGCGCCTTCGCTCCACATACGCCTTCAGCTCATCGATGCTGTTAACGCCAACCTGCTCGAATAACCGCGGAACGACGTCGAACCAATTCATAAACGCACGAACAAGAGCGTCACCGATATAATACATCAGCTCGGTCGCATCTCTCGGATTCGCATCGAACGAGCGGGATTGCTTGAAACGGTCGTAATAAAAGCGCAACCCCCTTCCTCTCAACTGCTCGTATCGCTGCGGCGCCCGCGCAAGCAGCTCTTGGTTAACGGCTTCCCTCATAAGGGAGTGTACCGTCCAGCCCCGGTCCGCCTTCCTGATAAACGAGAAACGAACGAGCCGGTAAAATTCTGTGGGCGAAATGTCCCTATCCAAGACGTAAGAGAGGCTTTCCTGGTTGAAATGCCTCAAGACGGAAGCCGCTTCGATCAGCGGGCGCAAATGCTCGCCCGGCACCTCCCGCAGCCACTGCTCTACGATATAAGGCAGCATCTCCTGACCGCCAAACGACATGCCGTCGTAGATCGGTCCGCCCTGCTGAAGCATGAAGGTGATGAGGGAAAGCGTGAGCGGATGTCCCTGCGAATAGCGCCACAGCCGGTTAACCGAGACCTCGTCCGAAACGCCGCTGCGGCCTGCATATTGGACGACGGCTCTTAATTCGAGCTCAGCCAGGGGCATTTTCGTCACACATTGACGCCATAAAGGCGACAGGAACCACGGCTCCGCGAGCGGGGTTCTTCCGGCTATGACCAATAATACACCGGGGTGGAGCTGCCTGAGAAAGTAATCTCTGAGCCACTGGTCCAAGCTTTCCATCTTCTCATATTGATCCAGGAAGAGGACAATCCGCTGCGAAGCGGCCAGTTCGTTCAAAGCTTGGATGCATGCTTCCGGAGGCGCGTGCCCGCTCTCCCGTTCCCGGCTGCCGGGAGGAATGGCCTGCAGAAGGTGCCGGCAGAAGGAGTCGGGAGAGGCCGCAAAGCCGTCGCAGTCAACGGTGACCGCTAGCGCTTGGCAGGATCGCGCATGCCGCACGAATTCGTCGAGCAGGAAGCTTTTGCCGATTCCGGCCGTCCCGTATACGTTTAAAATGGTGATGAGAGGCGAAGCCTCGGTTAACTTATGTATAAACACAGCGATTTCGTCACATCGTCCGACTAGAAATCGGCTCTCCAACACATCAAGCGATTCGTCTTGCCTCATTCCGGTTCACCTGCTCGTATAAAATAAAATCATGCCAGCTTCATTTTACACGATATGGCGATCGTCGACACGAACTTCTTTTGCGGGAGCAAAAGTATCCGGATGGATACCGGAAAGGAACCGTAAGGGTAATGGGACCGGCGGCGGTTCGATGATACCCTTAAGGTAATGAATCGAGCAGGATGCTGCGGAGTACCAAAGGCGAGAGAGGAAGATGGACGGATGGTTGAAAGGTTAGTGCGGGAGCTGGTTGAGGGCGACGTATTGGCGAAGCCGATACTGGGTCCGAACGGGATGATGATTTTAGGACGGGGGACCGAATTGACCCGTCTTTATATCGAAAAATTGACCGAGCGCGGGATTGCGAAGGTATATATCGAGAACTCGGCCGAGTCAAGCGAAATGGAAGCGGCGCGTACCGTTCCGGTCGGCCAGCGGGATAAACAAAAGAAGGATTTTATTTATAACGATTTAATGGACCGCATTCATTCGAAACGCTTCAACACGGTGGCGATGAGCAGCGAGAAGGAGAACCGGTTTAAACGGCTGTTCCGAAACGCCGTCATCGATATTTTATCGCAGCCTCAGGTCGTCGATCTCTTGTGCAGGCTGTATGAATGGGATCCCTACATCTACGAGCATTCCATGAACGTTGCCGTCTTGTCCGGTATCATCGGAACGGAGTGCCGTTATGACGGCGCCAAGATGCTGGAGCTGACGATTGGCTCTCTGTTGTTCGATATCGGCATGACCCGGCTTCCGGCGTCCATCGTGCAGAGCAGCGGGCGATTGAGCGGGGACGAGCGGGCGGTGCTCGAGAGACATACGGTTGACGGCTACAATCTGTTAATGGCTATCGAGGGCATGCCGCAGTTGTCCGCACGGTGTGCGCTGCAGCATCATGAGAAGTTTGACGGCTCGGGGTATCCGCTCGGCCGGCAAGGGAATGACATTCCGGAATATGCGCAAATCGTCGCCATGTCCGATATATACGACGCATTAATTTCGCCGAGGCGGTACCGGGAAGCTTATAAGGCCGATAATGTGATCGAATTTATGTTAGGATCGGGGAATACCTATTTCAATGCGGATTTGGTGAAAATATTTCTAAAGCATATCACGGCTTTCCCGCTCTCCAGCGTATTGAAGCTCAGCAGCGGGCAGACGGGAATCGTAACGGCTTACAGCTCATCCATTGCGCACCGTCCAGTCGTGCAAATCATTCGCGAAGCGAACGGCACGAACGTGCCTTCTCCGTACGAGCTCGATTTGGCGGATATCCGGAACATTACGGTCGTTTCCTGCACCGGCTGAGCATGACCAATCTCATATGCGGAAACCGCTGGCTCTATAGACTGTGTCTATAGAGCCAATAGATTTTATATCTTTGTAATCAAGTTGGTTTTATGGTACAAATGATAATAGATTGAGAATGAATAGGAGATGTTATTTATATTATGGCAGACGTGAAAAAAATCGCAGTCATCGCCGGCGACGGAATCGGTCCCGAGGTTGTTGGCGAAGCGCTTAAAGTGCTCAAGAAGACAGAAGAGCTGTTCGGCTACCAATTCGAGACGGAGCACGGCCTGTTCGGAGGCATTGCAATCGACGAGAAAGGCACGCCGCTGCCGCAGGAGACGCTCGAGCTTTGCAAAGGCGCGGATGCCGTGCTGCTAGGCGCGGTAGGCGGCCCGAAATGGGATAACAATCCGAAGGAGCTCCGTCCGGAAACAGGCTTGCTCGGTATTCGCAAGGAGCTGGGCCTGTTCTCGAACATTCGTCCGGCTACCGTATTCGACTGCCTGAAGGAAGCTTCCACGCTGAAGCCGGAAGTGCTCGAAGGAACGGATCTGATCGTTGTCCGCGAGCTCACGGGCGGCATTTATTTCGGCGAGAAGTTCCGCCGCGAAGGCGCTCACGGGGAAGAAGCGGTTGATACCTGCGTATACAACGTCAAGGAAGTGGAGCGCATCGTCCGTCAAGCCTTCGAAATCGCGATGACCCGCGGCAAGCGTCTTGCTTCCGTCGACAAAGCAAACGTTCTTGAGACCTCCCGCCTATGGCGCGAAGTCGTTAACCGGATTGCTCCTGAATACCCTGAGGTTGAGCTTGAGCACGTACTGGTCGATAACTGCGCGATGCAATTGCTCCGGCGTCCGTCGAGCTTCGATGTAATCGTGACGGAGAACATGTTCGGGGATATTCTGAGCGATGAGGCGGCTATGCTGACAGGCTCGATCGGCATGCTTTCCTCCGCATCGCTTGGAGAAGGAAGCTTCGGCTTATACGAACCGGTACACGGTTCGGCTCCCGATATTGCCGGACAAGGCATCTCCAACCCGATCGCGACGGTTTTGTCGGTAGCTCTTATGTTCCGTCTTACCTTCGGCTATCATGACGCGGCGGCGGCAATCGAAGCAGCCGTTAAGGAAGTGCTTGACGCCGGCCACCGTACGGGCGATATCGCCGTGGATAAGAGCAAAGCGATTGGAACGACGGAGATGGGCGATTTGATCGTGGCGTCGATCAGAAAATAATATTCAGATTATAATTATTATAAAAAAGTATTTATTATAATATTGACTTCATTATAGTCTAGTGATACTATTTATTAGGTAAGTCACACATAAATGAAGTGGCAGAAACAATAAATCTATGGATAGGTCAAGGAGGTTTTCGAAAATGGCAGAACGTTTGGTAGGCCGTAAGGCACCGGATTTTACAATGGAAACAGCAACAGGTAACGGACAAGACTTCGGTACAGCATCCCTTTCCGATTACAAAGGCAAATGGCTGGTATTGTTCTTCTACCCGCTTGATTTCACGTTTGTTTGCCCGACTGAAATTACAGCGCTCAGCGCTGCAGCCGCAGAATTCAAGAAGCTTGACACGGAAATTCTTGGCGTCAGCGTAGACAGCAAACATAGCCACCGCGCATGGATCAACACGCCGGTGAACGATAACGGTCTTGGCCAATTGGAATTCCCTCTTGCCGCAGACATCACGAAGAGCGTTGCCCGTGATTACGGCGTCCTGATTGAAGAAGAAGGCATCGCGCTTCGCGGTCTGTTCATCATCAATCCGGAAGGCGAAATCCAATACCAGGTGGTTAACCACAACAATGTGGGCCGCAGCGTTGAAGAAACGCTTCGCGTATTGCAAGCTTTGCAATCCGGCGGACTTTGCCCAATCAACTGGAAGCCAGGCCAACAGCACTTGGTTGCGAAGTAAGCTTCATACAAGAATAGAGACGGTATCGTGCCCGAATGGGTACGATGCCGTCTCTTTGCGTTTTTAACCCTTAACAGCCCCTGCCCTCATCCCTTTCATGACCTGCTTCTGGTGCCGCGATACATAAAAATTTTAAAAATATCTTACCATACTTTTTTTTAGGTTAACAGATTTTTTGTTTGATTTTTTTTGCGAGTCATAGTACCATGTGGGCAACGAGGCATGAGGAAAACGGGAGAGTGGCGGAAGTGGAAGCGATATCGCAGGAATTTCTTTTTTTTACGGAGATGGCCAAAGGCATAGCGGCACAATTCGGAGACCGCTGCGAGGTTGTCGTACACGATTGGTCGAAGCCGGTTGACAGCACGATTGTGGTCATCGAGAACGGGCATGTCACTGGACGAAAGGTCGGGGATCCCGGCACCAATCTGGGATTGGAGATTATGCGGGGGACGTCGGAGGGCGACAACCGCCATAACTACGTGACGCAGACGCAGGACGGCCGTATTCTCCGCTCCACCTCCATGTATGTCAAAAATAACGCCGGAGCCATTATCGGAGCGGTGTGCATCAACTTCGACATCACCGATCTGATGGTAGCGGAGAAGACGCTGCAATCGCTAACGGCAAGCGGATTAACGCCGGTTCGGGAATCCTTCGTCAGCAACGTGGGCGACCTGCTCGATACGCTTATACAGGAAGCGCAAGAAACGATCGGCAAGCCGCCGGCGGCGATGACCAAGGAGGACAAAATCAAAATCATTCAACTGCTCGATCAAAAGGGCGCTTTTCTGATTAAAAAGTCGGGTGAAAAGGTCTGCGGCTATTTAAGCATTTCTAAATTTACGCTGTACAGCTACTTGGAGGAGTCCAAAGGCGCGGACAGTGAAGGAGGAGCTGTAGAATGAACGGCAATTTGAACGTATCCCTGGATGATGTCGGCATGCTGGAAACGCCCTGCCTCGTCATTGACGGCATGCGGGTAGGGGCTAACGTCTCCGCGATGCAGGAGAAGATCAATTCCTTAGGCGTGAAGCTGCGTCCCCATGCCAAAACGCATAAGCTCCCGGAGATGGCAATCCGTCAGCTCGCCGCAGGCGCTGTCGGCATTACCGTTGCGAAAATTTCCGAGGCTGAAGTGATGGCGGGCAGCGGCATTCGCGATATCTTTGTCGCTTACCCGGTGATCGCCAAATCCAAGCTGGAGCGGGCCGTGCGTTTAAGCCTGTTGGGCAATCGGATCATTATAGGGGTGGAAAGCCTGGAGGGGGCCATGCGGATATCCGAGGCAGCCGCCCGTGAGGGCGCCGAGCTGGAGGTGCGCCTTGAGCTGGATACCGGATTGAAGCGCACAGGAGTGACGGTTGATAAGGCCGTGCCGCTCGCCAAACAAATCTCCGGGATGAAGGGGATCAGGCTTAGCGGCATTTTCACGTATCGCGGCGCGATACTTGCCGGAGAATCGACGCTCGACGTAAGATCCGCCGGTCTTGAAGAAGGCCGCTTGACGGCCGATGCGGCGAAAGCCTTGCGAAGCGCCGGCATCGCGATAGAGGACGTAAGCGTCGGCTCCTCGCCGACAGCGGCCGCCGCTGCCGAGGTAGAAGGCGTGACGGAGGTTCGGCCCGGCACTTACATTTATCAAGACCGCATGCAAGCCGCATACGGCGTCTGCGCCCTGGAGGATTGCGCAGGAGCCGTGCACGCAACGGTCGTCAGCCGTCCCTCGGATGATTTAATCATTATCGACGGCGGCAGCAAAACCTTCGCGACCGACGTGCAGCCAGATCAATCGCCGTTGTTTCTCAAGGGCTTCGGCTCTATCGTCGGAGACCCCGATGCGGTGCTCGTGCGAATGAATGAAGAGCACGGCATGATTCAGGTGCGGCCGAATTCGGCCTATCGGGTCGGCGATGTCATTCGCGTCATCCCCAATCATATTTGCAGCACGGTTAATTTACATAACTTCATATACATCAAGGAATCGGCGGGCGTTCTGCGCAGAATGGCCGTAGCGGCGAGAGGAATGCTCGAATAACGAGAAGGAGGAGGATCGAGGCATGCTTGATCTTATTCTGAAAAACGGCAAAATCGTCGATGGCAGCGGCAATCCTTGGTATAGCGGAGACGTTGGCGTAAAGGATGGCCTGATCGTCGCTATCGGGCGAATCGAGCAAGAGGCTGACCGGGTGATTGAAGTGGAACGAAAAGTCATATCCCCCGGCTTCATCGACGGGCACTGTCACTCCGACCTGATGATTATCGATCATCCCCACAGTGAAATAAAGCTGCAGCAAGGCGTAACGACCGAGGTTGTCGGCAACTGCGGGCTGGCTCCCGCTCCGTTCGTCCGGGAGAAGGCAGGGCTGCTGCAGACATACGTGCAGCCGGTGCTTGGCAGCACAAGCTGGGAGTGGCCGTGGGAAACCGTCGGTCAATATATGGACTTTGTGGGCCGTTCGAAGCCATCCGAGCATATAGCCGCCTACGTCGCGCACGGAGCGCTTCGTATCGCGGCAATGGGCTTCGAGAACCGCCCTGCGTCGAGAGCCGAGATCGAGCGGATGAAGACGCTGTTGGAAGAAGGGCTGCGCGCCGGGGCGATCGGTATGTCCATCGGCCTGTTGTATGCGCCGGGAAGCTACGCCTCCCGCGAGGAGCTTGCCGAGCTGTGCAGCGTGCTGCCGAAGTATAACGGCCTGCTCTCCACCCATATTCGCGGAGAAGGCAACAACCTGCTGCCATCCGTCGCCGAGGTCATTTGGATCGCCGAACGGGCCGGCATCCCGCTTCATATCAGCCATTTGAAGGCGGCGGGACGCGCCAACTGGGGCAAGGCGCTTGATGCGCTCGAGCTGGTGGAAGCGGCAAGGGCGCGCGGCATGGATGTAACCGTCGACGTGTACCCTTACGCTGCCGGGTCCACAACATTGACGACCGTCCTTCCTCCTTGGGCGCTGGAAGGCGGCATTGATGCGACGCTTGAGGCGTTCCGGGATAAGGCGCTCCGCGCGCGCATCCGGGAGGAGCTCAGCCGCGAGCAGGATACGTGGGACAATCTCGTCTGCTCTACCGGCTGGACCAGCATCATCATCTCTTCGATGCAGACCGAAGCGAACAAAAGCCTGGAAGGCCGATCAATTGCAGAGGCTGCCGCGCTTCGAGGCCAGCATCCGGTCGATTGCATGATGGATCTGCTGCTGGAGGAGAACGGCCAGATCGCAATCGTCTACTTCCATATGTCGGATGACGACGTCAAGCAGGTCATCGGCTATGAGAAATCGCTCATTGCGTCCGACAGCCTGAATTGCGAGACCGGGAAACCGCACCCGAGGACATACGGCACCTTCCCGCGCGTCTTTGCCAAATATGTGCGGGAGGATAAGGTGCTGTCCCTGGAGCAAGCGGTCCGCAAGCTGACTTCATTTCCTGTCCAGCGCTTTAAGCTCGGCAAACGCGGTTTGCTTGTGCCGGGCTACATCGCCGACATTACCGTGTTCGACCCGGCCGTGATTCAAGATACGGCTACCTTTGAAGAGCCGCGTCAATATCCGTCGGGCATCTCGCAGGTGATCGTCGCCGGACAGCTTACGCTGGAGCACGGCACGCATACGCATAAGCGTGAAGGGCGGCTCATTCACGCGCAGCATTGCCGTACGCATTAAAGCTTTCCGTTATCGTTCAAATATAAGAATCTATTCGTATAAGGAGATGTTCCAATATGTCCATTATTGAAAGACGTCTCGCCGAGCTTGGCATTACATTACCCGAGACGACCAAACCGAAATTTTCCTACATCCCGGTGAACCAGACGGGCAATCTGCTCTATACGTCGGGCTTCGACTGCCGCATTGACGGCGTTCTCATGTACGAAGGGAAGGTCGGCTCCGATCTGACGGTCGAGCAAGGACAGGAAGCGGCAAGGCAAGTCGTTATTAATCTGCTTGCGGCGATGAAGGCTCATTTAGGAGATCTGGACCGCGTAGTGAAAATCGTCAAAATTCTCGGCTTTATTAACAGCGCTCCCGGGTTTGGCGATCAGCCGTATGTGCTTAACGGGGCATCCGATTTGTTAATCGCCGTATTCGGGGAAAACGGCAGGCATGCCCGTTCAGCGATCGGCACCAGCGACCTTCCGTTCCATACGCCGGTTGAAATCGAGCTCATCGCAGAGGTCGGGGAATAGCACTCCATGCCTACGCCCAAAGGGGTATATTGGGTAGGTAGGTGCCTTAAGATCTTCCGTGCTTCCGCTCCTGCAGGGGTACGGTTTTTTTTACCTACCGGCCGGCAGGCTGGAAAAGCAGGAATTTCAGCCTTATGAAGCGAATAAGGTATACTTAGCTTTCCGTTCATTTGGTGCATTTGCGGTGCAGAACCTGCATACGCAAACTTAAGCTCATGCTTTCGAAGCCAGGTTTGCATCCGCAAACCTAAGCTCACGCTTACGAAGCCAGGTTTGCATCCGCAAACCTAAGCTCACGCTTACGAAGCCAGGTTTGCATCCGCAAACCTTTTGGGAGGGGTTGCAAATGAGTTTTTGCTGTGGAGCTAGTATGATCGGTACGAAAGGCACTTTAAAGCATTTTCGCACGCACATCCATAATGTGCCTATCTTGTTTTGTCCGGTTTGTCAGCGTGTAGACATTCATTACTTAGTCGAGAACGAATACGAAATATTAGCCGAATTTGCGCATGGCGACGGTGCCTCCGAGGTTGATTTTCAGGAGTATGTGGAGCATGACGAAAGCTCGCTGCTTGAAAACTGCGTGAATCATGAAAGCGAAGACCCGATGGACGTCGTTCACAATCAAATCGATATGGCTCTTGACTTGCTCAGCTTTGCGAAGCAGATTGAGGATACGGAGTGGCAGTTTGTTTTGAAGAAACGGCTCGGCATGCTGAACAGCAGAAGGAATAAGCTTCGACAACGCCGGACTTCCGTTTAATGTATGCGAAACGAAATGTGAGCCTCCTTTTCGGAGGCTTTTCTTTTTTCATAATTTTAATCTTTTTTTCAAAGTACCCCCTTACCCGAATGAGCAGAAACGAATCCTACTAGTAGTGAGGTGGAGCGGTTGTTACTTGTATTGTTCAAACGCTTCCTGCGGGGATCAGACAGCGCAGGAGCCGAGGAGGGCGGGCAGCAGCTTGCTCCCGAACAATGGGTTGCTCGAATTCGTCAAGGCGACGAACTGCTTCGCGAGCAGTTCATAGCAGATTACAAGCCTTATATATTGAAAGTAACAAGTCGATTTTGCAAGCGGTACATAGATCCGACAAGAGATGATGAATATAGCGTGGCGCTCCTGGCATTTAATGAAGCGATAAATCAATTCGCCAGTCATGCCGGAAAATCATTTCTCGGATTTGCCGAAACCGTTATTCGCCGTCGGCTTATTGACCATGTCCGAAAAGAGCAAAGGCATGCGCAGGTCGTACCTTACAGCATGTTCGATTCCGAAGATGAGGAGCAGCCGCATTACAACTCCGTAGAGACGAAGCAGGCGCTGTCAGCTTATGAGATGAAGCGGACGGAAGATGAGAGACGGCAGGAAATCGGAGATTTGAATCTGGAGCTGGACCGGTTCGGCATCACGTTCGCGGAGCTGGTCGAGCTTTCACCGAAGCATTCGGATTCCAGAAGGCTGTTGATCGGAATTGCTCAGACGCTTGTCAGCCGCGCGAGTCTGTTCGAGTCTTTAAAGCAAACGACGAAGCTGCCTGTGAAGGAGCTGACCGAATTATGCGGAATTTCCCGTAAGACGGTCGAGCGGAACCGGAAATATATTATATCGATAGCTCTTGTATTATCGGGAAGCTATCCTTTCATGCACGATTATTTAAGCATATCCGCAGATCAGATGGAAACGAAACGGGAGGCGAGCAAATGAAACGCGGAGTCGTTATGAGTATTCAAAAGCAGCATGCTGTTGTTATGACAGCAGACGGCCAATTTTTGCGAGCTCCAATATCGGGGATGCCGAAAGTAGGCGAAGAAATTGTTTTTGATGAGGAATATAAGCATCAACGCAAATTCAAGCCGGCTTATTGGTGCGCTGGAGCCGCAGCCGTGTTATTCATTTTATTCGTACCGCTGCTGCTGTTTATTCAGAGAGATACCCATCCCGTTGTCGCCTATTTGAGTATGGATATTAACCCGAGCGTTGAAATCGGAGTGGACGGCGAAGAAAAGGTGCGCGAGCTTCGCGCATTAAATGAAGACGGAAAGTTGATTATTGAAGGGCTGGCCTATAGGGGAATCGACGTGCAAACCGTTGCGGCTTCGATTCTGGAGAGGGCTAAAGGCTCACATTACTTGGATACGCCGGATAAGGATATTGTCGTGACGAGCGTTATCATTGGGGATAAAGCAAAGCTTAAACTCGATTTTGAGAGCATTCTGACGAAAAAGGTCGACCAAACGCTTCGCGAGCTTCTCACGGCATTAGCGGAAGAGGAGGCTGAAGCCAATGTTACGACGTTGTCCGTGCCGAATGAGGTTCGCGATGCCGCTTCCGCTAACGGCATATCGTCTGGAAAGATGGCGGTGTACCTCATGGCCAAGGAGGAAGGCTACGAGCTGGAGCTAGAGCAATTGAAGCTCCAGTCGATCGATCAGGTAACCGAGCAGCTTGGCGGAGTAGAGACGATTATCGCGAATGCGGCGGATACGAGCAAGGAAAAGCTGAAAGAGCTCGTTGCCCGCGAGCAAGAGGAAAAAGTCAAGCAGAAGGAAGACGATAACAAGTCCGATTCAGCCGAACCCTCTGCTAGTCCGAAGCCGAATAAACCGGATAAAGCCGAGAAACCGGGAAAGCCAAGCAGCAGCGGAGCCGATAAAGCCGGTGAGACGGATAAGCCTAATAAACCTAATAAACCGGATAAGCCGGACAAAAAGTCGAATCAGGGCCAATCGACCTCATCGGCAAATCAGCCGAAGGATAACGGGAAGGACAAAGAAAATCGCGGTGACCGGCGCGACCGGAAGGACGATGACTCGGATAAGCGCAATAGCGAAGATAACAATAGTGACGATGGTCGCAGTGACGACCGGAAGAACGATAGCAACGACAGGGATATGGATAACAAGAAGGATGACGACAATCAAAGAGGCTCGGATCGTGACCGCAAAACCCAAGATGATCGAAACGACTAAATAATTAGGGTAAATAGACTCTTGGCTTTGCAGGTGAAATAAAGAAGCATATACATCTTAGAACGGGGGGGCTGCGGTCCTATCCGGTTAACAGGATGTCTTTATGCCTATTTGGCGCACAAAATTCGACAGTATTTCCGATTGACAGCGATTGTAAACTCCCCCTATCATTAGTATTAACTGTTACCGTTGTTCATAGATGTTGCCGGGGAGGAGTAGATGATGCAAGCCATTCGAAAGCGCTATTTCCCGGCGCTTGCCGATTATATCCGAAATGGAAAGGAAGCATCGTTGTATCATGCCAATGAACTTGGCAAAGAGCTTTACGGGATAAACCCCGAAGAAATTATTGCGGTACATGAAGAGTGTATACAGTCTTTGGTGGCGAATGTCGATTCGGATGAAGCTTTGCGATTATATAATCGATCATTTGTTTTTTTGATGGAAATTATGGTTGCCTGCAGGTTCCGACTTCAGCCTGAGCCATCATCCGAGCAGAAGTTCACAGAGATGCGCGAAATGCTGTTTCGATCCAATCGTTCCTTTGAGATGGTCAAGAATAAATACGAAAACGTATTGCAGCACATGGACAGCGGTATTGCTTTATTTGACAGTGACGGTATATTGTCGTTTATTAACGTTCAGATGGCCAAGCTGCTTGACATACCACGCAAAACATTAATCGGTTGCAATATAAGAGAAATGTTAAGGCACCCGCAGCTTACCAGGAGCACGAAACGTACGGTTCTCAGGCTTTATAAGGAAATGTTTCTAAGACACAGCAGGTATTATGAGTTCCAGCACAAGGACGGCAAGCACCTTCTCGTTACGGTAACCTACGGCGATCAACTAGACGGAGATTTTTTATTCAGCGTCAAGGATGTATCCGAATATAAACAGATCGAGCAGACCGCCTTGCAAAATGACAAGCTGGCCATGCTTGGCAAAATAGCCGCTGCAATTGCTCACGAGATCCGCAATCCCTTAACGAGCATTCGCGGTTTTATTCAATTGCTGCGCCCGTACTTGCTTGAGGTCGGCAAGGAGGAATACGCCCGCATCATATTAACGGAAATCGACCGGGCGAACGACATTATTTATGAGTTTCTAAATTCGTCCAAACCTTCCGCCCCGATGAAGCAGCTGATCCCGATCGATCACCTCATCAAGGAAGTCGTCTTGCTGACCGAAAGCGAAGCGCTTATGCGTAACTGTGAGATTAAGGCCGAGTTCTACAGCTCGGAAAACGTCGTGTCGATCGATGTGAAGCAGGTCAAGCAGGTGATTTTGAATATTGTCAAAAATTCGCTCGATGCCATCGAGGAGGTACACAACGACCGGAGAGGCCTCATTGAAATTATTACGCGCAGCGAGGGTCAATTCGCCCAAATAATTATAAAGGATAACGGCAAAGGCATGGATAAATCAACGATGAACCGGCTGTTCGATCCTTTTTTTACAACGAAGCAGGAAGGTACGGGGCTCGGATTATCCGTAAGCTACCGCATCGTACGCAATCATAACGGGACGATTCGCGTCGACAGCCAAGCAGGCGTCGGAACGGAGTTCATTATTTATTTGCCGTTAGCGGAATAAAAGAACAGCAGACTGCATAAGCCAACATGGCTTTGGCAGTCTCTTTTTTGTTTCATTTCAAATATGTAGCAATTTAAAAGAAATTTCTTGTTTTTTTTATGGTATGGTAAGTTTAGTCGAGAATGTCGAGGAGGAGATCTTTATGAAAATGACAGAAACGTTGATCGCAGAACTCAAACAGGAAGCGGAATTGACCCGGAGAGTGCTCGAAAGGATACCCGCAGACAAGCTTTCATGGAAGCCGCATACAAAGTCGATGTCAGTAGGTCAGCTTGCTTTGCATACCGCGGGCGTACCTGGAGGCTTGGCTGAGTTTTTGGATGAACCTTCACGTGAAGTCCCGGTCGTTCCTCTACTTGAGGCGGCATCGCTGAACGAGATCCTTACGGCATTTGATAGATACATGCTTGTGGCTGAGAATAAGCTTCTCGAATGGGGAGAAACCGGCCTGACGGACACATGGAAGCTCACTCGCGATGGCATCACGATCCTTGAGGCGCCCCGAATCGGGATGGTTCGCACGTTAATGCTCAATCATTGGTATCATCATCGGGGGCAGCTAACGGTGTATCTTCGACTGCTTGAGGTCCCGGTTCCGTCCATCTACGGCCCAAGCGCCGACGAGAGTTAGCAAGAACGCGCGTATGTCTCACGAATGTGAAACAACGGAATTCGAGCTGCTGAGTCATCGGCATGAACAACCAATGGAGGAAAAATGTTAACGACACAACAATTAGAAGAGATTGAACAATTGCAAAAAGAGTGTGAGACTCATGATCGCATACAACTGAAGCTTAACTGGGAAATGCTCCGAAATCGCGAGCTCGGTCAGCAGGATTTTTTTCATTATGAAAATGGCGAACTTGCAGCGTTTTTAGGTTTGTATGCTTTTGGTTCTACAGTCGAAATATGCGGCATGGTGAAACCAAGCGAACGGCGGAAGGGGCATTTCCATCGATTGTTCCAACAAGGAATGGAAAAAGCCAAACAAAACGGCTTCAAGAACATCCTGTTGAACGCGCCTGCGGGATCGGATGCGGCAAAAGCTTTTTTGAGTAAACATGGCGCTGCGTATGCCTTCTCGGAGCATCAAATGGTGTGGCAAGAAAAGGTTCTTGAAGAAACGAACGGTATTCATTTGAGGCGGGCGACATTGGAAGATTATGAATTGCGCGTACGTTTATCCGTTACGGCGTTCGGATTGAGCGAAGAAGACGCCAGAGCGATGGAGGGCATAGTCTTTGCGGATAACACCGATATGCTGATGATTGACGCAAGCGAAGGAACGGTAGGGAAAATCAGGGTGAGCCGGGATAAGGGGCAAGCGTGGATTTATGGATTTTCCATTTTGCCGGAACACCAAGGCAAAGGAATAGGCCGTAAAGTGTTGCGCCAAATCATTAAAGAGCAAGTCTCGGCCGGATACTCGGTACACTTGGAAGTCGAAACGAAAAACGACCACGCGTTAGGGTTGTATGAATCGGTTGGATTCAAAGCGGTACATTCGCAGGACTACTATAGTTTTCAACATGGATGAAAACGAATCTATATTTTGTTTATTCCGCTTCCGGACATTATAGCTTCATACATCAGAGCGAGGCTGCCAGCATAGAACTGGAGCCTCGCTGAGCATTAAATTCAAAAATTTTGTTTTGTACTATCAAATTGTTGAATAGAAACACCGAAACCCTTAAACCTTCTGATTGCCGCATCAGGCGATACAAGCGTTTCAGGCAAAAACACGCCGCCATCGACAGCAGATTGGCCGTCTAATCCTAGAATCCGCTCAATTGCAACCAATACCCCAAGACCCGTAAGATGTGCCTGACCATTTGGATCGGACACAACGATCCTCCGAGTGGCGGTGCTCCCGGTATTCATAACGCCTTCAATATCAATATAAACATCGTGCGATGCTTTGATTCCGGCTCTGGTGCCCATGGATTCGCCATTAACGTAATCCCAGCGGACTCTGGATGCACGAGTGATTCCTGCCAAACTAGGCACGTCAAGCAATGGAACGGGATAACCTTCCAAAAAATCATTCGCGATCCGGACTTTGCGTATATTGGCACTAGCATCCACCCAAGCCCATATTCCGGCATTCCGGAGGAGTACCCGATCCGACAATCCTGCGTTATTATCGAAATCACTGGCGTTCATAGGACCGATCGGATCGAGAGGATCATAGAGTGCAGCCACTTCAATGGAGTGTATAGATTGAAATTCCTCAGCAGCCTTTTGTGCAACGATCGTATTAACTCCGCCATCCGAATGGCCCAGTAGAACGATTGGTCGCTTCGGTGGCGATTGCATGGCAGCAAATGTGATGGGTCCAATGTCTCCAGCCAGTTTTGTTATACCGATATGTGCTATATTTCGTTCGATAGCAGCATGGATGAGGGTATCGGCAGGATCTTGCAGGGCTGCCACGATGAGGTCGATCTTGCCAACATCGCTTAATGTTTGATCGATATTATTAATATCAAGATAGACCGTCCGGGTTCCGCCCAATTCCCGTGCAAGCGCCTCACCCTTCTCAGGACTTCTTCCGGCAAGTATGATCTCGACTTCCTTGTTGATCTTTCTTAGATGCCGCGCGATGTTACTCCCGATAAGCCCATACCCGCCAGCGATTAGGATACGCAAACTCATACCTGCTCCTCCTCATAAACGGTTTGGGTTTTGATGACCTCATAAACACTCGCAATCCCGTTGGAACCGTGCCCTGCCGCTATTCCCCGATCAATCAGAGTCTTAAATAGAGACGGCACATCTATACGGATTCCATTGGCCTGGCTGGTATGAATAAGATGATCAATCGCCCCCGCGTGAATGTCAAGCGTGCCCTCTCCATTTGGGTAATGTCCATCTTCGATCTGATGCGAATAATCGGTCATGAGCGAAGTTACGAATGGCAAGTATGCGGTCGCCACAGCTGCGAAAGTGCTTGCATCGACTTCTTTGCCAACCAGGGAGACGGCGTGGAAAAAGCCGCTAAGCACTCCCCAATTCATGCCGTACAGGGCCGTATCGTAGAGCGAAGCCAATCCGGGATCCTCTCCAAGGTGTGTTGCCTCGCCAAGACTCTTCAGCAAGGATTGATGAGCCGTAAAGGCAGATGGCGAGCCGCTGTAGAGGAATAAGGCTTCAGGCCTTCCGACAAGTCGGGTGCCGCTCATGGCCGCGCCGTCGAGATATTCAGCGCCGAGAGATGATACCCACTTGGACATCTCACGTGCTTGTTCCGGCGTACCAGAACTCAGGTTCACGAGGGTTCGGCCAGAAAGAAAATCACTGTAGGGAGTGAGAGTCTCTCGTACACTATCGTATTCAGATACGCATATCACCACAACCGGGCTCGCTGACAGCGCTTCTGCGACATCGGCGGCACGTAACGCGCCATTGGCGATGAGGTCTTGGCCTTTGCTAAGCGAACGATTCCAGACAGTCGTCCGGTGCCCCTCTTTTAAGAAAGCATTGGCCAGCGCATTGCCCAACATTCCCAAGCCGATGACTGTCACTGCCGAAAGGCCTTCGATTGTCGTCAATACTGAACCATTTTCCGCTTCATTGATTGCTTTGTTTCCTTCTTTCGTTACGTTCATTCTTATCACTCCCTGGTACTGGTATGAGGGTATTATGCAGCATATAATGGTTATAGGGAAGAACGCACTTTTTTGTGATATTAACACTTAATAGTACCGTAGGAACCAAATAGTACCCATGAGAAAATCTGAAGTACATTTCTTGCCGAGTAGAAAATTCCATTATTTTGATTCTGCGAAAACCGTGCTAAAACTGCTGTCTATGCCTTCGATAAACAAAGGCACATATTATTGAACCGTTTTTTTGTGCTGGATATCCTTTTAGTCATATTTCCATATCGAGGGGGCAATAATATTGCATTTACAAGCGAACGTAGAAGAGGCAGCCTTTGAAACTCTTAATCAATATGTGTTGGAGATAAAGAATCTAATTGCTGCGTCGGCTGCATCTGTATTGATTATTCAAAATGATTCGATTGTTCATGAATGGTATTCCGGTCGTCATGAAGTAACGGAAACCGGTCGTATTGTTGATCAAAAATCACAGTTTAATGTTGCATCGGTTCGAAAAACGTATATCGGATTTGCTATTAGTCTGGCTCTTTATGAAGGAAGAATAAAAAC
This sequence comes from Paenibacillus harenae DSM 16969, assembly GCF_000422465.1. Lineage (GTDB taxonomy): Bacteria > Bacillota > Bacilli > Paenibacillales > Paenibacillaceae > Pristimantibacillus > Pristimantibacillus harenae. The sequence continues at coordinate 781,375 of NZ_KE383843.1, read as the reverse complement.
CCTCGATGACTATGTTTCATATTATCTTGATAACCTGGACGAAAACGTAACTGCCGGTACAACCATCCGCCATTTATTGACGCATACACACGGTTTGTATAGTCCAATGAAAAGATTGTTCCCGGCGGGCAGCGATTGGGAATATAACAACGTTGGTGTCAACTTTCTAATACAGATTGTACAGAAGGTTTTCGATCAGCCCCTAGCTAAGGTAATGGAAGAGAAGGTATTATTGCCATACGGATTTTCAGAAACAGGCTGGAGAAAAGAAAAAAGGAAGGAACTCGTGTGGGTTAACGAAACCTATGCGGGAGAGCTGGGAGGAGAAGCGAATCTTTTTGTAAGCACGAGGGAATTGGGTTATTGGGGATATTTACATCTTACAAAAGGCATTTATGGAGGGAGACAAATATTACCCAAGTCCATATTCGAACAAGCAGTAACTATGATTACTCCTCCCTCACTTGATGTTAGCTTGCCCCGTAATGCATTTTTCTGGTGGGTACAAGATAAGGCCCGCCACCCTATGTCTGAACTTGGCGGCCAACTTCCAATGGGTTCTTATCAATCTCTTGGAATTTATGGAAATGCCCTGTTAGTCATTCCCGAATATAATGCCGTAGCCGTAAGAATGCTAAATCAAACCGAACGGAATCCCGCAGGTTATAATTATTTGAAAGACATACAAACCTTTGGAAATAGGGTTCTTCATTGCATCTTGTCAAAAAAATGATTGCCTGCCAGAAGGGATAGGCAGGACTCCCAGCTCCGAAATGCTTTGTCGTATCCCTTTCCTTGTCCCATTTGAACCCCGTTCTTCGTTACTGCAATTCGGGATCGATTGGGGTTGTATGGTGGTTTATTTTTGTTTCTAGGAATAAACTGCTTTGTTCCATTGCCGCTCCGGATTTTAAATTAAGAATACGCTCCAATTCCCCAATCGTTACAGGTTTGGCATGCCGCATTAACTCGTACCCGACTTGACCATTGGGTTCGAGTGTAGCGAATTTGACATCGCTTATATTAGAAATTCCATTTTGCCGCAGCCGCATTTCTAACTGATCGACTGTCATTCGAATGGAGCGTAAATTATTGGAATTGATTTGACCATTTTCGATGATGATTTTAGAACGGCCGCTCAAGAGATACTCCAGCCAATCAAATTTCAATTGCAAATATTCAATGATTAGCAGTGAAGCAATAAAGATCGCAGCGGAGCCTATGGCTTTCCAAAGTTGATTGTTGGCAATCGGTTGAACAATGGTTGTACCAATCGAGATCATGATTACAGTAGTAGCTATGCTCATCTGAGAAATTGATTTTCTGCCGGCAATACGGAGAAGTATCATTCCGGCAACGACCAATAAGGCTGATTTCCAAATCCAAGCTATATCCATTGCGTTGCCCCCTAAAAATAAGAATCCAGAATTAGGATGGGTACCTTTGTCTAGATTTATTCATAGCGCGAAGGAAGGCAACAGCAGAAGGGTTGAACCGCCGGTTTAATCCTTCTGCGCTCATCGAGAGATGTCTGGAGGCATCTAGTCGGTTGCATAATCAAAGTTATCGTCCAAATGCTGACGAGATAAGACTGCATAATGTTCAATTGTATAGTGTGCATATTTATAGCATATATTTAGCTGAAGGAGTGGTATTTTGTGCGTGAAACCTGTGTTCCGACCGGCGTGGAACTAAAAGACACCGGCTTTGGATATACGTTGTCCTTAATAGGCGGTAAATATAAAATGATTATCATGTATTGGCTGTCTGAAAATAAGGTTATACGGTTTAATGAGCTGAAGAGAAGTATCGGAACCATTCCCTATAAAACTCTAAGCATCATGTTAAAAGAGTTGGAGGCAGATGGCCTTATCATGCGCAAGGAATTTCCCCAAATACCTCCAAAAGTTGAATATTCATTAACTGACCGCGGTCTTTCGCTCATTCCATTATTAACCATGATGTGCGAGTGGGGGGAGAAAAACAGTCCGTCGGCTCTTGAGGCTGTACACCGGTAGGCCTATTACAGATTGTCAATAAAATTCAAATAATCTTGTGCGCTTTTTTCCAATTCGCTTACAGACGGCTCAATTTCTGTATCAGGCGTATTTTCTCCAGGCTCATTTTCTGTGCCGTAAAACGCAAAAAACGAACGATAATCTGCATTGCAGTATAGGAAGGTCGTTTCAAAAGGAGATAATAAATGTTCAAGCGTATAGCGATATCTTCCCTCCTCCCGGTAGTCTTCTTTTTTAATTCCGGCAGATACGGCTAAAGCAGCTTTGCGATTCTTTAATTTATCGCCTCCATTTGAACCATAAGCCCAACCGTAGGCAAAAACATCGTCAAGCCATTTTTTTAGAAGGGGCGGACAATTAAACCAATAAATAGGGAACTGTAATACAAGATTACTATGCGATTCAATTAATCGCCGTTCTTTTTCCGCATCCATGTTTCCGTCGGGATACACCTTATGCAATTCGTGTACCGTATACTTTTCCGGATATTTGTTGAGCTCTTCTACCCACCGCTTATTTATGACGGATCTATCTATGCTTGGGTGTGTTACGATAACAAGAGTTTTCAAAACTTTGTCCTCCTAAAGTATGATTTCATTTCTTTTTTGAGTATAGAGTTTACACGGCAATTATGTAAGTATGCACTTTTAGTTCAGGTACTTTCCTAAAGGTGAGTGTCATCCCGAGCTTCCATGTTCATTAGAGAGAGCCAATCGTTCTGGAGAAACGAAATGGTCGCTTTTTGCAGTCCAAATGGTTATCTAACAGGTTTACCTATACAGACCATTTGGCTGGAACAGCGACCGTAAGAATGATTTGCTCTCGCAGCGATAACAGCTGATGTAAATCAATCGTTCAACTTATATAGGTAATGTTTATGTTCTGCGAAAGGCGAGACAAGCCTCTTAAAAATTTTTTTTCATTCTGCGATAGAAAATATGAGCGAATGGCATCCATAGGTTATGGACGCGGAAGGAGCGAGTGGATTGCAGGCTGCAAATAACGGGATGCAGGAAGCTTATATTAAGCTATCAGCTGACAATCGGGCGAAAGAGACGTCTATATCCGGCTTCCGCGGCGAGCCCGCCCCTGATGGGGGCGGGTGTCCGGAGCCGGCGAGCGAGAAAGAATTGGTCGAGAAAGCGAGGACCGGGGATCCTGACGCATTCGGCGAGTTGGTACGCCGGCACCGCGCCAAAGCGTTCGGGATCGCGCGTTCGCTTACGAAGGACCACCATCTGGCCGAAGATGTCGTCCAAGATGCCCTTGTTCGCGCGTTTCTCCATCTTGGAACGCTGATTGACACTGCACGCTTCTCGCCTTGGCTGGCGAAAATCATTCGCAACGAGGCCTACATGAAGATACGCCGGGGCGGTCCGCATGGGAAGGAACGGCCGTTCACCTGCCTGGAAGGCGCCGCTTCCCCGAATATCGGCGCCGACGATTGGCATGACATCGACCGCGTCCTCTTCCGGCTAAGCCGCTCGGCGTTAGAATCCGCGAGGCAGGCGCATGATCCATCCGCCGCTCTATTGCGCAAAGAATTGATTAACGGCATCCGCAGCCTGCTGCACTGTTTAAGCCCCAGGGAGAAGCGGATTTTCGAAGCCTATTTCTTTGAGCAGCTTCCGCCGAAGGATATCGCCATTCTATTGAACACCGCGGTTGCAAACGTGTATAACAGTATCTCCCGGGCGCGCGGCAAAATGCAGCAGGAGCTCATTCGCGCCCACATCAGCATGTATGTGAAGCATCGCAAGAAAATGGGCAAACCGGCCAAAAAGCTGCTTGCCCCGCCTTTATTCAAACCAGTATGGAAGGATTGAGAGATCGCATGGGGAAAAGAACAAGGGACGATTTTACATGGAGCAAGAATACGGATACGAGCGCGATCCACAGCATGATTCAGTACACGGACAAAGCAGGCATGTCGGTGGTTGACGTTATGGGCTACACTGCCCATGCGTTTCGCATCATTATTGACCGGGAAGCGGTCGAAGTAGGCAGCTACTCCGCTTTCGATTGGCCGCTTCATCATGCGGAGCAGCTGCAAAATCTCGGCTTTGCGGTGCAGACCGCGGGCAAACCGAACCATATCCCGCCTACTTCGGAAGAGTTGGAGGAAGCGCTTGGTTACATTCAGACGAGCCTTGACAAAGGTGTTCCCGCGCTTAGCTGGGATCTGTTTATCCCTGAGTGGGGCGTTATTTATGGCTATGACGACGAGAACAAAGTGCTTCGCTGCCGCGACGTAAGGAAGGACGGCGATCTTCCATATGAGAAGCTTGGCCGGGGCGAAGTAACGGAAATGTATGTGTTGACGATCACCGGCTCCTACCCTGTCGATAAGCGCAGCATGCTGAAGGGAGCGCTAAAGCTTGCAGTCAAACATGCATACCGGCAAAGTTTCGAGAGCGAGCACGCTAGCCATCGTAATGGCCTGGCCGCATACGACGCTTGGATCGAAGCGTTCACGAAACGGACTGTCGATCCTTTCGGAAACGGCGTCAACACCGGCAAAGTGTGGGACACGCGAGAGTTTGCGGCCCAGTTCCTACTTGAGCTTTCGCAGAACTGGGAAGGGTCATCCCCGCAGGACGACCGGCTCCGCACCCTCGCTTTGGAAGCGTCGGAGCAGTACGCCGCCGTAGCCGAACGGCTTGGCGAAATGCGCGATATGTTTCCCTTCCCGCATGGCGGCGAACCGAACAGCGACGCTCAAGCCGGGCGCGCTCTGACGCTGCTCGGGGAAGCTAAAGCCGCGGAGACGTCCGGTATCACGCTGCTCGAACGCATGCTGGAGATCTTAGAGCAGCCGCCGGCAAGCGAGGTTATCGAATAATAGGAGCCATGATCACAATTATCGGCAGCTTCGATTTGCTAACGGAACATGACAGTTAACAAGGAACAACCGCCGTGCTTTACGGCGGTTGTTCTTTGCTTGGCGGAAACGGGTCTAAAACCCGTTCCAGATGATCGTCTGTTCTACCGGGAAGCGGGAGGTAGGCCGGGCAGGCCTGGCCGCCTTGCCAATGGCTACGAGCAGGACCGGAACATAACGCGGCGGGACATGGAACGCCTTGACGAAAGCTTCGGCGTCGAAGCCGACCATCGGGCCCGAGTCAAGACCTTTCGCTTTCGCGGCGAGCATAAGCTGCATGGCGGCCAGCGATGCGTTGCGGATCGCTTCGTCGCGCCGATAGGAGGAAGATGCGCCTTCGATTTGAGCGATCATGGCCTGATAGGAAGAATAGCCTGCGTAAGTATCTTCAAGTCCGGCCTGGACGGCGGGTCTGTACACCGCTTCTGCATTCCGATTGGCCTGCAGGTCCCCGAGTATCGCGACGGTAACGGAAGCGTCGATGACTTGTTTTTGGCCGTTCGCGACAGGAAGCAGCTTTTCCTTGGCTGCCGCCTCGGTAATGGCGACGAACTTCCAATGCTGAAGATTCCAAGACGACGGGGCGCTGCCCGCAATTGTCAGAAGCTCCTTGATTTCTTGTTCGCTGAGTTTGTGCGACTCATCAAAATGTCTGACGGAATGACGTTCACGGAATAGGGTGATAAAATCGGTATGCGCAGCGGATGACATATCCAAATCGACTCCTTTAAATGAATTATCTGAACGGACTCTTGCACCTCCTGAAAAGTTGGATCCTGTTCGCGAACTTGAATCCGTTACTTGACATGTTAGGCCGATCTGCGGTTTGGAACAATAGCATTTTTTCCAAAGTGTATCGATACAGTTGACCGAGTCTAATATAATGGTTATAGGAAAGCGAGGGGAGCGGAATGAAAAAGTATTTGGATATTCTCTCCGATATGGAGCAAAAAATGAATGAAGGGCAATTCGTTTCGGGTCAAAAGCTGCCTTCCGTCCGCGACGCCGCGAAGCAGTACGGCTGCAGCGTCAGCACGATTACACGGGCATACTCGGAACTTACGAAACGCCACGCCATTTACTCGATTGCTCAAAGCGGCTTCTACGTGGTGGAGAAGCCGGGGAACCGGCTGGACGTCCCGGAGAGCAAGACGACCGATTTCGCCTCTGCGATGGCGGATCCGGGCGTTTTTCCGTATTTGGATTTCCAGCACTGCTTGAACAAAGCGGTAGACACTTACAAATACGACCTGTTCACCTGCGGCGATTCGAAAGGAATGGAGTCGCTTCGTCATACGCTTGTTTCCCATTTGGCCGGAGATCAAGTGTTTGCCAAAGCGGAACAAATCATCGTTATGTCAGGTGTCTCGCCTGCGCTCGAAATATTGGCGAGAATGCCCTTTCCGAACGGGAATCCGGTCATCCTGGTCGAACAGCCGAGCTATGATATTTATTTGCGGTTTCTTGAAGCGGAGGGCATTCCGGTATGCGGAATCGCCCGTACAAAGGCAGGCATTGATTTGCGGGAATTGGAGGAGAAATTCAGACAAGGCGGAATCAAGTTCTTCTACACCATGCCAAGGTACCACAATCCCCTCGGCACCTCGTACAGCGCGGAGGAGAGGAAAACGATCGCCCGTTTGGCGAGCAAGTATGACGTATATATCGTAGAGGACGATTACATGGCCGATTTGGGCGAAGAACCGGGCCTCGATCCCATTTACGCCTATAACGGTACGTCGCATGTCGTTTATTTGAAAAGCTTCTCGAAAATCATTTTCCCGGGACTCAGGCTCGGAGCCGCCGTTTTGCCGGAAAAGCTGCTGAAGGCGTTCTGTGAGCGCAAAAGATACGCGGACACCTCGCTCCTTTCCCAGGCGGCACTCGAAGTGTATATCAAAAACGGCATGTACGAGCGGCACAAACGCAACATATACAGCCAATACGCAGCGCGGATTCGCGCTTTGAACGAGGCGGTGCGGCTGCATAACGATGCAGGACTGCTCGAAATATCGGATATCCGCACCGGTGTGTTCGTGCAGTTCAAGCTGCCGCAAACGGTCAATCTTGAACGGCTGATCGAGCGGCTTGCGTCGAAGAACATCAATGTCGTCTCCGGCAAGCGGTTTTATTTATCGGATTATTTGGAACGGGAGAAGTTTCTGCGGATCAGCATCTCGCGAGCGCAGCCGGAGCAAATCGAGGATGGGGTTTGGGAGATCATCGATGAAGTGCATCGGGAAGTCAAGCGGCAGAATACCTTCAAAAAATAAAGCCTTTGGAAAAAATCCAAAGGCTTTTTGTACGGCTATTTTTTTCGAGACCTTATTCAACATCATAACAGAGCGGGAAGAAACAGTCTATACTTTTCTTTTAATTTTAGATACAGTTGGGTTGCCGGCAAAAATATAAAATTTGGAGTGTTGCTCGTTGGACATAAATTGCCATCTCGATCATGCTGATTTGCAAGATGATTTGAGGAAGGTTTTTGGTACCGGTTATTTCATTGAGAATGTCTCGAAAATGCATGGCGGCGCGCAAAAGGCAGTTTACAAGGTCGACTGCACCAATGGATTTTGCTGCGTGTTGTATGTGTGGGATCTTGCTGTTAATTTTTTTCAAGAAGAAGTACGGAAAAACGAAGATATAATTGAACGATCCTACGGCGCTGACTTATTCAAGCTAAATAATGAATATTTAACGCAACAAGGAATCGGAACTCCGACGCTATACGATCTAAATACGGAGAGAAACCGTTACCCGTTCGATTATGCACTCGTTGAATATGTGGCTGGACAAAAAGCGGAAGCTTATTTTCACGACTCCAATTCACGTGTTCGAGATCAACTGTTTCAGCGAATTGGCGATATGCTGACCGGCATGCATGCCGATGTTAGCGACGCTTACGGGAAACTGAACCTCAAGGCGTCCAATACGGAAAAGTGTCATCAATTACAGATGAACAATGCCATAACGCAGTTGGCTTATGCCTCCCAATATATGAACCGCATCAGGGAAAATCAAGATAGATTACTCGATATTTTGTATAAACTTGAATCAAGAATCTTACCTAGAGCCCAATATGGATTTATACATGGGGAGCTGGGTCCTGATCATGTTTTGGTTAACAACAAACTTGAACCGTTATTGATCGATATCGAAGGGGCTATGTTTTTTGATATTGAGCATGAACACAGTTTTTTAGAAATGCGGTTCGGGGATTATTACCGATATTTAAAGAACGATGCTCTCGATCCTAACAGGATGTTATTTTATCGATTTCATCACCATATCTCATTAACATCAGGCGGGTTGAAGTTGCTTCATAGAGGATTCCCAGACAAGCAATTCGCCAAAGGTCTAGCCGATCACCATTCCCGGCTTGCTTTGAGGTTTATGGAATAAAGGGTTAAAATCTACAGGTTTTCCTCGGGACAAACATCGATGAGCAGGCGATGCGTTAGGGTGCTCAAGAAGGATACGGGAGAGGAGGAGCTTGCTATCGAGAGGCTCCTCTTTTGGTTTATTGAAGTTATGCTGGAAATCGTACATGATCAAAGAGAACGGCGGTCCGGACATATATCATGTCTGGACTGCCGTTCCACACACATGTTCGTCTGCCGTATTACAGGCAGGCGTACACGATATTTTTCAATCGCGGAAACACGTAGGGCTCCTGGTTATTCAGCAAATGCTGCGCATACATGACGGTCAGCTGCGAATCCGGATCGATGATCGCCAGGCATCCGGCAGCGCCGCTCCAGCCGAATTCGCCGAGTGGGCTTAACGAGCCGCTATCGGCTTTGGAGATATGGGTTCTGACGCCCAGTCCATAGCCATAACCGGCAAGCTGCACCCAGGAGAAATCGTCGCGCAGGCTCCCGGCCAGTTGGTCCGTTCGCATCAGGTCCACCGTCGCCGGCGACAGAATGCGCACGCCGTCCGCGCTTGTTCCTCGATGGGTTAGCGCGTTTAAAAACAGAATGTAATCGCTCACGGTCGACAGCAACCCTGCCCCGCCGCTCTCGAATTCCGTGCCGATCCGGAAACCGTTCCCGTCTTTGCGTACGGGCTTGCCCAATGCGTCGATATATTCGTACTGCGGAGCCAGCCGGCTTCGCTGTTCCTCCGAGAGATCGAAGCCCGTGTCGCGCATGCCGAGCGGTCCGGTAATTTCATCCTGCACATAAGCGCCGAATCGCCTTCCGTCCACGACCTCGACGAGAGCGGCGAGAATGTCATGGCACAGGCTATAGTTCCATCTTGAACCCGGCTCGAATAGCAGCGGCTCCTTCGCGAGCGCCGCCGCAAATTCGCGGGTCGGCACTCTGCCATTCGTGCGTTCCACGACTTCCTGAATGGAAGGCGCCTCGAGGTCATAGGAAAAGCCGGCCGTCATGGCGAACAGATCGCGCACCGTAATCGATCTCTTCGCCCGTTCCATTGCGATCTCGCCGTCCGGCAAAGTCTTCTGTACGTTCATTTCGGCGTATTCCGGCAGATACGCCGACAGCGGATCGTTCAGCTGAATCTCGCCTTTCTCTACGAGTTGAAGTGCCGCAGTGCACGTCATGATCTTTGTCATCGAGTAGATATTAATGATCCGTCGGTCGTCGATCGGGGTCTTCTCTTCCAGATTGGCGTAGCCGTTACGGTAACGGAAAACCGTTTCGTTGCGGTACATGACAAGCACCTCCGCCCATGGAATGCGCCAGGAGGTGATGCGGTCGATAAATTTGGATAGCGGTTTGAAGTCCACGTTTCCTCACCCTTTATGTAGAGTAGTCTAACAAGTTCTCCTCTATTATTGTGCAGCGACGTCGTTCAAAGCAACAGCTTTTTAAATTCGTGCAGCGGCAGCCTAAGACTTTTCGAGTCTATAGCTGCTGCTGCTTTTTTTATTTCTATCCCGTCTAACGGCAAGCGTTGCCATAATAGCCCTTTTGAATAGCAGTTAGCCAAATGACGAATAATGATGAATAGTATGTTTTATAAAAAAAGGGGCCTCTTCCATGTTCTTCAAACCGTTCGTTCGAGCGATAAAGAAGCGTAAGAAAAAAGAAATCGTCCATGAATTGGGATTTCATGAGGATGATCAGCCACTTGAGCAAGATCTCAATCGTACGGTGGAACGTATCAAGCAGGAGCTTGGAAATAGTCCGGATGTTATCATCCGCACGTTTCGGATGGATATCCGCCCGCATCAACGGGTTGCGGTCATCTACATGGAAGGCCTTACTGACATAGAGAAAGTCAATGATTTTGTCGCTCATTCATTATTGTTCAAACAGAATGAGAAAGAGAATGAGAATGAGTCCTCAATGTCGAGCGATCCTCAGCGTATTTTTGACGTCATCCTGAACAGAGCGCTAACCGTTGGCGATGCTAAATATCTGAATAACTGGAATGTGATGATGCATGCCCTATTATCGGGAGACATTGCCGTTTTTGTCGATAACTGCGAGGGCTGCATCATCGGAAATCTTCGAGGCGGAGAACGGAGACCCGTTACGGAGCCCGAAACCGAGGTTAACATTCGAGGCCCGAAGGATAGCTTTAACGAAACGATCGGTACTAATATATCTCTCATCCGCCGAAGGCTGAAGAGCCCGAATCTTTGGATGGAATCGATGAGAATCGGGGATATAACGCAGACCGACGTCTCCATTATGTATCTTAAGGGAATAGCGGAAGATCGGCTTGTTGAAGAAGTGAGACGGCGCTTGAAGGATATTCGAATCGACGCCATCCTGGAATCGGGCTACGTCGAGGATTTGATTCAGGATCAAACGTTCACGCCGTTCCCTTTAGTCTACAATACGGAGCGGCCGGATGTCGTAGCCGGCAATTTGCTTGAAGGACGGATCGCGGTGCTGGTGGACGGTACGCCGAACACCCTGATATTGCCGACTACCTTTTCGCAATTTTTTAAAGCAGCGGAAGATTACTATCAGCGGGTTGAATTTACCGTATTCATGCGGCTCATCCGTTACTTTGGTTTTTTCGTGGTGATGCTGCTGCCGTCCATGTACATCGCAGTTACCACTCACCATCACGAGATGATTCCGACGCCTCTGGCGATTAATTTATTAGCTCAGCGCGAAGGGGTTCCTTTCCCCGTCTTTTTTGAAGCTTTTCTCATGGAGGCTGCTTTTGAACTCATGCGGGAAGCCGGTACCCGAATGCCTCGTGCCGTCGGTCAAGCGGTCTCCACTGTCGGCGCGATCGTACTTGGACAAGCAGCGGTCGAAGCCGGTATCGTAACCGCGATGATGGTAATCGTCGTTTCATTTACGGGAATTGCCAGTTTTACAATGCCTGGCTTTACGCTCACTACTTCAGCCCGGTTAATTCGGTTCCCCATGATGATTGCGGCCTCCACCTTCGGTTTTTACGGGATTTTTATGTGTACGATTCTGCTTGTCGCTCACCTGACCAGCTTGCGGTCATTCGGGATTCCGTACCTCTCCCCGTTCGCGCCTTTTGGCTTTAAGCATCAAAAGGATGCCGTATTGCGGGCGCCCTACAAAACACCGGCGACGCGCCCGGGTTTAACCGGCGGAAGGCAAGAAATCTCTAATCAGAAGGACGGGGTCCCTTCATCCGATCAAAACGATCAAACTTCGGAAGGGGTAAAGCATGACACTTAAAAAAGGTTTCCTTGCGTTAATGATGGTTTGCCTATTGCCTCTTACAGGCTGCTGGAATTACCGTGAAATGAATGAGCTCGCGATAGCCATAGCCATGGGAGTCGACAAGGTTCAGGGTCGGGATGAATATAACATCTCGTTCCAGGTTGTAAATGCCCGGGATATTGCCGGCATTAAAGCAACCGGACGAATACCGGTTAATGTTTACTCCGGTAAGGGCAAGACTCTGTTAGAAGCAGTCCGGAAAACCTCGCAAAAAGTACCCCGGAGGATTAACACTCAGCATATGCGTGTTTTTGTCATCGGGGAAGCGTTGGCGAGAAAAGGGATCGAAGAGGTATTTGAACTTATGGAACGGGATCCTGAACCGCGTTTGACGACGAGAGTATTTATCGCAAGAAATTCCGACGCTGCCACGATCCTGAAGACCGTTACGGCGGTCGAGGCCATTCCGGCTAACGCCATTCTCGGAAAATTAAAAATTACGGGAAGAGTTTTGGCGGAAAGCTATGAAACGGAGATGGACGATGTTATTCGCGGGCTTATGATCAAAGGAGGAGGTCCCGTAATCAGCGGGATAAAGCTCGTCGGAAAGGGCGAAGCAGGAGAGAAGATTTCGAATGTTGAGCAGACCGAGCCCCCAACGGATCTGTATACGAGCGGCATGGCCCTCTTTAAAAAGGGAAAATTAGTAGGTTGGGTGAAGGGGGATAAGGCTCGGGGAGTTTCATGGATTAATAATAAAATGAAAAGCACGATCGTCAATCTCGACTGCGAAACGAAAAAAGATGCAATTTCCATTGATATTATCCGGTCAAACTCAAAAATCAAGTCAGAGGTTAAGGGAGAACAACCGCTCATTCGAATTCATATTAAGGAAATCGGTATTTTAGGAGAAGCGTTGTGTCCTGTTGATGTTGGCAAATCGGCGGAAATTCGGAAACTGGAACAGCAGTGGAACGAAGAAACAGAGCGTAACGTGATGGCTGCCGTCCAAACAGCTCAAAAGCTAAAAACAGATGTGCTCGGTTTTGGCGCAGCTGTTGAACGGGCAAATCCGAAAGCTTGGAAGAAGATGGAGAAGGAATGGGATCGAATTTTCGCTACATGCAGGGTGGAGGTGAAAGTGGAGTCGACCATTCGGCGTACGGGCATGGTATCGAAACCATATTTGTACGAAGAAAAGAAATAATGTTTGCGGAAATGGGCGGTGGTTAGGGTGGAAAAAGCGAAAATCAGTCCGGGACAATTATTTATATTAATCCTGTTGTTCGATATGGGAACCGCAATCCTGCGCGTTATGGCGATGTCGGCGGGAAAAGACGCTTGGCTGGCCATTCTGCTGGGCACGGCGGGAGGTTTGGCCATTTTCTGGATTTACGTTTCACTCTATCGTTTGTATCCGGAGCTTCCGCTCACCGGTTACATAAGAGCCATTTTGGGTAAAGGGCTAGGATGGCCTTTGGGTTTATTATATATTCTTTTTTTCATCCATGGAGGAGCAAGAGATTTGCGCGAGGGAGGCGATTTGCTGATTAGTTCGGTTATGGAACAAACGCCTATTATCGTCGTCAATGCAGTGATGGTCCTGTCGATCGTCTACGTCCTGAATAAAGGAATTGAGGTTGTGGCAAGAACGGCCCAAATTTTTATAATGACGATAGCTATATTGGGATTTTTAAGCATCTTCCTCTTACTTTTTGCCGGAGTCATCGATATTAGCCGACTGCTTCCGGTTATGGGAAATGGCCTGGGCCCCGTGATTCAAACCACATTAAAACAAACGATCGAGTTCCCTCACGAAGAAGTGATTTGTTTTGCCATGCTGCTTCCTTACTTAAATAACCGGGAAAAGGGAATACGCGCGGGGTTTGCCGCTGTTTTGACCAGCGGCTTGCTTCTTTCCTTCTCCACTGCCTTGAATATTGCCGTGCTTGGGATTGATATCGCGGGCCGGTCGACATTCCCTCTATTGTCCACGATTCGTTTAATTAATATAGGGGAAATTATTCAACGGCTTGACGTATTTGTCGTACTTACGTTGATTGTCGGCGATTTTTTTAAGGTCGCTATCTTTTTTTATGCCGCGGTATTGGCTGCTGCAGACTTATTTCGAATCAAGGACTATCGACAGCTCGTTCTTCCCATCGGGATCATTATTTTATTTGTATCGATGATGATTTCCAGCAGTTTTATAGAGCAAATCGAAGAAGGGGATGTTTTATTGGTTACCGTATTTTTATGGTTTGGAGTGCTCATACCCATCTTCCTGTTGGCGGCGGCAGGAGTTCGCAAATGGTTTGGATCCCGTCCATGAGGAGGCTTCTTGGCAGTTACTTTTTCTTCATATAATGAATAACAATCGGTTTGGTTGCCGTGTATAGGAGAATAAGTGAAATGATTATGACTTCTTCGTTCATCATGGATCGGAAAGGGACGAATAGATTATCGAAGGATTCCTGCAAAGAAATGTTCAGGAAGAACAGATCCATGGTGATGACGAAGCAAATACTAAGCATAAAAAGCATGAGAGATATGATGAATATTCGCATATCGTTGCTGCCTCCAATGTATCACGCCTATTGTTTTGGCGGAGAAATTCAAAGTGGGACTCTTTCATTATTATGATTTTTGCCAATTGATTTCATTCAGCCCGATTCGTTGAGTTAACGTTATCTTTTCTCACCGCTTCGCGGCTTTAATACCGTATCGATACGCTTACTGACTTCGTAAAAATCGCAGCGATGTCATAGCGCGTCTGTCTAACGAGTTTGGCTAACGGGTTAATATTCTTCGCTTGGGGAGAGTAGATTTATATGAAGAAGCTTCCCATTGAAAGCGAGGACCTTAATCGATGAACGTTCAAATTTCATACGGAGCAAGAAGCGCCGATTCAGCGGCAGCTGACGCAGTCATCCGGTTTGTCTGCAAATCGGAGCTGAAAGCGGCTGAACCGATCATCCAGCCTCCAATGGATGAGGCTCTTCGTGTTTTGTACGCCAAAGGGCTGTTCAAGGCGGAAGCGGAGCAGACGGAGATCATATCGACCTTAGGCCTGTATCCGGCTGCGCACATTATTTTCGCGGGATATGAGGCGGATCGCGGAGCAACCGGGCTGCGGCTGGCTGCTGCGTCGGCTGCGAAAGCGTTGAAGAAATTACGCGCCGATTCCGTTCAGGTGCTCCTGTCTGACCGGCTCCGGGAGACAGCCGCTTCGCTTGGAACCGCGTTCGCCGCGAGCGCGCTAATGGAAGGGCTGCTGCTCGCCCTGCATACCCGCCATCCGCTTAAGCGGGAGCAGTCCGAACGATTTATGCTGAAGGAGGTGGCTTTTGTGCCGTATCGGACGGCAGGCTCTGCTGCCGATGCGGCCTTATGGGAGCGCGGAATGGCAAGAGGCAAGCTGCATGCGGAAGGCGTAGGCTACGCGAGGGACTTGACTAACCTGCCGGGCAATGAGCTTACCCCGGAACGGCTCGCCTTTCTTGCCGAGGAGCTGGCTCGCGAGCACGATCTGGAGATTGAAGTGATTGACGAGTGGAGCGCCGCTGAGCAGCAGATGGGCGGACTGCTGGGGGTGGGGCAGGGCAGCATCAACCCGCCGCGAATGATTGTGATCCATTATAGGGGAGATGAGAACAGCGAGCAGGCATGGGGACTGATCGGCAAGGGCGTTACGTTCGATACGGGAGGAATTTCGCTGAAGCGGGCGGAAGGCATGCAGGAAATGATTTCGGATATGGGCGGAGCGGCGGCAGTGCTGGGCGCAATTCGCGTCATCGCAGAGTTGAAGCCCGCTATGAATGTAATCGCGGTCATACCTGCCGCCGAGAATATGCCTTCCGACCGGGCCTTTAAGCCCGGCGACGTGCTCCGGATGATGAGCGGGCATACGGTAGAGGTCGTCAATACCGATGCGGAAGGCAGGCTCGTACTTGCGGACGGACTGACGACGGCGATCACAAGGGGAGCGACGAAGCTGGTGGATGTCGCTACGCTGACCGGAAATGTGATGGCCGCGCTCGGCATAGAAGCGACGGGCGCAGTCACGAATAACGAGGAGCTGTTCAAGCAAGTACAAGCCGCCGCCGACAGCGCGGGAGAGCGCATCTGGCAGCTGCCGGCTTACCCGGAATATAAGAAGCAGCTTAGAAGCAATGCGGCTGACTTGAAGAACAGCGGCGGGCGTTATGCCGGTGCGATTACCGGCGGGCTGTTTATCGGTCATTTTGCCGAAGGGCTGCCATGGGTACACCTGGATATCGGCGGAACCGCGTGGCTGGATATGAGCAGGGGATGGGAGCCGAAGGGCGCGACCGGCGTCATGGTGCGTACCCTGGTTGAATTGATTGTTCAACGCGAGTAAGAAGAGCGAGTGGACAAAGCAGGAATCCTCGCCCTCGTTGCAGAAGAAAGTGGGAATTTTACCGCGATGAAATGAGGAATGGACACGGTGTATGCCACTGAGAAAAGAAGAAATGAATTATTAACGTGCAATCCGTCCGCAACGATTGAACAAGAGAAGCTGGACCGATTTTGGAACGGGGTGCTGGAGCGGAATGAACGAAAGCCGCTTGAAGTAAGAAGGGAGCCCGTGCAAACGCTGTTCAAGTCCGTGCGCGCGGAGAGGCTCACCTATCTTGGGTACGACGGCACGCCCATTCATTGCTGGCTGCTCATTCCGTTACATGAGACGGCGGAGAAGAAGCCCTGCATCGTTACGTTTCCCGGCTATACGGGGGACAAAGGACGGCCTGAAGGATATGCCGGCTGGCTGCTGCTCGGATATGCGGTGCTTGCCGTCGATGCGCGCGGCCAAGGCGGCGAAACCGGAAGCTTGCTTACCGAAGCCGCAGGTTCGGTGAAGGGCTGGGTTTCTCGAGGCATAACCGATATCGAGAACAGTTATTATTTTGCAATTACGATGGATGTCGTCAGGGCTGTCGACGCCGCTGCAGATCAGCTTGAGATTGACGCATCTCGAATCGCGACGGTTGGCGCAAGTCAGGGCGGCGGGCTGTCGCTGCTTGCCGCGGCTCTGAATCCGAAGGTCAGCGCGGTTGTTGCCGACATACCGAATATGTGCCATATGGATCACGGCGTTCTCCATTCCACAAGCTCGCTGACGGAGATCGCGGCATATATTAAACGTTACCCGGATCGGCTGGCGGCGGTGATGGAGACAATCGCACACTTTGATATGCTGAATCTGGCGGACCGCATTACGGTTCCCGTTCTCATGTCCGTCGGCTGGAAGGACACCGTCTGCCTGCCCGAAACCGTGTATGCCGTCTACAATCGGATTCGCTCCAAGAAACAGATCAACGATTTCCCGTATTCCGGGCATGAAGTCAGCGAGTATCAACGGACGAAGGCATACGAATTTTTGCAGGAGACGTTCGACAGGGTGTAACAAAGGTGAATCTATGCTCGAAATGGATGAAATCAATGCCAAGATGATTATGGAAGGCAATCGATATCTATACTAAAATAAAAAGAAGTTACAGAACTGTGTCATTGCCGCAGCTGCTGTGCTTCTTCTTTTTGCTTATTGCTATAAGAATTTATTCGATTATTTATTATTATTTTTTATATTTCTCAGCGAGCGGCAAGCGGAAGAGCATGCATGATGCGGAAAAGGAAGTCGGCGGGCATGTATGGTAAGGTTCGCCTTTGAAAATAATAGGATGGCAATGAATAGAGAGGGTGGAATTTTCTGCAATGAGCATCCATGTTGAGCGTAATCATTCGCCTTGGCAAAGCTACTACGGCCCCAATCTAGGGTATGTGCAGGAGCAATACGAACGTTTTTTGAGTGATCCGGATTCGGTCGAGACGTCGCTCCGCGAGCTGTTTATCCAATTTGGAGCACCTCCTGCGGCAGCGATGGGCGCAGTACCGGCCCCATCGGCTAAATCCGATTCGCGGCAGGCAGCTGCCGCTTCGCCGGGTCCCATCGATTCAAATATGTTGAAGAAGGTCGTGGCTGCGCATCAGCTGATGCTGAACATTCGCAGATACGGCCATTTAGCTGCGGATATAGATCCACTTGGCCTAAGCCAGCGTTCCGACACGAAGCTGCTCGAGCCGGAAACGTTCGGGCTTACGCAAGCCGACCTGGCTTCGATCCCTGCATCGCTTATTTGGGATAACGCGCCGGCCTCGGTCATCAACGGCTGGGATGCCATCACGAGACTGCGGGAAATTTACACGCGTTCCGCAGCCTACGAGTTCACGCATATCCATGATGAGAACGAGCGTAATTGGCTGCATAAGCAAGCGGAATCGGGTTCATTCCCTGCGCCGTTGTCGGCAAGAGAAAGGTCCGCGCTGCTTGAGCGGCTGATGGAGGTCGAATTCTTCGAGAACTTCCTTCATCGCACCTTCGTCGGCCAGAAGCGCTTCTCCATAGAAGGCGTGGATATGCTCGTTCCCGTATTGGATGAAATCGTTCGATCCGTCGCGCATGACGGAGCGAGCCACATTCTGATGGGTATGGCGCATCGCGGCCGTTTGAACGTGCTGACGCATGTGCTTGGCAAGCCGTATGAGAAGATTTTCTCCGAGTTCCACCACGCTCCGAACAAGGAGCTGATTCCGTCGGAAGGTTCGATGGGCATCAACTACGGCTGGACAGGCGACGTCAAATACCATCTTGGCGCCGACCGCGCCGTGAAGGATGGCGAGACCGTGCGCGCGCAGCTTATGCTGGCGAACAACCCGAGCCACCTTGAATTCGTTAATCCGGTCGTCGAAGGCTTCACGCGCGCTGCGCAGGAAGACCGCAGCAAGCCGGGCATGCCGGTACAGGATTTGGCGAAAGCCGTTACGATTTGCATTCACGGCGATGCCGC
This sequence comes from Paenibacillus harenae DSM 16969, assembly GCF_000422465.1. Classification (GTDB taxonomy): domain Bacteria; phylum Bacillota; class Bacilli; order Paenibacillales; family Paenibacillaceae; genus Pristimantibacillus; species Pristimantibacillus harenae. Next base: position 762,972 of record NZ_KE383843.1, on the reverse strand, counting down.
ATTTATCGGTGAAGGAATTGTGGCGGAGACGCTCAACTTCAATAAGCTGAAAGGCTACCGTAATGGCGGAACGCTTCATATTATCGCAAACAACCGGCTTGGCTTTACGACAAACAGCGAGGATTCCCGTTCGACCAATTATGCGAGCGACCTTGCCAAAGGCTTCGATATTCCGATCGTGCACGTCAATGCGGATGAGCCCGAAGCTTGTCTGGCAGCTGTTCGTCTCGCTTGCGAATACCGGCTCCGTTTCAATAAAGGCTTCGTTATCGATCTGATCGGTTACCGCCGCTTCGGGCATAACGAAATGGACGATCCGGATGTAACGCAGCCGTTGATGTACTCGAAGGTTCGCAATCACCCTACGGTCAGCGCGCTCTACTCCGAGCAGCTGAAGGGCGAGAGAGCCGTAACGGAAGAGCAGATCGAGGAACTTCGCCAGCGCACGAACGGCAAGCTGCAGGCTGCTTACGACGCGATGAAGTCGAAGGAAGGCGAGAAGCAGGTCCTGGGCGACCATGCCTCGATCGTACCGGAAATGGAAGAGGCCCGCACCGCTGTTCCGCTGGAGACGCTCCGCGAAATTAACCTTGAGCTTCTTAACCGTCCGGAGGGCTTTACCGAATACACGAAGCTGCAGCGCATCTTGCAGCGCCGGGCATCGGCGTTGAATGACGGCGAGAAGGTGGATTGGGCGCATGCGGAGACGCTTGCGTTCGCAACGATACTGGCGGATGGCACGCCGATCCGTCTAAGCGGTCAGGATTCCGAGCGGGGCACCTTCGCGCATCGCCACATTATGTTGAACGATTACGCCAATGCGGCTAAGTTCTCGCCGCTGCACATGCTGCCGCAAGCAAAAGCGTCCTTTGCGGTTCATAACAGCCCGCTGTCGGAGACAGCCGTGCTTGGCTTTGAATATGGCTACAACGTATTTGCGCCGGAAACCTTCGTCATTTGGGAAGCGCAGTATGGCGACTTCGCTAACGTCGCGCAAGTGATTTTCGACCAATTCATTTCGGCAGGCCGCGCGAAATGGTCGCAAAAGTCCGGCATCGTCATCCTGCTGCCGCACGGCTACGAAGGACAAGGGCCGGAGCATTCAAGCGCGAGACTGGAGCGTTTCCTGCAGCTGTCGGCCGACAACAACTGGACGGTAGCCAACTTGACGACATCCGCGCAGTATTTCCACTTGCTTCGGAAGCAAGCGTCGATCCTGGGCACGGAGCATGCTCGTCCGCTCGTTCTTATGGCGCCGAAGAGCTTAATCCGCAATCCGCGCGTTGCTTCGCACGGCGTTGATTTCAGCGAAGGCTCCTTCAAGCCTGTGCTGCCGCAATTCAGTCTGACAGAGCCGAAGGAGAAGAAGGATAAAGTGAAACGCCTGCTTCTGTGCACCGGCAAGGTTGCGGTAGATATTGATGAGGCGCTCGCCTCCGCTAATCCGGAAGAATACGATTGGCTTCGCGTAGCGAGAGTCGAACAGCTTTATCCGTTCGCACATGCCGAGATCGAACGGATCGTGAAGCAATTCGATAAGCTGGAAGAAATCGTGTGGGTGCAGGAAGAGCCGAAGAACATGGGTTCATGGTTCTTCATGGAGCCTCGCCTGCGCGCGCTGGCGCCGAAGAAGGCGACGGTAAGCTATATTGGCAGACCCGATCGTTCGAGTACGGCAAGCGGCCACCAAGAGGTGCATGCGGCGGAACAAAAATGGATTATTTCGACGGCTTTGAACGGCAAGCCGGTTGAAACAACTTTGACCAGGGGGTAGTGACGAATGGCTGAAATTATCGTACCGGAATTAGGCGAGTCCATCTCAGAGGGCACGATTACGAAATGGTTTGTGAAGGAAGGCGACTCCGTCAATCAGGGAGATGTTCTTCTGGAGCTTGAAACGGATAAAGTAAACATTGAGATTAGCGCGGACAACAGCGGCGTTATCTCCCGCATTGCGAAGCAAGACGGCGAGGTTGTGCTTGTCGGCGAAGCGATCGGTTCGATCGGCGAAGCGGCAGCGGGCGGAGCGCCTGCTCCCGCAGCGCCGTCCGCACCTGCGCCGGCCGCAGCAGCGCCAGCCGCGGCTCCGGCTGCTCCTGCAGCTGCTCCTGTAGTAACAGCGACCGCAGCGTCTGCTGCGATCAATGCTTCGCCTGCCGCACGCAAGCGTGCCCGCGAGCAAGGCATTGACCTGACGCAGGCAGCGGGACAAGCACTGGCTCCGGCCGTGGCGACGCCCGTATCCTCGGCTCCGCTTAACCAAGCCGGACCTGCGGCCGCCGCGAACGGCGCGAAGCCGACGGAACGCAAGCGGATGTCCCGCCGCCGCGTGACGATTGCGAATCGTCTCGTAGAGGCGCAGCGTACGGCAGCGATGCTGACGACGTTCAACGAAGTCGACATGACGGCGATCCTTGATCTGCGCAAACGCCGCAAGCAGTCGTTCTTCGAGAAGAACGACGTGAACCTCGGCTTTATGTCGTTCTTCACGAAAGCGGTAGTCGGAGCTTTGAAAGCATTCCCGCTGCTCAATGCGGAAATCGACGGCGAAGAAATCGTCATGAAAAAATTCTTTGACATCGGCATTGCCGTATCCGCGAAGGAAGGCCTGGTCGTTCCGGTCGTTCGGGACGCCGATCGTCTCAGCTTCGCCGAGATTGAGAAAAATATCGTTGACCTTGCAACCAAAGCGAGAGCGAATACCCTGTCGATCGGCGATCTTCAAGGCGGCAGCTTCACGATTACAAACGGCGGCGTATTCGGCTCCTTGCTGTCGACGCCAATTCTGAATACGCCTCAGGTCGGCATTCTCGGCATGCACAAAATCCAGCTGCGTCCGGTAGCCATCGACAATGAGCGTATGGAGAACCGCCCGATGATGTACATCGCCTTGTCCTACGATCACCGCATCGTAGACGGCAGTGAAGCGGTCCGCTTCCTTGTAACGATTAAAGAAATGCTCGAGGATCCGGAACAACTTCTGCTGCAAGGCTAACTCCTAACAGATTGAACTGCCTCTTCCTTCGAGTATTTGAATGAAGGGGCAGTCGTTCTATAGGCGCCAGGATAAGTAATATCCAGTACATTCTAATAATTTACATATATTTCTAACCATAAAGCGACTAACGGAGTAAGATGTTAGCGTTTTATGGTTTTTTGCTATAAAAGCGTTTCATGATGCAGGAAGATGAGGGAATTCGTTGAAGTTAAAGAAGGAAGCTGTTGATTCACGATGAGGTGGGAAATCATTATATGCTAGGTTATAACGAGGCTCAATTGAAGGAAAGTGAAGAGAGGTACCAATACCTTGTAGATGTACTGCCGGATGCCGTTATTGTATGTATCGATGAGCAGATCGTTTTCGCTAATATTTCGGCGCTCAAGCTGCTTGCTGTCAATAAGCTGGAGCAGATTATCGGCCACGCTATCCACCGTTTTATCCATCCGACTTATGCGGAAGAGCTGCCATTCCAAATTCGCTACCTGCTTCAGGAGGACGGAACATCCCATTTTGTGCAGAAAAAGCTGGTTCGCCTGGACCATGGCATCGTTGACGTGGAATTGAGAGCGGTATCAGTCAAATATGACGGAAAACAAGCGATTCAGCTTATTATAAGCGACATCTCGGACCGGAAACGGATGGAAGCTTCGCTGGATGAAAAAGACTATTTGTATAAAAGCTTAATGGAGAGCGTTGTGGCGGGCGTCTTCGTCGGGCAAGACGATAATGTCGTATATGCCAATCCGTATCTCGCTGAAATGTACGGCTATACGGTAGACGAGATGCTTGGCTTGTCGCCTTATGATTTAATAGAAGAGGAAGATGTCGAATGCATAAAGAAGAGAGTGATTGACGGTTTAGTCAGCGGCCAGAAGCAATTTCCGATTAAATGCCGGGGCAAAAAAAAGGACGGAAGCACGATTTTTATGGAAGGCAACAGCTCGATCATTATGTTTGACGGGCGCATGTCCCTCCTTGGCACCCTCCAGGACGTCACCTTTAAATATGAACAGGACAGGATGCTGCGCGACAGCGCCAAGCTTTATCAGAAAATGATCAAGTTCGTGCCGGAGCCGATTATCGTCAGCGATCAAGGCGTTATTGTCTACGCGAATAAACTGGCGATGCAAATGGTTGGAGCCTGCACGGAAGAGCAGGTCGTCGGCAAAAGCATATTCGATTTCATTCACCACAGCCAACATACGCTGACGATTCAGGCGATGGTCCAGGTTATGCTGTCGGATGATCCGACTCCGTTCCTGGAGCGGGATATCGTCTGTCTGGATGGACAGACCCTTAATGTAGAGATATCAAGTATCCGGATAAATAATTACATGGGCAAAGATGTCATGCTTAGCGTCGTTCGCGACCTGACGGAGCGTAAGCGGTCTGAGGAGATACTCGTCCGCTCGGAGAAGCTTTCCGCGATCGGGCAGCTTGCCGCCGGCGTAGCCCATGAAATCCGCAATCCGCTGACTGCGCTGAAAGGCTTTACTCAGCTGCTTAGCGGCAAGTATCCGGAGCAACCGCATTATTTTGAAATCATGAGCAATGAGATCGACCGGATTTCGATGATTGTAAATGAATTCATGACATTAGCGAAACCGCATTTCTCGCAATTTAGCACCGCCCGGCTTGAGCCGATCCTGCAGAGCGTAATCGCGATACTGGAGACGCAGGCCATACTGTTGAATGTTGAAATCGAGGTTAAGCTTGAACAGTCCTTGCCGAACATTTATTGCAATGAGAATCAATTGAAGCAGGTGTTCTTGAATGTGATCAAAAATGCGCTTGAAGCGATGCCGGACGGCGGTCAGGTTGAAATCAGCGCGGGCATGCAGAACAGCGGAGAAGTGGAGATCCGGATAAAGGATGGCGGTCCGGGCATTCCGGAAGAGCTGATCAAAAAAATCGGGGAGCCGTTCGTCACAACGAAGGAGAAAGGAACCGGGCTCGGCCTTATGATCAGCGCGCGCATTATTGAAGCGCACCAGGGTACGCTTCAAATCAGCAGCGCCGCCGATGAAGGCACGGTCGTCACGATCATGCTGCCGGTTCAAGATCCGGCGCAGCCGGTATCCTTATGATGACGCGTAGGCTGTCTCGACGGTGGATTAACTCTGATTGGAGACTAGAGGGAGGGAGAATTGCGCAGCCGATGCTGCTTGCGGTACTGCTCGGGGGTAAGCTTCGTTTGAAGCTTAAAGGCACGGCTGAAGTGGGAAGGATGCTTAAAGCCGACCTCATAACCGATTTCAGTGATCGGCTTGTCGCCGTCGATCAGCTCGATTTTGGCTTGGTATATTCTCCGCTGCATCAGAAACTGGAAGATGGTCGAGCCTGTGACCTCCTTGAACGTTTTCGCCAAATAATATTTGCTGAGATGCAGCTCGTTCTGCATGCTTTCCAGCGTAAGGTCCTCCTTGTAGCGCTTGTCCAGATAGGTAATGACCGATTGCACATGCCGTTCCTTGGAGGTGGGAAAGGATGTCTTGGCTTTAAGCGGCTGCTCGCACAGCTGGTTAATCAGAATTAAAAAATCGAGAAGATGCGCCTGAACGCGCTGCTTCGAGAAGGAATCCTGCTGCTCATAGAGCCGCTCGAGCTTCTCCAGCGAAGCTTCCGCCTCGGCTTTGTCGGCGCCGCGCAGCTGCAGCCTTACATTTTGCAGCTTCTGGAAGGGAAGGAGTAAATCGTCCGCAAACGGCGGCTGTATGAATTCCTTGAAGTAATAAGGATCAAAATGAATCGTCGTGCGATGGTAGGGAAAGTTCGGATCGACGTAAGCCTTATGAAGCGTCGTTCCGTGCATAAGCAGCATGTCGCCCGGCTCAAGCACATGGATGCGGTCGTTAATCAGGTAATTGACCTTGCCGCTATGAAAATAATAAATCTCATAATGAAAGTGGGAATGATAGGGGATATGTCCGCTAAAATTAGAGGTGGTTCCAATCGTGTAAGGCGCATGGATGATATGTTGCGTACTCATAGCACAGTCCCCCTCTTAAATACCCTTATTATACACCAACCACAGTTAAATAAAAGCGCAAACAGGATAATGCGAATGAAGTCCTGCAGAGGCTGCGGTGATACTATAAAGACATGTTAGCGTTTCAATTCTTCAGGGTCAAACATTCCATTAAAGGAGCGGGTATTCGGATGCAGGTTGTTCGTTTGGGCATTATCGGTCTAGGTAACATGGGCAAGGGACATATAAATTATTTGGCAAAAGGCGAGGTAAGCGGCGTCGTTATATCGGCGGTCAGCGACAGCGTGCCCGAGAGCTTAAAGTGGGCCGAGGAGAAGCTGGGAGACGCTGTAAGCCGCTATGCGAGCCCTTATGAAATGATGGATTCCGGCAAAATTGACGCCGTTCTAATCGCTACTCCGCATTTCTCGCATCCGGAGCTGGCAATCGCCGCCTTCGAACGCGGTCTTCATGTCTTGTGCGAGAAGCCGGCCGGCGTGTATACGAAGCAGGTTCGCCAAATGAACGAAGCGGGAAGCAAAGCGAATGTAAAATTCAGCATGATGTACAACCAACGGACGAATCCGCTGTACGTGAAGCTGAAGGAGCTGATTGATGCCGGCGAGCTTGGCGAGGTGAGACGGACGAATTGGATTATTACGAATTGGTACCGTTCTCAAAGCTATTACGACTCGGGAACCTGGCGCGCAACCTGGGCCGGCGAAGGCGGCGGCGTGCTGCTGAATCAGGACCCTCATCAGCTTGATCTGTGGCAGTGGACAATCAGCATGATGCCGAAGCGGGTACGCGCATTTTGTTATTTCGGCAAGCATCGCGATATTGAAGTCGAGGATGACGTAACCGCTTTCGTCGAATACGAGAACGGGGCAACGGGCGTATTCGTGACGACGACAGGAGAAGCGCCGGGGACGAACCGTCTGGAAATTAGCGGAGACCGCGGCAAAATCGTGATTGAAAACAATACCTTAACTTTCTGGCGTCTGCGCGTGTCCGAGAAGGAGTTCAATCAACAGTTCAAAGGCGGCTTCGGCGGGCCGGAATGCTGGAAATGCGAAATTCCGGTCGGAGGCCCGTATCCGGACCATAAAGGCATTACGCAAAACTTCGTTAATGCGATTCTGCATGATGAGCCGCTTATCGCGCCGGGCGAGGAGGGCATTAAAGGGCTGATGCTCTCAAACGCCATGCTGCTGTCCACCTGGACGGATAACTGGGTCGACCTGCCGATTGACGAAGACCTGTTCTACAGCTATTTGCAGGAGAAGATCGAAAACTCCACTTATCAGAAGGAGGCACAGCCACAATGAGTAAAGCGGATGGAATGAGATACGCACCCAAAGGGAAACCGAATCGGGTCGTGGAGGACGGACAATTCGTATTTGCGGCCGTCCGGTTAGATCACGGGCATATTTACGGCATGTGCAACGGGCTCGTGGAAGCGGGCGCTACGTTAAAGTGGGTATACGATCCGGATCCGGCGAAGGTCGAAGCATTCCTGCGGACTTATCCGCAGGCACAGGCGGCGGAGTCCGAGGAGCAGGTGTTCGCGGATGCGGATATTCAGCTGGTTGCTTCTGCGGCCGTTACCTCGGAGCGCGGTCCGCTAGGCGTACGGGCCATGCGCAGCGGTAAGCATTATTTTACGGATAAGGCGCCGTTTACGACGCTGGAGCAGCTGGAGGATGCACGAATCGCCAATGCGGAGACCGGGAAAAAATATGCGGTCTATTACAGCGAGCGTCTTCATGTGGAAAGCGCGGTCTATGCCGGACAGCTTATCGAACAGGGCGCAATCGGGCGGGTTGTTCAGGTTCTCGGCTTAGGCCCGCACCGGTTAAATGCTCCTTCGCGGCCGGAATGGTTTTTTGAGAAAGAAAAATACGGCGGTATTCTATGCGATATCGGCTCGCATCAAGTCGAGCAGTTTCTATTCTTCACAGACAACAGCAATGCGAGCGTCGTGAACAGCAAGGTAGCCAACTACGCAAACAAGGATTATCCGGAGCTTGAGGATTTTGGCGATATGACATTTGTCGGGGAGAATGGGGCAACCGGTTACTTCCGCGTCGATTGGCTCACGCCGAGCGGCTTAGGCACATGGGGAGACGGCCGTACGCTCATTCTTGGCACGGAAGGTTATATCGAGCTTCGCAAATATATCGATATCGCTCGTGACCGGGACGGCGACCAGCTCTATCTGGTGAACGCCGACGGCGAGCAGCATATCAAGGCGCGCGGCATGGTCGGATTCCCTTATTTCGGCCAGCTTATTCTCGATTGCCTGAACGGAACCGAGAACGCGATGACGCAGGAGCATGCCTTCAAAGCAGCCGAGCTTTCGCTTCTGGCGCAGAAGCATGCGGTGAAAGTCGAGTAGGTCTAAATAAAAGCAAGAAGCTATCCGATCCGCCGGTCAATTCGACCGTGAAACCGAACTACCGAGAGAAATACGGAACGGGTTAATAAGCGGCAAGCACAAAGGCCACCCTGAACGGGGTGGCCTTTGCCATGCGGTCGTTACGCTCTTTTTTTCAAAAAAACGCTTCTATTCCAGAGTCGTACCGGACCGGTGCCGAATCGTGCTTGCTTGCCGGAAACGGGCGTATGAATGATGAAGGCGAGCAGCAGCGCGGAAACGGGCAGCTTGGCAGGAGGATAGACAACGTAGACGTCCTCCCATTCGGGCAGGAATTTGTTCTTGTAATCGTACAGCCCTTTGAAGTTGTACAGCTTGTTCCCGTACTTGTAGAGCAGCCTGACGATGAACGAATCGCCTGCGTTCGCGAAGGGAGCCATGCCGAGGCTGCATACATCGTAGCCGTTCTCCTGCGCCCACTTGAACAGCGACAGAAACAGAACGTCCATTGTGCCGTGCGGACATGCTTTCGTGTAGCGCATGAGATCTACGGTTATTCGACGGGAAGCGGCGCCGGTAACTTTATCGGGCGAAGCGGCGAAGTTTCCGTGGTCGCCCGCGATGGACGCGAAAGCTTCGCAGTCCCCATCCGGACCGGTCAGAATAGCCACCGGATACCGGCTGATATATTCCGGCGAGAAGGCCCCCACGGAGAAGCTTTTCTCGTTCCGGTTACGAAGCCATTCATCCGATATCGATTGAAGACGATTAAGGAACGGCTCCGCAAACGGCGGGTGAAGAACCTCGAAGGCGTATCCGCTCCGTTTGAATTTGTTCAAGCGGTTCCGAAGCTTTAGCCATTGCTTGCCGTTCGTATGGAAGCTGGATAAGTTGATTAAGGCCTCTTCTCCGATCTTGATGCCCTGCAGCCCCAAGTCATGATAGAGCGGTAGATTGGAAGCTTTGGTCTGATAGAAGACAGGAACCCGCTTATGAGCGCGGCAGTCTGCGACAAACTGCTCTATGACACGAATCATTGCCCGAGGGCTGCCGATCGGATCGCCGAGCACGATCCTTCTTGTGCCAACAGACCGATATGCGATTAGAGCCTCTCGCTCCGAATCCCAGAACCATTCCTTGTCGCCGAGATAGTATAGGTGAGTGTGTGAATTGTAGCCGCAGCGCGCAAGCAAGCGGCGCAACCGTTCTTCGCAAGCCGTTTCAATCAAAAAAGGAACCTCCATGTCGGTAAGATCTGGGTTGACGGGATCTTGCATCGTAAAACGAGCGCATGCCGCATAGGACGGCATGGGACCGCGCCGGGACGCTCCTGACGGCTCATGCGCGGCGCAAGACGTTAACACTATTCTAGTAGAAAGAAGCCCTCTAAGCCAGTAGAATTTTGGAAGCTTACTAGAAAGAAATAGGGCGGCCTTCCGGCAGGCACTTCCTCCGTAAATGCTTCGGCACGATCAGCAAGCTTGACGATCGCAAAGGGAGCTGTTATAGTGGTTAAAACGTAATGATTACTATTAATTGAATCCATCGTTTTCTTTTTTTGGAGGTTAATCGTAATGATTACTAATGTCGATCGAAAATTTAACCGAGGTGACCTTATTATGGCTGAAAAGAAAATACCGGTAACCGTTCTGAGCGGATATTTGGGCGCAGGCAAAACGACAATCATGAATCATATCTTGCACAATCGCGGCGGGCTTAAGGTGGCAGTCATCGTTAATGACTTGAGCGAGCTTAATATCGACGCGGGTTTAATCCAGGAGAGCGGCGGCTTGTCGCGGACCGACGAGAAGCTGGTGGAAATGTCGAACGGCTGCATCTGCTGCACGCTGCGGGAGGACTTGCTGCGGGAAGTGGAGAAGCTGGCGAAGGAAAACCGCTTCGATTACATATTGATCGAATCGACCGGCGTCGGGGAGCCGGTTCCCGTCGCGCAAACCTTTACCTATATCGATGAGGAGCAGGGGATCGATTTGTCGCAGTTCTGCAAATTGGACTGCATGGTTACGGTCGTGGACGCTTACAGCTTCTGGCATCATTACTCATCCGGCGAGACGCTGCTGGATCGCAGTCAGGCTGTCGGCGAAGATGACACCAGAGAGGTCGTCGATCTGTTGATTGATCAGATCGAGTTCTGCGATGTGCTCATCTTGAACAAATGCGATCTGGTGGCGGAGGAGGATTTGGCCGAGCTGGAGGGCGTGCTTCGGGCGCTGCAGCCGCGTGCCAAATTGATTCGAACCTCCAACGGACAGGTGGATCCGAAGGAAATTTTGAACACGTCGTTGTTCGATTTCGAACAGGCCAGCCAATCGGCTGGCTGGATCAGAGAGATGGAGGCGCCGGCGCATACGCCTGAGACAGAGGAGTACGGCATATCCTCCTTCGTCTATGAACGCCCAAGACCGCTGCATCCGCAGCGTTTGATGGCATGGATGCAGGAATGGCCGGAGGAGATCGTCCGCGCGAAGGGAATTGCTTGGCTGGCCACGCGTAATCATTTTGCCCAAAGCATAAGCCAAGCGGGGCCATCCATTCAGTTCGGTCCGGCGGGACTATGGGCTGCTGCGCTGCCGCAAGAGGAACGGGAGACGCTTCTTCGGGAGGAGCCCGAGCTTGCAGGTTCATGGGATGAGACATACGGCGACCGCATGAACAAGATCGTGTTCATCGGCATAGAAATGGATCGGAAGAAGCTGATGAAATCGCTTGACGACTGCTTGCTCACGGACGAGGAGATGGCGCTGGATTGGACGGAATTTCCCGATCCTTTCCCTAATGCGGCCAGCGAGCAACTGGAGCAGATGGCACATTAGGCGGCAGCGGCAGGCTAGCGGGGAATGCAGAGGAATCGCGGGAGGTGAACAGAGGTGAGGGTAATCGTAACGCTTGCATGCACGGAGTCGGGCGACCGGAACTATACGACGACCAAGAATAAAAGAACGACGCCGGAGCGGCTGGAGATGAAAAAATATTGTCCGCGATTGAAGCGGGTAACGGTTCATAGAGAAACGAGGTAAAACCAAAGCCTTCCCGCTCTCCATCGTCTTCGTACAGGAGGGGCGGAGGGCTTTTTTAAAATAATTTGAACAATCTTGGATAATGAATTGACAGCTTTCCTTTTCATTGATAACATATGTGCGTAAACACGTGTTCACAGGAAGAAGGGCTTTGGTTGAGCAAGGAGATTAACAGTACGGAAATTGCGCGGCTTGCCGGTGTGTCCAGAAGCACGGTCAGCCGCGTTATTAACCATTATTCCAACGTCCCGGAGAAGACGAAGGAAAAGGTAATGAAGGTGATAGAGCAATACAATTATTACCCTAACCTGTCTGCTCAAGTATTGGCGGGTAAACGCACGCGAACAATCGGTTTGTTCATGATCGACGCCGGCCGCGTGTCGGGGGACATGATCTCGAGCCTGCTGCTGGCGCGAATCATTGAAAGCGCTTCTTCGCACGGCTATTACGTACTTACCCACATCGTCCGCGATCCGAAGGATCAGGAAGAAGTCCGAATGATCAAGGAAAGCTTCTACCAGCGCAGAATCGACGGCGGGGTCTTTATCGGGGCGGCCAATCATGAGCCGATCATAGAAGAGTTGATTGCAGAGGGCTTCATGACGGCGATCGTGGATCAGCATCTGCCCGGCCGCACCGAACCGAACCGCATGGTGTTCAATTTCGATAACGAGACCGGCGTAGGGCAGGCGATCGATTATTTGGCTGGGCTAGGACATACCCGAATCGGCATGATTAACGGGGATATGCAAAGATACTCCGGCCCTTCCAAATGGAATGGATTCAAGGCCGCGATGGCCAGGCACGGGCTTCCGGTCGTCCCGCAATGGACGCTGCCGGGGGATTTCAACGAAGCGAGCGGCTTCAAAGCGATGAAGGAACTGCTGGAGTCAGGCGCCGAGCTTCCGACAGCGATCTTCGCGGCGAACGACAGCGTAGCGTTCGGGGTGATCCGCGCCCTGCAGCAAACCGGCCTTCGCGTGCCGGATGATCTATCGGTCGTCGGCTTCGATGACCATGCGCTAAGCGCGCATTTCAATCCCGGGTTGACGACGATCCGCGTCGACTTCGCATGCATGATGGATAAATTGACGCGCGCCTTAATCTCGAGCATCGAGAACGGCGCAGAACCGTTCGGTACGGTGGAGGTAAGCACGGAGCTTATCGTGCGGGCATCCTGCAGGAGGATTGAGACCCAATAGAAGCACAGCATCGCAGCAAGCTGCGTGCGAGGTCCCTTTTTTTTTTTGGCAATAAATAAACGCGTGTTTAGCTACATCATTACCATCGGCTCTCGAGAGGGGGAATGCGGATGTAAAGGATAGCCGAACATACCTCGATCGATGTTTAGATTTGATTTTCAACCAAATAACGTCTAAGGGGATAGCATTCATGGACAAAAATATACTCGGAACACGCACGATAACGCAAATTGGACTTCTGGTGAACGATATTGAAGCAACCTCGCAGGCGTATGCCGAATTTTTTGGCGTGGAGAAACCGAAATGGTTCTGGACGGATACGGTGGACGTGGCGGAAACGGAATACAAAGGAGAGTCCTCGGCTGCCCGGGCCAAGCTCGCTTTCCTCGATATGGGCTCGCTTCAGCTTGAGCTGATCGAGCCGGATGAGCATCCAAGCACGTGGAGAGAGCATCTGGACCAGCATGGGGAGGGTCCGCATCATATTGCCTTCGTAGTTGACGGAATGAAGGAAAAAATCGCTTTGATGGAGAAGAGCGGCATGCCGCTTGTGCAAAAGGGAGAGTATACCGGCGGTCGTTACGCCTATATGGATACGTTCAAGCAGCTGAAAGTTATGCTGGAGCTGCTTGAAAACGATAAATAATCGAAGGTTAATGAAATCGGCTTAGGAAGTACGTTAAATCGCCAGACAGATAGGAGGAATAGAAACATGCGTATATTAATTACAGGCGCGAATCGCGGACTGGGGCAGGCGCTTGCCGCCGAAGCATGCTCGCGCGGCCATCAAGTACTTGCGGGCGTGCGGAGCCCTGGCTCGTCAGCAGAAGGACTGCAGCGGCTTACGAATGAGTTCCCGGGGCAAGTTACGATCCTGCCGCTGGACGTTGCGGACGAGAACTCCGTACGCTATGCCTGCGAGCAAGTATCCGGCCGAATAAGCAGCCTTGATGCCGTTATTAACAGTGCGGCGATATTGCTGGGACGCGACCAGAAGCTGGAGCAGCTTGATTTTGAGCAGGTTGAGCAATCGTTTCAGACGAATCTGTTCGGTCCGATGACCGTGCTTAAATACTTCTTGCCTCTCCTTCGCAGCGGGGAACGCCAGGCCGTCATTAATATCAGCTCGGAAGCGGGAAGCTTCGCCGGCGCTTATGGCGGCGATTATTCCTATGCGCTGTCGAAAGCCGCATTGAATATGTTCTCTGCCCAGCTTCGCCGCGAGCTTGCGCCGCAAGGCATTCTTGTGCATGCGCTGCATCCCGGCTGGATCCGTACGGATATGGGCGGCAATCAGGCGCCTGGCGATGCGGACGCTTCGGCTAGAGGCATATTGGACATTATCGAACGGAAAACAGAAGCGAAGAATCAGGCCTTATTCATCGATCATAACGGAAATCCGATGAGCATGTAAGACGAAAAACGCCCGGGAGTGAGGACATACATGAAGAAGATTGTCGCTTTATTAGGGGATTATTATCATCAAGAGGAGCATGCCCGCGCTGCGCTCTTGAAGGCATTGGCAGAAGAGCTGGCAGAGGAACAAATCAACCTGCTGTTCGTCAAGGAGCCTGCTGCCCTGATGGAGGAGCTGGCTAACGGGACGGATGCCGTTATCTTGTTTGCGGATAATCGTCGGACCGATCCGGTGAAGCAGCCTGACCTGTGCTGGCTGACAACCGAATGCTCGGAGCGGATCGTCCGGTATGTCGAGGGAGGCGGAGGCTGGCTGGCATGGCATTCCGGTCTGGCCTCCTATCCGGCGGACAGCGGTTATGTCGGCATGCTGCGCGGTTATTTCTTATCGCATCCGGCGCAAAATCCGGTTCGTTATACACCGGTTGGGAATCGGGAAGCATCCGAATTCGAGCTGCTGTTGGATGAGCATTATTTCGTCCATTGCGACGAGGACAATACGGAGGTGTATCTTCGTTCCACCTCCGTAGACGGCCAATCGGTCGCGGGCTGGCGCCATCCGTTCGGAGCCGGAAGAGTTAGCTGCTTAACGCCCGCGCATCGACCCGAGGGCTTGCTGGACGATCATTTCATTTATTGGCTGAATCGGGAAATTAACTGGATGATTGGATCTGACGTTTAAGCGGCAGAAGGGCCTGCAGAATGTAAACGTTCTGCAGGCCCTTTATGCGGTTTCGATTACTTGTCGCGAGGATGTTCTTTTTCTTTTTTGTCTTGGTCCTTTTTTTCATGAGGCTGTTTGTTATCGTTGATATTATTTTTGACGATCTTGTCGCTTTTAACGTTACCTTTGCTTCTTTCCGCCTTTTCCGGCTTCGCCTTTAGAAGGGAGCCCGTTGCGGCTTCTTGCTCCTTTTCTGTCTTATTCGAAGGGATTTCTTGATCAGTTCCCGATACCACTGTATCAGAGTTCGCTTCGGTGGAAGCATCCGTCGACCCGACTTGCTTAGCGGTTGCTTTTTCTTCGAGCTTAGCCAGCTTTTTCTCCAAATGGCCGAATGATTTGATTATATTTTTCAAAAGGGATTGCTGAGCCTGCGGATTTTTTTTCTTTTCCAGCGCGGCAGTCAGAGCCAGAATATTATGCTGGAGATCCGTTTTTACCAACACAACCTCTTCCAGTTTGCCGTCCTTATCCGACTCAACCGGCTCGGATGCCGTTAGCTCTACGGCTAGCTGCTGATTTTCCAAAGACTTCTGGAGAACCCGCTCGGACTTCTCGTTTTCGCCATTTAAGAACAGTGCGTTTGCTTCGGATAGCCGCTCCTGTGCGAATTGGCTATGTAATTTGGCTTCCTGCAGATCGTCATTCGCGATGAACAGCCGTATATTCTCATATGCCGTCTTGATAAAGTAGAAGAAATCCCCCGGTAGCAAGCTTGGCGCAGCCGTCTCATTCTCCGAAGCATCGGTTTTCACGGTTACCGAGATCTCTGCCGCTGCATCCGTATCTGTTGACGCAAATGAGCTGCCCGTACCCATACTAAAGACAAGCATGCTCAGTACCATGCCTTTTGTTAGTAACTTAACGCCTTTTTGTTCTTGACTCATTGTTATACCGCCCTCGTATTGTGTTTCGCTGCAGCGTTACTAGTACAATACGAGACAGACTCTTGTTTTCAGGGGGTTGCGAAGAGGATCCGCAAGCAGCGGAACCCGGAAACGAAGATACGGGGGACAATAATCGTTGAACTTAGCGGTGGGAAAAAAAGGGATGGATACGAATCTGCCGAATATCTTGCTTAATAGGTTAAGGAGGTCAGACATGAAGCTGAGACAGATGGCGGCGGCATTTATAATTGGCAATGGCAAATATTTGATGATGAAGAAAACGAACAGCAAGCTGGCCGATTTTGAATTTTGGTCTGCGCTTGGCGGTCATATGGAGCCTGATGAGATCGGAGACCCCAGAGGAGCCTGTTTACGGGAAATATTCGAAGAAAGCGGGTTGCTTGAAACGGATCTGCATGAACTTTCGCTCAGGTATGTTTTGTTAAGACAGAAGGAAGATGAAATCCGAATTCAATATTACTTTTTCGGCGGCACGGACAGGTCGGATGTAATCTCCTCCGATGAAGGCGAGTTGTTCTGGGTAGAGGAAAATCATTTGAATAAGCTTAAGATGTCGGCTATTGTTCGAGAAATGATGTCGCATTACAGAGAACATAAATGGGCGGAGAATGTATTCGTCGGGACGATTACCAAGGACGGAGCGGGCATCCCTCAAATGCAGTGGTCCGTTATGAAAGATCCGATCGTATTTTAACCAAATAACCGGATGAGAGCGGAGGAGTACCATGAATAAAAAATCATGGATAACGGCATTATTCCTGATTGTGGCATTTCTTTCATTAACCGGCTGCGTTCCAGGCGACGAGACAAATACGACCGATGAGCCTGCAGGCTTCTTCTGGGGAATATGGCTTGGCTGGATCGCGCCGATTTCCTTAATTATTGGCCTGTTCAACGACGACATCAGATTGTACGAAAAATATAATATCGGCTGGTGGTATGACGCGGGGTTTTACATCGCGGTCATTAGCGGTTTTGGCGGCATTTCGCTGACCCGGCGCAAAAAACAAAAAGTAACGACCGAACACCGTAGTGATTGATCAATCACAAATTTTCGAGAAACAGTTGCAAGTCACGGAATTATGTTATACAATGAATTCAAGTTAGTGATTGGCCAATCAATAATATCGAAACCTTGAAATGGAGAGCTTTTATTATGGCAAAAGGAAACACAGTATCCGCTAACCGCCGCACCGACATTGTATCCGCCGCCATAGATGTTTTTGCGGAAATCGGATATTACAGGGCCACTACGGCGCAGGTTGCCGAACGTGCAGCCATCTCGCAGCCTTACGTCTACCGTTTCTTCACGAAGGAGTCGCTATTGGCGGAATCGCTGGGGGTATCGTGGCAGCGTATCCTGAAGGCGTTCCACCGCGTAATCGACGATACGACATCGCCGGAGCGGCTGGAACTTAACTTGATCCGCGCATATGAAGAGATTATGCACGCGCACCGCAACGAGATTCTTCTGCAAATGCAGGCACAGACCATCCGGGAAGAGCCGATCCGGCTGGCCATGCAGCAGGGAATGAGTCAGGTGAAGCAGATGGTGCTTGAGGCGTTTCAGCAGGCGGGAATGACGGATGCCGAGCAGAAAACTTCGGATTTTTTGGCAAGAGGCCTGCTTTGCAACGTGTCGATGGCAATGGATTTGCCGGATTTAATGGTTAAGAGATAGAAAAAATTTTTTTCGAGGTTTGTGATTGATCAATCAATTATAAAGAGGAGATGGAAATAATGAAAAAAGCAATCGTATTAGGTGCAACTGGCGGCGTTGGGAACCCGTTGGCGGCGGAACTAATAAAAAGGGGAATTGAAACGGTAGCTTTCGGGCGATCGGAGAATAAATTAAAAAGCCTCGCGAGGGAGCTTGGAAATCCAACGCTGCTGCGGATTGCGACTGGCGATGCGTTTAATCCGGACGATATTATAAAAGCGGCCGAAGGAGCGGATGTTATTTTTCACAGTGCGAATATGCCGTATCACGAAATGGAATCGCGGCTGCTGCCGCTCGGGGAAGCGGTGCTGGAAGCGGCCGACCGGATGGGGGCGAAGGTCGTTGTGGTAGACGGCATTTATCCGTATGGCAGGAGAACGACGGAAAAGGCGACGGAGGAACATCCCAAGCAGCCGCATACGCGAAAAGGGAAAGTACGGCTGGCATACGAGAAGCTCATATTCGGCCCGCGCTGGACTAACGCGCAGCCTCTGATTGTTCGGCTGCCGGATTACTACGGTCCGTCTGCGCAAGCCTCTTACTTAAATGTTACGATGGAGGCCATTGCGGCCGGAAAGCCGACTGCTTTCATCGGTAACATGAACATTCCGCGCGAATATGTGTACCTGCCGGATGCCGCGAAGATGATCGTAGAGATCGCAAGCAGGGACGATTCGTACAGGCAAAATTGGCATATTCCCGGCCCAAGCGTAATCTCTGGACGCGATATCGTTCGCATCGCGCAGCAGACAAGCGGAATGCGCAAAACGGTTGTTCCGCTCGGCCGAATCGGGCTGTCGCTCATCGGTCTGTTTAATCCCGTCATGAAAGAGGTCGTGGAGATGCTCTACCTTACGGAGGAGCCGTTCGTGCTAAGCGGCGAGAAGTATGAGCGCGAGATCGGACCGATTTCATGGACGCCGCATGAAGCGGCAATCGCTGCGACGATCAGGAGCCTGATGAGCAGGAGCGGAGCTGCAGGCTAAACGCAATCGGTTATCAGGACAAAATCCAACATAGCGGGAAAAATCGTCTAAGACAAGGCTAAGTTACTGCAAATATCCAGTATAGCGAGGAGCAAGCGGCGGCGGCTCCTTGTTTTCGTTTAAGGGATGATCCGTATAGCTTGCATGAGCCGGATGAGTTGCGTTACGACTTGCGCTCCGCTCGCCGGGCGGGCGAATCCGCGCCGCAGCAATCCTCTCCGTTCCAGTCGGTCAAGCTCCGCGCGCTCGTATTCGGCTTTTTTCTCGATCACATACAGTTCGATCATTATGGGTCCACTCCCTTTGTCTTGCTTTCATTTCGTTGCTTTCATTATGACAGCGGAAGAAAGGGGTAAAAAGTGTAAAGTTCGATATTACGGTTTCCCCTTTTAAGCAACTGCGGTATACTGACCAATAATCGCGGTTTGTTGGGTTAACGAATGGGAGGTGCAAGGATGTCTGCTGAAGAGAGGTATCTGGCCTTGTACGATAGCTTTAAGCCGGGCCATCAGCTGGATGAGACGTACGAGGTCACACTGGACGATTTGATGGAGGTATTCTACTGCACTAGACGCAATGTGAAATTCATCATCCGCAGGCTGGTCGATGAGGAGCTGATTGGCTGGCAGGCCGGTCTCGGACGCGGCCACCGGTCACGGCTATCTTTTCTCGTCCAGAAGGAGCATTACTTGTTCGAGCTTGCGGTCAGACATGCGCGGAGCGGGGAGTACAAATACGCGTTTGAATTGCTTGAGCAGTATGGAGGGAATACGACGGCGCAGGAGCGGTTCATGGCATGGCTGAACGACCAGTTCGGCTATCATCAAGAGACAGGCGAGCAGTTGGATGGCTCCAGCATGGATACGCTCCGCCTGCCGGTCTATCGACCGATTACGACGCTCGATCCGGCGTTGGTGTATTATTGTTTCGATTCGCACATGATCCGGCAGCTGTTTGACCGGCTTTTGCGGTTCGATGAATCAACCGGACGGATTGTGCCGGGAATTGCCCATCATTGGACGAGAAGCGAGGACGGCTTGGCATGGACCTTTTATTTGCGGAAAGGAGTCCGGTTTCACCATGGCCGCGAGGTTGAAGCGGAGGATGTCGTGTTCACGATTGAACGCCAGCTGCAGGGGCTGCCGAACAGCTGGATGCTGGACGGCGTCGAACGCGTCGAGGCTGAGGGGCCGCGTATCGTAAAGTTTACGCTAAGTAAGCCTAAATATTTGCTGCCTCGCTTCCTATGCGGAAACTCGATGTCGATCGTGCCCAAGGATCTCGTGCTGCAGAGCGAAGAGACATTCAGCAAGCATCCGGTCGGTTCGGGGCCGTTCAAGCTCGTCAAATGGACAGAGGGGCATGTAGTAATGGCTGCGCATACGGATTACTTCGAGAGGAGACCGCATCTGGACGTTGTCGAGCTGATTCTCTTGCCGGACGATCGTCCTGTCGGCTCGCGGCCGAAAGACTGGAAGCAGCTCATAACCGACCATGAATCCGTTGAGGAGAAACCGGAGCGCGAATGGCAGACGATCGAGGAAGTGGATCAAGGCTGCACGCTCCTGACGTGGAACATGAATAAGGAGGGACCGCACAGGCATCTCGCTTTCCGGCAAGCAATCGATCTGCTGACGGATCGCGGCGGGATGATACGGGATCTCGGAGGAAACCGGAAATTAGCCGCTTCAGGCTTCCGTTACGAAGAAGGCAAGCCTAAGCCGTCAGAACAGGCTTTGGACAAGACGCGCGTGAACAGCCTGCTGGCTGAAGCCGGGTACGCCGGCGAACCGATCACGATCGGCTCCTATTCGATTCATGAGCAGGATGCCAGGTGGATTGTGGACCGCTGCGCCGAATTTGGGATCCGGGTCGAGTTTAGACTGGAGGATTGGCATACGATTCGGAATCCCGAGCTGGTCGCTTCCGTGGACGGGATCCTCTACGGGGTCGTTTTCGCCGAAGACGAGGTATGCGAGCTCGAATTGTACGAGCAAGAGGGCAGCTTTATCAAGGAGCATCTGGACCCCGAGTTCCGGCTGTGGGTGAAAGGGCGCATCGACGAAGCGATGGCGAAGGAAGGCCTGGAAGAACGCCGGCGGATTCTGCTCCAGATCGAGCAGCGGCTGCGGGACGAATGCAAGGTCATGTTTCTTCTTCATAAGAAGGTGACGACTCATTTTCACCCGGATGTCAAAGGGGTTAGCATCAACTCACTCGGTTGGATCGACTTCCAGCATGTGTGGCTGGAGAAACCGCGTGAGCACGTCAGTTAATTCGGTCAATATCGGTAGTCCAGGACTGTATTTCGCGTCCCGGGCTACCGCTATTTTTATTTTGGGAGAAACGGCTTTGGTCCGTTTGCGTTTAATATAGCCCTATATCTGACCGTGCTTCTGTGCCTGGCTCATTTCCACGCACATGAGGATAAAGGCGCCTGCGCCGTGCAGGTCGTTCTCGCTCGTTGGACGGGCAATATAGTGGGCATAGTCTCCGATTCCGGTGCCGATGCAGATTTTGCCGATGATCACGTTGCCGTTGTCATCGAACGTCAGCGTATTAATGACGCCCTGGTAGCCCTTCCAGGCATATGGCAAATACTTGGCGTCCAAATAGCCTAACCGCACGGCCTTGGCAATGGCATGCACGTATAAGGCGGTACAGGAATTTTCCGGCCAATTGTCCGGACGGTCCGCTTTGTCCACGACCTGATACCATAAGCCGGAGGCGGCATCCTGGTATTTCGTCAGCGCGATGAGCAGGTCCTGCAGAATGCCTGTCAGCGTCGCTTTATCCTTATGATCCTCGGGCAGGTATTCGAACATTTCCAGCAAGGCGACAGGATACCAGCCGATCGCGCGGCCCCAGAATTCAGGCGCCAGGCCTGTGACGGGGTCGGACCAGCCAGCGGTTTTGGTTTCGTCCCACCCATGGTACAGCAAGCCGGTGCTTGGGTCCTTTGTGTGTTTTTCCATCAAGATCGCCTGGTAGGCCAGCATGTCAAAATATTCGGTTTCGCCGAAGGTCTTTGCGAACTGGACCGCAATCGGCCCGGCCATATATAACCCGTCTAACCACATTTGATTCGGGTAATGTTCCTTATGCCAGAAGCCGCCTGAAGGATTGGTCTTCCACGATTTTAACAGCGGCACCAGATTGAACAAAGCTTTCTTATACCTTTCGTCCCCCGTCTGCTCAAGCAGGTTAAACAGAAGAACACCCGGCTGAATATCGTCGAGCTCGTCGGGCTTGTGCTTCTTGATGCTGCCATCCGCAAGAACCTGACTGTCCACCCACCGTTTGATGTACTCGTAATAGTCGGCCTTTCCGGTCTCCCGCCAGCATTTCTCCATGCCGGACAGAAACACGCCTTGATGATAGTGGAACCGGTCCGGCGGAAGCAGCTCCGGCTCAAATTTGGCCATCAACGCCTCGCAGGCTTTCTCAGCCCATTGAATGGGGGTCAATGCCTCCTCTTGCATTTTCGTCTTTGCACTGGACTCTGAAGAATTCATCGCATGAATACCTCCTTCTCGAACTTAAGCCAATACTAGCACACTAATATGTACATTTTTTGCGTAGATGCATGAATTCTTCTTATATCTTGCAGAAAACGAGCGGAGGCATACCCGGACGACCGGCTTTCGATCAAGGCGCTTTCGGTGCGGATTATGGAGGAGGTGCGGGAGAAGAAGCCCGGTTTCGAGATGTTTGCGCAGACTTTGGTTCAGCAGCTGCTCATTATTTGCTG
Source organism: Paenibacillus harenae DSM 16969 (assembly GCF_000422465.1). Classification (GTDB taxonomy): domain Bacteria; phylum Bacillota; class Bacilli; order Paenibacillales; family Paenibacillaceae; genus Pristimantibacillus; species Pristimantibacillus harenae. Next base: position 740,881 of record NZ_KE383843.1, on the reverse strand, counting down.
TCGGCATATCAGACAAAACAGCATGGAGCCGCTAGAGTCTCCAAGTCCCATGCATGAAAGAATCTCGGAGGTCGTCCGTTATATCAACAACCATTATATGCAAGCTTCACCTGCTGGCAGAGAAATTTTACGTCAGTCCTACTATTTCAGCCGGTTTTTTAAAGAGGCGACGGGCTTTACGTTTATCGAGTATTTGAACAGCGTCAGGATCAAGGAGGCGAAGAAGCTTCTTGGGCAATCGTTCATGAAGGTCAGCCTTATATCGAAGAAGGTAGGCTTCGGCAGCGTAACGCGTTTCGGCAGAGTGTTCAAGTCGATCACCGGAAATGCGCCATTGCACTATAGGAAAAGAAAGTAAGCTCATGGCGGTGCACGGGGAATTTCTTGCCGCCTTTTTTTGGAGCGAAAGCCAGCCGCTCTTATCCTGAGCCGCAAGAAACAGGGCTGTCTCGCCGGTCGCTTCATGACCCTTGAGACAGCCCCTTACATTCAGCTTATAGGTAAACCGCTTTGCCGGTTTTCGATGATTCGTAGATCGCTTCAAGAATTTGCGAAACGACGTAAGCTTGCTCCGGCGTTACGACGGGATCGGTGTCCTCGTCGATCGCTTTCAGCCACATTCTCATTTCGAGATCGGCGTCGCTTTCCGTTTTGCCGTCGTAGAAAGCGACTCCGCCGGCTTTCAGGTCAACCTCGGTCGTGTACAAGCGGCTGTGCTGCTCGCCGTTAATGCGCAGACCGTTCTTCATGTCCGCCCCGCCCTCCGTGCCGGACAACGTACATTTCGCTTCGTCGACTTCAAGCGTGTTGAGCGCCCAGCTGGACTCCAGCACGATCGTAGCGCCGTTCTCCATGACGATCATACCGAAAGCGGAATCCTCAACCGTGAACTTGGCAGGATCCCAAGGTCCCCATGCATTGGCGGCATTCTCGCGCTGCGAAAGCTTATGGTACGATGTGCCGAGAACGACTTTCGGCTTGTAGTTGTCAAGCATCCAAAGCGTCAAATCAAGCGCGTGCGTACCGATATCGATAAGCGGTCCGCCGCCTTGTTTCTCTTCGTCGAGGAATACGCCCCATGTCGGTACTGCGCGGCGGCGAATCGCGTGCGCCTTCGCATAGTAGATTTCGCCGAGCTCGCCGGATGCGCAAATTTTCTTCAAATGCTGGCTGTCCGGGCGGAAGCGGTTGTTGTAGCCGACCGTAAGCTTCTTGCCGGTGCGGCGGGCCGCTTCTACCATGCGCTTCGCGTCGCTGGCGGTTTTCGCCATCGGCTTCTCGCTCATGACATGCTTGCCGGCTTCGAGAGCGGCAATCGCGATGTCCGCGTGAGAATCGTTCGGCGTACAAACGTGAACGATGTCGATGGATTCGTCAGTCAGCAGCTCCTTGTAATTCGTATATACTTTTGCATCCTCAGCGCCGTATTTGGCGGCAGCCTGGTCAGCGCGCTCTTCCACGATGTCGCAGAAAGCGACGAGCGATACATTATTTAATTTCTTCAAGCTTGGCAAATGCTTGCCGTTCGCGATCCCGCCGCAGCCTATGATAGCAACCCGATAAATGTTGGACATGGTATAAAATCCTCCTCTAAGTCTGTTGCGATATTTTTTGACGCGAGTTCTTCCGGTATTCGGAAGGGGTGACGCCGAATTTTTTGCGGAACACGGCATGCAGGTAATTGCCGCCGGCAAATCCGGATAGCTTCGCAATCTTCTCAATGGACTGCTCGCTGTTCTTCAGCTCCCGGCAGACGACCGCAAGCCTTATGTCCTCCAAAATCCGGCTGAAGGTCTGTCCGTGATGGAGCTCTTTGAAAAGCCTCTGAATATGCCGCGAGCTTAGATTCAGCTTATCCGCAACATCCTCAAGCGTAATGAGGCCGTCATAATTCGCATAGATGTACTCCATGGCAAGCCGGTAACGGTAAGCCTTCATATCTCTTGTTGGAAACTGCTTCTGTTCATTCGCCGTATCGTACGCCCTTACGGCTCTCAGCAGAATTTGGACGACCGCTTGCTTGATCGTCGTATAGCTGCCGACGAAATTATCGCTGCAGGCTTGATAAGCCTCCAGGAAACGGGGCATGGCTTGATGAATGTCCATGGCCGGGAAATGCGGAAGCGTTCTCAGTTTGTCCATGCAGTCGCGGGCTTCCGCCGCTTCCCAGTCATCGTAAGAAGCCGTATCGTCCGCTTCGCCGTTCTCCGTCCGGTCGATAATGTCAATGTGAAGGCAGAGCTCATCCATTGCTTCGTGAGCATCCGCCTCCTGATAATGCATCACTTCCGGTCCAGTCAAGTAAAACATGCCGGATCTAAGCGCATATTCCTGATCGGCGATGATGACCTTCCCTTTGCCCTGCGGGATGAAATGGAATTCATACTCCGCATGCTTGTGGAAGCCGACGATTCGTCCCGGAGGAAACTGCGTCAGATGGAATCGAAGCACATGGATGTCATAAGGTCCCCATCTGATGCGAAGCTCCAGACGCTCAAGCGCATCCTGACGTTCCCGCATCACCTCATAAGGAAAGTTGATCATGCCGTTTCCTCCTGGGCGTGTGGCTTAAAAAAACGAGTTACTCGCTCAGCTCGTCGATTCTGACGGCGCGATGCTCGCGCGCAGAGAGGTTCGACGCTTCCATCAGCTTGGTCAAATCAACGGCCAGGCTAATATTCTCATCAGCCGACGTGCCGTTCTCGATATGGCCAACCCACTGGTGAAAAGCGCTTTCTCTCGCATTTGGAATCGGATACGAAACCCATTGTTCGGTCCATTCTCCGCCGGCGGCGGAGGAACGAAGCAGCAGCTTGCTCTCCGGCGTGCCGTACATCAACGTGCCATCCGTACCGTGCACTTCAATGGTGAACGGGGAATGGTTGTTTACGAAGCCCGCCTCAACGATGCCGACCGCGCCGGTTGATCCGGACAATAGCGCAACGGCGTTATCCTCAACCTGCTTGCCCGTCACGTAACCGAAATGCGCCGATACTTCGCCCGGCATTTCGTTCAGGAACAACCTTGTCAAATACATCGGATGACAGCCCAAGTCGATTAACGCGCCGCCGCGGCACTCTTCCAGGCTGTAGAAATGCTCAGGGAGCCAGCCGGCCGTTGCGCCGTTATGAGATAAGCGGGCGCGGACAAGCGTTACTTTCCCAAGCAGGCCTTTCTCCAAAATATCGCGGATCGCGAGCGTATAGCCGTCGTTCAAACGAGGCAGCGACACTGTTAATTTTACATTATTTTTGGCTGCTTCATCCAGTATAACATTAACTTCCTTCAACGTAGCGGCGACAACCTTCTCGGTGAAAATATGCTTGCCCGCTCTTGCGGCGGCAACCATCACCTCTTGATGCATCGCGGTAGGCGCATCGACGATGACCGCATCGATATCGTCCCGCTGCAGCATCTCATCCAAATTCGCATAAAACGGAACGCCGAGCTTCTCGGCCGCGGCTTGTCCGCGCTCCGGATTCTCATCCCATACCGCTGCCATTTCCGTACCCGGATGCTCCTGAGCCTGTTTTGTATAATCCCATGCGTGCACGTGCCAATAGCTGATTTTTCCAATTCGAATCATCGGTCCATCTCTCCCCGCGCGTTATTAAAGTAAATTGCTGACGTCTATAATTTCATGACACTATTTATAATTTATCATATTTAGAATCTTATTTTTACTTCAAATTAATGACGATTAGTGTATGAAATTGCGACATCTACGTGTTACCCGTACTGCTTGCGGTATTCCCGCGGAGAGATATGGGTAATCTTCTTGAACGTTTTGCCGAAATGGGAAAAGTTATCGAAGCCGACAGCCGCCGCGACGTCCGTAATGCTGAGCCCGGATTCCCGGAGAAGGCGCTGCGCTTCTTTGATCCGCGTAAGAACGATGTAGTCGGAGAAGGTGAAACCGCTCATCTCCTTAAACATACGGCTTAGGTAATGGGGACTGATAAAGAATCGTTCAGCCATCGTGCCAAGCCGGAGAGGCTCATCGAAATGCGCATTGATGTAACGGATTACTTCCGATATTTTGGCATGCATGGGCGTTTCGAGATGAAGAGGAGCCTGTTCATGCTGCTGCAAATGTCTGGAGGCGGTCAGCAGAAGATCGGACAGCGCACCGCTTGGAATAAGCTCATACCCGGTCGGCTTCTGGGCGATCTCCGCCACTAAACGGCGCAAGATTTGCTCGATGGCCAGCTGTGTTTGCCGCGGCAGGCGGATCAGATTGCTTGGCTGCCGGAAAGGCGTCAGCAGGAAGTCTGCATGCGGACCGGCCAGCCGGCTCAAAAAAGCGTCGTCGAAATGAAGGATGATGCGTTCATGGGCGTCTTCGCCCGATTGAATCGTTTTATGAAGCTCATGCTTGCGAATAAAAATAAGATCGCCTTGTTCGACGGAATAGGAACGGTCCCGGATAAAATAGATGCGCCGGCCGGACAGCATATAATAAATTTCATAATAATCATGGTAATGGTCGTCCATCATCGTATAAGGTTCTGACCGCTTTCGATATTCAACATAAAATTCGGGTATGGCACCGAAACTTTCTTCTTCAGATAGAAAGGTCATGGAAGGTCATCCTCTTTTACAAAATCGCAAGATATGCGGCGTATTACGGAATTTTAGCATGATATGACAAGAATTATACCATTTTGATGCGTTATGATGGAAGCAGGCTAATTATAGAGGAGGAATAACGGCAATGACCAAAAAACGTTATGTATTAGTAGGAAGCGGCGGCAGGGCGGAATTTTTTTACGGAGCGCTTGCAACCGATTTCAAGGAAACGTCGGAGCTGCTTGCTTTCTGCGATATCAACCAGACTCGGATGAATTATGCGAATCAAATCCTGATCAACAAATATAACCATGAACAAGTCCGTACTTATAAATCGAATGAATTCGACCGTATGATCGAGACGGAGAAGCCGGATGCCGTGATCGTGACGAGCATGGACCGGACCCACCATACGTATATTATCCGCGCTCTGGAGCTGGGCTGCGATGTCGTGACGGAAAAGCCGATGACGGTGGACGAGAAGAAATGCCAGGAAATTCTCGACGCGGTCGAACGGACCGGCCGCAACGTCCGCGTGACGTTCAACTATCGTTATGCTCCTCATCATACGAAAGCGAGAGAATTAATTGCCGGAGGAGCGATCGGGAAGGTTACTTCCGTTCATTTCGAATGGCTGCTTAACACGCAGCATGGAGCCGATTACTTCCGCAGATGGCATCGAAACAAACAAAACAGCGGCGGCTTGCTCGTACACAAGTCGACTCATCATTTCGATCTGGTCAACTTCTGGATCGGTTCGCAGCCGGAGTCGGTGTTCGCGTTCGGCGATTTGCTGTTCTACGGCCGCGAGAACGCGGAGCAGCGCGGGGAAACGAAGTTTTATGAGCGCGCGACGGGAAATCCGATTGCCGCGAACGATCCTTTTGCGCTACACTTGGATAAAAATGAGCATTTGAAAGCGATGTACCTGGATGCGGAGCATGAGGACGGCTACCGCCGCGATCAGAGCGTATTCGGAGACGGCATTAATATCGAGGACACGATGGGCGTGCTTGTCCGCTACAAAAATAATGCGATTCTGACTTATTCGTTGAACGCTTATCTTCCGTGGGAAGGCTACCGGATCGCGTTCAACGGAACGAAGGGCAGGCTCGAAATGAGCATCGTCGAGCAGTCCTACGTCAATTCCGGCGGCGAGAAATCGCAGGAGGGCGCATTGAAGGGGAAGTCGATTACGGTGTACCCGATGTTCGGCGCGCCGTATGCGGTTGATGTCGAGGAAGGCGTCGGCGGTCACGGCGGCGGAGATCCGGTCCTGCTGAACGACCTGTTCGGAACGCCGGTCGAGGATCCGTTCAACCGCGCGGCGAACCATATTGACGGCGCACGCTCGATTCTGACCGGCATTGCCGCGAACCGTTCGATTCAAACAGGCCAAGCCGTGCAGATCGACGATCTGGTAAAGTTTCACAAATAGGATGAGGGGGGAAGCTGGAATGAAGCCATTTATGGACGACAATTTTTTGTTATCGAATGAAACGGCGGTACGGCTATACCATGATTTTGCGAAAAGCATGCCGATTATCGATTATCACTGCCATCTGAGCCCGCAGCAGATCTATGAGAACACAAGCTTTCAGAACATTTCGGAGGCCTGGCTTTACGGCGATCATTACAAGTGGCGGGCCATGCGTGCTAACGGAGTGGAAGAAAAGTACGTGACCGGCGGCGAAGGCGTCACCGACTATGAGCGTTTCGAGGCTTGGGCGAGAACCGTGCCGCAGACGATCGGCAATCCGCTCTATCAATGGTCGCATCTTGAGCTTCGCCGGTATTTCGGAGTCGATGATCTGATTAACGAGGGCAATGCGGCTTCGATCTGGGAGAAGGTGAACGCCAGGCTGACAAGCGGCAGCTTCAAGGCTCGCGATATCATCAACATGTCGGACGTAGAGGTTATCTGCACGACGGATGATCCGGTCGACTCGCTCGAATACCATATCGCGATCAAGGAATTGAACGATTTTAACGTAAAGGTGCTGCCGTCGTTCCGGCCGGATAAGGCGCTCGAAATTAACCGCCCGACCTTCCTGGAATGGATCGGCAAGCTAGGGGAAGCTTCGGCAGCCCCGGTCGACAACTATGACGCGCTGCTGAATGCGCTGGAGAAAAGAATCCGTTTCTTCAACGAAGTCGGCTGCAAGGTGTCCGACCATGCGCTCGATTACGTGGCTTACGCGGAGGCAACCAAGGAGGAAGCGGCTGCGATATTTGCAAAGGCGTTGAAAGGCGAGCGCGTCAGCCTGGAGGAAGAGAAGCAGTATAAAACGTACACGCTGCTTTTCATGGGACGACTCTACGCGAAGCACGGCTGGGCGATGCAGTTCCATATCAACGCCGCGCGCAACAACAGCTCACGTATGTTCGGCAAGCTGGGTCCGGATACGGGCTTCGACTCGATCAACGACAGTGCGGTAGCTTATCCGCTTGTAAGGCTGCTGGATGCGCTCGATACGGATGATGCGCTGCCGAAGACGATCGTGTATTCGCTTAATGCGAAGGACAATGACGTGCTTGGCTCGATTATCGGCAGCTTCCAGGGCGGCGGCATTCCGGGCAAAATCCAGCTCGGCTCGGCATGGTGGTTCAACGATACGAAGAACGGCATGCTGGATCAGATGAATGCGCTCGCGAATTTAGGCCTGCTCAGCCGTTTTGTCGGCATGCTGACCGATTCCCGCAGCTTCCTCTCGTATACGAGGCACGAATATTTCAGAAGGCTGCTCTGCAACCTGCTCGGCGAGTGGGTCGAGAACGGCGAGGCGCCGCAGGATATGGAGCTGCTCGGCGATATGGTTCAGAACATCTCCTACCGCAATGCTAAGGCTTATTTCGGATTCTAAACCGAGAATAGATAAGATATTTATATCTTTATTTCGAAGCGCAACGGCAGGAAACGCGTAGGAAAGCGGCCGCCCGCTCCTGAGAAGAAGACGTTCCGCGGTCCCGTTTAGCTTGGCGGGGGCTGCGGAGCGTCTTTTGCCTGCTTCCGGTAGGAGCTCATGATATATTTGAGCATTTGGGGCAATGCGATGTTGGCTGCAATCCCGAACAGCTCGGAATGAGCTATTTTTCGACAAACGAGATAGAAGGCTGTGCCGCCGATCAGCTCGAAGGCGATAAACTCCTTCCACTTCCAGGCCGGAACAACGTAGACGGTAAATTCCTTCGTTCTTGCAGCTCTTGAACGCACAATGAAAGCCCTCCTGCTATTAGGCACATTAACAACCGTACTAAAATATGCAGAGCGGCTTATCCAACATTCTTAAGTGATAACGAATAATAGGGAGGAGCTTATCCATGGTGGGATCGGCATTCGTAACAGGCGCGGACCGAGGAGTAGGGCTTGCGCTGACCGGGGCATTGTTAGCGGAAGGCGCCCGGGTGTTCGCCGGGCAATATGCGGCGGAGGTGCCGGCATTGCAGCGGCTGAAGGACAACTATGCAGATCAGCTGCATGTGCTGCGGCTTGATATTTCCAGGGATGATAGCGTCGCGGAAGCGCTGCGGGCAACGTCGGAGCATACGGACCGGATTGATCTGCTCATCAATAACGGGGCTATTCTGGGCGACATCAAAGCGACGGTAATGGATTCGCTGAACTATGAAGAGATGATGACCGTATTTAATGTCAACGCGTTAGGAAGTCTTCGGATGAGCCAGGCCTTCATGCCGCTGCTGCTGAACGGCGAATCGAAATGCCTTGTCAATATTTCCTCGGAAGCGGGCAGCATCGGCGATTGCCGTCGCGACAGCTGGTATGCGTACTGCATGTCGAAGGCGGCTCTTAACATGCAATCGAAGCTGATCCATAACCGGATCAAGCCGCTTGGAGGGCGAGTGCTCGTGGTGCATCCGGGCTGGGTGCAGACCTATATGCAGGGCAAGCTGGACGTGGGGGCGACGCTTACGCCGGAGCAATCCGCCGGCTCGATTCTGAAGGTCATCGAAGCGCGCCTCAAGATCGATGCCGAGCATTTAGCTTGCGACTATGTCGACTATGAGGATCGAGCGTTAAAGTGGTAAGGCAGTAGTGATGAATTGCGGAACGCGATGGATAAGCCGAGCGAGCCGAGCTGCATGCGGAAGAACGGCATGTGAGGGAACGGTATGCAGGGCATGGTATGTGAGAGCATGGCATGTGAGAGTACAGTCTGCGAGTGCACGGTATGTGAGAGAATGACATGTGAGAGCACGGTATTCGAAGGCATGGTATGTGAGAGTATGGCATGTGAGAGTACAGTCTGCGATGAGAGTACTGTCAGCGAGTGCATGGTAGGGAGTACAATCAGCGAGAGCACGGGAATGTAGAGAGCGCGGTATGTGAGAGTACGGTATTTGAGAGCATCGTGTGCGAGAGTACAGTCTGCGAGTACTCGGCATGAAGCGAACGCATGGGCTGAGATGCCGAGCGCAGCCAAGCGACATGCTGCTTAAGAAAATAACCGGTTCGAAGCTTGCCTTGCCGATGCTTCATGATAATAGAGGGAAGGGAATACCTCCATCTAAAATATTACGATGATGGGGAAGCGAGTTTCTCAAGGGAATTTCTACCGTTAATATCGGTTGTTTTCTACAAAAACGACGATTACTTGGATATTAGCTGGAGGAATTCCGTTTAATTCCGATATTTAGACATATTCGTTCCAAATAGCGGGAGTTTTTCCTGTTATTCGCTCATTCATCCCATGTTCCTCGCGTCTGAAGAAGCTATATCGTGCAATCTGCTGCTCATACTGCATCATAACAAGAAAGCAACGAAGTGATTGTCACTTCATTGCTTTCTCGCGTATCTGAGCATTTGCGGACTGGACAGCCAGACGTGCCCGGCTAAAATGATTGCAACTGAACGAACGCGCGGCGAAGGATGAGCAGCATGTCGTCGATATGCTGCTGCGTGACGATCAGCGGCGGCACCAGCCGGATGGTTGACGGTCCCGGCGAGTTAATAAGCAAGCCTTCGCGCAGGCAAATCGCGGACAGCTCTGTGCTTGCGCCCTCCGGCACATCGAATGCCAGCAGCAGGCCTTTGCCGCGGACGTTGGTTATCGGATATTGGCCGGACAGCTCCTTAAGCTTTTTCACTAAATAGCTGCCCTGCCGCTCTGCATTTCCGGCCAAATCCCGCTGCAGCAGCTCCTGAAGCACCGCGCTGCCGGCCGCCATCGCAAGCGGCTGACCGCTGTACGTGCCTCCCTGATCCCCCGGCTCGAACAAATCGTATTTGCCGAGCGTCAGCATCGCCGCCAGCGGGAAGCCGCCGCCGATTCCTTTGCCCAACGTCAGCACATCAGGCTTGATCCCGTAATGCTCGTAAGCGAACAGCTTGCCCGTTCTGCCCATCCCCGTCTGCACTTCATCGAATATAAGCAGCATCCCGTACATATCGCACATTTTACGCAGGCCGTATAGATAGGCTTCATCGACTGCGTGAACGCCGCCCTCGCCTTGGATGAGCTCCAACATGATCGCGCAGGTATTGTTCGTCACGGCAGCGAAGCAAGCATCCAGATCATTGATCGGCACATGCGTGAAGCCGTCTACCTTCGGTGCGAACAGCTCCTTCCAATGCGGCTTACCGGTTGCGGACATCGTCGCTAACGTTCGCCCATGAAAACCGTTTCTTAACGCAATGATTTCGTAGGCTCCGCTGAGATTAACCGCTCCGTGCTTTCTTGCCAGTTTAATCGCGCTCTCGTTCGCCTCGGCGCCGCTGCTTGCGAAGAATACTTTATCCATTCCGCTTACGCCGGTCAACTGCCCGGCAAACTCAATCATCGGCTTGTTGAAGTAGCCGGGACTCGCATGGACCAAGGTCGAAGCCTGGCGTGACAGCGCCTCCTGCAGCACGGCCGGAGAATGGCCCAGGTTCGCGACGGCCCAGCCGCCGACAAAGTCTAAATACGATTTTCCATCCGTATCCCACAGATACATGCCTTCACCGCGCTCCATCACGATGTCAGGACGGCGCGCCGTAAATAAAACCGATTTTTCCGCCGATTCGAGCAAAGCGTGGGTCACTGAGTTCTCTAACTGTATCATGACAAGCCTCCCGTTTATCCAATGTATTGTATAAATATACAGTGTTAAGAATAAAAATTCAACACTCTATTTTAACCAGCACGTAAATTTGTACGCGGGCCCGTCAAGACTTGGGCCAATACGCGCAGGCGAGACCATTGGCTTTAAAAAGTGACATTATTCATTAAAAAAACGCATACCGGAAGCTCTGCAAAGCCATTAAAATGCTTTAAGGATCAGACAGGAAACAGCGCGACCGGAACGAATGTATCTAACAGGGAACTGGATGCAGACCGTACATCTATGATTACCTCGATTATGGCTGCTAAGGGCGGTCAAGCGCGGCGGATCGTACCGAAAATAGAAGGAGGGGCTGAAGATGTGGAATGGGGATGCCTTATTGGAAAAGCTTTATGAGGAGGCGGTTGCCCGTCACCGGAATGAAACGAAGGCGGGGCACCTGAACGAACGCAAACCGAAGCTGAAAGCGGCGCTGCGCGAGGCGGTCGGCTCGTTCGACTCGAATATCGGGCATGAGCCCAAGCTGCTGGAGCGCGTCGAATGCGAAGGGTATATCCGCGAGAGGGTGGAGCTGTCCGCTACGCCGGGATTAACCTTCGGGGCGTATGTGCTCATTCCGAAAAATGCGGACGGGCCTCTGCCCGGCGTGCTTGCGCTTCACGGTCATGGTTACGGAAGCCGGGAAATTGTAGGCCTGCTGCCGGATGGTTCGGCGGACGAGGGAAAGCCGGGCATCCATCAGCATTTTGCCCTGCAGCTGGTGAAGAGGGGACTCGCCGTTATAGCGCCGGACGTTATCGGTTTCGGCGAACGCCGGCTGTTGGCCGATCTTGCCGTGAATCCGGATGCGCCGAGCTCCTGCTTCCGCTTGTCCACACAGTTGATGATGCTCGGCAAAACCTTAACGGGTCTGCGCGTAGCGGAGGCGCTGAAGGCGTTCGATTATTTGGCTTCAAGGCCGGAGGTTGAAGGCGGCCGCGTCGGAGCGATGGGCTTCTCCGGCGGCGCGCTGATCGCTTATGTCTCCGCGGTGCTGGAAGAACGGATTCAGTCGCTTGTATTGACAGGGTTTACGAATACGTTCAGAGACAGCATATTTGCGGTTAATCACTGTATCGACAACTATACACCGGGTCTGCTGCAGCATGCCGAGCTGCCTGAGCTGATCGGCCTCGCGGCTCCCAGGCCGTTATTTCTGGAGTCAGGCGAGAAGGATCGGATTTTTCCAGTTGACGGCTTTCGAAAGGCGGCCGCTGTCATTAAGGCGATCTATGAGGCAGAAGGGGCCGGCGCGGAGCTGGAGACGGATGTGTTTCCCGGCGCGCACGAGATCAGCGGACGCAAGTCTTACGACTGGCTGAAGCGGTCTCTTGCGGCAAGCGGCCCGTCTCTGTGAAGCGGAGTTTTTTAACGTGAATGCGTAAGCTTGCCGAACGCCGCGGGCGACAGGTTCATCCATCGTTTGAACGGCTTGCTGAAATGCGAGACGTTCCGGTAGCCGAGCCGGTAGGCTATATCCCCGGCCGACGGTTCCGTGTCGATCAGCAGCAGTTTGGCCTGCCGTAGAATCAGGCCGGTTTAGTATTGCCGGGGCGGCATGCCGTAGAAGCGCTGAAACCCCCTTTTACTATAGAAGGGGCTGCAGCCGCTCTAGGCGAACATGGATATTTTCGAACGTTGACTGAGCAGCATTCTCAATCGCGCCGATGCCGATCCGGCAAGCCGCAACGGCATCGGCGCTTTCCTGAAAGCATTGGATACGCATCTTCGGTATGTGCTGAAGCCCGGCCCCTCCTTGTTCGAGGACGCGCGGCGTACCTTCGATCCTATGGCCGGAGGAAACAAAGCTGCGATAGAAGGTTGGATGGAAGAACGCTTAGCAGGACTAAGCGTTCTTTTCTTTTATCATTTATAGAAATGCCTCCGATAAGACGACGGCGCTTCACCAAGCACCTTCTTGAACACCCTGCTGAAGTAATAGGGATTTTTGTATCCGAGCCGTTCGCTGATCTCGGAAACGTTTAATGACGTATTGCGCATCAGATCGATCGCTTTGTTCATCCGAAGCTTCGTATGGACTTCAACGATGCTTTGGCCGGTGGACTTCTTGAAGGCCGATGACAAATAGCTGTAATTCAGCTTTAATTGTCCGCTTAAGCTCTCCGAATCAAAGTCCCGATCCGCATGCTCCGTTAAATAAGTTATAACCCTGCCTGTGACCGCAGCTTTTTTCCCGGCGCTATCCTCCCGGCTCTCACGCTTGACCGAGGCTTGATGAAGGTCCAGAAACAAATGATAGGCCTGCATGCTGATTCTCGTCATTCGGTGCTCCTGCTGCAGATGATAATCGTCCAGCAGCTTCAGCAGACGGGTCTCCAGCGTGTGATGAATGGAGGAGACTCCATGCTTCGGCATTGCGAACCGGTATTCGTAATGGTGCGGATGATAGGTGCCGAGCTCAAGCATCGGCAGATGTTCTTTATAGCTCACCCGCCCGTCTGCGACTGCCTTGAAGTGAATCCAGTACCAGGAAGTTCCCGGCTCGGTCCTCGGCAAGCCCCCATGATGAAGGCCTTTCTTTAGAAACAGATGCTCCCCCGCTCCGATTACAAATTCCGTTTCTTCTTCGATCACCTGCATGCTGCCCTTGGTTACGAATAAAAACACGTCATAGTCCAGGATCCGGTCGGGATGGGTGTAGAGGGAGCGGGTCTGGTTCCAGCCTATATCCCTTACGAGAGGCATTCGGTCGGCAGTTAAATAAATATCGGTATCGATCCCTGACACCTCCTTTTCGGATAAACGTTCTTGATTCATTATACCTAAAAAAAGTATATGTAATCTCCGATTTCGTGCATTCCTCCTTATTGTAGTCCCATTTAAAATAAATCTAAAGCATAAAAATAAGGAGGTTATTCCAAAATGGCTCATGTATTCTCCGAATTCCGGCCAGGGCAGGTTCAGCTATTGGACGGCCCTCTCCGCGCACGTTTCGAGCTTAATAAAAAATACGTCATGAGCTTGACGGACCAGAATCTGCTCCGGAGCTTTTATTTGGAGGCAGGGCTGTGGAGCTACAGCGGAAACGGCGGAACAACGACGGCTTCCGCGACGAATAAGGACGGTCCGGAGCATTGGCACTGGGGCTGGGAATCGCCAACCTGCGAGCTGCGTGGGCATATGATGGGACACTGGCTTTCGGCGGCGGCGCGAATATACGCCCAGACGAAGGATATGCCGGTTAAAGCAAAAGCGGACCATATCGTCGCGGAGCTGGCTAAATGCCAGGAGGCGAACGGGGGAGAATGGCTGGCGGCTTTTCCCGAATCCTTCATGGTTCGTATGATGAGCGGAAATTGGGTATGGGCGCCTCATTATACGATTCACAAGCTGCTGATGGGGTTATACGATATGTACGCCCTGACGGGTAATGAGCAGGCGCTGGCTATAATGAAGGGAATGGCGGTATGGATTGAACGCTGGACAAGCGGCTTCACGCAGGAACAGTTAGATGAACTGCTTGATATGGAAACCGGAGGCATGCTGGAAGTCTGGTCGGATTTGTACGGAGTGACCGGCGAGGAGAAGCACCGTCAGTTGATCGGCCGTTATGACCGCCGTCGCTTCTTCAATCGTCTGCTGGCTGGAGAGGATGTGCTGACGAATAAACATGCCAATACGCAAATTCCGGAAATTCTAGGCGCGGCAAGAGCCTATGAAGTAACCGGCGACGAACGGTTCCGCCGTGTGGTCGAGGCATTCTGGGCTTGCGCCGTGACGGACCGGGGTTATCTATGTACCGGGGCCGGAGATAACGGCGAACTGTGGATGCCGGGCGGGGAGATGGCGGCCCTTCTCGGCGCCGGTCAGGAACATTGCTGCAGCTATAACATGATGCGGCTTGCGGGGTACCTGCTCCGCTGGACCGGAAATCCGGCCTATGCCGATTACTGGGAAAGAAGATTTATTAACGGCGTACTCGCTCACCAGCATGGGGATACGGGCATGGTGACGTATTTTCTCGGGCTCGGGGCAGGAAGCAGCAAGACTTGGGGGTCTGAGACGCAGCATTTCTGGTGCTGCCATGGCACGCTCATTCAAGCGAACGCCTCCTACGAGTCGCAAATTTATAGGGAAGACGAGCAAGGCGTCGCCGTCATACAGTGGATCCCCTCCAAGCTGCGGTTTCAGCGCAATGGCGGCATGATCGGTCTCACAATTGAACAGGACGGGCAAAACGGCTTATATCCCATGAACAAATGGTCGGTTTCCGGCATGGAGGCCATTACGAGGGTGCATGTTGCTCCGATTCCGGTCCGCAGGCCGGACCGTTTCGTCTACCGGTTGACGGTATCCTGCAGCAAGGAAACCCGATTTCTATTGAAGATGAGGCTTCCATGGTGGCTTGCGGGAGAACCGAAAATAACGGTAAACGGGATGGAACAGGAAGGACCGTTCGATCCATCGTCTTACTGTGAAATCGCCCGGCTTTGGAAGGATGGCGACGTCGTATCCGTAGAACTGCCGAAGAAGCTCGCCGCCGAGCAGCTGCCGGGAGAGCCCGGCACGTTCGCTTTCATGGACGGTCCGATTGCGCTTGCCGGGCTGGTAGATGAGGAGCGGCGGTTATACGGGCATCCCGAGCAGCCGGAAACGCTGCTTGCGCCGGACCGCGAACGGAATCACGGCTGGTGGAATCCAGGGCATTACAAGACGGTCGGACAAGACCGGGGCTTCCGCTTTATCCCGCTTTACGAGATCAAGGATGAGACCTATACCGTTTATTTTCCGGTTATGCCTTAACGGCTTACGTGCTGCTCTCGTTATTCCCGCTTCCGAAGCGCTTGGCGTTTCTGGCGCGGGCGCGTTCGATCTCGGTCTCGCGATTGCGCGGATCGGCGCTCGTAACGAGCGACTCGAGCAGCGTCCGGGCAGCTGCGGCTACCTCCTCGACCGCAAGGTGAAACGCGGCTTCATTCGCTTTCGAAGGTGAATGGAATCCCGTGAGCTTTCTTACGAATTGCAGCGAAGCCGCATGAATTTCCTCCTCCGTAGCCGGAGGGTCGAAATTATATAACGTCTTAATGTTTCTGCACATAGCGGTTCTCCTTTGAATAAAGTTGTGATGCCGGTACCATTCATCCTACAATGATAGCGTTTTTTTGAAAATGTGCAAAGGATGGGTTCGGTTCGGCATAGCTCTTCTTACGCGCACGATGTTCCGCAGAGCTTTATGTCGTATACTGCCTGCGGAACTTCGAAGGCGGCAGCCCGATTTGGCCCGCAAAGCAGTTCGAGAAATAAGGAACGTTCTCGAACCCGACATGGAGGGCGATATCGGCGACCGGCCATTCCGTCTTCAGCAGCAGCAGCTTGGCCTGCTCGAGCCTGTATTTTGTCAAATATTCGATCGGCGTCATGCCGTACACCTGCTTCATGCAGCGTGTAATATAGTTGTAGTGAAAATTAAGCGCTTCGGTCAGCGTTTTGCTCGTAATCCCGGAACGGTAATTATTTTTGATATAAGCCTCGGCTTTCTCCGCGAGCGTTACGACCGGGCTTGTGCTGTCCTCATTCTGACGCAGGTCCATCATACGAAGCAGTTCCTCGAATGTCTGCTGCTGAGTCCAGAACGCGCTGGATTGGCGTTCTCCTCCCGCTTTGTTAAGCGTCCGCATGAGCCGGAACGCTTGCTCGGGATAGGGTAGCGTCCATTTTTTTTGCAGATGGAGCGAATAAGGCGACGTAAGGAAACGTTGATAATGCTCATCGTGGCTGAGGTTCGCATGTTCTTGACCGGATTGCTGCCACTCCCCTACCGATTGAAAATGAACCCAATAAAAATGTGCCTTCTCCTCCGACGGCTTGACGGAATAATGGTAGCGGTCGGGAAGCAGAAGCAGCGTCTGCCCTGCCGTCAACGTCCACTGCTGCTCCTCCTCGCCGATAAACAATTGTCCCGATTCCATTAGAATTAAGTCGAACATGCCGAGGTGCTTCCTGCTGGGATGCTGAACCCCGGGTAAGTGGAACGACTCTCCGCTTTCCAAATAATAAGGAAGCGGAGGCGCTGCAAAATAGATATGCTCTTTCCCTTCCAAAGTTGGCATCCTCCTTAGTGCTTGTGTGATATTTTATAAGAAACAGGTTCTTATCTTTTATAGTTTTGTATTATTGTAACGCATACAATAGGAATCAGCAGTATGAAATTTATAATATCTCATGAAGGAGCGAGCATGAAATGGGACAAACCGTAAATAAGGACAAGGCGCGGCCGGTTGCGCTTGAGCATGTGCGGATTCAAGATAACTTCTGGAATTATTATGTTGAATTAGTAAGGAATGTAGTGGTTCCTTATCAATGGGAAGCGATCAACGACCGGGTTGAGGGCGCAGAGCGCAGCGGTGCGGTCAGCAACTTCAAAATCGCCGCCGGACTTACGGAAGGCGAATTTTACGGATATGTGTTTCAAGATACAGACGTTGCCAAATGGCTTGAAGCCGTTGCGTATCTGCTCGTGACGAAGCGGGATGACGCACTGGAGCAAGTGGCGGACGAGATGATCGATATCATCGGGAAGGCTCAGCAGCCAAGCGGCTATTTGAATACTTTTTTTACGATCAAGGAACCGGACCAGAAGTGGACGAATTTAACGGAGTGCCACGAGCTCTATTCTGCCGGGCATATGATTGAAGCGGGCGTTGCTTACTACAAAGCGACGGGCAAGCGGAAGCTGCTTGATATCGTGTGCCGTATCGCGGACGATATCGAAGCCACATTCGGCGACGGACCGGGACAGATTGCGGGCTATGACGGCCATCAGGAAGTTGAGCTGGCTCTTGTCAAGCTTTACGAGGCAACGAACGAGCGCCGTTATCTGGAGCTTAGCCGTTATTTTATCGATAAGCGCGGCCAGCAGCCAAGCTTCTTCGTCGAAGAGGCGGAGCGAAGAGGATGGACGACGCACTGGAACAAGGACAAAATCCATATCGATCACGCTTATTTCCAGGCTCATAAGCCGGTACGCGAGCAAGAAGCGGCGGTCGGACACGCGGTGCGCGTTGTCTATATGCTGGCCGGCATGGCCGACATCGCCAGGGAAACGGGAGACGAATCGCTACTGGAGGCATGCCGCAGGCTGTGGGATAATATCGCCTCCAAACAAATGTATATTACAGGCGGTATCGGATCGATGGCGCATGGCGAAGCGTTCTCGTTCGATTACGACCTGCCGAATGATACCGTCTATTCCGAGACCTGCGCGGCGATCGGCCTTATCTTCTTCGCGCACCGGATGTTGCAGCTGGAGCCGAACAGCCGTTACGCGGACGTGATGGAGCGCGCGCTTTACAATACGGTTCTTGGGGGCATGTCGCGCGACGGGAGACATTTCTTCTACGTCAATCCGCTCGAGGTGACGCCTGAGGTATGCGAGGGACGGAATAAAAACTTCAATCACGTTAAGCCGGTACGCCAGGAGTGGTTCGGATGCGCATGCTGTCCGCCGAACATCGCCCGCCTGCTTGCTTCGCTTGGCGAATACTTGTACTCCGTTAAGGACAATACCGTCTACAGCCATCTTTATATCGGCGGTGAGGTCGATCTGCAACTGGACGGAACGCAGCTTCGGCTGAAGCAGCAAGCAGACATGCCTTGGGAAGGAAAGGTCCGCTTCGAGCTTTCGGTCCAGCAGCCGACGGCGTTCGCTCTCGCGCTGCGCATTCCGGATTGGTCTCCTCAAGCGGAGGTGCTGGTGAACGGAACCGTCTTCTCCATCGCGGACAAGATAGCGGACGGTTACGCCATGATCGATCGTATGTGGTCGGACGGGGATACGGTGGAGCTCACGCTTGAGATGCCGGTCATGCGGGTCAGAAGCCATCCGCTCGTGAAGGGGAATGCGGGCAAGGTAGCGCTGCAGCGCGGTCCGCTCGTTTACTGCATCGAGGAAGCGGATAACGGTCCTCAGCTGCAGCAGCTTATGCTGCCGCAGGATTCGAAGCTGGAAACGAGCTATGACGATCAGCTGGCCGGCGGGCTGGAAGTGATAACGGCGGAAGCGTTAAGATTGGAGCTTGCGCAATGGGGAACGGACCTGTACCGTACGGATTCGAACGTTAGCTTGAAGCCGGCTGTCGCCAGATTCATCCCTTATTACGCCTGGGCGAACCGCGGCAAAGGCGAGATGGCGGTTTGGGTGAAGGAACGTATATAAAATAAGAAGACAGTCCAAAGCTTGCGCTTGCAGCTTTGGACCTGTCTTCACTATTAACGGCTCCGATCCGGCTTAAAGATGCGATCCTCCGCTTGCATTAATGAGTTGGCCGGTAATCCAGCGGCTGTCGCTTGAGGCAAGAAACGAAGCGGTATCCGCAATGTCCTCCGGCTGCCCCCATCTGCCAAAGACGGACAGGCCTGCGGCGAATTTCCTTCCCTCCGGATCCTGCAGCGTCGCTGTATTCATATCCGTATCAATGATGCCGGGCAAAATGGCATTGACGGTTATTTTACGTGAACCGAGCTGCATGGCCAAAGTAGACGTTAAAGTATTGACTGCTCCTTTGGCGATGCTGTAGCCGAGCAGATTCGGATAAGCGGCTTGCGTGGTCAAGGACGAAATATTGATGATACGGCCGTCGTCCCTCAGACGATGAAGGGCTTGCTGGATGACAAAAAGCGGAGCCCTCACGTTAATGCCCATAACGTCATCGAAAGCTTGCTCCGTCAAATCCTCGATGGTCGATGCTTGACCGATACCTGCATTGTTAACTAAAATATCGAAGCGGTCGCTTCCCGTTCGATCCTGAAGCGCTGCGTCCAGAGCAGCGAACAAATCACGTACGCCGTTCTGCGATTGAAAATCAGCACCGATCGTGAATGCCGACCCGCCCTGATATTGGATGTCGCGGACAACCTCTTCCGCGGCGCCGTGTTTTGCTCCGTAATGCACCGCTACTAGCGCGCCGTCCTCCGCAAGGCGCTTCGCAATCGCGCGGCCGATTCCCCGGCTTGCCCCCGTAACTAATGCAACTTTGCCTGTTAACCTTTTCATTTTCCCAGCTCCTCACGAGAATTATTTGCTGCCATTTAGTTTTAACATAAGGCTGCATTCACAATGTTGCTCTCTCATTCGGGATGAACGCTGACATGATGTTGTCAGGAATGAGCGGTTATAATAAAGCTCCGCCTGCCAACCAGGACTTTATTTACAGAGGAACGAAAGGGTGCGACTTGAGGCCTGCGACCGAAATCTCATTTTCACCGATTTACACAGACTTATCATGCAGCAAACATAAACATCGATTTCAGCGGCTAAAGTGGAACTGTTCACGACACTCTCGAAGACAAGTTTTGACGATCGAAACTTTACTAGGAGGTATTCACTTGAGCAACGGAATGGATCAGAAGGGCATGGACCGGAAGCAATTTTTGAAAATCGGCGGATTAAGCGCGTTGGCGCTGGCTGCAGGGGCTTCGGGATTTCCGTCGGATTTGCTGTCAGGCACCGCTTCCGCGAAGGAGAACGAGAAAGAGAAGGATAAACCGCACGGCGACGTAAAGCTGCAATTTCGCGCAGACGGTACGTTCAAAATCGTACAGTTCAACGATACTCAAGATGATGAGGATATCGATCCCCGCACCGTGGAGCTTATGGAGAAGGTGCTGGACGACCAGAAACCGGACTTTGTCGTGCTGAACGGGGACAACATTACCGGCGGAACCGACACGCCGGACGAAGTGAAGAAGGCGATCAACAACATTGCGATGCCGATGGAGGATCGCGGCATTCCTTGGGCGATTACCTTCGGCAATCATGACCAGGATTCTATGCCGAACAGCGGCTACGACGAGGAAGCGATGCTTCAACTCTATCGCTCCTATACATACAACAGGAACGATAAAGGCGTGAAGGGCATTACCGGAACAGGCAATATGAA
The DNA here is from genome assembly GCF_000422465.1 of Paenibacillus harenae DSM 16969. GTDB lineage: Bacteria > Bacillota > Bacilli > Paenibacillales > Paenibacillaceae > Pristimantibacillus > Pristimantibacillus harenae. The sequence continues at coordinate 720,311 of NZ_KE383843.1, read as the reverse complement.
TATATTGATCGGCGGTCATAACAGCAAGAATCCCGTGTTCAACCTGTGGCTGCTCGACGCCGGCCGGTACGCGCCGAAGGAAATCGCCGGACAAAGCTTCGAAGGGTACCCGGATTGGGATTGGCTTAGATACAATCAGGTCAACTGGTATACGGAAACCTCCGAGGCGCTTGAGAGAAAGTTTGGCCGGAAAATTCCGTCGCTCATGTTCATTCATATCCCGCTGTGGGAGTACCGGTTTATGTGGTTTGCCAGCGTGGACGGCAGAACGGACGCCGATCATGCCAGAGCAGTAGCGCGTCATGGCATCGTGGGCGAAAGGAACGAGGAGGAATGCCCCGGCCCGATTAACAGCGGCATGTTCTCCGCTATTCTCGAGCGGGGTGACGTGAAAGGGGTATTTTGCGGACATGATCATGTGAACACGTACTCCGGCAATTATTACGGCGTTATGCTCGGTTACTGCGGCAGCACGGGCTTCGGCGCATACGGGCTGGAAGGGGCGGAGCGGAACAGGCTGCGCGGCGCCCGCGTGTACAATCTGCAGTCCGCTGGAAACGATGTCAAGGTGGACACCCATTTGGTGTTCGCGAAGGATTACGGCATAGATCTGACGGCGAACTAAGGCTTGTAATTAAGCCTGCATACCCATCGCATAGACGATAAACAAAGCTGTGGTTGTTCCGACAAAGCAGCCGGCCAAGCAGTCCGACGGATAATGCATCCCTAAATAAATACGCGATAATCCAACGGTCGCTGCCAGCGGTACCAGCAAGAGAGTCAACCATGGCGATACAAACAAGAACGGCGTAATGACCGAGAAGACAGCTGTAGAATGGCCCGATGGGAATGAAGGATCCCAGAGCGGAGAAATGACCGCCTTCGCCTCGTCAAGCACCAGGCAGGGTCTGATTCTCTGCAGCTTCTTCTTGATCAGCGTTGTAATAAGAAAACTAACGGACAAAGCGGCAAAGCTCTGCCAGCCCGCGCCGCTCCATGGTTCGGATGCGAACAACGCTACCGACAGCGTCAGCATAATCGTGAAGACCGCTCCCCCCATATGAGTGAAGAGCGCAAGGAACCGATCCAAACGCGAATGGCTGATTCTGCGATTGAACCAGTAAAATATACGGTTATCATGATGTTGAAACCGCTCCAAAAAACGTTTTAACATATCTGCGCACCTTCATCCGTTTCAAAGTCGTTCACTGCTGCTGTCTGCTGTCTGAACAGTTCTGCCGCGTATCGGGTTAAACAGATAGAATACGGCGATAGCCAGCAGCAAGGTCGCGCTGACGGCGATCGTTACCGGTTCGCTGTATTGACTCGCAATCCAGCCGCCCACGATCGGGCCGATCATGACACCGATCCCCTCGACCCCGGATAAAATCCCCCAGTCCGTCGCCTTGTGGTCAGATTGAACATAATGAGACATTAATGCATTCCAGGCCGGCAGTACGGTTGAATAGGCAATGCCCAGCAGGGCGGCCAACAGGACCGTGCTGAAGAAATCATAAGCGTACAGCAATAAAAATAGCGCAAGCGATAAAACTGCAAAGCCTGCGATCAAGAATCGGCGGTACCCCCACTTATCCGACAGACGCCCCATCGGAATCAAGAATAAAACGGTGAAGAGCCCTCCGGCGATCAGTACGAGCGAATAATTCGAATAGCTCAAATTCATATGTTTAGAAGCGAAAGCAGGCAGCACGGGGATGAGCAAGCCGGCAGCGGCCGTTTGCAATACCATCCCCGGAATAAGCGGCTTCATCAGAATCAGGTTATTCCGCATACGTTCGAGCTGCCTCATAAGCGGCATCACGCGTTTGCTGCCCGCAGGTTTATATTCCATGTTCGATCCGGCTGCGACGAGCCAGCCGACGAGCCATAAGCCTGCCATTAACCAAAAAGACAACGCAAACCCGCGGTCGATGACGAAGTTAATGGCAACAGGACCAAGTCCGAGAGAAATGAGCCAGACCGTATAAATCGAACCCATCTGCGTTCCGCGACGACTCTCTTTCACTCTGCTCAGAACGAGCAGCCAGACCGGGGAAACCCCAATGCCAAGCAGCGCTGCGCCGCAAATTAACATCCAAGGCTCTCTGCCGAAATAGGAGAGGCATAAGCCGATCGCGCCGATGAGAAGAAATCCGTGCAGGATGAAGCGTGCGGGAAAACGATCAAGAATGTAACCGGCGACGACTTTAATCAAGGTATCCGCCACATAGTGCACGGATACGGCAGCCCCGACCATGGCAATGGAAATATGGAGACTTTCCGCGTATGCAGGCAAAAAAGAGAGTAAAAATGCGCTCCTAGCCGTCTCCGTCAAAAATAAAACAGCTGCCAGCTTTAGAAAAGATGTTGATAAGTCCTCAGCCCTTTTATGCTTCATTTACGATGGATTCCCCTTCGGAAATAGTTGCTTGTTGCCTTCGAATAATGTCGCCGGCAATCGTAATGGCGGCGTGTCCATAGTTCAGCGAACGCAAGCTCTCACGCGTCATTTGTTTCTCCGGCGTATCGCCGAGCAGTCTCTCTGCTTGCTCTTTCAATTCGGCAACGTCGTTACACACGAAAGCAGCTCCCTTATTTTCCAAATACAACGCATTCTCCCGTTCTTGTCCGGGAAAAGGCTTAAAGATCAATATCGGCGTGCGGAGCTGTATAGCCTCGGACAACGTGATGCCTCCGGCTTTCGTCACCATGCAGGATGCGTTCCGCATGAATTGATGGAGCTTGTGAACATAACCGAGCAGTCGAACCTGAGGCTTGCGCTTGAATTGGTCCTCCAGCTCCCTCCTCAGCTTGTTGTTCTTACCGCACACAATGATCACTTCCACGTCAGGGATTAGCAGCAGTTGCCCGATCATCATGCTAATGTCCGGAAGAAGTCCATGCGCACCCGCCATCACGAGGATCGAGCGGTGGTGCGGCATTCTTTCATGGGGCATAGTGTCACAGAATGCCTCGCGAACCGGGATTCCGCTTACTGTAATTCGGTCTCTTCGAACGCCGGACTTGATCATCGATTGCTTCAAATCTTCCGTCGCCACATAGAACTGTTGGGAATTCGTATACAACCAACGGTTATGTAAGCCGAAATCGGTTACGATGGTGAAAATCGGGATATTGAACATCTGGTTTCGCAGCTGATCCGATATGCCTCCGAACGGGAAAGTGAGTACGATAGCGGATGGCTGTTCTTCCCGGATAACATCAAGCAGGCGCCTCATGCCTAGACGATTGATCCTCTTTGCCAGCACGCTGTTCGTTTTTAAGTTACGGGTGTAATAATAGCTCCAGCCGTAATAATCGAATCCAAGCGCAGAGAAGACCGGGCTGCGAAGATAGACAAACCGGGTTACTGCGTTTAGAACAGGGTGCGCCTCCTGCAATAAATCGATAATTCGCACGGAAGAATACCCCAAGCGATTGAACGCCTGTTCCATTACCTGTGATACTTGGAGATGACCATCCCCGAAGCTTGCCGTAAGAATAAGAATATTCCGGTATTTATCCACCATTCTCCCGCCTTTACGCTTTCATTTCGATCATGACAGCTTCTAGCATACGCAAGCCGGGCATGATTAGGGAATGGACCGTCGGCGGAAATGAACCTGGTCTCAGGACTAGAAGGAAACTGGACCCGGACTTATTGTTTAAACGGGCTTGGAGGGCTACCATTACCATATAATAATTGGAAGATTGGCGAGAATATGTGATTTTCCAGATAGGGGTATGCAGCCATGTTTCAGAGTATCATCGATTTTTTAATGGATTACGGCGCTTGGGGGATGTTTATCCATGCATTCGCGGATGCCGTTATTTTTCCAATTCCCGCTTTCTTCCTCCAAGTATCCTTAAGCCTTCTAGATCCGTCTAATGCCTTATGGCTGGCTACCGTAGGCTATATCGCCTGTTTGCTTGGCACGCCGTTCGGTTATCTAATCGGTAAAGTGCTTGGCCATTCCGTTCTTTACAAGCTTCTTAAGAAATCGTGGATCGACTCCGCTACTCAACTGTTCCAGAAAAATGGAGAGACGGCCATCCTAATCGGCTCGTTCACGCCGATTCCGTTCAAGGTATTCACCATCCTGTCGGGTTGTATGAATTTTCCGTTATGGCGATTGATGGCTTATGCCGCTATTGGGCGGGCAGTTAAATTTTACGCCGTCGGTCTATTGTTCTATATGTACGGCAGAGCGGCGGAAGGCATGGTCAAGGACGTTTCCTTATATATCTTCATCGGCGCTGTTCCGATTGTAATTATCTATTTGCTGCTGAAAAGAAGACATGCGAAGAAGAAGTCGCAATTGAGTCGTGACGAGGCGATATAGGAAAGCGAAGGGGGCTTGTCCTAACAAATTCATACCTTTATGCACGAAATAAATGCCAAGTCCCTTCCGTCTCATACAACGGAAAAGTCTGGACATCATCCATTCACCTCCGGCAGTCCGGGCGGGATTTTCCCGTCCGCAATTGCCGTTTGCTTAGTGTTCAGGAAATGATGAGTTACAGCGATTGTAGATAAATGGTGCGTATAGTTAGGGATAAGCGCATAAGTAGCAAGTAACGTAAAGTAAGTGTCAAAAACTGAAATTAATTTCGATGGCAATCGATTTCGTCAGCCGATTAGTTTCGAGAACTGAAACTATACCACTCCATCCGTCATGAGTATCACCGATTCCGTTGTTTAGGATCAAAGTTTGAAATTAACTCCATGAATTCAGCGAAAAAAAACCTTTTAGTTTCAAGATTTTAAACTAAGCCGGCTTTCGTTTGCCTTTTCTCAATAATCCAGGGCTGCCGAGAGTTCGCAGAGCGAGATTGAAGCGGGGACCTGGCGCTGACACTCGCAGTTATGATCCGGACTCGCTGATCGGCAGACAGATTGCAGCCGTGGTCAACTTTCCGCCAAGACGCATTGCAGGATTCAAATCGGAAGTACTTGTACTCGGCGCGACTCCGGAAGATGGAGACGTCGTGCTGCTAAAGCCGGATATAGAGGTCGAGAACGGAACGCCCATTGCTTGACACTATTCGGACGGGAGGAACGCAGAGAATTCCCTATGATTTGCGCTGAAGAGGCTTTGACGCCTAATGGACCGAAATCAATAGGATCAGCATCCATTTAAAAGGAATTTGCGAAGTTAGCGGGAATAATAATTAATTATCACTCTGTGAAGTTAGGAGAGAAAATCATGTCGGCTGCAGATGAAATCTATAAAAATCTAGTACAAGATATTTTAAAGCATGGCATATGGGATAAAGAGCAAGCAGTAAGAACGGTGTGGGCTGACGGTACGCCGGCATACACGAAAAGCGTCATTTGCAAGCAGGTTTCGTATGACAATACCGAGGTTCCGATCCTAACGACCAAAAGAGTTCCATGGAAGAGCGCAATCCACGAGCTGCTCTGGTTTTATGTAAAGAGGACAAGCGATTGCGCATACCTCGACCAGAATAAGGTAACGATTTGGAAGGAATGGACAAACGATAGCAATAATATCGGGAAGGCGTACGGTTATCAATTAGGAAAGCCTGTTATGATAAACGGAAAGATGACGAATCAAGTCCATCATTTAATCGATCAATTGAAAAACAACCCGGCATCCAGAAGACATGTTATCTCGCTATGGGATATTGACGAGCTTGACCAAATGGAGTTATATCCATGTGTTTGGAATAACCAGTGGATTGTGAAACAAGGAAGGCTTTATCTAATCGTTAATGCCAGGTCCAACGATATCGGCTTAGGCAATCCGTTTAATGTATTCCAATATTATGTTTTGCAGCGGATGATCGCGCAAATAACAGGTTATCAGCTGGGCACGTTAACTTTTAACTTGAATGACGCACATATCTATGAGCGGCACATGGAACCGCTGCAAGAACAGATCACGAAGGATTCATATCCTGCTCCGGAATTTTGGATAAATCCGGAAATCAACGACATAGATGATTTCACGATAGACGATTTCAAGCTTATTGATTATCAGCACCATCCTTCCATGAGGTTGGAAATAGCAATCTAAATCAGAAGGAGATTGATTCTATTGGCTGCTTATGAAATTATACTTCCCGATGAGCCGCTTGCGGCTGCGGTCGTTGAAGCAATTCATACCGGGGACCTTGAAACGCTGAAGCGCCTGCTGCAAGAAAATCCCGGGCTCGCGACTGCATGGCTAGGGGAGCGTATGACCGATCGCTGTGACGGCGGAATGCTGCGTTCTCTGCTGCATGTGGCAACGGATTGGCCCGGCCACTTTCCGAACGGCGCTGCGACAGTAACTGCGCTGGTAGAGGCCGGCGCCGATGTGAACGCCAGATTTGTCGGTTTCCACAGCGAGACGCCGCTTCACTGGGCAGCGAGCTGCAACGACGTCGAAGTACTCGATGCGCTGATTGAAGCGGGCGCCGATATTGAGGCGGACGGTGCGGTCATCGGGGGCGGGACGCCGCTAGCGGACGCGAGAGCGTTCAAGCAACGGGAGGCGGCGTTTCGGCTGATCGAGCACGGTGCCAAGACCACATTGAATGACGCTGCGACGCTCGGACTATTGGATCGCGTTGAAGCTTTTTTCGCAGGTGACTGCCCGCCTGACAAGGAAGATATCACTCGTGCTTTCTGGGGTGCTTGCCATGGCGGGCAAAAGCATTGCGCGGCGTTTCTTCTCGAGCGGGGTGCAGATTTGAACTGGATACCGGATTGGGAAGAGTTGAGTCCTCTAGACGCGGCCCGGCGTGACGGCTCGGAAGAACTGGTTCAATGGTTGCTGGATCTCGGCGCTAAGTCGGCTAAACAATTGAAGTAAGCTTGTGTCTGGAAAATCTTATTTTGGTATTTTAATGGATGCATGAGTTGATGGGTGCAATCTATAAAAGTTGAACAAAAGAAACGAAAGCGTGGAGCGGAGAGAGCAAATCGTTCTGGAGAAACGAAGTGTTCGCTTTTTGCAGACCGAATGGTCACCCTAACAGGATTTACCTATTCAAAAACCATTTGGCTGCAACAGCGATCGAAAGAATGATTTGATCTCGCAGCGACGGCAGCTGATGTAAATCATTTGTTCAGTTGGTTTCTTAAGGCCGAATGGTCCGACCGGCCATTCTTTATTGACGGCAAAATAGTAGAGGAGCGACATGCAAGTTTATGCTCCTTTATTCATATTTTATGAGTCTCAAGCATCCGGGCGAAACGCTCAGCCGCTAGCGATAGGGGCTTGCCGTTGCGAACGGCAAAGCCGATGCTGCGGGGAGGGAGCGTTTCGTCCAACTGAAGTTCGATCAGCTCCCCCGTCGCAAGCTCCTCCTCGACGAAGGAACGGGTTATGAAAGCAGCCCCGAAGCCCAGCTTCGCGAACTCCGACAGCAGATCGATGCTCCCGAGTTCCATATCCGGCTTCACCGGAATGCCCCTTGCGGCAAACCACTGCTCGACGAATACGCGCGTGCTGCTTCCGGGCGACAAAAGGAGCAAAGGAAGACTCGCAAGCTCGTTTGCCGATAAGGTACGCCCCTCCAGCTTTTCCCGATAAGACTCCCCAACCACAAAGCAATCTTCCAAAATCGCCAAAGGCTGCACATCCAGCTCCGGATCGTGAATCGGCAGATGTACGATTGCGCAGTCGATCCGGCCTTCTCTTAACCGCTGCGCAATATCGGGTGTCTTGCCATGGGTAAGCCGGATCCGGATACCCGGATATTCCTTGTGAAACCTATTCAACTGCGGCAGCAGCAGATGCTTGATCAGCGAATCGCTCGCTCCAATCCGGACTTCTCCCTCCGCCAGCTGTTTCAAATCCCGCACATGTTTCTGCGCAGCGTCAAGCATAGAGAAGGACTGCTCCACATAGGCAAGCAGCGCCCGCCCTTCCTCCGTCAGCTCAACGCCTTTGGACAACCGGTGGAACAGCTTAAGCCCCAGCATTTCCTCCATTTGCTTTATGGCATAGCTGACCGACGGCTGCGTAATGTGCAATTGCTGCGCGGCTTTCGTAAAGTTTCCGTTGTGTGCGGTATGGAGAAAAATACGGTACCACTCCAGGTTTATCATTTGGCATAAATCCTCTCTATGACATGACTCGAATATTATGATTTCATTTATTTCACTCTCCTCATTATAATCATGTTAAATCATTCAATCAAATGGAGAGGTGAAGCAAATGGAACGAATGCCGCATACGCCGGATCTGGAAGCCCGTTCACCCTGGTCGACAAATAACGATAAACAATCGGTTGCCGTCAGTCCTCCAACCAAGGCTGTAGACGGGACGATCCGGTTGTCGGGCAGCAAAAGCATGACGAACCGCGCATTAATCCTAGCTGCAATAGCGGAGGGAACATCGCGGATAGACGGGTTATTAAGAAGCGACGACTCTTACTGGTGCATCGATTGCTTAACCAAGCTCGGCGTCCGGGTGGAGATCGAGGGAGAATCAGCTCGAATCGAAGGCTGCGAAGGAAATTGGCCGAATCAGTCGGGCGAGTTGTACGTTGGAGCCGCAGGTACGGCTGCCCGTTTCCTGCCCGGAGTACTGGCTGCAGGTACCGGGGCCTGGACCATGAGAGGAAGCAAACGAATGAGCGAAAGGCCGCTTGCCCCGCTGTTGGATGCGTTATCCCAGCTAGGTGCCAGCATTGCGTTTAAGGAATCAGGACAGTCTCTCCCGTTTACGCTGAAAGCGACTGGGCTGAAAGGCGGCGAGGCGGTACTGCCGGGTGCGACTTCCAGCCAATTTATAAGCGGCTTGCTGCTGGCAGCCCCTTACGCCAAAGAACCGGTGACGGTGCGCATCGACGGGGAGGTCGTGCAGCGGGATTACGTCGAAATGACGCTCGAAATGATGCGCGCTTTCGGTGCCGCGCCACAGGTTTCGGCTAACGGCCGATCGATAACCGTACCGGCAGGAAGGTATAAGGGCAGGCCGATTCAACTTGAGCCGGATGTTTCGACCTGCTGTTATTTCTGGGCGCTTGCCGCTCTTACGGCCGGGCGTATACGGATTGAAGGAATCGACGCCGCAATCACGCGCCAGCCGGATATCGAGATGCTGGACCTGCTGGAGCGTATGGGCTGCGCCGTTGTCCGCGGAAAGGATTTCGTTGAAGTGCGCGGGACGAAGCAGTTGAAGGGAGATTTTACGGTTAGTATGAGAAGGTGGTCGGACCAAACGCTCACCGTTGCGGCCATGGCCTTATTCGCCGACGGACCGGTTACGCTGACGGATGCCGCGCACATCAGGCATCATGAATGCGATCGGATTGCCGCCATTTGTTCGGAGCTTCGCAAGCTCGGTATTCGAGTATACGAGCATGATGATGGGTTAACCGTCTATCCGGGCCGGCCGGAGCCGGCGCTGCTGGATTCTCATGACGATCACCGGATGGCCATGGCGCTGGCCCTTATCGGCGCGAAGGCAGAAGGGATTCGCATAGCGGACCCGGGCTGCGTATCGAAGACATGCCCTGATTTTTTTGACCGGATGTCGGCTTTGGGTCTTTGCATCGAGTATTGAACATTAGGAGGTTTGTCTAAGGATGGCTGGAAACACATTTGGCGAGATGTTCAAAATCACGACCTTCGGCGAATCGCATGGCGCCGCGGTCGGAGTGATCGTAGACGGCGTAACGCCTGGCGTTGCGATCGACGAGGCTTATATTCAAATTCAAATGGACCGCAGGAAGCCGGGGCAATCCTCCGTAACCTCGCCGCGCAAGGAATATGACATTGTCCAAATTTTGTCGGGCGTGTTTGAGGGAAAAACGACGGGTACGCCGCTCTTTGTCATGCTGCATAATCACGACATGAGACCGGAAGCTTATAGCGGGATTCAGCATGCTTTTCGCCCCGGCCACGCGGATTTTACTTACCTGCAAAAGTATGGCATCCGCGACCACAGAGGCAGCGGACGGGCATCCGGCAGAGAAACGGCTGGCCGGGTGGCAGGAGGGGCGGTAGCGCGCAGGCTGCTGGAGAACAGAGGCGTGCAGGTGACGGCTTATACGAAAGAAATTGGAGGAATTGCTTGCCGGACGTTTGATGAGCAGGCCACTCAGCAAAACGCCGTCCGCGCATGCGACCCTGCGGCGGCGGAGGAAATGATAAGCAGGATCGAACAGCTGGCTGCGGCCGGCGACAGCTGCGGAGGAGTTGTCGAATGCCGCATCCGCGGCGTCATCCCGGGTCTTGGGGAGCCGGTATTCGATAAATTGGACGCGGAGCTGGCAAAGGCTATGCTGTCGATCGGTGCGGTGAAAGGCATCGAATTCGGCGCCGGCTTCTCCGCCGCCTCCATGCTTGGCAGCGAGCATAACGATGAGATGAGCATAGACGGCTTTCTAAGCAACCATTCGGGCGGCATAACCGGCGGCATCAGTACGGGACAGGAAATCATTTTCCGGATCGCCGTCAAACCGACTTCCTCAATTTCCGTTCCGCAGCGGACGATGAATGTTGGCGGGGAAGAGCAGCGGATTCAGACGATTGGCCGGCATGACCCGTGCATTTGCCCAAGAATCGTGCCCGTCGTCGAGGCAATGGCTTGCTTGGTGCTGGAGGATCAGTTCAAGCGGCAGGCGGCGATGATGGGGTAAAATCCATCATAGCCAGCCCGCGAACAGAACCGCCGCGATAAACACGATCTGAAGCAAGGTACGTACAAGCAGCTTAGGCGCAGGACGCCCGCCGATCGTTAATCGCTCCCGCGCTGCCCGGACATTGGCAGGGAACATGGCGATGAACAGCAGCGTCAGGCAGATGGAAGCCGCGCGGGAGGTCGCCGGGAACAGAAGGCCGATAGCTCCGGCAATTTCCAGCCAGCCCGTGGCTGTCACCATCCAGTCCGGCTTCGGAAGAAAAGCCGGGACCATTCGGATGAGGTCTGGCCGGCGTTTGCCCCAATGGGCCGATGCGGTAAGCAGCAGCATAACGGCTGCCGCTCCCTGAAGCGGCGTATGCCAACCGTCGAAATAGGACAATCCGAGCAGACCCGATATCCGGAGCAGCACGAATGAAAGAACAAGCGCATAGAAAGGTATCACATGCAGCCCTCCCTTATATGCTCTTCATAATCATCAGATACAGTATGACGAGAGGCAGCAGCGTCGCTGCGATCCCGAACACCGCCCAGTTGCGGGAAGCCTGCCGATAGGCTTTCGAGATGCTTCCGCTTCCGAGGCACTCTGCGCTATGGCGAATCATCGCTCGCTGCAGCGGAATAAGCACGGCCGCCCAGATCACGCCGGTAACGGCAAACAAGATAAGCGACAGGGTAAGCCAGTTCAAGCCGTTCAGCTTCATTTCCGCCTGTACGGTCATTGCGATCCCCGATACGACGATCAGTACAATTCCCGGAAGAGTGAACGCGTAATCGGCAAGCATGACGTTTTTGACCGCAGAATGAATGATAGCCGGATTTTTCGACAAATCCGCCCGAACCTTCCAGAACGCAGCCGTAATCACATTCCCCGCGAATAACACAACGCCTATTATATGCAGCAATAACCAGAAGCTCATCCCATTCACTTCCTTTACTTTTTGGATGTCAAAATACCGGCGATAAACGATGAATAATCAGCAATATGGAACGACGGCGAAGCAAACGGCAGAGAGGATCGGACGCGTAAACCTAGCGACAACAGGACGAACATTTCGGCTGTTTTATCCGTGTCAACGGATTCCGAAATAACCCCGTGCCGCTGGCCGGTCAAGATCCACTTCCTGGATAATTGAACAGACCGTTCATAAAACTGCTTGAGCGCTTCCGCAACCGCAGGCTGATCTTCCTTGCCGAGTAAATAAATGAATACCTGGTTGGTGACGTCCTTCGCATCGGCCAGAGTCGTAAAACGGTCAGCCAGGCGGCGCATCGGCCCGTCGAAGGTTTTGCCGCCGTGCTCCACCTCATTCATAAATTGTTCATTGGTTTCCTCCAACTGTTCCTGCAAGATCCATGCGAAAATATCATCCTTGGCTTTCACGTAATGGAAGATCGCTCCCTTCGACAATCCCGATTGCATCATAATGTCCTTCATGGTGACGGCATGGCAGCCTTTTTCCCGTACAAGCTCTTTGGTCGAATCCAGCAGCAGCCGGGTCGTTAGCTTCCTGCGTTCCTCCTGCTTCAAAATAACCCCTCCTTGCGCGCGTGCAGCCGATGCACGATTGTATGTATATCCCATTATATAAACCGACCAACGGTTTGTAAATAGGTATTTTTGTCGATTCTTCTGTATGTCTGCCTTCTGTAAAATACTCTTCTTATGTTTGTTAATGTGTGATATTATAATAAACGAACAAATACAAACTTTTTGGGAGGTTTTTATACGATGGAAGTACGTCACACAACGAACCCTACGGATGTGAAGCAATATACAACTGAACGCCTGCGCAGTGAATTTCTCATTGAAAGCCTGTTTGTGCAGGATCAGGTCAAAATGACTTATACGCATTATGACCGGATGGTCATCGGCGGAGCGGTTCCCGTAAAGGAAACGCTTGAGCTTGAGGATTCGGCCACGTTAAAGACCGAATATTTCTTAGAGCGCCGTGAAATCGCTTTTCTTAATATCGGCGGACCGGCGAAAATTACCGTTGAAGGCGAGACCTATGAGCTGAATAAGCTTGACGTGCTGTATGTCGGCAAAGGCAAGCGCCAGCTATTGCTGTCGAGCCTGGATCAATCGAACCCTGCGAAGCTGTATTTCTGCTCCGCCCTGGCGCATGCCGAGATCGCGACCCGCAAAATGACGATGGAGGAAGCTAATCCGACTCATCTCGGCTCGCAAGAGACATCGAACGAGCGCATTCTTTATAAATACATTCACGCGGACGGCATTCAAAGCTGCCAGCTGATGCTTGGCGTAACAAGCCTGCGTCCGGGCAGCGTTTGGAATACGATGCCTTCGCATGTGCATGACCGCCGCATGGAAGCTTATCTTTATTTCGATATGAACGATGATGCGCGCGTGTTCCACATGATGGGAGAGCCGTCCGAGACAAGACATCTCGTCGTGGGGAACGATCAAGCGATTATCTCGCCGCCATGGTCGATTCACTCCGGCGTCGGCACAAGCAATTATACGTTCTGCTGGTCGATGGCAGGCGAGAACTATACCTTCACGGACATGGACGCCGTACCTGCAAGCGAGCTGAAATAGAACCATTCGCTACGGGAGGTGCAATATGCTTGCTGCTGAACGGCATCGCAAAATCATAGAGAAACTGGAACAGCTTGGAGCAGTGAAGGTGTCCGAGCTTAGCGAGCAATTCCAGGTGACCGAGAAGACGGTCCGCGAGGACTTGGAGAAGCTCGAGGAGAAAGGGCTGCTCAAGCGGACGCATGGCGGCGCGGTCTTGGACCAAAGCGGAGAGGACAGCTTGTACCCGCTGCAATTCCCGAACAGTAAACATCAGCAGGAGAAAAGCGCGATCGCGGCGCTTGCGCTGACATGCATCGAGCCGAACGATATTATCGCGCTGGATGCAGGCAGCACCACGCTGGAGATGGCCAAGCGGCTTCCCAATATCCCCGTAACCGTGCTGACGAATGATCTGCTTATCATTCGCGAGCTTACCGTAAAGGATCAGGTCAGGCTTGTCGTTCCCGGCGGCTACAGGCATAATAATGTGCTGATCGGCGCGGAATCGCATGAATGGATCAAACGATTGAACGTCCATAAGCTGTTTCTGTCCACGACCGGCGTTCATTTGGAATACGGATTGACGATATTTACGGAAGAGCTGACGAAGCTGAAGAAGCTTTATATGGAAAACGCGAAAACAGTCTATTGTCTTGCTGACCATAGCAAGTTCGACAAGGGCGCATTAATTACGTTTGCCGAGCTCAAGGAAATTGATTTCATCATCACCGATGACGGAATCGATCCGGAGACGGCGGCGAAGTATGAAGCGCAGCATATCCGGATGATGAAGGCGGCGCTGCCGGATAACGGAAAGCGCGGCAAAGGGAAGGTGTGATTCGATGAGTTTGTTTGATTTGACGGGAAAAACAGCTATCGTAACGGGAGCGGGCCGCGGGCTTGGGGAAGCGATCGCGCTAGGGCTTGCGAAGGCCGGCGCCGATGTGGCGCTCGTAACGAATCGTACGCCTGCGGACCGGTCGGCGGAAGCCATTCGTGCGCTTGGACGCAAAGCGATTACGATTCAAGCGGATATCGGCGACCGCTCGAAGCTGGCCGGCATTACGGAGAGAACGGTTGATGAGCTTGGGCGCATCGATATTCTGGTCAACAACGCGGGGATTATCCGCAGAACGCCGGCTGCCGAACACAGCTACGAGGATTGGCAGGAAGTGCTCGATGTGAATTTGAATTCCGTATTCGTGCTTAGCCAATTAGCCGGCAAGCACATGATCGAGCGGGGCTCGGGAAAAATCATCAACGTCGCTTCGATGCTCTCCTTCCAGGGCGGTATTACCGTTCCCGGTTATACGTCCAGCAAGCACGCGGTTGCCGGCCTTACGAAGGCGCTTGCGAACGAGTGGGCAAGCAAAGGCCTGCAGGTTAATGCGATTGCACCGGGTTATATGAGCACGGACAATACGGAAGCGCTTCGCGAGGACCCTGTTCGCAGCACGCAAATTTTGCAGCGGATTCCTGCAGGCAGATGGGGAACCTCCGAAGATCTGGTCGGACCTGCCGTATTTCTGGCATCGTCCGCATCCGATTATATGAACGGTCATATTATGGCGGTTGACGGCGGATGGCTGGTTAGATAAGCGGGCGGAATATTCGGTAGATTATGGGCCGGTGATCAAGCGGATCGTCCTTCAAGAGGGAATGGATATGCGGATCAATTAAGGAATAATGAAAAACGAGTGGCAGGATGCGCTTCAACCCGGCAGGTTGATCGCCCTTCCACTCGTTTTTCATTAGAATAGCGATACATAGTTGACGGCGCGTTGACGTAACACATATTCCTCCGAATCTGCTGCAACCGGCGCTTGAGCGGCCGATGTAGCGATGACATGGTTAACGGCGGCTGCGAATAAATCGAGTGCACGGCCGGTAAGAGCAGTCTTGTCGTACTCGCAATCCTGCAGCGGCGGCAAGCTGATCTGGCCGATGAAAGCAAGAAGAATATCGCTCCATTGCTCGAGCTCGATCATTTCATCGTTCTCGTCTACGAACAGTTCGCTCCAGCCGTAGCCCGCATTCGTTGTCAAACGAAGACAAACGCGATAACCGGCAGAATCAATGGCTAGAGCAGGAATGACAAACAGTTCGATGCGCGAGACAGATAAGGAAGGGGAGTGTTCGGAGAAATAAGGAACATGACTTGCGGATTGAAACAACATAAATACACCTCTCCTTTTTCGCTTACGAGGTTAGCTGTCGGATTCGGGCAAGAGAGAATGCCCTACCGGGGTTACAAATCCCCGGATTCACCCCTTGCGAAGCGATGAATGAACGCTCGCGTTGGTTCCCCCGTTTTTTCATTCGAAAAATTCAGCGTAATTGGTTTACCTTTTAATTTTAAACCTGTAAAGCCATTTTGTAAACCTACTCATTCACGAGGCCTATCAACATTTCCCAGTTGTCTCGTCCTTTTTAATCCAATCCTGCGCCCAAACCTGTATTTCGCGGATGACCGGTTCAAGCGCCCGGCCTTTCTCCGTTAATGAATATTCAATGCGAACCGGAATTTCCGGATAGACATGCCGGTCGACGATTCCTTCGTTCTCTAAATCCTTGAATCGCTCCGAGAGCAGCCTGCCGCTGATCGGAAGCGCGGACTGAACGGCACAAAATCGCTGCGGGCCGGACAACAACTGATATATAATAAGGCCGGTCCAGCGTTTGCTAATGATGTCCATTCCCTTCTGGAAACGGGGACAAAGGTTTGACTGTTCCATTCTTATAATCACCTCTTTTGTAAATTCTAAGAATTTATAAGTTCAGTACTTATATGCGCTTAGAATTCTCTACGAAACGGTTGGCGTCCTCTGACAAGGACGCCGACACCCGTTTATGCTTGTTCCCCACAGTATAACTCCAATATCATATATATACAAGCACACCTGGATAATGTTAATTACTTGACTATCTTAAGTTGTAAAATTATAATTAGTTACAAATAGTAAGTGTATGTAGAGGAGGAAACTGGATGAAGCCTTTATTTCTTGCGCACGGATCGCCTATGCTTGCCGTTGAGCAAAATGAATATAGTAAGTTTCTTGCGCAAACCGGAGCGGAGCTGAAGCCGGATGCTATCGTTATTTTTACGGCTCACTGGGAAACCGAAGCGATCACGATCTCGTCGAAGGACGATGAGTACGAAACGATTTATGATTTTCACGGATTTCCGGATGAGCTGTATCAAGTCCAATATCCGGCCAAAGGCTCAACCGAGACGGCGGCGCTTGTCGGACGACTGCTGGGCGGCAGCGGCATTCCCGTCGAATATGACCGGGACCGCGGGCTGGACCACGGCTCATGGACGATGCTGAAGCATATGTTTCCGAAGGCGGATGTGCCGGTCGTGCAAGCATCGGTCAATCCGTACCGTTCCGCGGAGGAGCAGTACAAGATCGGAGAAGCGCTGAGAAGTTTAAGCTCGCATCGTATTTTACTGATCGGAAGCGGCGTCACCGTTCATAATCTGCGTATGGTCAAGTGGGGACAGAAGGAGCCGGAGAGCTGGGCGGTCGAATTTGACGAGTGGCTTATCGAGAAAATGAATACCCGGGATACCGGTTCGTTATTCCAGTATGAACAGCTTGCGCCGCATGCTAAACTGGCAGTACCGCGCGCAGAGCATTTTGTTCCTCTCTATATCGCGATGGGGGCCGGCAATCCGGCAAGTACTCCTAAGGTTATATACCGCAGCTATGAATTTGGAACATTGAGCTATTTGTCGATGCAATTTTAAACTATACTTATTTCCAAAGAAGGTGTAACCGCATGATTAAACCAAACATTGCAGCCATTATTAAAGATAAAATAAAACGGACGCAGCATGGCGGAGACGATATTTACGTGGTCGGCCCGGTTAAGCTGCCTGTCGAGCTCGACGGCGAGACGAAAATTTTTCACTGGTACAGCTGGCTTCGGAGAGAAGCGGGAGAGGAACGGTCCGCGGAGCGGCTGGTTGAAGATTTGAATCGTATCTCCTATGCGGACCTCCAGCAATCGAGCGTACTCGTATACGGCGACTTTGAAAATAACGCGGATGCGCTCATACGGATGCACAGCATCTGCCATACGGGCGATATATTCGGAAGCGCAAGATGCGACTGCGGCTTCCAATTAAAGCAATCGATGCGCATTATCGCGGAGCACGGATCAGGCGCCCTGTTCTATTTGGCCAATCACGAAGGACGGGGGATCGGGTTGTTCAGCAAAGCGTTAGCCTACCTGCTGCAGGAGGAAGGTCTCGATACCGTTGACGCGAACACGGAGCTCGGCTTCGCCGACGATGGCCGCGATTACGGAGAGGCGATCGCCGTTCTGAAGCTGCTGCGCCGACTTCCGGTGTCGATCATTACGAATAATCCCCGCAAGGTGGACGCGCTGCGCAGCGCCGGTATGAACGTCGCGGGCCGGGTGCCGCTGTGGGGCAACGCGTCCGTATATAACGAGAAGTATCTCCAAACGAAGATGAATCGTTCCGGCCACTTCGGCATGGAGCCGCAAAAGATTGTCAAATAAGCTCTATAATCGGGCTCAGATCAAGTAATAAACCATTTTACCGCGAAGCGGGAAAATGGTTTATTTTGCTTGCTAACATTTTTCGAGGCCAAGACGTCTTTATATATGCGAAGCTTTTTAAACGTATAGAGATGAAGGGATGGATGGATGATGAAGAATGAGGGTCTTATAATATCCTCGAAGTGGAAGAGAGTATTGATCGGGATTTCATTGGCGGCAGTATTGATAGTATCGGGCTGCGGCGCGGGTGATAACGGGAATGCGGGGAATAATAACACAGGACCCCATTCAGCTACCCCTCCGGCAACGAGTGAAGCTCCTCCTGCCCGGACAGACGGCGGGAAAGAGGATCGGGAACTGCTGAGCCAGCTCGAAGCCGTTGTCAAAGACGCTTCTGACGCTTCGGCTATAACGGCATTCATTGACGGGCATATTGCTGACGCGAACCCGGTGACGGCCGACGCTATGCTGCGTCAATTACACGAATACTATGATACGAACCTGGAAGCGGCGCAAGAACCTTTCTTTGCAACGGGAATACAGAAAGCTTTGTTGGAAGAGAAGTGGCCGATTACGAAGGAGTCCGCGGCAGCGATAAAAGATGAAGCGGCGAGGAAGCTGGCGCAGGACGCTTACAAGGGCGGCTACAAGCTGGAAATCGTAGAAGCCTCAATCTATCCGATCGTCGATTACGGCTTCCAGAAGAGCTACGGGAAGCAGCTGTCGGAGCCGATGAACGCCTACATCGAGCTGAAAGCGGCTGAATCCGATAAGGCGACGGTGAAAGACGGCGGACTTGCCGTTACTTGGGATGAATTAGCGGACCGTACGCTGCTTGCGGAGCAATACCTCGCGAAATATAAAGATTCGCCGGAGCGCGAAGAAGTGAAGATCCTCTACCTGGAACGGTATTTGACCATATATTTGAATGGACAGATCAACTCTCCGATTTACGATAGTGAAACCCTTAAGCTGCAGGAAGAAGTCAAAACGAGCTATATGACCACGGTAGCGGATGCAGCCGATTCCGCAACGGGCCGATTAACGGCAAAATTCCTGACCCTGCTTGCAGAAACCGATGAGCGGGTCGTTGAGGAGAAGGATGGAGAACTTACCGATTTGCCTTCCGTTAAGGAGTTCCGCGACGGTCTGACGGCAGAGGCGGAGAAGTTACTGATATCGCTATAATCCGACAAAAACACTTTGCGTTCTATTTCCTTTTCAAGTAAAATGAAAAAAAACTGAACTCATGTTCACAATAAAAGGAGTAACAACGCATGCAATCTAAAACGAGCCATTGCAAAATTGTTGACTGCACGGTCCGCGACGGCGGACTCGTAAATAATTGGGATTTTAGCGTCGAGTTCGTTCAGCATTTGTACGAGAGCTTGAACGAAGCAGGCGTCGATTATATGGAAATCGGCTACAAAAACTCACCGAAACTGCTCAAAGGAGCCGAAAGCGCAGGCCCTTGGCGTTTTCTGAACGATGATTTCTTGAAGAAAGTCATCCCGAACAAAGGCAATACGAAGCTTTCCGCGCTTGTTGATATCGGCCGCGTGGATGAGAACGACATTTTGCCGCGCAGCGAGAGCTTGCTTGACCTGATCCGCGTTGCCTGCTATATCCAGGACGTCGATAAGGCGCTGGAGCTCGTGAATGTGTTCCACGAACGCGGCTACGAGACGACGCTTAACATTATGGCGCTCTCGAATGTGATGGAGAACCAGCTTGTCGAAGCGTTCCAGCTGATCAACGAGAGCGTCGTAGACGTGGTATACATCGTTGACTCGTATGGCAGCTTGAAGCCGAATGACATGAACTATCTTGTCGATAAATTTAAGCAGCATTTGCCGAACAAGCGTCTCGGGGTTCATGCGCACAACAATATGCAGCTGGCATTTGCGAACACGCTGCTTGCGGCGGAGAATGGCGTCGAGCTGCTTGATTCTTCCGTATACGGCATGGGCCGCGCGGCCGGCAACTGCAATACGGAGCTGCTTGTAGCCGAGCTTCAGAACACGAAATACAACATCCGTCCCGTTCTCGACATGATCGAGAAATTTATGATTCCGCTTCGCGAGAAGGAAGAATGGGGCTACATCATCCCTTACATGATTACAGGCATTTTGGATGAGCACCCGCGTTCCGCAATGGCGCTTCGCAGCTCGGAAGACAAAGACAAAGGCGTGGAATTCTACGACCGTCTTACGACACCGGAGATCGCGCACAGCAAAAAATAAACCGGACAACAAAGCTGCCCGAAGGTCAAAATGATGACCTTTGGGCAGCTTTTTACATGACGGATGGCGCATCTGCTCCATGCAACTGTATTACGTGCGTGCAGCGAATGATTCAGTGAAGCATCCGCCTGCTAGGCCTGCTCGTGCTGCTCGATAAGCTCGCCGTCGCCGCGAATGGCTGCCGCTCGATGAAGCTCGTTCGGATGAAAAAAACCTTTGCCCCGAAAGACTTGGCCGCCTCCCGCAACGGCTGTCAACTGCACCTCTATGTCCTCGCTTTGCCCGAACCAGGCCAGCAGCTCGCGGTCGCCCAATCCGTTAAGATCGACATACCATAGGCGGCTGCCGTATTCCGTCACGCGGACAAGCTCAGCGGATGTGAAGGAGAGCGGCTTCGTATGCTGCTGGTATGATATTTCGAGTGCGATAAGTTCAAATGTTTCCACGATAAGGTCCTCCCGTATACATTGCTTGACAGGCAGTCCGAGCTTTACTCGCCGCATGCCTGAATCCGATTGTAATGTTAACCGCCCATAGATGCAACATTTGTAAAATAGTCACCGTCAGATTATCAAATACAAATAAAAGGGGCTGAATGGATGAAGGCGGGTCAATCGTTCAAAGGTTACAGCAGGTTAAAAAAAGGCACGAGCTTGATGATCGCGATTCTGCTTGCGGTTATATTAACGCTAAGCGGCTGCTCATCGTCACAGAATGACGCGGGAGACTATTCAGACGGAAATTCAACGGATAGCGCGCCATCCGAAGGCGAATCGGCTGCCGGTAAAGCGGAGACAGAAGACCAATCCACGACCTCATCCGAAGAAGACCGCTCATCCGTAAGCGAGCCTACAAAAGAGAAGGGCGGCGGAAAGCGCGGATATCCGAATCCGGACCGCGAGATGCAGGCCGGTCAATTAACGGCCGGCGAGTGGGATGATTTGGCCGCCTGGGAGCGGTTCGGCAATTTGCTGAACAGTCAGGAGGGAGATGAAAGCAAGCGGCTATGGGGCTTCTGGAATTTTTACCGTCTTGAGGTAGTCGTAACCGCTAACGGGAAAGCGGTATCGGATGCGGCTGTTCAGTTGAAGGCCGGCAAGCAGACGATCTGGAAAGCGCGTACGAATACGGAAGGCAGAGCTTACGTCTATTCGGGACTGTATGAGCGGGATACCGCGAACCAAGGCCGATACACGGTACAGGTTAATGCGGCCCAAGAAACAAAAACGACGCAGGAGCTTGACATTCCGCAGCAGGAAACGGTCAAGGTCGATCTGGGCAAAGGAGCGCGGCTGTCCGATCAGGTGGATCTCATGTTCGTCGTTGACACGACCGGCTCGATGGAGGATGAGCTGAACTACTTGGAGGCGGAGCTTAAGGATGTGGTCAATCGCGTATCCGATGAGCATGCGAATCAGCTTGACATCCGGCTTAGCGCGAATTTCTACAGGGATAAGTATGATGATTATATAGTAAAGCCGTATCCGTTCACGACGGATGTCAATAAAGTGACCGAGCAGTTCAGCAAGCAGCAAGCGAAAGGCGGCGGCGACTATCCGGAAGCCGTCGATCAGGCGCTGCGCGACGCGATTCATAAGCATGAATGGAGCGGGGAGGCACGCGCCCGGCTGCTGTTTCTCGTGCTGGATGCGCCGCCGCATGACGATCCGCAGATCATTGACGAAGTGCAGCAGCTAACGGAAGAGGCGGCAGCGCAGGGCATCCGCATCATTCCTGTGGCCTCCAGCGGCGTGAGTGCGGATACGGAATATTTGCTTCGTTTCATGTCAGTTGCGACAGGCGGCACGTACCTTTTCCTGACGGATGACAGCGGCATCGGCGGCGATCATCTGGAGCCGGCCGTCGGTGAATATGAGGTAAAGCTGCTGAACGATTTGCTGGTAGAAGTGATCAACCGTTACGTACAGGAGTAGCACCGCGCTCATTGGCAATAAAGTCATAAATAGCCGGAAGTTCTCCTTCTAGAATGCAAGTGTTTTATAGGGAGTTTTTCCGTTTAATAATATTTTTTAAAAGTTTAAAGGGCAAACCGCCGCTTCTTATGCGATGGTTTGCCCTTTTTTCAATAAAGCTTGCCTTGGCGGTACAGCATGGTAGACAGCTTCATGACGGCCTGAATGTAGCAATTCTGGCGAAGCGGGTGCGGGTCGCCGAAGAAGACGGGCAAAATACCGTTTAACGTTTTTTGCATTTTGTCATACAGCAGCTTGTGCACCTCTTCCTCGGTGTAGAACTGCGTCTCGCGTCCCTGCAGCCATTCGAAATAAGAGACGATGACGCCGCCCGCATTCGCTAATATATCCGGGATAATGATCGTCCCGCGCGAAGATAGCGTTACGTCGGCTTCGCCCGTAACCGGCGCGTTGGCGCCTTCCACAATGATGCGCGCCTTCACCTGGCCGACATTATCCTTGCGGATCTGTTCCTCGAGCGCGGCAAGAATGAGTACGTCGACATCTAAATAGAGCACGGCCTCGCGCCCCAAAATTTGGGCTTTCAGTCCAAGCGAGGCAAGCGCGTCTTCGGTTACAGGCAGGTCGCCTTGATGCTGCGCGGCGTAATCGATTAAAGCCGGGATCGATAATCCGTCCGGGTTGTAGAGCGTCACGTTACGGTCGCTGACCGCCGTCACTTTATTGTGCAGATATGTGCATTTGTATGCCTCAAGCGCTGCGACAGAGCCGACATTGCCGAAGCCCTGCACCGCAATCGTCAGCGGACGGCCCGAATGGGCGATCGCGGTTTGCACGAACGGATTATCGCTGCCGGACAGCCAGCTGCTCTGCGCCTTAAGAAAATCGTGGATCATGTATCGGAATGTGAAATAAACGCCCTTGCCCGTCGCCTCCCTGCGGCCCAAGGAGCCGCCGTTGATTACGCTTTTGCCCGTAAAGCTGCCGAGATAAGGCTGGCCGGGATGGATACTCTTGTATTCCGCCATCATCCAGTCCATCTCGCGTTCGCCCGTGCCCATATCCGGCGCGGGAATATCCTTGTCGGGACCGAGCACGTCACTGAAATATTGCACGTATTTTTTGCAAATGAGATAAAGCTCCTTCGCGGAATATTGGCGCGGGTTAATGACGACCCCGCCCTTGCCCCCGCCAAAAGGCACTTCGTGAAGCGCATTCTTGAGCGTCATAAGCGCTGCGAGATTCGTTACCTCCTCTTCGCTGACCGATTCATGGAAGCGGATGCCTCCTTTGTACGGGCCGAGCGTATCGTTATGCTGAATCCGATAAGCAGGAATCCGCACGACATTGCCGCTGTCCGCCGTGATGCGGAGAAACGCTTTGTGAACTTTATTGGGCGTGGAAAGGATCGCGGCCAGCGATAGAAATGCCTGCTCGCGGGCCTGCTCCTGCAAGTTCGGCAGAAATGCTTCGTCTCCCATTAATGCGTTTAAGGATTGCTGTACGATGGCGCCGGTTTGACTGGCCATTGCTAAACGACCTCCTCTTCAGGGATGAGATGATTGCACAGCCTTACCTTACCATATCGCGGAATGAAAACCAAAAAGCAGCTGCCCGAGGAATGTATGGATTCTGGGATCACCGAACATAATGGTGTTAACTCATACTACAGGTGTAGGCAAGGAGCAGACTATGAAGCGGCATAATGGACCTGTTATGGATTCGGTTAATTCAAGCAATAACGCTCGGACAACGATCGCCGAGGTTTTTCAATATGCAAGCAAATCCAGCGATTTTCATCAATTCTCTCCGATCGAGGACGACGATTCCGTCGGGATACGAATCAGCTATTATCAATCGCTTGTGGATGGCTTGAAAATAAACCGTTACCTCGTATCGGAAATTCAAAAAAATATCGAACATATAAAGAACCTGCAAGATATTAAAAGCATCATCCCGTTAGATGAGGTGAAGGTGACCCATGAGGCAGCCGAAGCGGAGAAAAAGCTGATAAAAGGCTATGCCGTCATTCAGTTGAACGAAGCGGAACAGGAGTTTATCCTGGTTAACGTGAAAACGGAGCAGGGCCATCGCCTGAGCAACGAAACCGAAAATGAATTTAGCGTCGTTGGGCCTAAAATCGGCTTCGTGGAAAATATAGACATCAATATTCACCTGTTAAGACAGCAAATCGCCGTACCGGAATTAGTGCTTGAGGAAATAACGGTCGGAACCTTGTCCAATACAAAGGTTATTATTGCGTACTTAGACGGAGTAACGAATCCAAGGCACGTGCAGACGGTTCGACAGCGGCTTAAAGCGATTGATTTTGATGTAATATTTGACAGCTCGATACTTGATCAAATCATCTCGGACAACTCCAATACGCCGTTCCCGCTGTTTCTATCGACGGAAAGGGTGGATCGCGTTATCTATGCGATCATATCCGGTCAAGTCGCCGTTTTCTCTGACAATTCGCCCTACGTGATTACCGGCCCGTCTACTTTTTTGGACTTTTTTATTTCGCCGGAGGACTATTATTTGCCTTGGATACTCGGAACCTTCTTCCGTATCATTCGACTTATGAGCGTTGTTTTCTCCATATTCGCCACGCCGCTTTATGTTGCCGCATTAACCTATCATTTCGAGGTGCTGCCGGAGGTCTTGCTCGAGCCGCTTATCATATCGCGCCAGCACGTTCCGTTTCCGCCCGTAATAGAGGCGATCTTTCTCGAAATCACGATCGAGCTGCTGCGGGAGGCCGGAGCGAGGCTGCCTACTAAAATCGGGCAGACGTTAGGGATCGTAGGGGGAATCGTAATTGGACAAGCGACGGTTCACGCGGCGCTGACGAGCAATATTTTGCTGATCATCGTTGCCCTATCGGCGCTCGCCTCGTTCACGACTCCCATTTTTAAAATGGCGAATACGATCCGGCTTTTGCGATTTCCGTTTATTCTGCTTGCGGCCCTTTGGGGAGGACTAGGCATTTTTGTCGGGTTCATTGTTCTTCTTGGGCATTTGTTGCGGTTAAAATCGTTAGGGACTCCTTATTTGGTTCCGATTTTCCCGTTTCGGACCGGTAACCTCGCGGACAGCTTCATCCGTGCCTCGTATCAATATGTGACAAATCGAAGCAAGTTTTTAAAGCCGGGATCCACTAAACGCTATCATCCGAAGGAAGACAAGGAGGATCTAAACAATGAGTAGCATGAAGCGGCTGCTGCTGCTTTCCTTCGCAGGCATGCTTGTCCTGACCGGCTGCAGTAATGAAGGCGTCGTCGACCATATCCGGATTTTGACCGTACTTGGATTCGACAAAAGCGAAACCGGATATACGGGCTCGGCTTTGTATTCCGATTATGGGGACCAAGGAAAAATAAAAGCGCTTCAAGGAAAAGCGAAGCAAACAAGGCTGATCCTGAATGAGATGGCCTTCCAATCCTCGCAGCCGATCCGGATGGAAAAGCTGAGAATGCTTGCTTTCAGCAAGGAGGTCGCCAAAGAAGGATTAGCCGCCTTTTTAAAAACCATTTGCAGAGACCCTTTAATCAGCAACTATATGATTATGGCCGTTTTTGACGATTCTATTGCATCCGTTTCCGAAAGTCTGGCAGGCAAAGGAAGCCAAGAGCTTCCTTACAATTTGCTCGAACAAAATATGAAGCTGGAGATGCTTCCTTATTCTAATCTTTCAACCGTCCTGTATGATTTTTACGGCACGGGGCGAGATTTTTCCGTTCCTTATCTTAGAATGAACCCAAAAAAGGAAATTGAGATTGCCGGATACGGGATATTCAAGGATGACCGGTTGAAGCTCGTTTTGAGTCCGGAAGAAATGCCGTTTTTTAAATTGCTGCTGGGCGACGCGATGCGGGGGGATATTCCTTTTATCATCAGGAAGGGCTCGAAGGAATCGCCGGCTATATTTACCGTTAACTACGGCAAGCAGAACAAGAAGGTTATCTTTAATCAGAACGAAACCCGAGTATCCTTTACCTTCGTGTTAGACGGGATGGTTAATGAATATCCGGAATGGTTTGCATTGGACGTGGAGGAAAATACAAAGTCGTTGATAAGGCAACTGGAAGAGCAAATTCAAAGCCGCCTTATGGCGCTACAGCACAAGTTTGAGAATGCAAAGGTTGACCCGCTGGGAATCGGTGATCTGGTCAGATCCCGTCTCAGAAGCTGGAACGAACAAAAATTTTATGCGGCAGAATACGAAAAAGTCAAATTCGATTTTCAATTTAGCACGCATCTAAGCAAGTCCGGAGTCGGAGAATAATGGCGTCAGGGGGATGCACGTGGGGAAACAAGTAAAGGAAAGCTTAACCGTATCTCCATATTTGTTATGGTTTTTACTGCATGGCACGCAAATGGGCAGTACCCTGCTAATTTTTCAAAGCCGCATCATTAAAGGGGCGGAAATGGATTCCATGTTTTCTTTTGCGGCTGTGGGGATCAGCCTTCATTTGATTATTGCGATCATGTTTTTTTTGCTGGAAAATGCAAAGGACGGAGACATCATATCGCTGCACAACCAGTTATTCGGCAAGCGGCTGGGAAGCCTTCTGACTCTCGCGTTCTATGGTTATATCCTTATCTTTATCATAAATGAAATGAGGTCCTATTTAGAGGTCATCCATGTGTGGGTATTTCCAAATACCCCGTTATGGTCCTTATCGGTCCTGCTGCTGCTGACTTCCGCTTACATCGTTTCCGGGGGCTTAAGGGTCATTACGGGTATTTCACTCTTCTGTGTCATCATCCCCTCCCTGCTCATACCGTCTCTCTATTTTCCGTTGAAACAAGGGCATTTGACGAATTTTCTCCCGTTGTTCAACCATAACGCTTATGAGTTTGCAGAGTCGGCCTATCATTCGTTGAGCACCTTGTTAGGCATTGAGTTTCTGCTTCTTCTGTATCCTTTTATCAAAAATCAGGAAAAGTCCAAGAAATGGGCCCATATCGCGGTTGCGCATTCCACTTTAATTCCTTTAATAATCGGGTTTGTTAGCTTTTCCTTCTTTAACATTCAACAGTTGGAGCATACCATCTGGCCTACGCTTATTTTGTCCAAAATCATTCGCTTTCCTTTTCTCGAAAGATTCGATTACATCTATATTTTTATGTGGTTTTTCGTGATGATTTCCGCGTGCTGCGTCGGCTTGTGGGGAGGCGTCCGCATTTTGAAGAACACGATCGGCATGAAAGCAAAACCATCCTTATGGATTACCTGCGGCCTCGTGTTTGTTGTGTTGCTTCCGATGAAGAGCCCGATGACGATTGAAAGGCTGGATTCCGTGTTGGCCTTGTCGGGGTGGATTCTATTGTACGGTTATATTCCGCTGCTATTTATATGGATTCGCGTGAGCAAGCGGTTTAAAAAAAGAGAGGGCATGGCTAATGGAAGTTAGGATAACGGATTGTTCTTTTGACGGCTGTCTAGTACACTGTAGCTGAACAATCTAAAGGAAGTGACATCGTGAGTAACCTGCCGCATGGACAAAAAAAAGCTCCGTCCTTATTCCGGAAGAGGATAAACTATATCTCTATTACAGTGCTGCTGCTGACGATACAAGCGGCAGCTTTATTGCTGATTGCTTCGGAACAGGCGTCGGCGCTGGCGGATACCGCTTCTCCCGCCTATCTCGCCTCCAGCTTCGATCCCCATGAGCAGGTCGGCCATGACCATTCGGCATCCAGCCGCGCAGATAGCGGGATAACGGCGGGTCAACTGATATTTTATGCGGTACGTTCCGCTTATTACCTCGCCTTGTCCCTTGCGGCGGGTTTGATGCTCTGGTCCGTTGCGATACCTGCGGAAGCGGACGCCGTTCAGCGAAAGCTCTTGGATAAATGGGGGCTGCCGGCGATGAGAGGGCTGCTGCTCGTTATCCTTTTATTCGTATTCGTACACATGAGTGAATTGTTAAAGGGCTATACCGGCGGCAGTCCGCGGGAATGGCTCCGATTGCTGACCGAAACCTCGCCCGGCCGCTCCTGGCTCGCGCTCATTCTGCTATCGTTCATCGGATTCGCCGCGCTGAAGCTTAAGGATTCCTTCAAAGCGCTGTGGGCGCTGCTTCTGCTGGCGGTGGAAAGCTTCAACGGACATGTTAATGCCTTGCCGTCCAATACGCTGGCCATCGTGCTGGACTTCATCCATCTCGTCTGTTCGGCCTTATGGGCCGGCGGGTTAATGCTGCTTCTGCTGTTCTGGCGGTCAGAACGAAAGGAGGCTGGGCGGTTCGCCGGGAAGTTTACGCAGATGGCATGGCTGACGATTCTGCTGCTGACGCTGAGCGGAGTCGGAATGACCTTCCTTCTGCTTCCTTCTTGGCGGTATTTGCTTTATACAACCTGGGGGAATTTGCTGCTTGCGAAAGGGCTGCTCGTCTTGCTCGTTATCGGGACGGGCTATCTGCTGCGCCGGCGCGTGAAGCGGCATGAGCTCCCGCGGGGGGGATTGCTGAAGCTTGACGGCGTTTTGATGTGCCTGATCATCATCATCGCAAGCTTGTTCACCTATATGAGCCCCGTTCCCGATACCGAACCGCTTTCCTATCATAAAATGGGCGATAAGCTCCATTACACGCTGGGGATAACGCCTAACGGTCCCGGCCCGAATCGGCTGACGCTGAAGGTGTGGCTGCCGGAGCAGCTTGGCGCCCCGGCTTCCGTTCAACTCGTTCTGCGGGCGGACCGATATCCGGGCCGCGCAGGTATCGAGGTTCCTCTGCTTAGCGATTTTTCCGGCAGCGAGCTATCGTTCCCAGGCTTTAAGGAAACGGCCTTCTATGCCGACAAGGTGGACCTGTATACACGCGGCGCTTGGACGGCCGAGCTTGTTATCATTGACAAAGCCGGCGGGGAAACGAAGCAATCTATTCCGTTCCGCAACGATTAAGAGTTTATCACAAGGTGAAATTATTCGACACGATTTGCAGGATTCAACCTCATTTCGTAGAATGTCTAAGCTTAGGATACGTCAGATTCAAATCGGGAGGTAGCGCATGTCGAACGATTGGCAATTTCCCATCGATCGTGAAATTAAGCTGTATAACCGGATGGATGAGCTTCATCGGTTGAATGAAGGGCTTGAAGTGGTCGGGTCTGAAGCCGGCTGGCCGGAGAGGGCGGTGCTCGACCTCTCGCTGGCTTGCGAAGAGCTTGTCGTTAATATTGTGAATTACGGCTTCCCTTCAGGCGGCGAGCATCCTATCCATGTCCTGATTCAAGCATCCCCGAACAGCGTCGAGGTCATGATCGAAGACGGGGGAATCCCTTTCAATCCGCTGCAGGAAGCGGACCCGCTTGCACTGCTGGACCTTGAGCTGGAGGATCGTCCGATCGGAGGCTTGGGTATTTTTTTTGTAAAAAGGTTAATGGACGACATTCATTATGAATACGCCGAAGGGCTGAACCGCTTTCGGATGCGGAAGCAATTTGGCGCCGCGGACAAGAACGATCAACAACTTGCAGGGGGACACGGGCGATGAACATACAAGCTACTGAAAAGAACGGGGTAACGATTATTCCATTGGAGGGACGGCTCGACGGCAGCAACGCAACGGTCGCGGAGCAAGCTTTCCTCCAGCTTCTCGCTGAAGGAAAGCAGCAGTTTATATTTGATCTCAGCGGGCTACAGTACATAAGCAGCGCGGGACTTCGCGTTATTCTCGTAGCCGCGAAGAAGCTGAGGGCATCGAAAGGCCGAATGGTTTGCGCGTCCTTAACCGAGCAGGTATACGATGTATTCGAAATGTCGGGCTTTACGACGATATTGGAAATGGCGGCAACACGGGAAGAAGCGCTTGAGAAAATAAGCGCAAGCGCTTGATGATGAACATTCAGAAGCCAGAAAGGCGGTACCGGTCTTGTCGGGTATTCAATTGTTAATCGGCGCGGCGGGCCTCGGCGCGGCGGCTTATATGTATGTTCGGAACCGCCGGCTGGCCGCAAAGCTGAAGCGGGCGGAGATGCTGTTTGATTTAAGCAAGGAGATGCATTCCTCGCTTTATAAACCAGAACTGTTACATGCAGTGAACGAAGCGGCCAGGAAGCTGGTATTCGCCGAGGAAACGGCAGCCTTGCTAGCTGATGACGCCGTTACCGGACCGGGAACCGGACTAATGACAAGCGCGCCAGGGAGCGGCGACGTCGTGACCGTGCCGATGATGGCGAGAGGCCGTAAGCTTGGCGTTCTGCAAGCGGCTGCCAAGCGCGGAGGGGCGTCGTTCAGCGATACGGACCGTGAGACGCTGGCGAAATTCGCCGAGCCGTTCGCGCTTGCTCTCGATAACGCGCTCCTCTATGAAGCGCTAGAGAAATCGGTGAACGAGCTTCAACACGCGACCGCGCAGAAGGAACGGCTCGAGAGCGAGCTGCAGATTGCAGGGAGCATACAGCTCAGCTTCCTGCCGACGATCATGCCTTCGGCTAACGAACCGTTCGACGTATGCGCGCTTCTCCGGTCGGCGAAGGAGGTCGGAGGCGATTTTTATAACTTTTTTAAAATTGACGACGACAACCTGTTCTTTACGCTCGGCGACGTATCCGACAAAGGGATACCGGCGGCGCTGTTCATGGCGATGACGCTGTCGCTGATCAAAGGGAAGATGAATTCGGAGCTCTCTCCGGGCGAGCTGCTTGAGAAAGTAAACGATGAGCTCTGTACCGACAATGCGCAGCTGTTTGCAACTATCGTATGCGGCGTGTTGAAGATATCAACCGGTGAAGTCGTGCTGAGCGACGGAGGCCACTGTACGCCATACGTCGTGAAGGCGGATGGCGAGGTGCTCCCGGTCAAGCTTCCGAAAGGAATACCTCTGGGGTCCTTCCCCGAGTTTACGTATAAGGATCAGACGATTGCGCTCGAACGCGGGGATCGCATCGTTCTGTATACGGACGGCATAACCGAAGCGGAGAACGCGGATCAGGAGCAATATTCAGCGAACCGGCTGCAGCTTTTCTTAGCACAAGCATCCGGCTACTCCAGCGCTGAAATTATCGACGCGCTGCTGATGGATGTGTTTATGTTCGCGGACGGCGCGCCTCAATCCGACGACATTGCGGTACTATGCCTCATGCGCCGTTAGGCGCGAGGCCTTCCGAATAAGGGTGAATCACTATGCGAATGTATAAAACCGGATTTGATTATTTAAGTGACGAGCTCGCCATGCTAGAGCAGGGGATCCGTCTTCTTCTTGCCGATTTCGAGAGCAGGGAGACCGACGGGCAGACGCCGGCAATGATGCGGGGACTCGTCGTTAATCCAGCGGATATCGAGCGGTCATTGCAGGAATCGGAGAGGCGCGGCGAGCCCGATGCCCTAGCCTGGTTCCGGCAGGCGCGCTTAGAGGCCGAGGCTGAATTCGAGAAGGCTGCAGGAGCCAGCATAAGCGAAGGGATATTCCTCCCATTCGCTTATTTGTCTCGGGCTTTTCAGCTTACGGCATGGGAGCGGCGCTGCGTGCTGCTTTGTCTGGCCGCCGAGCTCGACCCCCGTTTCGAGAGCTGGTTCGGCTATTTGAATGACGACGTGACGCTTCGCGCTCCGACCGCGTGGCTTGCCTTGCGGCTGCTCGGCGATTCGGCTGAGGACATCCACTCGGCACGGCGATGGTTGGCGGGTCACTCCGCGCTGGGGAAATTCGTCTTCAGAGCGGATAAAACGGCTGCCGCAGCCGACCGGAGCTCGCTGAAGCTGCCGCTGCGATTAGATTCCCGAATCGTCTCCTTCCTGCTGGAGACGGAACGGCTGGATACTAGAATTGCGGGAGTTGCTTCCCTTCACGGTACCGATGATCCCGCCCCCGGGCTTTTGTTCGATGAGCAGCTTCAGGAAAGCTTGCGGAAGGCGGTCGGCATGGAACGGACGCGGTATGAGAATGGGGAGGAACGCCAGGCAGGCGCCATGCGGCAGCTGCCGTTCATTCATTTAAGCGGTCCGCCCGGAGCAGGGAAGAAGCTGCACGCCCGGCATTTGGCCGAGGGCGAAGGCCGGCCGCTGCTGCTGGTCGGGCTGGATAAACTTGCGAAGGAAGCGGATACGCTCGCGGAGCAGCTGAAGCATATCGTGCGGGAGGCGATATTGTCAGGCGCCGTGCTGGGCCTGGATGAAGGAGCCGGCGATCTGTTCGCGCAGGAAGGCAGGGAAGGGGCGGATGGGCGGTTTACGGGAATTCGGGCCGCGCTTTGCGAATATGCGGATTCGCTTCATTTTCCGACGGCCATTTGGCTGTCCCGGCTGGAGCGCAGACCCTCGCAGCTGCCGCTCCCCGGGAAGGCCGTCTGGATTCATAGGCCGATCGTCATACCGGAAGCTGAAATACGGCTGCATTTATGGAGACGGTACTCCGATGGGCAGGCCGTTGACGGGATGCTACGGCTGCTTGCGGACAAATACGCCTATACAGCCGGACAGATTGCGGGCATGTACCGGCAGGCTAGACGGATTGCGGATTGGAGCGGGCGCGCGGAGCCGTCGCTGGAGGATTACGCCGCCGCTTCGAGAACGCAGGTGCAGCACCGTTTGTCCGAGCTTGCCGTGAAGCAGGCGCTTGTCAGGCAGTGGGAGGATCTTGTGCTGCCGGTTGAGCCGATGGAGCTGCTGAAGGATGCCTGCAGCCGATATAAATACAGTGAAACGGTGTTCCACCGCTGGGGATTCGGGAGCAAGCTTCCTTACGGTCGGGGTCTAAGCATGCTGTTCGCTGGGCCTCCGGGCACGGGAAAAACGATGGCGGCAGAGGTTGTGGCCGGGGAATTAGGTCTTGAGCTATACCGCATCGATTTGTCCCGGGTTGTAAGCAAGTATATCGGCGAAACCGAAAAAAACCTGCGCGAGCTGTTCGCGGAGGCGGAGAACAGCGGGGCAATCTTATTCTTCGACGAGGGGGATTCGTTGTTCGGCAAACGAACCGAGGTCAAGGATTCAAACGACCGCTTCGCCAATATGGAAGCGGCCTACCTGCTGCAGCGCATCGAAACCTTCGACGGCGTGTCGATTTTGGCTACGAACCTGCTGCAGAACATGGATGAGGCCTTTTTGCGCAGAATGCAGGCGATCGTTAAATTCCCGTTTCCGGACGCGGCTCAGCGCGAGCTTATTTTCCGTTCGTTGCTGCCGAAGGAAGCGCCGCTGGACGAGGATCTCGACCTCGCGTTTCTGGCGGCCCGCGTCGATGCGTCCGGAGGGCATATTAAAAATATCGTGCTCGCCGCCGCTTTTATGGCTGCCTCCGAGCAGGCCCCGATCGGAATGAAGCATATGATTCGCGCTACCCGCCAGGAGCTGCACAAGATGGGGAAAATCGTCGTCAAAGAATCGTTCGAGCCCTATATTTGATCGATTCTTTCATAGATTGTTTTCGACAAAAAACGAGTCTGTTTAGATTTTGTGCAGGCGATGCCAGTTTGACAAAAAATGAGTAATTTTGCGTAGTCAATTGGTAGTAGAGAAGCTATAATAGAATTTGTATACGAACGGGTTTGTAATTATGCATTTGGGAGAGTGGTAGGCTGATGGCAGGATATACGGTCATTGCGGATTTAGGAGCCAGTCTGCTGCGCTTGCTGCGGGACCATCTAACGCCTGATCCCGTGCCGCGTCCCGAATTGATCGGAATGGCATCGCCCCGAGATGCCGGGGATCTCTCGCTCTCCATGTTCCTTTATAACGTGAAGGAGAACGGCGAGGCGCGCCGGACCGGGATGGTCGACCGCGGAGGAGTGCTGCAGTATCCGCCGCAGGCGCTTGACTTTTATTTCATGATGACAGCGCATTCTAACGCGGACCGTCTAACGAAATCGCTGGACGAGCAGCGGATACTAGGACGTGCGATGCAGGTGATGTATGATAACGCCGTGCTTCGCAGCCCTTATTTGGAAGGCGCGCTGGCCGAAGGCGGAGATCCGATCCGGATGTCGCTAGTCGGCATGGAAGGCGACGAGCTTATAAAGCTGTGGCAATTCGGCGACCTGCCGTACAAGCTGTCCGTCGTCTACCGCGTCGGACCTGTCATGCTGGATTCGACGAGAGTCAAGCCGATTACCCGGGTCGTCGAGCGTCATATCGTGCTTGAGGATAAGGACGGTGGCTGAGCATGACGCGGCTTCGTTCATCCATCGTCACCCGCTGCTCGCTTGTCGTGTCGCCCGTCGACGTATGGACAAGAAAACTTCCTGTATCATCCTCTTTAAGCGTCACCCTTCAAGATATACATAAGAAGCCGATCCGAAAATCGGACGGCACCTACCTTTTTCTCGATTTGCCGGCAGGAAGCTATGTGCTGGAGGTTACCTCGCCAAGCTTTATCCCTTACCGGGAGACGGTCGACACCGCCAAGCTGGAATTTTTAAATCCGGTCGTAACGGTGCCGCTTCTGCCCGGTCCGGGTTATCCCTTTCCGGCTGCCGCGACCGCCATTTCCTTTCTTCTCTATGACGAAGCCGGGATTCCGCTAACCGGCGCCGGCGTTGCTGCTTACGCAGACGAGGAATCCGCATCGAGAGGGCGGATTTCCCAAGACAAGCTGGAGCCGGGGGACAGCATCGCTTCGGTCGGACTGCTGCAAGGCCAGACCGTTGCAGGCGAGAGCCTTCTTCTGCGCGGACAGGGCAAAGAAGAGCTCGTATGCGTCGCCGAAGTTTTGCCGGGCGGCGTGCTCCGCTTCGATCGGCCCGTCAAGGAAAGCTACCGCAGAGGCGCATTGCTGCTTCCGGCGGTTCGCACGCGCAGTGCGCAGAACGGCTCGGTATTGCTGCCGTTCCGCGGAACGCTGCCGCCAAGCTTTGCGGTGAATGCCGTCGTGACAAGCGGATCAACCCGCTTGACGGCGAAGCTGACCGCGCAGTCGGGAAAGGTTGCAAGCGCTCCGTCTCTGACTCTCCAACGGGAGAATGAAGGCAAGAAATAGGTCTTACGGCCGACACAGGCACTGCTTGCCTGCTGTTGCCTAATACATAAATAGTTTCAGAGAGGAGATCACACATGGCTGAGTATTTATCGCCAGGCGTCTATGTGGAGGAATTCGAAAGCGGCGCCAAACCACTTGAAGGGGTCAGTACGAGCACGGCAGGCTTTATCGGGCTAGCCGCGCGCGGACCGGTTGCGGGATTGCCGCAGCTCATCACGAGCCCGGCAGATTTTAGCCGCGTATTCGGTTCCTATCTTTCCGAGAACGCATTCGGCTCATACCGTTATCTTGCGTACGCGGTTAACCAGTTTTTCACAAACGGAGGTTCCCGCTGCTACATCATGCGCGTTGCTCCATCGGATGCCAAGATTGCTTCCAATGAAGCCCGGGAGGAAGCCGTTCTCTCCATTCAAGCTAAAAATCCCGGCGCGTGGGGCAATCAAATCCGCGTCGTTGCCACTCCTGCAAGCAAAGCGAAGACGCCGATCTATGAAGCGGGCGAAGGCAACCGCTACCGCGTGAAAAATGCTGCCGGCTTCAGCGCAGGCGACATTGTGGTATTTACAAACGGCGCAGAGAAGCAATATAACCGCGTCGTGTCCGTTCATGACCAAGTCATTGAACTGGCTGAAGCGTTAAGCGGAGACGCGGTCGATACATCGCTTGTACCGGCTAAAGTGCTCAGCACATCGGAATTTACGATCAACGTGATCTATGGAACCGAATCGGAAACCTACGAGAAGGCATCGCTGAATCCGGAAGCGCCTAACTACGTGGAGAAGCTGATCGGCCGCTCCAGCCTCGTCGAAATACAGGTCGCGAATCCGGTTGATGGCATTATCGCTCCGTTCGAACAAATCTCTGGCGCCAGCGACGGGAATTTTGAAATCCTGCTGTCCGGCGGCAGCGACGGTTCGGCGGGAAGCTTGTCGGCCGGCGATTTCATCGGAGAAGACTTCGGTCCCGGCAAAAGAACCGGCATCCAGTCGTTCATCGACAACGATGTGGTCAGCATTATGGCCATTCCGGGCGTAACGGATCCGAACGTGCAGCTGTCGCTCGTCGCGCATTGCGAGAATCTGGGAAGCCGCTTCGCGATTCTCGATCTCCCGCGCGAAGCGACTAAGGTGCAGGACGTGCTCGCGCACCGCGATTTGTTCGATTCGAGCTACTGCGCGCTGTATAACCCATGGCTTCAAGTCTTCGATCCGCTGGACAAGAGAAACATCTTCGTTCCTCCGTCCGGTACGATCGCAGGCATTTACTCCCGTTCGGATACGACGCGCGGCGTGCAGAAGGCGCCTGCGAACGAGACGCTTCGCGGCGTTGTCGGACTTGACGTGCAGTACAATAACGGCGAGCAGGACATTCTTAATCCGGCGGGCGTTAACCTGATCCGCGCTTTCACGGGCCAAGGCATTCGCGTATGGGGGGCTCGCACTTGCTCATCCAACTCGCTCTGGAAATATATCAACGTGCGCCGTTTATTCATTTTCCTCGAGGGCTCCATTAAGAACGGCTCGAACTGGGTCGTATTCGAACCGAACACGGAGCAGTTGTGGGCTCGCGTTCAGCGCACCATCGACGCTTTCTTGACGCGCGTCTGGCGCGACGGGGCTTTGGCGGGAACAAGCCCGTCCGAAGCGTTCTATATCGATATCGGACGTTCGACGATGACGCAGGACGATATCGACAACGGACGATTAATCTGCGTCATCGGCGTAGCGCCGGTGAAGCCGGCTGAATTCGTCGTGTTCCGCATTACGCAGAAGACAGGCTCGGAATAATAATTAGCTTCCATATCGAATAACGGAAGGGGATACACATGCCAGGGGACCGTATTGATCCATACCGCAATTTTAGATTTCGCGTAGAAGTAGAAGGACTAGAGCAAGCAGGTTTTAGCGAGGTATCCGGATTCGAAGCGACCTTCGACGTCGTGGAATACCGTGAAGGCAATGAACTGATTACGCCGCGCAAGCTTCCGGGCTTGATCAAATACGGCAACATTACGCTGAAATGGGGCACGACGGAGTCGATGGAGCTGTACGAATGGCTTCAGGAATGCGCCGAGGGCACTATCGAGCGCAAGACGATTACGATTATCGCCTTGGACGAAGAGGGCGGGGACGTCGCAACATGGCAGGTCATTGAAGCATGGCCGGTAAAATACACCGCTCCTACTTTCAACGGTACCGGCAACGAAGTAGCGCTTGAGCTGATCGAATTCGCGCACGAGGGTTTGACGCGCACGGCGTAGGCAATTAGAGCATGAAGGAGCGAAACAAGGGATGGCGGCAGGCGGTGACCCGTTTGCTCCTCTCTTGTTTTCCGCTTTATAGTTCTTTATTCGAAATGGAGAGATGAATCGATGGCGTTTCAAACGGAATACGAATTCGAACTGCCGCGCGGCTACGTCGACGATCAGGGGAATCTGCACCGTCGCGGCGTTATGCGCCTCGCAACCGCAGCGGACGAGATTTTGCCGATGAAGGACCCGCGCGTCCAGTCTAACCCGAGTTATTTGACCGTTATTTTGATGGCAAGAGTGGTGACGAAGCTGGGCGACGTCAGACATATCGATACGAAGCTGATTGAGAAGCTGTTTACGGCCGATCTTGCTTATTTGCAAAACCTGTACCGCCAAATCAATGATTTGGAGGCGCCGAAGGTGCTTACCGCTTGTCCGAAATGCGACCATGAGTTCGAGGTGGCCGTCGATTTTTTGTCCTTAACGGAGGCCCTCTCCTAGGTTACCCGGTTGACCGGCTGTACGAGGAGGTTGGCTTCGTCGCCTATTATTTCCACTGGCCGCATGACGAGATTATGAATATGGAGCACGCGGAGCGCCGCCGGTGGTGCGATGAGATTTCCAAAATCAACCGTAAAATGAATGATGAAACGGACAACAAGAAAAACATTTTCGACGTATTCGGGAAGAGGTGACGTGAGAGGGCTATGGCGGTAATGAACGGGAGAGGGCAAGGGCGCTTTCATGACGTGGCTACGACGTTTAAGTTCTGGGTAGAGCTGGACGATATCTTTGTGGCAGGCTTCTCCGAGGTTTCGGGTCTTGAAGCGGAAACGGAGATCGAGGAGTACCGCGAGGGCGGCGTCAACGGTTATGTGCATAAGCTTCCGAAGGGCGTCAAGTTTCCGAATCTAGTCCTACGCAAGGGGATGACGAAATCGCCGGCGCTGTGGAATTGGTACGAAAGCACGATTGACGGGACGATTGACCGCAAGACCGGTGCGATTGTGCTGCAATCCGCTGACGGAACGGAGTTTGGACGCTGGAGCTTTTTTGACGCGTACCCGGTCAAGTGGACGGGGCCCGAGCTCAATGCAAGCACGAGCGATGTGGCCGTCGAGTCGATCGAAATTATCCACAGCGGGTTATACGGGGATTTCGAAGCGTAGAGGCGGATTGGGAGCCGGGATGAAAGTTGCGGGATAGATTCGGTTGTAGCTCGGCATGACACAATCCTGCGGCTATATTGGGTTTTTGCAGTAACTTTGTTTTGTTTATCTGTGATTTGGAGGCTATGTTGTATTCTGTCCAGTAAAAAGTCGGTTAAAGACGAAATGAGGCTTTTGTGGCCGATATGATTGGATCAAATCCAGGATAGACACGAAAAAGATTCAAATTGCGGCTCTATACTCGATGAAATCCAGTATAGGCTTGTTGAAATAGGGATGAGGAGGATGCATCGGATGAAACGAAATGCGGACCGTACGACAATAGCTGCACCCAAGCCGTCTACGTCGGTACAGTCGTTTGCCGGAGGCATCTTTCATAAATATAAGGCGGGAGCGGCGTCGCACAACCGTTTCGGCAGAGTCATGATGGCGCATGCGATTCAAAGCCAGCCTAACGTGGTTCAGCAAACCG
This sequence comes from Paenibacillus harenae DSM 16969, assembly GCF_000422465.1. GTDB lineage: Bacteria > Bacillota > Bacilli > Paenibacillales > Paenibacillaceae > Pristimantibacillus > Pristimantibacillus harenae. The sequence continues at coordinate 681,637 of NZ_KE383843.1, read as the reverse complement.
TTCATGTTCAGGTAACGGCGCCAAAAGATCCTGTTTTACACGCGAATAAGAATAAAAAGGCCGTACCGCCCGCGGAACGGCTGGTTGAACGGATTATTGAACGAGAAAAAGTTATTGTCGATCGAAATACGATCGTATTGCGGGATGTCACGCATGTTATTCGAGAGCAGCGGACGGTCAGGGAGTTAGCCGTAACGCAGCCTTTGCAAGTTCAGCCAGAACGAATCACGGCCGCAAAGCCTGTTCAATCGCATTCAACGATACATAAACAGTCAAGAGAGATTTCGGTCATACAAAGGAAAAGAGCAGTCATTCAGAACAATTCCGAAGAAATAGGGGTCATTCAAAACGGACCTAAAGAAAATTTGGCCATACAAAACAGAACGCCGAAAAGTTCAAACAAAACCGTAGAACAAAAAGAAGTTAAGGATTCAACCTATTCGCAAATTCGAAAGGTACCGCAAACCGCGATAAACTCAACTACGATAGGGAGAGGAGTTTCGCGGGCGGATGACTATATAGGACTTCAGGCCAAGCTAAGGTCCGGCATTATGATTCAATCGATCCGAGGGCTGGAGCGGCTGAAAAGATCGACGGTTAAAGAAAGTTTTCAGCTCATATCAAGCAGGCGGATGACAAAAGATTCACCGCTGCAATTGACGAATGCCAGGCGAGCCGCGTTCAGGCAGGAGCATGGCGAAACGACCGGCCCCCAGCTGCAGCTGCAGCAGGAGGCCGCCAAGCGCGAGGCAGCTGCGGTCAGGAAGCAGCAGGGAGCGTTGAATAGAGCCGAAAAGGCGAAGCTTGAGGCGGAGAAGCGCGAGACTGCTGCGGTCAGGAAGCAGCAGGTAGCGCTGAATAGAGCCGAAAAGGCGAAGCTTGAGGCGGAGAAGCGCGAGACTGCTGCGGTCAGGAAGCAGCAGGGAGCGCTGAACAGAGCCGAAAAGGCGAAGCTTGAGGCGGAGAAGCGCGAGACTGACCAGCAAAGAGAGTCAGCAAGCCTCGATGCTGCCGGAAGCGGCAGCCAACAGCCGGTACGAGCTGTCGTTAGTCTCACAAGGCAGCCGGGCTTACATGTGAAGGTGCTTTCTTTCGCCGAACAGCAGCGACAGCGATTGCAAGCATTAGTGCTTAAGCGGGAACCGCTGCAAGCAGCCAATAAAGAAAACGGAAATATACCGTTCTCAATCGCAGCAAAACGTCTCGTTCACCTTTCGCAGCAGCCGCTATCCGGGCGGTCGGAGCCGCATAATAATCGTTCAACTCCTAACGATTTGAAAAACGTTTCTGCAGAAAAGCACATACAAGTATCCGGGAGCAACGGCAGGCATCAATCGGAGATACCAAATTATTCAGAGAGGAAGCCGCTTCGAGAAGCCGCGCCGACCAAACCGTTAAAGCCCGTTCCGGCGAAAACGAGCATAATCAGCCAACGATTTTTATCGGAAAAGCCGATGATGACCCTTCTGCGCCGCTTTGACACGAGGTACTCCGGCAGCGCGGCAGGCAAAGAAACTTTACCAAGCGGAATAAACGAAGAAATTGTTTCTCGCCTCCCGGAAAATAGAGAACCGGGAAGCGGCAGCCGGAAAGCGATCGTTCACCTGAAACCAATGGGTGCATCATCGCCGGAAGCAGAAAGCAAGCCGGATGAAGCAAGAAACCCGAGAGTCACACGCTCTGCTTCGCCAACGACGGCACCGTCGGTTTCATCAAAGTCCGCAGCAAAGACAACGCCAGCGATTGGATCGAAAGATGAATCAACGAATGCTGCAAAGACAGAGCCAGCGATTGGATCGAAAGCTGCACCAATGAATGCACCAAAATCAATGCCAACGACTGCATCAACAACAGCATCACTGACAACATCACCGAGCGCATACTTGACCGCATCAACGACAGCATCAGCTAATACGGAGCATCCGTCCGCAAAGCAGTTTAAGCAATGGTCTGTAAAACCGGACGGTCAGCAAACCAATACATATCTGCAGCATCTGATTATTGCTCGAGGAAAATTAGCCGCGAGATCGGTAAGCGTTTTGAAGCGACTGTCCTCGCTTTCACCTCGTCTTGCGACGAGAATAAAGCATCAAAGTGCAGCTCCCCCATCAGTGAACGCAGCCGATCTAGAGACAAGAGCTGCCGGGGAAGAAAAATTGACCGGCAGAATGCCAAGGCAAGAGAAAGCGGTGCGGAGTCAGCTAAAGGCAAGTGATCGGCATACGCTGTCCTCGGGCAAAACGACTATTACCCATCGTTTGCCTAAGCCGTCAGAGGGGCAATTCAATTCCGATGAAGTCGTCGGCAATCCGGTTCCATTAAGGGCTTCTAATCGTTTCGCATCGATTGCCTCCAAAGGATCCACAGGGCAATCAGCGCATGCAATACAGAACATAATTCTAAATGGAATGAGACCGATCGGAATCTCTCAGGCGGGTGCACTTGTATATGAGAAACACTCACCGAAGGCGGGTTTGTCGAGGAGCGTTTCGGAAAGCCGGCTACATGCTCAGAGCAGCCAGCCGACAAAAGCGGCAAGCCCAACCCATGCACTGAACAGCAGGCTGAACAACAATGCGGTAAGCCAGGTACAAGCCCGGCACAGCAGGCCTAACACGGCTGTGAACCCAGCTGTAAACCCGGCTGTAAACCCGGCTGTAAACCCGGCACTAGCTCAGCGCAACCAGCCAAATATGTCAGCAAGCCGGTTACAGTATCAGCGCAACAAGCCAAATATGTCAGCAAGCCGGTTACAGTATCAGCGCAACCAGCCAAATATGTCAGCAAGCCGGTTACAGTCTCGAAGCAGCCAGCCGAATACGGCGGTGAGCTCAACACAGGTTCAGCGCAGCCAACCGCATGCGTCGTCCAGTCCTGCGCCAACACAGCGCGCAACTGAGCGTAGAGCCGTTGATGTTGCCTTTCCTCGAAGCACCGCTGCTGCGACCGTGGTCCGGGCTAACAGGAAGCCGTCTATACAAAGAGCTCTTCGAAACATAGTAACGACGGTTGCGAACATTGACCAAGAGCGGATGCAGCCGCAAGAGGGGAAGGCGCATGCGAGCGGAAACGAAGGCTTTAGTTATGCAAGGCCGGCAAATATCCGCAGCGATTCCCCTGCGAACGCCGGTGTACCGTCGATGGCAGGGCCTTTCGCGGACCGCGGCGCGATGCCCGTGCTCTCGCATCACCGGCCGAAGCCCCCTGCAGCGAAGGAACCGCCGCGCCAGGTGCAGGTCGAAGCTCCCCGGGAGCTGGATCCCGAGAAGCTGCAGAAGATGATTATGAAGCTGCCGCAGCTTCATCCCGAAGCGATCGCGGATCAAGTCTATAAAGCGCTGGAGAGAAAAATGAAGCTGGAGCAGCGGAGACGCGGCTTTTAAGCGGACAGGTTAGGAGAATGCGGCGGATGGCATTAAGCAAAGCGCAATTTTGGATTTTTCGAAGCAATGAGACCGAGAAGATCGACGTGCTGTTCAATCCAACGGAATATGAAATGGAGTCCGGCAATCAGTACTCGGAGAAGGAAGTGCCGGGGCTGCAGACGCCGCTTTCCCAATATACGGGCGGGGACAGGACGAAGCTGTCGCTCAATTTGTTTTTTGATACGTATGAGGCGGGAATCGACGTTCGGACGCATACCTCCAAAATCGTAGGCATTCTCGATGTGGATTCGGATCTGCACACGCCGCCAACCTGTAAATTCATATGGGGATCGCTTGATTTTAAAGGGGTTATTACAAGCATTTCGCAAAAATATACGATGTTTCTGGAGTCCGGCGTGCCTGTCCGCGCATCCCTCACCGTATCGATGCTCAGCTCGCAAACGATGAAGGAGCAGTATCAGGAAATTCCGAGGCAATCCGCCGACCGCACCAAGCAGAAGACGGTGAAGCAGGGGGATCAGCTGTGGTCGATCGCGGCCGGCGAATACGAGGATCCGGGCGCATGGCGCCATATTGCCGAAGCGAACGGAATTGATAATCCGCGTATCCTGACAGCCGGCAGAAGCCTGACGATTCCAAGACTGGAGTGAACATATGGCACCCGGGGAAGCAAGCTCCTTTGATAGTTTAGAACAGAAGTACGGTCATTTTAACGCGCCGGAAGCGGACGTCCTGATCGAAGGTCAATTGGCGAGGCAATCGGATATGGCCATCGATTGGGTTGACGTCGAGCTTTCGACGGATGCCCAGGCCGATGTCGCCCGTTTCTCGATCTCGAACGGTTATATATGGAGCGAATCCCGCATGCAGTGGATCGGATCGACCATTACCGTCGGGAAGAAGCTGCAGGTCAAGCTGGGCTACGCGGACAAAAAATCACTTGTTTTTGACGGGATTATCACAGGCTATACGCTTGATTATCCCTCTAACGGGAGTCCGGCGATCATCGTAACGGCGATGGACCGTTCGTTTCTGATGATGAAGACGTCGCATTCGAAGGTTTGGAATCAGAAGAAGGACAGCGACGTGGTCAGGCAGATCGCCGGCGAATACGGATTAAGCGCCGAAATTGACGATACGACCGTGACCAAAAAGACGATCGAGCAAATCGGAATCAGCGATTATCATTTTATCCGCTCGCTTGCCATCGAGAACGACCGCCTTTTTTATGTCGATGGGACAAAGCTATATTTTAAAAAACCAAAAACGTCCGGTTCGCCTCTCATCACATTGAAGTACGGGAAAAACCTCGTCCAGTTTACGCTGCAGGTCGACGGCTCGAGCCAGACGTCGAAGGTGACGGTGCGCGGCTACGACGTCGATAAAGTGGAAGCGATCGAATATTCGGCCAGCACGGTAACGGTGATCGGCAGCAACCAGAAGAGCGGTCCTAGCGTAGCAAGCCTGCTCTCAACGAAGAAGATCGAGGTTGTCTATACGCAGGCGGCATCTCAGGAAGAGGCGCAATCGCTTGGCAAGGCGATGCTGGAACGCTTATCGCGCGAGCTGGCGGCCGGGAACGGCACGTCGGTCGGCCTACCGGAAATCAAGCCGGGCGAGCTCATTAAGCTCGAAGGGCTGGGCAGCACTTCCCTTGATCAGCTGATGCGGTTAAGGAAAGTGATTCATAAGCTGGACGCGACGGACGGGTATATGACTTATTTTGAGACGGAGGGGAATGCGATTTGAGCAGGATGGTTCCGGGTTTTTTCGACCAGCATGAGCGTTCCATGCCGTCCGAGCAGCTGTCCGGCGTGTGGAATGCGATCGTTACCGACAATAAAGATCCCGAGAAGCTCGGCCGCGTCAAGGTGAAGTTCCCGCTTCGCGAAGGCGAGCTGCAGACGGATTGGATCCGCATTGCGACGCTGATGGGCGGCAAAGACATGGGCTCGCTGTTTTTGCCGGAGGTGAACGACGAGGTGCTGATCGCATTCCTCATGGGCAGGCTGGACCAGCCGGTCGTGATCGGCTCGTTGTGGAATAAGAAAAATAAGCCCCCCGTCCCTCATGAGAAGAACGATATCCGCAAAATCAAAACAAGATCGGGACATGAAATTATTTTCGACGATGTGGACGGATCGGGCTCCGTTACGATCAAAACATCCAAGGGTCACCAGATTACGCTGGACGATAAGGCCAAATCGATAACGCTGGAAACGCAGGATAAGCAGCAATCGCTGAAGCTTGACGAGACCGGGAAGAAGGTCATCCTCAAGGCCGGCTCAACCTCGACGCTTGAGATGAACGCGCAGGGCGACGTGAAGCTGACGGGTACCAAATCCGTTACCGTAAAGGGTGCGCAGGTGAAGGTGGAGGCGGATGCGACGTTGACGCTCCAATCGAACGGCATGCTTGAAGTGAAGGCTAACGGGATATTGTCGTTGAAGGGCTCTATGGTCAAAATCAATTAGCGGGGAAAGGAGCTGCGGCGATGCCGGCTTCATTTTTGGGAAAAGGATGGAAGTTCCCGGTTCAGGTCGATTCCACGACGGGCCGCATTCGGATGGCGGAAGGGGAAGAGGACATCGAAGAGTCGATCCGTATCATCATTCGCACCTCAAAGGGCGAGCGGTTAATGCGTCCCGACTTTGGCTGCGGCTTGCGGGAATTCGTGTTCGGAACGACCGATGAAACGTCCATGCGGCTTATCGCAAGCGATGTGCAGGAAGCCATCCGCATCTGGGAGCCGCGGGTAAAGGACGTGGAGGTCGAGGTTAAGCCCGACCGGCAAAATAACGGGCGCGTCCTGATGAGCGTGACTTATAAAGTAAGGACGACTAACAATTTATTCAATCAGGTCTTTCCTTTCTATTTGGAGGAAGGATCGAAATAACGGGAGCGAACGACGCGATGAATCACGGGGGAAGAAATGGCGGTGACAACCGTCCGCCGAAAATCAATCATCATAATCTATCTTCCTTCATGGCAAAGCTGAAGGAAATGGCGCCTCATTATACGCCTGAATGGCGTTTCTCGCAGGATGATCCGGATGCGGGGACGGGACTGGCCTATTTGACCGCCGAGATGCTCGAGGACACGGTGCAGCGGCTGAACCAAGCGCCGCTTAATCATTTTCTCGCGTTTCTAGATCTGATCCAGGTGAAGCTGCAGCCGCCAAGGCCTGCCCGCGCCTACGTTGTCGTTCAGCTTAGCGAAGGAACGGCCGAACCGGTCTATTTGCCTGCCGGCATCGCATTGACGGCCCCTCACCCGCAAGGCGGCGAGCCGCTTGTCTTCGAGTCTGAGAAGGCGCTGCTTGCGACGCCTGCGAGGCTGATGGAATGGATTAACGTGCATCCCGAGCGGGATCGCATCTCTACCGCAGCTACGGAGTACGGGGAGCGGCTGAGAAACGGGCATGCGGAGCCGGTAGGTTTATTCGATACGAGCTCAAAGCCCAATGAGCAGGAGCATGCTTTGTTTATCCGGCATGACGATCTGTTTCTCGTGGACCGTCCGAACCGATTTTATCTTAACGTATATCATACGGAAAAACGGTATACCGAGCCTGAAGTTGCCGCATCTCTTGCCTCGGAGTGGGTAGAGTGGAGTTACCCTTGCAAGGGAGAATGGGTCAAGTTCGATGCGGCTACGGCAGCTGGAAACATGGTTATTCTACATAAGCGGCGGATAGGAAGAATTGAACCGACCGAGCATGAGGGCATCCCCGGCAGGTGGATCCGGTGCGTCGTGAAGCAGTTGGACGGACAAGCATCGCCCTTGCTCGGCAGGTTTCTGGAGATGGATAAGCTGCGATTGCGCGCGGCACATGACGCGGCCGGCGACGAAGCGGGCATAACGCCGGGCGCTTTGTATTTTAACGATACGGAGCTGCTTGCTAACGGCTTCTACCCGTTCGGCGAGCAATTCATGCCTTATTCCGTCTTCTATTTATCGTGCGAGGAGGCGTTCACCAAGCGGGAGAGCAAGATCAAGCTGACCTTCTCGGCGAAAGCGGTCGCGAACCGGCTGCGCATGGCGCAGGATCCGGAGGTCAAATGGAAGATGGTCATGCGTACCTCCGACTTCGAGGAGAAGGACCCGCCTCGCGTGCGCATCCGCAGCGTCATCTGGGAGTATTGGGACGGAAGCAATTGGGCGAGACTGCCCGGCTGCGAGCCGTACGGGGATTTGTTCGCCGAGCTTCCGGAGCAGGAAGCAAGAAGCTTCACGCTCGCATTTACATGCCCGGAGAATATGACGCAGACGTTCGTTAACGGCTCCTTCGATTATTGGATCAGAGCCAGGGTGCTGCAGACCGATCCGATTATCGCGCCGGTTGTGGAGTATATGTCTCCCTGGCTCGAGCAGCCATCCCTGTCGTATGCGCATGGCACGCAAACGCTGTTTATGCCGGAGCATGCGTATACAAGAAACAACGCGGATGATCGCGACCGGACGGCGCCGGCACAGCAAGGCGGTCGGCCGTTTAAGCTGTTCGAACCGATTCCAACCAGCCATCCTTCGCTGTACGCTTCCTTTCAGGCAGCGCCGATCAAAGGACCGATACGATTGCATATTGATCTGGAAAGAAGATTTACGGCCCGCAGTCAGCCTCCGTGGCTGGAATGGGAGGCGCTCTGCCGGGAAGGCGGGAGATGGGTATGGCAGCCGCTTAAGGTGGTCGACACAACCGAAGCCTTCACGATTAGCGGCGGGCTGCAATGGACAGGACCGCCTTCGATGACGGCTGCCCGATTGTTCGGGAAGGAGCGGTATTGGATACGGGCGGTTAATCGGGACAGCAGCCTCGGCGATGCGTATCCGCATAATCCGGTAGCCGCCAGCATGCATATGAATGCCGTTTCTGTCAGGCAGCAGATCAGCCAGGAGAAGGAGCTGACCATTCCCGCGGACGGCTTCGTGCTGTTATCGCCATCAGCCTTTATCGAAGAAGAGGTATGGGTCGATGAGCTTGCGCATATCGCTGCCGGCGACCGCTTGGAGCTTGTCGATTCCAATCCCGATGATTATAAGCTTGAGAGAGACGGGGACGGAAATGACCAGCGCTTCTGGGTTCGCTGGAAGCCTGTCAGCTCGCTTGCGGAATCGGGACCGACAGATCGCCATTATTGCCCGGACCATGCGGGAGGGACCATGCAATTCGGCGACGGCGTGCGGGGGAGGCTGCCTTCGTCGGATACGCCTCAGACGGTGCGCGCCCGATTCAAAACAACGGCGGGCGCAAGCGGACATGTCGAGGCCGGGCAAATTACAGGCATGGTCGTCCCGCATGCTTTTATAAGCGGCGTTAGCAATCCGGCGCCGTCCGTCAGCGGCGGGGATGCGGAGCGGATCGAGCAGGTGCTCGTGCGCGGGCCCCAGCGACTGAAGCACCGCGGCCGGGCCGTGACGGCCAAGGATGTGGAATGGATCGCGCGCGAGGCATATCCGCAGATTGCGAAGGTGAAGTGCTTAAGCAACCGCAATGCGCTTCTGGAGCGTTGTCCCGGCTCCTTAACGGTGGTCGCCTATCCGTTCGGCGGGCTTGCGACAGCCGCGCAGTTTCCGGAGCTTCGCCGCACCGTGGAGCGCGAACTCATGCGTTCGGCGTCGAACCTGGTATCGGTAGGCGGGGCAATCCGCGTCATTGAGCCGGCTTATCTGGAAATATCGGTTCATGCGACGGTGGCTGCCGATTCGGAGGATGAACTAGTGCCGGTCGAAATGGCTTCCGTAAGCAAGCTGAACGCTTTTTTAAACCCGATTACGGGCAATGCCGACGGCAATGGCTGGAATATCGGCGAAGCGCTGCACGTTTCGGTGCTGCATTCGCTGCTGCATGGCATCCGTTCGCTGCTCTATATCGAGCGCCTGTACTTGCATGTCGTCAAGGTGGAGAACGGCAACCGCGTGGAATGGGATCCGGCGAGAATGAACGAGGTCATGCACGGCATCGTCATCAACGGGAGCCATTTCGTAACGGCAATACCGGCGCCTAAATAAGCTGTATATTTTTGATTATTTTTAGAAGGAGAGATTTTATGCTGCCCAGGCTGCCGCTCGACGACCGTACTTATGCGGAGATCGTCCAGCAATCCAGAAGGCTCATCCCGAAGCGGGTTCCGGAATGGACGGATGAGAACGCGCATGACCCGGGCATCACGTTCATCGAACTGTTCGCCTGGCTGACGGAGATGCAGCGTTATTATATCGGACGGATTCCTGACCGTAACCGCCGGAGATTTCTAGACCTGCTCGGCGTAGAACCTGCGGACGCGAGCTCGGCGAGAACCGTCGTCCGGTTCTCCGGCGTAACGAAGCCGGTAACGCTGCCGCGCGGCACGAAGCTAATGGCGGAGGACCAAATGTTCGAGACGGACGCTTCGCTCCCGCTTGTGCCGCTGTCGCTGGATCGGGTCGTGACCCGCACGGAGCGGGAGGCCAATGATGTAACGGCAACGAACGAGCATGCGAACGTCCCTTTCTATGCGTTCGGCATAGAGGCGAAGGCCGCCTCGAAGCTTTATCTATCCTTTGATCGGGAGCTTCGGCCGGAAGAGCGGATAACGATAAACGTGAAGCTGCTGGAAGCGGGCAAGCAAATGAACGAAGAGGCCGGGCATGAAGCATACATCGACCGGTCGGCCATCTCTCCTTCCGCCAGACTTTCCTGGAAGGCTTACTGCCGGGATGAAGGGACCGGCACCGCAGGCTGGATGCCGGTCGACATGATTGCCGACGAGACGCTTCACCTGACGCTCAGCGGGGAGGTGACCTTTCGCGTGAAATCGCCCATGCGGACCGTTACGGTTCATCCGGCAAGCGAGCGCGCAAGGTACTGGCTTTGCTGTACGGTGGAAGAGGATGGCTATGAAATGCCACCCCGCATCAGGCATATTATGCTTCATACCGTCGGCGCGGCGCAAAAGGATACGTTATGCGAAGCCGTCGATTTCGCTGTTGGCGGCAGCCCGGATGAAGAGATACATATCGATACATATTTGGCCTTGTATGGCCGAATTTACGTTCAAGTGCAAGACGGAAACGGAGCGTGGCGCTATTGGCAGCAAGCCGAATCTTGGGAGACGGCATCCGCTTACAGTCAGCCGCCGAGATTATATACGATTAAGAAGGATGAAACAAACGGGTGCGTAACGATTCGGTTCGGCGACGGGATAAAAGGCGCGGTTCCGCCGCCGGGACGAACCGTGCGGGTCATCGCCTCCGTGCCGGATTTCGAGCTCCACCGCGTTGCCGGACGGAGCAACGGCCTGCCGGGCCAGCATTTCGAGCTATACCATCTGCCCTGCAAGAAACGCGATGCGCTGCGGCTTCAGGTCGGCGAACCCGAAGCGGATGGCGCGTACAAATGGGAGGACTGGACCCGGGTCGACGACTTTGACCGTTCGGGTCCGGGAGACCGCCACTTCGTATATGACCCGGCGAAGCGGCTGCTCTATTTCGGGAACGGAGAGCGCGGGGCCATTCCGCCGGCGCAGCCGGAGAACAATATTGTGCTGATCGCTTGCGAGCTTGGCGGCGGCGGAAGGGGCAACGTGAAGCCGCGGCTTATTTCGGAGTGGGCAAACGAGAGGCAGCGGGCCTTGGGCATCACGGTCGATAACCCGAATTACGCCGCAGGCGGTGCAGATGCGGAGACGCTTCAGGAGACGCTTCAGCGCGCGCAGGCCGAACTGCATCGAACGTTCCGTGCGGTGACGAACGAGGATTACGAGACGATCGCGCGCGAGACGCCGGGGGCGGCGGTGTCGCGCGTGCATGCGATCCCGCTCTTCAAGCCCGGTCTCGCCGATTATCCGCGAGACAAGGCGGAGGGCCAAGTATCGGTCGTTGTCGTTCCATACAGCCTTAGCGAGACGCCGACGCCAAGCAAGGGCTTTCTGCAAACGGTTAAGCGCCATCTCGATACACGGCGGCTCGTGACGACGGAGGTGCATGTCATTCCGCCCGTCTACATCAAAGTAACGGTCAACGCGGTCGTCGTCGTCGAACCGCAGTTCGTGGACGAAGGACAACGGTTGATCGAGCTGTTAGAGCGTCTGCTAAGACCGCTCGACGGCGAGCAAGGCGCCAAAGGCTGGACGTTCGGCCGCAGCGTCTACAAAGGCGACATCTATAATGCGTTAAGCGGAGGAAGCGGAGTCGTATACGTACAGGATTTATGGCTGGACGGGGATGGCCCCCATGTCCAAAAAAGCGCGGGCGGCGACGTCATTTTACCGCCGCACGGCCTTGTCTATTCCGGGCGGCATGATATTCAGCTCATTAGTCGAACCCATCTCTAGCAGGATGCGAACCGGCAGCAAAGGAGGTACGGCATGACCTTGCAAAACCGTTTTTTTTCGATAAACCGCGAAGAAGATTGGCGGCTCGGCACCGGCTACAATGTCGGGACACAGCTTGCGGGCTGCGGCGTCCGCCGCGACAATAAATACGGAATTGCCGGAACTCTGCTATTGAATGAGCTAGCCGGCACCGCGCCCGTTAAGGAAATGGCCGTTTCGCGGCATGAGCATTTATATTTGCTGGACGAGAGGGCCGATCTCTGGATATACGACCGCAGAAACTCGTCTCATAAACGGCTGTTCACGCAAGGACACGGCTTGTTCAGCCCCAATGCGAGGCTGGCGGCCGAAGGCGAGCTGCTGTTTGCCGCCGACCTTGCAAGCGAGCGCACAGTGGCCGCCTATCATACCGGAAACGGGCAGACGATGTGGACGCGCGGCGGAGACCAGGCGGACGGGATTCCGCTCTATCCGCTTGCGATCGCCGCTGACAAACGTTATGTATATGTCCTTACCCCGCTGGAGCTGGATACGGTAGGCGACGAACCGTCCGTGCCCGAAGGCGCGAAGCTGGGCATTATCCAGTTCACGCATGGCGGAGCAGTCGCGGGCGTATGGAGCGACCCGGCGTTCGGACAGCTCGCCCGCGCGAAGCTGAGGCATATGAACCGGACGTATTTCATGACGGCGGCGGTCTCGGGGGAGCTTTATATTTTCGATACGCTATATGCGAGGTTGTTCTCTTTCGGTTCAAACGGCCGAATGGGCTTTAAGCGCGGTTTGCCTTCGCTGCCGTATGCGGGATTGTGTTCGGACAGCGGCGGGAAGCTCTATGCGGGCGATTCCCGTCAGCTGGACCAAATAAGCGAGGACGACAGGTTTATCGTGCAGTTGAATGCGGGAGGCGAGGTCATCGGACGTATTACGGGCTTCCGCGGCAAGGCCGATCAGCTGCTGATCGACGAGAAGGACCGGATGTACATCTTGACCGGCGAAGAGGGCACCGTCACGATATTGAACCTTCAGCCTCAGACGCTGCCGATGAAGGAAACCGGCGTACCCGAGGGCGTCTGGCTCTCTCGCGCATTTGACAGCGCGGAAGCGGATACGGTCTGGCACAAAATGCTGCTCGATGCCTTTATCCCTGACGGGACTCAACTTCGCATATCGTATTTCAGCCAAAATACCGACAGCTGCGTCCTGGGAGGCGTCTATCGGAGGGTGGACGATTGGATCGCGGACCCGACTATTCCTTATCGCGAGAAGCTGAAGGGTCTAGCCTCGTACTGGTCTGCGCCGGTCATTAATCCGAAGGACGCTTTGTTCTTCGGCGCCAAAGGCCGGTATTTATGGCTGAAGATCGAATGGATGGCGTCGGAGCGTCATACGCCGTTAATCCAGTCGATGCGCATATATTTTCCTAGGGAAACCTATCTTTCCTATTTGCCGGCTGTTTATCAAGAGGACCCGGCGAGCCGCGACTTTCTTGAACGTTACTTATCATTATTCGGCACGTTATTTTCCGAAATCGAGGATGAAATAGCGGATCTGTCGCAATATATGGACCCGGAGAGGGCGACCGGCGAGCATTTGCGCTGGCTTGCGGCCTGGGTTGGCCTTACGACCGACGATTATTGGACGGATAAGCAGGTTCAGGCGTTCATTCAAGCGGCTCCGGAGCTTTACCGCTACCGGGGAACGCGTCAGGGCTTGATGAAAACGATTGAAATCTACACCGGCATATCGCCGCTGATCGTTGAATATTTTCAGACGAAGGCGATGCGGGACAATGCGGAGCTTCGGGAGCTGACGGACCGGCTGTACGGCGGCGATCCGTATACGTTTACCGTGCTGCTCAGGCCGGAGCAGGCTCCGACCGAGAAGCAGCGGGTTGTCCTCGAACAGCTGCTGGAGGAACAGAAGCCGGCCTTCACGGAAGCCAAGCTTGTTCTGCTTCAGCCATGGATGTATTTGGATCTGCATACGTACCTCGGCATCAACACGGTGCTGACAGAGCCGTCATTGCTCATGCTGAACCCGGACCGCGCGATGCCTAACGATACGTTGATCGTCGACGTCGGGATGGAGAAGCGTATGGATGTTCATACCCGCCTGGAAATGGATTCGGAGCTGGAATAATAGAATGAACGAGAAGGAGTGGTACAGGTGAAAAAATCTAGGCTGTATCCGTTTGAAAGGAATCGTTATTTTTATGGCAAGCTGCTGACGGTGCGCGATTTCGAATCGGAGCAGAAGTATTTTAACGACAAAAGAAGATTGCTTAACCGTCTCCTCTACGGCAGCGGCGTATTGTCGGGGATGCAGGTCGTGGCGGTTGACGACAAAACGATATCCGTGGAAATGGGCGTAGCCATCGATTACATCGGGCGGGAGCTCGTTATCCCGTCTCCGGTCACGCTGAAGCTGTCCATGATCGAGGGCTTTACGAACAATGAATATAAGAAAAACGTTTATCTGTGCATTGCTTATGACGAGAAGGGCAAAGAGCCGGTCCATTCGGTCGGCAATTCGAGCGTCCGCAATGACGAGGTGAGCGAATACAACCGCGTGCTGGAATCGTACCGTTTGTTTATCGTGGAGGAGGCTCCGGCGCCTTCCTCGTTCGAATTCGTGCAATTGCTCGAAAATGTCGCGACGGTCTATGAGGACGCAAACGTACGCATTACGCAGCGCATGCCGAAATACGCGAATGCCGGCGAAGTGGTTGAGGTCAAGCTGGTGATTGAGAAGACGCTGCAGACGCCGCGGATCGCTTTCGAATACGAATATGAAGCGGCGGGCTTCACGCCGCTGGGGAACGATAAGAACAAGGTGAGCTTCACGGAGCCCGGCGATGCGCAGGAAACCGAATATACGGTCAGCTTCCACGTGAAAGCGCCTCAGACGGCTGGCGGCGTGGCAGAGCTCCTTGTGCCGAACCGGGCCGCGAAGCTGACGATCGGCGACGCTGCTATCCCGCTTGATACGAACGCGAAACATGCGATTGAAGTACTGGCTGAGCCTGTTGCGAACCGGATTTTGAAAGATTGGCATGAACGCAGCCTGGAGCAGGCCGTCGAGGGCGCATCCGATCAAAGCATCTGTCTTGCGAAGATCAGTCTGCTCCAAATGGGGCCGACCTATATGATCGAGAAGGTGGACCGCGTGCCGTTCGGCGAGTTCATCGAGAGCACGGCGCTGCTTCAGCGGCTGACGCATACGGGACGCGCGTCAGCGCTGCACCGGTTTTATGCAAGCGCGCAGACGCATGATCTGGAATTTGACGCCAAGCCTACGCTGGACGTGCAATATCATCCGGATCGCAACGAATTCGATTTTAATCTGGGCATTCCACGCCCGCAGCATTTATATGATGAGATATCGACCGGCACGATGGAGGTCGCGCTTGAATCCATCGGCAAAACCGGAGGCTTCTTCTTCTCCCGCGGCAAGAAAAACTATGTATCCGAGGAAATCGGGCACGGTCTTGGCGAAGGGCAGGTATCGGTCGTTGTCGGGCTGGAGGAGCTGGATAAGCCGCTCACGCCGGAGAAGGATGCGGCGACGAAGAAGGTATATTACGGTCAGAGCGATGTATTCAAAGGCACCGAATTTGAACCGGATATTCCGAATGTATCGTTAGGCACGATCGTCTACCCGGAGAAAGGGACGTTCCGGATCGGAATGAAGCTTCAGGGGGAAACGGAAACCTCCGCATCCGTCATCGTTGTGCGCTGGTGGGCGTTTAAAAGTCTTGGAGCCGCGCAAGCCGCTTTGCAGGAAGACGATCAGTTGGAGTCCGGGCTTGCCGAAGCGGCTGCTTCGCAGCAGGAATCGTAATAGAAACAGGCTGCTCGGTTAAGGTACAATCGTGACCTGTATGAGCAGCCTATTTGCGATAATTTGGCAATAGGATGATTGCAAAAAAAATGGATATAGAAAGGAATTACGAATATGGAACAGAAATTAACCGGCGTCCCCGGAGCGGCCGTGCGCGGAACGGCATCGGGCGTGTTTTTTATGGCGGTCTTCGGTACGCTTTGGGCTTATACCGGAATCATGGGACTACAGGGATGGGGACTCCCGCTGCTCTTAATTGCCGCAGTGGCCATAGGCGCTGCCCTCGTCTTTGGCGGAGTCTATCTTATCCGCTCGTCGCGGGCTCTGCCCGTTCAGTCGGCGGAAGCAGACCCAAGATTCGGGAACCGGACGAGATTCCGGTTCAATGTCATCTTCGCGGCAGAAGGCATTGCGATTGCCATTGCGATTGCGATCTGTAACGCGGTCCGGCACACGGAACTTATTCCGCTCATCATTGCCATTATCGTCGGCGTTCATTTTTTCCCGCTAGCCCCGCTGTTTAAGGTCGGCTTGTATCATGTCACCGGCGCGCTCCTTTGTCTGCTCTCAATCGTGACGTGGGTGTTTGTGCCCGAGAAGGTCTTGCTGGAAGGACATGAGATTTTGACGTACATGACGGTAGTTGGTCTCGGTTCTGCTCTTATCCTGTGGGCAACGGGACTGTCCATATGGCTAATGGGCAAAAAATTGCTGAATACTGCCGCACATAGTCGGACAGAAACACTTCATCCGCGTTAAAATCCAACCAGATTATAATCGAAAAAGTGGCTGAGCAGTCTATCTGCTTAGCCACTTTTTCGTAATGGACCTTATTCCTGCGTTTCCATGTACGTCATTTCAAGCCTTACCGGTTTGTCTTTGTTCATCATGAACGATAGAACCGCATTTCCCGACTTGAACAGCAGGGCGGATCGGCCGTTCTCGAGCGTTTCCTTCGTGGAGTCCGTCTTGGCGGCCAGCAGTCTGGCGTAGGTCTGTTCCATGACGGTGCTGTTCCAGGTCGTCAGCTTGCGCACGTAAGAAGCTTCCGGATTATCGGGGTCGGGCTCAAGCATGAACGACATCTGCAGAGCGCTGAACGTGAGCGTCTGCGGCAATACCGTTTCCGCCGCGGCATCGGTCACCGTCAACCCGACTTCGCCGCCGCCGGCCCCGCCTCTTTCGGAGGCATCCGTCTCGGATTCGGCGTTCCCCTCATCCCCGCCTGCGGATAATGCCTGCACTTCTTCTGTCTCGCTGCCGGTATCCGGAGCCGGAGGCGCTGCACCTCCAGCATCATCTTCAGCGGGAGGAGAGGCCGGCTGCCCGTTCTGTTCCTCCGGATTAATTTCTTCCGGAAGCGTCACGGCTTCATCCGTTGCGGCTTCTTCCCCGGGAACCGGGCCGGTATCGCTTTCTTCCGCTGCAGGGACAGGAGCGTCCGGAGCGCCCAGCGTTTCCTGAAGCTTCGCGAGCGAGAGGTTCAGGAAGCCTTCCGCGAACAACGAGCCAGCCCGGAAAAATCCTTTGTAGAGCGGAGCGCCGTCCGCATCGAATAACGTGCCGACGCCCTCGAATTTGCCGCTTACGAATTTACCGTCGTAGATGACGCCGCCAGCCGCGTTGAACGCTTGACCGATGCCGTTCTGAAGCCCGTTCGCAAAGGAGCCCGCATAGACGGCCGTTCCCATTTCATTGAACAGGCTTCCCATACCGTGATAGCTGCCTAACAGGAAAGCGCCGTCGTATTTCACGAAGCCGGAAGGATAATATTCCTTGCCCGCACCCGACAGCTTGCCCGCCAGGAAATTCCCTTCATATAGAAGGGCGCCGTTGCCGTCGTACTGCTTGCCTGCGCCTTCGTAGACGCCGTTATTGAACAAGCCCTCGTACATCAATTTATCAGCGCCGCCGTAGAGCTTGCCTTCGCCGCTGTAGATTCCTTTCACGAAGGAGCCTGCATAGACGATTGTGCCGTCCTCCTTGTATTCCGTTCCGGCGCCATCATAGGCCCCGGATGCAAATTGCCCTTCATACACGGGGTTTCCGTTCGGATAAAATAACGTTCCCGCGCCCGCGTAACGGTCATCCGCAAACTCGCCGCGATACAGAAGCGCGCCATCCTCGTCGTAGAGCTCCCCGGCGCCGGCCATCATGCCCATGGCAAAATCGCCTTGATAACGAAGCTTGCCGCTTGAGTAATACAGCTTGCCCGCACCCGTATATAAGCCGTTCTCCAGCTGTCCTTCAAATAGAAGGTTGCCCTTCCCATCCTTAATCGAGGCTGGACCGTTAAAGCCGCTGGCGGCAGCAGCGGAAGCCTCGAGCTGCGGCGTTCGCCCGAACCATTTGTTAATAAAAGCCGGCGGGCTGATAAAGCCGAAATAAACGATGATCAGCGCAATAACCAGAATTAACGCGATGAGCTTCTTGGCGATATAATAGCTTCCGATCCGCAAATAGTTGTTCAATGAGCGGAGCGGGCCGAATATCGCGCTTACCAGCCACTTTCGCAGGGCGGCAAGCGCACGCTTCGGCAGCGTCTTGGCGCGCTTGAGCGGTCTCAGGATCATGCGCTGGATCGGTTTGAAAATCGGCTTCAGTATTTGTTCAATCATCTCATGGCACCTGTATCGCCACTTGTCCCGGATTTACGAATTGGATGACGCCTCCCCAGTTACACATGCATTTGGATGAATTGTTAAGCGCCGGCATGTTGGCTACGAGCACTGTCGGCGAGCCAGGCATCCAAGGAGCGGCCGTAACCGGCACGCAGGGCATGGGCGTTAGCGCGCCGAGTGCGGCAGCGGTTGCGGATGCGACCATCGGATTAGCCATCGAATTGCACATCCCGAAGGGCATAATGTTAACCATCGGCTTGTTGTCCATAATATTGGCGATGGGTAAAGAGGTCAGAACGCGGTTGGCAGGCAGTACGTTCAACGTGCTCGGAGCCGCCCCGAAGGAGCACTGCATCGTAGCTCCGCCGCATACAAGTTGTCCCATAACGATCCTTTCGGGCGAGCGGGCAATGGCTGCATGCCCCTCCTGTTTTCTACTATATTCATAGTACTATAAGGCTAAATCGCCATCAACAAAAACCTG
Organism: Paenibacillus harenae DSM 16969; assembly: GCF_000422465.1. Lineage (GTDB taxonomy): Bacteria > Bacillota > Bacilli > Paenibacillales > Paenibacillaceae > Pristimantibacillus > Pristimantibacillus harenae. The sequence goes on along the minus strand of NZ_KE383843.1, from coordinate 662,994 downwards.
CTGAAAACCGCTGATTTTTGATCTTTATCGCCAAGTAAAAGAGTGCCAAACGGCTTAACATGTAGTACTATGGAAATAGTAGATTTTAGCATTTGGAAAGCGATGGTGAACATGCGAAGGTCCTCATGGGGTATTGCGCTGCTGCTTATAATTGCGATTGGCCTCGGCTTCTGGCTTTATCCGAACGCTAGTCACTTTCAGGTTCTTCCGTACGTAAAGGATAAGCCGCTCTCTTACTTGTCGAAGGCCTCGGCAGGCCCGGACGGCAGCCTGATTGTCATCGGCGATTCCCGCCAGGAAATTGTGCGGATTGGCGGAGACGGAGATATTGAAGAGGTCATAACCCAGTCGATAGACAGCGGCGCGAGACATGACTTTACCGAAGTTGCGGTTGCGGAGGACGGCACGATTTATGTTCTCGACACGGTATTGGACGGTTATGGGCTGTATGTGCAGGAGGAGCGCATCGTCCGATATTCGGTTGACGATCCGCATGAAACGATCCTGTATACGTTCAAGGGCAGCGGCACGAATAAGCGCGTCGGCCTGATCAAAGGCCTGCATGCCGCTGGCGGCAGCATTTATTTCTACATAAGCGAAGAGACGGAAGTGCAGTTGAACCGGATATCTCCGATGGGCGGGAAACCCGAGGAGATGCTAAGGTTCCGAATGCCGGAGGATCGTTTCTTATCGGAGATTACAGGCTATGAGCCGGGCCATATTTATTACTCGACGAAGCGGGGAGCGATATTCCGCGTAAGCCGGGAAGGCGCGAGCGAGCTGGCGTATCCGCTGGAAGGAATGGACCGTACCCGCAAAAATTTCCCGGAAAGCCTCCGGCTTCATCAGGATGGAAGATTGTATTTCATCGATCGGTTCGTAAATGCCGTTACGAGTATGTCCGCGGCCGATTCAAGCGGGCTGCGTACCGAAATCGACGAAGCCTTCTTAAAGGAAAAGGCGCCGGATGCCGCTGTCCTCGAGATTGCGGATCTGACCTTGGATCCTGCAGGAAACATGATTCTGGTGCTTGACGACCGGGTCGTAAGCATCAGTTCGGATAAATCGGACGGCAGCGTAGTGGAGAAGCTGGCCTATGACCGCAGCACGATTGTGAAGAGCTGGCTTGCTTGGCTCGCCGCAGCTTTGCTGCTTGTGATTTTATTGGCGCTGGTCCGCCTGGTATTCGTACACGTGCTGAAAGGGAGAATCTCTCTATTTTTCAAGCAAGTATTCGCTATTGTGCCTATACTGATCCTCGCAATGATTCTATTATCCAATTTCATCTACGACAGCTTCTCCGTCAGGATGGAGGAAGAGATGCAGCGGCAGCTCTCGCTGCTTGCGCGCAACGGCAAGAACATCATTAACGGCGATCAATTGAATCGGATAACCTCGCCTAACGATTACCGGAACAAAGACTACCAAGCGATTTCCGGTAAAATAAACACGCTGTACGAAGGAGAGAACGACGCAAACCGCAAAGGGCTGTACAGCACGCTTTACAAATACGAGAACGGCGAGCTGTACATTATCATGGACGATGATGACGGCGTCAATATGTATAAGCCTTTCTCGCTCAGCGAGGAGAATCGGCTTGTTCTGGAGAAAGGCGAGATTCTAACCGGCCGCTGGGAGGATGCGACCGGCAAGTGGATGTATGCGATCGGCCCGGTCTATGACTCTGCAGGCTCTGCCGTCGGCATCTATGAGACAGGCCGCGATTTGAACGTTCTCTATCAAGCCAATCAGACGATATACAAAAGCGTGGTGCACAATATCGTGATGATCGGCATTGTCCTGATCATTCTTGTTCTTGCCGTTACCTATTACCTGCTGTCGTCGCTGCGGAAGCTGCGCAGAAGCGTCATGGAAATGGCGGACGGCAACTGGGATGTAAAGGTCGATATCCGTTCCCAGGACGAGGTAGGCGATCTGGGCGAACAATTTAACCGGATGGCGAACCATATTCGGACCTATATCAAGGATATTACCTCGTTCAGCGAAGCTTCTCACCGGTTCGTGCCGCAGCAAATTTTCAAATACTTGGGCAAGAAGGGCATAACGGATATTCACCTCGGCGATCAGGTTCAGCAGAATATGGCCGTCATGGTCGCGAATATCCGCTCGTTCCACCAGCTGTCGAAGCAGCTTACGCCGAAGCAAAACTTTGATTTCATGAACGGCTTTCTCAAGCGTTTCAGTCCTTACGTCCGCACGGAGGAAGGCCTGATCAGCAAATACTTGGGCGCGGGCTTCATGGCGCTGTTCCCGGCGCGCAATGAGGATGCGCTGCGCGCGGCCGTCGCGATCCGCAAGGAGCTCGTAAAGTATAACGAAAGCTTGAAGGCGTCCGGCTTCGCGCCCGTCGAGCTTGGCATGGCGATTCATAAAGGGCCGCTAATGCTCGGGATCGTCGGCGAGGAGCAGCGGATGGAGGGCAACGTCATCTCGGATGATGTCAACATTACCGCTGCGCTGGAGCGCATGTCGGATGCGATGGGCGCTACCATTCTTGTAACCCGCACTTATTTCGAACAGCTTCGTTCCCCCGAGCGCTTCCGCTACCGGGTGCTGGGACGCATTCGGATTGACGGCAAGGATGATCCGATCGAGCTTGTCGATGTGTACGAGGGGGATGTGGAATCGGAGCGCCAGCTGAAGGACCGCACGAGAGCGATGTTCGAGAAGGGAATTATGCTCTGTCAGGAAGGCCGCTTCTTCGATGCGAGGGAGACGTTTATCGAGGTTATTAAGATCAATCGTTTCGATAAAGCGGCTAAACTCTACTTCTATCTATGCGACGAATATTACCAGAAGGGCGCTGCTGAAGGCTGGAACGGCACGCTCGCCGTATAGTTCTATCCATTAAATAGGAGATGGAGGAGGATCGGATGCTGGCGCAGCGATTTCAGATAGAACGAGTAACAACGACTGATGAAGCGGAACGGATCGTCGATTTTTTATTATCGGATTACTCCTTTGACGATACCCGCTATACGCCCGGAGAGCTTGTTCACTTTCGCGAGCTTCCCTATAAGGCGCTGAGAGGCGAGCTGTTGTTCTGGTACGCGGAGGATCAAGAAGGACAGATCGTCGGCATAAACTGCGTCGCCGAGAATGAACAGCAGACGGGCGGTTTTAGCTGGGACTATATCGTCGTGCACCGGCATTTCCGCAAGACCGGCGTTGCCAACTCGCTTATTGAGCAAATGTTCCATTATATGCGGACAATGCATGCGCGTTATATCATTACGTATACCTGTGACCTTCCTGAATATACCCGCATACGGCAGTTGTTCGAGAAGAGCGGATTCTCGCTTGTCGGCAGATGCCCGGACTATTACTACGAAGGGGAAGACCGGTTGATCTATTATCGAAAGCTGGTTTAATCGAAATGAATGTAGAACGAATGTTACGTGCTGTCGGTGCCCGTCCTGAGGACCAGCGTAAGCTGCTGATGATGGCACCTGTTTTTTTTATTTGCGGCATTGCCGAAATGCTCAATTATAACGGGTTCATGACCTTGTTCAATCAACGCTTCGGAAGCGAGTATTTGCCCTACGTTTATGCGGCAGAAGCGATTATTTTGCCGCTCGAGGCGTGGCTGCTCTCCTGGCTTGCTGCAAAGCTGCCCAAGCCGAAGCTCATGCGCGTTCTGTACGGGCTTCTTCTGGGCATCGTAATCGTTAACGCCTTGATATTGCTTGCCTTGCAAAGCTTCGGGATGGAGCTGAGATGGTACTATCCTATCTTGTTTATTGCCTCGAACTTCGTCGTGCGGCAGCAAACCCTGCTATTGTGGAGCCTTGCGATAGATCTGTGTTCGACGCAGCAGGCCAAGCGGCTGATGCCCGTGTTCGTCGGCTCGGCTACGCTTGGAGGCGTCGCGGCAGGCTTGCTTGCGCAGCTCATCAGCATCGCATTCGGGCCTGCGGTCATTTATGCCGCAGGCGGCGCGCTGCTGCTTATCGCATGGGGTAATTACCGGAAGGTGATTAACCTTTACTTGGTACCGTTATCCCTGAAGCTGGAAGCGAATTCGGCGGAGGAGGAGCAGGTTTCGACCGCTGCGGTGTTCAAGCATGCGCTGCGTTCGCCCTTTCTGCTGACCGTTATTTTGTTAATGACGCTGATGCCTGCGCTGTATTTTCTGATGGAATACGAGTTTCTGAACGTGACGAAGCTTTCCTTCCCGGACGAGCGGGCGTTCAGCCGGTTTTTTGGGATGATCACGACGATGCTGTTCGTGCTGGCTTTCCTGCTTCAGACCGTATCGGGGAAGCTGATGGCGCGCCTTGGCGCAAGCCAAATGCTGACCGCCATCGCGGGCGTGTACGCCGTATCGTTTCTGGGCGCTGTTATTTTTATCGGAGGAGCTGCGGCGCTTCCGATTATTTCGATCGGATATATGCTGCTGTATTTACTGCTGTATTATTCCGCCGAGCCCTCCTACCAGCTGTTCTTTAAGACGCTGCCGCTTGCGCAGCGGGACAGCTACCGGTATGCTGCCCAAGGGATCGCCGCTTCGGCCGGCATTTTGATCGGCGCGGGTCTGCAGTTTCTTCATTCGGGCTTCGGTCTCCCTTGGACGCTTCTATCCATTGTCGGACTAGCCGGCGCGGCAGTGCTGCTTGTGCTTGCATGGTTCGGCAGACGGTTCTATATGAGAGAGCTGGTAGGCAGCGTACAGACGAACGGCGGCTATGATTTGACAGAGCAGTTCGATGAATTCAGCCGGAATGAAGCGGCGATGGCGGAAATCCGGCGAATGCTGAAGCATCCGCACGATTCCGCGCGGGAGGTTGCTCTGCAAATTATCGGCAGGCTGCAAAATCCGCAGGATGCGCCGGATTTGCTGGAGCTGATCGACGATCCGAACCCTCGTATTCGCGTTGCCGCAGTCAGAGCGATGAATCTGGAGAAGGCGGATCTGCAGGCGATGGTGAAGGTGGCGGCCTTTCTGGAGGATCCGGATGACGAGATGCGAGCTGAAGGCGTTAGGCAGATCGGCAGAATGAAGCATATGGAGCATCAGGCCTTCTATTTCTTGCGGCAAAAGCTGCTGGACCGTCATCCGAGCGTCATCGCGGAGGCGGTAAAGGCGATGTATTCGTTTCAACATGCGCCAAGCCTTGAGGCATGCGCGGAAGCGATCGACCGGATATTGGAAGAGGGCGGGGAAGCTTCCGTCCATATTTGCCGGGTTATTGCCGAGTTGAAGCTGGATGACTTCTTTCCGAAGGTGGAAAGACTGGTCGACGAAGAGCATACGGCGGCCCGCGTAGCGGCAATCGCCTGCCTCGGGAGCCTGAAGCATACGTCGATTATTCCGAAGCTGCTGCAGCGGCTTCCTATGATGGATCAGGAAATGCTGCGGACAACGACGGAAAGCTTTATTCATATGGGAGAGAAAGCGATCGGTCCGTTATGGGACAGCTTGGCGGATGCGCCGCCGAAGAGCTGGGCAGCTGTCGTGACCGCCCTGTCCTCGTTGCAAACGGAAGACCGGATCCGAACAGGACTTATAGAATCGGCCTTGCAGCGTCTAAGCACGCTTGAAGAGGCATCGTCGTATTCCGTATCCCTGAAACAGCTTGATCTGGAGAAACTCTCTGAACTGGCGCTGCTGCGCTGGCGGGAGGTCCGGGACTTTGTATTTGACGGAGTCTGGGCGGTCCTGGCAAGATTAGCCGATGAGCAGGCGGTCGACTCGGTGAGACGCGCCGCAGCCGATGAGGATGATGAAATTCGCAGCAACGCCTGGGAGGTGCTTGCCGAGGGGATGGGCGACCGCCGTCTCTCGCAATTTATGCTCAGCGTATTAGAGCGCGGGGAAGAAAGTAAGCCTGTTGGCACCACAGATGAAGCGCGTTCGCAGCTCCTGCTGGCGATGCGAAGCAGCGACGATTGGTGGCGCGAGATTGCCGCTGCGGCTTTAACGGAGGAGGAAACACACGTGTCGAACGATCAGCAGTTGATGAGCAGGCTTACTAAGGTGCTGTTTCTCAGGCAGGTTCCTTATTTCGCCGATCTGTCGCTCGAGGAGCTCGGATTAATAGCCAGCATTGCGGAAGAGTATGTCTGTCCGGAAGGCGAGTGTCTGCTGCGGCGGGGAGAACCAAATCCGGCGATGTATGTTATCACTGACGGCAACATAGAGCTGACGAGCGTTTCCGCTGCGGGCTGGGAAGGAACGATCGGCGTGCTTGGCGGCGGCGAGGTGTGCGGGGTGACATCGGCGCTTGACGGCACCGCTTCTACGGTTACGGCGCAGTCGCTTCTCGGAGACGTCAAGGCGCTTAAGCTGGTGGGCGAGAATGTATCCAGGCTCATCCGGTTATATCCGGAAATCGGCATCGGTCTGCTGCGCGCATCATTCGCCCGCATTCGCCTGCTGGAAGAAATGATGATGAAGATTGATTCCTGACGGAAAAAAGCGGGCTGACGGTTGCAACGGCCTGATACATTGCATATAATATAGATTATTATTTCATATTCGCAGCAAAGCGATGATGGAGAAAAGTACGCAGTGCTTTCGCACAGGGAGAAGACGCCGCAGATTGAGAGCGTCTTTGTGAAATAAGGCTGCCGAAGTTCGCTCCGGAGCAGACGCCTGAACCGCCGCAAGGCGCGAGTAGGGAGTGTCCGGTTCCCGCCGTTATGGGGCTTAAGGGATTACAAGGAGTTTCGGCATGCGATGCGTTAACCGACAGGGATCGCGGCGTGCAGGGATGAACGAATGTAATCCGAATTAGGGTGGTACCACGGTTCTTTCGTCCCTTCAGGGAGAAAGGGCCTTTTTTTGTTGTTATTCGATAAACCGGAGGCGAAGAGTGATGAAGGAAAGATTGGAAGGACTGCGCGGCGAGGCGCTTCAGGAGCTTCAACAGGTGGAATCACCGCAGCAGCTGAATGATTTGCGCGTCAAATATTTGGGCAAGAAAGGCGCTTTGACCGAGATTTTACGCGGGATGGGCGGCTTGAGCGCCGAAGAGCGCCCGCTGATCGGGCAGGTAGCGAATGATGTCCGCGCTGCGATTGAATCCGTGATCGAGAAGAAGCAGGAAGCTTTCCAGCAAGCGGAGACGAATAACCGTCTTCTTGCGGAGACGCTGGACGTCACACTGCCCGGGAAACAGCTGCCGACGGGATCCATACATCCGCTTAATAAGGCGGCGCAGGAAATCGAAGATATTTTCATCGGACTCGGCTATACCATTGCGGAAGGACCTGAGGTCGAGGAGGATTATTATAACTTCGAGGCGCTTAACCTGCCGAAAAACCATCCGGCCCGCGATATGCAGGATTCGTTCTATGTAACCGACGACATCCTGATGCGCACGCACACGTCGCCCGTCCAGGTGCGCACGATGAAGAAGATGAACGGACAAACGCCGGTCAAAGTCATTTGCCCGGGCAAGGTATACCGCCGCGATGACGACGATGCGACGCATTCGTTCCAGTTCAATCAGATTGAAGGACTCGTGATCGGCAGAAACATCCGCATGAGCGACTTGAAAGGAACGCTGCTGCAGTTCGTGCAGCAAATGTTCGGAGCACAGGCCCAAATTCGCCTCCGCCCAAGCTTCTTCCCGTTCACAGAGCCTAGCGCCGAGGTTGACGTAACCTGCGTGCAATGCGGCGGTCACGGCTGCCGGATGTGCAAGCAGACGGGCTGGCTCGAAATTCTCGGCTGCGGCATGGTGCATCCGCGCGTGCTCGAAATGGGCGGCTACGATCCCGAAGAGGTCAGCGGCTTCGCTTTCGGCATGGGCGTGGAACGGATTGCGCTGCTTAAATACGGCATTGACGACATTCGTCATTTCTATACGAACGATCTGCGGTTCTTGAACCAATTTGCGAGAATGTGACGAAGAGAGAAGGGAAGAAGAGAGATGAACGTATCCTATAAATGGTTAAGCGAATATATCGATCTGTCCGGCTTCACGGGAGCTGAGCTGGCGGAGAAAATGACGCGCGGCGGCATTGAAATCGACGCCGTCGAATCCCGGAATAAAGGCGTAACCGGCGTTGTCGCCGGTTATGTGAAATCGAAGGAAAAGCATCCCGACGCGGATAAGCTGAATGTCTGTAAGGTGGACGTCGGTACCGGCGAAGAGCTTCAAATCGTCTGCGGGGCCAAAAATGTCGATGCCGGCCAGCACGTTCCCGTTGCCGTGATCGGCGCCGTCCTGCCGGGCGATTTCAAGATCAAACGCGCGAAGCTGCGCGGCGTGGAGTCGCAAGGGATGATCTGCTCGGCGAAGGAGCTTGGATTGAACGAGAAGCTGCTGCCGAAGGAGCAGCAGGAGGGCATTCTGGTGCTTCCGGCGACGGTGAAGATCGGAACGCCGATCGTTGATGTGCTTGACATTGACGATGAGGTGCTGGAGCTTGATCTTACCCCGAACCGTTCGGATTGCCTCAGCATGCTGGGAGCGGCATACGAGATTGGAGCGCTGACCGGCCGTGAAGTTCGTCTGCCTGACAGCTCGGTTAACCATACGGCGATCCGCACCGACAGCCTCGTATCGGTCGAGGTCAGCTCGCCGGAGCACTGTTCGCATTACGCCGCACGTTATATTAAGGATGTGAAGGTCGGACCGTCTCCGTTGTGGCTTCAAAACCGCCTGATGGCCGCTGGCGTGCGCCCGATCAACAATGTCGTGGACGTGACGAACTTTGTCATGCTGGAATACGGCCAGCCGCTGCATGCTTTTGACGCGGACCGCATTCCGGGCGGACGCATTGAAGTTCGGCTTGCGAAGGCCGGCGAGACGCTTGTCACCCTGGATGACCAGGAGCGCAGGCTGGAGCCGCATATGCTGCTGATTACCGACGGCAGCAGGCCGATCGGGCTTGCTGGAGTAATGGGCGGGGCTAACACGGAAGTAACGGACGGAACGGTAAATATTTTGCTGGAATCGGCAAAATTCGACGGCGGCACGATCCGCAAAACATCGCGCCAGCTTGGACTGCGCTCGGATGCGAGCATTCGCTTCGAGAAGGAAGTGGATCCGGCGAGAGTGATTCCGGCGCTCGACCGCGCCGCAGCGCTTATTGCCGAGCTGGCTCTCGGCCTTGTAACAGAAGGCATCGTAGAAGTGACAACGGGCAAAGGCCAGCCTGTTCAAGTGGATGTCTCGCTTGAGAAAATTAACGGCTTCCTGGGCACCGAGCTTTCGAGACTTGAGGTGCAAACCATCTTCAGCCGCTTGAATTTTGACTATGAATTATCCGGCAACAATGTATTCTCGGTTAATGTGCCCTCTCGCCGCGGCGATATTACCCGTTCCGTCGATTTGATCGAGGAGGTTGCCCGTTTGTACGGTTATGACAACATTCCGACGACGCTTATTCATGGCGATGTGATACCCGGCTCGTTAACGAAGCCGCAGGCGATCCGGCGCGAGCTGCGCAAACGCCTGACCGATGCGGGTCTTCACGAGGTAATCAGCTATTCGTTCACCGGTCCGGCCAGGACGAAGCTGTTCCCGTCAATGGCGGAGGAAACGCTGGCTGTCCGCTTGGCGATGCCGATGAGCGAGGACCGCAGCGTGCTGCGGACGACTCTGATCGCACAGCTGCTTGAGACGGCTGCCTATAACCGCAACCGCAAAAACGAATCGGCCGCTATTTTCGAAATCGGCAGCGTGTTCCATACAGACGAGGAGCAGCTGACGCGCTTGCCGCAGGAGAAGCACCGCTTCGCAGCGCTGCTGACGGGCAACCGCACCGAGGCGCAGTGGAATACGAAGGCGGTTCCGGTTGATTTTTACGATGCGAAGGGCATTTTGGAAACGCTGTTTGCGGTGCTGGGTCTTACGGATAAGGTATCCTATGAGGCGGCCCAGCCTGAGAACTTCCATCCGGGTCGTACGGCAGCCGTTATCCTGGATACGCCAAAGGGGCATGAGATCATCGGTTATGTCGGCCAGCTCCACCCGGCGCTGCAGCTGGAAGCGGATCTCGCAGATACGTATGTGCTTGAAATCGGACTTGATCTGGTCTATGAGCTGGCCTCATCGGACATCGAATACAAAGTGCTGCCTCGTTACCCGGCGATGCAGCGCGATATCGCGGTGGTCGTCGGCCAAGAGGTGGCATCCGCCAAGCTGACCGGTGCGGCATGGAGCACAGCGGGCGAACTGTTGGAGTCCGTCCGGGTGTTCGATGTATACATGGGCGAGAAGCTTGGAGCCGGCAAAAAGAGCGTCGCTTTGTCGCTTGTTTACCGTCATAAAGAGCGCACACTGACAGATGAAGAGGTAACAGAACTGCACGGAAAGGTTGTTTCGCAATTGGAGCAATCTTTTGGGGCGGAATTGCGCAAGTAAGCAGGAAACTTCTTAAGCCGCATCGAAATAGTTCCTAGTGAGCTGTGATGCGGCTTTTTTTAATTCTATGGTTTACTTGGACAATGGGAGGATTCGCCATAATGGATGCTGAACAAACGGTCGTTACGGTTGATATATATGGGGTTCAATATAAATTAAAAGGTCATTCCAACGTGGATTACATGAAGAGGGTTGCCAGCTCGATCGACGAGAGCATGAAGAAGCTGGCCAAGGGCTACCCTCGTCTGGATATGCCAAAGCTGGCGGTGCTGTCCGCCGTGCAAATTACGGAGGAAGTGTTCCGGTTGAGACGGGACAATTCGCGTCTTCAAGAGGAAGAAGCAAAGCTGCACATGACGCGGCAGCAGCTGGAGCAGGTTCAGCAGCAGGCAGTCAAGCTGCAGGGAGAGCTTGCCGAGGCTAAGCGGACCGCGGAAGAGCAGCTTCAGGCGGCGAAGGCTGCGGCGGATGCGGAGCTGGCTGAAATGCTGGCGCTTGCTGCGGAGCAGGCTGCGTCTCAGCAGGCCGCTGCGGCGGAAGCGATCAAGGCCCAGGAAGAGACGATTATAAGGCTGACGCAGGAAAATGTCGAACGGCTTGCGGCGCTGAGAAATAAAAAGGATGAACAGCTCGCGCAGCTGGCGAAGGAGAAGCAGGAGCAGCTGTCCGAGCTTGCCCGCGCGAAGGAAGCGGAGCTGGCGGCGCAGCTGCAAGCTTTTGAAACGGAGCGGGTTGAGCTTGAGCGCGGGAAAAGCGAGCAATTAGCATCGCTGAAGCTGGCACAGGAGGAAGCGCTGGCTGCTGCTGCGGCTGAGCGGGAAACCGCCCTCGCTGCCTCCGCTGCCGAGAAGGAAGCTTTAATGGCCGAGCTGGCCGCGGGCTGGCAGAGCAAGTGGGACGAACGGGAGCAGGCTTGGCTTGCTGGAGCAGAAGCTGAGAGACGGGAACAGGAACGGATAAGCGAGGAGCGGGAGCAATCTTGGAAGCTTGAGGCGGCGGAGAAGGAGCAAGCCTTTCGTTCGGATCTGGAACGCCGGAGAAACGGCTGGCTGGAGGAAAGAGCAAGACTGCAGGGGCAAATTGCAGAGCTTCAGCAAGGATGGGCCGCGGAGAAAGAAGCGCTTACGCAGCGAATCGCGGCTGCGGACGAGCAGCTGATGCGGGCGATGGAGCAGGAAGAAACCTTCCGCACCTCATACGCGCAGCTGGAGCAGGAAAGCCAAGATAGAGAACGGCAGCTTCAGCTTGCCAACAGCAAGCTGGAAGCGGTTCATATGGAGCTTGCTCAGCTGCGCGAGGAAAGCAGCGGCGCCTCAGAGCTGATGAATGAGCTTGAGCGGAAGCTTGCTCATGAACGCAGCCATGTGTCTGCGGCAGACCAGCGGGCAACGGAGCTGCTTAACCAGCTGAAAGAGGCGAAGGAAAAAGAACAGCGGCTGGAAGCCGGTTTGCTAAAGCTCGAAGAGCAGCAGAAGCTGCACGAAGAGCTTCTGCTTCAGCTGCAGCTGGAGCAGGAAGAGCTTGAGCTTGCTCGGAGGAATGAGAAGGAAGAGTTCCGTATTGCGCTGCAGGCGGAGCTTGAGAAACAGAGGGATGAACTGTCGGAGGCGCATCGTCTGGAGCTGCAAGCGCTTGAGCAGGAGAAAGCGGACCATGTACGCAGTATGCGATTGGATCAGGAAGAACAACTTAAGCTCATCGAAGCAGAGAATGACGAGCTGTTCAAGCAGCTGGCCGCAGAAAGCAAGGAACGGTATGAGCAATTGGAAGCCGAACGGATAGCAAGCGCCGAGCAGATGATTTCGGAGCGCCAGGCGTTGCTTAAGCAGCAGGCTGAGCGTTATGAAGAACGGGCATCGGAGTACGAAGATCGATTGAAGCAGCTTCAGGCCAGTCTCGATGAACAGCTCGACCAGCAGAAAGCAGCATTTGACGAGCGGTTCAATCAGCAGGCGGAAGACTACGAGGAGCGTCTGGCACAGCATAAGGCTAGTCTGGATGTCCAGTATAACCAACAAATAGCGGCTTATGAGGAGCAGTATAACGAACAAGCCGCGGAGTACGAAGAGAGGGTGAAACGGCTTAAGGCGAAACAGGACGAGCAGCTAAAGCAGCTTCAAGCCAATCAGGAAGAGCAGATCATGCAGCTGGAAGTTAATCATGAAGAGCTGCTTCTCCAGCAGCGGCATGACTATGAGGCTACGATCGATAAGCTGAAGACGCAGCTTGCGCAGATCGAGCATATAGCGGCGTCCGCCGCGCAAAGCGAGCAGACTTACAAGGCGGAGCTGGAGCTCCTCGCCGCCCGCGAGCGGGAGCTGTCGGAGCAGCTTGAATTGAACGCCGCCCGCGAGCAGGAGCTGACCGGGCTGCTGGAACTGACTGCAGCCCGCGAGCGTATTGCGACTCAGCAGCTGGAAGCGGCCGCGGCACGGGAACGGGAACTGAGCGAGCTGCTCCAGACGGAGAAACAGCTTACGGAGCAGACCGCGGCAGAAGCGAAGCAGCTGGAGCTGGAGAAGCTGGCGAGAGAAGGAGCGGAAGAAGCGCTCCGCAGCAAGCTTGAGCAGGCGATGCAGGAGGCAGCCGCCGCTTCCGAGCTGAAGGAGGAGCTGTCCGAGAATACCTCCAAGCTTGCGAGAGAGCGCGATGAAGCGGCACGCAAAGCTGAGGAATTGGCCCGCGAACGTAATGCGGCTGCCGGCGAAGCCGAGGCGTTGGCGTTCGAGCGGGATGAAGCGGCTCGCGCGGCCGAGAAATTGGCTGAGGATCATAAGCAGCTGCTCGAGCAGCACCATAAGCTGAAAAATGAATATTCGAAGCTGCAAACGGAATATAACGAATGGATTGAGCTGATCGAGCAGAGCTGATCGGCTGCTGTACAACACGCGGCAGCCGGTGACCGTAAGACGGCCCCGCAAGAAGGACACCTCTATGCGATGGTGTCCTTCTTGCGGGTTTTTTCCCTTTTTACGGATGCTTCGACAAACAACAAAAAAGACGGCTCCACAGCCATGCGGAAGTCGTCTTATGCGTGCTGTCAGCTCATTCCTATCCTAATGTCCGGCTCTAGTAAACGGAGAGACGGCTTACGGAAGAGTTCCATATGACCGAAATGACATTACCCGTACGATACAATCGTTCCGGTCGGTCCGCCGACCGGCAGGCTGGCTAACCGGATAAGATCGGGCGTTACGATTGTGGGATCTTTGCCGGTCGCATGCATCTCGGTACGCAGCGTGCCGGGATTATACAGGTTCGCCAGAATGCCGTGTTCATGTTCCTCATCCGCCAGCGTACGGGTCAATGATTCCAAGCCGGCTTTCGCTGCGCTGTAAGCGGCATAACCGCCTGCGCCGTTCCAGGAAAGCCCGGAAGTAATATTAATGATTCGTCCGTATTTCGCTTTGCGCATCGCCGGCAATACGGCCTTCGTCAGCAGAAACGGTCCGGTAAGATTAATTGCGATTTGATTTTGCCATTCGCTCGACGTCAGTTCAAGCACGGTTCCCGGCTCGAATACGGCCGCATTGTTCAGAATAATATCGACTCGGCCAAAGCGGTCAAGCACAGCTGTGACTGCTTCTTGAATCTGACGCTCATCGGATACGTCCGTTTGAATCACAAGAGCTTCCTTGCCCGTCCGCTCCTTGACGATCTGCGCCGTTTCCTCCAGCTTTGGTCTGCGTCTTCCGAGGAGAACGACGTCTGCGCCTTCAGTAGCGAAGGATATTGATGTTGCCCGGCCTAGCCCTGTGCCAGCTCCGCTGATCATGGCGACCCTGTTGTCTAGTACTCCCATCATTATTCCTCCATCCCGAATATGCTTGAGAATATCTTATCAGAGGAGGGGGCGGCAGGGGAAGCGGAATACCCATCAGACTTTTTTGCTATTTTTAAAAGGAAACGTTATATATGCCGCGCCGGCCTATCGACATAAAATAAGCCCGGGTCAAAAGCCCCGGACTTATTACGAATAAAGCTTATTCCACGACGAGAGTCGATTTCATCGTCCGGTGTCCTTGGCCGCAAGGAACGTTGCAAATGATTTCGTAGCTGCCCGGCTCGGAAATGTTAACGGCGACGGTTTTGCCGTTATTTACTTCATAATCGGTTTTTTGAATTTTTGCGCTGTGCATGCCTTCTATGGAATCGAGCTTAAGATTAACCGTTTCGCCGGCTTTGATCTTGTACTCCTTCTGATCAAATTCCCAGTTGGATGCCGTTATCACGATTTCAGAGGATGCCGCGCCGCTGTCGGCAATTGCGTTCTCAGCCTCTTGATTTGCTCCGGTGTTTGCGTTGCTTGCATTATTCGCGCCGCATGCCGCAAGAACGACGACCAGGCACATCGCGCCCGCAAATAGTAACCATTTTTTCATTTGAACAGCTGCCCCTTTCGATTATCCGCCAAAAAACGGACGAGATGTTTTATTCCTGTTTCGGTTCTATTGTAACCTATCTCACTTGGAAATGAGTGACAGCGCGATGACAAACTTATGAATAACCTGTGAATTTCAGGTGGGATCGAGCCTCGTCCGATCGCAGCAAACAGCCCTTGACGGCCTCAAAAGGGCTGTCAAGGGCTGCCGCTTCCCGTACGGCGAGTTCCATCAACTGCGGTCGCGCCGGCCGGCTTCGTACGGCGAGCTGACTGGAATGAACAGATCGATAATCCCGATTACAAGAGCTGCCAATATAGCTCCAAGTAATGTGACCTCGACGCCGCCGACAATAAATTGCGCGATCCAGATGACCGCTGCGCTGGCAAGAAAGCCTACAATCCCGCGGCCAAACGGCGTGACTCTTTTACCGAATATTCCTTCGATAATCCATCCGAGAACCGCAATGACCAATGCGAGAAATAAAGCGCTCCAAAATCCGCCGACGCTGAATTGCGGTACGATAAACCCGACAAGCATAAGCACTAAAGCAGCAACGATAAAGCGCACGATATGGCCTAAAAACGTCATTATTTAAACCCTCCTTAACCTGAACTTTCGTAATGTCATTGCAAAAGTGATTTTGTAAGGCGGTTCGATCATTAATATTGTGACCATTTGTGCATGATTTATGTATGATAACCCGGATCAACCGTGCAACGCGCCCGCGGTTCGGCTATAATAAGAAGGCGAGAGGAGTGTTAAATGTTGGATTCAAAAATTTTGACGACACTGGAATATCCGAAAATCATATATAGATTGTCTCAGCATGCCGCAACATCGCTCGGCAAAGCGGCAGCTGAAGCGCTGCAGCCGGTATCCGATCTGGAAGCCGTCAAGATGACGCTGCAAATTACGGATGAAGCATACGCCGCCGACCGGTTAAAAGGAAGCGCGCCCTTCGGCGGAGTTGCCGATATCAAAGCCGCTCTGCACCGGTCGCGTATCGGCGGTACGCTGAATCCGGCCGAGCTGCTTGAAATTGCTTCAACGGCGCGCGGCGGACGCCGCGTGAAGAAGCATATGAACGGCCTGCATGAAGACCATCATCCGATCCCGCTGCTTGCGGGCACCGCTGATCTGATCAGCGAACATAAGCAGCTTGAGGACGCCATCTTCGATTGCATCGACGACCAAGCTGAAGTGATGGACACCGCCAGCGCCGAGCTCGCTTCAATCAGGCGGGAGCTCCGTAGCGGCGAATCGCGGATTCGAGAGAAGCTTGAGCAGATGATCCGCTCCTCTTCCGTGCAAAAAATGCTTCAGGAAGCGATTATTACCCTTCGCAACGACCGCTACGTTATTCCGGTTAAGCAGGAATACCGGGCGCATTTTGGCGGAATTGTACATGATCAATCCGGTTCGGGCGCAACCTTGTTCATCGAGCCGGAGACGATCGTGGCGATGAACAATAAGCTGCGGGAGCTGAAGGCAGGCGAGCAGCGGGAAATCGAGAAAATACTGCAGAAGCTGACGGCCTTAACTTCCGATTATGTAGAGGACCTTCTCTACAATCTGGATCTGCTCGGCCAGATTGATTTCGCATACGCTAAAGCACGGCTGGCCCATGAAATGAAAGCGACGCTGCCTCGGATGAATGACAGAGGTTTCTTGAAGCTAAAGCGCGGCCGCCATCCGTTAATTGAGGCGGATAAGGTTGTGCCTATCGATGTCGAGCTGGGCAATAACTATACCGCAATTATCGTGACGGGACCGAATACCGGCGGCAAGACGGTATCGCTCAAGACGATCGGCTTGCTCAGCTTGATGGCCATGTCGGGTTTATTCGTTCCGGCCGAGGACGGCAGTCAGCTCTGCGTGTTCGATGCGATATATGCCGACATTGGCGACGAGCAAAGCATTGAGCAGAGCCTGAGCACCTTCTCCAGCCATTTGAAAAACATCATTCGGATATTAAGCTCGATGACGTCCAAAAGTCTGGTGCTGTTAGATGAGCTGGGTGCGGGAACCGACCCTGCGGAGGGCAGCGCCCTTGCGATAGCGATATTGGAGCATGTACACGCGATGGAAAGCCGAATCGTAGCGACAACGCATTACAGCGAGCTCAAGGCATACGCCTATAACCGGAAAGGCGTTATCAATGCGAGCATGGAATTCGACGTGGCTACGCTCAGTCCGACGTACCGGCTGCTCGTCGGCGTACCGGGCCGCAGCAACGCATTCGCCATCGCGGAACGGCTGGGGCTTCCGCGCACCATTATCGATCATGCGCGGGGCGAGGTCAGCGAAGAGGATCAACGGGTTGAGAATATGATTGCATCGTTGGAGGAGAACCGCTTAAGCGCCGAAACGGAACGTCAAACGGCGGAATCGTTCAGGCGCGAAATGGAGACGCTGAGGGCCCGTCATGAAGCGGAACGCGAGCGGTTCGAGGAACAGAAGGATAAACTTCTGCAGAAGGCGCAGGAAGAAGCGCGCGAAGCCGTCGCGAAGGCGAAGCGGGAAGCGGAGCAGATTATCGCCGACCTGCGCAAGCTGGCGCTTGAGGAAGGGGCTTCGGTGAAGGAGCACAAGCTTATCGAAGCTCGGCGCAGGCTTGACGAAGCCGCGCCGGAGCAGCAGCAGTCGAAGCGCGCCTCCGCAAAACCTTCCCATAAACCGGCAAAAATCGAGGCTGGTGATGAAGTGACGGTATACAGCCTGAATCAAAAGGGGACGGTCGTCGAAATTCACGGCACGGACGCGACGGTACAGCTTGGGATTATGAAGATGAAGGTGGCGCTGGACGATCTTGAGCTGTTGAAATCAACGGCATCCGTTAAGCCTCAGCAGCCGAAGCAGGCTGCCAGCTTGAAGCGCTCGCGCGATGACAGCGTCAAGATGGAGCTTGATTTGCGCGGCGAAAATTTGGAGGAAGCGATATTGGAGGTTGACCGGTTTCTGGATGAAGCGTTTCTGTCCGGACTCGGCCAGGTCTCGATTATTCACGGCAAAGGCACAGGCGTGCTGCGTACGGGGATTCAGCAGTATTTGCGGAAGCACAGCCATGTGAAGAGCTTCCGTATAGGCAATTACGGCGAGGGCGGCATTGGCGTTACAGTAGCGGAGCTGAAATAACGCCGGCTTCTCCTGCAAGGGAAACAGCCTGATGATGGAGGTGAACGGTATGGATAATGAAGTCGATAAGCTGCTTGACAACCCGTATGCCGCTTCTCTCGTTTATGTATCGGTTACGGTTTTGTCGCTCATTGTTTTTTTATCTGTCTTTGAGCTGGTAACCCGGTATAAATGCTGGAGCGAGATCAAAAAAGGAAATTTGTCCGTAGCTATGGCGACCGGCGGCAAAATATTCGGCATTTGTAATATTTTTCGCTTCTCCATCCAATCCAACGATTCCGTTTATGAGAGCTTAATTTGGGGAACGTTCGGTTATGTCATATTGTTGGCGGCCTATTTTTTATTTGAATTCCTCACACCTGTTTTTCGGATTGACGAAGAAATTTCCCGCGATAACCGCGCGGTTGGGCTGACGGCGATGGTTATTTCCGTTTCCCTTTCTTATGTTATTGGAGCTACTGTCATCATATAGCGGAGGAAGCCATTATGAAATATTTATGGAAGGTTTTAATGGTCGTGGCGATCTTGTTTTTTGCATTCGGATTCGTATACTTAATGAACAATTAGAAGGGAAGTCATGAGATGAAAGAGCAAGTGATTTGTCCGTGGTGCTTGACGGAAATCGTATGGGATGAGGAAATCGGGCCGGAGCAGCACTGTCCGCATTGCGAGAACGAGCTGAGCGCTTACCGTTCGCTGGAGCTAGGGGGCTCTGGGGAGGAGGAGCAGGAGGAGTATGTCGAGCGTTCCCAAACGGCGTCAGCACGGTCATCGGCCTGGAGCGAGGAAGACGGGGAGGATGACTCCGGAATGGATCATGACAGCTGGCTGAAGCAGGGACAAGGCTACCGCAGCGCGGATAAATCCTGGTTGGCCATTGAGCATTCGCTTCAGGGCATTACCGACGACCAGGACGAGGTTCCCGAATGTCCGGCCTGCAGGGAATATATGCTGGAGGCCGGAATGCAGCTAGTCGGCGAGCAGCATTTCGAGCCCAGAATAGCGCCGTCCATCAACGGGCCGGTGCTGACGGCGCCTTTTAAACTGATTACGTACATATGTCCGGCTTGCTTCCATACCTCCGCCTTGCTCAGCAAAGAGGATCGCGAGCGGATGATTAAACGATTGACGCCGAACGAATAACGCGTAACTGGTAATAATGGACGGGCATGCCTCGCAGCCGATAGGGGAAACTTACAAAACGTAATTCTAACAACGTAAACGGACATTCCATGACAGCTGTTTACGAGGTGCGGGAGGAATCGTTTTGGTAAAAGCAGCTCTAGGCGGACAATGCGTGCTGTTGCTTCTTGTCCAAGCGCTATACGGCATTGCGAACGCGTTATCAGGTACTTTCGTTCCGGTGTACTTATGGAAAGCAAGTCAGTCCTACATGCTGATCGGATGGTTCACGTTAGGCCAATACGCGACGAGCGGGCTTATATTTTGGATTGCGGGGAAATGGGTCAAGGAGCATAACAAAATGAACAGCCTGCGTATCGGCATCGTGTTATCCGGCTTGTTTTATTGCACTGTGCTCCTATTAGGCCAGCAGGCAAAAACGTACGGCGTACCGCTCGGCATTTTGAACGGCATGGCGCAAGGCTTTTTTTGGGTAGCCTTTAATGTCATCTACTTTGAAGTGACGGGGCCGGATAATAGGGACCGCTATAACGGCTGGGCCGGGTTTCTAGGCTCCGGAGCCGGCATCATTGCCCCGTGGGTATCCGGTTTGCTCATTACCACGCTGAAGGGCGAGAAGGGTTACCGGTTAATCTTCACCATATCGCTTATCATCTTCGCGGTCGGCGTCGTACTCAGCTTCTGGCTGAAGAAAAGGCACGGGCAAGGAAT
Organism: Paenibacillus harenae DSM 16969; assembly: GCF_000422465.1. GTDB lineage: Bacteria > Bacillota > Bacilli > Paenibacillales > Paenibacillaceae > Pristimantibacillus > Pristimantibacillus harenae. Next base: position 643,280 of record NZ_KE383843.1, on the reverse strand, counting down.
TTATAATTGGAAGCACGGCGTACAGCAGCTGATGCAGAAGGGCAATCCATGGCGCCGCATGTTTCCGGCTATTGCGGCACAGGGCGTGCGAGAAGGCGTGTTTATGTTTCTGGTCGGGCTTACGGTTTATACCGCGACCAAAGACGAGAGCAAGCTCGGCACCTTCTCGCTTATTACCTCGCTGGTGGCATTAATCAGCTTCTGGCTTGTCGGCAAGTATTTGAAGAAAAATAACCGTAAAATCGTGATGCTGATCGGGGTCATAATGATCGCCGTCGTGATCCTGCCGTTATTTTGGAACGTATCTTATGCGACGCTGCTGATGTTCGGAATCGGTACCTCCTTATTTATACCGCTTTACACGATTCCGATGACATCGCGGGTATTCGACCTTATCGGGCAGACGGAGGAAAGTGCGCGGGAGAGAGAGGAATTTATCGTGCTGCGTGAGGCAGGTCTTGTTATCGGCAGGATTATCGGCCTGACCTCGTACTTAATCGTACTTCCGCAGAACCAATCTGCGGTTGCCATTACATGGCTCTTATTTGCGGTCGGCATCGTTCCGATTGCGGGCTGGTGGTTTATAAAACCGTTCTTGGAACAGCAGCGACAGATATCATAACCTTCGGGAGGGAGGACATAAAAATGCCCAGAATCGTTACGGACGTTACGGAGCTGATCGGGGATACCCCGGTTGTCCGGTTGAATCGGCTGCAGGAGGAGAACAGCGCCGAGGTATGCGTGAAGCTGGAGCGGTTTAATCCAAGCGGCAGCGTGAAGGATCGAGCGGCGTTCTCTCTTATCCGGGATGCCGAGCAGCGCGGGCTAATCCGTCCCGGCGATACGATCATCGAACCGACGAGCGGAAATACGGGCATCGGACTGGCGATGAATGCGGCAGCCAAAGGCTATAAAATGATTTTGGTTATGCCGGATAACATGACCGCTGAACGGATCAAGCTGCTGAAGGCATACGGCGCCGATGTCGTGCTGACGCCCGCGGCGCAGCGGATGCCGGGCGCTATACGCAGAGCGCTTGAGCTGCAGGCGGAGCGGCCGGGAAGCTTTATCCCGAATCAATTCGAGAACGAGGCGAATCCGCAAATTCATAAAGTGACGACCGCGCAAGAAATCATCAGGCAAACCGAAGGCAAACTGGATGCCTTCGTTGCGACTGCGGGTACCGGAGGAACGATTACCGGTACGGGCGAGGCGCTTAAAGAAATCATGCCGCAGCTGCATGTCGCGGTCGTTGAGCCGAAGGGGTCGCCCGTCTTGTCCGGAGGACAGCCGGGCCCGCATAAGCTGGTCGGCACGAGCCCCGGCTTCGTACCCGCGATTCTGAATACGACGATTTATAATGAAATCATTCAAGTATCCGATGAGGATGCTATAGCAACGATGAAGAGCTTAGCGCGGCTTGAAGGCTTGCTGCTGGGCCCTTCGTCCGGCGCCTCGGTTTGGGCGGCGATGCGGGTGGCGAGAAGGCTCGGCACCGGCAAGCGCGTGCTTTGCATAGCACCGGATACGGGCGAGAGATATATGAGCATGAATATTTTTTAAAAGGAGCGGCAGCCGCTGCTCTATTCCCATTTCCGCAACGCTTGCTGCAGGATTTGACGTCTCTCCTCAATATAATGGCGGATAAAAGCCGGCTCCGATAGGAACGTATCGTAGCTGGCTTTTCGCGTGTAGTCGCTTCGAATGGCCGGCGACAGCCGCCGGTGCATCCGGTTGATCACCGGTTGGAGCTTCTCGGCCGTGAACGCCGTCCGAAGCAGCCGCTTGACGATGCTCCGGTACTTCCTCCGGCAAAAAGGATAGGTAAAAAGCTTAGCCGTAAGATTATTGTATCCCTGCAAGCGAACGAGATTGCTTCCGCATGGCTTTCCATAGCAGTTTCTTCCCCATGTGCCTTCATAATCCCATGGTATGATACGGTATTTCCCGGTGATCCGATGCTCGTAAAGCGCGTAATTTTGATCGAAGCCGTCATAATTTCCGGTCAGCACCGCACCGGCCAGCCATAGTAGATATTGCGTGACGTCCAATCTTCGCGCGATATGAGAGCCAAGTCTCCTTCCAGACAGCCGATTGAGATTTTGAATGAACGAAACAAGTCTGGTCTTCGTGCCTTTCTTCCCCTGCATCATCTCATAGCCGTCAAACAACGAAGGCTTGGCGCCTTTCGAGACGGGGTCGGTCAGGCTGAAGTCCGCGCTGTCGTTCACCGCATAGATGAGAGAACGGTAACCGATGCGCCTTTTCTGGAAAAAAAGCTTGTCAACCGCTTCGATCTCTAAGTATACGCCCTGCGGCTCACCATTTATAACGAGCCAAAAATGGGTAGTCTCCGGTGAAGGAACTCCGATTTTATTGAAAAAATGGAAAGAGAGGGCGTTCCGCATCATGGATGGATCGTCGTATTCGGCATTCCAATGCAGCGTTCTGCCGTCTTGCAACCTGACCTCGTAGGATTTCTTCGAATAATTGCGCGTATGACCGCCTCTAAGCCCAAAGTCTGCCTTATAAATTTGACCGTCGAGCTCCAGCTCCGCGGGCTTGAAAGCCCGACCCCAGGCATTCCTTTGAATTTCTTGAAGATCTGATGCCGGAATGGCAATCGTCCGGACGGGTATTGTTTCTGAAGCCATCTCACCATCTCCCAAGGCAAAAGATAAAGCCTACCGTTAGACGATAGGCTTTTGATCTTATTTACCTTATTCAGCTTGCGCCCAGATGGTCACTGTTTAGAGCGTAAATTGCCATACGCTGCCGGAAATAAACGGATCGGTCTCTTCCTGCTGAACCGGTACATTACCGCTTGTACGGTTACCGCCAGTCATATCGCCGCCAGTCTTGTTACCGCCTGTGCGGTTGCCGCCGGTACGGTTCCCTCCAGTCAGGTTGCCACCAGTCTTATTGCCATATGTCTTGCTACCGCCAGTCAGGTTGCCGCCGGTACGGTTGCCGTCAGTCAGGTTATCGCCGCCAGGCCGGCTGTCCATTAGGATGCCGCCGTTCCGGCTAGCTGTCCAGTTTTTCCCCTTGCCGTACTTCCTCGTAATACCTTTTTCCTTCTCATTCTTGTTTTTGGCCAAATTTATGCCCCTCCTAGTATGAAGATATTACAAGTTATGAGCGAACTCTATTATTTGTGAAGGGTTGATTGCTTAATCTTCAATAAATAGATATTAATCTAGTACCCCTAGTATTGGGGATACATACAAATATATTACATATCGTCTCCCATGACAGTTGAACCTAATGAAGTATAGGGGGGATGCCCGCCATAAAGCATTCTTTATGCTGCTGATAGAGTCATGACGTTGAATTAACATAAAGGATGCGCAAGGCAACCGCTGCGGCGGAAAGAATCGCGCTAATACAGCTGCTGCCAAACCCGCGGTAATGGCTCGCCGCGTGAGCAAATAACGCTGCAGGATTGCCGGGCAAAGGTCTTGACCGTTGTCCAGTTCTACTATCTACCACGGATGAGAGGAGGCGAAAATATGAAACAACGTCATCCGCTGCTGGATCAACAGGTTGAATTGGAGATTTCGGGAAAAGCGTCGCTCATACGAGGCAAGCTGATCGAGTTTGGCCAAGATATTCTAGTGCTGCATAACGGGACCCGGTTCTTATATGTACCTCTTATTCATCTGCAGCAGCTGCGCTTATCGTTGAAGGAGCAGGAAAAATACGATGTCCCCGAAATGCCGTTTGAACCGTATATCGATCCGATCTCCTACCGCAAAATATTAATGAACGCAAAAGGAATGTTCTCCGAGATTTACATTACGGGAAATCAGTCCATTCACGGTTATCTGACAGCCGTTATGAACGATTTTTTTGTCTTTTATTCTCCCGTCTATCATACGATGATCATCTCGCTCCAGCATTTAAAATATCTTATTCCTTATAACCCGAATGTCACTCCGTACACGTTAACTCCGGAGCAATTTCCTCTAAAGCCTACGTCATTGACGCTTGCGAGAACGTTCGATCAGCAGCTGCGTAAATTAATCGGTGAATTCGTCGTTCTGGATTTAGGCGAAAACCCGAACAAAACCGGCGTTTTGAAAAACGTCGACCAAAGCATGATCGAGATTGCGACAGCGAGCGGCAACGCTGTATTTTTACACTTTGACCATGTGAAGACGGTGCATGTTCCGTAATTCTAAAGACTGCGCTCTCAGCTGATCCTGCAGCTTGGAGTCAGTCTTTTTTTTATTTGAGATATCGAATAGCAAAATTAAGGTATGCCAATGCATCTTGAAGCTTACTTCGGGAAACATTACGTGATAAGGAAGTGATTGACAAATGCGTATAAAATCATTTGGTATATTTCCGGCTATCGCTATTGTGATCCTATCAGTCGGGCTTGTGAACCATGTCCTTTCCATTCCGCTGCTGCTGAATATAGCGTATCGGGATGCCTGGATAAGCGTCTTGGTTGCCATTCTCATTATGCTGCCATGGCTGGCGTTTCCTCTTTACGGTGTCATTCGAAAACTGGAACGGAAGCCCATCGACCAATGGCTGAAGCAGCGGCTGCATCCCGTGATTGCCTGGACCGTTATCGGCTGTTTCCTGCTTCTCTTGCTATCGATCGCATTAGAAACGCTAATCGTAACCGCATCATGGACGGCCACAACCTATTTGCCGAATACGCCGCCATTTGTAATTGCGATTGTTTTTCTGGGACTTTGTCTATACGCGTCCGTTTCGGGGATGCGCACCATCGCCTATATGAGCTGCCTGCTTCTTCCGCTCGTTGTTTTCCTTGGCGATTTCGTGATGACGACGAATATGCCGCATAAGGATTATCTTTACTTGCTCCCGATGCTCGAGAACGGCATGCCGCAGGTCATCAAAGCTTCCATCATTTCCATGACCGCATTCAGCGAAATGTTTACCCTGCTGTTTATACAGCATCATTTGAAGGGGGATTTCAAACGCTGGCATCTTATCCTTGTGGCGCTGTTCCTTACGCTCATTACGATTGGACCGCTCATCGGCGCGATATCGGAGTTTGGGCCGATTGAAGCGGAGAAGATGCAGTATCCTGCATTTGCGCAGTGGAGGCTGGTATCGATCGGAAGGTATTTTGAGCACGTGGATTTCCTTGCCATCTTTCAATGGCTGTCGGGATCTCTTATTCGCCTTTCGCTTGCGCTGCATATTATTACGGAATTTAGTCCGTTCGGGCGGCTGAGAAGAAGGTGGATATTTCCATCCCTTTTGGCTGCCGCGATGGCTGCCCCCGCTTATTACGGCATACATAATATGCTCATTTACTATGAGGTTTTGAGATGGAAATATCAATATATCGGTTATTTTTCAATAGGGCTGGTCATTCTCGTGTGGGGAATAAGCTTTCAGAAGAGAAATGGCAATGATCCGCTGCTTAAGAACAGCTCTGAGGAGGATGTGATGAAATGACTCGCGGCAACCGGAATGAATTGGAGCATGAACTTATCCGCGACCATGAGCAGGACGATGAAATAACGATTGATCAGTTTAAGGAAAGCTTGAGCGAGTGCAGAGACGTGATTGTATATACCTTGCATGCCGGCAAAAGCAAACAGCTGGAGGTTCATCTCTTCCATTGCGACGGAATGATCGACTACCAGCAGTTTCACCTCGGCCTGCTGCCTCAGTTAGAGCGTTGGGAAGAGGAAGCCGGCGATTTGCCGGAAGGACGGGAAATCAAGCTGGACGGCATGATCCGCATTAAGAATGGCCCGGATAACCGTCATCTTTACGCTCGATTGTTTGCCGGCAGCGTGGTGCTGGCATTTTCCGGCCGGTCCGGGTTCTACGAATACAATATTTCGAATCAGCCTGCCAGAACGCCGGAGGAATCAACGATGGAGGTGTCGCTCAAAGGTCCGCGCGACGGCTTTGTTGAGCAGCTTTCCGTTAATATGGCTTTGGTGCGCAAACGGCTTCGTACCCCTCATCTGCACGTGGAATACCGCAAGATCGGAACCGAAACGCAAACGGAAATCGCGCTTCTCTACATGGCGGGTCAAGCCAAGCCGGAGCTTGTCGAAGAAGCGAGAAAAAGGCTGGAAGATATTCAAATTCCCTCGCTGAACGGTGCAGGGGAACTGGAGGAGCTGCTGTCCGACCAGCCCTATTCGCTGTTTCCATTGCTAGAGTACATCGGCCGCCCGGATTATGTCGTTCAATCGCTTATGAGAGGGAGAATTGCCGTGCTGGTGGACGGATCGCCCGCGGCGCTGATCGCCCCGGGTAATTTAATGCTTCTTATTAAATCACCTGAGGATTCGCATTTGCCCTATTATTTTGTATCGCTGGAGAGGCTTCTCCGCTTTGTTGGATTAGTTCTCTCCTTATGTCTGCCAGGCTTTTGGATTGCTTTGTCTGCCTTTAATACGGATCAGATTCCGTTCACGCTGCTCGCAACGGTTACGATATCGCGAATCGGGCTGCCGATGTCGGCGACAATCGAGTTGTTTATGATGCTGACGCTGTTCGAGGTGTTCCGCGAAGCGGGAGTGAGGCTGCCAAGGCCGGTTGGACAAACGGTCTCGGTTGTCGGCGGACTAATCGTCGGAGATGCGGCGATTCGCGCCGGCCTAACCTCGCCTACGATGCTTGTCGTTTCTGCCGTCACGGCCGTATCCACCTTCACGCTGGTCAACCAATCGCTAATCGGCTCCGTGACCATCCTCCGGTACGGCATTTTGCTCGCTTCCTCGGTGCTGGGCGTATTCGGTTTTTTTGCGGGCACCTTTGCCGTTCTTATCTATATGGCCAGCCTGGAATCATTCGGGACTTCCTATCTGGAGCCGATTGCGCCCGTTCGCTTCAAGCAGCTAGTATCGGCCATTCTGCAGAAACCGTGGGTGCTTCGCAAGAGGGGGCGGACATGATTCGGGTACTGAAGAAGCGATTGCGATTTCGCCTTCTTCGCCAAGGAGGCTTCCTGCTTGCAATCCTTTCTGCTTCCTGCTTGCTGCAGGGCTGCTGGGACGAGGTCGACCTGCAGGATGTCAGCTACGTATCCGCGATCGGCGTCGACTACCGGGAGGGCAGCTTCATTATCTATGCGCAAATGATTAAATTTAGCAAGGTAGCCAAAACCGATTCGCCTCAGCCAGACCCGAGCCCGGTATGGATCGGCACAGGGAAAGGAGATACGGTGATGCTCGCCATGCAAAATTTAACCCGCGGGGGTCAAGCCCAAATGAATATCGAGCATTTAAAAACGCTCGTGATCCAGGAAAGGGCAACCAGCAAAATGAATGAAATCCTGGACGGTATGAACCGGCAGCGCACATCGCGGTACACCGTGTGGGTATTCGGTACGAAGGGCCCGATCGAGGAGGTGTTTACAACAGATTCTTTCTTTGACCAATCGCCGCTTAACAGCATTGCCTACACGCCGCTTCCTCATGAAGAGCAGTACAGCTTTATTCGACCGCGTGAAATGCAGCTGGCTGTCCAATCCTTGAAGGAACCGGCCATGACGACGACATTGCCCGTATTGGAAGTAAGCGAGGCAATTTGGAAGCACGGGAGCAAGCCTCTCAAAACGCAAACGATATCCGGTATCTTCGTATTCAAGGAACTGGAATACAAGAAATATATGCCGGAGGGCCTTGTTAAAGGGCTGCGCTGGGTTGATCCTCATTTTGATAATTTCATGCTGAGAGCGGAAAGCGTAAACGGCAAAGCGACAGTTGCGATACGAAGCGCTTCCAAGAAGCTGAAAGCAACCTTTAAAGAGGGTCAGCCTCAGTTTGCAATGACAGTGAGGCTGGAGGGGGATGTGACGGAACTTGCGGGAAACATGAAGATGGGGGAGATCGAAGGGATTATCGCGGCGCAGGTAAAGCAGGAAATCGAGAGTACCTACAAGAAAGGACTGGAGAATGAGCTGGATTTGTACGAGCTCGGCCACCATCTGTACCGTTACCATCTGGCGAAGTGGAGGCTGCTGGATGCAAAGGGCAATTGGCTTCCCCGCGAGGATCAATTGAAGGTTAAGGTGACGTATAATCTTCGGCATTCAGGTAAATTTGAATTAAGCGGCGAAAATAAGTAATAATCAGAAGCGAAAGGAATAACCCCTCATACCCGGCACGGACCCTTCGTTTTTTTCTTTGCAGGTTCATCGAAAAAGTTGTAAAATATGCTTTATAATCGCGAGGCGTACTGGAAGGAGTTATACAATGAACGAATTACAGTTGAAGGTGCTGGAACTGCTGAAGGAAGACGCGCGAAGGGATGCCGAGCTGATTGCAACGATGCTTGACGTGCCGGCTGAAGACGTGAAACAGGCGATCACGGATCTTGAGAAGGACCATATCATTGTGAAATACGCCACGGTCGTGAACTGGAGCAAGGTCGACGACGAGAAGGTGACGGCGCTTATCGAGGTACAAATCACACCTGAGCGCGGGCGCGGATTCGAAGGAATCGCGGAGCGCATTTATTTATATCCGGAAGTGAAATCGGTTTACTTGATGTCCGGCGCATACGATCTGCTGGTCGAGGTGGAAGGCAAGAATTTGAAGGAGGTCGCTTCCTTCGTATCGAATAAGCTGTCCCCGATCGACGCGGTCTTATCGACAAAAACTTTTTTTATCCTGAAAAAATACAAACAAGACGGCATTATCTTCGAGGAGCATGAAGGTGACCATCGCTTGATGGTTTCGCCGTAAAAAAAGGTGATGGCAAATGATTAAAGACGAACAGAAGGAATCCTTCGCATCCGGGCAGCGTCAGTCGATGGCCGATTATTTGTCCCCGCTTGTCCGGGGCATTAAACCGTCGGGAATCCGTCGGTTTTTTGATTTGGTCAGCTCGCGCAAGGACGTCATCACACTAGGTGTCGGCGAGCCTGATTTTGTGACGCCGTGGCATGTGCGGGAAGCGGCCGTCTACTCGCTTGAAACGGGAAAGACGCAGTACACCTCCAATGCCGGAATGCCGGAGCTGCGCGGGGCGATCGGCCAATATTTGAACGATCAATTCGCGGTCGAATATAATCCGGCCGATGAAATTGTCGTTACGGTAGGCGGCAGCGAAGCGATCGACCTCGCGCTGCGCGCGTTAATCGCGCCGGGCGACGAGATCATGATTCCGGAGCCCTGCTATATTTCCTATTCGCCGATCACCGCCCTCAGCGGCGGCAAGCCTGTAGGCATCGAGACTTATGCGAGGGACGGCTTCAAGCTGAAGGCTGATTCGCTTCAAGCAGCCATTACGCCTCGTTCCAAAGTACTTATCTTGTGTTATCCGAGTAATCCGACGGGCGGCATCATGACTTACGAGGACTGGCTGCCGATTGCCAAGGTCGTCGAGGAGAACGATCTGATCGTCATATCCGATGAAATTTATGCCGAGCTCACGTACGGCACGAGGCATGTCAGCTTCGCGGCTATGCCTGGAATGAAGGATCGCACGATCCTCGTCAGCGGCTTCTCCAAAGCGTTCGCTATGACCGGCTGGCGAATGGGCTACGCTTGCGGACATTCCGATCTTATCGCGGCGATGCTCAAGATTCATCAGTACACCGTCATGTGCGCCCCTATTATGGCACAGTATGCCGCGCTTGAAGCGCTCCAGCACGGATTGGAAGAGAAGGACCGGATGGTGGAGGCATATAACCAGCGGCGCCGCCTCGTCGTCAAAGGGCTCTGCGATATCGGGCTGACCTGCCACGAACCGCAAGGAGCATTCTATGCCTTTCCGTCCGTCGTATCAACGGGCCTGTCAAGCGAGCGTTTCGCGCAGCGGCTGCTCGACGAAGCGAACGTTGCGGCCGTGCCGGGCGATGTGTTCGGTCTCGGGGGAGAAGGACATCTGCGCTGCTCCTATGCGACCTCCGTCACGAATTTGACCGAGGCGCTCGATCGGATCGGACAATTCGTATATAAGCTGAAGCAGGAAGGTTAGAAGCAGTTGCGAGCGGCAGGTCAGGAGCATATCCGGCCTGCTTTTTGCTTGAAGGCGGAAGGATGCTTTACCTTAGAAAGGGGAAATCGGACGATGAAATTGTATACAAGAACGGGTGACAGCGGACAAACCTCGCTGATCGGCGGGCGGGTCCGCAAGGATGATATCCGCGTCGAGGCATACGGCACGATCGATGAGCTGAACAGCTTTGTCGGGCAGGCGGCCGCAGAAGCGGCGAAACATGAACCGCTGGCGGAAATGGCAGGCTGGCTGGTCGATATTCAGCAGGAGCTGTTTGATTGCGGTTCGGATCTGGCTTATGCGAAGGAAGGCGCTCCTCTTAAAATGACGGCGGAGCCGGCGAAACGCTTGGAAGGCTGGATTGACCTCTATATCACGCAGGCGCCTGAGATTACGCGATTTATTTTGCCGGGAGGAAGCTCCGTATCGTCTCTGCTGCATGTATGCAGAACGGTATGCCGCAGGGCGGAGAGAAGGGTCGTCACGCTTGCGGCCGGGCATGCGGTTAACCCGGAGGTTCAAATTTATTTGAACCGTTTATCGGATTTCTTCTTCGCGGCGGCAAGAGTCGCCAATGCGAAGCTTGGCGTGCCCGATACGGAATATGTGCGGAGTGCGGAAGTGTTCCGAAAACGGAAAAAAGAGCCGAAGAAGGATGGATAACCAATATTATAAACCGTTAGTCGCGGTCGTTACCGAGGCGGAGCAGGGGAAGACGGTCCGGTCCGTGCTGGAGCGGCAGCTGGGCGTCTCCCGCAAGCTGCTGTCGCAGGTGAAGCTGACGGAGCACGGGCTGACGGTTAATGAAAAGCGGGTTTACACGACGTCTCCCGTCCGGACGGGAGACGTGATCCGCGTCCGGATGGAGCGGGAGGTGTCAGACGATATCCTGCCGCAGCCCCTTCCGGTTCAAATCGTATTCGAGGATGAGGATCTGCTGATCGTGAATAAACCGGCGGGGATGATCGTTCATCCGACGCATGGCCATTATACAGGGACGATGGCCAACGGCATCGTCTACCATTGGCAGCAGAAAGGGGAAAGGGTTCGCTTCCGTCCCGTGCACCGCCTGGACGAAGAAACGTCGGGTCTTGTTGCGGTAGCGAAGACGTCATACGTACACCAGCAGTTGTCCGAACAGATGCAGGCTGGCGGCGTGTTGAAGCTATATCGCGCTTATGTGTACGGCAGCCCTGAGCCGGCGAAAGGAACCGTTGATGCGCCGATCGACCGCAATCCGGATGAACCGCATGTGCGGATCGTCACGCCCGAAGGCTATCCGTCGGTCACGCATTACGAGACGGTGAAGTGCTTTCGAACCGCGGATGGAAGCGCGCCGGCAGCTGCCGCCGTCCGTTTGAAGCTGGAGACGGGAAGAACGCATCAAATTCGGGTCCACATGCAGCATATCGGCTGCCCGCTTATCGGGGATAAGATGTATGGACCGAAGGAGGGCGCAATCTCCGCATGGGAGGAAGCGGCAGGCCGACAGGCGCTTCACGCCGAGACGCTCGGATTCACGCATCCGATCACGCGGGAGCGGATGGAGTGGCAGGCTTCGCTGCCGCTTGAGCTTGCAAGGCTGGAGCAGCTGCTCTCTACGCAACGCATGCCGACGCTAGACCGTTCTTGAAAATAGATAGCAGGAGAGCCGTTTGCCGATTGAACGAGGCTCCTGTAATTGTGGAGGAATGCAGCCGTGGGGAAACAGAAGCAAGTAACGATCATTCAATATCCGAAATGCAGCACATGCCGGGCGGCCGTCAAATCGTTGCAAAGTAAAGGTTATGAAGTGATTTCGCGAGATATCGTAAACGATACGCCGACCGCGAAGGAGCTGAAGGAACTTGTCGCCAGAAGCGGCCTGGAGCTGAAGAAGTTTTTTAATACGTCGGGTGAAGTGTATAAGGAGCTGAACTTGAAGGACAAGCTGGCCGCGATGTCGGAGGACGAGAAGTATGCTCTTCTCGCGGCCCACGGCATGCTGATCAAGCGTCCGATCGTAACGGACGGCAGCAAAATCACGGTCGGCTACAAGGAAGAACAATACGAACAGGCATGGAATAATGGAAAAGGGTGATTGAGCGAATGTCGCAAACGAAATGGAGATCGGAACGGTTGTCTCTCCTGGGGTCCTCGATATTTGCCGAGGTAGCGGCATGGAAGCTGGAAGCGGCGGCCAGCGGGCTCGATATGATCGATCTTGGCATCGGAAGCCCGGACCAGCCGCCGACGCCCGCCGTCAGGCAGGCGCTCAGCGCGGCGGCGCTTCGGACGGACATGTACGCTTATCCGGCGACAAGAAGCGGCTTGCCCTTCCGTCAGCAGGCTGCGGAGTGGATGAAGCACCGCTTCGGCGCCCAATTGGACCCGGCCAAGGAGATCGTTACGCTGCTCGGCTCGCAGGACGGCCTTGCCCATTTGGCAATGGCGCTGTGCGATCCGGGCGATACGGCGCTGCTGCCGAACCCGGGATATCCGATCTATGCGGCCTCGCTCGCGCTTGCCGGCGTTGAATGCGTTCTTATGCCGCTGCGCGAGGAGAACGGGTTTATGCCGGATTTGGACGCCATTCCGGATGAGGATTGGGATCGGGCGACGTTCATTCTGCTCAACTATCCGAATAATCCGATCTCGGCGGTAGCGGATTTAGCTTTCTTCGAGCGTCTTCTGGATAAAGCTCGCCGCCACGGCGTTTTGGTCGTACATGATTTAGCCTATTCGGAAATGGGCTTCGACGGCTGCGAGCCGCCGAGCATTTTGCAAATTCCGGGAGCCGCCGAGCAGGCGGTCGAATTTCATTCGCTATCCAAAAGCTTCAACATGGCCGGCTGCCGGATCGGATTTTTAGCCGGAAACGAAAAAGTCGTCGGCGCATTGCGCGAGCTGAAAGCCAATATCGATTACGGCGTGTTTGACCCCGTGCAGGAGGCGGGTATCGCCGCCCTTCAGGAAGCGATGTCGAATTCTGAGCTGACGAAAGCAGGCAAGCTGTATGAGCGGCGAAGAGATGTCTTCGTCGAAGCGCTTAGGGCGGAAGGCTGGCAGGTTGCCGCCCCGAAGGCGACGATGTTCGTGTGGGCGCCGCTGCCTGCAATGTTATGGTCGCTGGACAGGCCGTGGGACTCGCGTCTAATTTCCCAGGAAATGCTGAAGGCGACCGGCGTCGTTGTTGTACCCGGGGAAGCTTTCGGCTCAGAAGGCGAAGGTTATGTCCGAATCGCTCTCGTTGAGAGCGAGGAAAGGCTGAAAGAAGCGGCAAGAAGAATTGGAAGTTTCATTCGCGGGAATAAATGATAGAATCAATAATATAAAAGTTGAAGGGATGAGACAATGAGCGAACAACGATTGCTGCTTGTAGACGGCATGGCCATTTTATTTCGAGCCTATTTCGCAACGTCATTCGGAGGCAGTGTCCGGAAGACGAGCGCAGGCGTGCCGGTAAATGCGGTGCACGGATTTGTCCGTTATTTCATGGACGCCATTAACACGTTTAATCCTACGCATGTCATTTGCTGCTGGGATATGGGAAGCACGACTTTCCGCACCGCGCAATATGACGGATACAAGGCGAACAGGCCGTCCGCGCCGGAAGATATGATTCCGCAGTTCGATCTGGTGAAGGAAGTCGTAGCCAGCTTCGATGTGCCGAACATCGGAATTGAGGGATTCGAGGCCGACGATTGTATCGGAACGCTGGCAGCAGCTTTTAAAGATCAGGCGGATATCATTGTCGTAACCGGCGACCATGATATGCTGCAGCTTGTCGATGAGCGAGTATCGGTGGCGATTATGAAGAAAGGCATCGGTAATTATATGGTGTACACGCCTGCCACTCTAATGGAAGAACGCCAATTAACTCCTGAGCAGATTATTGACATTAAAGGACTCATGGGCGATACGAGCGACAATTATCCCGGCGTAAAGGGGATTGGGGAGAAGACGGCGCATAAGCTCATTCAGGAGCATGGTTCGATCGACGGCTTGCTGGCGAATCTCGATGCCATATCCAAAACGATTCGCGCCAAAATCGAAGCCGATCTTGACATGCTCCATTTATCCCGCGATCTGGCAACGATTCGCCGTGACGCTCCCGTATCGGCTGAGCTGGAGCTGTGCTGCTGGGGCTATAAGCGCGACAATGTCCTGCAGAAATTTGAAGAGCTGGAGTTTAAGAGCTTAATTGCGTTGATCAGCTAATCGCCGAGTCAAATGAAAACCGCTTTGAACTTGCGCCTTGTTTTTGTGCAGGAGCAGAGTGGTTTTTTTTCTACGGCTGACCAATTAACGTACAAATTGTTTTAGCCTCTTGAAGGTACTTTGAAGGGTGTTTCTTCTGAAACGACGACATCGACACGCATTTCTGCGCCTTCGGAGACATCGGTGATCTGCGTTGCTTCCCCGCATAGCGCGTCAGATGGCTATATGGTGCTATTTTAGGACGTGAAAATCAAGGTTTGCGTGAACGGGGCATGATATACTGAAATTTGGGTAAAAATGCCGAAGCCATGCCGATTCGTAACCGCAAGTCGAAGGAAAGGAAGTATCAGAGATGAATGATGTGCAGGTAAAAGGTGACCAAGGGAACGGAACTTATATAAATCCGATTCTGGCAGGGGATTACGCAGATCCGACGATTGTAAGGGTCGGGAACGACTATTACATGACGCATTCCAGTTTTGAATTCGCTCCCGGGTTTCTGATCTGGCATTCAACCGACTTGGTGAATTGGGAGCCGATTGCGAAAGCGTTGACGGAATATGCAGGAAATATATGGGCGCCTGATTTGGTTTATTACGATGGCCAGTATTATATTTATGCTCCAATTGACGAAGAAATTATGGTTTTGACTGCAACTACTCCTGCAGGACCTTGGAGTCCTCCTAGAAAAGTGGGAATTCGAGGAATCGACCCCGGACATATTGCTGACGGGAACGGCAACCGATATTTGTTTTACGGTTCCGGCAATATGGTTGAACTTACGCCGGACGGCCTCTCGGTTAACGGTGTTCCCCGCAAGGTATACGAGGGATGGCGGTTTCCGGAAGAATGGGTGGTGGAAGGGAAGTTTATGGAGTCTCCCAAGCTCACTTATCGGAACGGTTATTTCTATCTCACCGTGGCGCAAGGAGGGTCATCCGGGCCCGCAACAAGTCATATGGTGGCGTCGGCCAGATCCAGGTTTCCTTGGGGACCGTACGAGGATTCGCCGTATAATCCGATTCTCCGTACGCAAGGCCGGAATGAGAAATGGTGCTCGAAAGGCCATGGTTCGATCGTCGATACGCAGGGCGGCGATTGGTGGATCGTCTACCACGCCTACGAGAAAGGATATTATACGCTCGGGAGACAGACGCTTCTGGAGCCTCTTGAATGGACCGAGGATGGATGGTTCCGTATCCCGGAAGGCGTTAGTTCCGATGAACCTATTCGAAAACCTGTCGGCCCAGCCGTTGCACATGGCATGGTGGATATCGAATTTCAGTCAGACTCGGGCGGTTTGGGCTATCCCTGGAGCTGGTACAAACCCAAAAGCGCGATCGATTACGCCGTCGATCGACGTGCCGTCACGATAAGCGCCGGTCTCCAGAGCGTTCCGCTTGTCTTTATGCCGGTGGATCATGCCTACGAGGCGCAGGTGGAAATCGAGTTTACGGGGGATGCTATAGGGCAGTTCTTGTTGTTCTATAATGAGTCGACCTACAGTGGGCTCGGACTCTCCGAAGACGGCCTGCACGGCATCATTCGAGGCTGGCGAACGCCTGCGAGACCATTGCCTTACCGGCATATATTCGTTCGGCTTATCAATATGGAGCATGAGGTCGTCTTCTATTACAGCCCAGACGGCACGGAGTGGACAAAATTCGAACATTCCTTCGAAACATCAGGGTGGCATCATAATGCGCTCGGGGGCTTTCTTGCTTTACGCATGGCTCTATGGGCGCAAGGCAGCGGGAAAGTAACGTTCAAAAACTTTGCGTATCGTTCAATGCATTGAATTGTTTGCCGAATATGAATCATATAGAAAATAAGCCGCACGATATATCGATCCGATCATCACTTAGAATAATATTTCTAACACAATGAGGACCGATAAATTGTAACGGAACGCTGGCACCAGCTATTAAAGATCAGGCGGATATCATTGTCGTAACCGGCGACCATATAGCTGCAGCTTGTCGATAGAGCTGAGTTTAAGAGCTTAATTGCGCTGATCAGCTAATCGCCGAGTCAAATAAAAACCACTTTGAACTTGCGCCCTTTTTTTTGCGCAGAGCAGAGTGGTTTTTTTCAATGTACCAAGCAGGGCTGCACCCCGGCAGCCCTGCGTTCATTTTTAATGCGATTATTTCGACTTTTGCTGTTGAACGGGCGATTTTCCTTGCTTTGCCGGATCGCTCGATTTTGTTGTCGTATGTTTCACGTCGCGGTTACGTTGGTTTTTATCAGTCAAAAGTAATTCTCCTTTCAAATGGCTTCGTTTATTGTTATTCGTCAATCGAACAAAAACTATAACTGTAAAAAAGAGTAAATCGTATTGACCTGTTCTCTTTAAAGAACTAAAATAAGGTTATCGTTTGTTATAAAGTCCAAAACATAGCTCAACTGTAATAGGAAATGTATGATCTGTATGATCTATTCTGGTCGAAGGAGAATTTTATGATTGGGGAACGAATAAAAACCTTACGTAAAAAAAAGGGCTTATCGATTACGAAGCTTGCGGACCTTGCAGGCGTTTCCAAATCTTATTTAAGCTATATTGAACGAAATATGCAAAATAACCCCTCTCTTCAAGTGATGGCAAAAATCGCGGCTCCTTTGGATTCTAACATTGAGTATTTGCTCGGCAAAGAAAATGTACCAAAAATGCACGAAGAAGAAATTTTGGATGAGGAATGGCATTCGCTCATTAAGAATGCGGTAGACGAAGGAATGAGCAAGGGCGACTTTCAAGCATTAAAGGACTTGATCCGCTCGAATATGTGGAAGGAAAGCAGGGCGGAAGCGGGTAACAGTATGACCGAGAAAAAGAAAACATCGAATATTATCATTCTTCATATCGATAACTAGCGGCAGAAAAACAGGAAATCCCATATTGACATGTTCTATATAAAGAACTATCATTAGATTATTGTTCTTTATAACAAACAAAGTTGGCAGGTGTGCAAATGGATGGAAAGCAATTGGAAAATTCTCAAACGGTACGAAATGAAAAGGAAAAAGTAAAGGAAATCAACATCAAAGCGCTTTATGCCGTCATTCGAAAGAAGCTCTGGTTGATTATGCTTATAACGTTGGCCTTCACCGTACTGGCAGGCCTGTACAATTCGAGGCCTGAAACGCCGGTTTATTCCGCATCCACGCGCATGATCGTTGTAGCGAACGCGGAAATGATGGGTACGCTTCGGATCATGTTCCGCGAACCGGTCGTTCTGGATCAGGTGATCGAAAGGCTGGAGCTGAACAGATCGGTTGGGCAGCTCAGAAGCCAGATCAGGGTGGACAGCGTGGAGGGATCCCTTGTTACCGTCGTGTCCGTCATTGATGGGGATCCCGGGCTTGCGGCAGAAATTGCGAACACCGTTGTGTCTGTCTACCGTCAGGTCGCCGCGGAGACGCTGGGCGTCAGCGGAGTCAAACTTCTGACGGAAGCGGCGGCGAATCCTGATTCCATCAATGTGAAGAGCAACACAGTGGTATATGCCGGATTCCTCGCGGGACTTGTTCTGAGTATAGGCTTGATTTTCTTTCTCGATTCCCTTAATGATTCGATCCGGTCGGAGCGGGAGATTGAGGAGCTTCTCGGCTTAACGATGCTCGGCCAAGTGTCCCGTATGAAGAAAAGAGATTATGCCAGAAAATCGAAGAAACAAAAAAGCGTCATAGCGCGGGGTGAAACCATTGGTTCGTGAGCGGAAAATTGCGGCAAAATCATTCGTCAATAGAAGTCTGCTGTCCTATGTGAATCCGCATGGATCGGTTGCCGAGCAATTCCGGACCATCCGGAACAATATTCAATACGCCTCCAAAGGCCGGAAGATACGTTCCCTGCTGGTAACCTCTCCGAACGAGGGAGAGGGGAAATCGACGGCAACGGTCAATCTGGCTGTATGTACGGCACAACGCGGCGACCGGGTGCTGATGATAGACGCCAACTTTAGAAACCCGATCCTGCATCAGATCTTCGGCGTACAAACCTCTCCGGGCCTGTCGAATGTGCTGGGGCAGCAGCTCGATGTCCGCGAAGCCATTTATAATACGGAGGTCGAGAGTCTTGACATCCTGCCGAGCGGACAACGTTTTTTTAATACGACCGAGCTGCTGGATTCGCAGATTATGGCTGACGTCATGGAGTACGCGGTCTCCCATTACGATATGGTGCTGCTCGATTGTCCTCCGGTGCTCGGCACTCCGGATACGAATGCGCTTGTTAATAAATGCGACGGCGTTATTCTGCTGCTGAAGAGCGGGAAGACGCAGGAAGGGCAGGCGAAGGAAGCCAAACGTTCGCTGCTGTTTGCAAAAGCAAATATTCTTGGCGTTATATTGAACAAGAAAAGCGTTTGATGATTTTTATCGGATAGCGCTTTTTTTTCGGATAGTTGTTCTTAATAAAGCACAACTTTCTTGCAAAAGGAATACGAACCGGTAATGTCTCCTCACCGCTATCAACGGAGGCACTCGGCCATGCTGTGGGTTTATGGAAACCTTAGACGCAAGTCGTCAAGAGTGTGGCGTGAGGATGGGTTAGATGCCCCAGGCTCAGCATTAGAGTTTTTAACTAAGAGGTTTTGTTATAAGACCTGTTAGTTAAACCCTCTAGTGAGGGTGCCGTTTTAATTCTGCACGCTGTAGACGTATATATTGGAAAGGGTGAACATTCTTTGACATATCGGCAAAGGTTATCGTTATTGATTTTAATGGATTCGATTATCGTACTGACGGCTATTTTCTTCAGCCGGTTTTTGCTGGAAGCTTCGCTTGACGTCGTAACGTTTCCGATTGTGATCAGTTCCATTACGCTGCTTTTAAGCCATCATTTCGTTTCTTTCTATTTCAAGCTGTATAAGAAGGCCTGGGAATATGCGAGCGTCGGCGAGCTGCTGATCATTACGAGGTCCGTCACACTTTCGATCGTAACGGCGGCGCTTATCCAACAAATCATCGTTCAAGACGTCTATTTCAGACTGCTTGCCGTTACATGGATGATCCATATGCTGCTGATCGGCGGGTCCCGATTATCGTGGAGAATTTTGCGGGGGCATTATCATAAATACGAGGGACAGCGGAAACGGACGCTTATCGTCGGCGCGGGATCTGCAGGCACGATGCTTGCCAGGCAGCTGTTGAGCAACAGCGATCCGGAGCTGCTGCCGGTTGCTTTCGTTGACGATGACGCTAATAAGCACAAGCTTGACATTATGGGCATTCCGGTCGCAGGGGGAGTGAAACGAATCGTCGATATCGCGAAAAATTATAATGTCAATAATATCGTGATTGCGATTCCGTCTTTAAATAAAAAACAGCTGAATACGATATTTACGGAATGCGCGAGGACAAAAGCGAAAACGCAAATTATTCCGATGCTCGAGGACCTTGCTACGGGAAAAGTATCCGTCAACCAGTTCCGTGACGTGCAGGTGGAGGATTTGCTCGGCCGCGAGCCGGTGGAGCTCGACATCGACAGCATATCCGGCTATGTGACGCAGAAGGTCGTTATGGTAACAGGGGCGGGCGGGTCGATCGGCTCGGAGGTGTGCCGGCAGATTTCGAAGTTTTTGCCGGATAAGCTGATCCTGCTCGGACATGGGGAGAACAGCATCTATTCCATCGAGATGGAGCTGAAAGAGCTGTACGGCCATACCAATATTCAATTTATAACCGAAATCGCCGATCTTCAGGACGCAGTCAAAATGCAGCAGGTCATGCAGTCTCACCGACCGCAGGTCGTCTATCATGCCGCGGCCCATAAACACGTGCCTTTGATGGAACGGAATCCGGAGGAGGCCTTCAAGAACAACGTGCTCGGCACCTTGAACGCGGCAAAGGCGGCGAGCATGAGCCGCGTCGAAACCTTTGTCATGATTTCAACGGATAAAGCGGTTAATCCGACAAGCGTCATGGGGGCTACGAAGCGGATAGCCGAAATGATCATTCAGCATATGGACCGGGTTAGTCAGACAAAGTTTGTGGCGGTGCGATTCGGAAACGTGCTGGGCAGCCGCGGAAGCGTTATTCCGCTCTTCAAGAAGCAGATCGAGAAAGGCGGACCCGTAACGGTAACCCACCCCGATATGGTCCGGTATTTTATGACCATTCCGGAAGCGTCTCGACTCGTTATTCAAGCCGGAGCGCTTGCCAAGGGCGGCGAGATCTTCGTGCTGGATATGGGCGATCCTGTGAAAATAACCGATCTTGCGCAAAACGTGATCCGCATGTCGGGTTATACGGTAGAAGAGATCGGCATCCAATATACCGGGATCCGGCCTGGCGAGAAGCTTTTTGAAGAAATGCTCAAGGACAATGAAATCAATGAACAGCAGGTCTACCCAAAAATCTACATCGGAAAGTCGATGGAGGTCTATTTTGAGGAGATCGAAGAAATCATTCAGGAGTTCAGCGGCATGAACAAGGCGGAATTGCGCATTCGTCTGCTTGATCTTGCAAATAATGTTGTTGTTTTACCGGGATATGTGTCGGTTACTGGATAACAAACGTAAAGGAGCGGTTGAAGCCGATGAAAGTAAGAAAAGCGATTATCCCGGCAGCGGGCCTGGGGACCAGGTTTCTGCCTGCAACGAAAGCAATGCCGAAAGAAATGCTGCCGATCGTCGATAAGCCTACCATTCAATATATCGTCGAGGAGGCGATTGCGTCGGGGATCGAAGATATCATTATCGTAACCGGCAAAAATAAAAGGGCGATTGAGGACCATTTCGACAATTCGATTGAATTGGAGCAAATTTTGACGGCGAAGCATAAATTCGATTTGTTAAGCGAAGTGCGGAAATCCTCGGATATGGTCGATATCCACTATATTCGCCAGAAGGAGCCGAGAGGCCTTGGCCATGCGATCTGGTGCGCGCGGAAATTTATCGGAGACGAACCGTTTGC
Source organism: Paenibacillus harenae DSM 16969 (assembly GCF_000422465.1). Taxonomy (GTDB): domain Bacteria; phylum Bacillota; class Bacilli; order Paenibacillales; family Paenibacillaceae; genus Pristimantibacillus; species Pristimantibacillus harenae. Next base: position 622,208 of record NZ_KE383843.1, on the reverse strand, counting down.
GGTGCTGCTGGGGGATGATATCATCACGGCGGATAAGCCATGCATGAAGCAAATGATCGAGAAATACGAGCAATACCGTACGTCGGTTATCGGCGTGCAGCGCGTCGCGGATGAGGCGGTGTCGCGCTACGGGATCGTCGACGGTACGAGAATGGAAGAGGGGTTCCATCGTGTCCGACATCTTGTCGAGAAGCCGGCAAGGGAAGAAGCGCCGTCGAACATGGCTATAATGGGAAGATACATACTGAATCCGTCGATATTCGACGTACTGGCCAATCAGCAGCCGGGCGCAGGCGGCGAAATTCAGCTGACGGATGCCATCGCGGCCTTAAATCGTTCCGAAGCCGTGTACGCCTATGAATTTGAAGGCAAGCGGTATGATGTCGGTGAGAAGATGGGCTTTATCCAAACGACAATAGAGTTCGCGCTGCAGCGGGACGATTTGAGGTATGAGCTGTTAGACTACCTGTCGCAAATGCTGGATCGGGAAGCAGCACGCAAATAAGCTGGTATAGGATGGTTATCCATGGCGAATAAAATATTGTTTTGCGCAACCGTTGATTATCATTTCAAGGCGTTCCACCTGCCGATGATGGAATGGTTTAAACAGCAAGGATGGGAGGTTCATGTCGCCGCGAAGGGGGATATGGACCTCCCTTTCGTTGACAGGAAATATAATCTGCCGCTCGCACGGTCCCCGTTTCGCCTAATGAACGTGAAGGCGTATCGCGAGCTCAAATCCATCGTCAATGAACAGAGCTACAAGATCATTCATTGCCATACCCCTATGGGGGGCGTGCTGGCCCGCCTGGCTGCGCAAGGTACGAGACGGAGGGGGACAAAAGTCATCTATACGGCTCACGGCTTCCACTTTTGCAAAGGGGCGCCGCTGCTGAACTGGGCGCTGTATTATCCCATTGAGAAGAGGCTTTCGCGATATACCGATTGCCTGATCACGATTAACAGCGAAGATTATAACCTTGCGGTATCGAGAAATTTCAAGGCACGCAGAATCGAACAGGTGCACGGCGTTGGCGTGAATACCGCGCAATTCAAGCCGATGCCGAAGATCGAGAGATGGCGCTTTCGGCAGGAGCTCGACTTCCGGACCGACGATTTCCTGATGTTCTATGCGGCTGAGTTTAATAAAAACAAAAATCATCAGCTCCTCATCCGTGCGGTCGCCGCCATCAAGGACCAGGTGCCGCATACCAGACTGCTGCTAGCCGGGCAGGGCCCCCTCTTGGAGTCATGCCGCGAGCTGGCCGCCCGGCTTGGAGTGGAGAACATGATCCGCTTCCTTGGTTACCGTCGGGATATCGACCGGCTGCTGCCGATCTGCGACGTCGCGGTCGCATCCAGTCTTCGCGAGGGGCTGCCCGTTAACCTTATGGAGGCGATGGCTTGCGGCCTTCCGATCGTCGCTGTCCGGAACAGAGGGCACGCCGAGCTTGTCGAGGACGGCGAGAATGGCTTTATCGTTGAGCCGCAAGATATGCAGACATTCGCCGCCAGACTGAAGCAGCTAAGCGTGTCGATCGAGCTGAGACGCCGCCTCGGAAGCAGAAGCCTGCAGAGCGTGCAGAAGTACGGGTTGAATCAGGTGAAGCAGGAATTGAGCGGAATCTATAAGCCGATTATGGAGCAGTCGCAAGAAGGATTGGAGAGATTTGAGTGGGCGGTCCAATAATTCTTTTTCAACAGAGGTGCTAAATGAAAACATTGACTGTATTTACGCCCGCGTTTAACCGTGCGTATTGTTTGCATCAATTATATGAAAGTTTGCAGCGTCAAACGTCTAAGGATTTCGAGTGGCTCATTGTCGATGATGGTTCAACGGATAATACTGAATCGTTAGTAAACTCATGGATAAGAGATAATTTAGTGCCTATACGCTACTATCGGCAGCAGAACCAAGGAATGCATGGCGCTCATAATACGGCTTATGAGCATATAGAGACGGAGTTGAACGTATGTATCGATTCCGACGACTATATGACCGATAACGCGGTTGAGCTTATCGTGTCATTCTGGAAAAAGCATCGCAGCGACAAGGTTTGCGGTTTCATTGGCCTTGATGCCTATACGAACGGTCAAATTATCGGAACGGAATTACCAAAGCATATGAAGAGCTCGACGCTATATGATCTATATTATAAGCATGGAGTGAAGGGAGATAAAAAACTTATTTACCGAACCGAACTTGTGAAAGATAATCCTTACCCTCTTTTTGAAAGCGAGAATTATGTAGGACTGAACTGGAAGTACTTGCTGCTTGATCAGAAATATGAACTGCTGATTATGCACGAGATTCTATGTATTGTAGAATATCTGCCTGACGGCTCCACTAAAAACATGCTGAAGCAATACCGCAGAAATCCGAAAGGATTTGCGTTCTATCGCAAGGAGCTTATGAAGTTACCTTTCGGAAGTTTGGCTTTCCGATACCGGCAAGCGGTTCATTACGTATCCAGCAGCATCATTTCCAGAAATAAAAACTGGTTGAATGAGGTCCCCTTCAAGTGGCTCACGATATTGGCCATTCCGCTCGGCTTGATGTTGTATGGCTATATTTCGATAAAAACAAAAGGGGTAATCCCTCAAAAAGGAACAACAAATGACTATCCTATGGCTTAGCTTATTAGTCGTTTTTCTCTGCGCTATTTTTGCGAGGTATTTTTCTGTCTCTACTAGTGCCGGCTTGACATCCATTCAACCGAACAAAGTTTTGGCTGCTGGAGCGGCGTTGACACTTGTGCTTGTAGCAGGCTTAAGAAATAATATTGGCGATACCGTCTTCTATATACATTCCTATCGGGTTGATGATTTTAGTTGGGGATCCATTATTCAGAAGAAGGATATCGGCTTCGGTTTACTGCAAATGCTGTTGAAACAAATCTCAAACGACCCTCAAATCTTGTTGTTTGTCACAGCAATGATAACGAATCTATTAATAGTTGCAGTGTTATATAAGTATTCAAGGCAACTTGACTTAAGCCTCTATATTTATATAACCTCTGGAGCTTTTATCGTTTCGATGAACGGCGTCAGACAGTTTCTAGCAGCGGCGATGGTATTTGCGGTAACCAAATCTCTATTTGATGGCAAATGGAAGACCTACATGTTGGTTGTGCTCTTTGCATCCTTTATCCATCAGAGCGCTCTGATCATGATTCCTTTGTATTTCATTGTTCGGCGCAAGGCATGGACTGGCGTTACATTCCTTTTTTTATTTCTTGCTATTTTGGTAGTCATGGGATTTCAGCAATTTTCGGAGCTTCTATTTAGCGCGCTCAAAGATACGCAGTATGGCGACTATGCGAGCTTCGAGGAAGGCGGAGCAAGCGTGCTACGGGTCATTGTGCTCGGTCTACCGCTCATTATCGCTTTTCTGGGTAGAGAAAAGCTTCGGCTAATCTTTCCGAAAAGCGATATTATTGTAAATCTTACTATTGTCGGCTTTGCGCTTATGGTTATTTCTACGCAGAACTGGATTTTCGCAAGGATGAATATTTATTTCAGTCTATATCAATTGATCCTTATAGGCTGGCTTGTTAAGGTTTTTCGTCCGAAGGACCAAAAGTTTATTTATTTGGCAATCCTCGTATTTTATTTTCTTTATTTCTATTTCGAGAATGAGATGATATTGGGCCTTCGATATACAAGCGATTATTTAGTATGGCCATTTTAAAGGAGGCAGATGAGTGGAGACAGAGGAAAAAATTCCACGTATTTTGCATTATTGCTGGTTTGGGCGAGGAGAGAAATCAAGGAAGATGATCAAGTGCATGAACAGCTGGAAGATGCGCATAGGCGATTATCAATGGATCGAGTGGAACGAAGATAACTTCGATCTTTCGGCGAACCGTTATGTGAAGGAAGCCTATGAGGCCAAAAAGTATGCTTTTGTCAGCGATTATGTGCGCTTGCATGCTCTTTATCATTATGGAGGCGTATATTTGGATACGGATGTCGAGGTTATTAAGCCGCTTGATCCGTTTCTTAAACATGAAGCATTCTCGGGCTTTGAGGATGAGACGTATCTTCAATCAGGAACCATGGGGGCAGCCAAAGGACATCCATGGATGAAAGAGCTGCTGGAGAACTACGACAGCAGAAGCTTTCGAAGGGGAGAGGGGGATTATGATCTTACAACGAATACAACCGTCATTACCGAACTCTGCGGAAAGCATGGTTTGAAGCTCAATGGCGAATATCAGGTGCTGAGCAACGGTGTTACCTTTTATCCGAGAACGTACTTCAGTCCCTACGATTATATTAACGGCGGGAATTATATTAATGAGGATAGCTATACCATTCATCACTTTGCAAAATCTTGGCTGCCTGCAAGTGTGAGGCTTAAAAGTGTAATAAAAAGATACGCAAGCAGAATCGTCGGACCGCGGATGATTTCAAAAATGAGAAAACTGCTCTCTTAACGTAAACCTAAGCGGATATTGGATACACAGGAGCCTATATTGATGACGAAACGGCTATTTGATCTTATTATTTCTTGTATGATGCTTATCATTTTATCGCCTGTAATTGCGATTACAGCTTTACTAGTCAGGCTGAAGCTGGGCACGCCAATAGTTTTTAAGCAGAAGCGGCCGGGGCTTCACGGACGTCCTTTTTTTGTGTATAAATTTCGGACAATGACCGACGAGAGGGATGAGAACGGACAACTGCTGCCGGATCATTTCAGATTAACGTCGTTTGGAAGCTTCTTGCGCAGATTCAGCTTGGATGAACTTCTGCAGCTCTTGAATGTGGTGAGAGGTGAGCTTAGCTTAGTCGGGCCGAGACCTTTGCTCATGGAATACTTACCGCTATACACGGAGGAGCAGTCGAAACGGCATGAGGTAAGACCGGGTATTACCGGCTGGGCACAAATCCATGGCCGCAATGTTACATCATGGGAGGAACGCTTCAAGCGGGATGTATGGTACGTAGAAAACCAAAACATGCTGCTGGATTTAAAAATATTGCTGCTTACGGTTATGAAAGTTATCCGGTCAGAAGGTGTGAGCAGTGAAGGCTATGTGACGATGCCGGTATTTCAAGGAAATACAACGAATCAGGATGTCTGAGGCCATCTCGTACGCAGTCGGATTACTGGTGAGACGACTTATTTATAATTAAGGATGTGTATGATTGTGCAGGAAAATAGTCGGAATCGTATTTATCTATCTCCTCCTCATATGAGCGGTAATGAGCACAAATATATTAATGAAGCATTTGAGACGAACTGGATTGCACCGCTTGGTCCGAATATTGACGCATTCGAGAATCAATTAGCCGAATATGCCGGTGTAAATGGCGCAGTTGCGGTGAGCTCTGGGACCGCTGCCATTCATTTGGCGCTCCATCTGCTTGAGGCAGGCAGAGGGGATCGAGTGTTTTGCTCAAGCTTAACGTTCATTGCGAGTGCAAATCCGATTACATATTTAGGCGCAGAACCTGTATTTATCGATTCTGAGCCCGATACATGGAATATGTCTCCCCGTGCCCTTGAGAATGCGCTATCGGATGCTGTTAAAGAAAACTGGCTTCCAAAAGCCGTTATCGTCGTCAATCTATACGGGCAAAGCGCGAAGATGGATGAAATTCTCGAGTTATGCAACCGCTACGACATTCCGGTTGTTGAGGATTCGGCGGAATCGCTTGGTTCTACCTACAAAGGCAAGCAAAGCGGATCCTTTGGAAAATTCGGTATTTACTCCTTTAACGGCAACAAAATAATAACGACCTCAGGCGGAGGCATGCTCGTATCTAATGATACGGAACTTCTTGAGAAAGCACGGTTCCTGGCGACTCAAGCAAGAGATGCAGCGCAGCATTATCAACACAGCCAAACGGGCTATAATTATCGGATGAGCAATCTGTTGGCAGGTGTCGGAAGAGCGCAGCTGGAAGTGCTGAATGATCGGGTAGCAGCAAGAAGGAATGTGTTCGACAAATACGTGGAAGCTTTTGCGTGCAAGCCAGGCATTCAGTTTATGCCTGAACTAGGAAATTCAATGTCTAATAGATGGTTGACGGCGATGACCGTTGATGAACAGGTGTCGGGTGTAGCTATCCCGACCTTACTTGGAGCGCTAGCCGGACAAAATATCGAGTCACGCCACGTATGGAAGCCGTTGCATCTACAACCTCTATTTGCCGGTGTTCGATTCTATGCGCATACGGCTGAGGCAAATGTATGTGAGGAGTTATTTCGGACGGGTATCTGTTTGCCTTCAGGCTCCAGCTTGTCGGCCACTGACCAGGCAAGAGTCATAGATTGCATCATTGACGTCATGAACAAATATGCCGGCAAGCATGTGTAAATGGCTTAGCAATTATAAATATTTCTCGCCGGCCACACGCGAACGAACGGTACGAGCCGGAGATCCATAGGCGATCGAATAAGAAGGAATATCGGTTAGAACCGTAGAACCGGCACCAATAACGGTATGCTCGCCAATCGAGCGGCCATGAATGATCTTCGCTCCGATGGAAACAACTGCATAATCGCCGATCTTGACATTGCCGCCGGTTACGGCATTTGGAGCAAAGGTGACAAAGCTTCCTACGGATGAATCATGATCGACAGATGTATGCGGATATAGGACGCAGTGTTCACCGATGCTTGTATCGCTATTGATAACAGCGCCTGACATGACTACCGTACCTGCTCCGATCGTCGCTCCCCTTGCGATAGAGGAGGAAGGGTGAACGGCGCTTACGAAGGTGAAATCTGAGCGAACGGAAAGGATGCTGGCAGCGATATTGGCTCTCAGCCAGTTGTCTCCAACCGCAATGATTCCCTTATGAATTGATTTTCCTTGCGTTTTGAGCCATGCCTCGCTCCCCAACACATCGTAGGCAAATACATTCGTTCCCGCAGCCTTATAGCCGTCAAGTAATCCGACGATCCGATATAATCCGGCTTTCTCAATAGTATCAATGACAGCCTTGGCATGGCCGCCGGCGCCAAATACGATGATGTCCTTCAACAGGATCAATCCTCCTAAGCCTTTTAGTATTTCCCCGAGCCATACTAATTCTATCAGAAATCATGTCTGTTTTGTCAGTTTACAATTCAATAATCAGTTGATAATTGACAGAAATTATATAAGGTGATAATCTGTATTTGTGTTCGTTTTATAGAACAAAATTTAAGTTTTGTTCGTTATTAGGTCATTAGTATGAAGGAGAAATTCATGAATAACGACGTCGCCCTCCTTAAAGAAGATTTATCCGATGAATTAAGGCTGATGCTCGCGCTCCTTGCCATGGAGCAGCAAGCTGATATTTCATTTGATATAGAGGATATGCTCCAAAAGGCGGATTGGGACCGATTTATTGAATTAGCGAGGCATCATCGGGTCTTTCCATCCATCAATCGAAAGCTGCAGCAATTGAAAACAACCGGAATTCCTGTTTTCGTAACTCAAATGTTTCATCGCGATTACTATCGCAACACGATGCAAATGCTGGCCTTAAGCGGAGAGATGGAGCAGTTGTCCAAAGTGTTCTCTGACCATGACATTCGCACGCTATTCCTGAAAGGCCCGGTAATCGCTGCTGATTTATATGGAGATGTGTCATTGAGGACGTCTTGTGATCTGGATTTTCTTGTACCGATCGGGGCATTGGAGCAAGTGGAGAGCTTGCTTGTCTCGCTTGGGTATGTGAAGGATGATTATATCGAAACCGTGCTGAGTGACTGGAAGTGGCGGCATCATCATTTCGCGTTCTATCACCCAGACAAGAGGATTAAAGCAGAAGTTCATTGGAGGCTCAATCCAGCTCCTTCTAAGGAGCCGAAATTTAATGACTTGTGGGAGCGAAGACGTCAAAGCTCGCTCATTAACCGCCCAATCTATTATCTCGGCCGAGAGGATTTGTTTATGTTTCTCGTATCGCACGGCGCCCGTCATGGGTGGTCCAGGCTGCGCTGGCTGCTGGATATTAAGCAATTGATTAACCAACAGATCGATTGGCCGAAGTTGATACGCCTGCTGCGCGAACACCGATATGCTCATATCGGGGGTCAGGCACTGCTGCTGGCGGCCAGGCTGCTAGCTGTCCCGCTGCGGGAGGAAATGAAGCCTTTATTATCCGATCGCAGAGCGGAATGGTCTGCTGAGGACGCGATGTTCTACGTAAGGAGAATGGTAAATTTGCACAGCCCGCCGATTCCGGAAGAAGTAGACCGCTATCACAAAAAATATTTATTCGGGCTTCTCACAACAAGGCAAAAGATAAAGTTTGTCGCCAGTTTTTTGCATCCCTATCCGGAAGACGCCAATACGTTACCGCTCCCTAAAAATCTTCATTTTCTTTATTTTCCTCTTCGTCCTTTTATATGGAGCTGGAGGAAAGTGCGAAAACGGCCGGAACAAGCCTAGATTACCAGAAGAATCGATTTGGAGGACGAGATGAGAAACGTATTGATTGCTTCCTATGATATGGAGGTCGGCGGCGTCGAGAGAAGCCTGGCTGGCATGCTGGATGAATTTGACTACAGCCGCTATGACATTGATTTGATGCTTTATCGGCACAAGGGTGATTTTATGCCGTTATTATCGGAGAGAGCAAATTTGCTCGCCGAAATACCGCAATACGCATCATTCCGCAAATCGATTAACGAGACGATTAAGGACCGTCAACTGCCGATCGGTATCTCGCGTGTTTTGGCAAAGACTCATGCATCCGTCGTTGGCATGGTAAATGGAATACCTGAAATGGGCTATTATCAGATGCAGCTCATGTGGAAATATGCATCTCCCTTCCTTCCTGCGTGCAAGCGCGAATATGATGTCGCCATAAGCTACCTGTGGCCGCATTATTTTGTCGCTGACAAGGTGAAGGCAGGCAAGAAGGTCGCATGGATTCACACGGATTATTCAACGGTCGCCACGAATCGCCAATTAGATCTCAAGATGTGGCGGAAATTCGATTACATTATTGCGGTATCGGATGCATGCAGGGATTCCTTTCTGGAACGATATGGGGAGCTGCGTGATAAGGTCGTCGTGATGGAAAATATGATCTCGCCGTCCTATGTCCGATCGATGGCCAAAGAGAATATGGACCAGAATCCGATGACCGGTGATTCTCGCTTCAAGCTGCTCTCAGTCGGAAGATTATGTCACCAGAAGGGCTTTGATCATGCAATCCAGGCGTTTAAGCTGCTGATTGATAAAGGTTATAACAAAATGGTCTGGTACATCGTTGGTTATGGAGGAGATGAAGAGCTGCTTCAGGAGCTAATCGTACAAAACGGACTGGAGGGCCGATTTATCCTTCTTGGCAAGCAAACGAACCCATATCCATACATGGATCAATGCGATCTGTATGTACAGCCCTCACGTTATGAGGGCAAAGCGGTTACAGTGACAGAAGCTAAGATCTTAGGCAAAGCGGTCATGATCACAAATTATCCAACTGCTTCAAGCCAGGTTCTCCAAGAGGTGGACGGATATATCGCTGAACTGTCGATTGAAGGAATTGCGGCAGGAATTGAGAAGCTTTACCACGACAATGAACTAAGAGAGAGGCTAGCTTTCAATTGCTCGAATACGGATTATAGCAACAGCAGCGAGCTTGACAAGCTGTATGAGCTGATGAAGCCGAGTAGGAGGAGTGATTGATGAGCAAGAAGATTAGCGTCATTGTGCCTGTATACAATGCGGAGCCATATATCGGCGAATGCTTGCAATCACTCCTCGCCCAAACGCTCCAGGATTGTGAATTTATATGTGTAAATGACGGGTCTACCGACCGCAGTGCTTCAATAATCGAACAGTTCCGGCAAATGGATTCGAGAGTAATCCTCATCAATCAATCTAATCAAGGAGTAAGCGTTGCAAGGAATACTGGCCTGGAAGACGCTGCGGGCGAATATGTCGGGTTCGTTGATGCGGATGATTTTATTGAACCTGATATGTATGAGCGTTTGTACAATGCTGCTGGCAAGGGAGATTGCGACGTCGTTCTATCAAATTTCGAAAGTGAGCTCGACGGCTATCGCATCGTAACCCAATATCCTTTCCCAACAGATGTTGTACTGCATTCGGATTTCATTAGGAGAGAGGTTCTGCCCACTTTCCTAAGGACCGATCAGTTGAATACTGCATGCAATAAAATCTATCGCACCAGCCTTATTCAGAAGTACAAGATCCGGTTTCCGGAAAATGTGACCCTTGGCGAAGACGGATTATTTAATATGATGTTCTTTAGCTGTGCAGCTTCAATGAATTACATCTCTTACACCGGCTATCATTATCGCGAGGTAAAAGGCAGCGCAACCCGAAACATTGCCAGCAAGGATTATTTTCAGAGAGCCTTAGAGGTTTATGAATCGAAACTGCCTGACAGCTATGCGGGATTGCTGGATCAAAGGACGATTAAAGAGCTGAAGTCAATTAAGCTGATTCAGAGCGTGCTGGCCTATATCCATATTTATTTGAAGCCTTCAAAGGAAATGGGAATCATCCATAAGTTTCGATATGTGCGGAAAATGATAAGAAACCAAGAGGTAAGAAGCTCACTCCCTATTTATTGCAAGGAAATGGCTATGGAGCTTGGCGTATATCAGAAAGCGATGCTTCAGATGATGAGAAGAAAATCAATTTTAGGATTATATGGGCTAACGGCTTACAGCAGATTCAGAAATAAGAATTAGCGGAGGAGAATACGATGAAAATAATGATGTTTGCCCATGACGGAAGCTTAAACAGAGGTTGCGAAGCGATTGTCCGTTCATCTGCAGCCATTATCAAAGAGCAAATAAAGGAAGCCAAGGTTTATCTGTCATCGGCACTGCCTGAGTCAGATCGCATCATCGCTAAGTTGGATGGCATATATGACGGTTCGACGCTGGAAATCAAGAAGTATTCCTATGATTGGTTTCTGTCCTCTTTCAAATTGAAGATGTTCCAAGATGAGTCCTATGCACTGGGCCGCATTCATCACAACATCATAAAAAAGATCAAGGATGTCGATATCTGCTTATCGATCGGCGGAGATAACTACTGCTATGGCGAGCAACCTGGCTGGTACGAAATCGACCGTAGAGTGAAGGCTCAGGGGAAGAAGCTCGTGCTATGGGGTTGCTCCATTGGAGAAGAGGATATGACGGAACGCAAGCTTGAGGATTTGAAGCTGTTCGATTTGATTTTACCGCGGGAGACTCTTACTTATAACATGCTCAAAGGTAAAGGGCTTCACAACGTAAAGCTATGCGCTGATCCCGCATTTACGATGGAGAAAGAAGAACTGAAACTTCCGAAGGGCTGGCAGGAGGGCAATACGATTGGTCTTAACTTTAGCCCATTGGTTTGGAAGCGAAACAAGGAATCTCGAGCTGCTGTAGATAAACTGATCCGCTATATTTTGAATGAAACGGATATGACCATTGCCCTTACGCCGCATGTCATCATTCAAGGAAATAATGACTATGAAGTGTTAAGCGATTATTACGATGCCTATAAGAATTCGGGCAGAGTTGTCCTGCTTCCGGATAATTTAACCGCGATTCAGTATAAAGGTTATATTGCCAGAATGAGATACTTTATTGGTGCCCGAACGCATGCTACAATCGCAGCTTATTCCAACTTCGTACCAACAATGGTGCTTGGATACAGCGTGAAGTCGAAGGGGATCGCCAAGGATCTTTTCGGTGAAGAGAAACTTGTTCTCGGTATCGAGGAAATATCCGACAGCGGCAAATTGATCGGTAAGTTCGATGAAATGCGGCGGGAGGAGGCTGAACTGAAGGCGAAGCTTAAAGAGGCTATTCCACGCATTCAGAAAATGTCTTATAAAGCAGTCGAGTATATCAAAGAATTGAGCAGATGAGGGTCATATGAAAAAAAAATTACTGTTCGTGATGCCCAGCTTATCCTCTGGCGGCGGAGAGAAGAGTCTGATCAATCTATTAAGCAGACTCGATTATGAGCTTTACAGTGTTGACCTGCTCCTGCTGAATAAGGAAGGACTCTTTCTAGGGCTTGTTCCAGAGCAAGTTCAGCTGCTGTCTGTATCTGGTACCTTTGATTTATTCAGTCTTAGGCTTGGCATGTCTGTTCAACAATACCTGCTGCGGGGAGAACTTGCACTGGCGTATTACAGAATCATGTTCAGTCTGCAGAATAGAAGTGCGAAGAATGTATCGATAGGAGAACAGCTGAGCTGGAAGTATATGTCCAAATCGATTCAAAAGCTTAATACGCGCTATGATGCGGCAATTGGTTTTTTGGAAAAAACATCCATTTATTATTGTGTCGAAAAAGTGGATGCAGTTAAGAAAATAGGTTGGGTACATACGGATTATGACAAGCTGGGTATGGATCCTAGTTATGATGCGGATTATTTTGAACGATTGGATTATATCGTCACGGTATCGAATGAATGTGCGAACACGCTGGAAAGATATTTTCCGGAGCAGACTGAGAAAATAAACGTCATTCATAATATCGTATCTCCTGCCATTATTCAGAGCATGGCGAACGAGAAATACGATGATGTATACAACCGCGTAGAAGACGAGATCGTCATACTCTCTATCGGCAGGCTGACACCGGAGAAGGGGTTCGAACTGGCTGTTCTAGCGTGCAAGGAGTTGTTGAACCGAGGCTATAAGCTCCAATGGAACATTATCGGCGAAGGGGAAGAAAAAGAAAAGCTAATGAAGCTGATACAGGAAAATAGGCTGGAACAGCATTTCAAGCTGCTCGGACCGAAGCACAATCCTTACATCTATCTTAAGCAAGCCGATATTTACGTGCATACATCCAAATTTGAAGGGAAATCCATTGCGATCGATGAGGCCAAAATATTACATAAACCAATCGTGGTGACACGCTTCAATACTGCGAAGGATCAGATTCAGGATGGACTGGATGGCTTAATCGTAGATATGAATCCGATGTCGGTCGCTGCCGGCGTGGAGAGATTGATACAGGATCGGGAATTAGCCGACAGCATAACGAAGTATTTATCGGAGCAAAAGCTGGGAACGGAAGAAGAAATCAAAAAGCTGTACAGACTCCTTGCATAGGTGGATGAATATGAAGAAAAAATTGCTGTTTGTCATGAATAATCTCAACTGCGGCGGAGCGGAAAAAGCGCTGATCTCATTAGTTCAAACGATCGATTATGCAAAATACGAAGTGGATTTGTATTTATTTAAGCATGAGGGTATTTTTTACAACAAGCTTCCAAAGCAGGTGAAAGTAATAACCGAGCCGCTTTATTATAAGAATTTCGATATGTCGATGAAATCTGCCGTACTGGACAGTTTGAAGCAAAGAAGATTTGACATAGCGTTCTCGAGGCTGCAGGCCGGTTACGTCTTTTATAAGGAGAAGAATCCGGCAAAACGGGAGCAGAGAGTTTGGAAATATTTATCGAGAGCGCTGCCGGCTCTGCCTAAAAGTTACGATGCTGCAATCGGTTTTCTCGAGAAAACTCCGATTTACTTCAGCATAGAGAAGGTAGATGCCGTGAAAAAGATTGGTTTTATCCATAATGATTACGACAAGCTGCAAATGGACCCGCAGTTGGATATCCCTTTTTTTGCGAAGCTTGATCATATTATCACAGTATCCGAGGTATGCGGAGAAGTGCTGATGAAGCGATTTCCGCAGTTCCAAAGCAAGGTGAAAGTTATTCATAATATCGTATCGCCCTCTGTGATTCATGAAATGTCCAAAGAGAGCGAAGAAGTATTTCAAACGAAAAGGAAAATAATCGTTTCAATTGGAAGATTGCATTCGCAGAAGGGTTTTGAAATGGCGATTGAAGCCTGCAAAAACTTGTGCGACAGAGGATATGATATCAAATGGTATGTGATCGGCGAAGGGGAAGAGAGGAATAAATTGGAGCAATTAATAGCTCAGCTTCACCTTCAAGACCGTTTCTTCTTGATCGGATTGAAGGATAATCCTTACCCTTATATGAGAGAAGCGGATATTTATGTTCAGCCCTCGCGATTTGAAGGGAAGTCGATTGCAATCGACGAGGCAAAGATTTTGCATAAGCCTATAGTCGTAACCAATTTCAGTACAGTAAAGGATCAAATCGAGCACAACAAAAACGGCATTATTGTTGAAATGAATGCGGATGCCCTGGCTGAGGGAATTGCGCAGATTTTGGAGAATGAAGAACTAAGAACAGCGCTTGTCAGGAGACTATCGGAAGAGAACCTCGGGACAGAAGCGGAAATCGAGAAATTGTATGCACTTATTTAGCGGCCTATGGAGGAGAGAGCAGGATGCTGGAGATTTTAGCAATTATCTTTATCAGCTTTACGGTCATTATTGCGGCGATCGACTTTCTTCCAATCTGCAGAGACTGGCTTAGCAGAATTCATATTGGAAGATATAAGAGCAAGCAGGTATGGAATCAATCCATTACGCAAATAGGCCTCAAGTGGCTTAATCATACACCGAAAATCAAAGTTACGGATAATACCCGATTAATTGCTATTGATATGCTGAAGGGGAATTACACGAAAGGAGTCATACAGCACTGGCAGGAAGCTTCTCTGTTGCTAGGTATATCCGAATGTTTGAAGTACGGCGGTGATAAGGAGATGAGAAGCGGAGTAGAGCAATTTCTAAAAACAAAATTTGACGTTAACGGCAATTGGAAGAAGACCCCTGCTTATATCGATTCAGCGATACTAGCCTATGCCGTCATGAAGCTGGAAGACTTCAATAGTGAGCGGCTAAAGCCGGCATATGACAGCACATGGGCATTGATTCAATCTCATATCGGCGATGATGGTACGGTACAGTATCGAAAATTTATGAAAAATTACCGTTATGTTGATACTATCGGGTTTATATGTCCGTTTCTGGTTGCATATGGATTGAAATACAATAAACCTGAATGTGTGGAGCTTGCCGTCAAGCAGTTGGAACAGTATGAGCGCTATGGAATGCTCGAGGAACATTATATTCCAAGCCATGCGTACCACACCGGAAATGCTCTGCCTCTAGGGTTATTCGGCTGGGGAAGAGGACTTGGTTGGCTTTCGATCGGATTGATCGATGCTTGGCGCGAACTCCCTTCGGAGCATGAGGCGAAGCCCAAGCTTGAGCAATTTGTCCTCAAGTTCGCGAGGGCTGTTCTTACCTTTCAAGGTCCGGATGGCAACTGGAACTGGACCGTTACACGTCATGAGACTAGAGCGGATTCTTCTACTACGGCTACCTTGGGCTGGTTCCTGCTTCAAGCGTCACAAATCCAAGAATTATCGAACGAATGTACAGCCGGTGCGGAACGGGCGATGCATTATTTGATGAAGGTAACGAGAAGAAACGGCATTGTGGATTTCTCGCAAGGCGACACAAAGGACATTGGTGTGTATTCGATGTTGTTCGGTATTCTGCCATTCACTCAGGGCTTCTGTATACGTATTGTGAATCACTACAACAATTCGAAGGTTGTGTAGAAATGTTGAGAAGAATGGTTTGCATCGTCTGATAGAGGACCAAAAAAGGATATGTGGGTGATGTTATGTTGATAACGAGAATAATGAAATCTTTAAAAATTAGAATTATGAGTAAGCTAAATCCTAAAACTGAGTTGGAAAGACTGAAGGAGAGAGGGCTGATTTACGGAAAAAACTTCAACTTTTTTAACAGCCATATTGATTATGGGCATTGCTGGTTAGTTGAAATTGGAGATGATGTAACGATTACGAATAGTACTATCTTAGCACATGATGCGAGTACGAAGCTCTATTTCGGCAAATCTAAAATTGGAAGAGTCAAAATAGGAGACCGAGTTTTTATAGGTTTTAATAGTGTCATACTATGCAATGTACGTATTGGAAATGATGTTATAGTCGCTGCAGGGTCTGTAGTTACAAAGGATATTCCTGACAATTGTATTGCTGCTGGCACACCTGCCAGAATTATTGGCAAAACATCCGATTATTTGGATAAACATAGAGCACTAATGAAGGAGAAACCTGTGTACGATACCTACTGGCCATATAAAACAGAAACACAAATCGCCGCAATTAAAAAAGATTTAGAATTCGATTTTGGATACGATGAGTAATGAGAGTCAAATTCACATTATTGAACATATTGTCTGGCGTTGGTAATCAGCTCATTATTACAGTGCTAAGCTTTATATCCCGAACAATATTTATTAATAGCCTTGGTATTGAGTATCTGGGTATTAATGCATTGTTCACCAGTATTCTTGCTATGTTATCTCTAGCTGAAGCGGGGATTGGATCAAGCATTATCTATAATCTATACAAGCCGGTGGCTGATAACGACAGAACCAAAATATTAGTTTTGATGCAATTATACAAAAAGGCTTACTTGATTATTGCTGGTGTGGTCATGTTTCTCGGTCTGGGACTAATGCCATTCCTTGATTTATTCATAAAGGATACCAGTATCGACAATTTAACCTTCATTTATTTTTTGTTTCTAATGAACACGGCTGCTCCTTACTTATTTGTTTATAAGCATTCCTTCTTGAATGTTAATCAGAAGAACTACATCGTAACGCTTGTATTCTCCGTATCTGCAATCATTTCAACCTGCATGAAAATAGCGATCCTGTATTATACGGAAAACTATATCTTTTATCTAATCGTTGAGAGCGCAATCACGATTACAACCTCTATTATATTAGCTTACATTGTCGATCGGCTTTATCCATTTCTGAAGGAGAAGACTAAACGAAAACTCGACCCGGAGACGAAGGCCAATTTCATCAAAAATATGAAAGCGATCATTTTGCAAAATGTAGGTAACTATTTCATATTTGGTGTTGATAGCATACTTATTTCTTCTTTCGTCAGCATTGCAGCCGTCGGCCTTTATTCGAATTATAAGATGCTAATTGATATTTGCCGTACATTTTTGAATCAAGTATTTGCGAATATGTATCACAGCTTGGGAAATTTAGTGGCGAGGGAAAGCGCTGAAGCCATTTATCGGATCTACAGGGTAACTTTTCTGCTTAACTTTTGGTTGTACTCACTGCTCTCTATCGTTCTCTACTTACTCGTAGAGCCGCTAATCGTCGTATGGATCGGTGCAGAGTTCAAAATGACCCATGTTGTTCTTCTAGTTCTTATTATCGCTTTCTTTGAACGAGGAATGAGAAATTCGTTAAGCGCAGTCAAAACGACAGCTGGTATTTTTCATGAGGATCGCTATGCTCCCTTGTTCCAAGCAGTGGTAAATCTTGGTTTATCACTTGTGCTTGTACAATATTGGGGGATTACAGGTATTTTTGCAGGCTCTGTCGTAAGTGCAATATTGGTTCCCTTCTGGTATACACCGAAGCTGGTTTACCACAAAGTGTTTCACCAGCCGGTAAGTCGTTATTTTACCCGATATCTGTATTATACTATTATCGGATCGATTACGTGCCTGCTTGCCGGATTTACCCTTCAATTCATTCCTTCAAGTTCTATTTTGTGGATTATTGTTCAAGGGATCAGCATATTTTTGATAGTTAACCTTGTTTATACAATGATATTTTATAGAACAGAAGAGTTTAAGTATTTGCTTGGTATAGCCAGAACGCTGATTATTAAGATCCCACGCCTCGGTGTCATCTACCAAAAGACAGTTAAACGCGGTCGTCCTTTGGATGTTGGCGGAAATAAGTAACCTTCCTAAGACAAGTTGCATAAACTGGAATTAAATGGGAGGTGTGGGGTTGTGACTCAACAAGAATCTTACCGGATAGAACTTAGTCGTTTTAATATTAGTAATACCGGCCAAAATGCTGTGGAAACCACAAGAGGTATCAATGAGGCATTAAGTTGGTCGAAATCGCAGGGGTATACCCATGTCGTCCTTCCGAGCGGAACATATCGTGTTAAGGTCGAACCTAGAATGCCATCAGCTATTTATATGCAGAGCGGGATGCATTTTGAGCTGGAGCAGGGCTGTATCATTGAGTTGGAGGCGAATTCCTCGCCGGATTACTCAATCATTGAAATGAAATCAATTTACCATTCGAAGCTGTCAGGCGGGAAACTTGTAGGCGATAAGAAAAATCATGTATACGAAATTTATGTAAAGTTTGGGAGAGGCGGAGTTAATGCGGATGGCACGCTAAACAATGATCCGAATTGGATACGCAGTGAAGTCATTGACCGCTACGCCAATCCAGGCCTTCTGGAAAGCTTTAGACTTTGGAGCATACCGGGTGTGAGCGCGACGACATATCGTTTCTATCAGTATAAAGATAATATATCTCCAGCAACGCTTGTAGGTTTCCGGACGAACGGTGTATTTGCTCCCGTCGGTTCAACTGGCAGAGGATGGTTTCTCAATGAAGAGAAGGATATGAGCAAAAATAATAAAATGATATTTGCAATCCCGCTTACCACGCCTATGACCGATAATCAGATTGGACTGATTCGGGCGAAAGTAGATAATTCTGATTACACTCATGAACACGGATACGGTATTGGTATACTTGGATCAAATTATATTGAAATTGGCGACATTGAAGTTTCGGATTGTACAGGAGACGGTATTTATACAGGATGGGAGCAATATCATTTAGATCCAGTCTTATATACGCAGGAGCAGATGGGTCAGCATATACAGATCCATGATTGCCACATTCATCATTGCCGCAGACAAGGAATTTCGCTAACGAGTTCAAATGATACTCATGTTTATAGAAATAAGATTCATCATATCGGATATGACGATGACGGTGTAACGACGAATTTTCGGAACGGCATACCGCCGATGTTCGGAATTGATATCGAATCGATGTATAGTGAAACCAACATCCCGTACAAATCAGCTGAAAGACCAAACGGCATCGAGCTCAATTACAGAATCCATATAACAAACAATCATATATACAATAATGCGCGTGGACATTTTGTAAATTCAGACGGCAGTCATCTTGTACTGCAAGGTAATATGTTCGAAGGAAACAACGTAGGCGGTATCAGCTCAAATCCTGATTTTCCGAATGTAAGATTTATCAATAATACGTTTATCGGTTGCGAGCTGTGGGTGCAAGGAGACAATATTGTAAATGGTGCAGTTATTCTGAATGGGAATTTAAGGATGTCTGATGTAAAAGGAGCAGTTGTGCAAAATTGTCAGATCAAGAATGGTCAGTTCTATGGCTCCAGTATGTATGGATATTTTGGAACACCGGTCGTAAATGCTGCAACGGGTACCTTTACGTATAATGCTGCGCATGGCATGGGCAATGGAGCACAAGTCTCTTTCGAACAGTGGGTCGGTAAGGTTCCGTCTGGAATTAGCGTTAATAAATTGTATTACACGGTCAACATTACTTCGAATTCGTTTCAAGTTTCAGAAACAAAAGGCGGTCCTCCTGTAGCTATTACGGATTCAGGTCAGACAGGCTTTAACATTAGTAGATTCAATTATGGCAGATGCTATATTTCCGATATTACAGTAGAGCGGGATTGGCGCCCGGATAACGCGCTTACGCCAAACTTAAACCTATTGGCAGCCGGAGCAGTTATTAAAAATATAACGGTTAAAAATTACGACGTTTCCATCATGGTGCCGCAGGATTATGCCGGCCGGCCGATTCTTGTAGATGGACTGACGCTTATTGAAGGATCTGCGAGATTTGAAGGCTGCCATATCAGTAATAGTGAATTTCTTAGAGCCAAAACGCCTTTATTAGGAAACTCCGATATTCAGCTGGGCTCAAATGATGCCAGATATACGAGACAGATCACGCTTCGTAACGGTTTACTGCATAATCTTGGTCTTGTCATGGACGGAAATTCGCTTGTAACGGGAACGACCTTCGTAAATGCATCAATTGGCAAAGCGGATAATACAAAGAAAGCCGTTATTACAACGTCGCACTTTGACAACAGTAAAATCAACTTGAACTGGCTCCGGCAAAATCAATCCGCCACGATCGCAAAATGCGTATTTAGAGGAGTCACGGTAACGGGTACGGCTCCTTATGTACGGCTCGTGGATAATACGGATCTTGGCAGCGCTTAATAGGAGACCAGGCTTCTAAGAAGAAATGAACATGAAATGAACCTCCCTGTAGATTTTTTGCCGCTGCAGGGATTTTATTTGCTATAATGTTCTTAAAAAAGAACTAAATTTGTTTCTTATAATGAATATCGGAAGAGAGGGATACATATGGCCGTATTAGTTACCGGAGGTGCGGGTTATATCGGAAGCCATACTTGCGTGGAGCTGCTGGAGGCGGGCTTTGAGGTTGTTATTGTCGATAATTTATCCAACAGCCATTCCGCTGCATTGGACCGGATCGCTGAAATTACGAATAAAGGCTTTGCGTTCTACCAAATGGACTTATTGGATCAGGACGGACTCGACGCCATATTCGCAAGTCATAAGATAGAGGCGGTTATCCATTTTGCCGGTCTCAAGGCCGTTGGAGAATCCGTTCGGATGCCGCTCTCTTACTATCATACCAATATAACAAGCACTTTAGTGCTGTGCGAGGCGATGAAAAAGCATGGCGTACATAAACTCGTATTCAGCTCTTCAGCAACGGTATACGGACTTTCGGAGCAGGTTCCGATTTCAGAACATTTTCCGCTGGGAGCAACGAACCCCTATGGCCGCACGAAGCTGATGCTGGAGCAAATTCTTCAAGACTTGGCCGAATCCAATAAGGAATGGAGCATTTCCATTTTGCGTTATTTCAATCCGGTAGGCGCGCACAAAAGCGGAAAAATCGGAGAAAACCCGAGTGGCATTCCGAATAACCTGATGCCTTACGTTTCACAAGTAGCCGTCGGGAAACTGAAGCAAGTCAACGTATTCGGAAACGATTATCCGACGGTGGACGGTACCGGGGTAAGAGATTATATTCATGTCGTTGACCTCGCAGCTGGTCATTTGAGGGCGCTAGAGCGAATATGCTGTAAAACAGGAGTTGAAATTTATAACCTTGGTACAGGGAGGGGCTACAGCGTTCTTGAAATGATTACCGCCTTCGAGGAAGCATCAGGACGGCGTATTCCTTATACGATTGCTGATCGCAGGCCTGGCGATATAGCGGTCTGTTATGCGGATACGACCAAAGCGAATACGGATCTTGGCTGGACTGCGGTACGGGGAATTGAAGAAATGTGCGAGGATTGTTGGCGCTGGCAAAAAAACAATCCAAACGGCTATGAATCGGCGAGCGAAAGCGAGGAGCTCGGATTAGCGCAATGATAGAATGTCTTGCAATAAAGAGACATGGTCGAAGCCGAGTCTTCTAAATTTGAAAGGTTAGTTTCCGAGTCCTACTTCATCGTTTTCTCTTGGTCTATTTCTATTAATAATCCTTAATACAATTCGACAAAATATGTAATAATCTCTTAATATTACGAGACAGAAAGCGACAGCATGCGCAATAGGAGTGGATTATAATACAAGTAAAGAAAGCTATTTTTTATGGAATAGGGAGACGTTGAAATACGTTTAGTATCTGGGCACCTTAAACGTATGGAGTCAGTGGTGCAACCGTCCCAAATAGAATGGGGGACATAGGAATATGGTACTTGTGCAATCGGAAGACAATCAGGACTTGGATATGGAATGGGTAACCTTGATCATGAATGCGCGCTCGATGGGATTTGAAACGGAAGACTTGCGCAAAATTTTAAAGGTGCTTGCGGAAAACGGGAATGACGGTGCAGCAGACACCGCCGTTTAGACACAGAAGAAGCGCTATTCGCGCTTAATTTTCCACTTGTTAAACTCCAGAAATTCTTTGAACTGGTCTTTGCTGACTCCCGAAGCCATTGCCTCCCTAACCAGATCGGCCCATTCGCTATCAAGATGCTCGGGCTTATGGCCAGATTGCTCATCATTCAGGAAATCTTCTACCGTCACATGCAGTACGGCGCCTACTTTTTCGAGAAACTGGATCGAAGGATTCTGTTGGAGCCCCCGCTCAATTGAGCTTAAATAAGATTTAGCCACGCCGGCTCTTTGGGAAAGTTCAGTTAGCGACAGGCCCTTTCTCTTGCGCAGCATTTGAATGCGTTCACCGATCATGACGAACTCCTCCGTTATCTCATAAATGCAGTCTTCTACCTATTATAACGAATAACTTTAATTCGCGAAAGCAGGTACACAATAGTTAAAGCATTTTAATGAAGAAAAAATAGAAATTGCATGCGCTCATGAAGAAAGACCAAGGAATTAACCTTGGTCTTTTTTAATCGAATCCCATATTTTGTATATTTATTGCGTATTTAAGCCGTAATCTCTGTCTGATTACTAATCATATTGCCGAATAAGCTGGAACGATCAGCTGCCAATTGCACGTAATCGCCGATTTCAACCAGCTTCCCTTGATCGATCACGATAACTTGATCCGCATTTCGGATCGTCGATAACCGATGAGCAACGACAATGATGGTCATCGTGCCCTTCAACCGGTCAATCGCCTCTTGAATCCTTTTCTCGTTCTCAGTATCCAGGGCGCTCGTCGCTTCATCCAGCACGAGAATGGCCGGCTTCCGGATGACCGCGCGGGCCAGGACAAGCCGCTGCCGTTCTCCTCCGGATAGCCGGATTCCCCGGTCGCCTATCACCGTATCCAGACCCTGCGGGAGCTTGAGGACAAATTCGGAAGAGGCGGCGAACTCCAAAGCCTCCCACATCTGTTCATCGTTCGCATCCGGCTTTACCATTAATAGGTTTTCCCTGATGCTTGCGTTGAATAAGAAAGGGTCCTGTGCAACGTAACTGATAGATTGTCGATAAGACAACAGATTGTCTTTGCCGACAGGCTTTCCGTCAATGGATATAAACCCGGATTCGGGTTGGATCAGACCCATTATAAGGTCGATTAGCGTGCTTTTCCCGGCCCCGGAAGGGCCTGCGATCGCTGTCATACGATTGGCCGGAATGTGCAGATTTATATTTTGCAGCGTGAAGGCCGTTTCATCCTGGTTATAACGATAAGAAATATGATGACAATCGATGCCATGTTCTACCCGCAAGGGAGAGGCCGTCTTGTACTCATGCCCCAATTGCTCGGCGGCTTGGCTGCATTCCTTTTGTAAATGAATGAATGCTTTGCATGCCGGGATCATAGACGCTAATTGCTCCAGGGTAGACTGAATGCCGGTGAATCTTGGCCACAAACGCGCGAAGATGGCTGTGATCGTTATCATTTGAATGCCTTGCGAATGAAATAGCTTGAATGAAAAGAACAGGAAGCAGGCGATCAGCACTGCGGAAGACATTTTATATACGAGCTGCGAATTCATTCTAAGCCGGATGTATGACATTTGCTCGCGCATCATGCCTTCGGTCAATCCGATAAGCCAATGAAGCCGGGAATGCTCCAATGTATTGCTTTTGATGTCCTTAATCCCGTTTAATTGATCGGTTATTCCCGCCAGATAGCTTTGAGAGAGCTGGGAGGTTTGATTGCCAAGCTGCTTGGCATTTTTAATGAATGTTCTTGAGAAAAGACCGAGTATAATGCCGCACCCTAACACGAACAGGGTCAAGCTTGGCGAGAGCCAGAACGCAATGCCGATTTGGATCAGCGTGAAGATGAGAGAGGTAACAAGCTGAAGGAATTGATTAATGGCACTAAGTACGCGGGCAAGCTCGATCGTCAATAAATTAATTAAATCCGAGGATCTTTTTTTCAGAAAAAAAGGCCAGCTCGCTTGAAGGAGCGCGCCATAGGTTTCAATTCGAAGCTTTCTGCCAAATTTCTGTTGAAGCTCTACGTTTCGGATCATGACATGCCGCTGGATCAGGTTCTGTCCGGTCGTAATGATAATGAATGCTCCTAAAATCGCTACTAAAGCCAAAGTGGGCGGAATGTCCTTCATGTATTCGGAGATCCATGAGAAGTAGCTTCCTCCCATATCCAAACTTACGACTCCGGTGAGGCTTAGCAGCGGGACTAATAATAAAATGCTGAAGCTATCAAGGAAGCTGGAAATCACCATCCCGAAGAGATTGCCGTAAATAGCCGCTCCGGAAAAAGCATGCAGACGCTTCATGTAATGAAGAATATATCCCATTTCTCTCTCCCCCGGGCGTATCCGTTTAAGAGCCGACGGCTCTCTTTGCAAATTTTTCAACAACGACAAAACGATTCATAACATCGGCTCCCGTAAGGTACATGGGGCCGCTGCGCAGCCACGCATGGGCGATCAATTCTCCTTTGTCGCCCTTGGCGGTTCCTAAGTAGAGGGTGGATTCAATCCGCCGTCTCTCCAGCATTTTCATGCCTGCTATCGCTTTGACCATACATTTGCTTTCCCATAACGTGTGTCGGCTAACCGCCTCTACGGCATTCGAAATTTGGCTAAGCAGCCGTATATCCGTTAACGGCGGCTGTGCGGCCGTTTCCTCGCTTTTGATTCCAAGAGAAGGCGCTATTTTAACAAAAGGCCGTTTTATAAGGATGCGGGCCCAGCCTAGATACAGAAATGCCTCGCAAAATAGGAGGAAGGTAGAGCTGTCAAGTGTGAGCAGAAAGCGAATTTTTCTGATGAACAAGGATCAGCCCTTCTTTCCGCAAATGTTCCAGAAACGAAATGACATGCTGCTCGCACTCCTCGCGGGTGACATCATATTCCAAAAGCAGATCGCCGATAACCTGTTCAACCGAGACCGGGCTGCCAAGGAAGTCCCAAATTCGGCCGCCGACGGTTCCGAGATTGTAATAATTTCCGTTGCGGACGCTCAGCATAACCTTCTCTCCGCCCATATCGCTGACAATATTTTGTTCGCAGGCCGTAATGTAGTCTGTTAAGGCAATCGTTTCCGAATTAGTCATGATCGGAATCCTCCTTGTGAATGGTGTTTAACAAATAATCGGCTAATTCATGCGCGCTGAAGCCCGAAGCCGGTCGTTGCAGCCGGTACATGTCGATGCGGTTCGCAAACCGGGCAAGCGTCTTGAAATGCCATTCCATCAGATTTAACCGTTCAATCAGAAAACCGCGGAACGTATGTTGAAGCAACGTATGAAACCTTATAAGACCATCAATAGGTTTTATCGTCGCGTTTGTTTCCGTTTTTACAAGTTCATAAACTCCGGCTAGCGGTAAAGGGCTGTTGCAGAAGCGGGAAGGGACAGGCACGGCGAATTTGGTTTCCCGGTCAAATAAAGGCTTTAAATTAGCCGAGCTCATTCCAAGCCGATCGATGGATTCCTGCCACATTTTTTGCTGGGGATAGGAGGGCATGACCGTCGGTGCATGATCATCGGCTAGTGTTACCGCAATTAGGTCATCGCTTAATAATTGATAGCCTTTACTCAGAAGCGTTGAAGCCAGCGTCGATTTTCCGGCGCCGGATACGCCAAGGATCGCATAAGCTTTCCCGTGAATGGCGATTGCGCTGCCGTGCAGGGGGAGGATTCTTCTCTGCATTAGAATAATTCCCATGCAAGTGCCGAGTATGTACAGCCGGATTTTATCCTCAGCGGAAGGCTCATAAGGAGAGATGATTATTGTATCGCCGCCGCGCATGCAGAATATGGCAACGTCAGGAACACGAATTAATACTTGATGATGACAGACTGCCAAATAGTTGTCTACCTGCCTTGACTCATCCCATAATAGCGGTGCAAGGCTTTTGGTTACCGTAACGGTTCCCATGCCGAAGGAATCAAAGGGCTCCGGAGAAGGAAGCTCTGGAAGAGGGATATCGCTCTCGATCCTTAAGCCAAATGAGCTGTAAATGTGTTTACGATTGGTCATTAACATGACACTCACTCCAGGTCGCGGTACGATTTTGGAGGATGCCCTTTTACATAAATAGAAGGGCATCCGAATTCTAAGTATTATTGAAATTTGGAAAAAAGACTAACTGAAGTGGATCACTTCCGTTGGGTCCGGTTGTACGGCGTCCGGTGTTGCAATGCCTGGGCCTGCCATTGTCATATTGACGTTAAGTACTTCCAATGCAGGTTGTTTCCATGCTTTCTTCTCTTGGTTATGCACGATATCACCTCCTTTCAGGTATAGGATTTCATAAATCGGTAGAAGATCAAGCTTCGCATTAATATCCGAAATTCCGTATCGAATACGAGCTCGGGGCGAGGGTCTTTCCGAATGATCGAAAAGGCGTTTTCCAGCTCTTTTATGTTGAGGTACCCGGATACGATGGGGTCTTCAATAACCTGTTGCAGCTCGCTGGTAAGCATATTCCATGACGGCAACATACGATGAACCCCGTCCGCCCCTTGCACGCCTCTTACCTTCTGGTTGAGTCTGATTTTTTCGGGTAAATAATTTTTCGTAGATCTGCGTATCAGCGCTCGGTCGAGACCGTTCTGAACGAATTGTTCCTCCGGAACCGATAGACAGAAACGGATGACTCGCAGGTCATTGGTCGGGTCGCGTTCCCAGAGAGAATGACGCAAAGATTGTTTGCAGCCGACCTTACCGGTCAAACTCCAATAATAAGGATTTTCGAATTGCTTTTTCCTTACTTCATATACATTCTGCAGCGGATCGCCCCAGAAGTCATAGCCATGGTCCCGCAGCCGCTCATAGACGTTTGTTCGTTTGGCAAACTCGGGGTTAATTAAATCGGGCAGATCGGGCTCCTGCGTTGATGTCATCAGCTTCGCGAGCCCAGGGAACGCCTTTTTTCCTACGATGCGAATGACGAGAGACCGGTTTGCCCCGAGCCCCGTGCTGTACTGCTGGAATTCCTTATAAAATCGTATCCATTTAAAGCTTCTAAGCAGACTAGCCTGATAATCCAAAGCAGGCCCCCACGAAACGGTCCAGTTCCCCCGGCTGCCGCTCAGCAATACGCCGACCTTCTGCTCATGAGCTTTTTGATAAATGCCCCTCAGCCAGAAAGAATTTTCATAAAATTTATACGGCTCCTCCATAATATCCAGCCATTCATTCACCTCAGAGAGAGGATTCATCTCCGGAAATTCAAAATACTGATCATGAATATTGCCTACATGATTCACCGTAGATTTAATATTTTCCCGTTCATTCGCAATCCTGCTCCTTGGCGTCCAATCGCTAAAGTCATCGACCGGGACATAACTAAACGTATGCAGCGGCTTCTCTTGATCGCGCAGCGCACGCGCAGCAAAACTTACGACCGACCCCGAATCGAGCCCGCCGCTCAGATAAGCCCCGACCTGCCGATGGGTGCGAAGCCGTGACTTCACGGCCTGTTGAAACACGTCACGGAATGCTTCTTCATATTCCCCGTTTGACTTGAGCTTCAATTTATCTCCGGCATCGACCGTGCAGTACTTGGTGAATTTCATTTCCCCATCCGATACCGACACGGTATGAGCAGGAGGAATCTGCCCGATATGCTTATATACGGTCGTGTACAAATCAACGCATTCGGTTGTTGTAGGAATGGCTAGAAACTCGGACAGCCATTGTTCATTGATGTGTTTATTCAGGCCCGGCAATGCAAACAGAGGCTGAATCGTCGTGCTAAAGGCAAGCAGCTCTCTCGTCTGAGCGTAATAAAGCGTCCGGTTGCCGGAGAAATCTCTGGCGCCGAACAACGTATTATTCCGTCTGTCCCAAATGAGAAAGGCGAAATCCCCGATCAAGTGAACGGGAGCGTCCTTTCCCCATCTCTGATAGGCGAGCAGGATCAGCATGCCGTCCGGCATATCTCTTCGCTCCGACTGCCTGACTTGAAGCTTCTCAAACAGCTCGTCGCGATTATCAATAATGGCATCCGCCGTTATGGCTAATTCTCGGTCATCGTCATAATGCGGCAGCCGTTCCTTCACGGATTCCGGCGTAATCCACTGTGCGTGGCAACCAAGAAAAACTTGCTTGTCATGCCAGGTGCGCGCATAATCGGCGGGATAACGCTGCAGCGTCTGCATGGCCCGTTCTCCAAGCCCGGGCTGTACAGGTTCGTGATTAGATTGATAAATACCGATTATTGCGCTCATAAAGTCCTCCTGTCGCTTGAGAAAACAAGTTGTTCTTGTTAAAGAACAACTGCGAGGCATAAAAGAATGCTTCGACAGCACCGTGCACATTATAGGTAAAAAGGGCTGACTAAGCATATTAAAGTACATTATTTCAAGGGATTTGTTCTTTATTAAGAACTTGATCTTAGGTTACCATCTACGTGGAATCATTGTCAACAGATTAGTTGTGAAAGACTTTCCTATTGACTATACTAATTCAAAGAGTACCTATCGATCCGGATGGAAGGGGGAAGAAGAATGTTTTTTTTATACATAGCGGCCGCTGTTGTTCTCGTATATATCCTGTTTATTCTTCCGACCCAATGGCTGAAGACGGAGCGGGTTTGTTATCCGATCGGCATTCAAAAACGAATCTTGCAAATCAGCGATCTTCATACCGACCGGCTGCGCGTCAGCGCGATGCGGATCGGGGAGGCGATTGAGGACGCGAAGCCGGACTACATTTTTCTTACGGGAGATTTCACTTACCGTGCAAATTATTTACCGCGCACAAACTATTATTTCAAAGTGATTGCCGGATATGGAATACCCGTATATGCGGTACTCGGAAATCATGACTATGATTTACCCAAATTAAGCCAGCTGCTTGGATTATTTAAAGCGAACGGCATCCGGGTCCTGCGTAACGAATCCCTCTCGCTGCCCGATTTCGAATTAGTCGGCATCGATGATTTCGGCACCGGCCACAGCAAAGTGAATCGTGCGTTCAAAGGCGCAGGCTATAAGAAGCCGGTCGTTGTTATGACGCATGATCCCAATGTGATTCCTGGTATCACGCAATCCTATGATTATTTAATGGCCGGCCATCTGCACGGCAAGCAGCTGAATGTGCCGTTCTTTTTTGTGTTTAAGCCGAAAGGACCGCTGCCTGCCAAGGGGATTTACAAAGGGCTGCATCAGGGCGAGAACGGCCCTTTCTACATTTCCAAGGGCATAGGCCAGGCGGGCTTTAATGCGCGGTTTATGGTTAGAAGCGAGATTACGATACACGATTTATAAGGAAGCTTATATAGAAGGAAGCGGCCGGGAACGTCCAGCCGCTTTTTTTTGTGCAAATATAAGACTTTATAATTTATAAGTTTAGCACATATAAATGGGCTTATATTTCACTGCGGTACCGTTTTTAGTTGAGTTTGCTTCATGAGTTGCTTCAGAAAATACGGAGTTATCGGTATCGTCCTTAGATAAGGACGCCGATAGGCGATTCTGCTTGGTATATTCCAGCGATTGCCGAGTAAAGATAATATTGACAACCTGGAAGCAGCGATGATATATTATTCCAACAAAGATGAGTAATTTCATCGGAATTATAGTATTTATTGTGATTTTACTCTCTTCCATACATTCAGCTTCATAGGGAAAGGGTGCGCGCATGATGGAAAACAATTTATTATCGGCGATCGAATCGAATTGGATCAGCCTGCTTGTTTCTGCGGTATTGCTTGGAGGGCTTTATTACATGGCCAAGAAACGCGTCGGCTTCGGAACGAGGGTCCTTGTCGCGCTGGGACTCGGCCTCGCCGCCGGTATTATTTTTAATACCTTCAAGCTGGATACGGAGGGCGTCGGGACAATCGGATCCATCTACATTAATCTGATTCGGATGATTGTTATACCGCTCGTCTTCGTGCTTGTTATCAACAGCATTATCTCGATTACGAACATCGAGTTCCTCCGTAAGATCAGCGTGAAGACAATAGGCTGGTTTCTTGCTACGACAGGGGTTGCCGCAATAATCGGGCTTCTCGTCGCGTCGTTGATTAATCCGGGCGCAGGATTCGAGCTGACGAAGCCGGAGAATTTCGAGGTTCGCGAAGTGCCTAGCTTCTTCCAGGTTATTTTGAATCAAGTGCCTGCAAATCCGTTCATGGATGCTGCGGAAGGCAGAGTCGTCCCGATTCTTATTTTTGCCTTATTTATCGCAATAGCCATCGTGAAGATCGGAGCGAAAAAGCCGGATGCCGTTCAGCCGGTCAAAGCGTTCGTGCAATCCGCGACGGAAATTATGCATCAGGTCGTTAAATTTGTCCTGCGATTCACGCCTTACGGCGTATACGCGCTGATTGCGGTCATGGCCGCCCGCTACGGTTGGGAGACGCTTGAGCCGTTAGGGATGCTGATCGTAGTAAGCTATATCGCGCTCATTCTGCATTTTGTCTTCGTGTTCGGCGGATTGGTCTCCTTCGTGGCAAAGGTGAGCCCGCTCAGATTTTTCAGAAAGGCTTACCCGACTGTTGCGGTGGCCTTTACGACGCGCAGCAGCTTCGCTACCTTGCCGATTAACCTTGAAGTGATTACGAAACGGCTTCGCGTATCTCCGAAAATCGCCAGTTTCGTTGCGCCGCTCGGAGCTACGATGAACTTTAACGGCTGCGGAGGAGTATGGCCCGCCGTCGTCTCTGTATTCGTCTCCCAGGTATACGGCATCGCTCTGTCGGCTACCGATTACGTGCTGATCGTACTCGTCAGCGTCATCTCTTCGATCGGCGTGGCAGGCGTGCCGGGACCGGCATCGATATCGACAACGGTCGTTCTGACCGCAATCGGTTTGCCGCTTGAAGGTATCGCGCTCGTCGTAGCCGTAGAATCGCTAATTGATATGGGCCGGACCGCGGTCAATGCAACCGGCACGACGGTAACGGCGCTCCTGGTCGCGAATTCCGAAGGAGAATTCGACCGCGAATCGTTCAACCGCGGCGAAGAGGATGAGCTAGAATTGAATCCGGTTTAATACGGGAATTAAAAAGCCCTTGGTCAGATACGCGGCAACGCGTACGGCCAAGGGCTTTATAGGTTTATGGTTCGTCGTGGACTTCGGGGTAAATCGCGTCATAATCATCTTCACCGGGATACTCGAGTGACAGACCGGCTTGATTCTCGTAATCGAAGCGATCCGGCGACCGCTGTTCGATTCGCCAAGGCTTGCTCGTTCCAAGCGATTCTACCTGAAGACCGGAACCGTATCGGCCCACCGGAAATTCCTCAGGAATGAGGTCGTTGCGCTGTGACTCCACTGTCGATACATCCGTACGATGCCGGCGATCCTCATGAATAAAACGATCCATCAGCAAACTCCTCCTGAAATGGTAGTTTATTACCATTTCAGTGTTCCCCGATTAATCGGTAAAATGCACCGTTCCCACTACAAAATACAAAAACTGCGTAAGCTCGGCCGCTTCTTCCTCCGTCAGCTTATACGTATATTCAAGATAGCCCTCTTCCTCCAAATCGTCGGGTCCGATAATCGCCGTCTTGCCGGATTGCAGATCCGTTACAAGCTTCTTCCCGTAGAAGCGGTTCGTGGTCGTTACGGCAAGATCGAACCGTTTCAAGCTGGGGCCGATAAAGGTTACAAATCGGGTTGACGTCTGTTCTGTCGTATCGGACATAAAATCATAATCAGGCAACAGCATGCTATATAGCCTCCACTTCATGAATTACTATCATTATACAACAAGCGGCCAACAAAATGCTTGTCATCCCTAAATCATTGTGATAGCATAAGAGCAATCGAATCATTGAACGAATGAGGAAGCACCTCTTCTGCCGCGGCGGAAGAGGTGCTTTTTTTTTGTTGTTCGGCATCTTGGCAATAAGCGGGATAACGGCCCTGACGTTCAATACATTCGTGACAAATTCAATTAACGGAGGATTGAAGAGACATGCAAATCGTTTTTTTGAACACATTCGAGAAACCGGAAGAGGGAAATCGGCTCTCGAGCGCGCAGTTGTCCATATGCGAGCGTCAGGGGCAATGGGCCGTACTTTGGATGGAAAGTGAGGAAGGGGCGGAAAGCCCGCAAACCTGGTTTGAAGGAACCTCATGGGAAGAGATGCTGACGGCTTTCCGTCACGGGGTTGCGAAGGTCATGGGAGAAGGCTACGCTCCGATTATTGACGGTATGCTTGATGACCGGCGCACGGGTACGGGAAACTTCCAATCGATGCTGCAATGCTACGGCGAGCTGCATGCCAATTCCGAGCTGTTCCAGTTACTCCGGGAATGGCGCCGTCACAAAGCCGTATCCGAGAAGCGCTCCGCTTACTTAATAGCGACGAACCGGATGTTGTGGATGATTAGCGCATTCGTGCCTCAGACTGCGGAAGAGCTTGTTCAAATACCGGGCTGGGGCACCGCAAAGCACGCTTCATACGGGCAAGAACTGCTGGAAATTACGGCGGGAGCCGGGCGGACAACGGGTTTTCCTCTGCAATGGGTAGAGGAGAAGCTTGATCCGGCTGCGTATACGGGCTGGCTGTTCAAGCAGAAGGAGACCAGATATAAAGCGCAGATGGACCGGCAGCAGGCGAAAAGACGGATTTTATCGGCCGTGCAGCAGGGGGGGACGCTGGAGCTTCTGGAATCCGAGCTGACCTTGTCGCGCCGCGAGCTGCTGGACCGGATTGAACAATTGGAGCAGGAGGGCTATGATTTTGAGTCGCTCATAGCGAAGGAGCTGACCGAGGTGCCTGAGGATGAACAGCAGCTGGTATGGGACGCACTGTCGCTTGTCGGCGACAAATATTTAAAGCCGGTGCTGCAGCAGGTCTATGGCTCAACGGATTCTTCTGAGCTGGGCAAGCCGGTTGACATGCTGTATGAGCGGCTTCGTTTGATTAGGCTGCGCTTCCGCAGAAGCCAATCGAGTAAAGCTGGGTAATCGGATGCACAGCCAGCCCATTAGGAGAGCTGGCTGCGCGTCAATGGCGGAGGCTGCTTCTATTTAGAAGGAAGGAGCCTCCGTAATGCCGGGTTGATCAGGCCAAATGGTATCGGCATATCGAATTTTCGCGCCGGAGTCGCAATCCAAGCCGGTTTCATAGGAACGGTTGCCGATTCGTTCAACCGCTTCGTCGCGAAGCTGTCTGGCTAACGTCCGGTCTTCCTTGGTCGGCTGCGCATTCTCATAAGCCCGGAGCCATACGAGAATGGAACCGACGACCTCTAACGCATCATCCAATGCGCGATCCCATAGCGTCCATGCGCTCTCACGGCGAGTTATGCCCGGGTCGACCGGATCGATCCAAGGCAGCCCGGATACGTTTAGAATATCGTAGGCAATGAAGCCGCGTTTAAAAACAAATGGTTCGATCTGTCCGAAGGTCAGCTTCCGCCGCAGGCCGGTCGGATCGTGGAACAGACGCAGCGCGGCCGTAAAGTCCCGGTTGGCCTGGTTCCAGTCCCCCCGGGCAATAAGCGGCCCAAGGTC
Source organism: Paenibacillus harenae DSM 16969 (assembly GCF_000422465.1). Taxonomy (GTDB): domain Bacteria; phylum Bacillota; class Bacilli; order Paenibacillales; family Paenibacillaceae; genus Pristimantibacillus; species Pristimantibacillus harenae. The sequence continues at coordinate 589,050 of NZ_KE383843.1, read as the reverse complement.
TGTATAATAGGTATATGTAATGGATTCGAAAGCATCTATTATCGGCTCGGGGAAGGCGCCTTTCGTATCGACGAGCTTCCAAACCGCGGTATTCCACGTTTCAATGCCCCACAGCTCCCGTGCAATTAACGTATCCATCATAATTTCAAATCGCTGATGATCCCATTTGCGAAATCCGGATCTACTGAATACATAGGGATGCATATGCCGGTCCAGGACGTGATGCAGGGCGAAGCCCAGCGCATATAGAACGGAAGGGTCGGGCCGGGCCGGGTAAGCGCGGCGTCCGCTGATACTATCGAGCAGCTCGACCAGCGCATGGCCGCAATGCCTATTGTGCATCTCAGTACCCAATCGGTTAAGCGCCGCGCTTTGTTGCCATGGAAAAAAACGGTGATAAAATAAAAAGTCAGGCCCCTGGCAGCCCATATTAAACATATTCTTCTGCTCATCGCTTTGAAGAAGCGAAGCTTCCCCAAGCCTCTCAAGCACAAGCTGCCCGAATATGAAATGAGCCCAGACGTTAGGCATAGAAAAAGCCTCCTCTAATCCCGCATAATTCTACATATTTCTTGGTGTAAATAGTGCCAGGGAATGATATCCTTTATTTATAGTATACTTGTCCTAGTGAATTAAGTATAATAGAATTTAAATAAGGCAAAGCGCGAATTTTGTCGAAAAGGAGCGTATCCTCTTTTATGAAGGCAGAATACATCAACCCGTTTCTTGAATCCGCCAAAATCGTAATCGAACAGGTTGTTCAGATACGACCTGCGACAGGGGAACTTGGTCTTAAGGACATTAAATTTGCAGAGAATTACATATGGATTCAAATTGGGCTTAATGGACAAATGAACGGTGATATTGTATTCGGACTCAGTGAACAGGTTGCTATGAAGATGGTCTCGGCTATGATGGGCGGATACGTCATTTCTGAAATCGATGAAATCGTTAAAAGCGCGATCTCCGAGCTTGGCAATATGATTAGCGGGAATGCCAGCACCATGCTGTTTAATCAGGGAGTCCGAGTGGATATAACGCCTCCGAAGTTCATTCAATCCGCTCAATCGGCAGGCTTTAAGGCGCAAAAGGCACTGACGATTCCCCTTATTATGGAAGGCATCGGCGAGCTTGACATCCAGGTTTTAATCGCATCTTAGCACAGAATGGGCTCCTTCGGGAGCTTTTTTTGCGTCTGCATCGGCGATCAAGTAAACTGAAATTGGGTGATGCTGGATGTTACAGGGTAAGGTTATATTTATTTCCGGCGCTTCAAGCGGAATAGGGGCGCTGGCCGCGGCAAGATTGGCGGAGCGGGGGGCGATCCCCATCCTGACAGGTCGTAATATAAAGAAGCTTCATGAAATCGCGAATGCGATGAAAGGAAGCTGCTCGGTTTATCAGATGGACGTGACCGATAACGGGCAGGTGCAGCAAACCGTGCAGGCCGTAATCGCCAAGTATGGGAAAATCGATATTTTGCTTAATAATGCGGGCTACGGCAAATTCGAGTATTTTATGGAAATGTCTGTGGAAAGCTTTGAACAGATGATGGATACGAATTACATGGGTGTCGTGCGATGCGCGAAAGCCGTCGTCCCCCACATGCTGAAGCAGGGGAACGGGCATATTGTCAATATTGCATCGATGGCCGGAAAGATCGGATCGTCGAAGTCGACGGCTTATACGGCTACGAAGCATGCCGTCCTCGGATTCACGAATTCCCTTCGCATGGAGCTGAGGGGGAGCGGCATTCGAGTATCGGCCGTTAACCCGGGTCCGATCGATACGCCTTTTTTCTCGCTGGCAGATCCTTCGGGCACCTATGTCAAAAATGTAAGCTGGTTCATGATGAAGCCGGAATACGTCGTGAAGTCGATCATCCGGGTGATGGAGAAGGGGAAAGACGAGCTCGACCTGCCGAAGTCGGCTTCGATAGGCATTAAGCTGTACCATCTATTACCGCGCACAGCCGACCGGCTGTTCGGCGGTTGGTTAAATCGAAAATAACGGTTGGATTAAGAGAGGATTACAAAATGAGTAAGTATACATGGAATGAAATTGGCATTAATGAATTGCTTTCGAATAAGCTCGAAGCGAACGGGATCATGGAGCCTACGGAAGTGCAGGCGGAGACTATACCGATACTGCTCGGCGGCAGCGATGTCTCAGCGCGTTCGCAGACCGGGACGGGGAAGACGCTGGCCTATTTGCTGCCGCTTCTGCAGAGGCTGAATGCCCATTCAAATGCAGTGCAGGGCGTGGTTCTGGCTCCTACGCAGGAGCTGGCGATGCAAATCGTACGCGTTGCGGAGGCATACGGGGAGCCGCTTAACATTCGTGTACAGCAGCTAATCGGAGGGGCGGCGTTGAAACGCCAGGTTGAGAAGCTGAAGCTGCGGCCCCAGCTCGTCATCGGCACGCCGGGACGGATTCATGAGCTTCTGAAGCTGCGCAAGCTTAAATTAAGCGAAGTAACAAGCGTCGTTATCGATGAGGCGGATCAAGTGTTCCAGCTCGGCTCGACGAAAGAGGTGGAAGCGATTCTGTTCGCGATGGGACGCGAGAGACAGATCGCCTTCTTCTCCGCAACTTATCCGGAGCAGATGGCCCGGTTCGAGGGCCGTTGGATGAAGGATCCGACCCGTATTCAAATTACGCCTGAGCACCGCGTGTCGGAGACGGTCGAGAACTTCTATCTGGTGAGCGATAAGCGGGACAAGACAGATACGGCTCGGCGGCTTATCCGGTTGTTAAATCCGAAATCCGCTTTGCTGTTCTTAAACGACACGGACAATATTGCAAATTGGGAATCCAAGCTCAGCTATGAAGGCTTTACCGTCGAGACCCTTTACGGCGATGCCGACAAGCAGCGGCGCGCAGCTACGCTGGCGCGCTTCCGCGAAGGGCGCTGCCAGCTGCTATTGGCGACGGACGTTGCCGCGCGGGGGCTGGATATCGAAGGCCTGCCGCTTGTCGTTCAGCTCGATCCGGCCGCGGATGCAGATCATTACGTGCATAGGGCGGGCCGAACCGGCAGAATGGGGCGGCCGGGAACGGTCGTGTCGATTGTGACGCCGCAGGAGCTGTTCATTATGGAGAAATTCCGCAAGCAGCTGGGCATCGATCTCGCAGAACGGACAATGTTCAGAGGCAAGCTGCTGACCGGGGAGGAGCTTCGCGAGGCGACGCGTCCATTCGCGCTGCGTCATGAAGCGAAGCAGGGCGGACGGGATAGCAATGCCGTTGCCGTGCCGAAGCGTCCGATCGAAGGAAATAAGCCGGAGCACGCTGCCGGCGGTGAAGCGAGTAAAGAACGGACAAGCTCCGCTCCGCAAACGCCGCAGCCGAAAGCTAAACTAGCGCAGCCTAAAGCTAAACCAGCGCAGCCTAAAGCAGCCGTTAAGGCGGAACGGAAGCGCGAAGGCAAAAATAAAGGCGCGCCAAAATGGTTGAAGGCCAAGCGCGAAACAGAAAAAGAACAATAACATATTTTTTTGAAGCCACCCTCTTAAATCGAACAACCACTCCCGAAACCTATGGGCGAAGGTAAAATGCGGAAATTTCCGCAATCGACAAAAGGGAGAGTGGCTTTCTTGACGAAACAAACGATATGGAAAAAGTCGGCAATATCCTCACTGGCACTTCTTATGCTGGCAGGCGGCGCTACCTCGGCATTTGCGGATGGAGGCAAGGGAAAAGGCGATCACGACGACGATAAAAGGGATCGTGACGATGATAAATATGAAGTAACCTGGAAATTCGAAGACGAGAAGGAGCTGAAGTGGGCGCTGGAATACATCATGCGTCTATCCTCGAAGGGCGTATTCACCGGATATACGGACGGCACGTTTAAACCGAACCAGAAGATCAGCCGGATCGAGACGCTTGTAGCTGCCGTCAGATTAATGGGGCTGCGCGCGCAAGCCGAATCCTCTGCGGAAATGAGTACGGATCTCCAATTCAAGGACGGAGACAAAATCGAACGCAAATATCCTTGGGCAGTCGGCTATGTATCGGTAGCGCTTGAGAACGATCTGTTCGCCGAGACCGAGACGGAAGTGAAGCCGGAGGAGAACGCGACGAGGCTTTGGTCGACGATACTGTTGATTAAAGCGCTTAAGCTGGAAGATGAAGCGAAGGCGCTGAACAACACGAAGCTGGACTTCAAGGACGCGAAAGAAATTCCGGCAGGCTCGGTCGGCTATGTCGCGCTCGCGCTTCAGAAAGGCATCATTACCGGTTATGAGGACAAGAATGGCAAAACGTTCCGCCCTAACCAGCCGGTAACCCGCGCAGAGCTTGCAGCCCTTCTGGACCGTACCGATACGGAAATGCCGGATCACGATGCGCAAGCGATTGCCGGCAAGCTGAAAGCTTCTGCGGCAGCTGGCCAAATCACGGTCGTGAAGGCGGACAATTCCGAGGTAGTGCTAAATTTGGACGCGAATGTTTTTATTTACCGCGACGATAAGAAAGCAGCCGTAAGCGAGCTGAAAGCCGGCGATGAAGTGCTTGTCCGCACTTATCAAAATAGAGTCGTATTTATTGAAGTAACGAAGACTGCGCCGGTTGTGACAGCTCTCGATAAGACGGGAACCATTAACTCGCTGGCTTATGACGCGAACGACTCTGAGAAGATCACGATGATCTCGATCCAGTGGATTGAAAACGGAACAGTCGTCGGATCCTCATATAACGTTGACGCTAATGTATCGTATAACGGCAACAAAGACCTTCTGAGGATAGGTCAGTTCGTACAGCTGAAAGGCGAGAACCTAACGGTAAAAGAGATCCGCTTTTTATAATGCTGGAATATAAATGATATAGAGGTAAGAGAGAAGCATCGCCGTTATCGGTGGTGCTTTTTTTTGATATTCCCCGCATAATTCGTTATGCTGATAAAAAGCACATGTTAAATAAGCGATAGTGAAGGTGAATGGATGGATCCGATTTTACGCGTAAACGACTTAACAGGAGGCTACAGCCCAAAGAGGCCCGTGCTGCACCAACTTACTTTTGACGTCAAGGCGGGCGAGATGGTCGGATTGATCGGCTTGAACGGCGCTGGCAAGAGCACGACGATCAAGCACATCCTCGGACTGATGAAGCCTCGGACGGGAGAGGTAAAGGTTGACGGCGTTACGCTGGAAGCCGAAACCGAACGGTACCGGGGGGCTTTTGCCTATGTGCCGGAATCGCCGGTTCTGTTCGATGAACTGACGGTGGAGGAGCATTTGCGCCTTACCGGTATGGCTTACAAGGTATCGAATAATGAGGACGGAGCGCGGGAAGAGGAGCTTCTGCAGCAGTTTCAGATGATGCCGAAAAGAAAGGCGTTTGCCTCGCATTTATCCAAAGGAATGAAGCAGAAGGTCATGATCATGAATGCGCTGCTCGCCGACCCGCCGTTATATATCATCGACGAGCCGTTTCTCGGGCTTGATCCGCTTGGCATCCGCTCTTTGCTGGAGCGGCTTGTCGAGGTGAAGCGGAAGGGCGCCGCCATCTTAATGAGCTCGCACATTTTGTCAACGGTGGAAGCGTATTGCGATCGCTTCATCGTTATGCATCACGGGAAAATCGTTGCGCAGGGCACGCTCGATGAGGTGAGGCAGGCAGCCGGAATGAACATGCGCAGCGGAACGCTGGAGGATGCATTCTACAGGCTTGTAACGGGAGGAAAGGCCTGATGGGTGCCGGGCAAAAGCTTGAAGCTCTTTGGAGCCGCCGGGCTCGGGCTTTTCGCGAAGAGACGATGCCTTATTTCCGCTATATGGCGCAAAGCGGCTTCACGGCCTTTATGTCGCTTCTATTGATTTCATCAGCGATAGGTTACGTAACGTTAATCCGGAATTTGCCGGCCGATTTCCCGATTGCCGCGACAGGCGTTCTGGCCTTGACGCTTGTCCTTTGTTGGAGTCCGCTCCGGACGTGGCTCGAGCCGGCGGATATCGTATTTATGATGCCCCGGGAGGCGGAGATGAACGGCTACCTCGGGCGATCGATCCGTTATTCGGCGCTCGTCAGCTCGCTGCCTGCCGTTCTTGTGCTCCTGTTGTACCTGCCGATTTATAATCAAGGTCCGGCGCTGAACGGAGGCTGGCTGCTGGCGGGAGCGGCGGCCGGTCTGAAAGCAGGCAATAGGTGGGGGGCATGGCGGGAGAGGCAGATGTCGTGGCCGGGAATGAGAAGAGGGATGCGGCTGCTGCGCTGGGGGCTGACTGCGCTTGTCCTTGCTGCATGGTTAACCTGCGAGCTGTGGCAAGCGGCAGCTTTCTCGCTCCTGATCGTTTTGTTATACGCATTTATTCATCGTCTGCCCAGCCGGCACCGATTTCCTTGGGAGAGGCTGGTTGAAGAGGAAGCGAGAACGCGAAGGCGGTATTATGTTTTTTTTGGCTGGTTCATCGATGTGCCGACCCGTTCTTCCAGCATCGCGAAGCGCTCTTATCTGGCTTGGCTGCTGCGCGCTGTGCCGAATTCGAATCGGAATACCTATGTCTATTTATATGCGGCGTCTCTTCTAAGAACCGAAATCGGCGGTATCGTCATTCGCTTGCTGGCGATCGGAAGCCTCGTTACTTATTGGATTGCCGATGCAGGATCGTTGGACGGATGGGCTGCATTCATCGTGTACGGCTTGTTTATGGCGGTACTGTCCGTTCAAATAGGCGGCCTGCGGCATATTCACCGGTATACGGTTTGGCAGCATGTCTATCCGATGCCTGACAAGCAGCGCGTCGCGCAATATGTGAAGGTTGACCGCATCGCTATTGTCGTATGCGCCTTGCTGCTGTGGTTGTTTGCCGCCGTGCCGCTGGCGTTGGAATCGGTCTATATCCCTTCGCTGGTCTCCGCGGGAGGGGCGGTTACTTTCCTGCTCACCCGTCCTGCGCGACTGCGTAGAAGACTGCGGGTTGAAGCGGAGGAAGAATAAGGGCCTGCCCCCGGACAATCAAAATACCCCTGAACGATTTGGCCGCTTCTCAAGCGGTCTGTCATCCAGGGGTATTCTTCGTGCATTAGTTACTTCGCATGCAGCTCGTTCACGGCCGTAAAAATCGTATCGAACAGCTCCTCCAGATGCTCTTCCTCAATGCAAGAGAAGGCAACGCGCAGGTCGGTCTCGCCCAGCGCAATCGTTCCGATGCCGTATTGGTTCAGAAGATGAACGCGTACGGCTTCAGCCGGGACGTCGTTCATCTTGAGGCACATGAAGTAGCCGGAGTTAAACGGATAGTAGCTCCATACGTCGCCGTAACGGCCGCTGTCGAGCAAGGACTTGACGCAATTCGCGCGTCCTTTCATAATTTCGTATTTTTCGGCTTTCTGCGCTTCAAAATCCGGAGACGTCAATGCCCGCAGCACGAAGGTTTGCGAAGGATGCGGCCCGCTCGAAATCGTTGCGCGGATAATGCCCAGCGTCTTCTGCTCCAGCGCGGCCAGCGTTGCGGCCGAACCGGAAGCATAGGTAATGAAGCCTACGCGGAAGCCCCATACGTATTCTTCCTTGGTTGCGCCGTCCACCTTCACGGCGAGCACGCGAGGATGCAGGTCCGAGAGCTTGGCGAACAATGATTCATGCATGGAATCTTCGAAGAACAGGCCAAAGTAAGCATCATCGGTTACAACTACGACGTTAATGCCGGCTTCGGCCGCATCGCGGATCGCTGCAACGATTTCATCGCCTTCCCGGGGTCCCGGCGTATAGCCTGTCGGATTGTTCGGGAAGTTCAATACGACGATTGCTTTGCCTTTATCCTTCTGCGCAAGCAGCGCTTCGCGCAGGCCGGCGCTGTTGAATCTGCTCTGATCGTTATAGAGCGGGTATTCCACGATCTCGGCGCCGCGGCGGACGCCGAAGGTCAGCTCGTAATTTTCCCAGTTTTTATTCGGAATGACAACGGCATCTCCGGCATCGGCGAACAGATCGGCTACGATACTAAGGCCGTGCGTTAACGCATTGGTCACGATAGGATTGCCGAAGCCCTTCCCTTCCAGCGACGGGTTATCCTTGAACATCTTGGCGCGCCATGCGCTGCGGAGCTCCGGCTTGCCGCCGGGAGGCGCATATTCATATATGTCTTTCGGATTGTAAGCGGATAACGTCTCTTGAATGACCTTAAGGTGCATCGGCTGTCCGCCTTCAGTCGCGATTCCGATCGTGGCGTTAAACTTCGTCGCTTTCGATTTTGCCTCGGCGGATTGACTAAGGATGCCTTCCTTCGGGAAATAAATCGCTTTGCCTAAGGTTGACAACATGGCGTAGACGTTCGGGTTTTCCGTTTGCAGCGTCTCGTTTAACTGCTGAGCAAGTGGGTTCATGGACTTCATTTCATCCTTCCGAAATCATTCATTAGTAAAGAGTAATTGTCGGGTGCTATTATAACATTTTTTATATGCCGCTAACCATTTTCCATGCAAATTTTTTCGTAATTTTCGGGCGGCTTGCGCAAAAGTTTACTGCTGTTGTATGATGACGGCATAGAATGATACGGGAGGAAAAGCCCTATGCTGCACATTTCGCCCGCGTCGCTCACCCTGACGCCTTATTTCGCCAAGATCGTGTGCGAGCCGGGCTGGAGGTGGGCAAGACGCGAGAAGCCGATACCCAACTATGATTTATTCTATGTATGGAGCGGTGAAGGGGAAGTAGAGGTAAACGGAGAGCATTACAACGTTGGACCGGGCAGCTGCTTCTTGTTTCGCCCCGGCGATTACACGAGCGCCACGCATAACCCGCAGCGCCCGCTGGTGCTGTCCTACATACACTTTGCCGTAGACGAAACGATCGATGAAGTGCCCAACCGGTACAGACAGTTGAACGATACCGTTGATTTTGAATATATGCTGTCCCGTTATGTCCGGCTGTTTCTTGTGCAGACATACGCGGCGGAGGAAGAAGCGCAGCTTGTTCTGAAACAGCTCTTGATTCACCTGCTGCGGGAGGACAATCAGCTTCCCGTCGAGAAGAAGGCGAGCAACCAGTTGACGGAAGCCATTCATGAGGTAGCCAACTTCGTCAGGCAAAATCCGAGCATCGCGCACCGGGTGGAGGATTTGGCCATGAGGGCTCAGCTGTCTCCGCGCTACTTCTCGATGAAATTCAAGGAGCTGATCGGCATGTCGGTGCAGACCTATATGATCCGCACCCGTATTGAACGGGCGCAGCATCTGCTCATGCACGCGGGGATGAACGTGACGGAGGTGGCGGATGCGCTCGGCTATCGGGATATCTTCTTCTTCAGCCGCCAATTTAAGCAGTATACGGGACGCAGCCCATCGGAAATCAGGTAGCAGAACGAACAACCCGGCCTCTTCGTTTGGAAGCGGCCGGGTTATTTGTGTCAATTCCAGGAATTTATAAATGAGTATTTCACTTATAAACTTTTAGAATTCTCTGCGATACCGTTTTTAGGATGAGCTTGCTTCATGAGCTGCTTCAGAAACATCCATGACGATACCGTCACCACATAAAACGCCTTGCGTCCTCTGAGAAGGACGCAAGGCAGGCGTTTCTGCTTGTTTAATGCTGGAAGCCGAGCAATTCGCCCATTCGCACTTTCACCCCGGGCATGATGTCTCCGCGGGGCGTGAAGGTCCCGTCTTCCATCAGAAGCACGACCGTAGAGCCAAATTCGAAATAGGCGAGCTCGTCGCCTTTCGCCATTTCATTCTGAAGCGGCTGTACGTATTGGATGCTGCTTACGTTCATCGCTCCGACTTTGACGACGGCCGTCTCGCCGTGTTCATTCTGCATGTATGTAATAAGCCGTTCGTTCCGGCTCAGCACTCTTCTCATATGGCGAAGCCCAAAGTCGTTCACGGGATATACCTTGCCCGCAATATGTTCGCGTTCAACAATACGGCCGGCTACCGGCGTATGGATCCGATGATAATCGGTCGGACTTAAATAAAGGACCAAGTAAAAGCCGTTCATGTAATTCGCCGTCCTGGGCGAACGGCCCAGAAGCTCGTCGATCGTATAATCTTGCCCCTTCACGTTCAATATCGTTCCGCCGCTTATCCATCCAGCGCCTGTGACGAGCGCATCGACGGGACTTACAAGCGAATCGGCCCCTTCATCGACCAAACGGAGTCCGGGCTTAAGCCGTCTCGTGAAAAATTCGTTCAGCGTCTTATAGTCGTGTAGCGGTTTCTCCGCTTCCTCGGCCTTAATGCCGTATGCTGCGGCGAATCGGGTAATAAAACGACGGCTGGCGGCCGATTGCGCGAATTTTCCGGTTATTCTGGAAATCCATTTGCGCGAGCTTAATTCAGTCATGGAGCGAAGCAGCCATTTGGTCATAAGTAAACCGTCACGTCCTTTCCTGCATGGGCAATTCGTCCTTCGCCCACCAAACAGTGTGACATATCCTGCAGCATTTATCAATAAGCGGACACGAGCAGAAACGCCTGCTTTTCGTCCTTGTCAGCGGACGCAAACCGTTTTCTCCGTATTTTCCGAAGCAGCTCATGAAGCAAGCTCACTCTCCTCTTGCGGTTCTTTCCTTACTTCCGTTATGATAAGGCATAGTTGAAAGGGGGATTTTGACGTGAGTAATGATAGGAGCAAGCTAACGCTTCCGAAGCCGGAGGCTGTCATATTCGATATGGACGGAACGTTGTTTGAAACGGATAAACTGCTTGTGCCCGTTCATCGCCGCGTATTTGAAACGCTGCGGGAGGAGCGTTTATACGTACGGGAAACGCCGCCTGTCGACAGGCTGCTGAGCTGCCTGGGCATGCTGCTTGAAGATATTTGGAAGATGGTGATGCCGGACAGCACGCTTGAGGCCAGGAGACGCGCGGATGAGCTGCTGCTGCAGTATGAGTTGGAAGGCCTGGCTGCAGGTGAAGGGGAGCTGTACCCCTATGTGGAGCAGACGCTTCGCTTGTTGAAGGACAAAGGCGTCAGACTGTTCGTAGCGAGCAATGGGCTGGAGGACTATGTAAAGGGCGTCGCGCAGTATAAAGAAATTGCCGGATTGTTCGACGGCTTGTACAGCGCGGGAGAGTACGGTACGGCAAGCAAGGTGGATTTGGTTGCGCGATTGCTTCAGGATCATGGCTTGCAGAGCGCATGGATGGTCGGAGACCGGTCATCAGACGTTGAAGCGGGCCGGGAGAATGGTATCCGTACGATCGGGTGCGCTTACGCAAGCTACGGGCGAGAGTCGGAGCTGGATGGCGCGGATGCGCATATTTCCGATTTTCGGCAGCTGCTCGATTTGCTGGGCCAGTAACGGGTTGAAGGGTCACTTAGTCAAAAAAAAATAGGGCTGTCGCCACAGGCAATCGCCTTGCGGGACAGTCCTTTCTTTTTCACCCTGTGCACATGGGCTCGGGCAGTTCAATATGCAGAAGCCCCGATTACAAACTATTTTCAGGTTCCTCAGTCAAATCCAAATCCAAATCCAAATCCAAATCCAAATCCAAATCCAAATCCAAATCCAAATCCGGATACAATCCCGGTTCGAAATCCAGTTCGAAACCCGTTTCCGGGCTCGTATCAGACTTGAATCCGAATCTAGCCTCCGAAATAGAAGCGTGCTTTCCTTTCATTCGCCGCTTCTGATTGTACAGCCATAGCGCATATTCCAGCGGTCTTACGATCGCTTTGCGGTAGACTTCTTTCTCCCCGGCCTGCACGAATACTTCTCTGGCGGGCTTCGGATTAACCTCCAGCAGCCAAATGCCGCCTTTTCGGTCGATCGCCAAATCAAGCGCGAGCTCGCACAGCCTGCCGTAGCTTCTCTCCAGGTAAGCCGCAACGCCGACGCCGAACTTCTCCGCTTCGTCCTTCACCTGATTGATCTTCGACTCATCCCGAATCCAATCTTTCAGCAGCGCGTTCATCGTAGCGGCGTGTCCTCCGCCGTGCAGGTTGGACGTTACGCTGCCGGGGGCGCCGATCCGGCCAGCGCAGCCGGTAACTTCCCAAGCGCCGTCGCCGTTCTTCTGCACAAGCATACGGTAATCGTGAACGCGTCCGTTATTCAACTTGATTTGAATGCCCTGCTGGGCGATATACCGGCTGCTCCTCAAATTCCACGATTGGAGGAAGCCGCCGAGCGCGGAGAGCGTAATCTGCCTCGGTTTAATGATTCTCCGCGACTGGTCGCGCCCTTGAATATGAAGCGTGCCGTCATTTTGCTTCTCGATGCGCAGAATGCCCCGGCCGCCCGTCCCGTTGATCGGTTTCAAATAAATGAGCGAGAATTTGCGGAGCATGCCGAGCACATCCTGCGTATTCTCCACGTACCGGGTGGTAGGCAGATAACCTCTAAAGCGCGAGTCCTTCGACAACGTGCGGTGGACCGTCCATTTGTTGCGGAGCGTGCGGTTCAGGAAGGTGAGGTGGCCGTAGCGGGATCGGAACCGCTTCAACTGCTGGAAGCGGTAAGAACGTTGAATGCGGCAGCGGTCATAGATCATATTCGGGAATGAGGTCCACCTGCGGGACCAGGTTTTGGAATCCGGGTTATAAAATAAGGCATGTATTTGGTTTTGTTTATAATTGACGTCCTTAGGCGTGAATACGAAAACGTGAAGTCCCAGCTTTCGGCCGGCGGAAGTCATTTTCTGATAAATGGATCTCTCCTCTAGCATGCCGGCTTCATTGAGATACAAAGTCAGAATGCCTAGGACGGGCATTGTCATGAACGGTTCCCCTTTCAAAACGGAGCGTCGGTTTGCCGGTAGGTCCTTTGTGCATGGAGACGGCAGTCATTCCGAGCCGGAAGCACAGCGACATACTTGCGATATTATCTGTGGCTACGTTGCAGCACAGCCGGCCAAGGCGCTGAATCATCGCTTGAACGATAGCGCTGCCGACGCCAAGTCCTCTTGCTTCAGGATGCACGACGACCATACAGCCGCTTTCTCCGCCGTCCGAGGCAAAACCAAAGCCGGCGAGGCGGCCGCCAAGCGTCGCTACGGAGACGACCGCGCCGTATGCTCCTTGCCGATCGGCTTCCAGCCGTAAGCCATCCAGCTTGCGTAGCGCATGAATCGTTGAGACCGCAAGCCGCTTATCTCCGAATCGGATCGCAAAGCCAATAAGTCTCTTTTGTTCCGACGACCATTTGTCCGGCGTAAGCAGCTCCAGGTTCACGTCATGCACCCCCCGCTTTTTCTGATTTTTTTTTGGCCAAGTAAGCCCCATACTGGAAAATACGTTCTAACGATTTCTGCCGAATATGGGGCTCATCGAACTTCATCGGCTTCGAATTCGCTTCAAAGAACCACATGTTCCCCGCGCTGTCGATGCCGATATCCATCGACATTTCGCCGAGCAGCTGCCCGGATGCCCGCTCGATCTGCTTCGCAATAAGCAGCGCTGTGTTTTTTGCTTTTATGAGTAGCTTACGCGCCTGCGCCTCATTAAATGAATGGGCCAGCAGCTTCTCCGGATCTTCGATCATACCTCCGCGGGGGACATGGGTCGTAATGCTCATCGCTCCTGCGATACGCGCCCCGATCCCGGTGATATCCCATTGTCCGCGCTGATTTTTTTGCGCGAGCGCCCTCAGGTCGAATCTGCGGTCCTGGAAGGAAGCCAGTTTAATGCCTTGCTGGGCAATATAGGCTTCGCCCCCGCTCTGCTTATGGATACGGCTCCACAGCTTATCGATCGAAGCGCAGTTGTAGGTGGCGCTTTTTTTGTTTTCTTGTATTTTCAAACGGTAAGGCAGCTGCTTCTCGGCCTGTACCTTGATCGTCATGATTCCTTTGCCGGCTTTGCCGCTCTCCGGCTTGAGATACAGATAGGGATGCTTGCGCATCATGCGGCTGAGTCCGGTGACCGAAACCAGCTTGCGGGTCGTAGGGATGAACGGTTTGGTCGATTTCGACAGCCGGAGCCATTCGAATAAGTCCCATTTATTAAAGAAGTATGGATTGAACAGCTTGACGCGGGGATGCTTCTTGCAAGCGGCGATTTTGTTCTTGACGGCTGGAAGCACCTCGTCCTCGCGCTGCGGAATCCGATTGTAGATAATGTCGGGAAAAGGGAGAAGACGCTGCTGCCAGCTGTCTGTCTTCTCGTTGAACACGAATCCCAATAAGCTGCTCTTGGTGAGCAGCAGATTTTTGACCGTCAAGACATAGACGATGAACCCCATCGATTGACCGGTCCGAATCAGATCGAGGAAGTTGCTCCGGTTACCCCGGAAAAGCTGAATATCATCTTCGATGGTTAAGATCGCGAGGACCTGCTTGCCTTCGCGCTGCTCTCGAAAGTCCGACTCCTCCGGCTGTAAATTTTCCATTAGCCATTACCTCCCTGGCCTTGAAAACGGCTGAGGTACATGCAATGTTCAAGGATATACGAGATCGATGCGCGGCCCTCCGCACGGAGCGCGGGATGCTTGTAGATCGATCGTCCCGGCTTGGCGTTGGCTTCGAACATCCATATCTCGCCGTCCTTATCTATCCCAATATCGAGTCCAAGTTCCCCGAGCCGATGCGGATAATTCCGTTCGATCGATTCCGAGAGCTTGATCGAGGCCTTCTTCGCCTTCTCCAGCACGGTATCGGCTTGGCTGCCGAATGTCTTGCCGAGCGCCTGTTCCGGCGTCATCAGCGAGCCGCCGTTCTTCACATGCGTGGTTACGCTGCCGCGTCCGGCCTTCTTCGCGCAGATTCCGGCAGGAACCCATTCGTTCTTGCCGTTCTTGTGCATATGAAAGCGGAAATCGATCGGGCAGCTGTCAATTTCGATCAGGCGGATGCCCTGCTGCACGACATAACGGTTTAAATGGCTCCCGTGCCTGGCCTGCAGCATCCGCATCAGGCTTTGGAAATTAGTGAATCGAAGCAGGACATTCTGGCTGCCCTTGCGGTAGCGGGCGAAATACCCGCGCTTCGGATGGTAGGTCAAGCGATAGATGCCGATGCCGAGGCTTCCCGCCGTTGGTTTGAAGTAGAGAAACTGGTGATTTTCCAACATTTCCTTCATTTTGTCCGCGGTCGGTCCGGATATCGATTCCGGCAGATGCTCCAGCGCTTCGGGATCATTGTCAAGCAGCTTATAGACGTCGGCCTTATTGAAGAAGCTCCAATTGAAAAAAGGAATCTTCCTCCTTACGAATCGCTCGCGCAGCGAGTTGATCGTCGCCGACGTTTCCGCCTTGCGGCTGGTCAGACGATTATAGACGACGTCAGGGAGCGGAACGATTTTGCGGTACCAGCCGCCTTGGGCGGAAAGGAAGTAGCCGTTAATCGTTTGCTGATGCCAGTTGATATCGCCTGGCGTAAAGCCGAACAGATAGGCTTTATGCTCGCCGTTCCGGATGATTTCTTTAATAAAACCGGTTTTGGCGCCGAACGGGTTGCTTACCGAACGACCTGAATGGTCGCTTAAAATGCCGACGAGCGGTCCGAGCTGAACCTCGTTATCGCCGCTGTTTAACACGTATACGTTGCCGGTCTTGGGCACCCGGATGGATTGTCGAACGCCGGCGGATAAATACAAGTGATTGCCCTGCCGCTTCAACTGCTTGATCTCTGCGGTTATAACCTCGTTTCCCAGCTTGAGATGAACCGATTTCTTGCCGGACAGCTTCAGTTGCTTCAATAGCGGGCTGGACAAATAGACGATCTTATTCGATTGCTGTGAGAAATGTACGTTACAAGTTGTCAAACTCATCGATGAACCTCCTGAACGTTGAAAGGCCGTATTGGGTTGGTGATTTTCACATCAGATTGACGGCCGTTTACAGATTCATTGGCTGCAAAGGACGGGTAAAGGCGGTTGGACAGAAAGCGCGCATACAGGAGCGGCCTCTCGATCGAGAGCATCTCGGCTTTCTTGTCGCTTATGCTTCGGAAGGCAGACCTGCCCGGCTTCGAGTTCGCTTCCAGCAGCCAGAGACGGCCGTCCGGCTCGATGCCGTAATCGAGCCCAAGTTCGGCAAACCTGCCGAAACGGCTTTCAAGCCGTTCAGCTGTTTGCTTGCTTATTGTATGGATTTGTTCGATTAAACGTTCGGATTCGATCTTCCCGAATTTCGCGGCAAGTAGCGAGTCGGCCCGGCCGGCTCCGCCTCCGCCGTGCAGGTTCGAAGTGAGGGAGCCCGCTTGGCCGCAGCGGACGGCGGTGCCGGACGACGCCCATCGCCCAGTTCCGTCCTTCTGCATAAGCACCCTGACGTCAAACGGTTTGCCGTCTTCGCCGCTTAGCTCGAGATAGGGCTGGATGAAATAGCTATGGCGGGTTATGCGGCTTTCGATCCATCCGGCGAATGTGCGGTCATCGGCAAACGTGCGGGAGAAGTGACGATTTCGCCCCGTTCTCCCCCTTACCAGCAGCGACAGATTATGAGGGCATCGCTTGATATGCATCAGTCCTCTGCCTTGCATGCCGGCAGATGGCTTCAGAACGATTCCTCGCTTATGCCGGGGGAGCAGCTTCAGCAGCTGTTCGGCCGATTCGCAGCTCTCCGATTCAGGCAAATGCTCCTTCAGCATTGGATCATCCTTGAGCGAAGCGTATACCGCAAGCTTCGCGGGCAGGCTTCCGTTTAATAATACATGTGGCTTCCTCGCCGACATCGAATCCAGCATGCGCAGGCAGCTTATGCGCTGGGCCGTTTCCGTATAGAAACAGCGGTCGTAGACGATATCGGGCAAGGGCGCCGCTTGCCTGCTCCACCCGTTGTGCTGATAGCGATAGGCATGCAGCGTCCCGGACTCCGCATGGTAGCCGTCCGCCGCAAAAACGTATACGTCGATGCCAAGCGGACCCGCGGCCAGGCTGAGCGCGCGGCAGAAGCGCGGCTCAGGCAGTGCCGAAGCCTCCACTTTCAGTCCATGATCGCTGCCAGGCGGACGGATCGCGGCAACGACAATGCCGAGGATGATCGTTCGAATTTGCATAAGCGCCTCCGTTAAAAGCCCGATAAAAATCGGGAATATTGAATCATCATGCGGACGGACGGACGAATTTTTTTCTCGCTCAGCGTGGTGTTGTCATTCTTTGAAGGCTTGGAGTTAACCTCAAGCAGCCATACGCGGCCGCTTGTATCGAGCGCCAAATCGATCCCCAGCTCGCCGAAATGGGCAGGAATTTGCGTATCCACTCCCCGCGCGATGTTAAGCGCGGCCTGCTGCAGGCGCTGACTTGCTTCCAGCCGGCTGATTCCGGCCTGCAGATTCGATTTGGCTACGGCATCGCCGACCGAGCTGAGCGTGCCCCCTCGCGCCAGATTGGACACGAAATGATCGTTGCCGGCCGTTCTAGCCACAATGGAGGTAATGGTCCATTTGCCTGCAGCGTTCTTCTGCACAAGTGCGCGAAAATCAACCGGTCTCTTCTGGATTTCAATCAGCTGCAAGCCTTGTTGGATCTGATAACGGACGGTTTTCATTTTTGCGGAAATCGTCGAGAAGAGTTTAGCCATAGTCGAATATTGCACTCTTCGCGTACCGGCTGCCGTCGCATAAAGAGCCTGGTAGCCGCCGGAATCGTTGCGGGTGATCCGGATAATCCCTTTGCCTAAGCTGCCTCTGCCGGGCTTGAGGAAAACGTTGCTATACCGTGAGCACATCGACTTCAGCATCGAATAATTGCGGAGCAAATGCGACTCGGGCAAATAACGAACGAGCGAATCATCCTTCTTCAAGGCTTCGAAAACCTCGGTTTTATCCAGAAACTTTTCGTTAAAAACGGTTGTCTGATGATAAAGTTTTACTTCCTTCATGAAATGCTGCACGCTGGGTCTGTTCTCTAGCTTCCTCGACGTTAAACGGTTGTTGATGACGTCGGGTGCGGGCATCGCCGCCTGCTTCCACCCGTCCGAATAGATCCAGCCGTCAACGGTATGGTTACTTGTGCCGATCTGATTCGGAGTGAAAAAATAAACGTAAGCGCCTTGCGCCGTACAGGCATCGACGAGCTCTCTGCAAAACATGGTGATGGAGCCGAAGGGTCTATCCGGCATATGCGGATAATCGCGGCTGACAAGAACGCCGATCAGCGGTCCTAATGCAAGTGTGCCGGAACCCGGTTTGTACTGCATACGAACATGCGCGCCATGCGATAGTCCCAGCTGTTCAGCCAAGCCCTGGCTCATTCTCATGCCGTCGAATCTGGCGGCGGGAATGATCTTCACATGCTGCCGGAAAGCGCCGAATTTTAATAGAATGTGCTGGCCCTGCGGAATCTTCCACTGCTTAACATGCGTTTCACCAAGCATGAGCGTATCTTCCGGGATCATGCCGGAGCCGATCACCTGTACGGCTACTTTCGATTTGAGCATCATAAATCTCCTTCCGAGCAGGAGGATGACGATAAGAGATAAGCGGCCATAGGTGTTTTAAACGAATTACCTCATCATATGAGGACATCTATTCCTTTGTGAATCGGAAGCGGACATCGGGCTTGTGCTGTTTTCGCCGGCTTTTCCATAAGCGGATGCCGGCCCTCATCAGCCTAGCAGCATATCTCGTAAGTTTCGTTCATAGGATGGTAGTGCGGACAAGTAGGTATAAGCCGCTTACGATCAGACGGAGGAGTTGATGGCTATGTTTTCCGGTAAAGGTCGCCATGTCTTGTATTTGCTTCTTGCGGCCGCGATGCTCGTATATGCGCTGCCTCGTCTTGAACTCGGCGCGCCGTGGAATTGGACGGGGGTATTCGGGCTGGCATGGATCCTGTTTGCGGTTATCGTTATAACCGCACATGTTAACGCGCTGCTTATGAGCGACGAGAAACGCAGGGGGCTGGCCCGGATCAAGCGGGCAAAGGCGCAGCTCTGGGAGCGCAAGCTGGAGCAGAAGGCGATGGCCAAAAGAGCGCGCGGTTAAGCGGGGCAGCCGCGGCAACTTCAAAAACAAGAAGATCCGTCGGCGTTTCATCCGGCGGATCTTCTTGTTTACTCTAATTCCTTGAATTGAACGAGCTGCTTTACGAATTTATAGACGGCTTCCTGTTCTTTCAAAGATAAGCCGTTCAATTGATGAGCGATCTTGTTGGCGTAGTCTTCCTCGCCGCCTTGGTCAAGCGTGTCCTGCTGACCGGTAATCACATTTACGATTTGCTCGATCGGGGTCTGAAGCGCAAACGCGATTTTGCTAAGCACGTCAATCGTCGGGTTTTTTTCTCCCCGCTCAACCTGTCCCATATAGGATGCGTTTATTTCGGCGCGCAAGGCCAGCTGTTCCTGGCTTAAGCCTCTTTTCTTGCGCAGCTGACGAATGTTTTCTCCTATCAACCCTGCAATCCCACTCATTTTGTCACCTCAAAACTAACGATAGAGCTTTAGATGAAACGCAACAACATTCTATAGAGTATATTCACTTCAATGACTATAGTCATTGACTTATTGGTGGGTTCTTTACTATAATTGTGTAAAAAAGTATCATTCTATTATTATGATTGCCTATTAAGGGTCGAATTACCAATTAATCAGTGAAGGCAGGCTATCTTATGGCACGAGCATGGCAGCTGGAAGGGGGTCACCGTGGTAGACGAATTTGAATTTTTCAGAAAAGTCCGCGCTTATTATTGCAATGTTCCTTTCCTTGTACAATTTACCTATCGTTTGTCTCATCGGGTCGATAGAGCGGCGACGGCGAAAGGCTCCTTCAGCTGCCGCGTTAATCCGCATACGCAGATCGTGGAATATGTCCTTGACTTGAAATCAGATCCGATTTCCAGGCCTTACAGCGAACAGAGCTCATTCCTTTTTTCCAGCGTTTACGAGGAAATTCCGCCCCAAAGCATTGAAATTGACAATTATCTTATTCAATCTCTCCGGTACCCGGTTCCGATTTCATACGACTGGCAGACGTTTATTATGACGGGGGCCGAGAATGCCATTAATACGCAGTCGATTCATCAGCTGTTCAAGAAGCGGAGGCTGACGGGCGTACGGGGGCAAGAGGTAGACGGCATGCTCAAGACGGGGAAGGTGCTGCTGAACTGGCAGCTGTAACGGCGCCTGTCTGCGCCGGCGGCATGACTTGTTCTCCGCTTTCTCCTATAATAGGGGAAAAAGGACGGATAAGTGGACGGAGGAAAAACGATGGCTTCAATCGGACCCGGGAATGAAACGAGCACGAAGCATGAGCAAATTTTGCAATACATCCAGAGTCTCAAGATCGGAACGAAAATTTCGGTTCGGGCGATCGCCAAGGAGCTTGGCGTCAGCGAAGGAACGGCTTACAAAGCGTTTAAGGATGCGGAGAGCTCCGGCCTGGTCAGCACGAAGGAGCGGATCGGAACGGTCCGGATCGACCGCAAGAGGCGCGAGGCGCTGGACCAGCTTACTTTCGGCGAAGTAGCCGAGATCGTCGAAGGCAAGCTGTTCGGAGGAGCGGCCGGCCTCGACAAGACGCTGCATAAGTTCGTCATCGGCGCGATGGAGCTTGATGCCATGCTTCGCTATATTGACGAGAGCAGCCTGCTTATCGTGGGCAACCGCATCGGCGCCCATCGCTGTGCGCTGGAGGAGGGGGCGGGCGTTCTCATTACCGGCGGCTTCGGGACGAGCGAGGAGGTCATCCGGATCGCGGACGAGCGTTCGCTTCCGATTATTTCCTCGCGGCATGACACGTTTACCGTTGCGTCCATGATTAACCGGGCGATTTACGACCGTCTCATCAAGCGGAAGATCATGCTGATCGAGGATATCGTAACGTTCAGCCGTCCCGCGGATGTGCTTCGCGCCGGCAATACCGTTGCCGACTTTCACAGGCTTTCGCTCGAGACGGGTTATTTCAGGTTCCCGGTTGTCGATGAGCGAAACCGCGTTATCGGAATGATGACCGCCAAGGATGCCGTCGGCTCCCCTGAGGATAACATTCTTGACAAGCTTATGACGAGGCAGCCGATTACCGCAGCACCCAATATAACCGTCACTTCGGCCGCTCATACGATGGCGGCGGAGGGGATCGATTTGCTGCCGATCGTCGACAGGCACCGCAAGCTGCTCGGCGTGGTGACCAGGCAGGAGGTGCTGGATGCGATGCGCTTCGCCGGCAAGCAGCCGGAATCGGGCCAGACGTTCGAGGATTTGATGTGGACCGGATTTATGGCGACTTCCGGCATGAGCGGCGCGGATGAGCTGGGCATTGCCTACAAAGGAACGGTTTCTCCGCAAATGTCCGGTTCTCTCGGGATGATGTCGGAAGGACTTCTTGCCACGCTCATGACGCAGGCGGCAAGACGGATGATTCGCGAGACGGCGAAACGCGATTATTTGCTGGAAAGCATGACGACCTATTATGTCAGACCGGTTCAAATCGACAGCGAGATTACGATTATTCCGAAAGCGCTGGAGATGAGCAGGAAGTTTACGAAGCTGGAGATCGAGGTGAAGGATGCGAAGGGATTGGCCGCCAAGGCGATGCTGACGGCCCAGATGATCGATCCCTATTGACGTCTACTGGTCTCTGGTTGCGCGGTAGAGGCTGAGGTTGCGCAGTCCGGCGAACAGGTTGAATATGCCGATGACCATGAAGACGGCACCGATGACGATGCGAAGCGTAGACTCTCCCGACAAAAACAGCTGAACCAAAGCGATGAACAGCAGCATGACGCCCATGCTGATATTCATCCTGGCCGTCAGTATGCCGCGGGTTCTTGCATCCTTCGTGCGTCGCGATTTAAAGCTGAAGATGGCTGAGAACGCAAGGGAAATGAAAATTACCGGTGCGAACAGCCACTGCATAAGCTGATCCATTTTTTACAGCAGCTCCTTTGAATAATGAGATTGCCGCTTGACACGCAAGAGCAGACAGGCTCTATTGTACCATGATCAGCCCGATTTCGCTCATGCGGGAGGCTTCGTATAATTATCAACATGCACCCAGACTTGAAGAACATTGTCGACGACGAGTATCGTTTTGATTTGGATGCTGTAATCCTTGCCGTAGATATCGGTATACACCTTCCGGTCAAGGAGCTTGCGGGCGAATTTCGCATCGGAATCGATCTCGTAAATGCTTCGGCCGAGAAAGATGTCCAGATCTTCCTTTATTTTTTTTATCAGAGCCGCTTCCGTCACCTGATCGAGTTTCGGCCTGTCCGATTTGAGGCCGGTTTCAGTCTCAATCCGAGGCTGAACGCTTTTAATGACGGTGTGCTTGTTTTTGAAATCCTTCAGGTTCTCCATATCTTGCGCATTCTGCTCAAGCTGCATCTCCAGCTCGCTCTTCAAGGTAATCAAAGCTTCGGTCTGAGCCAAGTAAAACGAATTATAGACGATAGCCCCGATGATCATCCCCAGCACCAGCACCCCCGTCATCTGCATGCCCCTGACCCAACGTTCAAAAGGCGGTACCCGCATTGTTATATGGCTCCCTTGCAAATAAGTCGGACCAGCTCCGATCCCAGATGCGCGCCGAGAAACGCGATAATAATAAAACAAATCTGCTGGGCGGCCGGCGACAATTGCCCGGCCATAATGTTGCTCTCAATGACGCGGACCGGATCGATGGAACCGCCGACCGCCACGACGATCGCCCAAATTTTCAACCGGGCGGCCGTATCGAGCATCGTAGCCGCGGGCGGCAGCAGCATGAACACCGAACCGACGCCGGCCAGCATCGATCCCCCGATCACGACGCCGAACGCTATAAAAAAATCAAGTCCCGCCTTGGACAAGAAATAGCTCATGGAACTAACCTCCTCGGAAAAATATGAAATATTGAAACCGGCTCGAACGCTTGTACACCCTGCTACCATTCTATGGGCGTGTCCGCCTCTATTATGATAAAATAGAGCTAACTATTTCGGACGGCGAAGGAGATCAGGCGTTATGAGCGGTACGACCGAACCAAATTTCGTGCATTTGCATGTACACAGCGAATATAGTCTTCTCGACGGCGCCGCCAGAATTCGCGATCTTGCGGCGACAGCGTCGGAGCTCGGAATGAAGGCGCTCGCCTTGACGGACCATGGGGTCATGTACGGGGCGATTCCTTTCTACCGCGCATGCCGCGCTCATGGAATTAAACCGATCATCGGCTGCGAGCTTTATATGACAACCGGCTCCCGGTTCGAGAAGGGAACCCGCAAGGAGAACCCGATCTATCATCTTGTCGCGCTTGCCAAAAACGAGGCGGGGTACCGCAATCTGATGAAGCTAAGCTCGATCGGCCATCTGGAGGGCTTCCATTACAAGCCCCGCATTGATCTGGAAGTTCTCCGGGAGCATTCGGAGGGTCTGATATGCCTCAGCTCCTGCTTGAAGGGGGAGGTCTCGCAGCATTTGCTCTATGACCGCCGGGAGGAGGCGAAGAACGCCGCCTTGCGCTACAAGGAAATATTCGGAGAAGACTTTTACTTGGAGCTGCAGGATCACGGCATGCTGGACCAGAAGAAGGTAGCCGCCGCCATGATCGAGCTTTCGCGCGAGCTCGGCATCAAGCTAGCCGCCACGAACGACGTCCATTATTTACGAGCAGAGGACGCGGAGGTGCAAGACGTGCTGCTGTGCATCGGAACGGGCAAAACGGTTGAGGACACGGACCGCATGCGCATGCTGACCAACCAGCTCTATTTGAAAAGCGCCGATGAAATGGCGGGCTTATTCAGGCATGTTCCGGACGCGCTGGCGAATACCGCCGAGATCGCGGATCGATGCGAGCTGGAGCTTACGCTGGGCCGCGCCGCGCTTCCGGTGTTCCGGCCCGTGCCGTCCGGAATGAGCTCCGCCGCTTACTTGGAGACGCTATGCCGTGACGGCTTAACCGCAAGGTATGCGGGCCTGCCGGAGTGGCTGAGCGATGCCGGCTTCCGTGAGAGGGCCGAGCACCGGCTGGAGTACGAACTTTCGGTTATTGAGAAAATGGGCTTCAGCGACTACTTCCTCATCGTCTGGGACTTCATACGCTTCGCGCACGAACGCGGCATCCGCACCGGTCCGGGACGCGGGTCGTCCGCGGGCAGCCTGGTCGCTTACACGCTTCGGATCACGGATGTGGATCCGCTTAAATATAAGCTGTTGTTCGAACGCTTTCTAAATCCGGAACGGATCTCGATGCCGGATATCGATATCGACTTCAATGACGAGCGACGCGATGAGGTCATTGCCTATGTCGCGGCAAAGTACGGCGAGGATCATGTCGCGCAGATTATCACTTTCGGCACGATGGCGGCGAAGGCTGCTGTACGCGATGTCGGGCGCGCGATGAACGTTCCTTTTCAGGAGGTCGACCGCGCGGCGAAGCTCATCCCGAATCAGCTGCACATTACGCTCGAGGAGGCGCTGCGCGCCAGCCCGGAGCTTCGCGAAGCGGCAGAACGCCTGCCGAAGACGGCCGCATTGCTGCAGATGGCGCTGAAGGTGGAGGGCATGCCGCGCCATGCGTCGACGCATGCTGCGGGGGTCGTCATTTCACAGGAGCCGCTTACGGATTATACGCCGCTTCAGACGGGCAGCGAGAGCATTCCGCTTACGCAGTATTCAATGGAGCATTTGGAGGCGGTCGGCCTGCTCAAAATGGACTTTCTCGGACTGAGAACCTTGTCCATCTTAGAGAGAACGCTTCAATGGGTGAAGGAGCTGTACGGCAAGGAGATCGATTTCCGGACGGTTAACGATTCGGATCCCGAGACGTACGCGATGCTGGGACGCGGCGATACGACCGGCATATTCCAGCTGGAATCCTCCGGAATCAGGCGCGTGCTGAAGGAGATGAAGCCGACCGTGTTCGAGGATATCATCTCGGTGGGAGCCTTGTACCGACCCGGTCCGATGGAATTTATCCCGAAATTTATTCAGGGCAAACACGGTCTTATCACCGTCGATTACCCGCATCCTACGCTTGAGCCCATCCTGGCCGATACCTACGGCATCATCGTCTATCAGGAGCAAATTATGCAGATCGCCTCGCTGATGGCGGGCTTCTCGCTCGGCGAAGCGGATTTGCTAAGGCGTGCAGTCTCGAAGAAGAAGCGCGAGGTGCTGGACGAGGAACGGGCGCATTTTGTGAAAGGCAGCTTGAAGCAGGGGTACTCGGAGTCCGATGCCAACCGGGTCTACGATATGATCGTGCGTTTCGCCGATTACGGCTTCCCGCGCGCGCATGCCGCCGCATACGGCGTGCTAGCCTTCCAGACCGCATGGCTGAAGGCTCATTATCCGGTTCCGTTCATGGCCTCGATGCTCGCATCGGTGACCGGCAACCAGCGCAAAACAGCCGAATACGTCGATGAATGCCGGCGCATGGGCATCGAGGTGCTCCCGCCGGACGTGAACGAAAGCGGCGTTTCCTTCACGCCTGCCGGCGGAGCCGCCCGGTTCGGCCTTGCCGCGATCAAGAACGTCGGCACGCAGGCAATCGAAGCGATTAAAGCTGTGCGGGTAGAGAAGCCGTATGAGAGCCTGCTTGATTTATGCCAGCGCGTTGACCTGCGCATCGTCAACAAGCGGGTGCTTGAATCGCTTATTCAGGCGGGAGCCTGCGATTCGCTGCCGGGCCATCGCGCGCAGCTGCTGGCCGCGCTCGAGGAAACGGTGGAGGCTGCTCTCAAATGGCGGAAGGAGCGGGAAGAACTGCAAATCGAGATGTTCGGCTTCGATGAGGTGCAGAACTGGGATGTGGAGCTGCCCGATATACGGCCGTATACGACAAGCCAGAAGCTGGATTTTGAACGGGAGCTGCTGGGGCTTTATTTGTCGGGTCATCCGCTGGACGATGCGGAGGAGCAGCTTGCGGGACTCGGCCTTGACCGGCTGGTTGAGCTTGGCGACGCGAAGGACGGGACGGCGGCAGTTGTCGGCGTCATGGTCGTATCGCTAAAGCCCTTCACGAACAAGAAGGGTCTGGCTATGGGCTTTCTCGAGCTGGAGGACCGGATTATGCGCGTGGAAGCCGTCGTTTTCCCTTCAGTCTGGAAGCGGGTAGGCGCCAAGCTGGAGAAGGGCGGACTGGCCATCGTGCAAGCGACGGTTCAGCAGCAGGACGATGATTTCAAGCTGCTCGTCGAGGATGTCGTTCCGCTTGAGGGGGCGGCCGTATATCTCGCGGACCAGGTGAGAAGGCTCCAGAAGCAGGCGCAGGCCCGCGCAGCCCGCAGCGCCGCTGGAGGAGCGACGGCCCCCCGCACGCCGCCGCAAAGCCAACCGGTTCCGCAGCCGCGCGCGCAAGCGATGCAGGAACGAAAGCCTCAGCGCGTTTATATCAAAATCGCTGCGGAGAACGAGCAGCCTGCTGTCCTTGAGAACCTTAAAACATTGCTGGCCTCTCATTCCGGTCCTCTGCCGACCGTCCTGTTCTACGAACGGGGCCAGAAGTCAATCGCGTTAAGCGACAGCTATCGCGTGAAGCCGTCCCCGCAGCTGATTGAGTCGATTGGAAAGATTTTGGGAGAAGGCATGATCGTCGTGAAGTAAGCGGGCCCGTTACCTCTGTTCTTGTCATTCATTTGGAATTCCTATGCACGTCAGGACTCGCGCCTGCATATATCTAGAGATACAAGCGAACGGAAAGTGACATTCGCGGATTTCCAGCACCGGCCATTTGCCGCCGCCGTACGCAGCGAGCCGTTTTTCGCTTATGTTTTTCGAAATCTATGTACAAGCAGTAGCGGGAGGGATGGGCTATGGTGACAGGAATCGAGAAATGGCTCTTGAAGCGCGGGGTATCAGTGGATGACGTGACGGAAATCGTGTATACGCTGCAGCGCCCTTATAACGGGGATTTGACGATGAAGGAGTGCGAGGAAAGCGTGAGGGCGGTGCTCTCCAAACGCGAGGTACAGTATGTGATGTACACGGGAATAGCCCTTGACGAGCTGGCGGAGCGCAGGCTGCTGCCCGAGCCGCTGCAGGCGATTATGGAGAACGACGAGTCGTTGTACGGCGTCGATGAAACGTTAGCGCTCGGAATTACGAATGTTTACGGCATGATCGGATTGACGAGCTTCGGATATTTAGATAAAGTAAAACCCGGCATCATTCGTCAACTGAATTTGAAGGGCGAAAGAATTCACGTTTTTTTGGATGACTTGGTTGCCGGATTGGCTGCCGCCGCATCTGCAAGAATTGCGCATCAAGACCCAAAGGCGCTCCGATATGATTTGCCGGATTCCCCATGACTATGGTATCATTATGACATCATATGGCCTGTTACCGGGGATTGCTATGTTTAGTAAGTGAACTTTGCGTCAGCAAAGTTTTCAGGAGGTACCGTGATGTGGACGGTCATTTATATCGCACCAACAGCAAAAATCGCAGATAACATCAAGAAGCGGCTTACGGAGGAAGGTTTTTTGGTAAAGGTCCGCGCTGTTAATCTGTCCAAACAGCAATATGAGATTCTAGTTCCGTCAGGCGAGCTGGAGGAAGTACAGGAAGTTTTCAATTCCATTATGCGGCCATGACGAAGGACGGCTCTATACTATTGCGCCTTGAGAGGTGTCACACGTGCAAATAAAGGACTTATTTACGAAGAAGAAATACGCGACGATACCTTCGGAGCCCCGCAAGCGGGACAACATTCCTGAAGGGTTAATGAATAAGTGCTCCAAATGCGGCAATATTCAGTACAGCAAGGAATTGGAGAAAAATTTGAAGGTTTGTTCCTCCTGCGGGCACCATCACCGGTTGAACGCTTGGGAAAGAATCGCCATGACACTCGATGACGGGCATCTGATCGAATACGATGCGGAGATGGAATCCGTCGATCCGCTTGAATTCCCCGGTTACGCAACGAAGCTTGAGCAGCAGAAGAGCAAATCAAGCTTGCGCGATGCCGTCGTAACGGGCGAAGGCGCGATCGACGGTTTTCCTGTTGTCGTAGCGGTGATGAGCTTTGATTTTTTCACCGGAAGCATGGGATCCGTCGTCGGAGAGAAGATTACGAGAGCGATCGAAGCGGCTCATGCGAAGCAGCTGCCGCTTCTTATTTTCTCGACTTCGAGCGGTGCGCGGATGCAGGAAAGTATTTTGAGCCTGATGCAGATGGCCAAAACAAGCGCGGCGCTCTCTAGGTTTCAAGGCGCCGGCGGTTTGTATATTTCGATATTTACGGATCCGACGACCGGCGGGGTGTCGGCAAGTTTTGCGAGCTTGGGCGATTACAATTTGGCCGAGCCCGGCGCATTAATCGGTTTTGCCGGACGGATTGTAATTGAACAAACGATCCGCCAGAAGCTCCCTGAGAACTTTCAAACCGCTGAGTTTAACTTGCAGCACGGTCAGCTTGACAAGGTTGTACACCGCAAAGACATGAAGCCTACGTTAGCAAAGCTGCTTGATATGCATTGCGTAAGGGAGGGAACGTCCAATGGCGGGTGAACTGCCTTTTGAGAAACCGCTGAACGAATTAAGGCAAAAGATCGTTGAACTGAAGACTTTAAGCGTGGAGAAGGGAATTGATTTCTCGGAAGAAATTCTAGGACTGGAGACGAGATGCAAGCAGTTGGAGGAAGAGCTGTACAGCGAGCTTTCTCCGGCGCAGAAGATGCATATGGCTCGTCATCACCAGCGTCCGACGTCGCTTGATTTCATTCAAACGATCTTTACCGATTTTTTGGAATTGCACGGGGATCGTCTGTTTGCGGACGATCTTGCTATTGTCGGCGGACTGGCCAAGCTGGGCGGCGTGCCGGTAACGGTTATCGGACATCAGCGAGGCAAGGATACGCGCGATAATATTGCCCGCTTTTTCGGCAGTCCCCATCCTGAGGGATTTCGGAAAGCTTTGCGTTTGATGCAGCAAGCAAATAAATTTAAGCGGCCGATTATAACTTTCATTGATACAAAGGGCGCATATCCGGGCAATACTGCTGAGGAGCGCGGACAATCGGAAGCGATTGCCCGTAACCTACGGGAAATGGCCGGTTTCGGCGTGCCTATCGTATGTATCGTAATCGGAGAGGGCGGCAGCGGCGGCGCATTGGCTTTGGGCGTCGGCAACCGCGTGTTAATGCTTGAGAATGCGATTTACTCCGCGATTTCGCCGAACGGCGCGGCATCCATTCTATGGAAGGACGCTTCAAGAGCGGACCAGGCTGCCGAAGCTATGAAGATCACGGCGAAGGATTTGCTCGAATTGGGCGTCATCGAAGATATTATTGCGGAGCCTCATGGAGGCGCGCACAAGGATTTGGAATTCCAGGCTGATCAAATAAAGGAAAAGCTGTGGAAGCATCTGCAAGAGCTTCTTCCGCTCAGCGCGGAACAATTGATTGAGGACCGTTACCGGAAATTTCGCAAGGTTGGCCAATTCCGGATCGCCGAGCCGAAGCCTGCGCGAGAGGGAAAAGCGGCTGCAGATCCGGATAAACCGGACGCTGCGCCATTCGGCGCCGAAGCTTTGGTCGAGCAAGCCTCGGAGAAGGCTCCATCCGTGCAGTAAAATGGTGTACAATCGATTTCCTGTCGTATATCCGGCAGGAAATCATGTCAGTATATAATAGAATATCAGGCAACTAACGGAGGAAATTGAACATGCGCAAAACTAAAATCGTTTGTACGATCGGACCATCCAGCGAGTCATTGGAAAACACAAAGAAATTAATTAAAGCAGGAATGAACGTAGCCCGTCTCAACTTCTCGCACGGCGATTTCGAAGAGCACGGCAATCGTATTAAGAACATTCGCATTGCAAATGCGGAGCTTGGTACATCGGTAGCCGTCCTGCTTGATACGAAAGGACCGGAAATTCGTCTCGGAAAGCTGAAGGAAGAGCCGATCGAGCTTAGTCAAGGCGAAACCGTAACGCTGACGACGGAAGAGATTTTGGGGGATCGTAATCGCGTTCCGATTACATACAGCAATCTTCCGAATGACGTTAACGTTGGCTCGACCATTTTGATCGATGACGGTCTGATCGGTCTTACGGTTGAAGAGGTTAAAGGCACGGAAATCATTTGCCGCATCGTAAACAGCGGACCCATCAAGAGCAAAAAAGGCGTAAACGTGCCCGGCGTAAAAATTTCGTTGCCTGGTATCACAGAAAAGGATGCCAACGATATTATTTTCGGTATCGAGATGGGCATTGACTTTATCGCTGCTTCTTTCGTTCGTAAAGCGAGCGATGTGCTGGAAATCCGTGAGCTGCTGGAGCGCCACAATGCAAGCCATATTCAAATCATATCGAAAATCGAGAACCAGGAGGGCGTAGATAATCTGGATGAAATTCTAGAGGTATCTGACGGCCTGATGGTTGCCCGAGGCGACCTTGGCGTTGAAATTCCGGCTGAGGAAGTTCCGCTCGTTCAAAAAACGATGATCAAAAAAGGTAATCTTGTAGGCAAGCCGGTTATTACCGCTACTCAAATGCTGGATTCCATGCAGCGCAATCCCCGTCCGACCCGCGCGGAAGCAAGCGACGTTGCGAACGCGATTTTCGACGGCACGGATGCGATCATGCTTTCCGGTGAAACGGCTGCCGGCCGTTATCCGGTAGAATCGGTGCAAACGATGGCTCGTATTGCCGAGCGTGCGGAGAACGCGTTGGAATACCGTGAAATTTTCAACAAACAAGCGAATGCCCAACAAACGACGGTTACGGAAGCGATCAGCCAAGCCGTTGCCAACTCCGCGCTCGATCTGCGTGCTAAAGCGATTATTACATCGACGCAAAGCGGCTTTACGGCTCGCATGGTGTCAAAATACAAGCCGAAGTCGCCAATTATTGCCGTAACGACGGACGAGAAAGTGCTGCGCCGCCTTTCCCTGATTTGGGGCGTATTCCCGGTACTTGGTCCAGAAGCAAAAACAACGGACGAAATGTTCGAAAATGCCGTTAAAGGCGCAATGAGCACTGGTTTCCTAAGCCTTGGCGATACCGTTGTTATTACGGCAGGAGTGCCGGTTGGCCGCGCGGGTACAACGAATCTGATCAAAATCCACCATATCGGCGAGCTTTTGGCGCAAGGACAAGGCATCGGCAGCCAAACGAGAACGGGCAAGATCGTTGTGGCGCGCACGCCGAAGGAAGCGATTGAAAAAACGACACCTGGAGATATTCTTGTAACGGTATCGACCGATAAGGAATATATGCCGGCATTCGAGAAAGCGGGAGCGGTTGTAACGGAGCAGGGCGGAATTACCAGTCACACTGCTGTTGTCGGATTAAACCTTGGAATCCCGGTCATTCTCGGAATCGCGAATGCGACTGAGCTGCTGCAGGACGGAATGGAAGTAACCGTCTACGGCGAAACGGGCGTCATTTATCACGGTCAATCGAAGGTACTGTAGGTCGTGCCGATACGGCGAATTGAACCAATTGGATAGAACATAGACAAAAGCGATGGTGATCTCACCGTCGCTTTTTGTTCAACTTAGCGCGTCTAGGCCGTAAGGAGGGAGGAATATGGGCATGGCTGTAAGCTGGTTTCTGCATCCGCTGCGCGTCAGGTATCAGGAAACGGATCAAATGGGCGTCGTCTTTCACGGCAATTATGTAACTTGGTTCGAAATTGGACGTACGGAATGGATAAGAAATGCCGGGTATGATTATAAAACGATAGAGGAGCGCGGATTGCTGCTGCCCGTCGTCGACTTGCAGTGCAGGTACGTGCTCCCGGCGCGATACGACGATACCGTTCTTGTATGCACAAGAATCGCGGATTGTTCTCCCGTGCGATTGGCATTTGAATCGCAAGTGCGCAGAGTAACCGAGGCGGATTGGCATGCTGGACTGCATGCCGAGGAGGATCAGCTTCCTGGGGAGCTGCTGGTTGAGGGCGGCACGAAGCATGTCTGGGTAAATCGTCAGTGGCAGCCGGCCAGATTGAACAAGGCGATGCCTGAATTATACGGGCTGCTTCGGACAACTTGATTATCGAAACATCGAAAAAAAGGAGTCACATTATGAAGGAGGGGCCGGCATGTACAAATGGCTATTGGCTGCTATCATTATTTTGCCCATTGTAGAGCTGTGGGGCATCCTGCAGGTTGGAGATTGGATCGGCGGTTGGACCACCTTTTTTATCATTTTGATCATGGGCTTAGCCGGCGCGTATCTCGCGCGTGCGGAGGGCCGTAAGGTGTGGGTGGAAGCGCAGCAGCAAATGCAGGCCGGACAAATTCCGGGAATTACAATGCTCGACGGCATTTGCGTGCTCGCAGGCGGACTGATGCTGCTTATGCCGGGGTTTTTATCGGATATCGTCGGCATTACGCTTCTTTTTCCGCTTACCCGTCCGTTCTACAGGCAGCTCATGCTCCAATGGATTGAAAAAAGAATGAAAAACGGCGATTTTCGAATCGGACGGTTCTAATATTTACGCACCATTTACAAAAGGTTAACATGGAAATAATAGTCCGGCGTCATAATAGGAAAGGTGAAAATGGAGGAGCAAACCGTATATACATAAATAATGCAGCAGCGCACTGGTGACGAAGAAAACCAGCTTCAACTTTTTCAGGAGGCGTGAGAAATGACTAAGCTGTTATCCAACTATGTCAATCGTGATTTGAGTTGGATCGAATTTAATCGAAGAGTTCTTCAAGAGGCTCAGGATGCGGGCAATCCTTTGCTGGAACGCGCTAAATTTCTGGCGATCGTCACGAGCAACCTGGATGAATTCATGAGCGTCCGTGTCGCAGGCATTCAGATGCAGATGAGAGCGGGCCTCACGAAAACCGATTTTACCGGGTATACGCCTTCCGGTCTTTGGAAACGGCTCATCAAACGAACTACGCAAATGATCCATGAGCAATACCGCACCTACAGGGAAGTATTTCGCTGCTTAAGCCGTGAGGGGATCTTTATTAGGTCGATCGATGAGCTGAACGTGACGCAGACGAAGGCGGTATCGGATTATTTTCACGAAATCGTATTTCCGGTTCTTACCCCGATGGCCGTCGACCAGAGCAGACCTTTCCCGCTTGTGCATACGAAGGAATTGTATTTATCCGTCTTATTGAGAGAGGAAGGGGATCCGGCGGAAGAAGAGCCCTACTTCGCCATCGTGCAGGTGCCTTCAATTTTGCCGAGATTCGTCCCGGTTCCCGGTCGCACGAACAGCAAAAAAACCGAGTTTGTGCTGCTTGAGGATTTGATCGAGAAATTTATCAATACGTTGTTTAACGGTTATATTCCATTCTCCGTTAGTCCGTTCCGGTTGACCCGCGACGCGGATATTACGTTGAACGAAGAGGATGCGGACGACCTGCTCGAGGAAATCGAGAAGGAGCTGCGCCGCCGCCGCTGGGGCATTCCAGTTCGACTGGAGGTTGCCAAAGGCATGCATCCATATGCGCTTGAGAGGCTGATGGAGGAGCTGGAGATCGCGGATAATTTATTCGAAATTGATGGTCCGCTTGACCTAAGTTTCCTGATGAAGTTCGCGGGCGCGCTTCCCGGCTACGATAACCTGCGATTTGAGAAAATGGAGCCCGTTTATCCGCGGGAATTCGATGATACGGACGATATGTTCGAGGTCATCCGCCAGCGCGACGTTCTGATGTACCACCCGTACGAATCGTTCGAAGCCGTCAATGACTTTGTGACGCAGGCAGCCTACGATCCTGACGTGCTGGCGATCAAAATGACGCTGTATCGCGTCAGCGGCCAGTCCGCGCTTGTGCAGGCGCTCGCGAAGGCTGCGGAATCGGGCAAGCAGGTAACGGTCGTAGTGGAGCTGAAGGCCAGATTCGACGAGGAACGAAATATCGCTTGGGCGCGTCAGCTTGAGAAGGCCGGCTGTCATGTCGTCTACGGATTAGTCGGACTTAAGACGCATGCCAAAATATTGCTCGTCGTACGCCGCGAGCAGAGAACGCTGTGCCGGTACGTGCATGTCGGCACAGGCAATTATAACGATAATACGGCGACTTTATACACGGATATCGGATTATTTACCTCTCATCCCATTATCGGCGGAGACGCTTCGGCTCTATTCAACGAGGTGACCGGTTATTCGTCCCCCTACGAGTGGAAGGCATTCGGCGTGGCTCCGACCGATCTGAAGGAGAAGCTGTATCGGCTGATCGACCGCGAGTTAGCCAACGCGACAGCCGGCAAGCCGGCCAAAATCATTGCGAAGATGAATTCGCTGTCGAATCAGGATATGATCGATAAGCTGTACGAAGCCTCGCAGGCCGGCGTGGAAATCGTCCTTATCGTTCGCGGCGTATGCTGCTTGCGGCCGGGAGTGCCCGGAAGGAGCGAGAACATTAAGGTGATCAGCATCGTGGACCGTTTCCTGGAGCATGCGAGAATTATGTATTTCTATAACGGCGGGGAAGAAGAAGTGTACTTATCCAGCGCGGATTGGATGACGCGGAATCTGACGAGACGGATTGAGCTGATGTGTCCGGTTTTCGATGCGAAGCTTCGCCAAATTTTAATTAAAATGCTGCAGCTCAACATCAACGATAACGTGAAGGCCCGCGAGCTGCAGCCAAGCGGTGCGTATGAGCATGTGGCGTGCGGGGAAAAGCAGCCCTTCCGAAGCCAGTTCGAGGCGAAGATGATTACGTCCTGGAAGGGATTGGCATAGCATGATCTAGGACGGGAACCGCCCCCCATAACTTCTTGAATTCAACGCTGAGCTCCTCCACCTCGCGGCGTTCGACCGCGAGTGCGCCCCGCGGATGGACGGGTTGAAGCACAAGCTGTTGGCCCGTCATCTGCATATTCATTTGTCCGATCGCCTGCGTCTCCGTCCGGTCGAGTGCGGCCGACAGCTGCAGCAGCGTTCCAAGCTTATAAATAATTTCGAGGTCGGAGTCGTTCAGAAGCTCGCGATATTCGGAGATATGCTGCCTGACCCGGCTTTTGCTCTTATAAGAGGCAATCGCAGCAATCATGACGATCTCCCGATGTGTCAGTCCGTTCAAGTGCGAATTCATGATCAGATAGAAGGAATGTCTGGCATATTCGTAATAATCGATGGACGCGCCGATCCGGAACAGCTGGGAGGCCGTATCCAGCAGCACTCTTGTCTGCGGCGGCAGCTGATATACGTAATTGAGCGCGTCGTAGAGCTCAAGCGCCAGCCGGTTGACCTGCATCACATGCTGCTTGGGCGCCTCGGGGTGCAGCGCGATCAAGTTGTTTATGCTGTAGGCGAGCACATCGTCGAGCTTCGGATGACTCGGAAATCTCGTCGCGTGGAATAAACCGTCGCGCAGCCCGGCGCCGCAAATGCGGTAATGGGCGGCTTTTGCCGCCCGAAACAGGAAGCGCAAAATCGCAACGCCCGGAACGACGACGTCGGCGCGGTCCTTGGACAGGCCGGGAAGCTTGCGCCTCTTCTCGAGCGGAAGCCTCCGCATCTGGTCGAACAGAGCATTGGCATGCTCGCCGGTTATCGGGTAATTATGGGTATGGGGGAAAGGGTATTTGTAGGCCGCCTGATGCATTTTGCCAAGCGCCCGTGCAGTCCCGCCGACGCCGACGAGCGGAAGCCCCGGCGATTCGCCGATCCAGCCCGTTTGATTGACCGCTTCGGCAATATACGCTTCCAGCGCTCTCAATCCATCGTCGTTCAGCATGCCTTTAACGCCAAATCGCTTGTTAAGGCTAACGCAGCCGAAGGGAAAGGAAACACTTTGGACAAGCGAGCGGTTGCGGAATAAAGTAAGCTCCGTACTGCCTCCTCCAATGTCAATGAGGTAGCCGTCCCGTATCTGCAGCGAATTGATCATGCCGAGAAATCCGTAGGAAGCTTCTTCTTCCCCGGAGAGCAATTCGATGGATAATCCCGTTTCTTCCTTAATCCGCCTCAGAATCGACTGGCGATTGGCTGCATTGCGGATCGCGGCCGTGGCGACCGCACGTATTTGGCCGGCATGGTTATGCGTGCAAATCATCGTAAAATGGCGCAGCGTGTCGATTAATTCGTCAAGCGCGGCATTCGAGAGTCTTCCGTCTTCATCGATGCGCTCGCTTAGACGGGCGTGGCGCTTGCTGCTGTCCGCGACACGGTGCGCGCCGTTTACGGTCCGCTCATAGACGACCAGACGGACGGAGTTGGAGCCGATGTCAATTATTCCGATGCGTTGTCCTGTCATGTTGCGCCTCCGTTGCTGTGGATTTTTTAAACGCCGAATTCTCTTTTGGCCATTTTACCATTAATTTCGATTCAGTAAAAATAGTTTTAATGCGCGGCTAAAATTGGATCAAATAGGGAAAAATGCAGTTGGCGCATCCGACATAAAACGTAAAATGTCCAATCGAAAAAAATATTAATGGTACCGATAAAGCATTTTTATGTCTGGATTTGTTCACTTCATTGTCAAAATCATTTATGATTAATAACGACGGTACAATGAAACGTTTTCCTATTATTGATGACGATACCAAATGTTAAAGGAGAGAGATCAATGACAGCAACCAAAGGCCTGGAAGGAATTGTCGCCGCGGCGTCGTCCATCAGCTCGATTATTGACGGCGTATTGACGTATCGCGGTATTGATATTGACGATCTCGCGCAGAACGCAAGTTTCGAAGAGGTGGCTTACCTGCTCTGGTACGGCAAACTGCCTAATCGATCGGAGCTTGACGGTTTGCAGAAGCAGCTGGACCAATATGCCGCGCTTCCGCAAGGCGTACTTGATCAAATAAAGCTGTATCCAAAGGATACGAATTCGATGGCCGCGCTTCGCACGGCGGTTTCGAGCCTGGCACTATACGACAGCTCGGCAAACGACATGTCCCCGGAAGCCAATCAGCTTAAGGCGGTTAAACTGCAGGCGCAGCTTCCAACTATTATAGCGGCATTCGCGCGCATCCGTCAGGGCAAAGAGCCCGTTGCACCTAAGAAAGGCGTATCGATCGCTTATAACTTCCTATACATGCTGACAGGAAGCGAGCCTGCCGAAGTTGCGGTTAAAGCGCTTGACCAAGCGCTCGTGCTGCATGCCGACCACGAATTGAACGCTTCGACGTTCGCGGCGCGCGTAACGGTCGCTACTTTGTCGGATATTTACTCAGGCGTAACATCCGCAATCGGCGCATTGAAGGGGCCGCTGCACGGCGGCGCCAACGAAGCCGTTATGGTGATGCTGGAAGAAATCGGCTCGTTCGCCAACGTCGAAAGTTATATTAACAACGCGCTTGCGAACAAACAAAAAATTATGGGCTTCGGTCACCGGGTATACAAAAACGGCGATCCGCGCGCGAAGCATCTCCAGAAGATGTCCCGCGAGCTCGGCAAGCTGACAGGCAACATGGAGCTCTACGAAATGTCCGTAAAGATCGAAGAGCTGGTAACCGGACAAAAGGGCTTAAAGCCTAACGTTGACTTCTATTCCGCTTCCGTCTATACTACGTTGGATATTCCACGCGACTTGTTCACGCCGATTTTCGCGATCAGCCGCGTTTCGGGATGGAGCGCGCACATCCTCGAGCAATATCAGGATAACCGCCTGATTCGTCCGCGGGCTGATTACGTAGGACCGGTCAATGCAAAGTATATTCCGATCGAACAACGATAGTTTTCGAAATGCGGGAACGAACTGACTGTTCGTTCTCCTTTTCGCGCAATAACCTATTAAGCTTGCTCAGCAAGTACATATCCAAGGAGGATTTCATTCATGGCTCAATTCGAGAAATACGCGCTTCCAACAGAGGGCGACCAAATTACGATTGACAACGGCGTTCTTCAAGTTCCTAACAATCCTATCATTCCATTCATCGAAGGCGACGGTACGGGCCGCGATATCTGGCGCGCTTCCAAACGCGTATTGGATGCGGCAGTCGAGAAAGCCTACGGCGGAAGCAAAAAAATCGCTTGGTACGAAGTGTTTGCCGGCGAGAAAGCATTCAACGCATACGGCGAGTGGCTGCCGGCCGATACGCTTACCGCAATCCGCGAATATATCGTAGCCATCAAAGGACCTTTGACGACGCCAATCGGCGGCGGCATCCGCTCCTTGAACGTTGCTCTTCGCCAGGAGCTTGACCTGTACGTTTGCCTTCGTCCTGTACGCTACTTCGACGGCGTGCCTTCCCCGGTTAAACGTCCCGAGCTGGTAAACATGGTTATTTTCCGTGAAAATACAGAGGATATCTATGCCGGCATCGAGTATCAAGAAGGTACACCGGAAGTGAAAAAAGTGATCGAGTTCCTGCAAAAGGAAATGGGAGCCAACAAAATCCGTTTCCCTGAAACTTCCGGGATCGGCATCAAGCCCGTATCGAAAGAAGGCTCGCAGCGCCTTGCCCGCGCAGCGATCGAATACGCGATCAAGCACGGCAAAAAATCCGTAACGCTTGTGCATAAAGGCAACATCATGAAGTTCACGGAAGGCGCGTTCAAAAACTGGGGTTATGAAGTGGCTGAGCAAGAGTTTGCCGACAAGACGTTCACTTGGGGCCAATACGACCGCATCAAGGAAGCGCAAGGCGTGGACGCCGCGAACAAAGCGCAGGCTGAAGCGGAAGCTGCCGGCAAGATCATCGTGAAGGATGCCATCGCGGACATCGCGCTGCAGCAAGTATTGACTCGTCCAACCGATTTTGATGTCATCGCAACGCTTAACCTGAACGGCGACTACTTGTCCGATGCTCTTGCCGCTCAAGTCGGCGGTATCGGTATCGCACCGGGCGCGAACATCAACTACCTGACTGGCCATGCGATTTTCGAAGCGACGCACGGAACAGCTCCGAAGTATGCCGACAAAGATGTTGTAAATCCGGGTTCGGTTATCCTCTCCGGCGTTATGATGCTTGAGCACCTCGGCTGGCAGGAAGCGGCCGACCTTATCTATAAAGGCATGGAAGCATCCATTAACAACAAAACGGTTACTTACGACTTCGCCCGCCTGATGGAAGGCGCAACCGAAGTGAAATGCTCTGCGTTTGCTGACGAGGTAATCAAAAATATGTAACAAAAGCTTGAAAAGCTGTTTTCGAACCCACCTAAATCCTCCCTTCCAAGGGAGGACCCCAAGGCGCTGCGCCCTCTGGACACCAGCAATGGGGAACGTGGGAGAGGATGAGACGCGTAGATGGTACGGTTCTCACATGGAGCGCTCGTCCCTGCGGGATCCGCTATAAGTTGCTGGGGGAAAGAACAAATAAGCGCATTATTGGAGGCGTTTCTGCAATGGCGATTAAGAGGAAAAAGATTACGGTTGTAGGTGCGGGATTCACGGGCGCGACTACGGCGTTAATGCTTGCTCAGAAAGAGCTTGGCGACGTCGTTCTTGTCGATATCGCGGCGCTGGAAAACCCGACAAAGGGCAAGGCGCTCGACATGCTTGAGGCAACTCCGGTTCTCGGCGTTGACGCGAACATTACCGGTACTTCCAGCTACGAGGATACGAAGAATTCCGATGTCGTGATTATTACGGCCGGCATCGCCCGCAAGCCGGGCATGAGCCGCGACGATCTCGTGAACACGAATGC
Organism: Paenibacillus harenae DSM 16969; assembly: GCF_000422465.1. GTDB lineage: Bacteria > Bacillota > Bacilli > Paenibacillales > Paenibacillaceae > Pristimantibacillus > Pristimantibacillus harenae. Next base: position 549,777 of record NZ_KE383843.1, on the reverse strand, counting down.
GGGTATCGTAAAATCCGTTTGCGAGAACGTAAAAGCGACCAGCCCTAACGCTTATGTCATCATCCTCAGCAACCCGGTTGACGCGATGACCTATGCGGCATTCCAAACGCTCGGTTTTCCTAAAAACCGCGTAATCGGACAATCCGGCGTACTTGATACCGCCCGCTATTGCACATTCATTGCGCAAGAGCTGAACGTATCCGTCGAAGATGTTCGCGGCTTCGTGCTTGGCGGACACGGCGACGACATGGTGCCGCTTGTTCGTTACTCGAATGTCGGCGGCATTCCGATCGAGAAGCTCATCCCGGCAGACCGCATCGAAGCGATCGTACAGCGCGCGCGCGTGGGCGGCGGCGAGATCGTTAACCTTCTTGGCAACGGCAGCGCATATTATGCGCCTGCGGCGTCGCTTGTGCAAATGACGGAAGCGATTCTGAAGGACAAAAAACGGATTATACCGGTTATCGCCCTTCTTGAAGGCGAATACGGCTACGACAATCTGTTTATGGGTATTCCGGCCATTATCGGCGGCGACGGTATCGAGAAGGTGCTTGAGCTTGATCTGACGGCTGATGAGAAAGCGGCGCTGGATAAATCCGCTCAATCCGTCCGCAATGTGATTCAAATCGTAACAGCGGGCTAAACAAATAAAGCGAGCGGCATTTCAACTTGAAATGTGTTTGGGAAGGACCCTGACAGCCTACTGCCAGGGTCCTTTCCGTTTGCTCGTTATTCCCGAAGGAGAGTGCAAAATGATCGAACAGGCCAGACAAACCTTGAAGCGAGTGTACGGCTACGATTCGTTTCGCAAAGGACAAGAGGATATCATATCGGGCATTATGAGCGGCAGCGACACGCTTGCTATTTTGCCGACAGGCGGCGGCAAATCGATCTGTTATCAAATACCGGCGATGCTGCTTCCGGGAACCTCGCTTGTGATCTCGCCGCTCATCTCATTGATGAAGGATCAAGTGGATGCGCTGCGGCGCGTTGGCGTATCGGCGGCATTTCTTAACAGCTCCCTGAGTGCCGGGGAATACAGGGAAATCATGCATGGCGCGTTGCAGGGAGAATACAAGCTGCTGTACGTTGCGCCGGAGAGACTCGACGCGCCGATGTTTCAGTCCTTATCCGAACGGCTGGCCATCCCTCTAATTGCAATTGACGAAGCGCATTGCGTTTCGCAATGGGGACATGATTTCCGTCCGAGCTACCGGCAGCTGGCAGGGTGGATAGGCAGAATGGCGAATCGCCCGCTTGTCGCCGCTTTCACGGCGACCGCTACGAATGAGGTAGCCAAGGACATTGCCGAAATGCTAAAGCTCCGCAATCCGAACGTATTTGTCACGGGCTTTGCAAGGCCGAATCTATCATTGTCCGTCGTCACGGGAGTGGATAAAAAGAGCTTTCTTGAGCGGTACGCGGCTGAACGCAAGGAGCAGTCCGGCATCGTCTACGCGGCTACGCGTAAAGAGGTCGAGAACGTCTATGAGCAGCTGACGCGCAGCGGCATTCCGGCCGGCAAATATCATGGCGGCTTATCTGACGCCGAGCGCGCCGACACGCAGGAGAAATTCCGCTTTGACGATATTCGCGTCATGGTGGCAACGAACGCCTTCGGAATGGGCATAGACAAGCCCAATGTGAGGTACGTGCTGCACTGGCAGATGACCGGCGATATCGAGTCGTATTACCAGGAAGCAGGGCGCGCGGGCCGCGACGGGGAGGAAAGCGAATGCGTGCTGCTGTTCGAGCCTGCGGATATGCAGGTGCAGCGCTTTTTGATCGAGCAGGGATCGGGCGATTCGGATCGTAAAGCAATTCAGCTGTCCAAGCTTCATCTGATGATGAATTACAGCCGCACGCAGCGCTGCCTGCAGCAGTTCATCGTGGATTATTTCGGCGAAACCGGGGTGGAAGCTTGCGGCAAGTGCAGCAGCTGCCTGGATAAGAGCGAGCCGGTAAACCGTACGGAGGAAGCGAAAATGGCTCTTTCCTGCGTCGGCCGCATGAAGGGGCGTTTCGGGGTTACGATGGCAGCCAAGGTGCTCAAAGGCTCCCGCGATAAAAGGCTGCTGGAATTCGGACTCGACCGCTTATCGACATACGGACTTATGCGCCATCTGCCCGAGAAGGAAATCGCCGATTGGCTGTATTGGCTCGTCTCGGAAGGTTATTTGAAACTTAGCGAAGGACAGTATCCCGTCGTGTCGTTGACGGCGAATGCGCTGCCGGTGCTTGAAGGACGCGAGATGATCATGCAGCGCGTCCGGACTTCGGTGCGGCAATCGGTCGGCACGGATATGTCCTCCGCCGCTTCGCCGTTATTCGAGGCGCTTAAGCAATGGCGCAAGGAGAAAGCGGCTGCGGAGGGCGTGCCGCCGTTTATGCTGTTCTTCGACGCGACGCTTCGGGAAATCGCCAATGCGCAGCCGCAAACGGGCGAGCAGCTGCTGGGCATTAAAGGAATCGGCGCGGCGAAGGCGGATAAATACGGCGGGCAGCTGCTTGAGATTATACGCTCCCTCGGGAGTCAAGGCGCACCGGTGCGAACGGATGCCGGAATTCAGCAGCAGTTTTCCGGTACAATTAAACGTCCTCAAACGGGCGATGAACAGCCGAGCCATTTGACCACGCTGGAGTTCTTTCAGGCGGGCCGGGAGCCCGAAGAGATCGCCAAAGCCAGGGGTATGAGCAAGGTTACGATTGAAGGGCATTTAATCCGCAGCGCGGAGGAAGGCCACGAGCTGGATTGGAGCCGGATAATCCCAGCCGAATATGAGCAGCGCATCATGGAGGCGATCGATAAGCTGGGCGCCGACAAGCTGCGTCCGATTAAGGATGCGCTTCCGGATGAGGTCGCCTACTTCGCCATCCATGGCGTCATATGCAAATATGGGTTAAAAGGTTGAACCGGCTATTCAGCTGAGGTATGAATGATTTTTCTTGCAGCAAACCACAGAAGACGTGAATCATATGTTCTGCGTAAATCGTCTATTGATTTGAAAAAACAAATGTTTCTGATAAACTATTCGTAGTATGCGATTTTAGTAAAGTTTGGTTCTTCATTTCTTGATGATGAAACAGGAGGAGTTTAGTGATGTATGATGTGATGATGTTTTTACACGCGCTAGGCGCAGTGGGAATGGGCTTTTATGTCGTTCTTCCTTTTATGATAGGGAGAGCGTCCGGTATTGCCGGCGTCGGACAAGGCGGTTTAGCCGAGGGCCTGCTTACCGCGAACCGGATTGCGCAATATTTCTTGATCGTGCAGCTGTTAACGGGCGGTTATTTGATGTCTCAAGCGGATTATTCCGTAGCATGGATGATTATTGTCACCATCTTGTTTCTTGCGATCGCAGCGCTGGGCGGAATCGTCTCCAAGCCTCTTAAGCTCGTCGTTTCTTCGATTGCCGATGGAAAAAGCGCGACTGCCCATATTAGCAAAGCGCGCGTCATGAGCATAATCATTTTGCTGCTTTATATCGTAATTATCTACTTCATGCAAATTCCTTTTTGAGAGACGAATTAATTTCATTCTTTTAAAAAATATGATGCTGTAGGGGGAAGGCAACGTGCACGAAGCATCACCGCAAATTGTAACGTTTGGCGAGACCATGGCTCTATTCATGCCGCAGGAGCATAAATCCATCGAACGCGCCGCGACCTTGGAGCAAGGCTTCGGCGGGGCGGAGAGCAATGTCGCGATCGGACTTGCGCGGCTTGGTTCCTCTGTCGGCTGGTTCGGGGCGCTTGGCGACGATCCGTTCGGCAAAATGATTCTAAAAACGCTGCGCGGCGAAGGCGTGGATATATCACGGGCAAAGCTTCGTTCGGATGCGCCGACCGGCATGATGTTCCGCGAGCATGTAGCGGGGCGTCTGGCCGTCCATTATTTCAGAAAGCATTCCGCGGCAAGCCGGATGCTGCCCGAACAGCTCGATGAGGATTACATCCGCGGAGCCAAGCTTCTACATGTAACCGGTATCACGGCGGCGCTGAGCGATGATTGCCGCAGGACGCTGCGGCGCGCCGTCGATATTGCGAAGGAGGCCGGCGTGCTCGTCAGCTTCGATCCGAATTTACGTCTGAAGCTGTGGCCGATTGAAGAAGCGCGCGAAGCGCTGCTTCCGTTTGCGGCCGATGCGGATTATTTTCTGCCGGGCTGGGACGAGCTTAAGCTGTTGTATGACTCTGAAGATTACGAATATATTAAAGGCAAGCTGACTGAGCTGAAAGCGATAAGCATCATTAAAGGAATGGGCGATACCACAATCGTTTTGGATAAAGGCCAGGAAGAAAGCCTGCCCTTCTATCCGGCTGAGCAGGTCGTTGACACGGTTGGGGCGGGGGACGGCTTCTGCGCAGGATTTCTTGCAGGCATCATGAAGGGCATGACTCCGATCGAAGCGGTGCGTCTCGCCAGCATCAACGGCTCGCTGGTCGTCCAAATGCGCGGAGACTGGGAAGCGCTGCCCGAGTGGAGCGTAGTCGAGCAGCGCCTCTCCGCCAAAGCATGGGTGGAACGCTGATAATGGCCGACGTCATTGGTTCCAAGGGAAGGCGCCGCCGCGAGGCAATGCTGCAGCTGCTGAAGCAGCAGGGGCGAATTACGATTCCGGAAATGGTCGAGCGTTTCGGCTGCTCGGAGGCGACGGCCCGCCGAGACCTTGAGCAGCTGGAAGCGGAATATCCCGTTATTCGCACAATAGGCGGGGCGATGTATGACGGCATGCATACGGCGCGCGAGCTTCCATTTGCCGAGAAGGAAGGGCTGTCGATCCTGGAGAAGGAGCGTATCGCCGAGCTGGCCGCTTCCCTGATCACGGAGGGAGACGTCATTGGCCTATCCGGCGGAACGACCAACTTCCTGATTGCGAAGCTGCTGAAGACCCGCAAAGGAATTACAGTGGTGACGAATGCCGTCAACATCGCGATGGAGCTTGCGGGAAGCCAGATTCAAGTGGTAGTGACCGGAGGGATCATGCGTCATAACAGCTTTGAGTTATGCGGACCGCTGGGCGAGGGTATGGTATCGCATCTGCATATCGGCAAGATGTTCATCGGCGTCGACGGCATTTCAGCCGCGAGCGGCATTACAACCTACTCGGAGCAGGAAGCGCAAATTGCGAAAGCGCTGATTAAACGTTCTCAAGCCGCGTATGCCGTATTCGACCATACCAAAACCGGCCGCACTTCGCTGTTCTCGGTTGCAGCGTTATCCGAGCTTCGCGGGGTCATTACGGACGCCCCTCTGGAAGGCGAGCTGGCTGCTCAAGCGGAGCAGCAGAACATTTCCGTGCATGTGACGGGTTAGGCGCATCATGCCAAAAGACGGTCTCTCCATGAGTGATGGAGGGACCGTCTTTTTATAAGAAAAGTATTAAACCACAACCGCTTCGTACACGGAACGCCCCTGCACCCAGGTTTGCTTGACGTTGAACTGCGCATCGGTCAGCACAAGATCGGCCTGCTTGCCGGCTCCGATGGAGCCGGTAAGGCTGCTGATGCCAAGCTGCTTCGCGGCGTTGCCGCTGGCCATCCGGCTGATATCGACAATCGAAAGCCCCGTATGCTCGAGCATAAAACGGACAGCGCCGATCATCGTTAAGCAGCTGCCGGCCAAGGCGTTACCTTCGCGCAGCCGGGCTTCTCCGTCCTTCACGACAACGGCAAGTCCGCCTAACGCGTAATCGCCGTCCGGCATGCCGGCAGCCGCCATCGCATCGGTAATGAGAATCACCTTATCCGTTGACTTCGCGGCAAGCAGCAGTCGGATGGCAGCGGGATGAACATGCTTGCCGTCAGCGATCAGTTCGCCGTATATGCGATCCTCGATCAGCACGGCGCCGAGAGTCCCGGGTTCGCGGTGATGCAAGCCCCGCATGGCGTTGTACGTATGAACGGCCTGCGACAATCCGTCGTCAGCAGCTGCGATAATCTCTTCATAGACGGCGTCGGTATGGCCGCAGGCGGCGACGATTCCTTGCCCGGCGAGCCAGGCGATGGCATCAAGAGAGCCTTTTCGTTCGGGAGCGAGCGTAAGCTGACGTATGAGGCCAGGCCATTTCGCTGTCCACTGCTTCAGCCACTCCAGCTGAGGATCCACGATAAAAGCAGGATTTTGCGCGCCCGGCCATTTCTCGCTAATAAACGGACCTTCCAAATGGACGCCGTAGAGGGAGGCATAGGGCATTTCCGCCGCGCGATAGTCCTCCGCTGCCTGCAGTACGGCGTCTATTGCCTCCTTGGAGGCTGTCATCGTCGTAGCGAGCATGCCGGTTGTGCCGTGCGAGGCGTGAAACCGCGTAATCTTATCAAAGCTCTTGCGTTCCGCATCCATAAAATCAGCGCCGGACCCGCCGTGTACATGCATATCGATAAAGCCCGGCAGCAGATATCCGCCGAGCCCGTCAACGGAAACAACCGAAGCCATAGCTTCAGCGTCTAATTCACATCCATCGGACAGCACTCGGCTGATCCTGCCCCGCTCGACGTGCACGCTGCCGCTTACGATTTGATCTTCGAGTACGATATTTACGTGATGAATAAGCCAACTTGCAGAACTGGAGCTTTCCGTCATTTCACTTCATCATCCTTCCTGCCTCGCGATCGAGAAGCACGATGACACGGGCATGTGTTTGCAGCAAGGAAGCCGGCACGCTTGTCGTAATCGGGCCGGTCAGCGCTTCTTTTACGATCTCCGCTTTGTCCGCGCCGCGGACGACCAATACAATCGTGTCCGCTTTCAGGATGGAGCCGACGCCCATCGTAATCGCCTCATGCGGAACTTCCGCCAGCGATGCAAAAAAACGGGCATTTGCCTCGCGCGTCTCCGCTTTAAGCTTCACCGGATGCGTGCCTCCCGAAAGATTGACGGCGGGTTCGTTGAAGCCGATATGCCCGTTATGGCCAAGCCCGAGGAGCTGAATATCGACGGGGCTCGCTTCGAGCATGAAATCATACCGGACGCATTCCGCTTCAATGTTATCGGCCATTCCGTTCGGCAAATGGATTTGATCCTGAGGGATGTCGATATGCGAGAATAAATGCTTCTTCATGTAATAGGCATAGCTTTGATCATTTTCGGGCGGGAGTCCGACGTATTCGTCCAGATTGAACGTTGTAACGGAGCGGAAGCTAACCTTTTTCTTCTCGTATTGCTCTACTATTTTGTCATAAATTCCGAGAGGTGTCGATCCTGTTGCAAGACCCAACACGGCGTTTGGCTTCTCGATGACTTTATTTACGATTAACCCCGCCGCATAGGAGTCCAATTCCTGCTGCGTGTCAAAAATGATCATGTTCATCATAGCGCCTCCAATCGTTTCGTTACTTCTATTTTAAAGCAGTTCCGACGGGTATACAATATAAAATGATTGTAAATATCAAATTTTTGATTGTAAAAATCATTTAAATGATTGTAAACGTATGAACCGACAGCGGCCAGCACCGGAAGCGTGAAACGGAAAATTATGCTATGCTTGTACATAAACGTGTATAGCCGGTTAACGGCTGTGAAATAGATAAGCGAAAGGGCTGCCGCTATGGGCGGCAGCCGTATTCGCTTGGGAGGATCAAGCATGACAGTAGAGGATCAGGCAGCAACCGCGAAGCGAAAGGGAGAGCATATCCGCATATGTTTGCAGGAGCAAGTTAACGGCATCGGTATCGAGACCGGCTTGAACCGGTACCGATTTAAGCACAATGCGCTGCCGGAGCTTTCTTTCCGCGACGTGAAGCTGGAAACCGAATGGCTTGGCAGAAGGCTTGGAGCGCCTCTGCTCGTCAGTTCCATGACAGGGGGCACGGACGAGGCGGGCGCGATTAACCGTCGGTTGGCGATTGCGGCGGAAGAGCGGGGCTGGGCGATCGGACTTGGCTCCATGCGGGCCGCGATTGAGAATGAGCAGCTTGCGGACACGTTCAGGATCAGGAAGGATGCACCGAGCGTTCCCGTAATCGCGAATATCGGCGCCGTTCAATTCAATTACGGCTTCGGCGCGGAAGCCTGCCGCAAAGCGGTTCATATTGCGGAGGCAGACGCGCTCGTCCTGCATTTGAACAGCATGCAGGAGGTGTTCCAGCCGGAGGGCGACACTGATTTTCGCGGTATTTTATCCGCTATTCATCAAGTATGCCGTTCCCTGGAGGTACCGGTCGGCGTGAAGGAGGTAGGCTGGGGTATTGATGCGGATACGGCCGCGGCCCTGTACGACGCAGGCGTCTCCTTCATTGACGCGGCCGGCGCGGGAGGAACCTCGTGGAGCCAGGTCGAGAAGTTCCGCTCGACCGACGCCCTCCGCAGCGAAGCCGCCGAAGCGTTCGCCGATTGGGGAATCCCGACAGCGGACAGCGTGTCGGAAATTCGCGCGAGGCTGCCGCATGCGACGATCATCGCGAGCGGCGGCTTGCGGAACGGCGTCGATGCAGCCAAAGCCATCGCGCTTGGCGCGAATTTGGCGGGCTTCGGAAGAGTGCTGCTTCCGCAGGCCGCCCGCATTGAAGAAACGGCATTGCAGGAGCAGTTGCTTCAGCAGTTCGAGCGGATTGAGTTCGAGCTCCGCACCTCGATGTTCGGCATCGGAGCAGGCTCCGTTGCCGAGCTGAGAAATACGAACAGGCTTATTGCCAAATAAGCCATATGTGCCCGGAAGGGAAGCGAGGATCCCCCGGCTTTTTCTCCGAGCCCAGATATGGAATTCAGCACAAAAAGGACCGTCCGGTGAATAGAATGATGCCGGACGGTTTTTCTCATTTGATCAGCCCCGTACCTTCGATTTTAATATCCGTATTCACGATGAACTTAACATAAGGATATATCGACTGCCATTCCTTCCAAGCGCCTTTACCGGGATGAGCAGCGCGATACCTTAAGCCGAAGCCGAGCGGATCGACCCCCGCTTTTTGGATTTTGCGAAGCAGCTTCTCTGCGGATTTGGAGTAGGTCTTGTTTAATCGCTGCTCGATTGGCGCCCAATTTTGCGTGTACATGCCGTTTGGCGCTTCCTCGACGACCGTGTTCATCTTAACGCGCATCGTAATGACATCATAGCCGTTCTGCTTGCCGATGCGGTATTTCGTATTCATTTGGTTAATCGTCAGGACGATGGGATGCCCTTTGACCGTGCCGTGGGTTGACGATTTGACGATTTCGTCAGCCAGCTGGATATACATCTGCGATTCTGACGGCGATAATACGAGCTTCACCTTCTCCTTGTTCAATAGAGACGCTCGATTAATGATGAAGCCCTCCTTGTTGTCCTTCATAATAACCGGAATGACAGGATCTAGCCCCTCCTCCATCGACCGCCTTGATAAATCCGATAACGTTTCTACATAGGTATAAGACGACTCGGTTCCGTCTGCGCCGAAGCTGAGAAAAAGCGTGTTGCCCGGATAACGGTCCGACAATGGCTTCACCTTCAGCATCGTTTCGGCATCGGGTCCACGTAAGCTTTGAACATACGAACGCCTTCGGCAGCCGTTTGGGCATCAATGGTTTCAAGCTGCGCCATGGAGGCTCACGGCTCGATTTTAGGAGACGGAACGGCTAGCTGCGTCGTGATACGGTACGGTTTTTTTTCATTGCCGGATAAGTCGATTCCGAGCGCGACGACAAAAAAAAGTTTGTCTATATCCTTGAAACCCCGATACGAGCCAGCGGGGAAGATGAAGCTTCAAAATTTCGGGCAGTCCTTTACCCGGCTAGCGGGCTAGCGCTCGTGTACATTTAGACCAAAATGGCGCCGCTAACTGCCCCCGCGATCAGTGACGAAACGGCGCCAGCATACCGGAAGGTGATCAGGATGTGCGGCACGTACAGCCTGAGATTAATGAAGCTGACAAAGATGAAATTGTAGAAGAAATAGCGGTTCATTGGAAAAATCGTGCAGCCGTTTCCGCTTGCATAGCTTGCTCCGATAGAGATAAATTATTCCAATTCCAAACCGGTTTTGCGGGCATGGAGCAATTGAAGTAAAATAAGTAATCATATCGATTAAAGAAACGAGCGGTAAGTTTCATCTTGAAGGAGCGCGGCGAAATGAAACCATGGTACGAACAGAGCTTTGGCAATGATTATATGCTTGTCTATAAACATCGTAATTGTATGCAAGCCGGCAACGAGGTGCGGCAAATGGTAGATTGGCTGCAGCTGCCGAAGGGCGCAGAAGTGCTCGATATCGGCTGCGGCACGGGAAGGCATTCGCTCGCGCTGTCAAGCTTAGGATATTCGGCGACAGGAATTGATTTATCCCCGGCCTTGTTAGATGAGGCGCGCGGGAATGATGAATCTGGTGCCGTGAATTGGATCGAGGGCGATATGCGCGAGCTGCCTTTCGAAGCGGGGAGCTTCGATGCGACGGTTAATCTGTTCACTTCCTTCGGCTATTTCTCGATCGAGGACGAAAACGTGAAAGTGCTGCGTGACATACGGCGAGTATTGCGAACGGGCGGCTCTTTTCTCATTGATTTTCTTAATCCGGTCTATGTCGAGCAGCACCTGGTTCCATGGTCCGAGCGGGTCGATTCGGAGACGGGGCTTCATATTGAGGAGGTTCGGTCGATTCGGGACGGTTGGGTACAGAAGGAAATTACGGTATACGAACCGAACGCGCAGCCGAGGCAATATTTGGAGAGGGTCAGATTGTACGGCCTGGATTGGTTTACGCGCCATTTGACCGATTGCGCCCTTGAGCTTGAGCGGTTGTACGGCCATTACGACGAATCGGAATACGATGCCGTTTATTCGCCGCGCATGATTATGGCAGGAAGGGCGAAATGACGATGAAAGCACAATTTGAAGATGAATCAAATCGTACGGTCGTACTGGAAAAAGGATGGATTCAAGTGAAGGTCCCCGTTCCATTCTCGTTGAAATGGGTGAACAGCTACCTGATTCCGGAGACGGAGGGCTATACGCTGATCGATCCGGGCTTGCGGACGGATGCCGCGATCCGGATGTGGGACGAGTCATTGCGTACGCATCGTATACAATGGACGGATATCACACGGATTATCCTTACGCATCAGCACCCCGATCATTACGGCCTCGCCGGTTACGTGCAGGAGAAGAGCGGGGCAAAGGTATACCTGTCAAGGCGGTCTCATGCCTACGCGATTAGGCTTTGGAGCGAGAACAGCACGTTCGCTGAAGAACTGCAGAACCTATATGCGGAGCATGGCATGCCTGCCGAGCTGAGAGCGGCCATCGGGGCTAATTTGTCCACTTTTACAGCCATGGTCTCCCCCCAGCCGGAGGTAACTTACATGCAGGCGGGAGACAGCATGGAGATCGGCGGGACGAGCTGGAAGCTGATCGACGCGCCCGGACATGCGAACGGCCAGCTATGCTTCTATAATTCGGAGCGGGGCTGGATGCTGTGCGGCGACCAGGTGCTGCCTCGTATTACGCCGAATATCAGCGTCGTACCGGGAGAAAGCGGAGATCCGCTGGCTGTTTTTCTTAACAGCCTGGACGAATTGCGGCAGTATAAGGTAACGCTTGCCTTGCCAGGGCACCGTGATCCGTTCACCGACTTTGCCGGACGCATAACAGAGCTGCAGGAGCATCATGAACGCAGGCTGCTGCGGATGCGCGAGCTGCTTGCCGAAGAGCCCCGCACGGCATTCGCCATGTGCGAGACGCTGTTCGGCAGCCGTCTGCGCGGGAACGCTCATAATTTGCGGTTTGCAATGTCGGAGACGATCGCCCATCTCGTCTATTTGGAACGGAAAGGGTTTATTTCCTCGACGCTGTCGGACGGCGTATTCCACTTCGCTTTATCCGCTGTCTAACGATCGCGGAATTCCTGCGGCGTCATGCCGTATCGGTCCTTGAACACCTTGATGAAATAGCTTGTTTTCATATAGCCGACCTTGGCGGCGATTTCGTATATTTTATCCGGCGTGGAACGGAGCATATGGGCGGCCTTCGCCATTTTAAGGCGCGACAAGTAGTCGCTGATGCCTTCGCCCGTTTCGAGCTTATAGATTTTGGACAGGTAGGACGGGTTCAGGAACACATGCTCGGCTATGGATTGCAGTGACGCGTCCTCCAGATGGCCGGAGGCGTATTCCTGTACCTTCTGTACGAGGTTGGAGCGGGAATCCTGCACTTTGCCGCTCATGTGCTCCCGATATGCCTGCAGCACGCTTGTTGTCCAGGAACGCAGCTGCTTGACCGTATGAAAATGAGGGCCGTTCAGCAGCTGGTTGTATTCCGCCCCCATCAGCTCGGCCATCCACAGCTTATTTTTATGAATGGAGAAGCTGAGCGAGCTTACGATCATGAAATAGGTTTCCAAGATATGCTCATGCGAGTCTCCCCATTTCTGCTCTAATTCCTCGAAAGCCAGATTCAGCTTCTCATCGATGGCGTCCCACTGGCCTGCCTCCAGCAAATGAATAAGCAGGGGAGGATGGTACAAACGGGATAAGGAGTTGGCTTCTCCTTGCTCCGCATCCTCCGCCAGCGTCAACTGGAACCCCCGCTCGCTGCCGATTCGTTGGCGGAAGCTGCTCAGCGACAGCTCATAGGTGCCCTGAACGTCGTCTGGAAAGGCGGCCTGCTTGCTTAATACAAGCGAGACGGTGCCTTTCAGGTACAGCTTCACGCAGTGCTGGAGCTGAGCCGTTTTCCGCTCGATCTGATGGATATTCATCGGCTCCGCCGACAGGGCATCCTTCTTCCTCGTCAACAGAAATACCAGATAGCCGTATTCGTCCTTGGTGTACCAAAGGCTGTATTCATCCGAGAAAATCTCCTCCGCAATGTTGCATATCGCATATTCCAGCAGGGAGCTATCCTTTTCGTTCTGCTCGTCAAAGTAATCCTCCGGTCTTAGCAGCATCAGGCAGCAGCCTGAGGGAGCCGTAAACGGCAGCTCAAGCATTTGAAGCCTCTCCTTCAGCTCGGCTAATCCGGTGGCGCGGCTTTTCAGAAGCTCAAGCAGCAGATGGCTGCGGAGGATCGGCAGATTGCTTCTGAGCGACGAAAGCGCGCTTTGATGGGAAGTGACCTCCTGCCAGCGATCCTCCAGCTCGCTTACAGCTTTGCTGACGGCGTTCAGCAGCTCCTCGTCCTCCGCCGGCTTCAGCAGGTAATCGCTCGCCTGATGCTGCAGCGCGCGCTTGGCATATTCGAAGTCGTTATAGCCGGACAAAAGAATGCATTTGACATGATTCCATGAAGCTCTAATCTGCTCGATCAGGTCAAGTCCGGATAGGCCCGGCATCCGAATATCGGTAATGACGATGTCGACCGGCGTTACATTCATAATCTCCAGCGCCTCTTGCCCGGAATTCGCCCGGTAGACGGAGGCGACGCCTACGCTTTCCCAGGGCAGCATGCTTGCCAGATCCTCTACCAGATCCGGCTGATCATCTACAATAAGCAATTGGTACAATTTGCATCTCTCCTTTTCTTATCGTAATCGCGCTTCAGATTACGGACTCCTCGGCCAGTTTAAATAGACGGCGATGCCGCCCTCCGAACGAAGCCGGAAGACAACCGAGGCTTCCGGCCCGAATTGATAATGGAGACGCTGCCGGACATTCCATAGCGCGCAGCCGGAATTGTCGTCGGGAGGATGCGTAATGCGTTTCTCCAGCGTGCGCAACTGCTCCTCCGACATGCCGATCCCGTTATCCTCCACTTTGATCGTATAGCCGCGCTCGTTATGTTCTCCCGTAATCGTAACCATGCCGTCGCCTTCATGCCTTTCAATGCCGTGCAGCACCGCATTTTCGACGACCGGCTGAAGCAGCAGCCTGGGAATCTCGAGCTCCTGCATCGCTTCGGGAACTTCGATGCGGTACGACAGATGCCGGATATGGAATTGCTGGATTTCCAAATAGCTTTCCAGCAGCTGCAGCTCCTCGCTGACGGTTGCGGTCAGCTTTTCCACCCGGGTCGTATACCGGTAATATTTGGACAGATGCATGGCAAGCTTCATGACCGATTCCTTCTTATCGAGCCGCGCCAGGCTGCGGATAAGCGCAAAGCAGTTATAAAGAAAATGCGGATTGATCTGCGATTGCAGCTGCTTTACGTCCGCTTCCCGTCTTCTGAGCTCCTCCACATAAACCTTCTGGATCAATTGCTCCGTGTGGGCGGCCATATCGTTAAAGCGTTGGAACAAATACGTAAATTCGTTTCGCGGGTTCACCGTTATACGGGTCGAATAATTGCCTTCTTGAAGCCGCTTTACATTCCGGATCAATAAACCGATCGGCCGCTGTACGTTGCGGTACAGCAGATAGCCGGCCAAAATGCTCATAACAAGCAGCAGCGTGACAGAGCCATAGAACAGGCTCCTGCTCGCGACGATCGGTTTCAGAATATCGGCAAGCGGCACATAATCGACAAGGTACCAGTCGAGCGTCTTGATATGCGCGGTTGTAACGAGGAAGGAGGCGCCGTCCACCTTCAAGATCCGGTTGGAAACCTCTTCAACCGTCGAGCTTTGAATCATCTTCGTAATTTCCGCCAGCATGTCCGCGTTCGTAGACCGGCTCTCGATAGCCCCGGCCCCGTTCGGATGCAGGAGGAACGGATCGCCTTTCCCGGCATGTTTGAACGCATCCAGATCCCGGATAATATGCTCCTCCGGAAAGGATATTTCGACGATAATCCCTGCGCTTTCGATATCGTCCGTTTTGCTCTTTGGCTTAACGATATGGCGCACGAACCGGTTTTGCTTCAAATTTTGAATCGTCATTTCTTTATAGGACCAATTCGGCGTTAGGATTCGTTTCACCGACTCCAGGTCGTACGTGAGATAGGTATTGGTGGATACAATTTGTTCGCTGGCAGGCGCGTAAATACTGTATTGGGTGTCCCAGCGCTGCGCGACGTTCAGCAGCCGCAGCCGCTCGAGAATGCGAAGCTTCTCGGCGTTGCGTTCATAGGCGCTTTCAATAAGATGAAGGTTCTGCAGCTGCTGGATATGGATATCCTCGCTGAGCAGGAAGCCGAGCGTCGACAGCGTCGTTACGCTTTTGTCAATCTCGCTGGCCAGGAAGGTGATGTCTTTTTGCTTCAGCGATTTCATCTCTTGCGTAATGACATCGATGCTTGTCTGGATGGAAAGCGTATACAGAATTATGATCGGAATGAGCAAGAGTACGATTAAGGATGTTATTTTAGCAAACGTATTTTCTCTGAGGCGCATAGCTCTACCCTCTCTTATTTAAGTCAACAAAATGGCATGCTTCCAAAGAACGTGGTCTATAGAACAGGAGATCGAACTGATAAAATTATCATACAGGAGAGCTGATAAAAAACAATCTTATTTTGACATGGAAAGGGGCACCGCAGTGGAAAGTGCGATAAACGAACCGCTGAAGCAGTCAACTTCACAGGCGAACAAACAACTAAACCGGTCGAGAGAGAAATGGAGTCGCACATGGCCCTTGCATCTCATGCTGCTGCCGGCAGCCATCGCCACATTTATATTCGCCTATGTGCCGATGAGCGGGCTGATCATGGCTTTTCAAGATTTTAAACCTTACGACGGCATGCTGGGGTCAAAATTTATCGGCATGGAACATTTCCGGTTCATGTTCGAGTATCCGGACAGCAAACAGGTCATTTGGAATACGTTAATTATTTCGGGTCTCAAAATCGTCTTCGGGCTGATCGTGCCGTTTGTCTTCGCGATTCTGCTTAATGAGGTCAGGAAGATGCTGTTTAAGCGCGTCGTTCAGACGCTGGTTTATTTGCCGCATTTTATCTCGTGGGTTATTCTAGGCGCGATATTGACCGATATGCTGGGCAGCGAGGGCGTTGTCAATCAAGTGCTTAACGGGCTTGGAATCGGCGCGATTCCTTGGCTGATGGAGGGTGATTGGTTCCGCTTCACCGTTGTCGTCAGCGATATATGGCAAAATTTCGGTTTCAATACGATTGTATTTCTCGCTGCCTTGTCGGGCGTCAATCCTTCGCTGTACGAAGCGGCTGAGGTCGACGGGGCAACGCGCTGGAAGCAGACGATTCACATCACAATGCCTGCGATGATTCCGATCGCGGTCGTCGTAGGCACGCTGTCGCTCGGTAATATTTTGAACGGCGGCTTCGACCAAATTTTTAATTTGTACAATTCTCTCGTCTATGACAAGGGCGACATTATCGATACGTTTGTGTACCGGACGGCGATTCTGAACGGGCAGTATAGCTTTGGAACTGCCGTAGGGCTGTTCAAATCGTTAATCGGCTTGATTTTGATCGTCTTCTCTTACCGGTTGGCATTCAAATATGCAGGCTACCGTATTTTTTAAAGTATAAGATAAGTTTACCTCGTATAACCAGGCTTATATTTCACCACACGTTTGCGTTCATAGATATGGACGCCGACAGGTCTTACTGCTTGAAATTAAAAGTTCCACAAAAAAGGATGAGAATGATGTACCATAAATCAGCGGGTTATCGAACCTTTTCCGTATTCAATTATTTGCTGCTTACGCTCATTTGCGTATCGTGCATCCTGCCGCTTATTCATATTCTGGCGGTCAGCTTCAGCGCCAGCTCGCCGGCTAACGCGAACCTGGTCGGGCTGTGGCCGATCGGCTTCAATTGGGATGCGTACGCGAAGACGTTAAACAACGATAATTTTCACAATGCTATGCTTGTCGGCGTAGAGCGGACGCTGCTCGGGACAGCCGTCGGCATGGCCCTTATGATATTGGCCGGTTATGCGCTGTCCAAGGATAACGGCATGTTCCGCAGCCGTTCGGTTTACACGTGGTACTTCTTGTTCACGATGCTGTTCAGCGGCGGGATTGTGCCGGCGTACATGCTGATCCGCAACCTGGATCTGATGAATACCATTTGGGCGCTTGTGCTGCCCGGCGCGGTTAATGTCTTTAATATGGTGCTGCTGATGAACTTTTTCCGAGCGGTGCCGAAGGAGCTGGAGGAGGCTTCGTTAATCGACGGAGCCGGCCAATTCCGGACCTTGTGGAGCATTTATTTGCCGATTTCGATGCCTGCGCTTGCGACGATCTCGTTATTTACGATGGTTACGCATTGGAATTCGTGGTTCGACGGGCTGTTGTATATTACCGATTACCGGAAATACCCGTTATCTACGTTCCTCCAAACGATCATCGTCCAGCAGGATTTCAACAAAATCAACCCGGATATAAACGAGCTGAAAAACATTTCCCAGCGTACGGTCAAATCAGCGCAGATCTTCATCGGAACGCTTCCGATTTTGATCGTGTATCCATTCCTGCAGCGTTTTTTTGTGAAAGGCATTATTTTAGGGGCCGTGAAGGAATAGGCGATAAAAAGGTATGGATAACAAAATATTGGTCTTTATAAATATTATTCTCAACATTATATTTGTTACTGACGATGGATTATCGTTGCATTTTTACAAAAAAATAACTTATGGGGGTTCAAAGGGATGAAAAAGTTGTTATCCATTCTTATCGTATTGTCGATGGCGCTTGCGATTGCGGCTTGCTCCGGCAGCAACAACGGCAACAAGCCGGCCAATACCGGCGGTAATACCGGAGGGGACGATGCGGCTCCAAGCAATGCGGCTGCCGAGGAAGGATTTAAAGACGGCAAATATACGACGCCGGTTACGCTTTCCACCGTATGGGGCCTTAACCAGAACGGATCGGTCTTCAAGGAAGGCGAAACCATAGAGGATAACGTTCATACCCGGCTCATTAAAGAAAGGCTGGGCATTGACATCAAATACGATTGGGTCGTTACCAACACGAACGACGCTTACAAAACAAAGCTTCGCCTGATGCTGTCCTCCGGCGAGGAGATGCCGGATGTCGTCGTTTACCGTGGAGACCTGGAAACGGTTAATATGCTGATCGATTCCGGCCAGTTCATGCCGGTTGGCGATCTGGTCGACCAATACGCGAATGAAACGTACAAAGCGGGTCTTGATCTTGATCCGACAATCTGGCTGCCGATTACCCGCGACGGCGGGAAGATGGCGCTGCCGATTCTTGATTATGCATACAATGCGGACCATGTGATGTGGATTCGCGAGGATTGGCTGGAGAAGCTTAACCTGAAGGCGCCGGCGACGATTGACGAGATGGAGACGGTCATGGACGCTTTCGTTAAAGGCGACCCTGACGGAGACGGCAGCGCGAATACCCTTGGCCTTGCAACCGGCTTTAAGAACGGCTTCAGCAACTGGATGACGGACATCGGCTTTGTCTTCGGCGCATTCGGCACGATGCCCGGCCAATGGAATCTATCGGCTGACGGCAAGCTGGAGCACGGCTCGATCAATCCGGCCGCGAAGCAGGCGCTCGGCAAGCTGAAGGAGTGGCTGGACAAGGGCTACATCTCGCAGGATTCGGCGCTGCTTGACGAGTCGACCGGCGCGGAGCTCTTCACGAAGGGCAAAGCGGGCATCGTATTCGGACCGAACTGGCTGCCTGCTTGGCCTTTCCCGGACTTGCTGAATAACGTTCCGGGCGCGAAATATAAAGCTTATCCCGTGCCTGCAGGCCCGGATGGCAAAATCGGTTCCGCCGGAGGCAATCCGCCTGCGAACGGCTACGTGTTCATCAACAAAAACTCGGAGCATCCGGAAGCGATTTTACACTATTACAACTGGTTCTTCGATCATATGGCGAATCCGCAGCCGGGCAGCGAATTCGAGAAGGGCTTCGCAGAGGGCTACGACTACGCTACGCTGCCTGACGGATCGATTACGGCCGACATTGCGAAATACCCTGAGCTGTTCCCTGGTCTGAAGGATCAAACGGCGCCGCCGCTTTATTACACGCTTACGTATGAAGGCGCTCGTATTCCGACTCTATATGCCGAAACGCATGTGAAGCTGGCAGGCGGAGCAGAACCGGCTACGCCGTATGAGAAGCAGGAGTTCAACACCCGTCTGAAGGAAAATACGGATGCGATGAAGGTTGTTATGGACCAGCAGGATATCCGTATGAAAAACTACTACATGGGTCCGTTAACGGAAACGATGCAAAGCAAAAACGAGCTGCTGAATAAGCTGCTGAACGAAACCTTCAGCAAAATCATTTACGGTCAACAGCCTGTCGATGCTTTCGACGCCATGGTAGGAAACTGGAAGAAGTCCGGCGGCGAGCAAATTAAGATGGAAGTGAACGAATGGTATAACAGCGTCAAATAACGAATACAGTCTGTTCGTAATCAAATCGTGCAGCATCAAAGCCTCGAAGCCCAGCTTCGAGGCTATTTTTATCGTTTGAGTGAATTTATTCTGCATACGCCAGATAATGATGATTTAATGAAGAAAGATATATAATTATTGCATCATATATAAATATATGATACATATTTATTAACGGAAATGGCTTCAATGTGTACTCTATTCAGAGATATCCGTCATATGAAATGAGAAGGAGATTAGATAATGGAGAGAGAATTGGCGCTTGAGCTTGTAAGGGTTACGGAATTGGCGGCATTGGCATCCGCGCCTTGGATGGGCAGAGGCGATAAGAACAGCGCGGATGAAGCGGCAACGTCAGCCATGCGGGCGATGTTCGATTCGGTATCGATTCATGGAACGGTGGTCATCGGCGAAGGCGAAATGGACGAAGCTCCGATGCTCTATATCGGGGAGGAAGTCGGCAGCATGAACGGCCCGGAAGTCGATGTCGCGGTCGATCCGCTGGAAGGAACGGAGATCGTGGCGAAGGGGCTTAATAATGCCATGTCCGTTATTGCCGTTGCAGGCAAAGGACAGCTGCTGCACGCGCCGGATATGTATATGGAGAAGCTGGCATTCGGTCCGGCGCTCGTCGGCAAACTATCGATTACCGATCCGCTGGAGGAAACGCTCCGCAAAGCGGCCGTCGGATTAAATAAGAAGGTGGCGGATTTGACGGTCATGATTCTTGACCGCGACCGCCATGAATCAATCGTGAAGGTACTCCGCAAAGTCGGCGTACGCATCAAATTTTTATCGGACGGCGATGTTGCCGGGGCGATGGCGCCAGCGTTTCCCGAAGCAGGAATTGATCTCTACGTAGGATCAGGCGGAGCGCCGGAGGGGGTATTGGCCGCGGCTGCGTTAAAATGCTTGGGCGGCGAGCTGCAAGCTCGGCTGATGCCGGCGGACGGCAATGAGTACAAGCGCTGTATCGAAATGGGCATTGAAGATCCTTACCGCGTGCTTTCCATGGAGGATATGATCGGGAACGGCGACGTTTATTTTGCGGCGACGGGCGTAACGCCCGGCGAGTTTCTCGGCGGTGTCCGCTATTTTCCCGACCAACGGGCCGAGACGCATTCCATCGTCATGAGGGGCAAGACGAAGACGATCCGATTCGTCCGTTCGCTGCATGTTTTGCCGAACAAGCCTTTCTTGAACGCCGGTTTGCCGACAGCCCTGCAAACGCATGGCAATGGATGACCTGATCATCCGGCGCAGAACCTAGGCTGCCGGCCGCCGGCTGCTGGAGCATCGCCGATTAATTCTCCGACGCAATCCCGTTCGAGTTCGGACGAGAACGGCACGGCCTTTCGTCGAGTTCTAGAAAACCGGCCCCGGTCTGCATAGAGATCGGGGCCGGTTTTTGTTTTCGATCATTCACTCTCTATACTGGATTCCATCCAGTGATAGGAGGATTTTTGCATAAAGCGGCGTTTGAAGCCGAACAAACTGGACGAAATACAGGATAAGTACAAATATAAGGCAGGCATAGCGGCTGGCTGCCGATCGGTTCTAATTGCCTCTGGGAAGGAATTTCTTTAACCAGCTGGCGAAGCCCGACGGGTTCCGGGACTGCACGAGGACGACGCCTTCTCCGCGGAACCGGCAGACGATCGCTTCTCCGCTCGTTATGCTGGAGAGCCAGCCCTTAGACGCCTTATCGATGCTGTACTGCATATAGGCAGGCCATGCAACCAGATGGCCGTTATCGATGACGATCTCTTCGCCGGGAGCCAAATTAACGGCGTGAATGGCGCCGTAAGAGGATAGAAACACGGTGCCTCTCCCGCTAATTTCCACGATGAAGAAGCCTTCGCCGGATAACAGACCCCTACCCAGATTTTGCATTTTCGTATTCACTTCGATACCGCTTGTACCCGCCAAGAATCCATCCTTCTGAACGAGCAGCTTATAGGAGCCGTCCAGCTCGATCGCTTCGATATCCCCGAGGGAGGGGGGAGCAAGGAGAACCTCTCCTTGCCCCCGATTTGCGGTTAACTCCTGGAAAAAGAAAGTCTCGCCGCTCAGCATTCTGCCAAGCCCGCGCATAATGCCGCCGTCGACCGTACCCTTCAGATCGATATTCGGCGACATGGAGACCATCGCCCCCATCTCGGCCTTTACGTTCTCGCCCGGATTCAGCTTGACCTTCAGCATGGCGAAAGCGCCTCTATACAAAATTTCGTAATTCATCTTTCGACCCCTCCTGTACGTTTAATCGAGCGGAGGCTGCGTGACGCCTTCCCGCTCCGCCTGTTTGCGGTGAGCGATCCGGCTGGCCGCGGAAGCGGCGATCGCGCCTACGATATCGTCTAAGAATGTGTGAATTTCACCGTCTTTTTTATCGTTCAGTCTGACCAGAATGCCCGGCTTCAGCTTGTCGATATAACCGAAGTTCGTGAATCCGATGCTGCCATACACATTAACGATCGACAGCGCCAAAATTTCATCGCAGCCGTAAAGACTCTCGTCGTACTTGATCATATCCTGCAGCGGCGGCATGAGCTTTCCTTCCTCGGCCAATATATCGAGCTGGATGCCGGTCAATACGGCATTTTGCACCTCGCGCTTCGATAGAACGGCATCGACGTGCACGATGCAATCTTCGGGCGTCAGATCAGGGAAATATTCCTTTTGCAGAAAATGAACGAGCTCGGCGATCGCCAGCTTCGTCACCCCGCGCTTCATGAGCCATTCGTCTGTCGCTTCCGCTACTTTGCGGCTGTTAAGGCTATAAACTTCAGGATTGGACATGTTTTTGTACCCCCTTACGATTTTGTGGACAAAACTGGTCTAAAACAGGGAAGGGCTCGTATACATAGTACTACAAATAGTGAGTTGTACAAAGCCGCCAGGCAAAACTTGATTTAGGGAGGAAAGGTCAATATGGTTCAAAAAAGATGGATTAGGGGTGCAGTGCTATCGGGTGTATTGGTGCTTCCCATTCTTACGGCAGGCTGCAGCTTTTTCTCGCAGGAGACAGGCAAGTCGATCGATCCGCCGCAGGTTGAGGTGCAGGACGGATTAGAAGGCGAAGAAATCGGACAGGCTGATCTGCAAGGACAAGATACGCAAATGACGGTGTATTTGGAGGACCGGAACGGCTATTTGGCGCCGATCGCTCTTCAGACAACGCTGGGAACCAATGAAGTCGCAGCTCAAAAGGCGCTTGAAATGATGGTGGAGAACGGTGCTTACGCGAATCAGCTGCCGGAAGATTTCCGCGCGGTCATTCCTCAAGGCACTCAAATTAAAAAGTATACCTACGATAAGGAACAGAAGCTTGCCATCGTTGAATTCTCGGAGCCGTTCTCCAGCTATAACGAGCAGGATGAGCGTACGATCGTAGAAGCGATTACGTGGACGCTGACAGCGATGACGGGGATCGAGGGCGTTGAAATCTGGTATGAAGGCGCCAAATTGACGGAAATGCCGGTGGACGCTTTCCCGCTTGACGATGCGCTCACGAGGGATATCGGCATCAATATCGAAACGGCGAACGGAGTCAACTACGCGCAGTCAACGCCGGTCACGTTGTATTTCTCGGCCCAAACGTTGAACGACGAGCAGTATTACGTACCGGTAACTCGGCTTGTGGACCGTTCGGCATCGCCTGCTCAGGCGGCGATCGAGCAGCTGATTTCCGGACCGCTTAACACGAAGGAGCTGACGAGCGTCATTTTACCGGATGTAGAAGTGAAAAACATCGTACAGGAGGGCGAGGTCGTGACGGTCGACCTGCAGGATGAGGCCTATCAGGCCGGTCAGAAGCTTCCGGCGGAGATGCTTCAAGCGCTCGTTCTCTCGATCACGGAGACGACAGGCGCGGATTCGGTCCAGCTCAAGGTTAACGGCGAGACCAATATCATTGACGATGCCGATCAATCCTACAGCGAGCCGGTTAGCAGACCGCATCACGTTAACGCCATCAAATCGTAATCATACAGATGCTTCAAGCGGCTGCCCCTCTAGGTCATCGACCTTGAAGGGCAGCCTTCTTTTATTAAAGGGATGCTCCCTTGCCGATTTGTTGGCATCCGGAGAGGTCCCTTTTCTTTTTCCTTTCCTTGAGTGCATTTCAATGTCCACTTTGGTAAAATAGGAAAGATTGTGGAATGGTATGTTAGTGAATGATCAAACTAAACGAACTTTGAGTTACTCAGGAGGCAAAAGCATGCGAATTGATGGCAGGCAAACGAACCAGCTGCGGCAGGTAACGATAACGACAGGCGTAAATAAATATGCGGAGGGCTCGGTCCTCATCGAGGTCGGCGATACGAAGGTGATCTGTACGGCCAGCGTCGAGGAACGGGTACCCCCTTTCATGAAGGGACAAGGCAAGGGCTGGATTACGGCGGAGTACGCGATGCTGCCGCGGGCGACGCATTCGAGAAATATCCGCGAAGCGGCGAAGGGAAAGCTGACGGGACGAACGATGGAAATTCAGCGGCTGATCGGGCGCGCTTTGCGCTCAGTCGTTAATTTGCAGGCGCTCGGGGAGCGGACGATCACGCTGGACTGCGATGTCATCCAAGCGGATGGCGGCACGCGAACGACCTCCATTACGGGATCGTTCATCGCTCTGTGCCTGGCGGTTCAGAAGCTGTCGGAAAAAACGCAGTTCGCCAAATTTCCGATTACCGATTTTCTGGCATCGGTCAGCGTCGGCGTTATCCAGGAAAAGGCGATGCTGGATTTGAATTACGATGAAGATTCGAAGGCGAAGGTGGATATGAACGTCGTGATGACCGGCAGCGGCAAGTTCGTTGAGGTGCAGGGCACGGGCGAGGAAGCTCCTTTCTCGCGCGATGAACTGAACCAGCTGCTTGCGCTGGGCGAGGCGGGCATCACGGAGCTGATCAGCAAGCAGATTGAGGTGCTTGGACCGATTGCGGACCGTATCGGAGGTTAGCCTTAATGACAAAACCATCCCTGTTATCCCAAAACGTCATCGTCATTGCCACCAAAAATGCCGGTAAAGTGAAGGAGTTCGCTCACGCGCTGCAGAAGCTTGGCAAAGAAGCGGCAAGCCTGCTGGATTATCCGCAAATTCCGGACATCGTTGAGGATGGCCTGACATTCGCGGATAACGCCCGAATTAAAGCGAAGACCGCCGGCGACGCGCTCGGCGTGCCGGTGCTCGCGGATGATTCCGGTCTGCGCGTTGAAGCGCTGAACGGCGAGCCGGGCGTATACTCTGCCCGCTATGCGGGGGAGGGGGCGACGGACGCCGATAATAATGCGAAGCTGCTGCGGGAACTCGCTCGCTTGCAGATGAATGCGGCGGATTCCGCGCGTCCGAATCCGGATTTGCCGGACGGCTCACTCATACTGAGCAGAGCACAATTTGTATGCGCGCTTGCCTTGTACGATCCGGCGACGGGTATGTTTATTGAAGCGGAAGGCACGGTGGACGGCATGATTACGGACCGTCCGCACGGAGCCGGCGGCTTCGGCTACGACCCGCTGTTCTGGCTTCCAGGCCTGAATCGCGGCATGGCCGAGCTCTCGAAGGAAGAGAAGCAGCAAATCAGCCATCGCGGCGAAGCGCTGCGAAAGCTGCTGCCTCAATTAGAGCACCTTTAATTAGGCGTAAATGCCAAATAACCCCGAACCGCAGCGTTTCTGCTTCCAGTAGAAACGGCTATGCGGCCGGGGTTTTTTGAAATGAAATTTTGTTTACGGACTCTTTCTGATTCCAGGTTTAAATGTATAGACGTATCCGCATGAAAGGGAATTTCTCCTGTTAAATAACTTTAATATAGCTAAAAACGATTCTAACGGGAATTTCTCCCGTTAATCCGCCCATTTCATCGCATTTCAGACAAAATCGGTCGAAATAACGGGAGCTTTTCCTGCTAGACGGTGAAGAAGTGTAGTCCAACTAAGAAAATAGCGGGAGGACTTCCCGCTCGCAATCGTTTGCCCTACGCAATGACAATCTTATAATGCTTCAACCACAAGTTCACCTGATATAAATAGGCGAACAGCTGCGGACCGGACATGAGCTGGCCGAACCATGGAATGTTCGATTTTGCGGAATCCGATTCAGCGAGCTCCCTCACCTTTTTCGCATTGATAAGCGGGAGCAGCGGGGATGTCGGATCATCCAGCACCTCTAGAAGCAAGCCTTTGACGGCGGCCAAATAATTCGGGTTATGCGTTTTGGGATACGGGCTTTTTTTGCGGGTCAGGACATCGTCCGGAAGTACGCCCTTCAGCGCTTTGCGCAGTATTCCCTTCTCGCGGTCGCCGGATGTTTTAATCTCCCATGGAATGTTCCAGACATATTCGACCAGACGGTGATCGCAGAACGGTACGCGCACTTCGAGGCCTGCCGCCATACTCATCCGGTCCTTCCGGTCAAGCAGCGTCGGCATGAACCGCGTAATGTTCAAGTACGACATTTGGCGCATCTTCCGAAGCTGATCGTTCTCTCCGTCCAGATGCGGCACCTCGGCAATCGCCTGCGAATAGCGGTCGCCGATATAATCCAGCGGCTTGATCCAAGCCGCTACGTCCGGCGCAAGGAGGTCGGCGCGCATGGCGGATGCGAGCGACCACGGGAACGTGTTCGCATTCAACGCTTCTTCACGGTGGAACCAGGGGTATCCGCCGAAAATCTCATCGGCAGCTTCACCGGAAATCGCAACGGTCGCATCCTTTTTAATTTCATGACAGAACAGCAGGAGGGACGCGTCCACATCCGCCATGCCGGGAAGGTCGCGGGCATAGGTGGCTGCCTGCAAGGCTTCGGCAAGTTCGGGCGTGTCGAATTGTATCGAATGATGGACCGTGCCCAGGTGCGCGGTCATGCGTTCAATCCACGGTGCGTCGCTGTTCGGCTGGAACGCATGCGCTTGAAAATGCTTGTCGTTATCCCGGTAATCGACCGAATACGTGTGCACGCTGCCTTGGCCGGTCCGATTGTAATAGTTAACGGCGAGCGTCGTCAGAGCGCTGGAATCCAGACCGCCCGACAGCAGCGTGCATACCGGCACGTCCGATACGAGCTGACGTTCCACGGTATCCTTTAGGAGTCCGCCGACATGTTCAGCGGTCTCGCTTGTATTATGATCATGCGCCTTGCTCTTAAGCTGCCAATAGGTAACTGTCTTAATGCCTGAGCGGCTGACCGTCATGCATTTTCCCGGCCGAAGCTCGCTGATTTGCTTGTATACGCCATGGCCGGGCGTGCGCGCGGGTCCGAGTATGAAAATTTCGGCCAGCCCTTCGGCGCCGACCTCCGGCTTCACTGCCGGATGCGCCAAAATGCATTTCTGCTCCGAGCCAAAAATAAAAAGCCCGTCCTGCTGGCTGTAGAACAGCGGCTTGACGCCAAGCCGGTCGCGGGCCAGGAACAGTTCCTGCTGCACGACATCCCAGATCGCAAAAGCAAAAATGCCGTTAAAGCGTTCGACGCAAGCTTTTCCCCACTCCATGAAAGCGACCAGCAGCACTTCCGTATCGCAGCTTGTCGTAAATGTTCTTCCCCTGCTTTCCAATTCCTTGCGAAGCTCGAGCGCATTATATAATTCACCGTTATAGACTACGACATATTTGTCGTCGCCCGTATGACGGATCATCGGCTGGGCTCCGTTCTCAGGATCAATAACGGAAAGGCGCCGATGGCCTAATGCGCAATGCGCCGATATCCACGTGCCGGAAGCGTCGGGACCGCGC
This sequence comes from Paenibacillus harenae DSM 16969, assembly GCF_000422465.1. GTDB lineage: Bacteria > Bacillota > Bacilli > Paenibacillales > Paenibacillaceae > Pristimantibacillus > Pristimantibacillus harenae. The sequence continues at coordinate 522,907 of NZ_KE383843.1, read as the reverse complement.
GGTGCAAGCGTATCGGTCATCTTCTCCAAGCTTTCGCTTTGCTTCGTAAGGTCACGGTTCCAGTCGATCCAGCCGGTAATTCCACACATCGATCTCATTCCTCTCTTTAGCTGGTCTCATGCAGCGATAATATCAGTTATATGCTGAAAAAAGGGATAAAATGTCTGTCCGAAGGGGAATGCTAGTAGGGTTGTAAAGGAAGCTAACAGGAAAGGGGAATCCGTTCATGAGCAAGAACGAGGCAGAGCATGAGGGACGAAAGCCCTATTACGTATCCGTTCAAGCGGGACAAATTTTGGAGGATCCGGAAGCGGCGGCCTACGAGCTGGAAGTTTATTTAAATGAAAGAGAGCATATCCGGCTGAGGGAGCTGTTTGACGAGCTGTCCAGCATGGATGAGGCTCAGACAGGCCATTTTGGGCTCAATCCGTTCAATATGAGCAGCAACGCCGAAATAAATGAAGGCTATGATGATATCATGAAACGGATTTACAAAAAACTGCACGATTACGGGACGGAAACGACCAAGCGGCATATCGAATCAATGGGACTGTTTTAACAGGTGAAGCGGGAGGTTATAATCATTGCAATTAGTAGAAGCGAACGTTAGGTGGGCAACAGAGTGGCAAGGTTTGACTTGCGCAGTAGTAGAGGTAGTCACAGACGACCCGGAAGCAAAACATGCGATTGTTTATTTCTCGTTGTCCGACGATAACGATTTCGATATGCAGGCTGTCGTTCAAAATCATGCGGCGGCGGATACGGACTGGTTCGATAACAATATGCACCAGGCTTTCGAGGACGTGACCGTAGACCTCTTCCAGAACGTAAATATGAAAACGAACTGGGGGGCGCGGGAAGTATTCAAGGAAGAGGTGCTTTCATTCGGACGGGTGAGAGAAGAACTGGCAGAACTGCTCCGTAACGGAGCGGAATAAGGACGGCGGGAGGTTGCTCCAAACGGTTGGATGCCGCTAACGCAAAAACCAGCATAGTTGACGGAACGTTACCGTGCCCAAACCTGCGTTTAGTCTGATCGAATCCTTGCGCTTTTTTGTCGACTTTTCTATTAAATATTTTCGATAACGCAGCGAGTTGACCGAGGCCAAGTAGGAACGGCTATACCGATTCGTTGAAAGCAAGCAAACGGCATTTTCAGTTTAACTCCAAGAAACGGATGGGCCACGTTATGGCTCATCCGTTTTATTGTTTTTTAAAATAATCCGTTAATTGCTGAAGAAAGGCTTGCGCAGCCGAATTTGGCTCTCGGCCTTTGCGGGTAATAACCCCGTGCGTCATCGTCAGCTGACGGTCGTACGGGAGGGGGAGCAGCGTACCGTCCGCAATTTCCGTCCGCACATTCGATTCCGGTACGAAGGCGATCCCGATGCCGCAGCTCACGGTTTGCTTAATAAGCTCGACGCTGGAAAAGGACAGCTGATCCCCAAGCACTACCTTAGCAGCCTGCATGACGTCGCGTCCGTAGGCGTGATAGATGCATTGCTCGCCAAAGCTGATGAACGCGGTATCGCTTAGTGAGCCCCAGCCCTGACGTTCGATTCGTTCGCGAAGCGCGGGAGAACAGACGAGCATAAGCTTCTCTTCCAGCAGCGGCGTAAAGTGGAGGTCATCCCGCCCGGGATCCATAGGCAGAATTCCTGCATCCGCCTGATGATTAACGACATTCGCGATAATGTCGTTCTTGAGGCCGGGCGCGAAGCGGAGCTTCACCTTCGTGAATTGCTGCAGAAACGCAGTCAGGAATGGAGGCATATGGGAAACGGTGAACGACTCTAGCGCCGCTAACCGGACAATGCCGGAGGGAGCGCCGGTATCAGCGAAAGCATCCTGCAGCGACTGGCCGAGCCGGATAAATTCATAAGCGTATGGCGCTAGCCGGAGCCCGTTCTCGGTCGGTTCGACGCCTCGCGGCAGGCGGTGAAACAGCTTCTTCCCGCTGGTCGTCTCCAAATGCCGGATATGCGCCGTAACGGTTGACTGGGCGTACCTCAGCTTGTCGGCGGCGCGGCTGAAACTCTTTTCTTCCAATACGGTCGTGAATGTAACGAAAAAACGTCCTTCCCATGATTCCATCATATCGTTTTCCCCTTAGGTATCGGATTTTGAAATGATTCGTATCGGAAACATTCAATATTCAAATGGATAAGTTCTATGATACCATCGTTTTCAATAAACCGAAACGAGGCGATTCCTATGTGGGGAAAAATAATGGGGAAGCCGCTGCTGGCGGCAGCGGGCGGGACTTTAGCCATAGCGTTGTTGTTATATCTTGGCGACGCCGTATCTTTAACTTTTTTAATGGCGCCTTTCGGGGCAAGCTGTGTCATTGCATTCGTACTGCCGGAGAGCCCGCTGGCGAAGCCGCGCAGCATCATCGGAGGACATATCATCAGCACGGCGATCGGCCTTGCCATCCTGCATCTGGTTGGAACGTCCATCTGGTCAATGGCATTTTCGGTAGGCTTATCCATCCTTCTGATGCAGTATACACGGACCGTTCATCCTCCTGCCGGCGCGGACCCGTTAGTCGTTCTGCTTAGCGGCGCAAGCTGGTCCTTCCTGGTTACGCCGGTGTTGATCGGTGCCGTGCTAATTTCCGTCTCGGCTTATCTTTACAGAAAAGTGCTGACCTCCGCCAAATCGGCGCAAACGGAAGCGGGAAAATAAAGAAAAGCTGCTCCTGCAGAGACGGGAAGCTCAGTTGTTCAAGATTAGCAATCAGTTATAAGCATTTTTTGATGTTGTGGCTATGGTGATGGTATACTCGTCGTTACAGAATACTTTCTAGAGGGATTGTGATGAGGATATGGTTAAATCAGTCGAACAGACCTCCTAAAATGAAAAATGCAATAATTTTAGGAGGTCATTATATATGAATTTCAATCCGATTGTTATGGATAACTGGAGTAGAAAACCCTATTTTGATCATTATTTAAACAATGTCAGATGCACCTATAGCATGACGGCAAATATTGACATTACCCTTCTGCTGTCAGAACTTAAGAAAAAGGGGATTAAGCTGTACCCGGCGCTAATCCACATGATAACTACGGTGGTAAATCGTCACAGTGAATTTCGCACATGTTTTGATTCCGAAGGCAGGTTAGGCTATTGGGATAGCTTATCTCCCAGCTTTACAATTTTCCATGACGATGATAAAACTTTTTCAAGCATCTGGACTTTGTACGGTGAAGAATTTAACGGTTTCTACAGCCGTTATCTTGATGATATGAAAATGTACGGAAGTGTTAAACAATTTGCCGCTAAAGCAAACGAACCGCCTAACACTTTCCCCATTTCCAGCATTCCGTGGGTCAGCTTCACGGGCTTTAACCTGAACGTCTATAACGAGGGAACCTATTTGCTGCCTATCTTTACAATAGGAAAATTTTTTCATCATGACGATAAAATACAGTTGCCGTTATCCGGACAGTTCCACCATGCCGTTTGCGACGGCTACCACGCCGGCTTGTTGTTTAATGAACTGCAAGTACGGGCAGATACTTGTAAGGAATGGTTGCCAACCATTTAGCTGGCCGCTACATTCCGCTCACGGGACACAGCCGGCGCGAGTCCGCCCTTTTTCACCAAATCTCATTCCCTTTCCGGAAGCAAGTAACAGCAAAATCGCTAAAGTCAAATAAAGAAGACCTCCAATTCCTTGTAGATCAAGGGCTTGGAGGTCTTATGTAGACCACAGCATGAATTTAAGTTTAATTTGATGGCGTCCCGGGAGGGATTCGAACCCCCGACCGACGCCTTAGAAGGGCGTTGCTCTATCCAGCTGAGCTACCGGGACACAAGTAATAATATACCACAAACTAAAGTTATATTGCAAGCATATTTTTAAAAATAACGATTGGCTGCGGTATTTGTTTTTTCTTTCATTCGTACATGGTATAATCGAACGCAAGATTAGTCGAATGTACAAACGGCGTGAACATAAGGCGGTGTTATCATAACGACTCCCAATGACACACAAGGCGACAACAAGGATAACGTTTATTTGTTCCCAAGCATGCTGGATCATTATCAAATTCAGCTGACGCGGATGCTGGAAGCGGAGCAATACGGGGAGGCCAAGGAGCTGCTGCGTTTTTTGCTGCAATGCCAAGGCGAGGATGAGCGCCATTATGAAGAGTGGGACAGTCTTCTGACATGGCTTGACATGGCTTTTCCCGAGAACGGAACGGCAGATGAAGGGACAAGCCTCCTGGCGGTGAAGCACGAGGAGGAGAATGAAGCGTCGATTCGCGAGCAGCTTCTGAATCCGCCGGATCAGGATGAAGCGTATGTGAATCAGGTGCTTTACATCATGCAGCATCACCCTATGATCGATCAACAGCTGCTTGCTCTTGAACGTGCCGCTTATATCCAATCGCCTGACATCAATGATTCCATTGAGAAATGGCTGTTGACCGAACCGGTGCATCCCGTCGTCCAGTTTAAGGCGCTGCAGTGCTTGCGCAAGAGAGGCGTAACCGGGTCTCTGACCATTGAGCGTCTCGGGGAGACGGTACAGCTTGAGTTGGACGAAACTCCGTTGTCTATGGAGGATTTTCCGGAGCCTGTCGTCCGGATATTGGAGCGGACCGCGCAGGCGGCAGAGGTGGACGATCCGACATTGCCTCATTTTGCCGGAGAGCTCTGGAAGGAAAGTTTACAATTTTTGTACGGAACGGCTGCCTATCATTGGATGCTAAGGGAAGATGAGGACACGGTAGATATATTTGCCGCCGCACTGCATTTGACGCTGCTGCTAACCGTCTACGGCTCGGCTAATGATGACGATATTCGCGATACATACGGTATTTCCGAAGGTTTAAGGTTCCGTTACGAGCAAGCCTGCAGGGCGCTTAGACAGGTTGCTGTCTTGCAGCAATCGGGCGATGATGATCCGCAGTCTTGAAATGGTTGTCCATCTTGATTATAATAGAATGGTTTATGAAACGTGAATACTAGTGATGCATGAGCATTTTCGGAGGGGAAGGCATAAAATGAAAGCAACTTGGGAAAAAATAGACAAGAACATCGTTTCAATCGACGTGGAGGTAGGCGCGGAGAAAGTCTCTGATGCTCTTGATCAAGCATTTAAGAAAGTCGTTCAGAAGGTAAACGTACCCGGATTCCGCAAAGGTAAAGTGCCGCGCGGCATCTTCGAATCCCGTTTCGGGATTGAAAGCCTGTATCAGGACGCGATTGATATTTTGCTGCCGGATGCATACTCCGAAGCGGTGAAAGAAACAAGCGTAGAGCCGGTTGACCGTCCTGAGATTGACGTTGAGCAATTCGGCAAAGGCCAAGCCTTCAAGTTCAAAGCAAAAGTAATCGTTAAGCCTGAAGTAAAACTTGGCGAATACAAAGGTCTTGAAATGGAAGCCGTTTCGGCTGGCGTATCGGAAGAGGAAGTAGCGGCTGAACTGGAGCGTCTGCAGCAGCGTCACGCGGAGTTGACGGTTATTGAAGAAGGTGCTGCCCAGGACGGCGACATTACCGTAATTGACTTCGACGGTTTCATTGACGGCGAGATTTTTGAAGGCGGACAAGGCGAGCGTTACTCGCTCGAGCTCGGATCGAAATCGTTTATTCCCGGCTTCGAGGATCAAGTCGTCGGCATGCAAATCGGCGACTTCAAAGACATCGAAGTAACGTTCCCGGAGGACTACCATGCGCAGCACCTGGCCGGCAAACCGGTCGTGTTCAAAGTGAAATTGCATGAAATCAAGCGCAAGAGCCTGCCGGCTCTAGACGATGAGTTCGCGAAGGATGTCAGCGAATTCGATACGCTTGAAGAGTACAAGCAAGATCTTATTGCCAAGATGAAAGAGCGCAAGGAGAAAGAAAACGAGCAAACTCGCGCTAACGCGATCGTTGACAAAGCTGCAGCAGCGGCAGAAGTTGAAATTCCTGAGCCGATGGTCGTCACTGAGACGGACTACCTGATTAAGGATTTTGAGAACCGCCTTCGCATGCAAGGAATGAACATGGAGCTTTATTACCAGTTCTCCGGTCAGAGCGAGGCCGTGCTTCGCGAGCAAATGCGCGCCGATGCCGAGAAACGCGTACTGAATAATCTTGTTCTTGAAGCGATTGCTAAGGCAGAAGGCATTGAAGTTACGGAAGAGGATTTGTCTTCCGAGCTTGAGCGGCTGTCCGCTTCGTATAACCGCCCTGCCGAAGAGCTTCGTGAAATTTTCGAGAATAACGGCAACTTGACTAACCTGCAGGAAGATATCACGCTTCGCAAAACGATCACGTTCCTGCTTGAAAACAGCAAAGAGGTTTAATTACGCACATCACGATAATTAAATAGACGTTTTACCCAGGATAAGGCACGTCATAGATACGTGCCTTATTTTGACACTACATAGGAAAATGTGCTCGGCCCGGGGGCTAATCTCCGTACATATCGCAAGACCGTTATCGTATAATGTACTATTGGAAAAATGACATCATTACGATGACGTGTTACAATAAGTAAGTAACCAAAGTCATAAAACGAAAAGAGGTTGGTCGCATGAATCTGGTACCGATCGTAGTCGAACAAACAAACCGTGGGGAACGTTCTTACGATATTTACTCCCGTTTGCTGAAGGACCGCATTATCTTTCTGGGGAGCGCAATTGATGACGATGTAGCAAACTCTATCATTGCACAGCTGCTGTTTCTGGCGGCCGACGATCCGGAGAAAGACATCCATCTGTACATTAACTCGCCCGGCGGCTCCGTAACTGCGGGGATGGGGATATTTGATACGATGCAATTTATAAAGCCCGACGTGTCCACCATTTGTATGGGCATGGCGGCAAGCATGGGCTCTCTGCTGCTTACGGCGGGTGCCAAGGGCAAGCGCTTCGCGCTTCCGAATGCAGAGGTTATGATTCACCAGCCGCTCGGCGGCGTGCGTGGTCAAGCGACGGACATTAAGATTCATGCGGATTGGATCTTGAAGACGAAGCAGAAGCTGAATCAAATTTACGTAGAGCGCACCGGACAGCCTTATGATAAAATCGACCGTGATACCGACCGTGACTATTTTATGAGCGCGGAAGAGGCTCTGGCATACGGTCTGATTGACAAGGTAATTACAACACCGGTATCGACGATTTAATCGAAGGGGTGATAACATGTTTAAATTCAACGACGAAAAAGGCCAGTTGAAATGCTCGTTTTGCGGAAAATCGCAAGACCAAGTCCGTAAACTAGTTGCCGGTCCCGGCGTCTATATATGTGATGAGTGTATCGAGCTATGCACGGAAATCGTCGAGGAGGAGCTCGGGAACGAAGAAGAGCTCGATCTGAAGGATATTCCGAAACCGAAGGATATTCGAGCAATTCTGGACTCCTACGTCATCGGTCAGGAGTTTGCGAAGAAATCGTTGTCCGTGGCGGTATACAACCACTACAAACGGATTAATTCCGGCAGCAAGATCGAAGACGTGGAACTGCAGAAGAGCAACATTCTGCTTCTTGGCCCGACGGGCTCCGGCAAGACGCTGCTCGCGCAGACCATGGCTAAAATATTAAACGTGCCGTTTGCAATTGCCGATGCCACTTCGTTGACGGAGGCGGGTTATGTAGGCGAGGACGTCGAGAACATCCTGCTCAAGCTTATCCAGGCTGCCGATTATGACGTAGAGAAAGCGGAGCGCGGCATTATTTATATCGATGAAATCGATAAAGTAGCGCGCAAGTCCGAGAATCCGTCGATTACGCGCGATGTATCGGGCGAAGGCGTTCAGCAAGCGCTGCTCAAAATTTTAGAAGGCACGGTTGCTTCCGTTCCGCCGCAGGGCGGCCGCAAGCATCCGCATCAGGAATTTATCCAAATCGATACGACGAACATTTTGTTCATCTGCGGCGGCGCGTTCGACGGTCTCGAATCGCTTATCAAACGCCGGATCGGCAAGAAGGTCATCGGCTTTAATTCCACGGGCGAAGCGCAGAAAGACTTGAAAGCCGGCGAATATTTGACGATGGTCCTGCCTGAGGATCTGCTGAAATTCGGCCTAATTCCGGAGTTTGTAGGCCGTCTGCCGGTTATATCGACTTTGGAGCCGCTGGATGAGCCGGCGCTTGTCCGGATTTTGTCCGAACCGAAGAATGCGCTTGTGAAGCAATATCAGAAGCTGCTTGAAATGGACAATGTGAAGCTTGACTTCGAGCCGGCCGCACTTGATGCGATTGCGAAGGAAGCGATCAAGCGCAACACGGGCGCACGCGGATTGCGGGCCATTATCGAGGGCATTATGCTTGAGGTCATGTATGAGGTGCCGTCGCGTGACGATGTAAGCACTTGTCTTATTACGGAGCAATCCGTAAAGGACAAAATCATGCCTGAGCTTGCCGCCAAGAAAGGCAAGAAGAAGGAAGAGAGCGCCTAACTTTCGTCGTATGGATCAGCTATTACCGTCATTATCTCCACCCGGCCGAGCGGTTTTTTTAACCGCTCGTCAAGGGTGGAATTTTGGCGTTCATGGGAGAGATAAGCTTATGTACTTGCGTCAAGATACGGTAGCGGTTAAAGTCGGCGATCTAACGATTGGCGGCAGCAATGAAGTGATCATTCAGAGCATGTGCACGACCAAGACGGCAGATGTGGAAGCGACGGTTGCAGAAATTTTGCGTCTCGAGGAAGCGGGCTGCCAAGTCGTGCGCGTCACCGTCAACAACAAGGAAGCGGCAGAAGCGATTAAAGAAATCAAGAAGCGCATTCACATTCCTCTTGTTGCCGATATCCATTTTGATTACCGTCTGGCTCTCATGGCCATTGAGAACGGCGTAGACAAAGTGCGGATTAACCCGGGCAACATCGGACGCCGCGAGAAGGTTGAAGCGGTCGTTAACGCCTGCAAGGATAAGGGCATTCCGATCCGAATTGGCGTAAACGCGGGCTCGCTTGAAAATCATCTGCTGGAGAAGTACGGCTATCCGACACCCGAGGCTATGGTGGAGAGCGCATTGTTCCATATCGGCATACTGGAGGATCTTGATTTCCACGATATTATCGTGTCGCTTAAAGCGTCGGATGTGCCGATGGCCATTGCCGCTTACAGTATGGCAGCGGAGAAAATCAAATATCCGCTGCATCTTGGCATTACGGAAGCAGGTACGCTGCATACGGGTACGATCAAAAGCTCGGCTGGTATCGGCGCTCTTCTAGCGATGGGAATCGGCAATACGGTGCGGATCAGCCTTAGCGCTGATCCGGTTGAAGAGGTGAAGGTAGCGCGCGAGCTGCTGAAGACGTTCGGACTGATCACGAACGCGGCGACGCTTGTGTCCTGTCCGACCTGCGGCCGTCTCGATATCGATCTGTTCTCCATCGCTAATGAAGTAGAGGATTATATTTCGAAAATCAAAGTGCCGATAAAGGTTTCGGTTCTCGGCTGCGCGGTGAACGGTCCCGGCGAAGCGCGGGAGGCCGACATCGGCATTGCCGGCGCACGGGGTGAAGGCATGCTGTTCCGTTACGGGGAAATGATCCGTAAGGTACCCGAAGCGGAGCTTCTGAATGAGCTCAAGAAGGAAATCGACGAAATTGTGCGTGTTTTTGAAGAAACGGGAGAGATCCCCGGGCGTAAGCATCATGCTCCGGCGTAATATCCATTTAGATAAAGAGACTTGTTGCGTCCATTGGACGAGAACAAGTCTCTTTTTTTTGTCATCATGTCCGCTAATTCACGGTAAAAGATGCATAAATTCCCACCTTCGGGGGGAAGATAACGGATACCTAGCGCAGGGACGAGAAGGTGGGAGGATGATGGAGCGGATCAGCCTTAATCAGCTTGGATCGATGATCGTATTGTTTTTGATCGGCAGCTCCCCTTTGTTTTTGCTGGCTAGCGAAGCGGGCAAAGATGCATGGCTGTCTGTTTTTATCGGAATGCTGTGCGGGCTTGCGTTGTTATGGGGAGTCAATCTCGTTTTATACCGATACGAACCGGACATGCATTTATTCGAAATCATAATGAAGTATTTGGGTAAACCTGCGGGCTATCTCGTCTCCGTCTGCTACGTTCTGTATTTTTGCTATAAATCGATACGAAACGTACGGGAATTCGGTGATTTGAGCCTCATTTACCTGCTTCCGCAAACGCCGCTGGCCGCGGTTATGCTTCTGATTTGCGTAACGGCGGGATTATCGATTCTCGGCGGCGTGGCCGTTTTTTTCCGGATGGCGGAATTTACGATTCCGATCGTCATCGTCATTTATGCCTTATTGTTTCTGCTTATGGCCGGTACCGGCCTGCTCAACCTTGAAAATATCATGCCCGTATTGGATGAAGGGATTAAACCGGTATGGGACGCGGCTTTTCCCGAGACGGTGTCGTTTCCGTTCGGCGAGCTCGTGTTGTTCCTCATGTTTTGGAAATATGCCGACAACCGGAACGCGGTTACGGCGATCGCTGTGAAATGCTACCTGATTTCCGGACTCTTCATTACGCTCACGAATCTGCTTATCGTAGCGGGAATGGGCAAGCTGGCGCCTGTTGTAAGTGTTCCGCTCATGCAGCTTACAAGTTCCATCGAAGCGGCCAGAGTACTGGAGCGGATCGACCCGCTTGTAGCGCTTCTCCTGTTCACGGGCGTCATGTTCAAGCTGACATCCTACTATTTAGGCGCCGTGCTCGGAATACGGTACTTGATGAAGCTTTCTAATAAAACGGCGATCCTGCTTGCGGGAGGCATCATTTTCGGAGGCTCCTTCTTGTTTAGGAATTACATGGAGCATATTTGGTTCGGATTTCGCTATAACTTGAAGTACCATTTTCCGCTGTTTCAAATAGTATTTCCGATTATGTTGGTCATGATCGTCGCCTTTAAGAACAGACTGGCTGCAAAGGAGCATGCGGAGTGAGCGAATCCCCAAAGAGCGGAAACGAATCCGGCTCTGATGCTGTGAAGGCTTTGTCCAACGATTTGGATGCGAATATAAAATGGCTTTCCGGGGAGCTTGGCACGGAGCCGGACATCGTGATCAGGCGGTTTCAAGTGCTGCGGAACAAGCGTGCGGCCTTAGTCTATATTTCGGATATTTCGAATGACGCGTCAATCAATACGCTAATGATGAGCATGCTGGATGAGGGCTTAAAGCCGGTCGCGGACGAGTATGAGGAAGAGCCGTTGCAAGCCTTAATGCTGCGTTCGATAACCGTAGGAGCCATTCGGCAGCTTAACAGCTTGGATCATGTGCTGCTGGCGATTCTGGAGGGCTGCTCCGTTATTTTGCTGGACGGGTTCGCGACGGTGATCGCCGCTGATACGGGCGGCAGCGAGAAGCGGGGAGTCGAAGAGCCCAGCTCGCAGACCGTCGTCCGCGGGCCGAAGGAAGGTTTTACCGAAAGCGTACGCACGAATACGGCGCTTATCCGCGCCAAGATCAAATCGGCGGATTTGCGCATGGAATACAAGCGGATCGGCAAGCGGACGCAAACGACGGTCGTCGTGGTATACATAAGGGGAATCGCCGAAGAGAAGACGATTCAGGAGGTCAACCGGCGATTGGACCTGATCGATACGGACAGCATTCTCGAGAGCGGCTATATCGAGGAATTTATTCAAGACAAAACATTTACGCCGTTCCCGCTCTTCCAGAACACGGAGAGGCCCGATGCGGTCGCGGCCGGCCTGCTTGAGGGACAGTTTGCGATTATCGTGGACGGAACGCCGTTCGTGCTGCTCGCTCCCGTCACGTTCATCAAGTTTTTTCAGTCCAGCGAGGATTATTACCAACGGTACGATATTGCGTCCTTTCTAAGGCTTATTCGGTTGAGCTCTTTCCTCATATCCATGCTGCTACCGTCACTTTATATCGCCATTACGACGTTCCATCAGGAAATGCTGCCGACTTCCCTGTTAATCAGTCTCGCAGCGCAGCGCGAAGGCGTTCCTTTTCCTGCTTTGATCGAAGCGATGCTCATGGAGCTGACCTTTGAAATTTTGAGGGAAGCCGGCGTCAGAATGCCCCGCATCATCGGTTCGGCGATTTCGATCGTCGGTGCCCTGGTGCTCGGGCAATCCGCGGTCCAGGCTGGTCTTGTATCGGCGGCCATGGTTATCGTCGTGTCGTTCACCGCCATCGCCAGCTTTGTTATCCCGTCGGTCAATATGGGAAGTGCGGCCAGGCTTATCCGCTTTGCCATGATGTTTTTGGCGGGTACCTTCGGGCTATTCGGAATAATGGCCGGACTTATGATCATTTTGGCGCATATGTCCGGTCTCCGATCGTTCGGCGTATCTTATCTTACGCCTTTATCACCGCTCGTGCCGGGCAATTTGAAGGACGTGTTCGTCCGCGTCCCTTGGTGGGCGATGAAGAAACGGCCTTCCATGTACGGGGGGGAGCCGACTACGAGACAAGGAAGCGGCAAGCAAAGTGCTGAAAATCAGGGAAATAACAGCCAAGAAGGGAAGCGAGATCGATGAATCAGCGAATTTCGGTCCTCCAGGCAACGGCGATTATCGTGAATGCCGTTACCCCTAGCGCGATTATGGTTATTCCAAACCAAGTGATCCTGATGGTGAAGCAGGACGGTTGGTTTTCGCCGCTGCTTTCGTTTCTCTTCATCCTTCCGCTCATCTATATTATAAGCGGCATTTGCCGCCGAAATAACGGCAAGCCATTGATGGAATGTTTGGAGAGCAGCTTCGGAAAGGCTGCTGCGACAGGAATCGCCCTCATCTTCAGCGCCTACTATTTGATAAGCTCGGCATCTGTCGTCAGACAGTTCGCGAATTTTATTTCCGAGCAATTTATCATGACGACGCCTCTGGCCGTCATCGCGCTGCTCATCACGTTCGTTGCCGTTTACATATTCGCCCAAGGGGTCGAGGTGATGGGACGCGTTTCTTTTTTTGTCTTGTTTGTCTCCATACTGTTTTTGGGCATGAACATCTTTTTACTTTGGGGCCAATACGATTGGAACCATTTTTTGCCCGTTTTTGAAACGACGCCTTTGGAGCAATTGACCGCATCTGTGCCTCCGGTCGGCTGGCTGACCGATATAACCGTCGTTCTGCTGCTCATGCCCTACATGAAGGCTTCCGCGTACGGCGGCAAAGCGGCGATATGGGGGGCTATGATGGCCACGGTATTCTACTGCCTCATCATCGCGATCACCCTGGCCGTACTAGGGGCCAAACTGGTCCCTTCGCTGACCTACCCGGTTTTTGCCGCGCTCGGAACCGTCCAAATCGGGGAATTCGTCGAACGGATCGACTTCATCTTGATCATGGCGTGGATGGCTTCGATGTTTACAAAAGTCTCGGTTTTTTTGTTCTGCTTCAATCAGATGGTTCTCTATTCCTTCCGATTGCGGTCCCATAACGGTCTATATGTCGCCACCTGCCTTCTCGTTACCGCGATAGCGCTCTATTCGTGGCCAAGGAACGGAGCCGTGAACGAATTTGTTTTCAAATCGCTAACCGTATACAAAATCATAAACAATTATGCCCTCTTTTTCTTAATCTGGATTGGCCTGCTCTTAACGAAACGCAAGTCTAATGCGGAGGAGGCGGTCTCATGACGGCCAAGCGCACTGCCCGATCCGTTGCCGTTATGGCCTTATGCCTGTTTATGCTGACCGGTTGCTGGGACCGCATCGAATTGAACGAGCTGGCGATTACGTCGGCGACATCGATCGACAGGGACGGCGAGGATTGGGTCGTTACCTTCCAGGTCGTCATCCCTTCCACGATCTCGTCGGGCATCGGCATTATGGGCGCAGGCTCCGGCTCCTCGCCGGTCATCGTCTATTCAACCAAAGGCAAAACGATCAGGGAAGCCAACTCACGCAGCTATTTGGAAAGCCCCCGCAAGCTGTATTTTGCCCACAACCGCGTCATCGTCATTAGCGAAGAAACGGCAAGGCGAGGGTTAAACCCAATTCTCGATGTGTATTTGCGGAATCCGGATGCGAGGGAAACGGTCGACGTGCTGATCTCGCGGGGAAACTCCCGCAATGTTTTGGAACAATTGATGCAGATCGAACGAATACCCGGCAACGGCATCCGGGAGATCAACAACAGGGAAGAAAAATATTTGTCGGCGCTGCCGGAAGTGAAAATGTATGAACTGGCGATGAGCTTATCCAGCGATTCGGCCAGCACGCTGCTGCCGGAGGTGTATCTATCCGGGAAAACGGAGACGGATTCACTCAAGGTTTTCGAGAAAACGACGCTGCCGTCGAAAATCAGGCTCGGCCGGATCGCCGTCATCAAAAAAGATAAAATGGTCGGCTGGTTGTCCCGGCAAGAAGGCTTGGGCGTCGCCTTTATCAGAAATACGGTGGACAAATCGTTTATTGCCCCGGCTTGTCCGAATGATCCCTCCAAACGTGCTTCCATCTTCCTAGGAAGCTCGACGACGAAGCTAAAACCATCCTTACAGGACGGCAAATTGTCCGTGAAGGTGCAGATTAAATCAAGCGGCTCGCTCACGCAGACGGATTGCGGCGCAAAGGATCTGAACAACCCGGAAACGATCGCGGAGCTAGAGAAGGCGGCCGAGAAAGAGATCGTAACGTACGCGGAATCCGGCTGGAGGGCGGTGCAAAGGCTGAAGACCGATGCCGTCGGGTTCGCCGACATGGCCCACCGCAAATACCGCAGGCAATGGCACAAATGGGAGAAGGACTGGGACAGCGTGTTTGCGGATATTCAAATCGAGGTCACGGCCAACGTCACGCTGTCGAACGTCGGCTTAAGCAAAGAGCCGATTCAAGTTGAACGGCTGATGGAAGGGAAAAAATGAGAAAACCTCTAACAAGGCCTATTGAGGATGAGCGACCGCGGTTAGAGGAAGGTTTTATAGCCAATATGAATTTAAAATTCCGATATCATCGGAAACTTATAATTCTTATGTGGTAAGAAAGGAGCGGATATAGTTGGACATGCCGACGGTCATCGGAGCGGCTCTGTTGTTATTGATGCTATGGTCAGGCTTCAAGCTGATGGCCAGGCGGGGACATAACCGCGAGTACGGGATGTTTGCGGCCATGATTCTGTGGTCCGCCTATTTGGTCGGCTCTTCGAAATTCGATTGGCAGCCGGTGACGCCGGTGACGCTGGTGGAGGGGCTCTTAGACCCCATCGGCAGGTGGCTGGCCTACGCGGGATTTCTGCCCGAATAAACGTGCCTGCGGAAAATAATCGCGGATGCGGTTATTCCCTCTTCCAAGGGGTAATACTACCAATTATGTAGACTGTGCCCCGAGAGGAGTGGATAGGTATGAGTTTGAGTGTTGTATTAATGTTGATTCAAGTGTTTTTTGCTGTCGTGATTGGCCTTTACTTTTGGAATTTGCTACGCAACCAGAAGACGAACCGCTCTGCGGTGGACCGGGAATCGCGCAAAGAGATGGATAAGCTGCGCAAGCTGCGGTCGGTATCGCTCACAAAGCCGCTGGCGGAGAAGACGAGACCGCAGGCGATGCAGGATATCGTCGGCCAGCGCGACGGGCTGCGTGCTTTGAAGGCTGCGCTTTGCAGCGCAAACCCGCAGCACGTTATCATATATGGGCCGCCGGGAGTAGGGAAGACGGCTGCCGCGCGGGTCGTGCTGGAGGAGGCGAAGAAAAACCCGTCCTCGCCCTTTTTGCCGGAAGCGAAATTTACGGAGATCGACGCAACCACGGCCCGATTCGATGAACGGGGCATCGCGGATCCATTGATCGGCTCGGTTCACGATCCGATATATCAAGGCGCCGGCGCGATGGGCGTCGCCGGAATTCCGCAGCCGAAGCCGGGCGCCGTTACGAAAGCGCATGGCGGTATTTTATTTATCGATGAAATTGGTGAATTGCATCCGGTGCAAATGAATAAATTGTTAAAAGTACTCGAAGACCGCAAGGTTTTTTTGGAGAGTGCTTATTACAATTCGGAGGATGCGAACATTCCGGTTTATATTCACGATATTTTTCAAAACGGCCTGCCCGCGGATTTCCGCCTTGTCGGCGCTACGACGCGTTCGCCGCAAGAAATTCCGCCGGCAATCCGTTCCCGCTGCATGGAAGTGTTCTTCCGTCCGCTGCTTGCCGGCGAGATCGGCTTGGTCGCGGAAAATGCGGTTAAAAAGATCGGCTTTGCACCTTGTCCCGAAGCGATTGACGTCGTGAAGAAGTATGCGACGAACGGCCGTGAAGCGGTTAATGTTATTCAGTTGGCCGCCGGGGTAGCTTTGTCGGAGAAACGGGAACGGATTACCGCAGCCGATATTGAGTGGGTCGTCAACAGCAGCCAAATTCCGCCTCGTCCGGACCGTAAGGTGCCTGAGGCTCCTCAGATCGGCTTTGTGAACGGCCTTGCCGTTTATGGACCTAATATGGGGACGCTGCTTGAAATCGAGGTGAGCGCCATTCCGGCGGCTGCAGGGCAGGGGCAATTTACGATCACCGGCGTTGTCGACGAAGAAGAGCTGGGCGGAGGCTCCAGGACGCTCAGGCGCAAAAGCATGGCCAAAGGTTCCGTTGAAAACGTGCTTACGGTGCTTCGCCGTGTCGGCCTCAATCCGCAGGATTTCGATTTGCACATTAATTTTCCCGGCGGGACGCCGATCGACGGTCCTTCCGCGGGCATTGCGATGGCAACGGCAATTACGTCGGCCATTAAAGGGCTGCCGATCGATAATAAGCTGGCTATGACGGGCGAAGTGGGCATTCACGGCAACGTGAAGCCGGTTGGCGGCGTTCTGGCTAAAGTCGAAGCGGCATTCCAGGCCGGAGCCAAGCAGGTCATCATTCCGCGAGAGAACTGGCAGGCCATATTCGCCGATCTGGAAGGTCTTCAAGTCATCCCCGTAGAACGGGTAGAAGAGGTGTTCAGACACGTATTTCCGGCTGCCGGGGTGCTGCCGGATCAGGTGGAGGCGCCGGTCGGCAATGAGATATTTGTCACGCCGAGCGTTACCTATTTGCAGGCTGATTCCGTAGAATGATAAAATGGGATAGACGTTAACATTTGGAGGTGCTGGTGTGGGACCTGGTAAATCGAAGGGTCGTCGGCTGCCCCTGCTTCCGCTGAGAGGGCTACTCGTTTATCCCAGCATGGTGCTCCACCTTGATGTGGGTAGGGACAAATCGGTGCAGGCGCTGGAGCGCTCGATGGTCGAAGATCATATGATATTGCTTTGTTCACAATCAGAGGTGAACATCGAGGAGCCGACGCAGGAGGATATATATAAGGTCGGTACCATTGCAAAAGTTAGGCAGATGCTCAAGCTTCCGAACGGTACGATCCGGGTGTTAGTGGAAGGTGTCGTTCGCGCAGAGATTGTGGATTATTTGCCGAATGATGAATTTTATGAGGTGTCGGTGAAGGAACTTCCTGAGCTGGAGACGGATGATCCGGAGGTGGATGCGCTGATGCGCTCCGTCCTGAATCAATTCGAGCATTACATTTCCTTATCCAAGAAGGTTACGCCGGAGACGCTTGCTGCGGTATCGGATATTGAAGAACCCGGCCGGCTCGCCGACGTCATCACAAGCCATCTGTCTCTCAAAATTAAAGATAAGCAGGAAATTCTCGAGACTATCGATGTGGGGAAACGTCTGGAGAAACTGCTTGATATTTTGAACAACGAGCGGGAAGTGCTCGAGCTTGAACGCAAGATCAACCAGCGGGTCAAGAAGCAGATGGAGAAGACGCAGAAGGAATATTATTTGCGGGAGCAGATGAAGGCGATCCAGAAGGAACTTGGCGAGAAGGAAGGCCGGGCCGGAGAAGTGGAAGAGCTGCGGGGCCAGCTGTCCGATTCGGGCGTTCCGGAACAGGTGAAGGAGAAGATCGAAAAGGAAATCGACCGTCTCGAGAAAATGCCTTCTACGTCGGCGGAAGGCGGCGTCATTCGGAATTACATCGATTGGCTGCTGTCACTGCCGTGGAACAAGATGACGGAGGATGACCTGAGCATCAGCAAGGCGGAAGCGATTTTGAACGAGGATCATTACGGACTCGAGAAGCCGAAGGAGCGCGTGCTGGAGTATTTGGCCGTGCAGCAGCTCGTCAAGAAGCTGAAAGGTCCGATCCTTTGCCTGGTTGGGCCTCCGGGCGTCGGTAAAACGTCGCTTGCGCGCTCTATCGCCAAATCGCTAGGACGCAAATTTGTGCGGATCTCGCTCGGCGGCGTGCGGGATGAAGCCGAAATACGCGGACACCGCCGCACCTACGTTGGCGCGATGCCGGGCAGAATCATCCAGGGCATGAAGACGGCAGGTTCGTCCAATCCGATATTTTTGCTCGATGAAATCGACAAAATGGCCATGGATTTTCGCGGCGACCCGGCTTCGGCGCTGCTGGAGGTGCTTGATCCGGAGCAGAACAGCACGTTTAGCGACCATTTTGTCGAGGTGCCGTTCGATTTATCGAATGTTATGTTCGTGACGACGGCCAATGCGCTTCATAACATCCCCCGTCCGCTGCTTGACCGGATGGAGGTGCTGTATATTCCGGGCTATACCGAGCTGGAGAAGCTGCAGATCGGGACGCGTTATTTGCTGCCGAAGCAGAAGAAGGAGCACGGGTTAACGGAGGAACAGCTCAGGATCTCGGAAGAGGTGCTGCTGCAGCTGATCCGGGAATACACGCGTGAATCCGGAGTGCGTAATTTAGAGCAGCAAATCGCAGCCGTTTGCCGGAAGGCGGCCAAGTATTTCGTATCGCAGGAGGAGACGGAAACCCCAGGGACGCTCGAGGTGCAGAGCGAGCTGCTGAAGGAATGGCTCGGACCTTCGAAGTTCAGGTACGGGCTTGCCGAAAGCGAGAATCAGATCGGGGCCGTTACCGGCCTTGCCTGGACGGAGGTTGGCGGAGATACGTTAGTTATCGAGGTTACGGTTATGCCGGGCGGCGGAAAGCTGACGTTGACCGGCAAGCTTGGCGACGTCATGAAGGAATCCGCGCAGGCGGCGTTCAGCTATACGCGCTCCAAGGCGGTTGAGCTCGGTATCGATCCAAGTTTCCACGAGAAAAACGATATCCATATTCATATTCCGGAAGGTGCCATTCCGAAGGATGGGCCATCCGCAGGCATTACGATAGCAACAGCTCTAATCTCGGCGCTTACCGGGCGTTACGTATCCAAGGAAGTAGCCATGACCGGTGAAATTACGCTCCGGGGACGCGTGCTTCCGATCGGGGGCTTAAAGGAGAAATCGCTTGCCGCGCATCGCGCAGGCATTCGTAAGGTGCTGTTGCCGAAGGACAATGAACGGGATTTGAGGGATATTCCCGACAGCGTGCGCAATGATTTGCAATTTATTCCTGTTAGCCATATGGATGAAGTGCTTTCGCATGCGCTCATTCCGCTTCAAACGGAGGAGAAGGCAGGTACACCGATTTTATGAAAATTACTCAAGCAGAGTTTGTTATCAGTGCAGTTCAACCCCATCAATACCCTGTCGACGCCTTGCCAGAGATTGCTCTGGCAGGGCGTTCGAATGTCGGAAAATCATCATTGATCAATAAATTGATTTTACGCAAAAACTTAGCCAGAACCAGCTCTCAGCCGGGCAAAACCCAGCAGCTGAATTATTACAGGGTTAATGATCTCATTTATCTTGTCGATTTTCCGGGATACGGATATGCGAAAGTGTCGAAGACGCAGAGGGAGCAATTCGGCGAAATGATTGAGCGATATATCCGCGATCGGGAGCCGCTTAAGCTTCAGCTTCTTGTCATTGATATACGGCATGAGCCGTCGAAGTTGGACCAGCAAATGTATCAATGGCTGAAGCATTATGAAATCCCGACCTGCATCGTGGCGACGAAGGCGGATAAAATACCGCGATCGAAATGGGACAAGCATATCAAAATGATTAAAACGACGCTTGAAGCCGATCCTCGCGATTCTGTCGTATTATTTTCGTCGGAAACCGGTTTGGGACGAGAGCAGCTTTGGGATGTTATTTCGGAAGCGATTACTACATGAGGGAGCATGTGCAGCATGTTCTTATCTAAAGCAGAGGATACAGCGTAAAAGTCGCTCTTCCTCGTGAAATCCTCCGTTTTTTTGTGGAATATGCGAAAATATCGGGGCTGGCAGGCAGGAATAAAATGCTCTGATCAAGTATAATATACTTAAGACCATAGCATGCAAGTTTAAAGAATTGAGGAGATTTTTATGGCTAAGCGGCTAGCCACAGAGTATGTAAATGCCAAACTGCAATTGACGAATGAAGAGATGGCTGAGTTTATCCGATTGTTTGAAGAGCAGCAACTGCGCCTTGAGGTGCTGGTGCTCGATAATGGAAATCAGGAGCTCGTTCTCGAAGACGTGGCAGGGAGGGAAGAAGTCCGACTGACCTTTGAACGTCAAAAAGACTATTATGTGTGCGTACTTTCTTGCCGTCTTGTTGGACCAAGGCTGACCAATGCTATGCGCAAAGCGGTATCTGCTTTCCGCGGAAGCGCGATCGTCAACCGAATTTACAGTCATTATACGATGATCTATCATTATAAGAACGGCTCTGTCCAAAAAATCGTCGAAAGCTCTAAATCGGGCGACCGCGTCGTGTTCGAGTTCAAGGATACGCGTACCCAGTTGGAGAGAGTTTTCCGCAGCAGACTGATTGAACGCGAGATCGACTTGATCCACAGCGCTGTGAATGAGCTGTTGGATCTCCGAAACCAGACCGGGGTTGCCGAAGAAATCGGCAGAATTGATGAGCGTTTAGCCCAATTAACCCGTAAGCTATTTATTCTGGAGGCTTAAAATATCGAGATTCATGAATAGGGAAGCTGCAGCCGCAGCTTCCTTTTTTTATATGGTAACAGGTACATTCTCATATTTTTCATAAGAGAATACTGCAACATATTGCTGTTTCTGGCTGTTTGTAATATGGAGCGGTTAATATAGCCTGCTAAGACATACAGCATCAGTAAGGAGTGAACGGGATGAATCCGACAAAAAAGTTTAAACCATTTGCAATCGGCATCACCTTTGCGCTTGCCATATCTTTAAGCGCGTGCAGCGGAGAAGACGCGAATTTGGAACAGGCAGCCCCTCCCGTATCGGAGGCGCCAAGCGAACTGCCCGGCACGGAGACCGATAATACCGGCGAACAACCCAAGGAACAACCGACGGACGAACCAAGCGCAACGCCAAGCGGCGATGAGAATGCGAACGGCATGTCCGAGGCGGCCAAGCTGATCGGATCGATCGAGAGCCTGGCTAAGAGCGGCAAGGTGCCGGGCAGCGATTATGCCGCCCATACGGCTTTATTTGATGAAATCGAGCAGGATTGGGGCAAGCCGGACAGCAATGAGTCAGCGGGTAAAGGCCTATATGCGGCCTATAAGAAGAAGGGGATCACGTTCGGATACAACAAAGGAATGATTGTCTTTGACGTAAGATCTTACGCTAGCGAGCTGCAGAGCCTTGCCTTGAAGGATATTGAAGCGGCGCTCGGCCAAGCCGATGAGAAGACGGCAAACGGTTCCGATGATATTTATACCTATGAGGTTAACAAGCGGTATCAGCTGAAATTCATCATTCCGGAGTCGACCGGCAAGGTAAACCATATCTCCGTATACAGCCCGGAGGACACAAAAAATAATATGGCGGGATAACCCCATTACCGTCGCAGATAACGATTTGCTGACATACATTAAAAACGGACCTCGGCAAGGGGATGCCAAATCGGTCTTATGAAAAAAAAGGGTTGCAATTATTGCGGATAGATGTTATTTTTATTCTCGTTGAAAACATTGTTGTACACGATAATAGGAACCAGGATTCACTCAGGACATAGTTATGTTGCGAGAGATTAATCCCTCGAGAAGTGAATGACGTAGGTCCTAGCGGATGAAATTTTTCAAACATTTTATTCCTAGGAAGGGGGAACCGAAAGATGGAATACTCAACTTTCGGAAGACACGTTGCTGTTGATACTTGGGGTGTAGACTTCGATCTACTGAACAGCGCTGAATTTTTGCAATCACACATGGTGGAAGCTGCTGAAGCTTGTGGTGCTACTGTATTGTCAGTTCAAGCGAAACAATTCGAACCTCAAGGAGCAACCGTGCTCGTGTTGCTGTCGGAGAGTCATCTCTCGATTCATACGTATCCTGAGAGAGGCTTTGCCGCGCTGGACTGTTATACCTGCGGTGAAACTGTTGATCCTCAGCTTGCGATTGACTACATGCTCGCTGTATTAAAGCCGAAGCAAGCATACGCGAAGAAGCTCGTTCGCGGTATGGGCGAATTGCAAGTGGAAGAACCAAAAGTGAAACAAACCGAGCTCGTCTAAGAGCGTTAAATTAATGAACGGATAAGAAATAACCATGGAGCATATCCATGGTTATTTCTTTGTAAGAATAGGGAATAATGAGTTTGTATTTTTCAAACATTATTCATAAATGAATAATATCTGAATGACGAACTGTGATATACTAAACGATAACATCGACGGTTTGTACACAGTATAGAAGGAGGCAGGTGACGCGCATGCACATTATCGCAGTAGGACTGAATTATCGGACGGCTCCCGTAGAAGTAAGAGAACAATTTGCATTCGCGGAACGGGATTTGCCGGAAGCGCTGAAACAGCTCGTACAAACACAAAGCATCATGGAATGTGTCATCGTAGCGACCTGCAATCGTACGGAGATTTATGCAGTTGTTGACAGGCACCATCTGTGCGGACATTATATTCGAAGCTTTATGGAGAAGTGGTTCAAGCTGCCGAGAGTGCAGTTCACGAACCATTTATATATGTATGAGGACGGCGAGGCGATCGACCATTTGTTCCGCGTAACAAGCGGGCTGGATTCCATGGTGATCGGCGAAACGCAAATCCTCGGCCAAGTGAAGAGCGCCTTTCTGTTAGCCCAGCAGCAGAAGACGACCGGTACGTTGTTTAACATGCTGTTTAAGCAGGCTTTGACGATGGCGAAACGCGCGCATACCGAAACGTCGATCGGCGAATCCGCGGTTTCCGTCAGCTATGCGGCAGTAGAGCTGGGGAAACGGATTTTCGGGCAGTTTCACAAAAAGACGGTTATGGTTATCGGCGCGGGAGAGACCGGCGAGCTGACGGCGAAGCATCTGTACGCGAACGGCGCGGAGCGGGTAATCGTCGTGAACCGGACCTTCGAGCGGGCCGCGAATCTGGCCGATAAGTTCAATGGAATCGCATGGTCGATGGAGGAAGCGGCCGAGAAGCTGCATGAAGCCGATATTATTATCAGTTCAACCGGCTCGGACGGCTACGTGATGACGCGCCGGCAGGTTGCGCAAGCGATGCAGCGCCGGAAGGCTAAGCCGCTGTTCATGATCGATATTGCAGTGCCCCGCGATTTGGATCCGTCCATCGCTGCGGTAGAGAACGTGTTCTTGTACGATATTGATGATCTGGAGGGTATCGTGGAGACTAATCTGGAGCATCGCCGTCAGGAAGCCGCTAAGATCGAAGCCATGATCAGTGAGGAGATCGAGCTGTTCGAGCAATGGTACAAAACGTTAGGCGTCGTTCCTCTGATACGTGCGCTTCAGACCAAAGCGGCCGATATTCATGAGGGAACGATGAACAGCCTGATGAACAAGTTGCCGGACCTGGAAGAACATGAGCTGAAGGTCATTCGCAAGTTAACGAAAAGCATAGTAAACCAAATGATGCAGGATCCGATTTTGCGCATAAAAGAAATGGCCGGCGAGAAACGGGCTGACGAGGCAATGGACATGTTCGTTAAGCTGTTCGCGCTGGAGGATGAGCTCGCTAAGACGCGCCAAGCCGAGCTTGACGCGGCAGAAGAAACTGTCGTTGCAGCCCAAAAGATAAACGTTCAAACCCATGCAGCTTCGGTGGTATTAGCACCTATTACAAGATAGAGGGCCGCAATGTGGAGGAACTATGGAGACGCAAACCTGGTTATATGATGCGATACTTTACATTTACGCCCTGAGCCTTCTGTTTTATTTCTCCGACTTCATGAATGCGAGTCGGAGAGCGAAACGGATGGGAACAGGGCTGCTTATTTTTGTATGGGTATTACAAACCGGCTACCTCATGTACCGGGGGGTAACTCACCTGCAATCGGCGGCGGTAACGCCTTTTGAATATTGGTTAGGCTTCTCTTGGCTGCTGATTACAATCTCGCTCATGATCAGCCGGTTTATAAAAATTGATTTTATCGTTTTTTTTGTCAACGTGATCGGATTCGCCGTACTCGCGTTAAATCTATACAGCAATCATGGAGACGGGCAGTCGCTTGCCGTTTGGAGAGCGACGCGGGAGCTGCTGTACATACATATCAGCCTTGTGCTTTGCGCCTATGCGGCGCTGACGATCGGGGCTTTATTCGCCGGCATGTATTTGTTTTTGCACAATCAATTGAAACGGAAGCGGTGGACTCATTTTGTCCGGAGATTGCCCAGTCTGGATACCATTGAGCGCTATGGGGACCGTGCGGTGATCATCGGCGTGCCGATGCTGGCCATGTCGCTTGCGATAGCCGTCACTTCCTTGCTCGTGGAGGAGAGGCTTGCGCTGCTCTTCGATTGGAAAGTACTCTCCTCATTCGCCACTTTAATCATGTATATTATTTATGTCTACCAGCGGGCGATGCTGAAGAGGCCCGGGCAGCAGCTTGCCAGGCTTTATATGTTTTCATTCGGTATGCTGCTCTTGAATATATTGACAAATTACTTTTCGTCATTTCACTAGCCGGAAGCGGGGGACAGCAAATGAATGGATATTACCCGGTCGTACTGCAGCTGCGGGGGAAACGCTGCGTCATTGTTGGCGGAGGGGCCGTCGCGCAGCGCAAGCTGCTTGGGCTGCTGGAGGCAGGGGCCGATCAGGTTATCGTCATTAGCCCGGCCGTTACGCCGAGAATCGCAGAGATCGCAAAGGAAGGTTCCATTCGAGTGGAGCTGCGCGAGTATACCGAAAAGGATGCGCGCGAGGCGTGGCTGCTGTTCGCGGCGACGAATGATGGACAGGTGAATGAGGCTGCGGCGGCGGATTGCATGCGGTATGGCGTCTTGTTCAATGCGGCCGACGAATTCAGCCGAAGCTCGTTTATTTCCCCGTCGGTAGTGCGAAGGGGAGATTTGCTGCTTGCCGTTACCGCTTCGGGAGCAAGCCCCGCCTTATCGCAGCGGATTAAGACAGAGCTTGCGGAGCGGTACGGGCCGCAGTATGAGGAAATAACGTCGCGCTTGCGCGACTTGCGTGAACGAGCGCAGCAAATGCTGCTTGATGAGCAGGACAGACAGAAGGTCCTGAAGCTTGCGGCGGAAGAAGCGCCGGAGCTGAATCGAAAACATTTCGATATAGATGAGTGGCTGCAAAGTCTGCATCATCGCATTGACAGGGGGCAACTATGATGGGAACGAATCATCGGGACAAGCGGGTTATCGTTATAGGCACAAGACAAAGCGCGCTTGCTTTGACGCAGACGGGTCAGGTTATTGACGAGCTGAAGAGAATCTGCCGGGAGCAGGGATTTGATTATACGTTCGAGGTAAAAAAAATGGTGACGAAAGGGGATCGGATACTCGATGTCACCTTGTCCAAGGTAGGCGGTAAAGGCTTGTTCGTGAAGGAAATCGAGCAAGCGCTGCTGGATGGCGAAATTGACTTGGCCGTGCACAGCATGAAGGATATGCCGTATGAGCTGCCGGAAGGTCTGATGAACGGAGCTACGCCTAAGCGGGTTGATCCCCGGGATTGCCTCGTTATGCGGGAGGGAAGCTGCTTAGCCGATCTGCCGCAGGGCGCGCGCGTCGGAACGAGCAGTCTGCGCCGTTCCAGCCAACTGAAGCATGCAAGGCCGGATCTGCAGTTGGAATCGATCCGAGGAAACATCGACTCGCGTATACGCAAGCTTGAAACGGAGGGGCTTGATGCGATCGTTCTCGCAGCCGCCGGCCTTACGCGTATGGGCTGGGAGGATCGGATATCAGCTAACGTGCCGGTAGACGTATGCTTGCCTGCGGTAGGCCAAGGCGCACTGGGTATCGAGTGCCGTGAGAATGATCTGCAACTTCGGGAGCTGCTGCGTTTATTTAACGATATCGAGACAGAGCTTGCGGTACGTGCGGAGCGAAGCTTTCTCGGCGCTCTGAATGGAGGCTGCCAGGTGCCGATCGGCGCTTATTGCGAGGTAGGCGGCGAAGCAGTGGCAGGCGAAAGAGAGCTGGTCATGACCGGTATCGTCGGCACGCCGGACGGGGTTACGCTGCTGAAGGAAATGAAGCGGGGGACGGATCCCGAGCAGCTCGGACGCGATGTGGCGGATGCGCTTATCGCACGCGGCGCGGACCGGATTTTGGCGGAAATTGGGGGATAATAGATTGAATAAGGGGAAAGTTTATTTGGTCGGCGCCGGACCCGGCGATCCTAAGCTAATTACGGTGCGGGGTTTGGAGTGCTTAAAGCAATGCGACGTAGTGGTATACGATCGTTTGGCAAGTCCCAGACTGCTTCGTTATTTGAAGCCCGGTACGGAGAAAATCTATGTTGGAAAGCTGCCGGACCGCCATACGATGAAACAGGAGGACATCAATCAGCTTCTCGTTGATCTTGCCCTGGAGGGAAAGACGGTTACCCGCCTAAAGGGCGGTGACCCGTCGATTTTTGGCCGTGTGGGAGAAGAAGCCGAGCTGCTCGTTGACAATGGCATCGAATTTGAAATCGTGCCCGGTATAACGTCTGCGATCGCTGTCCCCGCTTACGCGGGTATTCCGGTGACGCACCGGGATCTGGCTTCCTCGTTATCCATCATCACCGGTCATGAAAGCCCTGACAAGCTGGACCGTTCCATCCATTGGGATAAGGTAACGAATGCTACGGGAACGCTAATATTCCTGATGGGCGTTGCCAAAATCGGGTATATCGCCGAGCAGCTGATGAAGCACGGCAAACCGCCGCAAACGCCTGTAGCGCTTGTCCGTTGGGGAACGAGGGTAGAGCAGCGCACGGTAGTCGGGACGCTTGAGACCATTGAAGCGGTTGTGAAGGAAGCGGATTTCAAGCCGCCTGCCGTTATTATCGTCGGCGAGGTTGTGCTGCAGCGCGAGAAACTGCAATGGTACGAGAAGAAGCCGTTGTTCGGCACGCGCGTGCTCGTTACCCGTGCCCGAGCGCAGGCGAGCGAGCTGGCTGACCGGATTGAGGCGCTTGGCGGAGAGCCTTGCGAATTTCCCGTTATTGAGACGAGAGAACCTTCGGAGCCGGCTGACCTTGAAGCGCTTCAAGCTGCGCTTGAAAGGGCCGAGCAATATGAGTGGCTGATGTTCACGAGCGTCAACGGGGTTGACTATTTCTTTCATTGGCTGCGTAAGTTCCGGATCGATGCAAGAAGATTTCACGGGGCCAAAGTGGCTGCCGTCGGTCCGAAAACCGCTGAAGCGCTCGCGCAGCGCGGACTTATTGCCGAGGAGCTGCCGGTTCTGTTTCATGCGGAAGGCTTGCTGGAGCAGCTTGCTTCCAGGCTGCAGCCGGGCGAACGCGTTCTGCTGCCGCGCGGCGACTTGGCCCGGGAGGTGCTGCCGCGCGAGCTGAAGGCGCTGGGACTCGTCCCGACCGAAATTGACGTATACGAAACGGTGATTGCGGAGGAGCATGACGAGCTGGCGCTGGAATGGCTGCGCGAGAAGGACATTCACATGATTACCTTTACAAGCTCATCCACGGTAACCAATCTGCTCGAGGTGTTGAAACGCAGCGGGATTGAGAATCCGGCCCGGCTGCTGTCCGAAATTCCAATTGCGAGCATCGGACCTGTCACGTCGAAAACGATAATGGCTGCCGGTCTAAAACCAACGGTAGAAGCTGAGGATTCCACGCTCGACGGCCTGCTGCGCGCAATTGTGGATTACCGGACGGCGAATAAGCAAACCTTGTAGGGAGGATGAGACAACAGATGAGTTTTCCAACAGTTAGAAATCGCAGATTACGCAAATCAGCGGCGCTTAGAAGCCTGGTAAGGGAAACGGTGCTGAGCTCGAATGATTTCATATATCCTATTTTTGTAACCTATGGCGAGAGCATCAAAGAGGAAATTCCTTCGATGCCGGGCGTATATCATTTTTCCATGGACCGGTTGGAGGAAGAAATTCGGGACGTCGTTGCGGCAGGCATTCAGTCGGTGCTCATGTTCGGTATTCCGGAAACGAAGGATGCGATCGGCACCTCCGCCTATGACGCGAACGGTATCGTGCAGCAAGCGATCAGGGCGATCAAGGAATGGGCGCCAGAGCTTGTGGTTATTGCAGACACCTGCTTATGCCAGTTTACCGATCACGGACATTGCGGCATCGTACACGTGCATGAGGCGACGGGAACGGCTGAGGTAGACAATGATTCAACGCTGGATCTGCTCGTTCAAACAGCGGTTTCCCAGGCTGAAGCGGGTGCGGATATTATCGCGCCTTCGAACATGATGGACGGCTTCGTGCTTGCGATCCGCGAAGGCTTGGATGAGGCGGGCTACAGCGACATTCCGATTCTGTCGTATTCCGTGAAATACGCTTCTTCCTATTACGGACCGTTCCGCGACGCGGCGCATTCGGCGCCGCAGTTCGGAGACCGGAAGACGTACCAGATGGATCCCGCAAACGTGCGCGAAGCCATGCGCGAAGCGGAATCCGACATCGCCGAAGGCGCGGACATGCTGATGGTAAAGCCTGCGCTTGCTTACCTGGATGTTATTAGGCTGCTTAAGGACCAATACCATTTACCTGTGGCCGCATACAACGTCAGCGCGGAATATTCAATGGTCAAGGCAGCTGCCGCGAGCGGCTGGATCGATGAACGCGCCATTGTGCTCGAGACGTTGACCGGCATGAAGCGCGCAGGCGCCGATCTGATCATTACCTACCATGCGAAGGATGCAGCCCGTTGGTTGAAAGGGGAGAAATAAGCGAATGAGTGAACAATCGAACCTTAGAAATAACGAGCGCTCGGCAGCGGCTTTTGCCAGAGCGAAGCAAGTGATGCCCGGCGGCGTGAATAGTCCGGTACGGGCTTTCAAATCGGTTGGCTTAACTCCCGTCTATATGGATCGGGGAGAGGGCAGCCGCATCTATGATATCGACGGCAACGTCTACATCGATTATGTCGCATCATGGGGCCCTCTTATTATGGGCCACGCCCATTCGGAGGTCGTCGATGCCATCAAGCGGACGGCGGAGAAAGGGACAAGCTTCGGCGCTCCGACGGAGCTGGAGACGCTAATGGCAGAGCTTGTGTGCGAGCGCGTTCCTTCCGTTGAGGTCGTTCGCATGGTTAATTCCGGTACGGAAGCGACCATGAGCGCGTTAAGGCTCGCCCGGGGTTATACGAAGCGGAACAAGATTTTAAAGTTCGAGGGCTCCTATCACGGGCATGCGGACAGTCTGCTGATTAAAGCGGGCTCCGGCGTTGCGACATTAGGATTGCCCGACAGCCCGGGCGTTCCGGAGCATGTGGCTTCCAATACGATCACGGTGCCGTATAACGATCTCGAATCGGTAAAGCTCGCATTCGAGAAGTTCGGCGAAGAGATTGCTTGTGTCATCGTCGAGCCGGTAGCAGGCAATATGGGCGTCGTTCCGCCGCTTCCCGGCTTTCTGCAGGGGCTTCGGGATATCACGTCACAATACGGCAGCGTTCTTATTTTCGATGAGGTCATGACGGGCTTTCGCGTCGCTTACAGCTGCGCGCAGGGCTTGTACGGCGTGACGCCGGATCTGTCCTGCTTCGGCAAAGTCATCGGCGGCGGCCTGCCGGTCGGCGCTTACGGCGGCAGACGGGAGCTGATGGAGCTGATCGCGCCAAGCGGACCGATCTATCAAGCGGGGACGTTATCGGGCAATCCGCTCGCGATGGCAGCTGGTTATACGACGCTTAAGCTCCTAACTCCTGAAACGTATGAGCTATTGGAACGGCAGGCGGTCAGATTGCAGCTGGGCTTTGAGGCGAACGCCCGCAAGCACGGTATTGCCAGCACGATCAACCGCGTAGGCTCCATGGTATGTCCTTTCTTCACCGACACCTTTGTCATTAACTACGATACGGCAAAAACTTCCGACCTGGAGCGGTTCAAAGCTTATTTCGCGGCGATGCTTACTCTGGGCGTCAGTATCGCGCCATCGCAGTTTGAAGGCATGTTCGTCTCGGCCGTTCATACCAATGAAGATATTGACGCGACGATCGCGGCGCATGATCAAGCGTTAAGCCGTTTGTAGGATGCCGGTATGCTGACGAACTGGCAAGCAGTACGCGATGGAACATGGCTTGAGCTTGACTGGCCGAGCCTGACCGACTTGGAAGGATCGGGCGGATCCAAGACTCCGGCGAACTTGCCGGTGCTTGGTCAGCCGCAGGCCGGCAGTCATCCGCATGCGGTGCGGCAGTGGCTGTTGGCTCGTTCTTTATTTCCGCCCAAATGGATAAATCGGCTGTTTTCAATTGGCGGAATCGGGTGGAACGGAGATCGGCTGCGGCTGCTCGTTTTCCCTGCGGCGGACCCGCTCGGCGATCCGAATTACCGGAAAGCTGCGCTGCCGCCGGTGAATTCTCCGCCTGCCGTCTTGTATGAAGATGATTTCTGCATCGTCTTCCACAAGCCGGCCGGCATGCCGGTTCATGAATCGGCCCCGGGACAGAGGGGGACGCTGGATGAAGCGGCTGCAAGGCATTTGCTGGAGAAAGGCGATCCTTTAACGGTCCGGCATATCCACCGGCTCGATGACGATACGTCGGGTCCCGTACTGTATGCCAAAAACGATTTGGCGCAGTGGAATCTGGACGAAGCCATGCGGCTGAAGGAAATCGACAGGCACTATATTGCGGTCGTCCATGGGCGAGTAGCCAAAGCTGCGGCAACCGTGCAGCTGCCGATCGGCAAGGACAGGCATCACCGCGCAAGAAGGCGCGTCACGGAAGGCGGTGAGCCAGCCGTTACGCATTATGAAGTAATCGAGGCGGGACAGCCATATACGATTGTCCGAGTAAAGCTGGAAACCGGAAGAACGCATCAGATTAGAGTACATATGAGCCATATCGGCCATCCTCTCCTTGGAGACGAGTTATACGGCGGCGATTCCCGCATGCTGCCTCATCAAGCGCTACACGGCGAGCGCCTTCTATTTCCCCATCCATGGACGGGAATGGCGGTCGATGTTCCCGCTCCTTGGCCCGAATGGCTTACGAAGCTTGCGCAAAACATGTTACCCCGTTCAAAATGATAGTCATGCTCCTGCCCAACCTACCATATAGATAAGTAGTGAATGTAATGGTAGCCCAAGCATTCAGTATGAGGAGGGAGGACTTCGACGTGTCTGATCAAATGAACGGATTACGTTTTGATGTGTATGAGCGCGTCCATCTGCCCGATGATGTCGCGGGCATTGATGAGCTGGAGGAAATTGAGCTTGTTCCCCGCATTCAAGTTATCGATGAAGGCGATCATGCGGTACTGAAAGGACAGCTGCTCTTAAGCGGGATTTATCGGGGGCAAAATGATAGTGAGCTTCCGCTAGCGCTGGAGCATTGGATTCCGGTTGAAATAACGCTTCCGATGAACCGCATTACGAGGCTGGACGATATTTCGATTGAAATCGACAATTTTGACGTCGATCTATTGTCGGCCCGGACGCTGAACATTACGGGCGTGCTTTCGCTTCGGGGGATATCCGCCCAGCCAGTCCAAGAGCCGGAGGAAACATGGCGCGAGGAACCGTTCACGGTCGTGCATCAGCGCGAAGCCATTGAGGAACAGCAGGCAGAGGCGGAAGCCATCCGACAGGCAGCCGACGAGGAGCTATCTTACATACCGGAGGCGGAGGAGAATCCTGCCGCGGTTGAGCCGTTTTATTCCACAGAACGGCAGCTGGAATTGCAAGACGAAGAGGATGAGGAAGAGGAGGCTGCCGCCTCGGTAACAATCTCGTCTGCTTCGCCGGATTATAGCTGGACTTCCTCCCAGCTGTTTGCCGCAAGCCCGCAGCAGACAGAGACGGGGGAAATGGAAGAGGAAGAGGACCGTGAGATCGCGGCTTATTCCCAGCCATCGGAAGGTGAAGGCTGGCTGACAACTTCATCCCCGTTCACGGAAGCGTTGCAGCAGCCTCCGCAGCCGGAGGATGAGCCTATTCGAGCGCAGCCCGAAGAAGAGATTGCGCAAGCTTCGCCATTTCTTCAGGCACAGTCCTTGGAGGAAGAGGAGCAAGAGCCGGAGAAGCAGGAGCTGCGCATCGCCTTCACAGGCAAACAGCCTGAGAGCGACGGGGGACCGGCGGTTCATGTCGGTATTCAAACCCTGCTTCAGACGAGCAGGCGCGAGCAGGCGGCCCGTCAGGCTGCCGAGCAGATCGTCGCGGAGGAGCAGGCAGCCGAGGATGCGCGAAATCAAGCACCGGGCGACGAGATCGAATGGAAGAACCTCTTCCTGGGTAAACAATCAGAGGACAGGGAGTTTCGCAAAATCCGGATGTGCATCGTACAAAGGGACGAGACACTGGAAGCAATCGCCTTGCGATACAGCTTGAATCCTCGGGAAATATTAATTTATAACCGGATGGATGAATCCGAAGTGACAGAAGGCCAACTTCTCTATATACCATAACGTTTTGTGCTGAACAATGCCTCTATTGCTTATGAAAATAAGCGATAGGGGCATTCGTTCGTACCGGCTGATCGCGACCCTGGTTGACTCAGCCGTGGAACAAAGGTATGATTATGCATATATATGTGCAATAACGACATTGAAGGGGAATAGTAAGCAGCGAAGCCTTAAGAGAGTGGAACCGTTACGCTGAGAGGTTCTGCAGGATCGAACTGTTACGGGTCGCCCCGGAGTTGCCTGAACCAAACGGATGCAGATCGTGCGCCGAATAAGTCAGGCCGGCCGCAGCCGTTATCTGTTTGAGTGCCGCGCGAATCGTTTTGCGCGGAACAAAGGTGGTACCACGGAAGCTGAACCTTTCGTCCTTTATTATAAGGGCGGAAGGTTTTTTTGTTTTAATCAGGAGTATTAGAACATTTTTTGGAGGATGGAACAGATGTCAGAAAATCAAACGAAGACAACAGGGATGCCGACAACTTATGATCCGAAGGCGGCCGAACAGAAATGGTACGATTACTGGTTGGAGGGCAAATATTTTGAAGCGGGCAAACGTCCGGATGCCCAGCCTTACACCATCGTCATTCCGCCGCCGAACGTAACGGGAATGCTTCATATCGGGCATGCGCTCGACTTCACGCTGCAGGACATCCTCATCCGTACGAAGCGGATGCAAGGCTATGACGCGCTATGGCTGCCGGGCGCGGACCACGCCGGCATTGCAACGCAGACAAGGGTAGAGCAGAAGCTGCGCGAGCAGGGCGTAACCCGCCACGATCTTGGACGCGAGGCATTTCTAGAGAAGGTATGGGAGTGGAAGGACCAGTATGCGAATACCATCCGCGAGCAGTGGGCCAAAATGGGTCTCTCCCTGGATTATTCGCGGGAGCGCTTTACGCTGGATGAAGGGCTTTCTAAAGCGGTACGCGAAGTGTTCGTCCGTCTCTATGAGAAGGGTCTGATCTACCGCGGCAAAAAAATAATTAACTGGGACCCGGCCGCACGCACGGCCCTTTCCGATATTGAAGTCGAGTATAAAGAGCTGAACGGCCACTTGTACCATTTGCAATATCCAATGAAGGACGGTTCCGGCTTCATAACGGTTGCGACCACCCGGCCGGAGACGATGCTTGGCGATTCCGCCGTGGCGGTTCACCCGGAGGATGAGCGCTATAAGCATTTGATCGGCAAAATGATCGTTCTACCTGTTGTCGGCCGCGAGATTCCGGTCATTGCCGACGAATACGTCGATAAAGAATTCGGATCGGGCGCCGTTAAGATTACGCCGGCTCATGACCCGAACGACTTTGAAGTCGGCCAGCGTCATGACCTGCCGCAAATTATCGTCATGGATGAGACCGGAACGATGAACGCGGAAGCGGGACCGTATCAAGGGCTGGACCGCGCGGATTGCCGGAAGAAGCTCGTGAAGGATTTGCAGGAGCAGGGCGTCCTGGTCCGCATCGAGGATCACGTCCATCAGGTTGGACACAGCGAGCGCAGCGGCGCCGTCGTAGAACCGTATTTGTCCACGCAATGGTTCGTTGCGATGAAGCCGCTCGCAGAAGCGGCGATCGCGGCGCAGAAGGCTGGCAAAGGCGTGCAGTTCGTGCCTGACCGCTTCGAGAAGACCTATTTGAACTGGATCGAAAATGTCCGTGACTGGTGTATCTCCAGGCAACTGTGGTGGGGTCACCGCATTCCGGCCTGGTATGACGAGTCGACCGGCGAAATGCATGTATCGCGCGAGGATATGACCGGCGAGCATCTACGTCAGGACAACGACGTGCTGGATACGTGGTTCAGCTCCGCGCTGTGGCCGTTCTCAACGCTCGGCTGGCCGGATCAAACGGAGGACCTGAAGCGCTATTATCCGACGGACGTCCTTGTGACGGGCTACGACATCATTTACTTCTGGGTAGCGCGAATGATCTTTACGGCGCTGGAGTTCACGGATGAAATGCCGTTTAAAGACGTGTTAATGCATGGTCTCGTCCGTGATTCGGAAGGCCGCAAGATGTCCAAGTCGCTCGGTAACGGCGTTGATCCGCTTGAAGTTATCGAGAAATACGGCGTTGACGCAATGCGCTTCATGATTTCGACGAGCAGCACGCCGGGTCAGGATTTACGCTTCCGCTGGGAGAGGGTGGAACAGGCCCGCAATTTCGCCAACAAGATTTGGAACGCTTCGCGTTTCGCGCTTATGAATCTGGAAGGCGTGGAAGCGAAGGACGTAGATATTACGGTTAACCTTGGTACGGCCGACCGTTGGATTTTGCATCGCTTGAACGAGACGGTACGCGACGTCACGCGTCTCATCGACAGCTATGAATTCGGCGAGACGGGACGCATCCTTTATAATTTTATTTGGGACGATCTGTGCGATTGGTATATCGAGTTCGCCAAGCTCAGCCTGTACGGATCGGACGAAGCCGCGAAGAAGGCGACGCAGTCCGTTCTCGCCTATATCCTTGACCGCACGCAGCGCCTGATTCATCCGTTCATGCCGTTCATCAGCGAAGAAATCTGGCAGCACCTGCCGCATGTCGGCGAGACGATTACCCTTGCGGAATGGCCGGTATACGATGCCGCTCTGGAGGCTCCTGATTCGGTAAAAGAGATGGAGCTGCTCATGGACGTGATCCGCTCGGTCCGGAATATCCGAGCCGAAGTGAATGTACCGATGAGCAAAAAAATCGAGTTGCTGATCAAGCCGGCCGGCGAAGCCGAAGCAGCGATTTTGTCGCGGAATGAAGAGTTCATCAAACGGTTCTGCGGCACTTCGATGCTGGAAACGGGCCATCAGATCAGCGCTCCGGACAAAGCGATGACCGCCATCGTAACAGGCGCGGAGCTTTATTTGCCGCTTGCGGGTCTCATTGATATCGCACAGGAAATCGCGCGCCTGGAGAAGGAGCATCAGCATCTGAATGCCGAGGTTGAGCGGGTTGAGAAGAAGCTCGGCAACGAAGGCTTCGTGGCGAAAGCGCCAGCCAAAGTTATCGAGGAAGAACGCAGTAAAATGAACGATTATGCAGAGAAACGCGATAAAGTGCAGGCCAGAATTGCGGAATTGCGCGGATAACGCTGCAAAACGGAAGAAGGATCGATAAGAATGACGAATATGAATATCGAGCAGCGGCTAGCGGAGCCGCTGCATTCCTACCGGGAAGCGGTAGAATGGATTACGGGGCTTATCCCTTTCGGCGTTCGTCCCGGCCTTGAGCGCGTCGAACAGCTGATGGAGCGGCTCGACAATCCGCATCGCAGATTAAAATTTATTCACGTTGCCGGCACGAACGGCAAAGGCTCGACCTGTGCGTATTTAACAAGTGTGCTGCTGAAAGGCGGCTATGATGTCGGGACGTATACATCGCCCTATATTACGAAGTTTACGAACCGCTTTCAATATAACGGCGAGGACATCGAGGAAGAGACGCTGCTTAAGCTCGCCAATGAGCTGAAGCCGCATGTCGAAGCGATCGCGGAGTCGGAGCTCGGCTCGCCTACCATGTTCGAGGTATCGACGGCGCTGGCCATCCTCTTTTATGCGAAGGTAACTTATCCGGATTACGTCGTCTGGGAGACGGGGCTTGGCGGACGGCTGGATGTGACCAATATTGTGCATCCGGTTGTCTCGGTCATAACGAACATCGGCCATGATCACATGGATCGCCTGGGGGATACGATTGCTGCCGTCGCCGGCGAGAAGGCAGGCATCATCAAGGCGGGAATCCCCGTCGTCAGCGCGGTGACGCAGCCTGAAGCGGTTGAGGTCATTAAACGGACCGCAGCCGAGAAGCACAGCACGCTTTATCTGCTTGGCGAGCAGTATCGGGAAACGGCGCTGTCGTTGCGCGAGGATGAACAGAACTTCCGTTTTACGGGGCTGTTCCGGACAATCGAACCGCTTACCATTACGCTTAACGGTGAGCATCAGCGGACGAATGCGGCGGTAGCCGTGATGACGCTGGAGGTGCTGCGCCAATACAACGCGCTGGTGCTGGAGGATGATGCGCTCTCGGATGGCTTGCGGGAAGCGGCTTGGCCGGGAAGGCTGGAGATGGTATCGCGGACGCCGCGTATTTTGCTGGATGGCGCTCATAATCCGGAAGGGGCCGAGACACTAGCTGCAGCACTTGGAAATACGTATAAATATGAACGTTTACATCTCATGATGGGTATGCTCGAGAATAAGAATCATCACGATGTCCTTAAGCATATACTACCAATAGTGGATACGCTTATTGTGACCGAGCCTGATTTTCGTATGAAAAAAGATGCGTCCGCTTTGGCTGAAATCGTACAGCAAATGCGGCAGCAGCAGCCTCATGAACTTTCCTTCGAGCTGATCGTGGAACCAAATTGGCAGGCAGCATTACAAAAATTACAACAGTTAACCGGGGAAACAGACCTTGGGGTCGTGACAGGCACGCTTTATTTAATAGCTGACGTTCGCTCCCGCATATTGTACAACTCGGATTCTGAAAAAGGTTGGTGAACCGTCTTTGAATACGGCAGAACACGTTCATTTCATCGGAATCGGCGGTTACGGCA
This sequence comes from Paenibacillus harenae DSM 16969, assembly GCF_000422465.1. Classification (GTDB taxonomy): domain Bacteria; phylum Bacillota; class Bacilli; order Paenibacillales; family Paenibacillaceae; genus Pristimantibacillus; species Pristimantibacillus harenae. The sequence goes on along the minus strand of NZ_KE383843.1, from coordinate 485,779 downwards.
TGAGTGCCATTGCCCGCGTCATGCTGGAAATGGGTTATAAAGTAACCGGATCCGATGTCGCGCGTCAAGAATTAACGGAGAAGCTTGCAGCGAATGGAGCAAGCATTTATATTGGTCATCAGCCGGAACACGTGAAGGGAGCCGATCTGGTCGTGTACTCCACGGCGCTTCCCAAAGACAACGTCGAACGGAAGGCGGCTGAGGAGCTTAACATCCCGGTGCTGCACCGTTCACAGATGCTGGCAAGACTAATGAATGCAGGTAAAGGAGTGGCCGTTGCCGGCGCTCACGGCAAAACGACAACCTCTTCCATGATCGCGCTCGTTATGGAAGCCTGTCACGCAGACCCGACCTACATTATCGGCGGAGAGATCGTTAACGTAGGCACGAATGCGAAGGCGGGCAAAGGTGAATACGTTGTAGCGGAAGCGGATGAAAGCGACGGATCCTTCCTTCAATACCACCCGACACTGGCTATCGTAACGAATATTGAACCCGACCATCTCGAAAATTATGACGGCGATTTCGGCAAGCTGAAGGCGGCCTATGTACAGTTTCTGCAGCAGGTAAAGGCGGGCGGTAAAGCGATCGTGTGCGCAGATGACGAGACGGTAAATGAATTGATCCCGCAGGTATATAAAGGGAATGTGTCTTCCTCGCAGCTCGTCACGTACGGCATCGACTCGGAGGCGGATTACAAAGCGGATCATATCGTGCTTGGCGACCGCAAGGTTTCCTTCACGATGACGCATAGAGGCGCGCCTCTCGGGACTGTTGAGTTGTCTGTACCGGGCCGACACAATGTCTACAACGCAATGGCTACGGTCGTAACTTGCCTTGAAGCGGGGCTGGCCTTTAATGAGATCGCGGAAGCCATTCATTCCTTTCGGGGGGCGAAACGGCGGTTCCAGGTGCTTGGCGAAGTGAACGATATTCTCGTGATTGACGATTATGCACATCATCCAACGGAAATCAGAGCGACAATCAGCGCCGCAAAAGCGACGGGCAAACGGATCATTGCCGTGTTCCAGCCGCAGCGCTATACGCGAACCTTTTTCTTATTCGAGCAATTCAGCCGCGCATTCCCGGAGGCGGACGAGGTCGTCATCACCGATATCTATTCGCCGGCTGGCGAACAGCAGATCGAGGGTGTAGACTCGCGCAAGCTGGTTGAACTGATCAAGACGAACAGCAATTCGAACACGACGTATTTTCCGACCAAGGACGAAGTTCTTGCCTATTTAACGGAACGCGTTGCCCCTGGCGACCTTGTGATCACGATGGGGGCAGGCGATATTTGGAAAGTGGCGGATGCGCTGGCGAAATCGCTAAAGTCCTTACAATAAAACGAATGCCCGAAGATTCCCAGAAGGAGTCAACGGGCATTTTTTGATGATTGCTTATTGTCTAACCTCTCCCCCCAAGTGCTCAATCAGTAAGCGTCCCGCAGGGTCGAAAGCGGTTATATAACAAACGCCACTCACATCCGACTCATTCTCTCCAACGTTA
>NZ_KE383843.1:462793-483978 GCF_000422465.1 Paenibacillus harenae DSM 16969 | reverse complement strand
TTAACAAAACGCCACTCACATCCAACTCAATCTCCTCAACGTTAGTTCAATTGCAGGTGTCCAGAGGAACGCAGTCCTTGGGGCCCTCCCTTGGAAGGGAGGGTTTGGGTGGGTTCGAAAAGCCTTTAAAGGTTTGGTTTAAATTTGAAGCCTTTAAAGGTTTGGTTGATCCCTCCCGGTATAAATCTCTCATTTGGCTCATAGATTAGAAGTAGAAGAATGGGACAAGGAGAGAACGAGATGAATCAAAAAAATCGAATTACGTACCGTTTTGACCGTGCTGGAAATTCCATAACCGAAGATAACCGACAATTGGACAAACAGCAGGAGACTGCCTCCGGCAATCCAGCCTCGTCCCAAACGACAACTCAAGCCAGTAATGGCGCTAAGCCCGCTAAAGTAAATGTCATTCCATTATATCCGGTGAACGAACAACATTCCGTAAGCGAAATTAGTCCGTGGAACAGCGCGTTTCAGGAAGATATAAGCGCTCTCGAAAAACTGATTCGGGATACGGATGCCGTACCGGAAACGCCGCTGCCGGTCAAACCGGCGCGTCCACAGAAAAACAACAATAAAAAAGCCATTCATATCGTACTTCCTCAAGAACAAAACGAGGAGCACGAATATGCGCTGCCGAACCGATATAAGGATGCTGAGCATATTGAAAAAGAGTCAAATGGCTATGAGGAAGTCCGGTTATACGATGAATCAACGGCGAGCCCATTCCGCACCACTCGATTGAAACGCTCAACGAAAGGACCTTCCTGGTTTAACGTGTTTTTGTCGGTTGCGGGGGCGCTTGCCACAGGCGCTTTGTTTGGTTATTTGCTGTTGTCGTTGTTTACAGGCGCTCCTCTATGGCCGGGAGGCCAGGAGGATGGCCTGAATAATCTGCCTGCTTCCGGCGGCACAACCACGGAGGATACCCCCTCAGGCGAGCCGGCAGGCTCGAATAGTAATAAGGTCGATGACGCGGATTCTTCGTCCGAAGGGAACGGCACCGATGAGGAGACTGCCCGACAGACTAAGACGGTCAGTCTAAAGGGGCTTGAACAGACGTACTATATGCTGCAGTTCGGCGTCTTCAGCAATACGGCAGGAAGGGACGCTGCGATAGAGCAGCTTGCCGGTAAAGGTCTAGCCGCGGCGGCGATGACAAGCGCGGGCGATTATCGGGTTTATGCGGGTATGGCCGGCGAACGAAGCAAGGCTCAGGCAGTGCGGTCGCAGCTATCCGATCTGGAGCTTTTTATTAAGGAAATAACGGTCACAACGCCCGGTAAGATTCCATTTAATGGAGAACCTGCAGTGGCAGAGCAATTTTTCCAGCAAACGGCGGCATTCATCAAAATGCTGGATGAGCTGACGCTGGCACAGCTTGAGCAGCCGTCCCTGTCCCCCATAGGCAAAGCAGCCGCAGAGGCATGGCAGGCTGAGCATCAACAATGGACGGAGAGCGCGGCAGCGATGCAGAAAGGGGTAACGGACGACGCTGGAAAGGATCATTTGGCCAAGCTGGTCCAATCTGTTAATACGGCGGCTATGTCGATGACCGAGTATAATAAAAAAGCGTCCCGTACTCATTTATGGTCGGCGCAGTCTGAACTGATGAAAGCGGTCCTCGGGCAAAAAGAATGGTTTGAGTCCATAAGCGCATTGTAAACGAATCGCTTCATGCGTATAATAGATGAAGGTGTCAAATCAGGGCGAGAGGCGTTGAAAGATGAAGAAAAACGGCTGGATTCTTCTCATTTTTATCATATTGGGATTATTAGCCGGCGCATTAGTCGCGCGATGGCTTTCCCCGGTTCCAGGCGTTTCTTTTCTGACCAATCCGATTGAAGCGTCATGGTCTCCCGCCATTGATTTGTACGTGTTAAGCTTCAGTCTGTCGCTCCATCTTCAGTTTAGCTTGTTCAGCTTACTGGGAGCCGTTATTGCCATTTGGTTATACCGCAAAATGTAACAGGGCGGACATCGAACACTTCCTTCGGGAAGCGTGAAGGAGAGCTATATTCGATACATGGAGCATACAAATTTCAATTACCAATCGATAAGCCGGCTCGTTCTGGCTTCTTCGTCACCGCGCCGGAAGGAACTGGTCGCATCCTTGGACCTTTCCTTGCCGGTTTCTATTTTGTCTACGGATACGGATGAATCCACCCCGCCTTCCTGGCCGCCGGTTCAAGTGGTAGAGCAGCTAAGTCTGCGCAAGGCGAAGGCAGCCGCAAGGCGGCTTGAAGAGCAGGGCCAAACCCAATCATCGCTCATTATCGGTTCGGATACGGTCGTTGTATTGGACGGAGAGGTGCTTGGCAAGCCGGCCGATGATGCTGACGCGATGAGCATGCTGCGCCGTCTGCAAGGACGCAGCCACGAAGTATATACAGGTGTTGCCTGCTTGCTGACCGCTAATGGAGAAGCAACGGTGAATCACCGGATTACGAAGGTTCAAATGAAGCCGCTAAGCGAAGAATCAATAGCCAGGTATGTAGCAACGGGCGAGCCTCGCGACAAGGCAGGTTCTTACGGCATTCAGGGGCTGGGCGCGACGATTGTCGACCGGATCGACGGCTGTTATTTCAATGTGGTCGGATTGCCGTTATCGCTTCTATCGGACATGCTGGCGCATTATGATATTCATGTTTTTTGAAAAATAAGACAGGATATACAATAACTATACTTTAATGGAAAAGGCGGGAAAGGGACATGGAGACGCATTATTCGGTTTTGCGTGATGTCCCCCATGAAGAACGTCCGAGAGAGCGCATGATGCGATATGGGGCCGAGGCGCTTAGCCACGCTGAATTGCTTGCCATCCTGCTGCGTACGGGTACGCAGCGGCAATCCGCCGTGCATTTGGCGGGATCGATACTGAAGCAATGCGGAAGCTTGCGTAATTTGCTGGATATGAGTATGGAAGAACTGACTGCTATTCGAGGGATCGGACCGGCCAAAGCCATTCAGCTGCGCGCGGGCATCGAGCTGGGAAGGCGCATTACCCGAAGCCGTTTAGGCGATGCCGTTACGGTGCGTAAGCCGCAGGACGCGGCCGATTACGTAATGGAGGAGCTCCGGTATTTGAAGAAGGAGCATTTTGTATGTTTGTTTTTAAACACCAAGAATCATATTATTGCCCGGGAAACACTTTCAATGGGCACGTTAAACGCTTCGCTCGTCCATCCGCGGGAAGTGTTCCGCGCGGCGATTCAGCGCAGCAGCGCGTCTATCATTTGCGCGCATAATCATCCCAGCGGAGATCCGACGCCAAGCCCGGAGGATATCTCGCTCACGAAGCGTCTTGCAGAAGCCGGCGAGCTGGTAGGAATTGAAGTGCTGGATCATCTTGTCATCGGAGACGGACGTTTCATTAGTTTGAAGGAACAAGGCTATATGTAATATAATAAAGTGATTGTCGCAATTAGAAGGGAGCAAGAACATGTTCGGGAGTTTTTCTAAAGATTTGGGGATTGATCTGGGAACGGCGAATACGCTTGTGTTCGTTAAAGGAAAAGGAATCGTTGTAAGGGAGCCTTCCGTGGTGGCCCTTCGTACCGATACAAAAACAATAGAAGCAGTAGGCGAACAAGCCAAAAAAATGATCGGGAGAACGCCCGGCAATATACGTGCTGTCCGTCCCATGAAGGACGGCGTAATCGCCGATTTCGAAACGACGGCAACGATGATCAAATATTTTATCCGTCAAGCGCAAAAGCAGCGCTCGCTTTTTCCGCGCCATCCGAACGTAATGGTTTGCGTGCCGTCGGGGATTACCGCTGTTGAGAAGCGCGCCGTCGAGGATGCCACGAAGCAAGCGGGAGCCAGGGAGGCTTATACGATCGAAGAACCGTTCGCGGCAGCGATCGGGGCGGACCTTCCGGTATGGGAGCCGACCGGCAGCATGGTTGTCGATATCGGCGGCGGAACGACAGAGGTGGCCGTTATTTCTCTTGGCGGCATCGTGACGGCCCGTTCGATCCGCGTAGCCGGCGATGAGATGGACGAAGCGGTTACTCAATATATTAAACGGCAATATAATCTCATGATCGGGGAGAGAACGGCCGAGCAGCTCAAAATGGATATCGGCTCAGCGCTGCCGCTTGATCTGGCGGAGACGATCGAGATTCGTGGACGCGATCTGGTTACAGGCCTTCCGAAGACGCTTGCCATTACATCGGATGAAATTACGGATGCGCTTAGCGATACGGTTAACGCGATAGTCGACGCGGTAAAGGTGACGCTTGAGAAATGCCCTCCCGAGCTGTCCGCCGATATTATGGACCGCGGAATCGTGCTTACGGGCGGCGGAGCTTTGCTTCGCAACTTGGACAAACTGCTGCAGCGCGAGACAGGTATGCCTGTCATCGTTGCCGATAACCCGCTGGATTGCGTGGCGATCGGAACGGGGCGTTCATTGGATAACATCCATTTGTTTAAAACAAGAAGCAGCTCGGCATCCCGCTCGAGACGCTAAGCCGATATCGATGTGGAAACCGGATATGAAATGGGCGGGTGATCGAGCTGTTTAAGCTAATGCGAAATAAGCGAATGTTCATGCTTATGATCGGGTTTATACTGTTCATTGCGGTCATCGGCTTCTCGCTCAGTGACCGCAAGGAATTAACATGGCCGGAGAAGTTTCTGAAGGATACGGCCGCATACGTGCAGCAATGGTTTTACAAGCCCGCTGGTTATATAGCGGGCTTCTTTGAGGATATCCGCAATCTTCGTATTGTCTATGAAGAGAACGAGCAGCTACGCCTTACGGCAGCCGCTTATGCCCGCGACAAAATAGAATACAACTTTGTAGAGAAAGAGAATAAGAGATTGAAAGAGGAGCTTTCCTTCACGGAGCGCCAGAAAGAAATGTATAATTATAATTATTTAATCGCTCAAGTCGTATCGGTCAGCAATGACGCGAACAACCGGTCGCTGACGATCAATCTTGGCTCCAAGAACGGCGTACGCCCCAATATGGCCGTAACGACGATCGATGGACTAATCGGCCTTGTCAGCGCGGTTACGCCGTTCACGTCCACGGTCACGCCGATTACCGAGCTCGACGAAGCGTCGCCTACGTTTAACTCCATCGCGGTAACGATATTGGGACGCGAAGACGATTCGTTCGGGATATTGAGCAGCTATAACAAAGAAACCTCGCGGCTTCTGATGACCAAAATCGACGAGGACGACAAGTTGACCGTTCAGGATACAGTCATAACGTCCGGTCTTGGCAACGTATACCCACGGGGACTCGTTGTCGGAACGGTGGAATCAAGGCAGGTCGGCGATTTCGGTCTAACCTTAACGGCGACCGTCGAGCTGTCGGCCAGCTTCGATCACTTGACGGAGGTATTTGTCGTTCAGGTTCCTGAGCTGGAGGACACGGAGCAATGAGTATGAACCGGATTATCTTGCTGATGCTGCTCTTATTCATTATTGAAGGAGCGATCATGCCGTGGATCATTCCCGCAGGCTTCGGCAGCCGGATTATACCGCATTTCGTTTTTGTAGCCGTCGTGTTCGCCGCTCTGTACAGCGGGCGTCACCGGGCGCTGCTGCTCGGCGTAAGCTTCGGCATGCTGCAGGACGTCGTCTATTTCGGCCATTTGATCGGGGCGCACGCTTTTATTATGGGGTTGATCGGCTATTTTACAGGCATGCTGCTGGAGCGGAGAAGAGCTACGCTCATGATGGCTGTTTCTATAATCGGAATGGCTTGTATTTTGTACGATACCGCGATATTTTTTATTTATAGAGTATTCCGCATCACGAGCGAAACGTATGCTTGGGCCCTGCTCGAACACATTTTGCCGAGCCTGTTCCTGCAGCTGGCTTTTGCCCTTGCTTGCTACGTGCCTGCAAGACGGTTATTCGAAGCGCAGACGAAGGCGAATCCGGAGACGGAAGAGGAATAAAAAACGGGAGCAGGCAGGATTTTGGAAGGGTCGCCAAGAATTCAATAGGTTGGGGAGGGACGGACTTGACCGAGAGACAGCATATTATTATAAAAGGCGTTAAAGAAGGTCTCGTGTTCCTTCTCGACGATAAGTGTGAATTCGCGACGCTTCTGGATGAATTGCAATATAAGCTGGAGAAGACGCATCAGCAGCTGCTTACCGGCCCGCTTGTTCATGTTCAAGTGAAGCTCGGCGCAAGGCAGCTCACCGAGGACGACAAGGATCAGATCAAGAGCGTCATCAGGGCGCAGGGGAATTTGATGGTTCAATCCGTAGAATCGGATATTACTCAGAACGATATCGGCCATAGACAGAACGCGAAGCTGCAGGTGCTGACTTCAATCGTTCGTTCCGGCCAGACCTATGAGCATGACGGAGATTTATTATTGATCGGTGATTTAAATCCGGGCGGAACTTTATTATGCACCGGAGACATATATGTGCTTGGTGCATTACGAGGCGTTGCGCATGCAGGCATAGGCGGACGAACCGATGTCATTATCGCGGCGTCGCTTATGCGGCCTACCCAGCTCCGTATCGCGGATGTCATCAGCAGGCCGCCGGAGGAATGGATGACCGGCGATGCGACCATGGAGTTCGCCTTCTTAAGCGAGGGGCGAATGCAGATTGATAAGCTGACGCAGTTATTCCGTATTCGGCATAATCCGATTATGTTTAAAGGAGTGTAAGACATGGGAGAAGCGATAGTAGTGACATCGGGCAAAGGAGGCGTCGGCAAGACGACCACTTCAGCCAATCTGGGTACGGCTTTGGCTTTGCTCGGTAAGAAGGTATGCATGGTGGACACGGATATCGGACTTCGCAATCTTGACGTTGTCATGGGTCTTGAGAACCGGATCATTTATGATCTGGTGGATGTGGCTGAGGGCCGCTGCCGGTTAAATCAAGCTCTTGTAAAAGACAAACGGTTTGACGAGCTCTACATGCTTCCGGCCGCTCAGACGAAGGACAAGGATTCCGTGAAGCCGGAGCAGGTTCGCGACATGATACTCGAGCTGAAGAAAGAACATGATTATGTGATCATCGATTGTCCGGCCGGCATCGAGCACGGCTTCCGCAATGCCGTAGCAGGCGCGGACCGTGCGATCGTTATCACGACGCCGGAGCACGCGGCCGTGCGTGACGCCGACCGCGTCATCGGCCTGCTGGAGCAGGATAAAATTCCTTCGAAGCTTATCATTAACCGCATCCGCCAGAATATGATGAAGAGCGGTGAAATGCTTGATATCGATGAAATATGTCAGGTGCTTGCCGTTGATCTTCTTGGCATCGTTCCCGATGACGAGAAAGTCATATCCGCTGCGAACAGCGGAGAACCGACCGTCATGAATCCGGCCTCGCGAGCCGCAATCGCTTACCGTAACATTGCTCGGCGCATTCTCGGAGATATGGTCCCGTTAATGCTGCTAGACGAGAAGGCGGGAGCGTTCAAGCGTTTCCGCAAGTTTCTTGGAATAGGATGATTGCATCTTGCTTAACAAACTAAAGAAGCTGGACTGGGGAATATTCATTATATTAGTATTCCTCATGATCGTAAGTGTAGTTGTCATTCATAGCGCTACGGACGCTACGAAATATGCCGGTTCTGATAAGAAGCAGCTCATTTTCTACGGCATGGGTTTTTTTGTTGCCATAGCAGCGACCTTGTTCGATTACCGGATCGTGCTGAAGGGCTGGCATGTGCTGTATGGAATTGGCGTCACCCTGTTAATACTCGTTTATTTCTTCGGCGCGATCATAAACGGGGCAAGAGGCTGGTTTAGAATAGGAGAGCTGTCGTTTCAGCCTGCGGAACTGGTCAAAATCATTCTTATTATCGGCATCGCTTATATTATGGGGCGCCGCCAAGGGGATCGTCTTACTTTTTCCCAGGACCTGCTGCCGATCTTTGCATTTTCTTTCCTTCCTTTCATGCTTGTCATGATCCAGCCGGATCTGGGTAACGCCATCATTTATCTGGTCATTGTGCTCGGTATGCTGTGGATCGGAAACGTAAAGTATACGCATGTTTTGATCGGCTTAAGTATTGTTATTGCAGGATTGGTTTTGTTTGTTACGGTATTCAATATGTTCAATCAGGAAATCTATGATTATCTCTATGAGCATGAAAAGGAACATTGGCACGAGCGAATAAACACCTTTCTGAATCCAAGTGAAGCGTCCGCAGACGCCAAGCACCAATCGGAGAACGCACAAATTGCCATAGGCTCCGGAGGCTTGGGCGGCGACGGTTATTTGAAAGGCGATATGAAGAACGGCGGATTCATTCCATATGCCTATTCCGATTCCATCTTTGTCGTGATCGGAGAGGAATTCGGCTTCCAGGGTTCGGCCGTTCTCCTGCTTCTTTATTTCCTGCTTATCTACCGCATGATCGTAATCGCATTCCAGTGCTACGATCTGCGGGCGTCTTTCATCATCATCGGCATCGTATCCATGTACGTATTCCAAGTGTTCCAGAACATTGGAATGATGATAGGGATCATGCCGATTACCGGAATTACGCTGCCTTTCGTCAGCTATGGCGGCACCTCGCTGCTGCTGAATATGCTATCGATCGGGCTTATATTCAGCATCAAGGCGCATCAGGAAAAGTATGAGCTGGCCGATTAAGGCCATATTGAGAGCCGCATCCAGACCGGAGATATTCCGGCCTCGGAGGCGGCTTCTTTTTTTTGCCGTGACTCTTCCGCATACTTGTCTCCCTTCGCTCATATTTATAAATAATGGAACAGGCTGTCAGAAGAGATGATGGGAGCGGGGAGGATTAAACATGCCGGCAAAGGATAAATTAGATCCGCACAGACAGGACGAGCTCGATCCCGAGGACGTATGGAAAGCGAATCCGAATCCATGGAGAAGCTGGGATGGGACGACAGACTTGTTAAATAAGCGAAGCTATGTGAAGGGTCCTGCGGGTGCTTCTGACAAAGACCCGAATGACAATCGAAGAAAGCACTCCTTTCGCAAGGAAGTCATATGGAAGCTCGTTATTGCCTCGCTGCTGTTCGCGGGGATATGGGGGATGTTCGAGTATGAAACGGAATGGACGGTCCAAGGGCGCGCTTTCGTCAAGCAGGCGCTTACCGACGAGATCGATTTTGGCGCAGCGGCAGCTTGGTATAAAGAAACCTTTGCCGGCGCTCCTTCGTTCATTCCGATTTTTCAAGAGGAGCAGGAGCCCGCGGTAGGAGCGGACGGAACGGTGAAGCTTCCGGTGACTGCGCCTCTGCAGGAAGGCGTTCTTATTCGAACCTTTGCCGAGCTTCTTGACGGCATCGAGCTTGCCGGCGGTTCGGAGGCTGAGGTTATGGCGGTAGAAACCGGACGAGTCCTTCTCTTATCGGAGCAAGGGGTGGACGGTTCGACGATCGTTATTCAGCACGCGAATGGGCGGGTCTCCATCTATGGGAAACTGGGACAAAGCGAGGTTAAAGCGAACGACTGGGTCGAAGCGGGGGATCGGATCGGTTATCTGCAAACAGCGGAAGGATCAGAGCCGAGCCTGTTATATTTTGCCGTGAAGGAAAATGATCGGTATATCGACCCGGTGGACGTGATACCACTTGATTAAATGGAAGGGAATCGTATGGTCATTTCATCCGTTATTTGTCATCATCATGCTTGGATCGGTCCTAACGGGCTATTTTGTCGAGCTGTTCACTTTATTTGTGATCGTGCTCGTGCACGAGCTTGGCCACATCATCGTAGCGCGAAGCTTCGGCTGGACCGTGCGAGAGGTTAAGCTGCTGCCGTTCGGCGGCGTAGCGGAGGTAGAAGAAGCAGGCGGCGCACCGGCAATGGAAGATGCACTCGTCGCGATTGCGGGACCTCTGCAAAATGTTTGGATGGGACTAGCCGCATGGGGCTGCGGCGAGCTGGGGCTATGGGATGCCGCGTGGGCGGCATATGTCTGGAAGGCGAATCTGATGATCGGCTTGTTTAATTTGCTTCCGATCCACCCGCTTGACGGCGGCAAGCTGCTTCAAGCTGCGCTCAGTTATACGGTGAATTATTATAAAATGCTTGTTTGGTCCGCCCGCATAAGCTTATTGTTCAGCGCATTAATGATCATAAGCTCGCTGCTGCCTCTCGTATTCGACCATGACGGCATACAAATAAATTTGCTTATTGTCGGTCTCTTTTTGTTTATAACGAATTGGACCTACTATCGGAATGTGCCTTTCTTGTTCTATCGCTTTCTTATGCATCGCGGGCGCATTGCCACGAAGGCTTTGGCGCGCGGACACATGGCAAGCCCCCTGATCGTAAGCGGCGGACAATCCATCCTTTCCGTCGCCAGATTATTTCGAAGAGAGCGGTACCATTTGATCTATATGATTGAACCGGGGAGCAAGGAGGTTAAAGTAGTGCCTGAACAGAAAATTGTCGAAGACTGTTTGTCCGAGCGCAATCCGGCTCGTGCAGTATCGGAACTTTTCAGGTAAAATAGATGAAAAGCGTACTGGCAGGTGAGACTCTGGAATGAAGCAAATGTTGATGCATGTAAACGGGGAAATGCTGCAAGCCGCCGTATTGGAGAATGGCCGCCTGGTTGAGTTTTTCTTAGAAAGATCCAAAGCAAGCAGCGTGGTCGGGAATCTCTATAAAGGCCGTGTCGTCAATGTTCTCCTCGGTATGCAAGCCGCTTTCGTTGATATTGGACTAGCCAAAAACGCTTTTTTGTATATAGATGAGCTGCTGCATCCGCATTTGGAGAAGCAGCCGAAGGTCAAGCCTCCGATCAGGGAGCTCGTAAGTCCCGGGCAGGAACTGCTCGTGCAAGTGATGAAGGAACCGCTCGGGGGAAAAGGGGCGCGGGTTACGACGCATTTCACGCTCCCTGGCCGCTGGCTCGTCTATATGCCGAATGCGGATTACGTAGGCGTGTCGAAGAAAATCGGCACGGAAAGCGAGCGGGCGCGATTACGGTCGATCGGAGAGAAGCTCAGGCAGCAGGAAGAGGGCATTATTATGCGTACCGCTGCCGAGGGTGAAAGCGAGCTGTCGTTATTCTCGGACGCCGCCCAATCGAGAACGCTCTGGCAAGCGATCGTCGCCAAAAGCGAGGAACTGCGCGCACCGGCCGAGCTGCACCGGGAAGCGGGACTGATGAGGCGGGCCGTTAGAGATACCCTGAAATTGGACATGGATGAAATATGGATTGATGACGCAACGAAATTCGAAGAGGCTGCCGCGCTGCTTCAGGAAATGACCCCAAGGCTGCGCGAGAGGCTGAAGCTGTATGCGCCGCGGCACGGACAAGCCTTATTCGATTGGTTTCGTATAAATGAGCAGGTGGCGGTTGCTTTTGAGCGCCGTATACCGCTTTTAAGCGGCGGGTATTTAATCTGGGAAGAAACGGAAGCATTGACGGTCATCGACGTAAATACCGGCAAGTTTACGGGAACATCGGATCTCGAGGACACTGTTTTTCGCACGAATATGGAAGCGGCGGATGAGATAACGAGATTATTGCGGGTTAGAGATGTCGGAGGCATTATCATTATCGATTTCATAGATATGCAGGTCGAACGTCATCGCGAGCAGGTGATGCAGCGGATGACCGAGAAAGGGCGAAACGATCAGACCAAGATGACGGTGCTGGGCTGGACGAAGCTTGGATTAATGGAGATTACGCGTAAGAAAGCCCGGGAGAATGCGGTTTTTCTGCTGTCAGAGCGCTGCCCAAGCTGCGGCGCGGTAAGTAAACGGGATATTGGGAACAAATAGTTTATTTTTAAAGCTATTTTATATTGATATGAATGGTTAGATGTGATAAACTAATTGGGTGTCTGTCACGTATCTATTATAGAACGTACTGCATATGTACCGCTCCGATCGGGTTTAACAAGAGCTTGCGGCTCCGGCTGCATGCCACCTGGATTAGGCGAGTCTTCGAGAATAAGGAGGTGCACTACAATGTTCGCAATTATTGAAACTGGCGGTAAGCAGTACAAAGTTCAGGAAGGCGATGTGATCTACATCGAGAAACTGGACGCAAACGCAGGCGAAAGCGTAACATTTGATCGTGTTTTGGCCGTATCTAAGGGTGAAGGTCTTGTGACTGGAGCTCCTGTTGTTTCCGGCGCGTCGGTATCCGGCAAAGTCGAGAAGCAAGGCAGAGGCCAAAAGATCATCGTTTACAAATACAAAGCCAAAAAGAACTACCGTCGCAAGCAAGGTCATCGTCAACCGTTTACGAAAGTAACAATCGAGAAGATCCAAGCGTAAGAGGGATTTTCATGATAAACGTTACGCTCGTGCGGAGAGCCGCTGACAGACGGATCGTATCATTTGCAGTCGAAGGACATGCCAAATATGCGAAGCCCGGCAAAGATATCGTATGCTCGGGTGTCTCGGCCGTTACGGTCGGTACCGTCAATGCAATCGAAGCTTTGGCAGGAGAAGAACTTCCATACACGGTGAAGAACGGATGGCTTGCATCGGATATTCCGGTGCTTGCTGACGAAGCCGCGGATGGACGGATGCAGCTGCTGCTTGAGTCGATGGTCGTTATGCTCGAAACTATTGTCCAATCTTACGGCAAGCATGTCGTAATTCATGAGCTTCAGAACGCGTAAGCCGGCTTGTGTTCACGAGTCCATAAGCTTATCGTTCCAAAGCACGTTTGCATTACAACCTATTAGAAGGAGGGACACACTATGTTGAAACTGAATCTTCAGCTTTTCGCTTCGAAGAAAGGTGTAGGTTCCACGAAGAACGGACGCGACTCGCAGTCGAAGCGCCTTGGCGCTAAGCGCGCTGACGGTCAAACCGTATCGGCTGGAAGCATTTTGTTCCGTCAACGCGGAACGAAAATTCACCCAGGCACCAATGTAGGCATCGGGAAAGACGATACGCTTTATGCAAAAGTAGAAGGCGTAGTGAAGTTCGAACGTTGGGGACGCGATCGCAAAAAAGTGAGCGTATACCCTGCTGATATAGCACCGGTAGCCGCAGCAGTAGAAGCTTAATCCCAAAAAAAAGTCCCGGCCTGCATTGCAAGGCCGGCTTTTTTTTATTTCTGCTCTGATGACCATGCGCCGGTCGCGTGATATACTGGATAAGCTAGGAAATACGATGAAAGTAGGTTTAATCAATGGGACGCTTATCAACGGCAAAGTATTATGCAGCGGCATCGGTTTTGCTGCCTTGCGCCGCTGTGCTTATTTGGCCTTCTAGATTGTGGTTAACTGCTGTATTTCTCGTTTGGCTTATAGCTGCCGCGATTTGCTGGATAGGGGCGGAGAGGAAGGAGCACGCGGAGCGGACGACGCGGACGATACAATCGCTGCAATCCGCTGCGATCCGAACCCTCAATCATCACCGGCATGACTGGATGAACGACCTGCAGGTCGTGTATGGATACATAAGACTAAATAAGCTGGATAAAACGATCGAGTATGTGGAGAAAATAAGCGGTAGAATGGCTGTCGAGAGCAGCATCTCCAAGCTGGGAGTGCCGTCGCTGGTCAGCTATATTCAATCGTTTCGGACGATCTCGAATTCGCTGGAGCTTCAAGTCGTGATCAACGGGGATATTCATTTAAACGAAATCACGGCTGAAGCCGATCAAATAGCCGACTCAATCATTCATACGATTAACGCGTACCGATTCGCAGTGAAACCGAACTCCGGCAGCTCTGCAGTATTAAAGCTGGAGCTCACGCTTGATCACGAAGCGTTGTATGCCGCCTTCTATTACGAAGGCGAGCTTATGAATGAACAGCAGTGGAAGCAAAAAATACAACAGCAGTTGGAAGGCGCGGCAATGAAGCCGATCAACCTCGAGCAGCCGTACGGGAAAGTGCTGCTGCGGGCGGAAATGCGCGCGTGAACGGGGGCAAAGCATGTTTGTCGATAAAGCGAAGATATATGTTAAGGGCGGTGACGGAGGAGACGGAATCGTCTCGTTCCGCCGCGAGAAATACGTGGAACAAGGCGGACCGGCCGGGGGCGACGGCGGCCGGGGCGGAGACTTGATCTTTCAAGTGGACGAGGGTCTCCGCACGCTTATGGATTTCCGGTATCAGAAGCATTTCAAGGCAGAGCGCGGCGAGCGCGGCAAAGTAAAAAGCATGCACGGCGCAAGCGCGGAGGATACGATTGTACGCATCCCGCCGGGAACGGTCATCATTGATGACGATACGCAGGAAATTATCGCGGATATGACGCGTCACGGCCAGCAGGTCGTCATCGCCAAGGGCGGACGCGGCGGACGCGGCAATATCCGCTTTGCCACGCAAAGCAATCCGGCTCCGTACATTTCGGAGAACGGCGAGCCCGGCCAAGAGCGCTGGGTCGTGCTCGAGCTTAAAGTGATGGCTGATGTAGGTCTTGTCGGTTTCCCAAGCGTAGGCAAGTCGACGCTGCTCTCCGTCGTATCAGGCGCGAAGCCGAAGATCGGCGCTTATCATTTTACAACGATTACGCCGAATCTTGGCGTCGTTGACGTAGGTGACGGACGCAGCTTTGTCATGGCCGATCTGCCGGGCTTGATCGAAGGCGCGCATGAGGGCGTCGGACTCGGTCACGAGTTCCTCCGGCATGTCGAACGTACACGGGTCATTATCCATGTCATTGACATGGCGGCATCGGAAGGGCGCGACCCGTTCGACGATTGGCAGAAAATTAACGCTGAGCTTGTTTTGTACAATGCTAAGCTGACAGACCGTCCGCAAATTATTGCCGCTAACAAAATGGACATGCCGGGCGCCGAGGAGCAGCTTGAGTTGTTCAGGCAGCAGCTGGATGAGGTGCGGGGAGAGAGAGAATACGAAATCGTACCGATCTCTTCTTTAACCAAGCAAGGGATTCAAGAGCTTCTCTATAAGGCGGCGGACGTGCTGGATACGGTATCCGAGCAGGTCGAGATCGAGGACGTGAAGGACGTTGCCGAACGGAAGGTCTATACGTATGAGAAGCGGGAAGAAACGACATTCGCCATTCACAAGGAGGATGAGGTGTTCGTTATCGAAAGCGAAGGCATCAACAATTATATGAGACGCATGAACTTGAACTCATATGATGCCGTCATGCGTTTCGCACGCACGATGCGCAAAATGGGCGTTGACGCAGCGCTTCGCAAGCAGGGAGCCAAGGACGGGGATATGGTCCGGATCGGCGATTTTGCGTTCGAATTCTTTGAGGGAAGCGACTACGATCCAAACGCATAACCTCAATTCGTACACCAAAAAAGACAAGAGACGGCGAAAGCCGTCTTTTCTATTTACCTATTGCTCAAGCCGGCTGAATTCGATATAATGTCCACTATAGGTGAACAATTGTCTTTTTGGGGAGGACGAATAGTGAATAACCGCTATTATGTCATTCGGGAGGACATTTTGCCGGAAGCGATTATGAAGACGATCCAGGTTAAGGAGATGCTCGGCAAGGGGGAAGCGCTAACCGTTCATGAGGCGGTGGAGCGCGTCGGACTTAGCCGGAGCGCTTTTTATAAGTATAAAGACGGCGTTTATGCGCTTAATGAGCTGGAGCGGGAGCGCATAGTCACGATATCGATGGACCTGGAGCACCGTTCCGGCGTATTGTCGAGCGTGCTTAGTCTAGTGGCCAGCCAGGAGGGGAACGTTCTGACGATGAATCAGTCGATTCCGCTTCAAGGCTTTGCCAATGTCGTTATTTCGGTCGATATTTCGCAGCTTTCCGGTGAACTGTCCGCACTTATTGAATTGCTTCGCAGTCAAGCAGGCGTACGCAAGGCATCAGTCATCGGCCAAGGCTGACAGTACAAAGTTGGAGGGAACTTATGAAGCCGGTTAAGGTTGGATTATTAGGACTTGGAACAGTTGGAACAGGCGTAGTCCGGATTGTAGAGGGACATCAAGAGGATTTAGCCAGTCAGGTCGGCTCGCCGATCGTTATCGAGAAGGTGCTTGTTCAGAATAAAAGCAAAGCGCGCAATATTTCCATTTCGCCGGAGAAGCTGACGGAAGACGCTTGGGAAATTATCCGTCATCCGGAAATCGACGTCATCGTGGAAGTGATGGGCGGCGTTTCGCATACGAAGGAATATATTCTGGAGGCGCTTGAGCGCGGCAAGCATGTCGTAACGGCGAATAAAGATCTAATGGCGCTGCACGGACCGGAAATATTGGCTAAAGCGCAGGAGAACCGCTGCGATGTTCTGTACGAAGCGAGCGTAGCCGGGGGTATTCCGATTATTCGCACGCTGGTGGAGGGCTTTGCCTCCGACCGGATCACGAAAGTGATGGGGATTGTGAATGGCACGACGAACTACATTCTAACGAAGATGAGCCAAGAGGGCGCCACTTACCTGGATGTGCTCAAGGAAGCGCAGGATCTGGGTTATGCGGAATCGGATCCGACATCGGATGTCGAGGGATTGGATGCAGCGCGTAAAATGACGATTCTTGCGACAATCGGCTTTCGCGCGAACGTCGCGCTCGAAGACATATCCGTTCAAGGCATTTCATCGGTGAGCAAAGAGGATATATTATATGCGAAGCGCCTCGGCTATGAAGTGAAGCTGCTCGGCATCGCCGAGCGTCAGGACGATCTGATCAGCATCAGCGTGCAACCGACCATGGTGAAGCAATCACACCCGATCGCGTCGGTTAACGGCGTATTTAATGCGGTGTACGTGTACGGAGAAGCAGTCGGCGAGACGATGTTCTACGGCGCCGGCGCCGGCGAGCTGCCGACAGCGACTTCGATCGTATCCGACCTGGTCGCAGTCGTGAAGAACTTGAAGCTTGGCGTGAACGGCATGCTGGGAAGCCTGGCCTACAAGGAGAAGAAGCTGAAAACCGACGAACAAATCTCGTCGAAATATTTCCTGCTGCTGCATGTTGCCGACCGTGCCGGCGTTCTGGCGCGCATCACGCAAGTGTTCGCGGATTTCGAAGTGAGCCTGGAATCGGTGCTGCAGCAGCCGAATCCGTCCATTCCGGAAGCCGAAATCATCGTGATTACGCATGATGCGAACAAAGCGGCCATTCAGAAGGTGCTGGCTAATTTCCAATCGCTCGACGTCGTTCATAAAGTGAAAAGCGTCTATCGCGTTGAAGGGTAAGCGGCATGAATAATCGCAGAGTTATCGTAAAAATACCGGCAAGCACCGCAAATCTGGGTCCGGGCTTCGACACGCTCGGAATGGCGCTTTCCCTTTATGCATGGATTGAACTCAGTGTATCGGACAAAACGGAATTCCGGTATTACGGGGATCAGATGAACGGTTTGCCGGGTGACAAATCCAATCTGATCTACAAGGTTGCACAGCTCGTATTCGATGAGGCCGGCGTAACCGTACCGGAGCTATCGGTTTCCATGTACAGCGACATCCCGCTTGCGCGCGGTCTCGGCAGCAGCGCATCGGCGATTGTCGGTGCTTTAGTTGCCGCTAACTCGCTTATTGGCAATCCATTAAGCGAGAATAAGCTGTTCCAGATGGCAACCAGGCTGGAAGGCCATCCCGATAATGTAGGGGCTTCCTTATTTGGCGGTATTGTCGTGTCCGCATGGGATGGAGAACAAGCCGATTACGTGCGGATTATCCCGCATGAGAAGCTTGAGGCGCTTGTTGCCATCCCTGCTTTTCAATTGGAAACGGAAAAAGCGCGTCATGCGCTGCCTTCGCAAATCAGCATGGCCGACGCCGTATTTAATGTCGGACGAAGCTCCTTGCTTGTAGCGGCGCTGGCCTGCGGCGAGCTTGGCATCATTCGCCATGCGATGAAGGACAGGCTGCACCAGTCATACCGCGCGGCGCTTATTCCCGGCATGGCGACGATTCTGGAACGTGCAGAGGAGCATGGCGCTCTAGGGGCGGCGCTTAGCGGAGCAGGACCGACTCTAATCGCTTTTGTCGAGGCAGGCAGCCCGGATAAAGCTGATCTTGAGCGATTTTTGCTGGATACGCTGCAGCGGGAAGGAATCGAGGCGGAGACGCTTTGGCTGCTACCGTGCGTTCACGGACCGCAAGTGACGGTTGAAGATAAGGAAACGCAGCCTGCGGTTCCGTTAATGGACAGAATTAAAGGGGACATTAAGGTATGAAGACGATTGCGGTATTGCCGGCCGGCTCCGTCTCGGACGAAGCTGCCAGACATTTGTTTCGCGGGGAAGAATTAAATTGGAAGCACCACAGGCTGATTTCGGACGTATTCTTATCGACCGTAAACGGGGTAAGTGATTACAGCGTTGTTCCGATCGAAAATACGATTGAGGGCTCGGTAAGCTTGCATATGGATTGGCTCGTTCATGAGGTAGATCTTCCGATACAAGCGGAATGGGTATATCCGTCCATTCAAAATTTGATCGGGCGCTCTTCCGAAGTGAGGGATGCTTCGGGGGAAATCGATTATTCCCGTATTACTAAAGTGATCAGCCACCCTGTTGCCATCGCGCAGTGTTACCAATTTCTGCGTACGCATCTTCCGCACGCGGCAACCGAGCATGTTAGCAGCACGGCCGAAGGGGTTCGTATCGTACAAAACAATCCAGGTTCCGGGCTGGCTGCGATCGGTACGATGACTGCGGCGGCAAATGAAGGGCTTGACGTTATAGCCAGCGCGATTACGGATCATGATAACAACTACACCCGGTTTCTTCTGGTCGGCCCTGAACCCTACACGGCGCGTCAATCGGATTCGCCAAAAACGAGCATATTAATAACCTTGCCCGAGGATTATCCGGGTGCCCTGCATCAGGTGCTCGCTGCCTTTGCATGGCGCAAAATCAACCTGTCGCGGATCGAATCCCGTCCGACGAAGAAGAGGCTTGGCAATTATTATTTCTACATTGACATCGATATGGCGCTGGATACCGTACTGCTGCCGGCAGCCATTCAAGAAATCGAAGCAATCGGCTGTCAGGTTCGAATTTTGGGCAGCTATCCCAGCTTCTCGGATTACAAACAATTATAATAAGTAGCAGCGACAATTTTTTGGAGGTGTTTGGCAGGTTATGGCACAGCAATGGATCTACTTAAATGGAGATTTTGTTTCGAAGGAAGATGCAAAAGTTTCGGTTTACGATCACGGCTTTTTGTATGGCGACGGCATCTTTGAAGGCATTCGAATCTATGACGGCAATATTTTCAAATGCGGGCAGCATCTTGACCGGCTGTATGATTCAGCGAAATCCATTATGCTTGATATTCCGCTTTCACATAGCGAGATGCAGGCAGCGCTCGTCGAGACGATCCGACGCAACGATATGAGGGACGGTTATATCCGTCTGGTCGTATCCCGCGGTCCGGGCAATCTCGGCCTCGATCCGAAACGCTGCCCTTCGGCCTGGGTTATTATCATTGTCGAGCAGTTGGCCATTTACCCGGAGGAAGCCTACAAAAACGGACTCGTCTCCGTTTCGGTTTCCCAGCGGCGCAACATCCCCGACGCTTTGAATCCAAAAATCAAGTCGCTCAACTATTTGAACAATATTTTAGTGAAAATTCAAGCAAACCTCGCCGGCGTCGGCGAAGCGATCATGCTGAACTCGCAGGGCTATGTAGCGGAAGGCTCGAGCGACAATATTTTTATTATCAAGAACGACGTCGTCTATACGCCGCCATGTTATGTCGGCGCGCTCGAAGGCATTACAAGGGCTGCGATTATCGATCTATGCGCGGCGCACGGTTATAAGCTGAAGGAAGAGCCGTTTACGCTGCATGACGTTTACGTTGCGGATGAAGTCTTCTTCACGGGCACGGCTGCGGAAGTCATTGCGGTGCGGGAGGTCGACGGCCGCACGATCGGCTCCGGTCATGCCGGACCGATTACGACTCGCCTGCTCCAGGAATTCCGGAAAATCGTTACCGTCGACGGCGTTAAAGCGTTTGAATAGAGACAGTCGGCTTATAAGAAGCTGCTGAGCCAGGTCCAAGTGGACCCTGCCCGGCAGCTTCTTATTTTTTTTTGTTGAAAGTGGCGACACCTGCCCATGTTCTGCATAGGATGTAAGGATTGAATGCAGGCATTAGCCTTGCCTGGTTATTCAGAACGTGACAGGAGGTTATCAGCGAGTGAAGATCCATATTGTTAAAAAAGGCGATACGTTATATTCCATCAGTCAGAAGTATAATGTGTCGCTGGAAGAGATTTTGAGGCTGAACCCGGGCATAACGAATCCGGATGCGATCGACGTCGGCATGAAGCTGAAAATTCCATCGAGCCACACCGGTGGCCACGGCGGCGGAATGGACATTATGCATCAGCACGTGGTGAAGCAGGGCGATACGCTTTGGAAGCTGTCGAAGGCGTGGGGTGTGCCTCTCGCAGACATGATTAAGGCGAATCCGCAGCTGAAAAACCCCAATGTATTGCTTACGGGGGAAATTGTTAATATCCCGAAGGCTGGCTCCGCGATGCCGGATATGCCATCCGCCCCGAATGCCCAAAGCGCGGGAGGAGCTCATCCGCTTCACCCGAGCTCGATTATGCAAGGCGTTCAAGGACTGGTAGGAAAGCTGTCAACGGCACCGATCTTGGGCAAGACGCCTACAGGACCGATTGCGGGCAAAGCGCCTACAGCACCCGTAACGCCAGTGCCGCTCGCCGCGCCGGCACCGGCACCGGCACCTGCTCCCGTCGTACAAGAGAAAAAGCCTACGGCTCCAATCGTGAAGCCGGTTCAGCCGGCAGCGATTCCTGCACCGAAGCCGGTTAATATTCAGCCACCGAAAAAAGCCTTGCCGATTGAGAAGCCGGTTGAGAAAAAGCTAAAGCCGATCCATTCCGAATACAAGCCGAATGTCGATTTATTTAAACAATACGGCGTTCCGGCAACAGAAGTGATGTCCTTACACGATATGCCGAATATGCATGGGAACGTGTCCCCAGCCTCAATGCAGCAGCCTACTTACGGAGGATATGGCTACGGTCAGCCGATGACGCTGCCAGCCCAGACCGGATACGGTTATGGCGGCGGGCAGCAGCCGATGCCGTATCCGAACATGGTAAGCCCGTTTGGCGAAGGAGGCAATGATGCTCCATACGATTGTCCTCCGGGGACGGTGTTCATGGGTGGCTATCCTTCTCCGTCAGCGTTAGGGGCCGATGCGGGTCCGGGCTGGGGCCACGGTTACGGCTACGGCAATTCGATGGTAAGTCCAATGCAGCATGGCATGGATGAGAACAACGGCTTCGTAGCCGGAGCATCTTCGCTGCCTAACCAAGGCATATCGCCGATGTCCACGATGCCGAACCAAGGCAT
>NZ_KE383843.1:0-462398 GCF_000422465.1 Paenibacillus harenae DSM 16969 | reverse complement strand
CAAGGCATGGTATCGCCGATGTCCACGATGCCGAATCAAGGCTTAGTATCGCCGGCTCATGCTCAGCCTGATTATGACTATGGGCACGGCTATGGTCATGGCTACGGTCACGGAAATGTGTCGCCGGCTCATGTTCAGCCTGACTATGACTACGGGCATGGCTATGGTCATGGAAATGTGTCGCCTGCCTATATTCATCATGCCGATTCCGGTTATGGCCACGGTTACCCGGTCGCAGGCTTCCCTCCTTACCCGCCGTATTCACCTTATCCGAACTGGCCGCAAACGGCCGGCGCCGGTGTAGATGATTGCGGCTGCAAAGGTGAACGGTCGGAGCAAGGCGTCGTAAAAGGGATAGAAGATGAGCCGCAGAAAGCCGCTAAGACAACGGTACAGCGCAAAAATACGAAAAAGGCGGTTATTCGCAACGTAATGACGCGGCCTAAGCAGGGAAAAAAGCGCGGCAATCAGCCGTGGATTAACCGGTAATTAGCTATAAGCAAGCGAGGCTCCTGCACGCTCCTGATTAGGCGAGTGCGGGAGCTTTTTTCAAAATACCGTTCTTAGGGAGAGCTAGCTTCATGAGTTGCTTCAGAAATTTCGGAGTGTAATGAATAATTATGTAATGTTGGCGCACACTATCAAAAACGATAAAGAGGGGTCTTCCTTATGATGGAATTCAGCCTTTGGAAAAACCTGAAAAAACGACTGCGCCGCAAACGCAGACCGATGTGGATGTTAGGCTGCGTACTGCTTGCTTTGTTTGCGGTCACGCTGCTCTTCCTGCCGCAAGCCGGGAAAGGCTATGCGGCTTCTCCCGCGTTATCGGATAACGACAGCTTTATACAATCCCTTAAAAGTCAGAAAATGCCGCTAAACGTAAAGCTTCACCGCGTATACGTATGCGGCGAGGAAATGAAGCCGCTTGGCCGTCTGACGATTAATCAAATCGTTAAGCTCCTTGAGGCTCATAAGGAGTGGAGAGCAGAGCTGGATACGGAACAGCATGCCGTGTTGTTCGAGCAGCAGGTTGACGATCTATCCGAGCATTGCAAGGAGAATGCGTATTTTGGCGTTGATAAAAGCGGAAATCTGACGTTATACGATGGGGCGCCGAAGAAAGAAAAGGTTGTTCGTACCTTCTTTCAGCTGGACGTAAGGTACATGGAGAGCAGTCTTCCGCAGGACAAGCTGGATGAACTTGCGAATGGCATCCGGGTCAGCGATATAGATGAATTCAACAGCGTCCTATCGACCTACAGCGATTTTGCGGTTGAAAAAAACGAGAAGGTTATGAAATCGGCTTATTAATCCATGCGAAGAAGCATAAGCGCTGTCAGCTTATGCTTCTTTTTTAATTCTGCCTGGCCGATTGATTGAAATATCAAACGCGCGTTCTCATTCACGCCAACTTTTGCTATAATGGACAGGATGCTTTCGTTGTAAGATTTACATAGAACTTTTTAGGAGATGACCACTTGCGCGTTCTTGGCATAGATCCCGGCATTGCGATCGTCGGGTTTGGATTTATTGATAAAATCGGTCATAAGCTCACGCCCGTACAATACGGGGCCATCCAAACGAAGCCCGACACGCCTCCCGAGCAGAGGCTGCTGCAGGTCTATGAGTCCGCGGGCGCTTTGATGGATAAATATAAGCCGGACGCCGTTGCGGTAGAGAAGCTGTTTTTCAACCGGAACGTGACGACGGCTTTCGATGTGGCGCAGGCGAGAGGCGCCATTATTTTGGCTGCCGCCCAGCGGGCGCTGACGATCGGTGAATATACGCCGCTTCAGGTGAAGCAGGCTGTAGTCGGCTACGGGAAGGCAGAGAAGAAGCAGGTGCAGGAAATGGTCAAAATGTTTTTAAAACTGTCAGCGGTGCCGAAGCCGGACGATGTTGCCGATGCGCTCGCTGTGGCCATTTGCCATGCGCACTCCGCGGTTATGAGCGGGATAATAAACGAGGTGAAACGTTCGTGATTGATTTTTTAAGAGGCAATGTCGTGCATATGGAATCGGAATATATCGTGTTGGATGTAAGAGATACCGGGTATCGGGTATTTACGCCAAATCCCTATGCTTTTGCGAAGAAAGAAGAGCCCGTAACCGTGTTTATTCATCATAACGTGCGCGAGGATGCGATTCTGCTGTTCGGCTTCGAGACGAGGGAGGAGCAGAAGCTGTTCCGCAAGCTGCTCGAGGTATCGGGAATCGGGCCGCGCGTTGCGCTGGGCATCCTATCCGGCGGCCGGCCGGATGCTGTTATCGCCGCTATCCAGCAGGAGAACATCGCATTTCTGACCAAGCTGCCGGGCATCGGCAAAAAAACAGCCCAGCGGATGATTCTTGATCTGAAGGATAAGCTGATCGGCGCCGGACTGGACGGAGGTTTATTAACCGCCGCCGGCATTGCCATGGACCTTTCGGACGGCAAGAACACGGGCCAGGGAGCCGGTACGGCGTGGCAGGAAGCGCGCGAGGCGCTGGCTGCGCTTGGATATACGGCGGCAGAGCTGGATAAGGCGTGGAACGGCCTGCAGAGCAGCATAACCGCCGAGGAGACGGTCGATTCTTTGATGAAGAGGGCGCTGCAGCAGCTTTTTAAAGGTTGACGGAAGGAGATGAACGAAGGTTGGATGATAGAATCATTTCCGCAAACCTTATGATGGAAGACCAAGCGGTGGAGCTTAGCCTGCGTCCCCGCTACTTGGCTGAATATATCGGGCAAACGAAGGTCAAGGAAAATTTGAAGATTTATATTGAAGCGGCGAAAATGCGCAAGGAAGCGCTGGATCATGTGCTGCTGTACGGTCCGCCG
Organism: Paenibacillus harenae DSM 16969; assembly: GCF_000422465.1. Taxonomy (GTDB): domain Bacteria; phylum Bacillota; class Bacilli; order Paenibacillales; family Paenibacillaceae; genus Pristimantibacillus; species Pristimantibacillus harenae. The sequence goes on along the minus strand of NZ_KE383843.1, from coordinate 459,578 downwards.
GGGCTTGGGAAAACGACCTTATCCAATATTATCGCGAACGAGCTCGGCGTTCATTTACGCACAACATCCGGTCCTGCCATTGAACGTCCGGGCGATTTGGCTGCGCTGTTGACGAATTTGCAGGAGGGCGACGTTTTATTTATCGACGAAATTCATCGCTTGCACCGTACGGTAGAAGAAGTGCTGTATCCGGCCATGGAGGACTTTGCGCTCGATATCATGATCGGCAAAGGGCCGAGCGCCCGCTCGGTCAGGCTCGATTTGCCCCCGTTTACGCTTATCGGGGCTACGACAAGGGCGGGGTTGCTCTCCGCTCCGCTGAGGGACCGGTTCGGGGTCGTCAGCAGACTGGAATTTTATACGGTTGACGAGCTTGCGTTTATCGTCTCGAGGGCATCCGAAATTTTAAACGTCAGCATCGTAGGAGAAGCCGCTTCCGAAATCGCCATGCGCTCCCGCGGGACTCCGAGGATCGCGAACCGGCTGCTGAAGCGCGTCCGCGATTTTGCCCAGGTTCGCGGCGACGGCGTCATTACGCATGATATCGCAAGGTCCGCGCTGGAGCTGCTTCAGGTCGATCCGATGGGCCTTGACAGCATCGATCACAAAATGCTGCATGCGATGATGACCAGCTTTGCCGGAAGGCCGGTCGGACTCGACACGATTGCGGCAACAATCGGGGAGGAAAGCCAGACCATCGAAGACGTATACGAGCCGTATTTGATGCAAATCGGCTTCCTGCAGCGAACGCCGCGGGGAAGAATTGCAACGGAAAGCGCATACCGGCATCTCGGCTTGCCTATGCCGGGGAGGTAGCCGGACATGGGCGCGAAGAAGATCCAGGCGCAGCCGGGGGAGAGGCTTTACGTTATATACGACGGCAACTGCAATCTCTGCCTTGCGTCGGTTGCCAGACTGAAGGACTTGCCTGCGGATTGTGAGCTGTTGTTCATTCCCATTCAACAAATCGAAAATGCGGGCAAGGAGCGTCGGCTTGCGCCTGGCATTGAAAAGCTGGCAACTGAAGCGTTGTACGAGAAAATTCACGTTGCCGACGAGTCCGGCCGCCTGTTCGCAGGAGCAGACGGCATCGTTCGGATTTTGCGGACGGTGAAGGGGCTGAAATGGATTTCCGCTTGCTATCGAATACCGGGGATGAAGAGGCTCGCGGACCGGCTTTATCGCTATGTGGCAGTCAGAAGATACGATTGGTTTGGCTCTGCGGAGGAAAGCTGCTCCGTACACGGATGCGAGCTGCCGGAAAGACAGGAAGGAGAAAATAAGCATGACTAGAACAAGATCACGATCGATTACCCGATTTATTCTTTTATCCGTTACGTTTTTGCTGCTTGCTTCGGCATGGACGGCTTCGCCTGCACGGGCGGCCGTACCGAAGCTCGATGATATCCGGGTTGCCATTTATATGAAGCTGCCCGGTAAATATGACGATACGACGGCAGCGGCGACCTTTTCGTCCACAGGCGGAATTGCTGTAGGAACGAGACAGCCTGACGGCGTAACCGACTGGTTTCAAGTAGCCGCATCGGCTCAAATCCGCTTTGCGGCGGACAATTATAAGGTAATGCTGTTTGAATCATCGAACTTTGCAACGGCGCACGCCGTTTTCAAACGGGTACAAGCCCTCAAGGGGGCGGCGTATCTGACGTCAATATCCAAAAACGGGGCAATTATTTATCAAGTCATCGAAGGTACATACCAGACAGCGGCGGAAGCGACAGCCGCACAGGCCAAATGGGCGTCCGACAGCGAGCTGGCCGGACTCGCAGGGGGCTTCCAGGCGAAGCTGCAAGGCCCGCTGCATCTCGAGACCAGGGCGCTCGCAAACAAAACAGCCGCAATCACAGCGGCAAACGGCTTCGGAGCCGTTGGGCTTGATGCTTTCGTAGCGGTACGCTTCTTGCAGAACGGAGCAGTCGGATACTCGGTTATGGTTGGCGCGGCCGTTACGGACGCGGAGCTGCAAATCGTTAAGGCGGCAGCGGCTAAAGCAACCGGAGGAGCAGGCTTGGCAGAGGCTGACGCGCAGTCGGCCTATATGCTTCTTCGGAACGATCATTCCGTCAGCGGTAAAGCCGAAAGCAGCTTGGAGCTATACGCTTTCGGGGGAACCGGGACGAAGGTGTCCCTGACATCAGCCGATTCTTCGCCGATTAAGCTGAGCGAAAGAAGCGGTCGTTCGTACCGCGGCATGTTCGAGCTGAGCGTTCTAAACGGCCGAATGGCTGTCGTGAACGAGCTGCCGTTCGAACAATACTTGTATTCGGTCGTCGGGGTGGAGATGTATCCGACATGGCCGGCTGAGGCATTGAAGGCACAGGCGGTAGCCGCACGCTCCTTTGTCCTTAACAAGGGTTTCGCCTTCCAAATCGCGCATGTCGTTGACACGACATTAAGCCAGGCTTATTACGGAACGGGCTCAGAGACTCCTTCCACGATCGCTGCCGTAGACGCGACAGCAGGCGAGGTTATCCTCTATAACGGCAAAGCGATTGAGGCGTTGTACTCTTCAAATGCCGGCGGAATGACCGCTGATGCGAAAGAAATTTGGAATAATCAGGTGCCGTACCTGCAGCCGGTTAAAAGTTCCGACAGCTCGTCGGAGGCCGGTCTGCACAGCTGGTTCAGAGTGCTCCTCCCAAGCGGAGCGATTGGCTACATCCGGGATGATCTTCTTGCTGATACAGGACGTGCTACAGCAGCAGGAAGCAAGATTATGCAGGTGAATACAAACGGAACAAAGGTGCGGAAGCATCCGGTTATACAAGATACCGTCCCGCTGATCGGTCAGGCGGACAGCGGGACGGAAGTGGTCGTTTTGGAGAAAACAATCGAGTCCAACGCCATGACATGGGTTCGAGGACCGTTTACCGCACAGGAAATGTCGACGGTTATTAACTCCAAAGCAAAAACAGCTATTGCCGGTCCGATCTACACGCTTGAGGTGAGCCAGCGCGGAGCATCCGGCCGGGCAGTCGCAGTCACGGCGAACGGGCAGAAGGTGGACGTCGGCAGCCCCGATTCGCTTCGCGGCGCATTAGGCGCGCAGGGCTCCCTTCCGAGCACATTGTTTGAGATCGATGAGACAGCTAAAGTCGCCATGCAGGGAGCAGGCTCTTCAACAAGAACGAAGACATCCGAATCTGCCCCGGTATACACCATAAGCGCTGGAGGCAAAGTATCGGAAGCCGTTAATGCCAATCTGTTTATAATGGACGGCGACGGAAATATCCGCCCTTCAACGAAGGAACCTTCCTTCCGTTTCGTCGGCACAGGATTCGGGCACGGGCTCGGCATGTCGCAGTATGGAGCGTTAAGCCTTGCGCAGCAAGGGTATGACTATCAATATATTTTGAAATACTATTACAAAGATGTCACCATCGCTAAGGAATGATTAAACGAGATGAATGTGGACTGGTTCGATTTTCAATTGCCGGAGAGGCTGATCGCGCAGACGCCTTTACGCGAACGTACGGCATCGAAACTGTTAGCCCTGGATAAACAAACAGGCGAAGTGACGCATCATACCTTTACCGATCTGGAGAAATTTATAAACGCGGGCGATGTTCTTGTCCTCAACGATACGAGAGTGATTCCAGCCCGGCTGACGGGGATGAAAAGCGATACCGGCGCCAAGATCGAGCTGCTTCTTCTAAAGCAGCTCGGCGAGGACAGGTGGGAAGCGCTGGGGAAGCCGGCCAAGCGGTTGAAGGTCGGCACGGCGCTCTCTTTCGGCGACGACGGCGAGGGAAATCCGCTGCTGAGGGCGTTTATCGAGCAGGAAGGCGAGATGGGCGGGCGAACGGTCCGCTTTGAGTATGATGGCATATTCCAGGAGCTGCTGGACCGGCTGGGCGAGATGCCTCTGCCGCCTTATATCAAAGAGAGATTAGAGGAGCGCGAGCGGTATCAGACCGTCTATTCGAAGCATGCAGGATCGGCAGCCGCGCCGACGGCGGGTCTTCATTTTACGGATGATTTTTTACGGAAGCTGCAGGATAAAGGAGTAAAGCTGGCCTATGTAACGCTTCATGTCGGCCTTGGAACCTTTCGCCCGATGTCTGTAGAGCTTGTTGAGGAGCATGAGATGCATGCGGAATATTATGAGCTGGACGAGCAGAATGCCCGGATCATAAATGAAGCCAATCAGAGCGGTGCGCGTATTATTGCCGTGGGTACTACTTCGTCAAGAACGCTGGAGACGGTGGCAGCCCGCTTCGGGGACAAACCAATTGAAGCATGCAGCGGCTGGACGTCCATCTTTATTTTCCCCGGTTATACGTTTAAGCTCGTTAACGCCTTGCTCACGAATTTTCATCTGCCGAAGTCAACGCTCGTTATGCTTGTAAGCGCGTTGGCCGGGCGGGATAAGGTGATGCGTGCTTACGGGGAAGCGATCGCGAAGGAATACCGATTCTTCAGCTTCGGCGACGCGATGTTCATTTACTAACATTAAGAATAGGAAGCGTGAATTGTGGCTGTCAAATATGAATTAATCAAACAATGCAAGCAATCCGGAGCACGTCTCGGCCGTGTCCATACCCCGCATGGCGTCATCGAGACGCCGGCGTTTATGCCGGTCGGCACGCAGGCGACCGTGAAGACGATGAGCCCGGAAGAATTGAAGACGATGGACGCTCATATTATTTTGAGCAATACGTACCACTTGTTCCTTCGCCCGGGACATGAGATCGTGAAGCAGGCGGGCGGACTTCATAAATTCATGAATTGGGATCGTCCGATTCTTACCGACAGCGGCGGTTTTCAAGTGTTCAGCCTTAGCGAGATGCGCAAAATTACCGAAGAGGGCGTACACTTTCGTTCGCATCTGAACGGAGACAAAAAATTTCTGTCCCCCGAGGTTGCGATGGAAATCCAAAACGCGCTTGGCTCCGATATTATGATGGCCTTTGACGAGTGTCCGCCGTTTCCAGCCGAGCACGAGTACGTGAAGAAATCGCTGGAGAGAACGACCAGGTGGGCGGAGCGCTGCTTGGAGGCGCATGCGAGACCGCAGGATCAAGGCTTATTCGCCATCGTTCAAGGCGGCATGTATAAAGATTTGCGTATTCAGAGCGCAAATGATTTGACTTCCATGGATTTCCCGGGGTATGCTATTGGTGGACTGAGCGTAGGCGAGCCCAAGCATTTGATGTATGAAGTGCTTGATTATACGGTTCCCGTTTTACCCGCTGGCAAACCTCGTTATTTAATGGGAGTCGGCTCTCCGGATGCTTTAATCGAAGGGGCTATCCGCGGAATCGACATGTTCGACTGCGTTCTCCCGACCCGTATTGCCCGCAATGGGACAACGATGACGAGCCAGGGAAGATTAGTCATTCGCAATGCGAAATACGCCGAAGATTTTGGTCCGTTAGATCCGGAATGCGCCTGTTATACGTGTACGAATTATTCCAGGGCCTACATACGGCATCTGATCAAGGCGGATGAGACTTTCGGCATGCGACTGACAACATATCACAATTTGCATTTCTTACTGCAACTCATGCGGGACGTCCGGCAAGCGATTATGGAGGATCGGCTGTTAGATTTCCGTGATTCCTTCTTCTCAAGCTACGGCCTGTTCGATAATGAGAAAGGATTTTGAAAGGGGGGATATCGATGTCCATGTTGCTCGCAACAGCTGAACCTGGCGGAGCTGGCGGTATTATCGGCATGATTTGGCCGTTCGTTCTTATGTTTGCGGTATTTTATTTCTTGCTTATAAGGCCGCAGCAGAAGAAACAAAAGCAGCGTACAAGTATGCTCAGCCAGTTGAAGAAAGGCGATAAAATTTCGACGATCGGCGGCTTGCACGGTACGGTTGTGGAATTGACGGATGATACGGTTGTGCTTCGTGTCAATGATACAACGAAAATGACATTCGAACGCAGCGCAATTAATACCATCATTACCTCTGCTCCGGCAGTAAACGAATAATCAGCTACATATAAAAACGGCCTGACATCTCCGATGTCGGCCGTTTTGCTTTTCAATATAAACGTTTATTTCCGTAAATTCACGCCGATCATGCCGCCGAGGGCTCCCGCAAGAAGAGCGGTTCCAAGAAGCAGGAAGCTATGCCATGATAAAGAGGCGTTTTGGGCAAGGAAACTGACGATGATAATGATGATTCCGTACAATAATCCCAGAATCGATCCATGGTACCACCCTTTTTTCTCCGAACGTCTCCCGGCCGTGAAGCCGCCTGCCAACGCGGCCGCTGCATGAACGAGAAATGCGGATCCGGATAAGCTGCTTTCCTTAATTTCCGTAAAATGGAGCAGCAAGGAAAGCAGCAGCGCGCCCGCTGCCAGCCAAACGATAGAGAAAAGCACTCCGGCAAGCAAAGGCGAAGCGATTAAAGGCGGTTTAGGAGCTTGTTTTACCGAACTCATCTTATTCCCCCCTAAGTATAAGTACATTACTAATCCATATGGTCAAGCCCCGCGGAATAGTACAACTTTGTCCGCCTGAATTCCATTGCCTTATCAGCAGTTGCCATATATTCGTACAAGGGACATTTGTATGATGTGATTGCACGAAGGCCAGAATAGCTGTACAAGAAAATGCCGTTTAAGATTAGCTGGTATATCAATGTCGAGGAGGAGGTTTCCGCTTGGAATATTGGGGCCTGTTAATCCGGACTGTGATTATCTACTTCGTCGTGTTTTTGATTATGCGTTTCATGGGAAAACGCGAGATCGGCAAGCTGTCGGTTTTTGATCTGGTTATCTCCGTCATGATCGCGGAAATTGCCGTTATTGTGCTCGAGGATATGGAAAGACCTTTATGGAGCGGTATCATGCCCATGTTAATCCTGCTGCTGGTGCAGCTTGGGACCGCTTATATCACGTTGAAAAGCAGAACGATGAGACTTTTATTTGACGGCAAGCCAAGCGTCATCATTGAGAAGGGCAAGCTGAACAAAGAGGTTATGCGCAAGCAGCGCTACAATCTGGACGATCTTATGCTTCAGCTTCGGGATAATAAAATCAGCACCGTTTCCGACGTCGAGTTCGCGATTCTGGAAACGACCGGCAAGCTGTCCATCATTCCGAAGGAGCAATCGGACGAAACGGTAGCGGAAAGTACGTCAGGGAATACTTCCGAATCGAATTTGGATGTTAAAAAAGTCATTCCTCCAAAATTCCGGTTTGAAATTTTGCCGATACCGTTGATTATGGATGGGAAAGTACAGGATAAGAATTTGGAAAGCCTTGAGAAAACGAGATTTTGGCTCAAAAACGTACTCCAGGAGGAAGACGTTTATGATTTTAAGGATGTTTTCTTATGCACGATTGATCATAAAGGCAAGCTGTTTATCGATCTGCAAGACAGAAAACCGCGATATTAGGGGCTTCCCTAGTACGCGGTTTTTTTATATTTTTATTTAAACCATTTACCGAGCAGAGGGATTCGAACGATGTCATGACGGTCAATAATTTTCATCATGATCATGAGCAGGAGATATACAATAACGCCCGCGCCGCATGCAAGGATCAAATTGATCCATTCCAGTGAAAGCGGCGTATGATCCATCGTGAACCGTGCGGCTGCCCCCATTACGACCATGGCGGCGATGACTTTGACGAAATCGATCACCTTCATATGGAAGCCGATAAAACGGAGAACGCTTATGCCATGCAGAACGGTAACCAGAACGATATTGACATTGATGGCAATGAGGGCCCCATAAATGCCGAAGTCGGGATTAGACGCTAACTGAATGATTAGGATAAGCTTGACGACCGCTCCGATCAACGTATTGATCAGCGCAGTCCCGGGTTTATCCAAGGCTTGCAGCGCCGCTTGCAGCGGGGCTTGCAAATAAATGAAAATACCGACGGGCGCAATCAATTGGAGCATAGGCGAAATATCGGCATGATCATACAGGATGCGGCAGATGGGTTCGGCGAATAGGGCCATGACAACCACGAATGGAGCGCCCGAAACAAGTGCAAGACGCATCGACTGATGGAGCCTCTTATGGATGAGGGCATTGTCTCCTTTGGCGGCCGCTTCGGATAAGGAAGGAACCAAGGAGACGGCTAATGAATAGGTTAATGCGGTCGGAAGCAGGACCAGCGGAACGATCATGCCCTGCAGAGCGCCGTATTGTGCCGTTGCGAGACTTGCGGTGATGCCGGCAGCTACCAGGCTTCTTGCGGTAAAGATCGTTTCAAGCAAATAGGATAGGGAACCGATCATCCGGCTGCCAGTCACCGGTATGGACAGACTAAGGAGCCTTCTTAACACCGGAACTCTCTTTTTTGGCGGATTCGGCGATGGGATTGCTGCTTCTAATTTGGTTCGCTGCTTGTCGCGATAATATTTCCACAGAATGACGCCCAAGCCTCCGATTTCACCGACGACAACGCCGAGCATCGCGCCCGCGGCCGCCCATTCGAGCCCCAACGGCAACAGCAGGTAAGCAAAGACAAGCGTAGCGATGATCCGCAGTACGGTTTCCGTGATCTGCGAGACTGCGCTGGGGATCATATTTTGTTTGCCTTGAAAATAACCGCGGTAAACGGCTGAAATTCCGCTAATCAGAAGCAAAGGAGTCATAGCGAGGAACGTGCGGTATACCCGTTCGTCCGGCAGGACATGCGTCGTAATCCAAGGGGCGAAGAGCAGCATTCCGGCCGTCATCATAATGCCCAATGTGACGGCAAGTCCCATTGCCGCGCGGAAAATGTATTTGACCCGCGCAGAGTCCCCTTGCGTGTCGGCTTCTGCAATCCATTTGGCAACGGCGAGCGGAATGCCTCCCGTAATGATCGTCAGCATAACCGTCAGGAATGGGAAGCTGAGCTGGTATAAGCCGACTCCCTCCGCACCGATGATGCGCGGCAGCGCAATTCGCGGCACAAAGCCGAGCAGCCGGTTGATGATGCCGGCGGCAAGCAGGATCATGGCGCCTTTAATAAAGGTTTGCTTCGTCATATTGTAATGCCCTCATCTCTTTTCTGAAATAGCGGAGCCCCTCATGCGGAAGCAATAAAGCGAAGCTGCTGTGAGACAGGCCGGTACTATCATCTTTATGCGCGGCATGTCCGATTCCATGTCACTCAATTAGTCAATTTTAGGAATCGGCCCCTATATGCAGGAATATGGAATACGAATATCGAATGACTTAAAGGAACGATTTAAGCGGATGCGTGCGAAGCGGTGCCAGCTTCGTCATGCTTTAGCTTATGGGAGGGTCGGCAGCATGGCAGACGATGAGCTAAACCGGGTAATCGAGGAGCTGTGCAACAGCAAAGCGGAGGAATTCCGACTGATCGGGTATGAGCATATTACCGGCAAGGAAATTTGGGATTGTGTCAATGATAAATATGCAAAGAGCGGACAGCCAGAGCTGCATCAGATGGTAAACGATATTTTATCGCTGAAGGTTACCAAATTTATGAATTACATGACGCTTAGCGCGTTTAAAGGGAACCCATTCTAAGCGGGGGTTCTTCTTTTTTTTGACTCGTTTTTACCGCGTCTGTATAATAGGAATATTGAGATCACAAGGGGGAGCCTACAATCTATGAAACGCATGGTTGCATTCGTGCTTATTGTCGTCCTGTCTTTCGTCGTAATCGGCGTGACAAGTCCGACACTAGTGAAAAAAGTTAAGCTGGGGCTTGATTTAAAAGGCGGGTTTGAAATTCTGTATCAGGCGGAGACCATTACTCCGGGAGGTACAGTGACGCATGAAGCGCTGATCGAAACGGCAAAAAGCCTCGAAAAGCGGGCTAATGGTTCAGGAGTAGCCGAACCCGAAGTTTTGCCGGAGGGAAAGGATCGGATTCGCGTTAGAATAGCAGGTGTAATGGACGAAGCGGCTGTAAGGGAAATATTGAAGAAACCCGCCGAATTGACGTTCCGCAGCATGGTAGGCTGCCCGGATGAGGAAGGGTTTTGCAAGGTAGAACTTATCGGAAGCGACTTCGTTGAGAACGGCGCCGATGTTGTGCTTAACCAAATGAACGGCTACGACATAACGCTTAAGATGAAGAGTGCCGACAAATTTGGCGATTTGACGAGCAGCATCTCCAAACAGCCTGACGGTAAAAATTTATTGGCCATTTACTTGGATGACCGGCAGCTTGCAGCTCCGAGAGTCGGGTTCGAGATTAGAAGCACGGAGGCTTCGATTGAAGGAAACTTTACCCGGGCGGAAGCGGATGAAATCGCTCAAACGATAAATCTGGGCGCCCTGCCGCTTAAGCTCACTGAAAAGTATACGCAAAGCGTAGGAGCAACGCTTGGACAAGCCTCGCTGCAGGAAACGATGTTTGCAGGTCTTCTCGGAACCGCCGTTATCTTATTGTTTATGCTTGCTTTTTACCGGCTTCCCGGTGTAGTCGCAAGTATTTCGATCATTGTATACATTTGGCTGCTGCTGGTAGGATTCTGGCTGATGAACGCCACGTTGACCCTGCCGGGAATCGCTGCATTTATACTTGGTATCGGTATGGCCGTCGATGCAAATATCATCACTTATGAGCGGATAAAGGAAGAGATTCGCAGCGGTAAAAGCGTCTTGTCGTCCTTGAAGGCAGGGTCGAAAAATTCACTCCGCACGATTCTCGATGCACAGATTACGACGGCTATTGCAGGATTTGTCCTCTTCTTTATCGGAACAGGGTCTGTAAAGGGCTTCGCAGTCATTTTGATCATGAGCATCGTGGTCAGCATTATCACAAACGTTGTTTTCTCGAGAATATTGCTAACGCTGCTTATTCGCAGTAACGTCTTGAATAAACCGTCTTTCTTCGGAGTAAAGGAGAGTGAAATCCGTGCGCTTTAATCCATCATTCAGCTTTATCAAAAAAAGCCGGATTTTCTTCATCTTCTCCATCGCTATCACTGTACTTGGCATCATTACGCTCGCGATGTTCGGTTTGAATTACGGCGTTGACTTTAAAGCAGGCTCCAATGTAGACATTTCAGTTTCGAAAAGCATGGTCGGACAGAAAGAAGCAATCGAGCAATATTTAAAGGATGGCGGTTTTGCCAAATCAACGGTGACGGTAGGTTCTGACAGGGTCGGCATACGTTTCGACGATGTGCTGCAAAGCGATAAAGAGACCCAATTAAAGAAAGATTTTGCGGAAAAATTCGATGCTGATGCTTCCATGGAGGTAAACACGGTAGACGTTGAGATGGCGAAGGAGCTGCAGCTTAATGCCTTAAAAGCCATGTTCGTTGCAAGCATTGGGATTATTGTTTACATCGCAATTCGCTTTGAATGGCGGTTTGCAGTCGCGGCGGTCATCTCGTTGGCACATGATGCTTTTATCGTCATCAGTTTATTTTCGATTTTACGGCTTGAGGTTAATCTGCCGTTTATCGTAGCAATACTGACGATCATCGGATATTCTATAAATGATACGATCGTCGTGTTTGACCGGATCCGTGAAAATATGCGTTTCGCAAAAATCCGAAGTCCTCAGGATTTGGCGGGTATCGTCGACTCGAGCATTTGGCAAACGATGACGCGTTCCATCAATACGGTATTGACTGTTTTTATCGCTGCTCTTTGCTTGTTTATCTTCGGCAGCGAATCATTGAAGATGTTTTCTCTTGCCATGCTTCTAGGTTTGCTAAGCGGAGCATATTCCTCTGTGTTTATTGCCAGTCCGATATGGTATGTGCTTAAAAGTAAACAAAAACCGAAGCCTGCTGCCAATAAACAGGCAACGCCATAGAACGGTAACTGCTGCGAAGAGGGTTTGTTTTGGAAAATCTTAGCTGATACTAACAAAGCAGGTTTCGCATTTATTGTAGGAGGTTACCGATGTCAACCGCACAGCGATATGCAAAAGCAGAGTCCGCAAGCAGGACCGGCTTATGGGGGAACATGCTGCTGGCCGTATTCAAAGGTATAGTAGGTTGGTTGTCAGGTAGTAAGGCGCTGCTGGCAGATGCATTCCGATCGGCTGCCGAGGCAGCCGGATCCGCTGCCGCTTTGACGGGCTTGCGGGAAAAGCGGCGCCGCAAAACGGACAAACCGGCGTCAAACGAAACCGAATATGCGAGAGGAGAGACGGCGGCGACAATTGTATTGTCAGTCGTTCTTCTCATCATTGGACTGGAGATCGGAATTTCCGCGGTCCGCGATATTTCCGATCTCGTGACCAGCGTTCCTCATTGGAGCGCAGCCGCGTTCATCGCTATCGGCCTTATCATTCAGCAATTCTTTTTCCCTTCCAAAAATCGGTTGTCCGAAATTTATTGTTCCCTTGCCGCATTCATTGGAGTTGTCGGGGCCACGATGGGCAAGGCGCTGGCGATTCCCGCTCTTTATTATTTCGACCCGGCCGCGGCTCTCGTGATTGCGGGAATTGTAACATACAACGGCTACCGGATGGCGGCAGGAGCCGTACGCAGACCAAATAAAGAGCGTATGGAAGAGGAACATCCGGATGAGCTGATGCAGCTCGTGCAGCGCATCGAAGGCGTGATTACGGTTCAGTCGCTGCGGGCGAAGGAGCACGGGCATTATGTCGTTGCAGAAATGGTCATAAGCGTTAATCCGCGAATTTCCGTACTGGAAGGCCATGAGATTGCCAAGAGGGTAAAGCAGCTTGTCATGAAAAAATTTATTCATATTACGGATGTATCGATTTATGTTGAACCATATGATCCCGGTTATCCATACAAGTCGAACCACGATCCGAATCAAGATCAGATACAAACGCTGTTGCAATAAAGGCTGCATACCGCAGGAGAGGGGAAAGCGGCATGATTCAAAGAAAGACCCGCTGGTCATTGGCGCCTTGGCAGACAACGGACGAAGAAAAGGCGAAAGAGCTGGCTGAAGGTTTAAACCTGCCGCCGCTTGTTGCCAGACTTCTCGTGCAACGGGGCTATAAGGAGCCGGAGGCGGCGAATCGATTTTTGCGAGGCGGTCATGAGCTTTTTCATGACCCCTATTTATTGCTTGGGATGAAGGAGGCCGTTGAACGCATTAGGCTGGCCGCTTCCCGGAATGAAAAAATTCGCATTTACGGCGATTATGATGCGGACGGCGTATCGAGCACCTCCTTGCTTGTTCACCTGTTTCGCGGCTTGGGTTATGATTTCGATTATTATATCCCTCATCGAGCCTTGGAAGGTTACGGCTTGAATCGCAAAGCGATAGAGCTTGCCGCCGAAGATGGTATACGTCTGATCGTAACCGTCGATACGGGAATCAGCGCTTATGACGAGATTGCGTACGCGAAATATCTTGGAATCGATGTCGTCGTAACGGATCATCATGAGCCTCCCGAGCGTACACCTGAAGCGGCAGCGGTCGTAAATCCGAAGCAGAAGGAGTGCGGTTATCCATTCAAAGGCCTCGCCGGCGTCGGTGTCGCGTTTAAGCTGGCGCAAGCGCTGCTCGGGCGCCCACCGCTCGAATGGACGGATATCGTCAGCTTGGGGACGATTGCAGATCTTATGCCGCTTACGGACGAGAACCGGATCATGGTGCGTTACGGCCTGGAACGGCTTCGAAGCCAGCCCGCAACCGGTTTCCGCGCCCTTGCCGAAGCGGGCGGTATCGAATTGCCGGGCGTAACGTCAACGGCAATCGCATTCGGAATGGCGCCGCGCATCAATGCGGCCGGCAGGCTGGACCACGCGAAGCGAGCGGTAGAGCTGTTAACGACGGAGGATTACGACCAAGCGATATTGACCGCGGTCGGGCTTGACAGCCTTAATAAGGAACGCCAGCGGGTCGTGGAGAGTATCGTCAAGGAAGCGGAGCTGCAGTGGCTGGACAAATGCGAGGCTGCGGAAGCGGCTGGAGCCGAGGCGCCACCTGTCATTGTGTTGGCGGGGGAGGGGTGGAATGTCGGCGTTATCGGCATTGTAGCCTCGAAGATTCTGGAACGGAATTATAAGCCGGTTATTATATTAGGCATAGATGAGCAGACCGGGATGTGCAAAGGTTCTGCGCGTTCGATAGAAGGCTATGATCTGCACGCGGCTTTAACGGAATGCGAAGAGCTTCTTGATCATTATGGCGGTCATCAGGCCGCTGCCGGGATGAGTCTCCACCGCGATCGCTTGGCGGCGTTTGAGAGGCGTCTGGGGGAGTTGGCGTCCCAATGGCTAACAGCCGACGACTGGATACCGAAAACGGCGGTGGATCTGGTATGCTCCCTAGGAGAAGCGACGATCGAGACGATTACGGAGCTGGCGCTTCTCGAGCCGTTCGGCATGGGAAATCCGTCGCCGCGGCTGCTCTTTCAGGGAACTGAGCTGGCGGACAAGAGAACGATCGGCAAGGAATCGAAGCATTTGAAGCTGTCGCTGGGGAGCGGCCGCCGATTGCTTGACGGTATTGGGTTCGGAATGGGTACGCTTGCGGCTGGACTCCAGCCGGGCTGCCGAATTGACGCGATCGGCGAGTTGTCCGTGAACGAATGGAACGGCCAGCGCAAGCCGCAGCTTCAGCTGCATGACCTCCATTTCGATCCCGAAAGCGAATCTTCATTTCCCGAACGCGAGCAATTCGGCGTCATCTATCAGCAGCTTCGGAAGCTTGGTGAAGCGCCGCTGCCGGGATTGCCGGAGAAACTGTCGGAGCAAAGCGGCTTGACCGTCGGCACGATACAGCTTATGCTTGACGTGTTCGCGGAACTGCAATTTATAGAAATACGCGACGGATTCATGACCGCAGCCGCTTCCCCCCGGAAGAGAGAACTGTCTTCTTCAAAAAAATACAGGGAAGCGAAGCAAAAATTTGAAGTGTCGCATAGGTCGGCAGCAAGTATAAAATAATAATAATGATGATGATGAGTGGGAAGGGTTGACAGATCAATGTCGAACATACAATACAATTTTAAAGATTACATCCGGGTTATTCCCGATTTTCCGCAGCCGGGTATCCGGTTCAAAGATATTACGACGTTGTTGAAGGATGGCGGAGCGTATCGCGCAGCCGTCGAAGAAATGCGGGAAGCCGTTTCGAACATGAAGATCGATATTATCGCAGGACCGGAGGCGCGCGGCTTCGTCGTCGGAGCTCCCCTCGCGTTGGCGCTCGGCGTAGGCTTTGCTCCAATCCGCAAAAGCGGCAAATTGCCGGGCGAGACGATCTCGGCAAGCTATGATCTGGAATACGGCAAAGACCAGCTTGCCATGCATAAGGACGCTATTTCGCCGGGACAACGGGTATTGATCGCGGACGATCTGCTCGCTACGGGCGGCACGATCGCAACCTCCATTAATCTCGTCCGCCAGCTCGGCGGCGAGGTCGTCGGAGCGGCCTTCCTGATCGAGCTTGCTTATTTGAACGGCCGCGAGAAGCTGGATGGAATCGATGTTTTCTCATTAATGACCTATAGCTGATAAATGCAGCGCGTGCGAACCAACCGCCTGTCTCCTTCCGTACGAATCGCGAAGGGACGGCGGTTTTTTAGAACCGGAATGGCCGCGATGGGTGATCAGCATCACTTCGATAGTTGACGTCATGCTGTTATAACAGGCATAATATTATAAAAACTCGGAAAACCGACATTTATACACCGCTTTTATTTCATTGCGAAACGGATTCTTGCCGGCGAGGGCAAGATAAACAGCCGTTTACGCTTGGGAAGGGACGTTTCATGGGCATTGAGCATTTAATCGAGAAGGCATCCGCCTATATGAAAGAGCAGGACCTTATACGCATACAGGAAGCCTATGACTTCGCGGAACAAGCCCATCACGGACAAGTGCGGAAATCGGGAGAGCCGTATATATTACACCCCGTCGCGGTTGCGGACATTCTTGTTGATATGCAAATGGACGTGCTGTCGATTATCGCGGCATTGCTTCATGATGTCGTCGAGGATACGACGGTGGATTTGCAGACGGTTCGCGCGAAATTTGGCGAAACCTGTGCGATGCTCGTTGACGGGCTGACAAAGCTCGAGAAAATAAAATTCCGCTCCAAGGAAGAGCAGCAGAACGAAAACTACCGTAAAATGTTTGTCGCGATGGCACAGGATATTCGCGTCATTCTTATTAAATTGGCGGACCGGCTGCATAATATGCGAACGCTGAAATTCCAATCGGAGGAAGCGCAGCGACGAATCGCGTACGAAACCTTGGAGATCTTTTGCCCGATTGCGCACAGGCTGGGGATATCGGCAATCAAATGGGAAATGGAAGATATCGCGTTGCGTTATTTGAATCCGCAGCAATATTACCGGATCGCGAATCTTATGAAGAAAAAACGCGCCGAGCGCGAGCAGTTTATCGACGATGTCATTACCAGGATTTCGGAGAAGCTGGAGGAAATGGGCATCGAAGGCGATATTTCCGGAAGACCCAAGCATTTGTACAGCATTTACAAAAAAATGACGGACCGGAATAAGCAGTTTACCGAAATTTACGATCTGCTGGCGATTCGAATTATTGTCGATAATATCAAGGATTGTTATGCGACGCTTGGCATTATTCATACGCTGTGGAAGCCGATGCCCGGACGCTTCAAGGATTATATCGCAATGCCGAAGGCGAATATGTATCAGTCGCTTCATACGACCGTAATCGGTCCCAACGGCGAACCGACCGAGGTTCAAATCCGGACCTGGGAAATGCACAGAACCTCCGAGTACGGCATTGCGGCACATTGGGCGTATAAGGAAGGCTCGATCGTGCCTGGCGGCAGCTTTGAGGATAAAATGACCTGGTTCCGCGAGATTTTAGAGCTTCAGAATGAAGCGCGCGATGCGTCCGAATTTATGGAGTCGCTGAAAATGGACTTTTTCTCCGACTTGGTTTTTGTCTTTACGCCGAGCGGGGAAGTCATCGAGCTGCCTGCGGGATCGGTTCCGCTTGACTTTGCTTACCGCATCCATACGGAGGTCGGCAACCGGACGATCGGCGCGAAGGTGAACAGCCGGATCGTGCCGCTTGATCATAAGCTGAAGACGGGAGATATTATTGAAATTTTAACGTCTAAGCATTCCTACGGTCCGAGCCAGGATTGGGTGAAGATCGCCCAGTCGTCGCATGCGCGCAGCAAGATCCGGCAATGGTTCAAGAAGGAGAAGCGCGATGAGAATGTCGCGAAGGGCCGCGAGCTGCTTGAGCGCGAGCTGAAGCGGCTCGGACTCGAGCCGTCCGCATGGCTGCAGGAGGATAAGCTGCAGGAGGCTGCCGCGAAATTCGCGTTCAACGATATTGAGGACATGATGTCGGCCATCGGCTTTGGCGGTATTACGGCTGCGCAAATATGTACGAAGCTGACCGAGAAGATGCGCAAGGAGGCTGAGCTTGCGAATCAGCTGGAGCTTACGGCCGAGATAAAGGAAATTAAGTCGCCGGGCAACCGGAAGACTAGACCGAACCAGGGCGTAACGGTTAAGGGAATCGACAATTTGCTTGTCAGATTCGCCCGCTGCTGCAACCCGGTGCCGGGCGATTCGATCGTCGGTTATATAACGCGGGGCCGCGGCGTCTCCGTTCACCGGATGGACTGCACGAACATTCCGTTCGGCGATCAGGGCGAGGAAGGCGAACGCGTTATCGAGGTGGAGTGGGAGCAATCGAGCGAAGCGAATTACAGCGTCGATATCGAGATTACGGGTCATGACCGCAGAGGGCTTCTCAACGAGGTGCTGCAGGCGGTGTCCGAGAGCAAAACGAATATATCTGCGGTAACGGGACGTTCGGTTAAAAATAAGATGGCGCTTATTCATATGACGGTGCTTATTCGCAATATTGAACATCTGTCTTCGGTCGTGGAGAAGATTAAGCGGGTGCAGGATATTTATTCCGTGCAACGTATCATGCAATAGAGAAGCCGGCCATATCCGGCGGGCATGCTCAGATCATCGGAGGTTACGCGAAGTGAAAGTAGTCGTACAGCGCAGCAAGCAGGCCAAAGTCGTCATCGAAGGCGAAATTGCCGGTTCTATCGAACACGGACTCGTACTGCTGGTTGGCATTACGCATGAAGATACGGAAGCGGATATACGGTGGATGGCGGATAAAATAGCGGGCTTGCGCATCTTCGAGGATGAATCCGGCAAAATGAATTTGTCCGTTACGGATACCGGCGGGCAATTGTTATCGGTATCGCAGTTCACGTTGTACGGCGATTGCCGCAAGGGGAGACGCCCGAATTTTATGGCCGCGGCGAGGCCGGAGCAGGCTGAGCAGCTGTATGACAAGTTTAACGAAGCGCTTCGCTCGCTCGGACTTATCGTGGAGACCGGCCGTTTCGGCGCGATGATGGACGTCGAATTCGTGAACTCCGGACCGGTCACTTTAATTTTGGAAAGCGGCGCTTA
Source organism: Paenibacillus harenae DSM 16969 (assembly GCF_000422465.1). Taxonomy (GTDB): domain Bacteria; phylum Bacillota; class Bacilli; order Paenibacillales; family Paenibacillaceae; genus Pristimantibacillus; species Pristimantibacillus harenae. Next base: position 441,285 of record NZ_KE383843.1, on the reverse strand, counting down.
AGATGAGGAAACGCGGGTTACAATAGACATGTAGACACGTGTACGGAGGAATCGGCCGGAGCGTGCTGATGTTATATTGGAGGTATACCGCGCATGCACCAATCACGCAAGGAACAAAGCATAGAACGAGCTTCCAGAATACTGCTGCACCCGGATCGCAGAGAAGCCGGACTTTTAAGTGCGATGGAGGACAACATCGAGGCTGCTGAAGAATGGGCGGGTTTTGCGGTAAATCCCCGCCGGAACCATCAAGGCCGTTAACCGCTATAGAAACAGTGAAATTGTTCTTCGGCGCCGTTCGGGATAAAACCTGGGCGGCATTTGTTCAAATATAAGAAGGTATAAGGGAATGATTGCGTAAAACGCTTTCGAAATTGTAATATTTCTGTAATCAATCTCTAACCTGCTTTTAACATCGTTAACCTATAATAAATCTCGACCCCCTTTTTAAAAATATATTTTACTTTTGGACCTACAACTCGTTTTGTAGGTTTTTTTCTGTCCTTTTGTCGAACGGGACACTTGATTCTTGACTTTATGAAAGGCTGCGGGTAAAATTAACTCTCAGTATGATTCAAATGGATTCGTTGATGGGACAAAGTAATTCTTCGCGTTATATCCAGAGAGGGACGTCATTAAGGCTGCAAGCGTCCTTATACCGGTTGAATGAATAGACCTCCCGGAGAACAGACGGTGAACGAACGAGCTTGGCAAGCGTAGTCTTGTCACTTTCGGCGTTAAGTAGCCGCACTGCGGATGACGGACGTTAACCGTCTTAAGCGAGCTGCTGCCTGGGCATGCAGTCTCGGAATGTGGGTGGTACCACGGGAGATACACTCTCGTCCCTTTCGGCATGAGCCGTCAGGAACGGGAGTTTTTTGCGTTTTCCGAACCATAACAGCATTTATTACTGGGGCAGGAGGGAATTCGAATGGCTTTTCAAAAAATGCCGGGCACGCAGGATATTTTGCCTGGCGCTGTAGAGAGATGGCAGTTCGTTGAGCAGAAGGCGCGCGACATTTGCCGGCGCTTTAATTTCCGCGAAATTCGCACGCCGATTTTCGAATCGACGGAGCTGTTTCAGCGCGGTGTCGGCGAAACGACCGATATTGTCGAGAAAGAGATGTATACCTTTACCGACCGCGGCGACCGCAGCCTCACGCTGCGCCCGGAAGGAACGGCGGGCGTCGTAAGGTCTTATGTCGAGAATAAGCTGTACGGCGAACCGGATGTGTCGAAGCTGTATTACATCGGACCGATGTTCCGTTATGAACGGCCCCAAGCTGGCCGCTATCGCCAGCTGCATCAGTTCGGCGTCGAGGCGATCGGTTCGGTTGATCCCGCTCTTGATGCGGAGGTGATTGCGCTCGGATATACCTTTTACACGGAAGTAGGTCTTAAGGGAGTGCGAGTCGAGATCAACTCGGTCGGCACGCCTGCCGTACGAGCCGTGTTCCGCGAGCGGCTGCTGGCGTTTCTTGAACCGAAGCGGGAGATTCTCTGTAAGGATTGCCAGTCCCGGATGGACCGCAATCCGCTGCGGGTGCTTGATTGCAAGACGGACCAGAAGCATTTCACGGACGCGCCGTCGATCTTGGACAGCTTGGATGAGGAATGTCAAAACCACTTTGGCAAGGTACAGCAGTATTTAAGCGATATGGGCATTCCGTTTACGATTAATCACCGTCTCGTGCGCGGTCTCGATTACTACACGCATACCGCCTTTGAATATAAGGCCGAAGGAATCGGCGCTATCGATACGGTAGGAGGAGGCGGCCGTTACAACGGTCTGGTAGCCGAGATCGGCGGTCCCGATCAACCGGGCGTCGGGCTGGGCCTTGGCTTGGAGAGAACGATCCTGCTGCTCCAGCACCAGCAGACGGAGCTGCCGGCTTTCAATGAGATCGATGTTTATCTCATAGCGCTAGGCGAGGCGGCAGACCGCGAAGTGACGAAGCTTGTGTACCAGCTAAGGCGGCGCGGCATCCATGCGGAACGTGACTATCTTGGACGCAAAATGAAGGCGCAGCTGAAGTCGGCGGACCGGCTGCAAGCTCGTTATACCGCCATTCTTGGCGATGATGAGCTGGCGCGCGGAGAAATTGCGCTTAAGGACATGGGGAAAGGCGAGCAGCGTTTCGTAGCGCTGGATCGGCTAGCCGATGAAATTAGTGGTTAAAAACAACACAATAAACCATTCTAATGAATTAAGGGAGATTGAAAACTATGTTATTAAAAACTCATCATTGCGGCCTGCTGACGAAAGCAGACGTAGGCCAAACCGTAACGCTGAACGGTTGGGTGCAGCGCCGCCGCGATCTTGGCGGCGTACTCTTCATTGATCTTCGCGACCGTTCAGGTATCGTTCAAACCGTGTTCAACCCGGACTTCTCCGGCGACGCGCTTGCCGTAGCCGACCGCGCCCGCAACGAGTACGTGCTGGCTATCCAAGGCACGGTCGTTGAACGCGATGCGGAGACGTATAACGCTAATCTGGCTACAGGCGAAATCGAAGTTCGAGTTACCAACATTGAAGTCATGAACGCGGCGAAGACGCCTCCGTTCCCAATCGAAGACGGCGTTGAGGTGGATGAATCGCTACGCTTGAAATACCGTTACCTGGATTTGCGCCGCCCGGAAATGCAGCGCACGTTAATGCTTCGCTCGAAAGCGGCGAAGGTGTTCCGCGATTTCCTTGACGGCGAGGGTTTCATCGATATCGAGACACCGATTTTAACCAAAAGCACGCCGGAAGGCGCGCGTGATTACTTGGTTCCGAGCCGCGTGCATGAAGGCGAGTTTTTCGCGCTTCCGCAATCGCCGCAAATTTTCAAGCAGCTGCTGATGGTCAGCGGAATCGAGCGTTATTATCAAATCGCCCGCTGCTTCCGGGACGAGGATCTTCGTGCTGACCGTCAGCCTGAATTCACGCAGGTCGACATCGAAACTTCGTTCTTATCACAGGATCAGCTGCTTGCGCTAATGGAGCAGTTAACGGCGAAGCTTCTTCGCGATACGGTCGGCGTTGAACTGGAACTGCCGTTCCAACGGATTACGTATGCGGACGCGATGAATAAATACGGCTCCGACAAGCCGGATCTTCGTTTCGGACTTGAGATTGAAGACATTACCGATATCGTTTCGGGCAGCGATGTGAAGGTATTTGCAAGCGTAGCGGCAAGCGGCGGCGTCGTGAAGGCGTTAAACGCCAAAGGCTGCGCAAGCTGGAGCCGCAAGGAGCTTGACGACCTGCAGCCTTTCGCTGCAAGGTACGGAGGCAAGGGTCTGGCATGGATTACCGTGAAAGACGGCGAATGGCGCGGACCGATCGTCAAATTCCTGAAGCCGGAAGAAATCGCTGCATTGACCGAGCGTCTTCAAGTGGAAGAAGGCGATCTATTAACATTCTCCGCCGACAAGAAAAAAGTCGTAGCCGATGTGCTTGGCAACCTGCGTTCGAAGTTAGGCCGCGATCTTGGGCTGATCGACGATTCGAAGTTCAAATTCGCATGGGTCGTTGATTTCCCTCTGTTAGGCTGGGATGAAGACGCAAAACGTTATGTGGCGGAGCATCATCCGTTCACGCGTCCAAACGAAGAAGACCTTCATTTCTTCGATACGGATCCGGGACAAATCCGCGCGCAGGCATACGACCTTGTCCTGAACGGCTATGAAGTAGGCGGCGGCTCGATGCGTATTTACAAACGCGAGGTTCAAGAGCAAATGTTCAAGGCGCTTGGCTTCAGCATGGAAGAAGCGCAGGACAAATTCGGCTTCCTGCTGGATGCCTTTGAATACGGAACGCCTCCTCACGGCGGCATTGCATTCGGATTTGACCGGCTTGTTATGCTGTTGACCGGACGCACCAACCTGCGGGAGACGATTGCTTTCCCGAAAACGGCAAGCGCGACGGACTTGCTGTGCGATGCGCCTTCCGAAGTCGAGCTATCTCAGCTTGAACAGCTGCATATCCGTACGGTCATTAAGCCGAAGCAGCCGGTTGCCGCAGCGAACGCTCCTGCGGACAAAAACGATAAATAAGCGTATTCAGCAAAGGAGGCGGCAGCCTGATGCTGCACCAATTTTCACGTACGGAGCTGGCCATCGGGCCTGAAGGATTACAGCTGATGAAGGAGAGCACGGTTGCCGTGCTCGGCATCGGCGGCGTCGGAGGCATTGCAGCGGAAGCGTTAGCGCGCACGGGCATCGGAAGAATCATTCTGATCGATAAGGACGTTGTCGATATTACAAATGTCAATCGGCAGGTGCATGCGCTGACGTCAACGGTCGGGCAGCCGAAGGCCGATCTCATGCGCGACCGTATTAAACTTATTAACCCGGACTGCGACGTCATTGCGCTACGGATGTTCTATACGGAAGAAACGTACGAGCAGCTTTTCGAACATACGCCCGATTATGTCGTTGACGCTTCGGATACCATTTCGTACAAAATCCACTTAATCAAGCAGTGCCTGGAGCGCAAAATTCCGATTATTTCGAGCATGGGCGCGGCGAACAAGATGGATCCGACCAAGTTTCAGGTCGTCGATATCTCGAAGACGCATACCGATCCTATTGCGCGGGTCGTACGCACGAAGCTGCGGAAGGAAGGCATCAAGCGGGGGGTTAAGGTTGTATTCTCCACGGAGACGCCGATGAAGCCGCGCGAGGATGTCACGCAGCGGATCGTACCGGAGAACGCCCCGGAGATCCGCAAAGCGAAGCAGCCGCCTTCCAGCAATGCATTCGTGCCGCCTGTCGCCGGGTTGATCATGGTAAGCGTTGTAGTGAAGGATCTGCTTGAAACGGGCGGGATCGAGCTATGAATGAGACGCTGGTCAAGAAGCTGAGATTGCAGCCGGATATGAAGGCATTGGTGATTAATGCGCCTTCTGAGCTGTATTTGGGCCAACTTGGATTGACAGGCGACTCTTCCATTGAAGGCCGGGGGAAGGGAGAGCATGATTTTGTCATGCTCTTCGTCCGCTCGATGGCCGAGCTAGAGGAACATGCCCAGGCAGCCGTTCATGCGGTTAAAGAGGATGGCTTGCTGTGGATTACGTACCCGAAAGGCACTTCGAAAATCAAGACGGATATTAACCGGGATACCGGCTGGAAGCATATGCTGAAGCTGGATATGGAAGGCGTCGCGATGATCTCGATGGACGATACCTGGTCATCCATGCGTTATCGGCCGGCAGGGAGCGGGTCACGGTCGAAGACGCGTTCCGCTTCGGCCTCGCTTGCTGCGCAATCGTCCGGTCGTTTGTCTGCCTCTGCAACGGAAGAACCGGAGCTGCCGGATAATCTGGCGGCAGCGCTTCAGGAATCGCCGGCTGCGACGGAGTTCTTCCGGGGCAGCTTAACCGCCGCGAAGCGTCGTGATTTCGTGAAGTGGATTACCGATGCCAAAAGGGAAGAAACACGCTCTACACGCGTTCATGCAACGATCGGAAAGCTGGAGCGGGGTTTGAAGTCGCCTTTTGATAAATAGAGCAGGAAAAAGCCGTTTCAGGAGCAAGCGTTATTCGCGCTTTGCTCGGATGAAACGGCTTTTTTACGCGATCCGGTTAGGACTTGCCCGTCAGCTCGGATACTTAAGCCAATGGAACATCGGCATGTTTACATACATCTGGTTCGTTTCGAATAGTACGGGTACGACATAATCTCCTTTGTAATAATACTCTCCACCCAGCTTCTCCATCGGGATATGGAAGCTTACTCGCAGCGCGCGGAAAAACACGGGCTCAAGCAACGATACGAAATAACGGTAATGATGCCGGTCGGCAAAATAAATGATGGAGGAGAGCAGGTCGGACAAATACCGTCCGCGATAAGGCTTTAGCAATGCGATTTTGTCGATTTCGGCGACCAATCCTTCTTCTGCGGCAGCAAGAATGTGCATCGGCAATTTCGTTGTCTGCAGCAAGGGGCTCTTGTTGGGACAGAAGCGGTTTATTTCTGCCGTTCCAATATAATTTCCGTCAGTCGTTACAATGACGTATTGGGCCAACGGCTGCTCGCTGTATTCGAGCTCGTACCCTTTTTCCTTCCAAACGGTTGTCCAAATGTCATTGAATAGTGCAGTTTCGATCCCATTCTCTACTCTCTTAAACAATAGATCAGCCCCCCGCAGCTTTCCATTCATTAAAAATGACGCACGCTGTCGAATGCGACAAAAAATGATTGTTCGACACCATGATTATACATCTTCTTCCAAATGATGTGAATATTTAATAGGTGAGACTTTCGTACTAAATTTACTTCCCTAGCGAACAAATGTACGAATATGCTATGATCGGAATAACAGATTGGAAGAAGGTTGGGACGCTGTTATGGATTTATTTTCCTATCAAGAGGAAGAAAAGCCTCGTGCGAGGCTGCTTGCGGACCGGATGAGGCCGCAAATCTTGGATGAATATATCGGTCAGGAGCATATTGTCGGTGAAGGGAAGCTGCTGCGCAGGGCGATTGAGGGCGACCAGGTATCTTCTATTTTGCTATACGGGCCTCCGGGCTGCGGAAAAACAACGCTTGCGCATATCATATCGCTCCGAACGGCTGGAGAATTCGTGAAGTTGAACGCTGTCGACGCCTCGGTCAAGGATGTACGGGAGGTAATTGACCAAGCGCGTACCAATAAAATGATGTACGGCAAAAAAACGATCCTATTTCTGGACGAGGTTCACCGGTTTAATACCGCCCGCCAGGATGCCCTGCTGCCTGCCGTTGAGCAAGGCATTATAATTTTTATCGGGGCGACGACCGAAAATCCGTTTCATCACGTGAATGGCGCGCTTCTGTCGAGGTCCACGCTGTTCCAGCTGGAACCGCTCGGAGAGGAGCATGCTTACGAGGCGATGATCCGTGCGCTGTCCGACCGGGAGCGGGGTCTCGCCTTTATGACGATTCACGCGGATGAAGATGCGCTGCGTCATATTGCGGCGATGGCGGGCGGCGATATCAGGCGCGCGCTTAACGCCTTGGAGCTTGCCGCCGTGACGACGCCGTCCGAACCGGACGGGTCCGTGAAGCTGACGCTTGAAGTGGCGCAGGAATCGATACGAAAGCCGACGATCCGTGCCGACCTGTCGACGCAATACGATGTGCTTTCCGCTTTCCATAAAAGCGTCCGCGGTTCCAGCGATGCCGCGCTATTCTGGTTCCTCTACGCGGTAGAGAAACTGGGGATGGATCCGATGACCTTTATCCGTCGTTTGATCGTCGCCTGCAGCGAAGACATCGGCCTTGCGAATCCGCAGGCCATGATACAGGCGGTGACCGCGATGGATGCGTATCATAAGATCGGCTGGCCGGAAGCAAAGTACAATATATCGCAAGCGATTTTATTTGCCGTAGAAAGCCCGAAATCGAATGCGACGGCGATAGCCATCGGCAATGCGGAGGCCGCGATCGAACGGGCCGGCGGCGCCGAAGTGCCGCTGCATCTGCGCGACACGCACTACCGCGGGGCGCAGCAGCTGGGCCATGAAGGCTATAAATATCCTCATGATTTCCCGAATCATTACGTCAGGCAGCAGTATTTGCCCGATACGCTCGGCGGCATGACCTTCTACCGGGCATCGGAGCAGGGGATGGAGGATAAAATCAAACAAAACCAGCAGCGGCGCAAAGGGTAAAGGGTTTCGTGAGGGCTTACCTGCGGCGGCATTGTTTATTTTCCGCTTGCACCTTACGTTACGTCATGTTTTATAGTACAGTTACCGGCAAGACAAAACGCCAATGCCAGCGCAGGAGTTGACTATGAAACGATATTGGAAAGTAGGGGAGCTCGCCAACCTGACGGGGCTTACCGTTCGAACCTTGCGGTTTTACGACCAGATCGGCTTATTCTCCCCATCCCTTCAGACGGATTCGGGCCATCGGCTTTACAATGAATCCGACCTGTCGCGTCTGCAGCAGATTATATCGCTGAAGGAGCTGGGCTTATCACTAGAGGAGGTTAAGTCTGTCTTGGCCGGCGAGCAGTTCAGCCCGCTCGAGATCGTCAGCCTGCAAATGGCCCGGATCAAGGAGCAGATAAAGCTGCAGCACAATCTTCTGGAGCAGCTCGAGCAAGTATCCGCATTGATGCAGGGGAAGGCGCCATTAACCGTTGAACATTTTACCGGCCTCTTGCAAGCGATGAAAATGGGCCATGAGAAGGCAGTCATCGAGCGGAGGATGAGCTGGGAGCACCGCCTGGACTTATTGGGTGATTTTCTTGCCGGGGATCAGGAAGAAACGAAACCTAAGGAGGATCAACCATGACCGAACGAAACGCCAAGCACGCTACTTTCACCGTCGAACGGACTTATGCCGCTTCGCCTGAGAAGGTCTATAACGCATGGGCCGAACCGGCTGCAAAAGCGAAGTGGTTCTCGAAGCCCGATATTTTCGAATTCCGGATCGGAGGGCGCGAATACAGCAGCGGAGGTCCCGCCGAGGGGCCGGTCTTTACTTTCGACGCCTGCTACCAGGAGATCGTTCAGGAGCAGCGAATCGTGTATACCTACACCTTGGATTCGGATGACAAGCGCATCTCCGTATCCGTTACAACGGTCGAGCTCATCCCGATCGAGAAAGGAACGAAGCTGGTCTTCACGGAGCAGGCCGTGTTCTTTGACGGATACGACACGCCGGAAATAAGAGAGCATGGCACGAATGTTATGTTGGACGCGTTAGGCAAGGCGCTTAATGAGGAGTAGGAGTATGCGTCTTCCATTGGCGCAAACGAAATTGTATCTTCGCGGGGGTGTTCGACGCGCCTCGGGAGCTTTTATTTCAAGCATGGACAAACCCCGGGGAGTTTGCCCGCTGGCAGGGGTAGAAGGGCTTCAGCAATACCTTTCATGAGTTTGGTATGAGGCCGGATCGACCAATGCGTTAATATGGGCTGTTTCCAAAGTAGAGATATCTGCTATGGGAACAGCCCAATTTATTGAAGTAAATGTATCAATCGAGCATCTCATTACCGTCAACGTTAGTCAGGACAGGTAACCCAGGTGCGCCAAAAGGAAAACGTGTCCCGAGAGGGACGAAAGCGGTCATTAACAAATGTTACTTAGGAGCGGCTCTTTACATTCAACGTTAGTCCAATTGCGGGAGTCCATAGGGTGGCAACCCTTGGGGCCCTCCCTTGGAAGGGAGGGTTTGGGTGGGTTCGAAACGCCTTGAAGGTTTAGTAGAAGCCTTTGAAGGTTTGGGTAGAAGCCTTATAAAAGGATTGGTTGTCACGCAATCGCAAACATAAGACCAAAATACCCGAATGCGGCGGTCAGTAAGCCCATCAGGAAGGCAGGGACAAGACGGCCTAAGCGATACATCCAGATCAAACCGCCGGCCATAAGCATGGCCGCGGCAAGCATGAGAATGCTTTCCAGATGAAGCGTGAATTGCAAAGTGATGTCAGGACTGAAGTCTCCCTTATAGACCGACGTGAACAGCGGCGATGGGGAGACGGTCTGCAGCGTTTCCTTCACCGTATGCGGCGGCGTTTGCTGGCCCAGCGCCCCGGTTGCCGCGAGCACGAGCAGCGCAATGACGCTTTCCGCTCTGAGCCATCGCTTCGGATTGAAGGAGGGGTTCAAGGCTGCCTGCCTTTTGTAGCCGAATCCGTTCGAATACGCAAACAGCAGCAGCGGCAAGATGAGCAGATGCTTGATGAGGAGCATCTGTCCATAAGGAAGCATCCACGAATTCACGTATTCGGGCGTGGTGAACGACATAAGCATAAAACCGGCGAGCAGCGTCACGAGCACGCAGGCGATGGCCACGGGCGAGAACCAGCGCAGAAAGGACCGCCAATTGGCTTGATCCTTGGAAAACCAGCTGGCGATGAACAAGATGCCAATCCATACGCTGACGGCCAGGAAATGCGAGGCATGGGTTACAAGCCCGCGTAATCCGTATAGTGATGAGGCATGACCGGCATAACCCAGCCACACGATGAGCAGAAACGTGACAAATAATGCGACCTTCGGCATGTGCCTGTCATTCCGGAATGATTGGAGACCGAGTAAAAACGCGAGACCGGTTGAGCCGATCACGGTCCATACCCAAGCCTTTCCCGTATTGATATCCAGCAAAATACTTTTCAGGATAGAGCCGTAGGTCATATCGAAGTCCTCGGCAAACAAAAGCGCCAACTGATGGATAGGGACATAGGAAAGTACGGGAATCGCAACAGCGCAAGCGACCAGCAAGCTGTTCGGGACGGAAACAGCGGGCCTGCTTGCTTCGGGCACCAGACGCAGCAGTAAAGCCCCCGTCAATAATGCAAAGCAAACATACAGCAGGCCCTCGCTGATATAAATCATGGTTTACGCCTCCGTAAGGACAGGACGAGAGCTGCAGCGACAATAATGGCGCCGATAATAATGGCAGGCGTGTAGTTGGTGTCTTCATCGCCGGCAGCAGCCGTATTCCCTGTTTCATTATTCGAAGCCTCATCCGCGCCGGCAACCGGATCCGGAGATGGAGATGAAGCCGGCGTCTCTGCAGCATCATCCGTGACGGTCGGCTCGTCTTCAACCGAAGGCGACGGTGAAGGCTCATCGGTCACCAGAGTCTCTTCTACCGTAAAAGCATAATTACCTTCGACAGAATGGCCATCGGCTCCGATGATCGTCCATTTGACCGAATATATACCGCCGCTCAGCGATTCGGCAACGGCCGCACTCATGGTGGGGCCCTCTACAAGCTTGTTATCCGTTTCGATTTCCTCGCCGGCGGCATTCAGCAGCTTCAAGCTGCTGAGCTCCTCGATATCAGTGTTAAACGTAAGCTCGATGCGCCCGGGTGAAGCCTGAACCGTCGCGTCCTGCGCCGGTACGGCGTTCTCCAATTTGGAATGAGCCATTACAACGCCCGGCATGAGCCATAAGGCAGCTAAGCAAATAAGTATAATTCGTTTCATTCATAAATCCTCCTGCGCATTTTATGGGAAGCAAGCTTCAATAGCTGATTGCATTATATCAAATTCCGGCTAGGGATAGTTTTACCAATCAGGCGAATTTCGTTGCGGCTTTATGAACATTTGAGAAAAGTCGCAGCGATTTGCGCACAAAAAACATAAGAAAAACCGCGTATAATGGCTAGCCTATCGCGAATACACATAAATACAGTCCTGAAAACAGGAATCCCATGAATCGGACCGTTCGACACGGCGGCTTGACATCATGAAGACTTCACACATTAGACAAAGATCGCCGTATCTTTGTTTCAAAAGGAGGTGCGCCTGTCATCGCTAGGTGCATCGCAAAACGCGATTGACAGGAATTCGTTGAGTGACCCTTTACCGCTTGGCTTGTCACTGCCCCTTGTCATATTGTTGGTCTTCATGAACGGCTTTTTTGTTGCGGCGGAATTTGCGATGGTCAAGGTCCGCGAGAGCCGGATCGATACGCTGGTCTCCGAAGGACATTCGAGAGCGAAGCTTGCTTCTCAAGTGACCGGCCGCCTGGATGCCTATTTGTCGGCATGCCAGCTCGGCATCACGCTTGCATCGCTTGGCCTTGGCTGGATCGGCGAACCGGCCGTTGCGAGGATGATTGAACCGGTCTTCATGAGATTCGGTTTGCAAAACGAGGTATTCATTCATACGGTCTCCTTTATTCTTGCGTTCTCCTTGATCACGCTACTGCATATCGTTCTGGGGGAATTAGCGCCGAAAACGGTTGCGATCCGCAAGTCGGAGTCGGTTACGTTGATGACCGCATTGCCGCTTATATATTTTTACAAAGTGATGTATCCCTTCATATGGGTGCTGAACGGCACAGCGAATTTCCTTCTCCGGGCTGTCGGCATCGAGCCGGCGACCGAGAAGGATTCGGCGCATACGGAGGAGGAGATTCGGATTCTCATGAAAGAAAGCCACAAGAACGGACTTATCGATAATACGGAGCTTACGCTTGTAGATAATATTTTCGACTTTGCCGAAACCAATGCGCGTGAGATCATGATTCCGCGTACGGAAATGATTTGCCTGAACACAGGCTTATCGCTTGCCGAGAACAAAAAAATCGCGTTGGAGCAAATGCTGACCCGTTACCCGGTGTGCGAGAACGATAAGGATAATATTATCGGCTTCGTTCATATCAAAGACCTGCTGAAGGACACGACGCAAAGCCTCCAGGATATAAGGCAAATCACGAGGCCGATTACGACGGTTCCCGAATCCATGCAGATAAGCACGCTGCTTAAGCTGATGCAGAAGCGGAAAACGCAAATTTCGATTTTGATTGACGAGTACGGCGGAACCTCCGGATTGGTAACGCTGGAGGATATCATGGAGGAGATCGTCGGAGAAATTCAGGATGAATTCGACGAGGAGCGGGAGCAGCTCGAGAAGAGGAACGAAGATACGTATTCGATCAGCGGACTGATGCTCATCGAAGAGGTGAACAGCTTCTTCGGACTGGATATCGGAACGGATGATTTCGATACGATCGGCGGCTGGATGTATTCCAAGATTGAATTGCCGCCAACGAATAACCAGCGGTTTGAATATTCGGGCCAATATGAGTTCATCGTTGAGGAAACCGATCATTTGCGGGTATCCCGTATTCTCATTCGCCGGATCGGCGATCGGCCGGAGAGGCGGGGAGAACGGGATTATGGCTAATGGAGCTTATCGGCACAAAAAAAAGGCTGTCCGCGCGCAAGCAACCGATGCGCCATGGACAGCCTTATTCAAAATATAAGAATTTATAAGTTTGCACTTATAACTAAGCTTATATTTCACCGCGAAACGGTTGCATCCTCGGAAAGAGGCCGACAGGCGTTTCTGCTTGGTATCAGACGTGCAAAGCGGCAAATGCGCCGGCATCAATCTTCTGAACGGTTTCAATCGTACCGCCGCCGAGGCAAACGTCGTCGTCATAGAGAACGACCGCTTGTCCAGGGGTAACGGCTTTTTGAGGTTTATCGAAGACGATATGGGCCGTGCCGTCCTCCCGCATCGTTACGGTTACTCCTTGATCCTGCTGGCGGTAACGGAATTTGGCGGTACACTTTACCGTTCCCGTGCCGGTGGCCGGAAGGATCCAGTTCATGCCGCTTGCCGTGAGGCTTTCCGAGTACAAGCTGGGATGCTGTTCACCCTGCACGACGTACAAAATATTGCGCTCCAAATCCTTATCGGCAACAAACCACGGCTCCCCGGTGCCGGAGCCTCCGATGCCGAGACCTTGGCGCTGGCCGAGGGTGTAATACATCAAGCCGTCATGACGCCCTTTCTTCTCGCCGCTTCGAATGTCGATCATGTCGCCCGACTGGGCCGGCAGGTACCCGCTGAGGAAGGTCTTGAAGTCACGTTCGCCGATAAAGCAGACGCCGGTGCTGTCCTTCTTCTTCGCCGTATACAAGCCGGCTTCCTCGGCTATGCGGCGTACCTCCGGTTTCGGAAGGTGGCCGATCGGGAACATCGCCTTCGCCAGCTGCTTCTGATTAAGCGCGCTTAGGAAATAGGTTTGATCCTTGTTCGAATCGACGCCGCGCAGCAGCTTCGTTACGCCATCGGCCGTACGGTCGACGCGGGCATAATGGCCGGTAGCCAAATAGTCGGCGCCAAGCTCCATGGCGCGCTGCAGGAAGTCGCCGAACTTGATCTCGCGGTTGCACATGACATCCGGGTTTGGGGTGCGGCCGCGCTTATATTCATCCAGGAAATAGGTGAATACTTTGTCATAATATTGCCGTTCAAAGTTAACGGTATAGTAAGGGATTCCGATTTGGTCGCAAACGCGGCGCACGTCCTCCGAATCTTCTTCAGCCGTGCAATGGCCGAATTCATCGGTATCATCCCAGTTTTTCATAAAGATGCCAATCACGTCGTAGCCTTGCTGCTTCAGCAGCAGCGCCGTAACGGAGGAATCAACGCCTCCCGACATGCCGACGACGACTCTTGTAGAGGCATTTGGTTTTTCCATGTTATCCACCACCTTGTTCATTCAAACATTCCTATTATACCATAGGCTGAAAAGTTTTTCATAAAGACGTCCACCTTTTTACACACGATACTTGCGCGGTATGTTAACATAGAAGTGATATGGGAATACAGTGATTTAAAGGTAATTTGAAAAATAGATAAAAGAGGTGTCACATTGAAAATATCGACGAAAGGCCGTTACGGCTTAACGATTATGATGGAGCTGGCGGCGAAGTTCGGCGAAGGCCCGACCTCGCTCAAGAGCATTGCGGAACGTAACCAGCTGTCCGAGCATTACCTGGAGCAGTTGGTCGCGCCGCTTCGCAACGCCGGATTGGTCAAGAGCGTAAGAGGAGCTTACGGCGGATATATTCTGTCCAAGGAGCCCGAGAATATTACATCCGGCGACGTCATCCGCATCCTGGAAGGCCCGATCTCGCCGGTCGACTTCACGGAAGAAGACGACCCGGCCAAGCGCCAGCTATGGCTGAGAATTCGCGACAGCATCGCCGACGTGCTGGATTCGACCACGCTCGCCGATCTGATCGCCTTCGAAGACGCAGGCAAACCTGACAGCTACATGTTTTATATATAAAGGAAGGCGGAATAATGAACACGTATTATTTCGATCATGCCGCCACAACGCCGATGCGCCCCGAAGTCATGAAAGCGATGCTGGAAGTTATGAGCGGGCCAGGCAGCAATGCATCCAGCATGCACGCTTACGGCAGAGCGGCCAAACAGCATTTGAACCGATCCCGCGACCGGATTGCCGCAGCCCTGGGCTGCAAACCGTCGGAGCTGCTCTTCACCTCCGGCGGGACGGAAAGCGATAACGCGGCGCTGATCGGCGCTGCTAGAGCGCAGCGCAAGCGCGGGAAATCCCATATTATAACTTCGGCGGGAGAGCATCACGCCGTACTTCATGCATGCGAGTGGTTAAGAAAGGAAGAAGGCTTCACATTGACCGTCCTCCCGGTGGACGGCAGCGGAAGAACCTCCGCGGCTTCCGTGCAGTCGGCGATGACGGCGGAAACGGGATTGGTCAGCATCATGCACGGCAATAACGAGCTCGGCACGCTGCAGCCGATCGAAGAGATTGGCGCAATCGTAAAGGCAGGCGGCGCGCTGTTCCACGTGGATGCCGTACAGACGCTAGGCTGGATCGGCTACCGACTAAATGAAATTCCTGTCGATTTAATGAGCTTTTCAGCCCATAAAATTAATGGTCCGCAAGGCGTTGGCGCGTTATATATAGCGAATGGTACACTATTCGAAGCGGTTCAGCACGGAGGTTCACAGGAAAGAAAACGGCGCGCGGGGACGGAGAATATTGCAGGTATTGCCGGTTTTGCGGAAGCCGTTGACATTTGTGTGAACGAACGGGAAACGAAGCAACTTTTTATGGACGAGCTTCGTAAGAGATGGATTGAGCTGCTGCAGGAGCATGCCGGAGTGCCTATTCGAATAAACGGCAGCGAGCAGCATCGATTGCCGCATATCGTCAATGTCAGCTTTATCGGCGTCGATACGGAGACCATGCTCATGAACCTCGATATGGAAGGAATAGCCGCCTCAAGCGGATCGGCCTGCACATCCGGTTCGCTGGAGAGGTCGCATGTCCTGCGCGCGATGGAGCTGCCGGAAGAGCAGCTTCAATCCGCCGTAAGATTTAGCTTCGGTTTGGGGAATACTTTGGAGGAATTAGAAAACGCCGCGCAAAAAATTGGAACGATCGTGAGGCGTATTCGTAATAACTACTAGGAGGACTCCGCCTGAGCGTGATTAAACTTCAACAGCTTATTGGGCTTCCCGTTATCGTTATTCATTCCGGCAAGCTGGTCGGGACCGTGAAGGATGCCTGGTTCGACGAGCATTGGCAGCTGAACGGTCTTATATTGGATTATGCCAAGTGGTTTGGTTTATCTGTAAAGATCGTGAAATGGTCCGATGTGCTTTCCTGCGGGGAAGATACGGTTATTATTTCGAGCGAAACCGCGATTCACCGGATGAAACCGAAACAAATTTTGCGTTCCTTTTATACAGGACTCGTGAAATTAAGGGATTTGCCCGTTGTAACCGTTCAGGGCGAGCAGCTTGGACGCGTGTCGGATGTTTATTTTTATCCAAATCAGGGCACACAAATAGTAGGCTACGAGCTTACGGACGGTTTTGTTTCGGATCTGATGGAGGGACGCAAATGGCTGAAGGCGCCGAGTGATCCGGATGCCGTGTTACTCGGGGAAGACGCGATTATTGTTCCTGCTGTCAGTGAAGCGGAATTGGAGCCTGTCGCAGCTTCCAATTCAATCGATAGGGAGAAATGAATGATGATGAGATGTCCGAATTGCAATTCGAAAGATATCGGGAAAATTGGTTCCCACCAGTTCTACTGCTGGGGCTGCTTCATTGAACTGACGGTTAACGGCGACAAGATGTCGGTTTACCAAGTAGAAGAGGACGGCACGCTGAGCTCGCTCGACGACTTGTTCTTTGAAGAGGAATTACCGGAGGTTCACGTGAATTAACGTGAAGCTTCTCTCATAGCGAATACGAAAGGACGGTCTTTGGCCGTCTTTTTTTTTGCCTCTCAAGGATGATTTAGGGCGCTTGTACATATACTGAACTAGCCCGATTTGTCCGGCTGGACAAAGGGGGAAACGCTGGTTCGGGGGTGAGGGACGGTGGAGCGCTTCACGAAAAACCGTCTATTTGTGTGGCTGGTGTACTTGATATTAGGCTTGCTCGCCATCTATCTGCTGCTGCTGATAAAGCCGCTTATCGTAAATGTATATGTCTTCCTAAAGGCTGTGCTTGCGCCATTCGCCATTGCCATGATCATCTCGTATGTGCTGAATCCGATCGTCACGCTGCTTCATGACCGGAAGGTGCCCCGGACGATTGCCGTGCTTCTTATTTATGCGGTGTTCTGCGCGGTTATCACCGTGCTGCTCGTCAATCTGATCCCGATGTTCATCGAGCAGGTTCAAGAGCTGAACAGGCATGTGCCGGAGCTGTCGATGCGCGCGCAAGACATCGTTACGGATATTAACAACACATCCTTTTTACCGGAAAGCATCCGCAGCGGGATGAACAAATCATTGCTGCATATGGAGAAAAAACTGTCGGAGTTTTTGTTTAACTTCGTAAACAACATCGGAACGATGCTTAACGCGGTGTTTATAGCGTTTATCATTCCTTTCCTGGCTTTCTATATATTAAAAGATTTTGACGTGTTCGAAAGAACCGTTATTACGTACGTGCCCAAATCGCACCGCAAAAACACGGTCAGACTGCTCAAGGATATCGACGCCGCGCTCGGCAGCTATATCCGGGGACAATTTCTCGTCTGCGTCATCGTTGGCGTATTGGCTTATTGCGGCTATTTACTTATCGGGATGCCGTACGCGCTGCTGCTGGCCGGTATCGTGGCCATTACGAATGTCATCCCGTATCTTGGCCCGTTCTTCGGCGCCGCGCCCGCGCTGCTGGTCGCTTCAACCATTTCACTCAAAATGGTCATCCTGGTTGCCATTATCAATACGCTGTGCCAAATTCTCGAAGGCAACGTCATCTCGCCGCAGGTTGTCGGGCGGACGCTGCATATGCATCCGCTCGCCATTATTTTTGCCTTGCTGGTGGGAGGCGAAATTGCGGGCATATTAGGCATGATTCTTGCGGTGCCGATCTTTGCGGCCTGCAAAGTCATCGTCCAGCATATGTTCGCTTATTACGTGCGAAGAAAGATCATTTGACAGGCGCAAGAGCTGTAGCTATAATTTTAGAAAGTGAAAGCATATATTTGGATAAAACGTTGAAGAATTGAAGTAAGCCATTGCCCGTTAGCCAGAGAAAAGGCCTCTTCGCGACCGTTCCTTCGGGAACGTCCCGCGTCGGTTGAGAAGGCTTTTATAACGAAGAGTGGCCGAAAGCTCTTTTCCGAGTGTGAACGAACTTCACCGGGTGGACCCGTTAATGTCCGATGAAGGCGATTATGCCTGCCGTCAAGCGCAGCGTAATAACCAGGGTGGTACCGCGAACATATTCGTCCCTGTCAATGACAGGGGCGTTTTTTGTGTTTAATGACAAGAGGGAGGCTTCTATAAAATGAAAGCTAGTGAAATCCGCGCTAAATGGCTTGCTTTTTTTGAAAGCAAAGGCCACAAAATCGAACCGAGCGCATCGCTCGTACCGCATAACGACCCTTCTCTGCTGTGGATCAATGCGGGAATGGCACCGCTTAAGGCTTACTTTGACGGCCGTGTCATTCCGGAAAACCCGCGTATTACGAACTCGCAGAAATGCATTCGCACCAATGATATCGAGAACGTGGGCAAAACCCGCCGTCACCATACGTTTTTTGAAATGCTGGGCAACTTCTCGATCGGCGATTACTTCAAGGAAGAGGCAATTACATGGGCTTGGGAATTTCTGACCGGGCCGGAATGGATCGGCTTTGACCCGAACCGCCTCTCGGTTACGGTATATCCGGAGGACGAGGAAGCGTTCAGCTTCTGGAATGCCAAAATCGGCATTCCTGCCGAACGAATCTACAAGCTGGAAGAGAACTTCTGGGACATCGGCGAAGGGCCGTGCGGACCTTGTACGGAAATTTTCTATGACCGCGGGGAAAAATACGGCGATTTATCCGATCCGGAATGCTGGCCGGGCGGAGAAAACGAGCGTTTCCTCGAAGTGTGGAACCTCGTCTTCTCGCAATTCAATCATAACAAGGACGGCAGCTATACGCCGCTTCCGAATAAAAATATCGATACAGGAGCGGGACTGGAGCGTTTTGCATCGATCCTGCAGGACGTGGATTCGAATTTCGACACGGATCTTTTCCAGCCAATCATAGACCGTACCTGCGAAATGGCAAAAGTGAGCTACAAAACGAACGATGAGCAGGATATCGCGCTTAAAGTCATTGCCGACCATATTCGTACCGTCGCATTCGCTGTCGGCGACGGCGTCATGCCTTCCAACGAAGGCCGCGGCTATATTATTCGCCGATTGCTCCGCCGCGCGGTTCGTTACGGAAAAACGATCGGCATCGACCGTCCTTTCCTCTACGAGCTTACTTCTATTGTCGGCGATGTGATGGGCGTGTACTATCCGGAGGTCGTGGAGAAGCGCGAGTTTATCGAGCGCGTGATCCGTACGGAGGAGGAGCGTTTCCATGAGACGCTGTCTGACGGTCTGGCGATGCTGTCGGGGCTGGTTGCTGCTGCAGGCAGAGCGGGCAGCAAGGAGATTAACGGCGATGATGCCTTCCGATTGTACGATACGTACGGCTTCCCGTTTGACCTGACGGAGGACTTCGCCTCCGAGAACGGCATGACCGTTGACCGCGCAGGCTTTGATGCGGCGATGGAAGCGCAGCGGGAACGCGCGCGCGCAGCCCGTCAGGATACAGGCAGCATGAAGGTGCAAGGCGGTCCGCTCGGTGATTTTACGGTTAAAAGTGAATTTGTTGGCTATAATGAACTCGTAACGAAATCCCGAATTATTGCGGTTGTATCGGATGACCAACTGGTGGATTCCGCTGCCGCAGGCAGCCAAGTAGCCGTTATTCTTGACCGTACGCCTTTCTATGCGGAGAGCGGCGGACAAATCGGCGATAAAGGCACGATCGCGGGCAGCGGGTTTACGCTGCAGGTCGAAGATGTGACGAAGGCTCCGCACGGGCAAAGCGTTCATCATGCCGTAGTGGCTTCGGGTACTCTCCGTACCGGCGAATCGGTTGACGCTGCCGTCGCTAAAGCGGTTCGCGAGGATATTATCAAAAATCATACGGCAACGCATTTGCTTCATAAGGCGCTCAAAGAAGTGCTGGGCGGACATGTCAATCAAGCAGGCTCTCTGGTCGAGGCTGAACGCCTGCGGTTCGACTTCTCGCATTTCGGCAGCATAACGGCTGAAGAGCTCGTTGAAATTGAGCGTCGCGTCAATGAACAAATCTGGTTGTCTACGCCAGTGTCCACCGATACGAAATCGCTCGGCGAAGCGAAAGCGATGGGAGCGATGGCCTTGTTCGGCGAGAAGTACGGCGACGAGGTCCGCGTCGTGCAGGTCGGCAGCTACAGCTTAGAGCTTTGCGGAGGCTGTCATGTCGGCAATACGTCGCAAATCGGAATATTCAAGCTGCTTAGCGAAAGTGGGATCGGCTCGGGCGTTCGAAGAATTGAAGCCGTAACGGGGAAGCACGCGTATAACCATTTGGAGAGCCAGCTTGACCTGTTGAAGCAATCCTCTTCCTTGCTTAAGTCGAATACGGCTGACGTTCCGAAACGGATCGAAGCTTTGTTCGGACAATTGAAGGAGCTTTCCCGCGAGAATGAATCGCTGCAGGCTAAGCTGAGCCGCATCGAAGCCGGCTCGCTTGAAGCGAACGCGAAGACCGTCGGCGATATGACCGTGTTATTCGCGAAAGTAAGCGCACCGTCAATGGATGCGCTTCGCGGCATCGTAGACGAGCTGAAGCTGAAGCTGGCCTCCAGCATCATCGTGCTCGGCGCCATTG
Organism: Paenibacillus harenae DSM 16969; assembly: GCF_000422465.1. Classification (GTDB taxonomy): domain Bacteria; phylum Bacillota; class Bacilli; order Paenibacillales; family Paenibacillaceae; genus Pristimantibacillus; species Pristimantibacillus harenae. The sequence continues at coordinate 420,832 of NZ_KE383843.1, read as the reverse complement.
CCGACGATAAAGTGAATCTGGCAGCTGCGGTATCCGCCGACTTGGTGAAAAAGGGCTTCCATGCAGGCAAAATCGTCAAAGAAGCGGCCGTACATTGCGGCGGCAGCGGCGGCGGACGTCCTGATATGGCGCAGGCCGGCGGCAAAGATACGGCTAAGCTGGACGAAGCTTTGAAACTTGCGGAAGAACTGGTTCTAAGCCAAACAAATGTGATATGATAGGAATGAAAAGCGGTTGAAAGCGAGGTGCTGGCGATGAGTTCCATGGACAAAACGATGAAGTTTAACGTGAAGGCAGAAGGGGCTGAATCTTCTCAGGATATTCTGCTGTCCGTGCATGAGGCGCTCCTGGAGAAAGAGTATAATCCGATTAACCAGATCGTTGGGTATTTGCTGTCCGGAGACCCCGCGTATATCCCGCGGCACAACAACGCCAGAAGTTTGATTCGCAAGAAGGAACGGGACGAATTGATCGAAGAGCTTGTCCGGTTTTATTTGAACCACAAGAAACAATAATCAAGGGTCAGGAGCCGGACAAGAAATGAGATTAATGGGATTGGACTACGGCGACCGTAACATTGGCGTTGCCGTCAGCGATGCGTTTCGCTGGACCGCGCAAGGAATCGGGGTTGTTGAACGCAGGCGCGACGCAGGGGAGTTTGACCGCATTGCGGACCTGGTGAAGGAGCATGAGGTTAGCGAGATTGTCGTCGGCCTGCCGAAAAACATGAATGGAACAATTGGTCCGCGTGGTGAAATTTGCATCGCATTTGCAGAACAGCTTCAGCAAAAGCTAAACATACCTGTTCACCTTTGGGATGAAAGGCTGACAACAGTAGCTGCCGAGCGAACGCTTCTTGAAGCGGATGTCAGTCGGAAGAAGCGCAGGCTTGTCATAGACAAAATGGCGGCGATGCTTATTTTGCAAAATTATCTCGATTCTAAAGCGAAAAGGTGAGGGTAAACATGACAAAAGAAGATATGGAATTTGAAGAGCCGGAAATTATTTATATCCCGGACGAAGAAGGAAATGAAGAAGAATTCGAGGTCATCATGAAGTTCGAGGTTGATGGTTCCGATCAGAAATATATGATGGTCGTTCCGCTTGCCAGCGAAAACGATGAAGAAGACGAAGTATACGCTTTCCGCTACGAGGAGGAAGGCGACGACCTGAAGCTCTACACGATCGAGGACGAGGAAGAATGGAACATGGTTGAAGAAACATTCAACACGCTGCTGGGCGAGTTGGAGGAGCAGAACTAATGACCGGCCCGGAACAAGCGGCAGTGAGGAAGCTGAACAGCCTAAAGGAAGCGTTCGGAAACGAGATCGAATTAGAGGCAGAGGACGGTAACGCCCTGGCTTTCGATATTAAAGCCGAGTTTCAACTGGGGGATCGCGTCTACGCCGCTCTCCAGTCCGAACAGATGCGGCGCGAGGATGAGGTTGAGCTGTTTCGCGTCGTTCATACGAACGGAGAGCCTCATTTGGAAACAATCGAGGATGATGAAGAATGGGAAGCTGCGTCAGAAGCATATGACGACTTATTGTTTGCGGACGACGAGCGGCCGTGAGGGGCTACAAGAACATATGCAGTAGACAAAAGGGCGGCTGATAACCGCTCTTTTGTTGAATTCTAACCATTTATAAGATTCATTGCTTGGATGATAAACGGTTTCGTAAAATAACGAGGAGGTCTAAGGTTGAACAAGTCATCACAGCGCCCGGAGTATAACGATAATCAAATTTCGGGTCCGAAGCGCAGCCGTATTACCTTGTGGGTTATACTGAGCCTGCTAAGTATCATGATCATCGCTGCGGGAAGCTTCGCCTTATACGTCTGGAGCAGCCTGCAGCCGACAAAGGCCGGCGACGCGGTAAAGGTTGAAATTCCCAAGGGAACCTCGGCAAACGAGGTTGCCGATTTGCTGGAGCAGAACGGCATTATTAAGAACTCATTTATTTTCAAGTACTATTTAAAACTGAATGATCAGGGTGCGCGCTTTCAAGCGGGCCTCTATGAGCTTAACCCGGGAATGGAGCATGATGCGATTATCGCGAAGCTGAACGCCGGCGATACGGTGGCAGTGGAGACGATTCGCTTTACGATACCTGAAGGCTTCACCGTACTGCAAATCGCGGACAAGCTTGCGGCAGAGAAGCTGATAGACCGGGATAAATTTATAAAGCTGGCTGCTACGAATACCGCATACGGCGACGCGGAGGCCGTACGTTCCATTCCGGAAAATGATAAGCTTCACCAGAAGCTGGAGGGATATCTGTTCCCGGAAACGTATGAATTGAAAAAGGGGAGTACGGAGGAGGATATCATAAGACGGATGTTATCCGAACTGGACCGCAAGCTGGAAGTGCTGCCTGAAGGCTGGATGGATGTCCTTGAAGAGAAAAAGATGACGCTGCATGAGCTGCTTACGATTGCTTCGCTTGTCGAGCGGGAAGTGGTCATCGACGAGGAGCGCGCTCTTGTCGCCGGCGTTATTTATAACCGGATTGAGGACGGCATGATGCTGCAAATTGACGCGACCGTACAATATTCCCTCGATAAACCAAAGGAGAGATTGTACGAGAAGGATTTGCAGATAGACAGCCCGTACAATACGTACAAGGTCGAGGGGTTGCCGCCGGGACCTATCGCAAGTCCGAGCATGGCTTCGATTACTGCCGCATTATATCCGGAGGAATCCGATTATTTGTTCTATGTGACGAAAAAAGACGGCAGCCAGTCGCATCTATTCGCGAAGACATATCAAGAGCATTTGAAAAACATCGAGAAAAGTAATCAAGCTGCAGGTTAAATCGAATAGAACGAAATACGAAGCTGCAGCCGTTATTTTTCGAGGGGGGAAAATCCTATGTCATACAAGCCGGAGTTACTGACTACCGCTGCTTCGCTGAACGAGCTGGAGCGGCTGATAGCCGCAGGCGCCGATGCCTTCGTGATCGGCGAAGCCCGTTACGGAATGCGGCTGCCCGGTGAATTTCCTATAGATCAAATAGCCGAGGCCGTCCGAATCGCCAACCCAACAGGCGTTAAAATCTATGCGGCGGTTAACAATTTGATGGATAACGAAGCCGTGGAAAGCCTGCAAGCCTACATGGCCGCTCTCGCAGAAACGGGCGTCGACGCGATCGTATTCGGCGATCCCGCCGTTCTTATGGCTGCGCGGGTGCATGCGCCCGGTATAGCCTTGCACTGGAATGCGGAAATGACATCGACGAACTACGTCACGGCCGACTATTGGGGACGCAGAGGGGCTTCTCGGTTTGTGCTGGCGCGAGAGCTCAATATGGAGCAGATCGTTGAAACGGCCGCAAGCACGGCGCTCGAGCTGCAGGTGCAAGTACACGGGATGACGAACATTTATCATTCCAAGCGCTCGCTGGTGAACAGTTACATGGAGCATCAGCAGGAGACGGACAGGCTTGATCGAAGGGACAAGGACCGCGGATTATACGTTATGGAAGCGGAACGGAAGGATGAGCGTTATCCGATATTCGAGGATGCGAACGGAACGCATATAATGAGCTCGGATGATATATGCATGATTGAAAATTTGCATGAGCTCATGGATGCCGGCGTGGCCAGCTTAAAGGTGGAAGGCATTATGAAGTCCATTGATTATAACGAAATCGTCATTCGCGCCTACCGGCAAGCGATCGATGCCTACATAGCGGATCCGCAAGGCTATACGTTTCAAGAGGAGTGGCTGGATAGGATCCGCGAAGCGCAGGATCCGAATCGCGAGCTGAGCTATGGTTTCTTTTATAAAGAGCAGGTGTATTGATAGCAGGAGGTAGAGAGAATGACGGTTACAGAGAAAACAACCCAGCGGTACCAAGGAAAGCGCCATCGCCTGAACAAGCCAGAGCTGCTTGCACCGGCCGGCAATTTGGAGAAGCTGAAATTTGCGGTTCATTACGGCGCCGATGCCGTTTATATAGGCGGACAAAAATACGGTCTCCGTTCCAATGCGGATAACTTCAGCTTTGAGGAAATGAAGGAGGGCGTGGAATTCGCGAACAGGTACGGAGCCAAAGTATTCGTCGCAACGAACATCTATGCCCACAATGAAGATATCGAAGGCTTGGAGGACTATTTGCGAAGCTTGGAGGAAGCCGGCATATCCGCGATTATTGCGGCTGATCCCGTCATCATTGAGACAGCACAGCGGGCAGCGCCGAAGCTGGAGGTCCACTTGAGCACGCAGCAATCGACGTTGAATTGGCAGGCGGTCCAATTTTGGAAGGAAGAAGGTTTGCCTCGCGTCGTATTAGCCCGTGAGACGAGCTTTAAGGATATTGCGGAAATTAAGAAGCATGTCGATATTGAAATCGAAGCCTTCATCCACGGTGCGATGTGCTCGTCTTTCTCCGGCCGGTGCGTGCTATCGAATCATTTCACGGACCGGGATTCAAACCGCGGCGGATGCTCGCAGTCATGCCGCTGGAAGTATGACCTGTTCGTTGACGATATGCCGCTTTATCCGGAGGACGAAGACAAGTTTACGATGGGCTCCAAGGATTTGTGCATGATCGAATATTTGCCCGAGCTGATCGAGGTCGGCGTGGACAGCTTCAAAATTGAAGGCCGGATGAAGAGCATTCATTACGTGGCTACGGTCGTTAACGTTTATCGGCAGGCGATCGATTCGTATTTCGAGAATCCGGCGGACTTCGTCGTCAAGCCGGAGTGGATAGAGGAGATCAACAAAGCTGCCAACAGGCCGCTGAACACGGGCTTTTTCCTGGATACTCCAGGACCGGAGGATCATATTTACGAGCCGGAAGAAAAGGCGGCCCCTTATGATTTTGCCGGTGTCGTGCTTGATTATGATGCCGGTACGGGATTTGCGACCGTGCAGCAGCGCAACCATTTCAAGCTTGGGCAAGAGGTGGAATTCGTCGGGCCGCAGGGAACCCTTTTTAAACAAACCGTAACGGAAATAACCGATGCCGATGGCCAAGCAATAGATGCGGCGAGACATCCGCTTCAGCAGATTCGCATCCGGACATTAAAGCCCGTTTATCCGATGGATATGATGCGTAAAAAAACCGGAAAGAAGTAGACGGAAAGATCTAATACCGGAGTCTTATTTTTTCGATAAAATAAGGCTCTTTTTTTTGTCTTCAGTATTATGAATTGATCAGCGACTGCCGATATTAAATAATAGATCGAAAATACATATTTCGGCAAGATTCGCTAGCAGCCAATGGACCTAATTAGACTTACAATATTAAAGGCGGTGTCTTTCCCTATGAAAAAGGAAGAAGAGAAAAAAGAGAAAAATTCGAAGCAGGAAGAGAACGAATCTACATCGAACGCAACGGGCAAAGATCGTTCCGAGCTTGCGATGAAAGCGCAATCAAGCTTGAAGGCATTATCGAAAGCAACGAAGGAGGCCATGAAAGAAACGAAGCTGTCCAATCCGATCAAGTCTGTCGGAATGAAGCTGTTTCTCATTATTTTTTGCAGCATTATCGCATGCGTATTGACAGTAGGACTAATGGCTTATTCGAAATCCAAGCAAATCATAGAAAACAAGGTGTCGGACGCCAGCTTTCAGACCGTTAATCAGGTCGCGAGCAACTTGGACGTTATTTTTAAAACGTACGAGGACTTGACGCTTCAAATTCTAATTGACAAGGATTTCCACGAAACCGTTCGATTGATGATGGACGGCGGCGACGATTACAGCAAATTTGAAGCGTCCCGCAAGCTGGGCGATAAAATGCAAAGCTACATCATGGGAAACAACTCCATAAGCGGACTTATTCTGCTGCCGATCAATCCTGCCTTAACCCCGGTCACAGCCGGATCCGCCAACGCGAGCAGCGCGGACAAGCTGATGCAGTCGGAATGGTTCAAGGAAACGGTAGACTTGTCAGGCAAAACGAACTGGATCGCACCTCAGCCTGAAGGACTTGCCGGACAGTCGGATGTAAAAACGATAGGGATAAGCCGGCTTCTAAAGGATACGACGTCGAATGAAGCCTCCTATGTATTGCTGTTGGAGGTTGCGCTAGGGACGGTGACCAATCGTTACGGCGATGTCGTTCTCGGCAAGGACAGCGAAATGTCGATCTTGGACGCAAGCGGCAATTATATCGCTTCCCCTGATCTGTCGCTGATCGGCAAGCCGTCCAAAGTCAGCTTGCCAACGGAAGGCGATGAAGCGCGGCACGGTGCCGCAACGGTCAGCTCAACGGATGGAATGGATGTTCTGGCGGCATACAAAACATTCGAGGCCATGGACTGGAAGCTGGTCGGAACCATACCGGTGAAGGAGCTTGTCCGGGATGCGAAGGCTATCCAGACGCTCACCTGGATTACGGTAGCCGTGGCGGCCCTGCTTGCCATTGCAATCGGATTGCTGGTTATCCTTATGATTGCGCATCCGCTTGTGAAGCTCAGAAACCTCATGAACGAAGGCTCCCGGGGCAACCTGACCGTTCGTTCGTCGATGAACAAGCGCCGGGATGAGATCGGCGAGCTGGGTCAAAGCTTTAATCTGATGATGGCGCAAATTACGGATCTCGCCGTGCAGACGACGCGTTCCGCTGAGGATGTTCTATTAACGGCGACGGACCTGAGCGAAGCATCCCGCAAGACGGCTATTTCGGCCAAAGAGATCGCGGTCGCGACAGAGGAGATCGCAGGCGGGGCAACCAGCTTGGCGGTTGAAGCGGAGAAGGGGAATGACCTGACTGCAAATATCGACGTTCAAATGAAAAAGGTAATCGACGCGAATCAACAAATGGTGCGTTCTGCCACAGAGGTTGAGAAGGCCAGCGAGCAGGGTACTGCGTATATGGGCGTTCTCATCGAGAAAACGGGCATGACGGAGGAAATGACGCGTTCGATGGTTGAGAAAGTCGATGCGCTCAAGGAAAGCACCGGCTCGATCGTTAAGATTTTGGACGTGCTTAATAACTTAACGAAGCAAACGAACATTTTATCCTTGAACGCAACGATCGAGGCGGCACGCGCTGGCGCTGCGGGCAAGGGCTTCATGGTAGTCGCGGATGAAATTCGCAAGCTTGCCGACCAGTCGCGTCAATCCATTGACGTCGTCGGTCAAATTACCGAAAAAATTAGAGGCGAAATTGATGAAACGGTTCATGTGCTGTCGGATGCTTACCCGTTATTCCAAGAGCAGATTGGTTCGGTCAAGGAAGCGAATCAAATTTTCTTGAGCGTGCAAGGCCAAATGGGTCATTTCGCGGAGAAGCTTAATCTCGTAACGGATTCCATCAGCCAGCTCGATCAGTCGCAATTGGTATTGGCGGAAGCGATGACCAACGTCAGCGCGGTTGCGGAAGAATCGTCGGCTACGTCCGAGGAAGTAGCGTCTCTCAGCTCCGAGCAGCTCAGCATCAGCGACGGCATGGTGCGGCTGTCCGAGAAATTGGACGCGGTATCGCGCGAGCTGAAAGACTCGCTCTCTCAGTTTAAAATTAGCTGATTCATTAGGGAAAAGCGTAAGGCATCATCTATACCTTTATCGGGCTGTTCAGTCAATTAGACTGAACGGCTCTTTTTTATTCCTTGCAGGAGGAAAAGGTTTGAACGGCCGTTGGTGAAGGAAATAATGGTGAGTGAAGCTGCTCGCAAGCTTTAACTTCCGAATGCGACAGACAGCAGGTAAAGGAGCTCCGAAGAGATGGGAAGCGGCATGTTCAAACGAATATGGTTCGCGGCGCTCTTAATCAGCGCCGTGATGGTGGTTTATATAGGGCGGCTTGCCTGGCTGCAGCTCATGCCCGGCAGCCTGTCGGCGCCGGTCTACAAGAGCGTCTCCAATCGGGCCAGCTGGCAGCGGATGTCGGTTATCCAGCGTCAGCGGCAATTAATATTGGATTCCGGTCGAGGCGATTTCTATGACCGGAATGGGCTTGCGATTACGGGCGAAACGTATTCGGCCGTTGCTTTTTTTCCCGTACGCGCCAATGCCCGGGGAACGGAAGAGGATATGGCTAAGCTTAGCCGGCTGCTGGGCGTGTCGAGGGAGCATTTGCAGCTTTTATGGGACGCGGTGAAGGAGCCGGTATTTTGGATGAAGGACGGGGAACGGCTTCCGATGCGATTGAGCGTATCGCAGGCGGAGGAGATTAAAGCACTTAAGCTGAACGGCGTCCGCGTACTGCCTTACCGCAACCGTTATTTGCCGCAATTCGAACCAAAGCATGCGATCGGCTTTACGAGCCAGCATCCGGAGTGGCTGCAGCACATTCACGCGGAAGAGCTCGCAGACGGCAAACGAAATCTGACGGATCAAGTAGGCGGGTCAGGGCTCGAGAGGTCGCTCGAGCAGTTGCTGCACGGCGCCGGCGCTACGTCGGTATCGTATTTTATCGATGGGCGCAACGCGCCGGTTCAAGGGCTGGATACGCGGATTACACAGCCGCGCAATCCCTATTATCCGCTTAAGGTGATAACGACGATCGATTTAGCCCTTCAAAACGAGATCGAAGCTTATGCCGACGCGCAAGGGCTTAAGGAGGGAGCGATTGTCGTGCTTGACGCGAAGAGCGCCGATATCGTCGCTATGGTTTCCCGGCCGAAGCTGAAGCCAGGCGGGTTCGAGACCTCGGACGGGACGGAGTGGGCGAACCATGCGATCAAGGCGGTCGCGCCCGGCTCGATTTTTAAGCTGGTGACGGAGGCGGCCGCTCTGGAAGCGGGCGTAACGGATAAGCGCGACACCTTCTACTGCGATGGGGAATACGGCAAATACGGTTTGTCCTGCTGGAAGGAAGGCGGCCACGGGCTGCTTACTCTGGAGGAGGGGCTGGCGCAATCCTGCAACATCGCCTTCGCAACGATAGCCGAACGTTTGAAGCCGTCCGAGCTTCAGCGCACCGCCGATGCGCTGGGCATCGGACGGAGAGCCGGCTGGCACCGGGACAAGCCCTTTGGACCGTTTGAAGACCCTCTGCGGCTGCTGGCTGAGGAGGAGAGCGGACAGCTGTTCGCGGCGCCATCGGCGATGAAGACGGCCGGCGGGAGCGGGGAGCGAGGCGATGATCGCGCTGATGGAAAGCAAACCGTGTTAAGCGAGGAGAAGAGCGGAGGCAATGGGGAGGCGGGAAATGCCGACGGAGAGCATAGTGAGATAGGTGACGCGCAAAGCGGGAAGCGGGAATCGTTAAAGAGGGCGGCTGCGGAACGGGCGGCCGCGCTTGCTGCCGTTGACGGCGGCGTGCTCGCGCAAAGCGGAATCGGGCAGCGTGATGTAAGAATGACGCCGCTTCAGGCGGCTAATTTGATTGTAACGCTGCTGAACGGGGGGCGCGTATTGGAGCCGCGCCTCGTCAGTGAAATCCGCTATGCCAATGGCCAGCGGATGGCGAAGCTGCCCGCGCAGCGCGCGCAAGGGCAAGTTGGCCGGATCAGGCCGGCCACCGCCCATGCGCTGCTGCGCGGCATGGAGGCGGTCGTCGACCACGGAACCGGTCGGTCGATCCGCCAAGGGCTGTGGGCGGTTGCCGGGAAATCCGGCACCGCCGAAACGACGCGGGCCGGAATCGCCCGCAACCATCAATGGTTTGCGGGCTACGGCCCGGCCAAGTCGCCTCGCTACGCTGTCGCCGTGCTTGTGGAGAACAAGCCGCCTGGCAGCGCCAATCAGGCGACGAAGCTGTTCCGCGGCATTATGGATATCGCCGCGAACATGACAAAGCCGTCTGAACGCTAGCTCAGACGGCTTTGACGGCTTCGATATCCAATGCGTTTTTTACAGCAGAAAGGTAATGCGGCCCGAACCTATTGCGAGCTGCGCAGCAAACTTACTTTCGAAGACTTGATCTGCTGACTGCGAGCCGATCTCTAACGCAGCGCAGTTTAGTAAATGGCCTACTCCCGTTTCTTAAGATTGTCGACGAAGCTCTCGCTATCAGGCGGTATGTCAAACTCGCCTTGCGGCGTGCGGATCCAGCGGTGGAAGTAACCTTGGTCGTAAAGCGCCTTAAGGAGAATCATAAGAATCGGCGACAAGATGACGCCGGCAACGCCGAACAGCGACAGCGATACGATCATGAAGGCGAGCATCGTAAAGGCGGATACGCCCAAGGAGTCGCCCGTAATTTTCGGTTCGAGAATTTGCCGCGTAAGCACGACGACAAGAAAGAGGGCGGACAGCCAGATCGCCAGCGAAATTTTGCCGACGATAATTAAGTAAATGATCCACGGGATGAAGACCGTGCCGACTCCGAGCAGCGGCAAAATATCGAAAATCGCGGAGACGACCGCAATAACGAAGGCATTTTTCACCCCTAAAAAAATAAGCGCAATCAAAATCACGATAAACGTAATGCTGATCATTTTGGCCTGTGCTTTTATATAAAGCGCGATGCCTTTGAATACGTTATTCCGCAGAAAGAAAAAGGCGTTTTTGAATGTATTCGGCGTTTTGTCCTCCGCGGTCTGTTTCCATGTCGTAATTTCGATGCTTAAGAAATAAGCTAATATAATGCCGACGATAAAATTGAAAATAAAGGTCGAGAACGAAGACACGTAACCAATGATATTCGTGAGAACCGTCTCGCCGACGTTAACCAACCAGGAGGACGCTCCTTTAATGATTTCCTGAGAGCGTTCAACGACGTTAAAGTCTTCCGGCAGCGCGCCCAGCCTAAGCTGTATTTCCTCCGTGATATTGGCGATTTGGATCGCGAGCATTTCCTGATATTTCGGGAAGTTATCGACCAATTCCGTTCCCTGCTTCGTGAGCAAATAGGCAACGCCGGAGAAGGCGGCAAGAATGACGATGGTAAAGACAAGAATGGATATGCCCGATGCGATCGATTTCTTCATGCCCCATTTGTTTAACCGCCTGGCCAAAGGCTCTATGCACAAAAAAATGAGAAATGAATAAAAGATAGGAGTGGCAATGCTGTACAAGTAACTGAAGCAATACATGATTAAGTATACGGTAAGTGCAATAAGCGCGATGTCAAAAGCGGTACGCCAATATTTTTTGTAAAATGGCAGCATGTTCAAACTCCTTCTTTTTTTCAAAATCATATTTCCATAAAGATTGTACTATAGTTTTTAAAATGATGCCTATTTTTTATCGCATTATGCTACAATTAAAGCTATCGTTGTTGTTTTGTACCGCTATCCATTCGTCGACAAAAACATATAATGGTGGGGAAAACAAAATGGAAAAATTATTGCTCTGGGGTTTATACGTTGCCACCTTCTATGCGTTTCTGCCAGGCCTCATTAGCCGTACGTTCGGCTTTCGCGTATTCAAGAAAGGGCGCGTAGAGAAAGAGATCGCTCTCACCTTCGATGACGGCCCGGATCAGGAGTATACGCCTCAGCTGCTTGATTTGCTCGCTCGCTATCAAGCGAAAGCGACTTTTTTTGTTGTGGGCTCTCATGCCGAGGGGCAGGAGAAGATATTGCAGCGGATGAAGGACGAAGGACATATTATCGGTATTCATAATTATGTTCATAAATCGAATTGGCTTATGCGTCCCGGGTCGGTAAAGAAACAAATTGACCGTACCGCCGATATCATCGAGAAGGCAACGGGCGAGCGTTCGACTTATTATCGTCCGCCTTGGGGAATCGTAAACGTGTTTGATTACGCGAACCTGGGTCATTTACAAATTATTTTATGGTCGGCCATGTTCGGAGATTGGCGAATTCGAGTAGGTGCGCAACGGCTTAAGAAGCGAATGATGAAGAAGCTCAAGCCTGGAGCCGTCGTGCTCCTCCACGATTGCGGCATGACCTTCGGAGCGGACAAGGATGCGCCCCGCAATATGCTGATCGCATTGGAGGCTTATCTAGAGGAAGGAACGCGCCGCGGATACCGTTTCGTCGGCATCGGCGAGATGATCAAGCTGACGGACGCCGCAAGGATGGCTCACACTTCCCTGTGGAAGCGGGTCCTGATCTCGCTCTGGCTGCTGTGGGAGAAGGCCTTCCATTTCGCATTCCGGTTAAAAACGGTCGGTGACGCGCAAGATGCCGCATTCCATTACCGCGTAACAACCTACAATGGAGATGCGGTTGAGCTTTCCGAAGGCGTGCGCGTCGTGAAGGGCGACCGGATCGCGGAGCTTCATTTCGATAACAGGAAGCTGTCTTCGATTGCCGCGACCTCGAAATCGCCTGTCGCGACCGGCATTCGTATGCTCCGCGAAGTAGAACAGGCGCTGCCGCTGCTCGCGGATCAGCTGGCTGACGATGCGGACGCCAAAGATATTAAAGCGGTATACGGCGTGACGATGATTCACCGGGGCGCGGACCGGCTCGGATTTAAGATACATGAGCTTCCGGAAGGCTTGTTCGCAAAGTCGACTCGAGTGTATCTGCGCATTCTCATACGGGTGTTGACGAAGAAGCAGATCACGGCGAAGAGCAGCAAGAGAAGAGATTCAATCTCGCCCCGTATGCTGTTCATGCCGGTTGAGACGATTCGCAGCTATGCGACCAAGCAGCTGAGCAAGATGCAGGAGGAAGCTGAACGAATCAGCGACGCCGTAGAACGAACAATAAGCGCGGCAGCCGACGAAGCTGCGCAACTTGGTACGAAAACAACAGCCATTTGAAGCCCGTCGTTTCATGCTATCATCTTATAATAGTAAAGGGGCTGTCCCGTAAGGTCATTGATCTTACGGGACAGCCTTTGTCTTGGATTAAATTATTTTCTCTACGCGGCCAATCTTCCTCTCACAAGATGATCATCATCCCATTTTGATAATCATTAGATCAGGTATACCTTGGAAAAACTGCGTCTTCTGTAATTCGTATGCTGTGATTGTTTGCGTAATTGACAGCGCTTTCATATAATTGGGGTGTTATTTCGCATGACACACATTATGTTGGAAGGGGAAATGATGATGAAACGTACCAAACGGGTAAACAAGTTTGTGGCCTTACTGTTGTCTTCGGTGATGGCAGTAGCGCTCTTCGGTTCGGCTTGGCCAAGCGCCCTGCATGCGGAGGAGACGGCTTCCGGAAAGCAAGTCGTAAGCGAAAACTTCAATGCCCAAATAACCGGAGAAGCGCCCGCCGGGTTTGCGGTTTCAGAAGGAGGCGGTACCGTTCGTACCGCGGAGCTGCCGGATTCCTCAAACAAAAGTGTGTATTTGGAAGATACGAGTACTTCAACGAATGTGGCATTAAGCAAATCGTTTGAACCGCTCGCCGGCGCGGTCACGATAGGAATGAAGTTTATGATGCCGGCATACGCCGGATCTACGAAGGTAATCAGGTTGAAAGGCAATGGCAAAGCGGCGGTTATTTTGGAAACGAAGTCCGACGGCGTCACGTATCGCCATGCGGGCGATACCTACGAGCAGTTGATTCCGGTAACGGCGAATCAATGGATGGATCTAAAAATCATAGCGGATACGGATGGCGACACGGCGAGTGTTTATGTGGACGGCGAATTGAAAATCGAGAATGCTCCTTTCTATGATGCGGCCGACCGAATCGATTTTCTTGAAACTTTCACACCGAACGGCAGCACAAGCAGCCACTATGTGGATGACCTAGTTGTTACGGGCACCGCATATGTAGAACCGGGAACCGGCGACGGCGGAGATGACGGGCACGAGACAGCGCCGCCGGTCGACGGAATTTATGAAGCGGAGGATGCTGCAGGCTCCGGCACGATTGTCGATAACAAGCATTTTGGCTTCACCGGCACCGGCTTCGTCGATTTTAACCCGAATGCGCCAGGCGGTTGGATCGAATGGACCGTCGATGTGCCGACAGCGGGCGAATATACGCTTGCTTTCCGTTATGCATCCGGTGCCGCGGAAGACCGTCCGGCTGAAATCAAAGTAAACGGAAACGTCGTTGCGCCGCAGCTGAGCTTTCCTTCTACAGGAGATTTTGCCGTATGGAGTACCGTGTCCGCGAGAGCGTCATTGAACGCCGGCAGCAACGTGATTCGTGCGACAGCTGTGAGCTCGAGCGGCGGAGGAAATATCGACCATCTCCGAATTCACAATCAATCGGACACGGAAGAACCGGCCCCTGTTGTCCTGGAAGAGGTCGAGGTGTCAGATATTATAGGCGGCTTGCTGATGAAAAAGCTGAAAACGTTGGGCATGCTGACTTCCGGGCAAGCGGCGGATCAACCGATTGCCCGCATAGCATTTATGTCGCTTTTGAACGACGCGCTCGGTTATGTTCATCAGGATACGTTCAAAAATCTGGATCAAGCAGCTTCTGTATGGGAAAAATCACTGGATGAATGGGATGCGTATGTGCTGGAATCCGCAAAGGAAGCCGGTTATATCGACGCCGGAGGGGACGGATTGATACATCCGGAGGAGCCGCTTTTACGTGCGGATGCGGCGAATATGATTGCCAAAGCTCTCGATTTGATCCCGGAATCGGCGAACGGCAACAGCGGAATCGGAGCGGTTGTCCGGGAAGGGTACATGTCCGCAAAAGGCGGTTTCGACAAGAACAATTTTGTCACGATTACGGAAGCGATGGAAATCGTCGCGGCTGTATCTTCCGATGCGGAGGGTCCTGAAGAGATCCGCATCGTCGGCGTACACGCGGTGGCCAGCAACGTCGTTGCGGTCACCTTGAACAGCCGGCTTGTAGATGTCGATTACAAAGATATCGTGCTCAGCAGGTCAACCGGAACCTGGAAATCGCTTAACCCCGCATTTAAAAATCTGACGCTGAAGAAAGCCGCGGCGGGCACGAACCGTTTCGGCAACACAGTCATCTTTTTTGAGACAATGGAGGTGTTTGGCGAGGACGCAACAATTGTGAACGAGACGGCAGCCGGCGGTTTAACCGGAGACTTGAGTGACGCCGTCGTGAAGGCTGAAAACCTCGTATCGTGGCAAATGGATCATGGCGGGTGGACGAAAGCGATGCCTTATGACAGAGCCTGGAACGGGGTTGAAAAGAAATCGTCGCAGCTTGGTTTGGATGGCGTAACGGAGATCGGCACCATCGATAATAACGCGACGATTAACGAACTGCGGTTTATATCGCAAGTTTACCGCGCATCCGGAGATGAAAAGTTCAAAGCGAGCGTACGCAAAGGCATCGGCTTCCTGCTGGCGATGCAGTACGAGACAGGCGGCTGGCCGCAGGTATACCCGCAGCGCGGCGGCTATTCCGATTATGTGACGTTTAACGATAACGCGATGATTAACGTATTGGATTTAATCGATGACATCGCCAGCAAGCGTTATCCGTTCGACACGGATTTAATCGATGCCGAGACGATTGCCTTGCTGGAGCTGGCAAGAGAGAAAGGCGTTGCGTATATTTTAAAGTCGCAGATCGAAGTTGACGGTCAATTAACGGCCTGGTGCGCGCAGCACGATCCGATCACTTACGAGCCAATGCTTGCCCGGGCTTACGAGCATCCTTCCATTTCCGGCTCGGAATCGGTTGGTATCGTTCGCTATTTGATGTCCTATCCGAATCAAACCGCAGAAATCAAGCGGTCGATTGAGAGCGCATTGCAATGGTTTGATGAAGTGAAGCTGGAAGGCATCCGGTATGTGAGCGCGGATCCGAACGGCATCTATTTCGTCCAAGACCCAAGCGCCGTATCCTGGTACCGATTCTATGAAATCGGCACGAATAAGGGGATATTCTCCGGACGCGACGGAATGATCAAATACAATATTCAAGAAATTGAGCAAGAACGCAGAGACGGATACTCATGGGGCGGAAGCTACGCCAAGAGACTGCTTGAAATGATGAAGTCTACCGGTTATTATTCAAACCGCGCATATGCAAATGTTGCGGCTGCAAATTCCAAGGATGCTGCAGGAAGAAGTCTGGCTCCAGGAGAGCTGAAGGCGGTTAAGGATATGATAAGGCAAATAAGCGCGCTGCCAAGCCAATTGACCGTAGCGCAAGACGGAACGGGCGATTATTCGGACATTCAAGCGGCTATAGACGCTGTACAAGCAAATAACACGGAACGGGTCGAAATTTTTATTAAGAAAGGCATCTATAAACAAGTCGTTACGGTACCCGTTAATAAACCCTTCATCTCCATGATTGGAGAAAGCGCCGAAGATACTGTCGTTACTTATGACAACTATGCGGGAAGGGAGCGTCCGACCGGCGGTACTTACGGTACCAGCGGCAGTGCCAGTATGTTCGTGAACGGAAGCGATTTTATAGCGAAGAATCTTACGATCGAGAATTCATTCGACGAAGCTTCCGTAAACGTGAGCGGTAAGCAAGCGGTGGCACTGAATGTCCGCGGCGATCGCCAGCGATTCGAGAACGTCCGCTTCATCGGGAATCAGGATACGCTGCTTACGAACGGCGGAACCCAGTACTTCTACCGGTGTTATATTGAAGGCGATGTCGATTTTATCTTCGGCGGCTCGCGGGCGGTATTCGAAGAATGCGCGATCCATTCGCTTGATCGCGGTTCTCTATCCAATAACGGCTACATTACGGCGGCAAGCACAATGATTACGGAGCCTTACGGTTACCTGTTCCTAAACAGCAAGCTGACGAGCAATGCAGCCGCCGGCACTGTCTGGTTGGGCCGTCCGTGGCATCCGGGCGGCAATCCGGATGCAATCGCAA
The DNA here is from genome assembly GCF_000422465.1 of Paenibacillus harenae DSM 16969. GTDB lineage: Bacteria > Bacillota > Bacilli > Paenibacillales > Paenibacillaceae > Pristimantibacillus > Pristimantibacillus harenae. The sequence goes on along the minus strand of NZ_KE383843.1, from coordinate 404,260 downwards.
GCGTCGTGTATATGAACTGCGAGATGGGCGCCCACATCAACCCGATCGGCTGGACCGACATGTCAGGCTTCTCTGCGGCGGATGCCCGGTTTTATGAATACAACAGCAGCGGCCCCGGCGCCGCCGATACGGACACGCGCCGTCAGTTGACGGATGAGCAAGCGGAATCGTGGACGGTCGAAAACGTGCTGAAAGGTTGGAACCCAAATCAAGAGTAGATATATGAACGGCGGGCTTGATTATGCAAAGGTGTTATAAAAAAACCATAATTTGCTCAAGCAAGCAGCCAACGATCAAAAAAAAAATGGCGGTGCAGGATTAATCCTGAACCGCCATTTTTTTGTGTTTCGTTTGGTTCACTACATCTTCATGACGCCGCCGGTGCTGGCGGATGTGACAAGGTGCGCGTAGCGGGCCAGGTAGCCGCGCTTGATTTTGAGCTCGAAGCCTTTCCATTCGGAGCGGCGTTTCTCGAACTCCTCGTCGCTGATCAGCAGATCCATCGTACGGTTATTCATATCGATCTCAATGATGTCGCCGTCCTGCACGAAGGCAATCGGTCCGCCTTCGGCCGCTTCGGGAGAGACGTGGCCGATGCTGATGCCGCGGGATGCGCCGGAGAAGCGGCCGTCCGTAATCAGGGCAACCTTCGCTCCGAGACCCATACCGACGATTTGCGACGTAGGCGCCAGCATTTCCGGCATGCCCGGTCCGCCGCGAGGTCCTTCGTAACGAATGACCACGACATCGCCTTCCTTGATTTTGCCGCCTGCGATTCCTGCTAGCGCATCGTCTTGGGAATCGAAGCAGATGGCAGGTCCTTTGTGGTAGCCGCCAACCGATTTGTCGACGGCGCCGGTTTTGATAATCGCGCCGTTAGGGGCCAGATTGCCGAACAGGACAGCCAAGCCGCCTCGCTCCGTATGCGGATTGTCAAGCGTGTGGATAACGTCCGTATCCGCAATTTCGCAGCCGGCTACGTTCTCGCGAAGCGTCTTGCCGGTAACGGTCAAGCAGTCGCCGTGGAGCGCGCCATCCTTCTTGAACAGCTCGTTCAGAACGGCGCTAACGCCGCCTGCGTTATGAACATCCTCGATATGGTAATCGGAAGCCGGAGCGATCTTCGCAAGATGCGGCACGCGTTCCGCCACTTCGTTAATGCGTTCAATCGGGTATTCGATGCCGGCTTCATGAGCGATCGCCAGCGTGTGAAGAACGGTATTGGTCGAACCGCCCATCGCCATGTCAAGCGCGAACGCGTTGTCGATCGCATCTTTCGTTACGATATCGCGCGGTTTGATGCCGAGATCGATAATTTTCATCAGCTGGCGCGCAGCTTCCTTAACGAATTCTTTGCGCTCAGGCGCTACGGCAAGGATGGTACCGTTGCCCGGCAATGCAAGTCCAAGGCCTTCCGCCAGGCAGTTCATCGAGTTGGCCGTGAACATGCCGGAGCAGGAGCCGCAGGTTGGGCAGCCGAACTGCTCAAGCTCCTGCAGCTGCTCGTCGTTGATCTTGCCGGCTTGGTGAGCGCCGACGCCTTCGAATACGCTGGACAGCGAGATCGAACGGCCGTCGGATGTTTTACCCGCTTTCATCGGTCCGCCGCTGACGAGCATCGTCGGGATATTGACGCGGAGCGCGCCCATGATCATGCCCGGCGTAATTTTGTCGCAGTTCGGAATGCAGACCATTCCGTCGAACCAGTGCGCGTTTACTACGGTTTCAATCGAATCGGCAATGATCTCGCGGCTTGCAAGAGAGTAACGCATGCCGATATGGCCCATCGCAATTCCGTCGTCGACGCCGATGGTGTTGAATTCGAAAGGCACGCCGCCCGCCTCGCGAATCGCTTCCTTCACCAGCTTGCCGAACTCCTGAAGGTGAACGTGGCCCGGAATAATATCAATATACGAGTTACAAACCGCGATAAAAGGCTTGCCGAAGTCTTCCTCTTTCACGCCTGCGGCACGCAGCAAGCTGCGATGCGGTGCGCGGTCGAAACCTTTTTTGATCATGTCTGAACGCATTCTTTTGGCCGCCATGTAAGTGCCCCCTATAAGCTTAGTAAAATTTCAATACCTTCAATTTTATCACATCGGACAAGCGTTGGCTACAATGCCGGGGCTGGGAAGGCGTGGGTCCGGCCGGATCTGCCGGCAATCTTTAAAAAAATATTAAGAAACACTTAAACATTGTGAAATTCCGCTGAGGGACGGGACATTCCGTCCCCGACTCATGTATAGTAAGCTGAGCGGACACACTGAGTGTAACGAGGAGGCGAAGCCGTCTTGGACAGACGAATATTAATCGTAGACGACGAACGGGAAATTGCCGATCTGATTGAAATATATTTGAAGAATGAAGGTTTTGTAACCGAGAAGGCGCATGACGGCGAGCAAGCGCTGTCAGCGTATGAGAGAAACCCTCATGACCTGGTTATTCTGGACATCATGATGCCGAAGCTGGACGGGCTGGAGGTGTGCCGCAGATTGAGGCGCGATCAGTCCGTGCCGATCCTGATGCTCAGCGCGAAAGCGGAGGATATGGATAAAATTATGGGTTTAATGACCGGCGCCGACGACTATATGATCAAGCCGTTTAATCCGCTGGAGCTGGTCGCGCGCGTACGGTCGCTGCTGCGGCGTTCCTACCAATATGCGGCTCAGCCCGATAACAACGGCGGCGCGCGGTCGGAGAGGGAGCTGCGCCTTGGGCCGCTCCGGATCGATAAGCTCAGCCATACGGCGGAGGCGGACGGCAAGCCGCTCCATTTAACCTCGACGGAATTTGGCATTCTGCACCTGCTGGCCGGACATCCGGGAAGGGTGTTCAGCGCGGAGGACATTTTCCAGCAGGTGTGGAAGGAAAAATATTTTGACTCGAACAATACGGTAATGGTTCATATCAGCAAGCTGCGCGATAAGCTGGAGAAGGAGCTCGGCGATAAAATGATCGTTACGGTATGGGGGGTTGGCTACAAAATTGAAGGATAATATCGCATTGCGCCTGCTCAGCCGGACGCTGTTCCATATGGCCGCGAGTTTGCTGCTGGCCGCAGTCACCGTATCCGTTCTCCTCTTGTCCGCAGATTCGATACTGCGAGTATTCGGCATATTTGGCATCCGCTTCTTGATTCGCGGCATTGTCAAGGGTATGGGAGAGGATATTTTTTTATTCGGGTTGGGCTTATTTTTGTCCTTTGTGTACTTTTGCATCATGCAGTGGAGATTTTTCAGCTACTTTGCGGGCATGAATACGATTGTAAGCGGCATGGCGGAAGGGCGGTTCGATTTTGATTATAAAATAAAAGTTCACAAAAGCAATCCATTCGGCGATATGGCCGGCCATATCAACCGATTGGCGGGCAGGCTGCATTTCGCGCTGGAGGAGGAGCGGAAGGCCGAACAAACAAAAAACGAACTGATTACAAATGTGTCGCATGATTTACGAACGCCGCTTACGTCTGTGCTCGGTTATCTCGGATTAATCGAACAGGACAGGTACCGTGACGAGGTGGAGCTGCGTCATTACGTTCAAATCGCTTATGACAAATCGCAGCGGCTAAACGTGCTCATCAATGATTTGTTCGAATATACGAGGATGAGGCATGACACGGCCGCGACGAAGGAAACCACCTTCAATCTTGTTGAAATGCTGGGCCAGCTGCTCGTTCAATTCCATCTGCCGCTACAGGAGGCGGGCATGGAAAGCAAGCTGATTGCCGATGAAACGGCGGTGACGGTCAAGGGCGATCCGGCGAAGCTCGTGCGGGTATTCGAGAACTTGATTGCGAATGCGATGGCGTACGGCAGGGAGGGCAAGCGCGTTGTAGTGACGGTTCAACTGGAAGGCAGCGACGTGGTTGTGGGGGTTATTAATTACGGCGAACCGATTCCGGCTATCGATCTGCCGCACATATTCGACCGGTTCTACCGCGTGGATAAGTCCCGTACGCAGTGGTCGGGCGGTTCGGGGCTCGGGCTTGCGATATCCAAAGGCATCGTGGAGAAGCATGGCGGCACGATTGCGGTTACCAGCGATTTGGACCGGACCGCGTTTCGGGTGACGATTCCGGCCGTTCAATCATCTTAAGACTTTCTTATGGTTTGGTTACGATCTCCTTAAGCTGCAGCTTCTATACTTAATCGTATGAAGCGAAAGTGAAAGGGGATTTTTTTTAGATGATGACGCGTACTTATAAAAGAGAGAGCGGCCGTACGATAAAATTTCTGCTAATTGCCGCGGGGGTACTGGCAAGCCTCGCTTACCTCGCCTCCTTAAAGGATCGGCCGGCGGTATCCGAGCTTGTGCTCGAATCCAAAGCCGCGATTCTGCTGGATATCGGGACGGGAGAGGTGCTCTACGAGAAAAATGCCGATGAAGCGATGCCCCCGGCGAGCATGTCGAAGTTGATGACGGAGCTTATTGTTCTGGACTTGGCAAGCAAAGGGGAGCTTCCCTGGAACGAGCAGGTCGTCACGAGCCGCTATGCGGCGGACGTACCCGGCTCGCAGATCGGCTTCGCGGCAGGGGAAGTCTACTCGGTACGGGAGCTGTTCGAGGCGATGGCCGTGCATTCCGCAAACGATGCGGCGGTTGCGTTAGCCGAACATATCGGCGGCAGCGAGAGGGCCTTCGTAGCGCTGATGAACGAGCGAGCGGCTAAGCTTGGTCTATCGGAAGCGTCGGTATTCGGCAACTCAACGGGGCTGAATCGCGGGGATCTGCTGCCGTATGAGGAAGCCTCCTCCGGGCTTGATACGGTATTGACCGCGAAGGATACGGCGACTCTTGCCGCCTATCTGCTGAAGAAGTATCCCGAGGTGCTGGAGGTATCCAGCCGTGCAAGCGTGAAGCTGGACAGCTCCGCGAAGAAGCTGCAGACGACGAATTTGATGCTGGCCGGAAAGTCCTATGCCTATCCGGGGAATGACGGGTTAAAGACCGGGTATACGGAGCAGGCGGGCTATTGCTTCACGGGAACGGCGAAGCAGGACGGCCGCCGCCTCGTATCGGTCGTCATGGGCGCCGATTCGTCCGGACAGCGGTTTGTTGAGACGGGTAAGCTGTTCCATTACGGCTTCCATACGAACGGGCTGGAGGGATTGATCTCGAATATACAGAGTAAGCTGGGCATACAGACTGGATAATTTTCCATATATCAGGAACACTATAATAGACGAAAGTTTGTGTCATATTTATGTCAGTCCTAGGGCGAACACGATAGTTTGCTCTAGTTTTTTGTATTTAATGTCATGAAATATAACATGAAATCATTTACTAACGATAATTTGCTGTCTATAATAGTAGATATTACGGTGAAAAAAGAGGTGGAAACATGCAGTTGACCGAACGCGAGAAAGAAAAGCTGCTCATCACGATCGCTGCGGATTTGGCGAGAAGGCGGATGAATCGCGGCGTTAAGCTGAATTATCCGGAAAGCGTCGCTCTCATCACCTCAGAGATTATGGAAGGCGCCCGCGAAGGGCAGACCGTTGCTCAGCTCATGGAATACGGAACGCAAATATTGAAGCGGGAGCAGGTTATGCCCGGCATTCCCGAGATGATTCACGAGGTGCAGGTGGAGGCGACTTTCCCGGACGGGACAAAGCTTGTCACCGTCCATAACCCGATAGCGGGTTAATGAAAGCGCAAGCAGGCGCAGGAGGACAGGAGGCGTAAGGCGGATATGATACCGGGAGAATACCGAACGGCGGAGGGCGAGATTGAATTGAATGCCGGTCGCCGCACGGTGCGGCTTATCGTCGTTAATACGGGAGACAGACCTGTACAGGTCGGCTCTCATTTTCATTTTTTTGAAGTAAACCGCGCGTTGAAATTCGATCGTGAGGCCGCCTTCGGCATGCGGCTGCATATTGCCGCCGGCACGGCGGTCCGGTTCGAGCCGGGCGAGGAGAAGCCGGTGACCCTCGTAGAGCTTGGAGGCTCCAAGCTGTCTTACGGATTAAACGGCATTACTCGGGGCAAAGCGGAAGCGGGAGCGATGCCCGATACGGTGCGGGAGCGGCTTGCGGCTTGGGAAGGAGACGGCTCATGAGCAGAATGACCCGAAGCAGCTATGCGGCCATGTTCGGGCCGACGACGGGGGATGCGGTCAGGCTCGCGGATACGGACTTGTGGGCGCAGATCGAGCGGGACTATACGGTATACGGCGATGAATGCAAGTTCGGCGGCGGCAAGGTCATCCGCGACGGCATGGGTCAATCGAGCGGCGCGCTGCGCGATGAAGGCGTGCTTGACACGCTGATCACCAATGCCGTCATTATCGACCATTGGGGCATCGTGAAGGCGGATATCGGCATCCGGGACGGCTTTATCGTCGGCATCGGCAAAGCCGGAAATCCGGATATTATGGACGGCGTCCATCCGGACCTGATCGTTGGCGCCAGCACCGAGGTCATTGCGGGCGAAGGGAAAATCGTAACCGCGGGAGGCATCGATTCTCATATTCATTTTATATGTCCGCAGCAGATCGAAACCGCGCTTTCGTCCGGCGTAACGACTATGATCGGAGGCGGGACGGGGCCGGCTACGGGAACGAACGCGACGACGGTCACGCCCGGCGCATGGCATATGCGGAGAATGCTGGAGGCGGCGGAGCAGTTTCCGGTGAATCTCGGCTTCACCGGCAAAGGGAATGCATCGTTTACGGCGCCGCTGGTCGAGCAAATCGAGGCGGGAGCGATCGGGCTTAAGCTTCACGAGGATTGGGGGACAACCCCGGCCGCGATTGACGCCTGCCTGCAAGCTGCCGATCAGTATGACATTCAGGTTGCCATACATACCGATACGCTGAACGAAGCGGGCTTTGTCGAGGATACGCTGGCGGCGATCGGCGGCCGCACGATTCATACGTATCATACCGAAGGAGCCGGCGGCGGGCATGCGCCCGATATAATCGTGGCGGCAGGAGAGATGAACGTGCTTCCATCCTCGACGAACCCGACGCGTCCTTTTACGATCAATACGATCGAGGAGCATCTGGATATGCTGATGGTCTGCCATCACCTGGACAGCCGCATTCCGGAGGACGTGGCATTCGCCGATTCGAGGATTAGGCCGGAGACGATTGCGGCCGAAGATATTTTGCACGATTTAGGCGTATTCAGCATGATCAGCTCGGATTCGCAGGCGATGGGCCGAGTCGGAGAGGTCATTATCCGGACGTGGCAAACCGCGGACAAAATGAAAAAACAGCGCGGCCCGCTAGCGCCGGACGATGAGCGGAACGACAATTTCCGCATTAAACGGTATATTGCGAAATATACGATTAATCCGGCGATTACCCATGGCATCTCCCATCTGGTCGGTTCGCTGGAAGCGGGGAAGTTTGCCGATCTCGTCATTTGGAGCCCGATGTTCTTCGGCGTGAAGCCCGATATGGTGCTGAAGGGCGGAAGTATCGCTTATGCGCAGATGGGGGATCCGAACGCCTCGATTCCGACGCCGCAGCCGGTGTTCGGACGCCCGATGTTCGCTTCCTTCGGCAAACTGGTCTTCAACAGCTCGATTACGTTCGTATCTCAATCGGCTTACGATCGGGGTATTGCGCAGGAGCTTGGGCTGCAGAAGAGGATTGAGCCGGTTAAGGGCTGCCGGTCCGTAACGAAGAAGGATATGATCCATAACGATGCAACCCCAAGGATTGAGGTCAATCCGGAAACCTACCATGTCACGGTGGATGGAGAGCATGCGACATGCGAGCCGGCAGACGTGCTGCCGATGGCTCAGCGGTATTTTTTGTTCTAAAGCAAGAAAGCGGGGAGACGAGATGGACGAAAACGTGAGATGGCTGGCCATGCAGCAGCTGCTCGATTCGGCTCTTCCGATCGGAGGATTCTCCCACTCCTTCGGTCTCGAGACGCTCGTTCAAGATGGACGGATGAACAACTCCGGGCAGCTCTTCGCCTATGTCTCGGCCATGCTGATGCAAAGCTGGGCGACCTCGGATGCGTTGGTCATTCGCGCGGTATACCGGGATGCGCCTGCCGGGGATTGGGATCGGCTTTGGTCGGTTGAACGGATCGTTCATTTGCAAAGAGCGGCATCGGAAACGCGGGGCGGCGTGGAGAAGATGGGCCGGCGGCTTCTGCAGCTTGCGGCAGCGATTCATCCCCGGCTGGACTGGTCGCCTCTGACGGAGGCGCTGCGGGGCGGGCGATGCTTTGCTTCGCATCCGCTTGTGCACGGGTATGCATGCCGGCTGCTTGGCGTATCCGAGGAACGCGCGATACAGGGCTACTTCTATACCTGTATCGTCACCTGCGTCAACAGCGCGCTCCGGTTAATGTCGATCGGGCAGACGGAGGGACAGTCGCTCATCGCCCGGCTGACGCCGCTGACGGTGGGTGCGACGCGGCTTGCGGGAGAGCTTGCGCCGGAGGAGGCATATTCGAATATGCCGATGGCCGAGCTGGCGATGATGCGTCATGAACGATTATATTCAAGGCTGTTTATGTCATGATCGAATAACCGATTGGAGGAATTTGATATGTGTCAAGGACAAGGACATACGCATCAGGAATGGGAAAGCCCGGCAATCGACAGCTCGCGGCCGATTCGCATCGGGATCGGCGGGCCGGTGGGCTCGGGCAAAACCGCGCTCGTCGAGCGCTTGACCAGAGAGCTGCACACGCGCTACAGCCTGGCGGTTATTACGAACGATATTTATACGAAGGAAGACGCGAAAATTTTATTTAACACCGGCGTGCTTCCGGAGGAACGGATTATCGGCGTGGAAACGGGCGGCTGCCCGCATACGGCGATCCGCGAGGATGCGTCCATGAACTTCGAGGCGATCGAGGAGCTCGAGCGGCGATTCCATGATCTGGATCTGATCTTTATCGAGAGCGGCGGCGACAACCTGGCTGCAGCCTTCAGCCCGGAGCTGGTCGACCGGTTTATTTATATTATCGACGTCGCGCAGGGAGAGAAAATTCCGCGCAAGGGCGGGCCCGGCATTATGCGCTCGGATTTGCTTGTCATTAATAAAATCGATCTTGCCCCGTTCGTGGGAGCAAGCCTGGAAGTGATGGAGGCCGATACGGTGAAGATGCGCGGCAGCCGCCCGTTCGTCTTCTCGAACCTGTTCGGCGGAGACGGCGTTGACGAGATCGTAAGCTGGCTGACGCATGAAATTGCCCATGCCCGCGGCACGGAGCATAGCCATGTGATTCAATTGTCGAGCACGCCGCCAGGCCGCAGCCACACGGCTTCTTAATGGAGAGCCATTCGACGGGATTGCCGGCTGCAATCGCGTTTCCGCCGGAGGCTGCTGCGGCAGCCCGGCTGTCCGTGCTTCGCGCGTCGCTTGCCAGCCGTAACGGTCAAACGGTAATGGAACAGAAATACCACACCGCGCCGATCAAAATAGCGAAGGCTTTCCCGCTGGACCGGCAGCTTGGCGTCATCGTCATGGATGTGTCGCCCGGGCTGCTGGACGGGGACCGTTACGAGCTCGAATGGCGCTTGAAACGGAATGCCCATGCCATGCTGACGAATCAGTCGTTTACCAAGGTTCATCCATGCTTGCCGGGCGGAGGGTCATCCATGCGGCAGAGGTTTGACCTGGAGGAGAACGCCGTTGCCGAACATATGCCGGAACCGGTCATGCTCTTTAAGAACGCTTCGTTCCATAACGAGACGATGGTGCGCCTGAAAGCCGGGGCCGTATGGATGCAGGCCGATGTGCTCTGTCCCGGGCGAACGCTGCGGGGCGAGCGATTCGATTACCGGAGCTTCCGTAACGATCTTTCCGTCTATTACGGCGATGAGCTGGTTTTCTCGCAGCGGCAGCGGATCGAACCGGCAAAGCAAGTAATCGGCGCACCGGGAAGCTGGGACGAAATGACGCATTGGGGGACGTACTATCTATTCTCGGACCGTGTAGGCGCCGCTCACCTTGAACAATTGCAAACGAAAATCGATAGCTTCGCTTCCCCTATCGGTCATCGCATTATTGCCGGCGCCTCGTTAACGTATCGTTACGGCCTAGTCGTGTCCGCCGGGTCTACGGCGGCATGGCCGCTGCAGCAGCTTATGCGGGAGCTTTGGGGCGCGGCAAGAACCGGCATACTCGATCTGCCTCCGCTATGCTGGCTTCATTAAGATCAACTTGCCAGCAAACATCGGCCTGAGGCCGGCCATCATGTCATGGCCGGCTTCTTTGCATGATACGCGGTTTATAGCTGCGAATTCTTTAGTGCTGTACTCCTATATTGCATTTGGTATAATCAATATCAAAGTCTTGCATGGAGGCGTTGATAACGTGAAAGAATCAAATGCGGATAAGCTGGTATTAATGAGGCGGCTGGACGAGGCATTCCGTCAGGTGCGGCGGCATGTCAACGCGGAATGGAATACCTATAACGTACATGGGCTCGGGATGACGCACGGAAGAATGCTGACGATATTGGCCGAATCCGGTCCTCAGAAAGCGTCGGCTTTGGCGGAGCAGCTCCATATAACGAGCGGGGGCGTGACCGGCATTGCCGATCGGCTTATCGAGCTTGGATTCATTCAGCGGACGCGCGGTGAACAAGACCGGCGAGTCGTTATGCTGGGCATAACGGACGAGGGAAAGAAGAATGTCGAGCTCATCGAGACGGTAAGAACCAAAATTATGTTTAAGCTGTTTGACGGCATGTCCATCGATGAAATGGCGAGCGGTCTTGCGCTTTTTGAACGAATGAACATGAATATGGAACCGCCTCGCGGGGATGGAAAATAGGGCGCCGGACATCATGTGATTAATTTGTTACAAATTCGTGACTTTTGAAATAAATGATTAGGCTATCACGCCGTATTAGTGTAGAATTGACTAGAAATTTGTCGAAATTCGTTCAGCCGAATCCTATCATTTTACAAAAATAAATAGTGGTTGACAAATTCCGATAATATTACTAGGATTAAAGGAAATTAATTCATTTACGGGTACGGGGGAGATTAGGATGAAGAAGGCATTAGCTCTGGCAGTATCGCTTTTCCTTATGGTTGCAATTGTCGCAGCCTGCGGAGCGAACCAAAAAGAAACAAACAACACGGCGAATAACAGTGCGGCAAATGCAGGCGGCCAACCAACCGAATCGGCAGAAGCAAAGAAAGTCGCATTGGTATTGCCTGAGAAAATCGGCGTAAACAAGTTTTTCGTCTTGATGGATGAAGGCTTCAAAAAAGCGGGCGAAGAGTTCGGCGTGGAAGTGAAGACGATTGAGTCGACGGATCCGGCCGCATTCGAGCAAAACCTGCGCGCGACGGTTGCGGAAGATTATGATCTGATCATTACCGCTACCTTCCAGGCAGAGGACGCTTTAAATAAAGTAGCTGCCGAAAATCCGGACAAGCCGTTCGCGATCATCGATACGATCGTGGATCAGCCGAATGTCCGCAGCGTGCAATTCCGTGAGCACGAAGCGGCTTATCTCATGGGCGCGCTCGCCGGACTTTCCACAAAAACGAATAAGGTTGGCGCTGTAGTCGCAATGGACGCGCCCTTGCTCGCGAAATACACGTTCGGCTTCGAGCAAGGCTTGAAGAGCACGAATCCGGACGCAGAGTTCCTGGTGAACTACGTCGGAAGCTTTACGGACCCGGTAAAAGGGAAAGAGCTTGCCCTGCTTCAGCAGTCGAAGGGCGCAGACTTTATCGCCGGCATGGCGGCTGTAGGCGACAACGGCGTGTTCGATGCCGCGAAGGAGAAAGGCTTCTACGCTTCCGGCCAAGATACGGATCGTACCGTCGAGGATCCGGAACATATCGTATTGTCCCAATTGAAAGGAACGGATGCGGTAGCCTATGAGACGGTGAAAGCGTTCGTGGAAGGCAATTTCGACTTCGGCGCAGCCGATTACGGTTTGAAAGAGAACGGCGTAGGCCTTACCTTCGTAACGAGAGAAAGCGAATCTCCGCTTAGCCCGTTCATCGGCCAAGAAAACGTCGACAAAGTCAAACTGATCGCAGAAGATATTATTTCCGGTAAAATCGTCGTTGAGCTGCCCGCTAAATAAATGGCAAAGGTTACCGGCTGCTTCCCTGCAGCCGGTTTGCTCGTTGATCGAAAGCTTCCTTGAGCAATTGAGGGAGCGGTTTTTTATTTCTAAGAATTTATAAGATTAACACTTATATATGCTTCGAATTCTTCGCGAAACGGTTGCGTCCTCTGACAAGGACGAAAGGCAGGCGTTTCTGCTTGAATTCTAAGAATTTATAAGATTTACACTTATATATGCTTCGAATTCTTCGCGAAACGGTTGCGTCCTCTGACAAGGACGAAAGGCAGGCGTTTCTGCTTGAATTCTAAGAATTTATAAGATTTACACTTATATATGCTTCGAATTCTCGCGAAACGGTTTGCGTCCTCTGATAAGGACGAAAGGCAGGCGTTTCTGCTTGGTTCCACGAAAAATTGCGGGAGGAGATGGGCGTCCGAATGCTGCTGCAAATGAATAACATTACGAAATCATATGGGAACGTTACCGCGAATAGCAATGTCGCTTTCTCGCTGCGCAAAGGGGAGATACATGCGCTTGTCGGCGAGAACGGCGCCGGCAAAACGACGCTTATGCGCATTTTGTACGGGATGGAAAATCCGACGAGCGGCGAGATCCGGCTTGAAGGAAAGCCGGTGTCGTTCTCGAGCCCGGAAGATGCCATTTCGCATAAAATCGGTATGGTGCATCAGCATTTCATGCTGTTTCCGACCTTCACGATTGCGGAAAATATCGTGATCGGACGCGAGCCTTCGAGCGGGATCGGCTTTGACCGCAAAGCGGCGGCAGCGGTAACGGAGCAGCTTGGCCGGCAGTTCGGCATGCCGGTCGATCCGTGGAAGAAGGTCGGCGAGTGTTCGCTGGGCCTTCAGCAGCGCGTTGAAATATTGAAGGTGCTGCATCAGGGCGCGGAAATCATTATATTGGACGAACCGACCGGCGTGCTGACGCCGCTTGAGGTCAAAGAACTGCTTATCGCCATCAAAGGCCTCGCCACGCAGGGCAAAAGCTTCATCCTGATCAGTCACAAGCTGCAGGAAATTATGGAGGTCGCCGACCGGATTACGGTGCTGCGCGACGGTAAAGTAACGGGAACGGTCGAAGCGAAGGATACGGATGCGGAAAAGCTGTCGAGGCTGATGGTAGGCCGCGATCTCGTACATATGTCGCGCAATGAGATTCCTGCCGGCAAGCCGGTGCTGGAGGCTGCCGGCATTACGATTGCCGGTTCCAAAACAAAACCGCTTCTAGACGGTGTCAGCCTTCACGTCGATGAAGGCGAAATTGTCGGCATCGCGGGCATCTCCGGCAATGGGCAATCCGAGCTGATCCAAGCGATCTCCGGGTTGATGAAAGTCGATACCGGCTCGGTTAAACTGCTCGGGCAGGACATTACGGGAGAGCAGGTTAAGGCGATCCGTGAACGGGGACTCGCCCATATTCCGGAGGACCGCTACCAATGGGGCGTAGCCAAGGACGCGACGGTTGCGGAGAACGGATTGATGGGACATGCCGATAGGCATCAAAGGTACGGCGTGCTGAGAGGCTCCGGCATACGCCGCATGGTCGGCGAATGGGTGAGCAGGTTCGGCATCAAGACGGGTTCGTTATCGACGAAGGCGCAATACTTGTCCGGCGGCAACCTGCAGAAGCTCATCGTTGCCCGCGAGCTGGCCCAGAATACCCCATTCCTGATAGCGGCGGAGCCGACTCGCGGCGTCGACGTCGGGGCGATGGAAATCATTCACGGCGAGCTGCTCAAGAAACGCGACGCAGGCGGGGCCATTCTGCTTATTTCATCGGAATTAACGGAAATATTGAAGCTCTCCGACCGCATTCTGGTCATGTTCGAAGGGCGAATCGTAGGCGAGCTTAACGCAGACAACGCGACGGAAGAGCATATTAGTTTGTTAATGGCGGGAGGAAAAGCGGTTGGATAAGCTGGTATCATTCATTCGTTCGATGGTGCAGCCGCTGCTGGCTGTTATCGTCGGCCTGGCGGCCGGCGCGATAGCGATCGCTGTCGTCGGAGGCTCTGTGCCGGAGACGTACGCGGAAATGTGGAAGGGCGCCTTCGGCAGCTTTTACTTCTTCACGAATACGTTAAGCAGAGCGACGCCTATTATATTAATCGGATTAGGGGTAGCTCTTGCATTCCGCGCCGGTTTTTTTAACTTGGGCTCGGAAGGCCAGATGGTGCTCGGAGCGTTAAGCGCCGCTCTAACGGCTATTTATTTGCCGGGTCCGGCATGGCTTAAATTGATTGCCGCACTTATAGCCGGCATTATTTCCGGGGGAATATGGTCGGCCTTCGCAGGCTGGCTTGACGCCAAGTATCGGATGAATCTGCTCATCACGACATTATTGCTTAATTATATCGCGACTTTATTTGCAGGTTATATCGTCTCCTATCCGCTTAAGGACAGAACCGGCTCCGCCGCGATGGCGCAGACGATGATGATTGATAAAAGCGTATGGCTGCCCAAGCTGTTCAAAGGGATGAGCCTGCACTACGGATTCATTATTGCCGCCGTATGCGCGGTATTGCTGTTCCTGTTCATGAGATATACGGTCAAAGGCTATGAAATCAGAATGCTCGGAGGCAATCCGCTGTTCGCAAGCTACGGCGGCGTGCAGCGCGGCAAAATGATGCTGCTCAGCATGTTCGTCAGCGGCGGCTTCGCGGGCCTTGCCGGCTCGATCGAGGTGCTTGGCACGCAGTACCGTTATTTAGACGGCGCCCTGACAACCCCGGGGTACGCCTGGTCAGGCATTATGGCTACGTTGCTGGCAGGCTCGCATCCGTTAGGCACTGCGATAGCCGCTATACTGCTGGCTGCCTTGCAGACCGGGGGAATGGGCATGGAGCGGAACACGGAGGTGCCGCTCGAGGTTTCGAATATTATTCAGGCGGTGCTCATTTTGTTCGTATCGGCTAAAATCACGTATTCGTTCATTAAGCGCAGGAAGGCGGCGAGGTCTTAATATGGATCACTTATTCGATGTCTCGCTATTTGCGTCGACGCTGCGTTTGGTTACGCCTATTCTGCTGGCAGCGCTCGGCGGCGCCATATGCGCCCGCGTCGGACTGTTTAACGTCGGCTTGGAAGGGCTAATCCTGATCGGGGCTTTCTCCGCCATCGTAGGCAACCATTTTACCGGGGACGTGTTCGCATCCATCATTTTCGCCATTCTATGCTCGGTCCTTTTCTCCATGCTGTTCGGCTATATGAGCATCCATCTGCGGGCAAATGTCATCGTCGTCGGGATTGCGCTTAATTTTCTGGCGCTGGGGCTTACGACCTTCTCGCTGCGGGCGATATTTGACGTGAAAGGCGCATACTACAATAAGGATATGGTCGGCCTGCCGAAATGGGATATTCCGGTGATCAAGGATATTCCTTGGCTGGGAGACGTGATATCGGGGCATTCGCCCCTGGTTTACCTATCGATCCTGCTCGTCATTGCCCTTCATCTGTTTTTATTTAAGACGGTGACCGGCTTCCGGCTGCTGGCTGCGGGCGAGAACCCTACGGCTGCGAAGAGCTTAGGCATCAAAGTCACCCGCATCCAGTACGGCGCGGTTCTGATGTGCGGCGTATTATGCGGTCTTGCCGGCTCGCAGCTGTCGCTCGGCAACGTTACGATGTTCACGGAAGGCATGACATCGGGCCGCGGGTTTATCGCGCTGGTCGCGACGATGCTGGGTCAATCGAATCCGATTGGCGTAGCCGCTTCCAGCCTGTTATTCGGCTTTATGGACGCGCTTAGCATCAGGCTGCAGGGCTTTGCGCTGCCGACTCATTTTACGATGATGCTGCCTTATGTCGTTACGATCGCCGCGATGCTGTTCTTTAAAGACAAAGGTTACATGCAGGAAGCGCGTAAAGCGAACGAAAGCTCCAGATAGTAAATCAATAAACGATAGCTGCAAGGTTTCCCAAAATGGCAAGAAGGAGGCGGTTGCGATGCACAACAAAGCGGAACGTTTAAAAAAGGTTACGGCGGTCAGGAAGGCGGATGTCGCGCCCGGGCTGGCGCACCGGGTGCCGCCCGGACAGACGGTGACGGAGCGGTTCCCGATTTTGCACGAGGGAGACGTTCCCCGCTATGATCCGGGCAGCTGGTCGCTTCGGGTGTTCGGCGAGGTGGAGCAGGAGCGTGCATTCGGCTTCGAAGAGCTGCTTGCCCTGCCGCAGACGAAAATCGTATGCGATATTCATTGCGTGACGCGCTGGTCCAAGCTGGATACGGAATGGGAAGGCGTTAAGTTCACGGATCTGCTTCCGCTGCTTGGAGCGAAGCCTGGCGCGAAGCATGTTATGATCCATGCCGACGAGGATTACGATACGAACGTGCCGCTTGAGGATTTGCTGCGGGACGACGTGCTGCTCGCACACCGCTTCGACGGCGAGCCGCTTACGGATAAGCACGGCTGGCCGCTCCGGCTGCTTGTGCCCCATCTCTATTTCTGGAAAAGCGCGAAGTGGATTCGCGGCATTGAATTTATGAAGGAAGACCGTCCCGGTTTCTGGGAACGCAACGGCTTCCACAATTACGCAGACCCGTTCGAGGAACAACGGTTCGCAAGTGACGAGAACATGATGCCTGAGGATGAATGGATAAAGAAGGAGTTTGATTAGACAGATGCTACCCATACTGCAAGTTAATCCGGAGGATCTGCCGGCTTATGCGATCGTATGCGGCGATCCGCGCCGCGCGGAGGCGATATCCCGCAAGCTGACGAATGCGCGCGAGCTTTCCTTCGCGCGGGAATACCGGACGTTCGTCGGTGAAATTGAAGGCGTTCCGCTGGCGGTCGTCAGCCACGGCGTAGGCTCGTCAGGCGCGGCGGTGTGCTTCGAGGAGCTGATCCGCGGCGGCGTGAAGACGCTGATCCGCGTCGGAACGGCCGGATCCTATTCGGCCGATCACCCGGCGGGAAGCCTCATCGTCAGCACGGCGGCTGTGCGGGCCGAAGGGCTGTCGCGTCAGCTGGTGCCGGACGGGTTCCCGGCGGTAGCCGACAGCGAGGTGACGGAGGCGCTCTACCAATCGGCGCTTGAAAGCGAAGGGATTGTGAAGAAAGGCATCACCGTATCGCTGGACGTCTTCTTCTCGGGCGTCGTCGAAATCCCGCACCGTCAATATAAGCAAGCGGGCGTGCTCGCCGTTGAAATGGAGATCGCGGCGCTCTACGTTGTGGCTTCCCTTCGCGGAGCGCGCGCCGGCGCCATCGTGGCGCTGGACGGCTATGCGGACACGGATCTTGCGGGCGAATACGATCCGCATACGGATGTTGTGGCGAAGGCGGTAGAACGCGAGATCGAGACGGCGCTGCGCGCTGTCGTGAAGCTGGCAAAGAGGTAAAATCGGTTAAGCCGAGGCGGCAGGGGAGGTAACGGTCGTGAACGTAACCCTTTTTAAACCGGAGTGGCTGGAGGAGGACTTGTATCCTCATGTGTTCGCTTATTATTTTAAGCAGTGGGCGAACTATTCCATGGCCTATCATACGCATGATTCCATTGAAATTATGTATGTCATCTCCGGGGAATGCGGAATCGAAATTGAAGCGACGGCGAAATCGGCGGCATGCGGGGAGACGCTGAAGAAGGGCGAATTCATCATTCTTGACGCCAATGTTCCTCATCGGCTTATCGTCGATGAACGAGGACCGTGCCGGATGCTTAACGTTGAATTTGATTTCAGGGAGCGCGAAACGGCGTTTCCTTCCATGCGGCAGCTTGCGGCGGAGGACGAGGATGTGGCCGAATTGATCACGGAGCCGTCCTCTTATTTGTTTCTGCGGGACGCAGGCGAGCTCTATCAGGCGCTCAAAGGACTGGTGCTGGAGCTGGACAGCCAAGGCAAGAGCAGCAGCATCCGAACCGAGCTTCTGTTCGCGCAGCTGATCGTGTCGATCGCCCGCATCCGGCGTGAATCAGGGATGAAGGGCGTTAATCCGGCTGACCTGTACGTGAAGCAGGCGATCGAATACATGCACCATAACTACGACCGCGATATTCAAGCAAAGGATATTGCGGCTGCCGTCAGCCTGCACCCCGGTTATTTGCACCGGCTGTTTCGTTCCCAGCTTAAGAAATCCATGACGGGTTATTTAACCGAGCTACGGATGGAGAAAGCGAAGATGCTGCTGCGGGAAACGGATATCGCCATCGCGGACGTTTGCGATTATGTCGGAGTAGGCAGCCGGCAATACTTCCATGCGATGTTTAAAAAATATACGGGAACGACGCCGATTCTATACCGCAACTCGGTTGATACGCAGCAATTGGATATAAGAGACATGGGCCAAGAATAATAAAAGTGACGATTTCTGACACCTAAAACGTCACTTGGTCACAATATTGATAACGCTTTCGGTTGATCGTTGCTAAAATGTAGAGGAGATCAAACGAATCTATTCAACGATTATCGGAGGCGGATGAACATGTCCAATTTTAAAATTACGTTTATCGGGGCGGGATCGATCGGATTCACGCGTGGTCTTCTGCGCGACCTGCTCGCCGTACCTGAATTCCGGAACATCGAGGTCGCTTTTACGGATATTAACGCTCATAACCTGGAGATGGTCACGGCGCTCTGCCAAAGGGACATCCAAGAGAACGGCTTGTCCATTTCCATTCAGTCGACGACGGACCGGCGCGAGGCTTTGAAGGATGCGAAGTACGTAATTTGTACAATCCGCGTCGGGGGGCTTGAAGCTTTTGCGACCGATGTGGATATTCCGCTCAAATACGGCGTCGACCAATGCGTCGGCGATACGCTCTGCGCGGGCGGCATTATGTACGGTCAGCGCGGCATCGCGGAAATGATGAATATATGCCGGGATATTCGCGAGGTTGCTTCCGAGGACGTGCTGCTGCTCAACTATGCGAATCCGATGGCGATGATGACATGGGCCTGCAATAAGTACGGCGGCGTGCGGACGGTCGGCTTATGCCACGGGGTTCAGGGCGGACATTGGCAAATCGCCGAGGCGTTCGGCCTGAAGCAGGAGGAAGTCGATATTATTTGCGCGGGGATCAACCATCAAACCTGGTATATCCAAATCAAGCATAACGGCGAGGACTTGACGGGCAAGCTGCTTGAGGCGTTCGAGAAGCATCCGGATTTCAGCCGCACGGAGAAGGTTCGTATCGATATGCTTCGCCGCTTCGGCTATTACAGCACCGAGTCGAACGGTCATTTGAGCGAATACGTGCCTTGGTACCGCAAGCGGCCGGAAGAGATAAACGATTGGATCGACTTAAGCTCGTGGATTAACGGAGAGACGGGCGGTTATCTGCGCGTCTGCACGGAAGGGCGCAACTGGTTCGAGACCGACTTCCCGAACTGGATGAAGGACCCTGCTAATGAATTCAAGAGCGAGCTTCGCAGCCATGAGCACGGCTCGTACATTATTGAAGGGCTTGAAACCGGACGCGTCTACCGCGGACATTTCAACGTCGAGAATAAAGGCGTCATCGCCAATTTGCCGGCGGATGCCATTATCGAGGCGCCGGGGTACGTCGACCGCAACGGCATATCGATGCCGACCGTCGGCGACCTTCCGCTTGGCCCAGCTGCAGTATGCAACGTGAGCGTCTCGGTTCAGAGGCTTGCCGTGGAAGCGGCGATTCACGGCGACGATAAGCTGCTGCGGCAAGCGTTCATGATGGATCCGCTGGTCGGTGCCGTATGCAATCCGAAGGAAATCTGGCAAATGGTCGATGAGATGCTGGTGGCTCAGGAGCAGTGGCTTCCGCAGTATACGGATGCGATAGCCGCCGCCAAGAAGCGGCTGTCGGAAGGGCCGCTTCTTCCAACCCGCGATTATAAAGGAGCGGCGCGCTTGAAAGTGAAGTCCGTCGAGGAGATGCAGCAGGATCGCGAGGCGGCGAACAAAAACGCGGGCGAATCGGATAAAGGGAAAGAACGCGTCTAACGGGCGTATTTAAGCTCAACGGCTTCGAGCAGCGCGACCGGAGGGCTCCAGGCCGGAGGGCCGTACTTCCGCAAATAGCCGAGCTTATTCAAGTAGTTGTCAACCGGCTGCTCTTCGTTCAGCTTGCGGAACAGCTCCCAGCAGGCAATGACATCGTTCAGCGCGCGGTGGCCGCCGATAAGCGGAATGCTGTATCGGCCGCACATGTCTCCTAGCGTATGCGGATAGAAATGCCTTGCGCGGCTGATGGTCAGCGTATCGATAAAGCTGTTATGGAAGGAGCGGCCCGCGATTCGGAGCAGGGAATGATGCAGGAAGCCGAGATCGAAGGCTGCATTATGAGCGATCAGGATATGATCGCCGATCATCCGGTTGAGGATCCGGAAAGCCGTATCCTCATCCATTCCGGTTGCGGTCATTTCATCGGTTATGCCGGTAATCTCGGTTATTTTCGCGGACAGCTTGCCGTCATAACGCACGAGCGTGCTGAATTCGCTCGCAATTTCCCCATTGACGCAGCGGATGGCGGCCATTTCGATGACCCGGTCTTTTTTGGGATCAAGTCCGCTCGTCTCGAAATCAATTACGGTATAAGAACGGGCATTCATTATAATTCACCACTTTTTCTAAAATAAAATGAAGATGATTAACGTATTTATTCGCCAAAAAAAGCCAATAACCTTTTTCGGCCGCACACGAAAAGACCCGTTACCGCTCTTGCAGAGCCGGTAATGGGTCTTTGGCGTCTCACTCAAGTATCATACGGCTAGTGGTTGTTACCGGATGCGTTGCCTTTCTTGTCCTTAGATTTCGTCTTCGTATTCTGATTCGCGTGACCTTGCTGCTTGGCCATGGATTTCCCTCCTTTTCAAAGAGATAGAGGTAGTTTGTGAAGAAAGCGGAGAGCTCTATTCATGCATGCAGCGTCATTTCAAGCAGAGCTTGCACGCTTAAATGCGCGAACGGGGGACAAAAACGGAGATTTCGATTCCTAAGAAGCTTCATACGATAGGAGAGCGGCGTTTTTGGATGAGATAACGCTTTCTTCAGCAGAAGCCTATCGGTTCGCGTGTGGTAAAATAAAGATTATTACGAGTTAAAGAACATCGGGGGATGCCGCGCATGCAGACGGTGAAGGGCTTTTTCGCCAGATTAAGCAGGTTGAAAGGGACGCCGCTGGCTCCTGAGCAACGCTTGGGGAAGGATGCGGTTACCGCCTTAATGATTCATTGCTGTTTTCAATTCGGCGCTTCCATGTCGGGATTATTTCTGAACTTGTATTTATGGCGGCTGACGCAGGACTTAGTCGTGAACGGGGTTTATAATATCGTTGTTTTTTTAGTGACGCCTCCTGCATTCGCGATCGGCGGGTGGATTGCGAAGAAGCGCGACCGGATGGTGACGTACCGTCTCGGCATCGTCATGATCGCCGTCTTTTATTTATTTGTCGTTATCGCCCGGGAGCAGGTCGCGCAGTACTACATATGGTTTGCTATCTTCAACGGACTTGCGGCGGGATTATATTGGACCGGCTATCTGGTTATCCAATATGATGTCTCAACGGAAGCGAATCGGATTCGGTTCCTGGCAATGAATATGGTATTTTTCAATTCTGCGGGATTGGCCGGTCCGGCGCTTGCCGGATTCATTATCCAGCGCAATGAAGGACTGCAGGGTTATATTTTTATTTTTACGCTGGCATTCGTCATGTTCCTGATCGCTGCGATCGTAAGCTTACGGATCCCGATGGTTCCGACGCATCACAAGGCGTACTATTTGAAGCTTATGGGGATTGTCATGAGCCGGAATAAACGGTGGCTTAAAGCGCTTTACAGCTTTTTTGTACTGGGGCTATTTCAAGGCATCATGCTGTTTCTCCCGAATATTCTGCTGTTTCAAACGGTCGGGCGCGAGGACTGGGTCGGGTATTTGGGCGTATTCTTCTCCTCGCTTACGGTAGCGACCGGTTACGTCATCTCGCGGAAAGCGCAGAAGGAGCATGTGCGCAAATATGTGCTGCTGTCTACGACAGGCGTAGCCATCGGATCGGGGCTGCTGCTTATTCAAGTCGAATTTTGGTCTGTCGCCACGTTTATGATTTTGTTCTCGATCTGCAACCCGCTTGCGATCAATACGCTAACTTCCTATTACTATCGGCTGATCGGTTCTTTGCCGCTCAAGGGTCAGCTGCGCGTCGAATCGGTTGTCATGCGCGAGCTTTTCCTGAATGTAGGACGGGTTGTGTCCATTACGCTGCTAATTGTGCTGGCAGGTGACTTGCATTCAAGCTGGCTGCCGGTCATTCTGTTCGCGATGGCTGTGCTTCAATATTTATTAATCCTTTGCATCAAGGAGAGGGGGAATGAAGAGTCGGGGCAGGAGCAGTACCAGGCAAAGCAAGGGCTAGGGGAGAAGCATCATTAAGAGAACGCCTACTTCGTTCCGCCAATAAACAAAACCTCCTGGTCGCGAATGGACAGGAGGTTTTGCTCATGATCAGGCTACTTTACTTCAAAATACGCAATGAGTTCATCCAGCAGCAGGTTTGCCGCTTTATAACCGCCTGCCAAATTCCATACGACTTCATCGACCTTAATCACTTTGTTGGTCTTGGACACAATCAGGTTCTGAAACAGCGGATCCTTTAGCCACTCTTCGGATACTTTGGCTGCGTCATTCTTGCCCGGGGTTTCGGATAAGAAATAGAACAGCACGTCGCCATCCATATCGGGAATGCGCTCCTTGGTCAGCTTCTCGATGAACTGATCCTTATCTTGAGAAGCAGGGCGAGCGATGCCCAATTGCTGGAAAAGCACTCCGCTGAACGTCTGCTTCTGATAGATGCGCACATCCCCTGCGGTAAAACGCACAACGGATACCTTTGTCGCCGCTTTCGTACCAAGCTTGGCCTTCACATCAGCGACGCGATTATCGAATGCGGCCATCGCCTTGTCGCCTTCCTCCTTCTTATTCACCGCTTCTGCATACAGGCTGAAGTTGATCTTCCAATCACCCGCCAAGTCCGCCGAGAAGACAGTCGGAGCAATCTTCTTCAGATCCTCATATATTTTCTCATGTCTTACCTTGTTGCCGATGATGAGATCGGGCTTCAAGCTTGCGATCAGCTCGATGTTCGGCTGTGTTTCCTCTCCCAGAACAGTTACGTCCTGCATGTCTGCCTTAATATGATCGTACCACGGATCTCCGACCCAGGACTGTACCGCACCTACCGGCTTGACGCCCACCGTAAGAAGAGCCTCGGTCCCTTCATTGGTCAAAATGACTACGCGCTCCGGCGTGCCCATGATTTTTTCCTCGCCCATGGCATGCTTGACTGTTCTCGCGGTCTCATTCTCGGCTTGCGCGGATGGTTCAGGCGTAGACGCGGCTGGAGTTGTCTCTGCCGGCGAGTTGCCGCAGCCGACCGCCGCCAAGAGCAGTACCGTGGCAAGCAAGAAAAGCAGGGCGCTTCGGGTGAATCGGACATTCTTAATCATGTTTCTCTCTCCTCTGACCTATAGTTTTCTCGACTCCCAATACGATAATAGGAATCATTATCAATGCCAAATATAAGAGATTACATGCATGAAGTCAACACATTTTTCGAGAATGATAATCATAATCATTGACACGGGGTGTTATCGCCCATACAATAAGCATGTTATTTTAAATGAAATTTTAACTTCATGGGGGATAAGTTCGATGGGTCTATTTAAGCATAACCGTCTGCTGAAACTGCTTGGATTGGCGGCAGGCGTACTCCTGCTGCTCGCTTTCATGTTGGCTAGCGTTCTTTATGGTCTGCAGCATTTTGGAGTGGACGAGGTATGGCAAGCATACGCCGATCCTGACGGCTCCAACGAGCAGATCATCATTACGAATACGCGCGTTCCCCGAACTTTCATTGGCGCTGTAGTAGGGGCCAGCCTGGCCATGGCCGGCGCGATGATGCAAGTGCTCACAAGAAATCCCCTCGCTTCCCCTTCGGTTTTCGGGATTAATGCGGGAGCCGTGCTTTTTCTGGTCATCAGCCTATGGATCTTCGGTTCGGGTCTCCTGCTTGGAAGCATGATCTGGATTTCATTCGCGGGAGCATCGGTTACGGCTTTATTCGTTTTCCTCCTCGGTTCGAGAGGGAAGGGCGGCTTCGAGCCGGTCAAACTGACGCTAGCCGGCGCTTCCGTCGCCGCATTCGCTTCTTCGGTCACCTCCGGTATCGTCTTGGTTAACAAGCAATCGCTGGATCAAGCGCTATTCTGGATGGTCGGCTCGGTCGCAGACCGGGAAATGGAGCATCTCACGGTTGTACTGCCCTATGTAGCTGCAGGCTGGGCGCTGTCCATGCTGCTATCCGGATCGTTGAATGTCGTGGCGCTTGGAGATACCGTAGCCAAAGGGCTGGGACAGCGGCTCGCGCTCATCCGCCTCCTGTCCGCCATCGCCATTGTATTGCTCGCCGGAGGCTCTGTTGCCGTTGCGGGCCCGATTGCATTTATCGGCGTTATCGTGCCGCATTTGAGCAGATATTTCGTGGGAAACGATCACCGTTGGCTGCTGCCCTACTGCGCCGTTATGGGCGCCTTGCTGCTGGTTGGCGCGGATATTGCTTCCCGCTTTATCATCATGCCGAAGGAGGTCCCCGTCGGCGTCGCAACGGCTCTGCTGGGAGTACCCTTCCTAATCTACGTGGCAAGAAGGAGAACTCATGCTTAAAGCGATCAAAGGAAGAGGGCACCTTATTGTCCTCCTGCTGGGTCTTGCAACCCTGCTCTTGTCGTTGCTCAGCTTATCCATGGGCAGTACCCGTATTCCCGTGATGGAAGTGGTCCAGACGATCCTCGGTCAAAACAACGAAAGCAGCGGACTCGTCATCCTGGAGTTTCGCCTGCCCAGAATTGTCGCTGCTTTGTTGATTGGCGCCGCCATGGCGGTTTCGGGCGTACTGCTGCAGGGGGTGATTCGCAACCCGCTGGCCGCACCCGACTTGCTGGGCGTTACCGGGGGCGCCTCCGTTGCGGTTGTAGCCTTCATGACGTTATCCGCAGGCGTCTACAGTATCCACTTTGTTCCCTTCATCGCCATCGCAGGGGCGTTCTGCGCAGCAGCGGTAAACTATGTATTAGCCTGGAAAAGAGGCGTTTCCCCTCTGCGGCTCGTACTGATCGGGATTGGCATATCGACCGCCATGGGCGCGCTGACCACGTTCTTGCTGATCAACGGACCCGCTTACATGGCCTCCCAAGTGCTGAATTGGTTGACGGGCAGCATTTATGGAACCAACTGGAAAAATGTGGCTGCATTGAGCCCGTGGGTCGCCGCAGGATTATCTGTAGCCTATCTCTACGCCAAAGAGCTGGATGTGCTGACGCTAGGAGAAGAAATAGCCTCAGGCCTGGGAATCCGATTGCAGTTCAACCGTTTGCTGCTGCTGGCGATTAGCGTCGCGCTCTCAGGGGCGGCCGTCGGAGTGGCTGGGACGATCTCGTTTATCGGTCTATTGGCCCCGCACATGGCCCGTAAGCTCGTCGGCAACTCGCACCGCGTTTTGCTTCCCGCCGCCGCCCTGCTCGGCGCAGTCATCCTCCTGCTCGCGGATCTGGCAGGAAGAATGCTTTTTCAACCGATGGACATCCCCGCTGGGGTATTTACGGCAGGAATCGGCGCGCCATTTTTTATGTATTTGTTATACAAAAGCAGTAGATGATTCGATCATTCGAGTCTGTTTTTTGTAAACAGGGTGGGGGAAACGCCTTCGCAGTTTTTGAACACCCGGCTAAAATACAGCTCGTCTTGATAACCCACGCTGCAAGCGATTTTTTTTAACGTCAAGTTCGATTGTGCCAATAATTGCTTGGCACGATTGATACGCAGCCGGGTTAAGTACCCATTCGGGGTCAACCCGGTCGCCTTCTTGAAGGCTCTGCAATAGGAACTCGGCGTAAGGCCGGCCAGCACAGGCAGAAATCCTGCCTGAATGGGCTCCGAATAATGCAGTTCCATGTAACGGATCGTTCTCTGAATCGACGGGGTCGGCGTCGGCTCCTCCGTTGCTTCGGAGAATACCTGAAGCAACTCAAGAAATAACGATTGCCTTCGAAACCACATAGAAGGACGCGAATCATTCAGCGCCTGCTGCAGCTGCGTGAGCAGCGGCTCGATCCATGCAGGGGAGTGAAGTTCGACCCTGGCACGGTCCCAGCCGATATTCGGCCATTCGTGCAGTGCTGCATCGTATTCGGATTCGGCGACAGCCAAGGGTATGCTGATGTATTGGAGCAAAAACAGCTGCAAAGGGCGATCCGGCGCGGCGGCCAGTTCAATGAAGGTGGAAGGGGACCATAAAAGACAGCTTCCCGGCAGCAGATCGTACTTGTGCTGATCCATTCGGAGTTGTCCAGCGCCTCCGGTTACACATAGAATGGAGTGCATGCCGAACCGTGCCGGCTTCAGGCGCATGCCAGGCACATAGCGATGGAGCTTCAACGAGACAGGCATATAGGTTACATAAGAGCTGCGAATCGTCATTGGAAACCGTCCTTTTCATGAGAATGATTATCATTACTTTAACGATAAACAAGTTGAAGATAAAAATCAACTGCCTTGGAATATATTCCAAGGCAGTCTGAAATCTGCCATTCTCAAGCCATAAGTTCATTTCATCCATGAAAAAGGGTAAACCCGTGTATAGCCACCCGGCGGATTTGTCATTACAATGAAACGAGACTGATAATCAATATCAGTCAAGCAGAAACGCCTGTCGGCGTCCTTGTCTAAGGACGCCACCGTTTCACGGTGAAATATAAGCCTAGTTATAAGTGTTAAACTTATAAATTCTTATATTTTAAACGAAGGCCATGAATTAAAGGAGAATATCATGACTCAACGTGCCAGAGAGATTGCAGAGAAGGCCACGCTGGAGAGCTTTCTGAATTGTTATTTGCGAGAAACCGGGAAAGGCTGCATCGTCAGGTCAACAGGAAAGGTCACGGAATCCCCGGGCAGCAAGGGGGATCAACCGCTCTTCGGGAACGAAGCCTATGTGCGCGTTCCGTTGCTGCATATGACGCTTTATGTTAGAGCCAGCTACCTGTCACCGACGGGAAGACACCGTTTTGCGGGACCGGTTTATTGGCAGGTGGGCGGCAACGCTCCGGAACCGATCGACTATATCACGGCAATCACGCTGCTTGTAAGAGAGCTTTCTCGCGGCAATGATCATGCGCGGTCGGCAGAGCTCATCCAGCGCGTGGTCCAAAGCTGCAATCACATCGAAACGTTTATCCAATCGCGTGAGGATGACGCGGAAAGCTTGTACGGGGAGCATAGCGACTTTATTCAAGCGGAGCAGGCGCTTCTGTTCGGGCATTTGACCCACCCGACGCCGAAGAGCCGACAAGGCTTCGCGGACTGGAAGCAGAACGAGTACGCGCCGGAGCTGAAGGGGCAGTTCCAACTGCATTACTTCTGGTCGCATCGCAGCTTGGTCGTCGAGGCATCGGCGCTTGGGGACTCCGCGGT
Organism: Paenibacillus harenae DSM 16969; assembly: GCF_000422465.1. Taxonomy (GTDB): domain Bacteria; phylum Bacillota; class Bacilli; order Paenibacillales; family Paenibacillaceae; genus Pristimantibacillus; species Pristimantibacillus harenae. Next base: position 376,783 of record NZ_KE383843.1, on the reverse strand, counting down.
GGAACTGATCAAATCGGAGCTGAGAAAAGACCCCGAGGTCGACCAAGACTTTAAGGATTGTTATTGCGGCAATAAGAGCATCGCACTGATACCCGTTCATCCGAATCAAGCCGAATGGCTTCTGTGTCAAGACCGCGCCCGGCGCTGGCTGGAGCAAGGCCTGTTGGGCTATTTAGGTGCGCAAGGCAGATCCTATATGGCGACATCCTCGTTAAGAACGGTCTATCATCCCGAGGCGCAATTCATGCTAAAGCTCTCGATACAGGTCAAAATTACGAATTCCATGCGTATTAACAAGTTTAAGGAGCTGGTAAGCGGCGTTGAGAGCAGTCGGCTTTTGTCAACTTGCATACCTGAGTTTCATCGTCGTTTTCCCGGCTTTTCCTTTATCGGCGATCCTGCTTATTTAACCTTAATGGCGGAGGGGGATGCGGAAGAGTCGGGATTTGAAGTCATTGTGCGTGACAATCCGTTCCGGGAGGAGGAGGCAAAAGAGGTAACGCTGATCGCCGCCCTCGTGCAGGACCCGCTTCCGGGCTCTCGCTCCCGATTAGCCCATCTAATCGACAGCTTATCGCAGAAAGAAGGGCGCAGCAGCAGCCAAGTGAGTCTGGACTGGTTTCGCCGCTACCTTGATCTGTCCCTTAAGCCTATGGTATGGCTATTTCTGAAATATGGCATTGCGTTGGAAGCGCATCAGCAGAACTGTTTGATCAGGCTACTGAACGGCTATCCGAGCCGATTCTATTATCGCGACAATCAGGGTTATTATTACTGCCGTTCGACCAAGCCGATGCTGGATGGACTGCTTCCTGAACTAGGGGAAAAGAGCGGCAATATTTACGATGACCGCATCGTTGACGAACGGTTCCGGTATTACCTGATCGTGAATCATATGCTCGGCCTCATCAACGGGTTCGGCATGGAAAACTTGATTGACGAGAGGGTGCTGCTTGCAGAACTTCGCTCCGCCCTGGAGAAGTTTCTCCCGATGAACCGTGAGCCGTCTATTTTCCTGGAGAGTTTGCTGAAGGAATCGAGCATTCCGTGCAAAGCCAACCTGTTGACGCGGTTATACGATATGGATGAGCTCGATTGTCCGCTGGAGCAAGCGGTATATGTGCCGATCGATAATCCGCTCGTGAAGGAGCTGCCGAGCATGCGAATGATTCATAAGGCGAAGCAGGTTACCTTTCGCTGGCGGAAGGAAGCGGTGTGGAATGGGAGCGGGCAGGCATGAAGATGTATGCGGAAGCAACCCAAGTGTATGAGGCGATCTTGTCTCCTGCTTACGTACAGGCGAGAAGAAGAGTGCTTCGACAGCTGCTTGAAGCGCTGATATACGAAGGAATCGTTCATTCTGAAAGGAGGGAAATCGCGGGAGAGACGGAGTTCATAATCCGCGGCAAGGATGGATTGGGACAGTCGGTAAAATATGTATGCATCGGCCGGGAACGCTTCACTTTCGGGCGCATCCGTCTAAAGGACCGGCCGATTATGCGGTGCACGAGGGAGACGGAGCAAGAAGCAGAGTCGCCGAGCTTGCTCATGCAGGAGCTGTGCCGCCAGCATGATGTACCGGAAACCAAGCTGCACGCCTTCATTCAAGAGTTGGAGCAAACGCTGCTGAATGATACGCTGGCCCAACATAAGAGAGCAACCGAGGGGACGCAGCCGCTTCACGGGCTGTCCTACGACAAGCTGGAAAGCGCCCTGATGGACGGACATCCGTATCATCCGTGCTACAAGTCGCGAATCGGATTCTCCGTCAGCGATCACTATGCCTATGGTCCGGAATTCGAGGCGGAGGTGAAGCCCGTCTGGATCGCGCTCTGCAAGGAGCTTGCAGGCCAACATGTCCTTTCCGGGCTTGCTTACAGGGATATTCTGCTTCTGGAGCTAGGCGAAGGTCAACTCTCACAGTTTGATTCAGTCCTGAGGGAACATAATCGCGAGCCGGCCGAATACGTCTACCTTCCCGTGCATCCCTGGCAGTGGACGCATCGGGTATTGCAAGTTTTTAGCATGGAGTTAAGGAACAAGCAGATGATCTGCCTCGGGGAGTCAGAGGTTGGATATCGCCCCCAACAATCGATCCGCACTTTAGCGAATCATGCCAATCCCGTCCAATCGTACTTGAAACTGTCGCTGCATATCACGAATACATCAAGCTTGCGCTCTCTCACACCGCACAGCTTGGCAACGGCTCCGCTTGTTTCCGCCTGGCTGAACCAGATCGTACAGCGAGATGCATTCTTGCGTGACGAAGCGCGGGTCGTCCTGCTCATGGAGTATGCGGGGGTTTCATACGATCCGCATCCACATGCGCCGCAGTCGGGTCAAGACGCGGGAATTCGGCCGGAAGCTTACGGCGTCATCGGCTGCCTGTGGCGCGAGAGCCTTCACCGCTACCTGGAAGCAGGGGAGGAGGCGGTACCGATGAATGCGCTCTCGGCGGTTGAAATCAATGGAACGCCCTTCATTGATCCGTGGGTTCGCTGTCAGGGCGTCAGGATTTGGCTTCGGAGGCTGCTTGCCGTATGTATGCTGCCGGTCGTTCACCTGCTCGCCGGGCATGGTCTCGCCTTGGAATCGCATGCGCAAAATATCGTGCTTCTTCACAGGCAAGGAATCCCGGTCCGAACGGCTTGGAAAGATTTCCACGAAGGGGTGGAATATCACCCCGCTTACTTGAAGGAGCCGGCGCGATGTCCTGACTTCGCCTCAGCTCATCCTTACTACAGCTCGACTGCGCGGAATGAAGGCTTCGCTATGGACAGCCTGCAGTTAGTAAAAGAACTGATGACCGATTGCTTGTTCTTCATGAACCTGGGGGAGCTTGCGTTGCTGCTGGAAGATCACTACGCCTTCGATGAACGGCAGTTCTGGGAGCTCGTATACGAGATGCTCGCGGAGCATATCGGCCGATTCCCTGAGCTGGAACCTCGATTCCAAGAGCTCGATCTGTTCACTCCTGCCTGTCGCGTGGAGCAGTTGACAAGGCGCAGGCTATATCAAGGTCAAACGCTCATGGTACACGAAGCTCCTAATCCGCTGTACCCGGCCTCATCGAATGAAATATGGAAAGGGGATTACAGCCGTATATGATAACCGTAAATACAACCAGGTACGATAAGTCGGAAATGGAAGCCGTCCATGCCATGTATCAAGGGCTGGAGCACCTCGCTCGCGTCGAAGGCCGAACGCTTGCGGTTTGCTGCACGGACCCGATTTATACGATTTCGCTAGTGCTTTACTTTAGACGGCATGCAGGCTCCGTCTTGCTTATTCACGGCGAGACGCCGATGGACGCTGCAGTTACGATGGCTGTAGATGCGGATTGCTCCGGACTCATTTATGGCGATCCCAAGCACTACATCCCCCTGAACAGATTCTTCGAGGAGAATGTCCTCCAGGCTGGCATCTGCCAATTCAGCTCGGGAACGACAGGCGGGGCGAAGCTCGTCAGACGAACATGGCAAGAGGTGCAGCATGAGCTGGAGGCATACAACGAGGCACTGATGACGGATGACGATCCGACTCCCGTGATTTTATCGTCCGTCTCCCATTCCTACGGCTTGCTGTCGGGCGTGCTGTCCGCCCTGGAGAGAGGAAACGACCCGGTTATCATTACCCATAACAACCCGAAGTTCGCGCTCGGCCTCATCCGGCAAACGCCGCGGCATCTGGTATATGGCGTTCCGCTGCTGCTGCAGGCCGTCACCGGGCTAGTCCGTGAACCCGTACGCTTCCATCGCTTCATCAGCTCCGGCGCTCCTCTTCCTGAAGCGCTGTACCGTAAGCTAATCGGGATGACGGAATCGCTATTGCAGCAGTACGGCTGCTCGGAGGCGGGCTGCATCAGTCTCTCCAACGGCATCGAATCGCACGACGATATGGGATATCCGCTAAAGCACATTGCCATTGAAGCCGGAAGCCATCCTTCCCGGCCGGCCGAAATCAGCGTTACCGCCCACGGGAAGGTAATCCGGACGCAGGACTTAGGATATACCGCCGAATCGGGGAGTCTCCGATTTGTGTCCCGCGCAGACGATGTGATCAATGTATCCGGGCTTAAGGTGTATCCCGTTGAGGTTGAGGAATGCATCAGCCGTTTAGAAGGTATCCATGAGGTTGTCGTCTACCGCGGTCGGCATCCGGTGATCGGCGAGCTGGTAAAGGCCAGCGTCGTAGCCGCATCTTGCGTCACGCCGGAGCTGGTAAGAGATTGGTGCCTGCAGGGCCTGCCTCCTTACAAGGTTCCCGCCCATGTTGAAATGGTCTCTGACATTCCAAGAACCAAGAACGGAAAGGTTAGCCGCAGACTACTCGAAATGAGGGATAATGCAAGATGAATCGCGAGGAACAAAGAATACAGCTCGCAGCAGTTATGAAGGAGAAGCTGCGATGGGAGGGAGCGGTCGAGCTGCACGACGCGCTGCGTCTGAAGGACGATTTGTGCATCGATTCCATCATGATCGTTCAGCTTATCGTGTACATCGAGACGGATATGCATGTCTTGGTGCCGGAAGAAGAGGTTGACCCGAGAGTTTTTTCAACCGTGGGGACGCTGCTTGATTTTATCGAGACGCTGGAGCCATTGGAGGCCGCCCCCGAGGAAGTCAGCATTAAGGTGCATTGCATCGTCAGCTGTTTCTGTGAAGTTGTCAAAAGGAGCAGCGCCGTCGATTACCGTCCCTTCTACCTTGGGGTATGGGATGCGGAGTTTGACGTGACGGAGAGAGGGGCCATTACTTACTATCAGCACAGCTTGTCGCATGATTATTTTACCACCTGGTTCGAGCGGCTGTTCGGTCCGAAGGTTCACGAGTGGTATGACCGTACGAAGGATCGGGAGAGCAATGTGTCGACATTGCTTTCCCTCATTGAGTCGCGCCCGGAGCATCGGTACATTGTCGCGCAAATCGATATGGCCTGCATGCCGGTGAGGGAAAATAAATTCCATCAGAAGCCATTTCCCCACTTTCTGATGCTGTCGGCAACCGAGCGGGAGGACGAGTGGTTCATGCTGGACCCTGATTTTCGCTGGGAAGGGATTGTGAAGAAGGATCTGGTGATCGAGGCGTTTCGGCAAAATCAATTCGGGGGAGGCTTCTACATCGACGCTCTGGATATTCGCGACCCTTCCGATGAAATGGTGGAGCTTCTGTACGATACCAGCTTCGGCAAGCATGATAACGAGCTGACCAACCGATTGAAAGAGCTGATCGGAAATGTAGCCGGGACAGGGCAAGAGGGCTATGCAAGGCTGGTCGAAACGGTAAAACAGCTTCCCGTCATCGCCATACGCAAGTATAGCTACGAGCATGCCCTCATGTACTTCAACAGCCGAACAGGCGATGCATATGAGCAGTTTGACGAATGGACGGATCGGATTGAGGAGCTGGTGCAAGGGTATTCAAACGTGCAGTATCGCACGATCAAGTTGGCGATGACAGGCAATGCGAGTCTGCTTCCCGGCATTTTGCAAAGCTTGGACGTACTGGATATGCTAGAGCTTAGTATCAAACAAGAACTGCACCGGAAGTTCCTCCAGTGGAAGCAATTTGCTTCAACGAGAGAAGAGGCGGCCCGATGAAATATGCCTTATGCACGATATCATTCCGGCATCAGCTGATCTCCTTCAGCGATTTGGTCCGCTACGCGCTTCGGCACCGCTTCGATGGCATCGAGCTATGGGGGGTTCATGCGCTGAATTTGTACCAGTATGAACGCGAGAGCACCAGGGAACAGCTGGATAAGCTGCAGGGCGGCGGGCTGCGCGTTTCGATGATCAGCGATTATTTCGACATCTCTCCGGAAGCGGACTTCTCGAATACATTGGCCAGGTGCGCTCAATTGATAGAGGCGGCCGGGTTGTTCGGAGTGAAGCGGCTTCGGTCGTTTGCGGGACAGCGGCCAAGCGCGGAGCTGTCCGATGCGGAAAGGTTTCAGGCAGTCGAACGGCTGCGGCAGCTGTGCGATTTATGCCAAGCGGGCGGGATCCATTTGCTGCTGGAGACTCATCCGAATACGTTGACGGATACGGTGGATGCCACCTTGGCGCTTCTGGCCGAGCTGGACCATCGTAACGCAAGAATCAATCTTGATTTTCTTCATGTGTGGGAGTCGGGCACCGATCCGATCGACGGCTTCGAGCGGTTGAAGCCGTGGGTGGATCATTTTCATCTGAAAAATGTTACGTCCGCCCGCGATCTCCATGTCTTTCATCCGCATAACGTATATTCTGCCTCGGGGAGCCGCAGCGGGATGGTTCCGCTCCGGGCGGGTGCTTTGGACTACCGGGCTATTATCCGGGAGATTGAGCCCACCGGACTGTACGCCTCGCTGGAATGGTTCGGTTCGAAGCCGCTCAGCGTGCTGCAAGACGAGTTGAAATGGCTGCGAAGTTCTCATAGGGAGGGAAGCGATCCGGCGTTTTGCAAGCTGCTATCCTCCCTATAAACCATTGATCCTGACGGACATCGCCTGGCGGGGCGGACATTAGGAACGGTTTGCCGCCGAGGGAAGCTTATGCGAGATTGTACACGATAATATTATAGAAGGGATTGGGTATATGTTTATTGAAACGAAGATATTCATCGTCAAAAAAGGTACGGCGGGGCTTGTTGTAGAGCACTTCACGCCGCCGGGAGAAATAGAGAAGTCCCCGGGCTTTATCGATTTGAGCGTTATGCAGAAGAAGACCAGCCGGTCGGGAGACGAGGAAGTGCTGGTCTTGATTCGCTGGGAATCCGAAGCAGCCTGGAAGCGTTGGGAAACGAGCGAACCTCATCTCGAAGGCCATAGGCAAGCCAGAGGGAAGTCCGAGCCGGAGCATATCGTCGGTTTTGAGCATGGGTATTATAAGGTGCTGGCGGCGAAGAAGGCTGAAACCATCTGAAGGCTGTATTGGAAATCCTCCAATTTCATCCGAAATAGGGCCAGATTGAAAATAGGACAGCCCGGCGCATCGGAGCGCCGGGCTGTGTTCTTTATAACTCGATTTGCCGGCATGAGCCCAGCGGAAGATAGATCCGGAAGGTTGTACCGTCTCCCGGCCTGCTCTGCACCTCGATACGGCCATGATGCGCGTCTACGATCGATTTCACAATCGCGAGCCCAAGGCCGGCCCCGCCGGATTTCCTTGTTCTTGACGATTCGCTGCGGTAAAAGCGTTCAAACAGATGAGGAAGATGCTCCTCTCCGATGCCGGAACCATTGTCTGACAGGCTGATTTCCGCATCATGGTCCTTAATGCCGAGCGCCAAGGAGATGCGGCCCTCTTCGGGATCGGTATGCTGTACCGCATTAAGAAAAACATTCAAGACGACCTGCTTCAGCTTATCCGCATGATAGCCGCCCTTCACGTTCTCCGTTAGACGGAGCTCTACGCTCCGGCTTCCTGCAAGCAATCGTAATTGAGGCTCCATCTCAAGCAGCAGCCCGTCGAGCGACGTCTCGGAAAGCTGAAGCCTCGGCTCTTGATCCAGCTTGGCGATGGCAAGCAAATCCTCTACTAGCTTATTTATTCGTCGGGATTCGAGATGCATGCTGTTCAGCGCGCGGTTAAGCTGTTCAGGATTCGAAGCGGCTCCGCGCAGCAGCACCTCGAGAAAGCCGTGGATCGACGTCAGCGGCGTTCGCAGTTCATGGGAGGCGTCGGCAACGAAGCGGCGCATTTTCTCCGTCGTTCTTCGTTCCGCTTCGAAGGAAACGTCGAGCCGCTCGAGCATGCCGTTGAAGGCATCGGACAAGCTGTCGATTTCCTCCTGCCCTTGGCTGGCCGGAAGCCTCTCGGTTAAGTTGCCCGCATCAGTGAACCGTGCGGCCCGGACTACCCGGGATAACGGCTGAAGCGTCCGGCGAAGCAGAGGCAAGTAAAGCGCAAGGCCTGCGGCGAGCGCGGCGGCGGATAGACCGGAGAATACCGCGAGCTGGGTCATTAGCAGTTGACGCAATGATGCCGTCTCCGTACTGACCTGGATCAAGCCGTCTGACCTGCCCGGCGGGCCGGCGAGCCGGTATACGATCAGCTGCTCGCTGCCGGCGGAATTTTCCGCGATTTGATAACCGGTTTGTTGCCGCTTGGTCAAATCCTTCTCAATGCGCTCATACTCGTCCGCGGACAGAACCGGAGGTTCACCTTCGCTGCCCTTGGATATTTCGGATACGCCGCCGTTCGAATCGATATACGCAATGGTTAGTCCGGGCTGATACATAATGGGCGATTCCCTGCGGCCCGGCTTCGGGCGGCCGCCGCGTGCGGGAGCGGCGGCCCGACTCTCGGTGACTGCAGGGACACGGAGCTCCCCGGCCATCTCGTCCGCATTCGGGTTTTTAAACCAATCGATCGGCATGGCCATAATTTGAGCGTTCAGCGATTCGGCTTTGTTTTGATAAATAAAATCTTTCATAAGGATATATTGAAGTGCGCCGATCAGCAGAAATAAGGCAGCCAAGATGGATAAAGTCCGGTACAGCAGCTGGCGCTTCAGCGAGCGCGCCGCAAGTAATCGAACGGCTGCATTGATCAGGGAAGCTGTCATGGCAGATCCATCCGATAGCCGGCACCGCGGAGCGTCCGAATGAGACGGTGTTCTTTGTCGTTTAATTTATCGCGGAGTGAGCGGATATACACCTCGACAATGTTCTCTTCCCCGCCAAAATTGTACCCCCACACCTTTTCCAAAATCAGCGCCTTGCTCAGTACGACGCCGTTATTCATAAGAAGGAAGCGGAGCAGTTCATATTCCGTTGGAGAAAGCGCAAGAATCCGGTCCATGTAGCTCAGCGCTTTTCTCCGGTCATCGAGCAGGAAGGGGCCATACGCCACCTCTCCGAGCAGATTCGGGAACTGGTTGCGCAGCCTGGCCCCGATGCGTGCCAGCAGCTCGCTGAAGCTGAACGGCTTTACGACATAGTCGTCGGCTCCTAACGTCAGGCCTTTGACGCGGTCGTCGATCTCGTCCTTTGCCGTAAGCATGATGACGGCGATATTATCGCCCGTCGCCCGAAGCGCATGGCACACTTCAAAGCCGTTCATTCCCGGCATCATGACATCGAGGATGACGACATGGGGCTTGAAAGATGCAGCCTCCTGCAGCGCGGATTCCCCGTCATGAGCCGTGCATATTTCAAATCCCTCGTTTAACAGCCCAAGCTCCAGAAACTGCACAATGTTCGGCTCATCATCGACCAGTAATATTTTAATCCCCTTAAAGGATGCCATAGCTATCTCTCCTCCATTGAAACTATGGTTTATTATCCGCTTTTTGACGCAAAGTTGCATCCTTTTAAAGGGATATTCAGCAAACTTTCAGAGAAAAACAAAGTTGAATGTAATAAATTTCAAATATTGGAGATAGTAAGACGGGTTAAAAAACAAACCAAAAGGATGGTGTATTCGCATGCAGCAAAAGCAGGAAGTAATGGAGTTGCAAGGCAAACGAAAAAAAAGCTGGCGTACGGCTAAGTATATAGGCGCACTTATGCTGGCATTTGTGCTGATGGCGGGCATGCCGGATACGGGGCTTGCCGTCGGCAAGGGAGCGAAAGGGCCCGATGTCTATGTCATTCAAGGAATGTTGAAGTCATTGGGCAGTTATGCCGGGCCAATCGATGGTTATTACAGCGCGGCAACCATGCGCGGCGTTAAATACTTCCAGAAGTCGCACGGCTTGCCGGTAACCGGCGCGGTGGATGCGGCTACGTTGAAGTCCATTACCTATTCCTATTCAGCATTAAAAACAGGGAATAATGCGAAAGGAAACTGGAACGGCAAAGGAGCCGGTCAAGGTGGAGCCGGAGGCGGTGCCGGAGCCGGAGGCGGCGCGGGCGGCGGAGCTGGTGGCGGTATGGGTGACGGTGCAGGCGGCGGAGCCGGAGACGGTGCAGGCGGCGGAGCCGGAAACGGTGCAGGCGGCGGAGCCGGAGACGGTGCAGGCGGCGGAGCCGGTGGCGGTGCAGGCGGCGGAGCCGGTGGCGGTGCAGGCGGCGGAGCCGGAGGCGGTGCAGGCGGCGGAGCCGGAGACGGTGCAGGCGGCGGAGCCGGAAACGGTGCAGGCGGCGGAGCCGGAAACGGTGCAGGCGGCGGAGCCGGAGACGGTACAGGCGGCGGAGCCGGAGACGGTATGGGTGACGGAGCCGGAGACGGTATGGGTGACGGAGCCGGAGACGGTATGGGTGACGGAGCCGAAGGCGGGAAGACCGAAAATAAAGGGTTTGGCGGCAGCGGCAAAAAATCCGAGCACAAAGGCAATGGGGGCGCGAAGTCGGAAAATAAAGGCTTTGGCGGCCAACAAGGCGGAAGCTCTTCCGAGAACCAAAGCCACGGTCAACAAGGCGGAGGCTCTTCCGAGAACCAAAGCCATGGCGGACAAGGCGGAGGCTCTTCCGAGAACCAAAGCCATGGCGGACAAGGCGGAGGCTCTTCCGGGAATCAAAGCCATGGCGGCGGCTCGTCCGGGAATAACGGACGCGGCGGGGCCAAATCGGAGAACGAGCCCCTAAACGGCAGCCGGTAATAAAGCTGCATCCATTTAACTGATATACGAAGAGGACCCCGAATCATGGAGGTCCTCTTTCTATTTGAGCATATAATATAATTTTCGCCGATTATGAAGAGCTGAGCCGCTCATTCAGCCGGAACGGAGACAAGCTTGATTCGCCATCGTTGAATAGAGCTTTTCAAGTGCAAAAACAGGAAACATAGTATCAAAATCTGAAATTAATATTGACTTCAATGGCGCGCAATCAATTAGTTTCGAGAACTGAAACTATAGCACTTCATTCACATGAAAAACCTCCAGATGCCGTTGATCTATTTCAAAATTTGAAATTAATCCTCGATTCAGCTCCAACTCCAATCGATTAGTTTCAAATTTGGAAACTACGCCGATTTTCATAGGCCTCATTTCAAAAATCTATCTGCCGAGAGGCAGCTTAGTTCTTGACCCCGATGAATTCGGTTAAATAACTGCACTTTATTCTAAAAAAACATGCACTCGTGAAAAAAGGAAATATGCTACGATCATTTTATAGCCGGGAGGCAATCCCGTAAGTGAAAGCGGCAGCTCCGCCGGCGTGCCTTTCGCATGCACCGTTTGCGCCTCGGATACGGGGAATTCCAAGTACAACCTGAAGCGCCGGCCAGAGAGGAAACGAAATTGCAGAAGGGAAAAAAGGCATTGGCAACCCGGACGGAAGCGACGGCTGCAGACAACAATGGCAGTTTATCGCCGCGGCAGTCACTCGCGCCATGGGGCATCGTATAAGTAAGGCAGCTGTAGGCAGAGATCATCTTGCAGCTCAATGACATAACAATTTGTGAATGGAGGTTTAATGCCAGTGATTCAAAACCCGATCTTAACCGGCTTTAATCCCGATGCTTCTATTCTGCGCGTCGACGATGACTATTATATTGCGACATCCACCTTTGAGTGGTTTCCGGGCGTTCAGCTCTACCACTCCAAGGATTTGGCGAATTGGGAGCTGATTCCCCATGCCCTGCAGCGCATCTCTCAGCTCGATTTGCGTGGAAATCCAAGCTCAGGCGGCATTTGGGCTCCCGCGATATCCTACGACAACGGAATCTATTACTTGCTGTACACCGATGTGAAGGCGCGAAAAGGCGTATATAAAGACTTGTGCAATTACCTCGTAACGGCGGAAGATATGAACGGCCCGTGGTCCGAGCCGATCCTCTTGAACGGCAGCGGCTTCGACCCCTACTTGTTCCATGACGACGACGGCACCAAGTGGCTGCTCAATATGCAGTGGGATTTCCGCGACGGTCAAAGCCGTTTCGGCGGCATTCTGCTGCAGCAGTACGATCCGCTGGAGCAGAGGCTGACAGGACCGATCCGGAAAATCTACGAAGGCACCGACATTGGCGTAACGGAAGGGCCGCAGCTGTTCAAACGCGACGGCTATTATTATTTGCTTGTCGCGGAGGGCGGCACCGGCATCAATCACGCGGCTACGTTAGCCCGCTCGAGCCGCATTGACGGCCCATACGTAACCGATCCGGATTATCCGGTTATGACGACGCGCGGGAATGCCGATTATCCGCTTCAAAACGCGGGACACGGCATGCTGGTCGAGACGCAGCAGGGCGAGTGGTATATGTGCCATATTTGCAGCCGCCCGTTCCCGGGGACGAATCTGAATCCGCTCGGCCGAGAGACGTCGCTGCAGCGCTGCGTCTGGACGGAAGACGGCTGGCTGAGGCTGGCTCATGGAGGAAGGCTGCCGGCTCTGGAAGCGCCGTCGCCGGAGCTTGCTCCGCATCCGTTCCCGGAGCAGCCGGCAAAGGATGATTTTGACGCGCCATCGCTTGGCCTGCAGTATCAGACGCTGCGCGTTCCTGCGGAGGAGTCTTGGCTGAGCCTGAGCGAACGGCAGGGCTTCCTTCGTCTTCGCGGCAGGGAATCGCTTCATTCCTGGAACCGGCAGAGCATGGTCGCGCGGCGGCTGCAGCATTTCCGCTGCACCGTGGAAACCCGCATGGAATATGAGCCGGACCATTTCATGCAAATGGCGGGACTCGTCTTTTATTACGACGAGCAGGATTATTATTATTTGCGGATCACCGAGGATGGCGGACGCAAGCTGGGCGTCGTATCCTCGAACGGCGGCAAGTACAAGGAAGACAGGACAAGCGAGCTGAGCGTGGACGGTTGGTCCGCTTATTATCTAAAGGCAGCGGTGAACGAGCGTTTGCTGCAGTTCTATGCATCGCCGGACGGCTTGCAGTGGGAAGCGGTCGGCGGCGAGCTCGATATGGGCGCGCTGTCTGACGAATACGGCGGCAAGCTGGGCTTTACCGGCGCGATGATCGGCTTATGCGCGCAGGATCTTAACGGAACGGGTAAGCATGCGGATTTTGATTATTTGATCTATAAGTCCGGTTAATCGTCGAATAACGGTGTGTAAGAACTTTTGGTAAATGCGCATTTACAAAAAGGGATTGCACATCGGTTTTCTTCAATAATCATTTGTAACCGATGTAATCGGTGCCATGGTCTTCCGGTTCGACGTATTCCTGTGATTATAATTCTACCTGTTATCCCAACCAGGCTGCCGTTTAAATAACGGCAGCTAGTTCTCATGTCTATCAAGCTAGACTTTCTTTTTTCCAACTTTGAAAAATAATTCCTTTACTTATCCTCAAGTGCCGTTTATTATAAGGATAAATAGGGATAAGGGTGAGGCTGATGAATGCAAAGGAAGCATCGATCATGCTCGGAGTTCACTATAAAACGATTCTTAATATGATAAATGATGGTCGTCTGGCAGCTACCAAAACCGATTCTGGCGATTGGGAAATCAGCGAAAGTGATCTTGCTGCTAGAGAGCAGCGTATCGAGGATAAAGAGTTTTCGGCAATTTATACACACATGGCCGTCCAAATGATCGAGAAAGAGCATGGCCGCGCCATAAAGGCAGCTCGCGAGGATCTGCTTTTTATCGCACGGTCGTTAGTAAAATATGCTGACAGTCCAAACGAATTTATCCAACATATAAAACGTCTTGAAAGGGCTCTTGATGCCTACAAAGCTGCTGAAGCTTTCATCTATACAGTTGAGTCCATTCGAAAGCAATTGGACGCAGGAGGCCAGAGGTAATTCTTTGCACGAAAGAGATCAGGACTTAATTCTAACACAGTTCCTAGGAAGTTTTATCCGAAGGAGATGAATGTATGTGGAGATCCAGATCCAGGAATTATGGCAACAGGTACTTTCTGCAATTAGGGTTAAGATAAGCAAACCTAGCTTTGATACTTGGCTTAGTTCAACGAAAGCAATCGTTCTTGATGATTCGACTTTATACGTGAGCGCCCCAACAAAATTTGCGCAGGAATGGTTAGAAAACCGTTATTTAAATCTGATTAAGTCCACTGTGTACGAGTGTTTCAATCGTCATGTCCACGTAATCATAACCGTCGAAGAAGAAATTCCAACTGTAGAGACGGGGAGAGAATCAAAGCCGGCGGTTTTGATTGAGCAAGACAACTCGTATGTGGATACACTTAATCGCAGGTATACATTTGATACTTTTGTTGTAGGTACAGGAAACCGTTTCGCACATGCAGCTGCGCTCGCAGTTGCGGAGGCGCCAGGCAAAGCGTACAATCCACTCTTTTTGTACGGTGGAGTTGGATTAGGTAAAACCCATTTAATGCATGCGATCGGACATTATGTATTGGGACACAACCCTAATGCCAATGTATTATATTTGACGTCGGAAAAATTCACAAATGAATTTATTAATGCAATCATGAATAACCGAGGTGAAGCCTTTAGGAACAAATACCGGAATATTGATGTGTTATTGATTGATGACATCCAATTCATTGCAGGAAAGGAACAAACGCAAGAAGAGTTTTTCCACACATTTAATTCTCTTCAAGAGGAATGCAAAGCAATTATCATCTCGAGCGATAGAAAGCCTAAAGAAATTCCAACGCTGGAAGAACGTTTGCGCTCACGCTTCGAATGGGGTCTAATAACGGATATTCAGCCTCCGGACCTTGAGACGCGAATCGCTATTTTGTTTAAAAAAACGAAGGCAGAGAATCTTGATATTCCGAACGAAGCGATGGTTTACATTGCAAACAATATCAATACAAATGTTCGTGAATTGGAAGGGGCACTCATTCGCGTTGTCGCATTTTCTTCACTAGCTAATCAGGATATCAGTGTTCATTTAGCTGCAGAAGCTTTAAAAGATATTATTCCCTCGCAATCACCCCGGGCTGTTACCATACAAAAGATCCAGGAAGATGTGGCAGAGTTTTACGGATTGCGAATCGAAGACTTTAAGGAACGCAAGCGAACAAAAGCGGTAGCCTTACCGAGACAGGTAGCGATGTACTTATCAAGGGAGCTTACCAATTCCTCGCTTCCGAAGATCGGGGAGGCATTCGGAGGACGTGATCATACTACAATTATTCATGCACATAATAAAGTAATGAAGACAATCCGCCAAGATTCGGAACTTGTTAGAATCATCAATGTATTGACAGAGAAAATAAAAAGCCAAAACTAAGGATATTGATTTGAAGGAGCCCATCTAATAAACTAGTCAAAGGAAAAGCATAAGAAATATCATCATACATCAAAAGTCCCGCAGCCGCAATGCAGCTGTTGCGGGGCTTTTTTGCCTAATTTTAAGGTCCATTGTTCGCATGGAGCAGGGAGCCGGGGGAAAGAGTAAACCAGGAAGCTTGGCTTCGGATATGCCGGTCAATGACGGTTATTAGGGATAATGACCTATCCGGGAAGCGATTATCTTAAATTAGCGTCACATCCGTCTTAAAAAACTTCATTCTACCAAATGATAAATGATGTTAATCTTATTTCAAGGAAAAGCAGGAAACAAGATGATGCGCACATCTTGCAGGAGCATTCCTCTAAACCATGCAGATCATAAAGGGAGGTCCAAGCATTATGGCAAAACAACCGATGCTTAAATTCGTTACGACAATGATGGCTTTGACTTTGATCTTGACCGCTTGCGGCGGCGGAAATAATGCGAACAACGGAAATAACGGAGCAGCGCCAAGCGACTCCGCGAATAATGGCACGGAAGCCCCTAAAGAAGTTAGCTTTTCGATTGCTTACGCCACCGGCGACCCGGCAACGAAGAAAGCGATCGAAACGACGATCGACGCATTCACGGCGAAAAATCCGCACATTAAAATCGTGAATTACAGCGAAACGACATCCTCGGCATACCTGGATTGGCTTAAAACAAAAGACGCGGTAGGCCAATTCCCGGATCTGGTCGAAATGCGCGACACGAAAGTATTCGCCGATGCGGGCAAAATCGTCGAGCTGCCCGAAGAACTTCGAGGCTTGTTTAAAGTATTGCCGGAATACGACGGAAAAATCTTCAACGCGCCTTTGACCGGCACTGCGCCGCAGGGTATTATTTACAGCAAAAAGGCTTATGCCGATGCAGGAATTACGGAGCTTCCTAAAACCTACGACGAGTTTCTGGCTGCTCAAGAAAAGCTTGCGGCTTCCGGTATTTCTCCGATCGTCGTCGGCGGCAAAGATATTTTCCACATGGGCTTCTGGACGAACTACTTCTTCGAGAACGAGGTATACGCGGCGGATCCGGATTGGAACTCGAAGCGTACGGCCAAGACCGCAAGCTTCACCGATGCCAACATGGTAAAAGCGGTTACGGACTACAAGGAATTGTTCGCGAAATACGTGGACAAAGGCTGGCTCAGCACGGCTGACAACCAGACGGCTTCCATTCTGGTAACGGGCAAAGCGGCTCAATTGTTCTCCGGCCCTTGGATGTTCGGCCAAATCTCGGAAGCGGATCCGAACTTTGAATTCGGTTTCTATGCGGTGCCTAACCGCGAAGGCAAAACGGTCATCACCGGTTTGCCAAGCCTTGCAGGCTGGTCGTTGTCGGCTGATGCGGCCAAAGACGCGGATAAAGTGACGGCAATGAAGGATTTTATCAAATTCTTCTTCGAGCCGGCACAATACGGTCCTTACCTTGCCACCGTTAACGGCATTCCGACTACGACTGCCGATGTGACGTATGAAACGGGTGAGCAAATGAAAGAAGTGCTTCGTCTCATGAGCGACGATTCCGTCGTGAAATCGTTGGGTCTCGCCAACTGGTACGGCGACAACTCGATTCCGCCGCAATTCCGCAATTGGTTCTATAAGCTCCTTCAAGAGCTTGTGCTGAAGGACGGCGACGTGACGGAATATATGAAACAGGCCGACACCGAGTACGACAACAACGTGAAAGCCAATCAGCAGTAATAGCAAGCTGCAGTCCTGCATGACCCGTATGACATTAAAAGAGCAGCCTCTGCCGACGCGGAGGTTCTCTTTTTAAGTAACGGTCCGTAACGCTTATCAAACTCTTTGAGGAAGTAGGAGAAAGCCATGATTGCCCAGACAAAGAAAAAGAAGTGGACGAATTACGCCTTTTGGTTTATCCTGCCGGCGCTTCTCGTATATACGGCTTTCGTCATCGTGCCGACGCTGAGCAGCGTATACCTCAGCTTTACGTCATGGGACGGGATCAGCGACAACATCCGTTACATCGGATTGGACAACTTTATCGAAATCGTCAAGAGCCCCCGCGTCCATAACGCCTTGAAAAATACGATGATCTTCGCTGTCTCGTTAGTGATTTTGGAGAATATCGTCGCTCTGGCACTCGCTATATTGGTCGATCAGGTACGATGGTTCCGCAACCTGTTTCGCAGTATATTTTATTTCCCCGTTCTGATGAGCGGTATTATTATGGGCTTTATCTGGATGATTATTCTGAATTACAATTTCGGCGTTATGAATCAATTATTGGATATGATTGGTCTCGGCTCTCTGAAGACGGATTGGCTGGGCGATCCCGATTTCGCCTTGATATCGATTATTTTGTCCACCGTTTGGAAGGCAGCCGGTTACTATATGATTATTTATTTGGCAGGCCTGCAGGGCATACCTCAGGAATTGAACGAAGCGGCGAGCATAGACGGCGCGAATCGCTGGCAGCAGTTCCGGCACATTACGTTTCCGCTGCTTGCGGGAGCTACGACGGTTTGCGTCATGCTGTCGATGATCGGGTCGCTGAAAATTTTCGATCAAATCGCGGTTATGACCGACGGCGGTCCGGGGTTTGCAACGGAAACGTTGACGTATATCATCTATAAGGTCGGCTTTGGCGAATTGAGACAAGGCTTCGGTACGGCACTGGCGATCGTGCTGTTCCTGCTCACCTTGCTTATCTCCCTCATTCAGATTAAGCTGCTTCGCAAGAGAGAGGTGCAGATGTAACATGAAAAAAGAAATAAAAGCCATTGACGTTATCGTTCTCATCGTAACCCTGTTCATTGCCGTAATATTTGCCTTTCCGATCTTTTTCAATATCATGTCCGCGTTCAAAAGCAACAGCGAAATTATGCGCGATGCGATCGCGTTTCCGAAAGAGTTCTATCTGGAGAGCTTCAGGTACCTGCTGACCGAGACCAAATATCCGGAAGCGATGCTTAACAGCGCGATTCTGACGCTCTGCTCGATTGCCGTTATGATCCTTGTGATCCCGATGGCGGCTTACGCGATCGAGAGAACGAACACGAGATGGACGAACGGCATATTCACGTATTTCCTGTTCGGCATGATGATTCCGTTTCAGGTATACATGATTCCTTTGTTCAAGCAGCTGAAGATGATCGGATTGTTCGGCACCCTCTGGGGACCCATCCTGATTTATATCGCCGGCTCCGTCGGCTTCGGTGTCCTGCTCTATACAAGCTTTCTCAAAGGCGTGCCGCGGGAGATCGAAGAATCCGCGGAAATCGACGGCTGCACGAGAACGGGCATCTTCTGGAAAATCGTATTCCCTCTGCTCGGACCGGTTACGGCCAGCATGGTCGTGCTGCAGGGGCTTGGCATTTGGAACGACTTCCTGATGCCGATGATGGTGCTGCCTGCGGGCCAAGCCAAAACGATGATCGTAGAGCTATTCTATTACGTCGGCGAGTTCTCCTCGCGCTGGGATATGATTTTTGCCGGCACGACGATGTCGCTAGTCCCGGTTCTGATTGCGTTCCTCTCCCTGCAGAAGTATTTCGTGAAGGGCGTATCGTCCGGGGCTATTAAAGGGTAGTTTGAAGGAAACTATACGAGTGGAAAGTAGGAACGAAACATGCTGCAAACGAATGATCAGGCTTGGCTGAATGGCGTTATTCATAAGATAACGGCGAAAATGGACGGGGTAAGCGAAAAGTCCAGGCATAAAATTCCTTATACGACGATAGGCGGCACGCATGACGACCGCGCGGCAGATAACCCGACGGGCACGGAGACGGACGGGATTAACTGGTGGACGAACGGCTTCTGGGGCGGCATGATGTGGCTGATGTATCATGAAACCGGCAACGAGAAATATAAAGAAATTGCATCCGTTTCGGAAGAGAAGCTGGACGAATGCTTCCATCAATTTTACGGCCTGCATCACGATGTCGGATTTATGTGGCTGCCGACCAGCGTAGCGAATTACAAGGTTACGGGCAATCCGGAATCCCGGAAAAGAGCGATGCACGCAGCCAATCTGCTCGCCGGCCGATTTAATCTGGCCGGTGGATTCATCCGCGCGTGGAACGATCTCGAGGGAAGCGATACCCGGGGCTGGGCGATTATAGACTGCATGTTCAACATCCCGCTGCTGTATTGGGCAACGGAGGAATCGGGCGACCCGAGATTCAAGCAAATTGCGATGAAGCACGCGGATACCGCCATGTCGGCGTTCGTAAGGCCGGACGGCTCCGTCAACCATATCGTGGAGTTCGACCCTTTCCAGGGCGGCGTGGTCAGAACCTACGGGGGCCAAGGCTATGCGGAGGGCTCCTCCTGGACAAGGGGACAGACCTGGGCGCTATACGGCTTTATGATGAGCTATATTCATACCGGCAAAGAAGATTATTTGCATACGGCGAAACGGATCGCGCATTATTTTATGGCTAATATCCCGGAGAGTGGCATTATACCGATTGACTTCAGGCAGCCGAAGGAGCCCGCGTACGAAGATTCGACGGCGGCGGCTATCGCGGCATGCGGTTTGATTGAAATAGCCAAGGCCGTCGATCCGCATGAGAAGGACGTATACATCGGCGCGGCATTGAAGCTGCTGAAGACGCTTGACGCATCCCGCAGCGATTGGACGACGGATTCCGACAACATCCTGATCAACGGATCAGCGGCCTATCATCACGATAACCGTCATACGCCAATTATTTACGGCGATTATTATTTCATGGAGGCCGTCTTCAAGCTTAAAGGCAATGACTTATATTTATGGTAAGGCCATCTTAAATCTTATAGCGTAAGCCAAACGGCTACCCCGACGATCGGACAGATCCAAGGGGTAGCCATTCGTGTTATGCTGCGGTGTGGTATGATAAATCGGCGGAGATTGAAATAAAGGGGAGCTGCGGCGTGAAGAATTGGATGCCAAAATGGAACAGCGTGTTCGTCAAATTTTCTGCGGCTTTTATTATCGTGGGCTTAATTCCCTTGTTTGCGCTGAGCTATTATTCCGTTGAGACCTTCTCCGGTCATGTCGAGCGGTATACGAAGGATAATTTGCGCCAAATGGTCTTGTATGTCAGCTATAACCTGAACTCGGCTTTCAATAATTACAATGAGATCTCTTTGCTGATGTATACGGGCAGATACGATACGTTCCTCGAAAGTTTCGCCGACAACCAGACCCGGAACGTCAACGAACGGGAACAAATCAATGCGGTGCCGATCGATACCTTTCTCAAGATGGTCATGTACAGCGACCGCTATATTAACAGCGCTTATTTTATCCGAACCAAGGACCGGAAGCTTTATTATCAGGCCAAAGAAAACAAAGTGATTATGCCGGACAAGCTTCCTGCAGACGTCTGGCTTGCTGCGATGAAGGATAATCCGACGGATCTTCTCGTTTATCCGACGCATGCCGACAGCTACGTGTTTGGCTCCAATGAGCAGGTCATCACGATCGGCAGAAACTTAATCGATACGTCGGGTGCGTTAACGCGCGAGCCGAAGATCGTCGGCACCTTATTTTTCGACGTCGACGTCCGTTTGGCCGACCAGTTCCTGCGCGAGCTTAAGCTCGGCGAGAAGGATGAGCTATATGTGCTGGACGGACAGAACCGTCTGTATTTCAGCAATCGAGAGCTGTCAACGATCCAGAGTGCCGACCTGCGGGCATCGGACCGGGGGCATTTGGTGCTTAGCGAGGAAATCCCGTTTATCGACGGCGAGATTCTCGTCAAATTCGCCAGCGATGAATTGTTTGAACAGCTGGAAACGACAAGCACGGCCGTATATATTGCCATCGGTATCTGCTCGATCGTTCTGATCGTCATGGGCACGTGGTTTTCCCGCCGGCTGGCGGCTCCTATACGCGGCATGATCAAGCAAATGACGAAGGTGGAGTCCGGCAATCTCGAAATTCAAGTCGAAGTGAACGGCAATGACGAAATGGGACGGTTGGCACATGGCTTCAACCGGATGGTCGACAGGCTGAAGGCGTTCATCAATGAAGCGTATGTAGCCGAGATCAAGCAGAAGCAAACGGAGCTTAACGCGTTGAAAAGCCAAATCCGTCCTCATTATTTATACAACACGCTTGAGGTCATCCGGATGAATGCCGTCCACAGCGACGCGGTCGAGGTCGGCGATATGATTTTGTCGCTGTCGAACCAATTGAAATACGTGATCGATTACGGCGAGGAACTGGTGACGATCCGCAGGGAGCTGGAGCATTTAAAGGATTATTTCTATATAATCGAGGTCAGGTTCGAGAACCGTTTCGATCTGGTCTACGCTATTTCGGACAAGGTCAACTTAGACTGGCCGATCCTGAAGCTGTCGCTGCAGCCCATCGTCGAGAATGCAGTCCAGCACGGCCTGCGCCCGAAAGGCAAGGGCACCGTCAAAATTTCGTTCGAAACGGACGGAGATAAGCTAGCGGTTACGGTATACGACGACGGGATCGGCATGGAGAAGGACGAGCTGGACCGTCTGAACATTTCCTTGGAGGATCCCGGGGCGCCTTCCAAAAACGTCGGTTTAAAAAATGTTCATGAACGGATTAAGTCGGTTTGCGGCGAGGGTTACGGCTTATCCGTGAGCAGCAGAAAGCATGTGGGAACATCCGTATTATTGTTATTTTCCATAAAGGAGGGGCTGCCGCATGATCCGAATCATACTGGCGGATGATGAACCGATCATCATTAAAGGGCTTCGCAAGCTGATCGACTGGAAGGCCTTCGGGATGGAAATCGCCGGGCAAGCCTACGACGGCAACGAGCTTATGCAGCGGATCGAGGAGCTTGAGCCGGATATCGTCATCAGCGATATCAGCATGCCGTTCCGGTCAGGCATTGATATCATCAAGGAAATCAAGCAGCGCAATTTGCCGGTTAAAGTAATTTTCATCAGCGCTTATCAGGAATTCTCCTATGCCAGGGACGCGGTAGCTTACGGCGCTATCGATTATTTGGTGAAGCCGGTCGTTAAGCAGCAGCTGGAAAACGTGCTTGAGAAGACGTTGTCGGTGATTTCTCTTCATCATGAAGAAGAGAAAAGAAAAGGAAAGCTGCAGTTATTGGAAAGGAAAACCCGGATTGAAGAGCTGCAGGATGCGCTGATTCAAATGACCGACGGAAATCTGTCCCCGCAGGCGAAGGTCTACCGCGAGGTGGAAGCGCAGCTTCGAGGTCCGCTGTATTCCGTCTCGATCATCGAAATCGAACGTCTGCGGGAGGAATCCGACCGCTGGAATGAGAAAGAAAAAAAACTGATCGAGTTTGCCATCGGGAACGTCCTGCAGGAGACGATTACGGATGCGGGAATCGGATTCGCCTTCATGAAGCGGGATCATCACGTCATCGCGGCAAGCCATGATAAGCCGGAGGATTCAATACTGCTAGCCGAGGATGTCAAGAGCAAGATCGAAACCTTCCTGAAGCTGAAAGTTTCCGTTGCGGTAAGCCGGACCGTCGATGGGATGCCGAAGCTCGCCGAAGCGTACCGCGAGGCGGAGAACACGCTGCAAACCAAATTTTTCGTCGGTTTGAACCGCGTGCTTAGCTATATTCCGCCCGCTCAGGACCAAGCTTTTAATCAGGAGCTGTATGAGCAGCAGTGGAGCATTATCCGTCACATGACCTCCAAAACCTGGACGGAGGTGAACGATCAGCTAAGCAAGTGGCTGGAGATGATCCGTAAGGAAACGTACGGCAACCGGTCGCTTGCGATTTCTACGAGCTTCTCTTCCATGGTGTTTATATTCCAGGAGCTTGTCAAAGCGGGGATCCAGCTTTCGAAGCAGGTCATGAATAAAGGCGAGCTGCAAAGCTTGCTGGCCTCTTATGAGTCCTTTGAAGAGATGAGCGGGGCCATTACGGATTTGTTCCGCCAAATGCATGAAGAAATCGGCACGGATACCGGCAATAAGGACAAGATCGTACTGGCTAAAGTGAAGCAGCATATCGACGAGCATTTTGCCGAGGAAATCACCTTGGAGTCCATGGCCAGCATGGTGTATATGAATCCTTATTATTTCAGCAGCTTCTTCAAGAAGCATACGAAACAGAACTATAAGCAGTACGTGACGGAGGTTCGGATGAGTCATGCGGCGCAGCTGCTGGCCCGCACGGATTTGATGGTCTACGAGGTCGCGGAGAAGGTCGGCTACAACAACGCGCGCCATTTCAGCGATATGTTTAAAAAGCAATACGGACAGCTGCCGAACGATTACCGGCAGGAATCGAAGAAGAATGGATAAAACCGGGGCTATTCCGGTTTTTTTGTATAGGAAACTGGTACAAGAAGCAGTAAAGAAGGCAACGAGATGCGGTACGAAGCGTATCGTACGCAGTGCAGGCAATCGATCAACAAACCAAAGCGGTTGTCCCGGTATAACCTTCGGTACAACCGCTCCTTCAACTCTGAGTATCTCATGGTAAACTATCTTCGTCTAAACTTGGAGCTTTTTCTTTCGATCAATGTGGGTTCCATCATAATATTTACCAAGCTGGAGGGCACCTCTTGATGGATCCGGTTCAGGAGTATTTCAAAAGTAGTCTTTACCATTTCTTTAATCGGTTGATGCATGCTTGAAATCTCCATGATTTTCGACAGATACGTATCGTCAAAACCTATGATGCTCACGTCTTCGGGAACCCGAATTTGTCTTTGCTGCGCGGCTCTCATGAACTCAAGGGCCATGATGTCATTTTCCGCGAATAGACATGTGAATTCAAGCTTCTCCGACTCATCCAAAAATTTTTCGATATATCTGCGAATCATAAAGCTGTCATTTGAAGATTCAACCAGCAGGAAGTTATTTGGGTCAAACATAAAGCCGTTTTCTTGCAAAACGCTTTCCAAACCGTAAAATTTTTCGTCGTCTCGTATCGATCCAATGTATCCAAATGTCTTGTGTCCGGAATGAATGAAGCTTTCTCCCGCCAATTTGCCTGCTTGAAGATGGTTGATTCCGACACTGTCGAGCATTTTTTTATTATTGGTGATCACAACGGTGGGGATATCCAGCTTTGAAATCCGCTCAAGGTTAAAATCGCTTGAAGGCACGATGATGATCCCGTCCACCTGCCGGGAAACAAAGTTTTGTATGTTCTCCCATTCCGTCACCGGATTATATTTGGAGTTGTGTAACAGAATATTGTACCCGTTCTTCCTCGCTTCAAGCTCCAGCGAATCAATGATATCCACAAAATAAGGATTGTCGATCTCCCTTGTGCTAATGCCAATAATGTTCGTACTGCTTCTTTTCAACGTTTGAGCCGCTTTATTGGGAACATAGCCAACCTCTTCAACCACTTTCATAACGGCATTGACGATTTCTTCGCTGACTCCTTTATGGCCATTAAGGACCCGGGATACAGTCGGTTGGGACACTTTCGCCTTTTTTGCTATTTCCTTCATAGTCAGTTTTGCCATAGGGATAAGCTCCTTTCAGAGTTACTATATCATAAAACGAATAGCAATAATATATTCTGAATAAAATTTTTAATATTCAAGAATACATTTTTAATTTAAGAAATCGTATTCTAGAATCGTGAATAAATCAATCCTGGCATTGCCAGTGATATTCAAGCTCATACCTTTAGATTAGTATTGACAGCTGTTAAATCAAAGTGTTATGCTTTCGTTGTAAGTGCTTCCATTGTTATAATACGTATTCACAAGTATTCATGACTAAGAGCAGAATTATACTCTAGGGGGCGACAAATGAAATATAAAATCGTTTTATCGGGAGCGACGCAATACTTTGTGAATTTTAGAATGTGGAGGGATTCTCGCTAGTGAGTACTAATTTGAAAAATGAAAATGTGGGGTTAAAGCGGCGCAGGATTAAGAATCCCGATGTAAAGCATTATTGGATCATGCTTGTTCCGGCTTTAATTTGGTTGGCTTTGTTTCAAATCACTCCGATGTTTGGAATTGTGATGGCATTCCAGGATTACAATGCGGGGACAGGGTTTCTGCATTCGGAATTTGTCGGTTTTGAGCATTTCCAATACATGTTTGAGTTGAACGATGCGCGAGTTGCCTTGAGGAACACATTGATCATTGCTTTTGGCAAAATCATCTGCAATTTGTTCATTCCATTAATATTCGCGCTGCTGCTGAATGAGCTAAGGCAAAAGTACTTGGTCAAGACGATTCAAACGAGCGTATACCTGCCTTTTTTCTTGTCCTGGGTTATTTTATCCGGCATTATGCTGCAAATTTTTTCGTACAATGGTCCGGTTAACAACCTGTTGGAATTTATGGGCTTTGATCCTGTCCTATTTTTTCAAAAGGCGGATTTATTCAGGGGTTTCCTCATCGGGTCGGATGTATGGAAGAACTTCGGCTTCAACGCGATCATCTATTTGGCCGCATTGGCCGGCATTGATCACACGCTTTATGAGGCGGCAGTGGTCGACGGGGCGGGTCGCTGGAGAAAAGTGTGGCATATAACGCTGCCGGGCATTCGCAGCACCATCGCACTATTAGCCATTTTGTCGCTTGGAGGCATCCTGGATGCAGGCTTCGATCAAGTATACAACTTGTACAATCCGCTTGTGTACAGCACTGGAGATATTATTGATACTTTTGTTTATCGCGCTGGGCTGCAGGGGTTGGATTTCAGTTTCGGCACAGCGGTTGGTTTATTGAAATCGGTCGTCAGCTTTATTCTTATTACCGCGGGGTACTGGCTGGCAAGGAAGCTCTTGGGCTATCGAATCTTCTAAGTTTGGAGGAAGTAAAGTGATCGAGAATCGTTCATTGGGATCAAAAGCATTTGACGTATTCAATTTAATCATTCTCATTAGCTTGACGCTGCTGAGTTTGTTGCCGCTCTGGTATACCTTGATGGTTGCGTTGAGTGAAAAAGAAGCCGTGCAGGCGGGAATTGTATCTGTTTATCCGATTGGCTTCAATTTATATTCGTTTGACGCGATTTTATCGGATTCCGGTTTCTTTAAAGCGTTTTGGGTATCGATACAACGGGTTGTACTAGGAGCGGCGTTTACGATGCTGGTGTTGTCGCTCGCAGCGTACCCGTTATCCAGAACAAGCAGGCAATTTCCGGGACGCAATTTGCTGATGTGGGCATTCATCTTCTGCTTGTTGTTTAACGGCGGTTTGATTCCTTGGTTTATCACCATGAGGAACTACAACCTGATGGACAGCATCTGGGGCTTGGTGCTAAGCGGCGGAATTCCGATATTCAACATGATTCTGATTACGAACTTCATCAAGAATCTGCCGGAAGAGCTGGAAGAGGCGGCGAAAATCGACGGGGCTGGTCCGTGGAGAGTC
This sequence comes from Paenibacillus harenae DSM 16969, assembly GCF_000422465.1. Classification (GTDB taxonomy): domain Bacteria; phylum Bacillota; class Bacilli; order Paenibacillales; family Paenibacillaceae; genus Pristimantibacillus; species Pristimantibacillus harenae. The sequence goes on along the minus strand of NZ_KE383843.1, from coordinate 350,405 downwards.
CTGTATCAGGTATTGCTGCCGCTCCTGAAGCCTGTATTGGCGACCGTCCTTTTGTTCACGATGGTAGGGCATTGGAATGAATTCTTTCAAGGGATGGTCCTGTCCACGCAAATGGATAGTTATCCGTTGCAAACCTATATTCAGCAGTTGGTCGTCTCGGCGAGCCTTGAAAATCTGGCGAACCTGTCCCTTGAAGAGCTCGACCGTGCCACCAAATTGAACAACGGATCCTTGAATGCGGCCAAGATTTTTGTGGCGATAATTCCGGTGATGCTGATCTATCCGTTCTTGCAGAGATATTTTGTGAAAGGGATTACGCTTGGATCCGTGAAGGGATAACAAGCGTGTCCGGGGCGTTGTTGTCCGAGGAGAACATCCTTTGACATAAATAATAATAAAGGGGAATGTACGTATGAAGAAATCAAGCATCATCAGAAAGGCGAGCACAGCAGCCCTGTCTTTGTCGCTTGTCGCTTCCTTGCTCGCGGGTTGTACCGGCAATGGGAGCAATAGCGACAATGGCAGTAACACCCAGTCTTCTACTAGCGAGCCTACGGCTCCAACAGTGACGCAAGCGGATCCGTTTGGCAAACAGCCAGAGCTGACCGTTCTTTCGAGGGGAACATGGGCGAATCCGGATGCGAAATACCCTGACGGCCAATCCTTGGAAGACAATGCGTACACAAGGAAGCTTAAGGCAGATTACAACATTGAGATCAAGAATGCATTCGTCGCATCCGATTATCCGAAGCAAGTGGATTTGGCAATCGCAAGCGGGACTATCCCGGATTACTTGACGAATCTGACTTATCCCCAGTACAGAGCGATTGTCAAATCAGGCCTCGCCATGGACATCTCCGAGGTTTGGGAGAAGTACGCAAGCCCGGATGTGAAGGCAGTATACGACTCCAACAAGGAATTGTTCGACAGCCTGGTCAAGGAAGACGGCAAGATGTATGGCATTCCTGGCGCCAAACCGCTTGTGGATTTCTTGCCTGTCATGTGGGTTCGTCAAGATTGGCTGGATAAAGTAGGGCTCAAAGCGCCTACGAACCTGGATGAGCTTGCAGCCGTGGCGAAAGCGTTCGTCGAGCAAGATCCGGACGGCAACGGCAAACCGGATACGGTTGGCCTTGTGGGTCCGAAGAAAGACGGAAAACTGTACCAGGATATGGATGACCAGAACTTCAGTTTGCACTTTGATTCCATATTCTCAGCCTTCAACGCTTTCCCCGGCTTTTGGGTAAAGGACAGCAACGGCGAAGCGGTTTACGGTTCGATTCTGCCCGAAACAAAGGCGGCCCTTCAGAAGTTGGCCGACATGTACAAACAAGGGCTGATTTCCAAGGACATGTTGACGTCTAATACAGAGGAACTGATTTCAAATAACAAAGCGGGGTTGTTCTTCGGTACTTGGTGGAACCCTTTCACCGAGATTGGAAACAGCTGGAGAAACGACAATAACGCTAACTGGCAGGCTTATCTTTTGCCTTCCGGATCTGACGGTATTACCCTGGCGAAAGGCGGCAACGCGGCCTCTCAATTTGCGGTCATCAGCAAGGACGCCAAAAATCCGGAAGCTATTATTAAACTGCTGAACATTAAAACAGCTAGCCTGGATAAACTCGTCGCCAAGGAGGACCGGGCGGTTTTGTCGGATTATCCATACCCGTTCTACCTGACGTACTCATACGCGGACGGTCCCGCCAAGATCCTGCAGGGAATGATTGACTATACTGAGGGCAAGGGAACGGTCGACGAGATACGCGCTGACTTTGACAGCTACGATCCTGGCGCAATCCCGATATTCGACAAGATGATCGCTTTCAAAACCAAGCCGTACGACAATTTGAACATTTCGGGTTGGGATTTCTCCGGGGACAAGGCGAATGATTTCGGATTGGTTTATTCCTTTGGCATCGGCCTGAGGCCTTATGTGGGCGGTAAGTTCAAGTGGGTCAATACCTTGACTTATGCAAAAACCGAAACGATGGATAAACGATGGGGCAATTTGAAAAAACTCGAGTACGAAACGTTCTCCAAAATCATTATCGGCGTGCAACCGATCGACACCTTTGATTCATTTGTAGAACAGTGGAAAAAAGAAGGCGGCGACAAAATCACGCCAGAAATTCAAAGCTCGTTAGGTCAGTAAGATCAATATAGGTAACAATGAGTTCTGTCTTTAACGGAACTCATTGTTTGCCTGCCTATTTGGACTGTAGCGAATATGAGCGATCAGGATAGAGAGGAAGAGAAGATGTTGCAAACTATAAAAGTTGATAAGTACCGTCCCAAGTTTCATTTTTCTCCTGCGTCTGAATGGATGAATGACCCGAATGGGCTGGTATATTTTGATGGGGAATATCATCTTTTCTACCAACACCATCCGTACGGAACGGACTTTGGACCTATACATTGGGGACATGCGGTAAGCAGGGATCTCATGACATGGGAACACCTCCCCATAGCGCTGGCGCCCGATGAGAAGGGCATGATTTTTTCAGGCAGCGCTGTGGTGGATTGGAACGACACAACGGGTTTTTTCGGCGGAAAGCCTGGTCTTGTCGCTATTTTTACTCATCATAACCCCGGGTTGACACGAAAGGAAAGCCAAAGTATTGCCTATAGCAAAGATTGTGGCAGGACCTGGATCAAATACAGGGGTAATCCGGTTGTCACTTCTGACACCTATCATGATTTTCGGGATCCGAAGGTTTTCTGGCATGAAGAAACGAAGCGTTGGGTGATGGTTCTCGCTTGCGGCCAAACAGTTTGCCTATACTATTCGCCCAATTTAATAGAATGGACCTTTGGCAGCGAATTCGGTGAAGGGATCGGTTCCCATGACGCCGTCTGGGAATGTCCCGATTTGTTCGCGTTATCTCTTGATGGGGATAGAACGCAACGGAAATGGGTCTTGCTTGTAAGCATTGGAAACGAGCCTCACATCAAGGAGGGCTCAAGAACCCAGTACTTTACCGGGCATCTCGACGGTCGCACCTTTATACCGGATGAAGCTTCCCAAACCGTTCGCTGGTTAGATCATGGCAGGGATAATTATGCAGGCGTAAGCTGGTCGGACATACCGGAAGAAGACGGACGCCGAATCTATATCGGCTGGATGAGCAATTGGAAATATGCGAATACGACTCCTACCGAAGGCTGGAGAGGCGCCATGACGATTCCAAGGGAGCTTACACTGGAATCAAGAAATGGCGAAACGGTATTGATTCAACGTCCTGTGAGGGAACTGGAAAAGATCAGAACTCTTCTTATAGAGACGGAAGGGGAAGCTGTAAACGAACTGAATTTGGTATTGAAGGATCAACAACTGGAAACGTATGAAATTGTGGTCGAATTTAAGCCTGGAGAGGGGATTGACTCCTTTGGGTTTAAACTAAGAACCTCGGAACAGGAAGAAACGGTAGCAGGTTATTCCGTGAAGGATTCGGCCGTATTTGTAGACCGCACTCGTTCGGGAACCGTTGATTTTCATGAGCATTTCTCCGGCAAACATCAAGCGATCATGCCGCCCGATCAGCAGAGTCTACAACTTCGTCTTCTTGTAGATCGCTCCTCCGTTGAAGTATTTGCGAACGATGGTCTTGTCGTGATTACCGATTTGATTTATCCGTCCTCATCCGCATTAGGATTATCATTTTTTTGTAACGGGAAGAACGAGATCCCCTATCAAGTAAGGATATATAAATTATAGTTGTTCTGGGGGGAGGGGGAAATTAGCGAACAATCCATACGTCTTGAACATCCGTTCTCCGATGTATGGTGTTCGCAGATTTCCACTGATCCTTGGAAGCGTTTTCGAACGCTTCGAGGGGCAATGGTTTATAGCCAAAAAATCTCTTCTGTTAGGAGAACGAACATGAACATAACAAAAAAATCTTTCCTTCTACTATTAGTGTCTATCATGTGTATCAGTCTTGTTTTCATACCATCTTATCCAATCCAGGCTGCGGAAAGAAATTCCGTTCAGGTTTGGCTGACAGACATATCGGGCGACAAGTGGCTTGAACAACAGGACGATGTGTTATTCCAAACCGTGCAAACGACTAACCCGCTTACAATCAATGTCGACGCAAGCCGCAAGTATCAAGAAGTTCAAGGTTTTGGGGCGGGCATGACCGACTCTTCCGCTTGGCTAATCCGGAACAAGATGTCGGAATCCCAGCGCACGGAGCTGATGAGCAATCTGTTTGATCCTTCGTCAGGCATCGGTCTTAGCTTACTCCGCACTCCGATGGGCGCTACGGATTTCAATGCATCCGGGAATTACTCCTATGACGACATGCCGGCGGGAGAAACGGATCCGACGCTGGCGGGCTTCTCTATCGAGCATGATGAGGAGTACATCATTCCGGCTCTGAAGGAGGCTCTTTCGCTTAACCCTTCTATGAAAATCATGGCTACTCCGTGGAGCCCGCCAGGTTGGATGAAGACTTCCGATTCTATGATAGGAGGTACTCTTAAGGATGGGTACTATGATGAGCTCGCCAACTATTTTGTAAAGTACGTACAAGCTTACGAGAATACCGGTGTGCCAGTATCCTATGTTACGCCGCAAAATGAACCCATGGGCACTCCCACCTATCCCGGCATGTTTCTGTCCGCGTACCAGGAATCCGCGTTGATTAAGGAGATGGGCGAGGCGTTTGCGGCTAACCGTATTTCGACGAAGATTTTAGCTTGGGATCACAACTGGGATGTGCCTTCGTATCCCGAGAAGATATTTAGCGACTCTGAGGCCTCCAAGTACGCCGCCGGAACGGGATGGCACATCTATAGCGGCAACCCCATTTCACAAACTCTAGTCCACAACGACTATCCAGGAAAAGAAGTTTTTATCACGGAAGCAACGGGTGGTATTTGGCAAGCAAATGACCAGGAAGCGTTTTATGACTCGCTTCATACTTGGATTATCAATGGTATGCGTAATTGGGCGGACGGTGTGATTCTATGGAACATTGCACTTGACCCCGACAGGGGTCCGCTCAACAGCGATACGGATGGTGAAGCTTGGGTTCGCGGATTGCTTACCATTAATCCGGTTAACGGAGAAGTAACTAAGAATGTGGACTATTACGCACTCGCTCATGCCAGCAAGTTTGTAAAGACCGGAGCCTATCGCATTTACTCGAATACCTTCGGGGATGGAAGCGTAGAGAATGTTGCGTTCCAGAACCCGGATGGATCGAAGGTCCTGATTGCGTATAACTCGGGGATCGAGTCGAAGACCATCAGCGTTGCAGACGGAAAGCGATCATTCGAATACACCTTGAACGCCGGCGATGGCGTCACGTTTACGTGGTCGGGATCTAAGAAGAAAGGCAGTTCTCCTGCAGCGATTCATGTCTCGGATCCGACGCATGACTTTAGGTTTAAACCGAAGAAGAAATCCGCATCTGATTCGGCTATTATAACCTACGATCCGGCATTACTGGACTATCAGAATACCATCCCTGCCGAAAATAGCTTGATCACTTATTCCCTTCCGGTCGGAGCCTCTATCCAGACAGGAGGAAAATTGTTGGACCGAAGCGGGTGGACCGTCACGGCTTCGTCGAATTCGGTTGGGAATGGGTCCGGGGATGCGGCCGTGAACGCTATCGACGGCGATCTCGGCACAAGGTGGACCACCGGGCATGGGTTGAAGAACGGCGACTGGTATCAGGTCAATTTGGGAAGCCCTGCGAGCTTCGATCAAATCGTCCTTGAAAACGGCGTAAACAGTTCCTTCGACTACATGACTAAATATCAGGTTTATGTTTCAAATGACGGCGTCAATTGGAGCAGCGCGATTGCACAAGGCAGCGGGGTTATAGGAAAGATAACCATCACGGTGCCAACCCAGACGGCACAGTATATTCGCATCGTCAGTACCGGACAATCCGGTTTCTGGTGGTCCATCGGCGAGATCAATGTGTATGGGTCTTCGAGTGAAACCGGTTCGATCGCAGCTCCGACAAAGGTATCAAAAGGCCTCCAGCTGCAGAACTGGACCAGCACGGAAGGGGCGCAGGTTACCGTCGTATACAATGAGACCGGCAGCAGCCGGAATTTCCCGATAGGCTCATTTACCTATACGCTCCCTGACGGAACCTCGGCGATGTTCACAACGAAGGATTCGTCAAGCTTCCCGACACCGGCCTTCGGCAGTTTGACGCCGATCGAAGGCCTGGCGGGCTATAAGGTTACGATCGACGGCTCTAACTTCGGTAACGTACAGGGGCTGGGCACGGTGAATTTCGGATCGATCCCGGCTAATATTAGCAGCTGGTCAGATTCGAGCATCGTCGCTTACGTTCCGGACGGTCTTCAATCGGGAACGGTTGCGGTTTCTGTGTATGGAAGCAACGGATCGTACTCAGGCGGGTCTTCGTTCAATGTCAAAGGTCTACCCGCTGCGCTGTCGAAGACGGGTTGGACCGCAACGGCAACGGATATAAGTCCGTGGGGCGACGGTAATCCCGAAAACATGCTTGATGACAATGTAAACACTCGGTATAGCTCGGGAACTGGGCAGTACAATGGTCTTTCGTTTACAGTGGACATGGGGCAAACGCAGACTTTCAACAAGATTATGTTGGATTCCGGCAGCAGTATCGGTGACTATTCGCGAAGCGCAGACGTGTATGTATCTACGGATGGAACCGACTGGAACAAGGTTTCTTCCATAGTATCAGACGGCCAACAAGTCCAACTGGCAACCTTCAACACGCAGACGGCTCGTTACATCAAGGTCGTCAATACCGGCAGTGCGGGTACCTGGTGGTCAATCACAGAGTTTAACGTATACAACGCAGCTGCGGAAGATCCGACGGATGGGTAGTACCAGCTTCCGGTACAGGTCTGCGCTGCATCGAGACTGACAATATGTTTTGATTTCAGTGTAATAAAACCATCGTCCAACCCGGGCGATGGTTTTTTAGAACTTTATTTATCCTCAGATGAGTAGTGAGGTAAACCTCACTCGCTATGGGGCTGCCTTCTCGGGGAATGAGGTTTGCCTCATTAAATCCGCGCAGTTACTCGAATTATTCTAAATTAGTGAACTAAATCCCGACTTGTTCAATATTGGATTATCTATTCAAAAATAACTTGCAGGGCATGCTCGTTAATATCCAGCGACGGGTGCGAGGCATCCAAAACCGCTTCTCCGTTTACCCGCAGATTGCGGATCGTGACGCCGGCGACCGGCCGCTCGCCGCTGTAGCCGTATATACGCGACGGATTCGCGCCTTGGCCGTTGTATTCGATATTCCGGAGGACGATATTCTCGATCCGGTTGCCGGGTACGGGGTTGTAATCCTTGTTCCACACGACTCTGATATCGAAGAGGCGCCCAAGCTCGAAATGCTCCACGCGAATGTTGTCGTAGGTGACGTTGCGGACGGTGTTCAGGTCCCCCGCGTTGATCGCCATCGCTCCCTGATAATTTTCCTGCGGCTCGTGATGCTCGAGAATGTCGAGATTCTCGAAACGGATGTTCTCGATCGTATCGCCGCCGCGGCGATGGTCCCCATGCGTGCCGATCATAAGCGGATGCGCGACATCGGCCCAGAAGGTGGAATTGCGCACCGTGACGCCGCGCGTGTCGCCGTAGTAGTCCCACCGGCTGCCATAGATGGCGATACAGTCGTCCGAGGTGCGAAGGAACACGTCGTCGATATCGATGCCGCAGCTTGACATCATATCAATGCCGTCGCTCCAGCCCCGGCAGCTGAACGACTTGAAGTTGCGGATCCGGATATGCTCGGACTTGCCGATATAGATGCTGTAGTGCGGCGGGTTAAGCGTCGTGATGCCTTCAACCTCGATGTTGCTCGAGAATAAAATGCGAACGCCGCGGAATGCCGAGAAACGATGGAAGCCGGCAAGATACAGGATGCCGCGTCCGCGGATGGCAACGTTCTCTACATGGTCGCAGACCATCGAGCCGGCAACGGCCGCGCCTCCCGCAATATAGACTGTCTTGCCGGACGGAATGCGCAGAAGCGTCTCTTCGATATAATGCATCCCCGGCAGGAAGTACAAAATGCGCGGCTCCGAGCCTCCTTCAACCGGTGTCGTCAGCGGCCTCAGCAAATGCTCGGTGCGATGAATGCCGGGCTTAACGAGGAGGACATCCGGGTCATCGGGGCGGGGCGCGTCTTGTTCGATCGGATTGGCGAACAGGTGGAGATTGCCGAAGCGGTCGCCATTGACTTCAATCGACAGCTTGCAAGGCTTGTCCAGCAGGAAACGGAGCGTATTGTCCTTGTGCTCGAAGGATATGCCGCAGGATAACGGCCGAATAACAGCGGAATCGATGCTCCCTCCGTTCCAGGCAATTTCGATCTCGGCCGTGCCGTCCATATCGAACGCGGCCATCGAGGCTTTCCGGACTTGATGCATATCTACGAGAGCCTCGAACGTTTGTAAAGTATGCCACTGTCCGCCAAGTGTTCGGACGCGTACCGAATAATCGCTAAGCAGCGGAACTCCCTGCAGCTCCGGATAAGAGATAATTGTCATATGCAGCCTCCGAGAATGATAGATTTGGAATCGTATAGATCTACTTTAATACATTCCCAGGCATGCTGCGATACCGAAAGGCCATCTCGTTAAAAAACTGCTATAACTTCTTAAATTAACCCCCAGACGGAAAAAGCGCCTGCCTTCAAGTTAGTTTTATGCACGTATTCCTTAGTTTCATCCATCGCTATGCGATGAATACGCTTTTATAATCGGAGTAGCGGATACGCGCGGTCAGGTAAGGGAGGCAGCGCGGTATTCGGTTGGCGAGAAATTGGTTTCCTTGCGAAAAAATTTGGTGAAATGGTTCGTATCCTTAAAGCCGGTCCGGTCCGCGATCTCCTTAATGCTTAGTCCGGTCGTGGTCAGGAGCTGCCTCGCCCGGTCGGCCCGTTTGCGATTGACGTATTTTAACGGCGGCATGCCAAAGTGCTTTTTGAAATACGCGATGAAGTAATTGGGATGAAGATGAACGGCGTCCGCCATTTGGTCGATGCTAATGCTAGTATGGAGACGGCTGTCGATATATTGCTGGATCACGTTCAGGCGGTTCATCTCCTCCGTCCGGTGCTGAAGGACGCGGATCGGCACGCTGCTCAGGAAGTGGCATACGATTTCCAGAAGCAGCGACTTCTCCCGGAGCCGGGCGACGATGGAGCTCTGCCGATGCCATTCAATCAGCTCCTGGAACATGCTTAGCATGCGTGTCTTGTCAGCCGCTTCGATGCACAGAGGAACGCCGATCCACCGGAACAGGTCGAAGGGGCCGGCCGTTATGGTGAAATGGCACCAATATTTCAGATAAGGGCGGTTGTTCAGCGCAGAGAAGGAGACTTTCGCATGAGAAGGCGTAAGAAACAGCTGGCCGGGCTGCGGATAATAATCGTCGCCGCCGATCCGAATCCAGCCTTCCCCCTCGCATATGAAATACAGCTTATTGTATTCGGGGACGGAATCCGTCTCGCCCCAGCCGTTCGATACCTGCGTCTTTGAGGCGACGAGCAGCTCGATTTGCAGCGCTTGCAGCAAATCGGATAACGCATTTTGTTCGTATTCATTGATCACTTGCGCCACCTGCATCCGACAGAATTTAAACCCATAGTTTAATAGTAATGCTTTGCTCTATCAAATCCTAGCCTATCGATGAAATGGGGAGAAGAAAATGGCGGTTCAGCTTGAAAATCGCATTTGGTATAAACAGCCTGCCGAAGCTTGGGAAGAGGCGCTTCCGGTAGGAAACGGCAAGCTTGGCGGCATGGTATTCGGCAATCCGGTGAAGGAACGTATGGCGCTGAACGAGGACAGCGTCTGGTACGGAAGTCCGCGCGACCGGAATAATCCGGATGCCCTTCCGAACTTGGAGCGGATCCGCGGTCTGCTGAAAGAGGGCCGGCTGCAGGAAGCGCAGGAGCTGTCGGTGACGGCCCTGTCCGGCGTGCCGGAGACGCAGCGGCATTACATGCCGCTCGGTGATTTGCAGCTCTCCTTCCGCTACAAGGCAGCGGATGAGGTGCTCGGCTATTCGCGGGAGCTTGATCTCGCAAGCGGCATTGCAAGCGTAAGCTATTCGAAGGGTCCGGTGAATTACCGCAGGGAGACGTTCGCCAGCTTCCCGGACGAGGCGATCGTAACCCGGCTGACGGCGGACCAGGGCGGAAGCATCAGCTTTACGGCCCGTCTGCTTCGCGGACGTAACCGTTATTACGATGAGCTCGTGAAAGCGGATGACTGCACGATCGTCATGCGAGGCAATTGCGGCGGTGCCGGAGGCTCGGACTTTCGCGCCGCCTTGCGCGCGGTAGCCGAAGGCGGCACGGTGACGATCGTCGGCGAGCATCTTATCGTGGAGGGTGCGGACAGCGTCACGCTGCTGCTCACGGCGGCGACAACGTTCCGCCACTCGGAGCCCGAGTCGTATGTCATTCGAACGGGCACAGACGCGGCCAAATGGGACTATGAAACGCTCAAGCTCCGCCATACGCAGGATTTCACCGCGCTCTCGTCCCGTTCCGCGCTTCGCTTGGCGACTGGGGACGAGGCGAGTAAATTGCCGACGGATGAGCGGTTGAAACTTGTCCAAAGCGGCGCGCAGGATATCGGGCTAACGGCGCTTTATTATCATTACGGCCGTTACTTGCTGATCTCGAGCAGCCGGCCGGGCTCGCTGCCGGCCAATCTGCAGGGGATCTGGAATGAGCTGATGCTGCCGCCATGGGACAGCAAATATACGATCAATATCAATACGCAAATGAACTACTGGCCGGCAGAGCCGGGCAATCTGGCCGAATGCCATGAGCCCTTGTTCGAATTGATCGAGCGGATGCGGGAGCCGGGCAGGTTGACGGCCCGAACGATGTACGGCTGCGGCGGCTTCGTTGCCCATCACAATACCGATATTTGGGGCGATACAGCGCCGCAGGATCTTTATTTGCCGGCTACCTATTGGCCGATGGGAGCTGCTTGGCTCTGCCTTCACTTGTGGGAGCATTACGAGTTCGGGCTGGACCTTGGCTTCCTTGAACGGGCTTATCCCGCATTGAAGGAATCGGCGCAATTTTTCGCGGATTTCTTGACGGAGACGGCAGACGGCCAGCTGGTGACGAACCCGTCCGCGTCGCCGGAGAATACGTACATTTTGCCAAACGGCGAGTCAGGGACGTTATGCATCGGGCCGTCCATGGACAGCCAGATTTTGTTCGAGCTGTTCACGGCATGCATCGAGGCGGCATCGCAGCTCGGGATTGACGAACAGGAGCAGATGCTTTGGAAGCGGCTGAGAGAACAGCTGCCGCAGCCTGCCGTCGGCAAGCACGGCCAAATGCTGGAATGGATGGAGGATTACGAGGAGGCGGAGCCGGGCCATCGTCATATCTCTCATTTGTTTGCTCTTCATCCGGGCAAGCGCTTCTCGGTAAGAGGCACGCCGGAATGGGCGGCTGCTTCCCGGGTCACGCTTGAGCGGCGCCTGGCGAACGGAGGCGGCCATACCGGCTGGAGCCGTGCCTGGATTATTAACTTCTGGGCAAGGCTGGAGGACGGCGAGAAGGCCTTCGAGAATATGCAAGCGCTGCTTAGTCACTCCACGCTGCCGAACATGCTGGATAATCATCCGCCGTTCCAAATCGACGGCAACTTCGGCGGGGCGGCCGGCATCTCGGAGATGCTGCTGCAAAGCCATACCGGCGAAATTCATTTGCTGCCTGCCCTGCCTGCCGCATGGGCGGAAGGCGAAATCAAGGGCTTGCGGGCCAGAGGCGGCTTTGAGCTGGATATCCGCTGGTCGAAGGGGATGCTTGCGGAAGCGCGCGTTCGTGCCGGCGTGGATCGCAGCTGTACGATCCGAACGGGTATCCGCGTGTCCGTAATGGAGAACGGAATGGAGGTCGCTGCGGCCGGCGCCACGGATGAAACGGTATCGTGGGCAGCCCGCTCAGGCTGCGAGTATGTCCTTACCCCGCGTTAGGGATTAGTGAAATAGAGCGCTGACCGGCGAATGCCGGCGCGCTCTATTTGGTCTTGTTTATGTGGTTTACTTAAGCGGCGGCTTTACCGATGAACCCGGACAGGCAGACAAGTCAACGTTTGTCCGGCCGCGGACGGAGTCAGGTTCTCCTCCGGTTTAAAGCCGTGAACCGGTTCGATTCGGGAAAAATAATCCATAAACATGCCTATGCCCATGTTTGCCTCCAATCGGGCCAGCGGAGCGCCTAAACAGAAGTGGGGACCGTTACCAAACGTCAAATGTTTTTTATTGTTGGGACGATGGATATTCAAGGTAAAAGGGTCTTCAAATACCTCTTCGTCCATATTGGCCGCACTCATCCACGCGACCACGACATCGCCCTCTTTTATTTCAACGCCCAGCAGATTATTGTCTTTTTTCACGGTCCGATCCATTTTGGCTATGTTAAACCGATAACGAAGCATTTCTTCTACCGTATTCGGAAGAAGCTCCCGGTTAGCCTGAACCTCCGCGTAAATCTCGTTGTTATCGTATAAGAAGGAGTAGAACGTACTGGACAGCAGATGACTCGTCGTTTCAATGCCTGCTCCAAGAATAAACATGGTCGTTCTGACAATCTCGTCATCTGATAGTTTGTCCCCGTCAACCTCAACCCGAATCAGGTCTGAGATGATGTCGTCGGTCAAATTCGACCGTTTCTGAACGATATGAGGATACAGGTAGTTGTAATATTCCTTCGCGGCGTGCCGTTTCCGATCATTGACGTCCTCCGCATTATTTTTGGGCAGCGGAAGAAATAAATCGTCTACCCAACCTTTAAACAACAGCCGGTCCTGAGAAGGAACGCCTAGCAGGTCAGCTATGACAATCGTGGGCAGTGCGCCGGCAAAGTCCTTGACGACGTCGATGACTGAAGCATCCCCCATATCCTTTAGCAGCTGGTTTATAATTTCCTGAATGCGAGGTTCCCAAAGTTTTAAGCTGCGCGGAGTAAAAGCTGCGGAGATCAGGGTACGGCTTTTCAGGTGTTCCGGCGGATCGGATTCAAGATTGATTTTGCTCATATGTTGGCCTTCTTCGTTATCGGCGCCAACGCTGATAGTTGTACGCTTCCTTACGTTGGAGAAATGTTCATAATCGCTCAGCACTCTTTTGACATCATGATAACGAAATACATTCCAAGTATCGGTCGCTTTGTTGTAACTGACAGGCTCATTCCGCAATTTGTGCTTATACCAGTCATACGGGTTGAATTCTTCCATTGGCGATTGAAATTGAGTGATTTCCTCTAAAGAAATGATTTCATCTTTCATACTTTCCCCTCCAATTTGAATATGTTAAATTAACTTATGTTAATGTAACATATAATGAGGGGTTGGGGATACTTTCCAATGACCTATGACCAAAGATATAACCGCGGCATCATTCTTATCGAATTTTGGTTGAAGAGATAATCCGGAGTTGTTATGCTGGGATTCAGGAAAGAGCTAAAATAGACGACGAGAGGGCAGAGCGTTAATGTATATTGAACTACTTATTCTCCTTCAGATCGAAAAGGCCCCTAAACATGGCTATGAGATAAAAAAAGAAATACAAAAGGATCTCGGTTATATGATGGATGTCAATCACAACCTGTTATATCCCACGTTGCGCCGTTTTGCGGAAGAAGGGATTATAACTAAAAAATTGAATCAGCAGGAAGGTAAACTTAATCAGTACGTGTATGAAATTACAGAAGAAGGGAAACGGAAAATTGCTAATCTTATTAATGAGTTCACCGAGAAAGACGCAAAGCATCAAATCGATTTCATGATTCGAGTATTTCTATTTGATCATATCTCTCAAGATAACCGGCTTCGTATATTGAATATGAGAAAAATAGACCTTGAAGGCCTGTTAGCCGATATTGAGAAAAGGCAGGAAAACGACGCAAACGATTTATACCGGCAAGAAGTTATCCAATACTCGATAACCCAGGTGAGGGGAGAACTGATATGGATCGATGAGCTGATTCGCAAAACAGAAGGGTGGGTTTGATTTACAACCCGGCCTCTTCATGAGACCGGGTTGCTGATTGCGTGGACTTACTCCTTCTTCGCTCTTGGCGCGCTTTCGAATCCAATCGACTTGTGCGTGCCGTCGCAGAACGGCTTGTTGCCTGATCCTCCGCACCGGCACAGCGAGAACGATTCTTTGTGCTCGAACGGGTTGCCTTCTGCGTCTATCAGTTCGACCGGTCCCGTCACCCGAAGCGATCCGTTGTCATTCACTTTGATCGTCACTTTGTTTTCATCTGCCATGAGTTTGCCTCCTATGTATGATCGTTATTACAAGTATAACCAGCAATCGCGTGAAAATGCCGAGTTTGTTTACTTTTGGCAGATTAACGCAACAAAGCGTCCACAATTAGCTGTTTGTACTGAATTAACGTTCGCCATCAGCGTAACATAGCAATCCATAGGTAACGTAACTGGGCCGGATGGCCAGTGATTCCCGCCACTTGCTTATTAATTGGTATTTTCTAAAATATTTCGTATTTTGTCCGTATAAATTTCATCCAGACGCTCTGTACTGTATTTAAAATTCTCCATACTGGATACTTTGGGGATCTTCCTATTTACAAGCTGACTGTCAAGCTCTTCAATGATTAAATACTCATCGTCTGCTTCTTTTTTCATTCCGCCGAGATCCGTTAAATCAATTTTTGAACCGTCTTTTAATTCTATGATGTAATAAAAGTCGTCCTTTGAACGACTAAACGGTAAATATTGTTCCTTACCATACACGCCTGTGTTAATCATTACAACATCATTGTAGTTATACTGTCTTCCCCATGGTAAAAGGAATGAATAATCAATAATCTTATTATTGGTTACAACAGTCACCGCAGTGACAATGATGTAAAACAGGGCAATGTTGAGGATGATAAATAGAGGGAAAATTTGTTTTCTGTGTTTTTTAATAAAACTATCTTTAGAACTCCTGAATTCCTTATGAAATAGATAGAAGAATCCTGCGAATAGATATATCTCATAAATAAACACTAGCCTTGAAGCAGGATATTTGAAAATCCACATTAAATACTCTTCAGGCACAAATAATTTTTCTTGGACTTGTACAATCAATATATAAATCCCGATTGTTAATGCAACAATGGAGATTAGTGATAGTATATAAAGAAAAATCTTTTTTGTTTTTTTCAAAATAATAATCCGCCTCGCTTAATTCTTGACTTGAGAGTTAAAATTCCCACCTTACACCTGCACTTCCAGGCTTATCAGTTAACTTCCCTTAAGTTTGGAAAAATATTCATTTGCACCAGAGCGGAGGCGGATGCTGCCCTTTACCGCGTTGAAAGCGGATAATCGAGGCGGTGTTCCATTGTTTCGACCCCTTCATTTATGGGATAATGATGAGCGTAACGTCATTATGAATGGAGATCGTCAATGAATAGTAGCATTAAGAAAAAAGCGGATCTTGCGCTGATTTGCTCGGGGATCGGGATTTTGGCGGCATTTCCCTTTCATGACCATTTTATCGGCGGGCTGCTGTTCTCGCTGTTCAGCGCGGCTGCGATCGGCGGTTTAGCGGACTCGTTCGCGGTAAGCGCATTGTTCGGCAACCCGCTTCGCATCAAATGGCCGATATGGATGGGAACGAATATCATATCCCGCAACCGGGAGAGACTGATCGGCGAGCTCGTCGCCATGGTGCAGAACGAGCTGTTGACCATTCCTAATATTAAGGAGAGGCTCGACGAATACAATATTGCGGACGTCTTCGTGACCTATTTAAAGGAGCACGGAGGGGAGCAGGGAATTAATGAAATTTTGCAGCAGCTGGCCGACGACGTCATTACGACGATCGATCTGAAGGAGCTGGCGGGGACGGTTCAAACGTTTATTCTCGAGCATGCCGATACGATCGGGGTGTCTGATCTTGCGGCCGACATTGGCGAGTGGACGATCCGTAACCGGTACGATGACAGAATCATTGCGTTTATCATTCCGGAGCTCATCAAGATCGTCAAATCCGCCCCGTTCCGTACGGTCATCGGGCAAATCGTCGATTCCGCGATCCGCTCCTATGAAGGGGATCAATTCAGAAGAAAGCTGATTGATTATACGGCCGGGCTGGATACGGCGACTATCAGCGTGAAAATTCAGGATTGGCTTGTGCGGTTCTTTACCCAATTGGCATCCGAGGAGCATCCGCATCGGCAGCAGATGAAGCAGTATTTCGAACGGTTTGTCACTCGGCTGAGAACGGACGAGCCGCTTCGCTACCGGATCGAGGAAGGCAAGACGAAACTGCTTCAATCGGTGAAGCAGGAAATGAAATTGGACGACTATATTCAGTCGGGTCTCGAGAAGCTTCGGGCAGCCGCCGCGGCAAATGCGGAGTCCGAGCAGGAAAGATACCCATGGATTAAAGTCAGGGTTCGGCAGGGCGTCGCTTATTTGGCGGAGAATGAGCCGCTGCAGGCTCGTCTTGACCGTTATGTGAAGGCAACGCTTCTCAAATGGTTGGAAAATAAGCATTCGTATATCGGCAAGGCGGTTACGGATAAGCTGAACAGCTTCTCCGAGGAGCAGCTTATTCTGCTGGCGAAGGAAAAGGCGGGGCGCGATTTGCAATATATCCGGATTAACGGAATCGGAGTCGGTGCGCTGGTCGGCGCTATTCTGCACCTGGCGACCTTCTGGATAGGGGGCTAGCAAGACAATGGCAATGAGAAAAAAAGCAAACCTGAGCCTTCTTCTGCTTGCCCTGCTGTTCGTCTGCGCCGCATGCAGCGTATATGTTTTCCCGGATCAATGGTGGGCGCGCATGCTTCTCTATACGACGGAAGCCGGGCTTGTCGGCGCACTGGCCGATTTATTCGCCGTTACCGTCTTATTCCGGCATCCGTTCGGATGGAAATGGATTCCGCATACGGCGATTATTCCGAGAAACCGCGATAAACTGATCGAGGGCGTTGCCCAAATGGTGGAGCAGCAGCTGCTCAGCCAGGATTTGTTGAAGGAAAAGGTCAAGCAGATCTCCCTTGTCGAGGCGGCGATTGCCTGGATCGACCGGCGGCCGGCAGCGGCGGTAGCGGAACAGGGCTGGACGCTGCTGTCCAATCTGCTGGCGAAGCTGGATTTGAAGGGTTTATCGGTCCTTCTGGATGAGCAAGCCCGCAGAGGAATTAGCAATATCAATCTGTCTCCCTATGCCGGCAAAGCGCTCAAGTGGGTGATGGATAACGGCGATTTTCAAAGCTGGATGAGCCAGCTTGTGGAATACGCGTCGTCGCGCGTCTCCGGCGAAGAGACGAAGGCCGTTATCCGGGAAATGCTTGCGAGAGAGAAAGAGAAATACGTAAATCAAGGCGGCGTTTTCTCCAAATGGCTGAAGAAGATGGCCGTAGAAATTGCGGAATCGGCGAATGCGCTTAATTTGGACGATGCGGCGAACGCGCTGTATGACGATCTGCAGAAGCTGCTGCAAGATTTGCGCAACCCGCAGCATGAGCTTCGGGTGCTGGTGGAGAAGATGATGTACCAGCTGGCCGAGCATTTGCAAACTCGCGAGGACGTTGTTGAAGCGGTTAACGCCTGGCGCGACGAAGTGATCGGTCAAATCTCGCTGCTGCCGTCCATCGAGGCTATTCTCGGCAATTTCAGGCGGCTGTTGACGGAGGATACGGGCATGCAGCTTGCTGCAGCGGATCGGCATTCGGTAAACCAATCCGACCTGAAGCAATTAATTAACCGGTTCATTGCTTCCTATTGGGAATGGTTCAAATCGGATGAAGAGACGAAGGGCTGGCTGGAGCAGTATGCCCAGACCTTCGTTCGCAAAATCATAGAAACGGAGCATGCGATGATCGGGGTTATCGTCCGGACGACGCTGGACCGGTTCACCGAGCAGCGGCTCGTTCATTTCATCGAAAGCAAGGTGGAGACCGATCTGCAGCGGATCCGACTGAACGGAGCGTACATCGGTGCCGCTCTCGGCGCTGCATTCTATATTGTGCTGTACGGTATTTACGAGCCGCTGCTTCAATTGCTGTAGCGGACTGTCCTTTTAAAACGCCTTTCCAGGGGCGTTTTTTTGCTGTTCTCTTTTGTTCAAAAGTATATATCGCACCAGGTAGGAGAGAATTCGTAACAGAGATCTTTTCATAGGGGGAGAGGGAGCGATGAATGCTTTTCTGCAAGAGGTAAAAGACGCACTTGGTAGAAATGACGATTTCTTCGTGCAGCGGCAAACGCTCCTGGAGCAGCAGGTTACGATATTCGGTTTCGCGACGCTTGTCGACGTAACATCAACCTTATCGATATTCATAGAGCAGGAATTAAGCGCCCGTGCCTCCCTTATGGAGGCGGACGCCTTTTGGCATACGCTCGGGACTGTAGAGGAGACCAACGTCCGGACGGCAGTCAGCGCCATTCAGCAAGGGTGTGTCATCTTATATCTCGTTGACAGAAATCGGATGATCGTCGTCGACGCCGCACAGAAGGAGCTTACCCGGTCGATCGATCTTCCGTCGAATGAAAATATTCTTCAAGGACCGTCAAGCTCATTCATTGAAGATATCGATACGAACATCGGACTTATACGCAAGCAGCGAAGCGCAGCCAGCATGCGCGTAAGAACCTTCGCAACGGGCAGGGAGCAGCGGAAGAAGCTGACGCTCATTTATGATGAAGTCTATGCTGAACCGGCAATGATTCGCGAAATGATCGGTCAGATCGAGGACCATTCGGACATGGAGATTAACCATATCCAACATGTCTCGAAATTAATGGGCTTTCCGAAATGGCAGGCGATTCCCAAATGGAATACAACGGAGCTGCCGCAGGAGGCCGTCAGCGCATTGCTGAAGGGGAAGGTCGTCCTGTTCGTTGACAGGATTCCGTTTGCGCTGGTTCTTCCCAATCTGCTGTGGGATATGTTCGCGCTGGATAATGACCGGAATTATTCGCTTCCTATCATGGTCATTATTCGGTCGATTCGACTAGTCGGCGTATTATTGACCTTGCTCGCCCCTGGCTTCTACGTCGCTCTCGTGGCCGTCAATCCCGAAGTGCTGCGTATTGAAATGGCCTTAAGCGTAGCGCAAAGCAGGGAGGGGGTCCCGTATCCGGCCATCGTGGAAATGTTGATCATGCTTGTGATTTTGGAACTCATCATTGAAGCAAGCGCGAGATTGCCGAAGAGCATCGGACCAACCCTTACGATGGTGGGAGGCATTATTATCGGACAGGCGGTCGTGACGGCAAGACTCGTAAGCAATCTGCTCATCATAATCCTTGCGGCGACGACAATTGCCAATTCGACGGTGGTCGGGTTTCAGAATTCGCTGTCCATCCGGATGTTTAAGTATGTCATCGTCATTCTCGCGGCCCTTTATGGCGTTCTTGGCATTATGGCGGGCATGGTGCTGCTTAGCGCGTACATGGCCAGTCTTCGTACCTTCGGCGTTCCCTATCTCAACCTCAGCTGTAAAAAGGGTGAAATGAAGCATGGATAAAAGCCTGCATGTGGGATTAACGTTTTTTCTGACACAGCTGGGCATCATTTTTTTTATTTATCCCGAGCATATTATCGCAAGCTCGAGCGAAGGGCACTGGCTTCCCATTCTTGCGGGCGCGGCCGCGAATCTGATCGTCATGGCGGTCTATATGAAAGGCTTGGGTTATTTTTCAAATCAGGATATTATCAGCATTTATACGAACGTCGGCAAGAGCGCGGCCGTCTTGTTTCTGGTACCGGTTATTTTCTATTTGTACATGGTGAATGTCATTGCGGTTCGCGCTTTTGCGGAAATCATTACCATCGTTTTTCTGTCCAATACGCCGATATGGGCGGTTACGGGACTGCTGCTGTTCATTTCAACCTATATTGCAGCGAACGGCATTGCTTCAATTTTTCGAACGGGCGTGCTGCTGGCTATCCTGTTTCTGCCTTCGATCGGCTTTATTTTGACGATTTCGTTTCAAAACGTGGATTGGCACTATATCCTGCCGCTTATAGAAAAGCGATTCGAATTTCTGACCAGTATCTCTTATATGAAGAGCTTCTACGTGTTTGCAACCAGCTTTCTGTTCTTAGGTTTTGTACAGCCGGAGATCACGTATTCCAGCAAAAAGCTGCTCCTTGCCGCCTTGTCGCTTATTCCTTTTTTGTTGCTTGCCGTCTATATTCCGGTACTTACCTTCGGCCGATCGACCGCATCAACGTTCAAGTTTCCATTTGTGATGTTAGTCGGCACGATACATGTCAATTGGCTCATGTTTGACCGGGTCACTTTGTTTCTGTTGCTTAGCCTCATTACGTTCACGATGCTGTTTATCGCTTTGCTCATATGGCAGATGAGCCGCATGATCAGCCGCCCGCTTCCTAAGGTGAAACCGGTTTATTTGCTGCTGTTTATATCAGCCGTTACTTACATCGGCTGTATCATGATCCCGAATTGGCAGGATGTCGAGGAACTCTTTATATGCAATATGGTTTTGCGGATCTATGTGTGGCTGATCATTCCTTTCTCCATCTATTTCTTGGGGCTTCGGGAAAAGAGGAAAAGAAGCTATGAACCTACGTAAGCGGATCATCAAAGGACTGATCGTTCTCACCCTTGCCCTGCCGTTAAGCGGCTGCTGGGACAACATCGACATTAATCACCGCGTGCTTCCGGTTGTCTTGGGCATCTCGAAGTCGGAAGGCATCTTTCACGTGTTCCTGCAAATATCAGAACCCGTTACTGACAGGATTCGGATTAAAATCGTGTCGGGAAGCGGGAGAACCATTACGCATGCCATTGATAGGCTCAGCATGAACATGGAAGAGCATGTCGATCTGCTTCATGTGAAAATCGTTCTGCTGGACAAGCAGTTCGCCATGGAAGGGATGAGCGAAAGCATCGTCGATTTCATGCGGGCGAGGGATATTTCCCCTAAAGCTCTTGTCGCCATATGCGACGAGGATTTGCCCTCTTTTTTTGACAAGGTAAAAAAAGGGCTGGAGTCGCAAGGAACCATCCTATTCGATTTCTTTGAGAAAAACGCGGGCTGGAATCCGCAAATCTCCTTGACAAGGGTATGGCAGGTATATCGCAGCATTCATTCATTCACGCGGGATGTCGCCATTCCGATTGTCCGTTCCGGGAAGACAACGGCTATTGAGCATATCGGGTCGGCTGTTATCAAGAACGGGCGAATGGTCGCGCGGATTAGTCCGAGCGAGACGTTATTGTTCAATGCTTTCAACGGGGAGAGCACGCAGGGAAGCATCGAAGTGATGAACCATGCCAGCGTGCTGATCACCGCCAATACGATGCGTAACACAAGCAGCATGATTGGCGACACGCCTTATATGAAGAGTACGATTCGGTTAAAGGTCGTATTGCTCGAGACGAGGGGCCAACCGACGAACGAAATGATCAGGGAAGAACTGGACAAACTGCTTACGGAACGGTTTAACGCCATGTTCGGGAAAATCCAAGCCGTTAAAGCCGATATTCTCGGTCTCGGACAATTTTACAGGCATATCATTCCGCGGGAAAGCTTGGCCGATTGGCGGGAGGAATATTACCCCCGTCTGCAGCTAGAGATGCACATCGAGACGAATATTCAAAATACAGGGTTTTTAAATACGCCCTAGATTGTTCTTTATAAAGAATGGGTGGCATGCTATAGTAGAGGGGTTACTTGATGCAGAAACGGGAGGTTCAAGGAGATCATGTTGAAATTATGTTTGTCTGTGCTGCTTGTCTTGCAGCTCGCCGCGTTAGGCACAGCGAATCCGTCTAATTCAGCCGTCTCAAGCGGGGAAGCTTCAGCTGCGCAGGCGCGTTACGGGATCGAGCTGTCCCGCTGGGGAATACATAATAACGGTACGCATCCCGTTGAAACGACCAAGGGGATAAACAATGCCCTGAAGTGGGCGGCCAAAAACGGCAAGAAAGTAACCTTGCTTCCGTCCGGCACGTATCTGATCGACAAAAACAGCCGAATCAACATGGTAAGTGATATGACGTTCGAACTCCCGGAAGACGCTGTTCTGCAGAAGGAGACGAACGGAAAAGAAAGATACGAACTGATGTATATCGGCTACGGCGTCAATAACGTCACCCTTAAGGGGGGGACCTACAAAGGCGACCGGAACTCTCACGATTATACGAAAAAGGATAATCGGCATACGGCCGGCACGCATGAAAGCGGGTTCGGCATTCTGACGGAGGGCGCGTCGAACGTCACGATCGACGGCGTTAAATCGACCGATTTCACGGGCGACGGGCTGATGCTCGGCGGTCACGGCACGATGGTGAAGGATCTGTACGAGGACCATTTCGTCCAAGGCGATCTGAACGACAAAGGGATTAATTATTCCAACCCCAAAAAAATCCGCACGAGGGCGCCGCTTACCTTCGATAACGCCATCTTCAAGAACGAGCGGGTTTTCGAGCTGTCCAATGCCATTAAGCTTCCGGGTACATTCGATATTTATTTCTATAAAGCGAACGGAAGGTTTCTGCAGAAGCTGGCAGGCAAAAAAGTAAGGGACATCATTCCCATTCCGGTGGGCGCGGCGCAGTTCCACCTCGTTTTTAATCAATCCGGCAAGAAAGGCGCCTACATCGAATATTGGAACCGGGTTGTAACGAAAAACGCAGTCGTGAAAAACTCGGAATTCGCCTTTAACCGAAGGCAGGGCATTACGGTCGGCGGGGCCGATAACGTGCTTATCACGAACAATTCGCTCCATGATACGAAAGGAACCGCACCGCAGTCCGGCATCGACCTGGAGGGCGGCTTTGGAGAGAACGGATACCGGAACAGCAATGTCGTGATTAAAGGAAATAAATTTTATAATAACGCCGCTTACGATGTCATTCTCTATGACGGCCGGAATGCCGTTGTCGAAGACAATCATCTGGCATCGAAAGGCGTGATCGGTCTAGCCGTTTCCGAGCCGTTTACGGGAGCGACGGTCAGAAACAACCATTTTGACGGGACAAGAATCGTTGCAGCGCATGACGTTACCTTCCTAGGCAATAAAATGAATGATTCCTATACGACATTAGACGGTCCTAATATTAAAATCGACGGGATGACGTTCACGGACTCCATGTTCTCGATTAGCGCCAAGGTTCCATTCGGAGTCAGCGCATCGAACGTGACTATCCATAATACGAAGAAGAGCGACTCGGGATTGTCGATCTGGGGCAAGCCGGTCCATCTCAAAAACGTGACGATAACAGGCGAACCGACGCTGCGCGCCGTCTCCGGCGGCGCTGCGGAAGGCAGTATATTCGACAATCTGAAGGTGATCGGCTTTAACACGAACTACGGTCTGGCGCTGCCTCCCGGCACCTATAACAAATGCGTATTCGAGGGCGCCGAGGGCGGAGATTACGGGGCGATCAGCGCCGCGCAGGCCGGAAAATACGTATTCGACGGCTGCAGCTTCAAATCGGCGTCGACGTCGGCCATTAATCTGCTCGGCGACCATCCGAAGCTCGACCTCACCGTCAAAAATTCAACGTTCGAGCTGCTGGGCGATTCGCCGGCGATCAGCGTTCAAGCCGCCGGAAGCGTCGTGCTGGAGAACAATACGATCACGGCGAATAAGCTGACCAATACAGGCATTGAGCTGATTAAGCTCAATGACTATTGGAAGCGGAAGGAGAAGCATGACATCCTGAAGGCGGTCATTCGCGGCAATACGATCACCTCCAATCTGGCAGCGATCGGGATCTCTACCGTTAACGCCGGCACGGGGGCTCCGGCCTATACCGTCGAGAACAATACGCTCACGAAAGCCAAGCTGGCGTTGAAAGCGAATGACGCCGTTACGAATAACACGGTCAAATAAGCGAGCGCGAGGCTCAGAAACGTTCCATCAGACGCCGGTCTTCTTCTATTTGAAGAGGCCGGCGATTTTATTGGCCTTCAAGAGGATTAGAGATGAAGCAGGCTGATGGGTTATAATGACACTAGTAGGAAGAGCCGAGCAGGCAGCTTCCGCCTGAGTATTCAAATCGAAGAATAGGATGAGTCGTTATGCTTCAGTTGTTTGGAAGGAGTATCCGGGATTTTCGCCTGACCTATAAGAAACATCTGTTGTTCGAATATTTGTTTATGCTGCTGACCAGCTTTGCTATTATCCCGATTATGACGTTTATTTTCAACCGGATTATCCGGGTTGTGGGCTCCGGCTCGTTACTGAACGGCGAGGTGTACCGGATCGGTCTGACTTATACGGGCGTGCTCGGGCTGATCGCGATTTGCCTGGTGGCCGTGCTTGTCCTGTTTATCGAGTTCGGCGTCATCATCACGATCGCGCAGCAAAATTATTTCGGCAAAGAGGTGTTGATTGCAGACGCCTTCGTAACGACGCTGCGGCAGACGCCGAAGCTGTTCGGCTTCGGAACCATTCAACTGCTGTTCTTCCTGCTTTTTCTCCTGCCGTTTATCGATTCGCCGATGTCATCGTCCTTATTCGGATTTTTTAACTTATCGATTTTTGTCAACAGCCGCCTTCCGGATACGCCCGGCTTCGTTCTCGCCGTCTATGGGCTGATCTTTGCCGCATCGGTATATACGATTTTGCGCTGGATCTTCGTGCTGCATTTTATTATGATCGAGGGCAAGTCGGTCCGGTCGGCCATCCGAAGCAGCCTTCAGCTTACGAAGGGCAGGCGGTTAACGATATTCATCAGTCTCTTCCTGCTAAATGCCGTTATTTTCGCGCTGGGCTTCTTCCTGATCTCCTCCATATCTTATTTGCCTTCATGGCTGGATATCAACGTGCTTAAGGCGTTTACCGATCACTATTCGCTTACGTTATCGACCGTCTTCACGTATATGTTCACCCTGCTGCTTGTCCCGGTAAATATGATTTTTCTAACCCGGCTGTTCTACAATTACAGCAGACGGAGGGGGATTATGCCCAAGGATCAGCTTCGCTTGCATCGAAGCAGACTGCTCGGGCTTATGGAGCGCCGCATTCTCGCTTACTTAAAAAGCCGAACCCGCAAGCGGATTCTCTATTTATCCATTGCCGCGGTATATCTGTCCCTCGCGCTGCTAGTCAGCTATGCCGCGAACGATAATTTGGTCTATGCCAAATGGAGCGTGCTGTTATCCGCCCATCGAGGCGACACGCTCGAGGCGCCGGAAAATTCGCTGCTCGCCGTTCAAAGCGCCATCGACAAAGGCATACCCGCCGTTGAAATCGACGTTCAGCTGACGAAGGACGGCGTCGTCGTGCTCCATCACGACTATAATCTCATGAGGATGACGGGAACAGCGCAGCGGGTAAACGAGCTGACCTATGACGAGGTGTCAAAGCTTACTCTCGGCCATCCCTATGGAGAGCAGGCAGAACCGCAGCGAATTCCGATGCTGGCCGAGGTGCTCGCCGCCGCGGAAGGGAAAGCGAAGCTGATTATCGACCTGAAGCCATACGGTCCCGGCGAGGCGCTGTCGCGCGAGGTTGTGTCGCTCATTGAGCAGTTTGATCTGGTTCAGGACTGTTATATTCAATCCTTTGACCAGCTGTCATTGCAGCAGATCAGGCAATTGAATCCGGATATCAAAATCGGGCAAATCCTTTTTTTTGCCGTCGGCGACCTGTCGCTGCTCGATGTCGACTTCTATACGATCGAGATGGCGATGCTGACCGAGCAGTTCGTGGAGCGCGCGCACCAGAACGGACGCGAGGTGTGGGTATGGACGGTCAACAGCGAACGCATTCTGAAGGAGGTGCTGCAATTTGAAATCGACGGCATCATTACCGATTATCCCGCCCGGGCGCAAAGCATGGTTGAAATCGATCTGTAGCCCATCTATACGACAAGGAGCCGGGTAGAAGTGACGAGCATCGGTAAATATAAATCGTTTATTCAATCGCTGCCGCCGGGCAGGTTGACCAAAGAACAGCTGCACGTGAAGGAATTGCTGCTTGAATCGGACGGTGTGTTGTCCGTCTATTACGTACCCTATGAATACGTGAACGAACAGGCGAAGGTCATGATTATCGGCATCACGCCCGGATTTACCCAGATGGAGATCGCGATCCGCAGCGCGAGGGACGATCTGCGCAGCGGCGTGCCGGATTCGCAGATTGACGAGAACGCCAAGCGGCTCGCCAGCTTTGCAGGCCCGATGCGCGCCAATCTGATCGAGATGCTGGATCAAATCGATTTGCCCGGCGCGATCGGGATCGGCAGCAGCGCTTTGTTATTCGCAGACGAGGACGAGAAAGCGCTATTGCATACCACGTCCGTTATCCGTTATCCGGTCTTTAAGAACGGCAGGAACTATACCGGCCATAGTCCGGCGATTCTGAGGTCGGCGATGCTGTATAAGTATGCGGCAACGATACTTCTTCCGGAAGTGCTTGCGGTGAAGGAGGCCTTGATCATCCCGCTCGGCAAATCCGTCTCCGAGG
The DNA here is from genome assembly GCF_000422465.1 of Paenibacillus harenae DSM 16969. Classification (GTDB taxonomy): domain Bacteria; phylum Bacillota; class Bacilli; order Paenibacillales; family Paenibacillaceae; genus Pristimantibacillus; species Pristimantibacillus harenae. The sequence continues at coordinate 323,965 of NZ_KE383843.1, read as the reverse complement.
TTATGCGGGCGTTCGTAGAGCAAGGCTTCATGGACGCGGACAGATGTCTGTTCGATATGCCGCATCCTTCGGGCGCAAACGGACATCGGGCAAAGCAGTTCGAGAACGGCAGGATCAGGATGAAGGAGCAGGTGCGGAGCTGGTTCGGCCGCTAGACGATTCAGTGAAAGGAGTGTTGTCGTTGCATAGTTTGAAGGTTCGTTTTATTGCCGTTTTTGCCGCCGTTGCCTGCCTGCTCTGGCTGCTTGGCTTAGGCTGGGCGGTGAAGGATTATTTGATCGGGGCAGACAGCGTGCCGGGACTGCCGGTCGCTGGGGACGAGCCTCAGCCTGTCCTGAAAGCCTATAAAATCGTCGCTTTGGGTGATTCGTTGACGAGAGGTACGGGCGACAGCGAGGGCAAAGGCTACGCCGGTTACGTGGGCGATCTGTTGAAGCAGGACGGAATGGACGTTTCGTTAGTCAATTTAGGAATTAAAGGGCTAACGAGCGCTCAAATGACGGAGCAGTTGAAGCAGAAGGAGGTACACCGTCAAATCGGACAAGCCGATATCGTTCTGATGACCATCGGCGGCAATGACTTATTTGACGGCGGCCAGACCCTGTCGAATTTGACGCCGGAGAACCTGGCATCGCTGGGTGACGGCTTCCTGGCCAATTTGAAATCGGTTCTCACAGCGGTCCGCGCGGCCAATGGCAGGGCTGTCGTATATGTACTAGGCTTATACGATCCTTTCCGCGACCTGGAGAGCGGGGATAGGACTTCCAGCGCCGTAAGGAGCTGGAATTACAAAATGACGGAAGTTTTATCCGGATATTCGAATACGGTTTTCGTTCCAACCTATGATTTGTTTCAACAAAACACGGCCGATTATTTGTTCACGGACCATTTTCACCCGAATGAAAAAGGGTACAGGCTTATGGCCGGGCGGCTGGCCGCATTGATTACCGGAGGGGGCGGACGGCCATGAGCGATATCACTTTATCCGTCAACGGACTGCGCAAGGTCATCGGGAAACGGGTCATTATAAAGGATTTAAGCTTCGAGCTGAAGCGCGGAGAGGTGTTCGGCTTTCTCGGGCCGAACGGCGCCGGCAAAACGACGACGATCCGGATGCTGGTCGGGCTCATTAAACCGACGGCAGGCTCGATCCGTATATGCGGCTTGGATATTTCAAAGCAGTTCACGAAGGCGATGAGCCACTTGGGCTGCATCGTCGAAAATCCGGAGCTGTATCCTTTCTTAAGCGGACTACACAATCTGCGGCATTTCGCCGTTATGCTAAGCGGCATTTCGCATGAACGAATCGATGAGGTCGTTCGGCTCGTCGGCATGCAGGACCGGATACAGGATAAAGTGAGCACTTATTCCCTCGGGATGCGGCAGCGGCTTGGCATTGCGCAAGCGCTGCTCGGCAAGCCTGACGTGCTCATTCTCGACGAGCCCACCAACGGGCTGGACCCGTCGGGCATTCGCGAAATGCGCGCGTTTATCCGTTTCCTGGCGGAGGAGGAAGGGTTGACCGTACTGGTCTCCAGCCATTTGCTGCATGAAATCCAATTGATGTGCGACCGGGTCGCGATTATTTCCAAAGGGGAAATCATTCGAATCGATACGGTCCACGAGCTGCTGTCCAGCGAGGAAAGGCTGGTCTGGCGCTTGCAGCCCGAAGCGTTAGGCAAGTCGGTATTAGGCGGACTGACGGAAATATTGAGCGAGGACGAGGGATCGGTAACGACGCCATATTCGGAGCGGCTTGCCGGAGAATGGAACCGGTTATTGGTCGAAGCGGGCGTTCGCGTGCTGGAGATGAACCGGAAGCTTCCGGCGCTTGAAGACTTATTCCTCGAGCTGACGGGAGGGGAAGCGATTGATTAGCCTGGTTCAGAACGAGCTGATGAAGCTGCTTGGCAAACGGCGGTTTATGATTATCGCGGCTATTATCGTCGTCCTTCTCTCTTTGTTCACTTATGCGCAGTCGCGCCAGTCCGAGGCGGTCAAAGAGCGGCTGGGCGATGTCGATTGGCGGACGGAACTGCAGCAGCGGATCGTCGATTGGCAGAACCGGTTGAGCAGCGCGGGACAGTGGAAGGATCAGCTTCAAATCCAAATTCAGCAATACCAATATTACTTGGATCATGACGTGAATCCGTCGGAGCCAGGAGCGCCGACCTTCATAAGAGGCTTCGTGGAAAATTCGGCGGAGCTGTTCCTGCCGCTGCTGGTCATGATCGTCGCCGTCGATCTGGTATCCTCGGAGAGGAGCATGGGCACGATCAAGCTGCTGCTGACGAGACCGGTAAGCCGATTTAAAGTTTTGCTAAGCAAATATATCGCACTGATCCTCTCGGTATCGCTTATTATTTTCCTGTTCGGGTTGCTGTCGTTTCTCATCTCCGCCGTGATGTTCGGCAATCAGGGCTGGTCGGCTCCGGTATTGACCGGATTCTCGGTTCAGGGCGGCGAGTTGAACATAGCCGGTGTCCGGCTTGTGTCGCAAAGCCGGTATATCCTGCAGCAGTTCGGACTCGCCTGGTTCATATCGCTGGTCGTCGGCACCTTGTCCTTCATGCTGTCCATTCTGATGAGAAGCAGCGCCGCCGGCATGGGCACGATGCTGGCCTGCCTGATCTCGGGAGCGATTCTAAGCAGCATGGTGTCCTCATGGGAGTCGGCCAAATACTTATTTATGGTCAATCTCGGCCTCATGGACTACATGAGCGGCTCGGCGCCGCCGGTGGAAGGCATGACGCTCGGCTTCTCGCTCGCCGTGCTTGCCGTCTGGATGCTTGGCGCGTTAGCGGTTTCGTTCACGGTGTTCATGCGCAAGGATATCTATTAAGTCCGGCTCGGCGTAACGGGTTTGTCTCGTCCTAAAACAGCATGCCTCGCATATGTATGAAAGAGAAGAGGAGGGTGATGTCTATGGACAAGACGATCCGAAGATATTATAAGCAGAAACAGAAGCAGAAGGAACTGGAGCGGGAGCTGGCGGAACTGCGCGATCAAATCGTGGGTTATTGCTCGGAGCAGGGCGTAAATGAGCTGGAAATAGGCGGTCATAAGGTGAAGATTGTCATCCAGGAGCGGAAGGAATACGATGACAACAAGCTGTATGAAGCGCTGCCCGATCCGGAGATCTGGCGGCTGCTGTCGCGGCCCGACTCCTCCAAAATTACGAGCTTGATCAAGCTGAACGTCATCTCGGAGGAGAATATAAAGGACACCTATGCGCTTAAGACGGTAAAGCTGCTTCAGGTGGAGAAGAAATGACGGCGCTTGTGGTTTGGAACTGAACTGCGCTTCATTTCGTATTGATTATCCTTATTTACGAAATCAAACAAACAAGCCGGCTTCTGTATGGCAGCCGGCTTGTTTGTGTTATTATATAGAATTTACTAAAAAACCATCGCGAAAGTCGCTTTTGCGGCAACGGTTCACGAAGGAGACCGGCGTTATGCGCCTTCGGGCGCGATCAATGTAATATCCGGCTTAAAAATAACCGCGTCCGCTCTTCCTTCGGATTCGACAACAAATCATCAGGCGTTCCAGTCTCAATGATTTGTCCCTTATCCATGAATATAATTCGATCCGCAACTTCACGCGCAAACCCCATTTCATGCGTAACGAGCGCCATCGACATCCCCTCTGCAGCCAACTGCTTAATAACCTGCAGCACTTCTCCCACAAGCTCGGGGTCCAGTGCCGACGTCGGTTCATCGAACAGCATAAGCTTCGGATGCATGGCCAGCGAGCGCGCTATCGCGACACGCTGCTGCTGTCCGCCCGACAGCTGGCTCGGATAGGAATTCAGCTTATCCCCCATTCCCACCTTCTCCAGCAAGCTGACGGCCAGCTCCCGGGCTTGCTCCTTCTTCATTTTCTTCACCCATAAAGGCGCTTCCATTACATTCTGGATGACCGTCAAATGGGGAAACAAATGGAACCTTTGAAAGACCATTCCGATTTCGGTACTCAGTTGACTCTGCTTCTGCTTCAGAATAGACTGCCCGTTAAACAGGATGTCGCCGGACTCTATCTTCTCCAACCGGTTAATGCAGCGCAATACCGTACTTTTACCCGATCCGCTCGGCCCGATAATAACGACCTTTTCGTTGTTCTTAATCGACAAATGAACGCCTTTCAAAATATGGTTACGCCCGAAAAACTTATCTACGCCTTTAAACTCGATCATGCGCGCTCAGCCCCTTCTCCAATCGGTGGGCTACGGCCATCAGCAGAGAATTAATGACTAAATAAATAACCCCGATAATCGTATATACCTCGAAGCTGCGGAAAGTCGTCGTAATGATGGTCTCTCCCGTGCGAAACAATTCCGCGATCGTAATCAAAGAAACCATCGAGGAATTTTTTATCGTCGTAATAAATTGGTTGACTAACGGCGGAATCATGATTTTGCTTGCTTGAGGACCAATAATTCGAATCATGCCGATAGACTTGCTCATCCCCAGAGAACGCGCGGCTTCCATCTGACCCTTGTCGATTGCTTGTATGCCGGAGCGAACAAGTTCCGTACAATAAGCTCCCGTATTTAAGGCTAATCCGAGTATACCCGCTTCGAACGGCTCTAACCGAATTCCCAGCTGTGGAAGGCCAAAGTATAAAATAAACAGCTGCACTAGCAACGGAGTACCCCTGAATATCCACGTATATACAAAGGCTATATTTCGCATCAGCTTCGACTCTGATACTTTACATAGTCCCCCCGCAATACCAAGCAGCAATCCGATGGCGAGAGACAAGATCGAGAGCTTTACCGTCATCCAGGCGCCGTCTATAAAAGCCGGCATAAAGGGCATGATGGTTGAATAATCCAGATTCATAACTGATCCTCCCGCAATTCTGTTAAGTTATTACTTCAGCCATTTATTAAACGTTTCTTCCGCAGCTCCGCTTTCCTTGAACTCTTGAATGACTTCATTGGCAACCGCCAGCAGACCGCTGTCTCCCTTTTGCACCCCGATACCCAAATCAGCGTGGACAAAAGGCTCTCCTACCAACACAAGCTTATTGTCCGGGTTTTGCTTATTATAGCCGAGCTGATTCAGATAATCGTTGAAACCGATGTCCAGGCGGCCAAGCGACAAGTCCAATAAATATTCAGGATTGTCCTTGTATGCCTTAACGGTCAATTTCGTGCCTTCCGCGACCAGATCATTCGCCACTTTCTCGCTCGTCCCGCCCGCTTTGACGCCGACCGTTTTCCCTTCAATGTCGTCCATACTATTGACTGTATCGTCATCCGCCCGCTTTACAAGGGATACGCCGGTCGCCAAATACGAATCGGACATATCAATGACCTTTTTCCGTTCATCGGTAATATACATGCCGGCGATGACCATGTCCGCCTGTTTGTTCTGCAAGGTCGGGATTAAAGCGGTAAACTGCATATCGACCCACTCGACAGGAACGCCCAGCTTCTCGCCGATTTTGTTGCCGAGGTCGATATCGTAGCCGATAAGCTTGTTATCCTGATCGCGAAATTCGAACGGATAGTAATTGCCCGTAGCGATAATAAGCTTTCCTCTCTTCTTAATATCGGCGATGCTGCCCGATTCCTCGGCACCCGCATCGACACTCTCCGTTTTATTATCTGCGCCGCATCCGGACAGCACCATCGTCAATAACAGAATAGCCGCCATGATGAAATGACTCCTCATTTTTGTTCTCATCAATATCCCACCCTTAAATTTAATTTAACTTAACTTTTGACCGGTTGATTCAAACTAGTAGTCGAGCCCTCTACTACATCTACTACCACCACTATAAATGTTATGTTTTATAACATTAACTGAAGGCGTATTCACATATTACAGCCTGATCCCTATTAAATCAACGTGTACTATAGCCAAATATTCGTTATATCTTTGTTTAGTGTAAACTAATATAACATATACATTTCATTTAAATATACCCTTTTCCACGCCATTAGCTGTCCAATTAAGAGAATTCGCTAAATAGAAGAGAAATTAGCTATAATAATAGGCAGACGTTACAAAGGACGAAAAGGAGAATAACCGATAGGATGAATATTGGAGTTACGGTTTCACAGAAGGAATTAACGGGGGTTCTGCTGAATGTCGCCGTCGTTAGGCCGGTGTTTATTTGGGGGCCTCCCGGAATCGGCAAATCATCGCTTGTTGAGCACTTTGCGGCAGAGTTAGGCCTTCCTTGCGTGTCGCTGCTCGGCAGTCAATTGGCGCCCGAGGATATTATCGGGGTTCCTCAGATCAGGGACGGCGTCAGCGTCTTTTGTCCGCCCAAAATGATTGCGAGAGAAGAGCCTTACTGTTTGTTTCTTGATGAGTTGAACGCTTGCTCGCAAGAGGTGCAAAAGGCGTTTTACAGTTTAATTCACGAGCGGCGAATCGGAGAGTACCATCTGCCGAAGGGTTCTATTGTTATCGGCGCCGGTAACCGCGCCCAAGACAGCGCGATCGTTAAACCGATGTCTTCGGCTCTCATTAACCGGATGTTTCATGTCCAGCTTAAAGTATCGCCGAAAGAGTGGTTTGAATGGGCGTATCAAGTCGGCATTCATCCCCATGTTATAGAATACCTTCAGGCGAGACCCGATCATTTATGGACGCAGCCCCCGAAGACGGAGGAGCCGTTCTCCACGCCCCGTTCCTGGCATATGCTTAGCGATGCGATGAAAGAATTTAATAAAGATCTTCCTATTGAAACCATCGAGGTGCTTGCAAGGGGCTGTTTGTCGCCCGATCATGCCCTGCAGTTCAAAGCGTTCCATAAAAACCTGAACGGAAAGTTCCAGCTCAACCGGATTATGAATGGCGACGCCAGATTTCCTGCGGAGGCAGCCGATCGCGATCTGCTCTATTTTCTTGCTCTATCCTTCCGCGCACAAATCATCAAGACGCTTCCTGATAATAAGGATTCATTGAAGGAAGATCATAAATCGTTTGCGCATCGGGCGAAAGCTCTCATTAAAGAGCTAAGCGAGATCAGCCTGGAAATGGCTCAGCTCGTCGTTGCCGACCATGGGGAAGGCCAATTGCTGCCCGGCTGGTTTACCGTTGAGGTTATCCGTGATTTACCCCGGTTAGCCGGCAAGGACAAGTAATGGGGAAAAAACAAAACCATAAACTGGATGTCGCGACGCAATGCTATATGGACGCTCTTCAGTTCATTCAGACCCATCCGATGTTCGCTCCGCTTGCAAGCCATGCTCATTTTCGCAGGAAAGAGGACGATTACGCCAGATGCCCGGAGGACGGTTGGGCAGTCGTCACGATGGATGGGGTCATCCATGCGCATCCAAAACGGCGGGGAGAGACATTGGAATGGATTTATGTGCTTGCGCACTGCTTGCTCCATCTTGGTTTCGGCCATTTTCAGAAAAAAGAAAATCAGGCAGCGTGGAATATCGCCTGCGACGTGTATATTTCTAAATTTTTGTCAGATATGAAGCTGGGCAAAAGTCCTGACGGTTTCGGCTTTCGATTGGATACTCCGGTTAGCAGCGAAGAGAGGCTTTACGAGCTCTTGCTTGAGAGAGGCATCCCGGAAGAACTGAAATATCATGGAACGGCAGGCGGGAAATCGGCGGATATGCTTTTTCAGGAAGACTTGCAATCCTATTATCGCGGCCGCAAGATCGATTGGGAAGGCTCCTTTGCCGCAGGCTTAAACATGGCGGTCTCGAAGGCGGTAAAGGTAGCGGCGGGCTATGATACGACCATTTTCGACCAAGAGGAGAGGCTTACGCCCGCCGCAAAGGCTAGAAGATGGTTCATTGACCATTATCCTCTGCTGGGAGCGCTGGCTTCCGGATTTAAATTGATTGAAGACGCAGCCGTCTGCCAGCGGCTCGATATTTCCGTTGCGGCGATCGACATGATCGATCAAGAAATCTATTTAAATCCTGCTGCCGGCTTAAATGAAGAGGAATGCAAATTCGTCATGGCGCACGAGCTGCTTCATGCAGGACTTCACCATCACGAACGCTGCCAAGGCCGCGATCATCACTTGTGGAACGTGGCCTGCGATTATGTCATTAATCATTGGCTGGTGGAGATGCGGATCGGGGAATTTCCGCAGGTTGGCATATTGCTCGATGATACGATGAAGGGCTTGTCCGCCGAGTCTATTTACGACCGCATCGTCACGGATATCCGGATGTACCGTAAGCTTTCGACGCTGCGCGGTATCGGGGGCGCGGATATGCTGGATAAAGGCAGATCGGGCTTCTGGGATCCAAGGGATGGAACAAGCATAGACGACTTTTGCAGGAACGCCTTGCAGCAGGGGCTTATTTACCATGAAGAGACGGGTCGGGGCGTCATTCCGGCGGGGCTTATCGAAGAGATAAAGGCGTTAGGCCAGCCTGCAATCAAATGGGATATCGAGTTGGCAAAATGGTTTGACGGGTATTTCTCTCCGATGGAAAAGTCCCGGACTTATGCCAGAGTTAGCCGCAGGCAATCTTCAACGCCCGATATACCCAGACCCCAATGGGTAGGTCAAAGCACGGATGATGACGGCAGAACCTTCGGCGTCGTTCTCGACACATCGGGCTCCATGGATAAAAAGCTGCTGGCAAAGTCTTTGGGCGCGATTGCAAGCTACAGTATGTCGCGTGACGTGTATGCGGCAAGAGTCGTTTTCTGCGACGCGGCTGCATATGATGCCGGATATATGAAACCGGAGGATATTGCGGAATCTGTGAAAATAAAAGGACGCGGCGGAACGGTTCTGCAACCGGGCATTGATTTGCTGCAGCGCGCGGAGGATTTTCCAAAGAACGGACCTATCCTTATAATTACCGACGGCATGTGCGATAAAGTAACTTTGAAACGGGACCACGCTTATATTTTGCCGAAAGGAAGGCATTTGCCGTTCATGCCGAGAGGGCCCGTATTTCGAATGGATTAATGGTCTCCGATTTAAAACCGTACATGCACTTCTAGGCTGCTACCCACATACACTAAAGAACAGACTTCAATGTTCGCCTGGACTAAGAGCACGCGACTCCTGTCCAAGGTAATACAACGTGGGGGTGTACGGTTCAATGCCTGGATTATTCTCTGCGATAGCACTGTTCATCAAGCAGCTGACTCTGCTCGTCTCGTATGTCAAAAACAACGCGTTTCCCCAGCCGCTTCAAGAGGAAGAGGAAACAAAGCATCTGCAGTTGATGGCCGAAGGTAATCAGCGTTCCCGTAACCTGTTGATTGAACATAACCTTCGTTTGGTTGCTCATATTGTCAAAAAGTTCGACAATACGGGGGAGGATCTGGAGGATTTAATTAGCATCGGAACAATCGGACTGATCAAAGCGATCGAAAGCTTCCAGACCGGCAAGGGCACGAAGCTCGCGACGTTCGCGGCTCGCTGCATCGAGAATGAGATACTTATGCACCTTAGGTCTTTGAAGAAGACTCGGAAGGACGTTTCGCTGCATGATCCGATCGGAACGGACAAGGAAGGCAATGAAATTACGCTGATCGATATCCTCGGCACGGAGGCCGACGATATTGTCGATAAGGTGCAGCTGAAGATTGAGAAGTCGAAGATCTACAAGAACCTCGATATCCTGGATGATCGCGAGAAAGAGGTCGTGATCGGCCGCTTCGGGCTGGAGCACGGCGGGGATGAAAGGACGCAGCGGGAGATTGCGAAGGAGCTTGGGATTTCGCGGAGTTATGTGTCGCGGATTGAGAAAAGGGCGTTGATGAAGCTTTATCATGAGTTTTATAAGGCGAAACGTTAGAAAGTGTGCAGTTAGATTTGTATAAGCACCTTACTGAGCAAGCGGATGGTAAGGTGCTACTTTGCATTTGAAATCGACGGGTACAACATGTATGATTTGAACTCTATCTGTCTATAACTATACTAGCAAAACTAGTAAAGTTAGGGAGGGAGTTTTTTTCATGAAAAGGAATGTCGAATCCATTGAGCTGAGACTTGCACGGTTTACCCAAGATGGGCTAATGTTAAATGATAAAATTTATACAAATGCTAGAATGTTGGAATGTAATTGGTTTGAATCGGCTAGGCTGCATGGGGAGCGGGAAGTACCGGTATTATATAATCCACTAAATCCAAACAAACTTGTGTTCTTTGACTTTAATGAATTGGAAATAGCATCAACTGTTGAAAATCAACAACAAGATAACATGAACGATCTTGAAGCGTATTATTTTGCTCTTAACGAATTGAAACAAAAATTCTTGCCAAAGAAAGATAAATAACATAGCTCAATTTGAGCAAACTAGGGCCTCAGGAATATAGAGAGTGTTCGAATGTGATATTTAAGAAGCAGGACTTCAATCTTTTGCAAATAACTTAACTTGAAATAAGTGATGATGTATGACTTCATCAAATTAGAGAAGTAGTAAATTATCAATAACTGAAAACGATCTTTATTCTCGCTCAATGTCTTTATCCTAGTTGCAGATATAGAACCAAATTAGAAGGTCGAACAGAAATATTAAGATCATACTAATTGTCGAATAATTAAACGTTTGTAACTTCCGTGTAGTGATGCTAGCCTTATGTTATGGTTCTCTTATAGATGACAGTTGGTTAAATTTAATCCATCCAACATGAGTAAAAATTGTGTTATCCTTTAGGTAGAATCATGTACTTTCTGGTTACAGTTGATAAGTTGGAGGGATTCGAGATGAATAGACGTCGGAGCTTGAAACATCCGCCAAATCTAAAAATCGCTGGAAATATCGTAATGGAAAGCTCCCTGTACAGCGTGTCCAGTTAAAGAATAAACTCGTCAATGGAAAACAAGCTCGTGTTAGAATTAATGCGGATGAAAATACGTTGGTATATGTTGGTCCAACTGTTGAAGGCCCGGATGCAGAATACATTAAAGTTGTCAGCGGCAAAGTTGACAATAGGAAACCATCCTTCGTTTAATACATTTTAGGAAATCTGTTTCTGCTTGCGCTTAAGCGGGTTTACTTTGTGTAACGGTCTAGCTACAAGAGCAGTCTCTTCCGTCATCGCCTTGTATGTAGGCTTCAGATCTGCCGTTACTTTCTTTAGATCCTTGTACGAAACGTATCGCGTTGAATTGCGGATTTGGTGGATGATACACTTCTGAATTTCGGTCTGCGGATAGCAGGCGGAGATGGCCTAAAAGAAGCCAACCAGGTTGTCTACACACGTGATAAGGATGTCTTGAACGACATGGTTCTTGAGATCGTTACTATTTAGCCCCTATTTAGACTTGGACAGTACACCCCTTACTTAGATACAATAAAATCAAGCGGAGGGGAACGAGAGATGAAGAAAAAACAATACGACTTAAACTTCAAGAAAATGGTTGTAGCCAAGGGGAAAGAGATTGGTAATATGACGGCGGTAGCGCGTCAACATGAGCTCGATCCTAAGATGGTTCTCAGATGGGCCAGAGAGTTGAACCGTAAGGATCTGGATCAGTTGGACGGGAACAGCATGAAGCAAAAGAAATTCATTCCTACTGCTGAAGATTATGCACAGCTGGAAAAAGAAAATGAAAAACTGAAGAAGCTCTTTGCAGAACAAGCCTTAGAGAGGGATATTCTCAAAGACCTACTAAAAAAAACGAACCCGCACTTGCGGATAAAATAGAGATTGCCCAGAAATACATTGGACAAAGGCATAACACCAGCTTTGTGCTGCGTGTATAGAGGTCGAACGATCTACGTATTATGCACATGTGAGTAGATTCCAGCAAGAAGCCAAATCGGTTCTCAGGGTCGGTCGTCCTGCGCCTGGTTACTCGTATACACAAGACGGCAAGCCCGTTAGCGATGAACAGATCTGTGAATGGATTACGGAGTTCTTGGCAGGAGAAGGCGCAGCGTACGGTTATCGTAAGCTTACGGTGCTTCTTCGAAGACGCTACAAGCTAAAGATCAACAAGAAGAAAGTATACCGCCTATGCAAACTCATGGATGTGCTTCGTCCACAGCGCAAAATCATCATCAAATATCCCAAGCGACTTGCGAACAATCGCGTGATAACCGCCTCCAATCAGTTGTGGGAAGTCGATATTAAGTATGGATGGATTCATGGTGAGCAACGATTTTTCTTCCTTATGAGCATCATAGACGTGTTTGATCGTGCCATTGTCGCCTATCATATCGGACTGACCTGTGAGGCCAAACATCTCGTTCAGATCACGCAAGAAGCGCTTATGAAGCGCCAGCTCTTTGATCAAGCGGATAAGCCTGTCATACGTTCCGATAATGGCCCGCAGTTTATCAGCCACCGATTTGCAGAAGCCTGTACGGAGTTTGTCGTGGTCCATGAGCGTATTCCGCCTAAAACGCCGAATAAAAACGCTCATATTGAATCCTATCATGCCATCATCGAACTAGAATGCTATCGTCGCAATGAATTCAATACCTATCCACAGGCCTACGAAATTGTTAGTCAGTTTATTTAAGATTACAACCGCATTCGCCTACTAAGGGTGTTTAACCGATATGTTCATTTACATGAGTGAAAATATGATGTATGTTGCCCGGAAGTCTGTTTGGATGGCAGAACCTTGGCATGTTAATCGATTAACCTAACGGGTACGATAGTGAAGAAGCGCTTCGCAGCAGCTCCTTTTTAGTTTTATTGAAGTAACGGGCAGGATAATGCAATGGTTGTTCCGAAATTATCGTTACTGATGGGAGGGGCAGGTTAGTTGGAAGATGGATTATTCGTGAAAATAGTTATTCCAGAGGAGGTTGTTACCCTCCAAAACATAAAACAATGGATTGATGAATTAGTTTTGTTTAACCCTGATAAGATGAGGACTAAGCAAACGGAACGTAAGTTCAAATTAATACAACTACATAGAGAGCTAGAGAAAATATTTTCAAATGACGATGTTTATTTTCAATTAGATTTAAAGAATGATACAAGCTACTTTACCTTAACCAAAGGCGTTCTTCAGCTTCCATCTATTCTTTGTATGTATAGTAAGTCTGTTTATGAAAAAATCTCGGTTAATGAAATTGCGGATAAATTTACTGTTTTTTTTCAAATGTACAACGGAATAGTCGGTTATGCGGTTTCTTGTGAAGATCAACAATGGCAAAATAAGACCGATATTGAGGCTTTTATAAAGTCTAATAAATCATTAGAACATGTTACATTTAAGCCGCATTTCATTCTAAAAGACAGAGAAATGATCGATATCGAATCCTTCCCAGGACATAATCACTTTTCACGGGAAGGGATATGGTTTGGATCTACATGGAGCATGTGGTTTGGTGAGAGATATTATTCATTTATTCCAAAAGATAAATTGCTATCCTTTTCTGATGGTTATAAAAACTCTGAGTTGAGCGATGGATCAATCAGTATTGTTTTGTATGAAAACGTATGGGAATATGACAAGCCATCAAACAGGGCCATTCAGTGGCAATTTCGTAAAGTAGTTGGTATTGACGAAGTTGCACATAAAGTAACAAAAAAAATTGATCGCAGGTAAAGATGTGCGATTAAGCTAAACATTCCTGTAAGGACTAAGATTTGGAATTTGTCAAAGAAGGAGTGCCTCGGTTGGTATACTCGGAGTATTTCTTGGCATAATTGCATATTACATTGCCAAAGTGTTGAAATCTAGAAGGTTAAGCAGTAAATAGAGGGGGATCTCATTTTGAACCGTTTACCGCGATATAAGCTCTGCTCAGTCCGTTACATGCATGCACTGGAGGACCGTATGAGATGAATCAAAGCATAATATTCAAAAGAATAAGATGTAACATGCCGCAGGATCGCGTAAGTACTTTTGAAAGAAAAGAAGACTGCCCCAAGTCCTTATGACCCTTGGGACAGCCCCGCCGACACGACTTACAATTTCAGACCCCAGCAATCCACCGATTTGACGGTCGTGTTCCCTCCGTGAGAGAAGAACACAATATTCTCGTTGCCGGGATCGGGGAAAAGCCAACCCGACATAACATATTCGCCTTTATTAATGAACATCTCCATCATGCTAGTATCCAAGAAGATGTGCAACTCCAATTCATCCGACAGCCGCTGCATCTCCAATACGCGCGTCCCCGAAACATAGTCCCCAGACTGATTACGATCCAGCGTGATCGTGTTATGTTCTTTGGAATAAGTGATCACCGTTTTCTGATCCCCGTTAAGAGAGCTTCGAATTTCAAGACCGAATTCGGCCGCGTCCGTGTTTGTCAGGTCGAACTTACACAATAACTCGATGCAAATTCCTTTTATACTTGGGAGCGTTGTTTTTACATCTTGTCTTAACCGAACGTCTGAAACCGTAGCTTGCTGCTGCCGTAGCAATGTTAATTCCTCTACCGGATGAATCGTCAGGCGGTCGCCGGTTACCCGCAGTTCCCTTGGCAAGGTCATAGAGCCGGCCCATTGCTTGTCCGCATTACGAGGCATTCTCATCCAGCCGAACAAGATTCTTCTTCCCTTCCCGTCCGTGAACGATTGAGGAGCGTAAAAATCAAACCCGTGATCCAATTTGTGAAATTCCCCGTGCGAGAAATCAAGCGTCTCGTTATTCAACCGTCCAAGATAATATCCCGAGATGTTCGGCTGATCTGGCCATCCGATGCCCTGGGGCGAAAAAGCAAGCATGTCTTTGCCGTTCATCGAGAAGAAATCGGGACATTCCCACATATACCCCATGTCGCCGCTGCTTTCGCCGAACACTTTCACATATTCCCACTGTAGAAGATCACGGGAGCGGTATAACAATATTTTCCCGTTGTCCCCCAGACGATTCCCGACCAGCATATACCAGGTTCCTTCGTGAAAAAAAACGTTCGGGTCACGGAAATGGTTGTCTTGCCCGATGCCGGCCGGGGGATGCTTGATTACCGGGTTCAATTCCGACTTGTCGAAATGTACCCCGTCAACGCTAACGGCGACGCACTGCTGCTGCAATAAATCGTCCGGAAGGCCCGGCGGTACGGTAAAGATGTTGGACGTATAGAACAAATACAGTTTTCCATCATGGATAACGGCACCGCCGGAGAAACAGCCGTCGCGGTCATAATCTTCGCTGGGTGCCAAAGCGATGGGGAGGTGTTCCCAATGCACCAAATCTTTGCTTTTCATATGGCCCCAATGGATCGTTCCCCTCTCCCACTGCTTTGGAACGAACGGATTGTGCTGGTAAAACAAGTGGTATTCGTCGTTATAGTAAACCAGCCCATTCGGGTCGTTCATCCAGTTCGCCGGCGCATGAGCATGGAATGCCGGCTTGTGCGGATCGAAGTGAAGCTGTGCTACCGCTTGTCTCAAGGCTTGGTTGGCTTCTTCCAACTTCTTCTGATGAGTGTTCATATGGATGCCTCCAGTGAAAAGTTAATACAATCACACATGTACTTCTTGTCCCGCACGGGGCCAAAAAACTTCTTTCGAAAAAAGCTGCCGCGCACGCTTAAGCGAATCATCAATATAAGCGGTTCTGGCGTGAACGAGACACAATTTATCGACTCCCGCTGCTTCAGCCACCCTTACAGCGTCCATGGCGCTGGAATGAGCATACGGATTATCCGGCGCCACTTCTTGCGTTCCCATACTGGCTTCATGGATAAGCAGCGAACTGCCCTTCACATGCTCGACGATTGGAGGATGCCACGCCGTATCGCCGGTAAACGAAATCTGCTTTCCGGACGGTTTGTGAGTATATTTGTAGCACAAAGCGGGGACGGTATGCTTGGACGCGCACGTGGAAAGTTTTACATCCCCATATTCATAAGTATCCCCGGCTTCGATCGGAATGACGATGGGCTCAGAAAGATGGGGAAAAAATCTTTCAAGCTGCAAAAAGTCCACCGTACGCTTCACAACTTGATGCACTTCTGCGGCAGGACCTAGAATTCGAAGGCCCTCGAGGTTTTTGCCATTCATCACCCAATAAAAGAGCAGCGAAGGCAGCGACAAGTAATGATCTTGATGAAAATGAGTGAACAGCAAATGGTCGATCTCCAGCGGATCGATGCCGTTTCTCCTTAAGTTATGAACCGCGCACCAGCCCGTATCGACGAGAGTACGGTCATTGATAACAAAACTGACGGTGTCGTTGTCGACATCAGGTACGGCATCGTTGGAACCTAGAAATTTTACTGTGATGTCCATTTCAAATACCTCTTTTCTTCGTTAATAAAGCACAAGATACATAAAACGTTTAACTAAACTTTGTGCTTTTGGCTCGATAGTATCACGATCGCAGTGAACACACAAGTAAATTTAATATAAACCAAATGTAAAATCGGAGAGAGTCGTGAAACAGGGATAAAATAAATAAAATGTTGGTACACAAGCGTTTTCCTCATTTATTTTTGCTCAAAAAGGTTTTTTTACAAACAGTTAACAAGATTCATGATTGACAAGGGAAATGGGTGTGGCGTACGATTTAAACGAGTTAAACGATTTATGTAAATTTGGAGGTGAACCTATAAGGAGGGGCGACGGCGGAAATACGTTATGGCATGAAGTGTTGAAAACAAGCTTGGTACAAAACAATTGAAAGGCGGGAGCTGTTTTGAAAAAAATATCTTTATTGTGTTGTGTACTTATCTTGACTTTGATAGCAGTTGCTTGCGCGTCGAAACAGGACAATCCAAACGTAGACAATACGAGCAATGCAAGCGAAACAACGAAGGAACCTGCTGCAGCAGGGGGTGAAAGCGCTGACAAGATTGTTTTGGAGCTGTGGAAGCATGCGGGAACCGAAGCGGAAAGCATATTTTACGACAAAATGATTGATAACTTCAACAAATCGCAAGACAAGATCGAGATCAAAGCGACAACGCTTCCGAATGAATCGTATCACGATCAAATGCGGGCTGCCGCGCTCACGGGCGGACTGCCTCACATTCTGGACATCGATTTTACGGAAATGCCTTACATGGCTTACCAAGGCTTCCTAAATCCGCTCGAAAATTACCTGACGCCAGAATTGAAGGATGATATGTTGCCGTCCGTTCTTGAAGAGGGCACCTATGACGGCAAACAGTACTTCATTGGCCAATTTGAAAGCGGAATGAGCTTCTGGGCCAATAAATCGTATTTGGAGAAAGCGGGCGTCCGCATTCCAACCAGTGTGAACGATGCGTGGAGCAAAGAGGAATTTGAAGACGCGCTGGCTAAGCTGCAAGAGCTGCCTGAAGTCGAATACGCGCTGGATGTTTCCGTTGCAAGGGGCGAAGGCTGGTGGATTTATTCCTATCTGCCTTGGGTCAAAGGCTTTGGCGGGGATTTTGAAAACAAGGAAACTCACCTGGCTGATGGAGTATTAAACAGTGAAGCAACCGTCAATGCGTTTAAGTACTTGCAGGATTTGATCAATCAAGGGTATGTGAACAAAGTACAAACCACCAAGGACGATTTCCACGGTTCGAAAATTTCTGCCTTAATGCTAGTCGGACACTGGATGGGACCTGCCCATGAAGAAAGCTTGGGTGACGATGCGATTCTCATTCCATTCCCGGATTTCGGCAATGGGGTATATACGACCGGCGGAAGCTGGGGCTGGACCATGACCTCCCGAGCGGAGGAAGAAGACGTGACGGAAGCGGCTTGGGAAGCGCTTGAATATTTTATGTCCGCAGAGAACGTCAAAGGCATCTCCGAGGCGAACGGGGCGATTCCTTCGCGGATTTCGGTTCTGGACAGTATGGACCAATATAAGCCGGGCGGGAAATATTACTTGTACCGCGAGCAGCTGGAGCTTGGACACGCATGGCCAAGACCGCTTACGCCGGCCTTCTCCACCTTCCAAAAAAGCATCGGTGCGGCAACGATGAATATGATCCTGGGAGCGGACGTCCAGAAAGAATTGGATGAAGCCGCGAAAAACATTGATCAAACCATTAAAGATGCAGGCTATTTCGAGTAATAGACAGGAGTACGATGAGGTGAAGCGAATTCTAATGGAATGGAATCCGCTTCACTTACTCCAGATTCGTAAAGGAGAAACCATGGATGAATGCGATCAAAACCAAAAAACGATGGAGGTACGCCTTTTCCGGAACGAATGAAGTATGGGTCGGCTGGCTGCTCAGCGCTCCCGCCTTGATCGTGCTTCTTGTTTTTTTGATCTTGCCCTTTCTGATGAGCGTGTTTTACTCGATGACCAATCGAATGCTGATCATGCCGCCGAACCGCGAGTTGTCTTTCGTCGGGTTGGATAACTATATTCGAATCTTTCAAAGTCAGGATTTTTTCATTGCGCTCATGAATACTGTGAAGTTTGTTCTGATCGCTGCTCCCGTGCAATCGGCCTTAGCGCTCGCGTTAGCCATGCTGATTAATAGCAAGAAGCCGTTCATTACATTATTCAGGACCGTTTACTTTAGTCCGGTCGTCATTAGCATGGTGGTCGTATCGATCGTCTGGTCGCTGCTGCTGCGCCCGGATCAGCACGGGTTTATCAATGCGCTGCTGCATTTTGTCACGTTCGGCGCCTTTGAGCCGAAGCAATGGTTGTTCGATCCGAACACCTCTTTAATTGCCATCATTATGTTGTCGGTATGGCAAGGGGCCGGATTTCAAATGGTCATCTTTCTGGCAGGCTTGCAGAATATCCCCGAAGAATTGTATGAAGCCGGCAAGATTGACGGGGCCGGCCAAGCGACAAGATTCCTTCATATTACATTGCCGCTGCTAAGAAATCAGTTGATTTTCATTATGATTTCAACAACGATCCTTAGCTTTAGACTGTTTACCCAGATTGTGTCGCTGACGGGAGGAGGACCTCACAAATCCACCTTGACGCTGGTATATCTGATCTACTCCGAAGGCTTTATCAATATGAAAGTCGGCTACGCTTCGGCGATGAGCGTGATTTTCCTAATCATTGTGCTTATCATTTCGCTGATCCAGATGAAACTGTCTAAGTCCAGTCAGGGGGACTCGTAAATGACCTCTAAGAAATATAAGGTGGCATCAAACATTTTACATTATAGTCTGTTGTCGCTTTTCTTGTTTATTTTTTTATTTCCGACCGTATTTATGATCGTGTCGTCCTTGAAGCTTAGTGAAATGCAGATTTTGAGTGACATGAGCAATATCAAAGCGTTCGTTCCTTACGGTCAGATCGGGCTCGATAACTACTTTAAAGTGCTGGAACGGATGAATTTTTCCCGATTTTTTCTCAATTCAGTCATCATTACCGGGTTAACCATCATTTTTGGTACAATCATTAACAGTATGTTCGCTTATGCCTTGGCGAAGCTGAACTTCGGCGGACAAAAGGTGTTCATTCCCATGATCGTGGCGCTCATAATCATTCCTGTGGAATCCGTTGCAATTCCGATGCTTCTGCTCGTGAATGAGATTCGTATTGTCGATACGTATATTGTCCAAATTGTGCCCTTTTTGGCGGAATCGTTATTCATCTTTTTGTTTTACCAGTTTTTCCGTCAGCTCCCGAACGAACTGCAGGAGGCGGCCATTATGGACGGAGCGGGCTATCTGACGATCTACCGCCGCATCATTTTGCCGTTATCCAGACCGGTGATTGCTACTGTCGTCATCTTTTACGCGCTGGGCCGATGGGGGGATTTGCTATGGCCGATCTTGGTCACCCGGGGTGAAGAGGTTCGGCCGTTGCCGCTGGCGATGCAAACCTTATTTATCACCCAATCGGATACGCAGTGGGGACAAATCTTTGCATTTGCCACCATGATGTCGCTGCCGCTTCTGATTTTGTTTGTCGCAGCTCAGAAACAATTCATACGTTCCGTTGCCTCTTCCGGGATTAAAGGATGAATCGTTTCATAATTTGAATGGATAGAAGGAGAACACGATGAAGGTTTCTATCAAAGAAGTGGCGAAGATGGCCGGATGCTCGACGGCAACGGTTTCCAACGTCATTAACAACCGAAACAAATTTGTTTCCGAGAGCGTACGGAAGAAAGTTCTGGAGGCTATGGAAACGCTGAACTATAAACCGAACAACTTCGCCCAGACGTTGCGGAAGGGCAAATCGAATATTGTGGGATTTGTCGTCCCCGATTTGACCAACTATTTCTTTACCGAGCTGGCCAGCGCAATCCAAAGCGTGCTCAGCGAGAACGGCCATCAATTAATCGTCATGAATTCGGAGTACAGCTTGGAGAAAGAGAAGCAGTATATTCGTCAATCCGTTGATCAATATGCATGCGGCATGATCATTGCTTCTCTGGCCGAGAAATATTCCCATCTGGAAGATTGCTTCCCGGACGATTTTCCTGCCGTATTCATTGACAGAAATCCGCTCGGCTGCAAGAAAGATTGCATCGCGATTAACAACTTTCAAGCGGCGTACGAAGCGACGCAAACGCTGATTAGCAAGGGCCATCAAAGAATCGGGCTCATTAACGGAACATACAATATCAGCACAAGCAAAGAACGGTTATCGGGTTACGTGGCCGCATTGGAGGAAGCGGAAATTGCTGTAGACGACCGGTTGATCAAGCACAGGTCAAAGGACAGGACAGGGCATGAAGGGCAGCGTTTGATCGAAGAACTGCTCGAAGCGGGAATTACCGCCGTATTTATCGTCAACAATCAAATGACGATCCGGGTGATGCAATATTTGATCGATCACCAAATTGAAATTCCCGGTCAAATAGCTGTCATCGGTTTTGACGACTACGAATGGTCTTCGATTACGAAACCGAGCTTATCAGTCATCAGGCAGCCAACTTATGAAATGGGCGTAAAAGCGGCAGAAATTTTGCTGAAGCGGATCAACTCGCCGTCTGCCGATTTTCAAGAGCATTATATGCTTCCTTCGAAGCTCATCCAGCGATCATCGATTTAAGGCGGCAGGGGGGAAGCAGGATGGAGGATATCTTCTCGGTTTCCGTTACGTATTTGATAAATCACGCGGTTATTTTCTTTCAGATATTATTAAGCGCTGTGTTAGGATTTCTGATCGGCTGGGACCGGGAAGCCAAGAGCAAGCCGGCGGGAATCAAAACTTATATGTACGTCTGCACAGCCTGCTGCTTGATCACATTAATTTCGATCCACAGCGTGGAGAAATATAACGAACTCGGAACGAATACGATGATGGACCCTATGCGGCTCGCGGCTCAGATTGTGTCCGGGCTCGGTTTCTTGGGCGCAGGGGTCATTTTGAAGAACGGTCTGCAAGTCAAGGGTTTGACATCTGCCGCTATGATCCTATACGTCGGGGGGATTGGCATCGGGATCGGAGCGGGTTTCTACGAACTGGTACTTTTTACGTATATCGTATCAATGGCGATGGCGAAATTAGGTAACCATCTGGAAAGCAAGCGAATGTCAGCTTCCAAAAGAGTAGAACAGGAGGCTGGCATCCAGTTGGAATAAGCAGTTGTTCATGGAGAGGATGGAAAGTCGTATGGAGCTTGAATTCAGCGCAACAAGTGACAGAGAAGTGTTCGAGTTGCAAGTATTTGAACAAGCGATTGATTGGGTAATGGATGCGGGAAATTTGATCAAGGGAATAATAAACACGGACCAACTCGCATTTCAAGCTAAAACCAGCCATTCGGATTTGGTAACCGAAGTGGATCGGAAAGTGGAAGGCTGGTTGGTGGAAAAGATAACGAAGAGTTTTCCCGATCACTCCATTATGGGTGAGGAAAACATAAATAACCGAACTTCTTCGAGCGAGTATTTGTGGATCATCGATCCCATCGACGGAACCTCGAATATGATCAACCGAAATCAGGAATTTGCAGTTTCCGTTGCGCTATGTACAGCGAATCGGGCTGTATTCGGGATTGTTTATGATGTGATGGGCGACAAATTGTTTCGTGCCTTTAAGGGCAAAGGCGCCTTTGTTAACAACCGCAGGCTGAGCCGGCTTCCAGACCGGCTTAAGCTGGAAAATGAACTGATCGCCATTACGCTGCCATGGCATAGAACGGAAGAATGGTCCGAGTTTAAAGCGCTCATTTCCAAGGCAAGGGGGATCCGGTTTTACGGAGCGACTACGATGGAATTATGCGACATTGCGTTGCGGAAGCTGGGCGCATATGTCCAGTACAATGTGAAGGCTTGGGATTACGCGGCTTCGCGAGTCATATTAGAGGAGCTTGGATGCAAGTTTTCCGATCTACAAGGCAGGGAAATCGGTTGGGTGTATCATGGGGGCGTTGTGGCTGCGCCGCCGGAGGTGCATGAGGAAATTATAGGTACTTTGGGTCTTGGATAACGTTCTTTTGGACGGGTTCAAAGGACAAGCATCATCATTAACAGCATTAATTCCGCTTTAAAATTAATGAATCAACAGTTATTACGCTAATGGGAACAAAACAATACTTAATTTGAACGGATCGCTGTACGGCGATCTGTTTGTCTTTATTGAAGTAACTGGCAGGATACCGGAGAAGTTCTTTGCTTAATCGAAAATTTTGTTAATATTAAATGGTATGCCACTTTACTAGAAAGGGATTATTTATGATTAGGACATTTGTGTTTGGGGAAGAAGAATATATCATTCAATCCCACTATTCTTACTACAATAAGGAACATAACTTTGACCTTAGCTTTAAAAAATTTATTAGAGAAGGTGTAGAACAATTTATTGAAAATTTCAATAAAGAAAAGGACAATTTATGGTTTGTTGAAGTGAATCAACGATTGAAAGGTTCAATTGCTATTAGCCATATGAATGACTCAGAAGCTCAATTAAGATGGTACTTAGTAGAACCCGAATTAACTGGTCAGGGTTATGGTAAAAAACTGCTGGAGAAAGCAATTAATTTTTGCATTGAAAAAAAATATGAAACTATTACTCTATGGACTAATAATAAACTTACTCGTGCAAGAGAACTATACTCAAAGTATGGATTCAATATCATTGATAATAAAGAGCAGTTTCTTTCGAATCAATTATTAGTAACTGAATGTTGGCATAAGGACTTGAAAACTTCATAATGGGATTGTAAGAAGTTCTTCTTTTAAACTAATAGTTGGTTTAAACGATAACGAACGTTACAAATTGACCAATTTGTTAGAAAGAAAAACACTGTTGTATAACTGATTTACACAACACCGACTATACAGGAATTGAATTGATTTTATCGAGAGCAACTGTACCACATAGAAAATATACGACGGATTTAATATAAGGTTTTCGTTTACGCTAAACCATTCCTGTTAAGGCTAAGAAATGGCCTTTGTCAAAAAAGGAGCGCCTCGGTATGATGGGTTTGTCCAAGGGTTAATTACCCAACACCATCAAGGAGGCGCTCTTATCATGAAGTTTAAACAATCAGAAGTACAAAATCAACGGATCGAACGAATGACGACCTCACATCTTGTTGTAGGGATCGACATGGCCAAGGAAACACATGTAGCACAGGTAACGAATTATCGTGGAATCATGCTGACGAATCGGCATCTATCGTTTAGCAACAACATTGAGGGCTTTGAAAAGTTTCAACGTTGGATGGCAGCCATCAAGCAAAAGCACCGTTTAACCAATATAATCATTGGCATGGAGCCGACAGGGCATTATTGGTGGAACTTGGCCAACTGGCTTACACATAAAGGATTGCAAGTCGTCTTAGTCAATCCAGCAACGACTAAGCGCAATAAAGAAAACCGTGACAATTGCCAATCGAAGAGTGACCCAAAAGATGCACTTGTCATTGCAGATGTAGTAAGCCGAGGCTACTACTATGAACATACGAAACAGCCCCACGTGTTTCAGCGGTTGCGAACCCTGATGAGTGATCGAGAATTTTGGGTTGCAAATAGTGTTCGGTTACAAAATCGCATCATTCGGTGGCTGGATATCCGCTTTCCGGAGTACAGTTCGGTTTTTAAGGATTGGACCTGCAAACGTTCGATGGCCACACTGAAGGAGTTACCTACGCCTCAGGATCTTGTAGGACGGTCAATACCGGAGATCATTGCGGTATGGAGAAAACATATGCAGCGGGCAGGCGGTTCTACAGGCACACAAAAGGCTGCTGAGCTCATTGCAAATGCTAAGCGGAGTATAGGAGACGTTACAGCTTTAACCGAAGCAAAGCAAGATTTTGTACGTCTAATCGCTGAGTTCGAACGAATTACGGATATGTTAGCAGACATCGAAAAGCAACTCCACGTAATGCTAGAGGAGATTCCGATGGCCGTTCAGCTACGTTCCATTAAGGGCCTTGGTCCGATCTTCGTCGCGGCCATCTTAGCAGGTGCAGGTGACCTTAGACAGTATGAACATGGGCGTCAGTTACTGCGCAAAGCCGGTCTGAATCTCGCAGAAAGTACATCGGGGAAAAGGAAAGGACAGATCATCATCTCCAAACGAGGAGATTCCAGTCTAAGGAAATATCTGTACTTAGCGACCATTCAACTCATCGGAATTAATCCGATCTTTCAAGAATTACATCAGCACAATGTTCAAGTAAAGCACATGAAAAAGCAACAATCTGTCTTCAAACTTGTATATCTCGTTTCACAAGCAGCTTAAGGTAATGCCTCATCACGTATATTGACTCATTCGCAGGATTTCGAACAAAGAAAGCACCGGAGGACCGAGTTCGTACCCGAAAAGGGCATAGACCCATCCGCTAAACGCTATCGGTCTCCACACCTTGGATAAGTATGACGATGGAATGTAAGGGCATAGACCCGTCGAGCCATGGGATGGTAAACACCAGGGCAAATGTGGAGTTTGCGTGCAGTAGAGTGAAACAAAAGGGAATGACTAACGCGATTCCTCTGTTCCCGCATGCCTTAATACTGGACTGACAGCGCTCGGCCCATGCTTCCCCCATTATCATTACTATTCCATGGTGATGAAATCCTGCGAATGAGTGAGTATATGTGAGATAAACCCTAAAACCGAGGGACGGGTACGATAGTTGAACAACGAAAGGGCTGCCGCGTGGCAGCCCTTCGTTACGCTAACTGGCAGGATAATTGAAACGTTAATTGACCAGAACTCAACTGAGTGAATGGTGGAGCTAAGCTAGTACGAGTACATATATGTAGAGACCTCATTAGGTGGATTCTTCTCATCCGCACACATCGAAACACAATAGATGAACATGCGAAAGACGGTTGGAGAATAGTGCAGGTTTTACCGACACATTGTATTGGTCATGGAAAACCTACAGATTATGAAATTATTTTTGAAAGTAAAAGGCAGCGCGATGGGGGGGGGACTATCCTGTTCGTTCATATTATGAAGTCACCAGAACTTACCGGTCGACCGTTTTTTTCGTAGTCGTAAGAAAAATAAGCAGCATTAGTCCGTTTAATTACTGAAAGCATCGTTAATTGTATTCGGCGTTAAGAAAAGAGTGAGTTGTACCCATACGCAGCGAAGTGCTAGGGTACAACTCTTTTGCGATTGTTTAGATCATTAATAATTCGTTAACAGCCAGTTTTCCTTAGACATGCTAAGCTTTCCGGCTCCCGATCCGTTAGAAGCTGTAAGTCTCGCTTTTAATGTGGAAGGATCGTCTGCTGTATAATTGTAAGGCAATGAGGAAAATCCATTCCATGAGAATGCTTTAACCGGAGCGGGAACAGGTGCCAGCGGACTATTTGCAGTATCGCTGTTTCCTCTAAACGTGCTGCCATTCAAGGAGTAGATCGTATCCAAAGCTTTAATTTTTCCTGTATAGCTTGCATCCGCAGGATCGGCTTGATTGTTGCGCATCGGGTACTGTACGCCGATGATCTGCGATTTCTCAACGAGTACGGCGCCGTCCTCCGTGGAAATGGCTCCATTGCTCGTTACTCCGAACTTATAACCCTTTGAAGACATTGCGTTTTCCATTTCTGATGTAATTTTCTTCTTAGCTGCCCATCCTCCAGCACTATCCATTACGATGTTATAGGCATGCACATTCCCTCCTCGGAGGCGAGGCATACGGTCTTGTATATCTTGATAGTAGTTGTGGTGCAGCGTGACTTCAAGATTGGGATTGTCGGAAGCGAACTCCGTTGACCCAACAAGATGTCCTTTCTTCTGTCCTGCGGCGATCGCGATGATATCGGATTTACTTAATCCGACGGCACTGCTTCTTAAATAGGCGTACATCGGATAAGCGGACAGGTTAGATTCCATGGCATTAACTTGCTGGGTTACCCAACTATTCGAGCTTTGGTCATCTGCTCTAAAAGCAGACCAGGAAACCGTGACACCGTTGCTTCCTTTTTTCACGTCGAGAACACCATCATAGGCTTTGTTAAAGGTACAGTGGTCGATCCAAACTTTGTTGCTGGCACCTTCAATGGTAATGAAATCCCAATCATTCTTGTCGTAATTGCCTTTAGTCGCTTCGTCCCACTCCCATAGTTCATCAAATTCCAAATTTCGGATGATCAAGTTGGAGCTATATTTGATGACAAATGCTGCGTGCTTAATCTTTGAGCCGTTGGCCGAGAAGATCGTCAAACCATTGAAGCTATCGATGTAAATTTTACTGACCCCCGTCGTCTTAAGTACAGGATGGGTAAGGGGGCTGTTGTGTGCAACGATGGACGTGATCTTAGCTGACTCCGGAATTTCATTCCAACCCAAATCGAGATCGTTCATAATCTCGATTACTTTTATCCCAGAGCCTTTCTTTACCGCTAGTGCAAGATCGGTTGCATTGTATACCTTTTTGTAGCGGGAATCCGTCTCCGCAATGCTGCCGCCACCCGTGTTCCCTTCGGCAAAACCCGTTAGCCTGTATTCGCTTAATGCGCCAGGAATGGGTGTTGGCGTCAGTGTCGGTTCTGGCGATGATGTTGGCGACGGATCTGGTGTTGGTGTCGGTTCTGGTGATGGAGTTGGCGTCGGATCTGGAGATAGTGTCGGACTTGGTGATGGTTCGCTGTCGGATACGACAACGTTATCAAATTTGGCGACGGTTTTGTAAGCAATCAGTCCGACTGCTCCCGAGGTTAAGCTGCTGTCAGCAGCTGTTAGCTCAAGGTTCCCGTTGACGTACATTTTAATAGTGGAACCGCTCATTTCCAATTTGACTGTGTACCAAGTTCCGGCTGCAAGGCCATAATTCGATTTGCTGGCCAGGGTCGTCGTAGAACCTCCTACTTTTTTGCGAAGCTCCAATGTTCCTCCGCTGCTGTTATACAGAGATGCCGCATAGAAATTGTTCCCGTCCTCGTATCTTCCAGTTATATATGTGCGGTTAGAGCCGTTGAAGTTCTCCACCTTTACGTCTGCTTCGACGCTATAGTCGGTCCATGATTGATTACCCGCGGATGTGCGGCCTTCGCTAGTACCCGATTGATAATACACATAATTGCCGTTGTCCTGTACGACAGACCAATTGCCGCTTGTAGGTGTCCACCCGGTGAACTGGCCGTTGTTAAAATTGCTGCTCATTAGAGTTGCAGCACTGGCTGGATACATCATGAATAGTGAAATGATGAGGGTTAAGCACAAGCTAACCGCCGTGTAGAGCTTAAACTTTTTTCCTAATTGGATAGTATTCATGAATTGCCTCCTAGTTAATGGTCTGTCGGAACGGAGTCGGTGCTGCTAGGCGAAAACATTAATGAAGAACCGCTTACTTTTATCGTGTTTTGAGTTCCTCCCTTCTCAATGGGAATATTGTACATTCTAAACAGCGTTATCTGTGACTTTGCCACACCTCCTTTTTTCCTCAGCGTGCAAGTTCCGTTATATCGTAATTTTGTGAGTACAGCAATAATCATTTTGTTATTCTTTAACTTTAGGATATAGGAGGCTATGTTTACAAGGTTTAATCACATCAGTAATCTTTTTTTATTACAATAATCATTAGAGGAGATTTTCATAGCACGAATGAAGAGGGTTCTGAGCAACAGGCAAATGAACAAATTAATGAAGAAACAAATGCTGAAACTGTTCCAAGCTCTGGGGTCAAAGAAACCGATGTTTATATTGATCAAACGAAATTTAGGGGTAATGAGTTGGAATTGTTAAATTTAGTGAATTTAACCACAGTCTTTGGTATGCATACCGCAAGATGCGGGAAGATCAGGAAGTGGCCTGCGACGCATTGGCCTTAACCCAGTTGGCGAGATCGACTACACTTAGCAGATAAACGCATGCACCCAAAAGCTCGTTATTTTCAAAGTAAACGGGAGGTATTTATATGAAAAAAATTTTTAATGATTTTTTTTGCGTTTTTATGTTTATTAATACCACTTACAAGTATTTCAGTAAGCTGAGTCCATATAATTGTGTAAAATGATAAACTTCATAAAAAGTAAGCCATGAAGTAAATACTCATCTAGAAGAGTTGCCTAGACCATTCCAGAGGAGAGTATTTATTCATGGCTCAATATCAGGTTACACTAGATCATCAATTTTTAAACCAACTTTTTATCGGAGAAAATCGTGATGCCGGTGTTGCCGCTCTGCTTGAGACGGTTTTGAATCAAGTGTTGAAGGCGCAGGCGTCTGAGCAATTAGCAGCTTCGGAATACGAGCGTACGCCAGAAAGACAAGGGTTACGGAATGGAAGCTATTCCCGAAACCTAACAACACGAGTGGGTAGCATTACCTTGCAAATTCCAAGGTTCAGGGACGGTAAGTTTTCGACGGAGCTCTTCAAACGTTACCAACGGAGCGAACAAGCGCTTGTACTTACCTTGATGGAACTAGTCATTAACGGGGTTTCTACACGCAAAGTAGCCCGTGTTACAGAAGAACTCTGCGGTAGAGAATTTTCAAAATCCACCGTAAACGATCTGTGCAAGCAACTTGATCCGATCGTTGAGAAGTGGAACACCCGCCCATTGCACGAAATGGCTTATCCTTTTATGACAGTAGATGCGATGTATGTGAAAGTGCGTGAAGACGGCCGAATACGCTCCCGAGGTGTCTTTATTGGCTACGGCATAAACAAGGACGGCAACCGTGAGATCCTTGGGCTTATGGTAGGCGATACGGAGTCCGAAGCAAGCTGGGGCTCTTTTTTCACCCAGTTGAAACAACGCGGCCTGCACGGCGTCGATTGTATCACGAGTGACACGCATGGTGGTCTGGTCAATGCGATTCGTCAACACTTTCAAGGTGTTACGTGGCAATGGTGCCAAACGCATTTCATGAAAAACATAATGGATGCTGCCCCTAAGTCCCTTCAGACAAGCATCAAGGGGATGGTTCGCTCCATCTTTGAAGCACCGAACGTAGACGTCGCCAGGAAATGCTTGCAGGAGACATTAGCTGCTTTTCAGGAAAAAGCACCGAAGGCGATGGATACACTCGAGAATGGCTTCGATGACGGCACAGCGGTCCTCGTTTACCCCGAAGAGTACCGGGTACGTTTACGGACATCTAACGGTATTGAGCGCTTAAACAGCGAGATTCGTCGACGTGAACGCGTCATTCGCATTTTTCCTAACCGTGATTCTGTTGTACGTTTGATCGGCTCCGTCCTGATCGAGATTGAAGAACATTGGGAGGCGAACCGCCGATACATGGATATGAGCACGTACCATGAGTGGTGTAAGACCCGTTAAGTTATTTAAGAAAACTGGATGAGATGATTT
Source organism: Paenibacillus harenae DSM 16969 (assembly GCF_000422465.1). Classification (GTDB taxonomy): domain Bacteria; phylum Bacillota; class Bacilli; order Paenibacillales; family Paenibacillaceae; genus Pristimantibacillus; species Pristimantibacillus harenae. The sequence continues at coordinate 294,505 of NZ_KE383843.1, read as the reverse complement.
TACACACAAATATGGACTTGACCTTTCAGTAGAATCACTGCAAAATAATACCCTAAAATTAAAACTCAATGGTGCATTTCTTATCTATTCAAAAGGAACAATGCCTTATATTGATACTAATAATAGAACATTAGTTCCATTGCGAGTTTTCTCAGATGTTCTCGATGGAGAAATTAAATGGAATAACACTACAAAAATAGTTACTTTGAAATCACCAGAATTAACTGTCATAGCTACTCTACTCTTAACAAGAAGGAGGCTATTATTAACGGGAAAAATGTAAAATTAGATACGTCTATTACAAACAAAAGTGGAACTATAATGATACCGGCAAAATGGGTAGCAGATGGTTTAGGAATCTCTATAAATTGGGATAAAGAAAATAAAGTAGTATCAATGAATTATGAGAAATTTTTTCAAAAGGGACCATTAGCGAAAACGAATAATGAGCAACATGTAGATTCTCAATTTAATACAAATATTATCCCTTTGAATATTTCGTATGGTATAAAAGATGGGAATGAATTATTAAAAATAAAAATCTATAATAGTTCTGAATACGTGTATCAACAAGCAGAGCTTCAAGACCATTTATTAGTACTGGTCAATAACTCGAATGTAATTGAAGAGGGTACAAAAGGAGAAACGAATAGTGATAGATCTGACCTTAGGTTAATTACCAAAATTGATTCTAATAAAACTTACGAGTATTATCTTCCCGTGGGTAGATTGGATCAAAAACATAAGCTTTTCTGAGCCCATATTCTCCAATACTTCTGCCTCTGCGTTCGATGGCGAGGTAAAAACGTTTATTGATGTATCGGGAATGACAGTTGGAGATCCACGGTATGATGAAACTTTAGCAATTGGGATGCCTTTGGAATGGTTGATCCGAACCATGATATCGGCGTGCACGTGCTGCAGTTGTTCTCTTTTCCCCGGGAGATTCAGACCTCGTTGAAAAATGGCGTATGAAGTCGGCGAGACTTAAGTGCCGCCTCGGGAGATTTGGGGACATTTTGAAAAGGCAGGTCATCCATTCGCGTAAGATGGATCCATCATACAAGAAGCCTCCACAGCTTATTGACTCTACGCTTCATCTTTGTTCAAACGAACCAAGCTCTCGGTACTTACCGGGAGTTATTTTTGTATAGTTTCGAAATGCGCGGATAAAGCTGTTCTCATTCTGATAACCGACCATCAGGGCAATTTCAAACACTTTATAATCCGTAGTCTCAAGGAGGCACTTCGCTTTCTCCAAGCGCATTTTCGTGAGGTAGTCAAATACCGTTTGACTGCTTTCCTGTTTGAACCATTGATTGGCGGAGTATATGCTGGCTCCAACGGAATCGGCAATTTCTTTGACTCCAATATTGTCTTTATAGTGCCGCTCCATATAATCAACCATTTTGCTTACCATAACGGACGGTTTACTCGTTAATTTTTGTTCAATTCCCCGGTTAATATTATCCAGAAGGCAAAGGAAGTGTTGGCGAATATCATCCGCATGCATCGTTGACAGACCAGGATACATCGCATACCCGTCATCCCCATTTCTAATAGCAAGCTGCTCAAGTTTCAATTGGACATGTTCCAAGACGCCGAGTGATTCGGAAGGCGAATATTTGCGCGAAGAGATCATATTAAATAGCTCAGAAATCTCCGATTGTGCAGCATTGAGCTTACCGGCCCCAAGTTGAGCAAGGATTTCGTCGGACCAACGGTCATTCAAGCTGCCTGGTTCTTCATAAACATAGTCTGCAAAGAGATGAACTTGGCCGTAACCTGCAAAAAAACGGCATTGAACCGCGCTGAGCGATTGGCGGTATCCAACATGTAGCTTCGCATAATCGGAAATCGGATGACTTATGCCAATGGTTACGGATAGCTTCAATAACCGTTGAATCTCCGACCGTAATTTATTTAAATGTTCGATCGTTGTCTCCAAAGTCTCATGCTCTTCGTGCATTGGTTGCAGCAGTATTATAAATCCTTCTTCAACGTTTTCCATAATAACTAGATGATAAGTCTTGGACAGCATCTCCTCGGACATGTTTTGCATGGCAAATTTAAATAACCGGACATCGCTATCCCCAAGGTGCTTCGACCACTCACCATACTGGTCAATATTCATATTTGCCGCAATAAAAAAGTCTTTATTCCAATCCGGAAAATGGAGCTCCCATCGATGACGCATTTCAGAAAGGCTGATTTTCCTAAAGAAGATACTTTCAATTAACCGCTTTCTGGATTCAGGCACGCTTTCCCGAATTTGTCTGGTCATCAGGGAGTGATCCTCAATCATTTTGGAAGCAAACTTCTCAATGTCCAATAAATCGGCTTTCATATAATCTTTTTTATATTTACCAAGAAGCTGCTGCATACGTTTCAAAGGTTTAAATGCTTTATGGTTATAATAAACAATGGAAATGATACCGATTGCAACAAATAACAAAGATAACGTCCATACAATGGTACGGATGATGCCCATATTTTCGAGCAATTGATCGGAAGGAATATACGAAACATATTTCCATCCGGTATATGGAGATGTTAAGTGAAAAAACATCATCTTTTGGCCATCAATGTTTTTTTCGGCATACCCCTGTTGCCCGATTTGAGAAAGAATGGAATGAATAGAACCCGAATTTGTATGCGGAGCCGAAAACGCATAAACCAAATTTTGCTTATCATCCGTGATCACCAAGCTCTTCTGAACGGAATCGGACAACTGCGGGCGCAAGCCGGCAAACAAAACGTCGGGCTTCAGATCGATGATGACCATGCCTGCTTTTTTCCCATTGATGACAATGGACCTATATAAGGTTACGCGACTGGAACCGGAATCCGTTTGTCCGTTCACGATGGCCATATTATCGACTGTTTCCGTATCATGAAGCCAACTGGTATCGCTAAGATACGCAGGATCAGAGACGAACCCCCCATTGCTGCTTACAATTTTTTGGTTTGGAATATCGTAAACATAGATGGATTTATAATTTTCTGAAACCTTAAACGAACTCAAATATGCGATCAGGTTTGTCGTGTTGGAATAAGATACGTTCTCGCTTTTTAGAAAGTCATTTGTGAATTGGTTAAATAGAATTTCAATGGCAATGCGATCGGCTTTTTTAATCAAATTCTCGATTTGGTCTTGATTGATCATCAATGATTGCATCTCGGGCTGATTGATTTCGCTTTTCAAAACATTTTTGGAAACATTGTATGAGATCAGACCTGTGGCAGTGACCGTTACGAATATAGTAAGCGTTAAAAGAATGGCCAGCCGCGTGTGGGTATTGGCCAGGCTGTATTTTGTCCAAAACCGGATTCGGTTCATTCAATGGTTCACATCCATTTGTAAAGGTGTGTTTAGTATAGCAACCCCATCGCGAGCTATGCAATGAATAATCGGAAGGAGATTAAAAGCGGCTATATACTTAAAATGAAATGATCAACAAATTTGCAAAAACACGAGATTTACCGCTGTTTTTTTGATATATGCATGGAAATTGATAAATGGAAGATTGCTTGCGGGACAGATCCATCTTAGCATGAAGGAGCAGCAAACATTCAAACTTGTTCTGAAAGGGGTATGCACTTGAAAAGAATAGTTAGAAACGTTCAAAGTGTCGGTATGGCTATTGTTTTATTAACAGGATTGCTTATCGGTTGCGGCAAGACCAGCGAACCGCCAGTGAATGAGCCCGGAAATCAAACCGGGGAAGCGGCTGCGAACAAACAAGGGGAAAAGGTTGAATCGTTCCGGTTTTTGAAAGCGCCGATCTCGATTGAGCTCCCCAAGCAAGATCCCTACTATGATTATGTAATAAGTAAAACGGGAATTGACGCGAAGCTTGAGACATTCCCTTGGAATGATTATACGCAGCGTTTGCAAACCATTATTGCATCCGGCGATATTCCCGAATTGTTCAGACCAGCCGGAACGATCGATCAAACGCTAATCACGCAGGGTGGAGCTTTGGCGCTGGACGAGCTGCTTCAGGAATATGCCCCGAATCTGTGGAAGAAGTTTCCTGAAGAGGTATGGAACAAAGTTAGAGCCGCGTCAGATGACGGCAAAATTTATTACATTCCGAAGTATGACAGCGATATGCCGGGACGATCCATCATTATGAGAAAAGACTGGCTGGAAAACGTCGGAATGGAAGTACCAACGACATTGGAGGAGTATGTCGAGGTGCTAAAGGCTTTCCGGGATAAAGACCCGAATCAGAACGGCCAGAAAGACGAACTGCCGACAAGCGGACGGGAAGGCGCGCGTTGGATGGATTCGATGTTCGGCATGTATGGGATTGCCATGTTTGAAGGTTATCCGGAATGGCAGGTCGTGGACGGTCAAATGATGTATGCCGGAATTACGCCTAATATGAAAGAGGCACTGGCCTTCTTAAACATGCTCTATAAAGAGAAGCTGCTCGATAATGAAACTTTTCTGAACAAAAGCGATACCTGGAACGCAAAGATCCAGAGCGACAAGGTCGGCGTATGGTTCCACATTCCTTACCAGGCCAACACGGTAATAGATAATCTTAAAAAGGTGAATCCGAACGCCGAGCTCGTCGGAGCGCCGCTACCGAAGGTTGACGGCTATGATGGTTTCATTTCCCAGAAGCCGCTTGCTTTCATTGACTATATGATTCCGAAATCGGCTGCCGAACAAGCGCCAACGATCTTGAAATATTTGGATTGGTGGTATAGCGAAGAGGCGGAAACGTTTATGATCTACGGGCTGGAGAACGACACTTGGGTGAAGGAAGACGGCAAAATAAAATATTTGCCTGAGAAGGACACTCAGGAGAAGATGACGTTGCGCGGCAATGGCACGATGAGCGCATTGTCGTATTATGACACGGAGTTTTTCGTGAAAACGTCCGAGTTGCTTCATGGCGAGTTCACCCATGTCATTCAACAGATGTGGGATACGGCAAGACCGTTCTCCCAGTTTATTGCAAGCGACGGGATGCCAAATTCCGTTTACAATGGCTTCGGAGATATTGGTTCTCATAAGATTTACCAGGAATATGCCGCCAAATTCATAACCGGAGAGCTTCCGATCGAGAAGTTCGACGAGTATGTGGAAACATGGAAAAAATCCGGTGGCGATGAAGTTTCGAAAAAAGTAAACGAATGGTATCAAAAGTCTAATAAATAATGTTATAGGCATGACAATGAAAATCATTTATAAGCGGCTATATTAAACCAATTGGATAGCCGCTTTCTTTATTAAGGAGGTTGCGCATTGTCAACAAGTATAACTACTGTAACTGCGCGAGCCGAATCCGGGTTAAGTTGGACAATCAGACTGGGAAAAAATATGAGAAAGCATTGGATCCTCTATGCTATGGCTTTTCCAGGCCTGCTATGGTTTCTCCTGTTTCGTTATGTACCGGTTCTCGGCTCGGTTATTGCTTTTCAGGATTTTCAAATTTTCAACGGAATATGGGACAGTCCTTGGGTAGGATTCAAGCATTTCGAATATATCTTTACGTATTCCAATTTGGTCAATGTGCTTCGGAATACGCTGCTAATCAGTTTGTATCAGCTTATCTTTGGTTTTCCGGCTCCGGTCATATTGGCATTGATGTTAAATGAAGTACGAAAGAAATGGTTTAAACGATCACTGCAGACTTTGTTTTATTTGCCTCATTTTATCTCATGGGTCATCATTGGCGGAATTATTTTTGAATTGCTTTCTTTGGATGGAATAGTCAATGTTTTGTTACAACAATTTGGCGGCGAACCGATTTTATATATGCAGAAGCCGGAATATTTCAGATCGATCGTGGTGTTATCTTCCATCTGGAAGGAAGTAGGCTGGAGCGCGATTATATATCTTGCCGCGTTGACCGGCATTAATCCGAGCTTATATGAAGCAGCAACCGTTGACGGAGCCGGGAAATGGCGGCAATTAACTAGCATTACGCTGCCATCTTTGCTTCCTACGATTATGATTTTGTTATTGCTCAGGATCGGTAACTTCCTCGAGCTCGGATTCGAGCAAATCTACGTGTTTCTAACCCCGCTGACATTCTCTGTCGGCGATATTTTGGACACCTATGTGTTCCGGGCAGGCGTGTTAGAAGGAAATTACAGCGTAACGACTGCTGTCGGTTTGTTTAAATCGTTGGTCGGATTTGCGATGTTATGGGTTGGCAACTATATTTCCAGAAAATCGACGGGTGAGAGCCTGTTCTAACCCAATGCCACATGGGGTTCGATATAAGCTTGTCGCATGAAGGGAGTTCTAGATTTGACATGAAGAACCGATCAATTGGGGAAATCGCTGCCAGCTACTCAAACCATATTCTATTAACGTTGGCCGCATTTACGATGATTTTGCCTTTTATTAATGTAATAGCCATATCATTTAGCATGCCTTGGGCGGTCAGTGCCAATAAAGTAACGTTCTGGCCTGTAGATTTTACGATGGAGTCCTACAAATATTTGTTAAGCAAGTCTGACTTGTGGAGATCGATGGGTGTAAACGTCTTCGTTACGGTTGCCGGAACGGCATTCAGCATGTTGACAACAGTGATGCTCGCTTATTCTTTATCGAGGCCGGAGTTTATGATCCGCAAACCGGTTGTTCTAGGTATTATTTTCACGATGATTTTTCAACCGCCAATGATCCCTTATTTCTTGACGATCAAAAACTTGGGGCTGCTCGACACCGTGTGGGCAATGATCATTCCGTCCGGTATCAGTGCGTTTAATTTAATTATTTTGCGTACTTTCTTCATCCAATTGTCCAATGAAATTCAGGAGGCGGCAAAAATAGACGGCTGCAGCGATTTCAGGGCGATGTGGAATATCGTGCTGCCTTTGTCCAAGCCGGCGCTTGCAACCGTAGGGTTATTCTACGCGGTAACCTATTGGAACGTATTCTATCATGCCGTTCTCTTTATTCGCAGCAGTGATTTATATCCGCTGCAAGTCAAAATGAGAGAATATATTTCCGATACGGAAAACATAATTAGCGGGATTAACAAGACAGGACTGCCTTATAATCCGGATACGCTAAAAATGGCAGTCTTGGTATTTGCCACCATTCCGATTATTGCAGTGTATCCGTTCCTTCAAAAATATTTTGTTCACGGCATGACGCTAGGATCGGTAAAAGAGTAAAACGAAATATCGGAATAATCCAAAAATAACCGGAGTGTGAAGACATGTTGGATGCCGTAGCAATCGCCGCCAAACATCCGATAGAAAGGCGGAAGCCGTCACCGGATTTTTTCCAGGGCGCGCTATTAGGCAATGGAGGTTTAGGGGCCGTCGTTACCACAAGGCCTGATGCCGTTCTGATTCATTTCGGCCATAACAATGTATGGGATATCCGCTTGGCGGAGAACAACAGGGAATGTATGGGTACGTTTCAAGAGATATTCGAGAAAGTGAAAGCTATTCCGCATCATTACGAATCGTTGCAGGAAGACCCCTGGTTCCAAGATTACCTATTCAAGATGAGAGAAAATTACGGCAAGCCTTATCCAAGTCCGATGCCATGCGGTACGGTTTTACTCGGATTTGACCGGCGCCATGTTGAGGTTCTCGGTCATCGGGTGGATATTTCAACCGGCTGGTGTGAGGTGGATTTACTAGTAAATAGTGAAATAATGAAATTGCAAATCGTACTGGAGCAAGAGATTGACCGGTTATGGCTAAGAACGACTGATATCAACGGTGCATGGGTGCAATCTCCCTTTGATCGGATGAAACTGATTCCGGATCCGGAGAGCACCAGAGACATACCGATGCCCGAATTATTGCCGGCCGCTACTCATTCGTTATCCTATCGGCAGGTGCTGCCATATGGGGAGAATTGGGCGGAGAAGCGCAAGAAGGCGAAGGATAAAGCTTTTCGATTGACTGTCCGTTTGGCTAAGTCCGTACCGCTTGGGGAAATCATTTTTACAACCGCCGGCAATCTAAAAGGCATTAAAGATCCGATCAAGCTGGCGCATTCGCAGGAAACTTCGATCGAAGCCCGTATTCGGGAGCATGACAAATTTATGGCTTGCATTCAACTGGATGAAGGATTTGCCGATCGTTTGTTTCCAATCGTTCCTGAATTGCCGTTACCAATTGAAGCGGCGTATGAGGAAGCGGCCAACAAAACCGCTCAGCTGCTTGCCGACTATTGGAGCAAGTCGGGGGTATCGCTGGAAAATCCGCTGCTGGAGCGAACCTGGTACTGGAACTTGTATTTTCTGAATTGCTCTGTTAAGGCTGGCGCCTTATGTCCGGGCTTGTTCGCCAATTGGAGCTACAAATCGATCGGTACGGCATGGCACGGCGATTACCACATGAATTACAACACGCAGCAGCCGTTTTGGGTGACCTTTTCCAGCAATCATATCGATAAACATTTGCCTTACGTGGACATGATCGATCATCTTCTGCCTGTCAGCAAGCAATGGGCACAGGAGTATTACAAGCTTCGTGGCGCTTGTTTTCCCCATTCCGCTTATCCGGTCGAGATGTCGATGATGCCTTATCCGCTGCCGACATGGGGATGGGAAATTTGTGAGACTCCTTGGGCGGTGCAGAGCTTGTGGTGGCATTTTCTTTATACGATGGATGAACTGTTTTTGCGAAATCGGGCATTCCGTCCTATGAGAGAAGCCGTACTATTTTTGATTGACTATATGAATCGGCCGGAAGCGTCGGGAGACCGCTGGGGGGATGGAAAGCTCCACATCTTTCCGACGGTATCACCAGAGCTGTACGGTCTTCGGCCGGGCTTTGACAAGAACGAGGATTGCATCGTGGATCTTGCCTTGACCAAGTTTGTATTTCAGGCTTTTACGCGGGCATGTGAAATATTGCAATGTAAGGCGGAAAATGAACAATTGTTATCCGATATTCGGGATGTGCTTCTACGGTTTCCGGATTACCCCGTGACTGAATCGGGGCAAGGGAAGGTGTTCGTCTCAGTTCCGGGCGAGGATCCCGAAATTGTCTATAACACGCCTAACAGCTTGGCGACTGTCTTTCCCGGAGAAGAGCACGGACTGCATTCCAATGAAGAGATCTATGGTATAGCATGCGCGACGTTCCGTAATCTTCGGACAGAGGGCGGCAATGAATTGGTATTCCATAATTTGCAGGCAGCCAGGCTCGGTATTCTGGATCTTGAGCGGTTTAAGCGCCAAATCGAATATTGTTTGCTGCCTAATGGAACGTGTACCGACATGCTGCTCCAGACGGGAGGCCGTTATTATGATACGGGCCCTTTTGATTTTATGGCGCCGATGGGCATATGGTTTGAGAATTTCGCGCTTCCGGCAGTCATAAACGAGTGCTTGTTGCAAAGCTATAATGGCGTGATGAGACTGTTCTGCAATTGGCCTCAAGGAAAGCGGGCTTCTTTCCATACGCTGAGAGCAGTAGGCGGCTTCCTGGTAAGCGCAGCCTTTGACGGAGAGAGGGTAGAATGGATGGAAGTTATAAGCGAGGCGGGTTCGCGTCTGCAAATCTATAATCCGTGGGACGATAGCCTGTTGTGTATTAGAGAAAATAATGAGCTGCAGCGATTCAGCGGACCGCTCATTGATTTGGAGACTGGCAAAGGCGAGACGTTACGATTGGTTAGGGAGGAGACATATCATGACACTACATGTTGAAACAGGGACTCAAACGTGCTGGATGCTAGAATCACTGGATTCCCGGATTCGTTTCGAGGTTACTTTAAATAGAGAAGGTAAGCTTTTCTATGAAGTCAAAAGAAATGAAAAATCGTTTCTTAAACGGTCTCCTTTAGGGATAGAGACCGATTATGAAAGCTTTGTTGACGGCTTATCTTTCCGGAGTGCCATGACCGGCAAAGTGGATGAAACGTATACATTGCCGCATGGCAAACAATCATTGTACTTCAACCAAGCGAATGAATTGACGCTTGTTTTCGACAAAAACGGGCATGAGCTGCAGCTTGTTTGCCGCGTATATAATGAGGGAGTTGCGTTTCGCTACCGGTTACCCGCTGCGAGAGAGCACAAGGTGAACGCTGAACCGACAGGCTTTGTTCTTCCGCAAGACAAATTAGTGAATATATGGGCTTCGAAGTTTATGGAATGTTATGAGCGTACCTATGAACTATGCATGCCGGAAATGATGAATGAAGCGGCCTATGCGATGCCGATGCTCTTTCAGGTTGGAACAGACGGTTGGATGCTGTTAACGGAGGGAGCCGTTTACGGCGATTATTGCGCATCGCATTTAATAGTAAATAGAGCGCGCAAGCGTACGTTTGATTTGGCTTTCGCCTCCGACCAAGAAGGACCGAATTCGGCAAACGGCCCATTCGCAACACCTTGGAGAGCAGCCATCATCGGTGGAGAGCTTGCGTCGATTGTCGAGTCGACGATGATTTTTCATCTGAATCCTCCTACGGAAGTGGAGGACTTATCTTGGGTTAAGCCGGGCCGTTCTTGTTGGTCTTGGCATCCGGACAGCGATTCCCCGAAAGACCATGAGAAGCAGGTTGAATTTGTTGATTTCGCGTCGGATATGGGCTGGGAATATTCCATTGTGGACGGCGGTTGGGATTCGGAGGCTAGCACGGTCAACGCGCAGGAGCTCATTCGATACGCGGAAACGAAAGGAGTCGGGATCTGGTTATGGTCCCACTACAAAGCGCTGGCAGAAGAGGAAGAAGCCAGAAGGAAGATGGCTTTGTGGGCAGAGTGGGGTGCCCGCGGAATTAAGGTGGACTTCTTCGACAGCGATTCCCAGGAGAGAATCAAAGCCTATGACCGCATCGCCCGGATCGCCATGGAGTATAAACTGATGATTAATTATCACGGCGCCACCAAGCCGTCGGGCGAACAGCGGCGCTGGCCCCATGTGCTTACCCGTGAAGGTATTTTCGGAGCGGAATATTGGAAAAACCCGTTAGCCGAGGGACCGAATGCGGCCCATAACTGCACTGTACCGTTCACGCGAAACGTCGTTGGTTCAATGGACTATACGCCTGTTACGTTCTCTAGGCTGACTCGTACCGGACATGGCCATCAGTTGGCGTTGTCGGTAATATTCGAGTCAGGTATGCAGTGCTTTGCAGACTCAATCGAAGCCTATGAAGAAAGCGCTGGAAATCGGTTTTTGCGGCAAGTGCCGGCCGCCTGGGATCAGACAATCCTGCTGGAAGGCTATCCGGGGCGCTTCGTGACGATGGCCAGACGCAGCGGACAGGATTGGTATGTAGGTTCGATATGCGCAGCGGGGGGAAGGACAGCGCATGTCCCGCTGCATTTTCTAGATTCTGACGCCGTCTATGAGGCGGAAATTTACGAAGAGGTCATTACCGCTAACGATCATTACAGGTTCATGCATTCGACCGATATGAACATGCGTACGGAAAGCGTAACGAACCGTGATCGGCTTGACTTCCTTTTAAAAATTAATGGCGGATGCGTCATCCGACTTACGAAGAAAACAATTTAAATCCAAAAGACGGACTGCACATCATATCGATTTTCCACAAATCAAAATCGTATTTTGACATGTACATTCCAGCTCGACAAGCATATGATTAATCCATTGATGGGTAACGGGAGGAGAAGCATGAGCGGCAGAAATCTTATAGTAGGCGTTGTCGGGTTGACTGTAGGCGCAAGCCATACCAAAGACTACGCCAATAGCGATTCGGTTAAAGAAATTGTTTTGTGCGACGTGAACGAATCGAGATTGAGCGAAGTAAGCGATCAATATAAAATCTCCAAAACCTATACGGATTTCAACAAAATGCTGAAAGAGGAAGAGCTGGATGCAATCAGCCTTGCCGTTCCCAATCATATGCATATGCCGCTAGCCATTCGTGCTATCGAAACGGGGGTGCATGTGCTGTGCGAGAAGCCTATGGCTAGAAATACCGCAGAGGCGAGAGAAATGCTTGATGCTGCCCGGACGCATAACAAGAAATTGATGATCAACTTCAATCAGCGGTTTCAACCTGAATGCCAAGCGTTAAAATCGGTAATCGACGAAGGCATGCTCGGGGAAATCTATTATGTACGGACAATATGGCAACCAGACGAGGTGTGCCGTGGTGGTATCCGCTTTCAACCGGAAAAGAAACATGCGGTGGCGGAGCAATGATCGATTTAGGCGTTCATGTGCTGGACCGTGCGATGTGGTTTTGTGGATTTCCGGAGCCGGATTGGGTTTTGGGAACACGTTCTGCAAGTTTTCCAAGGACGAGGCCATGCGCAGAGGCATTCAGAATTTCGAGCTTGAAGACATGGGCGTAGCCATGTTTCTTATGAAAAACGGGCTTATGCTTGAATTGGAAGCCTCCTGGGCGGGCAACCGTGAGAACGAAGTCATTACAACGCGGATTATGGATCCAAAGGGTGGGCTGTCCTGCATAAAGTAATCGGCGTCGATAACGCTGCATCCCATAAAGTGTTTTTGGAAACCGACGGAGAGCTTCGCGAGATGCCTGTAGAGAAAATTGTAGATGTAAAGCAGCCGAACATTCGACAAGCCTTTCTGGATGCGATTCTTCGGGATGAGGAAGTACCTTGTACGCCGTAGCAAGGACTGAAGATTACTCAAATGCTGGAATTGGTTTACTTGAGCGCCGAAAAGGGCACTCCGATAAAAGTCTGATTCAATTGCGGAATTTTCTGGGAGAACATCCTGTTTTGGATTGGAAAAAACGAGAAAAGTTGTAAATATCAGAAAAGCCGCAATGGCTCGCGATATCCGTGATACTGAGGGTGGACATCCGCAAAAGTGTTTTGGCAGTCTCCAGTCTGCAGCGCTGCAGATAGGCGTAGGGCGTAACGCCGCGTTCCTGTTTAAAGATTCGGATAAAGTGATCCGGCGTAAGAGAGAAACTGTGGGCAAGTTCGCTGATGTCATATTGCTTTTGGGGATGTTGTTGAAACATGCGGCACAGCTCTTCAATTTTTGTCGAGTAAGCACTTGCGGGTGTTGGCGGTTTATTCTGATATTCCGCAATAAGGGCCTGCAGCCATATTTCCATTTGTGCCGAATGATTGCTTTCTTTCGCTAGTCGAAAGCGATTGAAGAGCTCAAGTACAAAATGATATTGGTCAAAATGCCGATGCTCAGGCAAGTCACGCAAAATTTCCGGATTTCGCAATGTAAAATCAATATAGCGAACATCAAGAATGGCAAGATCTTTTTGATAGGCATTGACCTCTTTCTTGTAATTAATAAGGAATACATCGCCTACACTTAATTTGTAACCGTTCTTGCCAAGCATGATATGACCGGTTCCGCCCCATACGCTCCATAAGGTAAACCCGGGATGACCCCCGGCGGGTACATTCCATCTCCATTCCGGAACGCGGTGCTGACCGAAATGCAAGGATGCGATATCCATAAGCTTCACCTCGTTACTTATTTGTCGATTTTTCATAAGTTGAATGATTGCATTTCTTTCGCGGTTTGTCAAGAATTTAAGCAATAACATGGGAGGGGTTTCTAATGAGAACTTATCGTTTCAATCAGATGGCAGATGTTACGGAAGGACATATTCTGAAAAATATTATGCCGGGGGAGTACCTCACCTACGGCGGACTTGCCTTCGAGAAGCCTGGCGCACGCGCTCATACGAACGACGGTCCGGGTGGCATCGACTATCACGTGCACGAAGATTGCGAAGCTTTCCTTATCCTTCAAGGCAAAGGCGAGGTTGAAATCAACAAGGTGCACAATTACCCCGTAAAGACGGGTGACGTCGTTATTATCGAGCCGGGAGAGGATCATCACCTAAAATCCAGCATGGATGATCCTATTGTTGTCGTCTGGTGCCATGCCGGGCCGTCCCGAAACAAAAATCAAATCTAACGGTTAGACAAAGAGGAGGTCCAACATGAAGGCGGTATTGGTCGGTTTAGGAAATTTCGGTTCAGGGTGGTACAAGAGACTGAGTGCTCATGCAGGCGTGAAGAGCGTATGCGTAGTTGAAGCGAACGTTCAGCTGCGGGAAACGATTGATCCGGAAACCCCGTTTTATACTTCTCTGGAAGATGCCATTAATCGTGAGAGTCCTAATTTCGTCATTAACGTTACGCCTCCTCACGTTCACACGGCGATTAACGAGATTGCGTTTAAGCACGGCCTCCCTGTGCTTTGCGAGAAGCCGATTTCGAACGATATTACGGATGCGCAATATATTGTTGAACAGGCTGAAAGGAGAAACATCCCGTTCATGATCTCTGAGAATTACCGTTTTTTCGCCCCAGTGCTGAAGGCGAAGGAGTTATTGGACAACGGCGCTATCGGATCATTGTCATCGGTGCATATCGAATTCGACCGCTATCATGTCGTACCCGTTCCTTATTTCGGACGAATGGCAAACGGACTGCTGGAAGATGTCACGATACATCATTTCGATATGATCCGTTATTTTACCGGTCAGGAAGCGGTGAAAGTGATCGCCATGAATAGCAACCCGCCCGGAAGCTGGTCGGAGACGACAACGATTCACCTATGCGCTTGGATGGAGCTTGAATGCGGAACCGTCGTAGATTATCACGGCAACATGATGGCCAAGGGGAAACAGACCGAATGGTATGGAGATTGGCGTTTCGAAGGTTCGGAAGGTGCGATTACGATAACAAGCAACCGCGTTACGCTTATGCGGGATGGGATATCCGATAAAGTGTATACTTTCGACGGAGTAGGAGACATGTTGTCGCTCGATGAATTTCTGGCTGCGTTGAAGGAACGGCGTGAGCCAAGACCAAGCGGAAGGGATTATCTGAAGTCGCAAAGCTTGGTGCATGCCGCAGCCGTTTCGTCGAGAAAAGGCATAATGCTTACCGTCGAAGAAGCGTTGAGAGTGACGTAACAACAACTTGAGTTCTAGCTTTGTCCATCTCTGAAATCAAGAATGAGAACAAAGCGAAAAATGAAGCGGGTACCAGGGAGGTCAACATGTTGACATTAGACGAACTAAAGAAACTCGGTTCATGTGTTAGACTTTCAGACTATACGACAGCTTCAGAAAATGAATTGGTTGTTGAAAAATCGTGGACGGATCATCTGCTACAAGCAAGAGTGGTGAACCGCTCCGACCGGCCGAAGCAATTGAAAGAGGTGGTGCTGTTCGCCGGTAATACACCATACAGTCCCGACACTCCCTTCTACGGAGAAGGCTATCAGATGCTAACCCAATATGGGGGAACGCTCACGTCTCCCTTTCCTATTGGGGCTTATGGAACCGATTGGGATTTCTTCCGTTTGCCAAGGACGCCGTTTCATAAGAACTTATGGACCGTATACAATTTGTTGCTTCTGTCACCCGAGCAGCTGGGGCATCAGCTTCTGGCTTTCATGTCTTGTCACCGGTTCTCCGGTGAGTTTCGGTTCAGAGGCTCTTACATGGAAGTGATTATGGACATGGAAGACTTGACGTTGGAAGCAGGCGGTTCGTGGGATTTGGAGGAATTCGTATTTTCCTCCGGTCCCGATCATAACCTTCTGCTGGAGGATTTGGCCGGGCATCTGAACCGGAATCATCCACGCCTTCATTATCCGGAAATTCCGACCGGCTGGTGCTCCTACTATTGTCTGCGTCCGATGACAGCGGAAGGGTTCTACGACAATGCGCGGGCGATGAAGCAGCGTATCCCTGAGCTGCGACGGATTCAAATTGACGGTGGATATGCTGCAGCCGACGGCGATTTCTTAATTCCAAATCCAACGCTCGGAACCGATGTCAAAACGATCAGCGACGGCATCCGCGCAAACGGGATGGAAGCCGCCGGTTATATTTCACCGTTCATCGTTGAACCCGGTTCTGTATTGCTTCAGGAGCACCCGGATTGGCTGGTCCAAGACGAAGAGGGAAAACCGAATAACGGAATCGGACAAAAAAAGAAATCGCCAGACAAACAATGGTATATGCTGGATACGACACATCCTGAAGCGCTGAACTATTTGCGTTCCTCCGTCAAGACGATGCACGACGATTGGGGCTGGCGTTATTTCAAAATGGATTTCTTGCAGTACGGCGGGCTGCCGGGGAAGCGTTATGATAAAAACGCAACCCGCATCGAGGCATTCCGTCGCGGTATAAAGGCCATTGTCGACGAAGTCGGGCATGACAGCTTTATTCTCGGCTGTAACGCGCCATTCTGGCCGCTGCTTGGTCTTGTTCACGGCAACCGGATTACTAATGATATAGCACGGGACTGGAAACATGTGAGCGGCAATGCGAAGGAGCAGTTCCGTCGCAACTGGCAAAACGACACCCTGTGGTACAACGACCCGGACGTCATCGTACTCGAGAGAGTGACCTTCAAATCCCGGACGATAAGCGGGGAAATTGCAGGTGCAACCTCGGTCATCTCTGACCAGGAGCTTGAATTCCATAAAGCGGTTATTTTAGCGTCCGGCGGTATGATTGTTAGCGGCGACTTGATCCCTTCCATGTCGGAGAACAATATTAATGTGTTAAGAAAGCTCCTTCCTCCGACGGGCAAAGCGGCCTGTTTCGACGATAATAACTACATCATCGGGCGAATCGATTTGGGGAACCGGCAGGCGATCTGTGTGTTTAACTTTGATAATGAACCGAAGGACTTCGAATTCGTGTTGGAGGGGAGTCATCTCCTTTATGATTTTTGGACGGATGAGGAAATCGGGGTATACACGGATAAGGTTCAACTGAGATGCCTGGATGCGCATTGCGCCAAAGTGCTTTACTTCAAAACCGAAGCGAATAAGTAAGATCGTAAGATCGTTATGTCAGTGAGAGAGTTAATTCATATGAGATCCTGCAAGCTATTGGAGGAATAAAAAACCGCTTAAAATAGCGGTTTTTTATGCTTTTCAGCCGGCCATTTTTCTTAGTTTTATTTCGAATGGAGGGATGATTATGAGAAGGAAAAGTTACTTCGTAAAACTGCTCTCCTTCAACACTGTTCTGGTCATCATTGCCGTTTCGTTTCTCGGTTATATTGCCTATTATAAGACCTCCCGCTTATTGGACGAGAAGATCGATAAAATAAACGCACAGCTGTTACAACAGACACAGCTGCAGCTGGAAAATTCATTGCAAACCGTTGAAAGCGCCATCATCCAATTCACTCGGCTGCCGAGCTTTACAGGCGTATTGGACGAAGACCTCACGATGATCAGCTATGACAATTACGTAAAAGTTAACAACATCGTGTCGGAGATCAGCTCATTATATTCGCATTCCTCGATCATTAACAGTCTGGAAATTGTTAATTTGGAAAAAGGATGGGTTTTACAAAACGGAGGAGCACTCTCGATAACCGAGGCATACACGGATGAAGAGATGGTTCAGCTTAGGCGAATCGCTTCAGGCTCTACATGGAGTAAAACAGCGGATTCCGAGTTTTTCCAATATACATTGAAGGTACCTTCATCAGCCTTTGACCGGTACCAGAGAATCGTGAGAATAAAAATTTCAAGCAGTGATATTTTTCGCGAGCTGATACCGAGTAAAGACTTGGGCCAAACGACGCTAATTGACGACCAGGGCAAAGCGATTCGGAACATCACGCAGTATGCCCTTCGCAATCAAGACGTGAACCGTATTGTCCGAACGTTACAATCGCAAGTGAAGCAATATCCGCAAGGCAATTTCTTAGCCAGAATCAATGGTTCCGAGTATTCGTTCATTTATCGGCATTCTGAGAAATACGAATGGACTTATTTGTCGATGGTATCGACCCTTGAAACCGCGCAAAGCTCCCGATTTATCGGTCTGTTTATTTTTTTTACAGGTTTAGTCGTGAGCGGCGTATTTTTCGTGCTTTCCTTATACGGGACCCGAAGACTGTACTCTCCTATCAAACAGTTGTACCATATGGTCTCAATGAATTCAGCAGACAAATGGAATGTCCGATCGCAAAGCAACGAAATGGATTATATTAATAACCGGATGCAGGTTTTTTTTCAGGACAGCCAGAAACTTAGGGGCCAATTGTATATTCAAACGAATCAGCTGAATGATTTTTTTGCTTATAAATTGTTTCAAGGTGAAGTGAAGCCTCAGGAAATCGTAAATAAATTCGGGCATGATGCGGGCTGGAACCAATTTTGCGTGCTCGCCTTGCAGATCGACACTTTAAAGGATAGCGGGTATATGGATAAGGACCGCGATCTTTTATTATTTGCCTTAAAAAATATGCTGGGCGAGACCGCCGCGGAATTGTTAGTGCTGAATCCCGTCATTATCAATCATATGCAGGTCGTCCTGCTCGGCACAGCGCATCAAAATGTTGACGCGTTTAAAGAGGAGCTATATTTACTTTCGCGTACGATCCAGGAGGATGTAAAGCAGTATCTGCGTCTTCATATAAGCATAGGGATCAGCTATCCGTTCAACCAGCCGGCAGAAGCTTCTACGGCTTATGGCGAGGCGACGGATGCGTTAAAATCAAGGTTTATTCACGGCAGGGAAGCCATCCTGTATGCTTCGGATTTTGATGCGAACGAATCGGGCAATACGGTGAAATACCCTGGATTTATGGTGAAAGCATTAATCGATGCGATCAAATTCGGTGATGTGGAGCAATCGAAGTGTATGCTTCATAACATCATTGCGGAAATGTGTTCGGGACACTATAGCTATCGGTATTGTTCCATGTTTGTTTTTCTGTTACTGATGGATTTGATCAAGATTTCCCATCAATCGGATGAAAGGTATACATCCTTGATCAAAGAAATACCGATTTTTCAGAAGCTGGATCAATTGCTGCAGACGTCCGTTCAAGAATTGGAGGCTTGGATTTACGAGCATGTCGTTGAACCGCTCTTGGAGGAAATGTTGGCTCGCAGTGAATCCCAGCGGAGGAGTATCATCAAAACACTAATTCAAATCATCCATGATGAATTCGATTCAGAGCTGACGCTGGAAGTCTGCGCTTCCCGTCTTCATTATAACCCGAACTACTTGGGGCAAATTTTCCGAAAAGAAAAGGGGATCAGCTTCAGCGATTATATATCACAAAATAGGCTGAATATGGCGAGAAAACTGCTGGCTGAGACCGAAGATCAAATTCAGGAGATCGCCGAAAAGTTGCGGTTCAGCAATTCTCAAAATTTCATTCGCTATTTTAAGAAGATGGAAGGGATCACGCCCAAGCAGTATCGAGATAATCTGATAAAGCATAACGATTGATGTACCTATGATAGCGCAGATTGCCGGCTCACGACAGAGTGTGCGCAGTCTGCGCATTCTTTTTACTAATCCGGATAATCATTTTGTTACTATGCTGGGGATTACCCGCTAAAACAGGGGAGACGGAATGATCAGAAGAGAACTGCTGGGCGGATTATTTACAGAAGTCACCCCACTCCAGTACCGTAACGTTAACAAATATGTGATGGGAGGTATCTTCTTGAAAGCATTGCCAGACCTAGCGCAAAATAATCACCATCTTAGCATCGCCCGGAAGTCTGAAGGGGTATGGGCCAAGCTCTTGAAGGAAGTTAAAAGGGACTACTGGTTATATCTGATGCTGGTGCCGGGTGTGCTATATTTTCTGATTTTCCGTTATGCTCCGATGTGGGGGCTGGTCATTGCGTTTCAGAATTATATGCCGTTTCTAGGAATCGCTAAAAGTGAGTGGGTAGGCTTCGCTCATTTTCATGCTTTGTTCACGAGTCCCGATTTCTGGATGCTGCTGCGAAATACCTTAATCCTGGCGGCTTACAACATTTTTCTTTTCTTTCCGTTGCCTATCATTATTGCGCTAATGCTGAATGAAGTCCGGCATGAAGTGTATAAGAAGGTCGTCGTTTCGTTGATTTACGTTCCGCATTTTCTTTCATGGGTTATCGTTGTGAGTTTTTTCTATTTTTTCTTTTCGATTCAGAATGGTATCGTCAATGAGATCTTGCAGTCGCTTGGTTTCCAGAAGGTGCATTTTCTGGACAGCGCACGCTGGTTTAGGCCGATGGTCACCTTGGAAATCATCTGGAAAGAAACGGGATGGGGAACGATTATCTTTATGGCGGCGCTGGCCGGCGTCAATCCCCAGCTTTATGAAGCGGCCCGAATGGACGGAGCGAACCGCTGGCGGCAGCTCTACCACATTACGCTGCCTTCGATACGAAGCACTATAATCATCCTGCTGATTCTGCGGCTGGGATCGTTTCTGGATTCCGGTTTCGAACAAATCTATCTGATGCTTAATACGCTGAACCGCGAAGTCGGGGAGGTGTTCGACACCTATGTGTACACGGTGGGGATCCTGGGCGGCCAATTCGGCTTCAGCACGGCGGTCGACATGTTTAAGTCGGTAGTCGGACTCGTTTTGGTTCTGATCACGAATCGGCTGGCCAAAAAATTCGGGGAAGAAGGCATTTACTAAAGAATGACGAGAAAAGAGGTGAAGACATGGATATGAACAGATCTTGGGGCAGCAAGGTATTCGACAGCGCCAATTATTTTCTATTATTTCTGATGGCCTTGATTACGATCGTTCCCTTTCTGCTCAACGTAACCGGCTCGTTCGAAGCTCCGGTGGAAGCTCTTCGGAAAAGCTTTGTAATCTTCCCGAAGACGTTTTCGCTCGCGGCTTACCGGTACATTTTCAGCACGAATACGATTCCGCACTCGTTATTGGTCACAATATTCATCACGGTTGCGGGAACGGCCATTAACATCGCGCTTACCTCACTGATGGCTTTTCCTTTGGCCAACAAACGGCTGCGGGTACGAAAGCCGGTCATGCTATTGGTCATTTTCTCCATGCTGTTCAGCGGAGGAATGATTCCGACCTATCTGGTCGTGAAAAATCTGGGGCTGCTCGACACATACGGCGCCCTGCTGCTTCCCGGGGCCATCAGCGCATTCTTTCTGATTATATTGAAAAACTTTTTCATCCAGCTGCCGGATGAATTGGAGGATTCGGCTCGGATCGACGGCTGCAACGATCTACAGATCTTGTTTCGGATCGTGATTCCGCTGTCGATGCCGGCGATTGCAACATTAACGCTGTTTTATGCGGTTGGGCACTGGAATCAATTTCTAAACGCCCTTCTCTATATCAATGATGCAAGCAAGTTTCCGATCCAGGTATGGTTGCGTCAAATCGTCCTTCTGTCGCAAACCGGCATAGGCGATTCCGCAAACAACTTCGAGGGGGTGATTCCGCCGGGAAAAACGATCCAAATGGGCGTGACGGTCGTATCCACTGTTCCCATCTTGCTCGTCTATCCTTTCTTGCAACGGCATTTTGCGAAAGGCGTGCTGCTCGGGTCCGTGAAAGAATAGGAAAAGCCCGAGACCGGAAAATCAATACAATAAAAATATGGAGGTCATGGGTTCATGGGAAAAGAGTTTAAGCGAATTGTACCAGTGGTATCGATGCTGCTTATCGCGGCATTGACCGGATGCTCCGGAGGCAGCAATAAACCGTCCGCAACGGTTAGTACGGATTCGGCAGCGCCGCTTCGAATCCAAATGATGAGCCAATTTGAATCTGCGGAACCCCCGACAGCGGACAACCCCATTGTGAAATACATCGAACAGCAGACGAATACGAAGCTCGATATCACATGGGTGCTTAACTCCAATTATACGGATAAATTGAACGTGACGATGGCATCCGGGGACCTGCCGCAAGTGATGCTAGTCGTTAATCCGCAGGATACGGTCATCGTGAGCGCCGCGCAGAGCGGGTTCTTCTGGGATGTCGAGCCCTATTTGAAGGATTATCCGAACCTGAGCAAATTAGATATAGATACGCTGAACAATACCCGGATCAACGGTAAAATATATGGTCTTTACCGGGGTCGTTATCCGGAAAGGGTCGTCATGTATTATCGGAAGGATTGGCTGGATAATGCCGGGATCAAAGAACCACCTAAAACCGTGGACGATTATTATAACGCGATAAAAGCGTTTACATTGAACGACCCGGATAAAAACGGGAAGCAGGATACATGGGGCATCACCGAAAATAAAGATTTAGGTACCTATACGTTTCCGCTCCTGTTTGGAGCGCCGAACGGATGGGGTTATATCAATAACCAGGTTATCCCCGATTTCATGACCAACGAATATATGGACTATTTGAAATTCATGAAAAAGCTGTACGACGAAAAGATTATCAATCAGGACTTTGCTACTGTGCCGGGCGCTAAAGTATCGGAGGATTGGACCAGTGGGAAAATCGGCATCAGAGGAAACATCGTTGAAGCGTACCGCGGCGAAACGTTCGTCGGCCTTGGGAAAACGCTGCCGGGCGCAGACGTTCACATCATTCCGGCGCTCGTATCGACGACCGGCCAGAAGCGGGTTGCCAAGGGCAGCGGGTTCCTGGGCATGTATATGTTCCCGAAGTCGAGCGTCAAGACAGAAGAGGATTTGAAGAAGATTCTAAGCTTCTTTGACAAGATGGCCGACGACAAGATGGTGAAAACGGTCATGCTTGGCATTGACGGGGTTCATTACAAGGAAGAGAACGGCGTTCAAAAGATATTGGACGAAACCAATTACAACAAGGAAGTCGTGCCGGTCCAACACCTTGCAATGCGCATGGACCTTGTCAACAACGGAACGCCGCTAGCGAAAGAGGCTGCGGATACGCTTGAGGAGATCAAGCAGTACGGCGTTGCGGACGTATCGCACGGACTCATCCTCAGCGTCGAAAGCAAGAAGAAGCTGTCAACGAACAAGAAAATCATCGACGACGCGAAAATCAAGTTCATCATGGGCGTAATCGACGAAGCGGGCTGGGGCAAAGAGATTGAGAATTGGAAGCAGTCGGGCGGCGCCGACGTTGTCAAGGAATATACCGAGCTGTACAACAAATACAAGAAATAACGGAGATTAAAAAAAGGGAGTTCTGGAGTGTGATTTCATTTATGAATTATCGAGAGCTTGTGTCTCGCGGTGATTTGCATTACGAGCACACGGTCAAAAGAAGCGAAGGAGGACTTCCGATCGGTAACGGGAGGATGGGAAGCCTTCTTTGGACATCGCCGTCGGCCGTGAAATTGCAGGTCAATCGCGTCGATGTGTATGCTAATGACCGATCCACGAACAGCTTCAATCAAAGGCATTTGGATTACGCATACGCCTGCGGTTTCGTCGACATCGATTTTGTGGATAACGGAGAAGACGCGTTTCAGGACGGAACTGTACGCCAGCATTTAAGCTTATACGATGCGATGGCTACCATTCGCGGCAACGGAGTCGGTCTCGAGGCATTTGCTTATGACCACAGCGATGTTTTTGCCTTCAAGGTCGAGGATGGAAGGAAGAACCCGCAAGGCATCAACATCAAGCTGAAGATGCTTCGGCCGGCAGAAGTCGCAACTAAGAATCATACGGCTGTCTCCAAGCTCGTCATGCACAAGGACGTCATGATCTTGAAGCAGGAATTCAGAGAGGGCAGTTATTACTGTTCTTCGGCGGTCGCGGTCGGTATATCCGGGCGCGGCGGTGTCATCCGGATGAACGATGAGCTTGGCGGAAGGGCGCCGGTCGCCGATTTTAGAGTAAGTAAAGTTCTCGGTCAGCCGAATGAAACAGAAATGCGCCTATGCATCAGACCGGAAACGGGAAACTTCGAAATCTTCATTGCGAGCAGCGCCACCTTTGATGAAAACGAAGACGTTGCCGCTTCGGCAATAAAGCAATTGGAAGCGGCAAGAAATGCAGGATATGATCGCTTGCTGCAGGAGCATCAGCTTTGGTGGAACGAGTTTTGGCAAAAATCCTACATCTTCTTAAGCAGCGATGATGGCAGCGCCGAATTTGTGGAGAAGCATTATACGTATTATGTATATCTAATGGCGTCTAACTCCCGGAGCGGAAAGTATCCGCCTAACTTCGGCGGTATGCTGCTGAGCCCGCGCGGGGACTTCAGACACTGGGGAGCGATGCAGTGGTGGAGCAATCTCAGGTTGTATTACAATGCGGTTCAGGCAACGGGTCACTATGAATTGATGCAGCCTTATTTCGATATGTATTCGGGCATGTACGATTCGTGCGCTAAAGCGGCGGAACAGCAGTGGGGAAGCAAGGGGATCTATATCCCCGAAACCGTTTGGTTTAACGGCGTGGATGAACTGCCCGAAAATATTGCTGCCGAGATGAGAGAACTGTACTTACTGCGCAAGCCTTGGGAGGAACGATCTGAAATATTCAAGCAATATGCGCATAACAAGCATCCGCATGAGAGTCGTTGGAACTGGAAGGGACACGAAGAATGGATTGACGGAAGCCTGGTCTATTCCGATAAGAGCTGGGGTCCCTTCGGATCCACGACCCACATGTTTTGGAACATCGTCGGCATCGCCTATCATTATTGGAATTATTATGAATTCACTAAAGACCTGACATGGCTGAATAAACGGGCATACCCGATGATCAAAGGGGCCGCGGAATTCCTTCGCAATTATCCACACTTGCGTAAGGAGGATGACGGCAAATACCATTTGCACAACACAATTAGCGGTGAGAAGTACATTGGAGGAAAGGATACGATTCAAGTGATGTCTGCGCTTCACGGAATCTTTCCGGTGCTGCTGAAGGCCTCAAATGTATTGGATGCGGATCAGGACATGCGTCCGTTGTGGGAGGAGTTCTATCGCAACCTGGCTCCGCTTCCGCGAAGCGATCATCCGGAGGCGATCTATAAAACAAAAGAAAAAGAGGAGCCCGTGTGGGTAGGCGCGATCGGGCGGGTGCTTGATGATCGTCAGGACATCGCTACCGATCCGATGCGGGATTTTATTCTCTGCTCCCTAGAGACCGCGAGTGAAAATCCCGATTGGTTCAAGACAGGCAAAGCCACCCTTGCCTATCAGCGGGATAGGCTGGGAGGAGACTGGGGCAAGGCTGCAACCGAGATGTCATCCGTTACCGTAATGCTCG
This sequence comes from Paenibacillus harenae DSM 16969, assembly GCF_000422465.1. GTDB lineage: Bacteria > Bacillota > Bacilli > Paenibacillales > Paenibacillaceae > Pristimantibacillus > Pristimantibacillus harenae. Next base: position 269,634 of record NZ_KE383843.1, on the reverse strand, counting down.
CAGGTATGGGCGAGGCCGAAGGTTTTAAACAAGCCGTGTTGGCGCAGCTGGAATGCGTAAATGCCGAGCGTGAATACTGCTACTATGCAGATACGGGGAAAATCAAATATTACGACAACCGGCTGACGGTACGGGAAGGCGTCAATGCCATCAGCGCGCAGAGGCTCGGAAATGTGGCGCACGGCCTGCAGCTTGCGCTCTGTCAAAGCCAACCTGGCGCACCCGGCAAAGAGCCAGTTATTAACGTCTTCCCGGCCGTCCCCGACGGGTGGGATGCGGAATTCTCGCTCTGGTGTCATGGAGGTTTTAATGTGACGTCCTCGATCCGCAATGGCGTTATCGTTTCGTTAAGCATTGAATCCACGCTCGGAGGTATTTGCAGACTGCGCAACCCTTGGGGGGAGCGGCAAGTGTCCGTGAAGAATGGAGATCGTGAATCGAAAATATTTAGCGGCTCATTGCTTGAATTTGAAACCTTGGCAGGCGAGGCGTTCAACTTTATCGAGATGGAAGTAAAGTAGAGGTATGAATAAAGCAAAAATCATTCAAATCGGTACAGGGCTGCACGGATTCATCCTATCAACGGAAGAAGTCGAATTGGCCGCGATAGTGGATATGAACGCGGACAATTTGGAGAAGGCTCAGCACTTGCTGGGGGACAAGCCTATTCCCGCTTATTCGGATTACAACAAAGCGCTTCAGGAAACGAAGGCTGACATCGCGGTGGTGGTCACTCCTCCCGGCACGCACAAAAAAATTATGAAGGATATGCTGAAAGCGGGACTTCATGTCATTTTAGAAAAACCGATTTCTATGGATTGGAACGAATCCGTAGAAATGGCGGACATTGCCGACAAAAGCGGCAAGTATGTCATGATCAGCCAAAATTACCGCTGGAATAACGTTATTCAAGCAGTCAAAGCCGCTGTGGATTCCAATGTCATCGGCCGCATTGAGGAAGTGGAATGGTTATTCGCACGCAATCATACCGCGACCAGCTCGTTCGTCGTATGGCGCAAGCAGATGGAAGAGATGTTTTTGAAAGAAATGTGCGTTCATCATTTCGATTTGATGCGGTATTTGCTAGGTGCCAATGCGGTATCCATCTATGCGGAAAGCTCAAATCCATCCTGGAATTTTCTCGATAGCAACGGAGCGGTTTCCGCCATTATCCGTTTTGAACAAGGCGTGATGGTACACTACTACGGGAGCTTTATCAATCGCGGAACCGAAACGCCATGGCACGGCTATTTCCGACTTATCGGCAGCGAAGGCGCGATCGAATCTTACGACGATACTCCCTGCATCGTCAAGCTGGATGGCTCCAAACAACTTATTCCGCTAGCGGATATGGCTCGCACGGGATTGAAGTTTTCGCTTTTTGATATGCTTCATTCGGTCCGGGAAGGCCGTAAGCCGATTACCCATATAGGCGATAATCTGCATAGCTGGGAAATTGTGTGCAGGGCGGTCGATTCAATTAAGGCGGAAAGAAGGATCAGCTTTTAATAAAAGGAACCTTCGGTTGGGAGATGATCATTACGGGAAGTAAGCGAGAAATGTCGTTGGATGACCGGTTTCAATTAAAAACTTTGAGGGGGAAGCAAGTATGTTGAAAAAAATGATGGCCATTTCTATGAGTGTAATCGTTTTGTTCTCTGCCACCGCTTGCAGTGGGTCGCAGCCGGCCGACTCTCCCGGCAAAATGGATGCATCCAACAATAGCCCTGCAACAGATGCCCCAAAAACCGACACCGAAGATGCGCCTATGACCATCCGATTCGCGACTTGGGATACGGCCAGTTCATTGGAAACGTATAAAGCTGTTGTGGACGGTTTCCAGGCTAAATATCCGAACATCAAGGTTCAGGTGGAGTCCGTACCGGATAGCTACGAGCAGAAAATATTTACGTCGCTTGCCGCCGGCAACGCTCCGGACGTCTTCTTATGGTGGAACTATCCGCAGCTTGTGGCCCGAGGGGCCGTCGAGCCCTTAGACTCCTATATTAATAGCGGCGAGATAGACCCCAATCAATATTACCCCGAGATTTTTAACGCCTCCAAGGTGAATGGCGTTCTCTATTCCATTCCAAATATCCCAACCAACCTCTAGTGAAGTAATCAGTAGAAAATAAAGTTTTATACTGAAAATTAGAGTGTTAGACTCTTGAAAATATTGTTGTAGACTAAGAAAATAAATTATAAAAATGAAGATGCTTCATTAAGCTAACGGGCGGCGTGAAAATTAGCATTTTAATATGTATCACTAAGGTCAAACCGAATGGCAAATGAACTTGGGACATGTCGGAGGAAAAGGAAACTATTTAGAGTGACACTGCATTGTCAAAGGACAAGAACATACATCCATGAAGCTCCGCGCATAGCGCGGCTTTTTTATATTTGGGATGCAAGTTCTTGTCCTTTCTCCAAGAAAAGAACTCGGCGCTCAGAGCGGCAAAGCTTTGGAAGTATATGGGGCTGGCAAAGACGACGGAGCGAATGTGGATATTTGGTCATATGGCGGCGGAGCACACCAAAAATGGAAGATAGTAAGCAATGGTGATGGGACATTGAAATTCGTCGCTTCTAATAGCAATAAGATTCTTAATGTAGATGGTAACGGAACTGCGAATGGGACAAACGTGAATATTTGGTTGAATAGTGGATCGACTGGTCAGAAGTGGAAGTTGATTCGGAGATAGATATCACCCTTCAAAAAACCAAGTAGCTTTATAACAAGATTACGATTAATATAAATATTCTTCCGGCGAAGCCGGGAGAATATTAAGAGAGATGTCTTTGAAACCTGTGAAGAAATGTTTATTGAAAGCAAAGGAACAAACCTTTCAATGGATTAAGTGCGTATAACCCTTTCAGATGAGGAAAGGGTTATTTACTCATTCATTTATTCCGGAATTCCTGGGGCGTGCTGCCATAATGCTTCTTGAAGATTTTAATGAAATGCGGCGGCGCCAGAAAGCCTAATTGACTGCTGATCTCGGTTATTTTCAAATCCGTGTGGCGCAGCAGATGCGTAGCGCGTTCCATCCGGATCCGATACAAATAATCACCGATCGTCTCGCTTGTCACAGTTTTGTAGACTTTGGACAGATACACGGGATGCAAACCGATGTAGTCGGCAACAGTCTGCAGGGAGATACCTTCCGCAAGATGCTCTTGAATAAACGTCCGGACTTTCGAAGCGATCAACTGATGGGAATCCTCCATCTGATTCGAAGCTTTGGCCCGGATGGCATAGACCATTTTCTCCGCCCAGTCGTAGATTCGTTGTCCCGAGAGTTGACTTTTCTTCCGCAGAAGAAGATCGAATTCATCGCCAAACTGATCTTCGATCGTACCGTCTTCGGCCGATAACGACAGGCTTAAGGAGGACGAGAGGTAGAGAAGGATCGTGAACAACTGGTCGCCTGAAAGGTTAGTATTCGGATCGCCGATAGATAGGATTCGTCTGATCTTGGCGAGCGCTTCGTCCCAATTCCCCGTTTCGAGCAGAGACGGGAGTAGAGGAGGTTCGTGCAGATTGATAATGCTGCGAGGTTGCGCGCTCACCGCCGTATCGTCCAACGTAATAAAATAACTCTTGTTCCGTCCAACGTTGCGGTTAATCGCGGAAACAGAGGCATGGTACAGATCCGAAAGGGTATCGGGAAAGTTCCGGACACTGCTCAGACAGATGGACAGCGAGCCCTTCAAGTATTTCTGGACATGATTTTGCAGCTTAACCGCACAGGAGTCGATCATTGGAAGTGCATGGTTGTCGGTTGACTTGATCAAAAAAACCAGATACCCCTGTTCCGTGATGCAGTGCCATAATTCGAACAGCTCCTGAAATACTTCTTCGCCGATATTGGTGACGGCGAATTCCAGGAGCGAGAGGGAGTGAAGGTCATATCCCGAGAAATCCTCCTCTAACCGGACGACCATCAAAACAAACGGATCGGCTGATCTGAACGAAATGTCGAGCATAGCCAGACGCTCTTGCAAGACTTCTGGCGGCATTGGTTTCTTCTGAAGCAGATCGTTCAACAGCTGATTTTGGAGAAGCGGCTTGTTAGCATGCAGCGCATGCTTAATGCGCTGGTAAGAGCTGATCTCGGCCCACTCGCGTTCGATGTCCTGAATGGCCGTCTCGACCGATCGAATCAGCTCGCCGACATCGACGGGTTTAAGCAAATAGTTCATCGTTTTGTGCAGGATCGCTTTCTGGGCGTACTCGAATTCATCATGCCCGGACAAAATGATGCACCGAATCTTTCGTGAGAAATGCCGGACACGTTCGATCAGCTCCAATCCATCCATCTCTGGCATCCGGATGTCGGTTATCATGATATCAACGGAATGCTTCGTCGCTATCTGCAGAGCTTCATGTGCCGAGTAGGCCCGGTGGACCTCCTCGATCCCATAATCCTCCCACGGGATCGTCAACGCGAGGCTGTCTACGACCGAGGTTTCGTCATCGACGATTAGTAATTGGTACATCGTTTATTCCCCCTCATCTATAATACCGTTCGGCCAATACAGAGTGACGTATAAACCGCCAAGGTCGCTTCGAGCGAACTCGATTCCGGCCGGAGCCGCGAAATGAACGTCCATACGCTGTCGGATATTCCAGAGCGCGCAGCCCATCGAGTCGTCAAGCGGCTGCTGCATCCGCCAAAGCAGCTCACGTATGTCTTCTTCCGCCATCCCCTTGCCGTCGTCTTCGATAACAAGCCGGTAACAGTCCCCGTCTTCGTAACCAGTAATCCGGACGAGTCCCGCGCTCATCTTCTTCTCGATGCCGTGAATGACGCTGTTTTCGACCAGCGGCTGGATCAGCAGCTTCGGAATACTCAGCCGCATCATGCCGTCCGGGATGTCGATTTCGTATCGGAGCCGCGCCATGCGCAGACATTGGATTCTAAGGTAGTTATTCACTACGCTCAATTCCTTCTCCAGCGTTGTCGTCGGCTCGTCCAGCCTCGTCGAGTACCGGAAATATTCAGCCAGATTTTGCGTCATCGCTGTCACGGCCTCGTCATTGCCCAGGCGCGTCATGTTATTAATGAAGAATAGACAGTTATACAAGAAGTGAGGGTTAATCTGGGCCTGTAATTGTTTGACCATGGCCTCCCTCGAAGCAATTTTCTCTTTATAGACCTTCTCGATCAAATCTTCGATCTGGGCTGCCATTTCGTTGAAGTTGTCATACAGAAAATCAAATTCGTTGCGGCTCGCGCCCTTGATCCGGAACGAGAAATTTCCGTGTTTAAGCAGTCGAACACCTTTGAGCAGCGTCAGAAGAGGTACCTGCACTTTCCTGTAAAGGAATAAAGCGATGACTGCACCAGCTAGAAACAACATGGCGCAGGTGATATAGAAGAAAATTTGGGTTCTTGTGATCGGTTTAAGCGCTTCATCCATGGGCAAATAATTGATCAAGTACCAGCCTAAGGCATCCGATCGCAAATATGTCACCAAATATTCCGTTCCATCAACAGAGATCGCTTCGGTACCTTCTTTCCCAACGGTCAAAAAGGGGATAAGCTTGGACATAATGTTCCGAATGACGCCGTCATTCGAACGATGGTTCGAAATGATGGGATTTCCAGCAAAATAGAAAAATGGGTTATTGTTCTCAACTCTAGACCGGTCAAGCATCTCCCGCAAATTGTTGACGGGAAACGTGACGCGGATCGTGTATCCTTCGTGGATGCGATATGACGAGAATCTCTCCTGCACTGGCTCAAGAATCCAATCATCCTCACTTACGTCGCCAGGAGGGGCTTCTTGGGTTGCAGTTGAACCGATCCACTTGCCAAGGATGTGGGAGTAGATCGACACTTGATTGTTCCATCCCTCCGAAAAGCTTTGAAGATTCATTTTGTCCGTTAAATCCATCATGAGTTTGACCTGATCATAGTTGTCCAACAAATGAATAGAAGGAAGCAGGCCGACTTTAGCGTCTGTCTCAAGCGCCATGGACAACATGGTCAATTGCTGAACATTATGATCAAGATTGTTAACAACGAAGCGCAGTCGGTTCAAGTTATTGGATTGAATATCTGTTCGTACCGTTTTCAGGCTAGTGTTGATGGTGTACGTATACAAGCTTAATACGATTACGGTCGTCAAGAAGATCAGTACGAGTATGCTATAGAATGTCCGGTATTGTTTGAACATGGCACCGATTCCTTTGCTATGGACTTGTCTGATCTCATTGTAGGCATGCGGAAGCCTATTGGCTACAGAAAATTAAGATTGCGTTATCTATCTTTGGATAGCGTTATATCGAATCGTGAAGCTCGGGCTTTACAATAAAGCCAAGAAATTGATTTCAACAGGAGGAACTTATGGAGACCGCGATCCGAAAAGAGACATCGATCAAGAAAACAAAAGAAAGGGTGGTTCGCAGGAAAGACAGCTGGCAGTTGTATTTGATGCTGCTGCCAGCGGTTGTACTTACAATTATTTTCGTTTACGTACCCATGGGCGGCATTGTTATGGCTTTTCAGGAATACAAGCCTTACCAGGGTATTTTGGGGTCCAACTGGGTTGGATTAGACCAGTTCAAATTTCTGTTCGAGTATCCGGACAGCGTCCAGGTTATCTGGAACACCCTGCGCATCGCTATACTCAAGCTGGTCTTCGGTTTCTTTTCCACGTTAACGTTTGCCTTGTTACTTAACGAGGTTCGCAAGAAATTCTTCCGCAGTACGATCCAGACATTCGTATTTCTGCCCCACTTTCTCTCGTGGGTCGTGCTCGGCGGCATCTTCATCGATCTGCTGAACCCGGACACCGGTCTGGTCAATCAACTGCTGAAGGCGCTGGGAGCGGAGCCGATCTTCTTCCTTGGCGACAACAATTGGTTTCTGGCTACCGTTGTGTCCACCGAAGTCTGGAAGGAATTCGGCTATGGCTCCATCATCTTTCTGGCCGCATTGGCGGGCATTAACCCGGCGTTGTATGAAGCTGCGCAGTTGGATGGCGCAGGAAGATGGAAGCAAACGCTGCATGTTACCATTCCATCGATCATTCCCACGATTACCGTCGTGCTGACGCTGTCTCTCGGCCAATTGCTGAACGCGGGCTTCGACCAGATTTTCAACCTTTATAACATGCTCGTATATGAGAAAGGCGACATCATTGACACATTCGTTTACCGGATCGGCTTGATCGATGGGAATTACAGCTTCGCGACTGCGGTCGGTTTGTTTAAATCGGTAGTCGCTACAATCTTGATCGTGACGGGATATCGCATTGCCTATATCGTGTCGGGACATAAAATTTTCTAAGGAGAAATCAGAATGCAGACGATGACGACAGCACAGCGTTGGTTTCAATTGGTCAATAACGTTTTTATGCTTATTTTTGCCTTAATTTGTGTCATTCCACTCATTCACGTTATATCGCTTTCCTTAAGCTCGAGCGCGGCCGTCATGGCGAACGAAGTCACGTTCTGGCCGGTCGGTTTGACCTTCAATTCCTATGAGAAAGCGCTCGAAAACCCTAACATCGTGCACTCGGTGTGGGTTTCCGTACAGAGGGTCGCTTTAAGCCTCGCGATGGGTGTCATCGTCAATTGTTTAGCAGCTTACGTCATGTCCAAGGGTGGAGGAAGGGACGGAATTGCCGGATACAAGGGATTCATCGGTTTCTTCGTCGTCGCCATGCTGTTTAACGGCGGGATGATTCCGACCTACCTGCTCGTGACCCAGATCGGCCTCAAAAATTCTATCTGGGCGCTCGTACTCCCATCGCTGATGAACGTATTCTACCTGATCCTGATCATGAACTTCTTTAAAGCGCTGCCGAAAGAGCTGGAAGAAGCCGCCTTTATGGATGGGGCGAACCATTGGCAGGTATTCTCCCGCATGTTCATGCCGTTGTCGCTTCCGGTTCTTGCGACCGTGGGCATGTTTATGGTGGTGAACGATTGGAATGAATGGTTATCGGGAACCATTTATATGCAATCGGATAACGTGCCGCTCAGCACGTTCCTGAAATCGATTATTGCCGTGCCTGTCATTAATGACAGCAACGCCGAAGATGTCGCCAAATTGAACAACCGTTCGATCGGAGCGGCGCAAATCATTATTGGAGCGTTGCCAATCCTGCTCATTTATCCCGTTCTGCAGAGGTTCTTTGCGCAGGGCATCGTGATTGGGGCCGTCAAGGAATAATATTCCTCAACTTAATAATCTGATGTTAAGATTGCGCTATCGAAAGTTAATTATGCGATATTTCAAGCATATGAAAACGCTTTTATAATGAAAGTGAAAGATCAAATATAATATGGGGGTTATGAGCATGATCAAAAAAGGAAGGATGCTGATTGCGGTGCTTGCTTCGGCGGTCCTGATCGGTTCTCTGGCCGCTTGCAGTGGGAATGCAGGCAATAAAACAGCTTCCAATGCGGGCAAGGAAAGCGGTGTGAAGCTGGACATCGTGAGCGGCAAGATCGAACCGGCGGTAACGATCACGACCGTAAGAGGCGAAGACCCGACGGCGAAATTCAAGAACGGCGAAACGTATGCGGATAACGTGCATACCCGCTGGGCAAACGACACGCTCGGCGTCAAGATCGAGACGCTGTGGACCTCGCCGCTGGGCGACGGCTCTTACGACACCAAGCTGAAGCTGATGCTGTCCGGAGGCGATAAACTACCCGATGTCTTCGTTTCCACGCAATCGAATACGACCAACATGTTCCTTGAATCCGGTAAAGTACTGGACGTCGGCGAAGCGTTCGAGAAGTACGCCTCCCCGACCTGGAAAGCCGCGATGGCGGATTCGCCGAAGGCTTGGGAGCCGTACATTCGCGACGGCAAGAAATTCGCGATTCCGATCCTCAGGCAAACGATGGGGACGCAGTCGCCGATATGGATCCGCCAGGATTGGCTGGATAAACTGGGGTTGAAGGCGCCGACGACGGTCGATGAGCTTGAGAAGGTCATGGATGCGTTCGCGAACCAGGATCCGGACGGCAATGGCAAGAAGGACACGATTGCGCTCGACTTTGGCATGAAGGATGCCTTCATCGGATACCCGATCGGCGATTCGTCCTGGATCTTTGGCTTGTTCGGCGCGATTCCGGAGCGCTGGTACCCGGGCCAAGACGGCAAGCTGCAATACGGATCCGTTCAACCGGGCATTAAGACCGCCCTGGCGAAGATCAAAGAATGGAAGGATAAGGGCTATATCGCGAACGACATCGCCCTTCATGATTTCAACAAGGTGGTCCAGGACGTCGCGTCAGGCAAAGTCGGCATCCTCGGCGGCGAGTCTTGGCTTATGGACTATCCCGGCTCCCTGATGCTGGCAAGCAACCCGACCGCGATGTATGCGCCGTATCCGCTTCCGGAAGGGGCGGACGACAAGAGCATGCGGACGATCGGATACCCGTCTGCAGGCGCGATTCTCATCAGTAAGGACATTTCGGAAGCATCGCTTCAAGCTTTCTTCCATTACATGAACTACCTGCACGAAGTTTTCAACCAGGAGGATCCGTTCTACTTTAAGGGGTTCCAAGAGGGTTACGACTACGTGGTTAGAGACGGCAAGGCCGTCCTGGACGAGAAACAAATACCAGGCGGCAAGATCCAGACCTTCAAGTACACGTTAACGGGCAATGCGGTTACGTATCCGTCGAAACAATTGGAGGGCACGCTCCGAAATGCCAAAGGAGAAGCGGAGACGAATAAGGACTTCGTACTGGGCGCGCCTGTCGGCGCCGTCGGCCCCGATGATTCGAACCCGCTGGCCGGAATTTCCGTTCAAGCGGTCGCCGTTATCTCCACCCAGACGGACGCCGATGTTCCGGAGTATTTCCAAGGGCCGCCGACATCGACGATGTCTTCGAGGAACGAGCTGCTCCGCAAAATGCAGATGGACACATTTATCCAAATTATTTACGGCAAGCAGCCAGCCGATACATTCGATGCGTTCGTCGAAAAGTGGAAGTCGACCGGCGGGGACGCTATCACGAAGGAAGTCAATGAATGGTACGACTCCGTGAAGTCGGTGAAATAAGATTGTACGTCCAACAAGACCTTGGCCCGCGCCAAGGTCTTGTTATTAGCGCCGGTCAATGCGCGGCTGCCGGGAAAATGGCGCGATCGCATATCGTTTTCCGGTGCGGCGGATGCTATTTTTAAAAGCGTGGATGGCGTGATCGTCGACGGCTGTCTGCCCGTTGATTCTAAATTGGAGCAAAGAGGTAAGTCATGTCAAGCGATGGTGCATAGAGTGCCCACACAAACAAAAATCGTCGCGTTTATGTTCGACGACGGACCGAATCCAGTTTATACGCCGCAATTGCTGGAGATCTTCAGGAAGGTAGGCGGCAAAGCGACCTTCTTCATGCTCGGCTCCCAGATCGATGTGCACCCGGATACCGCAGCTGCAGTCCATGCGGAAGGGCATGAGATCGCGAACCATAAGTATACGCACCCTTATTTGACCCGGCTGACGACGGAGGAGGCGCGCTGAGCTTGTCCGGACCGATGAACGGATCCACGCGATCACGGATCCACGCGATCACGGGTGCGCCCGTACGGAATTTCCGACCGCCGTTCCTGGATGTGAATGACGATATCCTGTCCTTGGCGGACGACCTCGGCTACAGAAGCATTGGCGCCGTCAATTTGGAGAGCCGGGACTGGTAACAGCCTGGTATCGAAACCATTTTGGAGAACACGCGCGGAAGTCTCGGCAACGGCTCCATGTTGCTGTTTCACGATGGTTACGGCGACCGTTCCCAGACCGTTGAAGCCGTCCGCATTCTTGTAGACGAACTGATTGGGGAAGGCTGGCAGCTTGCGACTGTAAGTGAGCTGCTGGCGATCGCGGACGCGGAAGTAGATCAGACATGACGGAGAGGATGGATTGGATATGAAACGAATTCAAGCAGCAGGCATGAAATTCAGGAATGAGGACGGCCATCAGATCATCCTGAACGGCATTAATCTCGTTTGCAAGAAGAAAAACATGGGTTATCTCGAGCCAAACACGATGGAGCTGCTTCGCCATTACGCCAGGCGGGGCTTCAACTTGGTTCGGCTTGGCATCTTCTGGGATGGCGTCGAGCCGGAGCCTGGCGTGTATGACGAAGTTTACCTGGATAAAGTAGCGGAAGTCATTCATGAGGCCGAAAAGTGCGGGATTTATATTCTGCTGGATATGCACCAAGACCTGTTCGCCACGAAATTCGCGGACGGCGCGCCGGATTGGGCGGCTCTGGACGAAGGCCTTCCGCATCCCGAGGATTGTGCCGTTTGGTACGAAGCCTATTTGAAGAGTCCGGCCGTCATCAGAGCGGCGGACAATTTCTGGGCGAATAAACCGGCGTCCGACGGCGTCGGCTTACTGGACCATTACGAAGCGATGTGGGAGCATATTGCCGCCAAGTTCAAAGGTTATCCCAATTTGATCGGATTCGAGCCGATGAACGAGCCCTATATGGGCAGCATAGCGCCGCAAGCGTTCGGCACGGCGGTCGCTACCATAATGCAGACAAACCCCAGCTTCGATATGACGAACGTGAAAGCCGTTACGCCCGAAGAAAGCGAAACGATGAAGCGGATCCTGACTGATCAATTCATGAAATTCGACCGGGAAGTGCTCATGCCATTCTACAACCGGATGCTGCGCGCCATTCGCAAGTCGACCGACATTCCGCTGACAACCGGCGGCAACATCTACAGCAGCTCGTTCATCCAAACCGGAATCGGGAAGATCGGCAGCCCGGACGGACAGGTGGATATGCAGCAAGTCTATGCGCCTCACGGCTACGATGCCATCGTAGATTTGGAGCTTTCCGATTATGGCGAGGTTTACAATTATGAAAATGTTACGAACCTATTCGCGCAGAAGCGCGCTTCGCAGGAAGAGCTGCAGGTTCCCGTAATCGTCGGCGAGTGGGGGGCGTTCCCGAGCGGCACGTTCACGAACCGGCTCATCGAGCATATGACGAGGATTCTGGAAAAATATTTGTGGAGCAGCACCTATTGGGTGTATTACCAGGGGATGGAGAACGACCCGAACTATAGCGGATTGGAGCGGGGCTACCCCGTTACGATCGCCGGAAATCTGCTATCGTATCACTACGATTACGGGAAGAAGAAGCTTATTTCAACGTGGGAAGCGGAGAGAAACGGGAAGGTGGTTTTATACATTCCGGACTTGTCCGCAATACGTCCGAACAACATTCAGGTTTCCAAGCAGGCCGATATTGTCATTGAACCGATTCAGGGCGCACTTGGCGGCTACGTAACGATCGAAGCGAAAGAAGAAGGGCTCGTAGAGGCGATTGTCGGGTAAAGCCGGTCTTCGGAACAGAAGGAGCGTGCGTGAGCATGAAAGAACAAATGATAAAGCAATTCCAATCCCCGGTGAACCAGAACCGCCCGAAGATGCGTTGGTGGCTTCCCGGCGCTTTCATGAGCAACGCCGAGATCAAGCGGGAGATCGAATGGCTCGCGGATGCCGGTTACGGCGGCGCGGAAATCATTCATTTCTTCGCCGTCCCTTCGGACGGCGTGGGCCAGTCCGACTATGAAAAATATGGGTTCGGTTCCTCCGAATGGAATGACCGGATGAAGGCGACCCTGGAGGCGGCAATCCCGCTCGATTTCCGGCTGGACTTTACGGTCGGGCCCCTGTGGCCGATTGCGACGCCCGCCATCTTGGATCGGGACGATCCCCGCTGCACGCAAGGGCTTCACGTAGGGATGATATCCTTCGACGGAACATATAACGGCCCGATCCCCGAATCGGAAACGATCGAATCCGAGCGGCCGCGCAAGCTGGTCGCCGTTACCGCGGCCCGAAAGCTTGCCGGCCCTTCGACGGTCGGGAAGCTAGAGACGCTTGCCCTTGATACGGCAATCGACCTGACGGACAGGGAAGCCGTGGACGCACAGAACAACCGCGTACAATGGACGGCCCCTGATGACGGCGAGTGGTGCTTGTTCGGGTTCTGGAGCCAGACGAACGGCCAGATGAACGATTCCGCGGCCGCTCCGGTTATCGACCACTTCTCGAAGGAAGCCGCCGAGGCGGTCACGGACTATTGGGACAGCCATTTGCTTGGCGACACGCAGCTTCGGGAATTGTACGAGCGGAACGCAGGCAGCTTGTTCTGCGATTCCATCGAGCTGAATGCGACGATGCTGGGCGGCATGTACGGGGGAACGCCGATGGCGGTCACCATCTGGACGCCGGATCTGCTGCAGGAGTTCCGCGAACGGCGGGGGTACGACTTGACTCCTTACCTGCCATCTTTGTTCTTGAAGGGGTTGTACCAGCTGGGCGCAGGCGGCATGACAGACGGCGATTCCGAGTACGATTTTGACTATCGCGAGGTTAATCGCCGCATCCGGAACGATTTCTTCGCGACGCTGACAGATCTGTTCCGCGAGAATCACCTGCGGATTCTGAGGCAGTGGGCGAACAGCCATCGCATGACGCTCCGCTATCAGACGTACGGGATGCCTACGGAGCTGACCGCAGGATTGCTGGAGGTCGACATTCCCGAGACGGAATCGCTCGGTTTCGGGGATTCGACGGACGGTTATCGGTTCCAATCCGGCGCCGCGCATCTTTCGGACAAGGAGATCTACTCGATCGAAGTCGGCGCGGTCATGGGCTACGGCTATAAGCAAACTTGGACCGGTAAAGATTTCGGCCTGCTCTGGCAGCTGCACCGCGGGATGGCAGCCGGCGTCAACCAAGCCGTTCTGCACGGCATGTCGTACGAGACAGCGTCCGTCGGCGATCCGTTCGGCGCCATGTTCCAGTGGCCGGGTCTTTCCTTGATGGGTACCCGTTTTTCGAACGAGTGGGGCGGGCGGCAGCCGCACTCCCGGCATGCGAGGGACATCGCGGATTATATCGCCCGGAATCAATTCGTGCTGCGAACCGGCAAGCCGAAGGTCGATCTGGCGGTCTACCGGTACCATATCGATGGTATCCATCACGGAATGGGAACGGAGCCGACCGTATTCGAGCAAGCGGGATATTCGTACGATTTCGTCAGTCCCGCGCTGCTCGATTTGGAGCAGGCGTCCGTCGGTACGTTCGACGGGAAGCCGGCGCTTGCGGCCGACGGACCGGCCTATAAGGCGATCGTCGTCGACATGCGCAAGAATACGGATAGAGGAGAGTGGATGCCTTCGGATATGTCCGTCCGGACGGCAGAGAAGCTGATTGCACTCGCGGAGCAAGGGCTGCCGGTCGTGATCGTCGGGGAAGCGCCGAATCAGACGATTTCCTATCAAGGCAGTTGGGGACGAATGGAAGCCGAGGACACCGAGCTGCAGGATCGGTTGAAGCGGTTGATGGAGCTGCCGACAGTCAACATTGCTTCAACCCAACGGGACGCGGTCGTTTCGCTGGCGCAGCTGTCGGTGGAACCCGCGGCGCGGACTAGCGGCGGTTCGCACCTGTTGACCGTCCGCCGTTATGCGGACGGAGCGAACTATTATTTTCTGTATAATCCGAGTCTAGAGGAGACGTTCATAGGGGAAGTGGTGTTGGTCGGCGAAGGGCAGCCATTCATGCTGAATGCATGGGACGGTGCGATCCGTCCGTTGGCCGGAGCGCGCACGGGTTCCGGACGGATCGCAGCCAAGCTCCGTCTGGCGCCGAATGCGGCAGCATTGATTGCCACTGCCGAAGGCGGCGCGGCCGGTCCAGAGGTAGTGGCTGCACCGGAGCCCGCTGCAGACTGCTGCGAAATCCAGTTGAACAGCTGGTCGTTAACCGTGGAAAGCTGGACGGCGGGCAGTCATCCGACGGAAACGAAGCTCACGGCCATCGAGATAGAATTGGACGAACTGAAGTCCTGGACGGACATCCCGGTGCTGAAGATCATATCCGGCATCGGCCGATACCGAACCGAGTTCGAGCTTGATGCGAATTCGGACCTATTCATGCATGCGGTGCTGGACCTTGGAGAATTGAGCGATACGTTCCGGCTGACTGTTAATGGGACGCGGCTGCATGCCGACCAAATCGACCGGCGCGTCAGCATCGGTGGCTTCATGCGGAGCGGCGTAAATACGGTCGAGGTCGAAGTGGCTACGACGCTGAACAATGCGCTCAGCGCATCCGACCCGGCCAGGCAGCTGCAGGATTGCGGCTTAATGGGGCCGGTTCTCATTCGTTACTAATCTGTATAAACCCTCTTAGCGGACATGACTACTAACCGCGGAAGAGGGTTTTTTTATGAGGACGATAACGATCCGCTAAGTTAAGAATCGATTATGCCATCTTTAGATTGCGTTATATATCGTAGTTTCGCGATCCAATACACTTAAGTTATGCAGCTAGAACGACGTATAACTTGGAGGGACTAAAGATGAGCAGAGAGTTATCGAACAAAGCTTTGGCGGGAGATGCCATGGGGCAATTTTCCCTGAATATCGCAACCGGCCTGCTTGGGATGATCACGTACTACTATACGGATATCGTCGGGGTATCCGCGGGGCTGGTGGGCACGATCATGCTGTTGACCAAAGCGCTTGACGCCATGGCTGATATCGGCATGGGCGTTCTCGTCGACCGGACAAAATCCAGGCATGGGCAGGCACGACCGTGGCTTCTCTGGATGATCGTTCCACTATTCGTTTCGATCCTGCTGCTGTTCTCGGTGCCGGATATGAGCCCGAATGCGAAGGTCGCGTATGCGGTAGCGACCAACATTCTGTTCTTCGTGGGGGTCTACACGCCGATTTCTATACCGTACGGAAGCCTGATGGTGTTAACGACAAGAAGCCCGGCGGACCGCTCGTTTATGGGCATTTACCGTTCGGGGTTCGGCTATTTGGCGGGCATGGTCGTGGCGGTCGGGTTCATTCCGATCGTGAACACGATGGGCGGCGGAAGACGGGAATGGATGCTGCTTGCGGCCATATTCGGCGCGGTCGCTTCCCTCGGCGTCTATATCGCTTTCCGTTCCGTGAAGGAGAAGTATAACACAGAGCAGCTCAAGCAGCTGGGCGAGGTCAAGAAATCGTTGTCCTTATGGGTGGGCATGAAGCTGCTGTTCACGAACAAATACTGGCTCTTCATCGCATGTGCGGGCCTGTTTGCCAACATTTTGTTCGCGATGTCTGGGACTTCGGGCATGTATTACGCCAAATATATCTGGAACGACGTCAATCTGGTCAGCATCATGGGCGGGATCGGCCTTATTCCCGTCATTGCCGTCTTCCTGCTTTCCGGGCCGGCGATTAAACGAATCGGAAGACGGAATACGGCGATTCTCGGTCTCGCGATCGGAGCGGTCGGCCTTCTGCTGCGCCTGATCGATCCGGCCGGCGTCATGCTCGGCCTCGTCGGTTCGCTGATTCAAGCGTTCGGTATGATCCCGCTGATGATCGTGCTCTCGCCGCTTATGGCCGATACGATCGAATACGGGGAATGGAAGCACGGGCAGCGTATCGTCGGACTGACGAACAGCTTAAGCGGCTTCTTCGGCAAAATCGGCACCGCGATCGGAACGGCCTTGATCGGATGGATGCTGGCTTGGGGGCATTACAAAGAAGGGGCTGCCGTGCAGCCGGAGTCGGCCAAATCGATGATAATCTCGTTTAATATTACTATTCCATTGATCATTTATGTATGCATTGCCATTCTGCTGTTCTTCTACTCACTGGAGAAGCAGTACACGCGCATCCTGGACGATCTGGAACGCAGAAGAGAAACGATCGTCTAAAGCGACGCACGAACGAAAGGAGATGGAAATGATGATCGAATACCCGTTGTATCCCGGAAGCGTCTTCTTCAAGGACGAAATGCCGATCCGAGTGGAGCGGGCGCTGGAATTTCCTTATCTGACGCGGCATCGGCACGATTTCGTCGAAGTGGCCTATATCGAAGATGGTGACGGTCTGCATTATGTCGGCGACAAGATTTTGCGTGTGTCCCGGGGCGATTTATTCCTCATCCCGGCGTACGAAACGCATGTCTTCCAGCCGGAGGAACTGACGGGCGAGCGGCCGCTGCGGATTATCAATTGCTTATGCCAGGCAAATAAGCTTGGCGGCGCAGCATCGCAGATCCCGCGGAGTTGGCGGGCCTATCGCGAGCATGGCGGCGAATTCAAGCGGCTTCTCGGCCGCATGTTCCTTGAACAGCGGGAGTCTTCGGAAGCTTCAGGGAGGAATCTTCTCGAATTATGGAAGCAGTTGACCGAGCTGCTCCAGTCCAAATCGGTCAAGGAAGATATTCAGTATGTCGCGAGCGGTGAAGTACCTGTGCATCAAGTGCTTCAACATATGAGCTCTAGGGTGATGAGCCGGCTTACCCTATCGGAGATGAGCCGCTTTGTCTCGATGAGCAGCCGGCATTTCCAACGTGTGTTCAAATCGGTGACCGGACGCTCCTTCATGCAGATGCTGCAGGAGATGCGGATCCGCTACAGCTGCGGAATGCTTCAATATACCTCATGGAGCATCCAGTCGATCGCGGAGAAGGTCGGCATCTACGACATGAACTATTTCTACCGGCTGTTCCGCGAAAATTGCGGCATGACGCCGGCCGCGTTCCGGCTGCTTCACAACCGCGGCGGCAAGCCGTGAAGATGGCGCGATTCCACATAGTTTCGCGGCTGGTGCTCTGATATTTTTATAGTAAGAATGGAGGAGGTCGACATGAAACGCATACAAGTAAGCGGCATGCAATTTGTGGACGAAGATGGAAATCAGGTATTGATGAACGGTTTATGTTTCATATGCAGAGACAGAGAAATGGATTATCTGGAACCGAATATAGAGAATAAGCTGACGCTATACGCTAAGCGAGGGTTCAATCTGATTCGGCTGGGCATATTCTGGGACGGCGTCGAGCCGAAGCCGGGGGTGTACGATGACTCGTATCTGGACAAGGTGGCCAAGGTCGTGCAAATCGCCGAGAAGTGCGGCATTTACGTATTTCTTGACATGCACCAAGATCTGTTCTCGGTCAAATTCATTGACGGAGCGCCGGAATGGGCTGCGTTGGACGAAGGGCTGGACCATCCGGCTGATCTCACCATCTGGTACGAAGCTTACCTCAAGAGTCCGGCCGTTATCAAAGCAGCAGATAACTTCTGGGCGAATCGGGAAGCTGCCGACGGCGTCGGCTTATTGGACCACTATGAGGCCATGTGGGAACATATCGCCGGCAAGTTCAAGACGTATTCCAATATCATCGGATTCGAGCCCATGAATGAGCCCTATATGGGAAGCCTTGCTCCGCAAGCCTTCGGCATGGCCATGGAAACAATCAAACAATCCAACCCCGCATTCGATATGACTAATGCACAGGCCGTTACTCCCACGGAGCACGGCATCATGATGGCGATTCTGACGGAGCAATTCGACAAGTTCGACAAGGAGATCTTAATGCCGTTCTACAACCGAATCTTGAGAGCCGTTCGGAAGGTATGCGAGGTCCCGTTAGTTATCGGCGCCAATGTATACGGCACGGTCGTGAAAACCGGCCTTCAAAAGCTGACCGACTCGAATGGAAATGTCGATGCTCAGCAGATTTATGCGCCGCATGGCTATGATTCCGTGGTAGATAGTGATCGATACGATGCCTACAGCAAGGAGAACGTAACGAATATTTTCGCCCAGAAGCGCGCCTCGCAGCTGGAATTGCAAATGCCGGTGATCGTCGGGGAATGGGGGAACTTTCCAAGCGGAGATTTCACAAACGATCTCATTGAATATATGACGGGAATTTTAGAGGCGTATTTGTGGAGCAGTACCTACCATCAATATGTCTCAGGTATGGAAAACGACGAAAATTATCGGAGTTTAGAAAGAGGTTATCCCGTTAAGGTTGCAGGCAATCTACAATCGTATCATTACGATTACGAAATGAAGACGCTGACGGCGAAGTGGGAAGCTAGGAAAAATGGGAAGACGACATTATATATGCCGGATTTATCGGTAGTCCGTCATCATAACGTATCCGTTTCAGGCCAATCAGAAGTAACCATTGAACCATTCGAAGATGCTTCCGGAGGTTTCGTCACGATTATCGCGATGGAAGACGGGATACTCGAGGCTGCTATCGGCTGATGCCGATAGCCCATGCATAAGGTGGGTTGGCATGATGCACGAACATCATCGAAGGGCATTGAACCGCTTGGCGGAAGTGATGCGGCAGGATCTGGTGATCGTAGCGCTTATCACGTCAGGCTCCATTGCGCAAGGGCGCGCGAAAGAATCTTCGGATATCGATGTCTTTATCGTTCTAACAGACAAGGCCTTTCAACAGCGGAAACAGGCAGACCAACTGTCGTACTTCAATCGGGAAGTCTGCGATTACGATGGCGGATATATAGACGGCAAGATGGTGAACGTACGGTTCCTGGAACTGGCCGCCGAACGGGGGAGCGAGCCGACTAGAGCTACCTTTATCGGATCCGCGGTCGTCTTCTCCCGCCTGCCGAACATAGTAAAACTGATTGCCACGATTCCGGTCTATCCGGAGCTGAACCGTGAACGGAATATGAGAGATTTCTATGGACAAATCTATCTGTATGGTTTTTATTTCGCAAGCGAAGCTTCCAAGAAAAACAACACGTATCTTATGTATCATGCCGCAAATTGACTCGTCCTGTTCGGGGGGCGTATCATCCTCGGGCACAATCGGATTCAGTTTCCTTGTCACAAGTCGATGATGGATGAGATCGAAAAGGCACCTGAGAAGCCATAGAACTTTATCCGGAAAGCCAACGATTTATTGGAGAATCCGTCAGCGGACAAATGTATGGCTTTTGCCGTAATGATGCTCGAATTCCGGGATCCGGGGCTGTCGTTCGAGCAAGCTGTGAGTTTGTTCGTCGACAACAACGAGTGGAACTGGATCGAGCAGGCACCGTCATTATCCGATCGTTAACGGCATCTTAAAGCGAATGAGAAAGGAAGAATGATATGAAAATCACTCGTTTGAAAACAAACCGAATTATCAACCCGCTCGGCTTCTCGCTGGGTAAGCCGCGGCTGTCGTACGTCGTTACGGAGACGGACGCCAAGAAACAGATTTCGGCGCAATATGAAGTCGCATTGGACGAGAACTTCTTCAACATCGTCTTCGACAGCGGCGTGCGGGACGATATAGACAGCCTCGCCTTCGAGCTGCCGATCGATCTACTCCCTAGAACCCGCTATTATTGGCGAGTGCAAGTGTGGGCGGACAACGGCGACCGTGCGGTCAGCGACATTGCTTGGTTCGAGACGGCGAAGCTGGATGAGCCATGGAGCGCGAAGTGGATCGTACCCGAGCTGGACAAGGACGTTCATCCTGTCCTCAGTCGCTCATTTGAGCTGACCGGACCAGTCGCGTCGGCGCGCGCGTACGTTTGCGGGCTGGGGCTGTACGAAATGGAGATCAACGGCGCGAAAGCAGGCGACGAGTACTTCGCACCTCATTTCAACGCTTATCAGAAGTGGTTGCAGTACCAGACCTACGACGTGACGGAGCTGCTGCGGCAGGGTGAGAACCGGATGGCGGTCAGCCTCGGCAACGGGCTGTACAAAGGCCGGTTCGGCTTCGAAGGGCATACGGATGAGCTGTACGGTAATGAATTCGCGCTTATGTGCGAAATCGTGGTGACGTATACGGACGGCACGAAGACTGTGATCGCATCCGATACGGACTGGACGGCGGCAAAGAGCAAGGTCATGGGCGGGAACCTCTACGACGGCGAAATCTACGACGCGACGTTTGTGTCTTCAGAGTCGTTCGCGGTCCGCGAAGGCGACCTCGCTTATGACCGCCTGAAAGCGCGGTTGAGCCTACCTGTCGTCGTGAAAGAAGAACGCAAGCCGATCGAGGTCTTTCGGACGCCGTCTGGTGAAACCGTACTCGACATGGGGCAGAACATGGTCGGCTGGATCCGGTTCCGTACTAACGCGCCTAAGGGTACCGTCATTTCGCTGTATCACGGCGAAGTGCTGCAGGACGGCAATTTCTATCGCGAGAACCTGCGCACGGCGAAGGCGGAATATCACTATACGGCCGATGGTACGGAAGCGGTCGTTCGCCCGTACTTCACGTTCTACGGATTCCGGTACGTGAAGGTCGAAGGCTGGCCGGGCGAACTGAATCCGAATGACTTCACCGGTTGCGTACTTTACTCCGATCTGGAGGAGACAGGCAGCTTCGAGACCAGCAACCCACTCGTGAACCGGCTGTTCCAGAACGCGATGTGGGGGCAGAAGGGCAACTTCCTCGACGTTCCGACGGACTGCCCTCAGCGTGACGAACGGATGGGCTGGACTGGCGATGCGCAGGTATTCTCCGGCACGGCGTGCTTTAACATGGATGCGTACGCCTTCTTCAGCAAGTACGGTTATGACATGGGCCGGGAGCAAGAAGTGCGCGGCGGCATGGTGCCAATGGTGATACCCGCAGCCAACGTGCAGGGCGGCGGCTCCAGCGCCTGGGCGGATGCGGCGACCATCATTCCGTGGAACGTTTATCTCCATTATGGCGATAAAACCATTCTGGAGCAGCAGTTCGAGAGTATGAAGGGGTGGGTCGACTATATCATCAACGCGGATGAGGCATCGGGCCAACGGAGGTTGTGGACGACTGGATTCCACTTCGGCGATTGGCTGGCTCTCGACGGCAGCAACCCCGATTCCCCAATGGGCGGAACGGATACGGATTTTATCGCTTCGGCCTACTACCGCTATTCTTCGCAGCTGCTCGCGAAAGCGGCGAAAGTGCTTAGGAAGGACGATATGGCCGACTATTACGGACGGATTTCGGACGAGGTGAAGACGGCGATCGAAAACGAGTTTTTCTCGAAAACCGGCCGTTTGGCGCTCGATACGCAAACCGCTTATGCGGTCGCCCTGTTCATGGACCTGGTTCCGCATGTTTACAGAACGAAGGTCGTGGAGGCACTGCGCAAGCGGCTAAAGATCGACCGCAACCATTTGAAGACTGGTTTCGTTGGCACACCGTACTTGAACCCGGTATTATCGGGCAATGGCTGCAACGACCTAGCATATACGTTGCTGCTTAACGACGACTACCCTAGCTGGCTGTATGCCGTCAAGCTAGGTGCCACTACCATATGGGAGCGCTGGAATTCGATCATGCCGGACGGCAAAATCAGCAGCACCGGCATGAACTCGCTGAATCACTATGCATACGGTGCGATCGCCGAATGGATGTACCGCACGATCGCGGGGATCAATCCGGTCGAAGAAGCGCCAGGCTTCCGCCGCGCGGTATTGGCGCCGCAGCCGGATTTCCGGATCAAGTGGGCAAAGGCTCAAGTGGAATCTGCCTCGGGTACGTATAAGAGCGAGTGGGCGTTCAGCGAGGAAGGACATCTTACGTTCCATTTTGTAATTCCATTCAACGCCTCGGCGACAGTTCGACTACCATATGCGGATGTGAACGCGATTACCGTCAACGGCCAGAATCTGGCCGCGAGCGGCATCGCCAACGGACAGATGGGCGAAGAGACGCATCTGGAATTGGTCAGCGGCAGCTACATCATCCACTACTTGCCGACCAAGAGTTATATCAAGCAGTTCAGTACGAAGACATCTTTGATCGAGCTGCTCCGTCATGACGGCGCAAGAGCCGTGATCGAGAGCATTCTCCCTCCGGGCATGGAATCGTTGAACCCGGATACGCTTAGCGCTTCGGTCGGGGACGCATCGCTTCGGGATCTAGCAGCCTATTACCCGATGGAAGCAAGCCTGCTGGATCAGTTGGATGAGCAACTGATGGCTTTGCCGCTCGAATAGAGCGAGCAAGTTTTATGAGGAGGAGAAGAACAATTGAAAACTTTTACGCGGCAGCTCGGCAATGAAAACGTGACGTTAACAGTATACCTCTTGGACCAGTCGCATGAGATGCCGAACACCAGTATCCGTCCGGCCGTTCTTATTCTTCCCGGCGGCGCGTACCGTGGATGTTCGGACCGGGAAGCCGAGCCGGTCGCAATGGCTTTTCTGGCGGAAGGTTATCAGGCGTTTGTGCTGAGGTACTCAGTCGGTCAGAATGCCGCGTTTCCGAGACCTCTCCAGGATGCGGAAGAAGCGCTGACGATGATCCGGGAGCAGAGCGGGGAATGGGGGATCGATCCGGATAAAGTGGCAGTATGCGGTTTCTCCGCCGGCGGGCATTTGGCCGCTGCTTTGGGCACGATGGGAAAGGTCCGGCCGAACGCTTTGATCCTTGGCTACCCTTGCATACTAGCGTCGATGGACGCCATCTTCCCCGCACCGGTGCCGGGCGTGGATGAAGCCGTCGATGCGTTCACGCCGCCGACGTTTATTTTCCATACGTTCGCTGATACGCTCGTGCCTGTTAACAACGCGCTCATGTTCGCTTCCGCTATGGATCGCGCGAAGGTACCGTTCGAGCTTCATATTTTCCGGAATGGCGTGCACGGGCTGTCACTGGCGAAACCGGTCACATCAAGCGGTTTGCGGTCGATGGTCGATTATGACGCGGCACGGTGGTTCGAATTGTGCACCGCTTGGATAAAGAACGTATTCGGTGATTTTCCGGCGGAGGCTGAAGCGATACCTCTGAACGAGGATATCGAAGCATACGGCGTAGACGTCCAGTTGGGCGTCCTGTGGAAGAATCCGGCGTGCAAACAAGTCAAAACCGCGCTGCCGATACTGGCAGACAGCCCACAGCTGCAGGATGCAATGGGGATCCCCTGCGCGCCGTCATCGATTTCGGCGGAGAACTGCTGCCGGAAGAGGGAATTGAACGATTAAACCTGGATCTCAAAGCGATCCCGTTTTGGAAATTAGAAGCTGAGGAGAGAACCAAATGAATCGAAACATCAACGATTTGATCACTGCCATGACGCTGGAGGAGAAGGCCGGCTTATGCTCCGGCGCTTCCTTCTGGGAGACCAAGGCAATTGACCGCCTCGGTATTCCATCGATCATGATGACGGACGGACCGCACGGCCTGCGCAAGCAGGCCGGTGATGCGGATCACCTGGGGCTTAACGAAAGCGTGCCGTCGACCTGCTTCCCGTCTGCTGCAGGTCTTGCTAGCTCCTGGGACCAGGAGCTGATCCGCCGTGTAGGCGAAGCGCTGGGCAAGGAATGTCAGGCCGAAGGAGTCTCCATTCTGCTCGGGCCAGGGGCCAACATCAAGCGCTCGCCGCTCTGCGGAAGGAACTTTGAATATTTCTCGGAGGACCCTTATTTGACGGGCGTTCTGGCGGCTGCGCATATTGCCGGGGTGCAGAGCCAAGGCGTCGGTACATCACTGAAGCATTTTGCCGTGAACAATCAGGAACATCGGCGGATGACGACCGATGCGGTCGTCGATGAACGCACGCTACGCGAGATTTATTTAACCGGCTTCGAGATCGCTGTCAAGAAGGCGCAACCATGGACGGTCATGTCAGCGTACAATCGCCTGAACGGGACGTATTGTTCCGAAAATGAGAGTCTACTCACGCAAACTCTGAAGGAAGAGTGGGGGCATGAAGGATTTGTCGTTTCCGACTGGGGAGCGGTGAACGAAGCGGCCGACAGCGTAGCGGCTGGGATGGAGCTGGAGATGCCGGCAAGCAACGGTGTCGGGCAAGAGAAGATCGTGACCGCCGTGAAGAGCGGGCAATTGTCCGTGGAGGCACTAGACAGAGCGGTGGCGCGGCTGCTGACAGTAATTTTCAAGGCTGTCGATAATAAGCAGGCCGACGCGGTGTATGACAAGGAGGCACATCATCAGCTGGCGCGTGAAACTGCCCGAGAGACGATGGTGCTGATGAAGAATGAAGACAACCTGCTTCCTCTCCCTAAGGCTGGAAGGATCGCGGTTATCGGCTCTTTGGCAGAACAAGTACGTTATCAAGGCGGCGGCAGCTCCCATATTAACCCGACGAAGTTGGATAACATCCGTGAGGAAATCGAGAAGTCGGCGGGCAGCGGGGCATCGGTCTTCTATGCACAAGGCTACGATCTGGACCGTGACGATACGGTAGATGAGCTGCTGGAGGAGGCCACGAAGCTGGCTGCGGACTGCGATACAGCTGTTTTGTTCATCGGTCTGCCCGACCGTTATGAGTCGGAAGGCTACGACCGGACGCACCTCAATCTTCCGGCCAACCAAATCCACCTCATCGAACAAATCGCATCGGTTCAACCGAAACTTGCGGTCGTTCTCAGCAACGGCGCGCCGGTTGTCATGCCTTGGCTGGGCAAGGTCAAAGCCGTGCTGGAGGCGTATTTGGGCGGGCAGGCCGTAGGTGGAGCAGTGGCCGATCTGCTGTTCGGCGACGCCAATCCAAGCGGCAAGCTTGCGGAGACGTTCCCGATGAGCATGAAGCACAATCCGTCCCATCCGTACTTCCCGGGCGAAGGCGACCGGGTGGAATATCGCGAAGGGATTTTCGTAGGATACCGGTATTACGAGGCAAAGGACATCGAGCCGCTCTTCCCGTTCGGCTTTGGGCTTAGCTATACCACATTCGCTTATTCGGATCTGACAATGGACAAGCACGAGCTTACTGACCAGGAGACGGTCCAGGTGAGCGTGAATGTGAAGAACACGGGCAGCAGAGCCGGTAAAGAAATTGTGCAGCTGTATGTCCGCAGCGCCGCCTCTAGCGTTGTTCGTCCGGAGAAGGAGCTGAAGGGCTTCGCCAAGGTCGCGATAGCGCCGGGTGAACAGAAAACGGTGTCGTTCACGCTGGATAAACGAAGCTTTGCTTATTACAACACCGATCTGTGCAATTGGCACGCGGAATCGGGTGAATATGAAATCTTGATCGGCAGCTCATCCTGCGAAATCGCGCTGCGGTCGGCCGTGAACGTACAATCCACGACCGAGATCGTGCCGGTATTTCATCGCAATACAACGCTAGGCGATATTATGGAGAATCCGAAGACACGCCCTGTCCTAGAGTATTTGCAAGGGATGTTCAATCAGTCGATCTCACCTTCTGAAGCCGTTTCATCCGAAATGATGATGGCGATGATGCGCTACATGCCGCTGCGGGCACTACTGCCCTGGTCAAACGGAGCGATGACGGAAGAGACGCTTACTGCGTTGCTGGCGCAATTTAATCACGCGGTTAGAAACAGCTGACACGTCCAAGTACGGGCTTCAAATCGGTTAGAGGAGGGAACTCTGATGTCGAAAATCGACTTTCTGAACGAACATTTTATTCGCAATCCTTATCCGGCCTACAGTGAGATACGCGACCAAGATCCTGTATACCGTTTTCTTCTGCCAAATGGTCATTATGCATGGATGATCACCAGATACGACGACGCTGTAGACGTATTGAATGATACGCGGTTCGTGACGAACCCTCCCTTTGAGAATCATGCTCAGGCCGAAGAGCCGCACAAAGAGATCATCTCCCGCAATCTGCTCAGCGTCAACCCTGCCGACCATCGCCGTTTGCGGCGTCTGATTCAGAAGGCGTTTACGCCGCGCATGATCGAGCGGCTGCGAGGTCGTATCGAAGAGATCAGCAATGAGCTTCTCGATCAGGTGCAGGACAAAGGGGAGATGAATCTCATCGAGGATTACGCCTTTCCGCTGCCAATTATGGTCATCTGCGAGATGCTGGGCGTTCCGATCGAGGATCAGGATAAATTTCACGAATGGTCGAATGTGATCATGGAAGGGTTTAACAATCCGACGTTCGAGGAGCAAAGCGAAGCGGTCATGATCGCCTTCGTCGATTACCTGCAGGATTTGATTGCAAGAAGACGCAGCCAGCTGCAGGAGGATTTGATCAGCGATCTGCTCAGCGTCGAGGATGAAGGAGATATCTTATCCGAGCAGGAGCTGTATGCGCTCGTCTTCGTGCTCATTATCGCCGGGCATGAGACGACGGTCAACTTGATCGGCAACGGCGTGCTTGCGCTGCTGGAGCATCCGGAGCAGAAGGAGAAGCTGCAGCTTCAGCCTGAGCTTATCCTAGGCGCGATTGAAGAGATGCTGCGGTATAACGGACCTGCGGAAGTCAGTAACATCCGCTGGGTGACGGACGACGTGGAGATCAGAGGCAAGCGGATCCGAAAAGGCGAGATGCTGTTTATATCGTTCGCATCGGCCGATCGCGACCCGGAACAGTTTGCAGATCCGGATACTTTCGACATTACCCGTGCGGCCAATAACCATATTGCCTTCGGCAAGGGGGTCCATTACTGTCTCGGTGCTCCGCTCGCCCGACTGGAGGGCGAAATCGCGATCAGCGCGCTGCTCCGAAGAATGCCTGGTCTGCGGTTAAAGACGGCCAGTGATGATTTGGCATGGCGTCCAGGGATGATTATCCGGGGCGTGAAAGAGATACCGGTTTTGTTTTAGCGTTACCGAAACATTAATTCAATATTTAGCAGGAGGAGTAAAAGCTATGACTTACAACACGAATATTAAAATCGGGGAACTTCTGAGCCGTGAGGAAGCGGTAGCTGTATTGACCCGTCATTTGCCCGAGTTTGTTAAGGAGCCGACCTTCAAAATGGCCTCGTCCTTCACGCTCGATCAGCTGGCTGCATTGCCTCAGGTCAACATTCCGCAAGATGTGCTGCAAGCACTGAAAAACGATCTGTCAAAGCTCGACTTTAACCAATCGTCCTCTGAAGCTGCGTCACATCAGCAAGCGCCGTCCCGTACAGCGACACCGGGCCTTCAAGGAAAGGTGATCATTGTTACCGGAGCCGGGAGCGGGATCGGACGGGCGAGCTGCCTGAAGCTTGCTGCAGGCGGCGCCAAGCTGGTCGTCGTCGATTATAATGAGGGCACCGGGCTGGAGACGCTTAAGCTAGTCAAGCAAACGGGCGGAGCAGGCATCTTCGTGAAGGCCGATGTATCGATCAGCTCCGACGTTCAGAACTTTATCCAAGCGTCAGTAGACACGTACGGCAAAATCGACGTTTTGTTCAATAATGCCGGCATGCTGCAGAAATTCGGGCGATTCCAGGATATTACGGAAGAGGATTTCAGCCGGGTGCTGGATGTTAATCTGAAAGGGGTATTCCTTGGCATGAAGTATGCCCTTCAGGTTATGGATAAACAAGGGTTTGGCCATATTATTAACACGGCTTCGACGACCGCGATACGTGCGGAGCACAGCCTTGCTTCCTATACGGCAAGCAAGCACGGGGTAGCAGGATTAACCAAGGCTGCGGCTATCGAATATGTGCGGAAAGGAATTCGAGTTAATGCGATCTGTCCAGGCGGCGTCGCGACAACCTTGACAGATTCGGTGCCTAGACAGCTGCAAGAAAGCGGCTATGTACCGGAGGAGTTCCCGAATATGCGGATCGGACGCTATGCCCAACCGGAGGAGCTGGCTGAGGTTGTCGCATTCCTCTCTTCCGACAGCTCCAGCTATATGACCGGATCGATCGTCGTCGTGGACGGCGGATTAACGCTATAAATCGTAGACAGTAAGGGGTGTCCATGCGGGACACCTCTTATTGCTTTCAGACTTGCGTTCACGGCATGTTACCTGGCCGCATCTCAATTGTCAACCCTATTCAGCGGAAATAGCCACGGTTTGTTTAAAGGATCTGGCTCGTACATATTCGATCAGATCCTGATCATGAGCTTCCCTAGATTCTGCGTTCCCCTTAGTCAAGGCCGTTACCGTTGTATTCAGTCACAGCGGCACGGTTGTAACCACAACTGGTCTAATCATGATCGCCGTTTTCGCCGGTTTTGTTTTCGCACTGTTCGGATAGCGATCGTGCCCGCCGTTATGGCGCTAATCGGCAGGGCGGCGTGGTACTTGACGAAGTGTCTGAACAGGTTCATCTCGAATATTGATATTGAAGGTGAGTCTATCACGGAGGCGTTGGAAGCGGCCGATGGGGCCAGTAAGGATCATTCTTTAATCTGCACTCTATCGTAGTGATGGGATCGTTTTGATTCCCTTCGCGTTCATTTGAAAGCAGGAACCAGGAGCATGATCCTAATCATTTAATGCTAACCGGTATTCCAGGTGCCGGAAAGACACAACTGGTAACTCATTATAAAAGACGAAATCCTGTTTACACATATGTTGATAAGGATGAAACGAAAATTGATATTGCTCCTGTATTATATATAAAACTACCATATCCTTTTACCGCTCTGGATTTTTATAAAAAAATATTAACAGGATTAGGAACAAAGATTCTTCGCGCAGACATGAGAGTTGGATATGCTAAAGATCAGGCTCTATTTTTGCTTAGAAAACAAAAAACAGAATTGATCATCTTCGATGAATTGAATTTTCTAACCCGTACTATACGATTTGACGATCAAGATGGAATGGAAATGTTCAAGGATTTATCCAATGAAGGAGTTTCCCTGGTTTGTATGAGGACTCCCAAAGTTGAGTATCTTCTTGATATGGAAGATGAGTACTTCCGACGCTATAAGCTTGAAAGAATTAAGCCATTCGAAGAATGTGATGAACGTTTCTGCAAATTGCTGAAAGACATTGAAACTGCAATTCAGCCTCCCAGATCATTACAACTTGGAAAATTGGAATCAGGATTGCCTCAATTGTTACATGAATATTGTCAAGGAAGAATTGGCTACTTACACGCTATATTAATAGAAGCATACCGTTTACTAGGAGTCTTTGACGATGATTTTCGAGAAATTCACAATGCGCATTTGACCGTTACCAAACTTCGAGAAGCTAAAGAAAGCTTTTTTGGACAAACATTAAGAACTTGAATATCGATGACAGCAGGGGGGGGGCACAGTGGACAATCATCAATTGACGGTAAGGCCTACTCCTAAATCTGGAGAGAGCCTTACCTCTTTTTTATTTCGCGCGGGGATTTCAAATGGTTGCGATGAGATGGATATTTGGAGAGACATTCATGCTGGATCTGTTCACATGCTGAGATCAAACTTATTCTACCGGCTCACCGCAGCCTCACGGTGTCGCTCTGCCGCCTCCATATATAATTGTTCATGTAATGCATCCGGCCGCCACATGATCGCTGTCTCCTTCCCTATTCACGGCATCCAACTCTCCGCCTCTTCATGATGACATGGTGCGGCATCGCGATGTATGCAGTCTTCTTTAGAACTAACCGTAACTTTTTTTAGAAAGTCTAAAACCGCAGGAATTTTTCTCCGGTGGAACTTACTTCATTTAGTTATCTTGTATTTAATTTCCATAGAGGAGTCCAGTCGCATCTTCTAGTTGATGATTGCCTCGGGGTTTTCCGCTGCGATCCTTCGTTAGTGAAGAAGCCTTTGCATTTTTCTTCATTCGGATTGTTCAAGAGATCGATTGCCAATTCGATAAAGTTGTCAGGTTTTTCAGAGCGTTATCGACGGCCGTCATCAACGATTTGTGGCACGGAAACAGTATTCGATTATGAGCCAAAATAATTCGCCCTCCGAACAGGACGATATTGCAAGCGGCTTGCGCGAGTAAATAGGGGTTGTTTTTCTTAATGACCTCTTCGGTGAAATAAAAGCCATATAACGTAATTTGAGCAAAAAAGTCTCGAATATTTTGTTCCTGATTTACTTCCGGATAAACCGGGATCTTTGCGATTAAGCTATTAATTGTGGGAATGCGTGAAAACCATGCCTGGGACCCAACGAAGGAAGAGCGGGTAGGTTCGCTACCCCGCTCGGCTCTTGCCGTCGATGTATCCTCCCTCGTAATTGCAAATTTCCCGGTCGTGGTTAATGTACGACAAGGTTAACGACTTCTTCCGCACGTCATACGATTCATCCGAGACAACCAAGTATACATCAACGTCCGATGATTCTTTCGTTTTTCCTTGTGCTATGGATCCTGCTGTTATTACGGCAAGGATGGATGGTTCCTGTTCCAGCGTGTTGACAAGCTTGTTCAATGCTCTTTTGTGATGTTCATACAAATTATAACCTCCATTAATTTGAAGATGGTTTAAAAATAACATTCAATGAACAGTGGAACCATATGGAAATCCGCCAAGTTTGATCCGTTGCCCGTTTGTACATTGATGTATGCCCTTTCGTACGTTTGACCAAGAACGGCATAACGGTACAATAGGAAGTAACAGGATTACTGCCTAAATGGGACATGTACTCATACTGCAGAGGAACGAGGCTGAAAATGAAATTAAACGAATTACCGTCCGAGCGTCAGCACTTTCATCAAAGCGATGCGATAACTGATTCGAGAATCCCGCTTTTAATCTGGATTATTATCGATTACGCTGTATCTTTGTTTATGTTACTTAGTGAAGGTAACTTAAACTGGATCGGCATCTTCTTTTTTACGGGATTTATAATTCTTCATGCATCGTTATATTGGCACTCTCCGGCACTTGTCATGAAAAGGGCTTGGATATATTTTCTTATGCAAGCTCTTATTATTTATTCTGCCACTTTCTTGGCTCCAGAAGCCTCTCCTGCGGTGTTGATTGGCTTATATCCTGTTTTGATCGGCCAAAGCGTCGGCGTATATGAACAGAGAGGGAAATTGATTGCCGTTATGCTGGGGTCTTATGCTCTAGTATGGTTCTCGCTTCTTGCCACGGGATGGTTGGAAGCAGTCATATTGCTCATTCCAATATTCGTGCTCATGAATGTCATCGTCGTTTCCTACGGGGTGCTTTTTTTTCGACAGGTACGTGCAAGACTTCGGACGCAAAGCTTTCTTGCGGAATTGGAGAAGACGCACCGTAAGGTGGAAGAATTAACGCTGGCGAACGAGAGACAACGTATGGCTCGCGATTTGCATGATACGCTTGCTCAAGGGCTCGCCGGATTATTGATGCAATTGGAGGCGGCGGATGCCTATTTGGATAAATCCAATCCCGAGCGGGCGCAGGCGATTGTCAAAAAAGCAATGCAGCGAGCGAGATCTACGCTTAGTGAAGCTAGACTGGTTATTGACGACTTACGACTTAATGGAGGCGGAGATTCTGATTTTATCGACCTCGTTCGTGAAACAGTGGACAAGTTAATTGTCGGTAAGTCTATTTCTGTATCGGTTGACGCTCCTGTCAATATTTCCTTAACGGGCTTCGTTATGGAGCACTGTCTCCACATCATTGGCGAGAGCATCGTGAATACGATCAAGCATGCGGAGGCTACCAGTATGCGGATAACGATCGATTTAGAGGAATTATCCGGAAGCCTACTGCTACTCCGCATACAAGATGATGGGATAGGGTTCAAAACCGATACGATCGGCAAGTATGCCGGTCATTACGGACTTGTCGGCATTAGGGAACGTGTTCGACTGTTGGGCGGAATTGTTGACATTCGCAGCGAATTGGAAGCAGGAACGACAATTGAAATAATGATTCCCGTAAAAAAGGAGTAATTAGATGACAAAGCAAATACTGATTGTGGATGACCATCTGCTCGTTCGCGAAGGATTGAGACTTATTATAGAAACCAATGATGCTTATCAGATTGTGGGAGAGGCTGAAAACGGCGAGGAAGCGCTGAGGCTAGCGGAGCAATTGGAGCCGGATCTTATTCTGATGGATTTGAACATGCCTGTCATGAACGGTCTTGAAACGATAAAGCGGTTGCGAGATAAACCGATTGAGATTCCGGTCGTCATATTGACCACCTATAACGAAAATGACTACATGTTGCAGGGACTGGCACTGGGAGCGAAGGGCTATTTGCTGAAAGATGCGAGCCGGGAAACCCTTTTTCATACTATGGAATCAGCATTGCGGGGAGAAACATTACTGCAGCCTGAGGTCGTTGAGAAAGTATTTGCCTCTCGGCAAGCACTGGTTAACACACCGAAAAGGGGGCTGCCAGCCCTATCGGATAAAGAACAGCTTGTTTTGCAGGCTGCTGCGCGCGGATTCCGAAGTAAGGAGATCGCGTTCGATTTAGGTATATCCGAGCGCACCGTAAAAGCTCATTTAACAAGCATTTACAACAAATTCGGCGTTGATTCCCGTCCTCAAGCGGTTGCTATGGCAATTGAGCATGGAATGATCCATCTCTAGAGATTTCTACCGATCGTACATCAAGGTCTGCCCAATCGTACAATCAGGGCTGCCCTTTTGTACGATTTTTTTATGGGCAGAAGACGATAAAATGAGGGCATACTCGAAAAGAAAGCAGGGATGTCATCATGGCAAAATGGCTTTACCGTATCGGAGAGCGGATCTATCTCCATAAATTCAAGACGCTTGCTGCTAGCCTTGTCGTATTGGTTATTGCCGCAGGGCTGGTGCTAGGCATGGGGGCATCGTTTACAGGAGACATGTCCATTCCCGGAACGAAATCAGAGCTGGCCATGGAGGTACTGAACGAGGAATTCCCCACACCCGAGAGTTCGAACAACGGCAGTATCCAACTGGTGTTCAAAGCACCTGAAGGAGAGACACTGGAGAGCGAAAGCGTCCGACATTCGTTGCAACAACTATTAGACGAACTCGGCAAGGACACAGACATATCGTCAATCGCCGGACCCTATGACAACCAATCGCTGAGCGTGAATAAGGAGATCGGGTATGCGACGATAACCTACAAGCAAGAAGCTGGCGAAGTTATGGAAACATCACTGGAGAAAGTAGAAGCCACAGCGGATAAAGCCCGAACAGATGGGATTCAAGCGGAGTTCACCGGCAATATTGGTTCGCCAATTCCTGAGATTGGGGGGCTCTCCGAAGTCGTTGGCATCGTGGTCGCATTTTTGATTTTGGCGTATACGTTCAGGTCGTTTTTGGTAGCTGGACTGCCGATTCTAACCGCCGTTATCGGTTTAGGGATTGGGATCTTGCTAGTTCTTATCGGGACAAATTTGATGGAAATGACCTCGGTATCCATTACACTTGCGGTGATGCTGGGGCTAGCCGTCGGGATCGATTATGCCTTGTTTATCATCTCTAGGCATCGTCAGAGTTTGGCTGAAGGGAAAAGTGTCCAGCAGTCCATTGCGATTGCCAACGCGACAGCAGGTAGTTCGGTTCTGTTTGCAGGCCTGACGGTTATCATAGCGCTGCTGGGGCTGGCTGTCGTTCGTATCCCATTTCTGACAACGATGGGTATTGCGGCTGCGATTACGGTTGCTGTGGCCATTGCTATTGCAGTCGTGTTGGTGCCAGCTATGCTTGCCATTGTAGGAGAGAAAGCAAGACCGAAAATGAGCAATAGAGCTTCAAAAGGAAATAAATCCAAGTCAACGAACAGATGGGGCAAGACTATCGTTAAATACCCTTTACCGATTGCAGTTGCGGCTATCCTGCTGCTTATATTTGTCAGCTTGCCCGCTTTGAAGCTAGAAACTGGTCTACCAGATAACGGTTTGAAGTCGGAAGAAACGACAGAAAGACGAGCCTACGATTTGTATACCGAAGCGTATGGTCCCGGCTATCACGCACCGCTTGTCATTGTTGCTAAAGCGGATCCTGATACGGGTGGTGCTACGCCTTCAAGAATGTTTGATGACGCTGTTAAAGGGCTGAGCGGAATCAATAATGT
This sequence comes from Paenibacillus harenae DSM 16969, assembly GCF_000422465.1. Classification (GTDB taxonomy): domain Bacteria; phylum Bacillota; class Bacilli; order Paenibacillales; family Paenibacillaceae; genus Pristimantibacillus; species Pristimantibacillus harenae. The sequence goes on along the minus strand of NZ_KE383843.1, from coordinate 235,212 downwards.
GGCTAACGTTAGCGAGCCAATATTGAGCCAGTCCGGACATGCGGCCATTATCAATCTTATTCCTGGAACAGGTCCACACGACAGCAAAACAAAAGACCTCGTACAGGAAATAAGGGAGTACGCGGATATGATAGCGGAATCGAACTCCATTGAATTGATGGTAACCGGAACGACTGCTGTCAACATCGATATATCGGATAAACTGAACGAAGCACTACCGCAATTCGCACTTCTTATCGTCGGCCTTGCAATCATTCTTCTTGGCATCGTGTTCCGCTCCATTTGGATTCCGATCAAAGCGGTTCTCGGTTATCTATTGACGTTGACGGCAACGTTGGGTTTCATCGTCTTTGTCGTGCAAGAGGGGCATTTGGCAAGTTTATTCGGCATCCCTGAGCCGGGACCTATACTCAGCTTTCTGCCGGTGTTGACAGCTGGCATACTGTTCGGCCTCGCTATGGATTACGAAGTGTTCCTCGTCAGCCGGATGAAAGAAGAGTATTCGCGAACTGGCGATGGAAAGATGGCTGTGCTCGCAGGAATGGCCAATAGCGGCAGCGTCGTAACCGCGGCCGGCCTCATCATGGTCGTCGTTTTCGCCAGTTTCATATTTGTAGAGGATACAATGATTAAATCGATGGGACTTGCGTTGGCATTCGGCATTTTCGTAGACGCATTTATCGTACGCCTGATGATCGTACCTGCCGTAATGGCCCTCATGCCGCGATTAGCTTGGTATTTCCCTCGTTGGCTCGATCGCATTACGCCGAACATCGACGTTGAGGGCGAATCCATTCATAAGGAACTGCATAACGCGGACAGTGAGAAAGTAGCGTAAGGAAACATGCGTTAACATGGCGCATTTCCATATGGTATCCTTTCAGGGCCCATGTTAGTTTGAAGTTGGTCATGCTAGCGCTTGTTAATAACGATTGGAGGGAATGTTAATGTCTAACCGAATCGATTTTCAGAATGAAGATTTTATTCGTAATCCGTTTCCGGCCTACCATGAGGCTCGGGAAAGAGAACCAGTATATTCTTTCCTGCTTCCAAGTGGCCAATACGCCTGGATGGTCACGAGTTATGACGATGCCTTGAAGATTCTCGACGATCCGCGCTTTGTTACCAATCCACCATATCTGAATGAGCTGGAAAATAAAGACGCTCCGGCTCACCTGGCAATCGTATCGCGCAATTTGCTGAGCGTGAACCCGGCCGATCATCGCCGCCTGCGCCGTTTGGTACAGAAAGCTTTTACCCCGCGTATGGCGGAACGCTTACGGGGACGAATCGAAGAGATCAGCAATAGTTTGCTTGATCAGGTCGAGGGGATAGGGGAGATGAGGTTGATCGAAGATTTCGCTTTTCCATTGCCGATCATCGTCATCTGTGAAATGCTAGGAATCCCCGTTAAAGATCAGGACAAATTCCGTACCTGGTCGGATGCAATCATGGAAAGTGTTCATCATCCTCGTTTCGATAATGAAGGTGAAGAAGCCATGAAAGCATTCGTCGATTATTTGCATGATCTGATCGCGCTTCGACGAACCTCGATGCAGGAGGATTTGATCAGCGATTTGATATCAGCTGAAGATGAAGGAGATAAACTATCCGAGCACGAGCTGTATGCACTCGTTTTTGTACTTATAATCGCTGGACATGAGACGACAGTTAATTTGATTGGAAATGGAGTCCTTGCATTACTCCAGCATCCGGAACAGAACGAATTGCTTCAGCATCGTCCAGAACTCATCGGTTCTGCAATTGAAGAAATATTGAGGTATAACGGTCCCGCCGAAGTGAGCAATACGAGATGGACGACGGAAGATGTGGAGTTCGGAGGCAAATATCTCCGCAAAGGTGATATGGTATTCGTCTCCTTCTCATCAGCCAATCGCGATGACAGGAAGTTTGAGGATCCGGATGTCTTCGATATTACCAGAATGGCAAACAATCATATCGCTTTCGGCAAAGGCGTTCATTATTGCCTTGGCGCTCCGCTGGCGAGGCTCGAAGGAGAAATCGCGATAGGCGCATTGATGCGTCGCATGCCGAATTTGCGATTGAAATCGGGCCTTGATGACCTTGAATGGAGGCACGGGATGATTATACGTGGGGTAAAGGAAATTCTCGTTACGTTTTAGTGAGGATCTGTTGACTGTGTGCAATTAACCCTTAACGAAAATGATCCTAAGCCAAAGTGGTTTTAAAGATGATTGGCATTGCTATAAATTAACTTCCAAAAATGCAGTAGCCCAGAGCAAACGCGCTCTGGGCTTTTTCTCCTGAGAATATATGTGGATTTTAGAGGGGCTTCCGATGCTCTAAGCCGCTGTCTCCAACCCAGTTGCTGACAGTACATCTCCCCGACTTTGAAATTCACCACGTTGTCTTCGTTTTCCATTCGCTCATCAGGCTTGACCTCAACGAGTTCTCTCTGCTTTTGTCCGACATTATTAGCAGAAATTCCGGAGTATACTTCCTTCGTTTACCTGCGTAGTTATACTCGATACAGATCGGCTGGTAATCAATGCTTATGACATCCGGATCCACGTTGCACATCCGAATAAAATCTCGTTCCAACAGGCTTTCACTAAAAACTACCGGGGTTATTACTTATATCGAGGGAATATTAATTGATGGATTAGCTTTGTCCAAAATAAGTGCTAAAGTATGTCCGGCCTGCTTGTCAGAGAATGAATATTTCCGTCTTTTCTGGCATCATGTAAATGTTACAGCATGTCCATTCCACCTGACATTGCTTATTGATAGGTGTCAGAAATGTAACGAGGATATTACATGGCGGAGAGCCCGGCGTTGTCAAATTTCCTAAATGGAAAGTCGTCCCTTTCCCCAAAAATGGCGGTAAGGTTGGAGAAGGCATTTGGGGCTAATAGAAAGAGCAACTACTTGATATCCAGTCTACTTACGACCGGCAGGTGCGGTTCTCTGACGACATTAAAACATGGCCTTTTTCAGTGCCGTCCTTTGAGGGGACTGGTTTTTTCAATACATAAGATCCGTTATGTATTGAAAAAACTGGCGTGAAAGTAGAAGGAGATCGTGTCTCTTTTGAAAGTGGCGAATGATCTGCTCCTTTTTTCCAGAGTCCGGTACATGACTAAGGCGGCACTGCGGATCAGGAACCTGCTAGCTTTTGTCTTTCATTTATAATTGATCCATACTTTTACAAGGTATTTCCTCCACTTGTTCCAATCGAAGATCATTTGTAACAAAAACATCCGCTTGTGCAATGATGGCGGATGCAATCACAAGCGCATCCGGTGTTACTGGTGAATCTGAATTTGGATCAAGTCGAGCCCAGTGAACCTGCGCAGCTGCGTGCCGCTCGGAGTGCCAGGATTGTCCGGATACGCGGGAAAGGAAAAACGGAAGGAACTGAATACATGTCGGCCGATGCGCGAGCAGCCCTGGCTGATTATTTGGAATTCGAAAGGCATCTTGATCATGCAGAGGAATCGATTGCTTTGTTCCTGAGTGCGAAAGGGACTCCGGCTCGAAAAATGGATGGCCGGCTGTATCCTCGCTCCATTAACCGAATCTTAGAACAAATCGGTAAATGGCACGATGCAGAGCTGAAAGATTCGAAACGTCACATTTCGCCGCTGCGGCCGCATGATTTGCGTCATACCTTTGCAAATGAGTTGGCGAAACATCCGGATGTGACGGAGCAAGATTTGGAGCGGCTGTTGCGGCACCGGAATAAACGATACTTAACGATTTATACGAGACCGCCGGAAGCCACGTCCGCAGGTTTTGTGGAGAAGTTATAGTACCCGATCAGTGCGAATGGCGAATATTTCATAGTATATATTTAAAACCATTTATAATTAATCCCGTTAATAGAAGAACTGGAGGTTTTTTCATGTAATGAATTGCTTGGCGTACATTTTTTTCCGTTTCGTTAGGTGACCCCAAAAACGATACTAAAGATTCCTTAAACCCAATCAAAGAGTGAAGGAAAGTGAATGGTGATAGAAAATATAATCAGTAAGAAGATTTTGATATAATCATTGTACATACATAAATATTCGATGAACTAGGGAAGTCAATTGAGCAATCAAAGCAGGAAAGTGAAATGCTCATACTGACCCTGCCCCGAATAGATAGACACATAGAAAACCTCTATAATAAAAGTGGAGGGATTTACTATGGGGCAACGGAAGAAGTTTGATAAAGCATATAAAGAACAGGTTGTATTGCGAATTATAGCCGGGGAATCAACGGTTACGGATGCGGCTAAGGAACTGGATGTACATTTTACTACAGTCCGAGACTGGGTGAAGTTTTATAAACGTGACGGAGACAGTGCGTTTCCAGGCAGTGGCCATCTTAAGGCTGAGGATGATGAGATACGTAAGCTGCGAAAGCAGTTGGCGGACCTGAAAGAGGAGAATGATATCCTAAAAAAGGCGGCGGCCTACTTCGCGAAAAATCAGAAATAATGAGGTTCAAGTTTATCTTTGAACACCGCTTCGAGTTTCGGATTGCGAAGATGTGCCAGGCCCTAAGTGTCTCAAGAAGCGGCTATTATGCTCATATCAAGCGTCCAGAAAGCAAACGCAGCAAAGCGAACCGCGAGTTGCTTGATACGATAAAAGACATCCACATAAACAGTCGCAGAATCTATGGATCTCCGCAGATTACTAAGAATTTACCACCAGAGAAGAAAGCCAGTCGTGGCCGTGTGGCGCGGTTAATGCGGGCTAATGGAATCCGATCGAAAGTGGTAAGGAAATATAAAGCAACAACAAATTCAAGTCACAATCTGCCTGTCGCAGATAACATTTTGAACCAAAATATCACAACGAGTAATCCAATGAGAAATGGTTGAGCGACATTACCTACATTTGACCGGTCCTTTTATCATCGGATATCATCTTGATGATCCGTTAGCGGCATTACATATCATCCAGGAATCCTTCAGCGTTGAGGAAGTGACGGGTGACGTTCCCAAGGTTCCGTATAAAAAGGGTAGGATATATTAAAACAGGAATGAGCAGCCCCCACAGTGGATTACCGCTAGCGGTTTGAAGGAGGTTGCGTCGAATCAGGGAAAGCAGCAAGATATCAACAAAATAAGCAGTGATACTAGTGGAGATAAGCATGCGGAGATGATATTGAATGCTCAAATTGATAAAAAAGAATGTGTTAGAGGGCTCGTTTCGTAAAAAGCTTCTGATCTCATATTTGCTGATTCTTTTGACGTTAGTAGTGTCAGCTTTGCTGATCCTCGGACTTAATACTTACAACCAAGCAAAAAGTTACTACGAGGATTTCATGATTCAAGAAAGTGTACAGACGGATGTCATTATCCAAGATTACCTCTCCAATATTGCGCGGTATTCCTATTTCTATGCGACAGATAATAAATTAACGAATATTCTTGAAATGCGTCAAATGACTACCTTGGATTATTTAGCTGCTTCCCACGCGCTGGAAACGGCAATGGATCAATTTATATTACTTAATGGACATATAGCGGGTTTGGCGATTGTGGGTTCAAGCGGACATATTTATAATAGCTCAGGCGCTAATATGACTAACTTGAAATCGATTTTATCCGATATTCCGCAGGAAGAGTGGTTAAAAGGGAAGATTTGGGTTTCTGCCCCATATGACAGTGCTGTAAACTTTAATCGGGATAAGCTTGTTTCTATTGTCAGATATTTATCTGATATCGAACCAAACCGTGATTCATTTGCTTATGTTAAGATGGATATCCGATTTAAGCCTCTTAATAATATATTGGGCGGAATTTCGGAATCAGACTCGGAACTTGGCACCATAATAATCGCGGACGGAAGAGCCATCTACAATTCTTATGAACACACTTTTGGCCAAGCTGCGCTATCCTCGATTACTTCAACATTCGAGAGAGAAAACTCTGTTGAAAATAAACTAATAGAATTGAAGCTTCAAGACAAAAATTATTTATTTATCTCCAAAAAAAATGCTTTAACGAATTGGACGATTATTCAGTTCATGCCTACAAGCAGTATAACGGAGCGGTTTAAAAGGGGATTGGGAAGTTATTCATTAATCAGTTTGTTTTCTTTAGTAATTGCCTTCTTTATTGCGACGATGTTCGCTAAGTATTTTTTTAAGCCCATTCACAAGCTCACAAGCGCAATGAAATTAGTGGATACTGGAAATTTGGATTTTAGGCTTGAAGGCAGTGATCGGAATGATGAGATCGGACAATTGGTGCGCAGTTATAATGCGATGATTTTACGTTTAAAGGACAGCAGGAAAATGGAGAATTTATCATACAGGCTGCAAAAAAAAGCGGAGCTAAAAATGATGCAGGCACAAATAAATCCTCACTTTTTGTACAACACGTTAAATACCATTCATGCAATTGCCGGACTTCACCGGATCGATCCGATATCGGAAATGACGAAATCATTGTCGAGCATGTATCAATATAACATCAAAAGCTCGGATATTGTGATGCTTCATCAGGAATTGGAACAGATAAAAAATTATATCAATATTCAACAAATTCGCTTTTTGGATAAATTTCAGGTGATCTATGATATTCCAGATGAACTATCCGGATTTCCTATTCTAAAGTTTCTAATCCAGCCGATTGTAGAAAATGCCTTCTACCACGGTCTTGAACCTAAAGGTGATAAAGGAACGATAAAAATAACCGCAAAAAAGAACGGGAATATACTCATCATTCGGGTGAAGGATGATGGTGTAGGTATAAGTGAACAAAAACTGAAAGAGTTAAATGAATCTTTTCAGCAATTTAACAAAATTGAAGAGTCAGAGATGAAGGCTCATTTCGGTTTAATTAATGTATATGCAAGAATAAAGTATTATTATGGAGATCATTACTGGATGAGTATTGAGAGTGTAAGGAACGAGTACACATGCGTTGAAATGATCATACCTGTCGAATTGGAGGCTTAACCGTTGAATATATTGGTCGTAGATGACGAGTACTACGCCCGGAAAGCGCTAATTCAGGCGATTCAGGACTGGAATGAAGAAACTCTGATTATCGAGGCGGAGAATGGGCAGGAAGCGCTGGAGAAGGTGGAGAGTTCGAGTATTGATCTGATTCTTACGGATATCCGAATGCCAAAGATGGATGGCATCCAATTAGCGGCCGCTCTTTTGCAATATCATCCTTCTGTTATCAATGTAATCATAAGCGGTTATGATGATTTTAAGTTTGCGCAGCAAGCTATTGTCTACAAAGTGGAGAATTATTTGGTGAAGCCAGTTGAAAAAAAGGAACTATTTTCTCTGTTAGAAAATATTCAGGAGAAAATTAAAAAAGTGAAAACGCAGAAACGGACATCACCTACGAGTGCGGATCTCATTCGGATATCCAAAAATAAATGGATACGGTATACGATTCATGATCCTATCTGGGATGTTGGCAGGTGGTTGATTGAGGCCAAAGAGTGTGGACTGGAATTAGAAATGCTGTTCCATCTGCCGGTCATTTGCAGCATGAATAAAATTGAGAAAACGAAAAAACGATTTCAGCTGTCGGAGGACGCTCTTTCTTTCGCTTTCGAGAATGCCATGGAAGAGCTTTTTTCGGACGGGAAAATGGGAATTTTTTTCAAATATAGCCTGGATAAAGGTCTTCTTATTTTTTCTTTCAGAGACGGCATAAAAGTAAACAGAATCGATGAAATGAAATGCTTGCTTGTTTCTGCACAACAAAATTTAAAAAAATTTATGAAGTTGGATGTTTCCTTTATATTCGGAAACATATGCAAAACCCCCGTTCAATTAAAGGAAGAGTTAAGGCATCTTTTTCATTCGGACGAGCAATTTTTTTATATGGAGCATGAAGGGATTGCGAAAAAGGAGGAAATCCTATCCACAGAAAAAGATTTAAATGCAAACTATGCGGAAGCGTTAGATAATTTTTTCAAAGCTATGGTTGCATACGATTCTTCGCGTGTTTCACAATGTATGGATAAATGGATGAGTTTTATAGCAGCTGAAAGGTATAAATCCACGCTCGTAAAACAATGGATCGTTAAAATGATGATCGAGTTAGAGGTGAAAACAAAGCCGTTTATAAAATCTGAAAAGCTCGGAACGGCAGAAATGTTCCGAAGCTCTATTATTAAACTTCAAACGATGATGGAATTGAAAGAATCGTTCATCGACTATCTTGCCCAGATGTCAAGCCTGATGGGTGAAGAAAAGATGAATAGCAAACGTAGAATTACTGATGTCCAAAGATATGTAATCGCGAATATTGATAAATTCGTCTCGCTCGATGAGATTGCAGCCAAGCTGCATTTGAATGCCAGTTACTTAAGCAGATTGTTCAAGAAGGAGACCGGAGAGAATTTTATTGAATATATGACAAGAGTCAAGCTGGATAGAGCTAAAGAGCTCTTGCAGGATTCCCAAAAATCCCTTGAAGAAATTTCCGGTATGATAGGGTACGAAAAAAACTATTTCTATAAAGTGTTTAAGAAATCGAACGGAATGACTCCTTCCGAATTTCGAACTTCCATCTCCAATATTAAAGAAGAGTAAAACAGGCTGTCTTTTACAGCCTGTTTCTTTTGTTTTAAAACTCGTAAAAGAGTCAAAAATGTATAGTCGAATGTAAAAAAAGTCGATTAAATACGATAAATTCACTATGCTAATCTTATTAAGAACAAAGCGCTTGCATCATAAAAAGGGGGATAATAATCGATGAGCAGGCATAAAGAATAATACTCTAACAGGTGGTGTAGATGAAATGAAATTTACGAAGAAGATTTTATCGATCGCAATAACGGCCTGTCTGATTGTCGCTGCTGGTTGCTCGGCAGGAACCGAAAGCGTTAACAATGAGCAAGGCTCAACAAATGGCGCGAACAACGGACAATCTTCCAAAAACACGACTGAGAAGGTTAAGCTAGAATTTTTATCCAATAAGGCCGATGTGGCAGAGACAATGGATAAAATCATCAAAGGTTTTCAAGAGCAAAATCCGAATATTGTGATCGAACAAAATACTCCTCCAAATATGCTAAAAGTACTTACAATGCGATTTTCAACAAATGATGCTCCTCCTGTATTCACCGTTTATCCGTCCGCACCAAGTTTCGCTCAGCTGTTGAAAGATGATAATGTTGCCGAGTTGACTGGGGATCCGGTGCTGGAGAATGTCGAGCCTTCTTTTGTTGAATTCAGCCAAAACAATGGGAAAAATTATGCGGTGCCTTACGCTCTTGAAGGATATGGCGTTGTATATAATGCAGATTTGTTCAAGGAACTCAATTTAGGAATACCACAAACCTACAACGAATTGATTCAGGTCGCTGAAAAAATAAAGGCAGCCGGCAAAACACCTTTTGTATTTGCGGATAAAGAACACAGTGATTTGAGGCGGATATCTGCAGCCTTACTTGGATTAGATATGACTGATGCAGTGCCATTCTTCCAAGATGTTATCAACGGTAAAAAACATATTGCAGACAGGGAAACAGAGATCCGAAGGTTTGCCGAGAAAACACTCGAACTTCGAAAATATGCCCAAAAAGATTTACTTGGCATGTCGGGTGATAATGCTGTAGTAGAAGTTGCAAACGGAAAAGCTGCGATGTATTTCATGGGTATGTGGAAAGCCCTTGCAGTTAAAAAGGCAAATCCGTCTATGAATGTTGCTATGTTTGCTTTCCCGGCTGAAAAGGCGGAGGATACGAAAGTTGCCATGCAAGTAGGTACAGCACTTGCAATGCCGAAAGATATCAAGACGCCTGATGAAGTCAAGAAGTTTATGGCTTATTTCGCTACTACTGAAAATGCTCAGTTATATTCAGATGAAACCGGCCAAATATCTGTTATTAAAGGCGTAACGCACAAAGTGAAAGAAAACATAGGTTTAGCGGAAATGGCATTAGCAGGTAAAATGTACCGGGCAGCCGATGCCACGTGGACCCCGGCTATGCAAGAGGATTTCGGTAAGGCAACACAAGAACTATTAGGCGGAGCAAGTTTGGAAGCTTACCTAAAGAAGCTCGAAGAAATTTTTTATAACAAAGCAAGCTAATAGGTTTTAGCCTGCAACATTCAACAGTGGCCAGGAAAATCGGTGTCTGCTAAATCAATTCGGTTTTTCCGGCCATTTTTCTACTTGTTAATACTGTACGATTTGGAGGAAGGTCATGGAAGTGGAGCATACACTGCGGAGAAAGTGGGTTGGCATAGTTAGCCGGTCCCATGCCAATCGTAGATCATTTAACTATTTTTTGTTTACACTACCGGCATTACTTTTGTATCTAGGCTTTTTCATCTATCCCTCCATTTTAGGTGTTTTATACAGCCTTACTGACTGGGATGGACTTTCTAAATCTTATCATTTTATTGGTTTAGATAATTATTTTGCGGTTTTCAAGGATGTTCGATTTGGACAAGCGCTGATCTTTACATTCAAATATACAATCATTGCTGTTATCTTAAAGATTGCGCTTGCACTTGGTTTGGCTCTGCTTTTAAACGGCAATATCAAGTTTCGCGGTTTTATGCGGTCCGTTTATTTCTTTCCGGCCGTCTTGAGTTTAATTACAGTAGGTTTAATTTTTAACCAAATATTTTATACGATTCTTCCCAAAATCGGAGAACAATTAGGAATTGAAGTTTTATCCAAAAATATTTTGGGAGACCCCGATACGGCTATCTTTGGACTGATCATCGTCAATGTTTGGAGCGGTATTGCCGTTCCGATGGTTATCTTCCTGGCGGGACTCTCCAGCGTGCCTAATGATTTGCATGAAGCAGCAACAATTGATGGAGCGAATAGCTTGCAACGCTTTTTCTCGATTACGCTTCCCTTTCTCATCCCAATGCTTAATGTCAATTTAGTTCTATCTATTAAGGGCGGATTGACGGTTTTCGATTCGATCGTCGCCATGACACAAGGCGGACCGGGTACGGCGACGGAATCCATTGCCTATTTAATTTACGCGCACGGTATGAATGAATTCAAATTCGGATATGCAACTGCTGAATCTATCTTTATCTTTATTATGATCGCGTTCATCTCTTTCTTGCAATTAAAGTGGCTTAACAAGAAGGAGGTCGGTCAGCTATGAAAGCAAAACCTGCCGCTCAAGCTTTTCGGTACTCGATTTTGGCGCTGGGCATGATTATTATCATGATTCCTATGTATCTGACTATCACGTTGGCCTTCAAAACAACAGAGGAATCGACAAAGAGCTTCTTTTCGCTTCCATCCAGTCTTTATATGGGAAATATAATGACTGTTATTAAAAAAGCAGGTTTCTGGACCTATTTTCAAAATTCCGTCGTTATTACGATCATTTCACTGCTTCTTATTATGATTCTTGTTCCAATGGTATCATTTGCGATATCCAGAAATTTTCAGAAGCCGTATTACAAATTCATTTATTACTTGATGCTCGCTGGTATATTCGTGCCGTTTCAAGTTATTATGCTGCCAATTCTGCAGTACACGTCTGATCTGAATCTGATGAATCATGCTGGAATGATTATTATGTACGTTACGTTGTCATTAACGGAAGGTATTTTCTTATGTGTCGGGTTTCTTAAAAATATTCAATTTGAATTGGATGAGGCCTCCACGATTGACGGGTGCAACATCTGGCAGACCTTTACCAAAATTATTTTTCCTCTCATGACGCCGATTACGCTAACGATTGTCACTTTGAACAGCTTATGGATTTGGAATGACTTTGTATTGCCTTTAATTCTGCTCAATAGAAGTGCTGATGTTTGGACACTGCCGCTGTTTATTTATAACTTTCAATCGGAATACTCTTTTGATTATAACTTGGCGTTTGCGGGCTTCTTTCTGACGATGCTTCCGATCATCCTGTTATATGGTTATATGCAGCGCTTTCTGATCAGCGGCTTGACAGAAGGAGCTTTAAAATAATTATTTTCCAATCCGTTGATAGGAGAGTCGGTCACAACATGTCTCTTAAATATTCATTGCCTCGAAGTACTCCTGAAAAACAAGGCATATCTTCTTCAGGGATACTTAAGTTTCTGGAGGCGGTTGAACAAAGCAATTTGGAGCTCCATAGTTTCATGCTGGTGCGTAACGGCCATGTTACTGCGGAGGGCTGGTGGGCACCGTACAAGCCGAAAATTCCGCATATGTTATTTTCATTGACCAAAAGCTTTACTTCTACTGGAGTCGGCTTTGCCGTATCGGAAGGTCTTCTTACCTTAGAGGATAAAGTAATCTCTTTTTTTCCGGAATACGCTTCTCAAAACACAGAAAAGAACTTAGGAGCAATGAAGGTTCGCGATCTGTTAACGATGAGCGCAGGCCACTTGAAGCCTACTATGGGTAGTGAATGGCGGCAAATGGAAGGCGGCTGGATAAAGCATTTTCTTGAAATACCGATTGATCATGAGCCAGGTACAAGGTTTGTATATAACAGTGGAGCAACTTACATGCTTGCCGCTATCGTTCAAAAAGTGACGGGACAAATGTTGCTGGACTATTTAGAGCCTCGCTTATTCGAACCTCTTGGTATTGATGTTTCGGAGTGGGATACTTGTCCTGCAGGTATTAATACCGGGGGATGGGGTCTGAGTCTTAAAACAGAGGATCTGGCTAGGTTTGGTCAATTGTATCTGCAGGAAGGGCTTTGGAATGGGACACAATTGCTGCCTAAAGAATGGATAAGGGAAGCAACCTCTTGCCAAATCAACAATGAAGACGGACAGACCAAGGATTGGCAGCAGGGTTACGGATACCAATTCTGGCGAAGCGTGCACAATGCCTACCGAGCCGATGGGGCGTTCGGTCAATTGTGTCTGGTTTTACCGGATCAGAACGCGGTCATTGCCACCACCGGCGGACATGACAAAATGCAGGAGCTGTTAGATTTAATTTGGAATTATCTTCTCCAAGCGATGGACAAACATATGCTTCCGGAAAACGAGGTCGTTCAAACGCCGCTTGCAGAGAAGTTGGGATCATTATCCTTATTTCCATCCCCAGGACATTCCGAATCCGTGATAGCTGCAAGTATAACTGGTAAATTATTTGAAATTGAAGAAAACGCAGATCGGGTGCAGTTGGTTGCCTTTTATTTCGAAAAGGATTTCTGTACATTCTTCCTTTGGGATCATAGGGGCGTGCATCATATTAAATGCGGAATAGGTGAATGGATTGAAGGGATAACAACAATGACCGGAAATGCTCTGCATCATCAGTATCAACCGGCGGAAATGCGCGTCATCAGCAACGGAACTTGGAAGGATGAAAACACCTTTATCATGACTTGGTTTTTTGTTGAAATGCCGTTTAGTGATACGGTTGTTTGTCATTTTCAAGGTGATCGGCTGCGTTTGGAACGAACCGTCAATGTACCAGCATCTCAGAAGGATGTCCGCCTATATTGGGGAAAATAGTAAAGAGCAGGTCTGAGGAGGTCTCCTATGGAAAGCATAGCGTTGAGTGGAAAAAGTATAATCTTGCGGATCGAAATTCAAATCGAAAAAGTCAGTTTTGGGGATGTGGCACAGCCTATTTCCAGACTGGGAGGCGACATTATCGCTATTGATGTCATTCAAACGGGCAGGGATTTTACTGTCCGGGACATAACCGTCACGGTCAAAGAAAGCAACCAAATTGAGAGGATCATAGATGCTGTCAAGTGTATATCCGGCGTCAGACTGATCAATGTATCCGATCGGACCTTTCTTATGCACCTTGGCGGAAAGATCGAGATGAAGCCTAAAACGCCCATCCAGAACCGTGATGATTTATCCAGAGTGTATACACCCGATGTTGCTCGTGTATGTATGGCGATCCGGGAGGATCAGAATAAAGCTTTCACGTTAACCATAAAACGAAATACGGTAGCTGTCATATCGGATGGAACGGCTGTGCTGGGACTCGGGAATATAGGACCGTACGCGGCAATGCCTGTAATGGAAGGAAAAGCGATGCTGTTTAAACAGTTAGCAGATGTAGACGCCTTCCCGATCTGCCTTGAAACTCAGGATACTGAAGCTATCATTCAGACGATTAAAAACATTGCCCCAGCTTTTGGGGGTATTAACTTGGAGGATATATCATCTCCTCGTTGCTTTGAAATCGAAAGCAGGCTTAGGCAGGAATTGGATGTTCCCGTGTTTCATGATGATCAGCATGGTACCGCGGTCGTACTATATGCCGGGTTAATAAATGCGTTGAGGGTAGTTGGTAAACAGATTAGCGAAATTAAAGTAGTCGTCTGTGGGATTGGAGCGGCAGGTATCGCTTGCAGCAAAATATTAATGTCTGCAGGAGTCGGAAACTTAATCGGTGTCGACCGGGAAGGAGCGCTTATAGCTGGAAAAGAATATGCAAATCCGCACTGGAAATGGTTCGCGAATCACACTAACCCTTATAGAGAGAGCGGTTCACTAAGGGAGGTATTGAAGGATGCCGATGTATTTATCGGGCTTTCCACAGGTGGCATCCTTAAACGGGAAGATATTTTCTTCATGGCAGCCGATCCGATCATATTCGCCATGGCTAATCCGGTACCCGAAATCAATCCGGAAGTGGTGGAGGATCTGGTCGCTGTTATCGCTACGGGACGATCTGATTATCCCAATCAGATTAATAACGTACTTTGTTTTCCAGGCATATTCCGCGGTGCATTAAATTGCAGGGCGACTACGATTAATGAAGAGATGAAGCTAGCGGCAGCGGAAGCCATCGCATCCGTAATAACCGAAGAAGAGTTAAACAAGATGTATATTATTCCGAGCGTGTTCAATAACAAAGTAGTAAGTGTCGTCAGCGATCAGGTCGTGCAGGCCGCAATCCGTACCGGGGTGGCTCGTCGAATACCGCGGGAGTTTAGATAGGTAGGCGAAGAATGGAGATTGAAGAGAATCCAATGAATAAAATGTAGTTTGTCAAAGACCTCAGATTTTTCTGAGGTTCATTAGAATCTATTCCACGGCTAACGATAAAGCCCTCCATTTAAAAGGCAATAAGCCGAGGGCTAGTTAAAGGTCATCGATGTATGAATTTAGATAAACTACCAAATAGATAGGGCTACCTTTAAGGGATGTTCGACCTTTTTGATTTCAAGTTGAAAAATAGTTTTCTGAATTTTGACTATATAAGATGAGAAGTTTATGCAACGTTAGTGAGATTATGGATAACAAATGTAGCGCGTCTCAATTTGTGGAGTCGGCGCTGCATTTTTTTTGTTGAACAGTTCCTCCCTTTAGTCGTAGCGTAATGGTTGATAAACATGCATTTACTTTTGACAACAGTGATTTTCATATTCTTTTACATGTCTGTAAAAGGTTCTATGCTTCATGTCTAAACGCTTCATAGCCGCTACGGCTGTCATTAGGCCTGACTTCCACTCTTCCGGTTACAAAATCGTATCATTCGGTGGCTGGATATCCGTTTCCCGGAGTATAGTTCAGTTTTTAAGGATTGGACTTGTAAGCGTTCGATGGCTACACTGAAGGAGTTTCGCGAAAACATATGCAGCGGCTAGAGGAGATTCCCATGGCCGTTCAGCTCCGTTCCATCAAGGGCCTTGGTCTCTTCGTCGCGGCCATCTTAGCAGGTGCAGGTGACCTTAGATAGTATGAACATGGGCGTCAGTTACTGCGCAAATCCGATCTGAATCTCGCAGAAAGTACATCGGGGAAAAGGAAAGGACAGATCATCATCTCCAAACGAGGAGATTCCAGCCTAAGGAAATATCTATACTTAGCGACCATTCAACTCATCGGAATTAATCCGATCTTTCAAGAATTACATCAGCACAATGTTCAAGTAAAGCATATGAAAAAGCAACAGTCTGTCTTCAAGCTTGTAGGTAAAGTGCACGAATTCTAATCGGTATGGTCCATCGAGCAGAAACATTCTCTCCCGAAAAAGCCAGCTATCTCGTTTCACAAGCAGCTTAAGGTAATGCCCCATCACGTATATTGACTCATTCGCAGGATTTCGAACAAAGCTAAACGCTATCGGTCTCCACACCTTGGATAAGTATGACGATGGAATGTAAGGGCATAGACCCGTCGAGCCATGGGATGGTAAACACCAGGGCAAATGTGGAGTTTGCGTGCAGTAGAGTGAAGCGAAAGGGAATGGCTAAAGCGATCCCTCTGTTCCCGCATGCCCAAATACTGGACTAACGGCTCTCGCTCCCTGCGTTCCCCACCTTCCTTACTAATCCATGGTGATGAAATCCTGCGAATGAGTGAGTGTATGTGAGATAAACCCTTAAAATCGAGGGACGGGTACTATAGCTCAATAACCCATGAATAGGCTGCAGCGAAAAAACACGTCACAAAACTGTTATTCAAGCGGTTTTGTGTCGCGTTTTTAATTTTAGCAAAGTTGTGTCGTGTATTAAAGCAGATTTTTGTGGTGCACAACTGAGTGCTCTTAACCATAATGGATTACTTCTTTTTCAAGAAATATAAAACGCCAGTATTAACAAAACAATTTACAATAAATCCGATTCCATAGTACATTATACCGAAAATTTGAGATAACCCATCTTTAGCAAAATGTAACCACCACAAGCAAGCAGTACCATATAACAGTATCGCTAAACCAATGGATTGAAACAATGATTGACGAAAAAAATGTGTTTTTTTAAATCTAATTACTGCAAATAGGATGACCAAAAGAAACGCTATCCCAGCACACCAAAATATAATAAAGCTTCTAACTCGACTCTTCTCATGGAGTTCTCCTATCTAAAGTTATTCTTCAGCTCCATTGTAATTTAAAAAATGTAAGGAAGAGGAGTACCAACTTCAGCTAGTACCGCTCTAAAGATTTACATATTACGCTGACAAACAAGTCATATCACCCTGATTCGAAGTAAACCCATTTAAACCATAGATACTCGTTTTGATCTTTAAACCAAATGATGGAAATGATAGAATGAGGGTAGGAATGAAGAATGATGGATAGAGATAGCAAGCATTGGATTTGTTAGGACAAATCCGAAAACGCTTGTTAGGGGTGCCCCCTAATACCCCTGCAATGGGCGTCGCCCAAACCCAAAAGGCGGTGAAAAGTTATGAATAAATCTTCAAAAATCGAAATAAGAGTAACCGAAAAAGAGCTCGAACTTATCGATAAAAAAGCAGAGATAGTAGAGCTAAACCGAAGTCAAAACATACGAAAAATGGCGATTGAAGGATATATCATCAAACGAGACTTCTCGCAAGTAATTTTGGCTTCACAATAAGTGTGAAAGGTAAAATTATCAGGTAGAGAAAGAAATACATAGGTTGTTTATCTTTAATAATAGAGTAGGCAAACACTGTTAGAAGAATAAGGTTAAATGAAAGTAATAAGTGTTTGTGAAAGATAAAATACTCGATTTTTGAAGGGAATCGAAGCACCCTTATTAATAGGTCAGACATTAAGTACTCCTTTGAATCATTCATTAATTCACATATATTTTGCATCGGCAAAAGTTGTGGTGTATTATATACTTTTTTCAATATTTCCGTTTCTAGGAAGCGCAAAGTCCACTTTTTTAAAATAATGATGATAAGAGGAGGTCAGGAATTGTCTTCGTTTTTTCATGTACACTGTCCAGAAGGAGTCAACAGTATGTATGACACCAAATGAAAATGTAGTAACCTTGAGGGATTAAACCGATTTCTAGACAGTGTGGATAAATTCATACGGGTCATAGACTCGGATGGAACCATTAAAGATTACTTGGTTAGGTAGTGTAGTTGATGACAGCCGATTGCATGGGAGTCGGGAAGTCTCCCCCTTGCTGCATTACTAACACAATATTGCCAAACCGAATAGGAACAAAGTGGTCATTTCATATGTCATAACGGACCACTTCCATCATTCGGGAATTGGTAGCGCAATACACGGCTAACAATCGCATGTATCGTTCAATTACGAAGAGCTTGACCGTAACTTTCCCAAATGTGGTAACCATATCGCTTCTAGCGACGCGGCACGAGATGAGCAGGTGTACAACAGGTACATCTCTCATTTTGTGCCGCTCTTTTTGTTTTAGATTATATCTTTATTGCCAATACTATTGCTAATTGATAGTTTAGGAGGTTCCTTTGATAGTCAGAAAAAGACAGCCAAATTGTGAAATTGAGCAAAGACAGGAATTGAAAATACCTGTTGTAGCGGTAGCCGGTAATCATGATAGTCCTAGTCGTCTTGATTTCGGCAGCAGCATTATGAAAGCGTCAGGTCTACATATCGCGGGGGAACTTACATATCCATTTGAACCGGTAGTGCTAGATGATGAGGCTGGCGAGGTTCATTTCCATCTCATACCGTATGCCGAGCCTGGAAAAGTACGCTATTTACTTGGTGATGAAACTATTAAAACACATGATGATGCCATGAGGAAGATTATCGAAACCCTCAAAGTAACCTTAGACTCGCGCGCACGTCATGTGTTCGTCGGGCATGCGTTTGTAACGCCTGGTGGCGAAGCTCAGGAAAATACTAGCGATTCGGAACGGCCGCTTTCCATAGGTGGGGCAGAGCACGTAAGCGCCCGACACTTGGAAGGATTCAATTACTCGGCCCTTGGTCATCTGCATCAGGACCATCATTTAGGGGACGAAACGATCCGGTATGCCGGCTCGCCTTTGAAGTATTCCATTTCGGAAGAACACCATAACAAGGGATATCTTGTTGTCGAATTGGATCAGCACGGAAATGCAACAGTTAAGAAAAAAGAGCTGGAGCCACGGCATGATATGCGGACGATTGAAGGTCTGATGGCGGATATTGAGCGTCACCCGATTAATGATGACTACGTATTTGTCCGATTGCTTGATGAAAATTTGGTGATATCCCCAATGGAACGGGTTCGTTCTGTTTATCCGAATGCTATGCATGTAGAACGGAAGATGGCCATTACTGGGCTGATTGGAGAAGCTTTAGCGGTAGATGGACGAGCGAAGATGGATGAACTATCCCTGTTCCAAGTCTTTTATAAAGAGGTAAGAGGAAACGAGCTATCGTCGGAAACAGAGAGATTGTTTATCGAAACTCTGCAGGAAATCTACAAGAAGGAAGGTGAGCGCCATGAGACCATTGAAGCTTACGATGACGGCGTTCGGGCCGTATAAGGATCAGGAGATTATTGATTTCTCAGAGCTCATGGGGCACAGGTTGTTTGTCGTATCTGGAAATACGGGGGCGGGGAAAACATCCATTTTTGATGCCATCAGTTTTGCTTTATATGGAGATGCAAGCGGAGAGGATAGGAACGACAGTCGAATGCTTCGCAGTCATTTTGCCGATGACAATATGTATACTTCAGTAGATTTCATTTTCGAGTTGAAAGGTAGGAAGTACCGAGTATTCCGCCAACTGGCTCATGTAAAGGAAGGCAATAAAGGCCCGACGGAGGATAGATATGAGCTGTATGAAGTCGTCCATGGTGGAGTGCTCCCTCTCACGGACAGATTAATTGTATCCCAGGTTGATGAGAAGCTTCGGGAAATCATTGGTCTCACGAAAGAGCAGTTCAGTCAAATCGTTATGCTGCCACAAGGCGAATTCCGCAAGCTGCTCACTTCAGAAACGGAAAATAAAGAGGAGATCCTACGTCGGATTTTTAAGACAGGGTTGTACAAATACGTCGCCGATCAGCTCAATGAGAAGCGGAAGCAAATGCAACAAATCTGCACGGAATTGGCAAATATTAAAGAGTATCATATCGGCAATTTGAAGGGCTCTCTAGCCGGGCGGGAAGGCTCGGCCCTGTATAACGTATTTCAGCAACAGCATTACAATACATTTCAAGTACTGGAAGCTTTAGAGCTAGAGACTGATTATTATGCCAAGCAAATGGATGTAAGGAAGCAGCAGCTGCAAGCAGAATTAACCAAGCAACATGAACAAACAGCTGTAAATCATCAAGCCAAGAATGTGAAAGAGCAATTCATCCTCCTGGATCAGAAAGTCACGACTAAACAACAATTGCTAGAGCAGGAGCAGGATATACTGCAAAAGACGGCGCGGCTCGAACGTGCTAGGGAAGTCGTTCACCTCGATGTCTACGAGCAGCTTCATGGGGAGATGTCCGTTGAATTGATCCGCAAGTGTAAGCTCCTTGAAGATGCTCTCATTGGACGCGAGCAAGCGGAGGCAACACTTCAAGTAGCCATAGTGCATTATAAGCAGGAAGAGGTTAATGAAGAGCTGAGAAAGCAGACTCTGCTTGACCTAAACCGACTACAAGGCTATCTGCCAACCGTCAAGGAAATCTCTCAGATAGAGCAATTTGTTTTGACTCTTGCGTCAGAATCTGATGTATTGTCGAATCAATACAAGAATATCCAGGATGAGCTGGAGGCGCTGCAATCCGATCGATTTGTCACTGCTGCCGGGGTGAAGGAATTGGAAGCGATGGCAGTCCTTTTGCCGGAAAAGACCGAAAAGCTTACCCTACTACAGCAGCAGACGACAGTTATACTGGAGTACCTCAACCTAGTGAAAAAGTCATTGAAAGAACAAGAAGAGGAAAGAGAGTACGGCGAGGCATTTGAGCAAGCAGAACGAGCTTATACTGAAGTAGAGAATCGCTGGATAGTGTGCGCACCCGTTTTTTGATAATCTTTCGGATTATTTCAAGTTTGCATTGACAAACGATTTAAAATCAATCGACATTGCGTATAATCAAGGACAAACGCAACTAAACTTGCAAAAGGCCCAAAACAGTCATGAATTATTTAATATAAAGCAAAGATATAATAAGAAGCTGGGCAGATTCAAAAGTAATTTAAGAGAATTAAGAGACCGGATAAAGATAAGATTAAAGGAGTACAGAAATAGCGAAACAGACATTGTCGAAGTTAGAAGAGTGTTTCTAGATGAATATAACAATTATATCGAGAAGCAAAAAAACTTACAGGGACAGCATAGATGGACCAAGATAAGGATGGACTTGGTTCTTCAAATACTTCAAGAAAGATTAGATGCCGAAATTGAGTAATTATCTGGCGAGTTGAATATTTCAATTAAGGATTATTCGGCAACAGGTTGAGAACTTTTCCTAGCCGTTGTTCGTTATATTGTATTAATTCGCTTAAAGTAAAATGCTAACGTAAAATAATGAAGGATCCAGTCGGGTAAGAAGACGAGGAGCTCGAGTAGCATATGGCCCAGTTAGTATGGTTGAGGGTTTTTAACTTAAAGGAAAGCCACCGAACATAAAGGTGTTTTTTAACGTTAAGTTCGTGTCAACTAATTAAAGATGTGCTGCACTATCAGTTTGATGAGTAAAGTTTGAGATGCAAGGGCTGATTGTAAAAGTATGGATAATTTATTTGGAAAACCAAACACATTAGTTCTAAACACATAGCCTCTGCGTTGATTTCGGAGTCGGGGACGGTATTAAAGTGGAACGCTTAGGTCAATGCACATGAATTAGCTGAGTAGAGACAACACAGTCAAAATCACAAACGGCAGTTACATCGGGTTGTGTTCATAATGTCAAAAAATTCGACAATACAAACGAATGCTTGTGTTGTTCACGAGCTTGAACCAATGAACCAGGTCGCCAAGAAATTCCAACAGCATTGGCTTAATCGAATGAGTACCGGAACATGGAAGGGGAAAAGAAGGTTACTATTATTCAAAACAGTAAAAACAATAAAAAATAATGAGTTTTTTTACTTTCGTTTTCATTGTATTCTCCTTGTCCATTGGGAGAATAATTTCTCATGATGATATACTCCGAGGCTCAAGAAGAGACATACCTCCCGGTTGTAATATTTAGGAATACCTTTCGGGAATACTTGAATTTTAAAGAATAGCATCTTATAATTCAAATATTCAGTTGAATAAGGAAGGATGGTGGATCCTATGGAAGACGCTAAATTAGCCGAATTATATAAAGAAAAATTATTTTTACAGTACGCGCGAATCGGGAAATGCTTGTCCAGTGAGAGAAGACTAGAGATTTTGAGTTTGCTATCAAACGGTCCTAAAGCCGTAGAAAATCTAGCTCATCAGACGGGGATGAGTGTTGCCAATGTGTCGCGTCATCTTCAAATTTTATTAGATGCCAATCTAGTGAGATTCACAAAAAAGGGAACCTATGTCATTTACTCATTGACTAATCCAGCGGTCGAAGAATTTTTGATGTCCTTATGGAAAGTTTCTGAACATCAGCTTTCTGATGTATCGCGTCTCAAGCAAGATATATTTCAACACTACAATAATGTTCGTACCATATCCAAGAAGGAATTACTGGGTCGGATGAAAGAGGGAACGATTCTTGTTTTGGATATTCGCCCTAGAGACGAATACGAGACGGAGCACATTGATGGAGCGTTATCTGTTCCAATGGAAGAGCTTGATGGCTATCTTCAAGATTTACCGCAAGATACCGAAATTGCAGCCTATTGCCGAGGACCGTATTGCGTATTCACCACACAAGCCGTTGAACAAATGCAGAAAAAGTGGTTCAAAGCTTATCGTATCGAAGAAGGTGTACAGGAATGGCGGACCAGTTAAGGCAGTCCTTCTTAACCCAAAAAACGCAGCCCAGATGCTGCGTTTTTGTATGCTCCAAAACTACAATCAGGGTTAAGGACGGGTGTCATTATTCATACTGGAATATACATCCTAACATAATGCATACAGGCCAGCGCTTGCACGATCATTAATTTGAATAATACGGTTGCTGCTTTATTTCTGTCTTGGGAAATAGCGGCTTTTTTTAGTTGTTAATCTTTATATCGCTATTAGCAGAAATCGTCTAAAGCAGCGGCGGATCTGTTCGCAGGCAAAGGGAATGTACTTGACGAAATAAGGTTTACTTATTTTTATTCAAATATTTGACTGAATACAAAAGTGAACAAGGAAATTAAAACTGAAATGGAAACATACTTTAAACCTCGAAAAGCGTGGATCGCTGCAAATCATCTTCGAAAGGACAAAATACTTGTCCGCCTCACAAGTGTCAACCACAAACTATAATATTCATGTGGGCGGGAGGAAATAATTTAATAAGATAACCTATGGTCTAATTATTTTATTATTCAAGTATACAATTATACAATTGAATATATTTTATTTCTGTCATATACTAAATGAGTTCCACAACCGAACTGTAGGAGGTAAGATGTAATGAAAATGATGAAAGCTATACAAATACCGTACAAGGGCGAAAAAATGAAGCTGGTCGAGATCCCAGTGCCTCAACCTGGAGAAGGGCAAGTGCTTCTTCGTGTAGAAGCATGCGGGGTATGTAATGGGGACTCGATGGCCATTGGAGGAGCCACCCCCTGAGTATCCGCGGATTCCGGGTCATGAAGTAATCGGTATCGTGGAGGAGCTTGGGACAGGTTCGACGAAATGGAAAATTGGGCAACGTGTAGGTATTGGATGGCATGGGGGTCACAATCATGTGACGGGTCTAACCATGGACGGCGGCTATGCAGAATACATGGTTGCCTTTGAAGATGGTCTGACTAGCATTCCAAATGAAGTATCCTCCAAAGATGCAGCTCCGCTGATGTGCGCTGGCGAAACTACGTTTAGTGCCCTGCGAAACAGCAAGGCTCGGCCTGGCGATCTTGTAGCCATTTCCGGTATTGGTGAACTCGGGCACCTTGCGGTACAGTACGCAAAGAAAGCAGGCTTTCAAACCGTTGCCATCTCACGTGGTGGGGATAAAGAGAAGCTGGTACGAGAGCTTGGAGCACATTACTACATTGATTCCGAAAAAGAAGATCCGGCCCAAGCACTAAAAGTCTTAGGCGGTGCCAAAGTCATTCTCGCTACTGCGCCAAATGCTAAAGTTATTTCTTCCTTGATAAATGGGCTGGGTACAGATGGTGAGCTCATTATAGTAGCTGGTTCTGGTGAACCTTTGGAATTGTCCGCAATGGACTTTTTAAAAGGCCCTAATACAGTGCGGGGTACGTTTACTGGACAATCTAAAGAAATTGAAGCGGCGGTTCGCTTCAGTGTGCTGACCGATGTACGGCCTATGATTGAAGTATTCCCCTTGGAACGTGCTAGTGAAGCGTATGATAAAATGATGTCGGCAAAGACACGATTTCGTGCCGTGCTCAGCATTTCTGAATGAATCGAAACAAAGAGCGGTTTATAGGTCGCTCTTTGTTCTCGTTTCGAACGATCTGATTCGCGAAACGCGGGAGTTACTGGATATATCGGGTGCTATCGACCTGACGTACAACTTCGTGGAGAAACGAGTCTACTATCCGCGCAGCTGTTCATCGCTACGTAATGATTTGCAATGATCTGATTACAGCTCACTATGAGAGGTTACCGCGTTCTTGAGATCGAGACCAATAATCTACAGCCGGTATGCGAGTGAGCACTGACGAAAGAGACATTTCAAAGCCATATCCAGTCTGGCGTAACCTTGGTTGATTCCTGGGCACCTTGGCGCGGGCCATGCAAAGTTCAACTTCCGATTGTAGAGGAATTAGCTGATGAGCTGAAGGGGCAAGCAACACTTGCCAAAGTCAATGTCGACAACGAGACAGAATTGGCTTCGCAATTTGGCATTAGAAGTATTCCCACTTTGCTGCTGTTTAAAGACGGCAAGCTGGTGGATAAAATGTTTGATTTAAACCAAGAGCACATACTCAAGAAAAAAATCATAAAGTTGGCTGGCAATTAATCCGGATTGAATAGAATAAAGTCGGCAATGCTTTGGATAAGCAATTTCCGATTTTCAATGAGAATGGAAAGGGGGGATTTTATGAATCACACACATTCAGAACCATCCATTAAAGAAAGACTATATCAGCAATATGCCCGCATCGGAAAATGTTTGTCCAGCGACAAGCGGCTTGAACTCTTGGATTTACTTTCGAACGGTCCTAAATCTGTTGAACTTTTAGCTCAACAGACCGGTATGAATGTTGCCAACGTATCGCGGCATCTTCAAATCTTGTTGGATTCACGACTGGTGAAATTCAGAAAAGAGGGAACTTATGCGATATATAGCCTAGAAGAACCTATAGTGACCGAGTTTTTAATTGTTTTATGGAAGCTCTGCGAGAACCGGCTTTCCGATATACCTCGTATTAAAGAAGACCTGCTTCATCAATATGAAGGTATTCAGACGATTTCTAAAGAAGAGTTGCTTAAGAGAATGGCTGCTAACACGATTATTGTGTTGGATCTTCGCCCTAAAGACGAGTATGAGGCGGGGCATATTGAAGGAGCGATATCGGTACCAATGGAAGAACTCGATGAATACCTTCAAACGCTGCCAAAGCATGTAGAACTTGCAGCTTATTGTAGAGGTCCCTATTGCGTGAATACAACAGAGGCCGTGGAACATATGCAGAATAAGGGATTTACCGCCTTTCGAATCGATGAAGGGGTGCAGGAGTGGAAATTGAAATGTTTGTGAATGATCCAGTGATCATTGTTGGCGCAGGTTTAAGCGGCCTACGTACGGCATCATTGCTTACAGCACAAGGCATCAAGTGCAGCGTACTAGAAGCACGAGGACGTATTGGTGGAAGAGTTTTAAGTAAAGAGGTTGCGGAGAGGCCTGACCTCGGCAGATTCGATCTAGGTCCAACATGGTTCTGGCCACGTTATGAGCGAACCATTACCAAGCTCGTTAAAGAACTCGGTTTAGAGACATTTGATCAGTACAATAAAGGACTCATGCTATTTGAGCGATCTCGAAATGAACCCGCACAGCAATATGTGATGCCAGAAGGAAATGTTGAAAGATCGGTTCGGTTTATTGGAGGTGTTCAGTCCCTCATCGATGCCGTAGCCGCTACACTTCCAACAGGGACGATCCAACTTAACACGCAAGTGACTTCGATCCGTCAGGAAGGAAATGGTAACATCACACTTGAAGCAGATGGCATAAGGGACAGTATCCGTGCAAGTGCAGTCATTATAACCTTACCGCCCCGGGTCGTAGCGCGAAACATTACCTTCCGGCCTGAGCTCTCTCCCGATCTAAAGACTAGCTTGGTCAACAAACCCACTTGGATGGCAGCACAGGCTAAAGCAGTTGCAGTTTACGATCGTCCATTTTGGCGCGAAATAGGGCTTTCTGGCCTCGTGTCAAGCTGGGTAGGACCTTTACAGGAAATCCAGGATGCATCGCCTGATGCAGGCGCAGGTGCACTTTTTGGTTTCTTTGGGATGCCAGCGAAGACGCGCCAAGAGCTGGGAAAGGAAAAGGTTCTCAAACTTGTCGTGGAACAGTTGACTCGGCTTTTCGGACCATCCGCCGCAAACATGAAAGCCCTTCTTTATAAGGATTGGTCCAGTGATCCAGATACGGCGGTTGCTGAAGATGCCGAACCACTTCGCGACTACCCAAGTTATGGCCCCCCTGTAGGCTTGGAGAGTTGGGGAAAAAAGATCATTTTTGCAGGCACAGAAACTGCTTATGAACAGGGCGGACACCTTGAAGGTGCGCTTCGATCAGCCGAGCGAGCGGTATCTGAACTCGTTGAGTTATAAAAACAATTGTTGACATGCTCAATCCAATACGATAGCGTCCCGTAAAAAGCATAGTTCCAATATAAATGTGTTTGTTTGGTTTGAAGCGAAGACATAAAGTCAGGGTAGAAAGTCACCGCTTGACGAAAGGAACGTTTGGTACTATAATTCAATTATTCAATTGAATAATATAAATAAACGCTTGGCAACGAATGGAGGAATGAAACATGTATAAATCGGTTATCGTAGGGACAGGTCCTGCAGGACTGACCGCAGCCATTTACCTGGCTCGTGCCAATATGAACCCACTTGTCATTGAAGGACCAGAACCTGGAGGCCAATTAACCACAACCACGGAAATTGAAAATTACCCTGGATTTCCAGAGGGGATTCTGGGTCCTGAATTGATGGACAACATGCGAAAACAGGCCGAACGCTTTGGGGCTGAATTTTATACAGGTTGGGTTAATAAAACGGATCTATCCGAACGCCCGTTTAAATTGCAAGTGGAAGGGAAAGGTGAGATTGTAACCGAAACGCTCATTATTTCAACCGGTGCGAGTGCCAAGTACCTTGGAATTCCATTTGAACAAGAAAATGTCGGTCGTGGTGTCAGCACATGTGCCACATGTGACGGTTTCTTTTTTCGAAACAAAGAATTGATTGTTGTCGGTGGTGGTGACACCGCACTGGAAGAAGCGAACTACTTGACACGCTTCGCATCCAAAGTCATTTTAGTACACCGCCGCGACGAGCTGAGAGCTTCTAAGATCATGCAAGACCGTGCGCGTGCCAACGAAAAAATCGAATGGTCACTAAACAAGACACCAGTTGAAGTCATCGCTGGAGACAGTGGGGTAACCGGATTGAAAGTCCGAAATAATGCAACGGGTGAAGAAGAAGTCATTCATGCCAATGGGGTGTTTGTGGCTATTGGGCATCATCCGAATACCAACTTTCTGGATGGGCAGATAACAACGGATGCGAATGGTTATATTGTCACTGCTCCAGGTACGACGGAGACCAATATTCCCGGTGTATTCGCTTGTGGCGACGTACAGGACAGCCACTACCGTCAAGCCATCACTGCGGCAGGGAGTGGCGCTATGGCAGCCATCGATAGTGAAAAATTCGTTGAATCTCACGGACACAAAGAGTAGTGAATAATATGTACACTCTATTTATCCTGCTCATGGTTGTTCTCATATGGATTATTCGTCAAGTTGGACCCGTTCATTACCTATCATGTTTAAAAATGAACTTAAGGGATAGCATAAACAAGTTGCCTTCCTCAATTAAGCTACTTGATGTAAGGGATGTCACGGATTTCGATAAGGCGCACATTCCGGATTCGATCAATATTTCGTTAGGCCGACTACCCTTTTTATGGAATAAGGAACTATCCCCTGAGGATGAGGTTATGATCCTGGCTGATGATTGTTTCAAAAGCAAGAAGGCCGCCCGAATTCTTCAACGGAATGGGTTCCGCAAATTATATACGGTGCATGGGCCGGTTTTAAATCAGATCAAGTTGTTCCAACACAAGGATGAAACGCTGGATGAAATGAAAAAAATGTAGCATCAATCTCCCTAGCGATTATTACAGCTGTTCTTAACAGTTCGAATGAACCTACTCAGCCGTATCAACTACTGCCTAGCATGCATACGGTGATGGACATTGTTGCAGTCTTGGCATTGCTTGGTCTGCTGGCAACGTTCATTCACTTGATGAGCTCGTCGAGTACGAAACAACAGGCGCAACATGTGGAGAATTGAACAAAGCTTTTATCTGGGGGTGGTAATATGAAAGAGCTTCATGAATTAACTTCGCTGGATATGGTAGAAGCGTTTCTTGAGAATTATAAGTTGAGTTTCTTATACGTATCCAGACCTGAGTGTAATGTGTGTCACGCCATATTACCTAAGCTAAGGGAATTACTCGTTCATTATCCGCAGATACACCTAGGTCATATTGATGCCAATCAGGTCGAAGCTGTGGCGGCAAGATTTTTGATTTTTACAGTCCCAACGATACTTTTGATGATCGAAAAGAAAGAATATCTAAGAGCAGATCGATTTGTTCGTTTTGATCATTTAAATGAACAAATTGAACAGATTTATGAAATAGTTACTCAAGATGATGAAGTGAAGTAAATTTCAATGACCGTACAAAACTCGCCCCAAAAGATATTTGACTTCAAACCATATCAGTTATATAATTCAATTAATTAATTGAATGTTTGAATTACAAGAAGATAACTACTGGTAGCGACATTGTTAACAAAGCGACTGTTACAAAAGTAGATGTGGATCAAACCAAGCAAAGAAATAAATAATCTGAAAAGGAGTGGAAACATGAAAATTGAAATCTGGTCTGACATTGCATGCCCATTCTGCTATATTGCGAAGCAGAATCTGGAGCAGGCATTGGATAAATTGCCGTATAAAGATCAAGTAAGTATTGAATACAAAAGTTTTGAACTTGATCCAAAAGCTTCTTTGTACGATGGGAAAAGTTTTATGGAAAAATTAGCGCCTAAGTTTGTCGGGATGGAACAAGCAAGACAGTTCCTTAGCCAATTAACGCAACAAGCCAAAAACGTAGGACTATTCTTTCAATTAGATAGTCTGAAGCCAACAAATACTTTGGATGCCCATCGTTTATTAAAATGGGCGAAAACTCAAGGTAAAGAAGCAACGCTAAATGAAAAATTGCTCATTGCCCATTTTACAGAATCCAAAGATGTAGGAGATATCCATATTTTGGCGGATATTGCCGAAGCATCGGGTTTGAACCGAGAAGAGGCACTTGACGTATTGAGCGATAAAGGTGTCTTTACGGATCAAGTAAGAGAAGATCAGCATCAAGCACGTCAATTTGGCATAGATGGAGTACCATTCTTTATCTTCAATGAAAAATATGCCCTTTCAGGCGCGCAGCCTACAGAAACCTTTTCTGAAGTGCTGGAAAAAGTATGGGAAGAGGAACGTCCGGCAGCCAAATTTGAAATCCTCTCCAATGAAACGGCTGGTGTAGGGCTATGTACGGATGAGGGTTGTGCAATTCCACCTAGAAATCATAAGATGTGATAACTGATGAGGACAAAGCCTTATTTAAATAAACGTGACACGAACATCGACTGACAGGGTTGACTAAACTATATCTTTATTAAATTCAATTAATATATTGAATGATTGATTATCAATTGAGGAGGATTCTATTTATGGGAGCAGTATCTTTAACAAAACAGAATTTTGAATCTAATATTAAAACTGGAGTGACGTTAGTCGATTTTTGGGCACCTTGGTGTCCACCTTGTCAAGTGCAACTTCCCATCATAAATGAGCTAGCTGACGAGTTAGCTGGACAAGCAACAATTGCTAAAGTTAACGTTGATGAAGAAATCGAATTGGCGTCACAGTATGGAGTTAGAAGCATTCCTACACTACTCTTATTTAAAGATGGTAAATTGTCTGAGACAATGGTGGGGATCACTCCAAAACAAGCGCTTAGAGAAAAAATCTTAGGGTTGGTTAATTAATCAATATTCAACAACCTGTTCTTGTAACCTGTGAATATAGGGAACAAAACGACGGTTTTGGTTGATTAGAACCGTCGTTTCTTTCACATAATTATCAGTTAAATTCTTGAGCTGCAACAAACCAAAAATGCCATCGAAAGGAGCTACTAACATGAGAAAAGTATCATCCAAGTCAGAATTTGATATAGCTATTCAGTCCCCAAAGCTCACGGTTGCTGTTTTTAAAGCAGACTGGTGTGGTGATTGCAAATTTATTGATCCGTTCATGCCTGAAGTCGAGGAAAAATTCGCGAACGATCTGAATCTTATCGAGGTGGATGTAGAACAAGTAGGCACTGTGAGTGAAGAACAGAACATTATGGGTATTCCAAGCTTTGTTGCCTACGCAGAGGGTGGAGAACTTATCCGCTTTGTCAACAAAATGCGTAAATCGCGGGAAGAGATCGAACAATTTCTGCAACGTGCAGTTGAAGTATATAACACACGTCCATAAGGAATTTTGCGTCATAAAATGGTTCCCAGTTCATTTTATAAGCATTAAATAAAGACGAGGGTTCTTTTTCAATATGTACTGTTGGGAATTAGTTAGGTTGATTTAATTGCAGCTAATGTAATTCCATGGTACGTCTACATTATCTAATAACACATTAAGTGATAAAACTTGGAGGTCTTTATGAACACTTTTCAATCAGTCGAAGCTCTTTTTAAACCATTCGAAATGGGAAACCTTAAACTATCTAATCGTATTCTGATGGCACCAATGACTCGAAACTTTTCTCCAAATGGAGTGCCAGGGGAAGATGTCGCTGCGTATTATCGTCGTAGAGCTGAAAATGGTGTTGGACTTATTCTGACAGAGGGTACATTTATCAACCATCCTGATGTTGCATCCGAGGTGCCAGCATGGCAGGAGGACGTACCACACTTATACGGAGAAGATGCGCTAAACGGTTGGTCAAAAGTAGTTGAAGGAGTACACGAGGCCGGTGGGAAAATTTTCTCTCAAATTTGGCACATGGGTGCACGAGGCAACGTCAATGATTATTCAAAACAAGAAATTTCGGAACTTATTGAAGCCTTCGAACAGGCAGCAACCAATGCTAAAAAAGTTGGTTTTGATGGCATCGAGATTATGGCAGCGCATGGATTTTTAATCGATCAGTTCTTCTGGAAAAAAACAAACACGCGTAACGATGAATATGGTGGAGACATGGTCAATCGCACGCGCTTTGCTAGTGAGGTCATCGCAGCTTGCCGACGTGCTGTTGGACCAGAATTCCCAATCGTGTTGCGAATCTCACAGTGGAAATATGATTTCTATACAGCAAAATTAGTAGAAACTCCAGAACAACTAAAACATTTCTTAACGCCATTAGTTGATGCAGGTGTTGACATCTTTCATGCCTCAATTCGTCGCTTTTGGGAACCTGCATTTGAAGGATCTGAACTGAATCTCTCAGGATGGATAAAAAAACTAACAGGAAAACCAACAATTACAGTTGGATCTGTCGGTCTTGACGCTGATTTCTTGGATTTCTTTGCTAACGGGGAACAAGCTAATGGCAAAGCCAACAAGATTGGCGCATTAGTTAAGAGATTAGAACGTGAAGAATTCGATTTGATAGCGGTTGGACGCGCGTTATTGGCTGACCCCGACTGGGTAAACAAGATCCGAGATGGACGAATAGAAGAATTACTTCCGTTTACGCGTGAGGCGCTCGACACATTACATTAAACCTCGAAAACGAAGGGTTCCGATGCAGAAACTTCAAGATAATTGCTATAAATCTCTAAACATTGGAAATAATATTGCGAAAATTAGCATCTATTAAAACATTCCAGAAGTGTATACCAAAAAAGTAGCTTAGCCCGCCTTCCTCAGTATTTTAGTAGATGATAGTTGAAGAAAGAAATATTGTGAAGGACGCCAATCTAGCGATCTTATTACCAGCATTCTGTATTAATCACAAACGATGGTGAAGAAAAAAAATGGAGGTTATCAAATTGATGAACGATAGTTTATATAAAAAATCTTATATAGGTAGATTGTCAGAACTAGGGAAACTTGCACCAGATACATTTAAAGCATTTATCGCATTTGATAAATTGGCTTTAGCTTCAGGTGTCATTCCTAAGAAAACTAAGGAGTTAATTGCTGTAGCAGTCGCTCATGTTACTGGCTGTCCATATTGTATTGAGATACATGTTTCAAATGTTAAAAAGTTAGACGCTTCGAAAGAAGAAGTAACTGAAGCGATTATGGTGGCTACTGCATTAAAAGCTGGTTCTGCCATTGCTCATGGTTTAAATGGATTAAATGCTTTCGATGGAAATGCTGATGATGAACTTTATAAAAGATCGAATATGATGAGATTCAAAGAATTTAAAGAATTAAATCCAGAAACTTTCAGCGCATTCAATAAATTTGATATGGAAGCGATGAAGCCCGGATTAATAAGCAGAAAAGATAAAGAATTAATGGCGATTACAGTTGCCCATGTAACCGGCTGTGCATACTGTATTGATTCGCACACAAAAAAAGCGAAACAATTAGGCATTACATTGGAAGAAATTGCCGAGGCTATTTTTATAGCTACAGCATTAAAGGCAGGTTCGGCACTTGCACATAGTGTGAATGCATTAAATGCCTATGATAATTAATATAATTCGAATTTAATTAAATTTTTGAAGAGTGGAATAGATTCCAAAAGTGTATATCAAAAAAATATGAATTTCTAATCAGATGAAAACGAAAGTAGTACGGATCCGCGTCAGTTGTATGGGCCTGCTGCCAAACCGATGGGGGAACGGCAATTGACCGAAGGGGTAGGAGGACATAAAGCATGAACGATCGTGGTCGAATAAAATTGGCACCATTCCTTATTCCTCAACATAAAAAGATTTACCCAATTATTCAATGCTGAGGACGATGATGGGTAAACTCGTTGTAGTTCTCGGGGATCCAAGTCCCACGGAGAGAAACGTTCGATCCCCGGGAACGAACTCGTATTAACGTTGCTCATATATTATTGGCAAGAAGGGCAAGTTGTTTCGTTTGAGCGGCTTTCATTTATTCAAGGCCATTCTTTCTTCGATACTCCCTCGGCGTCTTGCCTGTCAGCTTGCCGAATATTTTGCTGAAATACCTGCCATCCTGGTAGCCGACCATTTCCGCGATTGTCGCGATCGAATACTTCTCGTTCGATAACAAAATTTTGGCATTATCGATTCTAACCTTCTCCATATACTCGGAGATATTCATGCCGAATTCTTGTTTAAATCTGCGCGAGACATACTCGCGGCTAATGAAAAATCGACTTGAAAAGTCTTGCAGCGACAAATTTTTCTTGTAATTGGTATCGATAAACTGCTTCACTAGATAGATGACATTGTGTTCCTTGTTCTGCGAATTCTTCAAAATACCCGCAATACGTCCAAATTCTTCTGTCCATTCATTCTGCCATTCCTCCAGGGAAAGTCTTCCGTTTTGGTCAATCGGAAACAGTCCATGGGGCGTTTGGCCGACGCGATCGTGGACAGGGAAATCCTTGTATTTCAGCAGGTGGTTCCGCAGCAGTTCGAATTCATACCGCCAATATTTCAGATGATCCCAAGTTACGACTTGCAGCTGGCTGACAGCCTGCATCCACTTGGCGATGGAGGCTTCGATCTGGCGAAGGTCGCCGCTGTGGACGGCTATCGAAATCCGATCGCTGTAATCAGCAAGTTCAACCCGCTTCTCCTCTGAGCGATTGACATCGGAATAGCGGTATACCCAGGCGTTTCCTTGCAAGAATGAAATCGAACGAGCCGTATGCAAAGCCTTCTCGAATCCGATGTGGATTTTGTCTGGGAAAGCTTCGTTCGTGCTGCATGCAAAATAAAACCGCGCGCCGAGAATGCGAAGAAACGCGTCATTCATCTCGTTCAGCTTTCTGGAAAGCCCGGAGTTGTCGCCCATAATAAGCAGGATGATGCCGTAGTTCGGATCCGTATGCTTAAAGGCGTAACCGTTCCTTCGGGTGCCGATAATTTCGTTGCAAATATTGGTTATCAAAAAATAGAGCAAGTCGAGGTTCTTACCGAATTTCTGCAAAATGATCCGCGGCAAGGGATCGGTTAGCAGCATCACAAGTTGACACTCGCGAATGGTTGACCAGCCGAAATCTTCGCCCAGTTCGCCTTCGACGGTACGATAGTAACCCGGCTGGGAAACGACTTTTGACAGAACCTTATCCCAATATATATTCTTCGTTTGGTTGATCTCCACGTTTTTCTTAATATCGAGCCGGCGCTCCTTCTCCTCTTGATGCCAGGAATTCACGGCATTTCGAAGCGATTCGAGCAGCTCGCCGCGGTTGATCGGCTTCAGCAAATAATCGAGACCACCGTGCTTCATCGTTTTGCGAATGTACGTATAATCGTCATAACCGCTGATGACGATCGTTTTGGTTGTAGGGGCTTCGGTCTCTATCCACTGCAAAAGCTCCATACCGTCGACATTCGGCATTTTCATGTCGGTAAATATAATTTCCGGCTTTTCGCTCTGGATCAAGGCCATTGCCGATGAACCCTCCGAAGCTTCCAATATGGTCGTGATTTGAAACTCGTCCCAGTCTACGAGCAGCCGAATCGAATCTCTCACATCTTCTTCATCATCCACGATTAACACTTTCATATGAGATTTACGCCTCCTTTCGAACAGGGATGTCGATCATGACCGAGAAGCCTGAAGGCTCAAGATTCGTTATAGAAACGCGCACTTCGGCATCGAAATACAAACGAAGACGGGATACGACATTGATGAGACCGATGGAGCCTTCTGTGGCGGTGTCGGATGCTTCCCGTTCGATCTGTCGCTTCAACAGTTGGAGGCGCTCCTCGGTAGCGCCCGTGCCGTTATCCACAATGCGGATTCGGAGCATGTCATCCGCAGTCTGGACAGCGATTGTGATTTCGAACGCTTTCATGTTCGATGTGAATCCGTGCTTAAAGCAATTTTCCACGATGGGCTGTAAAATCATCTTCGGTACCTGAATGTCAAGTATGGATTCGTCGGTTTCAATCCGGAAGTGAAGACGTTCTTTGAATCGCTGCTTCTGCAGCTCCAAATAAGCATTCATGTGTGCGAGTTCTTTGGAAAGCGGAACGATCGTCTCTTCGGTTTTCATGTTGTAACGCATCATCAGTCCAAGCGAAGCAATCATTTCATAAATCTTAGGAACTTTATTATGCAAGGCGATGGAACCGATCGATTGAAGCGTATTGTAAATGAAATGCGGGTTGATTTGCGCCTGCAGCGCTTTCAATTGATTGTCCTTATTCGCAAGCTCGAGTCGAAGCTCCTTCATGACAAGATTGTTAATCATGTCGACCATATTTTTGATGGCGTTTCCAAGCAAACCAACTTCATCGCTGCGGTCTGAATCGACCTCTAGCTGAATTCTTCCTAATTTGGTCTTTTTGATCGATTCCGTCAGCTTCTTAATGGGCGCCGTGAGCTTTACGGACACATATAGGGTTGCAGCAATCGCGATAGAGAGAAACGTAACCAGAACAAGCATATTAAACTGAAGTACGAGAGAGGCATTCTCATAAATGTATTCGTTTGGGATTTGCTTCACGATGATCCAATTCCGGCCCATCAGTTTGAATTTTTCATAGAGTACGATCCCATTTACCCCCGTCTCTTTCCACTCGAAGTGGCCGGACGGGGCAGATTGTAGGAAAGCTCGCTCCAGCCATGCGTACTTCGGCGATTGACCGACAAGGTTCTCCTCGGAGGCATAGATGGCTGTTCCATTATCGTCGAGCAGATAAATGTTTTCATTCCCTTTATCGTACAGCATATTGCTGATGCTGCGAAATCCATCCAGCTTAAAGTCGATCGAGAGGATCCCGATTCGCTCTTTGAGCGGAGCCCGGTACACGGGGCGATGAATCGTGAGTACCGTATTGGAGGGGCTATAAGGAAACTCTTCCATCCCGTAATTGTGGGAGGGATGGGGAGGCTCGAAATAAGGGTTGATCTTGCCGCTAGGCTGGATGTAGTGGCCCTCGAGCCCGACGCGCCCCAGTTCGCGTTTCAAATAGCCGTCTATCAGCAAATACGATTTATTGGCCCATTCGGAATACAAATAAACCTGCTGGATATCCTTCGCGGATTGTTCGATCGAATGAAGCCCCGAATACAGTTGATTTTCGACAATGAAATCGCTTCGCCCCCTGAGCAAAATACCGTATAAGCTGTTGGCCTCTTGGATATTGTTGTAGACGTACAGGGAAATGTTGTTGATCTGATTTAGTTGATTGATCATGCTCACTGTTCCTTGATGCAGTGTGTTCGAGTTTTCGCGAATAGCTTCTACTTTAAGAGAATGCTTAGTATAGAAATAAGAAATAAAAATGGAAGCGGAAATGGGCAGGATAATGGCGATCAGCAGGAATACAATTAGCTTGTTTCGTATGCTGTTGCGGACATTCATTTCGGTTCCTATCCCCCTCGTTCCATAATTGGTTTCAAGTTTACCACCGCCACCGCGTAATTCCAAGTTCAATATCTTCCACATTTTTGTTCAATTGCGGTTGTCTTTTAAACGTTAGGCTGCAAGTATACTAACCCTATCAAACAAAGGAGGGTTAACATGAAAAAGACAAAGACTTCAATTTTCGCAGTAGTCACAGCGCTTACCGTATTGCTTTCAGGATGCTCAGGCGCAAATTCGGGTTCGAACAATGCGGCTCCCGATTCCAGCTCTACGAATTCCGCTTCCGGCGGGAAAGACGAGATTACACTCTATACCATTCAGTCCACGAATCCGAATTTTGAAGCATGGTTGAATGAGGCGCAGGAAAAGAGCGGCGTCAAAATTAAATGGGTAGCAGCCCCTACCGACTCGGATACCCGCCAGCAAAAAATTTCGACGATCCTCTCCTCTAGGGACAGCTCCGTCGATATTCTGGAAGTTAACGATGAAATGGCAACTTCCTTTAAAAACGCCGGTTGGCTAGATCCGTTACAAGATACGGTATTAACTGGCGATATAATAGAACAGTTTCCGCAGGGTTATATGGAGGATATGTTGACCTCGGACAAAGGCGACATTATCGGCGTGCCGAGCTACTCGGGTTATCTTGGACTTTGGGTGGATCAGAAGAAGTTGGATGCAGCCGGTATGAAGTCGATCGAGACCGAAGAAGATTTCGTCAACTTTATGAAAGCATCTACAAAGGACGGTCAGTTCGGCTATGGCGGTTCTTGGGAAAAGACATATGTGTTTAACGAAATTGCGACCTTTGTAAACCTTTTTGGAGGAAATTATTTTGACTGGACCAATGAAGGCAGCCGCAAGGCAATAAAGTTCATGTACGATATGGCCAATACCTGGAAGGTAACACCTGTCGACCAGATTGCTGATAAATACGAGCAAATGAACCAAAAATTTATCGACGGCAAATACGCGATGGTCTTTATGTGGGGAACCGGCAACGATTATAAGGAAGCAAACCGTTACGGCATGGACCAAATCCATATGATCAATATGCCGAGGTTTGCAAAAAGAAGCATTTTCACGGACTCCTGGAGTTATGTCCTGAATTCGTCTTCGAAAAATAAGGAAGCCGCAATCAAGTTCCTGAAGTACGCGGCGGGCGAAGAAGGCGAGCTCAGTGGATGGAAAAACTTCGGAAGATACCCTGCGAGGGCTGACGTTGCAAGTAATGAAGCGGTTAGCGGCGATGTTAAAGATATTTATACGGAAATTCAAGCGACTAACGAAATTCATGGTCGTCCAATGCTTCCGCAAACCATGGAGTTTATTTCTGAAATGGGAACCCTCTTCCAAAATTATATTCAGGATCAAATCACGCTGGACGAGTTCTGTACAAAGGCCCAGGAGGCAGTCGAGAAGTATAAATAAGGGGAAATCATTTGTAATCAAC
Source organism: Paenibacillus harenae DSM 16969 (assembly GCF_000422465.1). GTDB lineage: Bacteria > Bacillota > Bacilli > Paenibacillales > Paenibacillaceae > Pristimantibacillus > Pristimantibacillus harenae. The sequence goes on along the minus strand of NZ_KE383843.1, from coordinate 197,286 downwards.
GCAATGTAATGAAGTTATAAACAGTATAAGCAAAGCAGGCCTTTGCTCTTGCTTGCTTATACTGTTTAGGCTCTAAGCGAAACGATTTTATCTTAACGACAAGAAAGGCGCGTTAACATGTATGAAAACAAAAAATATCTCACCATCGCGTGGATCCTTGTTCTGCCTGCGTTATTAATCCGAGTTTTTACAACGATCTATCCGATTATCGAAACATTTCGTATTAGTTTATACGATGTGAAATTGCTGCGGGGAATTAACGAGTTTGTCGGGTTTCAAAACTATCTGAATATATTCCAAGATTCGAAAATGATCACATCCATTAACTTTACGGCCATTTTCGTTGTCGGATCCATGATCGGGCACATCGTGCTTGGCATCGCGCTGGCACTCATCTTAAATATGAAATTTGCCGGTCAAAAAGTGCTTCGAACGATCGTGTTGCTCCCTTGGGCGATGCCGATGGTGGTCATTGCAATGGCTTCGAAGTGGGCTTTCAATAACGAATACGGCTTGGTAAACGATTTTATCCGTTGGTTTAACCCGTCTTTCAAATTAGATTGGCTCATCCATGCGACAACGGCCAGCAATGCGGTTATCGCGGTAGATTTATGGAAAGACCTGCCCTTTTTTGCGATCCTTATTCTTGCCGGCCTTCAGTTTGTCTCCTCCGATATGTATGAAGCGGCCAAAATCGATGGCGCAGGGGCGATCCGATCGTTTTTCACGATAACGTTACCTCTAATTTCGAAAAATATTTTGGTGCTAAGCATATTTTTTACGATGTGGAGAATCACCTCGTTTGACGTTGTCTACGCGATGACAAGCGGGGGACCCGGCGAAAGCACCGCATTAATTGCCTATCGCATTACGACGGAAGCCTTTACGAATCTGAATACCGGGTATGCCTCCTCCATCGCTGTCGTACTCTTCTTGGTCATGGCGCTATTAAGCGCACTCAGTATGCGCGCGGCAAAACGTGTAGATTATTAAGGAGCGATCACGTATGTTTTCGAACGGATCTAAGCGCATCCTACTGCGATGCTTGATGTGGACCTTAGCGATCGTTGTCGCTTTCCTCATCCTTTTCCCGTTGTGGTGGATCTTCGTTTCTTCCATCACGCCATCGGGGGAATTGTTTTCGAAACCGATTAAATATTGGCCGGTTAATCCCACGCTGGAAAGCTATTCTTACCTGATCGAAAATGTCGGTTTGCTGGAAAAATCGAGGGACACCATTATTATTGTTGGCTTATCGATTACCATCGGCATGATCCTGTCCGTTATGGCGGCATTTAGTTTTGCCCGGTTCAAAAATAAAGGTTTATCGCTGGCGGTTGCCTTTCTGCTAGGCTCCATGTTGATTCCCGACGTGGTGACGGCGCGCCCGTTGTACGATTTTTTGCGGCAAGTTCATTTATTCGATACGTACACGGGTTTAATTATCCTGTACATCAGCGGCATTATTCCGTTCACCATCCTTATTCTTCAAAACTTTCTTAGCGATATACCGGTTTCAATCGAAGAATCGGCTTCGATTGATGGCTGCGGATTTCTCCAGTCGATGTTTTATGTGACATTGCCTCTTCTGAGGCCTGCGATCGCTACAGTCTGTATAGTGAACTTCATCACTTGTTTAAACAACTTCTTTACGCCTTTATTTTATTCGAACGGAATTTCGGTTCTATCTACCGCCATCACACAGCTGCCCTTAAGGGATAATATGTATGCCGTACCGTGGGATTTAGTCAGCTCAATGGGTTGGATTATTATCTTGCCGATTATTATTTTCGTCGGGATATTCCAAAGACAGATCATGGAAGGCATTATGGCAGGCGGCGTAAAAGGATAATAATGAGAGGAGAATAATAACATGTTTGATAACCCATTTATCGGAGGGCTCTCGTCTCTCCCCTTGATTAAAAGCGGCAGGAGCCGTGCCATCAACGCAGAAAATCCGAATGGCGAGAAAGGCGCGGGAGGGAAAGTGGCAAGCCATTTGGGGCCTTCCCGCAAAGGCTCACCGTGCATCCGGGATGTACAGCCTGGAACGATCGTCACGCTGGCCGAAATGGCCGGCCCGGGAATCATCGAACATATTTGGATTACGGTTACGGACCAAACCGACAAGGATACTAATGTTCTTCGAGATCTTGTTCTTCGCATGTATTGGGACGACGAAACGGTTCCTTCCGTGGAAAGCCCGCTCGGCGACTTCTTTTGCAACGGATTCTCGAGAGGCTGCACCGTAAACTCGATGCCGATCGTCGTAAATCCGACGAGAGGCTTCAACAGCTATTTCCCGATGCCTTTCCGGAAGAAAGCGAAAATTACGATCGAGAACCAGCATGAGGCGCCGATTCCGGCACTCTTCTATCAGGTCGATTATTGTTTGCATGACGAGCTGCCGGACAACACGGCCTATTTCCACGCACAATGGAAGCGGCAACGGATTACGAGCAAACAAGAGGACTACGTGATATTGGATAATGTCCAGGGAAAAGGGCAATACGTAGGCACCTACATGGCGCTGACCACGTTGGAGAGATATTGGTGGGGTGAAGGCGAAATCAAGATGTACATTGACGGCGATAAAGACTATCCTACCATCTGCGGCACCGGCACCGAAGACTATTTCGGCGGCGCTTGGAGCTTTGCGACGCAGAAGGACGGGAAAACGGTAGAGAATACCTATTGTACGCCGTTTATGGGCTATCCGTATTATTCCAATCATGACGAGGTCGTCCATAATTTATATCACAATGACGATGTCCCGCCGATGAGAGGCTTTTATCGTTGGCATATTCTCGATCCGATCCGGTTTAACGATGATATCAAGGTTACGATTCAACAAATCGGAGTTTACAAGAAGGGGCTATTCGAACGACAGGACGATGTCGCTTCGGTCGCGTATTGGTACCAATCCGAACCGCATAATCCATTCGAGCCCTTGATGGGCAAAGAAGAAAGATGGCCAAGATAATATCACATATAGAATTTATTTCGGGGGTAGGCTGCATATCATGCGGCATGCCCTTCATTTTGGTATCATGGATGTACATTTTAATGGACGAAGGAGAAAAACGCGACATATGATAAAACGCAAGTTGCGGAACATCGTGGCCATTCTGCTCATGATCGCTCTGATAGCAGCAGGATGCGTAAATAACGAGGAAAGTACGGCGAATGAAAATGAAGATGGAAATTCGACTGCCGGCATGACAGGGAAAACCGTGAAGCTTTACAATTTTAAAGTGGAAATGGCCGAACAACTGAACACGCTTATCGGGGAGTTCGAGAAGGAAACCGGCGTGAAAATCGAAGTCGATACGTGCGGCGGCGGCTGCGACTACAGCGCGGGGCTAAAGACGAGATTTAATTCCGGCGACAAACCAGATATTTTCTTTGTTGCTGGGTACAGCGATTTGGATCTCTGGGAGGAACACCTTGAAGATCTGTCCGATCAGCCATGGGTCGACGATATTGTCGAGTTTGCGAAACCAGCGATTACTAAAGACAAAAAAATCTACGGTATGCCGCTTGCGATGGAAGGCTGGGGCTTTATCTACAATAAGGCTCTGTTCAGCCAAGCCGGCATAACCGGTCCCCCGAAAACGTTGACGCAGCTGCGGGAAGCGGCCGAGAAGCTCCAAGCGGCAGGCATCCAGCCCTTCGAGAATGGCTACGGGGAATGGTGGGTCGTAGGTAATCATTTGTTGAACGTCGCCTTTTCCCATCAGTTTGATCCGGTTGCCTTTGTCGAAAGTGTGAAGAAAGGCAAGCTAAAGCTAATCGGTAACGAGACGTTTGAGCAATGGCTGAAGCTGGTCGATTTGACAGTCGAATATGGGCAGCAAAATTCGCTTCAAACGGACTACAACACGCAGGTAACGAACTTCGCGCAAGGGAAGGCGGCTATGATGCAACAGGGTATATGGACGCAGCTGCAAATCGAACGAATCAATCCGAAAATGCCGATCGGCTTCTTGCCGATGCCGATAAACGATGATGCCTCCTCGATGGATAAACTTCAGGTTGGCGTAGCGAACTACTGGGTTGTAAGCAAGAACTCCCAAGTGAAGGAAGAAGCCGAAGCATTTCTAAATTGGTTGGTGACCTCGGATGCCGGCACAAAGTTTATCGTCGAAGAAGCAAAATTGATTCCCGCTTTCAAGAACATTCCGGCCAGCGAAGAGCAACTCGGCCCTTTGGCGGCGGATATTATCAAGTATACAAAGGAAGGGAAAATCCTCCCTTGGATGTGGCAGCGGTTCCCCGGCTATGAAGCGAACACTTCACAGATGGCGATTCAAGTTCAGGCTTACATCGGCAAGCAAATCGGTAAAGAGAAGCTGTTCGAGGAATTTCAGAATATTTGGGACGATTTTTTGTTGCGGTAAAAATCCAGTACCACCTTTCCATGGTCGCCGGATAATGCATACTTGTATGTAGAAGCTGCAATGGAAGCCAAGGATACAATACAAGCGTTTAGAAAAGAGAACTAGCCTTTTAAGAAGTGGTTCTCTTTTTCCATTAGGCTATGTTAAATCTCAATGTTGATTTTCAGCCGAAAATATAACCGCCCCGTAAAGAGCGGTTTATTAATCTATCGTACCGTTAGCGTAACCAGTCTTTTATACAATTTTCATTTCAACTTTACGAATGCCTACTGCTTTTTTGGGTTCATCTCCATAATAGAGCCATTCTCCTTTATTAATCTGAACAACTTTGAGCTCAGCATGTTCTTTTCGAAATAATGTCGCATTGTAGAAATCCTTCATCGGCAGTATATTATGTTCTCTACCTTTTTCAAATTGCCCCCATAACGCGAATGTCCCATCTTCCAATTCAACAACATATCTTTCAACATACTCCATAAATAGCGACCCACCTTATACTATCCTTTTTCGTGTATATTCGATAACTCCACAATTTGGAATTATCCTCCCGTTAGCTCAAAAGTAAGCCATCCGTCGAAGTCTGGCGTTCGTATCCTTCACAGAAAACAGGCATGAGGAGACCAACATGTTTTTCTTATTCGACGCTGTGTTCTCATATTCCTTGCAGTCGAGATAGCGGAACCACGTCAGGTAATGCTCCAAATACTTGGTTGCTACTCCGTTGAAGCGGTCCATCCATTTCTTCAGACGGCTATGGTAGCTATTGACGTTCTGGATATGATAAACACCTTTGACGCGCTGTTTCCCATCGGACTTGAAACGGTAATGTGCCAAACCCTTTTGATTGGCATAGGAACTGAACGCACGCCAGGAATCCGTGCAAAGCACGTTGGAGTTCGAAAGGTGAAAGCCGATTGCTTCATCCAGTTTTGCAGTACGGATGCGCCCACGCCCAAGAACTCCTGAGAAGGTCATCTTCTGACGGTCTCAGGCGATCAGTACGCAGATTTGGACATTGCTGATGCCTCGGTGCTTCGCTTTTCCGCCGCGCTTACGCTGCTTGCGTTCGGTAATATTCCGCCTACCCTTTTCCGAGTATAGGAAATAGGTCTCGTCCATTTCGACTATACCTTGAAATGCTTCGGTCGGAACCAGTTTAAGCGCAGCGAGAATCTTATGGCGCCAGTAAAAGAGGGTCACGAATGAAACCTCTTCATACATCAGTTCGGCGCATTTTCGCAGCGAAAATCCTTCAATCATCAGTTCTATAAAGCGAACCCACAGATGAGGTCGCCGTGTCCGCTGGAGAGGCGTATTCGTCAGGTCATTGAACGTTTGGAGGCAAGACTTGCAGCGATAACGTTGGCGTTTGACCACACCTGCGCGTGTTGTAATTGTGTACTTTCCGAAACGAACAACGGTATGGCTATGGTAATTGGTGAGAGAAAATAAAGTTCTTTAATTGAAGTTGTTTAACTGAAAATAAAGTTCTTTAATCTGGACCGAAAAATAGGGGCTCTGTGAAAATAAAGTTCTTTAATGGCGAAACCACCTCGTGTGTATACCCGATTGAGTGGTGGTCGTAAGCTGACTGTTTTCGATTAGAATAGTGGGAAGACTCGGTCTACGGCGGTGGTCCTATAAATATAACTCGGAATTCTCCGTTACGTTCGATTTACTGCAGCCATAAAACTCTCAGGCTGCCGGCGAATTGGTCAATCGCTGCAGGCATAGTTTTACTTATATTCTTGTCCTTGTTTTATTTTGACCGCTTCTTCTATTATGCGAAGAATTATCTGTTTCTCGCACCATTTGAAAAGGGTGAGGGGACCGCAGCTCGCCATCTATCCGGATGAAAGCGGATATGATGAAGTAGGCTTTCTGATTTCCTCGTACAATAAAAAAACTGCTTCCCTAAACACTTAAGTGGAGGCAGTTTTTTTGTTTATTCAACCCAAACGCACAATGTTCAAATAACACATATTCAAGTAGATCGCTAAGGCTTCATGCGTGTACAGTGATCATAAGCAGATCATTTTACTTATCTTTGAATGTGGAAGCAATAAAACTAACGCTTTAATGTGCTTTATTAACCCCACCTGTAGAAACGTGAGGATTATAAAATCCTAGATGAGTCGGCAAGGGCAATATTAATCCAAACCGGTGTTACGGTTGAATTCGTTCAACGTGAGACATTAATTTCTTAATGGCATGATTCAACTGCATAACTTCCTCTGCAGTCATCCCGCTGGAGGCCAGCATGGCTTCCGGAATACAGACCGCCTTCTCCTCAAGCGCCATCCCCGATTCGGTGATTTGTATATTTACAACTCTCTCATCGCTACCGGAACGCTTACGGACAATAAGGTTTGCAGATTCCATCCTTTTGAGCATAGGAGTAAGGGTACCCGAATCCAAACTCAGGGTCTCGCTGAGCTCCTTAATCGAACATTCCCGACGATCCCATAGAACCAAAAGTACAAGATATTGCGGGTACGTTATCTCCAATTCGTCGAGTAATGGCCGATACATCCGAAATATCGCCCTCGAACAAGCATATAAGGAAAAACAGATATGCTCCTCCAGCTTTAAGAGATTTTTTGGGTCCATATGATAATCCTCTCCTTATTCCAATCATTAAATTTTGCACAATCTTATTTCAAAAAATACTCCTGTTATCAAGAGTTGTCAAACAAAAAGAAATATTACTTTGTGCAAAATTAAATTGTTGACAAATTAATTCCCGGGATGTTATGATCCAGACATAAAGTTTGTGCAAAATTAAATTTTTGACAAATTAATGATTTGAAAGAGGAGAGGGGTGTTCATCATGCATTATCAAACGATTATTATCGGCACGGGGCCGGCCGGATTGACGGCAGCCATCTATTTGGCAAGGGCTAACCTGTTTCCGCTCATCATCGAGGGTGAGCAGCCGGGCGGTCAGCTAACGACGACAACGGAAGTAGAGAATTTTCCAGGATTTCCGGATGGAATCACGGGATCGGAGCTAATGGACAACATGCGGAAGCAGGCCGAACGATTCGGCGCCCGGATACAATCCGGTTATGTAGCCCGCGTTGACTTGTCGAAGCGACCGTTCACGCTATTTATGGAAGGGGGAGCTGAACTCACGGCAGACTCGCTTATTATTTCGACCGGGGCTTCCGCGAAAAAAATCGGAATTCCCGGCGAGTCGGAGAATATCGGTAAAGGGGTCAGCACCTGCGCGACTTGCGACGGATTCTTCTTCCGAAACAAGAAAATCATCGTGGTCGGCGGCGGCGATACCGCGATGGAGGAAGCGCAATTTTTGACAAGGTTCGCGTCCGAGGTTCGCATCGTTCATCGCAGACAAGAGCTTAGGGCTTCGCAAATCATGCAAGACCGGGCCCGAGGCAATGCAAAGATTGGGTGGAGCCTCGGTTACACGCCGCTCGAAGTGCTGTCGAATGAGGATAAAGTCACCGGTCTGAAAGTCCGCTGCAACGCAAGCGGCGAGGTGGAAGTTCTGGAGACAGACGGGATCTTTCTGGCAATCGGCCATGAACCGAACACTGGATTCCTGGAGGGACAGCTCAAAACCGATTCACTGGGTTATATCGAAGTTGTTCCCGGCACTTCCAAAACCAACATTCAAGGAGTGTTCGCTTGCGGAGACGTGCAGGACCATACGTACCGTCAGGCCATCACATCGGCGGGCAGCGGTTGCATGGCGGCTCTGGATTGCGAGCATTTTTTATTGGAATATCAGCTGTAACTTACAATATTTAAACTAACCAAAATGGAGGTATTCATGGTACAAGAGCGCATAGGAGCAGCAACGTTGGCAGGACAGGCGATAACCTTAGTGGGTCCGGAATTAAAGGTAGGAGATAAGGCACCAGAGTTTCGGATTAATAGGGATTTGATGACGGAAGTAAGTCTTGCCGATTATAAGGGCAAAATCAAATTAGTATCTGTCGTTCCTTCCCTCGATACCGGGGTTTGCGACGCGCAAACACGCCGGTTTAACGAAGTGGCAGCGAATCTGGGTGAAAATGTTGTCATCTTGACGATCTCTGTAGACTTGCCCTTTGCTCAAAGCCGTTTTTGCACGACTGCGGGAATCGATAAAGTCATAGCCTTATCGGATTATAAGCATCGTTCCTTCGGTCAAGCGTATGGCGTGTTGATTAAAGAATTGCAGCTAAACCAGCGCGCCATCTTTATTCTTGATGCTGACAATACCGTCCGGTACGTGGAATATTTGAAGGAAATGACGGAACATCCGGATTATGAAACCGCGCTGAAAGCGTTGGTGGACTTGGTGGGTTAAAGCAAAGGACTACTTTTTCTCATCTCATGTAAACAGGGGAAGTGCTTTCGCAACGAGTATTTTATACATTAATATATAAAGGAGTATGAACATGAAAAAGAAACTTGCACTCGTTTTAGGGACTTCACTTGCAACGGTTACTCTTGCAACAGTCGGGGCATACGCTGCAGCGGATATAAAGCTATTTGTGAACGGGAAGCAATCAATGGCGGATATTCAGATCAATAATGGAAGCTCCTACGCATCAGTTCGGGCCCTAGCTGAAATGCTGGGTGCTGATGTGAAATGGGATGGAGGTGCGAAAACAATCTATATCACGGGCAAGGAACATGTATCACAACAACAAAAAGTAGTTTTGGAGCCGGAAGCCAAGAAATTTGCTGATGCTACAGCTAAGCCTCCCTATCTGTTTGACTTGGGTCCGGAAAAGGGCCGTCAAGTAGTAGACGAAGTTCAGTCTGGTTCAGTGGAAAAACCTGACGTTGATATCGAGGATCTGACAATTAACGGCGGGCCTTCCGGAAAAGTATCGATTCGAATTCTAAAACCCAAAAACGCTCCTCAAGATCTCCCAGTTATTCTTTATACACATGGAGCAGGCTGGGTATTTGGTAATGCGCATACTCATGACCGTTTGATACGCGAGCTTGCAGTTGGTTCCCAATCGGCTGTCGTATTTACGAATTACAGTCTTTCTCCTGAAGCGAGGTACCCTGTGGCGATTGAAGAAGTATACGCAGCGTTGGAATGGGTAGCTGAGAATGGAAAGCAGTACGGCATGAATCCGGAAAAGCTTTCTGTAGCAGGGGACAGCGTTGGCGGGAATATGTCTGCGGCCATCACACTGATGGCAAAAGAGCGAAAAGGGCCGGAAATCAGTAAACAATTGCTTTTCTATCCAGTAACGGATGCTTCATTTGATACTCCTTCTTACAAGCAGTTTTCTGAGAATTATTTCCTTCGCCGTGACGCTATGGAATGGTTCTGGGATCAATATACAACCGATCCAAAGCAAAGAGCGGAAATTACAGCTTCTCCCCTTCGCGCAACTACTGAACAGTTGAAAGGGCTTCCCGAGGCGTTAATCATCACAGCTGAAGCAGATGTATTACGTGACGAAGGGGAAGCCTATGCAAACAAGCTTCGTGAGGCTGGTGTAACCGTAACAGCTGTACGTTTTCAGGGAATGATCCATGACTTTGTTATGCTGAATGCATTGAAAGATACGAATGCCGCACGCGGGGCCATGCTACTGGCCAACTCTTGGCTGGCGCAATAAACGGATCCACTTAATCGGTGTTGTAGATTAGAGTAAAGTGTTGGATCACCGGAAAAGGAAGGTTAGGTAGGGCCTAATCTAATAAAAAGCTTAGCTTGAATTCGATATAGAAATAAGTGCTTACCTTTGCAGCGTCAAGGATAAGCACTTTTTTATTTTGTTTCTTTGTTCAGAGAAAATACTTTTATTTTCCCATGATATTCTTTACTAATTCGGCAATGATCCTGTATCAAATTCATTAAACAAGTTTATTTTCACAATTTCTGATCTATAGCTGGGACTATTCGATCCCATTAAACAACTTTAATTTTATTGCCGTCGATCATTATCACTCAAGAAATCCTTGATTTTACTGGCCCCTCATTAAAGAACTTTATTTTTGCTCACCAGCAATGCGGGCAAACCAGCCCGTCTTTATGCTTTTGCTCTTGATTTTCATCAATCACTCGGGTAGGAGCTGCCGCACCTTTGGTTTCCGACTGTAAGAAGCGAATAAGCTGCTGCTTGTCCCGATTGTCCAAGCTCTTAGCGAGTCTGATTAGTTCTTTCAAATCCATAGGGTATCAGCTCCGAGCAAATGATTACCCTTATTATAGAACAAATGTTCGTTAACTTCAAATATCAACAATGAAGGTTAACATAGCCTTCCATTAAGCGACGATATATAATTCAACAGAATAGGTGAATTTAATATGTTAAAAAAACGATGAGGGTATATTGATGTTAACCTCTCACTCCCTTGGGGTCATGGAACTGATTCGACGTGATGAAAACTAAACACCGTGATTAAAAATGACTCCCTTTTCGTTTTACAGGAATTCTAAACATTCCTGTTGAGCCTAAGAAATGGGCTTATCTCCGACACCGGGCGCTTCCATGCGATCCACAAGACGTGATGTCGCGCTGGCCTCGATTATCGGGCTTGAATTGAAATCAGCCGTTGATGGATCGGACATATGTCTGTTTTTGCCCGGTGCGGATAATCATGAATCGGGCACGTGTCGAATGGGCGTCGTACGTCCGTAACTGATTTCCACGGACAAGTACATGGCGTAAATGGTTTGTTTGTCGCGGACAACAGCGTCCTACCTTCGATGGGGGCGGTTAACTCCACGCTTTCGACCGTTGCTCTGGCCATTCGTATGTCCGATTATATTACCGGCCGAACGAATACCGATATGACCATCGGCAAACATAAAATATAACCGGAATGAAAAACGTAAGCCCGTATCGCAACCGATAGCGGGCTTTTTGCGATTTGACCTAAGGTTATAAACCTCTTTGTTTCAAATCGTTGATTATGTATTACATTTAATTGTTTGCCTTCATTATCTCGCTCTCGTGTTCTTTATATAATGAGTACATACAAAGAAAAGAGTTACGGGAGGAGAGTACAAATGAACCGACACGGATTTTGGGGGAACGTACGTAAAAACAAAACGCTACTGCTCATGCTGACACCAGCAGTCCTGTTTTTTATATTGTTCGCCTACGTGCCAATGGCCGGTATCGTGCTTGCTTTTAAACAGTTTAATTACGGCGGCGGCATATTGGGAAGCCCTTGGAACGGGCTGGACAATTTCCGGTTTTTTTTCGAATCGGGCAATGCATGGATTGTAACGAGAAATACCGCTCTTTACAATATTGCGTTTATTATCGTGAATAACGTGCTGCAAATCGCCGCGGCGATTCTTTTATTCGAAGCGGTGGGCAAATGGTTCCGCAAGTTATCTCAAACCGTTATGTTTCTGCCATACTTCATTTCATGGGTGGTCGTAGGTGCTATCGCCTATAACCTGTTCAACTACGATGTAGGAACGTTGAACTCCATCCTCGCAGCGATTGGCCTTGAGCGGATTGACATCTACAATACGCCTTCCTACTGGCCTTTCATTCTCGTATTGGTATCTGCCTGGAAGGCGCTCGGCTACGGCTCGGTTATGTACCTAGCGGCGATCACGGGCATTGATACGGAAATGTACGAGGCGGCCGAGATCGACGGTGCGAACGTTTTCCAAAGGATTTTCCATATTACGATTCCAAACCTGTATCCAACGATTATTATTCTGGTACTGCTTGCTGTCGGCAACATCTTTAGAGGCGACTTCGGCATGTTCTACAACATGGTTGGCAATAACGGACTGCTGTTCTCGTCGACTGACGTCATTGACACCTTCGTATTCCGGTCATTGACGACGTCGAATGAAATCGGACTATCGGCCGCCGCGGGCTTTTTTCAATCCGTTCTTGGTTTTGCGACGATCTTGTTGGCAAACTACGCGGTACGTAAATATGACAAAGATCGTGCTTTGTTCTAAAACGGAGGGATGACCATGAGTGCAGTTATGACAACTGAAAAATCAGACAATGCGCCGAAAGGCGCGGATAAAAAGCAAATGGACCGCCTACTGCTTACGTTACTCGGCTATGTGTTTATCTCACTCCTTGCGATTATGTGCATCGTACCTTTTCTATTAATTATTTCCTCCTCGCTTACAGAGGAATCCACAATCGTGGAAAAAGGCTTTCAGCTGTTTCCAACCGCTTTCTCGGTAGAGGCTTACGTGATTTTGTTTAAATATCCTGCGCAGATGCTGAAGGCGTACGGAGTAACGGTCGCGGTAACGGCGCTCGGAACGCTCGCCGGACTATTCTTAACGGCGATGACGGCCTACGTGCTACAGCGCAAGGATTTTATATGGCGCAACAAGTTTTCGTTTTTCTTCTTCTTTACGACGCTGTTCAGCGGGGGGCTCGTGCCTTGGTATTTGATGATTGTTAACTATCTTGATCTAAAGGACAAGCTGATCGTGCTCATTATCCCGATGCTGCTGAACGTGTTCTATATTATCGTCATGAAATCATTCATGAGCAGTATTCCTGAAGCCATTACGGAATCAGCAAAGATCGATGGTGCGGGCGATTTCCGGATTTTTATCCAGCTAATGCTGCCTTTGTCCAAGCCAGCATTAGCTACGATCGGCTTGTTCATCGCCCTAGGTTACTGGAACGATTGGTATCACGCGCTGTTGTTTATCAGCAGCGAAAACTTGATGCCGCTTCAATACTATTTGTACAAAATGCTTGGCAATATGGATGGCATGCGCAAGGCGATGGTAAGTTCCGGAGCGGTCGTTTCGATGAATATCCCGACCGAAAGCTTGAAGATGGCGATGACGATTGTCGCTACCGGTCCGATTCTGCTCGCATACCCGTTCATACAACGGTATTTCGTGCAAGGCTTAACGATTGGCGCTGTGAAAGGATGACCTCAGGGCAACCTGGTTATCATAAAAAATTATATTAAGGGGGAATTACCGGACATGCAGAACAAAAAAATATTCATGCTATTATTCGCCTTGGTGTTCGTATTGGCAACGGTATTAAGCGCTTGCGGCGGCAACAACAACGCGGGCAATAATACCAAAGCAAGCAACGCACCAACTGAAGGAACAACGGAACCGACAACTAATGGCGGAACATCAGAGGAGCTTGTCATTAAGATGCTTCTCCTTGGCGGAAAGCCGATTGACTCTGATACGGTATTTGGAGAGCTGAACAAAAAGTTGAAAACGAAAATCAATGCAACAGTTCAACCAGAATTTTTAGATTGGTCTGATTGGATTCAAAAATACCCATTAAAATTCGCTGCCAACGAGGACTTCGATATCGCTTATACGGCAAACTGGGCGTTCTATAACGACCAAGCGCTTAAAGGCGGCTTCCTTGAGCTGACCGACGAGTTGCTTCAGAAAAATATGCCGCTTACGTGGAAAACGATGCCGTCAGTTGCTTGGGAGCAATCGAAGGTGAACGGCAAGCAGTACATGGTTCCGAATAATAAGCCTGAGGTGATAGACAAAGCGGTTATAATCCGCGAAGACCTACGCAAGAAATACAATCTTGACCCTGTCAACAGCCCTGAATCGTTTGCAAAGTACGTAATAACGATCGCTGCTAACGAAAAAAGCATTAACGCTTACAACGCTAAACCCGGTGACGGATGGAAATGGCATGAGTTGGATCAAATTCTACTTGAACAGAATAATGAGTGGAATCTTGTTGACGCAAACTTCCCGTTTGCATATAAACTGGATGATGTAACAGGCAAAGTATTCAACGTATACGATACGCCGGAGTTTAAAGAGCTTCTGAAATACTACAAAGATCTGGCTGATAACAATGTTTGGTCGAAAAATATAGTTAACAATAAGAATGACATATGGCAGGATATGAAAGCCGGCAAAACGGCATCCTACGCTCACAACCTGGGTACGCTATCCTCGAACCTGGCCGAGATGCGCAGAGAGAAGCCTGAGGTAGAGCTTGCGATTGCGGATCTTACGCCTGACAAAAAGAAAATTGCCGCGATCTCAACGCAAAACGGCTTTGCGATTCACGCAACGTCAAAAAAAGCGGAACGCGCACTGATGGTTATCGATTTGCTGCAAAACGATAAAGAAATTCATGATCTGTTCATGTACGGCATTGCAGGTACACACTATGAAGCGGTAGGCGACGACAAATTCAACGCGACTACAGGTACGGCTAACTTTATGGGCTTCTCTAACTGGGGCGCTAACTCACCTCTGAACCGAAAGGATGCTTCTTACCCTGCTGAAGGGGATGCTATCGAAGCTGCATGGCAGCAGAAGGTTTACAACTTCGATCTGGAAACATTCGTATTCGACGATACGAAAGTGAAAAACGAAGTTGCCAACGTCGGCAATGTCATGATTCGTTATGCCATTCCTCTCGAATACGGTTTAATTAAGGATCTTGATAAAGGTCAAGCGGATCTGATCAAGCAGCTGAAAGCGGCTGGCATCGATAAGCTTCAAACTGAGCTTCAGTCGCAAATCGAAGCTTTTCTTGCGAGCAAGTAAATAAGGGGAAGAGGAGGTGGCTGAAGACTCCTCCTTTTTTTAAGGAGCCCATGGGAAGTGACCAGGAAATTTATTAAAGGGCATAGATGTGTCGTTTTTGGATGAAATCGAGATGATCGGGACAGTAAGGGAAATGTGCAATCGGCTAATACGCTGAAAAAGATGAAGAATCAACGCGATCCGGTTGCGTAACTGCACGATCCTGATGGGAGCGGACAATGCTAATGGCGAAGCGAATCAAAGCGCTGAATATGCATTTTTTGCTTGATTTCCATTACTCGGACATGTGGACGGATCCCGCGGATCAGTGGAGGTCGAAGGCAAGGGAGCTGCATGATCTAGTAATGATAAGGTTTTTAACTATACGTACTTTGTATTGACGAATTTGAAGGAGCAGGACACGCTTCCAGTCATGGTGCAGATCGGCAGCGAAATTAATCTGGGCATGCTTTGGAACGATGGAAAGGTGACCGGAGAATTCGATACGGAGGAGCAGTGGGAGAAGTTTACGACAACGGTAATATCAGGTGACGCGGCCACTAAATTGGTGGATTCGTCCATTCAGATTATCGTCCATATCGACAGAGATTTGAATTAGACGGTAAGCCGCAGCCAGATACACTGCGAGCTTTGACCGACCGCCGTCATGCAGCGAAACACCTCGCGCTGGGAGCTGCGCGGGCGTGCGGCCCCCTATTAAAATGGTATACATAATCTTCTAAGGAGGAATTAATGTGATGAGAGCATGGGTTCAAAAAGGATTAAGCGCTTTACTGGCAATTTTGTTAACGCTTACAACACTTGTGGTTTCTGAGCCGAGAGAGCAGGCTTACGCGGCGGCGCCGTCCGATCCGGACACCTTCATCAAAGGGGTAGACATTTCGACGCTTCAGGCGATTGAAGCGAAGGGAATTAAATATTATGACCTGGTAAATGGCCAAAGGCAAGAGAAGGAGCTGCTAGCCATTCTCAAAGAACACGGCGTCAACTACGTCCGTTTACGCGTGTGGAATAATCCGATGCATTCGGATGGTTTTAACGACGCTGATCATTTGATAACGATGGCTCAGCGGGTGAAGGCGGCCGACATGAAGCTGCTTGTCGATTTTCATTACTCCGATTTCTGGGCCGATCCCGGCCAACAGGCGAAGCCGGAAGCCTGGAAAAACTTAACGTTTCCTGAATTGAAGCAGGCCGTATACGATTATACAGCTGAAGTCATGAACGGTTTGAAAGCGGTTAATGCTTATCCGGACATGGTACAGATCGGTAATGAAATCAATAACGGCATGATGCTTCCTGACGGCTCGACCAGCCAATTTGCGAAATTGGCTGAGCTGTTGAAAGAAGGTGTGAGCGCGGTCCGTGAGACGACTCCGGACGGCCAAACAACGAAAATTATGATTCACTTGGCGGAGGGAGGCGACAACCATAAATTCCGCAATTTCTTCGATCAAGTTGAAGTGCATGAAGTGGACTATGATGTCATTGGCATGTCCTATTATCCTTATTGGCACGGTACGTTCCAGCAGTTGAAGACGAATATGGATGATATGGCTGCCCGTTACGGCAAACAGGTCGTTGTTGCCGAAACGGCTTACCCGCACACACTAGAGGATGTAGACGGACCCGGAAATATTGCCGGTGCGGATCAGGTGAGGATTGCGGGATTTGAAGCTACGCCTGAAAATCAACAGCTGGTTACGGAGCTCGTCATGAATACGGTTGCCCATGTGCAAGACAACAAAGGCCTTGGCATCTTCTATTGGGAGCCTGCATGGCTGGCGGGGGTAGGCTGGAAAACCGGCGAAGGAAACGGCTGGGAAAATCAAGCGATGTTCGATTTTGACGGCAATGCACTAAGTTCTCTTAACGCGTTCAAGTTTACGCCAGACTCCAATGCAGCAAAGCTTCCGGTTATGGTTTATGCTTCACCGGCCATAACCATTGCGAAGGGCGCGATGCCTTCGCTGCCAGCTACAGCAGGCGTGCTGTACAACGAGGGCTCCATTTCGAATACAGCTGTAACTTGGGATGCCATTGCCGAAGGCAAGCTTAATAAACCGGGCAAATTCACGTTGGAAGGTACAGTTACCGGATTAAATCAGAAAGCATCGATTGAAATAACGGTGTTGGCTAATCCTAACCTAGTTCAGAACGAAGGCTTCGAAAGCGGCAACCTGACCCACTGGTCCTTAACGGGAACGGAGAACTCCGGGAAAATTGCGGAAAACGCGGGCAATGCCCATTCCGGCACGTATGCCTTCAATTATTGGAATGGTTCGAATTACACTTATCAATTAACACAAACCGTGACCGGCTTAGAGAACGGAACCTACACGCTTAAAGCCTGGTCTTCGGGCGGCGGCGGCGAAACGAAGCTGAAGCTGTTCGGGGGAACGGCGGGCGGGACGACGCTAAGCACCGATGTCGTCAATACAGGCTACAATGTGTGGAAGCAGTATACCGTGCCGAATATTGTCGTTACGAACGGCCAAGCCAAAATCGGCTTTGACGTCGAGGCGCCTGCGGGAACTTGGGGCTACTTTGATGATATTGAGCTCGTAAAGGAAGAACCTTCATCTGTTCCTGGCTCATTTGCCAAAGGCGCGGATATTAGCTGGCTTCCACAATTGGAGGCTTTAGGGTATAAATTTTATAATGATAATTTGGAAGAGCAAGATCTTCTCCAGATTTTAAAGGATCACGGAATTGATTGCATAAGAATACGGGCTTGGGTTGATCCTTCTGATGATCCTTCCAATGGCCATAGCAGTACAGAAGAAGTAGTTGCTTTATCATCTCGTGTAAGCGCTCTCGGGTTTAGGGTTATGATTGATCTACACTACAGTGATTCTTGGGCTGACCCGGGAAAACAGATAACACCTGCAGCATGGGCCAATGATAATTTAGATCAGTTAAAAGTACATGTATCGGAATATACTTCTGAGGTGATGAATGCTCTAAAAGAAGCAGGCGTAACACCAGAATGGGTACAAATCGGTAATGAAATTAATAATGGAATGATGCATCCGTTGGGGGCATATAGCAATACGTCTAACCTCGTTCAACTGATTCAAGCCGGATCGAGCGCAGCCAAAGCGGTTTTTCCAGACATCAAGGTTATCATCCATAGATCAAGTGGAGCTGAGGCTGGCGTTGATTCGTTTTATGCTGGTCTCGTAGCTGCCGGTCTCCAAGATAGCGATTATGATATCATTGGCTTATCTTATTATCCGGATTCAGTCTTTACATCCTCAATTAATGAATTAAGCGAAAACATGAATAAACTGGCAGAAAAATATAGGAAGGAAGTAATGATAGTTGAAGTCGGGGGGGACGTTGCCAAGGATGCTGATAGCGTTCACAACATGCTTGTAGCTGTGCAAAATAAATTACATGCAGTACCGAACGATTTGGGAACGGGTGTATTTTATTGGGCACCTGAGGGGATTTATTTTGGGTACCCTAATTCGGCATGGGACCCGGACGGTACACCCTCATTAGCATTAGATGCATTTATTGACGGTGCTGTCGAAATAAACCGGCATCCTGTGCAATCTATAGCACTCGATAAGCATACAAATACAATTGAAGTAGGTGCTGCTGGTAAGTTAACGGCTAACATCAATCCTACTAATGCAACCTATAAAGGAGTTACATTTACAAGTTCTAATCCGGAAGTTGTAAAAGTAGATCCTTATAGTGGCATTATTTCTGGACTTTCAGTTGGAACTGCAACCATATCAGTAGTGACATATGATGGCGGCTATACAGACTCTTCTGAAGTTATCGTAGTGCCTAGTTCCAGTTTGATTCAGAACTCTGGTTTTGAGAAAGGTTTGGATTCGTGGACCATTACAGGGGATACAAGCGCGGTTAGTACAGATATTGACGTGCACTCCGGCACATTGGCATTACACTATTGGAGTGCGAATCCTGCGGAATTCACTGCTTCTCAAACCATCACGGGGCTGGAGAATGGAAAATATACATTATCGGCTTGGGTCTCCGGTGGAGGCGGCGAAGAAGTTTCGGAGATTTTTGCCGGCAGTACAACTCAAAGCTTTACCAATACAGGCTGGAGAGAATGGAGCAAGCCAACACTAGATAATATTGAAGTTACGGATGGAACGCTAACCGTAGGTGCCCATTATAAACTTTCCGGTGGGCAATGGGGAAACATTGACGATTTTGTTCTGGTTAAAACCAGTGACGCCCCAGGGACGCAAGATCCCCCAGCTAGCGGAGATAACGGCAATAATGCTTCTGGTAGCGGTACCGGGGAAATTAATACTCTTATCACTGGCAACACTACGTTCTATAGCGTTATGATCAAGACAACAACGGATATGGCAACAGATGTAACCACTGCCAAGCTTGAATCAAGCGTGATCACCGACCTGGTCCAAAAGGCCAAAGAATCTGAAGCCGCCGGACAAAAAGTAGTGATCGATATCAAGATTGATACTGCAGCAGATGAAAAGTCGGTTAATATAGTAATTCCGAAGGAAGGTCTCAAACCGTTAGTAGACACGACTAAAGCTGATCTAAGAGTGGATGCAGGCATTGCTGCGATCACCTTTGATCCAAAAGCAGTAGCTGCCATTGGGAGTGCAGCAGCGGATAACATGATAAGCATCAAGAAGCTTGCTAAATCCGACTTGCCAGAAAATGTTCAGAACAAAATAGGAGACAGATCGGTGTTTGATTTCTCTGTAAAGGCAGGTAATGCTGAAATTACAGAATTCAACGGAGGAACGGTAAAGATTAGCGTGCCTTATACTCCAATGACGAGTGAAAAGAAGAATGCCATTGTTGTATACTACATTGACAAATCAGGAAACCTCAAACCGGTTAGGGGAGGTTATGATGCAGCAACAGGAAAGGTTAACTTTCAGACAACCCATTTCTCAAATTATGCCGTGGGATATAACGAAGTGAAATTCAATGATGTTACCTCGAAAAACTGGTATAGCGATGCCGTTGGCTATTTGGCGGCAAGAGAAATTGCGAATGGCGTTGGCGGCAGTACATTTGCACCTGAGAAAAATGTGACGCGGGCTGACTTTCTGATGATGGTCATGGATGCTTATGGGATCGAGACAGATGCTGCAATAAACGATAATTTCTCGGATGCAGGGAATAAGTACTATACCGAGTACCTGGGCACTGCGCGAAAATTAGGGTTGGTTTCTGGTGTGGGCGGCAATAAATTTATGCCGGAAGCAACCATAAGCCGACAAGATATGTCTGTTATTCTTTTCAACATTCTGAAGCAGCTGGATGAGCTTCCATCCGGTAAAAATGGTAAGAGCTATGAAAGATTTGTTGACACAGCTGCTGTAGCAGGCTATGCAAAAGATGCGATGAAGTTATTAGTGGAAGCGGGAATGATCGATGGAAATGGAAATGAACTGGATCCCAAGGCCACTGCTACCCGAGCACAAGTTGCACAGATAGTATACAATTGTATTAAATAACGATATGTAAAATTCATCCAGCACACCAGGCTGGGTATAGCCCACTGTCAACAAACCGTTCAATAGATAAATTGCGAATAACCCTTTCCGGTAAGGAAAGGGTTATTCATTCATTTATTACGGAATTCCTTGGACGTGCAGCCATAATGCTTCTTGAAGATTTTAATGAAATGCGGCGGAGTCAGAATGCCTAACTGACTGCTGATCTCGATTATCTTAAAGTCCGTAATTGCAGTGGCGCGTTCCAACCGGATCCAAAACAAATAATCATCGAACGTCTCGCTTGTCACAATTTTATAAACTTTGGACAGATTCACGGGGTGCAAACCGATGTAGTCGGTAACAGTCTTCATGGAGATACCTTCCGTAAGATGCTCCTGAATAATCGTCCGGACTTTCGAAGTGATCAACTGATGGGTCTGTACTGGCAGGCTTCAATGATGTTAGTCACTTCGTCGCCACCTACCGTAAGAAAGAGGGGATTACACCGGCTAAGTACAGAGAGCTGCATATTTCCTCTCAAGCCGGTGATTAAATAGCACAGATAGAGGAAGGAAAGCCTTATTTTTGTAATTGTTATTACGTTTTGCATGAGCAACTGTTTATAACGGCATCACTTTTAATCGGATAAACACGTACTAGGATAACCGAGTTCAAGGACAGGTCAAATGAGATGCTGAGACTATGGCAAAGCAGGTTTATTTTCATGTGACTAAAGCATAAAATGACCGCGAGAAGGAAGTTGTAATCGGTCGCTTCGGGCTGGAGCACGGCGGAGATGAGCGGACTCCAAGGGAAATTGCGAAGGAGCTCGGGATTTCGCGGAGTTATGTTTCAAGGATAGAGAAAAGGGCGCTCATGAAGCTGTATCATGAGTTTTATAAGGCGAAGCGTTGATTCTATGTGATTATTATCGCAGGTAGGCTCCCTTAATCAGGAGTCCTGCCCACCAAAAATACTGCAGACGTAGAACTGCTCGTTTTTTCGAGCAATTACATCGCTTTATGGAATGCCGAAGAATCCTCTAGCGTCTTGACCCATGCTGAAAATACGGCAGGAGGTTTCAATTTTAAGCTGCCATGCATTTTTCGGTTATTGTAGAAATCCATGTACTGTTCGAGCGATTCATAGGCTTCCTCAAACGTCTTAAAGTCCCTCTTCCTGAACAGATCGCGCTCCAACAGACTGTGGAAGGACTCAATATAAGCATTCTTATTAAGTGTTCTTGGAGGTATGCGTTCGTGGGTAATATCTAGGCTCTCGCACATGTCTCCAAATAGTTTGCTGACGAATTGAGGGCCGTTATCCGTGCGAATAGTGGGCATCTCATCACCTGGTCTTATCCGGTGTGTACGGTAAGATAAAAGTACCCAAAAATTTCGCGTGACCGAAAATGATGTTCTGTTCAAAAATTGTTTGTAGATCTGCTCTGAAGACAGATAGAAATAGACGCCGAGCGGAAGCACGATTAGCATGAGGAAGGAAAGGATCAGTTTATGTCTAAGCTTGAGATCGGAGAAAAATCGGAAATTCTAGGCCGTCTTAAACCTCATCCTCCGAGTCCCTCCCTGTATTCGGATGGATTGCTTCCGGTAATCTTGCGGAAGCACTTCGCGAAGTAATCTCCGTTGTTATATCCTACGCTCAGCGATACATCGGCCACTTTGCGCGAGGGATCGCACAGAAGCTCCTTGGTTTTATCAATCCGGTAAGCCGTAATATAATGGTTGATCGTTTGACCCGTTTCCTGCTTGAAGCGGTTGCAAAGATATGAAGTCGTAAGCAGCATGTGGGCGCTGATTTGACCGATGGACAGATGTACGTCCGCGTAATGATCATGCACGAATTGAAGGATGCCGTTAACAATGCCGCTATAAGGGGATTGTTCCGTAAGCAGCGACGCGTAGCGTTCCACCTTCATGACGAGGAAATCTCTCAGCTCGCTCAAGGTGTCGAATTCGTTCACCATGTTCCATAAGAAGCCCGAACTATCGGCATTGTCGAACAAACGGATGCCCCGATCCCCCGACGCCCGAACCAGTGCAATCAGGAGTTGGAAATAGATTTCTTTCACACTGTTGACCATAGTGTTCTTATGCTGCTTGATATCGAAGGTGAGGCTGGAGATGAGCCGAAGCGATTGCCCGATTTCTTGCTTGGACAGATGCTCCCCGAACATGGTCGCTATGGGTATTGAAGGAGTACGCGGGTGTCTGGTTTTCGTTATACCCGTATACGGAATAACCGTTAAAGAACATATGCTGCAAGGCAATGACGGCAGTGCGGTAGGACTCCTCCGCACCGGCCAACCCTGTGACGAGCTTGCCTGACGCGACGAATACCGCGTTCTTGTCGGGCAGGATGTCCAATAAATTCGAGGCGAATCGATCAGAGGCATCCCGCAAGTCGTCCAGATTGCCGGATGTGACGTACAGGTGGACGATGATATGAGTCTCGTCCTTCACGGCGGCAAAGCCTGACGTATTGGACTCCGTCAGCAAACCGGCCGTCAAACCATAGATGTAATCCGCTGTCAATTCCATTCGTTCTGGCCGAATGCCGAGTGCTCCAAAGTACACGAGTTATTAAGCTCCCTCGAAATAACTCAATTTCCTCACGCAGACTCATGAATTCTCAGGATTTCATCCTGAAGTATTCCTGATGAATGGCTAAAAACAGTGCGACATACGATCTAGTCAAAGTATTTCAACAAGTAGCTTAGATAAAGGAAATGACGTAACCATGACCTGCCTCGCTTGCTTAATACGTTTAATTAACGGTGCTATAAAAGAACCGACCTGAAAGTTTATTAATAATTTGCCAAAAGTTCTTTAAAAAGAGCACTCTCTTCTAAAGAAACCTACATTTCAATCAACTATATAGTGAAATATAATAGACATGAATTTTAGAGATATCTAATAGAAAGCAGGTTCGGAATTGATAAACCAATCAAAACGAAACGTGGATAAATGATGTAATTGAAAAGATTAGAAAGAAAATGCGGATGGAATAAACTGGTGGATAAATAGTTTCTGGGACGGCATGTTGTGGCTGATGTATCACGAGACAAAACAAAGCTTTTCGATGACTACATGTAGAAGCTTTTGCTAAGTTGAATGGTCGGCAACTTCGAATTTTTTAGAACAAACTTAACGACAGAAAAAAGATTTTTATGCCCTAAAAAGAACATATTGATATAGGAGGAATAGAAATGGACAGAACGATGACCATTAAAAATCCAGTACTTCCTGGATGTAATCCTGATCCGTACATGGTGAGGGTTGGAGACGATTACTATATTGCGACCTCCACATTTGAGTGGTTTCCAGGAGTGGCCATTTACCATTCCCGCGATATGGTACAGTGGAGACTGTTAACCTATCCGCTTTCTAGTACTAAACAGCTGAATCTAGTGGGCGTTCCGAGCTCTGGAGGTATATGGGCGCCGAATCTTACTTATCACGAAGGTACATTCTATTTGCTATATACGAACGTGGTTGGTCGTAAAGGTGTTTTCAAGGACTTGCACAACTATCTAATCACGGCTAAGGACATTTGTGGACCATGGTCTGATCCGGTGTATTTGAACGCCAAGGGCTTCGATCCGGCCTTGTTCCATGACGATGACGGCCGCAAATGGCTGATGCAGATGCGTTGGAATTTCAGAATGGGACACCAGCGTTTCGACGGTATTATTATTCAGGAATACGATAATAAAGAGGGAAAACTTATCGGGCATGAGCATGTAATTTATAAAGGTACAGAAATTGGCGTCACCGAAGGACCCTGTATGTTTAAAAAGGACGGATGGTATTACTTAATTACAGCAGAAGGTGGCACTGGTCGCAATCACGCCGTGAGTGTTGCGCGTGCTCGAAGCCTTGAGGGGCCGTTCGAAACGATGCCTGGAAATCCGCTAATGACGACGGCGCATAACTCCGAACATGCTATTCAAAATGCGGGTCATGCCGCATTCGTTCAAACACAAAATGGAGAATGGTACATTTCCCATTTAGCAGTACGAGAACTTCCTGACGGAAGACGCCTTAACCCACTAGGACGTGAAACATTCATCCAGAAGATTATCTGGACAGAAGACGGTTGGCCAAGACTTGCAAGTGGCGGCAAGCTGCCTTCGATAGAAGTGGAGACACCGCGTCTTAAACTACATCCGTTTCCGAAATCGGCTGAGCAGAGTGATTTCGAAACTGATACGCTTGATATTCACTACAGTACACTGCGAACGCCTGCAGAGGAAAGTTGGCTATCTTTAAGGGAGCGACCAAGTTATCTTCGCATGCGGGGACGGGAATCACTACATTCTTGGCATAAACAGAGTATGGTGGCACGGCGCGTACAGCATTTTTATTGCAAAGCGGAAACTTGTGTTGAATTTGAGCCAGTGTCCTTCATGCAAATGGCTGGGCTAGTCTTATACTACGACGAACAAGATTACTATTATCTGCGAATCAGCCATGATGAGAACTTGGGCAAGCACATTGGGGTAATAAGAAGCATTTCAGGGAAGTACGAAGAGCTCGTTAACAGCTTTGTTATCGTAGAAGGCTGGGATCGTTGCTACCTTCGGGCGGAGATTAACTGTGCTGAGTTACAATTTTCCATTTCTAACGACGGGTCCAACTGGTCGAATCTTGGCCCTGTTCTCGACTTTGGCACTTTGTCCGACGAATACGGAGGAAAACTCGGATTTACTGGCGCTTTCGTCGGCATGTGTGTACAGGATGTCAGTGGTGGAGAGCAGTACGCTGATTTTGATTATTTTATTTATAGGGAGAACAAATGATGGTTAGGCTGTCAGTCCTGTCGGGTTTTGTCAATGTTGATGAAGAAACAAAGCTTTATTATGAAACAGCAGGGGCAGGGCAGTCCGTCGTATTGGTGCACGCACATTCCGTTGATCGCAGAATGTGGGACGCTCAATTTGCCCATCTGGCATCCAGTTATCATGTCGTCCGATACGATATGAGAGGGTACGGTCTTTCAAGTATGCCACGAGCTGACAGGAATTATTTACATGCCGAGGATCTGTACAAGCTAATAGTCCATTTGGGTATTACTCAGGCACATATCGTGGGACTGTCGTTAGGATCTTTTGTGGCACTTGATTTTATGCATCTGTATTCGGAAAATACGCTCTCAGTCGCTGTTGCAGCAGGAGCAATATATGCAGATGAAAGTGTAGAGGAAGATCAGGAAACGATGCAAGATCATAATATTATCGATATTACTTCGACTCAATCGGCTCCAGAGCGGCAGCACCCCGATATTCTTAAAAGGGTTGACGAGTGGTTCGAAAGCCTAATGGACTCCTCGGGTGCTTTCAAAGATGCTATCCATGAACCACTCTGGTGCATGATTAACGATTGGTCAGCATGGACGTTTAGATATAAAGAGCCTAAGTGTCTGCTTGGACATGCTCTGACTCATGGTTTACGTAAACAGTACCCTTGTCTTCCGATACTCGTCATCATTGGAAGTAACGATGCGGAAGGTAGCATCAGTTCCTCGGAGAAGCTATTATCCTTAGTTCCTTCTGCCCGAAGAGCGGAAATTCCAAATGTCGGCCATTTTTCAAACATGGAACGACCAAACGAGTTTAATTATGAATTGGAGAAATTTTATATGGACGTAACAGGACTTAAACGTAGATAAAACATTTATGCTTATAAATAATTATTGGAAAAAAGAAGGTGGCGTAATTGAACAATCCTGAGAACAAAATTGATATCCTGCAATGGGAAATAAAGCACGATAACTCAGATTTATTTAGAGATGGTATTCTTCTTAATCCTCGTGACAATATAACATTACAATTTCCAGGAGTAGTTAAACCGAATAATTGGTATATCCGTGGATTTGAGGAAAAGAATGACTTCAGCGTCGATCTAAGGGATTGGCGTTGTTTGGAGATGGAAGTGGATTTGCCGGCGGAGGGATTGTTTGAACTTAGGGCCGAGGTTGGTTTATTGCTGAATAAAAGCCCAATGCCAGAGGAAGTGGAGTATACTTCGGCAACCTGTCTCGTTTCCGGATGTGGGAGAAAATCTATCACTTTTTTGTTAGAACAATTTGATGATAATAAATCGTTGTCGGGCAAATGGAAATTTGTTCGGAGTATTCGTCTTTCAGGACAATGGAAGAACGGATCAAAAGAATCCATTCCCTTGCTGCGATTACAATTCAAGCGGAGGAAAACTGTTCATATCAGCGCTCCTGTTCTTTCTAAAGCTGTCCATGCCGGTGAGTTGGCATGTTATGAAGTTGCGGTAAGTAACTGTACCAATGACAGTCAGCCTGTAAATTTGATCTGCAGGAAGTATGGGTGGGAGACAATGTCTATCGACTTGGATCCACCTGTATTTGATTTAGAGGCTGGAGAAACCAAATTTGTTCAAGTTAATGTTCAGGTTCCGGAGAAAATTGCCCCCGGTGGACAAGAGCGACAGATGATTATAGCGATTGCAGGGGGGCAGGGGGATGCCTCTGATGAACTGGAGTTGGTTACACTATGCGCATTGCGTCATCCTTATGTGAAGCTGACGGAATCCGGTTGGGAGGAGGTTCGAAGTAAGGTCTGCGACTACGATTGGGCCAACGAACTGCTCAAGATGTACGAACGTCGTGCAGACAACTGGTCAGTTCCGGAACTGCATGAAGGTACCTATTTATTTTTGACTCATCACTCTCATGAAGCGGAGAATGCTGCCATCGTTTGGAAGGTGACTGGTAGACGAGATGTGGCAGAGAAGGCGTCACTCTTCCTCAAGCGGCTTTGTGATCCAGAGCATGGATATCCGGCAACAAGAAGAGCGAGCCATCAGGAGCTTGTTCATGAAGGCGAATTATTCAAGCACGCAGCTGTCGTTTATGATCTCCTCTACGATTCAGATCTTCTATCGGAACAGGATCACGTCGCTGTGCAGCATACCTTCCGATTATTTATTGAACTTATAGATTGGGCTCTGTGTATCGGAAATCTGTCAAATTGGTCGCTTGCTGAAATGATCGGCGCGTTATATTGTAGTCAAACTTTACAAGACTATGAGCGTATGACTCGCTTTCTTTACGGAACAGGAGGTTTCACAGATCACCTGTCCAAGGGAACCCTTGACGACGGGTGGTGGTACGAATGTTCGGTGGGCTATAACCTTATGGCTGCGGGACTATTTTCTGAGATTACGCAAAGCTGCAGACCTTGGGGCATCAATCTGGCTGACATCTGGGTGCCAGCTCACTATTACGAACAGGTCACTCCAGGCGGTAAACCCCAGACGGACGGGTTATGTCTCGATATTTGGGGTCCAAGCCGAAACAACTATCGTTCAATCACGCAGCTATGGGACAACCTGCTCCCGTTTGCCGATTATCGCGGCGTTCTGTTTGGGATTAATGATTCCGCTGAGTCTAAAATGCCTGGTATATCTCCCAGAGGATATATGGACGCGCGGTACGATTTAGCTTACTACCTGTTTCGTAAGCCAGAGTATGCCGATATTCTCTTGACCTGTGATCTTACAGATCGTGATTTGCTGTATGCAGTTCCAGATCTAATTCCGAGCGAATCAAAACCGTATTTATCCTCTGCTTATGCGGATAATGCAGGCGTAGCCGTTCTACGTTCACAAACAGAAGGAAGAACTCCACGTGAACAAATTCAAGCAGTTGTAAAATACGGCTCGCATGGAGGGGCACATGGCCACTACGACCGGGCTAGTTTGCTGTCTATCATGCGTTATGGAAAAAGCTTTTATAACCCAGAAAGTATCTGGTACAACTACCATACGTTTATGTACAAGTTTTATGTACAAAATTCTATCACTCATAATATGGTGATTGTAGATCAGAAGCTTCAGGAACCGGCACCTGGGAGTAGAATTTTGTTTCATAGCGGATCTTTATTCCAAGCCTGTGCGGTGGAAAATAAAGCACGTTGGTCCCACCCTCCGTATGGTGGCTGGAGAGTAAACGGAGACAAAACCTTTGCTGAGCGAAGCTGGAATGAAGGCAGATATGTACCAATTCCGAAGCAGAGACCAGAGTACTCGCAGCGTACAGATTTTACAGAGCCGATTTTGCAACGCCGCATGATAGTTGTTACAGACGATTATGTGGTCATGTTCGATTATATTTGTGGGGGAGAGGCTCATGTTTACGACTGTTTGTTCCACTGCAAGGGACTGCTTCAGTTGGAAGCACAAGAAAAGAACCATAAGGGGCATACTGAACAGTTTAACCCGGACCCTCTCGGTAGCGCCCAATTTATTACCGATTGTGAGTGGTACGGCATGTCCGGCACGGTTAAAGCACATTTCGAAATGGGCTTCGGAGATAGGTATGATAATAAAGCGAATCGTACGGAATTCAATGAGGATGGTCCGCTTAATATTGATCACTATACAGTCTGGCCGCCGCAGGTAGAAATGATCGTTGGATCCGACCCGGAATATTTTGTCGTGGAGAAGAAACTTTATTATTCTGTTATAGCCGATAGTAGGACCCTCGCCAACGGAAAGTTTGGATCTTGGATACTGGGAAGAGACGATCTAGATCTATCGGTGAAAGGTGTTCAAACATTGGAGCTGAGGGTAAGGACCGAAGCGGTGGAAGGCGAGCATGGTTTTCCGATAAAGTCGGAGAAGACGATTTTTTGGGGAGACCCTTATTTCGTCATGGAGAACGGAGAGATTTGTTATTTAGCTGATTTGCCTTTTGAATATAAGAACGTAGATCCTGGCTATGGCATCGGGCTCGATTATTTCGGCGGTCCTGTAAAGCTTGCGGGCAAGCAGTTAAACCGATCAATACCGTCCGAGCCTTTGAGAATGGATCAGGAAGGCATCATTACCATAGATTTGAGAGATTTAAAAGCTACCCGTTTTGTCGCATCCATCGGGGGCGACTACCCTTTAGGTGACGAAACGTATCGCAGAAAAATGTTAAGCGCCCGAGTTGTAGGGAAAAGCGCACGATTTATCTCTGTCATTGAACCCTACGAACATGCTGCAAAAATTAAATGGGTAGGGGCTTCTTCTGGTGATGTATTGAAGGTCGAATTAGTAGACGGAAGAGTACAAATCATTAAACTCACTGGCTTCGAAGGAGATAGCGAAGGCATGTCCATTCAGGTCCAAGAACTCGATGCCAAAGGGGAAATACTTCAGCAAGACACAGCATGCGGAGGTCTGAAATAGACTTCATTCTATTTGAATGACGGAGGGGATACTATATCCTTTCTGTTTTTTTATTTTTTTGCAAAGAATTTTTCAAGACCTATTAAGATGCTTAAGAAAGCGCGCTTGGCTCTTTAAAACGCCTCATTTAACAGATATTATTCCCGTGATAGAGTTTAGATACATCAAATGAGAACAAGTAGAAGGAGGCTAGCGTAGCTGCCGTAGTGCTTACCAAGCAGCGGAAGCTGAAGGTCGTATTGCGGATAATTTGCTACAGCGTGATTTTAAGGCGGACAAACCTAATAAGAAATTGGTAATTGACGTGACACAGTACCGTGTAGGTGATGAGAAACTATTCCTTTCTATTAAGGACCTGTGCAGCAAGGACATTATCGCTTACCACATTAGCAAGCGAAATGACAATGAATTGGTTCTAGAAACGTTTAAAGCCGCGTTTGAAGCGCAAAAAGACGTGACTGGTAAGATGCCGGTTTGATCGTTCACAGCGATCAAGGCTTCCAGTACACGTCCCATGCCTACCATGACATGCTGCCTACGGTTGGCGCCCAAATCAGCATATCCAGACGCGGCAATTGTTTAGACAACGCCGCAATGGAGAGCTTTTTCTCGTTAAAGCGGAAGCGCTCTATCCTTATGATGTCCGTTCTTTGGATGAGGCACAACGGAGAATAGAGGAATTTATTCATTTTTATAACCATGAGAGAATCCAGAGAAAATTAAACAAGCTGACTCCGGTGGAATACCGTCGCCAGCTTGCAGCCTAGAGGCTTTTTGGAATGTCTAAAAAAATGGGGCTTGACCACGATAGGATTGAGGGCTAATATGTTTTGCTGGCTTGGCCCTACTCTGAGTTGTTTGTACAATTCCTATCTTAATTGTTTGTAAAGCCCCCCACCAGATTAATTCAGGAGACAGGAGTCCGGAAGCTGCAGCGACCATGGCATATACGGCTCTAACGCCTGCGTATCCTGCAAATCAGCAAGCTGCGGCAACTGCTCCAACAAATACGTCAGATAACGGAATGGATTCAGGCCGTTTTCCTTTGCCACTCGATCAGGCTGTAGATCGCAGCACTTGTTTTCGCACCGCGCGGTATATTGGTAAAGAGCCAATTTTTGCGTCCGATCACAAACGGTTTGATCGCCCGTTTCCCGCGATTATTGTCCAACTCTAGCCTTCCGTCCTGCATGAACACTGCAGCTTCTCCTACTGGTTCAAGCTGTAAGTGGTCGCTTGTCACAGCATACTCTTGGGCATCGTCCGGGATCTTTGCTGGCGCAGCAGGCATAGTAGCCATCCAGCACGTAGCGGCTCTTCTCCTTCCGAGCGGCCACTCTCTCCTAGGGTGTAGCTTCTGTCAGTTCCCGTTCGATCGCAAACAGTTGGCTGCACCACGCCAGCACCTGCGACGCCACGCAGTGTGGATTACATTTGGCCTCCGGCGCGGCTTTCAGCACTTCATCGTATTTGCGACGCGCATGTGCCCAGCATCCGACCAGCAACACACCCTTGCAAATAGCCAGCCTTTGAATCCCGCAAGAAAATCTCGCGGATGCTCCCCGCCAGGAATACGCTGATAGTCGCTGTAACGGCAAACGATGGGAAACTGGATGATCTATGGCCCGGAGAAGTGGCTTGTACCCATTGTCGTGGAGATGCAACGGATCCGGAGCTCCAATGTTTCGATCCCATCCACTGAAACGTCCAGATCGTCTCTGTCCAAAAAATGATTTGGCGAATTAACCCTTTACGACGCGTCAATACCCTCGGCACTGTTTCAATGTAGAAGAAAACAACCACCGCAGCCAAAATGGGAGCAATCCTTGTTAGGACCTGCTCCTTAATACACGCTCGATCCGCCGATCAGGGTCCACGCCGACGATCATCTAATGAGGCCATCATCGGATCAAACGGTCAAGAGGTGGCCTTTTTCGATTCTAAAAAAAACGCACTCTTGCCATAAATTACTTCATTTCCTGCCAGGAGCCTTATCGGTTATGATAAGCTGGAACACCTTTATGTACACCAAAGTGTCCGGGGGACGATTTCATGATCAAATTGACGACGATAAGGCATAGTATCTTTTTTAAATTATCCTTGGCTTTTCTTGTCGTTGGGATGATTCCTCTCCTTGTGCTTAGTGCGCTTTCGCTCAATCAATTTACCGACCAGGTGGAGCGGAATACGGAGAACAATTTTAAACAAATGCTGCTTTACCTGAGTAAAAATGCGGATGACATTTTTCGTAATTACAATGAAATATCCAAAAACATGTATTATAATTCGCAGAATATTGCCGATCGGCATGGCATTATGCTGGAAGAGGAAATCAACAGTCTCGGCAGGATAAACTTGATGACAATCAATGATTTCTTGAAAACAATATTATATAGTGATACGCATATTGAGAACGCATTATTCGTCCGCACGTCCGATCAATCTGTCTTTAACCAGTCGCGTGTCAACAAGGTGCTCGACCCGAATGAGCCTTTCCCGCCGGTTAGCTGGGCATATACGCTAACCGGAAAACAGAAGCTCCTTGCTGTTTTCCCGCCACATCCGGAGACGTATTTTGGTTCGACAAGACCGGTGATTACATTTGCGCGTAACTTAAATGATACTTCCGGCAAGCTAGGTCCTGAAGTAAAGGTGCTTGGCACGCTTTATTTCGACGTCGATCTTGATATATTCGATAAGCTGTTCCAGCAGGTTGTGCTTGATCGGAGGGATGAAGTATATGTCATTGACAGCAATGGTTATATTCTCTATTCCAATCAAGGAGACAAGCTCGGGAAACGATTCGACGAGCTGGCAGCCAAAAGAAGCGGAACCAGGATGCTATACTCGGAGCCGATACCGTTCATCGGCGGACAAGTCATCGGGCTGGTAGCCAAGGCCGATTTCTTCGCTTCTCTCACTCAGATCCGATCGAACGTAATTATTGCTTCCGCGATATGTCTGCTCGCGCTGCTCGCGCTTGGCGCTTTGTTTTCACGGACGTTCAGCCGACCGGTTCTCGATATTATGCGGCTTATGGTTCGCGTCGAATCGGGACATTTTGAAACCGGAATCACGACAACGCGCAAGGATGAGATGGGGCGGCTTGCGCATGGCTTCAACCGGATGATCGAAAGGCTTCAGTTGTTTATCAATGACGCTTATGTAG
Source organism: Paenibacillus harenae DSM 16969 (assembly GCF_000422465.1). GTDB lineage: Bacteria > Bacillota > Bacilli > Paenibacillales > Paenibacillaceae > Pristimantibacillus > Pristimantibacillus harenae. The sequence continues at coordinate 164,539 of NZ_KE383843.1, read as the reverse complement.
CCGAGATCAAACGTAAGCAGGCGGAATTGAATGCGCTGAAGACGCAGATACAGCCTCATTATCTATACAACACATTGGAAGTGATTCGTATGAGCGCCGTAGCCGACGATGCCGTGGAGGTAGCGGACATGATCCATGCCTTGGCGGGCCAGCTCGAATACGTAATCGACTTCGGCGAAGAGTGGGTAACCGTTCAGCGGGAATTAGAGCACTTGAAAAGTTATTTTCATCTGATCGAAGTACGGTTCGACCGCAGGATCGACCTGCAAATAGAATTGGAGGACAGCTTTGCTGAAGCGCTTATTTTGAAGCTGTCCATTCAACCGCTAGTCGAGAATGCGGTTCAGCATGGCATCCGTCCAAAAGGAGGGAAAGGTACCGTGCTTGTTAAGATCGAGAAATTGGACGCGGACAGCTTGGCAGTTACGGTATACGATAATGGCGTCGGAATGGATGAGGAAACGCTTGCATGGCTTCAGTCTCAGTTGGCAGAGGGAGAGAGCGTAACAGGAAAAAGCATCGGCCTCAAAAATGTGCATGCGCGGATGATTCAGGCATGCGGAGAGCCGTATGGAATTACGATCGAGAGCAAACCGCAAATTGGTACTTCGATTCAAATGCTGTATCCGCTGCGAAGGGAGGAGCTTCGATATGAAAAAAATTAAAGTGCTGCTTGCGGATGACGAGCCTGTCATTCTGAGGGGGCTGCGCAAGCTGCTGCATTGGAATGAGCTTGGTCTGGAAATCGTCGGCGAGGCATACGACGGGAAAGAACTGCGGCAAATGATGGATGCGGCTCAGCCTGATTTGATTATTAGCGATATCAGCATGCCCGGGTACACAGGTATTGATATCATCCGCGAAATTCATGAGACGAACCGGAATATAAAAGTTGTGTTTATTAGCGCTTTTCGCGACTTCTCCTATGCCCAGGATGCGCTGCGGTACGGGGCGGTCGAATACTTGGTTAAGCCTGTTGATAAAAATCAGTTGGAGCAGGCCGTTCAGAAAGTGATCCGGCTTATCGGCGACCAGTCGCAAAGAGTCCGCGAGAAAGAAATGGCAGTTCGATTCGAGCTGAAGAAGCGAAACGATTCCATTGAAGAACTGCTTGTGCGAATAACGGACGGCGATAAAAGCGCATCCGTCCAATTAATAAAAATGGGACTCGTTTCGCGAAGTAAATATATTACCGTGTGCTTCGGCGAATTGGACGGCGTTATAAGTGAAGGGAACAACCCGATGGAACTGGGGCGCAATTTGCTCGATTTTGCCATCACGAATGTCCTTGTCGAATCCATTGCGCAGACCGACTCAGGCATCTATTTTCGGAAAGGCGAGCTGCATGGCATTCTTCTCCAGCATGACCGACTGGAAGAGGCGTTATCTTTATCGCAGGATTTCCATGATAAGCTGAATCGGTATGTGAAGGTCAGCTTTACGATTGGCGTCGGAAAAGCGGTTGAAACGTTGGACGAGGCAAACATTTCCGCACAATTTGCGATGAATTCCTTGCAAGGCAAATTTTTTTCAGGTTGGAACTGTGTCATTGAGGGACAGCAGCCCAAAGCGGATTCGGATGTAAAAAGCCGAATAAACGATTTGCTGAAGAAGCTTGTGACCGCTTTGATCAATCCCGCCCAAGGAGATACGGATGAAAAGGTAAGCGAACTGATGGAATCATTTCGAATGCTTGCTCCCGGCGGCAAACATGTCGCAGTATCCGCTGTTTATGGGGCAATCACCAGTATACGGCAGGAACTGAAGGATTACGGCATTTTTGCGGGAACGGCCGATCTTGACGATCACGAACTGCTTGCGAGGCTGGACCGCTTCCAAACGTTCGAGCAAATGGCCATACACGCAAGCGAAGTAATTGAAGAGATTCGCCGTGAGGCTGCCGCCAAAATAGGCAATAAGGAAATTATGCAGCTCGTGCAGGTTAAATCCTATATTGAAGAGCATTATGCGGAGAACATTACGCTTGAATCGATGGCTGCGCTTGTTTATATGAATCCTTATTATTTCAGCAGTTTCTTCAAAAAGCATACCGGCGAAAACTTCAAGCAATACCTCACCGAGGTGCGGATGAAGAATGGGATGCGCTTATTAATGCAGAGCGATTTGATGGTGTATGAAATCGCTGACCGGATCGGGTACAATAATCCGCGGCAGTTCAGCGATACCTTCAAAAAACGTTACGGCAAACTGCCTCTTGAATACAAACAGTCGATACATCCATAAGGAGGCCACGACTATGCAGAGATTACGGATTTCAGCCTTACTGGTTATACTGGGAAGTCTGGCCGTACTTACATCATGCGGAATATTTAAAGGAAGCGGTACAGCTGTTGAAGACAATAGCTTAGCGAAGCCGCTCTCTTTTACGATGGTCTATGCAAAAGACGATTTATTGCACAAGCAGGGCATTTCTTCGGTAATCGGCGCTTTCGAGAAATCACATCCGAATATCGTAATCGATGAAGCGAATGAAACATGGACCGGCTCCTACGGGGAGTACTTGAAAATGAAGGAGGCAGTCGGGGAATTTCCGGATTTGGTGGAAATGAGCGAAACGCAGCTGTTCGCTGACGCCGGTTTGCTCCATGAAATTCCTGGTGATTTAGTTAATTTGCTTCGAGTCGTTCCGAAAGTAAACGGCCGTTTTTATAATTTGCCGCTAGACCTGCCCGCACCGCAAGGCATAATCTACAGCAAATCCATATTTCGTAATGCCGGGATAGATGCGCCGCCCAGAACATTCGGCGAATTTATGGAGGCTTGCGAAAAAATTAAACGTCTGGGCATTGATCCCATCGTAGTCGGTGCCAAAGACATTGGACATATGGGGTACTGGATCAACAAGTTTCTAATTGACGAGGTTTATATTCACAATCCGGACTGGAATGCACAGCGGAGCGAAGGCAAGGTAAGCTGGACCGATCCCGGGCCCATGAAGGCAATGAACAAACTTGCTTCCCTTTGGGAGTACGGTTATGTGGCCCTGGGTTTTCTTGCGACGACTGATAACCAAACGGCCTCCATCCTCGTTTCAGGTCAAGCAGCTATGCTATTATCCGGTCCTTTGATGTTCAATCAAATCAAGGCAGCCGATCCTTCCTTCGAATACGGATTTTTTGCGCTGCCGGATGATAATGGAAAAATAAACGTGGCTGGGGCTCAGGCGCCGGTCGGATGGTCGATATCTGCCAAAGCGGCGAAGGATCCGGACAAGCTTAAAGCCATCACACAGTTTCTCCATTACTTCTACAACGAGGATCAGTATTCCCGCTACTTGCAGGCGGTTAACGGAATTCCATCCACGAACGTAGAAATCGATTACCCTCTGCCAGAAGCGATGTCAGGCATGTTTCGCGTTTTAGACGATCCAAAAACCGGGAAATCTATGTTTATGGACCGCTTTTCAGGGCGAAATATACCTCCCCCTCAATTCAGCGATTGGTTCTATCAGACCGCTCAAGATTGGTTGACCGGCAAGACGAGCGTGGAAGCGGCCATGAAGGAAGCGGATCGGATGTGGGATGCTTTGAAGCAATGAGTAATGCTTTTGAAGAGGAAGCGGACGATTTCCTAAAAAAAAGCAGTTTTTTCTTAAATAACCGCAGTTTTTTATCACAAACCTATATATGCCCTGTGCAGTTTTTTGGTGTAAACTAAGCGTATGAAGCGCTTCCATCTTAGAAAGGGCGAGAGTATGTTGTTGAAGAAAAAACGAACTGCAGTGTTGCTTACATTCGTTATGATCTTTTTTTCAGCTTGCAGTATGATACAATCGCAGCCCGAAAAAATGCGAGACGATCCCTATAGTCCGGAGCCGCAGGAGTTAAAATTTATGTTTTTCGGAGACAAACCTACGGATATGGATCTCGTGCTTCAAGAGTTCGAGCGGAGAACGAATGATTCTCTTGGTTTGAAACTCAATATGGAATGGAATGCCATGGAAGATTACCGACAAAAATTGAAGCTGAGGCTTGCAGCAGGCGAGGAAGTCGATGCCGTATTCGATGCTTCATGGATGAGTCTGGAACAAAATGTGGCCCAAGGCTATTATCAAATGTTAGACAAGTACTTTAATAACGACGAATATCCCGGTTTGAAAAAGGCATTTCCTCCGCAATATTTAGAAGCTAATTCATTTAACGGACATTTGTATGCCATACCGCTGACCCAATTATTTTATGATATCGAAATCGTATACATCCGCAAGGACCTGCGGGAGCGGCTTGGACTTGAGCCGATTGAAAGCTACGCAGATCTGGAAGCCTATTTGCAAGCCGTTGCCAGAGCGTATCCCGATATGATCCCGTTAGCGTTGAAGGGCGATCGGGGATTTTTTAAGCTGTTCGCCAATGAGGACAAGCAGACGCATTACCGGATGGCTCCTCACATGATTTCAGGAGTAGGAGTCGGCTTTCAGGTTGTTTTGTCCAAGGACGCAAAGCATGTGCTCGGGGCCGTGACCTACGGCGATCCATTAAGCGCTTATGAGGATTTTCCGTCCCCATTAAACGATCCCGATTACTTTTACGGTTCGTTCGACCGATTTGTGGCGTGGAATAAGTATATTCAAAAGGACGTTTTGACCGAGCGAAATCCGCAGGTGCTGTTCGCGGCTGGAAAATCTGCCGCTTCCGAAGCTGTGTTGTCGAACTGGTCGGAAATTCGCCAGAAATTGATCACGTCCATACCGGGTGCGGAACTGGAAGGGTTCGTATATTCTACTTGTCAACGAAAGATGGAGAAGAGCTGTATCGGAACCGATTATCGCGCTTGGAATAATCTTGCTATCCCTGTGACCTCAAAGCATGCCGACGAAATGATGAAGTTTCTGGACTGGCTGTTTCAAAGTCAGGAAAACCACGATCTGTTCGAGCTCGGTATGGAGGACGAACATTGGATGGGAGCAGGGAATGAGATGTATAAGCCGATGCCTGCCGCTACGAACTATCTGTTTCCGCGTTATGAATTGACATGGAATCCCGCCATGTCGCGGATTAGTGCCGGTAACGATCCAGAGGCGGTCGAGCTGCTTCGCTATTCGGCCGACCCGGAGACCTATTACCGGCTACCCCTTTCCGGTTTTCGCTTTGACCCTTCGCCGGTTAAATCAGAAATCGCGAAGGTGCAGCCGGTCTCGGATCAAATGGCGCAAGTGTTCCGCAACGGACTCGAGCCAGATTGGCGTTCCGCCGCCGCCAAAACGAATCTGAAGCTTCGAAGCCTGGGTCTTGATAAGATTCGAAGCGAGCTGATCAAACAAATTCAAGCCTACCTGGACGCGGGAGGTACGTAGAAATCCGCAAAGAATAATCATAACGAAGACGCATGCCGAGGCATGCGTCTTTTCTATTTCGTAAGTGTCGGTATTTGAAACTTAAAAAAACGCATTTTGATCTTAAAAAGACTCATTCAAGCTTCGAAACATTTTTGTTAAAGTTAGTGCCAACGAACAATCTACATCGATTTACAAGAGAGAAAGAGGAGGAATCCAAATGAAAGATTCGGTTGCCCTAAGGACACGGACTCCCGATACAGATGTAAGGAAGAAAGGGGGAGCATTCTTAACGGAAATACGCAAGCACGGCTTATTATATCTACTTACCCTACCGGGTATTTTGCTAGTATTTGTATTCTCGTATCTTCCGATGGGCGGTATCGTCATCGCGTTTCAAAATTTCAACGCAATCAAAGGCATTACCGGCAGCGAGTTTGTCGGCTTCAAAAATTTCGAATTTTTCATTCAGTCGAATGAAGTGCTTCACGTCATTTTCAACACGCTCTTCCTGAATGCGCTTTTCATTTTATTCGGGACTTGTGCTTCCGTCGCCATCGCGGTTATGTTCTCGGAGCTCGGAGGCAAATGGTTCAAACGGATCGTCCAGTCGCTCGTGACGCTTCCGAACTTCCTGTCCTGGACGGTTATCGCCATGTTCGTGACGGCGCTGCTCTCCAGCGATACCGGAATGCTCAACAAATGGCTCATATCGTTAGGCTTTGAACCGATATCCTTCTTTAACGAGCCGGCTATCTGGCCCATCATTCTGGTATTGATCAAAATTTGGCAAGGGGCAGGCTTCGGAGCGATTGTCTATCTTGCGACCATTACGGGCATTAACCCGGACATTTATGAGTCGGCATCGATAGACGGTGCCAGCCGTTGGAAGAAAATCCGCTACATTACGCTTCCTTTGTTGAAGCCGACTGTCATTCTGATGATGCTTCTCGCCATGGGCGGTATTTTCTACGGAGACTTCGGCATGATCTACGCGATTGTAGGCCGCAATGTCTTGCTCTATCCGACGACGGACGTTATCGACACGTACGTATTCCGGGCGCTCATGGAGCTTAACGATATGGGTATGGCGGCAGCGGTAGGCGTGTTCCAGTCACTGGTTGGCTTCATCCTTGTTATAACCGTTAATCAATTGGCCCGTAAATTCAGCCCGGACTCGGCGCTATTTTAAATGACTAGGAAAGCAGGTGCATCCATGATAAAGGAAAGCAGCAGCGATCGGCTGTTAAAAGCAATCATTTATATTGTTCTATCCCTCTTTGCTATCTATTGCGTTATTCCGTTCGTGACCGTAATAAGCAGCTCGCTTTCATCCGAATCATCGATCCTTAGGGATGGTTATTCGATAGTGCCGCGTGAATTCACGCTCGCCGCTTATAATCTGATATTCAAGGACGATACGATTTACAGGGCTTATGGGGTGACGATCTTCGTCACCGTTGTCGGCACGGCAATCGCCATGCTGGTAACGTGCGCCCTAGCGTATCCGCTATCCATTCGCGCCTTGAAATACAAAAACGGGATCAACTTCTATGTTTACTTCACAATGCTTTTCCATGGCGGACTTGTTGCGAACTACTTGCTTATCTCCAAATACCTGGGGATGAGGGATTCGATCTGGGTGCTGATTATTCCTGCGCTTGTCAGTCCATGGAACATGTTTTTGATGAGAAACTTTTTTAATTCGGTAGACGAGTCGCTTGCGGAATCCGCCAAAATCGACGGGGCAAACGACATCTATATTTTCTATAAAATCGTGCTCCCCATCTCGTTGCCGGCGCTGGCCACGGTAGGACTCTTTTACGCCATGGCCTTCTGGAACAAATGGTTCGAAGCGATGCTTTACATTTCCGACGAGAACAAATTCCCGCTTCAATATCTGGTCATGCGGATCATGAACAACGCGGATTTCGCGAACCAGCTTTCGGCCAAAATCTCGCTGCCGAACTATGTCGTCCCGACGTTGTCGACAAGGCTGGCTACAACCGTTGTAACGATCGGACCGATCATCTTCCTGTATCCGTTCTTGCAGAAATATTTCGTAAAAGGCCTGATGGTCGGAGCCGTTAAAGGCTGATTCAAAAGCGGCTGAGCTCGCCTTAACGGGCGGTTTAGTATAGATTAAACAACTAAAGGGAGGAAACAGACAATGAAAGGCACACGCAAAGGTTTATCCGTACTGCTGCTCGTGACCATGCTGGTCACGCTGCTGGCAGCATGCAGCGGCAACAAAACAAGCGATGGGAATGACAATGCTCAAGGAGCTAATTCGACCCCATCTAACGAAACAGGTGCTCCGGATCCGGTTACATTAAAACTTATGTTGTTCGGCGATAAGCCAATCGAAATGGATCAGGTACTGGCCGAATTCGAAAAACGGACCAAAGATACGCTGAATACAAAGTTTGACATCGAGTTTAACCCGTTCGCGGATCACAAGCAAAAGCTGAATCTCAAGATGACGGCCGGCGAAGAGGTCGATGCCGCGTTTGACGCGCCGTGGGGCTCTCTTAACCAAAACGTGTCGCTCGGCTACTATCAGGAGCTCGACAAATACTTCAATAACGATGAATATCCGGGATTGAAGAAAGCGTTTTCGGAAGAATTCTTGAACGCCAACAAGATTAACGGCCATATTTATTCTATTCCGCTGACCAATGCGTTCTACGATATCGAGGTCGTATACATCCGCAAGGATCTGCGTGAAAAATACGGTATGCAGCCGATTCAAAGCTACGATGATCTGAAAGCTTACCTGGAGAAAGTACAGGAATCGGAAAAAGGAATGATTCCATTCGCCCTTAAGAATGACCGTGGATTCTTTAAGATGTTCGCTAATGAAGAAAAGTTGACGAACGCAAAAATGATTTCCGGCGTTTCGCCTGCCTTCAACGTAATCTTGTCCGATGACGGCAAAAAAGTGCTCGGCGCAACGACGCTTGGGGATTCGGCAGATAAATATGTAAGCCTGCCTGCTCCATACAACGATCCTTACTACTTCTATCCGCAATATGACAAGGCTGTAGAGTGGAACAAGTTCGTGCAGAAAGACGTTCTTTCCGAGAAGGATCCTGGGGCGCTGTTTGTTGCCGGCAAATCGGCTGCGAATGAAGCGACAATTAATGCCACCGCTCAAGTCCGTCAAAAGCTTCAAGCGGCTGTGCCAGGTGCTGATATTGAGTTGTTTGTTTATAACTCCAAAATGCGCAACATGGAAGCTGGAGCAATCGGAACCGACTACAAAGCATGGAACGATATCGTTATTCCGGTTACGAGCAAAAATGCAGACCGCACTATGAAGTTCTTTGACTGGTTGTTTAGCAGCCAAGAAAATCACGATTTGTTCGAGAACGGCATTGAAGGCGTGCATTGGACGAAAGACGGCGACCGCAACTATAAGATGACAGACAAGACAACTAATTATCTGTTCCCGGGCTATGAGTTCACATGGTCGCCGACGATGTCCAGAATCAATTCGGACAACGATGCGGAGACGCTTAAGCTGCTTGATTATCAATCTAAGCCAGAAACTTATTACCAGCAGCCGCTTGCCGGTTTCGTCTTCAATGCAGAGCCGGTGAAGACGGAGATCGCAAAGATCAGCCCGCTTACCTCACAGAACGACCCGGTCTTCAAAAACGGTATGGTCAAAGACTGGAAGGCAAAAGCAGAAGAAATGAATAAACAAATGGGGGCTTATGGATTGGAGAAAGTCCGTCAGGAAGTGATCAATCAGGTTCAAGCTTTCCTCGATAACGGCGGCAAGTAACCCCTGTAGAAAAGAGTACCGGATGCCGGCATCAGCTTGATGCCGGCATTCCCTATAAAACTATCTATGATCTTTCATACGAGGAGGATTCAAATGAAGAGTAAAACGGCATTTCATTTCAGAGATCAATGGAGACGTCTGATGGCAGTAGTCGTAACAGTGACCATGTTTGCAACGCTTGCGCCGGCAGGAGCGGTTTCAGCTGTGGAATCGGGTGACGGAGGCGCTATAAGCACAGGTTACACGGTTGAGATCAATGAAACCGTTACCAACGGCTTTACCCATCCTGGTGTCGGAGTAACTAAAGCGATACTTGAAAACATGAGAACGCAGGTGCTGGCACAAAAAGAACCTTGGTATTCCTATTATAAGGCCATGACCGTATCTGCAACCGCTTCAAAAACGGTTACGTCCAGCAACCAGAGTTCCACGGATCCGACGAAGCCAGCCGTTTATGCTTTTGACAGTCAAGGCTTTAATTCGAGATATATTGCCGATGGACTGAAAGCGTATACACAATCGCTGATGTACTATATAACCGGCGATGAGGTTTATCGGGCAAATGCGATGCATATTATCCGTATTTGGTCCCAGATGGATCCTGCGCAATACAAATATTTTAATGATGCGCATATTCATACGGGCATTCCGCTCAACCGTATGGTAACTGCTGCAGAAATTTTAAGGTATTCCAGTTATCAGACCGAAGAACTGAAGTGGACGGACAAAGATACCGCCGATTTTACGAATAACCTGATTACTCCGGCAATCGAAACCTTTATGCATGAAAACAGTCATTTTATGAACCAGCATAACTATCCGCTGCTGGGAGCTATGGCGGGTTATATCTTCACCGATAATAGAGAGAGATATAACGAAGCTGTCGAATGGGCAACCGTGAATAAGACGGCAACTAATCAGGGTTTCAATGGATCGATTAAGCAGCTGTTCCGTTTGGTTGATACCAATGCAGAGACAGGCGAGGTATTAGACACGCCGGTCGTTCAGCATGTGGAGATGGGCCGGGACCAAGCGCATGGCGCGGGTGACTTAACGAACTCTGCCATTCTGTCGCGTATGTTTCTTGCCCAAGGAACCAAAGTCGACCCGGTAGAGGGCACCGTGTCCACTCAGGACAATGCGGTAGGCTATTATGAGTTTTTGGATGATCGTTTTTTAGCGGCCACCGACTTTTTCTGGAAGTACATGCTTGGTTATGACGCCTCATGGGTGCCGACTCCATTCTCGATTACTCAAGATGGCACTGTAAAAGGCATCTACTATAAGTTCTCGGACTCCTACAGAGGAAGAACGAATACCGCCCAATTCTGGGATATGTATTATTATTATACCTATGTGAAAGGGATTAATGTAGCGGAGAAAGCTCCATACTTCTATGAAGCGTTTACGAAGAGAATCCCGTCCAATTATTACTATCAAGGATCGTTAAGACAAGCTTGGGAAAGTCCGGACGGAGGCGCAGACTTCTGGATCTATATTCCGGAGGAGGCTGAATCTGAGGGGGCAAAATATCTTCCCAAAGAGCAATCAAGCGCTGCGCTGGTAGAAATTGAAGACCGCTACACGGCTTTCGATCACAACACGGCAACCATGCAAGAAGGCGCCGACTCGTATGTAGAGTTTAATGCTACGGCTGAGGGAAGTAATATTGTCATTCAGAATCTGTCGTATGCCAATCGTACGAATTCCCGCCTAATTGGATTGAAGTTTAGAACGGACGGCCCGGCTACAGTAGAGCTGAGCAAAGAAATCGCTTCAACGCCATACCATAAGTTGACGCTGCCTGATACGAACGGCGAGTGGAAATATATCACCTATGACATGGGGATAAGCCATGTTACCTATGGTCAGCTTGACGCCGATTACAGCCTCCTTTACATGAGTGTGAAAGGCGAAGGAACGACGGTTGACGTCGATCACCTCAATGTTAAAGCAGGCGAACAACTGACTCCTCCAGTATTTAATGCCGGAGCTGCGGATCTGAATATCTACGCCTACGTCGGTGCGCCTATAACCCTTGACCTTTCCGCTGCGGATTCCGGTTCAACGGATACAGTTTCCTATGGAAGCTCGAATTTGCCGGATGGTGCTGATCTCAATGCGAATACAGGCGCATTTTCGTGGCGATCGACGCAATCCGGAACGTTTTCCTTTATTGCGGAAGCATCCGACGGTACGACACTTGCCGCCAAGAATGTCCATATCGTTGTAAGCGATGATCGGACTTCTGCAGTAGAAGCGGCGACTGCTGTTTACGATTCGAACAAAAGCTACGTGGCAGCATCACTGAATAAATTCAATGCCGTGTATGATGAAACGATGAGTCAAATTGCGACTGCGTCCGATGAAGCTTTTTATCAGCAGCTGTTACGCCTAAGAAGCGCGGCCTTAAGTCTTCAATTATTGACGCCTTCGTTATCTGATGGAAGTATGGATTATACCGGTATTGTAAAATCCACCTTCGGCGATTCGATTTCTCTTCTTGTGGATGGCAATGATAATACTTTCCCGGTTTTCACGTTGGCGCAGTATCCGAGTTTGTTCCATATACTCGATTTCGGGGCTGATTATAAGGTTACAGCCGATGCCTTTTCTTTTGAAGGCAGAATGAACTTTGTCGATCGTATGGCAGGTACGACGGTTTTCGGTTCCAATGACGGGGAAACCTGGACGCGGATAACACCGGAACAAACGGCGTATACCGATGGCGTGTCGCCCATTGAAGTAGACGATGCGTACAAAAATATGCCATTTCGATTTATCAAAATGGAAATGATTGATCCGCAGCCTGACGCTCTTCGTAGTGCCGTTCAGAATTTGTTTGAGCTGGCCGAATTTAGAATCTATGGCGAACGCCATGAGATTGACAACAAGCTGGAGTCGGTTTCGATCGGTTCCGATCAGAGCATCAACGGCAAAATTGAGATAGGCCATACGGCAACATTAACGATTAAAGCAAAAGAAGCGATTCAGAACGTACAGGTCAAAATCCAGGGCAAGAATGCGACGGTCAGCACGGAAGACAATATCAACTGGACGGCAGTGGCAACCTTGGATGGAGATGTACAGACAGGTCCGGTTAAATTTGCGATCGACTACAAAAAGAACGACGGTACGAATGGAGAAACAACGTATTTGACAACCGACAGCTCCAAGCTGTACCTTGTGGATCCGGCAAATTACCTTGATGTTCCGATGCTGGCTAAAGTTACTGCCTCCGATGTGCAGTATCCCGGTTCCGGTTTGTCGAAGGAGCAGGTAGGATATTTGCTGTTCGACGGCAATTCGGCGACTTATGGCGACTTGAATACCGGCTCAGGTTCCTATTACACGGTAAACTTTGGAGCAGATGCGTCTATTAAGCCGAGCGAAATTTTGCTCATGCCAAGAGCAGATCAAGCCGGAAGGATGAATGGACTCATTGTTCAAGGCTCCAACGACAATGTACATTGGACAAGCCTTACTACAGCTGTAAAAGGATCAAAAGCGAGCGCATGGACCGTTTTAAAAACGGATGAAGACTCGGATTATTATCGTTACGTGAGATTGTATAATGGCTCTTCCTGGTTCGGCAACGTAGCAGAAGTTGAATTTTATGGTGAATATCGTTCATCGGCTGTAAACCTTGCATCCAAAATAACAAGTGTAGAGGCACCTGAAGAAGATGCAGCAAGCTTATCGCTGCCAGCCGTACCAAAAGGTTATACAATCGCGATAAAATCAGCAGCGCCCGCAGGAATTATTGGGACGAATGGAGCAATCGCAAAACCTGCTGTTAACACATTTGTATCCGTTGTATTTACCGTAACTAAGACGGCAGACGGCACAACAGCGGATACGGGAAGTATCCTCACTTTGGTACCGGGAGAGACAACAGCTGGAAAAATTGACGTCTCCTATCTGGCTGCAGTCAAAGCTTCCGCTAAGCAGTTTCCTGGCACTGGCTTATCGGAGGAACAAGTTGGGTATTTGTTGTTTGACGGCAATACGGCTACTTATGGGGACTTGAATACCGGCTCCGGCTCCTATTATACGATAGACTTCGGAGCAAACGCGTCTGTCAGGCTGAGCGGAATTAATCTCATGCCAAGAACAGGGCAAAGCGGAAGGTTGAACGGACTCATCGTTCAAGGCTCCAACGATAATAGCAATTGGACCAACCTAACCCAAGCGGTAATAGGAGCTCAGGATAATAAGTGGATCGAATTAAGAAGTAATAAAATTTTAAATCAGCAAGCATTCCGTTATTTGAGACTGTATAATAGCTCCACCTGGTTTGGAAATGTAGCGGAAGTTGAATTTTATGGTAATTATGATTTCACTGCCGTTCCCAAAGTGATTGCACCGGACAGCTATACCAAGGCCAGCTACTACTTATATCTGAATGAGATCGAACGGATTAACGTAGCAGTGAGCCAGCCGGGAGCCGACAAGGCAGCGCTTCTCGAAGATCTGCATCAGGCTGAACAGCTGCTGGTATCTGTAAACACCATTTATCCGAAAATCGCCGTTACCTCTTCGATGGCTTTGGCTTCCTCTATTTCAATTGATAGCAAATACGATGCTATGATAACCGGATGGCGCGCTTTTGACGGCGACACGAATACTTTTCCGGACACCAAAACCGCAGCTGGTTGGGCACGCATCGATTTGGGCGAAGGTAACGTAAAAGTGATCAGCGGTATCCGGTTTATGCCGAGAACCGGTTATGCTTCCCGTATGAATGGAGCGCTTATTCAAGGTTCGAACGACGGCACTAACTTTGATACCTTTTTTACGATAAGCGGCATCAGCGATGTCAAATGGCATACGAAATCGATTGACAGCAGTAAGGCATACCGTTATTTGCGGTACTACTCGCCTAACGGCTTTACCAATGTAGGTGAGCTGGAGTTCTATGAGAAGTCTGTGGATCGTACGCTGCTCGCGCTCTTGCTGGACAAAGCGAGTGCAGTTGCGGCGGATCATTACACCGATGGCAGTTATGCGGCGCTCCAAACGGCGGTAACGAATGCGAATTCGCTAGCCGCTGATGCGAACGCCACTCAGACCGCAGTCGATGCAGCTGCAGGCAGCTTGCTGACGTCGCTGAACGGCTTGATCTATTCGATCGAGGCATCCGTGGATCCCGCAACGTCAAATGGAACGAACGGTTGGTACACGGTACCGGTTACCGTCACATTATCGACTTACGGCAGTGCGGTATACAAACTGAACGACGAGGATTCTTGGCATTCTTATACAACGCCAATTACTTTGGATGAGGAGGGGGCCTATACGGTCAGCTACCGGTCCAAGAACAGCGCAGGTATTGCAGGAGCCGTTCAAACGGTGGCGGTCAACATCGACAAGGCTGCACCTATTAGTACCGCATTCATTAGTCCTGTCGTACCTGATGTCAGCAACGGATGGCACACAACAGATATAACGGTAAGTTTAGCTGTATCTGACAATTTATCCGGCGTGGCAAAGACCGAATATCAGGTCAATGACGGACCTTGGCTTACTTATAGCGATTCTATTCCTGCCTTCGGCGATGGAATTTATACCATCAATTACCGCAGTACGGATCTGGCAGGCAATTTAGAACAGTTCAAAACCGTCGAATTCAAAGTCGACAAGACGGCACCGGAGCTATCCGTCCAGTTGGATCAGACGATGATTTGGCCGGCGAATCATAAAATGGGCACCGTGAATGCGACGCTCTATGCAGACGATGCCGGATCAGTCGTTGAATCGGTCATTCTTACATCCATCACCTGCAATCAACCGGACACCGGTCTAGGCGACATTGAGGCTGCAATCGGTACGGAGGCCACATCGTTTAACTTGCGCGCCGAGAAGGACCGCATCTATACCATCACATATACGGCGACCGATAAAGCGGGCAACAAGAAGATTGTGTCAGTAACTGTTACCGTGCCTCATGATCTTTCCTGAAACCATTACGAGTTGACTTTTATCGCAAGACATATATGAATTAAATGAGCATTACCGATCGAATAAGGGACATGATGAACCCCCCAAACCTTCAAGTTAGAGGTTTGGGGGATTCATGAATAACCTTTTTTGTAGGAGGTGATGTACCCGAAACCATTTAACGTTCTCCAAATTTGACAATGCCGGTTGTAGGAGTGGTACAAGCCCGTTTTACATTCTCTTGCCAAGGAGGCCATTATGAAACGGGACGAATGTCCAGATCTGTAGCGATAACGTCGGGATCGCACAGAAGTGGCAGCTTATCCGCGGAGGAGTCGAATCCGGGGCCAAAAGGAAACGGATCTGTTTCATCGCTATAATGGAGTTAAGGTTTATTATGCCGAAAATAAAGTGGTATATATTGAGTAGCAATCACTAGGAATCGGTTCAACGTTTGAATCCGTCAATGGTACTTTAGGTAACCCGACTCATACATTGAACTCTTGGATAAGTTATGTATTTGAAATTACATGGGAAACTAAATATCCTTAAGACTAAGTCTGACATGAAAGATTCTAATTCAAATACTTATACTATGACTTTTTTGTTAGAAGATAATAAAGTAAAGCTGATCAACTTGGCTTTTTATCCATTTGGGTATGAGTATAAATAACTTGTCGTTAAAGATGAAGTCATTTTTTTTGTCATTCTCTAATGTTGTTAAGAATATAGGCTACATCTCACTGAAGACTCATGAGACATTCTACATGAGTAGTTGTCTTCTGACAAATTAAAGGATATTGGTTGGTATGTACCAAACAGGGTCCTTTTCCATTATAAAAGTGAGCGTCAGAAAGCACCTTGTCTCAGGATGTGGATTGTTTTATAAGTGTGTATGCAAGCAGTGCCCGAATAATCCCTTTTCTGCAGCAAATTCGTCCTCATCAATCTCTCAATGGAGCAAAGCCAGATAAATACTATGCTCACACGATTGACCAAATCGCATTCTAAAATGCTAAATTACATGAGAAGGAGGACATAACTTATCCCTCAAAGAATTCGTGTCTTAACAATGGGGGCATTACATTGCTTCGTGTCCACATCGTCAAAAGTTCGATTACACGGGCGAGGATCTCGAGGATCTGATCTCGATCGGCACGATTGGTTTGATCAAAGCGATCGAAAGCTTTCAGACCGGCAAGGGCACGAAGCTCGCGACGTTCGCGGCTCGCTGCATCGAGAATGAAATACTTATGCATCTGCGGTCTTTGAAGAAGACTCGGAAGGACGTTTCGCTGCATGATCCGATCGGAACGGACAAGGAAGGCAATGAAATTACGCTGATCGATATCCTCGGCACGGAGGCCGACGATATTGTCGATAAGGTGCAGCTGAAGATTGAGAAGTCGAAGATCTACAAGAACCTCGATATCCTGGATGATCGCGAGAAAGAGGTCGTGATCGGCCGCTTCGGGCTGGAGCACGGCGGGGATGAAAGGACGCAGCGGGAGATTGCGAAGGAGCTTGGGATTTCGCGGAGTTATGTGTCGCGGATTGAGAAAAGGGCGTTGATGAAGCTTTATCATGAGTTTTATAAGGCGAAGAAGTGAATGTGTAACGTCACCTGTTGAAGGTGGCGTTTTTGCGTGGATATGTTTTTGTTTGATTGATTAAATCTCCCATCGACTAAGGAATATCGAAAGTAGATCCGCGTTTAAGTGTGTGCGAAATAATAGGGATAGTGTCGAAATTACAAATATAGTACACTATTTCCATATCAATCTAAAGATCAAACGGTTGTTTCCTATTATCGAGTATGTTTGGCTGTCTGCTCAGGAGCAGGATCTGCCATGGGACTAGCTGCCGAAGGTGCGGGTACAAGGGGAAGTGCAGGATACGTTTTCATGCTTGAAATACTTAGCGGCGTGTTATGCCGGGACCGGGCGAATTAGTGTACCACTTGAGGCGATTCGGCTTAAAGATTATTTCCATGCCGAGGACATGGCGCAGTGGTCGATGGAATTGCTTTCTCTGTGGCATGAAGCCAATTCGGATTCGAAGATGAAATGGGTTCTGCCTCTGTGCGCTTACCGTGGCGATTCCAGAATCGTCACCCTAATTAATGATATGGTCGCCAATTGGCCGATCATGGGCCGGGCTGCAATTGCTTGTGAAGCTGTGCGCGTGCTCGCGGTTAGCGATAAGGATGAAGCGCTGAGGCTGGTTGACGGCATGTCCAGAAATTATAAATCGCGTCCAGTCAAGCTTGCAGCGGAGCAGGCTTTCGCCTATGCGGCAAACGAGCAGGGGATCGATTCGGAGGAGCTGGCAGATCGAATCATACCGGATTTAGGATTCTCGCAGTGTGGAGAGCTAGTCTTAAGCCTGGGCGAACGTACCTTCATCCTGCGCCTGAATGAGCGCTTTGAGCGAATCCGGAATGCGCTGCTGTATATCCAGCACCACTTCCGTGAACCGTTGTCTCTTGCAAACGCCGCGGATTATGCGGGGTTATCCGCCAATTATTTCAGCGAATGCTTCCGCAGGCAAGTCGGAATCTCCTTCCAGGATTACTTGAATGAGAGTCGCTTGCAATTCGCTTCCGCTCTTCTCCGAAGCAGCGAGCTGCCTGTTACGGAAGTGTGCTTCGCGGCGGGCTTTAATACGATTTCGCACTTCGATCGGATATTCAAACGGAAATTCGGCTGTTCGCCGAGAGAATATAGGAAACATCTTTAACGAACATAACAAAGCTTAAGAGATTACTCTGTGGATGCATACTTGAAGCCTTTATACTGAAATAGGAAGAAGTAGAATGTGATTCGAAGCGCAACTAGGGAGTGAATGACATGCTGTATCCTATTGATAACGGAATTAGAGAGGTAAAGGACTTATCCGGTATTTGGAATTTTCGCGTCGATGAGCGCGACGAGGGCAAGAAGCAGCAGTGGTATAGTCAAAAGCTGGAGCAAACGATGCCGATGGCCGTTCCGGCCAGCTATAACGATATAACAACAGAAGCGTCAATTCGGGATCATATTGGTGATGTATGGTATGAACGATCGTTTTATATCCCAGCGTCCTGGTCTGACCGGCGTATTATACTCAGAGTTGGCAGCGCAACCCATCACGCGGTTATGTGGGTAAATGGCCAGGAAGCGGCAAGACATAAAGGCGGTTTTCTTCCGTTTGAGGCGGATATTACCGATCAGATTGTACGAGGCGCCGAGAACCGCGTGACGATAGCCGTGAATAATGAGCTGGACTGGACCTGCTTGCCATCAGGCGAAATAAAGACGTATGAGGATGCTGAAGGCCGCTATCCGGAAGGGTATAAAACGCAGGAGACGTTTTTCGACTTCTACAATTATTCCGGTCTTCACAGACCAGTGAAACTATACACAACACCGAAAAATTACATTCGAGATATTACGGTAACGACTGCGATACAAGGCACCAGCGGGATCGTGCAATATCAGTGCGAGATTAGCGGCAAGCATTCGAAGGTCGTTGTTCGGTTAATGGATGCGGAAGGCAATCAGGTAGGTGAGACCGAAGGGATACACGGTCAACTGACCGTTGAACAGGCGAAGCTGTGGGAGCCTGGAAGGGGCTATCTTTACTCGTTAGCTGTCGAGACCTTCAATGAACAAGGCCAGATAGAGGACTGCTATCAGCAACCGGTCGGCATTCGTACGGTACGGGTGGAAGGCAAGCAATTTTTCATTAATAATAAACCCTTTTATTTCAAAGGATTCGGCAAACACGAGGATTCTGATGCCCGCGGCAGGGGACTTGACGAAGCCATTAATCTAAAGGACTTCAATCTGCTCAAATGGATTGGCGCTAATTCCTTCCGGACCGCACATTATCCATATTCAGAAGAGCTCATGCGGCTGGCAGATCGAGAAGGTCTGGTTGTCATCGATGAGGTTCCAGCCGTGGGTATGTGTTTTTGGAGCGAGACGAATACCGTATTCAGAGAAGACCGGGTCAATGAGAAAACTCTCTCGCATCATCTGCAGGCTATTCAGGATATGATAGCGCGCGACAAGAATCATCCATGCGTCGTCATGTGGAGTATAGCGAATGAAGCGGCGACGAATGAGGAAGCAGCTGTTCCGTATTTCAC
The DNA here is from genome assembly GCF_000422465.1 of Paenibacillus harenae DSM 16969. Lineage (GTDB taxonomy): Bacteria > Bacillota > Bacilli > Paenibacillales > Paenibacillaceae > Pristimantibacillus > Pristimantibacillus harenae. The sequence goes on along the minus strand of NZ_KE383843.1, from coordinate 145,384 downwards.
TAAGGTTGTGGAAGTTACGCGAAAGCAGGATCCTTCCCGCCCGATTACGATCGTTCAGACGATGTGGCCTTCCGTTGACAGGATCGGCGGATTGGTGGACGTTATTTGCATCAACAAATATTTTGGCTGGTATTCCGATCATGGCAAGCTTTCATTGATTGAACGGCATATGGATCGGGAACTGCTCGGCTGGTATGAGAGGTATGGCAAGCCGGTCATCATCTCGGAGTATGGTGCGGATACGATTGCAGGCTTCCATCAAATTCCTCCCGTCGCCTTCTCCGAGGAATTTCAAAGCGAGTATTTGAATGAATTTCATAAATCGTTCGACAAGCATGATTTTGTCATCGGCGAGCATGTGTGGGCATTTGCGGATTTTGCCACGAAACAGGGCTTAACTAGAGTGATTGGAAATCGTAAAGGCATCTTTACGAGACAAAGACAGCCAAAGGCTGCGGCATTCAAGCTGCAGCAAAGATGGAAGAGCGAGCATCCGAAATGGTAGCTGCCTAAACGGCCTTAGTCCATTGGAATACAGGACTAAGGCCGTCTTTTAGTAAGATATTCTGCTGTTACTCCTCAAAAGAAGGAATCAGTACTTCCTTTCCGCCTTTCATGGCGGATTCGTGCGCGCAAATGCCGGCAGCTGTCCAGTTGGCGGCAGTCACGGCGTCGATGCGAGGCTTTCGATCCTCGACGATACTACGTATAAATTCATGCACCAAATGTGGATGAGAGCCGTGATGGCCATTTCCCTGGAGCACGGATTGATGCGGGTTGTTCGGATCCAGCTCATCTTGATTCGTAATGTAATAAGCCAGCTCGGGAGGCAGCAAATCGGGACGAGCGGGCGGAGCAATACGTTCCGTATGAATATTACGGCCCCTGCCTTCCTGTAGATCGCCCATCTTGAATAGGATAGGTGCTTCATCTTCCATATGCCATTCCAGCGAGGCTTTCTCGCCGTAAATATTGAAGCTCTCCATATACGCCCTTGCCGTGTGGAACAAAGTACGTGTGACCTCTGCACTGATAGGCTCCTTGTCCAGTTGGAAAATGGCCGTCTCCACCGGATAGGGGTTGCCATATCGCTGTACAAGCTCCTCACGCATCGAACCGGAGCCAAAGCAGTGCACCTTGGTCGCACGCGCACCGGTTATGGCCAGAAGAGGAGAAACGGCGTGTGTTGCATAGTGCATTGGGGGAAGACCCATCCAATAGGCAGGCCAATTCTCCATGTCCTGATAATGGGCGCCGCGCAGAAATTGTATCGGACCAAACTCGCCGCGCTCCACCATTTCCTGTGCATACAAAAATTGATAAGAATAAACCGCAGTTTCCATCATCATATAATTTCGGTTGTTGAGTTTCTGAGCCGCCACGATAGCCTTCAGTTCATCAACGGTTGTGGCCATAGGTACAGTGCAAGCACAATGCTTGCCTGCATTCAATACATCAATGGATTGCTGTGCGTGCATGGGAATCGGAGTAACTAAATGGACGGCGTCATATTCATCGGAACGAAGTATTTCTTGCAGATCCGTGTAACGGCGCTCGAAACCAAACTTATCCCCGTACTGCTGCAGCAGCGTCTCGTCCGGATCGCATATGGCTACGTACTCTACATCGGGATGTGCATGATAGATCGGGGCGAATGCGCCTCCAAACCTAAGGCCTGCTAGTGCGACACGTATTTTCCTGCCTTGTTGGTTGTTCATTCAGGTGATCTCTCCTTAAGGAATTTATGAATAAACCTATTATTACGAAATGTTTAGCCTTTGAGAATGAACCGAACCGTAGAATAAATATACTTTGTTCAGGTTTATTGATAAAATTCGCAAGTAAGTATAATCACCTTGCTCATGGATTGGAGTTGGAGTCGTGCATGAAGTTGTCCTCCTAGGAAGTGAGTACCCTCTTGTTCGTGACATAGGTACGACGTACACCCAAGGCCGCTGGATACATCCGGATCGTGTAACGGACTACAATGTATGTATTCATTGCATACAGGGCCAAATGCAGGTCGTTGAGGAGGGTAAGGAGTATTTTCTGCGAGACGGAGATATTATGTTTTTGAAGAAAGGCGTTCATCATTGGGGAGGTGAAGGGACGCTTCCTGGAACTTCAACCGTATGGATCCACTTCTACGATTCGCCAAATAACCAGCTTGAATTACCAGCGATGGAGCAAACCGCTCTCCATCAAATGCTGTTCGCGCCCAAGCAGTACGAGTGTACAGTTGTATTGCCGAAGCTGATTAGTGTCAAGGGATTCCCGCACATTACCAGAAAAGCCCGAGAGCTTTATGAGCTATATACGTCATCACGGCCGTTTCGTCATCTCTATTTATCCCTGGAGACGATGTCTCTGTTCCTGGAGATCTATCGCATTTCGCTCACTCGTCATCTTCCCGGCAAGTCCGATGCTCTCGTTCAGAAATTGGCTATGTATTTAGAGGAGCACTGTGAGGAAGAGCTGGATACAGAGAGAATAAAATCAACATTTCAACGTAACTACAATTACCTCAGCACATTGTTCAAGGCCAAGCTGGGGACGAGCATCTTCTGCTTCCATGAACGGCAGCGTATCATGAGGGCTGCCGAATTGTTGAAGAACACATCAATGAATATTACGGAGGTAAGCTATGCTCTTCAATTCAAGAGCCCTTATTATTTCAGTCGTGTGTTCAAGAAGGTGATGGGCGAATCGCCGTCAGATTATATCAAGAATATATACCGGATGAAGTAGGATTCAGATTGCCAGGTTCGACTATTCATAGGCTTCCCTTCAAGCAGTCAGGCTAGGAACCACTGCTAGGAGGGGAGCTTTCGTTTTATGTCATCATCGAAGTGGTCGTGTCTGGAGTCGAGAAGACAAATGACCATGTTTTATAGAGTTTTCTCCATTGAGGCCATACCACAAGTGAGTATAATCAAAGGTGAACGAAAGTAAATCATCCATATGTGTATGTGTAGAAGGGAGTGACAAGGTTGCATCAGGTTGAACATGTAACAACGGTGATCATAGGCGCTTCATTCCTAGGTTTGGGGCTTGCCTCTCGTCTTGGCCCGGATGCTTTGGTTATCGAGCCCTCCAATGGGGTGGGAAACGAATTCATTCGCAGCTTCAAGCTGTCGGACCGCAAGTATGCGCCTTTGACTGCAAGCGGTATTGAACTGCTAAGAGAGCTTATCCGCAGGAATGTAACGGATGGGGAGGGGAGGCTTCATTTGCCAGGGATGATGCCGGTGCTGATCAAGCATATCACCGGGCAGAAGCTGGATGTGAGAATGCAGACGCAAGTTGTGGAGATGCACCCTCGTGACGGTAAGTTTGAAGTCATGTGCTATGATGCATCGGGATTTCGTCGCATCGTCGCTGACCGTCTGGTGGATACGACTTCGCGGTGTGTCACTAAGAATGACCGGGGCCGTGTAAGAGCGAAAAGTCTGAACATGATGCTCCTCGGCTCTCCCGGCACTCATCACTCGGAGGGACTTTCAGAGTACCCGATCTACCAAGGGCACTTCCCGAATGAAACGGTGTTGAAATTCGCTGTAGATCCGATGGATGATTGGATTACGGCAAGGAGAAAACTGTTCGACTTTTGGCTTAATCGTCCGGAGCCGTTGCGTCCCTGCGCATTCGTGACGCATGCAGACGAGTTCGATATGGAGCTTGATACGATGCAAGCACCGATCCAACCTGGGTGGGACTGGCTGCCTTCCGCCTATTACGCGAATCCGCTGGAAGCTTATGATCAGGGATATAACTTCGAGGTTGGGGGTGGACGATGATGCGTTTAATGGAGAAACATGCTGGGGTAATTACGCCATCGGCTAGCACGGCCGCGTTCGAGGATCACTATGACGTAATCGTAGTAGGGCTCGGTACGGCGGGTTCCATGGCCGCCATCCGTGCAGCTCAAAAAGGCTTGAAGGTGCTAGGGATAGAGAAGCTCTCTTGCATGGGCGGGACAGGGACGACCGGTGGTGTTGTAGGCTATTACTATGGCAACCGGGGCGGGATTTTTGAGCCCATAGACAGTCAAGTGGCTGCGTATCAGAGGCAAGATGATTTCGTACCCTTCCTAGGTGTGCATTCCGAGATTAAAAACTGGGTGATTGATTCCGAAGCGGTTAAGGCAGGCGTCGATGTTGAATATGAATCTTATGTTATAGGAGTGTACCTGGAGGGCCAGGCGGTGAAGGGCTTACGCTGGGTATCGCCGACTGGCGTTCATCATACTTCAGCGAAGTTCGTTATCGACAGTACCGGAAATGCGGAGGTTTGCGAGCTAGCTGGCTGCTCCTTCGATATGGGCAGAGAAATGGATGGAACTTGCCAGCCTTTCTCCAATGTGCAGATGAGATTGTACCCTAATCTTAAAGTAGGCAACTTCTATACGGATTCAGGCTACATGGATATCAGTAATGCGGAGGATGTGACCCGTGCGATCTTCGAATCTAATCTGTTAGGTACCCACTTGCAGGAGCGTTATGAGGCAGAGTCTATGCTGCTGAAGATCTGCCAGCTGCTAGGTATACGTGAAAGTCGCAATATAGTGGGGGAAGAGAGAGTTACCTTCGCGGATTTCCTTGAAGGCCGGGTAACAAGAGAGCCTGTATTTCAAGGCTTCTCCAACTTGGATAACCATGGGAAGGATATGGCATTCGAAAGCAATACCCAACAGGATTGGCTTGTCGCAGCCAGCTTGTTTGGTCCCTGCTTCAACGTTCCGATACCAAGAGGGAGCTTAATCCCTAGAGGATTTGACGGTTTGCTGGCCGCTGGCCGCTGTATTTCGCTGGATCATGACATCGCCTCTGCCATAAGGCAGAAGCGGGATATGGAGAAATGCGGTGAGACCGCTGCGAATATGGCGTATTTGTCCATTACGGAGGAAGTTCCAATCAGAGAGATTTCCTATGAACAACTGGTCGAGCTGCAGCTCGAGACCAGGTGCATGAGAGCAGGAGACCGACCTGAATTTAAGGAGATCACGCCGCAAGAATCGAATGATGAGCTGACTGTCCCTGCTATGAAGTGGCTGAACGATCCGCAAGAGATAAAGGAAGCCCTAAGCTTTGATAAATCGGGCTTTGCTATCTGGTCGACCAAGCGGTTGGGCGATCAGATGAGGGGAACCTTACAGGATTGGATGGGTGAGCAGGATTACGGCTTGCTTCGTAAAAACTGTGCACTGGCGCTTGGGTTGATCGGTGATCCTGCTTGTTTGCCTGTACTGCGGGAGATGGTCTATCGCCGAGATCTCTATGTGCCAAAGTCTAGCCGTAAGTTCAATCAACCTCATGTATTTGCAGCCATTTATTTGCTGGGCCGGCTAAAGGATCAAGACATCATGCCAGAGCTGCTCTCTTTCATACAAAGCGATGCTTTCATCGACAAAATGGATGTGGATCGAAGCAATGATGAATTCATTTTTGATCTCAAGGAGCTATATTTCCAGTTCTTCTCTTTCTCCATGATCGCTGCCATTCGAATCGCCGATGCTATCCCTGAATGGAGAAGTCAGGTGACCGAGCTGTTAACGAAGCGGCTTGCCGACCCTAAACTAGAATTAGTCATTACTCTTAAAACTCATCTTAAAGAAGCGAATGGATTCTTGAAGAAAAATATGAATGACCGGGTTAAGTACATTTGTGAAAAACGAGTCCAGCATTGGATGGAATAGGAATCAAACGGCTTATCTCTTATAATAGAGAAAGGCCGTTTTTCCTATTAAATCAGGGTTGGAGGTGCGGGGATGGATCAGGATTTCATGAATCGGTTTATGCCCAGAGTTGTCGATGTTTTGTTTCGGGATAAGCAGCACTGGAGCAATCACCAATATGAGGTGGTCATCCCTTCCACCCAAATGTGTAATATGGGGTATGTCGTCAGCGGCGAAGGGAAACTGGAGATTAATGATGAGAGCTATATGCTGCGCAAAGGGTGTTTTTATCACGTCTCGCCGCCTGGTGTCCGGTTGAGGTTTACCACGGAGTCTACTAATCCGCTATTATATATTGCTGTGCATTTCGATTATCGATTAATAGAATGGGAAGGACGGGAGTTAACCTCGAAGAGTTCCCGTACTTCCTTGCGTCTTCCGCATGTGCTTGAGCTTGACAGTGTCACGCGGGCAGAAGAGCAGTTCCGGCAGTTGCTTCTGCTGTGGAATGATAAGGGTCCGGGGTATGAGTGGCGCTCCCGCAATTTTCTTATTCATTTATTGGATCAACTGGAAGGGATGCAGGCGTCCAAGCCATTATCCGAATTAAGGGCAGAGCAGTCGATTCACCGTGCTATGGAGCATGTGCATGAACTCTTCAGAGAACCGTTAAACAGAGAGCAAATGGCACAATATTGCTCCTTGTCGGTCAGCTATTTCTCGTTACTATTTAAAAAATATACAGGATACAGTTATGTTCAATACTTACATAAAGTGCGGCTGGAGAAGGCCAAGATGCTGCTGCGCAACGGGTTCGCTCCTGTTTCGGAGATAGCTCGTGATATTGGCTATGAGGATCCGCTATATTTTTCCAAGCTGTTTACACGGGAAGTGGGCTTATCGCCAAGGGATTATCGTAAAGGATAAGGGAGTTGATGAAATGAAGCCAAAAATCTTTATTACAAGAAAGATTCCATCCAGTGCGCTGAACAAGCTTACATCGGTGTGTGAAGTGGACATGTGGGACGAGGAAGAGATCCCCGTTCCTAGAGATGTGCTAGAGCAAAAGGTTAGGGATGCCAAAGGCTTACTGTGCTTGCTTACCGAGGCGATCGATCAACCCCTGCTAGAGCAAGCGTCCCATTTGAAGGTGGTTAGTAACATGGCCGTCGGCTACAACAACATTGATGTGGCTGAAGCTAGCAGCAGAGCCATTATGGTGACGAATACCCCGGGTGTGCTTACGGAGACTACGGCGGACTTAACCTTTGCTTTATTAATGGCGACCTCTCGAAGGGTTGTGGAGGCTTCCCAATATTTGCGGAATGGCGAATGGAAAACCTGGTCTCCCATGCAGCTGACGGGACAGGATATCTACCAATCGACCATGGGGATTATCGGATTGGGCCGAATTGGACAGGCGTTGGCCAAGCGGGCGAAGGGCTTCGATATGCGTGTGCTCTACTTTAACCGGAGCCGCAAGCTTGATGCAGAGCAGGAGAGCGGCATCGAATACGCGGAATTGGATGATCTTCTAGCCCAATCCGATTTCGTATGCTTGATGACCACGCTGAGCGACGAGACGTATCATCTCATTGGGAAGCGGGAGCTAGAGCTGATGAAGTCCACAGCTGTCTTGATCAACACCGCGCGTGGAGGCATCGTGGACGAGGAAGCCCTTTATGATGCGTTGACGCAGGGCAAGATATGGGCCGCTGGGTTGGATGTTTTCGAGCAAGAGCCCATCCGGATGGATCATCCGCTGCTCAAGCTGCCGAATGTAGTCACACTGCCCCATATTGGCAGTGCTTCCATCCGCACCAGGACGTTAATGGCTGAGTTAGCTGCGGATAACTTAATTCGCGGATTACAAGGACAACGGCCGGAGCACTTGGTGAATAAGGGTTGTTTTCTATGACAGAAACGGCCCTAACGAGTCTGCCGCGCATTCATTGCGTAGGCGATCTATGGGTGCAATCCGGCTATATGCTAGGTCCCCGCACCATTAATGATTTCGAATTGGTGTATTTCCCCGAGGGGACGAATACGAAATATACCGCTGGCAACGTATCGTTTGTTCTGAAAGAGCCATGCATCCTGCTTACTAGACCTGAAGAGGTGCATAGCTACCACTTCGATCCAGGCAAAAACGTCCGCCACTTGTTCGTTCATTTCGAATTTGCAGAGATGAGAAACGAAGAGCCGTGGTATCGCGGCTTGCTGGAGGGAGGGCCTGTGTTCCCGATCAATCAGGCTCCGCTTGTTTCCGGATTTATGAAGAAGCTGTTCTGGACGGCGAATCATCAGCCGCTCCATTGGCATCGAAGATTGTCCGTCCTGACGCTGACGATTCTGGAAGAGCTGGCTTCTTCGGGCGTTTATTCGCCGAATGCGGCGGAGAGTCTGCCGGTCCCTGTGCAGCAAGCCATCGACTATATGGCCGGGCGGCTTGCCGAGACCATCAGCATCGAGGAGGTTGCGGCCCGTTCAGGCTGGTCGCATGAACACTTTACGCGATTATTCACTTCTTCCGTCGGCATGACCCCCAAGCGGTTCCTGCTAGAACTCCGACTTCGGAGAGCGGAAGACTGGATGCTGAGAGGAGAAGGAACGATTAAGCAAATTGCTTATCAGGTCGGATTCAAGGATGAGCATCATTTCTCAAAAATGTACAAGAAAATACGTGGCATCACCGCTTCGGAATATATTAAAAGATGCAGCACACCCTTGTACCGCCATGCGGTGGAGCCCCTTGGTACTGCTCCGGATGCCCACTACTCGGCCAACCGATTAGTTCTTGTACAAGATTCCCATATCAAATAAATCCATCATTTGCAGGTATCGTGCCATGGAGGCGACGGCCTCGCTTCTTTTACAATGAAAGTGCAATCATTCGATACGAAGCCCGATCCGAACAGTCGCGATCCGCTTAAGGAAGAATTCGCCAAGGCGACAAGAATTCATATGCTGTCCCGTATCGCAGCCGCGGAACGGGGGATGCTGAACCCGCGAATTCTCGACGTGACGGAAGCGCTGATCGGTCCCGACGTGTATGCGCTTCAATCGATGATGTTCCTCAATCCGCCGGGGAAGGGCGGTCAAGGCTGGCATCAGGATTCCTGCTACATCAAGACGCATCCGGATACGCTGATGGGTGCGTGGATTGCACTGGAGGAGGTCGATGAAGAGAATGGCTGTTTGTGGGTCGTGTCGGGCTCGAACCATGAGCCGGTGTATCCTCCTGACGGAATCGGGGGAGGCAACGTTCATGCGCTTGACGCCTTCGGCGACTTGCATGCCGTTCAGAACGTCAGCAACATTGACGATGAAGTGAATACGCTGTCCAAGGTTGTAGCCAAGTATCCTCCTGCCATTCCGGTAAAGATGAGTGCGGGAGATGTCTTGTTCTTCCATTCGCATCTGTTCCACCGTTCGTACCCGAACCGTACGACGGACAGATATCGCCGGTCATACGTATGTCATTACTGCAACGCGCGCTCTTGGGTGCCTTGGGATCACGATGGCTATGAAGGGGACTCGGGTAACTACCGCCAGATTCTGGCTAGAGGGAGCACTTCACAGCCGTATGCGGAGCCGGCTTTCGGTACGGAGGTCTATCTCACGGACACGGATGAGGCCGGCGAAAGCGTCACGATGATGGGGATGGATAACGGCATGATGATGCCGATGGGCATGAAGAAGGAGTGAATGAATTGAAGTTAAACGTATTCAAAGCATTATGGGGATTGGAAGGAACCTACGAAGAGCTGCTAAAGCGCGCCGCGGAAGCGGGTTATGCGGGTATCGAAGCTCCAATGCCAAGCCTCGAGGACGAAGCGGGATTCAAGCAGGCGCTTAAGCGTTACGGATTGCGCTACATCGTTCAGACGTTTACGTCCGGCGATCATGTCCGCAGCTTTGAGGAGCAGGTTGAGCGGGCCGCAACCTTCGAGCCTGTCTTGATTGTCTGTCATAGCGCGAAAGACAGCATGAGCGAGTCCGATCAAGACCGGTTCTACGAGAAAGCGCTGCAAATTGAGCAGAAAGCGGGAATTCAGGTCGGTCACGAAACGCATCGTGGCCGCGCAATGTTCACCCCATGGACGACAGCAAGGCTCTTGAACAAATTTCCCGAGCTTCGAATTACGGCGGACTTCAGCCACTGGATGAACGTTTGCGAGTCTCATCTGGAGGATCAGGAGGAAGCGATCGGGCTTGCAATCGCAAGGGCGGTGCATGTTCACGGCCGCATCGGCTTTCCGGAAGGGCCGCAGGTGCCGCATCCGGCGTCGCCTTATTTCGAGAAGGAACTGGGCTTGTTCCTTGGCTGGTGGGAGCGGATTTTTACGCGTCAGAGCAAGTCGGGCCAGCGGGAGACGACCTTTACGGCCGAGTTCGGCCCGCCGGGGTATATGCCGACCGATCCGTTTACGAACAAGCCGGTGTCAGACTTGTGGGAAGTGAACGAGTGGATGACGGAGCGCTTGAAGAAGCAATACGAGCAATGGGTGGGATAGAAAAAAGGGGGTGTCCTTAGTCATTTGATGACTTTTAGGACATCCCCAATCTTTTTGTCATTTTTTCTTAAACGAACAATTCAAATCTTAAAACTATGCTCTGTGTTTTCATGCGAACTGTAGGTATGTTGAAAGAGAAGGAAAATCAATCCATGGAGGTGAAAAATCGAATCGTCTAAGGAAGATGGGAATCAACTGTAGCTGTATTTTACGGGGTAACTAAATGTTTCAGGGAGGGTGAAATGATTGAAGAAGCTCTTTTTATTGGTACTCATGGTAACACTTACACTGGGGCAATTTACTTCATTAGGATTTTCGACAGATAAGGCTTATGCTGCGGATTCTAGCATTTACGAGGCGGAGGCAGCAGAGAATATTAGGGTTAGTTCTGATGTAGAAACGCTTGGAGGCGGAGCAGCTTATTCCGGGACAGGCTTCGTTAAGCTTGGAGCGAAATCGGATTCCGCTAGTATGACGTGGCCGAGTGTGACCGCGCCGGCCGATGGAAATTATGTTCTTACTTTTCATTACAGTAATAATAATCAGACTCCAAGACCTTTCGCATTGAAGGTGAACGATCAGTATATTACGACTTTCCAAGGTGAACAGACTGGAGCGAATACAGCGCCGACTTGGGCACCGATAACGGCTGTCGTAATGCTGAATCAAGGGACAAACAAAGTTACAGTCACTTCAGAAAGCGAGAATGGTCCAGAAATAGACTATCTGGGAATGAAGCCATACGACATCATTTTTGAAGCGGAAACGGGTGCAGGCGCTGCCCATGTCAATAATAGTTTTGGCAATAATGCGGTAAACGCGCCTGGATTTACTGGTACCGGTTATGTGGGAATAGCTGCTAGCAGCAATGGTTATTTGCAATGGAATAATGTGGTGGTGCCCGAAGACGGCACTTATACCATCAGGTTCCGGTACAACCTGGGCAATACAGCAAGGCCTGGTCAAGTAACCGTGAACGGGGAACAGACCTTTCTATTACAAGGTCTTTCCACAGGCGGATGGAATATATGGAAATTCGAAGAGATCTCTGGTGTGGAATTAACGGCGGGGACTAATACGCTTAAGCTGCAGCCTAATCCTGCTTCTGGTCCATTAGGGAACTATGATCGAATTGAGATTTATAACGAGTCTCCTATCCAAATCGGCAACCAAGTTTTTCGGACAACCACCTTTGAAACGTCTGATCCTGATCCAATGATAGCTGCTGCAGAAACCGGAAGCGTCATACAGACGCCGCTGCTAAACGGCACAACAATTGACAGCGCTTCCGATACCACTGCCCGGATCGTTGAAGAGGATGGCGACAGATGGGCAGAAGTGACAACCGCGGCTGCCAAAAAAGGCATCATTGCGATCCCTTTCCATGCGAACGGATTAACGGCTGTTAAGATGAATAGCTATACGCTAGAGAAGACAGTGAAGCTCATAGATTTAAACGCTGATTATATCTTTCATTTGACGAATGCATCAGGCTCCATTAAAAGCCCAATCTATGTTATTTCGAGAGACGGGAAAATTTATGCTCGTTCCAATAATACAGCTGCAGGAGCATTGACGGAGAGGGCGGTGTGGAACGAGAATGAAGCTGTCAAGATAAAGCTGGTCTTTCACGTCGACACACAAAGCTATGACATGTTCATCAATGACTCTCAGGTCGTTAGCAGTGAACCGATACAGAGCGATCCTTACATTGGAGGTTTGCAAACCTTTTACTTAGCAGTGAAGGACGGACCTCATCTGGCAAGTACGATTCTGCTTGACGATATTGAATTATCAGGATCCATTGCGGCGGGAACTGCACCGGTAACGAATCCTAATCCAGGGGCGCCTTATGTGGAATCCCCTTATATCGGCGATCCCGTGAACTATTACGTTAGCCCGAATGGATCGGATTTGAGTAACGGCTTAACGCCGGAGAACTCTTTCTTAACGATTCAAAAAGCGGCATCCCTGACGCAACCGGGGGATACGGTGTACGTCATGTCGGGTACTTACCGCGCGACTGCTCATAGTGACCGGTGGCTGAATATTACAAGGTCTGGCGCATACGACCAAGTCAACCAGGAAGCCAAATATATTACTTATACGGCCTATGATCCGAATAATAAGCCGAAGCTGCTTCTTCCTGATAATGTACCTGGGGTTTGGAATATGGTTGCTATTGCCGCTAACTATATTATCTTCGATGGATTTGAAGTCGAGGGTAACAATCTTAACCTTACGCTCGAGCAGGGTGAAGCCGTGTATGAAGATAAAATCGCCGGCGGAACGAATTGGGCTGAATACGCTCGGACGAATACGAATGGAATAGATTTTAATGGTCATCACATCATCGCAAGGAACAATCATGTTCACCATATGGCCGGTGGCGGCATTGGAGGCAAGGGAGACTATATTACGATTGAGAACAATGAGATACACAGCAACAGCTGGTATACGATGTATGCGACAAGCGGTGTCAGTTTCCTAGGCAACTATGATGTAGATAGTAACACGACCGATTACAAAATCATTATTCGCAACAATCGCGTGTATGACAATGAGACGAAGGTGAAATGGGATCGTACCATGAACTATTCCGACGGGAATGGCATCATCTACGATGTCAACCAGGAATATAAAGGACGGACCCTCATAACCAATAACATTGTGTATGAGAACGGCGGATCAGGTATTCACACCTACAGATCTATGAACGTTGACATTATTAACAATACCGTATACAACAACAGCCGCAGCCCTCATATGAACTATGCGAATTTGTTTGCAAATGCTAGCGAGAACATTAACATTCTCAATAATATCGTTTACGGTCGTGCAGGCAAACCGATCAATGACGATATTAGCGGATATAATAACGTGTTTGCCAATAATGTGTATTTCAACGGTGTAGTTAAGGTCATGGGCACGAACGATCGTGTGTTAGATCCAAAATTCGTATCTCTCGAAGCTGGAAATTATGATTTCCACTTGCAATCGGATTCGCCTGCTATTGATTATGGCACCCAAACGAGAGCGCCGCAAACCGATTATGCGGGCGATGCGCGTCCGCAAGGCGCAAAATACGATATCGGCGCGTACGAAACTCCGTACACAAGTGAAAACCCAATTGAAAACGATGTTATTGTTATTGTCGAGCCGCAACCGGATGTAACGCAACAAATGGAGGCCGCATATGGTACGCCTGAAATGGACGGGGATATCGATGCGATCTGGGCAACGACGCCAAGCGTTGAGACGAGCAAGCTCTTCGATGCGAACAAACCGGCGGCAATAGCGACGGTACGAGCGCTATGGGATGAGAATAATCTTTATGTGCTTGCAGAGGTTGCGGACCCGCATCTAAGCAGCGCAAGCAGCAATGTTTGGGAGCAAGATTCGGTGGAGCTCTTCTTGGATGAGAACAATGCGAAGTCAGATACCTTTGGATCCGACGACGGCCATTATCGCGTGAATTTTGAGAACTTACGCAGCGGATCGACAAAAGGCAAAAATACATCTTCCCCTGATAGTTTCGAGACCGCAACAAGTATTGATGACGGAGGATATATCGTAGAAGCGAGACTGCCATTAACGACAATTGACGGAGTAATCGGTAAGATTCTCGGCTTTGAAGCACAAGTAAACGATGACGGTAATGGTGATGGAGTAAGAGATAATGTGGCCAAATGGAACAATCAGAAGAATGATTCGCATCTCACGACTGTTCGATGGGGTGAAGTGAAGCTGGTTGCCGGCGGAGATACTGGCGCTGCGCAAGTAACCGATACGCTCAGCGGCCCAGCTGTGGTGAGAAGCGGCGATGAATTCAAACTGACCTACGGCATAGTGAATGATGATGGAGCGGAAGTTTTCGTAGAGGATTTGACCATTACGTATGACGCGAATGCTATGGAGATTCTGGATGTCGTTTCCTTGAAAACGGGCTTCGAGGTTGCGGGATGGAGCACGAGTGAGCCAGGCAAGCTGCGTATACTTGGCGCGAGCGCCGGCCCGAGCGGAGCGGTGACGACAAGCGGTGATTTATTCGAAATTACCGTGAGAGCCAGTGCGGTATCTGCGCCAACGAACGTTGTTCTTAGAACAGATTCGACATTATTGAATCCTGCCAATGAGATCATAGTTTCGGATGCAGCGGTATTGGAATTACTTGTAACGAATCAAATTCCTGGAGATGTGAATGGACCAGGCAACACAGCCGACGGTAAGGTTGACATTCATGATCTGTTGTTTGTTTCCCTTCATTACGGGAAAAATTCGGGCAGTGCCGATTGGGAGCAGGTGAAGCATGCGGATCTAAGCGGTGATTCTGCCATTGGCATTGAAGATTTGAGTGCGGTTGCGCAGCTAATTCTACAATAAACGTAATGGGAGATGCGGACATACAAGTTAGGTCCGCATCTTCCGCATTCCCCCTATACAGAGAGGATGTCCGTTCATGAGGCATTATCGGATCGGGCTGCTTATGCTCGCCGCAATTATGTTGTTTTATACGATTCCGCCGCTCCATTCGCACGCGGCAGCTCAGCAAGATTTTGTCCTAAGCATGGACAAGAGAACGGTTGGCCATCAAGGAAAGATCATTGTGACGGCATCGGGCAAGGTAACCGACCTATACGGGTTCGAAGCCGCATTCACTTATGATTCAACGAGACTAAGGCTGATCAGCGAAGAGTCTGAGGCGATGTTCTCCGGATTCAGTGTTCCCCCTATCGTAGAGGGAAATCACATCATAGTGGCTCATACGAAGATTGGGGAGAAGCCTCTGGAAAATGGTCAAACGGCACTGTATCAGCTTGTGTTTGAAGCGATCGGACATACAGGGGATGCCGTGGTGGAATGGACCTCATTAAAGTCCGTAGATGGCGGATTGCGTACGACGGAACAAAGCCCGAATGTATCCGCTACAGTAAAGGTGACTCCTGCGAATGATCCGCAATTAGGCCTGGGCTCAGTGACGATTCCACCTCCTGCACTTGTTAATGGAAACAGGGCGGTACCCCACATCGTGCTGGATGGCCGGGCAGCAATAGCAAGCGTAGCCCAAGACATTCTGGAGCAGCTTTTTTCTGCTTCGGCGCCAAGCGCTTCCGGTAAACGAAAAGCGATCATCGAGATGACGGCGCAAGAGGGAGCGAATGAGTACGAGCTTAGCATTCCGGCAGATTTCTTCAAAGGGCGGAGCGGGGCAAGAAGCTTGGAGGTTCAGTCTGCAATCGCCGCCGTGACCCTGCCGGATACGGTCTTTGAAGCGAATGAAATGCAAGACGCGTCACAGATCGAGCTTCGCATCGCCGCGGCGGATACCTCGCGCTTAAGTCAATCGCTCAAGAACAAGCTGAAGGACAAACCGGTCGTAGATCTGGAGCTTTCGATCGACGGAAAGCCTGTCCATTGGAATAATCATCAGGCCCCGATCACGATTTCGATGAACTATGAGCCTACGGCTGAGGAATTGATGAGGCCGGAGCATATTGTCATTTGGTATATCGATAATGAGGGTGAAGTCATCAGAATACCGTCAGGTCGATATAACCCGGATACAGGACGGGTAACCTTTACGGTTACTCACTTCAGCCAATATGCGGTGGTTTTCGATATTAAGAGCTTCAGAGACCTGGCAGGCTATGCTTGGGCACAGTGGGAAATTGAAGTGTTGGCCTCCAAGGGTATCATTCAAGGGGTTTCTGATTCGAATTATGCGCCGGATCAGCAGCTGACAAGAGCCGAACTCGTTACCTTGCTGGTCAGAGCCTTAGGATTACATGCGGAGACAAAGGCGGATGCCAGCTTCGCGGATGTGAAGAGCTCGGATTATTACGGCGAGCCGGTAGCCATTGCGAAGAAACTGGGTATTGCCTTGGGTAAGGGGAACAATCAATTCCATCCCATGCAGCCTGTCACCAGGCAGGAAATGATGGTCCTGTCTATGAGGGCGATGGAAGCTGCGGGTATCGTGCTGTCCGCTGCAAATGACGCGGAGCTGAATCGGTTCCAGGATCAAGCTCTGATCTCCTCTTATGCCCGGGACGCTGTAATCACGCTAGTCAGCGAGGGAATCATTCAAGGGAAAGGAAGCGCGATCCAGCCGCAATCGACTGCGACAAGAGCAGAGATGGCTATCGTTCTTTACAAGATCTATAACAAACTGATGGAGGTGTAATAATGAGCACTTTCAACAATAAACGGTACGGAGCGGGGTTTAAAGCCTTGCTCTATGCACTCATCGTCACACTTGCCGCGATAGGTTCCTTAGCCGGCACTGGATCTGCTGCGGGATATGCCGCCCCTAAGTCCGGCGAGGAGAAGTATCCTTTTCCTCATAATACGACGTATCCGCACGGCATCATGCCGAGCCTCGACCGGGATACGCTGAATCGGGATATGCAGAATTTGTATACAAAATGGAGATATCTCTATCTGACCTCCGAGGGTACCAAAAATCCAGGAGAGCTTCGGGTGAGAAGTGATGGCAGCTACAAGCATGGAACGGCTTCAGAAGGGATGGGCTATGGCATGCTTATCTCCGTCTAAATGGCTAATTCCAGCAATAGCGGCCACAGCGATTTTGATGCGCTGTATCGCTACTATAAGAGCCACATTACACCGGGTTACTATTTAATGGCATGGAAGATCGATAAGGATGGCAACACCGTGGATCCATATGTAGCACCGGATGGGGATATTGATGTGGCGCTTGCCTTGCTGATGGCCCATAAGCAATGGGGCAGCAAAGGTGAAATTAATTATATGGAAGAAGCCCAGAAGATTATCGCGAATATCATGGAGCATCTTATCTATAAGCCTTCTTACATCGTGAAGAAAGGGATCAACACCACTTCATCCGTCATCAGCTCATACGAAATTCCTGCCTGGTTCAAGCTGTTTGGTGAAGTGACAGGCGATGAGCGCTGGGATAAAGCCGTGGAAGCAGCGTACGATATGTTCAGTCATTACTATCATTTGAATCCCAATACGGGTTTGGTGCCTTATCAGTGGACATTAACGAACGGGGAGGCTACTTATTCGGGGGGAGATACGAATTATGGCTTCGATGCGAGTCGAATCCCGTGGAGAGTCGGACAGGACTTCCTATGGAACGGAACTGCTAGCGCTTTGGCCCATGACTTCCCAGACCGTAATGTGAAATGGTTTATCGAGAAAATCGAGGGTAAACCGGAAAACACTTACGCCAGCTATAATATCGATGGTTCGAACAGAGCGACATACTATAGCCCGCGGAACATGGTAGGCCCGATGGCCGTAGCTGCTATGGTGGATTCATCGAATCAGGCTTCGCTCGATCTGATGTACAATTATTTGAGAACCCTGGAGCCGACGACCGATTGGCCGGGCGGGTATTTTCAGGATACTGTAATGGTTATGAGCATGCTGGTGCTTACCGGCAACATGCCTAATTTCTATGACGAAAAGCCATATCCGAAAGATACGCTGCCAGAAATAACGCCGACGGATGCAACACCGCCTTCCAAGCCGTTGAATGTTACGGTGACCGGACAGACTTTGGGCACCATTGATCTTGCTTGGGATGCTGCTGCCGACGATCAAAGCGAGGTTACTTATGAGATCACAAGAGGTTCATCCCTCATCCATGTGACGAAGAATACGAGTGCCAAGATCGATTACCTGGACCCAGGAATCGAATATAGCTTTACAGTAATAGCGAGGGATAGAGCTGGCAACAAAACTTACAGCGACACCGTTAAAGCTTCTACTGTTGCAGATACAACCCCACCGGCTCAACCGACAGGGCTTCGTGTGAGAGCCGCTTCGTTGAACAGCCTAATATTAGGCTGGAGTCAAGCTGCCGACAACGATATGAATGGAAGCTTGGCATACGATGTGTATGTCGACGATAAGAAAGTCAATACGGAAGACATCTATTTTACAAGCGGATACAGAATTAATGATCTTAAACAGGCAACAGCATATTCCATCAAAATCGTAGCCAAGGACAAATCCGGGAATACCTCGACCAGCAATGTATTCCTTGCATCTACAACCGCGACGGACGTCACTCCTCCGTCCAAACCTTTTTTTTTGAAGCCAACCAAGATCAAAAAGGATCGTGTGACGCTGGAATGGGAACCATCAACGGACGATGATACGAAGGGAACCATTACCTATGATGTGTACAAAGGTACGGAAAAAGTAAATCCGGTTCCGCTTACGAATACCTCCTTTACGGTAACCGATTTGACGCCACAGACGGAATACGTCTTCAAAATAGTGGCCAAGGACGCTGCCGGGAATACTAGCGAGGGCTATATTTATGAGGTTATGACAGAGAAATAGGGGGAAATAAACGAAGTTGTAGTAAGCGCTTTCTATTCACATTTGGAGGCAGGCTAGAGTAGTTGCTTTGGCCTGTTTTCAGATGATTATATAAATACTCTGTCCATAAGGAGGGGAAAAGGCGTCAAGGTATTTTTATTCTAAAAAATTAAATATTGGAGGTTATCATGATGACTGCTAATCGATCAAAAAGGACGTTTCTCCCGTTAGTTATCCTGGTCTTTATCCTGATGAGTGTGAATCTGTCGACTCTCTCACTACAAGAAGCGCATGCTGCGGGGACTACGTATTATGTCAGTCCTTCCGGGCAAAATGCAAGCGGATATGGGACAGATCCATCGACACCCTATCGAACGATTCAATATGCCGCGGACAGAACGAACCCCGGTGACACAGTCTACGTGATGAACGGCACCTATAACGAGACAAGCAATCAAGGCGTGTTTATCGTGACGCGGTCTGGGGCTCCCGGCGAGTATATTACTTACAAAGCTTATCCGGGCCACAAGCCTAAGCTCCATACGAGCACAGCATGGAATCATATCCTCATTCGAAGCGCTTCCTATATTCGGATCGAAGGGTTCGAGATCGAAGGCAACAATGCGAATCTTTCACTTAGTGCGGGAGAAGCCAGATACAATCACTATATGCAGAATAAAGACGCCGGAACGGTGAATTGGGACTATATGGCGCAAACCAATACAAACGGCATTTATATTAGACCAACCGATGCCAATAGCCCGAATCCGAAGCATATTGCAATTGCGAATAATATGGTTCATGATGTTCCGGGCGGGGGGATCGTATCGGAGGAATCAGACCATATCTATATCGACAACAACACGGTTTACAATACCTCATGGTTTACGATCTACGCAACAAGCGGCATTAGTGTATTCCACTCCTATAATTCCGACAACAACACATCCGCTTATAAGAATATCGTTAGAAACAATCGCGTCTATAACAACAAAACCCTTGTGAAATGGGCTAAGCATGAGGCCTATTCAGACGGTAACGGGATCATTATCGATGACAATAAGAATACGCAGCTTAATGGAAGATTAGCCCCCTATACCGGTAAAACCCTCGTAACCAATAATCTTGTTTATCTAAATGGCGGCTCAGGGATTCACTCCTACTCCAGCGCGAATGTTGACATCATTAACAACAGCTCTTATCAAAATTCCTCGCAGCTCAATTATGGCGAAATCTATGCGCAAGGCAGCACGAATGTGAAGCTGTACAATAATGTGATGTATGCTCGCTCAGGCAGGGCTGTAAACCCAAATGGGAGTAACAGCAATGTCACTTACAATTATAATCTCTACTACAATGGAACGCCTGCTGTAACCGGACCTAACGATATCGTCGGGAATCCGCTCTATGTCAACCCAGCAGGAGGGGACTTCCACTTGCAGTCAGGGTCGCCGGCTATCAATTCAGGTACGAGTAACTTAGCCCCATCCAATGACTTCGCCTATAATCCGCGGCCAGTAGGAGGTGCTGTGGATCGCGGAGCATATGAATTACAGGGAGGCGGAGAAATCTCCCGGACCAATTGGACGGTGGCTTCCTCAGGCAGTACAGGCATGTATCCAACCAACGCAATCGATAATGACATGAATACCGCGTATTACTCAGGCGCAAGCATGAGTCAGGGGCAATGGTTCCGTATCGATATGGGATCCCCGCAGCAAGTAAGCCGAATCAAATTCCTCTCATCCGATTCGAATAACTACCCAAGAGGAGTCAATGTTTACGTGTCGAACGACTTTACTTGGGGAACGGTTGTGGCGACATTAACGAATAATTCGAACCCTGTTATTGATTTAACGTTCCCTGCAACGACAGGACGGTATATTGTAGTAGCTATCAATACGAACAATAACGCATGGTGGCAAATTAACGATTTTAGAGCTTATCAATAAGATGTAAGCAGAGCCGTCTTAACATGTGCTGACATGTTAGACGGCTCTTTTGCATTCTAGCGCAATGTTCTTAAACGAACATTTCGAATCTTAAAACTGCGTTCTATACTTTCAAGCATGCAATCGGTATGTTGGTATAAAAGGAGTGGTTCTATGCTAGATTATCATTATACGTTTGAGGATTGTTATGTTTTGTTAGAAGGTCATACACTTAAAATCGGGAACAAGACCTTCGAAAGGACTTGGAGTGTCAAAGAAGATATTCCGACTGTTATATCGTTATTAAATAAAGTAACCAATAAAGAATGGTTTACGGTGGAAGATACTCATGATTGGTTAACAAATGTCAATCAAAAGTACGCTTTCTATCATTCTTCCTTTATTTATGGTGAGCGTTCAAGTCTTACGGTCGAAGCCAAACTGGATGATGATTGCGGCATTGCCAAAGAACACTTACGTGTGGAAGTTTGTCTGGCATATAAGGATTGTGCAGTGAGATGGATCCATATCGTTTACCCGGCATCTCCTTTAATAAGATCCTTTGTTAATGTCAGTCTGAAGGATGGAGTCAACCTTCCTGTTCCTGCAGAGAAAGCCGAGGTTACTCCAGCGAAGAGAGCGCATTTCAAGGAGCTTACGGATGATTACCAGGACAGCTTTCCTTTGGAGCCCGTTCATATGGGATGGAAGAGTGTGGAGTTTATCGATGTGACCGATGACTTTGACAATCTTGTTTTTACTCGAAAAGGACTTTTCTCCAGGCGTGAACGCAGGTTTATGAATGGAAATCTACTGGTTGTAAATGATCATTTGTCCAAGGATGGATTAACGTTCATCAAGGAAGGGCCTACACCTCTTGATTATCTTGGTGATGTCGACAGCGATTTTTTTATTCGAGGAATGAATGTATTTGCAGTTGGCTGGGGCTTTGACCGTCATGACTTGAATCGTCATCGAACGCTAACGACTTATGGAAGCACAATCTTGCTATGGAGCGGAGACGAAGAGGCTGCTCTATCGGCACTCCATCAATACCATAATACGATTCATGTGTTCAACCCTGATAAAGATGCCTTCATCATGTCCAATACATGGGGAGATCAATCCTCTGACGGGAGACTAAGCGAGCAATTCCTGCTGGAGGAGCTTGGGGCAGCGAAAAGAACGGGAGTTACCTTCTATCAAATCGACGACGGCTGGCAGAATGGAACAACCGCTAACTCCGTTCTTCCTGGCGGCGCATGGGGAAAGGGCTATTATAAACATAACCCTGATTTCTGGAAGGTTAACGATAAACGGTTCCCTAACGGGCTTGAGCCGATTATCGCGTCCGCCGAAGAGAAGGGGATAAAAATGGGGCTATGGTTCTCTCCTGACTCGATCAATGACTTCGAAAATTGGGAGAAGGACAGTCAGGTATTAATTAAGCTTCATCAAAAATACGGGATCACAGCCTTTAAGATGGATGGCATTGAATTTACATCCAAGGCGGGAGAGGAGAATCTTAACCGTCTATTAAGAAGAGTGCTCGAAAATACCGATCGTAAAGTGTTTTTCAATATGGATGTGACTGCTGGCACAAGAAGCGGCTATTATGGGCAGTTGCAGTATGGTTCTTTATTTCTCGAAAATAGGTTTACAGGAAAATTTGGCGCTTGGCCGAATTATTTTCAGCACTGTACGTTAAGAAATGTCTGGATGTTATCGCGTTACTATCCGACTTATCGCATACAAGCGGAATTTCTGAATGTCAAACGAAATGCTCATCTGTATGAAGGGGATGTATTGTCGCCTTCAGCTTGCGGGTTGGAATATGCTTTCGCGATCACGATGTTCGCGAATCCGCTGGCCTGGATGGAACAGACGGGTCTGGATGAAGAGTCTGTTCGGATTCTTGAGCGTATTGTGCCTAAATATAGAGAGGTTCAAAGCGATATTCTTGCGGGGCATGTCCTGCCTATTGGCGAAGAGCCCAATGGTACCGTTTGGACAGGCTTTCAATCCATCACGTCAGAGAAGAGCGGTTATCTGTTAGTGATAAAGGAACGAAATAGCGGCAACGCGCATGACTATCGCCTATGGAGCTTGAAAAATAAACAATTGCAGTTGGATTGTATACTGGGGACAAGCAAACAAATAAAGGCATCGACAGATGATAAAGGGTATGCAGCGTTCGAATTGGACGGTCAGTTTACCTATGCTTTATTCCGATACACCGTAATTTGATGAAGAGCCGCCCTGGAACATGATGTTCTAGGGCGGCTCTTGTTAATTCGAGCGGCTGCTCCTGTAATCCTGAGGAGTCTGGCCAAAATGTTTTTTGAACAGCTTGATGAAATAAGGCGGGTTCTGATAACCGATTTGAGAGCAGATCTGATAAATTTTGTCGTTTGTATGCCTCAGCAGCCAGGCTGCCTTCTCCATTTTCTGATTGATGATGTAATCTCTTATATTTTCGCCGGTTTCCGATTTGAAGATCGTAGATAGATAGACAGGATGCAAATAAATTTGGTCGGCGAGCGCTTGCAAGGTGACATCTTCAGACAGGTGGTCATGGATATATTGCTTCACTTTCTGAATGACATTCGTTTTATTGTCTACAATGCCATACTCCATATCATCAAATAGCTTCTCGATAAATTCTAGCGCCCAGGTTTCCAGCTGCTTAATGCTAGCGAATGAACGTCGGGACAGAAAAGCATCATAGTCGCTCTGCAGCAGCTGCCCCATTGTTTTTCCGTTCTTGTGTGCTGCATAAGCAAAGGCGGAAGAAATATGAAAGTAAACCTCCATAAGATGATCTTGCGTAAAATTAGGCAAATCCCTCAATTCTTGAGCGATCGAGTGTATTTTTTGAATGGTAGCTTCCCGATTGCCAACATCGAGCAGATGCTGGAAGGTAGGAGGCTCGTACAAGGCTTGCATGGAATGGATATGATCCGGTTGATGCTCATGTGATAAGGTCATATAAATTCCGGTGTTTTGACCGACGTTTCTGCGCATGGCGGTGACGCACTCCTGATACATGGCGGGCACTTTCATAGGAAAATGATCCCATTTGCTAACGACGACCGATATGCTGCGTTTAAGAAAATTTTTGACATTCTCATGCAGACGCATGGCGGATTGCTCAATAAGCCGCTGCGCTGCCTCAGCTGAATCTGTACCGGGACTTTGGAGCTGAGCGGCCTTCTGATCGCTTAACTTGGCTATAATGACCAAATAATCATAGGCGTCCTTGGCGTGCAGCAGCTTGAAATGCTCGTTCATCGTTTCTTCCGCGATATTGGCAATCGCAAATTCGAACAAGGCTACGCTTTCCAGATCATAATTAGTAAAGGATTCTTCCAGGCGAATAAGGATGATCGCGAATTGGTCCTCGTTATGAAAAGGGAATTGTAGAAGATCTAGCTTATGCGCAAGTTCTTTGGCTGCTATTTTCCTCCCGCGAATCAAGTCGTTAACCAGGGCAGTACGAAGCAAGGGAAGATTTTGTTTCAGAGCAGCCGAAGCATTCTGCAAAGATACGACTTGCTCCCATTCTTCATCTAACCGCTGCGTCATGCGCATAGCGGCTGCAAGAATGTCTTCGTCCCTCGCGGGCTTGAGCAAATATTCGACGACTTGAGAGGACATCGCTTGTCTGGCATATTCGAAGTCGGAATAACCGGTATAGATGATGCACTTCGTTCTCTTATTGAGCTCTCTTATTTTTTCGATGAGCTCCAGCCCGGTCACTTTCGGCATTCGTATATCGGTAATGACGATATCGACGTTATGGGTGTTCATCAACTGCAATGCTTGGGCCGCCGAGTATGCTTTGAGTACATACTCGATCTGAATCGTCGACCAAGGAATCGTCTTCGCAAGCGTGTCCACAACCAAACGTTCATCATCCACGATTAATAAAGTGTACAAGCGATAACCCCCTCGTTAGTCGTTCTTCTTGGGTTCCTCGGACGCCACACGCCATCTTAATACGACCTTCAATCCGCCTAACTCGGAATCCGTCAAAGTTACGCTGGATTCTTTGCCGAATTGGAGGATTAGCCGCTGGGAGACATTCCAAAGGCCGCATAATTGCTCTTGGTTGCTGGAATCCATTAATTTATGTTGCATGGCAGTCCGCTCTTCAGCTGTCATGCCCTCGCCATTGTCTTCAACGGAAAGCGTGACCTCCCCTTGATGGATCGTTCCGCTTATCCGAATCAATCCGGCTTCCTCCACGGATGAAATGCCATGTTCAATGGCGTTCTCCACGACCGGCTGCAGCAGCAACCGAGGCAGCGCTAGATGCATCATCGTTTCCGGAATATGGATCTGATAATCAAGCTTATGATGCCTTAGCTTGTGAATCTCCAGATAGTTCACAATAAGCTCGATCTCTTGTTCCAGCGAGTTTAAAGAGGTCTCAAGTCTTGTCACGTACCGATAGTATTCTCCCAAATGAATGCTCATTGAGACGACCGATTCTTCGTCCTTCATACGGGCGCTGTTTTTGATGAAATTTAAGCAGTTATACAGGAAATGCGGATCAATCTGTGACTGCAGCTGTTTCAAGGTCGCTTCCTGCATGCGGATTCTAGATTCATAGACTTTCTCGATCAATTCTTGAATCTGCTGCGCCATCAGGTTGAATTGCTCGATCAGGTACATAAATTCATAGTGCCCTTTGTAGGTCATTCGTTTGGAGTAGTCGCCTCGCATTAATGCGCGAACGGAACCAATGAGCAATAAGACGGGCCTCTGGACATTCCTGTATATCATGAACGATAAGAACGCTCCAATCACAACGAGTACCCCGACCGTCACATAAAATATGGCACTCATTTGATCGATCGGAGCCAATATATCGTCAATCGGCACATAGTCTATCAAATACCAACCGAGCGTCTCGGACGGTTGAATGGTGGCCATATACTCATGTCCCGCTAAGTCAACCCTAATACTTTTCTGATGAATGAAAGCGTCATCGCCTATCTCGGATAAGAGCTCGTAAGCGATTTCAATTTGCGACGTTGAATTATGAATAGGCGGCAATCCCGGCTTATACAATAACGGATCGTTCACATTGTTATTGGCTTTGAACATATCCAGCAGCATGACCAGATTTTTCTGAGAGAAAGAAACCTCGGTAATAACGTTATACTGATCGGCACGTCTATTCGCGTTGTAGGTCGGTTCTACAAAATATCGCATAAAAAAGTTGTCGGACCCGTAGTGGAAGTCTGCCGTATGGTAGGTCCAAGCTTGTGACATGTTTTCATCGATGTATGCGCCATCGAACTCCGGGACGCTAGCCATGCTTGAAACATTCTTCTGGATCTGCGGGGCGTGTACGGTAATGATGTTCTGCCAGCTAATAGAAGAGCTTGTCAGGCCTAGCTTTTCCGATAGATTAGACAAGAGAAAATAACGATCATAAGGCTCAGGCGGATAGACAGCCGAAGCGAAGGCTCGTACAGACGGATCGCGATTCAAGGATAGGGCGAGAGTACTCAACTGATCTGCAGTGGAATCGATCTGATGCGACAGCAGCGCTAAGTAGGTCTCGCTGGACTTCTCTATTTCCTCTCGTACGACATTATTGCTAATTCGGTTTGAATACAACGATAACAAAATGATAGGCGTAAGAAGGCAAATCAGAATGATGTTCATTTTTTGATACAAGCTTATTCTACCATGCATGCAAAGCGCCCCCCAAGCGAATTTCCAAACTCCTTAAACAAACATAGGCTTTCTTAAAACCATACTATAGTTGCTCTTATCTCTCCATGATAAATTAACATATAACAACTGGAGTAAGAGTACAAGAGAGGAGCGGTTGATATGAATAAAGGCCATAGTGTTCTATATTTCATGTTAATACCCGGGATTGTTTTGGTCCTTATTTTCAATTATTTACCAATGGGCGGTCTTGTGTTGGCTTTTCAGAATTACAAGCCGTGGCTGGGCATTTTCGGTTCTGATTGGGTAGGCATGGAGCATTTCCGGGCGTTGTTCTCGAGAGAGGACAGCTTGCAGGTTATATGGAATACCTTTGTCATTGCCGGTATGAAGATTATCGTGGGGTTGGTCGTGCCGGTCCTATTCGCTATTCTGCTAAATGAAATTAGGCAGATGGGTCTTAAGAGAGCCGTTCAAACCTTGGTTTATTTGCCGCATTTTATGTCCTGGGTCATTCTTGGCGGTATTCTTCTCGATTTGCTCTCGTCACGCGGGCTTTTTAACGACGTGATCCTTCCGATGTTTGGCATCGGTCCGATACCGTTCCTTACGGATGGCGATTGGTTCCGATTCGTCGTGATAGCGAGTGATACCTGGAAAGAGTTCGGATTCTCGACCATTGTGTTTCTAGCATCACTCGCCGGAATCAATCCTGCTTTATATGAGGCGGCGGAAGTAGACGGAGCAACGCGGTTCAAGCAGACCCTGCATATTACGCTGCCGTCGATGGTACCGATCATTGTCGTGGTGGGAACCTTGTCCCTCGGCAGTATATTAAATGCGGGCTTCGACCAAATCTTTAATTTGTACAATGCGCTTGTATACGATAAAGGCGATATTATCGATACCTACGTCTATCGGGTAGGGATACTAAGCAGTCAGTTCAGTTTTGCCAGCGCCGTTGGGTTATTCAAATCGGTCATCGGATTCATCTTGATTGTGATTGCTTACCGGCTTGCGTATAAGTTTGCCAACTATCGTATTTTCTAGGAAGGAGCTTGAAGGATGTATCATAAGAGCAAAGGTTACCGAGTGTTTTATGGCTTAAATATAGTGTTCCTCATATTGATCTCGTTGATGTGCATATTTCCGTTAATCCATGTATTGGCTGTTTCTTTCAGCTCCGCGTCAGCAGCTGCGGCGAATCTGGTTACATTGTGGCCGGTTGATTTTACGCTCAAATCCTACGAAGAGACCTTGTCGAATAGCAAATTTCTAGATGCGCTGTTAATATCGGTAGTACGGGTTGCTTTAGTCTTGTCATTAGGAATGATTGTGACCGTGTTGACCGCTTATCCTTTATCCAAGTTTAATCTCAAAGGCGGGAAGTGGCTTGCTTGGTTCTTCGTCGTTACGATGCTTTTCAATGGCGGGTTAATTCCGGGATATATTCTTATTCTTGAGCTGGGGATCATGAACACGCTTTGGGCGCTGATCCTGCCTAACATTGTTAATGTGTATAATATTATTCTCATGCTTAACTTCTTCCGCAATATTCCGCGGGAGCTGGAGGAAGCGGCTTTGATCGACGGCGCGGGGCAGCTCGTGACATTATTTCGCGTGTATTTGCCCGTATCCTTGCCTTCGATTGCGACGATTGCATTATTTATAGCCGTTCAACAATGGAACTCTTGGTTTGACGGACTGATCTACTTGTCCGATACAAGCATATGGCCTCTTAGCACGCTGTTACAAAACCTCTTGATTGCGCCTGATTTAACGAATAATGCGATTGATTCGGAGACTTTGGCGCAAATGTCTGAGAAGACGATACGCGCATCGCAAATCTTTATCGGGGCGCTGCCGATTCTAATCGTATATCCATTCTTGCAACGGTTTTTCGTCAAGGGCATCGTTCTTGGAGCTGTTAAAGAATGAAAAAAAGAAATTAATTTAACATATCAAATCTTAAAAGCTTATTCTATTGATTCTCGCAAACACCAATTATGCTGAAAGTGTAGAAAACAAAACTTAACGAAGGGGTAGATCAAATGGTTCAAAAGAAAACTCGCAAGATGATCGCAACGCTGTTAACGATTGTACTAGCGCTCAGCATGTTGGCGGCTTGCTCGTCCAACAACAACAACGGCAATGCAAATGGAAACGGTAACAATCCAGCGAATAACGGCGGCGAGCAAGTTCAAGAAACGGAGAATCCGCAAAGCGATGGATTCGTGAACGGGAAGTTTGAGCCTGCGGTAGAAATCAGCACATTTAAGTGTAATAACAATCTTCAATACCGGGAAGGCGAATCCATTCAAGACAATGTGCATACGAGATGGGCGAAAGACGAGCTCGGCATTCAAATCAAATATGATTGGGTGACAAGCGGAGACCAGTGCGCGAACAAAATCCGGTTGGCTTTAGCCGGTAATCAGGATCTGCCGGATGTTATGGTAATCGGCGATTACCAAATGCTTGGCGAGCTTATCGAGGCTGGCAAAATCATGGACGTGACGGAAGCATTCGATAAATATGCTTCCGACCAAGTGAAAGCGATCTACGGTCAAGATCCGAGCTATTGGTTCAGCGTTTCGAAAGACGGCGCGAAATATGGCATTCCTACTTTGAATGAATCCATGAATAACGATTCCGTCCTTTACATTCGTCAAGATTGGTTGGATAAGATCGGCATGCCGGCTCCGACCAACTTCGAGGAGCTCGAGAAGGTCATGGAAGCTATGATAGCAGCGGATTTCAACGGCGACGGGAAAAAGGATGCGCCGCTTGCTCTAGGTCTTAAAAATGATCTCAATCCATTAGCCACGTATATGACCGATGTCAGCTGGGTGTTCGGCGGCTTTGGCGCAATCCCTGGTTATTGGAATACATGGAATGACGAGAATACGCTGGAGTATGGTTCTATTCAACCAGAAGTGAAAGAGGCGCTTGCGAAGCTGCAGGAATGGTTCAAGAAAGGCTATATTTCCCAGGACATTGGATTGCTTGATGAGCGTAAAGGCTCCGAACAGTTCACTTCGGAGCAGTCCGGTATCATTGCGGGTCCGATCTGGATGTACAACTGGCCAATCCAAGCTTCATTAATGAAGAATAATCCGAACGCGGTTGTTACCCCTGCACTAATTCCTGCGGGACCATCAGGGAAAGTGGGCAGACATGGAACGACAATCCCTGGACAAGTGATCGTATTTAGGAAAGACTTCGAGCATATGGACGCGTTCATGCTGTATCTGAACAAGCTTTATGAATACAATAACCCTGTAGCTGGAAGCCCTTATGAGAACGGTTGGCATGAAGGCTATGATTATGTGATCAAGGACGGCAAGGTCAGCAGAGCGAGAGCGGATTTCCCGGATGAAACGCCAATCGATGTATCCAAATATTTCATCATGGAAGGCGTTAAGCTGGTTGATCCACACTTATCGCTGGAGATTAGACGGAAGCTATATAATGGAGAAAAACCAGTTACACCGCAAGAGCTGCAATGGTTCAACACGGCAACGGAAGAAGAAAAGGCTAATCCGAAAGCCAATAAAACTTGGCAGGCTGTTGATGTAGTCTTGCAGCAGAAGGACACCTCGATCCTTGATATGTATCTGGGAGCGCCTACCGAAACGATGGTCAATAAAGGCGAGGCACTGCGGACCTTGGAGCATGAGACCTTCTTGAGCATTATTTACAATAAAGCGCCAGTAGACGATTTCGACAAGTTCGTTGAGAAATGGAAAGCATCTGGCGGAGATGAGATTACGGCCGAAGTCAACGAATGGTACCAATCGGCAAAAAATAAATAGTCTGAAAGTAGAACCGGCCATGGAGAATCTCTCCATGGCCGGATTCATGCAGGGGGAGATCGAATGAATCAGTGGACGTTATCGAACGAATATCTCGAGGTTGTTTTTAATAGCGAGAACAATAGGCTCGTCGTCACCGATAAACGCTGCCTGAAAACATGGGAGCAGATGCCGCTTGGCGAAGGTCAAAGAATAAGCCGGGTTACCCAAAGCGGCAATTCTCTGTGCCTAGATATGCATGCGCCTTTTCCTCTTCAAGTCATCATTGAGCTTACTGCTGATGCGGAGCTTAGCTACACCATTACAGCGGATCTTGACGCTTCCTTTGAGAAACTAGCTTTCCCCGCTGCTTTTGTCACCCCAGATAGGAACCATTACTTACTTCAGACGGATAGTGAAGGCTTGCTGCTTCCCGTGGATGATAACTTCTATCCGCTGGAGGAGCAACCTATCTTCTTCTGCGGCGGGGGCGCCGCTATGGCCTGGATCGGCATCACGGATTCGTCGATGGAAACAGGCTATATGGCCATCTTTGAAACACCCTACGATGCGGCAATTTCACTCCATCGCGAACAAGAGTTGATCACCTTCGCGCCCGTCTGGCTTAGTTCAATGGGCAAGTTCGGCTACGAACGCAAAATCCGGTACGTCTTTTTCGATAAAGGCGGTTACATTGCTCAGTGCAAAAAATACAGATCCTATATTTGGCCGAAAAATAACGTATTGACCCTCAGGGAAAACCAGGAGCGGTTCCCGGCTATCGAGAAAGTGCTAGGAGCCGTGCACATCTACATTTGGGACAAGGCGCGTGAAGTGAGCTTTGCCGAGCGGTTAAAGGAAGCCGGGATCGATAAAGCTTTATTTCTCTGGAATGCCAATCACCTGCCGTATCCGGAACGTGATCACAGCAGCAAGCTGAAGGAGCTTGGCTACGGAACGGGAGGCTACGAGCTTTTCACCGACATTCATCCGGATTCCGAACAGACAGCTGTCCGTTTAAAAGAAATTCCTCTCAAACGCAATGTATACCCCGGCTTGTTCGATCAGCTTGTGTCAAGAAAGCGGGATGGCACAACCTACGTTAACCAGTTCGGAACGTATGTATGTCCGGAGGCGGTTAGGCCGGAGATGATGAAGCGGGTTGAACGAGAGACCAGCATCTATACGCATGAAACGTATTTCCTGGATGTGTATCAAGCCAACGGCATATACGAATGCTACCATCCGGAGCATCCCTTGTCCCGCCAGCAATACGCAGAAGCGATTGTTCGAAATTACGAGCTGCTCGAGGAGAAATACGGCGTGTTCCTCGGCGGAGAATTCGGAGCGGACTTTACCGGTTCGCACGGTGTATACGTGCATGGCATGATGACGCTTCAGCGTACTTGGTTCGGTTCCGAAATCAACGAGAAGGGCACTATTTATCATTACGGGGATTGGAAGAACAATGCCAGACCGTCGATCATGCTAGGCGCGCGAACGGCGCCGGAACCTTATTTGCAATACTCCATTAACGAATATACGCGGGTTCCGTTGTACGAGTTGGTATATCACGATGCGGTCGTCACATCTTGGCGTTGGGAGGATTGCAACCATCATAATCCGGAAATATGGTGGAAAAAGGATCTGTTTAATATTTTGTACGGAACGGCTCCCTTATGGTCCATTGATCAAGACCGGTGGGAAAGCTTTCAAGTTAGCTTTATTGAGAGTTACAATCGCATTTGTCCGTGGCTGCAGGAAATCTGCTACGATGAGCTGCTAACCCACCGCTTTGTCAGCGAAGACCGCAGCGTACAGGAATCCCGGTTCTCCTCAGGAAAGCGAGCTGTGGTGAACTTTGGAGACAAGCCCTATTCGTTCGAAGGTCAAACGATTCCAGCGAGGGGCTTCCTCACCTTATCCAATAAAGGAGAGGGTCAACAGTTCTTCTGATAAGTATTCCGTTGATCGCACTGAAGCATTACCGTAGAATTCACATTCCGAGCGGCCAATCCAGAGAAACCTTTACCGTGACGCCCCAGATGCTCATGCTGCTTGATGAATCCATGGAATGGGTCGTGGAGCCGGGCGAGTTTCTGCTGATGCGGGGTGCATCGTCCTCGGATATCCGTCAAGCAATCAGCCTGTTCGTTGATTAGAACGTAAGAGAAGATGAAAGGGGATCAGGCAAATGCCGATCCCCTGCTTTATTTCTATTGCTTATCGTATACGGTTCTTGCTAGTTCTTAATCCCTTCCAGGATTGCTGCCGTATTTGAGAAGCTGTAAGTTCTGTCGATTGTTTGATAAGTCGTGAAAAATGATGGGTCGTCTTAAAGCCGCAGCGTTCGGAGATTTCAGTTATAGTCAACCCGGTATGAACGAGCAAATTAATTGCCTGCTTTATTCTTAAGCTCCATAAATAATGGATTGGCGTGTCGTTCTCGTATTGACGGAATAAGCGTACGAGATGCTCGGAAGAGACGCCCGCTTGTACAGCCAGCTCCTGCAAAGATATATCGTTCGCATAATTTTCCTGCATCCACGAAATGGCCTTATATACGGATGGATGTTTTTCCCTTTCGTTCACCAATCGCAAAGATTCCGTAGGATACAGCTGAAGTGCCGCTAAACCAAGCGTGCAAATGATTGGATCATCAGAATATGAGCTGTGCTGGAGAGTCAGAATCAAGTCCGTTAATCGATTCATCTCCTCTGTCAATGGAAGAACGGAAGGCAGTCCGTCAAGAAAAGCGTACAGCTCCTCAGACAAACCTTGTACATGAACAGCAACCCAACGATGCCAGGTATCTTCCGCCTTTGCGAAAGCAAAGGCTTCTTCCCGGCCTGGCATTAATTTGACTACACAGCCGGGTTGAACGCTTAGAAGCTGTCCATTGATAACAATATTCATAGAACCGGTATAGAGCATAACAAGCTGTATGTCCTGCTGAATTCGCGGACCGAATCGTCCGCCGGGCGGATATACGATTGAACCTGCGGTAACCGAATGTACGCTTTCCAAAGAAATAGCAGGGGCTGGCGATAGGGTCATAAAATATTCACCTTCCTGGCTCAAGCTTCAAATGTAATTGTAGTTCCGTCTCCATGTGATGTCAATTACAGACACATTACTGATAATTGCAGTCATTGTCGCGACAGCATTTCCGAGATATGCTGATCATGTTGAATGGATAAAGATAAATTTGAAAGGAGATCAGAAATGAACACGACGTATGTGCCGCCGCTACAGCCGCTGAAATTGGAGGATGTTGATTTTTTTAGGGAGAAAGGTTATTTTCTATTCCGCAAAGGAATGAGCGACGATCTTATCGATGCATTTAACGGACACATTTATGATATTCGCAACCAGAATCCAATGCCGGAATGGGCTGCTGTAGAAGAGAGCAAAAAGTATGCGCTGCGCCTTTTCAATCCGCATAAGCATGATAGCTTTTCCCGACAACTTATGAAAAATGCTGTCATTAGAGGAGCTCTTGCACAGCTAATGGGTAAAGAAGCCGTTTGCGTTCAGAGCATGTATTTCTACAAAGAACCCGGCTCTCCCGGCCAAGCCTCACATCAGGATTACTACTACATTAAGAACGATCCGATGACGATGATCGCGGCTTGGACAGCCATGGAGGAATCCGTAGACGAAGAAAACGGTTGTCTTTGGGTAATGCCCGGGACACATAAATTGGGCCTGTTGCCGCACGGCGCTGTCAAAAATCTGGAGGAGCATGAATCGTGGACGGAAGAAACCGAAGGCGTGGACACGAGCAGGCAAATTCCAGTCATTATGGAAAAGGGAGATATCCTGTTTTTCAGCGAGCTATTGATCCACTCTTCGAATAAGAATAGAAGCAAGGATCGTTGGCGCCGTTCCTATGTATGCCACTATATCCGCGAGGATTCGAATGTTCTGCACCGGGAAGACTTGCGTCAGAAATATCCGTTAGTATAAACCGGTTAAAGGTTTTTAACACTCGTTTAAAGCGACTCGCGGAATTTCCCGGGAATCATGCCGGTTAGCTTCTTAAAGACGGTAGTAAAGTACGTGGCATTCTCAAATCCGACCATTTCGGCAATTTCAAACAATTTCAAATCCGGCGATTTCATTAGGATTTTCGCCTTTTCCACACGAAGCTTTGTAAGATGCTCAATAATGGTTTCGTTGTTTTTTTTCTTGAAAATTTGGCACATATACTTGGGGCTGAGGTATACTTCCTCAGCCAATTGCTGAATCGTTATATTTTCCATGTAATTCGTTTCAATATACATTTTAATTTTATTTACAATTTTCTGGTTTTTGGAATGATGTTTTTTGAAGAAATAGGTAGAGGTAATGCTCAGCAGATTTGCAATATATACCCTAAGCGTATCAATATTACCGATTCCTTTAATCTGTTCTAATGTTTCGTTAAGTGAAGTACCGATTATTGCTTCATACGATTCGTCAAGCTCATGCAAATTGCGAGCCAAATGAAAGATGAATTCTGTACATAGATTATACACCTGCTCTACGCTCATGTTGGAAAGAATAACATCGTTGAACATGGTGTCAGAAAGTGAAATAACACGATCTGTATCACCGAGCTTTAACATCGTCAAAAGCTGATTCTCAATTTGATAAATATGTCTGTAATGCTCCCTTGTTTCCAAATTCTGATCTAAATCATCGATCGTGATGACAGAGCTTTTCCCTGAGAAAAAAGTATATTGAATGGCAGATCTTGCTTCCTGATAGGATCGGCTTAAATCAAGTATGGACGTGACGGCAGAGCCCATGCCAATGGAAACCGATACTTTAACAAACTGCCCGATGCACTTCACAATTTCATCACACAGTATCATATGCCTGTTTCCCTGAATGGATTTGCAGTTAAAAAGAATAACCAATTCGTTCTCCAACGTATTAGCAAAAGCAAATCCTGAATCTGCAACACCAAGCAATTCGCTGACAACATTGTGAATAGCAAAAAATAGAAGCTGTTTTTTCTCTTCATTATAGGCTTCAAGCGTTGTTTTATAATCATCAAGCTGAAGCAGGCCAACAATGACCGGTTCACCCTTCTGAAAGGGAACATGATAATAAGAGGCCTTCTCATAAGCTTCATATTCGTTTGAATAATAACCGGATATAAGTTGGACGAGAAGCCTCTCCCTTAGTGCAGGCAGACTGTCTTGCAGCTGCTTGCGAAGACGCTCCGTCGTCTGAACACGGCTTCGTTCCATCTGAATGTTGTGAGTCACTTTCTGAATGACCTCAATGAGTTCCGGAATTTTCACAGGTTTAAGCACGTATGCCTCAGCTTCGAGACTAAGGGCCGTTTTGGCATATTCGAAATCCTGAACTCCGCTGATGAGAATAACGCGCGTCCCGCTCGCATCCTCCAAGAGCTTTTGCGCCACTTCCAGTCCATCCATCATCGGCATTCGTATATCTGTACACAGGATATCCGGCTGAAGCTCTCTGCATAACTCGTAAGCCGTTACTCCGTTATCTGCAAGTCCAACGATTTCAATGCCGTAGTCCGACCATGGGATCACCAAGCTGAGTCCTTCACGTACAATATCTTCATCATCGGCAATGATCATAGTTAGCATTATAATTCCTCCATTGTTTTTCTGGCCGGTATGTTTATGATTGCTGTTAGCCCCGCATCCTCATTCACTTCGTAATGAAGGCCGTATTCATCGCCGAACCATTGCTTGATCCGTGAGTTTACGTTGCGTATGCCGAAAGATGTGTTGCCTTCATTCTCAGTTCCGAGCAGCTCGTTTATTTTTGCAACCGTATCCATATTACCCGAACCGTTGTCAATGACTTGTAGAATAATCTGTTTCTTGTGGATTGTTCCTTGAATCCGAATGTCTCCTCGTCCGTTCGTTTTATCGAATCCGTGGATAATCGCATTCTCGACAAGCGGCTGCAGCAGCAGTTTTACCGTAATATAGGAATATAGTTCTGGTGAAACTTGAATGCTGTAAGATAGCTTTTGATTCATTTTTATTTTTTGTATCGTCAAATAGGAAACGACCTGATTCAGCTCGTCCTCCAGCTTGATCATGCTCTGGCCCTTGTTCAGACTTAGCCGAAAAAAGTCAGACAACGAGGTAACCATCTGGCTAGTTTCTGGAGCCTTGTGTTTTAGCGCCATCCAATTAACGGAATCTAAGGTGTTATATAAGAAATGCGGATTAATTTGAGCCTGAAGCGCTTCAAGCTCCGCTTTTTTCTTAGTAACCTCCGATATATAGAGCCTGTCAATCAAATCCCGCGTACGTTGAATCATCTGGTTGAAGCGCTGGAAGAGGTAGGAGAACTCGTCATTTCGCTTATAATCCATCGAAACGTTATATAAATTTTCTTCTGCTTGCCTGATCGATTTTATAAATTTACGAATCGGATTCGTAATTGAATTAGAAAGCACGAGGCACAACAATAGGGCAAGTATCATACTAACCACCACAATCAGAACCATCAATTTTCTAAGGGAAACAAGCGGTCCGTTTAAGTCCATAACGGGGGTGAGGGTAATGATTTCCCAACCGAGTGTAGGTAAATGTTTACTTGCAACTAAGTTAGATACACCGTTCACAGGCATTACGGATGCCATAAATGCCCCATTGCCGGACAAGATCGAATGATGAATAGGAATCAGTTCTTTAAACGGTTCATTAGCTGCATTCATATCCGATCCTGCCATAATGGTTCCTTTTTCATTGACCAAATAGACAAGGCTATTGACAGAAGGCTTCATCGTAAGCAGTGTTTCATTGAAATTATTTATGCTTACATCGGCCGTGAGCAGGCCCGCGAAGGTCAATGACAAATCATCAAGCGCATAGAGCCGCTTAACAAATCTGATAGAATAGTTGTCTTTGCTGCTGTCACCGCTCTTGTATAAGCCAAGCACTTTGTATTTCTCCTTGAATGGAATGGATTGAAACCAGTCTAGATTCTGAATGACCTCTATGTTAAAAATATTCCCGATGAATGAAAACCGGCTGTACTCGGAGCGATCCATCAGGTAGAGCTCGAGTTGAAACTTGTTATCTGTCCGCTCATTGGAGCTATATGTTGCCAGCATCGCGTTCAATCGAGTCATCTCGTTAATCAGGCCGTAATCATCTGCTGGTTTGTCGGAGGATAGGATGGACTGAAGCTCAGAATTCATGTAAATGCTGGTCGTCATATTGTCAATCTCATCAACACTCTTCGTTAAATTAAGCTCCATCATCGTCATATTGCGTTCAATGGAATTTTTCATATTTTCGTTGTTAACGGATGAAGCATTATAAAGGGTCACGATAATAATAGAGGAAGGCAGAAGCACCAGAGCTAGAAAATAAGTAAGCAATCTTGTCCTTATGCTGATATTATTAAAGATCAAATCATAAATACTGCGCAGCCCTTGCATGACTCGCTTCCTTTCACGGAGAATAATCCCAAGCCCATGACCTTGCCCCAAATAGATGGACACAGAGAAAACCTCTATAATAAATCATGGAGGGGTTCACTATGGGACAAGGGAAGAAGTACGATAAAGCATTTAAGGAGCAGGTAGTCCTGCGTATCTTGGCTGAAGAATCAACGGTTGCAGAAACAGCCAAGGAGCTGGGTGTACACTATACAACGGTGAGGGACTGGGTCAGATTTTATAAACGCGACGGAGAAAGTGCCTTCCCAGGCAGCGGCAATCTTAAGGCAGAAGATGAGGAAATGCGTAAGCTCCGTAAGCAACTTGCTGATCTAAAGGAAGAAAATGAAATCCTAGAAAATGCGGCAGCCTACTTTGCGAAAAATCTGAAATAAACACGTTTAAGTTCATCTATGAACACCGCTTCGAATTTCGGATTGCGAAGATGTGCCAGGCTTTAAACGTCTCTAGAAGCAGCTATTATGCTTATATCAAACGACCAGAAAGCAATAGAAGTATTGAAAACCGGAAGCTGCTGGATACGATACGAAACATACACATAGGTAGCCACATGATCTATGGGTCTCCGCAAATCACCAAGAATTTACCGGCAGACCTGAAAGCTAGTCGAGGCCGTGTAGCCCGCCTTATGCAGGCAAACGGGATTCGGTCTAAAGTGGTCAAGAAATATAAGGCTACAACAAATTCTAAGCACAATCTACCGGTAGCAGATAACCTTCTGAATCAGAATTTTGAATCGAGTAAACCATGCGAAAAATGGCTAACAGATATTACGTATATCCCCACCGATGAAGGCTGGCTATACCTTGCTGGTGTCATGGATCTGTATGGCCGCTCTCTCATTGGATGGGCGATGGACAGCCGCATGAAGACGGAGCTAGTCTATGCTGCGTTGGAACAAGCAGTAGGCCGCACAGACGCAACAAAAGGTTTAATTGTTCATTCTGACCGTGGCGTTCAATATGCCAGCAAGAAATACCAACGTCTCCTGAAGAAACACGGCTTCATCTGCAGCATGAGTCGCAAAGGAAATTGCTATGACAATGCACCGATGGAATCTTTTTGGGGTAAGCTCAAAATGGAATGGCTGAATGAGCGCAAATTCAAGACTAGGGCTGAGGCTAAGAAAGCTGTATTTGAGTATATCGAGCTGTTCTATAATCGGAGGAGGGCACTCCTCTAACGGATATATCCCGCCATTACAGCTATCCAAGGCGGTTTAATGAATAAACTAATATTTGTAATTGAGGCTTTCTTACTGTCTACTTTTTTAAGGCAAGGTCAATCAGCCGCTTGTTGCAGAAGTGGACATCTATAGGGACAATCTTCGTATTTCTGTAAGAGCCTCCAGGCCCATTCACCGGCTGGAATGCGATCGTGAACGTGTGTTCAACCATGTGCCGGGCTTTGAGGCTGTGCCGCTATACGTAGAATTCGAGATATCGGACAAGGTCGAGTTTCGTATACGGGTAGAACATTCGGACTAGTATAATTTTTTAGGCGTTGTAGGTGTGTTCGTTATTCCATTCTGTTTCTATAATAGCCCGGAGGACAGCCTACTCGCTTTTTGAACAATCTAGAAAAATAGTATATACTGTTGAATCCGCATTCCGCACTAATTTTTTCAATGCTGTCGTTGCTGTTAATTAAGCGGATTTTGGCTTCCTCTAAGCGCTTCGCAATTAAGTCTTCTTTTGGACTCGTTCGGAAAAAGGTCTGGTACAGCACCGAGAACCGTTCCGGGCTTAAATTAACAAGATTGGCCATCCGTTCTACGTTCCATTCCTCTGCGTATCGTTCATGGACCGCAACTCTAGCTTCAATGAATTTCTTCTTGAACTCCCTCTCCGTAGGCGTATATTGCTCCATCTCTATAACAAGCTGCTGCTGCCTGCCAATCGTGCACATGACATCTTGAAGCTCAATATCTATTTTTTGTTCCCAGAACGGTCTTTTATGCGCTAGCTCGGCTTCGATGGCACGGAAATTGGCGGACAATAAATGCTTCTCACCCGTGCGGATTAGACTGTTAAGGGCAATACCGCACTCCTGCGCAAGCTGCTTCACGCCGCTGCCCTCAATATGTGCCCAATCATTGCGGAAGCCTTCTTTCATGCCGGCCGGTGTCCCGTGATACTGCGGGAACGAGGGGGCGTATAGGAGGCAATCCCCGGGCTCGCCGAGTTCCATCCCCGCAACGGTACGGGTGAAAAAAGGGGTGGAAAAACAGAGCAGGACGTAGCAGTCTTCGCCACGAGGCCGATCGACGACGAAGTCGCTTCGGTGGGGCGTATCAATGCCTAACAATTTGATATGGCTTTGTATGGTCATTGCTTCTTCAGCTCCTATCCTAGTTTCGAACGATTTACAAAGGAAAAGTTTAAATTATATAATGATTAGTTCATTTAAAACGAGGTTTTTTGTCTATATGATTAATCCTATCACAATCGATTAATACAAACAAAGTTAGAGGAGGTCACCTATTGAAAGCTCAAATTCTACATGAACCAGGGGTGCTGAAGCTGGAGCAGATCCCCATTCCGCCATGCGGAAGTCAGGATGTGCTCATTAAGCTCAAAACCTCTTGCATTTGCAACGGCTCTGATCCAGCCATTATGGCTGGAGCACATTGGGATACGTTCCCGATTGTATTCGGTCATGAAGCTTGCGGGACGATCGTGGAATGCGGCAGCGAAGTGAGCCGATTTCAGGTTGGCGACCGCGTCGCATGGTGGTTCACAGTCGGCGCATTCACTGAATATGTAATCGTCAAGCCGGAACAAGTGGCTATGGTCAAGCTGCCAAGCAGCATCAGCGATGACGAGGGACCATTATTCGAGCTTGCAGGAGCAGCGATTCGTGCGGTTGCAGCAGCAGAAATAAAATCTGGCGATAAAGTACTGATCGTGGGTCTTGGCCCGAGCGGGCTAATAATGTCTCAACTGGCCAAAAACATGGGAGCGGGAACGGTTATCGGATGGGATCTATATGCGATGCGCCGGGAGCTCGGCTTAAAGCTAGGATGCGACGGCGTATTCAATAACGACAGCGGCACCGTTAGGGAACAGGTCATAAGTGAATTCGGCGAGATGGATATTGTGATCGATGCTTATGCAGACGACCAATTGCCGGGAGCGCCAACGATAGGTGATGCTATCGCAGTAATGCGCCAAGGAGGTACGCTCATCTCTTACGGACACCCTCAGCGGGGCAGAATGATCGATATTTATCATTTTCAGCGCAAACAGTTGACGATGCGCGGTCCGGTTAACGATATTGAACTCGTTAGGGAATATTTGCAAAAGGCGGTAGATTACGCGTTGCAAGGGAAACTCAGCCTAGCTCCGTTAATAAGCGGCAGGGTCGCGTTGGATCAGGTAGCTGAGGGGCTGGAGCTGGTCGTTAATCATCCTGAGCAATATTTGAAGCTGTTGGTAGACATTCAGTAAGGAGGACAGACAATGAAATTGGCCATATCGGGTCAGGTTTTTGCAGAAACGCATCATTTAGAGGAGACGCTTGAAGTCATCAGCCGGTACGGGGTAAAGACAATAGAAATTTGGCCCGGAAACATCGCTGCTCTGGAAGAGGAGGTATGTCCGGATACCTATGAAGGACGTGATGTTTCATCAGCCAAGAAGGTGCTCGATCAGTTCGGGTTCTCCGTCAGCTGTGTATCGATGTCTGCCGCGTTTCACTCCGTTATTTCCGCTGACCTCGGCACATATGCGGCTGCACTTGTCCGCGCGGTAGAGGTAGCCAAACAGCTTGGAGCAAAGCTCGTGAATCATTACTGTTATAATCTGTCGCTCAATATCGTACCTGATCTGGAACGCATTAAACAAGCCATGACGCCTGCTTTGCGCTTAGCGGAGCGCGAAGGCATCGTGCTTTGTCTGGAAAATGAGGCGCATGACGCGACGCAAACGCCTGAAGGCATGCTGTCGATTATTAAGGCCATGGATTCTCCGAATTTCAAGACGAATTATGACGCTGCCAATTATTATCACGCTGGGCAGGAAGGCTTTCCGTTCGCATACAATCTGCTAAAGCCGCATATCGCTTATGTGCATTTGAAGAACGGTTGCATCTGCAATCCAACGCTTGGACATTCGGAGAAGAGCAAAGGATCAGTCATGACCGGTCCGCTTGCTCCGAACTATATTTATTACCCGACGCTTCCAGAGGGGGCGGTTAACATAGACGGCATGCTGGATCGTTTAAGCAAGGACGGCTATAGCGGTTACTGCACGATTGAGCCGCATACGAAGCCGGAGCTGGCTGAGCATTATTTGCAAGTTGAAACCGCATACGTCAGGGAACGCGGATATTTCTAACCCTATAACCGAAGAGGTGGTATATATAATGAAAGCAGCTATTCTTGAAAAACCAGGCGTCCTTAAGATTAAGGAAATAGATATTCCGAAAATAAAAAGCGATGAAATCTTGCTCAAGGTGCAAGTCGCGTCCATATGCAATGCGACGGACAACCATATTTATCATGGGGATTTCGACGGATTCCACGATTTTTATCCGCAAATTCTAGGTCATGAGGTTGCAGGCGAAGCCATTGAAATCGGTGCGGATGTAAAGGATATCAAGCTCGGAGATATTATTGCCCTATACACGCCGCGCGGTGCATTCTGCGAATATACGATTGTTAGACCGACAGATGACCTATGGGTGCGGTTGCCGGAATCTATCCCTCTTAGAACGCGTTCATTGGTGGAAATGTTCCACGGCGCCTATGTTTCTGCGGTGCATCCTGCTCAAATCAAACCTCACGAGACGGTGCTAATCGTGGGACAAGGCCCGCT
Organism: Paenibacillus harenae DSM 16969; assembly: GCF_000422465.1. Classification (GTDB taxonomy): domain Bacteria; phylum Bacillota; class Bacilli; order Paenibacillales; family Paenibacillaceae; genus Pristimantibacillus; species Pristimantibacillus harenae. The sequence goes on along the minus strand of NZ_KE383843.1, from coordinate 103,197 downwards.
TGGTCTGACAGCGGCCGCGACGGCAAAGCTGACAGCTCATCAAGTGCTAACCGTCGATGTCCATGAATTCCGCGTGAAAAAGTCATTGGAGATTGGTGCGGATGCCTCCTATAATCGTTCAGAAATGACGACCGATCAAATCGTAGAAGCGGTTCGCAGTCAAACCGGCGGCAAAGGCGCGGACGTTGTTGTGATGTGTATCTCAGAGGATCGGAGCGCGGAACGTGACGCATTTGACATGGCGCTGAAGTCGCTCAAGATGAGAGGCAGAATAACGGGGCTGTTCGTGGATGCCAAAGGTATTGAGAACAATCACCGTCTGAATCCAAGACTGTTGCTTCGCAAGGAAGCAACTTTCGCTCATACCTTGCAAGTATACGGTTCGCAAGCCGACGAGCTTAAGGCATTCCAATTCGCGGTAGACAAGGTTGCTGAAGGGAAAATTAACTTCGATGCTTTCGTTACGCATGAGATCGGCTTCGATGAGCTTGAGTACGGCCTTGACTTGTGCGTCAACCATATGAATGATGTAATTAAAGTCGTATTATATCCAAGCCGTTAGGGGAGATAGGAACAACGTTTGAGGTATAATAGATGCACGCAGCAATAAACGTATTTAATTATAGAATGAACCTGTCGATTTACTCGTTATACCGAAATCTTATACATGATTACGACCCTATTAAAAGATCTCGTCTCCATGTTGTCATTAATTTGGTTCTTTTAGAGTCGTATTAGCCTTTTGATTGGATTTCATCCAATCAAAAGGCTAGTAACGAGCTGAATACAAGGTTTGATTGGATTTGGTACAGTCAAATGGACGCCTACGGGCTGATGGGCGCAAGAATGCCGGATTAGACTGTATGTTTTCCAATCAAGTGTCACTTTATCGGCGAATGAGCCCGATTTGACTGTATGAAATACAGGCAAAACGTAACAACCCTATGCAATGGAGGGCAGTGCTTAGGAGTCGGTTGGAATGATCAATAATGAATCGACAGTCTAGAATGAATGGTGTGACACGGATGGATTACGAATTTTTCAGCGGTTTTACCCCCCGCATCATTGAGGTGGCTAATAGAAACAAACATGTGTGGGAAGTATTGAATTATCAAATCGTTAGGGAGCGGACGGGACTGCACTCGCTAGGTTACGTGTACGAAGGAGAAGGCGTTTTGCAGTTTGACGGAGAAGAGCGCACACTAGCCAAAGGCTCTCTGTTTCAAATATGGCCGGGCGAGCCGATGCTGTTAACGTCCAGCAAGTCGGAGCCCCTTCATTTTTATTCCTTCCAGTTTCAATATCGGACGGTCTATTGGGACGGCGGTGAAATGCACAGCAGAGAGTCATCGGGCAAGCTACCCTTGCAGCTTCGCAGCGTCGGTTCCGAGCAGTTGGCGATAGAATCGGCATTTCGAAGGGCATATGAGCTTTGGTCGGAAAAAAACAATGGCTATGACTGGTATGTAAAGCTGCAGCTATTCAATGCGCTTCAAATGATTCATCAATTGGGGCCAATAACAGAGGATGCTTCTACATCCGAATTTGCCGTCCGGAAAGCGATCCAATATATGAAATCGAATTATAAACAAGAACTTACTCGAGATCGTATGGCTGACCACGTATCGCTCTCTCCGGGTTATTTCTCCGTTTTGTTTCGGGAGCATACTGGCATAAGCCCGATCCGCTATTTAAACAAAATCAGAATCGACCATGCCAAGCTTCTTCTTCGAAACTCTGCTCATTCCATAAAACAAGTCGCTGAAGAAAGCGGGTTTGTGGATTCCTTTTATTTCTCCAGACTGTTTCAGAAGGAGACGGGAATGTCTCCGCGGGACTATCGAAAGTCCTAATCGTATGAAGCTCTGTTTCCAATAGCAGGGCTTTTTTTTTGCGTGGAAACAATCAATGTAATTAGCGATTTCATTTTTTCCAGATTATTTCTGAAAGAGACTGAAAGACTAAATGAAATCGCAATGTAAAGACGATTTGTTTAATCTAACAAAAATCCAGATTGTCATAACTTTTCTTCATGTACCTATCCGTCCCCGCGTTGTAGAGTGTAATTATAAACGATTACAAAAACGTAATGCGAAGGGACTGTGAAAAATGGCTAAACCAAAAATCATTGATGCCGACGTTCATAATGCAATTGCTCATTCAAAGGATTTGCTTCCATACCTGCCCCGGGTATGGCATGAATATTGGCTTTCAGCCGGTCCTGGTTACGGTGGAGGCTGGCACTCGCCCCTAAGCGTGCTTCGCACGGATGCAAAGACCCCCGAAGGCGGCATTCCCGGGAGCGATCCATCATACATGCTTCAGCATCATTTCAACAAATATAGCATTGATTATGGCATCCTCACTGGTTCAGGCATTCTCGGCATATCGTTAAATCCGAACCCGGATTACGGCAACGTGGTCGCGAGCGCCTACAATGATTGGCTGGTCGAAACCTGGCTGAAGGCGAGTCCGGTATATAAAGGCTCGATTCTCATCAATCATGCCGATCCGCTGGCAGCTGCGAAAGAAATCGACCGCATGGCGGTCCATAAGGATATGGTGCAGGTCATTATGTGCAGCGGCTCCCGCATGCTATACGGCCAAAGATTTTTCCATCCGATCTATGAAGCGGCAGAACGGAACGGTCTTCCTGTCGCCGTTCACCCCGGCACGGAAGGCAGAGGCATATCGGGCGCGCCGACTCCTTCCGGGTATCCGACGTCCTATTTCGAATGGCATAACATTCTTCCGATCAACTATATGGCCCACGTCAATTCTTTGGTATGCGAAGGCGTATTCGAGAAGTTTCCTAAGCTGAAGTTTGTCGCCATTGAAGGCGGGATCGCCTGGCTTCCCCATCTCATGTGGCGGATGGACAAAAATTACAAGGGGCTAAGAGATCTTGTGCCTTGGCTGAAGCGTCTGCCGTCCGAATATATCAAGGAGCATATTAGATTGACGACACAACCGATCGAAGAACCGGAGAATACGGAGCATTTGAATCAAATACTGGACATGGTAGATGCAAGCAAAACCGTCATGTTCTCATCCGATTATCCGCACTGGGACTTTGATAATCCGAAGATGGCGCTGCAGCCGATTCGCAAAGATCTTCGCCAGCGAATTCTGGCGGATAATGCGATCGAGCTGTACGGTCTGCATGAAGCTCCAGTCATCAAGGAGGATGCCTAAGCCGATGGAAAAAACACAAAATCGTTACGAAGCGGCATCGGTCGAGGAGCTTCGGCATGCGGGAAGAAAAATCGTTACGCTCAAAGGAATGGAAATAGGCGTATTTGCGCTAGGAGAACAGTTTATGGCGTGGAGAAATATTTGTCCCCATGCAGGCGCTCCCGTGTGCGAAGGTCCGGTTTGCGGCACCCGATTGCCGTCATTGGTGTACGAGTACAAATACGGCAAAGACAAGGAAATCGTTCGCTGCCCTTGGCATGGCTGGGAGTTTGATTTATGGACCGGTCAGCACTTGGTTGACGAGAAGGTAAAGTTAAGAGGCTACAAGGTCGAGGTAGAAGACGGGCTCGTGTATGTCGTTATGTAGGACGGGCGAAAGTTCGACTAGACAAAGATACGGTTAGGATCGATGGAGGTTACTACAATGATAAGTATTTATTCAAGAAGCAATCCGGTTGACATTCTGATCATCGGAGGCGGTCCGGCAGGCTTGTTCGCGGCTTTCTACGGCGGTATGCGCCAGGCAACGGTAAAGCTTCTGGAAAGCATGCCGCAGCTTGGCGGGCAGCTTGCCGCTCTATATCCAGAAAAGTATATCTATGACGTTGCCGGTTTTCCGAAAGTGACAGCGCAGGAGCTGGTTGATCGCCTAAAGGAACAATTAAGCCATTTCTCCACGGATATCGGTCTGGAAGAGAAGGTGCTGAACGTAATCAAGCATGATGAGTGGTTGTTTGAAGTCGTTACAGATAAGACCAATCATTTCGCCAAAGCGGTTATCATCACGGGCGGAGTCGGAGCTTTTGAACCGAAACGGCTTGAGCTTCCCGGGGCGGCTAAGTACGAGAACATAAACTTGCACTATTTCGTAGACGATCTCCACCGTTTCAAAGGCCAGAAGGTGCTGATCAGCGGAGGCGGGGACTCCGCGGTCGATTGGTCGCTTATGTTGGAGCCGATCGCGGAGCAAGTGACGCTGATTCATCGCCGGGATAAATTTCGTGCGCATGAGCATAGCGTGCAATCGTTAATGGATTCCAAGGTTCGCGTTCTTACGCCGAAAGAAATCGTTGCTTTGCATGGCGATGAACGGATCGAGGCGGTGACTCTCTTGGATGTGAAGACGAATGAAGAATCCCGCCACGAGGTAGATGCGGTTATCGTAAACTACGGTTTCATATCGTCGCTCGGTCCGATCGCGGAGTGGGGAATAGACATTCAGAACGGTTCCATAGCAGTGGATACCCGTATGGAGACGAGTATACCGGGCATCTTCGCTGCAGGCGACATTACGACTTATCCAGGCAAGCTGAAGCTGATTGCCGTCGGATTCGGAGAAGCGCCGACCGCCATAAATAATGCCAAAGTGTATGTTGACCCGAATGCGAAGCTGTCTCCGGGGCATAGCAGCAACATGAAACGAGCTTAATACTTTGAACATGGGGAAGTGAGCAGCATGCATAACGTCGCGGGTCATGTCAGATCGCCGGAAGCCGTTCTTGAAGTAGGCTTGCGGGTACCGTTCGGATGGGCAGCTAAGCCAGTCGTTCCTGGCGAAGGGAATGTCACCGAGCTGCATTGGGAGCGGCAAGACGCGTTATTATCGGACCATGCCCGTCTTCGGATCACGGTAGCCGTTGACGTGAGGGATAACAAACGGATCGAAGTGTTTGCTTTGGGTACAGGCTCCGTTCTGGGCACGCTGGATATCCGATTTGCGCATGTTTTTCAATTGTATGAGCTGCCGCTGCCTTTAAGCGCTGCACTGGCTGCCGTGAAGAAAGGCATCGGTCTTCGAATGACAGAAGGGGATTCGCCGCTTTGGTTTTTCGTGCAGGATGAGGCAGCCGGTCTTCGCGAGCCTGTATTAATGCCTCATTTGATGATAGGAAGTTCCGGCGAAGCGGCCGCGGCCTTCAATCAACGCTTGGATTCGCTCGCCAGCATTCAGCAGTTCGGCTGGATGGAAGGCTGCGTGCTGGATGGCCTAATGGATTCGGGATTTACGGCGACCGCTCGGAAGCATTTGGATCTGTACGTGAAGGAGAACGAATTGATTTATGAGGATCCGAGAAGCCGGCCGTGCGACGGCTCCTTCTATGGAATCGAGTCGACACTGCCGATCGCGATGCTGACAAAGCTTGAGCCGACCCATCCTCTTGTGGAGAAGGCTGTTGCGTATATGGCATCTCATGCCGATGGACACGGAATCATTAAAGACGGCGATACGTTATCTGCGGAAGGCAGCTATACGATTGGTTATCCGCTTGCTGTCATCGCTGCAAGGAGGAAGGACAAGCAGCTGGCTGAGATCGCGTTCAAGCAGCTGATACTGCGAAGAGATCTTCTATGGGAAAGCGGGGCGCTGTTCCTGAGACGACAGGACGACGGGACTCGAACTTTCCGTAATTGGGGAAGAGCTTACGCATGGCATCTGCTCGGGCTAATCCGTTCGCTTGAGGAGCTTCGGGGCAAGGGACTGCTGACCGCTGACCAAGAGCAGCTGATAGAGGAGGAATTCGTTCATACCTTGCGGCAAGCCTATCGTTTCCGAGACGAGCATGGCCTATGGAGCTGTTTCCTTGATGAACCCGTGACCGGGGTTGATACGTCAGCTTCTGCAGGAATCGCAGCGGCAGCGGCCATCTCCAGCCGGATTGGCATACGGCCCTATTCCGAATGTGGCGATGCGACGTTGTCCGCGACCTCGCTGCTTCGTTATTTAACGCCTGACGGACTCGTAACAGGAACGGCCCAAAGCAACAAGAACGGGGAAGAGCTGCAGAGGAGCGGGTACAGGGTCATTTCGCAAATGACGATGGGTTTGTTGGGGCAACTGCTTGCAGCAATAGGACCACAATAGGTGACGAACAAAAAAACGCGAGCCGCATCCGGCCCGCGTTTTTGTTTCAGTGAATGCAAGCCGCGGTTACTGTTCCTTTCCAACATCTGAAAACTATGTTAACATTGTTCGTACAAACGTAACGGATACTCCTATTACGACTGATACGAAAGCATAGCTTAAGCAGAGGTGACCGATGCATACACTAAACCGGGATTTGCCTATACCGTTATATTATCAAATTTATCAGATTTTGGAATCCGAGCTTGCGGATGGCAGCCGAAAGCCAGGCGACTTTTACTCCACTGAGGTAGAGCTGCAATCCAGGTTCAAAGTCAGCCGGGCAACGATACGAAACGCGCTTACGATGTTGGAAAACGGCGGTCATATTACAAGAATAACGGGCAAAGGGATTCATCTCGCTTCCGAGAAAGTAAAGGTTGATCTGCTTGGATTAATAAGCTTCAGCGAAGAAATGAGACGCCGCGACATGATTCCGGGCACTCGGCTCTTAGGTGTCAGCTTGTTAAATCCGCCAAAAAACATCTCAGCGGCATTGCTCCTTAAAGAATCCGCAGAAACGCTGCTGATTAACAGAATTCGTACCGGTGACGGGAACCCGATTGTTTATTCTCAATCCTATTTGCCATCAACATTAGGAATGACCTTGGACATGGATTATTCGGGTTCCTTGTATGAGCAGATCCAGATTCAAACCGGCAGAGCGGTAAGCGAAGCGCTGCATGTGATCGAGGGAGCCGTTCTGGAAGGAGATATAGCGAAGCTCTTGGGCGTCGATTCCGGCTTTCCCGGATTGCGATTCCGCAGAACCGCTTTCGATGAAGAGGGCACGCCGCTCGTTTATGAAGAAGGTATGATTCGAGCGGACAAATACTCCTACGAGGTTCGTCTTAAGCGAGGCTGAATCACGGATACAAAGTGCAGTGAAAGATAGGACTGATTATTCTTGCTTTTTTGAGGATAATCGGTCTTTTTTATTTGTACGAACAAACGAAATATGTTCTGGACAAAACAGATAAGGCAACTTATAATTAAAACAAATATACGATTGTACGTACAATCGAAATAACGAAAGAAGGAAGAAAGGAGCCGCTTGCCATTGCATTTAGGGATCGATTTGGGAGGGACTCATATAAAGTCGGTCATTCTTGACGCACACAGAAAGGTGTTGCAAGAACGACAAACGGAGACGAACGCGGCAGCAGGAGTTGAAGCAGTTACTGCAAATCTGTCGGAATTGATTCTTGATTGCGAGAGAGCTTCCCCAGGCAGCGTGCAGAGTATCGGCATTGCGGTACCTGGCGTGTTGGACCAGGAACGTGAGCATGTGCTGCTGCTTCCGAATTTCCCTTTTGACTGGAGCGGGAATCCGTTAAAGGACCAACTCCTTCGAATGACAGGCCGGAGCGTGGAACTGGTCAACGATGCGCGGGCGGCTGCGGCTGCTTATGCCGAGCTTCGGGCGGGGGCAAGCCGTGGCTGCTCCGACTTTGTTTTTCTTGTAATCGGAACCGGCGTTGGCGGAGGAGTGGTTCACAAGGGAGAGCTGATCATGGGCAGCCGAGGCGTTGCCGGCGAATTGGGGCATCAAGTTATTCGTCCTGGAGGATTGCGCTGCGGCTGCGGAAACAGGGGATGCTTGGAAACCATTGCCAGCGGTCCCGCAATTGCTTCTGCTGCTGTCCGTACCATCCTGCAAGGGCTGCCCACGCTTATACGGGACCTTGTGAAAGGCGATATGGGTCTGGTGTCGTCACGAATCGTAAGCGAAGCAGCAGAACGGGGCGACCGGCATGCGATTGAAATTTTAACGGAAGCGGCGGATGGCCTCGTGCAAGCGATTCGCAACAGCATCGCTTTGCTCAATCCGGAAGCTGTCATTATCGGCGGCGGGGTAGCCCGCTCCAAAATGCTGCTGGAATTGGTGCGCAATGGCTTGGAACGCGAGGTTATTTTGTTCCCGCCTTCGCTAGGCGGCATTGCGGTCAAAGAAGCGGAATTCGGAACGTATGCCGGCGCTGTCGGTGCCGCTGCTTGGGCAATGTCAACGAGATAAGGCTAGATACACGGAGGTGGGCTTTTTGAAGAAGCAACGAATGGCAAGAACGGTACTAGGCGATGTGCCTGCTGAGGAGCTCGGAATTGTATATGCCCATGAGCATTTGATTATTCAAGGCGGGTTAGGCGTCATGAAAAATAAAGACCTGCTGCTGAACCGGCTTGATTACGCAGCGGCCGAGATGAAGGACTGCATGCAATACGGTGCGCAGACCTTTGTCGATTATATGCCGCTCGACTGCGGTCGGAACCCGTCAGCGCTTGTAGAGCTAGCCCGTCTAACAGGGGCGCATATTATTGCGGTGACCGGCTTCCATAAGCCGATGTACTATGACGATCTGCATTGGATTTATCATTATCCGGTGGATAAAATTGCAGAGCTGCTCATCGCGGAATGCGAAACCGGAATGGACCGTCACAGCTACAACGGACCGCTGGTGGACCGGTTGGAGGCAAGAGCCGGAGTGCTTAAAGGAGCCTCCGATTATAACGTTATTGCACCTGTATCAAGGAAACTGTTCGAAGCGGTGGCCATTGCCCATCTGGTTACAGGTGTTCCGATCGCGACCCATACGGAGCACGGAACCTGCGGTATGGAGCAGATAGAGCTGCTGGCTAAGTTTGGCGTCGATCCGAAAAATGTAATTATATGCCATATGGATCGCAATCCGGATCTTTACTTGCACAAGGAGCTGGCGGCAACCGGTTGTTACTTGGAATACGACAATGCCTCGCGAATCAAATACCATTCCGACTCGCACGGAGTGGAATTAATTCTTAAATTAATTGAAGCAGGGCATGAGAAGCAACTGCTGCTGGGAACGGATTTCGCCCTGCGCTCCTATTGGAAAGCATACGGAGGCGGACCGGGAATGGCGCATCTGCTGGCGTCTTTCGTCCCCCGCCTGCAAGCAGAAGGATTGACCGCCGATCAGTTGGGACGTTTGCTGCGCCACAATCCGGCAGAGGCTTATTCTGTGAAGCAATTGCGACGATAGGGGAAAGGTTGGATAACATGATGCGTTTTAGTAACCAGTATGTTCTAGTTGTCGGCGGTACCGGAGGAATCGGACTTGAGACGGTCAAACGGTTCGTTATGGAAGGCGCTTGGGTAGCGGCAGTCGGTTTGGAATCGGAAGATCAACTCTCTGAAGCTCAGCGGAATATTTTGTCCAATCCGAATGTCGTCTATTTAAAGGCAAATGCCGCCGCAACAGCAGACATGGACAACATCGCCGCAGAGCTGGAACAGCGCTTCGAACGCCTGGATGTGCTTGTGCACGCAGCTGGAATTAGCGCAAGAAGGTACGGGGATGGTCCTATTGACGAATGCACCGAGGAGGGCTGGGACCAAGCCATGAACGCTAACGTCAAGAGCGTCTACCAGAGCAATCGCATAGCGCTGCAACAGATGCAGCGCCAAGGAAAGGGAGCCATTGTCAACATTTCTTCGGTACTCGGCATGGCTGGCACAAGAGCGCACTTTACTACGCATGCCTACGCTGCCAGTCGGGGGGCCGTCATATCGTTTAGCAAGTCGGCGGCGGTGTATTATGCGAAGAACAACATTCGAATCAACGTCGTATGTCCAGGATTGCTCGATACACCGATGTCCCAGAGAGCCGTATCCGATCCGGTTATAAGAGAAGCATTAACCGAATTTCAGCCTCTGGCACCGCATATTGGTTATCCGGACGACGTAGCGGAGGCTATCTTATTTCTGGCAAGCGAGGATTCCAAATTTATAACGGGCATCGCGCTGCCGGTCGACGGCGGCTGGAGCGCACAATAACATACTCAAAGGGGAAATAAAAAAATGTCTAAACCTATTAATGAAGCTTACAGCATATTGGAAACCGATTATTTGGATGGAGCCAAAAAAGTGATCGAGCGCGTTGAACAAACGCAGATGGATGTCATTAACCGAACTGCTGAAATTTGCTTTAACAGCATCAACAACGGCGGCTTGGTCCACTTGTTCGGAAGCGGGCATTCAAGGATGGCGGTAGAAGAAATGTATCCCCGTTACGGCAGCTTTCCCGGCTTCCATCCTATGGTTGAGCTTTCGCTGACCAACCACCATGCGGTGGTGGGAAGCAACGGACAGAGACAGGCAATGTTTCTGGAAAACGTGGAAGGTTTTGGACGCGTCATTGCGGACAATTTTCACTACGGACCTCATGACAGCATCATCCTATTCTCGCATAGCGGGGCAGGAAGCGTCATAATCGACATCGCTTTAGCCATGAAGGAACGTGAAATACCTGTCATTGCGGTAACCTCCGTTGGCCACAGCCGGCAGAGTCTCTCCAAACACAGCTCGGGTTCAAGGCTGTTCGAGCTTGCCGACATTGTCATCGACAACGGCGCCGTTCCGGGAGATGCGATGGTCAAGATCGACGGCCTGCAGACACCTGTGGGACCTGGATCTACGATAGGAAATACGGTTATCGTCAATCTGATTAAATGTAAAGTCGCGCAGAAACTGACGGATGCAGGGAAACCGCCGAAAGTGATCACGAGTTCGATATTCGTAGGAGATGAGGAATCCAACCGTCTCTTTAATGCTTCCTATGAGGAATATTGGCGTACGACCAGATCAATATGATTAACAGCGGAGGGAAGAGGACAGTGACGACTAGCAGTAAAAACGTTGATGTACTTGTGCTAGGGGGAGGCGCAGCCGGTGTATGTGCCGCGGTTAGCGCAGCGCGCGGCGGCCTAAAGGTGCTGCTTGTCGAATCGCAAGGCTGTTTGGGAGGCTCCCGAACAGCAACGGGAGTCGATACTTTCTATGGCTTTTATACACCCCAGCAGCAGCAGCGGATCGTGGGCGGAATTCCATGGGAGCTTGCGCAGCAATTAATCAAGATGAATGCAGCCTTCGAACGGAAGAACACTTATGGAGCCGGAACAGGAATTACTTATGATGTGGAGCTGCTGAAGGTGGTGTATGAGGATGCGGTGCTGACCTCGGGAGCGGAGCTCTTGTACCATACGTATGCAAGCCTCGTGCATCAATCGGAGGGGCGCATTACCGGAGTGGTGCTTGCCAACAAGCTGGGGTTGACGGAAGTATCGGCGAAGATTTATATCGATGCAACCGGCGATGGCGATATCGCGGCAAGAGCGGGTGCTCCTTTCGAGAAGAGCGACGCGATGGAACTGCAATCCTTGTCCACCATCTTCTTTATGGCTAATATAGATACAGATGCGGCCAAGAAAGTCAGTCACGCGGAGCTGGCCTCGATGATGAAGGAAGCCAATCAGTCTGGCAAGTATGTGCTGCCTCGCGAAGAAGGCTCTTGGCATGTCACCCCGAATCCAGGCGTCATCCAAGCCAACATGGTGAGGGTAGGCGGGGTGGATGCTACCGATCCATTCGCATTGACGATTGCCGAGGTCGAGGGCCGCAAGCAAACGCAGCAGTATGTGCGATTCCTTAAAGATTGCGTGCCGGGCTTCGAGAATGGATTCCTTATCGGTACCAGCCATCATATTGGAGTCAGAGAAACGAGAAGAATCATCGGCGGTTATATGCTGACGGAAGAAGACGTGGTCGCCGGACGCAGGTTCGAGGATGGAATCGCCTGCTGCGGCGCGCCGATCGAGGATCACGGGGCGGGCAAGGACACGCGCTGGGTGTATGTGCAAGGAGACGGTTATTACCATATTCCGTACCGTTCCTTGGTTCCGCAACGTATCGATAACCTGCTGGTCGCAGGCCGATGCTTATCTGCAACGCACGGCGCACAGGCTTCCGCGCGCAATTCAGCGCAATGCATGGCGATGGGGCAAGCTGCCGGCACAGCAGCGGCGATAAGCATCGAGCGGAATGTTGCGGCTAGGGATATCCCTTCTCAAGCTCTGCAGGAAAGACTTGTCTCGCAAAACGCGATAATTTAGTTTCGATGAGGGGTTGTGTGCATAAATGAACAAAATAGGTCGCTGGAGTTCGGACATCGATGAATTGCCCGCCTATCATTATACCGGCGGATATCCGTTCTTTGCCAAAGACAAAGCCGGTAATGACGCGAAGCTGCCCGAGGATCCCTGCTTTCTATTGGGCAATTATCGAGCTACCGTATTCGCGCATGCAAGCGGAACGTATGAATTAATAACCGGTGAACGCGGTTGGGCTAGACTGAATCATGCAGGAAAAAATAAAGGATGGAATCAATCCATTGTCCGTATGGCAACCGGGGATGAGCAAGCGAATCGAACGTTCGCAGCGTATTCGTTAGTTGAAAGCCAATCACTGGATCGGATTAAAGCCGATTCCAAGTTCGGAATCGGCTACGCAAACTATCGATATGAATTGCCTGAGCAGTTGTCCATTTCCAAAGTGATTTCTATTCAACCTTCAATGGAGCTGCATAAGGGCAATCCGTCCATGCTCATTCAGCTGACTTTCCAAAACGATGGACCAGCTCCTCTGACGATTCAATATACCGAAGAGCTGCTTATTCAATACATGATGATGAACGACCAATCCCATCCTTCCGGCAAACGGCTTGTCGAATACCGAAATAAGCTGTCTGTTCAGTCTGATCTGCAAATTGCAAAAGCTAACATTATCTGTGAGCCGGTCAAGCTGCTTGTTTTTCCAGATCGTTTGGAGGATAGCTATACGCATGATATTGCACCTCCTACGGTGTTCATGCACGCGGTAGCTGCAGCTTCCCACTCTAGCGAAGCAGCTTTCAAGAAAACGGAGTCGGGTGACCTCTTGTGTGCGGAATATGAGCTTGAGCTTCGTTCCGGTGAGCAGAAGTGCATCCAGTTCATTGTCGGGCTGACATTCGACCCTTCGGATGCTGCGGTTGAACGACAGATTGAAGACATGCTTCTACACGCAAAGCCGAGTAGCGGGGACACAGGAGCCTATGCGCATTTGTGGAGCCGGACTCTTCCTCTCTTAAGGGAGGAGAACGATCCGATTCTTCGTTGCGAAATGGTATGGAACGCGTACGTGCTTGAAGCAATGGCAACCTACAGCCAGTACTTTCAAGAAACCTATATCCCTCAAGGGTCGGTGTATGCGTATCATCTGGGAGAAAATGCTTCCAATCGAGACCATCTGCAGCATTGTCTGCCGCTCGTTTATACCAATCCTCCATTGGCCAAATCCTGTATACGTTATGCGATGAAGCACACATCGAGGGATGGGGAAATTAAGCGGCAAAACATTGGTTACGGCTACAGCGATCCTGGTATATATATGGAGAGTGATGCGCAGCTGTACATGTTTATGGCCGTTGGCGAGTATTTAAGGGAAACTGGCGATTATGGCTTCCTGAACGAATGGGTCAGCTATTATCCAGTCGAGTACGATCGCAAGGACACGGTGTTAACTTTTCTCGTCAAACATTTTATTTATTTAAGGGACGTTGTAGGCAGGGGAAGCCACGGGCTGGTCAAAATGCTGAATTCGGATTGGAGCGACAGCTTCTTTCATCCGTATTCCCCCAATATTTATAAGCATTCTGCGGAATCTCATCTAAACACGGCAATGGGACTTGCCGTAATTCCGCCATTAGTGAAACAACTAGAGCAATCGCTGACATTGGACGGGGAACAGGCTTTGATCCAATCCTTTATCCTCCAATTAACCGAGTTTCATGGCAAGCTGCAGGCTGCTTTCATGGCAGACATGCAAGGAAGGACGTTCTCGCCGCGCTGCTACTTAGGCGAAAACGTCGATTCCGCGCTTAAGTTCGGAATGGATCGTTTATGTATAGAGCCCCAAACCTATCTGCTGCAGGCAGACCATTATCCGGTCGAGAGGAAACGGCAGCTTTATGCGGAAATCAGGTCCAGAGTGCTTGATATGGAAAAACACGGTGCCCGCACCCGAGAAATTCCGCTTTGGACCAAAGGGGATGGAGAGGACGGAGGCATTTGGTTTGCCCATCAGGGTCCATTAATCGTCGGTATTGCCAGTTTTGACCGGGAGGAAGCAGCGAAGCTGTTCAAAAAGTTAACGTTTCATCGTTTTGCTGAACATTACCCGGATTATTGGGTCGGCCACTGGACGTTTGCAGACAGCTTGAATTCCACGCTATCCGATCGGGAGGGCTTATATCCTTTCTGGGTAAGTGACGCATTCCAGCCTTATTGCGCTCATGCGCATGCGTGGATGCTTTACTGCTACTATAAGGTATACGCGAAGCGGGAAGCAGCTGAGCTGCAGCTATAATCAAGAAACGGTAGAAACGAGCATTCGCTTAGAGTGCTCGTTTCTTGTTGGAGCGAAAGATAGCCGATTCATGACAAAGGTTAACCGTATCGTGCTACCAGCGAGAGAAAATTATTTTTAGAATGAAATCACTATAGCAGGCTTACAAGCCAAAATGATATAGTCTGAAAATGGCTAGAATAACTGGGAGGAATTAAAGTGCCATCACCGAAAATTGCAATCGTAGGCTCGCTGAACATGGATCTTATCGTATCGGTAGAACGCATGCCCTTGCAGGGCGAAACGCTGGAGGGGGATTCGATCCATTATATCCCTGGCGGCAAGGGAGCGAATCAAGCGGTCGGCTGCGCCAAACTTGGGGCAGACGTCTCCATGGTCGGCGCCGTCGGTCGCGATGCCTTCGGCAAACAGATCTTGAACAATCTAGACCATTACGGCTTGCCTGTTGACCATATTGCCATTCTGGATAACGTCCCGACAGGGACGGCAACCATCCTTCATACGCCGGAAGATAATTGCATCGTTATCGTACCGGGGGCAAACAGCGGGGTTACGGCAGCGTATATCGAATCGAAAGCCGAGCTCATTCGCGAATCGGATGTCATGATCGTACAACTCGAGATTCCTGTCGAGGCTGTCGAGCAGGCATTAATAATCGCAAAGGATGCCGGGGTAAAAACAATCTTGAATCCGGCGCCGGCGAAGCGGCTGTCAACAGAGCTGCTTCGTTTGCCTGATATACTGACGCCGAATGAAACGGAATTCGAGAACTTAAGCGGCTGTATGATAAAATCGGATACGGAGCTGGCGGACGCGATGAGGTCATGGGAGCAGAAGTATGGGAATACCCTTGTTATCACCCGCGGAAAGTTAGGCGTGTCTTATCTGCAAAATGGCGAGCTCTGCACGATGAAGGCTCCCATTGTTGAAGTTAAGGATACGACTGGAGCGGGGGACTGCTTCAACGCGGCGCTTGGCATAGGCATAGCCTCATCGTGGAAGTGGGAGGATGCCGTGGCGTTCGCCGTCAAGGCTGCATCCGTATCCGTAACGAAATTCGGGGCGCAAGCAGGCATGCCGGACCTAAGACAGCTCGAATAAAACAATAGCGGCTTTTATTTACCTGTAGTCATAGACAGGAGTTGTAGCCAAATCATGCGACTGCACATCGAGTACGAGCACGAAATTCCGATTAATGCTTTTATTTGGATTCCCGATTCGGAGAAAACGCCGCTCCACTATCACGCAAGTCTGGAAATCGGCTGCTGCATATCCGGCGAAGGAGAATTCTATTTCGGATCCAAAAAATATTCCGTCGGTCAAGGCGATATTTTCATAGTCAACCATACGGAAATGCACATCGCCTGTTCAGCCGAGCATAACCCAAGCACGTATTTGTTTTTGAACTTCGATCCAAGCCTGCTGCTTGCCGAGGATGAGCGGCTCCTGCTCCCCTTCTCCATTCCAGCGGAACGGTTTCAAAATCTTATTCCAGCTGCTTCTGATTTGGCGAAAGTGCTGCTTCCATTAATGGAGGGCATTTGGAGCGAGCTGGGTAACAAGCAGGAAGGGTATCCTATGATTGCAAAAGGGCTGCTGCTGCAAATTTGCGCCTATTTGCTTCGTTATTACAGCGCTTCCATTGACCCTGCCGCTTGGAGGCAGCTGACCGATTCATTCTCGAAGTTCCGTCTCATATCGGCCTATATGGAGGAGAATTTCCATGAACCGCTTGAGCTAAAACAAATTGCGCAAGTTCTTCAATTAAGCCCCTCTAGAGTATCCCGGTTATTTCAGGAGGTGCTGGGACGGGGCTTCAAGGATTATTTGCTGCTTCTCCGGCTGGCCGAGGCGCGGCGTCTTCTAGTTCGGACGAATATGTCGGTTACCGAGGTTTGCTTTGCAAGCGGATTTCAGAGCGTATCGACCTTCTATCGCTTGTTTGCCGGGGCGGAAGGGATCTCTCCCACGGGCTATCGGAATAAATACGCGGGAATTGCAATTTTTGAGAATGAGCCGCTTTGATCTGGGAAGCGGACGGCCTGACCTTCTTATATAATCATCTTAAATAGGCGGAAGGGATGGATTACGTATGGCTGGCTGGGATACATTGCAAGTTCTCGTAAGAGAAGAGGTTGTTCAAAGAACGCAAGAGGGCTGCGACACGCAGGGCTTCGCTCAGCGGGCGGCCGAAGCGGGAGAAGATGAAGGAAAGCTATTGGCATTAATGAAGGAGCTATCCCTGCTGGAGGTTCGCTCGGACTTTCCCTATCAGGAGCCCTCGGAGCTTGAGGAAATCCGCAAGCTGCGGCCGGAAGGACCGCGCAGCCTGCAGGCCGAATTGCCGGAACAGGAATGGCGCGACAAATTTCACGGAGCATGGCTGGGGCGGAGCGTGGGATGCGCCCTTGGGAAACCGTTGGAGCTTTGGCCGTTCATGGCAGGGGCAAACGGCAATCCAGGCTGGAAAAACGTCCAACTCTGGTTCGAAGGAGCCAACGCTTGGCCGATTCAAGGATTCACGCCAATCGAATCGCCGGGATCGAAAGAAATGGGTTTGGAACTCGCCCATTTCGGCTTGAAAAGCACGCGCGAGCGCATTGCTTTCATGGAAACCGATGACGATATCCGTTATACCGTGCTGGGATTGATCATGCTCGAGGAGAAAGGGCTCGATTGGGATTCCTGGGATATCGGCAAGCTTTGGCATTCCCGTCTCACTTATTCGCAGGTATGCACGGCGGAGACGCAAGCGTATTTGAATTTTTCCCGAATGACATCCCATATGAAGCCTGATAGACCGGACAACTGGAAGGATAAGCTCGATTGGGTACGCACGCATATGAATCCATACCGCGAGTGGATCGGAGCTCAAATACGGGCAGACGGCTTCGCTTACGGCGCAGCCGGACAACCAGAGCTGGCGGCCGAGCTTGCTTGGCGCGATGCTTCGTTCTCGCATATCAAAAACGGCATTTACGGCGAGATGTTCGTTGCAGCCATGATATCCGCTGCTTTCGTTGAGAAGAACCCCCGTCGCATCGTTGAGATTGGTCTCAGCGAAATTCCTGCGACTTCCAGGCTTGCAGCTGATATCCGCAAGGCAGTAGAGATCGCTTCCGCCGCTAAGGACCAGCTGTCGCTTGTCGATCAGATCTGGGAAGCGTTCAAGCATTATGATCCGGTTCATACGAATAATAACGCCGCGCTGGTAACGGCTGCGCTGATTTTCGGAGACGGCGACTTTGAGAAAGCGGTTACTACCTCCGTATTAGGGGGCTGGGATACGGATTGCAACGGAGCAACGGTCGGTTCGATTATGGGCGCGGCATTAGGAGCCGAAGCGCTTCCGACTTCTTGGACAGCTCCCCTGAACGATACCTTATATGCCGATCTGATCGGGTTCGATCCCATTTCGATCTCCGCTTGCGCGGATCGGAGCTATAACGTATTCCGCAAGCTGTCGAACCAATTGACGGAGAGCCGCTAAGCTGCTGTGAATAGAAACGAAGGGCTGCGCCGCCTGCAGATTGTCTGCAAGCGGCACAGCCCTTCTTTGCGTTACCGTTGATGAGTCTCTCTGAATTGACTTGGCGTAATGCCCTCATGCTTCTTGAATACACGGTTGAACCATGAGGGCTGATAACCGACCCTCTCGGCTATATCGCTTATCTTCAGATCCGTGTTCAGGAGCATTTCCTTCGATTTATCCATTCTGATCTTCGTCATGTAATCGACAAAATTGACGCCGGTTGACTGTTTGAATGCCTTGCTGAGCGTGGGGCTGGTCGTTCCGACCAACTCGGCGCATTCTTCAAGCGAGATGTCGTCCATGTACCGGTATTCCACGAGCAGCAGCGCCTTGTCTACCATTTGCTTCATGCGATGCTGCTGCGATTGATTGATTTGGCCGATATAGGGCTCGATAATTTTGTTGTTGAACCATTTCAGCATTTCCTGCGGCTGCCTAAGCTGCGACAGCTCCTCGTACAGATTCTGTCCTTCATGGAAGTCGTACACCGAGTAGCCGGCATGAAGCAAGGAGTGCTGAATATGGCCCAACAGCTGGATCATCGCTTGCTGGGCGTAGATCTCCAGTCCCGATCGGTTCTCCAATTCTTGCACGAATGCCGTTGCTTTCTCGAAGGCTTCTTCCGTTTGGCCCATTCGAATAGCATGTATCAAATCTTTCTCGATCCCGAACGGATAATGGAAGCGGTAATCGCCTTCCGCCTGCGACTCTTCCATATCGATTACTTGGTCGGTTTCCGTTAAATTTCGGTAACGGATCGTTCGTTGCGCCTCCTCCAGCATGTCCGGAATACGGCTGATTTCGTCGCTAAGATAGCCGATGCATACGACGGTCTTCTGCTTCAGAATGTGGCTCAGCATGCTCGTAAACTCTTCCGAGAGCGCAACGAGCTCCTCCTTGAGCTGCTTGGCAGGCAGCGCGCTTGGCAGGCCGACCAGCACCCCGACGGACATGTCTTGGAAATTGATGACATGCGATTGCTTTAACCGTATGCGTACAAGATCTTCAATGATATTGGAGGCGGCGAAAGATAGAAGCTGCTCGTCGCCTTCCCTGAATTTCTCAGATGCTTCCCTTTTGCCAACCAACTGGATGAGGAGCACGGTATAAACCTGATTGTCCGTCTCCCAGCCGTAATAGGTCATACGCTCCCGCAGCTCCGCTTCCGACAAATAATAGAGATGGCCTTGGGAAAGCTGCAGCAGAAATCCGTTTCTTAAGCTTGGCAATTGCTCCTCGAGTTTATTCTGAAGCAAGCGGCTTTCGCTGGATAGATTTTTCCACTCTCGCTCGATATATTTCAATTCATCGGCATCTTCTAACGGCTGCGAGCCTTTATCAGACAAGATGGCTCCCATGAGCCGCGCTATAGGATCGTGTATCCTCCTCGATGCAAACCAGGAGAGGACAATGGCAGTCAAAATGCCAATAACGCTAATAATGAGAATAATCCGGGTCATTAGGATAACCGGCGAGAAAATTTTGGAAATGTCGGTGGCCATGGCAAATGTCCAATTCATATCGGCTCTGGAGTAGGTGCCGTAGGAAACGGAATATCGCTTATCCTTATACGGGAGAATAAATACCGGCGAATCGCTTTTGGCTACATGCTCACTCACGGCCTCCTTGAGGAGATTGTCGAATTCCTTGTTGTTGTCATCGCCGTGATCGCCATGAATCAGCAGCTCGCCTTTCTGGTCGAACATGATGGTTGCGCCAATTCCTTGAGGATTATTGAAATAGCTCACTAATTGTTTTTTGTCTACCTTTAATAGAAGAGCTGCATATTTTTCGCTCGCTCCGCCGGCTATCCGAAGGATGAGCTTATAGGGAAATTCATCCGATTGCGTCGATTCGCCCGGCCTCAAAGGCGTTGGCAGGTTGTCCGTCCAGTAAATGTCGTATTTGCCTTCAGTCAATTGGTTTAGCTGCTTCAGCACGGCCGGATTTTCAATCGAATCGACGCCGAAAGAGTCGGAAACGAGCTTTTGAGCGGACGGGATATAGACAAACACATCTTCAATCAGCGGATTCGTTTGCTGTAAGATCATTAATGTTTTGAACAAGTCGCGCGTGTCATTCACTTCCCAGCCGAAATCGGCTGTCTTCAGCCGTTCGCCGAAGACGGGATTAAGCGCCCATTGCGCCAAAATAACTTCGAGGTTGGCTAGCTGCTCTTGAATTTGTTTGGTCGTTTGCTCGGATTGAAGCTGATGACTGCTGTTTAATTCGGATTCGATTTGTTTGACGCCGACCACGTACATGCTAAGCGCCAGGAGCGCTGTCGGCATGCATGTAATAAGCAAAACCATAATTAAGCTTTTTCGAAAGAAGGAAGAATGGATCGTTTTTTTATTTCCTGCGCTGTGCGTTTTTTTGCTTTTGCGAATCAAGCCTGTTTCCTCCCCAGCTGTTTTCCTCTAAAGAAAAGTATAGTCGCCGGCTCGATTTCCTGCAATTCGAGTTATTTTCTAACGGCGTTTCCTAAGGGTGGACTTTTTTGCAACGAGAGGGATTCAGACCCGCAAACCCTTGCTGTGTAAGCGTTTCTGACTATTCCTAATGACAACAAATATATCTCATTGCCGGAAACGATGACGGCTTCTATATTTAAGGCACACCGAAGTGAGCCTGACCACAAAACGAGAGAAGAATGTGAGGGAAGCATGAGATGAACGCGAATGCGACGATTGCAAAAAGCGCAGCCATTGAAAAAAGAAAAAGAAAATGGGCATCGATAAAGAGAGACAAATATTTATACTTGTTAGGATTGCCGGGGCTGTTATGCCTCATCCTATTTAAGTACTATCCCATGTGGGGCATCCTGATTGCCTTCAAAGATTTTTCACCCTTTTTAGGCTTTTTTGACAGTCCGTGGGTGGGGCTCAAGCATTTTGATTTATTTTTCAACCATCCCGATTTTTGGCTTCTAATGCGCAACACACTGGCGATCAATCTAATGAGCTTAGTATTCTTTTTCCCTATTCCAATCCTTTTATCACTAATGTTGAATGAAGTGCGGGTAGAGGTTTTTAAACGGACCATTCAATCGATCGTTTATTTGCCTCACTTTCTGTCGTGGGTCATTATTGCCGGTTTGACCTTCACGATGTTCGCGACAGGTGAAGGCCTCATTAATAAGATCCTTGAATCGTTAGGCTTCAGCCGGATCGAGTGGCTTACGACGACGGAATATTTCTGGGCGTTTTTGACAGGGCAAACCATATGGAAGGAAGCGGGATGGGGCACGGTATTATTTCTTGCTGCTATGGCCAATATTGACCCTACCTTATATGAAGCGGCGAAAATGGATGGAGCAAGCCGAATGCGGCAGATGTGGCATATTACAGTTCCAGCCATTCGGAACATTATTGTCATTCTTCTTATTCTGAAGATGGGCGATATGATGGATGTCGGCTTCGAGCAAGTATTTCTCATGAAAAATGCAGCTGTATCGAGCGTGGCCGAAGTATTCGACACTTACGTATACCGCGTCGGCGTGCGTCAAGGCTTGCTAAGCTACACGACGGCTGTTGGGTTGTTCAAGTCGTTCGTTGGTTTAGTGCTTGTTCTTGGAGCCAACAAGCTTGCGAAGAGATATGGAGGCCAAGGCTTCTTTTAAATTTATGATCGGTTAAGGAGTGTCCACAATGAAAGAATCTCTCGGGGAACGGATATTCAGCTATACGAATCACATCCTGCTTCTCATCATTGGCTTAGTTTCTCTGTTCCCTTTTTATTACGTAGTCGTTGTTTCCTTCACGGATCCTAGCGAATATATGAAAAGCAGCTTCATTTTGTTTCCGAAGCAATGGTCTACAGCGGCATACCAATATATATTGTCCACGAACGTCTTTATAAGATCGCTTGGCGTGAGCAGCTATCTGGCGATAGTGGGAACAGCGCTCAGCTTGATGGTGTCTGCAGCTTTTGGTTATATGCTGTCAAGGAAACGTTTGTTTGGAAGAAAGTTTCTCATTACCGCACTTGTCATTACGATTCTATTCAGTCCGGGTATCATTCCTAACTTCCTTGTGGTTAAGGATCTGCATTTAGTTAATACATTGTGGTCGATTATTTTGCCGGGACTGCTGAATAGCTGGAACGCTCTCCTGCTTAAAACCTTTTTCGATGGCATACCGGAAAGCTTAGAGGAGTCAGCTTTCGTGGATGGCGCCAACGATATTCGAATCTTCTTCCAAATTATTCTCCCGCTATCGCTTCCCGCGCTTGCCGCATTCGGCTTGTTCTTTGCGGTAGGATATTGGAACACGTTCTTTAATGCCATTCTTTATATAAGCGATTCAAGTAAATATCCGTTGCAAGTGCTGCTGCAGGGCATGTTGCTTCAAGCCGAGACGGGTATTGCAGATCCAGGCGTCGCTGCTCAATTATCAGCTGAGCGAACGGTGCCGCCGGAAACCATTAAGATGGCAGCCGTTGTCATCGCCACGGTGCCGATATTGGTGGTGTACCCATTCTTGCAGAAGCATTTTGCCAAGGGCGTCATGCTCGGCTCTGTCAAAGAATGATCACATAGATTTATAATCTAATTCAGGGGAAAAGAAAGGGTGGAAGAACAGAATGAAGAGAAAGAAGGCATGGACAACAGGAATTGCGGTCGCAATTGCTACGACGACGTTGCTGGCAGGGTGCTCCACAAACAATACGAATAGTACCGGCAATACGAACACAACTGACAATCAAGGTGTTGATGCAACTGCAAAACCAGAGGGAAAGAACGAGAAACCGACCGCATTCAGCCTCATGACGATTAACTATCTTCCGGAAGAACCGAAGGCGGATCACGCAATCTGGCAAGAGATCGAGAAGCAAACGAATACCGATGTGGATCTGACATTCGTTCCTTCGAACAACTACGGCGAGAAATTTCAAGTAACGCTCGCCTCCGGCGAAATTCCGGATGTTATCCTGACCACTTTTATTTACGACCCTACCGTACTGAATGCAATCAAGAACGGCGCGTTCTGGGATTTGACGCCATACATCGATCAATATCCTAATCTAAAAAACAATTATCCTAAAGAAAGCTTCGAGAATACAAAGGTTGACGGCAAAATTTACGGCCTGCCGCGTCCGCGTCCGTTAGTTGGCGGCGTGGCGTTCCCAGCACTGCGCAAAGACTGGCTCGATAACCTGGGTCTTCAGGAGCCGCAAACGATGGATGAGCTGTACAACGTATTGAAAGCATTCACGGAGCAAGATCCGGACGGGAACAAGAAGAACGATACGTTTGGCTTCGCAGGAAGCGTTGCCGAAGGCTGGATGGATCGACTGGCATTCGTTGAGGATGTTTTCGCAGGCTACCAAAACAGCTGGACGCCTATCAACGGCAAAGTGGAATCCAGAGATCTTCAGCCATCTACGCGCGAATCGCTTCTATGGCTCCGCCGCGCTTACGAAGAAGGCGTATTGATGCCGGACTTCGCAATCTTGAAGGCGACGCAGCTGAATGAATTCATGCAACAAGGAAAAGTAGGCATGGTTCCTACTGCGATGGACGCAATCAACATGGGGGATGCCACGACAACGCTAAGAAAAACAGTTCCGAATGCGGATATCGTACACTTGCCGTATTTGGTTTCACCGGCTACTAACGAAAAGTTTGCGGCAAAAGAAGGCGGATTTTTCGGCAACTATTTGATCTCGAAAAAAGTGCCTGAAGAAAAACTGAAGGAAATTTTGGAATTCTTCAACTACGGCGCATCGCCGGAAGGCATGGAGCTTGCCAACTTCGGCATTAAAGACGTGCACTTTACGGAAGCTGACGGCGTGAAAACCAAAACCGAAGAGTTCAATACGTCCGGCGCTGACGCTTACCGCAACATCTTCACGCTCGTTGATTCGTATTCCCGTATTAATCCGACGCCGAATTCGCCAGCCGACTACTTCGAGAAGAACAAGAAGATTATCGAGCAGCGTCTAGAGCATGGCGTGTTCATTAATACGAACGGCGTAACCTCCGAAACGGGGCTGACGTTCGAATCGGAAATTTTGAAGAAGCTTACCGATATGAAGGTCAAAGTCATTATGGGCAAAGAGCCAATCGAAGCTTGGGATAAGCTGGTTGAACAGACGAAGAACGACGCGACTATGCTGAAGATCCAAGAGGAGAAGACGGCAAGCTACAACAAATTGTTCGGTCGATAATAACGATAAGAGAGATGATGCGAGTTCAGCTCGCTTGATCTCTCTTCTTTTTAAAAAAGTTTTTTGACGAGGTGTGATTATCATATGAACAAGAAGACCATTATCCTTCGTTCATCCTGGCAAGTCGTAAATATCGGTGATATTGCTCATACCCCAGGCGTATTAACGCTGCTCGAAAGCTACTTGTCGGAAGCAGAAGTCATTCTCTGGGCTTCGGATGATTTTACGGAAGATGCCTTAACCATGATCCGCAGAAGGTTCCCAAGTCTTCAAGCTGTGAAGGGACGCATTGGAGAGGATGGGAAAGCAGCCAATCAGGAGCTTCAGCTAGCTTTGGATAAAAGTGATTTCCTGCTGCACGGCTCAGGTCCGCTGCTGGTAGCTCATGACGATGTGCTCGCTTATACCAAACACTTTGGGAAGCCGTTCGGCGTATTCGGTATCACCTATGGAGGCTATAACGAATCGAACTGGCCGGAAGTAAGACAGATATTGTCACAGGCTGCCTTTATTTATTTCAGAGATTCCGTTTCTCTGGAAAAAGCGAAAAGTGAAGGTGTAACCAGTCCGCTGATGAAGTTCGGACCTGACGCAGCCTTTGCCGTTGACCTAAGAGATGAGCTGCTAGCGCAAGCTTTTATGGCCAATAACGGCTTGGAAGACGGTCAATTTCTATGCTGCATCACAAGAAACAGATATACGCCGTTCTGGAAAGTGAAGGATGTGCCTTTCAACGAAGAGAAGCACGCAAGGAATGAGGAGATGAAGGAACAGGACCACGCGGATCTCCGACAGGCGATTCTAGAGGTCTTAAGGCAAACTTCTATGAAAGTGTTGATTTGTCCTGAAGATATGACGCAAATGGCGTTAACC
Source organism: Paenibacillus harenae DSM 16969 (assembly GCF_000422465.1). Classification (GTDB taxonomy): domain Bacteria; phylum Bacillota; class Bacilli; order Paenibacillales; family Paenibacillaceae; genus Pristimantibacillus; species Pristimantibacillus harenae. Next base: position 78,306 of record NZ_KE383843.1, on the reverse strand, counting down.
AAGGAGATGCTGCTGGACAAGCTGCCGGAAGATGTGAAACACCGCGTTGTTTGGCGAGAACATTTTTGGCACCCCGATGAGGCGTTGAGCGTATATGTGCGCTCTGCCGGACTGTTCGGAAGCGAGATGCATTCTCCCATTATGTGCGTAGGTAACGGAATACCCGCTATCGTATGCCGATGGATGGAGCAATCGACCAAAGGATATATGTGGAAGGATATCGGGCTGGCGGAGTGGCTCTTCGATTTGGATCAAGAGGAGGATAGAAGAGCCCTCGTTCCTACGGTGCTGGAGCTCGCCATCCATAATAGAGAAGCACGAAGCAAAGCTTTGGCGGCCAAGGGGCGGGTAACTGAGCTTCATAAAGAAATGGCGGCCGTCCTGAGGGATGAACTGGAAAAAATTAATTCGTGGATAGCAGAAAGGGGACTGGAACTCATGAGAGAAATACGCAACGAAGGCATTCGCCAGGAAGCCAAATATTCCGAGCGGCCGGTGCTGACGAGGGAGTTTTGTGAGGAGGCAATCGTATTCATATTGAAAAAAGTGGATGAGAACTTGGAAACGTTCACGTATAAATATCCGGCACCTGCCAGCGAAAACAATATTTATCCAGCCATCGACAATATCGAGTGGACTTCCTCCTTCTGGACGGGCATGCTGTGGCTGGCTTATGAAGTTACCGGCGATATGAAATATCGCAACGTTGCCGAAATTCAGTTGGAGAGCTACAAGAAGCGAGTGGATGAGCGGATCGCAACGGGTACGCATGATCTTGGATTTCTTTATACGCTGTCTAGCGTAGCGGCATATAAATTGACGAATAACGAAGAAGCAAAGGAAATTAGCCTAAAGGCTGCCGATCTGCTTATGGAGAGGTACTTCGAGAAGGCAGGCATCATTCAAGCTTGGGGCGGCCCGGATGACCCGGAGAACGGCGGCCGCATGATCATCGACTGCTGCATGAATCTTCCTCTGCTATATTGGGCCAGCGAAGTGACGGGCGATCAAAAATATTACGAAGCCGCCTATTCTCATGTGAAGATGGCTGAGAAATACATCATTCGCGAAGATTCATCCAGCTATCATACGTTTTTTATGGACATTTACACGGGTGAACCGAAATACGGCAGAACGGTTCAAGGCTATTCGGACAGCTCCTGCTGGGCTAGAGGCCAAGCGTGGGGAATCTATGGCTTCCCGCTTAGCTATAATTATACGGCGGATACGGGGTTAATCGAGCTTGCCAAAAAAGTAGCCAATTATTTCATCAATCGTCTGCCCGAAGACTCGATCGCCTACTGGGATCTGGTGTTCACCTCGGGAGTCGACGAGGAGCGGGATAGCTCTTCAGCGGCAATCGCGGCTTGCGGTCTTCTGGAATTGGCCAAGAGCCTGCCTTTGCTCGACAGCGACAAGCGATTATATGAAAATGCCGCCATGCAAATCGTGAAATCACTCGCCGAGAACTACACCAGCAAACAATTGCCGGAATCCAACGGCGTCTTGCTGCACGCGGTATATGCAAAGCCTCATAATAAAGGGATCGACGAGTGCAATATATGGGGAGATTACTATTACTTCGAAGCGCTTGTTCGGTTAATGAAAGATTGGAAATTGTATTGGTAGAAATAGAAAATGAGGCAAACGGGAGAAAAGTTATGATTAGATATGACAAGCTTTTGGCGAACAATCCTCTTGAAACGAGAGAAGATCTAGCGCTTGCCGTGCAGCATCTTTGTGATCCCCTCGTTCCCTACTACAGTCCAAACGGCGCCATGCTCGATATTGGGAGCACGGCTTCCAGAACCTCAGAGAGAACGGCGCAAATGGAAGCTTTCGCAAGACCGCTGTGGGGCCTCGCTCCTCTGCTCGGCGGGGGTGGAACTTGGGCGCATTGGGATATTTATATGAAAGGGATACGAAGCGGCACTGATCCGGAAAACAAGGAATATTGGGGAGATATCCATGATTGCGATCAGAAAATGGTGGAGCTCGCAACGATAGCGTTGACCCTCATATTAACGCCAGAGCGTATCTGGGAACCGCTCAGCCCTGTAGAGAGGTCTAATCTGGCGAGCTGGATCGGACAGACGAACAAGAGGGTGACGGTCGATACGAATTGGCTTTTTTTCCGGGTTCTGGTCAACGTGGCCTTGTTGAAGGTAGGCGCAGAGCATGACCGTGAGCGGATGGAGCAGGATTTGGACCGTCTTGACGCGTTTTATTTGTCGGACGGCTGGTATAAAGACGGAGACACGGAGCAAATGGATTATTACATCCCGTTTGCCTTTCATTACTACAGCTTGATCTATGCGAAGGTCATGGAGACCGAGGATCCGAGGCGCAGCCGAACCTACAAGGAGCGGGCAGCTTTGTTCGCCAAGCACTTCGTTCATTGGTTCGGCGAGGTTGGAGCCGCTATCGCCTTCGGCAGGAGTCTCGCGTACCGATTCGCGCAGAGCTGCTTCTGGGGCGCGCTTGCCTTTGCGGACGTAGAGGCGCTGCCTTGGGGCGCGATCAAGGGGCTTCTTCTCCGCAATCTGCGCTGGTGGTTCAAGCAGCCCATCTTTACGAACGAGGGCATCCTCACCATCGGATATTCTTATCCGAATCTTGTGATGGCAGAAAGCTACAACGCGCCGGGCTCCCCGTATTGGGCGTTAAAATCGTTTCTTCCGATCGCGCTTGCGGAAGAGCATCCATTCTGGCAGGCGGAAGAACTGCCGCTTCCGGAGCTGGCGCTTCAATCGGTGCAGCAAGAAGCAAGGATGATCTTATGCAGGGAATTCGCCGGCAACCATGCAGTTGCCTTCACATCAGGACAGCATGCGGGCTTTGAACCGGCTCATACCGCTGCCAAATACGGCAAGTTTGCCTATTCCAATTTATACGGCTTTAGCGTGCCGAAGGGCAACATCGGCTTGGAGCAGGGAGCATACGACAATAATCTCGCTTTGGCCGAGCGCGACGATCAGTTCCGGACCAGGCGAAGATGTGAGGCGTTCAGCATTGACAATGGCGTCCTTTATTCGTTATGGAGGCCTTGGAGGGATGTTGAGGTTCGTTCCTGGATCGTGCCAGGATTGCCTTGGCATGTGCGTATTCATCGCATTGAAACCAGCAGGGAACTGGATGCTGCGGAAGGCGGGTTCGCCTTTCCTAGGGAACGGAATATGGTTCAATGCAGGGATCAGGATATTGTCATTTCGGAGGGGAGCGCCGCGGTGCATCTCCCATGGGGAGGAGCAGGCATCCAATCCTTGCTGGGAGAATGCCGAGCAATATTGCTCCATCCGGAACCGAACACCAACTTGCTCCATCCCAGAACGATTATTCCGACACTGAGAACAGAATTGGATAAAGGCATCCATTGGCTGGCCAGTTCGATATTCGTCAGTACGGATACGGCTAATTTGAAGGAAGCGTATGAGAATGCGCCGGAACTCGAAGTCGCGGACGATACGATTACTGTAAAAGCAAATAATGAAGTGCTGCTGAAGCTTGCGATGCTGTAAGTCGCCGATTCGACAGGCGAATGAAGAGAAGGCCAGGAGGAGCAAGGCAACTTGCTCCTTCTGGCCTTCTTTGGTCTCACAGCATGTTCCAACTCGGCGAAGGTTCGCCGAAGTCGGGGATGGACAGCAGCTCGCCTCCGCGAAGCGCCGACTCGTGGGCGATAATGCCCAGGGCGCAGTATTTAGCCGCATTCCAAGCATGGATGGGCGGCAGTTTGTGCTGGCTGACTGCCTTAACGAAGTCGTCCGTCAGAAACTGGTGGGACCCGAAATGTCCGTTGGGCATTCCTTCGAATTCGCGGGGCAAGCGGTCGACGTCGTGAACAAGGCTGAGTCCACTCTCAAAGTCTTGACGCAGAGCCAAAGGGATATCCGGATCGGACTGCTGATTCACGTAATCGTTGCTGTGCAGCAGCTCATCCAAGCTTTGCAGGCTTCCATGCTCCAGAGACGACCATACCTGCGAGCCGGCATGCTCCTCGTAGCTGCCTTTTGTGCCGAACATGCTCAAATATACGCAATTTTTCCCCGACCAGCCTACGCGTCTGAATTCATTGAAGCGCGCCATGCCGCCGTCGGAAGTTCTCACAAGAGCCGTTTCGTTGCTGAACGGGTTATCCCATAGGTTTGCGCCTTCCCGGTATATCCCGTCTTCATGACGGTCGCGGTATCCGAGACAGGAAACCTGGGTTGCCCGAGCACCGGTAACCGACAAGATCATACTAACGGAATGCGTTGGATAATACATGGGAGGAAACCCTGCCGCCTTCTTCCAGTCGGCTCCGCCGGAATGCTGGAAAGCTTCGTAGAAGCCATGCGACAGATCATGCAAATATTGCGCTTCGCCGTATACGAAGTCACCGAACCCTCCTTCCGCAAACCGGTTGCGGCAATAGATCGTGCTTGGATAGTAGTAGCTGGTTTCTCCGGACATATAGAGAAGTCCGCTGCGCTTCACTTCATCGAGAATGGCTTGGACATCCTCCAAAGAATGAGCCATCGGCACGGCGCAATACACATGCTTACCGGCGCGAAGCGCTTGAATCGTTTGCGGCGCATGAAGATGTCTTTGCGTGAAAATGGCAATGGCATCTACGTCGCTCCGGCATAGGTCTTCCAGGCTGGAATAGGTTTCTGTTATTCTGAATGTATCGGCGACCTGCCGCAATCTGTCAGTATTGATATCGGCGAGCACCACTTTGTCGACTTCAGGATGAACTTTGTACAGCGGAATGAATGATTTGGCGAACATGCCTGCGCCGAGAACACCGATTTTAATTCCCATCTTTTGAACCCCCTTGAACGTATTGAAATATGCCGGCACTCTTATTGTACGGATCGATCGCAGGGTTGTATTTAGGCAAAGCTTAGAAATATGTATCCAATTACACTATTTCGCGTGAAGCAGGAGGCATTGATTTTTGATGAGAAATGACATGGCTTATTGGGATCCCGCTGAGACGCTCGAGCATCTGCAGGATTACTATTTCCCGCCGTACATCACGCTGGCCCATATGTTCCACGCACCGGACAACTGGATCAAACCCGAAGGCTTTCATAGGCAGTATCAGATTCAGTATACGTACCTCGGAGTCGGCATTTACGAGATTAACGGGAAGTCGTACGTAACGAAACAGGGTGATTTAATTATTCACCGGCCGTACGAAGTTCACCGGCTGTCGATGGTTCCGGGTGAGCCGTATTCTTGTATCTCGATCGTGTTTCATTTTGGAAGCTCGGGGTTTCCTTTGGAGGAGCTGATTGATGGACGCCATTACTTCGGTTCGTTCGAGGAGCATCCGGTTAAAGAGTGGCTTCAACGGATTGTTATGCATTATCACCAGCCGGGAATTGTTCATCAGATGGAGTGCCAGCAATTGCTCGTTCGGACGATTGTTGAGGCTGCTAAGCAATCCAAGTCCGCTTCGCTTACGCCCATTCAACTGAAGAACGCCAACAAGCTGATGCAGGTGAAGAACTTTATCCGCAATCATTATCAAGAGGACATACAACTCGGCCTGTTGGAAGGCGTATCGGGGCTCTCGCGAAATTATATCTGCCGATTGTTCAAAGCGGAATTCGGATTGCTGCCTCTTCAGTATATGGTGTGGCTGCGCTTTCAGAAAGCCAAGCAGCTTGCGGTTACGACGAACATGTCCGTTACCGAAATCGCAAGAGCGGTCGGCTATAACGATGTTCATTCCTTCGGCAAAATGTTCAAGAAGAAGACGGGCATCAGTCTGTCGCAGTTTTCTTCCAGCTTTTATATGACCGAAGGGCAGCTAGGGTTGGATGATCCGCCATCTAATAGACATACGGAGGATGATCGTGTCGCTCTGCCTCCATTCAAGGAAGCTTGTGATCGTCTTCCTTGTGAGGCGCCTGCGTAAATAGAGAGGAACAAAACCGGCTTAAACTGAAGCCGGTTTTTTTCTTGAACATTTTGCCGAACGTATGGACGTCGCTGTAGCCTACCCGTTCCGCAATTTCCCCGATGCTTAAGCTCGTATGCAAAGCAAGCTCCTTCGCTTTCTCGACCCGGACATGAATTAGATATTGGATTGGAGTCATACTGAACGTATTTCGGAACTGTTCGATAACGTAATCGCGGCTGAAACCCGTTATTTCCTCCAGCATTTTAATTTGAAGATTGTCGCTGTAGTGCTGAAGGATATGGTTTTTGACAAGCACCATTTTGGAAACATTATTGCGCTGCGTCGGCGTGGACTCGTCACTTACTCGGTCATGCAGCATTCGATTCAGCTCCGATAAAATATCCATAAGCAGCGACTGAGCTCTGAATTGCGAGGAAAGCCCGGGCTGCTGGTAAGCGAGAACGAGATTCGTCAGCAGCCTCTCCAACTTCTGGCCGGCGAAATTCCCCATGTCATGCGAAGAGGAGAGAAGGCTGTCGATGGGAAACGTCTCGTTTCCAAAATGAAAAACGATTGAAATGCAGACGTATTGCAAGCCGGAGGCAGTCGTAATTTCGTGAACTTCTCCCGGACGGTGAAAGACAAGGTCGCCGCGCCTTGTCTCGTATACGCGATCACCGATACGATATTCGGCTCGTCCGCCCATGTTGTACTGCAATTGAAATTGCTTCAGGACGCGGGATCGGATGCCCCACCCTTCAGGCGCATGAAACACATGGGCCAATGTGATGTAGGGTGGGAAATAGACGTCCTTAAGCTCTTCGATTGTTTCATTCGGGCTTTTGAAAAAGAGCGGGCGGTTTTCTTGCATGGGATCGTCCTTCTTCCTTCGAATAAGTACTTTCAGCATAGCTGTAAAAAACCGATTTTGGCAACCAAATTTCCGATTTGGACTAAATACACGCGGTCGATTTCTCTCTAGAATAGGATTTGTAGCTATCGATTCATGACAAGAAACGACATAACGATAAGGAGAGGGTTGCAGTGGCCGATATAATCCGGAAAAGGGATTACAGCTTAACGGGGCCCGAGGGGAAGCTGGCGGAAGAACGCGGCATGGCATCGGCAGAATGGTATAAGACACCGATTCCGCGGACCAGGATGAAGGAACTGATGAAACGGAAGGACGGTCCAGCGATACGCGACACGATCATTTGGTTCGTGCTGCTTGCGGCACTCGGCTATGTTGGAGTTCTGAGCTGGGGGACATGGTGGGCCGTTCCCGTATTTGCTTTGTACGGCATCTTGTATGCGACGCCCGGTGATTCCCGTTGGCACGAATGTGGTCATGGGACGGCATTCAAAACATCGTGGATGAACGAAGCGGTATACCAGATCGCTTCGTTCATGGTGCTCAGGTCGGCAACGCCGTGGCGATGGAGCCATACGCGGCACCATACTGATACGTATATCGTAGGCCGCGACCCTGAAATTCATACCGAGCGGCCTCCAATCTGGCGAATCCTCATCATGCAGATGCTCCATCTGTACGGAGGTCCAGTGGAACTGAAGCGTTTCCTGCTGCATTGCGTCGGCAAGCTCGACAAGCAAGAGAAGGAATATATCCCGGAGAGCGAATACGGAAAGACGTTCCGCGAGGCGCGGATCTATCTTCTTATCCTGGCGGCCGTCATCGTGCTATGCGTATGGCAAGGCAGTCTGCTGCCTGCCATGTTGATCGGAATGCCGTCTTTCTACGGTGTAATCCTCGTCCTGCTGTTCGGATTAACCCAACATCTAGGCCTCTACGACGACGTGCTCGATCACAGACTTAACTCGCGAACGATGAAGCTTAACCCGGTCTTGCGATTTCTGTACTGGAACATGAACTACCATGTTGAGCACCATATGTTTCCCATGGTGCCTTACCACGCGCTTCCTGCGCTGCATGAGGAAATGAAATACGACACGCCGGCGCCGCGCAACGGTCTCTGGTCCGCGCTTAAGGAGGCGATCGGCGCATTAATTCGGCAGGGCAAAGATCTGAGCTATGCGGTAGTCAAGCCGCTCCCGGATACGGCACGGCCTTATATGTACGGCTTGAGCGATATCCCTTATATTACGGAACGAATAAGGCAAGCTGCGGGAATGGCGATGAATCATTCGGATAAGGAGGGAGAATCAGCATGAGCGTGAGCGAGAACAATTGGGTAGAGGTGTGCATGGCCGATGAGATCGAACAGGAGGATGTGATCCGATTCGATTATAAGGAACGTTCGTATGCGGTGTATCGGTCGGAAAACGACGGCTACTATGCAACGGAGGGCTACTGCACCCACGAGCGGGTTCATCTGGCTGACGGCTATGTCATGGGTTCGACGATCGAATGCCCCAAGCATAACGGAAGGTTCGATATAACGACCGGAAAGGCCAAAAAAAACCCTGCTTGCGTGGATCTCAAGACTTACCCAGTCAAGGTGGAAGACGGCAAAGTATATGTGATGGCGGATGCATAAAGGGAGTGTATGAAAAATGAATAAAGCAATAAACGCTTTACTCTTTTTTGTAATCTTTTTACTGCATGTTGTGCTGCCTCGATTAGGTCCAATGCCTGCATATCGCCATCAGTATCATACAGATCCCAACCTTGATATAGGGACGAATACTCCAATAAAATCCGATCGAGCCTGAAATCGAAAAGAATGCGGTTGATGAAAGCAGCGACTGACAAGACCAGCGGACATCTCATGAACGATTGCCCGTGTTGCGCCATAGCTTCTTTGATGCCGGTTTTTTTTCAATCTGCAAGTATAATTGCTACTATGATATACTTTGAGTATATGCTTTGCATTGGAGGCTGAACTGGAATGAATCGTACACATGACCTAGGTAAGTTGATTAAACTGACAGGGGACCGTGCAAAAATAGACGCAAAAGCAAATGACACCTACATCGTTTATAAAACGAAGGATGGTGTATTTGTAAAAGAATACAGCAATGGGGAAGTTGTCCGAATGAACGAACGGGACTTACATCATGAATGATACCTTGGCCACAATGTTTGTTTTTGCAGGAAATAATGGCAGCGGGAAAAGTACAATTCGTAATCTCATAGTGGATAAGCTTGGTGTGAGCGTGAATATTGATCCTGATGCATTAGCAAGAGGCATTGATCGTGAAAATCCTGAGAGTCGTAAAGTTTCAGCTGGAAAGGAAGCAATTAGGCTCGCAAGAGAATGCATTCACCAAAAACGGGATTTTACAGTTGAGACAACACTTGCAGGCGGTAATGTGATCCGCCAAATGCGTGAGGCGAATGCGAATGGATTCGAAATTTTTATGTTCTATGTAGGTCTTGGTGATGTTCGTCTTAACATTGAGCGAGTGGCTGCGCGTGTTCGAAATGGCGGTCATCATATTGAAACAGCAGATATACTACGACGACAACAAACTTCCATAAACAATTTGCTCGACCATCTGGTACTCATTAATCATTTAATTGTTATTGATAATAGTGGTGCTGGTGGAGAAATTGTAATGGAAGCTGATTGGACGCAAATAAAGTACTATACGCCGGAGTTGCCTGAATGGGTGGAAATGATTGAGCAAGCGCTCGTAGCGCGAAATAACACAGGGGATTAGACCGATTAAGTCTTTTGACTGAAATCGGTTTTTTTACATCGGGTTGTGTTCACAACGTCAAAAATTCGACAATACAGGTGAGGATCTCGAAGACTTGATTAGCATCGGGACAATCGGACTGATCAAAGCGATCGAAAGCTTCCAGACCGGCAAGGAAACGAAGCTCGCGACGTTCGCGGCTCGCTGCATCGAGAATGAAATACTTATGCATCTGCGGTCTTTGAAGAAGACTCGGAAGGACGTTTCGCTGCATGATCCGATCGGAACGGACAAGGAAGGCAATGAAATTACGCTGATCGATATCCTCGGCACGGAGGCCGATGATATTGTCGATAAGGTGCAGCTGAAGATTGAGAAGAGCAAGATTTATAAAAATCTTGATATATTGGATGACCGTGAGAAGGAAGTCGTCATCGGCCGTTTCGGACTGGAGCACGGAGGGGATGAAAGGACGCAGCGGGAGATTGCGAAGGAATTGGGGATCTCGCGGAGTTTTGTTTCGCGGATTGAGAAGAGGGCGTTAATGAAGCTGTATCATGAGTTTTATAAAGCGAAGAAATGAAAATGTAAATATTGTTGATTAGCCGGCGATGCCGGCTTTTTCAATTTACAGGCCATGCCACGGGCAGTATACCATTATGAAGAAATACGAAGTTTGGGGAGGAGACTACAAAATGAAGCTTATCACAACCGAATTCCTTCTAAAATGCGCTGAGCCGCAAAACATAGCTCCACTTGTCGGAAGCCGAGTCCCTGGACATTCTTCAGAGGGCCTCTTATTGTGGAGCGCACCCAATCGGGAAAGGGATGGACGGCGTATTTATTAATTCCCTTGGCCGAGGCTAGCGCCTCCGCCAGATGGACGATAAAGGTGATGGAGGAGGCGTCAGCAGGGAGGCGCATGCTGCCTGACAGCCTTGGCACGATGACCCTGCTCCACAGCTCCCGGGCAGGAATACCGCTCGCGCCGAGCATACGGCCGAGCGCAAGCAGCTGGGCATCAGGGAGTGAAGCCAGCATCTCGTCGCAAGTCTCTTCGGTTAAGCCGCCTATATCAATGCAGTAAGTGCGGCCTTGCAAGCCCCTCAGCTGTCGGAGCGCGTCGTAATACCCCATGCTCATGCTGCGGCGTATCGCTTCGGGGTTAAAGCTCATCATACCGCCCAGCGGCTCGGAGGGCGAGATCGTCGTAATCGTGAGGCCAGGATAGCGGATTTTGCGCGTCACACCGAGCCCGAACGTTCGGACTGCGACGATGCTCGTATATCCTTTGCGAGCGAGCATGTTGATCGGACAATTGTCGTACAACCCGCCGTCGATAAAAGCTTTATCGTCGATGAACGTCGTCTGAAAGCCAGGAAAAGTGGCGCTGGCCATCAGATAGTCCAATACACGCCCCTGCGGAATATCCTCCTTGTAAAGCTCGAGCGGCGCCCGATCGCTTAAGGAGACCGTCACCAGGCCGAAGTCCACGGCGGCAGCCCGCAGCCGGCTTTCGTCGATGAGGGATTCAATTAACCGGCGCATTTTTCGCGTGTCCATGCCTCTGTCCGCGATTAGCCTCTTGGTGCGCGCGGCCAAGTGTCGTAAGGCGGCCGTATCGAGCTTTCGCCGCATCAGCAAGCGGTATTCTTCGTCGCTCATGTCGAAGATCGATCGGGCGTCCAGCCGCTCCCAGACCTGATACCCGATCTCGAAATCTCCTTGCGCGATGACGGCTCCGTTCAGGGCGCCGATCGAGGTGCCGGCTATGGCGTCGAAGGTTTGGCCGGCCTCCCGGTAGGCTTTCGCCACTCCCATATGGTAAGCGCCCTTGGCGCCGCCCCCTTCAAGCGCAAGGGCCAGCTTGCCTGTATTCGTTACTGTCACGACTTCCGAACCTCCTTCATTACTCGCTTGGACATTTATGAAACTTTAAAGTAGAGCCGTCTATATTCCGTGATGGAAAGTTAAGTATATTATAACGCGTGGTCTATTCGGGCGTACAATATCGCAACGCTAAACAACATGTTATTTTCGATGCAGGAGAAGAATGGAAGCGAGCCAACTCGATATGCTGATGATGGGTAAACGCGCCCAAGAGTGTAAGGTATGGTTAATGATGTACCTGGTCAACCGTGAGGACAGTTTTATTCGTAGTCGCCGATGTACGCCGAGTGGGAAGTGGTGGTCCGCGTAAGAACCATGGTTCGCCGCACGCTGCATCGAGAATGATTCGGATCACCAGGTCAGCCCACTGTCTGCGGACGAAATAACTGCCAGCGTTAGGTTGCTGAATAAAAACTAAATTTACTACAAGATTCATTTAATATAATCCATTTTTATTAATTATTCTTTTTAATATAATCACCTACATGAGCTACGCAAGTTATTCTAACTCAAAGGAGGAAAGATATTAATGAAAGCGGTTTTAAACAACTTAAGAGACAATATTAGTATAAAAAGAAAGAACAGCATCGTACTTAGCATAAAGAGAAATTATCTATTATATTTACTCTTACTGCTGCCAATGGTATACATCATTCTTTTTAAATACGGTCCATTATATGGTGTATTAATGGCTTTCCAGGATTATAACATTTTCGAGGGAATTAGCGGGAGTGAATGGGTTGGGCTTGATGTCTTCAAATACATTTTTGATCAAAACAGTTTCTACCGTGCTCTTAAAAATACACTTGTTTTAAACTTTCTGGATTTGGTTGCGGGTTTCCCGGCACCAATAATATTGGCCATTTTATTGAATGAACTCCGGTATGTGAGGTTTAAAAAAGCGGCCCAAACGGTTCTTTATTTACCGCACTTCTTATCCTGGGTCATTATCGGAGGAATGGCATACCTGATGTTTTCTTCAGGGGGTATGGTTAATAATCTCATAACTAGTCTTGGATTTGATAAGGTTGATTTTCTTTCTCAAAAAACGAACTGGATTATAATGTATATTGCAATTGGGGTATGGCAAAATGCAGGTTGGGGCACAATTTTATATTTAGCGGCAATGACTGGAATAAATAAGGAGTTATACGAGGCTGCAGATATTGACGGGTGCAGCAGGCCTCGTAAAATATGGCATATTACGTTGCCTGGAATCAAGGCTACAGTTATGATTTTGCTTATCCTGCAAATTGGAAGAATGGTCTCGATAGGGTTTGATCGGCCATATGTTTTGGGGAATTCACTAGTTATAGAATACTCCGATGTAATCAGTACTTATGTCTACAGGGTAGGAATTGGTTCTGGTGATTTTTCACAGGCAACAGCAGTTGGACTATTTCAATCTGTTGTAGGGTTAGTATTTTTATTGGGGGCAAATTATTTAGCTAAAAAAATGGGTGAGCAGGGAATTTGGTGAGGAGTGTGAGTACGTTGATTAGAACGCGAAGAACAAATTTAGTTGATATATTGATTATACTATTCATAATTGCGGCATCGATTACCTGTGTTGTTCCTTTTTTATATATGATTTCCCTTTCGCTAAGCTCAAATAATGCAATAATTTCACAGAAGGTTACTCTTTGGCCGGTAGACTTCACAATTGAAACATATAAAGCTATCTTAAGCGATAATGATATGATTTATTCTCTTGGGTACTCAGTTGTGCTGACTATTTTGTACACAATAATATGTATGCTTTTAACTATTTGTGCTGCGTATCCGCTTACAAAGAAGAAATTAAGCGGAAGAAACTTTATTTTAACAGTCATGATTATAACCATGTATTTTAGCGGAGGATTAATACCTGATTATATTTTGGTGAAAGATCTGCAATTGATAAATACAATGTGGAGCTTAATCTTGCCTGGCGCATTGAGCGTTTTCAATTTGATAATATTAAAAACCTTTTTTGAATCACTTCCGGAAAGCTTGGAAGAATCCGCAGCTATAGATGGTTGTAATGATCTGGGGACGCTTGTGCGGATAGTCCTTCCGTTATCTTTGCCTTCCATAGCAACATTAAGTCTCTTTTACGCGGTTGGTCGATGGAATGGTTTTCAGGATGCGCTTTTTTATGTGACAGAAGAGAATTTGTATCCGATTCAATTAAAACTCTACCAAATCATTACTGCAAATCAACAGATAGAAGGTGAGGGCAGCATTGGTGCCTATATTGTTCCAGAGTCATTGAAGGCTGCAAGTGTAATGTTTGCAACAGTTCCTATATTACTTATTTACCCCAAACTACAAAAATATTTTGTTGAAGGTGTAATGCTGGGGGCAATTAAGGGTTGAAGGAGCCCCGATCAACAGACTAGAGCGAGCGTGGAGAGGGGTTACACATATTGCTTTTCCATAAACTTGTCGACTAGAAAGGGGTGATGATAAACTCCCAATCAAGAGGCGCCAGTACCAATGGTTATGGATTTTAGAAATAACTAAATGAAAAAGTGAGGTTGAAAAATGAAGATAAAAAAAATGGTGGTTCTATTACTGGCATTGACGCTAGTATTAAGTGCATTGGCAGGATGCAGCGGTAATAATTCACAAGAAAACAACACTAATTCACCTTCAACGGAAGATGCAACGTCTTCAGAACCGCCGGTTACGTTAACGATTGAAGTATTTGACAGAGGAATTCAGGGACAGCCGGATTTGAACAATAATACTTGGACAAGGTATATCAATGAAAATTTCGGGAAACAGAACAATGCTATTGTGAAATTTGTTACGGTACCCCGGTCACAGGAAATTGACCAACTCAATGTATTAATGGCAGCTGGCGAGGCGCCTGATATCGCATTTACTTATGACAGCGCTACCGTATCGAAATATGCTAAAGTTAATGGCATTATGCAGCTGGATGAATTATTGGCCGAGCACGGTAAGGAATTAACGGAATATTTGGGTGAGACAGTTCTTTCATATGGAGTTTTTGACGGAAAACAAATGGCAATACCTGCTAAAAGGACTGCACTAGCATGGACAGGTTTGTTTATTAGAAAGGATTGGCTCGATAAACTGGGGATGCCGCTTCCTACTAATCGAGATGAATTATATAATACTTTAGTTGCCTTCAGAGATAAAAATCCAGGAGGCGTAGATGGAGTTATCCCTTGGGGATTGGCAGCTACCGGTATGAACTATGGCACAGGAAATTTAATGGAGTCATTCTGGGGGGAGCAGTCGGATGAAGAATTCGTTACAGTTCCGACTTGGCTGAGACCTGGAAATAAGGAAGGACTTAAGTTCCTCAACAAGCTCTATCATGAAAAATTACTTAGCCCTGATTTTGCTTTGGACAAAACAATGCAGCAGGCGGATGCAGACGTTACAAACGGAAAAGTCGGATTCTTCGGTGCAAACTGGGATTATGCGTTTAGACAAAATATTAGTGACCCGTTAAAAGCAAATGTGCCTGAAGCAAACTTTATTCCGATTGACACTTTCCTGAATTATGAAGGCAAATACAAGAAAATCGCTTACAATGAAAATGGAATATTTGTTTTTATCCCCAAGAGCAGTAAAAATGCAGAGCTGGCCATTAAATACCTGAATTGGATGTCCAGCCCCGAAGTGTTATTCTTCCTGCAATACGGTGAGGAAGGGGTTAATCACAAGATGGTTAATGGTATTCCGCAGGTTATCAATCAAACTGGGGACAATATGCAAACCGCCTATCTGAATCTGGATTATACATTGATTGTCAATGGTGTGGAGCTGGGAGACCCTGAGAAGAATATCAAGGCTTTATCATCAGTGTTTCCTGGAATGGAAGAGGTTGCAGAAGAAGCATACAAAATCAATACTACGGACACTTACACACAATACTTCTTCGATACGCCAAATGAGTCCAACATTAAGTTTGGCAAAACACTTGGTGATATGAGCAAACAGATGACGGATAAACTTATTTACGTTAATCCTTCAGAATTCGACAGTTTGTATGATAAACTGGTTGCAGAGTATATGGCAGCAGGCGGGCAGGCTGTTATGGAGGAAAATGTGAAAATCTACAGGACCATGCAATCAAATAAAAAGTAAAAAAACATAGCGTATAGGCCGTTGATATCAGCGGCCTATATGTATTCATTTAAGCACTGATGAGAGCGCTTCCAAGGAAGCGGGTTTCGAAACACATTCATGTGACAATGCAGGAGTGATAAGGGGGCTTTTTATGTATAGTATGATTATTGTAGACGACGAACCATGGGCGATAAGAGGAATACGGAATGCATTTAACTGGAATAAATACGGCTTCGAAATAACAGGGCAATTTACCAGCGCCCAAAAGGCATTCGAGTTTATATGCGAGAAGCGTCCCGATCTGGTTTTTACAGATATAAGAATGCCTGAAATATCCGGCCTTGACCTTATCAGGATGACCAAAGAAAAGGAGCTGGATGTTGATTTTATTGTTGTGAGCGGCTTTGCCGAGTTTGAGTATGCGCGGGAGGCCTTAAGGTACGGTGCGCTGGACTATTGCCTAAAGCCTATTGATATTGAGATGGCTGATCCCTTATTAGACAAGCTGGAGTTTCATTTTTCCAAGAAGAGAAGCATTCGAAATAACCTTATATTAGAAGCTCTAACCTCAACTGATAAAGGTGAATTAATACGATTGACTCACTTTTTTAGCCATTCGTCGGACTATTATTTTCGTGCAATAATAATTTATTCAAATCGTGATAATAAGGATTATAAGAAAATAAAGTTTTTCGATAATAAAAAAACATTGGAAGTTGAACTTGGCTCAAAAAAGACGCTATATATTCTCAAAAGTCGGGTAAAAATGGATCTGTATGATGGATTTGATTTTGCAGTTCTCGCTGGTTCAGATATTAAGTCGGTAGGAATTAGCGGGGTTTCACATCATTATAAAGATATCGCAAAACTTATTAAGGAATCAGATATTGCAGCATCAAAAACATTTATACATGAAGAAAAAGGGCTATTTGAATGTGACCAAAAGCTGCATTTGGTTAAAGCGTTTGTAGATGAAATAACATCCATTATTAAAGTGAAAAAGTTTGATGAAATAGTTGATATAATGGAGAGAGTTCTGAATTTCTTCAAACAAAATGACTTAGGTATGGGAGAGGTAGTTTATTTATGGAATCAAATGGTCAGTGTATTGATAAGCACATATGACGATGAGTTGAGAGACTTGGAACTTGAGTTCCTAAATTATTCAGAGCTGAAGGAGCGTTTTGAAAACTTTGAATCACTATGCAGTTTCTTATATGACATTGTAACATACATTAAGCAACTGAAATACCAATCCGTATATGACGGGGATATAAACGCCTGTTTTAACCAGATGGTTAGATATATAGACAATAATTACCGGAACAAGCTATACCTTAAAGATTTATCCGTTAAATTTTTCATAAACCAAGTATACTGCTGCCAACTATTTAAAAAAAAATTGGGTAAAACCTTTTCAGAATATGTAACAGAATTGAGAATAAAAGAAGCTTGCGAACTATTGATGTGTACCGAATTGTCAGTTGAAGAGATTGCTACAAATGTAGGGTATATAGATTACTATTATTTCAATAAAGTATTTAAGAAACAATGCGGGATAACTCCTGCGAAATTCAGGAAAAGTTGATGTCCGATCGGAGTTGGGAATTTGCGAATCGGTAGACTGAAACTAAAACATCAGATCTTACTACTATTTCTTTTCTCGGTACTAATATTTACAACAATGGGGTTCTATTCTTATTATAGCTTTAATAACCTGACGCAGAATAGAGCTGCAATATATGGAGATAAAATGATAGAACAATCACGGCAAAAGATAGATTCGGTTCTAAACGAGATTAAAATCAGTTCAAAAAAAGCGGTTAACAACAAAATTATACAAGAATTTACCACTGCAGACGAGTATAAGAGGAGGTTTGAAATAGGCGTCTATGTCCTTGATTTAATGGAATACATGAGGTCCTTTAATTCTTATGTGAATGGAATCGTTATTAGTGACAACCAAGGAAGACGAATTTACAGTTTATCTGCTGAAACTGGCAATGTTTATTTTTTAAATCAATATGATGATTATATTAATGAATATAGAAATGATAGGGAGTCTGATAAAAAAGGAGAGTTTACAAACTTATTAATAAGCAATAAAACAGGAGAAGAATATATCTTTTATATTGCACCAATTATTGAATCTATTGGCGGGGTTAATTTTTCTCGAAAATCAGGCTATTTTACAGTCGTGGTTAATTTGAAAAAAATAAAAGAACTTGTTGAAAATACCGAATTAACCACAGGCTCTACTTTATATATACTAAACAACCGCAATGAGGTCGTTGCTTCAAATAATGCCAATTTACGGAGCAATTTAGTCAATGATATACTTTCAGTTGATCGGAATAGTTATACCTTAGGGATAAAAACAAAAATAAATGGGAAAGAAGTCATCGTTCAGGAAAAAGGCTTGGAGCAGGCGGATGGGTGGCGAATAGTAAGTATTATTCCGGTGCATGAACTGACAGCGGACATGAATGCTATTAAAACTAATAGTATTGTAGCAGGGATTGCTATCATACTAATTATGATTATTCTGGGGTATTTTTTCTTAAATAGTCTGACTCGGCCTGTGATGGGTCTTGTGGCGGATATGAGAAAAATCGGTGGAAGAGACATGGGCTTTAGGGTAAAGGTACGCTCAACTAATGAAATTGGCGTATTGGCATATGATATTAATAACATGATTGACACGATGGAGGAGATGACAAGAAGTATTTTTAATACGCAGGCAAGATTGTATGAATCAGAGTTGAGTCAAAAGCAGGCTGAATTTTCTGCGTTACAAAGTCATATAAACCCGCATTTCCTTTATAATACATTAAATTGCATAAGCAGTATCGGGCTTGAATACGGCAGCAAGGAAATCGCACAGATCACTTCATGTATGTCAAAGATATTTCGATATAGTATTAAAAAAGACGAACTTGTTTTGATAAGTGAAGAAATTGAGTGTATTAAGTCGTATATGAAAATTATCTCGATTAGATATGAAGACAAGTTTGCGATGGAAGTCGATGTTGATGAAAAACTAATGGGAATGAAAACTCCTAAAATGATACTGCAGCCCATCGTTGAGAACGCCGTATATCATGGACTTGAACGTATTGACGATGGAGGCCATCTTCGCGTGAACGGTAAAATAGATGCTAATGGAGATGTATGTTTTCAAGTATCGGATTCTGGAAAAGGGATAGGCAAAGATGAGCTGGAGAGCATCAAAGCGAAACTGAAAATGAAACATTCGGAGATAGTGAAAGACAGTTTTCACAGGGATAGTATCGGTCTTTCCAATATTGATAACAGGATAAAACTACTGTTTGGAGAAGGTTATGGATTAGGGATAGAAAGTCAAATTGGTGTTGGAACTACAGTTGTCGTTAAGATCCCATATATTTGCGATCAGTGACATCGAGCTAGGTGCTCTGGAATCTACTCAATCAGGGAGGATTCGCCTTGAGCGACCCGGTAGCCGCGGCGGACATCCGGGAAAGTCTCCTTTTAAGTTTGATGAACAATATATCATTGAACGAATACGACGATAGGGTATTGATTCTTCTTAGCTTAATGGTGGCTTATCCTATCCAGCTCGTCCGTTCGAGTCAAAATGGTTTCGTTTCTCTATAATTTCCTGGGGTAAGGCCTTCTACCTTTTTGAAGACTCGAATAAACACGGTATCACTTGTATATCCGACCAATCTTGCAATTTGAGCATTGGTCAGCTCGGAATCTGCCATAAGTTTTTTGGCGTGATTTAACCGAATGCTGGTCAAATAATCGCTAAAATTCCAACCGCTCATCTTTTTGAAAAACTGCGAAATGTATTGTGGCGTAATCTGCAGATGTTCGGATAACAAATTAAGCTCATGTTAGGATCGGCAAAGTTCGCATCGATATGGGTTTGTATTTGTTCGAGGAGTTGTACACTGTGATCGCGCCGCTCCAGTTTAAAAGATTCGGTGACCAATACATACAACTCTTTGGTTTTTGCAAACATTTCGTCGGTTGTTTTGCAGGAAAGCAGCAAACGAACCGGATTTATTTCTCCCTCGGCAAATTCCCGAAGAACAGGAGTATCTGAATTCAAAATACGCAACAAGGTTCCGGAGAGACTGAAGAACAAGCATCTTCCCAACTCGGGAGCTAATGATTCGTTGCGAAAATTCATTTCAAACAATCCCGTCAGCAGCAGGACAACTTGCTCAGTATCACCGCTTCGAATGCAATTCATTAATTGCAATTCCGTTTCGACAGGGTAATGATATTGTAACTTCTCATGCCGTATAGAATGAAAGTAAAATATCGATTGCTGTTCATTTACCAGCTTGTATTCCAAAGCAGCAGCGGCTTCCAAATAAGCTTCTCCAACCTGCTGCTGGCCCTGATGAATCCTGCTTACGGCAAAGCTTGTCTCTAGTTTAAAGCGATTCTCCAGCATATCATGTAATTTCGAAACGAAGCTTTTGATCCGGCATGTTCGATGATCCAACTGATCTTCTGCTAGATTCACTATCAATGCCAATCGGTCTTTCTCTAAATCGACGGTATGGACGGTATGGATGTCAAAGACTGAATCTACAGCCAGATTTCCGATAATAAACCGAGCCAGTGCCCATTGTTTCTCGCTTTGGTCCGGTGTGAATCTGGACATACTGCCAACTTGAACAAGAATGACGACGAAATGAGGATGCGAAAAATGAATGTCCATAAATTCAAGGGACTGTTTCATCTGTTCTGGAGGCTTGAAATAACCGTGCATCAATCGATACAAATAATTAGAGCGAAATAACGGCAGTTGTTGAGCAAGTTTATTCTTGATATCCTTCTCTTCATTCCAAGATACTTTGACCATCTCCATAATGTAATCGAGCTCGTTCATGGCAAGCTGATGCGGTTTAGATGTTCCGGCTGATATCGTTTCGACGATTTTTTTGATCGGAGAATAATTTTTATAAGCGATTCTGTAAGCTGCGACGCTGCCTGCAAATAGGAATAATAGCAACAGGATGAATGCGAAATGCTCCATTTCTTTCATTCTTTTTAAATATACTTCCAAAGGCATCACAGAGATATAGTACCAACCGACTTGTTCGGAGGTTGTGTACGAAACCATAACATCTTGGCCATTCAATCTGTAATTTAAAAATCCTGAATCGGATTTCAGTTCTTCCATAATGGAATAGGGCAATGGCTTCGCACCAGGTGTGCTGCTGATGAGTTCATGTTTCTGGGTCAGGAGATAAATGGAACTTTGGTTAGCCAGCTCAATTTGCCGTATCATTTCATGCACCTTTGATTCATCTATCAGTACGGTAAGGTTACCTCTTATATCCGTTAAGTCATTAACCGGCAACGATTGCATAAAAGTGATTACCGACGGCGTACCATAAAATCATAACGGCAATCACGGGCAGAGATAGGGGGATAAGCTGCCTGATGTTGTTGATTTTGCATGGAACAGCTACCCTGGCGGTGCCCAGAAAGCGATCAGGGCCTGCTGCTGCTGCCCGTCATCTTATGGTTTGCTCTCTATGCGAATATCGACGTATTTAATCGTTATCCCAATATCCATACGATCGCCGGTCGCTGCTCCGGTCATCATATTATCTGTGCTGTTTGAAATAAGAATTTCCCTGAGCACCAACTGAAGAAAGATGACACTTTAAAAGTGCCACTTTCGGGTTGTTCGCGTTCCGAAATGGAGTGATGAATTATGGCAAAACGTGCGATGACTTCTGAAGCAAAGGCTTTAAAAGCTCAGGCTATTCTAGATAAAGCGGCAGAAATTTTTTTCTCATCAGAATATGAAAACAGCAATCATCAGTCTTTTTTTGTGATTCAACTTCATTCATTCACCGCGGTAATAGGTTATAAATAATTTGAGGTGACCACATTGTTAGAACTAAACAAACAACAACCGCTTTTATGAGCTGAACCCCGAGGAGCTGTGGACGAAGTGGGAAGCTCCGTCATGACGAATAGGGAAAAAGCCGTCCCGGCAGGTCGATAGACCTCTCAGGACGGCTTTTTACTTTTAAAAATAACGCAATTCAAGAACGAAGGATCGTTCGTTTTCTCAATTGAACCGCAAGATGGAAATATACTTTTGAGGAGCATACATCAAAAATGAATGAAATGGAACAATAATACAAAAAAAGGATGTTATATGTGAAGACCTTATCCACATGGCAGTTGTATGGCCTCTTGCTTCTGTTTTTATTGGGAACCAGCGTTGTCTTCGGTATTGCAAGCTCTGCTAAGCAGGACGCATGGATTACCGCTTTCATTAGCATTCTTCTTGGCGCCGCCCTCCTTTGGTTATATTCGAAACTTTATGAAACGCATACAGACAAGAATTGGTCTGGATTATTAACGGTCTCATTCGGACGATTTATCGGATCGATCCTATGTGTGACTTATGTTTTTATTTTTATTTATTCAGCCGGACGGGATTTGCGTGACATCGGAGAACTAACGAATACATTTTTGCTTCCGAAGACTCCAATCGGGATAACAATGGCTCTGTTCCAGATCCTGGTGTCCTACATTTGTTATGCAGGAGTGGAACGAATGGGGCGTTTGGCGGAGTTGAATGTTCCTGTTATCTTCATTATATTTCTGCTGGAAGTCATTTTATTAGTCGCTTCGGGTACCGTTCACTTATCGTTGCTGACTCCGGTCGCCGCAGAATGGAAACCGATTATTAAAGCCGCAATTCCGGGGAACTTGACCGTACCGTATGCGGAAGCCTTCGCTTTCGCCGCGTTTTGGTCAAAGACGATGCCGCCCAAAGGCTTCCGAAAAGCCGCCTTGCTGTCGTGTGTAACGGCTGGGTTGATATTTATCATATTGGATATTCTGGCGATCAGTACGATCGGGCCGGAACTTTTTTCCCGTTCTTTCTTCCCCCTGATGGCAACGTTTCATTTGGTCAACTTTGCGGATTTTATCCAAAATATCGATCCGCTCATCGTAACCGCCTTTATGATCGGTGTGCTATTCAAAATTTCGATCTTCACCTACGCGTCATGCGCGATGATTTCGGATCTGTGGAAGGTGAACGTCAGGTCTGCCGTCATCCCCGTATCGGCAATCGTTTTCCTATTCGCTTTTTACATGACAGAGAGCCTCAGCAGTCATCTTTTTACTGGTCATCAATGGGCCACATGGGTCGTCTTTATGCCTTTTTACGTTATTTTTCCCATGATTGCTTTACTCGTAATCAAACTTAAAAAAATGGTCGGCATAGGGGGGAGCTAGGATGGCACAGCAATCGATACGCTTATTAAATTCGACTGACTTGGAACAGTTTACGGAGGAGCTGAAACGCATGTTAGGCTCCATGCCCGATCTGGTCTTTCGTTCTGTAGGCGCTTCCCTGATCGTTTATATTTCCGGCCTTGCGGACGAGCAGCGGATCGAGCGGGAGATCGTTGATCCGTTATCGGTAAATCAGGAGACTGAACCCCTTTTTATCAAAACGCCTTCCGTGCAGCTGACAGATAATTATCAAGAAACGGTGCAAGCGATTTTATTCGGCAAGGCAGCAGTCGCTATATGCGGAAAAGATCAGGTGATATTGGCGAACGTGTCCGCATCCCCGAATCGCGGAGTGCCCGAGCCTCACGTCGAGACAGCCGTTCTCGGTCCTCAGGAAGCATTCTCAGAGGACCTTAATATCAATATCGCATTGATTCGCCGCATCACGAAAAGCGAAAAGCTCCGAATGAAGGTATGGCATTTCGGATCGGTCGCACATACTGAAGTCCGGTTGTTATACTTCGATCAGGTGGCTCCCGACGAACTGGTGGGGGAAATGTCCAAACGCTTGGATCGTGTCCATTTGGAAGATCTTTTAGGGAGCAATTATATTGCGGAGTCCATTAAAGACCAGCCGCTGAGCTGGTTTCCTACCGTACAAAAAACGGAGCGGCCGGATGTTGTCGCTAATGCGCTGATGAAGGGCAGAGTCGCTGTAGTCGTCAACAATACGCCTATTGCATTGCTTTTTCCCTTTACGTTCTGGAACTCCTTTGAAACGGTAGAAGATATTTATCTATCTTACAGCAGCGCCACGTTTTTACGCTGGATACGGGCAGTATTCATACTTTCGGCTCTGCTGCTGCCATCCTTGTATGTTGCAATCACAACCTTTCATAATGAAATGCTGCCCGCGAATCTGCTTCTGTCCATTGCGGCATCCCGGGAAGCCTCTCCCTTCCCCGCACTTGTCGAAGCATTAATCATGGAAAGCATCTTTGAAGCCATACGGGAAGCCATCGTACGAATGCCGCGTGTATTGGTTCAAGCTGTCAGCGTCGTCGGCGCTTTGGTCATCGGACAAGCGATCGTTCAGGCCGGCATCGTATCAATTCCCATGATCATCGTCGTCTCCATTACAGGCATCGCCTCCCTGATGATTCCCCATTATGAGACGACGTTTTCCATTCGGATTCTTCGTATCATTCTGCTCTTGTTAGCGGGAGGATTGGGTTTTTTCGGCATAGCGATGGGCTTGTTTTTTACCCAAGTATACTTGACCGGCCTCCGCTCCGCAGGGATGCCTTATTTGACTCCAGTCGCTCCGTTTACATGGAAAAGCTTGAAAAATTTAATTATCCGGCAGCCCTTTGAGCGGCCTTAATACTTTTTTCAGTATCGATTTGTTGGAATCAGGAAAAGAGGAGGATGGATCCGGCTTGAATAGAAAAATTGCCCTCTTAGTTCCCGTTCTATTGCTAACGGTATGGATTTGCACAGGATGCTGGGATCGAAGAGAGATCATAGATGTGGCCATTGTGATGATAACCGGAGTAGACAAAGGTCAAAAACCGGGGATTTATCGGGTACATGTACATATCGCCGAGCCGATCCAGATTGGCGGGCCGGGGGAGTCCGGATCAGGCCAAAAAAAGAAGGAACCCGTCACCCACATCGTTACGGAAGCACGCAATATCGACGAAGCGCGTTCGAATGTGGAGCGAATGCTGCCCCGGGACATCGTAACCTCTCACCGCCGCGTTTATCTTATAGGTGAGGCGTTGGCTCGCCAGGGAATTCAAGACCTACTCGATCAGATCAGCCGCAGTCCAATGAACCGGTTAAGCACCTTGTTGGTCGTAGCCGAAAACACAAAAGCGGAAAAGCTTATGGATTTACAAGTTCCGCTGGAAAATTTCGATGTGGAACTCTT
Source organism: Paenibacillus harenae DSM 16969 (assembly GCF_000422465.1). GTDB lineage: Bacteria > Bacillota > Bacilli > Paenibacillales > Paenibacillaceae > Pristimantibacillus > Pristimantibacillus harenae. The sequence continues at coordinate 53,611 of NZ_KE383843.1, read as the reverse complement.
TCGGGAGTTAAGCATTAGAAAAACACGTATTCCGACTTCGTTAAAAGATTATTTTATCGCTTCAACTACGCCCGGGCAGCAGCCAATAGCGATAAGCTTTGCCAAAACGAAAGAAAACAAAATCATGATGAGCGGCATCGCTATCTTTCGCGATAACAAGCTGAAAGGTTTTGTGAAGGGGAAAGAGGCCGTTGCCTTGACAGGTATGCTGGGCGGAAAAACAGGCGGAAGCATAACGATCCACCTCTCTAAGGTCAAAGGGGATCTCTCCATACGTCTTGACCGTTTAAAGCTGCGGCGCAAGGTAGCCATCTCAAAAGGAGAACCGAAATTCACCTTTCAAGTACAGGCTGTTGGGCGCATTTTGGACAATCGTACCAATCTTGATCTATCTGACCCCTCTATAATCGAGAAGCTGAACAAAGCTTTCGCCGAAGAAATGGAAAAAACGTTTCAATCACTGTTTCGCCGTTTGCAAAAAGATTTTCGTACGGACAGCACAGGCATGGGTGCAATGATTTATAAGAAGTATCCCGACTATTGGAAACGGATTGAGAAGGATTGGCCGAAAATATATGCGGATCAAACGATCAAATGGCAAGTAAGTGCCAAGATAACCGGCGTCGGTTCCATTGGAGCACAGCTGTTTATCCCGGAAAACGAGGTTAAGAAGTGATGTGGTTATCTATTTCGTTGTTCACTTTAGGGGCAATCATTGTCGCGGTGCAGCAATTTCAGTATTGGCACAAATACGGAAAAGGTACGGAAAAGTGGGTGTTACTGGGCTGGGTGATTGTAGCTTGGACTATTGGTATCCTTTTCATAGCCGGAATGAGGTTCCCTATTCCCGTTCGCCCGCTTTTTCCTGCGTGGAAATGACCTTGTGTCTGTTACACAATAAACGTTGAAATCGTAAACCGCTTGCTTTCGTGTCCGGCGGCCATTCGAAACTCGACCCCGCTCGAAGGGTCGGTCGCAAGGCGATTGTCACACACATACTTCAGGATAATTATGGACAAACTGATCGGTTATCGAGTTGGGCTATGGGAGGTTAAGATCGCAGCAACTATTTGCCTCTTTTAATTAAGCAATGAATTTGAGACAATACATTTTACCAAATTAATTTTCGAAGAAGGGAAAGCCATATGAAACTGTCCTATCTTAAGAAGCTTCCCATTATGGTTCAGTTATCTTTACTGGGCTTATTAATTGTGTCGATTATGCTGTTGATCATGGCGGCAAATTATATAAGTGCCATCCATGTTGTAAAGAAGAATAACACAGAAAATGTAAAAAGAGTTATTTCACAGCTGAATCAGTCCATTTCTTCGAACAATAATGATTACAAGAGAAGTATTGAGACGGTTGCCTACAACAAAACCGTACAAAAATTTTTAAGTGCTGCAGATCCAATCCAAAAGTTTGAATTGTTTACCCAGTTGAGAGCATATTTGTCAGACATGGCGGGGATGAAAGAGGGGATTCTGGATATCGCATTGGTCGACAAAAACGGCGTCGTCTACAATCTTCAGGCCAATGCGGATCAGCTCGCGCCACTTTCCAGGGAAATTCCGCGAAATAACTTGTATTATTTTTTGGGACTCAATATGATTGATTTGCCTTATAATCCAACGCCGGTATTGGTGGCGGGAGCCCGTATCTACTCTACAACTGATTTTGAGGCAGACAAAAATGAACTGGGCACTTTACTGCTGCTCATCAATAATCGATTGTTATTCGGCGACGGCAACCCTGTGCTTTTACCCGAGGGAGCTTTCGTTTACATGACGGATCGTAAAGGAAGTCTCCTTTATACGAATGATGATTCAAGCATGCTGGGGGAGCCTATTCCTAAAGATACATTGTTGAATGAAAAGCATGAATATATGATTCAAAGGGAGGCCATTCCGGATTTGAACGGCGAGATTATTATTAAAATGCCGAATCGTGTGCTTCTTCAAGGCCTCAACAAGATCCGTCAAGAGCAGCTTATCATGGTTGCAATCGCACTCGTTCTGATGATCATACCGCTTCTGTACGTAAGCAACAACATTCTGCAGCCGTTGAAGAAGCTTATGAGACTGATGGGGGAAGTCACGCTCGGGGAGAAAAAAAATCTCAGCAAACGAGTCGAAGTGGATGGTTATGCGGAAATGATTATTATGGCTTCGCGATTTAATGAAATGCTCGCGGAAATTGAGGATTTGACGGATCGTTTGCTGGAGAGCAAGCGTGTCCTCTACGAGACGGAATTGATCAAGCGGAGAGCGGAGCTCAGCTTTCTGCAAAGTCAAATCAACCCGCACTTCTTATACAATACGCTGGAGTCGATCAAAGGGCTTGCCGCGGATGAGGGCTCTTCGCAAATATTCGAACTGACAAAAGCGCTTTCATTGTTTTTCCGTTACAGTATCAAGGGACCCGATATGGTTTCCTTGGATAAGGAATTGATTATTGTAAAAAACTATATTTTCATTCATCAAATCCGATTCGGCAAACGGCTGCAAGTGGAATACGATATACGCTCGGATTGCCTCGCCTGTCTAGTCCCTAAAATGATTCTGCAGCCCATCGTGGAGAATGCCATCAAGCATGGCATCGAGCCGCTTGAGCGAACCGGTATGCTCAGGATCAAAGGTTATAGGGACGGAGAGAACTTGCTGCTATTCGTCGAAGATAACGGTGCGGGAATAAGTCCGGTCAAGTTGGCAGAGATTAACGCTTCGATTGAACGCCGCCAATCGCCAGCCGATACCCTTGACGGCTATTCCGAATCCGGCATTGGACTTGCAAATGTGCATGACCGCATCCGCATCAGTTTTGGAGAAGCGTACGGAATCGGGATAACGAGCGAGCTCGCAGGCGGAACGACGGTCTCGATTACAATTCCGGTCAGGAGGGAAGGGTAATGTATAAGGTCTTTCTTGTCGACGACGAAGAGTTGGTTATCAAAAGCCTTAAAGCGACGGTGGACTGGAAGGGCAGCGGCTATGAAGTTGCGGGCTATGCATTAAGCGGTGAAGAAGCTGTGGAAGCGGTCAAACGAATACGTCCGGACGTGATTTTCTCCGATATCCGGATGCCCGGCATGAACGGGCTGGAGCTGAAGAAACGATTGGACGATGCCGGCGTAACCGCCAAATTTCTTATCGTCAGCGGACTGGCGGAATTCGCTCTCGCGCAAAAGGCGATCCAGAACGGTATCTCCGGGTATTGCCTCAAGCCTTTCGACGAAATGGAAATCACGGGGTATCTCAGGAAGCTAAAGCTGGAATTGGATGCCTCTCGTCTGCTGCCTGAGGGGGAAATACTTGATTTGATCGAATCCGGTACGCCGGAAGCACACAGCAGATTACAGGATGAGTTGGCTTTGGCCGGCATTGCCGGCTCCGAGGAAGACGGCTTGCGGATCATGCTTTCCGTAAGAAGGGACAAGCTGCCGATCCATGAGAAAATACCATGCCTTACGGTACGCATCGGTTATCGCAAGTTTTTATACGTGATGGCTGACAGAGACGCGGATGAGTTAATGGCCAGCTTTGCTTCTGAAGACCGTCAATTCTTGAAAGGTATCGGTTTCAGCAAACGGGGTATCGATCCGGCGGGATTTGCGCTGGCCATCCAGGAAGCAGAACTACAGGCTTATCAATATTTCACTCTAGCCGAAATTTTCACCTGGGAACATTCATGGCAAACGAATGACATGAAGTCGGCATTTGCCATGCTGGCAGAAGGAGATGAGCAGGCGTTTATAACGCAGCTTGATTCTTTGCAGGCCATGTTTCGGAGCGGCCATCTGAATATCCGGCATGCCCTGTTGTTGTATAACGATTGCATTTCGCAGTTAAGCCGAAAGGGAATGGGATCGGACGAGTTATATCTCTATTCTTTTGAACAATTGGCAGAGCAGTTTGAAGATGTTCGGGATATGATCGATGATTTAAAGCGATTATTCCAGGAGGAGAAGGGCCAGATCGATCATCAGCAGGTTTCCGTACAACCAGGACGAAGCAGTACATTCTCTGTCATGCTGGAGTACATCAACGAGCATTTCGGCGAGGATATTACAATATTGGGCTTAAGCAAACGATTTAACTTAAATCCGAATTACATCTCGCAATTATTCCGTAAAGAACTGGATAAAACCTTTACCGAATATTTAACCGGTCTTAGAATGAACCAAGCTGCAGTGCTGCTCCGGACGACCTCCATCCCGATCAATGAAATCGCGGATCAGGTAGGGTACAAGGATTATTTTTATTTCAGTAAAATGTTCAAAAAAATAATGGGCGTTCCGCCAAGAGGGTATCGCTTCGACCAAAATCAGAATAACTCCATTCCGGCTCCTTTTTGACAAGGGGCTGTTTTTTTGTACTTCTTATCGAAAACTTGTTCTTGAATTAGTTTTTCGACATTTTCCTACCTTTTTCAACATGTAGTTGTTTTAGGTTACAAATAAAAACCGCTAATCGAGCGACATACCCTTAAGAAAGCGCTTGCTTTATAATTTTCCTGATAGAGAAGATTTGGAGGCGAGAGGGATAATGCAAAATTCAGTAAGCCAAATCAAGTACAGGAGGCAGTCGGGATTAGAAGCCAACCGTCGCAAGTGGCGGGAAGTCGTCAAGCATAAGTACTTCTATATGATGGTATTGCCAACCGTGTTGTTTTTTCTGATCTTCGCATACGTGCCTATGTACGGCGTGATCCTGGCTTTTAAGGATTTCAATTACATGTTGGGGATTATGGATAGTCCCTGGAACAACTTTCAAAACTTTCGTGATGTACTAGGCGATCCGAACTTTAAGCATGCGTTTAATAACACCTTGCTCATCAGCTTTGGGCGTTTGATTATCGAATTCCCGATTCCGATCCTGCTGGCGATCCTGTTGAATGAAATGAGATTCGGAAGACTAAAGCGGATCTTTCAAACCGTATTTACGTTTCCGCATTTCATCAGCTGGGTCGTGTTAAGCGGAATCATCACGAATATTCTGAACGATCAAGGTGTGCTCAATCAAATTCTGGTGCTGTTCGGATTCGAGAAAAATTCGATACTGTTACACAACGGGAGTTTTCTGGGCTTGATTTTCACGTCGAATATTTGGAAAGAAGCAGGCTGGTCATCCATTATTTATCTGGCGGCCATCGCGGGCATCAACCCCGAGCTTTACGAGGCGGCGGACATTGACGGCGCTAACCGTTACCAGCAAATGAAAGCCATTACATGGCCGGTGCTTCGCAATACGGCCGCGATTATGCTTATATTGGCAGTCGGCGGCATTATGAACGGCGGATTCGACCAAATCTTCAATTTGTATAACCCTGCCGTTTATGAACGTGCCGATATCCTCGATACGTTCGTGTACCGCAGCGCATTTGTGGATGCTACGGGGTTCGGCTACTCAACAACGGTCGGTTTGCTGAAATCGGTCATCGGTTGCTTGCTCTTGTTCGGGGCAAACTTTGTTGTGAAACGTGTTTTTAAGGAGGAGGGCCTCTATTGAAGCGGTTTTCGATATCTAATGCACTTATCACCCTCATCTTGGGGCTCGGCGCGATTGCGACTGCATTCCCGTTTTATCAGACGCTTGTTCAATCCTTGTCCACCATATTGGACATGAGGGCAGGAGGGGTTATGATTTGGCCCCGATCGATTGATTTTTCTTCGTATCAGTATATCTTTCATCAAGGGCGGGTCGTCAATGGCTTGTTGATATCGGTTATCGTGACCGTATCGGGCACATTGGTCAGTCTGGCGGTCACGACGGCAGGAGCTTATGCGTTATCCAAGAGCTCGATGCCCGGGCGCAATATCATCTTTATTGGCATCATCTTGACGATGTTTTTTTCAGGCGGCCTTATTCCCTTATATTTGACGATTCAGGGACTTCACCTGCAGAATAGTTTGCTTGTCATGATTTTGCCTGTGGCTGTAAACGCATTTAACTTGATCCTGATGAAAAACTTCTTCGGGTCCGTCAATCCTTCTCTTGAGGAATCGGCAAAAATCGACGGGGCTAACGATTTGATTATACTCATTCGTATCATTGTACCTGTTTCTTTGCCTATTATGGCGACCATGTCCTTGTTTTATGCGGTTGACCGATGGAATGAATGGTTTCTGCCGATGCTGTTTATTAACGATACCAGCCTGCACCCGATGCAGCTTGTGCTAAGAGATGCTATCACTAATCTGAGTCAGGTCATGAATAATTCGATGGGCGCACAGATGGCCGCAAAAACTCAAAACGTGTATAGCGAATCGGTAAAGTCGGCGATGATCATCGTCTCCGCCGTTCCGATTCTGATGATTTATCCCTTCTTGCAGAAATATTTTAATGCGGGAATCATGATCGGTTCCGTAAAGGAATGATAATAATGGCTTCGGCCGTTGTTATATATATTCAGGTTTCAAAAACATAAAGGAGGGTTTACAGATGAAGTTGAAACAAAGAGTAAAGGTTGGGGTGGCGCTGCTTCTTGCTGTAATGACAGTGTTAACTGGCTGCGGAAAAGGGGGAGATCAGTCTCCAAATACATCCCCGGGCCAAGCGGCTAACACGACACAAAACGCGGATGATTTGAGCAAGCCAATAGAGCTGAGCGTTGCCGTATGGGACATCCAGGCGGGATTTGAAGCTCCGAATGCAAAGGATGATACGGTTTACAACGATTTGACCGAGAAATTCAACATTACGATCAAACCGATTCAGATTACCTGGAATGACTGGCAGGAGAAGGCAAAAGTATGGGCCGCGTCCAAGCAGCTTCCCGATATGTTCGCCAACGAGGTTGATATGGGGGTGTACCAAACCTGGGCCAAGCAAGGCGTTCTCAAGCCGCTCCCTGACGATTTGAGCCCATATCCGAATTTGCAAAAATTTATGTCCGATGAGTCTGTGAAGCCGCTCAAGGTTGATGGGAAATTTTATTCGATTCCGCGTTTTGGTAGCGAGGATATCGGTGACGCCAGGTTGGGCAGACCAATCCGTTATCGGATGGATTGGGCGGAGCAAGCCGGATTTACAAAAGAGCCGCAAAGCTTTGAGGAATTCCTGGCTATGACCAAAGCCGTCATGAAGCAGCATCCTGGAATCGCCGGCTTGACGGTTAACAACAAAGGTTACCTGTTAACGCAATTCCTGGGAAGCTTCCCTGAAATGGTGGCCACCCGTAACTGGACTCAAGAGAACGGCAAGTGGATTCCTGCCTTTACGTCGGAGAGAGCCTATACCGGAATCCAGCAGCTTCGTACACTGTATACGGATGGTGTTCTTGACAAGGACTTTGCCATTCAGAAAGACGCCGACGGCACGAACAAGTTTTTGTCCGGCCAAAGCTTCGCGCTTTACGGCCTGGAAGGCGTAACAGACGATCAAGTAGCCACATTCAAAAAAGCGAATCCAGGTGTCAGCGCTTCCAAAGCAATCGGATATCTGAATATTTGGCCTGCGGCTGACGGCAAACGCTATACGTTGGCTGGCGCTCCTTACTGGTCCAATACGTTTTTCCCAGGTACGCTCAGCGATGAAAAATTCAAACGGGCGCTACAAGTGATGGATTACATGATGTCTGATGAATACAGAGTCCTGGGCATTAATGGAATCGAGAATGTCGATTATAAAGTGGAAAATGGACAATATGTTTCCCTGCTTAAACAAGATGAAACGCTTGCAGACAAATATCCGATCACGAACAAACTGGTTTGGCTTGCCGCATGGGATCCCCTTCTGTATAAGGGCAAAAAAGTGGTAAGCTCCGACCCTGAAACTGCCGCATTAATGAAGCTGCAGATTGATACCTTCAATCGATTTAAACAAGAAGATACGCCAATGCCTGTTAACTTTGAATTCGATGCGATTTCGACTCCAGCGAAAAATAAGTTATTGACTGTGGACTCAAATATTATGGATGACATCGTTAAAGTCGTTTTGGGCAAAGGAGATCCGATAGCCCAGTGGAAAGAAATCGTTAAGGGATACGACGCCAAAGGCGTTCCGGAGGCGATCAAAGAAGTCAACGAAGAGGCAGCCAAGAGAGGCATTAAGTAATTTTTAGTCCGGAACATGCACGACGTGTTCCGGACTTTCCGTCATTGTTTCGGCGCTAGAGCATCGTGCTTGTTATAAAGCCAAATTTAAAATGGAAAGGATTATATTGTTATGGAGGATAATTCCTATCTATTATCACAGAAGGGATCCTGGGGAGATCAGGGGGACGGTACCTATGTCAATCCTGTCTTGCCCGGCGATTACAGCGATCCGGATGTCATTCGAGTCGGGGATGATTATTACGGTATCTCCTCTACTTTGCATTGCTCTCCGGGGATGGCGGTGCTGCATTCCAAGGATCTTGTGAATTGGAGCATGATCGGGCATGTCGTGCAAGATTTGACAAGCATCGGCCCGGAATACAATTACGATCGCATGAATCGTTACGGCAGAGGAGTCTGGGCCGGCGCCATCCGATTCCATAAGGATAAATATTGGGTGTATTTTTTCACGCCCGATGAAGGATTGTTTATGAGCACGGCTTCCGATCCGGCTGGACTTTGGGAGCCGCTTCATCGGGTTTGGGAGGTCACCGGCTGGGACGATTGCTGTCCATTCTGGGACGATGACGGACAAGGCTACCTGGTTGCCACTCATTTTGCCGATAACTATCATATCCATTTAATTAAGCTTAGTGAAGACGGCAAAGAGCTGTTGCATGACAGCGATACGATTATCCATCAATACAAAGGGAGCGAAGCCAATAAGCTCTACAAAATAAATGGAACCTACTATTTTTTCCACAGCGAGGTTCGCTGTAAGGAAGGCGTTGAAGTCAGAGTCGTTATGATGTTAAGGTCGGAACATATTTATGGGCCCTATGAGGAAAAGGAAATTATCCATACGCACGGCATGGATGTAGACCGGGAGCCGAACCAAGGCGGACTTATCCAGACGGTTTCCGGGGAGTGGTATTTCATTAGTCATCAAGGAACGGGCGGGTATTACGAAGGGAGAACGCTTCACTTGCTGCCCGTAACATGGGTTGACGGATGGCCGATCATCGGAATCGATACGGACGGCGACGGAATCGGGGAGATGGTATGGGGAGGCAGGAAGCCCATCAACGGACACCCCGCGACGGTTCTTGCCGCGAATGACGATTTTGACCGGGCGGTGCTTGAGCCGAATTGGGAATGGAACCATCAGCCAAGAGCCGACAAATGGTCGTTAACGGAACGGCCCGGCTATTTGCGTCTTTACGCAAGCCAACCCATCGATAAGGATAATTTTTTTAGCGTCTGCAACGTCATTTCACAACGAGCGTTTAGAACCGTTCACAATGCGGCAACCGTAACAATAGAAATCAACGGCATGGCGGACGGGCAAGAAGCGGGGCTTTGCCATTTTGCGCAAACCTATTGCACGATTGGCGTTCAACAGCAGAATGGGACAAGGGTTCTGAAGTTTAACCATTCGGGTACCGTAGAATGGGGTCCGGAATTAACGGGTTCCACCCTTTGGTTAAGGTCTGTGTGGAACATAGACGGAATCAACCGGTTCGAATATAGCGTTGATGGGTTGAATTTCACAAGCTTTGGAGACGCATATCAGCTGGGGTGGGGGAATTACAGGGGAGATCGGATCGGGTTATACAGCTATAACTGCGAGAGTGAACAGGGTTATATTGATGTAGACCAATTTTGTTATGAGGTTGCGAGGAGTGGAGAATGAATGAAATCAATGAAATCGCCTTTGTTTAGGGACCCCATCTATGACGGAGCGGCAGATCCTGTCGTTATTTGGAATCGGCAGGCCAAGGAATGGTGGATGATCTATACGAACCGCCGTGCAACGCAGGAGGGTCCGAAATTCGGATGGGTGCATGGTACCGATCTCGGTGTTGCTTCTTCATCGGATGGCGGATCAACCTGGTTATACCGGGGAACCCTGGAAGGTCTCGAAACAGAATGGGGCAGAAATACGTTCTGGGCGCCAGAAATCATTTGGCATGATGGGCTGTACCATATGTATGTCACTTACGTCCACGGCGTACCGGAAGATTGGACGGGCAAGGCTCGTATCAGGCATTATACAAGCCCCGACCTTATTCGTTGGGAGTTCCGGTCCACGCTTGGAATTAGTGAGGAGAACGTGATCGATGCCTGTGTTTACCAACTGCCGAACGGCATGTTTCGAATGTGGTTTAAGCAGCGGAATCATACCTACGCTGCCGAGAGCAAGGATCTGTATGATTGGCAGCCGATTGGTCCGGTGATAACCGAAAGAAACCACGAAGGACCGAATGTGTTTCACTTACAAGGATATTATTGGCTTATTATAGACGAATGGAGAGGACAAGGCGTGTACCGCTCCGATGATCTTCAGACGTGGGAACGAAACGGCCTCATTCTCGACCAACCTGGCAAACGTGAGGATGACGGGACGATCGGCCTTCACGCAGATGTGGTCGTACAAGGAGATGAGGGGTATATCTTCTATTTCACTCATCCTGGCCGTGTTAATAGGCATCATGAAGATTCGAGCTATGGAACGCGTCGTTCGTCGATTCAGGTGGCCAAGCTGGAAGTTGTGGACGGTGTGCTGATCTGTGACCGCGACAAGGAGTTTGAGTTAAATCTTGGAGCGGAAGATTGATAGGACTGGGGAAGGGGATAAGCATGAATTTTTTTACTGCCGAAAATGGGAAGCTGATTTTTGAGTATAACGGGGAGACCTTGCAAATGGAAGCTTGGGGCGAAAACAGTTTACGTATCCGCTCCCGAATGATGGGTGAAATACGGGATACGGACTTTGCCTTGCTGCCTGTTAATGGCGATGCGGAAGCTGCGATAGAGATCGATCATGATGCTCAAACCGCTACCATTCAAAACGGTAAGATAAAGGCGGAGGTCAGACATTCGTGGTGGGATACTCCGGGACGAATTTCCTTTTACAATGATAAAGGAGAATTATTGCTTCAAGAAATAGGCGGCGGAGGAGCTTTGAAGCTTCGGTCAAGAGCATTCAAGCCAATTATCGGCGGGGATCATCAATTAACGGTTTCCTTTGTCGGAAATGAGGGTGAACGTATCTACGGAATGGGTCAATACCAGCAAGAAACCTTTGATTTGAAAGGCTCCACGCTAGAATTGGCCCACCGTAATTCCCAAGCCAGTGTTCCGTTCTATTATTCCAGCAAAGGGTATGGCTTCTTATGGCATAATCCGGCGATCGGAAAAGTGAACTTCGCGAATAATCGAACCGAATGGGTTGCAGAAAGCACCAAACAGATGGATTATTGGATAACGGCAGGCGATTCGCCGGCAGAAATCGAAGCCGCGTACGGAAAAGCGGTTGGTACCGTTCCCATGATGCCGGAATATGGACTTGGCTTCTGGCAGTGCAAATTAAGATATTATAATCAGGAACAGCTGCTCAAGGTTGCAAGGGAATATAAGAGAAGAAAGCTGCCGATCGATGTAATCGTAGTCGATTTTTTCCACTGGCCCAAACAGGGGGACTTCAGATTTGAGGAAGAATTTTTCCCCGATCCGAAGGCAATGGTGGATGAGCTGAAATCCATGGGAATCGAATTGATGGTTTCGGTTTGGCCTCAGGTTGACCGCTATAGCGAAAATTTTGAAGAAATGCGCCAAAAGGGTTATTTGATTAAAGCGGAAAGGGGAGTCCAGGTTGCCATGATGGATTGGTTCCCTTCCAGTATTTATTTTGATGCTACAAACCCTAAAGCCAGGGAGTATGTATGGTCAAAAATCAAGAAGAATTATTACGATTATGGAATCAATATCTTCTGGCTGGATGAAGCAGAACCTGAATACGATGTATATGATTTCGATAATTACCGCTACGCTATGGGACCTAATGTTCAAATCGGAAATATATATCCGCAGCGCTATTCCAAAACCTTTTATGACGGCATGCAGGCGGAAGGGCAGGACAATATCGTAAACACGGTTCGGTGCGCTTGGGCAGGCAGCCAGCGATACGGCGCATTAGTGTGGTCGGGAGATATTCATTCTTCATTTGAAGATTTCAGAAAACAAATCGTTGCAGGCCTTCATATGGGAATGGCGGGGATTCCTTGGTGGACGACGGATATCGGAGGCTTTGCAGGAGGTCACCCAGACGATCCCAAATTCCGCGAGCTGCTAATCAGATGGTTCCAATGGGGGGCTTTCTGTCCTGTTATGAGATTGCATGGCGATCGCAGGGGCGGCAAGGAAGTATTCAGAAAAGACGGCAGCAAAGCATTAAATACCGGCGGAAACAACGAGGTATGGAGCTTTGGGGACGAGGCTTACGATATATTGGTTAGATATATGGAATTGCGAGAAGCCTTAAGGGATTATACCCGTGAGCTGATGAAAGAAGCCCATGAGAAAGGCGCGCCGGTGATGAGGCCGCTCTTCTATGAATTCCAGAATGACGATAAGGTTTGGGATATGAAGGACGAATATATGTATGGTCCGGATCTGTTGGTTGCCCCCATCCTTTATGAAGGCGCTGTATCAAGAGAGGTTTATCTGCCTGAAGGTTCAAGTTGGACGGATGCGCGTACAGGAAGGATCTTCGAAGGCGGACAAACCATTCATGCGGAAGCTCCTCTAAGCACGATTCCGGTATTTTTACGGGACGGAAAACAAGCGTATCTCATCGGAAAAATATAATAAAGTTGAAGAGAGGACAGGAAATCCCTTATGAATATTCAATTTCAATCTCCCGCCGTTTATTGGACGGAAGCCCTTCCCGTCGGGAACGGCAAACTTGGCGCGATGGTGTTTGGCGGTGTGGAGAAAGAACGCATCGCTTTGAATGAAGATACGCTTTGGTCAGGGTATCCCAAGGATTGGAATAATCCTGCAGCGAAAGAAGTCTTGCCGAAGGTGAGGGAACTTATCGCACAAGAAAAGTACGAGGAAGCGGATCGGCTCTGTAAGGAAATGATGGGTCCTTATACCCAATCCTATTTGCCTTTCGGCGATTTACATATCGTGATGGATCACGGTCAGGTAAGCCGCCGCGATTATAGCCGGAAGCTCGATCTCTCGATCGGCGTCGCGACTGTTGCCTATAGCATCGGCGGCGTTCAATACACACGCGAAATATTCGCAACGCATCCTGATCAGGCGATTGTTGTACGGTTAACGGCAAGCAAGGAGGGCTTCCTCAGCTTCCGGGCCAGGCTGGACAGCCCGCTCCGCTATGTGTCGAAAGTGGACGGCGGCCACTTTACGATTTCCGGCGTTGCGCCGGAGCACGTCGAGCCCAGTTACCGTGATGCTGAGTATCCTGTGCGATACGGCGATCCGGAAACGTCCAGAGGCTTGAAATTCCAAGGACGCCTGGCTGTCGCCCTTGAAGGCGGAACGGTGAAGGCCGATGCGGACGGTTTGCATGTTATGGGAGCGACTGCCGCAACCTTGTACTTCAGCGCGGCGACCAGCTTTGACTCAGGACTTGGCGCGAGCGGTCCTGATCGCGATCCGGGACAATGGACCGACACGGTGATTCGTTCCATATGCGGGAAGGAATACAAGGATATTCTGAATCGTCATCTGGATGATCATTGCAAGCTGTTCGGCAGGGTTGCCCTGCATCTGGGACAAAGCAAGGCTCCCGAAGATATGCCTACGGATCGCCGAATTTCCGATTACGGGAGCGGCGATCCGGGCCTGGTTGAGCTCTTGTTTCATTATGGTCGGTATTTGATGATCGCCAGCTCGCGTCCGGGAACTCAGCCGGCCAATCTTCAAGGCATATGGAATGAGGAGACGAGGGCGCCGTGGAGCAGCAATTATACGCTAAATATTAATGCGGAGATGAACTACTGGCCTGCAGAAACTTGCAATATGGCGGAGCTGCACGGGCCGTTGATCGATTTCATCGGCAGGCTGGCGGAAAACGGCAAGAAGACGGCGGAAACGAACTATGGCGCAAGAGGATGGGTAGCGCACCATAATGCCGATATGTGGGGGCAAACGGCGCCGGTGGGCGATTATGGAGACGGAGACCCGGTGTGGGCGTATTGGCCGATGGGCGGCGTATGGCTGACTCAACATCTGTGGGAGCATTACGCATTTAGCGGGGACGAAGCCTACTTGCGGAATACGGCATACCCGATCATGAAGGAAGCGGCGTTGTTCTGTCTGGACTGGCTGATCGAAAATAAGGACGGTCATTTCATCACTTCGCCATCGACTTCTCCCGAGCTGAAAATCATGACGGGGGACAAGCGCTTCGCTGTAAGTGAAGCGACGACGATGGATTTATCCTTGATCGCGGAACTGTTCGACAACTGCATCCTGTCGGCGCAGCGACTGGAGATCGATGAAGATTTTGTCCTGACCCTTCAGGAAACGAAGCAACGGCTGCTGCCCCTGCAAATCGGCAAGCACGGCCAATTGCAAGAATGGTCCAAAGATTTCGAAGGCGAGGATGTCCATCATCGCCACGTCTCCCACCTTGTTGGGGTGTACCCTGGGCGGCTTATTACGGAGCAGTCCGCCCCCGACCTCTTCCAAGCAGCGAAGACTTCGCTCGAAATCAGAGGAGACGGGGGAACGGGATGGAGTCTCGGCTGGAAAGTCGGTTTATGGGCAAGATTCAAAGACGGCAACCGCGCAGAGCGATTAGTCTCGAATATGTTGACGCTCGTTAAGGGCGACGAACCGATGAATGCTCACAGAGGCGGCGTATATGCCAATCTGTTCGGTGCGCATCCTCCATTCCAGATCGACGGCAACTTTGCGGCTACAGCGGGAATTGCGGAGATGCTGCTGCAATCGCATCAAGGATATTTGGAACTGTTGCCGGCGTTACCCGATGCCTGGAAAGACGGATATGTCAAAGGACTGTGCGGCAGAGGCGGATATGAAGTCGATTTGGAGTGGATGAACGGAGCATTGTCAAAAGCGGAAATCGCAGTTTCAATAACGCAGACTTGCATAGTGCTTGTTAATCGGAAGGTCAGGATTACGCAAGATGGCGAAGAAGTAACTTATTCTCAAATGGGGAGCGGCTGCATCGGGTTCCATGCTGAAAGCGGAAAACGTTACGTCTTATCGGCCGATTAAGTAATGGCGCACGAGGATAGAAATTGGCAGCGAGCGGCATCCGAAGGGAGCCGCTCTATTCTTATATGGGAATCGAACGTTTTGATTCATAGGTCAGAGCAAAGGATGGTTCAGGCTGCGCCTACGGAGGCGTTCTATGCGATTTATCATAAAAATCAAAGCGAAGAGGACTTGTTAATCATGATGAGACACTTTCGTACACTTAGCCTTACGAGGCAAATCCTTTATTTGATATTGTTGATGCTCATCATCCTGCTGATCTCATTCGTTATCTCGAACACGATTGCTAAGCGCATCGTCGAGAGCAAGGTAACGGACTCCGCCGCCAAATTATTGAATCAGGTTGAAGATAATATGGGAAGCTTTTATACGGATATGGAGAGAATCTCGGATTCGATGCTGTATAGTCCGACGGTGCAAAACTACTTGGGCTTGGAGGATTTTTTGTCCAGGATTCTCATGTACGACGCGATCGAATCGGTTTTCTCCAATACTACAGCATTGAAAGCGAATATCCGGGGCATCCAGCTTTACAACCCGGAAGGAAAGATGATCGCCGATTCGGGTATGGGAATCGGCGAAACCGTCCGACTGCCGCCTCCAAGGATCGAATATTCCGGTTTATTGTCTAACCCGAATACGGGCAAAATAATGCCAAACTATTCCATCTCCGTTCCGGTTTATAATTTGGAAATCACACCGGCTAAAGTATACATGGGGACAAGCGTTTTTCTCATGGATGTCGGCAATTTCCGCAATATATTGAACAATGCAAAAATGACAGCCAATTCCCGGCTGCTTCTTCTGGACCAGAATAAAAATATGATGGCAAGCGATGGGAACCCCTCCAGCCTCCATATATCCCAGTTGGAGAAATGGAAAAACGACAGTCGATATATCATGCAGACGAGAACGCTGTCCCGGACCGGGTGGGAGCTGATCAGCGTCATACCGAAGAACGAGCTGCTGCAGGAATTGAATATCGTTCAACGGCTGAACATCACGACATATGCGGTCATGTTTTGTTTGCTCGGCCTCTTCCTGATCATTTTTTTCACCCGTATCTTACGACCGGTAAAAGCGCTCATGGATTTTATGAAGTCCTACCCGAAGACGGGGGGAGAAAGCCGCTTTTCTGTGATCTACCGTAACGAAATCGGCGTACTCGCCGCCAACCTGAATAAAATGCTGGACGAAATCGACAGCTTAAGCAAAGAAATTCAGTTGACGCAAAAGCAAAAGTACGAAATCGAAATTACAAAAAATCAGATGGAAATTTCGGCCTTTCGCAATCAGATTAACCCCCATTTTTTGTACAATACGCTGGAATGTATAAGCGCTATGGCCATCTTTTACAAGGCTCAGGATATAGGCGAAATCTCCGCCTCCTTATCCAATATGTTCAGGTATTCGGTCAAAGGAGGCGATTTCAGCACCATTCAGGATGAAATATCGCACATTAAGGAATACGCGAAAATCATCGAATACCGCTTCATGGGGAAAATCCGGGTCGTCGTCGATGCGGATGAACGTTTGTTGAAGCAGAAAACAATTAAAATGCTTCTTCAGCCGATGGTGGAAAATGCCGTGTTTCACGGATTGGAGATGAAGATCGACAGCGGCGTCGTTCGAGTGGAAGTGAAGATGACGGAGCAGAACCAGGTTCAATACATCGTACAGGATAACGGATACGGGATGGATGAAATCCAATTGAAAGAGTTGGTCGCCCGGCTTAGGCAGTTTGAAAGCCAAGGCTGGATGGCGAGGGAAGCAACGAAAGGAATCGGTTTACCCAATATTAACCGGAGAATCAAGCTTTTATACGGAGACAAGGCCGACATGTCCATCTATAGCAAACGCGGTACCGGAACTACCGTTATAATCACTTTCCCCTTACAAGACCATGCGGAACCATTGGAGGTTGAATAACATGTTTACGGTATTGATCGCAGACGATGAACCATGGGTTGTGTACAGGATTAGAGAAATGATCGAATGGGAAAGGCTCGGCTTTACCGTTATCGGAGAGGCGCACAACGGACTGTCGGCTCTGGAGATCATTCTGGAGAAGAAGCCGGATGTCGTGATTTCGGATATCCGCATGCCCGGTTTGAACGGGATTGAGCTTCTGGAGCAAATCCGTTTCCACGATTTGAGGAGCAACGTGATTATGATCAGCGGATATTCGGAGTTTGAATATGCCCAGAAAGCGCTGCGGTTCGGAGCCTTCGATTACCTGCTTAAGCAGATCGATAAGGACAAGCTGACCGATGCGTTGGAACGGTTGAAAGCGACGCTCGAGGAGAAGCAGAAAGTGCAAAAAGGACTGGAACTGCTGCTGGACGATCTCTTCGAAATATTCGAGTCCGATGAGAATATGAAGCTGCGGAACTTCTTGTCCAGCCGGGGAATTGATTGCGATTATCCCCACTTCCGGTTCATAAGCTGTCTGTACCAGGATTCATCGTTTCCCGATGCGGGCGAGACGCAGCCGGCGTTCTCCGGGATCCGTTATTTGCGGTTTCGTACGGGACAGAATAAAGTCTCCTTCCTGATCAATTATGACGAATTGAAGTATCCGACCGGTTTACTTGATTTTATTTCAAATCATTTATCCGACGCCCGGTGTATCGGGATCAGCGGAATCGGTGTCTATTCTACGCCTGTCGCCAAGCTCTATCAGGAATCGGATATTGCCCTTTGCAGCTTCTTCACCCGGCTCGAAAGCCGGATCATCGAATATAAACAGGCAGCCGATCATGCGTCGGCATGGATGGGAACGATCCTGCAAATCGAAGTGGCCGTAAAGGAGCAAAAGCCGGAGCAAGTGAACAGATTGCTGGATGAGCTATGCGCCGAATGCAAAGAGCGGTCCATGCAGATCGACCAATTATGCGCGCTGTACAATCAAATCGTTTTGCTCTCTTACAAATATTACAGCAGTACCGACGCAGATTATGAAATCGAATACATGAACTACGATCAATTGTTTCGCCAGTACCGCTCGGTCGAGGAGTTGTTCGGAAAGCTGAAGGCCATTTTCCGGCAGCAAACCGGCGAAGAGCTGCACATTTCCAATGAGATGGTAAAGAAAATCATCGAATATATCGATGCCAACTTTACGGAGGATATTATGCTCGTTGATTTGTCAAAGAAGTTCCATATCACTGTCGGATATGTGAGCGCACTTATGAAGAAGGAAACGGGAAAAACGTATATGGAGTATGTGATGAACAAAAGGTTGAATCTGGCTAAAGAATTGCTGCAGGATACTTCGTTATCCATACAAGAGATCGTGGAGCGGGCAGGGTACCGGGATTATTTTCATTTCAACAAAATTTTCAAAAAGTATTTCGGAATAACACCGGGTAAGTTTCGTAAATTGTAGCCTTGTCCAAAATTATCGAAAAGCACAAAAAGATTAAAATGGAAACATAGGCTGTCTGTACGTATGCCGTTATGCTAAAGAAGCAGTAAACAATATATGCAGGGGGATGATTAATATGAAAATGAAAGGGTTTACAATTCTGGCGTTGGCCGCAACGATTGCGTTGTCAGGCTGCAGCGCCAATAAATCGGGAAGCGGCACCGAGCCGACGAATTCGGCGGATACCGGAGCGACTGCTTCGCCGGGCGCGTCTGCGGCACCGGTTAATTTGAACTGGTTCGCTACAGTAGGAGGTTGGAACCCGCCTCAATGGAACACGGACGAAGGTACCGTTATGGGCGAATTGACGAAAAAGACAGGGCTTACCTTCAGCTACAACATTCCGGCGCAAGACGGCGATACGAAATTGAATCTGATGATGGTTTCAACGTCGGACGGTTTCCCGGATGTCATCACGACCATAGGCCCGGATATGGGCAAGAAGCTGGTTGATGCCGGCAAAGTTTGGGAGCTGGAAGAATTTCTCGAGAAATACGATCCGGAATCCCATTTGCTCAAAGATTTTCCAGCAGATGTGAAGGAGCAAATGGTCAAGCATTATGGCGGCTGGTTCGCGATTGGAAGTCACATGGTCAGCGATGACGCGAGAGAGGTATATCCTCCGTCAAGCGACTACTTTGCGGATGTAGCGAAGTATGCTGAAAACAAAGGCGTATTAGTCAACGCGAATATTTTGAAAGAGGCCGGCATTGCCCTTACCGATCTGAAAACCGAAGATGGCGTGCTCGCGGCTCTTAAGAAGGTAAAGGACATGAAACTGACGGTTGACGGACAGCCTGTCATGCCGCTTCAGATTCACGGCAAAAACTACCATGGCGAAACGCTCCAATACCTTCAAAAATCTTTTGGCGCGATGCCAATTGACAAAGACGGGAAATTTAGAAATATTTACATGTCTCCTGAAAACAAGCATGCCATTCAATTCCTGTTTAAGGCGGCCCAAGGCGGGTACTTCGACCCCGGCCAGATGACGACGGATGAAGCGTCGATCGAAGCGAACCTCTTGTCCAAACGTGTGTTCATGTTCATCGGAGGGACGCCCAAAGGCAAATTTGAACAGCTTGATTTCTGGGTTTCGCCCGGTGCGATCTTGTCGAGTGAAGGCACAAAGCCGGTGTTCCCGTTCTGGTCCGAACCGGGACGCGGCTGGATGCAAACGATGATTTCCAAATCGACAAAGGAACCGGAAAAGTTGGCGAAATGGCTTAGTTATGTGACCAGTGCCGAGGGGATGACGCTCAGTAACTTTGGTATCGAAGGCG
This sequence comes from Paenibacillus harenae DSM 16969, assembly GCF_000422465.1. Lineage (GTDB taxonomy): Bacteria > Bacillota > Bacilli > Paenibacillales > Paenibacillaceae > Pristimantibacillus > Pristimantibacillus harenae. The sequence continues at coordinate 33,810 of NZ_KE383843.1, read as the reverse complement.
TCCATTACACGAAAGACGACAAAGGTCTCATTACAAGAACGGATGAAGGAATTCAAGCTCAGAAGGACAGCAGCAAAACGGCAGTGGATATCTTCTGGCAATTCGTCAATATGGCATTTCTTGAAAACGTGCAGCCTGCTCCGACAAAGAGGGAAGGCGCCGGAGGATTGATTGAGATGGAAGCGAAGACCGCTTACGGCAGATCACCGGAAGTCGTTAGATATGATGCTTCCGTACTGACATTGCCTGGCGATTTCTATGCACCGGGAAGCAAAAATGCAATCACAAGAGATCAAATCCAGCTATATTATGAAGCTCAGGTTGCCAAGATGGTACTCGCGAAGGATGAGGCAGCGTTCAACAAACTCTATGACGAGTTTGTCACTAAGATGAAACAATTGAAGGTCGACGAGCTTGATGCGGCGCTGGACGCGGAACTTCAGAAGAAGTCTCAGGAAATGGGCGTAACGGTTAAAGGCGTTAATTCATAATTGTAAGATTCGAGTGATGAATAGTGCCAAAGTGCATGTGCATTCCATGCTGCACTTTGGCATTATCATTGTTTTTCAAGGGAGGGACGAATGATGGCAAAAGGCGCCACCCAGGGAGGCATCCCGACAGCAAATATCAAAAGAAAAAAAACGTTCAGGCTCGGGCACGATCTTCGAACCCAGTTGGAGCTCATGACGATGCTTTGGCCAGCAATTATTATCATTGTCATATTCGATTTTATCCCGATGTCCGGGCTGTTGATGGCATTCAAGGCCTACGATCCCATCTCGGGTTTTAAAGGGATTTTCACGAGTCAATGGAACAATTTCGAGAACTTTATGACGATTTTCCGGAACTTTGAGTTTTGGCCCATGGTGAGAAATACGCTAGGCATCAATCTCTTGGGGTCGCTGATCGGGATCCCGGTAACCCTGATTTTCGCGCTGCTCTTAAACGAGATCCAGAATGCCAAGTTTAAATCGTTTGTACAAACCGTCACGTATCTGCCGCATTTTCTTTCCTGGGTTATCTTTGGCGGGTTGTTCATTACGCTGCTCAATCCGGATGGCGGCATCGTAAATTTTTTACTCCTGAAGCTGGGCCTGATCGATGAGGCTATTCTGTTTCTGGGCGAGCCAAAATATTTCTGGGGCATCGCCATCGGAACCAATTTATTGAAAGAAATAGGCTGGGGCGCCATCTTGTATTTGGCTGCCATGGCAGGCATCGACCAGTCTTTATATGAGGCTGCCGCTATCGACGGGGCGAGCCGTTTGAAACGAATGCTGCACATCACGCTGCCCGGCATTTTGCCTACGGTTATGATTCTGGTCATATTCGCAATAAGCGGCATGCTGAACAATAACTTTACGCAGATTTACGTCCTGCAAAACTCTTTGAACATGCCGACCAGTCAAGTTATTGACACTTACGTGTATCGAACGGGTCTTGGGCAGTTCCAGTTTGCTTCGGCTACGGCGATCGGGTTAATGAAATCGGTGTTTGCGCTTGCGCTGCTGCTTGGAGCCAACCATCTATCCAAGAAGCTTACAAAATCAGGTTTGTTTTAAACGTATGCTTCCGAAGCGAGTTTTTCGCTTGCAGAGAAGATGATTTAGGGAAGCAGCGAGAATAACTTTTAGGAGGCGTCCGGAATGGTCGGAGGCAGGAGCTGGAGAGAACGTACTTTTAATGTGACGAATGTCGTCATCATGATCGCTATAATGATCGTGACGATATATCCGTTTTGGTTTTCTGTCGTCAATTCTTTGAATACAGGCGACAATCTTGTGCGCGGACCTATATTTGCTTGGCCAAGAGAATTTACATGGGCGAGCTGGGCGACGGTTATGTCGGATCCGGGGATGCTCAAGGCTGCATGGATTAGCGGTTCGCGGACGGTGATTGTAACGGTTATCTCTATTCTGTATACGGCGATGTTTACTTACGCTTTTTCCCGTTCTTATTTAAAAGGGAAAAAATGGTATGTGGCAATTGGCTTTACGAGCATGTACTTTAGCGGCGGTCTGATTCCTTCGTTTATGCTGTTGAATTGGCTCGGTTTATATGATACTTACTGGGTTTACATCATCCCTGCCCTTTTTGGCGGATTTTGGAATGTCATTATTTTCAATGCGAATTTCAAGGCGATTCCCGAAGCTCTGTTCGAATCGGCCAAAATGGATGGAGCGAATGAGTATACGATGTTCTTCCGTATTGTTATCCCGTTATCGAAGCCGGTTTTGGCTGCTCTTTCGGTGTTTACGGCAGTCGGCGTATGGAACGATTACGGAGCGACGCTGTATTTCACCCAATCCGCTGATTTGCAGACGCTGCAGTACCTGATCTTAAAGCTGATACAGTCGAGTAATGCGGTTGAACAGATGGCTAATGTCGCGGGCGCCAACAATGCCGCAGTCGAAGCACTCTATTCAAAAGCTCAAGGTGCGGGAATTGTTACAGCCCGAACCCTTCAGCTGGCGGCGATGGTTATCTCGTCGATTCCGATGGTCATTATGTACCCTTTTGCGCAGAAGTTTTTTATAAAAGGCGTGCTGCTCGGTTCTATAAAAGAGTAGACTGTTCCGATGATGTGGAGAAGTGGGAGCGGCAAGACCGAATTCTTGACAAGCCAGGCATGCGGGAGGAAGACTCAAAAATCCGCGGCGTTTTCAAATCAGCTTCTGTAATATGACAAGAAAATGGTGATGACGGTGGAGATCAACTGGAAACAACGTGAAAATGACAACGGCTATAGGTTCCGCTTGGGCGGTAGGACCATCGGCGACGTCTTGCCGTTCGAAGACGAACGCTTCGCAGCAACCGATACATTCAAACTGCTAAGGGAAGGACTGGCGCAATGGACGCGGAAGTTCACTTATCAAGGCGAGTCGCCTGCTTCGTGCAAGCTATCGATGGATTTCGCCGCCGACTACGAGCCTGAGTATTATATGATTCCTTCCGTCACCTACAACGGGAACGGTTGGGGCAGCGGCCTGGAGCCGAAAGGGCTGGAGCGAGATGGACAGCCTTGGGTATTTGCGTGGCATCGGACGGCGGTGGCCGGCGCAACCTACTCCGAGGGAGGCGGTGTTGCCGTGGCCTTGTTCGGCGAGCCTCCCCGTGTTATGCAAGGCTTTTCCTGCTCGCTCGTGCCGGCTGGAGGACGAGTCATCCACCGGCTGATCTGGCCGGAGGTAGAGTCGCCCGCGACCTACGATGACCGAGACCGTTACGGCGAGGCATACGAAGCGGAGAGGAACTTTGTGCCGGGCGAGACGTTTACGGCCCGTGCATTTCTGACGCTACATGCTTACACAGAGCCGCGCACGTCGTGGAGAATGATGCTCGAAGAGGCCTGGCGGCTGCAACAACGTCCGGTTCGGGCAAGGTATGAACCAGAGCGCATCTGGGAACTGGGCATGGCGTATGCCAAGAATAGCCTATGGGCCGAAGACGGGGATTTTCGGGGATTCTCGCTCGGCAGAAAATGGGACGGAGAGAAGTGGCGACAAGCTCGCAATTACGCAATCGGCTGGTGCGGGCAGAACGCTTCCCTGGCCAATTCGATGCTTGCAGATTATTTGAATTCCGGCAATGAGGATTCGCTTCGTAGAGGCCTCGCCGTACTGGACGGCTGGACAGCCGGCGGAAGGCTGCCGAACGGGATGATTCATTGTGAGTACGACTACGTCTTGCAATTCAAGCCGGCAGAGCAGGAAGTGCAGGACGCCTGCAACCTCGGCACGGCTGCGTTAAACCTGTTCGAGGCGGAAGAATTGGCCCGGAGATGCGGAGTGGAGCGGCCGATCTACCGCGAAACCGCGCTCGGCATTTGTGATTTCGTCTTATCCGTGCAATCGCCGGAAGGCCGGATCGGGAAGTCGTGGAAGAACGACGGGACTCCGCATGATCCGGAGGGCACGGTCGGCTGCTTCCTAGTCCCGCCTCTGGTCAAGGCATACGAGCTTACAGGCAATGAAGCCTACCTTCATGGGGCGGAGCTTGGCTACCGCTATTATATGAGGGAGCTGCAGAGCAACGGCTACACGACGGCGGGGGCGCTGGATACCTATTGCGTAGACAAGGAGTCGGCAATTCCTTTGCTCAAAGCGGGTCTTGCGCTGTTCCGAGTTACCGGCAAGCTGACGTATCTCGAATTGGCGGAGCATGCCGCCTGGTATCTGGCAACATGGCAGTGGCATCATACTGTTGGGTATGACTCAAGGACCGGACTGGGAGACATCGGGTACGATACGTTCGGAGGGACGGCAGTATCCACTCAGCACCATCATATCGATCCATTCGCGCTAGCTTTTGTCGAGGACTGGCTTGAACTGGCTGCACTGACCGGAAACATGATGTGGCGCGAAAGAGCCATCGCCGCATGGGCGAATGCGACGATCGGCATTTCGGACGGCAGCCTGATGATCAATGGCAAGCTGCGTCCGGAGGGCAGCCAAAGCGAAGGCTTCTTTCACACCCGCTGGGCGGAGCCGTTCGGCGTTTCGGAATGGCTGGTTGCGTGGCCGACAGCCTTCCGGCTTGAAGTATTGCGCCGGGTGGGCATGGAGGCGGTAGGAGAATTCGAACTAAACCTAACATCTGGCGGAGACGAGAGTAGATGAACTTGCAAGGGACTTAACCACCATAATTTGAGAATCAATGGCCGGCACATTCTGAGCCCGGAGTCCGGTAATTTCGTTATTGGCGAGCATGCATATAACATTGAATTCTATTAAAAGGAGAATTTACTTCCGCGGAATATTGGCATGGCAGGTACTCCGAAAGGGGGGTGAGGCAAGACAAGAGTATACGAAGCAAGATTGGGAATAGAAGAATCACTCAAAAAAAGGAGAAATGTCTTATGAAAGGTTCCATAGGGGACGTATTCAAACGAGTAAAGAAAACGAAACGACAATCCGGAAGGGTCATGATTATTCTCTTGATCGCCGCGTTGATTTTCCCGGGGCTCGTACCCGTGCCAGGTAAGGTGGTGCATGCGGAAGAAGGGCCGACAACTAACGGTTATTTGGACAAGCTTGATTTCGGCAATATTGATTCTGAAAGCGCTCACAACTTCAAGGACGCCTTTACGAGCGTAATTACCGGTTTCATGGGCGAAACAGCCCGTGTGTCGAATATTCGCACAGCTGATGGGGGCGGGGGGGAGTTGACTTTTACAATGAAAGTCGATCCGTATCTCCGCAACTATTTCACCGTGAAATTTTCAGGGGAAGAATCGTCCACCTCCAACGAAATGATTCATATTAACGGGGAGCAGATTGGATATACCACAAATGGGGATTATGAACCTATAAACACGGGCTGGGTGCTTTCGAACCGCTTTTTTTACAAAACGATCATGCTTCCGCTGGAATCAACGGTTGGGAAGGATACGGTCGAGATCACGATTAAATCCCATCCCTGGAACAGTATGACGACTGTTTCAAGGGGCTATTATAGCGCCTATACCCATACACAAGCCTATATTCATGCGGATGGGGAAAAGCAGGGCTTTAAATTCAAGCCCGACCAGAATCCGGATAACATGCTGGCGCCGGATCTGACGGATGCGGAGAAACAGGCTCTGATCGATGGCTACGTGCAAGAACAGGTTAATCTGTTTAACAATTTATCGGCCAAAGTGGATGGAAGCGCTGGCGGCAAGTTGGCGATCCACAAATATATTGAAGAGCTAAAATTTTACGCCAACGTGTTGAAGTACGATTGGTCTCCGGCGCAGACGCCGGAGGAGAAAAGAGCGGCGCTTCAGCGCATATTCAAGACGATCGATAACCATGTGAAAGATTATTACGGCAATACGAGACTCGTGCTGCGCGGCGGACATCAGGGCGACTGGGGCGGTTACTATATGGCTCTTGGCGAAGCGCTGTACATCGTCGAAAATCTGATTAAGGACGATTCCGTTTATGGAGAAGCGGCGTTTAATGAGTTTCTGGATGAACCGTTCGCGACCGGAACAACAGAAGGGGAATTTTCTCTGGCGGGCGTAGACTGGGACGGCGGCGAATTGACTCGGCGCGCAGCCTGGGAACGGGTGATGAAAGCGAACTTCGACTTTGCCCGTGCGCGGCTTTCATATATATATAACCAGGTCGTTTATATGTACGAAGGTGCGTGGAAATCTCACGAGGGGCTGCGCATCATCGGCTCGCCATTCTTTGAAGGCAAAGAGCGCAGTCACCGAATCCTGCTTGAAACTTTGGGGATCGCGCCATTCCTGGGTGAAGAGGTGCTGGTCGGTCCCGGCGGCGAAGAATTGGATTTGTACCATTCCCTGTTTAAACATGATGGAAGCGCGGTCTTTACGGACGATTTCGTCCACATTGTCGGCAAAGGGCTGGCTAAGAGCAAGCTGGACGCGGAAGGCAACGTGGTTAGAAGATTGCCTTACGGCAAGCATTATACCGGCTTAACCGAGGCTGGACTTACAAGGGAAAACGGTTATGTAGCCAACTACGGCGAGGCCGCCAACTATCTTTTGGTTTATTTCTATAAAACGCTCGGCCACGCCGGCGACGAAGAGGTTAACGACGAAATCCTGAAAGCGGCGCTTACATCCATCCACGCCCGCGGATTTGTCCGTTATCCGTCATTGGATGGCGACGGTAAAAGAATCATGAGAGCGGAACAAGTGACCGATGAGCGAAATCAAAGCTTTTCCGGCTTCATGGCATACGGCGCGAGAACCGGCAGAGGAATGAGCTTGCAGTTCGCATCCCTGGAAATGGCGATGGCCGGGAACGAGCAAAGATACAGCGGTCCGGAGTGGGACAAGTACTGGCAATATGCGGGAGAAGCGGTCGGTTTCGTGCAGCAGCAGCTTGCGGATCGCCAGCTGTTGCATGTGAAAGACTTCGGATATAGAGGAAGCATGAGCGGAGTAAATTTTCTGCTTGAAGAAACCTACCATTACATCACGGAAGGCCGGGCCAATTACGGACGATTTGACGGTAATGCGATGGCTGGGGTTGTTCTTCCGCACACGGATTTCGACGTTTATAAGCCGGAAGAAATTGCCGCGCTCGGAGTCAATCCGGACGACTACGAGCAGTTGGCATGGGCGGATATCGACAATATGTACGTGTCGGTAAGAGACGGCGATTTCAGAATGTTCGGCGAGCTGAATTTCCGCAATCGCGGTATGGCAAGCAATGGACGCCTCCATGTGATCAAAGACAATTACGATCATGTCGTCCAGATCGCCGCGAATAACCGATTCCGGTATGAAGATTACTACTTGCGGGCACCCCAGATCGACTGGGATTATCATTCCGGATCGGCGCAAAATTTGAATTGGACCGGTGCGCCGCCGGTGCTGGCAGGCGAAGCTGTGCCAGCTTCTTATCAGCCGGGCGTAGGAACGATTAACCGCGACAACTTTGAAATAGACAATCCTTACAACAATTATCCGGAATTGTCTACGTCAAGGTACGGCAAGTATTTCATGATTTTCAACACGACCCGCGACGAGTACGGCAACAAGATGACATACGAGGTAGAACTGCCGGCCGACTTCGCGGGCAGCGAGGTGCTCGATCTTGTCACGGGGACGAATGTGCCGGTCGTGAACGGCAAAGTGACCGTCCAGCCCAAAACGGCAATGGTGCTGAAATTGACGTCGGATTTCGAACTCGCTTCGAAGCCGTTCCATGTTGACTTTGTCCATGCGCTTGCAGGCAACGGTTATGTCGGCATCACCTGGAAAACGACTTCAGGCGGGCAATCCTACACGATTAAACGTTCGGAAGCGGAAGACGGACCTTATGTGATTATCGCTGAAGGAGTAACCGGCAATTACTACAAAGACACAACGGTTCATAACGGCAACGTGTACTACTATAAAGTTTCGGCCGTCAACGGGAACGGAGCGGGCTGGGATTCGTGGCGCGCGAAAGCGGATTTGACGGCGCCGATATCCGGTAATACCGATGAGGCATGGCGCGACGACCGGATCGGGACCACGGGAGGCAACGCAGTAATCGACGGTTCTTCCGTATCGATCGATGCTGTCAACGGGACAGGTTTCGATCAAGGAGACGACTCCAATATTTACAAGCGGGATATTAACGATTCGCTGCATTTTGTAAGCCGGGTCGCTTCCGGCAACAGCTCCGTCAGTGCGAAGATCGGCAGCGCTTCGGGTGAAGCGGGCGGCATTATGATGCGCGACCGGCTCACAAAGGACAAAGCCCGCTACATCTATTTCGGTGCGAACGAGAACGGCGGCCTTGTGCTGCAAAACCGCACGAGGGTCTCGTTCGCTCAATTTTCGATTCCGGTCGCAAGCCCGCTGAATGCGAATATTCAAGGCTACACCGCGGCAGAGTATCCGTACGTCAAACTGATGCGGGATCATGATTCGCAGACCGTGTACGCCTTCGTATCCAAGGATGGGACGAATTGGACGTATGTGACGAAGATGTCTACCTTGCTGCCTTATGCGTACTATACCGGAGTAACCGCAAGCGATCAGGCGCAATTCAGCGAAGTCACGATAACGGAAACGCCGCAAGGCATCGTCACTCCTTTCGCCGCCAGAGTGAAGGATCAGATAACGCTGAACTGGAATAAACCGAAGCAAGCCTCCTGGTTCAACGTATATCGCACCTATGATGAAGAGGCGAGCTTGACCGATCCGGTATTGAAACCAGGCACAACAGAACTGGAAGACGGCTCTCCTTGGGAGGAGGTTCTCAAGGGTACAAGAGCGACTTCATTCCAGGACGGCCTGCGGTTCGGCAGCGTGCATTACAAGGTGATGGCCGTTCACGGCGACGGCTCCCCGCAACCGTTCTCGGCCGCCGCAAGCGCTTATGCGGATTCGATTTCGACGGTGCTGGAGGATGCGGAGAGCTTGCCGGCTACCGACTATACGAAGGCGAGCTTCTACCAGTTCCATAAGGTATTGGATCGAATCAAAGCGGAGATGGCAGGCCCGGAATTTGATGAGGCGAAGCTTATTAACGACATTTATGAGGCGAAAAAATTATTAGTTTCGTTCAGGGTGAATCTGGCGAAAGTTCAGGTACAGCCTTCTATGGTCAGAGCCTCCGAAAAAGGCTGGGGTAATGATAATATCTCTGAAGAACAAAACGGATGGTTCATATTCGATGGCATAGAGACTAACCTTACCCATACCAGGTCAGCTGTAAGCTGGGTTGATGTAGATTTTGGCGCAGGTAATGAAAAAGTGGTTGACACCTTCCGCTATCTTCCAAGGCAGAGCCATTTAAGCCGTGCCAACAATACGATATTCAAAGGCTCTAACGATGGAGTGAATTGGGTAGATCTGCATAAGATTACCGCCGTAACGGAATTCAAATGGTATTCCGCAATCAATCCGGATACGACGCCATACCGTTATATCCGAATCTATGATGATCATTCCGGTTTCGTGAACTTTCAGGAAGTAGAGTTCCTTGAGAGAGGCATTGACAAAACCTTGCTTGCGTACTTGCTGGATGAATCAGCTGCTGCAATTGCTGCTGAGGTTTATACGGCTGAAAGCTTGCAGTCTCTCGAGCAGGCTGTAACTGCAGCAACATCGTTAGAAGGCAACGCCAGTGCAACACAGGAAGAGATCGATGCGGCGGCAGAGAGCTTGGTGACGGCGCTGGAAGGACTGCAGTATATTCCGGGAATGCCGGTGATTGCTTCCATAGGAAATAAAACCGTCATTGCGGAAAGTAAACTTACATTCACCGTTCAAGCGGAGACTGAAACTGCCGGAATCGTTTACGGGATCAGCGGTCTGCCTGAGGGAGCAACCTTCAACGCGGATACTCAGGTCTTCGACTGGACGCCAAGTAAAGAACAAGGCGGCATATATTCTGTAATCTTTACCGCAACAGCCGGTGAATTGTCTTCTTCCAAAACGGTCAAGATCACGGTCAAAGGGCAGCCGGTTTTCGAATCCGTTGCGACCGTTGAACTGATGGCGGAGAAGTTATTTACCTATCAGGTGCCTGCAACCGATCCAACGAATGAGCCGCTTGTTTATAGTGCCGAGAATTTACCTGCAGGTGCGGTATTTGACGTACCGAAAGGCACTTTCACATGGACTCCGGATCAAGCGAATTATGGAAGTCATCCTGTAACTTTTACCGTCAGCAACGGAAGCTTTAGTGTTAGCCAAACCGTGGACTTCAAGGTAATGCTTCATATCCTTCCGGCAGCTGACTACACGAAGGGCAGCTACTACCTGTACTTCAAAGAGGCAGAGCGAATCGAAACGGAGATCATGAAGCCGGGAGCCGATAAGCTGAAGCTTATAGCTGAGCTTGACCAGGCTGAAGGGTTGCTTGTTCACATTCCTATCTCGCTTTATTCGTTCGAAGGCAACGCGGACAATGCCATCGGATCGACGGGCGGAACCGTTTATGGAACCCCTGAATATCCGGCCGGCAAGATCGGACAGGCTGTCGATCTGAACGGACAACACCATGTGATGCTGCCTGAGACGCATCCGGTTGCCAATTACGACGAGATGACATTTGCAACCTGGGTGTACTGGAAGGGCGGCAACCAGTGGCAGCGCATCTTTGACTTTGGCAACGACACCAATCAGTTTATGTTCCTCACGCCAAGGTCCGGCAACAATACGCTGCGTTTCGCGATCAAGAACGGCGGCGGCGAACAGATTATTCAAACCTCGCAGCTCGCTAGCAATAAGTGGGTGCATGTAGCGGTGACGCTCGGCGGCGGTACGGCGAAGCTGTATGTGAACGGCGAGGAGAAAGCAACAGCCGGCAATTTTACGATCAAGCCGAGCAATTTCAAACCGAAGAAAAACTACATCGGCAAGAGCCAGTTTAACGATCCGCTGCTGAGCGGCATGATCGACGAGTTCCGCATCTACAACTATGCCTTGAGCGCGGAAGAAATCCAGGCCGTTTACAACAATACGGCGAAATGGATCGACAACAGCTTGCTTACGGTTCTGCTGGAAGAAGCTGCTGCCATTAATGCCGAATATTATACCGAAGAAAGTGTAGCGGTCCTGCAGATGGCGGTCTCCGAAGCGGAGCTTGTGGGCGGGAATGCCGATGCAACCCAGGAGGAGATTGATGCGGCAGCTGCAAGTCTGCTGCAAGCACTGGAAGAACTGGAGATCAAGATCACGGCGTCGCTCGATCCTTCCGAACCGAACGGCCTGAACGGGTGGTACACGGCGCCGGTAACGGTGACGTTGTCGGCTCAAGGGAATGTGCAGTACAGTGTGGACGGCGGCAGCAACTGGTTCGCCTATGAAGCGCCCGTTACACTGAGCCAAGAAGGCGCGAACCAAATGCTGTATCGACCGGTTACGGTGACCGATTCGGTCTATCCGAAATCGGTGAATGTCAAGATCGATCTGACTGCACCGCAAGTCACGATTGCCGGCGAAGCTTCGTATACCATTGATCAGACGATCAATATCACATGCAATGCGGTTGACACCGTATCCGGCGTCACTTATTCGCCGTGCGATCAGCCGGTGCTTCAGGTCAAGGCGTATACGCTGGAATCCGGCGAGCATACGGCTACGGTCACAGTGGAGGATATGGCGGGCAATCAGACGACAGCCGACCATACGTTTACGGTGATGGTCACGTTTGACAGCTTGAAGACCGTGACGAACGTATTCCTGCAGGAGACGAATGCCAAAGCATCGGATCCCGTGGCGAAATCGCTGAATCAAAAGCTGGACCAGGCGAAAGCTGCGGCCGGCCAAGGAAAAATAGACGCTGCGAAGAGCATGATGGCCGACTATATCAAACAGGTAACGGATCAAACCGGGAAATATTTCACGCAAGAGCAAGCGAATAATCTGATCCGCTGGGCTCGGATCGTGATCTAGCTCAAACGGAATTTCGCGGGAGCATCTGGCGAAAGCGTGATCAGAGGCCCCAATCTCGATTTTGAGGTTAGGGCCTCTCTTCATTAAGCTGTAAGAGCTATGCGGGAGGTTATGAGAAAACCTCTATCGAGGCCTCTCAAAGATGAACGACCGCGTTTAGAGGTAGGTTTTATCGCCAAATAGAATTTCGGTCTCCGATGACTCGGAAACTTATAAATTCTATTGTGGTCAGAAAATCAGGCTATGAATGTTCGAAAAAAAGGAGGCAAATGATATGGACTTATCGCAAATAAGAGCGCTTACCAAGAAGGTTATTTCTAGTATTCTTTGTTTTACGTTAGCCATGACTTTTACAGGTTTTGGAGGCATCGAAACAGCGAATGCGGCTGTTTCGCCGCTCGTTACTTCTTACAAACCGCAGGCAGTAAGTGCCGATGTAAATGCTTCTTACACGGACGCTAGCGGAAACACGGAAACGGCGAAGATCCATCATCCGGGCATTGCCATGTCGCTGGCCGATCTGGACAATATGCGCGATCATGTAAGAGCAGGGGACGAGCCATGGAATACGGCGTTCCAGGCGTTTGCGAGCGATCGCAGATCCGGCAAAACTCCGCGTATATTCTATGAAGAAGGAAGAGACGTGTTTGTAAATATCCGCGGCCCCTGGGCTGCAACCATCGATGGGATCTATTACTCCAATCCCAGCGACTATGCGGGAACCCGTGCGAATACGGATTCCGAAACTGCTTTTCATCAAGCCATTATGTGGTACATTACCGGTGATGAAACGTATCGTTCGAATGCGATGTATATCATAAGATCTTATGCCGGCATCCAGTCTGTCGCTGCGCATACGAGCTTCCGTTTCGCAACGATGACTTATTTGCTCGCAGCAGCGGCAGAAATTTTGCGTTATTCCGATACACCGACGGGGAGTCTGAAATGGAATGAAACCGATACTCAGAATTTTATCAATATGATGGAACTTTGCTCGGTCACTTATAACGCGCATTATTTTTTCATGAATCAGCACCAATTCACGGTTATGGGAACCATGGCGCGAGCGATCTTTACAAATGACTTGGAGCTTTATGCGGAAGCCGTAGAAGCAACAACAGTGAATGCATTAGGCGATGATGGGGGAAGAAACGGTTCGATCAAGCAGCAGATGAGGTGGATGACGAAAAATGAAATGACAGGTGAACCGCTCGACCCGTCGGATTATCATGTGCAGTTAATCGAAATGGGGCGCGATCAGGGGCATACTTACGCCGATATCGCCGGACTGTCTACATTGGCGCAAACGATCTATGCCCAAGGGACGAAGGTTGACCCGGAAGATGGAACGATGTCAACTGCAGCGAATGCGGTGAATGCATTCAATTTCCTCGATGACCGCTTGCTGGAAGGGACGACTTATGCTCTGAAATATCATTTGGGTTATGATGTTTTATATTCACCTGCATGGGCAAATCAAAGCAGCACATTCCAATATTTTGAGTCGATAAGCCCATGGCCGGGCAGGGGTAGATTCGATCCTTACTTAAGTGTTCTATATAACTATTATAAATATATTGAAGGGCAGGATATGACCCAGGAAAAATTCAAATACTTGGCCTATGCCTATGAAACGAGAATGCCGGAAGTTGCAGGAAAGGATTATCCGCTTGCGACTTTGTTGTACACGCCTGATGCGGCTATAGCGGATGGCTTGAGCAACAAGATCTCCTTAGGCGGCATAACAGGACTAACGGCAACGATGGACGGCTCGGATGCGATCAACTTAAGCTGGACGGCTGTATCGGGAGCGCTCGGTTACAACATTTACAGATCAACAGAAGAAAATGGAACGTATACACAGATTAACAGTGCGCCAATGACAACAACGTCTTATAGCGATACAGGCTTATCACATAATACGATCTACTATTACAAGGCAGGAGTGTCCGGCGGACCGACGTCGGCCGTTGTATCGGCAACAACGGGACGAACCGGCGTTCCGGCCTTTGATGTAAGCAATTATGTCCTTAATGTCAATCATACGCACCAATCCGTACTAAGAGTCATTCATCCGGATCGAAGCAGCCAGGAGCTTACAAGTCAAGCAAGCTTTACCTCATCCGACCCGGCTGTGGCAACCGTCGATTCGGCAGGTTTGGTGACCGGGATAAGTGTGGGTACGGCTACGATTACCGCGACATATAACGGTCAAGCTTATCATGCAACCGTAAAAGTCATCGTCGACACCAATTTAAAAGCCTGGTATAAATTTGATGAAACGAGCGGGACTTCTGCCGCAGACGCATCTGGATATGGCAATACCGGGACAGTATATGGCGGCGCAGCCTGGACAGCCGGGCCAACAGGCAACGCAGTAGATCTTGACGGGACAAACGGCTATATTGCGCTTCCTGCAGGTAGTGTCTCCGATGCCGACACAATCACGGTTGCGGCGTGGGTTAATCTGGATACCGTGAGCAACTGGACGCGTATATTTGATTTCGGTTCGGGAACCTCTACCTATATGTTACTTACGCCGAAAAACGGAGCAAATGAAAAAATCCGCTTTGCGATCAAAAATAATAATTCGAGTGAGCAATTCATTGAAGGCCAATCGGCGCTGCCGACGGGAGGCTGGCATCATGTGGCCGTCACATTAAATGGTTCAACCGGCACTCTCTATGTTGACGGTGCCCAAGTAGGGAGCAATACGTCGATGACGATTAAACCGTCCGATCTGGGCGCAACGACTCAGAATTGGATCGGACGCTCCCAATACTCCGACCCGTATCTCGACGGACGGGTGGATGATTTCAGAATCTATACCCGTGCGATAAGTTCATCGGAAGTTGTCAGTGTGATGAACGGACAAACATTGGGCACCGTAACGGCAGCGCCAACAGGTATAGCGGCAACAACTGCAGACCAGAGTTCAATTGCCTTAAGCTGGTCGGCTGTACCGGGAGCAACGGGATATCATGTATACGTCGCCGATTCTTTGGCGGAGAATGACATCTATACCAAGGCAAATAGCGATTTGATCACAGGAACATCGTATGCCAGCCTGGGATTGAAGGCGAACACAACCTACTATTACAAGGTAACGGCAGTAAATGCAGCAGGAGAATCAAGCGTGTCGGCAATTGCTTCGGCAACAACGGGCAGTATGCCGGACGTCAGCCTTATATCCTGGTATAAATTCGACGAAACAAGCGGAACTAAAGCCGCAGACGCATCGGGATACGGCAATAACGCGACGATCAATGGCGGTGCAGCCTGGACGGCAGGTCAATTCGGAGGCGCAGCGGAGCTTGACGGAACAGACGACTATATTGCGCTTCCTGCAGGTAGTATCTCCGGGGCCGATACGATCACCATTGCGGCTTGGGTGAATCTGGATAGTGTGAGCAACTGGGCACGTATTTTTGATTTCGGTTCCGGAACTTCGACCACTATGTACCTCACGCCGAAAAATGGAGCGAATGGAAAAATCCGCTTTGCGATCAAGAACAATGGTTCAAGCGAACAAATCATCGATGGGACTGAGGCGCTGGCAATTGGAGGCTGGCATCATGTGGCCGTCACATTAAATGGATCCACCGGCATTCTCTATGTTGACGGTGCCCAAGCAGGGAGCAATACGTCGATGACGATTAAACCGTCCGATCTGGGCGCAACGACTCAGAATTGGATCGGCCGCTCCCAATTCTCCGATCCGTACCTCGACGGACGAGTTGATGACTTCCGAATTTATAACGAAGCTCTGCCTGCCGACGAGATCGCCTCCCTTGCCACGGCCGGTCTGATCACCTGGTATAAATTTGACCAAACAAGCGGGACAGCAGTTGTAGACGCGTCTGGAGACTTCAATAACGGGACTCTAAATGGCGGTGCAACCTGGACAGCAGGCATGAGCGGCAACGCAGCAGATCTTAACGGAACAAACGGCTATATTGCACTTCCTTCCGGTATTGTCTCCGGGGCCGACACGATCACCATTGCGGCTTGGGTAAATCTGGATAGCGCTAACAACTGGACGCGTATTTTTGATTTCGGTTCCGGAACTTCGACCAATATGTTCCTCACGCCGAAAAACGGAGCGAATGGAAAGATCCGCTTTTCGATCAAGAACAATGGTTCGAGCGAACAAATCATTGACGGGCAGTCGACGCTGCCTACGGGAGGCTGGCATCATGTGGCCGTCACTTTAAATGGTTCGACCGGTACGCTCTATGTCGACGGTCTTGAAGTGGGGAGCAATACGTCGATGACCATTAAACCGTCCGATCTGGGAGCTACGAATCAAAATTGGATCGGCCGTTCCCAATATACCGCCGATCCGTATCTCGACGGGCGAGTGGATGATTTCACGATCTATAACCAAGCTCTCTCTGCCGGCGAGATCGCTGCCTTGCAGGATTGAAATAGGCGGATAGTTCATGTAAAGCTGGGATGTCGCAGCGCAACAAAGTTATAGAAGAGTGAGTTTCAGTCATCGGCTTCAATTTGTTTTAGCAAGCTGGCATTTCCGTGCGCCCCCTGTACTTTAGTGCAGGGGGCAATTTTTTTCCATGAATTGAAAATCAAAGATATTGTTTTAATAAATGAAGTCTATATCATGCTACTTTTTGTCCTGAAATTCAAGGTTTAGTGTTATAACATCATATATAATCCGTATTGAAGAGAAATTCAAGAAATCGGGAGTGTGAGTAGAATTGTCAGCATAGCGAAAATGGGGGTTAGCATGAAGGCCGACTACAAGACAATATATTCGGCTTTGTAAAAAGTAAGCGGTTACACGTTCGGAGACGCTACTTTCATTGATACCCTATAACGTGACAACGAATGTATGCGCTGGAGGCGGCTGTTTCGTTCGCAGCCAAGCAGCCCGGCGGCTCCTGAACCGATCCGTGTCGCGCAGCCAGACAGCGATCCTTCTTTGTCATTCGATGAGGACACAAAAAAAATATAGAGGGAGTTGTTGTTGAGATGTCAAATCAACCGGGTGGGGGGAGCAAGATGGAAGCGAAACTGAATGATCAAGCTTATACGTCAGTTGCGATGAAGCGGTATCCGTTTAAAGAGAAGCATAAATTATTCTTCATGGCTTTTCCTTTTCTGGTGCTCGTCTTTATATTCTCTTATTTGCCGCTTTACGGCTGGATCTATGCCTTCTACGACTACAGACCCGGCATTCCATTGTCCCAAACCGAGTTTGTTGGCCTGCAATGGTTTACATCGTTGGTGTCGAATCCGTACCAGATGGAGGAAGTTCTCAGAGTCTTGCGAAACACGTTCGCGATCAGCGCGCTTGGCATTCTGACTTCGGTTCTTCCGGTTATATTCGCGATATTCTTGATGGAAATAAAGAACAATTCATTTAAGAGAATCGTACAGACGCTGACTACTCTGCCGAACTTTATCAGTTGGGTGCTGGTGTACTCCTTCGCCTTCATGTTGTTTTCTGTCGACAATGGCTTACTGAACAACTTGCTCATGAGCATGGGCTTGATCGAACAGCCGCTGAATATTCTTGGATCGGACAACCACACCTGGCTGTCTATGACTTTGTGGGGGGTATGGAAAGGACTCGGCTGGGGAGCGATCTTGTACATTGCCGCGATTACGGGCATCGATCCGGAATTGTATGAGGCGGCGAGAGTGGACGGAGCAAGCCGGTTCCGGCTGATGTGGCACGTGACGGTTCCCGGGATTATGCCGACATTCTTCGTGCTGCTCATACTCGGGATCGCGGGTTTTATCAATAATGGATTTGAGCAATATTTTGTGTTCTCGAACGCGATGAACATGAGTCATATCGAGGTGCTTGATCTTTACGTATACAACGTCGGGGTGGTAAACAACAACTTCGGGTTCGCGACAGCGATCAGTATTCTGAAATCGATTGTCAGCTTGGTCTTGCTGTTTGCAGCCAACAGCCTGTCTAAGCTGGTTCGCGGCGAAGGCGTCATCTGAGTCATCCGAGGAAGGAGAAACAACATGGGGAAAAATAACAGGATTACAATTTTTGACGTAGTTAACTATACGCTGTTTGCCTTATTTACTTTGGCTTGTTTCTTTCCGTTTTATTATTTGTTCATCAATACAATCAGCAGTAACGACTTGAGCAGCAGAGGACTTGTTATGTTCTACCCCCAAGAGATTCATTTCAGCAACTATATACAAGTGTTCAAGATTCCAGGGCTGAGCCAAGCCACGCTTGTATCCTTTGGACGCACTGTGATCGGCACGGTGCTGACCGTGGCCGCTTCGGGTTTTCTTGGTTACTTGTTTTCGAAACCTACAATGTGGGGGCGCAAGTTCTGGTACCGATTCCTCATCACCACAATGTACTTTAATGCCGGTTTGATTCCCTGGTTCCTGGTCATGCTTAAGCTTGGCCTCATCAACAATTTCCTGGCCTATGTTGTGCCTGGGATCGTCTCGCCGTTCTTCATCATCCTTGTCAAAACGTTTGTCGAGTCGACGCCGATTTCCCTGCAGGAATCGGCGCAACTCGAGGGAGCAGGCAATTTGACGATCTTCTGGAAGATCGTCATGCCTTTGATCACGCCGATTCTGGCCACGATCGCCATCTTCACGGCCATCGGACAGTGGAACTCGTTCCAGGACACGTTGTTTCTGGTCACGGATTCGAACCTGTTTACGCTGCAATTTATTCTGTATCGCTATTTTAACGGAGCTACATCGTTGGCAACTCTGATGCAGTCCGGGGCTAGCGAAAATTTGGCCAATATACAGACGGCTACTTCGATTCGGACGACGGTATCAATGGTTGTCGTCATTCCGATATTGCTCGTCTATCCGTTCTTCCAACGATACTTTGTCAAAGGAATCATGATCGGCGCTGTAAAGGGGTAAATGGGGAGTACCGGGAAGGAGGTGAGGGCGGGTCGTTGTAAGCATGAAAATTCACCAAATGGGAGTCAGCATTCTCAGCAATGAAAGAGAAGGTTTTTGCAGGTACATGACAAGGAGGTTGACAAAGACATGACAAAAAGAAATAAATGGACAGCAGCTGCTGTCGCGATTATCGCCATGCTTGTATTCTTATCCGCGTGCTCCGGTTCAGCGGGAAGCAACTCGGGAAGCAACTCGGGAAGCAAGGCAGGCAATAACGCAGAGACGGAAGTAAGCCCCGATCCTTCGGAGCAACCGGAGATCACGCTGAATGTGTTCTCGAACCTGTCCAACTATGCCGGTGAGCAACCGGGTTGGTTCGGGAAGTTGATCAAGGATAAGTTTAACATCAAATTAAACATTATTTCCGGCGGGCAAAGAGAATCTACGATGATGGCCTCCGGTGATTTGGGCGACATCGCGGTCGCAATCAATATAGTGGATGCTACCAAAGCCGGCTTGCTGCTGGATTGGAACAAGGACGGCCTGCTTGACAAATACGGCCGGGACATTAAGGAATATGCCGGTCAGTCGCTCGATGCCATCAGCAAGCAGT
Organism: Paenibacillus harenae DSM 16969; assembly: GCF_000422465.1. Classification (GTDB taxonomy): domain Bacteria; phylum Bacillota; class Bacilli; order Paenibacillales; family Paenibacillaceae; genus Pristimantibacillus; species Pristimantibacillus harenae. Next base: position 14,473 of record NZ_KE383843.1, on the reverse strand, counting down.
ATGGCGGCGGCACGGCGGTTTACGCTGTCGGCCATAACGTCGGAAGCGGCAGCGGCCCGAGCGAAGGCGCCAATATGACGTTTGGCCCGTGGCTTCGTTGGGACTTATATCAACAACTGGGAAGCCCGGAAATCAAGACGGTGGAAGACTACCTTTCCGTTATGAAACAAATGCAGGAGCTTAGTCCGAAGAGTGACTCCGGCAAGCCTGTGTATGGGTTTTCGTTATGGTCGGATTGGGACGGCACCGGTTCAATGAACGTCGGATCCATTGCCGCATTATACGGCTATAATGTAGGGGACGGATTTAACATCGCCGACTTAATCCTAACGAAAGCCGATGAAGCGAAGTGGCAAGGCTTGATCGACGAAAACAGCGCCTACATGAGGGGCTTGAAATTTTTCTTTGAAGCGAATAAGATGGGGCTGCTCGATCCGGATTCTTTGACGCAGAAGTTTCCCGACGTGGCTAACAAGTATAGTGACGGTCAAGTTCTATTCGCGCAATTCCCTTGGGTTACCGATGGCTACAACACCGAGGAGCACGTGAACGAAGGCAAAGGCTTCGCGTTCGTGCCATTCGCCGAAGAGCAAATGTCTACTGTCGGATACAATCCTTATGGCGGTAATTGGTATTGGTCTATTGGCGCGAAGACCAAATATCCGGAGCGCGTGATGCAATTCATGAACTGGATGTTCTCGCCGGAGGGCGTTCAGGAGAGTCGAACAGGTCCGAAGGGCTTGATGTGGGATATCCAGGACGGCAAGCCGACTCTGACCGAATTTGGTTACAAAGCGATCACCAACTCCGTCAATATGCCTGACGAATATGGCGGCGGGCTGTTCAAGGACGGAGGAAACCAAATCAACAACAGTACGCTTAATTTGTCCACGATCAATCCGGAAACAGGGGAACCGTACGATCACACGATGTGGACCTCTTATTTGGAGAACAATCCGAATCCGGTCACGAAGAGCTGGCGGGACGCTATGGGTGAACTGACGGTGAAAGACTATGTTGTCAAAAACAACAAAGTAGCCGTGCAGCCTCCATACTTTAGCGAGCAAGCTCGAACGGAGGAACCGTCCAGCATTAAGCAGAAGAAATCCGAAGTGGGCAAAGTTATCAAGGAATATTCCTGGAAGATGATGTACGCGAAGGACGATAATGAGTTTACCAGGTTGAATGAGGAAATGGTATCGAAAGCCAAAGGCCTGGGCTACGATGAAGTAGTTAAGTGGCAAGCCGAGAATTACGAAAAAACGGTCGGTGCGGCTTTGAAAAAGTAATCAACCAGGAAAGAGCTTCGTGAAGATCAAATTCCGTGGGCGAAATAAGCTCGCGGAATTTTTTTTATCTTCAACAGTGTAGAAACACAAAGCGCCTGGAATGCAATTGGCTAAATCATGCTAATCGATGACCTGAAGATCAAGGTTCAATCTAATGTCGTGTTTTATAATCCGAATGGAAGGACTTTGGTATCGCATCAAACAATCTTAGCCAGATTTGCTCAGCAACTGAAGGGCAAGCCTATTACGTATTATATTATTGATGCAGGCTGGTTCGCTATGAAAGGAAAAGGTTGGGATAATAATTCACGGAGAAGCAGGATTGATGCCTGCTCCTCTTTTTTTGAGGCTTTGATTTTATCAAAAGTCCAATTCCCGAAAAGCTGTGGCAAGAGGGAGCGGGTTGGAGTGCTTAAGGAGGGAATCTGACACTGAGCTGCTTACTTTATGCAGCCTCTCCTTACTTCCCCGTTACAGCGTACTTCACCTCGTCGGTGATCGTGCCGCCGCCGGAATCCATCCAGGTCTTGACGTAATCGTCGAAGGCTTCCACCGGAAGCTCGCCCATGACAATCTTTAGGAAGGTATCGTTTTCCAATCGCTCCAATTCACCCCAGTAGTTGGGCATGGAATCTGACGTATCGTAGAATACGCCCCGGACTTTAACCATAGGGGTAGTGACCAGTGCCTTCACGCCGGTTTGGAAGGCCAAGGCTGTCATACTGTTGTAGACGTTGCTCTTGGGGTGAGCCTTCTCCTGAACGATACTTTCGTAGACGAGCCTTGACTCTACATCGAGTGAAGCTGGATCCTTCTTTCCCTGGAGGACACTCTCGACATCCACGTATCGCTTCTCGATGGCATCGGTGAAGTCCAAGAGGTGATCAATCGGGAAGTAATTACGCAACTGAATCCCGCCACGGAGGAGCTCGTCCTCCAGCTTTTTTACTTTTTCATTATTGGGATCCTGCTTCCGATTCAGCCGGGTTTCGATGTTCAGAACCTTGACGACGGCTTCAGGATGCGGGTATCCCTTGCGCACGACCAGATAGCTGTTCATGACAGGAGCGATGTGGGTTACGAATTTGCCATCCTCATTCAGGGGAACCGGATAGGCCTTCCAATCCGCGCTCGGATCGATGCTGTTGAAATTTCCCAAAGGCCAATAAGGCGCCCACCATGGTCCGAAAAACAGTCCGGTCTTGCTCGAATGGATCGGTTCATGGGTATTCTTGTTGAGGGCGAATCGGTTATCGATGAGCCCCCGCTTATACCAATCCGCCAGCTTGGAAAGTGCCTGTTTGTTCTCCGGCATGATGGAACCATAGAGGATCCGTCCTGTGGAGTCCTTGATCCAATTCTTCGGGTAAGCCCCGAACGCGTGGAAGATGGAGTCAAAGCCGCACACCGCAGGATGCTTGCCGTAGACGATATTCCGATAGCCGCACAGTCCTATCGTATTGTCTTTCCCGTCTCCGTCAGGGTCCATGTTGATGAAAGCCTGGGCGATCTGCTCCACATCGGTCAAGGTCCTTGGAGTCGGAAGATGCAACTTGTCAAGCCAATCCTGGCGTACCCAGAGCAAGGAATGAGAATCGGATTCATAGGTCGCATTGGGCAGCGCATAGAGCTTGCCGCCGATGCTGGCAGCCTGCAGGGCGGTATTGTTCGCCGAAGCATAGATGTCCTTAACCAGCTTGGAAGCGTAGGTTTCATAGATGGCGCCTAGGTCCTGGATCATGTCCATCTCCGTCAACTTGCGAAGCTGGCTCCGGTTCACGATCATGGCGTCCGGCAGATCCTTGCTGGCAATGGCCAGCTCGACCATTTGATTATAGGAATCCGCCCCCTCCGCTTCCCAAGAGGGAACGACCTTGACGTTAGACAGCTCTTCGATATACCGGACAACCGGGTTATCGAGGGTGGCCGGGATCGGCATGCCAACCCGCATGGTGACCGGTTCAACCATTCTACTGAAGGCAAGCTCCCCCACAGCAGCGTCGATGGAGGAATCCCGAGAAGTCCCGGCGTGGTCTGAACATGCGTTTATGAACAGGGCTAGCAAGCAAGTAAGAATAAACCAACGCCTTTTCACTTGAACTCTCCTCCCGACAACTTATTCAGAACGGTTTCCCGTTCATCCGAAACTCTGTGGGATACTTGCCGAACAGATCCCGGAACAGCTTGCTGAAGTACTTGTCATCCTCGAAGCCGACGGACATGGCGATCTCATAGACCGGGGTATCGCTCTCCAACAGATAAGCCTTGGCTCGTTCCATCCGCATCATGCGCAGCACGTCTTTGAAAGGCTGTCCGGCGAAACGGGAGAAGCATTGGCTGAAGTAGCTGCGGCTCATGTTCACATGATCTGCTACATCGGCCTGGTTCATCTTGTCGTATGCATGGAGTCTCATATAGATCATGGCCCGGATCAGGCACAGGATGACTTCTTTGGACAGGCCCAGATCCAGCATCCGCCGCTTCGCAAGATCCGCGATCCGTCTAAGCCAGACCGTCCAATCAGGCCAATTCCGGCACGAGCGGGAGTCTTCGAGCAGATGCTCCGCTTCCGTCTGGCTGAATAAGCTGCCTTTCCAATCTCTGCACAGGGCTTCGCCGAACGCCAGCAGCCGGTCCGAACCGGGACGGCGTTCCTCCACCTCGCCGATCAGGCGGTTCCAATCCTCCGTGCCGAATGCCCACCGCAGGTCCTGATGCCGGTTCAGCCACTCCTCCCCCGGAGCCGAGTCATTCCCGGAACGGGAGGGGGAAGAGTGGATCAACTTCCCGTAGGTCAATTGGGCCAACGTTCCGGATCGGCTGTGATAGAACAGGGCGTTCTCCAGATGCATCCGCACCGTCTCCTTGAACTCTTCCAGAGGAACATCCTGGAGATCCGTAATCAGCGTAATCTCCCACCGTTCTCTTATCGCACGGGTCAGCTCCCTAACCAATCCGTCCGATGGTATGGGATGGACCAGCGGCACCATGCCACCCTCCTCCCACTCGATGAACGGATTGTTCCGTACGGGAGACAGAGCGAACAACTCGCTCTTCTCTGATTCCGGCAGCAGGGGACGGAAGACGAGGGCGGATGAGGCCGGCATGAGCCTTTCGGCGGAACCGTTCGAAGAGCTCGCCCGCATGGCTTCCTCCCAGCGGTACCGTTCGATGATCCGGGCGATGGTGTCGTCCGCATTTTCCATTTCCAATAGCGTCTTCACGATGTAATCGATCACACCGAGCCGCAGAGCTTCTTGAATATAATCGAATTCATGATGACAGGTCAGTACGACTGTGCGAACATGGGGGAATTGCAGCCGGGTCTGCTGGATCAACTCAAGGCCGGACATTCCGGGCATGGTGATATCCGTGAACATCAGGTCGACCGGCGTGGACCGGATTAGCTTCAATGCGGAGGGTCCGTCTGCCGCTTCCCCAACGATGGCAATGCCTAAGGCCGACCAGTTGATCATGGAGATTAACCCTTTGCGGACCAGCTTCTCGTCATCCACTATAACGGCTTTAATCATCGAACTCCTCCATCCTTCTCATGGGTATCACAATGGTAATGATCGTTCCGACATTCTGTTCGCTCTCTATGCTTAGCTTCATATGAACTCCATAATACCGCTTCAGCATCCGATGCACATAGGACAGCCCGATGCCCAACCCCCGCTTCCTGCCTGCTTCATCATCCGTAAGGAGCCGTTCCGCCGTCTCCTGATCCATCCCCGTTCCGTTGTCTTCCACCCGGAGCATCACCCAACTATCGTCTTTGATCCGGATCGTGACGGCGACCTTTCCGCCGTGATCACCGGTCCCATGGTAGATGGCGTTCTCGACCAACGGCTGCAGAAGGAACCGGGGAACCGCCACATGAAGGGCTTCGTCATCCGAATCCAGCGAGTAATGGAATTCATAATCATACCGTATGCGCTGCAGGTCCATATAGTTGCGCAACGCGTCGATCTCGTCGGCCACGGTAACGATCAGGCTTTTTTTCCCCAGGTTGTAGTGCAGGACCTTGATCAAGAGAGTGACCAGCTTGTCGATGTCCTGCTGGCCATTCATCCGGGCCAGCCATTGGACCGTATTCAAGGTATTGTGAAGGAAATGGGGGTTGATCTGGCTGAGCAGCTTTTCCACCTCGAACCGGCCCTTCTCCTTCTCGTTGGTTTCCACCGTGTGAATCATTCGGTTGATCTGATCCTTCATCTCCTGGAAGTTCTCCAGGACGAAGTTGAACTCCTGGACATTCGTGTACGAGACCTGACTGGAGCGGTTCTCGACCATGCGGACGATCTCCACATTGACCTTATGCAGAGGCCGGTAGATGTGTCTCCAGATGAGCCAGGCCAGCAGCACAGCGAAGATCAGGGTGGACAGTGCCACAAGGATCATGGTCCTAAACCAAGCCACAATCTCGCTGTTAAAGGTGGAATTATGGACAACTCCAATGAGCTGCCAGCCTTGGCTGCTGGCGTAGCGGAACAAATGGCGGGACGAGAGGAACCGGTAGTCACCGATCTTATTTTGACTGATGGCATCTCTTATATTCTGAGGCAGCTCCGGGTCCTCAACATAGGCTGTCTTATTGTTCACGTTGACAAGGACATGCGATACTTTCATGCCATAAGATTGCTTGTTCAAAATATTATCTATAAGACTGTAATGGGTCTCCATATAGAGGAATAAGGGACGTTTGCCTGAAACGCTGACGGCGCGCATTGCCGATAGGACCAAGCTGCCCCTGCTGCCGTATTGGGTCGGATGGGGGCCGAAATAATCCGCCCCGTTGTAATGGATGAATTCCGGCAGGGTACTGCTGCTGAAGGTCTTGCCGATGTCCGGATTGGCGAAGAGAACCGACTCGGCGTTCCCGGACTCCCCAAGCTCCAGGAAGGCGGTCAAGCCCAGATAAGGGTTGGTGAAGGCGGCCAGATTCATCCTCTCCTTAATGGAGTCCATAATCTGGGTTTTGTTAAAAACCTGGCTGTCCCGCAATGACAGATAGTCCGACACCTTGTTCACGATCTGACCGTCCAGCGCAAACTGCTTGGTTGCTAAATCCAGGTTGATGACAGCGTTTTCGAGGTTGGCGGCCTCCTGCATCAGGGTGGCGCTGACTCCACTTTTAATCTTGTTTGAGAGAATCGAGTATATGGATGAGTAGGTAAGGACACCGACCAGAACGAGCGGAAGCAGGCAGCCGAGCATCAGGTAGATGACAAGGGTTCGCCGGAGGGATCGTGCCGCTATGCGACCGTGATTGACGGGATGTCCGGGCATCTTAAGCATCTACTCACTTTCGGGAATCATAGGAGAACGGTTATTGTAAGCGTCTTAAATTATAACATTAGATGGAGCGTGTGTTCAATGACAAGGAATTACCTATTCCAGCTCTACTCGGTTCTTTTATGCTGAATGGGTAGAAAACGGTTGCTCAAGGTAAGAACTTTGTTCGATAACCTCCATCCAAAGCTCTAAATGTCGAAACAGCCCTCACACCTAGCTAGATTGCTTATTCCGTTATTCTAAAGAAGAGTAACGAGCGGCTAATTATAAGAATTCCCTAACGGGAGGCTGGGTTCAGGGGAGGGTGACATTTTGAAGATCGTTTATTTGGAATGGTTTACGAAGGACGAGACTTTCCCATTCTTTATCCAATACGGCGGGCACGACGAGGACACAGACTTTCACAAGCATAACGGCTTCTCCGAGATGGTGATTGTGTTAGAGGGGAATGCTACGCATATCGTCAATACCGAAAGCTCCTTAATCAAGAAGGGTGATGTATTTGTCTTGAACGAAGGGACCTGCCATGCATACAAGAATCCTAATAATTTTAAGATTTGCAATATTATGTACCGTTCCGATATACTGCTGTCAGCCGGTCCGGACTTATGGACTTCAAGTGAATATCGCAATTTTCATACCTATAGCAGCAAGCTAAGTTTATCAATTTCCAGCTTTGAATATGTCTCCTCGCTGATCTCTGCCATGATCGATGAACATAAGAGTAGGCTTCAGGGGTATCAGACAATGCTGATTTCTCAGTTTTTGGCGCTTGCGGTCTATTTGTCCAGACAGTATGACAGTACGGAGAAGGGCATGACGAGAAATCAGATGCATCTGGCGAATGTGATCTCCTATATCGGAGATCATTATAACGAGCCGCTAACTTTGGAGAAGATCGCAGCCGAAACTGACATTTCGGTCCGGCACTTGAACAGGACCTTCCAAGCCTATTATCAAACGACGCCGATTTCTTATCTGCAGACGATCCGATTAGAGCGCGCATGTACGCTATTAAAACAGACTAACCTCTCCATTACGGAGATATCCGGCAAATGCGGGTTTAACGACAGCAATTATTTCACCCGTCAGTTTACCCGTACTTACGGGCAATCACCCAGGGCTTACAGAATGAGCCGGCAATCTTATCAACGCGAAAGAAACGGACGAAAGGTGGTACTGTAGCAGTAAATACGATATAGAATTGTGCACTTCTAGATTTGCCGCTCAATCTCGTTTTGGCGGCTTTTTTTGCGCCGAGCTTACATTACACGATTCCAAGTATATCTAATTCAGAATGAATCTGAATAATCTGGAAAGTTAGGATGTCTCTAATATGCTATTTCAATGACTAGAAAATCAAGGCTCCTTGGTGTGCCTTGCTATATAATTGGAAATATTTTGTATCGCAGAAAGGTTGAATAACGTGCCCGAATTTGTTCGATGCGCATCCTCCGCTTCAGATCGACGGCAATTTCGGCGGCACCGCCGGTATCGCGGAGATGCTGCCGCAGAGTCATAGCGGAGAAATCCGTCTGCTTCCGGCACTTCCGGCAGCGTGGCCGACCGCTTTTGTCAGCGGTTTGCGGGCGCGGGGCGGTTTCGAGGTCGATATGGCCTGGAAAGACGGACATATTGCCGAAGCCGAACTGAGAGCGGCGCGGGATGCTCTATGCAGCATACGCGTTTCGAGCGCCATTCGCGTAACGCGGGCAGACGGCTCTGTACTGGCTCAAAGCGATGGTGTGTCGGTGGTAAAGTTTCAGGCGGCCGCAGGGGTCTTATATGTCATTTTCGTGCTATTTTGTGGCCTGAAAATCAAGGTTTTGTAATCAAGCTGTGTCATATAATCATTTAGAAGGCCATATGTATGCGCTTTCGTAAAATAAAACTATTAAAAAAAGGAGACTAGCTAGATGAACATAAGGAAAAAGTCGAGTGGATTCACCCAATCAATCGTTTCATTATTTGTGTCCGTTTCGCTTCTGCTGATGTGCGCGATTCCCGCCGCAGCTGATGACAACGATCCGTTTCTGCCTCCCGGAGGCGCGGACTGGAACAAGCTGAAGGAACTCGCGATCAACGATTTTGCATACGGCTACGGCAATACGGTAACCGATGCAACCTATCTGGGCAAGGCAGGGAGGAAAATCGCTGTCGACAGCTTTTGGGGGGCCAATTATACCCTGAACGGTTGGCAGACGTTGGATATAAGCCCGTACGAGAATGGCACATTAGAGTTCGATGCGGTCGGAGCGGTTGGCGGCGAAACCTTCTCCGTGGGATTTGTTGATGTCGTTACGGAACGGTTGGAGGGCGGAGAGTTTTTTAAGGATAACGATGAGCATCCGCATCAAACCGCTGTGACTGCATCGATTCCGTTAGGAGAGGAACTTACGACAGAATGGAGACATTATTCTGTTCCGCTGAAGGATATCTTTGATTCCAACAGCATATTCAGCAGTTCCAGTGTGCAGTTGCTGAACTTCACCGGTGATAATAATCCGAAAACGTTCTGGATCAGCAATATTGTCATCAAATCGCCTGATAAGGCGGCAAGTTATGCTCCGATCAAGGTGAATCAGATTGGTTATATTGTTGATGGCGAGAAATACGCTCTGGTAAGCGGCTATTACGACGAGCTGACTGCGATGCCTGGCACACCTTTTCAGGTGAAAAAGGCATCGGATATGAGCGTCGCTTACTCCGGCGCGTTGTCCTTGGTCGCAGCCTATGATGCTTCCTCCGGGGAGAAGGTGCTGAAGGCGGACTTCACCGGCCTGAACGAACCGGGCGAATATGTGCTGACTGTGGATGGGATCGCTGAACCTTCCATTGCCTTCCAGATCGGCGATGGCAGCATTTATAGCACTCTCTTGAAAGATGTGCAGAAGTTCTTCTACTTCCAGCGCGCCAATGAGGATCTGTTAGCGGAACACGCAGGGATCTTCGCCAGGACCGGCGATCGCAAGGAAGACCACAACCTTCCGTTCCAATCCGATCCGACGATCACAAAGGATGTTTCCGGCGGATGGTGGGATGCCGGCGACTTGGGCAAATATGTCACAGTGGGAGCGACAGCCATCTCTGATCTCCTCTGGGCATACGAGAGCTTTCCGAGCCAATTCCAGGATCATTCGATGAATATCCCGGAAAGCGGAAACGGCATCCCGGATTTGCTGGACGAGATCAAGGTTGAAACGGATTTTATTCTCAAAATGCAGGATGAGGCCACAGGAGGCTTCTATGCTTACGTCATTCGGGATCATGCGCCGAATCGCTATATCATGGATGGAACGGCAAGCAATAGACTCATACCGACGTTCCACACCGGCGCAGCAGTTGGGGCTCTGGCTCATGCGTATATCGTCATGAAGGATTTTCCCGGGTTAACGGATTATGCCGAGACATTGAAGGTCGCCGCTCTCCGCGGATGGAACTATCTGGAGGAGCATCCGGAATTCATCCCGCAGCCGGATGGTCCATACAACTCCAGCAGCGATGTGAACGACCGCTTCTATGCCGCAGCGACGCTGTACCGGGCAACCGGAGAGCAAGTGTATAACGATTACGTCGTCGCTAATTACTTGAATTTCGCTTCCATTTTCGAGGATGAAACGTTCTCGCACAATACTGGCTCCTTGCATAGGATGGGATTCTACCATTATATGATGGGGGAGCAGCCGAACGCCGCAGTGAAGACATGGTTTGCCGACAAATTTGTACAATGGCGTGACATTATCATCAATGCCAATAGGAATAAATCGGTGTGGGGGAATTCCACCCTGGATGGATTTTATTGGGGAGCGAACTCCAATAATGCCGGCATTCCGGTCGGCCTCGCGATCGGCAGCCGCCTACTTGGACTGTATAATGAAGATGACCGAAATGTAGCAAGCGGCAATCTGAACTATCTGCTTGGGATAAACCCGCTGCAGATGAGCTATATTTCCGGGCACGGAGAGCGCCGGGTGACGAGAACCATCCATGAAGTTTACAATGGCGACTATCTCTTGGAGATGCCGAGCGGTTACATGCCTGGCGGTCCGAATAACAACGGACGCTATACCTTCAGCGCCAAGGCTTACAACGGTTCCTCCATCGACTGGGAAACCAATGAGCAAGCCTTGAATTACAACTCGCCCCTGACCTTCTTGGTTGCGATGTTGTCCGAATCGAATTCGGCTCCAGCCGTCTCGATCACCTCGTATGAGGAAGGCCAGGCAATCCATTTGAATAATCCGCAGATTGACTGGACGTTCCTTGACGCCGACGATGCGGATGTACAAGCTGCCTATCAGGTTCAAGCCTCCGGCAACGGTTGGGAGACGGTTGACGCGGACAGCGGTGAACGGGCTGGCGCATCCGGTTCATACACATTGGATGGATTGGCGGACGGAGATTGGTCGATCAGGGTTCGATTGAAGGACAATCGGGGCGCCTGGTCGGAGTGGGCGTACAGAAGCTTGATCATTGATACGGTTGCTCCTACCCTGAATGTTGTCCTGAATAAGGAAACATTGTGGCCGGCCAACAACCGTCTGGTTAAGGTAACGGCAACCGTTGAAACCGGGGATGAGCTGTCTCAGGTGAAATTGCTGTCCATTACGCCGAACGTAGTCGTCGACAGCTACGAATCCATGGTACAAGAAGCCGATTTCGGCACATTCGATACGGAATTCATGCTGCTGGCCAAAAAAGCCAAGGGTAAAGATCCTCTGGTTTATACAATTACTTACAGAGCGATAGATCGAGCAGGGAATGTTACGGAAGCATCTGTCACCGTAACGGTTCCCCATGATCAGTCAGGAAATAAATAAGCTTGTTCAGAAGCTTGATACCTCCGACCGGAATGGTTCGGAGGTATTTTAATTGGTTTGAATCATCCATCAAGGTGGTGGAGCCGCTATAACAGCAAAAGAAGCAGATCAATCATTGAGGGGGAATGTCTATATGATGCTATTTTCCTGGCTTGAAAATCAAGGTTTATTATCTAGCAATGTAATATAATCGATGATGTAATATAGTATCATATAAATGTATGCGTTTTCATGAAGCAAAGACTTAAAATAAAGGAGACTATCATGATGAAAACAAAGAAAAAGTCGCTTCGCATCATCAAACAACTCATTTCCTTATGCATGTCCGTTTCACTTCTGCTGATGTGCGCGCTACCCGCCGCAGCTGCTGACAGCGATCCTTATCTGCCTCCCGGCGGTGCGGAATGGAACAAGCTGAAGGATCTTATGATCAATGATTATGCATATGGCCACGGCAATACGGTAACCGATGAAACCTATCAGGGCAAGGCAGCGAAGAAGATCGCAACCAACGACTCTTGGGTAGCCAATTATATCACGAACGGCTGGCAAACCTTGGATTTAAGCCCGTACGTGAATGGCACATTGGAGTTCGATGCGGTCGGAGCGGTCGGCGGCGAAACCTTCTCCGTGGGCTTCATGGACGTCGTCTCGGAAAGGCTGGTCAACGGCGAGTTTTATAAGGATAATGACACGACTCCGCATCAAACCTCCGAGGAAGCCTTGATTTCCTTTCCGGAGAGTCTTACGACCGAATGGAAGCATTATTCCATTCCATTGAAGAACATCTTTAACGCCAATAGCATATTCCATAGTTCCAGCGTGCAAATGCTGAGATTCAAAGGGAGTACCTTCCCGACGACGTTCTGGCTCAGCAACATCGTCATCAAATCGCCGGATAAGGCGGCAAGTTATGCCCCGATCAAGGTAAATCAGGTCGGTTATATTCTTGACGGCGAGAAATATGCTTTGGTGAGCGGCTATTACGACGAGTTGACCGCATTGCCCGGCACTCCTTTTCAGGTGAAAAAGGCATCGGATATGAGCGTCGCTTACTCCGGCGCGTTGTCCTTGGTCGCAGCCTATGATGCTTCCTCCGGGGAGAAGGTGCTGAAGGCGGACTTCACCGGCCTGAACGAACCGGGCGAATATGTGCTGACTGTCGATGGGATCTCGGAACCTTCCGTTGCCTTCCAGATTGGAGACGGCAGCATTTATAACAGTCTTTTGAGAGATGTGCAGAAGTTCTTCTACTTCCAGCGTGCCAATGAGGATCTGTCAGCGGAACACGCAGGGATCTTCGCCAGGACCGGCGAGCACAAGGAAGATTACAACCTTCCGTTCCAGTCCAATCCGACGATCACGAAGGATGTTGGTGGCGGCTGGTGGGATGCCGGCGACTTGGGTAAATATGTCACAGTGGGAGCGACAGCCATCTCCGATCTCCTCTGGGCGTACGAGAGCTTTCCGAGCCAATTCCAGGACCATTCGCTGAATATCCCGGAAAGCGGAAACGGCATCCCGGATCTGCTGGACGAGATCAAGGTTGAAACGGATTTTATTCTCAAAATGCAGGATGAGGCCACAGGAGGCTTCTATGCTTTCGTCATTCGGGATAACGAGCCGAATCGCTTTATCATGGATGGATCGGCAAGCAACAGACTCATACCGACGTTCCACACCGGCGCTGCAGTCGGGGCTCTGGCTCATGCGTATATCGTCATGAAGGATGTTCCGGGGTTGGCGGCTTATGCCGAGACGTTGAAGGCCGCCGCTCTCCGCGGATGGAACTATCTGGAGGAGCATCCGGAATTCATCCCGCAGCCGGATGGTCCATACAACTCTAGCAGCGATGTGAACGACCGCTTCTATGCCGCAGCGACGCTGTACCGGGCAACCGGAGAGCAAGTGTATAACGATTATGTCGTCGCCAATTACTTGAATTTCGCTTCTGCATTCGAGGAAGAAACGTTCTCGCACAATATCGGCTCTTTGCATAGGATCGGATTCTACCATTACATGATGGGCGGGCAGCCGAACGCCGCAGTCAAGACTTGGTTCACCGACAAATTCATCCAATGGCGTAACTTGATCATCAACGCCAATTTGAATAAGGCTGTGTGGCGGAATGCCACTTTAAATGATTTCTATTGGGGAGCGAACTCCAATGCGGCCGGCGTTCCGGTTGGCCTCGCGATCGGCAGCCGCATTCTCGGCCTGGATAATGAAGATGTCCGGAAGGTAGCCGCCGGCAATCTGAACTATCTGCTTGGGATTAACCCGCTTCAGATGAGCTATATTACCGGGCACGGGGAGCGCCGGGTGACTAGAACCATTCATGAAATTTACAATCAAGACTATCTCTTGGAGATGCCGAGCGGTTACATGCCTGGCGGTCCGAATAACAACGGACGCTATACCTTCAGCGGCAAGGCATACAACGGTTCCTCCCTCGACTGGGAAACCAACGAGCAAGCCTTGAATTACAACTCGCCCCTGACCTTCCTGGTTGCGATGTTGTCTCATTCGAATGAAGCTGCCATTCAACTTGAAGCCGAACAAGCTGAGCTATCAGGCGGGGTTAAGGTTAATACAAATCATTCGGGATACACGGGCAGCGGCTTTCTGGATGGATTCTGGAATTTTGGAGGAACAGCGACTTTTAACGTTAACGTTCCGGCTACAGGAGAATACAAAGTAACTGCACGTTACGGCAATGCCGCTTCTAATCCGGCTACAGTGAGTCTTATTGTAAATGGAACGAAAATCAAGCAGACAAGCTTGCCTATTCTCGCGAACTGGGATACATGGGGCAATCAAACGGAAACGGTGACATTAAATGCCGGCGTCAATACGATCGCTTACAAATATGACAATGGCGATACGGGAATCATTAACCTTGACCATATTCGGGTTTCTCCTGCGCCAATGGAAGCGGAAACTGCGACCAGGCTGGGATTCGCTTCTGTCTACAATGACTCCTCAGCGTCAGGCGGTCAAGCGGTTGAGTATCTTCATGTGAGCGGCAATGGCATTCAGTTCAACAATGTTCCTGCTGCAACCAGC
>NZ_KE383842.1:1808709-2051210 GCF_000422465.1 Paenibacillus harenae DSM 16969 | reverse complement strand
CACCAACGTTCTAGAGAGGCTCTAGGATTTCTTGTCCCAACTATTGTGGTTTCGAATCCACCATCAGTGAAGATCTGCATAGGTGTGATGCCGCTCATGTATGCCTTTACTGCGTACCGTTTAAACTCAGGGCTATATGTAATTGCTTTCTCTGAAACGTGCACGACATTAGGATTTGATTCAAGTATTTTAATCTGCATTGGTGTAAAACATTTGCGTTTAGACATGATGAAAGTTATACCCCGTTCTATTTAGTATGTTAATTAAAACACAAAAACCCGTGAAATAGACACTTTTTTCAAAGTGTCTATTTCACGGGTCACAGTTCATCCTGTACCGCCATTTTCTATTTTGGTCTATGCTTGAGCTTTTTCCAATGTTGTCATTAATGTACGGGTTCGTTATCAATAAAGAGTTCATCAATCAATTCGTTTTTGAACATCAGAGAGAGGTTAAGGCCGTCGTAATCCCTTTCTTTGTCAAGCTCCTTCATAAGCGCGGAAGTAATAGCTCCGGCATCGTTGACGTCGGGGTGGTCACGGAAATCAATGAAGCCGGTTAACCGGCGGTGCTTAATGTTTACAGTGGCGGTACCGATCGGCAGTTTTCCGGCGTTTTGCTGATAAATCTCGTAAGTTAAGACTTCTCCGTCATCACGGGCTAAAATGACGTTAAAATCCTCCTCCTCCGCAGTATCCCCGATTACCTCGACCGGAGTATCCAATAGGTCATCGTGGGTCAATTCCACGGTTTCTATTAGTTCCCCATCGAATTTATGGTTAATAATGAATGTATCCACAATTTCTTCATCAAAATCCGAAACCAGCAACTCAGTCATATTTTCGACCTCTTCATCATCCGGCTCGAATACCCAGCGTACGTCCCCCGAAATGTGCGCATGGTCCGTCCTGAATACGGCCTCAGCAATCCATTTTCCTTTGTTGTCGTAAACCTGATAATCGATGCGATTCCGTTTTTCATTCACCATTACCAATTTGTACTCGGCTGATTCCCGATCCTCCGTTAACACTTCGTTCTTGGATTCATAATCCTCTTCTGCCGTAGTTACAATATTATCGTAACGGCTGAAGGTCACGACAACATCGCAAGTCTCAGCCTGGACTGCGTGAATGAAGGATTGGATATAATCCTTCAGATAGGATTCGACACGCTGCTTGTTCGCAGGCTTCAATGAACCTTTTTCCAACTGGACGGAACCCGCGACGCGGTCTCCTTCCCTGTAAACCAGTGTTAAGGAACCGGCAAACTTGCCACCCATCATAATATCGCTGAACTCGCCTCCGGCTGTTCTAAGGTTCGGTCTGATTTCGATATTTCGCATGTTTTACGCCTCCCGGATGATTTTAAAAGCACCGTTTGTTAATGTTCCCGAACCGGGACGGAAATATAGATAACGCCATGGGATCCGCTGTTTCTGGAATAATTCTATTCCATACAAGAAAAACTAATCAGGAAAAAAGCTTTAAAAAAGGATGGGAAATCCTATGACAGTAAGCGGGAAAATGATCATCACGCTAGTATTATGTGCCGGTTTGCTTGTTGCAGGCTGCAACGCGGAATCCGGAGAGCGCATCAATCAACTGAATGCCAAGTCAAATATCAAAGCAAATCAAATTGGAAAACCTGTCATTTTTATCATGATTGACTCTTTAATGGACAAGCCTCTGGGGAAAGCGATTCAAGAAGGCCGGGCTCCCGCATTGCAGTTTCTGCTCAATAAAGGACAATATTATCCGCAGGTCGTTAGTTCGTTCCCCACGATGTCCGTGACGATAGACAGCACATTATTAACGGGGGTGTATGCAGACCGTCATCAAGTGCCTGGACTTGTCTGGTACAGCGGCAAAGAGGGCCGTATGATTTTCTACGGAAATGGTTTCAAGGAAGCTGTGAAAATCGATCAACCGCAAGTACTTATGGATGCTATTTATCAGTTGAATCAGGTTCAATTGAACAAAAAAACAAAAACGATTCATGAGGAGCTGGATGAAAAAGGGAAAAGCTCCGCATCGATCAATGCTGTCGTTTTTAGAGGGAACACGAAGCATGCCTTACGCATGCCGCAATGGGTAGCGGACAGCACTAGTTTACCCGAACAAATCCATGTAACAGGGCCGAAATGGTTATCTTATGCGGCGCTTGCACAGCAAGATCCGAACAATATCCTGGATACTCTAGTCTGGAAGAAATATGGAATGAACGACGAATTTTCCGCGCATGACACTGCTTATCTTATTAAGCATAATAAGCTTCCGAACGTTACCATTACTTATTTTCCGGAAAACGATAACATCGTCCATCGAAAAGGCCCTTCTGAATTGGGGGGGATTGAGAAAGCCGATCAAGCGCTGCAGGAGGTGCTGGGCGCATACGGTTCTTGGGAGCAAGCAGCAAAAAAGGCCATATGGATCATCATGGGAGACAGCGGGCAAAGCTATGTATACGATGACAGGGACGGTTCCATTGTTGATTTAAGGCCGTTATTGAACCGGTACCGTATAGCGGAATTAAATCAACCTGTAAGGACAGAGGACCAAATTGTGATCGCCGCTAACGAACGGATGGCTTATGTTTATGCGATAGATGATAAGGTTGCGATATCCGATATCGTGAAGCTTTTGAAAAACGAGGAGAAGCTCGACCTTATCGCGATGAAAGACGGTGAAAATATTCGTGTCACTGCAGGGAAAAGCGACAAATCGTTTTCTTTTCGTCCGGGCGGAAAGTACGTGGATGAATATGGGCAATCGTGGACGGTATGGGGCGACCCTGATCTCGCGGATATTTCAATAACGAACAACCGGATCAAGTATGGAAAGTATCCTGACGTACTTGCCAGATTAAACGGGGCCATGAATTCTCATGAAGGAAAATATGTTGTCGTCACGGTGCAGCCGGGATATGAAATCGTCGGAGAAAGCTCCCCTACCCACATCAAGGGAGGGGCCCACGGTTCGCTGCATGAACTGGATTCGCTTGTTCCATTAATCGTAACCGGAACGAGTACCCGGCCTCAAACATTGCGAATTGTCGATATCAAAGACTGGATTATGAAATTGGTTAACGGATAAGCAGTATGGATAAAAGGAAAGCAGCCTTCATAATCGGAAGGCTGTTTTTTTTATATATTAATGATCTTTTCGATTAAGTTTACAAGTTCTTATTATAGTTTTTACATTGGCATGACCTTCGCAACTTGGCACCAAGTTAGGATGACAAGGAAAGAAAATCTTCGAGCGAAGCGAGGGATATCATCGGATGAAAGTCGATTTGCATTGCCATACGAACCTGTCGGACTGTTCCTTGTCATTCGGCCAAATTATTGAATTGGCGAAGAAGGAAAGTGTCAGCCATCTGGCGATAACAAACCATGATACGACTCAAGGCCTGGAAGAAATGGTGGAAGCGGGCAAGAATCGGGGAGTGGAGATCATTCCGGGAATCGAAATTTCCGCCTTTGATTTCACCAGAAACCGGAGAATCCACATCTTGGGCTATTATATAGAACCGAAGCATCCCGTGCTGGAACAGATGTGCAGCCCATTAGTGGAAATGCGTCATCAGGCCTCACGTGTCATGGTTACGCAGCTGATCGGAGCCGGCTATAAGATCACATGGGAGCAAGTGATGGAATATGCCTTCGGCGGAACGGGAGTTTACAAACAGCATATTATGCATGCTTTGATCGACAACGGCTATACAGATACGATTTATGGGGACTTGTACAAAAAACTATTCTCACGCGGTTTGAACGGGGAAGCGCCGGGCATCGCATTCATCCCCATGAAATATGTGGATGCACGATCGGCGGTCCGGGCGGTTCTACAGGCGGGCGGAATCCCGGTTCTAGCCCACCCCGGGCAATATCACAGCTTTGAAGCTGTGCCGGAGCTGGCGGAAAGCGGACTGGCCGGTATTGAAGTCTGGCATCCGCTGCACGGTCCGGAAGATGAAGCAAGAGCCAAAGACTGCGCGGATCAGTACGGTTTGATTATGACGGGCGGCAGTGATTTTCATGGGTTTTACGGTGAGAAAGAGGTTGCGCTCGGCAGCAAGGACCCGGGAATCGCAAGCGTTGCCGCGTTAAAAGAAGCTGTTCAAAAAATCCGTTTTTGATCACGAAGGAGGCCGGCGTGCCGGCCAGAATGATCCGGATGGGATTTGATCCCGAGACCATCCGGCAATTGAATATCGCTTGGTGGGATTGGCCGCGCGACGAATTGGAGGAGCGGTTCCATGACTTGAATGATGTCCCGTCTTTATTTCCAAATATGCTGTCGAGGAGTGATTCACCGATGTCGGAAGTACAGGAGATCGTCGATAAATTCATATTTGATATCCGTTCAGGTGTTTATGAGCCCGATGATAAGCTCCCTTCCGAGAACGAGATGGCGGATCTGTTCAAGGTTCCGCGGATGACGGCACGTAAAGCATATACCACGTTGCAGGAGCTGGGATATATCTATTCCAGACAAGGGAAAGGGAGCTATGTCAAAAACAGGCGGCAGCAAATTCCTCTCGTCCTTTCAGGGACGATCAGCTTCAGCAAAAAAATGAATGAGCTTGGTTACAGCTATCAATCACGCAATATTTTTTGCGAGCAGATCCCTTACAACAAACAAATCTATCAGGCGCTTGAAATCGGCGAGCAGACCCGGGTCTACCGAATCGGAAGGCTGCGGCTGGTCGATCAGCGGCCGATCGCGTTCCATATCTCATATGTGGCTGAAAGCTTATTCGGCGATATAGCCGAAGAAGGCAGACGGATCACATCGATGTTCGATTATTACAAGAGCAAAGGCTTTACCGAATTAGAATCCAAAAAGACCGTGCTCAGCGTGGCATTTCCTTCGAAAGACGAGCGGGAGCTGCTGGAGTGCTCGAGTCTGATTCCCCTCTTAATGCTGGAATCGGGCTGCATGGATCGAAAAACCGGCAATGTGCTGGAGCTCACGAAAACCTTATATAGAAGCGATTATTTTACGTATGTCATTTAAGCCGGCTGAAGTGAAGCATCCCCCCGCAAGTGATGAAGGAGGTATTAGAAGTGCAGCGAAAAAAACGGACCGAAATATTAATTAACGGAGCCAGAGAGATTCCCGCCCGATTGGCTGAACAGATTTATGAACGGTACGAAGTGAATACGATCGAACAGCCTAATAACGGGCTAGTGATGACAAAGCTAAGAGAAACAGCGAAAAAAAGCTTGTTCTATCTGGGCGAAGTCTTCATAACGGAGTGTAAAGTCCAAATCAACAACGTCATCGGTTTAGGGATCGTGAAGGGTCACGAACCTGAGCTGGCTTACCAGCTTGCCGTCATTGACGCAGCGTATCGCGCGGAATTGAAAGAGACGGCGTCCTGGTCGGAGGTATTAATCGCGGAAGAAGAAGCGATCCGCCGGAAGCGAACGTTACGTCAAAGCAAAATTCTGCAAACGAAAGTGAACTTCGAAACGATGGATGACGGTGAATAGGAGGGTGACAGATGAAACTGGATCTCGTTCATGATATACAGCTTGCATACAGAAAATTAATCGATTCCATGTCCAGACCCGGAACGATCTCCCGCTTCGGAGAGCAGGCAGGCGCCATTGAAAGTAGAGCGGGCTGTCTCGATACGACGATTTTGTTGGCGATGGTTCTCTTGGATACGGAAGTGACGTTCAAGATCTACTCGGAACGGGAAGAGGAGATAACGAGGCTGTTCAACCAATTGACCTATTCGAAAGAGGCTGAGGCAGCATATGCCGATTACATCTTCGTCCTCAGCGATGCGGACACAGGGCAAATGGAACGAGCGGTTCGTTCGGCTAAGACGGGTGATTTGGTTAATCCTCATCTATCGGCCACATTAATTGTGGAGGCGGAGCTGATAGCAAATGACATGCATCTGGTGCTGACCGGACCGGGCATTAAAGAAACGGCCGGACTGCGGGTATTGACTGATGGAAGCTGGATAGAACTCCGGGCGGACAAAAACAGCGAGTATCCGATGGGGATCGATATGATCTTTGTCGACCGGAAGCATCAAGCGGTCTGTATCCCGCGGACGACTCAAATCAGAGAGCGGGTGAACGGGTAATGGGTTATGTGGCTGTTAAAGGCGGGACGCAGGCCATCGAGGAATCGATTCAGCGTCTAAAATACGAGCGTGTAAAAAAAGGAAAAGTGATGGAAGTCGATTCGATCGTATGCGGCATGAGAGGCTTGATCGATCAGGTGATGTCCGAGAGCAGCTTATATAGCGAAACGCTGGCGGCGATCGCCATTAAGCAGGCGGAAGGCAATCCGGAGGAAGCCGTCTTCCTGATGAGAGCTTACCGGTCTACTTTACCCAGAAAGCACTATTCCAGAACGGTACTCTCTGATGACATGCGGGTCGAGAGAAGGATTTCGGCAAGCTTCAAGGATATTCCCGGAGGTCAAATATTAGGCGCAACGACGGATTTTATCCACCGGCTGATCGACTTTGATCTCATGGACGAAACGGAAGAGGATGCCAAGCAGTGGCTGCATGCATTCGAATGTCAAGTCGAAGAAGAGGGACCGGATAAGACGGATTTGAACAAGCTGCCCAAGGTGTTGGATTATTTGCGGGCGGAAGGTCTGATCTCCGAATGCCAAGAGGACGATGAAGAGCCGGAGGATGTGACGAGAACCAGCTTGAATTTCCCGGCAAGCCGGAGTGAAAGACTGCAAGTTCTGACCAGGGGGCAGACCGGTGCCGTTACCGCATTCGCTTACGCCGTTATTCGCGGGTACGGACAATTGCACCCGACCGTAGGCGAACTGCGCATCGGCGATTTGCCGGTATGCATCGATAATCCGATTGGCGATTCCGACCCGGATGACGCTTATTATATCGGGGAGATCAAAGTTACCGAAGTTGAAATGCTGATTCCGGTCACTATCGAGAAGGAGCACGGCAGGAAAGAGATCGAGTTCGATATCGGCTACGGCATCTGTTACGGGCAGAACGAAACCAAGGCAATTGCCATGGGTATTCTCGACAACAGCTTGAACACCGATCATCCGGAATTTCCGAGCCAGGACCAGGAATTTGTCCTATTTCATATCGATTCCGTTGAAGCGACGGGCTTTGTTTCCCACCTCAAGATGCCGCATTACGTCACCTTTCAGTCCAAGCTGGATAGTGTCCGCAAGACGAGAAGGAACAGGAATGAGGAACGGGAGGGAGAGAACCGATGAATATCGCATATAATTTCGCCTTTTTTGACGAAGGATCGAAACGGGAAATAAGGCGGGCCACGTTGAAAGCGATCGCGATTCCGGGATACCAGGTACCGTTCGCCTCTCGGGAGATGCCGATCGCCCGGGGCTGGGGCACGGGAGGCTTGCAGCTGACGCTCTCTCTGATCGGGAAGAACGACATCCTCAAAGTGATTGACCAGGGAGCCGACGAATCGGTGAACGCGGTAAATATTAAGAAGCTGGTGGCCAAAACGACAGGCGTGAAAACGGTAGACGATACGGCGGAAGCGACGCTGATTCAGTCCAGACACCGCATCCCGGAAATTCCGCTTCATGAACACCAGATTCTCGTACTGCAGGTTCCGCTCCCGGAACCGCTGAGATACTTTGAGCCTAGCGAATTCATCACCAAACATTTGCATGCGGAGAAAGAATACAGCGGTTCGTGGTTAATGCTGTTCGAACAGATCATGAAATACGGCAATATGTCGACCGACGCCGATCATCCTGTGATGGTGCATGACCGGTATGTCATGGCGCCAAGCCCGATTCCAAGGTTTGACAATCCGAAGATGGATCATTCGGACGCCTTGATTTTACTTGGAGCGGGCCGTGAGAAGAAAGTGTATGCGGTACCTCCATATACGAAAGTGGTATCGCTCGCTTTTGACGATTATTCCTTTGAGGTGGAGCGCTTTGAAGGCGCGTGCTGCCGGTTATGCGGAGCGGAAGACGTATTTCTGGATGAATTGATTCAGGAGGAGACGGGAGAGACCCTCCATCAATGCAATGATACAAGCTATTGTATTTCCCGATTAAACGAAGGCAGTGCTTCCACAACCCGCACAGCTGCGAAGATAGGAGGCGTCGCGGAATGAATGAACAGGATACGCCAATATTATCGATCAACAACTTGAGCAAGCAATTTGGCCCCGGTTGCGCGCATTGCCGAACCGGAGAAGCGGATCGCCTGATCAAAAATTACTGCCCGAAATGCGGCGCCGTCTACGCGTGTCAGCAAATTTCGTTCGACCTGTATCCGGGGGAGGTATTCGGTATCGTCGGGGAAAGCGGGAGCGGGAAATCGACGCTGATGCAATGCCTGTACTTTGATCAGGAGGTATCCGGGGGAGAAGCGTATATCCGTACCTACAAGAACGGGAAAGTCAATTTGTTCGGAGAGTCCTCCCAGCAAAAGCGCTACATCCGCAATCATCAGATGGGTAAGGTGTACCAGAATCCCATTCTGGGACTCCGGATGGGCTTCTCCTCCATCGGCAATATCGCGGAGAAATTGATCGCTGCCGGTAGCAGAGATGTCGGATCGATGGAAGCGAGGGGCCGCGAGCTGCTGGAGCATGTGAATATCCCTTCCCGCCGGATGAAAGAACCGCCGAAAAACTTCTCGGGAGGCATGCAGCAGCGCGTTCAAATTGCGAAGGCGCTGTCCAATAACCCGCCGATTCTATTGCTCGACGAAGTAACAACCGGATTAGACCTATCCGTTCAAGCGAGCGTGCTGGATTTGATCAAGCAGCTGCAAAGGGAACTGAATATCAGCATAATTATTGTTTCGCATGATCTGGGCGTAATCCGGATGCTGGCCGACCGGACGATGGTTATGCTGGACGGCAAGGTGATCGAATACGGTCTGACGGATCAGATTCTCGAGGATCCGCAGCATCGTTACACGCAGCAGCTGGTTCATTCGCTACTATAAGAGGAAAGTGGGAGAGAATGTGTATCTCATAACGGGTGGACGCATCGTTACGGAAGAAGCGATATTGGACGGTTTCGATTTGTTGATCAGCGGAGATCAAATTGAAAGAATCGTCAGAAGAGGGGAGTTTGTTCCGGAGGACGACATCCAGGTAATCGATGCCGATGGCGGGTATATCGCTCCGGGGTTCATTGACCTGCATTCCGACTATATTGAGCACATGGCCGCTCCAAGGCCGACGTCGCTTATGGATTTCAACCTCAGCCTTAGAGAAACCGAGAAGGAATTGATCACTCACGGCATTACGACCATGTTCCATTCGCTCTCTTTATTTAAAGGCTCGGAATATGCCTACAAGCCGATTCGCGAGCCGGAAAATGTGAAGCGGCTGATCGATATCATCGATGAAGCCCACCGGAGCAAGCATTTGGTGCGCCACCGTTTTCACGCCCGGTTCGAAATCGACAATGTCGAAGAAATCGACAATTTGAAAAGCTATATCGCGGAGAAGAAAGTGCATCTCGTTTCATTTATGGATCATACGCCGGGTCAAGGGCAATACCGGTGTCTCGAAGTATTCCGTGCTACGGTCAAGGGCTATAACAATTTGAGCGATGAAGAAATCGGGCAGATCATCGATAGGCATCAGCAGAAAGAGAAGCTTACGATTGACGGTATCAGAGAACTGGCGCTGTTCGCGCAGGAGCACCAAATCGCGATTGCTTCCCACGATGACGACTCGATTGAAAAATTGGAGCTTGTTCAGAGCTTCGGAGCGGTCATCAGCGAATTTCCGATCACATTGGAGATCGCATTGAAAGCGAAAGAGAAAGGCATGTACACGACTGCAGGCGCTCCGAATGTGCTGCTCGGCGGCTCCCATAGCGGTAATCTGTCCGCAGCGGAAGCGATCAAGATGAACAGCATTGACATTCTATGCAGCGATTACTATCCGGCCGCCATGCTGCACGCCATATTTGAATTAAACCGTAAACATGGCATGGATCTTGCCGGGATGTTCAAGCTGGTAACGCTCAATCCTGCCAAAGCGGTAAAGCTGGATCATGAAATCGGATCGATCCGGGAAGGCAAGAAGGCGGACTTGTTAATTATTGAGGAGATCGAGCCGGAATTTCCGGTTATTACGACCGTCTTTGTTGATGGAAGGCTTATACAAAAAACAAATTACCGGGTTGGTTAACGGAAAGAGGGCGGAATAGTGGAGCCGATACTGAGGATTGAAAATCTGTCGAAATCGTTCACGCTTCATAACTTGAAGAAACAGATCAAGGCTGTAGACGCTATTAACTTTGAAATGCAAGAAGGCGAATTTGTAGGCATTACCGGTAAGAGCGGCAGCGGGAAATCTACGATATTGAAAAGCATTTACCGCACGTATGTGATCAATGAAGGAAACATATGGTACTTATCGAAAAAGTTTGGCCGGATTAATCTGGCGGAAGCATCGGAGCGGGAAATCGTTTATTTGCGCAAGCAAGAAATTGGATATGTATCTCAATTCCTGAACGTGATGCCCCGGACTACAGCGCGGGAGCTTGTCGAACAGGCCATCGTAGAGATGGGGAATACCAACTTTCTCGCAGAGCGCGAAGCGGAGAAAATGCTGTCTCATTTCGAGCTGGACGAAGAGTTATGGGACAGCTATCCGGCTACATTCTCAGGCGGCGAGAAGCTTCGGTTGAATATCGCGCGGGCCATGGTGAAACGCCCGAGACTGCTTCTGCTCGATGAGCCGACCGCCAGCCTGGACCATGCTTCGAAACGCAAGGTCAGGGAGTTGATGGAGCAACTGATGCGGGAAGGTACGACTATGCTGGGCATTTTCCACGATCTTGAATTTATGAAAAACTTATGCCATCGCGAGTACAACATGAATGCAG
The DNA here is from genome assembly GCF_000422465.1 of Paenibacillus harenae DSM 16969. GTDB lineage: Bacteria > Bacillota > Bacilli > Paenibacillales > Paenibacillaceae > Pristimantibacillus > Pristimantibacillus harenae. The sequence goes on along the minus strand of NZ_KE383842.1, from coordinate 2,040,354 downwards.
GCCATTTTGCTTCGGTCCGGTAGCATCAGTTGAAAATTAATGAAAGTAAGGGCTTGTTCTAATCCCCGACTGACATTCGGCCTGTATCATTCATTTTGTAAGGGATTGTCGGAATTTATTATTAAATAATAATGATGGTCGAGGAGGATTCTTCAAAATGAAAAGAACGTTGACATTCATCCTGTCATTGATAGCGGTAACGGTATTCGCAGGTTGTTCGGCCAATTCGGCCGGCAGCGGCAAGCTTACGATCGCATGGCTTCCGAACGAGTCCGGCGCCGATCTCGACGCTGCACGCGAAGAATTCGGCAAAATGATCGAGGAGGCAACCGGCAAGAAGGTCGAGCACAAAACGACAACGGATTACATCATTGCCGTAGAGGCTATAGCCAATGGAAATGCCGATCTGGCCTTCCTGGGCCCGCAAGGTTATATCGAAGCGCATGACAAGAATAATAAAGTTCTGCCGCTTGTCGTGCCGAGCGGGAAGTCAGGGACATTGGACGATGCGGTATACTACAGCTGGTTAGCGGTCAAGAAAGGAAATGAAGTTAAGTATAAGGATGACGACGGCTTTAAAATCGATCCGATCGCCGCGCAGAAATTCTCCTTCGTCTCCACCAGTTCTACATCCGGATTTAAAGTGCCGTCATCCGGTATCGTGAACTATTTCAGCAAGATGGATTCCTATAAGGATTTAACTTCGGATGATCTGCTGGAAGGCGGCAGCGGCAAGTTTTTCAGCGAGGTGCTATACGGCAACTCTCATCAGGGCTCGGCGGTTAACCTGATCAGCGGCAAGGCGGATGCGGCGGCATTCTGCGATACCTGCGTCAATAATTATATCGAGCTTGTGGAAGGCGAAGAGAATCGTCCAGGCGCCGTCTACAAGGTGAAGGACAATGCGGACGAGCCGTTCGATGCTTATCCGGGAGAACAATTTGTTCTTATCTCCGTTACGCCGGTTCTCAACTCGCCGTTCGTGGTCAATACGGACAACATCAGTCAGGCCGAGATGGACAAGCTTATTGAAGCTTTTACTTCTGACAAGGTCACGAACAATGAGAAGATCTTCGTGCCAAAAAATTCTGAATTTTCCGGAATTTTCACTAAGAGCGGCGACGAAAAGCTGCTTAAAGTGGAGGACGAGTGGTTTAACCCTATTAGAGAATTATCCAAGTAAAGGAGCAAACCTATGAAAACTTTACTGGAATTAAGACAGGTATCGAAGCATTACGGTCAAGAGACTGCAGCCTTGTCCGACGTCAGCTTTAACGTCAAGGAAGGCGAATTTGTTTCGATTATCGGTCCATCGGGGGCGGGGAAATCCACCCTCCTCCGGTGCATCAACCGGATCGTCGACGCCAGCGGCGGGGAAATCTTCTTTAACGATGAGAATGTCCTTAAGCTGGATAAGGCTCAATTGAAGAGGGTCAGAAGAACAATCGGCATGATCTTCCAGCACTACAACCTGGTCAACAGGCTGAGCGTCATCGAGAATGTGCTCCACGGCAGACTCGGCTACAAATCGACTCTTGCCGGGATGCTGGGGCTTTATAGCGAAGAAGAGAAGCAGCAAGCTGTCAAAATGTTGAACATTCTCGGTTTGCAGGAGCATACGTACAGAAGGGCCGATCAGCTCAGCGGCGGGCAGAAGCAGCGCGTAGGCATCGCCCGGGCGCTCGTGCAAAAACCGAAAATGCTGCTTTGCGACGAACCGATTGCCTCTCTCGACCCCAATGCGGCGAAAACCATCATGGATTATCTTAAAACGATCTCGGCCACGATGGGGATCACCGTACTCGTTAATCTGCATCAGGTGGATGTCGCTTTGAGATATTCCGACAGAATCATTGGCGTGAACAAGGGAAAGGTGGTCTATGACGGGTCGCCGAAGGAAATGTCTTCGAGCATGATTCATAAGATTTACGGCTCCGAAGCGGGAGAACTTATTTTCGACCATGGAGGCCAAAATGCGGGGTGATATCTTTGCAAGAAAAAAGATGAATGCCTTTGTATTCCTGGGAGTATTGATTCTTGTTACGCTCGTGGCCATCGTCATGACGGAATATAATGTGGCAAAGGGATTCACCTCGATTCCAAAGGCGGTACACTGGGGTTTTTCCAACTTTTATCCGAATGGGGAATCGTTCAGGAAGCTGCCCGATATTATGATGAAATTGAAGGAAACCGTGCTCGTTTCGATTGCGGCGACGTCGGCCGGGGCTGTCTTTGCGTTGGTGTTCGCTATATTCGGAGCCCATACCACCCGGTTTAACGCGGTTCTCGGCGGCATCAGCAGAGGGATTGCCACTGTCTTCCGGAACATTGATGTCGCGGCATGGGCGTTAATATTGTTGTTCTCGTTCGGCCAGAACGTGATGACCGGCTATTTTGCCTTGTTTTTCGGATCGTTCGGCTATTTGACAAGAGCTTTCATTGAGACGATCGATGAAGTGAGCGGAGGCTCCGTCGAAGCGTTGAGGGCGACGGGCGCCGGATATTTTCATATCGTGTTCCAATCCGTCATTCCCTCCAGCATCCCTCAGATGATTAGCTGGATTTTGTTTATGATTGAAACCAACATCCGCCAAGCTACGCTAGTCGGTATTTTGACCGGAACGGGTATCGGTTTTGCATTTAATCTTTATTACAAAAGCATGAACTATCATACGGCCAGTCTCGTGGTTGTCGCCATCGTCATCGCGATCTTGTTCATCGAGTATATTTCCAACTATGTCAGGAGGGCGATTCTATAATGACTGCGCAGACCGGTACGAAAATTAAAGTGAAAACGTTGAATAAGGCGTCAGTGATCATTCGGGCAACGCTCCTTACGCTGACAATCATAACGATATATAGTTTTATAACTTTCGATTATAAAGGACTAAATCTGTTAGACTCTGTCATCAAGACGGCAAAGATGCTTCCGACGATGCTGTTCGAGCCGCACTTTAAACATTTTACATTCCTTGAGGCGTTATATAAGGTGCTTGTAACGATGGGGCTGGCCTTTTTAACCACTTTATTCGGGGCTGTCATCGCTCTATTCATGGGCTTGTTTGCTGCCCGGAACTTGACGAATAACACAACTTCCAATGTGATCAGAGGTTTCGTCGCGGTGATAAGAGCCGTTCCTACGGTATTATGGGTATTGATTTTCGCTGTGGGGGCCGGGCTCGGAAGCGTTGCGGCAGTGGTTGGCATGAGCTTTCACTCGATCGGATATTTGGTCAAAGCGTATTCCGAGTCATTCGAAGAGATGGATAACGGCGTCATTGAAGCGTTGAAGGCAAGCGGCGCCAATTGGTGGCAGATTGTGTTCCAAGCAGTCATTCCCTCCACGATCACCTTCCTTCTTTCCTGGACGTTCCTGCGGTTTGAAATAAACTTTGCGGTAGCGGTAGCTATGGGCGCCGCCGCCGGAGCGGGCGGTATCGGATTCGACATGTTTATGGCAAGCATGTTTTATTCCGATCTGAGAGAAATCGGCGTCATTACCTATTTCATTCTTGCGTTTGCTATCATGCTGGAGGTCTTCGCTTCCCGCTTGAAGCGAAGACTCAAGTTAAATGCGTAACGAAGCGCTTTGGCAAGACGATTATGGATGTGCCCGCGAATTCTGTTTTCTTGTTCGACCGTTGGCAACAATGGAGGAATAAGAAAAAGGCCGCCAACCACAGGATAACGGAGGGAAGCGAAAAGTGGAAACGCGCGCACAACCTGATAGGATTTTAGAAGACAACGATATAAGTTTTTATTACAAAATCCCCAAAATCCAGGGCTTTGCCAATAACCTGACACCGGCACGCTCTTGCCGGTGTTCTTTTGTTTCCAGAAAAAAGTAATGATGAAAATAGAAATGATTGACATCCTTAATAGACACTATTACTATTTAGCGCAGTAAATCGTATTTAGGGGTCCCGCCACATGCCCATCAAGCTAAGAACAAAGAAAAAGGAACGGATGCTACTGTCCGTCACTTGATCCGAGCAATTAGCTAGAACTGGATTTTGTACAGACTTAAATTAGCCTTGGTGGCTTAGTTTTTATAATTTTCATATTTCTAGGCAGCAGATCGATATTTCTGTCTACACTCATAGACTACACTTAGAATGTCAAATACGGTTTTCTTCTCATACCGATGTGACTTACGTCCATTCTTTTCAATTATCCGAAAAAATTGGAGTAGCACTCGCTGGACATCATCCGCTTGTCTTTTAATGGCATCATGTAGAGAAAGAAAATATTCTTTTAAGATACAGATTACTTTGAATTCACTGGCTTCTTTCTTTTTCTTCATTAGCAAAAGTCTGCGCATCTGAAACATGAGAGAAGAACTAAGCAAAATGGCGATTAACTGCCCGTACACATGACATTCAAAGCGTTCAGTTTTGATCGACTTGCACCGGTCGATATGGAAGATGGATTTCCACGTCTTAAATAAAATCTCGATTTTCCAGCGTAGGGAATACAGGTCATGGACATGCTCTTTTTTTAAATTGATGTCAGGGGCATTGGTCATGTAGATATTGATGGCACTTAAACGTTTTGTTCGTTCTTTAAATGAGAAGCCGTGTGCGAAATTTATTATAGAGACCCAGATACACTTCGGGAAGTTCTACCATTTCTCCGGATTGAAGACGATCCATAATGGCTTCCAAATCGATTTCTTTGTACAACGATTGCTTTTTTACCTTGCCATCTTTGAATTGTTCAACTTCCTTATTTTGTTCATATACGCGGACATTCAATTTTAACCGCGAAACATAAAAAGCTCCACGCTGCTCCATTTCTTCGAAGTCTTCTAAACAAAAGTAGCCCAAATCTCGAATACAAAGATCGTTCATTCCTACCGTTTTCGCTCGTTTTAAACCATATAAACCGTCGTTGTTTCTTCCGGGGCCAACATCCACTTGTAAGAATTCTCCGGTTTTTAGCTCGTATTCAAGTTGAATTTTCATACCAGCAGTATGAGAACTTCCTCCGGAACCCTGGTAACGGTCGGCATAGGGATCTGGAAGTTGAAAAACAGTCGAATCCAGAATACGGATTCGATGAAAATAGGAGTTACATTCACAAGGCAGCGAGAAGGAAGTCGAGATTTTTTCTTGGAGAAGCATTGAAAATAGGGATTGAAGGAAGGCAACTGCAGAAGGATTGAACCGCTGGTTCAATCCTTCTGCGCTCATCGAAAGATGATTGGAGGCATCAAGTTGGCTATCGTGCGAGGGGAGTCATCGATACAAAAGACACATAAGGAAACCAAATCCTGCGCAGTATATTTGCTTTTTCGTTGGACGAATCCAGCTTTTCTTGCGAGCTCCTCAAGTTGGGTAGGAGAAAAATGATGTTGAAGCCGTTGAGCTAGTAAATGCATTTCTTCACTGATAGAAAGTGGAATAGAATTCATGGAAAACCATCCTTTCTATGGAATTATGCTTGATATAGAAGGTATGGATTATTTTTCCATTTCGGGGTATAGATTCATCTTAGCTTGATGGGCATGGGGTTCAGCCAACATTTGAACGAAAATATACGCTAAGACAGAATATCATAAATAAAGCCGGTTTCCTTTACTCTGGAAAACTCTGCTCATTTGAAATTCATTTGATGGTTCAACGTAAATTTGTCTGTATTACACCGATTCGCGACATCGACACAATCTTATCATCATGATTAGCCCTATTGAGTCATACTCAAAGCCCGAATCTTGTAGTAGAGTTTAAAAAGTATCATTACCCTATCCCCTTGGGTTCGGGGATTTAGGAATATATTTATTTGGAATAAGTATTGTTAAAATAGCAACTTCGGAATATAATCGTAATTATTACGATTTACTTGTAATTTGAAGGCAGATTTAGCTTGGTGATGTGATGATACAATGTGAGGCGAACGAAGGAAGAGAACGAGTCAGCATTCATAACAGACGAGGGTAACAAAGAAGCGTCGAAACAACTGGAACAACAAACATCCAGCGAGCTTCCCCAACTTGCGGCGGAATTAAGGAAAACGTCTACGTTTTGTGTTGCGATTATGGAAAAATACCGTGCATTGAAGCTGCTGAATGTTGTATTGAAAAAGAATTTGGAAGATTTCAAGTCACTTCTGATTCAAAAGTACTATGGGTTGGCTCGGGTTCATTCTCAATGACACCATTGTACATAGCAAAGAGAACAGGCGCAGAAGTAGTTGGCATCGATATTGATGAGGAGGCGATAGAGCTTGGACGAAAGGGAAGGGTATTGGGATATCCCGTGAATGCCTAAGGAGGATTACTACCGGCTAAAAATCATACAAGGCATTGCGAAATATTTGGATTCGAGCTGTCCAACGATCGATAATTTCATTGCAACCTACGAGCTTAAATTGGAGGAAGCTGATCAAGCGCTTCATGGCGAATTATTGTCGAATGCCTTCGTTGTACAAAGTTTTGAAGAAGATTTGAAGATGATATGCAGTGAAATAGGAATAAGTAGACAGTCGAAGTCGAAAAACTAATTCGTTCCATATAGAGGAGAATACTACATGTCAAGAAAAATGGTTGTTATATTATTCGCTTTTATCGTTTCCATTGTACTGCTGGCAGGCTGCAGCGGCGGCAATGCTGCGAAAACGGGGGCCACGGATCAAGGTAAAGAGCTGGTATACGCCACAGCAAAAGATATTAACGATATGAACCCCCATTTGTATCCAGGTTCCCTGCCGGCGCAAGGGATGATTTACGAATCATTAGTTGAGAATACGGAAGACGGCATCAAGCCGCTGCTGGCTGAATCTTGGAACATCTCGGATGATGGCAAAGTATACACCTTCCAACTAAGAAAAGATGTGAACTTCCATGATGGGGAACCATTTAACGCAGAAGCAGTAAAGAAAAATATTGAAGCCGTGCAAAGCAATGCAAGCAAGCATTCCTGGATCAAGCTGTCAACGAAAATCATGAGCTGCACGGTACGCGATGAGTTTACGATTGAATTGGTTCTCTCGGAGCCGTACTACCCGACTTTGCTTGAATTGTCGATGACCAGACCCTATGTATTCATCTCGCCCAAAAGTTTCATTAACGGGGAAACAAAAGATGGCGTAAGTGGTTACAACGGCACAGGCCCCTATAAGCTCACGGAACATAAGACCGATCAGTATGCCACTTTTGAAGCAAATGAAAACTACTGGGGCGGCGCTCCAAATGTAAAGAAAATTACGGCGAAGGTGCTTCCGGCAGGGGAAACGACTTTTTTGGCGCTGCAAAAAGGAGAAGTTAACTTCGTCTTTACGGATGACCGGGGCGCAGACAGCATTGATGTGGAAGCTATGAATCAGCTGGCTGATTCGGGAGATTACCAGATTATTAGAAGTGAGCCGATGAATACGAAAATGATCGTGGCCAATAGCAGCAAAACGGGTCACCCTGTACATGATACGGCTGTTCGTGAAGCGATCTGGTATTCGATTGATAGAGAAACAATCAGCAAGAAAATTTTTAACGGCACGGAAACAGCAGCGGACGCCTTATTCTCATCTAACGTCAATTATGCCAATGTAGAGTTGAAGAAACGAGGCTATGATTTAGAAACAGCGAAAAAGATCTTGGAAGAAGCGGGCTGGATTTTGGAGAGCGGCAGCGAAGTCAGAACGAAAGCCGGAAACAAATTAGCCATGAAGCTTTACTATGACGCCAATTCTTCCACTCAAAAAACGCAGGCTGAATTCATTCAAAACACATTAAAAAAGATAGGGGCTCAGCTTGAGCTTACCGGTGAAGAATCTTCATCCATCGCGAACAGAAGATCAACGGGAGACTATGATTTGCTGTTCAATCAAACGTGGGGACTCGCATATGACCCGCAAAGCACAATCTCTGCATTTACTTCCGAATCTTCTTATTACCATACGACTAGCGGCATAGCGAAAGCAACTGAGCTGTACAAGAAAATTGATGAAGTGTTGGTGTCCGCGGATGAGAAGACACGGAAGTCGTTATATGCGGATATATTAACCATTGTCCATGACGAAGCCGTCTTTATTCCGATTACGAACGGCAGCGTGACGGTCGTGGCTCCCAAAAGCTTGCAAGGCATCTCATTCAAGCAAACGCAATATGAGCTGCCGTTTGAGCGGATGCACTTTGAATAGATAAATAAATAAAAAGGGGATAACCCCTTTTTATTTATTTAGACCAATAAAGGAGATTGCTATGGGCAGTTATATCATCAAAAGATCATTGATATCGATTCCTTTGCTGTTGATCATATCCTTTTTAACGTTTGTTCTAAACAATCTGTCTCCTTTAGATCCGGCTGAAGTGGTATTGTATGCGCAAGGCGTACCGAAAATTACGGATGAATTAATAACAGAAACGAAAGCGGCGTTAGGGATGGACCAACCATTTCTAATCCGTTACCTTAAATGGTTCGTTTCATGTTTGCAGCTGGATTTCGGGAATTCGTACGTCACGGGAAAACCGGTGTGGTCTTTGCTGGGCCCGGCTTTTCTCAATACGCTAAAACTAACGTTGCTTTCAGTTATTGCCATTATTGCGTTTTCTATTGGATTAGGCGTAATCTGCGCATTGAGAGAAGGGAAATGGATGGACAAATCGGTCAGAGGCGTCTCCTTTTTTCTGACATCCATGCCGTCCTACTGGCTTGCGGCGCTAATGGTCTGGTATTTTTCTGTGAAGCTGGATCTGTTGCCGACTAGCGGGATGGACTCGTACAAAAGTTACGTTTTACCTGTTATTGTGATCACGATCAGTTTTGCAGGCGTGTACTTTAGGATCATTCGAAGTGCAATGATAAGCAATTTAAATGAAGACTATGTTCTGTACGGCAGGGCGTGCGGCTTGCCGGAGAAGAAAATAACGATGCATATTTTAAGAAATTCATTGCAGGTAGCCATTTCTGTGTTTTGCATGGCCATCCCCATTATTTTGGGAAGCACGGTCGTCGTGGAAAACATATTTGCGTGGCCCGGTTTAGGAACTCTTAGCGTTAATTCTATTCTTAGCAGGGATTTCCCGATCATCCAGGCGTATGTCCTTGTACTGGCAGCGGCCTTTGTTCTGTTCAATACCGTTTCTGATATTATCAATGCGGCGATGAACCCTAAATTAAGGAAGGATCTCTAAATGAAACTATTCAAGCTTATATGGAAAGATAAGTTAGCCGCTATCTCTTTATCCATTATCGCTGTAACTATAATTGCAGGGATTTTTGCCCCTTTATTTGCTCCGCATGACCCCGCAGAAGTAAACATGGAGCTTCGATTTGCCCCGTCGTCGTGGGAATACCTGCTAGGCAACGATCATCTGGGGCGATGCATTTTATCCAGATTAATATATGGAATCCGTCCCAGCGTGCTTTGGGTGTTTGTTGCGTTGGCCATATCGGTAGGAATCGGGGCGATTCTCGGCTTTGTTGCGGGCTACTTTAGAGGGAAAACGGATGCCTTTGTGATGAGGGTTTGCGATGTGATGCTCTCTTTCCCGGGATATGTCATGATATTGGCTGTAATTGGCATCTTGGGGGTGGGTCTTGAAAATATTTTGATTGCGTTTGTAATCATGAAATGGGCATGGTTTGCTCGAATCATCAGAACGTCAGTCATGCAATATGCCGAAGCTGACTATGTGAAGTTCTCCAAAGCGCTCGGTGTCAGCAACATCAAAATTATAATGAAGCATATTGTTCCAGTTGCGCTTCCGGACGTAGCGGTCATTTCAAGCAGTTCTTTCGGTTCGATGATTTTGCAATTATCAGGCTTTTCATTCCTCGGTTTAGGCATTCAAGCTCCGAATGCGGAGTGGGGCATGATGTTAAATGAGGCAAGGGAAGTCATGTTCTCGAGGCCGGAAATCATGTTGGCGCCAGGTTTAACCATCATTATTGTCGTATCGGCCATCAACTTTTTGTCTGATTCGCTTCAAGTGGCTTTAGATCCTAAATTAATGACCTCCAAACATAAGCTTCAAGGGCAGACAGTCGCTTCTAGCGCAAAGCTTCAAGGAAAAGAGGTGGCGTAATCCATTTATGAATATTCTAGAAGCGGCAAATTTGAAAATTTGGGATAACCGAACGGGTAAAGTGATCGTTCCGAATAGTTCATTTCATGTCAAGCAGGGAAGCTGTCTAGCCATCGTTGGGGAAAGCGGAAGCGGCAAGTCTCTGACCTGCAGGGCTATTATGAGATTGAATAAAGCCGGTATCAGCCAATCCGGAGACATTTTGTTCAACGGAATGAACCTAACCGAGCTTTCTGAAAAAGAAATGAGAAGAAAAAGAGGGAAGCAGCTCTGCATGATATTGCAAAACGGTATGCGTGCCTTCGATCCCTCTTGTGTGATTGGGGTTCACTTAAAGGAAACGCTTGCCTGGCATTTCGGCTGGAGCCGTGAAGAAATAACAGCCAAGATGAAACATGCCATGGCTAGTGTCATGCTGAAAGACCCGGTCTCGGTGATGAATATGTATCCGCACCAGTTGTCGGGCGGTATGCTGCAGCGGGTTATGATTGCGCTGGCCATCGTGTTGGAACCCGACATTGTAATCGCCGACGAGCCGACGACAGCGCTCGATACGATCTCGCAATTCGAGGTCGTTGAACAGTTCATACGGTTGCGGGAGAAAATGGGCTGCTCGATGATTTTTGTTTCGCATGATTTGGGCATTGTTCAAAAAATGGCGGATGAGGTTCAGGTTATGAAAGACGGAGAAATTGTGGAAAGAGGGACAACCCGGGCCATTTTCTCTGATGCTCAGCACGAGTACACCCGGTATTTAGTTTCTACAAAGCTGGCGCTCAATCATCATTTTAAGAAAATCATGGGGGGCGTTAGCGTTGCTGAGCGTTAATCAGGTTGAGAAATCCTATAAAAAAGGCGGATTGTTTTCCGGGGAAAGACAGAAGGTTTTGTCAAACATTAGCTTCGAATGCAAGCAAGGGGAATGTTTGGGTATTATCGGAGAAAGCGGAAGCGGCAAATCTACATTAGGGCGATTGCTATTAGGGATTGAGAAACCTGATCACGGAACCATTTTGTTTGAGGGAAAGAGCGTAGATGACCGAAAAGCGAGATTGGGAAATATCAGCGCCGTATTTCAAGACTATACCTCCTCCATCAATCCGTTTTATACCGTGGAACAGGCCATGATGGAACCCTTAAAGCTGCAAGGAATGGTTCGACAGGAGGCTCAAATCAAGATTGATCTGCTATTGTATCAAGTGGGGTTGAACCCGTCCTATCGAACAAAATATCCTCATGAGTTATCGGGCGGGGAGGCTCAGAGGGTGTGCATTGCAAGAGCCGTTTCTACAGAACCGAAATGTATTGTATTAGATGAAGCCATCAGCTCTTTGGATGGATCTGTTCAAATCCAGGTGCTTGAATTGTTAAAAAGCTTGAGGGAAATTTACAATATAGGATATATCTTCATCACCCATGATATTCAAGCCGCGTCCTATATTTGCGACAGAGTCATGATCATTAGAAATGGCCAAATCGAGGAAATGGTCAAAATTGAGCAATTAAAAGACGTTCAGTCCGCGTATGCAAGGAAATTGCTGCAAATGATCATTACGTAATGATAGATGGCAATGCGAGCTATCAAAAAGATTAGGGAGAGGAGTAAAGGTTTGTGAGAGGAGCACTGTCTTGGCCTTTTCTGCGGTTATATATGTTGACGCTTTTCTATTTCAGCGCTAACTCTATATTGAATGTCATTATTCCTTTGAAGGGCGAGTCGTTGGGGGCCACTAATACGACGATCGGGATCATCATGGGGGCTTATTTGTTTACGACCATGCTTTTCCGGCCGTGGGCAGGCCAAATAATTCACAAGCATGGACCAATTAAAGTGTTACGCACGATTCTTGTTATCAATGGCTTGGCTCTCATCCTATACTCGATTACCGGATTGGGGGGGTATTTCGTTGCCCGCATGCTGCAAGGGGTATGCACCGCTTTTTTCTCCATGGCCTTACAGATGGGCATTATCGATGCGCTGCCGGACAAGGATCGTTCGCAAGGAATCTCGATGTATTCCTTATGCGCTTACATGCCCGGTATTATCGGTCCTCTGCTAGCTTTAGGCATGTGGCAAGCTGGTAATATGAATTATTTTACAGCGGCTATGATCGCCATTGCCATCCTTACAGGGGTGGTGGGTTATAGTGCTAAAATGGATAAAATAGAGGCCGATCCTGTTTCGGGGCAGACGGGGCAGGGCGCCACGATGCTTCAGTCCTTCGGCCAGCTCGTCAAAAACCCGCATTTATTTAAATGCAGCGTCCTTATGCTGACCGCTTCCCTTGTATCTGGAGCGGTGACAACCTTTATTCCGCTATACGCTGCGCAAATCGAAGGCGGCAATGCGGCCGTTTATCTCATGCTGCAGGCAGGGGCCGTGGTCGTGGCCCGGTTCGTCTTGAGGAAGAAAATCCCATCGGACGGGAAATGGCATACGTCTTTTATGATGGGAACTATGCTCATTCTCGCAATAGCGGCGCAAAGCGTAAGCTTCTCTATAGCAGGTGGAGCCGCCTATTTCTATGCGGGTGCTCTATTAATGGGAGTTGCTCAGGCACTTCTGTATCCAACGTTAACGACATATTTGTCTTTTGTATTGCCGCAGGTAAACCGCAATGTGTTAATTGGGTTATTTATTGCTATGGCTGATTTGGGTGTTTCGCTTGGCGGTGTCGTTATGGGCCCGATTGCAGACCTTTCCTCTTATTCCATTATGTATATGATTTGCGCGATATTAGGCGTGTCGATGATCTTTTTTGCCTATGAACGACGTAAGATTTTTGTGGGGTCAAGATAAAGAAGTGCAGCAATTCCCCCGTCAGGGAATCGGGTACCTGTGAGGTTTACTTGCATTTGTAAACCGAAGATATTAAATGATAGGAGCAGAAGCAGGTTGCGTGTTATTATTAATGTATGAATATGCCTATTTTAGCGACAAAACTATATATCCCCGTGCCACGGACAAAGGCTGTCATTCGACCGCGGCTGATGGATCGGCTGAACGAGGGTTTGGACCGCAAGCTGACCCTCATCTCCGCGTCCGCCGGCTTTGGCAAGACCACATTGGTCAGCGAATGGGTCGCTGGTTGCGATCGACCTGTCGCATGGTTGTCGCTGGACGCAGGAGATAACGACTTCACACGATTCCTGACTCACCTTGTTGCTGCTCTGCAGACAATTGCTGAGAATATTGGAGGAAGCGTGGTTAGTGCGCTCCAATCCCCGCAACCGCAGCCTATCGACTCGATGCTTACGATTCTGCTCAACGAAATTTCAGCTATCCCGAATAAATTCGTTCTCGTCCTTGACGACTACCATGTAGTCGACGCCAAAATGATCGACGATGCTCTCATCTTCTTTCTCGAGCATCTCCCGCCACAGATGCATCTGGTCATCGCCACCCGCGAGAATCCGCAGCTTCCCCTGGGCCGGTTACGCGCCCGGGGCCACTTGACCGAGCTGCGTGCCGCCGACCTGCGTTTTACTCCCGGCGAAACGGCAGCGTTCCTCAATCAAGTCATGGGCCTTAGTCTTGCCGTTGAAGACATTGCCGTGCTGGAGACCCGTACGGAAGGCTGGATTGCGGGGCTTCAGCTGGCGGCACTTTCGATACAGGGGCGCGAGGACATTCCTGCGTTCATTCGGGCATTCGCCGGACACAATCGGTACATCTTGGACTATCTGGTCGAAGAGGTCCTGCAGCGTCAGCCCGACCATGTCAGGAGCTTCTTGCTTCAAACCTCCATTCTTGATCGATTGCATGGCCCGCTCTGCGATGCGGTCACCGGCCAGAAGGAGGGGAACGCGCGGTTGGAGGCCCTTGAGCGAGGCAATTTCTTTCTCGTTCCATTGGATGACAGGCGTCGCTGGTATCGCTATCATCACCTCTTTGCCGAGGTTCTCTCTGCTCATTTGAGGGCGGATCAGCCCGATCAGGTAGCTGCGCTGCATCGGCGGGCGAGCATGTGGCACGATCAGCATGGCTCGCCCGCAGATGCGATCCGCCACGCATTGGCCGCCGAGGATTTCAAGCGAGCGGCGGACCTGGTCGAGTTGGCATTGCCGGCCATGCAGAGGAATAGACAGGAGGCTTCCGTGTTGGGCTGGCTGAAGGCGCTCCCGGACAAGGTGGTCTGCTGCAGGCCTGTGCTCAGCGCCGGTTATGCCTGGGCGTTGCTATCTTGCGACAAGACCGAGGCCGCTCTGGATCGATTGCGGGACGCAGAACGATGGCTCGAGACGACAGCAGACTCGCGCGAGCGACTGGAAGCTCCATCAGCCGGGATGGTCGTCGTGGATGAAGCGGCATTTCATGGGCTCCCGGGTACGATCGCTTTGTACCGTGCCGCACATGCTCAGGCGCTGGGCGATATCCCCGCCGCCATGAAATACGCTCGGCGGGTACTCGACCTCGTGCCTGAGGACGACCATCTCCGTCGCGGATCGGCAACAGCGCTCCTAGGGCTCGCATCCTGGACGAACGGGGATCTCGAGTCGGCGTATCGGACGTTTGCCGATGGCATGGCTAATGTTCAGGCGGCCGGGGGCATCTCTGACGTAATCGGGGGCTCAATCGCTCTGGCCGAAATTAGCATTGCGCAAGGTCGACTGCGCCAGGCCATGCGTGACTATGAGCGGGGATTGCAGCTTGCGATTGAGCAGGGCGATCCTTTACTGCGGGGGACGGCGGACATGTACGTGGGAATGAGTGAACTCTGCCGTGAGCGAGACGATCTGCACACGGCCGCGCAGCACCTGTTGAAAAGCAAGGATCAAGGCGAGCAAGCCGGGTTCCCGCAAAACCGGTATCGCTGGCGTGTCGCGATGGCCCGAATACGGGAAGCCCAAGGAGATCTGGACGGAGCGCTCAATCTGCTCCACGAGGCAGAGCTTCTGTACGTGAGTAACTTTTTTCCAAATGTGCGTCCTATTGCAGCGTTAAAGACCCGGGTGCGGGTCGCGCAGGGGAGGTTGGGCGAAGCTTTCGGCTGGGCACGCGAGCATGGCCTGTCCGTCCGGGACGATCTTAGTTACCTGCGCGAATTCGAGCACATCACTCTGGCTAGGGTGCTCCTAGCCCGGTATAAGAGCGACCGTGCACACCTCTCGGTGCTTGAGGTACTGGGACTCTTGGAGCGCCTCCTCCAAGCAGCGGAAGAAGGCGCGAGGACGGGAAGCGCGATTGAAATCCTGATCCTGCAGGCACTTGCTCAACAGATGCAAGGCGCCATCCCTGCTGCGCTAGTGCCGCTGGAACGCGGGCTGACTCTGGCCGAGCCAGAGGGCTACGTCCGTATCTTTGCGGATGAAGGCCAACCGATGGAGGCACTGCTGAAATCAGCCCTGAAACAAGGGATCGCCCGGAACTATGTCCGTCGCCTGCTTGCAGCCTTCAGCAAGATTGAGGGAAAAACGTCTGTCAATCAGGTTTTGAGCGAGCCGCTGAGCGAACGTGAACGCGATGTGCTTCGGCTACTGAGATCCGACTTGAGCGGCCCGGACATTGCCCGCGAACTCGGGGTGTCCGTAAACACCTTGAGGACTCACACCAAGAACATTTACGACAAGCTCGAGGTGAACAACCGGCGGTCGGCAGTCCGTCGGGCTGAGAAATTAGATTTATTATAACGAGCTCGCAAATCCTAACCCCGGCCTGAAGGTTTAACAAACCTCGGCCGGGGTTTCTCTCTCTCCGGCAAAAACCCCCGATTGACAAATCACCGGGTACAAATCGCCACATCAATCACCCAATATGGTGATGCCCTCTCACCACATGAACGTGTATCTTCTAATTAACCCAAACAAGCGAGCTAGCCGGATGTCAACGCGCTTACGCCCGCCACAATGTTTTACGAAGGAGAGGGTAATGACAAATCATCAAAGCTCCAAAACGGATGCAAGTGAAGCTTTCGTGTATCAAATCAGGATCAAAGGACATTTGGGTCCCTGGCGGAGCGACTGGTTCGAGGGCCTCACCATCCGGCTTGAAGAGAACGGCGATACGTTATTAGCAGGTCCGGTCGATCAGGCTGCGCTATATGGGTTCTTGAGAAAAATCCGGGATTTAGGAATGCCGTTACTCTCGCTCGAACGCGTTAAATCCGACTAAGAAAAATCTGGCGAAAGGAAGAGACAAACAAATGAATACACACAGGAATAGAGCAATAATTGCGGGGGTGCTGTTTATACTTGCGACGTCCACGGCAATAATAGGCGTTCTTTTATACAATCCTATTCTAAAAGGTCCCGATTACCTGATTAAAGGCGCTGAACATGCAAATCGGGTCATACTGGGAGCGGTTATGGAGTTAATTCTTGTCTGTTCGGCTATTGGCACTTCGATTACGCTGTTTCCAGTCTTAAAAAAACAAAATGAAAGCATAGCGATCGGGTATGTCACCTTCAGGCTTCTTGAAGCAGTTGCCATTAGTGTTGGCATCATCAGCGTCCTGTCCCTACTGACCTTAAGCCGGGAATTGGCAGCATCGGCAGATCCGATCGCAGCTTCTTATCAAATTTCAGGTACATTGTTAATAGCGATGCATGACTGGACATTTCGGCTGGGCCCCAATTTCTTGCTGGGCGTAAACACGATGCTGTACAGCTATTTGCTGTATAAATCAAAACTCGTTCCCCGCTTGATTTCAGGCTGGGGTCTTATAGGAGCAGCACTCATTCTGATTGCAGGATTGTTGCTCCTATTCGATATCATTCTTCCATTTTCAACATTGCTAGCCATTTTAGCGTTACCGATAGCCACTTATGAAATGATTCTGGCGGTTTGGCTCATCGTGAAAGGCTTTAACGTATCTGCGCTTGCTTCCCTGTCAGCTAAAACTCAGGCAACCGGATCATCGCAGCACACCTTATAAGAAGGCGGGGTTCATAAATGAAAGCGATTGTAGCAACCAAATACGGACCACCGGAGGTTCTTCGGCTCAAAGAGGTCGGGAAACCTGCCCCCCAAGACCATGAGATATTGGTAAAAGTACAGGCGACAACGGTAAACGTTGGGGACTGCAGAATGCGAGGTTTTACAGTTCCCCCCATGTTCTGGCTCCCCGGTCGAATCGCTTTAGGTTTCAGAAAACCAAGGAATCCGATATTCGGAATGGAGCTGGCCGGTGAAGTGGAAGCAGTCGGCACAAATGTAACGCGGTTCAAGGCGGGTGATCAGGTTTTTGCATCGACCTTCCAGGCGAACTTTGGCGCCCACGCCGAGTATAAATGCCTGCCCGAAGACGGGGCGGTGGTGACGAAGCCGAAGGATATGACCAATGAGGAAGCAGCAACTCTTTCTATCGGGGCCAATACCGCTCTATTTTTCCTCAAAAGAGGCAACATCCAGCCCGGACAAAAAGTTCTCATCATTGGCGCTTCGGGAAGTGTAGGCACTTTTGCGGTACAGCTTGCCAAGTACTTTGGGGCAGAAGTTACGGGGGTATGCAGCGGACCGAATGTTGAAATGATCAAATCCTTGGGAGCCGATAAGGCAATAGACTATACGCAAGAGGATTTTACGAAAAACGGAGAGACCTACGATATTATATTTGACGCGGTAGGCAAGACTTCGCTTTCACAATGCAAAAGCTCGCTGAAGGACAAGGGGTATTATCTTCATACGGGAATGGTAGGGTCAGAGCTCAAAGCGCTGTGGTTGTCGGTGACGACAGACAAGAATATTATCGGCGGGACAGCAGTCCCGAGTAAAGAAAATCTAGCTTTTCTCAAAGAGTTGACCGAGACGGGCCGTCTGAAACCAGTAATTGATCGCTGCTTTCCGCTCGAGCAGATGATCGAGGCGCACCGCTATGTCGAACAAGGCCGCAAGAAGGGAAATGTCATCATCACGATGTAACATCAGACCTGCCCGAATTAGAAGTTCATCGTTAAGTCTCCAGTTGGAAATCTGAACCGCTTATATTCGAGCGGTTTTTTTTATTGCAAATGAAGATTATTGTCGGGAATTATCACATCCTGTCGGAGTGTTTTATATTCGTAAAATCATCCTTGACTTGGAAATATTCCAATGATATATTCTCACTAATTCATTAATATTAAACAGTGTTTTATAATGTAAAACAAAAACAACCAATAGGCCATAGGCCTCATTCCAGAATGAAAGGAGATTGAATCGACGAATTGTAAGCGTTTACTTATATTTCGATGGTTTCTCCTTCATTGTATCTTCAGAAGTTGCAATTCTATAAAAGGAGGTTGCCCTGCTTGAAACCAAACACAAGTCCCTTAGGCGACGGCAGAAAGCTAAAACAGATGCGGCAGGACTATCAGTTGTATTTGATTATTTTGTTTCCTCTTGCTTGGGTAATTATCTTTCAGTACTTTCCGATGTACGGCCTTCAGCTGGCTTTCAAAGATTTTAGAATCATGGATGGAATCTGGAGCAGCCCGTGGGTCGGATTCGAGCATTTCGAGAAGTTCTTTAACTCTTATCAATTCAAGAGAGTCATTACCAACACCCTCATAATCAGCTTTTATGATTTAATCGCGGGTTTTCCGCTCCCCATCATTTTGGCTTTAGCCTTAAACGCAACGTTAAAAACCCGATTTAAGCAAGTTGTCCAGTTTGTTACGTATATGCCTTTCTTTATATCCACTGTTGTCATGGTCGGGATGATCCTGCAGTTTCTAAACCCTAGAATCGGAATTATTAATATGGGAATGGGGTTGTTCGGAGCCGATCCGATTAACTTCATGGGCGAGCCGGAATGGTTTAAGTCGGTGTATGTATGGTCGGGCATATGGCAGACAACCGGCTGGGGGACCATTATTTATTTAGCGGCTTTGTCTGCGATCAGCCCGGAAATCCATGAAGCGGCGACGATTGACGGGGCTACGCGTCTGCAGCGAATACGGCATGTCGATCTGCCCGGCATTATGCCCACCATCGTAACTCTACTCATATTGAATGCCGGTTCGATTATGGGAATTGGCTTCGAAAAAATATTTTTAATGCAAAATCCATTGAATCTTAGCTCTTCCGAAGTGATATCCACTTATGTTTATACGGTGAGTCTGGCTTCCAGCGCCCCGGATTACTCGTATGCGACGGCTATTGGGTTTTTCAATTCGATGGTGAATTTTATATTAATCATGCTTGTTAATCAATTTGCCAAAAAAGCGGGAGAGACCAGCCTGTGGTAAAGAGGGGAGCTGTTAGATGAAAAGCAAGATTGTGCTTACAAGATCCGATAAAACGTTTTATTTCTTTAATGATTTGTTGCTGCTGATCGCGCTGCTAATCGTCCTGTACCCGCTAATCTATATTTTCAGCGCCTCTTTTAGCGACAGGCTGTCCGTGATCTCGGGAGACGTGTTTTTGTGGCCGGTTCATTTTTCGCTGGAAGGCTATCAGGCCGTCTTTAAGGATCCAAGAGTGTTAACCGGTTATGGGAACACGATATTTTATACGATAGCGGGAACCATCCTCAATGTGATCTTGACGATCTTGGCCGCATACCCGCTTTCCAGAAGAACGATGGTAGGCCGGAATATCATTATGTACTTGTTTGCTTTTACGATGCTGTTTAACGGCGGACTAATCCCCAACTATTTACTGATAAAAGATCTTGGGATGATCGATACGAGATGGGCGATGCTCCTGCCTGGAGCGCTTTCCGTTTGGAATGTGATCATCGCGCGAACCTTCTATCAATCGACGATAAGCCAGGAGCTTTTTGAAGCCGCTTCCATTGACGGGTGCTCGCATTTGCGTTTTATGTGGAGCGTCGTCCTGCCCCTTTCGAAAGCCATTACGGCGGTCATGGTGCTGTTCTATGGGGTATTTCATTGGAATGCTTATTTTAATGCTTTTATCTACTTGAAGAGCGATGAGCTTTATCCGCTGCAGATTGTTCTAAGAGATATTCTTATTCAAAATCAGATCGACCCGGCTTCCATCACGGATACGGAAGATATGACCAGGAAACAAGGGCTGGCGGATCTGCTTAAATATTCGATTATTATCGTCGCAAGTCTGCCGATATGGCTGGTTTATCCGTTTGTGCAAAAATATTTCGTTAAAGGCGTCATGATCGGTTCGATAAAAGGCTGAGAAGGAAACAGGCAAGGGGCATCGAGCGGTTGGAGCGGTCCGCCATGACAACCGATTGATTATAAAAAATGAGGAGGAAAACAGAAATGAAAAAGTTGGGTGTCAGCCTGCTTATGCTGGTGTTAGCCGCTTCCATGCTGTTAAGCGCATGCAGTCAAAACTCTGGGGACGAAGGTAGTAACCAAAAAGCCGATCCTGCCGATACCGGCAGCGAATCCGGAATTTCCGAGCCTGGCGTGCTTCCGATTACAAAAGAAAAAACGACCATCACGATTACGATTCCGCGGGATCCGACGGTAACCTCGTATGAATACGGCGAGAACGAGCTGACGACATGGCTGGAGGATCAAACGAATGTCCATATCAAGTGGAACTTGTACCCTTCCGCCGATTCCATTGAGAAGCTGAATCTCGAGCTGTCTTCCGGCGGGGATTTGGGAGATCTCATTATGGGCTTTCCCGGCATCGACAATGCGATGCTGGCAACGTACGGCTCGCAAGGCGTGTTCCGCGACCTGCGGGATTTGATCGACAGGAACGGCGCTAATATCAAAAAGCTGTTTGAGGAAATCCCGGAAATGGAAACGGCCACCACTGCGCCTGACGGAAATATATATGCGCTCAATGCCGTCGGGGAATGCTATAACTGCGACAGGGCGATGCGTTTTTGGGTGAATAAAAAGTTTCTTGAAGCCTTGAACATGTCTGTCCCTGCGACGACGGACGAACTCTATCAATATTTGAAAGCGGTCAAAGAAACGGATCTCAACGGCAATGGCAAGAAAGACGAAATTCCGATGGTAGGCTCAACGCAAAGCTGGTTTGCGACGGTTGACGATTTTATTATGAATGCGTTCACTTACCAGGATTCGAATAACCTTTATGTCAAGGACGATAAAATTTCGGCAGCGTATACGACTCCCGAATGGCGGGAAGGGCTGCGGTTCCTGAACAAGCTCTATGCCGAAGGCTTGATTGATCCTTCTTCCTTCACGAATGACGAGAACCAGATGAGGCAGTTGGTTGAGCTGAACGACGGAAACACGGTTGGCGCGGTACCGGGCGGAGGCCAGCACGTATTTGCGGCGAACGATGCTACCAAAATGAATTATGAAATTGTTCTTCCGCTTAAGGGTCCTGACGGTTTTCAAAATGCTTATTTCAATCAGTACGGTAAAATCAGCAATCCGGTGTTCATGCTGCCTGCAAACGGAAAAAATGCAGATATCGTCATGAAGCTGGTCGATGTGATGTATTCGCATGAGTTTTTCCTGAGAAATCGTTACGGCGTGCAAGGCAAACATTGGGATAAACCGGCAGCCGGCACTGCTGCCGCAAACGGCGGCGAGGCTCAGTATAAGATCTTGGGGAAAGACTTGTGGCAGGAACCGCAGCAGGTTCATTGGCACGGCATTGGCGGCGCATGGCCTCCGTTTGGGTCCGACGCGAGAGAAGCGCTTCCGGAAGGGCAATTCGATTTGGAATCGGAACTGTACCGTGCGGCGGCAGAGTATGACAAGGTCGCCGCGCGTATCACGACTCCGAAGTTTTTCTTCGATAATGAAACGGCTAAAAGGTGGAATGAATTGAAAACCGAGATCAACAAGATTGTCAGCGAGTCAACGGCTGATTTTATCGTCGGAAACCGTGATATCGAGAAGGATTGGGATCAATTTCAGAAAGAGCTGAAGAGTATCGGAGTCGAAGAATTCATCACCATTATGCAAAAAGAATATGACGAGAAATGGAAGTCATAAAGGAGGGTCTATCATGCCGCAGGCTGAAACGCATACTCTAATCAATTCCATGAGAATTGGATTTACGGGCGGCTTTTATCCTGTTCCCGCTGACGTGGAAGAGGATGATGTTGCAGAGTGGCAGCTGCAGAGAGCCGGTGAGCTTGGCTGTACCGTTCTTCAGGTAAGAACGCTTCCGAAGGATCGCGTAAAGCTGGCAGAGTTTGGATACTTAGCGCAATCGAAGGCCATCGAGCTGGAGTTAAGCGCGCCGGGAGCGTTCAGTCTGGCGGGCCCCTTCGCCGATGAGGGAGGAGCGAACCGGTTTCGCCAAGCCGTAGAGCATGCAAGGCAGCTTAAAATGCCTGTCGTGCGAACGGCTTATGGCCGCTTGGATGTGGAAACGAGCCGGTTTAATCCATCCTTATCCATTCGCGAGCATCTAGAAGCGCTCGTTCCTGCCCTGCAGGCAGCTGCCGAAATTGCTGAAGATGCAGGCGTATGGCTTGCCGTAGAAAATCATTGCGACTTTACCGGGCGCGAGCTGGCGCATCTTCTGGATTCCGTTGGTTCGCCATATGTTGGAGCCGCGCTTGATACCGGCAACGGCTATACCGTTTTTAGCGATCCGAACGAGGACATTGAAGCGTTGGCAGCTTATGCCTTTACGACGCACATTAAAGATATGAAGGTCGTCAAAAGCGAGGCAAAGGGTTATATTCCGCTAACCGCATTCGGGTGCGTGCTCGGTGAAGGGCATGTCGACATCCCTAAAGCGTTAAGCTTGCTCGCGCAAAAAAGTCCGCGGGCTGACGGGCTGCATTTGATTGTCGAGCCGGGGTGGATGCTCTTCGATGCGGCGCGGGATACCGCTTCACAGAGCGAGGAATATTTTCGGGAAAGCATTCATTATTTACAAAGCCTGCAGAATAAACTGGGGAGGGCTTGAAGATGAACAAAAAAGTATTGGTCACCGGGGGAGCGGGCCGCTTGGCGCGTTATATGATCGATTATTTGATCGAACAAGATTATCAGGTAACGGCATTTGACCGCGTCGCCCCGGATGCCTCCCGTTTTCCGAGAAACATACTGTTTGTTAAGGGTGATCTTACGACGCTTGCGGATTGCATGCGTGCCGTTCAATTGTCGGAAGCGGAATCGATCATTCATCTTGCCGCGCTCCCCTATGATACGACGCTGCATCCCGGCAAACCGAGAATCCAAAACCTGCCTGAAGACGAGTGCATGAAGGTCAATACGATGGGTACGTATTATTTGATGGAAGCCTCCCGCAGATTCGGAGTTAAGACCGTAGCCATGGCATCTTCCTATTATACGCTTGGCTTGGGACAGCGGTTAAGCGGCACTCCGTTTCAAGTGGATTACTTGCCGATCGATGAAGAGCATCCGAACCGTCCGGAAGATGCCTATGCGTTGTCCAAAGTATTGGGAGAAGAAATTTTGCAAGCCTATACGAGAGCATATGGCATTCGGACCGTAGCGTTTCGCCTGCAAGGACTTGATTGGCCGGATCAAAGCGATCATTACAAATACGGGATTTCGGTTCCCGCCCGGGAGCACGCAGGCGGACCGGTGGTTACCACGCATCAGTACTTGGATCCAAGAGATGCCGCGCAAGCCTTTACGCTCGCAATCGAGTCGAATGAGCTGGATCCGTTCGAAGTATTTTATCTGCTGACCGACAGCCGGCACGTCGAGGATACAAAGGAGGTTGTCGCAAAGCATTGGCCAGACTTGATAGACAAAGCTGCCGGCTTGGCAGGGACGGAAGGATTAATTACTCAGAAAAAACTGCTGGGCAAGCTGAATTACAAGCCGCAATATTCTTGGCGCCAGCAGCAGGCAAATCATGAAGTCATAGATCGGGGGGTGATGGGATGAATCATTTGCGATTTGGACATACCGCGATTACGTGGCCCAATGAGGGGATCGAGGAAGCGGTATCCGAGATCGCGGCCTGCGGCTATTGGGGAACGGAGACATTCGGGTGGGTGCTGGAGGATTGGGAATCTCGGAATAGAAGCTTATTGGCCGTGTTTGAGCGGCACCAGCTGCAATTGACTTCCTTATACTGTCATCTCGAATTGACGGATTCACCAAAGCGTCGGGATGCGATCGACAAGGTGATGGAATGGGTTGATCTCTATTTGAAATTCCAAGGGCCGGTCGTCGTGATCGGCGGAACGATGCTGAATCGCTCTTCCTATGCTTTTTCAGACCATGCTTCGGACATTATCTTAACCTTAAATGAGCTTGCGAAGCGCATCGCGGATAAGGGGCTGTTATGCTGTTTTCATCCGCACACCGGAACCGCCGTTGAAACGGAAGAAGAAATCCGGCGAGTGCTGGAAGGAGTCGATTCCCGTTATGTCGCCTTTGCCCCGGATGTCGGTCAGATCGCCAAGGGAGGCACGGATCCCGCCCGGATTATTCAAGAGTACTATGAGCTGATCCGGATGCTGCATCTGAAAGATTATATTGGAGGCCCGATAGAGACGGATGCCGAAGGGCGTCAAATCGATGCTACCGGTTTTCTTGGTTATACGCCGCTCGGGATGGGCACTGTCGACTTAAGGAGCATCTTGCAATACCTGGAAGATAAAGGATATCCGTATTATGCTTTAGTTGAATTGGACGGCAACCAATGGAGTCCGACCCGGAGAGGCAATCCTCTTATGCCTGCGCCTGAAGCGATCCGTACGAGCAAGCAATATTTGGAACGCCTTGGATACCGGAATTTTAAAATAACGTAACTTGGCGGAGCAGGATGAATATTGGCTGGACGAATAAGAAACCCTTTGGTAAAATGACTCATATCGCTCATATCGTTCTATCATATAAAACAGAGGATGAATATACGCCCATGCCGATCATTCAATCATTAGACCGTGCTCTGCGCATTCTTAATTTGTTTGACGACCAAAATAAGGAATTGAAAATTACCGATATCAGCCAACTGATGAATCTACACAAAAGCACGGTTCACTCTTTGCTCAAAACGCTGCAAATGCACGGCTATATCGATCAAGAGGGACATACCGGAAAATATAGGCTGGGGATGACGCTTGTGGAGAAGGGCCAGCTGCTGCTGCAAGGTTTGGATATTCGCGGCGCAGCCAGGCCCCATCTTCAGGAGCTGTCTGACTTGACCGGTCAATCTGTTCACTTAGTTATTATGGACGGCAATGAAGGCGTATACATCGATAAGGTGGAAGGGGCGAAAGCGGCCATTCGCTACTCGCGAATCGGACGCCGGGTTCCGCTTCACAGCAGCGCAGTCGGGAAAGTGCTGGCTGCTTATCGTACTCCGGGCGAACTGACCCGGATTCTCGACAATTACGAATTCCATATCCATACCCCGCAGACCATTGACCGAAAGGATGCCTTCTTGGAGGAACTGAACGGGGTGAGACAGAACGGGGTGGCATTTGACCGTGAAGAAAACGAACCCGGCGTTCGCTGCGCCGCAGCACCCATTTTCGACCATACCGGCCATTGTGCCGCAGCTATGAGTATTTCTACCTTAGTTTCACATGTCGACGAAACGCAGCTGCAGCAATTTGTTAAGCTGCTGTTGAACGAAACAAGCCGGATTTCCGCCCATTTAGGATATCGGTCATAAAAGAGCTTCTGTTTCTTTTCGAAGGTTATGGACGGACAACAAGAAGCTCTTTTTTTGACTATATTATAGAATATAGTTTTATATTATAAAACAAAGGAGTGGTTTTATGCGCATAATTCGTTATCGAGAGGATGCTTCCATCAAATTAGCTGCGATTACGGATACCGAAGAAATTTTTCCGCTGGAGGATTCCGATTTTATATCATTGGTACAAAGGGCAGCGCGGGACGGCGTTAGCGTTTTAGAAAAGGTAAAGCGGAAAATCGACTCATCCCAAGTGTTGAACAAAGAGATTCACCAGCTTGATCTGATCGTTCCGCTGGAAGCCCCGGAGATATGGGCGGCAGGCGTAACCTATATGCGGAGCAAGGAAGCGCGAAATTATGAAGCGGCAGACGGAGACGGGAAGGGCCCTACCTATTACGATAAAGTGTATGATGCCGCCCGGCCGGAGCTGTTCATGAAATCGACTGCTGCGCGGACGGCCGAACCGGGCGGCGAAGTGTGCCTGCGAAGCGATTCAAGCTGGCAGGTTCCGGAGCCGGAGCTCGGGTTGGTGCTGGATCGGAACGGGAGTATCCTCGGCTATACGATCGGAAACGATATGAGCTGCCGAGACATCGAAGGCGAGAATCCGCTTTATTTGCCGCAGGCCAAAATTTGGCGTCAATCCTGCTCCATCGGCCCTGCTATTCGGCTGGCCGATACCGTTGCGGATCCTTATGATCTTCAAATAACCTGCCGCATTTACCGCGGAGGCAAGAAGGTCGTTGACGAATCGGCCAATACGGGCCAGCTCAAACGGAAATTTGGAGAATTGGTAGCTTATCTCGCCAAAGATAATGTCTTATTTGACGGCACTGTGCTTCTTACCGGAACTTGTATCGTGCCGCCGGAACAGTTCACGCTGGAGCTGAGTGACCGGATCGAGATTGATATAACGGGAATTGGCACATTAACGAATACAGTCGTATCGGCATAGAAAAGGAGATGACTTTTTATGAAGGAAGCCGTTGTTATCGACAATTATATCGGCGGGCAGTGGAAGCAGCCCGGCAATCGGGAACGCCTGGAAAGCATTAATCCGGCAAACAAACGGGAGATCGTCGGGTATGTTGCGGATTCTACCGGCGTTGAGCTTGATGAAGCGGTTTATGAAGCAGAAACGGCAAGACTGCTGTGGCGGAAGAAGACAGGCGCAGAGCGCGGGCAGCTGCTCGTCAGGGCGGCGGAGCTGCTGGAAAGCCGCTTGGATGACATTGGAGAAACGATGTGCAGGGAAATGGGGAAAACCTTTGCCGAGGCGAAGGGGGAGACTGCGCGGGGAGCTGCGATTTTGCGCTATTACGCCGGAGAAGGCTTGCGCAAAATCGGCGATGTCATTCCGTCCAGCGATGCGGAGGCGTTTCTATTTACGACACGTGTGCCGCTTGGCGTAGTGGGTGTAATCTCGCCTTGGAATTTCCCCGTGGCGATCCCGATCTGGAAGATGGCTCCGGCTTTGATATACGGCAATACGGTCGTTTGGAAGCCGGCAACGGAAACGGCGGTAACGGCGGCGGCTGTCATGCAGTGCTTTCATGAGGCAGGTTTTCCTCGGGGCGTCGTTAATATGATTACAGGCAGCGGTTCTGTGGTCGGGAATGGGATTGCCCATCATCCCGGTATCCAAGGCATCACCTTCACAGGCTCTAACGCTGTCGGAAAACAAGTCGGTCAGGCTGCCCTTTCCCGCGGAGCGAAATATCAATTGGAGATGGGCGGCAAAAACCCGATCATTATCGCGGGCGACGCCGATTTGGATTTAGCCGTTGACGCTGTAATTAGCGGCGGGCTGCGCTCGACGGGACAGAAGTGCACGGCGACCAGTCGAGTGATTGTCGAAAAGTCCATTTACGGGCTCTTCAAAACGAAGCTACTCGACAAGGTAACAACGCTAAAGGTCGGCAACGGCATGGACGCTTCTGTATGGCTCGGACCATGCGCGAACGAAAAACAGCTGGAAACCGTGCTTAGGTATATTCAAAAAGGAAAGGAAGAAGGAGCCGTTCTTCTGTATGGCGGTACACGGCCTGAGGATAGCGCGCTGTCAGACGGTTATTATATTACTCCCGCCGTGTTCGAGCGCGTTGAGAGCCGGATGTCCATCGCGCAGGAGGAAATCTTCGGGCCCGTGCTTGCATTAATCGAAGCAGAGGACTTCGAAGACGCAATCTCCTTGGCGAACGATACGGCGTACGGACTTAGCGCATCCATTTATACGAAAAATATCGGGAACGTTCTGTCGTTTGTTCAGAATATGGAAGCGGGACTCATCAGGGTCAACGCCGAGACCGCGGGTGTCGAGCTGCAAGCTCCGTTCGGCGGCATGAAGCAGTCCAGTTCTCATTCAAGAGAGCAGGGCCAGGCAGCTATTGAGTTTTTCACTTCTGTCAAAACGGTTTTTATTAAACCGTAACCTCAGCCTTGATAGGAGGAATGGAGATGGACATAGACTCGAGCTTCGAACAGATCATGGGGCGCGGCATGGATTCTGATTTCATCATACAAACGCAAGCATCGGGGCCCATAGGCTCGCTCCCGCTTACACATGAAAGGCTTCTGAATTCGCCAAGCGGCGATTTGTTCGGCTGGTCGCAAAATGTGGGAATGGGGTGGAGCCCCTCCCGACTGCTTGGCCGGGAGGTACTTATTTTGGGAACACAGGGCGGGATCCGCAATGAAGACGGCTCGGCGGCGGCTCTCGGCTATCATACCGGCCACTGGGAAATCGGCCTTCTGATGAAGGAAGCGGCGGATGAAATTACTCGGGCGGGAGGTATTCCGTTTGCCGGTTACGTAAGCGACCCCTGCGACGGCCGGTCGCAAGGCACGTCCGGCATGTTCGATTCGCTGCCCTATCGCAACGATGCGGCGATTGTTCTCCGGCGGCTCATTCGCTCGCTGCCCACAAGGTCCGCCGTTCTCGGAGTCGGAACATGCGACAAAGGTCTGCCTGCGATGATGATTGCTCTAGCCGCAATGAGAAACCTTCCTGTTGTTATCGTACCCGGAGGCGTAACGCTTCCGCCGATTAACGGAGAAGACGCAGGTAAGATTCAGTCGATTGGAGCGCGTTATGCGAACGGCGAGCTTACGCTCGAGGCAGCGGCAGATTTAGGCTGTCGGGCTTGCGCCACGCCCGGCGGCGGATGCCAGTTTCTTGGTACGGCCGGTACCGCGCAGGTTGTAGCGGAAGCGCTGGGTCTGACTGTCCCGCATGCGGCGCTCGCTCCGTCGGGCCAGCCGATCTGGTCAGAGATGGCCCGCCAATCGGCAAGAGCGGCTTTATATATGGCGGAGTCCGGCATAACCTCCGCCAGCATCATGACCGATGCCGCAGTTCGAAATGCCATGGTCGTTCACGCTGCTTTCGGGGGTTCAACGAATTTGCTTCTGCATATCCCGGCCATTGCCCATGCGGCAGGCTTAACCGTTCCAACGGCCCA
This sequence comes from Paenibacillus harenae DSM 16969, assembly GCF_000422465.1. Lineage (GTDB taxonomy): Bacteria > Bacillota > Bacilli > Paenibacillales > Paenibacillaceae > Pristimantibacillus > Pristimantibacillus harenae. The sequence continues at coordinate 2,011,385 of NZ_KE383842.1, read as the reverse complement.
GGACTGGACAGAAACGAACCGCAGCGTTCCTAGACTTGTAAGCGTTCTGCCAAACGGACCGCTCTATCATCCGACGATACGGGTTTTTCTCGCGGGAGGCGTCCCCGAGGTGATGCTGCATTTGAGAAAGCTCGGCCTATTAGATGAGAAAGCGCTTACGGTAACCGGACAGACGATCGGCGGCATGCTGGATTGGTGGGCGGCATCCGAGCGGCGCAGCCGGATGAGACGTTATTTAATGGAGGTTGACGGTGTCGATCCGGATACGGTTATTTACAGTCCGGAGAAAGCCAAAGCTGCAGGCATGACCTCGACCGTGACATTCCCGTCGGGGAACATTGCTCCGGAAGGGTCAGTCATCAAATCGGCAGCTATCGATCCTTCGATGATTGACGCAGCAGGCATTTATAAACATGTCGGCAGGGCAAAGGTGTTCACGACTGAGCGTGACGCGATTCGCGCGATAAAGAATGGAGGGATTGAATCAGGCGATGTTCTGGTTCTAATCGGGCGCGGCCCGATGGGAACCGGAATGGAGGAAACCTATCAATTAACCTCCGCTCTCAAGCATCTATCCTTCGGCAAGCATGTAGCGCTTCTTACCGATGCGCGGTTTTCCGGCGTGTCGACAGGCGCATGCATCGGTCATATCGGTCCTGAAGCTTTGGCTGGCGGACCTGTCGGAAAGCTTCGCGACGGAGATTGGATCGATGTGCGAATTGATCTTGCCAAGCTTGAAGGGCAAATCAATATGGTAGGGAGCAGCCTCTTGCCTGCTACGCCTGCAGTTGGCACTTGCGAATTGGCTGATCGCAGCCCTCATCCCGGTTTGGCCGAGGATCCGGAACTGCCAGACGACACAAGGCTCTGGGCCGCGCTGCAAGCTGTAAGCGGAGGCACCTGGAAGGGCTGCGTCTACGATGTCGAAAAAATAATACAGGTGCTGAATGCCGGTATGGATGCAATGGCAAGTGAAAAAAGGTAAGCGATGAAGGCTCGGTAATTGAGAGATTTTGCGGACAGAGGATCGATGATGGAAATATCCTCTGTCCTTTCCGATGTCCCCTCCCAATTGGATTGAATCGCCAATTCCACTAATCCAAGTCCCGCATTGTCTCCGCCGACATATTAAAAGGCAGCTTCCCTGGCCGCATTGTGAGCCAGTCTGTGCAAGTAGTTGTTTTTCTTATGTTTGCCAATATACTTGATTTGAACGTCAACCTCGGGGAACTGACGATTGAGATTGGCTAGAGCCGCTAATAGTTCATTTCTTCCTTGCTCGTCATGGGGTTGCGAAAAGCGGTCTTGCGCCAATATACGCGAAATGCGGCTGCAATCGGTAAAAATAAAGGCTTGTTTCGGTTGACGCTCCAATAATGCTGCCGTAAGAGTTTCCAGACTAAGCACGATCGCCTGAATTTCGCCGTAGTTTGAACCATGATCCCGCTCGATCGGCAGCTTCTTGGCGGTTACGCTTACCGTTCGATTGTAAGCCGTGCAGCAAGCTGCGCCGAATAAGTTGCGCGAAGCGAAGCCGGCGTAATCGCAGTAAAGGAACATCGTTCCTTTATTCACGATATTTTGTCTTAGGCTAGAGCTGGCGAAGGCTTTTTTGATTAGCTGGTCCTTGATTAAATCCATGAGCGCATCTCCTATAAATGGACGGTACCGATTGATGGATATTCGATCAGGATAAACCGAAGGGTCTAAATTTAAACCTGTGCCGTACATCGTCGTCTAAGAGTTAGTTGGCATCAGCGTGAAGATCGTGCAGCTGGTGAAACTGTCACGGCTGACCCCCGACGGATATAGTGGCAAAAAAACACCTTACTGACCGAAAAGTCGGTATGGTGTTTTTTTATCATATGAACTTAAGAAATTAGCGCCGAACGACAATCGGGTCGGCTTTGCAGATCTATATTTTGAAGATAGTTTATAAAAATGAGTGATTTTACAATAGATGAACCCTACATGGCATGCTATTCTATACCGTGAATTCCCAGTCATGATTGCGGAGGTGAGGAGGGATCGATAACGCGGGATGGAGAAAAAGGAGGAAGAAGGGTTATCGCAAAGAAAAAATGAAAACGCTTTAACTGGATTTATATTTTATTTTTAGGGAGGACAATTGACAAATGCATAGCCGCATCACAGACGCATTCGAACGAATAGGAAAAACGTCAAGACAAGCCGGGCGGGTCATGGTTGTTTCCCTGATTGCCGCACTTCTGCTTCAGACGATCGGACCGGTACAGGGCACGCCGGTGCATGCGGCGGAGGAGCCGTCCGCGAACGGTTACCTGGATAAAATGATTTTCGGCAACGCGGGCTCCGAAAGCGCACACCATTTCAAGGGCGATGCGACCAGCGCCATCACCGGCGCATTGGGCGAACCGGCGCGGGTATCGAATCCGAGAGTGCCGGCGGAGAAGCAAGGCGGAGATTTGACGTTTACGATGAAGGTCGATCCCGACCGGCAGAACTATTTCACCGTAAAGTTCTGGGGGAACGACGCCGGATATACGACCGTGGTCAATATAAGCGGCGGGCAAGTCGGTTATCTCCGATTCGGCGATTACCAGCCGATTAACAGAGGCTTCGGCAATCCGCTGCCGGAACGGTTTTACTATGGTACGACCATGCTTCCGCTGGAGTCGACCTTCGGCAAGGAAACGGTCGAGATCACCATTAAGACGTTGGATGTATGGGGCGTGATGAGCAGTCCGTCCAGAGGCTATTATAACGCCTACACGCATACGGACGCATGGCTTGATGTAGCCGGAGAAACGCAGGGCGCCAAACCGATCCCCGAAAATGCGCTGTCGCCCGGTCTGACGGATGCGGAAGAGCAAGAGATGGTCGATGGGTATACGCAGAGCCAAATCGATATGTTCAACAGATTCTCGAATGCGGTGGATGCCAGCGCAAACGCCAAATTATCAATCGTAAAGTATGTCGATGACCTGCGGTTTTATGCAAATGCGCTGCATTACGACTGGTCGCCGGCGAACACGCCGGAGCTGAAGAAAGCGGCGCTTCAGCGTATTTTCAAAGTCATCGACAACCATGTCAAAGATTATTACGGCAATACCAGATTGGTGACGCGGGGCGGCCATCAAGGCGACTGGGGCGGCTACTACGGCGCGCTTGGAGAAGCTTTGTACATCGCGGAGAAGCTGATTAACGACGACGGCATCTATGGCACGGCCGCATTCGAAGCTTTCTTGGACCAGCCCTTTGCCACCGGGACGATTGCGGGAGAGTTCTCCCTTGCGGGCACAGACTGGGACGGCGGGGAATTGACGCGCCGCGAAGCGTGGGAAAGAACGCTGAAGGCGAACTTCGACTTTGCCCGTTCGAGACTGTCCTATATTTATAATCAGGTTGTGTATACGTACGAAGGCGCCTGGGAAGCGCACGAAGGATTACGGATGATCGGCTCTTCCTTCTATGAAGGCAAAGAACGCAGCCGGCAAATCCTGCTTGAAACGCTGGGAGGCGCGCCGTTCCTCGGGGAAGAGGTGCTGGTCGGCCCAAGCGGCGAGGAATTGGATTTGTACCATTCCTTATTCTATCATGACGGCAGCGCAAGATTTACGGACGATTATTTGCAAATCGTCGCCAAGGGACTGGCGCAAAGCAAAAGGGATGCGGACGGAAACGTCGTCAGACGGTTGCCGTACGGCAAGCATTACACGGGCATGACGGAAGCCGGCTTGACCAGAGAAAACGGTTATGTCGCCAACTACGGGGAAGCGACGAACTATTTGCCGGAATATTATTTTAAAACGTTATTTAACGGCGGAGATGAAGCGTTGAATGACGAAATCCTGAAATTGGCGCTCAAAAACCTGCATGCCAGAGGCTATACCCGCATTTCGGGTACGGATGGGGACGGAAACCGGCTGATGAGAGCGGAGCAGGTGACGGACGAGCGAAATACGAACATGGTGGGATTTCCCGCATACGGCGTTCGAGCGGACGGCGTGGAAGGAAAAGGAATGCTGTATGCGTCGCTGGAAATGGCCATGGTTCAGAATGAACAAAAATACAGCGGTCCGGAATGGGATATTTACTGGCAATACGCCAAAGAAGCCGTCGGATTTATCCAACAGCAGCTGGCGGATAATCAATACTTCCCATTCTTCGGCACGACAAAATCAAAAAATAAAGTCGATTATTTATTGGCGGATACTTACAAATACGTGACGGAAATGCGCGCTGACTACGACAGGTTCGACAGCGTGGCGGCCGGCGTCGTTCTTCCTCTGACGGACTTTGATTACTACAAACCGGAAGAGCTGGGGAGTCTTGGCGTAAATCCGGAGGATTACGAGAGGTTTGCCTTTGCGGACGTCGACAATATGTTCTTCTCGATCCGGGACGGCGATCTCCGCATGTTCGCCAATCTGAACGAGCTGAATAAAGGCTACAGCGGCATCGGCAGGCTTCATGTGATGAACGGGACGCATAGCTTTATTACCGAAGTTGCGACTAACAGCCAATTCCAATATGAAGACTATTGGATTCGCATGCATAACGTGGACGCGATCTTTATGCAGGACCAGGCATCGAACGGTTCCGGGGCTCCGCAAGCGCTTGCGGGTGAAATGCTTCCGATCACATATCAGCCTGGCGTTGGCAAAGTGTCGCGCGATAATTTTGAGGCGGACACGCCTTATGCCGGGTATCCGGACCTGTTGACGGCAAGATACGGAAAGTATCTGATGGCTGTCAATTCAACGCGCGATGCCTATGGGAACGCCAAATCGTTTGACGTCGAGCTTCCGGCTGACTATAGCGGAAGCACGGTGCTGGATCTCGTCTCGGGGCGGCAAATCCCCGTTTCCGGCGGGAAGGTAACGGTTCCGGCGAAGACGGCAATGGCATTGAAATTGTCGTCCGATCTCGACTCCGCTCCGAAACCGTTCCATGTGGACTTTGTGAACGCGCTCGCGGGGAACGGCTATGCCGGTATTTCGTGGAAGACAACTTCGGGCGGGCTGTCTTATACAATAAAACGTTCGGCAGAGGCAGCCGGTCCTTACGAGATTATTGCAGCCGGCGTCACGGGCAATTTCTACAAAGATACGACCGTTCAGAACGGCAACGTCTATTACTATAAAGTAGCGGCCGTGAACGAGAGGGGAGCAGGTTGGGATTCCCACTACGCGAAGGTCGATTTATCGGCGCCGGCGTCGGGCGACAGCGGTGAAGCATGGCGTGACGACCGGATCGGCACGGCGACGGGCAGCGCTTCGGTTTCCGGCTCCGTTATCGCGGTACAGGGTGCAGACGGCCAAGGATTGGGCGAAGGCGACGATCTGATCATCTACAAGAGAGAGATTCACGATTCCTTGCATTTTGTCAGCCAGGCCGTCGCGGGCAGCAGCTCCATCAGCGCAAGGATCGACGAGCACAGCGGAAAGTCCAGCGGCATTATGATGCGCGATTTGCTGCAAGCAAGCGCCCGATACATTTATTTCGGCGCCGATCAGGAGGGCAACCTTGTCCTGCAGAACCGTACTAGGGATTCCCGCCATGATTTCTCGGATACGAGAAGAAGTCCTTTCAATGCGAACCTTCAAGGTTACACGGCAGCCGAGTATCCGTATGTGAAGCTGGTTCGCGATCACGATTCGCAATATGTGTATGCCTTTGTATCCAAGGATGGGGCAGATTGGGACTATGTGGCGCAATTATTCACCGTCCTCCCATACGCGTATTATACCGGTGCCGCGGCGTCGGAACAGGCGCGGTTCACCGAGGTATCGGTAACGGAAACGCCGCGTGGAAGCCTTTCTCCTTTTATTGATAAAGAGGAAGATCAGGTTACCCTGTACTGGAATAAACCGAAGCAGGCCTCCTGGTTCAATGTGTATCGCACGACGGATGAGGCGGCAAGAGAAACCGATCCGGTATTTAAACCGGGTACGATGGAGCCCGAAGAAGGTTCCCCATGGGAGCTCGTTCTTGCAGAGACGAGATCGACATCTTATAAGGAAACCAATTTGAGATACGGCAGTCTCCATTACAAGGTTTTGCCGATTCACGGAGACGGATCGTCGCAGCCGTTCTCGGCAGCCGTTTCCGTTTACGCGGATTCGTTCGAAGTTGCCATGCAGCGCATGGAAAGCTTGCCGGCAGCCGACTATACGAAGGCCAGCTACTATGTGTTCCGCCAAGAATTGGATCGTATCAAAGCGGAAATGACGAGCCCCGAAGCGGACGAAGAAGCGCTGATCAGCGCCGTCTACGATGCGCCTAGACTGCTCGTTTCGTACAGGACATTGCTGGCGAAAGCGAAGATGGATCCCGTGATGGTCAAGGCGTCGGAGAAATTCTGGAATAACGACAACATTTCCGAGGCGCAAAACGGATGGTATATGTTCGACGGCAATCCCGATACGATTGTCCACAACCGATCGGCCGTAAGCTGGGTGGACGTCGACTTTGGAGCGGGCAATGAAAAGGTGATCGATACTTTCCGCTACCTTCCCAGGAGGACACATGTCAGCCGCGTCAACGGTACCGTATTTAAAGGTTCCGACGATGGCGTGAATTGGGTTGACCTGTACAAGATTCCGGCGACATCGGAATACAAATGGCACTCCGCCATTAATCCGGACACGACGCCATACCGTTATATCCGTATCTACGATGACCATAACGGTTTCGTGAACTTTGAAGAAGTCGAGTTTCTGGAGAGAGGCATTGACAAAACGCTGCTCGCGCTCTTGTTGAATAAAGCTGCGTCTGCGCAAGATGCCGGCATCTATACGGAAGAAAGTTTGCAAGCCCTTGAGCAGCAGGTATCGGCGGCAACCGCGGTACGAGATAACCCGGATGCGACTCAGGATGAGGTTGACGCCGCAGACAACCAGATGTCGGCTGCGCTGGACGGACTGCAATATATGCCGGGCATGCCGGTTCTTGAATCCCTTGCCGACAAGACTCTCATTGCGGAAAACACGCTCGCCTTTAAGGTTCAAGCCGTCAATGCGGTTACGGATGTCACCTACGGGGTTAACGGTCTGCCCGAAGGAGCAGCCTTCGATGCGGCCGCTCAAACGTTCGCCTGGACGCCGGGCAAAGAACAGGGCGGCGTGCACGTCGTAACGTTCACCGCGACGGCGGGCGAGTTGTCTTCTTCCAAAACGATTAAAATCACGGTCAAAGGACAGCCGGTATTCGAGCCCGTTACGACCGTTGAGCTGACGGCCGAACAGGAATTCACCTATCCGGTTCCTGCTTCCGATCCGACCGGCGAACCGTTGGTGTACAGCGTCGGCGAATTACCGTCAGGCGCGGCATTCCATGCGGCAACCGGCGTATTCAGCTGGAAACCGGCCCAATCGGATTACGGCAGCCATCCGGTAACGTTCACGGTCAGCAACGGCCGGTTTTCGGTTAGCCAAACGATCGACTTCAACGTAAATCTCCATATTCTTCCGACGGAAGACTACACGAAAGGCAGTTACTACCTGTACCTGAAGGAAGTAAAGCGGATCGAAGTGGAAATCTTGAAACCGGATGCCGACAGAGCGCAGCTTCTGGCTGAACTTGACCAGGCAGAAGGTAAGCTTGATCAAGTACCGTTGTCGCTCTATTCTTTTGAAGGAAATGCCGGCAATTCAATCGGATCGTCTCACGGAACCATTGTAGGCGTGCCGGGTTACGAGGAAGGAAAGATCGGACAAGCCATCGATCTGAACGGCACGGATAGCTACGTCAAACTTCCGACGACGCATGCTCTAGCCGGTTACGACGAGATCACCTTGTCAACCTGGTTGTACTGGAAGGGCGGCAACCAGTGGCAGCGAATCTTCGACTTTGGCAACAACACGAATCAATACCTGTTCCTTACGCCGAGATCGGGCAACAATACGCTTCGTTTCGCGATCAAGAACGGCGGAACCGAGCAAATCGTGCAAACGTCGCAGCTGGCGGCCAATCGATGGGTTCATGTGGCGGTGACGCTGGGCGGCGGTTCGGCAAAGCTGTATGTCGACGGGGAACTGAAGGCGACGAATAGCAGCGCCACGATCAAGCCGAGCGATTTTAAACCGGGCGTCAATTATATTGGCAAAAGCCAGTGGCCCGATCCGCTGTACAACGGCATGATCGATGAATTCCGCGTCTACAATCATGTCTTAAGCGCGGACGAGATCAGAGCGGTCGTGAACAATACGGCGAAGAACTGGATAGACAACACGTTAATTCCGATTCTGCTCGATGAAGCGGCAGCAGTTAACGCCGAGCATTTTACGGCTGAAAGCGCGGAGGCGCTTCAAGCGGCAGCATCGGCGGCACAAGCGGTGCATAACAATGCCGATGCAACCCAGGCGGAGATCGATACGGCGGCCGCGACTCTTCTGCAAGCGCTGGAAAGCCTGGAGATCAAGATCACGGCAGCACTCGATCCTTCCGCGCCGAACGGCATGAATGGATGGTATACGGTACCCGTAACCGTAACCTTGTCGGCTTACGGGAACGTGCAGTACAGCCTGGACGGAGGAAGCAGCTGGAGCGTCTATGACGCGCCTGTCGCCCTTAGCCGGGAAGGTTCGAACCAAATGCTGTATCGTCCCGTAACCGTGACCGATTCGGTTTATCCGAAATCGGCGGAAGCGAAGATCGACCTGACTGCGCCTCAGGTGGATATCATCGGTGAACCATCCTACGCGATTGATCAGACGGTCAACATCACGTGCAATGCGGTTGACAGCGTATCCGGCGTGACCTACTCGCCGTGCGATGCACCGCTCGTGAGCGTAAAGGCGTACACGTTGGAGCCGGGCGTTCATAAGGTAACGGCGGAAGCGGAAGATGCCGCGGGGCATCGCGGGTCGGCCGAGCATTCGTACAGCGTATATGCGACATTCGACAGTCTTTCCGCGCTGACCGGTACGTTTGCGGCCGAAACCGGCGCTGCTGGCGGGGAGGAAGTTGCTGCATCGCTGCAGCGGCAGCTGGAGACGGCCGAAGCGAAAGCCGCCGAAAGGAAAGGCGCCGAAGCCCGCAAACTGCTGCAAGCGTACATCACGGAAGTGAAGAATCAAAGCGGCAAAGCGTTCACGGCCGAGCAGGCGGCGGTACTGGTCCGCTGGGCGCAGTGGCTGCACGATGTCACGCCGCTTGCCGGTGGGGCACCGGGGAAACCGGTTCTCGCTGACAACAACGACCACGACACGGGACTAAAGGATGGCAGCTATACCGTCACGATGAATCTGTGGTGGGGGAACAACGGCACCGCGTTCAAGCTGTATGAGAACGGCGAGCTGATCGGCGAGCAGTCGCTGACGGACAACTCGCCGCAGGCGCAAACCGTGAAGACCGACATTACGGGCAAAGCGAATGGCACGTACACGTACACATGCGAACTGACGAACGCCTTCGGAACGACGGCGTGCAGTCCGCTTGTCGTCACCGTCACCGACGCAGCGCCGGGTAAGCCGGTGCTGTCCCATAACAACTGGGACGGGGACGGGAACTTCGATGTTACGATGAACATGTGGTGGGGAACGAACGGTTCCGAATACCGCTTGTACGAGAACGGCGAATTGATCGATACGAAGACGCTGAGCGTAGCGACGCCGAACGCGCAAAAGGCGGTAACCAATATCTCCGGCAAAGCTCCGGGCTTATATGAGTACCGCGCTGTATTGCTGAGTGCGGCGGACGAGACGAGCAGCGAGACGATCACCATTACTGTGAAGCAGCAAGAGGATTGATGATCGCAGACAACCGGTAAAGAAGCATAGTCGGAAGCCCCCAATCGAATCCTGGTTTCGAGATTGGGGGCTTCTTATTTTCGTTATCAAATCGTAAAGGAGATGAATTTGAAATGAAGAGGATTTTAGCGGTTTCAATGATTTTATGTCTTCTGGCAAGCATGATCGGGTTTGTCGATAAAGGGCAAGCAGCTGCCACTGACTTCGTACATCCAGGCATCCTGCACACGCAAGCGGATTTCGATCGCATGAAGCAGATGGTTAACGCGGGCACGCAGCCGTATCTGGATGGTTATAATAAGCTGGTTAGCAGCCCGCTTTCATCGTCCAATTGGACCCCGCGCGCTACGGATACGATCATTCGCGGCGGCACTGGTGACAACGTAGCCTTGTTGAACGTCGATGTTGCCCGCGCTTACCAGAATGCCTTACTATGGAAGATCACCGGCAACACGGCCAACGGTGACACGGCGCGCAATATTCTGAACGCCTGGTCGTCTACGCTTACGACGATCTCCGGGGCTGCCGAACGCTATTTGGCTGCCGGACTTAACGGATATCAAATGGCTAACGCAGCGGAGATTATGCGGGACTATCCCGGTTTCAACGTGACCCAGATGCAAAACATGCTGCTGAATGTATTTTACAAGCCTCTTATCGAGCGCTTCCTTATAGGCAATGAATACGGCAAGGATCACAACGACGCATACATCCAAAATTACCGGGCGAACTGGGATCTGTGCAATATGGCGGCGACGGTTGCGATTGGCATTTTTACTGACCGCCGGGATATCTACAGCATTGGAATCGAATACTTTAAACACGGCGCCGGAAACGGTTCCATCTATAATGCGATTCCGTTCCTGCACCCGAACGGGCTTGCACAGTGGGAGGAGTCCGGGCGCGACCAGGCGCACACGCAAATGGGAATCGGATTAATGGCTGCAACGGCTGAAATGGCTTGGAATCAGGGCGACGATTTGTACGGGTGGGCAAATAACCGCTTCATGCGCGCTGCCGAATACGTCGCCAAATATAACAACGGAGATGATAACGTTCCGTATGCGACTTACGAAAGGGGGACCGGCACAACTGGCGCCGTCCACACAGAGACGGTAATATCCAGCGCCAGCCGTGATGAATACCGCCCGGTTTGGGAAATGATCTACAACCATTACGCAAAACGCAAGGGGCTGTTGGTGCCCAATATTGCCGCACGCGCCCAACTGGTGAGACCGGAAGGCGGTCCCGACACCAGATATCCTTCAACATTCGACCAATCCGGATTTGGTACGCTTCTCTATACCCGGCCGGCTGGCGGCGGTGGAACGGCAATGCTCCCCGGCGGAAATATTCCTGACGGCACCTATCGTTTCATTGTGCGTCATACCGGCAAGGCTATGGATGCGGCCGGAACAACTAGCGGTTCAAGTATACGGCAATGGACGTCTAGCGGGGGAACGAATCAGCAGTGGACCGTGACCCATCTTGGCGGAGGACAATATAGCGTCAAGAATGTGCAGAGCGGACTTTATTTGGATATAGCAAGCGCTTCTCTGGATCATGGCGCCAAATTTAAGTTGTGGAACAGTAACGGCGGCGACAACCAGAAATTTGCTTTTATCCCTGTCGGCAGCGGTTATCACCGCATCACCCCCGCGCATACCAACAAGCCGGCTGACGTGGAAGGGATCTCTACGGCTGATGGAGCCCTTATCCAGCAATGGCGATATCTTTCCGGCAATAATCAGCAGTGGAGGCTCGAACCGGTATCGGTAAACGTTCGCTTGCAATCGTATAATTATCCGGACCGCTTCGTGCGGCACTTTAACTATCGCGCACAGATCGCTGCCAACGTTTCTCCGGTTCAAGACTCCCAGTTCAAGATGGTTGCCGGATTGGCTGATCCGAGCGGCGTTTCGTTCGAGTCCGTTAATTTCCCCGGGCGCTACCTGCGTGTTCGTTCGAGCGGAGAGGTTTGGCTGGATCCGAGCGACAGCACGACGGCTTTCGCCAATGAGGCGACCTTCCGCCGCGTAGCGGGATTAGCGGATGCCCAGAAGTCGTCCTACCAGACGTGGACGGATTCGGCCAAATATTTGCGCCACTCCAATTATCTTTTGTATGCCCAGAGCGGATCGGGATCGACGTTTAACGCCGATGCGACTTTTACCGAAACCGCTCCGTAAAGCCAAAGTTTTGGGTAAACAAGCAATCCCCGCAACGGGATTGCTTGTTTTTTCTTGCTGTTTAGGGAATTGTGCGGCATGCAAGGCGGAGAACGCGCGAATGAACGGCAGAAATGCCGGTGGAATATCTTGGTCCTAGGTATTCTTATTAGAATTGGATTATGATGAACTTGTCTCTACTCATATCTGCTCATATTAAACAGTAAAACCCCCGGCCTCTCAATATGGTTTCTCCTCATGCATTGATGATAATAACTATTATGTTAATTTCAAAGCCGTACTTTTTGTATCATTTTTAAGAAAACGCTTAATTACCAAATCTCATATGCTTTAAAGCTTTTACCAGTCAAAAAAAGCCTAATTTCGACATTGAAAATAACATTGAAATTAATTATATTATGTGATATAAATAAAATTGTTAATATGAACTTTAATACCTTGAAAGGGGATAAAAAGGATACCGATACAATACCCGTGATAGTGATGAATGCAGGCATTTCCGGTTAATAACATTAAAAAGACGTGAGTAAAGCGTATGATTTTTAATGGAAAAGATCATACTAAAAAAGAAGTTGACAATAATAGTAGTTTGGATTATTGTTAATTAACAGGTTTAAAGTTAATAATTATGCTAATATCAACCTGTGAAATTAATACTTACTATTGTAGGGGGAGAGCAATGAAAAAATCTTTATTATTCCTTGTTGTAACCGTTTTCATCCTAAGCATGGTATTGTCCGCTTGCGGGTCCGGCAATACTAACGGCAGCAATGAAGGAAAAGCCAACGAAACTGCGACTAACCAGCCAAACGCCGATAAACCGAAGGACAAGGTGACAATCAACCTGGTGGCTTTCGCGCAACCGCACGAGCAGAAGATGTATACCCAGTTGATCAAGAAGTATCAGGAGAAATATCCTCACGTCAAGGTGAATTACATTACGACACCTCCTGCAGATTACGCTACAAAGTTGCAGGCGATGATCGCAGGCGGCCAGACGCCGGACGTATTCTACGCATCGCCGGAGAATGTCAGCTTCATGGTTGACACCGACCAGCTGCTTGATTTGACGCCGTATATTGAGAAATCGGACATTTTCAACGTCGACAATGTATGGCAGAAAGGCATCTCGAAGTATACGCGTGACGGCAAAACCTACGCGTTGCCGAAGGACGTTGGACCATTCGCATACGTTTACAACAAATCGCTGTTTGAAAAGGCCGGCATCCCGACTCCGGACCCGAAAAAACCGCTAACCTGGGACGAGTATATTTCGATCGCCAAAAAGCTGACGCTCGACGATAAGGGCAATAACCCGGAAAGCCCGGATTTCAACCCGAAGAAAATCAAACAATACGGCGCGGGCTTCTGGTGGCACGAACCGGCCGTATGGGGCAACGGCGCCGATTACATTAACGAAGATGGCACGAAAGTTACGATCGACGACCCGAAATTTATTGAATCGCTGCAATTTGTGGCCGACCTGCGCAACAAGCATCATGTCGTTCCGTCCTCAGAAGACGAGTCATCGATGGGGGGTTATACGCGCTGGTTGAACGGTACGGTAGCCATGTTTCCGATGGGTCCATGGGATACCGCCGCATTTTGGGATTTGAAGTTTGATTACGACCTGATGCCTTGGCCGTCCAATAACGGCACATGGGGTACGTGGCTCGGCTCCCAAGGCTTCGGCGTATCCGCGAAGACGAAAAACCCGCAGGAAGCGTTCGACCTTGCTGCATTCCTGAGCGTCGACCCGGACATTCAGCGTGAAGCGATGACCATGGGACTGCAGGTGCCGAACTTGATCGATATGGCGAAAAACGATTACTTGAACATGACCGACAAGAAGCCGGTCAGCAAACAAGTGTTCCTTGACGTGATCGAAACGAACGGCCATGACTGGGCGTTCGAGAAGACGTATGACCGTGAATGGTATGACCTCTTCAACTCCAGTGTAACCCAGGTGTGGGATGGCAAGAAGACGCCTGAAGCGTTCGTTAAGGAACTTCAGCCGAAAATGCAGGAGCTTGTCGACAAATCGATCGAGAAGAAGAAGAAAGCCCAAGCGCAAAAATAAACGAAGTAAAGGACGGACGGGTATGGGACACTTCCCATGCCCGGATATTCTTTAAAGGTGAAGGAACGGATACATCAAGGAGAGGTGAGAGCATGCAGCTGACTGAAAAGAAGAAGGAAATGTGGATAGCGTACCTATTTATCCTGCCATTGCTTCTTCAGTTTGCGCTTTTTACGGTTGGCCCTATGATTTTCTCGGGCATCATGAGCTTCACGGATTGGAATATCGTTCAGAAGGCCTCATTTGTAGGCTTCGACAATTATAAGAATCTATTCCAGGATGAAAAGTTCTGGAAATCTCTCTATAACACCGTCTACTATATGATCGGAATACCCGTTGGACTGATCTTAGCGATGCTTCTTGCGATTGGGCTGAACCGGCCGATCAAGGGTTCTAAGGCGTTTCGCGTCATATTCTATATGCCGGCCGTTTGCTCGCTGGCGGCAGTCGCCATCCTGTGGCAGTGGTTGCTTAACAAGGATTACGGTCTCATCAACTATGCATTGAGCTGGTTCGGTATTGAAGGGCCGTCGTGGCTAGGGAACGAGACGTGGATCAAGGCCGGCCTCATTATCATGATGGTCTGGAAAGGGGTCGGCGCTTCCTCGATCTTCTATCTGGCCGGTCTGCAGAACGTCCCGAAATCGCTGTATGAAGCGGCGGAAATCGACGGAGCAGGGAAGTTCGGCATGTTCCGCCATATTACCTTTCCTTTATTGACACCGATGACGTTCTTCCTGGTGATAACCGGGCTGATCGGCGGTTTCCAGCTGTTCGTCGAGGTCGTCATCATGGCAAGCAACGGCGGAGACGGACCGAACAACAGCGCGGTGACGCTTGTCGTGTATATGTTCCAGAAGGCATTCAACTACTATGAAATGGGCTACGCAAGCGCCATGGCATGGGTGCTCGGTATCATCATGTTCATCATCACGTTCATCCAGTTCAAATTCCAGGACAAATGGGTGCACGAATAAGCGAAGGAGGAGCTTAAGTGAGCGCCAATCCAAAGATAATGCAAGGCCTGAGTAAAAAGGCGAGCGAAAGGTGGACGGATTTCATCGTCTATTCTCTCCTGACCCTCGGTTCTCTCGTGATCCTTATTCCGTTCTGGTGGATATTCATCACAACGATGAAATCACCGATGGAAGCATTTGTCATGCCGCCCGACTGGTTCCCGAAACCGAATTTTGTGAAATATACGGAGATTTGGGAGAAGGCTCCTTTCCTTCAAGGTATTTTGAACAGCCTGAAGGTGGCGCTTCCGATCATCATCGTAGGCACCTTTACGTCCTCGCTGGCGGCCTTTGCTTTTGCGAAGCTTCGTTTTCCGGGCCGCAATTTCCTGTTCCTTATGCTGCTTGCTACGATCATGATTCCGTTTCCGGTCGTCATGATCCCGCAATTCGTCATGTTTTCGGAGCTGCAATGGATCGACAGCCTGAAACCGCTCATCATTCCGGCGATGCTCGGCAACGTATTCATGATGTTCTTCATCCGGCAATTTATGAACGGCATCTCGGATGAGTTCATCGAAGCTGCCAAAATCGATGGCGCCTCGCTGTTCGGCATATTCATCAAGATCATGCTGCCTATGGTCAAGCCGGCCGTCGCGGCGCAGCTTATTCTATGGTTTCTCGGCATCTGGAACGATTACCTGGGGCCTCGTATCTATCTGAGTACGCCGGAGAAGAAAACGATACAGCTGATGATGGCCGACTTCAACGCTTTCTATGTGATCCAGAGCGATTATCCGCTCATCATGGCGGCCGCGTTCATCGTCATGATTCCGATTCTGATCGTCTTTCTCGTGTTCCAGCGTTACTTCGTCGAGTCTCTTAATTTCACGGGGGTAAAGGGTTGATTAGGGGGAAGATCAGTCCCGACATGCCGGTGAGACCGCTTGGGCAAGCAGATCGACGCTCTTGGCTTTGACAAATCGAAGCCCGGCGAGAATTACTCCGCCGGGGCTTCATCTGCTTGCCGGTAATATAACTTAAATACGATGTCCTGGTTGTAGTTGCCAAAGCCGGAGCCGAACAGCGTGACTCCGCCGATGTGTTGGGCGTTCTCATCAATACCGGTCCTGAAATTCAGTTGTTTCTCCCGAATATTCAATTGGTCGAGCGAGACAACGGACACCTGATTTCCGTCGATAAACGTTCCTTGCTTGTTCACCTTGATCACCTTAAGAAGTCCGTACTGATTGATTTCGTCCCACCACCAATCCGGCGTATACTTCCCGCGTTTGCCGCCGAAATCGCCCGGACTTGTCCAGGTGCCGAGCTTGACGCCGTTGAGGTGGAAGGAAATGTCGGAAGGCCAGTTCCGGTTGGTGAACGGGGCTTCGGAAGAAATCTCCATTGAAATTTCAAGCTCTTCAGGGTTTTCATCGCTGAGCAGGTAGTTTGGCACTTTGTATTCAACGAAGCCTCGCCCGAACCATAGAATCTTGGCGTTGAAGCGTTCAGCATCGAGGAAGCAGCGCGGTTCGTCGAACTCGCCGATCACCTTCTCCGTCGAGGCCAACCCGCAGGTAGGCTCGATCTGGAAATCGGTGTAATGCCCAACGGATACGATAGTTTGGTGATAGTCTCGGGTAGGCGCCATATCGCCCTTGCGCGGAAAATCGATGGTGATCTGCTCGGCGACGAGCGTACATACCTTGTGATTGCCGCCCTTGCTTGGGATTTTCGTTGCTTGGATAATGCCGGCCTTCTCCAGTTTCTTGACGTGCATGGTCATAATGGAACTGCTTAAATTCAGGGCTTGGGCAAGTTCTTTGATGTTCATGTCCTGCATAGCCAGCAGATTGATGACTTGCAAACGTACGCTGCTCGACAGCGCTTCATAGATGGGCAGCGAGAGAGGGGTCGTATCGATTTTCATTCTTTATTCTCCAGACTAGTTTTGAAATTAATATTCTTATAAACAATATACGTACTTTATTAATGAATTACAAGGCAGATGAAATAATGACGGAGGGATTCCTGTGAACAATCGTTTGCGTGCCATAGTCGTTCTGCTGGCGGTCATGTTACTGGTCGTTGGTTGTGCGGACGGTCGCCCGGCGGAAGGTGGTGACGGGATAACCGAACCCCCAGTTTTTGAAGACGTTACGGTTCATGATCCTTCGGTCGTGAAGGTTGACGAAACTTATTATGTATTCGGGTCGCATTTGGCATCGGCGAAATCAACCGACTTGAAGGCCTGGACCCAGATATCGGCAGACGTCAGTTCCGGTAACGTACTAATCCCCGATCCGTTTCTCGAACTAAAAGAAACGTTCGAATGGGCGGAGACGGGGACGCTGTGGGCGGCAGATGTCATCCAGCTGAAGGACGGCAGGTTCTATATGTATTACAATGCGTGCCGGGGTGACTCCCCGAGATCGGCGCTTGGCGTAGCGGTCGCGGACAGGGTGGAAGGGCCTTACAAGGACCTCGGAATTCTGTTGAAGTCCGGTATGGACATGACCGAGCCGCTTGCGGACGGCAGCTACTATGATGCGACCATCCATCCGAACACGGTCGATCCGGACGTATTCTATGACAAGGACGACAATCTTTGGATGGTGTACGGCTCTTATTCGGGAGGTATATATATTCTGAAGATGGATCCCGAATCGGGAAAGCCGGAACCGGGACAAGGATACGGCAAGAAACTGCTCGGGGGCAACCATGCCCGGATCGAAGGGCCCTTCATGCTGTATAGTCCGGAAACGAAGTACTACTATTTATTCCTCTCCTACGGCGGGCTTGACGCAAACGGAGGATACAACATAAGGGTCGCACGTTCGAAAAATCCGGATGGTCCATTCGTCGATACGGAAGGAAACGATATGGCCCGCGCTATGGGAGCGCCCGGTACATTGTTCGACGACCGCTCCATTGAGACTTACGGCGCTAAATTGATGGGAAATTTTCAATGGATCGGCAGCGAAGGAGAGGAGGAAGGCGGTTACGTCTCCCCTGGTCACAATTCCGCTTATTATGACAGGGAAAGCGGCAAGTATTATCTCATTTTTCATACCCGGTATCCGAATAGGGGCGAAACGCACAATGTTCGTGTCCATCAAATGTTTTTGAACGAGGACGGGTGGCCGATCGCGGCACCGCACCGTTATGCGGGTGAAACGATCGGACAGTACGGCAAGAAGGACGTTGCCGGCGCATATAGACTGGTTAATCATGGAAAAGAAATATCTGCCGACATTAAACCGTCCGTTACGATTACATTGGAGAGCGACGGCAGGATTACGGGAGCGTTCGCGGGCACGTGGAAGCTGTCGGACGGTAACAAGGCGGAGGTTACTCTTGACGAAACCGCCTACTCAGGCGTCTTCGTCCGCCAGTGGGACGAGGCCGCGCAGACGGAGACTATGGCGTTTACCGTATTGTCGCAGGGAGGAGCAGCGGTCTGGGGCAGCCGTGGCTCTGACCGCAAGGAGCTGACAAACTAATATAGCTATGAGGAGAAGATTACAACCATGAACACGAAACTGAACCAAAGCGGATATCGCACAGCGGAATTGATCATTGAGCAACGGGCGGACCCATGGATATACCGCCATCATGACGGCTTTTATTATTTCACGGCGTCCGTGCCGGAATACGACCGCATCGAAGTCAGGAGGGCGGAGACCATACGGGGACTCGCGGAAGCGGAAGCCAAGGCGGTCTGGCGAAAATACGACACCGGTCTGCTCAGCGCTAACATTTGGGCACCGGAGATTCATTATATGGAGGGCAAATGGTACATCTATTTTGCCGCCGCCCACACGTCGGAGACAATGGACGGCCTGTTCGACCACCGCATGTACGTGCTGGAGAACGAGTCCGCAAACCCGCTCGAAGGCGAGTGGATTGAAAAGGGACAGATCCGTACGCAGTGGGAGTCGTTCTCGCTGGATGCCACCCGGTTCGAGCACAGGGGCACGCACTATCTCGTATGGGCCCAGCAAGACCCCGCGATTCCGGGCAATTCGAACCTGTACATCGCCCCGCTGGCCAACGGCTGGACGCTTGGGGGGAGACAGGTCATGCTGAGCAAGCCGGAGTACGAATGGGAGAAGATCGGCTTCCTGGTCAACGAAGGCGCCGCCGTTATCAAGAAGAACGGGAAAGTTTACATCAGCTACTCTGCAAGCGCGACCGATTACAATTACTGCATGGGGCTGCTGTGGGCGGATGAAGACGCCGACCTGATGGACCCCGCATCCTGGAGAAAATCGAGGACGCCGGTGCTGACGACCGATGAGGAAGCGGGGCAATACGGTCCGGGCCATAACAGCTTCACCGTGTCCGAGGACGGCACTGAAGACGTGATGGTTTACCATGCGCGTACGTACAAAGAGATTGTCGGTGATCCGCTTTACGATCCGAACCGCCATACCTGGATCAAGCCGATCCGTTGGCTTCCTGACGGTACGCCGGACTTTCGCGGTTAGATGGAGAGGCGCCCGTCTTGCCATAGATGGTGAACGTCCTGAGCGAGCGAGGCGTCGAACGTGATTATTCGAACTTAGCGTAAACAGACGTTCCCTCATGCGGAACGTCTGTTTTCCTTGGCGAAACAATAAAAACGATGGAGGATGACAATGGGGGATTGACGTGCAAAAAAGCGACTGCTATACTACCATAACGTAAACATTACGAATAATCCCCGTTTCTTTTACATGGGTTATTCTAGGTATATCACGATAAAGCAAAGGGGACATAACCGGACTTAACGTCCGGCATATGTTTGAGTGTTATCCGTAATGATTACATATTATACGATCTTATTATTTTATAGTGGAGGAATAAATGATGTCTAATCGATACAAATCTTTGTTGGTTTTACTTCTTTCGGCTATTTTTTTGGCAGCGTGCTCTTCAAACGCTGCTGATAAACAAGGCGTGGAGAAGAAAGAGGTAAACTTACTCTTTAATTTTGCAACAAGCTCGCTTGATCCGAATGTGGATACAAGTTATGTGCCGCTTCGCGCAGGAATAACGGAAACATTGGTACGTCTCAATGATACGAACTTGACAATCGAGCCGTGGCTTGCACAAAGCTGGGACAGTAAAGACGGCCAATTATGGACGATTGAGCTCAGAGAAGGGGTAACCTTTCACAACGGCAAACCTATGAATGCAGCAGCTGTGAAAGCCTCACTGGAGCGTGCGATGAAAGACAGTATAGCGATTAAGAACGCCCTGCGCATTGATTCAATAGAAGCAAATGCAAATACATTGAAGATTATGACAGAGGTTCCTTTTCCCGAATTCCCATCGGAATTGGTACATCCAAACACATCGATTATTGACGTGACGGAAACGGATTTTATTAAAAAACCGATAGGGACCGGCCCCTTTGCCGTATCGTCATTTACGCCGGGCACCGCAGTGGACCTGATCCGTTATGACGGTTACTGGAGGGGACCTGCTAAACTGGAAACAGCAAGATTTTCGTTTAATGAAGATGCGAATGCCCGATCACTGGCTCTTCAATCGGGAACCGCTGATATTGTTTTCCGTCCTGAAGTGGAAACCCTCGCTAATTTGGAAGCTTCAAAAGGTGTGACCGTCGAGTCGACTTCCACTTTCCGGGTGCATCAAATGACGATGAATCTGGAGAGGAAGCCGCTTCAAGACGTCAATGTTCGCAAGGCAGTAGATGCCTTGATTGATCGTAAAGCTATTGTGGAGACCATTTTAAAGGGACATGCGGAAGTTGCTGTAGGGCCATTCCCATCCAGCTTTTCATTTGCGCCGGACTATCCTGAGAAAAAGATCGGAATGGATGCTGCCAGAGCCTATCTAAAGGAAGCGGGATATACGGAATTGGATGGCGTCATGCAAAAAAATGGCGATCCGCTCACACTTAATCTTCTGACTTACAGTTCACGGGCCGACTTACCCTTAATCGCACAAGTGTTTCAATCGGATGCAGGTCAACTGGGAATTGACGTAAAAATTCAACAGATCGAAATTCCGGAAGAGTATATGGCTGCCAATCGGGATTGGGATTTGGCAACCTACAGTAATTTAACCGCGCCTCGCGGCGATGCCGGTTACTATTTAAACGCAACGTATCATCCAAACGGCGCTTTGAACTTTAGCGGTGCGGATGACGATCAATTAACGGCTCTTATCGACGAGTTAAACGCAACCGTCGGACAAGAAGAGCGTTCGGTATTGGCGGAACAAATCGCAATCTATGTAGATGAACAAGTCTACAATTCGTTTGTTTTGCATCCGAACACACTAGTCGCTTATAAGTCCGATAAAGTTATAAACTGGACGACATCCCGAAGCGAATACTATATGCTGACGAATGAACTGGATGTGAAGGAATAAATGCTTCAGATTCTAGGCCGGCGATTAATCGAGGTCATTATCTTTCTTCTTGTCATTACGTTCGTTAGCTTTCTCTT
This sequence comes from Paenibacillus harenae DSM 16969, assembly GCF_000422465.1. GTDB lineage: Bacteria > Bacillota > Bacilli > Paenibacillales > Paenibacillaceae > Pristimantibacillus > Pristimantibacillus harenae. Next base: position 1,989,962 of record NZ_KE383842.1, on the reverse strand, counting down.
TGTGCGTCTCGCTCCGGGTGATCCGGTTCTGTCCATTCTTAGAGTCGATGATTTGTCGGTCACGAATGAACAAGTCGAGGCTTTGCGCGAACAATTAGGCTTTAATGATCCGCTTTTAGTCCAGTATAGCCGCTGGTTTGCCGACTTTGTCAAATTGGATTTCGGGAATTCCTATATTACGAATCAGCCTGTGATGGAGATGATCTTAAGCGGGCTGCCCGCAACAATTGAATTGACAATTGGTTCGCTATTAGTCATGCTTTGCGTGGCTATTCCGCTTGGCTCGCTTGGAGCTGTTTATCGCGGAAGCTGGATTGACCAGATAAGCCGGGGTGTGTCGCTGCTTGGCGCAGCTATACCGAGTTTTTGGCTGGCACTGATTTTCATAGACTTATTTGCGGTACGATGGGGGATTCTCCCTCCGATGGGAAGGGACGGACTTATCTCCGCCGTCCTTCCCTCCATTACGTTAGGACTTGCCATCACTAGCGTTTATGTTCGATTATTGCGTTCGAGCTTGCTCGATTCTCTCGGCAATGAATTTATACGGGCAGCACGTTCAAGAGGTTTGTCGGAAATGCGGATTTTTTTCGCCCATGCATTTCGCTATAGTCTTCCGCCTGTTATTACCGTATTCGGTGTCAGCCTGGGCAGCTTGATCGGCGGAGTTGTCGTTATTGAAGTTATTTTCGCCTATCCTGGTATCGGAAAGATGGTTGTGGATTCGATCAGATCGCGTGATTACCCCGTCATCCAAGGGTACATTTTGATCATGGCGATTATCGTTTTTCTTGTAAATAGCGCCGTCGATATCTCCTATCGATATTTAAATCCGGAGCTAAGACTAAGGGAAAGGAAGAACAGCCGATGGAGTTAGTGCTTACCGAGAAAAGCATAAATAGCAAGAAGCGCTGGAAAGCCGGCGCTCTGCTCTTCATGCTAACTTTGTCGCTGGTTGTTGCAGCATACACCTTCCTTGTCCTGAAGCATGATCCGTCTTTGGTCAATCTGGCTGAAAGATTATTGCCGATGAGCTTCGAGCATCCGCTCGGCACGGATCATCTGGGGCGTGACGTATTGACGCGTCTTCTGCTTGGCTCTCAGCTGACGGTTGGCTACGGTCTCTTGGCACTGCTGGTTGCAGTAGTGATCGGTGTGCCGTTTGGTGTATGGGCCGGATTTAAAGGAGGTTTTATCGATCGGATTTTTATGCGTATAGCAGACGGTTTCCTTTCGTTTCCGGATACAATCGTTGCGATCGTGTTAAGCGGTTTACTGGGTGCGGGTATTGAAAATCTGTTACTCGCCATAATCGTGGTGAAGTGGGTTAATTATGCCCGGCTTGTGCGCAGTACAGTGTTGAATGAACGCCAGAAAGACTATATTATGATTGCTAGAATCAATGGTCTTCGTACTGGCCGAATGATGACCAAACATCTGTTTCCCCATATTATCGGGAACGTACTCGTACTTGCCAGTCTTGATTTGGGAAAAATCATTCTGCTCATTTCATCTCTTTCATATATCGGACTCGGTGCGCAGCCTCCGGCACCGGAGTGGGGTGCGATGCTCAATGATGCCCGTCCTCATTTTCAATCCAATCCCTCATTAATGATTTATCCGGGTATAATGATTGTGTTTGTCGTTCTCTTGTCGAACTTACTCGGCGATTACTTGCGTGATAAATTTGATGTGAAAAAAGAGGTTGAAAAGTGAGCATCTTAACCGTGAATCATCTGTCCATTGCCGGAAGGCAAAATAGGATCGTACATGATATTTCGTTTGAAATACATGAGGGAGAGTGGTTTGCGCTTGTTGGCCAAAGCGGCAGCGGCAAGAGTATGACCGCATCGGCAATCGGACAGCTGCTGCCTCCCAACCTTCAAGCGACAGGCGAAATATGGTATGAAGACAAAAATGTAGTAACCCTCTCCTCCTCCGAAATGCGTCATATTCGCGGGAAACGTCTGTCTTATATCTTTCAGGATTACCAAGGGTCCTTTACTCCTTTTCTAACGATAGGGCGTCACTTCGAGGAATATCAACGGCGGCATCTAAAGCTGTCCAAAACAGAAAGAATACAGCAAGCCAAGTCAGCGCTTGTCTCCGTGGGCCTATCTGAAGAAATCTGCACCAGATATCCGTTTCAATTAAGCGGCGGACAACTGCAGCGTGTATCTATAGCGATTGCACTCCTGCTTAAACCGGATATATTGATCGCCGACGAGCCTACTACGGCCTTGGACAGCGTATCTTCTTTCAGAGTTCTGGAACTATTGTCCCGGATGCAAGAGGAAACCGGCTGTGCGATTTTGTTCATTACCCATGATCTGCGTCACGTAAAGAAATATGCGGACCGCATTGCGGTTATGAAAGACGGAACAATCATTGAAACAGGCGATAAAAACGAGGTGCTGAATCATCCGAAGCATGCATATACCGATTTGCTGATCAAATCATCGCCATCACTTAGAAGCCTGAACCCACTATCTATTGCAGGAGCGACACGATGAATCTGTTGGAAGTAAATCATGTCTACAAAACGTACGATCATGGAGCCGCCGTGCTCCAGGACGTGAATTTTACGATGGGGAAGAAGCAATGTCTCGGTCTTGTAGGCGAGAGCGGGTGCGGTAAAAGCACGCTTGCCCGCTGCCTTTTAAATATGGAGCCGATCGATAAGGGGAGTATTCTGTTCGAGGGCATACCGCTTCATAACAAAAATGAACGCAGTTTAAGACCCTATCGAAAAAATATCCAAGCGGTTTTGCAAAACCCTTCCGCAGCGTTGAATCCAAAGCTGAAAATAATAGATTCGTTGATGGATCCTTATTTGCAACTCGGCGATCAAGCTAAGATGAAACATTTTCATTATACGAATAGAAATGACTTTGCCGCACAGCTGTTGGAAGCTGTAGAACTTCCGGCAAGTCTGGCCTATCGTTATCCCCATGAACTGAGCGGCGGACAGAAGCAGCGAGCGACCATTGCTCGAGCTATCAGCATCGAACCCGCGATTATTATTCTGGACGAACCGACTTCGAGTCTTGATGTTCTGTCTCAAGCCGCCGTTCTCCGTTTACTGAATGGGCTGCGAGAGCAGTTAGGCATCTCTTATCTCTTCATTTCCCATGACCTCTCCGCAGTGTATGAGATGAGCCAAAACATAATGGTGATGCAGGACGGTATCATTGTGGACCGATTTGAAAAGGAAGAACTCTTTGCTGCGGAACGCAATCCGTATACACAAGAGCTGATTTCCATGTTTGAATGATGAATGCGAATATCTCCCTTCAATTACCCTCTCACCGGACATACCTGGCTTTGGCTTTGCCGTTAACGATCTCGACAATAACGACGCCTCTTCTCGGAGCGGCGGACACGGCAATTATCGGTCATTTGAACAACCCGGCCTACTTGGGAGGAGTTGCCGTCGGTACGCTTATTTTCAATACCTTGTATTGGCTGTTCGGATTTCTTAGAGTGAGCACCTCTGCATTTACGGCACAGGCCGTTGGCTCGGGAGACAAGGATGAGGGAATCGCAGCCCTGATTCGTCCGCTGATCATCGCTTTATTGATCGGTATGGTCTTCATCGCCCTCCAGAAACCGATTTTGAGTGCAGCGCTTTACTTTATTCAACCCGAACCGGATGTTTCGATTCAAGCGGCCCAGTATTTCAATATTCGGATATGGGGCGCACCGCTTACACTCATTAATTATGTTCTTATCGGATGGTTAATGGGCTTGTCCCGTCTGAAGGCGACTCTGTTCGTGCAGATTTTTATGAATGTATCGAATATTGCCCTCGATTTGGTTTTCGTCCAGGTGTTTCATTGGAATGTTGCCGGTGTAGCGGCAGCTACTTTGATAGCCGAAGGGACAGCATGTGTGCTCGGTATCCTTATTATTGTCCGATCACGGATGTGGAAGCAGTGGCGAAAAGATAAAACTTCCCGATGGAAGGAAAGGTTCCGGGTTTCGGAATGGAAAAAAATGTTGTCTGCCAATGGGGACCTCATGATCCGAACCGCTTGCCTTTTGGTAATGTTCAATCTGTTCACCTCGCAGAGCGCCGGTCTTGGAACGGATGTGCTGGCGGCCAATGCCATTTTGCTGCAAATTCACTATATGATGGCTTACTTCTTTGACGGATTCGGCAATGCCAGCAGCATATACGCAGGTCAAGCCCGCGGAGCCGGCAGCGTTCGGCTTCTGAGAAGGACGCTCAACCTTTCCTGGATATGGACGGTTGTCGCCGCCCTCTCCATCAGCTTCATATATGGGTGGATCAAGCAGCCGGCGATTGCCCTTTTTACGGAACATGTTGTTGTTCTAGACCTCGCAAATACCTATAGCCATTGGCTGATCTGGTTTCCGGTCAGCGCCGGTTTCGGACTCGTTTTCTACGGAGTGTTCACAGGAATGACGATTACGTATCCCATCCGAAATTCCATGTTGATTTCACTGGTTCTGTTTCTGCTGGCTGTGGCAAGCATCGTTCCTTCTTACGACAACAATGGACTTTGGTTTTCGTTTCTTATATTCGCTTTGGGAAGATCCGTTTTTCTTGTTCTGTACATTCCGCATTTGATCAGGAAGGTCAATTCGTAATTGCTCGCTTAGCCCCGCATATCACTTTAATTTATACGTGAAAAGTACCTCCATCACCGCTTTTACTGCGGAACTGGAGGTTTTTTGCTGATTTTCTCGTTCATACGGAATTATCTCCGATGTTGGATCGATCTTCCTTAATGAACCGGGCTTAGAATATATTCTTTTTACCTGAAGAATATACAAGTTTGTAATCTAGCCATAGTTATTGTAGTTTTGTCGAATACCTGTTTCAGTGCGGACAAGTTATGCTTAAGAAGACAACAAACACAGGAGGGTTAACATGAAAAAGAGAATCATGACATCGCTCGCCGCAATCATTGCAACCTGCGTACTCATAACCGGATGCGGAACGTCTTCGGGCAATGTCAACGAAGATCAGGGAGGCAACACTTCGAATGAGCCGCAAACAGGCGCAAGCACCGATGCGCAGGTTACGATTCGTGTAGCGCTGAATAAGGGCGAGGTTTCGGATGACGAAGTGACTGAATTCGAAACAAACAACCCCGGCATTAAAATTAAACTGGAAGAGCTCAATCCGCAGAAGCTGGCTGCCCAAATCGCCACAAACGATGCGCCGGACCTGATTCGGGCGCAGGGCGCAGTCGACCTGACCTCCTATGTCGTCAAGGGTCTGGCTATGGACCTTACTCCGTATCTGCAGAAGAGCGAGATGCTTAAAGAAGACGATTTCCTTCCCCCGGTGAATCTGTTCCGCTTCGACGGCAAGGTTCAAGGACAAGGACCTCTATACGGCATGCCGAAAGATTGGTCGCCGGACTTTACGATCTTCTACAACAAAACCTTGTTTGACGCTGCAGGCGTGCAGGTTCCGGATTCGAAAAGTCCGCTCACGTGGAACGAATTAATGGAATTGGGCAAAAAATTGACCCTAAAGGAAGACGGCAAGGTGAAGCAATACGGCCTCGCGCTGGGTTCGAAAACGCAAGCGGACCTTCCGTCCATCATGGATTATCTTGCGAGCAAGGACGTCAAGGTTTTCTCCGAAGATATGAAAACAGCCGATTTCACAAAACCGGAAGTGAAGGAAGCTGTTTCCATGTGGGTGGATGCCGTCAAGAATAACCTGGGTAAAAACGACGTGAATCAGGATCCCGCTACATGGGGCGGAGATTTGTTTATGAATAATAAAGCCGCCATGATCATGGCAGGCTACTGGTTCTCCGGCATGATTCGCGGCGACGAGAAAATGAAGACTCACCTCAACGATTTCGGCATGCTTCCTGCGCCTATTGCCGAGAATGGCAATCTAGTGTCGCCGACGGGCGCAGCTACCGGATTTATCATTAGCAAGAATACAAAGAATCCGGATCAGGCCTGGAAGGTGTTCGAATATATTATGGCGGGCACTCCGGCGAAAAACCGCGCATCCGGCGGCTGGGGAGTACCGGCGCTTAAATCGCTGATTCCGCTGATGCCGCAAGAAACCGATTTCGACAAAAGGGTGTACAACCAGCTTCAGGAAGAATTGAAGTACTCGAACGTTCCTTTGGAAAGCAATCCGTTCTTGCTTAACGGCCAAACCCTTCTGGACAAATACGTGACGCCGGTTTATTTCGGTAAAGCGGACCTGGACGACGCCTTGAATGAGCTGACGAAAAACATGAACCTGATTATTCAAGAGAATATGAATGCCATTCAGTAAAGTAAAAGAAGGGAGAGGGAGAAGGTTTTCTCCCTTTCCGTTTAAGCCTATGCTTACGATGTGCGTTTTCTTACGAAAACGCTGGAGGAGTGACGAATGATGCTGCAAACAAAAAAATGGAGACAATACGGGACTTTTTACGCCTTCGTTTCTCCCTGGCTTATTATTTTTATCACTCTTGGGGTATTCCCGCTGCTGTACGGCCTGTATCTGAGTTTTACGAATTACACGGGCTTTAACATGGACAAATTGAAATTTGTCGGGTTCAACAATTACAAAACGGTGTTCGAGGATTCCGAATCGATATATGCGCTCGGCCGTACGCTGCTTGTTACAGCGATTAACGTCCCGCTCAGTCTAGCCATCGGCCTTTTCCTGGCGATCCTGTTAAACCTGAAGATCAAAGGGCTTTCCTGGTACAGAACCGCTTTCTATATGCCTTCCGTTGTGCCGGTCGTTTCCACCGTATTGATGTGGAAGTTTATTTTTTCCGGCGAAGGGCTGCTTAATACGTTTTTCAACCGTCTTCATCTTCCGCAGGTGAGCTGGCTCGGCTACGAGTATGCGACAACCGCGCTGATCGTGATGCTGTTATGGGGAGCGGGCAGCAGTCTGCTCATTAATCTCGCAGGCTTGAAGGGCATTCCCGCCGATTTGTATGAGGCGGCCGAGATTGACGGAGCAAGTCCGATCCGCAAATTTTTTACGGTCACTTTGCCGCTGATGACCCATGTCCTTTTCTTAAATTTAATTATGGGCAGCATCGCGTCGCTTCAAATGTATATTCAACCCATCCTGTTGACAGGCAAAACGCTTCTGGATCCGCCGATTAAGCCCAATTATTTATATTTGGTACACGCTTTTCAGCAAATCTTTGCGTTTCAACGGTTCGGTTACGGTTTGGCGCTCATGTGGGTCTTGTTTATCGCGATCCTGCTGCTGACCATTTTAGTCTTTTATTCAAGCCGGTACTGGGTCTATTATGAGACCGAGCAGGAGGTGTAGGGATGGTTAACTCTGGTATTAACAAGCTGCCTCTTCGAATTGCAGTGTACGGCCTAATCGCTTTATTGACGGTCATTTTCGGTTATCCTTTCGTTCTGACGGTCGTCAATTCGCTCAATCCGCTGGGTTCCCTGCCGACCCTGCTGCCGGCTGGTTTCGATTGGAATAACTACGTATTGGCCGTGACCATGATCGAGTTTCCTGCCTTTCTGAAAAACTCGCTCATTATTTGCGCCATTTATGTGCCTTTGACGACAATGTCCAGCGCGCTGGCCGGGTTTGCGTTCGCGAGACTTCACGCGCCGGGGAAGAAACTGTTCTTCCTGGTGATTACTTCCACCATGATGCTGCCCCAGATTGTGACCCAAATTCCGACTTATATTCTCTTCAATAAGCTGGATTTTAATAATACGTTTTATCCATGGCTCCTGTGGGGCATTGGCGGGGCGCCGTTTTTTATTTTTCTGTACAAGCAGTTCTTTTCCTCGATCCCGAAGGAGCTTGAAGAAGCTGCCCGGATCGACGGCTGCTCAACGCTCAGAATTTACTGGACCATTTTTCTGCCTTTGGCCACGCCGGCAACCTGGACGGCGGCGATTACGTGTTTCCAGTGGACCTGGGGCGACTTCATTACGCCTTTCATGTTTTTGAAGGACGAGAATTATCCGCTTGCCACCGCTCTGGCTACGATCGGCTATCATCTGCCAGACAACCCGAATGTCGTGCTGCAGCAGCCGAGCTCGGCTGCTGCGATTCTGTTCATGATTCCGACGATTGCCGTCTTCTTCTTCGGGCAGAGGTATTTGGTGGATGGTATTGCCGCGGGCGCGGTCAAAGGTTAAAATAGAAATATGTCGAAAAATGTCGGAAAAAAGTCTATTCACTTCAACAAGAAGCGGGTGCAGCTATGTTCACCATTTTAATCGTGGACGATGAAGCGGAAATACGCGATGGTCTTGCGTCGCTGAATTGGCCGACGATCGGCTATGAAATTGCCGGAGTCGGCGCTCACGGATTGGAAGCTCTTGCTCTCATGGAGGAAAGGCCCGTCGATGTCATACTCACCGATATCCGTATGCCGTTTATGGACGGAATACAGCTCCTCGGGGCAATAAAAGAGAAGTATCCCTTCGTCAAAGTCATTATACTTTCCGGGTATGATGACTTTGAGTACGCCAAGCAAGCGCTTAAGTTAGGGGCGTCCGATTATTTGCTCAAGCCGACGATCATCGAAGACCTTTTCGCTATCTTTAAAGAGCTTCATCGGAAGATGATTAATGAAAAGCAAATCGAATATCGCCAGGCGACCCTTGAACGCAAAGAAAGACTTCTTTCCCGGATGCTCCGGGTAAATTTTCTGAAAGAACTGTTAGCCGGAATGATGAGCCAGGATGATATCGAACAATCGGCTGCGGAAGCCGAATTCATCCTTTCGCAGGAATCCGACTATCAGGTATCCATCTTATCTCTGGACCGGCTGCGGAACGGCGTTTCCGGGGTCGGCAAGAAGGAGTTCCGATTGATCGTCTTTTCCCTTGACAACATGCTGTCGGAGCTGTGGGAAGCCAAAGATCTCGGTTACCATTATGTCGATCCGGAAACCGCCCGATGCTACTTCATCGGACGGGATATCGACTCGCGGGATGAAATGCTCAAGTTGAAGAAGCAGCTCGGCGCCTGCATGGGGCTCTGGCAGTCGACATTCACCATCGGTATCGGCGTTTCCGTAACCAATATCGAGCAAGTACATGTTTCATACCGCTCGGCCGAGCTCGCTCTGGCTTCCTCCGGCGAAGGGAACCGCCTTTGCATAGGCGAATACGTAGACGTTGATAACCGTACCGGGATCTCGGAGCCGGTGATGGAGGATTCGCCGTCGCCCAAAGGCGCGCATTACATCATCGAGGAAGCGAAAAAATATGTCCGCCAAAACTATTCAAAGAACGTCACTTTGAAGAAAGTGGCTGAGCATGTCCATGTGACGCCGAATTATTTAAGCGCTTTATTCAAAGAAACAGGCGAAAATTACATCCAGTTTTTGACCGTCCTGCGGATTGAACAGGCGAAAACGCTGCTTAAAGACCCCGGGAACAAGATTTATGAAGTCGTAGAGATGGTAGGCTACTCGGATCCTGCCTATTTCTCGGCGACATTCAAGAAATTTGTCGGGAAAACGCCCTTGGAATACAGGTTGTCTATGGAACAATAATTCGGAGAGGCTTCGCATAAAAGACATTAAACGGGGACGAGCATCCATGAGAGAACTGCTGAGAACGAACAGGTTTGAACCTACGGTTAAACGCATCACCGTGCTTGCGCTTCTATTAAGCCTGATCGCGCAGCTGATTCTGGTATGGACCGGATTTTCCTATTTGAATAAAAACAGCCAAGTCATTCAAGCGAATGAAAAAGAAGGTTTTCAGACGTTTTACGGGCAAAACCTGACAACGATTATTGCTGAAATCAACAACACGATGGACCTGTTTGAGAAAAACGACCTGCGCAAATACTCGGCCAGTTTCCTGCCGTTAAGGGATAAAGATACGATTCGTCAGGCGACGGAGGAGCTTAACGAGAAGTTAAACGCGCTGAACCTGTCGCCTTCCCTATATAAATCCGTCTATTTGATCGGCGCCGACCGAAACCAGTACTCCTACAGGAAGGAGATCGGCGAACCGGATCTGCATGTGCTGCCTAGTTTGAATAAGGAAGCCTTCGATTCGCAGGGCTGGACAAATGCTCTGGTCGAAAACAACCGTAAAATTTTAAGATTCGATCAGGGTGGACTTCAGGCGAAAAATCAAGCGTTGATGAACGATGAATTGAAAGACTTTGTATCCCAAACCTCCGGCAGACTGGTGATCAATAACGGCAATATCGGGATTTTTGTCGTCTTTGTCTTGCAGGAAGACTTATTTAATGCCGCCGAAGAGGACCGTGACGAGGTACACATCCCTGTTGTAGTGAGCGACGAGAGCGGCCAGCCGATCTGGAGCAGCATAACCGATCCGGACCTGGTGATTCATGCGACGGCAGTCGGCACCGGAAGGCTCTCGCATGGAAATGAAACGTACGTCGCAGAAAGAAACAAGCTGGAGCTGTTCCCATACCAGGTTACTTATCTTTATTCTGCAGATGACCTCAATCCTCCGCTGCTCCGGGTCGTGGTCATCTTTATAGCGATTGCGGCAGCTGCCCTTCTGCTAACCTTCGGAGTCAGTTTTGTGCGCTCCAAGAAAATTTTCGTTCCCTTCCGCAAATTATCCATGGCGGTGCGCAGGCAGTCCTTGTCGGATGACCTGAACCTGAAGTCCGTCGCGGCCGATTTGTTCAAAAGCGGTTCCCGGGAATTGTCCTTGAAAAATAAAATCCTGATCACCTTTATTATATCCGTCCTTGTTCCTGCGCTTGCGAGCGGACTGCTGTATTCTTTCATGCTCACGCAAAGCATCAACAATACCGCCGGACAGTTTCTGAGCCGTATCGGCGAGCTGACGAAAACGTCCGCCCACCTGGGGGTCCAGCGGCTGGAAAATACAATCAACCGGCTGACGATCAGCCAGGAGCTGCAGGAATTTCTGACGAAGCAGAACAGTTTGCCCAATAATATCCCTTATTATAAAGACACGGAGGTTAATTACGCTTCTATTGCCGCTTATCCCGGCGTCAATAACTTTGCCTATCTTGTTCTGTACGACAATAAAGGATCGGCGCTTTACTCTTCCATCTTTTCGAACAATCTTAATTTGTTTACGGTCAATAAATCGCTCTTCAGAGATACCGATTCATCCTACTGGGTTTCGGACTATATGGACATTGCCAGCCGCTATAATGCGGCGATCGTGAAGAGAATTCCGCTGCTGAATAAAGCGCTCGACACAGGACAGTCTTACTATTTGCTGGCCGTTCCCAAAGACGACCTGTTCAAAAATATGGATTTCCAATCTTCCGGTTTCTTTGTGTCAAACGGGCAGAACAAGGAGCTTTTTCAATTTCACCGGTATTCGAGCGATTACGCAACGAAGTTGTTCAGCTATTCGTATCCGCTGGCAAATACGGGAATGACCGCAACCTTTCAGTACCCGAAAGAGGAGTTCGAGGCCCAGTACAGGGAATATTTTTATCGTTTTTTATTTGTATTGTTAGGGGTATCCTTGTTTTCCTTCCTGCTCGCGAGCCTGCTGAGCAATCTGCTGTCGAAACCGATCGAACGGCTGATGGGCTCGATTAACCATATTTCAAAGGTGCATTTTGACCATTTGGTTCAAGGGGGCTCGAAGAACGAAATCGGGATGCTGATTGAAAATTACAATGAGATGGTTCACAAAATGAATCACCTGATTCAGGAAAACATGAGGATTCTCGAAGAGAACGCCCAATCGAAGCTGAAGGAGAAGGAGATGAACACACTCAAGGTAAAGGCGGAGCTTGACATGCTGCAGTCGCAGATTAATCCGCATTTTCTTTACAATACCTTGGAGTCCATCAACATGAAAAGCATCCGCTACGGTATGCACGACGTCAGCATCATGATCCGTACCTTGTCCGATATGTTTCGTTACAGTGTGGGCAGAGGTTCCGTTATGATTCCGCTGCAGAAAGAAATCGATCATGTGAAGAATTTTATCGCCATCCACAATATGCGGCTCGGCCATATCGTCGATTTGATGATTGAAGTTCCGGAACCTTTAATGAACGCGTCCGTCCTGAGATTTTCCCTTCAACCGATCGTAGAGAACAGCATGAAACACGCCTTTGTCGGATACAAAGAAGGGGCCGGCATCCTCATTCGCGCCCAGAGCGACGAGAAGTTTCTATATATCGATATTCGCGATAACGGAATCGGCATGGACGAGGAACGATTGGCGGAGGTCACGGCCGTTCTGAACGGTACGGATGGAGAGTTAAGTCCGCAGGAAGGTTCAAGCGGTATCGGGCTGAAAAACGTGTGCGCCCGGCTGAAGCTTCATTTTCCCGATAATCCGGGGTTCCGTATCGAAAGCGAATTGATGGGCGGCACAACAGTCCGGCTTTGTTTGCCTCTTCTGGAGACCGGACAGGGTTTGCATAATTCCGCATAAAGAGACAAAACAAGCGGTTCTCGACTCAAACATTAGGCAGGAATTAGGTAGGAAGTCGGATGATAATTGAGAGGACGCGATGTAAAATCGAGGAAGCGGGATTCCGCATCGTGGGATTCCTCTTTTTTTAACGCATTTAGAAACCGGTTTCATGAAACCGGTTTCAATTGCGAAGATGCCGTAATCGATAAACGGAAATTCCTATTTCATGTCAAGGAGGCAGACTCGATTGAAAAGGTTCCTGTTAAAGAAAAGCACGGCCGCAGCGCTGCTTAGCGTTGCATGCTGCGTCGCTCCATTCGGAAATTCAGCGTTCGCTGCGGATGCTGGCAAGAAAGTTTCGTATGACGCCAACGTAACCGTCGATGCATCGAAAACGTTTCAGAAGATCGATAATTTTGGCGCATCCGATGCATGGTCGATGGAACCGCTTGGAAAGGACTGGACGGAGGACAATAAGTCGCGCGTTGCGGATCTTCTATTTTCCAGGGAGAAGGGAATCGGATTGTCCGCGTGGCGGTTCAATATCGGAGCCGGATCCACGGAAACGGACCAAGCGATTATTACGAATCCTTGGCGGCGCTCGGAAGCGTTCAAAATGGTGGAGAATGGCGAATACGATTGGAGCAAGCAGGCAGGGCAGCAATGGTTCCTGAACGCGGCCAAGGAACGGGGCGTGGATACGATCATCGGTTTCGTCAACAGCCCGCCGGTATGGATGACGAAGAACGGGCACGCACAGCCGGATTCAACCGTAGGCTCCACGAATTTAAAGGAAGGGTACGAAGACGAATTCGCCGCTTACTTGACCGACGTCTTGGCGCATTTTGAGGAGGAAGGCATCAGCTTCGATTATATTAGTCCGATTAACGAACCGACTTGGGATTGGAACAAGGCCGGTCAGGAAGGAAACCGCTATAATAACGACGATATAAAGCGGGTCATTCTCGAGCTGTACCGTCAGCTTCAAGCAAGCGGGCTAAATGCTCAGATCAGCGCGCCGGACGGCGTCGAGATCACGGCGCTTCTGGATGATGACGTCTATAAGACGTTCGCGAATAAAGAACGTTACACGGGCGGTGCGAACAATCTGGGCGTCGGCAAGTATCGTGAATATATTAAAGACCTGCTCGGCGATCCGGAGTTGAAGGAAGCCGTGGGCAATAAAATCGCATCGCATTCCTACTGGTCCGATTACAGCAATCCGGGCGATGACCGCCTCGGGTATCTGAGGGACCTGTTGAACGAAAATTTGAAGAAATACGATCCGAACGCCAAATATTGGATGAGCGAATACTGCATTCTCGGTAATTACGGGCCGGGCCGCGACCTGGGCATCGATCCGGCATTGTACATCGCCAGAACGATTCATTTCGATATGACGCACGCCAATGCATCGGCTTGGCAGTGGTGGACAGCCGTTTCCAAGGAAGATTATAAGGACGGCTTGATCTATACGGATTACAACAATCCGGGCGACGAGCAAAATATTTTGCTTTCGAAAATGCTGTGGGCGCTCGGCAACTACAGCAAATTCATACGTCCAGGCGCCGACCGCATCGCGTTAACGGGGCTGGACGAACAGGCGCGGAGCGGACTGTTCGGCTCCGCTTACCGGCATGACGGAGAGAAGACCGTCACGGCCGTCTTCGTCAATGACAGCGCGGAGGATAAACGCGTTAAGCTTGCCTTGAACGGAATCGATAAGCATGAAGCCGTCTTTGTCATGAAGCCGTATATCACGTCGACCGACCGGGATCTGGCCAGAGGCGAAGACGTTCCGGTTCAGGCGGACGGTACGTTCGAAACGGTCATTCCGGCCCGTTCCGTCGTGACGCTGAACGGAGATCTCGTCAAGGCGAACAAGAAGCCGGACGCTCCGGAGATCGTAAGCGTCAAGCCGCTGAATAAAGGGCTGCAAGTCGAATTCAACGCTCCGAAAGGCGCTTATGATTTTGAAGTGAGATACGGAGCGAAGAACGACATCCGGGAACGGACGATAACGCTGATGTCCGATGAAACTTTCGTCTTGCAGGGGTTGGAGAACGGTGAGCCATATTTTGTCACCGTACGGGCCGGCAATGCGATCGGTTATGGCCCGCCATCCGGGCGGGCATACGGTACTCCGCAGCTGCTTGCACCATCTGGCGTAACGGCCGAAGGCACCGACGGCGGCTTTGCGGTAACCTACGATGCAGAGATTGGCGTACCCGCCTATCGCGTTCGTTACGGCACGCTGCCGGGACAATACGATCAGCAATCGATAGACGAATCGCCAAGCGGCACGATGCAGGTCGACGGGCTCGTGAACGGTATGACCTATTACGGGGTTATCGAAGCGGTCGACGGCCAAGAAGCGAGTCTTTCTTCCGTCCAATTCCAAGTGAAACCCGATGTGCCTGCCCCGGGCAAGGTTATTGCCATACCGGGAAATCAAAAAGCGCTCATCGCGTTTGCCCCGGTAGAAGGCGCCGCAGGCTATACCGTACAAATCGTTTCCGGCTCGCCGAATAACGATTCCGTGCAGACCGGTAATAACGAAATTGAGCTGGAAGGGTTAACGAACGGATCGCCTGTCGTCGTTCGCGTGGCGACGATCGGCAAAGGCGGGAATGGGACCGGTTACTCGGAGACGGAGGTAACGCCGAAAGATGAAGAGGTCCGGTTCGAGGACGATTTTAACCAAGCGGATCTGTCTCGTTATCAGCAGGATTTAAGTCAGTGGACAATTGAAGACGGCTTGCTGAAGCATGTCGCAGGCGCAGACGGTCAAGGCGAACTCGGCGTCAAAAATGTACAGCTGATCGACGGAACCGTTACGGCGGTTGCCAAGCATGCATCGGCGGACGCGGATTGGGGAATCGCTTTCCGCGGCAGCAGCTATTCGAAAGGATATATGTTCGGCTATGAGAATGGAGTGCTGTTTATCCGGAGAGACGGGCAGAATTTGGCACCTCCGGTTGCTTTCACGGCAAAACCGGGCGGGTATTATAAACTGGAGATCCGGTTGAACGGGAAGCAAATTCAGGGCTATGTTGACGGAAATAAGATTTTCGATCTGACGGATACGGTTTACACAAGCGGGCGGGTTGGACTTCACAGCTGGTCCGGCGCTCAGTTCGCCTATTTGAAAGCGGCCAGGGAAGCGGATAATCTGACAGCGAAGCCTGAAATCTATCAGACGAAGGAGGGCGACGGGCAAGTCGCGCTGCAATATAGGGAAGTTGACGGAGCGGAGGCCTATGTCATTCGGTTCGAGGAAGCAGGAGGAACCGGCTCCGGTCCCGCCGAGACGACAGCGACTCCGGGATTTACGGTCGTGACGGGACTCCAAAACGACATGACGTATTCGTTTAAGGTGGTCGCAATCCGTGGCACGGAGGAAGCGGAGTCGGTTTCCGTGGAAGCGACGCCAAGCCGGAGCGCCGGCAATGTGCTCTATTACGTCGACGCAGGCGACGGGACGCCAAGCCAATTGGAGGACGGGGAAGTTCTCGGAGCGCTTCAGTCGCAAGAAGAGCAGCAATATGGAAGCGACCCCGTTACGGGCATGAAATGGGGGTACGAAGCCGATAACGGGCTGACCTGGGCACATACTTCTCCGACCGACCCCTATGAGTCGATTCGCCAATACGATGGGAATGAGAATGGCAAAGGACTTGCTTATCGATTCCAATTGCCAAGCGGTACGTATAAAGTGACGGTCGGCTTCTTCGATCCATGGAAGGCGAGCGACCGAGCGATGAATTTGACGATTAATGGAGAAACGAAGCTTGCCGATTATGTCATCGGTTCGAATCGGGAAGCGAAAGCGTTCGACAATATCGCGGTGGAGGACGGAGAGCTCGTCGTGAAAGTCGTCAAGGCGGGCGGTTCCAAGCCGATGGTCAGCTGGATCAAGATCGAAAAGTGAAGTCCCGTCTGCCAAGGTAGTACCGTAACGGACACGATTTAGAAGGCGTGTGGGAATTTAAGGGAGTGGCAACTGTGCCATCTCCCTTTTTTTCGCGAAATTTCGGGGAGGATTTAAAGAAATCTGATGAAATCGAATAACATCGCAATAGATAAAGCGTTTTCATTTTGATAGAGTTGATTCTGTAATTGCTGGAGTGATTGATGCAAGGAAAGGGGCTGTGGCGGAGAGTGTATGAGTTGAGGGGGGGATAGGCTGAGTCATCCAGGATCAATTGTTCACATGAATGGGGGATTATGACGAATGAAGTTTCTGAAACGGTTAAATTTTAAAAGTAGGTTTATATCTGTCGCAGTTTCCATTAGTTTGATGGCAACTATTCTGCCTTTGACGCAGGAAGCATCTGCAACGGAAGCAACGGCGCAAACGCTCAGTACGGAAGATCAACCAACGATTAATGAGGTCATCGATGCGAGCGGATTCAAGCATCCGGGTATCGGGCTTACCAAGGATATTCTTGAAAATATGAGGACGCAGGTACTGGCACAGAAAGAACCTTGGTTTACTTATTATAATGAAATGCTCAAATCGCCAACTGCATCAAAGACCGTTACGTCAAGCAATCAGAGCGGCACGGATCCGGCGAAACCAGCGGTTGACGCTTTTAACAGCCAAAGCTTTAATTCGAGATTTATAGCAGACGGTTTGAAGGCTTATACCCAGGCCATATTGTATGTTATTACCGGTGATGAGGCTTATCGGGCCAATGCGATGCATATCATCCGAATTTGGTCGCAGATGGACCCTTCGAAATACGTGTATTTTACCGATTCGCATATTCACACGGGAATACCGCTCAACCGTATGGTTACCGCTGCGGAAATAGTAAGATATACGAGCACGCAAACCGAAGAACTGAAGTGGACGGATAAAGATACGGAGGATTTCACGACAAATCTGATTACTCCGGTAATCGAAACCTTTCAGCATACGAATGACCGTTTTATGAACCAGCATCTTTATCCGTTGATAGGAGCGATGTCGGGTTATATCTTTACCGGCAACAGTGATAGGTATAACGAGGGAGTCGAGTGGTTCACCGTTAACAAAACGGCTGTTGACCAGGGTCAAAACGGCGCGATTAAACCGTTATTTAGGCTGGTAGACACCAATATAGTGACAGGGGAGACGGTAGATCCCCCTAGGGTTCAGCATGTCGAAATGGGCAGGGACCAAGCGCATGGCGCCGGAGACATTACCAACGCGGAGATTTTATCGCGGTTATTGCTTGCCCAGGGAACAAAAGTAGATCCGGTGGAGGGCACGGTTTCCACAGCGGAGAATGCCGTGAATCCATTCGAATTTCTGGATAAACGAATTTTAAAAGCTGCCGACTATTTCGCCCGGTTCATGTTGGGTTACGATACGCCGTGGACACCGGTAGCGGCTCATACCGATGCGAATGGAAATCCGACAATCATTTATAAACAATTGGCAGAAGGGTATAGAGGGCGAATTGGCGGCAACGTTTATGACCTTTACTATTACTATAAATATGCGGCAGGCGTAAATATGGAGGAAGAGGCTCCGTACTTTACCGAGATGTTTGCCAAGCGACTGCCCTTCTATTGGGAGTCGCCGGATGGAGGAGCGGATTATTGGCTTTATATTCCTAGAGAAGCCGAGGCCGAGGGTACGCAGAATCTTCCGAAGGCTGTAACAAATCCGGATTTAAGAGAAATCGAAGATCGTTACACCAAGTTAGACAGTCATTCGACGACAAAGCAAGAGGGAGATATTTCTTTCGTCCAGATAACGGCAACGGAAGAGGGTAGCAAAATTGCGCTTGTCGCTTCCGGCACCGGGGCGAAAACGATTGGATTCAAGATTCGGACCAACGGCACCGCCAAAATGGAAATGCTTCGCGGGATTGACGATACATTGACGCTGCCGGATACGAAGGGACAGTGGAAGTACGTAACCTATACGATGAATAATTTCCAGGGTATGGGCGACCTCGTTTATTTCAAGGTAAAAGGAGCCGGCACTACGGTTGACATTGACCACATTCATGTAAACGCAGGAGCACAGCTGACGCCTCCGGTGTTCAAAGCAGGAAACGCAGAATTACATTTGTTTACCTACGTTGGGTCCGAGGCAGCGGTCGGTTTCGACTTTTCGGCAACGGACGCAGGCGCAACCGACGTCGTTACCTATCAGATCGATCATAAGCCTGAGGGTGCCGTGATCGATGAGAATACCGGCGCATTTTCCTGGAAGCCGACTGTGGCCGGAACCTATTCCTTTGTGGTAGGGGCGTCGGATGGAACCACGGTTTCAACCAAAGACGTCGAAATTGTAGTAACGAATGACCGGGAGTCGGCAGTTGCCGCAGTAATTGCTCCATATCAAGAAACTACAAGCTATGTGACGTCAACGCTTGATCAATATAAAAAAGTGCATGCCGACGTCATGAATCAGATTTCAACCGCATCAGATAACGTTTTCTATCAGAAATTGTTTGACTTGAACCATGCCGTTCAAAGTCTTCAAGAATTGACGCCGTTGTTAACTGACGGAAGCGTGAATTATCGGGATATGCTGGTTAGTTCCACCTTTGGGAATGCGGTCCCCAACCTTTTGGATCGTACGGCCGATAGTTTTGTAGGCTTCTTTACGGCGCAGGACAGAACCCATTACATGGATTTTGGGCCCAATTATAAAATTTCGGCAAATGCTTTCGAGCTGCAGGTAAGGGCCAGTTTTCCCGAACGCATAGGCGGCGTTGCCATGTTCGGATCCAATGATAAACAAAATTGGACCAGGTTAACTCCAGGCCTGACAACGGTTACGGAAGACATGCAAAGACTTGAGGTGCAAGACAGTCTCGAGAATGAGCAATTCCGCTTCCTAAAGATGCAAATGATTGAGCCCTCGAGCACCATGCTTGAGGCGGCTGAATTTAGAATCTACGGAGAGCGCCATGAGACGTTAAACAAACTGGAGACGGTTTCCATCAGCTCGGATCAAAGCTTGAAAAATAGGATCGTTTCAGGCAACACGATCAAATTGTCCTTCAAGTCGACCGAAGCCATTAATGATGTAAATGTCATTATTCAAGGTCAAGCTGCAGCTGTTACCACAGTCGACAATATAAACTGGACGGCAACTTTGGTTGTAGATCAAATTGTTGAAGCAGGCACCGTTAAATTCAGCGTCAATTACAAAACGGCAGCCGGAATGGACGGAGCAGAAACCATTTTTACGACCGATGGCTCTACTCTGTTCATTGCCGATCAGACCGGATGGATTGGCGATATACTGAATATGACCTCCCTAAGCGATTCCAGCGGGAGAAATCAAGCCGATCTTTTGGCAACGGCAGGAAATTTATTTGATGGCAATCCGGGTACAATTACCGATTTTCGCGTAAATGGAAGCGGGTATGGAGGCTACATTACGTTCGACTTTAAAGAAGGCGGACAAGCATTGCTTTCTAAAGTAGAGCTGCTTGCAAGGCAAGATAGCAATTATACCAGAATTAGCGGTGCAGTGGTTCAAGGTTCCAATGATAATACGACATGGACGAACATTTCCCCGGCAGCAGCAAAGACAGCTGAATGGCAGACCTTAACGATTAACAGCACGGTGCCTTACCGTTACATCCGTATTTTCAATGGAAACAACTGGTATGGGAATATGGCTGAGCTGAGATTGTATGGCGATGTCCGTTCCATAAACAAAATCGAGTCGGCTTCGATTAGCTCGGATCAGAGCTTGAGAAATCGAGTCGTTCCGGGCAACACGGTGAAATTGTCGTTCAAAGCAAAGGAAGCGATCAATAACGTAAACGTCACGATTCATGGCCAGAATGCGTCGGTTAGTACGACAGACAACATCAACTGGACGGCAGCGGCGACTTTAAATCAAGGTGCAGCAGCCGGTACAGTGAAATTTGCTGTTCATTACAAGCAGCAAGATGGAACGGACGGATTTTCGGCCACCGCTACCACGGATAACTCATCGTTGTTCCTTGTTGATGAGTCAGATGCGATTCATGCAGCCAGCATAGCGGATTTAATCGATTCAACGTCAGGAAGAACGGCAGCCGGAACCTTACAAACGGTGAATAATCTGTTTGACGGCAATTTAGGATCAATATCCGACTTCCGTTTAAACGGCAGCGGAACGGGAAGTTATGTGACCTTTGACTTTAAAGAAGGCAATCAAGCCGCGCTTTCGGGTGCCGAGTTGATCGCGAGACAAGATGGCTACTATACCCGAATTAAGGGTACCGTGGTTCAAGGCTCCAACGATAATGCGACATGGACCACTCTCACGTCGGCGGCTGCATCGACAGCCGAATGGCAAGCCTTCGCCATTAGCAATAATGTGCCGTACCGTTATATCCGGATTTACAATCCGGGCACTTGGTTTGGCAATATAGCCGAACTGAGGTTGCATGGGATAGTGAAGGCCGCAGACTTGACGCCTCCGGTTACGACGGATGATGCGCCGCAGGGATGGGTCAACCGGGATACGAAGGTAAGCTTCAATGCGGTTGATACTGATTCCGTCGTAACGTCAACCTACTTCACGGTAGACGGCGGAGCGCAGCAGAGCGGCAACGAAGTTACTTTGACCGCAGAAGGAACGCATGCCTTAGTCTATTGGAGCGTCGATCAGGCAGGCAATACGGAACAGCCGCACTCGGTTACGGTAAACGTGGACAAGTCGGCGCCAGAGCTATCCGTTCAATTGGATCAATCGATTATCTGGCCGGCGAATCATAAAATGGGCACCGTGAATGTATCGCTGGATGCAATCGACGCCGGGTCTGGCATTGAATCGGTTATCCTAACCTCAATCGTCTGCAATCAACCGGACACCGGCCTAGGCGACATTGAGGCTGCAATTGGAACGGAGACTGCGATGTTCAGCTTGCGCGCCGAGAAGGACCGCATCTATACCATTACGTATACGGCAACCGATAAAGCGGGCAATCAAACCGTAGTAACGGTAACGGTCACCGTGCCACATGATTTATCGGAACAATAACGTTCGTATTCCTCCCCGGCACAAAAAGAATTGAAAACCGACTTTTCTTATGCTAATATGAAAAAAATTACAGAGCGTTGAAATCAGGGTTGATACCGCGAAAAATAACCCCTTTTGTCCCTTTAGGCTAGACAGCTGCGCGGCTGCGGCCTTGGGATGAGAGGGGTTTTGTTGTTTGCATAAACGTGAGAATGTTTATCCAATAGTACTGGTAGATCGATTCTGAAAAAGTATGCGACCAAATTGTAACGGACATGAGAGACGCTAATTCAAAGAAAACCACGGATATCGAAATCTAACGGACGTGAGGGACGTTATTTCCAATAAATCAAAGGGAATATGGCAAACATCGGCCCCATAAGGCTTCTCATGTCCGTTAGATTTTTCAAATGCCTCATTTTGGGAGGATAACGCCTCTGACGTCCGTTAACCGTTAGCCCCGAGACCTACGGAGCAAAACGCGGGCTAGCCGATCGTCCTGTAAGAACACGATTTCCGGAACATTCTACTAGACGGTATTTCAGAAGATATTGCTAGATTTCGAGTGAAGGGATGACAATCCGTTTCGATCCCGGAGGCGGAATCCAAATTTTACAATGGAGGTTGAAACCGAATGAAAATTATAGTCGCGGGCGCGAGCGGCGTTATCGGAAGAGCGCTCATCCCCTTATTGGTCAAGGAAGGACATGAGGTGGCGGGAATAACCCGAACCGGGCAGTATGCCGATCAGCTAAGCCGTCAGGGCGTACGGCCCGTTATTTTGGACGTCTTCAATCGCGAAGGCGTATTTCAGGTTCTTCAAGAGATCCGGCCGGATGCCGTCATCCATCAGCTCACCTCGCTCGGCGCCAGAGACTTCGAGGAACATGCGAGGCTTCGTATAGAAGGAACGCGCAACCTTGTCGATGCGTCGCTTGAAGCCGGCGTGCGCAGGATGGTTGCGCAAAGCATCTCATGGGCATACGCTCCCGGCGAAGGACCTGCAAGCGAAGATCAAACTCTTCATCTGGAAGCGGCTCCGCCCAGAAAAACAACGGTCGACAGCGTCCAAGCGCTGGAAAGCGCCGTTGCCGAAATGCCGGAGCACGTGATCCTTCGTTACGGTCTGTTCTATGGACCGGGGACCTGGTATGCGCCGGATGGCTATATAGGCGAACAGGTGAAGCAGGGGCAGCTGCCGGCGACTGACGGCATCAGCTCGTTTATTCATGTAAATGACGCCGCTCTCGCCGCCGTGCAGGCAATGAGCTGGCCTTCCGGCTGCTATAATATTACGGACAGCGAGCCGGCAGCCGGAAGGGAGTGGCTTACGGCATTTGCCGATGCCCTGCATGCTCCGGCACCGGATATGAAACCCGGCTGCGAAAGCTGGGAGAGAGGCGCGCTGAACGGCAAGGCTACACGGCTTGGCTGGAAGCCGCGCTATGATTCATGGCGGAGCGGGTTCCGACACGGTCTGGAAGTTACGCATTTGAATCGGCTATGATGAACGGGGAGTTGCTGAATAATCATGACGAACGTGACTTTTTACCGCGATAACGCGCTGCCTTTCTTGGAAGCAAAGCGATGTCTGAAAGGCGATCTGGCCTATCAAAAGCATTTCCACGAGGAATATTCGATCGGAGTCGTTGATGAAGGCGAAACGAACGCCTGGTGTGACGGAACCATGCATCGCGTTGAAGCGGGGAGGTTGATCAGTTTTCCGCCGATGATGCCTCATGCCTGTCATCCCGATACGGGGAGAGAATGGAAATACAAGATGCTGTTCATTGATCCGGTATGGTTCCAGGGTCTTAAGCAGCGGGAGATTGACCGGCTTCATATCCCGTTTCTATTGGGAGAAGGCAAGAATAAAGCCTGTCGCACGCTAATCAACCGCACGATGGAGGCGCTTGCCGGAGCCTGTTCTCCGCTTGAGACCGAAACGGCTTTAATCGATCTGGTGCTTGCGCTCGTCAGCCGGAATAGCTCCGATCTCGAACATGAATCACGCCATGGCAAGCAGGACCAGAAATACGTCAATCTTATAAAGGAATATCTGCATGCGTATTTTACCGAGCGGATAACGTTGGAGAAGCTGGAGAACGTTGCGGGAATCAGCAGATTCCATCTCATTCGATTATTTAAGAGCAGGAGTCATCTGCCTCCGCATGCTTATCAAAACTTATTGCGGATCAATTATGCAAAGGCGGAATTGATGAAACAGCGGCCGATCGCCGAAATTGCGGCGGAAGCGGGCTTCTATGATCAGAGTCACTTCGCGAGGGCATTCGGCAAGATCGTAGGGGCTACGCCGCAACAATATGCGTTATCGCATAGATGAAAAAGAGCAATTTTATACAATACCGCTGCGCTTCTCCCTTGTACACTGGATATAACTTGAAAGAGGGAGAGATCGTATCATGCACCAAGCATCGGATTTGGAAAAACAATTCACGGCCGCGCTTAAATCAATCGCCCGTCGCGCGGATCTAAAGTCTTATTTGGAGCGGACGCCCCAGCTCAATCGGCTTTTGCGTCTTGCCGCCGCTCAGTACGTAACGGGTGACGTTCGGCAGGACGGCCTTGAAGCAGGACGCAAGCTAGCGGCAAAAGGGTACGCGGTATCCATCGAATATATCGGCGAAAATACGACGGATGCCGCGGAATGCGAAGCTGCCGCTTTAGAGATGAAGGGCTTGATCCATGATCTGGGCCAAGAGGGGATCCCGGCCCGCGTGTCATTCGATCTATCGCATATCGGGCTTTCATTGGATAAAGGGCTTGCTTTTTCGTATCTGATGAAACTTGCGGAACAAGCCAAGGCAGCCGGCATCGAACTATTCATCAGCATGGAAGAGTCCGGCAAGACAGAGAGCATCCTCTCCGTATATGAACGGGCCGTATCGGTTTTTCCGAATATCGGCATTACTTTGCAGGCGCAATTGACGAGAACGCCGCAGGATCTGGCGTCCAGGCTTGCTTCGCCTGGCCGTATTCGCATCGTCAAAGGCGCTTATCAAGAACCGGATGACTGCTCGATCCCCCGATCTCCCGAGCTGAATCGCCGTTATTTGGAACTTGTGGAAAGCGCGATCCGCCAAGGGCACCGCGTGTCTATTGCTACCTATGACGAGGGGATTATCGAAGAAGCGCTGGAGCGCGGATGGTTGTCCGGCGCAGGTGCGGAATTCGAAATGTTGTACGGCATTCGTCCGGAATTGAGCAGCAAGCTAAAAAAAGCCGGGTATCCGGTACGGATTTATCTTACCTACGGACATGATTGGTATTTGTACTTGTGTCATCGGATCGCGGAATACCCGCCGAATCTTTATCGAGCCGTGATCGCTATGGTAAGCAATGAGGAAATCGATCACACGCAAGCGTATGACTAAATAAGCGAAGCGTTAGAAGAAGAATGGAAACAGGCAAATCCTTCGCGAGAGGATTGCCTGTTTTTTTAGTGGCCTGCTAATCTGGCTTAAGGACCGGCATCGAGCGGTATCGCCAGCATGGCCTTGACTCCACCCTTTTCGTTCGAGCTAAGATCTCCATACAAGAAATAATTTCATTTAAAATGTAGGATTCGATAAGATTATGTAGGTTGTCCGTAGTATTTATGTAAGATTATCTAACTTATATCTGACAAATGTTGCTTTATGAACTTGGGAAGGAGGGGGCCAATGATTTTATTTCAACAGGTTGAAAAGCATTACGGTGATTTCCATGTGCTCAAGGCTATCAATCTTCAGGTGGAGCAAGGGGAAGTCGTCGTCGTCGTGGGACCGTCCGGTTCCGGCAAAAGCACGCTGCTTCGCTGCATTAACCGCCTGGAAACCATCTCGAGCGGCGATCTGACCGTTAACAGTCAGAAAGTCAATGACAAGAAGACGAATATTAACAAGCTAAGGCGGGATATTGGAATGGTGTTTCAACATTTCAATTTGTATCCTCATAAGAAAGTAATCGACAACATTACGTTAGCGCCTATGAAAGTGCTTGGCCAGACGAAGCAGGAAGCCGAAAAAACCGCCATGTATTACTTGGATAAGGTCGGGATTGCGGACAAAGCCGGCCAATATCCTTCCCAACTGTCCGGTGGACA
Source organism: Paenibacillus harenae DSM 16969 (assembly GCF_000422465.1). Classification (GTDB taxonomy): domain Bacteria; phylum Bacillota; class Bacilli; order Paenibacillales; family Paenibacillaceae; genus Pristimantibacillus; species Pristimantibacillus harenae. Next base: position 1,964,541 of record NZ_KE383842.1, on the reverse strand, counting down.
ACAGCAGCGCGTGGCCATTGCCAGGGGACTGGCCATGAAACCGCAAGTCATGCTGTTCGATGAACCGACGTCGGCCCTCGATCCCGAAATGGTCGGCGAGGTATTGGATGTAATGAAGGCGCTTGCGAACGAGGGGATGACGATGGTCGTCGTTACGCATGAGATGGGTTTTGCGCGGGAAGTTGCCGACCGGGTCGTGTTCATGGATAAGGGACAAATCATCGAGGAAGCGGCGCCGGTCGAATTTTTTTCCAATCCGCGCGAGGAGCGGGCACGCTTATTTTTAAATCGTGTACTTAATCATTAGGATAAAAGGGGAGATTCGAAATGATGGCAAAGAAATGGTTGGCCGTTGCCTTAATGACGATGGTTATGTCGGTATTTGTATTGGCGGGTTGCGGAGGCGGGAAGGTCGACAACAGTTCGGGATCGACGGGGGAGAACCCGGGAGCGGATGCCTCGCTGCTGGATACGATCAAAAGCAGAGGCAAGCTGATCGTCGGGGTGAAATACGATACGAAGCTGTTCGGCCTCAAAAATCCCGCGAACAACGAAGTCGAAGGCTTCGATGTGGATATCGCGAAAGCGCTGGCGAAGTCCATTCTGGGAGACGAGACGAAAATCGAGCTGAAGGAAGTAACCTCGAAGACCCGGATTCCGATGCTGGATAACAATGAGATTGATATGATTGTTGCGACCATGACCGTTACGGAGGAGCGGAAGGAACAGGTCGATTTCTCGGAGGTGTATTTTAAAGCGGGACAGTCCTTGCTAGTGAAAAAGGGAAGCGCGATTAAAGGCATCGACGACATTGCAAAAGGAACCAAAGTGCTCGCCGTTAAAGGCTCCACCTCCGTAGACAACATTATAGAAAAGGCGCCGGATGCAACCGTGCTTGAATTCGATAACTACCAGGATGCCTTCGGCGCGCTAAAAGCGGGTCAAGGAGACGTATTGACAACGGATAATGCCATTCTGTACGGCATGGTGGCGCAAGATCCCGGTTACGAAGTGGTCGGAGAGCCGTTCACCGACGAGCCGTACGGCATCGCGATCAAGAAAGGCGAGACGGAGCTTGCGGATGCCGTCAATAATGAGCTGGCAGCGATGAAGGAAAGCGGCGAATACAATACCATCTACGAGCGCTGGATCGGGGAAGCGCCTTCCGAGTAACGGATCAACGCAGCACCGGAAGGGCGGCCAAGGCCGTCCTTCTTCCATTGGTCATATTTGCAAGGAGGATAAACCATGCCGGATTTCTCAATCTTAATCGAATACTTCGACTTCTATATAGAAGGCTTTGTGAACACGATCTATGCCAGCATCCTTGCTCTGCTCGGCAGTTTCTTACTTGGGACGGTCATCGCGGTATTCCGGATTACTACCGTCAAGCCGCTGCGCTGGCTCGGGACCGTATATGTCGAATTCATCCGTAACATACCGCTTTTACTCATCGTATATCTGTTTTACCTGGTATTGCCTATGCTCGGAATAACGCTAAACGGATTTATTAGTGGAACAATTGGGCTAACGGTGTACACCGCTGCCTTTATAGCGGAAACGATTCGGGCGGGAATCATGTCCGTGCCGAAGGGACAGTCGGAGGCGGCGCTTTCTTCCGGATTGACGTATGTGCAAACGATGAGATACGTTATTCTCCCGCAAGCGATCAAAATCGTCATTCCCCCGCTTAGCAACCAGTTTATTAATTTAGTTAAGAACTCGTCGGTGCTCAGCGTTATCGCCGGATTGGATCTCATGTATTTCGGCGATCGCGTCGCCGGCAAAACGTACGCCACCTTTGATACTTATATTTTTGTTGCCGTTTTTTATTTGGTGCTGACCCTTCCTTTAAGTTACGCAGCGCTTATCCTGGAACGCAGACTGGCTAAACACAGTTAGGAAGGAGGGGGCCCTGATGGATTTCGCCAATGCTTTTTCAAGCGACAATTTAAGGTTTATATTCGAAGGCTTCTTTATGACGCTCAAAGTGGCGTTTCTATCCATTGTTTACAGCTTTTTACTCGGCTCTGTCGTCGGGATCATTCGTTATATGAAGGTGCCTGTTCTTTCGCCGATTCTTGGCGTGCTCGTAGAGGTGCTTCGCAATTTGCCGCTGCTCCTCATTATGTTTTTCGCACGGTTCGCTTTGCCGGATATCGGCATTCAGCTCGGTCCGGTGTATGCGGCGATCGTTGCTTTGACGTTATTCGAAGGGGCCATGATTTCCGAAATCGTCCGCAGCGGCCTGCAATCGATCGATAAGGGGCAGATTGAAGCGGCACGATCATCGGGGCTCGGCTACATGCGAACCCTCTGGCATATCGTTCTGCCGCAGGGGCTTCGCCGCATGGTGCCGCCGCTTGTCAGCCAATTTATATCCTTATTGAAAGATACGTCGTTGGCCGTTGTCATTTCATTGCCGGAGCTTATGAACCAATCAAAAATCGTCAGCGGGCAAAATCAGAATTATGTCATTCCGATTCTCCTGTTAGCAGCCATTCTGTACTTTACGGTTAATTACGCCTTATCGTTAGTTGCGAAAAGACTGGAGACGAAAATCGTTTAACGGCAGAGGATTCGAAAGGCCGACTTCATGAGAAGTCGGCTTTTTTGCAAACCTTACATATACCTATCAAAATATTAACGCGTTGTTCGGCGGCCGAAGCGGCGAGCGTATATTTCGAAGTCTAAATTTTAGTAAACTGCTTTCGAAAGGCGCTTGGCCTGACGCCGGTTTTGCTATGGAACAGGTTCGAAAAATAATGCGGATCGACGTAACCAAGCTTATAACCGATATCGCTTACGGTGAGTTGGGTATTAAGCAGCATCAGTTTTGCGGACTCTATCTTTTTGGAGATGACGTAGTTATAGACGGTAGTCCCAACTTCTCTTTTAAATAAGCGATTCATCTGCTTCTTGGAGATGCCGATTTGCGCGGAGAGCTGGCCCGAATCGAAAGGATGAAGGATCGCGTTGTCCAAACACTGCTTTATCGCATAAACCGTTGAAGTTAACGATTCTCCTCTCTTGCGCAACGTTTCAAAGAGGCTGACGATGATTCGCATAACGATAATCTGCAGCTCGCTATTCATTTCTTCTACTGATTTTTCCTTAGCGCCTTTAATGGCTTCATTAAACAAGAATTCCAATTCTCTACTCGATATGACGGTATGGGGGAGCAAATGATAGGCTTCCAACAGCTTGAGAATCCAGTTTCCGCTAATGTTTAGCCATATATAACTCCATTGCTCCTTGTGATCAGGGTCCGAGGCAACTTCATGATAGCAGCCGGCCGGAAGGATGAATACGTCTCCCTGCCGAGCCGTGTATACCGGGGTGCCAACCTGAACGCGTCCTTGTCCCGATAGTACAAATCCGAAAACGGTAATTTTCGAAAGCGTGCGAATATTGCGGTAATCCGAATCACAGTAATTAATCCCCAAGAACTGTACGCTCACAGGAGGGGGATCTCCTAACGGAGGCAGGTGATAAATGGGCCCATGTTTGCCGGGTTTATTCAACATCGTCGTCGGACCTTCCTTAATAACGTTGTTTATTCGTTTATTCTGTGCCTATATTCTAGCACGATTTTTTGCGGCGGGACATGGAGCAAAGGGCTCGAGAGGAGATGTTATGTCCCTTTTCCTCATTTTACGCACCGCTTTCTCTATTAAGAAGTTGTACCATCCGCGATATAATTAACGCAAACGGTTTGGGAACGCTTTCAAAAACGGCGTAAGCTGGGCTGCGGCGGTCCGGCCGCTCCGGAAGAAGCGTTTCTTGAACGTGGATGGCACTCTATCGTAGGAGCTGATATGGAATGAAAAAATGGTTGACGGGATTGCTTGCTTTTGTTTTCATGATGTCCTTTTCGGCATCGGCATTCTCTTACAGCAATCCGCAGATCGTACCGGAATCATGGCGGTGGAATAATGGGGATTTTTATGGGGAAGGCGATCCCTTTATCTTGAAATTTAACGGAATCTACTATCTGTACGCAAGTACGGTAGACGATAAGCCGGGCGTGAAGGTATGGTCGTCGGAAGACCTGGTAAATTGGGAATACCGCGGCCTATGCGCCGCCGAGCCGGTTACGAAGGGCGCCTATGCGCCGGAGGTTGTATACTGGAACGGCGATTTTTACATGTATACCGCGCTGCTCCGCGATGATCCCGGCACAACGCAGCGCGGTCATCGCGTGCTGAAAAGCTCCAGCCCTACAGGTCCTTTCGTTGCTCAAACGGGCAACAAGGTCAATGGCATTGACGGACACGTATTCATTGACGATGACGGACAATGGTACTTTTACAGCACCGGCAGCGGCAATATCGACGTTCGTCCGATGTCCGATCCTTATACGTTCGGTGAGAAATCGAATACCGGAGCCGCGATGAAGGGCTGGACCGAGGGGCCGACGGTCATCAAACGAAACGGAAAATATTATATGACCTATACCGGGAACCACATATGGAGCAAGGCTTACAGGGTAGATTACGCGAGCAGTTCGAACCCGGTTGCGGGCTTCGCGCCGGCCGCATCCCAGAACCCGATTCTTCTTGACGCGGAAGGAGAACATGTCGGGCTTGGGCATAACTCCATCGTTCGCGGTCCCGATCTGGATTCCGATTATATGGTCTATCACAGCCATGCCAATCCGGGGCGCAATCTGAACCTGGACCGGATCGTTTGGAACGGGGACAAGATGCTCGTGCTGGGCCCTACGACATCCGAGCAGCCCGATCCGGAAATGCCCGAGTTCAGCGACCGTTTCCGCAGGGACGGATTAGGCGATGATTGGATCGTTGCGGACGGAGGAAATTGGAGGATACGGGACGGCGGCACCTTGTATCAGGATGCAATTGGCGAACCGGAACGACCCCGAATGCTTCTGTCCCGGAAAGCGACGGGTGACGACTTCACGGCGGAGTTCAACTTGAGGCAAGTGGAGCAGGGGAACAGCGAGAACCCGCTGATAGGCGCCGTATTTTCCTATAAGAATGAGAACAATTATGGCATTGCCGCGCTTAACCGCAACCAGAATCGTCTGGAGACCGTGTTCCGCGTAGACGGTAAAAATACGGAACGGGTATCGACCGCTCTTCCTCAAGGCTATGATTATACGAAGTGGCATCAGATCCGCATCGAGAAGGAGGGCTCCGACTATCGCATCTATGTAGACGGCATGTTAAAGCAAACCCGTTCCGTCGAGCGGCTCGGCAAAGGCAAGATCGGCTACGCGACAATGGACGCGCATGCGGAGTTCGAATATGTCGCGTTCAGCGACAAGGTAGGCGGCAACGGCGCCAATGCCGCTTACAAGCCGATCCCCGGCGAGATCCAGGCCGTCCACTTCAACCTGAAAGGCAATGGCCTTTCCGATGGCAATGCCGATCAGATCCATATCTCCGAAGCCGCAGATGGCGGCTACTATGTCGATTCGTTCGATAAAGGGAATTTACAGTATAACGTAAACGTATCCGAAGCCGGAACCTATGACGTCGCGATCAGGTATGCTGCGGCAGCCGATGCGGAAGTGAAGCTAGAGCTCGATGAATCGACCGGGCTGACGGATACGGTACGGCTGCCTTCGACAGGCGGCGCGGATTCATGGGACAATGCGGTGATCCGGGATGTCAATCTTCCGCAAGGGCTGCATAAGCTTAAGGTGATTCCGGCCGGCGGAAATTTCGATTTGGATTCCCTAAAGTTTAACCGTTCCGCCGCGACGATGCCTCTATCGGATGATTTCAATGACGGAAACGATTTTGACTGGATGAGATTTGAACAGGGCTGGCGGGTAGACACGGGGGAAGCCGCTCCGTTCGACAATCCCAAGCCGGTCCCGGGTATCGTTGAAGCGCCCTTCTACAATACGGGCGGCGAAGGCATAGCCTACCACGATAGAACATCCGACAACATCGGGGGCGCCTATCGAAGCGATGCCGTCGATATCCGGACGAACAGCAATTTCAACGGGCTCAATGTCGGATGGAACCAGGCCGGCGAATGGCTGAAATACAACATCGAAGTGAAGAGCGCCGGCATGTACAGGGTTGAAATAACGGCAGCCACCACTTTCACGGATAATCAAGCGAGAATATGGCTGGACGATCATACGGATCTGACCGGTCCGGTCCATATACCGAGTACGGGGGACTGGAATACTTGGCAGTCAACGCTATCTCCAAGCTTCTATCTGCCGGAAGGCAGGCATACGATTACGTTCGATACGGTGAAAGGTGAATTCGATTTCGCGAGGCTGAAGTTCGTGTCGTTCGACGTTCCCAAATCTCTTCCGGGTATTGTAGAAGCCGTTCACTATAACTCAGGCGGCGAGGGTGTCGGTTACCGCGACAACACGGCCTCGAATATCGGCGGGCAATATCGCAATGACGGAGTTGACATTCGCGTCAATCCGCAAGGAGGCTGGAACGTCGGCTGGAACCAGTCCGGCGAATGGTTGAAGTATAACGTGAGCACGGCCAAGTCAGCCGCCTATGACACCAGTGTCCGGATCGCAACGGCGCTGGATGGAGGGAAAATCCGTTTATGGCTTGACGAAACGACCGATTTAACAGGCATCGTAGATATTCCGAATACCGGCGGATGGAATAAATGGAGAAATGTCAAGCTTGGAGATATAACGCTGCCCGAAGGCAATCATACCGTAAAAGTTGAAATCGTCCAGGGTGAATTTGAGCTCGCAAACCTCTCGTTTCATACGGTAAACGAATCCAAGACGCTTCCCGGAACCGTTCTTGCCGTAGATTACATGACCGGAGGGGAAGGGGTCGCGTACCATGACAATACGCCGGACAACGTACGCGGTCTGTATCGTACCGATGACGTCGATATCCGTATGCTCCCGGAAGGGGCTACGACGGGGTGGAACCAGACCGGCGAATGGCTGAAATATAAGGTGAATGTCGCCGAAGCCGGCGCGTACAAGCTCGATTTGAGAGTCGCAACGGCCATGAACGGCAGTCAAGTCAGACTTTGGCTTGATGATCATACCGACCTTACAGGTATCGTCGATGTTCCGAATACAGGCGGTTTTCACGAATGGATGACGATAACGAAAGAAGGGGTTGCCCTTCCCGCGGGCGATCACACCGTCAAGGTGGAAATCGTAACCGGCGAATTCGACTTCTACAGCTTCCGATTCCACAACGACCCGATCGTCGCCAAACAAGGCGTATATAAATCCGGGCCGAAAGGGTATCCGAAAGCCGTCATCGGCGACAGCCGCTGGTCGGACTATTTCGTTGAGACGGATATCCAATTGGGCTCACATACGCAAGCGGGAGGCAATGCAGGTATCATTTTCCGCGTAAACAATCCGGCCGACGGTACGGATAGGGGACAGAACAGGGACGATTTCCTTCAAGGTTACGTCGCCTACCTGACCGCAGACGGCGTGCATCTGGGCAAATTCGATTATAACTTCCAGTACTTGACCGGCACGGCGCTAACGGACACGGTTGGGAATTGGCAGCATATGAAGGTAGTTGCGAGCGGCACCAGGATCAAGGTTTATGTCGGGGACATGGAAAATCCGCTTATCGATTACACGGACCGGAGCGAGACTGCTTTCACGCATGGCAAAATAGGGGTTAGAAGCTTCAACAGCGAAAGCTCAATCGATAACTTCACGGTGACGCCGAATCCGGCGTAATCATTGACGATATCACCTTCTTCCGTGCCCGATCCGGCATAGGGGAAGGTGATATCGCTTTTAAAGGAACCGAACCATAAGCGGCTTCCGGCAAGCTCCCGTTCATTACGACTCTTTGCCATGCAGCATCCGCTTGTACTCCGACGGACTGCAGCCCGCGTACTCTTTGAATACCTTGGAGAAGTAATGCTGGTCGTAGAAGCAGAGCGCATCCGATAATTCTTTGATTTTCAAGGAGGGGTTCGACTCCATGGCTTTGCGGGCTTCCCCGATTTTCAAGTTCAGATAATACTGCATTAAGGTGCGCTGCGAATGTTTTTTCACGACCCGGCTTATATACGACGGGCTTACGTGGAAGGAGGCGGCCAAATCGTTCATGGATACCTGCGAGTAGAGATTGGATTGCAGATGGACATCGATTAGACGGAACAGCTCATATCCGCTTTTCTTATTCAGCGATTGCACCAGCGAGAATCGGCTCTCGAACAAAGTGAGCAGGCCGGAACAGAATTCGCCGTAGCTTGTCCTCTCGAACAAGTGCTGCGCTTCGGCTTGAATCTCCCAGTCGTTTTTCTCGTCACGGACGGGCAGATGCAGCGCGAAGGCGTTCACCAGCATGGCGACGAAGCGCCGCAGCTGCACGATGCGCAGGTTTGACCGGCCCCATTTGCTAAGCTGTTCCCCTAATTGACGGAGAAACGGCTCCTTCTGCAGCTTAAGAATCATGTCGCAATAGCGCGAGCCGATCCTTTCCATGTCCTCCCCTGCCTCGATGATTTGGGAGGCAGGGTGATCCGTATCTGCTAGAACAGGCTCCAAGATCGAAATCCGGCTGCTTATAAACTCGGATAACGTTTGGCAGCAGTCTGCAATGTCCTTCGGCATGAGGGGCCGGAAACAGCCGGCGATCGAGACCGACAGCCCCGCTTCAATCAAACAGGCGCGAACATCCGCAAGCCGTTCCATGGTCGAGCCGGAGCCGCCGATGAAGGACGGTTCCGTTAATACCAGCATCTGTCGCCGTTTGTTTGTCGCGAACACCCGGAAAGGATACGGGGCGAATGAACGGCTCAATCCATTCTGAATCGATTCGGTCCGCCATCCGGGCGCTTCGGGGTGAAAATACTGCAGCTGCAGCAGGATGACCAGCTTCCTATTCCGAAAAAATTCCGGATGCAGCGTTAAAGCCCGGCTTGCGGCAGGCTCGAGAATGACGTCCAAACCCGCGAGCTCCTCGCGGCATTCCTCGCCGATCTGTCCGATTACCCGCTCCATGACCTCCACAAGCGCCCCGCGCTCCACAGGCTTTAGCAAGTAATCGACGACCTGCAGATTGATCGCCTTGCGGGTATACTCGAAATCGTTGTAGCCGCTGATGAGGATGACTTTAAGCTTGGGATTCGTTTTCTTCGCTTCCTCGATAAGAGCCAGTCCGTCCAGCTTCGGCATGCGGATGTCCGTAATCAGAATATCGATGAAATGGCTGCGAAACCCTTCCAGCGCGTCCTCGCCGTTTGAAGCCGTATGGACAACCTGAACGGGCAGTTCCGACGTCAGCAGCAATTCCTTGATGTTGCGCAGAATCGGTTTGCTGTCTTCCGCGATGAGTATCCGGTACATTTCCGTTGCCTCCCCATAGTCCGTTAATAAAAATCCTTTGTAAGCGACGCAATGATCTGTATCGTGGCGCCGCCGTTCTCCGCCTTATTGAACATGTTGAAAAATAGCCGGTTCCGGTACATCAGCTCCAATCGGCCCACGGTGTTCACGATACCCATGCTGCCGATCTTCGTCTCTTGGCTCGCGGAGCCGCCGGCCCGGATTCGGTTCAGCGTGCTTTTGATGCCCTCTTCGGTGAAGCCTTTGCCGTTATCGCTGATCTCGATGGCCCACAGTCCGCGATATAACTTAACGGTAATGTCGATTCGCCAAGGAGGATCCGTATGATCGAAGGCGTGTTCGATGCAATTCTCCACGAAGGGCTGAATGACGAGACGCGGCAGCAGGATCGATTCCGCCTCGGAATCCATATGGATCTCCCACTCCAGATCCTCTTCGTACTTATGCTTGATGAGTGACAAATAATGCTTCGTATGCTCGATTTCATCCCGCAGCGCGACGTGCTGGTAGGGAGAAGACACGATATACCGCAGACTATCCGACAGATGTTTGCACATTTGGGTAACCGCCGCCATTTGATTTTCCTGCGCGGCAATGCTGATCAGATAGAGCACGTTGTGTATGAAATGCGGAGCGATCTGTGCCTGAAGCGCCGAATTCCGGGCCGTGATTTCCTCGTGAATCGCGAGCTTCTCCCTCTCGATGGAGGATTGAAGCCGTTCGAGCAGCTCGAGGAATGCTTCATTGAACAGGTGAAACTCATTGCTATACAACCGGCTGTCCATTTTGAGGCTCAAGTTGCTGTAGCTCATATTCAGAATTTGACTTCGAAGCTTGCGGATAGGGAGCACGAGACTCTTGGACGTGTAGTGAATATACAGGTAGCTGAAAATGGTGAGCGAGACAATCAGAATGATCGCAATATTGGTGACCGAATTGATCGAGCCCAGAACGGAGGCTCGCGGTATTACCGTATATACGGTCCAGCCGGTATACGCGGATGTATGGTAGGCGATATAATAATTACCATGGTCTATGAAAATCCCTTGAGAAGCGGAGACCTTCCGAAGGCTCGCCGCGTGCTCGGAATAATCGGCATTCCGGGATTGAATCACCAAGCTGCCGCGGTTATCCGTCACATATACGGATCCAAGATTTCCCGCGTCGGCCAGCTTGCTCAGATCGTTGTCATCCATCTGGATGGAGAGATACCCGTAGATTTTGCCGTTGATGTCGATTATGGAGCGGATAAAGGATACGAACGGCTGCTCTCCGGCATGGAGGATATAGGCGCTGTCCCGAAGCTTGCGGATCGCGTCGGAATCGCGAAGCAGCGGTTCGAGCGACGGCGGATCGAAAAAACCGATATAGGAGTTGACGTCGGTGCCCTGCAGATCGTAAATGACGATATCGCGGATGTTAAGGCTTGGGCCGACGGCTTGGAACATAATGTCGCTGATTACCCGATTCTGGTTCAACGCCTCGACGCTTTGAGCCGACGGCTTCGAGAGCTCGCCGAAAGAGAAGATCGCGCGGTTCGAAAGAATGCGCTGCGACAATTGGTTCTGAACCTTGATATAGTCATCCAGCCGATCGGAAATGTTGGACGATGCCAGCATGGTTTCATGAATGGTTCGCTCCTTAAGGGGCTTAATGACGTACAGATTCGTGAAAACCAGGAAGCTGCCCAAGACCATGACGAGCAGCAGGGAGAACGTCACGATCAGCCTGCTTCGGAGGCTGTTTTGAAAGCGCATTCTAAATAAACGATTGAGCATGGCAATCCAGTTCCTTCCCCGTCAAGTCCGAGATTATCACCCAATATAGCATTGCCAGACCGGTTCGGCAACTTTTTATATCGGTTCAGAATATTACACAACAATTGTAAACCACGAACATGTACTCGTTTAGAAGATCGAACTATAATTCAAATAGGTTGTTGCGGAGGGATGGGTTGTGAGAATCCGATGGATCAGGGCTCTGGGCGGGCTGCTTCTCGCCGCGGCACTGCTTGCGGCGACAGCTTGCGGCAGCGCGGAAACCGTAAATTTGAATGCGCTATCACATGAGGCGGAAAAGGCAACGGATGAGGCGGAAACGCTCGAGCTGGCCACTATGAAGAGTTCGCTAAAATCCCTTTTCGTCGACGAAGCTTTGTTTGCCGAGTTCGAGCGGCAGACCGGCATCCGCATCAATCTTCAGATTCTGCCTTCGGAACAGGTGACGGCGGTTCTTCAGACCAAGCTTGCCGTCGGAGAACCTCCCGATTTGATTTTGTACAATTTGAAGACCGCCGCATACGAGTTGAATCTGGAGAAAAACTTTGAAATCTTGGACGAGGAGCCCTGGGCCCCACGGGTTCGGAACAGAGCAGCGCTATCGTATAACGGGCACATCTATGGGTTCCACGTTAGTCAGGACACCGGCCTGCAGGGGGTCGTTTACAACAAAAAGATTTTCCGGGATTTGGGACTGGAGGTGCCTCGCGACTACCATGAGCTTCTTGCGGTTTGCGAGAAGATCAAGGCTGCCGGAATCGAGCCGTTCTTCATGCCCTTCAAGGATGCTTGGGCGGCCCATTTCTGGATATCGTCCGCATTCGCGGATTATGCGAAGAAGAACGATCCGACGTTATGGGACGACTTGAACGCGGGGAAGAGAGGGTTCGCGGACATTGCGGCCTTTGTCGATATCACGCAGCAGCAGTATGATCTATTCCGTAAGGGCTACACGAACCGCAACGTTCTGGGCGATAGTTACGATATGGCGGTTGACAAATTCATCGGTCATGAAGCGGCCATGATGACGATGGGGGATTGGTTCATCGCGAATGTGGTGAAGGAGGACCCTTCGATGGAACTGGGGCTATTCCCCGTACCGTATGCGAAGAACGCGGATCTCGCAATCAGCCCGCTCGGCGGTCAGCTGTTCATCCCCAAGAAGTCGAAGCATATCGGCGTAGCGAAGCGCTTCCTTGAATTCCTTGCGACACAAGAGCAGGCGCAGCGCCTCGTGAACCAAGGTCTGTATATCTCGAATTTGACCGACATTTCCACGCCTCGGCTGCCTCTCTACAAGCAGGAAATCGTCGACGGTTTCATGGAGCCGGGAAGAACGGTCATGTCAGCCGAAACCAATTTCCTCGTAGATACCGGAGACATATGGAAGTATTTGCAGGAGCTGTTTGCAGGCGGCCTCACGGCCAATGAATTGTGGAAAAAATGGGACAAGCGATTCGCGCATCTGATGAGGGAGAGGCAAATGCCCGGATTCTAGCGAACCTGACAAGTCCCGGTCCCGGGTCTAACCGCCGGCAAGCGTATCCGTCAGCAGCCGTTCGGCGTGGAAATTCTATCATACGCATTCAGTTAAATAAGGAGGAGGTTCGCATTGCATAATTCCATTCAAGCGCAGAACGGCATCAAATCTGTTCCCGGCAAGAGGCGTCTAACGGATATCCGTCCGAAGTACAGGCTGTTCTTCATGGCGGTTCCGTTCTTGGCGCTGGTCTTCCTGTTCTCGTATTTGCCCCTCTACGGCTGGATGTACGCCTTCTATAATTTCCGGCCGGGCATTCCGCTGGCTCAGACCGATTTCGTCGGCCTGCAATGGTTCAAGTCGATCTTCAGCAATCCGACGCAGACCGGGGAAGTCTTGCGCGTCATGCGGAATACGGTTGCCATGAGCTCGCTCAATATCGCGGCTTCCGTGCTTCCCGTCATCTTCGCCATCTTCCTGAGCGAGATGCGGTCGGCGCGCTTCAAGAAGAGCGTACAGATTCTGACCACGCTGCCGAATTTCATCAGCTGGGTACTCGTCTATTCTTTCGCGTTCATGCTGTTCTCGGTAGATAACGGTCTGGTGAACCAAATCTTGATGAACCTGGGCTTCATTGACCGGGGCATTAACTTTCTTGCTTCCGACAGCCACACATGGCTGAGGATGGCGTCATGGGATCTATGGAAGGGCCTTGGATGGGGCGCCATTCTATACATGGCCGCCATTGCGGGGATCGACCAGGAGCTGTACGAAGCCGCGAGAGTAGACGGCGCAGGCAGGTTCCGCTCCATCTGGCACATTACCGTTCCCGGCATTATGCCTACTTATTTCGTGCTTCTGCTGCTGACCATCGCCAACTTCATTAATAACGGCATAGAGCAGTACTTCGTCTTCCAGAACGCGATCAACAAAAGCAACATTGAGGTGCTCGATCTGTATGTCTATAATACCGGGCTGATCGGCAGCAATTTCTCGTTCGCGACGGCAGTCAGCATGTTGAAATCGGTCATCAGCGTCGCATTGCTGTTTTTCGCCAACAGTCTTTCCAAAATCGTGCGCGGCGAGAGCATCATCTAGCCGGGCGGCAAGGAGGAGATCCGTATGCTCAAAAAACAAAGCGCGGGAGACGCCGTGTTCCACACGGTCAATTATTTCGTATTCGCCGTTATCGCGCTGCTCTGCATTTTTCCTTTCTATTATTTGTTCATCAACACGATCAGCAACAACGACCTGAGCAGCAGAGGGTTTATCACCTTCTTCCCCAAAGAGATTCATTTCAGCAATTATGCCCAGGTGCTGCATATCCCCGGCTTTGGTCAAGCCGGTCTCGTTTCGCTCGGCCGCACCGTTATAGGCACTGCGTTTGCCGTGTGCGGGGCCGCCTTCCTGGGTTTCCTGTTCACGAAACAGGAAATGTGGGGACGGAAGTTTTGGTACCGCTACATCATCGTGACCATGTATTTTAATGCAGGCATTATCCCGTGGTACATTACGATGCGCAATCTTCATCTGACGAACAACTTTCTCGCCTATATTTTGCCGGCCATCGTATCGCCTTTCTTTGTCATCCTGGTCAAAACGTTCGTGGAATCGCTGCCGGCGGCGCTTCAAGAATCCGCGCAGATCGACGGCGCCGGGTACTGGGTCATTTTCACCCGCATCGTGTTCCCGCTGATTACGCCGATTGTAGCGACAATCGCCATTTTCTCGGCCGTCGGCCAGTGGAACTCGTTCACCGATACCTTGTTCCTGATGACGGACCAGAAGCTGTACACGCTGCAGTTCGTGCTCTACAAATATATGAACGAGGCTTCTTCGCTTGCGGCCATCGTGCGGAACTCCTCCGGAGGGCAGGGGCTGGACCTTGCGAATCTGCAGACGCCCACCTCGATCCGGACAACCGTATCCATGATCGTCGTGCTCCCCATTCTGCTGATCTATCCCTACTTCCAGCGTTTCTTCGTGAAAGGAATTATGATCGGAGCCGTGAAAGGATAGTCATCAACCGGCAGAGGCGGTTGAAAGGGGTGAGGCCTGGGTCGAAAATTCCATATTCTTTAAAATTTGGGTTTATAAGATGAAACGGAGGTCGAAATACATGACGGCTTTACTCAAAAAAGTGAAGATTGTTGCGGCTGTATCCATTCTGATGATGGGCGTTGCAGCATGCTCGGGCGCTAACAATACGGGCAGCAACGAAAGCAATACCGGCAATAACACGTCGAGCACGAATACGGCTTCGGACAACGCGGAAGGCGCGAAAGAGCCGTACAAGATCGAAGTATTGTCGCAGCTGGCGAACTTCGCCGGTGAGCAAGGCGGCTGGTACGGCAAGATTTTGAAGGATAAATTCGGACTCGAGATGAATATTACGGCGCCTAATCTTGCGGGGGGGGCGGCCAAGTTCGCGACGCTTATGGCATCCGGCGATCTCGGGGATCTGGTCGTCTTCGGCAACGACGGTCAGGATTACAGGGACGCCATCAAGGCCGGACTGCTTCTGGACTGGACGAAGGCCGGCCTGCTGGAGAACCACGGCAAGGATATTCTCGCAAACGTCCCGGAAGCGATCGAGAAGAACAAGAAAAACTTCGGCGGCGGCACGGCGGTATACGGCGTTGGGCATGACGCGTCGAACATGCCTGCGGGACCTTCCGAAGGCAATACGATGACGTATCAGCTTGACATGCGCTGGGACCTGTACCAGAAGCTGGGCAGCCCGAAGCTGACGAAGATGGAAGACATTCTGCCCCTTCTCAAGCAGATGCAGGAGCTGGAGCCGAAGAGCGACAGCGGCAGACCGACGTACGGAATCTCGATGTGGGCGGATTGGGACGGCAATTACATGACGCTGGGGAAGCAGTTCGCCACCATGCACGGCTATGATATCGGCGACGGCTTCAACCAGGGCAGTCTGCTTGAGATCGCGGCCCACGAAGACAAATATCAGGGCATCCTGGACGAGAACAGCTATTATTTGCGCACCTTGAAGCTCTATTACGACGCCAATCAAATGGGGCTCATGGACCCTGACTCGCTGACCCAGAAATTTGACGACGTGGTCAATAAGTTCAAGGACGGCCAGGTGCTCTTCTCCTGGTTCCCGTGGCTCGACAGTTCCTACAACACGCCTGCCCATACGGATGCAGGCAAGGGCTTCCAAATGGTCGGTTTCGAAGAACAGAAAATTTATTCCTACGGCTTCTCGCCATACGGAAGCAACCGGATCTGGGCGATCGGCGCCAAGGCGAAGCATCCGGAACGGATTATGGAATTCATTAACTGGCTGTACACGCCGGAAGGCGTGATGACGACGGTTAACGGACCTGAAGGCTTGACATGGGAGTTGAAGGACGGCAAACCCGTGCTGACCGATTTCGGCAAGCTGGCGCTGAAAGACAACTCGCAGCAGGTAGCTTCGGAGTTCGGCGGCGGGACGTATAAAGACGGAGCGCCGCAGATCAACAATACGACGCTGAAGGTTTCAACGATTAACCCGAATACGAACGAGCCGTACGATTGGAACATGTGGACATCCGTTCTGGAGGACAATCCGAACCCTGTCGAGAAATCGTGGCGCGAAACGACGGGCGCCTTGACGCCGAAAGAGCTGCTGACGAAGAACAACCAGCTCGCCGTCAATAACCCGATATCGACGACGGAAGCGCCGGCTGTTATGGATACGATGCTGGAGCAGAAGCTGAGCCAGGTCGGAGCTGTCATTAAGGAGCATTCGTGGAAAATGGTATTCGCCAAGAACGAGGCCGAATACAACAAGCTGAAGGATGAGATGATCAAGAAATCCAAGGGACTCGGGTACGACGAGATCATCGACTGGCAGATCGAGCAGACGGAGAAAGTGTTCGCGCTACGCTAATCATGTAATAGGAGCGCCGGCAATTTATTGCCGGCGCTTTGGCGTTTTCCGGCATACATCTGTTGGGAACCTAGTGTTCAATGGGTTATAATGAGCGCAGGCTGTTGCTAAATTCCAGGAACTCGATATCGAGACGGTCATCACGTATCACGGCGGCGTATGCACAGGCAATATCCAGGATCGAATTAGCGAAATTCTGGAAACGACACTTGTTACAAGAGGTTAGCTGACAAATTGTAAATTGTTATTCGAATACTGGAAGGAGATTGGATAACGGTGTATGAACAGAAAACCAAAGAAACCGATCGCAGCGTAATCGAATTTATCGAGAATGTCGATCATCCGAAGAAGCGTGAAGACGCGTACAAGCTGTTGGATTTATTTACGGAAACGACAGGTTACCAAGCAAAGCTGTGGGGACCGAGCATCATCGGATTTGGATCCTATCACTACAAATACAACTCCGGACATGAAGGAGACGCGCCGCTGGTAGGATTTTCACCCCGCAAGGCAAAGATCAGCTTGTATTTTGCGACCGGCGACCCGGAGCGGGATGCGCTGCTGCGACATTTCGGAAAACATACGTCGGGCAAAGGCTGCGTCTATATTAATAAAGTAGAAGACATTGATGTTGAGGTTTTGAAAGTATTAATCAATCAATCCGTCAAGTTTCTGAACGAAACGTATCCGGATCAATAGGAACGATAAAAACGATGATATGGACATGACCCGGCTCCAGTCGATTCGTTTCAAAATTGGATATTAAGCCGACTTTCATAAGCATCACTTCAACAATCCGTATGCTGAGAGACGGCATTATTCATGTTTTAGTGTAGATTCATCTCAGCTGTTTTCCGTTATCATTATAAAAAAAGGCTTCATTTATTTTATTTCTTAGAAAAAATGTTTCTGGAATGTAGAAATCGTTATCATTAAATCGACTTTATCATGTGAGAGAAAATCACAAACCCAAAATCCAGTAAAGGAGTCAACAAACATGCATTTCACCCTTATGTTTTACGAAAGCCCAGAGGACTTCGCCGCACGAAAGGATCCGGCCAAGCAACAGGAAAATACCTTGCAGGCTGGTCCCATTATGTACATGCACTTCTCGAATCCGGAGTAGTTGTCAGCGGTTTTGGCCTTCACGCTCCTGAAACGGCTGCGACCGTACTACGTCGTAATGGCGAAATGGTTGTGGAAGATGGCCCGTTTTCCGAGACTAAGGAACAGATCGGCGGTTTATTCGTTATCGATGTACCCGACGTTGAAACAGCTCTTGAGTGGGCTGCACGAGGCCCTGTTAATGCGGTTGAAGTCCGGGAAAATCTTCCGCCTATGAAATGATCATATGATATGATGAACGCCCGCAACATTATCGAAGAGACGGCGCGTGATGCTTACGGAAGGTTAATTTCATATCTGACCCTAAACTGGCGGGATATTGAAGCGGTAGAGGATGCGTTGGCTGACGCGATTGTAGCCGCATTAGAATCGTGGCCGAGTGCCGGCATTCCAGATAAACCGGAATCCTGGCTGCTTGCCGTAGCCAGACGGAAGCTTATCGACCGCGCCCGCCGTGAACGTGTTTCCGAACGAGCAATGCCAGCGTTGATCGCCCTGTCAGAAGAGTCCCAACAAATGTCGTCAACTGACACTGCATTTCCCGATGAACGATTAAACATGCTATTTCTTTGTACACATCCAGCCATCGATCCGTCGATACGAACACCGCTAATGCTTCAGACCGTGCTCGGAATGGATGCCTCTCGCATTGCGTCCGCATTCGTTGTAAAACCCTCTACGATGGGGCAACGACTTACTCGTGCTAAAGCAAAAATCCGCACCGAACGCCTTACGTTCGCAATGCCCGATGCCGAGGAATTGCCCCATCGCTTAGATGCCGTTCTTGAAGCCATTTATGCAGTATACGGCAGCGGATGGGACGATTTGACAGGTGTAGATCCTCGTAGGAAGGGATTGGTCGACGAGGCCATTTATCTGGGCAAGCTTCTTGCGAACTATTTGCCTGACGAACCTGAAGTTCAAGGGCTTCTAGCTCTAATGCTGCATTGCGAGGCCCGGCGAGAAGCCCGGATTGATGCATCGGGAAGCTATATTCCCCTGTCCGAACAGGATACTGCTCGTTGGTCAACTCTAATGATCATGGAAGCGGAACATTGTCTTCAAATAGCATGGCAATCTAAAAGGATCGGGCGATTCCAGCTGTTGGCAGCCATACAATCGGTGCATGCCCAGCGAGCGCGCACAGGGTTCATCGAATGGAAAGAAATCGCCTTGCTATATGAGGGGCTCGCCCAACTTAGTCCTACAATTGGAGTACTGGTCGGACGAGCAGCGGCGATTGCAGAGGGATATGGAATGGAACGTGGCTTTGCGCTGCTTGAATCTATGCCTCGCGATAAAATCGTGAGTTATCAGCCTTATTGGGCTCTCACAGCCCATTTGCACATGCAATTGGGGAGACATGAGGAAGCCCGATCGGCTTATAGCCGTGCCATTGGACTCTGCGATGATCCGTCCATTCGGCAATTTTTATATCAACAAGCTAATCAGATTTGAATTCAAATAAGCGGCAGTCTAGTAGAGTTGAAGATTTGACGAAGCATAGCGCCGCTGCAGCAGGACGAAAAACCAGTCTGATCGTCAGGATCAGACTGGTTTTTAATTTGGAACGCGCAGCTTGGGCGTCATCTCATGCATACCTATACGCGATTTCCCGGCATCGTTTGAGAATATGCGGCGGAAGAGCAACCGTTGACTAACAGGTAATTCAACGTCAGGCAAATGTGTACTTATTTTCGAATTCATCTTATTTTAAGGTTAGATTAAGGTAACGTTCAGGGAAGCTCTTTATACTAGCGGAAAGCGGAAAGCAAAAGACTTCCCGCCTCGTTACACTACTTATTGTAGTGAAAGGTGAGTCGGAATGAAAAAGAAGCTTAACTTTAATCAACGCGGCCTGGAGCTGTTTTTTGGACCGCTGGAAGCCCGCATCATGGATATTCTTTGGCTCTCTCCCGATCTTTCTATTAAAGACGTGCAGGCAAGGCTTGGGAAAGACAAAGATTTGAATTTCAACACCGTAATGACCGTGATGAACCGGTTGGTCGACAAAGGCGTACTGGCGAAATCACTCATCGGGAGAACATCGATTTTCAAGCCCGTGGAAACAAAGGAACGGTTTCTGGAAAGCCAGTCGAAAGAAATTTCGCACAACCTCGTGGAAGACTTCGGACCGCTCGTCGTCACCCACATGCTGGACGGGCTGGACGAAGCCGATCCGGAGCTGCTCGAGAAGCTGGAGCAAAAAATAAAAGCGCTCAAAGAAGGACGATAGAAGATGTGGAAACGACGATCGAAATATCTTTTTTTCTCGAGTGCGGTTATTTCGCTGTTTATTATGATTCAAATGGGCATGTACGTATCTGAAAAGCTATCCGGCGTGGCCCTCCGGAACGTGTTTGACCACTGTACCAGCATTTTGCAGAAGTTCGGAATGGGCTGGATGGCCTTTATGCTCGATCTCCTGGTCGTGTCCACGCCGCTGCTGGCCGTTTGTCTCATTTGCAAACAGCTGTATTTATCCCGCCGCCTCTATAAGAAGCTGTCCAAACTCCAAGACGCGGCGCTTACGGCCGAATTGAACGAGACCTATAACGGCGGGATAGAGAGCATTCTCGTCGTTTCCCATCAGGACCCGATCGCCCTTACGATGCGTTTCGTCCGCCCCCGGATCGTGTTGTCCACCGGGCTAATTCAGCTGCTGGATGCCGGAGAGCTGGAGGCGCTGATCCGTCATGAAATCTTCCATATGAAACATAAGGATCCGCTCAAAACGTTTATCCTGGTCCTCTGTTCGACGGTTTTCTGGTATGTTCCCATCTTGAAGTGGTGCCGCAAGCAATATACGGCTGCGAGGGAAATTCAGGCCGATTCCTACGCGATCGGAGCGACGGGCTCGGCGGAAAATCTCGGAAGCGCCTTGCTGAAGCTGCTGCGCAAAAATCGGACCATGCGATTTCCGTTCACTTATGCGTCTTTCGCGGAATCGTCGATCAACTATAGAATCAAATACCTGATCGATCCGCAGGCCGAGCTCGCTTTCCGGCTGCCCGTCAAAAGCATAATGCTATCCTTGCAGGTGGTCGCCGTTTTGTCGGTTTTGTTTATCGGCGAGCTTCTGTAATTTTTTTTATATATCAACACTACATGGTGTAGTGTAATTGTAGAAGGAGGCTGAGGCTGATACAACCATTCTCTATGAAAGAAAGTTGTATGTTGACAGGATTTATAAAACATTAGGAGGACGATAACATGCCAATCAAAAAAACGGTCATTTCATTAGGAGCACTCGTTGTATTAGCAGGCGGCGGCTATTTCGCCTACGATTACTATGCCGGCAATCACGTAACGATTCAGGAGGTGATTCCCGCCGACGCGCCGGTACAGGCCGGAACAGCAGCCGTAGATCCGACCGAGCTGAACGGCGAGTGGACGATTCAACCCGACTCGAAAGTATATTTTTCCGTGACGACTTCCAAAGAAACCGTTAATTTCGAAGGGGCGGCCGTTAACGGCAGCTGGACGATCGATACGGTCGACCCGGCAAAAATGAGCGCGCAAGGCGTCGTTGACATAAACGCGCTGCAATCGGGCAACTCCCAGCGGGATGGACATGTCAAAGGGGAGGGTTACTTGGACGCCGCGGCCAACCCGGAAGCAACCTTTACGGTCAACTCCTTCGAAAACTTCCCGCAGGAATGGACGGAAGGAGCCGCGGCCGCCTTTGCCATGAACGGCACGCTTACCGTAAAGGGCGTTTCGAAGGACGTAACCTTCGATGCCGAAGCGCTTTACAGTCAAGGCTCGTTCAAAATGGAAGGCAGCACGGTCGTAACCTTTAATGATTTTGGCATGAAAAATCCCCATACGGTCATGCTGGACACCCAAAACGACGTAACCGTACAGCTCCAGCTTAATTTAAATAAGGAGCAAGCATAAATAACGTCCTTATCCGAATCCATAGATTGGATCCCGGTACTGAGCGATTGGATTGGACAATTAACGGAAACAGGTAATCTCCAGCGGAGGTTTGCCTGTTTTTTTACTATTTAGAAGTTAAGCAACTCCAAAAATTGTGGATAAGTGCGCCGAACGCGCGAATGAGCGGCAGAAATGCCGTTGAATCGGCATACATGGCGGAGAACGCGCGAATGAACGGCAGAAATGCCGTTGAATCGGCATACATGGCGGAGAACGCACGAATGAGAGGCAGAAATGCCGTTGGATCGGCATACATGGCGGAGAACGCGCGAATGAGCGGCAGAAATGCCGTTGAATAAAAGACATGAGCCGCAGCCCCAGCGGTTCATGTCTTTTTTATGTTTATCGCATAAGCTTAATACTTGTAAAATGGCCTATATTTCACCGTGAAACGTGCTTGTGCCGGCGTCAGACGGTTACGCATGCGCAGGTGCAAATGGTACAATCGTTTTGCATCCATTATGCGGTGAGGGAGACAGGAGATAATGAATGAGCAACAGCCGTCGGATTGGCCGGTCGTGCATAACGTCGGCGATATCATCATCCAGGCCGGGTTCGTTCTCGGTCCGCGTACGATAGACGATTACGAATTGGTGTACTTCCCTGACGGCTCCGGTACGATCTATGAGATCGAAGGTCAGCCGTACTTGTTGGATGAGCCTTGCTTCATCTTCACTCGTCCCGGCGAACGGCATTCGTACCGTTTCGCCCCGGAGAAGAATGTGAGGCATTTGTTCGTTCACTTTGATTATGCCTCACTCAGGGAAGCGAGCGAGAGATTCGGGCAGCTGCTGCGGGAAGGCAACCGGTTTATCGCGGACGATCATACTCTGGTGGCCGGTATGATGCAGAAGCTGCTTTGGATCGCCAATCAACAGCCTCCCCATTGGAAGAGAAGGCTGGCCGCGCTGGTCTCCGCTTCGCTTGAAGAGCTGTCGTCCTTCCCCGAACATTCGGATGAAGGGGATGTACAGACTTTGCCCATCCAGATTCAACGGGCGATGGCCTACATGGAGGAGCATCTGGCAGGACCGGTTACGATCGAAGAAATTGCCGCGCGGTCTGGATGGACCCACGAGCATTTCACCCGCGTGTTCGTCAATTCCCTCGGCATGACTCCGAAACGCATGCTGCTGGAGAGAAGGCTCCGCCGCGCCGAGCAGCTCATGATGAGAGGCGCCGGTTCGGTTAAGCAGATTGCTTATTCCGTAGGCTTCGGAGACGAGCACCATTTTTCCAAAGTGTATAAACGAATTCGAGGGATAACGGCCTCCGACTATATCAAACGGTGCAACGATCCCTTATTCCGCCATACGGCAGCCGTTCTGGATTCCTTTACGCCTTATCCGGTTAACCGGTATATTCCCGTCAAGTCCGAAATCAAATAAATACACCGTTTTCCGGGTTGGGGCCATGGAGGGTGCGGTTGCGGCGCGGTTACAATGGGGGTGCAGGTATTCGAATGACGGAGGGGATTCAACGATGGGGAAGTTTTATGTTCCGAAATCGCGCGCGAGGGACAACCGTTATTTAGTTCATGTGAAGGAATATACCCATTATCATAAGGAAGGCTATCTGATTGTAAGAGGCTTGCTGTCCAGGGAAGACATCGCCGGATTGTACGAGCTCGCCGAGCAGTCCAGACTTAATCGTCCAAAGCCCGACAAGACGGCGGACGAGGACAATGCCGACCCTCTCAAGGAGGAATTCGCGAAGGCGACAAGGATTCATATGCTTTCCCGGCTGCATCCGGCAGCCGAGCGGGGCATGCTTCATCCGAGAATCGTCGATGTCGCGGAGGCATTGATCGGCCCGGATATATACGCCCTTCAATCCATGCTGTTCCTGAACCCGCCCGGCAAGGGAGGACAGGGTTGGCACCAGGATTCCTGTTACATCAGGACCCATCCGGATACGCTGATCGGGGCATGGATCGCACTTGAGGAAGCGGACGAAGAGAATGGCTGCTTGTGGGTCGTTCCGGGTTCGAACCATGAGCCTGTCTATCCGCCTGACGGCATGGGGGGAGGCAATGTTCATGCTCTGGATGCTTTCGGGGACTTGAACGGCGTCCGGAACGTCAGCCATTTGGACGATGACGTAAATACCCTGTCGAAGGTAGTCGCCAATTATCCGCCGCCCATTCCGGTACCGCTTAGCCCGGGCGACGTATTGTTTTTTCATTCGCATCTGTTCCATCGTTCCTACCCGAACCGGACGACGGACCGTTATCGCCGTTCGTATGTGTGCCATTATTGCAACGCCCGGTCTTGGGTTCCGTGGGACCATGACGGCTTTGAAGGAGATTCGGGAAACTACCGCCAGATTTTGGCGCGCGGAGCAACGCATCACCCTTATGCCGAGCCCGTATTCGGCACCGAGGTTTTTTTGGCGGACGAGGAAGAGGAGTCGAACAGCGTGACGATGATGGGTATGGACAATGGCATGATGATGCCGATGGGGATGGAGAAAGACGAATAAGTGTGCAGGCAAGCCTCATCATGGCGCGTTGCTTGCCTCATTTTGCGAGTAGGGCCTGCTGATGGGATGCCCTGGAGGGCGGGTCGATGAATCATGAATCATGGATAGCAGGATTGCTCGGGTTATTAACCGTTTCGGTCATTCCTCTCCATGCGATTTACAATTAAACGCAGTTGCCATTTCAAAGGAGGACCGGAATATGAAGGTTATGACGATGAATATGCGGGTGAACGTCTTATCGGACGGGTACAACGCGTGGCCTTTTCGTTCGGACCGCGTAGCCCAGTATATCGCAAGCTCGGGTGCATCCGTGATCGGTACGCAGGAGCTGCTCCCCAGCATGCTGAAGGATTTGGAAGCGGGTCTCTCTGACTATGAATGGATCGGCGAAGAGCGCCGCAGGGATAGGGAAGACGAAATGTGCGCGATATTTTACCGGAAATCGGAGTTTGAAGTCTTAGGCCAAGGAACCTTCTGGTTGTCTGAAACCCCTTACCTTGCAGAGAGCGTCAGCTGGGAATCCAGTCTTCCGCGAATTTGCACTTGGGCTGATCTGCGGCTTAGACGCGAACCGAATCAACGCCTGCTCGTATACAACACGCATTTGGACCACATTAGCGAGGAGGCGCGTGTTCAGGGGATGCTTCTCATTCAGCGTATGATCGGGGGGCGGCTGAAGAGTGAAGCGGCGCCTTTCATGATTATGGGGGATCTGAATGCCCACCCCGGCAGCCAGACGATTCGTTCGTTGAGAGAGCAGCCGGGACAGAGCGGCGGGCTCCCAATTCAGAATGTGTATCAGGTCGCCTACGGGGGCCAAAACGCAGGATGCACTTTCCATAATTTTGAAGGCGGCTCAATGGGCGAACCTATCGACTATATCTTCACATCAACGGATATCCGGGTACGGAATGTCGTCATTGACCGCTGCCAAATACGCGGGAAATATCCTTCCGATCATTATCCTGTTGTTGCTGAACTGGAAATATAAGCTGGTATACTTGCTTCAATGCCGATCATTCCTGGACGGAGTCCATCCGTTACCATCATTGTTATTGATTTCGGCGGGGAAGTGCTGTTCAATCTGCCCGAAGGACGACCGAACGGCCCAGTCGTTATCGTTGAAGGGGACAGGCTGGAGCTCGATTTATCTGATCCGGCTTTTGAGTAAACCAAAAGGGAATGATCCGGCAAACCTATCCGGATCATTCTTTTTTGCTCCCTGCTCAACCGCTCGCCTATTCTATATCAGCTTGTGGTATGTTAGATGCGAGAACCATAGAGCTCGTAATAGGAGGCAAATCCATGCAACTGCAGAGGGCACAACGGAATTCGCTATATTTACCGCTTCGGTCGAAGTTTATTATATTATTTTGCCTGCTCATTACGATTCCATTTCTTGTCATCGGGGCGATTACGTATGAGAAGTATTCGGCGGACGTCGAGCGAAGCACCGTCAAGCTTTCCTATCAGATCGTGAATCAAATCCATATTAATTTAGAGCGCTACGTGAAAGAGATAGAGCGGCTGACGCTCATGCCCCTATATGATGAAGGCGTCATGCATATTTTGAAGCAGCATAGTGATTTTAATCGAGTAAACACCTATTTAACGACGGATGAGACAAACAAGATGAATCTGTTTATTTCCTCTTTGTCGTTCGATCGCTCGGAGATTGAGAGCATATTGATCTTTACGAATGACGGCAGCGTGTTCAGCAACCGGGATCAAAGCGTAAGGAAGCAGTGGGATCAAAGCATGTCGGACTGGATGGCTCCGGTGAAGGAGAAGGACGGCGGGCTTACGATTATCCCGCCTCATGATGCCCGTTATTACGTGGAGACCAAGAATGGAATCGTATCGATCTCGCGAGTCATTCGCGAGCCCTACACGAACAATATGCTCGGAATTGTAAAGGTCGACCTTACCTCGCGAGGATTCGAGACGATGCTGTCGTCGGTCAGCTTCGGCGGCAGCAGCCAGCTGCGCATTACGAACAGCGAAGGCGACCTCATCTACGCGGCTTCCGACAATGTTCCGTATATCAATGAATCATATTTAAGCGCTTCCGAGCAATCGGACTACACGGGGCTGAGGGTAACCGCATTCATTCCTCGCGATGAGTTTCGCCAGGATGCCCGGGCGTTGACGAGGTATACGCTTATCGTTTCCTTGCTTGCCTTGATGGCCGCTTATGCGGCGGCCGTCATCTTGTCGAATCGCTTGGTTAAACCGATCGCTCATCTGCAATCCAAGATGAGACAGGTGCGGCGGGGCTTGTTTCAAGAAAGAGCCGTCGTCACGACTAATGATGAGATCGGTCAGTTAACCGAAGGCTTTAACTCCATGATCGGCGAGATTGACCGCTTGGTGAAAGAGGTGTACGAGACCAGGCTGAGAGAAAAGGAAGCGGAGCTGTCAGCGCTGCAAAGCCAGATTCATCCGCATTTTTTATACAATACGCTCGAGACGATG
This sequence comes from Paenibacillus harenae DSM 16969, assembly GCF_000422465.1. GTDB lineage: Bacteria > Bacillota > Bacilli > Paenibacillales > Paenibacillaceae > Pristimantibacillus > Pristimantibacillus harenae. Next base: position 1,938,064 of record NZ_KE383842.1, on the reverse strand, counting down.
AATATGCTGGCTCTTCAGGGCAATGGCCCCGTGCTATCGAATATCGTAACGAGTCTTGGAAAGCTGCTGCGGTATACGGTTGATAAGCAGGAGAGACTTGTGCACGTGCTCGATGAAGTTAAGTTCGCTCAGGCCTATTTGCAAATTCAGGCTATTCGCCTCGGCGACAAGCTGCAAGCGGCTATTCATATCGATTCTTCTTATGATTACTGCCTAGTGCCGAAGCTGATCTTACAGCCTCTTATCGAGAATGTCATCGAACATGCGATGGGATCTGGGACGGTTCAAATGACCTTGACTGCCAGCGTCGAAGACGACGACCTGATCCTGACGGTTAAGGATAACGGAATCGGAATATCCGGCGAGAGGTTGAAGCGGCTGGAGGAACAACTGCAAGCGGGCAGCGAGAGCCGGTCGCTGATTGAAGCGCAGCAAGGCGGCTTCGGTACGATCAAGAAAGGATTTGCGCTGCGGAACGTACATCAGCGTGTTCGGCTGCATTATGGCGAACCGTACGGCTTATTCGTTGACCATAAGGCAAATTGCGGCGCAGCCTTTCATATTCGACTGCCTATTCAATGGGGGGAATAACATGTATAAAGTGTTTCTGGTAGAGGACGAAGCGATTATCCGTAACGGCTTAAGGCAATTGGTTGAGGAAGTCATTGGAGGATACCGGGTCATCGGGGAAGCGGAGAACGGAAGAGCAGCGCTGGAAGCGCTGAAGTGCGCCATGCCTGACTTGCTCATAACGGATATTCGCATGAACGAGATGAACGGAATCGAAATGATCAAGCGCATAAGGGACGGTTATCCGGATTTATATATTTTGATCGTAAGCGGATTTGCGGACTTTGAATATGCGAGGCAAGCGATGAAGTACGGCATAAGCGATTATTTGCTAAAGCCGATTGATCGGATCGAGCTTGCCCAGGTACTGGACAATTTCAGGCGCAAGCGCAAGCACCCCGGCACGGTGCAGGGCCTCGGGGCAGAAGAAGAGGACGTCCGTCATGGCAGGCAGCTGATTCGCAAGGTGAAGGAGCTTGTCCTGGAGCGTCTGGACCAGGAAATCTCTTTGCAGTATATGGCCGATCAGGTTCATTTGAATCACCAGTATTTATCCGTGCTCTTCAAGTCGGAAACCGGGCGGACCTTTACGGATTACGTTACCCATTCCCGGATGAATAAAGCGAAACAGCTGCTCAAGGATACGAATCTCAAAATATACGAGGTGGCCAAGCTGTCCGGTTATTTAAGCTCAAAGCACTTTATGGCCGTATTCAAGGACGTTGTCGGCAGGACGCCGTCGCAGTTTCGGGAGCAGCCGGAATAATTCACTCGAATAATCGTACCTTTTCTCGATTTCAGGTGATTTTTTTCGAGGAAAGGCTTCTTTATACTTAAACGTGTAAGCGCTTTACGACAGTAATGAAAGGGGCAAAAAAATGAAAAAGATAACGACCCTATTATTGATCATGCTCTTAATCGCAACGGTGCTCGCGGGCTGTGCTTCAAACACAGGCAATCACCCGGCGAAAGACGGCACTCAGGGTAACAAGGGAGGGACCCATTCGGATGAGGGCTCTGGCGGAGCCGCGAAAAAGCAGGTAAAGCTGCAGTTCAGCATTTGGGGCAATGACGCGCAGAAAGCGATGTATGAAGAGCTTGTCGCCGAATTTAAGAAAACGAATCCCCATATCGATGTAGAAATCATGACCATCCCATTTGCCGATTATCAGCAGAAGCTCTCCATCATGCTGGCATCGAAGACTGCGCCCGATATCGGATGGCTGGCGGAAAGGATGATTCCCCAGTTTCTTGAATCCGGCCAGTTGGTCGATATCGCCGCAAGCGTGAAGGAGGACAACGAATACGATTTCGCGGATATTTACCCGTCGACACTCGATATTTTCTCGAAAGGCGACAGCTTGTACGGCATCCCGTTCTCCACACCGCCGATGCTGGTTTATTACAACAAAAGCTTGTTCGCGGAAAAAGGCTTAAAGACGCCAACGGAGCTGTACAAGGAAGATAAATGGACATACGACGAATTTCTGAACGCTGCCCAAACGATTGCGGATCCGAACAGCGGCGTTTATGGCGTTAAGCTGGTTGGCGACTGGAAAAACTGGTCTGACGCGTTATTGCCCCTCGTCTGGTCGCACGGCGCGGATCTCTTCGATGCGGACGGAACGGCTTTCGCGATGAACACCGCTGAGGGACAGGCAGCTCTCCAGCTGTATAACGATCTGATGTTTAAGGATAAAACGCATCCGAAGCCGGGCGACGAGATTACGTTTGATACCGGCAAGATCGGCATGTATACGGGCCGATACAGCTATGTGTCAAAGGCTCGGGCGATCACGGATTTCGAATGGGATATCGCGCCGATGCCGGAAGGCACGCACGGCAAGGGCACTTCGCTCGGTTACGCCGGATATTCCGTATTCGAGACGGAACACCCGGAGGAAGCGTCGGCATTCCTGAAATTTATTACGAATGCAACTTCCATGGGCGTCACTTCGCAATATTTCGTACCGTCCAGAAAATCGGTGCTGGAGTCCGACGTATTCCTGAAGGCGGCTCCGCAGCCATCCGCGGAAAGTATCCAGCTTGCCGTGCTGGATCAAATGAACGACGCAAGAATCGCGCCCGGCCACAAAAACTGGCAGCAAATAGACGTTAAAATTCAAACGCTGCTTGATTATATCTATACGCAAAGCGAATCCGTGGAAGAGGTTCTGAGCAAAATGGAAGCCGAAGTCAATTCACTAATGAAATAATCGAATGGAAGCTGCAGCAAGATTATGTTTGCGGAATCGTCCGGCAGGAGGGCCGGACGATTCCGCAAAAGGAGTGGAAAGAAAGATGCTACGAAACGAAAAGTGGTACGGCTACCTGTTTATTAGCCCGATGGTGCTTGGCTTCGCCGCGTTTCTGCTTGGCCCGATTCTGACCGCTTTCTTCATGAGCTTTACCGACTGGTCCTTATTGAGAGACATCTCCTTCGTCGGTTTCGACAATTATAAGAAAGCATTTGCGGATGATCCGGTTTTCTGGGAAACGGTAGGCAATACCTTGTATTTCTCCGCGGGGCTTGTTCCCCTGAATCTCAGCCTGGCGCTTGGACTCGCATTGCTGCTGAAGAAGAAGCTTCCCGGCATTGATTTTTTCCGAACGGCTTTGTTTACTCCAGTGGTGACCTCGCTCGTCGTGTGGTCGATCGTGTTCAAATATATTTTTGCGACGGATGCGGGCTTGATCAATCAGGCGCTTCGCATTCTTGGCCTCGAGGGTCCGGCTTGGCTCTACCATTTGGAGCTGACGATGCCGGTCGTCATTGTCGTCAGCGTACTGAAAAACGTCGGGTTGAATATGGTCATTTTCCTGGCGGCGCTGCATGACGTACCCAAAATGTATTACGAGGCAGCCAGTCTGGACGGCGCTTCAAGATGGAAGACATTGACGAACGTCACGCTCCCGCTCATCTCGCCTTCCGTGTTTCTGGCCTTGATTCTGACGCTGATCGGCTCGCTGAAAGTATTCGGCCAAATCTATATCATGACCGGCGGCGGCCCGGGGACAAGCACCTATGTGCTGGTCTACTATATTTACCAGCAAGCGTTCAAGCTGTACGAGTTTGGATATGCTTCCGCTATCGCATTTATATTATTTTTTATCGTATTTCTGCTGACATTGCTGCAGTGGAGCGTTCGAAAGAGGTGGGTGCATCATGAGGAGTAATCGCCGGGGAAGCCTGCTTTCCAATACAATCGCGTATGTGCTGTTAACGTTAGTGACGTTGATCATACTCGTTCCGTTCTTTTGGATGGTGACGACGTCCCTGAAGCATCAGACGAAAATCTTTTTGTTCCCGCCGCAGTGGATTCCGAGTCCGATTGTATGGGGAAATTACATCGAGGTGTTTTCGAGACAGCCGTTCCATCTCTATTTTTTCAACAGTACCTACATTGCCGTTCTGGTGACGGCAGGTACCTGTCTTTTTGCCTCATTGGCAGGCTACGCATTCGCCAAGATCAAATTTCCGTTTAAAAACACTATTTTTCTTATTCTGCTCAGCAGCATGATGATCCCAACGGAAGTCACAGCCATTCCCTTGTTCGAGTGGATGTCCGCACTGCATTTGGTGAACACGCATTTTCCGCTTATCGTTCCGCCGATGCTGGGCGCTTACGGAATGTTCGGCGTCTTTCTGCTAAGGCAATTCTTTATCACCGTTCCGTCCGATTTGGATGAAGCGGCGAAAATCGACGGCTGTACGCCGTGGACGACGTTCTGCCGGATTATGTTTCCGTTATGCGTCCCTGCTCTTGCTACGCTGTGCATTTTCGTATTCTTGCATAGCTGGAATGAGTTCTTCGACCCGTTAATTTACTTAAGCTCGAGCAAGCTGTATACGCTGCCTTTAGCGCTGTCGCTCTTCACGGATCAGAGCGGAACGGAATGGCATCTTCTGATGGCGGCATCCGTTCTGGCTACGCTTCCGCTCCTGATCGTGTTCTTCTTTGCCCAGAAGAAATTTATTGAAGGCGTTGCCATGACAGGCATCAAATAAACGAAACGACGTTAGGATGGTGAGCAAATGAGTACATGGATGGATGTGGATGTTGTTGTAATAGGAGGAGGCCCTGCCGGCGTCAATGCGGCCATTGCCGCGGGAAGGCAAGGGGCGCGTACGGTGCTTATCGAGCGCTACGGCTTTATTGGCGGAATGACGACGGCGGCATTGGTATATCCATGGATGACCTTCCATACCTTGGAGGGAAAACAAGTGATCAAAGGGATCGCGCAAGAGATTGTCGACCGGTTAATGGCACGAGGCGCTTCGCCGGGTCATTTGCGGGATACGGTCGGGTTCGTCCGGACGATTACTCCGTTCCATCCCGAAGCCTACAAGGTTCTGGTGCTGGATATGTTCAAGGAAGCGGGAGTGAAGCTTATCCTCCACAGCTTCGTCGATGAGGTCAGAACGAAGGACGAACGGATTGAATCCGTCATTCTAACAGGGAAATCGGGCAGGATCGAAGTAAAAGGGAAAATATTTGTCGATACGAGCGGAGACGCGGATGTTGCCAATCTTGCCGGCGCTCCTTGCCTGCAGGGCAGAGACCGGGATCAACTGACGCAGCCGATGACCATGAAGTTTCGCATGCGGGGCGTCAATCTGGCGAAGGTGAAGCAATATATGCTTGAGCATCCGAATGAATTTTATGAAAAAACGCCGTTTGACGAATTGGCTGATTTGCCGTTGACCGGCATACTAGGCTTCTATAAGCATTGGCAGGAGGCGAATCTTCCGATAAACAGGGATCAGGTGCTGTGCTTTACGGGGCCGGAGGACGATGAAGTTCTCGTTAACACAACGAGAGTGCAGGGACTGGACGGAACGAATGTGGAGGACTTGACCGAAGCGGAGGAGCAAGGACGCAAGCAGGTGATGATGGTAGCCGATTTTATGAGAAAAAGCTTGCCTGGCTTCGAGAACGCAACCATTTCGCAGGTTGGAGCGCAAATCGGCGTAAGGGAGACGAGACGGATAGACGGGCAATATACGCTGCAGGTCGACGATGTGCTGTCGGGGAGAAGATTTCACGATTGTGTCGCCCGCAGCGGATACCCGATCGACATCCATGATCCATCCGGCAAGGGTGTCAAAGCCGCCTGGGTGCGGGGGGACGGTGCTTATGACATTCCGTACCGTTGTCTGCTGCCGAAGAACCTGTCTAACCTGCTCGTCGCGGGGCGATGCATCTCGACCTCGCATGAAGCGCTCGCTACGACAAGGCTGAGCCCCAGCTGCATGGCTACGGGGCAAGCGGCCGGAACGGCGGCCGGCTTATCGGTTCAGCACGGCGCGCCGCCGGGCGACCTTGATATTCATTTGCTAAAGCAGAGGCTGCGGGAGCAAGGCGCATTATTGGAATAAATGATTCAGGCTCATATTCGTGAAGAACAATTGACAGCAAGCAATCGGACTGTTATGAAAAGTATAAAAGCTGACGTTAGTGTCTAATCTAACGTTGGTTTTTTTTGTTTGCTTGCCAATATTGTCATTTACTCAAATTTGAGTATAATGTAGTATTGTACTCAAATTTGAGCAAGTGATTTCAAAGGGGTGTTACATATGGACGCTGCAAAAAGCAATGTTAAGCTCGTCGTAGCCGGGCTGCTTCTCGGATTATTCATGTCGGCGCTTGACCAGACCATAGTGTCAACGGCAATGACCACCATTATTAAGAAGCTTGGAGGCATGGAAAGCTTTATATGGGTGTATTCGGCTTATATGATCGCTATGGTCGTATCAACGCCTATTTTAGGCAAGCTGTCGGATATGTACGGGCGCAAGCGGTTTTTCCTGATGGGGCTTGTCTTATTTATTGCAGGCTCCGTCATGTGCGGCATGGCGCAAAATATGGATCAGCTGATTATTTTCCGCGCCATTCAAGGAATCGGCGGCGGCGCTTTGCTGCCGATCGCGTTTACGATTATTTTTGATTTGTACCCAGCCGAGAAACGCGGAAAAATGATGGGATTATTCGGAGCCGTATTCGGAATATCGAGCGTGTTCGGACCGATATTAGGCGGTGCGATTACGGATAACATCAGCTGGCGCTGGATTTTCTACATCAACGTGCCTATTGGAATCGTTGCGATCCTATTTATTATGCGGGCGTATCACGAGACGCTGATCAAGAAGAAGCAGCATATCGACTGGACCGGTGCTATCCTGCTGACCGCAGCCATTCTTTGTCTTATGTTTGGCCTGGAGCTGGGGGGCTCGGAAGGTTGGGCGTGGAGCTCGCTCCAAACCGTCTCCTTGTTCATCGGCTCAGGCGTATTTCTGATCGGATTCCTGCTGGCGGAGAGGAAAGCGAAGGATCCGATTATTAAGCTAAGCCTCTTCAAGGAACGTTTATTCACAAGCAGCATGATGATCAGCGTTCTGTACGGCGCAATTATGATCGCATGCGCGACTTATATTCCGATCTTCATCCAAGGCGTCTTTCGGATTAGCGCGACGCAGACGAGTACGGTACTTATTCCGATGATGCTGGGCGTCGTCGTCAGCGCGCAGCTGGGCGGGCGGGTCGCGATCAAATTCGCCTACCGCAATGTGATGATGATCTCGGCGCTCATGCTTGTGATGGGCACGATCCTTCTCGGTTTCGCGATGGACAGCTCTACGAGCCGCGGACTGATTACGCTGTATATGGTCATTGTCGGCTTAGGGATCGGCGTATCGTTCTCGCTGCTGAACATCTCTACGCTGAGCTCGGTACCTCCGCAGTACAAGGGCTCAGCTTCATCGCTTATTACCTTCTTCCGCACCATCGGATCCGCGCTCGGCGTTACCGTATTCGGAGCGCTTCAGAAGCATGCGTTCCAAGCTGACATTATGGAGGAGTCCAATCTTCCGCCGCAGGCGCTGGAGCAAATCAAGGGAGGCCAGGCTCTGCTGGACCCGGCTGTGCAAGCGCAAATGGGCTTGTCCGAGGAATTGGTAAGCGGTTTGATCGGCAAGCTGGCGGACTCCATCGTATTTATATACCAGTGGTCCGTTCTGCTGCCCATTGTTGCGATCGTATTCGTTATTCTAATGGGACGCGCCCGTCTGGAAACGGAAGAGGGCAGCCAGAGAGAGAATCAAAGCGAGAGTACGGTTAAGCCGGATCCGTCAGTGAACAGGGGGTGATTTCCCATGTCTATGAAACTGCTCATTCTCGGATTGTTGATGGAAAGCGACCGGCATCCGTACGAGATCCGGCAGACGATCAAAGAGCGGAATTGGCATACGGCCTTCAAAATACGGGACGGCTCGCTCTATTACGCTGTAGACCAGCTGCGTGAGAAAGGTCTGATCGAAGCTGCGGAAATCATCCATGCGCAAGGGGATAACCGGCCCGATAAAACGATCTACCGGATTACGGAAAAGGGGAACTCGGCCTTTCTGGATTTGCTGTATAAGCAGTTTGAGCAAACGGCATATCCTTATCATCCGTTATTTCCGGGGCTTCCTTTCGTTCGAAGGGGAGAGACGGAGAAGGTGTGCGAGCTGCTGGAGAAGCAGCTTGCCGATTCCGAAACGCGTATTACGAAGCTTGGCGCGGTACTGCAGCTGAAACAATCCTTTCTTCCGCTTGGCGCTATCCATCTGATCAAAGGGATCATCCGGTTCAGCGAAGCGGAGCGGGATTGGATTAAAGATGTGTTAATCGACGCTCGTTCAGGCAATCTGGCGGATTCACAGGATTGCAACTAGGCTATAGAAGTTGAATAAATGATTTACATAAGCTGCTATCGCTGCGAGAGTAAATCATTCTTACGATCGCTGTTGCAGCCAAATGGTTTGAATAGGTAACCCCTGTTAGGGTAACCATTTGGACTGCAAAAAGCGACCACTTCGTTTCTCCAGAACGATTTGCTCTCTCCGCTCCGCGCTAGCATTTCTTTCGTTCACTAATATAAATTCTTTTTTTTCAGTCCGTTTAAGATGATAAACAACCGTTCGGCCGCATTCGGCAGAACGGTTGTTTTTTCGTTATGCGATAAAAAACATTGTCATCCGTTCATGCTCCCATGCTGGATAGTTGAGATGTTTATAGGCACTAACCGCGAAATAGGGCTATAATTGTACTGTAAAGTCTCACTCAGATAGATCAACAGCTTTGAAGGAGCCAGCGCATGAACCAGTCATTGTCACAGCCGAAGCAGCAAGAGGTTAGCATGAAGAAATTATGGTCTTTTTTTCTGCCGTTAGGGATTTCGGCAAGTTTAGTTACGATTTCGCACGTTATTATTAACAGTACGCTAAGCAAGGCCGAAGACCCCGAACGCATCATCGCCAGCTACGCGATTGCGATGAGTCTGCTCGCGATTACGGAGCGGCCTGCCGTTTTGCTGCGGCAGACCTCCTCCACGCTCGTTCGGGACAAGCGATCCTTTAAATCGACACTGACGGTTGCGCAGCTTGTGTTCGCCAGCATTATGGCGATGGGCTTAATGATCAGCTATACGCCGCTTGGGACCCTCATTTTTAAAGGGGTGTTCGGAGTCGGCGAAGAGAACGTCGGCGATGTCCTTCTTGTCTATAAAGTGCTGATGTTCGTCAGCCTTTTTTCCGGTATACGTTGCTTTTACCAAGGCGTTATTATCTACAATTTACGCACGAAATGGTTAACTATAGGTATGGGAATCCGGCTTGCCGGCATGTATTTGCTATCTCTTTATTTTGTGCATACAGGAGTTACCAGCGGGGTTGTCGGTGCGATCATTTTCCTGTTCGGGATGATAATCGAAGCGGCCGTCAGCTTCGCAGAGGGACGTTTGCTGGTTCGGAAGATGCCGGATAAGGCGGAGAATCATGCGATCGAGAACAAAAGGCATGTTTTTTCCTTTTATCGGCCGCTGCTGTTCTCCTCGTTTATTTCGGTATGGATCGGTCCGGGCATAAATGCCATGCTGGGCAAGACATGGGATGCGCAGCTGGCCATCTCTTCCTATGCGATCGGGGCTAGTCTCGTCATGCTGCTTAGCAGCTTTTTTAGTTATTTTCATCAGATCGTTATCAATTTCTATCGGATCGATCCGGCTGCCGTCCGTAAATTCACACTGATGCTTGGATTCGTTCCCGCGCTGTTAATGGGGCTCATTGCCTTCACGGACATAGGTGTTTTCCTGCTGGAGCATGTCATAGGCGTTCATGGCCGCCTGCAGGCGGAGAGCATCAGGGTTCTGCAGGGCTTTATGCTCTTTGCGCTTGTGATGCCTTGGCTCGATGTGATGAACGGGCTTGTGTTTGTACGTGGGCAGACGAAGCTCATTATCGGCTCCCAAATCGCTAATTTAAGCTTTACTCTCGCCACATTGATTATTTGCATCGGACTCTCGCCGGGATGGAACGGAACGATCGGGGCCTGGGCGCAATCGGTCGGGATGGCCGCAGAGCTTCTATTTATCGCGTTGGCGCTGCGGTTTATTAAACCGGCAGATCCCGTATCTATACGTCATGAAGGCTGATTTAATCGTTTACCAATTATAGAAGTAATCAGAAAGCCACGCGGCATTGGAAGCGTGGCTTTCTGATTTTTGAGTGGTCCATGCAATGGCGCATGGGCCTATTTTGCAGTAAAAAACGACAACCCAACCAAAGTTTTGCCATACCGGAGATTATAGCAGCTATTTATAATGGGGTGAAATCATTGGAACAAGGAGGAAGGGCATGAAATACACGAACTTGCGCGAATTCCGGGAGGGTGAAGCGTCATGATCCGCATCCGATTATGTGAGCTGCCATTGCGTGTAGACCAGAAGAACCATGTGCTCGGTGACCTGCTTCCCGGCGCTTTTCTCTCTTCCGGCGGACTCGCGTTTGCCGGACGTGGCGACCGGAGCCATACGAACGACGGGCCGGACGGCAAAGATTATCATGTTCATCGCGATCGGGAAGCGTTCATTATCCTGCAAGGAAACGGGACGATGGAGATCAACGGGAAGCATCATCCTGTAGAGGCAGGCGATATCGTGATCGTCGAGCCGGAAGAGGATCATCATCTTTGTTCAAGCGAGCAGGATCCGATTATTACGCTCTGGTTACATGCCGGTCCGAACCGCCATCATAATCAAACTTAGGGGGAATGCGGCTTGATCACCTTATCAACGAATAAGCATTGTTTTACGTTGGAGAGTGAACGCTGCGAAGAGGAGAAGCAAGGGTTCCAAATCTATCTTACCGCAGAGCGCAAAGAGGAAGGCATCGATCTCATCCGTCTCGTCCTGATGTCGGAACAGGAACGGATGCCGCCCGTTCTGACGCTGCGCTGGGTTCATCCGGCCGATGACATTCAGGCGAGCTGGCATCCCGCTCAAGACCGGAACAAAAGCTTCAAGGCCGATTGGATGCGCGGCCTTCGCGCCAATGCCGCGACGTCCGCGCCGGTCTATTCGCTATTCAATACGAACGGACGTAACAAGATGACGTTCGCCTTCTCGGACGCGCTGCATACGAGTCACTACTCGGGGGGAATTCGCGAGGAGACGGCCGAGTTCGGGTGCAGCGTTCAGCTGTTCAAGGAAGCGTCGGCGCCGCTCCGGTCCTATGAGGCGACCCTGCTCGTGGACACAAGGGATGTTCCGTATCATGAGAGTTTGCGGAACGTGCAGCGCTGGTGGAGCGGGATGCCGGCTTACGAGCCGGCCAACGTGCCGGATGCGGCGAAACGCCCTATGTACTCCACCTGGTACAGCATGCATCAGAACGTAACGGCGGAGAGCGTAGAAGCGGAATGCGAGCTTGCCCGTTCCCTCGGAATGGGCGCCGTCATCGTCGACGACGGCTGGCAGACCGAAGATAACCGCCGAGGGTATGCGTATACGGGCGACTGGGAACCTTGCGAGAGCAAGTTTCCCGATATGGCGCGCCATGTCCGCGCGGTTCATACGCTCGGCATGAAGTTCGTGCTCTGGTACGCTGTCCCTTATGTCGGCATTCAAAGCAAGGCATGGGACCGCTTCAAGAGTAAGCTCGTCCGCTTTAACGAGAACAGCAAGGCAGGCGTGCTCGATCCCCGGTATCCTGACGTGCGGGAGTATATCATTAACACCTATGAGAAGGCCTTGAAGGCATGGGATCTTGACGGCTTCAAGCTCGACTTCATCGATGCCTTTTATTCACCCGAAATGCAGCTTCCTCCGGAAGCGGACGGCCGTGACCGCGAGTCGATTCCCGCTGCCGTAGATCAGCTGTTAACCGACTCGATCAGCAGGTTGAGGGCACTGAAGCCCGATATTATGATCGAGTTCCGCCAGCCTTATATTGGGCCAGCAATGCGCAAATACGGGAATATGTTCCGGGCATCCGACTGTCCGTACGACGGCATCCAGAACCGTGTCCGCACACTGGACATCCGGCAGTTGTGCGGCGATACCGCCGCGCATGCCGATATGGTCATGTGGCACCCGGAAGAGCCCGTTGAGAGCGCAGCGCTGCAGCTGATTAACCTGCTGTTCGCAGTGCCGCAGATCTCAATGCCTCTTCAATCGCTGCCTGGCGAGCATCTGCGGATGCTGCGCTTTTGGCTCGGATTTTGCAACGAGCACCATGATGTGCTGCAAGACGGCAGACTCGAGCCGTGCAGTCCGGAGCTGCTCTATCCGTTCGTTCGCGCATCCAAGGGACATAAGGCGATTATCGCCACCTACCACGACGCGATCGTACCGTTAGCCGCGGAATCAGGGACAGGAACGGTCCGTGAGATAATGATTGTAAACGGCCGGTTGAAGGAAGGGATTTACGCAGAGACGATAGACGCGCTCGGCGAGGCAGGCGTCACGATTAAGAATTGCTCCGGCGACGTCGTTAGCGAACAGCGGATCTTTGTCGCGCCAGGCCTGCATAAGCTGCAGATTCCTCCGTCAGGGATCGCCATAATCCAAATCGAGCAATCATAAAAAAACACAGCTCCCTCTAAAATACGCCATGTCCTCCTGCTTATTCCCTGGTTAAGATGATAAGGACAAGACAACAATCAAACGAAGAAAGGGGAAGAGAGCATGGCTAAGGTCGAGACTTCCGACCGGATGATGTACCAATTTACGACGCCGGGCCACAAAATAAAATTCATGCGCAAGCATTGGCCGCTATACGTGCTGTCGATTCCGGGCATCATCTTTTTCCTAATATTCCGGTATATTCCGATGTTCGGATCGGTCATAGCGTTCCAAGACTACAACATTTTCAAAGGCATCCGAGGCAGTTCGTGGGTCGGGCTCGATCAATTCAAGCGAATGTTGGAGTATGCGGAATTTCTTCCGATATTGAAAAACACGATTCTAATCGGCCTTTACGATCTCTGCTTTGCGTTCCCGGTGCCAATCATTCTGGCGCTCTTGCTCAATGAGCTGAGGATCATGGCCTATAAACGAATCGTTCAGACGGTCGTCTATATGCCGCACTTCCTCTCTTGGGTTATCGTCGGCGGGGTCGTAGTCGGCGTGCTGTCTCCATCTACGGGAATCGTCAACCACTTGCTGTCGATGTTCGGTATCGAACCGATCTACTTTCTCGGGGAAAATTCCTATATCCGCTCCATCCTGATCGGTTCGGGCATCTGGAAGGATAGCGGCTGGGGAACGATCATCTATCTGGCCGCGATCGCGGGAATCAATCCCGACTTGTACGAGGCGGCGCAGATGGACGGCGCAAGCCGGTTCCGGCAGGTAGCCTCCATTACCGTTCCCTGCATTTTGCCGACTATCGTCATCCTGTTCCTTCTGCAGATAGGCAACTTCCTGGATTTCGGCTTTGAGCGCGTGTTCGTGTTCCTCAATCCGCTTAACAGCGAGAACGGGGAGATCATCGATACGTACGTGTACCGTGCGGGTCTCGTCGACCGTCAATACAGCTACACGACCGCCATCGGCTTGTTCAAATCGATCGTAGGCCTTGCGCTTATCATGATCGGCAATAAATTCAGCAAGAAGGTAACCGGTGACGGGTTGTACTAAGGCTATTGGTGAAACGGGGTGGAAATCGTTATGATTATGACAAGAGGCCAGAAAATATTCAACATATGCAACATCGTCTTTCTCGGCGCCATTGGCCTGAGCATGGTGCTGCCGCTGATTCACATCATTGCACAATCGCTCAGCAACTCGGTCGCCATTAACGCGGGGCAGGTCAGCTTCTGGCCGGTCGGTTTTACGCTCGGCAGCTATAAGCTGATTCTTCAGGATCCTTCGATCTGGGTCGGTTTCCGCAACAGCGCAACGATTACCGTATTTGGTACGCTCATCAACCTGCTCATGACGGCGATGCTCGCATATCCGCTTTCCCGGCCGGAATATGTATACCGCAAAACCGTGTTACTATTTGTTTTGTTCACCTTGGTCTTCAGCGCGCCGCTTATTCCGAACTATCTATTGGTGAAGCAATTAGCCTTGCTCGATACGTTGTGGGCATTAATGCTGCCGATGGCGATCAGCGCGTTCAATTTGTTTGTTATGCGCTCATTCTTCATGAATTTGCCGGGCGAGCTGATCGATTCGGCGAAGATGGACGGCTGCGGGGAGTTTCGGATCTTCTGGAAAATCGTGCTGCCGCTCTCGAAGCCTGCGATGGCGACGATGGGGATCATCTACGCGGTCGCGCATTGGAACCGGTACGCCGAGGCGGTATTCTATATTAGCGACCGGCGCTGGATTCCGCTTCAAGTCCGCTTGCGGGAGATTGTTTTTACCGATCAATACGGGCAATCGGACGTGACATCCGAGCTGCTCGTCATGCTCTCGCCGGAGGGCATCAAGATGGCGGTCATCGTCGTCGCGACGCTTCCGATCATGCTGGTCTATCCGTTCCTGCAGAAGCATTTTATACAAGGCATGCTGGTCGGCTCGATCAAGTCGTAATATAGACGACCGATTGCCGGCCCAACAATCGCACCGTAGAAAAATACAGGCTGGCTTAAATTAAGACATACAGGAAATACAAGAACATTCTTATAATAGCCTCATGCAGCATGAATGCGCTTACAAACCAATCAAAGGGAAGCGGGGTTGTCGTATGAAGAAATGGATCGGCATGGGACTGTCATTGGTACTAGCTATGGGCCTGATGGCGGGCTGCGCTGGCAACAAGCCGGAAGATCAGAAGCCGGCGAATCAGAAGCCTGATAACGGCGGGGAGCAGCAGCCGGATAGCGGCAAGAAGGAGCCGGTGGAATTCTCGCTCCTGCTGCCGACGACGGTAAGCTCGGGCTACCATACACGGGTGCCGGATTTAAACAAGGACAAATGGGTTTTGAAGCTGGAGGAATTGACGGGCACCGATCTGGACATTAAGGTGATGGAGGATGCGAAGTTCGGCGTCATGTTCGCGAGCAACGACATTCCGGACGTGGTCGGCAGCATAGGCGGTCCCGGCAGCAAGTCCATGTCGGGCTCGGTCGAGAGCGGCATCTTTATGCCTCTGGACGATTTGCTCAAAGAGCACGCGCCGAATCTGATGAAGCTCATTCCGAAGGCCGCATGGGAGACCGTATCTTACGAAGGCAAGATCTACGGCATTCCGGAGTTTCTGAAGAGCCCGTCGCGACGCGCTACCTACATCCGTACGGACCTTCTCGAAAAGACCGGGCTGCAGGCACCGACGACGGTCGATGAATTCTTGAACGTGCTTCGCGCTTTCAAGGAGCTTGGCGTCGAGACGCCTTACCAGATGCGGGAGAACTTCAAGTATGCGGATATCATCCTCGGAGCCTTTGACGTACTGCCTTACAAGGATCAGTTCGAACTGGCCGACGGTCAAGTAGTGCCTAAATTCTTCGATACCGACAACATGCAGAAGGCGCTGGAAACGTACAAAACGATGTATGAGGAAGGACTTATTCCGAAGGAATTCGCCACGATCTCATCGACTGATTTCACGAAGAGCATAGATGCCGGCAAGCCGGGCATATGGTCGCAGAACGCATCCGGACTGCCGGGCTACCGGACGAACGTTAGGAACGCCGTGCCGGATGCGCAGATCGACATCATTCCTTCGCCGAAGGGGCCCGAAGGCAAGGGCGGTTACTTCTACTATTCGCCGGTTGTCCGCACGTTCTATATCAATAAGAATGTTGATGAAGCGAGAGCGGCCGAAATCGTGAAATTCTTTGACTGGATGGTTACGCCGGAAGCCGAGGAATTTTTCACGTTCGGCATCGAGGGCGATACCTACACGAAGGACGCAAGCGGCCTTGTCACCTATAAATTCCCTGTGACGAAGGAGCAGCAAGAGGAAGAAGGCTGGCGGAGCGGCACGATCTGGGCTGTTCATGACGCCACGTACAATAAGCTGAGACTGGATCTTAACGAAGACGGCAAAGCAACATTGGCCGCATTCGACGACGTATTGTCGCAGGAAGGTCTGCCGGGCATCGGCTTCTATCCGGAACTGAGCTCCTTCAGCAAGTACCCTGATTTGGCGGCGCCTTCGCCGGACGTCGGACCGAAGCTGATCATCGACCATATGGTCAAGATGATCTACGGCAAGGAACCGATCTCCGATTGGCCCAAGGTGATCGAAGAATACAAGAGCAAGGGCGGCGACGAGATTATCAAGGAGGCCACGGAACGCTGGAACAATAAGCAGGGCGCAGTTCGGATAGACATCGAGTAAGAAGATTGCAGGTTGTAACGGTAAGCACCACTAGTGAGGGGATCTTCCTCAGATTGTCGACAAAGCCCTCATCTCGAGGGCTTTGTCTTTCTTCTAAGGCGTATGTAAGGGATGAAAAGTACAAAAAACAAGAAGATCGCCCTATCCTACCTGTTTGTCCAGGCGGTTGGCGATCTTCTTGACGTTCTGGCAGACGGCGGTCATTTTAATGCTTACTCCAGAACCTTGTTTCGTCCGCGCAAACGGCAATAGCAAGCCCATAGAGCTCTTTAGCATCCGTGAAACTTCGCTCAACCGTTTGGAATTGTAATCGATAAAGATACTTGCCCGAGCGGCTTCGCCCATTCTGTTTGACCCACTCTTTGCTATCTTGCCACACGTGACGAGCGCAGCTTTGGTGAAGTAATTAAAGAATAAATACAGCCTGTTGAGGTTTCTCAACAGGCTGAAGATGCAGCCAACCATGGAAGGCTGCATCTTTTTTTAGTATCATATTCATCCGGTCTTATCCAATATTCGTGATATTTATAAATCCGTTCAGATTTGCTGCGCCATTTAAACAAACAGTTCTTCGGATAAGTCTGTGTTGACCGTGATTGCCGTTTTATAGCCGTCGGACGCGGCATAAATCAGTTGGGAAGGCCGGACATAAGCCGCGTCTCCAGCTGCATATAGCCCGGCAATTGTACTTCTTCCCATTGTATCGGTCGTAATTCCGCCAAATTCCGTTACCGCATATCCAAGCTCCTTTGAGAAGTCGACCTTTGCTTGCCATTTCGGAATCACGAATCCCGCGCTTCGCTCTATACGCCGGCCATCCGCCAAAACAATTTGCTTCAGCTGGCCGTTTTTTCCTTCAAATGCGGATATGGGAGTATCATCGATAATCCGAATTTGTTTTGTTTCCAGCATCATTCGTTCTTCGGTCGACAACAGTGGTTTGCCATTTGTGCATACGATCAAATCCTGACTCCAGTTGTAGAGCAGTTTGGCCATATGGAGAATGACAGGCTCTTCCGCAATCAAAATAATTGGCCTGTCCCTACATTCCCAACCGTCGCAGTACGGGCAATTGAACAAGCTTTTTCCATAAAAATCGTGCAAACCATCAATTGTGGGAAACACTTCCTTCAGACCGGTCGCCATAATCAGTTTCTTTGCCCGTACCCGGTCTCCCGTCTTTATGACAATTTCGAACCCATCGGCCTGTTTGAATATTTCGGCGACCTCCGCTTGCCGATGCTCAACCGTCGGATACTCCAATACCTCTTGGAGCGCTATGCGCCTAAACTGTGCAGGTTGAATACCGTCACGAGTCAGAAATCCGTGAGAGGCATGGGTCACCGCATTGCGAGGACGGTTGTCATCAATCAACATGACACTTCTTCTAGCTCTTCCGAGAACCAGGGCTGCGCTCAATCCGGCCGGTCCTCCGCCGACAATTACGCAATCTTTCATGGTCTCCTCCTTTCATACACTTTGAAGTGCTTTAATGTCCGTATTATTTGCCGACTGCTTTTTGATCCACAAGATCAACAAGCTTTTGTACCATCAATCTTTCTTCCATGGCCTGCTCAGCGGAAACCATTACTTTCTGAATCAGGCATTCCGTCTTGCCATCCAAGCAGCAGTTAAACAAAGAGGCTGTTCCTTCAATCGCATGAATGATATCCAGGAACGATACGTCTTTGTTCTGCGCCCCGAGCGTATATCCGCCATTGGCACCGGAAACCGAATCGATCAGTCCGGCTTTTACCAGTTTGGTCAATATTTTAGATAAATAAGCCGGGGACACACCCTGCTTTTCGGCTAAATACTGGACGCCAACCGGCTTATTCGACGCTTCTCCAATCATGAAGAGCATGCTATGGAGAGCGTAATTCGTTGCCTTTGAGAATCTCATTTTTTACCTCCATCATAGATACTGTATGTCTATGATACAGGGATGAACCATTCTCAGTCAAGTCGACAGAGCCTAACGTCCCGGTTGGCTGTTCTGTCCGGCAGACTTACGAGGCAACAGCAAAATTACTACAATCGCGAGTAACATGAAGCCGATACCAGCGGTACCGAATGCCCAGGCATAGCCTTGCACTGTATCGGCTTGCGCTGCCGCCACCGCCATCAGTACCGTAAGCCCTACCGTCGGTCCCAACTCCATGGCGGTGTTCATCACGCCGCCGGCAAGCCCGGCCTGATGCTGCCCGATGTTCACCGTCGACTGTACCGCCGATGCGGACAAGACGAGCGAGATCCCCGCCGCGAGAATAATCTGACCGGGCAACAGGATGGCCGCATAAGCCGTATCGCGACCAATCCAGGCAAGCAGCCCCAGTCCCAGCGCCGAGATGAGTCCCCCTGCGGTCATGACGCGTGCTGCGCCGAAACGGGCGATAAACAGGGCGGAAACTTGGTTCGCGACAATCATGGTGACGGCAAAAGGCAGAAATGAAATGGCCGTTGCCAGCGACGACCATTCCCGAATTTGTTGCAGATAAAGAGTGAGAACGTATTCGATCACCATGGAAGCGGCTGCGGCCAGGAACATGCCAGCCAGACCGGAAATCCGGCGAGGTTCCAAAATGAACCCGGGCGGAAGCAGAGGGTCGCTCACCTTGCGTTCCACGATCAGGAAGAAGATCAACAGCACGATGCCGACGATAAACGAACCGTATACGGTGAGTGATGACCATGAATAGTCGTTGCTTGCAATCAATCCATAGCTGGTCAGCGAGATGCCCAAGGTGACGAGAACCGCTCCGAGCGGATCGAGCCCCGGCCGATGGGCGGAAGATCTGTTATCGCCTGCCGGCAAGAGCGGACGGGCCACAACGAGGGCAACAGCCGCAACCAGAACCGGAACGACGAACATCCACCGCCACGATATCCAGTTTGTTATGATTCCCGATAAAATGAATCCTAAAATCGCACCAAGAAATGGGACCCCGCCCCAAACCGCCATGGCCCTGCCGAAATCCGCAGGATCGGGAAATAGCGTGCGCAGCACTGCCATGAGGGCAGGCGCCGTGATCGCCGCACCGACGCCTTGCAAGAAACGCATACTGACCAGCACTTCGAAGTTTGGAGCAAACGCGGCAATAACGGAAGCCGCTCCGAAAACAATCAGCCCCGTCACCAGCATCCGCCGTCCGTGATAGCGGTCCGCGAGCCGTCCGCCAAACAACAGCAAGCCGCTGAATGGGAGTCCATAAGCTACCTGCATCAGCAGCAAATTCGCCGAGTTTAGCGAGAACTCGCTGGCGATCTTGGGCAACGGTACGATGATCAGCGCGATCGTAAAAATCAAGGTCGCCTGCACGAAGGCCAAAACAGTGAATGCTGCACGCGTTTGCTGCGGCGTGCGACCATTGATCTCCTCATTCATATTTGTTCCCTCCTAATAAAGATTCCCCTTCGCGACTTTGATTCATGAGGCTCTTTGGCAGTAGCGTCCTTCAATTATCAGTTGTCGGAAGGGACATCACACCAAACAATTGCGTTTTTCTTTCTCTGTTTCTCACCAATCGTTCTCATCCTTAATAGATATTTCATGTCTATTATTAAAGAAAATAACGGTTTTTTCATTGCATCCCTCCCATTATAAAGTTTAAAAGACTTAATAGGTACTTGATGTCTTTAATTAAGAGAAGATCATAATCAAAGACTTAATATATCCATAATAGCGACGTAATGCTTCTTCGTCAAGCTAGGGAAGCTCCAATTGTGAGAGAAGCTTCCTTTGCATCTAAATAAGTTGAACTTCAAAAACGGAAGCGTAGAAAGGATAAATCGTTCTGAAGATCAGCTAAACACTTAATCGTAAAAAAACACAACCGACCGGAAATTTCCCCTATCGCGGATAGGGAATATGGGCCATGATAGGGATAAATGCTTGCGTTGAAGAAAGCTTTTAGACGCGATATGATGTAGGTTGCACCCATAACCGAAAGACGAGCAGGGAGGAACGATCTATGCATATACTCATCGTTGACGACGAACCCGTCATTCGTAAGGGGATCTCGAAGATGGCGGAGCGATATGTGCCGGCCTTCGCCAAAGTGACGACTGCCGGGAACGGACAAGCCGCACTCGAGCAGATTCGGATGATGGAGCCCGATATCGTACTGACGGATATCCGGATGCCGAAACTGGACGGCTTGGAGCTGTGCCGCATTCTGCATGAAGAATTTCCGCAAATAAAGACTGTCGTAATCTCCGGCTACAACGACTTCAGCTATGCTCAGAGGTGCGTGAATTACGGCGTGAAGCATTATTTATTGAAACCGGTTACGAAGACAGACGTGCACGAGGCGCTGGATCGGTTGGTCAAAAAACAGCCGGCCGGGTATATCGCGCCTTCCCGATACATGGAATGGATCGAACTTATGGAGCAGCATATCTGGTCGCTCCAAACAAACGAGCTGCTTGAGCTGAGCGAGCGTTGGCGGGAATACTGCCTGTCCGCCAATCTGTCTCTTGCCCAACTGAAGGAGCTGCTCTTCGACTACAGCGAGATGCTGCTGAAACGGTTCCGAGCCCGGAACTTCACCCCTTCGCCGGATCTGTCATTCCAGCAGGCCGGCACCGTGAAGGATGCGCTCGACGCCTTCGAAGCGGGGCTTCTAGGTATTCGCGACGGATTGGCATCGATGCGCAGCGGCAACTTCCGGGATCCGATGGAAGAGGCCAAGTCCTATATCGACAGCAAGCTTTCGGAGGAGATTACGCTCGATCAGGTGGCATCGATGGTCGGCCTTACGCCGACATACTTCAGCTCGTTGTTCAAGAAGATAACGCACGAGACGTTCGTGAAATACCGGATCAACAGACGGATCGACCGGTCCAAGGAGCTGCTCGCCGTACCGCATATTCGCATCGTCGATATCGCATCGGAGGTTGGCTACGACGATTATCCGCATTTTACGAAGACATTCAAGAAGCTGGTCGGCGTCACGCCTTCCGAATACCGGGCCTCGCTGGGGATCAAATAAGATGAGAATCCGCAGTCTATACGCGAAGCTTACCTTCTATTTTCTCGTCGTTATCGGGTTGACGCTTAGCGGCGTAGGCATTTCTTACTCGACCTCTTCCCGCGAGCTGGATGAGCTGGCCAAGAAGCAGATGGAGCAAATCGTCCGTAACGCCGTTCATCATACCGATCTGTATCTAAGGGATTACGAGCGTTCCATGGTGTCCTTGCTGACATTCCGCTATGTCATGGAATTCATGGATTTGCCGGCCGACCGCGAGGCGTATGATTATTATTATTATCGGAAAATGATACGCGAGGCGGGCGTGGATCCTTTGTTTATCGGCAATCCGAAGATTGCCTCCATTTATCTGATCAACGGCAATGGCAACGCCGTCTATTACTTCAATGAGACGAACGAGCAGTCGTTCACACCGGAGGAGATCTGGCGCCAGAGGGATTATTTCATGAGCAATACGAACCCTAACGGCCAGCTAAGCATTCTGAAAAACAGTATTTTTACGGACCAGGAAAATCAGATGGTCACGCTCGTCCGCCGCATCCGCGGATACAGCTCGCCGGAATTGAGCGGGCTGCTCGCGATCGAACTGCGCTCGGCCGATCTCTCTGCCCTCTGGAAAGGCGTCGATCTTGGGGAACTCGGCTATCTGTTCATCGCTGACGCAAGCGGAAATATCGTCTACCATCCGGAGGAGAGCAAGGTGGGGACGGTAATGGCGGAAGCCGTGCGCGGCAAGCTCGGGCAATCGGGAGACAGCGTGTTCTACGACGACTCCGGGGGCGAGGAGCGGATATATACGGCGAGAATGTCGGACTATTCGCGTTGGAAATTAATCGTTTCAATGCCAGTGGAAGAAGTAAGAAAACCTGTGACGAATATCCGCAATTCTACGCTCAGCGTCGGTCTGTTTACGCTGCTGCTTGCCATCCTGCTTGCGTACCGCTTCAGCAAGTCGATTACCAGACCGATCCAGGCGCTCAAGTCGGGAATGCGGGAGACGGAGAAGGGGAACTGGGTCCCTATCCCGCTGCCGAAGCATCGGGACGAGATCGCGGAGCTTATGCTTCGCTACAATCTGATGGTGAAGAGGCTGTCCGATGCCGTGGACAAGGTTGTACAGGTGGAGCTGAGCAACCGGGAGATCCAGATGGAGCGCGAGCGCGCCGAGTTTCAGTCCCTGCAGCTGCAGATCAATCCGCACTTCATGTACAACACGCTGGAGACGATCGTCTGTTATGCCGCCGTTCAGGATTCCGAGGATATTACTGAAATCGTCCAAGCCCTTGCTTATATGCTGCGCTACTCCGTACAGACCAATCTGGAGGAGATTACGGTCGCGAACGAATTGAAGCACGTCATGTATTATATGAATGTCATGCAGCACCGGATCGGTCGGAAATTCGAAATTGATGTTGCCATAATGCCCGAATATCTGCTGCATGCGATGGTACGCCTTACGCTGCAGCCGCTTGTGGAAAACGTGTTTCAGCATGCCTTCCCCGATGGCGTGGAGGAATACCACTACATCCGCATCGATTGCGGCGAGGAGAATGACATCTTCTGGGTCAGCGTTGAGGATAACGGCTCCGGAATATCGGGGGACCGATTGGCCGGACTGCGTCATAAGCTGGATGCGAACCGGTTGGCCGACGTAGACGAGCTCGGCGATGCTGGCCACAAGGGCGGCATCGGCATGCTGAACGTACACCGGCGTATCCAGATGGTCTTTGGAGACCGGTTTGGTCTCCATATCGAAAGCGAAGAACAACAAGGTACGAAGATCACGATGCTCATGCCGAAAGGCAGACGGGTTAACAAGCAATATGAAGCTTAATAGCGCCTCTGCAGCCCCTTTCCGTTGATGCGGATCGGTAGGCGGGCTAAGGCGCTATTGTTATTTTTGCTCATCCGGGGATGGAACCACGCCGCCGCATAACGACTTGCAGTCCCTGGCAACCGGCGGGTCGTTTGATTCGTTGCGACGGCATGAATGACAGCGTCTTCAGGTTCGTGCGAGACGCCATTGTTACTCCTTCATTCGAATTGGAGTGCCTTACGATCGGCGGCGGATCTTATACGGCTTCTTAGGAAAACACATCCCGATCTGAAGAAACGACATGTTAAGCAGCGGAAAGCGGAGGTATGATGAAGGCGTTTCGATTAACCGGGGAGACGGGAAATGATGCATGACCTCACACGGATTTATTTCGTGGACGAACAGGGCGGGGAGTACCCCGCGGCAAGAACCGGTTCGAATAATCGACAATAAATGACGCAAGGCGCGTCCGTTTCGGAGGAGAACTATGACGATCGTCTATGACGAGGAAACGCAGACATTCCATCTGCGAAGCCGATCATCCAGTTATATGATGCAGCTCGTAAAATCCAAATACTTGGCCCATGTTCACTGGGGAGGCCAAATCCGCGGAACGAACGCCGCACAGCTTCTTTCCTTCCGGCGCAGATGCTCCTTCTCCCCTTCGACGGATCCGGAAGACTTGGCGCTGTCACTCGACACGCTGCCGCAGGAACTGCCCGGCTTCGGCGGGAGCGACTTTCGGACTCCGGCGTATCAGATCCAGCTGGAAAACGGAACGACGGTCAGCGAGCTCATCTATGAATCGCACCGGATCTATTCGGGAAAGCCTGCTCTTCAGGGACTGCCCTCGACTTATGCAATAGAGGGAAGCGAAGCCGATAGCCTCGATATCGTTCTGCGAGATTCCCGGATCGGCTTGAAGGCGATCCTGACCTATACGGCATTCCGCGAAACGGATGCCGTTGCCCGCTCGGTCCGCTATGTGAACGAGAGCGGCCGCCCAATCAAGCTGCTGCGCGCGCTGAGCATGGGCATCGATTTCCCGCACGACGATTTCGATATGCTTCATTTGTCCGGCTCATGGGCGAGGGAACGGCACATCGAGCGTCGCCCGCTCGCTTCCGGCCGAACGGTCATAGAGAGCAGGAGGGGCGCAAGCAGCCACTCGCTGAATCCGTTCTTGGCGCTTCTCTCGAAAGACGCCGACGAGGACCGCGGCGAGGCTTACGGCTTCAGTCTCGTATACAGCGGCAGCTTTACGGCCCAGGCGGAAGTCGATCCTTATCGTACGACCCGCATCGTCATGGGCATTCATTCGTTCGACTTCAGCTGGCTGCTGGAGCCGGGAGAATCGTTTCAGACGCCGGAGGCCGTCCTCGTCTATTCTGCAGAAGGACTTGGCGGGATGTCGCGGACGTATCACAAGCTATACCGCACCCGCTTATGCCGCGGAGCGTTCCGAGACCGGTCTCGTCCGATCCTGCTGAACAATTGGGAGGCAACGTACTTTGAGTTCAACTCGAATACGATCGAGGCGATCGCAAGGGAGGGTCGCGAGCTTGGCGTGGAGCTGTTCGTACTCGACGACGGCTGGTTCGGCAAGCGGGATAACGACAAGAGCTCTCTCGGCGATTGGATGGTCGACCGTCGTAAGCTGCCGGAGGGCCTTCCCGATCTGGCCGATCGGGTGCGCAAGCTAGGCTTGCAGTTCGGGCTCTGGTTCGAGCCCGAGATGGTGTCGCCTGACAGCGAGCTGTACCGCGCCCATCCGGACTGGTGCCTGCACGTGCCGGATCTCAGAAGAACGGAGGCGCGGCAGCAGCTGGTGCTCGACTATTCCCGTCAGGACGTAAGGGACTATATCGTCGAGGCCGTTACGAACATTCTGCGGAGCTGTCCGATTACCTACGTGAAGTGGGACATGAACCGCAACATGACGGAAATCGGCTCAGCGCAGCTTCCTCCGGAGCGGCAGCGGACGATTCGACCCGGGCATGTTCTACTATATGCCTCAGACGTGGACGAGCGATAATACGGATGCCGTCGAGCGCCTTAAGATTCAGTACGGCACAAGCGTCGTCTACCCGATCAGCGCGATGGGCGCTCATGTATCGGCCGTTCCGAACCATCAGGTACACCGGACGACGCCGATCGGGATGCGCGGACATGTCGCCATGTCCGGCAACCTTGGCTACGAGTTGGATCCGGCCATGCTGACGGCGGAGGAGAAATCGGCGGTGAAGCATCAGATCGCGTTATACAAGGATCTGCGTTATCTGATCCAGAACGGCGAGTTCTTCCGTCTGCGAAGCCCTTTCCAAGGGAACGAGACGGCATGGATGTTCGTGATGGAGGACGGCTCCGAAGCTTTAGTCGCTTATTTTCAAGTCCTGTCCGAACCGAACGCGCCGCTGAAGAAGCTTCGGCTGAAAGGACTTGACCCCGATTGCGATTATCTTGTATGCGATGCGGACCGTCACGAGGACGGAGAGAAGCTGTTCGGCGGCGACGAGCTGATGAGAGTCGGACTTAACCTTCCGATCTGGAAGGGAGATTACAGGAGCCGGCTGTACCGGTTGAGAAGAATCGAGTGCCGGAGTAATAAGAAGGAGATGAATCCATGAACTTGATTGGCAACGGGAAAGCTGAATTCATCGATTGCGTCATGGCGCTGCCGGTGTTCGATACCCATACTCATCTGGTAGGCGAAAGATTGTGCGCGCGCGATTTCTGGGAGATCGCGCACTACTTCTGGCTGTTCCGTGAGCTGCAGGCCGGCGGCTATCCCGCTGATGCGGATAAGCTTCCGGAAGAGGCGCGTACCGCCGCCTTCCTGGAAGCGTACCGGGCAACGAGAGGCACGCTGATGAACTGGGCGTTCACTTCGATCATGCGGGAGCTGTACGGCATCGAGATACGGGATGCAGCATCCATCAGCGAGGCGGATACCGCCGTCAAGCGATCTTTCGCCGATGCTGACTGGGCGCAGCGGACGGCTGACCGTTTGAACATCAGACGGTTCGTAGTGAACCATCCGGAGCATTCCGCCTTTCATCGCATGCGCGAGAACGCCGTGCTTATCCCCCGAATCGACGGAAAACTCGGCCAATGGGTCGACAGCGTCGTCCAATCGGCGGATCCGGCCGGCGATTTCAAGGCCGTTCATGATGAGATCGAAAGTCTGTTCGACGGATATGGCGCTTCCGGCGTGCCCGGCATCATGACGACGCTGCCCAGGTACGAATCGAGCGCTCATATCCGCAAGCCGATCGGTCAAGGAAGCGGACGCGACGACGTCATGATGGAGCTGCTGCATGCCGTATGCGCTGCGGCGGAGAGGAACGGCATGCTCGTACAGCTGTTCCTCGGCGTTGAGCGTTCATGGTGCGGGACCGCGTTTCCGGCGAATGACACGGAACGGATTCTGAAGCTAACGGCTTTGTTCGAGAATTACCGCTGCGAATTCGAGCTTGTGCTGGCTTCGGAACTGAATAACCTCGATGCCGTACAGGCCGCTTGGAACTTCCCGAATGTCCATATCGGCGGCATGTGGTGGTTCAACTTCCGCGCGAGCACCTACCGGGACAGCATGCAGTACAGGCTCGAAGCGCTCGCCGCGAGCAAGAGCTCGATCGTCGTATCGGATGCCCGCTGCATGGAATGGAGTTACGGCAAGATTTTGCTCGTGAAGAAGCTGGCCGCCGAGTTTTTATGGGAGAGGCTCGAATCCGGCTGGATCGACCGGGAGACGGCTCTGCATACCGCAGAGCAATGGTTGTATGGCAGCGCGGCAAAGCGCTATGGAAGACAGGCCGGACAACGAAGGGATGAAACGCCATGCACGTAAACGGCTTAGCCGGCAGGATGCTGCCCGCGCCGAGAAACGGCGGCTTCCGGATGGAAGGCTATTGGATCTGGTGCGGCTCCGTCGTCCAAGGAGAAGATGGCCGATTCCATATGTTCGCCTCCAGATGGCCGAAGAGCCTGCCCATGCATCCGGGCTGGCTGTCGTCTTCGGAGATCGTGAGAGCCGTTTCCGACACCCCCGAGGGGCCATATACCTTCCAAGAGGTCGTGCTTCCGGCCAGGGGAGCGGGATACTGGGATGGACGCAGCACTCATAATCCGCATATCGTCAAGCATAACGGCGTCTACTTACTCTATTATATGGGCTCGACTCATCCGCTAACGGAGCCGGTCCCCGGCGACGGCTTCGGTCTTGGGGATCCGCGCTGCATCGTCGCCCGCTCGAACAAACGGGTAGGACTCGCGGTCGCAGACAGCGTCTTCGGCCCGTGGAAGAGGAGCGACGCTCCCCTGCTGCCGGTCCGCCCCGGCCGATTCGACAGTTATCTGACGTCGAACCCGGCCCCTTGCGTACGGGAGGACGGCTCCGTGCTGCTTCTATACAAGGCCCGCCGTTACGAAGGCAACGATTACGGCCCGATGACGATCGGAGCCGCTGCGGCGGAGCATTGGAGCGGAGCCTACAATGTTATGTCGGAGGAACCGGTTTTCCCGCCCGGGCGGTTCCATATTGAAGATCCGTTTATTTGGCGGACGGAGGAAGGGTATGCTCTGATCGCCAAAGATATGGACGGGACGTTAGGCGGGGAGAAGCACGGAGGCATTCAGGCCGTCTCAAGGGACGGCATCCGTTGGGAGCTGTCCGATGATCCGAAAGCATACTCGCGAAGCGTTCGCTGGGACGACGGGACCGTTCAGACGATGGGAAGTCTTGAAAGACCGTTCCTGCTGTTCCGGAACGGGAAGCCGACGCATCTGTTCGCGGCGACGGCCGACGGCCCGGGGGGATTCCGGCATGCCAAACATACGTGGAATATGGTTATTCCGCTAAAGCAAACGGAAGGAGACTGAGCGATGAGGGCAATATTGGTTGGCCTCGGGAGCGCAGGCTACAGCTGGTACAAACGTTTGAGAGACAGAGGGCTGCTCTCGGCCGTCGTCGAGACGGATCCGGTCATGAAGGCCAAGATGGACGGGGCTCCCTATCCGTTCTACACTTCACTGGACGAGGCGCTCGCGAACGAGGAGGCCGACTTCCTTGTCAACGTGACTTCGCCGGACGCGCATACGCGGGTAAATCACGCGGCATTCGACCGGAGACTTCCCGTGCTCTGCGAGAAACCGATCGCATTCGATTATTCGGAATCGATCGAGATCGTTACAAGAGCGGAGAGGGAGAAGATTCCGTTTATGATCGCTGAAAATTATCGGCGTTTCCCTTATGTTCGCAAGATGAAGCAATTGCTGGACGATGGAGCCGTCGGCTCGATCTCGGCGATCGACATCCAATTCCGCCGTTATCATCAGGTAACCCGCAAGTACGCCGTCCGAATTCTGGACGATATCGGCGTTCACCACTTCGATATGCTGCGGTATTTGACCGGACGGGAGGGGATCGCGGTTCAGGCGAGGCTGTACAACCCGATCGGCGCCTGGGAAGAGGAAGGAGCGGTGATAAACGCAAATGCGATATTGGAGATGGACGGCGGGATGATCGCCGGTTATTCGGCTTCGATCGCGTCGAGAGGACCGGAAACGTCATGGAGCGGCGATTGGCGGATCGAGGGCACGCACGGCGCTTTGCTGCTGACAGGCAAGGAAATCCGGGTTTACGGGGAAGGGGATGCCCGGATAATTACCGGCTTCGCCGGCGTGAACGAATCCGATACTTTGACCGAGTTCCTGACGTCGCTCGATACGGGCCGTGAGCCGGAATCTAGCGGCAAGGATTACCTGCTGACGCAGGCGCTTGTCTACCATGCGAATTTGTCCGGCGAATCGGGCCGAAGGATGCCTGTCGAATTGCCGGTTCTCCGGATGGATTTGCGATGAACATAACGGAGGGACAGTCAATGACAATGACATGGACGGAAGCGGCGCCGGGAGTATGGCACGCCAGAATCGGAGATCCGCGGATGCTTACGCCTCTAACCTTGATCGAAGCCGAACCGAAGTTGGATGCCCTGAAACGGTTGGGGAAGGTTGATCCGCCATTCGAGCGGGATAGCGTACACATGGAGGCGGCGGGAGGAGGGCGACGCATGCTTGTGCTGCCGTTAGCGGCTAACGAAAAGCTGTATGGGACCGGACTGCAGTTCATGCGGACGAACCAGCGCGGACGTACCCGCTATCTCCGCGTGAACAGCGATCCAAAGCAGGATACCGGCGAGACGCACGCTCCTGTTCCGTTCTTCGTCAGTGACCGCGGCTACGGCGTTCTCATCGATACGGCGCGCGCGCTCACGATGCATCTCGGTTCGTCCGTTCACTTGGAGGGGACGGGCAAAGAGGATGCGAAGGACCGCAACCGGGACGCCGGATGGCGGGCGACCGTTCCCTCGGCGCGGGCGGAGATCCGCCTGCCGGAGGAAGGCGCCGACGTCTATATCTTTGGCGGTCCGGCGCTTGGCGATGCGGTATGCCGCTACAATCTCTTCTGCGGCGGAGGCACTCTGCCGCCGAAGTGGGGACTCGGCTTCTGGCACCGCGTACCGGCCTTGTTCAGCGCGGAGGAAACGCTCGCGGAGGCGAAGGAATTCCGCCGCAGGGATTATCCTTGCGACGTGATCGGGCTCGAACCCGGCTGGCACAGCAGCAGCTACCCCGTGACGTACGAATGGGATCCGGAGCGCTTCCCCGATCCCGAGCGATTCGTGCGGGAGCTTGCGGACAACGGGTTCCGCGTCAATCTGTGGGAGCATCCGTACGTGTCGCCGGAGAGCGGGCTTTATGCCGCGCTTAAGCCGCTTTCCGGCAATTATTCGGTATGGGGCGGGCTGGCGCCCGACTATTCTTTGCCTGAAGCCCGCGAGCTGTATGTGAAACAGCATCAAGAGAAGCATGTCGCAATCGGCGTATCCGGTTACAAGCTGGACGAATGCGACGGCAGCGAATTGACGAACAACGCTTGGATGTTCCCCGAGCATGCGAGCTTCCCGTCCGGTCTGGACGGCGAACAGATGAGGCAGTTGTACGGCCTGATGTTCCAGAAAATGACGAACGACATGTACCGTTCAGCAAACCGGAGAACCTTCGGACTTGTGCGAGCGTCAAACGCGGCGGCATCTTCGCTGCCATACGTCCTTTATTCGGATCTGTACGATCACAAGCAATTCATAAGGGCGCTGTGCAATTCCTCCTTCGGCGGACTTCTGTGGTCGCCGGAGGTGCGCCGGGCTCGCAGCGCCGAGGATTGGGTCAGAAGAATGCAAACGGTCTGCTTCTCTCCTCTTGCCATGCTGAACGCCTGGGGAGACGGGACGAAGCCTTGGACGTTCCCTGATGCGGAACCGATCATCCGACGTTACATCAAGCTGCGAATGCGCTTGCTTCCGTATTTGTACACGGCCTTCGCCCGTTACCTGGAAGAGGGAACGCCTCCCTTCCGGGCAATGCCGTTCGCCGTCACGCCGGAGGAATTCGCGCGCGCCGAGAATATGCGATTAGAGGCGCAGACGATTAATACGTCGGAAGGGGCGTACGGGAAGCGAAACGTCCCGCAATGGGATGATCAATACATGATTGGGGATTCGCTGCTCGTGGCTCCGCTCGTCGAGGGAGAGAAGGAACGGGAGGTCTTGCTGCCATCCGGCTCATGGATCGGCTTCGAGACGGGGGAGCTTTATGAAGGAGGCGGTGTCGTCAAGGTCCGTTCAGGCATCGAGACGATTCCGGTATTCGTGCGGGACGGGGCGGTCATTCCAATGACATCCGCGCTTCCGCACGCCCTTCGGCCGGGCGAACAGGCTCCGCTCGAATTGGTGCATTTCGGTACCGCTGAAGGGGAATGCCGGCTGTACGACGACGACGGAATAACCTTGGAGCATGAATGCGGCGTATGCGGCTGGTGGAGAGCGGTCGTGGCGAGGACGGAGGACGGAGGGTTTAAAGGCGAATTATCGGGCCCGGCGCCTCTTCCGGCTTCATACGGCAGCGTGAAGTGGAGCTTTGCCCGTATGGGGCTCGGTTACCATGACGAATAAGCCGAGTGCCTATGAAGGGGGTCATGCGAGGATGAAACGGAGGCTGTGGTACGATACGCCCGCGGGCAGATGGGAGGAAGCGCTGCCCATCGGCAACGGCCGTCTTGGAGGCATGGCATTCGGCGGCGTGGCGAAGGAGACCGTCCAGTTGAACGAGGATTCAATTTGGTACGGCGGTTCGATACAGGGTGATAATTCCGATGCGCGGATCTATCTCCCTGAAATTCGCAGGCTGCTGCTGCAAGGCAAGCAGAGCGAGGCTGAGCATCTGGCGCGAATGGGGCTGACTTCCGCTCCCAAATATCTTCATCCCTATCAGCCGCTCGGCGAAATGCTAATATGGATGCAAGGGCATGATGGCGCCGTTGATGCGTACGAACGAGAGCTGGATCTGGAGGGAGCCGTCGCCCGCGTCCGTTATGTCCGCGGTCATACAACCTATGAGAGGGAGTATTTCAGCAGCGCGGCCGATCAGATCATGGCAGTCCGTCTGACAGCTGACGCGCCCGGCACGGTTACAGTCGGTGTCAACCTGATGCGCCGTCCCTTCGACGAAGGGACGGCGGCAGCCGGTGATCGCATGATTCTGATGAGCGGCCAATGCGGCTCCGGGGGCGTACGCTTCGCCGCCGCAATAATGGCTGTTGCGGAAGGGGGAACCGTGAGAGTCATCGGAGATTTCCTCTCGATCGAAGGGGCTGACGCCGTTACGCTGCTGCTGGCCGCCAATACGTCGTTCCGGCATCCGGACCCGGAACGGGCGTGCATGGATCAGCTGCATGCCGCGGGCAGGTTATCCTACCGCGCTCTGCGGGAGCGCCATGTGAGCGAATATTCGGCTTACTACCGAAGGATTGAGCTTGACCTAAGCGGCGGCGAACATGCGCGGGCCGATGAAGAGCATGCAGCTAAGCTGCCGACCGACGCACGCTTGCGGAGACTGGCGGAAGGGGCGGAAGACGTGGGCCTGTTCTCGTTATATTATCAATATGGACGCTATTTGCTTCTTTCGTGCTCGCGGCCGGGTACGCTTGCCGCCAATCTGCAAGGGATCTGGAACGCCAGCTTCACGCCGCCGTGGGAATCCAAGTATACGATCAATATCAATACGCAGATGAATTATTGGCCCGCAGAGGCGGGCAGCCTGCCGGAATGTCACGAGCCGCTCTTCGACCTCGCGGAAAGCTTGCTTCCCTCGGGGAGGGTAACGGCACGCGAAATGTACGGCTGCCGCGGGTTTGTCGCCCATCACAATACGAATTTGTGGGGTAATACGCATATCGAAGGCATCCTGCTCTCTTCCTCGGTATGGCCTATGGGAGCGGCGTGGCTGTGCATGCATCTTTGGGAGCATTACCGGTACGGTTTGGACGAGGAGTTTCTGAAGCGCCGCGCATATCCGTTAATGAAGGAGGCCGCCTTATTCTTCCTCGACTATATGTCGGAAGACGGCAATGGCCGGTTGGTGACCGGACCGTCGCTCTCGCCGGAGAACCGCTTTATCCGATCGAACGGCGAAGCCGGCACTCTCTGCATGGGACCGTCGATGGACAGCCAGATCGTCTACGCTCTGTGGAGCGCTTGCATCGAGGCGCTGCAAACGCTAGGAGCGGAGGAAGATTTCCGCCGGGAACTGGCGGAAGCGCTTGCCAAGCTGCCGCTCCCCGAGATCGGCAAGCACGGTCAGATTATGGAATGGCTGGAAGACTGGGATGAAGCGGATTCCGGGCATCGGCACATCTCGCAGCTGTTTGCGCTTCATCCCGGCGAACAGATCCATTCGCGATTGACGCCAGAGCTCGCGGAGGCAGCTAAGCGGACGATCGCGCGCAGATTGGACAACGGAGGAGGACATACCGGCTGGAGCCGGGCCTGGATCATAAACTTCTGGGCTCGGCTCGAGGACGGAGAAGAAGCCTACTTGCATCTCCGTCAGCTGTTGAACGGCTCGACCTATCCGAATCTGTTCGACGCGCATCCGCCGTTTCAAATCGACGGCAACTTCGGCGGGGCTGCAGGTATCGCCGAGATGCTGCTGCAGTCGCACGGAGGAGAACTAGCCCTGCTTCCGGCGCTGCCATCCGCATGGAGCGGCGGGAGGGCGACGGGACTGAGGGCGAGGGGAGGACTGACTGTCGATCTGGAGTGGAAGAACGGATTCCTGAAGGAAGCGAGGATCACTGCGAAGAAGAATTTCGATTGCCGCTTGAGGGGGGGCAACGTTCCTGTAGTGATCTGCAAAGGCGATGAACGAATCGCTGAAGCATCCGGCTCCGAGCCGGTGTCGTTCCGATTGGAAGCAAGCAAGGTATACCGGATTATCGGCTGCGCCGAGCCAAAAAAGGGGGTAAAAGAATGACGGATCTCGTTATTTTGCAGCGGGAGCAATTGAACTTGTGGTGGGAAAAGGTTCGAAGCAAGGCGGACCGGATGATTCGCGATATCGGTGATGCATCTCCGCATGTCTCGGCATCCGGCGTATATGACGATATGCGGGTAGACTGGTGGACCTCCGGCTTCTGGCCGGGGATGTTATGGATTCTGCATGAAATGACCGGCAATGACGGTTATCGCGACTCGGCTTGGGTATGGGACGCTCGTATCGAGCGATGCTTCGTCACGGCCAACAACCTCCATCATGACGTTGGTTTTCAGTTTCTGCCAACGGCAGTCATCAAGCATAGGCTGACGGGCGATGAAGACGCACGCAGGAGAGCGTTGGCTGCAGCCAACTTCCTTGCGGGACGGTTCAATTTGAACGGACGTTTCCTCCGCGCCTGGAATCAGGAGAAAACCGGCTGGGCGATCATCGATTCGATGATGAATTTATCTCTGCTATTCTGGGCGTCCGAGGCGAGTGCCGACCCTCGGTTCCGTCAGATCGCCTGCGCCCATGCAGACACGGTGTTGAAGCATTTCATCCGCGAGGACGGCTCCGTCCATCATATTGTGGCGTTCGATCCGGAAACCGGGGAGGCCGACGAATATTTGGGGGGCCAAGGCTATGCGCCATATTCCTCTTGGAGCAGAGGCCAAGCCTGGGCGCTGTACGGCATGGCTATTGCCTGCCGGTATACGGGCAATAAACGTTATTTGCGCGCAGCGCAGAGGGTGGCCCATTATTTCATCAGCTGCCTGCCGGAGGATCATGTTCCTCATTGGGATTTCCGTACGCCCGATCCGCAGAGCCAGCCGAAGGATACCTCCGCTGCAGGCTGCGCCGCTTCCGGGCTGCTTGAGATTGCCGGCCTGCTGCCGAATGAAGAGGGCAGAATTTACCGCCGAGCGGCCGAGAATATCTTGAAGTCGCTGACGGAGCATTACGCCACGCTGGATGAGCCGGACTACCAGGGTCTTCTGCGGGAAGGAACGGGGAATAAGCCGGCCGGTCAGAACGTTAATGTCTCTCTGATTTACGGAGACTACTTTTACATGGAGACCTTAGCCAAGCTGCTCGGATGGCCGAACCGTGTATTTTGAACGTTAGCGCGACAATCGAGGGGCTGTCCCAAAAGATCCAATACCGTCCGATTATTCGATAGAATCATTGAATATAAGTTCCCGCGTTGTTTTTCGTACATTGGAATGGGGCTGATCCGGAAGGTTTCTGCTGCACCATGTACATTGTATCCTTCTGCTTTCTTCAGTCCGGTTAAAAGTCGCGTTAAAGTAGGCCGATCACGCTTGAATAAAAAGAGGGGCGCCCAAAAGTAGGTTTACCTACTAGCGGGATAGCCCCTTTTTCCTTCACGGTTCTCAAGGTGGAAGCGACTAGTCCGGCGGGATCTTTCGCCAGTACCAAACCGTTGAAGCCATACGCTTTCCGATCCGGCCGGGCCGTGAATAAATGTTAATGGAAGGGGGCGGCAATCGATGCTGACGATGAAAAGCCGTTCGAGCATGGAGGATTGAACCTCAAGAAATCAAGGCGAAGGCGGACCGCTCGCTGCTAGCTCCGCTGACCGGAATAACGGCCTTCTTATCCGTGAGGAGCGAAGGCGGCAAACACGACTATTATTCAAACGGCGATTATTGGTGGCCGAATCCGGATACGCCGGACGGGCTGCCGTATATCAGAAGAGACGGTGAATCAAATCCGGGGGCGTTCACCGCGCACCGGGAAGCGATGCGCGCGATGCGCACCCATACGGCCAATCTGGCGGCGGGGTACGCCGTTACGGGCCGGCGGGTGTACGCGGACAAGACTGCGGCGCTGCTGCGAGCTTTTTTTCTGAATGAGTCGACCCGTATGAATCCGCATCTTCGCTACGCCCAGGCGATTCCCGGCATCTGCTCCGGGCGCGGTGTCGGCATCATCGATACGCTCCACCTGATCGACATCCCTGCGGCAGTCGAAGCAATCGAAACGTCCGGGGCGTTGTCCGCTGGAGATTGCGGGCAGCTCAGGAGCTGGTTCGCGGACTATCTCGAAAGGATGCTTACACATCCGTACGGCAAGAAGGAACGGGACGAAAACAACAATCATGCGGTATGCTGGCTTGTGCAGGCGGCAGCTTTCGCGTCATTCACCGGCAATGCATCCGTGACGGCCCTGTGCCGCGAATGGTACAATCCGTGCTGCTCCCTTCGCAGATGGCGCCGAACGGCAGCTTCCCGCGGGAACTGGCGCATACAAAGCCTTACGGGTACTCCATTTTTGTAACATGGCAACCCTCTGTCAATTTCTTTCCACGCCTGAGGAAGATTTATGGCGCTTCCGGCTTGCGACGGCCGGGGCATCCGCCAAGGCCTCGAATTTCTAGTTCCTTATCTGATGGACAAGCCGAGCTGGCCTTGGCTGCCGGATATCGAGCATTTCGATGGCTGGCCGGTAAGGTGTCTTTTATGCTATTTGAGGGACTTGCCTTTCAAGACGAGCGTCTTCTCGGCTTGTGGCAAAACTTGACGCCGGATTCTGCAGATTCGGAGATTCGCAGGAATACGGCGCTACGTCAACCGCTGCTCTGGTTAATACGAAAAAAACACACCTGAATCGTAACTTTACGCATACCAGGAAATACCATATTCGAGAATAATGAAATAGATTGAAAGCGTATTCAGGCTATTGCCTGAGACCGTAACCTATCGGGCGAAGTCTCATCAGGATGCGGGGAGGAGAGCGATTCTTGAGAAGGAGGTGATTCGTTTACGGCATAAGATCGGTTCGCAGGCATTGTCCCTGCAGCAACACTAATTCCATGATCGCACGAGGAGGCTTTAAGATGTTTAAGCAACAGGTTCTGAAAAAGGCACTTTGTTCGGTTCTTTCATTTGCACTTGCACTTTCGCTTATTAGCCTATCCGTTCTCCCGGCATCAACGGTTCATGCAGCGCCGGGAGACAACCCGGGTATATTGGACGTTCAAGTGAACAAGCCGGTAAATGCGCGGGTTGATCTTGAGCATGCAACGATTGATATATCATTGCCCTACGGCACTTTATACCAAATGCTGAACGTAACGACAAGCACGGAAGCTGACGCGGCACTTTACAGAAGCGACGGGACAACGGAGATCTCTTTTGCTGCCGACGGCATCAACAAAGGCGATGCCAGAATGGATCAATTTTCAACAGACGGGCCTACGTTGTATTATTTGGCGGTAACCGATAAGAACGATAGCGGCAACACCCGGAAATATACCGTTACGGTTACAGTTGATCATGTCGTCCCCCCTTTAACAAGCCCGATAGGACCAAATGATCAATATTTGCCGCTCAATATTCGGGCCGGCGAACACGCATGGGATGTTATGGGCGCATCTAAAATTGGCAATGGCAGTACTACCGGCTCTGTAGAAGGCCCGGGCGCCGCCTCGTCTTATAGCGGAAAAGCATGGATGGATTCAGTCTATGACCGTTCACGAGACTACCCACTGTCTTCGACGGTCAATGAATCCTGGTTGGGAGATAACATGTACTTGCAAACCATAGGCAAAAACGATAAAGACTCGCTTGAAAAATACGGGATTGAGAATATTCCGGGCGCCGGCAAACTCAAATCCGACATTTTGCGTTTTCATGAATTTTTGCCTTTTGTTACTCCGGAAGGCGTGAGCCGGGACGACGGCGATCGCGGCGCGGTCAGCAGCGACCGGCAGAGGTTGGAGATTAAAAGCAACACCAGCGCATCCAATAGAGATGCAAACAGTGTGGGCGGCGACATCATGACCCACCGCTGGAGCCTGATGCTTCCGTCGGAAACGTTAAAATTTCAGAATGATGCGGGAAATAAGCAAGCTGGCGATTTTATTGCTCCCCATCGATTTTTTCACATCTTCCAATTGAAAGAAATCGCAGGCAACGCGGCCGGCCAGCCGGTGACTACCCTCTCGCTGGT
This sequence comes from Paenibacillus harenae DSM 16969, assembly GCF_000422465.1. Classification (GTDB taxonomy): domain Bacteria; phylum Bacillota; class Bacilli; order Paenibacillales; family Paenibacillaceae; genus Pristimantibacillus; species Pristimantibacillus harenae. The sequence goes on along the minus strand of NZ_KE383842.1, from coordinate 1,900,728 downwards.
TACGAGCGAGGGCAAAGGCCATCTCGAATTCAGGAACAATCCCGATGGCGGCTATGCGGATAGAATAAAGCCGTTGTTCACGATTCCATTGGAGAAAGTCGTTGACCGCTGGCTTGATTTCGAAGTCACGATTTTATCAGCCGATAACGGTTATGTTTACGGTAAGCTTGTCGACCTGGAAACAGGCGAGGTTCTGTCCGAGGGCGGCATGACGGCCGAAACATTGAGACGTCCCGAAGTGTCTAACCCGGCTACCGGCAGAAACGAAAGAGGCGACCTTCCCGTTGAATCGGGTCAGCAAAATCGTTCCAAGTGGGGACTTTACCGCGGGATGTACAACGGTCCGGGAGATGTGGACTACGCAGATGAATTCCAATCCGCAACCATGTATCTGGCTGATGTACACTTGATTAAAAGGGATAAAGACAGCTATATTTTCCCTGACGGCTGGGATCCCGGTAAACAACCTAAGGATATTGTAGCGTGGGAGAGGCCAAATGGAATTACGGCTTCCAAAGGCACGGCGTTTAGCCGCTTAGAATTACCATCGCAGCTGGACGTAACCTTGAGTACGGGGAATATACAAAAGGTGAACGTAACCTGGAGTTCGGAAGGCTACATGCCGGGTAAAACGGGGACCTATCAGATTTATGGTGAATTTGACAGCCCGGGTTTGACGAATCCAAGAAACATTAAGCCTTATATTGAAGTGAACCTTTCCCAATATAAGAATTGGGCGGTATATCCGGGCGCTGCGATTAAGGTTGTCTCTCACAGCGGCAACAGCAAAAACAACTTTATTGACGACAAAGCGGCAGGCACCCCCTGGCAGGCTAACAGCTCACTAACAAAAACGGACGGTTATCAATACTGGGCGGCTATACAACTGGAAAAGAAAATTGATATTAGCCAAATTCAAATCGAATGGTCCAGCAATAGCAAGTTTTTGAAAAATTATCAAGTGTACTACACGAACGATGCTTCCGCTTATGACGAACTGAAGGAGGGCAACAGCCTCTCCGAAAGCTCGGATGCCACAAGAAAACCGCTTGAAACGGAGCATGGAGCTTCATGGATTTCAATCCCGGGAGCGGGAAAGACGACCGCTCTTAGCGATAACGAAAAGGCTGATCACGTGTTGGCCGAACCGGTTGAAGCTCAATATTTACTGCTTGTATCGGATGTCATGCAAGATAGCAGCGCCGGCGGAATAAAAAGCGAAGTAATCAGAGTCTTCGGAGAACCTTCGGGATCAATACCGGTAAGTTCGCTGACTCTTAGCAAGACCAGTCTAAATCTTGCGATTGGCAAAACAGAGTCTCTTATAGCCGAGGTATTGCCGGTCGACGCGCCGAATAAGCCGGTAACTTGGGAATCAGACAATCCATCGGTAGCGACTGTTGATGCAAAAGGTTTAGTAACCGGTATCGGCGCGGGTACGGCTGTGATCACCGCAAGAGTTGGAAGCTTGAGCAAAACGAGCACGGTTACGGTAATGGATGCCGCGGATATTCCTACGGCAACAGGCTCCGTCAACCTGTTGGCGCCGTCCCGTTATACACCGCAAGCAGGAGTGAATCTCAAGGTTAGCTCGGAACATCCGGATCATCCGGGAGCAGACGCATTGCGATCGGACGGCAGCGGTTACTGGCGCAATTCAAGCTCAAACGTATATATGGACGACTATTCGCCATCCTCGCTGGCGTTAACTCTTGACTTGGGCGAACCCAAAACGATTGATAAACTGTACCTTGAAATACCTAATGATATCCCGAATATCCAAAGCAATGCGAGAAGATTCGAGGTCTATTACTCGGATGACCCCGGCTCCTGGGCAAGTGCGCCCACGGCTTCCGATAAGGCGCATAACTACGACTGGCAAGCGAGCGGCTGGAAGCTGGCCGGAGGCACGGAAACGGAAGGCTTATGGTCTTATGTCGAATATAACGGCCAACAATGGGGCTATGATACCAAAACATTCTTGTACCCGTTTACGGCCCGTTATGTGATGGTAAACACCGTACTGGCCGGCCCCGGCGATAGCCGTACGGATGATGCGAAATCGATGATGGGTATATCCGGCTTGGCTATTTACGGCAAAGATCCGATAGTTAACACAACTGCACTGGCACCGGCTAAGGATACCTACAGTACATGGGATCAGGTAGATCCTATAAAGACAGATATAAACCTTGCAAGCGAACAGACGCTTACGGGAATATCCCATGGCGGCATTACGCTCCGCCCGAAAACGGATTACTCGTTATCAGGCGATACGGTTACGTTTGAAGCCTCATACCTTGCCAAGCTGCCGCTTGGCACAAATAAATTTACGTTTCATTTCAACAACGGCGACCCGTCTATATTTGCATTGGACGTAACCGCCCGCGGACATGGCGAGAATGATAAGACCATCAAGATGAGCGCGATAGAAGGCGTATCTCCTTATAACATTTTTGGCGGCGCAATGGGTACCGATGAGCCGGTAGAAGGCTTGACCAAGAGAATCAGAGACGGTTACCACGAATTTTACGGCGATCTCCCGATGTCGACTGCGGTGGACGACCATATCCAGAGCGTCTGGGACAGCATACTGCAAAAAAATGTGTTCAAGATCGTAGCCCGCGGCCGAGGGCTGAACAATGAATTCCTGGAAGAACTCCGCCACGGCGAGTACGGCCACAAGGGTGTTTTTGACCGGGAGTTAGGTTATGTTGTTGACGGCGCGTCTGTCGCTGACAGGCAAAGAATTGAAATTCGCCCAAGCGAAGATTCAAACGGCGATTTTACGGCATATGAAGGCGACTTGGTTTCTTATGAATGGCTCTGGAATATTCCGGATGGCGAGCAATGGAACCAGCCGAACTTCAGGCATCTTTTCCAATTGAAGGCTGCGAATGCTCAAGCGGCCGATACATTGCCCGGCGGCAACATCAGCGCTGAAAACGGCGCTTATCTTATCGCGATTTCGATCACCGGAAGAGAGAACAGGGAGCTGGTCGTGAATCATAACCGTCATGACGGCGATAAGACCCTGTTGAGAATTCCGTTAAATGAAATCGACAGCCACTGGATTAAGGTTGAAATGAACGGGCTTATTTCCGATACGGGCTGGTTAACCATCAAGATAACGGATACCGTGACAGGTAAAGTATATATCTTGGAGAGCAAGGATGTTTTTAAAGAGTTTACAGACCAAGGCGCGGTTGACGGCGTTAAAGACTTATGGAGAAGACCGCAACGCAGCGGCAGCTTCGAGACAGAGTATCCGGCTGCTTTTGACCAATATTTGCGCCCGAAGTGGGGGATATACCGTAGCTCCAACTACAACTCCAACCCTGCAAACTCTGCTTACGACGCTGTGCTTCATATTGCCGACATTACCATAAGCAAGGCAGCATCAGGTATCTCGCCCGTAAATCTTGCGCTTAATAAAAAAGCGTATAACGCAGGTTCGACGGAAGGAGCCAACCCGATTCAGAGGGAATCTGCCCATGCCAATGAGTATGGCAATGCAAACAAACTGACCAGCGGCGTACCGCAAGTCCCGGCAATCGCGGATGTGACCAATGTCAGCAGTTTGGATGAAATCGGGAATTACACGTGGCTCGGTACCGACGGAGCAAGAAAAGGCAGTTTTGTCATTGACCTTGGCCAGGCCATGGATTTCAGCCAAATCAGGCTGTTTGCAAAATCCACCCGGTTAAAAGGCGCAACCGTGTATGTATCCGATGATTTCGGAGACCATACATCGGCATCCGAGTTTGACGCCATGACGTTTACACAAGTGGATAAACGGACAACCGATGGTTATACGTATGCCACAGGCAACCACAATGGCGGTGACGATTCGGCTGACCGTTCATACCCGATAGACCTTGGCAAGACCTATCATTCAAGATATATCAAGGTGACGGCAGAGAACGCATCCGGCGGCAACGCGGGCACGGATCTTACAGGGCCACCGCGGCTTACGCAAGCGCAAGTATTTAATGCGCCGGCTCCTCCGCAGAATCTGATCGTTGAATCCGGAGATTCGGCGAATATTTTAAGGTGGGATCCCAATGCCGCAAGCGAAGGGTTTACGGTTTATGACGGCGCAACGGTTCTTGCTGAATTGCCGGCAGGCGCAACGAGCTATGCGTTACAGGGCGGAATGGGCGATTTATCCAAAGTCGCCGTAAGATCGATGGGAAAAGATCCGTATTCCCGCATGTTCATGGTATCGGCGCCGGCCTTTCCGGCAGTTGATTCTACAGCTCCAGGTACAGGCCATGAACCGGCAACCGGCGGATCAACAGACCATGCAGGCGTCATCGATCTTGAGAAAGACGCGACCGTAACGAAGGAAACAACGGCAGATGGAAAGACGGTAACGAAAGTCGCCGTGGATGCGGATAAGCTGGAGAAAGCATTGGCAAATCCGATTGTCATAATCAAGGTGCAAGGCGGCGATTCCTCGGTCAGCGTGGAATTGCCGGGCAATGCAATCCTGCATGCAATCGGCAGTAAAAGCGTCGCAGTTATTCAAATTCAAACAAATGGCGTAAATTATGAATTGCCTGTAAGTTTGTTTACTCACGTTCCGAAGGACTCAACCGTCAGCATCGCGATTTCTAACGTTTCCGGGAAAATCGGAGACGATGTAGAGGCAGCTGTGAATCTTTTGAACGCGAAGCAAATGATACCGAACCCGGTCGAATTTACGATCACGGTCAACGGCAAAGAAATCATGGACTTCGGCGGAGTGTATGTGAATCGTACCATCAGCTTGGGTACATTGACGGTTGAACCGAACAAGGTTACGGCGGTATGGCTGGATTCGAACAACCAATTGCGCTTCATACCGGCCGTGATTACGACGAAGAACGGTTCTGCCGAGATTACGATTCGTTCGCCGCACAACAGCATATACACCGTCATCCAATTCGAAAAATCTTTTGCCGATTTGGAAGGGCATTGGGCAAAAGCGGATGTGGAACTGCTGGCGAATAAATGGATTATCAACGGTAAAACCGAAAATCAATATGAACCGGAGCTCCCGGTCACACGCGCCGAATTTGCAGCCATGCTGGTTCGTTCGCTTGGATTGGATGTATTGAAGGCGGATGTATTTCATGACGTGCAGCCAAGCGACTGGTATGCCGGGGCCGTAGGCACGGCCTATCAAACCGGATTGATCAACGGTTTTGAAGACGGCGCCTTTCGACCAAACGATCACATTACCCGCGAGCAAATGGCGGCGATGATGATACGGGCGATGAAAGCAGGCGGCAAGGAATTCCAGGCGGATACCGACATATTAGAAAGGTTTGCAGACCGTTCAGATATCGGCGAATGGGCGAGAACAGCCGTCTCGCAATCGCTGGCAGCCGGTCTCATTCAAGGCATGCCGGATAACGCCTTCGCGCCGAATAAGCCTGCAACGCGAGCGCAAGCAGCAACGATCCTGAAGCGCATGCTGCAAGCGCTTGAATTTATCAACTGATTCGCACTCGGACCGCCAAGTAACTTTTATACAGCGAGTCTAGCCCAAAGCTTGAGTTGATTAGACAAATTTGATCCGTATCATTAAGATGATTAAAGGAGGGAAAAGTTTAACAAAGGAGCGAGAGTAATATGGAACTTATCTATCACGGACACTCCTGTGTGCAAATCGTGACGGGAGGCAAATCGCTTATTATTGATCCCTTTCTTAGAGGGAATGAACGGGCGGTAACGAGACCGGAGGACATCCGCACGGACGCCGTCCTGTTGACGCATGCGCATGCAGATCATATTTCGGACGCCGATTTGATTGCCAAAGCTAACGACGCGCCGGTGATCGCGATTTTCGAGCTTGCCGCTTATATGTCCTGGAAGGAAGTAAAGACGATCGGGATGAATATGGGCGGAACCGTCGATTTGGGATTCGCGAGGGCGAAAATGGTCCAGGCCTTCCATTCCTCCGGCATCGTGCTCGAAAGCGAGAAACAAATTATTTACGGCGGTATGCCGGCAGGCTTTATCATTCAAGCGGAGGGCAAAACGATTCTTCATGCGGGAGATACGGCCCTGTTCGGCGACATGAAAATGCTCGGGGAAAGGTACGCGTTCGACGCGGCGTTTATTCCGATCGGGGATCATTATACAATGGGCCCGGATGACGCCGTGCAAGCGGCGGAGTGGTATAATGCGAAGCTTGCCGTACCGGTGCATTATAATACGTTCCCGGTTATCCGCCAGGAAGCCGAAGCTTATGTTCGGCAGCTTCAAAACAAGGGATTGAACGGGCAGGTGCTGGAACCCGGGCAAAAGCTGACTTTGTAAAGAAAAATACATCAAGCCTCCTCAATGGGATTGGGGAGGCTATTTACTGTTCCGAACACAGTAATCTCAAAACATGATTTTGGTCTCGAAGCGATAAAAGCAGTCGTGAATTATTTGTTAACCAATATATATCATGAATATGATACTTTAATGAGAGAAATATGCTCGTGATAAAGCACTGACTGTACATAATGTCTATTGAATGATGAAAAAATCAAACACATTGTATAATGTATTCGAGATTGAATGTTATATAATATTACACAAAGAGTATCGAAGCCGTTACTTCAATTGAAATCCGGTAATCGGCCGGGAGGAGGAAACTTATGTTATCGGACGAAGCCGTCCCGTCAACGGAAATAGCGGTGGAGCGCATTTCGATGGTTTTCGGCAAGAAGGACCATGAAGTCGAAGCGCTCCGCGACGTCAGCTTCGAAATTTACAAGAATGAATTCGTGTCGCTGCTCGGACCTTCGGGCTGCGGCAAGTCAACGCTGCTGCGACTGATGGCGGATTTGCTGGAGCCGACAAGCGGCCGCATTACGATCGGCCAAGAGCATCCGCGAGAAATGCGGCTTAGGCGCAAGTTCGGCATTGTGTTTCAGAACCCCACGCTGTTCGAATGGCGAACGGTAAAAGACAATATTGAACTGCCGCTTGAAGTTTTCGGCATTAAAAAGTCAGAATATTCAAAAATATCAGATCAACTGCTGGAAATGGTCGGCCTGACCCCATTCAAGCACCATTATCCATGGCAGCTTAGCGGCGGCATGCAGCAGCGCGTGGCGATTGCGCGAGCCCTCTCCCTCGATCCTCCGATTTTATTCATGGATGAACCTTTCTCGGCGCTGGACGAATTTACGAAGGAAAAGCTTCAGCTTGACCTGCTTGAAATTAAGAAAAAGACGAACAAAACGATCGTGTTCGTTACGCACAGCATTCCGGAGGCGGTCTTTCTATCCGACCGGGTCATTGTGTTATCCTCGCATCCGGGAAGGGTCCATTCCATCTTGAATATGGACAGGGAGGAGGGAAGCCCCTCGCTCGTCCGGCAATCCGGCCTCTTTCACGAGATGACCGCCGCCGTTAGGAAATGCTTCTACAAGGAGAGTGATTCGCTTGACGGGCAGATGGTCTAGAGGATGGAGCGGCGGAGCCGTTGTCGCGCTGTGGATGGTCCTGCTCCTGGCGCTGTGGGAAGGCGCCGCTTGGTACATAGCGAATGTCGCGCAGGTAACCGCCCCGGCATCCAAGCTCCCTTACCCCCATCTGGTGCTCGGCACGCTGCGGGAGCACTTCCGGCCGCTTCTGGAACAAGGAGCGATAACGTTCGGCAACTCGATTACCGGCTTCGTTATCGGATCGGCCGTCGGCTGCGCGCTTGCTGTCGTCATGAGCCTCTCTAGGACGGTAGAGCACACGCTGTCGCCTTATATGGTGGCTTCTCAAATGGTGCCGATCATCGGACTGGCGCCGATCGTTTACGGCATTGTGCATGACGCGGCGTTGTCGCGGGTGCTGATGGCCGGTTACGTTACCTTCTTCCCGGTGACCATTAACACGCTGCGCGGACTGCAAAGCGTCAAGCAGGAGCAGCTTGAGCTAATGCGCTCATACGCGGCGAATACCTGGGCGCTGTATACGAAACTGAAGCTGAAGGCGGCGCTGCCGGGTTTGTTCGCCGGCCTTAAGCTGTCGGGGCCGCTGGCGATCACCGCCTCCATTATCGTTGAGCTGATGGGAGCGCCGGACGGGGTCGGCGTACTGATGATCAGCTCGCTGTATTACGGAACCTCTCAGGTCTACATGTTCTGGTCGACCGTCCTCGTAAGCGTAGCGATCGGCCTGGTTCTGTTTCTCCTGATCAGTCTGGCGGAACGGCTGATTACGCCTTGGCAGCCGGAATTCCGGGCGAATGGAGGCGAGCCGCGATGAAGGACCTCGCCGCAGTGAGCGGGCAAACGGGCGGGCCGGAGAGCAGCCTTCAACCGCTGGAGCCAGCGGCCCCCAAGGCGGATATCCACCGCGGTCAGGCTTCTCGGCGAAAGTTTCCCGCGACGTTCTGTCTTCCTTTCTTTTTCGGGCTTATGTTTCTCTTGACCTGGCAGCTCGAAGGCTTTCACCGGCTGTTCCGTCTCGAGCATTACCAGCTGCCGATTCCTTCGGCCATCGCTGCTGCAATCCTTGACAATGCCCCCATGCTATGGAGCTATTCCCTGTACACGGGCTCCGAAATATTAGGAGGATGCTTGGCCGGTTCACTTCTCGGATTGATCGCCGCAGCCGCTGCATCGTTCGTTCCAAGGGCGGGAAGAGGAGCGATTACGCTGATGGCCTCCCTTAACGCGATTCCGATTGTAGCGCTCGCTCCGGTCATGAACAACTGGTTCGGCGACGGCGTCGCCTCCAAGATGGCGATAGTCTCCGTCATGACGATGGCGACGATGGCTGTCAGCGCCTTCAAGGGACTGCGTTCCATCGAGCCGCCCTATCTCGAGCTGATGAGCTCGTATGCGGCAGGCAAGCTTCAGACGTTCGCGAAGCTTCGCTTTCGGTCCGCGCTTCCAGCCGTCTTCACGGCGCTGAAAATCAATATGTCCACAAGCATTATCGGGGCGATTGTCGGCGAATTTTTTATATCCTCGCGAGGGCTGGGCTTCCTGCTCTCCGACCAGATCAAGCTGGCGAACATGCCGCTGGCTTGGTCCTGCATCGTCATAGCGGCCGTCATGGGCATCATTCTCTATTACGCCGTACAGCTTGCGGAGCGGCTTGCCATTCCCTGGCATGCGGCGCATCGCAGACGTTAGGCAGCATCGCCGGTCCCGCCCGGCATGATATTAGGCAGCGAGAGATGGCGGAAGCTTGATATAGAAATGGTGGACAAGGAGAGGATTGGTTTTATGAAAAAGAGAAGCCGAGCCGCACGATCCGCATTTACGCTGGCGCTGACGGTTGCGCTGACGCTTGTCGCCGCCTGCGGGGGCGGGGGGAACAATGAGCCTGCGCAGCGGACAACCGAACCCGAAAAATCCGCAAGCGAGGCGCCTGAGGAGACGATGAAGCCGGACGCGCCGCTGACCAAGGTGAAGATTCAGCTGAAGTGGGTGCCTCAGGCGCAATTCGCCGGCATCTTCACTGCGAAAGAGAAAGGCTTTTATGAAGAAGAAGGGCTCGATGTGGAAATTATACCGGGCGGTCCCGACGTCGTCATTGAGCAGCAGGTCGTGAACGGAGCGGCCGATATCGGCGTAACCAGTTTCGACAGCCTGCTCGTTAACCGCGATAACGGTCTTCCGCTCGTATCGGTCGCGCAAGTGCTGCAGAAAAGCTCTTACCGGTTCGTCGCATCCAAGGAATCGGGCATCGATTCGCCACATAAGATGAAAGGGAAGAAGGTTGGCATGTGGACGGGCAGCCAGCAGTTCCAGGTGCTTGCGTTCATGGAGAAGAACGGGCTCGATCCCGCGAAGGACGTCGAGCTCGTGAAGCAGGGATTTACGATGGACCAGTTCTTCAATAAGCAGCTGGACGTCGCGGTATCTACGATTTACAACGAGTACCACGTCGTGCTGGAAAGCGGCGTAAAGGAAGAGGATTTGTACGTCTACGATTTCGAGGACGCGGGCGTCGGCATGCTGGAGGATACGCTCATCGTCAAGGAGGACTGGCTGAAGAACAACCGCGAAACCGCCGTGAAGGCGATAAGGGCGACCATGAAGGGGTGGAATTACGCCATCGCGAATCAGGCGGAGTCGGTCGATATCGTGATGGCCGCCGTCACGGAAGGCAGCACGACGAAGGAGCATCAGACGACCATGCTGATGGAGATGGCGAAGCTGATCAAGCCGGAAGGCTTCACGGACGGTCAAGTCGGTTTGTTCGTGGACGATGCCGTGCGGCGCACGGTGGATATTGCGCTCAAATACGGGCTGATCAAGAAGGAGCCTGATCTTGCCGCCGCAATGGATAAATCGATTTTGGAGGATGCCGCGAAGTAGGGAGGCGAAGCCGAAGGAATTGAGTTGCAGACGGGGGCCCGTTCGATACGGGTACGAGCAGCGAAGGAGGAAGGGCCATGACCATATACGACGCGGCGATGGACACGGTGTCGAAGGAACGGCTGCTGGAGAAGGACCGCAATTATTTATGGCATCATATTACTCCTCATAACGACAACCCGATGGTGATCGTCTCCGGCGAGGGGAGCTGGATTACCGATGCGGACGGCAACCGCTACCTGGACGGCATGTCCGGGCTGTGGTGCGTCAATGTCGGCCACGGGCGGGAGGAAATCGCGTTGGCGGCTGCGGAGCAGATGAGAACGATCGCGTATTATCCGCTCGTCCAGTCGCATGTCCCGGCCATTGAGCTTGCGGCCAAGCTGAACGAGTGGCTGGAAGGCGAATACCGGATTTTTTTCTCCAACTCCGGCTCGGACGCGAATGAAGTCGCCTTCAAAATCGCCCGCCAGTATCATCATCAGAACGGCAAGCCGGCGAAGCACAAATTCATTTCGCGATACCGGGCTTACCACGGAAACTCGATGGGGGCGCTCGGGGCGACCGGCCAGGCGCAGCGGAAGCTGAAATACGAGCCTCTCGGCGTAGGCTTCCAGCTTGTGCCGCCCCCATATTGCTACCGCTGCCCGTTCGGCCAGACGAAGGAATCCTGCGAGCTGCAGTGCGCGCAAGCCTATGAGGATGCGATTAACTGGGAGGGCGCCGATTCGGTGGCGGGCGTCATCGTCGAGCCGGTCATTACCGGCGGCGGCATGATCGTCCCGCCGGACGAGTATTTGGCGAAGCTTCGCGCGATTTGCGACAAATACGGCGTGCTGCTCATTGTCGACGAGGTCATCTGCGGTTTCGGCCGGTCCGGCGAGAAGTTCGGCCATCATAACTTTGGCGTTAAGCCGGACATCGTCACGATGGCGAAAGGGCTGACAAGCGCTTATTCGCCGTTGTCCGCGACCGCCGTATCCGCCGGGCTGTATGCCAGCTTCAAGGAAGCCGGCCCGGATCATCATTTCCGGCATGTGAATACGTTCGGGGGCAATCCCGTATCATGCGCCGTCGCGCTCAAAAATCTCGAAATATTGGAGCGAGAAGGGCTGGTCGCCCGATCGGCTTATATCGGGCAAGAGCTGAAGGAGCGTTTGAAGGAACTCACCCGGCATCCGAAGGTCGGAGAGATACGTCTGTTCGGTTCTGCGCTTGGCATCGAGCTGGTCGAAGATAAGGAGTCGAAGGAGCCGGCCTCGGCGGAGTCGGCAGCCGCCATTATCGCGGGCTGCAAGAGCAGGGGTCTGCTGATCGGCAAAAACGGGGATACGGTACCCGGCTTTATGAATATTATAACGCTCAGCCCCCCATTGTCCTCGACGGACGAGGATATCGCCTTTATCGCGGATACGCTGCTCGAGGTTTTCGGAACCGGGCAGGAAGGAGCCTGATCATGACGATGAACAAAGCACCGCAAACAAGCATTCATTCGCAGCGGCTGCACCGCCGCATCGAGGAGCTTGCGCAAATCGGGAAAATCGGCGAGACCGGCGTCTGCCGGCTCGCGCTGTCGAAGGAGGATCGGGCCGGAGTAGAGCTCGTGATGAGCTGGATGGAGGAAGCGGGGATGAGCGCGCGCATCGATCCATTCGGCAATTTGATCGGCGTGCTGCAGGGGCGGAATCCGGAGGCGCCCGTATTAATGCTCGGCTCCCACGTCGATTCGCAGCCGTACGGCGGACGGTTCGATGGCGCGATCGGCGTATTGGGAGCGATCGAAGCGGTGCAGACGATGAAGGAGAACGGCTTCGTGCCGGCGATGAACATCGAGGCGGTCGCTTTCTGCGACGAAGAGGGCTGCCGGTTCAATAAAGGATTGTTCGGAGCAAGAGGGATGACGGGGAAGCTCGAGGAAGGCGAGCTGGAACGCGCCGATAAGAACGGAATAACGCGCAGGCAGGCGCTCCTGGCTTTCGGTTGCGACCCGGCGGCGTTTGAAGGCTATACGTTCGAGGAAGGGAGGATCGCCGCCTTCCTGGAGCTTCATATTGAACAGGGGCCGGTGCTGGAGGCGCTGGGCGCCCCAGTCGGCATCGTGACCGGCATATCGGGTCCGCTGTGGTGGACGGTCGAGATGACCGGCTTCGCTGGACACGCCGGATCCGTGCCGATGCCGATGCGGCGCGACGCGCTCGTCGGCTGCGCCAAGGTTATCGTCGCGCTGGACGAACTGGCGAGGCGGGAGCCCGGAGCCCCGACGGTCGGGACGGTCGGCTCGCTGACCGTATTTCCGGATTCGCGCAACATCATCCCGGAGAAGGTATCGTTCACCGTCGATTTGCGGGATATCGAGCTCGGCAGGCGCGATGAACGGGAACGGGAGCTTCGTTCGGTCATTGACAAGGCCTGCGCGGAGCACGGCTTGCGGTATACGATCCGCGAGGATACGAACAGCGAGCCGAGATATTGCTCGGAGTGGCTGAAGGATGTGCTCCGGAGCGAGGCGGCAGCGCTCGGATTGACGCCGCCGGAGCTGATGAGCGGACCGTTTCACGACTCGCTGACGATGTCCTATGTGTGCGATTACGGCATGATATTTGTCCGCTGCAAGGACGGCATCAGTCATAATCCGGAAGAATATGCTTCGCCGGAGGATATTTCCCTCGGAGCTGAGCTGCTGTACCGCGCGGCGCTGTCCATTGCATCCGGGAAGGGGGATGGTTAACGATGAGCGAGGTGACGATCGGACTCATACAAGCATCGAGCGACCTGCATGGCGGCGAACCGGTTGAAGCGCACAAGAAGGCGGCCGTCGAGAAGCATATCGGCCTTGTGCGCGAGGCGGCGGCTAAGGGAGCGCAGATCATCTCGCTGCAGGAAATTTTCTACGGGCCGTATTTCTGCGCGGAGCAGAAGACCAAATGGTATGACGCCGCGGAAGAAATGCCGAACGGTCCGACGACGAAGCTGTTCCAAGAGCTTGCAAGGGAGCTTGGCGTCGTTATCGTGCTCCCGATTTACGAACGGGAGGGCATCGCCTCCTATTACAATGCGGCGGCGGTTATCGACGCGGACGGCGCGTACCTCGGCAAATACCGGAAGCATCATATCCCGCATGTTGCGGCGGGCGAAGGCTCCTGCGGCTTCTGGGAGAAATATTATTTCAAGCCCGGCAATCTGGGATACCCGGTGTTCGATACCGCATTCGCCAAGGTCGGCGTCTACATCTGCTACGACCGGCATTTCCCCGAGGGGGCCAGGGCTCTCGGCTTGAACGGGGCGGAGATCGTGTTTAATCCGTCGGCCACCGTCGCCGGCACGTCCGAATATTTGTGGAAGCTGGAGCAGCCGGCGCATGCGGTAGCTAACGGCTATTACGTCGCCGCGATCAATCGGGTAGGCGTGGAGGCACCGTGGAATATGGGGGAATTTTACGGCCAGTCGTACCTGGTTGACCCGCGGGGCTCCATCCTGGCGATCGGCAGCAGGGATAAGGACGAGGTCGTAATCGGGGTCATGGATAAAGCGGTGATCCGCGAGGTTCGCGATGTATGGCAGTTCTACCGCGACCGCCGGCCGGAAACGTACGAGAAGCTCATTCATTTGTAGACAAGGGGAGGGAGGCATCGATGAATCCAACGTTCATATCCGCAGAGTCGATCAGTAGAAATTTCGCCGAGGTGAAGGCCGGCATGAAGCCGAAGGAGGCGGTCGAGGAATCGAACCGCTGCCTGTATTGCTACGATGCTCCCTGCATTAAGGCGTGCCCGACCGGCATCAACATCCCTTCTTTTATTAAAAAAATCGCTTCCGGCAACATGAAAGGATCCGCCAGGACGATCATGGACGCGAACCCGGTCGGCGCGACTTGCTCCCGCGTATGCCCGACGGAGGAGCTGTGCGAGGGCGCATGCGTGCTCAACCATTCGTCGAAGCCGATCCTGATCGGCAATCTGCAGCGCTATGCGACCGATTGGGCGATTCGGAACGACCAGTCGCTGTTCGCGGCGGGGAAGAGCAACGGCAAGAGCGTCGCCGTTATCGGCGGCGGACCCGCGGGCTTGTCGGCCGCAAGGGAGCTGGCCCGGTTCGGCTTTGCCGTTACGGTATACGAGGCGAAGGAGCAGGCCGGCGGCCTCGATACGTACGGCATCGTATCGTTTCGGCTCCCGCAGGACATCTCGCTGTGGGAGGTCGAGCAGGTAAGGAAGCTGGGGGTCCGGATCGTGACCAATACGAGGGTCGGAGCCGATATCAGCGCAGAGCAGCTGCTGGAGCGGTTCGACGCCGTCGTGCTAGCGGTCGGCATGTCGAAGGTGCCGATGCTCGGCATCGAGGGTGAGAGCTTGAACGGGGTCTTTGACGCCATCGATTTTGTCGAATCGACGAAAGCATCGGTACGCGCCGATATCGCAGGCAAACGGGTTGCCGTTATCGGCGCGGGCAATACGGCGATCGACGCCGCGACCTGCTCGGTCCGGCTCGGGGCGGATCGCGTGCAAATCGTCTACCGCCGGACATCGGAGGAGATGACCGCATACGATTTCGAATTTGATTTCGCGAAGCGGGACGGGGTGGAGTTCAGATGGCTGACCGCGCCGGTCCGCATCATCGGAGACGGGAATGGCGGCGTTGCCGCCATGGAATGCGTGCGGATGCGGCTGGAAGAGAAGGACGGGAAGCGGCATCCGGTGCCCGTCGAAGGCTCAATGTTCGTCATGGAGGTCGACGCGGTTATTAAGGCGATCGGCCAGACCCGCCATCTTCCGCTAGTCGAGCAGCTTGGATTAGCGCATAAGCGAGGCATCGTCACCGTCGACAACGAGACGAACCGGACGTCGGACCCGCGGGTGTTCGCGGCGGGCGACGTTATTTTCGGGGAAGGGCAGGGCGAAGCGATGGTCGTATCCGCCGCGCAGCAGGGCAAGCAGGCGGCTTATGCGATTTATAAGCAGCTTGTCGAGCTGCAGGAGGAGCCGACATAACGGAACATGACGAAGGAAGGTGGGGGATTGAATGGCTGATTTACGAATCAATCTGGCGGGCATCTCGTCGCCGAATCCTTTCTGGCTGGCGTCCGCGCCGCCGACGAATACGGGCTACCAGGTGCAGCGCGCCTTCGAGGCAGGCTGGGGCGGAGCGGTATGGAAGACGCTCGGGGATCCGATCATCAATACCTCTTCGCGGTTCGCGGCCGTTCATTTCAACGGGCAGCGCGTAGCGGGGTTCAACAATATCGAGCTGATTACCGACCGCCCGCTTGAGGTGAACCTGAAGGAAATTGCCGAGACGAAGAAGCGGTTCCCGAATCATGCCGTAGTGGTATCGCTCATGGTCGAGCCGAAGCGCGAGAAATGGCATGAAATCGTCAAGCGGGTCGAAGCGGTCGGCGTCGACGGGCTTGAACTGAACTTCGGCTGTCCGCACGGCATGGCCGAACGCGGGATGGGCTCGGCCTCCGGCCAGCAGCCCGATCTTGTCGAGGCGCAGACGATGTGGGTGAAGGAAGCGGCGCAGACGCCGGTGATCGTGAAGCTGACGCCGAACATTACGGACATCACTATGACGGCGATCGCGGCGGCACGGGGCGGAGCGGATGCGATTTCGCTTATTAACACGATCAATTCGCTTGCCGGCGTCGATCTTGATTCGTGGAACACGATACCTCATGTGGGCGGCAAGGGGGCGCACGGCGGGTACTGCGGTCCGGCCGTCAAGCCGATTGCGCTAAATATGGTCGCCGAGTGTGCGCGGAGCCCGCATATCCATATTCCGATATCCGGCATCGGCGGCATCTCCAATTGGAAGGATGCGGCCGAATTCATGCTGATGGGCGCGACGGGCGTGCAGATCTGTACGGCGGCGATGCACCACGGCTTCCGTATCGTCGAGGACATGATCGACGGCTTGAACAATTATTTGGACGACAAAGGACTTGCTTCGGTAAGCGAGCTGATCGGCAAATCCGTGCCGCGCTACTCCGATTGGGGCGATCTTGACCTGAATTATCAAGTCGTCGCCCGCATCCATGAAGATAACTGCATTGTTTGCAACAAATGCCATATCGCCTGCGAGGATACGTCGCATCAATGCATCGAACGGCTGGAAACGAGCGACGGGCGCTCTTATTTGAAGGTAAGAGAGGAAGATTGCGTAGGCTGCAACCTGTGCGCCATCGTCTGTCCGGTCGAGGATGCGATTACGATGGTGGAAATTCCTTCTACGGAGCTGCCTATGTCATGGAACCAGCGTCAGAAGGCGATTGGCAGCATGGGACAGAATGAGGCGCCGGGCGCCAAGGAGGCGGTATAATTAGTGGCTAAGCTGATTAAGAACGGGACGGTCGTAACGGCAGCGGATACCTACCGGGCCGACGTCCGGATTGAAGACGGCGTGGTCAAGCAAATCGGTACCGGGCTGGAAGCGGGCGGCGCTGAGGTTATCGACGCCTCCGGACATTATTTGTTTCCGGGAGGCGTCGATCCGCATACTCATCTCGATATGCCGTTCGGAGGAACCGTCACGGCCGATGACTTCGAGACGGGGACGATCGCGGCGGCGTTCGGCGGCACGACGACGGTCATCGATTTTTGCCTGACGGACAAAGGCAAGCCGCTACGCGATTCGTTAGACAAGTGGCATGCGAAGTCGAAAGGCAAGGCGGCGATCGATTACGGCTTTCACTTGATGATCGGCGAAATAAACGATGAGGTTCTTGCGGAACTGCCGTCCATCGTGCAAGAGGAAGGAATAACGTCGTTTAAGGTATTCATGGCTTACAAAAACGTATTTCAAGCCGATGACGGCACGCTGTACCGTACGATGCTGACGGCCAAGGAGCTGGGAGCGACGGTGATGGTGCATGCGGAGAACGGCGACGTGATCGACTATCTCGTCGAGAAGGCACTATCGGAAGGGAAGACGGAACCGATCTACCACGCGCTTACGCGCCCGCCCGAACTGGAGGGCGAAGCGACCGGACGGGCGGCCAAGCTTGCGGGCTTGACGGGAGCGAGGCTGTACGTCGTTCACGTGACTTGCGAGCAAGCGGTGCAGGCTATCGCCGAGGCGAGAAGCCAAGGGATCGATATATGGGGCGAGACATGCCCGCAGTATCTGGTTCTCGATCAATCGTATTTGGAGCTGCCGGATTTTGAAGGCGCGAAATACGTCTGGTCACCGCCGCTCCGGGAATCCTCCCATCAACAGACGCTCTGGAACGCGCTGAAGACGGGCGTGCTGCAGACGATCGGCTCCGACCAGTGTTCCTTTAATTTCATCGGACAGAAGGAGCTTGGCCGCGGCGATTTCAGCAAAATTCCTAACGGCGGTCCGGTCATTGAGGACCGGTTCTCCTTGCTTTACTCGGAAGGGGCGGCGAAAGGCCGCATCACGCTTAACGAGTTCGTGAATATCGTCTCGACGAGAAACGCGAAGCTGTTCGGCCTGTACCCGCGCAAAGGGACCATCGCCGTCGGCAGCGACGCCGATATCGTTATCTTTGACCCAAGCGCGGAACGAACCTTGTCGGCGGAGACGCATCATATGAACGTCGATTATAACCCGTTCGAGGGCATGAAGGCGACCGGAGAACCGGTCAGCGTGCTGTCGCGCGGCGAATTCGTCATCCGCGACCGTGCGTTCGTCGGCAAGCCGGGAACGGGCAAATTTCTGAAGCGCGCAGCGTATAAGCCGGCTGAGGCGCCGGCGACCGGCAGCAAGGAGACGGTGCGTCAGCCTTAAGAAAGGGGGAAAGGTTATGTCCGATTACGGGCTGTTCCAGGAGGAGAAAAATCGTCTCGACGCCTATATCAGCAGGCAATTCAAAATCGTCGGCATTACGGAAAATTTAAGCGGGGCAACGGTAGAGCTCGAGCATCCGGGCGGCGGGCAAGCCGAGGTGCGGCTGCTAACGGCGGAAGGCCGGAAATACATGTCTAATCTTGTCATTAAACAGTTTACCGCCGCGAATTAAGCGAAGATGCCGTGCGTGTATTCATAGGCGTGCAGCGCAAGCTCGATAGCCAGACGCTTATCGGGCTTCATAAAGTCGTCGCCGAGCAGCGCGGCGATTTTGTCCAGGCGGTGATATAGCGTCTGTCTGGCGATAAACAGCCCTCGCGCCGTATCCTGCTTGGAGCCGCTGAACGCCAAATAGGTTTTGAGCGTTATAAGCAGCTGTCCGTTTTTTTTCAGGTCATACCGGGTGAGCGGAGCGATATATTCTTCAATAAGCGAAGGGAGCATGCCGGTTTTTTTTAAGGCCGACACGATTCTGTACGCATGCAAATCGCTGAAAAAAGGCGATGCGACCTGGCCGATGTCCCGCTGGATCGCAACGCTTTCCCTGGCGGATTCATAGCTGTTCTTCGCGCCGCTCAAATCGTTCGCGCAGACGCCGATACCGAATATGCCGGCGAACAGGGAATTCTCCTGGTACCGTTCGGACTTCTGCAATCTGCCGATTGCCCGCATGAGCCGATCCTTCCATTTGACCTGGCTTTGTTGATCGAGCAGCACGAAGACGGTCTGCTCTTGAAGCATTGTCTGCAGCATGTAGAAGCCTTCGTCTTCGAAAATCGCCCGCGCGACCATATTTTGCTGGACGAGCAGCGATTCGCCCTCCTGCAGATCGTCCGGCAACGCATCCGGATCGAACAAGCAGACGACGACACTGCTCAGCTTGGCCGACGGCTTTATGGAGAGGATATCGCCTGCAATATCCTTTGGCGTACGTTTACCGCCGAGCCATTCGGCGACCCGCTGGTCATCCTTGCGCCGCCGCTTCTCCTCGATATATTTCGTTCGCATCATTTCCTGTGCAACCGCCGTGGCGCAGCGGTCGAGGGCTAAGGTTTGAAACTCGCTAAGCTCGTTCTTCGCTTCCAGAAGCAGGTCCGCGAACAGATGGTCAAGCGCCAGGATCGGGCGGTGGGCCAAGTTATGATTTTTCTCGGGAGAAGCAAGGATTTCGCCGCAAATCCATTTCTCGTAATAGGAAACTGCCTTGGCACGCGGCATTTGCGGCACAAACTGGGACTCGGCGTTAAGCGGGAAGAAGGCGACCTGGGCGCCTGTCGTCTCGTGAAGCAGCTTAAGGAGCGGGAATATGCCTTTGCCCGAGAGCAGCAGCTGATTCAACTGTTTGGAGAGCGACTCCAGCTCGGACACCATACGGTGATGTTGATGAATGAAGTGAGCATGCAAATCCTGGGTAATGTCGATGTAACGGACTTCTTCGCGGAAAAAAATAAGAGGAAATCTTTCGCGCTCCGCCAGCTCGATCATTTTGTCGAACGGCTTCTTGGCATAGGTTCCGAGCTCGATGCACAGGCCGGAAGCGCCGGAGTCGATCAGCTGCCTCAGGAAGGAGACGCTCAGCTCTTCATCCTCGTGCCAGCCGATGCCGGTGCACAGAATCAGCTCATGCCCGTTCAACAGATGGCCGACCTGCGCGACTTCCATAATATGAACCCATCTGACGATCCGGTTCAATGCTTCCCCGCTGGCGTACGTCTCGGCTTTGCGGAACAGCGGACGCTGCAGAATATCCCGCACGGTCAGCTGCAAGATCGTATTAACCAAATAGATCACCGTCCACATCGGAGTATGGTTGATAGAAAGCTTCTACTAGCATTATACTAGATGTCCGATTTGAGCGGGCATAAATTTAAGCGGGCAGGTGTCAGTAAGGAGAAATAAGGGAGCGAAAAAGGAGGGAAACCGATGGACATAGGCGTTCCCAGGGAAGTGAAAAGCGATGAGAACCGGGTCGCGCTTACGCCGTCAGGCGTTCATGAGTTATCGCGGCGCGGCCACCGCGTCTTCGTCGAGAGGGGAGCGGGCGCAGGCTCGGGCTACTCCGACAGTCAGTATGCGGGCGCCGGCGCGGTTATCGCGGCAAGCGCGGCGGAGGTTTGGTCAAGTCAGATGGTCATGAAGGTCAAGGAGCCGCTGCCGCAGGAATACGGTTATTTTCATAAGTCGCTCCTGCTATTCACCTATCTTCACCTGGCGGCGGAGGCGGAGCTGACGGAGGCGCTTGTGAAGAGCGGAGTTACGGCGGTCGCCTACGAGACGGTGCAGCTTCCCGGCGGACAGCTGCCGCTTCTGACGCCGATGAGCGATATTGCCGGCAGAATGGCTGCCCAGATCGGGGCGCAGTATCTCGAGAAGACAAAGGGCGGCAAAGGCATTCTGCTTGGAGGCGTGCCCGGCGTGAAGAAAGGGCGGGTGACGATTATCGGCGGGGGCGTCGTAGGCACGGGCGCCGCGCAAATCGCGCTTGGCCTCGGAGCGGAAGTATCGATACTGGATACCGATCTGAACCGGCTGCGCCAACTGGAAGACCGCTTCGGCGGCCGCCTCCGCACGCTGGCTTCGAGTGCCGGCCAAATCGCGGAAGCGGTGGCGGAATCGGACCTTGTGATCGGAGCGGTATTGATTCCGGGGGCCAAAGCGCCCCGGCTCGTAACGGAGGAGATGGTGCGCGCGATGTCGGCCGGTTCGGTTATCGTGGACGTCGCTATCGATCAGGGTGGAAGCGTAGAGACGATCGACCGGATCACGACGCATCACGAGCCGGTGTTCGAGAAGCACGGCGTGCTGCATTACGCGGTGGCGAATATGCCGGGCGCGGTGCCGAGCACCGCAACCTCCGCGCTGACAAACGCTACGCTGCCCTATGCGCTGGCGATTGCGGACAACGGCATACGCGCTTCGCTCCAGGGAAGCGCCTCGCTGCGCAGAGGAGTGAACGTGATGGCGGGCTGCGTTACGCATGAGGAGGTCGCGTCCGCGCACGGCATGGCATATACGGCGGCAGAGGAATGTTTGAAATCCGCGATTGCGTGAAAGAAGTCATAAGCAGACAAATGGAAGAAGAGTGAGGCGAGTTCCCCTTGCTTCGCTCTTTATGCGTGTGAATACGGTGATGGAAGGTTTCATTCGAAATTAATTTATTCTGTTGATTCCATAACTAATATGCGATATATTGGTTTTATGAAAAATAAAATGATAAACCCTATCAGCCGTTCCTCCTTTAGAGATGAAGTTTACCGTACATTAAAAAAAGCCATCGTTATGCTGGAATTGCAGCCAGGGCAGCGTTTAAACGACAAAGAACTAGCCGATCAGTTCGAAATCAGCCGTACGCCCGTTCGGGAGGCGTTAAAGCGTCTTGAAGACGAGGGGCTGGTGGAATCCGTACCCGGTTCATCCACCCGCGTAAGCCCGATAGATGCAGAAGCGGCCAACCATGCCTTTACCGTCGTAGCGGCCTTGCATTCATTGGCAGCCCGGCTTGCCGTTCCCTTGTTAACGGATAATGATATTGAAACGATGGAATCATGCAATCGGCTTTTATCGATAGCGCTTGAGCGTGCCGACGTTATCAAAGCCATTGAAGCAGACGATTCCTTTCATCGTATCTTCCTGAATGCGGCCGGCAATCCGGAAATTCGAACAGCGCTGGATCGCATTTCACCTAAAGTACATCGACTTGAAATCTCCCGGTTCGGTTCGATAAAGGGCTTGAAATCGGTAGAACAGCATGACCAAATTATTACGGCTTGCAAAAACCGCGATAAGACGGCAGTCTCCCGGCTTGTAGAGAAAAACTGGTTAAGCCTTGGAGAACTGCTTTCAGAGCAAATGGATTGAGGTATGCCTAATGCGACCTCTTATTTTAGGGATTTGCGCAGCTTTCTTCTTTGCCTCGACCTTCGTTTTGAACAGAGTGATGGAAGTATCCGGAGGGAGCTGGATATGGAGCGCTTCCTTAAGGTATTACTTCATGATTCCCTTTCTCCTGATCCTTGTTATTAGCAGAAAAAATTTACGCCCTCTGCTGCAGGAGATGAGAAAGCATCCCTGGACCTGGCTGTTGTGGAGCTTTGTCGGTTTCGGGTTATTCTATGCGCCCTTATGCTTTGCTTCCGCCTATAGCCCGGGATGGCTTACCGCCGGAACATGGCAGATGACCATTATTTCAGGAACGCTGCTTGCTCCATTTTTTTACGAATCGATTCAAACGGCTGACGGCCTCATCAAAATCAGAAGAAAAATACCCTACAAAGGTCTCTCGATGTCGGCCGTCATTCTTGCAGGCGTTGCTCTAATGCAGTATGAACATGCAAGCGTGCTCGCTTCAAAGGAGATTTGGTTAGGGATTTTGCCTGTGGCTGCAGCCTCCATTGCTTATCCGCTCGGTAACCGGAAAATGATGGAGCACTGCGAAGGGCGATTAGATGTCTATCAGCGCGTTCTAGGTATGGCCATCGCCAGCCTGCCGCTCTGGTTTATTCTTTCGATATATGGTTTATTAACGGTTGGTTTGCCCCGTCCGCCCCAAATCGCCCAATCCTTCTTTGTTGCCGTTTGTTCGGGTGTAATCGCTACTGTTCTTTTTTTTCGCGCAACGGACATGGTAAGGGGCAGTATGCCTAAACTTGCAGCCGTTGAAGCAACCCAATCTGCTGAAGTTTTATTCGCGGCTGCAGGCGAAATGTGGCTTTTGCGAAGTCCTGTTCCTTCTGTTTCGGCTTGTGCAGGAATGTTACTCGTCATCACCGGCATGGTTTTGCATCGTTATGTTTCTCATCCTAAATAGTATATTCAAAAAGGGAGATGCAGCTGCATCTCCCTACTTTCGTTTAAATGTTATTAAGAATGACATGAATGTAACATGTAAATAATAATAAGTTGACATACTTGTTCTATGAAGGGATATAATATAGTAGAAATTTTTTATGTTTCAACTAGTCTATTTTTTGAAAGGATGTACAATGTCAGATAATGTATCATTTTTGCGCTTGTCGATGGAGCACGGGCCAAACGGACGAATCATCATTAAAGGAGGCTGTTTATGGAGGCATTTGTTAATTGGTTAAACGGCATTATTTGGAGTCCGGCATTAATCTATCTTTGTCTGGCAACGGGGTTGTTCTTTACGGTCGCGACACGCCTTCTTCAGGTAAGACACTTGAAGGGCATGGTTACTTTAATGTTTCAAGGCAAAAGCTCTGACGCCGGTATCTCATCCTTTCAGGCATTAACAATGGCACTGGCTGGCAGAGTTGGGACAGGCAATATCGCAGGGGTGGCTACGGCGATTGCGTATGGAGGACCGGGTGCGGTTTTCTGGATGTGGCTGATCGCATTTCTGGGTGCCGGCTCCGCGTTTGTCGAAGCGACCCTGGGCCAAGTTTACAAAACCAGGCAAGACGGGCAATTTCGCGGCGGCCCTGCCTATTATATTGAAAAAGGGTTAAAGCTGAAGTGGTATGCCGTCTTGTTCGCGATCGTTACGGTCATCGCAACCGGCTTGCTCTTGCCGGGCGTACAGGCAAACAGCATCGCTTCCGGAATGCAGAACGCATTCGATATCAGCCCCGCCATTACCGGCGCCGGGCTCGCCGTGATTCTGGCATTCATTATTTTCGGCGGCGTGAAACGTATTGCAAAGGTCGCCCAGTTCGTCGTGCCGTTTATGGCGGCCGGTTATATTCTGGTTGCCGTATTAATTATCCTTTTTAACATTTCAGAACTGCCGGATGTGATCAGCCTTATCTTTTCGAGCGCATTCGGCTCGAATGCCGCCTTCGGGGGGATTCTTGGAGCTGCAATCAGTTGGGGGGTAAAGCGCGGCATTTACTCCAATGAAGCGGGGCAAGGCACGGCGCCTCACGCCGCCGCCGCAGCCGAAGTATCGCATCCTGCCAAGCAGGGGCTGGTTCAGGCCTTTTCCATTTATATCGATACCTTGTTCGTTTGCTCCGCAACCGCATTTATGATTCTCATTACGGGGATGTATAATGTTGTACCGGAAGGCGCAGCGCCTATTGTCAAGAATGTGGGCGATGTCGATCCCGGCCCAATATTTACGCAAAAAGCCGTCGAAACGTTTTTGCCCGGTTTTGGCGCTCCCTTTGTGGCCATAGCCCTTCTGTTTTTTGCATTCACGACAATTATGGCCTATTACTATATGGCCGAGACAAATCTCGCGTATATTAACCGCAAAGCGAAACGAGTCTGGTTGGATTACATGTTAAAAGTCGCCATATTGGCCGTTGTCTTCTTCGGCTGCGTCAGAACGGCGGGGCTTGCATGGACATTGGGAGATATCGGTGTAGGAGGCATGGCGTGGTTAAACGTTATCGCCATACTGCTTCTCTCAAAACCGGCGTTAACCGTATTGCGCGATTACGAAAAACAGAAAAAAGAAGGAAAAGATCCTGTATTCGACCCGGTGAAGCTGGGCATTAAGGATGCTGATTTCTGGGAGAAGGATTATCGGCCCATTGAACAAGTTGAACCTAACCGAAAGACAACTTAATCTCTAATTTCGGACAAAAAGACGTCATAGCGCCATCGCTATGGCGTCTTTAGTATTAAGGAAGACCTATTAGGCAGGAAAGTTGAAAAAAATCGATTGACAATTCTTAATAGTTAATATTACTATTAAACTCGTTAATCGTATTCATTACGCTTTTAATGATTGAATGAATATTGGATTTCATATGGAAAAATGTGGGTTCAGGAGTGTCCGATGAAGAATCGGGATGATTAGCACGTCGTTAAATCGTAATAGTTACGCGTAGGCGAAAGGGGTTTTTACCGATTATGTTTCAAAAGAAAATGGTCTTTGTCGTATTATTTGTAATAGTTGCATTCATGTTGTCGGCCTGCGGCGGTAGCCCGCTTAAGGAAGAAAGCGCGGCTCCGGGCGATTCCTCGCCCGATGCTTCCGCGCCCGAGACATCCCTGATGCCGGAAACGGCAGAGCCGTTTCAGCAGGTAACGGTGACTGACTCTACGGGAGAGTCGCTTGTTATTGACAAGCCGGTGGAGAAGGTAGCTTGCGTCGTATCGCTATGTATAGATGTGTTGGCTGAGCTTGGAATGGAGCCATCCGCGATCGCTGAGAGCGGCGTGCGCGTCATTGCAAGCTCTCCTGAATTTTTCGGAAGCAAAGGAGAAACCTTCCCTTCAATCGGCGGCAGCTTCTTCGAGCCGAGTCTGGAGGATCTGGTTACTGCCGAACCGGACCTGGTCATCGGTCTGGAGGGCGTTCACGATACATTAAGGGAAGGGCTGAACGGCATTGCCCCGTTGTTCCTCGCTGGCCCGAAGGACTATAACGAATCTATCGCGTTTTTGGAAGTAATCGGCAAACTGACCGGCAGAACCGCGGAAGCGGACGCGGCGAAGCAGCGTTTTGTTGACAAGCTGGCCGATGCCAAGGAAAAGGCGCCGAAGGACAAGAAAGCTTTGATCATTTTCGGCTCGGATGTAAATTTCTCTGTTGTGACGGCAACCGGTCTCGGCGGATCTGTCGTGAAGG
This sequence comes from Paenibacillus harenae DSM 16969, assembly GCF_000422465.1. Classification (GTDB taxonomy): domain Bacteria; phylum Bacillota; class Bacilli; order Paenibacillales; family Paenibacillaceae; genus Pristimantibacillus; species Pristimantibacillus harenae. The sequence continues at coordinate 1,875,072 of NZ_KE383842.1, read as the reverse complement.
AAATATCCGATTATCCATGGAAAGTTGAGAAGCCGGAGGATGACCCGTATGGCGAAGGCAGCGTTCCCTACTCGCTGGAGAAATTGCTGACGGAGGATCCGGATGTCATTTTCGTAGAGAGCTATTCCTATAGTCCCGGTACGAAGCCAGTCTCGGAACAGCTGGCGGAATCTCCAATCTGGAGCAAGCTGAAGGCCGTCAAGAACAAGCAGGTGTTTGAGGTTCGTTCCCCGATCTGGGGTGACGGAAGAGGAACTCGCTCGCTCGGTATTTTGCTGGAAGAATCATTGGCTATTCTATACCCGGACCTATTCTAGGAGGCTTGCTAATCATGCCGAGCGGACCTCTGTCAGATGCAACCGGAAGAAGGATTCTTCTTCCGGTTTTCATATTGTTTGCATCGCTTGCAGCCTTGTTTGCCGTTGGCGTAAAATGGGGCACTCCCGTGCTGGAATGGAGCGAACTTGCTTCCGCTCTGCTGAAGGAAAGCGGGGATGAGCTCAAACGTACGGTATTGCTGGATATCCGGCTCCCCCGTTTGTCGCTGGGACTGATGGTCGGAGCGATGCTGGGCGCCTCCGGCACCCTGATGCAAGGCGCGATGAATAACCGGCTCGCCGGGCCCGAGCTGCTTGGCATTTCGGCGGGCGCTTCACTCGCCGTCGCCTCGATTATGGTGCTGCGCCTTCCTGTTCCGTTCCAGCTTCATCCGCTGCTGGCGCTCGGCGGAGGCCTTGCGGGCGGCGCCGTCGTTATGTTGGCCGCAAGAGGAAGCAAAGGGGGGACGGGCATGCTTCTGATCGGCATGTCCGTAACCGCCATTCTGAACGGACTGCTCATTGTGTTGATCGTAATGGGCACAAGTAATGATGTCAATTTGCTTTATTCCTATTTGTTAGGCTCGCTGGCGAACCGCAGCTGGGAGCATGTCGGACGTATGCTGCCATGGTTCGTTGTCATGCTTCCCGTTGCGATGGTTTTTACGCGGGCGGTCAATCTGCTGCAGCTGGGCGATGAGACAGCGTCGGGACTTGGCATGAAAGTGGATCGCACGCGGCTGGCCATTCTGATCGTGTGCGCTCTGCTGGTCGCGGTTACGGTAGCGCAATGCGGTCCGATCGGCTACGTTTCATTGCTTGCCCCGCATCTGACTCGCGCGGTGCTTCGGTCGCAGGATGCAAGGCTGGTGCTGCCCGTCTCGGCGCTGTGCGGCGCGGCGTTGCTTACAGCCGCCGACCAGATCGCCCGCCTGCTGTTCGCGCCGCTGGAAATTCCGGTGGGGATATGGACTACCCTGGTTGGAGGCTCCATTTTCCTGCTGTTTCTGCTAAGAAGGAGAGGGAGCGATATCCATGGCTAGAAGGCCCCGCATCATGAAAGCGGCCACGATTCGGCGCAAATTCGGATTGGTTATCGGTTTATTGCTGCCGGCTCTTGCGGCTATTGTTATGCTGCACATCGCATTTGGCCGTACCACGCTGACGATGGAAGAGGTCGCAAGGGCGCTGTTCGATCTGACCGACGATAACGGTCAGCGTCATATCGTCTGGAACTTGCGCTTGCCGCGAGTTCTTGTCGCCATCGCTGCAGGGGCCATGCTTGGCCTGGCAGGAGCGATTCTTCAGGTTGTCATGCGCAATCCGCTGATTGAGCCTGGACTGATTGGCGTTTCCTCCGGCTCGGTGCTGTTTGTGGTATTAACCATGCTTTATATGCCGGACGGCCTGCCCAATCATGCATGGCTTCCGCTGGTCGCTCTGCTAGGCGGCGTTAGTACGGTCGGCGTCATCTACCTGCTTAACAGGAAAGGCGGCAACAGCAGCGCGCGGCTTGCGCTTACCGGTGTCGTTGCGACTTCCATTCTTCAGTCCGTCACCTCGCTGCTGCTGCTTAGAAAGCAGGAGGGATTGGCCTCCATCCTGCTCTGGAACTTCGGTTCCCTGAACGGACGGGTATGGACGCAATGGAATTATGTGTGGCCTTGGGCGCTGACGCTGCTTGCATTAGCGATGCTGCTAAGCCGAAAGGCCTCCTTGCTGCAGCTCGGAGATGCCACAGCCGCCGGACTTGGATTAGCGGTAAACCGCACGCGGCTGCTGCTTCTGCTTATCGCTGCCGCTTTGACGGCTGCGTCTGTTTCGGTTGTAGGCGCAATCGGCTTTGTCGGCTTGATCGGACCGCATATTGCCGCGTTGCTCGTTGGGCGCAATCCTCTTTATCTTTTCCCGGCAAGCGCGTTATTTTCCGCCGTGCTTCTGACGGCTGCCGATTGGGCGGGACAAAGCGTCACGCTGAAGCTGTCGCTGCCCGGAATGGCGCATCATGTGACCAGTTTGCCGGTCGGTGCCGTCACGACGCTGATGGGCGCGCCCTTTTTCCTTTATTTGCTGCGCAAAACATTGGTGAAGAAGTGAGGTGCAAGCGGGCATTGTCGTTAATGGGATCTTCGCTTTGGAAGGACGGCGGCTTCAAAAGGTATTATTTCTTTAATTTGCTAAGTTACTTTGGTTCGGGCCTATCGATGGTGGCGCTTCCGTTCTATATTTACGAACAGACCTCATCGCCGATTTATACAGCGCTAGCAGCAGCGAGCACAAGCCTTCCTTACTTGTTGTTCGGTCTGTTTGCCGGGGCGCTTGCGGACAGCGGCAACCGTAAGCGGATTATGATCGCCAGCGATCTGTTCTGTGCCGCCGTGCTCGCCAGCGTACCGGCGGCCGCCGTCATCGTCGGCTACGCGTCGCCCTGGCATCTGATTGCGGTATCGTTTCTGACTGCGGCAGCCTTCGTCGGCTTCGATTCGGCGAGCCATGGCGCGCTGCTTCAGCTTGTGGGAAGGCAAAAGCTGCCCGCAGCAAACAGTCTGTTGATTTCTTCGGATACGGTCGTCCGGATTGGCAGTCCGGTCATTGCGGGGGGCATTATTGCGGCGTTCGGAGCGGAGTGGGCGATAGCTGTAACGGCAGTTTGTTATTTGCTTTCCGCATTGCTGATTTGGTCCATCAGGCAGTCGTTTCAGCCGCCAAGGACGCCGATAGCCGCGGAACTCCGGCCGAAGCTGCTGCAAAAGCTCCATGCGGATATCAGGGAGGGACTGTCCTACATCTGGTCCGAGCCGCTTATTCGCAGCCTGACGCTGCTCGGATTCGGAAACAGCTTTGTCGGCGGCGCGGCGGTCGGTCTTATTGTTGTGTATGGCGCAAGGGTGCTCGGTTTTGCCGATGACGCGCCGCAGCTCGGCATGCTGTTGACTTGCGGCTCGCTTGGCGCTCTGTTGGCTTCATTGAGCCTGCCGAAGCTTCGCAACCGGTTCATGCCGGGCCGAATTACGATTGCGGGATTGGCGATAAGCGGCGCCTCTTTGTTTGGCTTTGCGCTAAGCGGAGAGATGATAGCCGCTTCGTTATTCTACTTGCTGTGGAATGCCGGCAGCACATTAATTATTGTTAACGGGATCACGCTGCGGCAACAGCTGACGCCGGACCATCTTCAAGGTCGAGTGCACGCCAGCAGCCGCATGATCGCCTACGGGGGTTCGCCTTTCGGCTCCTTGTCCGGCGGTATGGCGGCAGCGTGGATTGGCGTACAGCCTTCTTATTCATTTATGGCGCTGCTCATGATCGTGTTGTCCGCGATCGCAATCCGTACGCCGCTACAAACTTATATCATGAAGAAAGATTAGTAAATTCAAGGCATCACGTATGGTTAACGAAAAGCCGGGCGTTCGCTCCAATTATACTTAAAGGAGATTGACCATTTTGAGCAAAAGTAGTACCGGCAGCCGGCTTCCCCGTGCTAAGGGCATAGACATGGCTACTTTTTATTCACACAAAGAATGCGCAAAAAAAGTGAAGAGGATCGTGCTTCCGTCAAGAAACAGACAAATCGTCGAAGAGTTTATAACCATCCTTGGCATGAAAGAGAAATTTGAGCACTACGATGTGCCAATCCCCAACAAAGTTGTGATGTACGGTCCGCCAGGCACCGGCAAAACATTAACCGCATTTTATATGGCTAAACGGCTTGAACTCCCGCTCATACTGGTACGGCTGGACGCTATCATCCACAGCCATTTGGGCGAGACGGCAAGTAATGTCCGCAAAATTTTTGACTATGCCAAAGCATCGCCATGCGTGTTGTTCTTGGATGAATTCGACGCGATCGCCCGCACGCGTGAAAACAACGATGAAGTGAAGGAAATGTCCAGGGTGGTTAATACATTGCTCCAATGCTTGGATGAGTTTGAAGGAGAAAGTATATTTGCCGCTGCCACCAATCTGGAAGCTGAGCTGGATAACGCGATATGGCGGCGGTTCGATACAAAGATGACTTACAGCCTGCCCGACGAAGTAGGAAGATCGGAGTATATTTCCTTGTTGCTAGACGGTTTCGAGCATCAGGAGCAAGTGAAGCAGAGGGCATCCGAGCGTTTGTCCGGATGCAGTTATGCCGATATGGAACAGATCATTCTCAAGGCAAAGCGGAAGGCAATTATTGAAGACAGCCCGCTATGTCCAGCTCATATTGATGATGCGTTTGCAGAATACAATCCAAAATCTATGAGTTGAGTGCTAACTGTTGTGAAGCGGCTAAAGCCGGAGGGTGTGCTCATAAATAAGAAGGGTTAAGCTTGTCAGGCTGTCGGGAAATTTCCCGCCAGCCATTTTTAGTGGATTTCCAGCGGTCTGCGTTGCAGCAGCTGCGGGTTTGGGCGAAACCAAACAGGGTTTACCTATTGTGTCAAAGGTGTATAAGCTGGAAACAAGTGAAAATATTAGCGATTATGTACAGCGCGTAAAGATGGAGAAAGCGGAATACATGCTGAAGCACAGCGACGACAAAATCTATGAAATCGCAAATAACTCGGTTATCAACGGCCGCATTCCTTCATTCATGCCTTCAAAAAGGCGCGCCGCAGGAATTTAGAGATCGACACTGCTTGGAGGTTTTATACAACATGTTGCTATTTATCGTACTTGCAGCGATCGTCGTGCTGCTCTTGTTGATTACCGTCGTTAAGCTTAATCCCTTCGTCGCGCTTATCATTACGGCAACCGGAGCGGGTTTGGCCGCAGGAATGCCGATCCTTGCGAGGAGAACCAGCCGGGAATCATAGATTCCATGCCATTTCCTCAAAATGATCCGCAACGGAATTGAGTACGGCATGATGCAAGCGATCGCGGAAGGGTTCGAAGTGCTTGACAAAAGCCCGTACGAGTTCGATTATGAGAAAGTGGCAAAAGTTTGGAATAATGGTTCGGTCGTCCGGTCGTGGCTGATGGATTTGACTGAAGGGCATTCAGCAAAGATCACGGCCTCAGTCAGCTGAAGGGAGTGGTTCATTCGTCCGGCGAAGGGAAATGGACGGTGGAAACCGCCCTTGATTACGGGGCGGCGGCGCCGTTTATCGCGATGTCTCTTATGTTGAGATACCGGTCCCAGGATGAGGATTCGTTCTCAGCCAAGGTCGTGGCGGCTTTGCGCAATGAGTTCGGCGGACATGGCGTTGTAAAGTTCTAAGAATGACAGGATGAAGTGAGAAGGAGTGAAAGCAACTTGACAGCCTCATATGTGATTGGCGTGGATATTGGCACAACAAGCACAAAGTCCGTTCTTTTTGATACGTCAGGCAAGCTTATCGCAAGTCATACGATCGAGTATCCGCTATATTCGCCTAAGCCTGACGTTGCGGAACAGGATCCGGAGGAAATATTCCGCGCGGTTATCGGCACGATCAAGCATGTCGTTCAGAGCAGGGGCGTACAAGCGTCAAGCGTGCTCTGCGTTTCGTTCAGCTCCGCCATGCACAGCATCATTGCGGTTGATTCGGACGGCGTTCCGCTAACCAGGTGCATAACCTGGGCGGATAACCGCAGCGCCTCCTGGACGGAGCGGATCCGGAACGAGATGAACGGACACCAGATTTATTTGCGAACGGGCACGCCGCTGCATCCAATGTCCCCGCTGTCGAAGCTGACTTGGCTGAGACATGAGGAGCCGGAGCTGTTTGCGCGCACGCATAAGTTCATTTCGATTAAAGAATTCGTATTTTACAAATTGTTCAAGCGGTATATTGTCGATTATTCGATCGCTTCGGCAACCGGCATGTTTAATTTGACGGAGCTTGCTTGGGATCAGGAAGCTCTCGAGGTAACCGGGGTATCGACGGACAAATTGTCCGAGCCGGTGCCTACAACCCATCATCTATCGGGAATGGATGCGGGATGGGCGGCGGAAATGAATTTGCCTGCTTCGACGCCGTTTGTCGTGGGAGCAAGCGACGGCGTTCTGTCGAACCTGGGCGTGAATGCCATTGATCCGGGGACGGTTGCCGTAACCATCGGAACGAGCGGAGCGATCCGCACCGTAACGGACCGTCCGGTAACCGATCCGAAAGGAAGAATTTTCTGCTATGCGCTGACGGAAGATATGTGGGTTATCGGCGGTCCCGTCAATAACGGCGGGATGATCTTCCGCTGGCTGCGCGACCAGCTCTGTTCCGCGGAGAAAGAAACGGCAATGCTTCTCGGCAAAGATCCCTATGAGCTTCTTACCGAGATTGCTTCCCTTGTGAAGCCGGGTGCGGACGGTTTGCTGTTCCATCCTTATTTGGCCGGGGAGAGAGCACCCCTGTGGGATGCCAACGCAAGAGGTTCCTTCTTCGGACTTGGGCTTCACCATAAGAAGCAGCATATGATCCGCGCCGTACTTGAAGGCGTTATCTTTAATCTCTTCTCCGTGTATATGGCCCTGGAAGAGCTGATCGGCCGTCCGACCAAGATTCAAGCCACGGGCGGATTCGCCAGATCCGAGCTATGGCGCCAGATGATGGCCGATATCTTCGATCAAGAGGTGCAGGTGCCCGAGAGCTTCGAAAGCTCCTGCCTGGGCGCTGCGATTCTCGGATTATACAGCATCGGCGAAGTCGATTCCCTTCATGTCGTATCCACCATGATGGGGACGTCTCATAAGCATGTCCCTAATACGGATCATGTCGAGCAGTATAAGGAGTTAAGCCGGATCTTTGTCCGCATGTCCCGGATCTTGACGGATGAGTATCGCGAAATCGCAGCGTATCAGAAAAAGTGGATGTAAATCATTCCTTATAACCGGTTAACCGTTCATAGATGATTCCTATTTTTTAAGGAGTCATTTTTTTTTTTTGCCCGCGATTTATTATTTTGGCTCTGTTAAATTTAATTGTTGATTCCAGACAAAATGAAAACCGCCTTTTCAAAAAGGCGGTAAATTTTATAACTATCTCCATTATCAATTCGATTTGTGTCATTCCAAGATTGTTTCATCCCCGACAGCTATTTCACCACACTGTTCGACCTTCGCCCATACACCAAATGTTGCACCATGATTTTCAGCCAACACACGGAGTAATCGAACATCCTCTTGTAATTCTTCTTGAGCATTGTTCACCATTACGCATCTTTGGAGAGGAGCAACAACTCTTAGGATTACGTTCGGTCCAACTTTGACTAATCTATCAACCCAATCATCTTCGATGAATCCAGTTGAATCTGTATCAATTAAAATGTTCGCTCGAAAACGACGGGGGTCTACAGGTTCTCCTAATCGCTGACTCAACATTTGTATTGAGGAGGTCGTTATTATGCTTATTGGACCTTCGTCAAAATGAGATATTGACTCTTCTCGTGTCAAGGTTACTTGAAATCCGAGCCATTTACTCAACGCCTCATTTACGGCATCGTCGTCACCTCGATAATCCAATCCATCAGGCATAGTTACAATTGGAACAGACCCATCGTATCTTGATTTATAACTAAATAACCCTTTCATCTGCTGAAACCGTCTGGTCGTCTTCCCACTACCGAACTTTCCACTACTATTTTTGATTGCCCACAAACGGTCTCCAATGAGACCTCGACGGTCAATCGACACTGTTAACAAGGACTCCCCTAAAATTGATTTGACAGGATACCTACGGATTTCTTTGACTCGACCTGCAAGAAGATTACCTTTGTGCTCCACACTCTCACTCCTGTGTATTAATTGAACTCTTCTAGCTTAGCAAGTAAACAATGCTTGGCGAAGATAAACGTTTGTCTCCTTTACAGGAAACAGACAGGAAGAAACTAACATATTTTTAGTCGTTACTAATCCCACGGTATTTGGCTTTACCACCACGTTTGCGTGGTCTACGTTCAGTGATATTTTTCTTTCCCTTTTCAGAGTATAGGAAGTAGGTCTCGTCCAATTCGACGATACCTTGGAAAGTTTCGGTTGGTATTTGCTTTAAAGCGGATAAAATCTTATGTCGCCAATAGAATAGGGTTACATGCGTAACCTCCTCATGAATTAATTCTGCACTCTTACGTAGTGAAAAGCCCTCAATCATGCATTCGATAAACCGAAATCCATAGGAAAATCACCCCAAAATCAAGGTTTATGCCGACTATTATAGAACAAAAGTTCGTATATTTCAATTATCAACAATATAATTTAACATAGCTATTATTTTTAATAATTTCTAATCAAAATAGGACTATAACTTCTGGTATACTTCTCCATATGCGTATAACATAGAGATGGGAGGCTGTGTGATGAGACTTCGTAATGTACTGTACAGATTTAAAGGATTTTATAAATTCGGCAGCACCGCTACAAAGCTGCGCGGGAAAGTGTTCGTTAACAAAATAGGTACGATCCAGGTAGGGAGAAATCTTTCGATCGTCGGTCATCCATGGGCTGTTCAAATTACCAGCACGAAGGATGCAAGCCTGAAAATCGGGGATAACGTTTATGTGAACGCCGGCGTGGGCATCGCGGCCAATAAAGAGATCGTGATTGGGGATAACGTGAAAATCGGTCCAAGAACAAGCATTTTTGACAGCAATTATCATCGTTTGGACAGTGCCGATCAAGGTGATCTCAGCAAAAAAATAACGATCGGCAACAACGTTTGGATTGGAGCGGACTGCACTATTCTTCCTGGAGTCAGCATTGGCGATAATTCCGTCATCGCTGCTAAAAGCACCGTCAATAAAAGCATTCCGGACAATGTATTGGCCGGAGGAAGTCCTGCCAGGGTGATACGCGAACTAGTCATAGAAGAGGGCTGGATAAGGGAATAAGGGGAGCATGGGGCATAAAAAGGTTGATCATGGTCAAATATGGCCATGATCGGCCTTTTTTTTAATTGGACGCCGACAGGCGTTTCTGCATGAAATACAAGAAAGTATAAGTTTCTCTATACTGGGCTTGTATTTCTCGGAATGAAACACGCTTCGCCGCCAAAGGACGGCGACAGCCGTTTCACCTTGTTGAAGCGATCTTTATACTTTTTTTAGAATTCGTTAAGAGGTCGTTTAGACATGAGGGCTATGCTGGTTATAGAAAGCTTTCTAAATAAAATATTGGAGGTAAACAATGAAGAAAAAGTGGATGACGATGGGAGCGGTATTTGGACTAGGAGTGGTAATGCTTATTGCGAGCGGCGTTTCCGCCATGGCGGGCACATCAGGATATGACGTATATAAAGCGGCTATTAAAAACAGCCATACCGTCTCCAGCGTAACGAGCGCAGGGACGATTACGGTTACGGATAACGGATCTGCCATACTAAGCGCGGACCTGCTTGCGAAGATGAATCACGGGCAAGACGCGATGAGCGCATCAGTGAATTTTCGCGCCGGCTCCGAAGAGAAGAAATTGAGCATGTTCAAGCAGGATGGCAAGGTGATTCTGAACACTGGCGAGAGCGAGGTATATAAGCAACTTGAGGCAGGAGAAGCGGAATGGCAAAAGGATGAAAGCCATGCCGGACCTCCTAAACATATGGAATCGGTCATCGACGCTTTGATGGGCAATCTGAAGGAGCTTGCAACGGTGGAGCAATCGGCGGATGGCGGCAAGCACGCTTCGCTGCATATGTCCGGCAGCCAGATTCCGGCGGTCGTCAATGCGGTCGGAACCTTGGCTATTTCTAACATGGCCGATCACGGTCAGTGGGCAAACGCAAACATCGATTCGGAAATGCATGTTGAACTTATGTCGAAAATGCCGAAATTAACGGATCGGATTCAAGTCAAGGAAATCAATTTCGATGCGGATATTAACGCGGAGAATTATATCGAGCACCAGACGGCGGAGCTGGTCGTAACGGGATCGGATGAAGCAGGAACTACTCATGAAGTGGTCATTACCCTTGATTTTAAGATGTCCGATTTTAATCAAACGGTGCCGGACACGATCGATTTGACCGGGAAGCAGGTTGAAACGATCCAGCGGGATGAGCATAACGAGCATAACTTCCCCTGGCATCACTAAATGAAGCCGCAGCAGCCGGACTAAGTTTGTCCGGCTGCATAACGATGTAACGGAAAGGAGCTGCAGCGATTGGAAGGGATATTGGAGGTACAGGATGTTTCCAAGCGGTTCAACAACGGCCGCGGGATTCATAACGTCGGCTTCGGGCTGTCCAAAGGGGATGTGTTCGGGCTGTTCGGACCGAACGGGGCAGGGAAAACAACGCTGCTCAAAATTATTACTGGATTAACAAGGCCGGATCGGGGGACGGTGCGATTGTTCGGTCAGCCTGCGCCTCAGCGATTCGAGCAGGTGATGGCGCGCGTCGGCTGCGTGATCGAATCTGCGGATGTATACGACTATTTGAGCGCGTATGAAAATTTGAAGCTGGCCAGCCGATTCTATCCCGATTTACCGAGATCACGGATCGATCAGGTGCTCGAGGAAGTGGGGTTAACGCCTTATAAACGGGAGAAAGCGGGCGGTTTTTCGCTTGGCATGAAGCAGAGGCTGGCGCTTGCCGCAGCGCTGCTGCCGAATCCGCAGCTTATGATTCTCGACGAACCGACGAACGGACTCGATATCGAAGGCATGGTCGATATCCGTCAGACGATTAGCCGGCTGGCCGGAGAGCAAGGCATCGCCTTTCTCATTTCCAGTCATATGATCGGCGATATGGAGAAGCTGGTGAACCGGTTCGGCATTTTGCGGCAAGGCGCGCTGATCCGGCAGGATCGGCTGCAGGGATTGCTGTCTGACGGATTGACGCTGGAGCAATATTATCTAGAGCAAATACAAACGATAAAGGAAGCGAACGCGTATGTTTAGTCTAACCGCCAACTGGCTCAATGAAATGGAGAAGCTGTGGGTGCAGCGGAGAACGAAAGGCTTCCTTCTGCTGACCGTTCTAATCCCGGCGTTATCGGCGCTGGCTCTGGCATTGCTGCAAATCAATACGGGAATCGGGGCAGGACTGGGATCCGATCTGCCGATCATGATGCTCGGCTTGTTCACTACGCTGTTTCTGCCGCTGTTCCTGATGATGACCGCCGTCGAGTTATTTACCGGTGAAACCTCCGCTCGTACCTTGAAGCTCGTTCTGGTACGGCCGATTACCCGGGCAAAAATATTCGCGTCCAAGGTACTGGCGCTGGCGGCCTACATTGCCGTTCATCTGGCGGCGGTATGGGCGGCATCGGTCGCCGGATCCCTTTTATTAAACCGTGTTGACGGGTCTGGCAGTATCGTTGACAGCATGATTGCCTATGCGGTTGCTTTTGTGCCGATGATCGCTATTGGATTGATTGCCGTGTTCATTGCGGGACGATTCACTAGCAGCGCAGGGGCGCTCGGCCTGATGATTTTCATCTTCGTTGCGGCTAAACTGCTCCCGTTTATTTTTCCCGAGGCTGCGGTATGGTCGGTCTTCTCGTATACGGATTGGCATACGCTGTGGATTGGAAGCGGCGCGTCGCCCGGCAGGCTGATAAATTCGTTTTTCATTCTTGTTTCTTATAGTATGATGGCTTATACAGGCAGCTTGTTATTATTTGAACGAAAGTCATTTTGATAGAAGCAAGGTGAAGCTCCATGACAATCCGTAAACGACTGATTATTTCCTATATTGCAATGGTCCTCATACCGGTCATCTTATTTATTGCGGTCACCGTGTTGGTCTTAAAGTTCTATTTCGGCGATATGATCGGAGAGCGTCATCATTCGGATGAGCTGGCAGATCACGGTAATATGATCTTTACCGGGGATATGATCGGCGGCAGGGAAGAACTGTTGTCCAATGTCAAATTTATGGCCAGCTATGAACCGAGCCGTCTGGCCGACAGCCGGTTTCTTCAGGAAGTGGATGAAGCGTTCAATGAGCTGCAGGCCGGGCTTGTCATTGTCCAAAAAGACAGCGTGCTGTATGCGTCCCCCTACGTGGACAGTCCCGGGCTCTACGACCAGCTGAAACAGTTTCGGCCGGAGGAGGCGGAGTGGAACGACAAACTCAATGACCGGTTTACGGTTGAGAAATATGATTTTGTTTTTGAGGATCAAAGCGCCGGCACGCTCTATTTGCTCTCGGAAATGAATCCGATTCTGGATAAAATGCAGCAGCTCTTTCCGATCCTATTCCTGTCCCTGCTCCTTATTATCGGATTGACCAACGGTTTATTGACCTACCTCGTATCCCGCAGCATCATTAAACCTCTGTATACGTTGAAGAGGGCGGCGGAGCAGATCAAGGAGGGCAACCTTGACCATCGCCTTAATCTCAAGCGCAAGGATGAGATCGGAAAAGTGGGGGAAGCGTTCGAAGAGATGAGGGAGCGGTTAAAGCAATCCATCCAGCTTCAGCTGCAGTACGAAGAAAACCGCAAAGAGCTCATTTCGAACATTTCCCATGATTTGAAAACGCCGATTACCGGAATCAAGGCTTGCATGGAAGGGATCCGCGACGGCATTGCCGATACGGAGGAGAAGCGGACGAAATATATGCAAATGATCGACAAGAAGGCGACGGACATGGACCGATTGATCGACGAGCTGTTCTTGTTTTCCAAGCTTGATTTGAAGCGGCTTCCGTTTCATTTTGAGAAAATCGATATGACCGCTTATCTGCGCGATTGCGCGATGGAGCTGCAGGCGGATCCCCATATGAAGGCTGTCTCGTTCGAGCTGCATGACGACGGGGGCCAGCCGGTTTACGTGACGGCCGACCGCGAGAAGCTGCAAAGAGTAGTGATGAATATCGTGAATAATAGCGTAAAATATATGTCTGGGGATAATCAAAAAATAGACATGAAGCTGTCAGCCGGTATGGAGGAGGCTGCGATCAGCATCCGGGATAACGGTCCGGGCATTGACCGCGAAGCGCTGCCGTATATTTTCGACCGGTTCTACCGGGCGGATCAGTCCCGGAATTCGTCGACCGGCGGAAGCGGGCTGGGTCTTGCGATCGTGAAGCAGATCGTGGAGGCGCACGGCGGACGGGTATGGGCGGAGAGCAAGGCCGGTGAAGGCACCGTAATCTCCTTTACGTTGCCCTTGCAGCAAATCGGGAGAACTGGCGGTGAGCGGGAATGAAGAAAATTTTGATCATTGAAGATGAAACGGTTATTGCCGAGGTGGAGAAGGACTATTTGGAGGCAAACGGATTTGCCGCCGAGATCGCGGAAAGCGGAGATAAAGGCCTGGAGAAAGCGATCAAAGAGGATTTTGACCTTATTATATTGGATTTGATGCTGCCCCGAGTGGACGGCTTTGAGATATGCAAGCAGGTGCGCAAGGTGAAAAACATTCCGATCCTCATGGTATCCGCGAGAAAAGAGGATATTGATAAAATTCGCGGCCTTGGACTCGGGGCGGATGATTATGTGATCAAGCCGTTCAGCTTGGCGGAGCTCGTCGCCCGCGTCAAAGCGCATTTGGCCAGGTACGACCGGTTGACCGTTCAGACGCAGCAGCCTAAGGATGAGCTGCAGGTTAGAGGCATTCACATCGATAAGCTGTCCCGGAAAGTGTTCGTGAATGAAACCGAGCTGTCGTTAACCTCCAAGGAGTATGATCTGCTGCTGTTTCTTGCCATGCACCCGAACCGGGTATTCACCAAGGATGATTTGTACGACAGGATCTGGGGAATGGATTCGCTCGGGGAACTGGCCTCGGTGACGGTCTATATCAGCAAGCTGAGGGAGAAGATCGAACGCGATCCGTCCAAGCCGCAGTATATCGAAACGATATGGGGCGTAGGCTACCGTTTCAATTTGTAAGCAATAAGCTTTGAACGTCAAGGGTAATCTTGACGTTCGGAGTTTATTTTTTTTGGGGCAGTGCGAAGCATAGGGCGCGGATCAACGGCAGAAATGCCGTTGAATGAGCGCGCGCGGAGCATAAGGCGCGGATCAACGGCAGAAATGCCGTTGGATGGGCGCGTGCGGAGCATAAGGCGCGGATCAACGGCAGAAATGCCGTTGGATGGGCGCGTGCGGAGCATAAGGCGCGGATCAACGGCAGAAATGCCGTTGAATGAGCGCGTGCGAAGCATAGGGCGCGGATCAAAGGAGAGCTTGGTAGGCAAAATTAGCGAAATGAGGTGCAAAATGCACCAGAATGTAGCCTAGGAAGTGATGTTGGCGAAATGAGGTGCAAAAATGCACCAAAATGGAGCCTAGGGGGTTATGTTGGCGAAACGAGGTGCAGAAATGCACCAGTATGTAGCCTAGGGGGTTATGTTGGCGAAATGAGGTGCAGAAATGCACCAAAATGGAGCCCGGGAGGTAAAGTTGGCGAGATGAGGTGCAGAAATGCATCTGAATGGAGCCTGGAAACATAGCAGGAAAAGGGAGGTGCATTCCTGCACCTCGCCACTGCAGCTCTTCCCATTCAGCCGCTCCAGTCCTGGCGTAATGTGAACAGGTCCTTTAACGCTTCCGTCGACAGCTCGGTAATCCAGCCTTCGGAGCTGGTAATCACGTTGTCGCTAAGCTGCTGCTTGTTGTCGAGCATTTCGTCAATGCGCTCCTCCAGCGTTGCGAGGGAAATGAATTTGTGGACCTGAACGTCGCGCGTCTGTCCCATGCGGTAGGCGCGGTCTGTGGCTTGGTTCTCGACGGCCGGATTCCACCAGCGGTCAAAGTGGAACACATGATTCGCTGCAGTTAGATTAAGGCCGACGCCGCCGGCTTTGATCGAAAGAATGAACACGCCAGGCTGCTCGTCAGGCGGCAGATCCGACCGCTGAAACTGCTCAATCATCCGGTCGCGGGCGGATTTGGACGTGCTGCCGTTCAAATACAGAACGGGCTCCTGAAGCTCTTGCCGAAGCACACACTGCAGCAGCTGTCCCATCCCGACATACTGCGTAAAGATGAGGCACCGTTCCCCCTCGTCCCGAAGCTCCTTGACCATCGCGAGCAATCGTTCCAGCTTAGCCGAGCGGTTTATGAGCGTTTCCGTATCCATCTCGCCTTCGGCTGCCGCAGCGGTTTCAGCGACCGCTTCTTTCGTCAGCAGGATGGGATGGTCACAAAGCTGCTTAAGCTGCGTGAGAGCGGACAGGATGGCCCCTTTGCGTTCGATGCCCTCCAGCGATTGCATCCGCGTGAGCAGCTGATTGACCGTTTGCGTATATAACGCACTTTGCTCGGACGTCAGATGAATATACGTCTTCATTTCATTTTTGTCCGGCAAATCAAGCTGAATGGCGGGATCCTTCTTCTTGCGGCGAAGCATGAACGGCTTGACGAGCTTCTGCAGGTCGGCGGTTCGGGCCGCATCCCGATCCTTCTCAATGGCGTTCGCGAAGCGATTCGTGAAGCCGGCAGCGCTGCCTAAATAATTGGGATTCATAAAATCGTAGATGGACCACAGCTCCGAAAGCCGATTCTCGATTGGAGTGCCGGTAAGAGCAATCCGGTGCCGTGCGGAAAAGCTGCGAACGGCGGCGGACTGCTTCGTCTGGGCGTTTTTAATATTTTGCGCCTCGTCCAGACTAATGGTTGCCCAGGTAAACGTCCGAAGCAGCTCCTGATCCAGCGTAGCTGTCGCATAGGAAGTCAGGATAACGTCCGCATCTTTGAGAGCTGCATGGAAGCTTTCCCCACCAAGCCGCTTGCTGCCATAATGAAGCATCACCTGCAGAGCAGGGGCGAAGCGGCTTATTTCCTTCTGCCAATTGCCTAGCACGGAGGTCGGGCAAATGATGAGTGAAGGAGTAGCCTCCACCTGATGTGCTGTCCTTTCTTGAAGATGCAGCAGATAAGCGATCAGCTGCACGGTTTTTCCGAGACCCATGTCATCGGCCAAGCAAGCCCCAAGCCCGAGACGGCGCATAAAAGCCAACCAGGCGTAGCCGTCCCGTTGATACGAACGAAGCTCAGCCTGCAGCTTGGCAGGCACGTCAAGCTTCGGCCATTCGGCTTGCTGACCGAGCTGACGGATAAGCTGCGTCAGATGCTCATTCAATTCCACTTCGAGCCGGAGGCGCGTTTCCTGATCTGCTTCTTGTTCGTCCTCGGCGATTTCTTCACCGGCCCCGCCGCCGAGCAGATGGAGCTGAAGCACATCCTGAAAGGACAAGCCTTGCGAGCTGTCGATGCCGCCCATCGCTTTGCGGATTTGGGCCAGCAGGGCGGGATCAAGCAGGGTCCATTGGCCGCGAAAACGAACTAACCGTTCATTGCGGGCGACAAGTTCGTCAAATTCCGCCTCGGAAAGGTCCGTATCGCCGATGGATACACGCCAATCGAAATCGACCAGCGAGTCGAGCCCGAACAAGGAGCTTCCCGCGCCGCTTCCTGTCTCGGAGCTCACCTTGGCGCGAAGCCGGGGTTTCTTGCGGCTGGCTGTCTCCCACCATGCGGGAAGCAGCACCTGCCAGCCGGCCTCCAACAGCTGCTTGCTGTCTGCGGATAAGAAATGCCATGCCCCTTCATCGCTTAACGGCCGGCTCAAAATATCCTCATGATGGCCGCTTATTCTCCCTTCGGGCAAACAAACGCGCAGCCTGTCCAGCCAGCCCTTCGACCGGCTGCCGACGTGAGCCGACCAGCCCGCAGGCCATGAGCCGAAGGCTTCGCCGTTCGAACTTAGGCGGATAGGGGCTATCGAAGCTTGATCGCGTTTGTCCTGGAGGACAAGCCTGAGCCGCCACGCCGATTCGGAGTCATCGGGCTCCAGCAGCTGAAGGACAGGCCGGAACGGCGCCGTATCGGCTTTCCAGCCGACCGCAACAAGCCAAGCTTGTTGGTCTAAGCCCGCCATAGCCGGATGGTTTTTTGCAAATAGAAGAGGGTATTCCCTTCTTAAATCGGCGGCAGTCGATTCCGTTCCATAATGACGGTGATTCACGAAAGCGGAAAAGGCCGCGCTTAGTCCTTCCTTGAAGCTCTCGTCCGCCTGTTCCAGCACGGACCGCGTTTGATCGTCCAAAGCCGCTTCATCCCATGTCCACTGCAGCTTGCCCTCTTGGAAAGCGCGATAGCTGGGGATATAAAGACGCTCTTCCAGGCATGCAACGAGCTTAGGCGCAAGCTGAACGACAATCTTAGTCAGCCCGCCCCATATCCATTCGATATGCTCCAGCCGCTTGCCTTCGGCAAAGAAGGGAATGACCTGCTCGGCGGGAAGCAGAATGAGCTCGATGCCCTGCACCTGCTGCAATTCCAGCTCTGTGCCATAAAGAGAAGCTTCATGTAATGCGAACAAACGCTGCTTCAAGTATAGTCCGTTTAAAAATCGCTCTTCGCCTTGCTCTTGCGTTCCGTAGATCAGCGCATCGCCATATGCCGTTAAACTGGTTAATAGGGTGATGGTGTTCAAATGCTTGCTCATCCGATCAGTTTTCCTTTCCGCAGCTCCTCCTGCAGTGCGCGGAGCCTGCTGTTGCGGCTGGCAAGCTCCGTAATGAACGACTCCCAGCTCGTTTCCCGTTTCATTTTTTTGTAAAGCCTGGCTAACCGTTTGAGCAGCTTGACGGCTGCTTTGTAGCCGTCTCTATTTTTGAGCAGAATAGACCTTTCCACGGCTTGATGATAATAAGGCAAAAGCAGCTCCGGCGCATGCTTCTCGAAAGGGACGAACACGGGAGCCCGAAATTGAAGCGGCTCGCTTCCCGCACTTAGTTGATAATCCATCCATTGCTGCCATTTGTTATAGGCTAACAATTTTTCTTCATAGATGCGGCTCGAATGCGGAAGCAGAAGGGCGAGTGTTTCCAACATACGCGCTTCGGCTGTCGGCATCTGCAGGACGACTGCTTCCCAGCAGCGGGCATATTTGATCAGCTGATGATAGCCCCGACCTTCGAACAGCAGGGCCGTTTCTGTCAGCCATTCGGCTAACCGCTGCCATTGCCGATCGTTTTGCAGCCGGTCGTAAAAATACAAAACATCCGAATCAGAAATAGGGAAGCTGGCGTTTAAGTCTGCCAGACACGACCAAGCGTCCCTATCCCGGGAAAGATAGAAGTGCATCCTGCTCTGCGCGAGCAGCCACGGAAAGCGCGAAATACGCGAGCCAAGCTCTATCTCAGCCGACTGCAGAAGCTGCAATTCCTCAAGAAAGAAGCTTTCTTCGCTTAAATTTGGCTTCAGCCAATTCGTGCACAGCCGATCATACGGATCCCAAAAATAACGTTCGGTATCCCGTTCGTTCAGCATTTTGCCCCGCAAATAAGCTAACGTTTCCATGACGAGCGGCCGGCACTCCGGCTCATCGGCGAGAGGAAGCTCTTTTTCAAAAAAAACTTCTATAACTCTCTTAACCTCAGCTGCGGCGCTGTGCGTATGAAAGCCAATAAAATGCATGTTTGAAGACGGGGCGTCTTGTGGTTTCTGCGTAAGCTGCACGAGTAGGAAAAAATACATATGCAGCTCATATAATTGCCGTCTTACAGGTGTCAGCGTCACATTCATCTCATTCATCGCCGTCAACGCATCCTGTAAATACTGCGAATTTCGCGTGCTCTCCTTCAGGAAAACTGTACAGCGCTCGAACAGCGCGTGCCATTCGGAAATGCTCATTGCGTTCACTCGATCGGCTTGCTCCTGAAGCGCGGCCAGATTGTTCTGTTTTTGCTCAGCTATTTCGTTCGGTCGGTCCATCTCGAATAAGTCTCCCTGTACATAAAGATCTATGACTATAACTATATAGGATTCGATCGTCTCTTCCAAGCCTAGTGCCTGAAGGCCTTGACAGACCCGCTAATAAAGAGAATCGGAGGATGCGGCAGGAAGCGTATGATTGTGATGCGCACGGCAAATCTTATACCGTCTGGAAGCTATTTATCGCATAGAAGCCGTCTGCAGCCTGTTTTTCAAGCCGGTTTTCATTCGTTATACTTAGTTAGAGCGTTTCTAAAACATAAGCTGGAGGGTGAATAGACTTGAATTACATGGATATGTTAGGACGTCGGAGCATTATTTTGAAACGAAGCATTAACCGTTTGATCATGAAGAAGAACAGGCAGGGTCTTAGCAAGCAAGAAAGCAGTTTTTATCAGGGCATGTTAAAAAAATGGCATCAAAACGAGCATCAGCTTCATGATCATAAGAGGAACTCATAGCCGCCGGGTCAGAATCATATTTAAATTGTAATATATAGGCAGTTCGGATATAATTTTTATTACATGTGACGGAAAGCGCGCAGGAGCAAATAGGTCCTACGCGCTTTTTATTTCGGAATTCAGGGTGTCCGTTACGCAAGGAGTGTATGCTCTTCTACCGA
This sequence comes from Paenibacillus harenae DSM 16969, assembly GCF_000422465.1. GTDB lineage: Bacteria > Bacillota > Bacilli > Paenibacillales > Paenibacillaceae > Pristimantibacillus > Pristimantibacillus harenae. Next base: position 1,855,569 of record NZ_KE383842.1, on the reverse strand, counting down.
GAACGTGAAGCATTTTATCGGTTAGTGGAAAGCGATACGCCCAGCTGTTTTTTAGAAGCGAATGAAAAGATAGGCGGTGGTTAGCATTCAAATTTTTACCGTAGTTCTACTTCTCATCATCATCGCTCTCCTGCTCAGAATCAATTCGAAATTACCGGGGCGTGATGCGGTGAAGGAGGCCGTTGAGCGTTACCACGAACAAAGGCTGAAGGACAAGTAATGATTGCGAAGTCAGAGAATAAGGCGGTCGTTAACGATGAAGGCAAAGATAAAGAAGAAGATGGGCTGCTTGCATGCCCACCACTCCAACATAGCGTATATTCAACAAGCCTTAGCCTCCGATGATCGGGAACTGGTCCATTTTGTCGAACCCGGGCTGCTGATGAGGCTTTCGTCAGATGCCGAGTTTAATGTCAAGCATGCGCAAGACAAAGTCATTGAACAGCTGGAATGGATCGCCCGGACAAAGGTTGATTCGATTCTTATAACATGCACCAATTATATTGCCCTGCTGAAGGAAAGCCGTCTTACGACGTCTATTCCAATCCTTAAAATGGATGAACCGTACTTCCGGTACCTATGCGGTCTGGAGGAGCGGCATATTCTCCTGTTCACGAATCCGGCAACCGTCGACGGGACGATGAAAAGATTAAACGAGTATGCGGCTGCTCAAGGGAAAGAGCATAGTCCTTTCGAGATCCATGTCATCGAGAATGCTTTCGGGTTCATCATGCAAGGCGAAAAGGAAATTTATGACCGGATCATAACAGACTATATCAGCGAGTTGCTTGTAAACGATAGAAAGCAATCCATTTCTGTCGCGCAGTTGTCCATGGTCGATGCAGCTCAAAAGGCTGAGCTCGAATGGGCTGTGCCGATAGGCAACCCATTGAAAACTTTAGTCGCTCAGTTGGGATAATCTATTACATGGATCCGGCTGCTTTGGCATGGAGGAGGTAATAGAAGTTCGTTGTCCGGATGCCTTTCTCGCCACGGTGGCGTTCAAATTGGCTGCGGATGCTGTTGCCATAATTTTCCTCTACCCACCTGAGGATATGTTCGTTTTGACCAAAACCTATCATTGCGATAATATCTTCGGCTGACGGGATATATACCGTTTCGCGGAGGTTGCGAATTTCCAGCACGGTTAAACCGCTCCCGTTAAGCCTTGTGTTGATAATATCCAATATGGGCGTTCCTGCGGCAGGAGGGGAGAACAATCCGGGAAAGATAAGGCCCAGCTCGCCGCCTTCGCCGTTTCCGTCTCCGGGATGCAGGGATAATACATCGGCTCCCGGGCGAAGGATCCGGCTTGCTTCAGGATACCAGCTGGTTGGACCTTTTTTCGTATAAGCAACGTCGAAGGAGCTGTCTTCGAAGGGAAGCCCGTCATGCGTGCGTCCAAGAACAAAACGGACATTCGGTTTCCGGTTCCGGGTAGCCGTCGCAAGAAATCCCTCCGTCATGTCATAGCCGACGACTTCCTCAGCCCGATCCGACCAAAGGTTCGTAAATTCGCCGTGCCCGCATCCCACATCAAGCACGCGGCCTCTGATCAATCCGGATAATTGCTCCGTAAAAATGTGTTCGGCCGCCATACCTTCCGTCGTGTAGCTCCACTTCAAAGCATATTGCCCTGTCTGTGCGGCAAGCTGGTCGCACCAGCTCTTCGACTGACTGCGCAGCCACTGCGGATGTTCGGTTATATCTGGAAAAATAAGCTCCACCTCCGATAAAGAATTGCCGGTTGGCATCCATCATTTTATCCGAAAATTTCTTGAAAAGATAGATTTATTCTAACGATGGACTTCCATCCCATATGCCTGTCCATACCTATACGCAATTGATTGAATGGAACGAAGAAAATGCTGAGAAGGCTTTGAAGTACGGACAAGATCAATTAAAGAGTCGGATAGCCATGGAAAATCCGTTGCGAAATCCGAAAAGGCAGGGTATCCGTCCATAGCTGTTCCCGCGGGATACAAGGAAAATGGAAGACCGTTCGGGGTTACGTTCGCGGGAAAAGCATTTAGTGAATCCTTGCTTATTCGTATAGCATTTGCCTTTGAGCAACGAACGAGACATAGAAGAAAACCTGATTTAAAGGTTTGATAAAGGGACTATTATTGATTAAGAGAATTTCAATGCACTAAGAAATTTTCACAGGAAAGCGGGGACGTGCGATGTATTTGGGAAAACCGAAAGAAGGCGAATTTCATCCCCATATCGGAGCCTATATAAGGGCAGTGCCGGAAGGCGATCCGGTGGAGCTGCTTCTGGATCAGGAACGGGAGCTTCTAGCCATATGCGACTCGTTGAAAGAAGAGCAATCCATGTTTCGGTACAGCGAGGGAAAATGGAGCTTGAAGGAAGTACTCGGCCATTTAATGGACACGGAGAGGATCATGAGCTACCGGCTTCTCTGCGCTGCGAGAGGTGACACGACTCCGCTGCCGCGGCATGCCGAGGTCTTCGTGAACTTAACAAATTTCGACCGACGTCCGCTCACCGGGATCATAGCCGAATTCCGCACCATCCGAGCTTCAACGATCTCGCTCGTGCAGGGTTTAACCGGGGAGGAGCTGCAGCGATCAGCAGTGGTCAATCAAGCCGCGACATCAGCCTCAGCGCTCACGTATTTCATCATCGGACATACCCTCCATCATCTTAACATAGTGAAGGAAAGGTATTTGCCGCAGCTATAGATAAGGCGCTCAGCCGGGCTTGAAGCGGCTTGAGCGCCTTATTCTTTCTATCCCTTCGGTATACGGTCGGCGAATGGCCCATTATACCTTTTATCCGCAGGAAATAGTCGATGGGCGGGAAGCCGGTCTCCTTGTTGAACAAGTGGATCAGATGCTGCTCGCTTCGCATATGCTGGGTGCTGCGCCCGATTCCGAAGCCGTGAAAGCCTTCTTCTTTGTTAGATCTCCATACCTTTCCACACCATCAAAGCCGAGCCGGTTGCAACGGCATCCTCTCGCAGCTGCCCTTTGGAGAAGGAAGGCTGATAGTCGGGATAATAATACGTGTTTTTCCGCGCGATTTCGATCGCTGTCTGGTAGAACTGTTCCGTAGAGCTGACTAGAACGCCGCCAAGTACGATTTTCTCCGGATGGAACACATTCAGCAGGTTGGCCAATCCAATTCCGAAGTACGCGGCGGACTGCATAAGCAGCTCGCGGGCATACGGATTATTCTGGGAGACGGCGTGGAGCAGCGTATCGTAATTGATTTTTTCAGGGGACGTGAGGCTGTCGAGAATCAGCTCGGAGCGGCCCATTTTGACATGCGTGCGCGCCTGCTTCTCGAGCGCCTGAACCGACACGAACGCTTCAAGCGCTCCGTAATTGCCGTGCTCCTCCAATCTTGGTCCGTCCGTCTGAATGATCATTTGGCCGATCGAGCCCTCCATATCGATGGAGCCGTGCACGATCTGTCCGTATGACATCATTGCGGACCGGAGGCCGACGCCGGCATGGACATAGAGCATATGCTGCAGCTTCTCGCTGCGCATCGACCAGTGTTCGCCGAGCAGCGCCGCATTCGCCCCGTTCTCGAGCTGAGCCGGGATGCCGTTTCTCTCCTCCAGCATGGCGCAGATCGGAACATCCTTCCACCCCGCAGCCGGGAAGTTCAAAGGACGCAGAACGACGCCTTTCTGCCGGTCCAGCGGTCCGACCGCTCCGACTCCGATGCCGATGACCTGCTGCTTCTCAAGCTTGTGATCCTGAATGATCGACCGGATGTTATTGGAGACGTATTCAACGAGCTGACCAGGAGTCATCGCTTCATCCATCCGCCAACGGATCAAGGACATCGGATTCATTTTCATATCAAAAAAGCCCAGCGTAGAATAACGCCTCGAAATCTCCAAGCCGAAAAAATAACCGTAGCCGGGATTGATCTCGTATAATATCGGCCGCCTGCCGCCGCTCGACGGTCCTAAGCCTGACGTAATCAACAATTGTTCAGCTACCATATCGTCAAGAAGCCGGGTAAGCGAGCTGCTGGTAAAAGAAAATGCCGACAGCAATTCCGCTTTCGATACAACACCCTGCTCGGCGATCCGCGTGTAGATCAGCTTCTTGGATGAAGGAATTTTGTTCATTGGAAGGATGCTCATCGGTTAACCTCATTTTCCGACTAAATGAATGGGAATTAATCTTTTCCTATTATAGCTTACGTAAATATGGTTTGCTACATAGGTGTTTGAAGAGAGATGGATCATTTCGTTTCGTTTCGTTTCGGTACATTTTCACTCTTTGTCATATCGGCATAGAAAATACGATTTAAAAGATAAATTACCGCACTAACGGCTTTCTCGACTGTTACAATGATGAAAACACAAAGGAGATTTGCAATGAATACCGGCTTTCGGATCGATACCGAGATCAATCGGCGCCAAACGCTGAGGCAAACAAAGCAAGCAGCGCTTAATGCCTTACAGAAATACGAAGCGGACTGGAGCTCCATTCACTTCATTCAAGTATCCGAACATGTCACCTTCCGCATCGTAACCGGCGAGGGAGAACAGTTCTTGCTCCGCATTCACCCGGCAAGCAAACTGCGCGAGGAAACCGTTTCCGAACTGGAATGGTTGTCGGCGTTGAAGAGCAAGGGTCTTAACTTGCCCGCAGCCGTACCTGACCGGCAAGGAGATTTCGTTACGGAAACGGCGGACAACGACGGGCAACGGTTCTATTCGACTTTGCTGAAATGGATCGAGGGAGAACGCTTGGAGAAAGGGGCGCTAACAGAGGAAGCCGTCCGGAAAATGGGGGCGATGATGGCGAAACTTCACGAGGCAAGCTCAGATTTTAACCCATCCAGCGGCTTTGCGCGCCCAACCTGGGGCAGCCAGAGCTTTCATCGGGACTGGGCGCATCTAAGACAGCATCACAGGCATTTCATTGCGGATGAAGCCTTTGAATTGTACGCCAAGGCAGCCGCTAAAGCGGCGGATCGTCTCGGCACGTTCACAAGTCATGAACGGAACTTTGGCATGATCCATGCGGACTTACACATTGGCAACATCGTATTTCGGGATGACGAACCGTATCCCATCGATTTCGGCAGGTGCGGCTTCGGCTATCATCTCTATGACATGGCTCAATCGATCATGGGGCTGTATCCGTCACAGAGAGCCTATTTCATCGAAGGGTATGAAAGGGTCAGACAAATGGATGACGAAGCCATTCCGAAGCTGGAATGCTTCTTCATCATAGCGATCGTCGAGGCATACAGCTTCCATGCGGAGAATCCGCTTGAGACGGAAGGCTTGATTGAAGAACAGCCCTACGCACAAGCGATATTGAGCGCCTATGTGAACGGAACGCCGTTCTTGTTCCAGCCGCTTGAGGTCTCTTAATTAAATTAAAAAAGGTTTCTATATAAGATGAACGAAAGAAACGAAAGCATGGAGCGGAGAGAGCCCATCGTTCTGGAGAAACGAAGTGATCGCTTTTTGCAGTCCAAATAGTTACCAAACAGGGTTTACCTATTCAGACCATTTGGCTGGAGCAGCGATCGTAAGAATAATTTGCTCCCGCAGCGATAACAGCCGATGTAAATCAATCGTTCAACTTATATCGTTTAACAATGAAGAGCAGCTGCCGTAGCAGCTGCTTCTTTTTGTTTATAAACCTTTTTTTGACCGGTTAATAGATGCTAGAGTAGTTAAGACCAAAATGAAATAAACTAATCATTCCAATAGGATATAACGCCTTAATTTTGAGCAGTCAACACATTACACTTGCCTATTTTATGACATTTAATAAAAATAGGTGTAATGTTTGCGGAATCTTTATTTCATTTTGGTATTAAGATGTTATAATGTAGCTATTGATGTCATCGTAAACAAAGGTTGTATTGCGTATAGAGAAGGGGGAGAAAAGGATGGGCATAGTGCGCTGGAAGCTGATGTGGCAATTATTCGTTACTTTTCTTAAAATTGGGCCGGTTACTTTCGGCGGCGGTTATGCAATGATTCCGGTCATCGAGCGTGAAGTGGTGGAGAAACGGAAGTGGCTCCAATCAGAGGATGTAGCGGATATTTTTGCGGTTTCCGGCTCCGTACCCGGTGCGATCGCGATCAATTCTGCGACATTTATCGGATATCGAATTGGCGGCGTCATGGGAGCGGTAGCTGCCACGATCGGCGTTTTGCTTCCGACCTTCTGTATCGTGCTTTTGTTATCGCTCTTTTTCCTGGAAATGAAGGACCATCCGAAGGTAGCGGCAGCTTTCGTCTCCATTCGCGCGACGATCGTCGCCTTGATCGTGTACGCCGCGTACAAAACCTGGAAGACCTCCGCCGTCGACAAAACGACGATCGGAATGATCGCGGCTACGGTTGCTTTGCTTTATTTTTTCAATCAATACATTCACCCAGTCATCCTAATAATAGGTGGCGCGCTCGCCGGGATTGCGATGATTTGGCTGCGGAAGAAGCTGGGCTTTAAAACAAAGCTTCACAAAGAAGAGGAAGTATACGATTATATGATATAGGCGGGGAGTTGCCATGCTAATCGATTTGTTTATCACTTTTTTTATGATCGGATTGGTATCGTTCGGAGGCGGATACGCGATGATCCCGTTAATTCAGGAGCAGGTCGTCAACCGTCACGGATGGATGGAGGCGCAGCAATTTACCGACGTGATTGCTCTTACGGGAATGTCGCCCGGTCCGATTGCCACGAATATCGCTATTTTTATCGGTTACGAGCAGCAGGGCGTGCTTGGCGCCGTGATTGCTATGCTTGGAACGATTCTGCCCTCGCTTCTTTTGATTCTCGGCGTCGGCATGTTGTTCTACAAAATCAGCGAGCATCCTTTGGTGCAATCATCCTTTTACGGCTTGCGCTCGGTCATCACCGGTCTAATTTTTTATACAGCCATTATGTTTGCCGGCAATAACGGCATGTTTACGCCGTTGTCCTGGTACACCTGGAGCCAGATCCTTATTTTTGCAGGCTCGTTAATCGCGTTTCTTGTGTTCCGCAAGCATCCTGTGTCCGTCATTGTTATTTCCGGATTAGTCGGGATCGCTTTGTATGGATAGAGCAGATTGAGAGAGGGGAAAGTAATGACGGAGCAACAAATATGCTGCTGCGCCGCCAGCAGGGAGGACATACAGCCAAATGCGGACGGCAAAATCGTACAAGCTGCCGCCAGTGAAGAGGCGACTGCCGGAAACGGAGAAATATTAGAGCGGCTTATTGCGCTTCCCGGCGGCGAGTTTGAGATGGGCACGAATTCGGCGGACGGCTTTCCCGCGGATGGGGAGGGGCCAGTGCGCAAGGTGACGGTTTCGCCGTTTCGGATCTCCCCGTACGCCGTAACGAACGAACAATTTCGCACCTTTGTCCAAGCGACAGGTTATGTGACGGAGGCGGAAAGGTTCGGCTGGTCGTTCGTCTTCCATCTGCTCGCTTCCGAGGAGACGCAGGAGAAAGTAAAAAATGTCCCGCAGCAGGTTCCATGGTGGCTTGTGGTTGAAGGCGCTTACTGGGCGAAGCCGGAAGGGCCGGATTCGAACATAGAGAACAGGCTCGATCACCCGGTCGTTCACGTCTCCTGGCGGGATGCCGAGGCATACTGCCGCTGGTCGGGCACAAGGCTTCCTACCGAAGCGGAGTGGGAATATGCGGCACGGGGCGGACTTTCTAGGAAAACCTACCCGTGGGGCGATCTGCTGAAGCAGGACGGCAAGCATATGTGCAACATCTGGCAGGGGAAATTTCCGGTCAAGAACAATGCAAGCGACGGTTACGTGGGGACGGCGCCGGTGAATGCGTACAAAGCGAACGGCTACGGCCTCTATAATATGTCCGGCAATGTCTGGGAATGGTGCGCGGATTGGTTCAGCCCGGGCTATCATAAGCAGACGGATTCGGTTAATCCTCGGTTTGCGCAGCCGACAGGCAAGAGGTCAATGCGGGGCGGCTCCTATTTGTGCCACCGCTCCTATTGCAACCGGTATCGGCTTGCAGCCAGAAGCTCAAATACGCCGGACAGCTCGACGGGCAACTGCGGCTTCCGCGTTGTTGCGGATTAAACCGGCAATTATCCTCGCAGCTCGGCGTTTCCGAATTATGTATTCCATAAAGAGTATGCTACCGGAAAAATCTAAATAAGCTTGAAAGCGGGTTCGGATCGCCGGCGCCGTAACCCGCTCAAGCGCTTTATCCTTAGCGACCCAACGGCTCCCCGATGTCTTTTTTATTTCTCTGCATAACGCATCCTGCAAATTTTCTCCGGATTCCACTTGCCCGCCTGGAAACACCTTCCTCCATGCTGATTTTTTACCAAAAGGATATTTCCCCGATCATCTTCCACGATACCGCCTACGGCTACAAGATGTGTCGGCATTGCCATTTACATTCCCCCTCCATTTTTCCTTTGAAGACGCTACCGGCTCATTGCTTCAATTCCGCAAGACGGCAAGAATACATGCGGGTACGGTTTCTTCGTGTTAGATGCGGTTCGTTCTCCGGTAGGCGGCGGGGCTGATGTGCAGGCGCTTCGAAAAAACCCGGCTTAAATAAAAGCCGTTATCGTACCCGCATCGCTCCGCGATTTGGTCGAGCGTCAGTTCCGATTCAAGCAGCATCGCCTGCGCTTTCCGGAGACGCAGGGTAGTCAAATAATCGATCGGGGTTTGGCCGAATGCCGATTGAAATTTTCGGGTGAACCGCACCGGCGACAAGCCGATCGATTCGGCGAGTTCCTTCATGATAAGCCTTCCGTAGGCATGATGCCTTATCATTCGGGCAGCCTCCTGCATGTCTTCTTCGTCATTCCCTTTTGGCGGGCGGTGGCGGCTGGAATCGGAAGCATTCTGTGCTTCTATGCAGCTCAGCTGCCACAGGTCGCGGAGAAGATGCCGGGCAAGGTCATGCCGTGCCATATCGCCGTTTGAGCTTGCTGAAAGATGTTTTAAATAATAGTAATTGGACGCCAGCCGGTTATGATCGCGGACGGTTAGCCGGACGGCGGTCGGAAGCGCACCGTTGCGTTCGTTGTCAGCGATCCAGTCGAAGCGGTAAAAGTGGAAGGACAACGGCTCGATTACCTCTCTTGCGAATCTGGTATCCGGTGGACATAAGACGAGATCACCGAAGCCCGCCTCGCCGCTCTGACCGCCGATTTCGTAACGAAACCGGCCCTCCGTGACGGCAAAGAGCACCCAAGCGGCATACTTGTCTTCAGGTAACTGAAAGGCTTGAATGTGATTCCAATAAATGTGCGAATGCGCAAGCGGCGTCAAAGAGGAGTCCAAAGTCTCCATCCGATCCTCTCCCTCATGAAATAATGTATATGTTTATGTTAATTACGTGTATGTGAAAAGTAAAGATTTTTCATTATAATGTTGCTTATCGAGGGTGTAAGCGGTTAATCGTTTTTTAATGAATAATGAAATTATGGATAAGAAAGAGGTGCACATGACATGAGAAATGAAACGATTCAAACCGACATAACGGTCATCGGAGGCGGACTTGCGGGTGTTAACGCCGCGGTGGCCGCCGCCCGGCTTGGCCGGACGGTTGCCCTTGTGCAGAACCGTCCCGTGCTTGGCGGAAATTCCAGCAGCGAGGTCCGGGTATGGGTCTGCGGCGCTACCGCGCATGGAACGCATCGTTACGCCCGCGAGACGGGGATTATGGGCGAAATGTTCGTCGAGAACCAATTCCGCAATCCGGACGGCAATCCGTACTTTTGGGACAATGTGGTGCTGGAGACGGTATTGGCCGAGAAAAATATTCAGCTGTTTCTGAATACGGATGTCCACGAGGCGGAAGCGGAGGGGAGCGAGGTGGATCGGCGCATTCTGTCCGTTACCGGCTGGATGATGGGCTCGGAGCGCAGGATCCGATTCGAAAGCGAAATGTTTCTGGACTGCACGGGCGACGGTCTGGTCGGGTTTATGGCCGGGGCGAAGTACCGTCTGGGCCGGGAGGCGCGGCATGAATATAACGAAGAGTGGGCGCCTGATGAAGCTGACGACATTACGCTGGGCAGCACGATTTTGTTCTACAGCAAAGACGTCGGCCATCCGGTCAAATACGTGGCGCCGAGCTTCGCCAAGGATATAGCGAAGACGTCTATTCCGATGAAACGCGTGATCCGCAGCGGCGATTCGGGCTGCCACTACTGGTGGATCGAATGGGGCGGGGAGCTGGATACCGTTCACGAGAACGAGCGGATCCGGGATGAGCTTTGGTCAGTCATTTACGGCATATGGGATTATATTAAAAACTCCGGCAAATTCGATGCGGAGAATATGACGTTGGAATGGGTCGGCTCGCTTCCGGGCAAACGGGAATACCGCAGGTTTGTCGGGGACTACGTACTGAACCAGAATGATATTATCGCGCAGCGGGAATTTGAGGACAGGGCGGCGTTCGGCGGCTGGTCGATCGACCTGCATCCGCCGCAGGGCATGTATTCGACCGAGAGCGGGTCGAAGCATCTCCATATGGACGGGTGTTATCATATTCCGTTTCGTTCACTCTACTCCGTCAACGTGTCAAACCTGCTTTTTGCCGGCCGCAATATTAGCGCGACGCATGTCGCTTTCGGTACGACGCGCGTCATGGCGACCTGCGCCGTAATCGGCGAAGCTGCGGGAACCGGGGCCGCCCTGGCGGTACAGCACCGGACGACGCCGCGCGGCGTGTATCGGGAGCATCTGGGCGAATTGCTGCAGACGCTGCTGCGCCAGGATGCTTCCGTTATTGGCATTCGCAGCAGCGACGACGGGGACCTGGCCCGTCAAGCGGCGGTCAACGCTTCGAGCACGCTGCGAAGGCTGGCGGTAGAGACGCCGGCCGAGACGTATCCGCTTGCGAGCGATGCGGCGCTGCTCCTGCCGGTATCCGGCGAGCTTCAGCAGATTGAATTGCTCGTCGACGCGAAGGAGGAAACGACGCTTCAGATCGAGGCGTGGAGTACGGGCCGCGCGGAAAACTATGTTCCGCAGCAGCTTGAAGCGAGTTCGTCGGCGGTCGTGGGTGCCGGTGAGCGGCAGTGGATCGGCGTGCCGGTCGGCTGGAAGCCGGAGCATGCCCAAAATGCTTTCATCATCATTCGGGCAAACGAGCATGTGCAGCTTCATTTGTCGCAGGAACCGCTCACGGGCGTGCTTGCGTTCGAACGGGGAGAAGAGGCGCGGGCGGTAAAAGAGATGGAGGATCACCGTCACGAACAATTAGTTGTGCAGTGGGGAATGCGGAAGCTGGTGCGCCGGCCATTCTGCTTCCGGGCAAAGCCTGAGACGGAGGCTTATTCGGCAGCCGGCGTGACCGACGGGTATTTGCGGCCGTATGGCGGCCCGCATCTGTGGGCCTCGGAGCCGCTTTCTGCCGGTCAAGAGGCGTGGGTCGAATTGACGTGGGACGGACCGGTCTCCTTCAAAGAGGTTCAGCTCGTATTTAACGACGACGTGAACGAGGATCTCATTAACCTTCATCACCACCGGACGCCTTTCGAAATCATACCGGAGCTCGTACGCGACTATCGGATTGAAGCCTTGGTCGACGGTGCCTGGACTGTGCTTCATCGGCAGCAGGCCAATCATAAGCGCAAACAAATTCACCGCTTCGACGAGGCGGTCAACGCGGCTAAGCTTCGCTGCGTAGTGGAAGCGACCAACGGCTGTCCGCGCGCCGAAATTATCGAGATTCGGGTATACTAGCCTGCGGCGGCTGTCCGTGTGCGGAGATGATCGAATATTAAGAACACCAGTTACCCGAGGCTGATAGCTAATGGGAAGGTGAGAAGTTAGGAAGAGTAGCGGCGAGTGCAGCGCCTATAAAGAGGTCAACCCGTTCTATCGGGTTGGCTTTTCTTTTATGAGCATAGAGGGATGGATATGGTACCCGACTACAAGTGATGGCAAAATGAACAAATTAATACATATTGAATATATATAAATTTAATTTCCTTTTCCGATAAATTTCATCAAAAATAATGAGCGGCGGAAGGGTGGATTAGGAAAGTCGGTATATTGAATATTATGTTACTCCCAATAAATGATCTTATTCGACAAACGGGATGGGGATTGCTTAATCACCGCCAAACCTATATTATATATTACAAATATCAATATGAAGTTTGGTGATTGCTTATGAATTCAACAGTTCGCACCCCGCTCTATCAGAAAATACAGGACTACATCCGGGACCTGATCGATTCTGAAGGACTGAAAGCGGGAGACCGCATTCCAACGGAAAAGGATCTTATGAAACGGTTTAATGTGAGTAAAATCACAGTTGTTAACGCCATGGCCGGCTTGGCGAATGACGGGATGATTACCCGGGTGCCCGGCAAAGGAAGTTTTGTAAGCGGCAAGGAAGCGAGAGGGGCCGGAGAAGCTGCGCGATCGATCGCGGCAGCTGACGAGGAACGCAGGGAGCACGGACTGCAGACGCGGTTAATCGGGCTAGTGATGCCTTCCATCTACGATTATTTTGCGATCCGGTTGATCGACGGCGTACAGAAGGCGCTTCATGAGAAAGGCTACAGGAGCATGATTCTTCTGTCCGGCGGCGATCTGGAGAAGGAAAAGGAAGCGATTAAGACGTTAATGGACGTCGGAGCAGAGGGGCTGCTCGTATTTCCGGTGGATGAAGAAAATTACAACGAGGAAATACTCGGCATGAAGTTCTCCGGATACCCGTTCGTGCTCATCGACCGATATTTGCCTGGCGTCGAGACCGATTATATCGCTGCAGACGGGCGCCTTGGAACAAAGCTTGCGGTTGATTATTTGTGGGAGCTCGGCCACCGGGAGATTGCGATCTGCTCCGATTCCCCTCTTCAGACGGTGACGGTGCAGGAACGTATTGACGGCTACATGAACGCGTTAAAGGAAAAGGGAGCATTGATCAATCCCGCCCACATGATTACGGGTTTTTATGTGGGAAGCTTAAAGGATTCGGAGAAGCATCCGTTGTACCGTTATATCCGGAACCGCATGGCGACGGCCTACATCACGCTTAACGGGCGGCTTGGGGTTCAAATTTACCAAATGGCGCGCCAAGCCGGTTTGAACGTGCCGGATGATTTGTCCATCATCAGCTTCGACGATCCGACCTCGATCGTGGAGGAGTTCGGCATCTTCACTCACATTAAGCAATTTGAGCATGACATGGGCTATCAGGCGGCTGGCAGGCTTCTCGGTATCATTGAAGGCAATCAGGAACAGGCGCAAAAATACAGCAAAATAGTCATCAAGCCGGAGCTGGTCGTCGGACAGACGACAGGCGCATATCCCGCGAAGACGTAAACAGAGACGTAATCAGAGTTGTTTAAAAAAGATCTTTTCCTTCAGCGGAAAAGATCTTTTTTTAATTATATATTGAATATATTCAACTTATATATTATATTGAAATTAGGCCTCTCACTAGGCAGCGAGAGAGGATCTATGACCGGTATAACCTGTTCATTCGGATGAGCATGGTAACTTTTATATGCACTGGCAGCCGGCATTACATATTTGCATGAGTTCGAACGATATATCAGGCTGGGAAGGAGACTAGGCGATGCCCTATGAAACGGTAAGAGAGGATCAGCTGAAATCGATGTTAGAACGTTTGAAAGGGCATATCTATGAGCCGGTCGCGGAGCTGCAGGTAACGGCATGGATTACGCCGGAGCCCGTTCCGTACGAGGACAGAATGTCAGGGCGGAAACTGGAACTTACTGCAGGCGACCGTTGGGGCAACTTATGGGATTGCGGGTGGTTTCGCTTCACCGGCAAAGTGCCGGAGAAGGCAAAGGGCAGCAAAATCGTTCTGCTGATCGATATTAACGGCGAGCTGTGCCTCGTGGATGAAGAAGGCTCGCCGGCGCAAGGATTGACAAATATTAATTCGGAGTTCGATTATTCGCTCGGCTTGCCGGGCAAAAGAGTCGTTCACATCAGCGAATCGTCAACCGGCGGGGAGACCGTTGACCTTTGGGGCGACGGCGGCTGCAACGACCTGTTCGGCCGCTTCCGGAGCGGGACCTTGAAGGAATCGGTTATCGCGGTATGCCGCGAACAAGTCCGGCAGCTGTATTACGATACGGAGGTGCTTCTGGAAACGGCGGCGCGGCTGCCGGAAGGAACGGCCCGGAAGGCGCGGATTTTTCAAGCGCTGTATGATGTTTCGCTGCTGTTAACGGAACTGACGGATGAGAAGGTGGCGGCAGCGCGGTCGCTTCTAAGCGAACAGCTGGCAAAACGGGGCGGAGATCCCGTGCTGACGATCAGCGCCATCGGACATGCGCATATCGATCTGGCTTGGCTGTGGCCGATCCGTGAGACGATCCGCAAAGGCGCGAGAACGTTCTCGACAGCGCTGCGGATGATGGAGCAATATCCCGATTATGTGTTCGGCGCGAGCCAGCCTCAGCTTTATGACTGGATGAAGCGGCATTATCCGAAGCTGTACGCGCGCGTTAAGGAACGAATCGCGGAGGGGCGCTGGGAGCCGCAGGGCGCAATGTGGGTAGAGTCGGACACGAACGTACCCGGCGGTGAAGCGCTGATCCGGCAAATTTTGTACGGGAAGCGGTATTTTAACCAGGAATTCGGGATGGAGATGAAGACGCTGTGGATGCCGGACGTGTTCGGCTATACGGCTAGCCTTCCGCAAATCTTGAAGAAGTCAGGCGTGGATTACATGATGACGCAGAAGCTTTCCTGGAGCGTGTACAATAAGCATCCTCATCATACCTTCCAGTGGGAGGGGCTTGACGGCTCGCGGGTATTGACGCACATGCCTCCCGAGGATACGTATAACAGTCCGGCGGCGCCCCGGTCGATTGTGAAGGCGGAACGCGAGTATTTGGACAAAAATATTTCGGATGAGTGCCTCATGCTGTTCGGTATCGGCGACGGAGGCGGCGGACCCGGCGAGGAGCATTTGGAACGGCTGGCGCGGGAGAAAAACCTGCTTGGCTTAAGCCCCGTCGTGCAAGAGCCTTCGGCGCGGTTTTTCGAGAGATTGGGCGCGAAGATGTCGCGGTATCCGTCTTGGCGCGGGGAGCTTTACTTGGAGAAGCACCAAGGGACGTTAACGAGCCAGGCTAGGAATAAACGGTTTAACCGGAAGCTGGAGAAGGCGCTGCGGGAGCTGGAGTTCGCTTCCGTGCTTGCGGAATTGGAGGGGGGCGTTCGTTATCCGGCTGAGGAGCTGGAGGAAATATGGAAGGAAGTGCTCCTCTACCAGTTCCATGACATTTTGCCCGGATCCTCTATTAAACGGGTGTACGACGAATCATTGGAACGGTACGCCTTGCTGCTCGACCGCGTGGAACGGCTCATTGCCTCGGCTTATGACGCGGTTGCCGGGAAGCTTCGTGCCGGAGAGAGCGGCTCGGATGCGATCGCGGTATTCAATTCCTTAAGCTGGGAGCGGGAAGAGTGGCTGAAGCGGGACGGCCGCTGGCTGCGCGTTCGTGTACCGGCGATGGGATATGCGCTGGCCGCGGCGCCGATCCATGCTGAAGCCGAAGCTGCCGCATCCGCCGAAGTCACCGAAGCGGACGACGCATTGCGGGCGCCGGCAGCCGGCAGCCTGGCGGAGAATGATCTGCTTGCGGTGGCGCTGGCGGAAGACGGTACGATCTTGTCCATCCGGGACAAGGAGTACGGCCGGGAGATCGTGCCGGAAGGACAGAAGGCGAACGAGCTGATCGTCTATCATGATGAAGGCGACGCTTGGGATTTCCGCCAGGACTACCGGCAAACCGGCGGTATGCCGCTGCGGCTTGCCGAATCGGAAACGTTCATCGACGGGCCGACGTCCGGCTTCCTGCTCCGCTATTCTTTTGGCCAATCCAGCCTGAAGCAGAGGATCGTGCTGACGCAAGGAAGCCGCCGGATCGATTTCGTAACCGAAGTCGACTGGAAGGAATCCGGCAAGATGCTGCGCGCCTCGTTCCCGGTTCATATCAGGTCGGACAGCGCCAGCTGCGAAATTCAGTTCGGGTACATCGAGCGGCCGACGCACCGCAATACGATGCGGGACTACGCGAAGGACGAAATTTGCGCCCATCATTGGGTGGATTTATCCGAACCGGATTACGGGGTAGCGCTGCTGAACGATTGTAAATACGGTCATCGCGTCTGGGAAAACGTGCTCGATCTCAATCTGCTGCGCAGCCCGTCACACCCTGATCCGGAGGCGGACCGCGCGGAGCACTTGTTCACTTATTCGCTTTATCCGCATCAAGGCAACCATGTACAGGCGGAGGTTTATAAGCGCGGGTACGAGCTGAATGTTCCGCTCCGAGCGGCCGGTGTCGCTGCTGATATGAGCCAAGCGGCGGGGATGCCGGAAGCAAGATCTTATCTACGTCCGGAGCATCCGGGCGTTATGGTGGAGACGGTGAAGAAGGCGGAGGACGGAGAAGACCTTATTATCCGGTTATACGAAACGTCCGGGTCGCGAATTTCAACTTCGCTCCTTACGAATATCGCCGCTTCGGGGGGTTGGCTGGCCGATTTGATGGAGAACCCGCTTGAACGGGTTCAGCTGGAGGACGGCTGCCTGAAGCTTTCCTTCACTCCATTCGAGATCAAGACCGTCCGATTGACGAAAGGCTGAAGCGGGAATAAACCCGCCTCGGACGGGGGCGGTTCCGAAGCAAGATTTTGCTTCAAATATAAGAATTTATAAGTTTAGCACTGATAAATTGGCTTATATTTCTCCGCGAAACGGTTGTGTCCTCTTACTAGGACAACGTTAGGTGTTTCTGCTTGGCAAAACTTGATAGCCAATGCTTCCGAAGCAAGATTTTGCTTCGCAAAACTTTGAGGAGGTGGCGCTTGTGAACCAATCCGCGCTCTGGAAGCGGATCCTGCGGCACAAATTGTTTTACCTGTTCATGCTGCCCGGCATCGTATGGTTTTTTCTCTTTTCTTATGTTCCGCTTTACGGTGTTCAGGTTGCATTCCGGGACTTTATGTTCTCGGGCGGTTTTACGGGCAGTCCGTGGGCAGGGCTGAAATACTTCCGCCAATTTTTCGACTATTACCAATCCTATGAAATTATCCGCAATACGATCGTCATAAGCCTGATGAAGCTTCTCATCGGGTTTTCGCTGCCAATCATCCTGGCTGTTCTTCTCAATGAGGTCAGAAACGTCAAATTTAAGAAAACGGTGCAAACGCTTTCGTATTTGCCTCACTTCGTATCCTGGATCGTGGTCGTCACGTTGATGCAAAGACTGTTAACGCCATATGGCGGGCCGGTCAACGATTTGCTGGCAGCTATGGGTATGCAGGAGCCTATACAATTTTTGAACAATACGTCCTGGTTCTATCAAATCATCATCGGCTCAGAGATCTGGAAGAGCATCGGCTGGAACTCCATTATTTATATGGCAGCGATCGCAGGCATTGACCAGCAGCAATACGAGGCGGCTAAAATCGACGGAGCGAACCGTTTCCGGCAAATCTGGCATGTTACGCTTCCCGGCATTCGCAATATTGCGGTCATCTTGTTCATCCTATCGGCAGGCAGCTTGATGAGTGCAGGCTACGAGCAGCTTCTGCTGTTAAACGGACCGGCGACTGCCGCCATCGGCAGCGTACTCGACGTGCATGTCATTACCTCCGGGATCAGCGGCGGAAGGCTCAGCTATGCAGCCGCGGTCGGCTTATTCCAAAGCGTCATCGCGTTTATTCTGATCTTGACGGTCAACCGGATTGCCCGCAAGGTCAGCGACGTATCTCTGTTCTAAGGAGTGATCTGATTTGGCGCAATCTCGATTTTCCGTATTTTCGGTCATTAACTACATGATTCTTACGGTGTTAGCCTTCTCGATGATTTATCCGTTTATCTACATTCTTGCCTACTCGCTGAACGACGGCAAAGACTCGATGTTGGGCGCCATCTACTTCCTCCCGCGCAAAATTACGCTGGACAATTATGCGGAAGTATTCGAGAACGCCCGCATCTGGAAAGCCTATCAAATTACGCTGCTGCGCACGCTGCTCGGAACGTTTCTTCATGTGCTGCTCTGCACGCTAATGGCTTACGCGTTATCCAAAAAAACGCTGCCCGGCCGTACGTTTTTCACCTTTTATATCTTTTTGCCGACGATCTTCAGCGCAGGGTTTATTCCGTTCTTCATCACGCTGCAGAAACTTCATCTCATTAACACCTTTTGGGTATATGTCATTCCGTTTCTGTTCAACTTCATGCATATCGTCATCATCCGCACGTTTCTGCAAGGCATTCCGGAGGAGCTGGAGGAGTCGGCGCGCATTGACGGGTACGGCGATTTCCAAATTTTTATGCGGATCATCCTGCCGTTGTCCGGCCCCGTGCTCGCTACCATTTCATTATTCATCGGGGTAACGCATTGGAACGATTGGTTTTCCGGCGCCTATTACGTGTCCGACAAAGATCTGATTCCCGTACAGACGCTTCTCCAGGAACTGCTGACCGAGGCGGAAGCGCTTTCGTCCTCCATGCAGAGGGCGGCGCAGCAGGGCGGCCAGACGGTTGACATCAACGTGGCCGGAGCTACGCCGGAATCGCTTCGGATGGCGCTGCTTGTCATAACCGTTTTCCCGATATTGTGCGTGTATCCGTTCTTGCAGCGCTACTTTGTCAAAGGTGTCATGATCGGCTCTGTGAAAGGGTAAACGTCCGCGATCCGGACTTTATCATATCTAAATAATAGTACTTGGGAGGGTTCTTATGAGGAACAAACGGTTTAAAAACGCTTCGCTGCTGCTGGTCGTCATCTTCATGCTAGGAACGCTTTTTGCTTGCAGCAACAGCAGCAACAGCAACAACAACCAAGGCGCAGACAACGGCGGAAGCAATACGCCGTCTGCAAACAACGGCGTATCTGAAGGGGGTTCAGGTTTCGAGCAAGTGACGCTTAAGGTGCTTCACAACTGGAACGGTTCAACTGGATCCGATGTCGACATGACTGCGGTCGAACAGGTCATCAAAGAGAAAACCGGCGTTACCATTGAATGGGAGTATACGAAGGGCAGCGAGGTCGAGAAGGTAAACGCAATCTTCGCGACGCAGGATTTGCCTGATATTTATACCGGTCCGGCATGGGGAGGCGAGTTGGACGGCATTATTAAAGCGGCCAAAGAGGATCAGCTCGTCGATTTGTCCGATAAGCTTGATAAATATCCGAATCTGGCGAAAGGCATCGCGGAAGAAAATGTTCCTCCGGCGCTTTACGAGAAAGCATTTAACGCGTACGGCGGCAAGCAATTTCTGCTCTACCAGAACCATCCTGCAGCGCCCGAGGATGCGATGGATTGGCTGTACGGCTTCTATGTCCGGAAGGATATTGCGGAGAAGGTCGGGGTGGATCCGCAATCGATCGTCACGAAGGAGGATCTGTATGGCTTCCTGAAGAAAATCAAGGACGCGGGTCTGGAAGAAAACGGCTTGCCGGTTATCCCGCTTGGCGGCTTCCATAACGGCTGGGCTGTCGGTATCGGAAGCTCGATGTTCTATGGCGCAGGATATATCGATAAGGGTGACGGAACGCTGGAAAACAGCTTTTTCACAAAAGCATACGAAGATTACACGCTTTACTACCGCAAAATGATCGAGGAAGGACTTCTTGATCCGGAAGCATTCACGCAGACGGATCCGATCGCGAATGAGAAAATCAAGCAGGGCCGCATCGCGGTGCTCGCTGCGCACTATCCGGCTATTCTCGACGCTTCCAAGGACTTTGTGAAAGCGCATCCGGGTTCCGATTACGTGCCGATTGGCCCGCTTGAGCGTGCGGGCGCGGAGCCGAACCGTCCGGTCGATCTGGCGATTCAAGGCAATAACGTGACGGTTATTCCGAAAAAATCGAAAAACGTGGACGCCGCGCTCCGCCTGCTCGACTACTTGGCTTCGGACGAAGGCTTTATGCTGGTCCGTTACGGCGTACAGGGCGTACATTGGGACATGGAGAACGGAAAACCGGTCGCGAAGCAGGAATGGTTCGATAAATTTACGGAAGACACGACCGGCAAGGCGAAGAAGAATGAGGGGATCAGCATCGGCCTCGAATCGATGTCCGGCCAGGACCGTATTAAATCAGCTGCAGGCGGCAACATTTGGGACGATCAGGCTCGGATCGCCGCCATGGATAATGCGCGGAAGATTCTTCGTCCGAACGGAATCAGCGTGATCTCCGCTTATAATCCGGGCGATGTCATCGTGAAGTCGGAGCAATGGGAAATGCTGAAGCCGTCGATGGATAAAATCGGCGATGTGTGGAAAGAAGCTATCTACGCCAAGTCCGATGAGGCTGCGCTTAAAATTATTAACGACCTGAGGGGGCAGATG
This sequence comes from Paenibacillus harenae DSM 16969, assembly GCF_000422465.1. Taxonomy (GTDB): domain Bacteria; phylum Bacillota; class Bacilli; order Paenibacillales; family Paenibacillaceae; genus Pristimantibacillus; species Pristimantibacillus harenae. The sequence continues at coordinate 1,835,248 of NZ_KE383842.1, read as the reverse complement.
GAGAAAACGGGATATAAAGAAGCGATGGCGTTCGTCAATGAAAATCTGAAGGGCAAAGAAGTAGCGACGCTGCAAATGCCGAACTAGAGGAGGCTCCAGCGATTGAACCGGATAGCGAAAGCAGGACCTGAATGGACGGGGTTTCAGGAGTCGCGGCCTTACGGACCCAAGTATGATCTGCGAACCGATTTCGTCATGGTATATGGGATATCTGCCGATCTGCCGCAGCGCATCGAAGGCTGGAAGCGGGCCGGGTACACGATCCATCTGATGACGGGCGTCTCGTGGGGCCAATATCAGGATTATCTGTACGGCCGCTTCGACGGGCGCGATCATTGGGATGAAGCGCAGACGGACCGCAGCGGCAAGCCTATCCTGCACGGCAAGGATGTGCCCTATATGGTGCCGACGATTTCATTCGCGGAGTATCTCGCTTCGCATATTAAAGTCGCGATCGACTATGGCGCAGAGGCGATCCACCTGGAGGAACCGGAGTTCTGGGCGGCTTCCGGGTATTCGGAGGCGTTCAAGCGGGAGTGGCTGAATTATTACGGCGAGGAGCGGATCCCTCCCCACTCCTCGCCTGACGCTCAGTATCGCGCGTCCAAGCTGAAGGCCGCAGTGTATTACCGGGCGCTGGACCGGATCTGCAGCCAAATGAAGGAGTATTCGCTCGTTACGTACGGAAGAACGGTTCGCTTCTATGTGCCGACCCACAGTCTGATCAATTACACGCAGTGGAGAATTATTAGCCCAGAGGCGCTCCTGGTCTCGATGCCGGCCTGCGACGGCTACATCGCGCAGATCTGGACGGGAACGGCGCGGACCCCTAATGTCTACAAGGGGCAGCGCCGCGAGCGGACATTCGAAACGGCTTATTTGGAATACGGAATCATGCAGGAGCTCACGCGGGGCACAGGCAAAGAGATGTGGTTCCTGCACGACCCGATCGAAGATAATCCCCGTTACAGCTGGAGCGATTACAAGAAGAATTACCGGGCTACGGTCATTGCTTCGCTTCTGCATCCGGGGGTGTCCCAATACGAGGTTTGTCCATGGCCGAGACGCGTGTTCGAGGGCAGTTATCCGAAGGAAGACGGCAGCGGCAAGGAAACGATTCCGGGAGATTACGCCACGGTGCTTCTGACGGTAATGAACGTACTTCGGGATATGCATCATCATGTCGAGGAGGATGCCGCTATTTCGTTTACGTCGGGGGTTGGCCTGTGCCTGTCCAACTCGGCGATGTATCAGCGCGGCGACGTGGTCACGGAGGAAGAAGAGGACGGGGCCGCGTTCAAATATGACGGAACAACAACGACGGACGCGCTTACCGCAGAGCAGCGGGAACAGCTGGATTGGTCGGCGTTTTACGGACTTGCGCTTCCGCTCGTCAAGAACGGCATTCCGCTGAGGCCGGTGCAGCTGGATAACATCCTTACGTTCCCCGGGTATCTGGAGGATTATCGTGTGCTGCTTCTGAGCTATGAGTTCATGAAGCCGGAGCACCCCGGCATACATCAGGCAATCGGTCAATGGGTACGGGACGGCGGCGTCCTCATCTATGTCGGCGACGGCACCGATCCGTTCCATTATGTCCGCGAATGGTGGAACAGGGGAACTGGCCGTCGCGCATATGAACGTCCCGAGGAGCATCTGTTCGAATCGATGGGGCTTAGCCGGAACGTGGAGGAAGGCGAGCATCCGGCAGGAAGCGGAGCCGTCATTGTCCACCGGGTAAATCCGGCGGCGCTATCCCGCTCGGACGCCGGTGCGGAGCGCGTGCGGGACAGCGTCCGGAGGGCGCTGGAGCTGCGCAGCGAAGCGGGCGATTACCGGGAAAGCGGCTTGCTGCAAATAAAGCGCGGGCCTTATCTCATCACGCATGTGCTGGATGAGACGGAATCGCCGGATCCGGTAACGCTGCAGGGACCTTTCCTGGATCTGTTCGAGGCCGATCTTCCTGTCATGCAGACCGTGGAGTTGAGGCCGGGAGATGACAGCCTGCTCTACGAGCTGAACGGCGGTGAACCGTACGGAAGCGAACCGCATATTCTGGTCAGCTCGTCCCGTATCCGCGATGAGCGGATCGAAGCGGCTTCCTTCACCTTCGTGTCGGAGTCGCCGAGCGATATGACCGTCAGCACGCGAATACGAGCTGCAAGCGCGCCGCGTTCGGTCACGGCAGGCGGCATGGCTGCGGATTTCCGTCATGATCCCGAGTCGGGCACGACGCTCATCCGTTACCCCGGCGTGCCCGAGGGCGTGAACGTAACGGTGTTCTGGTAAAAATGAAGAGCTGCCTTAATCGTCTAGACGATTAAGGCAGCTCTATTAATTTTCCCGGCTTGCCTCGCGGAACGCTGCCGGAGATATGCCTTTCGCCTTGGTGAACGTCCTTGTAAAATAGTGAACCGATGAGAAGCCGGCGCGTTCGGCAATCTCCTTGATCGGAGTATCCGTCTGGGCAAGCAGCTGCTCCGCGGCGCGGACCCGTTCGCGGCGCACCAGCGAGGAGAAGGACTCATGGATGCTGCTGCCGAACAACCGGGACAAATGTCGCTCGGACAGGTTCAAATAACGGGCTACCTCAAGCAAGGATAAGCTTCCTCCCAGATTATCGCGAATATAGAGCTTGGCGCGGTTAATAAGCAGGGCGTTGTTCGAAGCGAGCTGCGGCGGCTCCTGTCTTCGGGTGTTTCCGGGCAGCGACGGAAAGGAAGCAAGCAGCGCGTGAGCCAGCTGCGGCAGCAGGAAGACGGGCAGCGACCGGCCCGGCTCCGCCGGGATCAACAGCGATTTCCACAGCTGAACGGCCGGCGCGGCCGAAACTCCCTCCTGCCAAACGGCGTTATGTTTTAGAGCGTAATCGTATTGCTCGAATTCATCGGCAGAAGACTGCTTCTCATCCGGCTCAAAGGCGACGAACAGCAGATCAAGCTCGTGAACGTCTCTGATTTGATGATAAATATTCGGCCGCGAGCAGAAGAAAACGCCTTCATGCAAAGGAAACTCAAAGTCTCCTTCGACATATTTTCCCGTCCCCGCATTCACATAACAAATTTCATAGAAGGAATGCTTGTGCACGTCATTAGATTTCAGATGCTGAACGGCCCCCCAGTAATGAATATGGAAGGTTAGCTTCGATCCTTTGATCAAGCCTGCGAAACGGTTTAGCCTCTCTTCGCTTTTCATCCAATGGTACATATCGGCGGCGGGCTCCTTTGGCGTAATTGTACAAAAAAATGTCTTCACCGGACAAATACGGATTCCTATGCTCTGTCTATAATTAAACTATAATTACAGCTGGAAAGCGATAGGGAGGATTACGATGATTAACAATAGCGATGTGCAATTTTACAAAGAAAACGGCTATCTGCTCGTAAGAGGGGTTTTTAATCAAGAAGAGGTTCTTGCGATGAGAGAATCGGTTGAGAGAGTCATCCAGCGCGCGGCATGCTCCAAAGCGGATCATAACCACGCCTGGCAGGGGGATTATTTGCCTCCCGAGCAGCTGAAGAAGCTGGTGCTGAAAGGCTTTCACGATGTGCATTACCATGATGCGGCGTTCACCCGCGCGGTGATTCATCCGAACATGGTAGCGGTCCTGAAGGAGATTATCGGCCCTAACGTTCAGCTGCATCATTCCAAAATGCTCGTTAAGCCGCCTTCCAACGGCGCGGCGTTCCCGATGCACCAGGATTATCCGTATTTCCCGCATCGCGACCATTCGATGCTGGCCGCGAGCGTTCACCTCGACGACGCGGACATGGAGAACGGCTGCTTATGCGTCGTGCCAGGTTCCCATAAACAGGGGCCTCTGCCGCATGTAGGCGCCCATTATCTCAACCATAAGGAGCACCCGATCTCGTCGGGTACGCCTTGCCCGGCAAAGGCGGGGGATGTGTTGTTCTTCAATTACTTGACGATTCACGGCTCCGATGTCAACCGCAGCGAACGGACGCGGCGCAACGTCCTGTTCCAATATCGCGACGCTTCCGATCTTCCGACGGAAATCACTCATATCGACTGGGGCATGGGGCTGATGGTCAGCGGCGAGAATCCGGATTTTAAAAATGTAAAGCCTAATTATAAAATCATTACCGAAGAATAGATTAAAAGGAAAAGGCCATGAGGAGGGACGTTCTTCGCATGGCTTTTTTTTGCCGTACGAGGAAGTTTCAGCTTATATGCCATTCCGCGTTAAGGGGTTGAGTCTGCGGCAGCGGTAATATCCAAGCATGGGATGCGGAAAAGCCGGATATTGGCGGAAAATAGTTAAATTCGACTTCGCGCTTCGACAGAGTTTGAACCGTAAGGGGGCTATACTTAACATGTAACATTTCATTGACATCGGAGGTAAATGATGAAAAATTCGAATCTTAGAAAACGGGCATTGTGGTTTATTAACACTGAAATTGAAAGGGTACTGGTGAACTTGAAGAGCGGGGCGGTTAATAGAGAACATGCACTTGGGAGTCTGAACACACTCTACCAGATGGCTTCTTCGACAAGAGATTCCGATTCTATGATGAATTTATGCAAAATTATAGATAGAGTCAGAGACACGGATCAACGGCTGGGATTGCTTCAGATAGCGGAGAGACGGACCGAATACTTTTATTAAACGGATAAAAAGGGCTGTCCCGCAAGTGTCTGCACAGAATAGGAACATCCCAATGATTAAGCGAAAGGACCTCATCCCCACTGCCAGTGGGGATGAGGTCCTTTTTCATAAGCAAGATTTAAATCTGAGCGGGTCATAAAAAAATTGCAAATTGGCTTTTTGGACAGCCCAATCTTTGTTGCTTAGGAAATTATGAGACTCAACGAATGGGTATAAAGTTGGGGGATAAGCGCTCAAGTTCAATTCTTCAGAATCACCTCCGCCAACCGGTCGGCGGCCGCTGAGGGCGAGATCCCTTCGGCATCCGCGATGCGAAAGACATGAGTCAGCGTGTCATTGATTTTCTCGACATGCTGCCGGGCTAACGCCGCGTCTCCGCCAAGCAGCTCAACGGAGGTGACAATGATGCCGCCGGCGTTGATGACATAATCCGGTGCATACAAAATACCGCTGCGGTGGAGCTCCTCGCCATGCCGGACCTCCGCCAATTGATTGTTGGCGGCTCCCGCGACGATGCGGCAGCCCAGCCGCCCCAGCGTGAAATCGTTCAATATGCCGCCTAAGGCGCACGGGGAGAAGACGTCGCACGGCTCGGCTAGTATGTCTTGCGGCCGGCGAGGGCTTGCTCCGAAGTCGTCGGCAGCCTTCTTCACTCGCAAGGGATCCATGTCCGCTACGATTAATCGCGCGCCTGCGCGTTTCAAATAACGGCAGAGCTGATACCCTACTTTGCCTAATCCTTGAACGGCGACAGCTTTGTTCTGAATGGAATCGCTGCCGTAGACCCGTTTGAGCGACGCCCGGATGCCAAGGAAAACGCCGTAAGCGGTCATTCTTGCGGTAAAATCTCCAGCGGCCCCAAGCGATCCGGTTGTGTCGGTTACGTAAGGCGTCTCAAGCCGAACCCAGTCCATATCGGTAACGGCAGTGCCAAGGTCGATGCCGGTAATATAACGTCCTTGCAGGGTCTGGATATGCCGGCCCAGAGCCCAAAAGATCTGTTCGCGCGGGCTCTGGCCGGGCATGCTGAGAATAACGGCTTTGCCTCCGCCGTAGGGAAGGCCGGAGACGGCCGATTTATAGGTCATGCCTTGAGCTAATCTGACGGCATCCGCGACGGCTTCTTCGTCGCTGGCGTAATGCCGCATCCTGCAGCCGCCGAGAGCGGGGCCCAGCTTGGTATTGTGAATCGCAATGATGGCTTTAAGCCCGACAGAACGATCCTGGAGGAAGAGGAGCTGCTCATATTGATGTTGCCATAAGTCCATACGGACACCTCCTATGAAGCCAACGTGCCGCGCTTCTTGTTGTTAGCATATTCACTTCGTCTAAAGGGGCTACATCGCATCTTCATTGACGGATTATGTGGCTTTATGGCAATAACCGCGATAGCATGCGGAAAACAGCTGTTAATAAGGCGAATGCCTAGTTGTCAAATGTTTTTTTATAGCCGAAACTACAAAATTCAGCATTGACCGTTTACGGATTATGAGGTATTTTATTAATACAAACCACATAAAGCAATATGAAAGCGGTTACTGATTTTAAATATTGTGTGGAGTGATGTGGTTTATAAAAAGCTGGGAGGTCGAACGGAATGAAAGCAAAGAAACGATTATTGCTGCTTTTATCGGTTATGTTGACTATGAGCCTGCTCTTGGCGGCTTGCGCGGGAGGAAACAGCGGGAACGGCGGGAATGCGTCTAACGCTCCGGCAAGTACGGACGGAAATAAGGAGGCCACCGATCCGCCGGCTGAGCCTGCGGAGAAGATCGAGTTGGATTTCTGGACGTTCTGGGGTTCCGAGACGCGCCGTCCGATCATCGAGAAGATGATCGCCGACTTCAACAATTCACAGGACCGCATTGTCGTGAAGCATACATTCCTGCCATGGGGCGATGTGTGGACGAAGAACCTGGCAGCGATCGCGGCAGGCAATCCGCCGGATGTCATCATCAATGATATTAATACCGTGGCACAGCGTGCCAGCAGCAAGCAAGTCGTCAATCTCGCCGAGTTCCTGGCGAAGGACAGCATTCAAAGCCGCTTCTTCCCGGAATTGTGGAATACGGTGGAGTTCGAAGGCGAGGCTTACGCTTTGCCGTTCAATACGGATACAAGGTTCCTCTACTACAATAAGGATGCGTTCGCCGAAGTCGGACTCAATCCGGAGTCGCCTCCAAAAACATGGGAGGAGCTGGAAGCGTATGCGGTCAAATTGGATAAGAAAAACGGCAGCCGTTATGAACGGGTAGGATTCTATCCGAACAACTGGGGCAACTGGGGATGGGACAGCTGGATGTACAATGCGGATAACGGCACCGGCTTTGTCGATAAGGAAGGAAACGTAACGATCAATACGCCGAATAAAGTGGAAGCGCTCAATTGGATTAATAAATGGACGGCCCGGCTCGGCGAGAGCACGGTCAATGCGTTTAAAGCGGAGTTCGGCAGCCAGCAGGCGGATCCGTTTATTTCCGGCAAAGTAGCCATGATCAATCAGACGGCAACCTTCTATACGCAGCTGCGCGACTACGGTCAAGATGTGAACTTCGGTATCGCACCGATTCCGGAGTTCAAAGAGGGGTCGGGCCATTACAGCTCCGGAGGCGGTTTCGTCATCGAAATTCCGTACGGCGCCAAAAATCCCGAAGCATCCTGGGAATTTATGAAGTTTATGACGGATGTGCAAGCGCAAGAATATTGGGCAATTAAAAACTTTGATAATGTAGCCAACATTGAAGCTTCAGAGAAAGCCGCCACAAACGCTGAATTGGATGAAAAAGGGAAAATGGTCTACAGTGAAGCGGTTAAAAACTTGAAAGACACAAAAATCTTCCCGATTCCCGAATTCGCGCCGGATTTCCGCAGCTTGCTTAACCCGCAGGCGGACGCCGCTCTTCTAGGGCAAAAGACACCTTCGGAAGCGCTTGAGCAAGCGCAAAAAGAAGTGGAAGCTTTAGTAAAAGCCAATAAAAAATAAGCCTGTAAAAGAAGCGACGGAGTGGCGAGACGCTTGCCACTCCGTTTCTTTAAGGAAAGGAGCGAAGCCGCAATGAATAACGCGCCAGCCGATTCCAGGTTGAAGAAGCCTGCGAAGCGCAGAAGATTAACGGTTGAGCGAAGGGAAGCGCTGCAGGGGTATGTGTTCGTTTCTCCCTGGCTGATCGGCTTTATCTGTATCACTTTAGGACCGATGCTGTTCTCGCTGTATGCGAGCTTCACGAATTATAACATTACGTCCAGGATGGACTTTATCGGATTCGATAATTTTGTCCGAATGTTTACGGCAGACAGCCTCTTCTGGAAATCATTAGGAAACACCTTATATTATGTCGTTTTTATGGTGCCGCTTACGACTGTTGGCGCCGTGCTTCTTGCCGTGATGCTAAACCAGGGCATTCCCGGCATGCGGTTGTTCCGTACGATCTTTTATTTGCCCGCCGTCTTGTCGGGCGTCGGCGTTTATATTCTCTGGATGCAGCTTCTCAGCCCGTCAACGGGGCTCATCAATACGCTGCTGGACTTTTTCGGGATTACAGGACCGGCATGGCTGTTTGATCCGGATTGGACGAAACCTTCCCTTATCCTGATGAAGCTGTGGAGCGTAGGCGGCGGGATGCTGCTCTATCTGGCCAGCCTGCAGGGCGTGCCGAAGCAGATGTATGAAGCGGCGGAAATTGACGGCGCCGGCCTATTCAGAAGGTTCCGCACCATTACGCTGCCCATGATTACGCCGATTATTTTCTTCGACATCGTGACCAGTACGATCGGCGGCTTTCAGGTTTTTCAGGAAGCTTACGTCATGTCGGAAAGCGGCGAGGGCGGACCGATGAATTCGATGGTATTCTTCAATCTGCACATGTGGAACAAAGCATTTAAAGTATTCGATATGGGCTATGCGACCGGTATGGCATGGGTTCTATTCATGATCGTTATGGTCTTGACGGTTATCAATTTGGTATTAGCCAAGAAATGGGTGTATTACGAGGGGAGTGACCGTTAATGAATGCGAAGGGGCAAACGCAGAGTCGGCGCTACTACCAGGGCCAACGTTTTCAGGAAAGACTCCGCAAATCGCTCGTAGCCTTGCTGCTGATCAGCGGCAGCGTCATTATCCTTTCACCGATCTGGTGGATGATCTCGACATCGCTCAAACCTATGCAGGAGATTATGCAGTATCCGCCGACCTTCTTTCCGAAAGAAATCCATTGGGACAATTATATACGGGCGTGGACTTCTCCTGCGGCTCATTTCACCCGGTGGTTATTAAATACAGCCTTGATTACGGTATGTGTCGTCATTGCGAGCGTATTCTCGAATGCTTTCATTGCCTACGGCTTTGCGAAAATCAAGTTTCCGGGGCGTAACGTCATGTTCGCCGCCGTGCTGGCGACGATGATGATTCCCGGCTTTGTCACGATGATTCCGCAATATATTTTGTTCGCTAAGCTGGGGTGGATGAACACTTATCTGCCGTTAATTATTCCTTCGTTGTTCGGCAGCGCGTTTTTTATTTTCCTGCTCCGCCAGTTTTTTATGTCCATTCCGAACGAGCTGATCGATGCGGCCAAGATGGACGGAGCGAACCATTTTTACATTTGGATTCGATTAATGGTGCCGCTCATTAAACCGGCTATTGCGACAATCGCTATTTTCTCGTTCAACGGCGCGTGGAATGACTTCCTTGGACCGCTCTTGTACGTGAACAACGAGTCGATGTACACGCTGCAGATCGGGCTTCAAACGTTCAAGGGCACCGAAGCGACGCAGTGGCACTATCTGATGGCCGCATCGCTGATGGTTCTGCTGCCCGTTATCGCTTTGTTCATGTTCTTCCAGAGGTACTTTATTGAAGGGATGAATTTGACCGCCGGAACGAAGGGATAATCTCAGCCGAATAGACAAAAAAGGAGCGGTTATTCATGAATGACAAGAAAAAACGGAGCAACGTGATTACATTAAAACAGGCGCTTGAAATGGCGGAATCCCATCAATTTGCTTTCGGGTCATTTTCACCGAGATATACGGCAATGATTGTACCGGTATTAAAGGCGGGACAAGCGATGAATTCACCGCTGATCGTGCAAATCTCGGAGAAGGAGCTTGACCGTTACGGAATTACGCCGAAGGAGTTCGGCGGCGAATTTTATGCGCAGCTGGAGCGTCTCTCGATTACAGTGCCCGTCGTGCTGCATCTGGATCATACGAAGGCGCTGTCGACGATCGCGGATGCCATTGACGCAGGATTTACTTCGGTTATGATCGACGCGTCCGAGAAGCCGCTTCGGGAGAACATCGCGATTACCAGAGAAGTGGTTCATTATGCGCATGCCAGGGGCGTTTCCGTCGAGGCGGAGCTGGGCATGATCGGCACGACCGATTTTATCGAGACGGATAAGGACGAGGAGCTGTATACCGACCCGCATGAGGCTAAGCAATTCGTTGAGGCTACCGGAGTCGACGCGCTCGCCGTGTCGTGCGGTACGGCTCACGGTGTTTATGTTGTCAGGCAGCCGAAAATCGACTTTGCCCGCTTGCAGGCCATTCGCGCTTTGACGCCGGTTCATCTCGTGCTTCACGGCGGCTCGGGCGTGCCTTCGGAGATGATGGGCCGCGCGATTCGTCTGCCTGGCGGCGGCGTCAGCAAAGTCAACATCGCGACCGATCTGGAGTTGTCTTTCCTTCAGGCTATCGGGCGGGAAGAGCGGATGACCAATGCCGAATGCTTGGCGCTTACAGCCTCACAGCTTGAACAGGGGCGGGAAGCGGTCGAACTGACCGTCAGCGATAAAATTCGTTCCTTCCTGGGCAGCAAAGGCTTTGCCGACATGTATCAGGTTCAATAATCGGATAAAAAAAACGGAATAGAAATGCGCAGGCGCCGATTTTTGGCATAGTTGCGCATTTTTCTTTTCAAGGAAGGACGAGGTCGAAGGTTGAAGCTTATGACGTATCATCGCCGCGATCTCGGGTATGTCAGAGAATCCTATAGAGGAGGTTAACGAAAGGTGAAAAATAAGAAGCTTCATATGATCGGCAATGCGCATTTGGATCCCGTATGGTTATGGCAATGGCAGGAGGGCTTTCAGGAGACGAAGGCGACTTTTCGTTCCGCGCTCGACCGGATGAAGGAATCGGATGATTTTAGGTTTACGTCCAGCTCTGCCGCCAATTACGAATGGGTCGAAAATAACGATGCCGGCATGTTCGAGGAGATTAAGCAGCGCATTAAAGAAGGACGCTGGCAAATTGTCGGAGGCTGGTGGATTCAGCCGGATTGCAATATTCCGGGCGGCGAATCGTTCGTTCGCCAAGGGCTGTACGGCCAGCGCTACTTCAAAGAAAAGTTCGGCGTAACGGCCAAGGTCGGCTATAACGTGGACAGCTTCGGCCATCACGGCATGCTCCCGCAAATTTTAAAGAAAAGCGGCATGGATTATTACATTATGATGCGTCCGATGCCGAATGAGAAAGGCTTGCCCGGAAGGCTGTTTCACTGGGAATCGGATGACGGCTCGCGCGTGCTCGCCTTCCGTATTTTGTTCGAATACTGCACATGGGGCAAAGAGCTGAACAAGCATGTGATCCGCTGCGCCAGCGAGCTGAAGGAGCCATTTGACGAGCTGATGTGCTTCTACGGCGTCGGCAACCACGGCGGCGGCCCAACGAAGGAAAATATCGAAAGCATCCGCGCCATGAATGCCGACCCGGCTTTTCCAGCGCTCGAATTCAGCACGCCTAACCGTTTCTTTGAAGAAATGGAAAGCAGGAACCTGCCCTTTCCGGTCGTGCATGACGATCTTCAGCACCACGCGAGCGGCTGCTATGCCGTTCATTCCGGGGTGAAGAAATGGAACCGGGAAGCGGAGAACAAGCTGATTGCCGCCGAGAAAATGTCCGTCATCGCCAACTGGGTGACAGGCCAGAATTACCCGAAGGATTATAAGCAGGCTTGGAAAAACGTGCTGTTCAATCAATTTCACGATATATTGGCCGGCACCAGCATCGAGCCTGCCTACGAGGATGCGCGCAATATGCATGGCGAAGCGATGTCGATAGCCGACCGCGGGCTGAATTACGCCGTTCAATCGCTTTCCTGGCGGATAAACATCGAGCGGGAGGAAGGCATGAAGCCGATCGTGGCGTTCAATCCTCATTCCTGGCGCAGCAGCGTGAATGTGGAATTGGAGATTGGCGGACTGAAGGAGACGGCCGTATTGGTTGACGATACGGGCAAGCAGGTCCCTTATCAGGCCGTGCAACCGCTCGCGACGGCAGGAGGAAGATTCCGGATCAGCTTTATTGCCGATCTGCCGCCGATGGGCTATCGCGTCTACAAGCTGCTGCCTGAGTCGCAGAAGCCGAGGGACGGCGTGCAGCCGCTGAAAGCGAATGATTATGCGATGGAAAACGACCGGTTTCGGCTCGAATTCGATCCTCAGACGGGTTATATTAGCAGCCTCTTCGATAAGAAAGCTCAGAATGAGGTGTTCAAAGGCGATGCGGCAAGGCCGGTCGTCATTGTAGATCATTCGGATACATGGAGCCATAATGTGTTTCACTTTAATCGGGTGATCGGCGCTTTCAAAGCCGTCAGCGTGAAGCGGGTCGAGCACGGTCCTGTGAAATCGGTCATTCGGGTGACGAGCGAATACGGCAGCTCCAGCATGGTGCAGGATTTCAGCATGTATCGCGAGCTGGACCAGATCGATGTCAAGGTGACGGTTGACTGGCGGGAGCAATTCAAGATGCTCAAGCTGGTATTCCCGGTCAACCTGATTTTTACCCGGCAAAGCTACGAAATTCCGTTCGGCTATATCGAACGCGAGCATAACGGCGAGGAAGAACCGGGGCAAAGCTGGATCGATTATTCGGGCGTGACGAGAGACGGCGGCGCCTTATACGGCCTAAGTCTGATGAACGACGCCAAGTACAGCTACAGCATTCACAACAAAGAGCTGGCGATGACGGTGCTCCGCAGTCCGATCTACGCCCACCACGACCCCGTCGTGCCGGACCCGCACGGGCATTATTCGTTCATTGATCAAGGCATACAGCATTTCAACTATTCGCTGCTGCCGCATGAAGGAAACTGGGAGCAAGCGGGCACCGTCAAGCGCGCGGCGGAGCTGAATCAGGGGCCGGTCACGATCATTGAATCCTATCATGAAGGCGATCTTCCTCAGCGGGACAGCTTCCTCTCCGTGGAGCAGGACAATATTATTGTCAGCGCGCTCAAGCAGGCGGAGGATAACGAAGATATGATTATCCGCTGCTATGAAACGGCCAAGACCAGGGCGGAAGGAGTCATTCATCTGCCGAAGTGGAACAGGGTGATCACAGCCCGATTCGAACCATGCGAAATTAAGACGTTCCGGATTCCGAAAGACGAACGACTGCCGGTTGTGGAGACGAACCTGTTGGAGTGGTAGAGGCGCTGATGGAGACAAGCTTGAATAATCTATATCAATCATTTGATAATTGTGATAGTTTATTGCATAGTTGGGAGTGAAAATAAAGGATGTAGGGGACTTGGTTATGATCGTAATCCAACGGAGAAATAAAATAAAAGAGCGTTTATTCGAGCATCGCAGCGTAAAGGTATCCGATTTGGTAAAAGAATTCAACGTATCGGAGGAAACGATCCGCAGAGATTTGAATCAGCTGGAGCGAGAAGGGCTGATCGTCAAAAACTACGGCGGCGCCATTCTGAGCGAAGAGGTTGAAAACCTGTCGATCCTGCCGGTCCAGCAGAGGACGCTTCAACATTTTGACGAGAAGGATGCCATTGGCAAAAAAGCGGCGGAGCTCGTTGGCGAGAAGCAAATCATCATTCTGGACTCGGGCTCTACCACCTGGTGCATGGCCAGACATTTAAAGCAGAAATCCGATCTCATGGTTGTGACGAACGGCATGAACGTAGCGGATGAATGCAGCCAGAATGAAGAAACGGCGATTATCGTGCTTGGGGGCAAGCTGATCAAAAAATCGATGAGCTTAGTCGGCCCGCAAGCGGAGATGGAGCTGCAAAAATATAACGCGCACTATTCCTTCCTGGGCGCCTCCGGTATTTCGCTGCGCAAAGGCTTCACCAGCTCTGATATTTACGAGGCGGAGATAAAGAGGGCGATGATCGCAGCAGGTCAGAAGGTTGTCATTCTCGCCGATCACAGCAAATTTATGAAGCAGGGGCTTGTTGCGTTCAGCAGCTTTCAGGATGTGGATATGCTGATTACGAGCGATCTGGCCGACCCGGATATTCTGAAGCAAATTGAAGAGGTTGGCGTTCAGATTATCGTTTGTCCAACTGTATGAAGGGCAAGCAGATGCCGGACGCCGGATTGAAAAATAGCCGCATCAACAAAAGGCTGCCTTGTAAGCGGATTATCTGCTTACAGGGCAGCCTTTAAAATGAATAGAGATTGTTTTGCCGACGTGAAATTGTCAGATCCTAACCGTTTACGGGCGTACAGCAGTGCCGTTCTTCACTTGAGCAAGAGATTGCCGGAGCCGTCATTCATGCGAACCGCTGCGGTCCATCAGCCGCCTCAGCTTTGCTTCCGTTAAGGATTCGGGCGCGGGGGTATAGACGCTGCATCTGAGATCGGCGCTGCCCTGCACCTGGAACGACGTCAGGTGAAAGAGCATTTTACCCGCCTTGGCATGACGAAATTCAAGCAATAAGTCAGGGGCTGTGCTGACCTGGCTCTGCTCCCACAGGTATCGGAAGCCGGCATGGCTCTCCGACATCTCCGCAATAAACCGCTCGTACCAGTCATCCTGTACATATTGACCGTAATAAGCGCGGAAGATCGAGAGAAAACCGCCTGCAAAATGCTCCCAATTTCCCGCCAATCTGCGAAACTCCTGTCTCGAAAACAATAATTGAATGAGATTTCGCTGCTCTGCCGGAATTTGGTCAAAATCCATGAACACATGGGAAGCGGCTTGATTCCAGCCGACAATCTGGCAGCGCCGGTCGGATATGATCGTCGGGCAGAAGCGAAGCTCTTGAATAATATGCTTGAGAGAAGGCGATATTTCGGACAACTCCTCCTTCGGCGACAGTGATCCGTGTCCGGCTTCCGTTGCCAGGGCATACAAGTATTTGCGTTCATCCTCGTTTAATCGAAGCGCAGACGCCACGCAATCGAGTACGGATGTTGACACTTGTATATCTCTTCCTTGCTCCAGCCAGGTATACCAGGTGGAGCTTACTCCTGCGAGCTGCGCGACTTCTTCTCTTCTCAAGCCGGGCGTTCTCCGGCGCGTGCCGGCAGGGAGTCCGGCGGACTCCGGAAGGATCTGGGCGCGTTTCGCTTTGAGAAAGGTAGACAAAGCCTGCAGTCTGGTCTCACGGTTAATCATACCGGATTTCTTCCTTCCGTCCTCATTATAGTAGCACTAATTATACTATAATAAACGGCAACTTGTAATAGGATAAAGAGTGTGACAAACTACTATCCATCAAGTTCATTTCAGAGGAGGATCTACGATGGAGCGGGTAGTGATTACAGGGATGGGCATCATTTCGCCTTTAGGAAATGAAGTGGATACCTTCTGGAACCGGCTGGTCAGAGGGGATTCAGGCATCGGAACGATCGAGAGCTTCGACACGTCAAGGCATAAATCGAAGATCGCCGGAATGGTGCGCGACTTTGACGCAGACGCCCTGTTCGGGCGCAAGGAAGCGAGAAGGATGGACCGGTTCTGCCAATTCGCCGTTGCGGCTGCCGAGCAGGCGCTTGCCGACTCGGGTCTCTCGTTGGAACAGGCGGACCGCGAACGGATAGGCGTCTATGTCGGTTCGGGTATAGGAGGCATACAGACGCTGCTGACTCAAGCGGATCTGCTGCGTGAGCGGGGCCCCGAGCGGGTAAGCCCGACGCTCGTCCCGATGATGATCGCGAATATGGCGGCCGCGGTCATCAGCATACGGCTGGGAACGTTAGGCCCGACGTTATCGCCGGTCACCGCCTGCTCGATTGGCAATACGGCAATAGGAGAAGCTTGGCGTCTGATTCGGTCCGGCGGAGCCGATGCGGTCATTGCGGGAGGTACGGAAGCGGCCATCACCGATATTTCGCTCGCGAGTTTCGGCAATGCGACGTCCGTGTCCACCCGTAACGATGAACCGGCGAAAGCGAGCAGGCCGTTCGATGCGGCGAGAGACGGCTTTGTTATGGCTGAGGGAGCCGGGATCCTCGTCATGGAGTCACTCTCGCACGCGCGGAAGAGAGGCGCGCGCATTTACGCGGAGGTTATCGGCTATGGGAACAGCTCCGACGCCTACCATATGGTCGCCACCCATCCGGAAGGCATCGGGGCGTACCAGGCTATGAAGCATGCGCTGCGCGAGGCTGGCCTGCAGCCCGGGGAAATCGACGTCATCAGCGCGCATGCGACTGGCACGGATATCGGAGATAAATCGGAAACGGCCGCGATCAAGAAGCTTTTTGGCGAGCATGCGTACCGCGTTCCCGTCACGGCGAATAAATCGATGACCGGCCATATGTTAGGAGCGGCAGGCGGGGCGGAGGCGATCGCGCTGATCAAGAGCCTGCAGGAGGGCATCATCCCGCCGACGATTAATCAAGAGGAGCAGGATCCTGCCTGCGACTTGGATTATGTGCCGAATCAGGCTCGCGAAGCGAAGCTTGAAGTCGGGATGTCGAACTCCTTCGGCTTCGGCGGCCATAATGCGGTTATTATTCTAAAAAAATATTAAGCCTAACTCTGCCGGCCGGGCTCAGCCGCCGGACATGAAATGTTTGTTTGTTGTGCCGAACGCCATCAAAGGATATAGTGAATACAAAACATTTTATGCAGGACAGATGCCCGATTTCTGTCAAATTTAACGGAGAGTACGGTGGAGGAAGCGCCATGGGGACACCAGCACTGAAGGATAAGAGGATTGTAATCGCCGGATCGAGGAAGACGGATGAAATGGGTTTAATCGTGGAGAAGCAGGGCGGAACGCCGATCGTCCGTTCCCTGCAGGGGCTGACGTTGTTTGAGGAAGCCTTGCTGGAGGAGCCGCTGAGGCGGTTTGCGGAGCATGGGGCGGATTGGGTTATCTTGACGACGGGCATGGGCTCGGACAGTATTCTGAACGCCGCAGAGAAGCTCGGTATTAAGGAGGAAGTTTTGGCGGCATTGGCTGAAGCGAAGATCGCGTCAAGAGGTTATAAGACGACGGCTTTTCTTAATAGAACGGGCCTTTCGGCGGTTGTAAGCGATGCTGACGGCACGATGCATGGCCTGATCGATAATTTGGCGGCGCAAGATTTTGAAGGAAAGCGCGTATGGATTCAACTGCATGGAGAACCGGCGCCCGAGCTGGTCCGTTTTCTTGAGAAGAATGGCGCGGCAAGCGTGGAGTCGGTGCTGCCCTATCGGGTTGTTCCCCCCGAGGAGAGCACGCTGGAGCAATTAATGACCGAGCTGCTGGCTGGGGAGGTTGATGCCGTCTGCTTCACGACAGCGGTTCAGGTGCATTATTTATTTCAATATGCGGATCGCATGAGGCAAGCCGACAGGCTGGTTGAAGCCTTCGATCAGCATGCGCTTGCTGGCGCAGTCGGCAAGGTCACGGCACAGGCGCTCAAGACGCGCGGCATCCGGCGCATCCTTGTGCCGGAAACGGAACGGATGGGCGCTTTAATTATCGAAATCGCCCATTATTACGAAAGAAGCAGCGACTAAGGTATTCGATCGGCAGGGTACGCATATGGATGATACAGGAAGGTTAAGCGTCCGCTCTTCATTCCATGACGCCTATAGACGATTTTTCTCAGTCGGACAATTTCCGCGTTGTCCCGACGCACATACAATAATGGTGTATAGCCCAATCGGTGCTGGAAGGAGAGTAGCGCTGTGAGTAAGCGGACCCTGATGATCGTGTCGCTTGTGATTTACGCATTGCTAGCTATCTTATTTGTCATTCTATCCGTCTTCCAATGACGCATTACCGCAAGAAGGGCTTCCATTACGGCTGCATGCCGGCGTAGGGGAAGCCCTTCTTTTGCCGCTAGGGCTGCATTTTCTGCTGAGACAGCTTCGTCTTCCGATACTCCTTCGGCACGACGCCCTTCGTCTCGCGGAAGATGCGGGAAAATGTTTTGTAGGAGCCGTAACCAACCTCGAGCGCGATTTCCGCAACGCTCATGTCGGTGGAGACGAGCAGGCTGCAGGCATGCCTCAGCCTCAGGTCATGGAGAAAATGGACAAAGGTTTGACCCGTCGTCAGCTTGATGACCTCGCTAATTCGGGAGACGCTGAGCGAGAAGCGGTTCGCCAAGTCGGACAAGGCCAGCTCATCCTGGTAATGACGATGGATATGGTGAATGATCGGCCAGACGGACGTCCTCGACTTGGAGAACGGATTCGCGGCGGTCTGTCCGGGCGCTGTCTTCCGGCGGTAACGGTCGAAGCTGGCTAAAATTTCCTTCAGCCTGACCTGGAGCATCGTACGGCGCCAAGGCTCCTGACCGTTATATTCGCGGTACATATCTTCGACAAGAAAGAGCATGCGCTCGTTTTCCGTACCGCTTAGCTGTGCGAAAGGCGGCAGCGTATGCTCGCCGATCAGATCCATCAAGCCGTCATCCTGCCCCGGCTCCAGCAAGAGATCCATGCTGAACATGCAGTTATACAGCACCAACGTGCTGCCCGGCTCCGTGAACAGCTCATGGACCTGGTAAGGCAGCACGAACGTGAAGGTGCCGGGGAGCATCTGATGGCGGTCGTCGTTGATCGATTCCGAGCCCCTTCCGTCAACGACAAAGGAAAATTCCAAAAAATCGTGGCGATGAGGCCGGAACCCGTGATAGAGACGGTTCATGCTTATATGCAGCGGAGACGATGTATTCATATTTGGATACGTTTTCAGATATGCGGGTATGTAGGTCATAAAATATTGGATTCCTCCGAAAATATGAGACTTATTTCGAAAAACAAGCACGCTTTCCGTCACCGTTTATTCTACCATAAATAACGGGAGCTGAGATTTTGCTATTGCAAAACATTTGGCTCATGATTACGAAGCGAGGTTTTGCCTTTGCAAAGTCTTTCCTTCGAAAATTGATGCAGGAGGAATTTCATTGATAGCTAACGATAAAATCAGAATCGGCATTATAGGCGCAGGCAATATTGGCGGAGTGCACGCCAATGAGTTCTCAAAACTATCCGATTTGTGCGAAATTACAGCCATAACGGATGCTTATCTGCCGCTTGCCGAAGCGAAGGCGAAGCAGTACGGCATCGCAGGCGTCGCGGCGTCTCCGGAGGAGCTGATCCGGCGTTCGGATGTAGACGCTGTCATAATCGGCGTGCCGAACCAATTCCATGCTCCGCTTGCTATTCAGGCGATTGAAGCAGGTAAGCATGTGCTGCTGGAGAAGCCGATGGGCATTAACGGCGAAGCTGCCAAGCAAATTTTGAAAGCTAGCCAAACGTCGGACAGCGTCGTGATGGTCGGGCATCAGATGCGCTGGGAATCCGTGCCGATGCAAATTAAAGAACAGGTTGAGCGCGGCGAGCTCGGCAAAATTTATACGGCCAAAACAGGCTGGTTCCGCCGCAAAGGCATACCGGGCTGGGGCACTTGGTTTACGCAAATGGATCAATCCGGCGGCGGACCGCTAATCGATATCGGCGTGCATATGCTGGATCTTGCGCTGTATTTGATGGGCAATCCGAAGCCGGTATCCGTATACGGGGCGACTTACGCGGAATTCGGCCCGAGCCGCAAAGGAATCGGCACATGGGGCAAGCCGAACTGGGAGGGCACTTACGACGTAGAGGATCTGGCGACGGCATTGATCAAGATGGAGGACGGCAGCACGTTGTCGCTTGAAGTGAGCTGGGCCGTTCATATGGATACGGATAATACGCCGTTTATCCACTTGATGGGCTCAGAGGGAGGCGCCAGCTACCGCGGCTCTCAGGGCAAGCTGCTGACGGAGAAATTCGACCGTCCGATCGAGACCGAGCTGCGCAAAGCCGAGAACGATGAAGGCGAGCGGGCGCGCCTCAGCCGGCATTTCCTGGCATGCATTCGCGAGGGCAAGCAGCCGATTACGTCGGCTTTGACCGGATTTACGAACAATCTCGTGCTGGATGCCATCTACGAATCTTCACGTACGGGCAATGAAGTGAAGCTCGATTGGACGATCTGATTCGAAATGAAAAGCGAGGGGGAATTGGCATGTTAAGAGGTTTGACAGGTGCCGGGCTCGGCCGCATCGAAAGCGATGAGCGTTTCATTGAGCTTGCGGCTGAGCACGGATTTCAGGCGGTGGATTTGGACGCATCTGCGCTCGTGCAGCGCCATGGGGCGGAGAAGGCCCGTGAATTGCTGTCGAAGAACGGAGTCGTCATCGGCGCGATCGGATTGCCGGTCGAATGGAGAACGACGGAAGAGGCCTTCCTTGAAGGTGTGCAAAAGCTGGCTTCGACGGCTGCAGCGGCTGCGGCTCTCGGTTGTACCAGCTGCTGCACGTACATTCTGCCTTCAACCGATTTAAAGGCTGCGCATTTCATGGCGCTGGCTACTCGCCGCCTGCGCACATGCGCGCAAATTCTCGGCGCTTACGGCATTCGGCTCGGGCTCGAGTTTGTCGGGCCGCATCATCTGCGCACGCGCTCTGCAAATCCGTTTATTTGGACGCTCGAGGAAACGCTGGACTGGATCGGGGCTATCGGAGAAAGCAACGTCGGTCTTCTGTTCGATGCTTACCATTGGTACACGAACGGCTTAACCGTAGCCGATATCGAAGCGCTCCGCGCCGATCAGATCGTGCATGTTCATATTAACGATGCGCCGGACGTTCCGGTAGAGGAAGCGCTCGACAACGGCCGTATTTATCCGGGCGAAGGCGTTATCGATTTGGCGGGGTTTCTGAAGGCGCTTCACAGCATCGGCTACAAGGGAGCCGTGTCGCAGGAAATTTTAACGGCCGAAGCGCCGAATCAAACGCCCGAAGAGCTGATCAAACGCTCCAAGGCCGGGTTTGACAAGGTGTTTGGCGCAGCAGGCTTGTAAGCATACAGTAGAATAGGCTGTCCGATTGGGGAATCCGGGTATCCGGGAATCCTTTAACGGACAGCTTTTGCTATTCAGCTATATAAGTTGAACGAAAGAAACGAAAGCGTGGAGCGGAGAGAGCAGAGCGGAGAGAGCAGAGCGGAGAGAGCAAATTGGAGAAACGAAGTGGCCGTTTTTTGCAGTCCAAATGGTTACCCTGACTAGGGTTGCCTATTCAAATTTGGCTGGAACAGCGATCGTAAGAATGATTTGCTCTCGCGGCGATAACAGCTGATGTAAATCTATATTTCAACTTATATAGAATGAAAAGAACTAATTATGATATGAATTTTCGTGAAATCTTACGGGTACTGCACAGGAAGAAGATTCCGTTATGATATATAATGACCGTTATCCAACTAAAAAATGAAAACGATAACAGGAGACAACGAATATGGAACAAGGTAGATATCAGGAGCATCCGTGGACACTCTGGTATAAACAGCCCGCAGCCAAATGGGAAGAAGCGCTGCCGATCGGCAACGGCCGGCTTGGCGGCATGGTATTCGGCGGTCTGGAGAAGGAACGCATTCAATTAAATGAAGATACGCTATGGTCGGGCTTTCCGCGCGATACGAACAATTACGAGGCGCTGCGCTATTTGAAGCGCTCCCGCGAGCTCATCGCGGAGAAACGGTTCGTCGAGGCGGAGAAGCTGATCGAGGACAAGATGCTGGGCACGAATACGGAATCATACCAGCCGATGGGCGATCTGTATGTGGAGCAGCATGCAGGGAATGGCGCGCTAGTACAGGACAGCTATAGACGCATGCTTGACATCGATACCGGGATCGCTTCCGCAAGCTATCAAATCGGCAATTCGCAATACCGGCGCGAGACATTCGTCAGCGCAGCGGATCAGGTGCTGTGCGTGAGGTATGAAGCGGAAGGCGATGAACAGCTTTCGCTGACTGCGGCGCTCGAGTCGCAGGTGCAGTTCGCGCTTTCCGCGGAAGACGGCGGCGTCATCGTGCTGCATGGGCGGTGTCCCAGCCATGTGGCGGACAATTATAGAGGCGATCATCCGCTCTCCGTTCAATATGAAGCGGACCGCGGCATAACGTTCCAGGTCGGCCTTCAGGTCATGACGGACGGGGGAACGGCATCCGTCGGCGAGGACCATCAATTGTCGGTACGCGGGGCGCGCGCGGTAACGTTTATGTTAAGCGCCTCTACGAGCTTCGCGGGATTTGACCGCCAGCCGGATAAGAGCGAAGACAGGCTGCGGGAAACGAACAACCGCATACTGGACAAGGCGAGGGCGCTCGGTTACGAGGAGCTTCGCGAGCGCCATATTCGCGATCACCGCAGCATGTTCCGCCGCGTCCAGCTTAACCTCGGGCAATCGCCGAACGGGCTGCTGCCCACGGATGAACGGTTGGAAGCCTACAAGCAGGGGGGGCGAGATCCGCAGCTGGAGGCGTTATATTTCCAGTATGGACGTTACCTGCTGATGGCAAGCTCGCGGCCGGGAACGCAGCCGGCGAACCTTCAGGGAATATGGAATGACCGCGTCCAACCGCCTTGGAACAGCGATTATACGACGAATATCAATACGCAAATGAACTATTGGCCGGCGGAAACCGGTCATTTAAGCGAGTGCCATGAGCCTTTGTTCCAAATGATCGAGGAGCTCAGCCTCAACGGCGCGCGTACGGCAGCCATTCATTACAACAGCCAAGGCTGGGCCGCTCACCACAATGTAGATCTGTGGCGCACATCCACACCGACCGCGGGCCATCCGAGCTGGGCTTTCTGGCCGCTTGGCGGCGTGTGGCTGACTCAGCATTTATGGGAGCATTATTTATTTAATCCGAGCGAATCGTTCTTGCGGGAAAGAGCTTATCCGATCATGCGGGGCGCGGCGTTATTTTGCTTGGACTGGCTGCATGACAACGGGGAAGGCCGGCTCATTACCTCGCCTTCGACGTCTCCGGAGAACAAATTCGTTACTGCGGACGGCGGGGTAAGCAGCGTAGCGGAGTCGTCGGCCATGGATATTACGCTTATCCGCGAGCTCTTCGAGCATTGCGTAACGGCCGCGGGCATTCTCCAGCTGGATAAGGAGCTGGTTGAAAGGATCGAAGGCGCGCTTGCCAAAATACCGCCGCTGCAAATATCGCAAGGCGGGCTGCTGCAGGAATGGCATGAGCTGTTCAAGGAGCATGAGCCGGGCCATCGGCATGTGTCTCATCTCTACGGGTTATATCCGGGGACGTCGATTAATAAGGAAGCAACGCCGGCGCTTCTTGAGGCGGGAAGACTGTCGCTTGCGAGCCGGATCCGGAACGGCGGAGGCCACACAGGCTGGAGCTGCGCTTGGCTCATCAACTTGTACGCCCGATTGGAGGATGCCGAGACGGCTTACCGCTTTATCCATACGCTGCTCGCGCGTTCGACGCACCCTAATCTGTTCGATGACCATCCGCCGTTCCAGATCGACGGCAATTTCGGCGGCGCGGCGGGCATTGCCGAGCTGCTGCTGCAAAGCCATCTGGGCCGGATTGAACTGCTTCCCGCTCTTCCATCCGCATGGCCTAACGGGTTCGTTAGAGGCCTCAAGGCTAGAGGCGGATTTGTCGTGGATATCGAATGGGCGGATGGCAAGCTGAAAGCGGGGCGCGTCTATTCCACGCACGGCTCGGATTGCAGCATTGGCTGCAAGGACGGGGTGTCGGTCCGGTTGCCGGACGGTACGGTAATCGATGGGACTAAGCCTTTCGCGACGAAAGAGAAGGAATGGTATGAGCTTACACCATGAAAGAAGAGGAGAGTAACCGAACATGACGACGAATACACGGTTTCCGTTTGAAAATATTCAGCTTCCGCTCGAGGAGCGGGTAACTGATCTTGTGTCCAGATTTACGCTCGAAGAAAAAATCGAATCGATGGTACAGTACCAGCCCGCGATCGAGCGTCTCGGAGTGAAAGCTTATAAACACGGCACCGAGGCAGCGCACGGCATGGCATGGCTTGGCGAAGCGACAACGTTCCCTCAGCCGGTCGGCCTCGGTTGTACATGGAATCCCGAGCTGATGAAGGAAATCGGGTCTGTTATCGGAGACGAAGCACGCGTCTACTTCCAGCGAAACCCCGAGATCAACGGGCTGACGCTTTGGGCGCCGACCGTCGATATGGAGCGCGATCCGCGCTGGGGCCGCACCGAGGAAGCCTACGGCGAGGACCCGAAGCTTACCGGCGAGCTGACGGCTTCGCTCGTCCAAGGGATTCAAGGCGATCATCCGCAATATTTCAAAGCGGTGGCGACGTTGAAGCATTTTATCGGGAACAATAATGAAATTAACCGCGGCAGCTGCTCGGCCAGCATCGATCCGCGCAATATGAAGGAATATTATCAAGCCGCGTTCAAGCCTGCCTTCGTGAAAGGCGGGGCGCATTCCATGATGACCTCGTATAATTCCGTCAACGGCACGCCGACGATATTGCATGAGGATGTCAATAAGGTGGTAAAGGGCGAGTGGGGCATGAACGGATTCATCGTCAGCGATGCGGGCGATTTGCTCGGTATCGTGAACGATCACCGCTATTACGACAACTACAAAGAAGCGGTTGCGCATTCGATTAAAGCGGGAATCGACAGCATTACGGATGACAAGGACAAATCCTGCGCCGCGATCCGCGAAGCGTTGGCGGAAGGCCTTCTATCCGAGCAGGATTTGGACAAGGCGCTGACCAACACCTTCCGCGTCCGTTTCCGTCTCGGCGAATTCGACCCGGCGGAACAGGTTCCATATGCGAATGTGCCTGAATCGAAGCTGTGCGCGCCGGAGCATGCCCAATTGTCGCTGCAGGCTGCGCGCGAGTCGATCGTATTGCTCAAGAACGAGAACCGAGCGCTGCCGCTTAACAAAGAGAAGCTAAGCAGCGTGGCGGTGATCGGGCCGCTTGCCGATGTCGTATACCGCGACTGGTACTCGGGCTCGCTGCCGTATAAGGTTACGCCTCTTGAGGGCATTAGAAGCAAGCTGGAAGGAAAAACGGTCACGTACAGCAGCGGCAGCGACCGCATTGTTCTAAGATCGGCAGCCAACGGACAGGCGCTGAAGGCTTCTGAGGCAAACGGGAACAAATTGCAGGCAGCCGGCACGGCTGCTGATGGCGATATTTTCGAAGTGACCGATTGGGGCTGGGGCAGCTATACGCTGGAGAACCAGACATCCGGCAAGCTGCTGACAAGCGCCGACGATGTGAACATCGCCGCGGCGGCTGAAGAAGCTTTCGGCTGGTTCGTGAAAGAGGTATTCAAGCTTGAAGAGCACGGTGACAACCGGTTCGCGATCAGAACCTGGAACGGCAAGCCGGTAACGGCTCCGAACGCAGGAGCGGGCTCTCTTCAAGTAAAGGAAGAAGGAACGATCGGCACGGAAGAACTGTTCATGAAGGATATCGTGAAGGACGGCATCGCGGAAGCGGTGGAAGCGGCGAAGACCGCAGATACGGCGGTTGTCATCGTCGGCAACAATCCGCTCATTAACGGCAAAGAGGAAATCGACCGTCCGAGCCTGGAACTGGCAGCCTCGCAGAACGCATTGATCAGCGCCGTATATGCGGCGAATCCGAATACCGTCGTGGTTGTCGTCGGCAGCTACCCGTTCGCGATGAACGAGGTGAACGGACAAATTCCGGCGGTCGTCTACTTGTCGCATGCGGGACAAGAACTCGGCAATGCGCTTGCCGACGTGCTGTTCGGCGATTACTCGCCTGCCGGCCGCTTGAATATGACATGGTACAAATCCGAAGAGCAGCTGACCGATCTGATGGACTACGATATTATAAAAGGAAAACGGACCTATTTGTACTTCGATGGCGAACCGTTATATCCGTTCGGTCACGGCCTGAGCTACGGCTCATTCCGCTACGGTGATCTTGAACTGACGAATAACGCAGACAGCATAGACGGAAGAGTGACCGCAGCGCTTCAGGTGACGAATGAATCCGGCGTAACGGCAGACGAGGTCGTCCAGCTGTATGTTCGGGTAGAGGGCTCCAGAGTTGAGCGGCCGCTGAAGAAGCTGGTCGGATTTACGCGCGTAACCCTGCAGCCGGGCGAGACCAAAGCGGTTCAGCTCGTCGTTCCGGCCGAAGAACTGGCGATGTGGGACGTCACCCGCGACCGTTTCTGTCTGGAGACGGCAGACTATACGTTTATGGCGGGGGGTTCGTCGGCGGTCGTGTTGGCTTCCGCGTCCATCCGGATTGCCGGCGAGACGATTCCCGCAAGGAATCTGACCCTGCAGACCCGTGCGGAAAACTATGACGATTACTCGGGCGTTTATCTGGATGAGAGCAAGGAAGGCGGTACATGCGTTCGCCTATCCGGAGCCGAGGGCTGGATTAAATTTGCCGGCGTTGATTGGCCGGGCGGATTAGCCGGAGTGGAAGCGCGGGTATGCGGAGGCGCCGAGGGCGGCAAGCTTACGGTCCGCATCGGCGGCGAAGCGGGCGATGTTATCGGTTCATGTGCAGTTAAAGCGGGCGGCGAGCAAGAATGGCAGACCGTTAGAATGGAGCTGCCTTATGCAAATCCCGCAGGCGATTTCGTTATCGGGCTCAGCGGCAGCGTGAAGCTAAGCAGCTTCCGTATGCTTTAATAACGCGAGTATACGTTCTGGTGACAGAGCTGTTCCTCCGCAGTAAATGCGGCTTGAACAGCTCTTTTTTCTTTTTTTTGGAAATTATATAACCCTAAGAATTGTGGATAGAGTTTTGGGAACTTCATGCGTTTCACTTCCCGAAAGATCGGCAATCCACCATACAAAATGCAGGGTAACGCGCGAATGAACGGCAGAAATGCCGTTGAA
>NZ_KE383842.1:517844-1808610 GCF_000422465.1 Paenibacillus harenae DSM 16969 | reverse complement strand
AGAACGCGCGAATGAACGGCAGAAATGCCGTAGAATCGGCATGCGAGGCGAAGAACGCGTGAATTAGCGGCAGAAATGCCGTTGATTCAAAGGTATGAGATGCAGCTCTGTGGTTCAATCCTTATTATTACGCGCGAAGTTGCAATTTCTTTCAAACGGCTTTATCCTGTAGGATAACGGAAAATAAGCTAAAGCGAGGCCGCCTTAATGACGAATATTCAAATTCATTTGTACAAAGACTGGATCGACACGGTAAAGGAAATTTTTCGAGGATCTGGCCATCCGTTGCCGGAGGACATCGATGACAGCGACGCTGCGCTCGCTTATTTCATGCTGACAGCCGCTTCGGAGGATGAAGCACTCAAGCAGAGGACTGCGAACGAAGAGAGGCTTATGCAGCTTCAGCGTACGATTTTGGTCAATCTCGACTCGGTTATATGGCCGGATATCCGCTGCAAAACCGGCTATGCCGGCGACCGGTTATCCTTTAAGTGGGTTTATCATAAGGGAGAGCATATTATCGAGGAGCAATCCTCGTATCGCATACCGCTCTGATCGGGGCGGTTTTGTCGCACGGAAATCTCTAATTGATATATGAAAAAATAACGGATTGTTGATGTATGAATGCTCTGGAGCCCGCTCTATAATATAGGGTGCTTTAAGCGACGTTATTATTGGCAACGCTTTCCTGCAGACAAAAGGGGGCCGCTCGCATGATGCGGTACATGAGAGAATTAACGCGCCGGATGAATAATATTCGGATCAAAAACAAGCTAATCTTTTCATTTATATTGGTTGTATTCGTGCCCGTTCTGATCGTCGGCATCTTTCTGACGGTCGCCTTCCGGCAGAACGTGCTGGATCAGGCCACGCAGCAAATAACGAACAATGTCGAACGGATCAAGAAGCAGACGACGGATATTATCCGCATGCCGATTGAAATCTCGGACAACCTGCTCGTAGACAGCCGCCTCACGAATGTGGTGAATACGAATTATAAATCAACGTACGACGTCGTTAAAGCGTTCTGGGATTACCGGGATTTCCGCGATTACGTTCATCTGTACAGCGAAATTTTTAACATTCGCTTCTATACGACAAACATGACGATACTGGACAATTGGGAGTTTCTGAAGTTGACGCCTCCCATCATGGAGACGCATTGGTACAAAGCGGCGATGGAGCAGGACGGTATCCACTGGGCGTATATAAGCGACGAAACAAAGGGCAATCGTAATTATTTGAGCCTTATCCGTAAAATTTCGTTCCCGACCTACCGGACTAGCGGCGTGCTTGTCATCGGAGTGAATCAGAATGAATTGAACGCTATGATCAGCCAAGAGCCTTTCGATACGATGATCATCGATGATACCGGCTACATGATTGCGGCCAAAAATCCGGAATGGGTCGGCAAAAACATTTCGGAATTGGATTTTGCCAGTCAATTGACGGAAAAAGCGGAAGGCACGTATGAATTTAAATATGATGGAAAGCCGTCCAAAATCGTGATCGAGGACTTACTGCCGGAATCAAGCCGAAACGGGCTGAAGATCGTATCGGTCTTTACGATCGACAGCATCGTAAGCGGGGCGAATCGCATCAGCCAGCTGGGCTTCGGCATTATCATGCTCAGCCTCGTGATCGCTTTTATTCTGATCTATTTCTCCTCCGCGATATTGGCCAAGCGGATGCTTGTGCTGAACAAGGATTTAAATAAAGTGGCCATGGGCGACTTGAACGTCATCTCGAACGTGACGGGCAACGACGAAATCGGTATTTTATCCAAGCAATTCAACAACATGGTCGTCAGTATCCGCGGTTTAATGGATGAGGTTACCGAATCGCAGAAGCAGAAGGCCCAGCTGGAGCTGAGACAGAAGGAAATTAAGTTGAAGATGATGGCCAGCCAGATCAATCCGCATTTTCTGTTTAATGCGTTAGAGTCGATTCGGATGAAAGCCCATATGAAAGGCGAGAAGGAAATATCGGGAATCGTCCGCATGCTGGGTAAAATGATACGCCGGAATTTGGAGGTCGGCACGCGAAAAATCGCTCTGAAGGACGAGCTTGAGATTGTCCGTTATTATTTAGAAATCCAAAAATTCAGATATGGCGATGACCGTCTGACATTTCGCCTTGATATTGATCCTGCCAGTCATGATATTGAAATACCGCCGCTCATCATTCAGCCTTTAATCGAGAATGCGGTCGTTCACGGGCTTGAAAATATAGCGGAGGGCGGGTTTGTCCATTTGTCGACGTTCGTCAACGGGAAGCGGCTGAAAGTGGAGGTCGCCGATAACGGCGTTGGGATCAGCGAGGAAAAGATTAAAGATATCCTCGAATCGTTACGCGATATGGAGGAGGAGGAAGAGTACCGGATCGGGCTGCGGAATGTCCATCAACGGCTTGTTATGATCTATGGGGATGACTATGGCTTAACGATCGCGAGCGAACCCGGCTCAGGTACGCGAATTACGTTCGAAATTCCAACAGGGGGTCATCATAATGAATAAGGTTTTAATCGTCGACGATGAACCGATGATTAGGGAAGGGCTGACAACTTTAATCGATTGGGAGAAGCACGGCTTCGCCGTGGCCGGTACCGCAGCGAATGGCCGGGAAGCGGTAGAGAAACATAAGGAGCTTCGTCCGGATTTGATCTTGATTGATATTCGCATGCCGGGGATGGACGGCCTTTCGGCAATCGAAGAAGTGAGAAAGACCGACGCGGCGTGCCATATTTTAATATTGAGCGGATATGCGGATTTCAATTATGCGAAGCAGGCGATCTCACATAGCGTAGACGGTTATATTCTGAAACCGATTGACGAAGATGAGTTGGAAGCCTACGTGGAACGTATCGGGGGGCAGCTGACGAGAAAAAACGAGCAGAAGGAAAACTCGGAGCAGACGGCGGCTCTGCTGCGGGAGGA
Source organism: Paenibacillus harenae DSM 16969 (assembly GCF_000422465.1). GTDB lineage: Bacteria > Bacillota > Bacilli > Paenibacillales > Paenibacillaceae > Pristimantibacillus > Pristimantibacillus harenae. The sequence goes on along the minus strand of NZ_KE383842.1, from coordinate 1,805,674 downwards.
GCTGCTTCAACAGCTGGCTGCGGGCAAGCTGGATCCCGGCCGGGAAGGAAGCGGGGAGCTGGCGGCGCTGCTTGGAACTCCCGCAAAGTATTATCAGCTTCTGTTAATCGAGCTGCACAGCAGGGAGCACTCCCTTACGATGAACGCAACACTGCGGAAGAAGCTGTCGGATATCGTAGAACAAAAGCAGATCGGCTGGGTTTTCTCCGCGGAGCCGTTCGTTGGCGTGCTGCTTAAGGACTATATATTGCAGAACGGCTCCCGCGAGGAAATGCGGCAGTGGATCGAGGAGTGCTGCGGAGAGCGGATACGATTCGCAGCCGCAGCCAGCGAGCCGGTCAGAGAGATTCCGATGCTGCTCGATTGGTCGGCTGCGGTGCGCGGTCTTATGAAACGGCGGTTCATGCAGAGCGGCCAGCAAATAAATATGGCTTCATTGACGGAGGAGCAGGAGCGGGGAGAGCAGGAAGCCGGGCTGTCAATCGAAGCGCTGGCGCAGAATCTTTATTATATGCTCGATATCGGCAGCAAGGATGGCGTAGACAAGGCGATGCAGGAAGCTTCCGGGCAAATCGTCGCGTACGATTCTTCCGAGCAGTCCGTGAAATCGAACTGGGCGCAGCTGCTTACGATCGTATTGAATAAAGCGGCAACGTCCAATCCGCAGCTGTCCGTTCAGGAGGATCTGACCATGATCACCGCCTTATATCTGGCGCATCATTATGACGAGATGCTCGCGCAGCTGCAGCAGCGACTTTCGGAGCTTGCGGCGAAGATCGGGAAGTCGGACAGCCAGTCCGTCATGAAGCAGATGACGGATTTCATTGAACGCCACTACAGCGAGAATATTAAGCTGGAGACGCTTGCCGAGCTATTTAATTATAACAGCGGCTACTTGGGTAAAATGTTTAAAAACTATACCGGGGACCACTTTAACACCTATCTCGACCAAGTGCGCATTAAGCACGCGATCGAGCTGCTTCAGGAGGGACTGAAAGTGCATCAGGTGTCGGAGCGTGTCGGTTACGCGAATGTCGATTATTTCCATAGTAAATTCAAGAAGTATAAGGGCGTTTCCCCGTCTTCCTTCAAAAGCGTTCCGGGAAAACCCGGCATGGAATAAGGAAGACCGGATATCGGCCATGCCTAAAGACGTTGCACCGCTTAGATTCCTATCGGACCTAAGCGGTGCAACGTCTTTGTGTTTTTATTTGAAATTCCAAGCATCCCGGTTGCGTTTGGCTGAAACGACTTTTTATGAAAGCGGTTGAAAGTGCGTATTTTGATATGATTTTAGGACTAATTTATCGGGTGTAACGATGCGGCTGCTATCGTTTATGATTAGTACAGATAAGAGAGGGTAAGCTACGCATAGAGAGAGGAAGCTTACGGAATACGTTTTTGCAGACCGCAAAAATATTAGGAGGAGCACAGATGAAACCGCTAACAGAAGTTACCCCTAAGGCAGGGTCGGCGCACAAGAGAAACCGCTTTTGGTTCAAAGCTTTTCAGCAGCGATACTTGTATATGATGTCGCTTCCATTTGTCATATGGATTTTCATCTTCAGTTATGTGCCGGTATGGGGCTGGCTAACCGCATTTCAAAACTACAAGCCAAAAGATTCGATTTTCAATCAAAAATGGGTCGGGTTAGAAAACTTTGTCGAATTGTTTCAAGATGAACGCTTTTACGTTGTGCTGCGAAATACGCTGGCGATGAGTTCGATGGGACTTATTGTCGGGTTTACGGTTCCCGTTATATTCGCGCTTTTATTGAATGAAATGAGAGGCCAGTTTTTCAAACGGTCGGTTCAAACGATCTCGTATTTGCCTCACTTTGTCTCGTGGGTCGTTGTCGCAGGTCTCGTGTCGAAGATGCTTTCGACGGACGGAGGAGCGGTTAACCAGCTGCTTATGTGGCTAGGCGTTATCGATGCCCCGATTCAATTCATGGCAAAGGGCGAATGGTTCTGGGGAATCGTGACGTTATCCGATCTTTGGAAGGAAATGGGCTGGAATTCCATCATTTTCTTAGCCGCGATGGCCGGTATCGATCCGGAGCTGTACGAAGCTTCTACCGTGGACGGCGCGGGCCGCTTCCGTAAAATGTGGCATATTACGCTGCCGGGCATTCGTACAACCTTTATGGTATTGTTCATTCTATCCATCGGCCACTTGATTAGTATCGGTTTCGAGAAGCAGTTCTTGCTCGGCAATCCTCTAGTATCCGACTTCTCAGAGGTGCTCGATCTGTATGCGCTCAAATACGGAATTCAAATGGGCCGCTATTCATATGGTACGGCCATCGGAATCTTTAACTCCGTAGTCAGCATCCTATTAGTGTTTATCGCGAACGGAATTTACAAACGAGTCACCAAAGAATCGATCATATAGGAGGTGCGGCAAAATGCAAGGCGTTGCTCAAAAAAATGCAAGTGATAAAGCGTTTGACATCTTCATCTACGTATTCATGGCGATTGTCGCAATTGTTACCTTATATCCGTTTCTGAACGTGCTTGCTATTTCGTTCAACGACTCGGTTGACACGGTCAGAGGCGGGCTTACGATTTATCCGCGTGAATTTACTTTGAAAAACTATGAAACGATCTTTGGTTTCGAAGGTCTGCTTACCGGCTTTAAAAATTCCGTCATCCGGACGGTATTGGGCACCGCGATCGGCGTTGTCTCGGCGTCGATGATGGCTTACACGTTAAGCCGTCCTGACTTCCAGGCCAGAAGATGGATGTCGGTCGTATTTGCCCTCACGATGTATTTCTCCGGCGGCCTTATTCCCGGCTTCCTCTTGATGAAGAGCCTGGGCCTTATCGGCACATTCTCGGTTTACATCATTCCCGCGCTGCTGAGCGTCTGGAACGTGTTCGTTATCCGCTCCTATATCGACGGACTGCCGTACGCGCTTCAAGAATCGGCGAAGATCGACGGCGCGAATGATTGGACTATATTTTGGAAGGTCATTCTTCCGCTTTGCCAGCCCGTCCTCGCGACCATCGCGCTGTTCATCGCCGTTGGACATTGGAATTCCTGGTTTGATACGTACCTGTACAACAACCGGAGCGCTGAGAATACGACGCTCCAGTACGAATTGATGAAGGTGCTGTTATCTACACAGACGGGCAGCAATTACCGCGATCCGAACGCGCAGCAGTCGATGGCGGCGGTATCGCCCGAGTCGATCAAGATGGCGATCACCATTGTCGTCACGGTGCCGATTCTTCTCGTATATCCGTTCCTTCAAAAGTATTTCGTTAAAGGAATGACGCTGGGCGCAGTAAAAAGTTAATATTGGTAGTAGCAGGTTTCCTGTTATATACATGCTCTTCACGCACACAAAAAGGGAGGCTTTCAAAGCAATGAAAAGAAAGATGCAAATGATGTTAAGCTTGATGTTGGCACTCGTATTCGTATTTGTCACGGCATGCGGAAATTCGAACAACGAAGGCGGAACGAACACCGGAACGAATAACGGCGGTTCAAACAATGAAGAAACGCTTAAACCGATCACGGTTCGTATGGCTTCGGGCGATAACAATCCTTCATGGGATGATATGAACTCCGATCTGGGCAAATATCTTAAAGAAAAGACAGGCATTACGCTTAAACAGGAGTTTCCTGTAGGCGGTACGGACTCGGATATGTTCGCCCTTATGGTAGCGAGCGACGAGTACCCGGATCTGGTTATGCCGAAGGGCAGCGCCGGCAAGCTGGTTGATGCGGGCGCCTTGATCGACCTTCGTCCTTTGATCGAAGAACATGGCCCGAACTTGAAAAAGGTATACGGCGAATATTTCAACCGCCTTCGCTGGAGCAAGGACGATGATGCCATCTACGTACTGCCGCAGGCCGGCGTAGATCAAACGTATTTTGAAGCAGGCGGCGGTTTCCAACTGCAGCATCAAGTGCTTGAGGCGGCTGGGTACCCTGAAATCAAAACGGTAAAAGATTACGAAGCGGCTATCAAAGCGTATATCGAGAAAAACCCTACAACGCCGGACGGCCAGCCGACGATCGGCATGTCGCTTAACGGCGGCGAATGGCAAATCCTGATTTCCGTTACGAACCCCGCGTTCTACGCTACGGGCGCTCCGGATGACGGCGAGTTCTATATCGATCAGGAAACGCACGAAGCGATTATGCACTACCAACGCCCGGAAGAAAGAGAATACTTCCGCTGGCTGAACCACATGAACGATATCGGCCTGCTTGACAAAGAAAGCTTTGTTCAAAAATATGATCAATATAAAGCGAAAATCGCGTCCGGCCGCGTTCTCGGCCTGATCGATCAAGACTGGGATTACGCCGAAGCGCAAAACGCACTGAAAGCGGAAGGCAAGTTCGGCTCGACTTACGCCCGTTTCCCTGTAACGCTTAACGAAACGTACCAAGACCACTCTTTCCAAGGTACCGGCTATCTCGTCGGTTTCGGCGTCGGCATTACGAAGGACGCTCAGGATCCGGTCCGTCTGATCAAATTCCTGGACTACCTGGCTTCCGACGAAGGCCAAGTGCTTGTAAACTGGGGTATCGAAGGCAAGCATTACAATGTAGTAGACGGCAAACGCGTCATTCCTGAAGACGTTCAAGCGATGAAATCGAACGATAACAACACGTTCAAGAAAACGACCGGCATCGGCAACTACCTGATATCCGCGCGCTACGGCGACGGCGTAATGGATCCGTCCGGCAACTACTACACGACGACATTCCCTGAGCAAATTCAAACGGCTTACTCCGAAGCGGACAAAAAGACGCTTGCAGCATACGGCGCAACAACGTACAAAGATCTGTGGCCTGCGGACGACGCATTCCCGGAGCGTAAATACGGCGCGGCTTGGACGCTTCCTTTCGAGACGGGCTCCAAGGCGAATGTTATTTTCCAAAAAACGCAGGATATTATGAAGAAACGTATTCCTGAGGCTATTCTGGCTAAACCGGCTGATTTCGATAAAATATACGACGCATTCCTGAAAGATCTGGAAGATGCTGGCGTAGCGGAATTAAATGCCGAGTTTACGAAAATGGTGAAGGATCGCGTAGAGCTTTGGTCGAAATAAAAACGTAAACAATGAGGAGAGGGCTCATATTCATGGGCTCTCTTCCCTCGTTCCATACACTTGTACGAAATGAAGGGAGAACGGCGAGAATGATACATAATAATCTTCCGAAAATATGGTATGGCGGCGATTACAATCCGGAGCAGTGGGACGATGCAACGATGGAAGAGGATTTGCGCATGTTCAAGCTGGCCGATATCGACGTGGCAACGGTGAATGTGTTCTCGTGGGCGCGAATTCAGCCGAGCGAAGAAAAATATGATTTTGAGCAGCTGGATCAAATTATCGACCGGCTGCACCAGGGCCAAGTGGCCGTATGTCTCGCAACCAGCACAGGCGCCCATCCGGCTTGGATGGCCAAGAGGCATCCGGACGTCACGCGCGTTGACTACGAGGGCCGGAAACGGAAGTTCGGCGGGCGCCATAATTCGTGTCCGAACAGTCCGACCTATCGCAAGTACGCGCGTTTGATCGCCGGTAAGCTCGCCCAGCGATATAAAGACCATCCGGCGCTGGTCGCTTGGCATATTTCCAACGAGTACGGCGGATACTGCTATTGCGATAACTGCGAGGAGGCTTTCCGCGTCTGGCTGCAGAAGCGTTACGGCACGATCCGGCAGTTGAACAAAGCATGGTACACAAGCTTCTGGGGACACACGTTCTATAATTGGGACGAAGTTGTTGCGCCAAACGCGCTTAGCGAGGAGTGGGCGGGCAACCGCACGAACTTTCAAAGCATATCGCTGGATTACCGCCGTTTCCAATCGGACAGCTTGCTTGATTGCTATCTGATCGAATATGAGGAAATTCGCAAATACTCCCCGGATATTCAAATCACTACCAATTTGATGGGCACTTATCCGGAGCTTGATTACTTTAAATGGGCAAAGCACATGGACGTCGTGTCATGGGACAACTATCCGTCGATCGATACGCCGGTCAGCTTCACGGCAATGACGCATGCGCTTATGCGCGGTCTCAAGAGCGGCCAGCCGTTCATGCTGATGGAGCAAACGCCGAGCCAGCAGAACTGGCAGGCTTACAATGCGCTGAAGCGTCCGGGCGTCATGCGGCTATGGAGCTATCAAGCGGTGGCTCACGGCGCGGATACGGTCATGTTCTTCCAGCTGCGCCGTTCGATCGGCGCTTGCGAGAAGTACCACGGAGCCGTCATCGAGCATGTCGGGCACGAGCATACGCGCGTTTTCCGCGAATGCGCGGAGCTGGGGCATGAGCTGACGCAGCTGTCCGATAAGCTGCTCGATTCCCGCGTGGATGCGAAAGCCGCGATTATATTTGACTGGGAGAACCGGTGGGTGGTTGAGCTGTCCAGCGGACCAAGCGTTGCGCTGAAATACGTGGATGAGGTTCATAAGTATTATGATGCCCTTTTCGAGCAGCATATACAGACGGATATGATCAGCGTAGAGGAAAATTTGGATAAATACGATCTTGTCATCGCGCCGGTCATGTACATGATTAAACCGGGATTTGCCGAGAAGGCGGAAGCGTTCGTCAAGCGCGGCGGCACGTTCATAACGACATTTTTCAGCGGTATCGTGAATGAAACCGACATTGTGACGACCGGCGGTTACCCTGGCAAGCTCCGTAAGCTGCTCGGCATTTGGGCGGAAGAGATCGATGCGCTGCTGCCGGGTCAGCAGAATCAAATCGTCATGAAGCAGAACCGTGGTGAATTGAGCGGGACGTATAACTGCAGCATTCTTTGCGACCTTATTCATTCGGAGGGAGCGGAGGTTGTCGCGGAATACGGATCCGACTTCTACAAAGGCATGCCGGCCGTTACCGTCAATAAATTCGGCAAAGGCGAAGCCTGGTATATCGCGTCAAGCCCGGATAAAGCATTCCTGCAGTCGCTGCTGGCGCAGATATGCAAGGATAAAGGCATAACGCCTTTGCTTCATGCTCCTGCCGGGGTGGAGGTTACCCGCCGCGTGAAAGGCGGCAAATCGTATACGTTCATTTTAAATCATAACTCGGAAGCCTCCGGGCTTCAGCTGCAGGCGGAGCCGCGTCTGGACCTGCTGTCCGGCAAGCTTGTCAATGGCTCGTACAGCCTCGCAGCCAAAGGCGTTATGATTTTAGAGCAATAATCCGGTAACTAACCAATATTGCCCGATAAATTGCCCTGGGATAAGCTCCGAATTCCGGTATTTGTGCATAAGCTGTCAATAAAGGCCCGTTTAGAGGGGAGCAGCGTAATGTCCGATAGGTCCGTGAACCGGCTGCATCAGCATAAATTGAACGTTATCGTGCTTGTGTTGTTTATTTTACTTGTTATCCTTATGTTTGTCCTAGAGCTTTAAAATAAGGATTGTCCATGGCAGCGAAAGCGGCCGGGGCAATCCTTTTTTTTGCTGGAATATTGGTTCCTGCAAATACAAATAATGAAGCCGAACAAAGGTAAGCGGCTAGGGGTCCGGATGATCTTCATAGCAGCTGTAACAGATAAGGAGTGTGCAGCAGTGGCTACCAACAGCAAGAGCGCTCATAAATACAAAAAAATGTCCATGTCGCCAAAAGAATATCAATCATTTGCAAAATCCAAGGAGCCTCCCCGTTCGATCTTCGCGAACTGCTTAAAAGCGTTTATCGTCGGGGGAGCCATCTGCGTGCTTGGACAAGTCATTCAAGAGCTGTTCGTCCACCTCATGGGCATGAGCAACGAGGAGGCAAGCAATCCGACGGTCGCGGTGCTCATCTTGCTCTCCGTCATCTTAACAAGCCTTGGCGTTTACGATAAGCTGGCGCAGTGGGCGGGCGCAGGCTCTGCCGTTCCGGTAACGGGCTTCGCGAATTCGATGTGCTCCGCCGCGCTTGAGCACCGGAGCGAAGGGCTGGTTCTCGGCGTCGGCGGCAATATGTTTAAGCTGGCGGGAGCAGTTATCGTGTACGGTACGGTTGCCGCCTTCTTTGTCGGTATCGTTCATCTTATATTAGGCACTGGGGGGCAGTAACATGCTGCGAGGAAAACAATCTTGGTGGTTCGAAAGGCGGCCGGTCATTATCGGAGAAGCGACCGTCGTAGGCCCGGATGAAGGCGAAGGGCCGCTTGCCGCGGATTTTGACCTTGTCCACCCGGAGCTCGATATGCAGCAGAAGAGCTGGGAGAAAGCGGAACGGCTGCTTCTGGAGCAGGCCTCCGAATTTGCCATACAGAACGCCCATATTGACCGCAACCAGCTTCAATATTATATCGGCGGCGATTTGATGAACCAAATCATCAGCAACAGCTTTGCTGCAAGATCGCTAGGCGTACCGTATATCGGCGTATTCGGCGCCTGCTCCACGTCGATGGAGACGCTTGCGCTCGCGTCTCTCGTCGTGAACTCGGGAGGAGGAAGCTACGTGCTGGCCGGTACCTGCAGCCATAACTGCACCGCCGAGAAGCAATTCCGTTATCCGACCGAATACGGCTCGCAGAAACCGCCAACCGCGCAGTATACCGTTACCGGCGCAGGAGCGGCCGTGGTTGCCGCAGAGGGTAAAGGACCGGTCATCGAATGCGCCACTATCGGCAAGATCGTCGATCTCGGCATCAAGGATCCGTTCAATATGGGGGCTGCGATGGCACCGGCAGCCGTCGATACGATCCAAGCCCATTTCAACGATACGGGCCGTTCGCCTGCCGATTACGATATGATCGTGACGGGGGACCTCGCCGGGGTCGGGCATCCGATCGCAAAGGACCTGCTGCTCCAGAACGGCGTTCCAATGAACGACACGGTATTCAGCGATTGCGGCCTGATGGTCTATGACGTAGAGAAGCAGAAGGTGCAGGCAGGCGGCAGCGGATGCGCCTGTTCGGCCGTAGTGACCTACGGTCATCTGCTTAAACGAATGAAGAAGGGTGAACTAAACCGTATTCTCGTTGTGGCAACAGGCGCCTTGCTGTCCCCGCTTTCGTTCCAGCAAGGCGAGAGCATTCCGTGCATTGCGCATGCAGTCGCGATTAGTGCGGGAAAGGAGTAGGCGAATATGATTTTTTTATGGGCTTTTTTAGTAGGCGGCGCCATTTGCGTCCTTGGCCAACTGATGTTCGACGTCCTGAAGTTGACTCCGGCTCATACGATGGCTACACTCGTCGTAATCGGAGCCATCGTAGACGGACTTGATTTGTACGAGCCGTTGATTAAGTTCGCCGGAGCCGGAGCCTCTGTGCCGATTACCAGCTTCGGCAATGCGCTCGTGCACGGCGCTTTGACCGAGCTGCATACTTCAGGCTGGATCGGCATCATATCCGGAATATTCAAAGTAACGAGCGCCGGTGTATCGGCTGCGATCATATTTTCGTTCTTAGCCGCATTGGTCGTTCGCCCAAAAGGCTAGGTACTTATCCGGTTGGAGGATCCCTGTGGGATCCTCCAATTTTTTTTGGAGCGAAAACGTTTGTGCACGGTAAAGGAAGTACTGTAAAATAGTAGTATTAAACATTTTGCTTAAGCTCACTAACGGGAGGTCTTGAAATGGATATTCGTCCTGCAGACATGCAATTATGTGCTTCTATTCTTAGAAATCTAGAAACTTGTATCCTTGGCAAACAGGAAGAAATCCAGAGATTGCTTATCGCCGTCATCGCGGGCGGACACGTGCTCCTTGAAGATGTGCCGGGCACGGGTAAAACACAGCTGGTAAAGGCGCTGGCGAAATCAATCGGCGGCCAATTCCGCCGTATTCAATGTAACCCCGATTTACTCCCAACCGATATTACCGGCGTTTCCATCTATCATCCGAAGCAGGAAACCTTTTTATTTCGTCCGGGCCCGGTGATGGCTAATATTTTGCTGGCCGATGAGATTAATAGAGCAACTACGAAGACGCAGTCGGCTCTACTCGAAGCGATGGAGGAAGGCCGCGTCACGGTTGACGGAGATACGTATGAGCTGCCGCGTCCGTTTGTTCTGCTGGCGACGCAGAACCCGATCGAGTTCGAGGGAACCTATACGCTGCCGGAGGCGCAGCTTGACCGGTTCATGATGAAGCTGTCCCTTGGTTACCCAAGCGAAAGCGACGAGCAGCGTATGGTCTTATCTAATGAAGGATTACATCCATCCGACCGGATTGAGCCTATGATTAATATAACGGATATGCTTCATATACAGGATCAGGTGCTGAACGTGCACATCGATGATGCCGTGGGCAAATATTTGGTTAGCCTTATCCGCGGAACGAGAGAGCATGCAAGCGTAATGCTTGGCGCAAGTCCGCGGGCTGCTCTGGCTCTGGCAAGAGCTGCAAAGGCCAGCGCCTTTATCCGGCAGCGGCAGTTCGTAACGCCGGACGACGTCAAGGAATTAGCGCCGCACGTTCTCTCGCATAGGCTGCTGCTGCGCACGGAAGCGAGAATGAACGGGCTCCGGGCAGAGGATGTAGTCGCGCAGGTGATCCAATCCACGAAAGTGCCGGTCCGGCTTGAGCGCTAGTCTGATGGCGGCTACGAAAACAGCTAAGCTGCGCTGGCAGCTTGTCGCAGTCATTTATACGGTTAGCCTGTTCTATTTCTTATTTCAAGGCGGCAAAACGGCCTTTATGCTGTTTATTATTTTAAATTTGCTTTTATTATATCTGGTGCTTGGAAGATGGAGCGGCATTCATAAAGTGAAGGGAAGCAGAGCGTATGCGAGCTCCGGCGGCTCCTCGCTTGATCATTCTTTATCTGCGGGCAGCTCGCTGGATATTAGCTTAAATGTAAAAATTCCGGGCTACTATCCGCTGCCCTATGTCATAGTAAGGGACCAGCTCTATCGTCATAACGGACAGAGACTCGCTTTCGAAACCTCTTTCGTCCCGAATTGGAAGCGGACCGGGCACGTCGTTTATCAGACTCCACCGCTGCAGCGCGGGGAATACCGGTTTACGCATACGGAATGCATTTCTTATGATGTGTTCGGCTTGTTCGAGCACGCCGGGCAGTTCGGCTCGGAGACCGTATTCCATGTGCTTCCCCAAACGGTGCCGCTGCGGCAATGGAACGGGGTTCAACGAGGTATCCGGGGTCCTTATTCGCACGCGATCGCCTCTCGGTCGGCGAAAGAGACAACTCAAATTAACGGCGTCCGCGAATACCTGTACGGTGACCGTCTGTCGCGTGTGCATTGGAATGCGACGGCTAAGACCGGCGAATGGAAATCGAAGGCCTTCGAGCGCGAATCGCTTCCCCGGACGCTCGTTATTCTCGATCGGTATCCGGGCGGGTATGACGGTGAGCTGGCAGTCCGTTTCGAGCTTGCCGTATCGGCGGCGGCCTCTTTACTCGAAAATGGATTGAAGGAAGACACATCGATGGGGCTGCTCTCCGTCGGGGAAACCATGTCGCTGATTTCGCCGAAGTCAGGTTTTGATCAACGGAATTTACTAATGAAGCATTTGACCTTCGTCGACGCAGATGCCCCCCGGTCGTTGTACGCATCGCTGCAGCAGGCAGACTCCATGCTGGAGGCCGGCAGCTTTGCGATCGTCGTTACTCCGGATACGGGCCCGGATGTTATCCGCAGTATGGAATGGCTTTCCCGCAAAGGAATTCTGCCGAGCCTGCTCCATATTTCATCCTCTGCGGATAAACTCAGCCGCAATACGTCATGGAAGAAAGTGCTGCGCGAGAAGGGCTGGCCCGTCTACGAGATCCGGCAGCTGCAGGAGCTTCCGGCCGTACTGGAAGGGGGAGGAATTGCATGATGCAAGGCATAAAGCGTCTTGCCGCCTACTTGACAGGGAATTGGTATGAGAAGCTAATATTCGTATTCATTGCCGTCATTCTGACAAACTCGATCGCAATCTTTGACGACTACTGGTGGGATGAAACTTATCATACCGCTTATTACACGATTTTTACCGCTTTGGCGATCGATTTATTGCTTCCTCTCCGTTTGAAATTCGTTAAGCGGCTCCTGCAAATTTCGGCCGCCATCATGATTACGACGCAGTTCGCGCGGATGGAATGGCTCATATCGAAGCCGGAACGCTTTGAGGAGTGGGTATGGTGGCTGCAGGCGCATGCCGTACAGCTTCATCCGTTCATATGGATCAGCGGTATTCTGCTGCTGCTGTATGTCCTGTTCGGCATATGGACAACAACGCGAACGCGGATGCTCGCCGTCATCGGAGTCAGTCTGTTGACGCTTACGATTGCGGATTCCTTTACGCCGATCTGGCTGTGGGACGAGGTGGGCATGGTCGTCTTCACCGGATTGCTCTGGCTTGTCGCCAGCCACTTGTCGAAGCTGCAGCGCGAGCATCCTACCAGCTGGAAGGAGCTGCTCGAGTATCCGCTTCAATTATTTGTGCCGATTGCTCTCGTTCTGACGCTGCTTATGGCAGTAGGCTTAAATATGCCTTCCATGTCTCCGATTCTGCAGGATCCTTATACCCTCTGGAAGGAAGCCAAGGGGGAGTCGGTTCAAGTATTTCTTGGAGACAAAGGGACGGAGGCGATCCCGCCAGGAAGCGCAAGAAATGCGAGCTCCGGTTACAGCCGAAGCGACGAGGAGCTGGGAGGCGGCTTCGATTACGACTTTTCGCCGATGATGACGGTTACGACCTCGCAGCGCAGCTATTGGCGAGGCGAATCGAAAGCCTTCTATACCGGCGAAGGCTGGATCGACGTCGACAGCAGGGAAGAGAACGGAAGCATAGAGGGCGTACGGCAGGGCGTGGACCTGCCGCTTGATGAGAAGCCGCCCGTTGCCGGAACGATGGAGATTAGCCAGATCGTAACGATGATCCGCAAGGACGTCTACCCGGTTTTGTTCGCCGCGGCTCCCGTTACGAGAGTGAATTGGATCGGTTCCGAAGAGGCAAGATTTCCAAGCGACCTTGCATGGGTACCCGGCTCCTGGGAATTAAGGCTTCTTAACTGGTCGATGCAGAGGAAACGGTACCCGGAATCCTATTCGGTGACCTCATCGGTTGCGCTCTTGGATGAGGAACTGCTTCGGAAGACGAGAGCAGGCTGGACCGACCAAACAAACACAGCCCGCAACGCCTATTATCTGCAATTGCCGGATACGCTCCCGGAACGCGTGGAGGAATTGGCAAGGGAAGTAACGGCAGAGGGCACGAACGATTACGACAAGGCGAGAATGCTGGAATCGTATCTCAGATTGAATTACAACTATAACAATAAACCGGATTTATCGATGCTTACAGGCTCGTCCGTTGATTTTGTCGATCAATTTTTGTTCGAGCTAAAAGAAGGGTACTGCGATTATTTCTCCACCTCGATGGCAGTCATGGCGCGCAGTCTGGGAATGCCCGCCAGATGGGTAAAGGGTTTTGCTCCAGGCGCGCTTCCGGCGGGCGCAATCGGCCCTCCGAGCGATTTCGTGGAGGATATAAATCCGTCGGGCGCCGGCACTTACACGGTTCGGAATTCGGATGCGCACTCATGGGTAGAAATTTATTTCGAAGACTTCGGGTGGATCCCGTTTGAAGCTACTGCCGGATTCACCTTCCCGAATGCATTTGCCGAAGAAGAGGAAGAGGTCCTTCCTGAGCTTGAAGACGGTTCGGCATCGGCAACCACTCCCGTAGTGAAGGAAAGCACGATCAATGTGAAGGCGTGGGTATGGAGCTTTGCTGCCGCGCTTACGGCGACAGCCCTGTTATGGCTTGTCATTCGCCGTAAACAGGTCGTCGCATTCTGGCGGAAGCTTCGACACGGCACGTATACGAATAATGACCGGATTGTCATTGAGACGCAGAGGCTTCTGCGCGTATGCAGAAAACGCGGCTTGGAACGGCAGGAGCACGAGACGCTGCGTGAAGCCGTCCTGCGGTGGTCGCAAAGCCAGAAGCGGCTGCAGAGCGATTTTAGAGCCGTTCTGGACGGATTCGAGCAGGCGAAATACAGTCCGGCTATTGCTTCCTCTGAGGAAGCGGACCGTTTCGTCGATAAGGTGAAATCGCTTATCGATCAGCTGCGGTAAGAAACAGTCGATAATAGCCGTTTCGGAAGAGGATGATTTGTAAACGATAATACCGTCTGCCAATCAAATGGCGACGGTATTTTTTTGCAACAAATTTGGTTTGTATGGTATAGTTTCGTAAGATAGCAGGCAGAAAGCTGAGGGATATCGATTATGTTTGAACGGCTGTTGCCGCATATGCGCGTGAACACGGTATATGAAATAAACTTGGATGAATTGCATTCGCGGGGTGTCCGCGGCATCATTACAGATTTGGACAATACGCTTGTCGGGGCGAAGGAAGCGCTGGCTACGCCCGAGCTGATCCAATGGCTCGACGGTGTGCGTTCCCGCGGCTTTCAAGTGGTTATTGTCTCCAATAATAATGATTCACGTGTAGGGAAGTTTGCTTCGCCGCTGAATATTCCTTATATTCATGCTGCGCGCAAGCCTGCGGCGAAGGCTTTCCGCAGAGCGCTGAAAGTGCTCGGACTTGAGGCCGGACAAACCGTTGTCATCGGCGATCAGATGCTGACCGACGTGCTTGGCGGGAATCGGATGGGACTTTTTACGATACTAGTCACGCCGATCGCGCCTGCGGATGAAGGGATAATGACGCGGGTGAACCGGCAGATCGAACGGATTGCTTTAATCCGGTTAAGGAAAAAAGGGTTATGGTACGAGGGGGAAATAAAGTGAAGGAACAACAGCATAGTCAGACATCTTCATGCGCAGGCTGCGGCGTTCAGCTTCAGACCGGGCAGGCTGACCGGCCTGGCTATTTGCCTGCGGCAGCATTGGGGCGGGAGCCGGTTATTTGCCAGAGATGCTTCCGCATCCGCAATTATAATGAAGCTTCATCGATCGCCGTTGACCAGGATGATTTCCTGAAGCTGCTCGGAAGCATCGGCGGCACGGACAGTCTTGTCGTGCATATCGTTGATTTGTATGATTTCGAAGGCAGCTTGATCTCGGGGTTGCAGCGGTTTGTCGGCAATAATCCGGTGCTGCTTGTCGTGAACAAAATCGACCTGCTGCCTAAGGCGATGAACGTCAACCGGCTCCGGAATTGGGTGCAGCAGCAAGCCAAGGCGGAAGGTCTGCGCACGGTCGACGTCGTGTTATGCAGCGCAAAGCGGAATATGGGCTTTGAGCACGTGATTGATGCGCTTGAGAAATATAGAGCCGGGCGCGATGTCTACGTGGTTGGCGCAACGAACGTCGGCAAATCCACATTGATCAACCGGCTGATCAGAGACTACAGCGATATGGAGCGCGAGCTTACGACGTCCCGGTATCCGGGAACGACGCTAGATGCCGTTCATATTCCGCTGGAAGACGGCAAAGCGATCATCGATACCCCGGGTATCGTATATTCGTCGCGGATGACGGAGATCGTGCCGCGCAGCTTTCTTGGATCGTTAATGCCGGACAAGCCGATCAAGCCGCTTGTCTACCAGCTCAATTCCGGGCAGACGCTGTTTTTCGGAAGCCTGGTCCGGTTTGATTTTGTCGAAGGTGACCGCCAATCCTTCACGCTCTATATATCCAATGCGCTTAACGTGCATCGGACAAAGCTTGAACGGGCGGACGAGCTGTATGCGGACCACCGCGGCGAATTGCTGGGAGGGCCGTCGCTTGAGGAGCTGGAGACCATACCGGCGTGGACGAGACATTCGCTTCGCGTGAAGCGCGGAGTGAATAAGGATGTATTCATCTCCGGTCTGGGATGGATACAGGTAAACGGAACGAACGGTGCGCAGCTTGACGTATATGCGCCGAAGGGCGTTAAAGTTATGCTTCGCGACTCGATGATATAACTTAGCCGTTGGAGGGGAAACCAATCTTGACAAGCACAGGCGAAGGAAACCGGATAGACAGCCATACGATCCTCTATGGCGTAATCGGCGACCCCATCCGTCATTCAAAATCACCGATTATGATGAACCGCGCGTTTCGGGAAACGGGGATTAACGGTATTTATGCCGCTTTTCATGTGACGGGCGGGCGCGTGGCCGATTTTGCGGCGGGCGTTAGGGCGATGGGAATACGCGGGGTTAACGTTACCATTCCGCATAAACTGGACATTATGAGCGTGCTGGATGAAATTGATGCGGGAGCGCAAGCGATCGGCGCAGTCAACACCATTGTCAATGAAGACGGGCGGCTCATCGGCTATAATACGGACGGCATCGGATATGTCCGTTCATTGAAGGAAGAAGCGGCTGAGGAAGGACTGGCAGGCAAACGTATCGTTGTCATCGGCGCCGGCGGAGCGGCGAGAGGTATCGTATATGCGCTGGCCGGAGAGAGTCCTGCACGGATAACGATCGCCAACCGCACCGTTGATCGGGCGCGGGAGCTTGCCGATGCTTTCCGTGCCAAATGCGACATCGAGGCAGTTCCGGACGAGCAATTGCAGGCGGCTTGCCGGGAAGCGGACATTGTCATTAACACAACCTCAATCGGCATGTTTCCGAATACGGAAGGAACCCCGGTCGATGCCGCTTGGCTGAAGCCGGATGCGGTGGCGAGCGATCTTATTTACAACCCGCTCAAGACGACCTTCCTGCAGCAAGCGCAGCACCGGGGCTGCCGCATCCATGGCGGCCTGGGCATGTTCATATACCAAGGCGCTTATGCTTTCGAGTATTGGACCGGTCGTCCTGCGCCGGTCTCGGCGATGCGCGAGTCGGTATTAGCTTCGCTGCAGCACTAATAAATGATCTATATAAGCTTATACTAACCAGTAGAAATATGGAGATGAAAGTAGGAATACCTAACATGCTTACAGGGAAACAAAAACGTTATTTAAGGTCGATGGCTCATCATTTGCAGCCGATTTTTCAGGTTGGAAAAGGCGGCACCAATGACCATCTCGTCCGTCACATCGAGGAAGCGCTGGAAGTACGCGAGCTGATCAAGGTATCGGTGCTGAACAATTGCCTGGACGATCCGAAGGAAATCGGGGCGGAGGTCGCAGCCGATTCCGGCGCCGAGCTGGTACAAGTTATCGGCAAAACGATCGTCCTTTATAAGGAATCGAAGGACAACAAAAAAATCGAGCTTCCAACCGCCTCCCGCAAATAAGCATACATTAGCTTATTTAAAGGGTAATAATGGTTAAGTTTTTAACTTGACTTTATTTCATTGCGGGACGAGCTTTCTTCATACGGACGGAACTAAGTCATGCTGCATTGCTTTGCAGTCAGAGGTTCGTGCGAGACAGCCGTTTACGCCCTGAGGAGGCGCAAAGTGTGAGCAAAATCGGCATTATGGGGGGAACCTTCGATCCTATCCATATCGGTCATCTGATTGCGGCCGAAACAGCCCGTGAGAGCTGCGGCTTGCATGAGGTATGGTTTATTCCGTCATATGGGCCTCCATTGAAAGCGAATGAGCCGGGTGCCGAGGGTGAGCGCCGTTTTGAAATGGTGAGCGAGGCGATTGCCGGCAATCCGGCTTTTCGCGCAATGGACATTGAGCTGCAGCGCGGAGGCGTCAGCTATTCCTTTGATACGGTTCTTGAGCTGAGGCGCCGCCATCCGGAGCATTCGTTCTCCTATATTATCGGTTCGGACCGGGTTAACGACCTGCCTCAGTGGTATGAGATCGAGCAATTAGCAAAACATATAACATTCATAGGCTTAGAGCGGCCTGCCGACGCAATCCGCTTCGAAGGGCTCCCGGCTTATTTGAAGGAGCGGATAAGCTTCATTCCAATGCCCGCAATCGATATTTCCTCGACTTCGATAAGAAACCGGGTGCGTGCCCGACAATCGGTACGTTATTTGGTACCGGAGGCCGTGCACAGCTATATGAGGAGGTACAGCCTATATGAATCGTGAGCAGATGATTGGCAAGGTGAAGGCGGAAATGCCGGAACGCAGGTGGCTGCATACGCAGGGGGTCATGGAAACGGCCGTCCTCCTCGCCCACCGTTTCGGCGATGATCCGGTCCGGGTTGAGCTCGCGGCCATACTGCATGACGTCGCCAAATATTGGCCGACCGAGAGGATGGCGGATATGATACGCGAACAAGGTCTTCCCGCCGAGCTGTTGTTATATGACAAAGAGCTTTGGCATGCTCCCGTCGGCGCTTGGGTGGCCGAGCATGAATACGGCGTTAAGGATTCGGAGGTGCTTGATGCCATCCGTTACCATACCTCCGGACGCAGAGGGATGACGAAGCTGGAGAAAATCGTGTGCTTAGCCGATTATATGGAGCCGGGCAGGGATTTTCCGGGCGTGGATAAAATTCGTGAGCTAAGCGAACGGAATTTGGACGAGGCGCTCGTCGCGGGTTTTAATTCTACCATTATGTTTTTGGTCGAGAAGGGCAAACGGATCTTTCCGCTTACCTTGGAAGCGCGTAATTCGTTATTAGAATAAAAAACAATTGGAGGCTAACCTATGGCAGTACACTCGGATGAATTGCTACAAATTACGGTCACGGCGGCGGAGGACAAAAAAGCGGTACGCGTCGTTGCGTTAAATTTAAAGGAAGTTTCGCTCGTCGCGGATTATTTTGTCATCTGCAGCGGCAATTCGGATACGCAGGTGCAAGCGATCGCAACGGAGATCCGGAAGCAGGCGGAGAAGAACGGCACGCATGTCCGCGGTATCGAGGGGATGGATACGGCCAGGTGGGTATTGATCGACCTGGGCGATGTGATCGTTCACGTCTTCCATCGCGACGAACGCGATTATTATAATATCGAACGGTTGTGGTCCGACGCGAAGGTCGTGGAATTCGCATGAGCTTCGTAGCGGGAACGACACAAACGTTGAGGGTGACACGTGAAGTGTCGCCCTACGGTTATTTCCTGACCGACGGCGAATCGGACGTTCTGATGCATTATACCGAGCTTGTCGGCTCGAAACCGAAGATCGACGACGAGGTGGAGGTATTTCTGTTCTACGATTCGGAAGACCGCCTGGCGGCTACGATGAAGAAGCCTCTGCTCCAGTTAGGCGAGCTGGCCCGCTTGCGCGTTGCGGATGTGCATCCGAGGCTGGGCTGTTTTCTCGAGATGGGACTTGGAAGACAATTACTGCTTCCTCTATCCGAACTGCCGGAAAGCGTCGAATACAGACCTCTGCCGGGCGACGAGGTATTCGTCATTATGAAGCATGACAAGATCAGCAGACTCGTGGCGAAGATTGCCTTCGAGGAAGAGCTTTCGCCACTCGTCTTTCCCGCGCCCGCCAGCTGGAATAACCAATGGGTCGAGGGCTGGGTGACGAAAACACTGCAGCTCGGGTCTTTCGTGATGATCGACGGCGGAGTGGTCGGCTTTGGCGTATACGGGCTTATTCCGAGCTCCGAACGAACCAAGCCGCTTCGGCTTGGCGAACGCGTTCGCGCTCGGGTTACCTACATTCGCGAGGACGGACGGGCTAATTTGTCCATGGCGCAGCGCAAGGAGGTCGGACGGCTGGAGGATGCGGACCGTATTCTCGCTTTTATCAAGGAGCGTCCGGGCGGCGGTATGCCTTATTCGGACGAGACGGACGCCGACATCATCAAGCAGAAATTCGGGATCAGCAAAGGCGCATTCAAACGGGCGATCGGCAAGCTGATGCGGGAAGGGCTCGTTACCCAAAAGGGCAGCTGGACTTATTTGGCGGCACAGCAGGCTGAGGAAACCGGCGTTACAGCCCCGACTCATCATGAGGAGGATAAGCAATGAACCGTTCCTACGGACAGTTCGCGGCTGTGTACGACCAATTAATGGAGGATATGCCCTACGCGGATTGGCTCGGTTTCGCGCGGGAAAGCTGGTCGAAATACGGGATGCCGTCGACTGTCGTCGATTTGGGCTGCGGCACAGGCAGCTTGTCCATTCCGCTCGCGAGATCGGGCTTTCATGTCTACGGCATCGATCTATCTTCCGACATGCTCAGCGTTGCCCGCGGAAAGTGGGATGAGGCGCCGCAGCTGGTCACGAGACCGCGTACAGGAACCATCAGATGGCTGCAGCAGGACATGCGCGAATGGGAGCTTCAGGAGCCCGTAGACGCGGTTATCTCTTTTTGCGATTGTATAAATTATTTAACGGAAGAGTCCGATATCGAGGCGGCTTTCCGTGCCACCTGCACCGGGTTGCGCAGCGGAGGTACGTTCTTATTCGATATGCACCCGCCGGGGCAGCTGATCCGTTACGCGAAGGAGCAGCCGTTCGTGCTCGACGAGCGCGATGTCGCATACATATGGACTTGTGAGCTGGAAGAGGAACGATGCGAAATTGAACACCATTTGACTATTTTTACGCTTAATGGCGATGATTCGAGGTTCTATCGGTTTGAGGAAACGCATGTACAACGGGCGTACGATCCGGACTGGATCGAGGCTGCTCTGCTGCGGGCCGGCTTCCAAACCGTCGACCGATATGCGGACTTCGAGCTGAAGCCGGCGAACCGGGATTCAGAGCGGCTTTTCTTTGCCGCCGTCAAATAGACCGTGACATAGGGCTGTTCCGAAAGGTGTAATTTGCTTTCGGGGCGGCCTTTTTTGCATGCGGCGTGTGAGTTTGTTCAAATGAGGCGCAGAAATGCACCGCACATTGCGTGGTTGGCTAGTTGTCGTTCCTCCTTGCCCCATTTTTCACTACTAGTACCCAAGTAAGCAAGCACACGACATCTCCATAAGCTGGAATGGGAAAGACGCCATCTATTATCACCCGTTCTACGCCTATTGAGCTTTTTAGCAGGAAATCCTGACGCTAATTAACGGAATCCACGTATTTCACCGAAATAACGAACAAATTAGACGGAGAAACTCTATTTAAACTGGACTAATATGAAAATCCTGCTCGTTTAGAGGGGGATTTTCCTATTAGATCTACTAAAATTGGAGCCGCAGGCACAACGTTTGTATTGTTTACATATCTAGTGAGCAGCCAGGCTCCGCTGCCACTTGAGTAGAACCGCCAAATCAAAGCGGATCATTCGACAAAATGTCGAATGATGATAGTGATTGTAAAATTTTATCAGCGGTACACGCGTGAACGGGAAGTACTATCACGGACGCAAATCATTTACCTTGCAATTCGCTGGATATTATGAAATCATCCATTCTTACTCCCTCAGCGCGTCCTTCAACCGGCTGTTCATCCCCTCGTCAGAGGAGGTCCGGCGGACCGAATCGAGCCTTAATTTCCTCACCGCCTGGGTCAGCCTTCCGTTCTCCAGCTCCAGCTTTTCTATGTATTCCAGCAGCTCCGGGGCCGAGTAACCGGCGCTCCGGAACAGCGCATCGATGGTCTCCCGTATGTGCTCGGCAGTTGTTTTCAAGTTGATCGCGCCTCCAAAATAGCTATAAAATGTCACTATCCCATCATATCCGTATCTGTTAAAATAGTCGAGTGCGGAAAAATCATAGATTCATAATTTCTCCATTTTTCTCATTGACGTTATCCTATATCTTGATGTAGAATCAAGAGCATCAACTACATATTGATGTATAGGGTGCCTTCAATGATTGCCTTTTGGTAAATCTTGAACAAGCGCATCTGACTGAAATACTAGTCGGAAGCGCTTTTTGATTGCTTAATTTCAGTAGGGGAGCGAACGTGTTATGCTAGTCGTCTATGATTCCAAGACAGGCAACGTCAAGCGGTTCATCAACAAATTGAATATGCGGGCAGTGCCTATTGATGAGAAGGAAAAGGTGGACGAGCCGTTCGTACTGGTCACGTACACAACCGGCTTCGGCCAGGTTCCGGAGAAGGTAACTTCGTTCCTGAGAAGCCACTCGGGCTTGCTGCGAGGGGTATCCGCGAGCGGCAACCGAAACTGGGGACCGGGGTTTGCGAAGAGCGCGGACACGATCTCGCAGATGTACGATGTTCCCGTCATATTGAAATTTGAATTATCGGGTACAAGTCAGGATATGCAACATTTTGTCGAAAGGGTGCGAACCATTGAAGCATATTGAACTGAATAACGAGTTAATGCAGCGCGGCGCCGACGGATTTTACCAGTTGGATAAAGATAAAGAGGCTGTCGCCGCTTTTATGGAAGAAGTAGCCGAGAAAAGCGTGAAATTCGGTTCTCTCCGCGAGAAGCTAGATTACTTAATAGAGAACGATTACTATGATAACGTGTACAAGAAGTATACATATGAGCAGGTCGAAGCCGTATTTACGCTGACGGCTGACAGCGGCTTTGAATTCCAGTCCTACATGGCTGCGTCGAAGTTCTATAAGGACTACGCGATGAAAACGAATAATAAATCGCAGTACTTGGAGCAATACTCGGATCGCGTAGCGATCGTAGCCTTGCATCTCGGCGAAGGAGACGCGGCCAAAGCGCTCCGAATCGCGGAAGCGATGATCGAGCAGCGTCTGCAGCCGGCAACACCGACGTTCCTGAACGCCGGCAAGAGCCGCCGCGGCGAGATGGTGTCCTGCTTCCTGCTCGAGATGGACGATTCTCTTAACTCGATCAACTATGTGCTGGGCACGTGCATGCAGCTTTCCAAGATCGGCGGCGGCGTGGCCGTCAACCTGTCCAAGCTTCGCGGACGCGGCGAACCGATCAAGGGCGTGGAAGGCGCAGCGAAGGGCATTATGCCTGTTCTTAAACTGATGGAGGACGCGTTCTCCTACGCGGATCAGATGGGGCAGCGCAAAGGATCCGGCGCAGGCTATTATAATATTTTCGGATGGGACATTCTCGAGTTTCTGGATTGCAAAAAAATTAACGCCGACGAGAAGTCGCGCATCAAAACCTTGTCGATCGGCCTGATCATACCAAATAAATTCTATGAATTGGCCGCGCAGAACAAGCCGCTCTTCGTGTTCGGACCGCATTCCGTGCAGAAGGCGTACGGGAAGCATCTGGACGATATGGACATGGATGAAATGTACGAGGAATTGCTCGCGAACGAGCAGGTCACGAAGAAAAAAGTGATGAACGCGCGCGACATGCTTACGAAGATCGCTTCGATTCAGCTGGAATCGGGTTACCCCTACATCATGAACAAGTCGAATGCAAACCGCATTCACGCCCTCAAGGATATCGGTTCCGTCAAAATGTCCAACCTGTGCACGGAAATTTTTCAGCTGCAGGAGACTTCGGAAATTAAAGATTACGGCTATGAGGACGTAATCAGACGCGATATTAGCTGCAACTTGGCTTCGCTTAACATCGTGAATGTTATGGAGCACAAGAAGGTGAAGGAATCCGTTCATGTCGGCATCGAAGCGCTGACGACGGTAAGCGATCTGTCCAAAATCGATAACGCTCCGGGCGTTCGAAAGGCAAACGAGGAGCTTCATTCGGTCGGTCTCGGCGCGATGAACCTGAACGGCTACCTGGCCAAAAACAAAATCGCGTACGAAAGCGAAGAAGCGAAGGATTTTGCCGGCGTATTCTTTATGATGATGAACTACTACTCCATTGAGCAAAGCATGGAGATCGCCAAGGAACGCGGCATCAAGTTCAAGGATTTCGACCGTTCCGAATACGCGAAGGGCACCTACTTCACGCGTTACGTGGAGAACGACTTCCGTCCGAAGACGGCAAGAGTGAAGGAATTGTTCGAAGGCATGGACATCCCGTCGCCGGATGACTGGGCAGCCTTGAAGGAGAAGGTGCGGAAGCATGGTTTGTACCATGCGTACCGTCTGGCAATCGCGCCGACGCAAAGCATCTCCTACATCCAAAACGCGACTTCGAGCGTTATGCCGATCGTTGAGCATATCGAGACGCGTACATACGCGAACTCGACGACCTACTATCCGATGCCTTACTTGTCTCAAGATAACTACTTCTACTATAAGTCGGCTTACAACATCGACCAGTTCAAATTGATCGACCTGATAGCGGAAATTCAGCAGCACGTCGACCAAGGCATTTCGTCGGTGCTGCATGTTAACAGTAACGTGACGACCCGCGAGCTGGCGCGCTTCTACGTATATGCGGCGCAAAAGGGGCTCAAATCGCTTTATTACACGAGAACGAAGCGTCTTTCCGTCGAGGAGTGCACAAGCTGCGCCGTGTAAGGCTAATTCAAATGATGCTTAAGTAGCAAAGAAGGAGCTCACCAAATGAAGGCAGTGAACTGGAACCGCCCGGACGATGATTTCACGTTAACGTTCTGGCAGCAAAATGTGATGCAATTTTGGACGGATGATGAAATCCCTCTGTCTGACGATAAAATGGACTGGATGGAAATGTCCGACGCCGAGCGCACGTTATACAAAAACGTGCTCGGCGGACTGACGCTGCTCGATACGATTCAAGGAGGCATCGGCATGCCGAAAATTTTGGAGCATGTCGACGGCCTCCAGCGCAAAGCGGTGCTTTCCTTCATGTCGATGATGGAGCAAATTCACGCAAAATCGTACAGCAGCATCTTCACGACGCTCGCATCCGGCGAAGAGATCGACGATATTTTCAAATGGGTGGAGCAAAACGAGCAGCTTCAGAAGAAAGCGGCGCTTATTTCATCGTGGTACACGAATATTACGGGACCGAAAGAGCTGTATAAAGCGATGGCGGCTTCCGTATTCCTGGAAAGCTATCTGTTCTACAGCGGCTTCTTCTATCCGCTCTACCTGGCCGGTCAGGGCAAAATGACGAGCAGCGGCGAAATCATCGACTTGATTCTGCGCGACGAGAGCATTCACGGACTGTATGTCGGCGTGCTTGCGCAGGAGCTGTTCCAGACGTTCAGCAGCGAGGAGCAGCAGCAGCTTCAAACCGAAGTGTACGCGCTTCTGAACGAGTTGTACGAGAACGAGATTATCTATACGGAGCATCTCTATTCGCCTCTCGGATTAGCTGAGGAAGTAAATGCCTATGTGCGCTACAACGCGAATAAGGCGCTGATGAATCTTGGCTTGGAGCCGCATTTCCCGGAAGAGCCGGTCAACCCGATCGTGTTCAACGGCATCAGCACCCACACGAAGCAGCATGACTTTTTCTCCAAGAAAGGAAACGGCTACGTCCGCACCATTCATGTCGAGCCGCTCCACGACGACGACTTCGTCTTCAATTTCTAATCGCAATGATATCTATCAATAGACAAAATCGCTCTTTATCCTGCCCGACGGGCAGTGGAGAGCGATTTTTTTGTTTGAATCGGAAAGAAATGATTGACAGAAGTGGAACGGAGTGATAGAGTACTTCTTCCATGACCTTGAACGGAGGGACGAAATTGATAACAATTAAAGGCTTAAGCAAAACCTTTCATGTCGCCAAACGATCATCCGGCATGAAGGAGGCGGTGAAGGCGTTATTCCATCGGGAGTACACTGCCGTGGAAGCGCTTAAAGACATTTCGTTTACGATCAACCCCGGCGAAATCGTCGGTTATATCGGTCCGAACGGAGCCGGCAAGTCAACGACGATCAAAGTGATGAGCGGGATTCTGGTGCCGGACGGCGGCATCTGCTCCATTATGGGATTTACGCCTTGGCAGAACCGCGTCGCTTACGTGAAGCATATCGGCGTCGTGTTCGGACAGCGCTCGCAGCTGTGGTGGGACGTACCGGTGATCGATTCGTTCGAGCTGCTGCGCGATATTTACGATGTGCCGGAGCAGGAGTATCGCAGCAATCTGGCGCTCCTAACTGAAACGCTGGATCTGAAGGACATCATTCAAACGCCGGTGCGCCAGCTAAGTCTTGGCCAGCGCATGCGCTGCGAGATCGCTGCTTCGCTGCTTCATAGTCCGAGCGTCCTCTTTCTGGACGAGCCTACAATCGGACTGGACGCGGTTTCGAAAATCGCCGTCCGGCGCTTCATCCGGACGATTAACGAGGAGAAAGGGGTCACTGTGATCCTGACGACGCATGACATGAACGACATCGAAGCGCTTGCGCAGCGCATCATCCTGATCGGCAAAGGCAGGCTGCTGTTCGACGGAAGCCTCGATGCGATCCGCAGCCGGTTCGGAACGCATAAGACGTTGACGATCGTATACCGGAATCAACCCGAACCGCTTCAAATCGCCGGCGCGGTCGTCGAATCGTGGTCGCCGGAACGCGCCGTGCTTCGGGTAGACACGGAGCAAGCCGTCATTTCCGATGTGTTAATCGACTTGTCCAAGCAAGTAGAACTGCTTGATGTCGCGATTGATACGCAGCCGATTGAGGATTTGATCGTTCAATTGTATAAGGAGCATCAAATATAATGAAAGCGTATGTATCGGTTTTTAAGCTTAGGCTTTTCCATGGCATGCAGTACCGCGCAGCCGCGCTTGCGGGCATCGCGACGCAATTTTTTTGGGGTTTCATCATCATCATGGTTTACGAGGCGTTTTACAGCCAAGGGAGCATTGACGCGCCGATTTCGTTGGATGAACTGATAAGTTATATTTGGCTCCAGCAAGCCTTTCTGGCATTCATCATCCTATGGTTTAGGGACAATGAACTGTTCCAGCTGATTACGACCGGAAATATCGCTTATGAGCTTTGCCGGCCAAGCGGCATTTACGGCTTATGGTACGCTAAGCTGCTCGCGCAGCGGCTGGCCAGCGCGCTTCTGCGCAGCATGCCGATTATTGCGGTCGCCCTGTTTCTTCCTCAGCCTTATCAGCTGCTTCCGCCTTCAGATCTATCTACATTTCTTTTGTTCGCAATGACGCTGCTACTTGGCTTATTGATCATGGTGGCGCTCTCTATGCTCATGTATATTTCCGTGTTTGTGACGCTGTCCCCATCGGGATCGCTGCTCATGTTCGCCGTCTTGGGCGAGTTTCTGGCAGGTATGGTTATTCCGGTCCCGCTTATGCCGATTTGGCTTCAAAATATTGTAAATCTGCTTCCGTTCCGCTATTCGGCAGACTTTCCGTTTCGCGTATATTCCGGTCATATACCGTACAATGATGCGCTGACCGGAATCCTAATTCAGCTTGCATGGCTTGCCGCGCTCATTGGAATCGGATGGTTCGCAATGGCAAAAGCGCTGCGTAGAGTCGTCGTTCAGGGGGGGTAGCGGCTATGAGGCTTTATTGGAAATATGTCGTCATTTTATTCAAATCCCAGATGCAGTACCGCGCTTCGTTCTGGCTGCTGGCGTTAGGACAATTTCTTGTTCCATTCTCCGTATTCGCCGGATTGTACTTCTTGTTCGAACGGTTTGAGCAAATTGAAGGCTGGCAGTTTCATGAGGTAGCGCTCTGCTTTGCCGTTATCCATATGTCATTCTCGCTAAGCGAATGCTTTGCAAGGGGCTTCGACAATTTCTCAGGGATGGTCGCTAATGCAGAATTCGATCGTGTGCTGGTCCGTCCGCGAGGAACAATCATTCAGGTGCTAGGCTCAAAATTCGAGTTTACCCGTGCCGGGAGATTGGTACAGAGCCTGCTGGTGCTTGCGTGGGCGGTCAGCCGGCTTCCGGTAGAGTGGACCTTGCTGAAGGCCGTTACGCTGATGTTGATGGTGATAAGCGGAACGTTTATTTTTACGGGCATCTTTATTCTGGCCGCGACGCTTTGTTTCTGGACCGTTCAAGGTCTTGAAATTGTCAATATTTTCACCGACGGCGGCAGACAGATGGCGCAATATCCGCTCCAAATCTATAGAAAATGGGTGACGAGGTTTTTTACCTTCATTATTCCGTTCGGCTGCGTGAACTACTTGCCGCTGCTTTACATTTTGGATAAAGCGCCCGGAAATGAATGGCTGTATATGCTCGCGCCGCTTGCGGGGATCGTATTTATTCTGCCTTGTTTATTCGTTTGGAGAATAGGAGTCCGACATTACCGCTCGACCGGCTCTTAAAACGTATCGTGAATCGGTATATAGCCGCGCGGCATATCGGGGATCGGCAAAAGCGAGACGGCGCATGGAACGGCTTGAATTCGAGTAGCCATTTACTAGCAAATCATGGTACACTAGGAGCAGAGAAAGCTCATCCTAGCGTACAAGTCCTGACAGATCCGAAGGAGGAAATCGCGTGGAAAACTGCTCCATCGTTACAAGGCCTGCACTCCATTTGGCTGGAATTAGCTACTGCGGTCCATATTCAACCTTTCCGGATGAGGCGATTCGGCTGCAGACCGAGTTTCTGACTCGAAAGCACGAGCTCGGAGATGCAGCCAAGTCTACCGTATTGTATAGTCCTTATTTCGGGAATGAGGTTTTTGCCACCTATTGGGCTTGT
Organism: Paenibacillus harenae DSM 16969; assembly: GCF_000422465.1. Lineage (GTDB taxonomy): Bacteria > Bacillota > Bacilli > Paenibacillales > Paenibacillaceae > Pristimantibacillus > Pristimantibacillus harenae. The sequence goes on along the minus strand of NZ_KE383842.1, from coordinate 1,777,560 downwards.
TACGAGGTGCAGCATCTTGATGAGGTTCCTCCCGGCATGGTACAGTTTACGATTCCGGCGCACCGGTATGCCATGGTCGCCTGTTCGAACAAACGGATCGGCGAAGGTTATGAGCAGCTGCATACGTGGATTAACGAAATACGGCTGGAAAAGCATGAAAACGCCGTATCGCTGGAGTTATTTTATATTGACGAGCATCATTTGGAGGAAGAGCCTGTCGAGCTGCTCATTCCGCTCAAAGGATAATCGTCGGAAAGGACTTGCTTGCAAATGGAACAGACCGCGGATGATACGATTCGCTCCTGCCCCGTTTGGGAAGCAGGTTCTTTTTTTGTGAGGCAGGACCAAGCAGAAGGGATGTCGAGAGAATGAGTTACGCGATCTATATCGCCGATGCATTTACGAATGAACGATTTAAGGGAAATCCTGCGGCTGTTTGCTTTCTGGATGAACCTTGCGAGGAGGAATGGCTGCAGCAGGTTGCCGCCGAAATGAATTTGTCTGAAACGGCGTTTCTTGTTCCCGGCGGGGAAAGCTTCGGCCTGCGCTGGTTTACGCCGGAAGCCGAGGTTGATCTATGCGGCCATGCCACGCTCGCGGCCGCGCATATCCTATGGCAAACCGGAAGGCTGGCCAAGGACGAAAAGGCCTGCTTCATGACCAGAAGCGGGCTGCTAACGGCAAAATTAGCAGGAGAATGGATTGAGATGGACTTTCCCGCTGAGACGCCGGAGGCGGCGGTTGCTCCCGAGGAACTGCTGCAGGGGCTTGGGCTTATTCCGCGGTTTGCCGGACGCAACCGCATGGATTATTTCGTCGAGGCGGATAGCGAGGAGACGGTGCGGACGCTTCAGCCCGACTTCGGCCTGCTCGCCCGTCTGCCTGCCCGCGGCGTCATCGTGACCAGCCGTGCAGACGGAGGCGGTGGTTACGACTTCGTATCCCGCGCTTTTTATCCCGGAACGGGCATTGATGAGGACCCGGTAACCGGCTCTGCGCATTGCGCGCTCGCTCCATACTGGGCGAAGAGGCTGCGCAAGGAAGAGCTGGTCGGCTTCCAGGCGTCAAGCCGCGGAGGCATCGTGAAGGTGAAGCCGTCAGGAGACAGAGTGTATTTGTCGGGACAAGCGGTAACCGTGCTACGCGGACAATTGGAGGAATGAAGCGATGATGGGATTAAAACTGCCTAAGGAGCAGAAGGAGAGGCTCGTCGCGAGCGTCCAGCAATATTTCGAGCTCGAGCGCTCGGAGGAGATCGGGTCGATCGCAGCGGAACAGCTGCTTGATTTCATGATCAAGGAAATCGGTCCGCATCTATATAACCACGCCATTCAGGATGCCCGCAAAACCGTGATCGAGCGGATGCAATCACTGGAGGATGAGCTGTATGCATTGGAGAAGCCGTTGACGGCGAAGCGTTAGCATTCGGGATGGCACTCGCGACGTCATATAAACGGTTTACAGAAAGGACGCTTCTTTTGAAGCGTTCTTTTTTGCAATAAAACCAACCGATACCGTGATCACCCGATTTTGATTTACCGTAAAAGGGTATTCAATACGAATTGTTTTATTGTATACTATTATTCGAAATGAATAATTTATTGTTTTTTGTCTCATTTAACCGGAAGAAACAACAAAAACATGAATTCCCGGATAGACAACGCGATTATGCTCTTTCGGTGATTCTGCCGCTGCCGGTTCCGATGAATTCATCGGTAACGCGATGTTATCCGCTTAAGGTATGGTTTAGACCTCAACCGGGTCTATGAATAATTGGAAGGACGGTGAGGTTCAACAGCTTGATGACAGTCAGAGTCTAATAGATGAATAACTTTTTGACGAAGGTGGTCTTTTAATGGATAAAAAAATATCTTTTGAGATACTCATATTACGCTGTGTCGGGTGTCTGTTTGTTGTTATGGTTCATGCATTAATATTTACGGGCAGGATCCATGAACAAAATGCTTTATTGAGTGGGGCAAGGCTTATTTTCAATGTAGGTACTCCCGTATTCATTTTCATCACCGAATTTCTTATTGCCAAAAATTATAAAGGGAGCTTGCCAACCCAATTTATTTCCAAGCGGATTAAATATCTAATTCCCCCTTATATCGTTATGGCGATAATAGGCTCTATTTATAAGGTTCATGAGAGCAGCGAACCGTATACAACACAAAACATACTTACCGCCGCTTTCAGAAATATTTTTATGGCAGATTATAACGGTTACTTTATCTTGATCATTATTCAATTCATCCTTATTCATTACCTGTTTCATAACAAGCTGAAAAAATGGTCCGCCAAAGTTGTGCTTCCTGTCTCTTTCGCCATAAATGCCGCCTATCTTGCTTTCTTTAATTTCGTTCCGCCTTTTGGCTTTGCGAGTGAGAATATCGCTGAGTATATCTGGTATTATACAAGCTGGCTGCCATTTATCGGATGGGCTTTTTATTTTGCTTTAGGATATTACTGCGGCAAGCACTACGACCAGTTTATTGATGTGATAAACCGAAACAAACGTTTGGTGCTGGCGCTGCCGTTCATCACCGTCATCCCGGTTTTAGCATTGAAATTCTTTGATATATCGCCTGTTAGCAGCTCCAAAGGGATTGGTTATTTATTGTTCGCCCCCTCGATCATTTTTCTGATTTTTTATATTTCGAATCGGATTAAAAAAGTTCCCGACTTCGTCGTTTCCATTTCGGATCACTCTTTCGGGATTTATCTGACACATAGCGTATTCATGAGAGTTTTTGTCGTTCTGTACTTGCCCTTTTCTACAAACATGAACCAATTTATTACAATTCCGCTCATTTACGTCACCTGCCTTAGCGTAGCGTGGCTCACTACGAAATACATGAACAAGGTCCCATTCGGCAAGTTCATCGTTGGACCTGTCAGAAATAATTTAAAAACAGTCAAGGGCGATAAGATGATCCAACCAGCCCGTGTCGCGGAGAGGCGGATTTAGAATCAGAGATTAAGAAAATAAGCGTACGAATAAGAAATGAGCTGTCTTGCCGGGTCTCTTTTGACCTGGCAGGACAGCTCTTTTTTATTATAGAATACGGCTTTTCCGGTCGGCTACGACATACTTATAATTACAGGCGCCGAAGGAGACAAGCAATTGCGCATCAAGTACGCGTCAATACAGCGGATTATTCGATAAGCTGTCGATGGAAGGAGGCCTCACAATGTCTTACCTGCTGCCTCGTACTTTACGCGGTAAAATTGTTCTATCTCTGATTATTCTTATTTTTCTTCCGGTCGTTTTTATTATCTACCGGTTTTACGACTCATCCAGGAAAATCTTGGAGACTACGCTGTATGAGTCCAATCAAACGGCCTTAGAGAGAAAAGGCCTTGCTATGAACGAAGTTTTAGTACGAACGGTAAAGGCGTCCAACCTGATTATTAACGATCCGGACACTTTGAAGTATTTGCGTGATTCGACAAACTGGACGACGGAATACTCGGCCTTCAACCGTTTTTCCAATCTTCAGCGTAAATTGTCCAATATACGCGATGTATTGCTCGACAGCGATGCGTATCTGGCTCTATATGATTTCAGAGGATATATCAATACCAGCTGGGAGGGTACGATAAGAGCCCAAAATGAAAGCCTGGACAATCAACCATGGTTTGTCCGTACCTTGGAACTATCCGGTTCGCCGAACTGGACGCTTCCTTTTATCATGAAGGAAACGGAGCATAAACAGCCGTTATTGCTATTAACCCGTTTAATTAATTCCGAATGGAAATCGGGTAACGGCGTATTGATGATCGGGATTCCGACACCTGTTTTTTTCTACTCAAGCGAGGAATTAAGGTTCAAAGATCAGTCAGGCATCCATTCGCTGCTGCTTGATAACGAAACGGTGTTGTTGGGCGATTCAACGTTTAGTCCCGGAAACCGCCTCGTTCCTCTTGACGAGATCTATCAAGACAGCAGCGGCATTTCCCGAATTCAGCTTGAAGACAAGCAATTTCTGGTCAACCAGACAAGGCTGTCCGGTACGGGATGGATTTTATTGCAGCTGACCGAGAGCAAGGCTTTTAGTTCACAGCTTAATCAAGTAAAAAACCGGTCGATCGGATGGGTGCTGTTGTGGTTCACGTTATTTGCGGTCGCTTTTGTAGGTCTTACGTTTCGGTTTACACATCCGATCAAGGAATTGATTAAATCGATGAACCGGGTCGGAAGAGGGGATCTGAATAGTCATGTTGCCGTACGCGGCAGTGATGAAATCGCATTACTCGGTTCCAATTTCAATAAAATGGTTGGCCAACTCCAGGAACTGGTTACTCATTTGTCTGAAGAGCAGCAGCGAAAGCAAAAAGCGCAATTTCAAGCCTTGCAGGCGCAAATCAATCCTCATTTTTTGCTGAACACATTAAATTCGATCAAGTGGATGGCCTTGTTGTCCGGCGCCAATCATGTAAGCGACATGATAACGAAGCTGGGGAAGCTGTTAACCTTCACCATGCGGCAGCATGAAGAGATCGTTACGATTCGGGAAGAACTGGATTATTTAACCGTCTATTTGGCCATGCAGGAAATCAGATACCACGATCAGATCCAAGTTGATGTGCAGGTTCCGGAAGTGCTGCAAAATTGTGAAATCGTTAAGTTTACGATTCAGCCGATTATTGAAAACAGCATCATTCACGGCAACCGGTTTCCATTACGTATTCTGATCTGCGCGCGGGCGGAAGACGATACGTTAATACTGACCGTAACGGATAATGGCGTTGGCATGAGCGAGGAAGCGAGACGGCAAGTCGTTGAACAAATGAATCAGCCACATGCGAAATATAGCGGGATTGGCATTCGCAACGTCAATGACCGGATTAGGCTGGAGTATGGCCCCGAATACGGCATATTTCTCGACAGCGTTCCGGATTCGGGAGTGAAAGTGAGTGTTATGCTGCCATTGCGAAGGAGGGGGGAAGTTGATGAGGATTTTAATCGTGGATGATGAAATATTGGTTCGAATCGGTCTCAAGACGATTATTCCTATGGCAGATGAAGATTTTGAAATCATCGGCGAGGCGTCAAGCGGACTGGAAGCTTTAACGATATTGGAACAAACGCCATGCGATATTGTACTTACCGATATCCGTATGCCTGGGATGGACGGGTTGGAGCTTCTGAAGAGCATTCATGAACGGTGGCCGGAGATCAAAGTGTTCATGCTGTCCAACCACAATGATTTTCATTATGTTCAGACCGCTCTGCGCCTGGGAGCTGTCGAGTATATTATCAAATTGGAGATGGATCCTTCCGAGCTGCTCGATAAACTGCAGACGATCCGAAGCCGGTTGTTTGCCGAGCGCCAAAAAAATGAGGAAGTAACGCGGCTGGAAAATAAGGTGAACCTGTACGGACGTGAAGTGAAGGAAAAGCGGCTGCGCGATTTGCTGATGCGCCGAAGCACAGAGCGTGAAATGGACGAGCTGCTCCGTGATTTTCAACTGTTGTCATTTGAAGCGCCTTATACGGTTGCAGTAGCGAAAATTGAAGACTATGATTCTCTGCTTGACCATAACCGTTTTCAAAGTGAACGTCTGCTAAATTTTACCGTTGCAAATGTCGTAGCGGAAATTTGCAAAAAGTATGGCGGCGCAGAGTTTGTCGAGCTGGAACGCGGTCAGTTTGTCATTTTGAAACCGCAGCTTGATCCTCTATTTCTGGAAGAAATTCGCCATGCCGTCCGTACTTTCTTAAAGCTGTCTTTAAGCTTTGGCGTTTCCGTCTGCCATACTAATCCGGAAATTACCAAAGCGTTTATGGAGGCGAACGAAGCGCTGGAATACCGTTTTTACCGGGGCCGAGGCCAAATAATTAGATACGGCGAGCTTCCGGAAACGATGACGGATATGGTGCAACCGTTTGACTTTACGATCTGGTTGAAACGGATTGAAGAGCATGACGAAGCGGGCATCCTCCAATTGATTTCGGATTGGGTTCTATCCTGCAGCAAAAATCCCGTCTCTACTCCGAATGCGCTGCGCGAACAATGGATTCGATTGGCGGACACGTTCGCTCTAAGCTTAAAATCGGAACAATTGGACATTTATTCGGTGACCCTTCACGAGGGGAAATATCCTCATCATGTGATTCGCGGCGCCGAGACTCAACAAGACATTTATGAGTGGTTTATTGGATGGGTTCAGGTGTTTTTGAATTACAAAAAAAAGCATGGCCGGCAAAGATGGCGTCCCGAAATCCAGCATGTGATCGGAATCATTAATGACAGGTTGCATTTGCCGCTAAAGGTATCCGATCTCGCTGCGGAAGTCGGTTTTACGGAAAATTATTTAAGTATTTTGTTTAAGAGAGAAACAGGCGAAACGATTACCGATTGCCTCACCCGGATTCGGATGAAGAAAGCAAGAGAGCTTCTGAAGGAACCCGGCTTGAAAATATATGAGGTTTCCGAGCAAATCGGCTACGCGGATCCGAATCATTTCAGCCGCAGCTTCAAGCAGCTGGAAGGGATGTATCCGACCGAATACCGCAAGATGGTTTTAGGCAGAAGTTGAGAAGAAAAGGTTGAACTTCACAAAGAATTATCCAGAATCATTTCTGCTCGAAGCGATATCTCCATCCATCCGGTGAAATAGAAAAGAATTCAGCAGAAGGCGGAAAGGTTACGCCATTTTCTTCTAGATGCCTATTCATTATGATGAAGGTGATCTTAAAGATTACTCAAAATGAGGAGGGGATGGAACAATGAAAAAGGCTTCCTTTCTTACACTGGCCATCATATTATCTATGGCCTTACTGGTTGCGGGCTGCAGTAGCGCAAACAGCTCCAACTCCGGGAACACGCCTTCTGCGGTTCCAAAAGAAGAAAGCAAGGGCGAATCGAAAGAGCCCGTCAAGCTTAAACTATGGGGCGGCGTCCCGGCGGAAAGCGGTCCGCAAGAGGTGGTAGACAGCTGGAACCAGGAAAATCCGGATATTCAAGTAACCTATGAGCGTTATGTGAACGACGATGCCGGAAACCTGAAACTTGAAACCGCTCTTTTATCTTCAACCGACGGTCCCGATATTTTTATCACCTATGGCGATGAAAGGATGACCAAACGCGTAGATGCCGGAATGGCGGCTCCGCTTGACGATTTAATCTCGAAAGCGGGATTTGACGTTGAGGGAGTCATCGGCAGCTCGGACATCAAAAAATTCGAGGATAAGTACTACTATCTGCCGGGAACGCGCAGCAAAGCAGTCGTCATGATCAACAAGAATGCGCTTGATGAAATAGGAGAGACAGTGCCGACGGATTGGACATGGGATGATTTTGCCGCGCTTGCCAAAAAGTTGACCAACGGAAGCCGAAAAGGAACGATGACGGATCCCGCGATTCATACTTTAGGGGAGATGACGCTGGCAAGCTCCAAACCGCAGGACTCTTATTTGACGCCCGAGGGAATGTCCAACTTTGACAGCCCTGCTCTAAAGAAAGGTTTGGAAATTGAAAAAGAGCTGGAAGATTCGGGTGCAATGACGAAATACACGGACGTAACTGTCGGCAAGCTGTCGCTTCAAAACGAGCTGCTGAACGAAAAGGTGGCCATGATGCCGGCAGGTTTGTATCTTCTTCGTTATATCAAGGATACGCAGAACTTCCCGCATGATTTTCCGGTCGTATTTGCTCCGATGCCGCAATATGAAAAAGGCGGAAATGTCAATCCGATGGGCGGTACCGGCGATTATATTTCGATTAATAAAAACAGTGCCAATCAAGAAGCGGCTATGAAATTCGTCAGCTGGTACCTTCAAGGCGGAAACATAAAAATGGTGCCTGGCGGACGCATACCTTCGAACAAAAAAGCGGACAGCGCAGAAATCGCCAAGCTGTTGATCGGAGATTTCGGCCATCTGATTGACACGGCTTCTTTGACCGCCATTCTTTCGGCAACTTATATTTATCCTACCCAATATAACGTACCGGTTCCTACGGAATTAAAAGATTCCATTTATAAAGACGAATTGGAAAAGTATTTGCTGGATGTGCAATCGATTGATGTGACGTTGGCAAATATGAAAAAACGTGCGGACGAAGCGATTCAAAAAGCAAAAAAGTAACCGGCAGGCCGGGTTGTGAAAGTGGGTTGAGCAGTATTTGTAACTGCTCAACCCACACCTATTCTAAACCGAATGGAGGATGAATAATGTGCGCCATATCGTTAAACCAGCTTTTGCCTTCCTTATCGTTCTGGCTCTCCTCGTATCGTCGGCTTTTACCGTTTCCGCAGAATCGGAGGCTGCCTATGACGAACTTCGGAAGAAATGGAAAGATGTATTGACAGGCGGAACCCTCTATGATCCAGCGACTCCGGAAATCGCCGCGAAAATCAGACAGATCGAAGATACGGCCATCGGTTACCGGGATTCACTTCAACGGGGAACGGACCGCATCGATTGCAATTGCCTATGGCCGGCAAGCTCCTCGGAACTTTCCGCCAGAACTTATATTTTTAAAAGCTATGACCGGATCAAAGCACTGGCTCTGGCTTACACAACCCGCGGGAGCTCGCTTCAATACGACGACGCCTTGAAGACGGATATTATCGAAGCGTTGGACTGGTTGAACGCGAATCGTTTCAATTCGGCCAAACCCGGCCCCGGCACTTCGCAATGGTGGTATGTTGAAATCGGATCTCCGCTGCGGCTCGGAGAAATCATGGTGATGATGTACGACGATTTGTCCCCGGAACAAATCGCCGCTTGGACGGCCGCGATCGATTATAACAGCCCCGTCTCCTATAGCTCTGTCGAAGAATATAAATATATGGCCGCCAATCGGGTTTGGCGCGCCATCGTCCATGCCCTGCGCGGAATTACCGGTGAAAGCAGCGATAAAATGATTCAGGCGCGCGACGGTTTGAGCGATGTCACCGATGGCCGAAACGGCCGGTTTAACGTTTTTGCATACGCAACCAATGGCGATGGTTTCTATCCGGACGGATCCTTTATACAGCATGGCATATTCGCTTATAATGGCGGTTATGGCAACTCCCTCCTTAAAGACCTTTCCGATGTCATGTATCTATTGAAAGACACCCCTTGGGAAGTCACCGATCCGAAGAGCGCCAATGTTTGGAATTGGGTCTATGATTCCTTCGAGCCATTGTTGTATAAAACCGGTTTAATGATGGATATGGTCCGGGGCAGAGAAGTAGCCCGCTACAATTTCCAGGATTCCGTGGCAGGACATAAAGTGACCGCTAGCCTTATTCGTTTGTCTCAAATCGCTCCGCAAGCGGATGCGGCAAAGTTTATAAGCCTGGTTAAATATCTGGTCAGCAATGACAGCGGATTTTATATCGATGCCTCCATCGAGATGAATTGGAGAGCGGGTGAAATCGTGAAGGATCCGGCGATCCCTTCCCGCGGTGACATCTTCTATAACAAAATATTCAGCAGAATGGCCCGTGCCGTGCATGTGCGTCCCGGATTTGGCTTCGGCATCAGCATGTTCTCCGATAAAGTCGCAAATTTCGAAAACAATTTTGAATTGCGCAAAGGTTGGTACTCCGGTTCGGGAATGACCTACACCTATACGGAAGATAAAGAACAATACAGCGATCATTTCTGGGCGACCGTTGATTATAAACGGCTCCCCGGAACTACGGTCGATACAAAACCAAGAACGGTCAACGTCAATGAATCGGTTCACGTGAACTCGGATAATCGGGTCGGCGGCGTATCGGACGGACAATTCGGAGTAGTCGGAATGGGCCTCACGGCGCCAGGGGCATCGGGCACTTCGCTAAAAGGGAATAAATCGTGGTTTCTCTTCGACGACGAAGTGGTTTCGCTTGGATCCGGCATTCAGCTGGACGATGAAGAGGCTTACTCCGTTGAAACCATCGTGGACAATCGGAAGTTGAATGCGTCCGGAGATAACGCGCTGACCGTAAACGGAAAGGCCAAACTTACCTCGCTCGGATCGGAAGAAACGATGAACAATGTTTCGTGGGCTCACCTGGCGGGAAATGTTCCGAATTCCGACATCGGATACTATTTTCCAGGAGGACGGACCGTTAAAGGTTCGCGTCTGGCCAGAACGGCTAAATGGGGTGACCTGAACGTCAATCTGAAACCGTCGCCGGATAATCCGATTACCCGCAATTATTTGACGCTGCGGCTCGATCACGGCATCAGCCCGGACAACGCCGCGTACCAATACGTAACGCTGCCTAATAAAACGGCAAAACAAACGGCGGATTATGCCTCCAAACCGGATATCAGGATATTGGCGAACTCACCGGACGTTCATGCGGTGAACGAGAAAAAACTCGGTATCACAAGCGCTTTTTTCTGGAACAACGAGAAAACCACGGCAGGCGGAATAACCAGCAACAAAGTCGCCTCCGTAATGATCAAGGAAAAGGACGGTGAACTGACCGTTTCCGCAGCCGACCCGACTCGTGCAAATCACGGAACGATTGAGATCGAACTTGCCCAAAAAGCAATCGCCGTCATTTCCGCAGACCCCGGCATTACGGTAACACAGACGGTTCCAACCATCCGCTTCACGGTTCATACCGCGGATTCGGAAGGAAAGACGTTCCAGGTGAAGTTCAAAATTCCCAGTTAACCTATGAGTACCGTATAAGTAAAGTAGATGAGGAGGCCATGGGATGAAACAACTTTGGCACAATGCGAAATTCAGGGAACAAATGGCCGGCTATTTGTTTATATTGCCTAATATGTCGGGATACTTGTTGTTCGTATTTTTTCCGATCGTCTTCAGCTTGTTTCTGGTATTTGTGGACTGGGATTATCTTAAAGGTTTCGATGGGGTTCGCTGGGTTGGATTTGGCAACTTTCAGGAACTGGGGGATGATACGAAGTTTTTAAAATCATTAGTCAACAACACGATTTTTACGATCGTCAGCGTTCCCGTTTCGATGCTGCTTGGTCTCTTGCTGGCAGTCGTCCTGAATAAATACGTTTACTTTAAACAACTTTTTCGTACCATGATTTTTTTGCCCTATGTAAGCAGCCTTGTTGCCGTTTCGATCATTTGGAGCATCATGTATAACGCACAGGAAGGTCCGATTAACGGATTCCTTCGCAGTATCGGCATTTCGAATCCTCCGGGTTGGTTGTCAAGCCCTCAATATGCTTTATTTGCGATTATTCTGATGTCGGTCTGGGTGACAATTGGTTACGCGATGGTTATTTATTTGGCTGGTCTTCAGGGAATTTCCAAGGATCTTTATGAAGCTGCGGATATAGACGGAGCATCTAAATTAAGGCAGCTTGTGCAAATAACGGTACCCATGCTCACGCCTACAACTTTTCTTATTGTTATCACCCTGGTCATTTGGTCTTTCCAGGTGTTCGGGCCAGTTGCCGTTATGACGCAAGGAGGTCCTATCGATTCAACCTATGTACTGGCCTATCACATCTATTTGCTCGCGTTCCGTTTTTACAAAATGGGCTACGCCGCAACGGTTTCCTGGATCCTGTTTACCGTCATCTTCGTCGTAACGATGCTTCAATGGCAGCTCCAAAAAAGATGGCAACAACATTTCTAAGGAGAGGGAAATTATGGAGGCCACAAATAAAATGGAAAAAACGGCTAACTTTATCAATAAACGTATAAGAAGCAAATCTGTTTCCTTCACCATGAAGGTATTCGTCAGCATCTTAATGGGCTTATTCGCATTGGTAATGATTATCCCTTTTCTCTGGATGATCTCGACTTCGTTTAAAGTGAACGGGGAGGTATTCGATTACCCGATTCAGTGGATTCCGACACAATGGAATCTGGATAACTATAAGAAAGTGTGGACGGGAGCTAATCCATTCTACATTTATTACTTCAATTCACTGAAGATTACCGTATTAACGGTAGCAGGCAATTTGTTTACAAGCGCCATGGCCGGTTTCGCCTTTGCTCGTTTGCAGTTCAAAGGCCGCAATTTTTTGTTTTTGCTTTATTTGTCCACGATGATGATTCCGAGTCAGGTGCTGCTGGTCCCGCGGTTTATTTTATTCGATACGATGAAATTGATTAATACGCACTACTCGTTGATCTTGCCCGGAATGTTTACCGTATTCGGAACGTTTCTTATGCGGCAGTTTTTCAGTACCCTCCCCGGAGAATTGCTGGAGGCGGCCAAAGTCGACGGAGCTGGTTATTGGCGTACATTTTGGCAAATTTGTTTGCCGCTTACCAAGCCTGCACTCATGACCTTATTAATCCTTACTTTTACGTGGCACTGGAATGATTACGAACAACCGTTGATTTTCCTTAGGGATAAAGCTCTCTATACGATTCCGCTCGGACTTACCAGCTATGTAGAGGAGTTTGGAACCGACTACGTTCTGTCAATGGCAGCCTCCGTGTCGGCTTTAATTCCTTTACTTATCGTTGTCGTCATTTGCCAGAAGTGGTTTGTGGAAGGAATTACCAGCTCGGGATTGAAAGGATAACGTTCGTAATATCGAAATCTCGACGGCTGATTTATCCGTAGCCGTACAATTAACCGCCCTTTCTTGGAGAGCCCTCCAAAACGAATACAGTTTCTGTAAAATGGAGCCCAGTACCCTGTCGGTGCTGGGCTTGTTGTATAATGGAAGAAAAGTAAAAGCGAGATGAGTCTGTTGTTACACGCCGGTAGACAATTAACTACATCATTCCATGCGGAATTATATAATCTTGTTCCTGAAGAACATTTGTTGCGAAAGATTCATTGCATTGTAGATTTCAGCTTTATCCATGAGTTGGTCGAAAACAGCTATTGCAAATACTACGGCAGACCGGCTAATGAGCCTGAACTGCTATTTCGTCTTCTCTTTTTGCAGATCCTTTACAACCTTTCGGATGAGCGTATCGTACAGGAAGCTCAAGTGAATCTAGCCTACAAGTGGTTTCTTGGTATTAATCCGGAAGACCCTTTGCCGGATGCCTCTCAATTATCGCGTTTTCGGAATCATCGACTTGGGGCAAGCCAAGTGGAAGACGTGTTGAAGCAAGTGGTGAGTCAATGTGTGGAGAAAGGACTCATTAAGAGTAAAACAATTATTTTAGATGCCACTCATACCCAAGCCGGAAGTCAAAAGCAGCGTCCTTTGGACGTGTTACGGGATGCTGCCAAACGTCTTCTGCGAGCGGTTGTGAAACGGCATCCGAAGCTGGAAAAGAAGCTTCCAGCCCTACCACGAGTAAAAAGTGAGCAAGAAGACGCAGCGCAGATCATGCTACATTACTTGGCTAAATTGGGTGAAACCGTAGAGGAACTGCTGCCCGATCATGAAGGAGCAATTAGCGACAAGGTTCAAATCGCTAAACAAATCGTAGCAGACGAGCGACTGCTATCCCATAAAGGCATTCTTTCCGCCATTGATCCAGACGCACGATTCGCTTGGAAAAGCCAAACCAAATCCTTCTTTGGATATAAAGAGCATTTAGCTATGTCGGAAGAAGAGATTATTACAGCGGTCGTAGTCACGCCAGGCAGCAACGATGATGGAAAACAACTACCCTTGCTGTTGTCACAGACGCGAGCAAACGGAATTACGGTAACGGAAATCATTGCAGATACAGCTTATTCTGGCAAAGATAATCTAGCGGAGATGAAAGAAGAATCGATTCAGCCTGTCGTTCCGCTAAACCCTGTTGTTCATCATGGAGGCGAGCGTCAAGGAGGGTTTGAATACAACAAAGATGCGGATTTTGTGATATGCCCTGCTGGTCAGCATAGTACTCGGAAAGCAATGCAAGGAAGTAAACAGAGCGGAAAGAGCCGCTCCCTTGTGTTTTATTTTGATGTTGAGAAGTGCAAGACTTGTCCGCTGAGCGAAGGCTGTTACAAACCAAACTCAAAAAGCAAGACATACTCGATTCGCATTATTGCGGAGCACTTCAAGGAGCAGATCGAGTTTGAGCTTAGCGATACATTTAAAGAGCGTATTAAGCGCAGACCGATTATTGAACACAAAAATGCAGAGATGAAGAGGTTTCACGGTATGGCAACAGCCAAATACCGGGGTCTATTTCGCATGCGAATACAGACGTATCTCACCGCGTTTGTTGTGAATGTGAAACGAATGGTAAAGCTAGTCGAGCAAAAGCAGCCCGCCCTCGGATGAGGAACGAGCTGCTTTTTTAGTATTCTCAATTACATTTCCAATTTGAAGCTCACTGTTACTCAAAAGGAAGTCTTTTGCAGTGCTCTCTTCTTGGGGCGGTTTTTTGCTTGCGATATTTTTGCCGGATTTGGACATTATTGCGCGACATCCGAGGAAGCCGCAACAGCACGGGGCAAAAATGTCTAATTGCCGGAAAACGGCCGCTGTTCCCATAATAGGGCTATACCGCTGATGCGGCATCAATTGTATCCGGAGGTGATCGAACATGAAGCAGATTGCTGCCGCCAACTCGAACCGGCCATCTCTAAAATCCCGGCCCGGCGTGCTGAGCAGGCTGAAGAAGGATAAGTGGCTGTATGTGCTCCTGCTGCCCGGCCTGCTGTACTTCCTATTATTCAAATATGTTCCGATGTGGGGTGTTCTGCTGGCCTTCAAAAATTATCAGCCGTTTACCGGCTTCTGGAAAAGCGAATGGGTGGGCGTGGAGCATTTCCGGGTTTTTTTCTCGAATCCCGAGTTTTTTATGCTGCTCCGCAATACGCTTCTGCTTTCATTATATAATTTGGTCTTTTTCTTCCCGGCCCCGATCGTCCTGGCGATTCTGCTGAACGAAGTGCGGCTGGCTGTATTTAAAAGATCGGTTCAGACGCTGATCTATGTGCCGCATTTTATATCGATGGTGATTGTAGCCAGCATGACCTACGTCTTCCTGACGACGGAGGGCGGGCCGGTGAACGAGCTGATCTTTAAATACACCGGCCAGAAAATCGAGTTTCTCGCAAGTCCCGACTGGTTCCGGCCGATCATTATTTTACAGACGATATGGAAGGAATGCGGCTGGGGCACGATTATTTTCCTCGCGGCGCTAGCCGCGGTGGATGTCGAGCAGTACGAGGCGGCTATCGTGGACGGAGCGAACCGCTGGAGGCAAATCTGGCATATTACGCTGCCCTCGATCCGCAGCACGATTATCATTCTGCTGATCCTGCGAATGGGCAACGTGCTCGAGAACGGCTTCGAGCAAATCTATTTGCTGCTTAACCCGCTTAACCGCGAAGTGGCGGAAGTATTCGATACCTATGTGTATATGATGGGAATCACGCAAGGAGCGTTCAGCTACAGTACGGCAGTCGGATTATTTAAAGCGGTCATCGGAGTCATTCTCGTGCTTGGAAGCAATTATTTGGCGAAGAGGTTCGGTCAATCCGGCCTTTATTAAAGCATTGGGAGAAAGGAGTTTACAATGGCTAAAACCTACAGAACCGTGTCGGGAACGGCATTCGATGCCGCCAATTACGTATTCCTTGGCTTGTTTGCCGCAGCGGCCATTCTTCCGTTTATTTATGTCATATCCGGTTCGTTCGCGACGGACGCCGAAATTACGAAGAGGGCCGTATTCCTCATTCCGGAGACGTTTTCTCTGGCGGCATATGAATTCATATTCTCGACCGGCACGATTATGAAAAGCATCGGCGTATCGATGTACGTCACCGTAATCGGAACACTCGTCAATTTGTTTTTTACGGTAACGATGGCCTATCCGCTCGCCCGCCGCAGTCTGATGGGACGCAACACGGTGCTGAATCTCGTGATCTTCTCCATGCTGTTCGGAGGCGGAATGATTCCGACCTATCTCGTCGTGCGCGAGCTAACGCTTCTGGACACTTATTGGGCGCTCATCCTGCCGGGGGCGATCAGCGCCTTTAACTTAATTATCGTCAAAAACTTTTTCCAGGAGCTGCCGCCGGGACTGGAGGAGGCGGCCAAGATCGACGGCTGCTCGGAGCTTGGCTTGCTGTGGAAAATCGTGCTGCCGCTGTCCAAGCCGGTGCTTGCAACCTTTACGCTGTTCTATGCCGTCGGCCATTGGAATGATTTCTTCGCGGCGCTGCTCTACATTAATAATCCGGAGAAGTGGCCGCTCCAGGTGCTTCTTCGCCAAATCGTCCTGCTCTCGCAGGCCGCGGCCGGAGATCTGAACGCGATGGATCCGAACTTTGTAAAACCGCCCGACCAATCGATCAAATTGGCGGTCATCGTCGTCGGCACGGTGCCGATCCTGCTTGTCTATCCGTTTCTTCAGAAGCATTTTGCCAAAGGCGTGCTGATCGGGTCGATCAAAGGTTAACCGAAGTAAGATCCTTCCGCCGGATGAAGCAAACGGCCAAGCGCGGGAGGTTTTACGATATAATACAAATATCTAAGGGAGGTACATGCATGAAAGGAAATCGAGATACGTTAAGCAAATGGGCTTCGTTGCTGCTTGTCGGCGCGCTCACGGCAGGGTCGCTCATCGGCTGCTCGCAGCCAAGCAATTCGGAGGGGAACGATCCGTCTGGTGCAGCTTCGCCGGAAGCGCAGCCGACGAACGCAGAGATGAAAGAAGAGACGCCGCTTAAGCTCAACATTATGCTTCCGATTTTCAAAACCAACTACCCGAAGGACGACAGCCCTGTTGCGGCGGAGATCGAGAAGCAGACTAACACGGACATTCATTTCGAATGGGTTCCGAACGCATCTTACGTGGACAAGTTTAATATTACGCTGGCATCCGGCAAGCTCCCGACTATCATGTATGTGCCCGACGTCAAGTCGCCAAGCTTCGTAAACGCCGCCAAATCGGGAGCATTCTGGGAAATCGGCGGTTATTTGAAGGACTATCCGAACTTAAGCGGCGCCAACCCGGTCATCTTAAACAATTCCTCCGTCGAAGGAAAAAATTACGGCATTTACAGGGGACGGGCGCTCGGCCGGAACGGCGTCTATTACCGGAAGGATTGGCTCGATAACGTAGGCCTGACGGTGCCGGAGACCATCGATGACTTCTACAATATGCTGAAAGCGTTTAAAGAGAAGGATCCGGATCAGAACGGCCAGGACGATACGTACGGCATGGTGCTCGTCAAGTGGACGGGCAATTGGTCGAGCGGTTTCGATAATATTAAATTATGGTTCGGGGCGCCGAACAGATGGGGCGAAATCGACGGCAAGCTCGTGCCGGATCATTTGACGGAGCCTTATTTCGAAGCCTTGAAATTTATGAAGAAATTGTATGACGAGAAGCTGATCAACCAGGATTTTGCGATTATGGATTCCGCCAAATGGACCGATCCGATCGTGAACAATCAAGCCGGCGTCATCATCGATGTGATCGACGGCGCTGCGCGGGCCGACGATAAAATCCATGCGGCGCTTGCGGCGGAAGGAAAGGATCAGCCGGATGTCCACTACATGGACGTCTTCGCGGGCGTGAAGGATAAGGACGGCGTGCTGCATACGCTGCCCACCTCCGGCTTTGCCGGCATGCTGGCTGTTCCGAAATCCGCCGTGAAAACGGAGGAGGAACTAAAGCGGGTGCTGGCGTTCTTCGACCAATTAAACGAGCCGGAATTGCAGACGATGCTTGGCTACGGTCTTGAAGGCACGCATCATACGATCGAGGACGATTCCGTCGTCGTCAGCAAAGATACGGTGCTGATGGAATCCGAGGTGGAGGGACTCAATCAAATGCTGACCTTTATTCCCGAGGACCGCGCCAGGAAGGTGAAGCAGACGCCGCTGCGGCTGAAGCAGACGGAGCTTCAGAAGGAAAATGAAAAATCGATTGTCGCGAATCCGGCCGAGCCGTTCATTTCGCAGGTGTATACGGAGAAAGGGGCGCAGCTCGACAATATCCTGAATGACGCGAGAATTAAGTTTATCGTCGGCCAAATCGACGAAGCCGGCTTCCAGGCGGCGCTCGATTTGTGGAAGAAGAGCGGCGGGGACGACCTGATCAAGGAAATGAATGAGCTCTACGCCGCCAGTAAATAAGCCTTAAGCGCAAGATAGGCAGGGCCCGTGCCGCATGGCACGGGTCCGTTGCCTTATTCTAATAGGACCAAAGTCAGTCCAACTCTTATGAAAAAAGGTCTTGTTCATTTGTCCGGTAAGATATATTCTTGGAAAATACAATTGAATGCGTTTACAAAACGATTTCTATTGGAAATCCATTTCTAATCGAGTTGGTGAGAATATGCTAAAGGGAATGAAATCAAGGTTTATACATAGAGGATCCGGGAAATCCGGCTCGAAAGGCAGGTATTACCGGAAAAGCCTGATCATGCTCCTGATCGTGGCCAGCATCCCAGGGCTCATTACAGGTGCGCTGGTATACGGTATGGCGGGCGGCAAGCTGAAGAGCGAGCTGCTCCATCTGCACAACAAGCAGATCGAGCAAAGAGCGCGCAATATCGACGATCAGCTTACGAATTTGGAGCTTATGCTCTCTCATTGGGCGTTTGACAGCAAATTCGATTACAGCCTCGAAAACCTGAACTTTATCCGCGATTTCGAGACGGCCCGCGATATAACGAAAACCTTAATCGTCATGCAGGGGTCTAACACGATGAATAAGGTGGTCGGCTTGTATTTGGGGGGAGAAGGGCAGCCGATTCTGTTCGATCCCGAATACGGCATCGTGGAGAGCAAGCGGGTGCAGGACATTTATGAAGGCCTGCTTCGGACGGATAAGGTTACGTATTGGACGGACATCTCATTTGATCCGCAGCGGCCTCAGGATAAAGAATTAACGCTGGTCCACCATATTCCCGGCGGCAGTCTGCACCCGTTCGGCGCGCTTCTCATCCGGCTGGATAACGAGAAGGTCGGCGATATGCTGCGCACGATGACGCCGTACGACGGCGGAGAAACCTTCTTCATGCAGGATAACGGACCGCTATATGCTTCTACCGGCGGGAACGGCCCGGAATCTCCTTTCCTTACTGCGCTAAGCGAAGGAATCGCTGAACGAGGCGCGAAGATGAGCTCCTTCTTCCTGGATTGGGAAGGCGCTACCTATACGGTCAGCTACGGCAAATTCACACGGATTTCGGACAGCTGGACATATGTCTCGGCCTCGCCGATCTCGAGCATCACGGCGCCTGTCGTCCTGATCTCCAAAATCATTTTTGCGGTGAGTCTCAGCGCGCTGCTGCTGGCCGCCCTTCTGGCCTGGCTTGCTTCCCGAAGCATCTATTCCCCCGTAAAAAGGCTCATGACGGTACTGCTGGCGGGAAAAGCGCTGCCGTATGGGCAGGAAGACGAATTTTCGCTTATCGAGCGGCAGTGGCATTATTTGAGCCGGGAAAGCTCGGAGCTCCACGCCAAGCTGTCGGAGCAGCTCCCGTACGTGAAGGAAAGCTTCCTGCATCAGCTGCTCCACGGTCATCTGTATGCCTATTCGGAGGAGGATCTACTGGATCGGATGGAGCGGTACAAATGGAGAGTAAGCCGTCACCGGTTTATCGTTCTCTACATGCAATTAACGGGCATCGCGAGCTTGGAAGGGAAATTCAAATACGGGGATGAGGGGCTCGTCACATTCGCGGCGGTGAATATGATCGAGGAGCTGGCCGCGCATCGCTTCGAGCAAAGCAAAACGATTAATTTCCACGATCTGGCGGCGGGGCTTCTCTTAATCGTTCCGAACGACGGCTCGTATGCGGATGAGATAGAAGCATTTGCGGGCGAGCTGACGCATGCCGTCAATCTGATTCTAAACATGCGCCTGACCATCGCCGTCAGCGAGCCGACCGGCAACATATCCGACCTGCCGATCATCTTCGAAGAGGCGAAACAGGCGGCCAGCCAGCGGAACTTCGAGAATGAAAACCAGCTGATCGAAATGGCGAAGCTTCATGCCGGAGGCGAGGGCGGCGAGGAAACGGCGTATCCTTTCACGCTGGAGCGGGAATTTATTCAGGCTCTGCGAACCGGCCAGGAATCGAGCGCTAACGAGCTGCTAAGCGCATTTCTCGAAGCGCTGTCGTGCAAAGGGGCGAAGGCGGTCGATGTGCAGCAGGGGATGCTTCATTTGCTCGGAAGCGTGCAGCACGCGATCATGGTGTCGGGGATTCAGCCGACCCGTCTGTTCAAATGCGTAAATATGTACGAGCAGCTGTCGCAAATCAGGGAGCCGGAGCTTATTCTTGCCTGGTTCAAAGAGCGGGTGTGCGTGCCGTTCCTGACGGAGCTCGGAGGACGGTCGGACTCCCAAGTCAAAAGGCTGATCGAGCAGGCTATGATCTATTTGCAGCAAAATTATATGAAAGACATTTCGCTCGACAATTGCGCGGATCATATCGGCACCAATCCTTTTTTCCTGAGCAAGACGTTCAAGCAGGTGACCGGAAAAAACTTTATCGATTACTTAACCGGGCTCCGGATGGACCGGGCCAAGGAGCTTCTGCGGGAGTCCGGATTGAAAATAAACGATGTGGCCGAGCAGGTCGGCTACCAGCACAGCTATTTTAACCGCATTTTCAAGAAGCTGGAGGGCATGACGCCAAGCCGTTACCGGGAGCTGAGCCAAGCGGAATAGACGGCCTGCAATATATTGCTAACCGGGCAATAATGTGCAAACCGCAACTGTTTCCGTTTCAAAAATGTCCAATTGTGCGCAAGCCGGATCCTCATTAAGCTGAAGCTTAACAAGCTTCAGTCCACTATCGAATAAGGAGGGGTTGCGATGACATCCCAATTACCCGTAAATCTGCGCTGGTTGAAAGAGCCGCCCGGCTTGGCCGCCGGATTGACCTGGGGGATTCCATGGAGAGAGGGGGAGCTGCGGCGAAACGATAAGCTTGCCCTGCGGAGCGTCGCCGGCGGTGAGCTGTCGGCTATGCAGAGCTGGCCGGCTGCTTACTGGCCCGACGGCAGCGTCAAATGGTCCGCTCATGCAGCGGCGCTGCCGCAAGCGTCTGCGGAGGGTTATGAGGTTATAAAGAGCGGAAGTCCGGAGGCTCCGCACCGCTTGACGGTGAAGGAAACGGATGAGTTCATCATCGTGAATAACGGCTTGATGATATGCAGCATAGGGAAGCATGGCGATCAGATTATCCGCAGTATTGTGCGGGACGGCAAGGAAATATGCAGTGGCGGCTCGCTTGTCTCCGTGAAGGAGGGCAGGAGCCATGTAACCGGCCTTCGCACGGTTCGCGAGGAGGATTTTATAGGACGCGTCCATAAGGCGGCGATCGAGCAGGACGGACCGGTGAGAGCGGTCATCAAGCTGGAGGGCAGCCACCGTTCAACGTCCGGGTCCCGTAAGTGGCTTCCGTTCTCCCTTCGACTATATATCTATGCTGGAGTTGAAACGGTACGTATTGTCCACACCTTTCATTATGACGGCAATCCGAATGAGGATTATATTAAGGCATTGGGAATGTCCTTTAAGGTCCCGATGAGAGGAGAGTTATACAACCGGCATGTGCGTCTTGCGGGAGACTGCGGTTTTTTCAGCGAATCGCCGAAGACGCTGCATACCCGCAGGACGAAGGGCAAATACCGCGAGCTCTATGAAAGGCAAACGCAGGGTCAATACGTCAGCTTCGATGAGGCGGATGATCGGTACTTTCTGGGATTGCTGGACGATTCGGCGGTATGGGATGACTATAAGCTGGTTCAAAGCTCATCTGATCATTACGGCATTTGGAAACGGACGAAGGAGGAATGCTGCTGGCTGAAGTCGGCGGAAGGCCAAAAGGCTGGAGGGATCGGGTACGTTGGCGGCGAGGGCGGCGGCATGGCCGCGGGGCTGCGGGATTTCTGGAAGAAGCACCCTTCCGGCCTCGGGATAAACGGTTCATCGAAGGAGGAGGCGCTTCTCCAGGTCTGGTTCTGGTCGCCGGACAGCGAAGCGATGGATCTGCGGCATTATGATACAAGAACGCATGTGGAATCGGCTTATGAAGGAGCGGAGGAGCTGCGGGCGACGCCGTACGGAATAGCCAATACCAGCGAAATGACGCTGTGGTGCGTCACGGAAACGCCGGGTCCGGAGCGGCTGAAGGCGATGCGGGAGCAGCTCGCGTCTCCGCCGCAGCTTGCGTGCGAGCCTGATTATTACCATCGGACGCGGGCGTTCGGCTTATGGAGCCTGCCGGACCGGAGCACGCCGGCGAAAGCTTTGTTGGAGGACAAGCTCGACGGCATCCTTGCCTTCTATCAAGCGGAGGTCGAGCAGCGGAGGTGGTACGGCTTCTGGGACTATGGCGATTTTATGCACAGCTACGATCCGGTCCGGCATGTATGGAACTACGATCTGGGCGGCTGCGCTTGGCAAAATACGGAGCTTGTGCCGAATATGTGGCTGTGGGTCATGTTTCTGCGCTCGGGCAGAGAGGATTTATTCCGTCTTGCCGAAGCGATGACCAGGCATACAAGCGAGGTGGACGTGTATCATTTCGGGGAATATGCGGGCCTCGGCTCCCGGCATAACGTCGTTCACTGGGGATGCGGCTGCAAGGAGGCGCGCATCGCGATGGCCGGGCTGCACCGCTATTACTATTACTTGACCGCAGACGAACGGATCGGGGATATCATGGACGAGGTGAAGGATTCGGATTTCTCGACCGTTGCCCTCGATCCGATGCGGGCGTATTTTCCTAAGGACGAGCATAAGACGCATATTCGAATCGGGCCGGACTGGGCGGCCTTCAGCTCCAATTGGATGACGAGGTGGGAGCGCTTCGAGGACACGTTTTATCGCGACAAAATCATAACGGGCATCGATTGCGTCAAACAAGCTAATTTCGGACTGATCTCGGGACCAACCTACGGCTATGATCCGAAGACAGGCGTTCTGACTCCGTTGGGCGATGACAATTGGGGACGTCATCTGGCGATATGCATGGGCGCGCCTCAAGTCTGGTTCGAGCTTGCAGCCATGCTGAAGGATCCGGAATGGGAGTCGATGATGGCCGAATTCGGCGTTTACTATAACCTGCCGCAGGAGGAGAAGGACAAAGTGACGGGCGGTACGGTCAGGCATGAGCATTTCGAGCATCCGGTTCTCAGCATCGCGATCGCGGCTTTTGGGGCGTTCTATAAGCAGGATGATAGAACGGCAAGGCTCGCCTGGAGGGTGCTGCTGCAAAATCCGTTTTCGCAAGCGCCACTACCCGATGCTGCCCGGAAGGTAACCTATGTCGGCGAACTGCAGGAGATTGACTGGATCAATACGAATGAAGCGGCGCAGTGGTCGCTGAATACGGTAATTAGCCTGGAGCTGATACCGGAATGGCTGACGGAGGAATTGGAGAACAGCGGAAGCCTGGCCGAACCGGTATAAGGAAGCGATAGAGGAGGGAATGGAATGAAGCAGGAAACAATGGATGCGGTTCTTTTGGGGAAAATCGATATCCGTGCGGCAGGGCCGAATTGTAAAATGCTGCTTGGCGATCTGAACGGCGACGGCCGCATGGAGCTGCTGCTGGTCCAGCCTGATAATCGGCAGGACGTACGGTATATTCCGCATAAGGTACAGTGCCTAACGGCATTTGATCTCGAGGGGAGGCAGCTATGGCAGAGCGGGACGCCGGATTTGGGCGCCGGCAGCCAGGGCTCGGACTATCCGGCCCAAATCTATGATATCGACGGGGACGGCAGGCTGGAGGTCCTATGCGTGATGGACGGTCAGTTCATGATCATTGACGGGAGAGACGGCAAGCTGAAGGAAAGCTATCCGCTGCCCGATCCGCACGCGCATGATTGTATCATCATCGCGAATTTGTCCGGCAATGACCGGGCCTCCGACATTATATTGAAGGACAGGTATCATAAGCTGTGGGCAATGGACCGAAATTTCAAGCTGCTGTGGACGCACGAAGGCATTCCCGGGCATTATCCGTGGGTTTACGACCTTGACGGCGACGGGAAAGACGAAGTGATGGCCGGCTACGATCTGCTCGACTCGGAAGGAAGGCAGCTGTGGAGCTGCAAGGACTTGGACGACCATGCCGATTGCATCTGGGTCGGCGACGTGAACGGAGACGGCGAGCCCGAGCTGGTGATCGGCGGAAGCGTGACCGTGATGGTTGACCGTACCGGCAAAGAGCTGTGGCGGCACGAGGGGTCGGTCGAGTCCCAGCATATTGCGCTTGGCCGTTTCCGCGACGATCTGCCGGGCTTGCAGGTCGCCGGATTAGACCGTCTGGTGCGCGAGGATGACGGCCGCGGGCTTAAAGGAAAGGATGCCTTATTCCTGCTCGATTCCGAAGGCCGGGAGCTGTGGAAGGAAAACCGCGAAACGGACGGCTGGCTGACCATTATCGAAACGCTGAGCAACTGGGAAGAAGATACGCCGGATTATATCCTCGCTTACCGCAGAGGCGGGGGCATATTTCCGACGCTGTACGACGGCCGGATGAATCCCGTCGTCCGGTTTCCATCGGACGGCTATGCCGTACATGCGGACCTGCTGGGGGCGGGGACGGAGCAGGTGATTATCTACGATAATGAGACAGCTTCCATCTATGCCGGCAGGCGGATGGAGCTGGCGGTGCAGCCGATCGGCTTGCTTCCGCGGCCGCAGCCGAAGAGGCTGTACAGCTCGACGCTGTATCCGGGAGGAGAAGCTTGAGCTGCTGCAGCAGCTGATCGCATGATAGGAATAAGCTTGAAGAGGGATAAAAGAATAAGAGGGGCTGTCCCTAAGTCTTTATGACGTTTGAGACAGCCCTCTAAGGGCCAGCGGATTTACAGTTTATTTTTTAAATGCCCGATCCATTGCTCATGCAGCTCTAACTCCGAACGTTTAAAGATTCCATTAAAATCATGGGGATTCCTAATCACTTTGTTTAATGCATCTAATCCATATTTCTCAACAATGAATTCTACAATTAAATAAGAAAACTGAAATCCCTTCATGGTTTCAAAATCCCAGGTATCGTTATTTAATTGTTGAAAAGACGGGATATCAAGATTTTGGATGGCATCTGCAGTCGTATTTTTAATAAATTCCGGGGTCATTTGTTTGGCTTCATATCCTCCAATCCCCTGACGCAACCATTTGGGAGAAAGGGGATTAATGTCACTGATTAACCACATTGTAAACAAGTGTACCGTTGATTTCAGAATAGATGGATACGTATGCTCCGGTCCCGGGTTCAACGGAGAAACTATTTTTAATATGCGCCCCTCATAAGTGCCCATGAACCAATTAGGGGCATTTGCTTCCCCGACAGCTTGATGGAAGGTCGGCAGATCCGGATAGATTTCAATGATCGTTTTTCTGGATGGACGGTGATTAAATTTGGATGAAATGGTTTCAACATTATTCTTTAGCTCCTCAAATAAGTCATGGTGCACCTTCTGCAGGCTATCGTACGCGTCATCGGTTTCACTTTTATTCACAATGGATATCAAATCTTGAATAGACATTATAGTAATGTCACCCCATTCTTTTAATTCTCTTCTTAATTTCTCTAATGACCGGTACAGCCTGTTTTTTACCGCGCTCTCGCGCATTCCAATGATCTTGGATATTTCCGGCAAGGTACAGTCGACAAAAAAACGCAATGAAATGATCTGTTGGTCCAGCTCATTTAGTTTTTTTAACGCAGAACTTATATCAATACGAATTTCAACATTCTTAGCAAAACCAAGAGAGATCGACTGTGATTCATAATCTGCAAAATCATAGGGAATTTCTTTTTTTCGCGATAAACTTCGATATTCATTTTTGACTGTATTCTGAGCAATTTTAATAATCCAAGTGAATAAATTAGAATTTTCTTTAAATGTATGAATGTTTTCTATAGCCTTTAAAAAAACTTGTTGCGTTAAGTCATCCGCGGCCATAGGATTCACTTTCAACGAGAGATATTTACGGAGCCTTATGCGATATTGCTCATAGTTGATTTCAAATTTTTTGATGTTTCCCAATTTATCCGGATAAACTGGGCTTTTGTCTTGAGCTCCAGACATGGTAAGAACCTCCTCTTGACCTTACACTCCATTAGACACCGCAGGGTAATAAAAAGCCACATTCAACAAAAAAATTCTTTTTTGGAGTGACCTTCATCGCTGCAAGAGGTAGTTGGCATGGTAGAACAAGGATATCAAATCTATTGGGGCGGTTGATTAAAGTGAAAGACTTTGCTTATGGGGGCAATCGTAATTAGTGTACCGGCGAGGTTTTAATGCGAGACAGATTATGCGTTATTCCATGGAAGTCTAACAAGCACAGCCAATCTTAAATCTTATTTTGTTCTTGTACCCTCTCGCATGCCCGCATTACTTCAATCGCACTTTTAAGTGCATTGGTATCCCTCAATCGACCCTTTTACGCAAGTATCTGATTCAAACTCCCGGCGCAATAACTTCACACACATATCCGGTTTCTTCTCTAACTTCTCTCAAGGCTGTGTCCTCGGGAGATCGATCTTGTGGTTCACTTCCCCCTTTGGCAAATGTCCAAGCATAACCTCCCTAAAATCCGCTGGGACGTGTAGCGTGAGTGCCATGGATCGCTAACTGGCGGAAGCCGGAGTAATCTGTATGTGACTAAGAAGGAATACGGTTATTGAAGTAGAATTCGTTATACAATAATCGTTTTGGAGGTTAATTGATGATTCGCCTGGCGGATGCAAAAGATGCTTACCTGGTTCATAAAATAATGCTTTCTGCTTTCGAGGAATATAGGAATATTGATGTTCCTTCCAGTGCTCTTAATGAGTCTATTGTTTCAATAGAAGAGTCGATAAAAAACGGGTCTGAAAATGCTTTGCTTTATTTTATCGACGAGATTCCGCGGGGTTCAGCAAGATTTAAAACGGAAGACAATTCACTTTATTTCTCACGTCTATCCGTTGCCCCAGAGGCAAGAGGGAAAGGTATTGCTAAATCCATTCTTACTTGGCTCGAAGAATACGCTAAGAAGAACGGGAATTCAGAGATTACATGCAGGGTGCGGATGGCAATATCACAAAATATTCAGTTGTATAAATCAGTTGGATTTTATATTACAAGAGAAGAAGTGGTTAATAACCCAAATGGTTTCCCGGTAAAGACTGTAATTATGAAGAAATCGATATACTAACCTCTTTTTCAACGAACGGTTACGATTATTCAACATGAATTCGGAATGTGGATAACTTAGACCTGTGGATAAGTCGCATTCGCATTAATATATTATCATTTATGGATATATCAGGGTAAGGGCATGACGTGGAGCCATCTCATCCAATTAGTTGGGATCAATCAAGAGTTACTACGCCGCAAGGCCCGACTGGAAGGCAAACGACTCGTGTGGATCGACATTGACGACACCGTCATCACACTCTTCGGCGAACAGGAAGGTGCGACCAACGGTTACAACCGTGTTTTTTGTCTGGCGCATGTGCCTCCGTTTGTGTTACCATGTTGCTAAGGACACTTCCTCTCCAGGTTATTGTTGGGTACTTTAACCATTTGACAAGAGGTATACGGTGTCCTGTTTTTATTGCAAAAAAATTAGCAACTTTTTGTGACCTACAAACCTGATATGACAATGATATGACAGGCTTTTTGCCGTTTTTATGCTTGTTACTTACCGAATCCATGTTAAAAAATGGTCTTCTCAAATTAAGTAATGTCCGTCGTTTTTGTGGTTCGCCATTCGATCGTAAAATCCATTCTTCGACTGTATCAATATGATCATATTGCGTTTCTCTATTTATCCACCTTAGGTTCAAGGTTCGGGGATACACGGGTTAGGCTTATAAGAGAAGGAAGAGCACCTGGACCTTGTGTTTCAGCCATTAAATAGTGAAGATAACAAAACTAAATAACTCAGACCCACTCTGCGTTCCCATACACCCTCAAACTGTCCACTACAGCCTACAGCCTGCACGGAACCTCCTGCCAACAGATCAAAGAGCCGCGGAATGCAGACAAACAATCGAGCTATCCTGACCCGTTGAAGCATTGTTTTCCTCACTTAGAACGAAATATGGTTGTTTATCTGCTTAACGGTTTCCTCGATCTCATCCCTGGACAGGCGCAGTGCTTTCTCTGATGTTCCGTAGCCGATTTCCTGTCTCCCATCCTTGAGTCCCTGATAGACCCCATCAATAAACTCATCAAGCGGAACTCCGAACGCATGAAACTCTATGCCTCCCAAGTCCGTATTGACTGCCGGCGGTGCCACCTCAATGACTTCAATCCCGGTAGCGGACAACTGGTAACGCAAACTTGTCGTGAACGAATGGATGGCCGCTTTCGTCGCGCTGTATATCGGAGCTGCCGCCATTGGGGTAAACGCCAGTCCGGAGGAGATATTGACGATTGCCGCACCCTTTTGCTTTGCAAAATGAGGAATAAAGAGCATCGCAAGTTGAATTGGAGCTTCCAAATTTATGGCGATTTCCTGCTGATAATGGTTCCAGTCCTTGCCCGATTCCATGAGATTCATCCTATGCTGTATTCCTGCATTGTTAACAAGAACATTAAGCCCGGGGAATTCGCTTTGAATCCATTTGAATATTGCCAGCCTTTCCGATTCCATTGCAACGTCACAAACCCGAACGTGAAGCTCCGGATGCAGGTGCCGAGCCTCCTGTAATTTTTCTTCTCTTCTTCCGCAAATAATGACTGTGTTTCCCGACTTCAAGAGCCGTTCCGCGAGAGCCAGCCCGATACCCGTTGATCCGCCTGTAATGAGAACCGTGTTTCCCGATAAATTCATGAATGCTTCGACTCCTTAGTTTATTTTATGATCTGACATCAAGTACACTTGCTTCTTCTTGATACAAATGAAATCGATTCCGCCAAGCCAAAAACCATCGTAATCAGACAAAGTAACCTGCATAAACGCTATATGTCGGAAGCATCACTCTCCTCTTTTAAATAAAATATACACCTGACATATAATGAATGTCAAATAACAGATTTTTATTTTTGTCATTACAAAATAAAAAAAATTGCACGAGATTGTCGTGCAGTGCATTGGGCTGCTTATTTCAAACCGGACATGAGCAGCTGCCAAACGTCGTCGAAGGCTTTGTCGATTTCAGAGTCCTTCCATTCCTGCACATGTGCAGGATGATGGAAACTGCTCGTAGCCTGGAACAAAGCACGGGCTTTGATTGCCGCATTCCCGGGCTTGAACTCCTTCGTTTCGACCCCATATTCCACAATCGATTGAATTTGGCCGATGAGCCCTTCGACGTGGGGCTTCATGCATTCATCCGCCTCAACTGATACGGCAGCATACATCGCGAACATCTCCGGTTCTTCCGCAGCGTTCGTTCGTTTTTTCGAGAAGAGCGTTTCAAACCACATTCGCAATCGTTCTTCGGCGCTTCCTCTCGTTTTCTCCGCTACCGCGTGCAACGGGAGCAAGATACTGTTATATAACCAACGCTCCGTAACGGCTGTAAGCAAAGCAGATTTACTTGGAAAGTGACGATATAACGTTCCATGGCTTACTTGAAGAAATCTCGCGATATCGACGACGGACGTTTTCCTCGGACCGTACCGCCGCAGAACTTGGTCCGCGGCGGCCAGAATCGTTTCCCTCGTTAGTGGCGCTTCGGCAGTCATCTTCGTCACCTCTCTTTGGATAATAAGTCTCAAAAATCATTATTACATTATTGTCATCTGAAATACAAGCCTGTACAATAACCGAGATTATCCCGATATACTCATCCAACTAAACGCTTACCGTTCCGTTGCTTAAAGACGTCAAACTCAATTGCGCTCATTTCTCGATAAATCCATTATATTCTGAATTTTACATTATAAAAATAATTGGAAATTTGGCATGTTGATAAATCTATCAAATGAAAGTTTTTTGAAAAATCAAGTGTCAGCTGCCGACCAATGCTCGTCCACAGCGGCGAACTGAATGCTCTCATCCCGCTCGGCGAGCGTTTCCCAGAAGCGTGGATGTTGCTCCAGATAGGCGATCGCTTTCTTCACGGTTGCCTTCTTCGGCAATTTGAAAATGTACTGCCAACCATTGGCTTCGGCATATTCCATAACGGCAGGATCGGCAAACCCGCAATCGGCACGGATACCTTCGATGATGTACTCCGGCGGAAGCATGGCTTCGACTTCTTTAACAAATGAAAGAAAGTCTTTCATGCCATTCGTGTTGCATGGATTCAGTTGCAGGTGGATAAGTTCCCCGGTTCCTGCCACAAACGCGACGCGCACCTTGTACGAAGGGCGACCGTGATAACGGAGGTTGTAACCGTTGGTCGCACCTTCCTGTTCGCCGAAGAGTGTGATGACGGTGTCGTCAATGTCGATCCACACGAGTCGTTTGCCTTCCAGTCGGGCCTTGCGGCGTAGTAACTCTTGATTGATCCCAACTAATTGGATGAGATGGCTCCACGTCATGCCCTTGAGCTGTCCGCGAAACGTGCTTTCTTCTGGGAAGCGCTGGATCTCTTTCACGATCTGATAGCCCGGATCGGATTGCAGCGCGTTCATGTGTAGAAAGCGTGTGTGTCCGAGTAGCGCACAATCGGTCAGATAGTCGATGAGCGCCGTTGCCGAATAGACGCAGTTGCATCCTCGTTCGGGTTGGAGGTGACTCGAGACGATATCCTTGAAGCCGACGAGTTCTTTGAACAACTCGATAAACTGAAAGTTACCAGCTTCCGTGACAGTGTCGTTATCGAATGACAAGAGGCACACAGTGTCCTATTTTTATTGCAAAAAAATTAGCAACTTTTTGTGACCGATAAACCTTGATTTGACGCTGTTTTCTTAGTTTTATAAGTGCCTACTTTCCGGATTTATGTTCAATAAAGCAGCGGCAGCTCAGTACAATATTCGTCCTAGGCTGCAGATTGTTTTTTAAAATAACAAGTCCGTTTAT
Organism: Paenibacillus harenae DSM 16969; assembly: GCF_000422465.1. GTDB lineage: Bacteria > Bacillota > Bacilli > Paenibacillales > Paenibacillaceae > Pristimantibacillus > Pristimantibacillus harenae. The sequence goes on along the minus strand of NZ_KE383842.1, from coordinate 1,746,811 downwards.
ATTTCAAAAGTGTCCGATATCACCGGCTCAAAAAGCCTCTACAACTCTGGTCTTATTCTTTTCTCCTCGAACAAATCGTCAAAGACCGCTCGCGTAGAGCGGCTAACCGGAAATCCTCCCGTTAATAGGTGTCAGTCCGTTCAAATTTCCGTTCATTTCGCTCGTATGGCGGTTGCAGGGCGAATCAAAGGTAAAAGTGCCGTTCATTTCGCTCTATGGCGGTTGCAGGGCGAATCAAAGGTAAAAGTGCCGTTCATTTCGCTCGTATGACGATTGATGGACGATTCAAGGGTACTACTGGATCGATAACCGCCGCTCCGCTAGTATTTCGATCAAACCTGTTACTTTCTGGAGGATATCGCTTTGAACGCCGTCACTTTGTTTTTGCCAGTCGTCTTCGAATGGTACATCGCTTCATCGGCTTGCTTGATCATGTCCGGCACGGCTTTGCTCTCCTTGGTGGTACTGAACCCGACGCTGACGGTTACGATCGTCTCCTGTTCCACTCTTCGGCGGATCGATTCCGCAACAAGGTCGGGCTTTACCTTGCTAATGCCGATGCAGGCCAGCAGCTCCTCGCCGCCGTATCGGCCTGCCGCGCCAATCCCGCTCGACTCCTCCTTCATTATTTCCGCAACCTGCTTCAATACGCCGTCGGCCTTGTGGTGGCCTTGCGTGTCGTTCAGTCTTTTGAAATTATCAATATCACAGAAGATGACAGCCATCGGCTTCTTCTGGCTCAGCAGCTGTTCGGCCTTCGACTGAAAATGTCTTCTATTATACAAACCGGTCAAACCGTCCGTGATCGAGGATTGATAGGTGAACATAAGGCGTTCGATCACCCATTCGAACAAGAGCAGGAACAGCAGCATGTAATAGATAACCGGAAGCAGCTGGCCGAGTAGCGTCAGCCAAGCCAGTTCTCCGTGAAAGACGTAGGCGTTGGCCAAGCGGGCAAGCTCGCTGATGAAAAAAACGATCAGGCTCGCGACATATTTGGCATTCATATCCGCGCTTCTTGTTCCGAGCATGATGATGAAGATGACGATCAGTCCGTAAAAGTCGAGCGCTGGAAACGTAAAGGATTCGGATGTGACGGCCGTTTCCACTGAAAACGGGGTTATCGCAAATTGGATGCCTGCAATGACGAAAGCCGTCATAGTCATAATAATGAACGGAACAACTTTGAGCTGAGCGGAGCGTCCGGTATATAATTTCATAAAAACAAAGTTTATAATAATAAAAGAGACGATTTGCAAAATCGTAAAGGTCAAATAAATCCAAGGCGACAGCGACCAGCCCGGGTAAGCCAGCACGACCAGCAAACATTGCTTGACCATGATCAAAGGAATGGCTGTAATGAGCAGCCGGTAGATCTGTTTGTTGCGGTAGCTGACATACAGCCTAACCGACATGAAGAGCATCAATACGAGGATAACGATCACGGCCGAAGATGAAAAAAGCTGGCCGTTCGGTCCTGCAAGCCATTGCGAAATTGTCATTGTATAATCACCATTATCTAGTAGTAGGATTTGTAAGGTTAACAGCTTTACAGAAACATATGTTCTAATATATCATGTTTTACGTTAATGGAAAAGTTTCCACATACGTTTTTCTTGGAAAGGATGGGACGCATGAACATTTTACAAGCGTTGTTTTTTCCGCCGGAGCAGCCGGGCGGCGTATCGTCGATGGTCCCGTACATTCAGGAACGCTTTCTTAAGATGGGCTGGCAGATGGAGCTATTCTCGCTGCCGAAGCGCGTCAGGGGCAAAGGGCAGGAAGAAGTCGTTTTCGAGACATTTGACCATACGGTTTTTATCGGAAACAGCATTGTAGATAAATATATCCGAACCTACCGGGATTACGTCTGGTGGACGAGGCTTCGCATCAAAAAGAATTACGATATCATTCACGCGCATCATCCGATCGCAGCCTTGGTCATGAAGCAGCTGTTTCCGGATACGCCGCTCGCGGTTACGATCCACTCCAGCTACGAACGGGAGCTTATTCTGAATGGAAAAATAGCCGAGGGAGGGCCGGAGCATCAATTTCTGATGAGCTTGTACGGCGAGCTGGAGGCCAAGGCCGACCAGCTGCTGACGGTATCGGAATCCTTCCGCAGCTACATCGCGCCGCATATTAAGCATCCGGAACGGATTAAAGTGATCCCGAACGGCTTTGACGAAAAACGGTTTAAGCCGATTGCGCACGAAAACGCGGTCACGCAGCTCATCACCGTGTGCAGGCTAGTTCCGGCAAAGGGTCTCGATATTCTGCTTCACGCTTGCGCAGATCTGAAGAAGCAGGGGCATCCGTTCGTCCTTCATATTATCGGGGACGGACCGATTCGGGAAGAGTTGGAAGCATTAGCCGTGAAGCTGGACTTATATGACGATATTATTTTTTACGGCTACATGCTTCACCCCGAGGAGTTCATGCCGTTCTTCGACGTATTTGTCCTCCCTTCCCGCGCGGAGGCGTTCGGATCCGTATTCGCGGAGGCGGCATTATGCTGGCTTGCCCTCGTCGGAACGAACGTAGGCGGCATCGCGGAGCAAATCGATGACGGCGTGAACGGACTGCTTGTGCCGCCGGAGGACCCGGCCGCGCTGGCCGAAGCGTTGGAGAAGGTCGTTACCGATCCGGCTTTCCGGTATAATCTGGCAAGAGCGGGCTGGGATAAGGCCAAGAAGGTCTATTCGTTATCCAGAGTCATTTCGCAGCTCAAAAAGGTTTATGTCCAGATGAAGCCTGAATCACGCTAATTAAGTTCGAATTCATTTATATCGTCTTAGAAAATAAACGGGAGGGACGAGATGACGGTACCTTTTCGATTCATACATGCTGCGGACTTGCACCTGGACAGTCCATTCAAGGGACTGGCGAAGGCTCCTGATCCGGTCCGATCGCTGCTGGCCGAATCAACCTTCGCTGCCCTGCGGCAATTGACCGATACGGCGATTCGCGGACAGGCGGATTTTATCGTACTGTCCGGCGATTTATTCGACGAGGCCGACCGTTCCCTGAAGGCGCAGCTGCTGCTCGTCAGGGAATGGGAGAGGCTGGAGGCGCATGGTGTTGCGGTATTTGTCATTCACGGGAATCATGACCCGCTGAACGGCGCCCGGGCGGATGTTAAGCTGCCGCAAAACGTATATGTTTTTGGCTCGGACCAGATGGAATGCAAGCCGGCTTACCGCAGAAGCGGCGAGCTGGCTGCTTTTGTTTACGGAAGATCGTACGGTACGCGGATCGTGACGGAAAATATGGCGGCCGCTTACCGGACTCAGCCGGAAGGACCGTTCCACATCGCCCTGCTGCACGGCAATGTAGACGGTGACGGAATGCATGATCCTTATGCGCCATGCTCGATTGAGGAGCTGGCCGGCGGCAAAGGCTTCGATTATTGGGCGCTTGGCCACATCCACAGCCGCCGGGTGCTGCATGAGTATCCCCATGTCGTTTATTCCGGCAATACGCAGGGAAGGAATCCCCGGGAAACCGGGGCAAAAGGCTGCTATATCGTCGATGTGACCGCCTCCCGCTCGCTGAAGCTGACCTTCGCGCCGCTCGATACGGTGCGCTGGCTTTCGCATGCCGCGTCCATCGAAACGGCAGGCTCGGAACAGGAGCTGCTGCAGCAGCTGATGTCGGCAGCGGAACAGCTGGCGGAGGCGGCAGAAGGACGTTCGGTCATGCTTCGCCTGCGTTTGACGGGAAGAGGACCGCTGCATCGGCAGCTGTCGGACCCGATAATCGTTCGGACGCTGCTGGAGCAGCTGCAGCAGGCTTCTAGCGAGAACGAGCCTTGGGTGTTCGTCTATGATCTTACGGTTCAAACAGGCGCAGCCATCTCCTGGGAAACGTTGGAAGAGGAGGATAGCTTTGCGGGAGAGCTTTACCGATTAAGCGCCGGTCTCAAAGCGGACGAGGCGTTATGGCGTGAGTTTGCCAAGGAGGCGGTCAGCCCGCTTATCCAACACGCGAAGCTTGGGCGTATCCTGCGCGAGGAATTCGACGGGCTGCCGGCTCGATGGCTGGAGCAGGCGAACGAGCTGTCGCTCGGGATGATCGGGGGGGAAAGCGATGAAGCTGATAAAAGCTGATATTGACGGGTTCGGGCAGCTGCACGCGAAGCAAATTCCGCTGGATGCTTCGCTCATCGTTGTTTATGGTCCGAATGAAGCGGGGAAAAGCACGATATTCGGCTTTATCCGCTCCATGCTGTACGGCTTCGCAAAGCGCGGACAAGCCGTCGAACGCCAGGATCCGGTTAATGGCGGCAAGCATGGAGGGCGGTTGTTTTTTGGCGATCAAGCGGGAGAGAACTATGTGCTTGAGCGTTATTCGGCAGAGGGCACCGGGAAGCTGAGGCTTCGCGGACTGGCAGCGGACAGCGCGGAGGCGGAGACATCCGGAACGGGCGGACTTGACCAGGGCGCGTTATTGACGCAAGAGGAATGGGAGAAACGTTATTTAGGCGGAATCACCGAAAGGCTTTATCGCCAATTGTTCGCGATCACCCTGTCGGAGCTGCAGGAGATCGGCGCGCTGTCCGGGGACGAGCTGAGCCGCTATCTCTACCAGGCCGGATGGGACAGCGGCAAGTCGGTTGCGGCCGCAGAGAAAAAACTGATGCTGGAAATGGAGACGTTATTTAAGCCGCGGGGGTCGAACCAGCAAATCAATCAGCAGCTCAAGTCGCTCGAGCAGATAGAAGGGGAGCTGCGGCAGCGGGCCGACGCGATAGGCGCCTTCAATGAATTATCGTACGAATCGGATCAGATCGAGCTGTCCCTGCGGCGATTGGAAGTGGAACTGCCGCTTAAGGCAGCCAGGCATAAGCTGCTGCAAAAGGCTTGTAACGTCAGACCGCTGTGGATACGCAAGCGGCAGCTGCTTCTTGAGCGTCAGACGGTTTCCTACTCTTCCCGGCTGTCCGCGCAAGCGGCCAAGCGCTGGGAGGAGCTGCAAAGGCAGAGGGAAGCGGCCCGGGAGGAAGCGGAACAGTGCAGGCAGAAGGCTTTGCTGCTCGAGCTGCAGCTCGAAGCCGTTCATTACGATGATGAGCTCATTCAGCTGGCTGACGAGACGGAAGCGCTGCTGCAGAAGGCTGAGAGCGTTCGCAAGCTGCAGCTTGACGAAGCGGAGCTGGAAGCCGAGCTGCGCGAGCATGACGAAGCGGTTGCCCGTCTGGTGGGCAGCATCGCGCCGGAATGGACGGAGCGGCAGCTGCGCGAGCTGCAGGTGACGGTCGCCGACCGGGATTATGTCCGAACCGAAAGGCAGCGGGAGGCGGATCGGGCGCGGGCAGAGGAGCGGTTCGCCGCGGAGCTTGTTTCGCTGCGGCAGCAAGAGCGGGAGGCGGAGGCCGCTCTGGACGAAGCCGAAGCGGCCGTCAGGCGCGAATCTGCGCTCCGCGGTCAAGCGGCCGCAGGCGGGTTCGCGGTTGTGCCGGGCACGCAGGAGGCGCTGAAGGGGGCGTGGAACGCCCTCGACGCCGCGCTCCGCGAGTGGGAGCTCGAACGGGTGCGCGCTGCATCGGCTGCTGACGGCGGGAAGGCCGGCAGCGGAGCGGCAGGTGCGGGCCGGGGCGGAGCCGGCCCGCTGTGGGCTGCGGCAGCCGGCGCAGGCGGTGCCGCGCTGGCGCTCGGCGCGGCTGCGCTTAGCGGCGCTGCCGCGGGCAAAGCGGCCGGCGGAGCCGGCCTGGCTGCGCTGGCGCTGGCGGTCGCCGCGCTTGCGCTTGCAGCCGCTGCGTTGGCGCGCAGGCGCAGCGGAGGCAGTTCCGCCGCGCGTGCGGCAAGCGGCGGCGGGCGGGCGGCGCGCGGCGGCGCATACGCGGCCGGCGGGGAGCGCATCGCCGGTCGTGCGGCGATGCACGAGAGCGAGCAGCGCGTGCGCCGCGCGCTCGAGGCGATCGTGCGCGAGCCCGCGGAAGCGGCGGCGGCACTGCTCGCCGCGAAGCACCATGACTCGGCAGAGCATCTGCTCGCTGCCGAACAGGCGCGCACGCAGCTGCGCGCCGCAGTAGAAAAGCAGCTCGAGGCGATGCAGACGGCCGATCGCCTCGAGAGCAGCCGCGGCGAGCTGGCTCGCCGGCTCGATCGGCTGCGCGCGCTCGTGCGGGAGCGCAGCGAGGCCGCCGCCGCCGCCGCGCAAGAGGGACAAGCCGCCGCCCGGCAATGGGCCGGCTGGCTTGCAGGCCGCTCGCTGCCGGAGACGATGTCGCCGGCAGCCGCGCTCGAAGCGTTCGAGCTGGCCGGGCAAGCTTTGCAGCGGCTGCACCAATACGACCGGATGACGGCGAAGCTGGCCGCCGTCCGCAAGCAAATCGCCGCTTTCGGCGAGCAAGCGGCTGCGCTGTGCGGGCGGTTCGAGGAAGCGGACCGCCAGCTCGCGGCCGATCCCGCGCTCGCGCTGCGGCTGCTGCAGGCCGAGACGCGCCGCCATGCAGCAGCCAAACAGGAGGCGCACGGTATAGAAGCCCGCCGTGCCGAGATCACGCTCGCCATGCAAGCGGCGGAAGCGCGGCTGCGGGTGCTCGCGGCAGCCGTGCAAGCCGAGCTGGATGCTGCCGGCATGGAATCGGAATCGCAACACCAGACGGCGCTAGGGCACCGGCAGCAGCTGGACCTGCTTGATTTGGAGCTGTCGAAGCTGGAGCTGGAAATAACGGCGGGCATGTCTGACGGGCGGATCGCGGAGCTCGAGGAGCTGTTCGCGGACAATGACGAAGAGCAGCTCCAATGGCTGCAGGCACAGGCGCAGGCGGAGCTTGAACGGCTCGAGGACAGGAAGCGCGAACAGCTGGAGCAGCGGGGAAGGCTCAGGCAATCGATGGAGCATCTGTTGAAGGAAGAGGAACAGCGCAGGCTGCTCGACCGGAAGGAGATGACGGTCGCGCGGTTGAAAGCCGATGCGGAGCGATATGCCGTCTTGGCGGTTAGCGCCGCATTAATTCGCAGAACGAAGCGGATTTATGAGGAAGAACGCCAGCCCATCGTGTTGAAGAGCGCATCCCGTCTGATTGCCGGATTAACCGACGGCAAATATATCAGAGTACTGGCCGCGCCGGGAGAACCGGGCATCCGATTGGAAACGGGGGACCGCAAGATCATCGACAGCGCGATGCTGAGCAGGGGAACGGCGGAGCTGGTCTATCTGGCGATGCGCTTTGCGCTCGCGGAGGAGGCCTCTCAATCCGTGAAGCTGCCGCTGCTGCTTGATGATGTGTTCGTCAATTTCGACGGCGGGCGTCTACAAGCGTCTGCCAGACTGGCAGCGGAGCTTTCGAAGGAGAGGCAGATCATTATGATGACTTGCCATAAGCATATTCGCGACGCGCTGCTGGCGCATTGCGAAGGCGCGGCATTCGTTCAAATATAGATTTTCCTTTGCAACCGGCAAGTCCATTTTATTTGGCGGATACCTTCTTCCGAATGATCAGAAAGAGCCAGCCGAAGCTGATCATGCCGAACAGCGGATAGAGCGTAGACAGCAGCAAGCCGAAGCCGATTTGACTTGCAATGTAGCAGACGGCAAGGATCAGAAGGACGATGAGGCTGCTCGACCATTTCAAACGTTCGTGAAGCTGAAGGGTGAGTCCATAGATATTGGCGATCAGGGTCGTGAAGATTTCCGCGAAAATAATAAAAATATAAATGAATTGGACGTAGTGGCCCAACTCGCGGGCTATGCCGCCCATCGGGATGGCGAACTGCTGAATGCCGGGCATATGGACGGATAATGCGATATGACCGGCCAGCAGCATAAAGCCGATCCCGATCCCGCCGACCCACGAGCCGGCAATGATGGTCTTTCGGTCCTTGACCTCGGAACCCAGCGGGACAAGCACCGCTTGCGCCAGGGACAGATTGAAGGCGGTATACAGAAACGGGGATGCCCAGGTGGCAAAGATGGAATGATCGCTGGTCATCGTCAGGAATCTGTCGGCCTCAGGCGTTTGGAACGTATTCAATATAATAAGTACGGTGAAGAAAAGCATGACAGGCACGACGATGGCGTTCACCGTCAGAATGGCATTCAAGCCTTTGCGAAGCAGGAAGTAACAAGCTCCGACCGTGATAAGCAGGCCCGACTGGTACGAGATATTCCAATGCTCGTAGAAGATCGTGCCCGCCCCGGCGAGCATAACCGCGGTTACGCCTAACAGGATGACGAGCATGAAATGGCTGATCCATCTTCCATATTTCTCGCCGAACAGCGCCTTGTTCAGATCCTCGTAGGATTTGGCGCGTATTTCGCTTGCGATCAGCATCATTTTTGTTCCCAGCCATACGAACATCGCCGTAGCCAGTACAATGGTAACCGTGCCCCAATTGCCGAATCGGGTAAAAAACTGCAATATTTCCTGGCCGGTGGCAAAGCCGGCGCCAACGACCGTACCCATATACGTTGCCGCTATTTGCAGCACCTTTCCAAAACGTTTCCACATCGTCTTCCGTCCTCCGTTCCATGACGCTTCCTTATTAGAAAGGTATGTCCAAAACAGGACAGGCATGACTTTTTTCAAAATTAAGAACCGGAAGACCGGCTGCCCATCAGACATGAAAAAAGCCGGGACCATGCGCCGGAATTATTCCCGGCGCCTGCCTCGGCTATTCGTATGGCTCCGTCAATCGACGAAGAGGAGCTTGATGGAAATGATTTTGTTCCGTGCGGGATCGAGATCCAGCTTGAGCAAGGCTCCATCGGCTTCATATGTCAGCAAATATGTCGTTTGCTTCTCGGGCTTGCCGAGCAGCCGAATCGCCGCTTCGGGTTGGTCTCCGATCTGTAAGCCGTTGAGGCCCGCAGAAATATGATCCTCATAAATTTCCACATACTGCACGGTATCGCTGCCGTTAATGCCGACGGCGAAGCCTTCATATTCCAAAACCTCAATCTTGTCCGATTCTTCATCCAGCATATAGCTGTCAATCTCATTGCCGAACCGTTCTTTAATCTTCGCTTTGCCGTCGCCAATCGCAATGCCGTACAACGTCGGACGTGCGGCGTCCCAGTCTTCATCTTCGCTCCCGGTTGTGACGGCATTGTCCGCCGCTGCCTTATGTAAAGTTGATGTCTCCGTGCTTGTATCGCTGGTCGTATCGACGGGATTCGTATTGGGCTCACCGGTAGCCGGAATGACGCCTTCTTGCTCCGAATACGTTTTCTGAGGGCTGTCCGGCGCAGGATCCGACTGCTCGCTGCCGATTTCATTCTGGCCGATATAGGAATCCTGAGGAGCCGTTGTATGGCTCTGACAGCCTGCGAGCAGCACGAGCAGCATTGAAGTCGCAGCGATCAGGGCAGTCTTTGAAGTTTCTTTTCCGGAATGGACCATCATCCGCACCCCTTTTCATTCTATTTGGAAAACGCGTTCTCCTGGCGTTCAATATCCTTATTCTTATAGACGTTTTTTACAGGAGTAAAGTTGCTCTTTTTTACAATGATTTTGAAAATATTCCTAAAAATCGTCTCATATTTACAATGGGTTTGTTGGAACGCTTCAATAAGGTTGCGCTTGTCGCCTGACCTGTGGTACGTTAACGAAAAGGATTTTGGCGGAGGTATGAGAGATGGAAAGTTTAAAAAAACGCATATTGGAAGAAGCATCGGTATTGTCGAGCGACGTGCTGCGAATGGATGCTTTGATCAACCACCAGGTCGATCCCGCCCTGACGATGGAAATGGGACAGGAGTTTGCGAAACGCTTCGCGGAAGAGAAAATTACGAAGGTCATTACGGTTGAATCCTCGGGTATTCCGGCGGCCTTCGCCACGGCGCTTGTGCTGGGCGTGCCGCTCGTGTTCGCCCGCAGAAAGAAAACGCTCATCGCCGATCCGGATTCTTATTGCGAGCGGGTTCCTTCCTTCACGAAAGGCATGGTTACCGATATTATGGTGTCGAAGCAGTTTCTGACGGAAGAAGACCGCGTGCTTTTCATTGACGATATCATCGCGAACGGCGATGCCGCGCGAGGGCTTATCAAGATTATCGAACGCTCCGGCGCCGAGCTCGCGGGCCTGGGAATCGTGGTCGAAAAGTCGTTCCAGGCAGGCGGCAGAACGCTACGGGAGCAGGGCATTCGGGTCGAGCCGCTTGTACGAATTTCTTCGCTTCAGAACGGCGAAATCAAATTTGAGTAAGATGTTCCAGTACAAATGCTCTTTTCCCAATCGGCATTATCGCTTATAATGGAACAGAAGTGATCGAGGGGAGGCACAAGTTATGGGGGAAATGTCCGCAGAGTTTTTGTATGCAAAGCTTAACGACGCGAAGATTCATTTCGAACGCGCGCTGGATTGCAAACATACAGAATTTGACGATTTGTATCCTTATATGATCGAACATCCGCAATTTTTTTGGTATAAACGTTATGTTGCCTGGTCTGAGCTGCTAACAATCGTGAAGCTTTGTGACGAGCTGTCGATCGAATGGAGCGAGCAATTCACCGACCGTCAAGTCGAATATATCGGCAAGCGAGTCATGTCCTCGCGTGTGCTGGATGAGTGGTATGAAACCAACGATGCGAAAGAGCACGCGGGTTAATGAATCGCATATGACAAGGCAACGGATCTGGAATCGAACCTCAATGTATTGCGCAAGCAAGCATTGGGGTTTTTCAAAATAGGAATAAGCTTGGAAGCCGGAGGTCATACGAGTGGTAAGCGAAGAGCAATTGGATCAATTCCGTATAAGCGGCGAGACCGTCAGGGTAGTACGGGATGCAATGGAGGCTAATGACGTGGTTGGAATCGTCGTTGCATGGGACGAGTCCACGGTTGTCATACGCCGTCCGAACCGCCGCGTCGTCAAGCTGAGCCGGATGTATGCTTACATGCCGGCGTCCGGGGAACGCCCGCAGTTTTTTAATTAGAACCCTAAGGTCACCACCCGGGAAGATCCTTGTAGAATCAAGGTTTTTCCGGGTTTTCTTATTGCTTGGAAAATGATGTGCTTCACCGGATCCCTCCGAACATAATAAAAAAGCTCGTAATCTGCCTGCGAGAGCAATTACGAGCCTATTAATTGTAAGAGTTGGTGCGGTCGAGAGGACTCGAACCTCCACGGCTGTTACACCACTAGAACCTGAATCTAGCGCGTCTGCCAATTCCGCCACGACCGCAAATTGTGTGTCAACAGATAATATCATATCATTTTCAGATTCAAAGAGTCAAGCTTTTTTTATTTATGAGTTAAAGCTTTGCTTTTCTGCATTTTCCGCGGTTAAACGTTTGACTATGTAAGCCGCGTGTAACTATAATGCTTACATACATTTCGTTGTCCGGTCTGGATAACAAGAAAGGCGGTGGCCGCGATGACGAGCAATCGGTTTGCAGTAGCAGTCCACATGATGACGTTACTAGATACGAATAAAGCGGCGAGGCTGACATCTGACTTTATCGCGGGCAGTGTCAATACGAATCCCGTCGTTATCCGCAGAATTATGGGAATGCTGAACAAAGCCGGTCTTGTCGCTACTAGCGCCGGGGTGGCTGGCGCCGTTATAACGCGGCCTTCGAGCGAAATAACCTTATACGATATCTATTGCGCCGTTCATCATAACGGGCAGGATGAGCTGTTTGCCGTTCACGAGAAGCCAAATCCCGACTGCCCGGTCGGCCGCAACATTCAATCCAGCATCGAATCGGCTTTCGAGCAAGCCCGGAAGGCGATGGAGGATAAGCTGTCCCAGATCACGCTCGAGCAAATTGCGTCGGATGTTAAAAGTAAGATTTAATCCAGGTCCCGCATGGGGCCTTCTTTGTTTTGTGAAAAATGACAGGCTTACGTCTGAAAATAAAAAAAGCCTTGACCAGCTTCTTGTTTAAGCTGTCCAAAACCTTTGTTTTTGTTAGATATTGGTGCGGTCGAGAGGACTCGAACCTCCACGGCTGTTACACCACTAGAACCTGAATCTAGCGCGTCTGCCAATTCCGCCACGACCGCATGAAAGAAATGACGTTCCTTAGGATAGCACGCTGCCGTATCTGAAGTCAACATTTCTCGATAAGTTTAAATATTCAGCATATTTTAGAGCGCCTCCACAAACAATGAGAGTAAAAAAGAGGGGCGTGCATCGATGATCGCTAAGCAAACGGGTCGCAGCATCGGCAACGGCTTTCCGGAAAGCCGCAGCACAAAAAAACGCGTGATTTTTGGCACGGCGGCAAGGGCTGTATTAGTCGCAGCCATTATTGCGGTTGGCAGCGCGGCAAACCTTGCCCTCGTGAGCTCGCATCCCGGGCAGCCTATGCAAGAAGGCGACGCGCAGAACGCGCAAGAACGGCGTGCCGTTGCGATTGTCATCGATGACTTCGGCAACGGAATGGAAGGCACGGAAGAAATGATGAAGCTGCCTGTAAAGTTTACGGCAGCGATTATGCCGTTTATGCCGACGACCAAGCGGGATGCGGAAGAAGCGCACCGGCTTGGACATGACGTTATCGTCCATATGCCGATGGAGCCGGTGAAAGGGCTTCGGAGATGGCTTGGACCCGGTGCGTTGACGACCGATTTGCCGGATGCGGAAATCCGGAAACGCGTCGAGGACGCGATAGAGGATGTGCCTTACGCGATCGGCATGAACAATCATATGGGCTCTAAAGTAACGGCAGACGAACGGGTGATGCGAATCGTTCTGGAGGTCTGCAAGGAGCGGGGATTGTTCTTCTTGGACAGCCGGACAACCTATAAGACGGTTGTGCCGAAAATGGCCAAGGAGCTGAATGTCCGTATCGTATCCAATGACGTTTTTCTTGATGATATATACACGGTTCAGCATATATCCAAGCAAATCCAGGCGCTGCGCAAGCATTTGGAATCGCACATAAGCTGTGTGACCATCGGCCATGTCGGTCCGTCGGGTAGAAAGACCGCGTCGGTCCTCATGCGGTCTATCCCCGGCATGCGGCAAAACATGCAATTCGTCAAGCTTACGGAGCTCATTCCGAGCTCAATGAGCGATCCATTTATACTGCCTAATTCCTGAGGCGATGGCCGCAGCAATTTCGGTCTGGCGGCGCGGGTTGGTCAGCATATCCCGGTCGCGACTGCTGCTGATGAAGCCCATTTCGACGATAACAGTCGGCTGATGAATGCGATTGAGCAAATAATACGGCTTTCCTTCCCGGGGCAGGTAAGCCGTATTCTGCTGCCGATTCAGCATATCCTGGATGCAGAAGGCGAGCAGCGCGCTTTCTCCGCTTTTCTGATGAAGCACGAGCGGCCCGCGCTGCAAGCTGCTCTTTGACCAATTGACATGCAGGCTGACGAGCAGACCGCTGTTGATTTCCTCGGTCAGCTGCCGGCGCTGCGATAAGTCTTTGCGGTGTCTCGAGCTTGTCATATGCCAACGGTTCTCTTCGCTAAGCGCGTAATCCCCTGTCCGGTTTAATACCGCGGATATTCCCTGGCTTTGAAGCAGCAAATATAATTTTTTGGCGATTGCGAGATTAATGTCTTTCTCCAGAATATTTGCCGCAGATGCCCCGCCGTCGATTCCGCCATGTCCGGCATCGATAATGACAGCTGCGGAGGGAAGCGCCCAATCCTGGTTAGAAGCAGCATTCGGCCGGGGCGTATGTGCTCCGACTGCCGCGGCAGAACCGAAGACGGCAGCTGCGCATAACGCGGAAAGTCCGATAATGATTTTACGAAGCATCGCTATTTTTCCTCCAGCTCTAATTTGGTTTATGTGTAGCGTGGCTGTTTGGAGGAAAACTCATACATGTTTACATTCGATTCGGCCGGGGCAAACTTATCATATCCTGATAAAAAGTAAAGGCGGGTGAGAATGATGGCTACGATTAAAGGCGATGAGTACGTAAAGTATGTTGCGGAGCAGCTCCTGACTTATATCGATACGCCGAAGGAAGAGCGTAAACAAATAAGAACGTCAGCCAGAGCGCTCAGAGACCCTTGGCTGACGCGTTGGTTCGGTTGGGGACCGATGAGCATCATGTTATGGTGGAGAGGAATCATTCATCGTCAACGGTAAAAATGCCCGAGCCCGGCAAGAAGCGTCAGCGGGATATACCGGCGTTCCGAGCCGTCCTCGCTTGCTTCCAGAGCGATATAGATATGTCCTGAGTCCCATTTATTATAGCCGGCTACGGACCACACATACAGCATTTGACCATCGAACAGCTCGGCCGTGTAGCGAAGCTGTTCTTTATTGTTGATTTTGGCGAATAGCGTCGAATAGCTGCCGGCATGCAAGGCAAGAGGAGCCTTCGTTAACCAGGGCAGCTTGGCGTAGGGGTTAAATGACGGCAGCGTTAAATGTTTAATGAGTTTGGCGTCGTCAGGCGCTTGTATTGAACCCGCCTGAAGGTTTGCTGCTTCCGCGGCGGCGGCCAGCCATTCCTCCGGCTGTACGGGCAGAAGCTCGCCGCTTGCCGCATCCGTTATATAGTTATTTTGATTCTCCGTTATATTCCAGGCTGCAAGCAGCGGGTGAACGTACAAGCGTTCCGTTTGACCGGGAGGCTGCAGGAGCTCCAGCTGCTTGAGCGAGATCGCCAAGGTTTGCTCATCGAACAGCGGGTGACTGCCGGTGCCGTACTCGCCCAGCCGATATCCGCCTTCTTCGGTTGCATGCACGATTAAATAACCGACGGTTTCCCTTTTTTGCTTGACCAGAACAAGCCAGCCATGCATTCCGGGGCCAATGGGAGTGATTTCAAGCGACGCCTGCTTCCATTTGGCGAAATGCGGCTGCATCGCCAGCTCGTCTACAAAATGCTGAACCTGCTTCTGCAGCGGCTGGCGGGAAGCCGTTGCCAGAGCATATGCCGATGCCGCCGCAGACTGCTGCTGGATTCCGCCGGTATATAATACTAGTGCGGTCAAAACGCAAGCTGCTGTCAGCTTGATGAACTTTTTTCGCATCATTGATCACCTCGTTTCTATTGTAAAGGACAAGCCGTAAGAAGACTGTTGCTTCCTGTCACGCAATGGCGGTCATTAGACCGCCTTTTTTTGGCGTATCGCCGGAGAAATCGTCATATTAACGTCAATCTATGCCCTCCAAATGAAAGATCCCGCAGTTAATGGCGGAAGCGGTCACGCGAGGCTCGTATTGCCAGCGGATTTCGTCCTTGCGCTGGTTGAATTGCTCTTCAATGGCCGGTCTGTTTTCCTCCAGCGCATTCTGGATAAGGGGCTCATAATAGCTGCCGATCCGGTCCAGCTCTTCCTGAAGTCTGGCCGAGGCTTCCTCAGCCCAGCCGTAATCGTAGGCGCGGAGCTTGCGCTCAAGCGTCTGCTCCGCAATTCCGAGCGCTTTGTTGTAGGTGATCCCGTTTTTCGTGACATGGATATTGGCAGGCAGCCGAGGCGTAAGCTTATGCATGAGCAGCCGGTCATAAAAATGCTCCACACAATGTCCCGTAGCCAGAGAAACGCCGAAGCAATGGATTTCTTCGCGCTTTCGGTCGCAAGCGAACTCGACTCGCATATTCACTCCGAGCCATGCGGTATAAGGCGTAGAACTGAACGGATTGCCGCTGCGCTTATCCGGCTCCTGAAACAGAAATACGAAACCGCCTTTCGCTTTAGCTGCATTGAACAGCTGTTCCAGCTTTCGTGCGCCGAAATACAAATCCTCGCGCGGCACGCGGGCGGGTGCGGCCAGACTGCCGTGAATAAAGCCGAGCGAACGCCCGAGCGCCGCATTCGCTGCGGCGTCCTGCGCAGCCTCGGTATCCTGCTGCGGGGGGGACAGCCGGCTGGCTTTCTCCTCCTCGGCGGTGTCATATTTCTGTTTGTCGGTGACGAACAGGTAGGTCATCGTTTCCGGCTCCGCGCCGACCCGGTCGACAAAGCTCCAATAGTAAGGACGGTTCGTAAGCTCCCGGTCCGCATGCGGCGACAGCTTAACGGTAAAATGCGCCGGCGACTTCTCCAGTATTTTACATTCTGTGGCTTCCAAATAACGGTTTACAAACTTGTGTACCTGCTTCTCGTTCAAGGTCTCGCCTCCACGTCTTCTCCCAGTTTATCCAGATTAACGAGCAGATCGGGAGCGGCGGCCGCGTACGGATTCAGCCCGGTTTGGACTTCAGAGCGGATCTGGCTCAGCGAAGAGCCGAGCTGATTGAGCTGCTCCTTCAAAACCGTGTCGCTGCCGGCTTCCAGAAGAACCTTGGCCAGCTTCTGTTCGAGGCTGCCGCCGCCGCTCTCGAAGCGTTCCAGGATATGATCCAGCTCCCCGATGACGAGCTCGAACAGGTTGATTTTCTCATGCAGCAAATTAACGATATGCTCTTCGATCGTACCGATGGTACAGAGATTGTAAATTTTCACATCCTCCGTCTGGCCGAGACGGTGCACCCGGCCGATCCGCTGCTCTACCCGCATCGGATTCCACGGCAGGTCAAAGTTGATCATATGGTGGCAGAACTGCAGATTTATGCCTTCGCCGCCCGCCTCTGTCGCAATTAGCACCTGCGCGCGTCCCCGGAAGAGATCCATCATCCAATCCTTCTTGCCTCGGTTCATGCCGCCGCGGTAGGGGACGGCTATCATATTTTTCTCCCGGAAAAACTGCAGCAAATATTCCTGCGTCGCCCGGTATTCGGTGAAGATAATGACCTTCTCGTCATTGAATTGCTTGACGAGCTCCATGGCCTTCTCGGCTTTCGTATTCGCTTTAATCTGTTTTATTTTGTCGACGAGCTCCCATATTTTCGGCCGAACGGGAGAGTCCTCGGCTGTCTTCTTAAACAAGTTAACGAGCGTCAGGAATACGGCGTCCCGGCTGCTGCACACCTCTCTCTGGAGCGTAACGAGGGAGAGCATGCTCGATAAGTCGCCGCCGCTTTCCTCATAACGTTCCTTGACGAAGCCGGTTACCGCATCGTAGAGCGCTTTCTCTTCATCGGATAATGCGAGCGGCACATTTTTCACGAATCGTCTCGTAAAATGAATGCCTCCGTCTCCGCGCCGGTTGCGGATCATGATGGTCGAGAGCGCCTCCTGAAGCTGATCTTCGTTTTTCGGAAGCCGTTTGTCCACGACAAAATTAGCGGCGAATTCGCTTTGTCCGCCGAGCTGTCCGGGCTTGAGCAGCGTGATCAGGTTGTACAGCTCGTCGAGATCATTTTGAATAGGGGTAGCCGTTAGCAGCAAACAATACTTTTTGCGAAGAAGATTGGCAAACTGGTAGTTGGTTGTCTTCTTATTCTTCAGCTTATGAGCCTCGTCGATGATGATCAGATCGTAATCCGTGCCCAGCACCAGCTCGCGATGAGGATCCCGCTTGGCCGTGTCGATCGATGCCACGACGACGTCGTAGCCCCATGTATGCTCTTTCTTCTGGGCCACGGCGGGGATACCGAACTTCTGATTCAGCTCTCTCACCCATTGGAGCACGAGGGAAGCGGGAACAAGGATCAGGACGCGTTTAGCCAATCCGCGAACGATATATTCTTTCAACACGAGTCCGGCTTCTATCGTCTTGCCGAGGCCGACCTCATCCGCTAGAATCGCGCGTCCGCCCATTTCATGGACAACTTTGCGCGCGGTGCTGATCTGATGCGGCATCGGCTCGAAAGCCGGCAGCGACCGCAGGCACAGCAGCTGCTCGAAGCTCTCGATCCGCTTCGCCTGCTCGGCCTCCATCGTCAGCTGGTATAACGTCCAATCATCCCATGGACCGCCTCGAGCCAGTCGATTTTGCAGCTCTTCAAACCATGTTCGGTCACATTGCAAATCAATAAGCGGATGCAGCTTGCGTGTGAAGATGGCTGTGCCGGTCTCGGTTGAGGCAGCCTGCGGCTTCGTTGATTGTGACATTATGTAACAGCTCCTTCCGCGCTAAGGGGAATATGATGTCATCAGTATTGCCTTTTCATTCAATATTAATAAGAAGACCGGCAAAAAAAAGAGAAAGGACAAGCATATGAGTGAGAGAAAGAGCGTAGGAGGAATGGATTGTTAATTTCAGCCATAACGAAGGATGAAAATCTATATCTAGTGTGTTAAAATGAAATGGCTACACAATATCTTGTTATTCGGACTAAGTTTTAGCTGTAGTGGTAAGGCTTGGGCCGCAGCGGATATAGAGGAGGAATCGGTGAGGAATATGGTATCGACACGGGGCAAGCGGCTTGAAGGGCTTAGCGAAAAGATTTTTTTGGACAGGTACGCATGGAAAAATGCGGATACGAACGAGACGAAGGCAGGAGACGTCGTTCTCGTGCTGACGAAGGACGATCCTAAGTTTCCGGCAAAGGAAGTCGGCGAAGTTGTCGCCCGGGAAGGCGGCAAAGTCACGGTACGGCTGCAAAACGGCGATCTCGTCGAGTCCGGCATAGAGAAGCTTACGCTTACGATCGAGAAGACGCCTGAAGAAATGTGGGACCGTCTGGCGGGAGCCATGGCGTCGGTCGAGAGCACCGAGGAGAAGCGGAAGGAATGGCAGGCTAAATTCAGATATATTTTGGACGACTGGAAGCTCGTGCCCGGCGGCAGAATCGCGGCGGGAGCCGGCGCCAGCGAGGAGTTGACGCTGTTCAACTGCTATGTCATCCCTTCACCGAAAGATAGCCGGGGCGGCATTATGCAGACGCTGTCGGAGATGACGGAGATTATGGCGCGGGGCGGCGGCGTAGGGATGAACCTATCCTCCCTGAGACCCCATCGTTCCATTGTAGCCGGCGTGAACGGTTCATCCAGCGGCGCGGTATCCTGGGGCGGATTGTTCAGCTATACGACAGGGCTGATTGAACAGGGCGGAAGCCGACGCGGCGCCTTGATGCTGATGATTAACGACTGGCATCCCGACGTGCTTGATTTCATTACGGTGAAACAAACGATGGGACAAGTGACGAATGCCAACTTATCCGTATGCGTCAGCAATGCCTTCATGAAGGCGGTGAAGGAAGACCTTGAGTGGGAGCTTGTTTTCCCGGATACGAAGGAAGAAGGCTACGACGAGTTATGGACGGGAGATCTGGCGGAGTGGCGCCGTCTCGGCAAGAAGGTAAATCACTACAAAACCGTGCGCGCGCGGGACGTCTGGCACACGATCATTGAATCGGCCTGGAAATCCGCCGAGCCCGGCGTCGTTTTCATGGAATATTATAATCAAATGTCGAACTCCTGGTATTTTAACCCGATCATCAGTACGAATCCGTGCGGTGAACAAGGACTTCCGGGTTGGGGCGTGTGCAACCTGTCGGCAGTTAATTTATCGAAATTCTATGATGAAGAGAAGCATGACGTCGCTTGGGAAGAGCTGGCTAAAATAACGCGATGGTCGGTTCGTTTCCTGGATAACGTTATCGATAAGACGCCGTATCATTTTGAAGAAAACGAACGCAACCAGAAGCTGGAGCGCCGCATCGGGCTTGGAACGATGGGACTTGCAGAGCTGATGATCAAACTTGGCGTCCGATACGGCAGTCCGGAATCGTTGGAATTTCTGGATAAGCTGTACGGGTTCATGGCCCGCGAATCGTATATGGCATCGACGGAAATTGCGGCAGAAAAGGGCTCGTTCCTTGCATTCGACGCGGAGAAATACGTGCAAAGCGGCTTTATGAAGCATATGATCGCCGAATTTCCGGAGATCGGAGAGGCCGTGGCCAAGAACGGCATACGCAATGTGACTGTCATTACGCAGGCGCCGACCGGAAGCACGGGGACGATGGTCGGAACTTCAACAGGCATCGAGCCGTATTTCGCGTTCGAATATTTCCGTCAAAGCCGTCTTGGCTTCGATAAGCAGTATGTGCCGATTGCTCAAGCATGGAAGGATGCCCATCCGGGAGAGGAGCTTCCCGACTATTTCGTCACGTCGATGACCTTGTCGGCGGAGGATCACATCCGGGTACAAGCGGCCATTCAACGGTGGGTCGACAGCTCGATCTCGAAAACGGCGAATGCTCCGTCCGACTTCACGGTTGAGGATACGAAGCGGCTGTATGAGCTTGCCTTCGAACTTGGCTGCAAAGGCGTTACGATCTATCGGGACGGCAGCCGCGATGTGCAGGTGCTGTCAACGAAGAAGGATGAGGAAGCGGAAGAGAAGTCTGCGGAGAAGACTGAAGAGAAGGAAGCGGAAGCTTTGCCGGCAGCGGCAAGCGACGCTTCTTATGCAGAAGCCCGCGTAATGCCGGCTGTTCCTTCCATTACATCCGACCAGGTGCTTGATAAACAGTACAAACGTCGTCCTCAGGTGCTAAGAGGGGCGACCTACAAGGTGAATACGCCGTTTGGCATGGCATATATTACGATCAACGATTTGAACGGAACGCCAGGCGAGATTTTCCTGAACGTTGGCAAGGCAGGCTCCGACGTATTCGCAATGGCCGAGGCGTTAGGCCGGGTATGCTCGTTGTTCCTTCGTTACGGCGATCACGGCAACAAGGTGAATCTGCTCATCAAGCATTTGAAGGGCATCGGCGGCTCGGGAGCGATCGGCTTCGGCGTAAACCGGGTCGAGTCGATTGCGGACGCAGTCGCGAAATCGCTTGAGATTCATATGGAAAGCGGAAACGAGCAGGCGGCTTCTTATGAAACGGCTGCTGTGGCCCAGGATTCGGGATATACGGTTGAAGCTTCCGCGTCAGCTGCGGGCCATGATAAAGTCGAGATAACCTCAAGGGATCTTTGCCCTTCCTGCGGCTCCGCGACGCTGATTAACATTGAAGGCTGCAAGCAGTGCAGCAATTGCGGTTACAGTAAGTGTAATTGAGGCGGAAAATGCGCGGGGTGGCCGTCGCTATTTTGCAATTGGAATGGTTTCAAAATCCCTTGGGTGTTATGTTGAATAAATGTTTTTATTCAAAAATGTGTATGAAAATAAGACAGGCGTCTAATCAGATGCCTGTCTTTTTTAGAGGCATTATAACCGCAGTGGAGCGTTTAAGGCGAATCGTCTGCACTGGATATAGTGAAGCAGAGTTACAACGGCTACAATAAGAATTCGAACGGATTAATTATGGCGCATACGTATTGCCATTCTCATCGATATACACTGATTTTACGAGAGTACGGCGGTATTTGAAGCCTTCATCTGTCTCGCCTTCAATCTCTGCCGTAACGGTATAGACACCGCTGCCTTCGGAGGCAGGAATGTCAATCTCATCCGTTAATAGAGACTCCTGCTGCTTTACACGCTTGGATTGATTTTGCTTACGCTGATATTTGCCGGACTTATCGTCATTTCCGTTAACAAAGTCAACCTGATATCGGACGGTTGTCTTCTCATCCTTCAGGCCGTCAACTTCAAGCTTCAGCTTCTTGTTATCCCGAGCTTTATTAAGCTTTGCAGCTCTCTTGCCATTCGTATCATAGGAGATCGTCAGCAGGTAAGCGCTGGTTCCGCTGCTAGCCGCCGACGCTGTCCATTCGCCTGCTGCCGGTTTTGATATCGTTGCCGTATGATGCCAAGCTCCGTTTAGCAAGCCGTCATCGGCAACTGAAGATACGTTTATATTTTGACTGGACCCATCAGGGCCGATAATGTCCAGGCTATCGAGATTTTTGTTGCCGATCCAGTCAATCGTGACGGAGTCTACATTATTTTCAACCGTGAAGGCTTCTGCTGCTTTTCCGTCAAATTGGCCGCCGCGAATGAAGGTTTGGTTCTGCTGCTCCCGTTTTGGAGCCAGCGTCTGTACAAACTGCTCCTTCCCGGCAGCGACTTCATCAAGATTATAAGCGGAGATTCCTGATTGCAGTACCAGATATGGCTTAATCAAAGAAAACATATTAGCGCCTGTCTTCACGCTTGTATGATTCCACTCTCCGATCTTGACCATTGTCCCGTTCGGCAGATGAGCGCTGCTGACAGTCACAACGCCGTCATTCGCATCATAGTTGGACAAGAATAATCCGCCAAACAGCTGCGCGGTGCTGCCGGATTCATAATCGTTGCCGGCGAAGGTGTAAAATTTGTTCTTTCCGACATTCGCATGATTATTCGTAACGGATCGGAAATATTGCATGTAGGAGGTTTGCATGGAGTAGGTACCCGGATTTTGATAACCGATCAAGGCGGAAAGCCAGCTCGCCCAGCTGCTGTAAGCCAAATCTGCCAGCTGTGAGCCGTTATGCGGACTGCCTAGTGTAATGACGTTGGAGACGTATGGATAAGCATTGTAGTGAACGAGTGCGGTTTGCGTGTCGACGCCGCCTTTACTATGAGCGACAATAACGAGCTTTTTACCAAAATGATTGCTGATCTCCTTGATTTTCGCTGCCAGAAGCTTACCATTTGTCCACATGTTCTGGGAGGTGCCGGTAATATCATACAGGTTGATAAATGCGGTCTGATAGCCGTTATTGTAAGCATACTGGTACATATCATTGTCCTGATACCATGTGGATGCGCTTCCTTTTAGGCCGTGAACGAACAAGATGACCGGTTTATTCGGATTGATCGCGGCAGGATCTGTTCCTTTGCCCCATGCTCCGGAAACGCTGCTGACGTTCGGAGCCGTTATTCCGGCAGCTTGAATCGGGGCAACCCATACACTTAATGCGAGAATGAGCGTGAACAGCAGTGACGACACTTTTTTCAAATTCATTATTCTCCTCCTTATAGTTGAACTTCATAGAGATCATAGACGTTAATAATTTGAATGATATTAACTTGATTTGAATATATTGTTAATTTCACTCCAAAATTTATAAAATGATAGCATTCATAGCAAATTTGGTTCAAGATGAAAAAAACGAAAAACGTACTAAGCTGCTTGCAGCCAGTACGTTTTTTTTGTTTCTTAATATTTCGTTTTTATAAATAAAGCCCTCAGAGTCCTATAAAACATACAAGGACTTTTTTCCTTAATCATAGTCCTGAGAAAAATCGGATCTAGGACATTAGAATTATCGACTATGACCTGCAAACCAGAAATAGAAAAATTTACAATAAGTATAGGTTTGCCAATAAAAGTTTGTGTTATGATCTCGATTGAGAACTGGAAGAGTATGGACAGGAAGCCGCTTGGAAGGATACCCGTTTGATCATGCTTACTTACACAAAGAAAAGGTGGATGCAATGAAAAAGTGGATTTGGATCATTATTCTATGCCTTGTTATTGCCGGTATAAGCATTTTCTCTTTTATCGCTATGAATCAGCCTGTAACGGTCGTATTAGGGGAAGTCACTCAACAATCAATGGCGGAAAAAATATATGTGAACGGAAAACTGGAAACAAAAGAGACTACCTCATTGTATTCGGATACGAATGGGTTAATCAAAGAGCTGAAAGTGAAGGAAGGAGACAAAATCAAGAAGGGGCAGGTTTTAATTACGCTGAATATGGACAGCGTCGCGCAAACTTTGGCAGAAGAGCATGTTAGTTTGGAAATCACGCAAGAGGAGAGACTGGCCGCGAAGAAGGAGCATTTCGAGAAGTTCAGGCAGCAGCAGGTCGAGAATCCGGATGCGGTAGTTGAGCCCTTGAATTTAGAGCAATTCGATCTTCGGATCAAAAGCCATAATATTAGAATCCAAGCACTGGAGAAAAAAATGAATAAGGATGAGATCAAGGCTAATGCGGATGGAACCGTCACGGAGTTGTCTGTGAACAGCGGGCAATTGATAAACGAAGGCATGCCTATTTTGAAGGTTTCGGATTTTTCGGCCTATCAGGTCGTTGCCGATATTAATGAAATTGAAGCCGGTAAAGTAAAGCTCGGCATGCCTGTGTCCATCAGCGGAGAATCATTCGAAGAGGTTTATGAGGGCAAGGTATCCAAGATGGCAGCAACTGCCGTTGTGACGGACCCTGCCTATAAGGATGCCTACGTGGCTACAACCATAGCGTTACAGCGTATCGGTCCCGAGCTTCGCCCCGGCTACAATGTCAATGTAGAACTGGCGATTCCCGATCAAGAAAGGGTAGTTGTTCCGCTCGAAGCTGTCGTGCAAAGCGAAGGGAAATCTTACGTATATAAGGTTGAGCAGGATAAAGCAGTGAAGGTTGAAATTCAAACGGGGAAAGAAAATGACGAGTATTACGAGGTTATTTCCGGCGTAGGATTGGGGGATAAGATTGTCCTTAAAGACGTGGAATTGCTTGCAGACGGCAGCAAGGTGGTTGTCCAATGATTACACTCCAAGACATTCGAAAAGTATACCGGAACGGGCCTCTTGAGGTTGAGGCTCTAGCCTCTGTTAATTTGACGATCGAACGCGGCGAATTCGTTGCCATTATGGGATCATCGGGCTCAGGGAAATCAACTTTAATGAATATCATCGGCTGTCTGGATGTGCCTACATCGGGCAAATACGTTCTGGACGGCGAGGAGGTACATGCGCTGGATGAGGTTCGGCTCTCCTCCGTTCGCAACCGCAAAATCGGCTTTGTGTTTCAAAGCTTTAATTTGCTCGGAAGACAAACGGTTCTTCATAACGTGGAGCTTCCGATGATGTATGGAGGTTTAAACCGGATCAAGCGTACGCAGAGGGCACTGGAGCTGCTCGAAAAGGTAGGCTTGGGCGGTCGAGTCAAACATAAGCCTACTGAGCTGTCTGGAGGTCAGCGGCAGCGGGTTGCCATTGCCCGGGCCTTGACCATGGATGCTCCGATCTTACTTGCTGATGAGCCTACCGGCAATCTGGACTCCAAATCGTCGGAGGAAGTCATGGAGCTGTTCAAAAATATTCATCAAGAAGGCACGACCATCATTCTTGTCACGCATGAGCCTGATATTGCGGCGCATGCGGAGCGTGTCCTCTGGTTTGGAGACGGAAAGCTTCTGAGAGAAACACGAAAAGGATGTGCCGCTATATGAGTATGTGGGAAAGCATCCTGGTGGCGCTGGACAATTTGAGAGTCAACAAAATGCGTTCGTTGCTTACGATGATCGGGATCGTCTTCGGCGTCATGGCGGTAGTAACGGTCGTTTCGATCGGGCAGGCGGGGCAAGCTTCTGTTATTAATGAATTATCGAATTTTAGCGAAGGTTATTTCGTTGTTTTTAAAACAGCCGGTGAAGCAAATTCCAATGCCAACATCACATTAAGAGATTTGAACGAGGCGCGTAAAGTCGACGGCGTCAAATATGCTTCTACCAGCAGCAGCTTTCAAATGTCGGAAATGCGAGGAACCGAGAAACTGCAGCTTAACCTGTTGGCTACAACCTTCGATATGGTGAAAATGCAAAAAATCGATATGGTGGCCGGACGCTTTTTCAACGCGCAAGAGCAGCGCACGAAGCAGAAGGTACTCGTCGTAGAAGCGGATTATGCCGAGAAAGTTTACGGGTCAGCCGAACGTGCCTTGAACCGAAAGGTAAAGCTGTCGGGAGGAACTTTTCAAATTGTAGGCGTATATAAGCCGCAAAAGAGCTTGTTAGGCGATATAGGAGGTACGGCTTATAGCGTATATGCGCCGATCGAGTCGATGCCGGACTCAAGCGCAGGCCGGTATATCAGTTCATTGGAAATCGTATCGGAAACGCCCGAACAAATGGATGATCTGATGTTGGAAATGAAGGAATGGCTCGCTCTCAGACATAATGCCGAACCGGAGCATTTCACCTCGCAATCGGGGAAAGAAGCGCAGGATATGGTTTCCAGCGTCTTCGGTATTCTTCAGGTCGTCATCGGCTCAATCGCAGCCATATCTCTACTGGTAGGCGGGATCGGAATCATGAATATTATGCTCGTATCCGTAACGGAGCGAACGCGCGAGATCGGAATACGCAAAGCGATCGGGGCTACACCCGGCGCAATTAAGCTTCAGTTCTTAATCGAGTCGGTCATCCTTTCCTTTCTAGGCGGAATGACTGGCGCATTGCTAGGGTTACTAGTAGGAGCAGGTGTTTCTTTAGTCATGGACTTGCCTAGCGTTGTTTCCTTCTGGGCTATTGTGCTGGCATTCGGCTTTTCTGCAACCGTCGGCATCTTCTTTGGTTATTATCCGGCGAATAAAGCAGCCAAGCTGCAGCCGATCGAAGCGCTAAGATACGAATAAAAATTCGGACAATCGAACGTAGAAAGGCCGTGGGAGGAATGCCGGATGGATCATTCAGAGGAATTTGAACGATTTATTGAGCCGCATATGAAGAAAGTACATATTCATTGTCTTTATCTGGCCAGTTCCAAATGGGATGCGGACGATCTGGCACAGGACGTGCTGATTAAGGCTTATCAGTATTACCGGAAAGTCGGCGCATTCCAGCATCCGTTAACGCTGCTTAACAAAATTGCCCGGAACCTGTGGATTGATCAGCTTCGCAGACGCCGTATAAGGATCGTACCTATAGAAGCGGCTGCCAAGCAGCCTTATACAGATCTGAATTATGCGGCAGTAAGAGGGCTTGTAGAATGGATATCCGAGCATTTGGCCGAGCATGAAGTTATCATGCTGCTGCTATCGGAAGTGTTTCATTATTCGTATCAGAATATAGCCGATGAACTGCAGTGTTCAGTCGGATCAGTCAGAATGGTGCTGCATCGTTCCAAGCAGTCGCTGCGGGTTGCGCGAAGCCCGCACCGCAATCGGCTCAATGGCAAAATGATGTCGGACTATCATATCGACAGATGGACGCAAGCCATCATGAATGACGAGCCGGTTATGGACGAACAGATGGAGGCTTGAAAGAATGCTTCAAATCTTTGCTGTCCAAATGAAGGAGAAAATGAGTCCGGCTGTGTTTAATCGTTTGTTAAATGAATCATCCCTGGAAAGACAAAAAAAAGCGCAGCGTTTCGTCAAATACGAAGACGCTGCGAGAAGCTTAATCGGGGAGAGACTTGCAAGGGAGGCAATCGCAAGGCATACGGGTATGTCAGTCTTTGACATTCGATTTGCCGAGAATAAATACGGTAAACCTCATGTTATCGGATGGAGAGAATCGCTCTATTTCAATGTTTCACATTCCGGGGAATGGATCGTCTGCGCCATTGACATCCGGCCTGTAGGCATTGATGTGGAACGGATTATACCAATCGATTTACAAATCGCGCACCAGTTTTTTTCAAAACAGGAGTGCGTGCAGCTGATGTCGATGCCTGCAGAGCAGCGCCTTCCCTATTTCTTCGAAATATGGACGATGAAGGAAAGCTATATTAAAGCAGACGGCAGAGGACTTTCGATTCCGTTAAACTCATTTTCGATAAATATGAGCCGCTCATCCGCTGAGCTTTTTATTGAAAACGGACGAAGCGCCTGTTATTTCAAGCAGTACGATATCGATGTCTCCTACAAGCTGGCAGTTTGCAGTGTGAGAGCAGTATTTCCGGAGAGGATCATTACAATGGAGCATGCTTCATTTTGGTAAAACAGGCGTTACGGTCTCCTTTTATAATACTTTTAAATCTGATCAGGTAAAATTTTGCCTTTTTCAGGTCTTCTTTTTGCTGCGAACATTTTTATTATATATGTAAAAGTATGGTGTAAAAGTATTATTAATTTATTAAATTTATTATTAAAAATTTATCTTAATGATAATATTCAGATTACAATCATAGGTTAATTTAGAAATAAAGGTTTAAATTTCATGAACGAATGAAGGGGTGGAATAATGGCAAATAAGCTTCATTCTTGGTTTGTTCCTGCAAATGTTAATTCACACGCAAAGCTGCGGCTATTTTGTTTTCCTTACGCAGGCGGGGGGGCAAGCGTTTATCGCGATTGGCATAAGTTTTTTCCAAAGGAAATCGAGGTTTGTGCGGTTCAACTGCCAGGAAGAGAAAGCAGAGGCTTAGAGGCTCCAATCCATTCTCTGGACCAACTTGTACTAGCGATTACCGAAGAAATCCAACCACTGCTTAACATGCCTTTTGCATTATTCGGTCATAGCATGGGAGCGCTGTTAGCTTTCGAAACAGCCCGCCAATTAATCAGAAAAAATAAGAGAACCCCCGACCATCTATTCGTTTCAGGTCGATCCGCTCCTCATCTCATCCATCGAAATACGAAGCTTCACTTACTCCCGGATAACGAACTTAAGAATGAATTAAGGCTCTTAAACGGCACTCCGGATGCCGTACTGCAAAATAATGAGCTAATGGATCTTCTAATGCCGCGACTGAGGGCAGACTTTGAGGTTTGCGAAACGTATTCATACGCGGTTGACGAGCCAATCCATTGCCCGATAACCGCTTACGGCGGAATGGATGACCATGGGGTCAGTTTCGAATCGTTGGCTGCGTGGAAAGAACATACCTCTAATGACGTTGATTTGAAAATGTTCGAAGGCGATCATTTCTTTCTACATAGCGAGCAAGAGCATTTGACGCAAAGCCTGAGCAGCAGTATTTTTCAAACGGCCAAATCCTTACAGAGAAGCTTTATTACCGTACCAGCTAGATAGGTATGAAATGGAGGGGTATAGATGAATACGCAATCCGCTTATCCGTTAACCGAGGCTCAAAAAAGGATATGGTACACGGAAAGGTTTTATCCGGGTAAGGGCATATCCAACATTGGAGCAATTATAAGCTTCCGGACGGAGCTGCCTTTCGATGCCGAGCTGATGAAGCTGGCGATCAAACATTATGTTCGTCTCCATGACACGATGAGGCTGCGAATGATCAATGATCCCGGCAGCGAGCCGGCGCAGTATGTGGCAGCTTATACACCATTTGAAGTAGATATCATTGATTTTTCGAAAAGAAGCAAAGTTGATTTGATGCAATGGGCCAATGATCTAATACGGCAGCCAATGCTCTTTTTTGATGCAGATCTTTATTTCTTTG
This sequence comes from Paenibacillus harenae DSM 16969, assembly GCF_000422465.1. Taxonomy (GTDB): domain Bacteria; phylum Bacillota; class Bacilli; order Paenibacillales; family Paenibacillaceae; genus Pristimantibacillus; species Pristimantibacillus harenae. The sequence goes on along the minus strand of NZ_KE383842.1, from coordinate 1,718,133 downwards.
CGATAGCTAAAACAAGCGAGCATGAGGGCAGCTTCGTCACAAAAGTAAATCATATTTTGTCAGACGGTAACGGAATGGTCATTACAATAAGCGAGATTATCGACATATATCTTGATCTGGTTAACGGAAAGGGAGTTCAGGAAGGTTCTCGTCCGTCTTATCTGGCGTATATTCCGGACGAGCTTGAATATAAGCAATCGAATCGCTGGAACAAAGACAAAAAATTCTGGAGCGATACTTTCGCTTCATTGCCGGAATTTATTTCGCTCAAGCCAACCGACAGCTACAATATCCGCACAGAGGCTGAGCGGGAAGTAATGGTTATTCCACCGGAACTCGAACGACAAGTTCGAGATTTCTGCCAAACGAATAATTTGAGTATTTTAACCTTGTTTTTATCCGTTCTATACACGTATTGTTATCGGATCACAGGGCATGAGGATCTGGTTCTCGGGACATTCTTCGCTAACCGTACCAACGCAAAGGAAAAGGCGCTTCCAGGCATGTTTGTCAGTACGACGCCGGTACGTGTTAAGCTCAATCCGGAGATGGATTTCCTCTCCTTCTCTCGCACCGTTCTGAAGGAGCAGACAGGAGTGCTTCGGCATCAGAAATATCCTTATAACATGATTTTGAGCGATATAAAATCCCGAAAAGCCGATGTAAGCTCGCTGTTTGGTCTAACCTTGGAATACATCGTTATGGGCTGGCAGGAAAAGGACGGCATCAGCTACGTGGTAGAGCAGCTCTTCTGTGGACATGAGCTGAATGACTTGTTCGTATCCGTGAAGGATCAATGGGATACGGGCGAGCTGCTGATGGTATTCGATTATCGTACAGAAATGTTCACCCAAGAAGAAATACGAAATATGAGCCGGCACATGATATGTTTGCTCAATGATGCGGTATTAAATCCAAGCAAACCACTAAGAGAATTAGAAATTTGCCCGCCGGAAGATAAAAAACTTATAGTAGAACGGTTTAACAATACCGACGCAATATCTGCGCCGGGATTAACTGCGATCGCGTTATTTGAGAAGCAAGCTGTACGCCTTCCGGATAAAACGGCAATCAAGTTCGGGGACGTCCGGATGACTTACCGCGAGGTGAACGAGCGGGCTAACCGGCTGGCCCGGATGCTTATGGACAGAGGCGTCAACCGCGATGATCGGGTAGCGATACTGATGGATCGCAAGCCGCTTATGGTGGAATGTATTTTGGCGATATGGAAAGCTGGCGGCGCTTATGTACCCGTCGACCCAGCCTATCCGAATCAGCGAATCATTGACATGATCTCGGATTCGGGAGCGAGCTGCGTTTTGACGGAGACGTTATTTGCAAGCGGTGAGCTGCAAAAGCTGCTTCCGGAGAATGGATTTTTATTGCTGGATGAAGCTTCATCGGAGCTTTTGACACTCGATGACAGGAATCCGGAGGTTGAGATCGTCCCGCAGCAGCTGGCATATATGATCTATACGTCCGGTTCGACCGGGAAGCCCAAAGGAGCCATGTTGGAGCATGCCGGTATGCTTAACCACATCGAAGCGATGGCTGAAGAGCTGGGAATGGATGAAACATGCGTCATGGCTCAGAATGCGCCGCATTGCTTCGATATATCCGTATGGCAGTTTGTAACGGCGCTTACGCTCGGAGGGACTACGGTTATCTATCCGAATGAACAGATATTGAACCCAAGAACGTTCCTTGCTCAGGTAGAGCAGGACGGCATTACCGTGCTTGAAGTGGTTGTATCGTTCCTGTCTGCTCTGTTAGATATGGAGCTGGAGGTTCGATTGCCGGCAATGGCAAATTTGCTGGTTACCGGAGAAGCTGCGAAGTTTGACTTGGCTCGGCGCTGGTTCAAGCGATATCCGCATGTGAAGCTGATTAATGCTTATGGACCTACAGAGGCTTGCGATGATGTAACCCTGCACATCATGGATAAAGCACCTGAAGGGGAGGTTATGCCGATCGGAAAGCCAATTCGTAATCTCAAGGTCTATGTCGTTGACGGACAGATGAATTTGCTTCCAATCGGCGTAGTCGGCGAGCTCTGCGTATCAGGCATAGGAGTTGGACGCGGCTATTTGAACGATGCTGAGAGAACGGCAAAGGCGTTTCTGATGGATCCGTTTCAGAGTGATTCCGGAGTAAGACTATACCGGACAGGTGATTTGGCGAGGTGGCTTCCGGATGGAAGTCTGGAATATATGGGAAGGATCGACCATCAGGTCAAAATCCGCGGACATCGGATCGAATGCGGTGACATCGAAGCCCGTCTCATGCAGCATGAAGCCATTAAAGAAGTGCTGGTGCTGGATCGCAGCGACTCCAACGGCAACAAATATTTGTGTGCGTATTTTACCGGGAAGTGGGAGCTTGCCTCTGCGGAGCTAAGGGAGTTCATTTCGTCGGATCTTCCTAATTATATGGTTCCTTCATATTTCGTGCAGCTGGAAGCATTCCCGCTTACCGCGAATGGCAAGATCGATCGCCGGGCGCTGCCGGAGCCGGCTGCCGAGCTTGGCGGAGCAGCTGCCGAATATGTCGCTCCACGGAGCGATGCAGAGCTGATTTTGGCGAATATTTGGCAAACTGTGCTGGGCGTCGACCGAATTGGCACTCGCGACAATTTTTTTGAGCTTGGCGGAGATTCGTTGAAGGCCATGGTTATCATGGCTAATCTTTATAAGCAGTATCGGGTGGAATTACCTTTGCGTGAACTGTTTGAAGCATCGACGGTTGAGGGGCTTGCTGTCAGACTTTCGCGTTATTTGCAGCAGACGGACACTAATCGCCTACAGACAATTGAACCTGTTCAAGGACAAGAGTTTTACGAGGTTTCCTCCGCGCAGAAGCGTATGTTTTTGCTTCATTTATTGGAGGAAGGGAGTACGGCTTATAACCTGCCCGGCATGCTCTCGATCGAAGGTCCTCTGGATGCTGCGCGTTTACGGGATTCGCTTAGATTGCTCGTTCACAGGCATGAAGCGCTGCGCACCTCCTTTGTCGTAAAGGACGGAGTTCCCTTCCAGATGGTGCATGCGCAGATCGAGTTGGAAGTGCCGATGATAGAAGCTTCTTTAGACCAATTGCCTCAGATCACACGCGGGTTCATTCGCCCCTTCGATTTAAACGGGGCACCGCTATTGCGTGTCCTGCTGGTGAAGCTTGGCGAGGAGCAGCATGCATTATTTATTGATATGCATCACATTATCACAGATGGCGTATCCGTTCAGTTGTTTCTGCAGCAATTTGGAGCCTATTATCGAGGAGCCCGGTTGCCTGCGCTTGAAATACAGTACAAGGATTTCTCCGCTTGGCAAAATCGCTTGCTGAACAGTGAAGCCATGAAGAACCATGAATTCTACTGGATGAAGCAGTTGTCAGGAGAATTACCGGTTCTTGCTTTTCCAACGGATTATCCAAGGCCTTCCGTACAAAGCTTTGCTGGAGCCCGGATTTGGTTTTATGCCGAGACAACCTTGACAGACGCCATTCGCAAGCTTGCTTCCGACACGGGGACGACGTCCTTTATGGTTATGCTCGCCGCCTATCAAGCGCTGTTGTTCAAGTATACGTGGCAGGAAGATCTTATCGTAGGCACTCCGATTGCCGGACGATCGGTTGCCGAGGTCGACAGTATATTCGGAATGTTCGTCAACACGTTGAACATACGTACGTTTCCGCAGGATAATAAGACCTTCCTGCAATTTTTGCAAGAGGTGAAGGAAACGCTGTTTCAAGCATACGAGCATCAGGATTATCCGTTTGACGCTCTTGTCGAGAAGCTTGAGCTCGGGCGGGACAGCAGCCGAAACCCGCTGTTTGACACGATGTTCGTTCATATGAATAACGATATCGTCGAGATGGAATTCGAAGGTTTACGGTTAAAGGTTAATGAGCTGGATGAGGATGTCGCCAAATTCGATCTGTTATTGGAGGCTTCCGAGCAGTCCGGCCATATCCGCTTTAAGCTGCAATACTGCAGTGAATTGTTTAAGAAGGAAACGATGGACAGGCTGTCTGTTCATTATCTGAACTTGCTCAAAGCCGTAACGTCCGCTCCTGAAAGCGCGCTTGGAAGCATCCCTATGATGAGCATGGAGGAAAAGCAATTACTGCTGCATGATCTTCATCCTGTCAAGGCGGTCTATCCGCATTCGGCTACAGTCGTCGCCTTGTTCGAGGAACAGGCGGCAAGAACGCCGGACCGTATCGCGGTTTCATACGATGGACAGGCGCTCACCTATCGCGAGCTGAACGAACAGGCTAACCGGCTTGCGGGAACGCTGCGCAATTGCGGTGTGTCACGCAACAGCCTTGTCGCGATTCTAGTCGAACGATCCGAGAGGATGATCACCGGCTTGCTTGCCATTATCAAAGCGGGGGGCGCTTATGTGCCGATTGACCCTGCCTACCCGGCGGACCGCATTCAATTTACGCTGCATGACAGCGGAGCAACGGTGCTCCTGACGGAAACCGGGCATTTTGGATCTGCAGCGGCATATAACGGAATCGTTATCGATTTGCAGGATGATGCCGTCTATGCGGAAGAGACTGGCAACTTGCCGCAAATAAACGAACCGGATGATCTTCTCTACATTATCTATACGTCAGGTACGACAGGGCTGCCGAAAGGCGTAATGATCACGCATCGCAACGTCGTGCGTCTGCTTGTGCATGATCAACTGCAATTCGAGTTTGGCGAAACGGATGTATGGACCATGTTTCACTCGTTCTGTTTTGACTTCTCGGTGTGGGAAATGTATGGCGCGTTGTTATTCGGGGGCAAAACCGTGATCGTGCCTAAGCATGTGGCGCAAAATTCGGCGGAGTTCGCCGAGCTGCTTCGCGAGGAGCAGGTCACCGTTTTGAATCAGACGCCGACAGCTTTCTATGCGCTCATTCACGATGAAATGAAGAGGGCGGATAAAGAGCTTGGCGTACGATATGTCATCTTCGGCGGCGAGGCGTTAAGCCCTGCGATGCTACGTCCATGGCGCGAGAAATATCCGGATACGAAGCTGATTAACATGTACGGCATTACGGAAACGACGGTGCATGTGACGTATAAAGAAATCGGCGACGAAGAGATCGCCTCGAATGTAAGCAATATCGGGAAACCGATTCCCACGCTTACCGCCTACATTTTCGACCGGAACAAACAGCTGGCGCCTATCGGCGCGGTCGGAGAGCTGTATGTCGGGGGAGACGGGGTGGCGCTTGGCTATTTGAACCGCGATGAGCTGACGGCTGACCGGTTTATGATGAACCCGCATGTGCCTGGCGAGAGAATATACCGTTCCGGAGATTTGGCCCGGATGATGCCCAGCGGGGAGATGGAATACCTTGGCCGGATCGATCATCAGGTGAAAATTCGCGGATATCGGATCGAGCTGGGTGAAATTGAATCCGTCCTATTGCAGATACCGGCTATCAGGGAAGCGGCTGTGGCGGTTTCGAACGATACCCATAACCAGAAAATATTAGTCGCTTACTATATAACCGACAGCCAAACTAACGATATTGAAATACGCACGTACCTATCCGGGCATTTGCCGTCCTATATGATTCCGTCGTTCTTCGTACAGCTTGAACGGATGCCTCTGACAAGCAACGGCAAGCTGGATCGGGGAGCGCTGCCGAAACCGCAGAAGCTTACTGCAGCCGGCACGGTTCAAACTGCTCCGCGGACGAAAACGGAAGAGCGAATGCTAGCGATCTGGAAGGAAGTTCTGGGTGTAGATTCATTAGGAGTCGAAGACGACTTCTTCCATAACGGCGGGCATTCGCTCAGCGCGGCGATGCTTGCGGCCCGCATATTAAAAGAATTCGATACGAAAATTCCGCTGCGCACGATCTTCAGACATCCGACCGTCGCGGAACTTGCTGCCGGCATCGACGATAAGGCCGGTTCCGCAGCAGCGATGAATGCCGAATTAACGTCTGTCTACTCCGCTATCGAACCGGCGCCGCTTCAAGCCTATTATCCGCTTTCCTCGGCGCAGAAGCGTCTGTTTGTACTGGATAGGTTGGAGGGAGCGGGCACCGGCACGGCCTATAACTTGCCTGCCGCCATGCTGCTCCAGGGGCAGGTTGACCGCGATCGGCTGCAGCGCGCCTTCGCCGAGATGGTTCGCCGGCACGAATCGCTGCGTACGTCGTTCGAGCTCGTAAACGGCGAACCGGTGCAGTTCGTTCATGAGGACGTTGATTTCGCCATCCTCCACAGCGCTGTTGACGAGTCGGATATTCCATACGCGGTTGAGCGGTTCGTCCGTCCGTTCGACTTGAGCAAGCCGCCTTTACTGCGAGTCGGACTGGTGAAGTTGGCGGAGGAGAGCCATCTGCTTCTAATTGACATGCATCATATCGTTTCCGACGGCATATCGGTTGCGGTCATCGTGAATGAACTGATCCGTTCTTACGCCGGCGAATCTTTGCCCGCACCTCATTTGCAGTACAAAGATTATGCCGTATGGCAGCAAAGCTGGCTTACGTCGGAGGAGCACGGCATCCAGGAACGGTTTTGGCTTGATACGCTGTCCGGCGAGTTGCCGGTTCTGGAACTGCCGACCGACTTCAAGCGCCCGCCGGTGCAAAACTTTGAAGGCGATACGGTCGTGTCCGGCATTGATGGTGAATTGACGGCCCGTTTGAACCGATTGGCCGCGCAAACCGGAACGACGTTATATATGGTGCTGCTTGCTTCTTATCAGGTGATGCTGGCTCAGTATTCGCGTCAAGACGACATCATAGTGGGTACACCGGTGGCGGGACGGCCGAACGCGGAAGTCGGGGACGTCGTAGGCATGTTCGTAAATACGCTGCCGGTCCGCTGCCAGCCGGAAGGAATGCTGAGATTCACGGATTTTCTCGGGCAAGTCAAGGAAAGGACGCTGCTGGCGTTCGAGAACCAGCAGTATCCGTTCGAGGAACTGGTGGAGAAGCTTAACGTTCGCCGGGACTTAAGCAGGAATCCGTTATTCGACACCATGTTCAGCTTGAACAACATCGAGATGGAAAAGCTGGAATTTCCAGGCGTTCAATGCGTCCCGTATCCCGTCGATGAAAAAAACGCCAAGGCTGATTTGTCGCTGGACGCTCGTGAAACGGAGGATGGCCTTAAGCTTGTTCTGGAGTTTTGCACGAAGCTTTACCGCCGGGAAACGGCGGTGCGCATGATGAGCCACATGATTCAGGTGCTTCACTCCGTCGCGGCCGATCCGACCGTTACGCTCGGGGAGATCGACATGATGACCGAGCCGGAGAAATGGGAAATTTCGCATTCCTTCAACGCAACCGAAGGAGAATACCCACGGGATAAAACGGTCCACCGCCTTATCGAAGAACAGGCGGAGCGGACGCCGGAGGCCGTTGCGGTAACCTTCGGGGAGCGAAGCATGACTTACCGGCGTTTGAACGAACAAGCGAACCGGCTGGCCCGGACGCTGCGCCAGCATGGGGTCGGCGCGGATACGCTTGTCGGACTGCTAATGCCCCGCAGCGAGCGGATGCTGGTTGGGCTGCTGGCCGTGCTCAAAGCCGGCGGGGCTTACGTGCCGATCGACCCGGATTATCCTCGCGACCGCGTGGCGTACATGCTGGAGGACAGCGGCGCGAAAGTGCTGCTGACGGAAAGCGGGCAAGCCGGAGGAGGGGCTTTCTCCGGAGATGTCGTGTTGGCGGATGACGAAGCGGCGTATGCGGAGGATGGAACTGCGCCGGATTCGATTTCGGATTCGAGCCATCTCGCGTATGTCATCTATACGTCGGGTTCGACCGGCAAGCCGAAAGGGGTCATGTTGGAGCACCGCACCGTGGGCAATTTTATTCATGCCATGCAGCGGACATTCGAATTCGGCCCCGGCTTGACAATATTGTGCGTGACGACCATCTCGTTCGATATTTTCGTTCTTGAAACGCTGTACGCTTTAAGCGTCGGCATGCGTGTCGTCATGGCATCGGAAGCGGAGCAGCAGGATCCGCAGCTGCTGGCGGGCGCGATTCGCCGCGAACGGATTGATGTTATGCAGACGACGCCGTCCAGAATGCAGCTCCTGCGCGACAGTGCGGAAGGCTTGGCTTGCCTGACCGGGCTGAAAGCGATCCTTGTGGGCGGCGAGGCGTTCCCCCGCCAGCTGCTGGCCGAATTGAAGCGCGCAACGCAAGCCGGCATCTATAACATGTACGGTCCGACGGAAACGACCGTCTGGTCGGCGGTCAAACATTTGACCGAAGGAACGGAGATTAATATCGGTTACCCGATATTAAATACGCAAATCTATATCGTGGGCGAGAAAATGCAATTGCTGCCAGTCGGGGTGCCGGGCGAGCTTTGCATCGCAGGCGACGGCTTGGCGCGCGGTTATTTGGGGCGAACGGACTTGACGGAGGAGAAGTTTGTAAGCAATCCGTTCGCACCCGGGAAAAAGATGTACAGAACCGGCGACTTGGCGCGCTGGTTGGCCGACGGGAGCCTGGAATATATCGGACGCAGCGACTATCAGGTCAAAGTGCGCGGTTACCGGATCGAGCTCGGGGAATTGGAATCGGTTCTGGCCCTGCATCCGCAGGTGAAGCAGGCGGCTGTCATTGACCGCGCCGATTCCCAAGGCAGCAAGTATTTGTGCGCCTATTTTGTGGCGGAAGCCGGCGAGACGGTTGCCGACGCGCGCAAATTTATGGCGGAACGGCTCCCGTCCTATATGGTGCCGTCCTATTTCGTCGAATTAGTCGATATGCCGCTCACGCCGAACGGCAAAATCAACCGCAAAGCATTGCCGGAGCCGACAGGCGCGGATGGCGGAAGCTTGACGGACTATGTGGAGCCGCGAACAGAACTCGAAAAAAGCTTGTCTGAACTGTGGCGGCATGTGCTTGAAGTTCCCAGAGTCGGAGCGCATGATCATTTCTTCGAGCTCGGCGGCCATTCCCTTAAAGCGATGACGCTGCTGTCGCGAATATCCGACGAGTTCGGCATTGATGTGCCGCTGCGCGTGTTGTTCGAATCGCCTACCGTCGAAGGACTGAGCTCTTATATCGAAGCGGCGAACGCCGCGGAATCGGGCGGGCCGGCCTCCATTTCGGGCGTTTCGATTCGGAGGGAACCAAAAAGGGAATATTACCCGGTTTCGTCCGCGCAGAAGCGGATATATATTTTACAGCAGTTTGAAGGGGAAGACAGCACGAGCTATAACATGCCGGAGGCGATGTGGATCACCGGTCCGCTGGATGCAGGCCGTTTCGAGGATGCGTTCCGCGCGCTGATTCGAAGGCACGACTCACTGCGCACTTCCTTTGCTTCCATGGAAGGCGAAGCGGTGCAGATTGTGCGCGCGTACGAGGATACGGCATTCTCTATCCAATATAGCGAACGGGAAGAAACGGAAGCTCTGAACGTATCAGCCGAATTCGTCCGGCCTTTCGATTTGGGCGGCGCTCCGCTTATGCGGGTGGAATTGGTGAAAGTGAATGACCGGCGCCACCTATTAATGATAGATATGCACCACATCGTTACGGACGGATTATCCAGCCGCATTTTGCTTGACGAATTTGCAAAGTTGTATCAGGGCATGGAATTGCAGGAGCCGCAGTTGCAATATACGGACTATTCGATCTGGCAAAACGATCGGTTGCAATCCGATCGCCTTCTGCCTCAAGAAACGTATTGGCTCAGCCAGCTGGCAGGCGAAATTCCCGCGCTCAATCTCCCGACGGATTATGCGAGACCGGTTGTTCAGAGCTTCGAAGGCGACCGCCTCGTTTTCTCGGCAGAACCGGATTTGGTAAAGAAGCTGCAGCGGCTCGGGGTCGAAACGGGTTCAACCCTGTACATGGTGCTGCTTGCAGCTTTCCATGCAATCCTGTACAAATATTCCGGCCAATCCGACATTGTGATCGGCACGCCGGCGGCAGGAAGACCGAACGCCGCTGTGCAGAGCATGATCGGCATGTTCGTAAACACGCTGGCGATACGCAGCCGTCCGGCAGGCATCATGAGCTTCCGCGAATTGCTTCTGCAGGTGCGCCGATTGTCTTTGGAAGCGTTGGAGCATCAGGAGTATCCGTTCGAACTGCTTGTGGAGAAGTTGGCCGTGCGCCGCGATTTAAGCCGAAATCCGTTGTTTGACGTCATGTTCAGCCATCAGACGGTGAACGGCTCCGAATTTTCGGTGGAGGACCTGGCTTTTGCCCCGTGCGTTATTGAAAACAAGACTTCCAAATTCGATTTGTCGCTGGATGCTTTCGAGTCGGAAACGTCCCTGACGTTCGAATTGGAGTATTGTACCAAGTTGTACAACCGGAATACAGTCGAGCGCATGGCCGGAAATTTTGTTCGAATACTTGAATCGGCCGCTGCCGATCCCGACATTAATCTGGCGGAGATCGAGATGTTGACCGAGCAGGAGAAGCGGCTGCTGCTGGAGGAATTTAACGATACCGGCCGGACGTACCCGCAGCATCTGACGTTCCATCGCGCATTCGAGGCTCAGGCGGCGAAAACGCCGAACCATATGGCGGTAACGGCCGGAATCGAATCGCTCTCATACGATGAGCTGAACAGGCGCGCCAACCGGCTGGCGCATGTGCTGCGAAGCAAGGGAGTCGGTCCGGACAGCATCGTCGGCGTAATGGTAGGCCGGTCGGTCGATATGATTACCACCGTGCTCGGAGTGATGAAGGCCGGAGGAGCCTATTTGCCCATCGACCCGGAATATCCGACGGACCGGATCGCTTATCTGCTTGAGGACAGCCAGGCGACTTGGCTTGTCACGCAGCGCGGTCTGCACGAATCCGCGCAATTCCCCGGCGAGGTCATCGTTGTGGAAGAGGCGACCGCGCCCGGCGGTAATGATTCGAATCCGGTGGATGCGACCAACCCGGCGGGTAAGACCGAACAGCACCATTTGGCTTATATCATCTATACGTCAGGCACGACGGGCAAGCCGAAAGGCGTCATGATCGAGCATCGCCAGTATATGAACGTGGCCTATGCGTGGAAAGAAAAATACGAGCTGGAACAGTTCCCGGTTCGGCTGCTTCAGATGGCAAGCTTCTCGTTCGACGTGTTCGCCGGCGATATGGCCCGCGCTCTGCTCAGCGGCGGTCAACTCATCGTTTGTCCGAACGACGTCAAGCTCGATCCTGCTTCGCTTTATGAATTGATCCGGGAGCATGAGGTCAACATTTTCGAATCAACGCCGGCCCTGATCGCGCCTCTAATGCAGTACATTTACGAGAACGATCTGGAAGTAAGCTTCCTGAGGCTGCTTATCCTCGGGGCTGATAGTTGTCCTGTTGAGGAATTCCGCAAGCTGCTCAGCCGTTTCGGCGGAAAGATGCGCATTATCAACAGTTACGGCGTGACGGAAGCGGCGATTGACTCGAGCTACTATGAGGAACCGCTCGAGGCGCTGCCGGCTGCCGGAAGCGTACCGATCGGCAAGCCGCTGCCGAATATGACCTACTACGTGCTCGACGCCGGGCTCAGGCTGCTGCCGGTCGGCGTGGCCGGCGAGCTGTACATCGGCGGGGCCGGTGTGGCGCGCGGCTACTGGGGACGCAAGGATTTGACGGCCGAGAAATTCGTTCGGAATCCGTATTCGCCGGGTGATCGGCTGTATCGGACCGGCGACTTGGCCAAGTGGATGCCGGACGGCAATCTCATGTTCCTCGGCCGCGACGACCATCAGGTGAAGGTGCGCGGCTACCGGATCGAGCTGGGGGAAATCGAAGCCCGCTTGCTGAAGCATCCGGACATTCGCGAAGCGGTCGTCATCGCCCGCGAAGACGGCTACGCGCAAAAATATTTGTGCGCTTATATCGTGGCTGCCAAGCGGCCGTCGCTGGAGGAGCTTCAGGCCCACTTGACCGCGGAGCTGCCGGCTTATATGGTGCCTTCGCATGTGGTGGAGCTGGAGAGGATGCCACTGACGCCGAACGGAAAAATCGACCGTAAGGCGATGCCGGAGCCAACCGGAAACCAGCTGAAATCGACTGAATATGCCGCGCCGTCAACGTCTACCGAGAAGCGGCTTATCGAGGTGATGGAGCTTGTCCTTGGAACGACGGGAATCGGCGTGAACGACGATTTCTTCAAGATCGGCGGACATTCTCTTAAAGCAATGGCGCTCGTCTCGCATATTCATAAAGCGTTCGGAATTGCCGTGCCGCTGCGAATCGTATTCGAAGCGCCGACGACAGCGTTGATGGGCCGATACATTGATGCTGCGGAAGTCAACAGCACAGGAACGCGGTTCGCGGCAATCGAGCCGATTGAGCTGCAGGAGGCCTATGAGCTTTCATCCGTACAGAAGCGCTTGTTCATCCTGAACCAAATCGAAGGAACCGGCACGAGCTACAATATGCCGGATACGATGATCATGGAAGGCATCATTGATCCGGCCCGAGTGGAAGAAGCGCTTCGGAGGCTCATTCGCCGTCATGAATCGCTGCGAACATCCTTCCATATGCGCAATGGCAAAGCGATCCAGCAGGTGCATCAGGATATCGAATTCCATGTTGAATTCTCGGAGGCTCTTCACGCAACCGACGATGAGCTGAAACGATTGACGGCTCTCTTCGTACGGCCGTTCGATCTCGGTCAAGCGCCGCTAATTCGCACCGGTTTAGTGAAGCTGTCCGAGGATCGCCACATATTCCTGTTCGATATGCATCATATTGTGTCTGACGGTTTGTCGATGGGGATTGTTTTGAGCGAGTTTGCAGCTTTGTACGGCGGCGAAGAGCTGCCGGAGCTGAAGATTCAGTATAAGGATTTCGCCGCTTGGCAAAACCGGCAATTTACGCCTGAATTTTTAAGGGAGCAGGAGGCTTACTGGCTTGAGTCGTTATCAGGCGAGCTCCCGGTATTGGAGCTTCCGACGGATTATCCTCGCCCGGCACTGCAAAGCTTCGAAGGATCGCGTGTTGCTTTCGACTCAGGCATGCAGCTTCGGAACGAGCTGAACCGTCTCGCAGCGGAAACGGGTACAACGCTGTATATGGTGTTATTTACCGCATACAATGTGCTTCTTGCCAGATACAGCGGACAATCCGACATCATCGTGGGAACGGCGACTGCTGGCCGCTCGCACGCGGATCTGGACGGAATAGTCGGCATGTTTGTAGGCACACTGGCGGTACGAACAGAGGTGAATCCGGAGCATACATTCCGTGATTTACTAATGAACGTGAAAGCCCGTATGCTGCAGGCGTATGAGCATCAGGATTATCCGTTCGACCAGTTAGTCGAGAAGCTTCAGGTCAAACGAGATTTAAGCCGAAATCCGGTCTTCGATACGATGTTCATTTTGCAGAACACGGATGAGCAACGAATTCAGCTGGAGGATGTTACGTTTCTGCCGTTCGAAACGAAGGAAACGATGACGAAGTTCGACCTGACGCTGGAGGCGACGGAAACGCAGGACGAAGTGGCGTTCGTGCTCGAATACAGCTCGAAGCTGTTCCGTCCAAGCACGATTGAGCGGATGTCGAAGCATTTGATTGTGCTGATGCGTTCAGCAATGCTGCAGCCGGATGTTAAGGTGAACGAGCTGCGGCTGCTGTCTGAGGATGAGGAACATCGTCTGCTCATTGATTTCAATGATACGGCGGCCTCATATGAGGCAGATGCGAAGCTTCTGCATGAATTAGTGGAATCGCAAGCGAGAAGGACGCCGGAGCTTCCTGCAGTCATAGTCGGCAATGAATGCTTGACCTATAAAGAATGGAACGGGAGGGCTAATCGATTAGCCCGGACGCTTCGCGCCAAAGGAGCAGAACCTGATCGAACCGTCGCTATATTGGCGAATCGTTCCTTAGAAATGACTGTAGCCGTGCTGGCGGTGCTGAAGTCAGGTTCGGCCTATGTTCCGATTGATCCGGATTATCCGCTGGACCGTATTCGCTACATGCTGGAGGATAGCGGCGCAGGTCTGCTGCTGACGCAAGGTGCGCTGCCGGGCGACATCTCTTATCCGGGCCAAACGATCGATCTGCTTGACTCCGATTCCTACAATGATGACGATACCGATCTTAAGCCAGTGAACAGTCCGCAGGATCTGGCCTATATTATTTATACTTCGGGAACAACCGGACGTCCGAAAGGGGTCATGATCGAGCATCGCAGCATCGTCAATACGATTGCTTGGCGGAAAGAAGAATACCGTTTTAGTCCCGGCGACCGTGTTCTGCAGCTTCTCTCCTATGCATTCGATGCGTTTGCAGCCAGCTTCTTTGCTCCTATGGCGGCTGGCAGTACTTCCGTCATTGCAAGCGACGAGGAAGCTAAGGATCCGCTAGCTTTGAAAGGCTGTATAACGAGCCATACAATCTCTCATTTCAGCACCGTGCCAAGCTTATACGCGGCTCTGCTGGATATGCTCAGCGATAAGGAAGCCTCGCTGCTTAAAGCGGTCACGCTCGGGGGAGAGAATGTCCCGGTCAGCCTGATCGAGAAGAGCATCACTTTGAATGACCGGCTGACTCTGTTTAATGAGTATGGGCCTACGGAAAGCAGTGTCATCACGACGATTGAAAGCGGGCTTCATCCGGGTAAGCGGGTCACAATTGGCCGTCCGATCGCAAACACCCGCGTCTATATCGTAGACCAACATATGCAATTACAGCCGGTCGGCGTATATGGTGAGTTGTGTATCGGCGGTACCGGGCTTGCAAGGGGCTACTTGAATGAGCCGGAAATGACCGCCGCAAAGTTTGTGACAAGTCCTTTTGCTCAAGGCGAAAGAATCTACCGTACTGGAGATATGGCGCGTTGGCTCGAGAACGGAACCATTGATTTCGCCGGAAGAATGGATCATCAAGTTAAAATTCGCGGATACCGGATCGAGCTCGGCGAGATTGAAGCGAATCTGTTGAAGCTGAAATCGATTAAAGAAGCAGTCGTAATCGCCCGAGATGACGACAGGGGACAGAAATATTTGTGTGCGTACATCGTATCGGATGACGAGCTTGCTGTCCTGGACGTCAGGTCGGGCATAGCGCGGGAATTACCGGCCTATATGGTGCCGTCCTACTTCATCCAGCTGTCGCAGCTGCCGCTTACTCCGAACGGCAAGCTCGATACGAGGGCGCTGCCTGCACCCGATCCCGAGCTGTTAGGAAGGCTGGACTATGCTGCTCCGGCAGATGAGCTGGAAGAGAAGCTGGCATCTATGGTTCAGGAGCTGCTGCAGCTTGATCGTGTCGGAATGTCCGATCATTTCTTCATGATCGGCGGGCAATCGTTGAAAGCAATGCAGCTCGTTGCCCAGCTGTACCGGGAGTTTAAGGCAGAGGTGCCGCTGCGCGTTATTTTCGAGAGCGCAGCGATTAGAGATATAGCCGATTTTATACGGAAGACCGCTTCGTCTGAGGATCTGTCTCTGCAGCCTGTACAGCCGAGTTCGAATTATCCGTTATCGTCGGCGCAGAAACGATTGTACGTGCTGGATCAATTGGAGGAGTCGGGAACCGGCTATAACATGCCGGGAGTGCTGCGTCTGAATGGACCGCTCGACCTCAGCAGGATCGAAGCCTCGTTCCAGCAGCTGGTGAAGCGTCATGAATCGCTTCGTACGACGTTCCATACGGTTGAGTTTGATCCGATTCAGATCGTACATTCGGATGCCGAGCTTCGCATCGAATGGATGGAAGCCGGGGAGGCGGAAGCGATGCCGCTCATCGAATCCTTTGTAAGGCCGTTTGATTTAAGCCAAGCTCCGCTGCTGCGGGTCGGACTTATTAAGCTTCATGTTGAAGAGCATTTACTGCTGTTTGATACGCATCATATTATTTCGGACGGCATTTCCATGAATGTGCTTATTCATGAGTTTACGCAGCTTTATCGCGGCGTGGAGCTGGAGAAGCTAAAGATCCAGTATAAAGATTTTGCCGTCTGGCAGCATGGCCTGTTCCAGGCAGGGGTGATGCAAAAGCAGGAAACCTATTGGCTGGAGCGTTTCGGAGATGAGATTCCGGTGCTGGAGCTGTCTACCGACTTTCCGAGGCCGGCTGTGCGCAGCTTGGAAGGCGACTATTACGATTTCGAGGCGGATGAACAATTGCTGCGCGAGCTGAAAGAGCTGGCAGCAGCTACTGGAACGACGCTGTTTATGGTCCTTTTGGCTGCTTATAACGTCCTTATGGCCAAGTATACGAATCAAAACGATATTGTCGTCGGCACGCCGATTGCCGGCAGAACGCATGGTGATACGGAAGGCTTGATCGGTATGTTCGTAAGCACGCTCCCTATGCGAAATCGGCCGGAAAGCGGGAAGACGTTCCTTCACTTCCTAAACGAAGTCAAACAGAATGCCTATGAAGCATACGACAACCAGGATTACCCATTCGAATCGATGGTAGAGAAATTGCAGCCTCATCGCGATCTAAGCCGAAATCCGCTGTTCGACACCGTCTTTATGTTGCAAAACATGGAACATGAAGTGTTGGAAATCGAGCAAATGACAATCGAACCGTATGCGTATGAGAACAAAATCGCGAAGTTCGACCTGACGCTCGCCGCGGTAGAGGAAGAAGACCGGCTTGCGCTTAGCTGGGAATACTGCACAGCGTTGTTCCGCAGGGAAACGATGGAACGGATGGCCAAGCATTTTGTACAGACGCTTCGGGAAATAACACGAAATCCGGGCTTCACACTCGCGCAGATTGATATTCTTGATGACGCTGAGAAAGAACGGATGCTGGTCGAGTTTAATGCTGCCGCATCGATTCAGACGCCTGCAGATACGCTTCATGGACTATTCGAGCTTCAAGCGGAGTCGGTGCCGAAGCAAATTGCGCTATCGCTCGGATCCGAACGGATGACTTACGAGGAGCTGAACGCAAGAGCAAATCGATTGGCCCGTACGCTGCGCGGCCTGGGAATCGAGCCGGAATCGGTAGTCGGCATTACGGCCAATCGTTCATTCGAAATGATCGTCGGCATGCTTGCGGTTTTGAAGGCGGGCGGCGCCTATATGCCGATCGATCCTGCCTATCCGGCAGAGCGGATCTCCTTCATGCTGGAGAACTCAGGCGCAGAATTCGTGCTGTCGCATGCTGAATTCATTCCGGCATCCGGGACTGAAACGTCAGCCGTTTGGCTGGATCTCAACGATGAGACTCTGTACGCGGATGACGGGTCAAATCTGGTATCTGGCAGCAGCCCAGGCGATCTTGCTTATATCATCTATACATCAGGAACGACCGGCAAGCCGAAAGGCGTTATGATCGAGCATCGGAGCATCACCGGAAATATCTGGTGGCGCAGGAACGCGTACGGCTTAACGACATCCGATAGCGTGCTGCAGCTGTTCTCATTTGCATTCGACGGCTTTATCACCAGCTTTTTTACACCGATTGTATCCGGTTCAACCGTCGTTCTGCTACATGAAGATGAAGCGAAAGATCCTGTGGCGATCAAGAACATGATTGTAAATCACAGCGTCACGCATTTCATCAGCGTACCGAGCTTATACGCGGGAGTTCTGGAGTGCTTAAACCCAGAGGAGGCCGCTTCGCTGCGCATGGTAACACTGGCCGGTGAGAGAGTAACAGACAAGGTCATTGCGCTTAGCAAATCCGTTAATGACAGGATTGAGCTAATCAATGAATACGGTCCTACGGAAAGCAGCGTAGTGGCCACCATCGAACGCGATTTGCAGCCTGGAAGTCCGATCACCATAGGCCGTCCAATCTCTGGCACCCGTATCCGCATCCTTGGTGCGGACGGTCAAATCGCGCCGATCGGTGCGGTTGGCGAGCTATGTATTGCCGGAGAAGGGTTAGCGCGCGGCTACGTCCGCTTACCGGAAATGACGGGAGAACGCTTTACTACGGATGCTTATCAGCCTAATACCCGCTTGTACCGTACAGGAGACGCCGCTCGCTGGCTCCCTGACGGCAGGATTGAATATATCGGCAGAATTGACGATCAAGTTAAGGTTCGGGGATACCGGATAGAGCTTGGGGAAATCGAGGGAGCCCTGCTGCAGCTGACCGGTTTGAAGGAAGCGGTAGTAGTAGCCAGGGACGACAATGGAAGCAATAAGTATTTATGCGCTTATGTAACGGCGGAGTTGAAAGTGGATCCAGCAGCGATACGGGAAGAGTTGTCTCATCTGCTTCCTGGTTACATGCTGCCGGCCTTTATCGTTCAGCTTAATTCTCTTCCGGTTACCGCGAACGGCAAGGTAGACCGCCGTGCTTTGCCTGATCCGGATCGAACAGGCGGTGCAGCTGACGCTTATCAGGCGCCCGTCAGCGAGAATGAGCAAATTTTGGCCGATATTTGGCAGGAGGTGCTCGGAACTGACCGCATCGGTACGAAGGATCACTTCTTCCAGCTGGGCGGAGATTCCATCAAAGCGATTCAAGTCGCGGCAAGATTGAATAAGCACGGATTGCGATTCGAGGTGCGCGACCTGTTCCGCTATCCGACCATTGCGGAGCTGAGTCATCATCTAAGGCTGACGGAACGAACGATCTCACAAGCAGCAGTTGAAGGCGAGGTGCCGCTAACTCCGATTCAACATTGGTTTTTTGAAAACAGCTTTACCGATCAGCATTATTGGAACCAGGCAGAGCTCGTTTACAGGCCTGAAGGTTTTGACGCCGACACGCTTCATCAGGTGTTCCGAAAGCTGACGCAGCACCACGATGCCTTGAGGTTGCGATTTGTCACTGACAGCGGCGGCACTGTGAAGCAGCATAATGAAGGAACGGATGGCGAGCATTTCACACTGGAGCAATTCGACCTGCGGGGGCGGACGACAGAACAAATTCAACTAGCCCTAACGCATGCGGCGACCAGGATTCAGCGCAGCATGAATCTGACTAACGGACCGCTGGTTAAGCTTGGACAGTTCCGGACGGATAACGGCGACCATCTGTTGATTGCCATCCATCATTTGGCGGTTGACGGCGTTTCCTGGCGTATTTTGTTCGAGGACTTGGAGGATGCCTACAGGCAGGCCGAGCAAGGCCGGGATATCATACTCCCGGATAAAACAGACTCTTACCGATACTGGGCTGAACAGCTTGAGATTTACGCTTCCACCGAACGGCTGCGAAACGAAGCTTCCTATTGGAACAAGATTGGACAAACGGCTGTTGCAAAGCTGCCAAAGGATAAGCGATCGACCGATAATCGCGTGAAGCATATGCGCAGCGTCGGCAGGGAACTGGCTCAGGAGGCGACCGAAAAGCTCTTGAAGGGCGCTCATGAAGCTTACAGAACAGAGATTAATGACCTGCTGATGGCTGCACTCGCATTGGCATTGAAGGATTGGAGCAAGGGAGATACGTTTGCGGTCAATCTGGAAGGGCACGGACGCGAAGCGTTTACCGAAAAGCTGGACATTACGCGTACCGTAGGCTGGTTCACATCGCAGTTCCCGATTGTCCTCGATGCAAGGCATGCAGATGATCTGGGCTATTTGATTAAGCTGACGAAAGAAACGCTTCGTAAAGTACCGAATAAGGGATTGGGATACGGCATTCTGAAGTATATGTCCGATCAATGGCAAAGCTTCGAGCTGGTGCCGGAGATTTCCTTCAATTATTTGGGGCAATTCGTCGGGAATTCCGAGAGCGGCAGCATGAGGACGTCTCCTTATGATTCCGGCTTACCGTTCAGCATGGAATCGGAGCGTACGGTCTCTCTCGATGTGACGGGACTTGTATCGGACGGCAAGTTGAAGCTGGAACTGCATTACAGCGCCGAGGAGTACGAGCATGCGACGGCTGCAGGGCTGATTGACCTGCTTACGGATCGCTTGCTCGAAATTATCGACCACTGTATCCGCCGGGAAATCCAGGAACTCACACCAAGCGATCTGGGCGATGACGAGCTGACACTGGAGGATCTTGACAGTATTTTGGAATCCATTGAATCGTAAATCCGAAGCCGTACATCCTCCAGCAGACATTTGGTTCGCTGGAGGACAAACGGTTGACTTCCGATGCTGGAAAGACGCTTAAAGCGAATAAACCAACTTCACGCGAGGTGAATAATGAATAAAGCAAATGCGATTCAGAAGGTGTACCCCCTTACTCCGATGCAGGAGGGGATGCTATTCCACTCGATCATGAACAGCAAGTCCAGCGCCTATTTCACTTTAATGGAAGCGACGTTAAGCGGCAGCGTGGATCCGGACCTGTTCGAGAAGAGTTTAAACGGCATCATGAACGAATTCGACATACTGCGTACCGTGTTTGTGCATCAAAATTTGCCGCGGCCCCGGCAAGTCGTCTTTCATGAGCGGAGCACGAAGCTGCATTATGAGGATCTCCGCCATTTGGCGGAGGCTGAGCAAACTAAATATATCGAATGCTATAACGAAGCAAATGGCTCCCGCGGGTTTCAACTATCGAAGGATGTGCTGCTTCGAGTCGCTTTGTTCCGCACATCAGAGCATACATACCGGTTAATGTGGAGCCACCATCATATCTTGATGGACGGCTGGGGTTTTGGCGTCGTCATTCAACGGTTGTTTCAAATTTATGCGGCATTGCGGACGGGAAGCGAGATACCTCAAAACATCGTTTATCCGTACGGCGATTACATCAAATGGCTGGAAAACAGAAGTAAAGAAGAATCTCTTAGCTATTGGAGAAATGCGCTCGAAGGCTTTGAAGAACAGACATCATTGCCGCGTCGGCTGCCTGGCGGCCCATCGGAGGAATATCGGCAGGGCCAGCATGAATTTGCGATCGACCCGGCGACAACGCTGCTCCTTACACGAATGGCAAGAGGCTGCGGAGCGACAATGAACAGCTTGTTTCAAGCCATTTGGGCGGTGCTTCTCAGCAAATATAACAGGACGCGCGACGTCGTTTTCGGCTCGGTCGTATCGGGCCGTCCTTCGGATGTGCCTGGAATCGAGCAGATGGTCGGACTATTCATAAATACCGTTCCGGTGCGCGTTCGCGTCTCTGACGGTCTTACATTCGCGCAGCTGCTGGCGAATATTCAAATTGAAGCAATAGAGATGGAAGCGCATAGCTACTTGCCGCTATACGAGGTGCAAAATCAATCCGAATTGAAGCAGGCGCTGCTCGATCATATTTTGATATTCGAAAATTATCCGTTGGGCAAGGATGTGGAAGGAGAGAAGGCCGAGGAGACGATCGGCTTTCAGACACAGGTCGACCGCGTGTTTGAACAAACGAATTACGATTTGAATGTCGTAGTCGCTCCTGCCGAGGAGCTGTCTATCAAATTCAGTTATAACCGGAACAAGTTCGATTGCTCATTCGTCCACCGGGCAGAAGGGCATCTGCGCAGCATCATCGCGCAAATACTGGATAACCCGGCAATAGGGCTGAGCGAACTCGAATTGGTTACAGCGGAAGAGAAGCTGAAATTGACAGAACAGTTTAATGCGACGAAGAAGGTTTATGAAGATCCGAAGCTCGTTCATGCCTTGTTCGAGAAGCAGGTACAACGTACGCCGGAGCATACCGCGGTGATCGGAGCCGGCGTAGAGCTGACTTACCGGGAACTGAACGCCGAGGCTAACCGTCTGGCGCGGACGCTTCGTGTCAAAGGCGTTGCAGGAAGCATTATAGCTGTAATGGCTGATCCTTCACCGGATATGGCGGTGGCGCTGCTCGCCGTGCTCAAGGCCGGAGCAGCTTACTTGCCGATCGATCCTGCGCTTCCGGCGGATCGTGTCCGTTACATGCTGGAGGCTAGCTGCGCCTGCTGTCTATTATCCGACCCTCACTACGTCCAGCTTGCCGAAAGCTTTGGCGGGACCGTGGTTGATATTAGCGATACAAGCGGTTATGCGGAGGATACATCCAATCTGGAGATTCCGGTACAGCCGAACGATTTGGCTTATATCATTTACACATCGGGCACGACGGGCAAGCCTAAAGGGGTCATGATCGAGCATCGCGGCATTGCGAATACGCTGCTCTGGCGAAAAGAAGAGTATCGATTCAGTCCGGAGGATCGTACGCTCGTCTTTTTGTCCTACGCATTCGACGCTTTCGTCAGTACGTTCTTCACGCCGATCATTGCAGGCTCGTCCGTTCTGTTAGCGAAGGCTTCGGAGGCCAAGGAACCGTTCGCGCTGAAGAAGCTTATTGCGGCGGAGCGAATTACGCATTTCAGCACGGTGCCTGCCATGTTCGCTGCGATTCTTGATGTCCTTGATCGGGAAGAAGCTTTATCGCTCAAAGCGGTGACACTCGGAGGCGAGAAGGTAACGGAGGATGTCGTTAACCGTGCGAGGAGCGTAAATCCAGGTCTTGAATTGATTAATGAATACGGTCCGACGGAAAACAGTGTCATAACGACCTGCTTGCGCCACGTCGAGGACGGCAGGCGGATTACGATCGGCGCTCCGATTGCCAACACGCAGGTATGGATACTAGGAAATGACAGGCAGCTTCAGCCAGTCGGCGCAGTTGGCGAGCTCTGCGTTGCCGGCGTGGGACTGGCCCGCGGATATTTGAATCAGCCTGAGCTGATGAAGGATTATTTTGTACCACATCCATTCGATGAAGGGGCCGGCTTGCTTTATCGTACGGGCGATCTGGCGCGATGGACGGAGGACGGCCAGATCGAATTTGTAGAACGGATCGATCATCAAGTGAAAATTCGCGGCTACCGGATCGAATTGGGCGAGATCGAAGCCGTGCTTCGCAAGCAGGCGGCCATTAAGGACGCTGCAGTGCTCGCCGTGCAGGACGGCTCGGGATCGAAGCAGCTATGCGCATATGTAACGGCGGAAGAAGGAGCCGAATGGGATGAAGCTTCTATAAAAAGGATATTGGGCATAGAGCTGCCGTCCTATATGAATCCTGCCTATTATATTAGACTAGAACGATTGCCATACACATCCAACGGCAAGCTGGACCGCAAGTCGTTGCCGGTTCCGGAAGCAAACACTACAGGGAACCGGGAATATACGGCACCCGAAACCTTGCTTGAGGCGCAGCTTCAGCCGATATGGGAACAAATTTTGCAGGTAGAGAATATTGGCGTCACGGAAGATTTTTTTCAGCTGGGAGGGCATTCGCTCAAAGCGATGCTGTTAGCCGCCAGGCTCCAGAAGGAACTGCAGACGGATATTCCGCTGAAAGAGCTGTTCGAGCGTCCGACGATTCGCGGCATTGCCCGCTTCATTGAAGGAGGGAACCGGGAGGAAGGCTCGTTTGCCGCCATTGCACCGGCTGAGCCAAAGGAAGTCTACCCGTTAACATCGGCGCAGCGAAGAATGTTTGTCATCCATCAGTTTGAGAACGTCGGCACGGCGTACAACATGCCCGATGCCTTGCTGATGGAAGGACCTCTTGATAAGCAGAGGCTTACGGACGCCCTTCAGAAGCTGATCGACCGGCATGAGCCGCTGCGGACCTCGTTCGAATTGCAGGGGGAGGAGCCCGTTCAGCGTATTCATGCATCCGCAGCGCTTGAACTTAACCTATTTTATGCATCCGATGCGGTGCCGCCTGAACAAATCGTGCGCGATTTCGTTCGCCCCTTCGATTTGACGCAGGCTCCGCTCATGCGTGCAGGTCTCGTTCATTTGGAGGAAGATCGTCATCTGCTTCTTCTGGATGTGCACCATATTATTGCCGACGGTATGACCATTGGGCATTTGATACAGGATATGGGCGCGCTGTATCGCGGTGAACAGCTGCCTGCGCTGAACATTCAGTATAAGGATTATGCCGTTTGGCAATCCAAGGATGCGAACTCGGAGCGGATGAAGAAGCAGGAGGCTTTCTGGCTGGATCAATTCACAGGCGGCGTGCCTGTGTTTGATTTGCCTGCCGATTACCCGCGTCCGCTCGTGCGTGATTTTGCAGGTAAGCGATATGAATTCGCGGCCAATGAGCAGTTGACCGCTTCGCTGCGCGAATTGGCGGCAGCTTCGGGCTCAACGCTGTTTATGGTGCTGTTTGCAGCCTATAACGTGCTGCTTGGCAAATATACCGGTCAGGAAGATTTTGTCGTCGGTACGCCGACAGCCGGCCGGGCTCATGATGAGCTGCGGGATATGACCGGGCTATTCGTAGGCACGCTTGCGCTCCGTACCAGGCCAAAGCCTGAGCTTGCTTTCCGTCATTATCTTGCCGAGGTTAAACGGCATTGTCTCGAAGCGTTCGAACATCAGGATTATCCGCTCGAAGAGCTGCTGCAGCAGTTGGGCATTCCGCGCAGCATGAGCCGCAATCCACTGTTCGACACGATGTTTCTTATGCAGAACATGGATTCAGCCGATCTGCAGCTTGAAGACTTAAGGTTGACGTCCTACCCGCAATCCAATGATATGGCGAAGTTTGATCTGACTTTTGGCGCGATTGAGCAAGATGAGTCGCTCCAGTTCAGCATCGAATATGCCGCTGCATTGTACCGCCCGGAGACAGCGGAGCGGTTAGGAAACCATTACACCCGGCTGCTGCATGCGATTGCCGCTCATCCGGAGAAGACAATAGCCGAGCTGGACGTGTTAGACAGCAGCGAAGTCGAGCTATTGCTAAACGGATTTAACGATACGGCGGCAAGCTATCCGCATACGGCTACGATTTCATCCTTATTCGAACAGCAGGCATCCCATCATAGCGGGCTTATTGCCGTCTCGGATGCGGATCGGGAGCTTACCTATCGTGAGCTGAACGCACGCGCCAACATGCTGGCAAGGCGTCTTCGGGAAGAAGCGGGCGTTACGCGTGACAATCTTGTAGCCATCCTGATGGAACGTTCGACCGATATCATCGTTGCCATGCTCGCCGTTCTGAAGGCGGGGGGCGCCTATGTGCCGATCGATCCCGCTTATCCGGAGGAACGGATTCAGTACATTTTGGAGGATAGCAAGCCGAAGGCGCTGCTTACGCAAACGTCCTGTCTCCACCTTATTCACGACGAAGCGGGCATCGTTTTCGATCTTCACGACAGTTTAACCTTCACGGGTAACGAAAGTGATTTGGAAGCGGTCAATGAGCCGCATGACTTAGCCTATATCATCTACACGTCCGGAACGACCGGACAGCCGAAGGGCGTTATGATCACTCATCGGAATGTTGTAAGGCTGTTAACGAACAATCGGCTTGTATTTGATTTTAATGAGCGGGACGTATGGACCATGTTTCATTCGTACTGCTTCGATTTCTCGGTATGGGAAATGTACGGCGCTTTGCTATACGGCGGCCAGGTTGTAGTTGTTCCGCGCCATACCGCGCAAAATCCGCAGGAATTTGCGGAGCTGCTGAGGCAGAAGAAGGTGACGGTGCTGAATCAGACGCCGACTGCTTTCTATGCGTTAATTCAAGAAGAATTGCGCAGGCAGGACCAGGGCTTAACGGTACGGTATGTCATTTTTGGCGGGGAAGCTTTGAATCCGGCTATGCTCCGTCCTTACCGCGACCAATATCCCGATGCAAAGCTGATCAACATGTATGGCATCACCGAAACGACCGTGCATGTCACTTACAAAGCGATAACAGATCGCGAAATTGCGACCAATGTAAGCAATATCGGGACGCCGATTCCTACGCTTACCTGCTATATTTTCGATTCCATGCAAAAGCTTGTTCCGATTGGCGTAAACGGCGAGCTGTATGTCGGCGGGGATGGAGTAGCCAGGGGGTATTTGAACCGGGAGGAGCTGTCGAAGGAACGTTTCGTGCCGAATCCGTATAAGTCTGGCGAACGGCTGTACAGAACCGGCGATTTAGTTCGCAGAATGGCAAACGGAGAGATGGAGTATCTTGGAAGGATCGACCATCAGGTTAAAATCCGCGGTCATCGAATCGAGCTGGGAGAGATCGAGACCGTACTTATTAAGCATCACAAAGTAAAAGAGACGACGGTTATCGCGCGTGAGCAGGAGGACGGAAGTAAAGCGTTATGCGCTTATATCGTTGCCGAGGAAGAAATGACCGTCATCGAGCTGCGGGAATTTACGAAAGAATCGCTGCCCGATTATATGGTTCCGGCCTATTTTGTCCAACTGGACAAAATTCCTCTCACCTCAAATGGCAAAATCGACCGGCAGTCGCTGCCCGAACCGGATCTGAGCATGACGATCGGGACCGCGTATATCGCACCGGAGTCGATTCGGGAACAGCTGCTGGCGGACATTTGGCAAGGCGTGCTTGGCGCCGCTCATATTGGTTCGTCTGATCATTTCTTTGCGCTTGGCGGCGATTCTATTAAAGCGATACAAGTAGCTGCCAGACTCGGAGCGCATGGCCTGAAGCTGGAGATTAAGGATCTGTTCCAGTACCCGACAATCCGTGAACTTGCTCAGCGGCTGAAGGCCGTGACCCGCAGCATCCCGCAAGGACCTGTCTCGGGCGATGCCGAGTTAACCGCGATTCAGCATTGGTTCTTTAAGCAGCGCTTTACCGATGCCCATCATTGGAATCAATCGGTCATGCTCTATACGCCGGAACGGTTCGAGGAAAAGGCGATCCGATCTGCCATTGATGCGATTGTTCGGCATCATGATGCGCTGCGCTTCGTATTCCGTCCAAATGGGGAAGGCTCCTTTACGGCCTTCAATCGGGGGCAGGAGGAAGAAGGAACGTATACTTACGAGTATATGGATTTAACCGGCGAGAAGGATGACCGTTCGGCGCTTGCACGACATGCCGAGCAGCTCCAGAGCTCGATCAATCTATCGGCAGGACCATTGTTCCTGACCGCGCACTACCGGACAATAAGCGGCGATCATTTGCTGCTGATCGCCCATCATCTTATCATTGACGGCGTATCATGGCGGATTTTGTTCGAGGATCTGGAACAGGCATACAGCCAAGCATTGATCGGGGAACCGATTCGACTGCCGCTCAAATCCGACTCGTTCCTCTATTGGTCGGAGCAGCTCCGTAAGTACGCGGATAACCCGATTCTTCTAAGGGAAGCAGATTATTGGCGAGAGCTGGAGGAGAGAGGCGTGATTCCTCTTCCTCGCGATCGACATGCGGATCGCGGTGATTTCCAGGCATTGCGGACGGCACAGTTCGAGCTGGATGAGCAAGAAACGGATCAACTGCTGAAGCGAGCCGGACGTGCTTATCACACGGAGATCAATGATTTGCTCTTGACCGCGTTAGGTCTTGCCGTGAAGGAATGGTCCGGCATCGATCAAGTCGGGATCAACCTGGAATCGCACGGGCGAGAACCCATCTCGGAGGCGCTGGACATTTCGCGTACAGTCGGCTGGTTCACATCCCAATATCCGGTTGTGCTGGATATGAGCGCGGGAGGCGGCAGCCATTTAGCAAGGCAGATTAAGCTGACGAAGGAACAGCTTCGCGCCGTCCCGGGTAAAGGCATCGGCTACGACCTATTGAAATATATGACCTCCCCGCAATCGAAGCCGGCTCTTCGCTTCGACCTTGAGCCGGAGATTTGCTTCAACTATTTGGGGCAGATTGACGGAGACGTGACGAACGACGTCTTCAGGATGTCGGATTACGATAATGGGTCTCCCGTAAGCCCAAAGGCGGAAAACAGCTTCGCATGGAACTTCGGAGGCATCGTTGAGGATGGTCGATTATCCATGAAATGCCATTACAACGGCTTGGAATTTTCGGAAGAGACGATGAACCGTTTTATGGGCGCTTATCGCGCGCAGCTAAGCAGCGTAATCGCCCATTGTACCTTGCAAGAGGATGCCGAGCTGACGCCGAGCGATATTAGCTCGAAAGGGATGACCATTAACGAATTGGAAGACATTTTCGATCTGCTGGAAGATAAGTTGAAATGAGAATGCGAGCGAATATGCTTGTCAGAGAGGTGCGGAATGTCAACTTTTAGGAAAGAGCAAGTGAAGGATATTTATTATTTGTCTCCGATGCAGGAAGGTATGCTATTTCATACTTTAATGAGCCGGGATGCCTCTTATTTTGAGCAAATGACCGTTCGCATTCGCGGAGAGCTGAATGTCGCCTTGTTCGAGGAAAGCATGAACCTGATTGTTGAGCGGTACGACGTGTTTCGGACTACTTTTTTATACGACAAGGTCAAGCGCCCGATACAGGTCGTCTTGAAGGATCGTCCGTTAAAAATTCAATTAGAGGACTTGTCTGGATTAACCAAAGAGGCGCAAGAGGTTAGCCTGGAGTCCGCCAGACAAAAGGATCGTGAGGCAGGCTTCGACTTGTCCCGCGATATCCCGATGCGCATGATTGTCTTCCGTCTTGCAGCGGACGAATATGAAATGATCTGGAGCCATCACCATATTCTAATGGACGGCTGGTGTCTCGGGATCATTATTAACGAATTGTTCAGCATGTACGGATGTCTGAAACGGCGGGAAACGCCTGCACTCGCGCCTGCGCAGCCCTACAGCGATTACATCAAATGGCTGGAAAAACAAGACAAGGAAAAAGCGTTAGCCTACTGGCGGGAGCTGCTTGGCGACTATGAGCAGGGGGTATCGCTTCCGAAACGCAAAGCCGCTTCAAACGTTCAAACGGGCAGCTATGAGCAGGCAGAGTTGCGCTTCGGCTTCGGTCTTGAGCTTTCCCGCAAGCTTCAGGAGCTGGCAAGCAGCCTTCAGATCACGTTAAACAGCTTGTTCCAAACGTTATGGGGCGTGATGCTGCAGCGGTACAATCATTTGGATGACGTCGTATTCGGCTCTGTCGTATCCGGCCGTCCATCGGAGCTGCCCGGTATCGAAACGATGGTCGGGCTGTTTATTAACACGATTCCGGTTCGCATACGCGCTTCGGGGAATGATTCGTTCGCGGAGCTGGCGGCAAGCGTACAGAGGAAGGCCATCGAATCAGAAGGCTATGACTACATGCCGCTGTACGACATTCAAAACTTGACGGAACTAAAAAATAATCTGATTAACCATATTATCGTGTTTGAGAATTATCCGGTTGAAAAGGAAGTTTCAGAGAGCGGTTCGGAGGATGCGCTCGGCTTCGATATAGGCGATGTAAGCATGTACGAGCAGACAAGCTATGACCTGAACATCATGGTGCTTCCGAGCGACGACTTGACCGTAAAGCTTATTTTCAATGCCTCCGTATATGATCCGATGCTGCTTCAAGCCATTGAAGGCCATCTCATTACGTTGGCTGAACAAGCTGCTGCAGACCCGGGCCTGCCTGTCCGCAGCATGCGAATCGTTACCAACGAAGAGCAGCGGCTGCTGGAATCGTTTCACGGCGAGGCTTGCGACTATCAATCGGAGCACACGGTTCACCGTTTGTTTGAAGAGCAGGCAGCTCGTTCGGCGGAAGCGGCGGCTATCGTGTCCGGCGCTGAGCAAATCACCTACAGTGAGCTGAATGAAGCGGCGAATCAGATGGCGCACAGATTACGGCGGCAGGGCGTCGGTCCAGGCAAGCCGGTCGGCATCATGGCTGACCGTTCGATTGCCTATGTGACGGGAGTGCTTGCCGTACTGAAGGCCGGCGGCGCATTCGTGCCGATCGATCCGGACCTTCCGGCAGAACGGGCTGCTTATATGCTGGATAACAGCGGAGCGGAAATGTTTCTGATTCAAACGGATATGATTGACCGGGCATCGGCGTTCGTTAGAGAGGGTATCACGCTTCAACTGCTGCAGGACGAGCTGTATGCACAGGAATCATCGGATAATCTTCCTCCGGCAGCAGGCTCTAACGATTTGCTTTACGTGATCTACACGTCCGGCACGACCGGACTGCCCAAAGGGGTCATGCTTGAGCATAAAAATATGGTCAATTTACTTTCCTATGTATGGACGAAAACGACCGTTCCTTATCATACAAAGGTACTGCAATATACAACGATCAGCTTCGACGTCTGCTATCAGGAAATCTTTTCGACTTTGCTGGCAGGAGGCACGCTTTGTTTGATCGATAACGATACGAAGAGCAGCGTAGAAAAACTAACGGCATGGATCGGCGAGCAATCGATTCCCGTCTTGTTCTTGCCGGTGCCCTTTCTCAAATTTATTTTTAATGAAAAGGATTATGCAGCGCTGTTCCCGCATTGCGTGAAGCACATTATAACCGCAGGCGAGCAGCTTGTCGTCTCGGATGGACTCCGAGCCTATTTGCGGGAACGAGAGGTTACGCTCCATAACCACTATGGTCCATCGGAAACGCATGTTGTTACGACACTATCGCTCGGTGCGCTGGATACGATAGCTGAATTGCCGGCGATCGGCCGGCCGATTTCCAATACAGGCATTTATATTCTAAATAGCGGAATGCAGCTTCAACCCGTCGGCATACCCGGCGAACTGTTTATCACCGGAGAAAATGTCGGGCGCGGCTATATCGGAAACGCCCAATTAACGGCTGAAAAATTTTTGCAGAACCCTTACCGCAGCGCGGAGCGCATGTATCGTACCGGCGACCTTGCATGCTGGCTGCCGAACGGGGACATTGAATTGCAGGGCCGCATGGACCATCAAGTGAAAATTCGCGGTCATCGTATCGAGCTTGGCGAGATCGAGTCCCGGCTGCTTAATCACCCTGCGATTACGGAAGCGGCGGCACTCGCCTACGAAGATAATCAAAAAAGTAAATATTTATGCGCGTATTTTGCAGCATCAGAAATGCTGACCACAGCCGGGCTGAGGGATTATATGCTTGAGGCGCTTCCTGATTACATGGTGCCGTCGTTCTTCGTCCAGCTTGAGCGGCTGCCGATAACGCCTAACGGAAAGACAGATCGGAGAGGGCTACCGATGCCGGAGGGAAGCCCGGATACAGGCGCTGCCTATGTCGCCCCGACGAATGAGCTGCAGCGAAAGCTGGCGACGATTTGGGAAGAGGTGCTCGGAGTCGCCCAAGTCGGTATACGCGACAGCTTCTTCGCGCTGGGCGGTCATTCCCTTAAAGCGATGATGCTCGTATCCGGCATAAGCAAGCAGTGCGGAGTCGACGTTCCGCTTAGAATTTTGTTCGAGAGACCGACCATTGAAGCGCTGACCCCCTATCTTGCAGATGATAAACAGGCTGATACCGACTACGTTCCGGCTGTTCCGCAGGCGAAGAAGCAGGAGTTGTACCCGGTATCGTCCGCGCAGAAACGGATGTTTGTACTTAATCAATTGGGCGGCGCTCATACGGGTTATAACATTCCCGGCATATTCCTGCTTGAGGGAGAAATCGATATTGCACGCTTTGAAGAGGCGATGCGGAAGCTGGTTGATCGACATGAATCGTTGCGCACCTCCTTCACGCTAACCGATGGCGAGCCGGTGCAGCGAGTGCATGACAGCATTCCCTTTAACGTGAACAGGATCGATATCTCCGATCAGCCGGAAGCGGCGCATGAGCCGGCGAAGCTGATCGAACGCTTTGTCCGTCCTTTCGATCTGCATGCAGCGCCGTTATTTCGCGTAGAGCTGGTTAAGCTGGCTGCAGACCGTCATTTGCTGCTTTTCGATCTGCATCATATTATTGCCGACGGCGTTTCGCTCGGCATTGTCATTAAAGAATTTACGGCATTGTATCATGGCGAGGAGCTGCCGGAGCTGCGTATCCAATTTAAGGATATTGCCGTCTGGCAAAACAGCCTGGTCGGATCGGAGGCTTTCAGCAGGAAGGAAGCGTTCTGGCTGGAGCAATTCTCAGGCGATTTGCCGCTGCTTGATCTTCCGGCCGATTATGCGCGGCCAGCCGTTAGAAGCTTTGAAGGCGACCATTTGTCTATGCTCGTCGAACCTGAGCTTGCCGCAGCGCTTGACGAGCTGGCAGCGAAAGAAGGCGCTACGCTCTATATGGTGATGCTCGCCGCATACTTCAGCCTGCTGTACAAATATACCGGTCATACGGACATGATCGTCGGTTCACCGGTTGCCGGACGAACGCATGACGATATGAATCATGTAGTCGGGATGTTTGTGAATACTTTAGCGCTGCGCGCAAAACCGGCGGGGGACAAGACGTTCCGCGCTTTAATGAAAGAAGTGAAAGAGACTTCATTGCTGGCATTCGAGCATCAGGATTACCCGTATGAAACGCTGCTGGAGAAGCTGGATATGCCTCGTGATCTGAGCCGTAACCCATTGTTCGACGCGGTGTTCATGGTTCAGAATCTATCGGAAGGAGCAGAGGATCCGGATGGATTAAAGGTAACCCCCTGTGAATTCGAAAATAAATGGTCCAAATTCGATTTGACGCTCCTGGCGGAGCCGTCAAGCCAAGGGATAACGCTTGGCGTTGAATTCAGCACGGCTTTATTCAAGAAGGATTCGATGGTGCGATTTCTGAGCTATTATTCGGAAATATTAAAGGCCGTTGTTCGCCAACCCGAGCAGACTCTGGCCGAAATAAATATGCTGACGGCTGAAGACAGCCTGATGCTGCTGGAGGATTTCAACGATACAAGCGCAGAAATCCCGGCGGAAGGGACTGTCAGCGCACGGTTTGAGCAGCAAGCAAGCCGTATGCCTCATGCGGCTGCTTTAAAGCTTGGCAATTATTCATTGTCCTATGCGGAGCTGAATGCGATGGCTGACAGAATGGCTGCCAGACTTCGCCGTAATGGCGTTAGAGCGGAAGCGATAGTCGGAGTGATGATGGAGCGGTCCGTCGAGATGGTCGTGTCGATGCTCGCTATCGTTAAAGCCGGCGGGGCCTATCTGCCAATCGATATCGATTATCCGGCTGAACGGATTCAGTACATTGTACAGGACAGCGGTGCGAAGCTGCTTGTAACCAGACAACGGGACTTGGATCAGGTCCGGGGAAGCATAGACGCGTATAGCAATTTGCTCGTGTATGAGGAGGACAATGACTTCGTTGTTCATCATGACGGCCAGGCTGCCGCCGGCTCTCTCTCGAGCGATGATCAAGCACAGGAAGAGCAGAAGCAGCCATGTACTCCTAAAAGCCTGGCATACGTCATCTATACATCCGGTACGACCGGAAAGCCGAAAGGGACGCTGCTGGAGCATAGAGGACTTGTGAATTTACAGCATTATTTCCAAAACCATTACGGCATTGGCGAGGGAGATCGAATCGCCCAGTTCGCGAGCAGCTCCTTCGACGCATCGGTTTGGGAAATCGTTATGGCGCTGTTCACCGGAGCAAGCCTGCATATCGTTCCTAAGGAATCCTTGAACGATTATGCAAGCTTCGAAGCCTTTATGAATGAGGAACAAATAACGGTTATTACTCTGCCGCCTGCATTCGCCATACATCTGGAGCCGGAGCGGCTGCCTTATTTGCGGCGTCTCATTACAGCCGGTTCTGCGGCTTCGAGGGAGCTGGTCACACGGTGGATTGACCGTGTCAGTTACGTCAATGCCTATGGCCCGACAGAGACGACGATATGCGCGACTGCTTGCGAGATAGACGAGAAGCTGCTTGCAGCTTCTATAAGCGTACCGATCGGCAAGCCTATCACGAATACGAAAGCATACATTGTCAGCCATGATAACCAGCTGCAGCCCATCGGCGTACCGGGGGAATTATGCATCGGAGGCGCAGGTGTGGCCAGAGGTTATTTAAACCGGCCGAAGCTGACCGACGAGAAATTTGTTCCCTGTCCGTTCATACAAGGCGAGCGGATGTACCGGACCGGAGATTTAGCACGCTGGCAGCCTGACGGCAGCATCGAATATTTGGGTCGAATCGATCATCAGGTGAAAATTCGCGGCTTCCGCATTGAGCTTGGTGAAATTGAAACGGCCATGCTCCAGAAAAGCAGCGTTGATGAAGCTATCGTTCTGGCTCTGACTGACGAACGAGGGGATGCCTATCTATGTGCTTTCTATACGGCTCAAATCTCTCTAGATCCGGCCGGGATGCGTGAGCACTTGGAGGCCAAGCTGCCGGGCTATATGCTTCCGGCGCGCTTCATTCCATTAGAGAGGATGCCGCTTACCGCGAATGGCAAAATCGACCGTCGCGCTCTGCATGAAACAGCCGGAACGATTTTTGCGGACGGCACGCTGCATATCGCGCCTCGAACGGAAACGGAAGAGAAGCTTGCCGGTTTATGGTCCGAGCTGCTTGGTGCCAAGCGAATCGGTATACACGATGATTTCTTCAAGCTCGGCGGTCACTCGTTGAAAGCGATGAGCCTTATTTCGAAGATTATTCAAGTCTTTGGCGTGAAGCTGGAATTAAGCTCGCTGTTTGAACGTTCGACACTGGAAGCATTGGCAGCAGCGATCGACCGCAAGGAGCGGATAGAGACAACCGCAATTGTACCGCTTCCGAACAGCCCGCATTATGAGGTATCGGCTGCTCAGCGCCGCATGTATATCATGCACCAGTTCGAAGGTGAAGGTACTGGCTACAATATGCCAGGCGCGATGATCATAGAGGGAGAAATAAACCCTGACCGGCTGCAGGACGCTTTCCGCAGCATCATTCAGCGTCATGAGACATTCCGGACGACCTTCCATTCGACCTCCGGAGAGCCGGTACAGAAGATTCATATGGAGGCGCCGTTCGAGATTTCTTACCGGCATGCCGGCGAGGCTGAACTCGGCAGCGTGCTGAACGAATTTGTGCAGCCTTTCGATCTGGAGCAGGCACCTCTGCTTCGTGTCGGACTCGTTATGCTTGAGCCGGCCAGACATCTGCTGATGTTCGACATGCATCATATTATTGCCGACGGCGTCTCGATGGCTATTCTGGTTCGCGAGTTTGTCGAGCTTTATGCGGGACGCGAGCTTCCAGCTCTAAACCTGCAGTATAAAGATTTCGCAGCATGGCAGAACCAGCTGTTTGCCTCCTCTGCCAATGATCGTATGAAAGCTTTCTGGAAAGCGCAATTTGAGGGCGGCGTTCCGCAGCTATCGCTTCCGACCGATTTCGGAAGACA
The DNA here is from genome assembly GCF_000422465.1 of Paenibacillus harenae DSM 16969. Classification (GTDB taxonomy): domain Bacteria; phylum Bacillota; class Bacilli; order Paenibacillales; family Paenibacillaceae; genus Pristimantibacillus; species Pristimantibacillus harenae. The sequence continues at coordinate 1,683,368 of NZ_KE383842.1, read as the reverse complement.
GGAGAAGCGGGATTTTGCAGGCGATTCGATTACGTTTGGCACCATTCCGGGTCTAAAGGATAAGCTTCTGCTTCTAAGTGAAGAAACGGGTTCAACGGTATTTATGGTGCTGCTTGCAGCGTACCACGTACTGCTCTCCAAGTACTCTGGTCAGACTGACATCGTTATCGGCGTACCGGCTGCCGGACGGCCGCGTGCCGAGCTCGATCAAGTTATGGGCATGTTCGTTAATACCTTGGCTCTACGGAACATTCACGATGCCGATTTAACCTTCTCGGCATTTATTCTTCAAGTAAAAAAACGGACGCTGGAAGCCTTCGAGCATCAGGATTTTCCTCTTGAACAGCTAATAGCCGAACTTGATCTGCAGCGCGACTTAAGCCGCAACCCGTTGTTCGATACGGTGTTCAGCCTGCAAAATATTGCGGGCGAGGCGGAAGAGATCGACGGTTTGCGATTTGAGCCGTATGAATTCGAAAGCTCGATTGCGAAGTTCGATTTGACGCTGTCGGCGGTTGAAGAAGAGGCGGACTTCAGATTTTCCTTCGAATACGCTGCTGCGTTGTTCAAGCGAGATACGGTTATTCGGCTGGCGCAGCATTTGATCAAGGTGCTGGAGACCGTAACGAACGATCCGAGCATCCGCATCGGCGACATTCAGCTGATCGAAGCCGGGCAAATGGATAATTTACTGGGAGAAGACGTTCAGTTTCAATTCTGATTCGGTTGGAGGAGACTCGCAATGATCGATAAACGCGCGCAACAAATGCTGCTGGCAGGCGGCCGTTACGATAAGGAACAGCAATATTGGGCCGATAAGCTTCAAGACGACATCGGCATGAGCGAGCTTCCGCGGATGATGATGCGCGGGGGCTTAGCCTCGGCCGCTAAGGAAGCCGGCAGCAGCACCTATAGTTTCGGTATTCATCGTCATGTTGTAGATGAAGCTGCTGCCGGCAAGCTGAGAGCTGCCGCAAGCACCGGATACGGCCTGTTTATGCTACTGCTATCCGGCGTCAGTTATTTGGTGCACCACTATACATCCGCCGGTCAAGCCCGGATCGGGGTGCCGGTGTTTAAGCAGCATAAAGAGTTGAAGGAGCCGGTAAATCAGCTGCTGGTCATTCATACCGAATTAAAGGGCGACTATACCTTCCGCGATTGGGCAGGTCATGTCCGGCAAGCCGTGACGGAGGCTAATGAGCATCAGAACATTCCCTTTCACACTTTGGCCGAATATGCGCAGATTGCGTTGTCGGAGGATGGAACGGCTGAATTGCCGACTCTGGTCATGCTGGATGGTGTCCATGACAGAAGTTATGCGGAAAAAATCAATACAAGTCTGGCATTTGTGTTCAGCATGGAAGAGGATCGTCTGGAGGTTGCCATTGAATACGACTTACATCGCTATAGCGAGCAATCCATTCAATCGTTAGCCGTTCATCTCAGCCAAGTGCTGAGAGCGATTGAAACGCCTGACGAACCGTTATCCCGGTTAAGCTTGCTGACTGAGGAAGAACGTAATCTCCTGCTGAACACTTTTAACGATACGTCGATTGATCTGCCCCAAGGACGAACGCTGCATGCGCTTTTTGAGGAGCAAGCCCATCGATCGCCCGAGAGAACCGCCGTTCAATTTGGCGGCGAACGTCTTACCTACCGCGAGCTGAATGCGCGCGCCAATCAGCTTGCGCGCACGCTTCGCGCTCGCGGAGCAGCAGCGGATACCGTCGTTGCCGTCCTGTCGGAACGCTCGAACGAAATGATTGTTGCGCTGCTTGCTGTTCTGAAGGCAGGCGCTGCATACTTGCCGGTTGATCCTGCTTATCCGCAGGAGAGAAGGGCATATTTGCTCCAAGACAGCCGTGCCAATCTCGTATTGGCGCAAACCCGTCTGCTCGCTGAGAGCGGTTCGGTGCAGACGCTCGATCTGGGCGACGCGGCTTCTTACGATGCCGATGATTCCGATCTGGCAGCTTTGGCTGGCCCTGAGCATATGGCCTATCTCATCTATACGTCAGGAACAACCGGGCAACCAAAGGGTGTTGCCGTAGAGCATCGCGGAGTCGCGAATTCGATTCAATGGCGTGCTGCCGAATACGGTCTTACGGAACAGGATGTTGTGCTTCAATTGTTCTCGTTCTCGTTCGACGGATTTGTGACAAGCTTCTTCACGCCGATCGTCGCCGGGGCATCAGTCGTGCTTGTTTCCGAAGAGGAAGCGAAGGACCCGTTGGCCATTAGAAGGCTCATCACCGCTGAGGGAGTGACGCATTTTATCAGCGTGCCCAGTTTATATGGCGTCATCATAGACGGCATGAAGCCGGAGGATGCCGTCTCGCTGCGGATCGTAACGTTAGCTGGAGAACGAATTCCGGATTCCCTTCTTGAGAAGAGCAGAAGGATTGCGCCGCAAACGGAGCTTGTGAATGAGTACGGGCCGACAGAAACCAGCGTAGTCGCTACGATTTGCCGTCAGTTACAGGCGGATGAAGCGGTGACGATCGGAAGTCCGATTGCGAACACAAGCATATATATCGTTAACGAGCATTTGCAGCTTATGCCGGTAGGCGTTCCCGGCGAGTTGTGCATAGCGGGTGCCGGCCTGGCCCGCGGTTATTGGATGCGGCCGGAGCTGACCGCGGAGAAATTTGTGAACTGTCCCTACTTGCAAGGGCAGCGTATGTACCGTACCGGAGATTTGGCCCGCTGGCTTCCGGACGGGCGGATCGAATATCTGGACCGGATCGATCATCAGGTCAAGATTCGCGGCTATCGCATTGAGCTTGGCGAGATCGAAGCAGCGGTGCTTAGTCAGCCGTCCGTCGAGGAAGCGGTTGTCATTGCCCTTGATGATGCCGACGGACAAAAAACCTTATGCGCTTATTTGACTGCGGAAGACGAGCTTGCTCTCCTGGACATTAAGGAGAGACTCGCATCTGAGCTTCCATCGTACATGGTGCCGGCGCACTTCGTTCAGCTTGCATACATGCCGCGCTTGCCAAGCGGCAAGCTGGACCGAAAAGCGCTTCCGGAACCGGACTTCACGGCGTCAGTTCCGGGCGATGCTGCGGGATATTTCCCGCCGTCGAATGAAACGGAACAAAAGTTATGCACGATGTGGCAGGAGCTGCTTGCGCTGCCGGTCATCGGAACGAAGGATCATTTTTTCAAAAAAGGGGGACATTCCCTCAAGGCGATGACGATGATCTCGCAAATTCATCAAACATTCGGCGTAGAGGTTCCGCTCCGCGTTATTTTCGAATCGCCGGTCATTGAAGCGATCTCGGCTTATATTATCGGACAGAGGGAGTCGGGACTCGGTCATTCCTATTCGGATATTGAGGCCGTGACGCCAAGAGCATATTACCCGGTATCTTCGGCTCAGAAGCGGATGTATGTCGTCAGCACGCTTGCGGGTTCAGGGACCAGTTACAATTTACCAGGCTTCATCCTTATCGAAGGAGAGCTCGACGTTCCTCGTCTGCAAGGAGCTTTCCATCAATTAGTTAATCGTCACGAAACGCTACGGACACGCTTTGAGACTGTGGACGGAGAACCGGTTCAGATCGTGGAGGAATTGGCTGAGCTTGACGTTCCTTATTCGGAAGCCGATGAATCCGAAACGGAGCGCTTGACGGAGGCTTTCGTACGTCCGTTCGAGCTGAATACCGCGCCGCTGTTCCGGGCTGAGCTGGTCAAATTAAAGGAACATAAACATTTGCTGATGTATGACATGCATCACATTATTTCAGACGGCGTGTCGGCTGGTATTATAGTCAAGGAATTTGTAGAGCTGTATCAGGGCTCCGATTTAGAACCGCTGCGCGTTCAGTATAAGGATTACGCGGTGTGGCAGCAGGAGCGGCTTGGTTCAGCCCAATTGAAGACACAGGAGCACTATTGGCTGAATCGGTTTTCGGACGAGCTGCCGGTGCTTGATCTTCCGACCGACTTCCCGCGCCCGCCTGTGCAAAGCTTTCATGGCGGCGTCGTAACACAACAGGCTGACCGGTCGCTGCTCGATCTGCTGCAAGCACTTGCGAAGCAGACGGATACGACACTTTATATGGTGCTGCTCGCAGCTTATAACGTCATGCTCGCCAAATATTCGGGAAAAGAAGATATCATCATCGGATCCCCGACCGCAGGCCGCCAGCATGCGGATACTGAGCCGATGATCGGCATGTTCGTCGGTACGCTTGTCATGCGCAACAGGCCGGAAGCGGATAAAACATTTGCTTCCTTCCTGCAGGAAGTAAAGGAATCTACGCTCGAAGCGTTCGATCATCAAGGGTATCCGTTCGAGTCTTTGATCGAGAAGCTCGGGCTTCAACGGGATATTAGCCGTAACCCTCTGTTCGACACGATGTTTATCGTACAGAACATGGATCTTGAAGCGGCCGGGCTGTCTGGTCTAAGTTTCATCCCGCTGAACTCTGAGGCGCGGGTTTCCAAGTTCGATTTGTCCCTGCAGGCGAGAGAAGCGGAGGAAGGACTGCTGCTTAGCGCAGAGTACAGCTCCGCGTTATATAAGGAGGAGACCGTCCAGCGGATGCTGGGGCACTTTATCGAAATATTAAAGTGCATCGCCGCACGGCCTGATCGTTCTATCCGTGATATTGAAATGATTACCGAGGGGGAGAAGCAGGTTATACTGCGGGTCTTCAATGATACCCGTACCGCTTATCCGCGCGATGCCTCCATTGCAGAGCTATTCCGGAATCAAGCTCAGCTTACCCCGGAGCATGCCGCAGTCACCTATTGCGGACGAATCATGAGCTACAGAGAGCTTAATGCCTGCGCAAATCGAATAGCCCGCAAGCTTCAGGAGGATGGGATTGGCCGCGGAGATACGGTAGCCGTATATGCTGACCGATCGCTTGCGCTGATCGTCGGAGTATTAGGGATTTTGAAGGCAGGGGCTGCCTTCGTCACGCTTGATCCTTTATTTCCTGAGGAACGGATTCGATTCATGCTGGAGGACAGCGCAGCTTCGGCATGCTTGACATTCGGAACGGAGCCGATAACGTCCACGTCATTAACGATCAATTGGATTGATCTGACACGATGGTTGTCATCCGAGTCTGCCGAGGAAGATGACTTGCACGTGGCGATTGCGCCTGACGATCTTGCCTACATCATGTATACGTCAGGTTCTACCGGCAATCCGAAGGGCGTCATGGTAGAGCAGCGTAACGTTGTCCGACTGGTAAAAGGGACGAACTACGCTTCCTTCGATCCGGACGGATGCTTGCTGCTGACGGGTTCTGTCGGCTTTGATGCCATTACGTTTGAAATCTTTGGCGCATTGCTGAACGGATTGACTCTGCATATCGTGGACAAGGATGTTCTGCTGCATACGGAACATCTGGCTGCCTATATTCATGAGCATCGGATCACATTGATGTGGTTGACGGCGCCGCTGTTCAACCAGCTTTCGGAAGAACGTCCCGACATGTTCGCAGGCGTCAGGCAATTAATTATCGGGGGCGACGTGCTTTCTCCGCGCCATATTAATCGCGTGCGCCGCGGCACGCAGGGCATTACACTGATTAACGGTTACGGTCCAACGGAGAATACGACGTTCTCAACTACCTACGCAATCGATACAGACTTTGAGGATTCCATTCCGATCGGCCGGCCGATTAGCAACTCGACTGCTTATATTATGAATGAAGCCGGTCATCTGCAGCCGGTCGGCGTACCGGGCGAGCTTGTTGTTGGAGGCGACGGCGTCAGCCGCGGGTATGCGAACCTGCCGGAAATGTCAGCAGAGAAATTTGTTCCGAATCCGTATGAGCACGGCGAACGGATGTATAGAACGGGGGATCTTGCCCGTTGGCGCGCAGACGGCATGATCGAATATTTGGGCCGGATTGACCAGCAGGTGAAAATTCGCGGTTACCGGATTGAGCTTCATGAGATCGAAACGGGATTGTTGAAGCAGCCGGGAATGAAGGAAGCATGTGTCGTTGCCGGCGAGGATCTGAACGGTCAAAAGGCATTATGCGCTTATTATGTCAGTGAAGCTAATTTGGAAGTATCGGAGCTTCGTGCGGCGCTGGCTCAGCAGTTACCGGCGTATATGATACCGCTATGTTTCATACAGCTGGAACGGTTTCCGCTAACCGCTAATGGGAAAATCGACCGCCGCGTTTTGCCGAAGCCGGATTTCACAGCAGCCGCAGCTCTTAGCGCCGGCTATGTGTCTCCTCGTACCGCTACGGAATCGCAGCTTGCTGCGTTATGGGAAGAAGCGCTCGGCATCCGGCCGGTCGGCGTGACGGATGATTTCTTCGCGCTTGGCGGTCATTCCTTGAAAGCGATGACGCTGATCGCTCGTATGAAACGGCGCTTTGGCGTTGACGTTCCGCTGCGGAAGCTGTTTGAAGCGGCGACAATAGAAGCTTTGGCCGTCTATATTGATCATGCGGATAAAGCTGTACAGGCTGCTGTCGGCAAGGCGCCGGAGCAGCCGCATTATCCGCTGACGCCGGCCCAGGAACGATTGTTTGTGCTAAGCCGGTTCGAGGGAGCAGGCATTAGCTATAACCTTCCGCGTGTGATGACGATAGACGGTCCGCTTGAATGGGAGCATTTGCAGCTGGTATTCCGCAAGCTGGTTACCCGTCACGAAGCGCTTCGCACCTCATTCGTCCTCGTAGACGGCGAACCCGTACAGCGTATTGCGCCGGACGATGACATTCATTTTGAAGTGATCAGGCGGCAAGCGGAGGAAGCGGAATTGACCCAGCTTGTCGATGCATTTATTCGACCTTTCGATTTGGAGAAAGCCCCGCTTCTTCGGGTAGAGCTGATCGAGCTTTCAGCAGAGAAGCATGTGATGATGTGCGATATGCATCACATTATTGCCGACGGAGTGTCGATGAGCCTTTTCATGAAGGAATTCGCCGAGCTTTATGAAGGTGCGGAGCTGCCTGCTCTTCGCATTAGCTATAAGGATTTTGCAGTATGGCTAAACAGCGGGGAAGGCAAGTCCGCCTTGAAGCTGCAAGAGCAATATTGGCTGGAAGCTTTCGCGGAGGAAGCTCCGCTTCTGGCATTGCCGACCGATTACCCGCGTCCCGCCGTACAAAGCTTCAAAGGCGCCAATCATGCCGTCCAAGCTGGAGGCGCGCTGAAAAACGCTTTGAACGAAGCGGCGGCAAAGACGGGGACGACCTTATATATGGTGCTTCTTGCGGCGTACAATGTGCTGCTTCACAAATACAGCGGCCAGACCGACATCGTTGTGGGTACGCCGGTGGCGGGACGCCCGCATGCGGATGTGGAGCCGATTATCGGTATGTTTGTTAATACGCTAGCCTTGCGCAGCTATCCCGAGTCCTCCAAAACGTTCGGGCAGCTGCTGGAAGAAGTGAAGCAATCAGCGCTCGCGGCGCTGGACAATCAGCACTACCCGTTCAACACACTCGTGGAAAAGCTGAACCTGCCGCGTGATTTAAGCCGGAACCCGCTCTTTGATACGATGTTCAGCCTGCAAAATATCGATATGGACACGCGGGAGCTGACGGGGCTGCGCATTGAGCCGTTCCATTTCGAAGGCGGCGCGGCCAAGTTCGATTTATCGCTGGAAGCAACGGAGACGGAAGACGAGCTTATTATAAGCTTCGAGTACGGAACGGCCCTTTTCAAGCGCGAGACGATCGAGCGGATGGGCGATCATTTTCTTCATATATTGAAAGAGATTGCCGCTAATCCCCACCTGCCGATTGCTGAGATCGATATGATGTCTGTAGAGGAAAAGTCTCAATTGACGGAGCGTTTTAACGATACGGCAGCGGAATTTCCAGCTGAAACGACCATACATGAAGTGTTCGAGGCTCAAGCGGACAAAACGCCGGACGCTGTCGCCGTAATGGACGGCAGCCGGACGTTTACTTACCGCGAGCTGAATGCTCAAGCTAACCGGTTGGCGCATAAGCTGCGTGCAAGCGGCGTCGGTCCGGATCGGATCGTACCGCTTATGCTGGAACGCGCTGCCGAGATGATTATCGGCATTCTCGCTATTCACAAAGCCGGAGGAGCTTATCTGCCCGTCGATCCGGATTTTCCGGAGGAGAGAATCCGGTACATGCTTGAGGATTCCGGAGCCGAATGGCTGCTGACGCAAACGAGGTTTGTTGCAAAAGCGCATTCTCTGCCGGTTGGTGAAATGATTGACCTCGATGATCCTGCAGCCTATGCGGACAGGGAAGCCGGAAATTTACAACCGATCGCCGGACCGAGCCATCTCGCTTATGTTATTTATACGTCAGGCTCAACCGGCAAGCCAAAAGGCGTCATGATCGAGCACAGAGCTGCGATCAATCGGATTCACTGGATGCAAAAGGCGTATCCGATAAACGAAAACGACGTTATTTTGCAGAAAACACCGTATACCTTCGACGTTTCCGTCTGGGAAATGTTCTGGTGGGGCTTTACCGGCGCAAAGGTTTGCTTCCTGAAGCCGGGAGGGGAGAAGGACCCCGAGGAAATCGTTCAGGCGATTGAGCGCAGCCGCATAACGACGCTGCATTTTGTTCCATCGATGCTTAGTATTTTTCTGGATTATATTGCGCGCGGTTCGCATGCGGAGCGGCTGTCGAGCCTGCGCCTGCTATTTGCCAGCGGTGAAGCGCTGCAGCCTGGCCAAGTGAGTCGATTCCATTCCGAGCTTTACAGCCGGCATGGCGCCAAGCTGATAAACCTATACGGTCCGACTGAGGCTGCCGTCGACGTCTCGCACTTTGACTGCTCGACGAGTGATAGATCGGGTATCGTTCCTATTGGCAAACCGATCGATAACATTCAATTGTATGTGGTGAACGGGGATTTTCGCCTGCAGCCGGTTGGCATCCCGGGAGAGCTGTGCATAGCCGGTGTCGGATTGGCACGGGGTTATGTGAACAAGCCGGAGCTGACAGCGGAGAAGTTTGTAGACCACCCGTTCACGCCAGGCACGAAGATGTACCGTACCGGCGACTTGGCCCGCTGGCTGCCGGACGGAAATATGGAATATTTGGGCAGGCTTGACTTCCAGGTCAAAATTCGCGGTTACCGGATTGAGCTTGGCGAGATCGAAACCGTGCTGCTCAAGCATGAGGCTGTTCGCGATACCGTTGTTGCCGCCTTGCAGGATAAGGAGAAGCTAAGCTTCCTGTGCGCTTACTTTACGGCTGACCGCGAGCTGAACGTTAACGAGCTTCGCGGGCATATAGGCAGCTCACTCCCGGCCTATATGATTCCTGCGCAGTTCGTTCAGCTTGAAAGCTTGCCGTTGTCGCCCAATGGCAAAATAAACAGGAAAGCTTTGCCTGAGCCTGAAGGACAGCTGGCTACCGGCGCGGCGTATATCGCACCCCGCACGCCGACGGAGGAGCTGCTTGTCGGCTTGTGGCGGGAGGCTCTCGGCATCGAGCGCATCGGCGTACTGGACAGCTTCTTCGCTCTCGGCGGCCACTCGCTCAAAGCAATGGCGCTGCTCGCACAGATGCATAAGGCATGCGGAGTAGAGGTTCCGCTTCGCTATCTGTTCGAATGGCCAACGATTGAAGCGGCTGCGCGCTATATCGACGAGTATGCCGAGCAAACCTACAGCCCGATCAGACCTGCGCCAAAGCAGGAATTATATGCGGTGTCATCGGCACAGAAGCGCATGTACATTCTGGACCTGTTCGAAGGAAAAGGGACAAGTCTTGCCTATAATATGCCGGCTGTCATCGGGTTTGAAGGGATTATGGATGAAGCTCGATTTGAACAGGCTCTGCAAAGGCTTGTTTCCCGGCATGAGCCGCTTCGAACGTCCTTCCATCAAGCGAACGGAGAACCGCTTCAGCGGGTTCACGACAAGGTTGACATGTATCTGGAGCGCCATCAAGCAAGCACCGAGGAAGAGGCGGGTCAATTAATCGAAGAATGGTTCCGCCCATTCGATCTGGCTGAGGCTCCCCTGCTGCGCGCGGCCCTGTTCCGGATCTCGGAGCAAAAGCATGTATTTGCCTATGACATGCATCATATCGTTTCGGATGGCGTATCGGGTTCCATCTTCCTGCAGGAGCTCATCCAATTGTACGAAGGAGAGGACCTGCCGGCACCCGCGCTGCACTATAAGGACTTTGCTTTATGGCAGAACGAATGGCTGGAAAGCGAGGCTTTTGTCAAACAAGAGCAATTCTGGCTGAATCAATTTGCAGGGGGAGACGTTCCGCTGCTGGAACTGCCTGCCGACTATGCTCGACGAGCCGTGAAGAGCTTCTCCGGCGCCGTCGTTGCATTCGAAGCAAATACCGAATTGGCGCACAGACTTGAAGGGTTGGCGCAAGATTCCAGAGCGACCTTGTACATGGTGCTGCTTGCCGCCTACAAGGTACTGCTCTCCCGTTATTCGGGTCAAACGGATATCGTCGTCGGAGCCCCGATCGCGGGACGCTCGCACGCCGATACGGCAGGCATGCTTGGCATGTTCGTTAATTCATTGGCTATGCGCAGCTCGTTAAGCGCGGAACGGACCTTCAGGGAGTTCCTGTCGGACGTGAAGCAAAATGCGCTGGATGCTTTCGAGCACCAGGATTATCCGTTTGAAATGCTGGTCGAGAAGCTGCAGCTGCCGCGCGATCTAAGCCGTAACCCGTTGTTTGACACTGTAGTGGTTTGGCAAAATGCGGGGTCTGAACGCAGCGATGCGGCCGAAGCTCCGCATTCGCAAAGCGAGCTTCGCATCGTACCGTTCGGTCAGGAGCATAGCATATCCAAATTCGATCTCTCCTTGATAGCCGCGCCAGGCGAAGGGACTTTGCGTCTAAGCTTTGAATATTGTACGGACCTGTTCCGGGAAGAGACCATTAATAGTATGGCAGGCCATTTCCTGCGCATCCTTGAGGCTGCGGCGTATTTTCCGGATTCGGTTATCGGACAAATTGATTTGATAACTAACGAGGAGAAGCGGTGGCTGTCCGAAAACAATGCGACCGAACGAGAATACGCAGGCTCTAACCTGCTGCATGGGCTGTTTGAGGAGCAGGCGAGCCGACTGCCTGCCCAGCCGGCCATCGTGCAAGGGGAGTCATCCTTGACTTACTCAAAGCTGAATGCGAGGGCGAATCAATTAGCCCGCACGATCCGAAGCTACGGCGTTCAAAGTGGCGATATTGTCGCTATTTCAGCAGATCGGTCACTCGATATGGCCGTAGGCATGCTTGCCGTCATGAAGGCAGGTGCCGCGTACTTGCCGGTCGATCCCGATTATCCTGCCGACCGTATCCGTTATTTGCTCAAGGACAGCAGAACACCGCTCTTGCTCGCAAGAGCAAGCGCGATACAGGCGGCAGACTACGAATTCAGCGGCAGCATTCTTAATCTGGAGTCGGAAGACAGCTACGATGCGGATGACTCGAATCCGGAATGGACCGTGTTGCCTCAGGACTTGGCGTATGTGATCTATACCTCCGGGACTACCGGCGAACCGAAGGGCGTCATGATCGAGCATCAAAGTATTGCGAATTCCGTGAAATGGAGGCGGGCTGAATTCGGATTCGGACCGGAAGACAAGGCGCTGCAAATCATGTCGTTCGCCTTCGATGCGTCCGTCAGCAGCTTGTTTACGCCGCTTGCTTCGGGCGCCGTCAGCTATCTCGTGCCGAAAGAGGAAGCGAAGGACCCGGCAGCATTGAAAAAATATGTTTCCGACCTTAAAATCACACATCTTAACTGCGTATCTAGCTTATTTGGCACCATCATCCATTTGCTTGAGCCGGACGAGGCTGTATCGCTTCGTCAAATTACGCTCGGCGGCGAGCCTGTCAGCGGCGGCTTGGTAGAGCAAACGAAACGTAAAAACGCAAAGGTAGAGCTAATCAACGAATACGGGCCTACCGAAAGCAGCGTAATGTCCACCTATATGCGCGGACTTGATCCGGACCGAAGCATTACGATCGGCAAGCCGATTGCCAATACAAAAATCTATATTGTGAATGATCGGATGCAGCAGCAGCCGGTTGGAGTCAGAGGGGAGCTTTGTATTGCGGGCATCGGTCTCTCACGCGGTTATTGGAATCAGCAGGAGCTGACGGAGGAGAAATTTGTCCCGTGTCCATTTGTCCCGGGCGAGCGCATGTACCGAACAGGCGATGCGGCGCGCTGGCTGCCTGACGGCATGATCGAATTCGCGGGCCGAATTGACCGGCAGGTGAAGGTACGCGGCTATCGCATTGAACTTGCCGAGATCGATGCGGTGCTGCTGAAGCTTCCTGCCGTACGCGAAGCGTCCGTTCAAGCGCTTAACGATGCGGGCGGCGAGAACTATTTATGCGCTTATCTAGTCGTCGATGACGAAGAAACGGTCCATGCAGCCAAAGCTGCCGCAATCAAAGAGCTTCCGGCGTATATGGTACCCGCTTATTTCATTCGGCTGAAGAAGCTCCCTTTAACGCCAAACGGCAAGATCGATCTCAAGGCATTGCCGCTGCCGGACGTTAATGCTTTGCGCGAGCCATATACTGCTCCGAGGAATGAAGAGGAGCAGAAGCTAGCGCAAATATGGGAGGAGCTGCTCGGTATCCCTCAAGCCGGCATACATGATAACTTTTTCGAGGTTGGCGGCAATTCACTGAAGGCCGCTATGTTAACGGTTAAAGTGTATGAACGACTGCGGGTGGAGCTTCCATTCCTTGCCGTCTTCCAGCAACCGACGATAGCTGAACTTGCCGGTTTCATAGCCCGCCGCCGTATTCAGCGAAGCGAGGAGCAACCGATTACGTTACTCAACGGTCCGGCGGAACGACATTTGTTCTGCTTCCCGCCGATTGCCGGTTACGGCTTCGTATATCAGAAGCTTGGCGCGTTGCTCGAAGAAGCAGGCATTGCCGTTTACGGCTTCGATTTCATTCATGAAGATGACCAAATCGAGCAGTATGTCAAATACATTCGCGGCGTACAGCCGGAAGGCCCTTATCTTCTTCTCGGTTACTCAGCTGGCGGCAACCTTGCTTTCAATGTAGCCCGGATGCTCGAAGCCGAGGGGAGCAGCGTATCCGATCTGATCATGCTCGATGCCGAGCCTAAGAAGAAGGCGATCAAGCAGACGGCACGGCAAACGGAAGAGAAGGTCGGTGAAATTATCGATCAGGAAGCAGCGGGCACGCAATATGGAGCCTATCTGCAGAATGGTATGATCCGCGATACGATCTACCGGCACATCGTAGCCTATATGTCATTTCTGAACAAGCTTGACAATAAGGGCAAGCTCGCCGCCGACATCCATTTCATCGAGTCCGAAGGCAAGGAACTGAGCCTGCTTCAGCGTCAGCTTGACTGGAGCAAGCATACTACCGGCCGGCATCTCAAATATAAAGGAGCCGGAACGCACGAGGATATGCTCGAGCCTGCCTATATAACGGCTAACGCAGAATTGATCAGACAACTGCTTCGCTGATCGGGAAAGGGGCTGCATCTTGGTTAAACTGTTCAAGTATATGAAGCCTTACGGCTTTTGGATTGTACTCAGCATTGCGGCATCGCTGACGGTTGCAGCTATCGATATTTGGCTGGGACTATTCATCGAAAGGCTCGTAGAGGACGCGACAGGCATCTTTGCACGCAGCTTTGGCCCGACTCTCACGCTTCTTGCAGCGCTAACGATTATTGGCGCCGCCGCCAGCTATGCGATCAAGTACGCGCTGACCCGGTTCAGTGCATGCGCCTTGCGTGATATACGAAGCGATATCGTAAGTCATTTGGAGCGATCGACGGTTGCTGCGCTGGAAAGCCGGCATTCCGGCGATTTGGTATCGCGATTGACGAATGACACAACGGTGATCCAACAATTTTTTATGATGCATTTTTCAAATCTGTTCTACATGCCAATCGTCTTTATCGGTGCACTGACGGTGTTGCTTATGACAAGCTGGAAGCTGGTTTTATTCAGTCTCTTGTTCCTTCCCGTTGCCATCGTGATTACGAGCGTGCTTATATTTCCGATGAACAAGATGTCGGAGCAGCTACAACAGTATTTGGGCTCGGCCAATGCGATCGCTCAGGATACAATCGGCGGCATTCCGATGCTGAAGGCGTTCAATATGTTCAAAGCGATGTCGTTGAAGTACAAAGCCGCAATGGAGCTCGTTCTTATGAAAGGCTTGCAGGTTGAGAAAAGACGGGCATTCATTGCGCCCATCAGCCTGCTCCTTATGTCGAGTCCGATTATTTTCAGCGTCTCATACGGCGGTTATTTGATCGGAGAGGGGGAGCTGTCAGCAGGCAGCATGGTGCTGTTTCTCTACATGCTTAATTTCTTGATGCAGCCGCTTTCGATGGCCCCCGTGCTATCCGCCCAAATACAAGAGGTGAAGGGAGCCGCGAAGCGTTTATTCGAAATGCTGGACCTGCCGCTTGAGCCCTCTGAGCGGGAGACGCAAATGATCGATATGGCTGTCTTGCCGCTCGAGTTTGACAGCGTATCGTTCGCTTATGAAAGCAAGCCCGATGTGCTGGAAAATATTTCTTTTAAGGCGAATTCGAAGCAGACCGTGGCGTTAGTGGGCCCAAGCGGCAGCGGAAAAAGCACGATTTTAAAGCTGATATGCGGTTTTTACGGAATGGAGGAGGATTCGGAGGCGGCTGTAAGCGGCGTGCGGCTATCCGGCGATATTCGAGTGTTTGGCCGTCCGCTTCAATCATGGAACCCTGTTCATCTGCGCGATCAGCTTGCGCTCGTTTCCCAGGACACCTATTTATTTCCGGTCAGCGTTGCAGACAATATCGGCTACGGTCGACCCGGAGCAAGCCGCGAGGATATTATCGATGCCGCAAAAGCAGCGGGCGCTCATGCCTTTATCGACATGCTTCCGGAAAGATACGAGACCGTGCTCGGGGAACGCGGAGCGAGGCTGTCCGGCGGAGAACGGCAGCGCCTCGCGATCGCGCGCGCGATTCTGAAGGATGCGCCGATATTGCTGCTCGACGAAGCGACCTCCGCTCTGGATACGCAGTCGGAGTCAATCGTTCAGGAAGCATTGGAACGCGTCATGAAGGACAGAACGGTGCTGGTCGTCGCGCATCGCCTCTCGACAATCAAGGAAGCGGATCTCGTTCTGGTGCTCGATCAAGGCCGAATCGTCGAACAGGGAACGCATGCTTCCTTGCTGGAACAAAGAGGTCTGTACATGAAACTGTATTATAAGCAATTCGCCGCTCTCGAAAGCCGCGTTGCGAAGCAAATAGCGTCAGGAGAGGGGGCCCGGGGATGATCGGAGAAAAGCCGCTGCTGAAAAAAAGCTTGGCGGAGCTGAAGCGGATGATCGGCTTGCTCGGTTCCGGAAGAAAACTATATTTTGCCGGCTTGATTGGCGACAGCATGGTTAACGGCAGCATTACCATTATGATGGCGTTTGTATTCAAAAATTTACTTGACTTCTCGGTACAGGGAGACCGGCAGCTCTTTTACAATTCGATCGCTTTCGTAAGCGCCGCTTTTCTGGCTATTGCTCTGCTATCGCCGGTTTTTTCCTACCTGTATATGAGGGTCGTGAAGCGAACGATGGTGAACACGCGGAGACGGCTGTACGATCATCTCGGAGAGCTGCCTCCAAGCTTCTTCGAAACAAGGCATTCGGGAGATCTCATCTCCCGCTCGACCAGCGATGTTCAAACGATGGAAAATATTTACGTAGAGAACCTGAAATCCATTTTAACCGACGTGTTTACGCTGCTTGGTTCGATTATTTCCATGTATATACTCGATTGGCGGTTTGCCCTTGCCTTAACGGGATTTGGAGCAGCCGGCATCGCCGTTAACCTGGCCTTCGCCAGTCCGCTCCGCGGAACGGGCAACAAGCTGCAGCAGCGGCTCGGCAACTTAACGGAACGATTAACGGATATTCTGGCCGGCCTTCAAATGATGAAGATGTTCAAGCTGCAGACCATCATTACCGGTAAATACAATGAAGCGAACGAACGAGTAACGGCTTCTTCCATGGAGCAGGGGCATCGTAATGGATTACTTGAGGCCGTAAATTACTTAATCAATTTCATAAGCTTCGGCGGAATTCTAGTAGTCGGTATATTTATGTTCGCAAGCGGTGCGCTAGAGCTGGGTACGATGGCTGCCATCGTACAGCTGGAGATGGGAGTCACGATGATTTTCCTGCAGGTTGGCAGCGTCATTTCCATGATGCAGAGCTCGCTGGCAGGAGCGGCGCGCGTATTTGAGGTCATCGATCAGGAGCCGGAGAAAGAGCGGTTTCCGGCTCTCTCCGGGGAATCATTGCTAGGCAGGGAAACGATGCTGGAGTTTAAGGATGTAAGCTTTTCCTACGAACCGGGTGCTCGGGTGCTGGCTGGATTTAATTTAACCGTCCAGCAAGGGCAAGTAGCTGCGCTCGTAGGGGCGAGCGGCAGCGGCAAAAGCACATTGTTCAAGCTGCTGCTCGGGTTTTACTCTATCGATAGTGGCGCAATCGGTATTGCCGGCAAACCGTATTCGGAGTATACCTTAGCCGAAATTCGCGGATTGATCGCGTATGTGCCTCAGGATGCCTATTTGTTTGAGGGCACAATCGAAGAAAATATTAGGCTCGGCAAGCCGGACGCGTCGCGCGAACAAATGGTCGCAGCCGCTCAGGCTGCTTATGCACATGAGTTTATCGAAGCGCAGCCGGAGGGATATGCAACGATGGTTGGCGAGAGGGGGGCTAAGCTGTCCGGCGGCCAGCGCCAGCGCATTGCCATTGCGAGGGCATTGCTGAAGGATTCGCCGATCCTGCTGCTCGACGAAGCCACCTCCGCCCTCGATAACGAATCCGAATATTGGGTACAGCAGGCTTTAGAGAAACTGATGAAGAACCGCACGGTGCTTGTCATTGCGCATCGATTGTCAACCATACAAGAGGCAAGCGTCATATACGTGATGGAGCAGGGGGAGGTGTTCGAGAAAGGAACCCATGAGGAGTTGATCAATCAGCGCGGCTTGTACGCCGGTCTGTATAAACATCAGTTCGACAACGAAAAGGAATATGCAGCCGTGTAAAGTTTTGAATGATGAATGAGAAAGGAGCCAGAACAATATACGTTCTGACTCCCGTGACCTAGTATCGCTTCAAAGCTGCCTCCGGATAATCTGTGGATTGCTCCGCATCCAGAAGAGGAGTGTCCAGACCTTGCAGATGCTTTTGGAAAAAAGCGACCGTATAAGCATTAACAACCTTATGCGCACGTCTAGGCGATAGCGGCATCTTCTCCATAATGGGAAGAGCCGGCGACCAGAAATAGTAATCGCTGAAGCTCATGTGACGGGTACGCTGCAAAGTTAATTCATATGCACCTGAGCCCAATGCCTGCTTCATTCGCATGGGCAGCTCAACGGACAATCGATCGAATTGCTCGCGCGTCATGTTCATTTCTTCTAATTGCGAATCGGCAGGCACAACGGGATCGGTCACTATTTCGAAAGGTTTGGTGTCCATCAGCATAAAAGGCTTGCCCGTACCTCCGGATTTATGTGTACGGCCAAACATGGTGCCGTCCATATTGATTGCCGCCTTAACTCTTGGGTCCGTGTACAATACTTGGGCGGCGTTCGCACCGCCGAAGGAATGACCAAACATCCCGACATGATTCAAGTCGATTTTGCCGCTGAACAGATTATTCGAGTCTTTGTTGTTCAGATTCTCCAGCTTATCAAGCACGAAGGTTGAGTCTTTGACCCATATGTCAGAAATAAGGCGATCCCATGCGTCAAGATCGGTCATGCCGGGCAGGCTGGCAATCGTTACGAATTGCCCGTCAGGCAGAACGGTTGCAAGGGCGTTATAGGTATGCTCGATACTGGCTACGATAAACCCTTGGCTGGCTAACTCTTCAAATTGGAACGTATTCGAGAACCGTGCTCCCGGCAGTCCGTGCGAAAACAGGATAAGCGGATATGACTGCTGTTTGCTTGCGACAGCCGCATTCGGGTAGGAGTTCGTCTTGACGAGTTCAAGGTATTGGAACAAAAATTTAGGGATTTGAAGCTTGGTTTTTACTTCCGCCGCGATGACCGGAACATTTTTGACATAAGGTGCTTTGCCTTGAAGAGGCTTGGCGATATCGGCGGGATACCAAATCTGGACCAGCACTTCCCGGTGATCGTTAGGATCATCCGTATAGGTTTCCTGTCGATTCGGATCAATCATTGCGTATTCTACCGTTCCGACAGCGTAGGGTCCGGTTGGCTGATCGAAGCCGAATACAGGCAGCAATGTGGGGAGTGCGATGGCGATAATGATAAATACGGCAAGCAAGGAAGACAAGATAATCCGCTTTACCGGCCGCTGTTTCGTGCGCACGAATGATAGGCCTGCACGGCTTCCTTGCCGCAGCATGCGAAAGATGCCATAGAGTGTCAAAGCGTAAGCGGGAATCATTTGCCAACGGTACCCGTTAATCGTCAGGTGAAGAGCAACGGATATGACCGTAAGTAAAGCCATCGAAATTATCATCGATCGGGTCATGCTTTTGCCGAAACGTGTCCGTAAGATCAGAAATAGGCTAATGAATAAAACCAAAACTTCAAAGATCTTCATTTCAACCTCCTTATAAGGGCATTTGTTTCTCAGCCTTTGCTTTTATCGCAGAAGCCCAACCATATTGTATACTCGCGCCGATAGAGTTACAAGTTTTTATTTTAATTATAAAAATTAACATTATATTAATAATATCAAGCACATGTCAATTCATAATTAATTTACTCAACGATGATATTATGTTAAATATTGTTTGGTATATTGGTAGAAACAGGTTAAGGGAGTGGAGAAAATGAACGTTTTTGAAACCATGGAATCGAATGTGCGGTCCTATTGCAGGTCTTTCCCGGATGTATTCGTGAAAGCGAAAGACTCGAGGATATACGCCGAATCCGGAAGATCATTTCTCGATTTCTTTGCCGGAGCCGGAGCTTTGAATTACGGCCATAATAACGACTTTATTAAAGAGAAAATCGTATCCTATTTGGAATCCGACGGTATGACGCACGGTTTAGATATGCATACATCGGCGAAGGAAATGTTTCTAAACCGGTTTTCGGAGCTTATTTTACAGCCTAGAAATCTGTCCTATAAAGTCCAATTCAGCGGACCGACCGGCACGAATGCGGTCGAAGCGGCATTGAAGCTGGCACGCAAGGTGAAAGGGAGAAGCGGCATATTCTCGTTCATGGGGGCATTTCACGGAATGTCGCTCGGCAGCTTAGCCGCCACCAGCAATTTATATCATCGAAACGCTGCAGGCACGGATTTGGATCGTGTCCATTTTATGCCTTTTCCGCAAGGCTTTATGAATTCATTCGATACGATTCAATATTTGGAAGAGGTTCTTACGGACGGCCATTCCGGAATTGAGAAGCCTGCCGCGATCATATTCGAAACGATTCAGGCTGAAGGCGGAATTAATGAAGCTCCGATTCCATGGATGAAGCAGCTGCGAGAGCTTTGCGACTGGCATGAAATCTTACTCATTTGCGATGAAGTCCAGGTTGGATGCAGTCGGACAGGCCCGTTTTTTTCGTTCGAAAGAGCGGATATCGTTCCTGACATCGTCGTGCTTTCGAAATCGATCAGCGGTTACGGTCTTCCGATGTCAATCGTTCTCATGAAGCCGGAGCTGGATATTTGGAATCCGGGAGAGCATACCGGCACATTCCGCGGCAACCAGCTTGCTTTTGTCGGGGCGACAGCCGCACTGGAATATAGCGAGTTGATCAGTCTCGAAGCGGATGTCTACCGGAAAGGGCAGTTTATCAGTCAGTTTTTGACCAATACTATTGCACCGATCAGTCATTCCATCGCTATTCGAGGAATGGGGCTTATATGGGGAATCGATGTTTCCGCGAGCAAGCATGACAGCCTTTCTAAGGAAATTGCGTCACGCTGCTATGAACTCGGTCTCATTCTTGAACGGGTAGGACGCGACGATAAAGTGATTAAACTGATGCCGCCGTTAACGATCTCTATGGAGGAGCTTGAAGAGGGTTGCGCAATCGTGAAGCAGGCGATACAAGAATGCTTTGAGAAGTATAATGCTTCCGAATACCTGTTGGCGTAAGCAGGCTTGAATGATGAACTTCAATTGTAAGTTGTGAACGATGATCCGGAACCTGATATTCACGATTCGAATGAGGCACTATTCGTAAAAACCGCGCGCTGCTCGGGCGATTAGCCCCGGCAGCGCTTGGTTAT
Source organism: Paenibacillus harenae DSM 16969 (assembly GCF_000422465.1). Lineage (GTDB taxonomy): Bacteria > Bacillota > Bacilli > Paenibacillales > Paenibacillaceae > Pristimantibacillus > Pristimantibacillus harenae. Next base: position 1,663,155 of record NZ_KE383842.1, on the reverse strand, counting down.
GCCATGTTCGCATATCATCACGGACAGCAATGATAATGATTCCCGCATTTACAAACAATACAGGTCCAGGAAACAATAGCTTAACACTACCTTATTATCCTTATATCTGTAGAGGATCTTAATGATAGGGAGTGGACAAGCTTGAATAAGAACATGGATCGTAAAACGTTTCTTTCTTTTTTAGGAACCGGAGCAGCTGCTTTGGCTGCGGCATCGGCGGGACTAGGTGCGTTAGATGGTAAAGCGTCCGCAATGTCATCGACTGCTGACCATTTGTTCGGCTTTAAAACGAATAAGGTTAGCGGATACTTTGATCCGATTCAACCAACGAAAGAAGACAATCTGGTTATACCTAAGAACTTTAAATATGATGTTGTCGCTGCTTTTGATGATGTTATTAACACCGCCGGAGAAAAGTTTGGCCAAGGTGCCGACTATAACGCATTTTTTCCAATCAATGGATCGAATACGCGCGGATTGCTTGTAACTAACCATGAGTATACGAATATTTTCTCTTTAGGTCCGATTGTCGATGATAAGATGACTGCAGACCAGATAAAAAAAGATCTTTATTATCAGGGTATGTCTGTCATCGAAGTATTCCGTGACGAGAACGGTACCTGGAAAATGGACACAACTTCTAAATATGCGCGCCGAATCAATGGAACAACTAAATTTGATCTTACAGGGCCGGCAAGAGGGTCCGCAGCACTGGGCAACTCGACAACCGCCATCGGCACATTTGCGAATTGTTCCGGCGGAGTAACGTTCTGGAACACGGTTCTGTCATGCGAAGAGAATTACTCGGATACTGCTGCAAACGCAAAACTTCCCGACACACATTACGGATGGGTAGTTGAAGTTGATCCTTTTGATCAAGCTTATCTTAAGAAACATACGGCTTTGGGGCGTTTCAACCATGAGAACACGGCAATGGGAATGGCAGCCGATGGCAGAGTCGTCGTATACATGGGCGATGATAAAAAGGACGCTTGTGTGTATAAATTTGTAAGTAAGGGTAAATACGATAAGCTGAAAGGCCGCGGCAATTCCGCATTGTTGGAAGAAGGGACGCTATATGTAGCGAATCTCAAATCGGGTAAATGGCTGCCTGTCACCATTGAAGAAGTGAAAAAAGTATTATCCAATGAAAAATATAAAAATCCTTATGGCATTTCCGCAAAGAAAGAAGATCTTCTTAAAAAGTTCGGAACTCAAGGCGATGTCGTAACATTCTGCCATGAAGCCGCGCTGCTGGTAGGCGGGACTCCCACAGACCGGCCGGAGGATATCGAGATTTCACCGTTCGACAATACGGTCTTTATCTGTCACACAAATAATGATACTCATGGTAACATTCATGGGCACATCACACGTATTTTTGAAGCAGGCAACGACTTAGGTTCGCTTGAGTTTGACTTTGAGATTTTTGCGGCCGGCGGCAGACAATCCGGTTTCAGCTCGCCGGACAATTTAGCGTTTGATTCAAACGGAAATCTATGGGTAGTTACGGATATCTCCACGAGCAGCCACAATAAGGGTGTATACAAATCGTTCATGAATAACGGATTGTTTGTTATTCCGACAAGCGGAGAAGGCAAAGGTACGGCGCTTCAGTTTGCTTCCGGGCCGGTAGATGCTGAATTAACGGGGCCGTTCTTCACACCTGATGAACAGACTTTATTCTTATCTGTGCAACATCCAGGTGAAATGACTACTGATCTAAATAAACCGACAAGCACATGGCCGCACCGCAAGGGCGATAAGATGCCTCGCTGCGGAGTTGTAGCGATAAGCGGTTTTAAATTGGGTTAATGTTCGTAAGATCAGCCACGGATTGCATCCGTGGCTGAATACTATCATCTAAGGAGAGGTTTATATGCCGTTTGGTAATATTGGAATCGGAGGATTAGTGCTAATTCTCATTATTGCGCTTATTGTTTTCGGGCCGTCGAAGCTGCCCGAGCTGGGCCGGGCTTTCGGGCGGACGCTGAGCGAGTTCAAAGGGGCTACGCGCGGACTGGTAGGCGGCGATGACGAAGACCGCAAAGACAGCAAAGATGAGGAAGCGTCGAAGGCTTCGGCGGCTGTCGGCAAGTAAGATGAAAAATCCGAATGAGCAGAGTGTTATCGGTCATTTGGAGGAGATGCGTTCGAGATTAATCCGGACGCTGGTCGCATTCCTTGTTGCGATGGCAGCGGCTTTCATCTACGTGAAGGATATCTATCAGTGGCTTGTCAGGGACTTCGACCAGAAGCTGGTGCTGCTCGGTCCTTCTGACGTCATCTGGGTATATATGATGATTGCGGGCGTCGTTGCAATTGCCATTACACTTCCGATTGCAGCCTACCAGGCTTGGAAGTTTGTCACGCCTGCGCTACCTCAGCAAACACGGCGCGCGACACTTCTGTTTATACCGGGCATTAGCTTGCTGTTCATCATCGGCATATGCTTCGGATACTTCATTTTGTTCCCGATGGTGCTGCATTTTATGAACAGCATGGCCGCAGACGAGTTTGTTACAATGTACACGGCTCAGAAGTACTTTACGTTCATGATTCACATGACGGTGCCGTTCGGGCTGTTGTTCGAAATGCCGGCCATCGTTATGTTTCTGACGAAGCTCGGGATTCTGAATCCCAACCGTCTGGCGAAAGCGCGCAAGCTGGCTTATTTTATACTGGCGATTGTTGCGATCACGATCACCCCGCCGGATATTTTGTCGGATATCATCGTCATAGTGCCTTTATTTCTGCTCTATGAAATCAGCATTACGATCTCTAAGTTCGTATATCGCAATCAGCTTAAGATTCAAAATGATAGGATGGCAAACGTATAAATTAACAAAGAAGAGCAGCCGCCGGGCTGCTCTTTTTTGCAGCGACACAACTGTCGTATGGCTATAATTCCAGTTTTTTGACGGCGCATGGAGAATGCTGGCGTAATTTTGCATATTTAGGTCTGCACGAATCTAGTAATTTCAGGTATAATAGTAGACCTACATATCCTAAAGTATATTGAAGGAGATTTGTATGAAAAAAATTATATACCTGACAATTTTGATCTGCGGGTTGGTTGGTATTACCGGTTATATACCAAATCTGGCGGAAGCAAGCGGCAGTTACATAGCCAAGGTGTACACCGACTCATTGAATGTCCGCAGCGAACCTTCGTCTGAATCGTCGATCGTGGGTTCTTTGAAGAAAGGCGAGACAGTCACCGTTTCGAAGGAAGAGTACGGCTGGCTGCGCATCAAGTCGGACCGGGTCTCCGGCTGGGCGGCAGGCCAATATATGAAGAAGGTCGATGGCAAGGTCGTTACGGCAACGGCGACAGATCAGGACGGCAGTGTGCAAAAGAGTTCTGCGGCCACCCGGGCGACTGTGCTGGCAGATACGCTGCGGATCAGGGACGGCGCCGGATTGAACTATGACATTCTGGGTTACCTGACAAAGGGCGAGGCTGTTACGATAATAGACAACCGGAAAGGTTGGGTTCAGATCCAGACTCCGGATGAGCAAGTCGGCTGGGTATCGGATCGTTATATCGAGAAAGGCGCATCACAAACGGCGGCGGTTTCTTCGGGAAAATCGAAGGGACTGAAGGGGAGAGTAATCGTCATTGATCCCGGTCACGGCGGAGACGACCCCGGAGCGATCGGAACGAAATATGAAACGATGGAGAATGAAATTAATTTGAGCACTTCCTTCTACCTCGAGGATGAGCTTCGCAGCCGCGGAGCGCGCGTTCTTATGACAAGAACGAAGGAAGAGGAGAAGCCCGAGCTTTCCGACAGGGTGAGGATAAGCGAATCATCCGATGCGGACGCTTTCGTCAGCATCCATTATAATTCTTCGGAGAAAAAAACGTCCGGCATACTTACCTTTTATTATTCGGAAACGAAAGATCGGCCATTGGCGCGTGCGATCGAAAACAGACTTGCTGACGGTATCGGCTTGAAGAGCAACGGGATTTCTTTTGGCAATCTTCACGTTTTGCGGGAAAATGATACGGTATCAACGCTCGTAGAGCTCGGTTTCTTGTCCAACGCAAAGGATGAATCTATCGTCCGCCGCTCCGGCTATCAGAAGAAAGCAGCCAAAGCAATTGCGAATGGGCTGGAGGATTACTTCAGCAGGTAACTGTATACTTGAGGATAAGAACGGACCGCCAATTGTGGCGGACTAAACGAGCCGATCCAGGATATCGCCAATAAGTTGATTGATATCGATGGGACGGCGCTGTATAAGGCTTCCCCATAAAAGAGCGCCTAGCAGGGTTATGGCGATAAACAGAAAGTAATCTCTGCCGGTGCCGTTCTTATCCTTACTTAAGAAGAACGCGCCGATGGCGACAAAAACGACGAACAAGGCGATGAGTCCCGTCATGCCGGTCGATTCCCGCCGCTTAACGGCGCATGGTTCATCCGCCTCATCCAGGCAACCAGCAGCAGGAGCACAGGGAAGACGATGCCATACAAAGCGTAATAATGAAACAAATAGTTGTCCACCCATTCGACGTTCATGACGATATTTTCAAACAACAGCGAATAAGCGGATAGGAACCAGATCAGGGGGTAAGCCACGGCGGAACGCTTCTTCACGCCGAACAATTGGCAAATGGCAAGCACGGCGCAATAAAAAACGATGCTTAATTTAAGGCATACGACAAAAAGAATGTTGATCGCCAGAATTGCTTCCAGATGCTCCAGAAACCCCGTGAACTGCATTTCCCGGAAGAGCACGAAAATCGGGTAGACGAGATGCGCGCTGCGCTCGACCCCGAGACTTCCGATCGGCATCAACACGCTGAGTATCATGATGGTCCCGGCCGCGAAAACCCCTAATAAGTATGACGTCTTTAAACGGTTATGCACGTAGGGGAACAGCATCATCAAAGAGACGGTTTCCATAAACGGAAAGCCTAATAGATACTTGGTTTGATCGAAGGTATTCAAGAAATGGAACTCAAACGGCACATTGAAATTTTGCCAATCCCATTCTCGTGCGACGCCCCATGTAACGGGAATCCAGAAAACAAAGTGAAGGTACGGCGTTAGCAGCTCCGTGACCATTGCGATCGATTCGATGCCTTTCACGACGGCATACGCGCAAATGATTAACACCATGACATGAAAAACGGATTGAGGCGTCCTCGGCATTAAGCTGATATTCATAAAATCGCTCAAATTTCTTGTCACCCATGATGCGATTTGCGTGAAGTAGAGGATGTAGAACAAAGCCACCAAGCCGCCGGCCCACCGGCCTAATACGAGGGTCACAATTTCAATCAGGTTTTTGCCCGGGAACCGTTTGGCCAAGAAAAGCCACAGCAAAGCGATGGCAAGTCCGTAAACCATGGCCCACAGACATACGAGCCAACTGTATTGCTTGGCGTCGCTGATTAATTTTCCCGGAAGGATGATCCAGGTTGTACCCGCTGTGAAAAAGAACGTAATAACGAACATTTGCCATCCGCTTATGCGCGCATTTTCCAATCCGTTCACTCCTTCTCAAAAAAATAGGGTCCGATCGTGTTGCCGATCATCCTCGCGCTGGAGCTAATCTCAAAGCTTACGGGAAAAGTGCGCCATTTCCGCTCCTCGACGCCTTGGTCTTGCAGGCCTAACAAATCCCAGTTTTTTTGTCTCGCGAGTTTAAGAAGGGATTGCGCCTTCTCCTCCAGCTTTTTATTAAACGCTTCTTCAATGGCATGGAGATTTTGCTCCGACATGACGATGTTCTGCTGGTTATTAATAACCCTCAGGTTGGCATGCACCTTCATCGTAAGTCCGGATCCGCTTTCCCAGTGCCGCTCGGCCTGAATATCCCGGGCTTCCAAATCGATCATGCTGCCGTTCAGATAAACGGTTTCCACATAAGTAATTAAATCCCCATTCAGGAGAGAGAATATTAGTTTAGTAGGGATATCGAACCGGCCCACCATACGTCCGTGAATGAATACGGCTCCGCCGGTAAACACGATGGACTGCTTGTTCACGTCCGCTTCTTCAAGTCTTTCCGTCGTATCGGCGGATCGGTTTGAGGTGTATTTGATCGTCGGCATGACCGTCGGCTTACGGCGGTAGATGCTCTTGATCATGTCCCTCATCCGAATCGGCTCGAAGCCGGATGTATATCCCTGCCCCGTTAGATTCGTCAAAGAGCGGATGTATCTCCCCGGTATGCGGTCCAATGGCGTATAGCTGTTCATGATCGTCGATAGGGGAGATTCCGTAACGATAAAAACGATATTGCTCCTGCGTTCGGGACTGAGCTCATAGTAATTCAGCAAATCGAGCACCCCTTGCTTGGCATACCTCTCCGTCACGATTATGGCTTGCATATGCGGCATAAACAGTTGCCGCGGCATTAGCGTATTGGTTTTGACAGTAAATTTGCCCAAGCTGTATTCTTTGAAATGAAAGGTATAGACGGCTGCGTTCTGTCCGCCGCTTAGCCTGGCGGAGAGGCCGCTCGGATTAATAACTTGATAATAGGCGGTTATAGTGCCCGTCTCCGGATTTTTATCCACCCCACCTAAATTGACGATGGCTAATTGATTTATCTCTTTCGTGTCCCAACATCCCGTACACAAAAGGATGATACACGCCCAAAGGCATATCGGTTTCAACACGCCATTACCTTCTTCCCTTCTTCGTTCTTAAGGAGCCAGTCGGCCGTTTCATCCAATTGTGCGGTATTCGGACGAGCGTGTCCTTCCAATCGGATACGATAACCGGAGCGAGCGGCGTCATGTACTTGACGCCGAAAGAACGTATGGAAACCAAGTGAACGAGCAAGAAAAACACGCCGCACATCAGACCGAATAAACCCATGACGCCCGACAAAAGCATAAACGCGAATTGAATAATTCGCTGCGCGATACCAAAGCTGTACAACGGCGAGATGAAGTTGGAAATCGCGGTCAAGGATACGACGATAACCATTGCCGCGGAGACGAGCCCGGCTTCCACAGCTGCTTGTCCGATCACGAGGGCGCCTACGATCGAGATTGCTTGACCTGCGATACGCGGCATGCGAAGTCCCGCTTCGCGCAAAATTTCGAACGTAATGATCATAATCAGTGCTTCGACTATAGCGGGAAAGGGCACTTCCTCTCGTTGGGCCGCCAGGTTGATTAGAAGCGGCGTCGGCAGCAATTCTTGATGGAAGCTGACAATGGCGACATAAAGAGCAGGAGTAAATATGGCTAACAGAAACGAGAACATTCGCAGCCAGCGAAGCAGCGTGGCGATGTCGGCGCGTTGGTAATAATCTTCAGGCGAAGAAAACATCTGAAAAAAAGTAAGCGGTCCAACAAGAACCATCGGCGTGCCTTGGGTCAAGACGGCTACTTGGCCTTCAATTAGCTTGGCGGCTACAGCATCCGGACGTTCCGTGCTAAGCACCTGGGGGAAAGGAGAGAAGGTCTTGTCTTGAATCCATTCCTCCATATACGCGCTCTCCAAAATACTGTCCGTTTGGACCGCGGATATACGGGATCGAAACTCCTTTACGATTGCGTCATCCGCAACGTTGGCAAGATACGTCATATAAATGGTGGTTTTTGTCGCGCTTCCGATCGAGAATTCTTCAAAGATGAGATTAGAACTTTTTAGCCGTTTCCTGATCAGACCGACATTGCTTTCAATATCTTCGAGGAAGCCTTCCCTCGGCCCGCGGATGACAGCTTCTGAACTTGGCTCGGTAATGCTCCGATAATCGTTTTTAGCCGTACAATAAACCAGTAAGGTTTGGCTTGAAGGATCCCAGATTACACAATTTCCTTCCAATATATTTTTTACGGGATCGTCTTTGGATGCGATTTGCTTCTTTTCAGGAACGGGGATCGAGGCCCTGAGCAGGCTAACGGAATCTTTAAAAGACTGGTTATCTTGAAGACTCGTTTCTTTTATCGGCTTCACGATCAACTCGTCAATAACGCTCGAATCCGTAATCGTTGTCAAATACATGCAGTAAACATGGGATAATCCTTGGATGACGACTTTCCGGCAAATAAAATCGGGGGAGTGACCCAAAACAGCTTTGATTTCTGATACGATAGGTTCCACAGGATCAAATCCGCTCATGGAAAAACCTCCCTTGAACCATTTCTTATTAGGGTGTCATCGAAGTGATAATTTATTCATGATTTTCATTTAAATCCCAATGGATCAATAGAACCATTTAAAGTTTAGAATCGTTCTATTCCGAAGCAAATCGATAGATCGCATCATTGTTTACCTTGTGCGATAATCTTACAATAAGGAAGCAATTGTTTAGGAAAGGGGCGCTTCGGCGATGGACAAAGAGGGGCTTACACTGATTTATGAGAATAAGCTGGCTGCGGAGGAGGATGTGCGGAGCTTCCGGCTGGAGGGCCAAGCAAAGCTCACATTCCCGAACGGACGGCTGCGGATGGAGAACGCGATCGATCCTTCAAAGGAGCAGGCGGCGAATTATGTATTCTGGTGCCCTGAACAGTTTCCGGGCGACATTCAGGTCGAATGGGATTTCTGGCCGGTCCGCGAGCCCGGGCTGTGCATGCTGTTTCTTGCCGCATCCGGAATGAACGGAGAGGATTTGTTCGATCCCGGGCTGCAGGCAAGGACGGGGCAGTATGAGCATTATACGTTCGGGGACATCCGCGCCTTGCATATCTCTTACTTCCGTAGAAGGTATCCGGACGAGAGAGGTTTTCATACGTGCAATCTGCGTAAAAGCTACGGTTTCCATCTTGTCGCGCAGGGCGCGGATCCGATTCCGAACGTGGAAGATTGCTTGTCCCCTTATCATCTCAAGCTGAGTAAGCGGGGGGCGGAATTCCGTCTATCCATCAATGATCTGCCCGTGTTGGAATGGGCGGATGACGGGGAGGCGTACGGTCCCGTTCTCGGCAGCGGAAAAATCGGGTTTCGCCAAATGGCGCCGTTAATCGCCGAATATGCGAATTTGAAGGTATATCGTCTGGAATGACGATATAGCCGAATAACGTGAGGAATCGCGGAAGAGGCGGCATAATGCCGCCTCTTCTGCGATTTGATTTTCGTGGGATAGCTCCCGATGGTTTATTCAGATGCATTTTTAAGTAAAATAGAGAATTAAGCAGCATTCATCATGTTTAAGCGCTTACTTCGATTGATCATGCGGTAGTTATATGTGACCGATCTGTGTATACTAATGTTCAGTGATCATCGGCCCCGACTTTTCTGAGAGTGGAAAGTCAAAAATTCATACATTCAAAGGAGATTATTTAACTTGCTTACACAACTGAAAAGCACATGGTTCTTCAATGCCAGAGGGGACATTTTAGCCGGATTAACCGTAGCGCTTGCGCTTATTCCCGAGGCGATCGCGTTCTCCATCATTGCAGGAGTCGATCCTATGGTAGGCTTGTATGCTTCTTTCAGCATAGCCGTCCTGATTTCGATCTTCGGAGGCCGTCCCGGCATGATTTCGGCTGCAACCGGCGCGATGGCGCTCCTTATGGTGACCCTCGTAGCGGACCACGGCGTGGAGTATTTATTTGCCGCTACCGTTCTAACCGGCATCATTCAATTTATTTTTGGCGTGTTCAAGTTCGGCAGGTTTATAACCTTTGTGCCGCAGCCCGTCATTATCGGATTTGTGAATGCGCTGGCTATTCTGATCTTTATGGCGCAATTGGTTCAATTCAAAGGTCAAGGCTGGTTGATGTACGTATTAGTCGCTTCGACGTTAGCTATCATTTATATTCTTCCGAGATTTACGAAAGCCGTTCCTTCGGCGCTCGTCGCCATCATTATTATGACTCTGATTACCGTTCTGGCAGGCATGAATGTGAGCACGGTAGGCGATATGGGGAAGATTACGCAGCAGCTTCCGATGTTCCATATTCCTCAAATCGAGTGGACGATGGAAACGCTGATGATCATTTTGCCCACTTCCTTGACGTTGGCCATTGTCGGCCTGCTCGAGTCGCTGATGACGGCAACGATCGTCGATGAAGCAACGGAAACAAAGAGCGATAAAAATAGGGAAGTTCGTGGACAAGGCATTGCCAATTTCGTAACCGGCTTTTTTGGCGGGATGGCTGGCTGCGCCATGATCGGACAGTCCGTTATTAATGTAAAATCAGGCGGACGAGGCAGGTTATCCGCCTTGGTTGCAGGCGTGTTTCTTTTATTTTTAATTATGGTGCTGGGGAAAGTGGTCGTTCAGATACCAATGGCTGCATTAGTAGGCGTCATGATCATGGTATCCATCGGCACATTCGACTGGCAATCCCTGACGAACTTAAAAAGGATTCCCGCGGCCGATTCAATTGTTATGGTGATCACGGTTGCAGTCGTCGTATATACGCATGATTTGGCAAGAGGCGTTCTAGCAGGCGTCGTATTGAGCGCCATTATTTTCGGTTGGAAAATGTCTAAAATCCAGGCATCGTCCCAAATGAATAAGGACGGAACGAAGCTTTACGTTATTCGCGGGCAAATGTTTTTTGGAACGATGAGCCATTTTGGCGAGCTGTTCGACGTGAATCGGGATCCGGATAAAATCATAATTGATTTCTCCGCATCCCATGTCTGGGATCATTCCGCCGTAACGGCGATCTCGAAGGTCGTCTTGAAGTATGAGCAAAATGATAAAAAGGTCGAGATAACGGGTTTGAATGAGGAAAGCCGGAAAATGATCGACCGGATCGGACTTGCCGTTTCATCAGGTCATTAACGCAACATGCAGCAGCCCTTTGGCTGCTGTTTTTTTTTATATGTGAAACGACGTTTTGATGTATAATGAATGAAAAAACGAAATGGGAGATTTTATTATGTCCGATATGCTTGTTAAGCTTTACGAGCTGCCAAAGCTTGAACCGGATATCCAATCGCTGGCTGATAAAGGGATCGACATCCGCCGGGCGATTGCGCCCGAGAAGCATATTGTTATCGAATGGGTGCGCAACCATTTTAACGAAGGCTGGGCAAGCGAATGCGAGGCTGCTTTTGCGAATCAGCCGGTTTCCTGTTTTCTTGCCGTCAAAGATGGCGAATTGATTGGGTTTGCCTGTTATGAAGCGACCTGCAAAAACTTTTTTGGTCCGACCGGCATTTCGGAGAACGAACGTAAGGCGGGAGCGGGAAAAGGCTTGCTCCTGGCTTCTCTCCACGCTATGCGCGGACTTGGCTATGGCTACGCCGTTATCGGCAGCGCGGGGCCTAAGGAATATTACGCCAAAATGGTCGGAGCCGAAATCATTGAAAATTCAACTCCGGGCATCTATAAGGGTCTTCTGACCAAGTAAACGGAGAGACGGTAAACAGCCGGAGGACTAATCAGGTCGTCCGGCTGTTTGATTACGTTATACGATGCCCATGAACGGGATTCGAAACAATCGCAGCCCTTACTGGCCTGCTTCGTCTTGCTTCTCAGCTGCGAATCCCTGGATGCTTTCCTCGCGGCGCTCATTTTTTGCTTTAATAGCCTGCTTCTCTTCTGCAGAAATTTCATCCGCAAATTCATTTAAATACTCGTTAGCTTCCTGCATATTGGCTTCCGTATTTTCGATATTCTCCTGTAAACGAGCAACATTATCCGAACGGTCATCCGGTTTAGCCATGTCAGTTCCTCCTTTTAAATGGGTAATACCTCAATAAGATGACCCAAATCATTGGAAGTTATGCCAGCTTTCTCAATTTACCGATGGTAATGGTTGACCGCTTATGAATGGGAATGGACAAACGTAAAACGCCCACCGTATAAACGGTGAGCGGTTTTATGTCAGAGATGACGGGTGCGAAAGACGGTAAACTACCTTTTGGCTTTAAAATGAACGACCGCGCTGTAATGCATTTTCTCTGTTTTCGGATTGAACACGGCTTGGTGACTTACGCTGCTAACGTCGAGCAGAAGCGCTTTATTCGTTTCGATCTGCCGGTCGATTTTTTGTTCAAGCGCCGTAAGATCATAAGCTTCAAAAAATTCGATCTTGGTCTCGATTAAATCTAAACGGAAATCCATCTCTTCGTCTCCTACTGTCAGGTTATGGGGATAACCCTATTATACATGGGAGATGGAATGATTATAAAGCTTCAATTGGCGAGACAGCTTTGGCCTCGTCGGACTCCGAAGTTCCTTTGACTGCCGCAGGCGTCTTCGGTGTCCATAACGCTTCGATCTGCTCCAGCGATTTCCCTCTTGTCTCGGGCACGACGCGCCAAGTGAAGAAGAAGGCCAGCAAAGCCATGCTGCCGTAAATCCAGAAGGTAGCTGCCGGCCCGGCGGAACCGAGCAGAGGCGGGAAGGTCTGGGATACGACATAGTCTGCCGCCCACAAAGCCATTGACGCGATCGCAATCGCTTTGCCGCGGATGCGGTTCGGGAAAATCTCGGACATCATGACCCAGACGACCGGTCCAAGCGAGATCGCGAAGGAAGCGACGTAGAGCAATATAAATACAAGCACCAATGGTCCTGCGGTTTGACCGGTCTGGAATGCGATGCCGATGACCAGCAAGCAAACGGTCATGGATGCCGAACCGATCAGCAGCAGCGCTTTGCGTCCGACCTTGTCGATTAACCACATAGCGACCAACGTGAACAGGAGGTTAATCAGTCCGACCAGAATAGTTTGCACAAGCGATGCATTCGTGCCTGCGCCCGCTGCTTTGAAAATTTCCGGGGCATAATACAGAACGGCATTAATACCCGTAATTTGTTGAAGAACGGCAAGACCGACACCAACGACCAGGGCAATCCGAAGACCGGGTTTGAACAGCTGACGGATCGTTCCGCTCTCCGTAGCGAAGGAATGTTTGATATCGATGACTTCCTTCTTGGCCAGCTCCTCGCCGTGAATTCGCAATAGAATCGGAAGCGCATCCGCGGGACGATTTTGCTTGATCAGCCATCTTGGGCTTTCCGGAACAAGGAACAGCAGCAGCAGGAAAAGCAAGCCGGGAACCGCGCCCACTCCGAACATCCAGCGCCATGAGTTGCTTATTCCCCAAGCCTCGTCCCCAAAGCCGGAAATCCACAGATTAACGAAATAAGTAAGGAAAATGCCCGATACGATAGCCAACTGGTTCAAAGCGACCAGTCTGCCGCGATACCTGGCCGGCGCAATTTCGGCATTATACAGAGGGCATAGGGTGGAGGTTATGCCGATGCCGATGCCTCCGATCATACGGGCAATAACAAATCCGGAGAACGTTTCCGGAACCGCCGTGCCGATTGAGCTGATAATAAACAGCAATGAGGCAGCTATGAGCACCCGCTTGCGGCCGAATCTGTCGCCTAATATGCCGGATATCGCGGCTCCGGCGATACAACCAATGATTAAGCTGGATACCGCCCAGCCGACCTGTATTTTCGATAAATCAAAGTGCTGCTCCATAAATCCGACGGCGCCTGACACGACGGCTGTATCGAAGCCGAACAGCAGGCCTCCTAAAGCGGATACGATTGAAACAAGCGTGACGAACTTCATGCTCACCTGCTCGTTTTTTTGTTTTACAGTCATTTCCACTGTTTCCCATCTCCTCTCTGAAATACCCGTTCTGCCTTGAAACGATTTTCATTATAGCACGCGGAAGGCTCCGGTCAGCGGTCAATTACCTTCACTTATCCGTGTTGTTCCCGCATTAAATTCGGGCTTCCTCCAGTTTGCGGGGCAATAAGGGGAAACTAGCATTTTGTTGACTGCCCGAGCATAAAAAAGTCCATGTCGGCATGACATGGACGTTCAATCTTTACCATTATTTACTTTTGTTACGGTATTCCGAAGGGGGAAGCCCCGTTACTTTCTTGAAGACGCGGCTGAAATAATTCGGATCATTGTACCCGACCTCGAAGCAAACCTCCTTCAGGCTTAAATGACCTTCGGCCATCAACGCTATCGCCTTATCGATCCGAAGGCCGGTTACATAATCGATAAAGGTCGTGCCTACCAGCTGCTTGAAGATTTTGCTGAAATAATGAGGATTCAAATGAACGTGGTCGGCCACCTCTTCAAGCGAGAGCTCTTCGGTATACCGGCTTTGGATATAGCTCTGCGCCCGGTCCAGCACGGATTGCGTATGCTGCTCCCGCTGTTCTCGTATGCGCTGCATGGCTGTCAGAACGTATGCTTGGCGGGCGGAATCCGCGTGATCCGCCTTCACCGACCGATCCCCAAGCTCCTCGTTCAACAGGCCGTTCCGCTGCGTCAGCTCATCGAACCGGCACACCTTGCCGCTTTGCTCGTAATAGGTTGAGGCGAACACGGCCTCGAAATACGATTTGCGCAGACCCTCGGCCCCGGATCTCGTCGTCCCTATTCCGATGGATGCTTCTGCTTCCAGGAGCCTGGCTGCAAGCGCGCGCAGCTCTTCGCCGAACGACGAAGTCCGGTCCTTCCAACGCTCCTCCGCCGCGGTTGGCGATTTTCGAAGGAAGACCGCCATGTGCCGGTCGATCATGGAACTGACGATGCTGTTCTTCTCGAAGGATTTAACGTAGCTCCTAACGGCGTCGGCTATCTTCGGTTTATGATCGGCTTGCATGATTTCCGGTAAAGCAAGAACGAAGGCGCAGCCTTGATCGAGAGGGAAGTCCAGCCAATCGGACAGCTGCTCCGGCTGCGTATCCGTAACCGGATTGATCATGAGCATCATCGCCAGCTCGTTCTCTGCGAGCGGCAGCAGCTGCGACAGTTTAGCCTTGAGCTCGAGCTCCTCGGAGCGCTTGCGTTTCTCATCGTCAAGCTCTTGCATAAGCTGCTCTAACGTATGAACGATCTGCTCCCGTCCCGCGGGCTTGACGAGGTATTCCTTAACGCCGAGCGACAGCGCCTCCTTGGCGTACGCGAAATAATCATAGGCCGTCACCATGACGAATTTGGCATCCGGCAGCTTATTCTTAATTTCCCGGACGGCTTCCAGTCCTTGTATGCCGGGCATATTCACGTCCATCATAATAATATGAGGGCGATGCTCCTCGGCCCGTTCGATCGACTCGCGCCCGTTCGCCGCATGAATGACCTGGAACCGGTCAGGCAGCATGCGCCGAATGATCCATTCCAAGCCTTCGCGCTCCAGCGCCTCGTCATCCGCGATCAGAAGTCGGTACATACGCTTGTTCACCTTCCTTTTGCTCCGGGATCAGAATCGTAACCGTTGCTCCTTTTCCCGGCTCACTCTTGATGTCGATCATAGCGGGCTTATCATAAAATAACTGCAGCCGTTTGAACACGTTTCTGGTGCCCAGTCCCGTAGACTGTTTGTTATCCGTCCCGGCTTCGAGCCGCAGCAGGCTCAAGCGTTCCTCCCCGCTCATTCCGCGGCCGTTGTCCGTCACGGATACGGATACCCCTTCCGGCGACCGCGAGATGCCGAGACGAATCATCGCGCCGCTCTCCATCTGCTCAATCCCGTGCAGGAAGGCATTCTCCACAAGAGGCTGAAGCGTTAACGCCGGAATCGGAACGCGCAGAACCGTGTGATCGATGTCCAGCTCGAGCCGTACCCGGTCCCGGAAGCGGGCTTGCTGGATTTTAAAATACGCCTGCACATGCCGGACTTCATCCTGCAGAGTCACCGGCTGGTCCAGGTTTCGCAAATTGTACCGCAGCAGGTTCGACATGGACACGATCAGATCGCTTGTCCGCTCGGCTCCTTCCAGCAGCGCAAGCTTGGATAACACATTCAGCGTATTGAACAAAAAATGAGGATTAATCTGACTCTGCAGCGCATGCAGCTCCAGCTCCTTGACGAGGCGGTCTTTCTCTAAGCTTGCTTTGTCCTTCTCGATGAATACGGACAGGTCGTTCGACATTTGTTCGAGCGCCTCCGATAATGCGCCAAGCTCATCGCTCGCGCGAAACGGCGAAGGCTTTGCCTTCAGCTCGCCTTTGGAAATTTGCTTGGCCCGGGCGACCAGCCGGTTGACGGGACCGGTAACGCTGCGGGAAATCCAGACCGCAATGAGGATGCTCATCAGCGTATTGATGACGAATACGGCGGCGCCAAGCCGGTTCATCCGGTTATTCTCGGCTTGTATGCGTTGATAGACCGGCTGATAGAAGTCCAGCTCCTGGTCAACAAGCAGCTGCCCGTCCTCGCGGATGAAGCCGGCTGTCTTCTCCGCCTCGGCGTATAGGGCGAGGGCGGAGCGGGGAGTCTGTCCCTGCGCGGCGTCGAAAGCCGCCTGCTCTTGCTCCATGAACGTATCGACCATATGCACGTAGTTCTCCAGTGCCGCTGCATGATGGGAGTAATGTAACTGCTCCTCAAGAGCCGCGCGTTGGTCCCGTAAGCGAAATCGCGCCTCCTTCAGCTGCAACCGGCTGCTGTCATTCGGATTCAGCAGATAGATATACAGCCTGTTAAGAGTATCGTCGGTTGTCCGGACGGAAGACTTGTACAATAACAGACGGTCCATCATCATATGATAGCTTTGCTGCACGAGCTTGCCGCTCTGATACAGAAAGAAGGAGACCGAGCCTACGAGCAGGACGAGTAGAGGGATGAAAATGAGCAGCTTCGTACGGATCGTCATCGCTTATCGTCTCCGTTTCCGCCATCGTCAACCGTACGGCGATTCAGCACGTTAGCCGGCGTATACAGCTGCTTCGGGAGCTTCTTCCCTTGGAAATGGGCATCCAGCTGAACAATCGCTTCGCGTCCGATCTCATAAGGCTGCTGCACGATCGAGGCCATTATTTTTCCTTCCCGTATGCCGGTTAACGTTTCCTCCAGGTCATCGAAAGCAAATATCCGCAATTGTCCGGAGCTCGTCCGTTCCGCAGCCTCCAGCATGCCGATCCCGTCCAATGCGCTGAATCCGACCAAATAGCCGACCTTCGGGTATTTCGATAGAATATCCTCCGTTTCACTGGCCGCCTGCAGCCTGGAAATGTTCGACGAACGAACCTGTGCGACGGCAAGCCCCGGGTAACGTCCGATCACCTCGCGGAAGCCGTTAAGCCGGAGCTGCTGATTCGGCGAGGCTTCATTCCCGATCAGGGCGGCAATTACGCCTTGTCCGGAGGACGCCTCCGCCACGAGCTCTCCCATTCGTTTGCCCGCTTCATAATTGTCGGTGCCGACATAGGTCAAGCGTTTGCTGCCGGGCTCGTCCGTATCCACCGTAATGACCGGGATCCCCTGGCTAACGGTTGTGTCGATGACCGAACGATAGCGGGGATCATTCAGCCCTTGCAGCAGAACCGCATCTACTTTCGAGGCAATCGCTTTCTCGAGCAGTTTGATTTGTTCCTCCGGATTGATGCGGTACGGACCCTCGTAATCGAGCAGGAAGCCGTACTTGCGGGACGCATCCCGCGCGCCTGCTTCGATTGACCGCCAATAAGGGTTATCCAGCTCCTGCGCGATAAACACGACGTGACGGGCTGCTTCCATGCTTTCGTTTACTTCAAATATAGGCTGAATCAGCGCCCGGATGCGAACCGTTGAGAACAGGAAGCTCAGCAGAAAGCAGGCGAATAATAGGAACAGGACGGCGATCCCGATATTCCATTTTCGATTTGACATAGTGCTTCTCCCTTACAGCATCCATTTAGAGGCTAATTATACAAGAATCCAAGCGTAATCGAAAGGCGCGGCCGGCGTTAGTTCTTCAAATATAAGACTTTATAAGTTTAGCACTTATAAATGGGCTTATATTTCATCGAGAAACGGTTGCGTCCTCAGACAGGGACACCGATAGGCGTTTCTGCTTACTATACAATTCCGGCGCCAGCCCGTATAATTTAGTAAAAATTAGGGGATGGGGAGCGTGACAGCCAGATGGATAAAATTTGGAAGTATAAGCTGCATTATATCATTGTAATGCCGGCTATTTTATTGATTTTCATTTTTAAAATATGGCCTTTTTGCTACGGTATTATTTTGTCCATGGAAGACTATAAACCGTTTTCAGGCATCTTTTCCAGCGAATGGGTCGGATTTCGGCATTATATCCATCTATTTCAGAATCCCGATTTTCGTCAGGTGCTTGCCAATACGCTTGTGATCAAAATCGGATATGTATTGGCAAGCGCTATCGTCGCGTTCGTCGTCGCCCTGGCACTCAGCACAATCCGCTGGAACGGATGGAGACAGATCTTCTCGGCATTGTTTTTGCTGCCTTTTTTTCTGCCTTCCGTCGTCATCGCAAGCGTAGCGATCTATGCGTTCTCGCCTTCGCAATCGCCGTTTTCCATGGGGGAAAATTTCCTGCTTGCCGATCCATCCTCATTCCGGCCGCTCGTCATCCTTACGGAGCTGCTGAAAACATGCGGCATTCCGATAGCGGTTGCTCTTGCCGCCATTGCAGCCAAGTATGGCAGCGATTCCGGGAAAGCGCGGGATCCGGGCATTCCTGGCGGAAGCTTCATGCAATGGCATGTATATCCTGCGCTTAGAGCCGTAACCGCTTTCGGACTGCTTCAAATGTCCGCAGTGCTAAGCACCGATTTCGAGCTCATTCACAGCCTCGTTAATCCGTTAGTCTCCGAAACCGGAGATACGCTCGATACTTTCAGCTATCGGGCAGGTCTTCTTCAAGCGGAATTCAGCGTCGCAGCAGCGGTTGGCATCATTCAGCTTGCGATTCAGCTGTTATTCACGTTAGGGGCGTATTTCATCGTAAGGGGATCGTTTCTAGTAGATTTATTCAGCCGTTTCTCCGTTCCCAGGATCGCGCCGGCAGGCATGGGGAGCGGCGCAGCCGGAATCATCATTGCCTCCTTATACGCCGCAGCTGTGATTGTACCGTTATACTTGCTGTTCATCCATCCTTTTACGCAAAGCGGAGGGGTAGGGCGTTCCGTATTCGACTGGCTGCCGGCCGGCAGTTTGGTTTCATACCTGTTTTTGAATTTTGCCGCCGTTATCATCCATCTGCTGATGACCGTTACGCTGGCATATCCGTTAACCGTCAAGGATTTGCCCGGACGCGGGCTGTATAAACTGTTTTTGCTGTTCGCACTCGTCATTGGAACGGGGACGATAAGCGAGTTTATGTTTTTTCATGGCGCCGGCATGATCGGTACGTTATTTCCGCAGCTATTTACCGGTTTCTTTCATATTGTGAGCGTATTTGTGCTTAAAAGCATCTTCAACAGCAAATATGGCGATTTGAAGGCGAGGGCGGCTGCGGAAGGAAGAGGAGAGCTTCATACGTTGTTTGCCTTGTTTATTCCGAAAATATGGAAGCCGCTGCTGGCGCTAGGCATTCTGCAGTTCGTTGCGCTTTGGAATTCGTATCATCCGTCTCTGTTATATACAACCAATCCGCAATCGTTCTCGCCAATGCTGCGCTTCATGCAGCTGTCCCATTCGGGAGAAGCGGCTGCTCCGGAATTTCTGCAGCTCGGAGCGCTGCTTAGTTTGCCGCCGATCATCCTGTTTCTGTTGTTCCGCAAATGGCTGACCTCCGAAGTGTTATTAAGTCAGATTCGAAAGCTGTAAAAACTGTGAAAAAGTTATACATGAAAACAGGCAAAGCCACCTCGCAAACGGAGGGACCTTGCCTGTTTTTTTGGCTGGGGCGATATTGGTCGTGCACTCATCACCTGTTTTACTCACCAACGTGCTCTGGATCGTTATAATTTGCAGTCAATTCGTCAACACGTTTATCGAAGCGATCTGTTGTCCAATTTTTTCAAACGTGAATTTTATTAATTTAAAAGTTCATTATACTAACTATTTCAAACGATTTGTTGACAAATTAGTTTATAAAGTCGTATTCTGTTTACGAAATAGTTGTTTTTCTTTTATTTAATTAACTATTGGATTAATAAAATGAGAAACGATTTTTACATCCGCATGGAGAGGTTGTGAAGACAGATGATGACGAATACGGCAAACGCCGCCCATACCGATGTTCCGCGGGCGGAATATCCGCGTCCGGACTGGCAGCGAACAGAGTGGCTTAATCTGAACGGAAGCTGGTCCTTTCAATTTGATCATGAGAATCAAGGGCTTGCAGCGAATTGGCATCAGTCGGACGCCGGGCAATTTCAATCCGAAATTACGGTTCCGTTCTCGTGGTCAAGCCCGCTGTCCGGCATCGGCAGCAGCGATAAAGGGATTGCCTGGTATTACAGGGAAGCGGATTGGACTCCGGCAGATGCCGGCTCCCGCGTGTTTCTTCGCTTCGGCGCAGTCGACTACAAATGCGATGTGTGGGTGAACGGACAAGCGGTCGGCACGCATACGGGCGGCTACGGCACCTTTGAATTTGATGTGACGGATGTATGGGCTGCGGATGCGGCGAATAAAATTATCGTTCGCGCAGAAGATTTCGATCACAGCTATCAAGCGCGGGGCAAGCAGGGCTATGGTGAAATACGCGGCATATGGCAGTCGGTATGGATGGAAGCCAGGCCGCGAAACTATGTTCGCGAATCCAAGTTCAACACCCGCATCGACGGTACCGTCGAGGTGACGACCACGATTATCGCGGGTCATCCAGGTCAAGCGAAGCTTTCCTTTTCTTTTGCCGAAGAGGAGGTCTCCCACCAGATTGAAGCACTCCTGGCAGAGGGGAGCAATGTGATCCGGACGTCGTTCGTGATCGATCAGCCCAAGCTGTGGAGTCCGGAAGCTCCTTATCTGTATGAGGGGGAAGTGAGCCTATCCAGCGCAGGCCGGACCGATAACATCCATACGTACTTTGGCGTGCGCGAGGTCGGAACGGCTATCGTCGGCGACCGGGATTACCGCTGGATTACCTTGAACGGCAAGCCGGTGTATTTGAACGGAACGCTGGATCAATCCTTCCACCCAACCGGATTTTTTACTTATCCGACGGACCGGGAGATGCAGGAGGAGATCTATCTGCTGAAGCGGCTGGGTCTTAACTTCGTTCGTATCCATATTAAGCCCGAAGAGCCGCGCAAGCTATACTGGGCCGATAAGCTGGGCATTCTTGTGATGGAGGATATGCCTTGTTTCTGGGGGGACCCGGACGAGCAGGCGAGGGAAGCTTACGAAAGCGAAGCGAGCGAGCTCATTGACCGCGATTATAACCATCCGTCGATCTTCTCCTGGGTTATGTTCAATGAAACCTGGGGACTGAAGACGAATAGCAGCGCCGCTTCGCTGACGGCTGACGACAGGCGCCCGCATAACTATCTGCCGCAGACGCAGGAATGGGTTCGCCGCATATACCGCTGGGCGAAGCAGGCAGACTCGACACGTATTATTGAGGATAATTCGCCTTGCAATTATGACCATGTGGAATCCGACCTTAATACATGGCATTTTTATATTAACGGCTACAAAGAGCTTCGCGAGCATGTTTCGGAAGTGGTCGAGAAGACTTATGCCGGCTCTGCGTTTAACTACATCGGAGGAAATAAACAAACCGATGCGCCTCTGATGAACAGCGAATGCGGCAACGTGTGGGGCATCGATGGCGGTGCCGGTGACAGCGATCTGGCATGGCATTACCGTTACATGATGAATGAATTCCGCCGTCATGACAAAATGTGCGGCTTCGTCTTCACGGAATTCCGCGATGTCATCAATGAATTCAACGGTTATTACCGTCTCGACGGCTCGGATAAGGATTTCGGCTACGAATGGTTCGTGCCGGGCATGACCGTTGCCGATTTGCACTCGCCTGATTTTATCGTCATTGACGCTCCTCCTTGTCAGACGCAGGCTGCGGGCTCCAAGGTATCGGTGGAGCTTCTGCGCTCCAGCTTCTCGGATCAGTATCACGGCGAGACCCTGCAACTGGCCTGGGAGCTGTGGCACGATAATCTGGGAACGCGCACCGTTGCGGAATCGGGCATCGAAGAGGTGGAGTGGAATGGTTACGGCGTAAGTCGGCTTGAGCCGCTTTCCCTGACACTCCCGGACCAGGATGCCGCAGCCGTGCTTGCCGTCCGTCTCTTGACGGCAAAAGGCAGTGTCATTACCCGCAATTTTATTGCGTTCGATGTTCGCAGCGGCGAGCCTCAAGGGCGGTATGAAGCCGACGGTCAAGTGATAAGCGTGCCGGTGGGCAGTTATTCGGACAGCGATTGGCCGTATAGCTGGAACGCTCTGCAGAATCATAAGGCGAACGGAGGCGAAGCCGGCCATTTCACTTATGAGGTTGAGCTTCCCGGGTCGGAGGAGCAGGCGGCGATATATGCTGTGGAGCTTTACTTTGAGGCGAGCGCCAAGCGTTTGCTGAAGCGCAATAAAGGCGAGAGCGAGGCCGCAAAGCTGGATATCTCGTTCATGCACGGCAAGCTGGCTGATCCGGAATATAACGGAAACACGTATTTTATGACCGGCTCTGAGCGGCATGCATCCAAGCTGAATGTACGGATCGACGGGGAGCTTGTGGATACGATCGTGCTTCCCGATAATCCGGCTGACAGCCGCGGCTTATTGTCCTGGCATTACCAGCAGGTAAGCAGAAAGCTTGAGGAAGCGGGCTCCTATGGTTACCTGTGCAAGGTGACGGTGCCAAGCGCGCTGACTTCTAAGCTGAACGCATCCCGCAAATTCAAGCTGCAGCTCGAAGCAACCGAAGGCGGGCTCGCCCTCTACGGGCGCAACGCGGGCCGTTACCCGATCGATATCGTCGTTCATCTTAAGGGTTAACCGCGAATAGCAAAAAGAAACGGCTGCGCGTATGGTCATCCAAGGCCGGACGCGCAGCCTTTTTATGTGTCTAGGATCTTAAACATTCCCGTCATTCCCGGCGCATGATTGGAAAAGCCGAACCGTTCATAAAACGTATCCTTGCCATGTGAGGCGAATAGACCGACAAAGCCTGCTCCTGCGCAATGGGACTCTACATAAGCGAGCAGGCTGTCCATGATCCGCTTGCCGAGTCCTTCGCCTTGATGAGCAGGAAGCACCGCGACATCCTGGATATAATAGTACATAGCGCCGTCGCCAATAACCCGCCCCATGCCTGCTATTTCACCGCTGCACAGGATAACGACGCCGTATAAAGACCGTGCCAGCGACGGGCCTGACATTTCCGTATTTACGCTGCCCCAGCCGACAGCCTCCCATAACGTCCGGTGCTCCTCAACGGTCGGGAGACGTTTTATTAATTCATAGGATCGTATTGTCATCGACTAGTCACCTCTTGGAAAGAAAATCAATTTACAAACATTTAGCACTAGTATAAACGGAAAGTTACGAATTTGTTAACGATTTTGTTGCGAGAAGCCGAATAATATCTTGTAAAATAGACGAAGAAGAATGGAGGCTTACGAATATGAATGTTCCGACGGGCGTATGGATCTTTGCAGGCATTATTGTAGTATTACTTACTTGGATGACTCTCTGGATAACGAAGAAGGCTTATTCGAAAAAATGGGAAGAATCCGATCAGTGATCCTCCTCGAACGGATCATGATCTTATAAATACGGGTGTGAACGTTTTTTGGGGGGGAAGCGGCAATTGAATGACAATCACTTGGACTCATCTCTTATTCATATGAAAGAGAAACGATATTTTATCCTTGCGCTTATTTTTAGTGTTTTGGCGTACATGGCTCTCATCATTTCCGTTTTATTTATTGTTATAATACCGATTCTAATCCTGCTCCCTTTATTTGCGCAAGCCGTTATGATGGCGAATATTCGAACGAATGGCGTACGGATATCGCCGAGGCAGTTTCCGGAGGTCTATGACCTCGTGCAGGAGCAGAGCGCAAGGATGGGCTTTTCCACTGTTCCTGACGTGTATGTGATGGAATCCGGAGGCTTTCTGAACGCCTTTGCCTCACGATTTTTTGGACGTAATATGGTTGTGCTTTATTCGGATTTGTTTGAGTTGATTCAAACGGGCGGCAGCAGGGAGCTTGCGTACGTGATTTCTCATGAGCTTGCGCATCACAAACGTAATCATCTCGTCAAGCAGCTGCTCATTATACCCGCTTTATGGTTTCCGTTCATCGGAGAAGCGTATTCGCGAGCATGCGAATATACTTGCGACCGGATGGCGGCCTACTACACAGGCGATGCGGAAGCGGCCATGGATGGCTTAACGGTTCTGGCGATCGGCAAGACGCTATATAAACGGGTTGACCGCGAGGAATATTTGCTACATAGCAGCAGAGAGAGAGGGCTCTTCGTCTGGCTCGCAGAGAAGCTGTCAACGCATCCCCCGCTGCCGAAGCGTATTTACGCCATTCAGCAATTTGCAGGAATAACGCCGTCAGCCGAATTCAAATCGTCCAAAAAAGGACTCGTCATTGCAGGAATCGCCGTGCTGGCGGTTGCCGGCTCGATTACGGTCGGGGTCGTCTTCTCGAAAGGGATTATGCAGATTGCGGATACTTTCATGGATTCGGCATCCGAAGACGAGCTGCTAACGGCAGCCTCCGAAGGCGATATGGAACGGGTGCAATCCTTGCTTGACGACGGCATTAATCCGAATGTGACGGATGAAGAGGGCTGGACGGCGCTCATGTGGTCGGCACAGTTCAACGATACGGAGATGGGCAATTTGCTGCTGGATGCGGGAGCCGATCCGAACCAGGTGGAGGTAAGCTACGAGGAGACGGCGCTAACCGTTGCCTTATATAATCAAAGCCATGAATCCGCGGCGCTTCTGCTTGAGCATGGAGCCGATCCTAATTTGCAGGACAGCTTAGGCTGGTCGCCATTAATGACGGCGGCATCAGGAGGCGATATGGACGCCGTGCAGCTGCTGATTGATACCGGAGCCAACCCTGGGCTGACCGATTCATCGGATCTGACGGCAGCAGATTATGCGTACGAGAACGGGTATGAAGAGATCGCTGCCTGGCTCCAGAGTCGGGGAGAATCGATATAACGGCAAAAAAAAGAAGCTTGAGTGATCAAGCTTCTTCTTCGAATATATTAGGCTTATATTTCACAGCGTAAATTTGTATACATCATGGTCGGGACGACACGATTTGAACATGCGACCCCCTGGTCCCAAACCAGGTGCTCTACCAAGCTGAGCTACGTCCCGTGAAAAGATGGTGCCGTCGAGAGGACTTGAACCCCCAACCTACTGATTACAAGTCAGTTGCTCTACCAATTGAGCTACAACGGCATCTGTTTTTCGTGAAGCACAAGAAATATTATTACACAAAAGCCAAGTTAAATGCAACTGTTTTTTTGAAATTGGATTTGCCCTTGCAGCGATAGGTGCAGGAGGAAGTCTAGTGTGAAAACCACGCTTTGCCGAGAAGCTCTATTCCGGTCTCGATTTCCTCCACAGATAATCCTCCGAAGCCTAACATGACAAGTGATTCCGGGCACTGTGCCGGGTAAAGCCAATGCTTGAGGGGAGAATACACCTTGCATCCAGACTGTTCGCCGCGCTCGATGAGCCAGCTCCTCGACTTGCCCTTCACATCAAGCAGAATATGGAGGCCTGATCCGTCTCCGATAATTGTTGCTTTGTCGCCCATATGCTTCGAAACGGCTGCCGTCAGCGCCTTGTGCTTCATTTGATAGAGGCGTCTCATTTTTCGCACATGTCTTGCATATTCTCCATTTTTCATAAAGAGCCAGACGGCTTGCTGAATAATCGGCGATACGGGCTGGTTGTAATCCTGAAGCCATTGATGAATGGACCGCATGAGCTCTGGCGGGATAATCATGTAGCTGAGCCGCGCTGCCGGCAGAAACGACTTCGAGAAAGTGCCCAGATAGATGACCCTTTCCTGTTTATCCAGCGCTTTAAGCGAAGGGATCGGTTGGCTGTAATAGCGGAATTCGCTGTCGTAATCATCCTCGATAATATATGTCCCGTTCTCTTCAGCCCATTGGAGCAAATGAATGCGTTTCTGGATCGGAAGGACCATTCCGAGCGGGAATTGATGAGAAGGCGTGACGTATACGGCCTTCACATCGGCGGCCCGAAGCGAATCCAGCCGAATGCCGTCCTGTTCCAGCGCTATGGGGGTAAGCTTGCAGCCATGGTTGATCAATACGGTCCTAACGCCATGATAGCCGGGATCTTCCATGCCGACAGCGGTTCCTCTTAAGGGCAGCAGCTGGCATAACATGCTGACTGCCTGCTGCGTTCCTGCGCTAATGATGATTTGATCAGGGTGGCAGGCGACGCCGCGCGATTGAAATACGAGATTTGCGATTTCTGCGCGCAATCCTTCATGACCAAGTCGATTGCCATAGCCGAGCACTTGGGCGTCCGCCGCGGACAGGGTCTCGACCAAGCACCTCTTCCACGTCTCCAAGGGAAAGCGGTTAAGCTCAACATCTCCGTACTGAAAATCATAAGCATACTGCCGGCTCGTTGCCTCGGTATTCTCGAACAGCGGTTCAGCGGCGGCCGATTTCATGCTGATGCTCAGCTCATCGAGCGGCAGGACGAGATATCCGTTCCGCTCCCGGCTTTGAATATATCCTTCCGCCAGCAGCTGTTGATAGGCCGACTCTACCGTGTTCTTGCTTATGCTTAAATGCTGCGCCAGCTGTCTGATGGACGGCAGCCGGTTTCCTTCGGCGATCGCGCCATTCTCGATCTGCGAACGGATGTAGTGGTAGAGCTGCATATAAATCGGCGTTATGCTGCGGGTGCCAAGCAGCGGAGTAAATCCTAGGCTCATCGCGTTCTGTCCCCTTCGATTATGATGATTCTGTCACTTTTAATGGTTACAAGAACCTTTTATAGTTGAACATATCACAAATCATATCATTCGAGAAGGGGAGTTTATCCATGTTTTCTGTGCGATTAAAGAAACGCGAATGTACGGACCCGGCGAAGGTGGAGCAATTCCTCGCGCAGGCGAAGACGGGATTTCTTGGGCTTGCTGACGGGCGTCAACCCTATGTCGTTCCGCTTAATTTTGTTAAAATCGGAGATTCGTTTTATTTTCACGGTGCGGAAGAGGGACGGAAGCTGTCGATTATGAGGGAGAATAACGAAGGCTGCTTTACGGTAAGCGAGCATTATGGCACGATTACAGATCCGGTGCCTGCCAAGACCGATACGGCGTATATGAGCGTCATGGCTTTCGGCCGCATAGAAGAAGTCACGGAACCGGACGAGGCATGGAAGGCTATGCAGAGCTTGCTGGACAAGTATGTGCCGTGTTATTACGATCAACCGCTGGCGAAAGCGCATCTTGAGAAATACCGGTCTTCAATGGGGAGCGCAACCGTTGTATTCAAGCTGGCCGCGCGTCAGCTGACTGCGAAGGAGAATGAAACATCCCCCGGCCAAATGTATGGGCAGGGCTGACTAAGCCGTGCAAAAGGCTGTCCCTTTGCCATTCGAAATGACCAAGGGACAGCCTCTATGCTTTTATATGATTATGCCGTTTCGCCTTCGATTGCCGGTACATTTTGCTGAATAAGAAGTTCAACCTTGCGGATACGGTTTTTGCTTGTTTCGCGGATAATAAATTTAAATTGCTCGAAATCATGCTCCTTGCCCGGCTTCGGATCCGATACCTGGCTGTATAGCCAGCCGCCGACCGTATCCACATCTTCATCCTCGAAGTTTGTGCCGGTCAGATCGCTAAGCTCGTTCAACGACACTTTGCCGTCCAGCAGATAGCAGTTGTCTGCGAGCTGTTCGATTTCCTTCCGTTCGTCCGCATCGAATTCGTCACGAATTTCGCCGACGATTTCCTCTAATATATCTTCGATCGTAATGAGGCCCGATGTTCCGCCGTACTCATCCACCAGGATGGCGATATGGACGCGCTCCTGCTGCATGCGCTTAAGAAGCATCTTAACCGGCGTTACCTCAGAAACGCTAAGTACGGGATGAACAAGCTTCTTGAACTCTAATTCACGATCGGTTTCATACTCCAGAAATAACTGCTTCGTATTAATCATTCCGACGATATTGTCCTTGCTTTCCAAGGCGACAGGGAAACGGGTATACTGCTCTTTTCGAATGATTGCCATGTTTTCCTGCAGTGATTTGTTCGTGTATAAGCAGATCATATCGGTGCGGGGCACCATTATTTCTTTGGCCAGCAGCTCGTCAAACGCGAAGATGCGGCTTACGTATCCATATTCGGTGTTATTAATTTTACCGCTTTGGAAGCTTTCGTTCAGAATAATTTGAATTTCTTCCTCCGAGTGCGCTTCTTCATGATCGGTAGCCGGCTTTAAGCCGAACAAACGAACGAGTCCGTTCGCCGAACCGTTGAGAAGCCAAATGAACGGATACATAATCATATGGAAAAAAATGATCGGTTTCGCCGTTAAGAAGCTGATAAACTCCGCCTTCTGGATCGCCCACGTTTTTGGCGCAAGCTCGCCGACGACGACATGAAGAAATGTTACTGAAATAAATGCGATTAAAAAGGATAAAATATGACTGATGTCACTGTTTAATTCCATTCGTTCAAATAAGGGTAAAAGCATTTTTTCAACTGTTGGTTCTCCCAGCCAGCCAAGCCCAAGCGCTGTAATCGTTATACCTAATTGGCAGGCTGACAAGTAGGCATCCAGATTGCTCGTAACCCGTTGAACGGCAAGCGCGTTCTTCCGGCCTTCTAGCACTAACTGATCGATCCGGCTGGAGCGAAGTCTGATGATGGCAAACTCCGTAGCAACGAAAAAAGCAGTTAATAAAATTAGAAGAGCAATCATGAATAAATTGAATCCTATACCCATTTTCGATTCTCACTACCCTTTTTTATATAAATTTTTTTATGCTTATGATCTACTATAACGAAAAATAGCCTGCTATGACAAACGCCGTATGCAACGATAACGGCCTTTTTGGCGCTTTAAAAACGATTTATGGAGATGGAAAAGCTCATTATCATCGATTTTCGAGCCTTTACAAGCTTCATTCTCGGGCATATGATGAGTTCATGTGAACTCGAACGCTATGGCGAGGAGGAACGGCGATGGAATCCTTTACGCTCACTCGAAAAGAAATGGCGTACTTGCTGCTGGCGCTTGCCGGAAAATCCGATAAGAAGCCGATTCAAGTTCTGCAATCCGCATGGAACAACACGCATAAAACCGATGCGGATAAGGGCGAGGTTCTTCCCGCCTTTTTATCAACGACGCTGCCCCCTATCATTGAGAAGCTGATCAAAGGAAGCGAGCTGAAAGGTTTTTCTCTGCATGAAATCGCAACGCTCGGACAGCTGATTGAATATTCCAATCTCTCGATCACCTCGATGCAAAACTGGGTAAAGCGGGATTTCAAGCCTTTCTTCGAAAGCCCGAAGGCAGGAAAGAAATATTCGCTTAACCAGGCAGCGCTACTGTTCATTATAGACGATTTAAAATCGAATCTTGATTTCGAATCCATTCGCAGGTTATTTGATATCGTATTCAATAAGCCCGAGGACGATTCGGATGACCTTGTCGGACCTATTGGACTATACGCCTCTTACACGAGCATGTTCGAAGAGCTGGATGCGAATAACGACCAGCTGCTTGATATAACCGGGCATCTGAAGGGAAACCCGCATCAGGAATTGTTAACCGAGCAAGTCCTCCGGTCAGCTGCCGATCAATTTGCCGGCATGCTGCCTAATTTAACGGCCAGGCAGCGGGAAGCGGTTCGCAATATTTTATTAGTTGCCGTCATTTCGATTCAAACGTCCTATTTCCATTCGCTCGCCAGGCGTTACTGCAATGCGACTTTATTTCTAATTCCTGATTGATATAGGGCTTAAGGGGTATACAAAATGGTTGAAATATCCTATACTTAATTGGATCATACGAAATATAGACATACTGGAAAAGGCAAACTTTCCGAAAGGAAAGGACGCAAAGTTATGGGCCTAAGGTGTTACTGCTATGGCTGCCAGACCGCCGGAAGGTTTTGAACGGTTTAATGCTGTCCGCCTCCTGTGGCTGGATAGCTTTTTTGTTTTTTTCAGAAAACAGAGGAGAGAGAAATTGTGGTTCAGAAGTTTGGTTTGGAGAAAATGGTTGGCCTCATGAAGAAGATGAACATGAGAAAGATTACGACGAGATTGCTTGTGATTACAGCGATTATTACGATTTTCAATGTGGGTGCAGGTATTTTCATTTATGTGCAAAATCTGTCGGTCGCCAAGGCGGTGAAAGACACGCAGGAGTTGACGAATATTGAACGAAATTATCGTGAGATTTCGAATGTCATTCTGAATTCAATCCTGCGGATGGTGGATGCGATCGAGAACGGCGAGAGCGATGCGGAAGCCATTATGGAAGAGATTAGAACGCTTCCGCCGCAAATCGATGAGCTGGAAAAGCAAATGCTCGTATTGGATCGGAAATATCCTGCTGAGGAAGACGGGCCGCTGTATGCTAACCAGGTTAACGTGATCCGGCTTGCGCTCGATAACCTGATCAGGACGGATACGGATGTGGACGGTCTGCGTGCCGAAGAGAAATCGCAGCGGGTATCGACTTTAATTAGTACATATACGATCATTCTAAGTTTTGCGAACGAAACGATCGATAGTCGTTTGACCGGGGATTCGAACGTCTCGAGGGAAGATCTGAATCACAGCGTTACAAGTGCCAATGTCATCGTGCTCATTAACGTAATCCTGTTAGCCGTCCTTCCGGCCTTAATGATTTTTGGCGTCACGCAGTCGATCAAGACGGGACTTGCCGGCATTACAAGACGAATCAACGCGTATGGCGGGAATGATTTTACAAGCCAAGAGCGTCTGGCCCGTTCGGATGAGTTCGGACAGATCGACCTGGCGTTGGCCGATATGGGGAATAATCTTCGCGACACGATTAAATCCACCTTGGCGGTCAGCGAGACCGTTCTGCATGTATCCCGGAATATGGATGCGATGATCGGCAGCAACCGCCAGGCGTCGGAGGAAGTAAGGGGGCAGGTCGATCTTGGCAGACAGGTGCTGCTGTCCCAGTACGACGATGCATCGTCGATCTCTGCGGTTACGGAGCAAATTTCGGCAAGTTCGCAGGAAATCGCGGCTTCAAGCGAATACATTAATACTGATATGCAACATATGAAGAATTCCTCCCGGAACGGCTCGGAGCATATGGCGGGCGTCGTTCGGATGGTGAACGAAACCGCCCATCAATTTGCCAAGCTGACGGAAGTGTTCGAAACGATGAACGACCGTTACGGCAATGTATCGAAGTTTCTGGCAGGCATTCAAGATTTGAACACGCAGACTAACCTTTTGTCGCTCAATGCTTCAATCGAATCGGCAAGAGCGGGAGAGCACGGCCGCGGCTTTGCCGTAGTAGCGGATGAAATCCGTAAGCTTTCCAGCCAGACGGACACCATTTCCAAGCAAATTACGAAAGAGCTGATGTTGATCCAGGGCGATGTGGAAGCTAGCAGCCGGACAATCGGAAGCTTCTCGAATGTCATCCATTCGACGCGCCAAGCTTCGGAAACGGCAAGCGCGACCTTCCAAACCCTTGAGTCCCAAAGCTCGGTGCTGTCAGATCAGGTAAGCGAGATTTCTACCGCCATCAGCGAGATTACGAAGGGGATGACGCATATCGTTTCCGCCGTCGATAAGCTGCTTCAGACTTCTTCCGACGTTAACGGTAAAATGGAACTAATGAGCGGGCTGTCCGGCAAGCAATATGACATCTCCGATGAGTTGCGCTCGCTGGCCGAACAGCTGACGTTATCGTCGAAAGAACTGAAGGAAAGCGCGTCCGTATTTAAGGTATAGTACATTCATCATTTCAACCGTCCGGCGGTTTGACCGGGCGGTTGCTTTATGTTGGCAGGCGGTTGCGTCCACCCGCAAGGACGCCGATAGGCGTTTCTGCCCGAATTCTAAGAAATGTAAGTTTCATACATAGATGTGCTTAGAATTTTCCGCGAAACGGTTGCGTCCTTTGACATGGGCGCCAATAGGAGTTTCTGCTCAAAAAAGAGGGATAAACGGGTAAAATGCCGAAATGAACGTTGAGAAGTTCTAACCATCGTACATCTAAGGAGACGTCATATGCTGTTCGTACTAATCGCACTATGGACGATCGCGGCCATCGTCTGGTTTTCGGACCGGAGAGCCGCCGTTAACCGATGGCTCGGTGCCGTTGCTTTCAGCGGAGGAGCAGGAGCGCTGGCGGCCGTCCTTGATCAATACATTCTGCCGGCCGCGGCGGATGCAGGCATGAATGAAGTGGCCCAGCAGCTGCTATACCGCTTGCAGGCGGCCGCTTCCGTATTTTCATATTATGGTTTGCCTTATGCTTTCGTATTGTTTGCGATCGCCTATCGGCCCGTCCGATTATCTGAGCGGCAGGGGCAGCTCATTCCTCTTCTGCTGCTCGTTCCCATTATCGGCTGCTTGATCTTTACCCCTCCATACAACGAGATCTATCCGATCACGTTCCGTGTCGTCGTCTGGTGGGCTGTTCCTTATATCTTGTACGGCACGGTGCAGGTGCTGCTGAAGCGTCAATTGTATGCTTCCTTTTCCCGTACGCATTGGATCGTTTGTTCAGCCGTATTGCCGCCGGTTATGTTCAGTATGGTGATGAATTACGTCCTGCCCAGCTTCGGCCATCTGCGGATGTGGGTCTATAATACTTGGATTGTGGGGCTTGGCGTAACGGTATTCGTGGTCGGTTTATTTACTTACGGCTTCATGGGCGTCCGCATCTTGGTCGATCGCCGCCGATTCGATACGACGCTGCGGGCTGTTACGTCAGGCACGGCGATCCTGAATCATGCCATCAAGAATGACGCCGGCAAAATGCGTCTATTCTCGGAGAAAATCAGGGCTTATGCGGTCGAGACCAATCAACGGGAGCTGTTAGCCGACATAGAGACGGTATTACACGCTACCCGCCATATGCAGGATATGCTGCAGCGGGTGCACCGGCGTACGGAGGATCTGGAGCTGCGGGCCGAGGCCGTCGATCTGTCCGAGCTTATTCGGCAGACGCTGAAGGCTTATGAGCCTGTGCTTGAGCATGTGAAGCTGCGCTGCGGGCTTGTTGAAGGCTGGACCTGTCTGATCGATCCCGCGCAAATCAGCGAAGCGCTCGGAAATCTTGTATCGAACGCGATCGAAGCGATGCAGGGCCGCGGCGAGCTGTACATTCATCTAACCGAAACGAAGCGGGAGTTGGTCATAGAGATTCGGGATTCGGGGCCGGGCATGAGCAAGAAGGAGACGGCGAAGGTGCTCGAGCCGTTCTATACGACCAAGAGCGGCAGCAGCGCGAATTTTGGCCTTGGTCTGCCGTATGCGTACCATGTCATGCGTAAGCATAGAGGGATGCTTATGCTCCGCAGCAAACCGGGATCCGGCACTTCCGTTTACATGACATTTCCGAAGAAAAAAGTTCATGCTGTGAGGAACCGCATTAACCGCAGAGAAGGGAGCAAGGTCAATGTCTAAAATTCGGGTATGGATCGTCGAGGATGATCCCGACTGGCTGCGCGGCCTTGTCGCATACTTAAATAAGGAACAAGATATGGAGGTCGTATGGACAGCAGACCGGGCGGAGATTGTACGATTGGCTTTATCGGATGACCAGCATGCGCCGCTGCCGGCGGACGTCATTCTGATGGACATCATGCTGGACGGCCGGCCGGAAGGGGTTATGCTCGCCGAGGAGGCTGCCTCCGCTACCGGCTCCCGCGTGATCATGCTGACGTCGATGGAAGAGAAGGAGCTCATCTTCCGGTCGTTTCAGGCGGGCGCGATCGATTACCAGATCAAATCCGACTTTGAAGCGCTGCCGGCGGCTGTTCGATCCGCGTATCGCAAGCAGTCGCCGATTAACGCGGCGGTCGCGGAACGGATGCGGGAGGAATTCCGCCGGCTGAAGCAGCTGGAGCGGGAGTTTGAAGCGAAGAAGCTGCATGACCTCATTACGCCTTCCGAGCTGCAGCTCCTCGACTTGATCGACCAAGGCTATACGCAGCCGCAAATTGCCGATAAGCTGGTCGTTTCCATTCGCACCGTCAAAAATCACGTGAATCATATATTAAAAAAGCTGAATCTCCCGGGCTCCCGCGAAGCGGCAAATAAAGCGAAGGAAATGGGCTTATTTCAAAAGCAGAATGACAATGATAGTACCAAGTAAAGTTGGTACTATTTTTTTTTGCCGCAATTTAACAAAATTGAAATAGAGACAGCGGGATGGAAAGGGGGAGAAGACGTGGATTTTGAACTTTTCTCGGCGGCGCACTTATCGGCATTGGCAGCCGCTTTGCTTGTATTTACAGGTATTCTCTTGCTCCGGAAGAGGCTTCGGCAGCCAAAGGCGAACAAAATTACGCGGATCAGTCTGGCGGCTCTGCTGCTTTGCTCCGAGGCTTCGCTCCAGCTCTCTTATGTACTAGATCGCAACTGGGAGGTTGCTTCATTGCCGTTCCAGCTGTGCAGCCTGATGGTCCTGCTGTCGGCGCTCACGTTGATGACGAATCATAAACGGCTGTACGGTCTTGTGTTTTTTCTTGGCAGCATGGGCGCGCTGCAAGCGATTCTCACGCCGAATTTAGATGTAAGCTTTCCCCAATTCCGGTATTTTCATTTTTTTATCGCCCACATCGGAATCATTGGCGCAGCCTTGTTCTTAATGGCCGTTGAACGTTACCGCCCGACTTATCGTTCCGTGCTGAGCGCGATGCTTTGGCTGCACGTGCTGGCCGTTCCTGCCGCCATTACAAATATCGTTACAGGAACGACGAACTTCATGTTTCTTGCGCGCAAGCCGTCCACGGCTTCACTGCTGGATTTTCTGGCACCCTGGCCATGGTATCTCTTGCAGCTTGAGCTGGTCGCTTTCGGCATTTGCATGCTGCTGTTGGGAGCTGTCAAACTGATCGGGCATATTTACGATTAGATGGGGAATAATGATTCCGTGCTCTTGACATTGTTTTATATAAATATTATAGTAACTATATTAAATTAAGTAATATATTAAAGGAGAGGCAGGAGAATCAATGACATCCCAACCCTTTTTGGAGGCAGTAAAAAACAGACGCTCGATCTATGGGATCAGCAAGGAAGCCGTCATTTCCGATGACAAAATCGTAGAAATCGTCCAGGAGGCCGTTAAGCATACGCCGTCTTCCTTTAATTCGCAAAGCACGAGAGTCGTCGTGCTGCTTGGCGAGAACCATAACAAGCTCTGGGACCTGACAACGGGAACTCTTCGTAAAATCGTGCCCGCCGACCAATTCGAGTCGACGGAGCAGAAAATGAACGCTTTTAAAGCCGGCTACGGCACCGTTTTGTTTTTCGAAGATAAGGATGTCGTCGACGGATTGATGCAAAGCTTCCCGTCCTACGCGCAGAACTTCCCGATTTGGTCGCAGCATACGTCAGGCATGCACCAATTCGTCATCTGGACAGCGCTTGAGGCCGAGGGCCTCGGGGCTACGCTTCAGCACTACAACCCGCTTATTGACGAAGAGGTCAAAGCAGCCTGGTCCATTCCTGATTCCTGGCAGATGGTTGCGCAAATGCCATTCGGCAAGCCGACGGCAGAGCCGGGCGAGAAGGATTTTAAACCGCTTGAGGAGCGCGTGAAAGTTTATAAATAATGCGATCTTAGAAGCTTTGCTTATAAAGAGCGGATCATTCCTCATTGCAGGCATGATTCGCTTTTTAATATTTTCTTATAGGCTGGCTTCGGTCGATCAGACAGGCTGGCTGTTTGGGCTAAAAACATGTACAATAAGAACCGATATAGATAATAGAACGTTTATTTTGATCTCGAATTCTTATTTTCATCGCAATCAGGCCGGGAGGAAATCATGAGTATCGATCCGCGTATTTTAAAAACATTGCTTCAGCTCCAGCTGGCGCCAGGCGCCAATATGCAATCCGCTGCCAACCCGTTGAATGCGTCTGCCGGCGACGGCTCCGCTTCCTTATTCGATACTTTATTGTCTCAATATATGTCTTCCGGCTTATTAGGCGGCCATTCTTCCGTATCCGTCGTACCCGCGGACGCGCTGGCGCAGCTGTCGTCTCTGAACGGATTAACGAACGTTTCGTACATAGGCGGCAGTGAAGCGGCAGAACGAAGCCCAAGCGAATACGATACCCTGATTGAAGAGGCTTCAGCGAAATACGGCGTGGATGCCGGTCTCATACAGGCGGTCATCCAGACCGAATCGGACTTTCGGGCGGATGCCGTATCCGGCGCCGGAGCGAAGGGCCTGATGCAGCTGATGGACGGAACGGCGAGAGGGCTTGGCGTTACGGATTCATTTGATCCTGCGCAGAACATTGACGGCGGCACGAAGTACTTATCCATCCTTCTTCGGAAATATAACGGTAATGAGCAGGTTGCTCTGGCAGCTTACAACGCCGGACCGGGACGCGTCGACCGCGCGGGAATCCGGACGAATGAGCAGCTGACAGCAAATCTAGAAGCGCTGCCGGAAGAGACGCAGCGTTATGTCGCTAAGGTATTGCAAGTTAGATAACAAAAGCGGCAACAAGATCACGATCCTGATTTTCTGCGCTTTTTTGCAGAGGCGGTCGCTGATCTTTTTCTTTTTGAAAAGGGGGATACTACGGATATGTTATATTTTGACCACTGCGCTTCAACGCCGCCTTACGACGAGGTCGTGCAGACGATGATGGAAGTGATGCGTTCGGAATATGCGAATCCGTCATCGCTCCACCTTGCGGGTACAGCCGCTGACAAACTGATTGAGCGGTCGCGCGCGGTAATCGCAAGCCAGTTACAAACCAAAGCCGGCTCCTGGATTTTTACGGGGGGCGGGACGGAATCGAACAATCTGGCGATTAAAGGCGCGGCGAGGCAGTATGCCGGCAGGGGACGGCATCTCATCACAACGCAAATCGAGCACGCTTCGGTATACGAAGCATTTGCCCAACTGGAGCAGGAAGGCTTCCGCGTAACTTATTTGCCGGTCAGTGAATCCGGCCATGTCACCCCGGAGCAGGTAGAGAAGGCTCTTACGGACGAGACCATCCTCGTCAGCATTATGCATGTCAATAATGAGATCGGTTCCGTGCAGCCGATTGGCCAAATCGGCAGTCTTCTGAAGCGGCTGCCGAAAGTGATATTCCATGTCGATGCGGTACAAAGCATAGGCAAGCTGCCCTTGCAGATTGAGGAGTGGGGGATTGACCTGTTGTCCGGCTCGGCGCATAAGCTTCGCGGACCGAAGGGCGTCGGTTACCTGTATATGCGCGACGGCTTGTCGCTGCATCCGCTGTTTACCGGCGGAACGCAGGAGTTCGGATACCGGGCCGGCACGCAAAATGTTCCCGGCATCGTCGCATCAGCGAAGGCGCTGCGCATGTCGATGGAATCGATGGAGGAGCGGCAGCGGCGAATGCTCGGGCTAAAGCGGCAGCTGATCGGAATCATCGCGGAAATTCCGGAGCTGAAGGTGAACGGCGGAGAGCCCTCGGCCGCGCACATCCTTCACTTCTCCTATCCCGGCATGAAACCGGAGGTTGTCATCCACATGCTGGAGCAGCATGGTATAATGGCATCAACGAAATCGGCTTGCTCATCGAAGGACAATAAGCCAAGCCGCGTCCTGCTTGCCATTGGCGCCAGCCTCGAACAGGCGTCGGGCGGCATTCGGATCAGCTTCGGCGACGAGCATCAGGAGCGGGATATCGCGGAGCTGGGCGCTGCTCTTCGCCGCATTGTCGGGCAATTAAAGCCGCTTGAGAGGAGATTGACCTAACCTTGCTTTATGATCAAATTGTATTGCGTTACGGCGATTTAACGATGAAAGGGCGAAACCGGAACCGATTCGAGAAGCGGATGATCGATCAGGTCAAGCAAGCGCTAATCGGATTTGGACCGGTTACGTACTTTAAGTCATATGGGCGATTATACGTGAAGCTGAACGGGCTGCCCTATGAACCAGTGGCGGACCGGCTGAAGGATTTGTTCGGCATTATTTCAGTCAGCCCCGTCATGAGCACGGAGCTGGAGCTGGAGAAAATACAAGCCGCGGCCGCAGCCCTGATGCAGTCTATCCCGGATAAGCCCGCCACCTTTAAAGTGAATGCCAAGCGCGCCTGGAAGGCATACCCGCACACCTCGCAGGAGATGAACCATCTGGTCGGGGGTTACGTGCTGCGTTCCATGCCTGAACTCAAAGTAGACGTGAAGAAGCCCGACGTGGAACTGCGCGTAGATATCCAGGAGGAAGCGGTCTATCTCTATTACGAGGTCATAACGGCAGCCGGCGGCTTTCCTTACGGCTCTAACGGGAAAGCGCTGCTGCTGCTTTCGGGCGGCATCGACAGTCCGGTAGCGGGGTGGATGGCGCTGCGCAAAGGATTGGAGCTGGAGGCCGTGCATTTCCACAGCTATCCGTTCACAAGCGACAAAGCGAAAGACAAGGTGATTGAGCTGGCGAAGCGGCTTTCTTATTACAGCGGTGAGCCGATCAAGCTGCATCTCGTGCCTTTCACGGATCTCCAGACAAAGATTGCCCAGTCGAAGAACGATAACCTGATTATTACGCTTATGCGCAGGGCGATGCTTCGAATCACGGAGCAGCTTGCGCAGCGTAGCGGCGCGGGCGGAATCGTCACGGGCGAGAGCCTGGGACAAGTAGCTAGCCAGACGCTGGCCAGCATGAACGTAATCGGAAGGGCAACCGGGCTGCCGCTTCTCAAGCCTTTAATTATGATGGACAAGCAGGAGATCATTGACGTGGCCGTGCGGATCGGAACGTTCGAAACGTCTATCCTTCCTTATGAGGATTGCTGCACCTTGTTTTTGCCGAAGTCGCCGAGCACGAATCCCAACCTCAATATCGTTATGAAGGCGGAGAAGCAAATGCTTGGTTATGATGAGCTGATAGCGGCGGCCGTCGAAGGTACGGAGGAGCTGATGCTGTCAGCGGCTAGTCAGACGGCCGTACAATCAGCGGGGGAAGACAGCTGGTTTTAGCCGAAGAAAAAAAGCAGGAATCCCGTTAGTGGGATTCGCTGCTTTTTTGCCTTGCCGCCTGCCTGCGCGAGTTGGTAAACCAACCGGCTGCAATCGTAAGGATAATGGCAACCACGACAAAAGACCAATAGATTACCGGGTTCGTCTCAAAAAACTCTTTGAATGATTTCTCATGCGTAATCATCTTAGCAGCCGTATAGGCAAGAACAGCCGATCCGACATAAACGATCCATTCAAAGCGGTTGATGATCTTGATGAACAGGGTGCTTCCCCATACAACGATCGGTACGCTGATAATGAGACCAAGAATGACAAGCACCATGTTGTTATGCGCTGCGCCTGCTACCGCAATGACATTATCGATGCCCATTGCCGCATCCGCGATAATAATGGTGCGAATCGATTGCCACAGCGTATTGCCGGCTTTCACGTTGTCATGCGAATCATCCTGAACCAGCAATTTGTAGGCTATCCATATAAGCAATAGACCTCCTACCAGATTAAGCCACGGCACATTTAGAAGCTGAACAACAAGCAGCGTAGCGATGATCCGGATACCGACTGCACCTACCGTACCCCAAATAACAGCTTTCTTCTGTTGTTCCTTCGGCAGATTGCGAGCTGCCAGCCCTATGACAATGGCGTTGTCTCCAGCCAGAA
Source organism: Paenibacillus harenae DSM 16969 (assembly GCF_000422465.1). Classification (GTDB taxonomy): domain Bacteria; phylum Bacillota; class Bacilli; order Paenibacillales; family Paenibacillaceae; genus Pristimantibacillus; species Pristimantibacillus harenae. The sequence continues at coordinate 1,623,739 of NZ_KE383842.1, read as the reverse complement.
TGAGGTCGATGAAAACGATAGTCAACAGAGCGGTGAAAAACTCAGCCGAGAATAAATCCATTAGATGTTTCCCTCCTCTCTAAACAAGCACTTCTTGAAGTCTACAATAAATACGAGCCTTCGGGAAGAAGGATTCAATTTTTTTTTTGGACATATTCCCCACAGCTTGTTCATACAGCTGATTAGAGGGGGGGATGCATCATGGACAGCGTCATTATTTTTATCCAAATTATTTTAATTAATGTACTGCTGAGCGGAGATAACGCAATCGTCATTGCGATGGCCAGCAGTCATTTGCCGCGGGAGCAGCGCAAGAAAGCCGTGTGGTGGGGGGCGCTTGCGGCGGTTGCGCTCCGCTGCGCGCTTACGGTCGCGGCGATATCGCTGCTGCAGGTTCCGTATTTGCAAGCAATCGGAGCGCTGCTGCTATTTTATATTGCGGTCAAGCTGCTTGCGGACGCGGGCGGACATTCGGGGCGGCAATCGGTGAAAAAGGCGCAAACGATCGGCCAGGCCATCTGGACGATCGTCGTAGCCGATTTCGTCATGAGTCTGGATAACGTGCTTGCGATCGCCGCGGTCGCGGAAGGAGACATCGTCCTTATCCTGCTCGGAATCGCGCTTAGCATCCCGATGATCATTTGGGGGAGCCATCTGCTCGGCAGCCTGCTGCAGAGGTTTCCTGCATTATCGTATATCGGGGCTGCGCTGCTTGCCTACGCCGCAGGAGAAATGCTCATGAACGATCCCGGCCTGGACAAGCTGTTATTTCACAGCTCGAAGACGCTGGCGGAGGCGATACCGCTGCTGTCTGTGCCTCTTGTCATTGCGCTGGCGATCATAAAAAGAAAGCCGGCTTGACGCTGTTTAGGATACGAACCGTTCACGCAAAATATAGCGGAGCGGTTTTTTTTGCGCAAACTCATGCTTCGTACTGGTATTTTTGGTTCAGTTCCATTAAACTAGTATAGATAAAAACTGTCGTCTTTCGTTGAAATATGCGATAGGCGTTGTAAGGAGCGGAAGCGCGCATGTCTAATAACAAATATTCCGCTGGAATCATTTTGCTGTTAGCCGGGGTCGTTATTTTGCTTGGCAAGTTAGGTGTGTTCAGCTTCTTGGGGGCTATCTTCTGGCCGCTGCTCGTCCTGATTCCCGGTTTATTGCTGCATGTGCTTTATTTCGGCAGGCTGGTTCCGGCAGTTGTCCTTGTCCCGGGCGGAATGCTTATCGTCCATGCCTTGCTGTTTATCGTTTGTAACCTATTTGGATGGGATAGCTTGAAATATTTGTGGCCGCTGTTTATTTTCGGAGTATCTGCGGGCCTTTACGAATATTATTTGTTCGGTTCATCCAGAACGCGAGTTGTGCTCACGGCTTCGATTGCGCTTGCTGCCGCATCTGCCGTGTTTATCATTCTTCCATTTTTGTGGAGCTGGGGGATATATGCGATTGCCATAGCGCTCATAGCAGCAGGCGCCTGGATGATGCTGGGCAGACGCAGACGTTGGTAGAAAATCTATAAATAAAAAACAATTGGAGTGGATTACTAGTTATGCAAGCAAGAGAGAAATTACGGAATATCGCCATTATTGCCCACGTTGACCACGGCAAAACAACATTGGTCGACAAATTGCTTCAACAATCCGGAACGTTTCGCGAGCATGAGGCGGTACAAGAGCGCGCGATGGACTCGAACGATATTGAACGGGAACGCGGAATTACGATTTTGGCCAAAAACACGGCGATTAATTACAAGGATTATTTGATCAACATCGTGGATACGCCCGGACATGCCGACTTCGGCGGCGAGGTAGAGCGGATCATGAAGATGGTCGACGGCGTGCTCCTGGTCGTTGATGCGTTCGAGGGCTGCATGCCGCAAACGAAATTCGTGCTTCGCAAGGCGCTTGAGTCCAAGCTTACGCCGATCGTAGTCGTCAACAAAATCGACCGTCCGAACGCCCGGCCGTCGGAAGTTGTGGACGAGGTGCTCGATCTGTTCATCGAGCTCGGAGCCGATGACGACCAGCTTGAATTCCCTGTCGTTTTCGCCTCGGCGCTCATGGGTACTTCCAGTCTGGATCCGGACAAACAGGACGAGAACATGGAAGCGATGTATGAAACGATTGTCAGCCATATCCCGTCGCCCACCGAGGACGTGAATCAGCCGCTTCAATATCTGGTTACGCTGCTTGACTATAATGAGTACTTGGGCCGCATCGCCATCGGCCGCGTTAACCGCGGAATCATTCGCCAAGGCCAGACGGTTGCCGTCATGACCCGCGAAGGCGCTGTGAAGCAAGCCCGTATCGAGAAGTTGTTCGGTTTCCAAGGCTTGAAGCGGATTGAAATTGAAGAAGCCGGCGCAGGCGATATCGTAGCGGTTGCCGGTATTCGCGAGATTAATATCGGAGAGACGATCGCCGATCCCCAGAAGCCTGAAGCATTGCCGGTTCTCAAAATCGATGAGCCGACGCTGCAAATGACATTCCTTGTGAACAACAGTCCGTTTGCGGGTCGTGAAGGCAAATGGGTAACTTCCCGTAAGCTTCGCGAGCGCCTGTTCAAAGAGCTTGAGACGGATGTGGCGCTTCGCGTCGATGAAACGGACAGCCCGGACGCTTTTATCGTATCCGGCCGCGGAGAGCTTCACCTTGGAATTCTGATCGAGAACATGCGCCGCGAAGGCTTCGAGCTTCAAGTGTCGAAACCTGAAGTCATAATTAAGGAAATTGACGGGCAGAAGAAAGAACCTTACGAGCGCTTGCTTATCGACCTTCCGGAAGAAAGCATGGGAGCGGTCATGGAAAGTCTCGGTACACGCAAAGCGGAAATGGTCAACATGATTAACAACGGAAACGGCCAAGTGCGCCTGGAATTCATTATTCCGGCTCGCGGCTTGATCGGATACCGTACGCAATTCCTGACGATGACGCGCGGTTACGGCATCATGAACAATGCGTTTGACAGCTACGGACCGCTTGCGGGCTCTAATGTCGGAGGCCGTCATCAAGGCGTGCTGGTTGCGAGCGAGAACGGTACGTCAACGTTCTACGGCATGATGGGCGTAGAAGACCGCGGCATTCAATTCCTGGAGCCGGGTACTGAAATTTACGAGGGCATGATCGTCGGCGAGCATACGCGCGAGAACGATATTATCGTTAACATCTGTAAAGTGAAGCAGTTGAATAATATCCGTTCAGCAGGCAAAGACGATACCGTTACTTTGAAGAGTCCCCGCCTGTTCTCCCTGGAGCAAGCGCTTGAGTATTTGAACGATGATGAATACTGCGAGATTACGCCAAAGTCGATTCGTCTTCGCAAAAAAATATTGAACAAAAGCGAGCGCGAGCGTGCCGAGAAGCATCGTAAAACCGCTCAAGCCGGCGTGTAACAAACGATTTAAGACGAACGTAAGGCTTTGCGGCAGCGCAAAGCCTTGCGTTCTATTTACAAAAGGGAGGTACGCTGCATGCAAGCATGGCTAAGTGATCATAAGCTGGTCTCTTATTTGCTGATACTGGGCTTTACGATCTACATATTCAATAAAGTGTTTCGCGCTCAGCAGAAGCTGCCGTTATTAAAAGAAATTGTTGTCTATATCCTGATTGCTTTCGGATCGTTTATTCTCATGATATTGCAGGTCGATAAGCTGCCGATTATTCAATGCATGGGGGTGGCGGTAATTATGATGCTGATGCTTCGCGGCCGTCAATTGTACGACAAGTGGAAAGGGAATAAATCGGCAGATCCGGCGGCGCAGAAAGCGGAATCGGGGAAATGAGGCTCGAAGACGCTTTGTTCAACTGGCTTCAGATCAAGCTGGTTGCGGCTGCCCGTCCCGATGATCAAGCGGCGCTTGATACGGCCCAATTTTTCGAGCAAATATTGACGGAGGATCACGGGCTTGGAGACTTTGCGATCGCGAAGACGGATGAGACGATGATCCATGTGAAATATGTGAAGGATGGACGCCCGAAGCTGCAGCTGTTCCCGCGGGAATCGGCCGAGCAGCTTCTCGCGGATATTGAAGCGAATCCCAAATACAACTGAGCTTGAAGGTGGAACTTATGAGTCAAGGATCAGCATTGCCTCCAAGATCGGGGGGCCGTCAAACGCCGAAGCAGAAAAAGCAAAAGCCGCGAAAAAAACGTTCGTTTCTGAAAATGTTTTTCTTTACCATATTTGGCCTTTTACTTATTACGGCTGGCATTCTCGCTTACCTGGTGTTAAAGATAGATGACGCGGTCGAGACCATTGGCGTAGACAACGATACGGTCGTCATACCGGCAGGCGAATCCGTAAAGGATAAGCCGGTCGCGCTTGTGCTGATGGGTCTTGATTCCCGATCCCATGGCGGCGGCTTGAATACGGATGTTATTATGGTTGCCGCATTTAAACCGAATACGAAGACCGCTACGGTTGTTTCCATCCCGCGGGATTCAAAGATAGACGTCGAGGGTTATAGGGAGCGTAAAGCCAACAGCTTCTACGCCGACTTCTATAGCATGGCGCTGAAGAACGGCTTGGAGAAGGAAGCGGCTTATGCCGATGCGAAGCAGGAAGTGCGGACGGTGATGAGCAAGCTGTTCGGCATTGAGGTAAAGTATGCGGCGGTCATCAACTTCCAAGGCTTCGCCGATGTAGTCGATGCGCTTGGCGGCGTTGAAGTGGATGTCGATATGCGGATGAAATATACCGATTCGCAGGACGGGACGAATATTGATCTGCAGAAGGGCTTCCAAAAGCTAAACGGCGACCAGGCGCTTGATTTTGTCCGTTACCGCAAATCGAACGACGGCAAGAACATGTCGAGCGACTTCGACCGGAACAGACGGCAAAGCGAAGTCATCGGCGCTTTAACGGATAAGATGAAATCGCTCGGCGCAGCTCCGAAGATCGGCAACGTCATTGAAGCGGTCGGCAACAATTTGACGATGGATATGCCAAAGGGTGAAATCACTAGCATGATGAAGATATATTTCGGGATGAGCCGCAGTGATATTACATTTATACCGCTGGAGGGAAGCTGGAGAAGCCCGTACGTATATCTGGACGAAACGAAGCTAGATGAAGCGCGGGCGGCGCTTCAGGCAAATATGGCTGAATAACCATAGACGATCTCTAATATTATGGATATAATGATGCTACAGAGGCCATTTTGAATTCTGTTCAGAAGGAGGTCATGTGGAATGACCGAATCCGTAACAGCAAGCTCCGTCCAAATGGAAAATAACATAGAAGAAAGCAGCGGACTGTACATGTGTACAAGTTTCCGCCGCTGTGAAAGAGCCTGGTGATAAACTCACTAGGCTCTTTGTGTCTTTCGGGGCTGTTTACGATTTCTTTATATTTAAACGACTGCCGATGCGAACAATCACAATTTTTTATTTAGCTTTGGAGCATCCTGCTGCTCGGGCTCCTGCGGCATAATATCGCGCGGCAGCTGCGGAACGAGCCGGCCTATAATATCCGCCATTTCTTCAGCAAAGCCGGCGATTGGCCTTCCGCGCCTAATATCGGCGCCAATCTCATTCAGCCGCTGGGCCAGATCTATGTCAGCTGTGACAAGCGCATCCACGCCGTACGGGTCTTTGCGGAATGCCTCGGCAACGGAGTATTTAATGGTGCCGACTCTTGATCGTTCCATTTTGGCGTCTACATCGATGCCCACTATGGCCGTATTTCCGAATACGACGCAATGAGCGTTCGTAACGCCGTTAATTCCTCTGGCCAACTGCTCCAGATGTACCGCAACCTGCTCCGAATTTTGAATTTCTTTTTTGCGGGGTTCGGTTTGCTGAGCTCTTACGTTGCCATTATTTTGCGGAGAGGGTGATGTGTCATTCCGTGCAACGGTAGTGCAGCCAGTCGCAGCAAACAATAAAATAAGGATTGACGCCAGCCATTTATGCATGCGCATGTTAGCCACCTCTTTTTCGTTGAAAATAAGTACATTGCTTGTCCGCCATAGTGTAACCGCAGTTTAGCAGGGTTATGTATGTATTCTAATGATTATCCAACGCCGGGAGGGTTCTCATGAAAAAAATATTCGTGCTCGATACTAATGTGCTGCTTCATGATCCGCAAGCGATTTTTGCTTTCGATGATAATGAGGTCATAATTCCCGCTGTCGTGTTGGAGGAAATTGATTCAAAGAAAAGATTGGCGGATGAATTGGGACGAAATGCGCGTTCGGTATCACGTCTGCTTGACAAGATGAGAGAAAAAGGGCATTTGCACGAAGGGATCGAGCTTCCGGGCGGAGGCTTGCTCAAGGTTGAGTTAAATCATCGCAGCTTCATGCGCGTGCAAGAGATGTTTGGCGACATGTCCAATGATAATCGGATATTGGCGGTAGCGCTGAATTATCATATAGAGCAGGAGAATGAAGAGGAGAAGCGCAGCATCGTTCTTGTCAGCAAGGATGTTCTTGTAAGAATAAAAGCTGACGTGCTCGGTCTACAAGCACAGGATTATTTATCGGATCAAGTCGTGGTATCGTCGGATTTTTATGCAGGTTATATGACGTTGTATGTTCATCCGGCCGTTATCGACGAATTTTATACGTACCGGTTTCTGACTGTCAATAATTTGCATTTGTCCACACGGCTAAATTCGAATGAATTCGTGATCCTTCGCGATGAAATGGGAACGTCAAAGTCTGCGCTGCTTAAGGTTAGCCTGGACGGCGTAAGGCTTGAGCCTCTGTTTCTCAGCAATGATCCGATCTGGGGGATTACGGCGCGCAACGCGCAGCAGCGTATGGCGCTTGAGCTGCTCCTCAACGATGATATCCCGCTCGTCACCTTAACGGGCAAAGCCGGAACGGGCAAGACGCTTCTGGCGCTCGCTGCAGGCCTTCTCAAAACGGAGGATGAGCATAAGTATAAGAAGCTTCTTATCGCGAGGCCCGTCGTTCCAATGGGGAAAGATATCGGATATTTGCCGGGCGAGAAGGAAGAAAAGCTGCGCCCATGGATGCAGCCGATTTATGATAATCTCGAATATTTGTTCGATACGAAGAAATCGGGCGACATCGACAAAATACTGATGGGGATGGGGAGCATTCAGGTTGAGGCGCTGACCTACATCCGCGGAAGATCGATTCCGGGACAATTTATCATTATCGACGAAGCGCAGAACCTGACGAAGCATGAGGTCAAGACGATCGTCTCGCGCGTCGGCGAAGGCAGCAAAATCGTGCTGATGGGCGATCCGGAGCAAATTGATCATCCGTATCTCGATTCCATAAGCAACGGACTGACGCATATCGTAGAGCGGTTTAAAGGGGAAGGAATAAGCGGTCATATGACGCTTGAGAAAGGCGAACGCTCCAAGCTGGCACAACTCGCCGCCGATCTGCTGTAAGAGAAAGCTTCAGTTATTCGTCTCCCTTGTCCTTCAAGGGGGATTTTTTTATGTGTTCTTGGCAAGGATGCCGATAGTCGCTGCTGCTTGCAGAAGTTCATTTGGACAATGAATGGAAATATTGCTATCCTGTGTGTAGTAGGTCTTTTGGACGAAAGGAAGAATGCCGTGTCTCCCCGAAAATATGCGCCGCTCATCATTGGAGCTCTGCTGCTGGCAGCTTTGCTGCTTATACAATTTTCCCGCAATGCGAATACGGCGAGCATTGGCAAGACGGACGGCCAATCAGCCGATCAGCCGGCAAGCGGCGAGCTCGTCATAGAGCAAAGGTCGGAGATTCATGTAAACGTTTCCTTGCCGCCGGATCAATACAGGGAGCTATCAGAACTAAATCAAAATTTCATGTTGAAATTTCCCTATATTCAAGTAACGCTCAATAATGAACCTGCGGTGGATAAGGCATATGAGTCCTGGAAGCTGGACAGCCAGCGGGGAGAGGCTGCAGATATTATGCTGCTTGATAACAGCTGGGTAAGGCCTTTCGCGGTACGGGGGTATTTGCAATCCGCGGATAACGCCATGTCGGGGGATACGCTCACCGACCAATTGGCGGGGCTGCTGGATCCGTTGAAATGGAACGGCTACTTGTGGGGAGTGCCGAAGGATGTGAATCCTTACCTGGTGGTCTGGAACGGCGCGCTGCTGTCGCAAGCAGGGCTTAAGGCTCCGCCGGGCGACTGGCCGTCTTATCAGGAAGCAGCGGCCAAGCTGATTGAAATAAATGCGGAGACGCGTATCTTGAATTGGAGCGCCGGTGATCTGCGGCAGCAGCTCGTATGGCTTGCAAACTTTCAAACCGACCCAGCCGGTCTCATTAACTTATTCAAGTTCAATGAAGCGCAAATTAACCAGCTGAAATGGATTCAGTCGATGGGCAGCCATGTCAGCCGGATTAACGCGGAATCATCGGCGGAATTGAATGAAGCGTTTCTTGCAAACAAGCTGCTTGCTGCGGTCTTGCCATGGGAGACGTTCGAGAAATTCTCGAAAGGCGTGCAAGATATGCTGATGATTGACCGGAATCATATCCCTTTTCCGTGGTTGAACGGTCACAGCTACGTTATGTCTTCCTCAACATTGGCGGAGGAGGAAGCGATTCTGTGGATTCAGGAGATGACGGGAATTCAAAATCAGCAGAAAAATTATGACCGGTTCGCGAAACTGCCTGCGAGCGCCTCGTTATATGCTTTAAACGGCAGCATCCAAACGGAGCAATCGCATACCCCGCCCGCCTGGTGGGAAACGGTACTGAATACGAATCAGCCCGCCGATCATATTCCGTTCCCTGATCCGCTTTGGCCCGAGAAATGGCAGTTCCGGGAAAGCGCGTGGAGGAACTTCTCCCAAGACGGATTTCAAATCGACGCCTTTGTTCAGGCACTGCTTCAGAGCCCGTGACGCAAGAAGAGACTGCTTCAGGATAAAAACCGGCAGTCTCTTCTTCGTTTACAGCTTAAGGCTAAGCTCGATAACGAGCTTGCCGTCCTTCATCTCCACGGACTTCGCTTTCAGGAACGAGACGATCAAATCGGGATAGAAGCCCAGATCAAATTCCCTCTCGAGCGCTTGGCGAGTCGTGTCCGGCAAGGTAAATCCATTAAATATAAGCTCGTCTACATGAAATAGGATGGCGTTTTTCGGTTCATTTACAATCGTATAATGGCCGGTGATCCGGATTTCCATATTGTCGCGCTGTCCTTGGGCCATAACCGCGCCTTCGGAAAATTCGAAGGAGAAATGCTTGAAAATTTCATTTTGCTCCTGCAAAAATACATTGATGTCATTCTCGGGTACGGTTATCGTATATTGAAATCCATCAATCTGCAGCAGCTGCTTATTGTCCTGTATCCAGCTAGGGAGCTTCTGCATCGCTTTCGACAGCGCTTGAAAATATTGCTTCACCTCGTCGATCCCTACGGATTCCCAGAAGGAGGTAAGCTCTTTCATGAGTAGCCGCAGCTTATCCGCATCGGAGCGACCGGCCAACTGCTCGTCAAGCTGCTGTTCAAGCAATAATACACGTTCCCGCTGCGTCTGCAGCTGTTGTTCGATAAGGGTAAGCTCCTGCCGACGCGACTCAAGCTGCTTGTAGCCGTCTTTCACTTTTCTGTATTGCTCGACGTACGCTTTCAAGGTATGCTTGTCATGCGAAAATAAAAGCTCCACATAATCCAGCATTTGAAACAGGTCGGGCAAGGAGTCAAAAGAAATTAACGCAGATAACAAAAAATCCCGTTCACCCATATAATAAGCGCGCAGGACGCTACCGGCTTCATCCTGCTTGTCCGAAATTTGCCGCTCCTGCAGTCTTAACTGCCGGTCGGCATCTTCCATTCTGGCAGCGAGCTGGTTTTTCTGCTCTTGTATGCGAACGATTTCCTTGTCGATCTCTACGACGGACAAGCTTTTCTCGAGCAGCGCATGCAAATCGTCTTCTTCCGGCTGAGGTTCGGCTGCTGCGGGAAGCCGAAGGATAAGTAACAAAGCGAGCAGCAGAGCAGCGGCTTTTTTGACGATGCGGTTACGCTTGGCGGTTTCGACCAATGGCATCCTCCCTCCTCAGCATTCATTTTATGCGGCAATGAAATCTATTATATCTTACATTTGGAAAAGGATGAACTCATCATGAAGGATAACGCGCTTGCAGCTTTCATTTCCATGCGAATTGCGGCATCGCCGGCGGCCGGCTGGCGCTTCGATGCGCAGGGCGTCAAGCATACGGAGCGTTGCGTCTCCTTCCGGGAATATATGAGCGACTGCCTGTATCACCCGGAATACGGTTATTACCGCACGGGGGTCATCCGCATCGGCAAAGCCGGCGACTTCTATACAAGCTCGGGGATCGGACGCATATTAGCGGAGGTATTAGCCCGATATTTGAATGAATTTGTCCAAGCTGCACCTGAGGGGTGGAATCCGCTTCAACTGATTGAATGGGGGGCCGGAACGGGCAGGCTCTCGGCACAAATCGCCGCCGCAGGCAGCAGGCTGAGCGGTAATTGGAATGAGCGATTTCTTCCCGTACTCATCGAGGACCATCCGAAGCATGCGGCTGCAGCCCGGGAGAGCTTCAAGAGCGAAGCGTTACTTCCATCTCCGGTCATCGTCTCATCGGAAGAAGCCTGGTCAGCGGATTGGCTCGGGCATCCGTCGATAATATTGGCTAACGAGCTGTTCGACGCATTCCCGGTGCATCGGATTCAGCGCTTGAACGGCGAGCTGGTCGAGCTTGGAGTCGCGGGCGATGTAGAGCGAGGGCTGTACGAGGTGTTTATGCCGCTTACGGAACCTAGAATCGGCGGTTGGCTGGAGCGGGACGGAATCCGGTTAATCGAAGGCCAGAAAACGGAGGTGCACGCCGAAGCGGCCGATTTCCTGGAGAAGCTTGCGAAGAGGATGACTAAGGGACGTCTGGTCTTGATTGATTACGGGCATGAAGCCGCTGAATATACGGCCGAGCACCGGATGCTGGGCACGCTGATGTGCTACTGGCGGCATCAGGCAAGCGACAGCCCTTATGAGAGGATTGGCAGGCAGGATATCACCTCGCATGTGCCGTTTACGTTTATTCAACAGACTGCGGCGGAGAGCGGGTGGAGAATGGTCAGCTATTCGAGCCAGAAGCAATTTTTAATGGACAACGGGGTTCTCGAAATGCTTCAAAACCATAACGGCTCAGACCCGTTCGGCGAAGCGGCGCGAACGAATAGAGCGGTCAGGCAGCTTCTGCTCAGCGATCAGATGAGCGAGGCGTTTAAAGTGATGGTTTTGGAAAAGGATAACAGCTTATAATATCTTGTCATAAAAAAACGGCGTCCACTCTGCACGAGGGACACCGTTTTTTGTGTACTTGAACGAACGAACTTCTAGAAAGGCAAGTCCATTTTGAAGACCGACCAATACGTAAAGCCTACGAATGAAAGGACCATATATCCCCAGAACATAACTATGTAGGTTCTCTCGGAGAAATTCAAGTAGCCCAGAAATACGAAAGCAACGGCCTGCGCGAAAAACAAGAGCGCAAATTCCGTCATGTGGCCTGCGAAAGCCATTAGTCCGATTACCAGGGTCCAAAAGCCGAGTACCCGATACATGCGCGCCATGATAACATCCCCCTTTCGCTTGCGACCCGATTTTCTAATGATCATTATAACGTTTGAAGAAAAAAGTGTAAACTGTCATCGGTGACGAAATCGCAAACTTTTTGTCTGCGAAGCGGTTCCTTCATGTAGTTTGCGCGAATATCAGACCTAACATGTATGAGTCCGAGAAAAAATGGTTATACAAATTAGTATCCAATAGATTCTATGAACTCTACCAAGGGCATAGAGATAAAGTAAGCGCCTTTACGTTAGGAGGTTTTCGTTGCATGACAGCAGTCAGACAAGATGCGTGGAGTCCGGACGACGATTTAATTCTCGCCGAGGTTACGCTGCGCCATATTAGAGAAGGCAGTACACAGCTTGCCGCATTTGAAGAAGTAGGGGAACGAATCGGAAGAACATCCGCAGCGTGCGGTTTCCGCTGGAATAGCTGCGTCCGCAAACGGTATGAGGATGCGATTCAGATCGCCAAGCAACAGCGTCAAAAACGCAATTACTTGAAAAAACAAACGGTTGTCGCAACGCCGCAAGTTTCATCGATTGGCGTATTTGAAACGGATGAACGCGGATTTAGGCAGGACGCCGGCTCGATCGAGGAAGGTATTTCCATTGACGCGGTTATTCGTTTTCTGCGGGGATGGAAAACAACTTATCAGGATTTAACCAGACAGATAAAGCTGTTCGAGAAGGATCTGAAAGACAAAGAGGAAGAGCTATATCGATTGCGTGAGCAGAATGAGAGATTGTCTAAGGAAGTAAACAATGTACAAACGGATTATCGCGCAGTCAATGACGACTATAAGACATTGATTCAAATTATGGATCGCGCGAGAAGATTAACCGTGTTAACGAATGACGAGGAAGCGAAGCCAAGATTCAAAATGGATGCGAACGGCAATTTGGAACGTATTGAATAAGTTATTATGAACAATAAGCGAGGCGCACCGGTGACCGGTGCGCCTCGCTTATTGTTATTTAACCGTTAGAAGACCGGCATTATGGAAGTTGCAATATTTTCGGCCTATTTGATACGATGGGTGCAATAACGGCCAATGGAACAATGAGGAAACACGATAACTCGATAGAAAGCGAAAGCCTTAAAGAGAGGGGTACGACGTGATATTCGATGTAATCGGCGGCGGTTCGCTCGGATTGCTGTTTGGCGGCAGGCTGGCGCAGGCGGGAGCGGATGTGACGGTTTGGACGAGAAGCCGGGAGCAAGCGGCAGAGCTTAAGGCTCAAGGCATTAGATTGCAGGCGTTGGACGGCGGCGAACGAGTCGTCCCCGTTAAGGGTAATTGGGTTGAACATGCTGCCGCAAGGCGTCATCCGGAGGAAAGAGGAACGAATGCTGCAGTCCGCTTTATCCTGCTGACGGTGAAACAGACGGATTTGAACGATCGATTACTGGATCAAATAAAGGCTTTGGCGGGGAAGGGGGCCGAAAGCGCCAAGGGGGTCGTCTGTCTGCAAAACGGAATCGGTCATTTGGAGCGCATTCAAGTCTGCTTGGACGCTATCCCCGTCATTGCCGCAGTTACGACCGAAGGGGCCAGACGGTTAGATGCAAGGACAGTCGAACATACCGGAACGGGACAGCTATGGCTGGGTCATTGGGGGGGACAAGACGGAAACGGGAGCAAACCGGAAGAATTGAACGAAAGCTTGCAAAAAATGTTGATTCCTACGCTGCAATCGGCAGGATTTACCTCCTTTTTGTCGAATGACATGGAAGATCGTATTTATAACAAGCTGTTAATAAATGCGGTAATTAATCCGCTCACTGCGCTGTTTGACGTTACCAACGGGGAGCTGCCCGCCCATCCGGCCCGCAGGACGCTTATGAAGGCGTTGTATGAAGAAACGGCTAATGTTCTCAGGCAATCGGGCATAGCTGCAGATGAAGACGGCTGGAAGCTCATCCTGGATGTGTGCGGGAAGACGAGCGGGAATGTGTCCTCCATGCTGGGCGACGTTAGAGCAGGAAGAAAGACGGAAATTGATGCGATTAACGGCGGCATTATTGCGATGGCCCGAAGCCTGGCGCTTCAAGTCCCGCTGAATCAAGCGGTTACCGCTTTCATTCATGCGCTGCATAAGAGTCCGAACACGAAAGGAGTGAATGATCTTGGAGACCATCTGGGAAAGCATTAAATATTTATACGCTTACTTAGCCGTGCTTCCCGTCATTCCTTTCGCCGTCATCTGGTATGGCTACGGAGCGATCGTCCAGGACCGCAAGAAAGCGTTCCACTTGGCCATGGATATTACGACTGCGCTGCTCATCGGCTGCGTGGCTGTCTTGTTTGACAATATATTCGGCAGTCATTTCGGTTTATACGGCATCCTGCTGTTCATGATATTGGGCGGCGGATTGATCGGGAATGCGCAGTTTCGCAAACGCGGAAGCGTTGATGCCAAAAAGATTTTTCGCGCGGTTTGGAGACTCAGTTTTTTTTCGATGAGCTTTCTTTATATTGTGTTTATGATCATCGCAATCGGCATGAAGATTTTCGCATCGGGTGCCTAGCGCCGCCAAGCAGACACCTCTACCGGATTGGAGGTGTTTTTGTTTTGACGGCTGCCTTTCCCTTTGTGTACAATGACGAGGGTAAGATTAATTCATATAGAGTCGCTTGGTGCGACTGGGAAGCGGGAGGTTGCTGGCTGCGCTATGAGAACGGAAACCTATTCAATGCCGGGCGCCCAGCCTTTGACAGAGGCGTATATCCACCGGACAGACAGCCGTATCGATTCATTATACGGTTATTATGCCGGGGCCGAGAAGGACTGGGAAAGACGGTTAGAGCGTTTAGATAGAAGCGGGGCTGTCAGGGCAAGCGCCGCAGAGGCAGCGGACGTGCTGCGCATATATAATGAGAAAGCAGGCGCTTCGCCAGAGACTTTCTCGAACATTTCGGCGATTGCGGAAGGAGCGCCAGTCGTCGTCGGCGGTCAGCAAGCCGGCTTATGGACCGGGCCGCTGCTTGTCATACATAAAGCCGTCTCCATTATCGGAGCAGCCAATTCAGCCGCTGAACAGCTCGGGAGACCGGTCGTTCCCGTGTTCTGGGTTGCGGGCGAGGATCATGACTGGGACGAAGCGAATCACGCTTATGTCGTTACGGCGGAGCAGGAGCTCCGCAAGCTTGCGGCGGCGCGCCCTGAAGGATCGCGGACATCGGTCAGCCGGACGGCTATCGCGACAGGGACATGGGAGCAATTGCTGAGCGAGCTGGAACAAGCGCTTCCGCACTCCGAATTTAAGCCGGCGCTGCTTGAGGAATTAAGCGGGATGGCTCAGAAAGCGAATTCCTTATCGGATATGTTCGCCATGATCTTGAGCCGATTGTTCGGCGAACAGGGCCTGGTCCTGATTGACGCGGATGACGAGAATGTCCGCCGCTTGGAAGCCCCGATGTTCCGTTCCATGATTGAGCGTAACGATGAGCTGGAAAGGGCCTATACCTCGTCGGCTGAAGAGATTAAGCGGCTTGGCTACACGCTTCAGGCGGATGTTACGCCGGGAAGCGCGAATTTGTTCCTGTTCCGGACGGAGAACGGGAATGAACGAACGCTGCTGCACAAGCGGAACGGCATGTATCAGGACCGCAAAGGCCAATTCGAGCTTTCGGCCGGCCAGCTGCTGCAGATCGCGGATGAGCAGCCGCTGCTGCTTAGCAATAACGTGCTGACCAGGCCGATCATGCAGGACTATTTGTTTCCGGTGCTCGCGACAGTCTTAGGTCCCGGCGAGATCGCGTATTGGGCGTTGACGGGGGAGGCTTTCCGCGTGATGGGGATGGAGATGCCGATTATCGTGCCCCGTATGTCCTATACGCTCGTGGAAGGGACAATCGCCAAAAATATGGATAAATACGAGCTGTCCTTCGAGGATGTGATGACCCGTTTCGAGGAGCGCAAAGCAGGTTGGCTGAAGGAGCAGGACGGCTTGTCCATCGAACAGCGGTTTGACGAAGCGAGGGCATCCTTCGAGGAGCTGTATAAACCGCTTCTGACGCTGGCGGCAAGCATCCAGCCGGGGCTGTCCAAGCTTGGAGATACGAATCTGCAAAAAATCGTGGAGCAGATCAATTATATGGGATCGAAGACCGTAGATGCCTTCAATAAGCAGTTCGAAGCCGCGACAAGGCAGTTCGACCGCATTCAGCTTGCTTTGAAGCCGCTTGGAAAGCCGCAGGAGCGCGTATTGAATATGGCATCGTACTGGAATCGATATCAAACGGCATGGGTAGGAAAATTGCTTGAAGCCCCTTATAGCCGCACTGGCGGACACCAGATCGTTTATTTATAAATCGGCACGGCATGGATGCAAAATATTTTATCCAGGAGGGATTCAGTACGATGAGTACAGCAGAGAAAAGCATCATCGCCGATTTATCGTTGGCGCCTGAAGGACGTTTGAAAATCGATTGGGTACAGGCTCATATGCCGGTATTGAATACGATACGCGAGCAATTTGAGAAGGAACAGCCGTTCAAAGGGCTAAAGGTTACGATTGCGCTTCATTTGGAGGCCAAAACGGCGTATCTGGCTAAAGTGGTGAAGGCCGGCGGCGCGGAAGTGACGATTACCGGCAGCAATCCGTTATCCACGCAGGACGATGTATGCGCCGCGCTGGTAGAGGACGGCATTACGGTGTTCGCGAAATATAATCCGAGCCCGAAGGAGTTTAAGGAGCTTAACATTAAAGCGCTTGAGTGGAAGCCGGATCTGATTATTGACGACGGCGGAGACCTGGCGACTATACTGCACTCGGAACATCCGGAGTTCGGGGAAAATCTGCGCGGGGGCGCGGAGGAGACGACGACCGGCATTATCCGCCTGAAAGCCATGGAGAAGGACGGTTCGCTTCGTTATCCGATGGTCGCCGTCAACGACGCCTATTGCAAGCATTTATTCGATAACCGTTACGGAACGGGCCAATCGGTATGGGACGGCATTAACCGCACAACAAACCTGGTGGTTGCCGGCAAAACGGTTGTCGTCGTCGGCTACGGCTGGTGCGGCAAAGGGGTGGCGATGCGCGCGAAGGGTCTTGGCGCCAATGTCATTGTCACGGAGATCGACGCGATCAAAGCGGTTGAAGCCTACATGGACGGCTTTGCGGTTATGCCTATGATCGAAGCGGCCAAAGCGGGAGAATTCTTCGTGACGGTTACGGGCAATCGCGACGTGATCCGCGGCGAGCACTATGCGGTCATGAAGAACGGCGCGATCATTTCCAATGCAGGCCACTTCGATGTGGAGGCGAACAAGTTGGAGCTCGCGGCATTGTCCGATAGCGTTCGTACCGTTCGCCGCAACATTGAAGAGTATAAGCTGAAGGACGGACGCAGCATCTACCTGTTGGCGGAAGGCCGTCTGGTTAATCTGGCGGCCGGCGACGGGCATCCTGCGGAAATTATGGATATGACGTTCGCGCTGCAGGCAGTTGCGTTAAAGTACGTGAATGAGCATTATCAACAGATCGGTCACAAGGTCGTTAACGTGCCGTACGAGCTGGATGAGCGGGTGGCCAGATTGAAGCTGGAGTCGCTTGGCTTCGGCATCGATAAGCTGACGGATGAGCAGATCGCTTACTTGGACAGCTGGAAAGAAGCCGAATAACGGGTTGCAGGGGCAATACGGAAGAAAACCGCGAGCGATCGCGGTTTTTTTGTTGGGCAAAGAAATGATACATCACGAACGATCCTGTAACCTTTTATTGCCCATCAACGTCTGAGAGGGAAATAATAAGGGGGGATATCCTTGTATAAACACAAAAAAAGGATGTATCTATGGGCAATCGTTATTCTTGTCACCGGTTTGCTGGCAGGCTGTTCGGCGAGCAATGAAGATTCGGCGGCTAAATCGGAGAGTGCGGCCGGTAACGGCGCTGCACTGTCACAAGAAGCGGGAGCTGCGAAAAACGACTCGCCCGGGGAATCGGAGGCGCTTGGCGATGCCTTTGCTAATGGTAAAGAAACAGGAGCTGAAACGGCATCGGGCGGTGGTTTTGCTTCGGACACGCTGCCCGTTACGGACGGGTATAATCAAAAAGTCATTTATTCGGCGTCGTTGAACATGCAGGTAGATGAATTAACGACTGCAGCCGCGTCGCTTCGCAACGCGATTCAGCTAAGCGGCGGCTACATTTTGCAATTTCAGGATACGAGACATGACGGCGAGATCGGTTCGAGCTACACGATCAAGGTGCCCGCAGCCGGGTTCATGTCCTTCATTGACCGGGTGGAGCAAATCAAGCACCGCAGCTTCGAACGGAAAATCGCGGGCAAGGATGTATCTGAGGAATACGTTGATCTGGCGTCCAGGCTGAAAGCCAGACAGCTGGTGGAAGAGCGGCTGCTAAGCATGATGGATCAAGCGGTGAAAGCCGACGATTTGTTGAAGTTCTCGCAGCAGCTCGGCACCGTGCAGGAGGATATTGAACGGATCAAAGGTAGAATCCGATATTTAGATAACAACGTTGCCTTCTCCACCGTGGAGCTGCGCATGTACCAGACGGATCAATCGATCGTGCAAGTAGGCGAGGGGGATCCGAATTTGGGAACCCGCTTGTCGGAAGCGTTGTCCGGAAGCGCGAAAGCGGTGTGGGAAGGGGTAAAGCTGCTGCTTGTCGTCGCGGCGGGAGCGCTGCCGGTATTGGTTGTCCTTGCGGTTATCGCCGTGCCGGCGGTATGGCTGAAACGCCGCTGGAAGCGTGTGAATAAACCAAGTGCTGCAAAATCCGAAGACGAACAGCAGCCGCCTTCGCCATAATCATTAATAGGATGAATTATTTTTGAAAAATCCTGCTCTCAGAGCAGGATTTTTATTTTAGGTGGCGAACTACTGTATCTAGGTGGGGAAAAGTGGGGCAAAGTGGTGGCATAGGGGGAAGGGGTGGGGCGAACTCATGTTTATGGGTGAATATCAACATAGCATTGATGAGAAAGGCCGCATTATTATTCCTTCGAAATTCCGCGAATCGCTTGGGACCTCATTTATTGCAACCCGCGGTTTGGACAATTGTTTATTCGTCTACCCGATGAGCGAGTGGAGCGTGCTGGAGCAGAAACTCAAGTCGCTGCCGCTTATGAAATCGGATGCCCGCGCCTTTACCCGCTTCTTCTTCTCCGGCGCAACCGAATGTGAGCTGGACAAACAGGGAAGGGTAAACATACCCAGCCATCTTCGCGAATATGCGAAGCTGGATAAGGAATGCATGGTGCTTGGCGTGTCCGGACGGGTGGAAATTTGGAGCAAGCAAACATGGGACGGCTATTACGAGCAGTCCGAGCAAGCCTTTAACGAAATCGCGGAGAAGCTCGTCGATTTCGATTTTAACTTCTAGAATTGACAACAAGAACGGGAGGGCTGAAGCGTGTTTCAGCATATTACAGTGCTTTTGGAAGAGGCGGTTGACGGTTTGGCTGTTAAGCCGGACGGAGTCTATGTCGATTGTACGCTTGGAGGAGCGGGTCACAGCGAGCTGATTGCATCCCGCCTGGGCGAGGGAGGCCGCTTAATCGCATTCGACCAGGATGACTGGGCGCTGGATAACGCTCGCAAGCGGCTTGCCCCTTATATGGATAAAGTGACGCTGGTACGCAGCAATTTTCGCGATTTGGAGCAGGAGCTGAGAGGCTGCGGCGTCCCGATGAATGACGGAGTGCCTCAAGTAGACGGAATCCTGTTCGATCTTGGCGTCTCCAGTCCGCAGCTGGACGAAGCGGAGCGCGGCTTCAGCTACAATCACGATGCGCCGCTCGATATGCGGATGGACCGGGAGGGAGACTTGACGGCGCACGAAATCGTTAATACGTGGGAGGAACGTGAAATCTCCCGAATTTTGGACCGGTACGGCGAAGAGAAGTTTGCCCGTTCAATTGCCCGCAACATTGTGAAAGCGCGGGAAAAGGCGCCGATTGAAAAAACAGGCGAGCTGGCGGAGCTGATCAAGCTGTCGATACCGGCGGCGACAAGGCGTACGGGCCCGCATCCGGCGAAGCGTTCCTTTCAAGCCCTCCGCATTGCCGTCAATGACGAGCTGGGGGCCGAAGAGGAAGCGCTCGAACAGACCGTACGATGCTTGAAACCGGGCGGCAGAGCTTCCGTCATTACGTTCCATTCGCTAGAAGACCGCATATGCAAGCAAATTTTTGCGAAGTTCGTAGAGAAATGCACTTGTCCGCCGGATTTTCCGTTATGCGTCTGCGGGAACAGCGGCACAATAAAATTAATTAATCGGAAACCGATATTGCCAAGCGAGGAAGAGCTTGAGCTCAATCCGCGCGCAAGATCGGCCAAACTTCGAATAGCTGAAAAATTGTAAAGGGGGATTTGAATTGGCGTACATTAATGGCAATTTGGCGCTGCAGCCGAAGCGTAAGCAAAACCAGCAAACGGTAGTTAAGGAAACGAAGAAAGTCGTCGTCACCCGCAAATCGATTCCGGTACAGGAGAAGCTATTGTACATGTTCACGGTGCTTGTTTGCGTTGCAGTTGCCGGCGTCATTATTTTCCGCTATGCTCAAATCTATGACATGAACGTTGAGATCAAGAAGCTTAACAGCGACTATCAGACGATGACGGTTGAGATGGAAGATTTGAAGAAGCAGGTCGAAATGCTCAGCGACCCGGAACGGATCCGCAGGCTGGCGGAATCGCATGGTATGGTCAGCTCGCTGGACGGCGGAATCACCGTGATGACCGGCAATAAAGAGACGAAATCGGCATCGGACGAATAGGGTGAATAATGATGATTAAACGAATCAGATTACGGACATTGTTGTTTGGAGGGGTAATGACCCTCCTTTTTCTCATTTTAATCAGTAGAATCTACTTTGTGCAGGTTGTGCAGGGCGCATTCTGGTATGGAGAAGCGAAGGAACGCTGGTCCGCGGCCGAGGTGCTGTCCGCCAAGCGGGGTTCGATTACGGACCGGAACGGGAATATACTCGCGATGGACACGATCGCTTATAATATCGCGGTCAATCCCCGGGTAATCCATGACGCGGATATCGAGGATGAGATTGTGGACGGGCTGAATAAGATTTTGGGTAAGCCGAAGGAGGAGCTGCGCAAGCTTGTAACGGCGAAAAATGCGGAAGGGAAATATTACAGCAATAGGGAAATGCGCGAAGGCGGCTGGGGAATCGATAAATCGCTTGCCGATCAAATCAAAGAATTCCGCGAACAATTATCGAAAGAAAAGGAATTATCTGATGTCGGCATTTATTTGACGGAGAGCTTGAAACGTTATTATACGAGAAATACGCTGGCCTCGCAGCTGGTCGGATATTTGGACAAAGAGGGCAAGGCCCTGAGCGGCATTGAAGCGTTCTATGACGAGCAGCTCAGAGGCGTGGACGGTTGGATCAAATATGAGAAGGACGGCAAAAGAGTCCAGCTGGCCGAAGGCGAGGTTGATTTTCAGCCGGCCGAGAACGGCCAGGACATCGAGCTCACCATTGACAGTGACATTCAATATTACGTAGAGGAAGCGCTGCAACAGATCGTGAAGGAATATAATCCGAAGAGCGCGACGATTATTGCGGCCGATCCGAATACGATGGAAATATTGGCCATGGCGAATGTGCCGACCTTTAATCCGAATGAATTTTGGAAGAGCCCTTATGCGAATTTTTATAATCATGCGATCAAATCGTTGTACGAGCCGGGCTCCACGTTCAAAATCGCTACTCTCGCGGCTGCGGTGGAGGAAGGCGTGTTCAATCCGGACGAGATGTTCAAATCGGGGAGCATTAAGCTTCAGGGAATACCAAAGCCGATCAACGATATCAAACGCGATGGCTGGGGGACGATCTCGTTCCTGGACGGGCTGAAGCATTCGAGCAACGTTGCCTTCGTTAAGCTGGGTTATGAGCGGATAGGCGCGGATAAGCTCCGCGATTATTTCTCTAAATTCGGATTCGGCCAGAAGACAGGCATTTCGCTTAGCAATGAACTGGCAGGCGTGATTAATCTTCAATATCCGAGTGACGTTGCCAGAGCGACGTTCGGTCAAGGCAACGTATTGGTGACGCCGATCCAGCAGGTGGCTGCCGTAGCGGCTGTGGCGAACGGCGGAGAGCTGCTTCAGCCTCAGATCGTGAAGAAAGTGACGGATCCGATAACGAAAACGACAACGGAAATCGAGCCGAAGGTCATTCGCAGAGTCATCTCCGAGGAAACCTCGAAAAAAGTCGGCGAATATTTGGAGCAGGTCGTATCCGACCAGGATAAGGGTACCGGTAAAAACGCGTACATTGAAGGTTACCGCGTAGCAGGCAAAACGGGAACGGCGCAAAAGGTTGTAAACGGCAAATACTCGGCCGATAAATTTGTTGTATCCTTCATCGGATATGCGCCTGTCGAAGATCCGAAGATCGTTGTCTACGTCGTCGTTGACGAGCCGAATGATCCATTGGTGGGCGGCGGTAAAGTTGCCGCGCCGGCTTTCAAGCAGATCGTGCTGAAGAGCCTGCGCAAAATGGGCGTGCCGCCTAGCCGGGAAACCGTTCCTGATTCCGGTAAGAAGGAAGCGACCGTAGAGGTTCCAGATCTTTCGAAGCTAAAGGTCGCTCAAGCAAAGGCGGAGCTGGCGGCATTGGCGATTAATTGCGAAATGGTTGGCAACGGGGCGACCGTGTTGCAGCAAATCCCGGCCGCAGGATCGGCGATTCATCCGACGCAGCGCATTTACTTAATTACGGAGCAGAGGGATAAGCTGGTGATTCCGGACTTGACGGGCGTCTCGCTGAGGGACGCCCTCGAGATCGCGTCATTGGTCGGCATCCGTCTTATTCCGGAAGGACAAGGCTTTGTCGTCTCCCAGAAGGAAGAAACGTTAAACCATGTGAAGGTTTTAAAGGTCGTTCTCGCTCCGCCGCTCGGTGCGGTTACGGAATCGGAGGGCGCCGGAGGCGAAGCCGATCCGTCGGCTGACGGCAGTACGGCGGAAGACAATACGGAAGCTGCCGGTGAAAATAACACAGACGATTCCGCTGACGACGAGGCGGAAGGGTAGCGCACTGAAGTCGTGTCTGCCGAGTAAGGCAAGAGTCACTAAAGCTTGTTCTATCCTCCGCTTGTCCCGAATAGGCTGGGAATGAGCGTAAGCGTACGCTCCACGCGAACCAGTCATGCGGAGGAGGAGCAAGTAATGAAGGTATCCAATGTGACAGTCAGGCGCCGTTTATTTATAATTCTTATTTTGGCCGGAGTATCGTTTATGGCCTTGTGCTTCCGGCTTGCTTATGTGCAGCTCTGGCAGGGCGAGGAGCTGGCCGGCAGGGCGGAGGACTCCTGGAGGCGGAATATTCCTTATGTTGCAAAACGGGGGGAAATCGTCGACCGCAACGGGGTGCAGCTTGCCTATAACGTGAGCGCACCTACGGTCTATGCGATTCCGGTTCAAATAAAGGATCATCAAGCGACGGCCGCGGCGCTGGCGCCCCTGCTCGACATGTCGCAGGAGACGATTCTCAAAAAAATCAAAAGCAAGGAAATGATCGTAAAGCTGGGTCCGGGCGGCCGGAAAATTACGATCGATAAGGCGGAGCAAATCCGTCAGCTTGGGCTGCTGGGGGTTGTGGTCGCCGAGGACAATAAGCGTTTTTATCCGTACGGCAGTCTCGCCGCGCATGTGCTGGGCTTTACGGGCATTGATAATCAGGGCTTAACGGGAGTAGAAGCCAAATACGATTCCTTGCTAAGCGGAATTGGCGGAAGCGTATCGTTCTTGTCGGATGCCGCGGGGCGTACGATGCCCAATTCTTCTGATACCTATGTCGAGCCGAAGGACGGCCTCACCATGAAGCTGACGATCGACAAGGACATCCAAACCGTCATCGAGCGGGAGCTTGACCAGGCAATGGCGAGACTGCTGCCGGACGGCGCGATCGCGATTGCGATGGATCCGAACAATGGAGAAATTCTGGGCATGTCGAGCCGTCCTACTTACGAGCCGGATAAGTACCGCGAGGTGCCTTCGGAGGTTTATAACCGCAATCTTCCGATTTGGATGACGTACGAGCCCGGATCGACCTTCAAGATTATAACGCTGGCAGCCGCTTTGGAGGAAAATAAGGTCGATTTGAAAAATGAACGTTTCTTCGATCCCGGCTTCATCGAAGTCGGCGGCGCCAAGCTGCGCTGCTGGAAGAAAGGCGGCCATGGCAGCCAAACCTTCCTGGAGGTCGTCGAGAACTCCTGCAACCCGGGCTTCGTCACGTTAGGCAACCGGTTAGGGAAAGTTAAGCTGTTCGAGTACATTAAAAATTTTGGCTTCGGCACGAAGACCGGAATCGATATCGGCGGCGAAGAGAACGGCATTCTGTTCAAGCTCAGCCAGGTCGGACCGGTCGAGCTGGCGACAACCGCCTTCGGCCAAGGCGTCTCGGTAACGCCGATCCAGCAAATTACGGCCGTCTCCGCAGCCATTAACGGCGGCACGCTATACAAGCCTCATGTCGCAAAGGAATGGATTAACCCCGAAACGGGCGCAATTGTGGAGACGGTTGAACCTGAAGCGGTGCGCCGTGTCATCTCGGAGGAAACGTCCAAGGAGGTGCGGGAGGCGCTCGAAAGCGTCGTCGCTCAAGGCACGGGGAAAAACGCGTTTATCGACGGTTATCGCGTCGGCGGCAAGACAGGAACGGCGCAGAAGGTCATAAACGGACGCTACTCTCCGAATGAACATATTGTATCGTTTATCGGCTTCGCGCCGGCAGATGATCCGCAGATCGTCGTGTACGTAGCGGTTGATAACCCGCAGGGCATCCAGTTCGGCGGCGTCGTCGCCGCGCCGATCGTCCACAACATCATGGAGGATGCGCTCTCTATCCTGGAAGTTCCGCCGCGCGAGAAGCAAATCGAGAGGGAATACACATACGGGGAAATTCCGATTGTAACGGTTCCGAATCTGGTCGGCAAGACGGTAGCGGAAATCTATGAAGACTTGAATATGAATTTCAATTTGACAACGGCAGGTTCCGGCAAAACGGTCATTCGCCAAGCGCCCGCAGCGGGCACGAGAGTTGACCGCGGCTCCACCATCCGCATCTATTTGGGCGAAGACGATAATATATCCCACTCCCACTGACTATAATTGTAGTTAACGAGAGCGCAGCTGACGGCATATAGTAAAACCGTTAGCGCTTAAGAGAGGGGTTGTAGCAGATGCGATTGAAGGAAGTTGCTAAGCTGCTTATAACGTCGCGGCTCGTTGGCGATGGGGAGACGGAATTGACCGGAATCGGGAATGATTCAAGAACCATCCAGGCAGGCCAATTGTTTATTTGTTTGAGGGGACACCGGGTAGACGGGCACTTATTTGCACAGGAAGCGGCAGCAGCCGGCGCGGCCGCCATCATAGCGGAGAGAGAGCAAGAGGTAAACATTCCGCAGCTCATCGTACGGGACGCGAGGCTGGCCATGGCCGTTGTCGCAAATCATTTTTACGGCTATCCCAGCCAGGACGTCAAGCTGATCGGCGTTACCGGCACGAACGGAAAAACGACAACGACTTATTTAATCGAGCAAATCCTAAACGATCAGAATAGGGCGACCGGCGTCATCGGCACGATCGAGCTGCGGTATGCGGGGCTGTCCTTCCCGATGTCAAGCACGACGCCGCAGACGCTGCAATTGCAGCAGTATTTGAGCCGCATGCGCGACGCCGGCACCGAATACTGCGCCATGGAGGTTTCCTCGCATGCGCTGGAGCAGGGCCGGGTGAAGGGCTGCCGCTTCCGGACGGCCGTATTTACGAATTTATCCCAGGATCATCTGGATTATCATGAAACGATGAGCCGGTACGCGGCGGCGAAAGGGTTGTTCTTCTCCCGTTTAGGCAATGCATATAAAGCGAAGGAAACCGAGCGTTCATACGCTGTACTTAACGCGGATGATGAAGTCGCCGCTGCGTACGCAGAACTTACAGCCGCCGATGTCGTAACCTATGGCATCGATCATCCCGCCGATGTCCGCGCGTCGAATATCCGTATAACGGCGAAGGGAACAACCTTTCGCGTCAGCACGTTCCGGGGCGATGCGGACGTTACGCTCCAGATGGCCGGCAAGTTTAATGTTTATAATGCATTAGCGGCCATGAGCGCAGTACTAATTGAAGGGGTAGAGCTTGAAGCGATAACCTCCAGCCTAAGCTCTATTCCCGGCGTGCCCGGACGCGTTGAGGCGGTCCATGCCGGACAAGACTTTGCCGTTATTGTCGACTATGCTCACACGCCGGATGGACTCGATAACGTGCTGAGAGCGGTAAGGGAGTTCGCCGAGAAACGGATTATTTGCGTATTCGGCTGTGGCGGCGACCGTGACCGGACCAAACGTCCGTTAATGGGAGCCATAGCGGCGGCGCATGCCGAGCATATGATTATTACCTCCGATAATCCGCGCACGGAAGAGCCGGAACGCATTATGAAGGATATCGAAGCGGGACTGATAAATAGCAATATTAACCATGAAAAATACGAGTTAATCGCCGACCGCAAGGCCGCAATTCAAAAAGCGGTTGAAATGGCAAGCCCGGGCGATGTAGTATTGATTGCGGGGAAAGGTCATGAAACCTACCAAGACATAAACGGCATCAAGCATCCGTTCGACGATCGAATAGTTGCGAAAGAAGCGATAAGGGGAATCATACATTGATTAAACGTACGATCAAGCAAATAGCCGAAATGAGCGGCGCTAAATGGAATGGAAGCGATCCTGAGCTTCTAATATCGGGTGTGACGACCGACTCGCGGCAGGCAGGGGCGGGTCGGTTGTTCGTGCCTCTGGCCGGCGAGCGTTTCGACGGCCATGATTATTTGGAGCAGGCTGTTCAGAACGGAGCGGCGGCTGCGCTGTGGCAGAAGGGGCGCGAAGTGCCGGAGGGACTCGCGGATGTTCCGCTGCTTATCGTGGGAGATACGCTGGCCGCGCTCCAGCGTCTCGCTTCGGCTTACCGCAGCGAGCTCGTCGTCCGCGTGGTCGGCATTACGGGAAGCAACGGCAAAACGACGACCAAGGATATGACGGCCGCCATCCTCGGCACGACTTATCGGGTGCGTAAAACGGAAGGCAATCTGAATAACCATATCGGATTGCCGCTTACGGTTCTCGGGCTGGACGAGGAGACGGAGGTTGCGGTACTGGAGATGGGCATGAGCGGATTCGGCGAGATTGAGCTTCTGACGAAAATCGCTCAGCCCGACGCCGCGATCATCACGAACGTCGGGGATGCTCATTTGCTGCACCTCGGCTCCCGAGCGGGAATTGCGAAGGCGAAGCTTGAGATTGCCCAGGGCTTAAGCGAGGACGGGCTGCTGCTGTACAACGGCGATGAGCCCCTGCTGGAGTCGGAGCTTCACCGGGCCGTTCTTCCCGCAGGCATCGTTCGCCGGACGTTCGGATTAAGCGAGCGTAACGAATGGTCGGCTGCCGATATTACGATCGGACCGGAGGCGTCGTCGTTTACGACGCTGTATAACGGCACGCCGAGCGGGATGGGTACCGTCCGCATTCCGGTTCCCGGCCGGCATAACGTAAGCAATGCGCTGGCAGCGATAGCCGTCGGACGATTCTTCGGCGTTCCCGCCGCGAAGATCGTTGAAGGACTTGGCGGCATGAAGCTTACGGGCATGCGGATTCAACCGGTTCGCGCCTTTAACGGGGCAATGATTCTCAATGACGCATACAATGCGAACCCAACCGCGGTAAAGGCGGCTGTCGATCTTGTCGAACAATTAGACGGCTACCGCCGCAAATGGATTGTGCTTGGCGATATGCTGGAGCTGGGACCCGAAGAACAGGAGCTGCATTTCGATGTCGGCGCATATATTACGCCGTCAAAGGCCGATGCCGTGTTTACCTACGGACCTTTGTCGGTACATACCGCAAAGGGTGCGGGCTCGCGGTTTCCAAGCTCGGCTTCGGAAGCCGTCATCCATTTTGACGATAAGGAAAAGCTAGCGCAGCGGCTTCGCGCCGAGCTGCGGCCGGAGGACATTGTGCTGATCAAAGGTTCGCGCGGCATGCGGATGGAACAGATTGTCCAAGCTTTAGAGGTGGGGTGACGTTATGGACATGATGGTCATTTTATTTTCGATCGGAGCTTCGTTTTTGCTGGCGGTTTTGATGGTGCCATTGTTCATTCCGCTGCTCCGGCGTTTAAAGTTTGGTCAGCAGATCCGTACGGAAGGCCCGCAAAGCCATTTGAAAAAGAGCGGAACGCCGACGATGGGCGGTATTATCATTATGTTCGCGCTCATGATCGCCTTCTTGAAATTTTCCGATAAAACGGCCGAATTTTGGGTGCTCCTTACGGCATCTCTGGGCTTTGGGCTTGTCGGCTTTCTGGATGATTATATTAAAATCGTATTCAAGCGGTCGCTTGGCCTGACGGCCAGGCAGAAGCTGTTCGGACAGCTGCTCTTTTCGATTCTGGTCTGCGCTATGCTGTATAATATGAACCACAGCACGGAAATTACAGTTCCCGGTACAAGCTGGGGCATGGATCTGGGTTGGTTTTATTATCCGTTAGTAGTCATTATCATGTTCGCCGCGAGCAATTCGGTTAATTTCACGGACGGGCTCGACGGCCTGCTTGCCGGCACCAGCGCGATCGCGTTCGGCGCGTTCACGATCGTGGCGCTGCAGACCTCGGCCCATGAATCCGCGGTTTTCTCCGCCGCAATGGTCGGCGCCGTGCTCGGCTTTCTTGTATTCAACGCCCATCCGGCCAAGGTGTTCATGGGAGATATGGGCTCGCTTGGCATCGGCGGCGGTATTGCGGCAGTGGCTATCCTGACGAAGACCGAGCTGCTGCTCATTATTATCGGGGGCGTTTTCGTGCTTGAGATGCTGTCGGTCATTTTGCAGGTAACGTCCTTCAAACTGCGCGGCAAGCGGATTTTCAAGATGAGTCCGATTCACCACCATTTTGAATTGATCGGCTGGTCGGAGTGGAAGGTCGTGACGGTGTTCTGGCTCGTCGGACTTGTTCTGGCGGCTGCCGGTCTGATGTTTGTCATTTAAGCTTGTCCAAATGCAAGTCGAGCAGACGGCTTCCGCATAAGCGGAGCCGTTTCATGTATCCATAGAAGGGACTGTCAGTTATGAACCATCCGGCAACTTATCAAGGCAGCCGAGTAGTCGTATTAGGCTTGGCCAGAAGCGGGGTCAGCGTTGCGAAAGTATTTCATCAATTAGGCGCCGACGTCTTCGTGAACGACAAGAAAGAACGCGAATTATGCCCCGAAGCGGATGAACTCACTGCTTTGGGCATTTCTGTGCTATGCGGTTATCATCCGGATGATCTGATTACGGAGGATACGGCATTGTTAGTCAAAAATCCGGGCATTCCATATTCGGCGCCGCCAGTGGCGCAAGCCGAAGCGATCGGCGTTGAGGTCATTACGGAGGTGGAGGTTGCCTATTGGCTCTCGCCTGCGCCGATCATCGGCATCACGGGCTCCAATGGAAAAACGACAACGACTACCTGGATCGGCGAGCTGCTGGAATCTGCCGGCATGAAGCCGATTGTGGCCGGCAATATCGGACGCCCGCTCTGTGAGGCGGCGCTCGAAGCGGCGGAGGATCAATGGATCGTTGCCGAGCTGAGCAGCTTCCAGCTGAAGGGAACGGATGCATTTCGTCCCCGCATTGCGCTGCTGTTGAACATTGCGGAGACGCATCTTGATTACCATGGCGATATGGATGACTACGTCAATTCCAAAGCGAAGCTGTTCGATAACCAGACGCCGGAGGACACGGCCGTGATCAACTGGGATGATCCGGAATGCCGGGCATTATCCGCGCTGCTCGCAGCGGAGCTTCTCCCGTTCTCCCTGTATGAGCGATTGGAGACAGGCGTCTACATAGATCCCCCGTTTCCATTGGACCCGGAGGATAAGGGGGGGCATACGGTTAGGCAAATTATGTTCCGTCAGGCTGACGGATCCGAAACGGCGATATTGCCGGTAGACGAGCTCGGTATTCCAGGGCGCCACAATGCCGCTAACGCGCTGGCTGCCGTCGCGGCATGCTTGGCGGCGGGAGTGCCGCCGGAGCAGCTTATAGAGCCTCTGAAGCAGTTTAAAGGCGTCGAGCACCGGCTGGAGTTCGTTCGCGAGGTGAACGGCGTGAAATATTATAACGATTCCAAAGCGACGAATCCTGCGGCGACGAAGATGGCGGTGCGTTCGCTCGCCGCTCCGATCGTACTTGTGGCTGGAGGACTTGACCGAGGCTCGGATTACATGGAGCTCGTTCCGCTATTCCGCGACCGCCTGAAGGGGCTCGTTGCGTTTGGCGAGACACGGGAGAAGCTGTCCCGCGCGGCCAAGCTCGCAGGTTTAGCGAGAGTGGAAATCGCCGAACCTAGTGAGGACGCCGAATCCGTCCTCCGGCAAGCGGTGAAGCAAGCCGCGGCCATGGCGGAGCCCGGCGACATCGTCCTGCTGTCGCCGGCGTGCGCCAGCTGGGATATGTTTGCTACCTATGAGCAGAGAGGGCGCATTTTTAAGGATTCGGCGCATACCTTGTAAGTAGGGGGCATGTCCCTACTTTCCCATGCTAAGAGGTGTGTTCGCTATGGCCAAAGCGCGTTCTGCCCCGGATATTTGGATGCTTGCCGCAATAGGGCTGATTCTTGCAATCGGATTAATTATGGTGTACAGCGCAAGCGCTGTCCTTGCTTTTCATGAGCACGGAGACCGATTCTATTTTGTGAAGCGTCAGGCGCTATTTGCCGCCTTAGGCATCGGCGCATTAATTTTTACGATGAATACGCACTACACGACCTGGAAGAAATGGGCTCCGATCGCGCTGCTCGTCTGCTTCGGGCTGCTTGTGCTCGTGCTTATTCCCGGCGTCGGCGTCGTCCGCGGCGGCGCTCGCAGCTGGCTCGGCATCAGCTCCTTCGGCATTCAGCCTTCCGAGTTCATGAAGCTGGCCATGATTCTGTTTCTGGCGAAGTGGCTATCCGAGAAGCAGCAGACGATTACCCACTTCACGAAAGGGCTCATGCCGCCGCTCGGCTTGGTCGGACTAGCCTTCGGACTCATTATGCTTCAGCCGGACTTGGGAACGGGAGCGGTCATGGTGGGAGCGTCGCTGCTGCTTATTTTCACGGCGGGCGCCAGACTGACTCACCTGGGCGGTTTAGCGATGATCGGGGTTGCAGGTTTTGTCGGGCTGATTATTGCGGCGCCTTACCGGCTGAAGCGGATCACCAATTTTCTTGATCCCTGGGCCGATCCGCTTGGCGGGGGCTACCAAATTATTCAATCCTTGTTCGCGATCGGGCCGGGCGGCTTGGTCGGTCTCGGACTCGGCATGAGCCGGCAAAAATACAGCTACCTGCCCGAGCCGCAAACGGACTTTATTTTCTCGATCCTGGCGGAAGAGCTTGGCTTCATCGGCGGAACGTCACTGATCTTATTATTCTTGATCGTCGTATGGCGCGGCGTGCGCGCGGCAATCGCGGCTCCCGATACGTTCGGCAGCTTGCTGGCTGTAGGCATAACCGGCATTGTCGGCGTACAGGTTCTTATAAATGTCGGTGTTGTCATCGGGATGATGCCTGTTACGGGGATAACGCTGCCGCTCGTCAGCTACGGCGGATCATCACTGACGCTGTTGTTGACGGCGCTTGGCATATTACTTAATATTTCACGATATTCAAGATGAGAAATTATTCATAGGAATGAAACGGGGCGGTTCCCGGGGGAGAAAGACAACCCTGAGAGCTCCCTGACTGAAACAGGATGAGAGTGCGATTGAACGCGGATCGCGGCGTATGGGCCATTGTCACACAAGAGCCTACATGGGCATAAGATACTCTATATTCGTGACCGTCGCCCGAAAGGCGGTTGTTGCAGCTGAAATGTCCGGCCGCGCGGCTCCCGTGCTGCCCGATCCGGCATTTGCGAATCGTTCGATACTCATCCCCATTGCTAGTTCCGAAGGAGGATTCAACGAGATGGATGCATTTAAAGCGGAATTGGAACAAGCCGGCATAGGCGAAATATTGTACAATGAACCGCTCTCGAACTATACGACATGGAAAATCGGCGGACCTGCCGACATCCTTATCCTCCCCGCAGGCAAAGAAGAATTAGCCTTAGCTGTCCGCTTGTTCCGCAAGCACGGGATTGCTTGGACTAATTTGGGCCGGGGCTCCAATATGCTGGTGAGTGACAAAGGGATTCGCGGAGTTGTAATGAAGCCGCACAAGGGATTAGATTATGTGCGTTTCGAAGGCTCGCTAGCGGTCGCCGGCGCTTCTTATTCGTTCATTAAGCTATCGGTTATGGCGGGGAAGGAAGGGCTGACCGGACTTGAATTCGCGGGGGGAATTCCAGGTACGGTAGGCGGCGCCGTCTATATGAACGCCGGTGCGCACGGATCGGATGTGTCACGTATTTTTAAGTCAGCTGAGATTGTACTGGAAACAGGAGAATTGGTTCGCTATGAAAAGGACGATATGCGGTTTTCATACCGGCATTCCGTGTTGCAGGATCAAAAGGGAGTCGTCGTGGAGGCGACCTTTGAGCTTGCGGAGGGTGACCGGAAGGAAATAGCAGCCGCAATGGCCTCTCATAAGGATAGGAGACGAAAGACGCAGCCGCTGCAGCTTCCAAGCGCGGGCAGCGTATTCCGTAATCCTCCGAACGATCATGCCGCCCGGCTTATTCAAGAGGCGGGGCTTAAAGGCGTACGCCGCGGCGGCGCGCAGGTTTCCGAGCAGCATGCCAATTTTATTGTAAACACCGGGCAAGCGACAGCTGAAGACGTTCTCGCCCTCATCGCTCATATTCGAAGCACTGTGCAGGATCGCTTCGGCATCCTGCTGGTACCGGAAGTATTGGTGGTGGGCGAGCGGTAATTCGGAGGTGATACATTGGACAAATTGGTGATTGAAGGCGGGAAACCACTCTCAGGAACCATAGTTATCCAAGGAGCGAAAAATGCCGCTTTGCCGATACTGGCTGCCAGTCTGCTGGCCGAAGGCACCATTACGATCGATCATGTGCCTGATTTGCTTGATATCGATGTCATGCTGAACATTTTGCGCGAACTAGGATGCCGCGCCGAGCATACGGGAGGCACGGTTGTGCTGGATACAGAAACCGCACATACTTCCCATGTGCCGGAATCGTTAATGAGACAGATGCGTTCTTCTATTTTTCTAATGGGGCCGTTATTAGCCAGGTTTGGCGAAACGCAAGTTTATCAGCCGGGCGGTTGCGCAATCGGCGAACGTAAGATCGATCTTCACCTGCAGGGACTGCAAGCGCTTGGCGCGGAAATAGAGGAATTGGGTAACCGGATCATATGCCGCGCGGATAAACTGACCGGAGCCGATATTCATTTAAGCTTCCCGAGCGTCGGCGCAACGGAGAACATTATGATGGCCGCTGCTCTGGCCGAGGGACGGACGACGATCAGCAATGCCGCACGCGAACCGGAAATTCAAGATTTGCAGCGTTTTCTGATTACGATGGGCGCGAAGATTATGGGCGCCGGAACGGATACCATAACGATAGAAGGGGTACAGTCGTTAACGCCATGTCGTTACAAGGTGATTCCGGACCGGATCGTAGCAGGGACGATTATGGTAGCCGCTGCCGCGACGCGCGGTCAAGTAACCCTCCAAAATACGCAACCTGCGCACTTAACCTCCCTAATTCACGTTCTGCGCCGTGCAGGTGTTCAAATTGTCATCGACGGTGATATAATTAAAGTCGGCAGCGCCGCCAGACCTAAGGCGGTCGAGAGGATCGTAACGTCTCCGTACCCCGCTTTCCCTACGGATTTGCAATCGCAACTCATGGTGCTGCTTACGCTCGCCGACGGAGTGAGCGTACTGAAAGAAACGATTTTCGAAGGCCGGTTGAAGCATGTGGATGAACTGATCCGGATGGGGGCCGATATTCGCGTGGATATGAATGCCGCTTTCATTCGCGGCGTGCCTCGTCTCTATGGAGCTACGGTCGAAGCGACCGATCTGCGGGCAGGCGCCGCGCTTGTTATTGCCGGACTGGCCGCGCAAGGAAAGACGGTCGTTGAGCAAATTCATCATATCGATCGGGGCTACGACAAAATCGAAACCATGTTATCGAGGCTTGGAGCGCGTATTTCGCGATACTCGCCGGTGCCTAATAATTAATGATATGCAAATGAGCAGCAAGATAGAAACTACCGGCTTCCCTCGCTTAGCCTTACTTTGTAAGCTGAGACGATCTTTCCGAAGGGGAACGCCGGATGTTTTTTGGTAAAGGAAGGGACGAGTTATGAGCGCTCAGATGCCTGTATTAAAAGAACCTGGCCGAAAGCGAACGGGAAGCCGAAAGCTGATCATTATACTCTT
Source organism: Paenibacillus harenae DSM 16969 (assembly GCF_000422465.1). Classification (GTDB taxonomy): domain Bacteria; phylum Bacillota; class Bacilli; order Paenibacillales; family Paenibacillaceae; genus Pristimantibacillus; species Pristimantibacillus harenae. The sequence goes on along the minus strand of NZ_KE383842.1, from coordinate 1,589,818 downwards.
TCTATTATTTATTGCTCTACTGGCCGTTTTATTCTTTAATTCTTCGATTAGCAAAATTTCGGAAATTCAAATCGATGGAACGAGATTCGCCACCAAGGAGGAAATCGGACAAGCAGCCGCCGTTGCTGTCGGGGACGCTTTTTTCGGCACCTCTTCCGGAACGATCGAAGAAAATATTAAGACGCTGCCGCAAGTGAACCAGGCAAAGGTGACGAAGGTTTTTCCAGGCGTATTCAAAATTGCGGTGGAAGAATTTCCGGTCGTCGCTTTCGAGTTGTCAGATCAAGGAGAGATGACTGCGCTATTGTCGAACGGCACAAGCGTAAGCGCAAGCAACGATCAACTGCTGCTGGTAGACAAGCCTGTGCTTTCCGGTTGGTCTCCGGATGATCCGATTAAGGCGGAGTTGACGACGCAGCTTGGCAAAATCCCCGCAAAACAGCTTTCGGACCTGTCCGAGATCATTCCTTTTCCGTCAAAAGCTTATCCGGACCGGATCGTCATGTTTACAAGGACAAAGTTTGAGGTTATTACAGCCGTATCCGTCTTGCCTGACAAGATCGAAGCGCTGAATGCCGTCATTGAAACCCAGGAGCCTGGAAAGATTACGATGCTCCTTGCCGACACCTATGTTCCGTTCCAGCCGGAATCTCCAGAAAATATGGATGCGGAGCAAAAAGAGACTACTCAATAGCTTGAAAGAATGGTAGAATTTTAGTTATCGCATTTATTATCGGCAGTTCTGAAAAACATGAGAAAAATGAAGGCTCAGCAAGGGACGGAGCTCGACACGATACGAAAAAATAATGAAAATTTTGTTGAAAAAAGAGGGAAAATATTAAAGGCGTTGAATATGTACAAAGACCTTGGGCAAGTGCAATATATCAAATCTTTATTTGAAACGGAGGTGCCGCGAGTTGAGCAGCAATGACATCATCGTCAGTTTGGACATCGGTACATCCAAAGTTCGTGCTATTATTGGCGAAATGAATAATGGAGCCATTAATATTATTGGAGTTGGATCTGCCGACTCGGAGGGTATTCGCAAAGGTGCTATTGTAGATATTGACCAAACCGTGCAATCGATCCGCAACGCGATTGAGCATGCGGAACGTATGGTTGGCATTCAAATATCAGACGTTTATGTAGGAATTCAGGGCAATCATATTGCGCTGCAGACTAATCGTGGCGTCGTTGCAGTATCCAACGAGGATCGTGAAATCGGAGAGGAAGACATTGAACGCGTATTGCAGGCGGCAAAAGTAGTCGCGCTTCCACCTGAGCGTGAAATTATCAATCTGGTTCCGAAGCAATATTTAGTGGACGGCCTTGAAGGGATTTCCGATCCGCGCGGGATGATCGGCGTTCGTCTCGAGGTTGAGGCGACCATCGTGACAGGCACGAAGACGGCGATACATAATCTTATGCGCTGTGTGGAGAAAGCTGGACTTCGAATATCCGGCGTCATCTTGTTATCTCTGGCTTCCGGGGTCATGTCGCTAACCAAGGACGAGAAGTCGATGGGCACCGTGCTGGTTGACATCGGCGCCGGCTCATGTACGATCGCTATTTATGATCAAGGCGGACTGGCAGCCACTTCTACGCTGCCGATCGGCGGCGAGTATGTGACGAACGATATTGCGTACGGTCTGCGCACGCAAAGCGAGCAAGCGGAGAAAATCAAGCTCAAATACGGTTGTTCGAATGTTCCTGACGCTGCCGAAGATGTGAAGTTTAAAGTAACCCGCATGGGAAGCAACGTGGAGAAGGAATTCTCGCAATTGGATCTGGCAAGCATTATCGAGCCGCGGATGCAGGAAATCTTCCATCTGATCCGTCAGGAAGTCCGCGTTCTCGGATACGGTGATAAGGTGAACGGTTTTGTGCTGACAGGCGGCACCGTATCGATGCCGGGAACCCTTGCTTTGGCCCAGGCAGAGCTGGAGTCCTCGGTAAGAATTGCGCTCCCGGATTACATCGGGGTTAGAGATCCTGCTTACAGCAGCGGCGTCGGCATGATTCAGTATGTTTCGAAATATATGGGGGCTCGTGGAGCCGGAGCAGTGAAGAAAACGGCAAGCCGCAAAGCAAGTCCAGCACCTTCAGCTAAACCCGGTATGTTCGAGCGGATTAAAAGCATGTTTAATGAATTTATTTAAAATTTGAGATAATATAAGTTTCACCTCAACGCGATGCTTATATTTCACCGCGGAACGCTGCCAGCCGCTTTGTTGCCGGTTGCAGCGGTTTACGCTTGACTGGGGGAAAATGAAAGATGTTGGAATTCGACTTTGAGCTTGAATCACTTGCTCAAATTAAAGTAATAGGTGTAGGCGGAGGCGGCAGCAATGCCGTGAACCGGATGATTGAAAATGGTGTGAAAGGCGTAGAATTTATAACGGTCAATACCGATGCTCAAGCGCTGCATCTGGCCAAGTCAGAGCATAAGCTGCAAATCGGCGATAAGCTGACCCGAGGTCTAGGCGCAGGCGCTAATCCGGAGGTAGGCGGCAAAGCAGCCGAAGAATCGCGCGAAGTGATTGCGAATCAGCTTAAAGGCGCTGACATGGTGTTCGTAACCGCCGGGATGGGCGGAGGCACGGGTACAGGAGCGGCTCCGGTAATCGCAGAGATCGCACGCGAATGCGGCGCGCTCACTGTCGGTGTCGTAACGCGTCCGTTTACTTTCGAAGGCCGCAAACGTTCCGGACAAGCTGAGCTTGGAATCGAAGCGCTCAAGGAAAAGGTGGACACGCTGATTGTCATTCCGAACGATCGTTTGCTTGAAATCGTTGACAAGAAGACGCCTATGCTGGAAGCGTTCCGTGAGGCGGACAACGTGCTCCGTCAAGCCGTGCAAGGTATTTCCGACCTTATCGCCGTTCCGGGACTAATCAACTTGGACTTTGCCGACGTGAAGACCATTATGACCGAACGCGGATCCGCGCTTATGGGTATCGGCATCGCTACCGGAGAGAACCGCGCTGCGGAAGCGGCAAGAAAAGCGATTATGAGCCCGCTGCTTGAAACGTCTATCGACGGCGCGCGGGGCGTCATCATGAATATTACAGGCGGCAGCAATCTTTCGCTCTATGAAGTGAATGAAGCTGCTGAAATCGTCATTTCGGCTTCCGATCCGGATGTGAACATGATCTTCGGTGCCATTATTGACGAGGATTTGAAGGATGAAATCAAAGTTACCGTTATCGCGACCGGTTTTGAACACAAAGCGCCTGCCCCGGTACGCCGCGCACCTCAACAGCAGCAAGCTGATTCGGCAGATTCAAGACATACCGGCAACAATCCGGCAGTTAAGCCGTTCGGCGCCAATAACACATCCAGCGATCAACTGGAAATTCCCGCGTTTCTCCGTAATCGACCGCGGAGCGACCGTTAATATGCAGACCGATCCCGCCATGCCGGACATCCCGGAATTGGCGGGATTTTTTTGATTTTCACTTATTAAGCGTATCAGGCTTCGCTCGCCCGCCTGTTTATTCTATGAACCAACTGCTAAATAATTGTCATAAACCGCGTGAACTGACAAAAACTTCTAATCTCCCCAATACCGAAATTACCGCTTTCGCCGGATAACAAAAAAGTCAGCATTGCAATACGTCTTTTAACTATACGTATAGTCCTAATTTACATCAAATTCTAAATGGAATTCCTTTACGCAGTGAGGTAAGTTTGACGGTTTTTATACAATCACTCGACAAAAAAAGATGCGTCAAGCCGTCATGAATAGACAGACTTTGAAATAGGATTTTAATATACTAGTCTCAATCGTTCTCCCGGGTGCCTGCTGCAGACCCGTTAACCGACAGTGGCAGGAAGGTGACCGAAGTGGCTGTATATGTGGATGTTATGTTTTTGCGAGAGCTTCTCGTTGACGGTGCGATTCTATTAACTTCGGCATGGGCCCGTCATTTAAAGCCGCGTCCATGGCGGGTGTTATTGGCTTCTGCTGTCGGAGCCTGTTATGTCGTTCTGATGCTATTTCCGCAACTTTCTTTTTTGTTTACCTTAGCCGTGAAAGTAGCCATATCGTTATTTATGGTCTGGATTGCGTTCGGATTTTCGTCGATCCAACATTTTGTGCGAAATATCGGAGCGTTTTACGCAGTTAACTTTGTCGCTGCCGGCGCTGTGTTAGGGCTTTATTATTTATTTATGCAAGGCTCCGGGGAAGTATGGAGGACGATTTCGTTCGTGAATGGCAGCATGAGGGTAGAACTCAAGATGGGATTGTTTTATTTCATTGCTGCGTTTTGTATCGGGCTGTATATATACCGTACCGTATTGACGCAAAAAAGAGAACGGGAGCTGGTGCGCACACATCTGGCAGAAGTGAAAATTACGATCGGTGAAAGAATTCATACCTGCACGGGGCTGATCGATACCGGCAATCAATTGTATGATCCGCTCACGCGAACGCCGGTCATGGTGATGGAAGCCGCTTTATGGCAGGAGGATCTGCCCGAATCGTGGTTGAACAGCATACGCGACGCACAAGTGGATCGTCTTGTAGCGGGAATGGATGATCAGACTTTTATTTGGCAAGACAGGTTGCGGCTCGTGCCCTTTAGAGGCGTTAACCGGGGTTCGCAGTTTATGCTTGCGCTTAAACCGGATTCGGTTGAAATTACGCAGGAAGGTCGAGTTTATGAAACGCGAAAAGTCCTTATCGGACTTGATGGCGGAAAGCTAACGTCTGATGGGGCATATCGAGCGATTATCCATCCGTCAATGGTACAACAGCAAGCGTGAACGAATGCATATACAATCAAGGAGGGATGGGCCAGATGCTCGTCAAGTATAAATTGATCCTTCAGTTATATTATTATCGAATTTTATTTTTATTCGGGCTAAAAAGCGAAGAGATTTATTATATCGGCGGCAGCGAAGCGCTCCCGCCTCCATTAACCCGCGAGGAAGAAGAATATTTGCTGGAGAAGCTCCCTTCCGGCGATACGGCGATCCGAGCGATGCTTATCGAACGAAATTTAAGGCTCGTCGTCTATATTGCCCGGAAGTTTGAGAACACCGGCATTCATATCGAGGATCTTGTATCGATCGGCGCGATCGGATTGATCAAGGCCGTAAATACGTTTGATCCGGAGAAAAAGATTAAGCTCGCGACTTATGCCTCGCGCTGCATCGAGAATGAAATATTGATGTATCTGCGCCGCAACAGCAAGACAAGAACGGAAGTCTCATTCGATGAACCGCTCAATATCGATTGGGACGGCAACGAGCTGTTGCTGTCAGATGTGCTCGGAACGGAGAACGACACCATTTACCGCAATATCGAGGAGCAGGTCGACCGAAAGCTGCTCCATAAGGCGCTGGATAAACTGTCCGAGCGGGAGCGTATTATTATGGAGCTGCGGTTCGGACTAGCCGACGGCGAGGAAAAAACGCAGAAGGATGTCGCAGACCTTCTGGGCATTTCGCAATCGTATATTTCCCGCTTGGAGAAGCGAATTATTAAGCGTTTGCGTAAGGAATTTAATAAAATGGTCTAGTTTGCGGCATAAACTGGCGGATGTCGAACGATGTCGTTGCAGGAATAAAAAGACCTGCTGAGGAGATAATGTACATTAATGTTTCTCCTTGGGAGGTAATCACGTTGACCCGAAATAAAGTCGAGATCTGTGGAGTGGATACCGCGAAACTGCCTGTCCTAACGAATGCCGAAATGAGGGAATTATTTACGGCATTGCAAACCCGCAACGAGTGGGCAGCAAGAGAGAAATTAGTAAACGGCAATTTACGGCTTGTTCTTAGCGTTATACAACGGTTTAACAATAGGGGAGAGTTTGTGGACGACTTATTTCAAGTCGGCTGCATCGGTCTTATGAAGGCGATAGATAATTTCGACCTTGGACAAAACGTCAAATTTTCCACCTATGCCGTACCGATGATTATCGGAGAAATACGCCGTTACTTGCGAGACAACAATCCGATACGCGTATCGAGGAGCCTGAGGGATATCGCTTATAAGGCGCTTCAGGTGAGAGACAGCTTAACCAACAGAAATTCGCGCGAACCGACGATATTTGAAATATCGGAAGCGCTCAATGTGCCAAAGGAAGACGTCGTTTTTGCCCTTGACGCGATCCAGGATCCCGTATCCTTGTTCGAACCGATCTATCATGACGGCGGCGACCCGATTTATGTGATGGATCAAATTAGCGACGACCGGAACAAGGATGTGTCGTGGATTGAAGAAATTGCGCTGCGGGAAGCGATGCACAAGCTGAACGACCGTGAAAAAATGATTTTGTCGATGCGATTTTTTGAAGGCAAAACCCAAATGGAGGTCGCCGATGAAATCGGCATCTCGCAGGCTCAAGTGTCACGGCTGGAGAAGTCGGCCATCCAACAAATGCAAAAGCATGTAAAAACGTAAAAGACGGTGCCTCGCGGCACCGTCTTTTTAAATTTGACAAGGACGCCAATAAGCGTTTTCGCTTAGATAAACCGAACGAGGCTCGCGCTCGGCCGAAAGTCAGATCATTTTTCGCGGCGATGAGGACATTTTAGGCGATTTGCTCATATAGTTATATAAACAGCAATACGGACGAATTCTTAATAGGAATGGGGGGGGCGGCTGATGAAGATTTCCGATTTTCAAACGAAGGACGTCATCAATATTGTAGACGGCAAGAAGCTCGGCCAAATTACGGATCTGGAGCTTGATCTGAGACAAGGCCGCATTGATTCCATCGTAATCCCGCAGTACACGAAATTTCTGGGGATGTTCGGCAGCGGAGGGACGGAGGTCGTCATTCCATGGAGAAATATCGTGAAGATCGGAGCGGATGTTGTGCTCGTAAGAATGGATGAACCCAAAGCGATTCGTTCGGAAGAAGATGATTTGCACGCTCGCTCATAACGAGATAAACTAAAGTCTAACTGCGTGAACGCTTGCGATGCGTGGTTTACAGCGAAAACCTTTATAAAGGCGGATGTTCAAATGGAAGTGTTTAACCATATTCAAACGGCGAAGGGACCTTCGCTTTTTTTGTTGTCCGGCTGGAATCAGCGCTATGAACGCTTGACCGCCGGCTTTACGGGCAGGGATGGAGGAATAAGCGAAGCGCCTTGGGCTTCTTTAAATATGGGTCTGCATGTCGGCGATCGCGATGAAGCTGTTATTAGAAATCGGAAGCTCGTCGCGGAAGCTCTAAATTGGCCGTTTGAGGCGTGGACCTGCGCCGAACAGGTTCATGGCAACCGGGTACATCGTGTTATGAGAGAAGAACGAGGCAAAGGAAGAGGAGCTCATGCTGACGTGATCCGCGGCTGTGACGCCCTTATTACGAATGAACCTGGGGTACTGCTTGCCTCTTATTACGCGGATTGCGTGCCGCTTTACTTCTATGATTCGAAGCATCATGCAGTCGCGCTGGCGCATGCAGGCTGGAAGGGCACGGTTCAGCAAATTGCGCTGGAAACCATCCATGCGATGGAAGAGGCGTTTGGATCGCGTCCGGAGGAGATGGCCGCCGCAATCGGACCTTCCATCGGTTCGTGCTGCTATGAGGTGGACGGCGCCGTAATCTCGCAGGTCAATCAGCTGCTTGAAAACCTTCCTCTGCGCGAGACCGATGCAGATTATTTGCTCCGCATGCATGAAAACGGCAAAGGAAACTTAAACTTGAAAGAAATAAACCGACAGATTATGATAAAAGCAGGAATTTTGCCGATCCATATCGAATTGACAGAGTGGTGCACTGGCTGCAGGCGGGATTTGTTTTTCTCCCACCGTAAGGAAGGCGGCCCGACCGGCCGGATGGCCAGCTGGATCGGCATCTTGGAGAGGTGAACAATGTCGACAACATTAGAGCATAGATTACTGCATGTTGAAGAGCGCATAAGGCAAGCCTGCGAGCGGTCAGGAAGAAACAGAGATGAAATACAGATTATAGCTGTGACCAAGTATGTATCGCTTGCTACAACTAGAGAAGCGCTGGACCGGGGCCTGCATCATCTAGGAGAAAACAGATGGCAGGATGCGCAGGTCAAATGGAATGCGATCAGCGGCAGCGGGCAGGCCGAAGAGGGACAGCCGGTTTGGCATTTTATCGGCTCCTTGCAATCGAACAAAGCTAAGGACGTCATCGGCAAGTTTACATACATTCATTCTTTGGACAGGCTGTCGCTTGCGGAAGCGATCAATAAACGGGCATCGCAGCTCGATATAGTTGTTCCGTGTTTTATTCAAGTAAATGTATCCGGGGAAAATTCGAAGCAAGGCCTAGCCCCGGAGCAGTTATTCGATTTCGTAAGCCAGCTGCGATCTTATAGATTCATCAAGCCGGTCGGACTCATGACAATGGCGCCGTACGAAGCCGAGCCGGAACAAACAAGACCGGTCTTCAAAGCGCTGCGCGAGCTGCGGGACAAGCTGAACCGCCGATCTGAGGCTATGGGAACAATTACCCATCTATCCATGGGAATGTCGAATGACTTCGAGGTTGCGATTGAAGAAGGAGCGACATGGATACGTTTAGGCACGATACTAGTAGGGAAAGAGGAGGATTAAGACATGAGCGTCATGAACCGATTTATGAATTTCCTTGGCCTGCAGGATGAAGAGGAAGTCGTTGAACGTGAAAGAGTCGTCCAGCAGGATGATCAAGAACCTGAAACCTCTCCGTTTGAAACACGTAAAAATACGAAGAGCAATAACGTCGTCAGCATTCATTCACAGAAAAATGTCCGGGTGGTCCTAAGCGAGCCCCGTTCTTATGACGAAGCGCAGGAGATTGCCGACCATTTGCGTTCGCGCCGTGCGGTTATCGTGAATTTGCAGAGAGTCCGGACGGACTTGGCCGTTCGGGTTGTTGATTTCCTCAGCGGTACGGTGTACGCTTTAAACGGCAGCATCTCTAAGCTTGGTCCTAATATTTTTCTATGCACGCCGGATACGGTAGAAATTCAAGGTGCCATTACGGAAATGCTGGCGGAGGATATTGAATACAACAAAATGAGGTGACCTTGAGATAATGGATAAAGTAACTTACGCAGTTATGACGTTACAAAATATTTACACCTTTATGATTATCGGTTATGTGCTGCTTTCTTGGCTGCCTAACGCCCGTGAAAGCTTTATCGGGGTGTTTTTAGGCAAGCTCGTTGAACCGTACTTAGGTATCTTTAGAAGATTTATCCCACCGATCGGCGGGATGCTTGATCTATCGCCGATATTGGCCGTATTCGCGCTGCGCTTCATAGCGTATGGATTAATCGCGGTAATAGGTTTCTTTGTGAAGTGATGGACTTCTTTGTTTAAAGGAATGAAGACGTATGAAACAAGGCATATATGATCATTTCCACCCCGAAGAAAAACCTTTCGTGGATCGGGCATTGGAATGGATAGAGCGGTCCGCACAGCAGCACGAGCTGAAGCGGACCGATTTTTTAGACCCGAGGCAAGCGCAAATGGTGACCATGCTCGCCAATCGCAATCCCGACGTCATTGTGCGCTTTGACGGCGGGTATCCGCAGGCGGAACGTCAGCGGGCCATGATCGGGCCGGATTACCGGGATTTGGACAGCGAGGACGCAGGCATTTCGGTGCTTGCGGTTCACGGCGGGCCGGGACAAGCCCGGCTGGAGCTGGATCATGGCGATTTTCTTGGCGCCCTGCTCGGTCTTGGCATTAAGCGCGACCGGATCGGAGACATTCATGTCCATGGTCAATTCTGTCATATCATTGTTACGGATGAAATTGCCGATTATTTAAATATCCACCTGAGGCAGGTACATCGGGTGAATGTCATGACCGACGTCATTCCGCTCACGGAGCTTCTGACCATCATTCCAAAGCTGGAGGAAATGAGCCTGTCCGTCGCCTCTTTGCGTCTGGACGGAATCGCAAGCGACGTCTACCGGGTGAGCCGGTCCAAAATCGTTGATCCGATTCGAGCCGGACGCTGCCGAGTGAACTGGAAAGCGGAAGAGGATCCCTCCTCGCCGCTCCGCTCGGGAGATGTCGTCTCTTTCAAAGGGCTTGGTCGATTCAAAGTGATTGAAGTTGACGGCGTGACAAAAAAAGGCAGGATTCGAGTCAGAATTGGCAAATTTATTTAATGGAATGCAGGATTTTTTGTGTGGTTGTCGAATGTTTTCTCATAAAACTCATGTGATCCGGTAAGCAGTGTCACAAATACCCAGAGGAGGTGCGCCAATGCCGTTATCGCCATTGGACATACATAACAAAGAGTTTGGCCGGAGATTGCGCGGTTATGACGAGGATGAAGTTAACGAATTTCTCGATCAAGTCATCAAGGATTACGAATCGCTCATTCGTGAAAATAAAGAACTGCAAAATCAAGTGCTGAATTTGCAGGAACGATTGAATCATTTTACGAATATTGAAGAAACGCTCAGCAAGACGATCATCGTTGCGCAGGAAGCGGCGGATGAAGTGAAAAACAACGCGAAGAAGGAAGCGCAGCTCATTATCAAGGAATCGGAGAAAAACGCCGACCGTATCATTAATGACTCGCTCGCCAAATCGCGTAAGGTTTCGCTTGAAGTGGAGGAGCTTAAGAAGCAAGCTTCGGTTTACCGTGCAAGATTCCGCACATTGGTGGAAGCGCAGCTTGAACTGCTTAGCGCGGACGGATGGGAGACGCTGGAGCCGCAGCAGCAATCGAGAATATCGGAGATCGAGCTGCAGCGCGGGTAGCTTTAGCAAATGGGCGAATCGCTATTTGACATATAGCCCGTATTTAAGCTATAACTAATAGTAATCAAGTGATAATTGAAACTTCGTTGACGAGAACAAGTACGTTCTTGGACCACTCCCCAGAGAGCCGGCGATTGCTGAAAGCCCGGCGTGTGTGCCATTGCGGAATATCCTCTCCGAGAAGCGGCGCCGAACCTGCGAATGCGGCAATAAGCGCTGACGGATGTCCCCCGTTACAGGGAACGCGAGCTGTTTGGCTCGCGACTAAGGTGCCGCGATAGGCAGGGCTTGATTTAAGCGTCTGCATGCACAAGCTTGCCATGTCATTGCAAGCGCGCGGAACAAGGGTGGTAACGCGACTAAGCCTCGTCCCTTCTCATAGGGATGAGGCTTTATTTTTGTTTTACAAACAGGAGGCTGAAGCAATGCAACGCGTAGACGTGAAGGAACGCGCCCGCAGCCGTGAGCTGCGTGTATTGGAGCAATGGAAAACAGAGGATACGTTCAAAAAGTCGATTACGAATCGTGAAGGCAAACCGAATTTCGTATTCTATGAAGGACCGCCGACCGCTAACGGGGCGCCGCATATCGGTCACGTCCTCGGCCGCGTAATTAAGGATTTTATTTGCCGTTATAAGACGATGGCCGGCTATCGCGTCGTCCGCAAAGCCGGCTGGGATACGCACGGCCTGCCGGTTGAGCTTGGCGTCGAGAAGCAGCTTGGCATCTCGGGCAAGCAGGAAATCGAGGAGTACGGCGTCGAGAAGTTCGTGAAGAAGTGTAAGGACAGCGTGTTCGAGTATGAGAAGCAATGGCGCGAATTGACCGAAGCTATCGCTTACTGGACAGACCTGGACAATCCGTATATTACGCTGAAGAACTCTTATATCGAAAGCGTATGGCATATTTTATCGACGATTCACGGCAAAGGACTGCTGTACCGCGGTCACCGTGTAAGTCCTTATTGCCCGGATTGCCAGACAACCCTTAGCTCGCATGAGGTTGCCCAGGGCTATGAAGATGTCAAGGATCTAAGCGCAACCGTGAAGTTCAAGCTGAGCGATTCGGGTGAATCCATCCTGGCATGGACGACTACGCCGTGGACGCTTCCTGCGAATGTGGCGCTTGCCGTGAACCCGGAGCTGAATTATGTCCGTGCTTCCAAGAACGGCGAAGTATTCATTGTGGCCGAGGCGCTGGCGGAGAACGTGCTGAAGGAAGACTATGAAGTTCTGTCCGTCTTGAAAGGCTCGGAGCTGGTCGGACGCAGCTACTTACCGCCGTTCCGTTACGTACAGGTTGAGAAAGGCCACATCGTCATTGCAGGCGATTTCGTCAGCGACGCGAGCGGTACAGGAATCGTGCATATCGCTCCGGCACACGGCGAGGACGACTATCGCGTATCGCGCGAGAACGGTATCGGCATGCTGAACGTCGTTGACCTGGCAGGGCGTTACACCGCAGAAGTAACGGATTTCGCCGGTCGGTTCGTCAAAGACGCAGAGCTGGACATCGACATCGTGAAGATGCTGAGCGAGCGCGGCTTGCTTTATTCCAAGGAGCGTTATGAGCACAGCTACCCGTTCTGCTGGCGATGCAAAACGCCGCTCATTTATTATGCGATGGAAAGCTGGTTCATCAAGACGACTGCCGTCAAGGATCAATTGATCGCCAATAATAACGGCGTGGACTGGTATCCCGGCCATATCCGCGAGGGCCGCTTCGGAAAGTTCCTGGAGGACCTGGTGGACTGGAATATCAGCCGCAATCGTTACTGGGGAACGCCGCTTAACGTATGGGTGTGCGAAGCGACCGGCAAAGAATATTCGCCGGGCAGCATTGCGGATCTCCGCGCCATGGCGGTAGGAGACGTTCCGGAGGATATCGAGCTTCACAAGCCGTATGTGGACGGTATCAAGCTGAAATCGCCGTTCGCCGAAGGAGCGGTTATGACCCGCACGCCTGAAGTGATCGACGTCTGGTTCGACAGCGGCTCTATGCCGTTCGCGCAGCATCATCATCCGTTCGAGAACGGCGACCAATTCGCGGAGCAGTATCCGGCGGATATTATCTGCGAAGGGATCGACCAGACGCGCGGCTGGTTCTACAGCCTGCTGGCGGTTTCCACGCTTTATAACGGCAAAGCGCCGTACAAAGCCGTTATTTCGACGGGTCATATTTTGGATGAGAACGGCCAGAAAATGTCCAAGTCGAAAGGGAATGTCATCGATCCATGGGAGATCATTAATGAATACGGAACGGACGCTTTCCGCTGGGCGCTTCTTGCGGACAGCGCGCCTTGGAACAGCAAACGTTTCTCGCGCGGTATCGTAGGGGAAGCGAAGTCGAAGGTCATTGACACAATCGTCAATACGCATGCTTTCTACGCTCTATATGCATCGATTGACGGCTTTGACTATCTCGCCCATCCTGAAAGCAATTCGGATAACAAGCTCGACCGCTGGATTATTTCAAGACTGAACAGCTTGATCAACGCTGTGACCAAAGGTCTCGATACGAATGATTTCCTGAATCCGGCGAAATCGATCGAGAATTTCGTTGACGAGCTCAGCAACTGGTACATCCGCCGTTCCCGCGACCGCTTCTGGGGCAGCGGGCTTTCCGGGGATAAAATAGCGGCCTACCAGACGCTTCGAGGCGTGCTGCTTACGCTGTCGCGGCTCATCGCTCCATATGCGCCGCTGCTTGCCGATGACGTGCACCGCAATCTGGGCGGGGAAAGCAGCGTGCATCTGGCGGATTATCCGCAGGCGGACAACGCTCTGATCGACGAGATGCTGGAACGAGATATGGAAAGCGCGAAGCAAATCGTCGAGCTGGCGCGCAACGTGCGTAACGAGACGGGGATCAAGACGCGTCAGCCATTGTCAGAGCTTATCGTATCGCTTGACCGCGAATTCAATATTGCGGATTATGAGGAGATCGTCAAGGATGAGATCAATGTAAAAGCGATCTCCGTACAAAATTCGGACAGCGGCTTCGTGGATTTCACATTGAAGCTGAATCTAAAGATTGCCGGGAAGAAGTACGGTAGAAATGTAGGTCCGATCCAAGCGGAGCTAAAAGCTTTAACCGCTGAACGGACGCGCGCTATCGTTAACGGCGGCAGCTTTGATTTTACAAGCGCCGAAGGGGAACAGCTGGCCGTATCGGTTGATGAACTGCTGATCGAGAAGCAGGCGAAGTCCGGTTTCGCTTCCGCATCCGGCAATGGAATTACGGTTGCGCTCAATACGGATATTACCCCCGAGCTTGAGCAAGAGGGCTGGGTGCGCGAAGTGATCCGCGCCGTTCAAGACACGCGCAAAAAACGGGATCTGCCGATCGAGAAACGGATTGACCTGGTGCTCGATGTCGATTCGGAACTAAGGGCGGCGCTCGACGCATTTGCCGAGGTGCTGCATGAGAACGTGCTGGTTCAAACGGTAACTTATGAGACCGCGCCGCAAATGGAAAGGGTTATGCTCGGAGATAAAGGAATAGGGATTTACATTCGCGGATAAGGATATAGTATAGAGGGAATGGTCAAACATGAACGAGGCCGCCCGCAGGCAGCTGACAGCCAAGCAAAAGCATGCCCGCTTGACGCAGCTGCCGGCAGGCTGACCTCGTTTTATTGTTTGGAAAGGGGATGCCTCATATGAAACCTAATCATCCGGATCAACCGAAAAATTTACAGGAATTGCATTCATCCTTAAGCAAGCTTGATCTGCGGCTTCAAGGAATCGCGAAGGATATGGAACGTACCCAGATCGCCGATTATGTGAGGCTGCTTAATAAGCCATGGACGCTTATTTGGAAAAACTTGCTTGCCGGAACGGCGCGGGGCATCGGTATCGCGATCGGCTTCACTTTTTTTGCCGCTACCATCCTATATGTGCTGCGCATATTAGGAGCGCTTAACTTACCGATTATCGGGGACTACATCGCCGATATCGTCCGGATTGTACAAATTCAGCTTGAAGGAAAAACATACTAGCTACTTGTTATCGTAAAGTTCTTCATATTCGAGGCCGTGATCGCCTTCGCCGCTTTGCATATAACGATTGTATTCCCTGTTTCGGATAACGGAGACATGGCGTCCGGTAATATCCGTGGCGACAAAGCTTTCGATCGGCTCGACAAATCCGTCATTCTCATCGTATTCGATGCTCATATGATTATAATCGGTGACTTCCCTGTTTTCGGATAACGCCGGAGAGTCTGCATTGCCCCACTGCTCAACGATTTGCCAGGCATCCTCTCCGTCAAATCCGTTGTAGGAGCTTTGCTGATCCATACTGCTTCTGCCGAAAGGCGGATTAAGCAGCGATTCCTCTGCCGGACGGTCGCGCGATATTTGCTGCCTGGGCGAATGCTCGATGCAGTAAAGCGTGTCGGGAACGGCTTCGAGACGCTCGAACGGAATCGCCTCGCCGCAGGCTTTGCAAATGCCGTATGTTCCGTTATTCATCGCTTCAAGCGCGGCATCGATCCGGCTTAATTGAAGATCCTCCTGCTCGAGAAGAGCAATGTCCTTCTCACGCTCATAGAGCTCCGTTGCCGTATCGCCAGGGTGATTATCAATGGGGGACAGCTCGCCCGTATCATCCCGAAGGGAGCTTGCAAGTCCGTAATGTTCGTTTTCCGCAAGCCGCCGTTCGATATCATGCTGATCGTTCAGCAATCGGTCCCGAAGCAATTGAAGCTGAGAGCCGTTCATCGTTGTCATGCGGAGCACACCGTCCTTTCGATAATAAAATTGCCTTATTAGCTTTTGCCACAGCGGCCTTTTTCAGTATGGACTTCTATGGAAGGGAAAGTGGCAAGCGCTGGCTCTTATTCCGTACGATATGATACAATCAAATAACATGATAAAATTGGAGTGCACTTAGGAGTGATAGGATGCGTTACTATTATTACGGGATCGCTTTACTCGTGTTTATTCTTGATTATGTAACGAAAAAAATTATCGCAACGCAGTTAGAGCTGGGCGAACAAATCAGTGTAATCGGCAATTTCTTTCTCATTACCTCGCATCGCAACAGCGGAGCCGCATTCGGCATTTTGCAAGGGCAGCGGTTGTTTTTCATCATTATTACGATCGTTATCCTGACCGGCATCATCTGGTATATTCAAGTCGTTCGCAAGACGGCCAAGCCTTGGCTGTTGATTGGACTCGGCTTAGTGCTTGGAGGAGCAATCGGCAATTTCCTGGACCGCGCCCGTTTCGGCGAAGTAGTCGATTTTCTCCAATTTAATTTTGGAAGCTACCAGTTCCCGATTTTTAACGTGGCGGATTCCGCGATCGTTTGCGGCGTTGCGCTTATTTTAATCGATACGCTGCTAGCTGCCAGGGACGAGAAGAAAACGATGGATAACGGAGAGGACAAGGAATCTAACAATCATGAACAGCAGCCCGTTTAATGAAGACGCATTGGAGTGGACAGTAGGCGCGGAGCAATCCGGCGAACGGTTGGATAAATATATAACTGACAGCTTGGACGATGCCGCCGTATCGCGTACGCAGGTGCAGGAATGGATTAGGGCAGGCGCCGTAGAGGTTGACGGCAAGCCGGCTAAAGCCAATTACAAGGTTGCGGCCGATAACCGTGTTTTGCTTCAAATTCCGGAACCGGAGGATGCGGCGATTATGCCTGAGGCGATACCGCTCGAGATCCTCTATGAGGATTCGGACCTTATCGTCGTGAATAAGCCGCGCGGAATGGTCGTTCATCCGGCACCCGGCCATTCATCCGGCACTTTAGTGAATGCATTGATGCATCATTGCAAGGATTTGTCGGGCATTAACGGCATGATCCGTCCGGGTATCGTTCATCGGATCGATAAGGACACGACGGGGCTTTTGATGGCGGCCAAAAACGATCTTGCCCATATTTCGCTTGCGGAGCAATTGAAGGAGCATTCCGTCACCCGAAAATATATTGCTCTTGTACACGGTAATTTGCCTCATGATCAAGGCACCGTCGACGCCCCGATCGGCCGCGATACGAATGACCGCAAGATGTATACGGTAACGGAGCGCAACAGCAGGCATGCGGTAACCCACTTTGTCGTCATGGAGCGTCTAGGCGACTACACGGTTGTGGAATTGCAGCTGGAGACCGGCCGCACCCACCAAATTCGCGTTCACATGAAGTATATCGGGCATCCGCTTGCCGGCGATCCCGTGTATGGGCGGAATAAGACCGTTGCCTTGGACGGACAAGCTTTGCATGCGGCGGCGCTTGGCTTTACTCACCCACGAAGCGGTGAAAGGCTTCAATTCGAGGTGCCGCTGCCGGCCGATTTCGAGCATGTGCTGAACAGCTTGCGGTTAAGGTAGTAAATAGTGCAAACTTTTCACCACTTTATTCATTATTTCGAAGCGGGAAGTACGATATTCTAAACATTAACGGTAGAAAATTATGAAGAATTAAGGATAGGTGACATCTAAATGACGGCTATTAATCAAAATTATTTGGAGCTGCAGGGCAGCTACTTATTTTCTGAAATTGCGAAGCGCCGCACGAAGTTTATTCAAGAAAATCCGAATGCTGAAATTATCAGCCTCGGGATCGGCGATGTAACGCGCGGTTTGCCGGACGCCGTTTTGAACGCAATGCACAGCGCGGTGGACGAGCTCGCTTCCCCCGGTTCTTTCCGCGGTTACGGCCCGGAGCAGGGCTATGATTTCTTAATTCAAGCGATTATCGAAAATGACTATAAAGCACGCGGCATCGAGATCGCTTCGAACGAAGTTTTCGTAAGCGACGGATCGAAATGCGACGTCGGCAACATCCAAGAGATATTCAGCGAGAACAGCATCGTTGCGGTGCAAGATCCGGTTTACCCGGTTTATGTGGATACGAATGTAATGGCCGGCCGTTCCGGTAAATACAATCAAGATACAAAGCGCTACGAGAATATCGCTTACCTGGAATGCACGTCGGAAAATAATTTCAAGCCGAGCTTGCCTGACCGCAAGGTGGATATTATTTACTTGTGCTACCCGAACAACCCGACCGGGATGACGCTGACGAAGGAAGAGCTGAAGGTATGGGTGGATTACGCAAGAGCAAACAACTGCATTATTTTGTACGATTCGGCGTATGAAGCGTTCATCCAAGAAGAGGATGTGCCGCACAGCATCTACGAAATCGAAGGCGCCCGCGAAGTGGCGATTGAATTCCGCAGCTTCTCCAAGACAGCCGGCTTTACCGGCGTACGCTGCGCGTATACGGTTGTGCCGCGCGAGCTGAAAGGCTTGGACGCTTCCGGTAACGAAGTGCTGATCAATGACCTGTGGAACCGCCGCCACACAACGAAGTTCAACGGCGTGTCTTATGTGACGCAGCGCGGAGCGGCAGCGATTTACTCCGGAGAAGGCAAGAAACAAATCAAGGAACTAGTCGATTACTACATGACGAACGCAGCTATTATCCGGGATGGATTGGCTTCGATCGGCCTTGAAGTGTACGGAGGCGTAAACGCTCCGTATATCTGGCTGAAAACGCCAAACGGCATGGATTCCTGGTCGTTCTTCGACAAGCTGCTGTCCGAAGCGAACATCGTCGGTACGCCAGGCGTCGGTTTTGGTCAGAGCGGTCAAGGCTATTTCCGCCTTACGGCTTTCGGAAGCCGCGAGAATACGGAGAAAGCGGTTGAAAGAATCCGTAAGCTTAGTCTGTAACAATCTGTATCAATGAAATTGTGATTGTATATTCGATTGAAACGATGGCAATCCATGCATAGCTGCATGGGAATTAACCACACTAAGCATATGCATAAACATGCATAAATTAACGTTTACGCTTGACAAGTTTTGTCGAACGTGGGATAATTCCTTTGATAAACAGCAGTACCTTTAACTCAGTCCCGTGAGGCTGGCAAGGTAGCGTGAACAACAAGTCAATAGAAGAGAAGAAATGGGACATCCTACTGCGGGCTTTCTGTGACGAAAGCTTCGACGGCATGCACCCAAATCTTTTCATGACTGATCACAAGCTCCTTGCGAACGACGCAAGGAGCTTTTTTTTGCCGCAACCGGGCAGGTAATTACGGAGGGAGACAGCGGGAATGACGGAGGAAGAGCATCTGGTCATCATGGATGAAACGGCGATTCGCCGCGCATTAACGCGAATTGCTCACGAAATCGTAGAGAAAAACAAAGGGATCGACGATTGTGTAATCGTCGGGATCCGCACGCGAGGGGTTTACCTCGCAGGGCGGATCGCGGAACGGATTAAAGAAATCGAAGGCAAACCCGTGCCGGTAAGCGAGCTGGATATTACCCGTTATCGCGACGACCGCAAAAGCACGGATTCCGCAGACAACGAAGCGGCAGCCGCCAACGGAGTTTATGAGGGCATGCCGTTTACGGTGCAGGACAAACGAATCATCTTGATTGACGATGTGCTCTACACCGGGCGGACAATCCGCGCGGCTATGGATGCGCTAATGGATTGCGGACGGCCGCAAAGCATACAGCTTGCCGTGCTCGTTGACCGCGGACACCGGGAGTTGCCGGTCCGGCCGGATTTCGTCGGCAAGAACGTTCCGACCTCGAAGCAGGAGCAAATTGAAGTCGCTCTGACTGAAATTGATCTTGTCGATCAAGTAACGATTATTAACCATAGGGGGCAGGCCGGATGACGATGACGCAGCTGAAGCAGCGAAGTTTGCTCGGATTAAAGGAACTAAGCAAGGATGAGATCGAGTCGATATTGGATCGAGCGGCATTCTGGGAGAATCATCCCGTTAAAGTTCACCAGGCGATGCAGGGAAAATTCGCGGCCAATATGTTTTTTGAGAACAGCACGAGGACGAGATTTTCCTTCGAGGTCGCGGAGAAAAGGCTTGGAACGGAAGTGCTTAACTTCTCGGCTGCGGTTTCCAGCGTACAAAAGGGCGAATCGATCTATGATACGGTGCGGACATTGGAGTCAATGGGGATTGACGTCGGTATTATCCGCTTGAAGCCGATCGGAGTTCTGGCAGAGCTTGCTGCGAAGATTAAAGTGCCGCTCATTAATGCCGGCGATGGGAACAACGAACACCCGACGCAAGCGCTGCTCGATCTCTACACGATGCGCAAACATTTTGGCCAGCTCAAGGGGCTGTCGGTTTCGATTGTCGGAGATATTCTGCACAGCCGCGTAGCGAGATCGAACTTGTGGGCGCTTCGGAAATTCGGCGTGAACGTGAGATTCTGCTCGCCGCCGAACATGCAGGCTTCTGAGCTTGATGCGCCTTACATCTCCATAGATGAAGCCATAAAATCGGATGTTGTCATGATGCTCCGAGTCCAGCTGGAGAGGCATGAGAGCGGTATGTTGAGCTCGGCGGAGAGCTACCGCGAGCAGTACGGCTTGACTGTCCAGCGGGCGGCAAAGCTTGCCGAGCATGCGATCATTTTGCACCCTGCTCCGATTAACCGCAATGTAGAGATAGACGATGAGCTTGTCGAGCATCCGCAATCGAGAATCTTCCCGCAAATGGAGAACGGGGTTCCGGTCCGGATGGCAGTTATCGAACGGGCGCTCAGCTAATTTAACATAAACCGAATAATTCCGGAGGGTGAACAAACAATGTCATTATGGATTATAAACGGTAACGTATGGAACGAAGCTTCCGGAAGCCTGGAGAGCAAGCATATCCGACTTGCGAACGGCATTATCGAAGAAATCGCAGACGGATCGGCTCTACCCGATACCGGCAGCGCAGAGGTCATCGACGCTCGCGGGAAGCTCGTATCCGCCGGTTTCATCGATATGCACGTACATCTGCGCGACCCGGGCTTTGAACATAAAGAGGACATTGTTTCAGGCTCGCGATCCGCGGCTAAGGGCGGCTTTACGACGATCGCATGCATGCCGAACACGCGTCCGGTTACAGACACGCCTGAAACCGTCCGATACATTACGAATAAAGCCGGAAAGGACGGCATCGTGAAGGTGCTTCCATATGCGGCTATTACCAAGAACGAACTTGGCCGCGAGCTGACGGATTTCGCCGCGTTGAAGGAAGCCGGAGCCATCGGCTTCACGGATGACGGCGTCGGCGTTCAAAACGCGCAAATGATGAAGAATGCCATGGCACTGGCCAAATCGATGGATATGCCGATTATCGCCCATTGCGAGGATGATTCGCTGGTTGAAGGCGCTTGGGCATCCGAAGGCGAGTTTTCCCGCAAGCACGGCTTGAAGGGCATACCGAATGAATCGGAAGCCATTCATGTCGGCAGGGATGTATTGCTCGCGGAAGCGACCGGCGTTCACTACCATGTATGCCATGTAAGCACCGAGCAGTCGGTTCGGCTCATCCGGCTTGCGAAGCAAATCGGCGTGCGTGTAACCGCTGAAGTATGCCCGCATCACCTGCTGCTGTCGGACGAGGATATTCCGGGACTTGAGGACGCGAATTGGAAAATGAATCCGCCGCTTCGCACGCCGCGCGACGTCGAGGCGGTTATCGAAGCGCTGGAGGACGGCACGATCGATATGGTCGTCACCGATCATGCGCCGCACAGCGCGGAGGAGAAAGCGCGAGGCGTTCAGCTTGCGCCATTCGGAATCGTCGGCTTCGAAACGGCTTTTCCGCTGCTGTACACGAAGTTCGTGCAGACAGGCAAATGGACGCTAGGCTTCCTTCTTCAACGAATGACTTCGGACCCGGCCCGCGTATTCCGCTTGCGGGAAGGCCGATTGGAGCAGGGCATGCCCGCTGATATTACAATCGTCGATTTGAACAGCGAACGCACGGTCGATCCGAGCACCTTTGCCTCGAAGAGCAGCAATACGCCTTTCGGAGGGTGGAAGCTTAGCGGCTGGCCGGTAGCGACGATCGTAAACGGTACGGTTGTCTGGTCTGAGAACTAACAGGTAACAACTGACAATAGCCAGATCCTATATAGGGAATAAATCAACACCTGAGGAGTGAAACGGATGCAAGCAAGATTATTGTTGGAAGACGGAACGTTGTTTACGGGCCTTTCGTTTGGCGCTGAAGCGCAAATGATGGGCGAGGTCGTTTTTAATACAGGAATTACGGGCTATCAAGAAGTATTGTCGGATCCGTCCTATTGCGGCCAGATTGTTACGATGACCTTCCCGCTTATCGGGAACTACGGCATTACGCGCGACGACTTCGAGGCGGTTCGCCCCTTCATTCACGGTTTTGTCGTACGCCGTCACGAGGAGGTGCCAAGCAACTGGCGCGCCCAATACTCGCTCGGGCAGCTGTTGAAGGAATACGGAATTCCGGGCATCAGCGATATCGATACAAGGATGCTGACTCGCAAGCTGCGTCATTACGGGACGATGAAAGGCTTGATCACAACGGGCAATGAGCATGTGGAAGAGCTCGCTGAGCGTCTTAACGGATCGAAGCTGATGACGGACCAAGTCGCGCGCACTTCTACGACGCATTTGTTCTCAAGTCCGGGCCAAGGCGAGCGCATCGTGCTGGTTGACTTCGGCGCAAAAAGCGGAATCCTTCGCGAACTGACGAAGCGCGGCTGCGATGTGGTCGTCGTTCCGCACGATACGACCGCTGATGAAATCCGACGCCTCGCTCCGGACGGCATTCAATTGTCGAACGGCCCTGGAGACCCGAAAGACGTGCCTTATGCCGTCAAAATGATTTCCGAGCTGCTCGGCGAATATCCGATCTTCGGCATATGCTTAGGCCACCAGCTGTTCGCTCTCGCTTGCGGCGCTGATACGACGAAGCTGAAATTCGGCCACCGCGGCGGCAACCATCCGGTTAAAGAACTGGCTACCAACCGCTGTTTCATCACTTCTCAAAACCATGGCTACACGGTGCTTGAGGAATCCGTTCTTAACACGCAGCTGTCCGTGACGCACATTAATAATAACGACCGTACCATCGAGGGTCTGAAGCATAACGCGTTCCCGGCGTTTTCCGTGCAATACCATCCGGAGGCGGCGCCAGGTCCGTTTGATTCGGGCTACTTGTTCGATGACTTCCTGCAAATGATCCGTACGCACAAGAAGAACAACCCGCAAAAACCTCGTCAGGCTGTGTTATCGGAGACGTTGAAAGGAGAGCTTCAGTATGCCCAAAAATAATGAACTCAAAAAAATTCTCGTGATCGGGTCCGGCCCGATCGTCATCGGACAGGCGGCTGAATTCGATTATGCCGGCACGCAGGCTTGCCAAGCTTTAAAAGAAGAAGGCTATGAGGTTGTCCTGATTAACAGTAACCCGGCTACGATTATGACCGATACGAACATGGCAGATAAAGTATACATCGAGCCGATCACGCTTGATTTTGTATCGCAAATCATCAGGCAAGAGCGTCCTGACGGCCTGCTTCCGACGCTTGGCGGCCAGACCGGTCTTAATATGGCGGTTGAGCTTGCGCGCGCCGGCGTTCTTGAACGCGAGAATGTGAAGCTTCTTGGCACGCAGTTGACGGCGATTGAGAAAGCGGAAGACCGCGACCTGTTCCGCGACCTGATGCGTGAGCTCGAGCAGCCGGTTCCGGACAGCGACATCGTTACAACGGTTGAGGAAGCTGTAAATTTTGCTAACCAAATCGGCTATCCGATCATCGTACGCCCGGCTTATACGCTCGGCGGTACGGGCGGCGGCATTTGCGCAAGCGAGGAAGAGCTGCGCGAGACCGTTGCTTCCGGGATCCGTTACAGCCCGATCAGCCAATGCCTGATTGAGAAGTCGATCGCAGGCATGAAGGAAGTGGAATACGAGGTTATGCGCGATGCGAACGACAATTGTATCGTCGTTTGCAATATGGAGAATTTCGACCCCGTCGGCGTGCATACGGGCGACAGTATCGTTGTAGCGCCGAGCCAGACGCTCTCCGACCGCGAGTACCAAATGCTTCGATCGGCATCGCTCAAAATTATTCGCGCTCTGAACATTGAAGGCGGCTGTAACGTGCAGTTCGCGCTTGATCCGCACAGCTATCAATACTACGTCATCGAGGTTAACCCGCGCGTAAGCCGGTCGTCTGCGCTGGCTTCCAAAGCGACGGGCTACCCAATCGCAAAGATGGCTGCCAAAATTGCGATCGGCTATACGCTGGACGAGCTGGTTAATCCGGTCACCGGCCAAACCTACGCTTGCTTCGAGCCGACGCTTGACTATATCGTTTCGAAAATCCCGCGCTGGCCTTTTGACAAGTTTATTAACGCGAACCGTAAGCTCGGAACGCAAATGAAAGCAACCGGCGAGGTTATGGCCATCGGACGCACTTTCGAGGAGTCCATCCATAAAGCGGTTCGCTCTCTTGAAATCGGTACGCACCGCATTCATTTGAAGGATGCGTCCTCGCTTGAAGATACCGTGCTCCGCGCACGTTTGGAGAAGCCGGACGACGAGCGGATGTTCCTGGTGGCGGAAGCATTCCGCCGCGGCTATAAACTGCAGGAAATTCAGGACTTGACGAAGATCGACTGGTGGTTCCTGGATAAAATTCAAGCGATTGTCGCGTTCGAGGATCGTCTGCGCGGCGAATCGACCTTGTCGCAGCAAACGCTGTATGAAGCGAAACGCATGGGCTTCTCCGATCGTTCGATTGCGGAAATTCGCCGAGAAGGCTTCCCGAACGGCAGCCATACGACGGAAGACGATGTTCGCGACCTTCGCATGAAGCTGAATCTAAAGCCGGTTTATAAAATGGTAGACACGTGCGCGGCTGAATTCGAGGCTTCGACGCCGTACTACTATTCCACCTATGAAGTGGAAAACGAAGTTATCGAAACGGATAAGCAAAAGGTGCTCGTGCTCGGTTCCGGCCCTATCCGGATCGGTCAAGGCATCGAGTTCGACTACTCGACGGTTCATGCGGTTTGGGCGATTCAAAACGCCGGCTATGAAGCAGTCATTATCAATAACAACCCGGAGACGGTATCGACGGACTTCAGCACGTCCGACCGCTTGTACTTCGAGCCGTTATTCTTCGAGGATGTTATGAATGTTATCGAGCAGGAGAAGCCGCTTGGCGTAATCGTCCAATTCGGCGGCCAGACGGCAATCAACCTTGCCGCTCCGCTGGCGAAGGCCGGCGTGCGCATTCTCGGCTCCAGCCTGGAGAGCATCGACGCGGCGGAAGACCGCAAGAAATTCGAAGCTCTGCTGCGCGG
The DNA here is from genome assembly GCF_000422465.1 of Paenibacillus harenae DSM 16969. Lineage (GTDB taxonomy): Bacteria > Bacillota > Bacilli > Paenibacillales > Paenibacillaceae > Pristimantibacillus > Pristimantibacillus harenae. The sequence goes on along the minus strand of NZ_KE383842.1, from coordinate 1,564,981 downwards.
TTTGAACATCGCTCAACCGGAAGGCAGCACCGTTACTTCGGTCGACGAAGCGGTAGCGACAGCGCAAAAGCTTGGTTACCCGGTGCTTGTTCGCCCATCCTATGTCCTTGGCGGTCGCGCGATGGAGATCGTATACTCCGATGAGGAACTGCTGGGCTACATGGAGGTTGCGGTTAAAATCAATCCGGAGCATCCGGTGCTGATCGACCGTTATATGCTGGGCAAAGAAGCGGAGGTTGACGCGATTTGCGACGGCGAAACGGTTCTGATTCCCGGTATCATGGAGCATGTCGAACGCGCAGGGGTTCACTCCGGCGACTCGATCGCGGTATACCCGCCGCAATCGTTATCCGATGAGATCAAGCAGCAGATCGTCGACATTACGATCAACATTTCCAAAGCATTGAAAGTAATCGGTCTTGTAAATATCCAATTCGTCATTCATAACGATCAAGTGTACGTCATTGAGGTCAACCCGCGTTCGTCGCGTACGGTTCCGTTCCTGAGCAAAGTAACCAACCTGCCGATGGCGAACCTTGCGACAAAAGCGATTCTAGGCACGAAGCTTGCCGAGCTTGGTTATACGGACGGCTTGTGGCCGGAGGATGAATATGTGTCGGTTAAGGTGCCGGTTTTCTCCTTCGCCAAGCTGCGCCGCGTTGACCCGACGCTGACGCCTGAGATGAAATCGACGGGCGAGGTTATGGGACGCGACGTGAAATATGCGAAGGCGCTGTTCAAAGGCTTGATTGGGGCAGGCATGAAAATCCCTACCTCCGGGGCCATTATCGCAACGGTAGCGGACAAAGATAAAGAAGAAGCGACGGAGCTTCTCCGCGGCTTCTATAATCTCGGCTACAAAATTATTGCGACCGGCGGAACGGCAGCCGTGCTTGAAGCGGCCGGGCTTCATGTCACAACCGTGAACAAGCTGAGCGAAGGCTCGCCGAATATTTTGGACCTCGTTCGCGAAGGCCAGGCGCACTTCGTCGTCAATACGTTAACGAAAGGCAAAACGCCTGAACGCGACGGCTTCCGGATCCGCCGCGAAGCGGTTGAGAACGGCGTCGTCTGTATGACATCGCTGGATACGGTGCGCGCGCTGCTTGTGATGCTGGAAACGATCAACTTCTCCTCGCGCTCGATGCCTGTGCCGCAGAAGAAGTAAGAAAAGCTTATATGCACGGCCAGCGTCAGCTGCTTCCCGCCCTCCTAATTCTTGGGAGAGGCGAGGGAGACGCGCGTATGGCCGTTTATTATGCCATTTGACAGGGAAAAAGGGGAGATACCGATTGAAGCTGACAAGTGAACAAGCGGCTGGGAAAATCATGGTTGCGCTGGATTATCCGGATGCGGCCGCAGCGGAACGTCTAATCGCGGAGCTGGAAGGGATTCCTTGCTATATGAAGGTAGGGATGCAATTATTTTATGCTGCGGGACCTTCCTTCGTAGAAAGCTTGAAGAAGAGGGGCTACTACGTGTTTCTCGATGTGAAGATGCATGATATTCCGAATACGGTCAAAGGCGGAGCGAACAGCGTGACCAGGCTTGGGGTAGATATGTTCAACGTTCATGCCGCAGGCGGCGGCGCGATGATGGAAGCGGCGCTGGAAGGCGTGGATGCCGCATGGGCAGGCAGCGGGCAGCGCAGGCCTGCCGTAATTGCCGTAACGCATTTAACAAGCACAAGCCAATCGATGCTTAACGAGCAAATCGGCATTTCGGGCACAGTCGAAGAAGCGGTGCTCCGCTACGCACAGCTGGCGAAAGCGTCCGGGCTGAACGGCGTTGTCGCTTCGCCTTCTGAAGTCGCAGCCATTAAATCGGCATGCGGGGTTTCGTTCCAAACCGTAACGCCTGGCATCAGGCCGGCCGGATCGGACGTAAACGATCAATCCCGGATTATGACGCCGGGCGATGCCTTGAAGCAAGGAACGGATTTTATGGTTATCGGCCGGCCGATAACGACGGCCAAGCAGCCGCGCGCTGCGCTAGAATCCATTATTGAGGAGCTGATTTCTAATGAGTAAACTGACAGTGGCGGAACTGCCGAAGGAAATTGCGAAGAGCTTGCTTGAAATCGAAGCGGTAACGCTGCGGCCAAACGATCCGTTCACCTGGACGTCCGGAATCAAATCGCCGATTTATTGCGATAATCGTCTGACGATGACTTATCCTGCGATCCGCGATCTTGTCGCGGAGGGTTTTGCATCGATCATCCGTGAGAACTATCCGGATGCCGAGGTTATAGCGGGAACGTCTACAGCCGGGATTCCGCATGCCGCATGGGTCGCGCAGAAGCTGAATCTGCCGATGGCCTATATTCGCGACAAAGCGAAGGGCCATGGCAAGCAGAACCAGATCGAGGGTCGTATTCTGCCCGGACAAAAGGTTGTTGTTATCGAAGATTTAATCTCGACCGGAGGAAGCTCCCTGAAGGCGGCGCTCGCCGTTCGCGAAGCGGGAGCGGAGGTTTCCGCCGTGCTTGCCATCTTCACGTACGAATTCGACATGGCGGCGGCTGCATTCGCGGCTGAACGCATGCCTTTGGCTACCTTATCCAACTACAGTACGCTTATTGAAACGGCCGCTCAGCTGGGCAAGGTTGCGCCTGGTGACGTGAATGCGCTGCATTCCTGGCGGAAAGATCCCCAATCCTTCGGTAAATAAACCGCAAATGACATACAAGCATGTGCGCTTCCTGTTTTCCCGGGCGAGCACATGCTTTTTTTCTGCGTCCAATCAGCGCGATTCGACACAAATTCATGCAATATTTGAGATCATCTCTATTTAAACGCCTCCAAATTTCCGATATTTATGAAGTGGAAAACATGTGCGAGGGGCGGATCATCATGAAACTTACATTATCATTGCGTTGGAAACTTATTTTGTTAGCTGCTGTGCCATTGGCTTTTTACGTTACATCGGGCGTGTACCTGATAAACGAGCAGAAGACAATGATGGAGGAAATGACGAACGAGATTTATGAGACTTCTCATACGATCGGCTCGCTGGTGCTCAACGCGGATCGAGATATGTATCAGGCCTTTCAAGCCTATTTGAAGGTAGAATCCGGTTCGTTGGATCAAGCCCAAACGGAGGCTGCCTTGTCGGAGTTGACCGAGAATATGAAGCAAACGGCTGACCGGATGGGGGAAGCCTACCGTATCATAACTGACAAAGGGCTTGTTCATTTGAGCTATGGGGAATCCGAACGGTCGGTTGAACAAATTATGAACGAATTCAAGCAAAACTTCGACATATGGTCGGTTGCAGCGGAGAAGGCGGCAGCGGACGGGGTCAGCCGGTTTGAGAACGAAGAAATTAACAGCAGCTTCGAGACCAGCCGTGCGGGACTTGACGAAATCGATCATAGCCTGGAAGTGTATTCGGAGATGTCGATAGCTGAAATAACGGAACGGTTCGGGACGACGCGGCTGGTTACGTTCGCGAGCATCCTCCTTATTACGCTGTTCCTGATTGCCGCGGTTTTCTTTACTGTCCGGCGCATCATGCAGACAATCAGGAAGGTGATCGGCAAAACAAAAAGCGTATCCGAAGGAGATTTGACCGTCCTGCCGGACGCAGCCTACAGCAAGGATGAGCTGGGCCATATTGCGATTTCTGTTGATCTTATGATTAAGACGATGAGAGAGCTTATCTCGGGAATTGCCGTTAACGCAAGCGCGATCAGCCAAACCTCATCGCAGCTTACGACGGTATCTACGGAGTCGGCCGCTGCCGCCCATCACGTAGCCTTGCAAATCCAAGAGGTGGCAGGCAGCTCCGAAGTACAGGCTAGAGGGGCTTTGGAGACATCGAAAGCGATTGAGGAAATGACGACCGGCATTCAAAAAATCGCGGAAAATACGGCTGCGATCGCGGATCATTCGAGCTCCACCTCGCAACAGGCCGGTGAGGGACAAGCGGCTCTTGCCCGACTGGTCGATCAAATGAGTGAAGCGAGATCCGTTATCGGCAAGCTCTCTGCAACGATAAGCACATTAGAGAATCGATCGCAGCAAATCGGCGTAATCGCAGAGAACATAACCTCTTTTTCGAATCAGACGAACATTCTCTCTTTGAACGCTTCGATAGAAGCAGCTCGCGCGGGTGAGCATGGAAGAGGCTTTGCGGTTGTGGCGGGAGAGATTCGCAAGCTTGCCGCCGGCTCGCTGGAGTCGGCGGAGGGCATTCACCAGCTCGTCGAAGTGACACGCAGCGAAATCGCAGGAGCTTCCGCCTTTATGACCCAAACGATCAAGGAAATGGAGCGGGGCAGCGACAGGGTAAAGGACGTTCATCAAAATCTTGACATTATTGTTTCCGCAATTATTCAAATGAACGAGCAGGTGCATGAGAATTCAGCGATCACGCAGCAAATGTCCGCCAGCTCCGAGCAGGTCAGCGCATCGATGGAGCAGACGGCATCGTCGGCTTCCGTTAATCTGGAGAAGACGGAGAGCGTCGCTGCCGCTACGGAGGAGCAGCTTGCGCTTATGGATAACATCTCATCGTCTGCCGACCATTTAAATGAAATCGTGAGCGGGTTGGACCTTGCCATTTCGCATTTTAAGTTGAAATAACCGGAGTTCATAAAGTCGTAATCGGCGAGCAAGGAACGCGCTGCCGCTTACGGCTTTATTTTTTTTACGGAAAAGTTTAAAAAAGTTGTTTGAATTTGGCGTAACTTTTTGAGCATGTCCTTCGTCTATCATGTAAGATGAGAATTATGAAGGTGGATTAAGGAGGGAAATAGAAGCGCATATGGCCATACCGCAGGAAGCTGAACAAAGGAAAGAGCAGCCGCTTGAGCCCGATCATGAACGTCGACAGCTTCTCACGGTTAACGATGTAGAGCGGACATTTCAAGTAGGCGGCTCGCCGCTTCATGTTTTGAAGGGGATCCGGATGGAGCTCAAGGAACGCCAGCTCGTTATGTTGAGGGGCCGATCGGGCTCAGGCAAGACGACGCTGCTCAATTGCTTAGGCGGTCTGGATACGCCGACCAAGGGAGAAATCCTATTTAACGGATTGCCTTTCCATAACATGAGCGATGATCAACGGACCTTAATCAGACGCAAGGATATGGGCTTTATTTTCCAAGCGTTTGCGTTAATGCCGTTGTTGTCGGCTTGGGAGAATGTCGAGCTGTCGCTTCGGATGGCCGGTATTTCCCGTACTTTATGGAAAGAGAGAGTTGTGCAGTGCCTGGAGCTGGTCGGGCTGGAGAAGCGTATGCATCACCGGCCGTTCGAGCTGTCGGGCGGAGAGCAGCAGCGCGTGGCCATCGCAAAGGCGATCGCGCATAAGCCGAAACTGCTGCTTGCGGATGAGCCGACAGCAGAGCTTGATACCGGAATGTCGGCTCAAATCATGGCGGTCTTTCAAAATATAATCCGCACCGAACACGTTACAATATGCATGACTACACATGATCCTACGATTTTGGAGGTTGCCGACCATGTCTATGAAATGGTGGACGGGAAGTTTATTTAAACGTTCTATGGTTGTATCTATGAGTGTATCCTTACTATTGGCAAGCGGGTGTTCGCTGCTCCCGCCGGAGAAAGAAGAAGAGGTGCTGCCTGAGATCGCTCCGCCTCAAATTTCCAAGAAGCCGGAATACGAGGTAACGACTGCAACGCTGGAGACGAAGGTTCAAGTTATCGGCAAGCTGATTTCACTTGAGGAAGAGACGCTTTTCTTCACGCTTGACGGGAAACATTTGAAGGAGCTGTACGTGAAGGCGGGAGATACCGTCGAAGCGGGCCAAGTGATCGGCGAGCTTGACGTGGATGATCTGGTTAAGGCGCTGCGCCTCGAGAAGCTATCCTTCAAGAAGGAAGAAATAGCGATGAAGGAGACGCTTCGTCAGCGCGACGAGATGGATCCGATCGAATTCGAGGAGAAATCGATCGCCTTTGAAGAGCAGAGGCAGAAGCTTGTCGACATGGAGGAAGAAATCGCCAAGGCAACGTTAAAAGCGCCGTTCGGCGGCACAATCGTTACCCTTAACGTGCAGAAAGGCGATTCCATCAAAGCCTATGCCCCGATTGCCATCGTCGCCGACACGAGTCAAATTACGCCTGCCGCCAAGCTGACCAAGACCGAATTGGAGAGGGTATCTGCCGGTATGGAGGTTGCTGCAAGCATTAACAGTGTCGGTGAATTCAAGGGCATCGTAAAGCAGCTCCCTAGCAAAGCCGATGAGCAGAACAACGGAGGCGGCCAACCAGGGGAACCAAAGCCGGAGCGCCCGGAGGATTTTCTAATTGTAGAAATTAAGGATCTGCCAAAAAACTTGAATCGCGGAACTCCTCTTTCCCTTAATATCATTACGAAGCGTACCGAAAACGCCATTGTCATTCCTCCTTCCACGCTTCGTTCGATCGGTTCGCGCACCTACGTGCAGGTTATAGATGAAGAAGGCAAACGCGAGGTGGACGTGGAGGTCGGACAACAAACCGCGACGCAGGTTGAAATCCTGAAAGGGCTCACGCCGGGGCAGAAAGTTGTAGGTCGATAGCTGATGGGAATACCATTATTTCGTTTTTTGTTCCGGAAGATGTGGAACACGCGCTGGCTTACGTTAAGCACGCTGGCGGGATTAACCTTGGCGGTGGCCTTTGCGACGAGTATACCGATGTATGCGGACGGGGCCCTCAAAAGAGTCGTGGCCGATTCCTTGCAGCAGAAGAGCGCCGGATTGCCGGCGGGCTCCCTGCTGATGCGGTATCAATCGCCCGCCGGCGGAAAAACGGATTTGCCCGCCTTATCCGAACTGGAGCGATATATATCGGAAGGCGTGCCGAAAGAAATCGGATTTCCTTTCGATACGTTTGTACACGGCTATTCCATCCGAAGCGCGGAGGTCGTGCCGGAGGATTCATCTAAGGTCGACGCGAGCCGCAACCGCCAGCTGACCATGATGAACACGTCTGGCCTGGAGGCGAATACGGAGCTGACGCAGGGCAGATGGTTCGTTAACGCCGAAGGAGACGGCGAGCTCCTCGAAGCGGTGATGTTCGAGGAAGCGATGTTCCGAAACGATGTACATATCGGCGATATTTTCGAATATCCGGTATACGGCGGTCTTGATCTGACGCTTCGGGTCAAAATCGTCGGGGCGGTTAAGCCGCTTAACGATACGAGTTCTTATTGGTACCAGGGCATGGAAGGCCTTCTCAATACGTTCCAGATCAGTGAAGAAGCTTTTGAGAAAATACTGCTCGATAAGCTTGGCATACCGCTTCATAATGCGAGCTGGTATTACGCCTTCGATCTGTCGGAGATCCAAACGAGCCAATTGTCGCCGCTCGGCCGGACCCTTGAAAGGCTCAACATCGAGCTGTATCAGCGCCTGAAAGATACGAGAGTGGAAATTTCCTTCGCTTCCACGCTGACGGAGTTCAAGAAGCAGAGCCTGCAGCTTCAGACGCTGCTCTTTACGCTCGCGGCGCCTATGCTTGCGATGGTATTTTATTTTATCGCGATGAATGCCCGGCAATCTTTGGATAAACAGCGAAGCGATATTGCCGTGCTGCGAAGCCGGGGAGCGGGAACGCGCCAGATCATTTGGATTTATTTGCTCGAAGGACTTATTCTAGGCGGGATCGCGCTGGCGTCCGGGCCGTTTATCGGCTGGTTCATGGCGAAGAGCATCGGCTCGGCGAACGGCTTCTTATCCTTCGTCGACCGCAAGTCGATTCCGGTCGGCTTCTCGACCGAAGCGATTATCGCCGGCGGCGCGGCGGTGCTGCTCGCTTTGCTGGCAACGATCATTCCCGCGGTCATTTATGCGCGGTCATCCATCGTCAGCTATAAGCAGGAACTGGCCCGTTCCGACCGGAAGCCGGGCTGGCAGCGATGGTATCTTGACGTGCTGCTGCTTGCCGCGGCGGGTTATGGCTGGTATATGTTCAACGAGAGGCAAATGCTTACGTTTCAGACCGGCATGACGACCGATCAGCTTAACGTTCAGCCGTTTTTGTTCTTTGTGCCGGCGCTGTCGATATTTGCGTTAGGACTGTTTTTCTTGCGGCTGTTCCCTTGGCTGCTTAAGCTGTTCAACTGGCTCGGCCGGAAGTTCCTGCCCGTGCCGCTCTACTTGACGTTAACCCAGCTGTCTCGATCGTCCAAAGGCTATTATCCGCTAATGATCCTGTTAGTGCTGACGCTCGGACTTGGCGTCTATAACGCTTCTGCGGCGCGAACGATCGATTTGAACTCGACGGAACGCACCTTATACAAATACGGATCTGATGTGATGATTCAGACCGTTTGGGAAGGTTCGCCAGAAATTGTCACAACGCCGGGAAGCGGCGGTAACGGAGGAAATGGCGGAAATGGCGGCGGAGGAGGAAACGGTAACGGAGGAAACGGTAACGGAGGAAACGGAGGGAACGGAGGGAATGGCGGAGGCGGTGGCGGCCAAACGGTGCCGACCCGCATTTTATACAGCGAGCCTCCATTCGAGTTATTCCGTTCGCTTGACGGCGTAGAGGCTGCCGCCCGCGTCATGCAGACGAAAGGGAATGTTGTGATTTCCGGCAAATCCATCGGTCAAGGCACCGTGATGGGGATCGATAACGTCGACTTCGCCAAGGTGGCCTGGTTCCGGGAGGATTTATATCCGGTTCATCCCTTCAATTATTTGAATAATTTAGGCTTGTATGAGCATGCGGCGATTATCCCGTCCAAGGTTGCCGAGAAATATCAGCTGAAGCTGGGCGATCTTGTATCCGTCGGGTTCCCGGAAGGAATGCTTGAGTTTACGGTTGTCGGGATACTGCCTTATTGGCCTAGCCAATATCCGGATAAATCTCCTTTCGTCATTACGAATTTGGATTATATCTACGATCAAATGCCGCTTATACCTTATGAAGTATGGTTGAAGATGAAGCCTGACGCGAAGGTTGCGCCGATCATCGATACGCTGCAGAAAGCGGGAGTTGGGCTGGCGTCCGTAAAGGATGTAAGGAGCGAGCTGATATCCCAATCGAAGCATCCTACGAGGGGCGGCGTATTCGGCATATTGAGTCTTGGCTTCTTGGTTTCCGTGATCATTACGCTTGCAGGGTATGTGCTTTACTGGTTCTTTAACTTATCCGGCCGCGTCGTTCAGTTCGGCGTGCTGCGCGCAATGGGTCTCTCCCGCAAGCAGCTTACCGGCATGCTGCTCCTCGAGCAGCTGTTCACAGCGGGACTTGCGATCGGCCTTGGCATATTGATCGGCAAGGCGGTCAGTCTTCTGTTCCTGCCATTCCTGCAAACGGCCGAAAATGTAGCTGAGACGGTGCCGCCTTTCCGCGTCGTGTTCGACTCGAACGATACGAACCAACTGTTCTATGTCGTCGGATTTATGATGCTGGTCGGCGCCATGCTGCTCTTCTTGCACATCCGCAGGCTGAGAGTGCATCAGGCGGTCAAGATGGGAGAGGAACGATGACTACGATGATCGATTGCGAAGGCTTGGTAAAAATCTACAAAACCGAAGATCTGGAGGTCGTCGCGCTGCAAGGCCTCAACTTGAAGGTCGAGGAAGGCGAGCTGATGGCCATCATCGGCAACAGCGGCAGCGGCAAATCTACGCTCCTGAATACGCTGGGCGGGCTTGACCGCCCTTCTGCCGGTCAGGTGAAGGTAGGCCCATGGGATTTGCTTAAAATTACGGATGAGGAGCTTGTGCAATACAAGCGGGAAACCGTGGGTTTTATTTGGCAAAATAATGCTCGGAACCTGCTGCCGTACCTATCTGCTCTTGAGAACGTGGAAATGCCGATGATGCTTTCCGGCAAGGTTGACCGGGAGTATGCGAAGCAGCTCCTTGAATGGGTGGGACTGAAGGAGCGAATGCATAACAAGCTGCATCAGCTCTCCGGCGGCGAGCAGCAGCGCGTAGCTATTGCTATTTCTTTATCTAACCGTCCGAAGCTGCTGCTCGCCGATGAGCCGACCGGCTCGGTCGATACGGCTACGTCGGATTTAATTATGGGTATTTTCCGCCAATTGAATCGCGAGATAGGCATAACGATTGTCATCGTTACGCATGATCTGACGCTGGCCAGCAAGGTAGACCGCGTTGTTGCCATCCGCGACGGCTTAACAAGCACCGAATTTATTAAGCGTAATCCGAACATAAACACGGATGGAGGTGAGGTCGAGCTGCCGGCTGCCGGCGGGCTGCAAAATGTGCATGAGGCGTATGTTGTCGTAGACCGGGTCGGAAGATTGCAGGTGCCTAAGGAATATTTATCGGCTCTTCATATTAAAGACAAAGCAACGATGGAGTTTGACGGTGAGCGGATTATCATTACTCCGCCTAAATCATTGGGGGGTTAAATCGAATGTATAACAAACGGTTGTCAGGATTTCGTAAATTCGCATTGCTCAGCTTAACGCTTGCCATGCTCATCGGCTTGCTTGCCGCTTGCAGCGGCGGCTCTAACGAATCAGCGGAGACGCGGGTGCTGAGGATCGGCGTCCTGTATGGCGGCGCCGAAAACGAGCCTTATTTCCGCCAGCAATATACGGATATGTACGAATTGACGCATCCGAATATCCAGTTTGAAATCGTAGGAGCAATCAGTTACGAGGATCAGCGTTTCGAACAGACCGAGCCCGGCAAGCCGGTAGATCAGCCGGATCCTTACGAGAAAATGAAAGAAATGCTAACGGGACAAAATCCGGTTGACGTCGTTGTACTGGACTACAACATGCTTCGCCGCTTAACGCAAGACAACCTGCTTAAGCAGCTTGACCCGCTTGTAACGCAGGACAAATTTGATTTGAGCGACTACGTTCCGACGGTTATCGAAGGCATTAAAGCGGCTGGAGACAGTAATCTATTCGCTTTGACGCCGACCTTCAGCTCATCCGCCCTCTATTATAATAAGAAATTGTTTGCAGACGCGGGCGTTACGCTTCCTACGGACAAAATGGAATGGCAGGATGTATTCAACCTGGCTCGTCAAGTAGCTAAAGGAGAAGGCGAGGATCGTTCATTCGGCTTTACCTTTAACCGCTGGCCGTCCGACGGCTTCAACGATACGCAGGTATACAGTTCGGCGCTGCAACTGAAAATGTGGGATGACAAAGCCGAGAAAATGCTTGTAAACAGCGATGATTGGGAAGGGGTATGGAATTCCGTCGCCTCGCTGTATAAGGAAGAAATCGTTCCTACTCAAGAATTCATTAATAAGATGAACGAGAAGCAAAACGCCGAAGGCATAAATGATCCGTTCTACGGGGACTTATTCATCAAGGGCAAGGTCGCCATGACGATCGGCGATTACAGCTATATCAACGAGCTGAAGAGAGCGTCTGACAATGCGTCCAAAATAAAAGATTTTGTACCGGTTGATTGGGACGTCGTAACGGTTCCCGTAAACCCTAAGGATCCGGAGACCGGCGGCAACATCTATCTTAGCCAGCTGATGGGGATTAATGCCAAAGCCCAGAATGATAAAGACGCCTGGGAGTTCATTAAATTTACGAACGGTAAGGATTGGGCGAAGCTGAAATCGAGAAGCTTGTACGAGATGGTAGCCCGCAAAGAGTTCTTGACTCCAATCGGCGGTCTGCAATACAACATCGATGCATTCACAACGCTTAAGCCGCTGCCGCCTACGAGCACGGATGCCGACAAGGTATACCGTGAGAAGCCAGGCATCTGGGAAGCGCAGTCGCCTGGCTACGAGCTGTTCCAGGAAGTCATCAACGAAACGAAAACGGCGCGTGAAGCGTTAGCGGAGTGGGAGACGCGCGGCAACGCCGTGTTGGAGCGAATAAAAGCGAATCCGAACGGAGACGGCGGTGGCGGAGGCGCTATCGACATTATGCCAATGCCTAGATAAATACAGAATATAGAATAAAGCCCGCATGTGACGGAATGTCGCATGCGGGCTTTATTGATTCTTACTGCGTTGCGGATGAACCTTTAAACAAAAAGGACTGATAGGCGGTCCATGAACCGTTATCCGTCTGGTAGAGCAAATGTATGCGGTCTATTTTTGAGGTGATGTCGAAGGCTTGCATTCGCAAATTTCCGTACAGGTCGTGAAGCTCGTCTGCGGACATATCCCGTCCGATCGTAAGATGCGGCGTATACACATGCTTTGGCGCTTCAACCGTCAATGGCCCGCTGCATATATGCTTGTGGAGCTCCTGCATGCCGGTCGTGTCTTCGAGCGCTAAATAGAGCACATGGTTTGATGGATAGAAAGAGGACACGCGGTTAAAATGTACGGTGAAGGGGGACAGCGAAGCTGTTGCCTGCTCCAAATAAGCGACCGTTTCTTCTAACTGTTCCTCCGTCCAGTCCTCCTTCTCCCGTACTGTCATATGGGCGGGAATCGTGGTGTAATGGGGGTCATACCGCCTGCGCCAGCTGTTTGCAAGATCTTGTGCATGCTTTTCGGGGAAAACGGCAATGCCGAATAACATCGTGATCAGCTCCTTCATAATGACCTACTTTGAGTATACCCGATTTGCCTCAAATAATAGAGGCTTTAGGGAAATCCGCTTGTAATATCCGAATTTTGGGGTATTCTAATCGCGACATGCGTTGTTTCGTCGGTACAGATAATAAAATTTTTTTGATCTGGGGGGATTTGTATGAGATGGGTGTACTGGGTCAGATTATACGAAACGAAGTTTCAGGCGGGGTGCCTTGTCAGGCGTATGGAAAACGATTGGTGGGTTTACGGGTACGAATGCCCGCGCGAGGTGGAAGTATTCCGTTCGCGCAAGGGGCGTTACGGCGTAAGGTTTATTCCTTAAAATATGAGGAGTAAAAATAAATTAAAATATTTTACTTGACTTAAAACCCGCTCATATAGTATATTAATTGATGTCGCCATTCAAGAAACTTACTTTCAAATGGTATTACGTCGCGGGGTGGAGCAGCCCGGTAGCTCGTCGGGCTCATAACCCGAAGGCCGCAGGTTCAAATCCTGCCCCCGCAACCAACCTTTCGATGAATACGTTGAAATATACGTTTTTCGAGGGCCCTTAGCTCAGTTGGTTAGAGCGGTCGGCTCATAACCGATTGGTCGGGGGTTCGAGTCCCTCAGGGCCCACCATTTGCAGAAGCGCTCATGACATGCCGGGGTGGCGGAACTGGCAGACGCACAGGACTTAAAATCCTGCGGTGGGTGACCACCGTACGGGTTCGATTCCCGTCCTCGGCATACCTACAAAACCTCAATAAAACAAGGTTTTGGTTTAAAGGTACATTTATTTGCACGACTACATAGCTTTGAATCCCGAGTGTTTGATAAACATGAGATCAATTACGCTGGATTTCCGGATAAAGATCCTTCTTTTGCTCAGAGCAAAGAGGGATCTTTTTCTATTTCCGCACATGGTAGACTTACTAGGCCGGAAAACGATACAATAACAAGAGCAATTATTTCTTAGGAAGGGGGACATCTGCTATGTTCTCGGCGAATAAAGAACAGTCTTCATTCAAAGAAAGGTCGCGCATGCTGTATGCCCAGGTGGATTCGCTCAAAGACAGCTTATATGCGGATCTGCTGGAAAGATTCAGGCAGGATAAGTCGATCGGAGAGCATGAAGCGAGATGGAAGCTGGGCATTATGGTGGCGGCCATTTCGACGGCGCTGTTCAGTAAAGCGCTAGCCGTCAATAAGGAATATCCGGTCATATACACGTACTTCAAAATCAAGCTGAACGAATATTCCCCCGAAAGCGAAGCGGCGATCGAGGATTGTATGGGCTTAATCGCGGACATTATGAACCGGACGGATTACGACCCCATTTCGTTTACGGATACAATTGCATTATGGCTATATTTTAATATCAGGGGCAAGGAGCAATTAATGATTGATGAGACAACACCTTACTTGCTGGTTGCGCAGTTTATAAATAATAATTTCTTTAACTGGTTTGATGAAACGGAATGAGTAGAATATGGACAGAGGAGCCTCACGGTTGAATATACGATTACACAATGATTGGTCGGAGCGGCTCGGGAGCGAGCTGTCTGCGCCTTATATGAAGAAGCTTCTTGCCTTTATCGAGAAAAAATATGCGGCGGCTGCCGTCTACCCGAGCCAAGAGCATATATTTAATGCCCTTCATTATACGTCCTATGAACAAACAAAGGTCGTCATTCTTGGCCAGGATCCGTATCATGGTCCAGGGCAAGCGCAGGGGCTTAGCTTCTCCGTTCAGCCGGGCGTAAAGGTACCGCCTTCGCTGCAAAATATTTATAAGGAGCTGGAGGCGGATATCGGCTGCCGTGTTCCCGATCACGGCTGCTTGGAGTCATGGGCGGCGCAGGGAGTGCTTCTGCTGAATACGGTGCTGACCGTGGAGGAAGGTAACCCGAATTCACATAAGGGGATCGGCTGGGAACGATTTACCGATGCCGTCATCGATGCCTTGAATAAGCGGAAAGAGCCGGTTGTATTTATTCTCTGGGGGAAGCATGCACAGTTAAAGGCTGTTCAAATCGACGGGGACAAGCACCATATCATCGTCTCGCCGCATCCGAGTCCGTTTGCCGCCCGCAAAGGATTCTTTGGCAGCAGACCATTCTCAAGGACAAATGCTTTTCTAGAAAGCACGGGACGTACCCCGATTGACTGGGCTATTCCTTCGCTCGCCATGCAGCATAAATAAGAAAAAGCTTCTCCGGGGTCTGACGTATGGTCAGTCGATCAGAGAAGCCTTTTTCATTTATTGAGCAGCTGCGCTGGAGGAGACGGAATCACTGCCACCGCCGCTAGCCGGCAGAACGGGCTTGAACGCTGCATCAACGTAAGTGGATACCGTCACGTCGGTAATGACCTGCGGGTACATTTTGTCCGGGTCGGGCATCACCGTATCTACATTAATGACGGCTTGCCCGCCTTCAAACTGTATGGAGGAGATGCGAATGCCATAGCCGGGGTGCGGAACCTGCGTACTGACGGTAACTTTATTGATATCAGCATTTACGGGTGTTACGGCAAGATTTAAATCAAACGTCGGCAGTTCGGGCTGCGGAGGAATAGGCGTCGTCTCCTTCACGAATTTAATAGCGTCATACAGCCAGCCGGCAGCTTCGCCTCGAGTGATGGCTTTCTTCGGATAAAACTTATTGTCATTGTCCAGCTCAGCGATTTTGCTGACCAACAGCTTTTGGATGCTGTCCATGTAGGCTTTATCCACATCCGCTTCGTCTTCAATCAACATATACATCTCAATAAAAGCATAGTCGCCTTTCTTCTGAACGGCTTTAAACAGGTGATGCGCGAATTGCTCGCGTGTCATGGCATCGTTAGCTTTAACATCCTTTGGAATTTCTATGCCGTTTAAGTGGGCGATAATGAAGGCTTGCGAATACCAGGCATTATCCTTCAAACGAGGGAAGTAATCGGTCGCCTTCGGTTCCTTGATGAATCGGATGTGATCGATGTTCAGATCAAAACCCTTTACGAGCAGCGAAACGCCTTCCGCATAACTGAGTTTGCCTTTTGGATTATACTTATCATGCTTATCGCCTTTCAAAATGCCGCGCTCTTTCAACTCGGCGATTTTTTGTTCGTTGGCATCATTCTTAATGTCATTAAATGCCCAAACGGTTTGTCCCAGCGTGAATAGCATCATAGCAACGACAGCCATGATCATAATCGATCTTTTTTTCATACGTTCACCTCTTCTGTATTTTGCTGCAGCACTTATTTTGACGCAACGAATTGATAAATTGTTGCAGGGTATATAAACACATTATGACCTATTGCGGGAGAATGAAATCGATAAAAGCGAGGAGCAAGGTTCATCAAAAAAATACGATATTAGCTGTTGACTTCTAATTGTAAACCTGATATATTATTAATTGTCGCTAATACGATCTGGTAGCTCAGCTGGGAGAGCACTATCTTGACAGGGTAGGGGTCACAGGTTCGAACCCTGTCCAGATCATACTAGAAGAACCCTTACCAAGTAAGGGTTTTTCGCTTGTTTGGAGTCATTTGGTTAGCATGATTATGTGTCCAACCACACATATTTTTGCGGAACCTCTGACGAGAATGATATAAAGAACGCCCTCTATTTCCTGATTTCGGAATAAAGGGCGTCTTTTTTAATTACTATATAAGTTGATTGAAAGAAACGAAAGCGTGGAGCGGAGAGAGCAAATCGTTCTGGAGAAACGAAGTGGTCGCTTTTTGCAGTAAAACGTTACCTACAGGGTTTATATATTCAGATCATTTGGCTGGAACAGCGATCGTAAGAATGATTTGCTCTCGCAGCGATAACAGCTGATGTAAATCAATCGTTCAACTTATATAGACAAGCCTCTATTGTTGGATTCTTGCTCTAACGGGTTCACCCAGCTACGATTCCTGTGGAATATCGCATTTTGTTTGAATAAAGTGAATTTGATTCCGGATGCGATTGAGCTGCTGCTTTTGTTCTTCCGTATGGCTTGCCGCCGATGTTTGTTCCAGCTGCTCCAGCTCCTGGAGCAGATTCGGCAGGTCGGTTGAAGCGTTCGCGCAATTATAGTCGCTTTCCAGGTTATCAAGCATGGTCATTCCTCCAATTTGTTTAAGGCGAGCCCCATATTTTGATTTCTATTGACCCGATTAGTATGATCAGTTCAAGCGCCGATATGCACGTTTGAAAACGTATTCTATACGCAAGAGCTGCCGCATACGCTTAAAGAAAGCGTTCGGGAGGCGGTTTCTGATGGCTGCGCTATATGCTTTTTTGGCTATATGGGTAATTGGGATGTTTGGGATCATCTCTATTGTAATCGGAGCTGTCACGAAGCTCGTGCAAAGGGATTCCTTCGCTTATGACGAGCAGTTTGTTTGGGGAAGAAAGTTCCCGGCGGATGCGAAAAATGAATAATGACGAAAATCCGGCGTCCGCATCCGAATGCGAACGCCGTTTTTTTGTGTATTTGATGAATAAGATCAACGGCAGGCGGGGCAATATAGAAATTGGCGGCCCAAACGACTTACAATTAGGAGATGGAAAAAATGAATGAACAAGACGCAAGAGAGCAAATCGTTGCCGTTCAAAAAAATGGAGAAGGCGATATCACTGCATTTAAAACGTCCGGCGGGCGTGTTCTCGATTATACAACGGCGCTTCAGGAAGTGCAGTCCGGCCATATAGCAGGGGTTAACACATTTAAAGGCAGAGACGGGGAGACTTACATCCGCGGCGATGCAGACGGCGATCCGACGAACAATTTGGATAACCTGCCGAATTTCTAAAGAAGCAGCAGATGCCGCTTCTGGCGATCCATATGCATAACAAACCTCCAACTGCGACATGATGCGGTTGGAGGTTTTCATATTTCCTAGACTTCGTAACGCCGCTGCGGTTCCACGATACGCATATGACCGGTACGTCCTTGATATTGATCGATTGTGTCTCCATAATGCATGAGCCATGTTTTCTTCTGAACCGATTCGGGTAAAGTCAGAAGCTCATTCAGGCTGGCATGAACAACACCGGGTTCTTCCAGCTGGCAATCGTGAAAAATAGTTTGAACTCCTCCATCGGCCAACCGGAGCAGGAGCTCCTTATCAAACCTCATGTCTGCGGAGTAGAAGAAACGATCATTAAACAAAAACGAGTAGCTCGGTTTGTTCGGGATATGTTTGGTCGGCAGGAGCTTGACTCTCAAGCCGGGAAACAATTCCGTTTCCGTGTTCGCGATGATCGGCCGTACGTCAAAGAAATGCTCCAGCTTGTTCAGCGGATCCTGGGTTAACCCGCCGCGAAGCGTATGCTCCCATAACGGCTCGATCAGCGTATCGGCGATAAATAACACCGGTTTCCGGTTATATTTAAACATCATTTGAAAAGCAAATTCCTCCAAGCCTCCGACATGATCCGCATGAATGTGGCTGATCAATACGGCATCGATCTCCGGGAAGGCCAGTCCCATTTGATATAAAGCTTTTGGCAGCGTTATACCGCAGTCTATGAGCAGGCAACAGCCGTCCTGTTCCAGCAGTGCATTGTTGTTATCGAATTTTTTGGCAAAAGCGCTTCCTGTTCCAACCATTCGAATATGCATGGCAAGACCTCCTTATCATTCCGTAATTAATGTACCAAATAACCGATATCCCTGACAAATGCCGATGCATATTCGCCCTTCCTTACATACAATGCAAGAGCGATATGGGAGTGGGGGGAATTTGGATGAGTAAAGGAAAAGGGAAAACAGCGAAGAAAAAACTAGTATCGAACGACCGAAAACAAATATCGTATAAACTTGTCCTTTCGGATACGTGTGCGGTCTGTAAAACGCCTTGCGCAAAAGGAATGAGCTATTTGGCAAGGATGAGACAGCCGGGTGCGGTAGGAAAGGGAGTTCCTTGCATTTTAACGAGAACGTTCGGGTAATATCGGCTTATTTCCCAGGCAAGCGCAGCTTTCAACAGGATCTGACAGACCCGGTCGAAAGAAGCTGAGTTTAAAAAAGTTTGCGAACGAGCGCAACTTTGAATGATTTGTTGAGTATAACCATTCATCCAAGCATTCGGATGGAGGTTACAGCTATGAAAATCAGAAAAGTGGTTATTTTGCTGTTATTGCTGTCGCTATGGGGCGGTTCCATGCTGTTCGCCGACTCCGCTACGCAGAAGGTTCGCGTATTCATAAACGGGAGCGAGCAGGATGACGGCGGTCTGGTCGATGACGGCAAGACGTATTTGCCGCTTCGTCAAATTGCGTCCTCGCTGCAGGCAATCGTGGAATGGGATAACCAGTCTAAGCGAGCTGCCGTTTACAAGCCTAATGTACAC
Source organism: Paenibacillus harenae DSM 16969 (assembly GCF_000422465.1). Classification (GTDB taxonomy): domain Bacteria; phylum Bacillota; class Bacilli; order Paenibacillales; family Paenibacillaceae; genus Pristimantibacillus; species Pristimantibacillus harenae. The sequence continues at coordinate 1,546,202 of NZ_KE383842.1, read as the reverse complement.
ATGTTTTTATTCGATGAAAAAGACAATAAAGTTTTTGGGAATGTGACCAAAGGGTATAAAGGCAGCTTTAAGGTATTTGCGCAGATTGATAATCTGAAGATTGATATTTCGGCTGTTAAGGTATCGATTTTCGATCCAAGCGGTAAAGAAAAAGTAATCCAAACGGGAAATGTAAATTCATCGAATGACAATTTCTGGTACGCGACGGAGTATATCGAATATAAATTCGAGTCCAGCGGGAAATATCCGATTCGATTCTTCGTTAAGCTGAAGGGCTCGGAGGAGTGGACTCCCGTATCGGAAAAAATCATTTCCTCGCTATAATCGTTTCCTTTCCGTCAACGGCTCTTCCTGGGAAGAGCCGTTTTGTTTGACCGGCTATATCGTGTATGGTACGATACGGTAGTCTGTACATATCACTGAAATGGGGTAATTTCATGAGCGAGCATCAGCATGGAGACGATTGCGGCTGCGGGCATGACCACGAGCATGAGGAGCATGTCTTTATCGTGACTGACGACGAGGGCCAGGAACGCGAGATGGTCATGGTTTATACGTTTGAATCCGAAAATAATGTGTACGCCGTTTTGCTGGATCGCAACGATCCTGAAGCGGATGGCGTTATTTTCCGAATCGAAGAAGAAAATGATGAATCGTTTCTGGTCGGTATCGAGGACGATGCCGAATGGGATCGAGTTACAGCGATTTACGAGGAAATTGCCCGTACGGAAAGCGAAGGCAAATAAAGCCTTCACCCGTAGGGACAAGTATACGAAGAGATCCGCGCGCATACGCCGCGGATTTTTTTGTATGCCTGATGCGTTCTCATTTTCTGGGATTATAATAAATCGTACGCCCATTGAACATGGTGAGCTCCGCTTGACATTGCTTGGCTAAATATTTGCAAAGCTCGTTCGCTTTGGCTTTATCGCCATGCGTGGCTTCGTCCGGCAGCACAACCTGCACGCAAGGAACGGATTGCCCTGCAGCGCTCCGCGTCTCGCCGGGACCGAATATAATATGCTTGTAAAGCGGGTTGGTTCCCTTCAAATAAAACCAGCGGTCATCCTGCTTGGATTCAATGGTATAAGGAAAAGCGGCATCCGCGTAATCCCAGTCCAGCTGCGAGCCGGTTAAGGCCGTCTGTTCCCGGTAATGCAGGAGCTTGCTCCGAATGTCTTCCAAGGTCATGGCTTCAACCGTAGATCCTTGCACGAATTTTATGTAAGCGCTTTGACTCATCGCCTCTCACCTCTGACAACATAATAGCATGCGGGGTATGGGTTTACAATATGTGGGTTGTACAGTTAGGGGACAAGAGAAATGCCGGCCGCAGCAGCCCTGTAACAGCTGTACGACCGGCATTCAGGATGAATTAAGAGATAGCCGTTTCTTCGACGATGACTTTGACGAATTCGATGCTGCGGTCCTCGGGTCCTTTGACCGGAAGTCCGACTTCGACATGATCGACGATGTAATCGATATTTTTTTGAGATATGACCTCGCCTGGCAGAAGGATCGGTATGCCCGGAGGGTATACGTATATAAATTCAGCGATAATCCGGCCAGCCGATTCCTTGAACGGAATGACCTCCGTCTCGCCATAGAAAGCGTCGCGAGGCGTGAGGGAGAGCTGCGGGATGTCCGGAATTTTGACGATCAGCTCTCTAGCCTCAGCGCCTTCATGGAAACGTTCGGAGAGGCCGCGCAGCGCAGCGATCAATTTCCCTATGGACTCGGAGGTATCGCCCGGCGTAACTAGGCAAAGAATGTTATACATGTCGCTCATTTCGATTTCAACATTATAATGATCGCGCAGCCAATTTTCCGTTTCGTAGCCGGTAATGCCTAGATGGCGGACATGGACGGATACTTTGGTCGGATCGTAGTCGTAAGTCGCTTCGCCGCCGAGAATATCTTCCCCGAAGCATTCCAGGCCGGGAATCTCGTTGATTTGCTTCCGGGCATATTGGGCAAGCTCGATGGCCTGTTCCGCCAAGGCATGTCCGTTCAAAGCGAGGTTCCGCCTCGATGTATCGAGCGATGCCAGCAAAATATACGATGTTGAGGTTGTCGTCAGCATGCTGATGACCGTTTGAATACGGTGCGGGTTGACCCGTCCTTTCCGGACGTTAAGCACCGAGCTTTGCGTCATGGAACCACCCAGCTTATGTACGCTGGTTGCCGCCATATCGGCGCCGGCTTGCATAGCTGACATCGGAAGCTTCTCGTGAAAATGGATCAGAACGCCATGCGCTTCGTCGACGAGTACCGGGATATCGTAGCTGTGAACCACATCGACGATTTCCTTCAGATTCGTGCAAATGCCGAAATAAGTCGGATTGATGACAAGCACCGCTTTGGCATCCGGATGGCGTTCCAGCGCCTTCCGAACGGAGCGCGTCGTTATGCCGTGATCGATTCCCAGGTTATTGTCTCTTGCCGGCGAAATAAATACGGGCCTGGCTCCTGCAAATATGATGGCAGCCATGATGGATTTATGCACGTTGCGCGGCACGATGATTTTCTCGCCGGGCGCGCATACCGTCAATATCATCGTCATAATCGCACCGCTGGTGCCCTGCACCGAGAAATAGGTATAGTCGGCGCCAAAGGCGTCTGCGGCTAGCTTCTGCGCTTCCTCGATGACGCCGATTGGCTGGTGAAGGTCATCGAGCGGAGCTATATTGATCAAGTCGATCGACAGCGCGTTATCGCCGATAAACTCGCGGAATTCCGTGTCGCTGCCTAATCCTTTTTTATGTCCGGGTATATGAAATTGAACGGGATCCTGCTCCGCATGCCGGCGAAGCGCACTGAAGAGAGGGGTTCTTGAATGATCCATCGCGTTCATCCCTGCCTTTCATTCGAGATTACAAACAAAGTTGAGTATAGCAAATACGGGTGGGATTGCAAGCTTCATTTTTTTTGCGGTCAGAGCCGGGAATCCGAATTTGTTCTTTAATTGTTCATACATGGCGGTTAAACGGTTATGGTAACATAGATTGGTGGAGGGGTTGCAGCATGAAAGATAAACGCATGTTAATCGTTATGGCCATTTTAATGACGACCTTTATAGGATTCGGAATTATCATCCCGGTAATGCCGGAAATTATTCAGGAAGCCGATCCGGCGAACGCAGAAATACATACAGGGTGGATGCTGGCCGTCTATTCCGCCGTTTCCTTCATTCTGTCGCCGATGTGGGGAAGTTTGTCCGACCGGATCGGCAGAAGACCGATCATTCTTGCCGGCGTGCTCGGATTCGCGGCAAGCTTCTTGTTGTTCGGATTGTCGTCGGGCAATCTGCTGCTTATGTATTTATCCAGAATCTTAGGCGGTTTCTTCTCCGGCGCGGTTGCTTCCGTTATCGTTGCGTATGTGGCGGATATTACGACGGCGGAGAACCGGACGAAAGGGATGGGGCTTGTCGGCATGTCCATCGGTCTCGGGTTTACGATCGGGCCAGGCTTCGGCGGTTTGCTCAGCATCATCTCATTGGAAACGCCATTTTACACGGCTTCCGCGCTGGCGTTGATTACATTCTTTCTTGCCGCATCCAAGCTGAAGGAATCGCTTGCGCCGGAGCGGCGGAGACCGAAGACAGAGAAACGGGTTTCACGCTGGTCCGCTTTTACGGGACCGCTTAAATACTTATACATACTCGCCTTTTTTGTTACGTTTACGCTGGCGGGCATGGAAGCGACGCTGCAGTTTTTCGGGATGCGCCGATTTGGCGTAACCCCGCTGCAGGTCGGCCTATTATTTTTTGTCTGCGGCTTTGTCGGCGCGGTTGTGCAAGGAGGCTTCGTACGGCGGAGGATCAAGGCGGGGGAGGAGCCAAAGTATATTGCGCTGGGGCTCATTATTTCGGCGCTGGGCTTCTTTCTTTTATTAGGCGCTCATTCCTTATGGTGGGCAACTATGTCGCTGGCCGTGTTCGGAATCGGCAATTCGCTCATCCGTCCATGCGTAACTTCGCTGATCACCCAGAAGACAACTGTCGGACAAGGGGTCGCTTCAGGTTTAAGCTCCTCCATGGACAGTCTCGGACGGATTGCCGGACCGCTGCTCGGCTCGTTTATTTTTACGATCCAAATGGGTCTGCCGTATTTGCTCGGCGGCATCTTGTGCTTGGCTGCGCTGCTTCTCCTGCTCCGCTTCCGCCAACTGGACAAAAACGGCGGTCGGACGGGTACTTCGGAAAGCGCGTAATAAGAAGAGGCTGTGCTCTAAGGTCGATCGTGACCTCGGGGCACAGCCTCTGACTTTGTTACAGGTTCGCCAAACGATAAATCGGCATAAGCGCCTCGCAGGTGGAGGAGGCGAACCGCAGCAGCGCATCTCCGTCTTGCAGCAGCGGATCGCCCGCCTGGACATGCCGGCCGATCAGAAGCTCCGCCTTCTGCACGTCGCGGAAGCGCACAAGCGCTTCTTTCCAGTCTCGTCTCGTCATTCCGCTGACGGCAGCGGAATCCTTCTTCATGTGATCCATGGAAAGCACGTAATCGTGCGGTACAGCGGCGATAACCTGATCGATCTGTTTCAATAAGGAAGCTGCAATCGCCTTTTTGTTCGGTACCTCATAAATAAAGGCCAGCCAAATGAACAAATGGTCGTCAAACAATCCGAGCTGGAAATGCGGATGAGCTTTATACCCTCTTTTATTGCTGCCTATCGCAAGCCACGTATCCTTTGGAGGATTTACTTTGCGGCGCGCATGCCTGGCCACATGCAAATGCATCTCTATGCCGGCGTGAACGGCTATGCCAGCGCTGAGCTGCTGGCCGATCGCGCGAAACTTAGGCTGGATTTGTTGCTGAATGGCTTCCATCCTCTCCTCAAGCCCCTGCAGCTGGAAAACGTCGAAGTCAGCCTGTGTAAAACCGGGCAGTCCGGCGGAAACGGTCTGTGTCGTCATCGGTTGTCTCTCTCCCTTACGTATGATCATTGATGTAATGATTTCAAATAAAAAATAGCGATTTGCGTGCGGTCCCGAAGCTCCAGCTTGTGTAAAATCTCGGAAATATAATTTTTGATCGTTCCTTCGCTAAGGAAGAGGGAAGCCGCAATCTCTTTATTCGACTTCCCGTCCGCAATTAGCCGGACGATCTGGGATTCGGCTTGCGTCAAGACGTCGAACGCAAGCGATTTGGATGAATCGCCGCGCGGCGATTCCAGCATGCCCGCCAGCTTCCTGGCGATGTCTGGATGAATAAGGATGGAGCCCTCATGGACCGTCTTAATGCCGTTGATAATCCGGCTGGGCGGGACATTTTTGAGCAAATAACCGTTTGCGCCGTTACGAATGGCTTGCGCGACATATTCATCATCATCGAAGGTAGTCAGAATAAGCACGGCCGGCGGCTGTTCAAGCCCCCGCAGCAGCTTCGTGCCTTCAACGCCGTCGCAGACGGGCATCCGAATATCCATAAGCACGACATCGACAGGCTGCCGGCGCACAAACTCGGCAGCTTCCTGTCCGTTGCCGCAAACGCCTGCGACAGACAGCTCCTTATCCAGATCAAGGATGACCTGCATGCTCTCCCGTATAAAAGGGTCATCATCAACGATTAATACTCGTATCATCATTACAAGCATCTCCATTCTTCAGCGGCTCATAAGGCGCTTATATTCCTAGAAGAGGCAAAGTCGTCGTTACCGAGAACCGGTCTGTTAACTGCCATTCCAGGCGCCCTCCGACCAGCGCGATCCGTTCCTTCATCCCCCGCATGCCAAGCCCCGCTTCGACGGGTCCTTCAGGGATCGCACCATTATTGGCTATCGTTAAGGAGACGCTTGACTCATCATACCGGAGCTCGATTTCCACTATTGTGGCATGTCCGTGACGGATAGCGTTCGTAATAGCTTCCTGCGCGTTTTTGAACAGGATGAGCTCCATGCTCGGATAGAGCGATCGAGGGATGCCGCGCACTTCAAAGCTGACTTGAATGCCTAATCCGTCCGCGGATTCTTGTACGAGCTTGTCCAGCGCATATTTTCTGGAGTCGCGCTCGTCGTCATCCGATAGCCTGCGCACCGTCCGGCGCATTCGCTCCATGCTGTCCTGAAGCTGGTCGCGGATTTGTTCAACCGTGCTCCTCGCCCTGTCCGTATCGGCATCGAACAAACGCAGCGCCGCTTCGGACATCATTTTGACGCGAATGAGCCGGTGGCCGAGATCGTCATGAATATCCTTCGCGATCCGGTTTCGTTCCTCCGTCTGGGCATATTGTCCGATCTGGGACGCATATTCCAGCATCCGCCGTCTGGCGGCGTCAAGCTCCTCATGACTGGCTGCCAGCGCTTCGTATAAATCTTCCATTCGATGGCGCTTGTCATTCAATTCATTGGCTGCATACAAAATAGCCGCAGTCGAAGCCCACAGCACAATAACGGCCACAAGCGTGACATGCCCGCTGCCGTGCATGCCCGTTATAAGCATGCCAAGCCCGAAGGCCGACCAGGCAATGCCTGTAAGACGGGCGGGTCCGGTCTGGAATATGGCGATTAACGTAGAGAATAATAGCAGAAACAGCACGCCGCCGTACGTATAGGAAAACCAGGCGAAGCTTATTAATTCGATGAGCAGCAGCAGTCTCGTTAGCCGGGGAAGCAGCGTCCCGGCCCTGATGATGAGCAGAGCCAGCAAGACAAGGGCGGTATACGAAGCATAGTCGTCCGCCTCAATGTCTGCAACGCTGATGACGATAGACGCGCCCGCAAGCATGATTCGAATCCGGTAAAGCAGTTTTTTCATGTCGAACGTGCTCCCGCAGCTGAATTTGCTTCATTATAGCACACGCCCGCACGACCCGACGAGCGCTTCGCTTTTAGAGAAATGACTTTTGTCACCTGGAGAAGGTGACTTTATAGACCTGCGGCTTAACCTTTCATTGGCTACAATTGACTTATCGAAGCAAATCGAAGGGAATGATCGCATAATGAGCCTAGTTGCATTTCGCGAGGTAGTCAAAAAATATGATACGGTCTTAACCGTTAACCATCTTACCTTTACGATCGAAGAGGGAGAAATTTTCGGCCTGCTCGGACCGAACGGCGCGGGAAAAAGTACGGCGATCAGCATGCTGTCGGGGCTGCTTGATTTGAGCGGCGGCGAAATTATGGTGGACGGTTACTCCATCCGCAAGCAGCCGCTTGAGGTCAAGCGGAGGATTGGGCTTGTTCCGCAGGAGCTTGCGATCTACGAGAGCTTGACGGCACGGGAGAACGTAACCTTTTTCGCCAAGCTGTACGGTTTAAGAGGGAAGCTGCTGCAGGAGAGAGCGGATGAAGCGCTGCAATTCGTCGGGCTGCGGGAGCGGGCCAAGGATAAGCCCTCCACGTTCTCCGGCGGTATGAAACGCAGGCTCAACATCGCTTGCGCCATTATGCACCGCCCTAAGCTTATTATTATGGATGAGCCGACGGTAGGCATAGATCCGCAGTCGCGGAATCATATTTTGGAATCGGTAAGAGAGCTGAACAGACTGGGCTCCACCGTTATTTACACAAGCCATTATATGGAGGAAGTCGAGACGATCTGTTCGCGCGTGGGCATCCTTGACCAGGGGAAGCTGATCGCCTGCGGAACGAAGGAGGAGCTTAAGCGGCAGGCCGGTCAGGAAGAAAAGCTTATTTTTGAAATTGACCGCCGGTCCGACTTGACGATGCAGGAGATGAAGGCCCATCCAAGCGTGAAGGAGCTGGCAGAGAGCGATAACGGCAGGACGGTTGAAGTAACGGTGAAGGAATCGCCGTCAATACTGCAGGACTTGTTGTTTATTATGCAAAAGCACGGGATTACGCTGCGCAAGCTGTCGCGGATCGAACCGAATCTCGAATCGCTGTTTCTGCAAATGACCGGACGTACGTTGAGGGATGAATAGGAGGTGTTCAGGATGCGGATTTGGTTGACAACCGCCTATTATGAGCTGGTGAAATACAGCCGGATGCGGTCGGTTCTTATTATATTAATCGGGCTGCCCTTACTGCTGATCCTTCTGCTCGGGAGCGCGTTCGATACGGAAATAAAGCCGGCAAAGCTTGCGCTTTACGTGGGGGATCAAGGTGAGCTGAGCGCAAGCGTTAACGAGTTCTGGATCGACGATTCCATCGCCTCCTATATTAAGGTGATTAAGGCGGACTCCGAGCGGGAGGTTCAGGATTTTGTGCAGGAGGGAACCGCCGATTACGGCGTGTATGTGCCCGCCGATTTCTCCAAGCGGGTGATGGCGGGGGAGAAAGCGGAATGGCAAACCTTCTCCGGGCGTTATGCCGAAAAAAATATTGCGGCGGATGCGGTTGTGAACAGCTATATGGCGAATATCAATCTTCAGCTTGCCGCGACGGCGGCGCTCGGCTCCGGTGCCGCCGTCCAAAGCGCCGGCCCAAGGGACGAGCCGCCGCTGATGATCGGCACGCTTGGAAATCCGGAGGACCGGCTGTTCGGCGAAACCTCGGCCATGCAGTATTACGCGGCGGCTTACTTGATCATGTTTCTATTATACAGCGGCATGTCGGCGGCTCTTGCGCTGCTGCAGCAGAAGGAGGATGGCACGCTTCAGCGGATGTATGCCTTGCCCGTATCCTTCCGGACCGTAGTGTCCGGTATACTTACAGGGGCCGTCTTCCTGGCGGCGCTGCAGTCCATTGTTATTATTACGTTTACCAAATACGTGTATCACGTGCAATGGAGCAGCCAATTTTTATGGATAGCATTAATATGTCTGCTGACGACTGCGTCGGGAGTCGGGCTTGCGATTATCGTAGCGTCAATTGCGGGATCGGCTAAGTCCACGCAAACCCTTTTCTCGATTCTCGTGTTTACGATGACTTTTGTAAGCGGCGGGATGATGGCGGGGATTCAAGACAGGATTGGAATAACGGGCAAGCTATCGGTCAATCACTGGGCGAACGAAAGCCTGCGCGCGTTGATGAGCGGCTCGGATTTCTCTGCCGTATCGCATGAAATCGGAATCTTAGCCGTCATCGCATCGGTTTTGTTTATGATTGCTATGATGAGGTTGCCAAAGGTGGTGAAGAAGCATGCCTAGCTTTCATATCGCTGTCCACCTCATAAGGAGAACGATGGGGTCGCGCCGCGGATTGCTGATGAATGTATTGATTCCTGCGGTCATTCTGGCGGTCATGATCGGTTTGTTCGCTAACTTGCAGGGCGGCAAAACCGTCATCATCGTAAATAATGCGGATATCGGCGGAATGGGCGAATATTTGGTTACACCTATAGAGAAGGAGAGCATATACGACGTAAAGCTGGAAACGGGTTGGACGGAGCAGGAGCTTCGGTCTGCGGTTAAGGACGGCAAGGCGGACGCCGCGGTCTATATTCCTCCTGATTATTCGCAAAACATTGCGGAAGGCCGGCAGCCGGGGGCTGTCTTATATCGGATGGATGAGCAGCTATGGAACGCTTCACTGGCGTCGCTGCTTGCGGCGGAGACGAATAAGCTGACGGCGGCGGCAGACGCCTTACGAAGTGCAGGCGGCGGTCAAACGGCTGATCCCGGCCTGCTGGCGGAGCTGGCCAAAGCGCAGGAATCGCCGATGGTCACAGCATCAAATGTAAGCATGAAGCTGGGCCGGGTGGTCTCCGAACCGATGATGATCGGTCTTATTCTGATGTTTGTTATGCTGCTGCTCAGCCAATCCATCGGTTTTATTATGGAGGACCGCGAGCAGCGGACGATGGCAAGAATGTTCACTGCGCCTCTTCGAGCGCTTGACATTGCGCTAGGCAATTATGCCGGCAGCTTGATTATAGGGTCTCTTCAGCTTGTTATCGTGCTTGGCCTAACCTATTTTGCATTCGGCTATTCGCCCGGCATTCCGTTTGGTTCCATGCTGCTTGTATTGGAATGCTTCCTGCTCGCCGCGCTTGGTCTTATATCGGCAGTAGCGGGGTTAGTCCGCAACAGCGCGCAAATGCAGCAGATCAATACGTTGACCATCTTGCCGACCTGTATGATCAGCGGCTGCTTCTTCCCGTTGTCGATTCTGCCGGATTTTATTCAGAAGCTCGCGAACTTCATGCCGCAGAAATGGGCGCTCCAAGCGATTGACAGGTTAGGAGGAGGACAAAGCATCGGCGACATCGGCCTTCAACTGTTCATTCTGCTGCTGTTCGCCGCGGTGATGCTCGCGTTCGGATCTGCGGTGCTGCGGCCGAATCGCACAAGATAATACTTCTTGACAGCGGCTTTGTTGTATTGTAAATTTGTCAGAAAGTTAAGAGCATAACAGCGCCGACCAAGGCTACGCTATTCAGCCAACGTTCATGCCAGAGAGGAAGCCCCCGGGCTGCAAGGCTTCCATGAACGATTGAATAATCCTACCTTGCGAGCTGCAGCGGCAATTCGAAGAAGCGGCCGCTGCCGGAATCTTATTCCGTTACCGATTGAGAGCTGTTCTGCGGTATTAGGCAGTCAGCTGTATGAGGGTGGTACCACGAACGCATTCGTCCCTTGCGAATGCGTTTTTTTGTTTTTCTATCAACGAAACTTATTAATAATTGATCGGGGGACAGTCAAATGAGACAAAGTCAACTATTCCTTCCTACCCTGCGTGAAGCGCCTTCGGAAGCGGAAGCCGTAAGCCATCAATTGATGCTGCGGGCAGGTCTGATCAGGCAGCTGGCTGCAGGCATTTATACGTATTTGCCGCTAGGGAGGCGCGTGCTGAGAAAGCTGGAGCAGATCGTGCGCGAGGAGATGGACCGTGCCGGCGCGCAAGAGGTATTGATGCCGGCCATGCAGCCTGCGGAGCTGTGGCGGCAATCCGGGCGTTATGACATTTACGGACCGGAACTGGTGCGCTTGCGCGATCGGCATAACCGGGAGTTCGCGCTTGGTCCGACGCATGAGGAGGTCATTACTTCCTTAGTTCGCGGCGAGGTAAGTTCTTACCGCCAGCTTCCGCTGACGCTGTATCAAATCCAAACGAAATTCCGCGACGAGAAACGTCCGCGCTACGGGCTTCTGCGGGGAAGAGAATTTATGATGAAGGATGCCTACTCGTTTGATGAGAGCTGGGAGGGGCTTCACCGCAGCTATATGGAAATGTATGAGGCGTACAACCGCATCTTTACGCGCTGCGGGCTCAGGTATCGTGCGGTTGAAGCCGATGCGGGCTCCATCGGAGGGGAGGGTGGAACGCATGAATTTATGGCTTTGGCCGATATTGGCGAGGATACGGTTGCGGCCTGCGATTGCTGCCGATATGCGGCTAATTTGGAGAAGGCGGAATACGGCCGTGAGCTAAAGGAGGCAAGCGGGCAGCAACCGTGCGTTGCAGAGCTCGAGAGGCTCTATACGCCGGGTATGAAGAAGATAGACGAGCTTGCGCCATATTTGAAGCTCGAGGCGAAAGCATTCATAAAGACGCTCATTTATATGGCGGACGGAAAGCCGACGGCGGTTTTGGTCCGCGGCGATCATGAAGTTAACGAGATTAAGGTCAAAAACGCGTTATCCGCGAATGTTCTGGAGCTGGCGGATCATGAGACGACCGAGCGGGTTACGGGCGCGCCAGTCGGATTTGCCGGACCACTCGGCTTGTCCGTCCCCCTCTTGGCGGATGATGCGTTGATGGTGATGAAGTCCGGAATTGCGGGAGCGAACGAAACGGATTACCATTACGGGGGCATCCGGCCATCCGTTCATCTATCGCACGCAATAACCGGTGATTTCCGAAATGCGGCGGCAGGCGATAAATGTCCCCGCTGTGAACAAGGGCGTTTGACCTTCTATCGCGGCATAGAGGTCGGTCACGTCTTTAAGCTGGGCACCAAATACAGTGAAACGCTGAATGCCGGGTTTCTCAACGCGTCGGGCGAAGAACGCCCGTATATTATGGGCTGCTATGGCATCGGCGTTTCCCGGCTGCTGTCCGCTGTTCTGGAACAGCATTATGACAGTAATGGAATCGTATGGCCTGACGAGATGGCCCCTTACCGCGTTCATGTTATTCCCGTATCCGCCAAGGATCAAACCCAAAGGGATCTCGCCGTGCATATTGCGGCCCGTCTTAGCGAGGCCGGCGTTGAAACGCTGCTGGACGACCGCGAAGAACGCCCGGGCGTGAAATTTAAGGACGCCGATCTCATCGGCATACCGCTTCGCATCGTTGTGGGCAAGCATGCGGCCGAGGGCATGGTGGAGCTTAAACGAAGAAATGAAGCGGTTGCAGTGACGGTCCATCTTGAAAATGCCATTTCTATCGCATGCGAAAAATAAAATTACCGGAGTCTTATCCGGAATATGGAAGCGAAAAAAGGGACTGGCCGTCCGCTTGAGATGACGGCTGAGCCCTTTTTTAAGTAAAGTCGCTTGGAAGCGTAAAATTAGTCAATAATCCAAGTTGCCAGAACATAAGATGGAGTATAAGATAAAGATAAGAAACAAATTTTCAGAACATTTCGTCAACTATTCTGAAGGTAGGGAGGGATTGCCGTGAATAAGAGCTATGAAGTCGAATATTGCAATTTGGAGCTGCGATTTGACCGTCGGCAAATCCAAAATCTCATCCGAGATCTGATTCAGGAAGGGTACTCCTTGTATTGGAGTGAGACGGAAGGTCAGTTTCTCGTTTCGATCCGAACTGGCCGCAAGCTCGTTAAGCTTCAGTTCCAGCGCATGAAGAGCCGGTACAAAATTGTCGGGGATTATATCATTAAAGACGAGAAGCTGTCAGAGTTGATTGAAAAGCTGATTAATGACACACGTGGACATGCGGTAGTAAAGCGCATTAAAGATCGTCAAATCGTCATTGAAAGCATTATGTTCGGTGAGATTATACGACTCGTGGAGGTGTCCGGTATGGAGCATCGGATTATTTATCAGAAGAAGCCATTCGTAACGATAGAAGAAATGATTAAGGCATTCCAATCGAAGCGGGCGGAGGAACGCGCGATCGTGCTCCGTTACGAGCTGGATTACGAGCTGTCGGTCCTGTCCGACGCATTGCGTGATAACGACGAGCAGGCTGCGGCGGCCGCGAAGGAAAAACTGCTGGCGCTTCGCTCGGAAATGTTGCAGTTGGAACTTTGATGATGAATGTCGGTTCCTATATGAAAACGTAAAAACGGCCAAATGCTGTGAAGTCCCCGCAGCCTTCGGTCGTTTTTATGTCTGGCGTTTCATTCATATATAAGATAACTTTCCGAATCGGTCAATAATTCTAATGCCAAGACGGCGACATTTTCCATGTAAATAGTTTTCATCTTGCCGCAAAAAGAGTAAAATAAAACTATTGTGACCAAAAATAAATATAAAGGATGGAAGAACCAGATGTCAAAACAACAAATTGGCGTTATCGGATTGGCCGTTATGGGCAAAAATTTGGCCCTTAATATTGAAAGCAGAGGCTTCACGGTTTCGGTATTTAACCGTTCCCGCGAGAAGACGGATGATCTTATGAAGGAAGCAACCGGCAAAAATCTCGTGCCTGCTTATACGATCGAAGAGTTCGTTCAATCGCTCGAAGTTCCGCGGAAAATTTTGATCATGGTTCAAGCTGGAGCGGGAACGGACGCTACAATCGACTCTCTTGTTCCGCATTTGTCCGAAGGCGATATTATTATTGACGGCGGCAACGCTTATTTTCCTGATACGGTTCGCCGCAGCAAGGATCTTGAAGCCAAGGGCTTCCGATTCATCGGCACGGGCGTATCCGGCGGCGAAGAGGGTGCTTTGAAGGGGCCGTCGATCATGCCAGGCGGCCAAAAATCGGCCTACGAGCTCGTTGAACCGATCCTGACGGCGATCTCCGCTAAGGTCGGAGACGATGCTTGCTGTACTTATATTGGACCGGACGGCGCCGGCCATTATGTGAAAATGGTACATAACGGGATTGAGTACGGAGATATGCAGTTGATCTGCGAAGCATATGATCTGCTTAAAAATGTCCTTGACGTAAGCACGGAAGAGCTTCATGAAATTTTCTCCGAGTGGAACAAAGGCGAGCTTGACAGCTACCTGATTGAAATTACAAGAGATATTTTCTCGAAATACGATACGGAGACCGGAAAGCCTATGGTTGACGTCATTCTTGACTCTGCCGGGCAGAAGGGGACGGGTAAATGGACAAGTCAAAGCTCGCTTGATCTTGGCGTACCGCTCTCGATTATTACGGAATCGGTATTTACCCGTTTCTTGTCCGCAATGAAGGAAGAACGCGTCGCTGCCAGCAAAGTGCTTAGCGGACCGGCGAAGGTTCCTTTCCAAGGCGACAAAGAGGCATTTATTGAAGCGGTGCGCAAAGCGCTGTTCGCAAGCAAGATTTGCTCGTACGCACAAGGCTTCGCTCAAATGCGCGCGGCTTCCGAAGAATATAACTGGGATCTTCGCTACGGCGATATCGCGATGATTTTCCGAGGCGGCTGCATTATTCGCGCACGCTTCCTACAGAACATCAAGGACGCCTACGACCGCGATCCTAACCTGCGCAACCTGCTGCTTGATTCATACTTCCAAAATATCGTGCAATCGTACCAAGGCGCATGGCGCGAAGTTGTCGCAGCAGCTGTCACGAACGGCGTACCGGTACCTGCATTCGCAAGCGCGCTTGCTTACTTCGACAGCTACCGTACAGAGCGTCTACCGGCGAATCTGTTGCAAGCGCAGCGTGACTATTTCGGTGCGCATACGTTCAAGCGCGTCGATAAAGAAGGAACGTACCACTTCAACTGGATGCAATCTTAATTTAATCGAACGATCCGGTTCGTTTGGGCGGTCCTAGTATAATCCGTAAGCTGCTTCCCGCAGCCAGTCGCGTAGCCGGTCGGCCTCTTGATCGTAATAATGTCTGCGATGGATGAGGGACATGGCCGCTTCGGCAAAAAAATGAAAGTTTTGCATTAGGCGTGGCTGCGATAGATCCAGGATTGCCGGATCTTCGTCAGCCACCTTTTTTTTAATAAATTCAAGCATCCAAATCACATCTTCCCTGCATAGGGGATGGTCAGGGTCGAGAATGCGGTGAATTCGCTTTTCAGTAAGGTCGAGAGAGGAGATATGGAGATCACTGTTCATATCGGGTTTCACTCCTTTCTTTGAATATGCATCATTATCATCCATACGGCATATGCGACTTTTTTATACCCCTGTTTGACAAAAAAGTGATATGATGTTGTTGAAAAACGGTTTGGAACCGCGAAAAGGGTGAAACGGCTACATGGGAAGGCAACGATTCAACAAATTAGTGCTAATCGGCTTTATGGGAACAGGAAAGTCGACGGTCAGCAGGCTGCTGTCGGAGCAGCTGGGATGGAAGCGGATCGACGGCGATGAGGAGATCGAGCGGCTTGAAGGCCGAACGATATCCGATATTTTCGCTGCTGACGGAGAAGCCGGCTTCCGAGCCATTGAAACGAAAGTGCTGGAAGCTCTGTTGAAGGACGAGGCTCCGGCCATCATCGCAACCGGAGGCGGAGCCGTTCTAAGCGAATACAACCGGGAGCTTATGCTGAACCATGCTTGCGTTGTAGCGCTGAAGGCAAACCCGGAGCAAATCATTGCGAGGGTGAAATCCGATACGTCGCGCCCGTTATTGCAAGGGAATGCCGCCGAGCGGGTGCATCTTCTGCTGGAGCAGCGTAAAAACGCTTACGATTTCGCGAACCTGACCGTCGATACGACTGGGATGACCGCGGATGAAGTTGTCGCCGCCATCTTGTTGGAATGGTCTGCTTTTCGTTGAAAGCAGGTAATCATGAAGCGTATAAATGAATGTAAAAGGAGATCATACGAACTATGGACGTTTTAGTTACGCCAACGCCAAGGCTTGCAGGAGAGCTTCAAGCGCTGTCATCCAAAAATTATACAACGCGTTACCTGCTGGTAGCCGCTCTTGCGGAAGGAACAAGCACGATTTTTTACCCGGCGCACAGTGAAGACAGCGACGCGATGCGCCGTTGTATCCGCGATCTGGGCGCGATTGTGGAGGAGGATGACGAGAAAATCGTCATTACGGGATTTGGACGGCATCCCAAGCCGGTTGATCAGCTTGACGTGGGCAACGCCGGTGCCGTTTTACGATTTCTGATGGCAATCGCAGCGCTATGCCCGGACGTTACGTTTATTAACCGTTACCCGGATTCGCTTGGCAAGCGTCCGCACAGCGATTTGATCGATTCGTTATCCTCCATGGGCGTTTCTATCGATCATAATGACGGCAAGCTTCCAATCAGGATCCGCGGCGGTGCGCCTAAGGGCGGGAAAATTCATGTTTCGGGCAATATCAGCTCCCAATTTTTGAGCGCGCTGTTATTTCTGACGCCGCTGCTTGAAGAGGACAGCGAAATCGAAGTGCTGCACGACTTGAAGTCGAAGGTCGTTATCGGCCAGACGCTCGAGGTGCTGGAGCAAGCCGGAATTGTTATTCATGCCGATGAGGATTACATGCGCTTCCGCGTTCCTGGCAGCCAGAGATATTCCGCGAAAACGTATACCGTGCAGGGCGACTATCCAGGCTCTGCAGCCATTCTTGCCGCCGCTGCCGTTACCCAATCGGATGTCATCGTTCATCGTCTGGAAGAAAAAAGCAAACAAGGCGAACGCGCTATCGTAGATGTGCTGAAGATGATGGAGGTACCGCTGACCCACGAGAACGGCATCGTTCATGTACAAGGGAACGGAAAGCTGAAGGCGGTAGAATTCGACGGAGATCACGCTACGGACGCCGTTCTGGCTATGGTCGCGGCTGCCGTATTCGCAGAAGGCACCTCCCGTTTCTATAATGTAGAAAACCTGCGTTACAAAGAATGCGACCGGATTACGGACTATTTGAATGAGCTCCGCAAAGCAGGGGCAAACGTAGAAGAACGGCAGGCGGAAATAATCGTCCAAGGCCGTCCGGAGGGTGTAGAAGGCGGCGTTGAGATTAACGCGCATTTCGATCATCGCGTCATTATGGCTTTGACGGTTGTCGGCCTGCGCGCCAAGCAGCCGATTCGAATTCGCGACGCGCATCATGTGGCGAAGTCGTATCCGATTTATTTTGATCATCTGCAGGCACTAGGCGCAAACGTCGAGTGGATCGAAGGCTAGAACAATAATCGAAAGATTGAGGTGTTATGATGGCTTTTGAAAACCCTGACCGCGAGCAAATTAAGGACATTTTGCTTAACAGCACGACGGTTGCCGTTGTTGGTTTGTCTGATAAACCGGATCGTGTATCCTATATGGTATCCGAGGCTATGCAAGCGAAGGGGTATACCATTATTCCAGTCAATCCCAATGCCGATATGATATTAGGCCAGAAAAGCTACGCCTCGCTGAAGGATATTCCCGTACCCGTCGATATTGTAAATGTATTCCGCAGGAGCGAGCATACGCCGCCGGTGGCCGAGGAGGCCGCATCCATCGGCGCCAAAACATTTTGGCTGCAGCTTGGCATTTCGAACGAAGAAGCAGCTCAAATTGCCTCTGCAGCCGGGCTGAATGTCGTTATGGACCGCTGCATTAAGGTGGAGGATTCGATTCTCCTGCCCGGCGGAAAAGCCAAAACCTGACTGTTATAAAAAAGACGGTACTCCTGCACAATAAGAAAGGCTTCAAGGACGAGCGATTATCTTGAAGACTTTCTTATCGAATCCAAGGAGGACACGACGTGAATCAATTGTCGCAACAATCGGTTAATTTCCAGGGTCAACAAGGCTTCCAGAATCAAGGGCCTACAGGCTATGTACAATCCCACTACCAAGGTCAGCTTAGACAGCCAACCTTCGGCAGACAAACGAATTCGATTGTCGGTAATGTACAAGGCGGCTATCAAGGCGCTAATCAACAATACAGCTCCTCTATGGGCCAATCGTCATTTAATCAACCGGTAGGTGCGTACAATTCATTCCAATCTCATCAACCTGTTCAAAGCCATGCTGCTTCTCCTGCTACGGCATTCGGTAACGTCGGCCCGGTTATTTCGCATTATGGATATCAAGCTGGCACTAATGCGCAGCAATCTTACCGTCAACCGGCATCTGCTCAATATAGCCAACAAGCGACTGCTAACTTTGGCGGTTATTCTCAATCCAATGCGCAAAGCGCTCAATTCGGTCAAAGCGGTCAAAGCGGTCAAAGCGGTTACGGTATGACACCAGTTCAATCTTACACATCTTCATCGCATCCTGTGTATGAAGCGACAAATGCCTACCAGAATGCCGGTCCTGTCATTTCTCATGTCGGCTGGCAAGCAAACAGTTCATCCGGATCTCCGTATACGGGCGGAATGCGTTAACCGTCACTTCAACAAAGAATAGAATCATCAACAGCGGCGGGCCTTGCGGCCCGTCGTTTTACTTTGACAAATATACGGTAAACGCTTAACATCGTTATAGATATGATTGGACAGGAGGTGCAGCATGTTTTTCATGGGAAGCCTGCAGCAGCTGGGTAGGGCTTTCATGCTGCCGATGATCGTTCTGCCGGGAGCCGCCGTTTTTTTGAGCTTAAGCAGACTGCCATGGCAGATGATCGGGTTGCCCGGTATGGAGAGTTATTTAATCGCTGCCAGCGAAACGATTTTCACTTTCCTGCCCTATATTTTTGCGCTCGGCATCTCGCTAGGGTTGACGGGAAACGCGCTTGCGGCAGGCATGGCAGCCCTCGTAGGCATGGTTATCTACAGCGGGATTACGGGGACATCCGAGGCTCCTATCGAGCCCACCGTTCTTATCGGAACCATCATCGGCATATTAGCCGGAGTGAGTCACGAGCGGTTTAAAAATCTGCGATTACCCGAATATATACAATTTTTTGGCGGACCTCGGTTTGTTCCTTTGTTCGTCAGCCTCGTCACCTTATTGTTCTCGATCGGGATGATCAATATTGCGCCGTACCTGCAGCATATCCTTGTTGAGCTTGGCGAGATCGTAGCCTCCGGAGGCGGATTCGGCGTATTTTTATATGGATTTGTACATCGGATATTAGTCGTGTTCGGTTTGCATCACTTGGTAAGCCATGTATTCTGGTTCCAGATCGGCGGATACGAGACTGCTTCCGGCGAGATGATATACGGCGATCTGCCTCGATTTTTCGCGGGAGATCCGGCAGCGGGCTCGTTTATGGCGGGCTTGTACCCGACCATGATGTTTGCCCTTCCGGCCATCGCCTTTGCAATCATTCACGAAGCGCGCGAGGATTTAAAGCCTAAAATTCAAAAGACTTTTCTTTATGCGGCGCTTGCATCATTTCTGACTGGCGTCACGGAACCGGTGGAATTCGCCTTTTTATTTGTAGCTCCTTATTTGTATGTTGTGCATGCGATTCTGTCAGGCATTATTATGTGGGTTACATATGAGCTGGGCATTAAGCACGGTTTTTCTTTCTCCGCAGGTGCGATCGACTTCGTAATCAATGAACATTTGGCGACGCGCGGCTGGCTTATTATTCCAATCGGTATCGTTGTGGGGCTTATTTATTATTTTCTGTTCCGATGGGCCATCCGAAGGTTCCGCATTCCGACACCCGGCCGTGAGGAAGGCTCGCAGCTGGACGAGTGGGCAGGCGATATTCCTTACCGGGCGCCGCTTATTTTGCAGGCGATCGGCGGCAAACAAAATATTATCCGGATGGAGTCATGTATTACCAGACTCCGGCTTAACGTATCTAATGAGAAGCTGTTAGACGTGAACGCGCTTCGCAATCTGGGAGCTGCCGGTGTCATTAAGCTCGGAGGCGGACATGTGCAGGTTGTGTTCGGAACGTATTCCGAGCTGATCCGCGAAGAAATATTTAAGACGATTCACCGCGATCAGGCTCAGGTGTTGTTCCATTCGCCGATGCAGGGCAGAATGATTCCGCTGGACGAGGTGCCCGACCCGATTTTTGCCGGCAAGCTTGTCGGACAAGGCGTCGCTTTCATACCGGATAGAGGGGAGCTTGTGTCGCCGGTTAAAGGGGATGTTATACATATTTACCCGACGATGCACGCGATCGGCATTCGAACGCCAGAAGGACTTGAGGTTCTGCTTCATATCGGTATCGATACGTCGAAGCTTAAAGGGAAATCGTATTTCAACGCGATGGTCAAGGAGGGCGACGAGGTTACGCCGGGCATGCTTCTTATTAAGTTTGACCTGCAGAGAGTGCGGAGGGAGAGCAAATCGCTTGCTACGCCGATGGTCATCACGAACTCCGATCTTGTGCATTCATGGAGGTACGCACCGTTCAAAGCTGTGAAGAAAGGTCAGTCCTCAGTCATGTCGGTAGTCCTGAAAGAGAGAAATGGTGGAGGGGAAACACAATGATTCAAGGTATAGGAGCGTCAGCAGGCATTGCGATCGGGAGAGCTTTCGTGCTTCCGAACTGGGAGTGGGAGCTTCCGGAGCAAAAAATTGACGTAGCCGATTTTGCCCGGGAATTCGAACGCGTATACGAGGGCATCCGTACCTCAAAATCGGAAATCGAGCAAATCAAGGACGAGCTTCGAGAGGTTGTCGGCTCGGAGGAGACTCATATTTTCGACGCGCATCTCGCCATTCTGGACGATCCTGTCTTTATGAATGAAATACAAGGCATCATCCAACGGCAGTACAAAGCGGCCGAGGTTGCCGTGAAGGAAGCGATCGACCACTTCGTTACGATGTTCGATTTACTTGACGACGAATACATGAAGGAGCGGGCGCTGGACATTAAGGATGTCGGGAACAGGCTGCTCAAGCATTTGCTTGGCGCTCCGGAAATCACGCTTCCGTCAGATACACAGCCTTTTATATTGATTGCAAAAGAGCTTTCGCCATCCCAGCTCGCCCATATCAATCCGCAGCACGTGCTTGGCATTGTTACGCTTGCCGGCAGCACGACTTCCCATTCGGCGATCATGGCCCGGGCGCTTGGCGTACCGCTGATCGTAGGGATCGAGGCGAAGCTGGAGGAGCCGATTCAAACCGGTCAAAGCTTAATTATCGACGGCAGTGACGGAAAGGTGTTCATCAATCCCGAGCAGCCCGTCATCGACGTGTATACCGAATTGCACCGTCGCCAAGTCGAGGCGAAGAATCGCCTGCACGATATCGCCGGTTACCGGCCGGTTACGCCTGACGGCAAAATGCTCTCTCTCGCCGCCAATATCAGCTCCTTCAAGGAGCTGGAAATAGCGCTGTCAAGCGGCGCGCATGGCGTCGGCTTGTTCCGGACCGAATTTTTGTATATGGATCGCAACAGGTTTCCGAAGGAAGAGGAGCAGTATGAAGTATACCGCAGCGTAGCGGAGAAGCTGGAGGGAGAACCGCTTGTCATTCGCACACTGGATGTGGGCGGCGATAAGCAGCTTGATTATTTCGAGCTCCCGGAGGAGGATAATCCTTTTCTCGGGTATCGGGCGATTCGAATTTCGCTTGACCGGCAGGATCTGTTCAAGACGCAGCTTAGGGCAATTCTGCGTGCCAGCCATCACGGCCAAGTGAAGCTGATGTATCCGTTAATTTCTTCCGTTGAAGAGGTACGGGCGGCTAATCGAATATTGGAAGAAGCTAAGCGCGAACTCGAACTTGAGGGCTTGCCATTCGATAATGGCATGAAAATCGGGGTTATGATTGAGGTGCCCGCAGCTGTAATGATCGCAGATCTGCTCGCTGAGGAGGTTGATTTCTTCAGTATCGGGACTAACGATCTGGTGCAGTTTACTTTGGCAGTGGACCGTATGAATGAGCAAATATCGCATTTATACGAACCGTATCATCCTGCCTTGCTGCGGATGTTGAGACTTACGGTTGAGGCTGCCAAGCGGCACGGCATCAAGGTCGGCGTCTGCGGCGAGCTTGCTGGCGATCTAAGGGCGCTGCCGTTATGGCTTACCCTCGACGTAGATGAGCTCAGCATGTCGTCGCATTCGATCCTGCAGGTGAAGGAGCGCCTGCTCTGCACCTCGCAAGCGGAGAGCCGCGAGGTTGTCCGCCAATTGTATGATTGCCGGACGAGTACGGAAATTTTGGACCGGTTAATTGCGTTTATGGAGCATATAGACAACAAAACAGCGAATGGTTAAACCATTCGCTGTTCCAATGCATCGACAAAAGCTTTCGCATAAGGAGGGAGATCAGGCGGCCGGCGGGCGGATATGAGGTTTCCGTCCACGACAACGGCCTCGTCGAACCAGGTTGCGCCGGCATTCTCCATGTCGTCGCGAATTCCCGGGGTCGAAGTCACTTTGCGTCCTTCTAAAATTTTAGCGGATATGAGCACCCACCCGGCATGACAGATTTGGCCGATCGGCTTGTCCGCGGCGTTAAGCTCTTGAACGAGCTGAAGCACCTTCGGATAACGGCGCAGCTTATCCGGCGCCCAGCCCCCGGGAACGAGCAAGCCGATAATGTCATCGCTGTTCACCTCATCGAAGGACAGATCGGCGACCGCAGGCACGCCATATTTTCCGATATGCTTTTTGCCTTTCTCCGGTCCGGCGTATAGGACGGCAGCACCAGCTTCGCGGACGCGGTATACGGGATACCATAGCTCCAGATCTTCGAATTCGTCATCGAGCAAGCAGATGACGGTTTTGTTTTGTAAGGACATGAGCTTCCCTCCATCTATTAAAATTCTCTATCATTGTAACGAAGGAGACACGATGAAGCAAACGAAGCCTAAGCAGCCCATGTTAAACTTTCGCAGATCGTTGCGATTTTTGCCTGCAATCATTTGGATGACGGTTATCTTTCTTTTATCTTCACGAACTGGAGATGAGATCAATACGCTGCTCCCGTTCTTTCAGAAGCTGTTTCCTTTCATGGAAGATTTCAATTGGGGACATTTGGTCTCTTATTTTGTGCTGGCGATGACGATAGATTATGGCATTGGGGGCAAAGCCGACCGCTTTCTGATGAAGCTTATCATTATTCTTCTAAGCGGAGCCTACGGCGTTACGGATGAATTTCATCAGTCCTTCGTCGGAGGCCGGATGCTCGATCCTGCCGATGTGCGCAACGATATGATCGGCGCGGCGCTGTGGACGGCAGCGGCGGCCATTCCGCCGGTTCGCAGGTTCTGGAGAACGGTTGCGCCATAATTGCCGGCATCCCAATCGCATAATAATTTGCGATGATAGCAAAAATTACATGACTATTTTAAGCAGGAGTTTTTGCAAAAAAGGTCGAATAATTTATACATTATAACTCTGAAAAGGCAATGCCAAGAGCATTCCCTGCTAGAAGAAGGAGTGGACCATTTTGCAAAAGCGGTGTCATTGTGGTGACATCATGAAGATGAAACTACGAACAGTTATTTATTCGGGGAAGGTCGAAATCGACAATGTTCCCATATATTCCTGCCCTTCCTGCAGCCGGAGCGAGGTTTTTCCCGAGGTGAAGCCCGATTTAACCGGATTGATCGCGCAGTTGGGAGCCAAGCCGGATAAGCAGACCTTTTTATTCAATGAATGCAATGAATGGGCCGACCTGCTGGTAGAAGCAAAGGCCGAGAAGCAGCAGACGGATCCGGATGCCGTTGAGCAACTGATCGAACAACGGATTAATAAGCTTCTTGATTTATACTTGCTTGCACAATCTCTGAATGATGAGGCCTGGATTACGGATATTAATAAGCGGCTTGAACAAATTAGCCGCCGCCCGCTCTTTACATAGCTCACAGATTTTGATACATATATGCGGCGCCCTCCGAGCGTGGTAAGCGTGAACATTGCGAAAAGTAATATTTTGTCGTATGATTACGTTAATATACGGCGAACGTAATGTTAAAATCTGAGCTAATGGAGAGAAGCACTGTGACGGTAACCATTTATGATGTAGCAAGAGAAGCAGGAGTATCGATGGCTACGGTTTCCCGGGTTGTCAATAACAATCCGAATGTGAAGCCCGCAACACGGAAGAAGGTTTATGAAGCAATAGAACGACTCGGGTATCGTCCTAATGCCGTTGCAAGAGGACTTGCAAGCAAGAAAACGACTACGGTTGGCGTAGTGATCCCCGACATCTCTAATGCTATTTTTGCCGAGGTTGCTCGCGGAATTGAAGATATTGCCAATATGTATCATTATAATATTATTTTGTGTAACGCGGATAAGAAGAAGGATAAGGAAATCCGCGTTATTAACACGCTGCTGGAGAAGCAGGTGGACGGCCTGTTGTTCATGGGCGGCGCAGTGACGGAAGAGCATTTGCAAGCCTTTAAGACAGCGAATGTCCCGATTGTTCTTTGCGCGACCTCCGACGAAAGCGGACAAATTCCATCCGTTGATATTAATCATGAAGATGCGGCCTTTGACGCTGTCAAAAATCTGCTGGAGCAGGGACATACGCGCATTGCGATGATTAGCGGGACGCTGCAGGATCCTTCGATCGGCTATGCCAGATTTCAAGGATACAAGCGCGCGCTTGAGAATGCGGGAATCGCGTACGACGACACGCTCGTTCGTATCGGCAACTATCGCTATGAGTCCGGAGCAGATGCGATGAAATATTTTATTGAGCTGGACAAGCGTCCTACCGCGATATTCTCGGCAACCGACGAAATGGCTATCGGGGCGATTCACAGCATTCAAGACCACGGGTTGAAGGTACCAAGCGATTTCTCGGTCATTAGCGTTGACAACAGCCGGATGGCTTCGATGGTTCGTCCGCAGCTTACTGCGGTTGCTCAACCGATGTACGATATCGGCGCTGTTTCCATGCGTTTGCTGACGAAGCTGATGAAGAAGGAAAACGTCGATCAGTCCAAAGTGGTGCTGCCGCATGAAATCGTTGTGCGACAATCGGTCGGAGGAGTTTAGAAGAAATGCCGTTTAATAAAATCGGAATAATCGGCGCGATGGCCGAAGAAATTGATTTGCTTCATAAGCATGTGAAAGTTTCGTCGCAAGTGACGAAAGCGGGAATCACTTATTATGAAGGCAAGCTTCACGATAAAGCCGTGATCTATTGCAAGTCGGGCGTCGGCAAAGTTAATGCAGCTGTCTGCACGCAGATCCTGCTTGATTTAGGCGCAGATTGCGTGTTGTTTACAGGAGTGGCAGGGGCTGTTGATCCTCGGTTAAATATTGGGGATATCGTCGTTTCCACAAGCTGCATCCAGCATGATATGGATTGCTCGCCGTTAGGCTTCGCCCGCGGCACAATCCCATTCAACGCCAGATCGGAATTTGCAGCCGACGGTCAGTTGATCGAGCTGGCAATCGCGGCATGCGACCGGCTCTTTGCCGGACGAAGCCTGAAAGGCAAAGTGCTGTCTGGCGACCAGTTCATCGCTAGCCGGGAGACGGTCAAACTGCTGCATGAAACGATGGAAGGCGCATGTGCGGAGATGGAGGGAGCTTCGGTCGCGCAGGTGTGCGACATGAACGAAATACCATTTGTCATTATTCGTTCCATGTCGGATAAAGCGGATGGCTCAGCCCACGTGAACTTCTCTGAGTTTACGGTAACAGCATCCAACAACTCCTATCAAATCATAGACGATATCGTTCTGCATATCGGATAACAAAAAAGCCGACGCCGGTCATTTACCAGCGTTGGTTTTTTTTCTTGAAAATACAACACGAATATATGTCAGTCAAGTTACGTCAATTCCAGTAGATGAGACATAGACCGAACTTCGACGTTCTGCTTTTTCTTCCTGATTGAAACTTTCTTCCACTTAGAAGCCGCAAAGAGAGAGGCGCTGGAAGAAACGGGGCTTGACGTCGAAGTTGGTCAATTAACTGGCATATATTATGACCCAACATATGACATGCACCACTTTGTCTTTATATCAAATAACAAATACAATAAAAACCTGAGCCGTGTTCACCTGAAATCTTAGAATGCAGATATTGCACGATGGATGATCTCCCTAGACCCATTAGTGACTTCACGATTCAACGGATACAAGATGCCCTTAATCGTAACAGTCAGCAATTATTCCACATCATAGGACCAAGACAATGGATTGAAGATTAAGCATTATGCGGATGCGAAGAACCGCCAGGCCGCAAATTAATCTCCTGACGGTACTTCTCCAGCTTGGATGCGGGCTAAAGATCTTGAATAACGATAGCCTGTGTCGCTTTATTCTTATTCGTAATCTCTTGACGGCGCGGCATGGCTTTAAAGGTCGATAGATCATCGAGCCAATGAACAGGCAATTTATTCGGGCTGAACGAAGCCCATTGCCGCAGCCAGTTCTCCGGAAGCAACCGCATTTGGCCGGCCGCAGCCGCAGCCGCAATCGGATGATCGATCATTGAGAGCCATACGAGCGACCACGCTCGGGGCACGACCCGGTAAATATCATATCCGCCGCCTCCAAGCGCAATCCAGCGGCCATTCGTATAGGAATGGGCGAGCTCATGGATGATTTCCGGGATTTCCGCATAGATGCGCATACTGCATTGCATATGCGAGAGAGGATCGTAAGCATGAGCGTCACAGCCGTGCTGACTGATTATAACGTCAGGCTTGAAGGCTTCAATCACTTTACGAACGGTGACATTAAAGCTTTCAAGCCATGAGTCATCCTCGGTATAGGGTTCTAACGGCATGTTGAAGCTTGCGCCAAATCCTCTGTCGACCCCTTTCTCATGTACGAAGCCCGTACCGGGGAACAGAAATTTACCGGTCTCGTGAATGGAATAGGTGCATACGTCCGGATCATCGTAAAATACCCATTGAACGCCATCGCCGTGGTGGACATCCGTATCGATATACAGCACTCTCGCGCCATAGGTTTGCCGGATATGCTTAATCGCCACAGCCGCATCGTTATACACACAGAAGCCCGAAGCGCGGTCAGGGAAGGCGTGATGCAAGCCTCCCGCCATATGGTAGGCATGCTGTGACCGGCCTGACATAACTGCGTCAGCTGCTGCGATCGAGCCGCTGACGATTGCAGCCGCGGCTTTATGAATACCGGGAAAGTAGGGCGTATCGTCCGTATTTAGCCCATACCGATCGGCTAGCGATGCATTCTCACCGGATTGGCCGTACTCGCTTAATCGCTTAACTGCATCCAGATAGTCCGGCCGGTGTACGAGCGATAGGACACTTTCTTCCATAGCCGAGAGGGGAGATATGATCCGGCTATCCGATAAAGCTCCCGCAGCTTTAAGCAAATCTATAGTCAGCGTAAGACGGAGGGGATTAAATGGATGTTCCTCTCCGAATCTATAACCGGTTGCATCCGAATGGTGAATGAATATAGCGTCTGAAGCCATTTTGATCCTCCTATAGGTTTGCGCAGCAAACCAGCATCGTAAGCATAGGCTTAGGTTTGCGCAGCAAACCAGCATCGTAAGCATAGGCTAAGGTTTGCGCAGCTTGCGCCTAATACATAAACCGCTGGCGGAAACGGACGCGGTCGAACTGCTCTACGGAGCTCAGCGGAACTTCATGACCGATCCGAACCATCAAGCAATTTGCGGGATGAGAGCATATTTCAGGATCGTCCGTGGCGTACCAGATCATCCCGGCAGATTTCATCAGATTCTCCATCATTTTACGGTAGTCCCATACCGACAATTTCGTGCCTTCCAGATCCCAATGCCAATAATACTCTGTCGTAAACACGATCATATTCTCCAACTGCTCTTCCGCGAAAGCGAGTTGAATCATCCGTTTCCCGAGCCCGTATCCGCGGTAGTCATCCGCCACCTCGATTGCTCCCAGCTCGATAAGATCGAGCATGCCGCCGTCGGACCAGCGTTCAAGCTCATCGGCGTAATGAAAGGTGACATAGCCTACAATGATGTCGCCTTCGCGCGCCACAATGATTCGCCCTTCGACAAGGTTCGCGATTTCGACGAGCGCTTCATGCTGCTCCCGCGGTCTTCGGAAAGCGTCCAGCGCCGCATTCATCTTCATGTCTGCCAATCTCTCCGCCGGAACGGGGCCCTCAATAATCAATTCACGGCTGGCGTCTAGAGCGAGCTGAGCCCGCTGAAAACGCTTTCGATGTTCCAAAGGCTTATTCCCCTTTAGCGATAGATTTTTATCACCAGCTGCAGCTTCTTTACTCTTTATAACAAACATTTGAGTAAATGAAAAGCGTAGTCGAATAGAAAAAGGTTGTGATATAATGGGAGTGTTGGTTTGTAAGCGTATTCCTATAGCGGCAAAAGAGAGATTTGATGGGAGAGTGATAGCATGATCAACCTACATCAAGAGCGAATTCCGGCAACGGCGACGAATCCGAATTTACCGGATTATGAAAGCGCGTCTGCGGCATTTGACTGGAACCAAGTCGAAAGTCAATTCAGCTGGCACAGCACAGGCAAGGTTAATATGGCTTACGAAGCAATTGATCGTCACGTCGAGCAGGGCAAGGGCGGCAAGATCGCGCTCTACTATAGCGATAATGAACGGGACGAATCCTTTACGTTCGAAGAGCTGAGCAAGCAATCGAACCGGTTCGCGAATGTATTGCGCGGGCTGGGGCTTACCAAAGGCGAACGCGTCTTTATTTTTATGCCAAGGACGCCGGAACTGTATTTCAGCGCACTGGGCGCATTGAAGATCGGCGCAGTTGTGGGTCCGCTGTTCGAGGCGTTCATGGAAACCGCGGTGAAAGACAGGCTTCTCGACAGTGAAGCGTCGGCCATTGTGACGACTCCTGCACTGTATAAACGAATTAAGCGCGATGAGCTGCCTAATCTAAAGCATATTATCGTATTCGGTCAAGATGTGCCCGAGGAAGACGGGGTAATCGATTTTTCGACGGAAATGTCGAACGCCTCCGATGCGGCGGAGATGGAATGGCTGGACCGCGAGGACGGACTAATTCTGCATTATACATCCGGATCTACCGGTAAACCGAAGGGCGTCTATCATGTCCAGAATGCGATGATCCAGCATCTGTATACCGGTCAAGTTGTTCTTGATTTAAAAGAAGACGATATATATTGGTGCACGGCCGACCCTGGCTGGGTAACAGGAACGTCATACGGCATGTTTGCTCCATGGCTTAACGGCGCTACAAACGTCGTTCGCGGCGGTCGATTCAGTCCGAGCGATTGGTATGGCGTTATTCAGAAATACGGCGTTACGGTGTGGTACAGCGCGCCGACGGCATTTCGCATGCTGATGGGTGCAGGGGATGACGTCTCGCAGCAGTTTGACTTATCGAGCCTTCGCCATGTTCTCAGCGTCGGAGAACCGCTAAATCCGGAAGTCGTGCGTTGGGGCATGAAGGTATACGGCCAGCGTATCCATGACACCTGGTGGATGACCGAAACCGGGGGGCAGCTGATCTGCAATTATCCGAGCATGGACATCAAGCCGGGCTCCATGGGCAAGCCTTTGCCGGGCGTGGAGGCCGCAATCATTGACGATAACGGCAATGAGGTTCCGCCTTATCGTATGGGCAATTTGGCAATCCGGACGCCATGGCCGTCGATGATGCGCAAAATATGGAACAATCCGTCTAAATACGAGGAATATTTCTACTTGAAGGGCTGGTACGTTTCCGGCGACTCCGCTTATATGGATGAAGAGGGCTATTTCTGGTTCCAAGGGCGGATCGACGATGTAATCAATACGGCTGGCGAAAGGGTCGGACCTTTCGAAGTAGAGAGCAAGCTGGTTGAGCATCCGGCTGTAGCCGAGGCAGGGGTAATCGGCAAGCCCGATCCGATGCGCGGCGAGATCATCAAAGCATTCATCGCATTGCGGGAAGGCTTTTCGCCTTCAGATGAATTAAAACAGGAAATCTCGCAATTCGTCAAAGTAGGCCTATCTGCGCATGCCGCGCCAAGAGAAATCGAGTTTAAGGATAAGCTTCCAAAGACGCGCAGCGGCAAAATTATGCGAAGGGTTCTGAAAGCTTGGGAACTGAACCTGCCGACCGGCGACTTGTCTACGATTGAAGATTAGGTCCGGTCCTTATAAGAATAAAGAAAGAGGATGTTTCCGTTTCGGAGACATCCTCTTTCTTTAGGCGAGTATGCGGCTACCGCTGAAATAATTCAATCCGCTCGCCGTCCGGACCTTGCACAAAAAAGTACCGGTAGCCGTTCGGCAGCGTTGTTATGCTTTCATCCACAAAGGAAACGTTAAGCTGCTTTAACCGTTCGAATTCGGCTTCCACATCAGAGACAAGGATGGCGAAGTGATGGACTTTGCCTTCAACCGGGAGGCTGTCATTATAGCCTTGAATTAACTCAAGCTCGGTTTCCTGATCATCTTTGAAACCGAGAAATGCAAGCTCAATGACGCCGTTCGTATGCAATGTACGGCCTTTGAGACCGAAGCCGAGAATATCGGTATAAAAGGTAATTGACATATCGATGTTTTTTACCATAACGCCGACATGATCTAAACGCATTTTTGCCATTGAAACCGCTCCTATCCATTAATTAATCGATATTTGTGAAGAAGGGGAGGACTCGCCGCTCCCATTCTCGGATGTAACATAAAAGGATCCTTTAATGAATGGGGCGACATACTCAAAGCTCGTCTCCGAGGTTGATCCAATCTTCGAATATTTGCCGTCATTATTGGAGCTGTAATAAATATGATATTGCGTAACCTGCTCAGTTGCGTTATTCGCACTCCAGCTCAACCGGACGCTGAGCTCGGTTTTCTCCGACTGCAAGCCAGCTGGCGCTGAAGGAACTCCTCCATTTTCATTTCCGACCGGTCCGCCGCTGCCGTCAGGCAGCCCGGGGATTATCGGAACGTTACCGTATTGCACCGGCTGACTTGGCGCGGATTCCTTGCCTGCAACGTCAACGGCAGTCACGTAGAATGTATTGCTGTTTTGGCTGGAGGCATAAAACTTCGCTTTTTTCTCCTCGCCAACGACGATTGAAGCTCCAACCTTCTCAAAGCTGCCTTGATTGACCGATTTGTAGACGCGGTAGCCCACGACATCTTTGGCGGTGCTATCGTTAAACGTCAGAACGAGTACGCCGCCGTCCGCAGCATTCAGCTTAACGATAGCCGGAGGAGGAGGCGCCGCTCCGTCGTCTACCCGCGGATCGGGCTTCGATGGAGCGCTCGTATCCGCGTCGGCAGGCATGTAAACGTCGATCGGTCTCCGGCTCTTTGCCGGTAATTTTGCTTGAGCCGCCTTAATTTCATCGAAAAGCACATCAAGCGGTTTTTTACGTTTAATAACCGTCTGTTCCTTTATGAAATCAAGGGGCGTAGCCGGATTTGGCACATAGTTTACGCCGTCGTAACTGATGAAAGCCATCTTCACTAAGGCATCGTCCGTCTTCTTCGGAATATCCTTTTTGTTGAACCAATCGGTAACGAGCAGTCCTGCTTCCTTTGTTATCTGGCTTGGAAGGAGGCCGCTGGCGCTCGATACGGTAGCCTTTACAATGCCAGAAGGTCTTTCGAATTTATCCGTGACGAACAATTCGGGTTTCTTATCAGCGACTTCATTCATGATAAGAGCCCAGATCGAGCGCGCTCTTGCTCTACCTTCCTTTGTTAACGAGTTAACTTGCTCCTCATAGCCGGCCCATACCCCCAAAGTTACGTCCGGCGAGAAGCCCATGAACCACACGTCCCCGTAGCTTTGCGTAGAGCCTGTTTTACCTGCAATCGGGATTTCCCCGTAATGCTTGAATTGCGAAGTGAGTTTGTGACCGGAGCCTTTTTTATCCGAAATAACGGTAGACAGCATATCCGTCATTAGGAACGCGCTTTGTTCCGAGAATACCCGCTTCGGTTCCGCTTTGTGCTCGTATACGATTTTTCCGTTCGGGTCGGTTATACGGTCTATCATGTAGGCATCGTTGAATACGCCTTTATTCGGAATAGAGCCGTATGCGTTCGTAAGCTCTTCTACGGATACGCCAATGCTCAGTCCTCCGATTACGCCCGTTTGCGCGTAGGCGTCTTCAGGCTGCAGCGTCGTAATGCCAAGCTTCTTAACGAACGCCCAAGCATTCTCAATTTTGACCTCGTCATTAAATATTTTTAATGCGGGTAAGTTTAAGGATTGATTTAACGCATCCCGCGCAGTCACAAGTCCTTTGAACGTATTCGTAACGTTCATTGGAATATGGAAGCCCTTCTGGCCATCCTTCATGACAATCGGAGCATCGTCGACAATGCTGGCCGGCTGGATGATGCCTTGCTCGATAGCCGGCAGGTACGCAGCGACCGTCTTCATTGTTGACCCCGGCTGCCTTTTCATCTGCGTGGCATAGTTCAGCTGTTCCTCGTAGAAGTCACGGCCTTCGAGCATACTGACAATGGCGCCGGTCTTATGATCGAGCATGATTGCCGCAATCTGCTCCAAGCCTTTTGTTTCGCTGAAAGGCGTGAAGTTTTTCTCATTGCTGCCGATTTCACGCATCAGCTGGTAAATTTCCTTGTCTATCGTCGTATAGACATGGTAACCGCCGCGAAGCAGGTGATCGCGCGCTTCTTCGATCAATGGCGCATTTTCCTTTGTGCTCAATTCCGCTTTGGTCAAGGTTGGGTCCTGCTGCATAAGCATAATTTCGGCAGCCTGGCGCTCCGCCTCCAGCATAAGATACGGATAGGTCGTATACGCTTTCTCCGTTGGAGGTGCGAGCGTTTTTCTAATGTCGAAGCTAATCGCTTTATCATATTCCTGCTGCGTGATGCGGCCGGTCTCCAGCATGCGCTTCAATACGGTGCGCTGGCGGCCCATGGCCAGATCAAAGCCTTCCTGGTCGAATTCGCCTTTGCCGGTAAATGCGGTGTATGCCGAAGGGCGCTGCGGCAGACCCGCTAAGTAAGCAGATTGCGCGATGTTCAGCTGATTTAAATCGGTAATGTTGAATATGCCCTTGGCAGCCGACTTGATGCCGAATAAGTTGTAGCCGCTCGAGCCGTTTCCGAACGGAACCTTATTCAAGTAAGCCGTCAAAATTTCTTTCTTGGTCAAATAACGTTCCATCCGCAGCGATAAGAAGATTTCTTTGAATTTGCGGCTGTCGGTTTTGTCCAGGCTCAAAAATACGCGGCGGGCCACTTGCTGCGTAAGCGTACTTCCGCCCGTCTGAATGTCCTCGTTCAGAAGCTTCTGCTTCACGGCGCGTCCGAGTCCGTTAATGTCCACGCCCTTATGCTCGAAGAAGTTGTTGTCCTCGATGCCGAGCACGGCGTTGATAACTTGCGGCGGCAATTCTTCATATGTAACAATCGTTCTATCTTCTGAAGTTCTTAGCTGTCCTACCAGCGAGTCATCGTTAAAATAAACATAACCGGTTATCGCATTTTCGCCGACCTTTTCTTCAATAGTGGTACGAGGCCTTACCTCTTCGCCTTTCACGAGCGCCGCAACATAGCCGGTAACAGCGCCTCCGGCCAGCAGCCCGATGAAGATTCCGAAGTATACCATCCATTTGACGATTATAAATGTTACGAGTCCGAATGTACGCCATTTGCTTCGTTTGATTGGCGATGGTTGACTTTCTTCTTGCATAGTTCTGTCTCCTCCTCCAAATAGCAGATTTATTATAACATAAAACGCCAAAGTAAGCAGTTCTATACCCGATTGACTTCTTAAGGGCGCATATGGTATAAACACTATAATGTTTTATCCAATCATGGCGTTGAAGGGCATGAGTAGACAGCGTAACGTGTTTGCAGAGAGCCGGTGGGTGGTGGGAACCGGTATGCGCCGCTTGTTGAATTACAGCCTGGAGCTAAGCGAAGGAACCGGATATCCGCTATCGGCGTCCACTGCCAGCCTTAAGGCTGAACAGACGCGCTGCGTATCCGCAGTAGTCCGCTTCGGAGCAGAACTCCGTTATCAAGCAATGAAGTGAGAGTTGCGTCTTGACCGATTGCCGGCAGTCGTACTCTAACGAGGGTGGTACCGCGAGCTAATCCTTCTCGTCCCTTGGGGCTGGAAGGATTTTTTATGTCCAAAATAGATAGACGTAAATGAGGGAGGAAATGTTTTATGGTGAAGTGGGAGCAGTTATCGAAGGAGCAGCAGACCGAGGTTGAACGTCAGCTTGCCGTGATTCGCCGCGGCGTTGTGGAAATCGTGCCGGAGGATGAGCTGAAGCAGAAGGTGGCAAATGCAGTCGCGACGGGCCAACCGTTAAAAGTTAAGCTGGGACTGGATCCATCGGCGCCTGACATTCATATCGGGCACACCGTTGTGCTGCACAAGCTGCGGCAATTCCAGGAGCTGGGCCACCAGGTTCAACTGCTGATCGGCGATTTTACAGGACGGATCGGAGACCCGACAGGCAAATCGGAAACGCGCAAGCAGCTGACGGAAGAAGATGTCAAGCGCAATGCGGAGACGTACCAGAAGCAAATTTACAAAATTTTGGATCCCGAGAAAACGAAGCTGTACTACAATTCGGAATGGCTGGCTCCGCTTAACTTCGCCGATGTCGTCAGTCTGGCGGCGAAAGTAACGGTTGCGCGTATGCTGGAACGCGACGATTTCACGAAACGTTATACGACCGGCCAGCCGATCAGCATTCATGAATTTTTCTACCCGCTCATGCAGGGCTACGATTCAGTCGCGCTGGAATCGGATGTCGAGCTTGGCGGTACGGATCAGAAGTTCAACCTGCTAATGGGAAGAACGCTTCAGAAAGAATATGGCAAGGCTGCGCAGGTCGCGATAATGACGCCGCTGATTGAAGGCCTGGACGGCGTAAACAAGATGAGCAAAAGCTTGGGCAACTACATTGGGATCGATGAGGAGCCTAACCAAATTTATGGCAAATCGATGTCCATCCCGGATGAGCTGATGTTTAAATACTATGAGCTTGCCACGGACTTAAGCAATGAACAGCTGGCCGCGTTAAAGGCAGACTTGGACAACGGAACCGTACATCCGCGGGATGCCAAGATGCAGCTTGCAGCCACCTTCGTACGCATGTATCACGGCGACGATGCGGCTAATGCGGCAGAAAATCATTTTATTACCGTGTTTCAGCAGCGGGCGCTTCCGGAAGATATCGAAGAAGTAACGGTTCCTGCAGCGGAGCTCAACAACGGCCAAATCCGGATCGTGAAGCTGCTGACGGTGCTTGGGCTGCAGGCGACCAGCAGCGAAGCGAGACGCAGTGTGCAGCAGGGCGCCGTACGGATTAATGAAGATAAGATTACCGACTTTAACGCGGACATAACGCCGAAGGACGGGGATGTTCTGCAGGTTGGCAAACGTAAATTTGTGAAAATAAAGCAAGGATAAGTTCTAATAAAGCTTGTTGAATCGATAAAATTCAACAGGCTTTATCTTTTTAGAAACAAATGGCCGTTTTCAACGTAATAAATAACGGAAGTGTTAACATGTATTGGATACTAAGAAAGGAGGAGGAAGTTGGAGACGTTATTTTGGGCTTGTCTCATCGGCGGTATTATTTATGCGGTAATCAGCGTTGTATTTGGCGATTGGCTTGGCCTGCTGTTCGACGGAGCACTCGATTTTCTATCGTTAGAAGGCCATTCCTGGCTGTCGCCAATGTCGTTTGTCGGCGGAATCACCGTTTTTGGCGGAGCAGGCATTTTATTTGAACGTTACTCGGGGTTCGGCATCACGACTATTCTGATCTTATCTTTATTGATCGCCATTCTCGCAGGTGTCGCCGTATTTTTCCTTTATGTCAGACCAATGGAAAACAGCGAGTCCTCGATCGCTTTTTCGCTTCATTCCTTGCCCGGCATGCTGGCGGAAGTCCTGGTGCCGATTCCAGCTTCCGGATATGGCGAGGTAATGGTAAAGGTGGGAGCAGGCTTTACGAATCAAATTGCCGCAAGCTTCGACAAGGTTGACATTGCCGGAGGGAGCCAGGTCGTTGTCGTCGAAGTGAAAGACAGCACGCTGTATGTGTCAGAGGTTCATCTCGATCCATTATTGAAGTAGAGAGGGGAAAACATATGCCGGATCAATTACTTATTCCCGCGCTTGTCGTTGGCGTTATCGTCGTACTGGGACTCGCGTTTTGGGCGCGTTACAAAACGGTCAGTCCGGATGAAGCGATGCTTGTCACAGGCTCATTTCTGGGGAGCCGCAATTCTAGCATTGATGAATCGGGCCGCAAGGTAAAAATTATTAGAGGGGGAGGAGCCTTCATTCTTCCGATCTTCCAGAAGTCGGAATTCCTTTCCTTGCTGTCGCACAAGCTGGATGTATCGACGCCTGAGGTGTATACGGAGCAGGGTGTTCCCGTTATGGCGGACGGCGTGGCGATTATTAAAATCGGCGGAGCCGTCGAGGATGTCGCAACGGCAGCGGAGCAGTTTCTAGGCAAACCGACGGAAGCGCTTAAAGGGGAAGCCCAAGAGGTGCTGGAGGGTCATCTGCGGGCGATTCTAGGCTCTATGACGGTCGAAGAGGTGTATCGCAATCGCGATAAATTCGCGCAAGAGGTGCAGGGAGTGGCAGCCAAAGATCTGAAGAAGATGGGGCTGCAAATCGTTTCTTTCACGATAAAAGATTTGCGGGATAAGCACGGCTATCTTGATGCGCTGGGCAAACCGCGTATTGCTGCCGTCAAGCGCGATGCGGAAATTGCGGAAGCCCAAGCTGTGCGGGACGCCCGAATCCAGAAGGCGCTTGCGGCCGAAGCCGGTCAGAAGGCAGAACTGCTGCGCGACACGAACATCGCGGAAGCCGAGAAGGATAAAGAGATGAAGGTGGCCTCGTTTAAGCGCGATCAGGATACGGCGAAGGCGGAAGCCGATCAGGCTTATTCGATTCAAGAAGCCCGGGCGAAGCAAAGCGTTGTAGAGGAGCAGATGAAGGTAGAGCTCGTCCGGAAGGAAAGGGAAATCGATCTCGAGGCGAAAGAAATATTGCGGCGAGAGAAGCAGTACGATGCGGAAGTTAAGAAAAAAGCCGACGCGGACCGTTACGCAGTAGAACAGGCGGCTGAAGCGAATAAAGCGAAGCAGCTTCGTGAAGCGGATGCGCTGCAGTACCGGATCGAAGCGGAAGCGAAGGCGCATGCCTCGCAAAAGCGTCTTGACGGTTTAGCCGTCGCGGAGGCCGAGAAAGCGAAGGGTACGGCGGAAGCCGAGGTTATAAGACTGCGCGGCTTAGCGGAGGCGGAAGCGAAAGAGAAGCTGGCCGAGGCGTTCGAGAAATTCGGCGAAGCGGCAGTACTCGATATTATCGTCAAGATGCTGCCTGAGCTTGCCGGCAAGGTAGCGGCACCGATCGGCAGCATCGATAAGCTGACCGTTGTGGATACCGGGAATGGCGAAGGAGCAGCGCGACTTAGCAACTACGTTACCTCGCTTATGGCGACTGCGCCGGAAATGCTGAAGAACGTGTCCGGAATCGATGTTCATTCGCTTATCAAAGGCCTGACGGCAAAGACGGCCCCAGCCCCAGCCCCTGTAGCACCGGGCAAGCCTGCGGACATGACGGCTGCATTGCTGCCGCCCAAGACAACGGATTGATGATCCGTCCACGGTACAATCTGCTCTTTAAAGCAGAAAAAAACCTCGAACCGGTTGGTTCGAGGTTTTCCTTTTGATTAACGGCTGTAGAACTCGACGATTTGTTTCTCGTCGATCTCTTGGGAAAGCTCGCCGCGGTCTGGCAGGCGAATATATTTACCTTCAACCGCTTGATCGTTGAATTCCAGATAGTTCGGAAGGTGGTGACGGCCTTCCATAGCTTCTTTTACCGTCTTAAGGCTGCGGCTGCGCTCACGCAGGCCGATTACATCGCCAACAGCTACGCTATAAGAAGCAATATCCACTTTCTTGCCGTTTACTGTAATATGACCGTGGGATACCAACTGACGTGAGCCTGCACGGGAGTTGGAGAAGCCAAGACGGTAAACGAGGTTGTCAAGACGGCTTTCAAGGAGGCCCATGAAGTTTTCACCGGCTTTACCTTTCATTTTTGCCGCTTTGTCAAACAAGTTGCGGAATTGTTTTTCGTTCAAGCCATACATGTGACGAAGCTTTTGCTTCTCTTGCAATTGAACGCCGTAACCGCTCAGCTTCTTGCGTTGGTTAGGGCCGTGTTGACCTGGAGGGAATGCGCGTTTTGCAAGTTCTTTGCCGGTTCCGCTCAAAGAAATACCAAGGCGGCGGCTTAGTTTAAATTTAGGACCAGTATAACGTGACATACGTAAAGTTAACTCCTTCATCAAATAAATTTGTGAATGGGGTTGTGTTTCGCCGAATACGCTCAATGTCCGAGCAAGCTCGTCCCTGTCAGGCTAGTCAGCCGCAGGCCTGCAGCGAACGTATTTCATGAGGGTGACACAAAACCGTACGCCCATCTATTCATCAATAAATAATATATGAAAAGTACGGCGGTTGTCAAGATTCAAACCTGATTGAAAGAGTTCAGAAAGATGTACCAAAAGCCCTGTGTTGTGATAGCCAGTCTCTAGGATTTTTGGAATAAGGAGCGCAAAGGATTGGGACCCTACAAAAGTAACAGGACGGGAGGTATGGCTTGTGAGAATAAATCGGGCAATAGCGGCTATTATAATGCTTGCCGTATGTATTGTTCCGCTGCTAGGATGCGGCAGCACCGGCAAACGCACGCCGGAAGAGTGGCTCACCCTTTCCTATTCGGGACTTGCGGCAACAGATCAATATGCGTTCACCGGCTCTATGAGCATGAAGACGGCAGACGGAGTGGAATTTAAGCCACAAATTTTCGAAGGCAAGGTCGTGGACCATCAGCAATTGACGCTCCAGACGAATAGCGAGGACCCGCTGCATTGGAACCCTGTACAGGTGCTGGGAGCTCTTAACGAAAAGAATGAAGAGGTGCGCATCGAAAACGGTAATGACGATAAGAAAACAGTAACGCTGCATATCAAGGAAAGCAAAGCTGCAGCGAAGACGAAATGGGAGCAGCGGCTGCGGCTGCAGCTTGACCAGCTGGGGGCTAATGCGCCGGCGTCAGACAGTGCTTACAAGGCGGAATGGGAGCAGGAACTCGGTCGGTCGAGAAAGCAGCTGGATGCCATGCTGTCGACGATGGAGGCGGAAACCGAGTATAAGCTTGTCATTGACCGCGACCGGCTGCTGCCGCTCAAGATGGATGAGAAAACAATCTTTCACTTCATCCATAACGGGTATAAGGTATCGGAGGAGAGAGACACGACCGTGCGTTTTCAATCCTTCGACGGCTCCTCGAGCCAAACTGTTCAAGAGGCGTTAAGTCATGTTACGATGGATTTGTTATCCAGTGATAGTTTGAAGGAGAGGAATTAATCATGCGTGATCCGAGATTGCAGAAACTAGCACAAAATTTAGTCGGTTATTCCATTGATGTACAGCCTGGAGAAAATGTATTCATCGATATGATCGGCTCCGAGCGCGAACTGACAAAGTGCTTAATAGAAGAGGTGGCAAAACGCGGAGGGAGGCCGTTTGTCGAGACGAGCGACCGGTCCGTCCTGCGTTCGCTGCTTCAGCATGCCACGAAGGAGCAAATGGAGCTGTGGTCGGCTATTGATCTGGAGCGGATGAAAAAGATGCACGGCTACATTGGAGTTCGCTCCGGAGAAAATGTCAATGAGCTTGCGGGCATACCTGATGCGAATATGCGGCTGTACGAGCAAATCTACCGCAACCCCGTACATATGGAGCAGCGCGTTAAAAAAACAAAGTGGGTCGTACTGCGGTATCCGAATGCTT
Organism: Paenibacillus harenae DSM 16969; assembly: GCF_000422465.1. Classification (GTDB taxonomy): domain Bacteria; phylum Bacillota; class Bacilli; order Paenibacillales; family Paenibacillaceae; genus Pristimantibacillus; species Pristimantibacillus harenae. Next base: position 1,506,688 of record NZ_KE383842.1, on the reverse strand, counting down.
CGATGGCGCAGCTGGCAAAGATGAGCACGGAAGCATTCGAGGATTTTTATTTTAATGTGTGTAATCTCGACTATGCGAAGATGGACAGGGCGATGGACCCGCTGCAGGCCTTAATGAGGAAGACGGATCGGGTTAGAATCGTTTCTCCGGGAACGGATTTGTCGTTTTCCATTAAAAACATCGGCGCCAAAAAATGCTCCGGTCATCGAAACATCCCGGATGGCGAAGTGTTCTCGGCTCCCGTACGCGATTCTGTGCAAGGGACGATCACGTACAATGCGCCCAGCGTATATTCCGGCGTAACGTTTCAAAATATTTCGTTTACGTTCGAGAACGGCAAAATCGTCAAAGCGGAGAGCAATGATACCGCAAAGCTGAACGAAATCCTCGATATGGATGAAGGCGCCCGTTATATCGGCGAGTTTGCGATCGGGTTCAACCCGCATATTTTACACCCTATGAACGACATTTTATTCGATGAGAAAATTGCCGGAAGCTTGCACTTTACACCTGGCCAGGCATATGAGGAGACGGATAACGGCAACCGTTCGTCCGTCCATTGGGATTTGGTGTTGATTCAGCGACCGGATTATGGCGGGGGAGAAATCTATTTCGATGATGTGCTCATCCGGAAGGACGGACAGTTTGTTATCCCCGAGCTGGAAGGATTAAATGCCGAAAATTTGAAATAATGCAATGGAAATCTAGCAGCCTTTTTTGCGCAAAAAATGGAAAATAAAGCGTTTTTCATTTTTTCGCTTGCTGGATGCTGCGTTTCGGGTTATCATGGTGACAAAGGTAAGCATTACTAAAAATTCTGGAGGGATCTCCCATGTCCAACAATGCAGCTATTGTAGAAATTTCCCAAACGGCTAGCCAATTTACTTCCTCGATCGTTCTGCAAGCCGAGAGCAAATATATCGACGTCAAAAGCATTCTCGGACTGTTCACTACGCTGGTAGGCGGCCACGCTTACGAGTTGCATGTACACGGTCCCGATGCAGAAGCTGCGAAGCAAGCGATGGCTGACGTTTTCGCAAAGCATAACCTAAACGTGACAGTCATTACGGATTAATAGAAGAATCATAAGATGGTAAGCGTTTCTTCCTTTGAGAAGAAGCGCTTTTCTGTTTTGTCCTTGTGTAATCGCTCTTTTTCGTCTAATATAAAGGATATAGAAGACGGCGGATACGCGCACAGGGGGGAAATCGATGTCTTCACCGGAAATTACGGTACAAATGCATGAGAAAGCGCTTCGTCTCCTTCAGGAAGATGCGGGTAAAATAGAAAAGCTAATTGAAGTTCAGATGGAAAACTTGACTACACGTCAATGTCCGCTGTACGAAGAGGTGCTGGATACGCAAATGTATGGATTCTCGCGAGAGGTTGATTTTGCGGTTCGGGCGGGATTGATCACCGAGATGGCGGGCAAAGAAATTGTGAGCAGGTTAGAGCGGAATTTAGCTTTATTATACGAAGCATTGGACAAAAAAGAGTAGTCTCCAAGAGGGACTACTCTTTTTTGTCTTCCATGTGAAGGCGTCCGTTATACAAGGTAGAAGGCAATGCCTAGAATAATATACACCATCAAGAGCAGCACGCCCTCGTACCAGTTCGTCTGACCGTCCCGCGACACTGATTTGGCGATGAAGACGGAGACGCCGATCGCGGTCAGCTCGATGGGCGTAAATACGATATCCATCGTATTGCCGAACATCGCGCTGATGAGAATAAGAACTGGTGCGACAAATAGGGCAATCTGCAGGCTGCTCCCGATTGCGATTTCGACAGCCGCTCCGATTTTGTTCTTCATGGCCAGAAGCACTGCGGCGCTGTGCTCAGCGGCGTTGCCGACGATTGCGATCACGAAGGCGCCGATAAACAGCTCGGAGAGGCCGAATTGCTCACTGAACGCATCGAGTGTATGAACGAGCCATTCGCTGACGAATGCAACCATAACCGTTGCAAGCAGCAGGTAAAGGATCGATCTGCCCTTGGACCAGGCGGGCTTCTCGCCGTGATCGGCGTTCATGACTTCATCCGACAGCATATCCTTGTGCGTGATCATGGAGAATATGAGCCACAAAATATACGAAATGATAAGGATACCGGCAACGGCCAGGCTTAGAAATTGATCCTTATCGAACGTGAATTTCTCGGAAACGACGAACACGGCCGGTACGAACAACCCGATGACCGCCATAATCATAAGCGTAGAGTTGTGATCGGCCAGGCGATTGTTGAACCGCTGCTCTTTGTACTTTAAACCGCCTAACAGGATGCTGAGGCCGAGCACGAGAAGCAGGTTCCCGATAATCGCACCGGTTAAGCTCGCCTTCACCATCTCGAATTCTTGGGCTCTGATCAGGAATATCGCGATAATAAGCTCCGCCGCGTTACCGAAGGTTGCGTTCAGAAAACCGCCTAACCGCTGACCGGCATAATGAGCGACGCTCTCCGTAGCCTTGCCGAGAAAACCGGCGACGAAAATGATGGCGATCGCCGATATGACAAATTGCAAGGTATTCCCCCAGTGCAAGAAATGTCCCGCTGCGCTCAGCGCGAACATTATGATTAAACCGGAGAAAAATAGCTTTTGATTCAAAGGTTCCACCTCTTCGTGTTATGCTGAAAATCTGTTATTAATATAGCGGAAATTGGCACATATGTAAACTTTACCAAATAAAAATAGATCTTGTTTATGGTTTCCAGCCGCTGTTCTTGCTTCACGCCTTACCATCCTATACAATAAACGTATATGGCAAAAAGAGGAGTGAGTCACATGAACGAGGAGCTTCAAACAGGCATAATCCGAATCTCTGATGACGTAGTAGCAACAATAGCAGGCCTTGCGGCGCTTGAGACGCCCGGCATAGCGGCAATGTCGGGCGGGATATCTGAAGGACTCGCTAAACGGTTAAGCGGAAAAAATGTGCAAAAGGGCGTTTCTGTCGAGGTTGGACAGCTGGAAGCGGCGATTGACCTTCGCATTATTGTTCATTACGGCATTCCAATCCAGGAGGTTTGCCGTCAGCTCCAGCTTAACGTGCGAGAGTCAGTCGAAAATATGACCGGACTTCAGGTCGTTGAAGTGAACGTAAAAGTTGAAGGTGTCGCTTTCAAAGAGGATGAGGTTGAGGAGCAGCAGCAGCAGCGGCTGAAATAAGCGGAGTCGAGCAGAAACGGCTATCGGCGTCCTTGTCTATGGACGCCGATAGCCGTTCGCGGTGAAGGTAAGCCCCTTTATAAGTGCTAAACTTGTAAAGACTTAAATTCGAGCAAAATAAAAAAACGGCTGCTCTCCATAGAAGAGTTGCCGTTTTTTTGTGCTGTCTAGCGCTTCGTGTTCTCTGTCCGGTTGGATTCTCGCGATATGCTCAGCAGCACGCCGACGGCCATGAGACAGAAGAGCAAGGAAGAGCCGCCGTAGCTGATAAATGGCAGGGTAACACCGGTTAGAGGAATCATAGACGTTACTCCGCCGACATTGACGAATGCCTGAACGGCGAGCAGACCGACGATGCCGACGCCAACGACCGTACCGTATTGATCGGGACAACGGAGGGATACGACAATACCGCGCCATAGGAAAAATAAATAAAATAGCAGGAATACGGCGCTTCCAATGAAACCGAACTCTTCTCCTATGATTGCAAATATAAAGTCATTATACGGATATTTTAAGTAATGCAGCTTCTGAACGCTTTCTCCAAATCCAGCTCCCGTCAATCCTCCGTGTCCGAGTGCCTGCAAGGAGGAGACAAGATGCCAGCCGGCAGCTTGAGAATCGCTAAGCGGGTCCCTGAAAATCGTAAGCCGGTCGATCCTGTAAGCCCATGCATCCCTTACCTCAGACGATATTGCCATGGATAAACTTATGATGACGGTCAATGAAATCGAAACAAGTGTGCCGACTATGAATACCTGCTTTATGTTGGCGCCGCCTGCCAAAATCATAATGGTTGCCGCCGAAGCCAGCACAAGGCAGGAGCCAAGGTCAGGCTGCAGCATAATGAGAGCGCATATAAATCCGACAATGACGACAACGGGAAGCAAGCCCTTCTTGAAGCTGCGGAACTTATCGCCTTTCTTCGTAATAAGGGCTCCAAGATATAAGATAATAGCAAGCTTGGCAGGCTCTGACGGCTGAATGCCAAGCGACCCGATTCCGAACCAGCTTCTCGCACCGTTAATTTCTTGTCCTACGAAAGGAACAAGCACGAGCATGACGACGACCGGAATAAAAAAAAGCATGAAGAAGCGTTGAAAAACTTGATAGCGGAGATTCATCATAAACAGCATGACCGTTACGCCAAGGCCAGCCCACATGAACTGGCGCTTGGTGAAATAGAGGGCATCATCCTTCGTGACGACGGCAACGCTTGAGCTTGCGCTGAATACCATCACAAGCCCGAAGCCTACGAGCAGAAGTGTTAAAATGAGAAGCAGAAAGTCCGGTCTACCGCGGCTACTATTCTGCGCAGCTTTCATAGTGGCACCGTTACGCCAGTAGCTGTTTTAATTGCTGAAGTCTCTGCGTCGCCACGTTCATAATCTGCTGCGGCACTGGCGATTCGTATTCAAGACCATGCGGGAACGTAGCGCGGCCGATGTAGACGGATTCGATGACAAGCACAGCATGCGGCGATTCAAGCTTGCCTTCAACGGCACGAGTCGCGATTCTCAGAAAGTATTCGGATCCGCTTGCTTGATCTTCAAGTTTCAAATCGTATGTAGCGCGATAATATTCCCACTGCCAACGGACAAATCCAACCTTCTCAGCGGATTCGTCTAAGTGGTCAAGTTCGCTTTTAACACCGTTTAGTCCGGTATTTTCAATAATCATGGTAGTTCCTCCCAAAGGTTTTGTGAAGCAAAACGGACTTCGTAAACGAATGCTTCCAGTTCAATAGACAGAGTTGTACATTCTTTTCTCATGATAGTATGTTTCCCCTGCTTGCGCAAGCCTTACTCGAGGATAGGTATCCCGTAAAAGTGACATTTTGAAGAAAAGTCGGATTCACAGCGTTTCCTTATCATGTAAGCTTCCTTCATATGACGTTTATCTGTTAAACTATATAAAATTGTTGAATATGTTCGGAAGCAAGCTTGACAAGCAGAGCTTTCGAAGCGACCCGTATTATGAACAAACGATTAGGAGGATGGCGAACATGCAGAGTGAGAATCACATAGATCTGGCGCTGGAGCAGCTTTACCCGAACATGATTCGCTGGCGCAGACATCTTCATCAATACCCCGAGCTATCCTTTCACGAACGCGTAACAGCAAGCTGGATTGCCGAGCGACTAACGGAGATGGGCTGCGCCGTTCGGACAGGCGTCGGGGGACACGGCTTGATTGCGGTTATAAAAGGGGATAAACCTGGGCCTGTTATCGCATTAAGAGCGGATATTGACGCGCTGCCGATTCAGGATGAGAAAAGCTGTGATTACGCCTCGAAGGTGCCGAATGTGATGCACGCTTGCGGGCATGATGCGCATACGGCAGCCCTGCTGGCGGTAGCCTCGTATTATTCCTCTAACCGGGCTGCTGTTAGCGGCGAACGCCGGCTGCTGTTTCAGCCTGCGGAGGAGGTGACTCCCGGCGGGGCGCTGCCCATGATTAAGGATGGCGCATTAGATGGCGCCGACGTCGTATACGGCGTTCATTTGTGGACGCCGCTCGATTACGGCCTAGTCGCCTCGAAACCAGGACCATTCATGGCTGCCGCGGATGAATTCGTCATTGATATTACCGGGTGCGGAGGACATGGAGGATTACCTCACCAAGCCATTGATGCTATTCTGATCGGCTCGCATCTCGTGCAGGCGGCGCAATCGATCGTAAGCCGGAATGTGAATCCGCTGCATCCGGCTGTAGTCACAATCGGGTCATTTCAAGCCGGCTCGACGAACAACGTCATTGCGGAGCGCTGCCGGTTGAAGGGGACCGTAAGATCATTCGATGAGCAAACGAGACGGATGATTCATGAGCGGCTGGAAATGCTAGTCAAACATACTTGCGCTATGCACGGCGCAGAGGTTCATTACGACATGCGTATCGGTTACCCTCCTGTTGTAAATGACAAGCCGGAGGCGGAACGGTTTTTTGAGGTAAGCCGCTCTTTATTCGGCGAACAGGCTGTTATCCATTCCGAAGCGATAACGGTTGCGGAGGATTTTTCTTATTATTTACAGCAGGTGCCGGGATGCTTCATGTTTGTGGGCGCAGGCAATGAAGAATGCGGAGCGGTGTTCTCGCATCATCATGCGAAATTTGATATTGACGAAAGGGCGATGCTTCGTTCAGCCCGGTTGTTAATTGGAATGGCGGAGGATTTTTCTTCCAAATTTTCTTTAGCCTAAAGATTGCGGGTGCGGATGAACTTCGGCTATTTCGGAAATGCTAATTCTCGAATTCATATTTGAGGAGGCCGCATGATGAAAACGGTAAAGCAAATTATGACTACGGATTGTGTTACGGCTACTTTGCAGGATAACATCTATGAGCTGGCGGTAAAAATGAAGCAGCATGATATTGGATTTATTCCGATCGTCGAAGGAAAAAAACTGATCGGGGTCGTGACTGACCGTGATCTTGTCGTTCGCGGTTATGCGGAGAAGCACTCCGGATCGACAACGGTTGAAGAGGTCATTACGAAGGACGTGGAGATGATTACTTCCGATACTTCGACGGACGAAGCAGCAAATATCATGGCATCGAACCAGATCCGCAGGCTGCCGGTTGTCGATAACGGCGAATTGATCGGCGTGTTGGCCATAGGGGATTTAGCGGTTAGGGAAATATTCGTTAACGAAGCCGGTGAAGCGCTGAGCGCGATCTCCGAGCATGATCATACAGCCGTTCATTAATCGCGCATAACTCCAGCCGCCTTGAAACATAGGCGGTGACGGTAAAAGGGGATGTTTCAGAAGGTCAGCGACCTTATGAAACATCCCTTAGTTGTCTTCCCATACGGATACGAGTTCGTTACTGGTATTATACAGTTCAGCAGGATCGGACTCCTTGTTGTTCCAAATGTTCGTCGCTCCCCATAACAGCACGCCAGTGTCTTGCCCTTTCGGCTCGTCCGCTGAAGTAATAATCACTTTCTTCTGCGGCGCAAGCACATATCTGCCGAACGGGTAAGTTTGATTCCCTCGCACGCTTACCAGCTTCCAACCGTCCATGACAATCGGTTTCTCTGTCGTATTCGTTATGGTAACCAGCTCTGTTTGCTTGTCAACCTCAATAAGGATGCCGCTGTGCGCCGCTTTCAGAACCGCAATGTCAGAGCCGGCATTTTCATTCATGCTGCTCCAGATTCCGCTCTTGGCTTGTCTCGCCTGCTGCTCGATTTGTTTGTATACGTTTTCCATTTTGACGTTAGGCTCGACAATAAGCACCTTGGCCAACCCTTTTTCCAGCAGAAGCTCATTTAGGATGCGTCCATCCTTCAATTCAACAATGGCAAGCGTACGGCCATACGGGTCGTCCCGTTCCTTGTCGAAGGTCAAACGAACCTCTTTCGATTCACCCAGCAGCTTCTCCGTAAAAGCGGATGCTTCCATCCCATAGGGTTCAACCGGGGTATTCGGTTTCTTGGTTTCAGGTGTGTCAACATAAAGCATTCGGACCGTAGTCTCGTCGGACCCCGTCTTAATTTTAAAGGTATCGCCATCCACAAATCCGGAAACCGTATACCATTGATTCGTCTGGATAACGCTCGAGGAGAGATTGGATAAAGCCGTGCAGCCGGCAAGCGGCATACATATGAGCATGAGGAGTATAATAATTTTTTTTCTCATCGTTTGATGCCTCCAGCTCATTTATCTTAAAAAAAAGACGTACTTCATCATTATAACATAGAATCGCGTCGAATTCTGCTAAAAGGTAAGCGGAGCAGGGGGATAAAATAATGTAAAACCCTTCATACTGACAAAAGAGGCTTTCTGTTTACAACGATGCAAAGGAGGGAGACGATGCACGATCGTCACGATTTTCCATTAATTGTACAGTCGGATTTAACCGTTTTGCTTGATGAGAGCAAGTCCTGCGCGCAACAAGCCAGAGAGAAACTAGTTCTCTTCACGGATGCTATAAAACGGGCGGGATCTATCCATACTTACCGGATGACGGCTCTGACGCTTTGGAATGCGGCTGCCTCGGGAATCAGCTCCGATGATATTATAGGCTGTCTATCGGAATACGGAAGGTATGAGCTCCCGTTTCAAACGGAATCGACGGTACGGAAGCTGATCGGGAGATACGGCAAGCTGCGGCTTACGACAGACGCAGGGAAATTGCTGCTGCAAGGCGACGCCGGTTTAATGCATGAGTTGCAAGAGAACCTTTCCATACACGAGTATGTCAACGTCTTTCGGCAGTCGAGCCTTTGGGAGCTAAAGGAAAATGCCAGAGGCCGTCTCAAGCAGGAGCTGACTCGGCTGGGTTATCCGGTTATTGATTTGGCGGGTTATCATGCCGGTGAGGAATTATCCGTTCGGATAAAAAAATACACGAGTCAAAACAAGCCGTTTGCCTTCAGGGATTACCAGGAAGCGGCTGTAAATACCTTTTACAAGGAAGGAACCGTTCAAGGCGGGAGCGGCGTCATCGTATTGCCGTGCGGCGCCGGGAAAACAATCGTCGGAATCGCCGCGTTAGCCCGGTTAAGCAGGGCGACGCTTATTTTAACCTCGAACAGCACGTCGGTAAAGCAGTGGAAGGAAGAGCTGCTGGACAAAACGACGCTGACCGAAGCCGAAGTCGGTCAATACGGCGGCACGTTGAAGCAGGTTCGTCCCGTTACGATCGCTACATATAACATTCTAACCCACAGGAAATCGAAGGAAGCGGACTTCTCGCATATGAATCTGTTCTCCGAGCGCGATTGGGGTCTTATTATCTACGATGAAGTCCATTTGCTCCCCGCACCGGTATTTCGGATGACGGCCGATATTCAGGCGACGAGGAGACTAGGCTTAACTGCGACGCTCGTGAGAGAGGACGGCTGCGCGGAGGACGTTTATTCGCTGATAGGGCCAAAGCAATACGATATGCAGTGGAAAACGGCGGAAAATGAATCATACATCGCAGCAGTGTCCTGCACGGAAATTAGAGTTCCGATGCAAAAAGAAAGGGAGGCGCAGTACCGCGGCGCAAACGCCCGCTCCAAGCTGAGGCTGGCTGCCGAGAATCCTGGTAAAATACCGATCGTCCGGCAGCTGCTTCAGGAGCATGCCGGCAAGCCGACATTAATTATCGGTCAATATTTAGACCAGCTGCATGAAGTAGCCGGTTTGCTTAAGGCGCCGTTACTGACCGGCGAGGTGCCGCAGCAGGAGAGGCAGCTGCTTTATGACCGGTTTAAGACAGGTTCGATATCGGTGTTGATCGTATCGAAGGTAGCGAATTTTGCCGTTGATTTGCCCGATGCGGCAGTCGCCATTCAACTATCGGGCAGCTTCGGCTCGCGCCAGGAAGAGGCGCAGCGGATCGGGCGGCTGCTGCGTCCGAAGCAGGGCAATAATTCGGCATGGTTCTATACGATCGTCACCGACGAGACGAAAGAAACGGAGTTTGCGATGAAAAGACAGTTATTTATGCTTGAACAGGGTTATCACTATGAGCGGCTTCGTTACCCTGTCGAGGCTAACGGTGTCAGAGAGGCCGCCGCGCCATGAATATAAGGCTATTGCTGAGCAAGCTGAGCGTTGAACGCCAGCAGCTTTTTATTCGGAACCCGGTATGGCAAGAGGCGGCGAAGCGCGGTTTAAGCTGGGCAGAAGCGGCTGGAGACAAGCGGGCCGTTCATGCTGCCTCCCTTCAGTTGCCGGAGTATGCCGCCGTTGTCCTAAGAGAAATGCTCCGACTATTTGCAGCGGAGCCGGTTGAAGGGGAGAAGCTGTTAAACGATATCCGGAGAAACACATTATTGTCAGGCGCCGAATGCCAATTGGGGTTGAAGGAATTAGAAGAAGCCGGCATCCTGTTCTCCGTCCGCAAAGTTTGGGGAGAAAGCCTATATTTTATGCCGGCGGATTGCTTCTGCTTATGGCAGCAAGCGCTTATGCCGTTTGAGCCTAAGCCGCTATCTGAAAGCGGCCGAGATAAATTAATGCGGGGTACGATGACGCCCCGCTACAGATCGTTCGGGCGGCAGCTGCTGTCCGCGATGGCGTCGCTTGCGGGAAGCGGTTTAGAGCTGACGGCTAAGGGGGCGCTTCCTAAAAAGACGATTGCAAAGCTCGTGCAGGCCGTTGAGCTGGAGGAGGAACGGCTGATTCCATTCGGACTGAATTGGCCTCTTCGCGAGCACTATCCGCTTAAGGCGGCCTTCATCCTGGAAGCTTGCTCGGCACTGGAGCTATTGGAGATGGAAGAAGGTTCGCTGAAATGGAATGAACCGAAACTTCACAAATGGTTAAGGCTTAATGAAGCAGAGAGGGAACTGCAGCTCCTGAACTGGTGCTTAACGCTGCTCCTTCCCGCCGGTGCAAGCAGCGCACACGCCGGTGCGGCCTTAATCGGCACGGAGGAAGGAAAATGGTTCTCGGAACGGGATGTACAAGCATGGCTGGAAGCCGTCCGCATCGAAATAACGCCAGGCGATTCACAGGCTAGGGACAAATCTGCAAGACTTTGGTATGGCCTGCTGCATAGCTTGGGCTGGCTCGAATGGGTAGATTACGCGCATAGCGGCGAACAAGAAAGGTTTATCAGACTGAAACTTCCTCATTCATCGCCGAAGGAAACCCGCGGGGAGGAATCGGCGAATAAACGCTTCATAAATGTACAGCCTAATGGCGAGATCCTGGCAGCTCCGGACTGCCCGTTTACCGTAAGGTGGGAGCTTGAGCTGGTTGCTGAACGAATTTCGGAAGAGCAGATGGCCGTCTATCGTCTTGAAGCGTCAACGGTCGCCCGCGCATTGGAGAACGGCAGGACAAGGCAGACGATTCGTCGGACGCTTGAAGCGGCATCCGGAGAAGCTTTGCCGATTGCGGTTGAAGCGCTGCTTGAAACGTGGACAAACCGCGCATGCCGAAGTGAATTTGCGGAAGTGGTCCTGCTGCGCTGCGACAATGATCAAATGGCTCACATTGCCGAGAATCATCCGGGCGTCAAGGCTTTGTTGTTGGAGAAGCTGGGGGCGATTGATTTTATTGTAGATAAGTCAAATTTGAATGAAATAAGGCGACTCCTCCAGCAGGCGGGATATCCTCCGCGCAAAGGGGTTCAAGCCACCGGCACATCCGTTATTCAGCGGTATCCGACTTTTCATTGCCCAGGCACGGATGAGGAAATCGGGCCCCCTATGGGAGAGGAAAAAGGCATGAAAACGGCGTATCCTTTTATATATGAGCCGTTTCCGCTGCGGCATTTTGAATTGACGGAAAACGCGGGGGGAGAAAACATCCTCATCGTCTCCCAGCTGAAACGGGTTCCTGCGATGTGGACCAAGCAATTGCGCGCTTATCATCATTCGACGAGGAAAGAATTGATCGAGCAGGCATTGGAATGGCAGACGCCGGTTGAGCTTCGAATGAAGCGCGGGCTCCGTTCGTTTGTGCCCGAGAAGCTGGAGCAAACGGACGGAAGCTGGGCGGTTATCGGATTGCTGAGGGATGAACGGGAGCGTGAGCTTATCCGTCTTACTCCGGATATGTGGGAAGAGATGCGGCTCATCATTCCGGGACGCGCGGATCCAATATAATCTCTATCTATTGGCTTAACGGTTATGTTATGATAGTGTAGAAATTAGCGAAATGGAATGAGGTGGATGAATGCCTGCTGCAGATGGGTTAACGGCTGTTCAAACCGAGCAACCGCAAGGCGGCGTTTCTTCGCTGGACATGGCGTCGCTGCTGCTTTGCGCTTATGAATTGGGAGATTGGATCAATCAATCGGCTGAAGTCGCCGAATACTTATATTGGAAATCGGTTGTAAATGAGAACGAAGAAGTGAAGCAGGTGACGAAGAAATTCGCGAAAGCGAAGGAGTTATTCGTCGAATGCGAGCGTTTCGGACGTTTTCACCCCGATTATAATGCCGCGAAGGATCAAGTGAAGCAAATCGAACGGGAGCTGGGCGAGATCGAATGCGTCAACCGCTTTAAATTTGCCGAGCAAGTCGTAGATCAGATGCTGTACGACGTATCGCGAACAATCGCGGAGTCGGTTTCCGAAAATATTAAAGTGCCGAGCAACGAGAAAACCGGCGGCGGCTGCGGAAGCGGCGGCTCATGCGGCTGCGGAAGCGGCGGTTGCGGATAAACTTGCGATGCAGGCTTGCTGCGCAAACCTAAGCGAAAGCTTACGATGCAGGTTTGCTGCGCTACCTTTCAGGAGGGAAGAGATGTTACCGGATCGAATGGGATATATCGTATGGGTAAGTGATTTGAAGGCGGCAAGGTCGCTGGAGAGATTCGGGACGGTCCATTACATGTCGCGCAAGATGCATTATGTCGTGATGTATATGAATGCCGATCGTTCGGAAGAATCGGTCAAACAAATGGGGAAACTCCCTTACGTCCGCAAAATCGAACGTTCCTACCGTAACGAGATTAAAACCGAATATAGCAAGGATATCGAGGATAAGACAAGATTTTATAGTTTATAACGTCAGATAGCAATAAAGTCGCTTCTCGGCATGCAAATCATGCTGCGGGGCGCTTTTTTTATACAGCAACACCCAAAAATTTACATTAATGGTCTGACTTTATTTTATTGTTGAAATATCGGACAATCGTGGTAAAATGTACTTAATAATATAGTATAAAAGCCCTGGTTCCTTGGAAGGAGTAGGTAGCGAAATGAAAGATAAAATGACGAAGAGATGGAGTACATACGAGTCGTTTTATATCGAACTGGGTGATAAGAAAGTAGCGGACATTGTCATAACGAATCATGCCAAAAGCCGGTGGCTGGACCGAATCGAAAGTGAAAAAACGGGGTTCGAGGATATTGCCGAATTTTTATGGGAATGCTTGAAGCAAGGCCGGATCGAGCCGTATTATCGCAACGAAGAGGATGTATATTTAATTGACGATGATCTCGTATTTGTCGCTGAATTTTCAAATTCGATAACGGAGACCGATATTCTCGGCAATCCGCTGCATAAGATGATTATCGTAACCTTCCTTGGAAGGATGTCGGAAACGATTGAGTTAAGGGACCTAAAGTCCTATTATTCATGGCTCCGGCACTCCCGCCGCATGACTTTGGTAAAGAGCAGCAGGAAACGAAAATAAAAAGTCCTATTCTAATTATATAAAAATGAGCGTGAAATCTGCGAAGATGGAGCGCTTTTTTTGATTCCCGTACACGATTTTCCCCAAAGCTTGTAGTATAATAACGACAGAAGAAAGGATGGTTGGATCATGGCTCTAAATTTTCATCAGCTGCATATTTTTTATACGGTTGCGGAACGGGGCAGCTTCTCGGCTGCCGCGCAATCTTTACATATGACCCAACCGGCCGTAACGATGCAGGTTCAGTCGCTGGAGGATTACTTTGGCACGAAGCTGCTGCAGCGTTCGACCAAGCGAATTGAGCTGACGGAAGCCGGCAGAGCGCTTATGCCGTACGCCCAGCGAAGCATCGATCTTATCCGGGATACCGATCAAGCGATGTCCGCATTTACGAAGCAGTTGAAGGGCAGATTGCAGCTCGGTTCGAGCCTGACGATCGGCGAATACATTTTACCCCGCCTGCTTGGGCCGTTCGGGCAGGAATATCCGCATATTTCGATTAGCATGAAGGTGATGAATACTTCACAAATCATGGAGGATATTTTGAATCACCAGCTGAATTTCGGGTTGATCGAAGCTCCTGTCAATCATCCCGATATGCATATGGAAGCGGTCATGAGCGATGAGCTGCGGCTTATTGTATCCAAGGACCACCCGCTTGCGGAGCGGACTTCGGTCACGCTGGATGAAGTGATGGAATATCCGTTTGTGCTCCGCGAACAGGGCTCGGGTACCCGACTTGTCATGGAAGAGCAGTTGAAGGTGAAAAACATCGATCCCGCGTCCATGAAAATTATTATGGAGCTGGGAAGCACGGGGGCGGTGAAATCCGCTGTGGAAGCGGGACTCGGCATATCGTTCGTATCTTCCTCCTCGGTGAAGCACGAGGTTGCGCTGGGTCTAATTCGAATGGTTAAAATATCGGATACCAAATTTAAAAGGCAGTTTTATTCCATCTATTTGAAATCGGCGCTGCTTCCTATTTCGGCGGTAACCTTCCTGACTTTCCTGAGAGAGAGGGATTTGAACCAATGGCTGTAACATTCGGAAACGCTGATTTGCACACGCATACGACCGCTTCGGACGGCATGCAGCCGCCTGCCGAAAATGTGCGGTTGGCGAAAACCGCCGGACTAGCGGCAGTTGCGATTACCGACCACGATACCGTGGCCGGAGTCGAAGAAGCCGCGCGCGAGGGAGAACGGATCGGCATTACCGTTGTTCCTGGTGTGGAGATCAGTACGGTGGCCGATGGCCATGACATCCATATCCTCGGGTATTACACGGATAATGAGGATAAGAAGTGGCTGGAGCGGCTTGCCGGCCTGCGCGGCACGCGTGACCGCAGGAACGAAATGATCGTCGATAAGCTGCGGGAGCTGGGCATTCCGATATCGATGGATGATGTGCTCGCAGCCGCCCGGGACTCGGGCAAAAGCCCGGGTCACGCGAAGGACGGAAGCGTCGGCCGCCCCCATATTGCGGAAGCGCTCATTCGCCAAGGCTATGCAGCCGATATGAAGGAGGCATTCGACCGTTATCTGGCTTCCGGGGCGGCAGCTTACGTCAATCCTCCCCGTGTGCATCCGTTCGAAGCGATCGAATGGATTAAGGAAGCGGGCGGCACATGCGTAATTGCGCATCCGGGCTTATATGATGACGATCGCCTGGTCGAGGAGCTGATCCTTCACGGCGCGCAAGGCATTGAGGTCTTTCACTCGGACCACGGGGAAGAGGAGGAAGAACGGTATGCGAGGCTTGCTTCCAAGCATGGGCTGATCGTGACCGGCGGCTCGGATTTTCACGGGATCCGCCACGGGCAAATCTTCCATGGTGCGATAGGGAGCCGGACCGTGCCCGACGAAGTTCTTCGGCAGCTTAATGCGCGTTAGTACGATGAACAAGTTTGGCTGCGTTGCAGTGCAGTTACATAAGAAATAGGGGTTGTTCCTAAAGCAGACGGTCTGCTTTAGGGGCAACCCCGTTTTATTTTTGCGTGAACACCGCATGATATGCCATTCCAAATGTAGCGCTTAAAATGGAGGATCTATTGTTTGGTTTCGCAAGCCAAAGACATAATGCGCTGTTCGTCCGGCGTAATGAATAACGTCTTCTGATTATCGTAAATGACAAACCCCGGCTTAGCGCCGCTCGGCTTGCGCACATGCCTGATCGTCGTATAGTCGACCGGGATGGAGCTGGAATCGCGGGCCTGGCTGTAATGCGCCGCCAGCATCGCCGCTTCCTCAAGCGTTGCGTTGCCGAAGTCGTTGCCCCGTATGACGACGTGAGAGCCGGGAATATCCTTCGTATGCAGCCAAGTATCGGAAGGCGCAGCCAGACGGTTCGTCAAATATTCGTTTTGCGTATTGTTTTTGCCGACGTACACGGTTGCTCCTTCGGAGGAGGTGTAGCAGAGCAGCGCAGGGCGGAGCGGTTTTTTCTTCTTCGGGCCGCGGCGGCCTCGCTCCTTCATATAGCCCTGCTCGACAAGCTCGTCGCGAATCTCGCCGATATCGGCGAGGGAGGCGTTGTCGAGCTGCTGCAGCAGCGCTTCAAAGTATTGAATTTCCGTACGCGCGATCTCCATCTGCTCCGCGATGACGGTTAAGCTGTTCTTGTGCTTCGTATAGCGGCGGAAGTACCGCTGGGCGTTGTCCGAGGGAGTCAGCTGCGGATCGAGCTCAATCGTGACTTCCGCCTGCTCCTCATCATAGAAGTTTATAAGCGTAATCGAGTGGTCGCCGCGTTTCATCCGGTGCATGTATGCGGTTAGCAGCTCGCCCAGCACCCGGTATTTCTCCGCGTCCCTCGCCCCGGTAAGCGTATCCTCGAGCTTGCCGATCTTCGACACGTTTTTGGCTTTCTCGTTCTGCACGAAGCGGATCAGATCTGCTGCGCGCTGCTTCACCGTATCCCGCTCCGCCTTGTCGCCGTAGAAGGCTTCCAGGCATTCGCTCACGTTGTTGAACAAGCTCGCTTCCCCATCGATGTGGGTAAGCTCCGTGATCGAGAAAAAGGCTTTGCCGCTGCTTGCTTCGGTTTTGATTGTCGGGATGAATCGACCTTCCCTCACTTCGTCCATCAAGCGGGAGAACACGCTCCACAGGTCGTTCAGACCGGCGCTCTCCGCCCCCGCTTGCGCCCGGAATGCAAGCTCCTTGGCAAGGAGCGGGCTGAAGCCGCTGAGCGTCTCGACAAGACGCTTGTGCAGGGGAGCCGCCTCGTCGCTTGAGCGAAGAGCTTCCGCAAATTGCTGCTGATGAAGAAGCGTTAGCGGATCGACCTTGCCTTGGTCGGGCGGGGAGGTGTAGCCGCTGCCCGGCATAACGATCCGGAAGCTGCTGATTGCCGGCGTTACATGATGGATGCCGTCATGAATCATGCCGCTCACGGGGTCCATCAAAATGATGTTGCTGTGTCGGCCCATGATTTCGATAACGATCGTTTTGTTGGACAGGTCGCCCAGCTCGTCGCGATGCTTGACATCGATATGAATAATGCGCTCCCGGCCGATTTGCTTGATAGACTCGATAACGCCGCCTTCGCAATGCTTGCGCAGCAGCATGCAGAACATGGGGGCTTCCATCGGGTTGACGTAGCTGCCGGTCGTCCAATGCACGCGCGGGTAAGTCGGGTTGGCGGACAGGAGAAGCTTGCCCTGCATGCCCGATCCGCGAATGCCGAGCACAAGCTCGTGATCGGTCGGCTGGTGTATTTTATGTATACGAGCGCCTACGCAGCGCTGCAGATCCTGCGTTATCGCATGGGTGACGATGCCGTCTAATGCCATGGTGTATCATCCCTCTTCCAGAACAGTATGCTTCTATCATGCCATAGTTGGAGCAAAAACTTAAGCCCTTGCTGGGATATTTTACAGGCTGTCCGAATACATTTACCAGAGAAGGGCTGTCCGAAGGGCCTGCGCTGCTGTCGTTTGGCTCTGTATATCACGGGAGGGAGTTATACCATGGAACAAGTGAAATGGCACCAAATGGGGACAAGCGAGTTGGTTGAAGCATTAGTCAGCTCCCCTGAACAAGGGCTGACGGCGTCCGAAGCGGCGAAGCGGCTGGAGGAGCACGGCAAAAACGAGCTGTCGGAAGGGAAGCGAGTCTCGCCGATTATTCTGTTCTTGAATCAATTTAAAGACTTTATGGTGCTCGTATTGATGGGTGCGACGTTAATTTCCGGATTGCTCGGCGAATACTTGGACGCGATTACGATCGTGGCCATCATTGTCCTGAACGCTGTGCTTGGATTTGCCCAGGAATTCCGCGCGGAGCGTTCCTTGCGCGCTTTGAAAGAGCTGTCCGCCCCATCCGCGAAGGTGATGCGGGGAGGAGAACTCGTGACGATCCCGGCGAAGGAACTCGTCGCGGGGGACATCGTCCATCTCGAGAGCGGAGACCGGATACCTGCCGACGTGCGCCTGCTTGAAGCGAACAGCTGCTACGTCGAGGAGTCGGCGCTGACAGGGGAGTCTGTGCCGGTAGGCAAGCATGCGGCCGTCATTGCGGAACCGGATCTTCCGCTCGGCGATCAGCGCAACATCGGCTTTATGGGCACGATGCTTACGAGAGGGACGGCCAAGGGAGTTGTCATTCGAACGGGCATGGCTACGGAAATGGGCAAAATCGCCGGCCTGATCGAGCGGACGGAATCGATGGAAACGCCGCTTCAGCATCGGCTGGAGCAGCTTGGCAAAATATTAATCATCGTCGCGATTGCCCTTACGGTAATGGTCGTCGTTGCCGGGATATTGCACGGACAGCCGGCGTACGGCATGTTTCTCGCCGGCGTCAGCCTGGCGGTCGCGGCCATTCCGGAGGGACTTCCGGCTATCGTCACAATCGCGCTCGCGCTCGGCGTGCAGCGGATGATTAAACGGAAGGCGATCGTTCGGAAGCTGCCTTCCGTCGAAACGTTAGGCTGCGCGTCGGTCATTTGCTCGGACAAAACCGGCACGCTAACGCAAAATAAAATGACGGTTACGCATGTGTGGATTGGCGGACGTCAGCTGGAGGTTAGCGGTGAAGGCTATGAGCCGAGCGGCTCGATTTATGAGGATGGCAAAGCGCTGGACGTCAAGCATGACTCTTCGATCAAAAGACTGCTCCAAATAAGCGCGTTATGCAATAACGCGCAGCTGGTCAAGGTCGATGCAGAGCTAACGAAGAAGCGGAAGAGCAAGGAAGTGCAGGAGGAGTGGCAGTTAAAAGGCGATCCGACCGAGGGCGCGTTGGCTGTGCTGTCTGCCAAGCTCGGCTCGTCGGCAAAATCGCTGGAGCCGTTATATAAGCGCGAGAAAGAGTTCCCGTTCGATTCGGAAAGAAAACGAATGTCAGTCGTCGTTGCGCATCAGGGAGGGCGCCTCATCTGTACGAAAGGCGCGCCTGACATGCTGATGGACCACTGCACCTATGTGCTTTGGGACGGGAAGGTCGTTCCGTTCACCGCTACGCTGAAGCGCAAATGCTCGGAAGCGGCCGAATCGATGGCGCAATCCGCACTTCGCGTGCTTGGGCTTGCCTATCGCGATCTTCGCGCGGGCGATGTATGCGAAACGGAAAGCGACGCCGAGTGCCAGCTTGTGTTCGCCGGCTTGACCGGCATGATCGATCCGCCTCGCCGAGAGGTGAAAGAAGCGATTGCGACGTGCCGCCGCGCCGGAATCAAGACGGTGATGATTACCGGCGACCATCAATTAACGGCTGAGGCGATCGCCACTCAGCTTGGTATAATGCCGCGCGGCGGCATCGCGACGAGCGGCAAGCAGCTGGAGGCCATGAGCGATGAGCAGCTTGACCGTCTTGTCGATAATATTTACGTATATGCGCGCGTATCGCCGGAGCACAAGCTGCGGATCGTCAAGGCGCTCCAGCGCAAGGGGCATGTCGTGGCGATGACCGGCGACGGGGTGAACGATGCGCCCGCAATTAAAGCGTCCGACATCGGCATCGCGATGGGCATAACCGGAACGGATGTATCGAAGGAGGCTTCGGCGCTGGTGCTCAGCGACGACAACTTCTCGACGATCGTGGCGGCCATTGAGGAGGGGCGCGGCATCTATGAGAATATCCGCAAATTCATCCGTTATTTATTAGCTTCAAATGTCGGCGAAATTTTGGTCATGTTTCTGGCGATGATGGCCGGGCTGCCATTGCCGCTTGTGCCGATACAGATCCTGTGGGTAAACCTCGTCACCGACGGCTTGCCGGCGATGGCGCTGGGCGTTGACCAGGCGGAGAAGGACCTGATGCAGCAGAAGCCGCGCTCGGCGAAGGAGAGCATCTTCTCGCGCAGGCTCGGATGGAAAATTATAAGCAGGGGCATTCTGATCGGCGTATGCACGCTCGGCGCATTCTGGATTACGCTCCGGGAAGCTCCGGGGAGCGCGGCGCAGCTGATGGAGGCGCAGACGGTTGCGTTCGCGACTCTCGTCATGGCCCAGCTGATCCACGTATTCGATTGCAGAAGCTCTCGCTCGATATTTCACCGCAATCCGATGCAGAACAAATATTTGGTGCTTGCCGTCATATCTTCGCTGCTTCTTATGCTTGGCGTGCTGTACATTGAAGCTTTGCAGCCGATCTTCAAAACCGTTCCGATCGGCTTCCGCGAATGGTGCCTTGTATTCGTAGCGGCCGGAATTCCGACCTTCGTTATGGGGATTGGCAGCGTGCTTGGCTCGCCGAAGAAAAAAAATCCGAAAACAAAATGGCCGCTCAAGTCGCAAACCGCAGCGAGATAACGGGATAATGCAAATGATGATACAAATTATGAATAGCGTTTCTCTTTGCTTTGCGGTATGCTAATAGGAAAAATCACTGCATTAATATACCGAATGATAGGGCAAGGAGAGAGCAATCATATGAATTTTACAAAAATGAACGGTTTGGGAAATGACTTCGTTGTGTTCGCAGGCGAGCAGCAGCTGCCCGATAATGCCGCAGAGCTGGCTATCCGGTTGTGCAACCGGTTTTTCGGCATCGGCGCCGACGGTCTGGTGTATATTCTGCCATCGGAAATAGCGGATTTCCGTATGCGCATCATTAATTCCGACGGTTCCGAAGCGGAGCAGTGCGGCAACGCGATCCGCTGCGTCGCGAAATACGTCTACGACAACGGCATGACCGATAAAGCAGAAATGACGATCGAAACGCTCGGCGCCGGCGCTCAGAAGGTGCAGTTAACCGTACAGGACGGCAAAGCCGTTACCGTACGCGTTGACATGGGACAACCGATTTTGAACGGGCTGCAGGTGCCGACAACGATCGACGCAGAGCGTGTCATCGAACACCCGATTGAGGTTGACGGCCGCGAATTCCGTTTTACCGCCGTATCGATGGGGAATCCGCACTGCGTCATCTACGTTGAGGATGCCGCGAATTTCGATCTGAACACCTGGGGACCGAAGCTCGAGACGCATCCGCTCTTCCCGCGCAAAATAAACGTGGAATTCGTTACCGTCAAATCGCGCACGCACACGGATATGCGGGTATGGGAACGCGGAGCTGGTCCTACGCTTGCTTGCGGAACGGGCGCATGCGCTACCGTCGTGGCCTCTGTCTTGACAGGCGCTACGGAGCGGACGGCTACCGTATCGCTCAAAGGCGGAGATCTTCTGATCGAATGGAATGAAGCCGACAACCACGTTTACATGACGGGACCGGCTGCGGTATCCTTCCGCGGAACCTTATAGGAGCAACGTAAGATGGGTGGTATGAATAAAATGAAACCGGATTTGCGGGAAGCGCTGAAACAGCGTATCTTGACCGGGGACGGCGCGATGGGAACCTATCTTTATCAGATGGGGTTCCCTGTCGGCGTTTCTTATGAAGAATTCAATACGCTTCGTCCCGACGTCATCGGAAATATTCACCGGAGCTATTACGAAGCCGGTGCCAGAGTCATTGAAACGAATACTTTCTCCGCCAATCTGGAGAAGCTGTCGAAGTACGGCCTGGAAGACGAAATGGACGCGATTAACCGCGCCGGCGTCCGCGTTGCGCGGGCCGCGGTCGGTGCAGACGCTTACGTCGTCGGAGCCGTCGGCTCCATTCGCGACGGCAAGTTGAAGAACTTGCGCACCGCCAAGGTCAGCGAAGCTTACAAACGCCAGATGCATGCGCTGCTGGATGAAGGCGTAGACGGTCTGCTGCTTGAAACCTTCTACGAGCTGGACGAGACGCTGCTGGCCCTGCGGATTGCCCGGGCGGAATCGGACCTGCCTGTCATCTGCCAGTTCGCGGTTGAGGATGTCGGCCGCACCCAGGACGGAAACGGATTAAAGGACGCATTCGACCGGCTGCAGGCAGAAGGGGCTGACGTCGTTGGCTTTAACTGCCGCAGCGGTCCTAACGGCATCATGCGGGCGATTGATTCGATCGCGGGCCCGATCGGACTGCCGTTATCGGTCTTTCCGAACGCCGGCATACCTGATTACATCGACGGCAAATACGCTTATTCGGCAGGCCCGGACTATTTTGCCGAATCGGCCCTTCGCTTCGCGGACCGGGGCGCCCGGCTGATAGGGGGCTGCTGCGGAACGACGCCGGAGCATGTCGCGGCGATGGCCGCGGCGCTGGACGGCTACGTGCCGCAAATCGGACAGGCTGCCGGTACGTTCCATCGGGCGGAGGTTATTACGGTTCAAGCTACGAGGCCGGCGAAGACCGTTCGCGAAATTGCGCAGCCGCAGAAACAGGCTGTCCAGGAGCCTTCGATTGTCGAGCTCGTGAAGCAGAGGCATACGGTCATCGTCGAGCTTGATCCGCCGCGGGACCTTGATATCAGGAAGTTCATGGACGGCGCAGCCGCGCTGAAGGAAGCGAAAGCGGACGCGGTTACCATGGCGGACAATTCGCTTGCGGTTACCCGGATGAGCAACATTGCGCTGGCGGCGCTTGTGCAGGAACGCGTCGGAATCAGGCCGCTCGTTCACATCGCTTGCCGCGACCGTAATCTGATCGGCACGCAGTCGCATATGATGGGACTCGATGCGCTCGATATCGACCATGTGCTTGCGGTTACGGGGGATCCCGCGCGCTTCGGCGATTTGCCCGATTCCAGTTCGGTGTACGATTTAACGTCGTTCGAGATGATCCGGATGATCAAGCAGCTTAACGACGGAACGGCATTCTCGGGCAAGCCGCTCAAGCAGAAGGCGAAGTTCGTCGTCGGAGCCGCGTTTAACCCGAACGTGAAGCATCTAGACAAAGCGGTGCAGCGTCTTGAGCGTAAAATTAAGTCCGGCGCGGACTATATCATGACGCAGCCCGTGTATGATAACGCGCTTATCGAAAGTATCGCGGAAGCGACGAAGCATTTGCCGGTTCCGGTATTCATCGGCATTATGCCGCTGGCGAGCGGGCGGAACGCGGAATACCTGCATAACGAGGTGCCGGGCATTCAGCTTTCGGATGAAGTGCGCCGGCGGATGGCGGGGCTAGAGGGCGAAGCGGGACGCGCGGAAGGCGTACAAATCGCCAAGGAGCTGCTCGATGCCGCGATGCCTTATTTTAACGGAATATATCTCATTACTCCTTTTATGTTCTATGATATGGGCGTGCAGCTCACGAACTACGTTTGGCAGAAGACGGAACGAAATATAGCCGATTAAGGCGGAATAGGATGCGAAAACAGCATTTTTTGCTTGTTTTCGCATTTTCGCTTGTTCGTTTGTTAAAAATCAATTAAAATGAATCGTGGATACAGTTGCCATACGGAATGCGTTTCGATACGGACATGCACTCCCAAATGAATCGGCTGCCTTGGCAACAGCGTTCTTGCGACGTATGCGCCTTATTGTTTTCGTCAACAATAGAGCAATAGTTCTATCTTTCATTTGGAAGAGCAACCCAGCATACCGCTTTACGGCGTTCGAATGTCAATATCGTAAAGCATGATAAAGATACTCTGCTATTATTTCACCGCGAAACGTAAACTACACCGCCAAAGTACGGCGATAGCCGTTTGCGCTTGTAAAATGGACTACTCACAGGCAGATGTACAAGGGAAGGACGCAGGCGGAGGAGGAACCAGGCTTGGCTATTAAACTAATTAATATCGGATTCGGCAATATCGTTTCGGCAAATCGCATTATTTCAATCGTAAGCCCTGAATCGGCTCCGATTAAGAGAATCATTCAAGAGGCGCGCGACAGGCACATGCTTATTGACGCTACATATGGTCGCCGCACTCGCGCTGTAATTATTACAGACAGCGACCATGTTATTTTATCAGCGGTTCAGCCGGAGACGGTTGCGCACCGGTTGTCCACGAAGGACGACGATAACGACGAATAGTACGGGGAGTATTATGGATAAGGGATTGTTAATAGTTTTGTCCGGTCCTTCCGGGGTCGGCAAGGGAACAGTATGCTCCGTTCTGCGCGGGAAGATGCCCGATCTGGTTTATTCGGTGTCGGCAACGACACGATTGCCGCGCGAGGGTGAAGTCGAAGGGGTTAATTATTTTTTCAAAACGAGGGAGCAGTTCCAGGACATGATCAAGCATGACGCCCTCCTGGAGCATGCCGAATATGTAGGGAACTACTACGGCACTCCGCGTGATTTTGTCGAGCGGACTTTAGCGGGCGGCAAGGACGTTATTTTGGAGATAGAGGTTCAGGGCGCCCTTAAGGTGAAGCAAAAGTTTCCGGACGGCATCTTTGTCTTTCTGCTGCCGCCTTCGCTCGATGAGTTGAAGCAGCGAATAACGGGCCGGGGAACGGAATCTTTGGATACGATCAATAACCGCATGACCGTCGCGGTGGAGGAAATGAATTTGCTCCGTCACTATGATTATGCGGTGCTGAATGACGAAATCGAATGCGCCTGTGACCGGATCCGCAGCATCATTATTGCCGAACACTGCCGCAGAGACCGGTTAGCGCCGTATGTTTCGGGCATGGTAGCCGCAATTGAGAAAGCTTGAGTGAGGAGAATGAACAATGTTATATCCGTCTATTGATGAAATGGTGAAAAAGGTTGACAGTAAATACACGTTGGTCGTCGCGGCTTCAAGACGCGCGCGCATGCTTCGCAACGGGGACAAATCCGAACTTCGCAACCCGCGCTCCCGTAAATTTGTAGGCGTCGCGCTGGAAGAAATTTACGGCGACCTGTTGAAAGTCGAGAAGGACGATTCGAAAGAGGATTAGCATTTTCATTTTCATTTTCATTTTCATTTTCATTTTCATAATGGATACCGAGAAGAAGGATTGCGGACTGGCGACAGTTTTGTAGTCCTTTTTTTGTCCAACCGCGTTCATCGTTTACCGGAAGCAAGCTTCGTTATCACGAGTAAAGGAGGGGTGAAATTGGATTTCATTGTGATCCTTATTATTTTTTTCGTGTTGTTTATGTTTGTCATTTCGTCCGTAATCCGCGGTGCTGTCGATTCGTCTAAAGCGACGAAGAAGATGGATGTGCTTATTGATGAGGTCAGGCTGCTGAGGAAGGAAATTCAGGAGAACAAGCCTATCATTGATAAGCGTTTATAGCTCGGGCGGGTAACGGAAGCTTCTCTCGCGCTGGTACGTATTAAGGCGGATATCGTTATCATGGAATTGAAAGGGATGAGGCGAATGGCGGACAAAAACGAAATGCAGGAAATGAAGGATACGCTCCGGAAGCTTCAGTCGCAAGTCGACCGTTTGACCGCGAATTCGCATCGAAGGCGGCCGGGATGGGCGAACTTTGCCATCGGTTTTATCATTGTGTTTGTTGTGCTGATAATCGGCATCGGTATCCTGCAGTTTATTCGTGGGCAGTGACGGGAAGCCCTTCGATGGGAATGCTTCCGCCGATGCGGGGCAAGCCCCGGATAAAAAGGAAAATGAAGAAGTACTAGGTAGAAATCGAAAGCTCATATGGTATGATAGTATATGCATTTGAAGTTGCAGGGATCTCGAACAGGAGGGGACGGAATGGACAAATTGCGTTATCCGATTGGCAGATACTCTTATGAAGGAATGACCGCGAAGCAGCGGGAGCAGTGGATCTCGGAGGTGGAGCGGCTGCCCGGCCAACTGAAGGCTGCGCTGGAAGGGCTTGACGACGATCAGCTCGATACCCCGTACCGCAGCGGCGGCTGGACCGTGCGCCAGGTCACGCATCATATCGCGGATGCGGCAATGAATTGCTTCTCGCGCTTCAAGCTGGCATTAACCGAGCCGAATCCGACGATCAAGCCGTTCAATGAAGAACGCTGGGCGATTACGGCGGACAGCTTGCAGGCTTCACCTTCGGTAAGTCTAGCTGTTATAGAAGGCATTTATGCACGGTGGGTGCTGCTGCTGCGCTCGATGGAGCCGGCTGATTTTGATAAAATGTTTTATCATCCGGAGAAGGGCAGCCAGATCGGGTTAGCCTACTTCCTTGGTTTCGTTGCTTGGCACGGCAGGCATCATGTCGCGCAGATTACGAGCTTGCGAGAGCGGAACGATTGGTAGCCGGAGGCGCTGCATGGTTTCGTAATGATAGGCAATTGACAGGTGATAGGAGACACACCATGCTAAGAGGAAAATCAATTATACTCGGCATTACAGGCGGAATTGCGGCCTATAAAGGCGCGGCGCTGTGCAGCAAGCTGACGCAGGCGGGCGCAAGCGTGAAAGTGATTATGACGGAGTCGGCAACGAAGTTCATAACGCCACTAACGTTGCAAACGTTATCGCGGAATCCGGTCTATACCGATACGTTCGATGAGCGGGATCCGTCGGTCGTGTCCCATATCGATTTGGCGGATCACGCGGATTTAATCGTCATCGCGCCGGCTACCGCCAATGCGATTGCGAAGCTTGCAGGCGGTCATGCGGACGATATGCTCAGTACGACGCTGATTGCGGCGACTTGCCCGATTCTGATCGCCCCTGCGATGAATGTACATATGTATGAGCATCCGGCTGTCGTCAGCAATCTAGAGCTGCTTGCCTCGCGGGGCGTTATGTTCGTCGAGCCCGGCACGGGCCAGCTGGCCTGCGGTTATGTCGCGAAGGGCAGGCTCGCCGAACCGGAGGAGATCGCGGCCGCGGTCGAAGCGTGGTTCGCGAGAAGCGGGCGCTTGCGGGGCAAGCGAGTACTCGTCACCGCGGGCGGCACTATGGAACGGCTCGATCCGGTCAGATATTTGACGAATGATTCTTCCGGCAAGATGGGCTTTGCCATAGCGGAAGCGGCGTTATTGATGGGTGCCGAAGTGACGCTGGTCGCCGGACGGACGGCGGTATCGCCGCCGCCCGGCGTACAGCTTGTTCGGGTCGAATCCGCGCAGCAGATGCTGGAGGCGGTAACCGGCTTTTACGACGAGATGGACATCGTCATCAAGTCCGCAGCCGTTGCGGACTATCGGGCGGTGAACATCAGCGGCCAGAAGCTGAAAAAAAACGGAGAGCGGCTGGTTCTCGAACTCGAGCGGACGACGGATATTTTGGAGACGCTGGGGAAACGGAAGAAGAATCAGTTCCTTGTCGGTTTTGCGGCGGAAACCGAACAGATCGGGCATTATGCAATGGACAAGCTCCGGCGCAAGCATTGCGACCTTATAGTGGCTAATGACGTAAGCCTTGCCGGCGCCGGCTTCAACGGGGATACGAACATCGTTCAAGTGTTCGGCGAAGAGGGGCTCGTCGAGACGATGCCGCTTCTGTCCAAGCGGGAGGTTGCAAGCCGCTTGCTGGACATCATTGCAGAACGGGCTGCGCTCCCTGGAGGGAGCGAAAAATGATTGCTAAAGTCATTGTAGACGTGCCGAGCCGCCAGACGGATCGGCCGTTTGATTATGAAGTGCCTTCTTCGATGGAGGAGTGGATCGAGGTTGGCAGCCGCGTCGGCGTTCCTTTCGGAGGCCGCGTACTTCAGGGTTTCGTTACGCAGCTGGCGGCGGAAGCGGATATCGATTCCTCCAGATTGAAGCCCGTCTCCGAGCTGCTCGATCCCGTACCGCCGCTGCTGCCGGATCTCGTCGAGCTGGCGAAGTGGCTCAGCGAGAAATATTGCTGCTCGTGGACGACAGCTCTGCAGGCTATGATTCCGGCCGCCCTGAAAGGAAAGGCGGAGAGGCTGGTCGGCATCCAGGACGAAGTGGCCGCCGCGGAGGATATTCCGCAAGAGTTGATGCAGTGGATCGGCTCCAGCGGAAAATTCGTCAAGCTGGACACGCTGCTTGAACGATTCCCACAGCATGCCAAGGCGGTGAAGGCGGCTCTGCGGGAGGGCGTGCTCGTGGAGCAGACGTCCATCCGCGACAGGCTGGCGATCCGGAAGGTGCTGACGGTGTTCGTGCCGGCTGATGCAGGTGCGGTGCGCGCGGCGATGGACGAGCTGCCGGTCAGAGCGGTGAAGCAGCGCGAGGTGCTCGGCTTCATGCTCGAGCATGGCGGGCCGCTTGCGCTTCAATCGCTGCTTGCGGAGGCTGGCGGATCGGCGGCAAGCGTGAGGTCGCTTGCCGAGAAAGGGCTGCTGGAGCTGCGCGAGGTAGAGCAGCAGCGCGATCCTTATGCCGATCGGGATTTTGAACGGACGGCTCCCCTGCCTCTGACGGAAGGACAGCAGGAGGTTTATGCCCGGATCGCAAGGGGGGTAGATGCAGGCGAACCGCAGACGATGCTGCTTCACGGCGTAACCGGCAGCGGCAAAACCGAAGTATATCTGCAGTCGATTCAATTCTGTCTGGCGCAGGAGAAGCAGGCTATCGTCCTCGTGCCGGAAATTTCATTAACTCCGCAAATGGTGGAGCGCTTCAAGGGCCGTTTCGGCGACGCGGTCGCCGTGCTGCACAGCAGACTTTCGAACGGCGAGCGGTACGATGAATGGCGCAAAATTCGCAACCGCCGGGTGCAGGTCGCGATCGGCGCCAGGTCTGCCATATTTGCGCCTTTTGAGAGAATCGGACTTATTATCATTGATGAAGAGCATGAATCGTCCTATAAGCAGGAAGAAAGCCCGAAGTATCATGCGAGAGACGTGGCGGTCCGCAGGGCGAGGCAGCATGGTGCGGCCGTCGTGCTTGGGTCTGCCACGCCGTCGCTTGAATCTTATGCAGCTGCAACCCGTTCTTCGGCGGTGCGCGGCCAAGACCGGGAGCCTGCGCTGCTACCGATGCCGGATCGGGTCGGCGGCAGGCCGATGCCGCCGGTTACGGTCATCGATATGCGCGAGGAATTAAAGGAAGGCAACCGCTCCATGTTCAGCCGCCTGCTGCACCGGTCGCTTGCCGAGCGGCTGGAGCGCGGGGAGCAGTCGGTGCTGCTGCTTAACCGGCGCGGCTACTCGACCTTCGTCATGTGCCGCTCCTGCGGCTATACGGCCGCATGTCCTCATTGCGACATTTCGCTTACGTTCCATCAGAAATCGCGGGCGCTGCGCTGTCATTACTGCGGGCATGCCGAGCAAGCGCCGGCCGCGTGTCCTTCCTGCCAGAGCGAGCATATACGTTACTTCGGCACAGGCACGCAGCGGGTAGAGGAAGAGCTTGCGAAGCTGTTTCCCGGCATTCGGGTCATTCGAATGGACGTGGATACGACGACGGAGAAGAACTCGCACGAGAAGCTGCTCAAGCAGTTCGGCGAACGAAAGGCGGACGTGTTGTTAGGCACGCAGATGGTGGCGAAAGGACTGGATTTCCCATATGTTACATTAGTAGGCGTTATCGCGGCGGACACGTCGCTCCATTTACCGGATTTCCGAGCTGCCGAGCGGACGTTCCAGCTGCTCACGCAGGTTGCGGGACGCGCAGGCAGGCATCACCTGCCCGGAGAAGTCGTCGTGCAGACCTATGCGCCTGAACATTACGCGATCATGACGGCGCAGCAGCATGACTATGCCGCATTCATCGGCGAGGAGCTAAGGCATCGCGGGGCAATGAGCTACCCGCCTTACTGCAGGCTGATTCTCGTTACGATGTCGCATGAACAGCTTCCGTTATTGTCGACGATAAGCGAGCAATTCGCGGCGGGACTGCGCGAGCTGGCCGAGCATGAGGGCGTACTGCTGCCGCTCAGCAGCGGTTTTAACAGGGCGCTCGAGGTGCTTGGCCCCGTTGCCTCGCCGATTTCAAGAATGAAAGATCGCTACCGTTTTCAATGTGTGATAAAATATCGTGGAAACATCGATGCATCCGCCCTCGTCCGCAAGGCGCTGGGCCCGTTCGCTGACGGACCCCCGCAACGGCAGGTGCAGTTCAGCATTGACGTAGATCCGCAAGTTATACTATAAATAACGATTAAGATTTTAATGATTGCAAAGGATGGGAATACAATGAGTATCCGACTAATCGTGAAAGACCCTGATCCTGTATTGCGGGAAGTGGCGAAGGAAGTAACGAAATTTAACTCGAATTTACAGAAACTTTTGAAGGATATGGCTGAAACGATGTATGACGCTGAAGGGGTCGGCCTTGCGGCTCCGCAGATCGGCATTTCCAAGCGCGTTATCGTCGTCGACGTCGGCGATGAGAACGGCTTGATCGAGATGGTCAATCCGGTCATCGTGGAGCAGGACGGGGAGCAGCTCGGTCCCGAGGGCTGCCTGAGCATCCCGAACCTTAACGGCGACGTGCTGCGCGCCGACCGCGTTGTCGTAACGGGCCAAGACAGCAGCGGTCAATCGTTTACGATTGAGGCCAGCGGGTATCTGGCACGCGCGTTCCAGCATGAGGTCGACCATTTAAACGGCATTCTGTTCACCGATTTGGCGGAGAGCGTCTATGACATTACGGAAAGACCGAGAAAAGGCGGCGAATAGCTTCATGCGTATCGTATTTATGGGAACGCCGGAATTTGCCGTTCCCTCCCTTAAGCTTCTTGTGGAGCAAAATTACAATATCGTTGCTGTCGTAACGCAGCCTGACCGGCCGAAGGGCCGCAAAAAAACGCTGACGCCGCCGCCTGTAAAGGAAGCGGCGTTGTCGCTTGGCCTTCCCGTTCTGCAGCCTGAACGGATGAAAAGCGCGGATGCGGTAGCTGCGGTCGCCGAGCTGCGGCCCGATCTTATCGTAACCGCCGCTTACGGACAGATTCTGCCGAAGGGCGTGCTTGATTTGCCCCGGCTGGGCTGTATTAACGTTCACGGCTCGCTGCTGCCGAAATATCGGGGCGGCGCCCCGATCCAGCGTTCGATCATGAACGGCGAGAGCTCTACCGGCGTAACGATCATGTATATGGCGGAGGGGCTGGATACGGGCGACATGATCAGCGTCGTCGAGCTTCCGATTACCGACGAGGATACGTCGGGCACGATGTTCGGGAAGCTGAGCATCGCCGGGGCGGAGCTGCTCGGCCGCACGCTGCCGTCGATTATTGCGGGCGAAGCGAAAGCGGTGCCCCAGCAGAATGAGTTGGCGACCTACGCACCGAATTTGACGCGCGCCGACGAAAGAATTGATTGGAACAAACCTGCGCGTGCGATCTTTAACCAGGTACGCGGGTTATCTCCGATGGCCGGCGCGTTTACCTACCTCAACGGCGAGGTGTTCAAGGTATGGGCTTGCTCCGCTGACGATGAAGCTGGAGATCCCGCATCGAATGCGCCGGGCACTGTACTTAGGGCTGATAATAACGGGATTCAGGTACAGACCGGCAAGGGCGTGTTATCGCTGAAAGAGATTCAGCCTGCCGGCAAAAAAACGATGAACGCGGCGGATTGGCTCAAGGGCGCCCGGCTTGAAGCAGGCACGCTGTTTGGCGATGGAGGTGCGGAATGACGGCGGGCGATACGCGTAAACCGAAGCGGCCGCATCATCGCCCCGCTGCGGGGGGAAAGCAGGCGCCAACGGCACAGCAAGCGCCGCGCAAAGCAAAGTCGCCGCGCGAGCTGGCGTTGGACACGCTGGTGAAGGTCGCCCAGACCGGCGCTTACAGCAATTTGCAGCTTAACCGCGTGCTTCAGGAGGCGGAGCTGCAGCGCGCCGATGCCGGGCTCGTAACCGAGCTCGTATACGGCACGATTCAGCGGCAGGCGACGCTTGACCATTGGCTGAGTCGGTTCGTCGCCAAGGGCTTGCATAAGCTTGATCCATGGGTGCATCAATTGCTGCGCTTAAGCGCCTATCAGCTGCTATTTCTGGACCGCGTACCTGCGCATGCGGCGGTGAATGAGGCGGTAACGATCGCCAAAAAACGGGGACATGCGGGTATTTCCGGCATGGTGAACGGCGTGCTGCGCAGCATCGACCGCGGCCGGTCCGAGCTTGAGCTCTCAGCTGTTACGCATGCGGACAGAGCCGTCCAGACCGCCTTGCGTCATTCCTACCCCGAATGGCTGGTGAGACGCTGGACCGAGGTGTACGGCGCAGAAACAGCGGAAGCGATATGCGCTTCCGGCAATGGTCAGCCCCACGCAAGCATTCGGGCGAATACGCTGCGCCTTAGCCGTGAAGCTCTGCTGGAGCAGCTGCAGGCCGCAGGCTATGAGGCGGAAGCTTCGCCCGTGGCGCCTGCGGGCATCATTATAAGCCGCGGCGGCAATCTCGCCGATACGGACGGGTTCCGCGAAGGGCTGTGGACGATGCAGGACGAGAGCTCGATGCTTGTATCCGAGGTTGTGGCGCCTGCAGCAGGCATGCAGGTGCTGGATTGCTGCGCGGCGCCGGGCGGGAAGAGCACGCATCTGGCCGAGCTGATGGGCGGCAAGGGCAAGGTTTGGGCGAACGATATTCACGCGCATAAGCGGGAGCTTATCGTGTCCCAGACCGAGCGGCTGAAGCTGCGGAATGTAGAGGCGATCACGGAGGATGCAATGAAGCTTGGCGAGAGGTTCAAGCCGCATTCGATGGATGCCGTCCTTCTCGACGCGCCCTGCTCGGGCTTCGGCGTCATACGGCGCAAGCCTGAGATCAAATGGAACAAAACCGCCGGCGACGTCGCGGAGATTGCAGCGGTGCAGCAGCGCCTTCTCGATGCGGTATGCGGCCTTGTTCGTCCGGGCGGCGTTCTCGTGTACAGTACCTGTACAATCGAACAGGAAGAGAACGAGCGGCAGGTAGCAAGGTTCCTGAAGGAGCATCCCGAGTTTGAATTGGATGCCAATTGGCCGGAGGCCATTGTGGAGCAGCTCCGGAAAGCCGGCGCGGTCGGCGAGCGTTTCGACGGCCAGGCGCAGCTGCTCCCGCAGCATTTTAACAGTGACGGATTCTTTATCGCACGTATGGTAAAGCGCGCTTAAACGGCGCTTATGGTTGAATATGGTCGTTTGTGGTAAAATAAATCGATGGCGGCGCATAGACTGAGAGATGCCGCCCTACTTTAAGGTACAGGTGTGATGAGATGAAACCGTGTGTATATGATTACACGCTCGAGCAGCTTCAGGAGTGGATGAAGGAGAACGGCGAATCGGCTTTTCGGGGCGGGCAGCTGTTCGACTGGCTTTATGTGAAGCGCGTGAAGAGCTTTGAAGATATGTCCAACCTTTCGAAATCATTGCGTGAGAAACTGGATGAACACTTCTCCATTCTGACGCTGAACGAAATTACGAGATTCGAATCCAAAGACGGTACGGTTAAGTTTTTGTTCGGCCTGCATGACGCGCATGCCATCGAGACCGTTATTATGCGTCATAATTACGGCAACAGCATCTGCGTTACGACGCAGGTCGGCTGCCGCATCGGCTGTACGTTCTGCGCTTCTACGCTCGGCGGCTTGAAGCGGAATCTGACTGCCGGCGAGATCGTCGCCCAGGTCGTAACCGCGCAGCAAATGCTGGATGCGACGGGCGAGCGTGTCTCCAGCATCGTAATCATGGGTTCGGGAGAGCCGTTTGAGAACTACGATGCGACGATGACATTCCTTCGCCTCATGATTCACGAGAAGGGGCTTAACATCGGACAGCGCCATATTACGGTATCGACCAGCGGGATCGTGCCGAGCATGTACAAATTCGCTGACGAGAATACGCAAATCAATCTGGCGCTGTCGATTCACGCGCCGAATGACGCGCTTAGATCCAAGCTCATGCCGGTTAACCGCCGTTACCCGTTCGAGGACGTGATGGCGGCTTGCCGCCACTACATTGCGAAGACCGGCCGGCGGATTACGTTCGAATATGCGCTGATCGGCGGCGTGAACGACCGTCCGGAGCACGCGCAGGAGCTGGCTGAAGTGCTGCAGGGCATGCTGTGCCACGTAAACCTCATTCCGGTCAACCATGTGCCCGAGCGGAATTATGTTCGTACGCCGCGAGAAGATATTTTTGAATTCCAGAGGGTACTGGATCGCAATAACGTTAGCGTGACCATCCGCAGGGAGCAAGGGCATGACATTGCGGCAGCCTGCGGTCAATTAAGGGCGAAACATATGGAGTCCACGGCGAGGTGATGACGGATTGTTAACGGCAAACCGCACGGATATCGGATTGGGGCGTCAAGTTAATGAAGATCAATCATGGATCGCCCAGCTGGATAACGGGATTACGCTGGCCATCGTCGCAGACGGCATGGGCGGCCATCAAGCCGGCGACGTAGCCAGCCGGCTGGCGGTCGATGCGTTCCGCAGCATGCTGGAGCAGAGCGCCGCGAAGGCCGACCTGTCCCTGCAGGAAGGCAAAATGCTCATCCGGCAGGCGATTTCGCAGGCGAATGAGGCGGTATACGAGCTGGCTTCCCGCAATGAGCGCTACCACAATATGGGCACGACGATCGTGGCCGCGTTAGTGAAGCAGGATAATGCGATAATCGGCCACGTCGGCGACAGCCGGGCCTATAAGATTGCGGAAGGCGCCATTACGCAATTAACGGATGACCACACGCTCGTGAATGAATTGTTCAAGTCGGGCCAGCTTAGCGCGGAGGAAGCGGCTCACCATCCCCGCCGCAACGTGATAACGCGTGCCGTCGGCACGGATGCTCACGTCGATGTAGACGTCCTCGCGGTAGAATGGTCGCCGCAGGATGTACTGCTGCTGTGCAGCGACGGCTTGTCCAATATGATAAGCGAACAGCAAATGCTGGAGACGGTCATGACGGATCGGCTCGAGCTGGAAGAAAAGGCTGACCATCTCATTCAGCTTGCCCTGCATGCGGGAGGGGACGACAATATTACGGTCGTTCTCCTTCAAGAAGCAGCCGGCACGGATCGGGAGGGGTGACGGATATGATCGGACACGATTTAGGCGGACGATATGAAATTTTGACGCGAATCGGCGGCGGCGGAATGGCGCTTGTATACAAAGCGCATGACGTGCTGCTTAACCGTAATGTTGCGGTCAAGGTGCTGCGGCAGCAATTCGTGCACGACGAGGAATTCATTCGCCGTTTTCGCCGGGAAGCACAGTCGGCGGCCGCGCTATCTCATCCGAACGTCGTCAGCATCTATGATGTCGGACAAGAAGATGACACGCATTATATCGTGATGGAATACGTAGAAGGCCATAATTTAAATGAAATTATACAAGAACGCGCGCCGCTGCAAGCGGATGAAGCGGTCCGAATCGCCGTGCAAATCGCGGATGCGCTTGATCATGCCCATCAGAATCATATTATCCATCGCGACATTAAGCCGCATAATATATTAATCGGCAAAAACGGGCGAGTGAAAGTAACGGATTTCGGAATTGCGCGGGCCGTGACTTCGTCAACGATTACGCAAACCGGCTCGGTCATCGGCTCGGTTCATTATTTCTCCCCGGAACATGCCAAAGGGGTGAATACCGGTGAGAAATCGGATTTGTATTCGCTCGGTATCGTGTTGTACCAGATGCTTACGGCGAAGCTGCCATTTCTCGGCGAAAGCCCGATCAGCGTTGCCTTGAAGCATCTTCAGGAAGATTTCGAGGAGCCGCGTATCGTGAATCCTCATATCCCGCAAAGCGTAGAGAACGTCATTCTCAAAGCGATGCGCAAAAATATGCATGAGCGCTACGCTTCCGCGCATGAAATGCAGCTTGACCTGGACAGCTGCCTGCGCCCGGATCGGCTGAACGAGCCGAAAATTACGTTTACGGCCGTCAATGATATGGAAGAGACCCGCGTCATGCCGGCTATTCGCGGCGAGGTCCGACCGGAGGCCGCTTCTGAGCGTGCCGAGCCGGTTGCAACGACCCATGCGGCTGCCGAGCGGGACGACCTAGGCGCGAAGCCGGAGCCGAAGGGCTGGAAGAAGCCGCTTACCGTTGTCGGCGTGACGCTTGTCGTATTGGCTCTTATTATTTGGGGCTTCCTCTGGCTCATCGACAAGCTTGACGTCCCCGAGGTGGAGGTGCCATTTGTCGTCGAAAAGCCGTTAGATGAAGCCCGGCGAATGATCGAGGACGCAGGCCTGAAGGTTGAGGATCCTGTCATCCGCGAGCACAGCAAGGAAATTCCGTTGGATCACGTCATTAGCCAGACCAAGGCGAATCTGCGCGTCAAGCAGGGGTCGTTAATCGAGCTGACGGTAAGCGACGGTCCCGAGCTGGAGGTGCTGAAGGATTACGTCGGCAAGCCGCTGCAAACCGCGATCGACGAATTAGGCGCCCTGGGCATTACCGAGCAGAATAAGCAAATTATTATAGAACGGGTATTCAGTGAAGAAACGCCGGATACGATCCTGCAGCAGACACCGAATGAAGGCGAGGAATTTAACCCGGAGTCGGTTGAAATTTCGTTTATGGTCAGCAAGGGACGCGAGACCGTTGAGATGCCGAATCTGATCGGCAACAGCCTCTCGGAAGCTAGAGATCTGGTCAAGGCATTCGAGCTGGTGCTGGAGGATGCCGATATTTTATACGAGCCCAGCTATTTGCATCAGAAGGATTACGTAATCAGCCAGGATCCTTTCGAGCCGAAGGACAAAGTGACCAAAGGATCTAAAATTTCGGTCCGGGTCAGCTCGGGACCACCTGAGGACGCGAAGGAGCATCATTTCAATATCGTCATTTCTCCTGCGGAAGCAGGGAAAACGAGCGAAATCCGGATTGTCTACTCGGATGCGCGAGGCGAGGATGTCGAGTGGGGTAAACGGCAAATTACAAGCACGCAAACCTTTCCTGTTACGGTTGTACTCGCGCCGGATACGGAGGCAAGCGTGACGGTCTATCGCGACAAACAGTTCATCGACAGAAAATCCATTACTTACGAAGAACTTGCACAGGGGACGAATACATCCACCTTGACCTTTCCGGGCGACGATGTGCAGCCTACCGGCGAACCGGTGCAAGGGGAGGTTGACGAAAGCGATGAGCAAACAGGCGAAGAAGAGCAACAGCAGCAATAACAAAAGCGTCGCGCAGCTCAGGGGAACGATTGTTAAGGCGCTCAGCGGATACTATTATGTCCGCGGCGGAAATGACGGTCCGGACGCGGCGACGGTGCAATGCCGCGCCCGGGGCATCTTTAAGAAAAAAGGCATTTCCCCGCTTGTCGGCGACGAGGTCTTCTACAGCCTGACCGAGAACGGGGAAGGAACCGTCGAGGAAATTCTGCCTCGTTCTTCCGAGCTTATCCGGCCGCCGGTTGCGAATGTCGACCTCGCGATTCTCGTCTTTTCCGTGACGGAGCCTGCGCTTAACCTGCAGCTCCTCGACAAGTTTCTCGTTCATATCGAGCATGCCGGCATTCCGGCCGTACTCTGCCTCAGTAAGCAGGATCTGGAAAATGACGGTTTGGAAACGGAGGAGGCGCGGGCTGCGGCCGCCTCCGTTAATCGTATATACCGGCCGCTCGGTTACGAGGTGTACGGCACGAGCTCGCGGCTAGGCGAAGGAATCCGGCCGCTGCAGGAAAGGCTGACAGGCCACTTGGCCGTATTCGCGGGCCAGTCGGGTGTCGGCAAATCCTCGCTATTGAACGCCATTGTGCCGGGCCTGGAGCTGGAGACGAATGAAATCAGCAACCGGCTGGGGCGCGGCAAGCATACGACCAGGCATGTCGAGCTTATTCAAATCGGCGGAGGCCTGGTGGCGGATACGCCGGGCTTCAGCCAGCTGGATTTCACGGAGCTGGGCATCGAGGATCTGGCATACGGGTTCGTCGAGATGCGCGAGCTTTCGCCAGATTGCAAGTTTAGAGGCTGCACGCATGTAAGCGAGCCCGGCTGCGCCGTGCTTACGGCGCTTGAAGCGGGCAACTTGGAGAGAAGCCGATACGACCATTACATTCTGTTTCTGGCTGAATTGAAAGAGAAAAAACGGAGGTACTGACAACTATGACGATTATCGCGCCATCTATTTTATCGGCAGATTTCGCGAAGCTCGGCGAGGAGATTAAAGCCGTAGAGACGGCTGGAGCGGATTGGATCCATATCGATGTGATGGACGGACATTTCGTGCCGAACCTGACCTTCGGCCCGCCGGTTATTGCCGCCGTGCGTTCGGCAACCGCGCTGCCTTTCGACGTTCATCTGATGATTGAACGCCCGGAGCTGTCTCTCGCCGATTATATCGCGGCTGGAGCAGACCGCATTACGGTACATGCCGAAGCATGCGTTCATTTGCACAGAACCGTGCATTATATCAAAGAAAAAGGGCTTCCGGCCGGCGTTGCGATTAACCCGGCAACTCCCGTATCCGTATTGGAGCCGATCCTGCACGATCTTGATCTCGTTCTTATTATGACGGTGAATCCGGGCTTCGGAGGACAACAATTCATTCCCTATTCGCTTGACAAGCTTCGCCAGCTGAGAACGATGCTGGGCGGGCGGGGATTAAATAACGTGCATGTGCAGGTGGATGGCGGCGTGAATCCGGCAACGGCCCCTGCGATCCGCGATGCCGGCGCTAACGTTCTCGTAGCGGGCAATGCGGTGTTCGCCGAGAAGGATCGCGCAGCGGCAATCGCCGAGCTGCGTTAGGGCGAAGCGGATGAATGAACGGTTAAAAACGACGTTATGGGTGATCGGCTACACCTTGCTGGCCGGTTCTTGTTTGGCCATTTTTTCAGTGCTTACCGAGATTTATAGGTATATATTTTCATTGCTGGCCATATACATAGGGATTCGGTTTTTCCGGAGATTCGAAACGTTAGGACTGCGAATCGCATTTTTTGCGCTGGGGATCTTCTTCTATTTTCTTGTTGCCGTAATTATTGCAATGGTCCTTTATTTGAGAGATAATCCGCAGCCGATCACGTGATGATAATGGGCTCTTCCCGACGCTCCAGCGATGGAATAGGACGAACTGACGACGCATAGGATGGTTACATGAGCGAAGGTTCTTGTCACGGTTCAATTCGATGAGCGTGTCTGAGGAGGGATGAGGCATGAAATTTTACACAATAAAGCTGCCGAAATTTTTGGGCGGGTTCGTTAAAGCGATTTTGAATACCTTTCAAAAAAATTAGATCGAATGCCGATAAATCCCCGGCGGCTGCGGTCGTGAACAATGAAAAAAAGCACCTGAGCGCTCAGGTGCTTTTGTCTATGGCTTCTGCCATCATTATACGCGTGTAACTTTACCGGATTTCAGTGCGCGAGCGCTGACATAAACACGCTTTGGCTTACCGTCAACCAGAATGCGGACCTTCTGCACGTTTACGCCCCAAGAACGACGTGTTTTGTTGTTAGCGTGGGAAACGTTGTTGCCTGTGCCAGGCGCTTTACCTGTAAGAAAACATTTGCGGGACATGACTACACCTCCTTTAAGAATTGCTAAAGCAAATCTGTCTCCGTAAGCATGAGCCTCGTTATACGTGAGGAAAACTTCATTCTTAAACGAAATAACATTTAAACACACTTGAATATCGTATCACAAACATCGATTCTGTTCAACCTAAATCTACTGGGAACTCGGATTCCCCGCTTGCGGAATCCGTTGTTCTTTCACATAATGAGCGGTTTTTATGAACGGACTTCTATAAAGGTGCCGTTTATAGTACAATGGTAGATAGTCCATAATATACAGTAAGGGAGTGTATTTCCATGCCTCTGCAGCTAAGCACCGAATTAGGTTCCATTCATATTACAGACCATTGCATAGCCGTCCTTGCAGGCTCTGCAGCCATGGATTGTTATGGACTTGTCGGAATGGCATCCCGTAAACAACTGAAGGACGGAATTGCCGAGTTGCTCGGCCGTGAGAACTTTACCCGCGGCGTAGAAGTCAGGCGGGAAAACGAGAAGCTGCATATTGACCTCTACATCATCGTGAGCTATGGAACGAAAATTTCCGAAGTTGCGCATAACATCCAATCCAAGGTGAAATATGTGCTCAATGACGTAATCGGTCTACAAGTGGAAGAAGTCCATATATTCGTTCAGGACGTCAGGGTATCCAAGTAACAGGGAGGGAATTTTCGTTGAGTAAGCGCTTTATTAACGGATCTGATTTTGCCGCAATGGTACTGCTCGGCGCGGAGTATTTACAGCGTAACGCGGAGCGCGTTAACGCTTTGAACGTATTTCCGGTGCCGGACGGCGACACGGGCACAAACATGAATTTAACGATGACTTCCGGTGTCCGTGAGCTTCGCAGCAAGCCATCCGACCATATCGGCAAAGCGGCAGAAGCATTATCCAAAGGGCTGCTGATGGGGGCCAGGGGCAACTCGGGCGTTATACTGTCCCAGTTGTTCCGGGGCTTCTCCAGATCGCTCGCGAGCCTCGAGGAGGCTGGAGCCACTAAGGTAGCTGCTGCGCTGCAGCATGGCGTTGATCTCGCATACAAGGCTGTTGTTAAGCCTGTGGAAGGTACGATTCTTACCGTTGCGAAGGAAGCGGCTAAGCATGCGGTGCAATACGCGCGTCGAACGAATGACGTCGTTGAATTAATGCAGGAGGTTCACCAGAAGGCGCACGAAGCGCTGCAGCGCACGCCGGATTTATTGCCTGTGCTTAAGCAGGTCGGCGTTGTCGATTCTGGCGGACAAGGTCTCGTCTTTATCTATGAAGGCTTCGTGCACAGCTTGACGGGCATGGAAGGCGGGGGATACCGGGATTCGTATTCGATGCAGACGGAAGCGGCGACGCCCGAGGAGGTAACCGCTCCTTCAGCGGCGCCTGCCCTTCGCAAGCATGAGCCATTATCTGCGCAATCGCGTTTATCGACGGAAGCGATTGAATTTTTATACGATATGGAATTTTTTATCAATCGAAAGCTCGGCGGACCAAAGTTGGCGTTTTTTAATGAATCCGCTTACAAAAAGGCGCTTGAAAAAGACGGCGATTCCATATTGGTTATTGCTGAAGAGGATATCATTAAGGTCCATGTCCATTCGCGCAAACCGGGGGATGTTCTTAATTTGTCGCTTCCTTACGGCGAATTGACCGACATTCATATTTTGAACATGAGGGAGCAGCATCGCGATTTGCTGGAGCACGAGCTCTCGGACGTCAGTACGGCCGATTACTCCGCCGCTGAACTGCTGGCCGGCCAGTCCGTACAGGTAACGCCTCCGGGACAAGTATTCGAACGGGCGCCTTACGGGATTATTGCCGTAGCCATGGGTGAGGGGATCGCGGATATTTTTCTCGAAAATGACGTGGATACCGTATTGTCCGGCGGACAGACGATGAACCCGAGCACGGAGGATTTCGTGAAGGCGATCGAGGCGTTGTCGGCGGAGCATATTTATATTCTTCCGAATAACGGGAACATCATCCTGGCTGCTGAACAGGCCGCCGAGCTTAGCGAACGCAATGTGACCGTCATACCGACCCGTACCGTACCGCAAGGATTAGCGGCAGTGCTGGCCTTCAAGGAGGAGGAGACTGCCGAGCGCAATTCGGCATGGATGAAAAGCGCGGCAGAGCAGGTTGTCTCCGGTCAAGTCACGAAGGCGGTAAGGGATACTTCGATTGAGGGCGTTGACATCCGGGAAGGCGATTTTATCGGGATCAAAGAGAAAACGATCGTTGTTTCGGATCCCAGCTTAGCCGGCGCCTGCAGAGGGCTGATCGGCAGCATGATGGAGAACGGCGGCGATCTGCTGACGGTATTGACCGGCGAGGAAGCCGATTCGGCCGAGACGGCTTCGTTATGCGAATGGATCGCGGAGCAATACCCGGAGCTTGAGCTAGAGGTGCAAAAGGGCGGACAGCCGCTGTATCCGTATCTGTTCGCCGTAGAATAAATGATTTGTATTTATGTCGGAGGAAACGTTGGAGGGATGAATGTTGGGGAAGGTACGAATCGTCACAGACAGTACGGCTGATATTCCATCCGAGGTCAGAGAGCGGCTTGGCATTTCGACTGTGCCGCTTAAGGTGATTTTCGGGGAAGAAACCTATTTGGATACCGTAACGATTGATCCCGAGGTGTTCTATGAGAAGCTCGCGCAGGCATCTACGCTTCCAACCACTTCGCAGCCTTCGCCAGTCGAGTTCTCGGATGTCTACCAGCGCTTGCTCGCGGAGGATGCCGGTTCGCCGATTATCTCGATTCATCTGTCGGCTGCGCTTAGCGGTACGTATCAATCCGCGGTTATAGCGCAATCGATGCTCGAGGAAGAGGCGGACATTACGATTATAGATTCCAAGTCGGCTTCTTACGGTTTCGGGCTTCGCGTTGTGCGGGCAGCCGAGATGGCGCAGGCAGGCGAATCGAAGGAACGGATTATCGAA
Organism: Paenibacillus harenae DSM 16969; assembly: GCF_000422465.1. Taxonomy (GTDB): domain Bacteria; phylum Bacillota; class Bacilli; order Paenibacillales; family Paenibacillaceae; genus Pristimantibacillus; species Pristimantibacillus harenae. The sequence continues at coordinate 1,464,962 of NZ_KE383842.1, read as the reverse complement.
GCGATCGAACAGCTTGAGCGCGATTCGAGACTTTTCTTTCTCGTTGATTCGCTTGAGAATTTGCAGAAAGGCGGCCGGATCGGCAAAGCCTCTGCGTTCATTGGCTCCATTCTGAACATCAAGCCGATCCTGTCGCTTGATCAGGAAGGGATTGTGACGGCGGTAGATAAGGTGCGCGGCTCCAAAAAAGCGATGCTGCGCATCATCGAGCTGCTAAAGCAATCATTCGGCGACGAGCCTGTCAGCGTAACGATGGCATGGACGTCTCACAGGCAAACAGCCGAGGAGCTCGGCGAGCTGATCCAAAGAGAGTTCAACGTGCAGGCGATGGACTGGACGAGAGTAGGCACGGTTATTGGCACGCACGCCGGACTTGGCACGTCGGCCGTGTTCATGCGCAGGTTGTGATCTCATGTTGGCGCTGAATCAAATGACTGTTCGGCAAATCAAAGGCGTGAGCGCTCCCAAGGAACAAGAGCTTCACGCCTTTGGCGTGCATACCGTTGCTGATTTGCTTGATTATTTTCCGTTTCGCTATGAGGATTATCGCATTCGCGAGCTAACGGACGTAAAAGACGGGGAGAAGGTCACGGTGCTTGGCTCCGTCCGCGGCGTGCCTGTTCTGCAGCGGTTCGGGCGCAGTAAGTCGAGGCTGACATGCAAGGTCGAAGTAGGGCAATGGCTGATTACCGCCGTCTGGTTTAACCGGCATTTTCTGCAGGATCAGCTGACGCCCGGCCGGGAGGTGATGCTGACCGGCAAATGGGAGCAGCATCGGCTCCAAATGACGGTATCGGAATCCGAGTTTCCGGGCAGCGGCAAATCGGCTAAATCGGGCACGCTGCAGCCGGTCTATTCCGTCGGCGGGGGCATAACGCAGGCCTGGATGCGGAAGACGCTGCGCCAAGCGTTGACGCAGTATGGCGCGATGATTGAGGAGCTTCTTCCGCATGAGCTCGTGCAGCGGCATCATCTGATGGGCAGGCGCGACGCGGTGGAGCGCATTCATCTGCCGGACGATACACAGGAAGGACAAGCTGCCCGCAAACGGCTTGTGTATGAGGAGCTGTTCCTGTTTCAATTGAAACTTCAGGCTTATCGCGCCCTTAACCGCAAGCGCAATGACGGTATCGCGCACCGGATCGAAAGCGAAACGGTCCGGCAGTTCGCCGGCACGCTGCCTTTCGAGCTGACCGATGGGCAAAAGAAGGTAGTCAATGAAATATTAACGGATATGCGCAGGCCATCCTGCATGAACCGGCTGCTGCAGGGCGATGTCGGCTCCGGCAAAACGGTAGTCGCGGCCATTGCGCTGTATGGCGCGGTTAAAGCCGGCCACCAAGGCGCGCTTATGGTGCCTACCGAAATATTGGCCGAGCAGCATATGCGCTCGCTGCAAAGGCTGTTCGCCGACATGGGCATCGAGGTCGCGTTACTGACGGGAAGCCTGACCGAGCGCAGACGGAGGGATGTGCTGGCAGGGCTTCAGATGGGAATGATCGATATCGCGGTCGGAACGCATGCGCTTATCCAGGAGGATGTGTTTTTCCGCAGCTTAGGTCTTGTCGTCGTCGATGAGCAGCACCGCTTTGGCGTCAATCAGCGCAGCATTCTTCGCCGTAAAGGGATGAATCCGGATGTGTTGACGATGACGGCTACGCCGATCCCAAGAACGATGGCCATCACCGCTTTCGGGGATATGGACGTGTCGACGATTCGCGAACGGCCGCACGGCCGCAAGCCGATTAAGACCTACTGGGTCAAGCACGGCATGATGGAGCGTGTGCTCGCTTTTATTCGCAAAGAGGTCAATAAAGGGCGCCAAGCCTATATTATTTGTCCTTTGATTGAAGAGTCGGAAAAGCTGGACGTTCAAAATGCCATTGATCTATTCGTACAGACGCAGCAGTCATTCCCCGATCTTCGGGTCGGGCTGCTGCACGGCCGGCTGACGGCAGCCGAGAAGGAAAGCGTCATGGGCGCTTTCGGCGCGAATGAGATGCAAATTCTGGTCGCGACAACCGTCGTCGAGGTCGGCGTCGACGTGCCGAATGCAACGCTGATGATCATTATGGACGCGGAACGGTTCGGTTTATCGCAGCTGCATCAGCTGCGCGGCCGGGTAGGCCGGGGAGAGCACCAATCGCACTGCATTCTTGTAGCTGATCCGAAATCGGAAACGGGTCGCGAGCGGATGAAGGTTATGACGGATACGGACGACGGCTTCGAGGTGTCCAGACGAGATCTGGAAATTCGCGGTCCGGGCGATTTCTTCGGAACGAAGCAAAGCGGTTTGCCGGAATTCCGGCTCGCGGACATGGCGGCGGATTACGAGCTGCTGGAGACGGCGCGCGAGGATGCCGCCGAACTGACGGAGCGGGACGATTTTTGGTCGAATTCGTCATATGCAAGAGTTCGCGGCGTGCTGCAGAAGGATGTCTATTTTCAGGGGGAACAGCTTGACTAGGCAATATTCGGGTTCATCCGGCATATGATGTAACGATGGTATTGGATTCGATTGCCGGATGGAGGTGTCTGGTCGGTGAGTTACCAAAAGTACGGCATTCGGCCGCAGTTGGTCGAACGTGTCAAATTTAAATTGAAAAATCCAGCAACAAAGGACCGGATTCGAGAATTGCTTGGCCATGTAACGAAATATGATTTGCAGGACCGGCCGAAGGTGAGAAGGCTCGTGAAATCGGCGGCCGTTATTTTGCAGGAGCAGCTTACGGATACGCAGGAGGAGCAAATCGTCAACTTCGTGCTGGGGCAAAAAATCGATCCCAATAACACGTTTCATTTATTGAAGCTGTGGGGGATGTTTCGCTGACCGCTTGCGGTCGGCGATTTTTTTTAATTCCAAGAATTTATCAGTTTTACACTACTATGCGTTTGGAATTCTCGTGAAACGCTTGGCGTCCTCTGACAAGGACGAAAGGCAGGCGTTTCTGCTTGGCCCGCTGCAAGAGCCGCCGCTGTACGGCATAATTACCAAAACTCAAGCTGCTCGTCCGCCTTATAAGGCGCTATCAGCGAAGCGTCGTCGTTCTTCACGCTGCCGACGGCTGGGGGGACGGCGTAGGCTTCGAGCTGGTCCGGGTCGTAGGGCCGCAGAAGCGGCTTGACGGCATCCAAATCCGTCACAGCGCGATCCAGCCACAACGTCTCGTCCTCCGGCCGCAATATGACGGGCATGCGGTCGTGTATCGGCGCGACCAGCGCATTCGGCGATGTGGTCAGAATCGTACAGCTGTTTATTCTGACGCCATCCGGCGAGAGCCATGTCTCGTATAGTCCGGCCATGCTGAATATGGAGCGGCTCTTCAGCACGATGCGCATCGGCTGCTTGCCGCCCGCCGTCGTCTTCCATTCATAGAAGCCGTCCGCCGGGATCAGGCACCGTTTGCAGCGAAGCGGAGCGCCGAAGGCACGCTTATCCGCGGCCGTTTCCGAGCGGGCATTGAGCATCTGAAAACCGATCTTGGGGTCATCGGCCCATGGGGGAATGAGTCCCCATTTCAGTTCGCCCAGCCGGTTGATTCGGCCGTCGTTCACGACGGCGAGCACCAGCTGGCTCGGCGCTACATTATATTTCGGACGATGAAACGGGATCATCGTCTCATCGATCATATATCTGACCATCAGCTCCTCGAGCGTGACGGTTAGCGTGTATCTTCCGCACATCAGATTGCCTCCTGTCTCTGCTTCCATATGACCCTATTATACAACGCAGGATCAGCCGGCGCATATGCTGCTTATACGGTATGGCGAGCCGTTCGGCGGCGGATACTGGTAAATAGAAGATGCGCGCGGGATCCTCCGCACGAGGGAGGCAGCGCCGGACAAGGAGCGTTGACGATGGACAATAAGAATGAGGTGCGCCTTCGCCGCCGTTCGCTCGGTTATTGGCTGGGACAGCTGCTCGCGCTGCCGGGTGCGGCATTGGATTATGCAGCCGGAAAATGGACCGCCATCAGCGCTTCGCATGCCATGGCAGCGGAAGCGGTGCCGCTGCAGCTCTCCCGGGCTGCCGCCGCCAGGCTTGCCGCTGCGTGGACAAAGCTCGGCGCTTCGCCTGCATCCGCCGCGCCTTCCGAGCTGAACGGCGAGGAACTTGTCCTTGTCGAACGGATTCAGAAGGAGACCGCCGAGGGCAACCGCAATAATGTAACGCGCACCGAGGCGTACCGGTCGGTATATTTTCGTTCGCCGGAGCTGCATTGGGCGCTGCTTGCGCATATGGTATCGCGCAACGGCGGCTGGAATATGACGGATCTGCAAGGCGAGTGGCTTCCTTGGCTGCTCCGCCCCGGGCAGCGCGAGGCGGTGTTCCTCTTCTTGGAGCGGGCGAACGCTTATATTTTCCAAGATGCGTATCCTCAGCTATTGTTATATGAATGGAGCAAGCGGCTGGGGCGAAGCTTATTTCATTTGCTGCCCGCGTTCGGCGTTTCGTCCTTTATGCTGCCGGTCTGGAAGCAGTTCTGGCGGGAGCGCGATCCGGTCCCGCTTACGGTTGCGCTTATTGTGAATGAGCAGCATTATATCGAGCAGCGCGTCGTACAGGATCCGTACTTTCGCGATAAGGTGCTCCATACGCTGTTCTTCGGACTTCAATCGCTGCTGCAGCTGAACGGCGTTATCCTGCCTTACGGGATCAGGCGGCGGAAGGACGGGGATGCTCAGCCGCTTCGTCTTGCCGGGCTTATTATGGAGCGTTTCGAACAGCTGAAGGAACGAATCGAGTTCGGGAAGCGGCTGTATGCGGTGCTGTTCGGCATTCCCCGCGTGCATGAGGGCGCCCGGGCGTTTGCCGGGGCGGTCAAGCATACGGGCTCGCGCGCGGATTACGCGCCGCATTTGTTCGCGCGGGTGCGGCATTTGCCGCCAGGGAGCGCTTATGCGGAGCGGCTGCTCGGCGGCCGTCTGAAGCCCGGCGCCGAACCGCTCTATAGCCCCGAGCTTGGCGCGGCATGGGGCGATCAGCCGCCGGCGTCGCCGGAGCCCGGCGACTGGTTCCGGTCGGCGGCTGATGTGAAGCCTTATTTCCAGAAGCTGCCTCTGCCCCATACGTTCGAAATTACGAACGAATACGGGCTCATGCTGAACAAGATCGAGCTGGCGGTGCTGGCGGTGCAGCGAGGCGGGTGAGGAGCGCCCGCCCTTCGCCTTATTCCTCGATTACGGCTCCCTCGATATCGCCGATCGGGAACCATTCACCGTCAACCATAAAACGTCCCTTCAACTGGTCGACGCGGTCGACGATGCCGATGACGGTCAGCTCCTCGATGGGATGGAACAGCCGGAGCTTGATTTGCTGGCGCTGCTGCAGCGATTCCGTCACGGAGCGGGCGACATGCTCCCATTCCTGCTCGTCGAGCTCCACGCGCTGCCGCCGCCGTAAGACCGCTTCATGCTCGTTAATCGCGACCTTGTGCTCGGGCAGCATCATCCGGCTTGATTCCCAGAGCCCGTTTCCTTCCAGCTTCTTTCTCATTTGTAATGTCCTCCGATCTTCTTGGAGCGGTGCTGGGCCTGCCCGGCAGGCGTAATCGAGACCGCTCTTACAATAGTCGCATCCCCGTACTTCCGCTTGATCGCGTCCGTCGCCCGCTCCAGCGCCATCGTCTTCTCGCGGTGCGGATCGAACAGCGAAAGCTGGTATTCGTCATCGGTAGACAGCTGCGACAGGCTGACGCCGACCTTTCGTACCGGACGGCCGTCCCAGTGCCGCAGCAGCAGCTCGACCGCCGCGCGGTAGACCTGGTTGGTGACGTTGGACGGGTCCATCATTTTCATTTGGCGGCTGAAGCCGCTCGGGCGGTCATAGTCGGCTCCCATGCAGCCGACCGAAACGACATGCCCCATATATCCTTTGCCGCGGCATCGCTGGCAGACAAGCTCCGTCAGCTCGAGCAGCACGACCTTGATATCCTCGAGCCTGCCGTAGTCATGAGGCAGCGTCATCATATGACCGACCGATTGCGGCGCGACCTCATGGGTGCCGGGCCTGACGGGACTGTCATCGATACCGTTCGCAATACGCCAGTACAGCTCGGCGTTGATGTCGGAGTTTTTGCCGAATTTGCGGCGCATCATCAGCTTCAGCTTCTCCAGCGGCGTCTCGGCGAGCTTGCCGATCGTTTCGAGGCCCATGGCGTTAAAATGGCGCGTCATCCGGCTGCCGACCATGAACATTTTGCCGACGGGCAGCGTCCACAGCGTCCCCGGGAGTCCCTCCTTCGGCAGGATGTAGATGCCGGATGCGTTTTTCTTCGCGTAATTGTCGCAGGCGGTCTTCGCCAAAATTTTATTCTCCGCAATGCCGAAGCGGGTATAGATGCCGAGCTCCCCCTGAATCCGCGTCTGAATCATTCGCGCTAGCTCCTCCGGGGAGCCGTACAGGTGAAGGGAGCCCGTCACGTCGAGAAACTGCTCGTCGATCGAATACGGCTCGACCAGATCGGTAAATGACTGGTAAATCCGCGTAATGAGCATGGAAACATCGATATAGAGCTGCATGCGCGGCTTAATGATCACGAGGTCCGGGCATTTCGCGAGCGAATCGCCCAGCCGCTCCGCCGTCGTGACGCCGAACGACTTGGCGATGGGGCAGGCCGCTAGAATAATGCCGGACCTGCGCTCGGGGTCGCCCGCGACGACGAGCGGCAAATCCCGGTATTCGGGATGCTCCGCTTTCTCCACCGACGCATAAAACGATTGACAGTCCGCGAGCATGATGATTCTGCCGGGAGACGATGTACCGCTCTGTTGTTCAACTGCCATAAATGCTCCCCCTCCGTAACAGGAACGTATGTTCTTATTATATACGGAACATCCGTTCTTATACTATAGGTTTTTTATGGATATTATTCGCATTATCCGGGTGGCAGCCTGTTTTTGGCCCCATAATGGATAATTTTACTGCTACCGGCAAAAGCTACAGCATATATCTTTCCATCTTCTGCAAGGTAGCAAGCGAAATGACAGGATCGGGGCGGGGAATTATGCCATTTAGTAAAGGATTTAAAAAATCAGGCTCTAAAAAGACCATCAAAGCGCCCAGTCAGAAGCTGGCCGCTCATGAGGATGTGAAAATTAACGGAAGCCTTGAGCAATCGATCAACTTTGTCCAAGATCTGTTAGGAACGAATGTGGATATGGTCATACGCCGATTCCAAGTGTTCGGTAAGTTTCCGGCTGCCATGCTCTATTTCTGCAACATGGTAAATCAAACGTCGATCCATTCGGATTTATTAAAGCCGTTGATGTATACGCCTCCGCAAATCGACAGGGACAGCATCGAATTGGACCAGTTAAAGAACATAATAATTAACGACGCGCTATATTACACCGGGTCCATGCTGGAGAGCAATCTTACTGCGCTGGTCGAAAGTATATTGCGCGGGTGCACCGTCGTCGTCGTGGAAGGAATCGGTGATGCGTTCATTATCGAAACGCGCAGCATCGAGAAGCGGAGCATCGATCAGCCTGCGACCGAGCAGGTTATCAGGGGCCCGCGGGAAGGCTTCATCGAGCCGATCGGAACCAATATAGCCCTAATCCGTTACCGGCTGCAATCGGCCGATCTGCACATCGAATCGACGGAGATCGGCCGACGGACCAAATCGAAGGTCGCCGTTTGTTACGTGGAGGGCATTACGAATCCGAAGCTGGTCGAGGAAGTAAACAAGCGCTTGTCCAAAATCGACATTGACGGCGTGACGGACTCGGGCTATTTGGAGCAGTTTATCGAGGATAACCACTTGTCACCGTTCCCTCAGGTGCAATACACCGAACGTCCGGACAAAATCGTCGCCAACCTGCTCGAGGGCAGGGTGGCTATTCTGGTTGACGGCTCTCCGCTGGCATTGGTCGTTCCGACGGTATTCAGCCAATTCTATCAGACGGTGGAGGATTATACGGAACGGTTCCTGCTGATGAGCGCGATTCGGTTAGCGAGACTTCTCGCTTTGATGTTTTCTTTGGTCTTCCCGGCGATTTATGTCTCGATCATTTCCTTCAACCCGGAATTGATTCCGACGGAGTTCGCCGTCGCCGTCGCCGGCGGCCGGGCGGGCGTCCCGTTCCCGGCCGTCGTCGAGGTGCTGATCATAGAAACATCCATGGAGGTATTGCGGGAAGCGACGATCCGCCTGCCTCAGCAGGTCGGAGGAGCGCTGTCCATTGTCGGCGTGCTTGTTGTCGGACAAGCCGCCGTGGCGGCGGGCTTCGCGAGCCCGATCACGGTTGTCGCTATCGCGTTAACGACGATCGGGTCATTTGCAACGCCGGCCTATAACGCGGCGCTGGCCTTGCGCCTGCTTCGATTTCCCCTCATTATAATGGCGGGCATTTTTGGGTTATACGGCGTTATGATTGGCTTGATCCTTATAGCTAACCATCTCTTATCGTTAAAATCATTCGGAGTGCCTTACCTAAGTCCGCTCATTCCCGGTGATTTTCAAGGTTATAAGGACCTGATTATCCGGGGGCCGCTCAGTTGGATGACCCAAAGGCCTTCGTTCCTGAGGCAGATCGATCGCGTGAAATTGGGAGATGCGGGGACGAAAGATAACAAGGGACATGAGGAGCCTGCGCCTAGGCCGGCCACAAATAATAAAATGGAGGAGAGTTGACATGAAGGAGGAGTCGACGCGCCAAATTACAGTCATTCAAACCGCTGCCATCCTTGTGAGCACCATTATCGGGGTAGGGGTTCTGCCGCTCCCGCTTTTTGCCGTCCGCGCAGCCGATTCGGCGGCTCCCCTCATTACTCTTTTGGGCATGGTGGTTGCATTCATCGGATTAGCGTTAGTGACTATTCTTGGTAAACGGTTCTCCGATAAGACAATCATTCTATACAGCGAGGACATTATAGGAAAGTGGCCCGCCAGGCTCGGCAGTGTGGCCATCATCGCTTTCTTTGCCATATTGACGTCGCTTACGGCGCGGGAGTTCGGGGAAGTCGTCGTCACCTCGGTTCTCAAACAAACGCCTGTAGAAGTGACGGTCATCGTCATGCTGCTGCTCGCTGCGATCTCTACACGGAATACGATTACGACCTTTGCGTATATTCATAACTTTTATTTTCCGCTGTTAATCGTTCCCGTTATTTTGATTGTTGCGTTGTCCTTGAAAAATGCCGAGGTCATCAATCTCCAACCGATTTGGGGAAGCGAACTGCAAGGGATATTGAAGGGTACTTTAACCATTGCAGCTTTGTTTCAAGGCTCCTTCATTCTGAGCATGGTTATCCCTTCGATGCGCAATCCGCAGAAAGCGATGAAGGCAAGCGTGTGGGGGATCATTATTGCCGGTGGGCAGTACGTAGTCATCGTCGCCGCAGCAGTTAGCGTATTCGGCGCAGAGGAAATTAAAAATTTGCTGTGGCCGACCTTGGAGCTGGCGAAAGCCACTTCGCTGCCGGCGAATATATTGGAGCGGCTGGATGCGGCGTTTCTGGCGGTGTGGGTGACGGCCGTATTTACAACGCTGCTATCAAGTTACTTTCTTACGATATATGCGATAAGTCACTTATTCCGGTTAAGCGATCATAAAATGTTTTCGTTCTTCCTTCTCCCCCTTGTTTTCGTTATGGCCATGCTGCCTACAAATATTGTGCAAATGTACGATATCATCGAAAACGTAGGCCGAATCGGGTTATTTATTACGATCGGATATCCGGGTCTATTGTTGATGATTTCGATCATTCGCAAGAAAAGAGGGAATCGAAATGAAGGCAAATCAATGGATGAGACCGGTTAAGCTGCTGTGTGTCATGCTGATCGCCATTCCGTTACTGACAGGGTGCTGGGACCGGCTTGAAATTGAGGAGCGAGCCGTCGTGCTTGGGGTTTCCATCGATGTAGTTAGAGAAGGAGCGGAAGAGGAGGAAAGCGAGATTACCCATACTCAGGGTTCCGTTCCCGCGCCCAGAACAGGGCTGGTAAAGGTCGGCGTGCAAATCGCGCTGCCGGGAAGAATCCCTCTCGGACCGGGCGAAGGCGGAGGCAGCCAAGGCGATTCCAGCAAAACCGTATGGGTCATCGACGTCGTTGGCCATTCCATCGATGACGCCTTCATGAACCTGCAGCAGCAGATTTCGAGCAGGCTGTTCTTCGGACACCTGCGCGTCATCGTCGTGTCCGAAGAGGTGGCGCGCAAAGGGCTCGAGAACGTGAACGATTACTTCCGCCGCAATTCGGAGGTGCGCAGAATGGCCTGGATGATGATTTCGAAGGGCGATGCGCTCAGCTTAATGAAGGCTGCCCCGAAATTGGAGCGAATTCCTACGCTTTATCTCATGTCTACCTTGGACGAAGGGATTCGAATGGGCAAATTTCCAAAGGATTATATCGGCATTTATTGGAGCAATTCGTCCAAAAAGGGGCAGGAGGGCTTTTTGCCCTTTGTGGAAAGAAAGCAGGAGCAGAACGTTGAAGTTATGGGGCTGGCCTATTTCAAAGGGGATCGAATGGTCGGTACAACAAAACCGCTTGAAATTGCCGGATATTTGGGCATTAAAGGCGTGAATCCTGCCGGATACCGCGTTTTCATTAATCTGGAAGGAACGAGAGAAACGGTAATGACCTATGTTACCCAACGGCGTTCAATTATTGATATTCAAATTAAAGACGGGCGTCCGTACTTTAAGATTGGGGTGAATCTGGAGGTGAATTTAGAGGAAAAAATGAACGAAGCGCTGTTCGTTGATAATACGGAAATTATTAAAGCGATCGAACGGCAGCAGGAACAAGCCGGTGAAAAATTTTATTTGAACATCATTGAAAAAACGCAGGAAAAAGGATCGGATATTTTCGGCTTCGGCGAGCAGTTGAGGGCAAGAAGACCAGGTTATTGGAGCAGTAAAATCAAGACGAAGGAGAACTGGCAAAGGTTATATAAGGATGCGGCATTTGAAGTTAAAGTTACGGTAAATGTCCGGCGGATCGGAATGAAGGCCAGGTAGCCATCGCGATGCAGAAAGAACCGGGGAGGCGGATCGGATATGATCGGTAACGGATACACGGTGGGCTCCTTCAGTTACGTGATTTTCTTATTCCTGATTTGCGGGGTGCTCATTTTACAAATCGATGCAAGGGGTTATAAGGCCAAGGGGAAAAGGAAGGAGCAAAAAGTATCCCGCTTCATAGGCTGGATGCATCTTGTGTTAGGGGCGGTTTTGTTTATTGTGAAGCTTTTTATTTAGCGGGAATGAGACGCCGGGGAACGGTATTTTGATCGCATGAAGGCCTGCGAGGCACATAATTGCATCCAGTATACGCCAAAATAGAAGCATCATGGTAACGAAAGGTGCGCATATGAACAAACAAGACGCGAAGGCGCTAACGAAGCTTAGTCCGTCCCTTCATGCGAATGTGCAAGCGATTCGGACCCGCTTCGGCGGGAGCTCCGATCTGATCGTCCGGCTATTTCGCAGCGATGCGGCGCCGGATCGCGAACTGGCGATTGCCTATGTGGACGGCATTGTCAATGCAGATACGATTAACGAGAGCGTGATGGAGCCGTTAATGTCGTTAAGGCTGCCGGAGTACATGCAGCGGAGGGGCGGCAAGCTTCTGGACGCGCTTCGCAGCTGTGTCGTATCCGTCGGAGCGGTTAAGGAGATCAGCACGCTGGAAGAAGCTCTGCAATATATGGCTGACGGTCTGTGTCTCATTATGGCGGACGGAGCAGCCTCGGCCTTGACGGCCGAAGTGTGCGGCGGTAACCAACGGGCGGTAACCATTCCGCAGACGCAGACGGTCATTCGGGGGCCGCAATACGGCTTCGTCGAAGATATAAGAACCAATATCAGCCTGATCCGCCGGATCATCCGCTCTCCGAATCTCCATGTACAGATCCACAAGATCGGGAAACAAACCAATTCGAACGTAGCCGTACTCTATCTGCACGGCATCGTCGATGAGGGCATATTGAAGGAGGTATACCGAAGGCTGGCGGACATCGACATTGACGGCGTCCTCGAAAGCGGCTATATTGAGGAATTTATTCAGGACGAGACGTTTACGCTGTTCCCGACCTTGCTGAATACGGAACGTCCGGATACGGTTGCGGCAGCGCTGCTGGAAGGACGGGTAGCCGTGATGGTGGACGGGACGCCGATCGCTCTGATGGCTCCGACGAATTTCTTCACCTTCTTCCAATCGCCGGAGGACTTCTATCAAAGGTACGACATCGCCACGTTCGTGCGAATCATCAGGTATGTGTCCTTTGTCTTGTCGATGCTCCTTCCGGCGTTGTACATTGCAGTGACAACCTATCATCAGGAGATGCTGCCGACAACGCTGCTTATCAGCCTCGCCGCCCAGAGGGAAGGGATTCCATTTCCCGGTTTAATCGAAGCGCTGCTCATGGAGATGACGTTCGAGGTGCTGCGCGAGGCGGGTCTCCGCATGCCAAGGGCGATCGGTCCCGCCATTTCGATTGTCGGCGCCCTCGTATTAGGACAGTCTGCCGTTCAGGCGGGCATCGTGTCGGCGGGTATGGTCATCGTCGTCTCCTTTACGGCCATTTCGAACTTTGTCATGCCGGAATTGAATATGGCGGCGACGTCCAGAATTATACGCTTTGCTTTGATGCTGATGGCGGGGATGCTTGGTTTTTTCGGCATCTTTATTTCCGTTCTGTTCCTGATCGTCCACCTGACGTCGCTCCGTTCCTTCGGGGTGCCTTACATGTCGCCGCTTGCTCCGGGACCGAAAATGCAAGGAGTCTGGAGGGATGTATTTGTCAGGCTGCCCTGGTGGGCCATCGTGCTGCGGCCGATGGATTTGAATCTGCGCAATCCGAAGCGGAGACCGAGTGGCAGGAAACCGCCTGCACAGCGTCATTCCGACAAGCCTTAACGGAGGGAGGGGTAGCGGTGAGAATAGGAAAGCTGTTCATGCTTATGCTGAGTATCCTGCTTGTCAGCGGCTGCTGGAATCGGGTGGAGCTTAATGATATAGGCATCGTCTCGGCGACGGGAATCGACTGGAAAGACGGAAAGTGGCAGCTTTCTTATCAGGTGGTCATTCCGCAGTCGATCTCGGGTCAGAGTCCTTCGCCGGGAACGGCGGCAGCCGTTAATGTCTTCTCAACGTCGGGAGACAACTTTCAGAGCGCGATAAGCAAAGCTAGCCAGGAGACATCGAGGCGGCTTTATTTTGCGCATAATCAAGTTGTCATCATCAGTCAGGCGGCAGCGCGAAAAGGCCTGGAGCAGCTGTTTGACGTTTATTTGCGGAACGCCGATGCGCGGGAGACGGTCAGCGTCTTTCTGTCGAAAGGAAGCGCCAGGCATATGCTCGAGCAGCTCATCCCGCTTGAGAAAATACCGGGCACGGCCATCCAGCGCATGATCGCCAATGAAGAAATAAACAGCTCCGTCTTTCGGCAAATGACGATGCATGAGGTGCTGAAGGATTTGCTTGGAACAACGCAAGCGGCCGGCATCCCCAGCTTAAGCGTAGGGGGAACGAACGAAAGCATGGACCGGGCAGACAAGCTCGCCAAGACGAATACGCCTTCTAAAGTAAGGTTGAACGATCTGGGATTAATTCAGAAGGATAAGCTGGTCGGATGGATTACAAGGACGGAAAGCCGCGGCGTGATGTGGCTGGCCGATTATATTAAGCGGACGACGACAGCTTTTACGTGCAGGCAGGGAGACAACGGGCTTAAAGAATCCGCCGTGCAAATCATTAGCTCGAAGACAAAGCAGCGTCCCGAGCAACAGCCGGGCGGGGAATGGATGATGCATGTCGAGGTGACCGCCGAAGGGACGCTTCTTGAATACAACTGCGGGGGAGATTTATCGAAGCCGCCCGAGGTGGATAAGGTCGAGCGGGCGATTGAAGAGGAAATCAAACGTGAAATGGAGATGGGATGGCAGGCCGTGCGCAAGCATAAGGCGGATGTGCTTGGCTTCGGAGGCAGCATTCGCCAAAAATATCCGAAGGCATGGCGAGGCATGAAGGACGATTGGCCGGAGCGGTTCTCGCGGATGGAAGTGAAGACCACGGTCCATGTCAAAATAAATACAACAGGCATGAGCGGAAGCGGGTTTAAAAAGATGCAGGAGAAAGCGCGCTCGTAGCTGGAAAGGATACATATGCAGCAAATCGGAAAACAACAGCTGTCTATTCTTATTATCATTTTCCTGATCGGCAGCACTCCGCTGTTCGAGCTTGGCATCAAGGCCAAGCAGGACGCTTGGATCGCCATGGCGCTCGCGGCTGCGGCCGGCTTGCTGCTTAGCGCGATGTATCTGCATATCCAGAAGCGTGCTCCAAAGGCGGGATTGGCCGAGCTTTACAAAATCCATTTCGGACGAGTGCTTGGCGGAGCCGCCGGTCTGCTGAACGCTTGTTGGTTCGCTTATGAATCGATGCGAAACGTAAGGGATGTCGGGGAGCTGACGACGACAGCGCTCTTGACGCTCACCCCGAAGTGGATCGTCATGCTCCTTATTCTCCTCGCAGCCGCATATACAGTCAGCAAGGGACTTGAGGTGTTTGTACGCGTCGCGCAGATTTTTTTCCCGATTGTCGCGGTTAGCTACGCCCTAATATTATTATTGCTGATTATTACCGGGTTGCCGGACCTCCATCAGTTACGCCCCGTACTGGAGAACGGATTTTTGCCGGTCTTGCAAACGGCGTTTCCGGATCTGGTGTCCTTTCCGTTCGGGCAAATGGTTGTTATGCTCGTATTCTGGAAATATGTCGGAGAGACAAATAAAGTGAGCCGAGTCACGTATTGGTCGCAAGCGGGAGTATCGGTTTTTCTGATTGTCATGAACATCGTCGTCATGTCCGTACTGGGGCCGGAGCTTTCCGCGATATCCGCGCTGCCGCTGCTTGAGGTCGTCCAGCTGATCCAACTGGCCAACTTCATGGAACGGCTTGATGTGATCGTCACCCTGCTGCTGTTCATCGGACTGTATGTGAAGATGACGACGCTGTATATGGCAGCGGTCTTTACCGTTAACGCGGTAACAGGCACGGCATACCGCCACTGGGTCATGCCGGTCGGTCTCCTCATATACGCCTCGTCGTTTCTGGAGAAGAATAACACCTATCATATGTGGATCGGTCTCGATATTACATTGAAAGTCGTTCCGTTATTCCAAGTGGCGCTTCCCGCGCTCATGCTTGTTGTAGGCATAAGGAAAAAATATAAGGCTGGATGACGGAAGGGGCGTACGGTCGGCCCTGTGAGCCTGAATATATAAAAATATAAAGGCGTTTCTGCTTGTTCCCGGTGGATGCAAAATAATGCTGGCCTTTTGGCCCGGTTTTGCTATACAATTGAGCTTGTTGACGAAACCGAATATGTTCCGGGGAGCTGGTTAAGCCGGCTGAGAGGGAATGAGAATCCTA
The DNA here is from genome assembly GCF_000422465.1 of Paenibacillus harenae DSM 16969. Classification (GTDB taxonomy): domain Bacteria; phylum Bacillota; class Bacilli; order Paenibacillales; family Paenibacillaceae; genus Pristimantibacillus; species Pristimantibacillus harenae. The sequence goes on along the minus strand of NZ_KE383842.1, from coordinate 1,449,573 downwards.
ATTCCGACCCGTTAAACCTGATCTGGGTAATGCCAGCGTAGGGACAGAAGCTCTGTTTTATGGAAGAGGCTAGGTCGAATCGACCCGAGTCCCGGTCTATATGAACAGCTGCGCAGCCGAATGAATGGCGTCCTCCGGATCGGGAGGACGCTTTTTTTTTAATTCAAATAATAGATAAGTTTCACGCTTATACCCGCTTAGAATTCTTGATAGGCTGCAAGGCATCCATGAACCGGATACTAACGAGGAGTCGTCGCATTACAACAAATAGAGTTACGGAGAGGGGAACACACATCATGAATCAGAAGAAGGCCGGACAAGCGTCGTGGAGAATAATGGCCGCTATGCTCGTGTTCGTATTGGCGCTGGCGGGCTGCGGAGCGAATAACGTGACGAATGCGCCGTCTGCGAACGAGAACGAACAGGGGCAGGAGCAAGGGAAAACGGATAAGCCGCTGGAGAAGGTACAGGTCGTGCTGGACTGGACGCCAAATACGAATCATACCGGACTGTACGTTGCTAGAGATAAAGGGTTCTTCAAGGAGCAAGGCTTGGACGTTGAAATTATTCAGCCGGGACAAACCGGCGCAGACCAGATGGTTGCTTCCGGCGATGTGCAGTTCGGCGTGAGCTATCAGGAGTCCATTACGATGGCCCGCATCGCGGGCGTGCCGCTCGTATCGATCGCAGCCGTCATTCAGCACAATACGTCGGGCTTCGCGTCGCCGCTCGCGAAGGGCATCGACGCGCCGGAGAAGTTCGAAGGCCAGACGTACGGCGGCTGGGGCGCTCCCGTCGAGGAAGCGGTAATTGCTTCGCTTATGCAGGAAAGAAACGCGGACGTCGGCAAAGTAAATATAATGAGCATCGGAGACAGCGATTTCTTCACGGCGGTGAAGCGCGATATCGATTTTGCGTGGATTTATTACGCATGGACAGGCGTAGAAGCCGAGCTGCGCGGCGAGAAAATCAACATGCTTTACTTGACCGATTACAGCGATAAGCTGGATTACTATACGCCGGTTCTGGCAACGAACGAGGCGATGATTAAGGATAAGCCGGAAATCGTCAAGGCTTTCACGGCTGCAGCGGCGGAGGGCTATCAGTACGCGATCGACAATCCGGAGGATGCGGCAGAAGTATTGATCCAAGCCGAGCCGGACTTGAATGCCGATCTCGTGCGCGCCAGCCAGAAGTGGCTAAGCCCGAAATATCAGGATGACGCGCCGCGCTGGGGCGAACAGAAGTTGAGCGTATGGGAAAATTACGCCGGCTGGATGTTCGAGCACAAGCTGCTTGAAAAGGAGCTTGAGGCGGAGAAGGCGTTTACGAACGAATTTCTGCCGGAATAACGGAATGTATAAAGGACAAGGAGAGAGGGGATTCAAATGGCGAACGCATTAGTCAGCATTCAAATTTTGCCGACGACGCCCGGAGGAGAAAGCGTCATTCCGTACGTGGACCGGGCGATCGAGATTATTAAAGCCGCGGGCGTGCCGTACCGCGTCGCGCCGCTGGAGACGACGATGGAAGGCGAGCTAAGCCATCTGCTCAGCGTGGTGCAGACGATGAGCGAAGCGATGACGGAAATGGGCTGTCCCTCCGTCATCTCTCAAATTAAAATTTACTACAACCCGGTAAACGGCGCTTCGATGGGCCGTCTGCTGGAGAAATATCCAGATGGGCAATAAGAAGAGAATTGCATGGGCAAAGGTCTGGCCGCCGGTGGCGGTGCTGACAGCGCTGCTTGCATGCTGGCAAGCGGCAGTCGCATGGGGAGACATTGACCCGTGGCTGCTGCCGGCGCCTGTATCGATCGTGCAGGAGGCGATTCAGATCTGGCCGCGGTTAATGGAGCATACGGAAGCGACTGTGCGGCTGATGCTGCTCGGCTTTGCGGGAGGATCGGCGGTGGGCTTCGTGCTCGCCGCTTTGCTGCATTTAATCCCGTGGCTGCGAACCGTCGTATACCCGCTGCTTGTATTATCCCAGAACGTGCCGATCGTAGCCGTCGCGCCCATCCTGACGATGCTGCTCGGCTGGGGCTTGCTGCCGAAGACGCTGCTTGTGGCGCTGGTCTGCTTCTTTCCGATTACGATCGCCATGCTGAGCGGACTCGGAAATCCGGATGCGCAGCTTCGCCATTATTTCCAAATGATCGGCATCGGCAAGTGGCAGCTGTTCTGGCGGCTGGAGCTGCCGCATGCGATCGTCCATCTCTTTTCCGGCTTGAAGATCGCCGCCTCGTACAGCGTGCTCAGCGCCGTTGTGGCGGAATGGCTCGGCACGAATAGGGGGCTGGGGGCGTTCATGCTCATCTCGTCCAAGGGCTTTCAGCCCGACCGCGTCTACGCGGCGGTCATTATTATCGTGGCGCTCAGCCTGATGCTGTTCGGGCTGGTCGTGCTTGCGGAGCGGATGCTGATTCGCTGGCGGCCGGCGAAGGAGGTAAAGTAACATGCAGAAGGATACAGCCGGGAACAAGCAGTCTGCGCTGCAGGCGAAGCAAATCCGGAAGCGGTTCGGCAGCGGGCATGCGGCCAAAGAGGTCATTGGCGGGCTGTCGCTTACGGTTGCCGACGGGGAATTCGTCTCGATCGTGGGCCCTTCGGGAAGCGGGAAGACGACGCTGTTCAAAATCATCGGGGGATTGGAGCCGCCGACGGAAGGCGATATTTGGATTGGCGGGGAGCAGACGACAGGCGAACGCGGACATATCTCCTACGTGCCGCAGCAATCGGCGCTGCTGCCTTGGCGGACCGTCGCCGGCAATATTGAGCTGTCTCTGACGATCTCGGGCGCGGGCCGCCAGGAAGCCAAGCAGAAGACGAAGGAATGGCTGGAGAAGATCGGCCTGCACGAATATGCGGATGACTATCCGCATGTGCTGTCCGGCGGGATGCTGCAGCGGGTTTCCTTCCTGAGGGCGCTGCTTGCGCCGCAGCAATTGATGCTGCTTGACGAGCCGTTCGGCGCGTTGGACGCGCTGACCAGGCTTCAGATGCAGCAGTGGCTCCTGTCGATCTGGGAGGAGAGCCGGAGGTCGGTGCTGCTTGTAACGCACAGCATCGAGGAAGCGTTGTTTCTTTCCGACCGGGTGATCGTGTTGTCCGCTTCACCGGCGGTCGTGCTGCAGGAGTTCGTTATCCCGTTCGAGCGTCCGCGCCGGGAGGCATTGTGGACCGACATTGCATTCAACGAAATGAAGCAGCATATTTACGAGCTGCTGAAGTAAACGCGCGGCCCTGTGCTTTAGACGGGGTTGACTTCGTAAACATCAGGAGGAGTGTAAGATGACAGAGGAGGCCGGCGCTTCCTGGATAGACGCGCATCTCCATGTTGATTTGTATGCGGCAGAAGAGCGGGTCCGGCTGCTGGAGGAGGCTTTCGAAGAAGGCGCCCAGGCTGTTGTAGCGGTCTCGATGCATCTGGCATCTTCCCGGGTGAACCGCGAGCTTGCACTGCAGTATCTCGGCAGGCTGCATCCTGCGTACGGCTTTCATCCGGAGCAGCCGATCCCGTCCCGTGGAGAGATCGATCAATTATTCGGATGGATCCGTACGCGGCATGAAGCAGGTGAACCATTTGCGATCGGCGAGGTCGGTCTGCCGTATTATACCCGGTCGGAAGCAGAAGCAGCGGGCGAAAGCTTTGACGAACAGCCGTATCTGGCGCTGCTGGACCGGTTCGCCGCGCTGGCGTCGGAGCTGGATCGCCCGATCGTGCTTCATGCGGTATATGAGGATGCGGATAAAGCTTGCGATATTCTGGCAAAGCACAACGTACGCCGCGCGCATTTTCACTGGTTCAAGGGCGGCGAAGCGGTCGTGCGCCGCATGGCGGCGAGCGGCTACATGATCTCGGTCACGCCGGACGTCGCTTACGAGGAAGAGATCCGGCAGCTTGCGGAGCGGTATCCGCTTGAGCTGACAATGGCGGAGACGGACGGGCCATGGCCGTTTGAAGGGCCGTACGCCGGCAAGCCTACACGGCCTGCCATGGCTGCCGATGCGGCGAAGCATATTGCGGCGCTTAAGCGGCTGCCCGTTCAGGAGACGGCGAAGTGGCTGCTTGCGAATACTCGCCGGTTCTACGGCATATAGAGGTGCTAGACCGGTTCGATGAAGGGGGCGGCTTATGAGATCTGCGATCTTATAGGGGGCCCTTTCGTATTTTATCCTTATTGACCGGCAGTCCGGATAAGCCTGGACCATAGCCGTCATTGCCGTTCTGTCCGTTGCCATTCGCACATCCGATGCATAAACAGATAAGGACAGCATGCGATGACATGCCTTAGCAGTTGTCAGAGAGGAGAACGAAAATGGCAGCATTGACGAGAGATCAATTTTTTGCGAAATTGGCGCCTACGGTCATTCGGGTAAAAAGAGAAGGGTCGACGATGTTTCCTTCCGTTCGGCTCGCGCAAAATTTGCTCGAAACCGGCGGCGTCATTCATTCTTGGAACAACTTGGGCGGCATTAAAGTTGGCAGCGGTCAGGTGAATGCATACTGGCAAGGGGAAGCTGTCGTTAAGGGCACATGGGAATACGTCGATGGACGAAGCGCGAATACGAGAGCCGCTTTCCGGGCCTATAAGAGCGTCTATCATTTCTATAAAGATTTGGATCTGCTGCTCACCGCGCCGCGCTATGACCGGGTTCGCAGGGCGGCAACGCCGGAGCAGCAGGCAGAAATGCTGCAAGCAAGCGGTTATGCGACGGATCCGGCATACGCAGCCAAGCTAAAATCAATTATCCAGCGATACGGGTTAAAAAGATACGATGCGGCAGGCAGCAAGCATGTGCCGAAGCCGGAGAAGCTGAAGGAAGCGAAGTCCATTGCGGTGCTGTATGACGGACTAGTGATAACGGACGGTTACCTGCTTCGCGGCGTAACATGGGTACCGGCGAGAAAGCTGGGCGAGGCGCTCGGTGCGGAGATCGATTGGACGGGAACACAGGTAACCGTGAATGGACATGAGCTCGAATCGGTATTGTCGGAATCGACCGGCTATGTGAAGGTACGCGATTTGGCCGCCGAGATTGGACTTACGGCCAGCTGGGATGCCGCGGCCAGCGCCGTGCTGCTCGAATAGTACCGGGACTTGAACCGGCAGCGTAATGATCCGGCTATAGCCCGTAAGACTCGCGGGGGGACGAAATATGGATTTTCGGCCAGCGGCTTTCCCAATTTTTTTTGGCGAGACGCGCTTTGTAATAACGAATTCTCTCGTCGGATGCTTCGAAAAACGGCGTTGGTTTTACCGCCATACGGAGCACGTCCTCGATGCCGCATGGCGCAGCCAGAACAAGTCGGCCGCGCTCATCTATGGTAAGCCCTAAAGCCGTCGCCGTCTCAGGGAATTTAGACATGGCGTCCACCGAGGAGCTGTAAGGCGGCGCGTCGCTGACCAGATGCATTCTCGCTTGATTTTTGACCGACCACGGGATAGAAGGACGCGCAATCCTTAGCCGCTGCTCGCATTTCTTCTCTTCTGCTTCTTCCATATTGCCGGCATCGTAATAGATGACATCGACATCGGAAAGCGGCGTTCTGGCGCGATAGCCGTGCAGCGTGTCCCAAAGTTTCGAGCGCACGAATCCGGCGCAAACCCACCAATCGGGCAATTGTAAAGCTTGTGCAGTATGTAAGACATCCATCATCCAATCGTCTTCACGGACTAGCCGGATAATGTCGTCTTCCGTATTGATAATCATAAGTTCTCCTCCATTTCCGCTAGTTCTACAATAATGCCGTTTCACGCAAAAGAAAAGCCGCATCAAAACGATACGGCTTACTGCCCGGCTGCACAGGTCACTTGTTCTTCTTGGAAGCGGCCCAGAAGGCCAGAATGATAAGCGGGATCAGAATAAACCACGGAATGGTAATCGTGCCCCCAACGATAAAGGCTAAAGCCATGACGGCTATGACGCCTAAAATAATGTACAGGCAGCCTCTGCCGAACGTTTCCATCGATGATCGCCTCCCCCTTGGTGTGCGAAGCGGTTCTGCGGCTCTGCGGCATAAGCCGAATCCTCGCGGTTCCTGAAAGTATATTCATATCTAACGAAATTATGGATTGTACGGTTTCAAAAAATATGCCGGTAAACAACCTATTTTCGACGAACGGGCTCACCGATAGAGACAACCCGCAATACGCTGGTAATAGGGAAGGAGGGAGGACGATGGCTATTCTGATTGCGATATGCGACGGTCATGGCATGGAGACAGCCGGTAAACGCACCCCCTTGCTGCCTGACGGCTCGTTCATGAAGGAGAATGAATTCAACCGGGCGGTCGCGGCTTTATTGGATGTCCACCTGCGGCGCTGCGGCTTTCGCACGCTGCTCGTCGCCCCAACCGATGCGGATACGCCGCTAAATACGCGCATTCGCACGGCAAACAACGCAAATGCCGATTTCTATATCAGTATCCATGCCAATGCTTTCGGGAGCGGCTGGAATAACGCAAGGGGGACGGAGACGTATTATTATACCGGCAGCGCCGAAGGGCGCAAGGCTGCCGAGATCATTCACCGCCATCTGACGGGCGGAACCGCGCTGCCGAACCGCGGAGTGAAGACAAGCAGCAGCTTTGCGGTACTTCGCGATACCTTCATGCCTGCCGTTCTGGTCGAATGCGCGTTCATGACGAACCGTGAAGATGCGCGGCTGCTTTTGTCGGAAGCCTACCGGGCAGAATGCGCGGATGAATTGGCGCGCGGCATTTGCGAGTACTTTCAGGCTCCGTATATAGAGGAGGATGAGGAAGCGGAGGAGGTGAGCGGCCCCATGACGGCAGAGGATGCGAACAAAATCATTCGTTTTCTAAGCGCGGCCTACATGGCAACGGATAACGCGGAAGCGCGGAAGGAGTTTAACCGTCTGGCCAACGAGCTTCGTATTGCGAGCGGCCAGCCTATGCAGCAGGTGTGATCTGCTGCTCATCTAATCGTTGGAACATATACTTCGCGCCCCCTGGATGGGGGCTTTTTTTCGCGTTCGGGACGGTGCTGACCCGTCGCGGCCCAAATCAAGAGCTATCCAAGCGAGTTAAGTACGTCGAAGTGATGAAACGGGAAGAAGACCCATGGAATGGGCCTTCGAGCGCATTTTGTTACAGGAATTGACGTAAGGAGGTTACGTCATCAGGCAGGATTAATAGCCTTTGCCGTAACCGCCTACAAGACCGCAGCTACAAGCGACAATCACCAGCAGGATAAAGAGGACCAGAATGGTTCCCGTATTCGTGAAAGCTCCGCCAACGACACCGGACATTTGCAAACACCTCCTTGATCATTCGTACAATCAGTTTATGCGGACTTCTTCCGATCGGATTGGGTAGTTGTTACGGAATGGCAATAGCCTCTCTTTGTATACAGCAAGCTATGATACGTTGTCTTTATTTTTTTTGCTCGCGCTTCTTTTTCTTTTGGGCGCAGCGGCAGGAGGAGGAGGGGTTTTTGCAGCCTCAAGACTCGCCTGCAGCGCGGCCATCAGGTCGATCACGTTCGAACGGCCTTCAGGGGTTGCGGGCGCCGATACGATATCTACGCTCTCGCCGGCAATTTTTTGTTCAATCAGATCAAGCAGGGCTTTGCGGTAATCATCGGTGTACTTATCGGGCTGGAACGTTTCGCTTAGCTGTTCGACCAGCATGGCGGCCATCGTCAGCTCCTTCTCGTTCACGGCCGTTTGCTCCGGCAAATTAGGGACCTGCGAGATCGAGCGGATTTCATCCGGAAAAAACATGGTTTCCAAGCAAAGGCAGTTGCCGACGACTCTTATGGCAGCCAAACTGCTTTTGCTGCGAATCGAAATTTTGGCGATGCCGATCTTGCCAGTTTGCCTGATTGCCTCGAGCAGGAGCTGGTAAGCGCCGGACCCTGCCATATCGGGAGAGAGGTAGTACGCTTTCTGAAAGTAGATAGGGTCGATTTCGGTCAGGTCCACAAAGTCTAAAATATGGATCGTTTTTGCGGATTCCGGCTTGATTTGCTCCAGCTCCTCCTCTTTGACGATGACGTATTTCCCCTTCTCGTACTCAAATCCTTTTACGATCTCGTCCGGGTTAATTTCCTTATCGCAATGACGGCAGGTTTTCGCGTAAGAAATCGGCATCCCGCAATCTTTGTGCAGGCTGCGGAAGTGAATATCCTTGTCCTCCGTTGCCGTGAACATCTTGACGGGGACATGAACGAGCCCGAAGCTGATCGCACCTTTCCAAACAGTATGCATGGCGTAAACTCCTTATTGACGGATTATTCCAATAGGATGCGCTGAACTGAGGAACTTTTATACATTTTTTGAATTGAAAGCCGGAAAAGGATGGTGTAAATTAGATTCAGTTCGTGTATCGGCTTCCAAAACCAGGGAAAGACCAGAAGGAACCTATTAAGCGCTTTATGCGCAAGCATCCGGATATTGAGACGCGAGCAAGGAAGCGAGGCGCAATGATTTCATCGAAGATTGAGGAAGGTGATGCGGCGGAATAACAACGGTTTTTCAGCAGATGAACCGCCGTGGGGCCTTCAAAAAAAACGAAAAGTAAAAAGGAGACGGAAAATGGCTGAAAACAAAGCGGTTAAAGAAGAAGCGACGGAAGGCAGGATGTTATGAAAGTCGTAGTTGCGCCTGATTCCTTCAAGGGATCGATCTCGGCGCAGGAATTATGCGCAGCGGTCCGGGCCGGCATACAGGCGGCTGATCCGTCTGCGGAAGTCGTGGAGCTGCCGATGGCGGACGGAGGAGAAGGGACGCTCGAAACGCTCCTCTATGCGGCAAAAGGAAGATCCTGCGAGGTTACGGTGAAGGACCCGCTGGGCAGACCGGTGAAGGCCTCGTACGGGGTGTTGGGCGATGGGCAAACGGTGATCGTCGAGATGGCGCAGGCTTCCGGACTAACCCTGCTGCAGTTGGAAGAGCGCAACCCGCTCGTGACCTCCAGCTATGGGACGGGGGAGCTCATTCGCCATGCCTTGCATGCCGGATACCGCCATTTTGTCATTGGACTGGGCGGCAGCGCAACGAATGACGGCGGTGCCGGCATGCTGAAGGCGCTTGGCGTCAATTTCTTCGATGCCGAAGGAGAGCTTATACCGGAAGGAGGAGCGGGGCTGGCGGCGCTGTCCGCCGTCGACCTGTCCGGGCTGGAGCCCGCCGTGCGGGAGTCGAGCTTCCGGATCGCAAGCGACGTAACGAATCCGTTATGCGGCCCTTTCGGCGCCTCGGCCGTATTTGGTCCGCAGAAGGGGGCGACAGCCGATTCGGTACGGCTTCTGGATAAGGCTTTATATCATTACGGCGGAGTGCTGCAGCAGTTAACCGGCATAGATGTGCGCCGGCTTCCCGGCAGCGGTGCCGCCGGCGGGACGGGAGCGGCGTTAATGGCCGTTCTGAAGGCGGAGAGCAGTTCAGGCATTGATTTGATTATGGAGGCGGTTGATTTCGAAGCCCATATCCGTAATGCCGACTTGATCCTGACCGGAGAGGGCAGGCTGGACGGACAAACCTTGTCCGGTAAAGTCATCGCCGGCGTATGCCGGAGGGCGGGGAAATACAATATCCCGGTCATCGCATTATGCGGAAGCATGGAGCTTGCGGCGGAGCGGCAGGATGAGATTGGATTAACGGCGGCCTTCTCCATCGTGCCGGGCCCATGCTCCTTGGAGCAAGCAATGGGCAGCGCAGCGTTATGGGCGAAAGCGCAGGTCGGGCAGGTGATGCGTCTCTATATCAAGCAACGGAAGACGGATTGATTCCATTGGTTGGGATGCCTATCGGAAGCGCTTCGATCCGGACAAGAACAAAAATGGCGGAGCTTGCCGCGGATAGAGGGAAACCAAAGCCTATTTTGCCGGATGGATGAAATTAACATGGATGAAGAACATGTGTTTGGCATATGATAAGAACAAACGTTCTTATCGGGGTGATGATCATGATTGAATCCTTCATTGGTAGCACCGTTCAAATCATTTACATTGACCGCAAATGCAATATATCCTTTCGTACAATCCAGATTCGGTCCGTCAGCAATGGGAAGGTAAAGGCTTATTGTTATACGGCCCACGCGCCGCGTATTTTTAATATAGAGCAGATCATCGACGCGGAGTTGGTGAATCGGCATGCTGGATGATACAACGCGCAAGGTGCTGACCGTACTATGGAATACCTATCGCAATGAACCGTGCAGGATTGATATTTCTTATATCAGTCAGCGTTCGCAGCGGAAAGAGGAGCAAGTGAAGGAGGCTGTCAACCAGCTGGTCAAGGAAGGTTTCGTCTTGTGGGACCGGAAGGAAAACTCATTTCGTGTCATGACCAATAGGCCGTAAGACAGATTTGTTTACGGAGTATTGACATCAGGCCAATGAAACGGCATGCTGAATAATACCGCTCGCAAGAGCGGGCAATAGGCGGCAAAGGAAACATGAAGTGCGTGGGATGCCGCCTTTTTGTAAGTTTCAGCTATTTTAGATCAGGTTGGAGGAGAAAGGGTTGGCAAAAGGACCGAAACGTCCGACACGGGATGAGTTTCAATTGGAGGAGCTTGGCGAACGATTGGCGGAAGCGCAGCAGGAGGAAACGGAATTATTGTTTACGGTATGGAATTGGGAGACGAATCCAAGAGGGAAGATCGTCCATATGGATTCCCGTACAAAAACGGTGCATATCATGTATATGGACGAACTAACGAAGATTCCTTTTCTCGATATTATGAAAGTGGAGAGCTCCTAATGAGTTCTTCGCTTTTGTTTTATGGTGCGGCTGGAACAGCGATCGTAAGAATGATTTGCTCTCGCAGCGATAACAGCTGATGTAAATCAATTGTTCAACTTATATAGATCTATAGGCTGCATGCGAGCCTCAGTTTTGTTGAAAGATGTAAGACTCTTTGCTTACTCCTCTGGTTCTAATTGCGACTTTTAGTTGCGAAGCCGCCTGTCAAACTGCCAATTCTAGCGATACCATATAATCTTACAGTAATAGTCACTGTATGTCATACAAGAGCAATACGAAGGTAGTCAGAATTCGAAGCACAAAAAAAAGACTGCCTTGTACATGCAGCCTTTGTCACTGAAATGCTATTGAGTCGGTAAACCGTTAGGGACATAGTAAGGCGGTATTTTAATCCAGCCACGGTCACGCATTAAAGTTTTTAACGAAGCGCCAAACTTTAGTTTCTCCGCTTGAAATTTTACGAACATCATGCCGACGTCATTACGCACGGATTGTACTGCGCCATTTGCGCACATCATGTAATTTGCGACAAGTTTAATTGAAAGCGCATTGGCAATCTCATCATCAGTAAGCTTTACACCCATGGGCACGGTATCGGGTACAGATTTTGGTTTCATTTCGGAAACAGGAGGAAGAGGAACGCCTTCCGATAACATAAAATCCCGGAGCTCTTTGGCTTGCGCTTCTGCCAATTCCATCGACCCGTTAAGCGCGTTAAGCAATTCGCTGTCAGTAGTTGTATTTAGGCCGATCTTCACGTTCGCTATCTCTTCTTCGAGCATGGTCAGATAGGTCCAACAAGTCATCACTTCTCCTACGTGTAACGGTGGTTTCGGTTCATTATCGATGAATGTTTTCATTACATCTTTAACTGCTTCAAAAACACTTGTCAAATGATTCACTTCTTTCGTTTTATGAAGTTATTCCTGCACAAATACCAAGAATTCCCCAGGGGGAAAGGAGGGCGCTTAGTCCTCCGGCGTACGGTCAAGAAAGAGACGCGTAACTGAAGTGGAGTCACCCTCTTGAATTTCTTTCTCCGTCGCTTTTTCTTCAATTTCATCGTGCGTATTCATTCCTGGAGCAACAGTAGGCTCTTCCTGATCTTTATCCAACGCTATCACCTCACAGGATATCATTGTCAGAAAATAAGGAATGTATGCATTTGAGAAACCTGTCGATGCATCACGTTGCTAATAAAAAACGGCCAATAATTGACCGTAGATCAGCTATGCATTTTGTGCAAAAAATAATGCAGCTTAATGAAAAAAGCTCCTCTAGAACGGTTATCCAAGCCGCTTTAGAGGAGCAAAAACAAAGGTTATACACGTATGGTACCCAATAAGCATGCATAATGCCAATTAGAAAACATTAAGGTAGATTAGAATATACTCATTCGGTTCCTCATGTTTTCCGGAATTACAACAATCAAATTATTGTTTGACTGAATAAATGGTGATAGGGTACGTTCATAATAATCAAACGATAATTTGATTGAGGGGGTGCGGCATGAAAGACAGCTGCGAAATTTATTGCTATGACGAGTCAAAAGTGCGCAAGGTACAAGATGCCTTGCAGCAACAAAATATTCAGGGTATGGCCAAGATGTTTAAAGTCCTGGCCGATGAAACCCGCATGAAAATCGCCTTCGCTTTGTGCGAGGAAGATGAATTATGCGTTTGCGACGTGGCCAATATCATCGGCTCGTCGTTGGCAACGGCTTCGCATCATCTGCGAACGTTAAAACAGCTTGGTTTGGCCAAATACCGCAAGGAAGGCAAACTGGCATTTTATTCTTTGGAAGACGACCAGGTCCGCCAATTCATTCAAATAGCTTCCACCCATGACAAGGAGTTGATGGCACATGCAGCAACATGAGGCGGAAAACGGCGAAAAACAAATCTACCGCGTGCAAGGATTTACTTGTACCGGTTGCGCGGGGATCTTTGAAAAGAATGTAAAAAATCTTCCTGGCGTAACGTTAGTTCCATATTTACCTATACCTATTGCAGAACCAGATTCCCCGCTTGTAGGTGTCACTATAGGGCCAAAAAACAATTCTGATACTAGTATAATTGGTTTAAGACATTTTCTTAAACATGGTACATACTCGCATATCTCGAATAACATTTACAAATCAACTATACTACTCAGATTCAACATAACAGGCAAGAATAAGAGTATCATCTTATATCGTCAAAAACTGAAGCAGCAGCTTGATCTACTGATTCAAATATATGCCCATAAATCTCGAGCATCTTAATATTTGAATGGCCAACACGCGTCGCTATAGCTTCAGAATGGACCTGCTTATAAATCATCCAGGACACAGACGTATGCCTGAGATCGTGAAGACGGATCTGCTACAGCTGGTGACGGCGATGGAAGTCGATCCATTTTTTTGTGAACCATTGGGGATCATACGCATGGGATAAACGGCATCTGATCAAAGCGGTTGGACTATGGGTGAAGGATACACGGTCCCTGAACTGGCAAAGCATTACAACCGGTTACAAGATGAGATTGTCATCATGCTGCTACACGTACTGAGCAAGAAGCAGAAACGAGATTTGTTCAGTGAACTTCGCTGGGGATATAGGCAGGAGCCGAAGGTGAGCTCTTTTGAGTGCATGGATTAAAGACAGTTTCCGAAAAAGTAAGTATCACTATAAATACTGGTTATCGATTTGCCAACTCGATTCGATTTCGCAAGTATGTAGGAGCGCCTATACGATCTGACGCTCCGCGAAATTAACGGTTAGATTTCCGACCTTTCTTGATTACAACAACTAAAACAATAATAACAACCAATTTCTTTTTACTCATCTGTATCACCTCCTCTACCAGGAGATAATCTAATATATTCATAGATTACTAGATTTGATTGTACAAGTGTGATTAACGGCAAGATTTAGGCGGAGCATGATTTATCTGGAAGACCGATTTGAAGTAACTCTATGAATAAACGGTATGCATGACAGGAGGGGATAGACTTGGAAGCAGTGTAATCGATACGAAGCGTTGAAAAGCTTGGACGAATGAAGGCGGCGCTGCGGAAGCGATCGTTGGGGAGAAAATAAGAGAAAAGGAAAATTCACTTGAACAACCATCTTGCAATGTAAGCTATCAAAGATAAAACAACGCTTATGATTATGCATGTGACAATTGGGAAATAGAATTTAACATTACCTTTTTCAACTACTATATCCCCTGGAAGGCGTCCTAGGTTAATAAATTTTCCTAATCCAGCCCAAATCAATCCGATAACAATTAATGAGACTCCAGATATCAAAAGTAATTTTGGAATAGTATTCATTTGTTGGCTCCTAAGTCAAATGTAATTGTAATTGGCAGGTTAGGTCCCGGATTTCAGTGCGGGACCACTTATTACTATGATCAGTTTAGCGCTTTTTGATGATGGCACATATGTAGCAGATATGTCTTATTCCTTTTAATTTTTTAAAATTTTCACAATGTGCACATTTCATGATTTATACCACCTCATTGAGACTGTTTATGTAGATCCCACTCAAATGAGCGGGATTTGATACGAACCAAACGGTATTTAAGTGCGTTCACGATCACGGTTTCTCAATCCGAATAATCCTGCTAAACCGAGCAAGCCAAGCCAGCCCCAGTCCATATCATTACCATCTGTAGCAGCTGTTGTCCTGTAGTTATTCAAACGGTTGTTTTCGGCAAATACAGGAATTGCAAATGCCGATGAAAGAATTGTAAACGTGAGCAGTAAAGAACATATTTTTTTCATATTCGCTAAATCTCCTTATATTCAGATTTAAACAAGTTTAAGTTTCCCATGAGGTATATCAAATATTCTGCCTTAAAACTCTAATCCCATTAATTGGAGCTGACTAAAATTCGTTCAGCCGGCAATGAACTTCTGACGAACAATCGCTGAATAATGAAATTACATGGCAGATGGTGATAATGCTCGATCCGATCATAAACAAGGCGCTTTCGATGATCGAAGCAGCGCTCAGTATACTACAGTTGTTCGTGATGATCAGGTTGATTTTTAGGTTTCGAAATTTGGGCGACAATTGGGCGATAACTTCAATGTAGTGGAATTTGGAATGCAGGAAAATCCTTGCTGCGCAAGGCCTTAACATAAAAATCGGGCGTCCCTTTCGGGACGCCCTTTTCATGGGAGAGGAGAAACCGGACGAAGAGCTTATGGGGAAACGTAAGTCTTCTCCGCGGTTGTCTACGGCATCTCGCGACGCCGATGATTTTATCATGTCCGCTTTATGGGGAAATATACATGGGATGAATAAGAAAAATTTTGATGGCGGCCCGAGGGCTATGCAACGCATATGTTTCGACAGTTATCGGCTTTATTATTAAAGGGTTTATATGGTACGATAGGCGGGAACGAGTGTGAAGGGGGCAATTGCAGTGAGAGTCATTGCGGGCGAGGCCAAGGGCCGCACGCTTAAGGCTGTGCCCGGCACGAATACGAGGCCGACAACGGATAAAGTGAAAGAAGCTATTTTCAGCATGATCGGACCTTATTTCGACGGGGGAATGGCGCTTGATCTGTTCGCGGGAACGGGCGGGCTCGGCATCGAGGCCTGGAGCAGAGGCGTAGAACGAACGGTGTTCATTGACCGGGAGAAGATCAGCATCGACATCATTCGCCAAAACGTACAAACGGCGAACATGGGCAGCGCGGCGGAAATTTATCGTAATGATGCAGAGCGGGCTTTGAAAGCGTTAGCGAAGCGGGGACAGCGGTTCCGGCTTGTTTTTCTTGACCCGCCGTACATAATGACGTCCATGGACAGCCTGATGGGTCAACTGGCGGAGAACGAGCTGCTTGAGCCGGAAGCGACCATCGTCGTGGAGCATGACGCCGCTCACCGGTATGCAGAGGAAATGGACGGTTTTAAGCAAATCAAGCATGCCAAATACGGGGACACAGCCGTATCGATTTATAAATACGACAACGAAGACAGCCCCGACGGGAGAGAAACCGATGACAACGAATAAACAAGAGAGAGTCGCCGTGTATCCAGGCACTTTCGATCCGGTGACTTATGGGCACCTGGACATTATCAGCAGGTCCGCCAAGCAGTTTGATCGGCTGATCGTAGCTGTTCTTAATAACACAAGCAAAAATCCGCTGTTTTCGGTCGAAGAAAGAAAGGAATTGCTAGCAGAGGTTACGCGCGGCATCCCGAATGTGGAGATTGACAGCTTCCGCGATCTGCTAGTCCGTTTTATGAAATCCAAACAGGCCAACGTCATTATAAGGGGCATTCGCTCCGTCACCGATTTTGAATATGAGCTGCAGCTCGCCTCGACGAATCATTTGCTGGATAATGAAATCGATACGATGTTCATGATGACAAATCCGAAATATTCCTACTTAAGCTCAAGTATCGTCAAGGAAATCGCTCAGTTTAACGGAGCCGTTCATGAGCTGGTTCCGCCGGCTGTCGAGCGGCGCTTAAGAGAGAAATATAACCCGCGTACATAACTGCAGCATGCATCGTTAGACGGACCGTCCCGTCCGCCTATAAGGAATGAGAACGGCTGAGATCATAAGTCCGATGAAGGCGAGCATAAAGCAGGCTGTCACGGAATACGGCCACAATAACGGCAAATCGCCGGCTTTTACGGTGACGGCAGCTGCCGCTTCCAGTTCGTATCCGTCTCCAGGTAGGAAGGCGGGTGCTGTTCCGGGAGGCAGAATCATACGCAGCAGGAGCGTGACCGGCTTCCACAACAGCAGCATGAACGCGAAGGCGTGCAGAGCATGCGCTGTCCGTATGGCGATGAACGGAAGCAGCTTCAGGTCTGTTCCCGCAATCGCGTATCCCGCCTGCAAAATACCGCTAAGCCCGCTCCATGCGAGCACGCCTGCTATAGCGGCGGCGTTGATGAGGCTGCCGGATCCCGGTCCGTCCCAGACGGCGGCGGCATAAGCGCCCAAATGGCCTTCGAAGAAAGCTTGAGTCAGGAAACTTAATCCGGAGACGGAGAGCAGCGGTCCGAAGACGGGCTCGGATAATTTTGCGATCACGGCTGCAAATATCATAAATCCGCCAATCATCATCAGCTTCTGAAAGCTTGCCGATACCGAATCGCCCAGCGCCTTGCCGAAGCTGCGCCCATCCTGTTCTCTTCCCCGCTGGAGCGCCTCAGCCGCTCGCTCAAGCAATCTCCGAATAGGCTCGTCTTCCTTGGCTGCCGGCGACTCCCGTTCAATCCGATCGCGGCTAAACAGTGTGACTGCCAGCATAAGCCAAAGCGACGATAACCAGACGGCTGCCGCAATCATGCTGCCGACAATAGGCTTATGCAGGAAGCCGGCGCCGATGACGACGAGCATGAACAGGGGATTAGGCATGTGGGCAAGGGCCAGCATCCGCTGGCCCTGTTGTTTGGTGACGAGCTTTCGCTTGCGAAGGGAAGCGGCAGCTTCCGCGCCGGCGGGATACCCGCCTAACCACCCAAGCACGATGCCAAGCGCAGCTTCGCCGGGCAGCTTGAATAGCCGGCCCATTGCCGGCTGCAGGAGAGTGCTCACGGCATGCGCCAGCCCGAAAGCGGCCATCAATTCAAATAAGACAAGAAACGGAAGCAGACCGGGGAATATGATATTCCACCAGACCGTCAGACCCTGCAGCGAGGATTGAAAAGCGGCATCCGGCTGGAGGATAATCGCCGTGACAAGCAGGATGGAAATAATAGCCAACATTACCGTTTTAGCCAATTCCGCTCAACTCCTGAATCCGTATAGGAGAATAATAATCTATCCTGCGATTACATGAATCGTGACTGGGAGAAACGGACAACCGTTTACGTTTATAGTACGCATGAGAGACGGCGGATAGACCAAGCATGTCCTTCCGCCCGTCATCGTTCATAGGAAACGCGGCATACCTTCATTGAATTCGGATTCGTAAGGGGGAGAATGGATGATGCGATCGAACCGTACGGAAGCGCGCCGGATTATTCTTATTATCGTGTTAACCGCTGCGGCGATGTGGGGTCTCTTGTATGCACCGACGCCTTACGTTGTATATGAGCCCGGCCTGGCCGTTCCCGTTCGGACGATGATTTCCGTCAACGGCGGCGACAGTCTGGGGGAAGGGGATTTTTTGCTTACGGCCGTTAAGCTGACGGAGCCGAATTTTGTCCATGCGATCCAGTCGATGTGGAGCGCGAGCAAGGACGTCTATTTGAAGCGGGATGTGTTCAGAGGATACTCCGGGCGGCAATATGCGGAACGGTTAAATGTCATTATGCAGGGTTCGCAAAATAATGCGGTCGAGGCGGCGTATCGTTACGCCGGGGTTTCCTACGCGAGCAAGGTTCAATCGATCGTCGTATCGGACGTCGCTTCTAGCGGGAATGCGCTTGTGAAGTCGTTTAAGCCGGGTGATAAGCTTCTTGGATTTAGCGGCGGCGATCGATTCGGAAGCATGAATGAGATGCAGAAGCTGCTGGAAGGCTTGGATCGGGGGAGAAAAGCTGCGTTCGAGGTTGATCGGGATGGAGCGGTGATTACGGTTCCGATCTATCCGGGCGCGTTCACTACCGCGATGGATGCGGAGCAGATGCTGAAGGCGCTCGGCATTATAAGCTTGACCGAGCTGCGCAGCCTGGAGCCGGCTGACGGCCGCAACCGGCTGACGATCGCGGCAGGGGAGATCGGCGGTCCTTCCGCCGGACTCGTCTTTGCGCTGCAGGCGCTGGATCTGATGACCGAGGGCGATTTGTCCGGCGGCCATCGGATAGCTGCGACCGGGACGATCACGGCGGACGGCAAGGTCGGGGCGATCGGCGGCATAAAGCAGAAGATCGTGATCGCAAACGAAGAAGGCGCACAGCTCTTTCTCGCGCCTTCGGACAATTATGAGGAAGCGCGTTCGCAGGCAAAATCGATCGGCTCGTCCATGCAGGTGGAGAGCGTCGATACGCTGCAGCAAGCTCTGGATCGCATTAAGCAATTTAATACAAAGCAGAAGCCATAGCAATGGAAATCGATCTCTAAGGGTGCGTCACCGGCTTATCCGTATAATCGCGGAACAGGCTGGCGGGATCGGCTTCTCGTGAACGCCCGAGCATAAAAACGCTGCTGGCTTGCACATCGAGCTCGAGGTACGCAAAAGGGCGGGGAGCCCTGGCTGCGCTCAGCAGCACGGGCAGCTTCGCAGAAACGCGCATACGTCGGAGAAGCTGCCTCCCCTTATCGGTAAAGCCGAGTACCCTTATATATTCAATGCCGGATGCGAGCTTCTCCGCCGTAAAATCCGCTTTCGCATGTCCAAGCAGGATGGCCAGAAGAGCGCGCTGCAGCTTTGTTCTTGTATAACGCTTTGTTTTCAGAGTTTGAAGCAGCTTCTCGAATAGCAAGCTGTCCAGCTTCGGCAGCGTCTGCAGGATACGGTGCTCCAACCCTTCATTAATCTCATGCAGTTCGGAGAGCATGGGCGCGGAACGGGTTACAATAGCATGGAGGAGAGGGTTCGTAAATTGTTCCCAGCTTACCGGACAACGGCCGGCAGCCCATTCCTCCTGAAGGATCCGGAAGGTCGATTCGGGAACAAACGAACGGACGGCATCCAGCTCGCGCTCCTCGAGCAGGAGCTTGCGGATCGCGGTCGCGCTTGCAATTTGGCTGTCGGTAACCTCGGCTTGATTATACTGCGCTTTCTCGCGAGCGATGGTATAGGGTCTCATTTTGCCGCCGATCCGGTTCAAGGCGAGTAAATAATGAAGCGCTAACGTATGATTTGGGAGCGCAAACGGGAAATTAGCCGCAGAGGCATATCCTTGCTCAGACAGATGAGCAGATATGGCTGCGCTGTATGCGCCCGGGTAGCTGATCCCCGACTGAAGTTCCCGCTTCAGGAGAGCTTTGAAACCCGGCGACTCGTGCGCCGTCAATTCGGCAGCCTGCAGAAGCGGCTGAAGCTCGCCGCTTTCCGTTCCGAAGCAGAAGCTGTCTACGACGCCCGTGGCTTCCAGCAGCGAGACGGCACCGTAGGCGAACCATTCGGCGGCTTGCGTCGCATAAGCGACGGGGAGCTCGATGACAAGATCGCAGCCGCCGCGCAGCGCCATCCTGGTTCTTGACCATTTATCCAGAAGGGCCGGCTCGCCCCGCTGCAGAAAATGACCGCTCATGACGGCTACAACGGCGTCGGCTTCCGTTATTTTGCGCGATTGTTGTAAATGATACAAATGTCCGTTATGAAACGGATTATATTCGACGATGAGCCCGACGGTGCGCATATGCCGCATCCTCTCCTTGTAAAATGTTGGCTGTTTTACTATAGCACAGGACGAGGCGCGTTTCATCGATTGCTTCCGGGTTGAAGGAAAACCGTGTGAAAATGTTGACAAAACGGTATTCTGGTAGATATAATAATCTTTGTTTGTTTGGGGTGATCAGATGCAGTTTCATATGCAAGAAACAATGTCCAAGGGTCTTAAAGCTGAAGTTAACGAACAGTTGGACGTCAGCGCCCTTTTCAAGGGACGACAAGATGTTTACCGTACAGGACCGCTTCATGTATCTCTTCAAGTAGCGGGGCACGAAGGTTTTATCGAAGTCGATGGCAAGCTTGCCGTCGATTTGGAGCTTGCCTGCTCGCGTTGTCTTGAACCGGTGCATGATCATATCGTCATTCCGTTCTCCGAGAAGTTCAAAGCCGCGACGTCCGTCGTTGAGAGCGACGAGTTCACGGAGGAAGAGATCAGTGACTTTATTGAAGTGAAGGCGGACAGACTGGACATGAAGCCTTATGTGGAAGAAGCGCTTCAGCTGTTCATGCCTTTTGCCCCGCTTTGCAGCGACGATTGTAACGGTCTCTGTCCGAATTGCGGACAGAATTTAAATGAGCACTCATGCAGCTGTGATACCGCGAAGGTTGATGTGCGTTTCGCAGCGCTCAAGGATTTGTTTAAGGAATAAGCGAATCGCCGATTGATTTTTTGAAGGAGGTGGGAAATATGGCAGTACCTCAACGTAGAACATCCAAAACTCGCCGCGACAAACGTCGTACGCATTTTAAGCTTGCAGTACCGGGCATGGTGAAATGCGAGCAGTGTGGAGAGCTTAAGCTGGCTCACCACGTGTGCAAAGTGTGCGGATATTACAAAACAAAAGAGATCATTTCCCAATAATGAGATGGTTTCAACAATAGCACTTCATCACGCGATGAGGTGCTATTTTTATGCCGCGGCGATGAAAGGGCGAGATCGCGGAAAGCCAAGCGCCGCATAGCTTTATGTTTCCGCATGACGCTTCGTTGCGTTTGCGCCTATTTTTTTATATACTTTATTAGTACCAGGTGATAATATCAAGCGATATACATATACTATCCGTATGCCAGGCGAATGCCGCACGCGGGGTTAAAATAATCCAACGGTCACAATACTGTAAAAGGCGGTGCCGATCATCGAACGAATGCAAAAGAGACAGCGGCATCAGCAGCTGGCCCGGTTAATTGAAGAGAATCCTTTTATAACGGATCGGGAGCTTACCCGGCTGCTTAAGGTAAGCATCCAGACCATTCGTCTGGACCGGATGGAGCTCGGCATTCCTGAGCTGAGGGAACGGCTGAAGCTGATGGCGGAGCGTTCTTACGACTCCGTTCGCTCGCTGCCGCTTCATGAAGTGATAGGCGATATTATCGATCTGGAATTGGACAAAAGCGGGATATCGGTATTTGAAATCCGGGAAGAGCATGTGTTCTCCAGGACAGGCATTGCACGGGGACATCATGTATTCGCTCAGGCTAACTCGCTCGCAGTTGCTGTTATAGATGATGAAATAGCGCTCACCGTGACGGCGGATATCCGCTTTATACGTCCGGTTCAGCTGGGAGAGAAGTGTATTGCCAAAGCTTACGTGAGGTCGATCTCCGGAGAGCGGAGCAAAGCGAAGGTTGAGCTCTTCACTTACGTAGGCGATGAAATGGTGTTCCAGGGCAACTTTGTGATTTACCGGTCCGCTGGAGACAATGGCAGTGGAGGAGGAGACGAACATGCGGATCGCTATTGATGCGATGGGCGGGGATCACGCCCCGGCCTTAATCGTGCAGGGAGCGCTCGAAGCTGCGGCGCAGTGGCCGGATACGGAACTGCTGCTGGTAGGCGATACGGCTGCGATCGAGCCGCTGATGAAAGGCCAACGGCCTGCCAACGTGAAGATTTGCCATGCCGATGAGGTGATTGGGCCTGACGATGAGCCTGTTAAGGCGGTGCGCCGCAAGAAGGGGGCATCTATGGTTATTGCCGGGCAGCTCGTTCGCGAGAAGCAGGCGGATGCGATGCTTTCCGCAGGCAATACCGGGGCGCTTATGGCAACCGGGCTTCTCGTCGTAGGGAGAATGGAGGGCATAGAGCGCCCGGCGCTTGCGCCGATGATGCCGACGATGGATGATATCGGCGTGCTCGCGCTTGACCTCGGGGCCAACATGGACGCAAAGGCCGAGCATCTTCAGCAGTATGCGATCATGGGCAGCATTTACCGCACGAAGGTGCACGGGCTGGAGAAGCCCCGCGTCGGTCTGCTGAACGTGGGAACGGAAGCGAAGAAAGGCAATGAAATGACGAAAAGCGCTTATGAGCTGCTGGAGCGGGCGCCGGTTCATTTTATCGGCAACGTGGAAGCGAGAGACGTGCTGACGCGGAATTGCGACGTGCTCGTATGCGACGGTTTTGCGGGCAACATTATGCTGAAGGCAATGGAAGGCGCGGCAGGCATGATTTTCTCATCGCTGAAGGGCGCTTTCGGCCAATCGCTGTTGACGAAGCTTGCAGCCGCGATAATGCTGCCTAAGCTCCGGACATTGAAGAAAAAGATGGATTACAAGGAGCACGGCGGAGCGCCCCTTCTAGGCTTGAACGGTCTTGTCGTGAAATGTCACGGTTCTTCCGATGCGGTAGCCGTGAAAAACGCGGTGCGTCAAGCGCGTATCGCGATCCAGGGGCAATTGATCGAATCGATCGCAGCTGAAATTAACGGGAAGTGAGTGTGTGAAATGAGTTTACATCCTGTAGGTATTATTGGAACGGGCAAATATGTCCCTGAACGTATTCTAACGAATCATGATCTGGAGCAAATGGTTGAGACCAACGACGAGTGGATTGTTACCCGTACGGGCATCAAGGAGCGCAGGCTCGCTTCATCCCAGCAAGCGACATCGGATCTGGCCTATCAGGCGTCGCTCAAAGCGATCGAGTCGGCCGGCATAACGGTCGAGGACATCGACCTCATCATTGTAGCGACCATTACGCCGGACATGTACTTCCCGTCTACGGCCTGCCTGCTTCAAGATAAGCTCGGGGCGAAGAAGGCCGCCGCATTTGATTTGTCCGCAGCCTGCTCCGGCTTCATCTACGGACTTGCGACTGGCTCGAACATGATTGCAGCAGGCATGTACAAGCATGTCCTGGTTGTCGGAGCCGAGACGCTATCCCGCATAACGGATTACACGGACCGCAACACCTGTATTTTGTTCGGAGACGGCGCCGGCGCCGTGGTACTTGGACAAGTGCCCGAAGGCAGAGGCTTCCGTTCGTTCGAGCTGGGCGCGGACGGCAGCGGCGGGGAGCTGCTTAAGGTTCACGGAGGCGGCTCGCGCGTGCCCGCATCGGAGGAAAGCGTACAAGGCAAGCAGCATTATATTCATATGGCGGGCAACGACGTTTTCAAGTTCGCCGTGCGCATTATGGGAAGCGCGGCTGAGGATGCTTTGCAGAAGGCCGGCATTTCGAAGGATGAAATCGACCTTCTTGTTCCGCATCAAGCGAATATCCGCATTATTCAATCGGCGCTTAACCGGTTGAGTCTGTCCGAAGAAAAAGCGATGATCAATCTGGATAAGTATGGCAACATGTCGGCGGCTTCGATTCCGGTCGCACTTGCCGAAGCAGCTGAGCAGGGCCGGTTGAAAGAAGGGGATTGCATCGTGCTTGTCGGCTTTGGAGGCGGCTTGACTTGGGGCGCTTCGGTCATCATTTGGTAAAATCATTACGTTTGCTTTTATGGAGGGGGAAGCTCGGTGAGTAAGACAGCTTTTGTTTTTCCGGGGCAAGGAGCCCAGGCCGTCGGCATGGGCAAGGATGCGTACGAAACATTCGACCGCTCGCGCCTGATCTTCGATAAGGCGGACGAGGCGCTCGGATTTTCACTCAGCAGCATTATATTTGAAGGGCCTGACGAAGCTCTTAAACAAACGGCCAATACGCAGCCTGCGCTTCTGACCGTCAGCATAGCGCTGCTAGAGGCGCTTGAAGGACGAGGACTGAAGCCGGATTTCGTAGCGGGCCACAGCCTAGGCGAATACAGCGCTCTCGTAGCGGCAGGCGTCATTTCGTTCGAGGATGCCGTTCGTACGGTTCGCGCGCGCGGACAGTTTATGGAACAAGCGGTTCCGAGCGGGCAAGGAGCGATGGCTGCGGTTCTGGGCGCTGAGCGCGAAGCGCTGGCGGCGCTGTGCTTAGCGATATCGGAAGGCGGCTCTGCCGTCGAGCTCGCGAATGTCAATTGTCCGGGGCAAATCGTCGTATCGGGCACGGCCGCAGGCGTGCAAGCTGTTGTAGAGCGCGGCAAGGATGAAGCGGGTGCAAAGCGGGTAATTCCGCTCGAGGTCAGCGGGCCGTTCCATTCCTCGCTGATGAAGCCCGCTGCTGACAATCTGCGGGCCGCGCTTTCCGGCCTTCAACTGAAGGATGCATCTATTCCCGTCGTTGCGAACGTAACGGCTAGGGTCGCGACAGCGGCGGACGAGATTCGAGGCTTGCTGGTGGAACAAGTATTTTCGCCGGTATTATGGGAAGACAGCGTTCGTTATTTGATCGAGCAGGGCGTGGATACGTTTGTGGAGATCGGTTCTGGAACGGTGCTTGCCGGCTTGATCAAGAAGATTGACAAAAATATTCGCGTCATTTCAATAAACAGCATCTCCGCGCTGGAAGCGCTGCAGATGAATTAACGCTAACTGGAGGGATTACGATGTTTGCCAGTCTGGAAGGAAAGAAAGCGCTAGTAACCGGCGCGTCGCGCGGAATCGGCAGAGCGATTGCGATTGCTCTGGCGGAAGCGGGAGCGGATGTTGCCATCAATTATTCCGGCAGCGAAGCGGCTGCGGCCGAAACGGCGCAAGCCGTTGAAGCGCTCGGAAAGCGCGCGCTTGTACTGAAAGCGAATGTCGGGAAAGCGGATGAATTTGACGCGATGGTGAAGGAAGTCGTCGACCAATTCGGCGCGCTTGATATTTTGGTGAATAACGCGGGCATTACAAGAGATAATTTAATTATGCGTATGAAAGAGGACGAGTTTGACCAGGTCATTGAGACAAACCTCAAAGGCGTGTTCAACGGCATTAAAGCGGTCACTCGTACGATGATGAAACAGCGCTCCGGCCGGATCATCAACATTTCATCGGTTGTCGGCGTGCTCGGAAATCCGGGACAAGCAAACTATGTCGCCGCGAAGGCTGGTGTTATCGGCTTAACGAAAGCCAGTGCGCGCGAGCTTGCCTCCAGAGGCATTACCGTTAACTGCGTGGCTCCCGGATTCATTCAGACCGACATGACGGACAAGCTTCCGGAGGAGATGCGTCAGAGCTTGTCCGGCCAAATCCCGCTTGCCCGTCTCGGCGATCCGGGCGATATCGCGAACGCCGTCCGATTCCTTGCATCGGGTGCTTCGGCCTACATGACCGGGCAGACGATCCACGTGGACGGCGGCATGTATATGTAATTGCCCAATTATTCCGCGCTTTGGAATTAAAACGGTTGCGTATGGCATTTTATCTTCAATTCTCGTATAATACCATGGAGGAGGTGAACCGGATGTCCGACGTAGTAGATCGCGTAAAACGTATCGTCATCGACCGACTTGGCGTGGACGAAGCGGAAGTAACACTTGAAGCTTCATTTAAAGATGACCTCGGCGCTGACTCTCTTGATGTCGTTGAATTGGTCATGGAGCTGGAAGACGAGTTTGATATGGAAATTTCTGATGAAGATGCAGAGACAATCACCACTGTGGGAGAAGTAGTTAAATACATACAATCTCATACGTAAGAAGGACAAGTCCCGTTCTAATCAACGGGACTTCTCTCCATCCAGAACGTTTTCATTAATTGGATTATGCAAAGCATGTAAGCTTTAATATAAAAGGAAGTACGGTTTCTATATTGCAGTCCGTTGAGGTGAATCGAATGAAACAAAGAGTTGTTGTGACCGGCATGGGGGTTATTACCTCGCTTGGCTCAGATCTGGAGCAGTTTTGGAGCAATCTGTTGGATGGCAAATCCGGCGTATCCCATATTGAGGCGTTCGATGTATCTGAATATCCGACACACATCGCCGCAGAAATCAAAAACTTTAATCCGGAAGATTACGGCTTGGATAAGAAAGAAGCCCGCAGAATGGATCGCTTCGTACAATTTGCATCGGTAGCCAGCCTGCTTGCGGTGAAGGATGCCGATTTGAAAATCGGAGAAAATGCCGACGCTGAACGCGTAGGCGTAATGGTCGGCTCCGGCATCGGAGGACTTGGCACGTGGGAGGATCAGCATAATATTTTGCTGGAGAAAGGCCCGAAGCGCGTCAGCCCGTTCTTCATTCCGATGATGATTGCGAATATGGCATCCGGTCAGATCTCGATGCTGACTGGGGCGAAAGGCCCGAACAGCACGGCGGTTACCGCTTGCGCGACGGGTACCCATTCCATTGGCGATTCGTTCAAAATGATTCAACGCGGCGATGCCGACGTCATGATTGCCGGCGGAGCGGAAGCGACGATCCGGCCGACAGGTATGGCCGGCTTCTGCTCGATGCGCGCCATGTCCGTCCGCAACGACGAGCCGGAGAAGGCCAGCCGCCCTTTCGATATGGACCGCGACGGCTTCGTCATGGGCGAAGGTTCGGGCATTCTCGTGCTTGAATCGCTTGAGCATGCGCAGGCGCGCGGCGCGAAGATCTACGCCGAGGTGATCGGCTACGGCATGAGCGGCGACGCCCACCATATGACGGAGCCGGATCCGGACGGCGCTGCCCGCTGC
Organism: Paenibacillus harenae DSM 16969; assembly: GCF_000422465.1. GTDB lineage: Bacteria > Bacillota > Bacilli > Paenibacillales > Paenibacillaceae > Pristimantibacillus > Pristimantibacillus harenae. The sequence continues at coordinate 1,422,776 of NZ_KE383842.1, read as the reverse complement.
ATGGCGAAGGCGATCAAGGATGCAGGCCTTGAGCCGTCCGATATCGACTACATTAACGCTCACGGCACTTCGACGCCGGTCGGAGACCGCTCGGAGACCACAGCGATCAAGAAAGCGTTCGGCGAGCATGCCTACAAAGTGGCTGTCAGCTCGACGAAGTCGATGACAGGTCACCTTCTCGGCGCCGCCGGCGGCGTAGAGGCCGTCATTCTCGGCCTGACGCTTAAGAGAGGCGTAATCGTTCCGACGATTAACTTGGATAATCCGGATCCGGAATGCGATCTTGATTATGTTCCCAACAAACCTCGCGAAGCCAACGTACAGACGGCTTTGTCCAATTCATTCGGGTTTGGCGGGCATAATGCGACGATCGTGATGAAAGTATATGAAGCCTGATTCCTTCATGGAGCTGCAGCAGCGGCTGCAGCTTAACTTTAAGCGGACGAAGCTGCTGAAGCAGGCCTTCACCCATACCTCATATGTCAATGAGCATAAGAGGGGGTCCGCGCAGGACAACGAACGGCTGGAGTTTCTAGGCGATGCGGTGCTTCAGCTTCTCGTTTCGGAATATTTGTTCGGAGCGTATCCGCAGCGGCCGGAAGGCGAGTTGACGCGAATGCGCGCTTCCATTGTTTGCGAGCCGTCGCTTGCCCAATTTGCCGAAAGGCTGGATCTGGGCGCACATGTCCTGCTAGGACGGGGCGAGGAGCAGCTGGGTGGCAGGCAGAGACAAGCGCTGCTGGCCGATTTGTTCGAATCGTTTGTCGGCGCGATCTTTCTGGATGCCGGCATTGAACGGACCAGGCAGTTTTTGAAGGAGCATATGTTCCCGTTCGTGAACTCGAATGATTTTGGCCTTCTCATGAAGGATTCGAAATCGAAGCTGCAGGAACGGTCGCAGCATCATGGGCTTGGTCCGGTCGAATACCGCATTCTCGAGGAGAGAGGGCCGGCGCATGACCGGGAGTTCGTCGTCGAGGTCTACCTTGGCGACGAACGCTTCGGCGTCGGCAGCGGCAGGACGAAGAAGGAAGCCGAGCAGCGGGCTGCCGCTGAGGCGTGGCGGACGCTATCGCAGGAGCAAGTATAAACGCTGGAGAGAGAGTATCCTGAGAGGCCTGACGGTCTGCGGGATGCTCTCTTTATTTTTGCGGATTGCCGCCGGCGGAATGGTTATCAAGGCCTATGAGTTGTGGTACAATGAGGGGTGAGGTGAAAACCAAGACATGTTTCTGAAACGTATTGAATTATCAGGCTTTAAATCATTCGCCGACAAGACGGAAATGGAGTTTGTAACCGGGATTACAGCCGTGGTTGGACCTAACGGCAGCGGTAAGAGCAACATTTCGGACGGGATCAGGTGGGTGCTTGGCGAGCAGAGCGCCAAGAGCCTGCGGGGCGGCAAGATGGAAGATATCATTTTTGCCGGCAGCGACGCCCGTAAAGCGGTGAACTACAGCGAGGTTTCGCTGACGCTCGACAACGGCGACGGCGCGCTTCCGCTTGAATATAACGAGGTTACCGTTACCCGCCGCGTGCATCGAAGCGGCGACAGCGAATATTTAATCAATAAGCAGCCGTGCAGGCTGAAGGATATTACGGAATTGTTCATGGATACGGGCATCGGGAAGGAAGCCTACTCCATTATCGGACAAGGCCGAATCGAAGAGATTTTGAGTACGCGCTCGGAGGACCGGCGCGGTATTTTTGAGGAAGCGTCAGGCATTGTGAAATATAAATCGCGCAAGCGCGAAGCGCAGAAGAAGCTGGACGAAACGGAGCAGAATTTGCTGCGCATCCACGATCTCGTGACGGAGCTTGACGATCAGGTGGGACCGCTTCGGAAGCAATCGGAGAAAGCGGTTCACTTCAAGGCGCTCAAAGAACAGCTGACGACCAAAGAGATCTCGATGTACGTACATAACATTGAACAGATACACACCTCTTGGACGGAGGCAAGCGGCAAGCTGGAGCGGCTGCAGCAGGAGCAGCTCCAGCTTTCGACCGTTGTCAGCAAGCATGACGCCCATTTGGAGAAGGACCGCCAGCAGCTCCGCGAGCTGGAGCTTGAGCTGGATCGGCTCCATGAGTCGATGCTGCAAATTAGCGAGGACTTCGAGAAATGCGAGGGCTACGGTGAGGTGCTCAAAGAGCGCAAGCGCAATCTGGAGCAAAACAAACGCCAGCTCGAGGAGTCTATCGCCCTGCAGGATGCCCGCATCGTGACGCTGACGCAGGAGGAAGCGGAATTCCGCAGCAAGGCGGCATCGCTTGAGCTGCAGCTCGCCGATATGAGAGCGAAGATCGCGGATGAAGAATCGAAGCTATTGGGCGTTGCCGGCGGCGCAGTTGCCGATGCGGAAGAGACGCTTAAGAGCGAGCTTCTGGACGTGCTCAGCGCAATGGCGCAGCATCGCAACGAGATTCGTTATGCAGCCCAGCAGCAAGAAACGCTGCTGAGGCGGATGGAGCGGATAAGCGAGGACGAGTCGAAATGGATGGAGCAGCAAACCCGTCTGGAAGAGAGGCGAACGGATCTCACCGAGAGTCTGGAGGCGGCGTTAGCCCGGCTTGAACAGGCGAGGAGCCGTACGCTTGCCGAATCGGAGCAGGCAAAAGCGGTAGCTCAGAGTCTCGATGAGGTAACCTTGGCGATCCGCAAGTGGGAACAGAAGCTCGACAGTCATGTCTCCCGCCGGGATACGATGAAGGAAATGCAGGATGCGCTGGACGGCTTCATGCAGGGCGTTAAGGAAGTGCTGAAAGCGTCTCGGCGCGGCAACGGCGGGATAAGCGGCGTACACGGCGCCGTCGCCGAGCTGATGCGGGTGCCGGAGCGGATCGAGACCGCGGTTGAGACCGCGCTGGGAGGCGCGCTGCAGCATATCGTCATGGAAGACGAGAAGTCCGCGCGCGCGGCGATCGGATTCCTGAAACAGCGTCAGTTGGGCCGTGCTACGTTCCTGCCGCTGGATGTCATTCGCGGCCGGCAGGTGCCGGAGCAAGATAAACGGATGGCTGAATCCGTAGAGGGCTTCGTCGGTGTAGCTGCTGATTTAGTCAGCTCGGAGAGCCGTTATTCGGCGATCGTAAACAATCTTCTTGGAAATGTTCTGCTAGCCGAAACGCTTGAACAAGCGAATCGTATTGCATCGAAATGTCAATATCGCTACCGGGTCGTTACGCTCGAAGGGGATGTCGTCAACGCAGGCGGTTCGATGACGGGCGGCAGCTTGCAGAAGAAAGGCGCAAGCCTGCTTGGCCGTCAGCGTCAGATTGACGCGCTCGATCAGGAAATCGCAAGCGCGGAGAAAATGGTCGGGCAGCTGCGTGATAAGCTCAGCGATCTGCGAAAGGAACATTCGATACGCAGCCATAATATCGAAGAGCTGAGGGCGCAGGGCGAGCAAAGCCGAATCGAAGAGCAGCAGCTGAAAGCGGAGCTGCAGCAGCTTCACAATGAAGCGAAGCATCTGGAAGAGCAGAAGCAGCTTCATACGACGGACCGGAGCGTGCATTTGAACGAGCAGAAGGATTTGCAGGCTGCCGCGGCTGCCGCGGAGCTGCGATTGGAGCAGCTGGTTCAAGACGAAGCGCGTCTTCAGGAGGCGATTCGAATGGCCGAAGAGCGCCGCAAAGCAAGCGAGTCGGCGAAGGAAGAATTACAGGGTCAGCTTACCGATATTAAAATATTGGCAGCCAAAACCGATCAGGAGAAGCTCTCCATTGAAGACCAGGCGGCTCGTGTCCGCGCTGATATTCAGCGGGGAAAGCAAGAGCTGGCTAACCTTCGTTCCTTATCCGCCCAGCAGGAAGAAGAGCTGGCGCGTCATTCCGAGGAAGCTGTGCAGCAGATCGAGCAGTTGAACCATCTTCGCCTGAAGAAGCAGGACTGCGCGGAACAGACCGATCTGAAGAGAGCGGCCAGGGCGCAGCGGATTGCCGAGCTCGATCAAGGGGAGAGCGAGACGAAGGAGCAGCGGGCTGAGCTGAGACAGGTCGAAGAACAGCTTCGGCAGACGGAAATCGCGGCGAACCGGCTTGATGTGGAGCTGGATAACCTGCTTCGCAAGCTAAGCGAGGAATATGAGCTTAGCTACGAGCTGGCGAAGGAGAAGTACCCGGTACCGGAAGACGTAACAGGCACGCAGAATGCTGTTCGAGATCTGAAGCGTCAAATAACGGCGCTTGGCGATGTGAACCTGGGCGCGATTGAGGAATATGAACGCGTGAAGGAACGCTTTGAATTTTTGTCCGCGCAGAAGGATGATCTAATCGAAGCGAAGACGACGCTGTACCAGGTCATCCGGGAAATGGACGAGGAGATGTCCAAGCGGTTTAAATTAACGTTCGAAGCGATAAGAGGTCACTTCGTCGTCGTATTCGCCAAGCTGTTCGGCGGAGGGCGGGCCGATCTTGTCCTCGCCGAGCCCGATAACGTGCTCGAGACCGGCATAGATATCGTTGCGCAGCCTCCGGGCAAGAAGCTGCAGAATCTGCAGCTGCTGTCGGGCGGCGAGCGGGCGTTGACCGCTATTGCGCTTCTGTTCGCCATCCTGCAGGTGAAGCCCGTCCCATTCTGCGTGCTCGATGAGGTTGAGGCTGCGCTTGATGAAGCGAACGTCTCGCGCTTTGCCCAATATTTGCGCGAATTCTCCGGGCTTACGCAATTTATCGTCGTGACGCACCGCAAAGGCACGATGGAGGAAGCCGACGTGCTTTACGGCGTAACGATGGAGGAAGGCGGCGTATCGAAGCTCGTGTCCGTACGGTTGGAGGAAGACGAGTCCGTGTCCGCATAAATATAGACGAGCCGGAAACGAACGGCTGGAGGAGCTGGAAGAATGAGTTTTTTTAAGAGGCTGAAGGAAAGCATCGCGACAAAAACAGAAGCGGTAACGAATGTTTTCAAGGACGGTTTGGCGAAGACGCGCACGGCGTTCGTTGAGAAGGTCGAAGAGCTGATTACGCGCCGCAAAAAAATCGACGAGCAATTTTATGAGGAGCTTGAGGAAATTCTGATCGGCGCAGACGTCGGAGTTACGACCGTCATGCAGCTGATCGATGACCTTCGAGCCGAGGTGAAGAAACGCAAAATCGAGGATGCCGCCGATCTGCAGCCGGTTCTCTCCGAGAAGCTGATTCAGCTTATGAAAGGCGATGACGAGGCGGGGCTTCGGATGGCTTCCAGCGGTATTACCGTTATCCTGTTCGTCGGCGTCAACGGCGTCGGCAAGACAACGACGATCGGCAAGCTTGCCCATAAATTCAAGAGCGAAGGAAAAAGCGTGCTGCTTGCGGCAGGCGATACGTTCCGCGCAGGAGCGATCGAGCAGCTCGAGGTTTGGGGACAACGGGTTGGCGTCGATGTCATTAAGCAGCAGTCGGGCTCCGATCCGGCTGCCGTTATGTTCGACGCGGTTCAGGCGGCCAAGCAGCGGGGCGTAGATGTGCTGCTGTGCGATACGGCAGGCCGATTGCAGAACAAAACGAATTTGATGGAAGAGCTCAATAAAATATTCCGCGTCATTCAGCGCGAGCTTCCGGATGCGCCGCATGAAGTATTGCTGGTGCTTGACGCAACGACGGGGCAAAACGCGCTCAGCCAGGCAAAGCTGTTCGGCGAGAAAAGCGGCGTTACCGGTTTGGTGCTGACGAAGCTCGACGGCACGGCAAAGGGCGGAATCGTTATTGCAATCCGGAACGAGCTCAGCTTGCCTGTGAAGCTTGTAGGCCTCGGCGAGAAGATGGGCGATTTGCAGCAATTCGATTCCGAGCAGTTCATCCACGCTTTGTTCGCCGGATTGATCCAGCGCGAGGAAGCCGAGGAAGCTGGAAATTCAGCCGAATAATCGGTTATTTTGTCTTCGCCGGGACGATTTGAGCATCAGGAAAAGGTGACAAGGACAAATGCTTGACAGTAGGCGGCTTTCTCCTGTATGATAAGAGACGTTGTCAGCTGTAAAGGTGTTTTACTTGACGGTTACAAATGGATATCGAGCAGGAGGGCTTGCGTGATGAAAGCGAATGAGCCGGACGCCTTATCCAAGACGACTCGGATTAACTTATTGTTCGATTTTTACGAGCCGCTCTTGACAGAGAAGCAGCGGACGTTTCTTAAATATTATTTTCACGACGATTTCTCGCTTGGTGAAATTTCTGCGGAATTCGGCATAAGCCGGCAAGCGGTATATGAGCATATTAAGCGCGCGGAGCAAGTGCTGGAAGGCTACGAGAGCAAGCTAAGCCTGCTTGCAAGGCACGAATCGCTGCAGAAGCTGACGGAACAGCTCGTCGACAGCTTGAATGAGCTTCCCATTGCCGAGCAGGACAGGCAGGCGTTAATGAAGGTTATTGGGCAGTTAGTATGACGGAATAAAAGAAGAATGGAGGTGACGGTGCATGGCAGCATTTGAGAGCTTATCAAACCGGCTTCAAAATGTGTTCAGCAAGCTGCGGGGCAAGGGCAAGGTGTCCGAAGAGGATGTCAACGAAGCGATGCGCGAAGTTAGGCTGGCGCTACTGGAAGCAGACGTTAACTTCAAGGTTGTTAAGGACTTTATCGCGAAGGTGAAGGAACGCGCAATCGGCCTTGACGTTTCCAAGAGCTTTACGCCTGGCATGGTCGTCATCGATATCGTAAATAAAGAGCTCACCGAGCTTATGGGCGGAACGCAAAGCAAGCTGGTCAAAGCAAACAAACCGCCGACGGTCATTATGATGGCCGGCTTGCAGGGTGCCGGCAAGACGACGACGACAGGCAAGCTGGCGAAGCTGCTTCAGAAGAGCAACAATAAGCCGCTTCTGATCGCCTGTGATATTTACCGTCCCGCAGCGATTAAGCAGCTGCAGGTTCTAGGCGAGCAAATTAATGCGCCGGTATTCTCCATGGGCGACCAGACGTCGCCGGTCGAGATCGCGCGCGCCGGTCTCCAGCATGCGAAGGAGAACGGCAATGATTACATCATTATCGATACCGCGGGCCGTCTGCATATCGATGAAGAGCTGATGGAAGAGCTGAAGCAAATCCATCAGACGACGAAGCCGGACGAGGTGCTGCTGGTTGTCGATGCGATGACCGGTCAGGATGCGGTTAACGTTGCAAAGAGCTTCCATGAGCAGCTCGAGCTGACGGGCGTTGTGCTCACGAAGCTTGACGGAGATACGCGCGGCGGCGCCGCGCTTTCCGTTAAAGCGGTCACCGGCTGCCCGATTAAGTTCGCGGCGATGGGCGAGAAGATTGATTCGCTGGAGCCCTTCCATCCGGAACGTATGGCTTCGCGGATTCTCGGCATGGGCGATATGCTCTCGCTCATTGAGAAGGCGCAATCGAACATCGATGCCGATAAGGCCAAGGAAATGGAACGTAAGATGCGTACGGCGGAGTTTACGTTCGACGATTTCCTGGAGCAGATGGAGCAGGTCCGAAACCTCGGCCCGCTCGATCAGATTATGGATATGCTGCCCGGCATGAACAAGATGAAGGGCTTAAAGGACATGAAGGTCGACGAGAAGCAGATCGGCCGCGTCGAAGCCATCGTCCGCTCGATGACGAAGGAAGAGAAGCAGAAGCCCGAACTTCTCAACCACAGCCGGCGCAAGCGGGTTGCGGCAGGCAGCGGAACGACGGTCGTTGAAGTGAATCGCCTGATTAAGCAATTCGACGATATGAAGAAGATGATGAAGCAATTCTCGTCGATGATGGGTCCGAAGGGGCCGAAGGGCGGCAAGAAGGGGCTCAAAGGCATGCTCGGCAAAAATATGAAGTTCCCGTTTTAATCGCATTTATCACTTGAAGGAGGTGAATTTCCATGGCAGTACGTATTCGTTTGAAAAGAATCGGTGCTCACAAAGCTCCTTTCTACCGCGTAGTCGTATCGGATTCCCGTTCGCCGCGTGACGGACGTTTTATCGAAGAGATCGGTACTTACAACCCGGTTGCACAACCGGCTCAAGTTAAGATCGACGAAGAAAAAGCGTTGAAATGGCTTCAAACAGGAGCTCAAGCTTCTGATACCGTTCGCGACTTGCTTTCCAAAGCTGGCGTTATGAAAAAGTTCCATGAGCTTAGGCAACAGAAATAACTGTTGAACAGCGGAGGGCCTTGAGATGAAAGAATTGATTCTTGTCATAGCGAAGGCATTGGTCGATCACCCGGATCAGGTGCAAGTGAACGTGAAGGACGATGACCGAGGCACGATATACGAGCTTTCGGTTCACCCCGAGGATATCGGTAAAATCATCGGTAAACAAGGACGCATAGCGAAGGCGATGCGCACGGTAGTTACTTCTGCCGCTGTCAAATCGCAAAAGCGCGTCATTGTCGACATTATGTCATAATGTACGCAAACGGGAAGGGCCGGGATAAATATCCTGGCCTTTTTTCAATCCAGCATGCATATAAGTTTTACACTTAAATGCGCTTAGAATTCTCTGCGATACCGTTTTTTGGTGAGCTTGCTTGATGAACAAATCTCCGCAGGACGTCAATTGAAGTTAATCACATAAGCGGCTGCGATTTCCCGCGTGGATTGCAGTCTTTTTTGTATGTATAATAGGGGTATACGCAAAAGAAGGGCTGGTTATCATGAGTGAAAAATGGTTCACGGTCGGGAAGGTTGTTAATACGCACGGCTTGCGCGGAGAGCTGAAGGTGCTGTCACAGACAGACTTTGCCGATATCCGCTTCGCGCCGGGCAGCAAGCTGCTCATGCTGAATGAGGAGAGCGGCGCTTCGTTAGAAGTGAAGGTCATTAGCTCTCGAGCGCACAAAAATGTATACATAGTGAAGCTGGAAGGCTTTCATGATATTAACCTGGTCGAAAAATATAAGGGCTGGGTGCTGAAAGTATCCGAGTCGGATTTAATCGAGCTGGATGACGGCGAATATTATTACCACGAAATAATCGGCTGCCGCGTCGTAACCGAAGAAGGCGAAGAGCTGGGCGTCATATCCGAAATTTTGAGTCCGGGCGCGAATGACGTATGGGTTGTGGATCGGCCAAAGGGTGCCGGCAAACCAATATTAATTCCGGTAATCGATGATGTGTTGATTAACGTCGATAAGCAGGAAAAGGTCGTCACGGTCCGCTTGATGGAAGGATTGGTTTAATGAAAATCGATGTGCTGACGCTGTTTCCGGAGATGTTCGAAGGCGTGTTCGGCGCGAGCATTCTGGGCAAAGCGAAGGAGAAGGGGATCGTATCGCTAGAGGCGATTAATTTCCGCGCTTACTCCACGAATAAGCATAATACGGTCGACGACTATCCATACGGGGGCGGAGGCGGGATGGTATTAAAGCCGGAGCCCGTATTCGCCGCGGTTGAGGATGTCAAGATGGATGAAAATGTGCGCCCGCGCGTCATACTGATGTGTCCGCAAGGGGAGAAGTTCACTCAGCGAAAAGCGGAGGAGCTTGCCAAGGAGCAGCATCTCGTCCTTATTTGCGGCCATTACGAGGGCTATGATGAACGGATTCGCGAATATCTTGTCACGGACGAGCTTTCGATCGGCGACTATGTGCTGACCGGCGGGGAGCTGCCGGCAATGGTTATCATTGACAGCGTCGTCAGACTGCTGCCAGGCGTACTGGGCAATGAAACTTCAGCAGTGACCGATTCATACAGCACTGGTCTGCTGGAGCATCCGCATTATACGAGGCCTGCTGAGTTTCGGGGCTGGCAGGTTCCGGAGGTGCTTATTTCCGGCCATCATGCTAATATTGATGTATGGCGGCGGGAGCAATCGCTTCTACGGACGCTGCAGCGCCGTCCTGACCTGCTGGACAAGGCGGGTCTAACGGAAAAGGAACGGAAATGGATCGCTGAGAAGAGACGCGGGGACGGGCACAGCTCATCTGAATAAGAGGCAGAAGGTTCGAATGGAACTCAATATGAAAAGCAGGTGCGGCGTTGATGCCGCACCTGCTTTTTTTTGACATGATAAGAGCTGCTTGATTATGGCGTATAAAAGTTTTGGGTATAATAGATTTGATAGCTGCCGCCAAAAGCAATGCCTGTGCCTAACCGCTTAAGCTTGCCGTTAAGCAGGGATTCGCGATGTCCAGTCGTTGAGTTCATCCAGCCGTAGTGCGCGTATATGCTGTTCAAATAGCCGGCTGCAATATTTTCGGCCGCCGTGGTATAGATAACGCCTTCCTGACTCATACGATCAAAGGGAGAAATGCCATCGGGATTGTTATGGTCGAAGAAGTCGCGCAGCTTCATATCGTTGCTGTGCTTGCGTGCAGCAGCCGCAGCCAGCTTGTCCCATTGCAGCGCCGATATTCCTCGTGCGGCTCGCTCCGCATTCACCAAATCGAACATCTGCAGTTCGAAACCCGACTGCAGCGTATTCGAATAAGCGGGTTGGGAGGTTGCGGTGGAGGATTGATTCATCCGGATCATGCCGATGATTTTATCGTTATCATGCCGGTCAATAAACAACGTGACTCGTTCATTGGCGCTTGTGTAAGCGTAATAATCGTCTTCTTCTTCCCGGTCGGCGAAGGAATTCGTCAGCTTCTTGGCTTCGGCGAGCGATTGACCGATCTCTATTCCGGTTCCGCTTCGCCAGCTGCCGCCGGAATTCGAGAACAGGGCGGTCACCTGATTGTCAATTACACCGAACATCATATAATTCGAATAGCTGCCGTTATATACATACCATGAGAAACCATATTCACTCTGATCGATTCTGAGCGGCTTCCCAAGCAGCTGCGTCAGCTCTTGCAAGCTGTCGTTCAACGCAATGCCGCCGAGAGTCGTTTCTTTAGACGCGATTTTAGCGGCGGACAACGACGTTGTATGTTCTTTTAGGTTATAAAAGAAGGTCAACGCCTCGGCGCGCGTAAGCTTGCCGTCAGGAACGAACCCGCTGACCGTAGCGGATGTCCGGCCGCTTGAAATGTTCTCATCGAGCAGCCATTGGATGGCTCCTTGCTCGGTGAAGGCTTTACCGTTAGCAGCCGTTGCCAGCAGCTGCGCAGCTTGTCCGCGCCGAAACGCTCCGCCGGCATTGTTATGCGTCAAAGGCCAGCCGTGCTCGTCGGCGTACTCATAATAAGGCTTCGACCAATCGCCCCCGGGTGGCGCATCCGAGACGAGTCCGTACGCGCGCAGCAGCATCGCAAGAAATTCGGCTTCGCTTACGAGCTTGTTCGGTTGGAAGGAACCGTCGCTGTAGCCGTTAGCCAGCTTCTGGTCGACTGCCCACGTGATATAGGATTTTGCCCAATGTCCGGTCGTGTCGTTGAAAGTCGAAGGCGCGGCGGACGCTTGAAATGGAGCCGCAGCTGCGAAAATGAGCAATACAGCGCTTACGCTCGCTTTCCTGCAGTTGACGCGAATGGTTTCGAAGTCTAGCATTGGAGCCACCTCACTTTTTTGTCGGAGTTTGTCACTTCAGTATACATGAATGTTGGCAATAAAAAACGTGTTGTGTTATTGGGCTTCGTATGGTAAAATTTCTAATGTTGTTTGTTAAGTCGGACGGTCCGCTATCAGTGATGAACCTATTCAGTGGAATATGGCGAGCTCATAAGAACGTCTATGGTGGAAGGAGTGAATCAAATGAATCTTTTGCAAACTATTGCGCAAGAAAATCTGCGCCAAGATCTACCGAACTTTCGTCCTGGTGACACTTTGAAAGTTCACGTAAAGGTTATCGAGGGAACTCGTGAGCGTATCCAATTGTTCGAAGGCGTTGTTATTAAACGTCGCGGCGGCGGGATCAGCGAAACTTTTACAGTACGTAAAATTTCCTACGGTGTTGGCGTGGAAAGAACTTTCCCGCTTAACTCGCCTAAAATCGAAAAAATCGAAGTGGCTCGCCGTGGTAAAGTACGTCGTGCGAAACTGTACTACCTTCGCAGTCTTCGCGGTAAAGCTGCTAGAATTAAAGAAATTCGTTAAGATCCAACGACAAGAGGGGCTTGCTCAAACAAGCTCCTTTTCGTATTTTCTACATACTACTGCATATCGAAAGAAGGCGAAAGAGTGGACTCACAGCAGCGTAATGACGGGCTGAACGGCGGCACTGAAGATGAAACGAAGGAACATAACACACATACAGACAATCAGCAGCAAATTCCGGAACGTGCAGTTACTCATTCTACCGGCTCGAGAAAGCAGAGCGGCGCTTATAAGGAAATCGTGGAATGGATTAAGGCGCTGGTCATCGCGGTCGTTCTTGTCTTTCTTATCCGCCAATTTCTGTTTTCGCCGTTTATCGTGGACGGGCCTTCCATGCAGCCTAATTTCGAGACCGGCGAGAGGCTGATCGTTAATAAAATCCTTTACGTGATCCGAGAGCCGAAATTTGGCGAAGTCGTCGTATTCGACGTGCCCGAACAGGGAAGAAAGTTTATTAAGCGAGTAATTGGCGTGCCTGGCGATACAATAAGGCTTGAAGGCGACGATTTGTTTATTAATGAAAAGAAAATCGAGGAGCCGTATTTGAAGGAAGCGATAGAAGCTGCGCATGCTAGAGGCGAGCTTTACAACGGCGTGGGGTTGGATTACAACTATCCAAACTCGAGATTTACGGAGATGACGGTTCCTGAAGGCAATATTTTCGCGTTGGGCGACAATCGGAGCGACAGCACGGACAGCCGCGCAATCGGATTTATAGACGATGATGAATTGGTCGGACGCGCGGATATTATTTTTTGGCCGCTGGACAAGCTGGAGTTTATTAAGCACTGGACAAAATGAGGTGAGTAAATGACCATTCAATGGTTCCCTGGTCATATGACCAGAGCAAAACGGCAAATACAAGACAAGCTGAAACTAATCGATCTTGCCATCGAACTGTTGGATGCGCGGCTTCCGCTTTCGAGCCGAAATCCGATGATAGAGGACATTTTGAGCGGCAAGCCCCGCTTAATCGTGCTCAATAAATCGGATCTGGCCGACCCCAGAACGACAGAAAAGTGGATGGCTTATTTCACGAACGAGGGTCATGAATGCGTCTCGGTCGATTCGTCAACAGGAACCCGCGTCGGCGAAATTCCGTTAAAAGCAAAGCAAATACTGCATGAGAAAATTGCGAGGCAAATTTCAAAAGGAATTAACCCGCGTGCCGTCCGGGGACTTATCGTAGGCATACCGAACGTCGGGAAATCGACGCTGATCAACCGCCTTGCCGGGCGCAACATAGCTTTGACGGGCGATCGACCCGGCGTTACGAAAGGACAGCAGTGGATAAAGGTCGGCACAGAGATGGAGCTGCTTGATACGCCGGGCATATTGTGGCCGAAGTTTGAAGATGAGCTCGTCGGCTATCGGCTAGCGATGATCGGCTCCATCAGAGAGCAGATTCTGAATATCGATGACATTGCGTTTTTTGCCGTGCGCGAGCTGGCTGACAGGTACTGGCCTGCGCTCTCAGAGCGGTATGAGGTGGATACGCCTCCTAAGGATGCTTCGGATTCCGATGAAATCGTGCGCGTCATGGAAGACATCGGACGTCGCAGAGGCTGTCTTGTCAGCGGCGGCCGCGTTGATTTGGAGAAAACGTCCGGCATTATTCTGCGCGATTTGCGTGCGGGCAAGCTGGGCCGGATTACGCTAGAAGCGCCTCCTTATTAATTATCGGGCAAGGGGGATTTAAAATTGCTGCAATATGAACAATCATTATGGCAAGAGGGCTATACTTCCATAGCTGGTGTAGATGAAGTCGGCCGCGGCTGTCTGTTCGGCGACGTCGTGGCCGCAGCCGTTATTTTACCGCCGGGCCTAGTGATCGACGGAGTGGATGATTCGAAGAAGCTGTCGGAGAAGAAACGGGATCAGCTTTACGATATCATTGTGCGGGAATGCGTGGCGTGGTCGGCTGCGCGCGTCGCAGCGGAGACGATAGACCGGATTAATATTAAGCAGGCCTCCAGGCTGGCGATGAAGCTTGCCGTAGAATCGCTGCAAATCCCTTCCGATTATTTGCTGGTGGACGCGGAGAAGGTGGACGTGCGCCTTCCGCAGCTTTCCATTATTAAAGGGGACGCGACCAGCCAATCCATTGCGGCGGCTTCGATCGTGGCTAAGGTGACGCGGGACCGCCTTTGCGCAGAGGAATGGGAACGGCAATATCCCGCATATGGGATTGCGATACATAAAGGCTATGCAACGAAGCTGCACAGGGAACGTTTGCTGGCAAACGGCCCGAGTCCGCTTCACCGCAAATCGTTTCTCGGCAAGCTGTTTCCTGAAGAGCAGCTGCAGCTATTTTAACGTATGACAAGCATGCTCGATTGATTGTAGGAGTTAGGAGGAGATTCCTCTACTACAATGAATGGAGCATTTTTTTTGTTTACCGGGGAAGAGGCTTAAGGGATGGGAGGTAACAGCCGATATAAGGGATAAAGGTTTGGGTGATGCGCTCAGGCGACGGAGGCGAAGATAGAGATGAATATAAATCAGATGATGAGAAGCTTCCTGGGCGAACCGTCAAGCGGTGATGCGCGGGCTATGGAGCTAAGGCCGGGACAAATCGTCCGCGGCGTCATCCTCCAGGTCATGGAAAACAACGAAGCCCTCGTGCAAATTAATGGCGTTCAGGTCAGAGCGAAGCTGGAGCTGCCGCTGCAGGCCGGACAAACGGCGATGCTTCAAGTGCAGCCCCAATCGAGCGGGGCGCTTATTATGCTGAAGCAGGTAGATCCCGGGGCTGTAGGTTTGCCTGAGGATACGTTTAAGGAATGGGCGAAGCAGTTGGGCTTACCCGAACAAAAGTGGGCGGTTGAGATCGTCAAGGATCTGCGCAGGGAAGGCGTTATTCTGAGCCGCGAGGTCGCGCAGGCCTTCCAGCAGGCCGCCTCTGCTATGCCTGTCAGCGGGAATAACGAGGAGTGGATAAGGGCCTCTGCCGCGGCGTATAAAAGAGGGCTTCCGATGACGGAAAACGTCGTAGGAGCTCTCCGCCAGGTAATGTTCGGCAGAAGTACGGACGAGCTTCTCGATGCGCTGAAGCAGCAATTGATGGATAACCGCGGGAACCCGGTGAGTGAAGCCGGGCAGAACACGCAGTCAAAGGCTGCTTCACGGATTCTGGCGCTGCTTGCAGGCGGCGAGACGCTGCTTAGAGCAGCGGCGGCTGGAAGCGAGGCCCCTGTCGGAAACGCAGGCAACGGCAAGCATGCGGGAGCTGCCGAACCGAATCGGATGAACGCTTCGCAATCAGATAGGCCCAATGCAGCTGCAGCTCCTTTATCAAACGCAGGCGATGGATCAACTGAGCCTGCCATTACGTCGGTCTCAGCGCGTTCCGCGGCTGCGGGCTCAACCCATTGGCTCGGACAAATGATGAAATGGCTCGGCGTGGATCATGAGCTGCGGTTGACGAAGGCGTTGGCTGCGGAAGAGACTCAACCGATTAGCCTTTCTTCTGCGCAGTCTGCTGCACAAGCGGAAGCTGGAACGGAAGCCGGGGGATCCGCGGATCGTTCGAGGGCTGCGTTTCCTTTGCAGGCGGTTACTGCGCATGCGGCTGATTCGAAAGCGGGACAAACCTCGTTCGTGCAAGGAAAGGCAGAAGGGCAAGAAGAACAGCATGTCAGGCTGCTGGAAGTCAGGCATCACATCGACCGTACGGCAACATTGACCGGGACGCAACCGATCGGCGCTGACGGAAGCTTGAGTGCCGATCCCCTTCAGCCCGCCCAACAGACGGAATCGTTAAAGAGCGCTTTGCTCTCGCTGATTGCCGCGGATAATGCTCCCGCTGCCGTCAAAGAGACGGCGCAGCAGCTCGTCCAGCAAATAACCGGACAGCAGCTGCTGTTAACGCCCGAGCGTAACAGCTCCTTGCTGACGCATGTAACGATGTTTATCCCGATTCACGGGCAAGAGGGGAACCAAACGGCATCTGTCCATATTCAAACTCGCCGGGGGCACAAGGGGGAGCTGGATGCATCCAACTGCCGATTATTATTCAATTTGTCGATGCATACGCTTGGGAATACGATGGTTGACGTCAATGTAACAGACAAAATCGTAAGCTTGAACTTATGGAATGACCATCCCGCGATCGCGGCGCTAACTGAATCTTCGAAAGGCGAAATTGCAAGAAGCCTTCAGCAAGCAGGATATCAGCTGCTCTCGTTGCGTACGACTCCGCTTCCAAAGGCGTCCAACCAAAGCGCTGTGCTGGAGAATGTCTTCGCAGCGACATCCAAAGCGCCGCAGCCTCCCGATTTGTCACAATTTGAATCTACGCGCTATAAAGGAGTCGATTACCGGGTATGAGCAGCCGACAAGAGTTTCCCCCCGAGTCAAAAAAAATGAAAAAAGCGGTCGCTCTCAAATATAAACCGGGCGAACTATCCGCTCCTGTCATGATCGCAAAGGGAAAGGGGCATTTGGCGGATCTGATCCTCGAACGGGCGAAGGAGAACGGTATCCCGGTACAGGAGGATTCATCGCTCGTTGAAGTGCTCTCGAAGCTGGACATCGACCAGGAAATTCCCCCCGAGCTTTATACATTGGTTGCTGAAATATTAAGTTTTGTTTACCGGTCTGACCGAAGAGCGAGGGTTATGGCGCATGAGTGAAAACGAACGAAAGCTAAGCAGGGTCTCAACGCGCAGACAGACAGGGATGCTGGGCGAAGCTGCGGCTTGCCTGTACTTGCAGGATTCGAACTATCGGATCATTGAACGGAATTGGCGATGCCGCAGCGGAGAGATTGATATTATTGCAGAATATGAGAACAGGCTTGTATTCGTTGAGGTTCGGACGCGCAGATCGGGCGGCAGATTCGGCACTGCGGCCGAGTCGGTAGACCGGCGCAAGCAGCAGCAGGTACGAGAAACGGCGCAGGTTTATTTGAAAAGCAGAACGGCCGCAGCGGATATCTCCATTCAATTTGACGTCGTTGCAATCGAGATCAACCGTCAAGACGACTCGATTGCAGCTTGTAAGCATTATAAGAGCGTGTTTTGATTTGAAATTCATAAGAGTAACGAAGTGTCTGAGTAAATCTATGCTCAGACGCTTCGTTATTGGCGAAGATAGCAGAACCTTGGGCTTACGGCTGCTGGTTGTCAAAGCTGCGGTATTGTATGGCTTCGGCAACATGCTCCGCTTCAACCGCATCGCTTGAGCCGAGATCCGCAATCGTCCTGGAAAGCTTTAGAATCCGGTCGTAAGCCCGCATACTGATCCCAAGCGCGTTAAACGCATTCTCGAGCAGGTTTAAAGCTTCAGGCTTCATATTTACCGTTTTGCGAAGCACCGCTCCGGATAATTCACCATTGAACAAAGCGCCATGGTCTGCCAAGCGGGCTTGCTGAAACGCCTTCGCTCCCAAAACCATTTGTCGCATTTGATCGGAGGTGAGGGATGGGCCAACCTTCGCGTTATCAAGCGAAATGGGCCGCGGAACCTCGACATGAAGATCGATTCGGTCAAGAAGCGGTCCGGAGATTTTCGAGCGGTAACGGCTGATGACCGTCGAGCTGCACGAACAGCGTTTATCGCCGTACTCGTGGCCGTGGTAACCGCAAGGACAAGGATTAAAGGAAGCGGCCAGCATCAAGCTTGCCGGAAATTGAAAGACGGCTTTGGAGCGGGAGATTGTCACGATGCGGTCTTCAAGAGGCTGCCGCATAACCTCCAGCACTTGCCTGGGAAATTCGGGAAGTTCATCAAGAAAGAGCACGCCGCGATGGGCGAGCGTCACCTCGCCAGGCTTCGGAATAGTGCCGCCGCCGATAAGCCCGCCAGTCGATATCGTATGATGCGGCGCGCGAAACGGCGGAAATCTGATAAGGCCCGAAGAGCTGTCGTTCAGCTTTCCCGCGACACTGTAAATTTTCGTAACCTCCAGCGCCTCCTGTTCATTCAGTAACGGGAGGATGCTGGGCAGTCGCCGTATCATCATGGTTTTTCCTGTGCCCGGCGGTCCATTCAACAGAATGTTATGTTTGCCGGCGGCGGCGATCAGCATAGCTCGCTTCGCTTGATGCTGTCCGATGACATCTCTATAGTCGCCGACTTCTTGTTGGCTCATTGCCGCAAGACCGTCTTGGTCATTCTGTTCGTACATGTTATCGTCTGAAGCCGCGCGAATGTGATTCCAGTCGTTCTGCTTAGCGGAATCCGGGCTCAGCTCCTTCAAGTGGGATAGCGCGAACAGCTCCATTCCGGAAATCCAGGCGGCTTCCTTCACGTTGCCATACGGCAGAAGCACGCGGGTGAAGCCGCAGTGCTTCGCTTGTTCGAGCATAGCGAGCACGCCCGTGACGGGTTGAACGCTGCCGTCGAGCGACAGTTCGCCGATCAGAAGCGTTTGTTGAAACGGTGCGGCATGAATTTGTCCGCTCGCTGTCAAAATACCCGCAGCGATCGCTAAATCGAAGGAGGTCCCCTCCTTGCGCAGCACAGCGGGAGCCAGATTTACCGTGATACGGTCCATCGGGAAGGTGAAACCGCTGTTCTTGAGCGCCGCTCTGACTCGTTCCACCGATTCCCGGACAGCCGGGTCCGGAAGCCCTACAATATTGACTTGCGGAAGGCCGCTGGCAATATCCACCTCTACGGAAATTCTTTTACCGTCAACGCCGTATACGCTTGCGCTGTGAATTAAGCTGAACACGACAAAAAACACCTCCATCTATGAATGTAGGTGCTTCCTCACAATCCGAACTTTTTGCTATTGAAAATATCATAGTGCAGCAATTTGCCGTTTGTCAATTATTAATACATGACCGGCGTATTAAAAAAGACATTTGGACATAATAATCGGCGTAGTTTATTGGGATATTACCGTTTAATCTCAAAACGAGATGAAACCCATATCAAAAAAGCCGTATTAATTATGAATGAAAATAAGGTAACAAGCGGGGAAAGATGCTACAATAATAAATGTTTGTGTACATATGACTGATTTCAGTCTGTGAAATGGAGGATTTCAACAATGAATATCCATGAGTATCAAGGGAAAGCGGTCCTTAAACAGTATGGCGTAGTCGTACCGGAAGGTAAAGTAGCCTTCTCCGTCGACGAAGCTGTTGAAGCCGCTAAGGAGCTCGGAACGAAGGTCGTTGTCGTGAAAGCGCAAATTCACGCAGGCGGACGCGGCAAAGCGGGCGGAGTTAAAGTAGCTAAAAATTTGGACGAGGTTCGCGCATATGCAAGCGAGATTCTCGGCAAAGTGCTGGTAACGCACCAAACGGGTCCTGAAGGCAAAGAAGTAAAACGCCTTCTGATCGAGCAAGGCTGCGATATTAAGAAGGAGTATTATATCGGCGTTGTTCTCGACCGCGGTACGGGCCGCGTCGTTATGATGGCTTCGGAAGAGGGCGGCACGGAGATCGAGGAAGTTGCCGAGCACTCCCCGGAGAAAATTTTTAAAGAAATCGTTGATCCGGCAGTCGGACTGCAAGCTTTCCAAGCCCGCAAATTGGCGTACTCGATTAACATTCCGGGCGAGCTTGTAAACAAAGCGGTAAAATTCATGATTTCGCTGTACACGGCTTTCGTAGAGAAGGATGCTTCGATTGCGGAAATTAACCCGCTCGTGGTGACCGGAGACGGACAGGTCATCGCGCTTGATGCAAAGCTGAACTTTGATTCCAACGCTTTGTATCGCCATAAAGATATCATCGAACTGCGCGATCTGGAAGAAGAAGATGCGAAGGAAATCGAAGCTTCCAAATTCGACCTCAGCTACATCGCTCTTGACGGCAACATCGGCTGTCTCGTTAACGGTGCAGGCCTTGCGATGGCGACGATGGATATTATCAAATACTACGGCGGCGACCCGGCTAACTTCCTTGATGTAGGGGGCGGTGCGACGGCGGAGAAGGTTACGGAAGCATTCAAAATCATTTTGTCCGATGAAAAGGTTAAAGGCATCTTCGTTAATATCTTCGGCGGCATAATGCGCTGCGATGTTATTGCTAACGGCGTTGTAGAAGCGGCGAAGCAGGTTGGACTTGACCGTCCGCTTGTCGTGCGTCTTGAAGGCACGAACGTGGACCTCGGCAAAACTATTTTGAAAGAATCGGGATTGAACATTGTGGCTGCGGATTCCATGGCGGACGGCGCGCAGAAGATTGTCGCTCTCGTGAAATAAGATAACTTGCTGTGCGGGACGCCCGCATACGAATTCATTCAGGGGATGTGAGTTAAGAGTGAGCATTTTGGTCAATAAAGATACAAAGGTCATTACGCAGGGCATTACCGGCGCTACTGGCTTGTTCCATACAAAAGGCGCTTTGGAATACGGTACGCAAATGGTTGGCGGCGTGACGCCGGGCAAAGGCGGCACTAACGTTGACATTACTCTTGATAACGGATCGCTTGTATCCCTTCCCGTTTTTAATACGGTTGCTCAAGCGGTAGCGGCTACAGGAGCTAACGCTTCAGTGATCTACGTACCGCCTGCTTTCGCGGCGGATGCGATTATGGAAGCGGTGGATGCCGAGCTTGATCTTGTTATTTGTATTACGGAAGGCATTCCGGTGCTCGACATGGTTAAAGTAAAACGTTACATGGACGGCAGCAAAACGACGTTGATCGGACCGAACTGCCCTGGCGTTATTACGCCTGGCGAGTGCAAGATCGGCATTATGCCGGGCTATATTCACACCCCGGGCCATGTCGGCGTTATCTCGCGCTCCGGAACATTGACTTATGAAGCGGTTCATCAGCTGACGACACGCGGCATCGGCCAATCGTCTGCAGTCGGTATCGGCGGCGATCCGGTTAAGGGCTCCGAGTTCATCGACATCCTGAGCCGTTTCAACGACGATCCGGATACTTATGCCGTTATTATGATCGGCGAAATCGGCGGTACGGCTGAGGAAGAAGCGGCTGAGTGGATCAAAGCGAACATGAAGAAGCCGGTTGTCGGCTTTATCGGCGGCGCAACGGCGCCTCCGGGCAAACGTATGGGCCATGCCGGCGCCATTATTTCCGGCGGCAAAGGTACGGCTGCCGAGAAAATCGCAACGCTTGAGGCATGCGGCATTAAAGTGGCTCCAACTCCTTCCGAAATGGGCTCTACGCTGGTAAGCGTGCTGGAAGAGCAGGACTTGCTTGCGAAATGCATCACGCATAAATAATAAAATTAACCTATACAAGGTAAGCAACCTTTCAATGACCCGGTTACGGGAATTGAGAGGTTGTTTTTTTTTTCTCTTTAGTCACAATTTATTCGGTTGACTTGCATTCTTATGCCGTGTAACGCACAATAGATAAGAATGCAGGCCAGCCCGATCCATGAAGGGGTTGGATAAAATGACAGCAATACATGATATTCGCAGACAAATGATCATCACCTTACATGAAACACCGGGCATTGGGTGGCATGCGATCCATAAAGCGTTAAATCATCAATTATGGCAGAAGTCATTTTGGAGTCTGGATGACTTGTTAGCGATTGGTTTGCGGCAAAACCAAGCCCAATCGATCGTCGGACGGAATACCGGACGTCCATGGATAGAGTCCGAGGGTTTATCTGAATCTGTAGGCAGGGTTAATGCGGTTGTATTAACGCCCTATGATCCTGAATACCCGCGGGCGCTGAGGGAGATTGCGCAGCCGCCGTGGGTACTTTATGCGCGTGGCAGACTGGAACTGCTGCAGCGCCCCGGTATCGCGGTAGTCGGTACAAGAGTGCCAACCGCGTATGGGAGGCATTCCGCAACCGAGCTTGTTCAGGAGCTGTCGGCCGCCGGCTTAACCGTCGTCAGCGGGCTGGCCCGGGGGATCGATAGTAAAGCGCATGAAGCCGCGCTGTTCGGCAAGGGAGGCACGATTGCCGTATTACCTACGCCGATCGATACCTGTTATCCGTCAGAAAATTTATCTTTGTTTCATAAAATAGCCGAGCATGGCTTGCTCATAACCGAGACGCCGATCGGAACGCCTCTGCATCCCGGACAATTCCCTCTTCGAAACCGAATCATTGCAGGCTTGACGATAGGCACCGTTGTTGTGGAAGGGGCAAAGCGCAGCGGTTCATTAATAACGGCGCAGCATGCGCTGGAAATGAACAGGGAGCTATTTGCCATTCCCGGTCCGATCTCATCCCCGAAGAGCGAGGGACCGAATGATCTGATTAAAAGAGGGGAAGCCAAGCTGATCAGCGGAGTAAGCGACATCATTGATGAGCTGAATTGGCTGCCGGCTGCTTTGGACGTTTACGCGGGAATGGATGCGGCGGGATCATCCGAACCGGCCAAAAACGAAGCTTTACTAACCGACGAAGAGAGAAAAATCATTGCTTTTTTACGCGATCAGCCCTTATCCATTAATGAGTTGCATGAGTTGTCAGCTATTCCGTTTGGACATTTGAACTCAGTTCTGCTAAATTTATGTATAAAACGAAAAATTGAACTGCAGCCTGGGTCGATATATATGGCATTATAGTTTGCAGTACAGAGAGGAGGCGCCCCACATGGCAGATTCATTAGTTATCGTCGAATCACCGGCCAAAGCGAAGACGATCGGTAAATATTTAGGCAGCAAATATATCGTTAAAGCTTCGATGGGCCATATTCGCGATTTGCCAAAAAGCCAGATCGGCGTCGAGGTTGAAAATGATTTTAATCCAAAATACATAACCATACGCGGCAAAGGCAGCGTCTTAAAGGAATTAAAGGATGCCAGCAAAAAAGTGAAACATGTCTTTCTCGCAGCCGATCCGGATCGCGAAGGCGAAGCAATTGCTTGGCATTTGGCGCATTATCTGGAACTGGACGAGAAGGACCCGTGCCGTGTTGTTTTTAACGAAATAACAAAGCAAGCGGTGAAGGATGCGTTTAAAACGCCCCGTAAAATAAACATGGATCTCGTAAATGCGCAGCAGGCCCGTCGTATTTTGGATCGGCTGGTCGGCTACAAGATCAGTCCGCTGCTATGGAAAAAAGTGAAGAAGGGTCTTTCGGCCGGACGCGTGCAATCCGTTGCTGTGAAGCTTATTATCGACCGCGATAATGAAATTGACGCTTTCGTGGCTGAAGAGTACTGGTCGATTACGGCTAAGCTGATACAATCGGGTATTCCTTTCGATGCAAAGTATTATTCCTTGAAAGGGGATAAACGTGAACTAGGCAAGGAAGCGGAAGTTCAAGAAGTGCTCCAAGCGATGAAGGACAACCAGTTCACCGTGTCTGAGGTAAAAGAGAAGGAACGTATGCGTCATCCTGCTCCGCCGTTCATTACAAGCTCCCTGCAGCAGGAGGCTGCCCGCAAGCTTGGTTTCAGGGCATCGAAGACCATGTCTGTGGCGCAGCAGCTGTATGAAGGCGTTGAGCTGGGCAAAGAGGGTACCGTTGGTTTGATTACCTATATGAGAACCGATTCGACCCGGATTTCGCCCGTTGCCCAAGAGGAAGCGAAAGAATATATAACGGACAAATACGGTGAGGCCTTCTTCCCGGAGCAGCCTCGCATTTATACGAAAAAGAACAGCAACGCCCAAGACGCGCATGAAGCGATCCGTCCCACGTCGATATTACGCGACCCGGAATCGATGAAGCCTTTCTTGAGCCGGGATCAGCACCGGTTGTATAAGCTGGTTTGGGAGCGTTTTGTCTCAAGTCAAATGCAATCGGCGGTTTTGGATACGATGACCGTAGACATGCAATCAGGTGATACCGTCTTTCGGGCTGCCGGCTCGAAAGTGAAGTTTGCCGGATTTATGAAGGTTTACGTGGAAGGCAATGATGACGGCACGGTGGAGGAGCATAAGTTTTTGCCGCCGCTGGTCGTTGGCGACGTTATTCAATCGGAATCGATTGAGCCGAAGCAGCATTTCACGCAGCCGCCTCCAAGATATTCGGAAGCAAGGCTTGTGAAGACGCTTGAGGAGCTGGGCATAGGACGGCCAAGTACGTATGCGCCAACGCTTGAGACGATTCAGAAACGCGGCTATGTGGCCATGGAAGAGAAGAAGTTTTTTCCGACGGAATTAGGCGAGCTAGTCATTCAGCTGATGGAGGAATTTTTCCCGGAAATTCTCGATGCCGAATTTACGGCGAATATGGAGGGCAATCTCGACCATGTAGAGGAAGGCACGGAGGACTGGGTCAAGGTGCTTTCCACTTTCTATGAATCGTTCGAGAAGCGTCTTGAGGTTGCCGAAGACGAGATGAAGGAAATCGAAATTCAGGATGAGGTTTCCGATGAGCTGTGCGAGAAGTGCGGACGTCACTTGGTGTTCAAGATGGGACGTTTCGGCAAGTTTCTGGCTTGTTCGGGCTTCCCCGATTGCCGGAATACGAAGCCGATCGTTAAGGACATCGGGGTGACTTGCCCGAAATGCGCAGAAGGAAAAATCATTGAGCGCCGCAGCAAAAAAGGACGTATCTTCTACGGCTGCGATCAATACCCGGGCTGCGATTACGTATCCTGGGACAAACCGACCAACAAGCCTTGTCCGCAATGCGAGACCAAGCTTGTTGAGAAGCGTAACCGAAGCGGCGTAAAGCTTCTGTGTCCTTCCTGTGATTACTCCGAAGAAGTGCCTGATGAGGAAGAACAAGACATCGAGAACGGATAGACAGAAACAGTAAAGAAATTACACACCAGTAACCTCCTTCTGCACAGGGAGGACTCG
The DNA here is from genome assembly GCF_000422465.1 of Paenibacillus harenae DSM 16969. Lineage (GTDB taxonomy): Bacteria > Bacillota > Bacilli > Paenibacillales > Paenibacillaceae > Pristimantibacillus > Pristimantibacillus harenae. Next base: position 1,398,212 of record NZ_KE383842.1, on the reverse strand, counting down.
TTGTAAGTACAGCACGCTCAGCTTTACTGGCGCAGACGACCCTTCCAAACAAACCGGAAGGGTTTAGCCATTCCTGACGGTCGTAAATCGGAAGCCGGTATCATTGTTGTTCAATCATTGGAGAGGCTAATGAGGTTCGAGCTATAGCGCGCAGGATGATCCTAAATTGGATTTCTGCAGTAACTCTGTCATGAAATCCATATGATGGATGTCTATCCTGTATATCATACAGTGAAAAAAACCAATACAGACGAAAAAGTCCTGATTGAAGCCAATTCGCTGGATCAAATCCAATATAGCCGAGAAAATCGCTGAAAGTAACGATTTTGATAGGATGAAATCCACTAAAGATATCACTAAACGGTGCTAAGAAATCACAGAAGTATCTCTAAGGGCCAGAGCACCATGTCCCATACGTAACGAATGCCGTCATTAGCATTCGCCACTCGACCAACCCAGCACCGCTAACGTATCGGATATGGTAGTAAAGAAATCTCTGGCGCACCAAAAGTAAAGCGTGTCCCGCAGTGACGAGAGCGATATTAGCAAAAGTTGCTCATAGCCGTCTTGGGGCCGCCAACTTTTCTTAGAGACTGTTAATATAGGCTTCTCTGGCGCACCAAAAGTTAAGCGTGTCCCGATGGGACGAAAGCGATCATTAACAAAACGCAGCTTTCAACCGTCACATTCACGCCAACGTTAGTCCAATTGCGGGTGTCCAGAGGGTGCAACCCTTGGGGCCCTCCCTTGGAAGGGAGGGGTTGGGTGGGTTCGAAACGCTTTAAAGGCTTTGGGTAGAGGTTTGTCGATGTCTTTGAAGGTTTGGGTAGAAGCCTTTGAAGGTTCGGTAGAAGCCTTTTAAGGTTTGGTTTGAATAGATCTTGAAGGAAGCCTTTGAAGGCCGGGTAGAGACCCTCCAAGAGGGCTAGGGAGTATTTTAATCGAAAGGATTGACCCAACTTGTCACAAACGCAGAAAGTAACAGTCATCGGAGCAGGTCTTGCGGGAAGCGAGGCAGCATGGCAAATCGCTTCGCAAGGAGTGCCAGTCGTTTTATACGAAATGCGTCCGGCAACTAAAACGCCGGCTCATCACACGAACCAATTCGCTGAACTCGTATGCAGCAACAGCTTGCGCGCAAATGGTTTGACCAATGCTGTCGGCGTTTTAAAAGAAGAGATGCGCAGGCTGGATTCCCTTATATTGAGCTGCGCGGATCAGCACGCCGTACCGGCGGGCGGAGCGCTTGCCGTTGACCGCGATGGCTTCTCCGGCGAGGTAACGCGCAGGCTGCAGGAGCATCCGCTAGTGGAGGTGCGCAACGAGGAAGTGACGGAAATACCGTCTGAGGGCATCGTCGTCATTGCGACGGGCCCATTGACGGCCCCCGGTCTGTCCTCCCAAATTCGCGAATTGCTTGGCGAGGAATATTTTTATTTTTATGACGCTGCCGCGCCGATTGTTGAAAAAGACTCTATTGATATGAATAAAGTGTACTTGGCTTCAAGATATGATAAAGGCGAGGCCGCTTATTTGAACTGCCCGATGACGGAAGAGGAGTTCAATATTTTCCATGAAGCGCTTACGACCGCAGAGACGGCGGAGCTGAAGGAATTCGAGAAAGAAGTTTATTTTGAAGGATGTATGCCGATTGAGGTCATGGCGAGCCGTGGAAAGCAAACCGTGCTGTTTGGTCCAATGAAGCCGGTCGGGCTGGTTAATCCGCATACCGGCACGCTCCCTCATGCCGTCATTCAGCTTCGTCAGGATAATGCGGCAGGGACGCTTTATAATCTCGTCGGATTCCAGACCCATTTGAAATGGGGAGAGCAGAAGCGAGTATTCTCGCTTATCCCGGGTTTGGAAAATGCCGAATTCGTCCGCTATGGCGTTATGCATCGAAATACGTTCATTAACTCGCCCCGGCTGTTAAAGCCGACTTATCAGCTGAACAACCGAGAGTCGCTGTTTTTTGCCGGTCAAATGACCGGTGTCGAAGGTTACGTAGAGTCGGCGGCATCGGGCTTAATCGCCGGCATTAATGCCGCAAGACTCGCTCGCGGCCTGGAACCGGTCGTATTGCCGGAGCAAACGACGCTTGGCAGCATGGCGAACTATATTACAACGGCTGATTTTAAACATTTTCAACCGATGAATGCGAATTTCGGGCTGTTCCCTCCTCTCGAGAAGAGGATCCGCAATAAAAAAGAAAAGAATGAAATGATTGCGAATCGCGCTTTGGACGGCATCGAGCAATTTAAACGGGAACATTTGCGCTAGAAATCCGTAATGTACATATCCGTTTGATTTCCAAATCAATTTTAGAGGAGGCAAAGCGATGGAAATGCAATTTCACGCGACTACGATCTGCGCTGTCCGGCATGAAGGGAAGGGCGCAATTGCAGGGGATGGACAGGTAACTTTCGGGAACAGCATGGTGATGAAGCATCAAGCCAAGAAGGTCAGGAGACTGTATCGCGGACAAGTCATTGCCGGCTTTGCCGGTTCGGTTGCCGACGCGATTACTTTGTTCGAGAAGTTTGAAGCCAAGCTGGAGGAGCATCACGGCAATTTGCAGCGCTCGGCTGTTGAGCTAGCCAAGGATTGGCGCTCGGACCGCGTTCTTCGCAGGCTTGAGGCTATGATGCTAGTGATGGACCAAACCGGGCTGCTGCTCATATCCGGCAACGGCGAGATTATAGAGCCGGATGACGGGATTCTGGCCATAGGTTCAGGAGGCAGCTTCGCGCTGTCGGCAGCGAGGGCGCTCAAGCGTCATACAAAAGACATGGAAGCGAAGGACATCGCTCGTTCAGCTCTGGAGATTGCGTCGGAAATTTGCGTATTCACGAACAATAATATAATCGTAGAAGAAATCGTATAGATCTATTACAGCGTTTATCGTAACGAAACAGCTTCGAGCGGTCATATAGGACGAAACGAAATCGGAGGGATTTTATTATGGGAAATGATGCAATGACACCCCGTCAGATCGTAGCGGAACTCGATAAATATATTGTCGGACAAAAGCAAGCCAAACGTTCAGTCGCTATCGCGCTGCGCAATCGTTACCGCAGAAGCTTGCTTGATGAAGCTTTGCGCGATGAAATCGTTCCGAAAAATATTTTGATGATCGGACCGACGGGCGTCGGCAAAACGGAGATTGCCCGCCGTTTGGCGAAGCTTGTGAAAGCTCCATTCGTCAAGCTGGAGGCCACCAAGTTTACCGAAGTCGGTTATGTTGGCCGGGACGTCGAATCGATGGTTCGCGACTTGGTAGAAACGGCAATCCGAATGGTGAAGTCCGAACGGACGGAGAAGGTAAAGGATAAAGCGGAAAAGCTCGCGAATGAACGGATCGTAACCTTGCTCGCGCCTTCCGCCGCCAAAGCGAAGACGCAGAAAAATCCGTTCGAAATGCTGTTTGGGAACCAACAGCAAACGCAGGAGCCAACGCAGGACTCCGACGCTGATCAGGGGCTATCGCAAAGGAGAGCCCAGCTTAGGGAGCAATTGGCCGCCGGCAAGCTGGAGAACGAGGTCATCGAAATTGAAGTCGAAGATACGACTCCGAACGTAATGGATATGCTGTCAGGCCAAGGGCCTGAAGGAATGGGCATGAATATGCAGGAGCTGTTCGGACAGCTAATGCCGAAGAAGCCGAAGAAACGCAAGCTTCCGGTTAAGGAAGCGCGCAAAGCGCTCATCGCCGAAGAAGCGAATAAACTCATTGATATGGATGATGTCATTTCCGAATCGGTAATCCGCGCAGAGCAATCAGGCATTATTTTCATAGATGAGATTGATAAAATCGCGAGTCCGTCGCGCGGCACGGGGCCGGATGTGTCTCGAGAAGGCGTACAACGGGATATTCTGCCGATCGTTGAAGGCTCGACTGTCATGACAAAGTACGGCCCGGTCAAGACGGATTATGTTCTGTTCATAGCCGCAGGCGCCTTTCATGTGGCAAAGCCATCGGATCTCATACCGGAGCTGCAGGGCAGGTTCCCGATTCGCGTGGAGCTGACCAGCCTAAGCCTGGAGGACTTTGTCAGTATTTTAAAGGAACCCAAAAATGCGTTAACCAAGCAGTATTCTGCTCTCCTGGAGACGGAAGGCATTCAAATCGAATTCTCGGACGAGGCCGTTCGCGAGCTGGCATCAATTGCCGCAGATGTGAACCGGAATACGGAGAACATAGGTGCGCGCAGGCTGCATACGATATTAGAAAAGCTGCTGGAGGATTTATCATTCGAAGCGCCCGAGCTGTCTCTCGAAAAAATGCTGATTACTCCTGAATATGTGAGGGAAAAGCTGGAAACCATTGCACAAAATCGAGATTTGAGTCAATATATATTGTAGTTGTTAAGAGTTTTGGGAGGCATTGGAATGACTTTACTTACAAAGACAAGGACGCTCAACCGGTTGCTGCAGCGCGCTGCCGGCAAAGCGCTCAGCTTCAGGGAGATGGCGGAGGTGCTTTGCGCAACCATTCAGACGAATGTGTTTGTCGTCAGCCGGAAGGGGAAAATACTTGGATGCGCGGCTGTTAATGTGTATGACCATGATTTTATCCGCAACCTTACCGCCGATGAGCTAAGATTTCCCCAAGAGAGCAATGAACGATTCCTGGACACGCAGGAATCGATGACTAACGTGAAGCCTGACCCGGGGGTCTTCGAGTCCTTTCACAAACTTGGCGATCAGGAGATCATGACAGTCGTGCCTATTATCGGCGGCGGAGACCGTCTGGGTACGCTTGTGCTTACCCGTCTCTCAGGCGCATTCGATGATGATGATCTCGTTTTGGCCGAATACGGCTCAACGATTGTCGGGATGGAAATATTGCGAGAGCGTACGGAGGAAATCGAACAAGAGGTCCGCAGCCGTGCCGTCGTATCCGTTGCGGTCGGATCATTATCCTTCAGCGAGCTGGAAGCCGTCGAACACATCTTCGAAGAGCTGGAAGGAAAGGAAGGACTGCTTGTCGCTTCCAAAATCGCGGATAGAGTCGGGATTACCCGTTCGGTTATCGTCAATGCGCTGCGCAAGCTGGAGAGCGCGGGCGTGATCGAAACGAGGTCACTTGGGATGAAAGGCACATATATTAAAATACTAAATCATCAGCTGCTTCAGGAGCTGGATAAAATCAAATCCTGAATCAGGAGATTTTTGCAACTTTTGCCCTATCTTTATAAAAAGATAGGGCTTTTTTCTCATTGTAATAATTTAGGAAATTGTTGAATATTATCATGTCGGCAAAAATCGACACACAAATCTCATTTTTTTAATTTTTATTGTCGAATGCAGCAGGAATGAGAAAAAATCTGTTGAATACTAGAAAAAGAAAATCTCTAAGTGGAAAGTGGTGAAACTACGTGAATTTGTTGAATGGCGCTGCATTTACAAGAATGGAAGGTGCTCTGCAAGCAGCTGAAATGCGGCAACGCGTCATTTCTAACAATGTGGCTAACGCTGATACGCCGCATTTCAAAAGGTCAGAGGTTTTGTTTGAAGAACTGTTGGAGCAAGCGATTGGTAATAATCAGCTAGGTCAATTGACTGGTAAAAGAACGAATTCGAAGCATATCGTAATCGGAAACAGTTCAAGGACAGCATTATTACCTGAGCCTAAAGTCATAACCGATGATGCGACATCAATGAGCAATAGCCAAAACAATGTCGACATCGATCGAGAAATGTCTTTATTGGCCAAAAACCAGTTAAGCTATAATCTTTATGTCCAGCAAATAAATCATGACGTTAGAATGATGCGCACAGCAATTGAAGGGAGAGCTTAACAGTGAAATTGTCAACAGGGTTTGATATAAGCGCTTCTGCTTTAACTGCACAGCGTCTTCGGATGGATGTGATTTCATCCAATATAGCCAATGCTGAAACGACCCGCGGTAGCTTCGTTAACGGACAATTCCAGCCTTACAAGCGGAAGGTAGTCGTTATGGAGCCGATGCGGCAGTCGTTTTCGAATGTGCTCTCAAAGGAGCTTGGCAGCGATTCTGCAGCGCAAGGCGTTAAGGTCACGAAAATTAAAGAGGACCACTCCCCGAATAAGCTTGTTTATAACCCTACGCACCCCGATGCGGACGCAAACGGCTATGTCAATATGCCCAACGTCGACGTGACGAAGGAAATGGTTGACATGATTGCGGCATCCCGTTCTTACGAAGCGAACGTAACAGCACTGAATGCAACGAAAGCCTTATTCGTTAAAGCGTTGGAAATTGGCAGATAATTGCATGAAGATAAATCGCATAATGTATTGGAGTGATTTTGGTGATACAGTCGTTATCGCTCGGTCAAGTTCAACCGGCCAAGCTAATCGAATCGAAACCGATTCAGCAGTCTACGCCTGCTGAATTAACACAATCTTTTGGACAGTTTTTACAGACCGCCATCGACAACGTCAATGCCCAAGAAAAAAGCGTACATAAGCTAAACGATCAATATTTAGTCGGCCAAGTGGATGTCACGAAGGTTCTGATTGCCTCGGAGCAAGCACAGTTAAGCTTGCAGCTTACCTCGCAGATCCGCAATAAAGTGGTTGAAGCATATCAGGAAATGATGCGGATGCAAGTTTAATCATACGTTTGGCCTAGCATAGTATTTGGGTGAGGTGACAATGTGAGCGAGAAATTCGCCCAGTATCGAGAGAGGCTTGCTTCGTTTTGGAGCCAGATGGGCAGAAAACAAAAAATATGGCTGGGGGCATCCATTGCTGGACTTCTGTTAGCGGTTATTTTGTTGACAATCGTATTTACAAGAACGGAATACGAAATTGCTTTTCAAAATTTAGATACGACAGATGCGGCAGCCATTATGAATTATTTGGATGGCAGCGGAATTCCTTACGAGCTCAGCAATAATGGGAAGAGCATTTCGGTGCCGAGCGCCGTTGCTTCCCGAATAAAAGTAGATGTCGGTTCGCAAGGGCTTGTGCAGAACGGTTCGATTGGATTTGAAGCATTCAATTCCAGTTCCTCCACATTCGGCACTACGGAGAACGAATTTAATGTCAAATACTTGAATGCTTTGAACGGCGAGGTTCAACAGCTTCTAAATGCCATGCAGGGTGTGGATAGTTCAAAGGTATTGATTAATTTGCCCGAAGAAAGCGTGTTCCTTTCACCGGAAGATGCGCAAACGGCTTCCGCTTCGATTATGATACAGTTCACTGCGGGTTATCGTCCGAGTCAAAAGGAAATTGACGGGTATTACAACCTCGTAAAGACGGCGGTTCCGAAATTAGCCGTACAGGATATTACGATTTCCAGTCCGCAAGGCGAATTGATGTTCTCCGAAACGGATGGCGCAGCGATTGGAAGTACGGACGCCGTTGAGGCACAGTTCCAAATTCAGAGAAAATATGAAGCGGAGCTCAAGAAAAATATTCAGCAGTTTCTAGGGACGATCGTCGGGCCGGAAAATTTGGTCGTCCAGGTTTCCAGCACGATGAACTTCGACAAGAAACAGACAGAGGAAATGCTGGTTAAACCGCTGGAGGATAACAATAACAACGGGATTATTATTAGCGAGCAGATTAACAACAGCGCATCAACGGGTACTTCCGGACTGGCTGGCGGCGTGGCAGGAACAGGCGAGACGGATGTGCCGGGTTACGAATCAGCAGCGCAAGGCGGAAATTCCTCGGAATCCAATGAACAAATTCGCAACTATGAAGTGAACCGGATCAACAACAGTATTATATCCGGGCCGTTTGTTCTAAAGGATCTTACTATTAGTATCGGCATCGAGCAGTCGGAATTAAGCGATGAAGCAAGCAGAACGGCAGTTATGACTTATTTGACTTCTCTTGTTCGTGCTCAGCTTGCAGATTCGGGTCAAAACGTGAACGACGATACGCTGATGGGCAAGAAGGTAGCGCTCATCGCTCGAGAATTTTCAGGCAGCGCTTCATCGGATCAGCCGGCCGGTCTATCGATGCCGTGGATCATTGGCATTGGAGCGGCGGCTTTGGCCGTAATCGGCGGTCTAGTCATCATGCTTGTCCGCAAACGCAAGAAGGCGGAAGATGAAGAGATGGAATTGGCTCAGCCCGCTAAGGTTGAATTCCCGTCTATTGATTTGGAAAGTATCAGCAATGACAGTCAAGCTCGCAAAAATCTTGAAACTCTTGCCAAACGGAAGCCGGATGAATTCGTTAATCTTCTTCGCACATGGCTTGTTGACGAATAGAGGTGGTTCAATTGTCCAAATCGATGCAAGGCTTATCGGGACGCCAGAAAGCGGCAATCCTGCTTATAACGCTCGGGCCGGAAGTGTCGTCACAGATTTTCAAACATTTGCGCGATGAAGAGATTGAACAATTAACGCTTGAAATCGCGAATGTAAGAAAGGTAGACAGCCTAGACCGTGAAACGATTCTAAGCGAATTTCATCAAATATGTATGGCGCAGGAGTACATTACCCAAGGCGGTATCTCTTATGCAAAAGATATTTTGGAGAAAGCGCTTGGCGAACAGAAGGCTCTTGAAGTCATAAACCGGTTGACGGCTACGCTGCAGGTAAGGCCGTTTGACTTTGCCAGAAAAGCGGATCCTACTCAAATTTTAAACTTTATCCAAAATGAAAACGCGCAGACGATTGCTCTCGTATTGTCGTATTTACAATCCGAACAATCCTCGCAAATATTATCTTCCCTCCCGCAGGAGAAGCAGGCAGACGTTGCAAGAAGAATCGCCTTGATGGACAGCACTTCTCCGGAAGTCATCTCGCAGGTTGAGCGAGTGCTTGAGCAGAAGCTGTCCGCTACCGTGACGCAGGACTACACGAATGCCGGCGGCATCGATTCGATCGTTCAGATTTTGAACGGCGTCGACCGGGGGACGGAGCGAACGATACTGGATGCGCTCGAAATTCAAGATCCGGAGCTTGCAGAGGAAATCAAGAAGCGGATGTTCGTATTCGAGGACATTGTCAATATCGACAACCGGTCCATCCAGCGTATTATTCGCGATATCGAAAATGCCGATCTTCAGCTTGCGCTCAAGGTTGCGAGCGAAGAGGTCCGAGAAGCGATATTCCGCAATATGTCGAAGCGTATGGCGGATACCTTCAAGGAAGAGATGGAATTTATGGGTCCCGTGCGGCTGCGTGACGTGGAAGAAGCGCAGACGCGTATCGTTGCTACGATTCGCCGTTTAGAAGAGTCCGGCGAGATCATTATTGCGCGCGGCGGAGGAGACGATATCATTGTCTAATCTGATTAAATCTTCAAGTGTTGTTTCTCTTGACCAGCTCAAGCAGCTGAAGTGGCTGCATGAGCGAAGCGGCTATGCCGATACGGAAGCGGAAGAGCCGATTGAACCAGAGCCCGTTCCCGATGAAGAAACGATTACGCTTCGCGATCAGATTTTGAAAGACGCCCAGCTATTCGCCGAAGAACGTCTTCGCGAAGCTGCCGAGGCCAGTGAACAGCTGCTCTCCGATGCGGAACAGCAAATCGAAATTTGGTGGCTTCAGAAACGCGCTGAAGATGAAGAAGCTTCTGAAGCTTTCAGGCAATCCGGCTACGAGCTTGGATATGCCGAAGGATCCGCTCACTCGGAACGCGATATGAGAGAACAATGGGAGAACAAATTATCCGAAGCTTCTAATGTGCTCAAATCGGCCTATGAGATGCGAGAGCAGATTATTCAGGAAGCAGAGCCTTTTCTCGTGGAGCTCAGCTGTGCGATCGCCGAGAAAATCATTGGTCAACAGCTTACACTTGCGCCGGAAATGGCGATTGACCTCATTCGAAAATCTTTATCCAGAAGAAGAGAACAAGGCGTCATTACCTTATGCGTTGCTCCAGGACAGCTTGCGTTCGTTCAGGCGGCGAGAGAAGAGCTGCATATGTCGATTGACTCACAGGCTGAATTGCAAATATTGCCCGATTCGACGGTGAAGGACAACGGCTGTGTCATCCGTTCCGTATTCGGCAGCATCGACGCCCGCATCGATACCCAGTTAGCCGAGATTAAGCGCGAGTTGATCCATTTGGCGCATCATAGCGGCGAAGAACGAGGTTTTACCGATGACAATGAATAACCTGGATGTCCTAAAGTATATCGAGCATTTGCAGCCGCTTGACCCTGTAAGGGTAAACGGCAAAGTAACGCAGGTTATCGGTCTCACCGTCGAATCCGAAGGTCCGGACGCCAGCATTGGAGATGTATGCTTTATTTATCCTTCCAAAGGGGCAAAGCCGCTGAAAGCCGAGGTTGTCGGTTTTCGGGATAATAAAGTCATTCTAATGCCGCTTGGCGATCTTCATGCGATAAGCCCAGGCTGCGACGTCGTCGGTACAGGCAAGCCGTTATCGGTGCAGGTCGGTTCCGAGCTGCTCGGCAAAGTGCTGGACGGGCTTGGAAATCCGCTTGACGGGTCCTTCTTGCCTCGGCGGATGCCGCATTATTCAACGCATAACGAACCAAGCAACCCGTTGCTGAGGCCTCGCGTCGTAGAACCGCTTGGTATCGGCGTGCGCGCAATCGACGGACTGCTGACGGTAGGCCGCGGACAGAGAGTGGGCATTTTTGCCGGTTCCGGCGTCGGAAAGAGCACCTTGCTCGGCATGATCGCGCGCAACACCTCTGCCGATGTCAATGTGATCGCGTTAATCGGCGAGCGCGGCAGAGAAGTTCTTGAGTTTATCGAGAAGGATCTCGGTCCTGAAGGTTTGGCGCGTTCCGTCGTTATTGTAGCTACGTCTGACCAGCCTGCGCTCATTCGGATGAAAGGCGCGCTGATCGCAACGTCGATTGCCGAATATTTTCGCGACCGCGGCTTAAACGTCATGCTCATGATGGATTCCGTTACGCGTTATGCAATGGCGCTTCGCGAGGTTGGACTCGCGATAGGCGAGCCTCCCGCAACCCGAGGTTATACGCCTTCGGTCTTCGCTGCATTGCCTAAGCTGCTGGAACGCGCGGGTACCGGTCTAACCGGTTCCATTACCGCCTTCTACACGGTTCTGGTTGACGGCGATGACATGAATGAGCCGATCGCGGATGCCGTTCGGGGCATCCTGGACGGGCATATCGTGTTAAGCAGGCATTTGGCGCAAAAAGGACATTTTCCGGCGATTGACGTTCTTGCATCCGTAAGCCGCGTCATGAAGGAAATCGTGACGGAGGAACAGCAGGACGCTGCGAACGAAATGAAAAAGTTGCTTGCTATTTATAAAGATTCGGAAGACTTGATCAATATCGGGGCGTACCAGCGCGGTTCAAATGCAGAAATTGATACGGCGCTCCAAAATATGGATTCCATTCACAGCTACACGAGGCAGAAGACGAATGAAAAGGTAAGCTTAGATGAAGCGCAACAGCGTTTAATTACCGATTTCTACAGGAGTTGAACCGATAAATGGCATCGTTTCGATATTCATTCCAAAGAGTCGTCGATCTGAAATCAAGCGAGAAGACGCAAGCGGAATGGCTTCTATCATCGGCGATCGGCGTGTTAACGGCCGAGGAGCTGTCGCTGGAGCAGCTCCAGGCCGAGAAGAATGAATGGGAGTTTAAGCTCCTCGAAGCATCCCAATCCGCGATTTCGTTGTCAGAGCTGCAGGTCATTCAACATTATGTTGAGTACTTAAGCAGCAGCATTTCAAGTAAAATGACGGATGTATTACATGCGCAAAAGGCGGTTGAGCAAAGCAGAGTAAAGCTTTCCGATAAAGTGAAAGACGAAAAGGTATGGCTTAAAGCAAAGGACCACGCGTTCGAGCGTTTCCGGTATGCCATGCAATTGAAGGAACAAAACGAGCTTGATGAGCTGGCTAGTGTCCGCTTCATGCTTTCAACCCCATGATACGTTATGTAATGCCGGCTGGAGGGAGTGAATGAAATTGGCAGGACCGGAAATAGAGAAGCAAGGCTACAGCGCACTCGAACGGCTTATGTTTTTAATGACACCGATCTTATTTGCCATAGTTTTGCTCGGCGTGCTGTACACCCTTTTCAATAATGATTTTCGAAATAAAATGCTTGAAGCCGGGAATTCCGTTCCCTTCTTAAAAGACGTGCTGCCTGAACCAAATGTTGCAGGCGGAAATGTAAACGATGAAGAATTAAAGGCGGCTAATATGTCTGCGAAGATAGCCGATCTGCAGGCGCAGCTTACTGCCATTGAAACCGAGCTGTCGACCGCCAATCAACACAAAGCTGATCTTGAGAAAAAGGTTAATGATCTCCAAACCGATAATACGCAGCTAAAGGCTTCGGGAGAGAAGCAGTTGCTGGAGGACGAGCAATATCAAGCGAAGATTCAAGAGCTTTCCGGTATGTTTTCTAAAATAACGCCAAGTAAAGCCGCTCCGATCCTGCAAAGTATGACGCTGGAGGAAATGGTGCTCGTCTTCGCCAATATGAGAGCGGATGACCGCGTCCGCATCATGGAGAAGATGAATCCGCGAACGGCGGCCGACGCCGCTATGATGCTCAAAGATCATGTAACGGCTAAAGATCTGCAGATCGCGGCGCTCCAAGCAAGACTGAACAAACATACGCCGACGGAAACGAAGTCTGTTTCATCCGTCCTGGATCAAGAACAGCTAGGCGCCACGTTCACGGCAATGGACGCCAAGAGCGCTGCCGAGCTGCTGATCAAAATGGCGGATGTAAGCCCCAGCAAGGTTCTGCGCATTCTGAATGCGGTTAACGATCAAACCCGTTCAACGATCCTGGCGGAAATGTCCGGTATTAACGATACGATTACGGCACAACTTGTATCGAAATTAATGACCGGCAGCTAGATTATCGGAAGACATACGAAAGATTGCTTGAAAGGAGGTGAGAAATATGGAAATGATGATCCCGCAAATCGTTTCAAATCACACACCGATGCAATCCGCGGTTCCTTCTTCTGCTGCGGGTAAAAACTCGGGCAATACGGGATTCCAACAAACGTTGGTTCAACAAATTAATAACAGTTCCGCAGGGGGAGCGGAGAATACACAGCCCGTTCAATTAGCAGGCACCGCAGTCGTACCGGAAGCTGTTGCGGCAGAAGGCGGTCCGGCCGCTCCTTCACTATCGGATCTTCTAGCCATTATTGACGGTTTAATTGACAAGCTTGATGAACGGGTAACTGCTAACCAGGAAAGCGGAGTCTTGGAAGAGCAGGAGATAAGGCAGCTGGAAGCCGCGTTGGATCAAATGAACGCCCTTCTCGCCCTTGTTGGCGTTCAAGTGATGCCTAATCAGCCTCCGCTATCGTTAGCCACGATTGAAGCGGAAGGTCAGCCGGCGGAGGCAACCGTACTTCAGGCAGCCGCTCTGAAGAGCAGCCTGCAGGACACGCTTCTCCAATTGCAAGCCATGCTTCAGCAGGGCAGCGTTAAACTTGTGCAACAGCAAGAGCCGGCGGTGTTTGTGAATCAGCAACTCCAAGCGCTAACGGCAATTTTGGAAGGCGGACCGGCGGATACGATGAAATCGCAAACCAAATCGGCGGCTCATACTCAACAGCTGTTTACGGCGCAAGGCGTACGGCAAGCAGAGACCAGCACTTTGCTGCAGCGTCTATCGCAGCAGGCCGTTCATCCGGCATATCTGACCGCGATCGTACAGAGTAACGAGGCTTCCGTTCAAGCGGAACAAACCGGAACCGTTGTTGAGGCCGTACCGCAAGTACAGCCGGGAACGACACATGCCGAAACGTTGCGCGGATTTACGCCTCCGGTTCAAGCCGCAGCAGCGGCAGCCACATCCTTTGTCGTTGCGGATCAGTTTGCGGAGTCCATGACGGGGATGATTATCCAAAAATTTGACGTATCGACCTTAAACGGCGTCTCGGAAGCAAAGCTGATGCTTTTCCCTGAACATTTGGGTCAAGTGGATGTGCGCATTACGATGCAGAACGGATTGTTAACAGCCGTCTTCCAAACCGATACGGCTATGGCAAAAGATATGCTGGACAACCAGATGGCTCAGCTCCGATCAGCGCTTCAAGCACAGGGCTTAATGGTTGATAAACTTGAAGTTTCGCAAGGACAGACGGCCGCTCAGCTGTCTCATCAACAGCATGGGCAAGGAAGCAGCCAGCAGCAATCCGCTTCCCGGCAATCGTTTAACGGGGAAGACGCGGTAAACGAAACTGTTTTTGAAACCGAAATGATAGAGCAAGCGGCTGTACAGGGTCTTGGTTACGGGCGAGGCATCAATGTGAAGGCTTAATGAGGACATGACATGATTGATCGGAGGTGACAAGAAATGTCAGACAGCATTTCCACCAAAACGGTATGGCCAAATTACAGCAAGAGCAACGTCCAAGCAGCCGCATCCAAAAAAACAGACACCTTGGGAAAAGATCAATTTCTTAGCATTCTCGTTACGCAGCTGCGTAACCAGGATCCGATGCAGCCGCTTCAGGATAAGGATTTTATCGCCCAAATGGCGCAATTTACGTCAGTTGAACAGCTTATGAATATGGCATCGGAGCTTACGCTAATGCGGCAAAGCATCGGATCGGCTTCCAGTCTGATCGGCAAGACGATCGAATGGAACGAGTATGACGAATCAGGCGGTATTGTGAAATTAAGCGGCGTGGTTGATTCCATCGTCTCAAAGGATGGCATTCTATATGCTTCAGTCGGCGGATCCGAGATTGCGCTTGATTATGTGACGGCTATTTCAGAAACAAATGACGCAACGAACGAGACTGACGAATCCGGAGAAGAGACAAGTACGGCTTCAACGGGTAACGAGCCTTCTGATTCAGCTGACGCAGCAGAAGGGGGAACGGTCTAATGAATGAACGTATGAAGATCGGGCATTTATTTCCGCTAAAATCGACGCCTCTGCTGCCTAACAAGGCTCAGGAAAGCCGTTTGCCGAAATCAACAGAATTTCAGGACATGCTGGATGCTAAGGTGCTTAAATTCAGCCATCACGCGGAAGTTCGAATGCAGCAGCGCGGTATTCAATTACAGCCGGAATCATTAACGAAAATAATAAATGCCGTTGAAGAAGCCGCATCGAAGGGTGCGCAGGACTCTTTAATCGTGTACCGTGATATCGCGATGATCGTGAACGTGCCGAGCCGTACGGTTGTGACGGCGATGGACGGCGGACAAATGAGAAGCAACGTATTTACCCAGATCGACAGCGCTATTATCTTATCGTAAGGCTGGACCTAACTGGAAGCCTTAAGCTGTGGACCGAATGAAGCAGCTTATGATAGTGCGAGCATTGTATTATGCCAGGATGGAACTCATTCATTCATTTATTATTAGGGAGGAAATAAAATGCTAAGATCGATGTATTCTGGCGTGAGCGGCATGCGCGGATTTCAAACGAAGCTGGACGTCATTGGCAATAATATTGCGAATGTCAACACCGTGGGATTTAAGGCCGGACGCGTGATGTTCAAAGATATTTTAAGCCAAACGGTTGCCGGTGTTACCGCTCCGGAAGAAGGCGAACGCGGCGGTGTTAATGCGAAGCAAATCGGCCTCGGCGTATCCATCAGCGCCATTGATACGGTACATACTGCGGGAAGCGCAATGACGACGAATCAGCCAACGGATCTTCGGATTGACGGTGACGGATTTTTTGTAGTCAGAGCGAATGAAGACTCAGAGATGCTGCTTACGCGCGCAGGCAACTTCACGCTTGATTCGAACAGACAGCTGGTTACCGCTGACGGCTATTTCGTGTTATCGTCAGCCGGAGATATCATTACGCTGGGTGAAGAGGTGACGGCGTTCTCGATCGGTCAGGACGGAACGATCATGGGCGTTACCGCAGACGGAACAGAGCCGATCGAGCAGCTCGGAGTCGCAAAGGTCGTTAACCCAAGCGGTCTTGAGAAGCTAGGCGGCAACATGTACCGCGTTACGGCAAATGCAAACCCTGAAGCTGATATCGAGGGCTTCCTGACATTCGCAGGCGATCCTGAATTCGGCACGGGAGCCATCATCGCCGGACAGCTTGAAATGTCTAATGTGGATTTGACGGCCGAATTTACGGAAATGATCGTTGCCCAGCGAGGCTTCCAAGCGAATTCACGTATTATCACGACTTCCGACGAGATTCTGCAAGAGGTTGTAAACTTAAAACGATAGATAAGTCATAACCGGCGGGAGGCGTAACGTCTCCCCTTGGTGTGAAGGGGGTCAATGATGATTACCGTAACTCGACTTAACGGCACGAAAGTCATAATTAATGCTCTTCTAATCGAAGTGATCGAAGAGTCTGCCGATACGGTTATAACGCTAACGACGGGCAAGAAGCTGGTTGTGAAGGAAAAATCGGCAGAGCTGCTGCTGCTTAATCAGCAGTATCTTCGTACCATTGGCCTCATTGCGGCGGCCCAAAAGAGCGAGCTAACGGAGGGTCCTTCGACATGAAAAAGATGATTCCATGGTTAATCACCATACTTCTTGCCATTACGCTGATTGCGATTGTTTCGATCATTTTGTTTAAATCTTTTTTTTCAGATCCGAAAGAAATAAGCGCGGAGACGGAAACGATCGAAGTGAAAGTGTTGTCCGCCGATGAGCGGGTAGAGGTAACATCCGAACTTAAGGATTTCAGAAGAAACCTGAAGGATCAGGAATATGTTGTCGTGCTTAGCTTTGCCTTCCGGCTGGACAGCAAGAAGACGAAGGAAGAATTCGATAAGCTGCTGGAAATTGAAGTAAGACCGATCATTAATCGAACATTGGCTGATATGACGGCAGAAGAGCTTAACGGCTCACAAGGTGAAGACGCTTTGGAGTCGAAGCTTCTAAACCTGATTAACCCCATCATCCCGGAAGGGAAGCTGGTTAAAGTAGAGATTACGAACTTTATTATTACAGAGCTCTAACGGATAATGCCGACATTCCTCGAAGGAGGTGAGATATTTGGTTGATGTTTTATCGCAAAACGAAATTGACGCGCTGCTTGCCGCCTTAGACTCAGGTGAAATGGATGCCGAGGATTTAAAAAAGGAAGAAACGACACGGAAGGTCAGCGTGTATGACTTCAAGCGCGCGGTCCGGTTCTCGAAGGACCATATTCGAAGCTTGACACGCATTCACGAGAACTTCGCGCGATATTTGACAACCTATTTCTCTGCGCAACTCCGCACTTTTGTTCAAATTAATGTCGTGCAGGTCGAGCAATTGCCGTATGACGAATTTATTCGTTCCATTCCGAAAATGACGATCTTGAACGTTTTTGAAGCGGAGCCGCTGGAAGGGCGAATGGTGCTTGAGGTTCATCCGAATGTGGCCTACGCCATGGTGGATCGAATGTTGGGCGGTCAAGGATCTGCACCAAATAAGATAAGTAATTTAACCGAAATAGAAACGATTGTAATGGAGCGTATTTTTAGCCGTACGTTTGAGAGCCTGCAGGAGGCTTGGAAGACGATAATCGATATATCGCCGAGGCTTGAAGCTTTGGAGACGAACCCGCAATTCATGCAGATCGTATCGCCTAATGAGACGATTGCTTTAATCTCCTTCAGTACAAAAATCGGTGATACGACGGGGATGATTAACTTATGTATCCCGCATGTGGTCATCGAGCCGATCATGTCAAGACTATCCGTGCACCACTGGTTCGTATCGCAGAAGAAGGCGCGCGCGCCGGAAGAAAAAGAGATGTTGGAGCAACGGGTCAGTAAAGCCAAGCTTCCGATTGTGGCTGAGCTCGGCGAGTCGTCCATTACGATCAAGGAATTTCTCGGTTTAAATGTAGGCGATGTTATATCACTGAATAAGTCGCTTGACGAGGGTCTTAAGATTAAGGTTGGTGAGAAGCTTAAATTCATTGGCAGCCCAGGCTCCGTAAAGGACCGGTTGGCTGTGCAAGTGGACGAGGTCATAAGCGAGGGAGTGGAAGAAAACAATGATGAGTAAGGATTATTTATCGCAAGAGGAAATAGATGCATTGCTTCGTCAATCCTCCAATGAGCCGGAGTCTGAGCAATCAACCTCAAATAGCGAACAGCTTTCAGATTATTTATCATCCTTGGAACAAGATGCGCTTGGTGAAATCGGCAATATCACGTTCGGCAGCGCTGCTACTGCATTATCCACGCTTCTGGGGAAGAAGGTCGACATCACTACGCCTCAGGTCACGCTAGTCAAGAAGGACGAGCTGGCGGATGTATTCCCCAAGCCTCACGTAGCGGTAAGCGTTCAGTATGTTGACGGCTTCCAAGGCATTAATTCCTTGGTGATCAAAACGAAGGACGCGCAAATCATTGCGGATCTTATGCTCGGAGGCGATGGGGAAGTAACCCTGGAAGAGCTAAACGAAATTCATATTAGCGCCGTTCAGGAAGCAATGAATCAAATGATGGGTTCATCGGCTACATCGATGTCTACGATTTTTAATCGGTTCGTTAATATTTCACCGCCCGGAATCGATATTCTGGACGTTAACAACGGCGATGGCATGGATCATCTGCCACAGGTGGACGCGTTTATTAAAATCTCCTTCCGGTTAACGATTGGCGATCTTATTGATTCAACCATCATGCAGCTGCTTCCAATTGCATTCGCTAAGCAAATGGTAGACATATTGATGGGTGTCGTGGATGAAGAACCGGTACAGCAAGCCGTAACGGTTTCTCCGGCAGCAGCGCAGCAGGCTGCCGAAATGCAGCAAGCGGCAGCCATGCAGCAGACCGCGGCAGCGGCCCACTTGAATGTCGTGCCACCTCATGCGAATATGGCACCTCCGATGCAGCAATTGCCGCCAACGCAGGATCAGACGCCTGCAGCCGGTTTTGATTACGCGATGCAGCCGCCCGGACCGAATACTTATGGTCATGCAGCGAACCGGAACGTCAATGTTCAGCCTGTGCAATTTGCCAATTTTGGGAACGCGCCGTTCGTTCAAACCGAGGATTCAAATCTCAATTTGCTTCTCGACATACCGCTGAAGGTCACAGTAGAATTAGGAAGGACCCAGAAGCAAATAAAGGATATTTTAGAGCTGTCGCAAGGTTCGATTATCGAGTTGGACAAGCTGGCCGGCGAGCCGGTTGACATATTGGTTAACAACAAACTAATCGCCAAAGGCGAGGTTGTTGTCATAGATGAAAACTTTGGCGTCAGAGTAACGGATATCGTAAGCCAATGGGACCGAATTTCAAAACTACAATAACATCCTAGGAGGATAAAAAAGATGGCAAACCGCATTCTTATCGTAGACGACGCAGCATTCATGCGCATGATGATCCGTGACATTTTATCGAAGAACGGCTACGAGGTCGTCGGTGAAGCCCAAGACGGCGCACAAGCAGTTGAGAAGTACAAGGAATTAAAGCCGGATCTGACAACGATGGATATTACGATGCCTGAGATGGACGGCATATCCGCATTGAAAGAGATTAAAAAGCTGGACGGAAACGCAAAAGTCATTATGTGTTCGGCAATGGGGCAGCAAGCAATGGTTATCGATGCGATTCAAGCGGGCGCTAAAGATTTCATTGTAAAACCGTTTCAAGCCGATCGCGTTATTGAAGCGATTAAGAAAACGCTCGGATAACGGACGCGCCATGTTTAACATTTACTCGCGCATTTCAATGGTGTCTGCACTTGGGATGGCGATTTGTCCACGATTTGCAGCTGCTGCTGCAACAAATGGCAGCAGCGCGGAACGTGACGGACAGATGGCGTACACCGGATCCGCTAATGTTGCAGGCAGCTTGATATGGGTGATCATCTCTCTTGCACTGGTCATTGTCCTTATTATCTTCGTGATTAAATGGTTGTCCCAGCGCAACCGCGCATGGGGAACGAATCGTTCGCTTCGCTCGCTCGGCGGTATTGCGCTTGGACAGAACCATTCCCTTCAAGTAGTTGAAATAGCGGGCCGTATTTACATTGTCGGAGTCGGGGAAAGCATCACATTGATCGATAAGCTGGATGATCCCGAGCAAGCACGGGCTGTGATCGCCGCGCTTGAACGGCAGCAGGAATCGGTTTGGCCGCAAAATCTATTGACGCAGCTGTTAGACAAAGTGAAAAATCGCGGTGAACGTGCGGAAGCCGGTCAACCGTCAAATGAGCAATGGAACTCAGCGTCGTCATTCCAGCATATGCTCCAAAGCAAGCTTAACCAGCAGGCTGACCGCAAGCAGCAGCTGGAATCCTTGCTACATGACCCAAAAACAAATGAACGGTTGATGGATGATGAAAAATAAATGGTGGATATCAATCGTTGCTATACAGCTGCTTGCCATGTTGATTCATAATCAAGTGTTCGCTGAGCCGTTGCCCGATGTCTCTATTAACTTTGGTAACGGGAATGGCGAGGCACCTGGCACAAGCGCAATATCCATACTTCTGCTAATTACAGTTTTAAGCATTGCGCCTGCAATCATGGTGTTAATGACCAGCTTTACAAGGATCGTAATCGTGCTGGGCTTTGTAAGGACTTCGCTCGGCACGCAGCAAATGCCGCCTAATCAGGTTCTCATCGGTCTTGCTATGTTTTTGACCTTCTTCATCATGGCGCCAACCTTCTCGCAAGTGAATGAGGCTGCGCTACAGCCTTATTTGAAAGGTGAAATATCGCAAACCGAAGCCTTTGAGCAAGCAGCGGTCCCGATGAAGAAATTTATGTTCTCCCATACAAGGGAGAAGGATCTGCTTCTGTTTATGAACTATACCAAGACTGAAAAACCGGAATCGTACGAAGATATACCGATAACGGTATTAATTCCGGCTTATGCCATAAGCGAGCTGAAAACCGCCTTTCAAATGGGATTTATGATCTTTATCCCGTTTCTGGTCATCGATATGATCGTAGCAAGCACCTTGATGGCTATGGGGATGATGATGCTTCCGCCTGTCATGATCTCGCTGCCGTTCAAGCTTCTTCTGTTCGTGCTCGTTGACGGCTGGTATTTAATCGTAAAATCATTATTGTTAAGCTTCAACACGTGAGTGAAGCAAGGGGGGACGATCGATGAGTACTGATTTCATAATCGGATTGGCCGGCGAGGCCGTATTTGTGGTTTTGAAAGCCAGTGCGCCAATGCTCGCTCTTGCTTTAATCGTCGGATTGCTTGTCAGCATCTTTCAGGCGACCACACAGATTCAGGAACAGACACTCGCCTTTGTTCCCAAAATAGTAGCTGTCTTTGTGTCCATTATCGTATTTGGTCCATGGATTTTGAATACGGTCATCGATTTCACTTACAATCTGCTGAATAACTTACATCAATACATCGGTTAGGTTGTGAAAGAATGAATGTGATCGTACAAGGGTTTCCTATTTTTTTGCTTATCTTTTGTCGAATAACGGCATTTTTCGTCGTTGCGCCGATTTTTTCTTCAAGAGGCGTACCGAATACGTTCAAAATCGGACTCGGCTTTTTCATTTCGTTTATCGTTTTCATAACGTACGGAATGAAGCAGTCGATTGTGCCCGATGCCGAATATGTGCTTGTCTTACTACGGGAAATATTAATCGGCGTCTTATTGGGATTTGTCGTATATTTATTTTTTACGGTCGTGCAGACCGCTGGAGCCTTCATGGATTTGCAAGTCGGATTCGCGATGGCGAATATCGTCGATCCTCACACGGGAGCGTCTGCGCCTCTGCTAGGCAATTTTAAATATATGCTTATGATTGTCATCTTCTTGATGATGAACGGCCACCATTTCTTATTGACCGGCTTGATGGACAGCTACGAGTGGATGCCGCTGTCGAATGAGCTCTACACCAGGATGATGAGCGGCAGCGTAACGGATTTTTTGACGAGAACGGTCGGAAACACTTTTTTGCTGGCAATTCAATTATCGGCTCCGTTAGTGGTTGCCATGTTTCTCGCTGATGTCGGTTTGGGCTTCCTGACCAAGACGGCTCCGCAGTATAACGTTTTCGTAATCGGTATTCCGCTTAAGCTGATTATCGGGTTGCTCTTGCTAGTCTTGCTTATGCCTAGCCTTACGGGTATTTTCGAGCAATTATTTTCGATTATGTTTGATTCGCTTAAGCAATTTTTAGGAATCGTTCAAGGACCGCCGCCTGCAGGGTAATGGGAGGAAGCAATCGTGCGCAAGTACCGCCTAGAGCTTGATCTTCAATTATTCAGTCAGGAGAAGACTGAGAAGGCAACGCCGAAGAAGCAAGAAGAAGCAAGGAAAAAAGGGCAAATTGCCAGATCGGCGGATTTGCCTGGTTCATTAATTATGCTGTTTACGTTTCTTGGTCTTATTATGATGGGCGGCTACTTTAAAGAACATATCACGATGCTGTTTCGCAATTTGTTCGAAGACTGGCTGCTGATGAACTTGACGGCCGAAAATGCTTTGTCCTTGTTCAACGATATTACGCTTGAGCTTCTGCTTATTCTAATGCCCGTCTTTGCGATCGCGGTTATCGTGGGCTTGGCGGGGAATGTCATCCAGTTTGGTTTTTTATTGACCGGTGAGCCTCTTAAGATGAAGCTATCCAAAATAAACCCGATTAACGGATTTAAACAAATTTTTTCAGCAAGAACGTTAGTGGAGTTTCTCAAGAGCGTGTTGAAGCTGCTCATCATCGGAATTCTGGTTTATATGACGATTACAAAAGAGTGGGAACGGCTATTGGTGCTTGCGAGCATGCCGCTTCAACAAATTTTCAGCTTTACTGCGGGCTTAACCGTCAAGCTTGGGATCGAGATCGGCGCCGTGCTTGCCGTTCTGGCTTTCGCGGATTATTTCTATCAGCGATATGAGCACAACAAGAGCTTGCGGATGTCGAAGCAGGATATAAAAGACGAATATAAGAAGACGGAAGGCGATCCGATCGTTAAAGGCCGGATTAAGGAGCGCCAGCGTAGAATGGCTCTGCAGAGAATGATGCAGGAAGTTCCTAAAGCGGATGTTATTATCACGAATCCTACGCATTTTGCAATCGCATTAAAATACGATGCCTCCCAAATGGAAGCGCCGAAGATCATTGCCAAAGGCATGGATCATGTCGCGTTGCGCATAAGAGAAATAGCCAAAGAAAACGGCGTTATAACGATGGAAAACAAGCCGCTGGCTAGAGCGTTGTATGAACGGGCCGAAATCGGGGATGTCATTCCTCCGGACTTGTTCCAGGCAGTCGCTGAAGTGCTGGCATATGTATATAAATTGAAAGGCCGGGCCAAATCATCCTAATACGGGGGGGAGAAATTAACGTCATGAAAGCAAAAGACTTAGTTATTTTATTCGGCGTAATCGGCATCGTTCTCATGATGATCATCCCGATCCCCGTTCTGCTGCTGGACGTACTCATTATCCTTAATATCTCAATGGCGCTGATGATATTATTGATTGCGATGAATACGAAAGAAGCGCTGGATTTCTCGATATTTCCAGCGATTTTGTTAATAACGACGCTGTTCCGGTTAGCGCTGAACGTATCCACGACTCGAAATATATTATCGCATGCCGAAGCCGGCGAGGTTGTGGCCACTTTCGGGAGCTGGGTCGGCGGGGGACAGATTGCAATCGGGTTTATCGTATTTCTTATCCTCGTCGTTGTTCAGTTTCTCGTCATCACGAAAGGCTCGGAACGGGTAGCGGAAGTTGCCGCTAGATTTACGCTCGACGCGATGCCGGGTAAGCAGATGAGTATCGACGCCGATTTAAATGCAGGATTGATTAACGAGCAGCAGGCAAGGGAGCGCAGATCCAAGATCGAGCGTGAAGCCGATTTCTACGGAGCGATGGACGGTGCCAGCAAGTTCGTCAAAGGTGATGCCATCGCTTCTATTATCATCCTTATCATCAACTTGCTTGGCGGATTTATTATCGGAATGTCCATTCACGAGTTGAGCTTTACCGAAGCGCTGGCAACCTTCTCGATTCTGACGATCGGCGACGGCCTGGTCAGTCAAATTCCCGCGCTGCTTATTTCTACGGCCGCCGGCCTTATCGTTACAAGAGCAGCTTCCGACGGAAATTTAGCGGAGGATGTTACCGCACAGCTGTTTAAATACCCGAAGCTTCTTTACATAGCGGCAGGAACGATTGCCCTGTTAGGTTTTACGCCGATCGGCATATTTAGAACATGGCCGTTTGCCATCATGCTGGCTGTCGGCGGCTGGTATATGCAGAAAGCGATCAACAAACAGCATGAGCAGGAAGAGATGCTTGTGGAGGAGCAGCAAATTGAAGAAGTCAGAAGCCCGGAGAGCGTTATCAGCCTGCTTCAGGTAGATCCGATCGAATTCGAATTCGGCTACGGATTAATCCCGCTAGCGGATACGCAGCAAGGCGGGGACTTGCTTGACCGGATCATTATGATTCGCAGACAATGCGCCTTAGAGCTTGGACTTGTCGTTCCGGTCATTCGGATTCGAGACAACATACAGCTTAAACCGAACGAGTACGTCATAAAAATAAAAGGCAACGCAGTCGCAAGAGGCGACCTGCTGCTCAATCATTATTTGGCCATGAGTCCCGGCTTTGAGGACGATTCGGTTGTCGGCATCGAGACGACGGAGCCGGCATTCGGACTTCCGGCCATTTGGATCGATGAACAGATGAAGGAGCGGGCGGAGCTTTCGGGCTATACGGTTGTTGATCCGCCATCCGTTGTGGCTACTCACTTGACTGAAATCATTAAACGACATGCCCATGAGCTTATCGGCCGTCAAGAGGCTAAGATGCTCATCGAAAATGTGAAAGAAACGTATCCGGCTCTCATCGATGAACTTATTCCTTCTATATTAACGGTCGGGGATGTGCAGAAAGTGCTAGCGAAGCTGCTTCGAGAGAAGGTTTCGATCCGGGATCTGGTAACGATCTTTGAAGCTCTAGCCGATCACGGAAACTATACGAAGGACCCTGATATACTCACGGAATATGTAAGGCAAGCATTGTCCAGGCAAATTACACAGCAATTTTCATCCAGCGGAGATACGCTTCGCGTTATTACGGTTGGTCCGCAGCTGGAGAAAAAAATCGCCGAATCCGTCCAGCAATCGGATCAAGGCAGCTATATCGCATTAGATCCGGTTTCTACGCAGCAAATTTATCAAAAGCTAAACGAGCATGTGAATCGCCAAATTCAATCCGGCCAACAGCCGGTTGTATTGGCATCGCCGACCATACGGATGTATTTAAGACAAATCGTCGAAAGGACGATGCAAGACGTGCCCGTCCTGTCCTACAGCGAGTTGGAACCTAACATTGAAGTTCAAAGCGTCGGGGTGGTGAATCTATGAGAGTAAAGCGTTACGTCGTGAATGCCCTTCCGGAGGCGGTATCCTTAATTCGCAGTGAGCTTGGAAATGACGCCGTCATATTAAATACGAAGGAAATAAAGATCGGCGGTTTCATGGGCATGTTCCGCAAGAAAAAGATGGAAGTCATCGCCGCGATTGAATCCAAGCATGCGAATACGCCTGCCAAGCAGCCAAAAGCGGCTTCGAAGCCGGATTCCGATTTCGGGCAAATGATCCAAAACGCGCAGCGCGCTTCAACGGCCGTATTGAATCCTTCGCCGCCAAAGCCTTCAGCCGCGCATAATGTTGACCGAGAACAGCATATTCTTGACGAAATCCGCAATCTGAAGGAATACATGACTAAGCTTTCCAATCAGCGGACGGACCTCGCGGGCATGTCCGATGAGATTTGGCAGCTGAAGGAGCATTTAATCGAGCAAGAAATGGCTCCACAGTGGGTTGACCGTTTGATTCAATCGATTTCCGAGAAACAGTCGGAAGAGAGAACCAACTATTCCAAAGACCAGGTGTGGGAGCATGCCGCCTCCCAGCTGAAGGAATGGCTCAAGCCGTACGGGAACAGCGGAATTAGCGGAGAGGCTCGCATTGTCCATTTTGTCGGGCCTACCGGGGTCGGTAAAACGACCACCATTGCCAAACTGGCTGCCGAACAGACGATTAAGCACGGGAAAAAGGTCGGCTTTATTACATCGGATACATATCGGATTGCGGCTGTTGACCAGCTTAGAACCTATGCCAATATTTTGAACGTGCCATTGGAGGTCGTGTTCTCTCCTATGGACCTGCCGAAGGCGTTCAATCAGTTGGCGGAGCGTGAGCTTCTTTATATGGATACGGCGGGAAGAAACTTTCGCAGCGAGCTGCATGTCTCGGAAGTGAACAGCTTGCTCCAATCAAGCGAACCGAAGGAAACGATACTTGTACTAAGCGTGACCGGGAAGACGAAGGATATGGCGGCCGTAGCCGAACATTTCAGCAAATACGGCGTCAAAAAGGTTTTGTTCACAAAGCTTGACGAAACGTCCGTGTATGGTGCGATTTTTAATCTGATTATGGATTTTGATCTGTATCCCACCTACATGGCGAGCGGGCAGACGGTTCCGGATGATATCGAGAGATTCCGTGCCGAATCCTACATTCAACATTTGTTAGGGAGTAAGAGCCTATGAATGATCAAGCGGAAGCATTGCGTAATTTAGTCAAAAATAAAATGCTGCAAGAAGAAAGCCGGACAACACGCGTCGTTACGGTAACCAGCGGCAAAGGCGGCGTTGGGAAATCCAACTTCAGCCTGAACTTCGCCATCACGCTTCAACGATTGGGGAAGAAAGTGCTTGTTTTCGATGCTGATATCGGCATGGCCAATATTGATGTGCTGATGGGCGTCTCCTCTACTTACAATTTGTACCATTTACTCAAACAGGAGAAAACGATATGGGATATTGTTCAGGCGGGGCCGGAAGGCTTGAACTTTATTGCCGGCGGCTCGGGCTTTAAGGATTTGCTGGATCTGTCGCAGGAGCAGCTCGACGGATTCGCTGAAGAGATCGGCAAGCTTCATGGCAAGTACGATGTCATTCTGTTCGATACAGGGGCGGGCTTATCGAAGGAAACGGTCAAGTTCATCTCCGCCGCGCAGGAAACGATTGTCGTTACGACGCCGGAACCAACTTCGATCACGGACGCCTATGCGCTTATTAAAATGGTCAAAGCGATGAATGTAGAGGTCAGCTTTAAGCTTATAGTCAACCGTGCAGCCGATAACCGCGAAGGAAAACAGACGGCGGATAAAATCAGCTTAGTCGCACAGCGGTTTCTTCAATCGGAATTGCCTTCGCTCGGTTTTGTGCCTGATGATCCAAATGTGTCTAAGGCCGTGAAGCGCCAGCAACCGTTTACCATTGCCTATCCGGGATGCGACGCAACGCTTGCAATCGAGAGAATCGCGAGGCAATTTTTAGATCTTCCGCAGGACAGCGAAGCCGGGGGCGGCGTCAAAGGATTTTTACATAAAATGTTCAAACTTTCGAGATAATCCTTTGGAATTGAGGTGGGAAAGGATGAATTCTTATCGCGTGCTTGTTGTCGATGATTCCGCATTTATGAGAAAGTTCATTAGCGATCTTATCGTTCAGGACCCGCAATTTTCGATCGTTGCAACCGCCGTTAACGGAATGGAAGCCATCGAGGCTGTGCGTGAATGGAAACCGGATGCGGTCACGCTCGATTTAGAAATGCCGGTGATGAACGGCTTGGAAGCTTTACAGCTTATTATGAAGCAAAATCCGACTCCCGTTATTATGCTGTCGGGCATTAGCGAAGACCATACGAGAGAGACGATCAAAGCGCTGCAGTATGGCGCATTCGATTTCATTCGAAAGCCTTCCGGCGTTTTTTCAAATGATATCGAACATGTCCGCGAAGCGCTGTTGGAGAAATTACGAATCGCAGTCATGACGAAGCGGTACCAGCCCGCTTTATCAATCAAGGAAGAAACGAAAAGAAGGGGAGACCAACCGGGGCTAGCGGCTCCTGAGGGATTCGATGCCGCCCGGAAGCCCGTCCAGCCGATTAATCCGCCGCCAACAGGACAGTATTCGCCTGTGAGGGAACGGTCTTTACCGTACTCACAGCCGGATCGGGACAAGCAAGCGGGGGCTGGTTCTGCGTCTCTTTCTCCTGCGAAGCCGAATAAAAGCAAATCGGGTACTGAAGCGCCCAAAACACTTCCTGCCTCGCGATCGAAACCGGAGGTACGCGAGGCTAAACCGAAGCACGCGGAACCGCCATCGCCTTCATTAAATGCGATAGACAGCCAGGCGAAGCCGTTCAAGCATATTGTCGCGATCGGCACTTCGACCGGCGGTCCAAGGGCGCTTCATGAAGTCATTACTGCTCTTCCCGGCGACTTTCCGGCTCCGGTTCTCGTCGTTCAACATATGCCGCCGAAATTCACGAAATCACTTGCTCAGCGGCTGGACAGCTTTAGCGAAATGCGGGTCGTTGAAGCAGAGCAGGGGGAGAGGGTTTCCGCCGGAGTCGTTTATATCGCGCCGGGAGGATTTCATCTGGAGCTTACCAAGGATGCTGCCGGATATGCGATTCAACTGACGGAGCAGCCGCAGCGCAACGGACACCGGCCTTCGGTCGATGTCTTGTTCGAATCCTTACTCGGCTGCAAGGAATTGAAACGGCACGCAGTCATCATGACGGGCATGGGCAGCGACGGTGCGAAGGGGATGCGGAAGCTTATCGATCACGGTGTAGATTCGACGATCGCGGAAGCCGAGGAATCCTGCGTCGTATACGGTATGCCTCGTGCAGCCGTTGAAGCCGGCTGTGTCAATAAAGTATTACCGCTGCAACGAATTGCTTCACAAATCGTGCATGCAGTGTTGAAATAAAGGCTTGTAGCCCAACCA
The DNA here is from genome assembly GCF_000422465.1 of Paenibacillus harenae DSM 16969. Classification (GTDB taxonomy): domain Bacteria; phylum Bacillota; class Bacilli; order Paenibacillales; family Paenibacillaceae; genus Pristimantibacillus; species Pristimantibacillus harenae. Next base: position 1,369,584 of record NZ_KE383842.1, on the reverse strand, counting down.
TACTAACAGGAGGTGCTGAGAAATGGATATGAATGCTTATCTGTCGATGTTTATCGACGAATCAAACGATCACCTGCAGTCTCTGAATGAAAATCTGCTGCGGCTGGAAAGCGAGCCGGAGGAGCTAAGCATCGTTCAATCCATTTTCCGTTCGGCGCATACGCTGAAAGGGATGTCCGCCACGATGGGCTTTGAAGACTTGGCGGCATTAACGCATGAGATGGAAAATGTACTCGACCTGGTTCGCAACAGTAAACTAAAAATGGACCACTTTATTTTTGACACTCTATTCAAAGGCTTGGATGCGCTTGAAAGCATGGTACAGGACATCGTTGGCGGCGGCTCGGGTAAGGCTGACGTGACGCAAATTGTTGCATCCCTTCAAATTATTCTTAAAAGCGATTACAGCGCGAGCAAAGCTGCGGAAGCCGCTCCCGTTTCCGCTGCGGCGGCCGTATCGACGGACTCTGCAGGAGCTATGCTTCTCGATGAGTACCAATCTTCTATCCTACTGCAGTCCATCGAAGGCGGACTTCAAGTTTTTCATTTACAGGTAACGATCAGGGATAATTGTTTATTGAAGGCGGTTCGCGCCTATATGGTTTTCGAAGTGCTTGAACGCAGCGGCGAGGTCATTAAATCGGATCCTTCCGTTCAAGACATCGAACAAGAGAAATTTGATTTCTCCTTCTCGGTCTTTATGATCTCAAATGTGAGCCTGGAGGATCTTCAAACTCAAATCTTGAACATCTCTGAAATTGATGCTGTCGTTATAACGGCGCTCGATACGGAATCACTAGCTGTCTTGAACAGGGCGCCAGCAGCTGCAGCGGCAGAAGCGGTATCGGTGCCGGCGCAGGAGTTAAAGGCAGCTCCGGCTTTGGTACAGGAAGCTTCCCCAAGCAAAGCGAAAGCCGGCGGAGCGGCGCCTGCTGCGGCCAACGTATCGCGTACGATTCGGGTTGATATCGAGAGACTGGATACGTTAATGAACCTGTTCAGTGAAATGCTCATCGACCGGGTAAGGCTTGAGCAGTTGGCCAGCGAGATCAAGCGGCCGGACCTGACGGAAACGGTTGAGCATATGGCTCGCGTCAGTTCCGATCTGCAGAGCATCGTCTTGAAATTACGGATGGTGCCGGTCGATTCGGTCTTTAACCGCTTCCCGCGGATGATCCGAGACCTTGCGAAATCGTTGGACAAAAAAATTGATCTTATTATTACTGGCGCCGACACGGAGCTGGACCGCACCGTAATCGATGAGATCGGCGATCCGCTTGTTCATTTACTCCGCAACTCCGTCGATCACGGGCTTGAGACCGTCGAAGAGCGAATTGCGGCAGGCAAGCCGGATACGGGCAAAATCTATTTAAGAGCTTATCACAGCGGCAATCACGTATTTATCGAGGTCGAAGAAGACGGCCGCGGCATCAATCGGGAAAAAGTATTAAAAACAGCTATAAAAAACGGCGTCGTTACAGAAGAACAGGCAGGCAAACTAACTTCAGATGAGATTAATATGCTGATCTTTGCAGCCGGTTTCAGCACAGCCGATAAAATTTCGGATATTTCCGGCCGCGGCGTTGGCCTTGATGTCGTCAAATCCAAAATTACGTCGCTAGGCGGAAACGTGACGGTTGATTCCGTATTCGGAAGGGGAAGCAGATTTTCCGTACAGCTGCCTCTGACGCTTTCCATTATATCCGCGATGCTGATCAAGCTCGGGTCGGAGAAGTTCGCGATTCCGTTGTCATCCATCGTTGAGACCGGTATCATTCGCAAAGAGCAAATATTAAACGTACATGGCAACCGGATGATTGAGTTCCGCAATTCAATCATTCCGCTTGTATCCTTGAGCAAGGTGCTGGATTCGCCGGATTACAACGAAAATGACGAGCAGGAAACGGAAATCGTCGTCGTACGCAAGGGAGATAAGTGGGCGGCCGTCATGGTCGACGAATTTATCGGACAAAGCGAGATCGTTCTCAAGACCCTCGGCAAATATTTAACGAATATCGAAGCAATCTCAGGGGCGACCATACTTGGCGACGGATATGTCGCGCTTATCATTGATCCGAATGCACTTATCAAATAGGGAGGTTTTATCGATGGGAGAAGAATTAAAGGTTATCGTGTTCGCGCTGGGCAACGAAGAGTACGGTATTGAAGTAGATAAGGTTCGCACGATTGAAAGATTGTCTCCAATTACCCGCGTTCCTAAAACAGCAGCTTTTATTAAAGGCGTTATTAATCTCCGCGGCGTTGTCGTTCCGGTTATCGATTTGCGCGGCCGTTTCAATTTATCCGAGACCGTGCCGACGGAAAACTCGCGAATTATCGTTGTGGCAGTCGCGGATCTGGAGGTTGGCTTCATCGTCGATTCCGCGAACGACGTCATTGACATCGATTCGGACACAATCGATCTGCCGCCTGAAATCGTCGGGGGGATTAAAGCCAAATATTTAAGAGGAATTGCGAAGCTTGGTGAAGGTCGACTTCTCATCATGCTGAACCTATCCGAAGTGTTGAATAAAAACGAGATCATCCAGTTAGAACAGCTCGAGGTTTAATCCGTGAATCTATTCAGCCGTTTTGAGGCGTTTGAGCTGGATGTTTTGAAAGAAGTCGGCAACATCGGGGCAGGCAATGCCGCAACGGCATTGTCCCGCTTGTTAGACAAGCCGGTCGATATGGCTGTTCCAAAGGTAAGCCTGCTTCCTTTTGAAGAGGTTGCAGACCGGGTCGGCGGCTCGGAGCAAATCGTTATCGCCGTATATCTGCGGGTGGAGGGCGAGGCTCCAGGCAATATGTTTTTTATTATCGAAGAAGAATCCGGTAAGCGAATATTGCGGCAGCTGCTGTCCATGTACACGGAGGAGCCGAACGGCTATTCTGAAATGGAACTGTCCGCATTATGTGAGATCGGTAACATTTTGGCCGGTTCCTACTTGTCCTCTTTAGCGGACTTTACGCATTTGGCGATGGCTCCGTCTGTCCCGGCTATAGCGGTTGATATGGCGGGCGCTATTTTAAGCTACGGCCTTATGCAGTACGGCGAGATGGGCGACTCGGCCTTGCTTATCGAAACGACATTTTTGGAAGATCATCAGTCGCTTGAAGGTCACTTCTTCCTTATTCCCGATCCGGAATCGTTTGATAAAATATTCAGGTCATTGGGAGTCGTCGGCGAATGATACAACAAAACTTGGTCAAAGTAGGCATGGCTGACTTAAATATCGCGACGGAAGGAGCCGTATTGAAAACGACGGGCTTAGGCTCCTGCGTCGGGCTTACTTTATATGATCCGCATAGAAAAATTGCAGGGATGGCGCATGTTATGCTCCCGAGTTCCGACATCGCCCGCGAGACCCCAATAAACCTCGCCAAATATGCGGATACGGCTATCCCTGAACTGCTTGACCGAATGATTGCCGCCGGCGCTTACCTGGAACGCTTAAAAGCCAAAATGGCCGGCGGGGCACAAATGTTTGCGATGTCAGGCCAATCGGATTCCCTAAGAATCGGTCCCCGGAATGTGGAATCATGTACGGCAATGTTGAGCAGATTTAAAATTCCGATTGTATCTCAGGATACGGGCGGAAGCTTTGGCCGCACCATAGAGTTCGACAGCGTCAGCGGAATGTTATCCATTAGAAGCGTGCAGTTTGGAACAAAGGAGATTTGAAATGCTGGGAACTTGGCGATGGAATGTCGTATTTGGGTTGATCGGTACCGTACTGACGGTAGCTTTCTCAACCCAGAATAATCCGGTTCCGGTAACGCTGTTAAGAGGTATGTATGCTTTCATCGCTTTTTTTGTTCTTGCGTATGCGGCCCGTGCCGTCCTGGCATACATCCTTCGTCCTCCTGCCGCCTTTGCTCCGGAGCATGCGGCCCAGGAGGAAGGGAGAGGAACTCAGCTTGACATGCAGACGCCGGAAGAGACAGATGATTTGAACGAATTGCTTAAATCACAACTGCAGGATGGAGCAATGGCGCAGCCGTCTAGCGGCAAGCCTGCTAAAGATGCTGCAGAATTCCGTCCATTAAGTCCTCCTCAATTGTTATCCGCAAAAAATAAACAGCCTGAAGAATTGGTTAAAGCCATTCGTCACCTGACAGGAGAGTGAGTCGATGATCGAGCAGAAAACGCCTCATTTGACAAACTTCCAGATGTGGGAAGCCTGGAAAGAACAAGGCGATTTGGAAGTGAAGAAAAAGCTGATCGAGCAATATTTGCCGCTTGTTGATTACGTGACGAATCGGATGGCGATCGGGCTTCCCAAAAATGTGATGAAAGACGATCTTGCCAGCAATGGTGTCATGGGGCTTATTGACGCCATCGAGAAATTCGATTATTGCAGAGGCTTGCAGTTTGAAACCTATGCTTCCTGGCGCATTCGAGGCGCGATAATCGACGGCTTGCGGCAAGGAGACTGGGTGCCCAGATCCGTCCGCGAGAAAGCGAAAAAAGTAGAGGAAGCTTATCAGCATTTAGAGCAAAAATATTTGCGTTCCGTAACCGATGCCGAGATCAGCAGCTACCTGCAAGTATCGGAGAAGGAATTTCTTGGTATGCTTCAGGATATCGCGGTTACGACTGTATGTTCGTTAGAGGATCCGATTCGCGAAGAGGAGTCGGAGACCCGAATGTCAATGCTCGTTGATGATAAGGCGAAGAACCCGGACTATAAGGTGCATGAATTTTATTTAAAGGAATCGCTGGTTAAAGGCATTGAACGATTGACTGAGAAAGAACGTATCGTCGTCTCGCTATTCTATTATGAGGAACTTTCACTAAGTGAAATTGCTGAAGTCATGTCACTATCGCCTTCGAGAATATCCCAGCTCCACTCCAAAGCCATATTGCGGCTGCGCGGAGCTTTGGCTAAACATAAAGATCAGCTCATGCAGCATTAGAAAGGGGGGAGTAAGGTGGACAATCAACAATTAGAATCATACCTGCGTATCCAGACATCAGCTGACAAGCAGTCTGCCTTTTTGACTTTTAATCGAATGACGGATGAATTTCTTATTCGCGACGAGGAGCTTGAACGTTTTATACGCGGAAATGGGGTTGTCCATGGACTCCGAACCGAGGTGCTGAAGCAAATTTGCGCAAATCCTCTTGCTTATTATAAGGAGCAGACTTTGGTCGCTGAAGGGGATCCCGCTTTGCCGGGCAAGGACGGCTTTATCAAGCTTGCTTACGATATGGAGAAGCAGGATAACCGTCCGGCAGAGCTTGATGACGGGAAGGTTGATTTTAAAGAAGTCGTGAAGCTAAAAAATGTAAAGCGGGGCCAATTGATCGCGGAAAGGTACGAGCCGGAGCCCGGGGCGCCGGGCATGTCCGTAACGGGCGAAGAGATCCCACCCAAATACGGAAAGCAGGCCCGGTTTAAAGTCGGCAAAAACGTCGTAGTGAACGATAATAAAACGGCAATGTACGCAGCCATAGACGGTCTCATCACATTGACCGACAAAGACAAAATTAATGTATTTCCGGTTTATGAAGTGAACGGCGACGTGGACTACCGTGTAGGGAACATTGATTTTATCGGCACCGTTGTTATACGCGGCAATGTGCTTAGCGGTTTTCGCATTCGAGCTTCCGGAGATATTAGAATCGTCGGCGGAGTCGAAGGAGCCGAGATCGAAACGGACGGCTCGATCGAAATTACCGGCGGCATTATGGCAGGGAACAAAGGTTTTGTCAAAGCGGCTTGCAATGTACGGAGCTCTTTTATACAGGATGGAAACGTCATTGCCGGCGAAGATGTGCTGGTGTCGCAAAGCATTATGCATTCGCATGTGAGAGCGGGAAAAAACGTGGTTTGCTCCGGGGCGAAGGCTCTCATTGTCGGAGGGCTCATTCAGGCGGGCGATCTCGTCAGCGCGAGGACCATCGGAAACTCCATGTCAACCGCAACCTCGATCGAGGTAGGGGTTAAACCCGAATACCGGACTGAGCTTCTTGAGCTCAGGACCAAATTCAAGCAAAATAACGAGAACCTGGAGAAAACGGATAAAGCTCTTACGATTCTTGATCAATTAGCGGCTGCGGGCCAACTTACCCCGGACAAGCTTGGTTTGCGAATTAAGCTGACGGCTACGAAGCGCCAGACGGTATTGGAAAACGATCAAACGAAGCAGCGTATTCTCGAAATCGAAAAAACGCTGGAGGATTCGGATCAGTCGAGAATCAACGTGGCAAATACCGTATACGGAGGCACGAAAATCGTAATCGGCAGATATACGAAATATATAAAGGATTCCGCGCAGCGCGTGTCTTTCCGATATTCCGACGGAGATATCGTTCTCGTCCCTTTTACCCCGTGATGTTGGCGGAAAACGTCTTGCGATGAGGTGAGCCGATTTGACTTATAAATCCATTGATTTGCAAATGTCGATTCCGCGCACCCAGGAATTTAGCGGAATGTACGGGCAGGCCGCACATAAGCCGGTTGCCGATCAGAACATGCTGGCTGACCAGTCAGCCAAGCAAACGGAGCAGCTGAGAAGCAAGAATACAGGAATCGAGCATACGACTGGCCTTCACGTAAGGAGCGAGAAGGAAGGACGGCAAGGTGAGGAAGAACGGAGCGATAAACGTAAGCAAGCAGCCGCGGATTCGGCGGAGCATGAAGACACGCAGCGACCCGTTCATCCGTTCAAAGGACATCATGTCGACATAAAGCTATAAACGGAGCAGCATCCAGGAGAAGGGCAGGTATGAACGATGCAGCCATACTTACAATATATTTTATTGCTCGGCGCGGTTGTCATTGTCGGCGCTCTGGCAATGCCCCGCAAAAAACAAAACGCCGCGATTCCGGCCCATTCGGTTCAAAATATGGAAACAGCGCTTGAGCAGTTTATGGAAAATATGGAGAAGGATAACGAGGAGCTCGTGCAGCTTGTTGCCAAAGCGCAGCATGACGCCAAGCAGGATGCGAATCTTATGGAGAAGAGGATCGCTTTGCTGGAGCGAAAATGCGATCAGCTTGCAGATCATCTTCAACAATCGCCTGCTAGCCCCGCTATGCTTCCGCGGCAGGCAGTACAGCCGAATCAACAGGCTGAAGCGCTATCCCCGGCATTAAAGCCTCGGGAAGGCGAACAACCTGCCGCTGCGGCTAACGAAGCTCCGCTTCAGACTAACTCCATTCACGCACGTTATTCGGAGTTGTTCCATTTGTACGATCAAGGAAAGTCCATTGAGGCGATATCCAAAAAACTGGGAATGAATAAAGGCGAAGTACAGCTTATCCTTCAGCTTGCCAAGCAGGAGGATGCCGCGCATGCTTAAGAATCGGTTCTTTTTGATCGGACTCGGCTCCGGTATTATGATTGGAGCTCTGCTTTTTCAATTGATGCTGCTTGGCGAGCAAAGCAAGGATAACTTGAAGCAGATCGGCGCAACGGATGAACATCTTTATACGCAATCGGAAGTGGATGCGCTGCTGAAGGCGGAACGCGATTCGGCACTATTAAATGAAAAGAAAGATTCGGAGCCGGCAGCCGAGGAGAAGGAAGCTTCCTCAGAGGATAAGCCTGCAGCGGATGAGGCATTACATACAAATAGTGAGAAGCCCGATATAGCCGCAAAGGAGCGTCTCATTCGGATTGAAGCGGGGACTACGCTCAGCCAGACGGCAGAGCTGTTATTCTCGAATCATATTATCGGGAATCAGGCAAAATTCGTCAAAATTATGAAGGAAGACGACAAACGGGTTCGTGCGGGTTTCTTTTTGTTCCCGGAAGGAATATCCGTGGCGGAGGCGGTTACAATCGTTACGAAAAAACCTTTAACCCTAGAGCAGGCGGAAGCGATCGCGGAGAAAACAAAGACGGAATAGCCGATAAACCATAAACGAATGTTGCGTTAGCTATGTATCTATGGTATATTAATTTTCGGTGTTAAAAACGCACGCAGGTCAATTTTGTCAAATGGTGCTTCCGCACGGCGGGAGTTTTGACAAAAGATGCGACTGGCGGAGGGAGCACTATAAAACCATTACAGGAGGTGTTGAAGAAATGGCGGTTATTTCCATGAAACAGCTTCTAGAAGCTGGGGTACACTTCGGTCATCAGACTCGTCGTTGGAACCCGAAGATGGATCGTTATATCTTCACAGAAAGAAACGGAATTTACATTATCGATTTGCAAAAAACGGTTAAAAAGGTTGACGAAGCGTACAACTTTGTTAAATCGATCGCTGCTGAGGGCGGCACTATGCTGTTCGTAGGCACGAAAAAACAAGCTCAAGATTCCGTAAAGGAAGAAGCGGAACGTTGCGGTAACTTCTACATCAATCAACGCTGGCTTGGCGGAACATTGACAAACTTCCAAACGATCCAGAAGCGTATCGATCGTTTGAAGCAGCTTGAAAAATGGGAAGAGGACGGCACTTTCGAGGTTCTGCCTAAGAAAGAAGTTATCATTCTTCGCAAAGAAAAAGACCGTTTGGAGAAATTCCTCGGCGGTATCAAAGGCATGAAAGGCTTGCCAAGCGCGCTGTTCATTATCGATCCGCGCAAAGAGCGCATTGCAGTTGCAGAAGCTCGCAAGCTTGGAATTCCAATCGTTGGTATAGTGGATACAAACTGTGATCCGGACGAAATCGACTATGTCATTCCGGGTAATGACGATGCAATCCGCGCCGTTAAGTTGTTGACTTCGAAAATGGCTGACGCAATCGTGGAAGCTAACCAAGGCGAGCAAACAACGGCTTAATTAGATTATTAATCAAGTCAACAAAGGGTGGTCAGATGGTGATAAGCCTCTCACTGCCCTTTTTTTGAACGTAAATCAACGAAGAAAATATGGTAAAATAACCAACAAGTACACATGGACGAAGCGGGCTTCGCTTCGCCTAATTTACAGGAGGGCTTATAATGGCGGTTAGTGCTAGCGCGGTAAAGGAACTACGTGAAAGAACGGGAGCAGGAATGCTCGATTGCAAAAAAGCTTTGGACGAAACAAACAACGATATCGACAAAGCGATTGCTTTGCTTCGCGAGAAAGGTTTGGCGGCGGCGGCTAACAAAGCAGGACGTATCGCTACGGAAGGCGTAGTTGAATCGTATATCCACGCCGGCGGCCGGATCGGCGTTATCGTTGAAGTTAACTGTGAGACCGACTTCGTTGCCAAGACGGATCAATTCCGCGAATTTGCAAGAGATGTCGCGATGCAAATCGCTGCAGCTAATCCGAAATTCGTCCGCCGTGAAGAAGTTCCAACGGATGAGCTTGATAAAGAGCGCGAAATTTTGAAGGCTCAAGCGCTAAACGAAGGCAAGCCTGAGAAAATCGTTGAGAAAATGGTTGAAGGCCGTATTTCGAAATATTATGAAGAGTACTGTTTGTTGGAGCAATCCTTCATTAAAGACCCGGACAAAACAATCTCGACTTTGCTGAATGAAAAAATCAGCGCAATCGGCGAGAATATTTCGATCCGTCGCTTCGTACGATACGAGCTCGGCGAAGGTCTTGAGAAAAAAGTAGACAATTTCGTTGAAGAGGTTATGGCTCAAGCGAAACTTTAATCCGAACGCACAGGCGGGGCGGGGCGTCCGCCCCGCCTGCTTTTATGAATAGACCCTATCCTATCGGCTCGATTGCAAGACTATATTTGAAGGACCTCGGGCAGCTGAGGTGCATGATGGAGGTATTCACGTTGGAACATCCTGTATATAAACGTATCGTCTTGAAAGTTAGCGGTGAATCATTGTCGGGACAAGAAGGCTACGGTATTGAGTCGACTGTCATTTCCTCGATCGCCAACCAAGTGAAGGAAGTTGTCGAGCTTGGCGTTGAAGTGGCTATCGTCACTGGCGGAGGGAACATTTGGCGGGGTATCGCGGGTTCAGCGAAAGGGATTGACCGTGCGACAGCTGACTATATGGGGATGCTGGCGACGGTCATGAACTCGCTTGCGCTTCAGGATGCTCTGGAACAAATCGATGTGCCTACTCGCGTACAAACGTCGATCGCCATGCAGCAGATCGCTGAGCCGTATATTCGCCGCCGCGCAATTCGCCACCTGGAGAAAGGCCGCGTCGTCATTTTCGCAGCCGGAACGGGCAATCCGTTTTTCTCGACCGATACGACAGCCGCCTTGCGCGCAGCCGAAATTGAAGCTGAAGTGATTTTGATGGCGAAGAATAAAGTAGACGGCGTTTACTCGGCCGATCCGTTCAAAGACAACACAGCCGAGAAGTTCGAGGAGCTTACATACCTTGATATGCTCAACCGGAATCTAGGCGTCATGGATTCAACTGCAGCCTCGCTATGCATGGACAACAATATTCCGCTTATCGTGTTCGCGATTACCGAGAAAGGGAATATTAAACGCGTCGTCCTGGGTGAGAAAATCGGAACGATAGTGAAAGGAAGTGCCAAATAATGCCTCAAGAAATAAAGAAAAATGCCGAAGAACGCATGGAGAAGGCGATTACGGCAATGAAGCGCGACTTGTCGACGCTCCGTGCCGGCAAAGCGAATCCTGCCTTGCTTGATCGCATTCAAGTCGAATACTATGGCGCCATGACGCCGCTGAATCAGCTTGCTAACATTAATACGCCGGATTCACGGACATTGTTTATTCAGCCATGGGATAAATCATCAATGGCAGCCATTGAGAAGGCGATCATGAAGTCGGATCTTGGCCTAAACCCTTCGAACGATGGTACGTCGATTCGTATCTCAATCCCGCCGCTCACGGAAGAACGCCGTGCTGAGCTCGTAAAAACATCGAAGAAGTTCGGTGAAGACGCGAAGGTCGCGATTCGCAATATTCGACGCGATGCGAACGACGCCGTGAAGAAACTGGAGAAAACAACAATTTCTGAGGATGAGTCCCGCGGTCATCAAGAAGACATTCAGAAGGCGACCGATAAATACATCACAGAAGTTGATAAAGTCCTTTCAGCCAAAGAAAAAGAAATTATGGAAGTATAATGATATTCTGAGCCCCTCCGATAGGTGGGGTTTGGTTTTGATTTCGGTTGGGAGGAAGTCAGATGATCGAGCGACTTTGGGCCAAATTCGGCAAATCATCCTTGCAGCCGGGCGAACCTGAGGCCAATGAGAATGTACCTGAACATGTTGCAATCATTATGGACGGGAACGGCCGCTGGGCAAAAGATCGTGGACTGCCTCGGATGGCAGGTCATCATTCCGGCATGAAGGCGGTCAAACGCATTACGATGGCCGCAGACCGGCTGGGCGTCAAATATTTAACGCTATACGCATTTTCAACGGAAAACTGGAAACGTCCTAAGGCTGAAGTGGATTTTCTTATGAAATTACCACAGCAATTTCTTGAAATTGAATTAGAGGAATTGATAGCCAATAACGTTCAGGTTCGCATGATGGGCCACAAAAAGGATCTGCCGCCATACACGATAAGCGCGGTAGAGGAAGCAATTGTCAAAACGGCGAATAATACGGGTCTTGTACTTAATTTTGCATTGAATTATGGCAGCCGGATTGAGATGCTCGAAGCGGTAAGGGATATCGCATCGGAAGTCCAACAAGGGCGGATGGCGATTGAGGAGATAGATGATAAAGTGATGGCTGACCGATTGCTGACAAGCGGCCTTCCGGACCCGGATCTGCTAATCCGTACAAGCGGCGAGCTTCGCTTAAGCAATTTTATGCTGTGGCAGCTTGCATATAGTGAATTGTGGTTTACGGACGTATATTGGCCTGAGTTTACGGAAATGCATTTCCAGGAAGCGATTATGGAATATCAGCGCCGGGCGAGAAGATATGGCGGTTTGTAGCTTCAGGTGACGGAGTGTGACATTATTGAAACAACGGATTATTACTGGCGTAATAGCAGGCGCGCTGTTTATAGGGCTGACAGTGGTAGGCGGATGGTTATATACCGGATTGCTCGTGCTGCTGGCTATTATCGGTTTTACAGAATATTCACGCATGAACGGTGTAGGGTGGTCGCATCCGTCTTCGCTTCTTGGCTATGCGGGCGTACTGCTATTTGTGCTGCCATGGTCGGATTGGGGAATTCGCGTTCCTTCGGAATTAACGGTGCTGTGGATGCTGGCTTTTCTGCTGCTTGCCCTGACCGTCTTAACAAAAAATAAAACGACGATTGACGGCGCCGCGCTCATGTTGCTTGGCGCTTTATATGTAGGCTACGGCTTCGCGGCCATGATTGAAGTTCGTCAGGTGGAGCAGCATGGACTGTTCTGGACATTTCTTTCCTTCGGCTGCATCTGGGCTTCCGATATAGGAGCGTATTTTGCGGGAAAGGCCTTTGGACGGACGAAGCTATGGCCGTCGATTAGCCCGAACAAAACGATCGAAGGCGCTGCCGGCGGCATAATGCTCTCGCTTCTTGTGTCGGCGCTGTTCGCGTGGAACGCGCCGGAGCTCATTGATTTCCCTAAAGCTCTGCTAATCGGATTAGTTGCTGCGGTTGCCGGTCAATTCGGAGATTTAATTCAATCCGCATATAAGCGGGTAAGAGATATAAAGGATACCGGCTCGCTTCTGCCGGGGCATGGAGGCGTTCTCGACAGATGTGACAGCTGGATTATCGTATTTCCGCTGTTACTGCTGACAGAGCTGCTTCCCGTATAAGTTTGGAGGGTTTTCTCTTGAAAAAGATTAGTATAATGGGTTCGACGGGCTCTATCGGAACGCAAACGCTGGATATCGTCGCGCACGACCCTGAACGGTACGAAATCAGCGGTCTCTCGGCTGGCGCAAACGTAGAATTGTTAATTGCACAGGCTAAGAGATTTAAGCCTGCTATCGTCAGCCTTGCTACCAAATCGGATGCCGATGCCGCCAAACCCCATTTGCCCGCAGGGACCAAGGTTGTTTATGGCGAAGAAGGATTAATTGAGGTGGCGGCAGGAACGGACGCTGACGTCGTCGTTACGGCTATTGTCGGAAGCAGAGGACTTCCTCCCACATTAGCGGCTATCGATGCGGGGAAGATGATCGGGTTAGCTAATAAAGAGACTTTGGTCACCGCCGGACATATTGTGATGGAACGGGCTAGACAGCGGCAGGTATCGATACTGCCCATAGACAGCGAACATTCGGCAATTTTCCAATGCTTAAACGGGGAAGACCGGAGCGCGGTGAACCAAATAACGTTAACGGCATCCGGCGGTTCGTTCCGCGATCGTACAAGGCAGCAACTCGAAGGCGTAACGGTAGCCGAAGCGCTTAATCATCCCAATTGGTCGATGGGGGCGAAGATTACGATCGATTCCGCGACGATGGTTAACAAAGGATTAGAGGTCATAGAAGCAAGATGGCTGTTCGACGTTACATATGATCAAATAGATGTCATTATTCATCCGGAGAGCATCATTCACTCCTACGTGGAATTTGCCGATCACAGTATCATCGCACAGATGGGACTGCCGGATATGCGGGTGCCGATCCAATATGCGCTTTCCTATCCGGAGCGGAATGTTACGCCGACAAACCGGCTGCGTCTGGCGGAAATCGGCAAACTCCAGTTTCGCGAAATGGATTTCAACCGCTATCCGTGTTTGCGGCTCGCCTTTGAATGCGGCCGTTCCGGCCAATCGGCTCCGGCTGTATTTAATGCGGCGAACGAAGTGGCCGTTGCCCGTTTTCTCCGGGGCGCAATCACATTTCTGGATATCGAGAGGATCTTGGAGACGGTCGTCAGCAGGCATGAAGCTTCCGATATGAATGATTTGCAAATGATCGCTGAGGTAGACGCTTGGGCGCGCAGTATGGCAGAAACGGTATAAGCCGGATCAAATACCGGTTCTCTTGTATCGGACGGGAGAATAATGATAATCTATGTACAGGCCGTAACGAACAGGAGGCTTCAGCTTAATGCATATGATTCAGGTGGTCTTTTTGACGGTACTCGTTTTTTTTGTAATCGTAACGATCCATGAATGGGGTCATTACTTCTTTGCTAAACGAGCGGGTATTTTGGTTCGGGAATTTGCAATCGGCTTTGGGCCGAAATTGTTTTCGTTAAAAAGGGGAGAGACGAAATACACGCTTAGGCTTATTCCGGCCGGCGGGTTCGTGAGAATGGCGGGCGAGGATCCGGAAATCGTCGAAGTACAGCCCGGACAGACCATTGCAGTCAGAATAAAGGAAGACAAAGTGACAAGGCTGTACCTGGACCGTCTTGACGAGCGGAGCGGCGTTATTCGCGGCGAAGTTGTTAACATTGACTTGGAACGGAAGCTTTCCCTTACGCTCGACGTTGAAGGGGAGAATGAAACGTATACGGTTCATCCTCAAGCACTGATGATCACCAAAGGCAGAGAAACCCAAATCGCTCCGTTTGACAGGCAATTTGGAAGCAAAACGGTAGGTCAACGGGCTTTAGCTATTTTTGCCGGGCCGATGATGAATTTTGTGCTCGCTTTTATTCTATTTGCCGCATATATCCAGATGGCGGGTATTCCGGTCGATAATCCAGACAAGCTGCTCGTTAATGAAATTACAGCCGGCATGCCTGCGGATAATGCAGACTTGCGGAGAGGTGACGTTATTGATGCGGTAAACGGCGTGAAAATTGGCGCGGACTTCGAAAAGATGATCGATATTATCGGAAAATCGCCGAATGTACCGGTGAAGATGGATATCATTCGTAACGGCAAAGCGCAGCAAATCACGATTACGCCGGAGCCGAATGACGAAGGGGTCGGAAAGGTCGGTATCAGTGCGGCGCTGCCGACGCGACCGGCTACTTTCTCCGAAACGTTCACAGGCGCGGCCACCTACATGAAGGAAATGACGAAAAGCATATTTGAGGGCTTCAAAAAGCTTCTATTCGGCGAGTTTAAGCTGGACGATCTCGGCGGACCCGTCAGGACAGCGGAAGTGACGAGTCAAATCGCGCAAAAAGGCATTGCGCAGCTCACTTCATGGACGGCACTGCTTAGCTTGTACTTAGGCATATTCAATTTGCTGCCCATCCCGGCATTGGACGGCAGCAGGCTTATTTTCCTCGGGATCGAAGCGATTCGCCGGCGCCCGATCGATCCGAACCGGGAGAGCATGGTGCACTTCGTGGGCTTTGCGCTCATTATGCTGCTTATGCTGGTTGTCACCTATAATGATATTTTACGATTGGTAAGAGGGGAGTAGTCAGTCGCTCATGTCAAAAGATAAACAGTTTGTTACCGAAATTACGCCGCAAAGCGAGGATTTCTCCAGATGGTATATTGATGTTATAAAAAAAGCCGAGCTTATGGATTATTCGCCGGTAAGGGGCTGTATTGTTTTCCGTCCAGAAGGTTATGAGCTCTGGGAAAACATACAACGCGATTTAGACCGTCGTTTTAAGGAAACGGGTCATCGCAACGCTTATTTTCCCTTGTTTATTCCGGAAAGCTTTTTTCAGAAGGAAAAAGAGCATGTGGAGGGCTTTAACCCCGAGCTGCCGTGGGTAACGGAAGCGGCGGGCGAGAAGCTCGAAGAGCGTCTCGCGATTCGTCCGACGTCGGAGACGATGTTCGGTCATATGTATTCGAAATGGATTCAATCCTATCGGGATTTGCCCTTGCTGATCAATCAGTGGGCGAATGTTGTTCGCTGGGAGAAGCGGACGATGCCGTTTCTGCGCACGAGCGAATTTTTATGGCAGGAAGGCCATACCGCTCATGAGACGGAAGGCGAAGCGCGTCAGGAAACGATGCAAATGCTGGACGTCTATACGCAGTTCGTCGAAGAATTTCTGGCGATTCCGGTCGTCAAGGGAGAGAAGACTCCTTCCGAGAGATTTGCCGGCGCGGTCGAGACATATTCGATCGAAGCCATGATGAAGGATGGCAAGGCGGTTCAAGCGGGAACGTCACACTATCTCGGCACCAAGTTTGCCGTAGCGTTCGACATCAAGTTCCTGGATCGTGAGAATGCGCTGCAGTATGCCCATACAACCTCATGGGGGGTCAGTACGCGTCTGATCGGCGCCCTAATAATGGTTCACGGCGATGACCGCGGTCTTGCTCTGCCGCCTAAGGTTGCGCCTACGCAAGTCATTATGATTCCAATCGGTCCGGCAAAGCTGCGGGATCAGGTTGTAGGCCGAGTGGACGAGCTGTATGCGGAGCTGAAGAAAGCGGGCATCCGCGTGCGCGTTGACGATCGCACCGACGTAAGTCCGGGGTGGAAGTTCAACGAGTACGAAATGCGCGGAATTCCGCTGCGGCTGGAGCTTGGGCCTAGAGATATGGAGAACGGACAAGTCGTTCTCGTCTCGCGGATTACCGGCGAGAAACGGATTGTACAGCAGGCTAACCTCATTGCCGAGGTTGAGGCTTTCCTAGCCGAAACGCAGCAAGTTATGTTCGATAGAGCGAAGCAGTTCCGGATTGACAATTCCCGTTCCGTCGACACCCTGGATGAAATGAAGAGCTTCCTGGAAGAACAAAGAGGCTTCGTTGAAGCCGGATGGTGCGGTTCAGCCGCTTGCGAGAAGCAAGTTAAGGAAGAAACCGGGGCTACCAGCCGCAATATACCGTTTACGCCGTCAGAACAAAAGAAAGCATGCCTGGTATGCGGCGACCCAGCCGAGCATACCGTCGTATTTGCCCGTGCTTATTAAGAACTGAAGCTAGTTCGGTTCGGATCTTAAGGAGTGTACCCATATGAGCCAAACCGCAGACAAGCGGCAGCGTTTCGAGCTGCTATTGCAGCATGCGGAGCTGCCGCAGGATCTTATCCTGCAATATTTTCAAGACGGATATATCGATCAGGTTATCGTAAGCAACAGCAATCGGGAATGGACGTTTTGCATCCGCAAAACGTCCATGGTTCCTTTACAGGCCTATAACGGTTTATGTCAAGCCGTACGAATGAAATTCGAGCATATATCTTCTATTTCTTTTCAACTATTGTATGATCCGGTCATAGAGACCGAATCGATCCTCCTCCAATACTGGGGGTTATTTATCGAATGGGTGCAGCGCGAAATCGCCTCCGTTAACGGATGGCTGCAGAAAGCGCAAATCGAGGCGGAAGGCGATCTATTGATCTTGTCGCTGCTTGATAATACCGGCTTAGAGCTTGCCCGCAAGAAACGTCTGGACGATGAAATCATTCGTTTTTACAACACTTATTTCGGTCGTTCATGCAGAGTGAAGATGATGGTAAGCGAGGCGAGGCAGGAGATTTACGACGAGCATGCGCTTAAGATGGTTCAGGAGGACCGGGAATTCGTTCAACAGCTCATGGCTAGCTCCCAGTCCGAATCGGAGCCTGAGGATGAAGGCGAAGTAAGGCTTGCCGTCGGCTACGACATTAAGGAAGTACCCGTCCCGCTTATGAATATCGTTGAGGAAGAGAAGAAAATTACGGTGCAGGGAGCCGTATTCGGGCTTGATGTGAAGGAGCTGCGCAACGGCAGCACTTTGTTTACCTTCAACGTAACCGACTTCTCGGATTCGATTGCCATGAAGATGTTCGCCAAAACGAAGGACGATGTAAAAATATTGAATCAGCTTGCGAACGGCAAATGGGTCAAGGCGCGCGGCCGGATCGAATATGACCGGTTCATGCAGGAGCCGGAGCTCGTCATGATGCCGAATGATTTGCATGAAGTCAAGGCGCCGCCTGACCGTATGGATAAGGCCGAAGAAAAGAGGGTGGAGTTTCATCTTCATACGACAATGAGCGTCATGGATGCGGTCACCCCCGTAGACGCGTACATCAAAACGGCTGCGAAGTGGGGGCACAAAGCGATTGCGGTTACCGACCACAGCAATGTGCAGTGTTACCCCGACGCCAATAAGGCAGCCAAAAAGCACGGCATTAAAGTACTGTTCGGCGTGGAAGCGAATGTCGTAAACGATGCGGTGCCGATGGTACTGGAATCAAGGCCTGAACCGCTCGCTGCGGCAACATACATCGTGTTCGATATCGAGACGACAGGATTGTCCGTTATTAATAATAAGATCATCGAGCTCGCCGGCGTGAAAATGCGGGACGGTAAAGAAATCGACCGTTTCTCCACCCTTATTGACCCGCACGAAAAGATTCCTTATCATATCCAGCAGCTTACGAACATAACGGATGATATGGTGAAAGGACAGCCTGAGCTTGAGCCTAAGCTGAGGGAGTTCGTGGAATTCATCGGCGACGACGTGCTTGTCGCGCATAATGCCAGATTCGATATCGGCTTTATCCAAGCGAACTGCAAGGCGCTGGGCATGCCGGAGCTTAAAAATCCGGTTTTGGATACGCTGGAGCTGGCCCGGTTTATTCATCCGTCTCTCAAAAACCATAGGTTGAATACGCTGGCCGACAAATACAAGATCAGTCTTGAAAATCATCACCGCGCCGTGGACGATTCCCTGGCGTTGGGCGGCATTTTATACGGTCTTATTGCCGATGCAGCGGAACGCAATATAACGAACCTGCATCAATTAAACGATTATGTCGGCATTGATTTATCGAATACTCGGCCGTTCCATTGCAATATTTATGCGTTAAACGCAGTTGGCAAAAAAAATCTGTTCAAGCTCATTTCCTTATCCCATACCGAATATTTCAAGAGGGTAGCAACGATTCCGAAGAGCAAGCTCACCGAACTTCGGGAAGGCTTGCTCGTCATTTCCGGCTGCGAGAAGAGCGAGTTTTTCGAGACGGTGCTGAATAAATCGCAGGAGGAAGCGGTGGAGGTCGCCCGTTTCTATGACGTGCTTGAGATTCAGCCGATTGATTTCTACATGCATCTCGTCGAGAAGGGCCTCGTCGGAAGCCGCGCCGAAATCGAACAGGCGCTGAGACGGGTTTGCCAAATCGGAGACGAGCTTGGCAAGCCGGTTATCGCGACGGGGAATGTCCATTATTTAAACCCGCGGGACAAAATGTACCGTGATATTACGATCCATGGCATAACGGGCTTCAGTCCTTTAAAAGGAATGCGCAAGCCGGATGCGCATTTTCGAACAACGGACGAGATGCTTGCCGAGTTTGCATTTCTGGGCGAAGCAAGGGCGCGCGAGGTTGTGATCACGAACACGAATGAACTGGCGGACCGGTTCGAGCCATACGATATGTTTCCTACCGGGCTGTTCGCTCCGAATATCGAAGGCGCGGATGAAGAGATCCGCAACACCTGCTACGACACGGCAAAATCCATGTATGGCGAAGAACTCCCGCAGGTCGTCATCGACCGGCTCGAGAAAGAACTCATTCCTATTATTAAATATAAGTTTTCGGCGAACTATCTCATCTCGGAGAAGCTCGTTAAGAAGTCGAATGCGGACGGCTATCTCGTAGGATCCAGGGGCTCCGTCGGTTCTTCCGTCGTTGCGTTGTTCCTCGGCATATCCGAGGTTAATCCGCTGCCGGCCCATTATTTGTGCAAAAATTCGGATTGCCGCCACAGCGAATGGTTTTTGGACGGAAGCGTTCCGAGCGGCTTTGACCTGCCGGACAAGCTATGTCCGAATTGCGGCCAGCCGATGAAAGGCGAAGGGCAGGATATTCCGTTCGAAACCTTCCTTGGCTTCAAGGGCGACAAGGTTCCCGATATCGATCTTAACTTCTCGGGCGATTATCAGCCGATCGCGCATAATTTCACGAAGGAGATATTCGGCGAGAAAAGCGTATTCCGCGCAGGCACGATCGGTACGGTTGCAGAGAAAACCGCCTACGGCTTCGCAAAGAAATTCGAAGAGGAGCATAACAAGAAATGGCGCGGCGCCGAGCTCGCGAGACTTGCAAGCGGCTGTACGGGAGTGAAACGCAGCACGGGGCAGCATCCGGGCGGCATTGTCGTCGTTCCCGATTACATTGAGGTCGAAGACATTACGCCGGTGCAATATCCGGCGGATGATGTGAACGCGGAATGGAAAACGACCCATTTTGACTATCATGCCTTCGACGAGAATCTGCTGAAGCTTGATATTCTGGGGCACGATGATCCGACGATGATGCGGATGCTGCAGGATCTGACGGGGGTTGATCCGACAACCATTCCGATGAATGACCCTAAGGTCATGAGTATGTTCAACTCGACGACAGCGCTTGGCGTCACTCCGGAAGCGATCCGCTCCGCCGTGGCCACCTACGGCGTCCCCGAAATGGGAACAAAATTTGTCCGGCAGATGCTTCAGGAGACGCAGCCATCGTCCTTTGCCGACTTGCTGCAAATCTCCGGCTTGTCGCACGGAACCGGCGTTTGGCTCGGCAATGCCCAGGAGCTGATTAAGAACGGCACCTGCAACATTAAGACGGTTATCGGCTGTCGTGACGATATAATGCTTTATTTGATCTATAAAGCCGGTATGGATGCAGGCCTTGCGTTCAAAATTACGGAGAGCGTACGTAAAGGTAAAGGGCTAACGCCGGAATGGATCGAGGAAATGAAGCGCTGCAAGGTGCCGCAATGGTACATTGATTCTTGCTTGCGCATTGAATACATGTTTCCGAAGGCGCATGCCGCCGCTTATGTCATTTCCGCTGTCCGGACCGCTTACTTCAAGCTTTATTATCCGATCGAGTATTATGCCACTTACTTCACGGTAAGAGCCGATGATTTCGACCTGGAGCTGCTGTGCCAAGGCTACGATGCGATCCTGCGGAAGCTGATCGAAATCGAGGCGAAGGGCTTCAATGCGCTGCCGAAGGAGAAAAACATGGTATCGCAGCTGGAAATGTCGCTTGAAATGACGGCTCGGGGCTACTCCTTCAAACCGATCGACCTATATCGTTCAGATGCGACGAAGTTTCTCGTGGAGGGCGACTCCTTGATCCCTCCATTCGCCGCGATCGCCGGGATTGGGGATAACGCCGCGCGCAATATTGCCGCATCGAGAGAAGAGGGCGAGTTTCTGTCGATTGAGGATTTCCAAATGAAATCGAAGGCGACCAAGACGATCGTCGAGGTGCTCGGCAGCATGGGCTGCTTCCGCGGATTGCCTGAATCCAACCAGCTTTCGTTGTTCTAATGCTGGTTGGATTAGAAAAGATTTCTTGTCACACTTATGCGGTTATGTTATAATTTTTCTGGCAATGATGATGATAAAGACTTTGATGCAGAAGAGTGGGGAAACCCACTCTTTACGTTTTGTATTCAGCAAAATGGCATAGCACGTATAAACGGGAGGTCAACTGAATTTGAGCATACCCAAAATCAAAACCGCCGTTGAGGAAATGGTACAGCCGTATCTCAGCAGCAATGGATTTGAACTGGTTGATATCGAATACGTCAAGGAAGGCAGCAACTACTTCCTTCGTATATTCGTGGATAAAGAAGGCGGTATCGATATTGACGATTGCGGCCGGATCAGCGAGTACGTCAGCGAGCAACTGGATAAGAACGATCCGATTAGCGACGCTTATTTTCTGGAGGTATCTTCGCCGGGGGCGGAGCGTCCTCTGAAGAAAGATGAAGACGTACGGAAGGCTGTCGGCAAGCATGTTTTCCTAACGACATATGAACCGATTAGCGGCGCTAAGGAATTCGAGGGGCTGCTGCTTTCATTTGACGGGGAAAATGCGGTTGTCCGGACCGGTAAAAAGGATTATACGATTCCTTACACGAAGGTTGCGAGCGCGAGATTGGCCATCGTGTTTTAATCGATTTTAATATAGAAGCAATCGCTTTTACTTGAATTCTAAGAATTTATAAGTTCTACACTTATATGCGCTTAGAATTCTCCGCGAAACGGTTTGCGTCCTCTGATAAGGACGCTGACAGGCGTTTCTGCTTGTTTTATATATTGAAAGGGGGAGCTCCGTTCCAATGAGCATGGATTTTATTGAAGCGTTACAGGAAATTGAAAGAGACAAGGGGATTACCAAGGATGTGCTCCTGGAAGCGATAGAAGCTGCGCTGATTTCCAGCTACAAGCGCAATTTTAATACCGCGCAGAACGTTCGTGTCGATATTAATCGTCATACCGGCGTTATTAAAGTATATGCACGCAAGACGGTCGTAGATGAAGTGCTGGATCCGCGTCTGGAAATTTCGGTGGAAGCGTCGCGTGAAATCAATCCGCATTATCAGCTTGACGATGTGGCGGAAATCGAAGTAACGCCCAGGGATTTCGGGCGAATTGCCGCGCAGACGGCCAAGCAGGTTGTGACGCAGCGCATTCGCGAGGCTGAACGCGGATTGATCTACAACGCATTTATCGATAAGGAAGAGGATATCGTGAACGGCATTGTCCAGCGTCAGGATGTACGCAATCTGTTCGTGGATCTCGGGAAAGTCGAAGCAGTCCTGCCTTTAACTGAATTAATGCCTACGGATAAGTTCAAGCACGGCGACCGCGTGAAGTCGTATATCACGAAAGTGGAGAATACGACGAAAGGTCCCCAAATTATTTTATCTCGGACTCATCCCGGCCTGTTAAAACGTTTGTTCGAGCTAGAGGTGCCTGAAATTTATGATGGTGTCGTCGAAATTCGTTCCGTCGCCCGCGAAGCCGGCTTCCGCTCCAAGATCGCCGTGCATTCCCGGAATTCCGAGGTTGATCCGGTCGGCTCCTGCGTCGGCCAAAAAGGGCTGCGCGTACAAACGATCGTAAACGAGCTGAAAGGCGAAAAAATCGATATCGTTCGTTGGTCCGAGAATGTCGATGAATACGTGGCGAATGCGCTCAGCCCTTCGAAGGTGCTCGAGGTCATCGTGTACGAGCAGGAGAAGATGGCCCGGGTAATCGTTCCCGATTACCAGTTATCGCTTGCGATCGGAATTAAAGGCCAGAACGCGCGGCTAGCCGCTAAGCTTACCGGCTGGAAAATCGATATAAAAAGCGAGACGCAGGCGGAGCAGGAGTTCGGCCGTCCGAAATCTCTCACGACGGTTATGCATCAGGACTCGATTTCCATCGATTAATAGAGCAATATACGTCAATTCAGCTGGCAGAGGAGGGGTGTACGGTGAGACCGAGAAAAGTACCGCTTCGCAAATGCGTCGCTTGTCAGGAGATGATGCCGAAGAAGGAACTCATCCGGGTTGTGCGGACACCGGCCGAAGAGGTGCAAATTGACCTGACAGGCAAGAAAGCGGGCCGCGGCGCTTATTTGTGCGGCAAAGTAAGCTGCTTCAAACTGGCGAAAAAATCAAAGGCGCTGGACCGGGCGCTTAAACAGCCTGTGGGTGAACATATATACGACCAATTGGAGCAGGACTTCGTCGCGGTGGAAGAACAGTTTCATGCCAACAAGGAGCTGATAAGCGATGAAGCAGAATAAGAGCTTATCGCAGCTTGGCATGGCAATGCGGGCCGGCAAGCTGATAACCGGCGATGAAATCGTGCTCAAGGCGGTCCGGAATAAACAAGCGTATCTTGTTATTATTGCTGGAGACGCTTCGCTCAATACTAAGAAAAAGTTTCGAGACAAATGCAGCACCTACGGAATACAACTCGCCGAAGCATTCGACCGTGAGCAGCTGGGAAGGGCGATTGGTAAGCCAGAACGCGTTGTGCTTGCGGTAACCGATGCGCAATTCGGAAAAATGATTGCGAGTCATCTGAGCCATAATACGGAGGTGGATCATATTGGAGAATAAACAAGACAGCAAGGACAATAAAGATAAGCTGCGCGTATATGAGTACGCAAAATCGCTAAATATGAGCAGCAAAGAAATTATTACGATTCTTAAAAGACTTAACTTGCCTGTTAATAACCATATGAGCGTCATGGAAACGGCAATGGTGCAAAAGGTTGAGGGGTTCTTCCGCGATATCAAAGCGAATGCAGCCGCAAAACGGGCACAGGACACAACGAGCGCATCCGTTTCTTCCGCTCAACCGGCTGCAAACCGGCCGCAATCGCAGCAGCAGGGACGGAAGCCTCAGGGGCAGCAAGTGCAAGGAAACAAAAATCCAAATCAAGACAGACAGGGGCCTATGAATTCTATTAATACGAAAACACAAACCAACCAACAAAGCGAGCAGAGAACAACAAGTCAACAAGGCAACAGACCAGCGCAATCGGGAAATAACCGTCCTGCGCAGGGCGGCGGCAATTCGAACCGTCCGGGGCAAGGACAGGGCGGACAAGGAAATCGTCAAGGTCAAGGAAACGCAGGCGCAAACCGTCCAAGCGGCGGTACGAATAACCGTCCGGCACCATCCGGCCAAAACCGCAGCCCACAAGGGGGCCAAAGCGGACAAGGAAATGCCGGCCGTCCAGGCGCGCCGCGTCCAGACGGAGCTAACCGTCCGGCGCAGCAAGGCCAGAACCGTACCTTTGATTCATCAAGACCTGCAGCAGGACAAACACGCGGAAATGACGACCGCAACAAGTCGAGACCGAACCAGAATAAGCGGTTCGACGATGCGAGGAATAGCGGTTATAAAGGGAACAACCGTGGACCTAAAGGCCGCGGCGGCAGATTCCAGCAGCAGCCTCCCCGCGAGAAAATCGATAACACGCCTAAGAAAATTATCGTTCGCGGCACAATGACCGTCGGCGACTTGGCTAAATTGCTCCACAAGGATGCATCGGAAGTCATCAAAAAACTCATTTTCCTTGGCGTTATGGCGACGATCAACCAAGAAATCGACATGGATGCGATTCATTTGATCGCCGGCGATTACGGCGTTGAGGTTGAAGTGAAAATTCCGGTTGAAGAGGATTCCTTCGAAACCGTTGAAGAATCGGATGTGGAAGAGGATTTGGTTGCTCGCCCGCCGGTCGTTACGATCATGGGTCACGTCGACCACGGTAAAACAACGCTTCTTGACTCTATTCGCAAAAGTAACGTAACAGGCGGAGAAGCTGGCGGCATAACACAGCATATCGGCGCGTATCAAGTCGAAATTAACCATAAAAAAATTACGTTCCTGGATACGCCGGGTCACGAAGCGTTTACGCTCATGCGTGCCCGCGGCGCCCAGGTTACGGATATTACGATTATTGTCGTAGCTGCGGATGACGGCATTATGCCTCAAACCGTTGAAGCGATTAACCACGCGAAGGCGGCAGGCGTGCCAATCATCGTTGCGGTTAACAAAATCGATAAGCCTGAGGCGAACGTTGACAAAATCAAACAAGAAATGACGGAGTATGAGCTGGTGCCTGAAGAGTGGGGCGGCGATACGATTTTCGTCGAGGTGTCTGCGAAGCAGCGCATCGGTTTGGAAAGTCTTCTTGAGATGATTTTGCTTGTAGCCGAAGTGAATGATTATAAAGCAAATCCTAACAAGCGTGCCCGCGCGACCGTTATCGAAGCAGAACTTGATAAAGGGAAGGGACCTGTTGCCCGTATTCTCGTGCAGCACGGCACGCTCAAAATCGGCGATGCCTTCGTAGCAGGCAACTGCTTCGGACGAATAAGGGCTATGGTCAATGATAAAGGACGCCGTTTAAAAGAAGCGGGCCCATCCACTCCGGTGGAAATTACAGGTTTAACGGAAGTGCCTCAAGCGGGCGATCCGTTCATGGTATTCGAGGATGAGCGCAAGGCGCGCGCAATCGCAGACCGCCGTTCCATCAAACAACGTCAATCCGAGATGGGCGCTAATACGCGCGTCACGCTTGACGATCTGTATAGCCATATCAAAGATGGTGAAATTAAAGATCTGAACGTTATTATTAAAGCGGACGTTCAAGGTTCTTCCGAAGCGCTTAAAGGCTCGCTCGCTAAAATCGATATCGAAGGCGTACGCGTGAAAATTATCCACAGCGGCGTCGGAGCGATTACGGAGTCGGATATTATTCTGGCATCAGCCTCCAATGCGATCGTTATCGGATTTAACGTAAGGCCGGATCCGCAGGCGGAAGCAACCATCGCGCAGGAAAAAGTCGATGTACGCATGCATCGCGTCATTTATAACGTCATCGATGAAATTGAGCAGGCTATGAAAGGCATGCTGGATCCGATCTACAAAGAGGTTGTTATCGGCCATGCCGAAGTGCGTAACGTATTTAAGGTGACAAAGGTCGGTGCGATAGCCGGTTGTATGGTTACTTCAGGCAAAATCGCGCGCAATGCGGAAGCTCGACTCATCCGCAGCGGCATTGTTGTTTACACCGGCAAAATCGAATCCCTCAAACGCTTCAAGGATGACGCCAAAGAGGTTGCGCAAGGCTACGAATGCGGTATTACGCTTGAGCGCTTCAATGATGTTAAAGAAGGGGATACAATCGAAGCGTTTGTCATGGAATCCGTAGAGAGGTGAGTATAGCATGGCGAAAATCCGGGTAGGACGGGTTGGAGAGCAGATCAAAAAAGAGCTGAGCCAGATCATTCAGACCGAATTGAAGGATCCGAGAATTGGCTTCATTACCGTTACTGGCGTTGAGACGACAAGCGACCTTTCGCAAGCGAAAGTATATTTAAGCGTGCTTGGCAATGACGAACAGAAGGAAGCGACGCTTAAAGCGCTGTCGAACGGAACCGGATATATCCGTACCGAGCTTGGCAAGCGCATGAGGCTTCGCCACACGCCCGTGCTGCTGTTTAAGTTTGACAGCAGCATCGAGTACGGCAGCCGGATCGAAGCTCTTCTCGAAAATATTAACAGCGGGAATCAGTCTCGATGATCATGCAAGGCAGCTATTTGAAGCAGTTGGATGATGCATTGGCGTTTATAAAGGATGCCAACCAAATATTGGTCGTTTCGCATGTCCAGCCGGACGGCGATGCGATCAGTTCAACGGTTGCCGTAGGCTGGCTGCTTCAGAAGCTGGGTAAATCGGCGGTATTGATAAATGAGGATGAGCTGCCTTCAAGGCTGAATTATCTGCATTTATTTGATGCCATAATACATTACAAACTCGCTCCGCCGGAGCAAAAGTTCGATGCGGTTATTGCGGTCGATTGCGCCGATTTCACGCGTATCGGCGAGGTAGCAGGCAGTTTTGCCTCTGAGGCTAAGCTGCTTAATATCGATCACCACCCGACAAATAACGCTTTCGGGTCCGTTAACGTCATCCAGGCCGAAGCGGCGGCAACGGTTGAGATTTTGTTTGATCTGATCGAAAGAGCGGGAGTCGCGCTTGATCTGGACTGCGCTACGGCCATCTATACCGGTTTATTGACGGATACTGGCGGGTTCCGGTATTCGAATACAAGCCCGCGCGTGATGGAGATTGCGTCACGGCTGCTTGCGGTTGGAGTAGCGGGCAACGAGCTGGCCGACCATCTGCTGGAGAAAATGACGTTGGCCAAGCTGAAACTGCTGCAAATGGCTTTAAACCGGCTAACATTTTCAGATAATCTTGAGATCGGCTGGGTCTATATCGGCAAAGAGGACTTGCGGGAGACAGGCGCCGTATCCGAGGATTTGGAAGGCATCGTGAACTATGCGCTTAATGTTGACGGCGTTCAGGTCGGCATTTTGTTCAAGGAATCGGATGACGGCTCTGTCAAAGCAAGCCTTCGTTCAGCCGGTAAAGCTAATGTCGCGGCGATCGCTCAAACGTTTGGCGGCGGCGGACATGTCAGGGCGGCGGGCTGCAGGATGGAGGGGCCGATGTCTGACGCGATCTCGCAGCTTGTGGAAGCAGTCAGAAAGGCGTTGATGTAATCGATGGACGGCATTTTGGCAGTATGGAAGCCTGAAGGCTGGACTTCGCACGATGTCGTTGCCAAGGTACGGCGCATTCTAAAGATGAAACGAATCGGGCATGCTGGGACTCTTGATCCGATGGTGACGGGCGTATTGCCTTTATGCCTGGGCCGCGCGACTCGCGTTGTCGAATATGTGCAGGAAAGACCTAAAGCATACGAAGCTGTTCTGCAGCTCGGTATTGCGACGGATACGGAGGATTTGACCGGAACGATCGTCAACCAGCAGTTGAAAGTAAACGTCAGCCTGTCGGAGGTCCGTGAAGCGCTTCAACGTTTTGCAGGCGAAATTGATCAGGTTCCTCCCATGTATTCCGCAGTCAAAGTTGACGGGAAACGGTTATATGAGCTCGCAAGAGAAGGAAAGACGGTTGAACGCAAATCGAGGAAAGTTACGATTCATCAGATCGAACTGATGGATGCGCAGCTTGACCTGGATCAGCCGACCATAACCTTTTCCGTTCTTTGTTCGAAAGGGACTTACATACGGACCTTATGCGTCGATATCGGAGAAGCGTTAGGCGTGCCGGCGGCAATGGCAAAGCTGACGAGAACGATGTCCGGCGGCATTACGAAGGAGAGCTGTTTGACTCTGGAGCAAATTGAGCAATTGCAGCAGGCCGGCGAGCTGGAGAAGCATCTGATCGCAGCCGATCAAGCAATTGCTCATATGGAAATGGCAGTCGTTCCTGCCGCAGTCGGTAAGCTGGCGTTATTAGGCCAGAAGATCAGTCTCGCATATGCCGGAATGGAAGCAGGAAGCGCTGCTTCCGGACAACTTGTTCGTCTATACAGCGAAGAAGAACAAAGCTTTCTTGGTATTTTTGAAATTGACAGCGCCGCAGCCGTATTCAAGCCGGTCAAGGTATTCTCAGCTTTAGAAAGTTAACAGGAAATGCAGGGGTGTCAGCGTTGGAAATTATTCCTTTAAGTTATCCATTAAACGGTTTGTCTACGTTGTCGCTGGACAAGCCGCTTTCCATAGCGATCGGTCATTTCGACGGTGTCCATCGCGGACATCAGAATGTAATACGCAAAGCGGTCGAAGAAGCGAAGAAAGCCGATATGCTGTCTGCGGTTTTAACGTTTGATCCCCATCCGAAGGAAGTGCTCGGACAAGGGGAACAATATTTCCGCTGCTTAACGCCGCTTGACGCGAAGTCGGAACTGTTCGCAGAGCTTGGCGTGGATATCGTGTTTATTATGAAATTTAATGCCGAGTTCGCTTCCGTTGCTCCCGAACGGTTTGTCAATGATGTGCTTAAAGTACTCCGTGCGAAGCAGGTCGTCGTTGGCTTTGATTTTACTTTCGGTCATCGGGGCTCCGGCAATACCGAAGCTTTAGCGCGTTTCGGAGAGCCGGAAATTGCGGTCCATGTAGTTGAGCCATTATACGAGAATGGGATCAAAGTAAGCAGCACGTATGTCCGGGAATCGTTGGAGAAGGGTGACCTTGAACTGGCGGAGCGCCTGCTTGGACGGCCGTATGAGGTCGCTGGCACGGTCGTGCACGGTGACGGCAGAGGCAGAACGATCGGTTTTCCAACGGCTAATCTGAAATTCGATGCCCCTTTCGTAGCACCCAGACTGGGAGTCTATGCGATCACGGCATGGATTGGCGGCCAGGCGTATCCCGGAGTCCTTAATCATGGGCTTAAGCCTACCTTTAATCAGCAGAATGTACAACCGGTTATGGAGGCTCATCTATTTGACTTTCGTCAAGATATTTACGGCGAGCAGATTCGGGTACAATTCCGCTCCTTTATTCGGCCCGAACAAAAATTCGGCTCGGTCGATGAGTTAGTGAAGCAAATCGACGCCGACTCTATGCAGGCTCGAAAAGTAGCCGAGCGTCTTTCTTTTTGATTATAACGCGCACCCAACCGGGGCCAGGATGTTCTCCTCGACAACGGTCTATCATATGTGTTATACTTTACAACGTTGTGAGTAGGCATACGCAATACAGGCCTTACCCATAAACTTAACCTTAGCTTGGGTGTCCGATCTCACCGGCGGCAGCGAGGCTAATGGCGATTACGAAGAAGGAGGTGAATTGGGATGGCAATTACACAAGAACGTAAACATGAACTTATTGCAACGCACAAGACTCACGCTACCGACACGGGTTCTCCAGAGGTTCAAGTCGCTATCCTGACTGAAAACATCGTTAACTTGACTCAACATTTGCGGGAGCACAAGAAAGATCATCATTCCCGCCGTGGTTTGCTCAAGATGGTAGGTCAGCGCCGTAAGTTGCTTGCTTACCTGAAGAACAATGATGTTAGACGTTACAGCGCATTGATCGAAAAACTCGGCCTTCGCCGTTAAAACATGCGTAATGAGAAGCAACCTGGTTGTCCTGCCGTCCGGGAATATCGGATACGAGGATTCGGGTTGCTTTTTGTAATAGGTAAATTCTCAGAAAAAAATGCCAAATGTGCAGTGCTTCATATAGGACAAACTAAATATTAGGAGGGATAAGATGGTACAACGAATAGAAATGACGCTAGGCGGAAGACCGTTGTCAATCGAGACGGGCCGTCTTGCAAAGCAAGCAAATGCCGCAGTAACCGTTCAATACGGCGATACGGTAGTATTATGTACAGTAACAGCATCGGCAGGCCCGAAGGATTTGGATTTCTTTCCGCTGACGGTGAACTATGAAGAGCGTTTATATGCTGTCGGCAAAATTCCGGGAGGCTTTATTAAACGTGAAGGCCGCCCGAGCGAGAAAGCGATTTTGTCCAGCCGTCTGACAGACCGGCCTATTCGTCCGCTGTTCCCGGAGGGCTTCCGCAACGATGTCCAAGTGATGAACATGGTCATGAGCGTCGATCAGGACTGCTCGCCTGAAATCGCATCCATGATCGGAACCTCTGCTGCTTTGTCGATTTCCGACGTGCCATTTGACGGTCCGATCGGCGGAGTAATCGTCGCACGCGTTAACGGTCAATTTATGATCAACCCGACGGTTGAGCAGGAGCAGCAAACGGATCTATACGTCGTTGTCGCAGGCACCAAGGATGCGATTATGATGGTAGAAGCGGAGGCGAACGAGGTTTCTGAGGATGTCATGCTCGAAGCGATTATGTTCGGCCATGACGAGATCAAGAACATCGTAGCCAAAATCGAAGAGCTGCAGGCAATGGCCGGCAAGCCGAAAATGGAAGTCAAGTTACATACCGTAAACGAGCAGGTGAATGCCGACGTTCGCGCTTTTGCAACCGCTCAGCTAGTTGAGGCTATTCGAGTGGAAGAGAAGCATGCCCGCCAGGATGCCATTGACGCAGTAAACAGTTCGGCTGTTGCCTATTTTGAAGAGCAATATGCCGAAACGCCCATGCTCATTGCCGACGTGAAGGAAGTGCTGTACGACATCGTGAAGGAAGAGGTTCGCCGCCTCATTTCGCATGATAAGGTTCGTCCTGACGGCCGTAAGCTGGACGAGATTCGTCCGATCGAATGCGATGTGGCGCTTCTGCCGCGGACGCACGGTTCCGGCTTGTTCACGCGGGGTCAGACGCAGGCTCTCAGCGTATGTACGCTCGGTGCCATGGGCGACGTTCAAATCTTGGACGGCATTTCGCCGGAAGAAACCAAACGATTCATGCATCACTATAACTTTCCGCCGTTCAGCGTAGGTGAAGCGCGTCCGCTTCGTCCGCCGGGACGCCGAGAAATTGGGCATGGCGCACTCGGGGAACGCGCGCTTTCTAAAGTTATACCGTCTGAAGCCGATTTCCCTTACACGATTCGTCTCGTATCCGAGGTGCTGGAGTCGAACGGTTCTTCCTCGCAAGCAAGCATTTGCGCCAGCACGCTGGCCATGATGGATGCCGGCGTTCCGATCAAGGCGCCTGTAGCGGGTATCGCGATGGGGCTCATTAAGGACGGCGATCAATTCGCTATTCTTTCGGATATTCAAGGCATGGAGGATCATCTCGGCGATATGGACTTCAAGGTTGCCGGTACGGCTGAAGGCGTTACGGCTATTCAGATGGACATTAAGATCGCCGGCATTAACCGCGCTATTTTGCAGCAATCCTTGGAGCAAGCCCGTCAAGGACGGATGTTCATACTGGACAAAATGCTTGAAAGCCTTCCGTCGTCCCGGACCAGCCTATCGAAATACGCTCCGAAAATTTTGACGCTTCGCATTAACCCGGACAAAATCCGTGACGTGATCGGCGCAGGCGGCAAAATCATTAATAAAATTATTGAAGAAACCGGCGTGAAAATCGATATTGAGCAGGACGGCATGGTATTCATCGCTTCCTCTAACGAAGAGATGAACCAGAAGGCAAAGTCGATCATCGAAGGAATCGTGAAGGAAGTCGTCGTCGGAGAGATCTACACGGGTACGGTTAAAAGAGTTGAGAAATTCGGCGCATTCGTTGAGATCTTGCCGAACAAGGACGGTCTTGTCCACATTTCCCAGCTTTCGACAGAGCGAGTTGCCAAAACCGAGGATGTCGTCAATATCGGCGACCAAATCCGGGTTAAGGTAACCGAAATCGACCAGCAAGGCAGAATCAATTTGTCTGCGAAGGTGCTCATGACACAGGAAACGGCTCCGCAATAAGAGCCTGGTCTTCTTGTGTCCATACAGCAATTGTGAAAAGAGCCAGATCCAATCTGTCTCTTTTTGTTTTTCATATCCTCGTCCCACTTTTCATACATATGGATTAGCATGCTTTCTATCGCTGCAGGACTGGGAAGCATGTGAGGCCGTCTTACGGGAGTGGGGATGATGATGATTAGAAAAGCTGCCGCCGTTGCAGCCAGTATGCTGATGGTGTTGGTATTTGTCAGTATGAATGACGAGGTATCCCGGTTTCTTGCTTCAATGAAATACGGTTTCGCTGATGCTGTGCCCTCGAACGCGTCCGTTGATGAAACGGTAAAAGCGGAGCTGCGTTCTGTCATTACCGCCGAAGCGGAGAAGCGGCGGATCGCTCCGGTAAATGCGAAGATCGACCGGGTGTGGAAAGCGATTCCCGGTTATAATGGACTGGAAGTCGATATAGAGAAGACGCTTGAGGCGGCATTGCTTGCGCCGGCCCCGTCAACCGGATCGATCCGTTATCTTTACAAAGAGATCGAACCGGAAATCCAGCTGAAGGATTTAGGTCCTGTCCCGATCTACCGCGGCAATCCGAACAAAAAAATGATTTCGCTCATGGTCAATGTCGCATGGGGCAATGAATACATAGATTCCATTCTGTCGACGCTTAAGCGTGAAGACGTGAAAGCAACCTTCTTCCTCGACGGAAGCTGGCTGAAGAAATTTCCCGAGGTTGCGCAGAAGATACAGGCAGACGGCCACGAAATGTCCAATCATGCCTATTCCCATCCCGATATGAAGACATTAAGCAGACAAGCCGCTTATTCGCAAATTTCAAAAACGGAAGATTTATTGAAATCGACCTTGAAGGTGAACAATAAATGGTTCGCGCCGCCGTCAGGGTCCTACAACCAGGCTACGGTGCAGATTGCCGAGGAGCAGGGCTTGAAGACGGTGCTATGGACGCTTGATACGATCGATTGGCAGAAGCCTCCCGCCGATACGATTTTGCGCAGAATATCGGCGAATCTCGAGCCGGGGGCTTTGATTCTGATGCATCCTACCGCTTCTACGAGGGATGCGATCGGCGGTATCATAGCAACAGCGAAGGCCAAAGGCTATAAGCTGGGTACGGTAAGCGAGACGCTGTCATCCAGCCGCGTACCGCCCGCTGTTGAGGGGGCCGGCTGATTCTGTTATAGTAGCTTACAAACAAGATTTGCCAGACAAAACGTTAGGAGGACTCCAAGTGAATAAATATAATTTAAGCAACGGACTGCGAGTCGTCGTCGAATATATTCCGACCGTCAGATCGGTTTCATTCGGTATTTGGGTCAAAACAGGGTCCCGCTTCGAGACGCCGGAAAATAACGGAATTTCGCATTTTATCGAACATATGCTCTTTAAGGGCACGGATCAGCGTTCGTCGAAGGATATCGCCGACTTGTTCGACGGTATCGGAGGCAACGTGAACGCGTTTACTTCCAAGGAGTATACCTGCTATTTTGCCAAGGTGCTGGATGAGCATTTGCCGTTGGCCGTTGATGCGCTTTCGGATATGTTCTTTCATTCAACGCTGGACCCGGAGGAACTTGCCAAGGAGAAGAACGTCATCCTCGAGGAGATTTCCATGTACGAGGATACGCCTGATGATAAGGTGCATGACGAAGCTTCCCGGGCAGCGTTCGGGGATCATCCGCTAGCCTATTCGATTCTCGGCATTGAGGAGCGTCTGACTGCCATGAATTCGAATACGCTCCGCGGCTATATGGATGATAAATATTCGCTTGAGAATACGGTAATCAGCGTCGCCGGCAACGTGGAGGAGAGTTCTTTACTTGCATTATTGGAGAAGCATTTCGGAGCGTTTGCCAACAGTAACCCTCAGGAATCTTCTGTAGAATCTCCCGCGTTTCACGGCGACTATTTGTTTTATAAGAAGAAAACCGAACAAAATCATTTGTGTATTTCGTTTCCTGGCTGCTCGATTACAGATTCGAAGCTATACGCGATGATCTTATTAAATAATGCGCTTGGCGGAGGCATGAGCTCCCGCTTGTTCCAGGAGATTAGAGAGAAGCGGGGGCTAGCCTATTCCGTTTATTCCTATCACACCTCTTACGCGGATACGGGCTTGTTCACGGTCTATGCGGGCACGGCGCCGAAACAGACCAAAGACGTGCTTGATTTAACCATCGAGCAGCTGGGTGAGCTGTCCGTAAATGGTCTGGCCGATGATGAGCTTCATCGCGGCAAAGAGCAGTTGAAGGGCAGCTTGATACTGAGTCTCGAGAGCACGGGCAGCAGAATGAACCGCCTAGGCAAAAATGAGCTGATGCTCGGCAGGCACTATACGCTTGATGAGCTGCTGAAGCGAATCGACAACGTTACGATGGCTGATGTCAGGGAAGTGACGGCAAGGATGCTTTCCGCTCCTTTTGCGGTTGCGATGGTCGGTTCGAATGATAAAGCGGCAGCCCAAATCAGGAGGGATCAATTTGTTTCAAGTTCTGTTTAAGCGTTTGGAAGGCAACGATGATATCGCGATTCCACGGAAAATGTCCGAATGGGCGGCCGGATTCGATTTGCAGGCGGCGGTTGGCGAGCCTGTCGTGCTGCAGCCGGGCGAGCGCCGGCTTATCCCGACAGGTTTTGCGATGGCCATGCCGGGCGAGCTGGAAGCGCAAATCCGGCCGCGCAGCGGGCTTGCCTTCAAACACGGCATTACGTGCCTGAATTCACCAGGCACGATTGACGCGGATTACCGGGGCGAGGTTAAGGTGCTGCTTATTAATTTAGGGCAAGAGCCTTTCACGATAACGCGCGGCGAACGCATCGCCCAAATGGTATTTCAGCAAATACCCTCCGTCACGATTGAGGAGGCGGCCGAGCTTCCCGATACCGTTCGGGGAGCGGGCGGATTCGGCCATACCGGTGTATAACCGGATATCGCAAATCTTAGAATTTATGAAGAGAAGATCGGGAGCGGACGCCCCCGATCTTTTTTTCTTTTTCACCCCGCTCTGGGCGCTGGCATAAGATGATCTAGAGCGAGGAGCAAGAAAGGAGTGAAGCTTGATGCTAACAGGCGTTCAAGTGCTGATGCTTGGCGGTGACGCGAGACAGCTTGAGGTCATACGAAAGCTGACGGAGCTTGATGCTTCAGTAACCGTCTCGGGCTTTGACGGATTGCATTCGTCATTGGACGGCGCAGTGCAGGCAGAGTTCGAGGAGCAGCTGTTCGAAGGCGTCGACGCGCTGCTGCTGCCTGCCGTAGGCACTGATGAGCAAGGCTTTATCCATGCGGTATTCAGCGATCGTCAAATGCAGCTGACGGACAGCCATTTTGCCAAGCTGCCGAATCACTGCACCGTGTATACGGGAATGGCCAAATCCTATTTGCGCGAACTGTGCGCGCAGTATGATTTAAAATTGGTAGAGCTGTTTGACCGTGATGACGTTGCCATATACAACTCGATCCCGACGGCGGAAGGCGCGTTAATGATGGCTATTCAGAACACGGATATTACGATTCACGGATCCTCGTCGATGGTGCTCGGATTTGGTCGAACCGGGTTCACGATGGCGCGGACGCTGCAGGGACTCGGTTCGAAAGTGAAGGTCGGAGTACGCCGTTCAGAACATTTTGCAAGAGCGTCCGAAATGGGCTTCGAGCCTTTCTACATCAGCGGTTTATTGCAGCATGTAAGCAATATTGACTTGCTTTTTAATACAATTCCGACTATGATAATCACAGCGCAAATTATCGCAAATTTACCTTCGCGAGCCGTAATAATCGACCTCGCTTCGAAGCCCGGCGGAACGGATTTCCGCTTTGCGGAGAAGAGGGGGATTAAAGCGATGCTTGCACCCGGTCTCCCCGGAATCGTCGCACCGAAAACAGCTGGTCGAATCATGGCGGATTGCTTATCACAGTTGATTTTGGAAGATACGATTAAGCGGGGGAATGGGATATGAATTGGAACGGAATTACGGTAGGTTATGCACTGTCCGGCTCACACTGCACGTTTGCGGAAGTAATGCCTCAGATTAAACGGTTCGTCGATGCGGGCGCGAAGGTCGTGCCGATCGTGTCGAATACGATTATGACGACGGATACGAGATTCGGTTCGTCCGAGGATTGGCAGACGCAGCTTAAGGCGATTACGGGAAATGAAATTATATCGACAATTGTGCAAGCGGAGCCGCTTGGGCCTTCGAAGCTCCTGGATGTTCTCGTCATTGCGCCATGCACGGGCAATACGACAAGCCGGTTGGCGAACGCGATCACGGACAGCGCCGTTCTCATGGCCGCCAAAGCGCAAATGCGTAACGGCCGTCCGCTTGTGCTTGCGATTTCAACAAATGACGGGCTTGGTTTAAACGCTGCCAATATTGCGAAGCTGCTAGTGGCTAAACATATTTATTTCGTGCCGTACGGCCAGGATAACCCTGTACAGAAGCCTAACTCTCTAGTGGCCAGGATGGATTTGATCATGGAGACTTGCGAAGCCGCTCTGCAAGGAAAGCAGCTGCAGCCGCTGCTTGTCGAACGGTATCAGTGACACGCGAAGCGGTGTCCGGAGCAGACAGCCGCGCGATCGGCGAGATGCTGCGCCAGACGCAAGCCGATTAAACGCGAAGCCGTCAATCCCGACATCCTTCCGGTCGGTTCTTTGCCGGTTAATCATCAAATCGCCTTTAACGCGATTCCGCAAATCGATAAGTTTCAGGAGAACGGCTATACGCTAGAAGAAATAAAGATGATACGCAATACGAAGCAAATCATGGGTGACGAATCCATTAAAGCAACGGCGGCTGCGTACGTATTCCAGTCGTTTACGGCCATTTGGAATCTTTGTATGTAGAGCTTAAAACCAACTACGATTTGGAAGAGGTTAAGCAGCTGCTGGCAGACGCTCCGGGCGTAACGCTTGTTGACGATCCCGCTAACCAGCAGTACCCGCTTGCGACCGATGCAGCCGGCAAACCGGATGTTTTTGCCGGTCGTTCAAGTCGCGGTCTCCGACATGAGCGCGGACTTAATAGGTGGATCGTCTCCGACAACCTGCTCAAAGGCACAGCATGGAACGCAGCATAAATCGCTGAAATATCGCAAAAGGTTAACTATTAAGTAATGGGTAATCTGCCGCTCTTCCCTGGATCATTTAACGGAGGAGAATGATATGCGCATCCTGATTCAAAAATTCGGGGGCACCTCTCTATCATCCGAACAGGCTAGAGAACGGGTAATCGGCCATATTCGAAGAGAGCGCAGCGAAGGTTATTCTATTGTCGTCGTCGTTTCCGCTATGGGCCGCAATGGGGATCCTTATGCAACGGATACGCTGTTGCAGCTCATCCGCGATAACGGCGACAAACTCCCTGCGCGTGAGCGGGATATGCTGTTAGGCTGCGGCGAGGTCATTTCCGCAGCCGTATTATGCAGCCTGCTTATTGCCGCAGGCATTCCCGCCGTCGTTTTGACCGGCGGACAGGCGGGTATGATTACTGACGAGCAGTTCGGACAAGCGAGGATTAAAGAAATTCGTCCGAGTAAAGTGCTGGACTATTTGGAGTCTGGCTCGGTCGTAATCGTGACCGGCTTCCAAGGAAGCACGTCACATGGCGATACAACCACGTTGGGACGCGGCGGCAGCGATACGTCCGCTACCGCCTTCGGCGCTGCGCTGCGTGCTGAGATGGTTGATATATATACGGACGTAAACGGAATTCTGACTGCAGATCCCCGTATCGTAGAGGAGGCTAAGCCGCTTCCCGTAGTAAGTTATCTCGAGATCTGCAATATGGCAAGGCAAGGCGCGAAGGTAGTTCATCCAAGAGCGGTAGAGATTGCACAGCAGGCGCGCGTGCCGCTTCGTGTACGATCCACCTTCACGGAAGACACGGGAACGCTCGTGACGGACTCTTTGGAATTAAAGGCGGGACTATCCGTCAAGGATCGGCATGTAACCGGCATCGCGCATGTTGCCGGAATTACGCAGATTTCGGTTAAAGCGATCGAAGGCCGCAACGACGTTCAGCTGCAGGTCTTTCAGTCCATGGCTAAACATCACATTAGCGTTGATTTTATTAATGTTACGCCAAGCGGAGCTGTTTATACCGTTTTCGATAAGGATGCCGACCGCGCCGTAAGAGTACTGAAGGAGGGCGGCTATGATCCTACCGCTGTCAACGGCTGCGCGAAAGTATCCGTCATCGGCGGCGGAATGAACGGCGAGCCTGGCGTCATGGCGCGTATTGTGGAAGCGTTGACGGAACAAGGGATTTCGATTATGCAATCAGCCGATTCCAACACAACGATATGGGTGCTTGTGCGTCAGGCGGACATGGCGAAAGCGCTTCGCGCACTCCATGCAAAGTTCAAGCTGCACCGGTAGGCACAGCTACATTTTTAGGAGGAATTACAGATGGAATTTGGAAGATTGATTACCGCAATGGTAACGCCATTCGATACGGACGGTCAAATCGACTGGCATACAACAGGCCGATTGATTGATTATTTAATTGAGGAGCAGCAAAGCGATAGTCTTGTCGTTTCCGGAACTACCGGCGAAACGCCGACGCTGTCGGATGAAGAGAAGCTGGAGCTGTTCCGTTTTGCTGTCAAACACGCGAATGGCCGTTGCAAGATTATTGCCGGTACGGGCAGCAACAACACGGCCCACTCCATCCATTTGACCAAAGAAGCGGAGGCCGCCGGAGTAGACGGCGTGCTGCTCGTAGCGCCTTATTACAACCGTCCGAGCCAGGAAGGGCTGTATCAACACTTCAAGGCGGTCGCGGAAGCTACTGCCTTGCCGATAATCCTCTATAACGTAGAGGGGCGCACGGGCGTTAATATCTCGGTAGAGACCACTCTCCGATTAGCTCAGATCAGCAATGTCATAGGAACGAAAGATTGCGCCAATACCGACCAGCTTACGCAAATTATAACTGGCGCTCCGGCCGGGTTTAAAGTTTACAGCGGCGAGGACAGCATGACCCTTCCGGCATTGGCCGTAGGCGCATACGGAATCGTGAGCGTCGCAAGCCACATTATCGGCTCGAAGATGAAACAATTAATAACCGCTTATCTTAACGGAAACGTTCAAGAAGCGGCTAAGCTTAACCGTGAGTGCCATCCTATATTCAAGGGGCTCTTCGCTTGCCCGCATCCTGTCCCGAATCCGGTTGCCGTGAAATATGCGCTTGGTCTTAAGGGACTTCCGGTTGGCGGAGTGAGACTCCCGCTCGTTACGGTAAACGAAGCGGAGGCAGAATTTCTGCGTAAGCTGGTCTTATAAATAGACACGATTCGTTGATTGCAGCCGGTGCATCCAGCATCGGTTTTATTTTTTGGGGAAATATACAGGGTAACGGTTTAACGGGTTTCACTTGTATTCCATCTTTTTCTTCATGTATAATGATTTCAAGTGACTGGGTGCGGCAAATATTTGGAAGTAATCAATACGTCAGAGCGGCATCTGACAATTTCAGCACATATGAACGAATATCAACAATGAATAGGATATAACGGGGCAGCAATTGCTTCGCAACAATATAAGGAGGTCAAGATACACTTGTCTAAAAAGAACAACCAGGATAAGCTGCTCATATTCGCGCTTGGCGGAGTCGGCGAGATCGGAAAGAACATGTACGTCATCCAATACAACAATGACATCGTCGTTGTAGATTCGGGTTTGAAATTCCCGGAAGAGGATATGCTCGGGATTGATATTGTTATTCCGGATATTTCTTACTTAACCGAAAATCGCGATAAAGTTCGCGGCATCATTATTACTCACGGGCACGAGGATCATATCGGCGGATTGCCGTACGTGCTCAAAAATTTAAACGTACCGATTTACGCAACAAAACTTACACTCGGCCTAATCGAAGGTAAATTGAAGGAAGCCAGCCTGCTGGGCGAAACGAAACGAATCCTTATCAATGCGGATTCGGAGATTCAACTGGGTACGATCCGCGCATCCTTCTTCAAGACGAACCACAGTATTCCCGACTCGGTCGGCGTATGTTTGGACACGCCGGAAGGAACCGTCGTTCATACGGGGGACTTTAAATTCGATCATACGCCGGTAAATGATCAATTTGCCGATTTGCAGCGAATCGCTGAAATTGGAAAACGCGGCGTGCTTGCCTTGTTATCAGACAGCACCAACGCCGAACGTCCGGGCTTTACACCGTCTGAAGCCCAAGTCGGCGACAATCTCGAGGATATTTTCCGCAAGTCGTCGCAGCGCGTAGTCGTCGCGACATTTGCGTCGAACGTTCACCGGATTCAACAGATTATAAATGCCGCAATCGCAACAAAGCGCAAGATCGCTGTCGTAGGCCGAAGTATGGTTAACGTCGTTGGCATCGCATCGGATCTCGGATACTTGAACATTCCGGAAGGAATGATCATTGAACCGGAAGAAGTGAACAAACTTGCCGCAGACCGCGTGGTCATTTTATGTACAGGCAGTCAAGGCGAGCCGATGTCGGCGCTTACGCGCATGGCGCGCTCAACGCATCGCAAGGTGGACATTTTACCGGGAGACACAGTTATTATCGCGGCAACGCCAATCCCGGGCAATGAGAGATACGTCGGTCGTACCGTCGATGAATTATTCCGTCTTGGCGCGAATGTTATCTACGGCCACGGTTCCGTTTCCGGCGTGCACGTATCGGGCCACGGCAGTCAGGAAGAATTGAAGCTGATGCTTAACTTAATTAAGCCTAAATATTTCATTCCGATTCACGGCGAATACAGGATGCTGCGTCAACATGGCAAACTGGGAGAAGCAATCGGAGTTGAACGTGAAAACATTTTCATCGTGGATAACGGCGATACGGTCGAATTCCAGAACGGCAGCGCGCGCAAAGGCTCGAAGGTACAAGCCGGAAACGTGTTGATTGACGGTTTGGGCGTCGGAGACGTAGGCAATATCGTTTTGCGCGACCGTAAGCTTCTTTCGCAAGACGGTATTCTCGTTGTTGTCGTAACGTTAAGCAAACAAGACGGCGCTATTGTGTCCGGACCGGATATTATCTCGCGCGGTTTCGTCTATGTACGCGAATCCGAAGGCTTGCTCGATGAAGCGAACCGCATCGTAACTTCAACCCTTACCCGGTTGATGAATGATAAAGTTAATGAATGGGCTTCCTTAAAGACGAATGTAAAAGATGCGCTTGGAAGATTTTTGTACGAGCAGACTCGTCGTCGCCCTATGATTTTGCCGATCATTATGGAAGTCTAACCCAAATCACAGTCAAGAACAGACTGCTTGTTATATCCGCACATGCCGCTGCGGATGCAAGCGGTCTTTTTTATGATTTTAGTTGTAATAATTTTGCAGCTGTATAAATTCGTTATCCGGCCCCATACTATGTTGTGTTAAAAAGTAAAGCATGAGAAGTGAAAATTTCCTGTTACATCTTGCTTATATTCACCGCGAAACGGGTTTATGCGCCAAGGATGGCATCAACCGTTTACGCATAGTTGAGGGGGATTGCACGTTATGTGGCAAACAAGAGATGGAAATACTTCCGATCAGCCGGAGCCTATCGCGGACGACAAAAGAAGAGGAAACCCTGTTGTAG
Organism: Paenibacillus harenae DSM 16969; assembly: GCF_000422465.1. Taxonomy (GTDB): domain Bacteria; phylum Bacillota; class Bacilli; order Paenibacillales; family Paenibacillaceae; genus Pristimantibacillus; species Pristimantibacillus harenae. The sequence continues at coordinate 1,327,891 of NZ_KE383842.1, read as the reverse complement.
ATACGATCCAGCAGCTTGGACAAACTTCAACTCCGGCGCCTGCGGAGTCTAACGTATTTTGCATGACGATCATCGGTCAAGTGGAGGGACATCTTGTGCTGCCCCCGCAAAACAAAACGACGAAGTATGAGCACCTCATTCCTCAGCTCGTGGCGGCGGAGCAAAATCAAAAAATTGAAGGCGTACTTATCGTACTTAATACGGTGGGCGGAGATGTGGAAGCGGGCCTGGCCATCGCCGAAATGATATCTTCCTTGTCCAAACCAACCGTTACGCTTGTCCTTGGAGGCGGACATTCCATCGGCGTTCCCATAGCGGTCGCAGGGGATCTGTCTTTTATTGCTGAAACGGCGACAATGACGATTCATCCGATCCGACTGAATGGATTAGTCATCGGGGTGCCTCAAACATTCGAGTATTTGGATAAAATGCAGGAGCGCGTTATTCGCTTTGTAACCTCTCACTCCAATGTGACCGAGCAGACGTTCAGGGATCTCATGTTCAAGACAGGCGAATTAACGCGGGATATCGGGACAACGGTCATTGGAGCCGATGCAGTCAAACATGGTTTGATTGACCGGGTCGGCGGATTAGGCGAAGCAATCAAAGAACTGAATCAACGCATCGAAGCTTATAAAATGTCCAAAGCTGAGGTGACTCCCGTATGACGTTATATACGAATATGCCGCTTGAGCTCGTTCTGGAGGGCTTCCACGATGAGGTAAAGCCCGCTCAGGAGGTATGGGCGCTGGGCGTAAAAATGGAAGTCATGCCGGTAGCTCCCGGCATCGGAAAAATCGTTCGTTTATTGGAATGCGGCCTCGACGATTATTTAAACCCCAACCTTACGCCAGGAACGATTATTTCTTATCAGACGCCTGCAAACTGATGTTCGTGCGAATGTCGCATAGGAACATTTGTCCACCTATGGTATAATGTTTTACCAGAGGTGACTGATTTGGCTAAGAAAAGAAGACGAAAAAAAACAATCGGAGCAACTTTAAAATATGAAGTTTACGGTATCCTGCTTATAACGATTTCCATAATCGCGCTATCCGGCGAAGCGGCGGTCGGGCGATCGTTATCGAAGCTGTTCGGGCTTGTGCTCGGCAAATTTTATTTCGTGCTCGCACTTGTCGGGATATTCATTGGACTTGCAGTAATGGTGAAGCGAGCTTGGCCGCGCGGTTGGACAAACAAGCGGACAGGCTTGCTTATTTTGGTGCTTGCATTTGCGTTAATGAGCTCCATTTCTGAAATCGACCAGAAGCTTGGCCCGGCAGCCGAGCTGACGGGGGGACTCATATTAGACCAGCTGAGCAGCGATTTGAATGCATCGCTAATAAACGTAGCGGCAGTAAACGATGTGCCGATTAGAGACAAACAAATAAGCGGCGGATATGTTGGAGCAGTGCAATACTCGTTATTTTTTTCGTTGTTCGGATATTATGGCGCCAAGCTGATCATGTTTGTGATGTTTGCCATCTCCGTCATGCTGATGACCGGTAAATCCTATGTCGAGCTGGGGAGGATGATAACGGGCAAAGCAACTCGGATGATCAAGCTGTTAGGATCCAAGTGGGCAGCCCGTGCTTCAACACGGTCTGCCGCATCCGCAGCGGCCAATGGGAATAGAACCGGATCTGACTTTGATGATGACGACGATACGATCGACGATGATCATGACAGCTACGTCGTTACGCCGCCGAGAAGGCGGAGATCCTTGTTTTTTTCCTGGAGACAGGATCATCACGATGAAGAAGTGGACGACAAGGAAGACGAGCAAGACGAATGGGTGCTTGAGCCCGATCCCGTGTCCTCAGACGCGGGCGGCAAGCCTGCTTGGCAGAACGAGCAGGAATGGGAGAAATCCGGAGAGGAATTACATACGAACACGCCTGTCACGAATCCTCTTGTCGATGAACGTGCGCCTTGGTTAGACGCAGGAATCGATTCAAGCGCAAATGTGCCGCATTCAGAAGAGAATCGCGCTGAGGACTGGGACGGAGCCTGGCCTCTGCCTGCAGATGAGTCCGGTCCCGGTATTCCGGCTGCGGTATTCGATGAGAATGACGATGATCCGGCATTGGAGGACATTGAAATTTCCGACACTGAAGCTGATACCGTTGTTCCTTCAGAGGCGCTGGTTATCGATGCGGAGCAAGGCCATACGGAGGCAAGAAGGCCTATTGGAGAGCTCCAGGCTGAAAAGCCGTATCTGCTTCCGCCGTTCTCCTTGCTTAACAAGCCGAACCCGCTCGGCAAAGGCTCGGATGCGACGGATATGTATGATTCAAGAAGAAAGCTGGAAGCGACGCTCGAAAGCTTCGGCGTAAGGGCGAAGGTGCTTGACGTCGTACGCGGTCCCGCGGTTACCCGTTATGAGGTGCAGCCTGCGACCGGCGTTAAGGTTAGCCGGATCGTCGGGTTGACCGATGACATTGCGTTAGCGCTTGCGGCTAAGGATATCCGGATGGAGGCGCCTATACCAGGCAAATCAGCTATCGGGATAGAGGTGCCGAATATGGAGGTTTCCGTCGTTACGATGCGGGAGGTTATGGAGACTGCGACATTCCAGAACGCGTCCTCGAAGCTTTCGATCGCATTCGGCAGGGATATATCCGGGCAGACCATCGTCGGCAACCTGGCCAAAATGCCGCATTTGCTCGTTGCGGGCGCTACGGGCTCCGGGAAATCAGTTTGTATTAATGGGATCATTACGAGTATTTTGTACAAAGCGGCTCCGGACGAAGTGAAATTTCTTATGATCGACCCTAAGATGGTTGAATTGAACGTCTATAACGGGATCCCCCATCTCCTTGCTCCCGTTGTAACGGACCCGCGGCGGGCTTCACTCGCGCTTAAGAAAATCGTCGTAGAGATGGAGAAAAGATACGAGTTGTTTTCAAAATCGGCGACCCGGAATATCGAGGGCTACAATCTGTTAATGGCAGATAATCCTGCAGCCGTACTTCCGTATATCGTTGTTATCGTGGACGAGCTTGCGGATTTAATGATGGTGGCTGCTAATGATGTTGAGGATTCGATTGCGAGGTTGGCCCAAATGGCCCGCGCAGCCGGCATCCATCTGATTATTGCGACTCAGAGACCGTCGGTTGACGTAATTACGGGCGTGATCAAGGCCAATATCCCGTCCCGTATTGCCTTCGGCGTGTCTTCGCAAGTCGATTCACGGACGATTCTGGACATGGCTGGAGCAGAGAAGCTGTTAGGGCGGGGAGATATGCTGTTTCTGCCAGTAGGCATGTCCAAGCCGATTAGGGTTCAAGGAGCCTTCCTGTCCGATCAGGAAGTGGAAACGCTCGTGAATTATGCTCGCGACCAAGCGGAAGCGGAATACAAAGAAGATTTGGTGCCTGAGGTGGAGGAGGAATCCGCCGACGGAGATGAAATGCTGGATGAGCTTTACGACCAGGCCGTACAGATTATTATAGAGGCGAAGCAAGCATCCGTGTCATTATTGCAGCGCCGGATGCGAATCGGGTATACAAGAGCAGCCCGGCTGATCGATCAAATGGAGGCCCGATCTATCGTAGGGCCTTACGAGGGCAGTAAGCCGCGTGAGGTTCTGATTACGATGGAGCAGTTTCAAGCGAACCGGATAAGCTCTTAATTTCCGATGATTGCAGAAAGCGGGATAAAGTGCATAGAAGCAGATTCACTTTCTCATACTACAGTTAGGTAACGCTACCTTAAGCGTACTAACTTGCAAGAGAAAGGCAGATCCCTTCATGAAAAAACGTTTGATTGTGGTGACCTCGATAATCGTACTGCTGCTGTTCGGATCGTTCTCACTGCTGCACGGCGGGCATAACAAAGCAGCCGAAACGTTTAGCAATGCAACGCTAAAGGTTGGCTCATCAGGCCAGGACGTATATGAACTGCAAGGACGTCTTAAGCATCTCGGTTTCTTCAATGGACCAATCGACGGCCAGTTCGGCCAAGAAACCAAAAACGCAGTCACCTGGTTTCAGTGGAAATTCGGGCTAAAATCGGACGGCGTCGTGGGCGCAAAAACAAAGCTTAAGCTTTGGGAAGCGACGAAAGCCTGGAAACCGACGGCGCCAGTTAAGCAGAAGCCCGCTTCAGGCGGAGGCGGCGCCAATTCGTCGATTGCCAGATCCAACCGGTTAGGATTAACGGAAAATGACCTTAGAATGATGTCCAACGCCGTTTACGGCGAAGCGCGCGGCGAACCTTACGAGGGGCAAGTAGCGGTGGCGGCCGTTATTATTAACCGGGTGAAGTCGCAAAGCTTTCCGAATACGATTTATGGCGTTATTTTTCAACCGGGCGCTTTTACGGCTGTTGCAGACGGGCAAATTTGGTTAACGCCAAATGCTAAAGCGCGTGAAGCGGTAGAGGATGCCATTAACGGTTGGGATCCTTCCGGCGGCTGCCTTTATTATTTCAACCCGGTTACGGCCACCTCGAAATGGATATGGACCCGAACGCAGATCAAGACGATCGGAAAGCATATTTTCTGCATGTAGCTATACGTTGAACAGACTGGAAGCAGCCGTTACTGCCAAGCGCAGCAGTGGTTGCTTCTTCCATTTCCGTTGGGGTAGAATGGTATAGAGATTTGTCAATTGGAATAGATTTACTTATATAAAAAGCAGCTTGAAAGGAGCAAACCGAGTGACCCCATTCGAAAGAGGGCGGCTGCAGCGCATACGGCTGCATGTCATGCCTACGAAACGATTCAAAACGTTTGCCATTTCGTTATTTGCAGGACTTCCGCTTGATGAAGCAACGGTAACGCCGGTTGCTCTTATTCCGTTTGTACTTCGAAGAGGCACGGCGAACACGCCGGAGACCATCGCTTTTCGCGAGAAGCTTGATGATTTGTATGGGGCGGGCTTCGGGTTTGACGTTTATAAAAGAGGCGATTCCCAGATCGTCCAATTTCGTATGGATGTCATCAACGACCGGTTTGTTTCCTCCGACACTCCGCTGCTCGCAGCTTCGCTTCAATTTCTGGGGGATGTGCTGACCGATCCGCTTATTGAAAATAACGGATTCCGCCAGAAATATGTCGATGCCGAGAAGACGACGCTTCGAAAACGTCTGGAAGCAATCGTTAACGATAAAATCCGTTACGCGGCGGAACGCTGCCTGGAAGAGATGTGCGCGGATGAGCCTTACCGGCTGCATCCCCTTGGCCGTTTGGACCAGATCGGCGCTATTGCCCCTGCGGCGCTTCATGAGCATTATGAACAGTGGCTGGAGAATGCGGCTCTTGATCTGTACGTTGTGGGAGACACGTCGCTGGAGGAAGTCAGCCGTCTTGTAACCGAAGCGTTCAAGCTGAAAGAGGGAACGCCGTCCCCTTATACGAAGCCGGATGTCAATCATCCGGTTAAAGAAGTGAAGAACGTGATCGAACGGATGGAGGTTAGCCAAGGAAAGCTGAATATGGGGCTCCGGACGGGTATCGGATACGATGACGAGGCGTATCCCGCTTCATTGATGTATAACGGAATTTTAGGCGGCTACCCTCACTCCAAGCTTTTTCTTAACGTCCGCGAGAAGGAAAGCCTGGCCTACTACGCTGCTTCGCGTCTTGACGGCCACAAAGGAATATGTACGATTCAATCCGGCATAGAATTCGCTAATTACGACCGCGCGGTCGCGATTATTAAGGAGCAGCTCGAGAGCATAAAGCAGGGAAATCTGTCGGAGCTGGAGCTTAGCCAGACGAAAGCGATGATCTCGAATCATTTGCGTGAGCTTCAAGATTCCGCTTATGAAATGATTGCCTATGATTTCAACAGTGTGCTCACCGGAAAACAAAGAAGCGCGCAGCAGCTGCTGGAGCAGGTTCAGGCCGTTACGGCGGCGGATATCGTCAAGGTTGCGGAACGCGTGCAGCTGGATACGATTTACTTTTTGCGTGACCGAAAGGAGGCGTAACCGATGCAAACCCTTCAATATCCAAACGTGCAGGAAACGCTGTATAGGGAAGTCCTTGATAACGGACTTGAGGTTATCGTACTTCCGAAGGAAGGCTTCAATAAAACCTATGCTACCTTCGCAACTAAGTATGGTTCCGTTGACAACCGGTTTTCCGTCGGAAACCAAGCTCCCGTTAAAGTACCGGACGGCATCGCCCATTTTCTGGAACACAAAATGTTCGAGGAGCCGACGGGCGACATCTTTGCGGTATTTGCATCGCAGGGAGCTTCCGCCAACGCGTTTACGAGTTTTGACAGGACAGTCTATTTGTTCTCGGCTACCGAGCAAATCCAAGCGAATTTAGAGACGTTAATTAATTTCGTTCAAAATCCTTATTTCACGGATGCGAATGTGGAGAAGGAAAAAGGGATCATCGAGCAGGAAATTAATATGTATCGCGATAATCCGGATTGGAGGGTTTATTTCGGACTGATCGATGCGCTGTACCATGAGCATCCCGTTCATATCGATATCGCGGGTACCGTCGAGTCGATAAGACAGATCGATAAGGAAACCTTGTACCGCTGTTATGAGACGTTCTACCATCCGTCCAATATGCTGCTGTTTGTCGTAGGCGGCGTGAAGGCCGACGAGGTAATGGAGCTCGTACGCGCCAATCAAAGCGCGAAGTCTTTCGAACCGCAGGGCGCGATCGAGCGTTATTTCGAGAAAGAGCCTTCTGCCGTGAAAATCGCCCGCAAGGTGTCTGAGCTTCCTGTTTCTTTGCCGAAATGCATGATGGGCTTTAAAGAGAAGCAGGCAGGCCTTACCGGGGCAGCGCTGCTGCGCCAAGAGGTTACGACGAAGCTGATGCTGGATGCCTTAATCGGACCGAGCTCGAAGCTGTTTCAGCAGCTGTATGAGAACGATTTGATCTCCGATTCGTTCGGCCATGAATATAATTCCAGCACAGGCTATGCCTTCTCCGTTATCGGTGGAGACACGCCCGACCCGGATGAATTAATTAACCAAATTCGAGCAGCGGTCGAACAAAAATTAACCGGCGGCATTGAGCCGGAAGCATTCGAGCGCTCCAAGCGTAAAAAAATCGGCGGTTATTTAAGGATGCTAAATTCCCCTGAAGCGATTGCCGGCGAGTTTACGAGATACCGGTTCCGTGAAAGCGATATGTTCGATGTGCTCGCTTTCTACGAAAGCTGTACGCTGGAAGATGTCAATGCGCGTCTGCGCGAGCATTTTGATTTCAATCAGCTTGCCGTGTCCATTGTGAAGCAGCCCGAAAAATGAAGACCCTGCAGCAAATGACTGTACTAATTACCGGGGGAAGCCGCGGCATCGGGGCAGCGATTGCCAAACGATTTGCCGCGGAAGGTGTTAATATTGTCATTCATTATTTACAATCGCATGAAGTTGCGAATGAAACGGCCCGGACATGCATGGCACTCGGCGCCAACGTGCTGACGATCTCAGCCGATCTGCGCTCGAAGGAGCAGCTAGGGCGTATGAAGGAAAAGCTGGAAAGCCACAATATGCTGCCCGATATTTTGGTCAATAACGGCGGCATCTCGAGTTACGGCATGCTTATGGACGTAACCGAAGAAGAATGGGACGATGTGATGGCCGTTAATCTGAAGGGCATGTTTCTATGCACGCAGCTGTTCATGCCGCATATGATAGCGCAAAGATACGGCCGGATCATCAACGTTTCTTCCATTTGGGGCATGTCTGGCGCATCCTGCGAGGTGCTGTATTCCACGACAAAGGGCGGCATGAACGCATTTACGAAGGCGCTGGCCAAGGAATTGGCCCAGGCCGGCGTTACCGTCAATGCGGTTGCCCCCGGCGCCGTCGATACGGATATGATGGGCGGCTTTAACGATGAAGAGAAAGCGGCGCTGCAGCAGGAGATTCCGGTCGGCCGCTTCGGTTCGACGGATGAAATCGCATCGCTTGTTTATTTTTTGTCGCTTCCCGAATCGTCTTATATTACCGGACAAGTGATAAGTCCGAACGGCGGCTGGCATACTTAAAAATCCGTGCAACTTTTTGCCGTACAAGCCCGTTGAATAAATTAATAGCCATTGTCGCAAAATAATGATTGTTGATGATTCTTTCTACACCTTTAGGAGGCGAAGAGACATGTCAACTGTCCTTTCTAATTTTGCGACATGGAAACATTTTTTGGCGGACCGCGTTTCACAAGCTAAAAATGCCGGAATGACGGAACAAACCATTACGAGCTTGGCTTATGAAATTGGCAGCTTTCTCGATGAGAAAGTCGATCCGAAAAATGAGGAAGAACGGGTGCTTAAGGAACTGTGGGATGTGGGCGACGAGGCAGAGCGTAGAACGATCGCCGGCTTGATGATCAAGCTCGTCCAAAGAACCTAGCAGGACCAAAGCGAAACGACGGCACATTTTCGTCACAGAAGCAGCAGCAGGAAAGCCTCCCATCCGGAGGCTTTTCTGCAATGTTTTATGAGGGCTTGCAGGATTATGACGAAAATTGTAGAATAATGTTTTATGACGGACAAATCCATTATTTTCTTACGTCGAAACGAATTGGTTTAGGATGGTGACTGCCTTGGAATCGAAGCAATGGTACATGGAGTACAAAATACATAAGAACCGCCCGGGTTTGCTTGGCGATATCGCCTCGTTGCTTGGGATGCTTGAAGTTAACATCATGACAATTAACGGCGTTGAGGATCGGACGCGCGGCATGCTGCTTCAAACCGACGACGACGAGAAAATTGAGCTGCTTGGCAAGATGCTTCAAAAGGTTGATAATATTACCGTGAACAAACTGAGAACGCCTACAATTGTAGACATATTGGCTGTACGCCACGGGCGTTACATAGAAAGGGATTCCGACGACCGGAAGACGTTCCGCTTCATCCGCGATGAGCTTGGGATTTTAGTCGATTTTCTGGGCGAAGTGTTCAAGCGTGAAGGGAATCAGGTTATTGGTCTTCGGGGGATGCCCCGGGTCGGGAAGACCGAATCCATTATTGCGGGCAGTGTGTGCTCTAACAAAAGATGGACATTCGTATCTTCAACGCTGCTTCGCCAGACCGTCCGGAGCCAGCTCTCAGAGGACGAAATGCAGTCGAATAATATTTTTATTATTGACGGTATCGTAAGCACCATTCGTTCGAATGAGAAGCATCATGGCTTGCTGCAGGAAATAATGGCGATGCCTTCTACGAAAGTCATCGAGCATCCCGATATTTTCATAAAGGAATCTCATTATGACTACAGTCATTTTGACATTATTATAGAACTCAGAAATACCCCGGATGAAGAAATTACATACGAAAGTTTCACTGCAAACTACACAGACGATTTCTAGTCGGAAGGAGGCCGTCTCATGTCTGATTTAGGCGTATTACTTCAGAATGCAAGAGAGAAGCGCGGCTTATCGCTTGATGATATCCAGGAGACAACTAAAATTAGAAAACGGTATTTGCAAGCAATTGAAAGCGGGGACCATACGGTACTTCCCGGTCCTTTCTATGTGCGGGCATTTGTGAAAAATTACTCAGAAGCTGTCGGTCTCGATCCTGATGAAGTACTTCGGCTCTATCAGCATGAGGTGCCTGCGGCCCCGGCCGAACAGATTGTCGAACCCTTGCCGGTACGAACGCCGCGCAGAGTGAAATCGCAATCGTCTGAGCGCCTTGGCAAAATCGGCTTCAACGTGATGATGTGGTCTTTCCTCATCCTGATCGTCGTCGTTGTATGGGTGTATGTGATTAATCGAGATTCCGAACCGCCGAAGCAGGCGGATCAGAAAACGAACATTACGGATGCCAGCGAGCCTCCGGCCGATACGCAGAATGAAGAGACTTCCGGCAATACCACCGAAAATAACGGTTCGGATGAGGTTGTTCCATCACCGCCTGTGCCGACTCCGCCTCCGACGACCGTAACTTTCGGCAGCAAAGTGGGTAAAGCGGACCAATACGATATTGGGCCTGCCGGCGTCCATAAGCTCGAGATTAAAGTGGTTGGCGGGAGAAGCTGGCTGGAGGTTCGGGAAGGAAGCAACTCGGGAAAGAAGCTGTTTTCCGCTAATGCGGAGGACGGTACCGTACAGCCTTATGATTTGACGGGTCCACTCTACATCAATGTCGGCCGGGCCGATTACATTGAAATAAAGGTTGACGGCGTCCTGGTGCCTGACGGCGACAAAGCCACTTCGAAGAAGCTTCTGCTTTATCCGGTGGAAGGGGATACGCAGACGGATGCAGATCAGACGGGAGAAGGTACGGAAGATACGGAACAGAATGCAGCCGAATAGTAAACGGTAGCAAAGGAGAGATTTCATGGCTTCAGAAAACGCATTTGACATTGTTTCAAAGGTTGATATGCAGGAGTTGGCTAATGCCATCCAGCAAGCGGAGCGGGAGATTGAAACACGATTTGATTTCAAAGGCAGCAAGAGCAGTATCGCGCTTGAGAAGGAAGACCTGATCGTGGCATCCGAGGATGAGTATAAGCTAAAGAGCGTTCTTGATATTTTATTATCCAAGATGGTGAAGCGCGGCGTGCCGATCAAGAACCTGGATTATGGAAAGATCGAAGGCGCATCCGGAGGAACCGTTCGTCAAAAGATTAAATTGAGACAGGGCATCGAGCAGGATGCGGCAAAGAAAATCAATATTTTAATCCGTGATTCGAAGCTTAAGGTTAAGAGCCAAATCCAAGGCGATCAAATACGGGTATCCGGCAAAAGCCTGGATGATTTGCAGGCCGTAATGAAAATGCTGAGGGAAGCCGATTTGCCTGTCGAACTGCAATTTACGAATTATCGTTCTTAATTCATGAAGCTTCGTTTCATTGCATGATGTGAAACGGAGCTTTTCGTTTCGCGTCCCGACGCCGGAAGAGAAGGATTTGCCGTTTTTGACACGTGTAATGTCATGTATTATACTTGGTTAGATAGTTTCACGGAATGATCTGGAGGATACACCGATGACAGTAGGAGCAACGGCGGTTATGGATCGCTGCTTAATAAAGAGTACATATTTGATGTCGGAATCGGGTTTGATTCACGAACGTTGGGTTCGCTTAACGCACACCTATGAGTCTGATCGATCTAAGGAGGGAATTGCGTGAATCTGGCGAACCGAATAACATTAGCCAGAATATTTTTAGTGCCGGTTATTATGTTTTTTCTGCTCATCAAATTGGACCTGGGGTCAATTGGTTTTGCAGACTTCTCGATTACATACAACCAAATCGTAGCGGCACTCATTTTTATTGTGGCGGCAAGCACGGACGGATTAGACGGATATATTGCGCGCAAGAACAAGATTGTAACCAATTTGGGCAAACTTCTTGATCCCTTGGCGGACAAGCTTCTAGTTGCGGCTGTACTAATATCGCTAGTTGAGATGGATAAGCTGAACGCGCTCATCGCGATCGTCATTATTAGCCGCGAATTCGCGGTAACGGGCTTGCGCCAGGTTGCGCTTCTGGAGGGTTCCGTTATGGCCGCAAGCAATTGGGGCAAATGGAAGACAGCCATTCAGATTACGATGATCATTGCGCTTCTTCTTAATAATTTTCCGTTCGTCTTTATCGACTTTCCATTCGATACGATAGCGGTTTGGGCCGCTGCTATCATTACGGTGTACTCAGGCATTGATTATTTTGTGAAGAACAAGCATTTAATTCCGGTAGAATAATGGATAAAAGCATCTTTCCGACAAGTGGAGGGGTGCTTTTGCATATTTGTTAAAGATATCGTTCCTACTACGTTGGAAATGGGGAGAAATAGGATGAAAGCAGAAATTATTGCGGTCGGAACGGAGCTGCTGCTGGGACAAATCGTTAATACGAATGCGCAATACTTATCGCAGAAGCTTGCAGGCCTTGGGATCGACGTGTATTTCCAAACGGTTGTCGGCGATAATCCGGTCCGGCTGCGGCAAGCGATCGAAATTGGACGGAGCCGGGCGGATCTGCTCGTATTTACGGGGGGGCTTGGCCCGACGCAGGATGATTTGACGAAGGATGTCTTGGCAGACTATTTGAACCGCGGACTTTCCCTGCATGAGCCGTCGATGTCCAAGATCGAGCATTTGTTTCAAACAAGAGGTTTGCATATGGTTGAAAGCAATCGCCGCCAAGCGCTTTCGATCGACGGGGCTGAGCCTTTGGATAATACGACGGGACTTGCCGTCGGCAACGGATTGTCGGCGGACGGGACGCTCTATTTGCTGCTGCCCGGCCCGCCGAAGGAAATGAAGCCGATGATGGATGGCGCGGGAGAGACCTGGCTTCGCACCATGCTGACGAACGAACGACCGCTCTATTCCCGCATATTGAAGTTTGCCGGGATCGGCGAATCCAATTTGGAAGCCAAGCTGCTGGATTTAATCGACGGACAAGTAGATCCGACCCTCGCACCCTATGCGAAGGAAGGAGAAGTATCCATCCGAGTTTCCACGAAAGCGGATACGGAAGCGGAAGCCGGCCGGAAGATCGATGGCGCCGTAGAGAAGATTAAGGAACGCGTCGGCGAATATTTGTATGCCGAACAGGACATCCCGATCGAGGAAGCGGTTGTACAACTTCTTAGATCCTCACGCCGCAAGCTGGCGAGCGCAGAGAGTATCAGCGGGGGCTTGCTGGCTGAGCTGATTACAAGCGTCCCAGGAAGCAGCGGAGAGTATCTGGGAGGGGTCGTCACCTATACGAACTTCATGAAGCATCGCTTGCTCGGCATTCCGATGTCTCAGCTCGAGGGAGAAGGGGCTCCCGGAGCGATCAGCGATTCAACGGCAGCTTTGATGGCCGAACGTGCCAGAGAGCTGTCGGACGCTGATTTCGGGGTATCGTTAACCGGCGTTGCCGGACCCGCGGAAGCCGAAGGCAAGCCCGTCGGGCTCGTCTACTACGGACTGGCCGAGCGCGGCAAGAAGACCGTCGTTCTTACGATGCAATTAAGCGGCGATAGAGCGTCCATCCGGACCAGAGCGGCGAAGGCGGCTTTATACCGCTTGTGGCTTTCCTTGCGCGACTAGTCAGCCGGACCAAAAAAAGATTGTCAATTGATGCTCGGATCACTATAATTGTAAATAGTTATCGGAAGAACCGTAGCGAAGAATACCTTGCTGCGGTTTTTTTATGTCCATTTATGGAGGGGGGGAGAAAAAGACGAATGTATGTTCGAAAAAAATGCTTGGCAACCCGTCGGAAAAGAGTTATCATTACATTATAAATGATGAAGGATGTGAATTTCTTGTCGGATCGTCGCGCTGCGTTAGAAATGGCTTTACGTCAAATTGAGAAGCAATTTGGTAAAGGCTCCATCATGAAATTAGGTGAATCCACACACATGCAGGTAGAGACCGTGCCTAGCGGCTCGCTTGCTCTAGATATCGCGTTAGGAATCGGCGGCTTGCCGCGCGGACGCGTAATTGAAGTATACGGTCCTGAATCATCCGGTAAAACAACGGTTGCTTTACACGCTATAGCGGAAACGCAACGTATCGGAGGACAAGCTGCATTTATCGATGCGGAGCATGCGCTTGATCCGCTTTATGCCAGCAAGCTGGGCGTCAATATTGACGAATTGCTCTTATCCCAACCGGATACGGGCGAGCAAGCGCTGGAAATCGCAGAAGCGCTTGTACGGAGCGGCGCAGTCGACATCATCGTTATTGACTCCGTTGCGGCACTCGTACCGAAAGCCGAAATCGAAGGCGATATGGGCGATTCCCATGTAGGTCTCCAAGCCCGTTTGATGTCTCAGGCGCTGCGGAAGCTATCGGGGGCCATTTCGAAGTCGAAGACAATCGCAATTTTCATCAATCAGCTGCGTGAGAAGGTTGGCGTTATGTTCGGGAATCCCGAGACTACCCCGGGCGGACGCGCATTGAAGTTCTACTCCAGCGTGCGCCTCGACGTTCGCCGCGTGGAGACCTTAAAGCAGGGTAACGACATGGTCGGTAACCGCACAAGGATCAAGGTCGTTAAGAACAAGGTAGCCCCTCCATTTAAACAAGCGGAAATTGATATCATGTACGGCGAAGGGATTTCCAGGGAGGGAAGCCTGATCGACATCGGCGTCGAAATGGATATCGTACAGAAGAGCGGAGCTTGGTTCTCCTACGAAGGCGAACGTCTTGGCCAAGGCCGGGAAAATGCGAAGCAGTTTTTGAAGGATCATTCGGAAATCGCCGGAACGATCGAGAAGCAAATCCGCGAGCAAAGCAACTTATCCGCAGCTGCGTCGCAAGCGAATTTTAAGGCAGATGAAGAGGAAGACGAAGAGTTCGAGGATTTGAACTAATCGTGATGACGATTTGAAATAGCAATTCACAGCTTCGCCGTCCCCGCTCGGGACGGCGAAGCTGTGTTTACGAAGGAATTCGGGGTGGGACTAATCGAATCGAACGAAACTGGTTTAAGGATGATTTTATCGATCCGTCAGGATAAGAAGGAACGGAAGCTGTATCATTTGTACGCGGAGACGGAAGAGCCCTTGTTATCGGTGCACGAGGATATCTTGATCCGTTACCGGCTGATGAAAGGGCGCGAACTGTCAGTGGAAGAAATCGAGGATATACGCACGGACGACGAGAGATATCGCGCCTACGCGCTTGCGATAGCCTATTTGGGGGCAAAACCGAGAACAAGGAAACAAATCCAACTCTACTTGACACGTAAACTATTTGAAGAACAAAATATTCAATATGCTCTGGACCGTTTAGAAAGAGAGCATATTGTGGATGATGAACAATATGCGCTTCAATTCGCTGCCGGCCGTTTGAGAAACGGCTTGAAAGGAAGACTTTGGATCAAGCAGGAGCTTCAGCAGCGGGGGGTATCGAAGCAAGCAGCCGCCAAAGCAGCCGATGCATTGGGCCGGGAGGCAGAGCTGGCCGCGGCGACATCGGCAGCCGAGAAGAAATGGCGTACCCTCAAAGGGGAAACGGCGGATAGAAAGCGGAAGCTTATGGGATATTTGATGCGCAGAGGGTTTCCAGGAGATATCGTTAGGGAAGCGGTGAAGCTTGCCGTTTCAAACGGCGAAGCAGACTTATTCGATGAGGATGACGGGCTTTTGCTTGACAATTGATTTTATGAAAAGATAAAATGAGGTTGTATTCCTTCTACTTTGAATCAATTTTCCTTCCAAAAGTTGATTCGAAACGATCATTTTCGTCAAATTCAGTAATTGTTGAAACGGTATGGAAACCGGTTGAAAACCTAATAACATCCCAAGCCATGCCTTGGTATGCAGCAAGGAGGTGAACAAGATGCCTAGTGAAGTTATTTGGATCTTGATCTGTCTCTTTGTTGGCGCAATTTTCTTTGGGATTGGTTATTTTATTCGAAAGTCGATTGCCGAGGCGAAAATTTCGAGTGCTGAGCAGGCTGCCGTCCAAATCGTTGAGAACGCGAAGAAGGAAGCAGAGGCTCAGAAGAAAGAAACTGTGCTAGAGGCAAAAGATGAAGTCCACAAACTTCGTTCCGAAGCCGAGAGAGACATTCGTGAGCGTCGCAACGAGGCTCAACGTCAGGAAAGACGTTTGCTCCAAAAAGAGGAGTCGTTGGATAAAAAGCTAGAAGCGTTAGAACGCAAAGAAGAATCAGTTGCCAACAAAGAAAAACGGATCGATGAAACGCAAGAGCAGATTGATTCCATCTATAAGCAGCAGCTTAGCGAGCTGGAGCGAATATCCAGCTTGACGATGGAAGACGCGAAATCGATTATTTTATCCAATGTTGAGCAAGAAGTACGGCATGAAACAGCACAAATGATTAAAGAGATCGAGCAGCAAGCGAAAGAAGAGGCCGACAAGAAAGCACGCGACATCATTTCGTTAGCTATTCAACGCTGTGCGGCGGATCATGTGGCGGAGACGACGGTATCCGTTGTCACTTTGCCTAATGAAGAAATGAAAGGCCGCATTATCGGGCGTGAAGGCCGAAATATCCGTGCCTTGGAAACATTGACCGGTATCGATCTAATCATCGACGATACACCGGAAGCGGTCATTTTGTCTGGGTTCGACCCGATTAGACGCGAAATTGCCCGCACATCTTTAGAGAAGCTTGTGGCTGACGGTCGTATCCATCCTGCCCGCATTGAAGAAATGGTTGAGAAATCTCGCAAGGAAGTTGATGAGCGCATCCGTGAATACGGAGAGCAGGCAACCTTCGAGGTGGGAGTACACGGCTTGCATCCGGATTTAATCAAGATTTTAGGACGATTGAAATACCGGACGAGCTATGGTCAGAACGTACTGAAGCACTCCATGGAGGTTGCTTACCTGACCGGCTTGATGGCGGCGGAGCTTGGCGAGGATATTACGCTGGCGAAGCGTGCCGGATTGCTGCATGATATCGGCAAAGCGCTGGATCATGAGGTGGAGGGCTCACACGTTGAAATTGGCGTTGAGCTTGCGAAGAAGTACAAGGAGCATCCTGTTGTCATCAACAGTATTGCATCCCATCACGGCGATACGGAAGCAACTTCCGTCATTGCTATGCTGGTAGGAGCAGCCGACGCATTGTCGGCAGCACGGCCGGGAGCGCGTCGCGAGACGCTCGAAACTTACATTAAACGACTGGAAAAGCTCGAGGATATTTCCGAATCGTTTGACGGAGTGGAGAAATCCTACGCGATCCAGGCCGGACGCGAAGTCCGCGTTATGGTTCAGCCGGATAAGATCGACGATACGGAGGCTTTCCGTCTTGCTCGCGATATTACGAAGAAAATCGAGAGCGAGCTCGATTACCCGGGTCACATCAAGGTTACCGTTATTCGGGAAACCCGTGCGGTTGAATATGCGAAATAAAAACAATCAATCTCATATGCATTGCGGAAAAGTGGCTGCTTGTCAGCCACTTTTCTGTCTGAAAGCGTACATAAAGGAAGTGTAGGAGCATGAACGTATTATTTATCGGCGACATCGTAGGAAATGTGGGCAGAAGCGCGTTGAAACGCGTACTGCCGGCCCTTAAGAGCAAATATAATCCGCATATTATTATCGCCAACGGCGAGAATGCGGCTGCCGGAAGAGGAATTACGGCAACGATCGCTAAGGAATTTTTCGAATGGGGCGTCCATGGCATTACTATGGGCAACCATACGTGGGATAATAAAGATATTTTTGAATGGATTGACGAGGAGCAACGCATAGTTCGCCCGGCGAACTATGCGCCCGGCGCGCCTGGACAAGGCATGGCCTTCATCAAAGCGAACGGCAAGCAGCTTGCCATTATCAACCTGCAGGGTCGTACGTTCCTGCCGCCGATCGACTGTCCTTTCCGCAAAGCCGATGAGCTCATTGAAGAAGCAAGCGGGAAGACCAACCATATACTCGTAGACTTTCATGCAGAGGCGACGTCGGAGAAAATCGCAATGGGCTGGCACCTTGACGGCCGGGCATCGATCGTACTTGGGACGCATACGCATGTGCAGACAAATGATGATACGATCCTGCCTGGCGGAACGGCATATATTACGGATGTCGGAATGGTCGGACCGAAGGAAGGCGTGCTGGGGATGGAAAGAAATGCGGTTTTGCATAAATTCATTACACAGCTCCCGGTCCGTTTTGTCGTCGACGAAGGGAAATGGCATTTGCATGCGATATCCGTTCAACTGGACGATGCGACTGGGCAAGCCCGTAAGATCGAGAAAATTCGCCTTACGGAAGATGAATGGCTGCTTATGTAACGCATTAAACATTTGAAAATTTCCGACAATTCAGAACAGTCCGTTAATTAGCGGGAATAAAGCAGGAATTTTTTAACCTCTCTCGAATACTATTTAAAAGTGGAATCCATCCAACAGTCCAAGGGGAGGTTCTTTTTTATGGATGTATTAAAAGTTTCAGCAAAATCCAATCCAAATTCCGTTGCAGGTGCGCTTGCCGGCGTTCTTCGTGAACGCGGCGGCGCAGAGCTGCAAGCCATTGGAGCTGGCGCGCTAAACCAGGCAATCAAGGCTGTTGCGATTGCACGCGGGTTTGTCGCTCCCAGCGGGGTGGATTTAATTTGCATTCCAGCCTTTACGGACATCGTGATTGACGGAGAGGATCGTACAGCAATCAAATTAATTGTAGAGCCCCGGTAGCTGTTAGCCGTAATCAATGGCGGGGAGTAGCGGAAAGCATACGGTAACTAATCGCCTGTTTACGACGTAGACAGGTTTTTTGCTGCGAGCATGCATACACGCCTATCGGGCGTCATTGTCTGTGCGCCTACAGCTTCTTAGAATTAAAAAAAGACGTCGAGGTGAGAGAGTGAAAATCGTGGACTTTCATTGTGATGTGCTGTGCAAATTGCTGCTTGACGAAAGATTAACCTTTCAGAACGGCAAAGCAGGCGCACTGGACGTGACCTATGAGCGTTTGAAGGCATCAGAAACGATCCTGCAGACTTTTGCCATCTATATTCCGCAATCGATGAACGGACGTTTAGAGCCGATTCTGGAGAGCCTGGACCGCTTTCATCAATATGTCCTCTCCTGCGATGAGATGGTTTGGGTCAAGTCGGCCAAGGACTTGGAGGCATGCGTAAGGGACGATAAAATTGGAGCGCTGTTATCTTTGGAAGGCGTTGACGGGCTTCAAGGTCAGACACCTCTTCTCCGAACGATGCATCAGTTAGGAATCCGTGCCGCCGGCCTCACCTGGAATCATCCAAATTGGGCGGCAGACGGCGCAATGGAACCGCGCGGCGGGGGATTAACGGAAAAAGGCCGATTATTTGTTAAAGAATGCAATAAATTGGGTATACTGGTTGATGTATCGCACTTATCCGAGCAAGCCTTCTGGGATGTGGCGGACCTCACGGCGAAGCCGGTTATCGCCTCTCATTCCAACGCGAGAGCGATTTGCGATCATCCGAGGAACTTGAACGACGAGCAGATCAGGCGGATTATCGGGATGCAGGGAATGATCGGAATCACCTATGTGCCATGGTTTGTGTCCAAAGAGGAAGTCGTAACGGTTCAGGACCTGTTATTACATATCGAGCATATTTGCGCGCTTGGCGGAGAAGACCATATTATGCTGGGCTCCGACTTCGACGGCATCGATCGTTATATCAAGGATCTGACCCATCCGGCGGAGGTAGCGAATCTTCGAGAAGCGCTTCTAAAGCATTATACAGCGAGTCAGACGGAACAATTTCTTTCCGGAAACGCGCTCCGGTTTCTAAGCATGCAGCTGCCTAATGAATGAAAGCCAGTCCTATCTATTTCCGATATGAATTCAATCGAAACAAACTATACTTCATTTAAGCGTTTACATCTTGATTTTTAGGGAAATGCACCTTAAACTTGTTGTGACTATTATTACTTCTATTATATAATTGTTTGATGTTGTCGAATATTTGCACGTTCTAGAAAAAGAGGAGATGGGCATTTTGATCAGTCAATTGTCTTGGAAGATCGGGGGACAACAAGGAGAAGGCGTCGAAAGCACGGACCGGATTTTTTCCACGGCGCTTAATCGTTTGGGCTATTATTTATATGGATATCGTCACTTTTCTTCAAGAATCAAGGGCGGGCACACAAACAATAAAATCCGCATTAGCACGAAGCCGATTCGTGCGATTTCCGATGATTTGGACATTCTGGTCGCATTCGACCAAGAGAGCATCGACCTGAACGCGAGAGAATTGCGCCCGGGCGGAGTCGTCGTTGCTGACGCGAAGTTCAATCCTGCGATTCCGGAGGGAATCGATGCGAGATTGTTCGCCGTTCCGATTACGTCTATGGCGGAAGAGCTTGGCACCTCGCTAATGAAGAACATGGTCGCTTCCGGGGCTTCCTGGGGGCTGCTCGGTCTGCCGCTCGAAGTGTTCAACAAAGCGGTGGAAGAGGAGTTTGGGCGTAAAGGCGCCGCGATCGTTGAGAAAAATATCGAAGCCGTCAAACGCGGCGCGGAATTCGTTCTGGAGCAGGCAGGCGGACCGCTTGACGAGTTCAAGCTGGATGCGGCTGACGGCAAGCAAAAGCTGTTCATGATCGGCAACGAAGCGATTGGTCTCGGCTCCATTGCGGCAGGCTGCCGCTTGATGTCGGCCTACCCGATCACGCCGGCTTCGGAAATTATGGAATACCTCATTAAGAAGCTTCCGAAATTTGGCGGAACGGTCGTTCAAACGGAGGATGAAATCGCCGCCGTTACGATGGCGATCGGCGCTAACTATGCGGGCGTTCGGACAATGACGGCATCAGCGGGTCCCGGTCTGTCCCTCATGATGGAAGCGATCGGCTTAGCCGGAATGACGGAGACGCCTCTCGTTATCGTGAATACGCAGCGCGGAGGTCCATCGACGGGGCTGCCTACAAAGCAAGAGCAATCCGACCTGAACGCAATGGTCTACGGAACGCACGGCGAAATTCCGAAGATCGTCATAGCGCCGGCGTCGATTGAAGACTGCTTCTATGATACGATCGAATCCTTTAACCTTGCCGAAGAGTATCAAGTGCCGGTTATTCTGATGACGGATTTGCAGCTGTCGCTCGGCAAGCAGTCCTGCGAGCCGCTTGATTACGGCAAGATCGAAATCAAACGGGGCAAGCTGGTCCAAAATACGCCTGCGCTAGAGGGCCATGATCTATTCAAGCGTTATGAGCTTACGGAAGACGGCATTTCTCCGCGCGTATTGCCGGGTGAAAAGGGCGGGCTTCACCACGTTACAGGCGTAGAGCACGACGAGGTTGGACGCCCATCCGAGAACGCGGTGAACCGCTTGAAAATGATGGATAAGCGTCTTGGGAAGCTGAACGGCATGTTCATTCGCGACGCTATCCGCGTTGACGCTCCGCACGAGAAACCGGAACTGCTGCTCATTGGCATGGGTTCTACGGGCGGCACGATTGACGAAGCGAGAAGATTGCTCGGGCAAGAAGGCGTGACGACCAATCATGTGACGATACGCCAAATCCATCCGTTCCCGACGGAATTGCTGGTTCCATATTTGCATCATGCCAAACAAGTACTTGTTATCGAGAATAACGCTACGGCTCAACTTGCGTCTCAGATCAAGATGCATGCCGGCTTTGCGGAAAAAATCGAAAGCCTGTTGAAATACGACGGAAATCCGTTCCTGCCTTCCGATATTCACAAAGCTTGTAAGGAGTTGAGTTTAAATGGCGACGTTCAAAGAGTTTAGAAATAATGTTAAGCCTAACTGGTGTCCGGGCTGCGGCGACTTCTCCATACAAGCGGCTATTCAACGCGCGGCTGCCAATGTAGGACTTGAGCCTGAACAGCTTGCTGTCGTATCGGGTATCGGCTGCTCCGGACGGATCTCCGGTTACATTAACGCATATGGCCTACACGGTATTCACGGACGCGCGCTTCCTATCGCGCAAGGCGTTAAGCTTGCAAACCGCGAGTTAACCGTAATCGCGTCAGGCGGCGACGGAGACGGCTTTGCAATCGGAATGGGACATACCGTCCATGCGATTCGCCGTAACTTGAATATCACGTATATCGTTATGGATAATCAGATTTACGGCTTGACGAAGGGGCAGACTTCACCGCGAAGCGCGGAAGGCTTCAAAACCAAATCAACGCCGGAGGGCTCGATTGAATCGACGCTGTCTCCGCTTGAAATTGCGATGTCAGCCGGAGCTACCTTCGTTGCCCAATCGTTCTCCAGCGATTTGAAGCAGCTTACAAGCCTGATCGAACAGGGCATTAGGCATGAAGGCTTCTCGCTTATCAACGTGTTCAGCCCTTGCGTAACCTTCAACAAAATTAACACATATGATTGGTTCAAAGAAAATATCGTGAACCTGGAGCAATTCCCGGATTATGACCCGAGTAACCGCGTACTTGCGATGAACAAGATTATGGAAACGAACGGGATGCTGACCGGCTTGATTTATCAAAATTCGGCGCGCAAAGCTTATGAGGATCTTATTACGGGCTTCAAGCCGGAAGGCTTGGCGAAGCAGGATATGATGATTACCGCCGACGAGTTCAATAAACTTGTTGCCGAATTTAAATAAGTGATATGATAAGCATGTGGCCTTGGCCATATGCTTATTATTTTGTAGCAGGAGAGTGACATCATGATACATAAACAGGTTCCTATCGGCGTTTCGGCAAGACATATTCATTTGTCCGAGCAGCATGTTGAGATTTTGTTCGGCGAAGGATATGCATTAACCGAAATGAAGCCGTTATCGCAGCCGGGACAATATGCCGCTAATGAGACCGTAGCGGTGATCGGCCCTAAAGGGACTTTCGCGAAGGTTAGAATTTTGGGACCGACGCGCGGCAAAACGCAGCTGGAAGTATCGCGTACCGATGCTTTCGCTTTAGGGGTCAATCCTCCCGTCCGTGAATCCGGCAATATTGCCGGATCGGCTGGCATTAAAATAAAAGGACCTGCCGGCGAGGTTGATATAGAGGAAGGCGTCATTGTTGCCGCGCGGCACATCCATTTTCATACGACCGATGCCGAGAATTTCGGCATTAAAGATAAGCAGTTATTACGCGTACGCTTTGCCGGCGATCGCGGAGTCATATTTGAAAATGTGGTCGCGCGAGTCTCGGAGCAATATGCGCTTGATATGCACATCGATACGGATGAAGCTAATGCAGCCGGCGTGAAGAACGGAGATATGGCGGAAATTATCGATTAAACATAAAAGCTGCTTCGCCATCGTTATGAACGAAGGCGATGCAGCTTTTTTTTAGGGCTTTATAAGATGAGCTAGTGTCCCATCATCATTGAAACTTCAGGCTGCTTTTCGTTATCCGGGCCTGAGCTTTGTTGTTGCTTCGGCCTGCGAAGCAATAAGGCAGCCAGCGCGCCGACGATCGCGACGGCGGCGAGAACGAAGAACGTATCGCCGTAAGACGAATAAACAATGTCCGGGCCTGGATTCGTCACGGTATAATGCTTCACTCTGCCTGCAAGAATGGTCGACAAGCCGGCAATCGCAAAGGAAGTCATGACCTGCTGTGCGGCAGCAGTAAGCGACGTGACACGGCTAACGAGCTCTTTCGGAGCGGACTGCATAATATGCGTATTAAGCGGCATCATCGACAAGCCCATGCCTGCTCCAAGAAGGGCTAGCGGAATCATGAGCATCGGCAGCGATGTGCCGGCAGATATACCGCTAAGCATGAACGCGGCGATCGTGACGATGACAAGGCCGGCGATGACAACGGGACGCGCACCGAAACGGTCGAACAGCTTGCCGCTGATCGGCATGAAGATACCGGCCGCAATAGCCTGAGGCAACAGGATCAAACCCGTATCGAATGCACTGTACCCTTTCGCAATTTGCAGGAAGACTGGCGCAAGGAATAACGTGCCGAATAACGCGATTTGCAATATCCACTGGAGAAGGATGCCTCGAGTAAAATCGCTGGATTTGAATACGCGAAGCTCGAGCAGAGGTTCTTTGCGGCTCAGTTCGACGATAATAAATATGATCAATGCGACACCGCCGACGATCATCCCCGTCAGCGCCTCTGGCGAGGTCCAGCCGCTTCCGCCGCCGCCTTCGCCGCCTCCGGCAGAGCTGACGCCGTAAGCTAGCATGGCGAAAGCTAGAGGGGCTAGCAGCATGCCTAAGAAATCAAGCGCGGGAACGCGTTTCCGTTCAAGATTAGGCAGCGTGCGGAGACCGATGATAACCGCGATCACGCCGATTGGCAGATTAATTATAAAAATCCAATGCCATGATACATAGTCTACGAGCCAGCCGGCCACGACTGGGCCGAGCGCAGGAGCAAGCAGCATCGGAATGCCGATCATGCCCATGACGGCGCCTTGCTTGCCGGGAGGACTAAGCCGGAACGTAAATGCCATGGCAATCGGTGCGACCATCCCGCCGCCAAGGCCCTGAAGGACGCGGAAAACAATGAGCTGCTCCGCCGTGGTGGCCAGTGCGCATAGTCCCGAACCGATCGTAAACAAGATGATGGAAATTAAGAAAACTTGTTTTGCTCCGAAACGGTCGGATAACCAGCCAGCGAGCGGAATAACCGCCGCCTGCGCGAGTGCGTAGCCGGTAATTGTCCATTGCACGATTGTCATCGAGCTGCTGAAGTCTTTCATGAGCCCCGGCAAAGCGACATTCATGGCCGTACCGTCTAGAATGACCATGAACATTCCGACGATGATGGCGAGGAGCGGGGCGATAATATTGCGGATCGACATCGGATCGCCGGATGATGCTGTTTGTTTTGCGGTTGAAGCCATTTTGTTTCCTCCTATCCGTATAAGGGTCATTTCTTCCGCATGTTGACCTTGCCTTGCCAATCAGGCTACAATTGAAAGATAACCGTATCTCTTTTGCGGACAATTGTCCGCATTACTGAATAATAATTATGATTCTTATGTTTGTCAAACGTTAATTTTGTAAAATTAGGAAGCAACATTTAGGAGACTGCGAAATGACTACACCTGACGGAAGCAGAACCAAACAAGAATTGAGCAAAGCGATTTTGCACACGGCTAATCACTTGTTTCAGGAGCATGGGGTAGAATCAGTCAGCATGCATCAAATTGCAAAAACAGTCGGGATTGGACAAGGCACTCTCTATCGCCGATATTCCAATAAAGGCGATTTGTGCATGGACATGTTGAAAGAAAATTTCGGCATTTTCATTCAGCAAATCGATGATTATTTAACCGCGAATTCGCACTTGCCGGTTTACGAGAGGCTGTGCGGAGTGATAAGGCAAATTATTTCATTTATTGACAAGGAATCGAAATGCCTCGGCGTTGTTCAGACTCATATCAAGATTGATGAGAAGAGGTCTGATTTTTTTCAATCGCCGCCTTACTTGTACTTGCATGCTACGCTTAGCGGGCTATTGCGGGAGGCTGCCGGGGATAGTCTCGTCGCTGCCATCGATCCTTGTTATGCGGCGCATTCGTTCATTTCCGTTCATTCTCCGCATACGTACAGGCATATGAGAGAAACGATGGGCTATTCTTGCGAGGAGATTCAGGACCATTTTTGCAACACGTTTATTGACCCTCTGTTTCATAAACTGGTATAATACTGAATTGGGCTATATCAAGCGGCAATTATTTGTACCCATAAGGAAGTGAGCAGAAAGTGACGATGGAAATCAATCGTAACCAGACGGATAACAAGCCCGGTCAGCAAAAGGATTATTCGAAATATTTTGATTTTAGCGATGCGAAGGTCATCGGTCAGGATGAGAACTCTACGACCTACCGGATTAAGGGCAGGATCGTCAATATAAATTCGACACCGAGTCATAAGGATGAGAAGAAACGCGGCAAAGAGGACATCGAGGTGCATTACGACTTCTCCATACCGGAGGAGCTGCAAACGATCGGGCTCGGCAAGCACTATTTGATTCAAACGTACGGCTGCCAGATGAACGAGCATGACACGGAAGTGATGAAGGGCATGTTCGAGCAAATGGGCTACACCGCTACGGAGGACCGCAGGCTTGCGGACGTTATTTTGTTAAATACATGCGCCATTCGCGAGAATGCGGAGGACAAGGTGTTCGGCGAGCTCGGACATTTGAAGACGCTCAAGACGGAGAAACCGGATTTGCTGCTTGGCGTTTGCGGGTGCATGTCGCAGGAGGAGTCGGTTGTCGGCCGTATATTGCAAAAGCATGCTTTTGTCGATATGATCTTCGGGACGCACAACATCCACAGGCTTCCATATTTGCTGCAAAACGCGTATTTCAGCAAAGAGCTTGTCGTCGAGGTATGGTCCAAGGAAGGCGACATTATCGAGAATATGCCGAAGAAGCGCGAAGGAATGCGGGCTTGGGTCAATATTATGTACGGCTGCGATAAGTTCTGCACCTACTGCATTGTGCCTTATACCCGGGGGAAGGAGCGCAGCCGCCGTCCTCAGGACGTGATCGCCGAAGTTCGCGAGCTGGCGCGCCAAGGATTTAAGGAAATTACGCTGCTCGGTCAGAACGTTAACGCATACGGCAAGGACTTCGAGGATATCGAATACCGTTTCGGCGATTTGATGCACGATATGTCCAAAATCGATATTCCGCGGATTCGGTTCATGACAAGCCATCCCCGCGATTTTGACGATCAGCTGATTGAGGTGCTCGGAACCCGCGGCAACCTGGTTGAACATATTCATTTGCCGGTTCAGTCCGGCAGCACGGAAATTTTGAAATGGATGAGCCGCAAATATTCCCGTGAAACGTATTTGGAGCTCGTAGGCAAGATCAAGCGGGCGATTCCGGATGTCACGCTGACCACGGATATTATCGTCGGTTTCCCGGGAGAGACGGACGAGCAGTTCGAGGATACGCTGAGTCTTGTATCGGAAGTCGGCTTCGACTCCGCCTACACTTTCCTTTATTCACCGCGGGAAGGCACTCCCGCGGCAGGGATGGAGGATAATGTGCCGTTAGAGGTGAAGAAAGCGCGCCTTGCGAAATTAAATGCGCTGCTGGCTTCGGTCGCACGGGAGAAGAATGAGCAAATGTGCGGCAAAATCGTGGAGGTTCTGATCGAAGGCGAGAGCAAGAATAACGCTGCTATTTTATCCGGACGAACGCGGACGAATAAATTGGTTCACCTTGAAGGTCCAAAGGAATGGATCGGGCAATTCATCCAGGCTAAAGTAACGGAAGCGCAAACCTGGTATATCAAAGCGGAAGCGATCGAGCTAGGCTCACAAGAAGCCGTTAGCTAACGGCAAAACAGGAGAGATGACAAATGGCAGAGCAGCAAACGACAGTCAATCAATCGGAGCATCATGGTCATGACCATGATCATGCGCACGGCGAAGGCTGCGGCATTCCGAGCTTCAATACACGTGAATTAATCGTGAAGGAAGACATTATGAAGAAGGCGAAGGAGCTGGCTGATTCGATTTTCACTTCGGAGGAAGTACAGCATTACCGCCGCGCGGAGCAGCAGATCAACGGAAATGAGCGCATCCAGAACTTGATCACCCAGATCAAGAAGAAGCAGAAAGAAGTCGTGGCCTTTGAGACGACGTTCAAAAACGCGGACATGGTTAAAAAAATCGAAGCGGAAATGAATGTGCTTCAGGATGAGCTGGACGGCATTCCGATCGTTGCGGAGTTCCAGCAAAGCCAATCCGATATCAATTACCTGATGCAGCTGGTCGTTTCGATCATCCGAGACACGGTTTCGGAGAAAATCAACGTGGAAGACGCGTCCGAGCCTGCTCCCGAGGAATGCAGCGACTAAGCGGTTCTGGGGCAGCTATAGATTGTTGGAAAAGAAGCGTTTGCCGCTGAGGACAAACGCTTCTTTTTTGTGGCGGTTAGCTATTACGCGGTGTAGCTTGCTTTATCCGTCTTGGGTTGAGCGGCCGATGCGCGAATATGAATGATATATGGCGTGAGCGAGATAGCCAACGCGGCGGCTGCGAACGATTTCAGCGCGTCGCCGATAAGGAAAGGATAGAAGCCGGCTATAAGCGCTTCCGGAAGGGAAAAGCCGGTTATATGCATAAGCCATGGGATACCAGGTATATAAGCGAATAACGAACTGAACAGTTCAAAGATGATGAAAAATCCGATCAGTGCCGCGTACTTGTTGCGCTTGCCGCTGTCCGGCCGAAGAAAACCTCCCACGGCCAAGCTAACGAATAGCGCGCAGAACGGGAAGGCGAAAATATATCCGGCGGTATGGCCGGTCAATGTGGCGATGCCGCCTTGTCCGCTGAACAGCGGAAGGCCGAAGGCAGTGAGGACGATGACGGCAGCGATGCTGATGAAAGCATTGCGGGGCGTAAGAAACAGGCCGGTTAAGGCCACGGCCAGCGTCTGCAGCGTGATCGGCACGAATGAGCCGCCAAGCTTAATCGTGAGCGAGCTCATGACTATGAACAGCGCGGCGAATAAAGCAATAAATACGAGCGAGCGGATAGAACGGGTTTGCATGGTTAAGCACGACTCCTTTATGTAGTTGCGATTTTATTGTTAACCAATTATATTTAAATTAGGTTAACAAATCGAATTGTAGCATAGCGATCCGAGTTGGGGAAGAGGTTGGGTGAAATTTTTTGAAGCATCTCGAACAAATTGAAGTGAAAAGCTTATCCGTTACGCCGCCTGTTATGGCAGCAGGACAGTCCGCGCATCCGATTCTAAGTCAAATTGATTTAACGATACATAAAGGGCAATGGGTGACGCTGCTTGGGCGCAATGGAAGCGGGAAGAGTACGCTCGCCAAAGCGATCGCAGGCTTCCGGATGCCCGGCATAACCGGACAAATCAGGAGACAACCCCGTTCGGAACTGCATGGGAAACCGATTCCGATTGTTTTGCAGCAGCCGGAAGCGTCCATGGTGGGTTCGACGCCGTGGGAGGATGTCGTGCTGCTGCTGGAGCAAAACGAGCTGAAAGCTGATTCAATCATCGGCAGGGCGGAGAGCGCTTTACGGGAGGTTGGGCTCGGCGATCGCTTGCATCAGCCGATTGAAACGTTGTCCGGCGGTCAAAAGCAGTTAGTTGCGATCGCAGGCTGTCTGGCGATGCAATCGCCTCTGCTCGTGTTGGACGAAGTTACTTCCATGCTGGATCCGGAAGCGGCCCAGGCGGTGCTCGAACGGGTGCGGTCACTGCACGCCGCCGGCGCAACCGTTCTCTGGATTACGCAAAGGCTGGAGGAGCTGCCGCCAGGCGGACGGATCGCGGCATTGGCGGACGGTCGGCTTATTTTTGACGGCAGCGCGGAGGAATGGTTTGACAGGGCGGCCGGCGGGACATTAGAGAGTATATGCGAGAAGCTTGGTTTTGAAGCTCCATATGCGGCTCAGGTCGCGTGGGAGCTTGAACGGGAAGGCGTGAGGCTCCGGCCGTTTCCCTTTACGGCTGAGCTGCTGGCAGAGGCGGTGAATAATTATGAGCGCTGATTGGTTGTTGGACGGCGTATCGGTATATACGGAAGGAAACGCGGAGAGGAAGCTGTTGCACGAGGTTCACGCGAGCTTTCAGGCCGGGAAAATTACGCTGCTGATCGGGAAGAACGGAGCGGGAAAGTCAACGCTGCTGGAGACGATGGCGGGTCTTCGTGCCGTCCGGGACGGCAGCATTCGGCTGGGAGAGGATTCGTTGTGGCAGCCGCATAGAAGGAATAAGAGGTTGAATCGCGATGTTCTACTGAGGCTTGGCATCTCCATGCAGCACTCGGAATCGCAGTGGTTTGCGGCAACCGTAAGGGAGGAGTTTCAATATTCGTTGAAGCCGTATGCGCTGGATAAGGCGACGGCCGCACAGCGGATCAACCGGTCGCTTGCTAATGTCGGGCTTGAGGAAGCGGTGCTGGAACGGGATCCGTGGACGCTGAGCGGCGGGCAGCAGCGACGGCTGTCGCTCGCCTGCTTGCTGGCGTGCGAGCCGGAATGGCTGCTGCTGGATGAGCCGACGGCGGGACTCGACGCCGCCGGAATCAGCCGCCTGTGCGCGGTGCTTCAGGCGCACAGGGCGGCAGGGCGCGGAGCGGTCGTGGCTACGCACGACCTCGACGCGCTCCTGCCGCTCGCGGACGCGCTCGCCGTCGTAAGCGGCGGCGCTGTCCGCGAAGCGGCAGCGGCAGCGGCGGCGCTATCGCACGCCGCTGCCGCGCCGCAGGCGCTGCGCGCGCTGGCGGAGCTGCGCGCGGCAGGGGCGGCTGTGCCGCCGGAGACGGCGCCGCGCGAAGGCGCGCCGTGGCCCGCGCCGCGGGAGATCGCGGCCGCGCTGGCCGCCGCGATGCTGGCGAAGCCGGCCTGCGCCCGTGCAGCGGTCTCAGCCGCTGTCGTGCAGCCTGTGTCAACTGCTCCAGTACCACAGGCTGCTGGCATGCAGCTTGCATCAGCAGCCCCAGCGCCACAGGATGCTGGCATGCAGCTCGCATCAGCAGCCCCAGCGCCACAGGATGCCGGCATGCAGCTCGTTTCAGTTTCACCACCATTTGGTGCTGACGAACAAGCTGCTGCAGCCGATGACTCACAAATGACATCATCGGTCATTACAGCGTCTGCCGGAGGTCTTCGCTCTCATTCCTATGAACCGCAAAGCGAATCATGGGCTATCACGACGCCTGCCGAAGGTTTTCGCTCTCATAACCATAATCCACAAAGCGAGTCATCGGCCATTCCGACGCCTGCCGGAGCTCTTCGTTCTCATTCCTATGATCCGCGCGCGCTAATCGCGGTTTATTTCTTGCTTGCCGCAGGCATATTCACGCAGCGAACGCTGCTGGAAACTGGGATCGCTGCCGGTTTGATCCTACCGCTGCTCGTTCCGTTCCGTGCGTTTTTAAAGCCTTGGACGGGCATGATTCGGGCTTATGCGGTGTTGATCGTCATCTTTTGTGTAATCGGGGGGATATCACTAAGCCCGCTCTCGTTTGACGGAGAGAAGGCGCTGCCCATCCTGATCCGGTTCAGCAAGCTGCTTCTCATTATGCTGATCGGTATGCCGATGCTGAAGCTGATGTCGCCGATGCGTCTGCAGCGCGCGATTGAACAAACCTTCGACTGGCTTAGCCGACTGCATGTTCCGATTCATTCCTTTGCGCTGCTTGTGACGCTTATTTTTCGGTTTATTCCGCTGTTGATGGGAGAGTGGGAGCGATTCGCGAAGCTGGCCCATGCGAGGGGGAAAGCGGTGACGCCGGTCAAGAGCGTACCGGTCCGCATGCTGCGCGCCATCCTGATTCCCTATGTGCGTTCTATGCTTCGGATGGCGGAGCAAATGGCGGATGCGCTGGAAGCGCGCGGATTCGGGTACACGAAGCGCAAGCCGGTCTACGGATTCCGCCTACGCGTCGGCGGTTTGGATGTCAAGCTGCTTGGCGTTGCGGCGTTGGCTTCAGTGCTTCTATTCCTGATTGCTTTCTTTCTTTAAGAAATCCATAACCTTCGAGATCCATAAGCCTTCTTCATCGGCAAGCAGCGTTCGCCAGCCGAGCAGCGCCGCTTGCCGCAAGTTTTTGTTCTGGTCGTCGACGAACAGGACGGTGCCGCCGGACGTAAGATGCGGAGCGACGCATGCGAATATATCGGGATGGGGCTTGCGAAAGCCGGCTTCGCTCGAGATCGTCACACTTTTCAACAGCTTCTCATAAGGCTTAATGACCGGTTCGACCCAAGCCGGCAGATGATTGCTCAGAATATGGAGATCAGCATCGGCACTCCACTCTTGCAGCATCGCCAAGGCGGGCAAGGGCTGCAGGCTTTGAGCAATGAAGCTTCGCGCTCTCTCCGCGGGCAAATGCGGCGTATACGATTTTACCCAAATCCAGAACTGCTCCTCCGAAATGCTTCCTGTCCAGAGACGTTCGCTGATTTGCTCTTTATAAGCGCTGTAAAGCTCCTTCTCCGAAACAACCGCCTCTTCCGCGACCAGCCGCCACAAGAGCGGGGACAGGTTCGAAGCCAGAACGCCGCCGATATCAAGCACGAGCTGCGGCCGGCTCATAAAGTCACCTTATTGGTTATCACGTCATTCGACCGGTTCGCCGCTCTGCGTTCCTGGCTTGACCAGGCCCATACCAGCATGGCTGCCGCGAGACCGAGAAGAGACCCGAACAGAAAGCCGCCGTTTAACCCCCAGCCTTCATTCAACCATCCGGCGACGAACGGGCCGGAGAACATCCCGATCGCGTACATCGCCTGATAAAGGCCCATTGCGGTAGCGCGACCCGGCAGCTCGACGTCGCGAATGGCAAGCCCAAGCAGCAGCGGCATATGCAGCCCTTGCGCAAAGCCGTTGATCGCTTGCGTCAGCACGAGGAAGCCGATCGAATCCGCGAACACCATCGCGCCCGTACATATCATGCTCAATGCAAACCCGGCACCGATCGTGCCCCAATATCCGAAACGCGGCGTAAACCATCTTGCCGTCACCATCGAGGCGAAAGCATGCGGCAGCATAAAGGCAAAAACGACGAGCGTGATCGTGGCGCCGCCGGCTCCGATTTCTTCGGCTTTGAGCGGCGTGAATCCGAACATCGTAATAAATAGAACGCCGTGAGCAAGAATGGACAACAGTGATACTTGCAGCAGCGATTTCGTTCGAACGACATTTTTGATCATGCCGAAAGACATGCCGGGCTGATTCCGCAGCTCCGTACGAGGCTCCTGAAGCAGAAAAGCAAGCATGAGCCCGATTCCCGCAATAATTGCGCCAAGAATAAACGGGGCTTCCTCGTTAAAGCCTTCCGTAAGCCAGCCGCTGAGCAGCATGCCGATCATTTGTCCGGAAACGGTCATCACGCTGATATTGCCCATGGCGCGTCCCGTCTGACCGGCACCGAAATAACCGGCGTACAGAACGGTGAACGCGACCCAGGTGGATGCGCACACACCGGCCATCAATCTTCCGGCGAGCGGCCACAGCCACAGACCGGGGATCAGAAACAACAGGCAGCTGAGACAGGCCGTCAGCATTCCGAGCCAGATAAAAGGCTTGCGCTTGCCCCAGCGGTCCGACAAAATGCCGAGCGGGAACCGCACGAGCATTTGAACGAATCCGTAGCTGCCGAGAACGATTCCAATAAATGACAAAGACAACCCTCGTCCGCTAAGGTAAGGCGAGAGGGTCGGAACATAGACGTACATAGAAGTCCAATAAAGAATGGTAATCGTCGTAAAAAGAAGTTTTTGCGATGCCGATATTCGTTTCATTGTCAAATAGCTCCTTTCTCTCCCACTTTAGCTTATCCGGACTTCGATTGTCACTTCTTTCTTTAAGGGGACATTTGGGAACTTTCCCCACTTTTTAACGTATAAAGCTATGGACTTTTTATGCCTGTAAGCCGGACAGCCCCATGAATCGAAATTAACCGAAGAGGTGACCGCCCAATGAAAGCAGAGACGAGTCAGAGGAAAAATTGGAAGAAGGAAATTCGGGAATGGTTTGTATCGCTGGCTTTTGCCATAATCGTAGCGATGTTATTCCAGACGTATGTCTATGCGCAATCCGAGGTTCATAACGTTTCTATGCAGAACACGCTTGTCGAGGGCCAGCGTTTAATCGAGGATAAATGGTCTTACCGGTTTCACGAGCCCGAGCACGGCGATATTGTAATTATCAATGGGCCGGAGAGCGATTTGCGGCTCATCAAAAGGGTGATCGCCCTGCCTGGTGACATTCTTGATATTCGCCGAGGGGAAGTCTATTTGAACGGAAACAAGCTGTCGGAAGCTTACGTGAAAGGCCAAACGCTCGCAGGTAACGTGGAAATGCCGTTCACGGTACAGCCGGGCCAGCTGTTCGTAATGGGCGATAACCGGGAGCACAGCATGGACAGCCGGACTTTAGGCCCGATTGCAAGAACCAGCATTGAAGGAAGAGCGGTGTTTCGGATATGGCCAATCCCGAAGTTCGGACCGCTGAGCGAATAGCGGGGAGGATGGTCCGATGCCGTTCACGTTCTCTCATCCTCTGTATGCCGCGCCGTTAAAAAAAGGAATTCCGCAATTGAGTATGACCGGGTTAGTGCTGGGGAGTATAGCGCCCGATATGGAATACTTCATAGCAATGCAGCCATTCAGGTCGGTAGGACATTCGTTAGAAGGATTTTTTCTAATGGTTATGCCGATCTGTATCGCATTGGCTTTTGCTTTCCATCGGATCGTTATGCCGCTTCTGCTCGACATCCTCCCTTCGAACGGCGGCATAAACCGATTTGTCACAGAAGCGGCTCATCCATGGCGGTTGTCGTCGCCTGCCGCTTGGCTGCTCTTTTGCCTTTCTTTATTTATTGGTTTTCTGTCTCATTTGTTTATGGATAATTGGACGCATGGCAGCGGTTGGTTCGTGCATAGACTTCCTTTCCTGCAATCCATTATCGCAGGTGACGAGGTCTATCATATCCTCCAGCTGTCGCTGTCAGTCATCGGTGCGGCCGTCCCCGTTTTCATGATCGCCTATAAATGGTACGGCTGGAAAAGGACGAACCCGGCGCATGCCCGGAACGATCGAGGGGGCTCCTCAGCTAAATCGTATTGGCTGGCGCTCATTGTCCTTTCCTTCATCATGCTGATCGGCAAGCTTGTGTCGTCAGGCGCTTACTTTTCGTTGAGCGTCTGGATCGTTGCTCCGATTACTGCGGCGTTGTTCTCTCTTTTTGTTACGGGATTATGGCGAGCAGCCAAGCAGACCAAGCAGAACGAGAAAGGCCTTTCGTTTATACTCGCTTTATTTGGGGCTATTGCCTTGTATATGATTGCATCATCCTATACAGGATTTCTAATTTGGTTGTGGATCGTTTACATATGGATACTGGCGATTCTCATTCTTTGGAGTACGATTGCACTGACGAAAAACAAGGCAGAATAAGAAAATGATATCATTAATAATTAATGAAACTAAATATACATCAAGTTAATTAATCAGTTTCATAGGTTCCAAACGTAATAATTTTGTAAGAAACGGTTCCAGATTCGTTTAGAAATTGCCGGTATGATAAACCATAGAATCAACCATAACCTACTTGCGAGGCGTGAAAGAGATTGTCGATTCGTGTGAAGCTGTACATGTCCTATTTGGCCATGGTGTTCGTCCCGTTCATATTAATGAGCGCGTTTATGCTGTCCATTTTTTATGCCGGCGGGATTCAGGATGTTCGCCATTATTTTGGCAAGGAGGACAAGGAGCCATATCTTCAAGCGCTTGTATACGGTGAGCTCTCATATGTGCTTCGCAACGACTCGGGCGAGCTCGAGAAATCGGAATACGTAGCCGATATTCAAGAGCGGTTGGGCGAGCACTGGGCAGGACTGCTTCTCTCGCGGGAAGACCGGATCACTTCGGTATCACCGTTTTTACGGCAGGTGTCTCCGAATGAAAATTGGCAGAGGCTGCTGGAGGATCCGCCGTCAGCGGTTACCTTCGATTCCTTCCGTTTCGAAACGACCGCGATCGGCTTCACTTATCCGGACGGGGGCGATGGCAGCGCGGTGCTGTTCCGCAGAGAAAATGCGGTACCGATTTATTGGCGGCCGATCGGTGCGGCTACGTCGCTTGCATTCATCGGCTTAACAAGCCTGCTGCTCACTTACTTCGTTTCCCGAAGCATCATCAAGCCGATCAAGTCGCTGGAAGCGGCTGCGCTGCGCATTAAGGATGGCGACCTGTCCCATCAGGTTAAAGCGACGACGAAAGGAGAGATCGGTCAGCTTAGCATTGCATTCGAAGAGATGCGGGTCAGGCTGAAGCAATCGATAGATCAAAGCCTTCAATACGAGGAAAACCGGAAAATGCTGTTATCCCACATTTCGCATGATTTGAAGACGCCCATATCCGCCATTAAAGGTTATATCGAAGGCATCGTAGACGGAATCGCGAGCAACGATGAGATGCGTGACCGCTACATGCAGACCATTTACCGCAAGGCGTCGGACATGGACCAGCTGATTGACGAGCTGTTCCTGTTCTCGAAGCTGGACCTTCAGACTGTGGCATTCGATTTCAAGGTCATGGATATCCGCCGTTATCTGGAGCATTTCCTGGAGGAGCAGCGGTTTGATCTGGAGAAGTCGGATGTCGCCCTGAAGTATGAGCAGCGTGAAGGCGTGCCGGTCCTGGTCGCCGCCGATCCGGATAAGCTGAGCCGAATGCTGACGAATATATTGAACAATTGCGTGAAATATATGGGACAGGTTGCGGGACCCGAAACGAAAGAAATACGCGTTAAGCTTACCGATCTTGCATCTCATGTCCTGATCGAAATTGAAGATTCGGGTCCCGGCATCGAGGAAGAGGATTTGCCGTATATTTTCGATCGTTTCTACCGCGCGGAGCAATCCCGCAATTCGGAGACCGGCGGCAGCGGCCTCGGACTAGCCATCGTAAAACAAATTATTGAAGGGCATGGCGGGTCGGTGTGGGCGGAGAACGTAGAGCGGGGCGGCGCCCGGTTCTGCCTGAAGCTGCCGAAACCGATACCGGCCAAAAGTGTGGATGATCATGAAGAGTATTCTAATCATTGAGGACGAGAAGGCGATCGCCGAGCTGGAACGTGATTATTTGGAAAGCTACGGATTTAACGTTCATATCGAGGGAAGAGGGGATACCGGCCTCCAGAAAGCGTTGGATGGGGAATACGACCTTATTATCCTCGATGTGATGCTGCCCAAAGTCGACGGCTTCGAGATTTGCCGTCAAATTCGCCAAGCGAGCAACATTCCGGTTCTGATGGTGACCTCTAAGAAAGAAGACATCGACAAAATTAGAGGACTGGGCCTCGGGGCGGACGATTATATGACGAAGCCCTTTAGCCCAAGCGAGCTTGTCGCGCGGGTGAAAGCCCATTTGGCCCGTTACGACCGGTTAACCGCGGATAAGACGAAACGCGGGGAACATATACGTATACGCGGGTTGTTCATTGATAAGCCGTCAAGGCGGGTTATGATTCACGAGAATGAAGCGATGCTGACCTCGAAGGAATATGAGCTGCTTCTGCTGCTTGCTTCCCACCCGAACCGTGTATTTGAGAAGGAAGAGCTGTTCGAGCGGATCTGGGGGCTGGATTCGAACGGAGATGCCGCAACCGTCACGGTGCATATTCGAAGGCTTCGCGAGAAAATCGAGCATGACCCGTCCAATCCGCAGTATATCGAGACGATATGGGGCGTTGGTTACCGGTTTAAAGTATAGATAGATATTATGAGGAGTGGAACGATTTGAAAAGCGTTATTAAATTTTCAATTAACAACAAATTTGCCTTATGGATCTTGACGCTGCTCGTGCTGTTCGCCGGCTTGTATTCCGGGATGAACATGAAAATGGAAACCTTGCCGGACGTTACTGTGCCGATTGTGAACGTGACGACCGTGTATCCGGGCGCAGCGCCGGAAGAAATCATGGAAAAGGTAACGAAGCCGATCGAGCAGCGGACGCGAAATTTAAACGGTGTTAATGTAGTCAGCTCAACATCCTTCGAGAATGCCTCGTCCGTCGTCATTGAGTATACGTATGAGACCGATATGGACAAAGCCGCGGCAGAGGTCAAGAATGTTCTCTCCGAGCTGACCTTTCCCGAAGGCGTGCAGGAGCCGTCCGTTTCCCGCATCAGTTTGAACGCTTTCCCGGTTCTATCGCTTAGCTTGTCCAATGACAGCATGAATCTGGAACAGCTGACGAAGTCCGTCCAGGATAACGTGCTGCCGCGTTTGCAAGGCCTGGAGGGCGTAGCCAACGTTCAAATGTCCGGCCAAAACGTGATGGAGGGCGAGCTGGCCTTCCATCAGGAGAAGCTCCGGCAAATCGGAATAACCGAAGAAATGGTGAAGGGCATTATCCAAGCATCGGCTCTGTCCGTGCCGCTCGGGATATTCGAGTTTGGCGATACGGAGAAGTCCATAGTCGTTGACGGCAACATCACGACGGAAGACGATCTGAACAATCTGGTCATTGTACCCGGCGTCAAACTCAGCGATATTGCGGAGTTAAGCATCGTCGGAAAGGCGGAGTCCGTCTCCCGGACGAACGGTAAGGATGCGATCGGCCTCAACATCGTCAAGGCGGCCGATTCCAATACCGTTGACGTCGTCAATAAAGTTAAGGAAGAAATAAAAGAGCTAGAACAAAAAAATGACGGATTGACGATTGTGACGACGCTCGATCAAGGGGAGCCGATCGAGGAATCCGTCAACACCATGCTAAGCAAAGCGGTAATCGGCGCTTTGTTCGCCGTTATTATTGTCATGATATTCTTGCGCGATATTCGATCAACCGTGATTGCGGTCGTATCGATTCCTTTATCCATCCTTATTGCGATGCTTATTTTGAGCCAAATGGACATTACACTGAACATCATGACGTT
Source organism: Paenibacillus harenae DSM 16969 (assembly GCF_000422465.1). Classification (GTDB taxonomy): domain Bacteria; phylum Bacillota; class Bacilli; order Paenibacillales; family Paenibacillaceae; genus Pristimantibacillus; species Pristimantibacillus harenae. The sequence goes on along the minus strand of NZ_KE383842.1, from coordinate 1,290,184 downwards.
AGGCGCAATGACGGTCGCCATCGGCCGGGTAATCGACGACTCCATTGTCGTCATCGAGAACGTGTACCGCCGAATGGCGCTTACCACGGAGAAGCTGAAGGGCAAGGACCTGATCCTGGATGCGACCCGTGAAATGTTCGTGCCGATTATGGCATCAACGATCGTGACGATTGCGGTGTTCCTGCCGCTTGGTCTCGTATCCGGCATGATCGGGGAAATCTTCTTGCCGTTCGCCTTAACGATTGTGTTTGCGCTCTTGGCCTCGCTTGTCGTTGCAATTACGGTCGTTCCCATGCTGGCGCATATGATGTTCCGCAAAGGAATTAAACCGGGCAAAGCGCATCACGACAAGCCGGGACGTCTCGCTGTCTGGTATAAAGGCGTGCTGCGCTGGTCGCTGAACCATAAGCTGATCGCCTTCGGTTTAGCGGTTATCATGCTTGTTGGAAGCCTCTTCCTTGTACCGGTCATCGGAGTCAGCTTTATAGCCGGCGATGAACAAAAAATGGTAGTTGTCTCCTATAACCCGGCTCCGGGCGAAACGCGCGAGCAGGTTGAAGAGATGGCGCTTAAGGCCGAGTCGCAGCTGCTTGACCGGGAAGGGATCTCCGTCGTGCAATACGCGGTAGGCGGTCAAAATCCGTTCAGCCCCGGCGCATCGAAGCAAGCCTTGTTTAACCTGAGCTACGAGGATGATTTTGAGGATTTCATGGAAGAGAAGGAGAAAATCGTACCGCTGCTGCAGGAGCTTGGCGGCAAAGGCGAATGGAAGCAGCAGGACTTTGCCGGCGGCGGATTGGGCGGATCGGGAATATCCATGCTCGTATACGGGCAGGACATGAATTCGCTCCAGCCTGTTGTCGATGATCTAATGACGAAACTTAAAGGCAACAAGGATTTGAAAAATATGAGCTCCAGCCTGTCGGAGACGTACGAGCAGTATCGCATCGTCGCGGATCAGGAGAAGCTTAGCCAAAATGGGCTCACTGCAGGTCAAATCGCGATGGCGCTTAGTCCCGTGCGGGAGCGTCCGGTTCTGACTACCGTTGAGAAGGACGGTGAACAGTTTAAGGTTTACGTGAAGGTCGAAGAGAAGACGTATAACGAAAAAGCGGATCTGGAGAAAGTGAAGCTGACCTCTCAGCTGGGCACCGTAGTGGAACTGGGAGATGTCGTCACAATCGAAGAAGGGGAATCGCCTAACACGGTAACAAGGCGCGACGATCGAATCTATGCCGAAGTAACCGCGGACGTTACGGTATCGGACGTAGGCAGTGTCTCAACCGAGTTGCAGAAGATGATTGATGAAATAGAACTCCCGACGGGAACCGACATTGAGATGGGCGGAGTATCGGAGCAGATTAACGAATCGTTTACGCAGCTTGGACTTGCCATGCTTGCGGCGGTTGCCATCGTTTATCTCGTTCTCGTCATTACCTTCGGGGGAGCGTTAACGCCGTTCGCCATTCTGTTCTCGCTGCCGTTCACGGTCATCGGCGCCTTGCTCGGCTTGCTGATCGCCGGCGAAACGCTCAGCGTAACCGCAATGATCGGAGCGCTCATGCTGATTGGTATCGTTGTAACGAACGCAATCGTACTGATCGATCGCGTCATCCAGAAGGAGAAAGAGGGACTAAGCGTCCGCGAAGCGCTGTTAGAAGCGGCGGGCACCCGTCTTCGTCCGATTCTGATGACGGCAATCGCAACCGTCGGAGCGCTGCTACCGCTCGCGTTCGGCTTCGAATCCGGCGGATTGATTTCGAAAGGAATGGCGGTTACGGTCATCGGCGGCTTGACGAGCTCGACGCTGCTCACGCTTATTATCGTGCCGGTCGTCTATGAATTTATGAACCGCAAAAAGAAGCCGCGTGCTGCAGAAGAAATAAATTAACTAAATTCATAGTAACGGCAAATGAAAGGCTGTCTCCATGGTCTGCGACCTTGGGAGGCAGCCTTTCTTATTTGACGACATAAAATGCTTCCCGGCATCTTTTATACTGGCTCCGATTATTGTACGATTATATACAGCTGCGGGAGAAAGGGGTTACATGATGCTGGAATATGCGCGCCACCGTCCGATAAGCCGATCCAAAGCGCGGTTAGCGGCAGGGAAATGCTGGTATGCTTCAAAACGTTACGTAAAGTGGATTTTTTCCCGCGACAGGATCGCTAAAGAAAAGTCGTCCGCCAATCTTCCTTATCTGATTCATACGCATGCAACTCCTCTATACCGGCAGCTGCGGAACGTGGATATGTGGCTGCAAACGAACAAAGTGATTAACCTGAAGCTTGCGGCTGAACGATTGGACGGTCTGCTTCTGAAGCCGGGCGAAAGCTTTTCCTACTGGAGGACGATCGGGAAGCCGACGAAGCGAAAGGGTTACGTGGAGGGCATGGTTCTTTTCTATGGAAGCTATAAAACCGGGATTGGCGGCGGCATTTGTCAAATGTCTAACTTGATCTACTGGATGACTTTGCATACGCCTCTCCGCGTCAAAGAGCGGCATCGCCACAGCTACGACGTTTTTCCGGATGCGGGAAGGACACAGCCGTTCGGCAGCGGGGCAACCTGCGCATATAATTACCTTGATTTACAAATCTATAATCCGACAACGGCCATTTATCAACTGCGGGTCCGGGTAACGGACAACGAGTTGGTCGGGGAGTGGCGCTCCACAGCCGGGTGCGAGTACTCTTATAAAGTTTACGAGAAGGACCACCGGATTTCTTCCTTGCCCTGGGGAGGTTATTTGCGAAGTAACATCATCCATCGCCTTGTCCAAAATAAAGCGAATGAAGAGATTGCGGATGAATACGTGACGGAGAATCAAGCCGTAATGATGTACGCTCCCCTGCTTGAAAGCTGATCCAAGAATAGGTCAGGGAAAAATAGGCGACCCTATAATCAGCTTGCGCTGATAGAGGGAGGTTTGAAATGCTGCGCCATATCGTAATGAAAGCTGTCTTTGTTCTGCTTAGCCTGACATCCTCCGAAGCGATGCCGCCGGAAGAATCTGTGCAATATGCACAGCCTGCTTACGCGAAGTGGGGAAGGCTGGCGATGGAAGAAGCCTCGAAAGCCTATCCCGATGCATCGATTGCCGATTATAAATATGAAGGCAGAACGATGCTTGAAGGAGGACAGGCAGAGGAACGATTCGTGCTGTGGCTGCGAAGAGTTTCAGGTGAGTTTGGCATCCGCGTAAGCATTAAGGTGGAGTCGGACACGGATCGGCTCGTTCAGGTTCGAATAAAGGAGCTTGAGCCAAATAATTGAAACTCATAATAAGCGGGAGCGTACTACAAGAAAACCAAATCATTCGCTTGAGGTTAAAGCGGGAGGAGCATATACATGTTAATTTCGACAACACCAACCATTGAAGGAAGACCGATTCAGGACTATGTAGGCGTAGTGACGGGTGAAGCTATTATGGGCGCGAACGTTGTCCGTGATTTTTTTGCATCCATTACCGACATTGTCGGCGGCCGTTCCGGCGCTTACGAAAGCAAGCTGAAAGAAGCGCGTGACGTGGCCATTGATGAAATGAAAAATCAGGCGGCACAGCTTGGGGCAAATGCAATTGTAGCGATCGATATCGATTACGAGGTTATCCGCGAAGGCATGCTGATGGTTGCCGTAAGCGGCACGGCTGTACGTTTATAATAAAATGGTTTGAAGGGATGAATCCAATGTATCCGGAAATGACGACAGCCGAGCTGGAGAACAGGCTGAAGGAAGGCAAGGCTGTTAACCTGATAGACGTTCGCGAGCCTGACGAATGGCAGGAGGGACATATTAAAGAAGCGCGCAGCATTCCGCTGTCCGAGCTGCAGGAGCGTATCGGCGAACTGCGGCAAGGAAACGAGGATATCGTGCTGATCTGCCGGAGCGGCGGACGAAGCGGCAAAGCATGCGACTATTTGCATGCTCAAGGCTTTAACGTCGTTAACGTAACCGGGGGCATGCTGGCATGGCCCGGAGATGTCGCTTCCGGCGATTAGTCAATAGAGTGCATCCGCAATCATGCAATACTTAAAAAGCCCCTTTGCGGGGCTTTTTTCTATTATTAAGGTAATGATGATGCAACTCTAATAATAATGGATAACCGATTTTGGGAACTAAACCGGCTATAGCAGCTTATGACATCCAGCGACCATGTAAAAGATCTTCATGAATATACTGCCATTGGTTCGTGCGAAGCGTCAGCGGTTACGCTTGGGCTCACGACTTTGGTCCAGCGTTTCATCCTCCTGCAGTCTATTCCTTTTTCATTCCTGCGCCTGTCACGTTATGCCATATCCTTCCTGTAAAGTAGAAAACAACGATAACTTTAAAGGATAGGTGATCAAGGATGAGGAAGGAAGCAGAGCGGGGGATGAGACCGGCCGTCAGACTGTTTGAAGGGGAAAAGTGGCTCGTTGCAACAGGATTATTGGGCTTTTTGCTGGCGGGAATATGCGGGCTGTACGTTTTATTGTATGGGGGCGAGGTATCGCCGGCAGGCGATGTGTCCAAAGCTTTTTCTTTCAACGCGGCTTTAGGTATTTTCTTGATCTCGACGGCTGCCGTCGTGCCGATGTCCGGAATGGGCAAGAAAATCAAGGCGTTCTTTCGCTGGTCGTATATTGCGCTGGTCCTTTATTCTTATTTTGCGGAGAACGTTCAACATTTCAGAGGCGTAAACCCCCGATTCGTAGAAAATGGATCTGCATTCGACAACATCATTTCGAACGGTTTTGCCTTCGTTGCTTTAATGCTGGTATTGTTCTATGTCATGTTCGCCGTTCATTTTTTCGGCAAAAAGGCATATGAGCTTCGTCCTGAGCTGGTTCTCGCGATCCGCTACGCGATGATAGCCGTATTGTTTTCATTTGCGGCAGGCATCTGGATCTCGCTCGGACAAAGCCGGTTCACCGGGAGCGGCGGGAATATCATTTGGCTTCACGGACTTGGTTTCCATGCGCTGCAAGCCATACCGATCGTCGCTTGGCTGACAGAGCGAGCTTCGATATCCAGAGAAACAAGCTGCGGCATGATTCACATAACCGGCGTCGCCTTCTTGTTAGGCTTAGCTGCGATCGGCTGGCAAACATACCTCGGGCAGACTGTTTTCGAGTGGTCTGCGCTTCCGATTGCCGCAGGTGTAAGCTTTCTGGCTTCACTAACGGCAGGCGCTCTCGTTCTGAGCAGAGTTTCAACTGCAGGGAAGGGGAACGTGCAGGCGAAATAAGGCGGAATAAAGGGGATGAAGAGCTGTTTCCGTGAACATGACGCCCGAATGGATCGGTTATGCGAATTGCACTTGACAGAAGGAAGTGAAGTGCGGTATAAATACTTTTAAATTAATTAATGGAAATTTCAAAAAATAACATTTGTGATTGGGACAGTAATTCAGGACGGATAGTCGCAGCGAGCCGGGTCAGTGAAAGCCGGTACGGATGTCATGGATGAAGCGGACCCATGAAATGGTTGGCCGAACGGTTAAATCCGCAGTAGGCTAATCCGGTCACGGACCGTTACGAAAACGAGGGGTCAGGCAAAAACAGCCTGACACTTAGAGTGGTACCACGGGATCTTCACGGCTCTCGTCTCTTATTTATAGAGACGGGGGCCTTTTTTTTATTTTTTCAACGAACTGGAGGAGTAGCCATGACCATGATTAGCATCGAAATTGCCGCTGCAATCGAAGAAACATTGAAGAACTTGCTTTCGGAAGCCGGACATACAAATCCCGCTCCTTTGAAAATTGCGCTGGAGCATCCCGTCCAACCGGATCACGGGGAATACAGCAGCAGTATCGCGATGCAGCTTGCCAAGCAGTTGAAGCGGGCGCCAATGCAACTTGCGAATGAATTAAAGGAGCTGCTGCTCCTCCATCCGAGTATCGTCGCTATTGCAGCGAGAATCGAGACGGCTCCGCCCGGCTATCTTAATTTTTTTCTCGACTGGGCGAAATGGGCGGAGAAGTCCGTACAAGTTGCGGGAAGGAGTCAGCTGCAGGGAATCAAAGTAATCATCGAGCATACCTCGATTAACCCGAACAAGTCGGCTCATATCGGTCATCTTCGCAATTCCTGCATCGGAGATACGCTGGCTAGAATACTCGCCAAGGAAGGCCGCCTGGTTGAAGTTCACAATTATATCGATGATCTCGGCAACCAGCTTGCCGATACGGTAGTCGGGCTGCTGAAGATGCCGGTATCGCAGTCGTTCGGGCGGTTCGGCGATTTCTGCTGGGAGACGTATGCCGGCATTAACCGGGCTTATCAAGTACAGCCGGAGCTGCTGCAGGAGCGCGAGAACGTGCTGAAAGCGTTGGAAGATGGGCACTCCAATATCGCATGGCTAGGGTTGCTTACGGCAGAACGAATCGTTCGCGAGCATGTGGAGGAAATGAAACGATTCAACATTCATTATGACGTTCTCATATGGGAAAGCAGCATTGTTCGGGAGGGATTCTGGTCCAGCGCATTCGAACTGCTGCGGGAAACCCCGATATTCCGCCAGGAGACGGAAGGAAAGCAGAAGGGCTGCTGGGTGCTCAAGCAGAAGGAGGAGAACGGGTTGCCCGATTCCTCGGAATATCAGGCCGACAAAGTGCTGGTCCGTTCAAACGGCATCTTAACGTATACGGCTAAAGATATTGCTTACCACCTATGGAAGTTCGGCCTGCTGGATAAAGATTTTCGGTATAAAAAATTTTCGGACCGGTTATGGACGACACATCCGACAGGTGCGAGGAAGAAGCTTGGACGCGCGGACATGGTCGTCAACGTGATCGACCAGCGTCAAGAGTATCCCCAGGCGGTCGTCAAGCAAGCGCTGCTTGCTTTAGGGTACGGGAAGCAGGCGGAGAATCTGAAGCATGTGAGCTACGGCGTCGTATCGTTAAGCCCGGAGACGGCAAAAGGATTAGGCATCGATATATCGGACGGCAAGCATGCTTATGCAATGTCGGGCAGGCAAGGAATCGGCATTAAAGTATCGGAGCTGCTGGACCGGATGGAACAAATTATAGATGCCAGGCGTTCCCGGAAAGCAGGCATTGCCAGCCGGACGATCGCCGCTGCTTCGATCCGGTATTACCTGTTAAGATTCCACCTGCAGACGGAGGTCGTGTTCGACCTGGAGCAAGCGACGGAGGTGTCCGGCAACACGGGCGTTTATTTGCTGTATTCCTATGCCCGCGCATGCAGCATATTGGACAAAGCGAAGCAGCCCGCGTTCACGGCGTTCAATGAGCTTTCATTCGCGGAGCTGGAGCTTCAAGAACGGAGCCTGCTCAGACAGCTTGCCTATTGGCCGGATGCGAGGCAGGCTGCGGTTAAGGAGCTTGCCCCGAACCATTTGTGCGCGTACGTCCATGAATTGTCCGCCAAATTCAATCACTTCTACGCTGCTTGCCCGATTTTAAAAGCTGACGGGATGCAGAGAAGCTTGCGGCTATGGCTGACTGAGCGTTACCAGCATACGATGCGGGAGGGGCTTGAACTCCTCGGCCTGCCTGCCCCTGCAAGAATGTAGCCGGGACGCATATTCCATTCATGCAATCCGCTTGCTTGTCATATAGATTAACGCAGAGGTACAAGCACCGGGACGCATGAAATGGAAGGAGGCTGCATGTATGGAACGAGAAGAAGGGATTACGCCGGCAAATAGCGTTACTTTAGATTTTGCGGTGCAGGGCATGAGCTGTTCGGCTTGCGCTGCGCGAATTGAGAAAGCCCTTGGCAAAATGGAGGGCGTATATATGGCGGCCGTCAGCTTCCCGCTTCGCACCGCATGGGTGCAGTATGCGCCGGATGCGACAGGCGCGAAGCAGATCGCCGAACGCGTCAAGCAGCTCGGCTTTACCGCGCTGCTGAACGAAAACGCGCGTAACGGGCTGCAAATGGAGCATAACACCTTGAAGCTGCGTCTTACGGTGTCAGCGCTGTTCACGCTGCCGCTTCTTACCGGAATGGCGCAGCATATCCCGTTCTTAGAGCCGCTGCTGACCGTACTTCCTGAATGGCTGACGATGCCCTGGCTTCAGCTGTCGCTGGCGACCGTCATCCAGTTTGTGATCGGAATGCCGTTTTATTTCGGCGCCTATCACGCTCTCCGGCAGCGGAGCGCGAACATGGACGTGCTCGTTGCGGTCGGAACGACGGCAGCCTACTTTTACAGCCATTATGTCGTCTTTCAGAATGGTTTGTTCCGTCCGCTGTCGGCGGCCTCGGCCCACGCCCCGCCGATCTATTTCGAGACATCCGCGGTCGTTATTACGGCTGTTCTGATCGGCAAATATATCGAAACAGCCGCTTCGCTTCGGGCGCAAGAGGGCTCGGGAGGCTACGGCAAGCTTCAGAATGCGACGGCAGCCGTCGAGCGGGCGGGAGAAGTCGTCCGAATTCAAACCGAATTCGTGCGGGCAGGCGAAATCGTTATCGTCGAGGCGGGAGAGGTCGTCCCTGTCGACGGAATCGTCATCAGCGGAATGTCGGCGTCCGACGAATCCTTGCTGACGGGGGAGAGCTTGCCTGTGACGAAGCGGGAAGGCGACCGAATATGGGCAGGAACGCGCAATGAGAGCGCACGCCTGCGCATTCGGACGGAAGCGGCTGGACACGCAACGATGCTGAACCGTATCCAAGAGCTTGTCCGGCAGGCGCAGCGTTCGAAATCGGCGATCCAGCGCAATGTCGATGTGGTTGCCGGCTGGTTCGTGCCGGTCATGCTTCTGTTCTCGTTGATAACGGTCCTGTTGTGGGGGGTTATTCTGGATCCGGGCAATTGGAGCAAAGCGCTGGTCAGCGCGATCGCCGTATTGCTTGCGGCATGTCCATGCGCGCTCGGCCTCGCGGCTCCCATATCGCTGGTTATCGCCTCCGGAAGATTGGCCAGACAGGGGGTTATCTCGAAGGAGGCGGGCGCTTTGGAGCGGCTTGCCTCCATACAGACCGTCATTTTCGATAAAACGGGAACGCTGACCGAAGGAAAACCGCATATAAGCGCCATGCTGGCGGTAAAAGGAAGCCGTTCTTCCCTTCTGCGTCTAGCCGCTGCAGCGGAAGGACGGTCCTCGCATCCGCTGGCGGCAGCGATTAAGCGCGAGGCGGCTAAGCTCGGGCTTGTCCTCCCCGTCGCAGCGGAGCAAGCGTTCACGCCAGGCGGAGGGATCGAGGCCACCATTGAGGGGCAGCGGTTTGCAATCGGCAATGCCCGCTTCGCGGCAGACAGCGGCTGGACGATCGGAAATCAGGCGCAGGCTTTCGCTGCCGCTCGCGAGTCGTCCGGAGAGACCGTGCTTTATGCAGCGCTTGAAGGCGAATGCGCCGGAGTTATTGCGTTCAGCGACCTGGTTAAGCGGAGCGCGGGAGAAACGGTGAAAGCGTTGAAGGAGCTCGGGGTAACCTCCTATCTGGCAACAGGGGACCATGAGGCTCCTGCGAGAGCGGCCGCGAAGGCTGCGGGCATCTCGCATGTGCATGCATCGATGCTGCCCGAGAATAAGGTCGAGCTCGTGAAGGAGCTGAAGCGGAGAGGGAAGCGGGTAGCGATGGCGGGCGACGGCTGGAACGATGCTCCGGCGCTGGCTGCCGCAGATGTCGGTCTCGCAATGGGGGACGGGACGGATGCGGCGTTAAGCGCCGGCCATATGACGCTGCTTTTCTCCCGCCTGCACGCCATTCCGGAAGCGATCCGCATAAGCCGGTTAACGATTCGCAACGTACGGCAGAATTTAACGTTTGCCTTTCTTTATAACGTTATGATTATTCCGTTTGCCGCTCTCGGCATGCTGGAGCCGTGGATGGCCGGCACCGCGATGGCGTTAAGCTCCGTATCCGTCGTCGGCAATGCCCTCCGTCTCACGGACCAGCTGCGCCGTAAAGCAGGCGCTGACGCGTGACGATTACCTGGCAGCAGCTTGGCTTGATCCTGTTAACCGGACTTTTCAGCGCTCCGCATTGTATCGGGATGTGCGGCGGCATCGTTTCGGCGGTTTCCTTGCAGTCCGCGGCGCCGCTGTTGAAATCGATGCTGCTCTACAATGCCGGACGTATTTTTTCCTATACGCTGCTTGGAGCCGTCATGGGGGCAGTCGGCTCTTTTGTAGATGTCGCAGGCCGGCTGGCCGGCATTCAAGGACTTGCATCGATCATAGGCGGCTGCTTTCTGCTGCTATGGTTGTGGCGCAGGTTCCAGCTGCCGCTGATGAACCGGCTGTCTGCCGTCCTTCACAAGCGGCTTGCGGGGAGCGCAGCCCGGTCCAGGCGGCAGGAAACGGCCCATCTCCTCGCTACGGGAGTGGCGTTCGGCTTTCTTCCATGCGGACTAACCTACGCTATGCAGATGACAGCGGCCGCAACCGGCCGGGCGGAGGAGGGAGCCCTGGTGATGGCGGCTTTCGGATTATCTACATTACCCGCATTGGCGGCGGCCGCTTCGATAGCAGCTTTTGCCAATCAAAGGTGGAGACGCTTCATGCGAAGAGCAGGCGCGATAACGGCAGCTGCCGTCGGTTTGCTCTCGATCTTGCGGGGGTTGGCGGCTAACGGGGTGATTCCGAGCATAAACCCGTGGTTATGGTAACGGTTAAACATGCGATGCTTGAAAAAGTCTTGCCACTTTAAAAGTTTCCCCGCCTTCTTCCAGCGTTAGCGTCGCTTTCCACGTACCGGCCATTAGCGGAATGCCTTCCCCTGTATATTTGCCGGGAGCGATCTCGGTCATTTGAAAATCGACGTCGCCGCAGACCATGCTGAGCATATCCAGCTTAACTGCAAGCTTTGCTCCTTCCAGCGGTATGCCGTACAGACCGGTGACGTCGACGGTAAACGAATTGCCGTGCAGCACCTTCGCAGGGTAAGCGTCAATGGACCAAACGAGCTGCCCGATCTCGAATTCATGCTCCGTAACGGGCGGTGCCGCTTCTTCGCCTGCCCGGACCCAAGTAACGATTATAAAAACAGCCATCAAGACGGAAGCAATCAGAACGGAGAGCTTTAACAGAGGCGGAGTAGATTCAGGTTGACCCGTCATATGAATAAACGACCTCCCTTTAATTGCCGTAGCAGTCGCACCTTAAGTTACCTATGCTTTTTTGAAGCGGAGCAGAACGGTTCTTAGCCGAAAGATTCCAATATGCCAGTGGACAAATCGTTGATCTGGGTGTATATTTACTACTGATAATTTCATAGCGAGTAAACAGGTGCCGATACGACGGTGTATGAAGGTAGACTAATCTACCTTGCATCCGTAGAGGCTTAATAGGGAAGACCGGTGAAATTCCGGCACGGACCCGCCACTGTAAAGAACGGCAAACGCGAGCGTCAGCTCGCGCTGCCAGCGCACCCGGCAAAATGTCACTGGGAATGATTTCCCGGGAAGACCCGGGCTGCGAATTCTAAGTCAGGAGACCTGCCTGTTTATAGTTAACGCTTAAACCTACGTGGACTTAGGGAGGTGTTGGAGAAGCTTTTCGCTTTATTTTTCGGGGCGTATAACAGCATTTCCGGCACAATTGCCGGAGATGCTTTTTTTATTCCAAGCCTATATAACTTTATGCTTAAATGGGCTAAGAATTCATTGCGGTACCGTTTTTCGATGTGCAGGTATACGAATCTATTATGGGAGTGTAGAGAACGATGAACAACAGCAGGATGATGAAGACATTATTAGGTATGCTAATGGCGTTGATGCTCGTATTTTCGGCAGCGTGCGGAGCGGCCTCGGACGCAGGGAATAAGCCGGGGAACATGGCGGGAAATACAGAGATCAACGCTTCGAACGAGCCGGCGGAGACAGAACAAGCCGTTTATCCGTTAACGCTTAAGGATGATACAGGAACCGAGGTTACTTTCGAGCAGGCGCCGACGAAGATCGTCACTCTGGTGCCCAGCGAGACAGAGGCCATCTATGCGATCGGCTCCGGCGATCAGGTCGTCGGTGTCGACGAATGGAGCAATTACCCGGAGGAAGCGGCCGCCAAGCCGAAAGTTGGCGATATGACGACCAACATCGAGGCGGTGGCTGCGCTGAATCCCGATCTCGTCCTTGCTTCCTCAACAATGAATTCGGAAGCGATCGCGAAGCTGCGCGAGCTGAACATTACCGTATTCGCATCCGAGCCGAAGACCTATGACGAGGTTGTTGCGAAACTCGAGATGCTTGGCAAAATGATGAACAAACAAACCGAAGCGGCTGCGGTTGCGGACCGTATGCGCGACGTAAAGCAGCAAGTGGCGGAGGCCGTGAAGGATGCCGAGAAGAAGAAGGTGTATCTTGAGTTCTCCCCTGGCTGGACGGTTGGTTCCGGTACCTTCCTCGATGAGCTGATTACAATTGCGGGGGGAACGAATATTTCCGCAGGCAAAGCGGATTGGTACGAATTGAGCGCTGAAGAAGTCGTTACGCAAAATCCGCAATTGATCATTTATCCTGCGTTGAAGGAGGAGCCGAATCCGATCGCTGCCGGCATCGAGAGCCGTCCCGGCTGGGATGTTATCGATGCGGTGAAGAACAAGCAAATGTATGCCGTGACGGAAGATCCGCTCGTACGGGTAGGACCGCGGCTTGCAGACGGCTTGCTTGAACTTGCTAAAGTGATTCACCCGGATCTCGTAAAATAAACGGAATGAAATATAAATTAATCGGGTATGGAGGAGCAGCTCTGCTCCTTCTTGCTGTTTCTATCGTCATTAGTCTTTCGGTCGGCTCGGCGGGTATTTCGGTCCGCGACGTCTGGGGGATACTGCTCCATCAGCTTCCATGGCTGGCGGATAAGCCCGTCTCCTATTCGCCGGGCGAAATCTCCGTCGTGACGCAGGTGCGGCTGTCCCGCGTGCTGCTGGCGGTTCTCGTCGGAGCTTGTCTGGCGCTCGCGGGGACGGGTTTCCAGGGTGTCCTCCGTAACCCGCTTGCCGATCCTTATACGCTAGGCGTCGCTTCGGGATGCTCGGTTGGCGCGGCTTTTATTATCCTGTTCGGCCTGCAGACGGCGCTAGGGATGTGGACCATTCCGCTTGTCGCTTTCGCAACAGGAACCGTGACGATTCTCATCGTATTCCGGCTGGCCCGAAGCAACGGCATCATGCACATCGAAACGCTTATTCTGACAGGCGTCATCATTCAATCCTTTCTCGGCGCATTCGTTTCCTTCATGGTTTCCATGTCGCAGGGCGTAGTCAACCAGATATTGTTCTGGCTGATGGGATCGCTTGCGATGAGGAGCTGGGATAATCTCTATATGCTTATCCCGTTTCTCGCTCTGGGAATTCCGGTGCTGCTTTTCTATGGAGGGACGCTTAATTTATTCGTCCTTGGAGAGAGGCATGCGGCGCATCTCGGCATTCGGGTAGAGAGAACGAAACTGATCATCCTTATCTGCTCAACGCTGCTGACGGCTGCCGCCGTGTCGGTATCGGGCGTAATCGGCTTCGTCGGTCTCGTCGTTCCGCATGTGATCCGGCTGCTGGTCGGACCCGATTATCGATTCATTATTCCGTTGTCGGCAATCGGCGGCGGCATATTCGTCTTATGGGCGGATACGCTTGCGAGAGTTGCGCTTTCGCCGAAGGAAATTCCGCTTGGCGTCGTGACGGCTTTAATCGGAGCGCCATTCTTTGCTTATTTGCTGCACCGGCGCAAGCTGAAGCAGGGGGGATCGGCATGATCGAAGCGAAGGAAATTGTTCAGGAGATTCAAGGGCGCCCCGTGCTGAACGGACTGTCCTGTTCCTTTCAGAAGGGGCGGATGTACGGTATTATTGGCCCCAATGGCGTCGGTAAATCTACTTTGCTAGGGCTCTTGTCAGGCGTTGAACGGCCGAAGCGGGGCGACGTGCTGCTTGAAGGACGCAGCGTATTCGCTTACGCCCGCAAGCTGCTTGCCAGAAAAATGGCGGTTCTGCAGCAGAGCGGCCTGCCTCCGGTCGGCTTCTCGGTACGGGAGGTCGTCGGTATGGGAAGATATCCGTACCAAAACTGGTTTGGCAGCGAGACGGACGATTCAGAGGCTGTCATAGACGGAGCGATCGAAGCGATGGGTCTTCAGGAACTGGAACAGCGCAAGATGGACCAATTAAGCGGCGGAGAAAGGCAGCGCGTGGCGCTGGCGAAGCTTATGGCGCAGCAGCCGTCGGTTATTTTGCTTGATGAGCCTACGACCTATTTGGATATCGGCTTTCAGGTGCAGCTGCTCGATACGGTACGGACATGGCAGCGCGAGCGCGAGCTGACCGTCATTGCCGTCCTGCATGATTTGAATCTGGCTTCGCTTTATTGCGATGAGCTGCTCGTTCTTCACCGGGGCACTATCGCGGCGTCGGGTACTCCGCAAGACGTCCTGACGGCATCGCTGATCGAGCAAGTATATGAAACCTCGCCGTCCATCCTGGCGCATCCGCTCACCGGCGCGCCGCAAATTATGCTTCAGCCGAAATGGACAAATAAATAGCTATGGGCCGAAGAAGGAGAGAAGAAGATGAAAAGCGGGTTAGAATTGAAGCTCGAGGAAACGGTAAAGCGAATTCCGCCGTTTGATGAAGCAAGCGCGGCGCTGGCGGAGCGGCATTCGGACGGTTTGACGAAGCCGCCGGGCAGCTTGGGAAAGCTGGAGGCCGCCGCAAGGCAGCTGGCGGGAATAACGGGCGAGCTTTGGCCCGATCTATCGCGCAAGGCCGTCATCGTCATGGCCGGCGATCACGGCGTCTGCGAGGAAGGCGTCAGCGCGTTTCCCCAGTCGGTGACGCCGCAGATGGTCATGAATTTCCTGCATGGCGGAGCGGCTGTCAATGTGCTGGCGCGGCAAGCGGATGCGGCTGTCGTCTGCGTCGATATCGGCGTGAACGCGGATCTGGAGCATGAGCGGTTGATAAGCCGGAAAATCGTGCGCGGCACAGCTAATATGGCAAAGCAGCCGGCCATGACCCGCGAAGAGGCGCTGCTGGCGATACTTGCGGGGATCGAGATCGTCGAACAACAGGTGCAGCAAGGCTACAGGCTGTTCGCTACGGGCGAGATGGGGATCGGAAATACGACGGCCAGCGCCGCTCTTACAACCGTATTGACAGGTTTGCGGCCCGAGAAATCCGTCGGAAGAGGCACAGGCATCAATGACGAGTCCTGGAAGAACAAGGTTGCTGTGGTGAAGCGAGCGATAGAAGTGAACGGACCGGACCCGTCGGATCCGGTCGACGTTCTGGCTAAGGTAGGCGGGGCGGAAATAGCCGGACTGGTCGGCGTTATCATCGGCGCGGCCGCAAATCGCTGCCCGGTCGTGATCGACGGCTATATTTCGTCCGCCGCCGCCTTGGTCGCATCGCGGATAGCGGAGCAGACCAAGCCCTTTATGCTTGCTTCCCATCTGTCGCAGGAGCAGGGTCATTCCAAGCTTCTGCAATCGATCGGCCTATCGCCGATGATGCAGCTTGAAATGCGGCTGGGCGAAGGAACGGGGGCCGTATTGTGTTTTCATTTTATAAACGCTGCTCTCCTTCTGATGAAAGAGATGGCGACCTTCGAGAGCGCTGGCGTTTCCAAAGGATAGGTGATCAAGCTTGGCCATACTCATAACCGGCGGAGCGCGCAGCGGCAAAAGCGGCTTTGCCGAACAATACGCGATGCGCTCGGGACCGAAAGGCATATATATAGCGACCTGTCAGCCCTATGACGAGGAAATGACCGATCGGATCGGAAAACATCGGCTTGACCGCGACGGTTCCGGCTTCCCTTGGGAGACATTCGAGGAACCTTATGCGGCGGATGGCTTGCTTGGTCAATTAGGAAGTCGTGTTGCGCAAAATAAACGGGAAGGCATCGAACCGCCGGTTATCCTGCTGGATTGTCTGACGCTCTGGCTGACCAACTGGCTGCTGCGCATCGAACATGAATCGTTCGAAGCCAGCCGACTTCACGAGGAAACCGACAGCTTGCTGGCCGCTATCCGGGAATTTCCCGTTCCCGGCAAGCTTCTCATCGTGACGAACGAGGTTGGCGACGGCATCGTGCCTGCGTATCCGCTGGGGCGGCGCTTCCGAGACGAAGCTGGCCGCTTGAACCAGCAGGCTGCTTCGATCTGCGACCGCGTGTTTCTTGTGACGGCAGGGATACCGGTCGAGCTGAAATCACAGGCCTTCAGTTGGGATCAGCTGTAATGCTGTATTCGGTGAAGGAGCTGCTGCTTCTGTCGGCCGCTGCCCTTGTCATCGATTGGGTCGTTGGCGATCCGAAGTGGCCGACGCATCCCGTGATCTGGATCGGCCGGCTAATTCGCCGGCTGGAGAAGCTGCTCGCGCCGGAACGCCGGAAGGAGAACCCGCTGGCCGTTAGACTGCTCGGTATTTTGTTAACCGTGATCACCTTAGCCGTAAGCTTTGGAGTGATGTGGGCGGTCATTTGGACGGCGGATTATGTGCATCCATGGCTCGGTTATGCGGTGAGCGCCTGGTTTATTTCAACGACGATCGCGGTCAAAGGGTTAAAAGAAGCCGCCATGCTCGTATACGAGCCGTTGATCGCAGGGAAACTGGATGAAGCGCGCAAGTATGTCGGCTACATCGTCGGCCGGGATACGGCCAAGCTTGATGAGGGAGAGACGTCGAGGGCGGCGGTCGAGACGGTTGCCGAAAATACGGTCGACGCGCTCGTCTCGCCTTTCCTGTTCGCGCTGCTCGGCGGAGCGCCTCTCGCCATGTTATACCGGGCGGCGAATACGCTGGATTCCATGGTCGGCTACCGCAATGAACAATATCGGTATTTCGGCTGGTTTTCCGCCCGTACAGACGATGTGCTTAACTATATTCCGGCACGTCTTACTGGAGGTTTGCTGGCGTTATCGGCCATTTTTCACCGTGGAATGGAGCCGGGACGGGCATTGCGTTCAATCGTTACATTCGCCCGCCGTCATCCAAGCCCCAACAGCGGCATTCCGGAGTCGGCGGTCGCAGGCGCGCTCGGCATTGAGCTTGGCGGCATGAATGTCTATTTCGGCGTACCGAGCGAACGGGCAAGGATGGGCTGGCCGCAGCGTCCGCTGCAGCCGCGGGACATCGTCTCGTCCGTACGGCTGCTGTACAGCGTCAGTTTGATCTTATTTGCGGGAGTGATAGCAGCATGGTTCGTCGTACGGTAAGGTTGCATCTACAAGCGTTAATCGCCGCCTTTCAGTTTCTGACGCGGGCGCCGATTCCCGTAACCGTTCCATTCGAAAGTCCGGTCCTGACGCGCAGCGTCATTTATTTCCCGCTTGCGGGAGCATTCATAGGCGCTTGCGTCGCGGCTGCGGGATGGCTGCTGCAGCTCGCGGTGCCAGCTTGGCCTGCAGCCGTTCTCCTCCTTGCCTTGTGGACGGCATTAAGCGGAGGGCTGCATCTTGACGGCTGGATGGATACGGCTGACGGCGTGTTGAGCCACCGTTCGCGCGAACGGATGCTGGAAATCATGAAGGATAGCCGCGTAGGCGCGATGGGCGTTCTCGCGGCTGTTCTGCTGCTCTTATTCAAAGCCGCCTTGCTGGCTGAACTGCTGGGAGGGGAGAAGCCGGGGACGGGCTTGATCTTGCTGCTGCTTTGCCCGATATGGAGCCGCGCCTGGATGTCGGCATCCATCGCGATTTGGCCGAGTGCACGGTCAGGCGAGGGAATCGGCACACTATTTAACGGGGTTAAATTGTCGCAGGCGGCAGCAGCCTTCGTTGTGTCGGTTGTTTTGACAGGGGTTGGGTTGAGGCTGGCGGGAATAGATGACCGGCACATTCTTCAAGTGCTGCTTGTCGCGTTTGTTCTGACCGTGCTGAGCGGAGGGCTGCTTGCATTGTGGCTGAACCGGAAGCTTGGCGGTCTGACAGGCGATACGTACGGGGCGATGAATGAAGCGGTTGAGGCGGTATTGCTGTTTGCGGCAGTACTTTATGTGCTGAACTAAGGAAACAATAGAAGCAGGAGCTGGTGAAAAGGATGCTGGAAAGATATGGACACGGCGGCGATTTGCGGACGGCGGAGGAGTCGTTTGGACTGCCGGCAGATCGGTTTACCGATTTTAGTTCCAATATGAATCCGCTGGGCCCGCCGCCTTCTGTGAAGCAGGCTTTGGCAGCTTATGCGGATATCATCGGGCAATACCCGGATCCTGCCGTGCGCGGTCTGAGGCGGAAGCTGGCGATGCGGCATCAATTGGGCGAGCATGCGATCGTGATCGGGAACGGCGCGGCCGAGCTGATTGATCTTGTCGTTCGTGCGATTCGGCCGAGGTTAACGGTGCTGGCCATTCCATGCTTCGATGAGTACGGCGATGCGGTGCGCAAGATTGGCGGCGCGGTGAAAGAAATCGTGCTGTCGGCCGAACGGGATTTTGAGTTGGAGCACGAATTTGACCGTCTGTGCGATTTAGCCGAGCCAGGCACTTTGTTCATGCTCGGCTCGCCCAATAATCCGACAGGCCGGCTCGTCGAGCCCGGTCTCGTTATGAGGCTCATTGAATTAGGCGCTTCTGTCGTCGTGGACGAGGCGTTTATGGATTTTGTTCCCGAAGAGGCCGCTTATAGTCTCATTCACGAGGCGTCCCGCCACGAACGCTTGTTCGTTATACGCTCGATGACCAAATTTTATTCGATTCCGGGAATACGGCTTGGATATATAGCGGGAAACCCCAAAGCACTTAGCGGTATAAGACGTCTGCAGGTTCCCTGGAGCGTGAATTCGTTAGCCCAGCTAATCGGCGAAGCCGTGCTGGAGGAGACGGAATTTGCCGGGCGGACGATGGAGTGGCTGCTTCTGGATCGGCCTTGGCTTATTAGCGAGCTGGAAGCGCTTGGCTTCCGGGTATTCCCAAGCTCGGCTAATTATTTATTGGTCCGAATTCCCGGGGAGCCGGGAATGAGCGCCAGCAAGCTTCAGCTGGAGATGGGCAAGCTTGGCGTGCTTATTCGCGATGCTTCCCGTTTCCCCGGGCTTGACCATACGTATATCCGGGTGGCGGTTAAACGAAGGGAACAAAATGTGATTTTACTTCAAGCGCTGGAGAAGTGTATCGGGCGCCGCGCGCGGGAGCAGCGGATATGAGCGCGGGACAAGGAGCCGGACGGACGATTATGCTGCAAGGAACGGCATCCGATGTGGGCAAGAGCCTCTTAACCGCGGCGCTATGCCGCATTTTTACGCAGGACGGCTACGCGACGGCTCCCTTCAAATCGCAAAATATGTCGCTTAACTCCTACGTTACCTGGGACGGAAAAGAGATCGGAAGGGCGCAGGGCATGCAGGCCGACGCATGCGGCATACTGGCGACGACCGATATGAATCCGATTCTGCTCAAGCCCTCCGGCGAGATGTCCTCGCAGGTTGTCGTACACGGCAAGCCGCTGCGGGAATATGACGCCCGGGAGTACCGCGAGAGCTACCTGCCGGTCGCCGGCGGCATCGTCCGGGATGCTTTGAACCGGCTAAGAACGGCTTATGAAATCGTGGTCCTCGAGGGAGCCGGCAGCCCGGCGGAGATCAACCTGAAGGACCGCGATATCGTCAACATGCGCATGGCGGCGTGGGCGGACGCTCCCGTCATACTGGTCGCCGATATTGACCGCGGCGGCGTGTTCGCTTCGATCGTCGGAACGCTGGAGCTGCTCGAGCAGGAGGAGCGGGACCGGATTTGCGGCTTTGTCATTAATAAGTTTCGAGGGGACGTATCGCTGCTGCAGCCGGGGCTTGATTGGCTGGAGACGCGGACCGGTAAACCGGTGCTGGGCGTTATTCCCTTCTTGCCGAATTTGGAGCTGGAGGATGAGGATTCGCTGTCGCTTGCGAAGGAACCGAATACAGCAAGGCTGCCGGATGCAACCGGACGGAGCGGTGAGGAGGACGTACTGGACATTGCCGTCATCCGGCTGCCCCGCATTTCGAATTTCACCGATATAGACCCGCTCCGCTTCGAGCCGGACGTGAATCTTCGTTATGTGGAGCACGTCGGTCAATGGGGATGTCCCGACGCCGTTATTCTGCCTGGCAGTAAAAATACGATCGGAGATTTGTTATGGCTGAAGGATACCGGCCTGGCCGATCTGGTACGGAAGCATGCGGCCGGAGGAGGCTGGACGACAGGCATTTGCGGCGGGTATGAAATGCTGGGCGCGAGGCTGATGGATCCGCTGCATATAGAATCCGCGGCAGAGGAGGCGGAGGGGCTTGGCTTCTTCCCGTTTGAGGTGAAGTTCTCGGAAGTGAAAAAAACCGTGCGAATCGAAGGTTTGACACGTAAGATGAATCAGCGGGGGGCAATGCCGGTTACAGGTTATGAAATCCATATGGGCGAAATCGTGTGGCCGGAGGAGCCGGATTCCGCCTCCCGGCCGTTTGAGATCCGGGAGCAGCGCGCGTTGTTACCAGGACTTGGCCATGATGCCGAGCCTTATGAAGCCGAAGGCATCTGTTCTGCAGACGGCAGGATGTGGGGGACGTTCATCCACGGCATTCTGCATAATGACGATTTCCGCAGATCGTGGTTAAATGAATTGCGTGCGTCCAAAGGGCTGAAGCCGCTGCCCGCGGAGCTGCGCTTCCAGGAAAATCGCGAGCGTGCATTCGACCGGCTTGCCGATCATGTACGCGGTCATTTGAAGCTGCCGCTTATATACGAGCAGCTTCGCATGCCGAAGGAGGGAAAACGATGACGCAACCATTCCGCGGCGGCGGAAGCGGCTTCCACTCCGGCATATGGGCCGGCGTCAGCCTGCGCCTGCTGGAGGACCGCATTGAAGCGAGCAGTCCGGAGATGCTCTATACGCTCAGCAGCGCCGTTCATCCCGGCGGCTTCTCCTACGCGAACCGGATCGTGAACTGGAAAGTTCCGCTTTCCTATCAATGCGACGATCCCGTACGTGATCTTAAGAGGAAATGCGGGGAGTGGGGATGTGATTACAGGCAGACGGCCGGACTTATTACGGCGGCTAAGCTGACGCATGCTTCTATCATGGAGCGGGCAGGCGACAGGTTCAAGCTGGTCGGCTGCGTGACGGCCGGCACGAGAAATGCGGCGAGAGCCGGGATGCCACGCGATACCTTCCCGGCTTATACGCCCGGTACGATTAATACGATTCTGTTAATTGACGGTCGATTGACCGAATCGGCGATGGTCAATGCGGTGATTACGGCGACGGAAGCCAAGACGGCAGCGCTGCAGGATCTTGGCATTGCAGAGAAAGCGAACGGCAAGTCCGCTACGGGGACGACGACGGACGCGATCGTCATCGGAGTCAGCCAGCATTCCCGCTGGGATGCGGTGCACGCTTATGCGGGAGCGGCGACGACGGTCGGCAACGCGATTGCCGAAACGGTATACGCCGCGGTGCACGAGGCAGTCCGCACGCAGCAGGAGGATTAGATGCGCCTTATAATTACATAATGGATGAAGATGATCCGCCGATGTAAAGTTGGTTATGGCTTGAAGAAAGCATAACCTATTACATCGGCGGCATTTTCATGTAAAATAGAAAAGCCGCAACATGTTCTTATGCACAAGTTGCAAGCGAAAGGAGGCAGCGTTTGTGATACATACCCTTGCCATAACCGAGGATTTTCAAATCAAGCAGAACGTATCGTTGGGAGAGCTTCATAACCCCGATATCGATTGGTATTGGGTTGATTTTGATTGTCCGACCGATGAGGAGATCGCTTATCTGGATCACTTTTTTCACTTTCATCCGCTCGCGATTGAAGATTGTCTTCACCTGCTGCAAAGACCAAAGCTGGACCACTACGATAATATTAACTTTTTCGTTCTGCACGCTTTGAATTCCCGGAGCTTGGAAGCGGAAGAGGTGGATATTTTTTTAGGCGATAAATTTTTGGTTACCTTCCATTTAAAACCTCAAGACGAGATTGATGCGGTCAGGACGCATTTGTTAAGCCATAAGGATTCTCTTAATAAAGGACCCGTTTACGTTCATTACAAGATTTTGGATAAAATAACGGATCAGTACTTTCCGAGCGTTTTTCAAATCGAAGATACTTTACACAATCTGGAAAATAATACGGAAGATGTATCATCAAACCTTTTAATGGACGAACTGTTCGATATCCGTTCGGATTTATTGAAGATCAGAAAGACGATCGTGCCCATGAGGGATTTGTTATACCGGATTATCGGCACGGATAAAATCATCGATAACAAACAAATGCTGGCTTATTATAAGGATATCTATGATCATTTGTTGAAGCTTTCCGATATGGTTGAAGCCAACCGCGAAATGACGAGCGACATCAGGGACAGTTATATTTCGATCAATTCCTATCGGATGAATAACATTATGAAGACTTTGACCGTCATTACAACGATATTTATGCCATTGACCTTCATTGCAGGCCTGTACGGGATGAATTTTGACCGGATGCCTGAGCTTCATTGGCCGTTTGGTTATTATCTGGTGCTTATTCTAATGGTAACCATTGGAGTCTCGATGTATATGTGGTTTAAGATAAAGGGCTGGTTTAAATAAAAGGGATAGAGGAGATTAACCTGTGATTCATGAGAAAGAAGCGGCGACGCTCAGCAGCAAAAAGAAACTGGCCGCATTCGGTATTGTAGCGGGCATCTTAGTCATTTTGGCCATATTGTTCTATTTCATGATTCTTGCGCTCGGAAACCGCGACGCGGCGAACAAAGCCGGGCCGGATCAAACGCTTCATTATACTTATTTCACCGAATCCGCGCCGAACGGGATGAAGCTTCATGTGCTTCAAACGAAGCCGGTATATGTATCGCTCGAGGCGGTCCATCAGAATGTGACGTTAACGGAGAAGGTCGGCATTAACGGCGGTTTCTTCTACGGGGATCAGCTGCTGAGCATCGGGATCGTGGACAGCCGCCCGGTGAACGGGCAAATAGGAAAATTCGGATCGGGCAGCGAAAATGTCAAATATGCGAGGGGAACGCTCGTCTGGGACGGGGCCTCCGATAAGCTGAGCGTGCAGCTTGCAAGTAAGGCCTCCGAGCTAAAGGTAAAAGATCCTACCCGGTTCTGGGCTCAAGGCGGGATCAGTATGACTCTCGGGGACGATGCAGGATGGGTAGAACAAGCGGCTGAGGAGAATGCTCCTTTCCCTGTCGATGAAAGGCTGCGTTCGGGCGCCGTCTACGATGTCGAAGGCAGCTTGTATCTAATCGTAAGCGAGACGAAAGGCTCGCTGGCGCAGTTTCGGGATGCGGTCATCGCCAGCGTCGGCGAAGGTAAGCTGGTTGACGGCATTTTTCTGGACGGCGACGGGTCTTCGCAGCTGCTTAGCCATCAGGCGGCTCTGCCTGGCGATAACCGTCCAGTCGTCCAAATGCTGCGGATCGTGAAGTAGGAAGCGACGGGGGGGGGGGGGGGGGGATCATCATGAAGCAAGTACAGCTGCCAATAGATGCCGTAATGCCTCAGCTGCTCGAAACGCTGCGCGATGGTCAGCATGCGGTGCTCGTTGCGGAGCCGGGAGCTGGCAAGACGACCCGCGTGCCGCTTGCTCTGCTCGAGGAGCCTTGGTTGGCCGGCAAAAAGATCGTCATGCTGGAGCCGAGACGGCTGGCCGCGCGGTCAGCCGCCCGGTTCATGGCGAGGTCGCTCGGGGAGCAGACCGGCGAAACGGTCGGCTACCGCGTCCGTTTGGACACAAGAGTGAGTCAACATACCCGCATTGAGGTCGTTACCGAAGGCGTGCTCACCCGCATGCTGCAGGAGGATCCCGCGCTGGAGCAGGTAGGCGTCCTGTTGTTCGATGAATTTCATGAACGCCATCTGCACGGCGATCTCGGCCTGGCGCTCAGTCTGCAGACGCAAACTCTGCTGCGGGAAGAGCTGCGGCTGGTCGTCATGTCCGCGACGCTGGAGGCGGAGCCGATCTCGGAGCTGCTGGGCGGCGCACCGGTTATCCGAAGCGAGGGCCGCGTCTTTCCGGTTGACACCCGTTACTCGCATGGTCGTCTTGCAGGACCGATCGAGCCGCATATGGGCCGAACGATTACGGAAGCGCTGCGCGAACATGATGGCGATTTGCTCGCCTTTCTTCCTGGCGTCCCGGAAATTCGCCGCACGGCAAAATGGCTGGCGGAGGCTGGTGTTGCGCCGAACGTCCGCATCCTGGAGCTGCACGGCAGTCTGCCGCTGGAGAAGCAGGATGCCGCCGTTGCGCCGTGTGCCGCCGGAGAACGCAAGATTGTTCTCGCCACGTCGATAGCTGAATCAAGCTTGACGGTTGAAGGCGTGACGATCGTTGTGGACGGCGGACTTATGCGGGTGCCGCGGTTCTCGCCGCGAACGGGGATGACGAGGCTTGAGACCGTGCCGGTATCCCGGGCTTCGGCCGACCAGCGGCGGGGGAGAGCGGGCCGGCTTGCGCCCGGTATTTGCTACCGATTGTGGACGGAGCAGGAGCATCCGTACTTGTCGGCACAGAGCGCGCCCGAGCTGCTCGAAGCGGATCTTGCTCCGCTCGCGCTGGAGCTTGCGGTATGGGGCATTCGCGATCCGCAGGAGCTGGATTGGGTGACGGAGCCCCCCGCCGCGTCGTATGAACAGGCGGTATCCTTATTGAAACAGCTGAAAGCGATCGATGAAGACGGTAAACCGACGGAAGACGGCGTACGCATGGCCAAATTCGGCATGCACCCGCGGCTCAGCGGCATGATTCTGAAGGCCGCGGAGTTGGGAGAAGCGCGAACCGCCTGCGTCGTCGCAGCCTTATTAAGCGAACGGGATCTGCTGCCGCAGGAGCGAAATACGGATCTTCAGCTGCGGATAGATTTGCTTCATCAACTAACCGGATCGCGGGCGGCTGCGGACCATCCCGCCAAAGGAGCGGCATATCGGATCATGGCCCAAGCGGAGCAGTGGGCGCGGCTTACGGATCAGTATCGGCAGACAGCGGAGGCGAATGAGAGCAGGAAATTGCCGCTTGGCGTTCTTGCGGCGCTTGCCTATCCCGACCGCATTGCCCAGCGCCGGAGCGACGGCCGTTATTTGCTTGCGGGCGGCAAGGGGGCCGTGCTTCCGGAGCCGCAGCCTTTGTCGCGAGCCGCTTACCTTGCGGCCTGCGAGCTGGATGATGCGGGCTCGGAGAGCCGGATCCGAATTGCGGCGGAGCTTACTCTATACGACATTGAACAATATTTAACGGCCTATATCACCAATGAGGAATCGATTGAATGGGACGATTCCGCTCTGGCCGTCCGCGCCAGAAGCCGTGTCTGCATGGGTTCGATCGTTCTAAAGGAAGCTCCGCTACAGAAGCCCGACGAGGAGAAAATGGCGGAAACGATGTTATCCGCGCTCCGGCTGTCCGGTATCGGCATGCTGCCGATGAACAAGCAGGCTTCCCAACTGAGGGCGCGCATGAAGCTGATGGCCTTGAGCGGCGAGGATTGGCCCGATGTCTCCGACTCGGCGCTTCTTGCATCATTAGAGCAGTGGCTGAAGCCGCATATTTACGGGTTGAAGAGCCGGTCCGACCTGCAGAGGCTGCCTATGCAGCAATTGTTCGAGGAGATGCTTTCCTGGAAGCAAAGACAGGAGCTGGACGAGCAGGTGCCGACCCATCTCGTCGTCCCGAGCGGTTCGCGGATTCCGGTCGACTACAGCGATCCGGAGACGCCGGTGCTCGCCGTGCGGCTGCAGGAGCTGTTCGGCATGAGGGAAACGCCGCGGCTCGCAAGGGGCAGGCTGCCGGTCACGCTGCATCTGCTCTCTCCCTCGCAGCGTCCCGTTCAGGTGACGAAGGATCTGCGCAGTTTCTGGGAGAATGCGTATTTCGAAGTGAAGAAGGATTTGAAGGGCAGGTATCCTAAGCATTATTGGCCGGATGATCCTTACTCCGCCGTACCGACCAATCGCGCGAAGCCGAGACAGTCTTAACCGTCTCGGCTGCTGCCGCTTTGCGGACGTCACCAAACTTAAAGGAAGTGTGCATTTATGAATCTTACGGGATTATATGCTTTGATTATATATCTGGCGGCAGTGAACGGGTATGCCTTTTTGCTAATGGGCCATGACAAGCAGAGGGCAAGGAAGCAGCGGAGGCGGGTTCCGGAGAAACGTTTGTTTATGCTCAGCGCGATCGGCGGTGCGGCAGGGACATGGCTCGGGATGCGCGCGTGGCGCCACAAAACCCAGCATCGTTCGTTTACGGTCGGCATTCCGTTTCTGCTCGGCATGAATTTACTGGTGTTGATCGGCATCCTTTGGCTGGTTGGCATAAATGTCAAATCCTGATTGCGGTCAGTGTCGTTGTTGTGGTATAGTGATAATTCGCTTTTTTCAAATTTCAACACTTAGGAGGTAACTGACTTGACAGTTCAAAGTGCCTATCAAGAAGAGCAGCAGAGGCTAACGGAATCGCTGCGCGACATTACGGCCCAGCTGCAGGCGATCGGACCGCGCTACAAAGGGGACGATTTCACGGAGCAAATGCTCGATTTGCAGCAGGAGGAACGGAGACAAAGGCTGGAAATCTCAAAGAAGGAGCCTTATTTCGGCAGAATTGATTTTGAAGAACTGCCGACAGGCGCGCAGAAGCCTCTCTACATCGGCAAAGCAGGCGTCGCGAAGCAGGGGAGCAGCGAGCTGCTTGTCATCGATTGGCGAGCGCCCGTCGCCAGCCTTTTTTATTCCTTCACCGGGGGGGACGCGCCCGCCGTTTACGATTCGCCGGACGGCGAAATCTCGGGTTATGTCCATTTGAAACGGAACTTTATGATTCGTCAGGGAGAGATTGTCCGACTGGTCGACAGCTATGTGCGAGGTCAGGAGGAAGGCTCTGTCACTGACGAATTTCTTTTATACAGACTGGGCGAGAACAAAGATAACAAGCTGCGCGATATCGTTTCCACGATTCAGGGCGAGCAGGACCGTATCATCCGCGCGGAACGCAATAAAGCCCTATTTATCCAAGGAGTGGCGGGAAGCGGCAAGACGACCGTAGCGCTGCATCGGCTTGCCTATCTCCTCTACCAATACGCGGATCGGATGCGCGCGGAGCGAATGATTATTTTTGCGCCGAACCGGATGTTTCTGGATTATATTTCGGGCGTTCTGCCCGAGCTTGGCGTAGGCGATATCCAACAGACGACGTTCAGCGACTGGGCGGTGGATTTGCTGGAGAAGAGCGTGACGGTCAGCGATCCGTCCGAGACGATGGCGTATTGGTTCGAGGAGCACCGCACGGCGGATGAAATCGAGCATGCTTCAGGCCGCTTCAAAGGCAGTCTCGCCTTCAAAGCAATCATAGACGAGCGAATCGCCGAATTCGAGCGACGGATCGTTCCCGATACTTCGTTCGTTCCGATCGACGGGCTTGAGCTCACGCCGTCTCAAATGATCGAATGGTACAACACCGATTACGGCGAAGAGACGCTGATGAAGAAGCGCGACCGGCTCGTCAGCCGGATCCGCCGCTGGTTCGAATCCGAGCTGAAGATGCGGAATGTGGCGCATAAGAAGGTAAGAGCGAAGGCGCTTACGAGGTTTAACAGCTTCACAAAGAAGATTCCCGCTTATACGTCAACCGAGCTGTATGCGTCGTTGTTCCATGGCAAGCAGGCGGTCAAAAGCATTCCCAAGTCCATCGCGGAGCCGACGGCGGAGCGGCTTAGAAAATCGGCAGCCGCCGCGGAGGATCTGGCGCCGCTTGCTTACATTCAGTTGGAGCTGTTCGGTCTGCCGAAGCAAGCCTTCGATCATATTGTCATCGACGAAGCGCAGGATTATTCGCCATTCCAGCTGGAGGTGCTGCGCAGGTGCCAGCGCACCGCTTCCATGACCGTGCTTGGCGACCTGCAGCAGGGAATTCATGCGTATGCCGGCGTGCAAAGCTGGTCGGAGCTGACCGCCTTGTTCAGCGGAGAGCAGGTCGGCTTCTATGAGCTGAACCGCAGCTATCGCTCGACAATGGAGATCATTGAATTCGCCAATAAAATATTAGGTGAAATGACCGGCGGCGTGAAGCCGGCCGTTCCCGTCTTCCGGAGCGGAGATCCCGTCGTAACGGAGGAAGTTGCCGGCTCCCGATGGCTGGAAGCGATTGAAGCCTCCGTTCGGGAATGGCAGGCAAATGGCGATTATGAAACCATATCCGTCATCGGGCGCACGGCGCAGGAATGCGACCGCATCTATCGGCATCTCGTCGAAAGCGGCTTCGAGGCTTCGCTCGTGCAAAGCAAGCAGCCGGCATACGGCGGCGGTTTATCGGTCGTGCCGGTCTACTTGTCGAAGGGACTGGAGTTCGATGCGGTATTGATCGCCGATGCCGGCGAGGCGGCATATACCCGTCTCGATTCGAAGCTGCTGTATGTCGGCTGTACCCGCGCGCTTCATAAGCTGAAGCTGCTGCATAAAGGCAAGCTTACCTCATTAATAGGTAGCTAAACGAAAATAGGAAGTTAAACGAATCGGCGCATCTTGTCGGCTGCATTGGCGTATTACCATCGTAAAGAAAGAGGAGAGTGACCGCTGATGCAGCACATGGCTGATACGAATGAAAGTTTACAGGCTTCATTAAGGGAAATCGAGGGTTGGGAGCGCGGGCAGAAGGACTTATGGTTCTGGGAGAAGCTCGGACGGCTCCCGTTCATGCTGCTGGATAAAGTGACCCCCAAGTTTGTCCAAGAGAAAATCGGGCAAGCGGTGGACGAAATCGGCGGTTATATTCAAAATGGCGGCAAGTATCTGGTATCCGAACGTTCGGTTTTGGAGCATCTGCAGCGCAATGCGACTTCAACCGAACAAAAGTGGTCTTTAGCCGATTCTTTCACGCTGGAGTATGCGGCAGCCCTGCCGCTTGGCGTCATGAACGTGACGGCAAGCGAGCTCGCGTCCAGCCGTTCGACGATGGCGACGCTGCAGGGCGCTACGACGGGCTTTGGCGGCATTTTCACCTTAGCGGTCGATATTCCGGCAGTACTAGGGCTTTCTCTCAAGATCATACAAGAAATCGCGATTTGCTACGGCTTTGATCCGAAGCTGAAGGAGGAGCGCGTATTTGCAGTAAAGGTCATGCAGTTCGCCTCATCCGATATTGTCGGCAAAAAAGCGATTCTGGAGGAACTAAGCGCCTATGACGACGGCAAGCGCAATCAGCAGATGCTGTCGCAGCTGCAGGGCTGGCGAGAGGTCGTTGCGGTCTACCGCGATAATTTCGGCTGGAAGAAGCTGTTTCAAATGATACCGGTTGCCGGCATGCTGTTCGGCGCTATTATTAACCGCGGCATGCTGAACGACGTGGCGGAAGCGGCGACGATGCTTTACAGAAAGAGAAGAGTGTTGATCAAGCTGGCGGAGGGCGGAATGTAGAAGTGGATTTTCATTTGCAATATTTATCTTTTTTTGTGATTCATACCGACGGAGAAGAAAGCGCAGCTTCATCGGGCAAGCGGTTCAAGCATTATCAGACGCTGGACGAGGATTCCTACGAGGACAGCGAGATTCAGAAGTTTCTGGATGATGAATTCAAGCGGATTGTGAAGAGGAAGGTCGAGCGCAACCCGAATACGGCCGGCGCGCCTACGAAAATCGGGCGTTTCATGGTGGAACCGGGCTACGAGCTCGGCAGCAATCAGAACTATAATTTATTCCAGCGGCTTCGCGACGCGGATTCGAAGGAGCGGTTCATCGGCATCGCCGACGAGCTTGTCCGGATTTATATGGATACGAGCGCCGTTCGCGGCGGCGCGTTTATTATTGCGTTATCCAAGTTAAATACGTATTTTGACGAGCCGTTTTTATTTTTGCTGAAATGCGACTTCGAACCGAAGATCGCGCGCATATCCGATGAGCGCAATCTGATCTCGCAGGTGGAAATGGCCATCAGCGCGCGCAGCATAAAGTCGATTCAATATCCGCATATGCCCGAGGAAGGCATGCTGGAGCATTGGGAGCTGAAAATTCACCAAGCGTCGCATGCACGGTATTTCGAGGATTTCTTGAAATACGTCTCCTATGAGAAGCCGCTTCCCGAGGTGATGGGCGAGCAGGTCGTGGAGATGGTGCATCAGTATATGGCCGATAAGTGGCAGGAGGATGAGAGCACCGAGCGGCGCGAGGAAGAGAATGCGGTCGAGGTATGGGCCGCCAGCGAGAAGCGCGATCTGCAGGAGTGGTGGCCTCAGGAGCAAGTGGAGGTAGCGGCAGCCTCGCTTGTCGAGCAAAAACCCGATTTGCCGTTTTCGTTCAAGCTGGACAGCGTGACGATCAGAGGACTGCTCGCCGATTTCGGCGCATCGATTCATTTTGCCAAGCACAACGGCCGTTACGTTGTCGTCATCGAAGGCGATTCCTTCCAATTCGATAAAGGCATGTCCCCGGTAGAACTGCTGCAGCCGCTTGACCTGACGGCGATCATGCCGCTTATCGGAAGCAAGAAGCCGCCGGAGGACGCTCCATATCCGGCCGGAGGCCAAGAAGCGGAGAGCGGCGCAGGCCGCAATGACGAAGCACCCTGGTAAACCGTCTTCATTCGTATGAATTCCACAAATAAGGGAGAGACTGCATAAGTGGACAACCTATTTTTTATCGAAATTGGCATGGGATGCGACCTGCACGGTCAAAATATTACAAAGGCGTCGGTTCGGGCGGTACAAAACGCGATACACCACAATTCAATGCCGGGACTGCGTTCCGTCCTTCCGGGCGGCAGTCTGGACCATATGAAGGTGCGCGTGAAGCTGGCTCTGCCTTGCGATAAAGAGCTGCTGGATATAGAGCAGGTAAAGGCTGCGCTCCCTTACGGTCAAGTGTCCGTAGAGGTAATCGAAGGCGGAATGCTGACGACAAGCGGCGTTGTCCTGCCTGACAAGGATGATAAAAACGATTTGATCTACGTCGTTATTGCATCGGTCGAGGTAGGCTTCTAATCGCATCACCATAGCAAGAGGGAGATAACGATGGTTCTAAAGCTTGTCGTATTTGCCGCGCTGCTGGCGTTTACCGCGTTCTTCGTCGCGACGGAATTTGCGATTATTCGGATGCGGTCGAGCCGCGTTAATCAAATGATTGCGGAAAAGGTGAAAAATGCGAAGGCCGTAGAGCGGGTTACGTCGAATCTGGACGGGTATTTATCCGCTTGCCAGCTGGGCATAACCATAACGGCACTCGGTCTTGGCTGGCTCGGCGAGCCGACGATCGAGCAAATCCTTCATCCGATCTTCGAGCGTCTGCATATTGAAGGCGATTTAAGCGGACTGCTGTCGTTTATCATTTCTTTCGTTATCGTTACTTATTTGCATGTCGTGCTCGGCGAGCTGTTTCCGAAGACGCTTGCGATTATTATGTCGGAGCGCATCAGTCTTCTCACGGCGCCGATCATTATCGTATTCTACAAGGTGATGTTTCCTTTTATCTGGCTGCTGAACGGATCGGCGAACGGACTTGTCCGATTGTTTGGCTTTAAACCTGCGAACGAGCATGAAACGCACTCGGAGGAAGAGATTCGGATTATTTTGACCGAAAGCTATGAAAGCGGAAAAATCAATATGAGCGAGTACGGCTACGTGAACCGTATCTTCGAATTTGACGAACGGCTTGCGCGCGAGATTATGGTACCCCGGACAGACATGGTATGTTTATATATCGACCAGTCTCGCGAGGAGAACGTGGAAACGATTAAGCGGGAGCAGTATACCCGGTTTCCGGTCGCGAAGGGCAGCAAAGACAATATCATCGGTATTTTGAACACGAAGCAATTTTTCCTCCATTACGACACCGATCGCGAACTGGACATCCTCAAGCTGCTGCAGCCGGTTATGTCGGTGCCGGAAGTGACGCCGATTAAGAAGCTGCTGAAGAAAATGCAGCAGGAGCGCGTACACATCGCCATGCTTCTGGACGAGTACGGCGGCACGGCGGGTCTTATTACGATCGAGGACATCATCGAGGAAATCGTCGGGGAAATTCGCGATGAATTTGACGAGGATGAGGTCAAGGAGATCGAGAAGATCGAACAGCAGCGGTTTCTCGTGGACGGCAAGGCGCTTATAAGCGAAGTGAACGCGGCGGCCGGCACCCATCTGGAAAGCGAGGATGTCGATTCGATCGGCGGGTGGCTGTTCAACCTGAAGCCGGAGCTGCCTGTGGACGAGCCATGGACGTTTGATAATATGACCTTTATTATTCGCGAGCGCGATAGCAACCGGATTCGAAAGATCGAGATTCAGACGGATTTATCCGAAAATGAGATGGGCGAATACGGACATGCATAAGCTTGTATAGGAGCCATTATTTAATCGGATGAAGAAGGGAAGTGGGGCGTTGGAGGATGTAATAAATGCCATTATTATGGGCATTGTGGAGGGATTGACGGAATTTTTGCCCGTTTCGTCAACCGGACATTTGATATTGACGGCGGAGCTGTTGAACTTTACGGGCGACCGGGCAAAGACGTTCGAGGTGGTCATTCAATTCGGGGCGGTGCTTGCCGTACTTGTGTTATACCGGCAGCGGTTTGCGAGTCTGCTTAATTTCAAGATTGGCAAAGGCTCCGGTCTCAATGCCTTACATATTCTACTTGCGATGATTCCTGCCGGCGTATGCGCCGTGCTTTTGCACAGTGTCATCAAGAAGTATTTATTCGTTCCTCAAACCGTCCTGATTGGACTTGTCGCCGGAGGCATCCTTATGATTATCGCAGACAGGGTGAAGAAGAAACCGGTCGCCGAGGAGCTGGATGATATCACCTATAAGCAGGCTTTTGCGGTTGGCTGCTTCCAGGTGCTTGCCTTATGGCCGGGATTCTCCCGTTCCGGTTCAACGATCTCCGGAGGGATGCTGTTCGGCGCCAGCCAGAAGGCTGCGGCAGAATTTACTTTTATCGTATCGGTGCCGATCATGGCCGGAGCAAGCGGCGTTGACCTGCTCCAAAGCCGTGAATACCTGACGATGATTTGCCTTTGTTTCTAGTCGGCTTGATAGCCGCATTTATCGTTGCCATGATTGCAGTCGTCACGTTTATTAATTTGATGAAAAAAATCAAGCTTTCCTGGTTCGCCTATTACCGGTTTGCGCTTGCCGCACTTTTTTATTTTATTATATTGTAAGGAATAGGACCCGCATTTGCTGCGGGTCCGTTTTGTCAGCGTAGAAGGCATACAAGCTGTTCAAATGATAGACTTTAGGTCTCGTTCCTTAGCAGCTTGCGGTCCAGGATGAACGGGCCGAACGGGATGAAAGCGGCGATAAAGGCGAGTGCGGCCTTGCCGATCGACCAGCGGTGAACGATCCATACATGAAGGCCGGCCAGCATATAGAGGACGAACAGCAGCCCGTGCAAGCTGCCTGTAATCATGACAGCCTCCGGGATGTCCGCCCAATATTTGAGCGGCATCGCGATAAGGAGCAGGAGGAGGAACGAAAGTCCTTCCAGCAACCCGACGAAACGAAGCCTGCCTATTGGGGTTTTCAACATTTAATAACCTCCTAAGTCTATGAAGTGCTGAATGGGACCAAGCCCGTCATCCATCATTTTACGACTTCTTCGCCTGCTTGTCCCACCGATTTGTGAACATTTAGGATCTATTTGCGATTTTAAAGGAAACAAAGCCGTGAATGTATGTATGATAGGCGGCGCCTTGAACGATCTCGACCGCAAGACGGGATCTGCCAACAAGCTTTAGCTGCAGCGGACCCCGTTCTTATTACAAATAAAAGCGTTTAACAGGCTTTGTCTTTTAAATCAAGAACATAGCGACAATCGTCGTAACGACGAGCCCGATGAGCACCGGCTTCAAATTTCGGCGGGCGAGCTCGAACGGATCGACTCCGCAAATCGCCGCAGCGGGGATGAGCGCCCAAGGGATAATGGTGCCGCCGCCTACCCAAATAGCAGCTACTTGACCAAGAGCTGTAAGGGTCGCGAGGCCTGAACCGATCGCATGCCCGAACAATTGAGCGATCGAGCCTGCGAGCGAGATGCCGGAGAAGCCCGAGCCGTCAAGGCCGGTAACGGCACCGACAACGGTAAGCGTGATAGAGCCGACTACGCCGTTCACGGGCACGACATTCGCCAGAGCGACGCCCAGATCATTGACGATACCAAGCGAAGCTTCCGGCAGCTTCTCGCCGAACATGGCTAGAAACCCGGAGTCTCCAAGGTAAAAGAATGCGGCGATCGGGATGACCGGACCGAATACCCGGAAGCCGAACAGGAAGCCTTCGATCAAATAATTGGTCGTTTTCTCAAAGCCTTTGCCGCGGTGCGTGAGCATCGTAATGAGCAGCATAATGAGAATGGCTGTGCCGCCGATAAGAGCAGTCGCATCCCCGCCCTGCAGATCAAGAACGAACATGGCCACAACGTCCAAGGCAAACAGGATCGGAATTAGGACGGCGAGCCACCGCTTCGTGACGGGCGATAAAGCGTTGCGATCGGCACTCGCTTCCGAATCAAACGCTTGACCGGTGTTATGGGTTGATGCAATTAAACCGTCCTTCCAGGTGCCAAGCTTCTGGTCGCGGCGCATCATCCAGAAAGCGGTTGTCGTCGTGACTACCCCCATGACAATGACGAGCGGGATGCTGGCCTGCATGACTTCGCTCACCGGAATGCCTGCCGCATCAGCCGTCAGCTTAGGCGCGCCCTGAATAATATAATCGCCGGATAAGGCGATGCCGTGACCGAAGAGATTCATGGCGACAGCCGCGCCGAGCGCGGGCAGGCCTACTCGGATCGCAACCGGAAGCAGTACGGCTCCTATGAGCGCGACGCCCGGTGAAGGCCAGAAGAACCAGGAGGTGACCATCATAATGAGACCGATCCCCCAGAAAGCAAGCGCTGGCGTTCTGAGGAAACGGGTGAAGGGAGAAATCATCAATTCGTTTATACCTGTCCGAATGAGCACGCGGCTCATGGCGACGATGATGGAAATAATTAAGATCGTACCCAGCAGTTCTTTAATGGCATAAATAAAGCTGTTGAAAATACCGCTGACGGATCCGCTGGCAGATGTGGTCGCGAGGATCCCGATTCCTAAAATTCCCGCGATACAAATGAGTGTCGTATCGCGCCGCATCAGCATAAAGCCAATTATGGCAAGAATGAAACCTAAATAAATCCAGTGAAGAGCCGATAATTCAACAACCATCTCGATCATCTCCTTGTGACATACACGAAACCAGTCAATAACCGGTGCCGTATAGTAATGTATGCCAAAGGCAGGATAGGCGTTCGCCTCGGTGAACAGACCATATGAAGATGAATGCAATGAAATGAGGAGTGGTAAAATGATAAGGAAAAGCGTATCCATGCTGTTACTCTCCATAATGCTTCTTACATCTGGCTGTGGTATTATGGATCAAGTGGGACAAACGGTAAATTTTGCTACCGAAACGACGAATTACCTTCAATCGTTGACGGACTTCGGTCAAGATATGAACGCTCTTGCAGAGCAGGCGATGAATGATCTCGATGCTCGGACCGACCTGAAAGAAAGGCTTCTTGCCCTAAAGGAACAAGTGACTCAGTACGAAGCGCTTCAAGTACCGGATTATGCGAAGGAGCTTCATGAATCGGTCACTGCCTATAACGAAACGCTGCAGCAAGGACTGGATCAGGCGCTAACGAATATCGAACAGGGAAGAGCCGTCTTCGAGTCGACGGGAATTCCGGATACGATCAACAAAATTAACGAGCTGCTAAGCCAGATCAACCAGCTCGCACCGTAACCAACGAACAGGAAGGAAGAATAACGTGATTAACGTCAATGTACGGGATGCATCCATGACGTATTCGAAGGAAGACGGATACGTCGGCAAAGTTCAATTCGGCGTCGAGGGCCACGTGAATGAATATGAAATAACGCTGCACAGCAAGAAGGGCAATGAATGGGGCTACGGATTGTTTTTCCTGCACGAGTCAGGCCAGGAGGAGCAGCTGCTGGCGCTCGAGGACATCATTGAGGAAGACGACGAATTGTTTGATTTTTTAGTCGAAACGGCACAAGCGAAGCTTGAGAAGCAAGTGTAAACGCATAGGTTTCGTAAAGCAATAAAAAAGGGCATTCTCATGAGGTCGGCGACCTTCCGGGAATGCCCATTTACTATTGCGGCTGGTTGTTTTAGGATGATTTTAGGTGAATCGGGAAAATAAAAGAGGATGAGTTTAAAGCCCGAGATTAGAATTTACATGGTACTTTCAATTTTTTCATCCTTCTGCGTTCTTTTTCTCCAAAATCTGAAGGCAATAAATCCGAGAACAGCGGCAATTAATGCATATACGACCCATATGCCGTATTTATAGATGTCATTTGCCAGCATCTGAACCTTATCTCCGACGAATGAGCCGACGATGAAATAGATGAGCGTCCAAACGAATGCGGACGGGTAGGCGAAAAGGGCGAATCGTCTGTAGGGCATCTTGTTCAAGCCCATCACGTATGGCGTTACATGTCTCAGAAAAGGAAGGCATAAGCTGATGCTTAACGCGTAGCCGCCGTACCGCTCGCTGAGCTGCTCGGATTTGGCAACGAACGCGGCTATATTTTTTTTGCTCCGGAACCATTCCGATAATTTGCTGCCCGCAAATCTGCCGATGCTGTAACCGAAGGTCATGGCCGAGCAAATGCCGAGACAGGTCATAATGAAGGCGGGTACGGGAAGCAGAACGCCGGATTCCGCCAAGGCGCCGCCTGTCATGACAACCGCTTCATTCGGTATCGGCAATCCGATCAGCCCGAGACACAAAACCAGAAATAAGGCGAAGTAGCCGATTTCCTCTATAATGTTTAATAAGATATCATACATAGGTGCAACATCCTAACTTTCCAATGATTTGAAAATCCTTCAAAAGCTCAATGACTAGAATATCATAATCCTTTCATCATGGATACCATTCTTACGCGGCGGAAGCAAGAAGGATTCATACTTTAACCAATTCGTAACTATTTCGTTTTGTCCTGCGGATACAATAGAGGATGGGCTTTAATGCTTGATGAAAGGCGGCTATCCTTATGCTTGATTTCCAGAAAAAAGTTGAGATCCTCAGGCGGTACGAATCGCTGTGTTATACCATTTGCGTGTCCCTTCTTCACGATGAAGCGGAGGCATGCAAAGCCGCGGAACAAGCGCTTCTTCTGCTGTTTGCCGATCAAGCGTTCTTGCAGGAGACGGATGAGGGCAAGCCGCGTTATGTGCTTCGTTTATGTACGAAGGAGTCGTTAAACCGGAAAATGAGAAATGGCTTGAAACAATCGGCATCCTTCTGACAGCTATCTTAATATTTCACAATTGCGCCGATCATAATAGAAGATACAAGATACAGTGCATGTTTACCGTACAAATGCTGTATAAGGAGGACAGGCGAGTGATGCGACTGGTTCTAGCAAACTGGCAACGGCAGCTGACGGATTGGAAAATGAAATCAGTGCTTGTCCACAAGGAAGGGCGGCTCGTTGCGGAATGGCATGAGCGCGGCAAAGACACGATCGGACCGCTCTATTCGTGTACGAAGAGCATCTTGTCCGCTTTAATCGGAATAGCGCTGGAGCGGGGTGATTTGAGCGGTATCAATCAGCCGATCACTGATTTCCTGGAGCACCCGCCCGAATTGGGCGAGGCTCTCAGCCGGATTAACATCGCCCATCTGCTTACGATGACGCCCGGTTTCGACTGGCCGGACTTCGATAAGCCCTATAAGCCGTTCAGGGCATCCGACGATCCGGTGCGATTCGTATTCGAGCGGCCGCTCATTTCGGAGCCGGGAACGGCTTTTGCTTACAACTCGGGCGGATCTCATCTGCTGTCCGCGATATTGACGAAGGCTGCGGGGAAATCTGCGCTTCAGTATGCCAAAGAGAACTTGTTCGGCCCGCTGCAATTCCGCGCGGCCAGATGGACGGAGCGCAGCGGAGTGAACGAAGGCGGTACCGGGCTTTACTTGTACGCCAGCGATCTTGCCAAGATTGGCCTATTGTACGCGCAGCAGGGGAGCTATGGAGCCCGGCAGCTGATCTCCCCGGATTGGGTTGCGCAATCGACAAAGCTCCATCATCGCGGCCTTCTTCAATATGAACCGCCGATTTATGGCGGCTACGGCTACCACTGGTGGCATTCGCCGAAGGAACATAACGGTCATGCCGACTGTTACTTCGCTTTTGGCCATGGAGGGCAATACTTACTCGTCTCGCCCGAGCATGAGCTCGTCATCGTCATACGCAAGCAGGTGACGAAGCGCAACGACGCGATGTTGTCCCGCCGCCTCATTTTTGAACACATAATCCCGGCCTTAACGTGATTGATCGTCTTCGCCCCAACTATCCTCTTTTCCACCTTCCTTGGAGATGATTTCCTGGTACAACTCGCTTAGCGACGGGGGAATAGGGTGAAAACCGTTTTTTTTGCCTCTATGAGGAGGGCGTATGTTTCGATCGAATAAATAGACCACGATCATAAGAATCAGAGAGGTGACGAACATCGCCGTTCCTGATCTCGACGAATCCGTCAGCCCCAAGACGAGAACCGAGAAGAGAATGGCCGGCAGTATAAAAAGAAACAGGGTCAGGATGATAACAAATCTCCAGAAATAATTCATGATCATCTCCTTGTGGTCCTTAATCCATTTCTTCTATTTATATGTTCCTACGGGTTATCCACATTTCTAGACAAGTTGAATAAATGATTGACATCAGCTCCATCGCTGCGAGAGCAAAATCATTCTTACGTTGATAGGCAACGGTTTGAATAAGGAAGTCGCGTAAAATAATTTATTCATGTTAGATTGAGGCGAGGTTTGTGGCAAATCAAATAAAAAATTTAGTGAAACGTATTGCCTAACGTCATAATCTGCATTATGATGTTAGTTAAACTTACACAACGAAAGGAAATGAGTGGAATTCCTTTCCGATTGATTGGCTCGGATAAACTTGTTGGGTTAGGGCGCGGTTGGCAAGCGAACTCGTATTCCAATCTCTTTGTTTACTAAAGTCTGAATTTTCTTACTAATTGAATACTTTCTTCATCCTGCACTTCTAGCTGAAGCATATGCTGTTGGTAAGGGGAAATGGTTGTTACGAGGGGGAATAGGGTAATGGCTGGCATACTTATTCGCAACGCCGTTGTTATGACGATGAATGCGCAGAATCATATTTTCAAGGGCGATGTTTGGATTGAAAACAACCGTATTCGTCAAATGGGCGAAAAATTAGACATCAGCGGTGCCGACCGGGAAATAGATGCCGGCGGCAAGGTGCTGCTGCCGGGTTTCGTGCAAACGCATATTCATTTGTGCCAAACGTTATTTCGGGGCAGAGCGGACGACTTATCGCTCATCGAATGGTTGAAGGAGCGGATCTGGCCGCTTGAAGCGGCGCACAGCGAGGATTCCGTCTATTATTCCGCCATGCTGGGGATTGGCGAGCTGATCCGCAGCGGCACGACGACGATTTTGGACATGGAGACAGTGAATTATACGGAATCCGCCTTCCAGGCGATTAAAGAAAGCGGCATCCGGGCTTTATCCGGCAAGGTCATGATGGATCATGGGACGGAGGTGCCGCTCGCTCTTCAGGAAGATACGCAAAAATCTCTTCAGGACAGCGTCGATTTGCTGGAAAAATGGCATGGAGCGGCAGGCGGCCGCATTCAATACGCCTTTTGTCCGCGTTTTGTCGTCTCCTGCACGGAGGAGCTGTTGATCGGAGTCCGCGATTTGTCCGCCGAATACGGCGTTATGGTGCATACCCATGCCTCGGAAAATCTGGGGGAAATTGCGATGGTCGAAGCGGAGCGCGGCATGCGCAACGTCGTGTATCTCGATCATATCGGTCTCGCGAGGCCGAATCTGGTTCTCGCGCACAGCATATGGCTGGACGAAGAAGAGAAACGGATTATACGCGAGCGCGGCGTGAAAGTGACGCACTGCCCGGGGTCTAACCTGAAGCTTGCTTCGGGCGTCGCGGAGATTCCGCTGCTGCTGGAGCAGGGGATCGATGTCGGTATCGGGGCGGATGGCGCGCCTTGCAATAACAACCTGGATATGTTTCAGGAAATGCGGCTGACCGCTTACATGCAGAAGGTGAAACATGGCCCCACGGTAATGAACGCCAGGACGGTGCTTCGGATGGCGACGATGGGAGGCGCGCGGGTGCTGGGCCTGGAGAATGAGATCGGCAGCGTCGAAATCGGCAAGCTGGCGGATTTGCAGCTGCTCGATTTGGAGGATTTTCACGTCTATCCTTCATTTGATGCGGATTGGCACTCAAGGATTGTATACGCGGCGACGCGGGGCGATGTCGATACCGTTATTATCGACGGGCAGATCGTAATGGAGAACAAAATAGTGAAAACCGTGGACAAACGGATTGTGCTTAAGGAAGCGGACCGTTCCTTGCGGAGGCTGGTGGAGAGACTTTAAGGCGCCGGGTATGGCGGATGGCGGATTTGTGCCGAAGAATGGCTAAGGTTTTAAGGAGGGACGGCGATGGATATGCATGAAGTGCTGGCAGCGGTGAATGCGGATGATCAGCCGTGTGTTCTGGCGACAATTGTTGGCGTGGATGGTCATTCCTACCGCAAGACCGGGGCGGTTATGCTCATCAAGCTGAGCGGCGGGCAGGTCGGCGCGATTAGCCCCGGCTGCCTGGAGCAGGATGTAATCGAGCGGGCGCCTGAGGTGTGGAATTCTGGCAGCTATTCTCTTATCGATTACAATATGGATCCGGATGAAGATGTCATATGGGGGGAAGCCGTTGGCTGCGGCGGCAAAATCAAGCTGCTGCTGGAGCCGGTAATCGGCGTGCTGCGCAGCTTGCTTCTCGAGGCAGCTAAGCGCACGGCTTCCGGAGAGTCCATTTGGCTGGAACGGAACTGGAGCGGCGGGACAATGGCTTATTCTCTTGCGGCTGACGAGTGTTACGCGGGAGAGCTTCCTGAAGCCGCAGCTGCTCGCGAAGCTTCCGGGACCATACTGGCGGTAAAGCTTCAGCCAAAACCGCGGCTTGTCCTATTCGGCGCCGGGCGCGATGCCGGAGCGATCAGTCCGCTGGCGAAGCAGGTCGGATTTCTTGTCGTGGTGGCGGATTGGCGTCCCGAGCTTTGCTCTCGGAAACTTTATCCGGAAGCGGAATGCTTCTTGGGCTCTCCCGGACAAATCGCGGAGAACCTTGGGTTATGCTCCAAGGATTATTTAATTGTGTGCAGCCATCATCTTCAGCAGGATAAAGAGATGATTCGGCTTGCTCTCCCGCTCCAGCTGGCTTATATCGGGGTACTGGGCTCGAAGAAGCGGATACGGATGCTGTTCGAGACTTTTCTTATTCCGTCTAACGTGAGAGCCCCGATCGGACTTCCGATCGGGGCGGACGGCCCGTATGAGATCGCGGTCAGCATCGCGGCGGAGCTCGTATCCGTACGGGCGGGACTTCAAGCGAAGCCTCTGGGAAAGGCGGTGAGAGATGGAGATTTCGGGTCTGTATCTGGCGGCTGGACAGAGCGTAAGGATGGGAACGCGCAAGCAGTCGCTGCAGCTGTCGACAGGCAGGCCGCTCGCCAGCTTGGCGCTGCGCGCCCTATTGTCCAGCCCTCTTGCGGAAATAGCGATAGTTGTGCATCCGGATGATCCGGCAGAGTGGCTCTCATCACGGATGGAGGAGGACGCGGATCATCAACGGGAGAACATTCCTCCTGTTCATCTCGTTGTAAGCGAGGAGTCGTCCCGCGGGATGTCGTTCTCCATCCGCAGCGGCATGCAAGCGTTGCTGGCGTCACGACCTAAGCTTGATGCGGTCGTCATAGCGCTGGCCGACCAGCCGTTCGTGACGGCGGAGATGGTTAGCGGGCTTACGGATTATTGGCGTAAGCATACTCATTTGGATTTTGTGGCCTCGTCTTTAATAACGCAGGCAGGAGGAGAAGCTGTGCTGATGCCTCCAGCTCTGTTAACCCGGTCTATGTTCGGCGATCTTCTTCAACTGGACGGCGATTCGGGTGCCCGGGGACTTTTCCGGTTGCCCCGGTATCGCGGCGTCGGATTGCCTGTGCCGAAACCTTGCAGCTTAGTCGATATCGATACGCCGGCGGATTTCGAGTTGGCCAAAAAATTGTATTTGGGCGGAATAACGAAGAACCAATCGAATTGAATGTTAATAAAATTGACATTAATTCGATTTTTTTGTGCAAGATGCAGAAAATCTCAACAACTCTCTAAACCCGATTCGCGCGCTGCTGTGCGCTTATTTCTTCGGTGCTCTAGATATGCTCGGCTTTCGCATACAATTAATAGGAAGCGACATTCCTTCCTACTTTTTAAAAATGATTCCTTATATCGTTACGATACTTGTACTCATGTTTCTTGGCTGGCGCAATCGCAATAAACCGGCCGGATCGCCCGAATCGCTTGGCGTTCCGTATGTTCGGGAACAACGTTTTTGACGAAACGGGGAGGCGGGAACGATGGGCATGAACGTACGGGAGACCATGTCGTCTCCTCATGTATGGCATCCGCATACGGCAGAAGAAGCCTGGCAGTTCAAACAGACCTACGGTACAGAAAGCGTCTATGCTGCAGGAGTGACGCTGCTACGAACCCAATGGGAGACAGGAACCGCCCCGGTGCCCCTGCATTTGATAAACCTGAGCGGCATTAGCGGATTGAATGACATACGAGTCGGCGAAAGCGGTCTAATCGTAGGCTCTCTAACGACGCTGCAGGCCTGCCGTACTCATGCGCTGCTGCAGCGAAGCTTCCCGATGGTGACGGAAGCCGTCCGGCAGGTTGCGGCGCCATCCGTCCGCAACCAGGCCACGATCGGCGGGAACGTCGCCTCGCTCGTAGGAGATTCGATCACTGCCTTGCTGGCATATGATGCCGCGCTTGTGTGGTACTCGGGTGCAGGGACGCAGCAGGAGGAATTGTCGGATTGGCTGCAGGCGGCAATGCAGCCGGGCTACCGGAATGACCGGCTGCTTCTCCATATCAAGCTGCCGTTTCAAGTCCGTCAAGACGATATGAATGCGAAGACAAGGCGTTTTTGCGCTTATCATAAGATCGGCCGCCGCGAAGCGTTTACGCCGTCGGTCGTCACGGCCGCTGTAAGCGGATGGCTTAGCGGAGCAGGGACGATCGACGCTATTCAGATTGCGGCGGGCGGCGGTCAGACCGTTCCGAGAAGATTAATCGAAGCGGAAAGGGAGATTATCGGACTGCCGGTAGACGAACAGCTCCTAACGCACTTATATGAACGAATGATGACGTTATACGCACCGAGAGAAGATGTATTTGCATCCGCTGCATACCGCAAGCAGACGGCTGCGAATGTGATCGTAACCGAATTGTGGAAAGCGGCAAGCAGCGTAACATAAGGCAGGAGGGGTGAAGGGTATGCTGTTAAATCGTGCCGGAAGCGGAGGAAGATGGCGGATTCGGCCTGACGGGCCGGGTAAAGTGACCGGTTCACTCGCTTATTTGACGGATATGACCAGCGACGACATGCTGTATGGCCTTGTGCTGAGAAGCGCGTATCCGCATGCGCGCATCCGGTCGATCCACACGGATAAAGCCAAGCAGCTGAAGGGTGTCCGCGCGGTGCTGACGTTTCTGGACGTACCGGGCCTCAACGCTTTCGGCATTGCGCATCCGGACCAGCCCGTGTTGTGCGAGGACCGCGTCAGGTACGTCGGCGATGCGGTCGCGACCGTAGCCGCGGAATCGCTCGCGGCCGCCAGGCTGGCTCTCGAGATGATCGAGGTGGATTACGACATATTGCCGGCGGTGGACGATCCGGAGCAAGCGCTTCTGGCTGACGCGCCGCTGCTGCATCCGAAGGGGAATGCGATGCACCGCACGTCCTTCGCAAGAGGCGATATCGAAGAAGGCTTTAAGCATTGCGCGCATATCGTGGAAGAGGTTTATGCGACGCCTCGTCAAATGCACACCTATATGGAAACCGAAGGCGGATTGTTTGTCCCCGGGGAGGACCGCAGGCTGACCGTGTACTCCCCGACGCAGCACGGATATATGGATCGCATGCAGCTGTCCCGCATTTTGGACATCCCGCAGGAGGATATCCGGATCGTATCGAGCCCGATCGGCGGGTCGTTCGGCGGCAAGGATGAACTGAATGTACAGCCGTACGGCGCTCTGCTGGCGCTGTACACCGGACGGCCGGTTAAGCTGCACAATTCGAGATGGGAGTCGGTGCGCGCCGGCTTGAAACGGCATCCGATGAAGATCGCGATGAAGACAGGGATTGACGCGGCCGGCAAGCTGGTCGCCCATCAGGTAAGCATCGTTTCCGATTCGGGACCTTACTCCACGCTTAGCGCCGAAGTGCTGAATTTCGCCACGGAGCATGTGATCGGTCCTTACCGGTATGGGCATCTGGATGTAAAGGGCGTATCGGTATTTACGAACAACGGCATGTCGGGCGAATTCCGCGGCTTCGGCGGCAATCAGGCGATCTTCGCCTTGGAGGGGCAAATGGATCGGCTGGCTGAACGAATCGCCATGGATCCGTGGGCTTTCCGCAAGCTGAATATGCGGAAGCCGGAAGATCCGGGACCGTTCGAGCAGCCCATTGCGATGACGGAAGGCGCGGATCAAGTATGGGATGCGATAAGCGGCTGCTCGCTATGGCAGGAGAGAGAAACGGTCCGGCCGGAAGGTCAAGGCGCGGGCGGGCCTTGGGTGAAGACCGGCATCGGAGCCGCGTTTACGATGCACGGCGCCGGTCTGGGCGTCGGCATTCCGGATCCGGCGGGCGGCCGGTTAGAGCTGGCGGCCGACGGGAAAATCGAAGCGGTATTCGGTTATGAGGAGTTTGGCCAGGGGCTGATTGCCACGCTCGAGCTTATGCTTATCGAGCAGTTCCAGCTCGCGGCCGGGGATATCCGAATTATTATCGGCGATACCGATGTCGTGCCGGAGAGCGGCTCGACGACCGCTTCCCGCGCAA
Organism: Paenibacillus harenae DSM 16969; assembly: GCF_000422465.1. Classification (GTDB taxonomy): domain Bacteria; phylum Bacillota; class Bacilli; order Paenibacillales; family Paenibacillaceae; genus Pristimantibacillus; species Pristimantibacillus harenae. The sequence continues at coordinate 1,245,310 of NZ_KE383842.1, read as the reverse complement.
CGGCGATGATGTGGAAATCGCTGCAGCGGCTTCGGGCTCCTTTTACGGAACAAATGCTGGAGAGGGCCGGCAAGCTCCTGGAGCTTCCTGCCGATCGGCTTCGGCTGGGCGAAGGCGGCGTTCGGGCGATCTCGGGCGGTCAGCTTCTATTAACCTATCGGGAGCTGGCGGCTGCGGAGGGAGAACCGATTCGCTGCGAGACGGCGTTTCAGTTCCCGACATCGCCTACCGATCGGGTAGGCGCGCATTTTATGTATACCTACTCGGCTGTTGCCGTGAAGGCGGAGGTGAACACGTTGACGGGACGTGTCAGGGTGCTTCAGCAATACCATGCAGTGGCAGCCGGGCCGGTGATGAACCCGCAGGGCTTCCTGGGTCAGATCGAGGGCGGGAGCAGCATGGCGCTCGGCTTCGCGATCATGGAGGATGCCGTCATGGAGAAGGGCTATTATATGACGCGGAATCTGGATACTTACCTCGTCCCGACGATCGCCGATCAGAGGGGCGGCATCGATGTGGAGCCGATTGAGCATCTGCCGGAATATGACGAGTACGGACCGCGCGGCATTGGCGAGGTCGGTTCCGTCACCTTGGCTCCGGCAATTGCATCCGCAATCCGGCAAGCATGCGGCAAGTGGGTTGCGAAGCTGCCGGTTGTCCCAGGATTCCTGCAGGAAACGCCGTTTTTTATAAGAAGGGCGGTGAATGAAGAATGAGCGAACATCCTTCCTCCGGGATTCAATCGAACGATGAGCTGCGGATCACGGTAAACGGGACTGATCGAACAATTACAGCCGCTCCTTCGACCCGACTGCTGACGATTCTTAGGGATGATCTCGCGCTCACGGGTACGAAAATCTCCTGTGAGATCGGACGCTGCGGGGCTTGCATGGTTTTGGTCGACGGCAAGGCGGTTAACTCCTGTTTAACGATGGCTTATCAATGCAGCGGGAAACAAATCACGACAATCGAAGGCGTGTCTGCCGGCGGTCTTGATCCTATTCAACAGGCTTTCCTTGAAGAGGGTGGCTTTCAATGCGGCTACTGCACGCCGGGAATGGTTATTGCGGTTAAAGCTTTGCTGGATGAGCATCCGGATCCGTCGGAGGATGAGATCGCGGAGGCGTTATCCGGAAATATATGCAGGTGCACCGGGTACGGCGGCATCTGGCGGTCCGTAAAGCGGGCCATTGAAGAGAGGCGGTTGGCAACATGAGCGAGAGAGCGGCGCATATCTCCTATTTGAAACGCTGTATTGAAGTATCCAGGATGGCGAGACTGTCAGGTAATACGCCATTCGGCGCGATTCTGGCCGACGCGGAAGGGGAGATCGTGCTCGAGCAAGGCAATATCGAGATTACGGAATCCAACTGCACCGGTCATGCCGAGCGCACGTTAATGGAGAAAGCCTCGAAGAGTTACACGAAGGAACAACTGTGGCGGTCGGTTCTATATACGACGGCGGAGCCCTGCGCGATGTGCGCCGGTTCGATTTATTGGGGAAACGTCGGCACGGTCGTGTACGGCATATCGGAGAAGCGGCTGGCGGAATTGACCGGCGACGACGACCAATCCTACGCTGGACCTGCCCTGCCGCACCGTGTTCGCGCAAGGGCGCAAGTCTATTCAAGTAATCGGGCCGTTTCCGGAGGTTGAAGCGGAGACGGTTGCGGTTCATGAGGGGTACTGGAAATGAAAATAACGATCGGGCAAATAAACGGAATGAACAGAGAGCAGTTCGTGGACCGGCTCGGCGCGATCTTCGAGCATTCGCCCTGGATCGCCGCGGCAGCGTGGGAGTCGCGGCCGTTTGCCTCTGCGGTGGAGCTGCATGCGGCGATGATGAATGTCGTTCGGGAATCCCGGACGGAGACGATTGTGGATTTGTTCCGCGCTCACCCGGATCTAGGCACGCGGCTTGCCGTTGCCGAATATTCGGCGGCGGAGCAGCAGGGGGCGGGGCTGCATCAGCTGTCCCCCGAGGAATGTGACCGGCTTGCCGGAATGAATCGGACCTATGTCGGGAAATTCGGATTCCCGTTTATTTTGGCGGTGAGAGGGAAGACCAAGTCGGAAATCCTGGCGGCGATGGAAGCGAGGATGCGGCATACGGTCGGCGAGGAAGCGGCGCAAGCGCTGCTCGAAATCGGGAAAATCTCCTTCTTTCGCTTAAGCGAGCTTATGACGGACTAAAGAGAGGATGAGTGACGATGCTCAAATTACGCAGCGGACGGACTTTGTATTACGGGAAAGGCGACGTGCTCAGCTATCGGACGTATGCGGCTCCGTTAACGGTGAAGCCGATCCCCGAGTCTCCTTATACAGGCGATACGAATGTCATATTCGCGCATAATATTACATTTTCCGTGGGCGGCGAGTCGCTGCTCGCCTCATTCACGGAAGGCGATAACAAGCAGGTGGTTGCGACCGATTCAATGAAAAACTTTATTTTGAGGCAAACCGCCAGTTATGATGGAAGCACGACGGAAGGGCTTCTCACTTTCCTGGGCAAAAGATTCCTCGAGCGGTATCCGCATATCGACTCGCTGGAAATCAGCGCCGACCGGTTGCCGTTTAACTCCGTTACGGTTGCGGACGGTGAAGGCTGGAGCGATAGCCGGCTGGTCTTCCGGCGATCGCACGATGAGCATTCAAGCTCCTATTTGCACTACCAGCGCACGGTTGATGGCATTCAGCTTGTGAAACAAGAGAGCGCCTTATCCCATATCCAGCTCATCAAGGTAAGCGGGAGCTCCTTCTACGGCTTCGTCCGCGACGAGTATACGACACTGCCGGAAAGCTATGACCGTCCTTTATTTATATTTCTGGATATTTTCTGGACGTACGCGGAAGAGGCGGATGCGAATGACGGAGAACGCGGAAACTATGTTCCGTCCGAACAGATTCATGCTCTTGTGCAAACCGTATTCCACTCCGAGAATACGCCATCCATCCAATACTTAATTTATCGGATAGGCACACGCATACTAGCCAGCTTCTCTCAGCTGTCGGAGGTTCGTTTCGAATCCAATAACCGGACATGGGAAACCGTCGTGGAGCCTGCCGATTCGTCATCCGCCGGCGTATTCACGGAGCCCCGCCCGCCCTATGGCTTTCAAGGCTTTACGATGACGAGAGAGGATCTGGACGAAGGGAATGAGCCGCAATGAACGGGCGCGTCACGACGCATGTGCTTGACTTGACGGCAGGCGGACCCGCTGTCGGGATAACGATCGCGCTTTGGTATTTTGGTGAGTTAGCCTCCCCTCAGACGAAGCCCGTAAAGTTGGGTATATTCAAGACAAACGGTGACGGCCGCGTGGATCGACCGCTTCTGGAGGGGGAAGCCGTTCAGCCGGGAATATATGAGCTCGTGTTCGCCACCGGCGACTATTTCCGGAGCGGCAAGAATCTCCCGGATCTAACGGACTGCTTGTTTGAGGAAATTCCGATACGCTTCCGTATCCGGGATTCGCAATCTCATTATCATGTTCCGCTGTTGGTCGCCCCCGGCGGTTACAGCACTTACAGAGGAACTTAACACAATGAAGGAGGAAGGTCTTATGGTTTTGTCCGTCGGACGCTCATCGGAAGAAGGAAAGTCGTTGCTGTCGAAGCTGCCGAAGGTCGAGCTGCATGTGCATTTGGACGGAAGCTTGAAGCCGGAGACGGTGAAGGAGCTTGCAATAGAGCAGAACGAGCCTCTGCCGATCGAATCCGACGAAGAGCTTCTCTCCTGTATGAGGGCGGATGAGCACTGTGCGGATTTAAAGCAGTATTTAAGCACATTCAGCTTCGTATTGCCCTATTTGCAGACGGCGCGGGCATTGGAGCGGGTTGCGTATGAGCTTATCGAGCAGGCTGCAGGCCAACGGGTCAAATACATCGAGGTCCGCTTCGCGCCGCAGCTTCACCTGCAGAAGGGTTTATCGGTCCGCGAGGTCATACAGCATGTCATTGACGGACTCAAGCGCGGAGAAAGCACGTTCGGAACGATTGCAAGAGCGATTGTCATTTGTATGCGAAGCCATTCCGACGAGATGAATCGAGCGGTCATCAGAGAAGCCGCCGGCTTCAGGGGGAGGGGGGTCGTGGCTGTGGATTTGGCTGGAGACGAGGCCTCGTTCCCGCCGGGGCTATTCCGCGGCTTGTTCGCGGAAGCGAGGCAGCTTGGCCTCAACATCACGATTCATGCGGGCGAAGCGGCCGGCGCCGACAACGTGCTTGAGGCGATTAAGGGCTTGGGCGCGCTGCGGATCGGCCATGGCGTCAGGATGCTGGAAGATCCTGCCGTGATCCGGCTGGTGAAGGAGAGGCGGATTCCGCTTGAAATGTGCCCGTTAAGCAATATTCAAACCAAGGCCGTTGCGGGTTGGGAGGCTTATCCGATCCGCCGTTATATGGAGGAGGGCATTATCGTAACCGTCAATACGGATAACATGACCGTATCGGGAACGACACTCACGAAGGAATACGAGCTGTTAGCCGAGCAGCTCGGGTTCACGCCGGACGAAATCGCACAAATCATCAGGAACGGGGTGAAGGCGGCATTTTTGGAAGAAGAGGAAAAAAGGCTGTTAATACAAAGCGTCGAGCAAGAGCTTGCTGAACTGGGCGTTGGGCAGAAGGACTCGTGAACGGGAATCGGAACAGGAATATGCCGTTGAACCGGCGACCATTTCTGCACATAAGAGAGACTCGGCGTCTTAACAAAGACAGCAGGGTCCTCTTTTATTTAACCAGCAGTGTACGTGGATTGTCTACTGTTTCCAAATGAAACGGGGCTTGGTATACTAAATGGAACCCAACTCATATCATACTTTTTGACGATAGGAGGATGATCGGATGAAAGATAGCAAGGTGCTTGGCGGTATTTTAGGTTTTTGCGTGGGCGATGCTTTAGGCGTGCCTATTGAGTTTAAATCGCGGAGTACGCTGATGAAGGAACCGTTGACGGACATGATCGGCTTCGGAACGCACGCACAGCCTCCGGGCACATGGTCGGATGACAGCTCTCTGTTGTTTTGCTTCATGGAAAGCGCGGTCCAATACCCGCAAATCGACCTGGTAGACTTGGCGGATAGATTCACGAAATGGTACAGTAAAGGATACTGGACGCCACACGGTGACGTTTTTGATGCCGGGATCGCCACTGCCGAAGCCATTGCCCGCTTTAAGGATCACTGCATTCGGCCGGACTTTGCGGGCGGCACGGATGAATACAGCAACGGAAACGGCTCGCTCATGCGGATACTGCCTTTGGCGTATTTGCTGAAGGAAGAAACCTTCGAAGACCGGGCGGCGATTATCGCGCAGGTGTCCTCTCTTACGCACCGGCATCAAGTGTCGATTATCGCATGCGTCATTTACGTAGAGATGGCGATTCATTTGCTTCGCGGAGCAGGTATAGAGGAAAGCGTAGCGCTAATGAGAAAGACCATGCTAGATGCGCACACTGCAACGGATCATACGATTATAAGCCGATTCGACCGGATTCTTATGGGAAACCTGACGTCGCTTCAGATGCAGGAAATCGAGTCGACAGGCTATGTCGTCCATACGCTTGAAGCCAGTATCTGGAGCTTGCTGACGACAGGCAGCTATAGCGAGGCCGTCCTGCGCGCCGTCAATTTGGGAGAAGACACCGATACGACAGGCGCCGTTACCGGCGGCCTAGCCGGCATTTATTACGGTGCGGACGCGATTCCGGCGGAATGGACAAGCAAGCTTGCGAGATTGAAAGATATCTATGACTTGTGTGACCGGTTTGAAGCTGCGGCTGGTTAAGCCGATATAACCCCGTCCACCAACTTGAAGCGAGAGGCGACACGAAATGAACGATTCACTGCTTAAAGCGAAAGAGCTGTTCACAGCCTATTACGGCAATTTTATTCAAATGCACCGGGAGGGCAAGCTGGAGGAATACCGGGCCTATGAGCTGCCCAAGGAGACCGAAACGGAATGGCTGCAGGAGATGCTGAACCGGTTCAGCCGGGAACTGTCCATTACGAACTGGGACGCGATGCTGCGGCTTCAAGCTCTCGCGAGAAACAGTCAAGACAGCCGGCTGCTCGAAAATATGGTCGCCTTCGCTTCCAGGCATCTCATGTCGGCGGACAGTATCGTGAAGCTCATGTATGCCGAAATCACGATTGAGCTGATCATATCCATTCCGAATCCGTATTCAAAGGAATTGATCTTTAGAGCGTTCAAGCTGACGATCCGATTGCTCGAGGACATTATCGCGGGGCCGCTGGTCGCGGATCCCGGTCATGAGCTCCATCTCTTCGGCTTGAAGGACAAAAAATCATTGAACAACCGCGCAAAGAAAGATATAGACGTAATCATCGATTATTTGGATAACCTGGTTTAAAGACATAAGCGATGAAGCAGAAGGAGTTCGTTAATATAATGGATCGTATAAACGTTGTACAAGTTACGCCTCAGAATGAACATTTGCACCGGCTGATCGCGAAGCTGGATCAATATTTATTAACGCTCTACCCGCCGGAAGATATTTTTGGCCTGGATTTTGCAGATCCCAAGCTGGGTGACGTCGTCTTTATGGTAGCGTATTGGGAAGGGCTGCCCGTCGGCTGCGGCGCCATTCGTCCTCTGGATCAAGGTTCCGTTGAGCTGAAGCGTTTTTTCGTGGATGAGTCTTACCGGAATAAAGGAATTGCCGGAGCGCTCCTGACCACGCTGGAAGCAAGGGCTGCGGCATTGGGGTATCGGTGCGTGAAGCTGGAAACCGGGGAAGCCCTGCGGGAGGCAGTCGGCTTCTATAAGAAAAACGGCTATCGGTTAATCGATCGTTTCGGCGAATACGCGGACAGCGAGACAAGTCTCTGCTTCGGAAAGGCACTGGCCCAAGCAAATACGGAACAATTGACTCGAAATCCGGAGCCTGCTTCGGAAGATAACGTTTTGGAGGAACCGGTAACGCTCATCGGCCAGCTGGCCAGATGCTTTGACCATGTCTACTGGGCGAACAATGAGACGATTCGTGCCTTGCGGGATTTTGAGGGAAGCATAGATCAGCCATTGGCGTTATTAGGTCATATCGCGTCAGCGGAGAAGATTTGGTTGGCCAGGATAAATGGGACAGATGCTTCGGGGGCCGCGCTTTGGCCGGATTACAGCATCGAAGACTGCGAGAATCTCTTCTCGGAAAATAAGCGAGGGTTCGATGCTTTATTCGAATCGATCCCGCAGTCGGATCCGGGCAAGCGGATCGTTTACCGGAACGGAAAGGGGACCGAATTTCGGACATCCGTCAGCGATATTTTGACGCATGTTTCCATGCACGGCAGCTATCATCGCGCTCAGATTGCACTCTTGATCAGAAGCGGCGGAGGCGTGCCGGCGAATACGGATTACATCCATTTCGTCAGACAACTGCCGGAATGAACCGAAGCGGTTGAACTTTTGTCAGGTTTTCATTTAGTATAGGTAGGATCGGAAGAAACGGGAGAGATGCTGCGCATGATCGTATGGATTAACGGCGCATTCGGAGCGGGAAAGACGCAAACAGCCTTTGAATTGCATAGGCGAACCGTCAACTCCTACGTCTTCGATCCGGAGAATGCCGGATATTATATGCAGAAAAACATGCCGAAGGGCATCCGCAAGGACGATTTCCAGCATTATCCGATGTGGCGCGAAACGAATTACGCGATGCTGAAATATCTGGACGAGAACTATGACGGACTCCTTATTGCACCGATGACGGTTGTGGATCCGGCCTATTTTCAAGAAATGGTCGGACGGCTTAGGGATAACGGAGTCGTCGTCCATCACTTTGCCTTATGCGCCTCGGAGGATGTTATAAGGAAGCGGCTTCGGGGCCGCGGCGAAAGAAACAATTCATGGGCAGAGCAGCAAATTTCCAGGTGCGCAGCCGGATTGGCCGATGACATCTTTCAGCAGCATATCGATACGGACCATTCGTCCATCAAAGAAAACGTAGAGCGGATCGCTGCCTCTGCCAACATCGAGCTATTTCCGGATCGCCGCGGCGTGGTCAAGCAAGCGTATGACCGCGTCTTGACGCAGATCAGACATATCCGATTATAACAGTCGGATTGAACAATCAGGAGGAACGGAATGTCAAACTTAATGAACAACAAGGTCATTGTCGTCATGGGCGTAGCCAATGACCGCAGCATTGCATGGGGAGTGGCGAAGTCGCTTCATCAACAAGGAGCAAAGCTGATTTTCACCTACAGGAAAGAAAGATCGCTTGAGAAGCTGAAGAAGCTTCTGGAGCAGCATCAGATAGAAGCGCTGCAGACCGTCTCCTGCGATGTGCTTGATGATTACAGCGTAGCTGCGGCTTTCCAAGAAATTGGGCGGGTTTCCGGCGTAATTCACGGTGTCGTTCACTCGGTCGCCTTCGCGGAGAAGGATGAACTGCAGGGCGAATACGTGGATACGTCGAGAGAAGGGTATATGCTGGCGCAAAGCTCCAGCTCTTATTCGCTTGTTGCGGTTGCGCGTGAAGCGAAGCGGCTCATGACGGAAGGCGGCAGCATCGTAACCCAATCCTATATCGGCGCGGAACGCGTCGTCAAAAATTACAATGTCATGGGCGTTGCAAAGGCCGCGCTGGAAGCCAGCGTCATGTATTTAGCCGAGGATTTGGGCAAATACGGCATACGGGTAAATGCCGTGTCCGCCGGGCCGATCCGCACCTTGGCGGCCAAGGGCGTATCCGGGTTCAATGACATTATGTCTACGATTGAAGAGAAAGCTCCGCTGCGGCGCAACATTGACCAGGATGAAGTAGGCGACGCGACGATGTTCTTAATGAGCAGCCTGTCCAGAGGGATAACCGGCGAGGTGCTGCATGTCGATGCAGGCTATCATATTCTAGGAATGTAACTGAGCGATTGATTAGAATTCAATAGAAAACCCCTCCAATATGAGGTATCATGAATTCAGATGTGATATCCAATAATTGGAGGGGTTTTGTTATGGAGCGAGTAGAAGTTACGAATACGATGAAGCAGCTAGGGGTAAACAATGCGTGCGTCACAGATTCTACCTTTGTTAACGTGGATGCCAGCCGTCTTTACATGGAAAATATTAATCTCTCCGGCACGAAAATTACCGATGCGAACATGAGCGATCTGGAGATCGACGGAGCGCAGCTCGGCGGGGCTTACATCCACAATATCGGACTCCCTCCGGAAGATCATCCGAATTACGAGCCGGGGAAGACGCAGCGGCCTTTGCGCTTTGAGAATTGCATGCTTAGCGGGAGCACGATTACCGATTGCAACTTAACGGATGTCGAAATAACGGATTGCAATATTACGGGTCTCAAAATAAACGGGATTGTGATAGAAGAATTACTAAAGGAGTATTCGAACCGTCCATAATGGGGGTGGAAGCAACATTTTGACCGTTTTAAAAGAGATTTCGAGTAGGCTATATAAGTTGAACGAAAGAATCGCAAACGGGAGAGAAGAGAGCAGCGATAACAACGATGTGAATCAATTGTTTAACTTTAGTAGTGGAAAGCCTCCCGCTATTTTTTCGCTTTGAACGCTTATTCACTATCTAGCAGGAAACCCTTCCGATATTTCGACCAGTTTTGACTGATTCTCCAAGAAATGGCCGAATTAGAGGGAGAAATTCCCTTTAGAATCTTCATAAACCAGATTCCATGTCATATAACGGGAGGAAATCCCTTTCATTCATTTCATTCCATCAAAATCTCGCTATAATCAGATAAAAGTTACGAATCGTATATTAGCCGGAAAATGAAAGAGCTGACCCCAGAGGGTCAGCTCTTTCCGCTATCCAGCGCAGCTTCAATGATCTGGTTCACCGCTTGCACATCCACTTCTGCCGTGGCTTCATCCTCGATATGATATTTTTGCTTTAGCTTCAAAATGCGATACACGCTCTGATCCAGCCGATCTTCGGTCAGTGCTCCTTCCTCCACACCCTTCTTCAAGGCTTGAAGGACCTCGACCTGCATCGAGTGTTCATGCCCGATCAATAGAATATCGCTGCCGGCTTGAACCGTGAGGACGGCTGCCTCTCCCATGCCAAAATGCTTCGTAATCCCGCCCATGGTCATATCGTCGGTAATGACAACGCCGTCATAGGCCAGCTCATCCCTCAGCAGGTCCGTGATGACCTTCCCGGACAGAGAGGCCGGATACTTATTATCGATCTTAGGGATAAGCAAATGCGCGATCATGACCGCATCCGCATCTTCCCTGACCGCTTCAATGAAAGGAAGCAGCTCGAACGACTTCAGCTCGCTTAAGCTTTTGGTCACGACCGGAAGCTCCAGATGGGAATCCACCGACGTATCGCCATGTCCGGGAAAATGCTTGACGACCGCTGCGACATCCTTGGACTGAATCGCCCGCATCATTTCCAACCCGTGCTGAGTGACGGTGTCCGGATCGGCGCCGAAGGAGCGGTTCCCGATGACCGGATTGTCGGGATTGCTGTTAATATCCAGAACGGGGGCGAAATCCATATTGAAGCCAAAGGCCTGCAACTCTTCGCCGATCGCCTGTCCGATTCGCTTCGTATATTCGGAATTGTTTACTTTCCCGATCGCCCTCGCTGTTGGCAGCTCCTTCAATTGCTCAGGCATTCGATTGACTTTGCCGCCCTCCTGGTCAAGGCTTAACCAAAGCGGCGCCTTGTTGGCTGCATTGGCTTCCTTCAATTGATTGAGCAAAGAAACGGTCTGGGAAGCGTTGTCGATATTGTCTTTATACAAGATAAAGCCGCCGACCCGGTAACGCTCAATCATTTCTTTGGCATCGGATTGGAGGGTGGTGCCTTCCAAGCCGACAAGCACCATCTGCCCGATTTTCTCATCGACGCTCATTTCGCTAATCCGTTCTTTGATCAGATCGACCGGCTCTTGAGATGGGGGAGGGGCCGCCGTTGGAGTTGGATTTACGCTTGGGCTTGGGTTTGCCGGCAACCCTTCCTGATTGGAATTCGCTGCTTGACTGCAGCCCGCGAAAAGAACGATCCAAATAAGGGCGAACAGGGGAGCGATTGATTTTTTCATGGAAAATTCCTCCTTTGTTGCAATATCCCCACGAACCGCGTACTTCATACTTTATTCGATTATATCCTTTACGGCTGCCTAGACCTACATAATGGCATTTTTTTAATCATAGTATGGAATGTTCAGGTAGACCCGGTTACTGCATGATGTGAGAAGGAGGTTTTCTCTTGGAAAATGTGCCGCGAATCATAAACGGCATTCCACAGCCGATCCGCAGAGACGGCGCGGGAGGAATCGATGCCGGACCGCGCGATATTATGCGCGACATCGAGAATCCGGATATGTTCGTGCCGCCGGACACGGACGCCGGATTGCTTCCGAATTTGAAGTTTTCATTCTCGGATACCCACATGCAGCTGAATCATGGCGGCTGGTCCCGGGAAATTACCGTAAGGGATTTTCCGGTTGCGACTACGCTGGCCGGCGTGAATATGAGCTTAACGGCGGGCGGGGTGCGCGAGCTGCATTGGCATCAGCAAGCGGAATGGGCATATATGCTGCTTGGAAAAGCAAGAATTACGTCCGTAGACCAGGCGGGTCGGAATTTTATCGCCGATGTCGGAGAAGGCGATTTATGGTATTTTCCGCCCGGCATTCCGCATTCGATTCAGGGACTCGAGGGCGGCTGCGAGTTTCTGCTTGTTTTTGATGACGGCAGCTTCTCAGACCTCAATACTTTATCCATCTCGGATTGGTTCGCGCATACGCCGAAAGAGGTGCTCTCGGCGAACTTCGGCGTTCCGGAAAGCGTATTTGAATATATCCCGAATGATCAGGTTTATATTTTTCAGGATTATGTGCCAGGACCGATTGCGAGCGAAAGCGTACCGTCGCCTTTTGGGACGGTTCCGTATAGCTTTACCCACCGCTTGTTAGCACAGCCGCCGATTCGAACGTCTGGAGGCAGCGTGCGGATCGTCGACTCCACGAATTTTCCGATATCGAAGACGGTCGCGGCCGCTCTTGTCGAGATTGAGCCCGGTGCCATGAGAGAGCTGCATTGGCACCCGAACCAGGCGGAGTGGCAGTATTATCTCGCCGGGCAAGGAAGAATGACCGTCTTTGCCGGCAACGGCGCTGCCCGTACGTTTAATTACCGGGCAGGCGACGTAGGGTACGTCCCGTTTGCCTATGGTCACTATATTCAGAATACCGGCACGGAGACGTTATGGTTTCTGGAAATGTTCAAAAGCGACCGGTTCGTGGATGTCTCTTTAAATCAATGGATGGCCTTAACGCCCCGGCCTCTCGTGAGGGACAATTTACGGGTAGGTTCCGGGCTGCTGGATGCGCTGCGCAAAGAAAAGTGGCCCGTCGTCAAGTATCCTGAGCAGGCACCGGCTCCACAAGAAGAGGATTAGCGGAGACGAGGAAGCGTAGCTTCCAAGTCTTTTTTTTGTTTATCCGCCTTACGGGAACGTGGTAAGATATTCCCAAGATTGTTGTTTAAGGAGCGTACCTCTCAATGAACTTGGAACGGATTCAGGAGCTTGCATTCAAAATAATGGGAAAACGGAAATCACATCTCAATCGGGAAAAAGGATTTATTTATTATCATGGACAGCGAGTCGCCAATCTGTCCTTGAATCTGCGTAAACGCCTATTTCCGGATGATTCGTCTAAGGATGACATCATGTTTGCCGGTGCTTTATTTCACGATGTGACCAAGGGGATCGAACCGCATAACATAACCGGAGCGCAGGTTATCAAATCGCTCATACCCCATGAATGCACCGATGCGCAGCTGGAAGAGATTTCGGAGATCATTCTTTTACATAACGCCAGAAACCGCGAAAAGCTGCCGCCTCCTATCCGGGTCGTGCAGGATGCGGACGTGTTGGATCATTTCGGTTCTCTGGAGATCTGGCTGAAATTTATGTACAGCGCCCACAACGAGGAATCGGTTCACGACGCGATCCGGTTATGGGAGAGCAAGGAGCATAAGCAATATTTGCAAGAATCCAGAGATTCCTTGAATTATAACCTTTCCAAAGCGATCTTTGACCGGAAGATGAGCTTCCATCTTGCTTTTCAGCAACGGTTTAGGATGGAATTGAATGGACAATTCGATGGATAAAAAACGGATCGGGAGTGCAGACATGCTGAAGTATAATATTTGCTTCATTAGACGCGGAGACGAAATATTGCTCTTAAATCGCGAGAAGCCGAGCTGGATGGGCTGCTGGAACGGCATAGGCGGCAAGCTTGAACGGGATGAACAGCCGCGGGAATCGATGATTCGCGAAATTAAGGAAGAAACGGCCATATCTGCGTACGAGCTTCATTTTAAAGGCATGGTTACTTGGTCCGGAGGCGGCGGAAATTTTGGAGGAATGTACGCCTATATGGCCGAGGTGGACGGCCATTTCTCCTATGAAACGCCATTGAAGACCAATGAAGGCATTTTGGATTGGAAAAAAATCGGTTGGATACTGGACGAGCATAATATCGGAATCGTATCCAACGTGCCCAAAGCGCTTCTGGCGATGCTGCAAGACAAGGGATGCTACGATCATCATTGTATCTATGACAACGGGCAATTAACCCGGTATAAGCCTAGCCCGATTCCGGCTGATCTGGAGTTCGATGACAAGAAGCGGGAGAAGTATTTTCAAAAATATACCGCGCTGACTGGTGCGGTAAAGTGAATGTAGAAGGCAGGGGAAATTATGGAATGTTTGGGCTGCAAAATCGCGAATCAACTGGTGGAAGTAAATATCGTATACGAGGATTCTCTCGTTACATGCGTCCTGGACATCGCGCCGTTCAATGAAGGGCATCTCCTTATTCTGCCGAAGGCGCATGTTCGTGACCCGGATGAGTTGCCTCTTGAGACATTACACGCGATTATGAACGCCTCCGTCCGTATGAGCCGTCTATTAAAGAAGGTTTATCATCCGGATGGCATTACGATTTGCCAGAATGGCGGTTTGTTTAATGATCTGAATCATTATCATATGCATGTCATACCGCGTTTTGCGGATGACGGCTTTATTTGGTCGGAACCGTTGACCGCTCATGGAGCGGAGAACAGGCTGAAGGCTACATGCAGCAAATTACGGAGTGCGGAGAGCGGAATGTGATAAAGCGATTGCTTCTGCAGGGTTGCGCTCCGCAGGGCTATCGGTTATTTTCATATAAGACAGTTGACTTCGAATACGTATAGAATAGAGGAATTGCGTTGAAATTCAGACCTTGTATCGATCTGCATGACGGGAAGGTAAAGCAAATCGTCGGCGAAACGTTAAATGCCGAAATCATCGAAAACTTCGTATCCCAATATAATTCAGCCCATTACGCCGAGCTGTTCAAGAAGGACGAATTAACCGGCGGGCATGTGATTATGCTGGGCGGCGGCAATGAACAGGCAGGCGTTCAGGCGCTGCAGCAGTATCCGGGCGGGCTGCAGATCGGCGGAGGCATAACCGCGGACAATGCCGCCTCTTATTTGGAGCAGGGCGCGTCACATATCATCGTCACCTCATACATCTTCAAGGACGGACAGTTAAACGAGAACCACCTTTCAAGGATCGTATCCGAGACCGGCAAGGAACGGCTTGTGATCGATTTGAGCTGCAAGGAGAAGGACGGCAAATGGTTTGTCGTGACGAATCAATGGAAGCAGTTCAGCGATTTCGAGGTAAATCAAGAGAACATTGCTTATCTCGAGCAATATTGCGATGAATTTCTTGTTCACGCCGTTGACGTGGAAGGAAAGCAGCGCGGAATTCAGCAAAGCCTGGTCCGTGCGCTCGCGGATTGGGCGACCATCCCTACAACCTATGCAGGCGGGGCGAGATCGCTGGCCGATATGGATCAATTCGACGCGCTTTGCGGCGGCAAATTGGATCTTACGATCGGAAGCGCGCTGGACATATTCGGAGGCAGCCTGTCTTACAATGAAGTTGTGGCTTACAGCAGATCCAAGCAGAATCCTTTTCTTCCATAAAAGTAAGTCACCGTGTAGGTAATAATTCCCTTCTGATCGAAGCGGATTTTCAGTATTCTTATAAGAGTTCTTATAAGAGTCCTTTCCAATGTTCATTGACCGTATCGCATGCTGAACGAAACATTGGTACTTTGCTGCGGGGACAGTGTCATCCTTTCGGATCCGATCACGGGTCAAGGCTGCAACACAGCCTCTTATTGTGCAGAGCAGTTTTATGAGACGCTTATAGCGCACAAGGAATCTCCATGGGATGAACAAGTCGGGATCGATTATTGGAGCCGTTCCCGGACTTATGTAACGGCCGTAACGGAATGGACGAATGCCATGACCGGGCTATTGCCTGAACACATCGTGCAAATGCTTATGCAGGCAGCTACGGATCAAGAGACAGCCGACCGGGTAGTCCTTTGGTTCGAGAACCCGCTGAAAGCTAATATTGTCAATACAGGGTTGAGGATTTTCTAAAGCCATTGTCTCAACCCATTTCGGCTCAACAAGTATTGTTATGATATATGCAGTGGAATCATTTACTGATAAAGCAAGAAAAAACGCATTGTCTGATCGCGACAGTGCGTTTTTTTGTGCTTTTGTGTTCTATTTTAGTGTTTATTGCAGTTCCTTAGCTCTCCAGCCAATCAATCGTTCAAAGCGGCGATGTCGAGCCCGCGAAGGCGCGCCTGGTCGGCAATCATGCCGATCTCGGCGATCTTGCCGTCCACAACCGTGAATTCGAGAATGAATATCGGTTGATCCAAATGACCCGCGATGACGCCTACCGATCCGTTCACGAGCACCGGCTTCATGCTCCGGGCACGATCGGTGAATTGCTGGGCCTGCTTGGCCACGGCCTCTGAACCGCGAACAACCGGCGCATTTGCGACTGGCGCGAATCCGGGGTCGTTTCGAAGTACGACATTCGGGTCTAATACCGAAAGTAGTTTCTCAAAGTCTCCGTTGCGCGATGCGGCGAAGAATGCGTCGACAAGTTCCCGTTTACGCTGAAACTCCGCAGTTTCCGAAGTTGACTCGGTATCCTGAACCCGGCGTCGTGCGCGGCTCGCCAATTGTCTTGCTGCGGCCTCGTTACGCCCGATTATGGGAGCGATCTCCGAAAAAGACAAGGCGAATATATCGTGCAACACGAATGCAATGCGTTCGGCAGGATTTAATTTTTCGAGGACCACGAGCATCGCAAGACCAACAGAATCGGCCATCAGCGCTTCGTGCTCGGGGTCGCTTCCGTCTTGGAGGCTAGTTACCGGTTCAGGTACACTAACCATCGTAAGCTTCTCGCGCCGCGATTTACGAGATCGCAGCATATCAAAACATACTCTTGAAACGATTGTTGTCAACCATCCTCCAAAATTCTCGACTCCGCTCGTATCTGAGCGACTAAGACGTATCCATGACTCCTGTAGAGCGTCATCCGCTTCGATCAGAGATCCGAGCATCCGGTAAGCCACCGCCTGCAGGTGATTCTGATGCGCCTCGAATTGTTCTACAAGCCAATTGTGATCGTTCATGCGCCTCATACCCTCCTTCGTTTCCTCTTTATTTATATGTCGAATGAAACTCAACAGATGTGACGGAGTTGTACGAAAACTACAGTTTTTATTTTGAATTTCTCATCAAAACATGTTTCGCCATTTCTGTCACGTTTCCTTTATGACGTACGACATAGTTAGTGACAAAGGAAACCGGTCTATGTGAAAGAAGAGTCTACCAGTTGTCCTTTGAAAACATTTAAACCAAGGAGATGATTGTTGTGAGTACGAGTTTGATCCCTTTTCTTGAAATGAACGGAAGCGCGAATGAGGCCATCGATTTATACGTAAAGGCGTTGGATGCCGAGGTCACTTATATGCTTCGGTTCAGAGACATGCCGGAAAATCCGGAAGCTCCACTGCCGCCGGAAAAGAAGGACTGGGTGAATTACGCCGTCTTGAAAATTGGCGATTCCGAACTACAGATTACCGATAATGTTACTGGAAGCACCTACGAGAAGGGAACGCAAATCACCATCGTTGTTCAAACCGACGACAAAGAAAAAGCTACCCAATATTTCGAAGCATTGAAGCAAGGCGGTCGAGTGAACGACCCGCTACAAGCAAGTTTCTTCAGCCCCGCTTACGGTAATGTAACGGATAAATTCGGTATCACGTTCCGGATCCTTACAAAAGGACGTCAGTGATCTAACGCGCCACCCCGCATCATAAACACACACCGATAGTTAAAACTATATCTGGGAGAGCCCTAATATTCTAATGGCTCTCCCTATTAACTTGCTGGCTCTATTTCGTTAACCTACTTGCTCCTGGATCATCGAACCGTCGATCACGAATTCAATATCATCACTGACGTTCACATCACCGCGGGAAATGATCATGATTCTGTCCCTTAGATTAAGGTATACAATTGCTGGTATCCGCAAAAAGGATACATGTGGTAAAATACCCCTTGTATAAAGTAGGATCGATTCTCAGATAGGAGGGGCTATGAATCGAAAGAAAATAGTCGTTATCGCAGCAGCGATGATCATCTTGCTCGGATTTTTGGAATACAAGGGCTATATTTGGCACAATAGTATTTTTGCGATGAATTATGAGGTTAGAGGACTGGATGTTTCGCCTTATCAAGGGGCGGTTGATTGGGGAAAAGTAGCCGAATCAGGAAAATATCAATTTGTATATATGAAAGCTACGGAAGGCCATGATTTTACCGACAATACGTTTAATCAGAACTGGGAAGGCGCGAAAGCTGGCGGCATGCTCGTCGGCACCTACCATTTTTTCTCCTCAAGAAGTACGGGGGAGCAGCAGGCAAATCATTTTATTAGCCTTGTGCCGGTTGAGGAAGCCAGCCTGCCGCCAGTCATCGATCTGGAAATATCGCTTACGCATGACTGGATTCGCGATATTTTCAAATACCCGGCTTTGAAGAAGGATCAGGATTGGGTATTGTGGCAGTATTGTAACAGAGGCAGAATCGCCGGCATTGATGCCTATGTGGATATTAATGTTTTTAACAGTGATCAGGCTGCCTTCGAAGAGAGGTTTACATAATGCTTAACGAGGAACGCTACCCTGGTTTGTTACCCGTTTCCAAGAGGTGTTATGATGAGTGATCGGATAACGATAGAAACAATTTTAGCCCATAATGGTACTTGGAGGCACAGCAGCGATGAGACCGGATCACTACAGTTTGCTTTATCGATTCGTTACATGGGCAGGCGGGCAGCCGCATATTGACGGGATCGCCTTAATCGGCCCATGCGCAGACGATGAGAACGAAGAAGTCACAGAGATGAGCTTCGTAATTGTATCGGACAAAAAAACGAAAACGGCGGAAGCGATTCTTCATCAGTTCCCATTCGATGCCATAGAGCAAGCGATGAAAGAGGAGAGAGGCGCGCTTACTTCTATTCGGATCGAATATGGAAGCGGGATCGAGGTTGATTTCGGCATTGTGGAAGAGTCTTGGTTGACAGGGGAGCTGGAGGGTGCGGCTGCTGCTTCTGCAATGGAAGGCTTTAAGGTGATCTGGGAGAAGGAAGAGGAGCTGTTCCAACCGATTGCCGCGTTTATCGAACGGCAGAAATCACGGTTTGAGGGAGGTTGACAAATGAAAGGCATAGAAGGGTTTGACGTGTTTTACCGGGACCATGCGTTTATGAATCGGATTCGCGATATCGCCTTGTCCTTCCCCGGTACGGAAGAAAAGCCGGATGAGCTTGGACATCTTACGTTTAGGGTGAAGGACAAAACATTCGTGCGAGTGGGCTGGAGAGAAGGCATTTACCACACCAGCTTGAGAACGAGTAAGGAAACCCAGCATTTCGTGCTTAGCGAAGAAGGCTCGCCTTACTCCAAGACGCCTTACGTCGGCCAGCATGGCTGGTTATCCATTCAATCGGATGCCGAAGTAAATTGGGAGCACGTTCGTTCGCTGGTCGAGGAAGCTTATCTTCGGACCGCGCCAAAAAAGACGGCCAAAAACAACTGACTCCCGCCAAAGTCAGAAGTCAGTTGTTAACAAGCTATATAGGCAGCCTAACGATGAATGTCGAGCCTTGGCCGACGACGCTCTCCGCTTCAATCGTTCCGTTATGGGCGAGGATGAATTCCCTGGCAATCGCGAGGCCCAGGCCCATGCCCCCGCTGTTGCGGGCTCGCGCTTCGTCTGTCCGGTAGAAGCGGTTGAACAGATAAGGCAGCTGCTCCGGCGGTATCCCGATACCCGAGTCGATGATTTTGATTTGCACAAAACGGTTCAGCCCGTCGGCGCTCCTGACTGCTTCGACCGAAATGAGGATCGTTCCGCCGCTTGGCGTGTAGCGAAGGGCATTGACGAGCAGATTCAGGAATACCTGCGTCAGCCGGTTCGAATCGGCCGATAGGTCGGGAATTTGTTCATCGTAAGTAAGCTGGACGCGAATTTGTTTGTCTTCTGCGTCCAAGCTCATCCGATCGACGATTCGCTGAAGAAGGTCCGGAATGGAGGTCGGACTAAATTCAAACGGAAGCTTCCTGGCCTCGGCCAACGACAATTGATGCAAATCGTCGACCAGCCGGGTTAAGCGGATAAGCTCGTCTTGAAGCGGGAGCAGGCTTTCCGGTTCTACCGGCTGTCCGCTCTGCTGGACCAAATCCAGCTTCCCCCTGATAATCGTAAGTGGAGTCCGCAGCTCGTGGGCAACATCGGCAACTAAATTTTTTCGCACATCTTCCGTACGCTGCAGCTGGTGCGACATCTGATTGAAGGCGACGGCAATTTTCCCGTATTCATCCTTGCTCTCTATCGGCGCTTGAATCCCGAAATCACCTTTCCCGAGCTTGTCGAGGAAAGGTATTAATCGTCGGATCGGAGCCGTCAGTCGGCGGGAGAGCCAGAACGCGACAAGCAAGGAAATGATAATAAAAAGTACGGCAGCGAAGATCAGAAGAACGGTAACCGAATATTTCACGCCCAGACGAAGCTGGGATAAACGTCCGACATCCGGATCGTAATAATAGATCATGCCGATCATATCGCCGCCGGAGGTTATCAGGGTACGTGCGCCGAGCCTTTTCAAAAATTCAAGCTCTTCCTCGCCGCTTCTGTATAGCAGCTTATTATCGTCCGACAGCAAGACGAAGCTTGCTTCTCCATTCTTCTTCCAAATGTTGTCGGGAACGTCAATGGACTCAACCCCGTCCCAAGAATGGCCGTTGCTTGCATAATAACCTGCGAATAAATCGTTTAACTCGCTGACATCCGTCTTGGATGCCTCGCTTACCATGACATCTAATACGTCTTTTAAAATAATTTGCGTCACAAATGCGAACACGAGGCACATGGCTACAATAAAGGAAGCCATCGCGATAAACAGCTTCCGGCTGACGCTCATAAGGGAATACCGCGGAAGCGGATGCATCTTGGCATTATTCGACACCTGCCTTTGCTCTAAGCTAGTTGAAATTCATTATACACGCAACAAAAGAAAATACGGAAACCTTCAACGAAATAATATAACCTTATCACAGGAATATAACAATTCGAAATGCCGGAGAGGAGTCGCAGTACATGATACGCATAAGACGCTATCAACCGGAGGATCTCGCCGTTATCGCGGATTTAATGAAAGATCTCGGATATCCCGCTTCCATTGAAATGATGAGAAAACGAATGAATACGATTGAAAATCTGCAGGACCACCACACCTATATTGCTTTATTCGAGGAGCGGGCGGCCGGCATGATCGGCATCCGCAAGCTTTACTCCTATGAAGAGGACGGTTTCGTAACCCAAATCTCGTTATTAGTGACGAAGAAAGAGCTTGAAGGCAAAGGCATAGGGACGGCGCTCGTCCGGTTCGCGGAACATGTTGCCCGGGAGGATGGGGGGCATACGCTTTATTTGACAAGCGGGATGAAGCCGGAAAGAGAACGGGCGCATACGTTCTACCGGTCACTCGGATTTGAAACGACTGGCTACCGGTTTGTGAAAAAATGGTAAGGTGCTTTATACGTCGGAAAGGTTAGATGAAGAAAAACGCTGGAATGAATAAGAATGGGGGCAAATACGATGATTCAATATCGCAACAGCCGGGACTTAACGGCAACCGATCTCTCGCAGGTGTTTGAGAAATCAGGGATCAAACGGCCGTTCGGGGATTTGGAGCGGCTGCAAAAAATGATCGATAACGCTGATTTAATCATCAGCGCATGGGAGGAAGACCGATTGATCGGCATCGCCCGCGCCGTCACCGATTTTTCCTACTGCTGCTATCTTTCGGATCTTGCCGTAGATCGTAATTATCAGAAGAAGGGAATAGGCAAGGAGCTTGTCAGGCATGTCAGGGAGACGCTCGGTTCCGAAGTGTCCTTGGTGCTGCTTTCCGCCCCAGCGGCGGTGGATTACTATCCGAGAATCGGATTTAGCCACAATGACAAATGCTTTATTATTCCTAGAGAGCGCTAGCAAGTTTCTTCAGCAATCTCGGGCGATTGAACGGAAAAACAGTGTTGACAATGAAAATGATAATTGTTATCATTTAGTTGACTTTGAAAGGGGAATGTCCATTTTCTTTCTATCCATTTAACGTCCTACAAGGGGGAACCGGCAGTGTATTCACGGAACGGCAAGAAACATGTATGGGTATTGATCAGTTTGATGGTAATGTCGCTTTATCTTGCGGCCTGCGGCGGCAATAATGCGAACGGCACGAATAATAGCGCGGCAAGCCATGGAGCCGCTAACGAAGCGGCATCGAATGACCCGGCTGCGACGGAAGCGCCGACAGAACGCAAAGTAACGGATGCCCTAGGCAATGAAGTCACCATTCCTGCAAATCCCGAGCGTATCATCGCTTCCTATTTAGAGGATCATCTGGCCGTATTGGGTATTAAGCCTGCGGCACAATGGTCCGTAGCGAACGGCATTCAAGATTATTTGCAGGATACGTTGAAAGACGTACCGACGATTCCTTATGATCTTCCTTTTGAATCCGTAACAAGCTTTAACCCCGATCTCATTATCATTGCTGATAACGCGGCGGTCGAAGGAGACAAATATACGCAGTATTCCAAGATTGCGCCGACATACACGCTTGGCGATGATATCAATGCCGACTGGCGCAAGGCGCTGCTCAAGATCGGCGAGGTGCTGGGCAAGAGCAGTGAAGCGCAGACAGCGCTTGACGACTACGAGTCGAAGGCAAAAGAAGCGAAAGAAAAATTGCAGGGAGCAGCGTCAGGCGAATCCGTTGCCGCGATCTGGCTGGTTCAAAAGAACTTTTATGTCGTAAGCGACAAATTGTCCAGCGGCGCCGTTCTCTACCATGATCTTGGATTCGAAGTGCCTGAGGTTGTGAAGGAAATATCCGCTGCGGGCACAGGCAACTGGAATGCGATATCGCTGGAAAAATTGGCAGAGCTTGATGCCGATCACCTGTTCCTAATCAACAGCGATAAGGATTCCGGCTCCGAGGCGCTGAAAAACCCGATTTGGCAATCCATTCCGGCCGTGAAGTACGGTAACATCTATGAATACCCTAGCACAGCCAGCTGGTTGTACTCCGGGGCGATCGCGAATTCGCAAATCATTGACGATGTACTGGAAAGCATCGTTAAATAGTGTCATCATTTAAAGTTTAGGGCTATGCCTCCGAAAGTCGACGGAGAGCGTAGTCCTTTTCTCTTTTATAACATTTGCAATCAGGCTAAGTCTTTCGGTCACGGTGAATTGGTTGTATAATCATGGATGAATAAAATGGAATAAGGATGTGATTGTCGATGGCGATGACGATGCAGAGAGCCGACAAGAGTATAGGAGGATTCCGATGCGCCCATTGACGATGCATGCGGCCAGAGAGACCGCAATAGCTGCCGCTTATGAGGCGGGGCGGTTAACGAGAGAGCGATTTGGCACGATTTATGGCTACGAAGAGAAAGATGACCACGGCGATATCGTGACGGAAGTCGATCATTTAGCCGAAAGCATTATTTTACAAAAAATTGAGCGGGTATTCCCTGAGCACCGGATTCGTTCCGAAGAATTCGGTGAAAATGAAACACAAAGCGACTGGCTCTGGCTCGTAGATCCGTTAGACGGTACGAATAATTTCGCGGTGGGGCTGCCGATATTTGGCATATCCATTACGCTGCTACATTTGCAAATACCGGTACTCGCTGTGATTTATGAACCGATGACAGACCGGCTTTATGTATCCGCTGCCGGCGAAGGGACATTATGTAATTCCAAACCGGTTCGTATCGATCGCGTGCAGGCAAAGGAGCTGACTAAAGCCAGAGTGGGCTGGATTCAAGGACATGCCGTTCAGAATGAACCGCGTGCCGTGAAGCTGCGTCATTATATCGATGTGAATACGAAGCGAATGATGCGGCTGTGGGCGCCTACCTTACAGTGGTGCATGCTCGCAAGAGGCGATTTGGACGGCATTATCGTCTATAATTCCGAAGGGGAAGATCTTTACTCCGGTCTGCTTATGGTCAAGGAATCCGGAGGGATCGTCATCGACTATGAGGGTAATCCTTTTATCGGCATGAGGAAGCAGCCCTATTTGATTGCTTGCCGATCCCAACACAAAGATTATTTTATGAATATGGTTCAAGAAGGTTTACATTGAGATTTTAACCTGATCGAATAATAGAATCGTGGTGAAAATACAAGAACCGTCTGGAAACATACGAAGGAAAGAGCGGTAGATGGCATTACGTCGGGATGCGTTAAAGCTGGAGAGACCGTTACAATTGAGGCAAAACATTTTGGCGTCAGACAACGGTTGACCTCAAAAATAACCGAGTATAAAGCTCCCTTTCTTTTTGTCGATGAGATGCAGAGCGGGGCATTTAAGTATCTAAAGCATACTCGCCTGTTTAAGCAGCAAGGCGATAAAACCATGATGACGGATACGCTTCGGTTTGAAGCTCCATTCGGTTGGATCGGATGGATGGTTGAGAGAACGATTCTTAAGTTTTATATGAGAAAATTTCTGGAGCATCGTAACGGTGAACTGAAGCGGCTGGCGGAACAGGCTTAAAGTTCAACGATAGATGGATGTTATTCCCAGAGTAGTGCAGAATAGAAAAGATTACGGATTAGGGTTCATTGCTTACCCGGTTAGGAGAACATCATGACGGAAGCGCTCATCGGAAGCTTCATATCGGCAATGGCTACCGTTCTCGGCGCGGTGCCTTTACTTTTTGTCAAAAGTCTGTCCGAGAAATGGAAGGACGTACTCATCGCTTTTACCGCCGGCATTATGGTATCTGCGTCTACTTTCGGGCTTCTGCCGCAAGCCTTGAAGGAATCAGGATTAATTCCGCTTACGGTCGGACTTATTGTTGGCGTGATCCTGCTTGATTTGCTCGAAAAAAACATTCCGCATATCGACGTCGAGCATAAGAGAGGAATTAGCTCATTTGATTCAAAATCGCTGCTCGTTATTTTCGCTTTGTTTATACATAATATCCCGGAGGGACTAAGTACAGGTTTCAGTTATGCCAGCGCGAACAGCGGATTAGGGCCAATGGTGGCCATTGCGATCGGGGCGCAAAATATGCCGGAAGGGCTTGTCCTGGCCGTGTTCCTTATCCATTCCAAGGTCAGCAAGCTAAAGCTGATGCTGATCGTCACGCTTACGGGCTTGATGGAGGTCGTCTCAGCGATCGTCGGTTATTTTGCGGCGAGCTATGTGGAAGCGCTGATAGGCTACGGCCTTGCATTTGCTTCAGGGGCGATGCTGTTCATCGTGTATAAGGAGCTTATTCCGGAAACGCACGGACACGGGTATGAACGTTCGGCGACGTATTCTTTTATTATCGGATTGTTGGTCATGATTTATATTAGTCATTTCTTTGGTTGAACATCAGGAGGAAGCATATCATGTCAAATCGAAGCAGAATGCTGCTGGACGTCGATACCGGCATCGACGACGCTCTGGCTATTTTATACGCTTTATTATCGCCGGAAATTAAGGTGGAAGGCATTACGACGGGCTTTGGGAATATTGATGTGGAGCAAGCGACGGATAATACGCTGCGAATTATACAGCTGGCCAATTGCGGCTACGAGGTGCCGGTTGCCGTCGGCGCTGCAGGTCCGCTTGAGCGTATCTTTCATGGCGGCGTACCGCATATTCATGGGAATAACGGCATCGGCGATGCCATTCTCCCTGTACCTTCACAGAAACCGGTCGACGAGTCTGCTGCGGCATTCATTGTGAGGAAGGTAAATGAAAACCCGGGCGAGCTCATTCTGGTGACCGTCGGCAGACTAACGAATTTAGCGCTCGCGCTGCAGCTCGACCCCGGCATCGCGAATAAATTTAAAAAAGTCGTGATGATGGGCGGCACGGTTTTGGCGCCGGGCAATGTTACGCCAGTGAGCGAAGCTAATTTATATGGCGATCCGGAAGCTGCTTCCATCGTATTTGAATCCGGGCTCCCCATTACGGTAGTCGGCTTGGATGTTACGCAGAAGACGAGGCTGACGCGTCGGCATATGGAACAATTGGCAGTTGAGGCCAAAACAGGTGATCGGGAAATCATCGCCTTTATGGACGAAGCGCTTCGGAAATATTTTGATTTCTATGCGTTCTCGAACCATTTTGAGGGGGAATGTCCGATGCATGATCCGCTAGCCGTGCTTGTTGCGATGCATCCGTCTCTAGTCCGAATCGAAACGATGAATGCGGTCATTGATTGCGGCACAGGTTATACCGCAGGTATGGTCGTAACGGACCGCCGGGTGCGCTCCACAGTGGGAAGGCCCGTCGATTTCTGCATGGAAGTGGACGTTGAGCGGGCTATGGACAAGCTGTTATCCGTTTTTAAGAGAGGGGGGCGATGAACGATGGAGAAACGGTTCTCCCGAGAATCAAGATGCTACAAAACGGCAAGAGTGTTTCCGCCTGACGTGAATAACCATAACACACTATTCGGCGGCAAATTGATGGCATACATTGATGATATTGCATCGATAGCGGCAACCAAGCATTGCAGGCGCCCGGTTGTCACGGCTTCAACGGATTCGGTCGATTTCCTGCACCCGATCCGGCCGACCGATTCGGTCTGCTTGGAGTCTTTCGTGACATGGACCGGTCGCACTTCGGTTGAGGTATTCGTCAAGGTTATCAAAGAGGATCTTCTGAGCGGGGCAAGAACGGTTGCGGCCACTTCCTTCTTGACATTCGTTGCGCTTGATGAGAATCGCAAGCCGGTTCCCGTACCGGATGTCATGCCTGAGACGGAAGAGGAGCTTAAGCTGTTTGAAACAGCTCCGGAGCGGGCAACGATGCGCAAAAGAAGAAGAGACGAAAGCAAGAAATTTGCCGGTTTCCTGACCGTTAAGCATCCTTGGGACTGATCGGATGACAAACATCGTGATGTTAAAAGAGGTTGATCTAAAGAAATGGAGTGTTAAACTGTCGCCAGTTTACACTCCGTTTTCATTTAACAGCCGTTTCGGTTTGTTTTGTCAGGCTTCTTCGGAACATGCCCCGAATTATCGGAGAGCTTATCCCCGAATTGGTCCAATCTTGAAGGACTCGCTGCAGGACCGTCATTGTCAGGCTTATTATTTCTTCCAGTCATGATGTTCACCTCCAACGCTCATATGATGAGCCTGGAGAGGAATTTTCATGCAAGTTGCCTTTTCATCCTAATTTCTGCATAGTTGACCTTTCAAAGCACAAAATAAATTGATGCTTAGAAAAAAGATGCCGTTAATGAAACGATGGCTTATATGTCTATAAAATTAACACCGCCGATTCACTTAAAGATATCGTAGGATATACGTATTGACGTTGCGGCATGGAAAGAAGACGAATGGATTCAGGAGCCATGACAGCAAAACGGTCATACTTTTTCGGTTGCGATGATCTATAATTGGTACTGAGCTATTTACTTGGATTTTCAGGTTTGAGGAACTTTTATGACTTAATTTAAATTTTAGGAGGGAACAACATGGCAGTTTTTGCGGAAGTTTTTGCAGAATTTTTATCGCATATTGATAACCCGCAACATCGGGCCCGAACGGAAGAAGTTTTGGCATGGGTAACTAAGAAATTCCCAAAGTTAACGCCGCAAATTGCGTGGAATCAGCCTATGTTTACCGATCACGGCACATTTATTATTGGCTTTAGCTTAGCCAAACATCATTTGGCTGTTGCCCCTGAACGGGCAGGGATTAATCATTTTTCTGATGCAATCATACAGGCTGGCTACGATCACACCAAGGAGTTGGTACGTATCCAGTGGGATAATCCGGTTGATTTCTCATTACTTGAGAAAATGATCGAGTTTAATATTTTGGATAAGGCAGACTGTTCAACTTTTTGGAGGAAATAGAAAAAATAAGAGCGCATAAGAAATTCAGTACTACTGCACAAAACTCGTATTTTGTACATATGTCTACAATTCGGTTTAATCCCTTTCGGCCATTGGTTTTTTATATATTGTTACACATTATATGGTGTGATTTTTTCGAGTGAGAAAAATAAGTTCCTTACCTACCCCAAAAAAATAGCGGCGGACTAGACATATAAAATAAAGTCTAAGGCCTGCCGTTATTTTTAAAAGCACAGCTATTGTTGAATATAGAAATCATCATTGAGGATGAGTCCGTACATGATTTATCGCTTAGAATGACTACCATTTCGGTGCCCCTAATATCGAAAAGGTACCCACTCACAACTGCCTGAGCAACTTTCGAGCCAAGGTAAGCAGCGAATTGTTTTACACCATTCTTTTTAACCTCATTGCTCAGGCATTGAAGATGAAAGACTTTCTGCTGCCGATGCTAACAGGCATCGATTCCAGGCCGATCTATGCCAATGTCAATGGATACAAGCACAAGCGCTGCGCTTGCCCGGATCAGAACAAGTGCGCCTGCGAGAAGACGTACTCCGATCCGGATCCACCTGCGGCGTGCAGCGTAAAGAGAAATATCCTACTCCTCTTAAACTCAAGCTACCCTATAGTTGAAGAAGCGAAGTTTAATAAACTATAGGGGGCGTTTCCTCAAGAAGACGGCTCCAACTATTAATTATAGATCAATTATTATTTGTATTTTTAAGACGATGAAATGATTTTGTTTGAGCAAATCGTTCAAACCCAATAGACTTGTAAAATTCATAGGTATCCGTGGAAGTACAAACAACAATTGCAGTTTTTGCTCCTTTTTCACTCAACGCATTGAGAGCAAGCTTACAAACGGAGCTAGCTAACCCCATTCTCCAATATCTCGGATCCGTTCCCACAGGTTCCAGTAATCCAACCCTGTTAACTTCATCAAACCAAATTAAACAAAATGCTACTAACTCGCCATTTGGGGATTCTATTACCCAATCAAGAGATGAATCGTAAGGATAGGCATTCATAACATTCAAGTAACTTTCTTCTGTAACTCTTAATGATTGAAATGCAGCCCTATGTACTGCCACTCGTTTCTTTAAATCCTCAGAGCCCTTGATATGTTGAGCTTTAAACTTATCTGGCAATTTAACAGGGAAAGGACAGCTATCCAATGAAATTTTTGTGAGGACTTCAGGAGCTTCTTCTACTGGGTTGAATAAAGAATCTTCTAAGGCTGAAATAAGATGAGACTCAGTTTCTAGGACAGTTACCCTTTGTTCATTGGTTTCGGTCATTTTTTCAAACCAATCAATGACATCCTTGGATAATTCAGAATAATTCGGGGCAACTTGAAATGTTAAACTGCCAGGTAGTCTAATCCATCCCCAAGCCACTGGTTTACCATCCATTTCCCAAATTGCAGTAATCCAATCATCCTCAAGCCCAAGGTGTCGATAGCGTTGCCAAGCTAAATCGCCAATATGAAAATTAGATTCTAGTGACCAAATAGCTTGTGTGAGTTTCTGCATACGTTTTAAATCACTTGAATCTTTATAAACTCGAATGACGGGTTTATTCATTTATTTAATCTCCTCGATTCTTCTTGGTATTTGTAATTATCTTTTTAATTTTTACATACATAATATGCTTTAGGGTTTTTCTTATTCTTAAAGAGCCTGTTCAAAAAGCTCATAAAACGGATGAAAACAAAAATGCACCGCAGCGGAAAAATGGTAAAATGGAAGTACCACACTTCCCCCCTACTGAAAAATTATGAAAAGCAATGCTGATCAAGATTATTCTAACAAATCGAACCTTAGAGCTGTATGTATTTCTATGGATTGTGTCACAATCTAGAGTTACAGATGCTGATAGTGAATCTATCACGTTTGCCGACGGTCAAAAGCGACAATATGAAGTCATTCAACGTAATATGGTCACTCGGCAAGGATCATAGCTGGAAGGTTTAGATAATGGATCCCCTAGAACCCCTTTTTAATAACCGTTCTAGGGGACATCTTCCCTGCTTTTCCTTCTCCTCATTCACTAGAACTAAACAACCGTTCTACACGTATATTTATATCTTCCTCGGTCATGCCGCCCTCCCATTAATGATCAGCCCTCATTCTCAATTTCGATGTCATTCGGCATGAATCCCGGCATTTGTATCGTGAACGGCGGGTATATCAACCTCTCACCATTGCTCTTGATCGCTTGAAGCTCCATCTTCACCGTTCCGGCTCCATGAAAGATATTCCCGGTAATCTTGTAAAAACCATCTCCCAGTTTGAACGCATTGTTTTCGACTGCGCCGCCGAGATTTGTAGAAAACTTAGCCCGTACGTGTGCAATATCCGTATCATCATTTAATTGTATGGTTACGTCGTTTGCGCCAACCTTGAACGGGTAGATTTGAACGGAAGCTGTAATCCCCTCTTTGGTTTGAGATGCAGGTTCAATGTTTTGGACTGCTTCTTTGGGAGATAAATCTACAAGAAAACCAGCACCTAGCAATATCAAGACTGCGATAATGATTTCTATCCTTACGTTTCTCTTGAATCGAACAGCCATCGTTTCGGCCACTTTCTTTAATAACCTACGTTGCCATACCGCGAACAATAGAATCGCAAGGAATAACAAGACCTTGAAAATGAGCACCTGTCCCCAATAGCTTGTAAGAAGACTTTGAGTGCTAAAAGCCGGGACGTAATTGATTGTCATGATGATTCCGGACAAGCCTATTGCCAAATAGCTAACAAGCGCCCACTTTGAGAAAAGTCGGCCGGCATGCTGCAGCCACTCCTTCCCATTGTGGTTCGGCATACGGATCAATAAAGCCGATAGTCCGCCGATCCAAACGGCAGAAGCAAGAAGATGGATAAGGTCGGCCCCTACCGCCCAAGCGCCTCCATAAGCCGGATCGACGGAGTGGCCGATAAGTGCTTCGCAAAGAACGGATATCGACAACAAAACCAGTCGCAATTTTTTAATCATGATGCTGATGCATACCGTAAGGAGCTGGATCATGGTGATCCACACAAAATTGAAATTAATAAAATCATTAAATACGACCTGCGAGTAACCAACTCTATACATAACCAATACCATTACGATCGCGATTACGCTCAGACCATACATCGTATAGGCGAACCGCACCCAACGCTTCTCTTCGCCTAGATTGTTGTTACCGAGCAATTGCCGGAATAACGCCCCCCCTGTCAGCGTTAGCAGCCCGAAGTAAGAAAGCCAATGCGCCCACTGAAGTAGTCCAAGCTGATCCCACAGTTCATCATAAGAGAATTCCCGATGGCCGGTAATGGATGTGAACTCATCGACTGCAAAATAAACGATATTTACTGTCGTTCTATCCCCGATACGAGGGTAAAAATGAATCGCATAGGTACCGCTGTCCAGCTCTTGATCCAATTCAAGCACGTAGTGTTTGGGTTCGTCAGGATCAACGGTTGGCTTGGCTGTGTCAAGCATCTGTTGTTTATCATTCAGCAGACCGAAATAAGGCATCTCGTCGACGTCTTCGTTATACCATACTTCGATTCGGGTCGGAGTGCCCTGCACGATTGTTCCATCCTCGGGAGTCGTACGTACTAACTGCAGGTTTTGGAACCGTTCTTCCGGGGTTGCCGTAACGACTTTGACCTCGAACGTATACTTCTCTTTCAGGGCATGTCCGTCCATGGCCACGACATCAATGTCTACCGTATATTTGCCGGACGGGAGATTTTGTTGCATTGCAACGAATATGCGGCGATTATTATCAGGATCCAGCTGCGCTTTTCCAACCTGGACTTCCTCTTCCTTTTCGTTTCGAACGATAACGGAACTCCTATGTATTTGCACGGGATCCTCAAATAAAAGCTCGACCTGCTCAGGCGAGGTTTCCATCACCGCGTTCACATTCGGGAAACGCTTTTCGATTGGAGAATGGGCGTCAACTTGCGTCAGAGGAATCATAATAGCAAGTAAAAAAAAGATGAGTGCCAACCGTTTCAATTCGGAGCCTCCAATTTAGTTTTATTCAAGGAAAAAACGAAGGCTTCCCTTCGTTTTCTCCTCTTCATCTAACTTCTAACTCTTAATAACCGCATGCTGTTTAAAATAACGATTAGCGCCGCCCCCGTGTCGCTGATGACCGCGATCCACAACGTCAGCACATCGGGGAAAATGAGGATCAGCGCCGCAGCTTTCACGATAAGCGAGAACCAGATGTTTTGCTTAATAATGCGCATCGCCTTCCGGCTGAGCTTAACCGTGTGAGGCAGCTTCTCCAAATTATCCGCCATTAACACGATGTCGGCCGTCTCCATGGCGGTATCGGTGCCGGCTCCGCCCATCGCGATGCCCAGATCCGCGGTTGCGAGCGCCGGCGCATCATTTATGCCGTCTCCTACCATGGCCACTACGGAGCCTTCTCCTTGCAGTTGCTTGATAGAGGACACTTTATCTTCCGGCAGCAATTCGGCGAAATAGCGGTTTACTCCGGTTTGCGCAGCCACTTTCTTTGCCGTTCCTTCATTGTCGCCGGTCAGCATGACGACCTGACGCACCCCGGCGTTACGGAGGGCCGTAAGGGCCTTGACCGATGTATCCCTTACGGCATCTGCTACAGCAATGATGCCGAGGAGCTTCTCCCTGGTTCCGACGATGACCATCGTATGCCCTTCTTGCTGTAGCGACAAGATCCTTTCGTTCGCGCCTTCGAGATCGGTGCTTAGCTCTAGGAATAATTTCAGGTTACCAGCGAAGTATTCTTGACCGCCGATTTTTGCGCTAACGCCTTTTCCGACGATGTTTCTATACGTGTCGCCTTCTCTCGCTTTTACTCCCGTATCATTGACATATTCGACAACCGCCTTCGCGATCGGATGCGAAGAGTACTCCTCCAGCGTCTTCGCGATTGACAATAGCTCAACCTCTGTTGCACCGTAAGGAATGAACTGCGATACCTTTGGTCTTCCTTCCGTCAAGGTACCGGTTTTGTCGAAAGCAACGGCCGATACTTTGCCAGCAATCTCTAGGAATGCGCCGCCTTTGATAAGGACGCCGTTTCTCGCCGCATTCCCGATAGCCGAAACGATGGCCACAGGAGTTGAGATGACAAGCGCACATGGGCATGCCACGACAAGCAATTCCAATCCTTTATAGAACCATTCTCCCCACGTGCCGAATCCGACAAGTGGTGGAATCACCATCACGACAAGCGCAAATAGGAAAACGATCGGTGTATAGATGCGCGCGAATTTATCGACGAAAGCTTCAGTTGGCGCTTTCTGCTCTTGGGCTTCCTCTACCAGATGAATGATTTTGGAGATGGTCGTATCTTGCACCAGCTTGGTAACCTTAATTTCAAGCGAACCCTGTTCATTGATCGTCCCGGCGTAAACCCCATCGCCGGGTTCCTTGTCGACAGGGATGGATTCTCCTGTAATCGGCGCCTGATTGACGCTGGATTCGCCACTGATGACCTCGCCGTCGAGCGGTATTTTGTCGCCTGGTTTGACAACAATGACATCGCCGACCGAAACTTCTTCTACGGGCCGTCTAATGAGCTCCTGACCTCTTTTCACCCAAGCTTCGGGAGGAGCCAGATCGATTAGACTGCGTATGGAATTTCTTGTTTTTTCGATAGATCTCGATTGCAAGACGTTGCCTAACGCAAACAACCAGACAACGGTCGCTCCTTCGAACCATTCGCCGATCGCCGCAGCCCCAAGCACGGCCGCAGTCATCAGGACGTTCATGTCCAGCGACCGGCTTTTGACGGCGAAGAAGGCGCTTTTGGCAGGCTTATGTCCACTGATCACAATAGCCATCGCATAGAGGACAGTGATAAGAACGGGAGACATAGCGGTATAAGAACCGATAAATCCGGAAAGCAGCAACACGCCCGATAGAATAAGGGCATTCATGCCGGATCGATCCGTTTTCGTTTCAACGGAACGCCTAGTTGTCACAAGCGAAGCTTTATAGCCGGCTTTCGACACTTCTTTGATGATGTCATCGACGGAGTTGTCGTGCTCGATAGTCATTCTCCCCGTCGAGAAATTGACGTTTACGTTTCTGACGGCTGCTTGGTCTTTCAAATGGTTTTCTATCGTTAATGCGCAGGAGCTGCAGTCCATGCCTTCGATGTTGTACGTTCGAGCGTTCCCCTGTTGTTCTATTTTTTCTAGCGTGTAGCCCAGTTTTTTAACCATATCGGGAAGCTGATCCAGCGCGGAGGGTTCTGACGTTACAACCCGCATTTTACCGCTGCTATAATTGACCTGGACACTTGAGATGCCGGGTTCATTTTTAACCGCCTTCTCAATCGTAACCGCGCAAGCCGAACAATCCATTCCGTATACGGCATATTCGCTTTTATGACCGGTTGCCTCGGCGGTATCCTTGATTTCTTCTTCCCTGTTATCGGGAACGTCTTGGCAGCAAGCATCCGTACAGCTAGAAGCCGGTGTCGAATTTACGGCGATGACGTTTAAGCTCTTCTTGAAGGCCGTATTTGGTGTCGCTTGATTTGATGACGAGCAGCAGGAGCTGCTAGTGCCATTAGATCTCGTCGTTTTGGATTCATCCTTCTCCTCTAATTCTTGACTGTCAGCTGAATTCTGGCAGCAAGCATCCGTACAACTGGAATCAGCAGTTGTTTTTACGTCGATGACGTTCAGGCTTTTTTTGAAGGCCGACTTTGGTGTCGCCTCTTGATTTGATGACGAACAGCAGGAGCTGCGTTCTTTATCGGTATCGTCGCTCATAATCCGATCCCTCCGCTCATCTTTTCTCGTAGATAACTAATTCATCATTTTTTCGCAAGCCTCGACCTCTGCCTCGACCTGCCGGAACACAGTATCCATAACGTCAAGAAGCTGCTTGATCTGTTCGTTTCGTAAGCTATAGTACATATATTTCCCTTCTTGTCGGGCGACTATGATGCCGCATCCCTTGAGACAAGCTAGATGCTGAGAGATGTTGGACTGATTCCCCTTGAGTTCCTCAACAAGCTGCGTCACTGTTTTTTCTTCCCGTTTAATGCATTCGAGAATTTGAAGTCTCGTTTTATCACTGAATCCACGCATGAATTTTGCTTTAACGTCGCACGTGTGCAGTTCCATTTAGGGACACCTCCGAATTATTCATATCAGCATTTTCTAATATGAATAGCATATTAGCAATATCTAATGTATGTGTCAATGGATTAATGAAATATATGATTAACTGTTCATATATTATTAAGTTACATGTTCTCTCTTAGACCTTAGAAATAAAAACAGCGACAGCTAAGGACGTGAAACAATGTCCTTTACTGTCGCTGATATTTGCTAACGTTACCCGTTGCTCAATGGCCTTCCACAACAAATAACCTCTTCACCTATGATTCTCAAATAGCCGATAATACATACAAGGGTCTTAACGACAAAAAAAGCAGCTGTGCTGCGGCTAACTGCTCCCTGGATCGATCCCTGAACTATCGTTCCCGACGATTGCACTACTGAGATTTTAGTATACGACTCGGTGGACGCAGTGCCCAAGATACGATAATCAGTACAAGAAATATTAATGGTGATCCAATCTGAACGAGGCTGTCCCCTGCGTAGGCATGAGATGCCGAAGAGGCGATAAGGTCAATGACAAAGCCCGCATAAGCCCATTCTTTCAGGCGTGGAAATCGCGGTATGACGATTGCGACAGAACCCAGGATTCTTCCAATCCCAAGAAACGTTAAAATGTAGACCGGATACCCAAGATGTTTCATTTCCTCTATTTGGTGCTCTCCCTGCTTGATGAAAAGAATGCCGCCGATAAATAAAAGTCCTGCAGCTAATATGGTGCTTATCTAGTATACGGTTGGTTTCATTGTTTCTCCTGTGATTTGCCGATTATAATGTTTATATTTGTTTCAATATCGGTTCTCAAGAATGCTTTTGCTTCTTTATTTCCTGTTAGCTGAAGCAAAACTGGCTCGTCTGTGTTGCTTGCAATGACCGAAAACGTTAGAAATGGGCAGCATTTGCGCTCCATGCTTACCCATTCATTGATAAGCCGCAGCGTTTCCGCGTCTCCAGGGAAGTCATATTGGTACCCGTTTTCAAGCTCTGTGATGCCGAGCCTTCTTGTTTCAAGCTCTCCCCAAATGCTTTTATACTCCACGCGCTGTTCAGTCGTAAAAACGCTGTGACAGCAAGCCACTGGTATTTCCTTTTCCATATCTTATTATGCTCCTTTCGTTTTACAGGAATTGCACCCGCATCCTGTTGTCATGCAAGATGATCCATTTGCTTTCCGTCTTTGATAAATCACGATGCCTGCTATCACAAATAGAATCGCAGTACCCGCAATGACAAATGGATTCAAAAAGAAAGAGGATACCCCTAGAACAGCTAGACCTCCAACAAGCGGCAGTGTGCAACACAAAGCGCATGCCCCTAATAGTCCAAGACCAGCCAGCCAACTCCCTTTTTTCATTTACATCACCTTCCCAATCAAGTTATAATCCAATCATAAAACTTAAAGCTAACTTGAAGTCAAGGGGGATTTTTATGGCTGAACTGAGTATTGGTCAACTCGCGGCAAAAGCAAAAATTAACGCATCTACGCTGCGTTATTATGAATCCGTTGGGCTTCTACCTGCTCCTGAGCGTAAAAATGGTCAACGCCGATATGACGAGGGACTTTTAGATCGTATCCATTTTATTAAAGTCGCACAGCAAACAGGATTTAGCATTCAGGAAATTTCAATTTTACTAGAAGGCTTTGAACCAGGGGAATCATTATCAAATCGGTGGGAGCAGATGGCTAGGCAAAAACGCTCCGAACTTGAAGAGCGAAAAAGACAGCTAAATTCGATGATACAGATCCTAGACAGCGGCTTGAGCTGCAAATGCCTTACTTGGTCGGAGTGCAAGGATAAAATAGAAAATGAAGGCTCGTGTTAGAGGAGAGATGACGAAATGATATCCCGGGAGAAACTTGAGCAAAATCAGATTTTGCTTTATGTCGCGATATTAGTGCTAGCAGCCGTGCTTGGCTTATTAGCCACTAATCTAATGACGACATTAGATAATCACATCTTAATTTCTATCATCATCGCTGTTTTAATGTTTGGCATGTTTACACAGATTCCCTTTACATCTATAAAGGAATCACTTGGAAATCGACGGTTTATCTTGGCCATTCTATCCGCCAATTATATTGCGGTACCGATTGTCGTCTGGCTGTTATCTCAGTTCCTGCCTCAACAGTCTCCTGTATTACTGGGTGTATATCTTGTTTTACTGGCACCATGCATTGATTATGTGATTGTTTTTACTCATCTAGGCCGTGGAAATGAAAAAGCTATGCTCCTTTCAACACCTATACTTTTTGTGACGCAAATGATCTTATTACCTGTTTATCTGTGGATGTTCATGGGCAAAAAAGCTTCTGAAGTTGTGAATCCGGGACCTTTTATAGAAGCTTTTCTTATCATCATCGTGTTGCCACTTCTTCTGGCTATAGGATTACAACTGTTTTCTAATAAAAGTCGTCGTAGTGCTCAAGTCATTTTAGATGCCTCGGCATGGATTCCTGTTCCGTTGATGGCGCTAACGCTTTTTATTGTTGTTTCATCGCAAATTAGCAAGTTATCCGTCTACTGGGATCTAATTATCAAAGTTTTTCCTATTTATATCGCATTCATGCTCATCATGCCGTTCATTACTCGCTTTATCGTAAAATGGTTTAGACTAGATATTAGGTCAGGACGAGCTGTTATATTTAGTTCAGGAACACGTAATTCCCTTGTGGTTCTTCCGCTTGCTCTAGCTTTACCTGAAAACTGGAGCACACTAGTCGCTGCTATTATTGTGACGCAAACCATTGTCGAGCTTGCTGGAGAACTTATCTATGTTCGATTTGTTCCTAATGTGGTTCTACGTGACAAAGTTAATCATTAAGTTCTGAATAAGCAAAGGAGCCCCCAACTTGAGTGGAGGCTCCTTTGCATTTCCACGCTATCCGGTTCCTTCAATGAAAAAGCAGCCGATCGTAATGGCCAGCTGCTGAAGGGTCTTATTCAGCTAACGTTCCTAATTTAGTGAGCTCTTTTGTGAATCTGATTTACTTCGAGAGCACATAACCACGGGTATAAGTAAAAGCGCCAGACCTCCACCGACAAACGAAAATATCGCATAGCATGAATGAGCAACAACCATACTGTCCGAAGAAAATAAAGTTTTTGTACATTTGTCACTAACTCGGTTTAATCCCTTTCAGCCATTGGTTTATCATATATTGTTACACAATATATGCTATGTATTTTCGATCATCAAATAATAAGTTCTAAAACCTCCAAGGATTGTTCAATGAAACAAAACAACCCCCAATCAAATGATTTGATTGGGGGGTTGTTTTGAATATGGTGTTATCTGATGGATACGCCATCTAGGAAACACTAACATTTCTTTTACGTAATTTCTTAAATACCGAGTATTCCTTATTGGACTTAATAAAACTTAATATCTGTTCGGCACATTCTGTTGGATTCATCTCTTCCGTATTTACTTCGAGGTCATATTCATCAAAGCAATATACTTTGCTAAACTGTGAAGCTGCTAGTCCAATGTGTCTATCTCCTCTTGTTTGCTCTCTTCTTATGAGTTCTTCTTTCGAGCATATTACACCTATAAATAACGTAGGCTGATCGAAAAATTGATCACGAAACTCATTAAACCTCTTGTCATTGTCGATTACGGTATCTACTATTACATTAAAACCCATTTCTGATAACAATTTAATTGTCGAATGGTACACTGAGAATATGGAATCATCAAGTATTTGTGAGACAACTTGATGATCTATTTCTCTTGTAGGTTCATCTGGAAATTTATTATTAATAAAATCATTGTAATTATTAAAAAAATCATCAATTGATAAATGATAAAAAAGAATTTCTTTCTGATTTATCAGTTCAGTCGATATGAAGGTCTTTCCGGAACTTGAAGTTCCATTTAGAAAAACTAATATCCCTTGCTTCAATTTAATCATCCCTTCAAAAAATAATCATTGCGTATCTTTCAGATAACGTTAAATTCACAAAGTTCATAAAATTATCCAACTCAGATTAAATAAAAAGTGTTCCATCGTCTTCACTCCCAATTTGTTCACATTAGCGATAAATTACCACCCTTTACCTTGTTGGACTACAAAATTATTAAAACTATCCTCCCGTGAACTCTATTCACTGTTTATTATACAAGTTTTTTCCTGTCGCAAAACAATTATTGACGTATATTCATGTCCAAGACCTGAAACAAGAATATACGTCAATAAGTTCGAAAATGGCTGTATCGTGGGCTTTTCAATTCAAGTATATTCATGTCGCTACACACTTGCTGACGATTGTTTACCATATCCTCATACGCAGAGAGATTTACAAAGATTTAGGATTGTTCAATGACACAAAACAACCCCAAATCAAATTGGGGTTGTTTTGTGTCATTATTGCTATAATATTGTTTCTCAGGAACCGTTACATGTTTCAACGTGGTGTTCTGCGTAATTGAACTAACGTCTCCGTTAACTTCCCGCCATTTTCTCACCTGTAGTAATGCCTGCTCGTTTGTATTTTATTAATTCCGCTAAATTGAAAAAACATTATTGCGTAGCTTTTGTATTAAGTAATTTTATTCCCATCGCAATAAAAATAATTCCTGTTAGCTTATTTAAAACCGTTTCAACTTTTGAATTCTCTCTTAGTTTTTTAGAAGCCATAGAAGAAAAATAAGCTGTGAATATACACCAGATTCCCCCAGTCAAAGTAAACGTAAGACCTAAGATAATAAAAGGAATCGGAATGGTAACACTCGCATCAGTATG
Source organism: Paenibacillus harenae DSM 16969 (assembly GCF_000422465.1). GTDB lineage: Bacteria > Bacillota > Bacilli > Paenibacillales > Paenibacillaceae > Pristimantibacillus > Pristimantibacillus harenae. Next base: position 1,206,087 of record NZ_KE383842.1, on the reverse strand, counting down.
AATAAATTGAGGAAGAAATGCTAAGAAGAATAAAGCAACTTTCGGGTTTGTAACATTCGTTATCATACCTTGTAAGAATATTTTTTTATTGTTTTGCTTTGGTAAAGATTTCTGCGCTTTTGCTGTCTTTTTTGCCAGTAACATCTTAATACCTAGATAAGCTAGATAAATAGCTCCTATAATCTTAATCACGTTAAATAAAAAAGCCGATTGCATTAAAATAACCGATAATCCAAAGGCAGCAAGTAATGTATGAACAACTATACCAGCAGAAATTCCAAGGGCCGAATAAATCCCAGCTATTCTGCCTTGTGAAATACTTCTACTTACTATATACATCGTATCTGTACCAGGAGTTAAATTCAACAGAATAGCTGTTACTAAAAATACTTCAAAATTAATTATACCGTACATATTTAGAACCCCTCCTATATACATTTTACTTTATACATTAAAAGAATTTCAATGAAATATTATGATATGCACTGGCTCCTTTTTCGTGCCCGAACGTCAAAAATCTGCCGGTGCTTACCGGCAGATTTAAAACAACCTGGTGCTACAACTTTTCTGTAAGAATGCTAAATGTTTTGGGGATGCCTTTATCGAAGACATCTGAAGATTGGTTAGGCAGTTCTTCAAGAAGCCTGTTGCTTGCTATAGATGTAACGATCTTCCCGAGGGTCCAATTTCGTAAAGGGACTTTCTGCACATATCATTGCGAACATTCACAAATTTTGAGAAGGGAATTTCTTTTTCCTCTATCGCAGTATCGAAGTAATCACCTGTTACCTTATGCTTTCGGATATTGGCCGTTGTGCCTCGTGATGAGATTAGCTTCGTTGTTACTGGGTGAAAATCTTGTAAGACAAGCACTCTATAATGCTACATAGAAAGACCTCCCTGGTTACGCTTAGGCTATTCCCACTGCCTTCCGAACCGAGGAACCTGTCGGCAGAGGAGGTCTATGCGCGGTGGAAACCTCATATGAAACATAGAGCGAGTATATCCTATGCTAGAGCGTTGGTGGAACAAGCTCAGCTATCTATCGCTCAGGATATCGCTCCTGAACAAGTAAAACGGTCCCTTTACAAGAACTAAAGCTTGAAATTGCCCAAATTGATGAACTCGTTAAAACGGAAACGAGAGGGACATGGACCGAGTTAGTTAACCAGGAGATCCCGGCTTCAGCCGGGAATCTGTCCCTTCTTTTGCAGTTCGCGTTCCCAGTGCCGGTGCTGCGCTATACCGCCTATGAACGCTTGGCTGAATGCTTCGAGATCCATCGTATTGCGGATGGTTACAACCCCCAATTCGTTGAACAGCTGCGCTTCCATACTCGGACCGGCAGTAGTCACACCCGAAATTTGAGAAGCCGCCAGCAGATCGATGCCTTCGCTCGTGGCCCCGATCGTCTTGGCGTGCTTGAAGGCCTCATTGACAAAATGTATTGCATCTCCCTGCATCTTTAAAGCGTCCGCACTTTTCTTGCCTCCGGCGACGTAGACCGCATCATAATGGACCGATCCGGCGGTGCTGTAGTTTTTATTCGCCTCGATTTGCTGTCCGTCGTCGCCTGTTATCATCCCGAGATTTTTGTTTATGATATCCGCTTTGACCCCGGCGTGCTTCAAAGCCGCCATCAGCTGCGTCAACTCGTTATGGTTAAACCCGTTATCAAGCAAAATAGCGACCTTCCGGGTACGAGCCGTCTTTGGAGTGTTCATTTGGCTTACAGCCGGAGATGCGGCGGATACAGGCGGTTTGCCTGAGGCAGCCGGCGGGGTAGCGCCGATGCCTTGAGCGATTTGCACCGCCAGTTGGTTATCGACATTGTTGAACATGTCCACCACCCGCTGCCGAATATCCTTGTTCATCACATTGCCGACCTCAAAGTGGAAGGCATCAATGATGTGCTGTTTTTCAATAGCTGACATACTGTTCCAGAAAAGTGTCGCCTGACTGAAATGGTCGCTGAAGCTCTGGCTCCGTTCGCGGACTTTGCGTCCCTCAACTTTCTCCGCGTAGTGGGCATACCCGTCCGGCGTTGGATGAGGTGAGTTCCCCTGAATGGAATTCGGCGAATAACTTGTAGTCCCGCGATCGATTGTCATGCGATGAAACCCGTCGCGCTGATTGTTATGTACAGGGGCGACCGCTTTATTGATCGGGATCTCATGGAAGTTTGGACCGCCAAGGCGGATAAGCTGCGTATCCAGATAGGAGAACAACCGCCCTTGCAGCAGCGGGTCGTTGCTGAAATCGACCCCGGGTACGACATTTCCCGGATGGAAGGCAACTTGCTCCGTTTCGGCGAAGAAGTTGTCCACATTGCGGTTCAACGTCATCTTGCCGATCTTCTTTACGGGGATCGCTTCCTCCGGCCAGATCTTCGTCGGATCAAGGATATCAAAGTCGAAACTGAACTCATCTTCTTCATCGAGCAACTGAACGCCAAGCTCAAATTCGGGGTACTCCCCTTCATTGATCGCATCATACAAATCGCGCCGATGGACGTCGGGATCTTTGCCGGCCAGCTTCTGCGCCTCGTCCCAAACGAGGGAATGCACGCCGAGCAAAGGCTTCCAATGGAATTTGACGAAGCGGGCTTTTCCTTGGGCGTTAACCAAGCGAAGGTATTGACGCCGAAGCCTTCCATCATGCGGAAGCTTCGCGGGATTGCTCTGTCGGAGAGCAGCCACATGATCATATGCGCGGTCTCCGTGTTGCTGACGACAAAGTCCCAGAAGGTGTCATGCGCCGCAGACGCTTGAGGAATTTCGTTGTGCGGTTCCGGCTTAATGGCATGAACGACATCGGGGAACTTGATCGCATCCTGAATGAAGAAAACAGGAATATTATTGGCGACAAGATCGTAGTTGCCGTCTTCGGTATAGAACTTTGTTGCAAATCCCCGCACATCGCGGGCAGTATCGGCAGAACCGCGCGAGCCGACTACAGTGGAGAAACGTACGAAGACCGGCGTCTTCACGGACGGGTCTTGCAGAAATTTGGCCATCGTGTACTCCGCAACCGGTTCATAGGACTGAAAGTACCCGTGTACGCCAAATCCACGCGCATGAACGACACGCTCCGGAATGCGCTCATGATCGAAGTGGGTCATTTTCTCGCGAAAATGGAAATCCTCCATCAAGGTCGGTCCCCGCCCGCCCGCCTTAAGCGAATCATCGGTGTTGGTTACGCGAACTCCTTGATCGGTCGTAAGCGGCTGCGCTTTGTGATCCACGCGATAATCGTTCAACTGCTGCTGCTTCTTCGTTTCATTCTGCTGCTGTTGATCCATGGACTGTTCCCCCTTAATTATGACTAAACAATGCGTCATGCGTTCTCGTTTTTTCCAACCATGCAATCCCCAGGACTCCCACCATTATCCCCAACCGAAGGTACCGTTAAACGATTTACGCTAACCCGGACGGGGTTTAAAAAAAGCTTGGCAAGGGATACCGAATTTTATTTATCGATACTTCACAAGCCCGAAGTTTCTGAGCGATCAACATGCGTTTGCTTGTAAAGATCAATTGCTGAACGTAAGGAAGGGTATGGCGCCTAATTGATAGGCGTCCTTTTTTTTACGTTGAGTTCAATTCAATGGACGTTCTAATTGGAATCTGGGAATAGAAAGTAGCTTGGTCCTTGTATGTTTTTTAACTCAAAGTAACTTTTACTAAAGATAGCGGGTCTCGTTTCGTTATTCGCGTATTTTTAAGGCCATATTGTGTCAGATTCTAAGAACAGGGGGCATTAGTGTCAATAGATTTTGACACATAAAACAAAAAAACCGCGATTTACGCGGCTTTTTATGAGTAAATGATCGTATCACCCAACACATAGTGACCCCTCGGTCTTACCTTGTTACAGTAACGGTAAAGGTCGCGGACGCCTTTGTATCGCTGGAAGTTACAGTGATAGATGTGGACAATGTGCTGTTTTTGCCACTGCCGTTACTGACCCCAACAATATCGAATGTCGTCTCGCCTGTAGCATTGCTATAAACAACATTCTCAACTTTCGCGATTCCGGGATTCTTGGGAACGGCGGTTAGCGTTTTGTCCGTTGCATTGGCTGGTCCTACAGTAGCCTTAACGGTTAACCGACTTCCTACCTTCACCGTTCCGCTTGTTTTATCAAGAGTTATTGTCTGTACCGTCACCAATGCTGGTGCTGGTGTTGTTGCTTGGTCGGCTAAGGTGGCCGCCAGGAAAATTAACGGTGAGTTGTAATTTAACGCTTGTTCATTCGTTTCCCAGTCTACCGTCGAATGATTGTAGGCTTTTGCAGGGAATTTCGCTTGCCAGTTGTTCGGACCACCAACCATGTAACCAGACGGCATATCGATGATGAAGTCTCTCATGAAAATCTCATGATGCGTCTTTTGAATGCGGTTCTCGCCGTAACCAGTAATGTAACTCAACTGCAGGGGGTTAACGCCAAGCAAGTAGTTGAGGTTACTCTGCGCGAGTTTCTTGACTGTTTGAGCATCATATTGGCCTGTAACCCTGCTGCCAATCGCAAAACTCATTGGCATACTGGCAACGTTCGAGTTGGCCCCCCAGTAAAACCCATCATTTGTAGAATTGCCCCATACCGCGTTCACAGTCGTGTTAAGGACATTATTCTTCCAGTTCGTAAAATTCGTCGTGAACCACGACTTCACGGTAGCATCAGGAGCGCTTGCGCTCAAATAATGATAAAAACCGATCATCTCCATCCCGTTTATACCGTGGGAGAAGGTCGCATTCGAAAAGATATTTCCGAAAGCCGTATAGTTTGCCTTCACGTAGTCGCCGTACTGCGGTTCACCGGTTGCTCTATATAACGCTGCAGCCGCGTAGAAGCGATCATTTTTGTCATCGTTATCATTATACGGTCCAGAGGGTTGGGCTATCACCTGCGGATAGGCCGCCAGATAGGTCCAACCTTTCTTTGCCGAGGCCAGCAGAACATCGGCATACGATTGAAGCGCAGGGACACTTCTGAACACTACGGAAGCATGCGCGAGGACCCCTACCGTATTCGCCGTCATTGCAGTTGGGATCAGGGTACCGTCCCCGTCCATAATGAATCGGTTCGGAGCGGGTTCCCGATTCACGTAAGAGTAGAAGCCGCCATTTGTGTGCTGCATTTTCAAAAAGAAATCGGTTTCAAACCTAATCTCATCTAATAAATCCGGAATTCCATTGCCGCTTTCCGGGATGTTCAATTGCCCGTCGGTAAACCGGTCAGGATAGAATTCATACGCCCACAACAGATCGGACACAGCGGTTGCGCCTGCTGTAACGTATTTCCCTGTATCGCCGGCATCCCACCAACCGCCCGAAACATCCTTTGTAATAGATGGATTTGATTGGAGCGGAAGGTTATAGTCTTGCTTGTGTGCTCCAATGCGCGCGTATGCTCCAGCGTGAGTGGCCTCAAGGTCTACATTTGCTCTCTGATAGTAAAAGAACTTCTGTACATCCTTTAGCAACCCGGTATATACACCGTTTCCAATCGTGAAGGGCACAGACGGTGCGGCTACTCCATTTACTGTTACGTAGAAATCGCCCGCCTCGTTTAGCGCTGAAAAATCTGCTTTAAAAACTTTCTCCCCGGATAAGGAATCGTAAGCTTTCACAAGCGATAGCGTACCGGAATGCGCAATACTGCCATCCGACTGACGCCTAATCTCAAAAGCAGTACCAACATCAGCCGATAACTCATTGTAATATCCGCTGACCAATGCGTATTTATCGCCATTGAGCGGATAACCTTCTTGGTTAACTTTAATTGGAGCGGCGGATTTTTCCTTGTCGGGCGATACGACCTTCATATTCGCGATCCAAAAGGTTGCCGCCACATCGCTTACAGCGGCCAGCTTCAAAAGTTGAACCTGCTTCTTCTCGAAAATCGAGTTACTGTCAATAATGGTTTTGAGCGGTATTGATACGTGGGTCCATGTTCGGGTAACCGGAACATAAGTATTTACGTTGGCGGAAAGAGCGTCTTGTCTCGTCTCATCCGGGTTGTTGTCTTGGTCTTTATAAAACTGTCCATTCACAAGTCGTTCATGAACGACATCTTGAAAACCAATAACGAAGCCCTCTCCCCCAGCTTGTCCAACAACATCGAATTCAAGCGTACCGTTCTGGTAATAAGATGAGAAGTCAAACGTCTGCCAGCCATTTACAACGAAATGGCTCGCCCACCATCCTGAAGTGGTCATTCGAAATGCCTGCTGATTTAAGTAGGTTTCACTTACTGTTTGACTGCCGAACTCCCATGCGAAATTGTTGATCGTAATGTCGCGCAACTTGTTCCATTCCGTTCCCCCTGGCGGCAAATATGTGTCTGTTGCGCTTGCGGTCATACCACCAGGTACGGCAGTCATGAAAGCGATAACAATAAACAGTACTAGTGGAAGTAACCTCTTCCTTCTGTGTCTCTTGATTCTGTACACTTGGAGACCTCCCAAATTATATTTAAGCGCTTACTATAGAAAATATATCTAAATAAAGCGCTCACATCGATAATAGTTCATCCCTCTTACCCTTTCATACCCCAACAATTAGAGTAGTTTCCAATAGGAAATTAGAGTTTCTCTAAGGTAAGTACTCCAAGAAATCCTCACCTTCGTAATTGATTACATAATAATATTTACGTAACCAAATTGATGCGTATCGGGAATGGGGGAATGTTCTTGTCAAATTCCTCGAGGGAGTACACGCAAAAAAAGAATGACACCTTTCTCCATTTAATGTGGAAAGAATGTCACTCTTTTTTTCGCGGTGCCGTTAACACCTATTCATTTTAATAAACATCACGTTGATAACGTCCTTGAGCTTGTATATCACTGAGATAAGCTTCCGCTGCTTCGCGGCTCATCGCGCCTTCTTTTTCAATAACTTCGATAAGCGCGTTGTGGACATCTTTCGCCATATATTGTTTATCTCCGCAAACATAGAAGCAAGCTCCGTTTTCCAGCCATTCAAACAAATCCTTGCTGTTTTCAAGCATTTTGTGCTGTACATAAACTTTTTGTGCCGTATCACGGGAGAACGCAGTGTCTATTCTTGTCAAGACCCCGTCTTTTTGATATTGTTCCAACTCGTTTTGATAAAGGAAATCCGATGCCGAATGCTGGTCTCCAAAAAATAGCCATGCTCTGCCCGTTGCTTTAGTTACCGCACGTTCCTGGATAAAGGAACGGAACGGTGCAATGCCTGTCCCTGGACCAACCATAATAATATCTGTATCTTGAGACGCCGGCAAATGGAAGTGTTTATTAGGTTGAATAAATACGGGAAGCGTGTCTCCTTCTTTAAGACGTTCGGCAACTAAAACCGAACAAACGCCTTTACGTTCACGTCCGTGAGCCGTGTAGCGCATAGCACCGATGGTTAGATGCACTTCCTCGGGATTAGCGGCAATGCTGCTTGCAATTGAATAGAGACGCGGCGTCAATTTTCTTAATAGAGACACCATTTCTTGGGCAGAAGCGTTCCATGGCCCGAAATCGCGCAGCATATCAAGCAAGTCACGCCCGTAGATATATTCTTTCAGTTGGTTTGCATTTTCATTTAATAAGAGCTTGCGCAACTCTTCATTCTCGGTAAATTCCACCGCTTGCTGTAAAATCTTTTTCGATAGCAGTGTAATTTCAAAGTAGGTTGTCAGCGCTTCTTTTAACGGAAGTGTATCGCCTTCCTTATTAATTGTTACTAACATTTCTTCGTCCCATTTCATTTCTTCAAGCAGAGAAGCCACCAGTTCCGGATCATTCTCCGGGATAATACCAAGAGCATCTCCCGGGACGTAGGAAAGGCTTGATCCTTTTAACGATAACTCGAGATGTCTTGTTTCTTTATTGGAGTCAGCTCCATTTAAATTTACATTATTAAGAACCTTCGCGTGAAATGGATTTTTTCTTGAGAATGTTGTTGCCGACTGATTTTCCGTAACAAGCATATTCTTCCCCCCAAAATACTAGGATAACACAGGGTTTGAAGATAATGATAGCTTCTCGTTACCATCCTCCTTCTCTCGATCGTATGATGCGATCCATGATACGCTATGTTCATTCGCCATTTTCCGTACTGCATCTTCCAATTCCAGTTTTCGAGGATGGAAAGCTCCATTTCCTGCTGAAATAATAACTGATTTTGAATAATGAACATCACGGTTTATCGCTATCTTAAATGTATCATCTACTTGCTTTTCAATCTGTTCAACTGATTCTTCAACCTTCAAACGACTCTTCAGCTATTTTAATTGATTCAGTTGGACATCCATCAAAAGCATCTTGTAAGTCATCTTCGTATTCATCAGGTACGATGGCTGTTCCTTTATTATTATCTAAAATAACAAAGGCGATCCCCTCATCATCGTAATCAAAAATAGTTGGTGCAGCAGCTCCACATGCTCCACACGCAATACAAGTTTCTTTATTTACAATTGTATATTTTTTCATTTTTACTGCCCTTCCTTTATATGTCTTTATATTCAGCCTACGGCTTTTGAGAGTTGCATTAAAGAGTTTAATGCCACAGTTCCGTATAGTTAACTCTTGGTTTGAGCCAGCATTTTATCAACGGTTTTGTTCATCTGATTTAAAATAAACTGAGGTGCAACACGACTCATGAACTTCAGCAAACTGCTCTGACCCGGCAGGATCTCAAAGCGATCCTTTTCCAAACCCTTGATTGCGTACCTAATCATCTTACCGGCATCCATTGGCTTTACGCCTTTGATCTCGTCGCCATCAAAAGCTTCTAGTAAAGGAGTCTGAACAGCTGGAGGCGCCAATTCAAACACTTTAATAGTAGTATCTTTTAGTTGCATTCGCAGTGATTGTGTAAATGAATGAATACCGGCTTTCGTCGCACAATATACCGGCGATACCGGATAAGGAACAAATGCAAGTCCGGATGAGACATTCATAATCGCTGCGGACTTCTTCGCCTTTAAATGCGATAAGAATTGTTTTACCATACGGATCGAACCGCTGAGATTAATTTCAATCTCGCTATTGATATTCTCTAAGTCAACCTCTTTGGTATGAAGATTTAATGCACGCATAACACCAGCGTTATTGATCAGAAAATTCAGTTCTGGAAATTGATTGATTACTTTTTCAAAAAGGTCGGAAATTGCCTTTGGATCGCTTACATCACACTGAAATGTGTGAACGTTTGGTAGTTTCTTTTTGGCTAAGTCCAGTTTGGACTGATCCCGCCCGGTAATAATTACCGTGTTCCCAAGCTGAACGAGCTGAGTAGCAAGCTCGAATCCAATCCCGGATGTTCCACCCGTTATCAGAATTGTGTTGGAATCCATTTTCATAAAAATCAATCCTTTCTCTATAAATGATTTATATAGCGGCTTTGCATGCTTTACACACTCTTATTAGGCAAAGCATTTCTCAAAGTTCATTAACAATTTTGGGTTCCCTTTGATCCGCAGTTTTCTTGTCAACAATGCCGCAGCCACATTTTTTTCCTTCGCCACGATCTTAAGCCACGTTTTGCTATCCACCGTAATCCGAATATCCGGCTTGCCGTGAAATCCGTCCCGAATTTGGAGCTTATTGTCACGAATGTCGATTGTCGTTTGTCTCGTTTCATCTCCGGTGAATGCAAAATGATAGGTGCTGTTTAAACCCGTTGCCTGCTTCGGCTGGAATGCATGAGGCATCAAGGTGATCAAAAGGCGGATCGTGTTCGGCCTGAGTCCATTCCCTACGCGTTTCACCGTTTTGTGGGGAAAACGTTTCGCGACATACGCTTCCGCATCGGAGCCAGGGGTTACATACACCGTCTCCTCTTTGGCCTGCAACGGCTTTAATACATCATTCATGAACCCTTTACGGTCTTTCAGAAACGGCCCGGTCACATCATCGCCCGCCGGACAAACCGATAAGCAATAAGCCGCTTTGTAGTTAGCCCCGAAACTCAAGCTTTGCCACCAGGAAGTCGTTTCGGTTAGCGGTACTTCATTCCGGTACTCTTTGACGTTCTTACTGTCCACGACCGTTTCCACAAAGTCGCTGAAACCGCCCATAAACTCGCGATAATTGTGCGTAGCGCATGAAGAAAAATTAAATTGTCCGTCCGCACCGATCGCGCCGACAGGGCAGGCAGAAACGCAAAGCTTGCATTCCAGACACGGGTTGTAGTCAATCGGCCGGTCCTCCTTGTTGACCCGGGCATCCATCATAACGGCGCCAAGCAGAATGAAGTTTCCGAATTTCGGATGAATCACGTTGCGATGGATGCCCATATGGCCTAACCCTGCCGCAACGGCAACAGGCTTGAGCGAAACGACCCAGGTCTTGCCGGGAAACTTATCCATCTCCATCGGGAAACCCATGGCTGCATTTAAAGCCCGAATCCCTCGCGCTTCCAATGCGGACACGATGTGATGGGCTGTCACCGCTACCTTATCGCCGGTATGATGAAATTCAATATTGGCAAGGGATCGCGCTGGTGTGCGTATCGGTTCTCGATTCATTCTGGCAACGAAACTGATCATCGTCTTAGCATGCGGAAATGCGGACAGAATGTCATCACGCTGATCATCCAATTCGGAGCGTTCAATGGATATAACCCCGACATCGTCAGCTCCGGCCTCAAGACACAATTCGCGTATCCACTCATAATCAAGTGTTTCGTTGTCAAGAGTGGCGGAATGCGCAGAGGATTCGTAGTAAAGCACAACTGTGGGATGTTTTTTCATTCGGCCACTTTCATCTATCCCTTCTAATTAAGTGTATATACACCTTTTTAGCGAAAAAAATTAATCTCGTCTGTTCAGCTTAACAATGTTAGACAATTGACCAAGCAAACCTTTATAAGGGTCATCGCCCATATAGTCTCGAATACGGATTTGCGCCTGTTCCCATAACGGCAGCGCACGCTTAAGAAGGTCCCGGCCTTCGGGTGTCAGAGCAATAAACCGTTTCCTGCGATCCTCCCCTTCCGTGATCGACACCCAGCCCTGTCTCTCAAGCGGCTTGAGATCCCGCGGCAATGTGGTCCTATCCATCAGAAGTATTTCGGAGAGAGTTGTAATGGTGACAGACCCGGCTTGTTCAAGTGCCATAAGGACAGACAATTGGGTTGCCCGAAGCCCGACTGGTCTTAAATATTCATCATATAAACTGGTAATGAAACGGGACGCTTTTCTTAAATTCAAGCAAGCGCACTCTACTGTATAATCGGTCGTCCCTGAAAAATCTGAAGTTGAATTATGTTCTCTCATAAATATGAGTATATACACATATTGTGTCGATGTCAATCTTTATAATTATCTTTAAACCTGGATGGATCCTTTTTTATTATGTACAAAGAAGCGGCTGGAAGTATCCCGCCGCTTTCTTCTTTTACAATCGTTGTGAAATCATATTGTCCCCACTCTTTTCCATCCGGGCGAAATCCTGCGAATAAGCGAGCATTCGCGAGAAAATCATATCGTACCAAGGGAGTTTAAACACGTGCGACTTTTCTCATCAACGAGCTTTGACGGAGTAACATCATTTCCCTCAGAATCGACTACGGAGATAGCTAATATAGTTGTTAGGAGCTCTCCGCGAATCATCTTCAAATAATCTTGCCGTAGTTTCGATAATGTTCGTTCATTCATAGTTGAATTCATTGGAATTTCTCCTCTGTTAATAAAATCAGCTTAAATGTTGCCTCATTCCTGAAAGTGAAGCTGTTTCAATAGCGCTGAGAAGTTTATGTTGGCGTAAAGCATGTGCAAAATCTGGGGTCGTGCATGTGCCTTCACGCAAGTCCTTAGCGAACTGTTCGTAAATTCTCGCTGTATTACTTGGCATTCCTGTCGGTAGATGATTACCGAAGTAAGATTCAGGAACAGTTAAATCTTGTACTTGGTTCTCTTGATTTCGTCCACCTTTCAACTTTAATTCAGCTAACTGGGTTTGACCACTTGGTGCAGTTATGACCAGATCACCTTTTGAACCATTGATTTCCCAACGCATATTTTCACCACGAGATATTCCGCCGCGATAAAAGACAACCCTCACGCTTACGATAAATAAATCCGTTTTGCTCAAGTGATTTAACCATATTGGTTATAGTTGGAAATTATAGCTATCATTTAAGGTGGCTGATGACTTTACTAAATGTATTCACCCATCACAATATTTCGATGTACCCTTCTGTTCCATGCACGCGAATTCGTTGCCCATCTTTTATCAGTTTGGTAGCATTCTCCACTCCGACAACTGCCGGCAAGCCATATTCGCGCGCGATAACTGCTCCATGGGTCATCAGTCCGCCAACTTCGGTGACCAGGCCTTTTATGGATACAAACAAAGGTGTCCAGCTAGGGTCGGTAAATGAGGTGACTAATATATCTCCATCTTTCAGATCGGCATCTTCCATGTTGAAGATGACACGAGCTCGCCCCTCTATAACTCCGGAAGAAACAGCTAGACCTACAATAGCTTCGGCAGGGAGATTTTCTCGTTTGTATTTACCTGCAATGATTTCACCATCGGACGTGATAACACGAGGCGGAGTTAGTTTTTCATAAAATTTGTACTCGTCTATTCGTTTGCTGATGATCTGGTAATCCAGTTTATTTGTGCGTACGACTTCGTGAAGTTCTTCAAAAGTAAGGTAGTAAATATCTTCTTTTTCATGAATAACGCCCGCTTGTGCGAGTTGTTCGGCTTCTTTCAGTAAAGCCTGCTTATAAACGAAGTAGCGACTAATATAACCATATTTTGGATATTCCCGATAACCAATGAAATGCCGGACTAGGTCGATCATTCGTTTTGTCTCTTTGGCTTTTTGTTCACCATCCGGCAATAGCTTCAATCGATCTAATAACCCTTGTTCTTTCTTCAATGCTTCCTGTCGCCCTTGCTCAAATTTCCGATGACTCGCGTTAAATTCAAAGCTTCTGATATGATTAAGAATCATGGGGACTAGTGTAGTTGGCTTTTCGCTCCACCGGGTTCTAGTGATATCGATTTCACCTGCACATCGCATTCCATATTTGCCCAGATAAGCATTGATAGCGTCCCGGGTTTCCTTTCCACCATCAAACTTAACCAGTTCATCCAAAAAGTGATCCTCTTTTACATGTTTTAAATACTCAATGACTTCCGGATAAGGACGAATCACATCTGCGACATCCAATAGCGCCAGACCCATTTCCGAAGTGATATTGTTTGGCACGGATTGAGAAAGCGTGTCTGCTGCATTTTTTTCGCCTAACCACTCCTTCATTTTTTCGTTGATCCATGATGAGGCATTCATGGCTGTCATAAACACACCAAAGCTTTGTGGATCAGATAAAATCTTCTTTAATTCCTGAATATCTTCCAGGATAAAACCAAACAGATCCGACCCTGATTTCGTTAGGATGTTTTGTTTTAACTCTTCAATCGATGTTTGACTACGCTTAATCAAATCAGAAACGATTGTCGGATCATATTCGATTAATGTTTGATAATCCTCAGGTGGTTTACCTTTATTTCTTTTAGCGGGACCCGGTTCTTTTTCACCATCTGGTGACGATTTGATAAAGTCTTCGCGCTCAATGATGGTCATGAGCGCGTCTTTTATGAGCGGATCGGATTTTCCCAGGACATTTACTAAAGTTTCCCTGCCGGAAGGAGAAGCCAGCATAGCTGTACTATCAACAAACAACCTTCCTCCGGCTTTACGCATGGGTGCAGGAGTAATTAACAGGTAAAAAGACAATCCCAATGGTTTTATGGGGTCAGTCATCATTTGTTGATGACCGACAGATACATAAACGTGATTTTCTTGATCATTCGCTTCAGGGATCGGGTATAAAGTAGTGATTGGCCGACTCTGGACAATGTAAAATGTATCTTGGGCCAAACACCATTCGATGTCCTGGGGGCAACCAAAGTGGGCTTCGATTTGTCTTCCGATGCGCGCCAGCTGTAAAATTTGCTCCTCAGTAAGTGCTTGAGTCTTTTGCTGAGCGGGATCGATCTGCCGGGTCTCCGTTCCGCCTTCTTTTCGTCCATAGACAGCCAGTTTTTTGGTTGCTATCCTCTTATCGACGATTTGCCCATTGCGAACTTTATACCCATCTGCAGATACCAAGCCGGAGACCAGCGCTTCTCCAAGCCCAAAACTGGCATCGATGGATAGCAATTTTCGGTTGGAGGTAATGGGATCGGCGGTAAATAAAATCCCTGAAGCCTGCGGGAAAACCATCCTTTGAACGACAACGGATAAATAAACTTGTCTGTGGTCGAATCCGTTCTGCATACGGTAGATGATTGCGCGATCCGTAAATAGGGAAGCCCAACATTTGCTGATATGCTGCAAGATGGCATCGATGCCGATGATATTTAAATAGGTGTCTTGTTGACCGGCGAAAGAGGCATGCGGTAAATCTTCAGCAGTCGCACTTGAACGCACTGCATAAGCATGTTCATCACCAAACTTGGAGAGATAGTGAGTTACGGCTTTCACAACTTCGGAAGGAATTTCTGCTTCCATCATGATTTGTCGAATCTCCCTGCCGATTTCACCGATTTGATCTCGATCTTCTACTTTTAGCATGGTTAGTCGATCCAACCAAGCATGATACGTTTCGTTTTGTTCGATGGCTCTTTGATATCCCACTGTTGTAACACAAAATCCTTCTGGTACTTGTATTCCTTCCAATTTTGATAATTCACCTAAATTTAACCCTTTTCCGCCAACGAGCAAAAGTTGCGTTTTTTCCATTTCCTTAAAACCGAGAACCAAAGAACCCATTCAGCATCTCTCCTAACCATCAAATTAAGAAAAAACATTTGACAAGAGTGTATCGGCATGGTACACTTAAGATGTAAGATGGAACATTTGTGTCCATGTAATTTGTCAAAGTCGCATTCTGATTATATCATCGTGTCTGTTTATGTGCAATATAGAAGAACCTGATAAAACTACCCAGGTTCTTTTTTGATTTCCCGAAATCTTTAGTCACAGCCTAAGAAATACTAGGATTATTTTCGGGCCCGTCATCGGCTGGATCAAGATTTAAAGGATTTTAGGTTAAAGAGGGGGATGCTGCCAAGCTGGCAGCATCCCCCTCTTTCGTATGTTCTTTAACTAGATTTCATAACTGGCCAATCGATTCAAAAATTGAATGGCACGCGCGCTCTGAGGATTTTCCAAAACATTCTCCGGCGGTCCTTCTTCAATAATAACACCGCCATCCATGAGAATGACGCGATCTGCTACATCCGCTGCGAACTTCATCTCGTGAGTGACGATTATCATCGTCATCCCGTCCGCAGCGAGCTGCTTAATAACCTTCAGCACCTCGCCAACCAATTGAGGATCAAGCGCTGATGTGGGCTCATCGAACAGCAGCACCTCAGGATCAACAGCCATTGCTCTGGCAATGGCAATCCGCTGTTGTTGTCCACCTGACAATTGATGCGGGTAAAATTCCGCCTTATCGGCCAAACCAACCTTAGCCAGCAGCTCTGCGGCGCGTTGCCGAGAGTCTGACTTGCTCTTCTTCTGCACAGTCACTTGCGCTTCCATAATATTTTCAATAGCTGTTTGATGCGGAAAAAGGTTAAACGACTGGAACACCATACCCGTTTGCTTGCGGAGGGCTACGGCTTCCTTCTCCCGAACTTTCTTCCCCGCCTCAAAATCCAACGTTTGCTTACCGACCGTCAATATGCCTCGATCAGGCACTTCTAGAAGATTAAAGCATCGAAGCAGCGTCGTCTTGCCGGAACCGGATGGGCCTATTATCGCGAGCACTTTCCCCCTCTCCAACGTCATATCAATTCCCTTCAGAACTTCCAATGATCCGAAGGATTTATGCAAATTGCGGATTTCGATCATCTATACTCTCTCCCTTAGCTTGCGGAATACCGTGCCAATCGTTTCTCGGTAATATTCTGCAGCCATGACAGTACAGAGCAGAACAACAGATAGATGGCCCCAGCGGCAGAATATATCAGAAGAGGCTCGTACTTAGCTGCGCTAATTTGTTGCGCTACACGGAACATCTCCATATAAAGTATCGTAGCTGCAAGAGACGTATCCTTTACCAGGCTTATGAACGAGCTGCCAAGCGGCGGAATCGCTACGCGAGCCGCCTGGGGTAAAATGACCCGCCGAAGCGCCTGCCACCTCGTCATACCTATTGAATATGCGGCTTCCCATTGGCCTTTATGGATCGACAGAATCGCCGCACGTACGATCTCGGAGCCGTAGGCCCCTACACTGAGCGTAAAGCCGATGACAGATGCAATAAACGGGTCTAATGTAATTCCCGCGTAAGGAAGACCATAGAAGATAATAAACAATTGGACAAGCAGCGGTGTCCCGCGAATGATCCATACATAGAAGCGTGCAACAAGCCGCAGTACTCTAATGGTGGATAATCTTGCAAGAGCAGTAGCAACAGCTACAATGAGACCAAGAGCAAAAGAAACTAAAGCTAGCGGAATCGTAAAAACTACCCCTGCTTTTAGCAGAGGCAGCAGTGAATCTATAAGAATCTCTATTTGACGATCAGTCATATCATAAGCATCCTTTACGCCTGCGGCTGTTAGTCAGCATGGCAATTCATTATTTGGAAACGTCTGCTCCAAAATATTTCTCGGAGATTTTGAGGTAAGTGCCATCGCTCTTGATCTCGGCAAGCGCGCCGTTTACCGCTTCAATCATCGCTTCATTTCCTTTTCTGAAAAGCGCGGCGTTCTTGGCTGCATCCGGTGCTTCATCAACGATTTTAAGCGGCAGGTCGGGCTTTTGTTTCTTTAAATCCAAGAAGGATAGTCCGTCATTTACGGTAGCATCGATACGCCCCGAAGCAAGCAGATCGATCGCCTGATTGAAACCATCCGTCGTCACAATCTCCGCCCCATTCTCGCGGGCAATATCAGCAAGGTTGCTCGTTAACGATTGTCCTGATTTTTTGCCTTTCAGGTCTGCGAACGTTTTAATATCCGTGTTATCTTCAGCAACAATCAATACGGCTTTGGAAACGATATAGTCATCCGAAAAATCATATTTCTCTTTCCGTTCGTCCGTAATGCCCACTTGGTTGAAAATAGTATCAAAGCGCTCAGCATCAAGCCCGGCGATAATGGAATCCCACGAAGTCTCGATGAATTCAGCCTTCAAGCCAAGCCGCTTAGCAATCTCTTCTGCGATCTCGACATCGAAGCCGGTGAGCTTGCCTGACTCATCATGAAACGTAAACGGCGCATATGTGCCCTCCGTACCAATGCGGAGCTTGCCGCTTGCTTTAATCGCATCCCAAGCCGCTTGTCCGGGCAAATTGGAAACATCCTCAGTCGGGCTTGCCGCTGGATCTTGAGTACCTCCATTGTTATTATCCTTCTTGGCGCCGCAAGCTGCAATCAGCAATACGGTAAGTGTTATCAACAATGTTAGTGTGCTTAATCTCTTCATGTTATTACCCCTCGCTATTCTTTTCTGTAATGTATGGACAGTTCGACTACATGAATATTATAATGCAGGTGGTGCTGTGTCAATTCTTTTTTTCCTAGTATTCTTATTTGAATTGTATATTTAAAAGATTTGTTAAGATAAAATCATTATAACCATGTAAAAAAAGGCATAACCATATTTGAAAAGAGGCGCTGTCCCCTATTATTTATTTATCTCTACGTTGTTAGCCGGCGTTCCTTCTTCGAACTGCCGCGGGAGCCTCCGTTGAGATTGTCGAATAATGGATTTAAAGAAAAGGGCCTGATCCGCCTCGTGTCATGGCTGAACAAGTGGGCGACTTAATTGAACGGATTGTATAAGGCGATAAGAAAACATTTCTGGTAAACTTTCAGGCAGCTCCTGTCGTTAGTTAACAAAAAAACGCGACGAACGGATTTAGCCGGTTCATCGCGTATCCTCCTGCAGATTCTTTATTCTACCAGACGGCAATGGCATCGTCTGTCCTCGATTCGGTTCCTCCGTACAATACATCGAGCGAGAACTCGAGAATCCGGTTCTGCAGCGCGATTCGTCAGCTTCGCCCTGACGGCATATTCATCGCCGCCCGCCAGCCGCCCGCCGCCGTGATGTTCAATGCGCCCGCTGCTTCCGCAGCGTAAGCTTCGCATACGAAGCCCGATACAACCGAGCCGTCGCTTAGCTCCACCTTGCCGATGCCGAGCGGTGATGGAATGGCGGCGGTGAATGCGCCGAACGCTGCTGCGGACATGTGCCACAGCTCGACCGCGATCGATGCGCCGTCGCTGCCATCTTCTACGCGAACAAGTCCCGGCTTATTTGGCGCAGTCGGCAGTTTATACAGCTCGTACTTCGCGGCCGTTGCCGCTTCCTTCACAAACACGGCTCCACACCCGGTCATCTGCGGTTCAAGCGCGAAGCCTCGCATATGAAGTCCGCATACCGCTATCGTAATCCGGTCTCGCACGCGCAAGAATCTTGCAGCCGCCGCGGTCAGGTTTGCTTCCTCCTCCGGCAAGCTGAACAACGTTATGCCGAACGGAAGCTGCACGTCGGCATCTCCGGCCGGAATGGCGATCGCGCTAAGATCGAGTAGATTGCAATGGTTCGTATATAGCCCCATCTTGCTGTTTGTTGCAATCGGGTCGGCATTCACTTGCTCGCGCGTCCACGTGCCCCCGCAAGTAGGCAGCACAAGAACGGCGTTCTGCAGCATTTGCCGCGCCAGCCTCTTGATTTCCTGCAGACGATGCTGGGCGCGGAATAGCGAAGCCGCGTCGAAGCCAGGCTTAACGCCCGAGCGAAGGATCGTCTCTGTCACCGGAAACGTCTCGCCCGGATGGCCTTCGACGAAGTCGCTAAGTCCCGCCCACCTTTCCGCCACGAGCGGTCCTTCATACAGCAGAGCGGCTGCCTCTTGCAGCAGCGTCACATCGACTTCCTTCACCGCGACGCCAGATTGAATGACCGCTTGCTTCGCCAACTGCCATGCCTGCTCGTATTCAGCGGCATACGGCCCGTAGAAAGCAAGCGGCTCTAGCGGCAGCAGCCAAGTCTTCGGCTGCGCCGGGCGCGCGAGCGGGCGATCCGCTGAGAACGGATCGCTGTCAAGCATGCCGCGGACAGCGTGATCCACCGCTTCCGCGTCAGCTGCGTTGCGTGCGAATACCGTCACGCAATCAATGCTTCGGCAGGCCGGCACGACACCGGCAGCCGGCCATGCCCCCACTGCAGGCTTGTAGCCGACAAGCCTGTTCAATGCGGCTGGCACGCGTCCCGAGCCAGCCGTGTCCGTGCCCAGCGCGAAGGCGGCTTGCCCCCGCGCTACCGATACGGCCGAGCCGGAGCTCGAGCCGCCGCTTATCATCTCCGGCCGCAGCGCATTATGCGTGTCGCCGTATGGGCTGCGCGTCCCGACAAGCCCCGTCGCGAACTGATCCAGGTTCGCCTTGCCGATCGGGATCGCTCCCGCTGCTACGAGCCGTGCAACGACGGCCGCATGCTCCTCCGGCGTGTATTCGTATGCCGGACAAGCGGCCGTCGTCGGCCAACCGGCGACATCGATGTTATCCTTCACCGCGAACGGAATCCCCCATAGCGGGCTCGTCGCAGGATCAAGCTGTTCAAGCTGAGCCAAATAAGGCGCGATTAGCTCCATAGAAGGCGGCGTGATCCATATATTCATCTTCCGGTCTCGCTCCGAGCGCCGGACAACAGCTTCAACAACCTCCTCCGGGGTAAAATAATGAAGCCTGTATCCTTGCCGCAAAACGTCAATCGTCAACTCGAATGGCACAGCCCCGGTCGTCATACGAGAACAGCCTCCTCTTGCGGATAGATTGCCGCAATGCAATCGCCTGCGAGTACTTGATCTCCCGATTTTACGAAGATCGATGCGATGACGCCGTCCGTAGGCGCGCATTGCGGGAATTCCATTTTCATACTTTCTTCTATTAATATAACGTCGCCTTTGCGAACCGCCTGACCCGGCTCGACGAGCACTTTCCATACGCTGCCGGACATCAGGCAGTTAATGCCCCTGCTGCCTTCAGGCAATGCTTCCCTCTCCGCCGAAACCGCGGTATCCGGCTCGGAGACATGCTCGGCGATGCCAAGCTCCTTCCAATATGCGCGCTCTTGCTGGAAGGCGCTTTGCTGCTTATGGCGGAAGGTTGACGCTCCTTCTTGAATCGTATCCAGCCAAGCCAGATATTCGCCTAGCTTGAACGTCGTCTCCTCCGCTTGCACGACGAATTCGCCGCATGGGAAATCCTCCCTCATTTGAAGCAGCTCCTCTTGCGATACCGGATAGAACTGAATTTGATCGAAGAAACGAAGCAGCCAAGGCTTGCCATGCTCGAAGTTCGGCGTAGAACGGTGCTTGTTCCACATTTGCACCGTGCGTCCGACGAACTGATAGCCGCCGGGGCCTTCCATGCCGTAGACGCATAAGTAGGCGCCGCCGATGCCAACCGCATTTTCCGGCGTCCATGTTCGGGCCGGATTGTACTTCGTCGTGACCAGACGATGACGCGGATCAAGCGGAACGGCAACCGGCGCTCCCAGATAAACGTCGCCAAGACCCATGACAAGGTACGAGGCGTTGAACACGACCTCGGCTACTTCCTCCAGCGAGCCGAGCCCGTTCATCCGGCGGATGAATTCAAGGTTGCTCGGACACCACGGCGCGTCGGGACGGACATTTTGCTGATAGCGTTCAATCGCGAGCTGCGTCGCCGGATCGTCCCACGATAAGGGCAGCTTCACGATGCGGGACGGCACCTCGATCGAATCGAGAGAAGGCAGGCTGAGGTCTAGCTTTAACACGATCGCCGCCGCTTCCTTCACCGTCATGCGAGCCGGATCGAGATGAATTTGCAGCGAACGGATGCCCGGCGTCAGCTCGACGAACGGGAGCTCACCGCTATCTTTTAACGCTTGCATGAGCACGGACACTTGGAAACGGTACAGCAGATCGAGTTCGCGGTCGCCGTATTCAATAAGTAAATTTTCGTCGCCGGAGCAGCGAACCGCTATCGGGAACCTTCGTCCTTCCTCTTCATAAGCGATCAGCGGCATATAGTGTCCGTTCGATTTCGCCGGAACGACAGGCAGTACGGGGCTGCTCGCAAGCCCGTTCAAATATTGCTCTTGCTCGAAACGAAGCTGCTCGGCTTCCTCGACCGTAAGGAGCACGAAACGAACGGTGTCTCCGGGATGAAGCTGGCCGATCTTCCACAGCTCGGCCGATGCCGTTGTTACCGGGCAGACGAAGCCGCCAAGACTCGGACCGTCAGGACCGAGCAGGATCGGCATATCGCCCGTCAGATCAAGCGCGCCAACGGCGTATGCGTTGTCGTGAATGTTGGATGGGTGAAGTCCGGCGTCGCCGCCGTCTTCGCGAGCCCATAACGGCGCAGGTCCGATCAAGCGCACGCCTGTCCTTGAGCTGTTGAAGTGAACCTTCCACGCCGTTTCCGTCAGTTGGCCCAAGTAAGCCGGAAGCAAATACTCCTCCGTACAATGCGGCCCCGGAATAACGCCGATCGTCCATTCCTTGCCAAGCTCGGGCTGGGAGCTGACAGCTAATGCAGGAAGCGGCTTACAGCCTACGCTTTGACGCACTCTTAATACAGCCCCCGGACGTAACGCATTGCCGGAATGTCCGCCGAAACCGCCAAGCGTGAATGTTGCCGCGCTTCCAAGCGTGACAGCCATATCGAGACCGCCCTCAACAAGCAAATACGAACGCATGCCCGCGGCTGCCTCGCCAAGCGTTAAGATCGATCCTGCTTCCGCTTTCACCGGCGTATACATCGGAACGGCGGTATCGCCTAGCGTCGCTCCCATGTCAGCGCCCGTCAGACAAAATGTCATCGTACTCCGAAACTGATAGGAGCCGCCGCGCAGCGTCATCTCAAGACCTGCGGCCTGCTCGTCGTTGCCTAGCAGCCGGTTGCCGATGCGGAACGCGAGACGATCCATCGGCCCGGACGGCGGAACGCCGATGTCCCAATAGCCGACGCGGCCCGGATAGTCCTGCACCGTCGTCTGCACGCCGCCGTCGAGCACCTCGATCGCATGCTCGCTCGGGCTGAACGCCCGCAGCATGTTCGTGTACACGAGCCCTTCACGGAATGGAGCCGTATCGAGAAAAGCCTCGATATAAGACTGATTCGTCGTGATTCCATATACGCGCAGCTCCTTCAGCGCTGCCAGCATGCTGTCAATCGCGCCCTCTCGCGTCGGTGCATGGACAATAATCTTCGCGAGCATCGGATCGTACAAGGTGGTCACATGAACGCCTTGCTGAATCCAAGTCTCGACGCGCGTGCCCGCCGGCCAAATCACTTGATCGATCATGCCGCCGCTCGGACGGAAATCGCGCATGCAGTCCTCTGCATAGAGCCGGACTTGCAGGCTGTGGCCTTGCGGCGAGCCCACCTGCCCGGACAGATTCGTCAGAACGCCGGCAGCCTCCTTAATCATCCACTCCACGAGATCGACGCCAAGCGCTTCCTCGGTCACGCCGTGTTCGACTTGCAAGCGGGTATTCACTTCGAGGAAGTAAAACCGATCTTGCTCCGGATCGTACAAGTACTCAACCGTGCCTGCGCTGCGATAGCCGGCAGCTAATGCCAGCTGTCTGGCGTTCTCTTGCATTTCGCTGCGAATGGCTGCCGGAAGAAGGGGCGCAGGCGTCTCCTCGATAATTTTCTGGTTGCGGCGCTGCACCGAGCAATCGCGTTCGCCGAGCGCTACCGCTTCGCTGTAGCCGTTGCCGAAAATTTGCACCTCGACGTGACGTGCGCGGGCGATGTATTTCTCCAGAAACACCCCGCCGTCATTAAAGTTCGCAAGCGCAAGCCGCGTTACGGAATGGAAAGCTTCCCGCAGCGCGCCCTCGTCGCCGCATATCCGCATGCCGATGCCGCCCCCTCCCGCCGTGCTTTTCAGCATGACCGGGTAGCCGATAAGAGCCGCGCTCTCCACCGCTTCCTCAAGCGTGGAGATAAGCTCCGTGCCCGGCAGCAGCGGCACGCCAGCCTTTTGGGCAATCGAGCGGGCGGTATGCTTAAGGCCGAACAGCTCGATGTGCTCCGGCGCAGGTCCGATGAACGCGATGCCGCATTCCGCGCATGCTCTTGCGAATGACGCATTTTCGCTTAGGAAGCCGTATCCGGGATGAACGGCTTCCGCCCCCGTCTCCACCGCCGTCTTCAAGATCAGCTCGGCGTTGACGTAACTTTCCTTGGTAGGTCCTTCGCCAATCCATACAGCCTCATCGGCTTGCTCGACATGCAAGCTGTCGCGGTCGGCTGTCGTATAGACGGCAACCGATGCGATCCCCATCTTGCGAAGCGTGCGGATAATGCGGACGGCAATGGCGCCGCGATTCGCGATCAATACTTTTCTAAACATCGTCTTCGCCTCCTTCGGCATCCCAGATGATAACTTGCGCCGGTGTCGGATTATAGGCATTGCATGGATTATTGAGCTGAGGACAGTTGCTGATTAATACGGTGACCGGCGCGAGCGCCTTCAGCTCGACATATCGGCCTGGCCCTGACACGCCGTCGGCGAACGTCAGCTTGCCTTCCGGCGTTACGGGCACGTTCATGAAGAAATTCACGTTCGGCGCGAGGTCTTGCTTCGTATATTCGCTGCGGCCGGATAACATGAGCATGAACGTATCGCGGCAGTTGTGCATCGATAGCGTATCGTGAGAGTAACGGACGGTATTGCTTTGCGCGGAGCAAGCTCCTCCGATCGTGTCATGGCGGCCGCAAGTGTCAGCCGTTATTTGGAGCAGCTCGCGGCCCGATTCGGCTACGAGCACCGAGCCCGTCGATAAGTACAGATTTTGCTGCTTCGTCACCGTGCGAATCGCGCTATAGCGATCGGCCGGATCTTCCGACGAGTAGAACAGCGTATCCACCGCCTGGTTGCCCTCCACATCAACGATGCGAAGCACTTGGCCTTCGAGCAGATCGTACATCCAGCCATCGCCGGCAAAAATCGTTTTCTCGTAAATCGCGTTCGCTGCATTCCGTTCGCTAATCGTGAATCGGCTCGTTGCGGTCATTTCAATAAGCCCCTTTCATCAACGCGTAAGCGTTCCAAGTATTTTCGAATGCGCGTCTATTCTCGCCGCAATGATTCACGCATAGGTCGTCTTTGCCGATCGGTTCCGCGTTTGTAATGAGCAGCTCCACTGCGGCATCCGGATATTGGCCTGCAGGGTCCATCGGATTAGGCGTATTGGAGAAAACGACCAGCAGATCCATCTCCGTCCGAATCCTCACCGACCTTCCAGCTGTCTCTTGAGCCACGTATCTCATCGTGCCATCCGGATCGCACACAAGCTTCGAGAAGAAGTTAATCGGAATGGTGAAATCTCTATTCGTCAAATTGTGCCGGAACAATTCCACTTTGAAGTTCTCTTCGGCGCTGCGCAGCCATTCGTTCCTTTCGCTCTGATAACGCGTCATGCCGTACTTCGCATCGATGCTCTCGCGGGTTGTATAACCGGATAACGCATCATGCCAGCCGACCGTATCTTCCGTAATCGAAGCAAGCACCCTTCCTTGGTCGCTCATCAGGACATGGCCCGAAGTCAATAACGCCGTATGCTGTGCCTTAAGCGTATCAGGCATGTTATAGCGTTCGGTTGGTTGAGGCGCATGAAAGAGCAGACAAGCGAGATTGGCTCTGTCCCTTTCAGCCGTCAAGCGAACCGACTTGCCCTTGCTCACATAGGCTGACCATTTGCCGCCTGCCTTGATTGTCGTCGTGTAGGATGCTGTCATATAAGTTCCTCCTTAGGTTTGAATAAAAAAAGGGAAAAAAGCCCGGGAGAATATCAAAAGAAGCTCTTTTGATTCATTCTCCCGGGCTTTTTTCCCGCCGTGTACATCGATGCTTAGATCGATGCGTTCTCTCTCGGACCAGTCAATCGCGGTAAGCGATTCGGAACCCTAGAAAACTTTTCATATACCATTCACAATCTTATGTCACGTATTCTAACATTTGTTCCTTTGTGTGGCAATACAATTTTGCAAAAAAAATTTTATCCCGCCTCAAAAATGCGATCAAACCGTTGATGCGCATGGAATTTACCGTAATTTACAGGATATCTGTTTCGAATTGTTCGGAATTTACCCTCTTGTTTTTTTGAAAATTACCTGCAACAATGTGAGGAAACATAACACAAGGGATAGTAACGGAACGGCTTGGAGTAAAAAGGAGGAGGATACCGATGCAACAATCTACGGAGTTAAAACGGAACTTATCTTTATCCCACGTCGTCACGATGGGGCTGGCCTGGATGTCGCCGATGATTTTTTTCACCAGCTTCGGTGTATTGCATGAAGGCTCGGGAGGCTTGCTGCTTGGTGCCTACGTGCTTGCGTTTATTGCCATTATATTCACCGCCGCCAGCTACGGCCAGATGGCGAAGGCATTCCCCGTATCGGGATCGGCGTACACGTACGTGGCGAAATCGATGAATCCTTTCTTGGGATTCGTCGTCGGCTGGGCGATATTGCTCGATTATTTATTCTCCTGCATCATTGCGGCACTCATGTTCGGCATTAATCTGAATGCCCAATTCCCTTCGGTGCCGTCCTTCGTCTGGATCATTCTGCTGACCGTTGTCGTCATGGTCATTAATATCATCGGCATTAAAACCTCGGCGAATGTCAATAAAATATTCGTTGTGCTTCAGGTGCTGTTCATTGCCGGCTTCTGCGCTCTGCTCGTCTATCAAGCGATGAAGAACGGCTTCACGGCGGGCTTCAACCCGCTTCCGGCAAACGGCGGCATATCGTTGTCCACGCTGCTGGCAGGCGCTTCGCTCGTATGCTTCTCCTTCCTCGGATTCGATTCCATCACGACAATGGCCGAAGAAACGAAGGACCCGAAGAAGACGATCCCGCGCGCCATTATGATTATCGTCCTTCTCGCCGGCATTATGTATTTCGCTACAGCCTATTTGATTCAACAAATATACCCGACATTTTCGTTCAGCAACGTTGATGCGGCCGGCTACGAGCTTATGCAGACGATTGGCGGCAGCACGCTCGCGGCCATTTTCACCTTCGTCATTATTTTCTCCGTTCTGTCCCAAGGCATGTCCTCAATGACGACCGTATCGCGACTGCTCTTCGTTATGGGAAGGACGTCATTACTTCCGAAAGGCAGCTTCGGTTCCGTCCACGCGAAATACCGTACCCCGGTATTCAACATCGTGCTCGTCAGCATCATTACGCTTGGATCGTTATTCATCAGTCTCGAGATTGCGATCAAGTTCGTCAGCTTTGGCGCTTTAACCGCCTTCCTGTTCGTAAACTTGTCCGTCATTTTCCACTACATCGTCAGAAACAAGCGAAAGCGGGCGAGCGATCTCATTCTTCGCCTGCTCTTCCCGCTGATTGGCGCGGCCTTCGTCTTCTATCTCATCACATTGCTAGATTCCGCCTCGCTGCTGCTCGGCTCCGGCTGGCTGGCTCTCGGCCTCGTCTACTACGCATTCAAACGATTCAAGAAAATCGATCAGAAGCTGGCTGTAACCGATCTTGAGAACGTCGTATAAACGTACAGTCCCGCCTGTGGCCCTGTGTTGAACTATCGGTTCCTTTTAGCGCATGAACGGTTGATTTATTAATTTCACCAATTTCTCTCTAGCCTCGTTTAAATGCCCCTTCGCATTTGCGGTATCGGAGGGTTCGATCCAAGCATAAACCCAGCCCTGGTTACAGGCTGGGTTTATAACTTAGTGCCAGATCGTTGTTCATCAAAGCGCGTCAAATCGCGTTGTATCCCTTCGCATGTCGTACAAGCTTTAACGCGCAAGTCTCCGTTTATATTTAACTTTGACTTTCAGTATAAATTTGAAAGGTCACGCCGAATTTGTCAGTTACATCACCAAAACCGGGGCTAAAAGGGGTTTCTTCAAACGGCATATTAACTTGACCGTCTTGCCGCAAGGCTTCAAAAAAACGTTTTGAATTTTCCACATGGTTTGTTGAAATGCAAATTGTTACCTGCTTACCCTTTGGAATAGATGAACCGCTTGGAGCATCCGAAAACATGAGTTCCGTTTCACCAACTCGTAACTTGGCGTGTGCCACGAGATTCTTTAAATCATCAGTGAAAGTATTGGACATTTCCGGCATATCTCCATAAGTAATGATGGTGAGGACTTCGGCACCTATTGCTTGTTCATAAAACTGAATGGCTTCCCTCGCGTTCCCCTCCATATTTAAATAAGGGGTAAGTTTTACTGTCATCCTTGATCAGCTCCTTTTTTTTTCTATCATAACTTATAAATAATGCTTTGATTTCTTTTAGATTGCTATCTTGAATAACCTATTTATTCAACGACAACGCCATATTTTTCATCGATTAAACTCCCTTTCAACGAAAAAAAGCAGACTGCTACTGCAATCTGCTCCATTCGACTGTTCTCCAATAGTTCATTTAACTCCGTTTCTCAACAGAAAAAAACGATTGTTCCGCACCGAACCTCTGAATTTCCCTTTCGAACTTCATTCCTACCTGCTCTAAGAGCTTGCATAAACTCTCCATATTGATTCATTCTTTACTAATAATTCTTTACTAATACCCAAAAAAGGCATCCTTTTTGATATTCCGTTTTGAAATATGATTACTTTGTAAATAAGTGGAAACAGATTCTACCATTGACTTCGGTCCTGCAATAAAGTATTTACCATTGTCCTTATATAAGGCGGTAAACTTATCGATCTTCTGCTCCAAGTCGTTTCTTGAATCAAGGTAAGTTACACTTATTGAAGTATGGTTGGCAATTCCATCAAGTTCATCTTTATATAGATATGACTTTCTGGTGTCCATATAGAGTAGATGTATTTGTTTCTCGTCCCCATTCTTTTCTGCCTCTATTTGCTTTACAATCGACCGGAATGGTGTAATTCCAATTCCGCCTGCGATCAGGAGCGAAGGACTGTTTTCTTGCAGATAAAAGGCCCCTACAGGCCCGCTCATTTTAATTTTCATTCCCTGTTTTAATTCTAACATCGCTTTCTTAAAATCGCTTGGGTCATCGCTAATACGCGTTGTTATTTTAACAACATTCTCTGTGGAAGCAGATGCCAAACTGAAAGGTTTTGTAGCATTTTTTATGGACTTATGAGTAATGCTGAACAATCCATATTGCCCTGCATTCCAGGTTAAATCCTTCTCTTTCTCAAATAGAAAAGTATATACATCATCTGATTCTTTGTAGCTTTCTAAAAATAATAATTCTCTCTTTTTGAAAATTGAGAATAGATCTTTTAAAAAACTCATTTCCCCATCCCCTCTTTATATCAAGTATCTTCCCGTGATCGACTGCTCTGCATGGATGATTTGCGAAGGCAAGCCCTCGAACACGACCTGGCCGCCCTTGCTGCCTCCGTCCGGTCCCATATCGATGATCCAATCCGCTTGACTGATCACATCGAGATTGTGCTCGATGACGATCACCGTATTGCCGGCATCCACGAGGCGGTTCATGATTCCCAAAAGTTGGCCGATATCCGACATATGCAGGCCGGTCGTCGGCTCGTCCATCACGTAGATGCTGCCTTTCTTATGCAATTCGCTTGCCAGCTTGATACGCTGGCATTCCCCGCCCGAGAGCGTGCTGAGCGGCTGGCCGAGCGTAATATAGTTCAGCCCTACATCGCTCATTGCCTGGAGCTTGCGCACAACCTCTTTAAGCTCAAAAAATGCCAATGCCTGCTCAATCGTCATCTCCAGCACTTCTGCAATGGACTTGTCGTTCAGCTTGTACACGAGCACCTCTTCCTTGAACCGTCTGCCTCCGCATACTTCGCATGGCAGCTTCACGCTGTCGAGGAACGCAAGGTCTGTATATACAACGCCCAGCCCTTGGCAGTTCTCGCAAGCCCCCTTGGAGTTGAAGCTGAACAAGCCTTGGTTAACCTTGTTCGCGGAAGCAAACGCCTTGCGCACATCATCCATAATGCCCGTGTAGGTCGCGGGATTCGAGCGTGTTGACACGCCTACCGCCGATTGATCGACGACGATCGCATCCGGATGCTGGCTGAGGAATACTTCGTTAATCAGCGTACTTTTGCCCGAGCCGGCGACACCTGTAACGACTGTCATCACTCCTGTTGGAATATCTACACTCACGTTCCGCAGGTTATGCAGCGTGGCATTCTTGATGGATAGTTTGCCGGATGGCTGTCTGCAATCTTGCTTCAGCAGAAGGGGCCGCTTCATATGGGTGCCCGTCAGCGTATCTGCCTCCAGCAAGCCTTGAAAGCTGCCTTCAAATACGATGGTACCGCCGCGGCTGCCGGCGTGAGGTCCGACGTCTATAATATGGTCCGCCACTTTGATCACATCGGGATCATGCTCGACGACGATTACGGTATTGCCCTTGTCGCGCAGCTTCTGAAGCAATTCATTTAACCGGTGTACATCTCGGGGGTGAAGACCAACGCTGGGCTCATCGAAGATGTAAGTGACATCCACCAGACTGCCGCTCAGATGCTTCACCATCTTGACGCGCTGCGACTCGCCGCCGGACAATGTATCCGTCTCGCGGTCCAGCGTCAAGTAGTCAAGCCCGATATCCACCAGATGCTGCAGCCGCTCCGTCAGCGACTTGACGACCGGCGCGGCGACGGGATTGACGATCTCCCGAATGACGCGGATGAGCTGACCGACCTCCATGGAGGACATCTCCGCGATGTTGAGTCCGTTGATCCTGCATCTAAGCGCGGCCTGACTGAGTCTCGCGCCGCGACAGCTGGAGCACGGACCTTCGGAAATGAATGGTGCAACGGCTTTTTGCGTGCGTTCGGACTTCATCTTCACATCCTGTTTGATGTATTTGTTGGTGAATTTTTCAATGACGCCTTCCACTGTAATATTCGTTGCCTTGCCGGCAAAATCCATCTGTACTTTCCTTGCCTTGGCGTACAGCAGTTGTTCCAGTTCTTCATCCGAATAATCGCTCAGCTTCTTGTCGAGATCGAAGTCCCCCGACTGTACGATCATGTTCCACTCCCAGCCGCCCACCGAATAGTCCGGCAGCATAACAGCCCCTTCATGGAGAGACTTTGACATATCCAGCGCCTTGCTCATGTCGACGCCCAGCCTGCGGCCGATCCCGTTGCACTCGGGACACATGCCCTGCGGATCGTTAAACGAGAACATGTTAACTGGTCCAACATAGGGCTGCCCCGCTCGGGAGAAGAGAAGACGGAGAATGGGAGAAATATCGGTAATCGTGCCCATCGTGGAATGGGAACCGCCGCCCAGCCGCTTCTGATCCACAATTACAGCCATACTCAGGTTCTCGATCGCGTCTGCAGCCGGTTGCGGTATGCGCGGCAGAAAGGTGCGGACGAACATACTGAAGTTCTCATTCAGTAGACGCTGGGATTCAGCGGCGACAGTATCAAAAACGATCGACGATTTGCCGGAACCGGATACACCGGTAAATATGGTGATTTTCCGCTTGGGGATGCGCAAGGATACGTTCTTGAGATTGTTCTCCCTCGCACCCGAGATCACGATATATTCCTGATTAGATTCGCTCATGATTACCATCCTTCCGATCGTGTTAATTTCGGCTTATATACATGCTGGTAGACCTAAACCGGTTGCAAACGACATGCAGCCGGTTTAGGTTGATTCGGGTCAAACAAGGAGCGACTATCGTCCCCATCGTTTAGCATTGAGGAACGAGATTTTTCGAATACGGTTATTGTGCCAACAGCCGTTCAAGCTCGCCGCACCAATTGCTCCAGCCATGCCTAGCGCCTTCGAGTCCGTGAACATTAGAGAATCCGGTTTGATCCAGATGCAGGTTAACCTTCCCGTCTTCTAAAACCTGCAGCGTCCAGTTGACCGTGTGCTTCTCTTCTCCGACGGCCCAAGAATAGGACAGGCGGGTTGGCGGATCTACGATCAACACTTCGCCGTCTATAATTCCATCCCAATATTCGTTCGGCTGGGCGCGAAACTGAAACCGGTGTCCAACGACGGGCTTGAAATCATTTTCCAGGACCCACTTGGCAAGCTTGCTTGAATCGGTTAAGGCGGACCAAAGCTTCCCGATCGAAGTCTTGTACTGAAAGTCCAATTCTAATTTTAAACTCATTCTTCTTCCTCCTCTAACAGTTGGTTCAAGCGCAACATATTCATACTCCAGAACTTGCTGTAGAAACCCACCCAATCTTGAACCTCTCTGAGTGGGGAGGCGTTTAGCCTAAACCGCGTTTCTCTGCCGACTTTTCGGTCAAGTACCAGTCCGGCCTCTTTGAGGATGGTCAAATGCTTGGATACTGCCGTACGGCCCATTTGAAACTGTGCCGTTAATTCATGAAGCGGTATCTCCTCTGCCTCTGCTAACAGTTGAATTAATCGACGCCTAGTCGGATCAGCAATCGCGTCAAATACATCCCGCAACTGGTTGTTCTCGCTCATAATACCATCTCCTAATTATTACCAAGGGACAGCTGGTAATTTCGCCACCTCCTCCGTTTCAAGTGAAACTTATTCAGGTTTCAAACGATCCAAATGACTAACTCCAATTGGACACCATTTAGTGACTCTTTGAGTATAGGTCACCATTTGGTGTCATGTCAATAACATTAATATACGCCTGATTACTCAGGGATTCTTCCCCTGCCAATTCCAACGAATTACAGGACATGTATTGCCTTACTCGCTTCTCTGTAAGTCATGTATCGACGTCCGAATTTTTTGACTAATCTCATTTTTCACGCAACCCCTAGTTTTATACAGGCAGCTTGTACCGTTTAAATGAAAAAAGCCGCTAAAGCGCGGCTTCTAAAAGATAAATGTTCATGTCCTCTGACATTATCAATGTCTCTGTCTCTTAAACCACGTCCTAAGGCCTCTCATTAGTATACTGACTCGCACCGTTTACTTCTCATCGCCAACGCGTTCATTTCCCCTTTTGAAATTCCCTGTTACCTTTGCCATTACTAATTGCGACGCCTTTTCATTTTCTGCTGCTTTCATTTTATTTAAAAACTGGACAGCATTTCTTCCATTCAGGATTTTGACTTGTTTCCCATAATAATCGATAAATACGGTATGATCCTTATTAACCCGATAACGAAAAGGGGCTTCGTCCAAACGGTTTCTTTTATCGGTATGGTCCATTTGCCCTCCAAATTCGCCCTATATTCCTTCAGGGCTCCATTATAAAAGTTTACTGTATGCTTGACGTTCTATCATCAATCGGATTTATGGTTACGGCTCGTATTAGTACGTCGGGGTGTCGGCTTAAAATCCGGCCTTTCGCATCAGCAACACTCGACGCCACTACATGATTAAAGTAGGTTACTCTGTTACTTGGATCTTGAAACTCCACAGTATACTCCCGGTGATGCTGTTCATCCATTTGATTTACTCCTCCTGGGTATCAATAATCGATTCGATACTTCTGTTCCAGAAACGAAAACTCGTTTTTTACAGAAATCGGACGGATTCCGAACACATTTATTTCGTCTGTCTCATTAGATGCGGCTTTTCCTTTTAGCTGCTTAAGGCGATTTACGACTTCATCGTCAATCACAACACCATCCATTTCATCCTCAGTGACTAACCTAACGGGAATGGCAATTAACATCATCCTTAGTGGGTTTCGTACATCCAAATATGAAATGTCAACTGAAATCATATACACGCCGCAAGCGACTTGGTCCTCCGTATAGACTTCCAACAAAATATCGTCCGATTGTGCGAGTTCCATTTTCCCTGCGGGGTCCTCACTGCAGCCATTCAGATTTGGCAAACGTAATAATCCGTCCGGCATGTTAATGTTCATTTGAACCCTTTTGCGATCATATGGGTCAGTGCCGGATAACCGGATCCAGAGATGATTCAGACCGTCCTCATTCTCCATGATGGACTTTGCGAGCCTATATTCCAGAATCACTTCTGCTCTCCCCTTAAGAGCATCGATACCGAGTCAATGACTTTTTGCTTTAGCTCCGCTGAAATTCGGGGGCTCAAGGTAATGATAACATCCCCGGTAATTTGATGCGTTTCGTTTTCGAGCACACGATCGGATTTAAAAAGATGCAGCTGATCGCCGATTTTCTCGATTTCCTCCATAGAGAGATTTTTTAACTTCTCTTGGATAGCTGCTAATGTTTCGCCTGTTCTGCTCAACGTGATAATCGCCCGTAAGTATTGGACATGCGTATTCGTGTAAACTCTTTTATTCCCCGCCAGCTCAAGCGGAGGAATGATCCCGATCTGAGTATAATATCGTACTGTTCTAAGGTTCATCGCAGGATCCTCGTTCTGGATAAGTTCGGCGATCTGTTTAGCGGTATAAGTATCCATTTCCCCTCCTGTTACACTACACTGATAAATTTACACTTAAGTGTGTTATTTACAGTTTACTGTAACTTTATACATGTTGTCAATTGAGGCACGGCAGGCAATAGCCCAAAAAAACGAAACTGCACGGAAGCCGCAGTCTCGTTCCTTGTTTTGTTGTCCGCCCGGCGGTGGTTAAGCTTGTAGCTTCTCCAGCGCCATCAGAGCCGCGCCGTACGCGGCATCGCGCTTGGGCGCGATACAGTTGAGGTGCGGATATTTATGTCCGAGCAGCGCGACGAGCGAAGCGCGCACAACGGCGTTCCGAGTAAGGACGCTGCCCGTCAGCGCAATTTCACCGTCCTGCAAGGCCAACTTCTCCGCGACGGGAACGACCAATTCGTACAAGGCGAGCGAGCTTCGCCTCGCGATGGCATAAGCTTCCTCGTCGCCAAGCGCGCACAGCTCGGAGAGAAGCGGAGCAAGCGCGGCAATGTCCTTTTTGTTCGTCTTCGGATCGTATACGAAGCCGATCAACTCCCGAACCGATTTCACTTTCAGCCTCGCGAATACCATCGGGGCGATATTCCGGTTCGCGATCCGGTCGTCATGCGCTTTCAGCGAGGCCGCGATCAAATCGCGGCCGATGCTGTAGCCGCTGCCTTCGTCGTCAATCAGATGCCCGCCGCCACCGGTCCGGTGCTCCGCCCCGTTTTCGTTGCGGCCGAAGCATATCGAGCCCGTTCCCGCAATGAGAATGATGCCGGAAGAGCTTTCAAGCGAGCCATACATCGCCGTCTCATGGTCGCCGGTAATGGTCAGCCCTCCTGCATAACCGCATTCCCTGACCATGGCGGCCAGCCGGGAGCAGGCGGACGGATTGCTTACGCCCGCCGCTCCGATGCAAATATGCGCGCAATGCTCGAGACCGCCGCATATGTCGCTGATTTTCGCCATCATCTCCCGGACGCTGCCGTGGATGCTTGCTTCGTCCTGACCGTTAAAATTAATCGCCCCGGACGTAAACTTGCCGATTATATTGCTCTTCTCGTCGGCGACGGCTCCCGCGGTTTTTGTTCCGCCGCCGTCCAATCCGGCTATATATCTCATGCCGTCTTCACGCTCCCGTATTCGATTCCATCAGACTTAACCTTCTGTAGGAGCGGTCTCTCCGCTTAGTATGCAGGCCAGCGACCGGAGCATTAGCGCCGTGTAATCAAAGGCGGCAAGACCGCAGTCATTGCCATCCAGCAGCTCCAGATCGTACGGCTTGCCAAGCGCGACCGCGGTCAAGCACAGAGGCAGTCATCGCCGCCTAGTACATATGGTACTGCCGTTTCGTCAACGCAAATCGGCTGCTCTCCTCCCGGAACCGTTCCAGCAGCGTCGCCGGAGAAGCGTCTACCGCGCGATACTTGCAGTCCCCCCCCAATAAATCGATGAACGGCCTGGAGCCTTCCCGGATCGGCGGCAGAAACGTAAAAAGCTTGTAAAGCTCCTTAATCATATACAAAAGCGTAACCCCGACGTCCAGCGGCCGAATCGCGCGCCGGTCCGTTACGTGCACCTGCACGCCGCCGCACAGCTCCCCTTGATGCTTGGAAGCGGTCGGCTTAAAATAAGCGGGACGGAACCGGACGCCCGGCAGCCGCTTGGCGTTCATCTCGTCCGCCAGCCGCTGCGAATCGATAAACGGAGCGCCGATCATTTCGAACGGAAGCGCCGTTCCGCGGCCTTCGGATACATTCGTGCCTTCAAACAGGCATGTGCCGGGATACAGCAGCGCCGTTTCAAAACGCGGGATGCCGAGCGATGGCGGAACCCAGAGCATACCGGTGTCCGGGAATTGCATCTTGCGGTCCCAGCCTTGGCAGCGGACGACGTGAAGGTCGGCCTTCAAGCCCATTTGGTCGTTTGCCATGACGGCCGCTTCGCCTGCCGTAAGTCCGTAACGGACCGGCAGCGGATAATGCCCGACAAACGATTCATAACCCGCTTTCAGCACGTTCCCTTCGACGGTGGCGCCGTCAAGCGGATTTATACGGTCCAGCACGACGAAAGGCTTCCCCGCCTTCGCGCAATCCTCCAAGGCGAGCAGCATCGTGGAAATAAACGTATAATAACGGACGCCCACGTCTTGAATGTCGTAGACGACCATATCGACGGCGTCCAGCATGTCGGCCGTCATCCGCTTCGAATCTTTGCGGTACAGGCTGTATACCGGCACTCCCGTGTAAGGATCGGCGTACGTATCCACCATCCCTCCGGCGGCGATATCGCCGCGCACCCCATGCTCCGGCGAGAACAATGCCGCGAGCTCGTAATGGTCGTGCAAAAGCTGAATTGACGATACGAATTCGGCGTTGATGCCGGTCGGCGCCGTAATAAGCCCCAGCCGTTTGCCTTTGAATAAGGCCCCGTAGTCCGCTATGCTGTCGATACCGTTTTTCACCATGACCTGGCCTCCTACAGCTCGGACTTCAGCAACCGCAGCGTTTCCGGCGGAACCATGAACGTCTCCGCGTACAGCTTGCGGGCTTCGATGCCGCGCACCCGGGCAAGATGCTTGTAGTACTCGAGATAAGGGAACGATTTGCTTCCCGTAACGAACCAGTGCCTGGATACCGCCTCTTCCCACAGGTCAAAGGCAGCCTGGTCGAAATCAACGTAGACGTACGGCTTGTAATCGACCGCGTCCTCCCAGTTCTCCGCATAATAAAGCCTGGCAGCGAAATGCGCGGGCAGCTTCCGCTTCAGCGGCCCAAGCGCCGCGTAATAACGCGCGTCGGTCACGATCTGATTCGTCGTGTTGTGGTCCTTGTGCATGCTGCTTTTATAATGCGTAATGATCACGTTCGGCTTCACTTCCCGGATAACGTCGCATACGTGGAGACGGTTCTCCTCGCTATTTTGCAGCTCGCCGTCCGGCGTATCGAATACGATGGCATCGCCGCCTAGCAATTCGGCGAATTCCTTCGCCTCGCGCACCTTTTGCTCGCGGTATTCGCCGACCTCGCGTCCGGCCGGCACGCCGCGCTCGCCCGCCGTCAGCGCCAGCGTGACGATGCGGTCCCCTTTCAAAGAATGGCTGGCGAGAACACCGCCCGCCGTCAGCTCCGCATCTCCGACATGCCCGCCGATCGCGAATATCGTTTGCTTCTCCACGTTCATTTGAACAGCTCCTTCCGCATGACGGCAAAGGTTTTGACGGTGCGGAATCCGGCCTTCTCGTAAATCCTGGCGGCCGGGTTCGCGCTTCCCGTGTATAAAGACATGTAAGGCGTTCCGATTGCGCGAAAAGCTTCGCACAGCTTAAAAAACAGCACCGTTCCGAGACCGTTCCCTTCATGGTCCGGATGGACGCCGATGCCGGCGAAGCAGCCCCGCCCGTTCGGCTGGCGGATGACCGGACCGGCAAAGCCGGCTGCCTGGCCCTCCTTAGCCGCAAACACGACTGGCGTCCCCTCCGCCGCGCACCGCGTAATCTCCTCGGTCCAGAGCGGATTACCGAGGCCGGTCAGCATGTCGGCGATTCCGCCGATCTCACTGGAGGAGAATACGCCAACCGCGTATCCTTTCTCGGCGGCGGCCGCTTCCTTCAACCGGATATCCTCCGGAACGGCAAAGCAAGACATCTCCAAATACATGGCCTGCTCCACCGCCCGCTCCGCATACCCTTCGCCGAGTAAAAACCGGTGCAGCAGGCTTCCGACCGGAACGCCAGGCGCGTTGTTATGCTCGTGACTTGGCGTATCCGGGATGTACCATGGCAGCTGCATCGGGTTAAAAAACAAAACGTCGGCCTGCGTCTTGCCCAGCTCGGCGAAACGTGCCTCTAGCGCGTGCACCAGCCGCTTATAATTCGCGCCTGTCGCATGCTCGCGCCGCAGCACGATACAGGTGATATAACCGGCTTTGTCGCCCAAAGGCAATTCGTCGCCTGTACAGCCGCAAGAAAATCCGGCCACGTCCCGTCCGTCGAGCCATACGAACGCCGCCTTGGGGTCAAAATACGGGTTGCCCGTGAAGATGCGATTGAAGCTGTCCGCATCCAGCTCCTTATAGCCGTCCCGGGCGGCTTCCTTATTCCATAACGCGATTACGGCGTTCGCGTAGCGCTCATCCCAAGCCTCGACAACCATCTCCATCGCCTCGTTCCGCCAGCCGCCTGTTAACGGCCGGAATTAGTACGATATTTTGCCCATGACGACGGGGCGCTCGGCCCCCGTTACAGACGGCAAATTGTTCGGTCTCCGAGCGATCGCGCAGTCGGCAAGCAGCGCAAAAGCGACCGCTTCCTTCGCATCGCTGCTGCCGCCGATCTCCTCCTGCGTCTGTACGCTCATGCCGTGCGGCTGCATTTCCTCCTTCAGAAAGCTCATCAATACCGGATTGTAGCTGCCTCCGCCGCCAACGATCAGTGCATCCGCCGCGTAACGGTCCCGCACGTAACGCCGGTATGCGTCGCCGATAGACCAAGCGGTCAGCTTCGTAACCGTCGCGACCAGGTCGACGTCGGACAGGCCGTGCCCCGCCCTAAACGCAAGCAGCTTCTCGACGTAAGGAGCGCCGAATCGCTCCCGTCCCGTCGACTTCGGCAAAGGCAATCCGTAATACGGCTCCCGCCGAAGCTCCTCAAGCAGCGCTTCGTTCACCCGCCCTTGGCGGGCAAGCGCGCCGCCTCTATCCATCGCAAGCCCTGGATAAAGCTTCGACACCAGGCCGTCGATCAGCATGTTGCCCGGTCCGGTGTCAAAGGCGAATACTTCATCTTCGGAGCAGCCCGCCGGAAGCACGGTCATATTGCCGATGCCGCCGATGTTCTGCAGCAGCAGCGTACGGCTCTGCTCCCCGTACAGCAAATATTCGGTGAACGGGACAAGCGGGGCGCCTTGGCCGCGGACGGCCATGTCGGCGACGCGGAAGTCCGAGACGCACGGAATTCCCGTGCGGGCGGCGATGACCGCCCCTTCTCCGATCTGCACCGTGTAGCCGATGTCGTAACCGAACGCGCGCTCCGTCTCCGGCGCATGCCATATCGTTTGTCCATGCGAGCCGACGACCGCGATGTCCGCGGGCGACAGCCCCGCGGCGGCGATAACCGACAGCGCCGCTTCGGCGTACAATTCGCCGAGCAGGACGTTCATCCGGCCGACCCGGTCGACCGTTGCGCGCCGCGGATCGAATAGCGCGAAGATGTCCTCCCTGACGGCCGCCGGATAAGGACGGTTCTCGAAGGCTATCAGCTCCGCCCGGAGCCCTGCGCCGTGGCCGGGGCCGACTTCGATCGCGACGACGGCAGCGTCGATGCCGTCTACGGACGTGCCGGACATGAGGCCTACCGCGTAACGCCGCAAACTGCCATTAGATTGTGCCATGTCCTCCACCTATCCTTTCACCGCTCCGACGGTAACGCCTTCGAGGAAATATTTTTGCAAGCTGAAGAACAGAATGAACATCGGTACCGCCGATATCGTCGCTCCGGCCATCATCGGCGCGAAGTAGGTCGTATTGGCGAACCGGAAGTTTTTAAGGCCGACCTGGATCGTCTGCATATCCATCGTATTCGTTACGAGGAACGGCCAGAAGAACGTGTTCCAGCTTTCCATGAAGGTCAGAATCGCCATGACGGCCATGACGGTTTTGGATAGGGGCAGAATGATTTTGGCGTAAATTTGCCATTGGCTGCAGCCTTCAACCTTGGCGCTTTCGATAATTTCGGTCGGAATCGAGGAGATGAACTGCTTCGCCAGGAAGATGTTGTACACCGTCACGAGGCTTGGCGCAATAAGCGCGGTATACGTATTTTCCATCTGAAAAATATTGACGATCAGAATGTAAAGCGGAACCTGCGTCACCTGATAAGGAATCATCATGGCGCACAGCAGAACGGCAAACAAAACGCTGCGGCCCCGGAATCGGATCTTGGAGAACGCATAACCCGCGAGGCTTGCGAATAGGACGTTGGATACCGTCACGCAGGCCGCCACGACAAACGAATTAATCAGCCAGCGGTAAGAATGCTCGCTGTAATCGAAGAAAAACTTGTAGGACGCCAGCGTAAACTTGCCGGGCCATAACGAATAGCTTGCCGCGCCCGCCTCGATCGGATCGCCGAACGAGGAAATTATCATGAAGTAAATCGGAAAAAGGGTGGCCAGTGCGAATGCGAACAAGACTACGATAATAATGCCGTTACGGATGTACAGGATCGATTTATGATCCGTATGTTGTTTGAATAAGGCCATGCCGTCACTCCCTCTCCCTAATATTCCACGTCATTGCCAAGGAACTTAAATTGGATAAAAGAGATGATGGCAATTATGAGCGTTAAGATTAGCGCTTGCGCGGATGCTTCGCCGAACTCGAAATATTTGAACGCATTGTTGAAAATAAGCAGGCCGACCATCGTCGTCGCGTTGTCCGGTCCGCCGCCGGTCATCAGGTACGCATTCTGGAACACCTGGAAGGAGCCGATAACGCCCGTAACCAGCAGGAACAATGTCGTTGGTTTCATGAACGGAATGACAATATGCCGCAGCTTCTGGGAGAAGGACGCGCCGTCAAGCTCCGCTGCTTCATAATAGCTGTTATCGATGCCGATCAAAGCGGCTAAGTAAATGATGATGCTTGTACCATGGCTGGACAACCACGCCATCAGGACGAGCGAGAACATCGATGTCGCGCTGGTGCCGAGCCAGTTCAGATTCCCGATTCCAAAGAAGGCAAGCAATTGGTTCAAGATGCCCGTCTGCAGCGGATCGAAAATCCACAGCCACACCACGGACAGCGCAACGCCTGAAGCAACGGCGGGCAAGTAATACACGGCTTTAAACGTCGTTTGAAGCTTTTTTTTCAGAGGCAAAATAAGAATCGCTACGCCAAAGGACAAAACCAAGCTAACCGGAACCGTTAGAAGCGTATAAACAATCGTGTTTTTGATCGATTTCCAGAACAACTCGTCGTCAAACGAATGGACGTAATTATCGAAGCCGGCGTAGGTCGAACCGAGCGGCTTGTATTCCTGAAAGCTGATTATAAACGCATTGATTACCGGGTACGCCGTAAATAGCGCAAACACGACCAGCGCAACCGCGATAAACGCATAAGCCCAAGCACCACCGTCACCGCTGATTATTCGTTTCTTAACCGTTCTTGCCAGTTGAGCCATCATGCCGGACTCCTCTCCCGGTTCTCCGATACTCGACAAACTTGATAAGGCCGGATAGCCGCTTGCCCGCGCGGCTATCCGAATAAAGCTGCTTAATCCGTCACGACGCCGTCTTCGCCAAATGCTTTAACGGCTGCTTCCTTCAATACTTTAAACATGTCTTCCGGCGTAATCTCGTCTGCGAGCAGCGCCTGGAATTTCGGAATGATGACTTCGTCTTCGAGCTTGATCGCTTCCGCGCCGAGTTCGGCCGGAATATCCGGTCGGGCAGGAGAGGCAATGGACTGAAGCCGCTGCGATGCCGCCGCGTTGTCCGGGTCGCGTTCCACGTCCAGGCTTTCGGCGGCCGTTCTGCCGGAGTCCGTAATTTGTTCGACCAATAGCTCGGTGTTCGTCGTTGCCGCGATTTTGCCGCTCGCAAGGTAGTAAGCCGCTTTCGCCACATTTACTTTATGCTCTTCCGTCGGTTCTTTTTTGCCGCGGAACGTCACGTAGCCGTCTACCGCCGCGCTTGCCACCGGATCGGCGCCAAACGTCGGAACCGGAAGGACGACGTAATTGACCGGGACGCTGCCTTCGACCGCTCCGTCGCCAGCTTCGATTTTTTTGTTGTTCGTTTTCGCCGAGTTTTCGAACGTCGCAAGCCCTTTGCCCGTAATCATCGTTTGACCGGTTAAGAACATATTCCAGCGTTTGCCGGCATCGACCGAGCTCAGCTCCTTCGGCATCGAACCGTCGTCGATCAGCTCGCGCACCGCTTTCAGCACGCCGAGATAGTTTTGGCTCGTGTAAGCGTATTTCAGGTCCTTATCGAATGCGGCGGGCATGCCGGCGTTTTTGATCAGAATGTTCAGATAGTCCTTCGCCGTTACGCCGGAAGTCGCAAATACGAAGCCGTAACGCGACGTTGTGCCGCCGCTCGATACGACCCCCTTCTTGATCGCTTCGCGGAATTCCTCGTACGTCCAGCCATTCTTCTGAACGCTTTTCCAGTCGATGCCCGCTTCCTCCAGAAACTGCTTGTTGCCGCCCAGCGCGTGGATCGACATGTATGCCGGGAAGCCGTACAGGCCGGAGCCGTTCTTCATGTAATTCAGCGGCACCGGGTCGAAGTCGCCGATCATTTCCGGAATCGCTGCCATCGTGATATCCATCAGCATGCCTTGCTCGACGTATTTGGAAATGCCGTCCGAGCCGATGAACGCGATGTCCGGCGGGCTGCCCGCGTTCACCTGCGTATCGAGTTTTTGCGTAATATCCTCCCAGCTGGCTGGTTCAATCTGCAGCGTCAGGTTGGGATAAAGCGCGTTAAAGTCCGCTTCCATTTGATCGAAATTGCTTTGGTAGTTGGCCGATACCGGCGGCAGGAGCGCCGTAATCGTGTCCTTCGCTTCCTCTGTCGCCGCGCCTGAGTCGTTCGTCGCCGGAGCGTTAGAGTTGCTGCCGCCGTTATTGCCGGATGAGCATGCGGATATTGCCGTGAGCGATACCGTTAGTGCCAATACAGAAGCAAATACGCGAAATTTGTTTGTCAAAACCATCTTCCTCCCCCGTAGGTTTCGTAAGTTATGTCTTGCCCATGTTTCTTATTTCGCCGCGCACATGCGAACGGCCGCCTTCAGGCTGCCGTCGCAAACCTTCAACGCCTGCTCCGCTTCTTGCTTGCCTAGCCCGCTCTTCATCATCATGATCGCCAGCTTGCAGTTCATGGACGCCAGTCGCAAATATTCCGCCGCTTTCTCCGCGTCCGCGCCCGTTGCGGCTTGGATGATCCGAACGGACCGGTTCACCAGCTTCTTGTTGCTGGCCTTCAGATCCACCATCAGATTGTTGTACGTCTTGCCCAGCTTCACCATGGTGCCGGTCGTCAGCATGTTGAGCACCAGCTTCTGCGCCGTCCCCGCTTTCATCCGGGTAGAGCCCATAATAACCTCCGGGCCAACGACGGGAGCGATGCATACATCGCAAAATTCCGACATTTTCGACTGCTTGTTGTTCACAACGCCGATCGTTGCGGCGCCAAGCTCCGCGGCTTTCTTCAATCCTGCGATGACGAAAGCGGCGCTGCCGCTGGCGGAGATGCCGATGACGACATCCTTGTCCGTCACCCGGCATCGCTCGATTAACGCGATCCCCTCCTCCTCGCTGTCTTCGAATCCTTCTATTGAAGTACGCAACGCTGTATCCCCGCCGGCAATGTACCCCTGCACCAGCTCAGGGTCCGTCCCGAAGGTGGGCGGGCATTCAGACGCGTCCAATACACCTAATCTTCCCGAGGTGCCAGCGCCTATATAAAACATTCTGCCGCCGTCCTTAAGCCGACGATGAAGAATGTCTACCGCCTTGGCGATTTGCGGAATCTCCGCGGCTACCGAGGCAGGTACCGTAGCATCCTCCCGATTGAAGAGGTCGAGCATCTCTTCCGTCGTGCATTCATCAATCATCTGCGTGTTCGGATTGATTTTCTCTGTCGTTAGTCCCGCAAGGTACTCATCCATAGGGTTTCAATCTCCTACCTGTAGCGTGTCAGATTATTGTTGACTTTTCTGACATCGACTTTGTTATGTTTATATGAAGTGTGGCTTTCGTCCCTGTCAATAGATTTTGAAATATAATTTTAAGTGGATGATTATTTTTGAATTTTTAAACCAACCAGCGGCGTGAAAAAACCTCTATCGAGGCTTTTCGAGGATGAGCGATCGCGTTTAGAGGAAGGTCTATCGCCAATAAGAATTCACAATTCCGACATCGTCGGAAACGTATAAATTCTGATGTGGTATAAAAAAGCAGCGGCCTCCGACCAGGCTGAACCGATGCTTCTATGAATTATTTGCGGTGTTTGGCGGCCAGCACGTTATGCGTCATGGTTAAATACTTTTTCACATGATGGTATTCCGCGCTGGCCACCCCGGCGAACAGCATGTCGACTACCGTCAGCATCGCGATGCGCGACCCCATTGCCCCGCTGCGGAACGTAATTTCCGGCGTGGAGATGTTCAGCACGATATCGGTTTTTTCCGCCAGCTCGCTTTTGCTGTGCTTCGTGATGGAAACGGTCGTGCAGCCGTTCTTCACGGCGATGTCAAGCGCCTCCAAAATATCGGACGTGCTGCCGGAATTGGATATAAAGACGGCCACGTCGTTTTTGCCGAGCAAGGTGGCCGCCGTCAGCTGGCTGTGCCCGTCCGTGTAGGCATGGCATATTTTGTTGATGCGCGAAAACTTCTGCTCCGCGTCCCGGCAGACGAGGCCCGAAGCGCCTATTCCGAACAACGCGATCCGTTTGCATTTGCCAATTGCCTCCACGGCGCGCTCGACTTGTTCGCGGTCGATGACGCTAAGCGTGTCTTCGATCGACTTGCTGTTATTCAGCGAAATATTGGCGATTATCGTGGATAAGCTGTCGCCCGGTTGAATGTCGGTATATCGGTCCTTTTGCTCATCATCCATTGAGCCCAGCGAGGCGGAGACGCTTACGATAAAATTGCGGTAACCGCTGTAGCCCATCGCCTTGCAAA
This sequence comes from Paenibacillus harenae DSM 16969, assembly GCF_000422465.1. Classification (GTDB taxonomy): domain Bacteria; phylum Bacillota; class Bacilli; order Paenibacillales; family Paenibacillaceae; genus Pristimantibacillus; species Pristimantibacillus harenae. Next base: position 1,162,084 of record NZ_KE383842.1, on the reverse strand, counting down.
AACGAAGCACCGAAGCGTCGCTTGTTTTACTCTGCTTCGCCAGTTCCTTGACGGAAAGAAGGGGGATTTCCTCTAGATGATTTAGAATGTAGTCGGCCACCATTTTCTCAACCGGGGTCAAGCTGTCTCTCATATCGCGGATTTTAATGAGTACATAGTCGTTGATAGCCATAATCGCCTAAGCGATACCCCCTTTTCGTCAACCATATGATTTTTTACTCCAAAAAATAACCAAATTCATGAAATATTTAATTATACTATAAGCGGTTTCACGAAAATTGACAAGACTCTAGTTTGTCTATTAAAGCAGATCGATATATTGTAATTGTAGGAATTAGCAACATTAAATATCGAACAATCCCCTGCGAATCAAGTTTGCGGTTATCGGCTGCTTTCCGATTTGACGCGACCATACCGATAATTGTCCGATGTGGTGGATCTCATGAGCGAGAACATGTCGCATAATTTCCCCGTATTTAAAGCTCACTGTTTCGCCTTTTGCGTTAAGTTCGGTCAAAATACGAGTTTCCATGCTGCTATCCCAGGCGTTGATGAACGGAACGATTTCCTCATGGCAACGCGCTGAAAATTCTCTTATCTTTTGCACGTCGGCATAGTCCTCGAACGAAGGCTCAAGAGGCTCGGGCTTTCCTTGCAATCCGCTTATCCAACTGTACTCGACATCCACAATGTGAAACAGCGTATAGAGAATGCTGCCCGGGCCCCCTATGCGTCTCTCCAGCAACTCTTTCTCGGTCGCCGAGTCGCACCAGTCAAACCAATCTTTGCGTACTTGCCAGTTATACTCAAATAATTTCAACATAACGTATAGCCTCCTGTAATTTTTCTGCACCGATGATAAGGAGAGCTCAACTTTTTGTCCTTCTTGTTCAAATCAATCAGGAATGGCTCATCGCCGGCCGCCCAGCGATAAGTCCAGCCGCTCTTCCCGGCAGTCTCTTCTTACCATGAAATAGTTTTTTACCCTTCTGTCAAATCCGCCATCAATTCACTCGCAACTTCAATCATTTTGGGGATCACTGCATCGTTGGAAATGGCAACGTACAGATCTCCCATATAATGCCGAAATGGAATCTTTACGTCGCCATAGCTCCACATGAAAAAATCCCCATCGATGGACATGGTACTGGTTGGTCCTGATACTGTAAACACCGGTGAGTACGTAAAATCGGGCTTTGATGCAAAATATCGTTTGCACTCTTCCAAAGAGATGGTTTGCTCAACGGTGTTTTCTTGAAATGATCTGGTTATTCGATAACGCTGACTCACTGAAATGCCTCCAATATTAGCTTTAGGTTCGTTTTATGGTATGTAAATGATAATAACAAACGGCAGTGCAATACGCCACGTTGATATTATGATCCGTCTTTTAAATTCCTATATGCCCCTCTATAATCCGCTTCATTCATCCAAGCGTGACTGCAGCGTTCCACGGACAACTTGGTTCCCTCAATCGGCGGCAAAGGGGGAGCGCCGGCTTATAGCCGACACTCCCCTTTCAGCTTTGACTATTCAATTAGGATTATAACAACGGCAGAATGGCGTTTGCGTAAGCTTGCGCGCCCTTTGGATTCGGATGGCCCATCGAGGCGCGTTTGCATTTTTCCATATCCAGGCCGGTACAGCCTGCCTCCGTGCAGGATACCAGCCGCTCGCCAGCAATGAAATCCTGCGGCGAGAGATCCAGGTTAACGCCGAACAGATACGGATCGACGGTAAGAGCCGCATGATCAGGGCCGAAGTTAGGGTCGGCGAAGAAGATCCGCGGAGTGGCATTCAGCTCACTGTTTTTGCGGTTAATAGCCTGCTGCAGGTACAACTTGGAATCTCTCTCCAGCTTCTCGCAGCGGCTGCAAATCGCTTCGAATTCGGCAAGACCGAACACGCCTCCAGCCGCGCCTCCGCCGGCTCCTCCCACAAGGATGCCGAGGGCGACCAGCAGCGCCTCGACGGCCGCCAGATCGCTCTTGCGGGAGATCGGCGCATAATATCCCGTAACGATGACTTTGGCATTAGGATAATCATTCGTAACTTTGTCCAGTAGTTTATACATGCTCTGATTAAGATGCAACTCCAGCAGCTCATCCAGATTCGCCGGATCGAACGGGTTCAGAATGGTTGTGACGTTCACGTCGTTCATCCCGCCGTCCATCAGAACCAGATCGACTTTATCCTTACGGCCGGTGAACAGGTCGCACTGCTGCAGGATCGTCGGATAGGACGTCGGCACCTCGCCGTCCACCGGCGCTGCGGTATTTGAATCGCCGTCACCGATCGTCGCTCCCGAATGGGCCAATACGCTCGTATACTGCTTGATATTGCCATTATTGGCCTGAATCGCCGCGCCAACGAGCGAGTAGAATTTCTCGTGCTCCTGCATCCCTTGGCCCCAGCTGACGGAGTCGCCGATCACCAGCATATGGTACGTATCGAGCTCCAGATGGAACGTATTAGACAGCGTGCCGTCCGTGAAACGAACCTTCAAGGCGACGTGTTCGCCCGATGCATTGATCTCCGTATCGGAAGGACGAACCAACGTAAATTCGATTTGCGTCGAGCTGATCAGACGGACATCCGGCATTTCGTGATCGTTCACGAGTACGAGCGTTCCTTCCGCGAAGCCGCTTCCCTTCAAGGTAACCTTCATGCCCGGCTTGACGCGGGGCAATACATCCGGCTTCCGCTCTTCCATCCCTTCCTGCTCGATATCCATAATCTGAGGCAGAATAAAGACGGAAGCGCGATTGGACAGCGTCGAATCCGATTGACGGACCTGGATCGTACGCGAGCCTCCGAACATCGGCGGTACCGTAAAATGCAGGAGTGTGTCGCTTATAACCGTCGTAGCGGCTTCGGTACCGTCGATAAGCAGCTTATCGCTCATGGTGAAGCGTTTTCCCTCTACAGTTACCCTATCGTTGGCTTTGACATATAGCGGGCTGACCCCGATAATCGCTGGCACCAGCATTTTTCTTCTGAAATCATCGGGATCAATGTCGAGGAAGCTGACCGGATTAGGCAGGGCGCTGCCCGGCTTTCCATACGGCCCTTGATAGCCGTAAGCACCTTGCGCTCCCGGCTGACCCGGTCTTCGGGGTCCCGGACCGCAGGAGCCCTTCGAAGCTCCAACATCCCCGCCGGCGCCGCCGGCGCCGGGATTGCCCGCAGATCCACCCGCCCCCGCGCTTCCGCCGTCAGTCTGGATATCAAAACCTCCTCTTACGTATTGCTGCAGAACGGACATCGGTGCATATAAGCTCAGCCGGCCACCCATGCCTCCATTGCCGCCAGCGCCTCCGTTGCCGCCAGTTCCGCCGTTACCGCCGTTGCCGCCAGCGCCCGCACCCGCCTTGCAGAAGCCCGCCCAGTCCAGTACGGCCGGCTTGCCTTTGCCGCCTTTACCGCCGTTGCCGCCGTTTTGTCCTTGGCCGCCTTGCGTGCCGTCCTGACCGCGCAGATAAAATCGCGGTCTGCCTGACATTTCAAGCACCCATACTTCCAGCTCCGGCGCGGATGCGCCATCGTACCCGCGGTATCCCGTCCAGCCTTGCGAGCCGTTCGTCCCCGGAATGCCCGCAAGCGTCGTGGACATCGGCGCTTCAAGAGGCGTAGGCGGCGCTGGGCTGACTTGCGGAGGAATAGAACGGAAAGGTTTCTCCCAACTGAACGTAACCTCATCCTCCACTGTCAGCTTCTCTGCAAGGATAATGAGGTAGCGGTGCGGATACTTCAAGACGATGTTCGTTCCTCTCGCGAGATACACCTCGGAGGCGACCCAGTACGCCGTATCGATCGAGATTTCGGATCCGGCCGTCATAGCAGGCAGCGAGAGAAAGGCTTTATCCTTGCTGGTGAACGGAATCGACGTCAGAATATCGGCCTTACCGCTGTAGGTCTCTGTCGTTGGCGTTCCTTTTTGACTGGTGACGATGCGGGTTGCGGATTGCACCATCGCGCCTCCGCTAATAATGCCGGCTCCCGGCTTCGTTACGCCTGGCTGAGGAACGATGTGGCCGCTGATCCGCAGCGTGCCGAGACTGGTAAGGGATGTCACTCCCTTTGATTCCAGCAGCGCTTTATGATAGGACAGCCTGTCGTTTACCATCTGAGGGGCTGCAGTGATTGAGCCCGCCGTTAAAGTCGCGGCGAAAGCATCCGTCTGCATGCCTCCATTCGAAGTGTTGCTTCCGTAAGTACCTTTAGACATTTTGATTACCTCTCCTTTTCATTGGATAAATCTTGCGTAAAGCTCTGCCGGTAAAACATGCGATTCGGATTGGCATTCGTCGGAATGGGAATCGGTTCAGGTGCGGTCCGCCCATTCCTCCAATTGTTCGAACGTCACCTTTCTTCCGGCCGGCCACGCTGCCCGAACGGGCCAAATGATTTGCACATGATTTCCTTCCGGATCGAAAAAAGAAAACGTAGGTCCTTCCTGCTGCCAATACGGCCCCTGGATGAAAATGCCCAGCTCCTTCAATTTGCTCCATACAGCCTTGAAGTCGGTCAACGAATCTGCGCAGAAAGCCAAGTGCATATGATGCGGATTGTTCATGATGATCAGCTCGCGCCGGCCTGAGGTTGGCTCGATGGCGAGCCCGGCTGTCCCGTCCTCGCCGGGCGCCTCCGTCCCTTTCAGCTCCAGCGCCGCTTCATAGAAGGCCGTCAGCCTGCGCACATCATGAGCGTATAGCGTTATGTGTTCCAATCGGCTTACCTTCGCCATGCTTCCTTCATCCTTTCCGGCAGCCTCTCGCCTAAACACATCCTACCACCGCCTTTGTCATTGCGATATTACCCGAAAGGATGCATCCAAAAGAATACCCTTCTGTAAAAATCAGGTGCCAAACGACTGGGGAGCGTGTAAAATAAGGAGGTGGATTTAAGACGATGTGAAATGGAAAAAGTGGGGGAACGGATGATGCAGTTCAATATGGAGGAACTGGAAAGCCGGCTGCTGGTCGGACGCTCCGCGGAAGTTAACGCCTTTATCAACATGCTTAATGACGAGCGGCGAACCAAGAGGCTGATTCACCTCTTCGGAACAGCCGGCGTCGGCAAGAGCTGTCTGCTCGACGAGCTGCAGCGGCAGGCCAGAATAAGGGGAACCGCCTCGATTGCAATGGACAGCGAAGGATTCTGGCGTTCTCCGGATGCTTTTTGCATACATATCTTACGGACCTTAAGAAGCTTGGAGCCTGACGACGAGGGCATGGAAGCTTCTTCCTTGCTCGAGAAAAGTATCCGCAAGCTGAACGAGACGGCGGGATCCGGTCGCCTGGTGCTGTTTCTGGATAATTACGAAACGCTGGAAGCGCTCGATCATTGGCTGCGCGAATATTTTTTCAAGCGGCTTCACGACAATGTGCTGATCGTAACGGCCGGGCGCCATGCCCTCTCCGAAGCGTGGGTTCTCTCGCCCGCCTGGCGATCGCATATCGCAAGAATTTACTTGGAACATCTCCCGTTTGAAGCGGTCGAACGATACGCCCGCTACTGCCATATATCCGATCCGTCGTTAGTCCGGGACATCTGGCGCAGGTCCAAGGGACACCCCTTAACGCTTTCTCTGCTTACGTTCTTCTGGGAGCAGCAGGCACCGGAGGCCGGCGAAGAACGGAGCGCGGAGGAGGAGAATAGCCTGCCGTTCATTGTAAGCCAATGGCTGCGGGAAATTCCGGGCGAGCATATGCGCCCGCTTGTCGAAGCCGCCGCCTTGCTGCGTTATTTCAATCAGGATACGCTCTCCTTTATGATGGGTAAGGAAGTGACTTCCCCGGAGTTTTATCAGCTCATCCGTTTCTCTTTCGTACGGAGAACGGACAGCGGCTGGACGGTTCACGCTTTGATGCGTGAAGCGGTTATTCAAGAATTGCGTCTGCGCTCGCCTCAGCTGTATGACCGGCATCAAACCCGGGCCATCCTTCACGCCTATGAAAGATTTAAACGCTCGCCGAGAAATTTGCGCAATCACGAAGCGCTGGAGCTTACATATTATGCCGGTGACGCTCTGATCCGCGCCTTCATGAACTGGTTCGATCCTACTCCCCGGCCGTTCGAGTCCGTCGGCCGGAGCCACCGCGCCGAGCTGGAACGTTATATCAGGTACCGGCAGGAAACTGCCGAGCCGCAGACGATTAAGCTGTTCGATGCCGCGACGAACCGCCGTTTCGACTTTCAGCTGACTGTGGAGCAGAACCTTTATTCTCTGAAATGGTTCGATCTGGACCGGCTGTTCTCGCTCGAATATGACGTACTTCGCGTCATGAGGAACGACGCGGGAAAGATAGCGGTACTGATCGCGTTGGTACCCATCAACCGGAAAACGATGCCGTATTTGATGGAGCATCCGTGCTCCCGTTCCTATTTCTCCACCCTTACGGAAGAGGAGCTTAAGCGGTTCGCCGTTCCGGAACATACGCGCGCGGGCTGGTTTATCGATACGATCGATCAAGACGATTACGAGAATGCAGCCCAGCATACAGCCATCGGCCACTTTCTCCACGGTTTGATGTTCACCGGCGAGTTTCTGCTGCGAACCCCCGGTCCGCACCCGTTCTTCCAGGCGGCTCATGAGAGTCTCGGCTTCGATACGGCAGATCAGGCCGTCCATACGAACTTCGACGGCATTACGCCGACGCCCGTCTTCGTACGGGATACACAAGGCGATCAACTTCATGCTTACATCCGGAAGCTGGTGAAGCGTTCGGGTCTTCCTATCGAGCTTATGCTCGATGAATCGGACGACAAGGGTACAGACGTTTCGCCCGTCCGCGGCAGCGAAGGCGGCATGACGGAGCTTAGCGGCTTGACTGCCCGGGAGAAGGAGGTAGCCGCTCTCGTATTCGAGGGGCTGACCAATGCGGAGATTGCCGCCCGCCTGTATCTTAGCGAGGTAACGGTGAAGAAGCATTTGAAATCGATCTACGAGAAGCAGAATGTGAGCAACCGGACCCAGCTGGTTCGGAAGATGCTTGTATAACGAAGAGGAGCCGCATCCCTGCGGCTCCTCTTTAGATTCGGCTTAATACGATCCATGCCGAATAGTTTACATAATTTTAGTTATGTAAGGTTCATCCAATGTCATGGATCCTCCAGCCTTCATTGTTAGTATGGCATTGCAAATATTAGTATATAGAAATATCCGTTCCGTAAAGCTGAAGATGAAGTCGTTTTGCTATGGACAGCGAAGAGTAATTATCCCACGATGTACTGTATAAAGGTATTCTTTGAGACTGACTTATGGCTTGGGCCCAAGATAATGATACGCGCATGGCATATCCTTTTCCCCGATAACCTTCCAATGTCTCAACTCCAGCCTCTGCAGCTTTATCGGTTTTTCTTGCGCTAAAACAGACAGATACAGCCATGTTGTTTTCCGTCACCATAAAACAAGGCTCCCGGAATTTTAGCTCCGATAATAAAGTTGAAAATCCGGGTTCCAGAGCGTATTTATTGTCCTCTGTGACCAGAGTAGCGTCAGTGTATTCCGTTACGATTTCATTAAATACATAAGCTGGGCCCATCCAAAAGCCGCGAATTTCAGTATCCTTTTCGAATGCTTTAATCACGTCGACTAGTCGTAAAGTTGAATCCCCTCTGTCCACTAATTGTACGATGTCGCGGGCTAAGGCGTTCGGTACATCGTTTCTAAATCTTATGACACGGCCAATAGTGGTCTGCCCCCAAAAAAATCTGGGCGCCGGTTGATCTATATACTCATTAATTGTTGTGATACGTCCAGCATGATCATGAGTATACAAAACTTCTGCTTGAAGGTTCATTAGTGCTAGATGGTTGTACAAAAGCATTACCTCCTCTATTACGAGTCGTTGCCCCTTTTCAATTTCAATTTCATTATTATCAAAAATCTCTCTCTCCGTAATCTGTCACGTGGGAATCTGTCAAACCGGAAATAAAATTTTAACATTTATTGGTTCTTAAAGGCTATTCAAAGATTTACTCTAATAATGGATAATCAGGTCGTATTCATAAACCAGCGATATATTCAGTATTTGTCGGAAGTCCAATTCTATTATCTATTTTAATGGAGGTATCAGCATGTACCAAGTTCACGCGTTAGGCATTAACAAAAAGCAATTAAAAATAACCGCATCTGTTGTTCTCGCAATTCTTCTTTTTGGGATGTCTGTTTTGCCCGTATTTGCGGCAACTCCTGCAAAAACGGTAAATGCTTCGGCAACACTCGCATACAATCTCAAAGGACTTAATCACAACGTGGCTGTTCAGAAAGCTTACATCGCTTCAACTTATCTCTACGTAACTCAGCGGTCTGGGGGAACATGCTATCTTTCAAGATTGCTCATAAACGGAAGTGACGCCACATACGTTGATGAGATGACCGTCACCAATGCCGGTCATTGCCAAACCCTGGATATGTACACTTACAATGGGATTAACTACTTTTATTTCAGTTCAAAAGCGGACCCTTCCACATCGTATTACTGGTCGCTCCAAGTAGCAAGACTTCAATACTCGCCCGGCGCGACATATGATTATACGGATCTTCATCGGTTCACCTATATGAATTACGCCAATAAGACCGGTACAAGATTAGGTGAAACATACCGTGTCGATGCCGGCGGTAACAGTACACATACTGTTTTCCGCGTACAAACAGCAGAAGGAACCGTAACTTGGTCCATTTATGACACGGTCAAATTGAACCAGCTTCTTGACAGCAATGAACAGGTGCGAATGGACAGTGCGGCGGCGGTAAGCGCCAGCGTTGCCAGCTTTACGCAGTCGGGCAGCGCTATAGTCAGACCGAACGGATCTTTCCAGGGCGCTGACATGCTTAGTAATACGGAAATATATACGTCAGGCGGCGCGGAAGGTGACACTCCGCAGATTGCTATGATGTCAAACACAGGAGCATACAAAACTCTTGTGAATATTACAAATGTGGGGACCCATGAAATCGAGGGAGTGCAGACAAAAAACGGCAACGTTTATTTTACTATAGTTACAGACCCGGTAAATAAAAAAAATACGCAGAAAGTTTATTACGTTCCTGATAGCATATTTTAAATAACCGTTCTTCATTCGATCAGATTGGAATAAAGGCAGCCGATTTTCTGTATTTTGACCGGCTGCCTTGAACTCTTCATATTCTCACCCTTAAATCATTTTCACCATGAAAATAAGTACCCACACCACTTTTCTCCACCTTTATAGCCCAAATCGATCTTTAATGAATTGTGCTGTTTGTTCTGGCGTTCGGTTGGTAGTTTGAATTCGAATGTAGTTCTTCCTTTTGATCTCACCAGGCAACGAGTTCAACCGATGCTTCTCCATCGTTTGAATTAAATCCTTTTCTGATCGATCGACGTCCCGCTTAGTCGGCTTATTCTGCAAGCGATGCGGGGTCTTGTTGCGTACAAGCCTTTCAGCTATGTCAGCCTCGAGTTCCACGAAGCATACCTCATGCCCCTTAGACTCAAAGATGTCACAGACTTGATCGACAAATTCCCAGTCACCTGGCAAATCGAACGCCCAGACATAGGTGAACATGAATCCGGCGCTGGTACTTATAGACATCTGCTCAAAGATTTCCTTACGGAACAGAGCTGACAACCGCCACATCTCAGGTCCGAAGCCAAAATAAGGATGCAGCAGCTCAATCGTCTGATGGTTGTGAAACAACTTCATAGACGTGATTTTTTCAAGTTCGTGGCCCACTGTCATCTTCCCTACAGCCTGAGGTCCGAATATAAGTAAGAACTTCATATTTCCTCCCATGCGGGGATTTTTATAACGGGTAGATTTTGCCACTAGTCTATTAACAAAGGCTTCTTTTCCTTCTTGATATTTATGTGTATCATCTGGAAACTCTTCAGCTAATTTTATTTTTAACTCTCCGTACTTTTTAGCGTCTTCTGGGTGTGTAAGCAAATATTCCTTAAAATCTAAATGCTTATTAATGTTATTATTTCCATCCTGAAAAATATGGACATGATGAGTTCTGTTATCCCCACCCTTTGTAAAATATCGTCTTAAAGCAATTCCCCGTTCTCCCCTATTAGAATAACCTATTTCAGCCATTTCTTCATAGAACAAGTTAACCTTTTCTATATCCTTAACGACAACTAATATATCAATAATTGGTTTAGCATACCCGATAGGGGGAATAGATGTACTTCCAATATGATAAATGGCAACCATTTCGTCAGTAAAAATGCGGCTAATCTTTTCAGATTCCAAGGTGTACATCTCATTCCACTTTTCAGTCCAAGCCATTATTTTTGTTTTCCGCATATTTTCCCCTTTGGATTCCACTCTATTTCTCCTCATTTAGATTATGCGATGTAACATCTAACGAGTCAATTATCCGGGCAGTTGGACCTCGTTGCCGCTTTCAGCCATTTATATTGATTAAATTTTCATAAAGTGGAACATAATGAATATACCCAATTTTTTAAGATTAAGGTGGACGGCTTACATGGTACTATCGATCAGTTTGATCGTTGTATTGGCTTTCTTTGATGATATACATTATAGCCTACTCCTTGGTGGGCATTGGGATTGAAGAGATAGGCCATATTGCCGGGGTTTACACATACAAAAAATGGAATTTATTATATTCATTCACCGTGTACATCTATTTGCAAAGTTTGTTGCTGGTGTATTTCAATATGCTCATGAACCACTATCATAAAACAAAAGCCGAACCCGTCGCTTCGCCTAGCAATGTTCGGCCATAAACTTCTACAATGGCCTTTGCGCCATAGTTCCGGAGGATCGGTAACTTTGAAAAAAGTAATTTCAAGAAATACCCATTCCCCAGTCGTTTTTACCAACAACTGAAGTGTCTGATCATTGAAAAATCTGCACCTCATATAAAGTCGTATCTATTGCCTGGATGTAGGGTGTCCATTCTCCTGTCGCATAAAGCTGAAGCCGATGCATTGCGCGCGTACATGCCGTATAGAAGAGCTTGCGTTCGCTTTCGCGGCGGTACTTCTCGGAAGAAGCATCGTAGATCAGCACGGCATCGAATTCAACGCCTTTGGCGAGATAAGCGGGAATAACCATCGTTCCGTTCTCGAAGGTGGGCGTCTCTTTCTTAATGAGCCGCAGATTCTGACAGCCCATGGACAACAGAAGATTATAAGCTTTGCTGCTCTCAGCCTCAGTCTTCGTAATGACAGCGATGGAGCCGAAGCCTTCGGCTTGAAGAGCTGCGAGATCCGCCGCTATTCGGGTCGCTCGTTCCTCGCCGCTGTCTGTCTTCGAGAGAAGCGGCTTCTTGCCGCTCCTCTCGAACGGTACGATCTCCTCGCCGACCGGCAGCAGCGACCTCGTGAACTTCACAATCTCTCGGGTTGAACGATAACTGCGAGCCAGGCGAATCAAACTCGTCTCTGCTTCGCCATAAAGCCGGATCAGCGGCGAATCTGATTCATGCAAATTCGTTGCTTGAGTGAAGATGGCCTGCCCAAAATCGCCAAGCACCGTCATGCGGGCACGGGGGAACAGTTTTTTGAGATATTCATATTGAAACATCGAATAATCCTGACCCTCATCGACGAATATATGGCGTACTTCCGTATTTGTCCGAACGCCCTCCATGAGTTCTTTTAAATACAGGTACGGGGTCGCATCCTCATAAAACAGCTCGAATCGGCTTAGCTTCTCTTTGGTTTGCTCGCAGATTTCCGTCCAATGTGCGGGTAACTCTGCCTCATTCGTCATCTTCCGGTAATCCTCTTTGTTGCCGAACAGCTGGGCGTACAGTCCATTTACATCTATGAACATTAGACGCTTTACACTACGCCGCAGCGGTTTGAAGCTCTCCTTCACGATCATTCGGCGGAGCAGTTCTTCCTCATTTTCGGCGAAATCAAAGTCACCCTCGTCCCGACGGCGCTTGTTGCGCATCCTGTCATTGGCTTCGGCGTATTGTTCGGCAAAGTCAAAGACACCTTTCTCATGATGCAGCATATTATACGCTTCAGCATACTGCTCCTTGTCGAGATAATTCAACTCCTCCTGCACCCAGAGGGCATCCTGCTCTTTACGTTCCAGCATGGCCATCTGCTTGAGCAACCACTCCTGCAGCAGAAGGACGCGATTAGTCAGGCGGACGGAAGAGTCATAGCTATAAAACTGCGATTTCATTTGCTCTGCGGTGATCAAATCGCGGTCCCGGAAACGGACGCTGTTGAAGAGCATTCCTTCCTTCCCCAGCCATAGCGCATAGCTTTGAAGGGCTTGCAGGAAAGCATCCGAGGCCTTATATTTGATCCCGTTCAGGCGGGCTTCATACCCTTGCGTTGATTCTCCAGTCAGCACGAATTCGATCTGATCGAACGGGTCCTCAAGACGATACGTTGCTCCAAGCCAATATTCAAGATATTCCTGGAAGGTCGTCTGCTGCATATTCTCCTCGCCCAGCTCGGGCAGAACCGTGGATACATAGCTGTTGAACATGGGGTTGGGCGAGAAAAGTACGATCTGGTCAGCCTTAAGCCTCTCTCGATGTTTGTACAGCAAGTACGCCGCCCTCTGCAGCGCCGCAGAGGTTTTCCCGCTGCCGGCTGCCCCCTGCACAATTAACATCCGGCTTTTGTCGTTGCGGATAATGGCGTTTTGTTCCTTTTGGATGGTCGCAACAATGCTCTTCATTTGTGCATCCGCACCTTTGCCCAGCACCTGCTGCAGCAGTTCGTCGCCGATCGTTAAGCTCGCGTCGAATAAATTGTGGAGCTGCCCATTGCGGATCTGGTATTGACGCTTCAGCTCCATCGTCCCCGTGATTTGTCCGCCCGGCGTTTCATAGGCGACCGCTCCCGGGGAATAGTCGTAATATAGGCTCGCGATAGGAGTACGCCAGTCATACACGAGAAAATTCATTCCGTCTTTTTCGACGAAGGACGATACGCCGATGTAGATTTGCTCGCTGAAGCCCAGGCCATTCTCTTGAAAGTCGATGCGCCCGAAGTAGGGAGACGGCAGCAGACGGTTCAAATTCTTCCATTGCTGCGACAGTTGTCTATGGCTGCGCTCCCGTTCGGACAATACCGCAGCTTGCTGCTTAATCAATAAGAAGGTTTCTTCAAAGTCTTCGTCCGTGCTCGTGTTGACCGTAACTTCCTCCCAAAATCGTTTGCGGATGTCCGTCACCTGGCTGCGCAGCCCTGCCACCTCCGGCTCGAGCCCGACGATTTCGGCCTGCAGCTTTCCCGTAACCTGATTCAGCCGTTCCTGTTCTTGCCGCCAATCCTCTGTGTGCATCATCTTTCTGAACACGCTCCTTTTCCGTCTAATAATGGAGATGAGAAATAGAGAAATAACATTTGACAACCCATGAGCTCTCGTGCTACAATGATATTGTAGATAAAATAAACTAATTATGTCTTTTTTTAGACATTATAAGCAATAGTTCTATCATCATAGCATAGTACTCCTCTGTACGCAAATGATTTATAATGACGTTGAAACCGGCAGCTCTGCCGGTTTTTTATTTTGGTCACAAAAAAAGGAACTGCGACAGTTGGCGCAGCTCCTTTTCCTCTCTTGTTATCTCTTATGTGGTATGTGGTCCCGCCAACAAAACGCGGATTTCGTACGTTAAGCCGGAAACGCCCTTAAACTAAGCATTTGTCCGTACGTTAAGAATACAGCACAAGATCGATTGTGTTGTGTAATACATTGTATTAACAAGTGATTGGAGGCTTAATGCAACAAAACTTAGCCCATCATGACCAAATCACGATGCAACACAATTGTAAACGTACGTATTTTGCGTTCTGCTGTCCCAACCCCATGCCCGTCTAGTTAAAATTTTCGTACCCCAAAACGAAAAAATGCTTTTCTTTATTAATATAAATTAAAAACAAAAAAAGATAGCTCTCGTTATCAAGAGCTATCTTTCTTAAGCGCCTATTTATTTGAATCGCGAAGCTTGTACGGCTCCGCATAATAACCTATTCCGATTAATTCATATTCATGCATAGACCGCCACTATCGCCGCTGTGTTATCCTACCCGAGTCTTCCGACTTGTTACGCGCAACTGCAAAGGTACAACTCCAGTATGGTGATCACTGTTCCGATAACCGCTGAACCCCCTTTCTCCGGGGCGCGCTACGCTATTCTGCAATGTGAGCCAACAATCCGGTCTGTCCAACAGCGACATGGTTTGCGAGTACGTGGCGGTCCGGATAGTCTCCACCATTTTGACGCCGGAAGGGGATGGACTCGTCCTCGAAGAGATGCTCGAGACGTGAGCGCCAAGCTACTTTCGCTGCGTCTACATCGGCTGCCGTGATGCGACCGGTTCCGTAAACCGCATGAGTAGGTAGCACATCCATGCCGGAGAAGAAGAGAGTACCGTGGGTGATAGGGAACAGTAGCTGCTCTAGTGGCCCGTTGATGCCTCGCGGCGAATAGTCTATCTCCGGCCCCCCGACGGTCACTGACAGCATTGCCCGCTTTCCTTTCAAGCCACCATTGCCGTAGCGATAGCGATTTCCTTCACCTTTGTAGCCATAAGCCAACCCATAAGCGAACACCCGGTCCACCCAGCCCTTAAGGATGGCTGGCATGCTAAACCACCAAAGCGGAAAATGGAATATCACCGCGTCGGCGGCAACCAGCTTCTGCTGCTCGGATGTAACGTCTGCTGTCTGTTGGTCAGTCGAGTAGGCGTGCCCCGACTCTGTCACGAAGGACAGTCGATCGGGATTAGCTCTGGTCGGGAAGTCGCGTTCATCGAACACTGCCTTCCAGTGCATACCGTACAGGTCCGACAACGCGACTTCGTGCCCTTGTTCCTGAAGTGTCTGCACAGACTCCTCAACGAGCTGGCGGGTCAACGACGTTGGTTCGGGATGCGCATAAACAATCATCACATTCTTCTTCATGATTTCACTCTCCATCTGTTTTTTGCTTACTATACTTTATTATGTGTCGCATGAGTTTCATTATAATGTATAATTTAAATATAAGAAGTACGCACATTAATTGTATATAGTATCAAAAAATATACTATTAGGAGTGAACTACATGAGAAATCGAAAAATTGGATTTGATTATTCTTCCAACTCTGAAGGATGTCCAGTGGAGACAACATTGGATGTAATTGGCGGAAAATGGAAAGGGATCATACTTTATCATCTTATTGACGGCAAAAAGAGGTTTAACGAATTTCGAAAACTTCATCCTTGTATTACTCAACGTATGCTTACTTTACAGTTAAGGGAGTTGGAACGAGATGGAATAATTCACCGCGAGATTTATAAAGAGGTCCCTCCAAGGGTAGAGTATTCTCTAACTGATTTCGGAAGAACTTTGGAACCAATCATTTTACTTATGAAGGACTGGGGGGAGAAGCATAAAAACAGAGTTAATGGGGTAGCGCCACATGCCCATCAAGCTAAGATGAATCTATATGCTTCCGAGGAACAGTCAACGACCTGACTGAGCTGGAGCTTTCCTATCCTGGGTTTTATGAAGATATTCAAGCTTGGGCACAAATGTCACGCAATCGAATGATTAAAGTTGGCAAGACTCAAAGCGGTATGATTGAAGCTTACTTAAGTAAAGGAAGCCCTTTTGTTCCTTCTGCATCTGATCCGGCAGCAACCCGTTCAGACGACAGCTCAATGGTTGTGTTCAGCGGCGATCTCGACAAAGCCATCACCAGGTAATGACCAACTTGAGGAGTGAATATTTCTAACGATTAATACCTTGTCTTGCTCCTCATTTGTAATTAATGAATATGCAACATCAACTCTATTAGTAATTTTATTCGCTAGATTCATGGATTCCTCCTTACAGCATTTCACTCATTGTACCATATATTGGCACAATGAGTGAAAGATAACTGCGCTATACTGCCCGATAATTGAGATAACGGCAGCAGGCCAAGCTGACCGGTTACATGAAATGCGTTAATCCATCTTAAGAACGATTTTCCCGCGGCCGTGCCTGGTTTCCAGAGCCCGGTGCGCATCTTCCGCACGTTCCAGCGGGAAGCTATCCCTGATGTGAATATGAAGTCTGCCCTTGGAATGAAGCTCCACCAGCTCCGCAAGGCGGGACGCCGAGCGTTCGCCGCGGACGACGCGAAGGCCAAGCTCCTCAATGAGATCGTAGGCGAAGAACGTGCAGATACGGTTTTTGTCTTGTACCAGCTCCACCGCCGCCTTAAGCCCTTCGCCCCCTGCCGTATCGAAAGCGGCGTCGACGCCGTCCGGTGCAAGCTTCCGCACTCGATTGGCCAAACCTTCCTCGTACGTAACCGGTATTGCTCCCAACGAACGGATATAATCGTGATTATTCACGCTGGCTGTGCCGATGACGGTCTTGGCCCCCCACTCCTTCGCCAGTTGGACAGCGAATGCGCCCAATGATCCGGCTGCGCCGTTGATCAAGACGGTATCGCCCGGCTTGATGCCGATCGCTTTCAAAGCGATATAAGCACCTTGACCGTTGCCGGTCAATCCGCCGGCTTCTTCCCAAGACATTGCACTGGGCTTGCTCACGATTTGGTCGGCGCCGATGACCACATATTCGGCGTAACAATTCAACAAAGCGAAGCCAAGCACTTCACTGCCTACGGAGATGCCGGTTACACCGTCTCCGACCTGATCCACGATCCCTGCGAATTCGTTGCCCGGAATTTGCGGAAGCTTCACCTCGATCCCATAGGCAGGCGTCCAGCCATTGCGCACCGCGCAGTCGAAATGCTGCACGCCGGCTGCTTTTACCCGGACACGAACTTGACCCGGACCGGCCTGTGGGTCCGGAAACTCCATCACCCTCATGACCTCAGGTCCTCCGAATGCTGTTATAGCAGCTGCTTTCATATAATATCCTCCTTCATTTCTGATTCATTGGTAAAATCTCAAAACTCCGCCTCGGTACGTCAAGTTCCCAATCGGGAAAGCATTGAAATCATGACGCCTTCCTCTTCCGCTCAGCTCTGCCGAATTGATAATAATAGAGCAGCAGAATCGCCGCATGCAGAATGGCAAGAACGAAATAAATATTGCTGTACACGAATGCGACAGGAAACGAATTCACCGCATTCCAATTCATACTCGTGCCTTGGTCAAGCGTCAAGCTGTAAACACTGGACGAAACGGCCGCTGCAATAAAGTTGATCATCGCCAGCAGTCCCATGCCGACTCCGGTCTGATCCTTCGGCAGCGTCCTGGAAATCGTATTCGATAAGGCAATCATGATGAACGATTGGCCCACATTGCCGAAGATCAGAAAGATGGCAATATAGACGGGAGACACTCCCGCAAAGGATGACAAGAGAACAAAACAAAGCATTAAGAGTACGGATGCCGTGCAAAAAAGATACGGATTCCCTTTTGCATCCGCAAGCTTGCCGGCTTTACGACCTAGAATCGCAGTGGTGACGGCTGCCGGTACCATAGCTAAGCCGACGAGTCCCGGAGCCAGATGATTAGCCTCCGTTAAGAGCTGCGGGATCAGAAACGCAATCGAGTAACCGATCCCGCTTGTCAGTAATGCAATAGTGAGCCCCAGGGTATAGTTTTTATTACGAAACAATCCAGGATGAATGAACGGTTTCGCCGCGGACCTGATTCTCATCACGAATAAGAGGAAGAACATCAGGCAGCCTGCAGCCGGTATCCATGCCTTGTTCGTAATGGCAAGCAGCAGCATCGCAACTGTTCCGGCTAGAAGACCGCCGCCCAACCAATCGATGTTCCCTGTATTGCCGCTTTCATCATCCAAATATTTGCGGTAATAGGGCAAGGTGAGCAAGGTTAAGATCGGAAAGCAGAACAGCCACCGCCAATGAACGGCACTAACCAGGAAAGAGGCGACGACAGGGCCGATTGCACCGCCGATCGCCAGACCGGTCATCGCAATCCCCAAAGCTCTTCCGCGGCTCTCCGGAGGAAAATAACGAACCGGTATTATACCGGCCGTTGCCGGAATTACCGCCGCTCCTGCTGCTTGCATTATTCGGCCGAGAAGAACCATCCAGAAAGCGTGGGCGACGAGACCGATCATGGAGCCGAAGGCAAAAAAGATCAGGCCGAACGTGATCAGATTTTTAAGCTTGTAGATGTCGGCCAGTTTCCCATAAATCACGGTACCGATAGCATAGATTAACAAAAAGGCGGACGTAACTGAGCTCACTTGCACGAAGGAAAGCTGGAATTCCGCGCGGATCTCGGGCAGCACGATATTGAACATCGTCGCGCTCATCACGGAGATGATCAGCGTGAATGCGAGAATTCGAATCAATTTTTCACTGGGTTGCTGTTGAACTTCGGCTTCCACTTCTTCATCCCGCTTTCACATGGTGGAGATCCCCCTCACACCAAATCGAATGGCAAGCCCCTTCTTCCAGGGAAGTTTATATTCCGCTTGCATAGATTTATTTTATATCGGATAATTGATAAATAAAAATACATCTTACTCTATAACATACATTCCGTTGAGTATATAAGAGGAGGAGCATCGATGGAGCTGCTGCAGCTGCAATATTTTCGCACGGTGGCCAGAATGGAGCATATGACGAAGGCGGCGCAAGAGCTGCGGATCGCGCAGCCCGCTCTCAGCAAGACGATCGCCCGGCTGGAGAAGGATGTGGGGGTTCCGCTGTTTGACCGAGACGGTAGGCAAATTCGACTCAATCCGTTCGGTAAAGCGTTCTTGAATAAAGTGGATGCGGCGCTTACCCTATTGGAGGAGGGCCAGAAAGAAGTATCCGATCTTGCGGGTTTGGAGCACGGGAGCATTCATTTGGCGACATCAACGCTGGATCGATTGTCGGAGCCTTTGAAAGCTTTCCTTTCCCTTCATCCGACAGTCAACTTTCGGATCACACAGGCTTCTTTAAGTGAGATGGCTCATCTCATGGAAGCCGGTGAAGTGGACATCTGTTTTACTCCTATGCCTATGGAAAGGCCGGATTTCAGTGCGGTGACCGTACTAAACGAAGAGGTGTATCTGGCTGTTCCCCCCTCGCATCGTTTGGCAGGCCATTCGAGCGTCCTCTTAAACGATATCGCGGATGAGCCTTTTATCGGATATAAAGAAGGGTTTCATTTTCAGAAAATGAATGAGGATTTCCTCTATAAGGCGGGGATATCGCCCAATTACGTCTGCAGAGTAGACGAACCCGGCGCGATTGCCAATTTAGTCTCCGCAGGTCTGGGCGTTGCGCTGGTCGGCAATTGCGGAGGACCGAATTCCCCCCTTCATCTGCTGAGCATCGAATATCCCGTTTGCCAGCGGAACTTCAAAATCGTATGGCATAACAAACGATACCTTTCCATGGCGGCTCGCAGTTTTAGGGATTTTGTCATTCAGTATTTAGATCAAAATCGCATACAAGGCAGTTAATAGAGCAATGAAAAATAACTCTCATCAACGAGAGTTATTTTTCTTTTTCATTTGCATGATCCGGCCTTAACCAACAGCTACCC
This sequence comes from Paenibacillus harenae DSM 16969, assembly GCF_000422465.1. Classification (GTDB taxonomy): domain Bacteria; phylum Bacillota; class Bacilli; order Paenibacillales; family Paenibacillaceae; genus Pristimantibacillus; species Pristimantibacillus harenae. The sequence goes on along the minus strand of NZ_KE383842.1, from coordinate 1,142,620 downwards.
GATATAGACGACCGCGGCTCCGCGCCGAAACGCTTTGGGAAGCTCGCTCTCCAGCAGATCCAGCCTCCGCAGCATATGCTCCTGTTCGTCTCCGTCCATCCTGGATCGCACCCAATCCTTCAACCGCGTGATCTCCTCCAGGACCGAAGGCACATCCTCTCTCTCCACATCCGTCCCGCCCTGGAACAGAGCGGTCCACTGCAGGCCAAGCTCTTCAATAGCCGGCTCCCAGTACTTTTTATAGAAGGACTCTGTCGCGATCGGCAGCATGAATGAGCGTTCGAATTCATCCTCGGGATCGATGATAATGGCGCTAATCGACATCTTACTTCACTCCAAATCTTATGGTAAATGTGTAATCCGGGAATTCCTGGCGCAGGCGGTTCAGACTATTCTCAGCCGCGGCGCGAAGCTCCGGCGAGTCGCCGTCCAGCTGGAACTGGAAGTTGCGGATCCCCTTGATCTCCTCCAAGCTCGGAATGTCCGATGTCCCATCAGGCGTTGTCCTCGTCCCTACCGCCTTTTCCATCAGGTTGTTGATGCGGGTCCGCGTTTTCTGGTAGAGCTGTTTATCCGTAAATTGCTGCGGCGTCTGCTGCGGCTTGCCGGTTTTGGGATGAATGCGATTCAACCCTTCGGCTGACTTGGCTTCATAGAAAATGCCGTTCTCGACATCGATACCGTCGAACTCTCCGAGCGCTCCATTACGGCTGTCGTACAGCTCAATACCTTTGTACTTTGCTTTACTCCAGTGTACATAATCGTCAGACTCTTTCGGCGGAGCTTGCTCTTCGGGATCGGGTTTCTTGTCCGGTTCGTCTATATCCGGCTTATGGGATACGTCCGGATCAGGCTTGGTCCTGCGCTTGAACAGCTTATCCAGCCAGTCCTTGAGCCGCTTTCCGCCTTTCTTGACGAACTCATCCGCCAGACGCCCGAAAGGAACGCGGCTTAGCGCCAGAGCCAGCAAAGCGGCGATGGCATTCTCGGGCGTGAGCAGCCGTTTGGGATCCCGGATGGTTTTAGCAATCTCGTGACCGCTCCCCGGGATGCTCGCGGCAGTCAACGCGATGCCCAGCGCCGGCCAGAAGCCGACAAACAGCAGGGATAGAGCGAACGCTCCAAGCACGATTGCCCCCTTCTCCCCGAAGCTGAGCCGGTCCCACCAATTCTGAAGCGAGTCGAACAAGCAGGAGAAGCATGCGCTGTCTGCAGGATGAACGGCTGCCTGCGAGTATGCGGCGAAGCCCGCGATCAGGCCTGCGACAAGCAAGATTGCGGTAAGGCCTGCCGCCATTCGGTAGTGGCGCTGCATACGAACGTTCAACTCTTCCCGGACGGACATTGCCTCGGCATTGCCGTACAGCAAGGAAAACCCCATCTCCCTGCGCTCTCTCGTCCAGGCCATTACGCTGGAGAAGCTTTCACGCCTCTGCGCGAAAGCAGCCGTCATATGCCACAGCTCACTAAGCGGATCAATGAACCGCTCGCCCGCCATCATCGGGAGCCGGCTCTTCACAAGGTAGAGCGCGATATAATCCAGGATAAGCCCCAGGATCAGCATCAGCAGGAAGAAACTCTTCGCCTGATAGCCGCTTCCGGTCCAATCGTTGAGCTTCATGATCCAGTCCGGCAAAGAGTTCTGCCCGTTGTATGCGGCATGCTCCAGAATCGACCAGGCCAGCAGCAGCGCAGGCAGGGCGTAGACAGCGTTCGTCAGCCGCTTACGGCTTCGAATGGCTAACCCAAGTCCAAGAGTGACCATCGCCGTATGTACCGGATGGCTGACCATCATGAGACTCGGCAGGAAGCTCTCCTCGAACCGGCCCGGAAAAAGCGTCCAAAAATCCCAGTGGATCGTCTCTCCTCCCAGCAGCGTCGTGCTGTAACCGTACGTCCGTCCAATCAATCCTGAGTTCAGCCATCTGCGGCTAAGCTCTTCCATGAGCTGGAAGCCGACGCCTGCGGCCGCTCCCGCCAACGTATAGTCGCTCAAGCTCATCGATGACGCCCTGCGCGAGAAGAGCAAATACATCCCCAGAGGGAGCAGCTTCCAAATCTCTTCGAAGATGGGAGTGAGCACCGCGACCGACCAGGTATTCGACGTCCGTCCGCCGAACAAACCGTGTGCCGTCAACAGCGTCCATGCCGTAACCGGGATCACGAGGAAGACTCCGAGCAGCATGAATGCCGCGGTTTTTTTCCATGTAAACGTCTTACTTCGGCATAACAGCCAGAACTGCAGCATCACATAAAACGACCATAGATACTGCACCAGCATAGTTCGCGAATCCCGGAACAGGAATAAGCCCGCGATGAACAGCAGCAGCGACAGCCAGCACCATATCGCGTAGATCGTTTTGAGCCACGGATAACGCTGCGGTATTTTCCGTACGAATAAGTAAGCTGCTTCCGCGTAGTCTCTGATTCCGTTTCGGATCCGCCATATCGTATTCGTATCGATCCCTCCCCAACCGAATTTCCATGTGAAAGCCGGGAAATCCATGATCGTTCCGGTTATCCATTTCGGAGTTAAGATCGTGGTGTCTCTACAAATCATACTCGATAATCCGGGCGTTGACCCATAAAATAGATCGATCGAACAAAAATTGGACTTTTTTCCCACCCCCATCGAACCATCATCGATATAAAAAAGGAGTTCTCCAAAGGTCACAGGGTCCATGACTTGGAGAAATCCTTGTTTGATCGATCCGCTTAACTATCGATGGGAGAGCTTATCTTCTATCAATTATCTGGTCTCGTTTAGGACCGACTGAAATTCGGCGAATCGGTAGGCCGATTTGCTCTTCAATGAATTGAACATATTTTCGGGCATTAACCGGCAGTGTGTCAAAGCTGCGAATTTCGGAAATATCCTCTCTCCACCCGGGAAGCTTTTTCCACACAGGTTTAGCGCGCTTCAACATAGACGATACGGGAAAATCCTCTGTTATCCTGCCATCGATTTCATATGCTGTGCACACCGGGATCTCATTTAGATACCCGAGTACGTCGAGGTTTGTAAGCGCCGCTTCCGTTGAACCCTGCAGCATGCACCCGTATCGGGTAGCGATGGCGTCGAACCATCCCAACCTTCTGGGACGTCCGGTCGTTGCGCCGTATTCGCCTGCATCCCCTCCCAGCTTGCGAAGCTCATCGCCGGGACCGCCTTCAATTTCCGATATGAACGGTCCTGCGCCGACGCAGCTCGAGTACGCTTTGACGACGGCTACGATCTCATGGATCGAATATGGGGGTACACCCGCGCCAACCGCCGCGAATCCCGCAAGCGTCGATGAAGAAGTGGAGTATGGATATATGCCGTGATCCGGGTCCCGCAATGCGCCAAGCTGACCTTCCAGAAGAATTTTCTCTCCGCGAGCCAATGCTTGGCGCAACAGAACGGTTGTGTCACAAATAAATGGCTTCAACCGCTCGGCACTCGACGTCAAATTCTCTAATAACGCATCGATTGAAATGATCGGCCTCTTATAAAGATGTGTCAGCAGCGTATTCTTCGGCGCCAGCGATGCTTCCAATCTCTGCCTAAGCCTCTCCGGATCATATAAATCCGCTACCTGTATGCCAAGCTTCAAATATTTATCCGCATAAAAGGGGGCAATTCCCGATTTCGTTGAACCGAATTGCCGCTCGCCCAGCCGCTCCTCCTCCAAGGCATCCAGCAGCTTGTGATAAGGCAGTACAACCTGTGCCCGGTCGGACACGCGGATAATCGGATTTGGCACCCCCCGGGAAATCAGCTCATCGTACTCGCGAAGCAAATCCTCGGCATTTAATGCGACTCCGGGGCCGATTACATTGACCACTTTCGGATAAAAAACGCCTGACGGCAGCAAATGAAGCGCGAATTTACCCATCGGATTAATAATCGTATGCCCTGCGTTGCTCCCGCCCTGATACCGCACCACATAATGGGCTTCCGCCGCCAGCACGTCCGTAATCTTGCCTTTTCCCTCATCGCCCCAATTCGCTCCGACAACAGCCGTAATTCCCATAATCACTGTCCTCTCACTTGAAATCGTTTCCTACAGCTAATTATAATGAGGATATAACTATAAATGAAATTAATATTGATAATACATGATATAAAGGAGATTGATGACATGGTCGAAAACATGGAGTGGTATCGCGTATTCTACTTCGCTGCTAAAGCGGGCAATTTGTCCAGAGCCGCGGAAGAACTGTACATCACACAGCCTGCAGTCACTCATTCCATTAAACAATTGGAATCGAGGCTTGGAGGGCAATTGTTCTTCCGGACCTCCAAAGGGGTCAAGTTGACGCATGAAGGTGAATTGCTTTTTAAATATATTGATCAAGCCTTCAATTTCATTAATACCGGAGAAAGAAAAATGGCCGAGTTACATCAGTTGTCGGGAGGCGAAATAAAAATCGGAGCCGGCGATACGTTATGCAAGCATTACCTGCTTTCCTATATGGAAGCTTTCCATCAGACATACCCGGCAATTAAATTTCAAGTGACCAACCGTACCACGCCCGAGACGATTAACCTTTTAAAACAAGGAAAAATCGATTTCGGTATCGTAAACCTGCCCGTACAGGATCCTAAAATCGACATCCGGGAAAGTATGCGAATTGAAGATTGTTTTATTGCAGGCGAAAAATTCAGACATCTGACGGAAGTGCCGGTTTCGATCGAAACATTGGCGGGTTACCCGATTCTACTGCTGGAGAAGGGCAGCAGTACGCGAGCATACATCGACGGGTTCACCAGCCGCAATGGCGTCACGATCAAGCCTGAAATCGAGCTTGGCAGCAACGACCTGCTCTTGGAGTTCACAAGGACCGGATTTGGTATCGCATGTGTCATCAAGGAATTTATTACAAAGGAGCTTGATCAATCGTTGGTTTATGAAATTAAACTGACCAATCCGATTCCTCCAAGAAAAATCGGCATCATCAAGCTGAAGGACGTCCCTCTAGCGAAAGCCGCGAGCCGTTTTATCGAGTTGCTGCCAGATGCCTGAAATGCGCAAGTAACCGTTTTGCAACCTTTTCAATCGGCTTGGCGTTAAGAATGCTGTACACACCACCAACGATATGAAAGCAGGTGCATCTAATGACAAACTTTAAGATGAAGAATAAAAGAAAAGGTATCGTTGCAATGGCTGCAGCTGCAGCTCTGACTGCGGTCCTTCCAATCACCACGGTGTTCGGCGCGGATGAGAACGACTTACCGTCCGTTCAATTTCAGATTGGCAGTCTGCAGGCTATCGGCAATAACGGAGCCATGAAGCTCGCCGTCGCGCCATATATGGAGAAAGGGACTGCAATGGTACCCGTGCGTGCTCTGGCTGAAGGCTTGGATGCGGCTATTGACTGGGATCCATTGGAGAAGACGATCCATCTGACTAGAGGCGGATTGACCGTCGCGCTTAAAGCGGGCGATGACACCGCAGCGGGCACTTTTGTGAAAAATACCAAGCTCCCGGCAAAAGTTACCGTTACACGCGGACATGCCTTCGTCCCTGCGAATAGCGTTGCGCAATTGCTTGGCTCAAGCACGAATTGGGAAGCGGCTACGAAAAAAGTAACCGTTAAAGTGAATGGCGAAGAAGCCGGCGTTATCTCGGAAAGCTATTCGTTCGATCGCGGCGATGAGGGCTGGTTGGGCGGATTTGCCGATCTGCCCGTAGAATACGACCCTTCGATTTATGAGCTTTCCTATGCCAGGGAGTTGATTGCAATTGAGGGTAACACAACCAATTATGCGCTGAAGCTGAACGGAATGAACCGCAGCGACGACTTGTTTATGTACACGACGCAAAAAATAAGCGGTTTAAAGCCCGACACCGTTTATGATGCCGCACTGTCGTTCAGCTTGTACACGAATCAAGCCGGCGACATGATGGGCGTAGGAGGCGCTCCCGGAGAAGCTGTCAGCATAAAAGCGGGCTTTGCTTCGAAAGAGCCGGAGGTTACGAAGGAACGTGATGGGGAAAATACGTACTTCAAGCTCAACCTGGATAAAGGAAACCAATCCACCGAGGGGGACGATTTGAAAATCGTCGGTAATATGGTTAAACCCGATAGCGATACGGAAGGTTTCCAGCAAAAGACGATGAGTCACGCAGCGACGCTAAAGACTAATGCTTCGGGAGAGCTGTTCGTCATTATCGGCAGTGACTCCGGTTATGAAGGTCTAACCACCTACTATGTTGATGATATTCAGGTCACCTTAACACCGGGAACCTAAACCTTCCATCTACTGATTTAATTACAGAAAAAGCACTTCTGCAATGGATAACAATGAAGGTTGATCCTTCATGGCCATACGCAGAAGTGCTTTATTCTTTTAATTCAGGATGAGGCTGCGTTAAAGCCCGCAACTATCCTGTTATTCGTTATTTTCCATCCATTGGAAGTGGAACGATCCTTCTTTATCGACGCGCTTGAACGTATGCGCGCCGAAATAGTCGCGCTGCGCTTGAAGCAGGTTGGCAGGCAGACGCTCCGTGCGGTAGCTGTCGAAATAAGCGAGCGCGCTTGAGAAAGCGGGCATCGGAACTCCGTTCGTGACGGCCGTCGCAACAACCTCGCGCCATGCGCCTTGATACGTTTCCACGATGTTTTGGAAGTAAGGGTCCAGCAGCAGGTTGCGCAAGTTAGGATCGCGGTCGTACGCGTCCTTGATGTTCTGCAGGAAGCGGGCGCGAATGATGCAGCCGCCGCGGAAGATCATCGCGATATCGCCATAGCGGAGATCCCAGTTATACTCCTCGGATGCCGCGCGCATTTGGGCGAAGCCTTGCGCATAGGAGCAAATTTTACTCGCGAACAACGCTTTGCGAACCGCTTCGATGAAAGCGGCCTTGTTGCCTTGGAAAGGAACTTTCGTCGGACCGTTAAGCACTTTGCTGGCAGCAACACGTTCTTCCTTCATGGCGGACAAGAAGCGGGTAAATACCGATTCGGTAATGATCGAGAGCGGCACGCCCAGGTCGAGCGAGCTTTGGCTTGTCCATTTGCCCGTGCCTTTCTGGCCCGCGGAGTCAAGAATCACGTCTACCATCGGCTTGCCGGTCTCCGGATCGTATTTGGAGAAGATGTCTCTCGTAATCTCGATCAGATAGCTGTCTAGCTCGCCTTTGTTCCATTCGGCGAAAATTTCGTGAAGCTCTTCCGTGCCTACGCCAAGCACGTTCTTCAGCAGGTCGTACGCTTCGCAGATCAGCTGCATGTCGCCGTATTCGATGCCGTTATGGACCATTTTGACATAATGGCCGGCGCCGTCCGGTCCGATGTACGTGCAGCAAGCGTCGTCGCCCACCTTCGCGGAGATCGCCGTCAGAATCGGCTCGACGAGCTCGTAAGCGGATTTTTGGCCGCCCGGCATGATGGAAGGACCTTTAAGCGCGCCCTCTTCGCCGCCGGAGACGCCCGTTCCGATGAAGCGGAAGCCTTTCGCCTCGAGATCCTTGCTGCGGCGAACCGTGTCCGGGAAATAAGCGTTGCCGCCGTCGATAATAATGTCGCCCTCGGACAAGTGAGGCACGAGCGAATCGATCGTCGCGTCGGTTCCCGCGCCGGCTTGGACCATGATCAAAATTTTGCGGGGCGTTTCAAGGGATTGCACGAACTCCTCAATCGAGTAAGCCGGAACGAGATTTTTGCCGGATGCTTCCTGCATAAGGTCGTCCGTTTTCTCGCGGGAACGGTTGTATACCGATACCGTGAAGCCTCTGCTTTCAATATTAAGAGCCAAATTTTTACCCATGACGGCTAAGCCGATCACGCCGATTTGTTGTTTTTCCATCGTCTCTCTCTCACTCCTAGTCTTTATTGTCCTTTTCCGGATAAACGCTTAATAAGCTCGGCCTTCTGCGCTTCAAAGCCAGGCTTGCCCAGCAGCGCGAACATATTGACCTTGTACGCCTCGACGCCCGGCTGATCGAACGGGTTCACCCCAAGCAGCAAGCCGCTGATGCCGCATGCCTTCTCGAAGAAGTACACCATTTCGCCGTACGTATATTCATTAAGCTCATCCAGCTCGACAATCAGATTCGGGACGCCGCCGTCAACATGGGCAAGCCGCGTGCCTTCGGCAGCTTTCTTGTTCACTTCGTCCATCGTCATGCCCGCGATAAAATTCAAGCCGTCCAGATTGCCCGCGTCCTCTTGAATCGTCAGCTCAATCCTCGGTTTTCCGATGGTTAGAACCGTCTCGATCAGGTCCCGGCGGCCTTCCTGCACATACTGCCCCATCGAATGCAAATCGGTCGTGAAATCAACGGAAGCGGGATAAAGTCCCTTCTGGTCCTTGCCTTCGCTTTCACCGAACAGCTGCTTCCACCATTCGGAGACATAGTGTAAGGACGGTTCGAAGTTAGCCAGCAGCTCGATCGTTTTTCCTTTGCGGTAAAGGGCATTGCGCACGGCCGCATATTGATAGCTCTCATTGGAGGCAAGATCGGGATTATTGTATTTCTTGGCGGCGGCAGCCGCTCCCGCCATCATTTGATCGATATCGAGTCCGGCAACGGCAATCGGCAGAAGTCCAACCGCCGTCAGAACGGAATAGCGTCCGCCTACGTCGTCGGGAATGACGAACGTTTCATACCCTTCTTCATCGGCAAGCTTCTTCAGAGCGCCTTTGGATGAATCGGTCGTTGCAAAAATACGTTTTTGCGCTTCCTCTTTGCCGTATTTCTTCTCCATGTAATCGCGCAAAATACGGAATGCGACGGCAGGCTCGGTCGTTGTGCCCGATTTTGAAATGACATTGAGGGAAATATCCTTACCTTCCAGCAGCTCCAGCAAATGCGTGATGTACGTTGAGCTTATATTTTGCCCGGCAAAATACACTTGGGTATTCCCGCTCATCTGATTGTGGAACGTATGGGACAAAGCTTCGATCGCCGATCTTGCGCCGAGATAGGAGCCTCCGATGCCGATGACGATCAAGGCTTCGGACTGGCTGCGAATACGCTTCGCAGCCTCCTTGATTCTCGCAAACTCTTCTTGATCATATTGAAGCGGCAAATCCACCCAGCCGAGATAATCGGATCCAGGGCCTTGCTTCTCGTGAAGCATGCGGTGAGCCGTATTCACAAACTCGCTGAAGTAATCCACTTCATGCTGCTGGATAAAAGATAGTGCATTCGAATAATCAAACCTAATCGCCATCTGTAAGATCTCCTTTATGCCCGCATCTTGTCAAAGGCTTCTTATTATTGAACGGTTTTTTTCCAATCGGCTGCGAATTTCTCCATGCCTTGATCCGTCAACGGGTGCTTGGAGATTTGTTCGATAACCGAGAACGGAACCGTTGCAATATGCGCGCCTGCCATCGCCACGCGCGTGACATGATCCGGATGGCGAACGGAGGCGGCGATAATTTGCGCATCCAGGTTATGCGTACGGAACAATTCTGCGACTTTCGCGACTAACAGCACGCCGTCTTCCGAAATGTCATCCAAGCGGCCAAGGAATGGCGATACGTAGGTAGCGCCTGCACGGGCGGCCAAGAGAGCTTGATTGACCGTAAAGATCAGCGTTACGTTTGTTTTTACGCCCTTCTTCGTCAAGTAACGGCATGCCTCAAGACCGGCAAGCGTCATCGGAAGCTTGATGGTGATGTTTTTATCATTATTATTGATTTTGATTAATTCGTTCGCTTGCGCGATCATCTCTTCGGCTGTGAGCGCATCCGGCGTTACTTCGGCAGAAACGGATTCAACCTCGGGCACTTCACGCAAAATCTCGGCAATGCGGTCCTCGAATTTCACGCCTTCTTTGGCAACCAAAGAAGGGTTTGTCGTAACGCCGGAAAGGACGCCGACTTTATACGCTTTTCTGATATCTTCCACATTTGCCGTATCGATAAAAAATTTCATAGTTATTACCTCCATTTATTTGGTTAAATTATAATTACTTACTTCAGTAATTCTTTCGCTATACGAACCACATTTCCTGTGGAGAAGCCAAAATACTCCATAACCTGATTTCCGGGTCCCGATGCGCCGAACGTATCGATCGACAATACTTTGCCGCCTAGTCCAGCGTAACGTTCCCAGCCAAGTGAAATGCCGGCTTCGATTGCCACCCGATTCTGTACGGAATCCGGAAGCACGCTTTGCTTGTAAGCTTCCGGCTGACGGTCGAACAGCTCTCTGCTTGGCATAGCCACGACGCGTACGGACACGTTATCTTGCTCCAGCTCCGCTTTCGCATTCACGGCGAGCGATACCTCGGAACCGGTAGCGATCAAGATGACATCCGGTTGGTTGTCGGTTTCCGTCAACACATAAGCGCCCTTCGCAACGCCATCGATATTCGCCTTAGTCGCTTCGTATATCGGCAGATTCTGTCTGCTCAGGATCAGCGCTACCGGACCTTCATTTTGCTGCAGCGCGTATGCCCATGCGTTTGCCGTCTCATTGGCATCGGTCGGCCTGATAACCGTAAGGCCCGGAATGGTGCGGAGCGCAGCCAGATGCTCGACGGGCTCATGCGTAGGTCCGTCTTCCCCGACGGCAATGGAATCATGGGTGAAGACATAGATGACAGGCAGCTTCTGCAGCGCAGCGAGTCGAATGGACGGGCGCAAATAATCGCTGAATACGAAGAAGGTGCTGACGAACGGTTTCACGCCTCCGTGAAGCGCCATGCCGTTGCCGGCGGCGCCCATCGCATGCTCGCGGACGCCGAAGTAAATATTGCGGCCGGCATAAGACTCGGTAGCGAAAATTTGTTCGCCTTTAATGTCCGTCATCGTCGAATGCGATAAGTCGGCGCTTCCTCCGAAGATCGAAGGAACGGTTTTCAAATAATGATTGATCGCTTCTCCGCTTGCCACGCGGGTCGAAACGGTTTTGGAAGCATCGAACGTCAGGATGTCTGCAGCATCAATCTTTACGGTGCCGTCGATAACTTGCGTAAATTCCTTACCTTGTTCAGGATATTGCGCCGCGTAGGAAGCGAGCAAATCTTTCCATGCTTCTTCTTTTGCCGCGCCTAGTTGTTTGAGCTGTTCGAAATGAGCTCTGACTTCGGCGGGAACGGTGAATTCTTCTTCGTAAGGCCAGCCATAAACTTCCTTCGTGGCCTTCGCTTCTTCTTTGCCCAGCGGATTGCCATGAACCTTGTTCGTTCCTGCCGCCTTGCTGCCGTAACCGATAATCGTCCGGATTTCGATGATCGTAGGCTGCGAATCATTGTGCTTGGCAGCAGCGATCGCTTCGGCAATTCGAGAAATATCATTGCCATCCTCGACCCTTAAATATTCCCAATTCGCCGATTCCGCTCTTTTCTTGATATTCTCCCCAAAGGAAAGGTTTAAATCTCCATCCAATGAAATGTCGTTCGAATCATATAATACGATTAATTTGCCAAGCTTCATATGTCCGGCCATGGACATGGCCTCATAAGAGATCCCTTCCATCAAACAGCCGTCACCGACTAGCGCATACGTGTAATGATCCACTACCGGGAAGCCGTCTTGGTTGAATTTCGCGGCCAGATGCGCTTCGGCCATCGCCATTCCGACCGCATTTGCAACGCCTTGCCCCAAAGGACCGGTTGTTGCATCTACGCCATCCGTGTGGCCGAATTCGGGATGTCCCGGCGTCTTGCTGTTGAGCTTCCGGAATTGCTTGAGATCGTCAATCGATACTTGGTAGCCTGACAAATGCAGGAGGCTGTATAGCAAAGCCGAACCGTGACCCGCCGACAATACGAAGCGGTCGCGGTTGAACCACTTGTGATGGCCGGGATTGTGGCTTAGAAATTGGGACCAGAGCGTGTATGCCATCGGCGCGGCGCCCATAGGCAGACCCGGATGGCCGGAATTGGCGCTGTTAATGGCATCGATGGACAAGGTTCTGATCGTATCGATCGCTAACTGTTCAATGGTTTGTGTTGTAGGCATAATGTTTTCCTTCCTTTTCTATAATTTCAAGTTCCGGCTTGGCATCGAACCACCAATGGAAGCCGTCCTGCGCAAGCAGAGCATCGGATTCGGCAGGTCCGTAAGTCCCCGCTTCATACAGATGCAGCGGAACCAGATTTTCTTTGAAGGCATCCAGGATCGGCTGGGCCCATGCCCACGATAATTCAACCTCGTCCCAATGGGCAAAGAACGTAGAGTCACCGCGCAAGGCGTCGTGAATCAAGTTCTCGTAAGCCTCAGGCTGCTCTTCCTGGTTAGGATGCAGATCGATCTGAATCGGCTTGAATTCCCCTTTTTGCTGGGAATCCTTCGTATTCAATTGGAGCATGATTCCTTCGTTGGGGCTCATTTCAATGACGAGCAGGTTAGGCGTCGCTTGATCCTCATTCCCCGATGGGGACTGCTTCGTCGGTTCCTTAAATTCAATGACGATCCTCGTCGATTTCTCCTTCATTCGTTTGCCCGTCCGGATATAGAACGGAACGCCGCGCCAGAAGTAATCATCGATCTGCAATTTGGCCGCTATAAACGTATCGTTCATGGATGTGGCCGCAATGCCCGGTTCGGAGGTATAGCCGGTGACCGGCTTGCCTTGGATGCTGCCCTCTTTGTACTGCCCGCGGATGACGCTCGCGCCGACATCTTGTTTTTGCAGCGGCTCAAGGGCTTCCATCACCATCTTCTTCTTAAAGCGCACCTTCTCGGAGTCGCTCCTGTTCGGAAGCTGAATAGCCGTCATCATCAGCAGCTGCAGCATATGGTTTTGGAACATGTCACGTACGGCTCCGACATGATCGTAATAACCGGCTCTCTCTTCCACGCCTACGGTTTCATTCGCGGTTATCTGCACGTTGGCGATGTATCGGTTGCTCCATAATGCCTGAATGACCGGGTTGGTCTGCTGCAAAGATTCCAGCCTCTGGACCATCGGCTTGCCGAGGTAATGATCGATACGGTAAATCTCTTCCTCCGCGAATGCATTGCTCAGCTTCTCGTTAAGATGCCGGGCGGATTGCAGGTCATGGCCGAAAGGCTTCTCGATCACGAAGCGTTTCCAGCCCGCCGCGGAACCAAGCCCGCTGTCCAGGATCCCCGCTGCGATCGTCTCGAAAAATTCAGGCCCTACAGATAGATAGAACAAACGATTCGGCGGAAGCTGAAGCGCCTCTTCCCGCTGTTCGATGATGAGCAGCAGCTTCCGGTAATCTTCCAAGCGGCCAATATCCAGCACGCTGTAACGGAATGCCCGCAGGAAGTCATTCACTAGAGCAGGATCCTTCGCTTGGCGTCTGGAGAAATCACGGAGCGATTTCTCGACATTCGCCCGAAAGGCTTCATCAGACAGTTCTCTTCGGCCAAGGCCGATCAATGAAAAGGATTTCGGCAGCTTGTTGTCGATGAATAAATTAAACAGGGCAGGGTAAATTTTTCTTTTGGCTAAATCCCCTGTCGCTCCAAACAAAACAAACGTGGTTGGCTCCATCCTCCCAATCTCCTTCCAACAAAGCCCGCTAGACCATCCGTTATGGTCGGCGACGCTGCCGTAATAGGCAGCTATGACCGTTTTCCGATCTGCAAGCTATGGTTTCTTTTTCTTATTTCCACTATAATACGTTTAGGAGTCATACAAGTAATTAATATATTTCACAGGAGCCATAGACCACATCTATGAACAATAACTACGAGCTGTATAAAGTTTTTTATTGGGCTGCGAAAACGGGAAGCTTGACCCAAGCGGCGAAGGCCTTGTATCTTACGCAACCGAGCGTCAGCCATGCCATCAAGCAGCTGGAGGACAGCTTCGGGATTACGTTGTTTTACCGGAATTCCAAAGGCGTCGCTCTCACGCAAGAAGGCGCCATTCTGTATTCGTATATTGAGCAGTCTCAGATTTTAATCTCGCGGGCCGAAGAGAAAATGGCCGCCCTCAAAAATCTGGACAGCGGCGAGCTGCGGATCGGCGGGAGCGATTCGCTGTTTAAGCATTACTTGCTTCCGTTCCTGGAAGAATTTCATCAGATCTATCCCGGCATCCGGCTGCATCTGAATCATGGCACGACGCCTGAAGTGATTTCCTTCCTGAAAGAAGGCAAAATCGACCTGGGCGTCGTCCGCATGCCGATCGTTGATCCCCAGCTGGAAGTGAAAGAAAGCATTCAGTTGAAGGATTGTTTCGTGGCGGGTGAGCATTACGCCGAGCTTAAGGACGAGATTCTAACCTTGGAGAGGCTGCTTCAGCATCCCGTCATCCTCTTCTCCCGGAATAGCCGGGCGCGAATGGCCATAACGGAGCTGTTTGAAAGCTACGGCTATAAATTGAAGCCTGAAATTGAGGTCGGAAGCGTCGATCTGCTCATTGAATTTGCGCGGAGAGGACTCGGGATTTCTTACGTGACGAGGGAATTCGTGACGAAGGAGCTGGAAGAAGGCTCCCTCTTCGAGATCCAATTAGACGTGCAGCTGCCTCCCTCCCATGTCGGCCTTATGATTATGCGGAACATGCCGCTTTCCAGCACGGCAAGCAGGTTTATCGAGCTGGTTCAATAATGATTTTCCCGTACCGAGATCATATTTAATGCGGCATGCCTTAAAGAAAGGGTTTTAGAAATCGCGGGTCTTAGAGGAATGCTGCTTTTGTTGTCGTCTCGAATGCACATCCTCTAACATTCGTATTGTCTCATGAGCTCACGGAGCTTTCCTTGTATTTGTTCGCGCACCACATCGGGACGTTTCACGTTCGCCTCTATGCCAAAGCCGAGGAAAAAATGTACCGCCCATGGCGCATACGATGCGCTCATCTTTGTACGAATCGTACCTGAGCCGTTCTCCCGCAAATCGATCCATCGGGATAACCATAAGTCCGATTGGCATCGTCTCACGCCCTCCGGCGTCAATTCCACCTCAAGATCCAATGCTTCACTCTCATCCATTCGCATGATCCATGTCTGAATGTGCTCCTCGTCTGTATTCAATTTCATGCTTTGGTTAGCCTCATGCGAGAAATCCTTCACTCGATCCACACGAAACACTCGATAATCATCTGCCAAGAAGCAGTAAGCTTGGCAGTACCACAATCCATTCATCGTATAGATCCCAAGCGGTTGAATCATTCTTTCTCGACGCGAAGATGCTTCGTAAATAATCGTGATAACTCGCTGCTCCAAAGCAGCCTCGAGCAGTTCCTTCAAGAAAGGAACTTCCAACTCATGCGGAGGTACCCAAAATACAAGCCTTTGCTGCATGCGTTCGATCTTTTTCTTTAACTCGCTCGACAAGTAATGAAAAAACTTGTGCAACGCTGCATCCGCTTCATTTTTGAAAGGGAGAGCTTTGTAATTGCGCAACGATTGGCAGGCAAAAAACAACGCGATCGCCTCATGTTCCGTAAAGCTGATGGGTGGCAGCACCTTTTCTCGCAGAACGCGATAACCGCCGCTAGGCCCTGCTTCGGAATAGAGCGGCACACCCAGTTCACTCAACTCCATCAAGTCGCGAACCATCGTTCGGCGCGAAACACCGCATTCGTCTGCCATCTCCTGTATCGTAAACTTCTTGCGTTCATTGACCTTCATAATAAGTTGAATGAGTCGCTGCGCTTTGTGCATGAACAGCTCCTCCTTTTAGGTTAAACTTGCCCTTTCCGGTCGTGTTCTTATCCAGTTGACCACTGGGAGCCCCCAGCAAGCACGCGACAATGAAGCATGGGCTCGCACACACAATGCGGAGTATCTCGACGGCGCAATAGCGGCATCACCAACCCAGATAGGTAACCCGGCAGCTACCATCTTCACATCAGGTTCCCTAACCGCTTTTCAACAAAGTGAACCGTTTCTTAAATATCTGGCCGGAAACTCACCTTATCTAGGTGAACAGGTTAGTGCAGCATCTTCGACGGAATTGGCGTTTCTTTCATACTTATTTGGATCGTATATCGGATTTTTTCATGCGGCACGCATCCTTGAATCCGATGGCCTACGCGTGGATGCTTTCGGGTCGATGATCTCTCATGTCTCGCAGGTTGTCGGTGATGTGATCAAATATGAGAGTGAAGTGATTCAATCCGAAACTTACGATAATCCGCAGAGTTCCGTAAATATGTGTATGACGACAGTGGATCTCCTCATGGAACAAGCTCGTGAAGCCGGCATTAACAAGGAATTTCCGATGTTTGCCCATGGGCTTTTTAAGAAGGCCTTGAATGCCGGTTATGGACATGAAGAACTAGGTGCCCTTATTAAAGTACTGAGATAGGACAGGGATGGGTACATTTCCTATTTATTGAACAAACGAAGCGGCTGTTTCCCATTTCATGCAATGGGGAACAGCCGCTTTCGGATTCGTTTTAAACCGTTATTGGCTTGCTTGCTCTTTCAGATACACGAGATCCGCCAGAAGATTTAGCGCGAAGTCGGAATCCAACTGTTTGCCTGCCTGTGCGGACATTTCGTTCTCTAGAGCATGCAATGCGCTAACGATTTTTGTTGCGTCGGTTTCATTCTGAATCAGGGTTACCTTCGCAAGCAAGCTGTTCAATATGCCTTGATTCGAGATTTTACCCTGGTCATACGCCCCTCTCAATGCTTCATCCAGGTAGCCGCGATCCATAATAACTTCAAATACGTATTGCTGAACCGAGACGTTGCCTGCATGATCCGCTGCCGTAATGACAATCGTATGCTCGCCGATCGATAAGGCGTAAGGCTCCGCCGTTACGGGTAAGCTTACCTCCTCGCCGTCCAGCGTCGCATCCACTTGGTCTATGCCGCTTAACGTATCCGTTGCTGCGAACGGGAAGCTCACGGCGTCCGGGCGGTATACCTTTTCCGTTATGGAGGGTGAAATTGCCGGCCCGGTGAAGTCGATGCTTATCGTTGTTGATTGGACCGCTTCCTTGTTCCCAACCGCATCTATACTGTAATACCGGAGCGTATGAACGCCTTCCTCGCTGAGAATCGCCTGATTGCCCGCTTTGAAAGGAGCATCATTAACGCTGTAATAGGTCGTTGTCATCGAGCCTTCCGCGTCATTTGCGCTCAGGTTAATAACTTGAGCCGTATTATGCCAGCCTGGCTCGGCATCGGTCTTCGTAACGGGAGGCGTTACGTCCTTAGGTGAATCGAGCGTTCGGACCGAGATGGAATTGGACGGTTCCGATTCTCCGCTGGCATTTAGGGCTTTGATATAGTAGGTGTATTCCACTCCCGGTTCTACTGTGCGGTCGTAGTAGGTATCGACCTTCGCGTACCCAACAAATTGGACCGGTTCGCCAGCGGATTCCCTGTAAACTTGGTATCGGGTGGCTCCGCCATGGGAGGTCCAGACGAGTCCGACGAACGATTCCCCAACCAATCCGGCAAAAAGATTCGTAGGGATTGCCGGTAACGGCATGGCAATGTCAATCGCTTCGGAAGGAGCGGACTCGCCCATCTCGTTCTCAGCCGTTACTTTATAGCTGTACCCGGTACGGTCTGCCCCTACGCTATCGTCAGAGTAGCGAGGTACAGTTGTGCTTCCGATCCGGGTATAATCATTATCGCCATTCCCTTTTCTGTAAATATGATAGCTTTCTGCATGGTCAACCGGATTCCACTCGATTTCGAAAACATTTGTCGCAACCGTTCCTGCGGACAAGCCTGCAGGCACATGCGGGATCGGCACCGGCGGTTTCGTCGTCGCGCCGACGCTGCCGGACGATGCGGATTCCCCGCCGACCGACGTTGCGGTCACATAATAGTGATACGTCATCGAAGGCTCCACATCCTTATCCGTATAGGATGCGGAAGATGTACTGCCTATCTTTGCATAAGGCCCATCGGCGGCAGCAGACCTATAGATCCCATAGCTGACGGCGTCGTCGGCAGGCGTCCATGCCAGCGTGACGGAAATGCTTTTTGCCGCAGTGACCTGCAATCCGATCGGTGCCGATAGTACCGGTTTCGATGGATCATAGGCCAGAACTTCCACTGGACCGGAGTGCGGGGATTCGCCTCCCGCATTCACTGCGGATATTTTGTACTGATAGGTAACGCCCATGACGGCGGCAGAATCCGTATACGTCGTGCTGTCTGCGCTTCCTATCACTTTAAAATAGGGATCCAATGACGTTGAACGGTAGATGAGATAAGCATCCACCCCGCTTACGGGCGCCCAGTTAAGCGATACCGCAGGACCGTCCGCGAGCTGCCCCGTCAATCCCGATGCGGCTTCCGCAGGAGGGGCCGTTTCCCGACTTGTCGGTTTCAGGATGACAAAATAATTCATTTTAGAGGTGCTGTTATTGGCCCCCATGACAACATGCGAGCCCGCGGAATAATGTTTCTTATAAAGTTTGAACTCCACCGGTTGGTTATCGGCGATGATCAGCCCCGTATCCTCGTAGGAGGATGCCAGCCACTGAGGCAGCTCCGTTATCCTCGAATCGTGGGCGACATACACGTCTGCGTCGGCTGCCAAGTAGAAAGAGAGCAAATCCGGACTGGTAGCGCTTCTGGAGCTCACCGCTGAGCGAATCCATTCCAGACCCTTCATTTCATCCGGGATTGAAACGAAGGTATACGCTTTGCTTCCGGTCATACGGTCTCCTGCCACGAAGTCCCCCGGCTGGAGATTCTTTTGTGCCGACCAGTTTGCCGCATTGACGCTTCCGCTGCCGCTGTCATCATTGATAACAACATTCCTGACGGCCTCTCCGTCCATACTGGGCACCGGCTCGAATTCAGGCTCCGGCGTCGGTACGACCGGCGGGATAAACGGCGATCCCGTCCATGCCGGAGGAGTAGTTGGATAATTCGAGGGAAAGCCCGGCTCCGCGAGCTCATTCAAGTATTCCTCGAGATTCGTGTAACCGTCTCCGTTTCGATCGCCGTTTCGGTCTTCCGGGTTGTCCGGGTTCAATTCTCTCGCCGTCTCCCATGCGTCGGGCATCCCGTCGAGGTCCGTATCAAGCGGCCCCTTTTCTTGCTTCAGCTGCGGAAATCCGCCGACGTCGTTCTCATGACCGATGATGACGCCGGTTTGATTACGCACGCTATCGATCACGCGCTGATCCACCTTATCCCGAAGGAGCGACGCGCCGGCGTAATCCAGAACATGCTCGTAGGCGGTCTCCGGTTCATGCGTATGAACAGGCGGGTATTCGAAACGTTCCGGAACCAAAAGGCTCGGTCTTTCTGCCTCCATCATTTCGGTTCCCGTATCCGTTCCGTCGAGAATGCCGTTTTTGTTGCCGTCGATGCGGTTGTTCGCAAGATATAGGCTATAGTTCTCGTTACCGCGAACGACCGCGTACTCGGGACTTGCCGAGTTCAAGCCCGCGACGAAATAATTGCCGACGACGTTTCCGTAGCCTTTGGTGCCCGATTCGCCGCCGGCCACGTAGGGATATCCGCCCCAGTTATAGACGATGTTGTTGACGAAATCAATTTGGCCTTTGGTTTTCGGATTGCGGTCATTGTTATGGGCGTACAGGTTATGATGCATGGTGATCGTATTCATTTCGATTAGACCGCCCATGGAGTGGGTAAGCAGCCCCTCTGAAATAACCGACCACTGCACCGTAATATTTTTAGACTCAGGATGGTCGTAGTCTTTGCTCTTGATCGATAACACTTCGTCGGTCCCCCATGAGAAGGAGGAGTGGTCAATGATCACATTCTGGCAATCTTCGAAATACATCGTGTCGTCATTAAAGTTCTGCACGCCCATACGGAAGCGCAAATAACGAATGACGATGTCGCTGCTATTGATAAATCGGATATTGTTGCCCCGGATCGTCACTCCGTCACCTGGCGCGGTCTGGCCCGCAATGGTGATCTTGGACTTGCCCTTCACCACGATCTTGGGAATCGTGATTTCACCCGAAATATCAAATACGATCGTTCGCGGCGTCGACCCTGCCGTTATGAGCGCATCATGGAAGGTTCCGGGACCGGTGAGCTCATAGCTGGTCACACGGTATACTTCGCCTCCCCGGCCGCCTGAGGCGGCATAACCGAAACCTTCCGCCCCCGGAAACGCCGGCAGCGCATCATAACTCGCATGCGCGGCAGGAATCGGCATTTGGAATACAGATAAACCAAGCACAAAACATAAAATGAGCGCGAACCTTTTCTTCATGTCGTACCTCCTCTTTTTCATAAACTCCTTCGCTTTATGCCCGCAAGCGTTTGTAAGTGCTTACAATTCTGCGGATGCGGTTCTTTCGTCACCTTGGTCATAATCCCTCCCTTGTCTGCGTGTAACGTTATCTTACTCAGCCAGGGTTCCTCATTCAATGGTTCAATCCTCTACTTCATGCACAAAAACGGGATGTTCCTTGCACCGCTTCAAATGGCGTTTCCATGGCAATAAAAACCAGAATGGTTCATGCGCTGGCGTATTTGTACATGACCAAATGAAAGCGATTCCCGCGTCCTCCTGCGTTAAATGAACCTTACGCAGCCCACAAAAAAACAAGCTGGAGCTCATGCCTCCGGCTTGTTTTCTGCAAAGTCGATTATCTTTATTTTCCCGTTAACAGTCTGATAGCACGAAAACAACCGCCAGCATCATGAATGCTAATCCTCTCACTGCATTTCCTCTCCTTTATACCATATGACGAACTGCAAAGGATTAAAGTTCCATGTCGTCTTCAGACCTCCGAACGCTCCTGCAAACAAAGAAGGCTGCCGCCGGCAGCCTTCCTACTTTGAATGGATCTAATCCTTCGTGAGTTCCTTTCTTCGCGCTTCGCCGATATCGTTCCAGATATAAGCCGGAATCTGCTCGCGCTTCAGCCGGGTTAGAACATTGTAGCCGCCCTCTGGCTTCAGATGAATATCCGAGGCGTTCGGAGAACCTACCTGGGCCTTCCCTGCTCCAGGATGCCCATGCACCACGAAAGTAGCAGCATTCATGCCGTTCCCGTTCACGGTGCATACGAGCTCCTTCGTATAAAGCTTACCGCTCAGGGTGGTAACATTGCCATAGCTAATTGTGTGATAGTTCTTCTCCAGGAGAACGGCCAGCATGTTGATCCACTTCGCAAATTGATTGTTTTTATTGACATTCGTCAACATTTGGCTTTGGATGGCAAGCTCCAGCGCTGCCGCGTTCGCGCCGTTTGGCCATGAAATTTGCTCCTGAAGGATCCGCGCCGCATCCCACTCCGCCTTTTCGCACAGCTTCAAAGCGGCAAGCAGATCATCCGCCGTATTCGCTTTAACGGATAGCGTAACCAGCAAATTCATCTTGTTCACGTCGGGAATTCTGCAAGGGGGAGCCGCATCCAGCAGTTTTACGATCTGGTCAACCGTATAGCCTTGAACGAGTGCAACAAAATGACCGACAGCCGCCTGGTTCGTGCAGTAAGCATGAAACT
Source organism: Paenibacillus harenae DSM 16969 (assembly GCF_000422465.1). Lineage (GTDB taxonomy): Bacteria > Bacillota > Bacilli > Paenibacillales > Paenibacillaceae > Pristimantibacillus > Pristimantibacillus harenae. The sequence continues at coordinate 1,121,330 of NZ_KE383842.1, read as the reverse complement.
TTCCGATGCACTTGGCAAGCTCCAGCAGTCTGGCGCCGGGAACCTGAACGAAAAGCGTATGGAGAAACGTCATGTAGCTCTTATAGGTCATAAAAGGCGTTAGCCCGGTTATATTGAGCAATTGCAGAAGATGGCCGATCTGCCCTGGCGTGAAGGTATCCCTCAAATCTATAAGTTTATCGATCGGCTGACTCGATTTCATAACCAGCGCTTCCCCTTCGCTGCCCAGCATTACAATTTCCATTACCTTAACGGCCTGGTTGAACGAATTGGAAGCCATCGTCAATACCGATTCGGCATGGGGGTGGAAGCTGACCGCTTGATAATAGGCCGCATATTTATCTTTCAGTTCCCCGTAGACCTGCTGGTAGCTCGGTCCCTTTGCTTCTTCACGCAGCTTCTCCGCTGCCAGCGAAATCTCGTCCTGCTTCGGTTTTGCTCTTTTTTTCTGCTCTTCCTCCAGCATCTTATTTTTCTTGAACTCGGATTTTTCTTTCTTTATTTTAGGGACTTGGGAAGCAGCCTCCTTCTGATCGTCAAAGGTTTGATTTTTTTGTTTCGTTTCATCCGACTGGATAGCATACAGTGTGTCCTGCAAATCCGAATCCGCAACCTTCTTCACCGCTGTATCCACACGCTGTTCCAGCTTCTCATTGAAGTTGAACTTCTTGATCTGATCCAGCTTCTTCCGCGCGTCATCCAAATGATCCGATTTCGCAACGGTGGAGACCACAACCTTTAAATGACTCTTGTTCTCGCCGATCTCATCCGCATGGGAGCAAATAACATCGAACTGGGCAGCGGACAAAGCAATGGAGCCCGCTTCCGCCTGAGCGTTTAACAGCAGCTTGAGCAATTTCAGGTATCCTTCATTCTGCGCTCCCGCCTTCCGGTCGGCGATGGCTGCAAGCCCTAGGCTGGTTCCGGGCTGTTCGAGGAACTGCATGGTCATCTCGGCCCGATCCTCGCTGGCGAATGCTCCTTCCAGTTCCAATACGACAATCCTTACTTTAGACAGCCCGTATCTCTCTATCATCTTGCGCACAATATCCGCTCTGGCAGCATCGCCCTTGGCTAAATCGAGACTAACCGCTCCCATAGACATCAGACTATCCACCCGCTGGATCGGAGTTTGGGCAGGGCCGGCTACCTTCATCAGCTGTGCGACCGCTTGGTTGCCTGCCGTACGTTGCAGCGTGATGATCCCTTCCTGCGAACGAGTAAGATTCGATTGGGTAGTTACACGCTGCCTGGCTTGCGCCGCTGCCGGCTCTTTTATCTTAGACGCGGAGTCACTCTTCTTCATCCTATGTCCCCTTAATCTTTCATTTGCCTCTATCATAAGCGGTATGGTCGATCAATTCAATCCGCTTTACGCGTATAAAACTTTCTGCCGGAAACTGTGATTTTCAGCTAAAAGCCGGCTGTCCCGAAGCTTTTGAGGAAGCAGGACTGCATTCTCATGCCGAGACCCCTGCCGTGTTTTGCGTCGGCAAACGGACTTCGAAGAGCGTACGGATGACATCGCTTTGTGCCGTAATAACGCCTTCATGCTGAGCCACTATATTTTTGGCGATAAACAAACCAAGACCGGTACTGCCCTCGCGATGCGTGCGCGACCTGTCACCGGTGTAGAACATCTCAAAGAGATGCGGCAGCTCCTCCGGGGGAATGGCATCCCCGTAATTGACGATTTGAACGACCACATCATCTGACTCCATGTAACCGCAGATATCGACATACCGGCCGTCTTTGCCATAACGCGCAGCATTCGTCATCAGATTCTCAAATACGCGCGCCAACAGGTCTCCATCCCCCCAAGTCATCAAATGCGGAGCTATATCCACACGGGTCGTTAATTGGTTTTTCTCAAAAACCGGATAAAGCTCCTCGTTTAATTGGATGAGCAGCTCGTTCATATAGATGGGTTGTTTCTCCGCGATCGTCAGCTTTCCATAGTTCATTCGCGTGATTTCGAATAATTCGTCTATGAGCTTCTCCAGCCTTTGCGATTTCGTGTAAGCGATGCCTGCGTAGTGTTTCGTCTGTTCGGCCGTCAATTGTTCATCCTGAAGAATAAAATCCAAATAACCTAATACCGAAGTGAGCGGGGTGCGTAAATCATGCGCCAGGTTGAGGACCAGCTGATCCTTGCTGTTCTCTGCGAAATCCCCTCTCTCCACCGCCTGCTGAAGCTTCTCGCTTGCCATGTTGATGTCTCTGGCAATATCCTCGAATTCATCCCTGGAGCGGATCTTCACGAGGTGGTGAAACTCACCTTTGGCAAGCTGATTAATCCCTCTGGAAATTTCATTGAAATAAGCAACATAACGTTTGGTAAGCAGAAAGAAAAACAAGATGGAAAGCGGAATGAAAATAATCAAAAAAAAGTTGATATCCCCATTTTCTCTCATAAAGTAGCGTACTTTCGTCAATGGGTCTTCAACCTTCATTGTATGGTAATACATTTGAAGCGCTTTATAGAGCGAATAGGTAACCGTACCGGAGAACAGCATGCTCAAACCAAACAGAAGAACCATTTTAAACCGGAAGCTTCGAATCATTTTATCCATGGAAGGAATATCCCACTCCCCATACGGTCTTGATCAGTTTGTTTTTATTCTTATCGTCGCCAAGCTTTCTCCGCAAGGTACGGATATGGACCATAACCGTATTGCCGGAGCCTTCGTAATAAGCCTCGCTCCACACCTGCTCAAAAATATTTTCCGAGCTGTATACCCGCTTGGGGGAGCGGACCAGCAAACATAAAATATCAAATTCCTTGGGCGTTAGCTCAAGCGGCTCGCCGTAGAGAAAGGCGGTGCGGTCTTCGGGATAAATGACCAGTCCGCCCGCTTCCAGAGCAGGCTTGCTCGCTTGCGCCGGCTGATTGAACTGCAACGAACGCCTTAGCTGAGCATTCACGCGGGCAACCAATTCCATCGGATTGAACGGTTTAGTGACATAATCGTCTGCCCCTCTTATCAGTCCTTCAATCTTGTCCAGGTCGGACGCTCTGGCGCTCAAAAAAATAATCGGCATATGCTGCCCGTCCCGAATGTAATGAGTCACTTCATACCCGTTCAGCTTCGGCATCATAATATCTAAGATAACTAAATCAACGGTATTCTTCTTCACCGCGGCTACAGCTTCCTGTCCGTCATATACTTTCATGCAGCGATAGCCTTCTTTGGCCAAATGAAGCTCGACCAAATCGGCAATTTCCGGCTCATCGTCTGCGATCAGAATCGTAATTGTCCTCATATTCCCTCCTAGTTTAGTTAACTTTCGACGGTGCTGTCATAAATGAAGCACATAATAAGAATATAATGAAACCAAGCAAGCCGCCGCCGGAATTAAGGATCAGGTCATCGACGTCGAAGCGTCCGATCGCGAATATAGCCTGGGCGCTTTCCAAGATCAGGCTTAATCCGAATGAATACACAATAACGCTCATTCCGGATAACTTTTTATTTTTTGACATTAAACCACGAAAAAAACCGAACGGTATGAAAATTACAACATTTCCAATCAGGTTGAATAAGCTATGATTCGTTGCCTTCTGCATGGTTCTGGTTATTTCATAAAAAGGAATCAGGTTGCCTCCTTGTATTCGACTGACGACATCGGCGGGATGATCGAGACTTTGTTGAAACTGCTGCCCGAGAAAGGTGAAGTCGACCGAGCTGAATTTAAATAAAATAGCTTTGCATAATCCGTACATATAAAACGCAATTAACGCGTAAATGTGAATATTCTTCAGTATACTCTTCTGATTCATTGCCACTCCGCTCCTGACTAAAACTCATTTTCACCGATCAGCCCTATGAAGTCACGATGACTCCGTCCACATTGTTTCCTGAGATCTCATAGCGGCCGTTTGCCGGCACGCGGATATCCGTGTTTTTGGAAATGGGATAATAGGCGATTTCATAGGATTGATGATCCATCGTCCACGTCGTCTGATCCAATACTTCGAATCCTTGGGTTAACTCCTTAACTTATCATTCATCCTTAATAGGATAAGGAACACAATTTAAGTAAACGTTTGTTAAAGGTAAAGTTTTTCTTAAACTTTTTTGCAGCTGCTTCTTGGTGCAATGATCAAATAATCGGAAAAAGGGATTTTTTTGCGTGGTTATGCAGAACCAATGGATCATCCAACGCAATAATATCTCCGTCAAGAATATGAGTTTCATCGTCCGCATGAAACTGGGCTGCAAATATGATGGTAAAGGATTTCCACTTCGCGCATTATGATGTTATTTCAAATTAGCAATATCAAGCACAAAAAAACCCGCAATATCTGCAGGTTCTTTGTCTTTCGAATGCTTATCAAGCGGCATATTCAATCGAAGTATACGGGTTTGCCGGTTTCGGCAGATATGTAAACGGCCTCCAATATGGCCGATACCACCATCGCCTCTTTAGGCTTGACGAGCGGTTCCGTGTTATTTACGATACTGCCGATCCACTGCTTGGCTTCATACTCGAAATCGGACATATGTTCCCCCCGGAAGTGCTCGCGCGCGTTCGGGTCCACGTCTATGACATTCAAGTATAAGCTGCCGTCCCTCTCGCCGTTAATGCGCAGGCCGCCGTTAAAGTCGGCTCCGCCCTTGGTGCCGCACAAATACGAGCCTTCCGGCTTGGCAATATTAAGCGCCCAGCTTGTTTCAATCGAAACTACGGCACCGTTCTTGAACTTCACATAACCAAAGGCGGAATCTTCCACTTCGAACTGCTTGGGGTCCCAAGAACCCCATTCATTCGCGGCATTTTCCGTATCCTTCAACTTCTGAAAGACGCTTCCCACAACGCTCTCCGGTTCATAATTGTTCATCAGCCAAAGGATGAGGTCGAGCGAATGGGTGCCAATGTCGATCATGGGTCCTCCGCCCTGCTTCTCCTTATCGAGGAATTCTCCCCATGTGGGAACGCCTCTCCGTCTTACCGCAACCGCTTTGGCAAAATAGATCTCGCCGAGCTCGTCGTTCTCGATCATCTTTTTTAACAGCTGCGCCTGCGCTCTGCTCCGGTTCTGGTAACCGACCGTCAACTTCTTCCCGGTCTTGAGATGCGCTTCGTACATGGCTTTCGCTTCCGCGCCGGTCTTAGCCATCGGTTTCTCGCACATGACATGCTTGCCCGCCTCCATTGCGTTAATGGAAATGACGGCATGGGAAACATTCGGCGTCAGCACATGGACGACTTCAATTTCTTCCACGGCGAGCAGCTGCTTGTAATCTGTAACAACCAACGCATCGGGAACGCCGTATCTCTCGGCCGCTTCTTGCGCTCTTTCCTCGATGAGATCGCAGAAGGCAACCATTTCCACATTCCCTGCCTTCGCCAGGCTTGGCATATGTTTGCCGTTCGCAATCATTCCGCATCCGATAATTCCAACCTTGACTGTCCGCATCGGCTTATTTCCCTCCCGGCTGCTTGAAATCAACGGTTCTTTTCTCGCAATGAGCGATATATGCCGTCTCCAGCAGCTCCGTGAGCTTCGTGCCTTCCTCCAGCCCGAAAGGCATCGGCTGGTCGTTCAGAATGCCATCAACAAATTGCGTTAAAGGAAGCGGCTGCTCCTTCGGAAGCTGGCGGGGAGAAATCCAGCCCTGGAACGGCGAATTCGTATGCCTGGACGTGAATTTGACGCTGTCTCCGGAGATGATCAACGTTCCCTCCGTGCCGTACAGCTCGAACGCCGGCGGCGTCTGATAAGTGACCAGACTTGTTTCCAGCAGCGCGACTGCATGGTTCGCAAACTCAATGGAGCATTGCGCATTATCCTCTACGGTCCGGCCTGTAAAATAATTAAACATGGACGTGATCCGTTTCGGCTGCCCGAGCAGCCAGCTGGCCAGATACATCGGATGGCATCCAAGATCCATCATCGCTCCGCCGCCTGCTTGCTTCTCGTCATACCAGTACTCAGGCAGCCAGTTATTTAAGGCGCCGTCATGGCCGTTGCGAATGCGCAGCAGCGTGACGGCTCCGAGTAAGCCGTCATCCAGCAGCTGCTTGGCGAATAAGTGATGCGTTCTCGTCCGGGCGGGGAAAGAAATGCAAAACTTGACGCCCGCTTGCTGCACAGCCGCCGTTATTTGCTCGCATTCCGCCACGGTAAGCGCCATCGCTTTCTCCGTGAAAATATGTTTTCCCGCTTGCGCCGCGGCAATCATCACTCCGGCGTGCATGCTGGTAGGCGCATCGACCACGACGGCATCCACGTCATTTCTGCGGAGCAGCGTGTCCAGATCGGCTTCGAAGTCGGCTCCCAGCTCAGCCGCCCAGCCGCGGCCCCTGTCTGCTATTTCATCCCATACGGCTGTAATGTTTACGTTTCCAAGCGATTGCAGGTGTCTGGCGTACCCGTCGGCATGAACATGCCACTTGCTAATCATCGCGACATTCAACATTTGGGATAACCCTCCATATCGGTATAATGAGATTGGCTATAAGGGGTGTTCTATTCATCCTCGAAAACGACAGCCGGGTATCCGGCGCCGAACGGCGCGTCAGGCCGCTCGTATTCCCCCGCCAAATAACGGCGTACGGGAGTGGTGCGCATCAAATAGTCCTTGTCGTTCTCAAACCGGTCGGAGAATCGAACCCAAGGCGGACTGTATATATAATGTGCGGTATATCGATCGTAATCTCCGTCATGCATGTAAGTGCGGTGCCATACGGCGTTATGGAAGAGCAATACGGAACCGGCCGGCGCGCAAATAACGTGTCCGATCGGCAGATCGCTTTTGTCGCGCCGAATGTCATCCGGAAGCGGCGCCTGCGAGCGATGGCTGCCCGGTATCATTTCCATATTGCCCATCCTCGGCAGGGATTGGTCGGTGAGCAGATACGAGGCACGCAGCTGCAGCAGCGGAATCGGATAACCCAGATGCTTGAAATCATAGGCTCCGGAGCCGTCTTGATGCCAGCCGCCCACTCCTCCAAAAGCCGGCTGTTTCGTACACCAGGCGGATTGAAGGATGAAACGGTCACCATATAAGGCTCTTACCTTCGGCAGCACGGCCGGATGATCAATCAAATTGTCCAGTGCCTGCTCGGTCTCAAAACCCCGGCCAACCTGGGCCCATCCCGTTGTCCCCGCTTTCCCGTGAAGGCGCTTTGCCGCCTCCAGGCATTCTTGCGCCTCGTCCGCCGACAGCACATTCGGAATGATAAGATAACCCCACGATTCAAACATAAAACGGTCAAGCTCTGTGAATGCACCCGGATGGGAAATGGCATTTAATCCTTGGTATTGCTCAGCAGTCATCCGACAACCTCCTGACTTCATTCAGTCATTCGAAGCAATTGACGCCAATTCATAAAGAGTTCCGGCAAATCGTCATGACCAACCGCGTAACCGCGAATCCGTGTAACCCGAAGATCCTCACCTCCAAACTGTTACAATCGGCCTAAATATATCATACATATAAAATATGTGCAATCATAAATGTGCTAGCAAAATAGAGCTGGATTATTCTCTATAAGTGCAAAGCTTATTCCTTATTTTCATGTTAAAAAGCAGCATTTAAGCTTGAATCGGCAAATTTCTGTATGAAGTGGTCATTTATTCGTTTTAATAAAGATAAGCCCTTCATTTTAATATATATTCAATATATTTTAATTTCATACAACGGATGGCTGCTAACCGCTTCGCTATGATTGTAAGAGCCAAGCCATCGCGGTTATTGCTTCCGGAACGAATCTTCGGGCAAAAAAAAAGCTCCTGCATAAGCAGAAGCTTTCGTTGCTGAATATGGCGATCGGCTTGCGCGGGTATCTCCGAGTGTGTGTCGATGTCAAGCTATTGCTTTCCATCTTTCTGAATTTCCTTTAAATAATCGTCAAGCCGGTCGAAACGGTCTTCCCACAAGGCGCGAAACGCGTCCAGCCAGGAATCCATTTCTTGAAGAGGCTCAGGCCGCAGCCTGTAGAACCGGCGATTGGCATCCGGCCTCACTTCGACGATTTGGGCTTCATTAAGGACTTTCAAATGTTTGGAAACCTGCGGCTGCCGCACATGGAGCCTGTCTGCGATTTCCCCTACGGTCAACGGTCCGTCAAGAAGCAATTCGACCATTTGCAAACGGGTGGGTTCGGCAAGCGCACTCAAAGTTGTTGTATTCATATCTACCCCTCCGATCCTGTTTGCTTGCAAGCGACGGATGCCCTTCTAAACGTTTGATGAACAAAATGTACCATTCGGGGAATATTCCCGTCAAGGAACTTTTCCTTATTCTTGCTTTTTATAATAAATTACAGTAGCATGAAGCTCGCCGTTTGCGGATTTCGCATAGTCCGGGATCTGCCCTGCCTTCACATAATCCATGGAGGCATAAAGATGATTGGAAGGGTCGCCTTCCCTTGTATCCAGAACCAATAAAGACCGTCCTTCCTGCTTCGCCTTTTCTTCAGCCGTCTGCATTAATGCGCGTGCGATGCCATTGCGCCGGTATGACGGGTGTGTCATGAGCTTGGCGATTTCGGCCCGATGATCCCCGTTCTGCTTCATGCATAACTGTAGCTGCACGCTCCCGACGATTTGACCGTCTATGTAAGCCGCGAATAAGATTACCTCGGGGCTCAATACCTTTTCCCAATAACCGGCTGCCTCCGACCGGTTTAACGGCGGTATAAAACCAATCGACGCCCCGTCATCGACGACTTGAATCAACAGCTCCGACAGTTCATCAAGATGTTCGCTAATAGATGATAATTGATCGATTATGACATCGCTAGCCACTTAAATCCCCTCCAACAAATCTAAAGCAAATAAGAACATCTCCTATTTTATCCAATCCGAATCACTGATGCTAGTCTTCCTGTACATCAGTGACATTATCCGTCAAATATCGATCCTGCTTATCTATCCGTTCCTCCAGCGTGTTTTTGTCAAAGGCATCGTTCCATGTTCCGTCAAAGAGTAAAATGCAAAAAAAAGAAGCTGCGATCTCAGCTTCTTTCGTTATTTGCAAGTTTCTTACGTCAGACGATTAAATCTTGTAAAGCTGTGTCCAAATGTTCATAAACAAAAGTAAAGCCTTCGCGCTCTAGTCTCTCGGGAATGACCCATCGGCTCTTCAAAATCAATTCGGTCTCCGTGCGCAGCAGTACGGCGCCAATTTCAAGCATCCACCCGGCTGCGGGTAAGCCGGCCCTTACGTTCATGATAGTCCGCAGCTTCTGCATCAGCTCGCGATTCGTAACCGGATTTGGCGCCGAGCAGTTAAATATGCCGCTAAGGTCTTCTCTTTCCTGGAGAAATCGGATGATCCGAAAGAGGTCCTCCACATGAATCCAGCTGAACTTCTGGTTCCCCGTGCCTTGAACGCCGCCGAGTCCGAATTTGACCAGATTCCGGTATGGCGTCATTACCCCTCCATGCCCGCCTAAAGCGATTGCGATTCGCAGCGCAGCCTGCCTCGTATTCGGCAATTCGAAGGAGAAGAAGGCGTTCTCCCACGCTTTGGCTACGTCAACGGAGAAACCCGATCCGATATCGCCGCTTGCTTCTGTCATCGGGCGGTCGTCTGCTTGCCTGTAGATGGTTGCCGTGCTGGAATTGATCCATAGAGGCGGCGGATTATCGCAAGCCGATAGAGCTTCTCCAAGAATGGCGGTCGTATCCGTTCTTGATGTTATGATTTCTTCCTTATTCCTGCGATGGTAACGGCAGTTTACAGATTTTCCGGCCAAATTAATCAGCAGGTCGGCACGCTCCAGCGCATTTGTGATTTGACCGCGGTCATTCCAGCTCAAATGATTAGCTTGTCTGGAAATGATCATGACCTCATAATCAAGCGCATGATATTTCTTTGCTAGAAAGCTGCCTATGAACCCGGTTCCCCCGGCGATTACTATTTTTTTCTTCATGATGCTACCTCATTTCGGTTGATTGCGGCTTTTATCTATGGTGATCTTATCAAACCTTCATGGAGAGAGGCAGTTCTATCTTTTGTAGAACCTAAATTATTCACCTGCCACTTTTCTGAACAGATCGTGAAATACCTCATCCCGCCGAATGAATTGGACCACTCGGACGCCCAGCTCGGTAAGCGTCATCAGATGTGTCGCTAACGATTAGCGGCACGCCGCAATCGAATACGAGCCGGATCCCTCTCTATTATAAAAAAGCCGAACAAGATTTAGTGATCTTGTTCGGCTTCATTGATCAAGTAGGATTAAGACGTCTAGCCTTGCTCGACCGCGCTTTGATCCATATATATGATTTCCCACAGATGGCCGTCGGTGTCCTGGAAGCTGCCTGTATACATGAAGCCCTGATCGGAAGTTTCGTTCGACGGCTTTCCGCCCGCGGCAAGCGCCTTACTGACTACCTCGTCGACCTGCTCCTTGCTTTCGGCGGAGATGGACACGATCACCTCGGCGCTTCTTGTCGCGTCCGCTATTTCTTTCTTGATAAACGTTTGGAAAAACGGTTCAACGAGCAGCATAACAAAAATATTGTCGCCGACTACCATGCATGTCGCGTTCTCATCGGTGAATTGCGGATTAAACTCAAAGCCGATTTTCGAATAAAATTCGATGGATTTATTTAAATCCTTAACCGGTAAATTGACATAAATTTGTTTTGCCGTGAATGCCATGATCGATCACCTCAACGTTATATTTTGAAACAACCAAATTATAGCATGTTTAATAGGTGGAAACTTCTTCTCGATTGCTGTTTTGGACAAGCAAACCGGCTATTATAACGCGGTTGAAGCTTGATCCATGTCATATCGGTTGATGAGCTCCTTCGCCAGATCAGGCACGCCGTCCAAGGTACGGGCTTGGTGCATGAGCTGAAAGAATGGCGCACCTCCTTGATCAAGTATGTCTAATGCCAACATTCGAATACGCTCAAGCGGCGTGCCGCTCTTTCGATTGACGTCCTTCATCGCCTGCCGTGAACCGTCCACCGCCGCTTGAACGAGTGTAACAAATTGAACTTTTCCTATGATCAATATGTTTATACGCTGCACGGTTCAGCTGCTCCAAGCGGCAAAAAAAAAACGACCTAACCCTCAGGATTAGATCGTTTCTATCAGCTTCCTTCTTAAAACACCTTCGTCGTCCAGGATTCGCAATTCCATGTTTCCGTAACGACGTCGCGGTAAAACTCCGGTTCGTGGGAAATAAGCAGGATGCTGCCTTTGTAAGCCTTGAGCGCGCGCTTCAGCTCATCCTTCGCATCGACGTCCAAGTGATTCGTCGGCTCATCGAGCACGAGCAGATTCGTTTCGCGGTTGATCAGCTTGCAGAGGCGCACCTTTGCTTTCTCGCCGCCGCTGAGCACGGCAATTTTGCTCTCGATATGCTTTGTCGTGAGACCGCATTTGGCCAGCGCCGCGCGTACCTCGAACTGGGAATAGGACGGGAATTCATTCCATATCTCCTCGATGCAAGTATTATAGTTCGCATCCTTCATTTCCTGCTCGAAGTAACCGATGTTCAGGTTCTCCCCGCGTTGAACGGAACCGGCAAGCGGCTGAATCTCGCCAAGAATGCTGCGCAGCAGCGTCGTTTTCCCGATGCCGTTCGCGCCGACGAGCGCGATCTTCTGACCGCGTTCCATTCGGAGATCAAGCGCTTTGGACAGAGGGCTGTCGTAGCCGATGACGAGCTCCTTCGTCTCGAAGATCAGCTTGCCCGAAGCCCTTGCATCCCTGAAATTAAATTGCGGCTTCGGCTTCTCCTTCGCCAGCTCGATGACTTCCATCTTGTCGAGCTTCTTCTGTCTGGACATCGCCATATTGCGCGTCGCGACACTCGCTTTGTTCCGGGCAACGAAATCCTTCAGTTCGGAAATCTCTTGCTGTTGACGCTTAAAGGCAGATTCCAGCTGCTGCTTCTTCATCTCGTAGACCTGCTGGAAATGCTCGTAATCCCCTACATAGCGGGTTAATTCCTGGTTTTCCATATGATAAATCAGGTTAATGACGCTGTTCAGAAACGGAATATCGTGCGAGATCAGAATGAACGCATTCTCGTATTCCTGCAGGTAACGCCTCAACCATTCGATATGCTGCTCATCGAGATAGTTCGTCGGCTCGTCAAGGAGTAAAATATCCGGCTTCTCGAGGAGCAGCTTCGCTAATAGAACCTTCGTACGCTGCCCGCCGCTTAGATCATTTACGTCCTTATCCAAACCGATATCGGTAAGCCCCAGGCCGCGGGCGGTTTCTTCGATCTTGGCATCGATCAGGTAGAAGTCCTGATTCGTGAGCGTGTCCTGGATCGTTCCGACATCCTCGAGCAGCTGTTCCAGCTCCTCCGGCGTGACGTCGCCCATCCGGGCATACATGTCATTCATTTCCCGCTCCATGTCGAACAGGTACTGGAAGGCTCCCTTCAGGACATCGCGAATGGTCATCCCTTTGTTCAGCACCGCATGCTGATCGAGATAGCCGACGCGCATCCGTTTGGACCACTCCACCTTGCCGTCGTCCGGCTGAAGCTTGCCCGTAATGATATTCATGAAGGTTGACTTCCCTTCGCCGTTCGCGCCGATCAATCCGATATGCTCGCCCTTAAGCAGACGGAAGGATACGTCGTTGAAAATCGCGCGGTCGCCGAAGCCGTGGCTTAATCGTTCTACGTTTAAAATACTCATGTATGACACCTTTTCTCTCGTTTTTTCTCGTTTTATTATATAGGTTTGACGTGAACAACTCAATGCGGAATTCGGCCAAAACCGCTGCTTAATCGAGCCAAATGTCTTTGAAATCGATCCAGCCGAGCGAATTGACGCCCACTCCTTTAATGTTCGGGTTATAGAACGTGTTCAGCTTCTTGTGCAGAAGAAAAATAACATGCGTCTCATCCCTGATCTTATTCTCAATGTCAAAAAGCAGCTCCCACCGGTCCTCTGCCCGCTGGCAGGCTAACGCAGCATCGATTTTTTGCTTCACCCAATCTAGCAGGCGAGGATCCATGTGTTCTCTTAGAAAATTACCGGTTTGCTCATACATCTCGATCAGGCACACTTCATCTTCTGCGAACACGACGCAATAAATGAGGCAATCCGCGTTTTGACGCACGCCCGGTTCCCTGATGGTGTCCCAGGTTTCGATTTGCACTTGAATGTTGATGCCGAATGCCCTCAGCTTCCGCTGTATCCACAAAGCATCCTGCTCATGGATGCCATAGGTGCTTATTTGGACAGGCTCGCCTTTATAGCCCGATTGCTCAAGTAAGGAAAGGGCAAGCCCGGCTTCGCAGCTGTCCTGAAAGCGGCGCGAGGCTTCGCTCGGATGGAATCCAAGCGCCGGATATATCCGGTCTTCGCCGAGATCGCGGATCATTCGCGTGCGATCCATCAGCAAATCGACAGCCTTGCGAAATTCCGCCGACTGCTGCGGCCCCTCTTTTCTCATATTCCATGTGAGCATGCTGCAGCCGTTGCAGATCGACTCAATTTTTTTCCAGCCGTTTTCCGGTTGGATATCCCGCAAATCGTGATCAACGAGCAGCTGGTCCCAGCTTTTGGAATAAGCGATCGTATCCTCCGGCATGGTTACGATGACAACGCCGTCCAGGTGAGCGCGACCTTGAAAATAAGTCGGATTCGCATCCATCGTGAAGCGGTCAACCGTCCAATCCACGAACCGGAACGGACCCGTACCGACGGGATGCTGCCAGAAGAGCTCATCCTGCTCCACCAGATCATGAGGTACGACCGATAAGCCCGGCGAGCACATGAATCGGGCAAACAGCCAGTTCGGTTCGGCCAGCTTGATGTGGACCGTCCGCTTACCCATCGCTTCTATCTGAACGATCGAACGGACAAACCATCCCGATGCGCCGCTTCCTTTCAGACGCGTCAAGGAATAGACGACGTCATCTGCAACCAGCTCCCTGCCGTGATGGAACATGACTCCTTTGCGGAGATGAAACGTCCACTCCCTGCCTGTTTCATCATGCTCCCACGCATGCGCCAAGGAAGGAACGATCTTGCCGGCGTCCCGGTCGTAACGAAGCAGGCAGTCGAATATTTGCTTGATCATATGCGCGCTGAACGCGTAATACAGATCCTTGGGATCGAAGGACAGAATCGGCCTGTAAACGGGAAGGCGTAGAATATCCGCTTCGATATCGTTTAGTTGAACCGTCCGGTAGCCGAAGTGATCATTCAGCCATTCCACGAACATACTCCTTACCGTCGTTCCTTCCCCGTATTGCCGGATCAGCTCGAATGCGTATTTATATTCGCCTTTCAACGCGCATTGCTGCGCGAGCTCGAGCAGCTTCTTATCTAGAGCAACCTGGAACGTCAGCTTCGACCGGTTGCCGCGGCCGCGGCCGGCGCTCCACTTGATCAGTTTTTCTTCCTCCAGCTTCCGGATAATAAGCTTCACGTTCCGCGACGTGCAGAATAAGGCATCCGACAGTTGATCCAGCGATACTTCAATTGCATTCCCCGCCGCACCTGCGGATTCGCCAAACTTCGAGAATAACATCAAATACCGTTCATCCGTTAACAAAAAGCATTCCTCCTTACCGCCTAATCCGGCGTTTTGATAAAAGGGGAAATATATAAATCAGATTATACTCTTTTTATCCCCTTTTTGCGACCGCATAATGAAAACAAGAAATACAATTTATTGAAGTCGAGCGGAAAGCTCGCAAGGAGGAGTTTTATTATGTTATTCCATCCCTACGCAGCTGAGAAATTATGGGAAGACCGGCAGATCGAATGGGAAAGACGTGACCGTCGCGGTGATTTTGTCAAGCAAGAGCCGCCTGCGCGCAGCAATAAGAAATCGGCGCCTTCCCTGATGAAATGGATCAATAAAGTGAGAAAATACTCGCCTTAGCTGACATGAAAAATGGAGTGCTTAGCGGCAATAGCCGTTGCACTCCATTCGTTCACGTTTTTACTATATGTCTAATATCAGCTTAAGTCCTTCGATTTTGAGGGTATCCATACGAATGACCCAGTCTTTGAACGATTCGTAGGCTTCGTCCGAGAAGCCGAACTGCCGCTTCAACTCTCTTGCGATTTGCTTCTCCTCGTCGTTATAATCGCCGTCGGCGAATATGAGAAGCAGGATTTCGGCAAAAAAGATGTTTTTGACCTGCTCATCCTTCAAGCCTCCGATGATGTCAGACAACTGCCGGTCTGCAGATAAGGCAATCTCCGATTGCGTCATCCCCATCTCGTCCATAAAGGACTTTAAATATTGCTCTTCCTTCCGATTGACGAATCCGTCCGCGCGGGCAACGACATGCGCCAATTCCAGAAAAGCTAGCTTA
The DNA here is from genome assembly GCF_000422465.1 of Paenibacillus harenae DSM 16969. Lineage (GTDB taxonomy): Bacteria > Bacillota > Bacilli > Paenibacillales > Paenibacillaceae > Pristimantibacillus > Pristimantibacillus harenae. The sequence goes on along the minus strand of NZ_KE383842.1, from coordinate 1,106,057 downwards.
TGTTCTTTTGACTGCAGAAAATGCAAAAACAAAACGGTCCACTCCCCAAATGTTTGTGATGATTGTGCTCGTTACTTTTTCGACATCCGTTTGATTATTCCTTTCCCCGATACAGGAAATCATTCATTTAAACCGCGAATAACGCTGCGCGTTTAACCTCTTGAGCGATTAGGCATATGCTGAAGAATCTAATCTTGAGAGGAAAATGAATCGATGCGGCATTTCACAAATACGAATCCTTCCGGTTGGCGCTCACTTCCGGGGTACCTAAATTACAAGCTGCCCGTATGGCCGCAGCATACGATTTCGCATTGGATCGAGAAGCAGCTGCCGCTATCCTTTGTCCTAGTCCATGGAGCTTGGGCTGACGCAAGCTTCTGGGATGAAATCGCCGATGAATTGCGTAAAATGGGGCATATCGTCTATATCCCGGAGTATCCCGGACACGGCGCCGATCCGAATAAGGCGGTTACTCATGCCATGCTGACGAATGCTCTGACGGACTATATCCGTATGAGAAATTTGTATGATATCGTGCTTGTCGGCCACTGCTTTGGCGGCAGTCTGATCCAGAAGGCGGCCGAGCTCGTGCCCGACCGGATTAAGCGGCTTGTGTTTCTGAACGCGTTCGTCCTGAAGGACGGACAAAGCGTGGCGGACGAATTCGCTCCCGCTTCCCTGCGGCTGTTCAAGCAGCTGAGAGAAAGCTCGGTAGACGACACGATCATGCTGCCATTTACGCTGTTCCGTGAATCTTTCGTCAATCTGGCAAGCTTGGGGCTGGCGGAGCAATTGTATAACAACATAACGCCGGAGCCCGCGCGTCCGGCGTACGAGAAGCTTGATCTGAAAGCTTTTTACAGTTTGGATATTCCAAAGAGCTACGTATATCTAACGGAGGACAATGTGCTGCCGTTTGGCAGCAGCGAGTACGGCTGGCATCCGCAAATGTCCGGCAGGCTTGGTTTCTTCCGGTTTATCCAAGGCAGCGGCGACCACTTGTCAACGGCAAAGACGGAGCCTCGAATGGTGGCGCAGAAGCTGTACGCGGCAGGAAGAGATTAGAAAAAAATGTCCGCGAGCACGCGGTCTTTAGGCAGAAATAAAAAAGCCGCGGCAGCCGCGGCTTCTCATTCATTTATGGCACATATTGCTGCACGATACGGACGATCTCCCCGTCTTTCACCGTCAGGTGGTAAGGAAAGCCTTTTAATTGAAGATCATCCTCTATATTCAATAGCTCAATGAATTTATCTACCGTTATTTGTTCATCCCATTGGATTTCGGCTTCTTCGATGTTGCCGGTCCGATTATAGATCTGCATAAGCACGATCGCATCTTCCGCAATCGGCAGCTCACTCAGTTCTTCCTCGTCGTTTATGATGTAGTAGCCGTCCGGAGGCCCATCCATCCCGGCATCGCCTTCATGCTCCGCGAACTTTTGAACGGCCTGCTCCCCCTCGTACCAATGGATCGGATCGAAGGAGATGACGTAACGCTGCTCCTTCTTCCCGATATGATCGATGTAGCCTGTTTGCAGATCCGGCGTTACGGTTACCGGCACATATTCCCGGACGCCCGTCGGCGCAAAGTTGAAGGCGGTTAGACAGGCTATTGCAACGACAGCCACCATGGCGTATTTTTTCATCGCGCAGACGCTCCTTCTTAACTGGGAGTATATTCTTATTCTCTCTATGTATAGAATATAACGTCCGCTATGCCCGATAAGTTACAAAACGGCTACAAAATATTTTTGCAGCCGTTCAAGACTTAAATCATGAACAGATCCATAAATCGTTGAACCGGCATCCGCTCCAAGGCCGCTTGATCCTGAAGCTGCTCCACTATCGCACGGGCTTGCTTGCCGGGAAAACGGCTCCTAACGTTCGCTTCAAACTTTCGCTGCAGAAGCGGGACGGCTTCCGAGCGTCTGCGGCGATGCCCGATCGGGTACTCGATTTCCACTTTACCCGTCGCCGTCCCGTCTTTGAAAAAAATTTGAATCGCATTGGCGATCGATCTTTTCGCCGCATCCAAGTAATCCTTGGAATATCTGCGGTCTTCGACCGTGGCCATCTTCCGGCGAAGGCTGTCGATTCGCGGGTCTCGGGCGGCTTCATCCTCGTAATGATCGGCCGTCAGCGTTCCGTGCAGCAGTCCGATCGCCGTCATATACTGCAGGCAATGATCCCGGTCGGCGGGATTATGAAGCGGTCCGTTCTTATCGATGATGCGTAAAGCGGACTCATGCGTAGTCAGCACGATTTTATCGATATCGTCCACTCTGTCCTTGACGAGCGGGTGCAGCCGGATCGCGCATTCGACCGCGGTCTGCCCGTGAAATTCCGCCGGATATGAAATTTTGAACAAAATATTTTCCATGACATAACTTTCGAAAGGCCTCGAGAAGGAGAACGATCGGCCTTTGAAAAGCACGTCATAAAATCCCCAGGCAGGCGCCGATAAGGCGGACGGATACCCCATCTCGCCCATCATGGCCATCAGCGCCAGCCGGACGCCGCGGCTCGTCGCGTCGCCGGCAGCCCAGGATTTGCGCGTGCCCGTATTCGGCGAGTGGCGGTACGTCCGCAGCGGATGCCCGTCGATCCACGCATTGGATACCGCTTGAATGATTTCGTCCCGCGTTCCTCCGAGCAGCTTGGCAACGACGGCCGTCGTTGCAACCTTTACGAGAATCACATGGTCGAGACCAACGCGGTTAAAGCTGTTCTCAAGCGCGATAACGCCTTGAATTTCATGGGCCATAATCATGGCCGTAAGTACATCGCGCATCGTTAACGGCGGCTTTCCCTCGGATATATTTTTCCGGCTTATATAGTCGGCAACCGCAAGGATGCCGCCCAAATTATCGGAGGGGTGCCCCCATTCCGCCGCAAGCCAAGTATCGTTATAGTCCAGCCAGCGGATCATGCAGCCGATATTGAAAGCCGCCGTAACGGGATCGGTCTGGATGGATGTGCCCGGCACGCGCGAGCCGTTCGGGACAACGGTGCCGGGCACGATCGGGCCAAGCAGCTTCGCGCATTCGGGATAACGAAGCGCAAGCAGGCCGCAGCCGAGCGTATCCATCAGACATAACCGGGCCGTCGCATACGCTTCCCCGCTGTCAATATTGTAGTTCAATACATAATCGGCGATTTCGGCCAGTACCTGATCCGGCTCCGGCCGAATGTTATTGCCAGGCGCAGACATGAGCTTCCTCCTCTCGATTTTCGTCAAGAACGGCTGCTAATCGGTTCCCAAGGCAGCGGCTCGGGACCGGTGTATTCGGCGCTCGGACGAATGATACGGTTACCCGCCCGCTGCTCGATAATATGGGCGGACCAGCCGCTTAAGCGCGAGATGACAAAGATCGGCGTGAAGAAGACTGTCGGAATGCCTAACATCCGGTAGGCCGACGCGCTGTAAAAATCCAGGTTCGGAAACAGTTTTTTCTCCCGCTGCATGACCTGCTCGATCCGCTCGGAGATTTGATAGAGCGTCATGCCGCCGTTCTTCTCCGACAAGGTCTTCGACCATCCTTTAATAATGTCCGATCTCGGGTCCGAAACCGAATAGACGCGATGGCCGAAGCCCATGATCAGCTTTTTGTCAGCCAGCATTTGCAGAACGGCGGCCTCCGCTTCGTCAGGATCGCCAAAGCTTCCGATCAGCTCCATCGCCGCTTCGTTCGCCCCGCCATGCAGCGGCCCGCGGAGCGTGCCGATTCCGGTGACGACCGCCGAATAAAAATCGGATAAGGTGGAGGCCGTCACGCGGGAGGCGAAGGTGGAGGCGTTATATTCATGCTCCGCATACAGAATAAGCGAGGCGTCCAGCGCCCTCTCCTGCAGCTCGCTTGGCTTGTGCCCGTGCAGCAGCTGCAGGAAATGACCGGCGACGCTGCCGTTGTCCGTCACCGTCTCTATTCGGCTGCCGCTCGTATGATAATGATGCCAATACATAATGACCGATGCGCAGCATGCAATCAGCCTGTCGGCGATTTCGAACTGGCTCCGTCCTGCCGTTTCCGGCTCGAAGGAGGCAAGCGCGGACATTCCGGTCCGCAGAACGTCCATCGGATGCGCATCTCCGGGCAGCAGCTCCAGCAAGCCGCGAACGCCTTCCGGCAGCCGTCTCAGACCGGCGAGCCTGATCTTATACTGCCGTAATTCCGTTTCGCTCGGCAATTTACCGTAAATAAGCAAATAAGCGGTTTCCTCGAAGGTTCCGAATTCCGCCAGATCGTGAATGGAGTAACCTCGATAGGTTAATCCTTTGCCTTCCTTCCCTACCGTGGAGACCGCAGTCAGCCCGGCAATGACTTCGGCGAGCCCGCCCGTTTTTTTGACCGCCATCAGCTTTCTCCCCCTTCCTCTCCAAACAACTGATCCAACTTGCGTTCATAGTCGAAATAGTGAAGGAAATCATACAGCTCAGAGCGGGTCTGCATGCCGCTCACGACGGCCTGCTGCGTTCCCTCCCGGCGAACGGTCCGATAGACCTGCCATGCCGCGGCGCTCATGGCGCGAAAGGCCGAGAGCGGATACAGGGCAAGGCTGACGCCGGCGGAGCGCAGCTCCTCCACCGTGAAGAGAGGCGTCTGCCCGAATTCGGTGATATTGGCAAGGATCGGCACTTTGACCGCTTCGGCGAATTTCGCGTAATCTTCAAGCCGCTTGACCGCCTCCGGGAAAATCATATCCGCTCCTGCCTCGACGTATGCGCAAGCCCGCTCGATCGCGGCTTCCAGGCCTTCGGCGGCGATCGCGTCGGTTCGAGCCATCAGAACGAACCGCGCATCCGTCCGGGCATCCGCGGCCGCTTTCATTCGGTCAATCATTTCTTCCGGACTGACAATCGATTTATTCGGCCTGTGGCCGCATCTCTTGGCGGCAATCTGATCCTCGATATGGATGCCGGCCGCTCCCGCGCGAATCATTTCCTTCACGGTCCGCGCGATCTGGAAGGCGCCGCCGAAGCCCGTGTCCGCATCGACGAGCATCGGCAGCTCCGTTGCGCCCCCGATGCGGCGCACATCCTCAAGCACGTCGTTTAACGATGTCATCCCTAAGTCCGGCAGTCCGAATGAAGCGTTCGCCACTCCGGCTCCGGATACGTACAACGCGCGAAAGCCCGCACGTTCCGCCATCATCGCCGAATAGGCGTTGACCGCGCCGGCTACCTGCAGAGGCTTCTCCTTGCCCAGCGCCTTGCGCAGCCGTTTCCCGGGAGAGTCCCCCATTCGTTCCCCTCCTCTGCATGAGTCTTCTTATTTAAACAGCTGTCCGCTGATGACGATGCGGTGGATCTCGTTCGTTCCTTCATAGATTTGCGTCACCTTCGCATCGCGGAACATCCGCTCGGCCGGCTGTTCCCGGATCCACCCCTGCGTGCCAAGCAGCCTTACGGCAGCGCCCGCCGCTTCGACGGCCGTGTCGGACGCGAACATTTTCGCCATGGACGATTCCTTTGTGCAGGACCGCCCTTCCTGCCGCAAATAGGCGGCGCGGTAGACCAGAAGTCTGGCCGCTTCCGCTTTCGCGGCCAGTTCAGCCAGCTGAACATAATAAGGCGGCAGCTTGCCTTTCCGCTTGCCGCCGGAATCCTTCATAAACCGGCCTTCGAGCAAGCGGAGCGCGGCTTGCGCGATGCCGAGCGCTTGAGCGCCTATTCCGATTCTTCCCCCGTCCAGTGAAGCTTTGGCAATAGCGAAGCCCTCGCCTTCGCCCCCGAGCCGCCGGGCGGCCGGCACCTTCATCTGCTCAAAGATCAATTCGCAGGTGTTCGAGCCGTGAAGGCCCATCTTTTTCTCCTTTTTCCCGATATGCAAGCCTTCATTGCCGCTCTCGATAATAAAAGCCGTAATTCCTCCGGCGCCTTTGTCCGGGTCGGTAACGGCGAAAGTAATATAAACCTGCGCGGCTCCGGCGTTCGTAATGAATACCTTCGCTCCGTTCAATATATAATGGTCGCCGCGCCGCTCGGCCGATGTCCTGATCGATGCCGCATCCGAACCGGCATGGGGCTCCGTTAAGGCGAACGCCCCTAACCATTCCCCCGAAGCAAGTCTGCGGACGTATTTATCCCGTTGTACGTCCGTACCGTAATACCAGATCGGGAACGTGCCGACCGACGTATGGACCGACAGGATGACGCCCGCCGCCGCGCTAACCTTGGAAAGCTCATTGATCGCAATAATATAGGAGATGAAATCTCCCCCGGCTCCGCCCCATTGCTTCGGAATCGGGATCCCCATGAAGCCCAGCTGTCCCATTCTGTTCACCAACGCGGAGGGAAATTCGTCGGACCGTTCCATCCCAGGCACGGCCTGCGCAACTTCCGTCTCCGCAAAATGCCGGACCGCTCTCTGCAGCTCTTCCTGTTCTTTCGTAAACCGGAGCTCCACCGACAGGCACTCCTTTCAGGTTAACCTATCCCCGCTCTCCCTCATAAAGGTAAAAACCCCGGCCCGACTTCCGTCCCAGCCAGCCGGCCTGCACATATTGGCGCAGCAGCGGGCAAGGCCTGTATTTCGAATCGCCGAAGCCTTCATGGAGCGTCTCCATAATTGCCAGACACGTATCGAGTCCGATCATATCGGCCAAGGCGAGCGGTCCCATCGGATGGTTCATCCCGAGCTTCATGACCTGGTCGACCGCCTCCGGGTCGGCAACCCCCTCGAATACGGTATAGACCGCTTCATTGATCATCGGCATGAGAATGCGATTGGACACAAACCCCGGGCAATCGCGGACCGACACGGCGGTTTTGCCGATCGCTTGCGCCAGTCCGGTTACGGTGCTGTGCGTTTCATCCGACGTTCTTAATCCTCGTATAATTTCAACCAACGGCATGACGGGCACCGGATTCATAAAATGCATGCCAATGACGTTCTCCGCCCTCTTGGTCGCAGACGCAATTTCCGTTACCGGCAGCGATGAAGTATTCGTCGCCAGAATGGCTTCCGGCTTGCAGAGGCGGTCAAGCTCCATAAATATCGCTTTCTTCGTGCTCATCAACTCCGGGATGGCCTCCACGACAAAGTCCGAGCCGCAGACCGCAGCAAGAGACGTCGTGATCTTAACGCTGTCGACGATACGCCGGCTTTGTTCCGCGTTCATATATCCTTTATTCACGAAGCGGGCCAATGAAGCCTTGATCTGGTCCAAACCGCTCTCCGCACTCTCTTGGCTGATATCATACAAGGTGACGCCGTAACCGTGCTGAGCAAAAACCTGGGCGATGCCGCTCCCCATTTGACCGGCTCCCAGCACCGCAATTTCTCTGATTTCCATCGCTATCACCCCGGAATTAAGCCTCAACCTGAATCATGATCGCGTCCCCCTGCGCGCCGCCGCTGCATATTGCCGCAATCCCGATGCCGCCGCCCCTGCGGATAAGCGCGTTCATTAACGTGAGCACGATTCTTGCGCCGCTCGCGCCGATCGGATGGCCAAGAGCGATAGCCCCTCCGTTCACGTTCACCTTATCCGGATCCCATCCGAGCATTTGACCGCAGGTAAGCACAACGGCGGCGAAGGCTTCGTTCACTTCAAACAAATGCACATCCTTCAACGCGACGCCCGTTTGCTGCAGAAGCTTGCGGATGGCCAGCGCCGGGGTCGATGCCAGATACGGGGCTTCCGCGCCGACGCAGGCATGCCCGATAATATTGGCCAGCGGTTTATGGCCGCCGCGCAGCGCTTTGTCCTTCGACATGACGACCAAAGCGGCTGCTCCGTCGTTAACGCCGGGCGCATTGCCGGCCGTAATGGTCCCGTCAGCGTCAAAGACCGGACGCAGCAAGGCCAGCTTCGCGGCATTCGTATCAAGCCGGGGGCCTTCGTCGGTAGCAAGCGCAATCCCCGCGCGCTGGTACGTGACGATTTCTTCCGCGAATAGACCCTGCCGGCTTGCCGCCGACGCGCGTACATGGCTCCGCAGCGCCCATTGATCCTGTTCGGCCCTGCCGATCCCGTTCTCCGCGGCAGCCCGGCTGCCGTGAACGGCCATATGAACATTGGCGAAAGCGCATGATAACCCGTCGTGAATCATCAGATCGGTCAGCTCCGAGCTCCCCATCCGGGCTCCCCAGCGGGCGGAAAGCGCCGCATACGGCGCGCTGCTCATGCTCTCCATCCCGCCTGCAACCATAATGTCCGAATCGCCGGAGCGGATCATTTGATCGGCCATCGTAATCGCCCTCATGCCGGAGGCGCACACTTTATTGATCGTATCGGAAGGCACGCTCCAATCGAGTCCTGCCAGCCTGGCCGCCTGCCGCGATGGAACCTGCCCAGCCCCGGCCTGCAGCACCATGCCCATTATAACGCCGTCCACCTTCCGGGGATCGACGGCGGTTTTTTGCAGCGCTCCTTTGATGGCCGCCGCTCCCAGTTCAACGGCCTTTACGTCTTTGAACATGCCTCCGAATTTGCCGAACGCCGTTCTTGCGCCGCCGATGATGACGGTTTCGCCCATAGCGGCATCTCCCCCTATTTCATCAAAATGCGAGAGTGGATGTCCGTATCCATGCCTCCTGTTCCGATGCTCGTTTCCAAGCATTTGGCATCTCTTGAAAAACGCTCCATCCGATATTCCCTCATATAGCCGTATCCGCCAAACACCTGAATCGCCTCCAGGCAGGCGTTTATAGCCGTCTTCACCGCATATGAACTTGCAATCGCCGCATCTTTGGCGAAGGATAAACCCTCATCCTTGCGCCATGCCGCTTGATAAGCGAGCAAGCGCGCCGCCTCGATCCGGGTGGCCATGTCGGCCAATTTGAACGAGATGCCTTGGCGCCGTCCGATCAGCAGGCCGAACTGCTTGCGCTGCTTGGCGTATTCGGTAGCCGCTTCAAGGGCCCCCTGCGCGATGCCTAACGCCTGCGCCGCTGTTCCAAGCCTTGCGATGTCGACCAGCGATTCGGCGATCCTGCTTCCCTGCCCCGGTTTGCCGATTATGTTCCCGGCCGGAATCCGGCAGTTCTCGAGTACAACCTCGGCCGTCATCAACGAGCGCAAGCCGAGCTTTTGCACTTTATTTCCGGTTCGGAAGCCGGGAGTTCCGCTTTCGATCAGAAAAGCGGTCAAGTCCGCCTTGGATTGCCGCCGCTCTAAGGATGCGAACAATACATAATCATCGGCAGCGCCGGCGTTTAATACCAAGGGGTGTTTGCCGCTTAACACATATCCGTTTTCATCGGCAGCGGCGACAATTCCGTTATCTTGTTTGCCTTGTGAAGGCAGACCGCCGGCCGCCAGCCGCCTTCCGCCGGCAAGTACGGTCAGCGCTTTACGCTTCAGACTCTCGCTGCCGAATTGCAGAATAGGCCACGCGCTGAAGGCGGTGTGCGCAGCCAGAACGGCCGCCGTCGAAGCGCACACCCGCGCCAGCTCCTCTAAAGCGACGACGTAGGTTAAAAAACCACTGCCGGCCCCGTCATACCGCTCAGGTATGACAATGCCGCATAAGCCAAGCTCGCCCATCTGGGCGAACAGCCCCCGCTCAAATCGTTCCTCCGAATCACGTTTTACGGCATTCGGTCCGGCTTCCTTTTCGGCAAAATGCCGGACGGCCTCACGCGTCATTTCCAGCTCCTCGGACAATTGAAACCGCATCTCCCCCCTCCTCCCCACAATGTGGACAAAGTTCGACGCTATCTGCGTTTAATGTATTATATGAAGGGCCGCGAATGAAAAGTATCTCTTCTAATCAGTAATCCAAAAGTTAATTATTCCATGAATTGTTTTATGTTTATTTGCTTATTGACAATCGTTTATCTGTTTTTTATACTCTCATTGAAGCGAATAGATTTTCTTCGCTATTAATTATTAACTTTATACTTAACCTTATTGAAAGAGGTGGATGATGATGACAGCAGGTACACCGTCAATCCCGCGCCCGGAATACCCGCGCCCCCAAATGGTGCGCTCCGCGTGGATGAATTTGAACGGCCAATGGGAATTTGAGATCGATCACGGCCAGAGCGGCAAGCAACGCCGATTATTCGAGGCAGCCGCTTTAAGGGACAAGATTACGGTGCCGTTCTGTCCGGAGAGCGAGCTGTCGGGCATCGGGAACAAAGATTTCATGCAAGCGGTCTGGTACCGCAAAGAAGTCGATATTCCGTCCGACTGGGACGGAAGCCGCATCCTGCTTCACTTTGGCGCGGTTGATTACGCGGCGGAAGTGTGGGTTAACGGCAAGTCGGCCGGAACGCACCGCGGCGGCTATTCTTCCTTTTCCTTCGATATTACGAGCCTGCTCGAGCCTGGCGTTAATGTAGTCATCGTTTGCGCGGAAGACGATCTCCGCTCCGGACTGCAGCCCCGAGGCAAGCAGTCGGGCTTGTATCATTCGCACGGCTGCGACTACACCCGGACGACGGGCATTTGGCAGACCGTATGGCTGGAATCCGTCCCGCGGCAATATATCCGCTCCTTCAAGCTCACGCCGGACGCGGAGAACGATTGTCTTCATATCGAAGGCGAGCTCGTCGGTGCCGACGGATTAACCTTTACGGCGGAAGCGCAATTTAACGGTAGAATAACCGGATCGCATTCCGCTGTCGTATCGGGCAGTCAGGTCCGCATGACGGTCAACCTTTCCGAGCGCCATCTGTGGGAGGTCGGATCGCCGAAGCTGTACGATTTAACTCTTTCGCTCCAGAGCGGCGGGAATACCGTCGATACCGTCGAAAGCTACTTCGGCCTTCGCTCCGTCAAATGGGATAACCATGCGATTCTCATTAACGGCAAGCCGGTCTTTCAGCGCCTGGTGCTGGATCAAGGCTTCTACCCGGACGGCATTTATACCGCCCCATCGGATGAAGCGCTTCGGAGAGACATTGAATTGTCGATGGAGCTCGGTTTTAACGGCGCCCGCCTCCATGAGAAGGTGTTCGAGGCCCGGTTCTTATATTGGGCGGATCAACTCGGCTATATCGTTTGGGGAGAGCATGCGAACTGGGGACTGGATATTACAACCGCCCAAGGGCTGCAGCAGTTTTTGCCGGAATGGACCGAAATCGTCAAGAGAGATTATAACAGTCCGGCGTTAGTCGGCTGGTGTCCCTTCAACGAGACATGGAACAACGGCAAGGGAACCCGTCAAGATAATGAAGTGCTGCGCAATATCTACCATGTGACCAAATTACTGGACGCTACCCGGCCGGTCATTGATACAAGCGGAAATTTCCACGTCGTCACCGATATTTTCGATGTGCATGATTACGAGCAGAACCCCGAGAAGTTCGCGGAACATTATGCGGCGATGCGTAGCGGCGGCGAACGTTATGTCACCTTCCAGGACCGCCAAAAGTACGAAGGGCAGCCTTATTTCGTCAGCGAATACGGCGGCATCTGGTGGAATCCGGGGCAAGCCGATGAGAAAAGCTGGGGATACGGCGATCGTCCGAAGACCGAGGAGGAATTCCTGTCCCGCTATGAAGGCTTGACGCTTACGCTGCTGGAAAATCCTTATATTTGCGCGTTCTGCTATACGCAGCTCTACGATGTCGAACAGGAAGTGAACGGCCTGCTCACTTATGAGCGCAAGCATAAATTCAATCCGGATGCGATTCGCCGGGTTAATGCAACGTTCGCCGCAATCGAGAAGCAATACGCGAACGCGGAGAAATAATAAAGTCTAAGGAAAAGGGTTGCCTCGAAAGCAGATGGATCTGCATTTCGGGCAACCCTTTATTTTATAACGATCTGTACACATACGGATCTTCAGGCGCCTCGATCGGCTCCCACTTGTCCGCTTTTAGAACGGGTATCGTTTGCTTAAACGGCTGATAAAGCTCAAAGGTCAGCTTTCCTTCGACATGGACCCAGTCATCATCGCTTAAATGCGTATTTTGGGGAAACTCGACCAGCATGCCGAAGACGCCGGAATCCGCGACGCAATGAATGAAGCCGAACCGGAATACGAAATAATGGTTGCCGTCTACCTGCTGCCCCTTGTAGACGAACCCGTCAAAGCCAATTTTTCTCCCTGTAAACGAGCCCGGCGAATTATAGATGGCTTCCATTCCCATTAAGTAGTCGCGATCCGTCAGCATGACGGCCTGCCTATTCAGAAATTCCGCCAGCTCCCTGTCCTTTATATCCGAATAATCGTCAGGCCTATAAAAAACGCTGGAATCCGGCTTCAAAAACTGATGCGCGCCGGGATTGCTTTGAATATTCTCGTCAAATCCCGGGAAGGAGAAGCCCTTCGCCTTCACGAAGCTTGAATCAAGCGCCGCCGCCGGCAGGAAGAGTCCCGTTACAATCGGCACGAATAGAATCACGCAGCTTATAATGCGTTTAAGCTTGCTCTCCTTCCCATGCGAATGCCCGTGATCATGGAAATGCCCTGCGCCGTCATCATCATGCCGCGGACACCCGCACTCGTGTTGATCGGCCAATCCTGCAGCCTGCCGCTTCTCTTCGGCGATTTGCTGCCGCGAGACGCGTACGAACTCGAAGATGCTTAGCAGTCCCATAATGACGATGGCGCTTATCGATAAATAAGCGTATTTCATATTAATGTATTTCTTAATTTCTCCCGTATAGTGAAGCATGAAGAACATAAAAGAGAATCCGAACAGGATAAAGTAACGAATCAATCAAATAACCTCCCTACGATCAATGAACCCGTTAGCGTAAATACGGTAATAAGCCCGATCAGCACTATTACGAATTTGGCGCGAAATACGGCGAGCAGCATCAGCGTATTTTTAATATCGATCATGGGTCCGAATACGAGAAAAGCCGACAGCGAGCCTGTTGAGAACGTGCTTCTGAAAGAGGCCGCGATGAAAGCATCCGCTTCCGAGCATAAGGAAATAATAAAGGCGAGCGCGATCATGACAAGCGAGGCGGTTATCGGATTGCCGCCAATGTGCAGCAGATAGGATGTCGGCACAAAAGTCTGCATGCACGCCGCGATAAAAGCGCCTAGTACGAGATATTTGCCTACCGAGAAAAACTCCTCAATCGCATGGACGACGACATCGTAAAGCTTTCTGCCGGTAGAAATTCGTTTGGCCGGCAACTGAGCGCCATGCTCCAAACCGGCGGCATGCTGCGGCAGCGGAATCCGGAACGGAGGTTCCTTGACGAAAAGCGCAATCGTCATGGAAACGGCAAAGGCAACCGCCAAGGCCAGACCGGCCCGAATCGCCGTCATGCCCCAGTCATTGCCGAAGGCGATATAGGTCGAGAACAGAACGATCGGATTGATGATCGGTCCGGTCAGCATGAAGGCGATTCCGGCGTGAAGCGGCATGCCCTTGCCGATTAACCGCTTCGTGACGGGTACGATGCCGCATTCGCACGAAGGAAACAGCATGCCTATGCCGCAGCCGCATAGGGTTGACAGTACACGGTTTCTCGGCATTATGCGGGCGATCCAGCTCTCCTTTACAAAGATCTGGATCAAACCGGAAATAAGAACGCCGACCAGTACGAACGGTATGGCCTCCATGACCATGCTGATAAATATCGTATTTAATTGATAGATTGTCGTCACTCGGCTCATCCCCAGCCTTTATTTAATGATAGATTCGATATAAAAATGCTAATACTTAATATAGCACAAAAAAGAGCCGCAATTGAACGGCTCTTCATTACTTGCAGTTTTTGTCCTGCTATTGTAAGCGTAAAGGGATAATGGCTACCGTTGACGTTTTAAAGCCGGGCATTTTACAATTCGGATCCAGCTCCGGGCTCGTTGCCTTATTCACGTTCTGCGCCCCGCCCCAATGCATGGGTACGAACAGGCTGTCTTCTCTTATTTTATCCGTATAGCGGCTCTTCGCATGGAAGCTGCCTCTGCGGGAGCGGACCTCCACCCATTCGCCGTCTTCGATTTTATATTTCTTCGCCGTGAGAGGGTGCAGCTCGATAAAGTTATCCACGCTGCGCGCGGCTAATGAAGGGCTTCTCCGTGTCTGGACGCCGGTTAAATAATGCGAGAGCACCCTCCCGTTCGTCATCGTAAGCGGGTAATCATCGTCCGGCGTCTCCTGCGGCTGACCGCTTGGGACGGGGAAGAAAACAGCCCTGCCGTCCGCATGGGCGAAAGTCCGCTCGAACATCATTCCGTTCGATACGCTGCTGTCCGTCGAAGGACAAGGCCAGTAAACTCCGCCTTCCTTACGCAGCCTCTCGTACGTAATGCCGTAATAGTCGGCTAATCCGCCCCGGCTTGCTTCCCGCAGCTCGTTAAAGATGTCTTCCGCGGACCGGAAGGCGAAATAGGAGGATTTTCCAAGGCCGGCTGCAAGCTCGCATAAAATTTCCCAGTCGTGACGCGTCTCGCCGGGCGGAGTCAGCTTGGATTCTCTCAAGAGCACGCGGCCTTCCAGATTCGTCAGCGTCCCGTCATTTTCCAGATAGGCGGTTACCGGCAGAACGACGTCGGCCATCCTTGCCGTCTCCGACAGGAACATATCCGCTACCGCAAGGAAGTCAACCTTCGCCAGCCCTTCCTCTACCAAATCGGCATTCGGGTTCGAGACGACGGGATTTGATCCCATTACGAATAAGGAACGTATGGTTCCTTGATGGACAAGCTCCATCATTTCGTAGGCGGAGACGCCTTTCCCCGGCAGCTCGGCCGGATCGATCCCCCATACGCCTGCGACATAGGCGCGATCCTGTTCATTGTCGATGGATCGGTAACCCGGCAGTTGATCGCTCTTCTGACCGTGCTCCCTGCCGCCCTGCCCGTTCCCTTGACCGGTGACGGCGCCGTAACCGCAGCCGGGCTTGCCGATTTTCCCGGTTGCCAGCACCATGTTCAAGAAATTGCGCACGGCGACATGGCCGTCCGTCTGCTGCTCGACTCCCCTGGCCGTGAAAATGATTCCGGTATCCGCCTTTCCGTAAGCGACGGCCGCTTTCTGAATCGCTTCCTTAGCCAATCCGGTCATTTCCGCTATTTCATCCAATTGAATGGAGGACAGATGCTCCTCCAATTCAGCAAAGCCTTTCGTCCGCTTGGCTATAAAGTTCGGATCCATCAGCTTCTCATCCAGCAGCACCTTTAGCAGTCCATTGGACAAAGCCGCGTCCGTGCCCGGCCTAATTTGCAAATGAATGTCGGCCAGCGCCGCAGTCGCGGTCTCGCGCGGATCAATCACGATTATCGTAGCCCCGTTTTCCTTGGCTCTCGTAAAGTATGGCATCAAGGTAGGCTGGCATTCCGCAATATTCGTGCCCGCCAGAATGATGCAGCGGGCAAGCGGAATATCCGATAACCGGCACGTTAATCCGCGGTCTACCCCGAATGTTTTGTTTCCGGCGGAGGCTGCCGCCGACATGCAGAAACGCCCGTTGTAATCAATATATTTAGTGCCTAACGCCACTCTGGCGAATTTTCCGAGCAGATATGCGGATTCGTTCGTGAGCGAGCCGCCCCCGTATAAGCCGACGGCATCGGGACCATACTGCTGTTGGACAGTAATGAAATTGTCCCGGATTTTCCTCAGCGCTTCCTTCCAAGTCGCCGGAACAAGCTTCCCGTCCTTCTTTACCATCGGATGCAACAGCCGTTCGGCGCTTGTCAGATGCTGATGCGCGTTCATCCCCTTTACGCATAGCCGCCCTTCTGACGCGGCGTTTGGAATTCCTTCAACGGCATATGCAGGGCGCAAAGACTGGGAAGAGGCCGGCTGCTGAGTAATCCGAATTTTGCACTGAACGCTGCAGAACGGACATTGGGTATCGACTTGAAGACTTTCCTGCTCTGAAGACAACTTACTGGATAATAGCGGCATAGCTCTCACCGGGCCTTTCCTCGTTTTTCATCAATAGCTCCGAAGCCTTTGCTCTTATAAGCAGGTCGCGGCGGTAACCGGCATCGTACAGTGTCTCTCTTATCTCAACGATACCCGCTTTCTCCAGCCACTTCCACATCGCCTCTCCGAATTCGGCTCTTTCCCGGTACAGCTGCAGGCAAGAAACCGCAAGCGCCAACGCTTCCTCCTCGGTCTCGGCAAGTCCGACCAGCTGCCCCTGCTTTACCGGATGCTCTGCATGTCCTGCCGCATAGATCTCCCAGCCGGCCGGCGTTCCTGTAATGCCGATATCTCGAACAAGGATTCCGGCAGGCTGCCCTATTCCAGTCGTAACGGATGCATTTACGGGCGCTGGGAAGAATTGACCGTCCCAAACCTGATAGAGCGCCGTTCCGAGGGAACGCGAGTCGAATCGCTGAGTCCTCTCCGCCTTCTCGTCCGTCACAATCCCGACCGATAAGCCGAACTGCTCCTTGACCAAGCCGTGACCTGCTGTGCCGCCCGCCGTTTCCTTTCCGTTTAGAGCCAAATAATAAGCCACGGCCGGCAGGCAGCGGCTGCATCCGGCCGCATTGAACCATCCAAGCGCAAGCATCGTTTCTTGCGGTGTGGAGACCGCCGATTCGGCGATAGCGGATCTCAGCTGCTCATGGCTGAGGGTTGTGCAGCCGCATACTGCCGGTTCTTCCTTCACCATAGCCGTTTTTCCTTGGCGAATGGCATGCTTGACTACGGCCGCAACCATCTGGCGACAGCCCCCGCAGGAGCTGGATGCCTTCGTCCGGTCCCGGACCTGCTCCGCCGTTTGTAAGCCACCCTCGATAACGGCTTCCACAATGGCAGCTTTGCTGACAGCATTGCAAGCGCAGACCGATTCGCGGTCCGGCATTTTGGCGGCTGTATCGTCGAGCTCGCCGCTCTCGTTACCGCTAACGGCCGCCTGAAGCGCCGTGACGGGGGCTTCCCGTTTCACCAGCTCAAGCAGCTTCGTACCTTCAGCCGTATTGCCGTATAGAATGGCGCCTCGGACGGTTCCGGATTTCATCGTCACTTTCTTGTAGGTGCCGTTCACGCCGTCATACTGCTGCAGGGCGGTCTCGGCTTCCGTCTCGCGGATCTCTCCGGCCGAGAACACCTCGACGCCGGAAACCTTCAGCTGCGCATAAGGCACGGAGCCTGTATAAGGAGGCGTTTCCCTGCCGCAAATGACCGAGGCAAGAACCTTTCCTTGCTCGTAAAGCGGCGCTACAAGTCCATAAGCGATTCCGCGGTGCTCCGCGCATTCGCCCACGGCGTAAATGCCCGGCACGCTCGTACGCATATAATCGTCGACGAGAATCGCTCTATTCGTCTCGATGCCGCTTCTTCGCGCAAGCTCGGCATTCGGCCGGATGCCGACGGAAACAACGATCAGATCGGCCTCAAGCGTTGATCCGCCCGAGAATCGCACGCCTTTTGCCCGATTTAATCCTGTAATGCTTTCCGTCTCCTTGTTCAGCCAGAAACGCATCCCCTGCTGCTCCAGTTCCTTGCGCAGCAATTCGGCAGACATCCGGTCGAGCTGGCGGTTCATCAAGTAGGAAGCATTGTGGATGACATCCGTCTCCATCCCGAGATTAAGCAGCCCTCGCGCCGCTTCCAAACCGAGTAAACCTCCGCCGATGACAGCCGCTTTGCGGTATTTTTTCGCATAATTCATCATGGTCTTGCAATCTTCAATATTTCGGAACGAAATGACGCCGGATTTATGAATGCCTGCGATCGGCGGGATGAATGCGGATGATCCGGTCGCGATAATGAGGGCATCGTACTCGGCGCGTATGCCGGATTGCGTCTCGATTATACGCGAATCGGGATGAATGCGGACAACCGTCTCTCCGGTATACAACCGGATATCCCGCTCTGCGTACCACGACCAATCGTTAATCGTAATATCGTCGATCGAGGAATCTCCCTGAAGCACCTTCGACAGAAGAATCCGGTTATAATTCGGATGCGGCTCGCTTCCGAAAACAGTAATTTGGTAAAGACCCGGATCAAGCTTATAAATTTCTTCCACACATTTGATACCTGCCATGCCGTTGCCGATAACGACCAGTTTTTTTCTCTCCATCATGTCTCACATCCACTCTTGCTATTTCATATACCTCACTATTCATGTCACATTACCTCGAAAATAACCAGTAAAAGCCCTTTCCCTTTCGAGGGGAAAAGGCATCATTGCCGTAAGAATTAGCACGACGCTGTGCTGAACTCCATGTATATGTAAGATTAGTGCAAATTGCGAGTTATGTCAATATAGCTAACAAAAAATCATATTCGCATTATATAAATAATTTTGTGTCAGATATATTTACATGCACATTACGCCAATTTATAATTCGAGAGTGGATGACAATCCTGTATCCCCTTATACGTAAATGGATGCACAATGGCGTGCTTACGATGGCAATGCGGCCGCAATTCCTACCTTATTAAGGTTGGATTGCGGCCTTTTGGATTTGAGGTTAATCATAAAAAGGAGAGATTTGGATGATGGAGAAAAAAGGATTTTGGCAAAGCGGTCACAAGCCTACACTGTTCAGCGCATTTTTGTATTTCGACGTAAGCTTTATGATCTGGGTGTTAATCGGTCCCCTCGCCGTTATTATTGCGGCCGACTACCCAATGGATCCCGTGCAAAAAGCGAATTTGGTTGCACTGCCTATTCTTGGCGGATCTATTCTAAGACTGGTGCTGGGCTTTATGACCGATTACATCGGTCCGAAGAGAACGGCTCAGATCGGTATGCTCTTAACGCTGGTCCCTCTTATTATGGGATGGAAATTCGTTCATTCGCTCGACCAGCTGTACATCGTAGCACTCCTGCTCGGCTTCGCCGGCGCATCCTTTGCCGCGGCATTGCCTCTCGCCAGCCAATGGTATACAAAGGAACATCAAAGCTTAGCGATGGGGATAGCTGGAGCCGATAACAGCGGCACCGTCATATCAACGCTGTTCGCTAACCGTCTTGCGCAGCATTACGGCAGCTGGGAAGTTGTTTTTGGCCTTGCGATCATTCCGATCGCCGTCGTCTTTATTTTGTTCACGATTTTTGCCAAAAATAGTCCGAACCTTCCTGCTCCAAAGACACTCTCGCAATATGCGCGAGTATTGAGTCAGGGAGATGCCTGGGTGTTCTGCACTTTCTACTGCGTCACATTCGGCGGTTTTGTCGGACTCTCCAACTATTTAACGATCTTCTTCAACACGGAATACGGACTTGCTCCGGTTCGCGCAGCTGATTTCACTACATTCTGCGTTATAGCGGGCAGCTTCTTCCGCCCGGTCGGCGGCTATTTGTCAGACAAGATCGGCGGAACCCGGATGTTAACCATATTGTACGGCGGGGCCGGGATCATGCTGGCTGCAGTCGCGACAATCCCTCCGCTGCCTGTCGTCCTTATCATCTTATTCGTCGGCATGATGTGTCTGGGAGCCGGCAACGGTTCGGTATTCCAGCTTGTCCCTCAACGCTTCGGCAACGAGCTGGGACTGATGACCGGCATAATCGGTGCAGCCGGCGGTCTTGGCAGCTATGCGCTGCCGCTCGTTCTCGGTAAATTATATCAATCAACCGGCTCGTATGCGCCAGGCTTCCTGATCTTAAGCGGCGTTACGCTGTGCTCGCTTATCCTGCTGACCGTTATGCAGCTGAGCTGGCGCAACAAATGGATGGATAAAGGCGGCAAAGCCCGCTTGGAGCCGATTACAGAGCAATTAAACGTATAAACTTTAATTTTCAATAAGAACAAGAGCCCCGATGCAGAAGCGTGTCCGCTTTCGCATCGGGGCTCTTGTCAGCTTTCTTCACGTGTATGCCATTCGATCAGGTTTATGAACGTTTACCCGATTCTAAAACGTTTGTAATAAATTCGGATTTGGCCGCCGTATAAGCCTCCCGGTCCTCCTTGTAATCCGCAGCCAGCTTTTCCTTCAGCTCCGCATATCGCTTTGAGAGGTTTGGCTGTTCCCGCAGTATATTTCGGAACTGCAGCTGTTTCCCCCATCGTTCTTCCGTATCTAACATCAGATGAAGATGCGCAACTCTTTTGTCATTTTTCACTTTCACAAAAAACCTTCTCCACGGCTGTCCGTCAAGCTCGGGCGGAACGTAATGCCATTCGCTTCCGCTTAATTTGCGGGCGATGCGTTCGATATCCGAATAGGTTGCAATTTGAGCCATGAGGTCGATAATCGGCTTCGCGGCAAGAGCGGTAACCGAAGTGCTTCCTATATGCTCGATCTCCGTTACACCATACGAAGACAGAAGCCTCAGCAATTGCATGCGTTCAAGCTCCCCTTTTTCCAGCCACTTCGGATCATGCTCCACGATTTCTACCGCTTCCACCGCCCATTTGGGCCAATTTGGATTATGCTGATTGCTCATTGATCCACATCCTTACCCGTTATCGTATTTTATAAAAAACGGCCGATTGCCTCATCATCCCAAACCTGAGCTTCGATATACCGTTCGGGACCTTTGCTGCCGTCTTCGTTCCATTCCTGAGGCAAACCATAAACACGAATGACTTCCAGTATTTCTTGTTTGGTATATACCTGTTCCCGATAAGGCCTGCCATCGGCGTATCTCATGGTTGGGAATAAATCGCCATATGTAAAACTAACCGAATCTTCATGGAATTGGTCCAAATCGATGACAATTTCACCGCTTTGTTTGTACCAGCTGCGAAGCCAAACGCATTCTCCCATTGTCATATAGTGTGGATAGCGTTTCCGTGGACGCCCGCCCTTCGCAACAAATAACTCCCGCGCCCTTTGTTCCAAATCCCGCCGGATTTCTAAATAATCATCTGTCCGTTTGCCGGCAAACACCTGACCCTCTCTCCTCAATCGTGCCAGCAGTTGCGATGCGTCCTCTAAAGGGAGACTTGATAAATTTTTGAAAGGGCCTTGCTCCTTCTCGAAATAGTGAAACAATGAATAGGTCATCCGTCGCTCACCCCCACCTCCCATATTATATTAGCACGCCTTTTCGTTGCATACAAAAAAAGGAAGCGCAGAGGACTATTTCCCCTATTGGCGCTCCCTACATGCTAGCCGATAAAATGGGCGATTTGTTCATTCACCTCATCCTTCTGCTCCCAGAACAATCCGTGTCCGCTGCTGTCAAGCCATACCAGCTTGGATCCGGGAATGCTTTCATGGAGAACCATTGCCAACTGCGGCTTGACGATTTCATCATGGATGCCTTGAAGAATTAATGTGGGGACCATGATGCCGGCAATATCCGAGAATAAGGTTTCTTCCCGAAGGGATACAAGAACGGCGGAAGTAGAATAACCTGCCGCCAACAGGTTGATCTGGAAGAACCAATCCGCGAACGGCCCTCCGACATTTTGGAAGAAAAACGTATCATTCAGATCATGCAGCATTTTAGGGCGGTTATTCTCCGTCGCTTCAATGAGCTGGTCCACCTCTTCCTTGCGCAGGCCGTACGGGAAGTTTGGACGCTGGATAAAGCTTGGAGCCGCAGCCGCCAATAGAATAAGCTTGGATACGCCATGTCCGGCATGCCGCCCCATATACCGGATCGAGATCGCTCCACCGACCGAATGCCCGACTAGAATAAAACGATCAAGCTTAAGCGTATCCACGACGCTTCTCACATCATCCGCCAAGCAATCAAAAGAGAAACCGTCCCACGGCTTATCGGAATGGCCGAAGCCTCTAAGATCGATCGCGATGCAGCGGTAGCCTAATGCGGGAAGCACGTTGAATTGATACTCGAACAGCCGGTGGTCCGCCGGCCAGCCGTGAATAAACAAGAGTGTTTGCTTTCCGTCCGGGTTAACGTCCTCGACAAATATTTTCACGTCCTGCTCTACGGCAACATAATATCCCACGTGTATTCCTCCATTACGATGCATTGAATCCATAATCAGGATACTCATGCGGATTGAAATGGGTGAATACCCAGGAACCGCAGCCGGTATTCCGTGCTTTGTTAGACACGTATGCTTGGAGGTTATGTCGTTAATTATTTATTTTCTCACGGCATGTTCTGACAATCTTTACGTACAGCATCTGCTAATATGGAAAACAGGTTGTCCATCATAGAATAGGAGTGCTGCCATGAATACGATATCGAATGAGCATTTTACGAACGAAACGATTGCGTTTGACGGATTTAGCTTTATCGGCTGTACGTTTACGAACTGCGTTATTATTATTACGACCTTGCATTTCAACTTCGAACGATGCTCGTTTTATGAATCCACGCTGCATGTCAATCCGGAGCTGTCTATCTTTGAAATCTCGCACAGGCTCTCGCAATCAACTTATGACAGCGGTACCAATTGCTTCCGCGATGATTACAAGTTTCCAAGAACGATGCTGAAACTGCCCGCCGGTTCCGTTCATTAACGCAAAGAAGACCGCCAAGCTTGGCGGTCTTCTTGATTTGCAGGGAATTTCCTTATGTGTTCTGCTTTCTCCCGGTAAACAGCAGCATGACAAAGGAAATGACCACGATAACGATCGTCCAGGCCCATGCCATAACCTCATTGCCGGAATCAACGGCTACATAGATTGCGGTCGGAATCGTCTGTGTCCTGCCGGGAATATTCCCGGCAATCATGAGCGTTGCGCCGAATTCGCCAAGCGCCCGGGCAAAGCCTAACAAATAAGCTGTCACGATAAAGCGTTGCGCCAGCGGAATGGTAATATGCCGGAACACCTGCCATTCGCTCGCGCCCATGGAGCGCGCCGACTCCTCCAGATGTCTGTCGACCGATGCGAAGCCGGCCTTCATCGATTGATAGACGAGAGGAAAGGCGACGACAACGGCGGCAATGACTCCCGCTCCCCAAGAGAAAACGATCGGAGCGGAAAACAGCCATTCCGCGAGGCGGCCAATCCAGCTTCTGCGCCCCAGTAAAACCAGCAGCAGAAAGCCGACGACCGTCGGCGGCAGAACCATCGGCAGCATAAAGACGGTCTCGAGCAGCGTCTTCCCTTTGAACGTTTTTTTGGACATCATCCAGGCAGCGGCCATCCCGATGACGGCGGTTACGATACTGGCAATTAAAGCGATCTGCAGCGATAATCGGATAGGCGGCCACAGCTGCAGCCAATCCTGCCCAGCCATCATCATGACGGGATGGTGAAGCCAACGTCGAGGGCTTCTTCCGATCGGAGTAAGCTATAGTAATTCTCCGCGCCCTCGCGGAGCTTCGTTGCATTCATGATACCGACGGAGTAATCAACCGTGCTGCAAGCGGCTGAATCTACAATAAAAGCGATTTCCGCATGCACGGAGGATAAAGCAACCGTTGTTCGATTCAAGACTCGCCACCTCTATTTCGAATAAGACCACAAGTTATCTAAGACTTATTATAGAGGCGTTTTATCGGAAGTAAAGCATGCTTGTCCTATTGTTTGATAAAAAAAGGACAAGCAGCTATTTGCCGCCTGCCCTTCGTTTTTATTAGACAACATCCGTCAGCTGATTGCGGCTGTGGCCGTCAAGCTCCTTCCAGTCCGCGATCTCGCATCTTTTCCCGTTGATGTCTGTCAGGATAATGCGGTTCCCGCTTGGAAACTGTAAATGCTCATGTAAATTCCGCATGGCAAGCCGCGTTGGGCCCAGATTCGTTTGGAGCTCCCAGAGCCATAAATCGCTTTTTTGCTTTACGCTGTCCACCCGGGTCACCCTCGGCAAAAAATAACGAAATTGCAGCTCCCGCTCGATTTCTTTCAAGCTCTCTTCATCCAGCTCCGCAATATCCTCGACGATACACAACTCTTCGCCTTTGGCATCTCGAATCGAAATGAACTGCGTCGTATAGATGAAAGGAAAAGCCCGGTATACGATCAGCTCGTCATACGGCTTTCCGTTAACGATACCTTGGAATACACCGCCTGGACCCCGGCTGAAGATCAAGCGGTCCGGATCGGCAATCGTAATGTCATATTTGTCTTTATCGGCATTCATCAACCCTCGACCCCCTTGATCTTCGAAAGCTCCTGCTGCGCTTCCACGAGCTTATGGTAAGCGCCCTTGCGCTCCAATAGCTCCTCATGGGTGCCGACCTCGACGATTTTGCCCCGTTCCAGCACAACCAGCCGATCCGCGTTGCGAAGCGTCGACAGCCGGTGCGCAATGGCAAACGTTGTCCGCCCTTCGATCAGCCGGGTAATCGCCTCCTGGATCTGCCTCTCCGTCTCGGTATCTACGGATGCCGTCGCTTCGTCCAAAATAAGAATGCGGGGATCATGGATGATGGCGCGCGCAATCGATACGCGCTGCTTCTCGCCGCCGGATAAGCGATGTCCCCGCTCGCCAACGCGTGTGTCATAGCCGTCCGGCAGCCTGACAATGAAATCATGCGCATTCGCAATCTTGGCCGCCCGCATAATATCTACCGGGGTAGCGTCCGGCTTGGAATAGGCGATATTCTCGGCGATTGTGCCGTCGAAGAGGAAGGTCTCCTGCAGAACGACTCCGATTTGCTTGCGCAGGTCGGATTGGCTGATTCTCCGCAGATCAACGCCGTCAATGCTGATCGAGCCTTCATCGGTATCGTAGAACCGGCAAATCATATTAATAAAAGTCGATTTCCCCGCGCCGGAATGGCCGACTAGACCAATCATTTCCCCGGGCTTGACACGCAGGTTAATGTCCTTGATAACGGGATGATGCTTCTCATACCCGTACGTAACCTTGTCGAATGCGACCTCGCCCTTGATTTTGCCGATCGGGACGGGGTCACGGACATCCGGCACCTCCGAGGGGGTATCCATAATCTCGAATACGCGATCCGCCGCGGAGAGCGCATTGCTTGCCCAGTTAATCATCTGGCTCACCCATTGCAGCGGCCCGAACAGCATGGTCAAATAGGCGATAAGCGCCATTAAAGTACCGAGCTGCAGCTCATCCTGCAGTACCGACCGGCCGCCGTTATACCAAATTAGAAGCGTACCTAATCCGGCAATAAAGGAAAATAACGGGAACATCCCCTGCCATAAGCCTTCGATCCGAATGTTATGGCGGACGACCTCGCGGTTGGCTTCCGAGTAGCGGGACATTTCCGTCGCTTCCTGGCCGAACGCCTTCACGACGCGCACGCCTTGAAGGGAATCGCCCACCAGCACATTCAGCCGGAAGATCGACCGCCACTGCTGATACCAGCGCCTTCCGATCTTCGGCCACAGCTTCATGGAGACGATCACCATAAAAGGCATAGGAAGCAGCGCGAATAAGGTCAATTTCCAATCCAGGCTGAACATGATGACGAATATGGCGATCACCCGGAGCGACTCGCCGCTTACCCAGATGACCCCGTCGGTCATAAACTGCCGCATCGCTTCCGAGTCGCTGTTCACCCTGCCGATGAACTGCGAGGTTTGCCTTCGGTCGAAGAAAGCAAGCGACAGCCGCATAAGCGAGCTGTAAATATCCTTCCGCAAATCGCCCATTAATTTGGATCCGACCCAAACCCCGATTAACCCCCGTACCGTCTGCATAACCGTTAAAATAAGCGAGGTTACGCCTAAACCCGCCACGATCATGAGCAGCGTGCTCCCCATATCCTTCGGCTGCAGCACGTCGTCGATCATAACCTTGGTCAAATAAGGCGGAATGAGCTCAATTAACGTAGTTAATACGAGCAGGAAGCCCGCGCCAATCATTTGAAGCTTGTAGGGCTTCGCGTACTTCAGCATACGGGCAATGACCTTGCCGTTGTTTTTGCAGATCGGGCATACTTGGGTTCCTTCAGAGAGCGGATTATCGCAGGTTGGACAATACCGTGGAAACTCTTTCTCGGATACGGCCGGCCTATCCTCGCCCTTGGCTATTGCCGTTAACAACTTGGCGGCGAAACCGAACAGCGACGATAACGCTGCCGTATAACGCGCAAGCACGACCGGTCCTTGGCCGGTATCGGCAAGCAATGTGCCTCCGCCGACGCCGTTTACGGCTCGCGCTTCCTTTAAATCCTTCATGATTATCTTTAATAATTGTAATCCGTCACTCTCCCAGAGCGTTATTTCCTGCTCCGTGAAAGCCATCCACTGCTCACCGAAATGACCGTTGTTCCGAAGGTCCGACTTTGCGCTAAACAGCGGCTCTTGTTCGAATTGCGCCCGGATTGGATCCGGGAGCCTCTCTGCGATTGACATATCGATCCTCCATCAGCGGTTCATTGACTAACGCGCCTTCACGATAATTTTGCGTATACTCTCGCCCGACAGATGAAATTTGCGCTCCAGTTCGGCAACGGACTCTCCATTCGAATAACATTTGTAAATTTCCTTGTTTCGTTCGGCAAGCATCTTTCGAGTTCCGCTGACCTCCCCCCAATGAGCCCGCTGCTCCTTTGGCTTGGGGATATAGATCAGATCACCCTGGATATATTTCTGAAGCTCCATCAGCAAACTAGGGGGAAGCACGTCTCTTCCATTTTTGTAATTCACGGTATAAATCCTCCTCAAACAGGCTTAGCTTGGTTTGCAATTCGTTAACGGCATTAATTAACATTGTTGCATCCTCCTTTCGTTGGTTTAAATGTTTATTTCCCCATAAAAACAAAAATCCCGTGGATACGAATGCTTCCACAGGTACACTTGCGCAAATCATTCCTACCTGGTCGTGAGTTTATTAGGTTAATAGTTAACCACCTTAATTGTGTTCGACATATACTCGTCCTCCTTCCATGATTTTATGTAAAGACACTTCTAAAGTATAAAGAAAGCCTTTTCAAATGACAAGAAATTTTTAACAATAATCCCATCGGGATCGGGGTTGATTATGCCTTTCTAACAAATAGGAGGCCTCGCGGCCTCCCACCTAATCGGCGTCTCCGTTAAACGGAGACCACCTCAAAGTTTGTAATCAAAATCGATCAGCTCCTTTCCTTGGAATTCGTCGGCCCGACACCATCAGTATACGCCCTCAGGACCGTCTTGCGAAAGTGAAAGAATATCTATAAAAAAAACTTTACCAAAAAAGCAGTGATGACAAGCAGAAACGACTATCGGCGTCGGCTAAACTTATAAAGGTAAAGCTGCCCTAAGCGGCAGCTTGTCGTACAGTGTCGGGGCCAAAGCCCGCGCGTATGGTTCTTGAACGAGCCGGTTGCTGAAGCTGCGCGTTCTGCACCATAGCGGTCGCAATGGCCGGGTCAACCGCATCCTGAAGCGCCAGCTTAATGAGCAGTGCTGTATTGCCGGATTGAAAGGCCGCTGCGAAAGCGCTGAGAAATCCTTTCATCCCCTCATCCTGCGGCAAGGAAACGGTGCCTTCCTCCAGGTCCCTCTTCAACCCGCCAAGCGCTTCTCTCGCCCGGTGCAGCGCAGCCTTCACGGCTCCAATCGAGGTATGAAGCTGCTCCGCAGACTCCGCCGCCGAATAGCCGAGAACGTCCCTTAGAAGGAATACTGCCATTTGCAGCGGAGACAAGTGCGTCATCAAGCCGTAAAGGATTTCCTCCACTTCCTCAGTCGGCTCTTCCAGGCAAACCTCCGTTTGCTCCCAGCCGCTTAGTATCCGGTTCAACCTGCCATTCCTGCGCGTTTGATCGACCCATGTATTTTTGGCAATGCGCAGCAGCAGAGCTTCAAGATTGTTATGATTCACGAGGTTCGTCGTCTTCAATCCTTTATACAGCGTCTCTTGAGCTAGATCCTCTGCATCCCAGCTCGACTTGGTTAAGGATAGGCAGTAACGGTGAACGACGGATTGCAGCTGCTCGATGTTTTTGGATTCCACTTTCGTTTGATTGACCTTCCTGGAAGGCACGGGCATATTCTTAACCTCCTAACCGTATAACGAAGCGGTTCCCGCTTCTGAACGTATACCTCCGGCTTTGGCCTTTATCTATGTAAACGATTATAGCTTATGAAAGGATACGCCAAAAGCGTAAATATTTTTTCCGTACCTTTTTGGAGGATTCATTCGTTTACCGGGGGAAAGCGAATAAACAAGTAACGGGAGGATGATAAAAATGAGCAATTTCATTCCTTATGTCGTGGAGCAGTCCAGCCGCGGAGAAAGATCGTATGATATTTATTCAAGATTGCTGCGCGACCGCATTGTATTTCTGGGGGCAGCCATTGATGATAATGTCGCGAACAGCATCGTCGCGCAGCTTCTTTTTCTGGCGGCGGAAGATCCGGACAAAGAAATTTCTATGTACATTAACAGCCCGGGCGGCTCAACCTCGGCAGGCTTCGCCATTTACGATACGATGCAATTCGTGAAGCCCCCTGTCCATACGATATGTACGGGAATGGCCGCCTCCTTCGCTGCCGTTCTGCTGCTAGCGGGCGAGAAAGGCCACCGCTCGGCGCTGCCGAACAGCGAGATTATGATTCATCAGCCGCATGGAGGCGCACAGGGTCAAGCCAGCGATATTGCCATTAGCGCCAAGCGGATTCTGAATATTCGTTCAAAAATCAATCAGATCTCCGCCGAGCGAACCGGGCAGCCGCTGGAACGGATTGAAAAGGACATGGATCGCGACAATTTCATGTCTCCCGAGGAGGCGCTGGAGTACGGGATCATCGACAAAGTGATTACCTCACTTTAGGTCTGTGGCTTGATGCGGGCAGGCAGGCCTAGCTAATGAGTTGCCGTCATGTTGACGGAATTTGCAGGCATTGCCTGCTCCATCAGGCTCTTATGGATCCAAATCGCGGCTTGGCTGCCATCCCCCATTGCGATCGTTGCCATTTCGGAATGGACGGTAACGTCCCCTGCCGCCCATACATGCGGGATACTGGTCAATTTCGTACGCGGATCGACCATGATATGTTTATTATCCAGCAGCTTGGCGCCCAATTGCGCTCCGATGCCGGAAAGAACCTCATTGCCGCCGAGGGCGACGAAGCAGCGGCCGGCTTCAAGAACGGTCCCGTCATCCAGCGCAACGCCTTTGAAAACAGTGTCCTCCGTAATCACGGCGCTTACCTTCCGCTCGATATATGTAATTTGTCTGCGCTCGAGGTTTTCGCGAGTATGCTCATCTATCGCGGTTAGCTCATGATTGACATAAATAAGGTCGTCCGTCCAATGGGTAAGCGTTAGCGCCATCTCCGCACCTGCTTTGCCAGCTCCGAAAACAAGCGTTCGTTTGCCTGAGATTTCATAACCGTCGCAGTCCGGACAAACATAGACGCTTATACCCAGGCAGGGCCTGAGCTCTGAAAACGGCGGCAGCCTGTCCTTCACTCCTGTTGTAAGCAATAATCTGTCGCCGGCATAATGCTCATTCCCGTCCGTTTCAATAACGAATCCATCCTGCTCTTTGGCTGCCTTAACCGCCCTTGCATGAACCAGATGGACGCCCAGCCGTTCCGCTTGTTTTCTTCCCGATGCGAGCAGCTCAGAGCCGCTTACCCCTTCAGGCCAGCCAATCAGGTTATGATAGCAGCGGCACAGGTTCGATCTTCCGTCCCCTGCGTCAATAACGGCCACCCGATGGCGATACCTTCCAAGCTGAATGGCGGCTTGCAGTCCGGCAATCCCGCCGCCAACGATCACGCAGTCATATCGCATGAATATTCTTTCCTCTCTGACAAACGTTATAAAATGAACGACAGACACTATGGTTTTAGAAGTTCCCCATTTCGCCGAACCGTATCCCAATTGTAATTATTCAGAAGAAAAAGCCAGCTGTTTCTCCTTTTCGGGAACAGTCCGGCTTTTTCAATCTTTATACGATTAATGCTGAGCGCTCATCCGCCTTCTTTTCAATAGCTCCGGCAGCGCAATTCCGAACAAAACAACGATGACGCCGACCCATTGCAGCATGCTCACATGCTCGTTCAATACAAAGGACGACAACAGGACAGCAACCGGCAGTTCCGTAGCGCCAAGGATGCCGGCCATTCCTTCGCCAATATGCGGCACGCCGATCGCGAACAGCACGGGAGGAATAAATGCGCCGAACAAGCCGAGAAGAAATCCGTACAACAGCAGGTCCCCCCATAGAAGTCCGTTAAATAGAAACGCCGGCGGGAAAAGGAGGAATACGAGAATCATGCCGCCGGTGATCATCCATGCGCTGCGGGATGCGGGATGCACGGCCGGCACCGCCTTGCCGCTGAACAAAATAAACAGCGAGTAGCTGACCGCGGATAGAAGCCCCAGGATGACGCCCATCATATTAAATTGTCCTGTTCCCTGCTCTATAATACCTGCGGCCAGCAGCGTTCCGCCCAATAATACCGCAATGGTAAAAAACATGATCCCGTTCGGGCGTTTGCGCTGGCTTACCGCCTGGATGAGCACACCGATCCAGGTAAACTGGAACAATAAAATTATGGCTAGTGAAGCCGGAATGTAACGCAGCGATTCATAATACAGCAGTCCCGTCACAGCTGTCGGCGCGCCGGCTGCCATTAAGAGCAGCCTCTGCTTCCATGTCAGCTTCGTATGGAGCACTGCGGCTCCGGCTAGCACGCCAGCCTTTCCTGCAGCTTTCCGCCGGTCGCGAAGCTTCAACCAGAACGAAAGCAGCCAGGCCAGCACGAAACCGGTTAATAATTGGCTGCCGACCACTTCGCCAAGCGTATATCCTTCGGTATAGGCAAGCACGACAAACGTTGACAGAATGCCGTAGCTGGCAGCGCCAAGAAATACAGATATCAAATACTTCATTTGTTTGTTAAATCTCCTTTCCAGTCGATTACGACTTGATGTGCGCGCACAAAAAAATCCTAACCGCGAATACAGTATCATCTCGTTCATGATCCTGTATTCGTAGTTAGGAAGTTAAGGCTTCCCGTAGAAACCCTCACCCTAAATGATGCATGTTGTGAGGTTATACGAATGTATGAAATTGTGATTTCAATGTTACCAAAGATAAATCTTACATGACAAGTAAGCTGTTGTCAACAGGAAATACATGTGCCTCGCCGGAAGGATTAGGC
Source organism: Paenibacillus harenae DSM 16969 (assembly GCF_000422465.1). Taxonomy (GTDB): domain Bacteria; phylum Bacillota; class Bacilli; order Paenibacillales; family Paenibacillaceae; genus Pristimantibacillus; species Pristimantibacillus harenae. Next base: position 1,075,321 of record NZ_KE383842.1, on the reverse strand, counting down.
ATTCACCGCGTGCAGCCAGGCGTTCGCGATCAAAGCGTGGCCGGCAGGCGAAGGATGCACGCCGTCCCCGGCCCAGTAGGCCGGTCCGGTCAGGGCGCTCTGCGCCGCGAACAAACCGTCCAGCGGAACGTACGGCGTTTTAAATTCGAGCGCCAGCCCGCGTACGGCATGGATTTTTGGATCCAAATCCTCTCTCCATGTTTTGCGGTCTTCAGGCACCGGAACGACGAATGGTTCAATCAATACGATGGAGGCATCCAAGGTTTCCTTCGTATGTAAGATCAAGCGGCGGTAGCCTTCGTAATATTGCTCTGCCGATGTTGGATCGTTATTGTCATAGCGGCGCCAAGTATCGTTGACCCCGATATAGATCGATACCCAAGTCGGTTTCAAATCCAGGCAATCCGCCTGCCATCTCTTCTCCAAGTCGACAACCCGGTTGCCGCTGATTCCGCGGTTTAGAAACGTTACATTTTTCTCCGGATATTTGCGTCCGAACTCCGAGGCGATCAGATAAGCGTAGCCCGTTCCCAAGCTGTTGTAATCGGAATAATTGCGTCCCGCATCCGTAATGCTGTCGCCTTGGAATAAGACGACCGCATGGTCTTCGATCATTGTCATTCTCTCTTCCTCCCGATCAATGGAAACTCTATTCGTTCATGCATAATAAAAGACAAAAACTGCTAATTTCACTCTCATTGTAAGCAGTTACATAGTCTCTGTCAATTACCGACTGTCAACCGCCCATCTATTCTTCATGCAGCCGGATGTTATATAGTAAAGAAAGAGATAACAAAGCCAAGAGATGAAGCGGAGTGAAGCCATGAAGACCACAGCTGCCCCAATTACCGTCCGTTCCGTCTGTCCTTTCGATTGCCCGGACACATGCGGACTAAGCGTTACCTTGGAAGACGGAATGATTACGAAAATTACCGGGGACCAGGAACATCCGGTTACCCGCGGAGCGATCTGCAACAAAGTAAGACAGCTGACGGACAGATTCTACCATCCGGACCGTCTTCTCTACCCGATGAGACGAACAGGTCCTAAAGGATCATTCTCTTTCGAGCGGATCAGCTGGGAAGAAGCTTACGATGAAATAACGAACCGTATGAAGGACATCATCAATGCGCACGGCGCGGAAGCGATTCTGCCGTACAGCTTTTACGGCAATATGGGTGTGTTAAATGCGGAAGGAATGGACCGCCGTTTCTTCCACCGCCTCGGCGCGAGCCGGCTCGACAGGACGATATGCAATGCTGCCGGAGCGGCGGGCTATTCGTACACGATGGGCGGTTCAATCGGCATTGATCCGGAGGAAACGGTGCATACGAAGCTGTTCCTCATCTGGGGCTGCAACCTGGTCTCCACCAATATGCATCAGACGATGCTGGCAAGCGAAGCCCGCAAGAACGGCGCAACGATTATTCATATCGACGTCCATCGTAATAGAACCTCGGCATGGGCGGACCGTTTCGTCCATATCCGCCCGGGAACGGACGCAGCGCTTGCGCTTGGCATGATGCATGTGCTCATTCGGGATGGATTAACGGATGCCGCTTTTATCGGGCTGCATACAATCGGCTATGAAGAGCTGGCCGCACAGGCTGCCTCGTATACGCCGCAGCTTGTAGAAGGAATTACAGGCGTACCCGCCGCCGAGGTTGAAGAGCTGGCCAGGCTCTATGGCCAGTCCTCTCCTACCTTCATCCGGATCGGCAACGGCCTCCAGCACCATGACAATGGCGGGATGGCCGTTCGGACGATCTCATGCCTGCCGGCGCTGACCGGCCAATGGAACGTTCGCGGCGGCGGCGCGATGAAGGGAAACGGCTGGTACGCTCGCCTGAATGCCCGCAAGCTCGTGCGTCCGGATCTTATGCCCGATACGAATGTGCGAACGGTGAGTATGAATCAGCTGGGGGATGCGCTAAATGATTTGACTCCTCCGGTGAAGATGCTGTTCGTATACAACAGCAACCCCGCTATCGTGGCGCCTGATCAGAACCGCGTCCGCCAAGGCCTCATGCGCCGGGACCTCTTCACGGTTGCGCATGACCTGTTTCTGACGGACACGTGCAAATACGCGGACATCGTGCTGCCGGCGACGTCGCATTTTGAAAATCTGGATCTGTATTCTTCCTACTGGCATCTCTATTTGCAGCTGCATGAGCCTGTCATGGAGACGATGGGCGAATGCAAGTCGAATTTCACGCTTTTCAAGGAGCTTGGACTGCGGCTTGGTTTTGAGCGCGATGCCTTTGACATTAACGAGGAGCAGATGATTCGCGAGGCGCTCGACAGCAAGCATAACCCCTTACTTGAAGGAATTACGTTCGACGAACTGAAAGCGAACACGTGGATGAAAGCCGGCAGCGGCAGCCTCCCGCCTATTACGGAACGGATTCCGACGCCGTCCGGCAAAATCGAGCTCTATTCCGATTCGATGCGGCAGGCGGGCTTGCCTCCGGTGCCCGTTCATACGCCGCTCCGCGAACCGGAGACCTATCCTTTCCTGCTGACGACCGGCCCGAACCACAGCTTCATTAATTCCACGTTTGCCAACCAGGAGAAGCTGCAGAAGCTGGAGAAAGAACCGTTTCTTCACATGCATTCGGACGATGCGGCGGAGCTTGGCTTAACCGACGGCGAGCGGGTGAAGATCCGCAATGACCGCGGTGAAGCGGAACTTACGCTCCGTATTGGTCAAGACGTGCTTCCCGGCGTTCTTGTGACGCAAGGACTGTGGTGGGATGATTCGCGCCGCGGCCAGCAAGCCGTTAACGCGCTTACTCCGCAGCGGCTGGCCGACATGGGCGGCGGCGCTACCTTTTTCTCCAACCGGGTCGAGGTGTTGAAGCTCGGCACCGTTCAAGAGGAATAAAGGTAAAAACCCTGACTTCCAGATGAACCGGAAGTCAGGGTTTTCTCTTATCTCAGCTCTGCGACAATAGCAGAAGGCGTCCCGCCGGTTAAGGCGCTGACCAAATTTTGCGCGGCAAGCATCGCCATATCGAATCTCGTCTTCTCCGTAGCCGAACCGATATGCGGCAGCGTCAGCACGTTATCCATCTTCAGAAACGGATGATCGGCCGGGATCGGCTCTTTCTCGTATACGTCAAGGCCGGCTCCCGCAATCGTACCTTCCCGCAGCGCTTCGATCAATGCCGCTTCATCAATCGTCCGGCCGCGCGACACGTTTATGAAGATCGAGGCCGGCTTCATCAGCTTGAACTCCTCGCGTCCGATCATTCGGGTTGTCTCGGCCGACAACGGCGCCAGCATCACGACGAAATCCGACGCCGCGAGCAGCTCTTTCAGCCCGGCATACCGGACGCCCAGCTTCTGCTCGGCCTCCGGTTTTCTGCTGCGGTTATAATATAACACGTCCATCTCGAATCCAAACCGGGCTCGCCTCGCCACGGCTTCCCCGATCCGCCCCATGCCGATAATGCCGAGCGCGGCATGATGTACGTCGCGGCCAAATAATTTGACCCCGTCGCCGGATGTCCAGCGTCCCTCTTTGACATAACGGTCAAGCTCGGCTACCCTTCTGGCGGTTCCCAGCATCAAAGCCAACGCCAGGTCGGCAACCGTATCATCGAGCACATACGGCGTATGCGTGCCGATTATTCCCCTATCCTTCATCGCCTGCAGGTCAAAATGATTGTATCCGACGCTGATCGTGCTTACCGCCTTCAGATTTGGCGATCGTTCCAGCAATTCGGAGTCGATTCTGCGGCCGGATGTAAGCAAGCCGTCTGCTTTTGCCAGCTTATCCAGCAGCAACGGCCGCGGGATAGTGGTTTCATCCTCCCAACAGTCAATGCTGCAATGCTCGGCAATGTACGCTTTGACTTCTTCCGGAACTTTTCGGTCTATAAATACGGATGGCTTCAAGTACAGTCTCCTCTCCTCCTTCTAGTATTTCATTCCAATAAGCCCTTATGTACGACTTCGGCGGCTGACAGCTCTATTTTAACCATAGTTGATTCAAAATTTAAAGCAGGTGAGCTTATTTAGCTCACCTTCAAGGTATACGGCACCGTAACCGTCTCGCCCCCATACCGGAATTGGCCCCACAGCTTGTAGATTCCCTCCTCCGGAAAAACGGTATGGAACATAATATTGGCGCCGCCGCTCATTCCTTCGACAGCGTGGGCATGAACATAAAGATCCGCGCCGCTGTTCATGATGACGCAGTGACCGGACGTCCCGAGAAAAGGTTCAACCTCCTTGACCGGCTGCCCTGTCTCCCCGTCTGCAAGCCGGAACAGCAGCATGACGGTCTGCCCCGCTTTGATTTCGTTAACCGAGGGGCTTGCCGATAGCTTAATACGGAGGCTGCCCGCCGTTTTGACAAAACTATGATCCGGCTTCACCTCTTCGTCCGGATGGGCATCTCCGCTGACCGTTATCCATTGCCGGACGGTGGTTACGTCTTGCTTATCGGGCTTGAATTCCGCCGTCAGCAGGAAGCGGCCTCCGTATGGAAACGCAGCGCGCGCGCGAAATTCGCCATCGCCAACGTACTCCGGGTGCACATGCTGAAAGGAGGACAAATCGCTGCTAACGATAATAACATGCATTAGCTTGGTCATATCCTCCCGAAACTTCAATACCGGTTCTCCTCCTGTATTCGTTACGCGCAGCTGAACATCAGCATCTCCGGCTTGAAGAGGTCGATCGTTCATGACGGTTACTTGATAACCGCGTTCATCTTGGACGGACACAGGTTCCTGCTGCAGGGCGGCCAGCAACCCGCGGGTCGGCGGTTCGATATTCACATTTTTGATCGTGGCGGAAGAACAGCCGAGAACAAAACAGAGAAATACGGGAACCGTGACAAGCTTCGTTATCTGGTACAAAACCGCTCTCACCCCCTTCCCCGTTCCGGCGATATCGCAAGAATGCTGAGAACAAGTGACAGCATAGACGCTTTAACAATCGAACCTGCCCACAGCTCCGGCTCCCAGCCAATCCCTCCGTTAAGCGCAGTCCACCCAAAATAACCGCCCCACAGCATGACCGGCACGATAACCGCAATGATTCGGCTGCCGCGCCGGCGATTGGCGGTATTGCGGTAAACCCAGTTCAACAAATCCGCCGCTAGACCGGCTGCCAAAGCCAGCACGATGCCATGCACCTGATCGAACCCGTCGAGTACGGCCATCAGCACGCTTATTAACGTAAATAAAAAAGCGAAGGCGCCGAAAGGGACCTGCCATCTCTTAAGCAGCAGAAACACCGGATACATGAACACGATCGTATTTAACAAAATATAAGTCAAACCGCGAACCTGCGTATCCTCTAAAATAAGTTCTGTATTCTGAAAGCCGGAATGGTCGGCGTACCAAGCGATTACGTCAACAGCCGCAAGATTATAACGGAACATCCACACGTACATCAGAAAGAAACTGACGACGCCGATGGATAACGCAAGCGACAGCAAATACGGAAAGAAGGTCCGCCACTCCGCCTTGTCGCCATTCTCGCGCCATCCTGCCCGAAAAGGGCTCGTTAGAATGAGGATTCCGCCTGTCATCAGGGCAAGATGCGACGGACTAAGAAGGGCATCGAGGCTGACTTCTATGCCGAAGATGATATGCCAAATCATATCGAACAATCCGCCCGCCAAAAAAATGACGATGCCAAGCAAACCTAACCCATACCCGGCGGGAATCGCTTCCCTCCAGGTTGATCCGCTTCTACGCTTCGCGTAGACGATTAATGCGGCAATCCAAACCGCGCATGCCAGAAATCCGCTGTACAAAATAGCATGCCAAGGGGTGAAGAAGGTTTCGACCGCACCGTGATTATGCGCATAACCATCAATAAAGATCCCGATCACAAGCCATGTGCCAAACGCGATTGTTACGAAATGACTGCTCGTCGAAGCTTTGTTTAACGTCATCTTCATTACTCTCCTTTATGGTTAGGTATTGATCCATGCTATAACCGGTATGGCAACACTAATCCATCCTCTCCATCACATCCGGTTCCTCCCATTTTTTGCATGTCAAGTTAATATTGGCTGGGTATGGATAAAGGTTCGATTGAAGTACGGTTGAAATTATGTATACTGTCATTTATAATATAGAATGCTTTTATTTGTTCAAAAGAAAGGAAAAGGAATACTGCGATGAGTGAAAACAACAAGTACCGTGTTCTTTTATTCTATAAATTCGTAACCGTACCCGATGCGGAGCAATTCGCCGCCGAGCATCTTGCCTATTGCAGGGAATTGAACGTGAAGGGCCGCATCCTCATTGCGGATGAAGGCATCAACGGCACTCTCTCGGGAACCACCCTTCAGACCGACAAATATATGAACGATCTGAAAGCTAACCCTTTGTTCGCGGACATCGTGTTCAAAATCGACGAAGCCGATCAGCACGCTTTCAAGAAAATGTTCGTCCGTTACAAGAAGGAGCTCGTAACGCTGCGCTACGAGAAGCCGCTTGATCCGAATACGCTTAGCGGCACCCGGCTCTCGCCGAAGGAGTTTCATGAGTATTTGCAGAAAGAGGATGTCATCGTGTTAGACGGCAGAAGCGATTATGAATATGATCTCGGTCACTTCCGTAACGCGATCCGCCCCAACCTCGAGACGTTCAAGGAATTTCCGAAGTGGCTGCGCGAGAATATGAGCGAGCTGAAGGACAAGCCGATCATTACCTATTGCACCGGCGGCATCCGCTGCGAGAAGCTGACCGGCGTCATGCTGAACGAAGGCTTCAAGGATGTGTACCAACTAGAAGGCGGTATCGTGACTTACGGTCAAGATGAGGAAGTGCAAGGCAGGCTGTTCGACGGCAAATGTTATGTATTCGACGAGCGTACCGCCGTTACGATTAATCATACGGACGAATCCGTTATCGTCGGCAAATGCCATCACTGCGGCAACCCTGCGGAGACCTACATCAATTGCGCCGATGATTCCTGCCACCGCCAGCATCTCGTATGCCCCGAATGCGAAGAATCGCGCCGCGGCTTCTGCTCGGCAGAGTGCGAAGATCATGTCGTTGCCTAATCAAAGAAAAGGTTGATCTCCCCGACGGGGAGATCAACCTTTTGTTCTTTCCAACAATAAGTTTATTTCTTGGCAAGCTTCAGCTTACGGGCTGCGAATGCAATAGCCGCCAGCGCAGCAGCCGCGATGATGACGACCCAGCCTGTCATCGAGCCTGACGAAGAAGTTTGAACATCCGCTTCTGCGGCAGCAGTATCCGTGTCCGCTACCGTTGTAACTGCTATTTCCGCCGAATCGGCTGCCGGCACATCGATGCTCGTCGTGCTCATTTCATCATCGGTCCCCGCTTGCAGCGTGTTGTCCAGCGTTACGGCTTGGAAGCCTTCGACGACTTTCACAAGCTCCAAGCCAAATACCTCATTAAGATAAGCCGCTTTCTCTGCCGAGAAATCCTGAATGCCGATTTCAATAAAATCGCCAACCGGGCCGGTATTCGTCACATGAATCCCTTTCTCAGCCAGCTCATCGACATGGTCTTTGAATACATATGCGTCCACCTTCGCGTGCATTTCCTTCAGCTCGCTGCTGGCATAGCCATCCAGATTTTGCTCCGCTGCATATACGAATCCCGATGCCGGTCCTGCGGCAACCGGTACGAGGGCGATACTGGCGGCGATCACTAATTTTGCCGCCCATTTTGTTTTTACATTTACCATCAAATTCATTTTATATTCCTCCTAAAAGTTTTGTGAAGCATGGCTTCCCGAATGATGATCGCAACAAAACTCGCATCGGAAGCATACGCTTAGTTTTGTGAAGCATGGCTTCCCGAATGAAGATCGCAACAAAACTCGCATCGGAAGCATACGCTTAGTTTTGTGAAGCACAGCTTCCTGAATGAAAATCGCAACAAAACTCGCATCGGAAGCATACGCTTAATTAATTGTTTTTGATGCGGATCTGGCTACGCTGATCGTTTCCTCGCGGGTTAAATCTCCCATAATGGAGTAAAGCCTGCCTTCCATGACCCAATGGAGCACGGTATAGTCCTCCTTCATGGAGCCGATATACCCGTCTAAGTCGCCGATCTTGACGGTTTCTAAATCGGTGAACATGTCGGTGGCAGCATTTCTATCAACGGTATAATCAAAAGTTCCTTTGCTGCCCGTGTAAGTGAATTCAAGTCTGTCGATTGTCCCTTCGTTACCTACGAATGCGCCAATCTCTTTCTGCAGTTGAAACGACTGAGGGACTTCGGCCGGCATATGCAGCTTCTCTCCGAACAACGCTTCCGCTTCTGCGACGCTTTGCGGCTCGGGGGTTGAGAATATCGTTCCAGGATTCTCTTGTATAATTCCTGGATCAACTTCAACTACGATTTTAGGCGGATCCTCGGGGATCGTATTCGTCATTTGCTGCGAAGCGAGTACGACAAGAATAGCTGCTGCCGCCGTCATGAATCCGATCGTCCAACGTTTGCTTCGGCGAACCCGTTTTTTTGGAGTTAACGGCAAGGCTTGCTCTTGCTCGGAACGGATGCCGTTCCTCACCCGTTCCTTCAGCCTCTCGTCAAACTCCATGCCGGCAAATAACGTATCGTCGGCCTCTGTTTTATATTTATCTTTGAGCCCGGACTTCTCCTGATTCATGAATCGAGTCCCTCCTTTCGCAAATAATCCTCGAGCTGCTGCCTCGCCCGGTGCAGGCGTCCCCGAATGGTTCCCTCCGAGACCGCCGTGGCCTCGGCAATTTCCCTCGTGTTCATATCCAAATAGTAATACAAATATAGAACCTCTTGATTTTGCTGCGACAGCTTCAGGACATGCTTGAATATTAAGCTGTTGCTCAATCGCTTCAAAACTTCTTCCTCGACGCCGGCGGAAGGGCTCCTTTCCATCAAACCCGGATCTGTCGGCTGCTCGGAGAACATCTTCAGCCCTGTCTTGTCGCGGCACAGATTTAAGGTTATTCGGGTCAGCCACGTCTTCACGCTGCTCTCTCCCCGAAAGCTTGACCAGTTCCGGTATACCCGGATAAACACTTCCTGGCTTATATCTTCCGCCATATGTCGGTCTTTCATATAAAAATAAGCGGTGCGGAGCACGATATTCCCGTACGCGGACATCAATTGCTCCAATGCTTCCGAAGGTTCCATGGAGAAGCCTTCTCTGTCGATTCGGCCGGCCAGCTTCACCGTTGTACTCACCTCCACCCTATTAGACGGGTTCAGAATAAATTCCGCTGCACGGTGCCGCAAAAAAATTATCGTTTGCTTCAACTCATTCCCGCTCGTGAGACCGACGAGAGTAATTAATGCCTTGTTGGAGAACCTAATGATGCCTCGTTGCTGAGAGTAATCAACTTTATGGAGGTTCCAGGAATGGCGAACAACAAACATAAGTCGGTCAAAGCGAAAAACGAAGCTTTTATAACAAGCTCTAAAAATGCGGAAAATAATGTAGCCGAAACAACGGACCGGAACCGCCGCCAGAAAGGCCATGTCCCGAACAGCCCGCCAATCGGCTAAACGACGCCATCTGGTGAACAACGAAGAGCTGTCTCCAAGGGGGTCCTTGTAGAGACAGCTCTTCATTATGTGACCGGCTCCCACCGGTGACGATACCGGTCAAGCCGTGGATGCGGTTGTTTGGGCTCATCCAGGATGAGCATCCTTAGCTTGACAATCCATTCCTCGTACGAGGAAAAGGATGCAAACCGGTTTGCCATTTCGCCTGTTAAAAGCAGGAAGAGCGGTGAAGGATAGGTCTGCGACAAATGCCTCAGCGCAGAATCGATCGGCGTATATTTTTTCCGTTTCGCTTCCAGCCGTTCGAGGACGATCATTGGATCGTCCCGCTCCCTTTTCCACTCGAACAGCTTATCTTCTCTCTTATATAAAGCGCTGACCGGCTCATTCGATATCCGCTTGACGCTCTGCTCATGCAGCGGGTATAGAACAAGCCTCGCGAACGATCGTTCCTTCGCAATGGAAGCGGCCATATCCAGCTCGCGTCCGGTAATATGCTCAAATGAATCATAGAAGATCATCGTGCCTTTACGCTCATCCTTAGGCGGCTCGTAGCCGAAGGGCATTTTTTGAACCATATCGCTCATGGAATGGATTCTCCTAAAATTCGTTTGTTCTTCTTAGTCTGCCTCGCTATAGCTTTCGATAATCGCTTTTCATAATTTTTTTCACAAGACTCGACCAATTCGAATTGGCCGGACAATACTTCCTCGCGACCTTCTCGATCGTCTCCAGGCCTTTGCCTACGTAATGCTTGGATAATAGCTGTCCGAATCTTCTTACGCTGTCTGCTTTCGTTTCGAAGCTGAACGCCTTATTATACTTGTCTCCGTCTATCGCATTCAAGCCGAAGAGATTATTTTTCTTCTTGGCGAGCCGGCTTTTCCCGTTTCCGCTCTCCAGCTTCATAACCGCGATCGTGAAATAGGCGTTTATGCCGTACTCGTCCTCTATTTCCAGGATAGCTTCCTCCAGCTGATGCCCGGCCAGCTCCGTTCCGTCAAAAATTTGCGTAATATGCTCGACCGTTAAACCTGAATCGGAAGCGACAATCGAGGTCGGCTCGCTGGGCTCTTCCACTGGAAGTATCTTCTTCACTTGCGGAACGGCTGCCGCGACGGCTGTATCCGCAGTTGATTTTATTGAAACAGCAGCATCATCGTTGGAGCCGGAAAAGGACAGAATACTGACTTCATCTTTCTGCTTCTTGGCGTAGTAGCCGTGAACGTAACCTTCGCCCTTCAGCTCCAGCCAACCGTTATCGGTTTGTGCGGTAACTTGCAGCAGCGTATCTTTCTCTACGACTTTGATAATTTTTGATTTGGCGCTTGGTTCTGTACGGACATTTAAGTAATAAGCGGTAACCTCATATGTATGTACTGGCTCTTCAACAACCTCTATATTTATTTCTTCTATGTTTTCTTCCGGATTCGGAACCTGGGACGGCGTGGTCGCTTCGGCTTCCTCGCTGACGTTGACCGTTACGGGGATCTGCGCCGGGGGAACCGGCTCTGGAACTGGCTCAGGATTTGGAGATTGGGTCGGAATGGCTATCGGAAGCGGGACGGGGAGTAAAGCGGTGGCCGGAATCGGCGTTGCCGTTTGCTTGATCTCGTGTAAAGGCTGAACATTCATCCCCAGCGTGATGATGAGGGACATTATAAGCAAATAAACGAATAATTGTTGTTTCCACTTTTTTCGCATGTTTATACCTCTCCCTTATTGTTGATGTAGGAAACCCGGTTCAAACATAAGTTAGACGGAAGCACATGTGTAGGCGCGCTGAAATGTGGACGGTCTGTGTTGATTATATGTAAGACATTCCGTCAAAAGACGAGTTATCGAACGATTTTTTCCGAGAGAGGTTGTTTATGAGAAAATTTAAATATTTGGAACAAAGGACCGTTGTCAGCAGAAAATAAAGTTTTAGACTGACCTAAGAAATTGGAACAGCGACAGCTAAGGACGAGAAAATAAAGTCCTAGACTGTCGCTGTTCCATTGAACTAATGTTCCCGGAAGTTCAAAATTTGGGGTGTTACAGTGATTTTTGAAGAGAGACTATCCCACACTACGAACGATTAGTTCTCTAATTTATTTGACATTTGAATCCACTTATCTAGCTCTATGGTTTCGAAATATTCCTGAACATCAAGCTTGACCGGTGCAATCAATTCTAATAAGTTCCCATCAGGATCTTCAAAATAAACAGCCGCATGCACTTGCGGATAAAGAGGGGGGACTACAGGCTGCTGAAACGGCTCAAACTCATAGAAATTAACCACGTCGATGTTCCGCTCCTGTAACCATTCCTTGGCCTTATCTATATCTTCCAGCTCGATGAGAAAAGCGGTATGCCTGATGGAAACATGATAAAGAATGTTCACCTGTTCCGCAACCCATAAAGCCAGCCAACTTCGTCCCTTTTCAATCCAAAAGAAAGCGCGCCCTTCCGTTCTATGGGCAAGTTCTAAACCCAGGGATTCATAGAATCGTATAGAACGATCAAGATCGCTAACAGGTAAATGCGCCTCATACAACCCTTTAATCATTCGATCGCCCCTTTACATGATCCGCCCTTGCAAAGGAAGCAGCCGCAGACTCAGCTTCTTGAAAAGCCTTAGCTAATACTTCATCCCTTCTCAAGAAATAATTCCCTTGTGCACGGATGATTTGATAGTCGACTCCCATAAAGTTGAACATCGCTTTTAAATATTTGTGAGAATACTCAACTTCCGCGTACCAATCATTGTTCGTATAGATCCCGTCACTCGCTTGAATGACAAGGACGTTCCTGCCGTCGTTTAGAAGCCCGACCGACCCTTTATCCGTATAGGCAAAAGTCTCTTTAGCGATCAAAATGTTATCCATGTAGTCTTTTAGCTTGGATGGAACGTTAAAATTATGCAGCGGCATGGAAATGACATATTTTTTCGCACTTTTAAATTGTTGTAAAACTTCCGACATCCGGAAGTCGAGCGTCTGTTCTTCTTCAGTCAAGCGCTCATCTCTTCCCCTTTTTTCCTGTAGGCTCAGAAAGGTACGGTCAATGCAGGGAATGTGTTCCCGATATAAATCGACTTGTTCGATTGGCCCTTCTGGGTTCATTTTTTTGTAAGTCTCCAGAAATTGATGAAGCACTTGAAGACTTACCGATGAATTGGTATCTACTTTTGGATGTGCATTAATGACGAGCAGTTTTTCCAACTTCGATCTCTCCTTTGTTCTCACTTCTTATACGCATATAAAGACAAATAGCGGATATATTTTGTGACATTCGCTTAGGACTCCAAATGAAAAAACCGACCTCAGATTTAGGTCGGTTATTCCTCTGTTTCAAAAGTCGCAATTACCATCGATTCAGAGTGATATGTTTCAGCTTATCCGGATTCGTAACGATGAACAATCGGATAGGTCGCGAATTGTTGTCGAACTGGAAGGACAAGATCCCAAACAGTTCGCCGCCCCTTTTCAATAGAAGGCCCGGCTGACCGTTAACGTTGACAAGCAACTGATTCTCGGACCCAAGGCTTTTTAATGCAATCCCTTAAAAAAGCCCTTATTCCCGGGAGAACAAGAGCTCTATTCGAAGTATATGCGGCCTATGCCGGCGTTGTATTATTTCTTGAAACCCGCGGAATGAGCGGCAATGATCGCATCCACCTGAGCATTCCAAGCTTCGTCCTCCGTGCAGCGTTCCGGATGCGCCTCAAACCAACTGACCGTGCGCTTGATTCCTGCGCCGAATGTAACGGCTGCTTCAAACTCGGGTACCAGACTCTTGATTTTGCTGTTATCGAATACGCTCGTCACCGCTTTATCCCCGAGAAGGCCGCCTTCAAGATCAGGATCATGGGAAATGAGAAACGCCGAAGAGATATGGACAAGCTTAGGTTTAACGCCGGCCGCTTCGCCGATCGCTTCATAGATCCGGTTCCAGGTCAGCACCTCGTCGGAGGTTATATGATACGCTTCGCCAATCGCTTCCTCCCGGCCTAGCAATCCGACGAAGCCTTTCGCGAAATCGGTATTGTGCGTCATGGTCCACAGCGATGAGCCGTCACCGTGCACGATGACAGGCTGCCCCTTGCGCATGCGCGCAATAATCGACCAAGGATGAGGCCAGCTGTTTAATGCGGCGGGGATCATCGTATCTCCATAGGTAAACGACGGACGGACGATGGTGACCGGAAAGCCCGAGCGGTCCCGTTCGCTTTGCAGCAGCTTCTCGCACGCGATTTTGTCGCGCGAATATTGCCAATATTGATTTTCCAGAGGCGTCGCCTCTTCCGTGATTATATAATGCCGAGGCGGCTTCTGGTAGGCGGATGCGGAGCTGATGAAGATATACTGCTTCGTTCTGCCGCGGAACAGCTCGATATCGGTTCTTACATGCTCAGGGGTGAAAGCGATCCAATCTACGACAACATCGAAGTTTTGGCCTTCTAATGCAGCAGCGGCAGCATGCGGATCGCGGATATCGCCGTTAATGACTTTAGCGCCAGCCGGCACAAAATCATCTCTTTTGCCGCGGTTAAATAAATAAAGCTCATGCCCTTTCTCGGCTGTCAGCCTGGAAACGGCTTGGCTGATCAGCCCTGTCCCCCCGATAAATAAGACCTTCATGAAATGGACTCCCTTCCGATTAGAAGTATTTTCCAATCCCTGCAATGTTCAATTAATAGTACCATATATCAAATCTCTTAAAAAAAGAAGATGCTATAATAGAGCCACTACGCGATAAGGAGTCGACGATTATGGTTATAAGAACACAAACAACGCTGTGTGCGATCCTTCTCACCTCGATGCTGCTCGGCGCTTGCGGCAGCGGGAATCAAACAGGTGCCGGTCCGGAACATACGGATACCGATCATCATCAACATCAAACGGCTAACGGCGACCTCCAGGAGACGACGGCTTCGATCAAGGTACTGCCTTCGTTTCTGAAAGGAGCCGCGCCGGAAGTAATCGCCGGATACGAAACGGCGGCAACCGCAACGGATATTTTGCCCTATATCCCCTGCTATTGCGGATGCGGCGAGAGTGCCGGACACAAAAGCAATCTCAATTGCTTCATTGCGGAAATGCGCGAAGACGGATCCGTCGTATGGGATGATCACGGAACACGATGCGGCGTATGTCTCGAAATTGCGGTATCTTCCGCGGCGTTGAAGGCAAGCGGCATCGAACCGGAACGAATCCGGCATATCATTGATGAAACGTACAAGGAAGGTTACGCAAAGCCGACAATAACGGAAATGCCGCCTGCGTAATTGAAACTTCCTTCGCCGCTATGAACCTTTTACAGTTTGCAAAAAAACAAACGAAATCATAACTTTGCGGCATCGCCACGCGCAGGTCAAACTTACTAAGATTAAGCTGTGAGGGGTGGTCATATTCAATCATCGATTCTTGGAGGGGATCTATGAAACTGCATGATAAGGTTGTGTTCGTGACGGATGCCGATAACGACAGCGGCAGAGCCGTAACGAAGCGGTTGGCGGCAGCGGGAGCAAGCTTTATTCTGAACAGCGGCTCGGGAGGCAGCCTGCTAGCGGATGAGTTGCATTTATTACGGCAGGCGGGCTTGAAGACGCTCGTTGTCAATGTCGATCTAAGCAAGAGCTCCGAGACCGCTGCGATGCTGGACTATGCGGAGGAGCAGCTTGGCGCGGTAGATATTCTCGTATTTAATTCATCCTTCGTCCATCGCGCTTCCGTTGAAGACTGTGAAGAAGTTCCGTTTGTGGAGAGCTTGAGGGTTAATGCGAAGTCCGCCTTCATCTGCACGCAGGCTGTCGGCCGTCAAATGCAGCAGAGGCAGTCCGGCCGCATCATTTACATTTCTTCCATTCATGCGGAGAAACCGACCGGCTCCTCCTTCGCATTCAGCGTTTCGAAGGGCGCGGTCAAGATGCTTGCGAAGGAAGCGGCTATTGTGCTGGGGCGGAACGGCGTATGCGTGAACACGATCGAGCTCGGGCCATTGAAGGGTGACGACGAGATTTTCCAAAGCACATTCTCCACCTTGTATCGCGATTATGAATATAAGGTTCCGAACGCCGTCCTCGGCACGGCTGACGATCTGGCGGAGCTTGTCCTGTTTCTTTCCTCAGATGCCGCAAGGTATATCAACGGTTCGGATATCCGTCTGGACGGCGGCTTTCTGCTGCATTACATGAATTTCAAAATGAAACGTCCATAATCGCCGGCACGGAGGTGAGTCATGACTATTTCAGGCAAAATCGCACTTGTAACCGGTGCGGGCACGGGAATTGGCCAAGGAGTCGCTATCGAGCTGGCGCGGCGCGGCGTTAAGGTTGCCGTCCACTATAATCAGAGTGATGCCGGAGCGCTCCTCACAAAGCGGCAAATCGATGAAGCCGGCGGAGAAGCCTTTATCGTTCAGGCGAATGTCGCCGACAAACCCGAAATAGAGCGAATGGTTCATAGCACGGCCGACCGCTTCGGCGGCATCGACATTCTCGTCAATAATGCGGCGCTTCAGCTCAATTACGGCTTATTCGAGCATGACGAGGCCACCTTTGACCGGATGATGAGCATTAATTTGAAAGGCTACTGGCAGTGCATGCAAGCGGTCGTTCCTTATATGAAAGCGAAGCAAGCAGGCCGGATTATTCTGATCTCCTCCGTTCACAGCAAGAGACCGACCGATTTCGATACCGTGTACGCGATGACGAAGGGCGGTATTCGGATGCTCGCTAGAGAAAGCGCGATCGAGCTGGCCAAGTACGGCATTACGGTCAATACCATCGAGCCCGGCGCCGTCGATGTCGGGAAGCAAAGCGCCAGGGATTCCAAGCCGATCGTTACGGCTGAGGATATGGAGAAGCATCAAAGAACGAAGTACAACATTCGCGACAAGTTTCCGCTCGGACGGGTCGGCAAGCCGCTGGACGTCGCGAATCTCGTTTCTTATATCGCCTCGGATGAAAGCGAATTCATGACAGGCTCCTCGATCAGGCTTGACGGAGGAAGCATGCATCTTTAATGAAGGTTGTCCATGTCCGTAACATTACGAGATCAGGGAGTGAATTATGTTGTCCAACAATCCATCCTTTGAACAAACGCTTGCGCATGTGAACACCCAATCCAAACCTTCCGAGCTTCGAATCACCGATATTCGTTTCACCGATATTGTCGGCGCGCCTTTCCATAGCAGCTTAATTAAGGTGTACACGAATCAGGGTCTTATCGGCTTCGGCGAGGTCCGCGACGGCGCCGATAAGGTATATGCGCAAATGCTGAAGAGCCGGCTTCTGGGCGAGAATCCATGCAGCATCGATAAGCTGTTCCGTCGTATTAAACAGTTCGGAGGCCATGCCCGCCAAGGCGGCGGCGTCAGCGGACTTGAGATCGCATTGTGGGATTTGGCGGGCAAAGCGTACGGCATCCCGATCTATCAGATGCTGGGCGGCAAGTTTCGGGAAAAAATCCGCATGTATTGCGATACGGACGTCGACGGCAAGAATACGGGCACGGCTATGGGTTTGGCGCTGCAGAAACGGATGGAGCAAGGCTTCACCTTCTTGAAGATGGATTTAGGGATCGGGCAGATTATAAACGAGCCCGGCACGTTAAGCGCGCCGATCGGGTTTCTGGAGGAAATGCGCGACATCTCCAAGAAGCGGTACCGCTCGCATAACGAGAATTTGAGCGAGGACGAAATTCGGGACATTCGCAATAGGCATTACGACATCCACAACATCCCCCACCCTTTCACGGCGATCCATGTGACGGAGAAGGGCTTCGATATGCTGGAGCAGTACGTGGCTGACGTTCGCGCCGTCATCGGTTATGAAGTGCCGCTGGCCGTGGATCACTTCGGCCATATCGGCCTTGAGGATTGCATCAAGCTCGGACGCCGCGTGGATAAGTACAATCTCGCATGGATGGAGGATATGCTTCCGTGGCAGTACACCGCGCAGTATGCCAAGCTGTCACGTTCGGTTACTACCCCGATCTGCACAGGCGAGGACATTTATTTGAAGGAAAATTTCAAGCCGCTACTTGAAGCGGGCGGCGTATCGGTCATCCATCCCGATGTGCTTACGACGGGCGGCATTCTGGAAACGAAAAAAATCGGCGATATGGCCCAGGAATACGGCGTTGCTATGGCGATCCATATGGCGGAAAGCCCGATTGCCTGCCTAGCGGCCGCGCATGTGGCTGCTGCAACCGAAAATTTTCTGGCGCTGGAATACCATTCCTGCGAGGTGCCCTGGTGGGATGACATCATTATAAGCAGCAAGCTTCCGAAGAAGCTGGTACAGAACGGATTCATTCACATAACGGATGCGCCGGGCCTTGGCATCGATGATCTGAACGATGAGGTGCTTGCGCAGCATCTTCACCCTAAAATTCCAGGCCTGTGGGAGTCCACCGACAGCTGGAACCATTTTCAGTCCAACGATCGGCTTTGGAGCTGATTCCTATCTGATCGGCAAGCAAGTTCTCTACACTTCACATGCCAAGCAATAGTGTGATGAAAAAAAAGGTTCGTTCAGGCTGTTTTCCCTGGACGACCTTTTTTTATTGTCCGAATGTTTAAGTTTCTATCAAAACTTATGTATAATCATATCGTATTATTATTATTTAATTATAACGAAATAGAATTTAGGAGTGGAAAGAATGCAACGACTTATTAAAGGTAATGTGATTTTGTTATTCGTCTTAGCGGCAATTTTCTTTTTTTCAGGGTGCAGTACGGAGCAAACCCCGGAAACTGCATCTGATACTGTTGAATTGACGATTTCCGCAGCTGCGAGTTTAACGGATGCGCTTGGTGAAATCCGGAATAGATATGAATCAAAGAATAAATCGGTCAAATTGTACTTTAACTTCGGCGCATCCGGTGCTCTGCAGCAGCAAATCGAACAAGGAGCCCCGGCAGACTTATTTCTGTCCGCAGCGCCTAAAAATATGAAGGCACTCGTTGATAAAGAGTTAATCGATGCGGATAAACAAAAAACATTGCTGACTAACGAGCTGGTTGTCGTTATTCCATCGGACGGGAAATCTGTGATCGGCAGTATGGCTGAGCTGACGAATAAGAAAGTAAACAATGTTGCGATCGGTATTCCCGAAAGCGTCCCTGCCGGCAGCTATGCCAAAGAAGCGCTCTTAAATGCCAATCTGTGGGAAGCTTTGCAGACTAAAATGGTTCAAGGAAAAGATGTTAGACAAGTTCTTCAATATGTGGAAACTGGAAATGCCGATGCAGGCTTCGTTTATAGAACGGATGCATTGACCTCGCAGAAGGTAACGACCGCTTTTGCCGTCGATCCCACAACATATGCTCCAGTCGAATATCCAATCGGGATTGTTAAAGCAACGAATCATAGTCTAGAAGCTGAACGCTTTTACAGGTTTCTTCAATCGAAAGAGGCGCTGGCTGTATTTCTCAAATACGGTTTTTCCATACCTAACGGATAGGCTATTTCAAGGGCTCTGTGGCATTCTGCCCCTTGCCGGCCTGCTCAGGCTCGGAACAATCGAAGCACACGATGCTTTTGTCTTCTAACACGATACCGTTAAGAAATCCGTCGAGGCAATAGATGTCCTTTCCGCATTCCTTACAGCTGCCTACAAGCTCCCTCATGTCTATCGCCTCCTAAACAGATCCCTTTGTTACACACATCCGATGAGCAATTACCTCTTCTTTCTATTATAAGTCGATTGCATCCCATAAAAAACAAGGAGCTGTTCGCAAAGGTTAATAACCTTCGTGAACAGCTCTGCATGCCTAGCTTTACTTGGAAGTCTCTTC
The DNA here is from genome assembly GCF_000422465.1 of Paenibacillus harenae DSM 16969. Classification (GTDB taxonomy): domain Bacteria; phylum Bacillota; class Bacilli; order Paenibacillales; family Paenibacillaceae; genus Pristimantibacillus; species Pristimantibacillus harenae. The sequence continues at coordinate 1,056,032 of NZ_KE383842.1, read as the reverse complement.
TGCGAATCGAACCGCTTTGCCTGCCGCAGCCGCTTCCATCAACCCGCGAATGTATCCGATTCCGTATAAGCGGCCAAGCGTCTCGTAACCCGGGTTGGTATTGTCCTCGCCTTCCATCGTCGGCACGTGATCCGGTCTCGCCGGTCCGTTAAAGTCAACCTCGTAATACGTTTGCATCGATTCAAGCATATTCGTTTTGCCGTCGTCATGGAACGTTTCTTCAAATTTCTCAGGCGTTCCCTTCACGTCTCGGAAGTGGACGAAAAACAATTTTTCCTGCTTGGCGAACTGCCGGATTACGCTCGGAATATCGTCCCCAGCCGTTGCCAGCGTCCCCTGGCACAGCGTAATGCCGTTATATGCGCTCGGTACAAGATCAATCGCCCGCTGCAGCGCGGCTGCGCTTGTAAGAATCCGCGACACGCCGCGGATCGGCGTTATCGGCGGATCGTCCGGGTGCAGCGCCAGCTTCACCTTCGCCTGCTCCGCGACCGGAACGATCTGCTCCATAAAATAGTGGAGGTTCTCCCAAAGCTGCGCTTCCGTTACAATGCCTGCTTCCGTGAGAGGCGCATCCTTCATCAGACTGTGATCATAGCTGGATACGAGCGCCCCGCCGCGCGTGCGGGTCGTCGTCGAGGTGCGGAACCAATTGAACTGGGCCATGAAGTTGTAGCAAAGCACCGGAATGCCCGCGGCGCCCATATTCAAAATAAAGTTCTGAAACTGTTCGATCTCCGCATCGCGTCCGGCCGTCCCCAGCTTGATTTCGTTGCTGGGCGGCATCGATTCAATAACGGTAAGCTCAAGGCCAAAATCGGCGAACCGCTGCTTCATGCGGATAAGCGGCATCAGCTCCCACGGCTTCTCCTGCTTCTCCTCCCACGGAAGCCCCCCGACGGCATGATCTACGCCAAGCTGCTTGGCCAAATGCCACAGCCGGTTAGGCTGTGATGGGAACACTTCTGCTAACTTCATGTGATAACCGCCTTTCTTCTCCGTTGGTCAGCCTCCAGCCTTAGCCGCAAGCTCCTTGCCCATCTTCTCGATTTTGTTGAATGCCTCTTCAATCGATTGTTGACCGAACGTAACCGCGTCCATTTCCTTCCTGTAGGTATCGACCCACTCGGAGAAGCCCGCTGCCGGCGAGTAGAATGGCAGCGCTTTGTCGAGCGAAAGATCGTATATCTCCTTTCCCAGCTTATCCTTCGCCTCAAGCGTCGGCTCAAGCTCGCTATAAATGTCCGGGTTGATCGGGATGCCGCGGGTTAAGGCCAGAGCCTTCCCGGCTTCCTTGTCGGAAATAAACCATTTGACGAATTTTTTCGCTTCGTCTTTGTTTTTGGAAGTCGCGCTTACGCTCAGGAAGATCGTCGATTGCGCCCAGCCGCCTCCGGCCGGTCCGGTCGGAAGGTTCACGACGCCGACCTTGCCAGGCATCAGCTGCTCCAGCGCGCTGACCGAACCGGTCGTTGCTCCACGCGTCATGACGACGCCGGAAGCCATCGGGTCGGCCTGCGGATCATTTTCAAGGAAGGATGCCGCCTTCTCCGCAGGAGGAACGATCTTCGATTTACGGAACTCCTCATAGGTCTGATAAAATTCCATAAACAAATCTTTATCGAGCGTGAACGTTTTGCCCCCGTCGGACATGACCGGCGGCTTGCCCATTGCCGTCTGGTAGTAGTTGAAGCCGTCCCACGTCGTTGTATCTCCGATCGGGTACTTCCCTTCCGGCAGCTTCGCCCGAGCGTCCCGGGCCCATTGGAAGAACTCATCGTAAGTCCAATCCTTATGCGGATGCGGAATACCGAACTCGTCCAGCTCGGTTTTGTTAAAGGCGATGCCCTGCGCGTTCTGGCTGAGCGGGATGCCGTACAATTTGCCGTCGATGGACAAATTCTCGATCACATTCGGATCAACGATGCCGCTTAGGTCAATATCCGATAAATCTTCCAGCTGCCCTCTGGCTACGTATTCTTGAATAAAAGCCGCGTCCATCTGCAGCACATCCGTAATCGTCTTCGAGGCAGCCAGCGTCGGCAGCTTCTGCCAGAAAGCATCCCAAGCCATAAATTCCGGCTTAAAGGTAACTGCCGGATTTTGTTTCGTGTAAATGTCAAGCGCCTTCTGCGTGGCTTCATGCCTCGCATCCGTTCCCCACCACATAATACTTAACGTCGTCTTGCCTGCGGGAGCTTCATTCCCCTTGTTGTCTGCGCCGGCGTCCGTCTCCTCCCCCGCCTTGTTGCCGCCGTTTCCGCCGCCGCTGCAAGCGGACAATACCAGCATGACGGCCATCATAAGCATACCCAATCTCTTCGTCCAACCTTTGTTCGCCATTAGACATCCCCTTCTCCATGTTTAATGTGAAGCCGTTAACCCTTTAAGCCTGTTGTCGCTATTCCTTCGACGAAGTGCTTCTGCGCGAAGAAAAAGATGATGACCGAAGGAAAAATCGACAGCAAGGACATCGCGAGCAATTGTCCCCACTGAATGTCGAACTGATCAATGAACATTCGCAGCGCCAGGCCGACCGTAAATTTGTCAACCGAGCTTAAGTACAGCACTTGTGCGAAGAAATCATCCCAGCTCCAAATGAACGTGAAGATAGCGACCGTCACCAGAGCCGGCTTGAGCAATGGTAAAATAACTCTCCAGAAAATACCGTAAACGCTAGCGCCGTCGATCGTAGCCGCCTCATCCAGATCCTTCGGAATGCCGCGGATAAACTGCACGAGCAGGAAGATAAAAAACGCGCCGCCGCCGAAAAAATGCGGAAGAACCAGCGGCACATAGCTGTCTGTAAATCCGAACTTGTTGAACAAAATGTACTGCGGCACAACCGTAACCTGACCGGGAAGCATCATCGTCAGCAGCAGGATCGAGAACCAGAAGCCGCGCAGCTTGAAGCTTAGTCTGCCGAAGCCGTATGCAACGATCGCCGCAGTCGCGACCCCGCCGATCACATTGCCGACTTCCATCAGCAGCGTATTGCCGAAGAAATGCGCAAAGGTATAATCTGCCGAGAAATTCCAGCCCTTCGAGTAATTCTCCCACATCGGCGTCGACGGCCACAGCGTAGGAAGACTAAGCTCCTCCGTTTTTTTGAGCGAAGCGCCCGCCCACCAGATAACCGGGTACAGCATAAGCAAGGAAAACGCTGTCAATAGCAAATGGTTCGACAGCTTGGAACGAATCGCGGTCATTTCGTTTTCCCCCCATCCGACTCATAAAATACCCAGTAACGCGAAGCCATGAAGTTAAGGAGGGTTAACAGGGCGACAATGGATAACAGAATCCACGCAAGCGCGGAAGCATACCCCATCTGGTAATGCTTGAACGCCTTCTCATACAGGAACATCGCGTACATATAGGTCGAATTGATCGGTCCGCCCTTCGTAATGATAAACGCGGAGGTGAATGTCTGAAAGGAACCGATAATGCCGAGAACGAGGTTGAAAAACATAACCGGCGACAGCAGCGGAAGCGTTATGCTGAAGAACTTTCTCACCTTGCCCGCCCCGTCTACGGAGGCCGATTCGTACAGCTCCTGAGGGACCTGCTTCAAGCCGGCCAGAAAAATAACCATCGTTGACCCGAACTGCCATGTATTCAGCAGGATCAGCGTGCCTAGCGACGTATCCGGGTTCGAAATCCAGCCAACGCCTTCGATGCCGAACCAGGCGAGCACGTTATTGATATAGCCGTCTATGCCGAACATATTCCGCCAGAGCGCCGCGACCGCGATGCTGCCGCCGATCAGGGACGGAAAATAAATGGCGGTCCGGTACAAATTCATTCCTCTAAGGTTTTTGTTAAGCGCGAGCGCAACCATCAAGGAGAAAAACAGCTTAAGCGGTACGGAGAACAGAACAAACATAAAGGTGACGCTGAGCGATTTCGTAAAGGTCGAATCGTCCGTGAAGATTTTGGTGTAATTGTTCGTCCCCGTCCATACCGGATCTTCAAGCAATGAATAGTCGGTAAAGGACAGATAAAAGGATTGCGCGATTGGCCAAAGCGTGAGCAATAAAAACCCGATTAACCATGGAGATATAAACACGTAACCCGCCAGCTGATTTCCTTTCGTTCGCGTCCGTTTCCGTGCAGCGGGCTCCATCTCCGTTCCCGTTCTTGTTGCCGTATCAGCAGTCACTCCGATAGATTCCTCCTCCTTAACGTTTTGCGGCGCAAAAAGCGTATCGTAGCAATTTGCATTTCATTAGTTGATTGCATGGTGTTTCCTTACTTTAAACGAAAGCGGTTTCATGATTGAAGGAGACATTTTTATGAAATGGTTTGATTTTATATTGTGTGAAAAATTCATACACGACTTAGAAAAGGCCTTAAGAAAGTCGCATCGACAAAACCTCCGCCTTCCTTAACAATAGTCGTATGACGGTGACCGCTTTAACGATTGCCAAAATTAACGGAAGAGGTGCTTCAGATGAAATTTGACAATCCGGAAGACATCATTCAGCTTACGCCGCTTTGGGAGGGAGAACGATTTCCGAATGGACGCCCGAAGGTAAGCGGGGATATTCTTCGCCGTATGCGCAAGATCACGCTGGAGGAGGCATGGGGTCCTCTCTGGCATAGAGGCTATCATTTTCAGTTTGAAGGCGATTTCAAAATCATTCATCCCCATAAAACGATGGTTGGCCGGGCGGTCACGGCCGTGATGGTTCCGAAGCGTCCGGATCTGCATGAGACGCTGCTGAAATACGGACACGAGCAAGAGGAACGGAAAGGCTTCTTTAATCAATGGGTCATCGACACGCTCGGTGAGGACGATGTCGTAGTTGTGGACATGTTCGATAAGATTCATCTGGGCACCTATGTCGGCGGCAATCTATCCACTGCTATATCCACCCGCACGAAGCGCGGCGGCGCCGTTATTTGGGGCGGTATTCGAGACAACCAGCAGGTCGTGGAGATCGAGAACATTAACGTGTTCTACCGCGGCAGCGATCCGACCGCTATTGCGGACGTCACGATGGTCGGGATGAATACGCCTACAAGGATCGGCAAAGCGATCTGCATGCCGGGCGACGTCGTGCTTGGCACGCCTTCAGGCGTTATATTCATCCCGCCGCATCTCGCCGAGCTTACGGTCGTACAGGCGGAGAAAGCGCAGGTGCGCGATGTATTCGGCTTCGTCCGGCTGCGTGACAGCGTCTATACGACGGCCCAGATCGATGCGGCTTGGGATATGAACCTTTGGACGGATTTCGTGAACTGGTTCGAGAATGACGCTGCGGCAGCAGAGTACCGTCATCTGACCTGGTCGAATGAGCTGGAGGAAGCGCGCAAGGCGGAACGTAACGGCCCGCAAAGCGATGTCCGCTTATAATTAAGCCTATTACTAAAGGGACTCCGCGGGGCATAACCGATGCCTGCAGAGTCCCTTTTCTTCGTCTAATTACCCGCCGATTCCCGATATTCGCTTGGCGATAGTCCCACTTTTTTCTTGAAGATCTGGCTGAAATAACGAGGATCCTGATAGCCGACTTTTTCCGCGACCTCGTAATTTTTATAATGCGTGCTTCTAAGCATTTCCTTCGCTTTATTGATCCTTATATCCGTCAAGTGTTCAATAAACGTTTTCCCTGTATTCGTCTTGAACAGCAGGCTCAAATAAGTCGGCGTCATATATACCTTCTGCGCTACGCTTTGCAGCGAAGCGCTTTGACATTCCTGCTCCATATGATGGATCGTTTTCTTAATAATGCTGCGGTGGCTTTCCTTTTGGTTTTGGGAGAGGACGTCCCTCATCCCTGCAAGAAAACGGGTCACGTACTGCTTGATCTCCTCAAGCGTCGCAAGCTTGACGATAGAAATAACGTCAAATCGTTCATAAGAACTAATGTTTTGCGTTTCGCTAATAACTCTCTTCTCCACGCTGACAAGCAGCCGTACGGTTATGTCATAAACGCATTGAATATCGACAGGTCCCTTCTCCAGCACCCACTCATAGAAGCTATGTACCGATTGCTCGATCTCGGCCGGGCTTTCCGACGCTTTATAGGCATCGAACAGCTCCTTCTCTTTATCCAACGGGTATTGCTGAACCGATTCATACCGGCTGAGCTCGCTGTAGAAGATGATTTGACCCGTACCGCGATAAAACTTATATTGCAAAGCGCTCGAAGCTTGCCGGTAGGAATGATAGATATCGTACAAATGGCTGCAAGGCTTTCCTACGCCAATATTAATCGGCTGCTGGCAATGCCGGTTCAGCTTGGCTTGTATCTTGGGCAGCTGCTCCTTTGAAACCCAGGAGAACAACAGGCCGAGTCTTCCTTCCTCATCAAGAAATACGATGCTGCCGTCCGTAGCTTGGAGCTGCAAGAAATCCCGCATTTGTTCCAAATATATAATTCGCTCATGTTCGTTGGTAAATTGAATGTTAGGCTCTAATAACGCGAGTGCTGGAAAGGTATAGTACGGGTTAAGCTTCAATCGCGACAAGTTTTCCTTCAAATCCGATTTGGCGCTGCGTTTCTCCGAAACCAGATTTCGAAGAAAGCGATCCCTCATCCAAGTAAGAATGACATCCTCTTTGAATAACAGTCCTTCGTTTAGCATGCTCCATTTCTCCTTTTATAAGGATAAGTGATGAGATGCGAACTAGTTGAGGTGAATCATTTTATAGGAATGCATATGCTCGATAAACGCTTCCTCGACGGCATTCGCGTCTCCAGACTTCAGCACGTCAACAAGGCGCAAATGCCAGTCTGCAAGCTCGTCCGTGTTAAAGTGCCGATTTGAAATAGCCATGAAACGCATCACCTTCATTTTCATTTGGTTCCACAGCTCGAGAATCAGATGATTATCGCAGCGCTTGTAGAAGAAACCGTGAAAGGCCATATCCAGCTCCAATATAGCCAGAAGATCGTTTTGCAGATGCGCCTCATGCATACGCCTGATGAGATCTTCCAGGTACTTGTAATCCGCATCCGTCATCCCCGGCATCGCCTGCCTGGCCGCGTAACCTTCGATGATTTCGCGAAGCACAAAAATATCTTTAATTTCCTTGGCGGTAATATTGGAGACGACGGAGCCTTTGTTCGGAATGCCCGTAATGAAGCCGGACTGCTTCAACCGCTCCAACGCTTCTCGAACAGGAGCCTGACTGATTTGAAATTTTTTGGCGATATCGAGAACGAGCAAGCGAGTACCCGGCGCAAGCTCGCCTGCTAATATTTCCTTCTTCAACGATATAAACACCTGTTCGCTAATCGAGTTGATTGCCGCAATCGGCGATTTCTCCTGCATCGTACCACGTCTCCATTTCCATTATCGATTATCGATAATATCAATTAAAAAAAAGAAAGCGTTATCATATACCTTCTTAAAAAATTTCGTTATCGATCCTCCTTCCGTTCAAATTATCGATTATCGATTATCGATAATCCTCTTCTCTGTTACATTATAGATCGCTCCGCGCCGGATGACAACGACGGATTTTGTCGAATAATGGGAATGTATTTTTGTGAGGCTAACCGCCAAATAAGAGGTCAATCACCGAGCTAAGCTCTCCTGCTTTCTTGCCCTGAAGAATAGAAGGATTATAGATCTCCACAAATCCGCATTGCAGACAGGAAACAAACAAATAATGATGATGCTGGATATCAAATAATTTACTCAGCCCCGTGCCGGTCATCGCAGTTTCCTGAATATCGCACTCCTCATGACCGCATTTGGAGCATTTGAACCGGTTCGCAATCAACATTTCGATATGGCTTCCCTCATGCGCCGCCAATGCCGGTTCGTGCATGCCGTCGCCAGACTCCAAATGCTCCGGCAAAATCTCATGCTTGCAATCTGGACAAATTTCATGAACAAGCTCGATTTCGCTGCCGCACCATGGACATTCGATCATCTTATCATCTCCCCCTGATCCCAATCATACCCTATTCTGTTAGAAAAAAAGACAAAACACCCGATTTCGGTGTTTTGTCTCTCCAAGCCTTAGGAATCCTTCGATCGATTGGCCAGCTCGACGATCATTACAATAAGCACGAGCAGTTGAATGAGCAATTCCGCACTCATCCGAATCCCTCCCTGCCGCAGGTAATGCTCCTTCGCCCAAGGCCTCTCCTCTCGTACATCTAAAATACGTCTCCCATTACCATCTATATGAACGCTGCTTCCCGGTTATGCCCAAAAAATCACGTAACGGCCATGACCGTCAACTCCGCATTAAAATCCCTGCCGGCTTAGCCCTTCTCATGAAAGGCCGTTACGATAAATCCATCCACGTTATTGCCGGATAGGCGGTAAGCTTCGCCATTCACGATCGGCACGTTAGTTACAGCGCCGTTGTCTGCCGGAACGAAATAGATTTCCGCTGCAGCGCAGCCGTATCCAGTCGTCAAATAAGGTCCATCGTGCTTATAAGCCTTCAAGAAATCGATATATTCCTCTAAACAAAAGTCATACTGATCGATAAGCCTGGCATGCGGGCATCCGACATAACGAAAATGCCAGGGCTCGCATGCAATTCCAGTAATCGGTCTCTTCCCTTCCTTATACCGCTGGATAAAACCATAATCCGCGGCAAGCTCCTTGAAGGCCCGGCATTCCCCGCTGTCCGGAAAAGAAGGAGCGATAAAATCGACGTCTCGTCTCATCTTGCCGACATCGACCGCAAGTCCGGTCTGATGCTCGCTATGATTGGGAAGCGCGACATAGCTCGCCGTGTAAGCAGCTCCGTTGTCGACTAAAGATTGCTCATAAATGCTCCGCTGCTCCTCTTCTGTACGGTAACCGCTGACAACGACGATCTCGTCCATTCCCCCGGAAGCCTCAAGTAATGCAGTCAGCTGCCGGAAGCATGTTTTTTCTAACTGAATTCCGTCATGCCATTCCCGGATTTCCGGATGAAGGCTAAGCGGCGCGAGAGGCTCGGAACCTTCCTTCTGCCTTACCGGATAGCCGGTATTAATTAAGATCAAATGCCCGGAATGGATTTCTTCGTTCCGCACTTGTACGGTCATTTTTCGGCCTTTGCCGCCGAAAGCTGCCAATGATTGATCATTTATTATTTGTTCCACATGGACGACCTCCTCCAAAATTTTGTGGAGCTTCGCTTCCTGAATTAGATCGCAACAAAACTCGTATTGCATGCGAAAGCCTATTCTTTGTAAATCCTCGTTACCCGCGATGAAATCGCGGTCGAAATCTCCTGCGGCACGCTGCCGAGATGTGCGGCTAGTTCCGCGAATGTGATGCAGTCTTCCCCCTGCGCTCCGATTAACGCAACTTCCGTTCCGGGTTCGCATGGACCGGGCAGTCGGACCATCAGCTGATCCATGCATATTTTGCCTACCACGGGCACCCGCTGCCCATTCACCAGCATCTCCGTCCCTTGAAGGCTCTGGGACCAGCCGTCGGCATAGCCGATCGGTACGGTGCCGATCCACTCGTCCTCTTTCGCTTGATAGGAGTTGTCATAACCGATGCATTCCCCTTTGCGCAGCAGCTTCACCTGCATAAGGCTGCTGTACAAGCTTAACGCGGGCTCAAGCCGCACCGAAGAAACAAGCCGCTCCGGGTAGAAGCCGAACATCGCCGCCCCGATCCGCACCATGTCCATCGCAAGCTCGGGAAACCGCAGCGCCGCAGCGCTGCCCGCGCAGTGATAGAGATTCACGTGAACGCCGGAATCTTCGCACCAGCCCATCATATCGAGAAAACGGCTGTACTGCCGCTTCATAAACGTTGTGTCTTCCTTGCCTGCCGTAGCAAAATGCGTATAAAACCCGTCGACGATCACATCGTCCGCCTTAAGCCATGGCACGAGCTCCTCCCATTCCTCCCTGGTCTTCATGCCGAGTCTGCCGAGACCCGTGTCCAGCTTCACATGCACCTTTAACGGTTTCCCGCAGGAATGGTGCCTATAGGCGCGCATTTCCTTGAACCATTCCGCGCTTGTCACGGTGAGCATTAGATCATGCTCTAATGCAAACATAATTTCCTGCGGATAAATCGGCGTCAGAATCAAGATCGGCAGCGTAATCCCTTTTGACCTTAAACGCAAGGCTTCATTCAGATAGGCGACAGCCAAGACATCTGCGCCTGCCTGCTCCGCCATACGGGCCGCTTCCGCGTCGCCGTGCCCGTACCCGTCGGCCTTTACGACAGCCATGAGCTTGACTGTTTCCGGCAGGGTATGGCGAATTTTCACCATATTGTTGCGGATTTTACTCAAACGAACCTCGGCTCGAGTAGCTCTGAACATGCTTGTCACCTCGTGTATTGAATCGTTTGCTTCTCTGCGTGCCTCATGAAAGCATAATCGATCAGCTTCTCAATAAGCTCCGAATACCGCGTACCGTCCGTCTTCTCCCACATTACCGGATACATGCTGCTGCTGGTAAAGCCGGGCAGAGCATTAATTTCATTCAAATACAGTTGTCCTTCCCCGTTCAGGAAGAAGTCGACGCGGGCAAGCCCTGAGCAGCATAACGTTTGATAAGCCCGAAGGGCGGTCCTCCGGATTTCCTCAATGAAGTTTTCCGGAATTTGGGCCGGAATCGACATCGCCAGCTGCTTGTCCAAATATTTCGATTCAAAATCGAAAAAAATATGATCATGAATGAATTCGCCGGGCAGCGAGACGAGCGGCTTCTCGTTTCCCATGACGGCCACTTGGATTTCACGTCCGGCCACCTCGCGCTCAATGACGATCTTGTTGTCATATCGGTATGCTTCCTTCATGCCTTTAGCGAGCTGCCGACTATTCCCGCATCTGCTAATGCCAATGCTGGATCCAAGCGAAGCCGGCTTCACGTAGCAGGGAAAGCCAAGCTCCTCCTGTACCTGATCCAACACGCCCGTTTCGTCATCGAGCCATTGCTCAAGGCGGAAGATGCGGTATTCGGTCTGGCGGATGCCCGCCTCGGCAAGCACCTGCTTGGACACCGCCTTATCCAGCGTAAGCGCAGACGAGAGGACGCCGTTTCCGACATAAGGAATGTTTAACAGCTCCAGCAGCCCCTGCACCGTTCCGTCTTCGCCGTTCGAGCCGTGAAGCAGCGGCAGCACTACCTTTTTACCTTCGGCGGACAGCTGATTGACCAATACATCCCCGATCGATTGCGCCGCGCTTGTCAAGCCAGGCTCAACGATTAAGTTCGAAATTTGAAGAGCAGGGCGAGAAAGCTTGACGGGACTGCACCATAAGCCTTCACGCGTAATATAAATCGGAATAACTTCAAATTTGCTTGCATCTATCGATTGAATGACCGTTAGGGCCGTTTTCAAGGATACCTCGTGCTCGACGGACTTGCCGCCGTACAGGACAAACAGCTTTATTCTCAAAAGAAAAACCTCCTAAAGTTGACTCGTTATCTATGACTAAAGATAACCGTCAATATTTAAGAGGCTTGTAAGTAATGTTTAAAAAAAGCTTAAGAAAACATAAATTGTTCGAATGATTTAAGTGATCAAGGAATGTCTCCGTTAGTGGGCAGTGTGCATAACAACATCGATTTCCTGCAATTTCTTCGCCGCCGAACTATCGGATGAACGAAAGTCAGCGCTTGATATATTTAACGCTATAAATTTTTAACCATCTTAACATGAGGAATGTTCTCTTCCATGAATACGGTCGAAGCGATCTCGTAACCCAGCTTTTCGTAAAAAGGAGCGGCTTGTACCTGCCCGTGCAGCTTGGCCTTCGTTACTCCTCTATCGATTGCGATCGATTCCAGCTCCTTCATGATCGCTTTCCCTAAACTGTGCTTCCGATAATCAGCCAGCACGCAGATCCGCTCGAGCTTGGCCATATGATCAACGATCCGGACCCTGCCGGTTCCGACCGGCTCATTGTCCGTATAGGCGAGAACATGATCGGCGACGTCATCATATTCATCCAGCTCCACCTCTTCGGCAACGCCCTGCTCCTTCACGAATACCATTTTGCGTACGCGAAACGCATCGTCCAATTGTTCATCCGTTGTAACCCGTATGACGTTAATCATCTTCACTTTCCTTTCGACTGCTTGTTCTTCATTAATTATAATACGTCAAAGCCAATATGCAAAAACGATGCCGGGCCGATCACTAATAAGAGGAATAATTCGCCAATATGGATGCAATCTTTTCCGAGGCTTGAGTGCTATTCTAGAGATAGGCTCGAACAATTTTGATTAAAAGGCGGGATTTCATGTCATATCTATCGGTCAGCACCTGGAGCTTGCATCGTATTCTCGGTCCTCTCCGCTTGACGGTCTGGGACGAAGCAGCAAGCACTCATCTTACGCGCGAGGAAGATCAACCGCAAATTCTCACTCTGCTTGAGCTTCCGAAAGAAGCCGCGGCTAGAGGATATAAAGCGATTGAGGTTTGCCACTTCCACTTCCCTTCCTTAAACAGCGAATATTTCAAGCAGCTTCGTCAATCTTTTGAAGCAGCCGGCGTCTCCTTTGATACCTTGCTGCTGGATTACGGCGATATTACGAATGTGGATGAGAAGAGAAGATCCGCTGATCTTGCGCTCATTCGCACATGGATCGGCATCGCCTCCGAGTGCGGGGCGAAGCAAATCCGCGTCGTCGCTGGAGAAGCCTCTCCTGCCGATACGGCTGCGATTGAAATGTCGGCTGACTACTTGGCGGAGCTTGCTGACTACGCTTCTACTGCCGGCGTTCGGGTCGTAACGGAAAACTTCAAGCCGCTTACGTCCACCGGCGACAGCTCGCTCAAGCTGCTCGAGAGAGCAGGCAAACAGGTCGGCTTCATTACGGATTTCGGCAATTATCACGGCGAAGCGAAGCTGGAAGAAATTGCGGCTACTGCTCCGTTCAGCGTCTCCATCCATGCCAAACCGACCTTCGACGCTGCCGGTTATCCGGATAAAGAGCAGCTGCAGTCGTATCTGAATCGGGTTCAATCGGTCGGCTTTAACGGCGCTTACGTTCTCATTTACGACGGTCCGGGCGATATGTGGGAAGGACTCGAACGAATTAAAACGATTGTCGAGCCTTTTATATTGACAGCCCGCTAGTCACGCTCCTATACTTGAAATAGCAGCGTGAATGATAATCATTATCGTATGAAAACCATTCATTCTTCTATTACAGGTTCAGAGGAGAATCGCGATGACGTTGGATATCGATTTTACGATTATAGATACTTTCTTTCATATCTCGCCCAAAGGCGTGGCTGCACCCGTGTTCGAAATGGCTGCACCGGATTTTCTACATACCGAGCAAGCGTATGCCGCGCTCGTAAAAGGCGGTGAAATGGTTCAAGCTACAGATACGAGGCTGGCCGCCTCCTTCGTCGGCATGTCGTTCTTCAATCTTTGCGTCACGAAGCTTATTATTGCCGCTCAGTATAACCGGCTGCTGGAGCTTCCGTTGAATAAACTGACCTTCCAGCTTGAACTTCACGGCGATCATGCCCATCTCGGCTATAAGATAAACGAATTACGATGGACGAATTTGCCGGTGAACGGGCAAGCGCGCAACCAGCTCCTCCTTCAAGATCTAACAGCTTACTTCCAAGCAGAGCTCAATTCCGCCATAGAATCCGTTGCTGACAGCGCCGGAGTGAAATCCGCAATGATCTGGAACCAGTTTGGCGGTCAAATCCACCTTATACGCGATTATTTTCAGCTATACGAGAAGCGGCAATCCGTGTTGGATCAATTCGATCTGGATTTCAACCTGCTGATGGAGCTCTCGCCTGATGTATTCAATCGGAAGAAGAACCCTTTCATCCATAAACCGCGTTACATAGATAATCCATGGTCGCCGCCGGACGGACAAACCATCCTGCGTTCCTCCTGCTGCATGTACGATTGCCGGGTTGACGGTCAAAAATGCTATAATTGTCCCGGGATGCTTCCGGAGGAGCGCGAGGAAAGGCGCAAGGAAGTGCTTACGGCGAACGCCGGATAGTAAAAAAGGCTGAAGATTGCGAACGTTTCGCTTTCTTCGGCCTTTTTTCAATTCTTACTTAGATATGTTTACATAATAATTATTATGTAGATAAATCAATCCATCACTCCTTAATCTTCAATCATACCCGCGTAGCTAAAACCACCTGCAAACATCTGGTATATATTGATTGATTTTCGAGTGATACCGTTTTTTCTGCCATATTTAAATTTCCTCCTGCTTTTGGACACGAAAAAACCCCAAAGGACATCATCCTCCGGGGCTTCAGCTATTTCATATTCAATATATAGAGCTAAGTTTATATGGATTCCACAAGCGGTTTTGCGTTAACAGCACATACTTTAAAGCCAGGCATTCTGCATGTTGGATCGAGCGCTTGATTCGTAATTTTGTTAACATTCTGGATATCGCCCCAATGCATGGGAACAAATACCGTATCCTCCCGAATCTCGCTTGTCAGCTTGCTGCGGACGACAATGCTTCCGCGTTTCGATTCCAGCCGTATTAACGAATCTTCCTCGATCCGGTACTTTTGAGCCGTCTTTGGGTGAATTTCCATGAAGGATTCGAAGCTGCGTGCCGCCAGCGTATGACTTCTTCGGGTTTGAACGCCGGTCAAATAATGCGAGAGCACGCGGCCGGTTGTTAAATACAGCGGAAACTCCCCGCTTATCTGCTCATCAGGGAAATGATTGTCCACTGCAATCAACTCTGCCTTGCCATCCGGATGCGCGAACGCCGTCTCGAACAATCGTTTTTCTCCAGGGTGATCCTCGCTGGGACATGGCCAATAAACCCCTTCTTCTCGCCGCAGCCGATCATAGGTAATGCCATAGTAATCGGCAATCCCTCCGCGGCTCGCAACGCGAAGCTCCTCGAAGATTTGTTCAGCAGCCGTGTAAGAGAAATACGACTCTCTTCCAAGGGTATGGGCAATGCCGCACAGGATCTCCCAATCATGCTTAACTTCACCCGTAACCGCTCGGCTTGCCTCTCTCAAGAGAACACGGCCTTCCAAGTTGGTTAATGTGCCTTCATTTTCTAAATAAGAGGAAGTAGGCAAAATTAAATCCGCCATCCGCGCCGTTTCCGAGAGGAACATATCGGCTACCACAAGGAACTGCAGTTTCCGTAATCCCTCTTCCACGAAGTTGGCATTCGGATTGGATACAATCGGGTTGGAGCCCATAACGAACAGCGCACGAATCTCTTCTTCATGGACTTTTTCCATCATCTCATAGGCAGAGACGCCTTTTCCCGGCAATTCTTCGGGTTGAACGCCCCAAACCTCTGCGATATAGGAACGATCAGCAGGATTTTCTATCGAACGGTATCCCGGAAGCTGATCGGCCTTTTGCCCGTGTTCTCTGCCCCCTTGACCGTTTCCTTGGCCGGTAATCGCCCCATAACCGCAGCCTTCTTTGCCGATCTTTCCGGTAATCAGCACCATATTGAGGAAATTGCGCACGGCCATATAGCCGTCCGTCTGCTGCTCTACTCCCCTTGCGGTAAATACCATACCGGTTGCCGCTTTGCCGAATGCTTCGGCCGCTTGGCGTATTTGTGCGAGCGGAACGCCCGTAATTTCCGCGATATCGTTCAAGTCGACAGCCGCAAGATGCTCCTTCAGCTCGTTATAGCCTTTAGTACGGTCCCTGGCAAACGATTCATCAACAAAACCTTCATCCACTAACGCTTTCAACATGCCGTTGACTAAAGCGGCGTCCATCCCCGGCTTTACCTTCAAATGCAGGTCCGCCATCTCGGTCGTGCCCGTATTTCTCGGGTCGATGGCAATAATGAAAGCACCGTTCTCCTTCGCCCTCGTAAAATAAGGCATGAGCGTAGGCTGGCATTCCGCAATATTCGTACCCGCCAAAATAATGCACTGTGCCAACGGAATTTCAGACAGCCGGTTTGTCAAGCCCCGGTCTATTCCGAATGCCTTATTGCCGGCCGACGCCGCCGCGGACATGCAAAACCGTCCGTTATAATCGATATATTTGGTCTTCAGCGCTACTCGAGCGAACTTCCCCAGCAAATAAGCGGATTCATTGGTCAAAGATCCGCCTCCGTATACGCCAATCGCATGGTCGCCGAACTGCTGCCCGATCTGCGTAAAGTTCGATTGAATCAGCCGGTATGCCTCCTCCCAGCTGACCCTGACGAATTCACCATCCACTTTGGCCATCGGATAAGTTAGACGCTCGCTGCTGAGAGCGTGCTGGTATGCGTTCATCCCTTTGATGCACAACCGTCCTTCCGAAGCGGCATTAGGCTTCGGAAGAACGGTATACGTATTCCGCTCTTCGCCAGGATGCTCGACGATCTGCATTTTACATTGCACGCTGCAAAAAGGACATTGCGTATCCATGACATGATCGTGTTCGGCAGCAGCTTCGAATTCCGGTTTATTAGTTAATACCGTTAATGGTTTCATCTGATCACCTTGTCACTGCAGTCGACTGCTGCTGATTTGCTTGCTCTGGCGAAGCCGCAAGCACCTTATCCATACGGCTTCCTAATATTTGCAAGAGAAACGGATCGAATAACGCTTCTCTAACTTGCAGCAGACCCATTCGTTCTATCCACTGCGACACCCGTTCCGCGTAATGCCCCGTCTCCCTGTAATGCTGCAGGAAGCCAGCCGCAAGCGTCTGCAGCTCCTCATCCGTTGCGGCCGTACAAAGCAGTTTTCCCGGTTTTACCTGCCGATCGCCGCTGCCGCCTACATACATCTCCCAGCCGCCCGGCGCCCCAACGATTCCGATATCCTTCGTAAGCGATGCAGCCCGGTTGTGCGGGCTGGCCGATACGCCAATCTTTATTTCATTTGGCAGCTGCAACCGTTCTAACTTCTTCTCCAAAGCTATCCCGATCGCAATGGAATCCTGCATCGCATCTGCGGCGTATTTAATACCGCTGCAGGTTCCAACCGTGCCCACCGTTTTTCCATATACTGCTCCATGAATCGGTAAATTCAGCTCTGTCATAACGTTCGAGACGTCTGCCGCCGCAATACCGAACAGACCAACCTGCGGTCCTTCCAGCAGCTTCACAAGCGGAATCCCATATTTCTCTACAATGTCCGCGATTTGCCTCAGCTGCTCCGGAGTCGTTACGCCCCCGTACATTCTAGGCATAACCGCAAAGGTACCGTCAGCCTGAATGTCTTTCGGTCCGTCCGCATGGATCAGCGTTGCAGCAGCCCCATGGACGCTTAAATAATAATGCAGTGCGGGACGGCAAACCGCACACCCGGACTCCGTTTGCCAGTCCAATGCGGACATGATTTCTGCCGAATCGCTAAAGCGCCGGTTCTGAATCTCCAACATGAGTTCATCATGGCTAAATGTCGTGCAGGCGCAGACGGTTTCTTTCTCCGCCGTCTGATTGAAGCCGTGACGGTGCACATAATCCAAAATGCTGCTGACCATCGTTTTGCAGCTGCCGCAGGAGCTGGACGCTTTTGTACACTTTTTCACTTCATCGACCGTTTGCAATCCTTGTTCCCCAATGGCCTTCATGATCGTCCCTTTGGAAACCCCGTTGCAGGAGCACACCAGCTCCGCATCGGACATGCCCGCGATTGCGGCTTCTCCTGCTTCCCTGCCGCTTGCTCCAGCGCCATTCATTTCCTTCTCATAGACGGAGATATCCGTCTTCTGCTTGATCATGCTCAGGAGCTTCGTCCCCTCGCTAATGTCGCCAAACAGAACAGCGCCGACAATTTTATTGTCGCGAATGACAATTTTTTTGTACGTGCTGCGGATACCGTCAATCCATTTCAACGACTTTACCTCGTCACTGTCCATAAATTCGCCGGCGGAGAATACGTCCACGCCCGAAACCTTCAGTTGGGTCGCCAGCACCGAACCATGATAACCATCATTTTCTATACCGCACAAGGTTTTTGCGAGTACCTTCCCTTGCTCATAGAGCGGTGCCACCAACCCATACACAATGCCTCGATGTTCCGCGCATTCTCCAACCGCATATACATTCGGTGTATTCGTCTGCATATAATCGTTGACGACAATCGCCCGGTTTGTTTCGATCTTGCCATCCTTAGCCAGCTGTACGTTAGGTCTAACTCCCACCGCCATAACAAGGAGGTCGGCATCGGTTCTGGTTCCGTCTTTGAACTTCAGCCCCACCACGCGGCTCCGTCCGATAATCTCTTCCGATTGCTTCTCGAGCAAGAAACGCATCCCCTGCTTTTCGAGCTCAGCCTGCAGCATTTTGGCTGCCGTACGGTCGAGCTGTCTTTCCATAATACTGTCAAAAATATGAACGACATCTACCTTCATGCCGAGGTTCAACAAGCCGCGCGCCGCCTCGAGCCCTAGCAATCCTCCGCCGATGACAACGGCCTTCTCGTATTTTTTGGACGTTTCCACCATCGTTTCGCAATCGCGGATATCCCGAAAGGCGGTAACGCCTCGTTTATTCGCACCCGGCAGCGGCAGCATAAAAGGCAAAGAGCCCGTAGCAAAAATGAGTTCATCGTAATTAACGCTCTTCCCTGATTCCGTAACGATTCTCTTGTGTTCGGTATCTACATTAATGACCGTTTCATTCGTAAATAGTCGGATATGATTATCTTCGTACCACTGCCAGTCATTGATCGTGATGTCCTGTATCGTCGTATCGCCCTGCAGCACCTTCGACAACAAAATACGGTTATAATTGGGGTGAGGTTCTTTGCCGAAAATAGTGATTTCAAAAGCATCCCGATCGATGTTTACTATTTCTTCGACACAGCGTACGCCCGCCATACCGTTTCCGATCACAACTAACTTTCTTTTCGCCATCATTAGACCTCCAATTAGGTAGAAACGGCTGCACCTTCCATCTAAATAAGCAGACCCGTACGCATCTCCAGCGATCCCGGCACGCGCTGCCCGCACCAGGCGTCTATGCCGTAAACTCCATACCCTTCCGAGCTTCCGATTGCTTCGGCCTCTGGGCAGAATAATTCAATATCAAACATGCCAAGGCAAATACCACCATGAAAATAAATCCCAAATTGTATTGTCCTGTCGTGTCTTTGACGATACCGAGTACAATCGGCGGAAAAAATCCGCCAATGCCTCCTGCCGCTCCGACAATTCCCGTAACCGCTCCCGTATTGCCGGAAGATACTTCAGGAACCATTTTGAACACGGCGCCATTGCCTAAACCAAGCAGTAAGGAAATCAACAAGCATAGGAAGCTGAAATAGACGAAATGATCAAGCATGAAGGACAAGACAAGCGCGGCAGCCAATATCCCGATAAAGACAACGGATAATACATTCTTGCTGCCGTACCGGTCCGCCAAATAGCCGCCGGCCGGCCGGATCAACGTAGCGGCCAAGACAAAACCCGCTGTTCTAAGTCCCGCATCGAATGCGCTTAGCTGAAACAGATCTTTAAGAAATGTCGGCAGGTAAACGCTGAAAGCGACAAAGCCTCCAAACGTCAGAAAATAAAAGATGGACAAATGCCAAGTCGCTTTGCTCTTCAAAACGGACAACGATTGTTTCAAGGTTTTGGGCTCAGCCGGCTTCGGAGGATCCTTGGTAAACGCATGGAAAACCAATGCCATAACCGCTATCCCGATAGCCAAGCTAAAAAACACCCAAGAAATGCCATACGAAGTTGAAATAGAGGGAATCAGAAAATTCGCTGCCGCTCCCCCCAGATTTCCAAGGCCGGCAATGCCCAGAATAAACCCCTGACTTTGCGGCGGATACCACCTGGATACGAAAGTT
The DNA here is from genome assembly GCF_000422465.1 of Paenibacillus harenae DSM 16969. Taxonomy (GTDB): domain Bacteria; phylum Bacillota; class Bacilli; order Paenibacillales; family Paenibacillaceae; genus Pristimantibacillus; species Pristimantibacillus harenae. The sequence goes on along the minus strand of NZ_KE383842.1, from coordinate 1,036,361 downwards.
AAAGAGATAGCAAACGTGGTGCCCGCCATACCAATAAATAAAGCGCAGACCAACATCCATATATAAGAATCAGCGAAGCCGGCCGCTACCATCGGAAGGATCAAAAACAGCATCGTGAGCGTGAACACTTTCCTGCCGCCATATCGGTCAGTCAGAATTCCCATCGGAATCCGCATAATCGACCCAAGCAAAACGGGAGTTGCGATCAGTATGCTCTTCTCAAGGGTACTCAGGTTGAAAAGTACCTGAATCTGCCCTGCAATAGGCGGAAACACCGACCAGATCATGAATGATACGGTCATCGCGACCGTTGAATATATAAGTGCTTTTGTCTGATTCATTGCCATTGGTCCTTTTCTCCCCGAATGCTTCCCTTAGGATGCTTTATAAGCTTCATCTGCCAGATGTAGAATTAAATCTCCGCTTTCAGAATCCACTTCCACGTGGAAGGAGACCACACATCCTTCGTCCGGATCTTGTACCTGTCCGTCATTCAAATCGATCTTCCAATCGTGCAGCGGACAAAAAACGTGATGATCGCATACGATTCCTTCGGATAGCTTCCCGGCTTTATGCGGACATTTATTTTCAATCGCTTTTATTTCGCCGTTAGACAACTTGAATAATGCAATTTCCAAATCTCCTATGAAGATTACCCGAGACCTCTTATTCTCGATATCCGTGATATTTCCGATTTTAATTTGTTTCATTCTGGTGACACCCCTTCTAGTTTGCTGCCGGAACAGGAAGATTTTCGAATGTAGTGCGCAATTTATCGGTTTCCGCAATTTCTTTCCACGGATCTTGCGTCAGGCTGAGCGCATGTTCGATGCGTGCGACAAGCGCCAAACGGTCTTCTTTGTTCTCCAATGCGGCCTTAATGGTATCCAGGCCTACCCTTTGAAGCCATTCCGCCGTACGTTCGTTGTATTTGCCGGTTTCCCGGTAATACTGCATGTACGCCCCCGTCCATTCCAGAACCTCTTCCTCCGTCTTCACCTTAACGAGCAGGTCGGTGACTCTTACTTTCGTACCGCCGTTTCCGCCGACATGAATTTCCCATCCGCCGTCGATCGCAACGACGCCCAAATCCTTGATCGTCGCTTCCGCACAGTTACGAGGGCAGCCGGATACGGCCATCTTAAATTTCGCCGGTGTGCTCAAACGTTCGAAGCGCTTCTCCATTTCGATACCCATGGCCATCGAATCCTGCGTTCCGAATCTGCAAAATGTCGATCCTACGCATGTTTTAACCGTACGAAGCGTTTTACCGTAGGCGTAACCCGACGGCATGTCGAGATCCGTCCACATCGAAGGCAGGTCTTCCTTCTTAACGCCCAGAAGGTCGATCCTCTGTCCGCCTGTAATTTTTACTAGCGGCACTTCATATTTCACCGCTACATCGGCAATTTTCTTCAGATCCTGCGGTGTCGTTACCCCGCCGTAAATTCTCGGAACAACAGAGTACGTGCCGTCCTTCTGGATATTGGCATGGTTTCTTTCGTTAACGAACCTTGATTCACGCTCATCCTCGTGCTCTTCCGGCCATACCATTCCGAGGTAGTAGTTCAAAGCCGGACGGCATTTGGAACAGCCTTCTGAATTGTTCCAGCCCATTACGTTCATGACTTCCTTCGAAGTCGTCAGCTTCATCTGGCGAATACCGTCAACCACTTCATCGCGGCTAAGTGTCGTGCAGCCGCAAATGCCTTCCTTGACGGTCTTCACGCCGTCCGCGCCAAGCACATAGGTCAGCACATCAGCAACAAGCGGCTTACAGCCGCCGCAGGAAGCGGAAGCCTTCGTGCAAGCTTTAATATCATTGACGCTTGAGCATCCTTTTTCATTGATCGCATTTACGATTGCGCCTTTGGATACGCCATTGCATCCGCAAACAATTTCATCGTCGCTCATCGAGGCAATCAGATCAGCGTTAGAAGGTGCCGATCCGCCCGAGCCGAGTAAAATTTCTCTTTCTTTCCCCGTTACATCCTCGCCGCTGCGGATCATGGCGAACAGGCGCGCTCCGTCGCTGATATCGCCGAACAATACAGAGCCGACAACCTTGCCGTCCCGAATGACGACTTTCTTGTATACGCCGCCGAACTCATCCTGCACGCGAACAGCGCGTGTATCGACATCATCCACGAATTGACCCGCCGAAAACACATCCACACCCGATACCTTCAGCTTCGTAGAAACGACGGAACCGTGATAGCCGTCCGTTTCCAGGCCCGCCAGTTTCTTGGCAAGCACGGCGCCTTGCTCGTACAACGGGGCGACTAGTCCGTACGAAATGCCGCGGTGCTCCACGCATTCGCCAACCGAGTAAACATCCCGAATGTTTGTTTCCATGAAATCGTTGACGAGAATACCGCGGTTAACTTCAATGCCGCTCTTCTTGGCCATTGCCATGTTAGGTTTAATGCCGACTGCCATGACGACCAGATCCGCAGACTCTTCGGAGCCGTCCGTAAATCTAAGACCCGTTACCCGCTCTTTTCCTAAAATCTTCTCCGTGTTTTTTCCGAGAAGGAATTTCATACCTTGCTGCTGAAGTTCCTTCTGCAGCATGATCCCAGCCGTTTCGTCCAGCTGTCTGTTCATCAGAATTTTGTTGTTATGAACGACGGATACTTCCATATTCAGATTCAGCAGCCCCCGCGCCGCCTCCAATCCGAGCAAGCCGCCGCCGATAACAACCGCTTTTTTGTACTTTTTTGCCGTCTCCATCATCGTTTCGCAATCTTTAATGTCGCGGAATGCGATAACGCCTTTTTTGTCCGCACCTGGCAGCGGAAGCATGAAAGGCAGCGAGCCGGTAGCGATAATGACTTCATCGTACGGTGCTTGAATGCCGCTTTCCGTGCTGACGATCTTGCGTTTCGTGTCTATAGCTTTTACCGTATGCCCCGCATGGAGAATAATGTTGTTCTCTGTATACCAATCCCAGCTATTGATAACAATATCATTCATATCCGCATCGCCCGCCAGAACGGAGGACAGCATAATTCGATTATAGTTCGGATGAGGCTCACTACCGAAGATGGTAATGTCATAACGGTTCGGGGCCAGCTTTAATATCTGTTCAATACAATTCACACCCGCCATACCGTTACCTATCAAGACCAGCTTCTTCTTCATCGCATCCACACTCCCATTTTGTTAAACATTCTCTAGAAAGACTCTCGTCCTTACTGGCAAGCTACCAAATTGCGTCACATATGCTAACAAGAAAATCTATATGAATAACTTACCGCATTTCCACGTATATTTCAATAATTTTTTGTGAGGTAATTTAACATTTACAACAAATTGACGTATGAAATGACAGGTAATCATTTGATTGTTCGCTTTTACTCCCGAAATGGTGACTGTAAACGTTCACAAGATGAGGCCGGTTTCAGTAAATATGGAAATGTGATTGAGCTGTTTTTTTGACGAGTTACTTAACTTCACATAAAAAAGGCGTTTCCTTGTGAAGGAAACGCCTTTTTTATGGTACCCTATTCTAACTTATGCAAAATGAGCAATCGAATTCCAGTGACGCTCGCTGCCAACAAAAGCTTCATTAAGCTTGCTTAAGACACGATCGCCGATTACAAAGCCTCTATCGTTACGCCCTCCGGCAGCACTTGACTTACGCGCTCTCGTACGGCTGTTTCATTCATTTTCTCCCCGAAAATGACGACCGTTCCGCGATCATCGCTGGTCCGGATAAGCCGGCCGATTCCCTGCCTTAAGCGCAGCAGCATATACGGAAGATCCACCTGCTCGAACGGCAATGCCGCATCCTTCCGTCTGGCCGCGAACAAAGGATCGTTCGGAGGAAACGGCAGCTCCCACACGATGACCTGAGACAACGACGGACCCGGTATGTCCAGACCTTCCCATAACGTCACTGCGCACATGACGCTCGTCTCATCCTTCTGGAATTGCCCGATCAGGCTGCTGATCTCCCCAGTGCCTTCGAATATATACGCAAAACCGGCCGCCTCCGTATCCCGCTCGGCTTCAGCCTTGAACTGCTCCAATTGTTCCAGGGATGGGAACAGGATCAGCGTCCTGCCGCCGGTTTGCTCCAGCAATCGTCTTACCGCCGAATATTTTTCATTTAATCCCATTACATTTCCGGGCTGCGGCGCCAACACCCGCATTTGTTCCGCATAATGATAAGGAGACGGAACCGAGAACGATAATGCGCCTCCGATTCCGAGGAGTTCCATCATGTAGTCGAAGGATCCGTTGACGGAAAGCGTCGCCGAAGAAAATACGATCGGCATTTTGCGGGAGAAAACATGCTCCTTTAATACTTCCTTCACCCACTTCGGCATTATGACAAGGGAAATGCCTTCCTGATCCCGGGATACCCAGCAGATCGGCTTTTCTTCTTGTTTAAATAAGTTCAACGCGAATTGAATCATTTCCAGATGCTCTTCTACAATTTTCAGTTGGTAAGCGTCGATCGTATATAAACCGCTTTCGAAAACAAGCTCTTCTTCGATAACCGACAGCATGTCCTGCAGACGGTTAATTTCCCGCAGCAGCTCCCCGCTCCACATGATTTCCTTCCGGGACGAGCCGGGGACCTTCATGCTTTGCTTATTCATTAACCGGAACAAAAACTCGCTTTGCGTAATCGCATCCTCTACGGCAAGCGCCAGCGATTCGCGGATATCGTCCTGTAGAAGGCGCGTGATGATGCTTTCAAAAACGGCGTGATTCAGCTTATACGTCAGCGCCTGCTGGGCCGCCGTTTCGAGCAAATGCCCCTCATCGAAGACGACCGAGCTGTGCTCAGGCAGCAGCGGAAGCTGGCCTTCCCGTTTTCTGGCCTCATAGGTCCACACATGCTCCATGTAGAAATCATGCGAGCAAATGATCACATCCGCCGCCTTGCGGTAATGATCCCGGGATAACGTCTGGCCGCAGCGATGCCTTCTGTCGCATACGAGGCAATCCTGGAACACGTCCCAGCCTACCCGCTTCCACTGCTCGTCGCCTAACACCGGATAATCCTTCCGGCTCCCGTAAGGGTAGAAGCTTTGCAGGGAATCCGGTTTATTCACGAAGCTTGGCAGCTCCCGGTAAATGCGTTCGTACAGCTCCGCGTCTTCTAACTTATTACGGGCATCGTCCAGTTTATTCAAACATATATACTGGTCGGCTGATTTGCCCAATCTCGCGTCCACCGTCAGATCCAAATGCCGGGCAAGCTTCGCGATATCGCCTTCCGGCTTCACGAGCTGCTCGATCAGCGATTCGTCCGCGCAAGCGATAATGGCGGGCTTTCTCGTATAACGGGCATAGCTGACCGCATAGAGCAGGTAGGCGAGCGTTTTCCCTGTGCCGACGCCCGCTTCCGCGAAGATCGTCTGTTTCTCGGCGTATGCCCGCTCCAGCTGGAACGCCATGTAAATCTGCTCGTCTCTAATTTCAAAACCGGCTTCAGGCAATTTTTCATAAAAGACATCGGCGATCCAATCGCTCGCTTGCTGAATGAACGGCTGATTCGGATCAAATTCAAACGGATAATTGTTCACGGATCGGTATCCTCCATATAATAGGCACAGAACGGCTGCGTGCAAGCACGCAGCCGTCAATGCGGTTCCCATTTTCCAAGCATACATTCTAATATAGCATTCTGTGCCATGCCAAGTCAAAGGGATTACTATATGTCCGGTTCACCATCCTGTCTATGTTCTGGAAGCGATGTAGCTTGGCCGCGGTTTTTGTCCGGAATACGGCTCCTGAAGCTTATTTTCGACCGAATTATAGACGAGAAACACATTACTGCGCGGGTCGGGCGTAATGTTGCTGTTGGAGCCGTGCATCGTGTTGCAATCGAACAATACGATAGACCCCGCAGCCCCGATCGTCGTATGAATGCCGCCTTCTTTGCTTAACGCCTCTAAGCTGTCCGGATCGGGCACGCCATACTCCTGACGGCGCAGCGATTGCTTAAAGTGGTTATCCGGCGTCTTCCCGATACAGGATATGAACTTCGTATGCGAGCCGGGTATGACCATAAGAGGGCCGTTATGATGGAAATTATCCTCCAGCGCAATCGAGCAGCTGAACGCGCGCATGGCCGGCATACCGTCCTCGACATGCCAGGTTTCAAAATCGGAATGCCAATAAAATTCTTTTCCGGTGAAGCCCGGTTTAAAATTAATTCTGGACTGGTGGATGTACGTATCCGAACCTAGCAAGTAATTGGCGATCGCTACCAGCCGGGGATGCGCTGCCAGCCGCTTGAAGATTTCATTGTTTTCGTGAACAGCGAAGATCGAACGCACTTCTTTGCTTTCCGGCTCGGCAATCACATGCTCCGCTTCCTTGTTCTGGTACTCGTCTCTCAGCCTCTTAAGCTCCATCCGCCACTGTGCAATCTCTTCTTTCGAGAAAAACTGATCCAGCACGAGGAAGCCGTTTTCTTCGTAAAAGGCTGTTTGCTCCTTGCTTAGCGGGCTGCTCTCCGTGTGGGTGGAGTAGACGACGGGATCCGACCGTTTGATGACCGTCGGGCGATCCTCCACCCGGGATGGATAACGGTCAGGGATAGTCCCTTTCATAACATGCTCGGTATTGGCAAAAGAACTCATAGCTTTCACTCCTTCATTATAATTTGCCTCAATAAAAACGATCTCTAAACGCGGTCAACTCGCTCATCCTCAAACGACTAAATTAGAAGTTTTTTTTCATTTCGTTTCAACCAATGGATAAACGCCGTCTGCATCATGCACTTCATCGCCGACTAACGGGGGATTAAAGACACAAATCATGCGCATTTGCGTTTTTGCCCGGAGCAGATGCTTCTCATGGCCGTCCAGCGCGTATAACATCCCCGCTTGAATGCCGTACACACTGCCGCCGACGACCTCGATTTCACCCTCGCCTTCGACGCAATACACCGCCTCCACATGGTTCCGGTACCAGATGAGCGTCTCGGTGCCTGCTTTAATAAGCGTGTCATGCATCGAGAAGCCCATTCCGTCCTTCTTTAATAAAAGGCGTCTCGCATTCCAGTTTTTCGTGTCGATATCGTCCTTCGTGCCAATGACGTCGGATAAATGTTTGACGATCATAAATGCAGCCTCCTCGTTATGCTTCATGCTTTAGATGCATCGATGTATTAAACCTTGACTTCTTCCTTCTTCCGCGTATCAGCCAAGCCGGCTTGCAGCGACTTCAACCCCTGCTCGACGATAGCGAGCCCCTGCTTCAGGACGGCATCCTCAATCGTCAACGGAGGCATAAGCTTGGCTACTTCGTCGAACGGTCCTGATGTTTCCATAATCAATCCGTTGCTGAAAGCGTAAGCGCATAAGGCGGATGCATGCTTCGGGTCATGGAATACAAGCCCTTGAATGAAGCCGCGGCCGCGCAATTGTTGAATCAGCTCCGGATATTCCGCCGCAAACCTGGTTAACGCGCTGCCGATAACGGAAGACTTTTGTTTGATGCTTGCCTGGAATTGATCGGATTCCCAGAAGGTCAGCGCTTCGGCTGCCGCAACAAAGCCGAGATTATTGCCGCGGAATGTCCCGTTATGCTCGCCCGGACGCCAGATGTCGTATTCCGGCTTGATGAGCGTAATCGCGAGCGGCATTCCGTAACCTCCGATCGACTTGGAGAGGCAGACGATATCCGGCTTGATGCCGGCCTCTTCGAAGCTGAAGAAGCTGCCGGTGCGGCCGCAGCCCATCTGCACATCATCCACGATGAGCAGCATGCCATGCTTACGGCAAATCCTTTCTACGCTGCGAAGCCAGGAGGCCGACGCCATATGGAGCCCGCCTTCTCCCTGAAGCGTTTCCAGAATGACCGCCGCCGGCAGGTCGATCCCGCTTCCGGGGTCATCAAGCAGCTTATCCAGCATCAAGCTCGTATCCTGCGACTCGCCGAAATATCCGTCATACGGCATAAAGGTCGTGCCGCTTAGATGCTGTCCCGCTCCGCTTCGTTTAAACCGGTTCCCGGTTGCCGATAAAGAGCCCTGCGTCATGCCGTGGAAAGCATTCGTAAAGCAAATCACATTCGTTCGTCCCGTCACTTTGCGGGCTGTCTTCAAGGCGCTTTCAACCGAATTCGTACCTGTCGGCCCGGGAAACATCACCTTATAAGAAAGGCCGCGCGGCTTCAGGATCACTTCGTTCAACTTGACCAGGAAGCTCTCCTTCGCCTCCGTCGCCATATCCAGGCTGTGCGCTACGCCGTCATTCATCAAATAGTCGACGAGCTTCGTCCGGATTCCCCGGTGGTTATGACCATAATTTAGAGCGCCGGCGCCGGCAAAAAAATCGATATAACTTTTTCCGTGAACATCCCACATGACCGCATTGCTGGCCTTCTTGAATACCGTCTGAAAGCTCCGGCAGTAGCTGCGAACCTCCGATTCCATCCGGTTAAACACGTGAAGATCCTGTGCTGCCGATTGTTTTGCATTCATATTGCAACCCCTCCTTATCCTTTTTTGTCAAGTGGCGGTTGGACATTGGCTGATGACACCAGCGGGCCGATCCGGTATAACAGCTCCTGATCATGCCTCATCGATTCGGGGAACAGGCTGACTCCGTATTGTTCGGCAACGGCGCAGCCGCACCCGTATTCTTCGGCCAGACTCCTGAACAATCTGCTTGAAGCCGCGTTCTCTGGACCGATGGTCGCCTCCACGAAACGGATACTTTCATTGCCTTTACGCGTCAATATTTCCCGTAGAAGAGATTTGGCAACGCCTCTGCCCCGCGCTTCAGCCGCAACGGCAACCTGCCAGACGAATAACGTATCCGGATCATCGGGCCTGCGGAAAGCAGACATAAAGCCGATCGCTTCCGTACCGTTCCTCGCAACTGCGCAGGTGTCGCGGAATAAATCGCAGAGCATGATATAACAATAGGGTGAATTCAAATCCAGCGTGCCCGCTTCTTTTATAAGCCGCCATACGGCCGCCCCGTCGCTCGCGTCAGTGACGCGGCAGCGATCGATTAGTCCGGAAGAAATACTCATTTCATTTCCCTCCTTTCGGGCGAGAAAATCGTTTCCTTACAGAAAACGCTGCAGAAACGACTTTAACCGGTCGCTTTGCGGATTCTCGAACAGCTGCTCCGGCGTTCCCTGCTCGACAATCCGGCCTTCCGCTCCGAATACGATGCGGTCGGCGACCTCTCTTGCAAATTCCATTTCATGCGTTATGAGCAGCATGGCCATATCGTCGTCTTCAGCTATATCTTTAATGACCGTCAGCACTTCCCCTACTAATTCGGGATCCAGCGCTGAAGTAACCTCATCGAATACCATCACCTTCGGCTGCATGACCAGCGCTCTCGCGATGGCAACCCGCTGCTTCTGTCCGCCGGACAATTGGGCGGGAAAGTCATGAAGCTTCTGCTCCAAGCCCACCTTGCGAAGCATCTCGACGGCGCGTTCTTCGGCCTCTTCCTTCGATAATTGAAGAACGGAACGGGGGGCGAGCGTGACATTTTTCAATACCGACATATGAGGGAATAGATTAAAATGCTGAAAAACCATGCCGATTTTGCTGCGAATCCGGTGCAGATGCTTTTCATTGGCCCGGACAATCTTCCCTTTCCTCTCCATTTGCCAGAGCGGCTCATCATCGATCAGAATCGATCCCGACGTAGGCTCCTCCAGGGTCATGAGCATCCGCCCGAGCGTCGTTTTCCCTGAACCGCTGGGGCCGATTAACGCGATTTTCTCTCCTGAGAAAATATCCAGATCAATACCGTTGATGACCTCAAGTTCCCCGAAGCTCTTGTGAATGGATTGATACCGCACAATGGGCTTCCGCTTCGCCGGCTGTTGACGGCCGAGCTTCTCGAGCCGAATAGAGGGCTCCTCTTCGGAGTACGGTCCTCTCTGCGCTTCCGCAATCATCGTTTTCCACCTCCCGTTAGTTGCTTCGTGCCGAAATATCGTCGTTCCAATAACCGGATGCCGAATGAAAAGAGCAGGCTCGTAACAAGAAATAATAGTCCTGCAAGCGTATAAGGCTCAAATACCCGATACGTTATGGAAGCTTCGCTCTTCGCGGTCAATAGCAGTTCAACCACGGTTATAGCCGATAATGTCGGCGTTTCTTTGAAAATAACGATCAAATAGTTGCCCATCACCGGAATAACCGGCGGCAGCGCCTGCGGTAGAATAACGGAAAGCCACGTCTTCCTTTTGGACAAATGAAGCGCTGTCGACGCCTCCCACTGTCCGGTCGGCACGGCATCAATACCGGAACGGAACACCTCCGACATATAGGTTCCATAATGAAGGCCAAGGCCGATGATCCCGGTAATGAATGCAGGCATCGCGAACGGCGTGAGCATAGGCAGACTGAAATACAGGAAGAACAGCTGCACAAGCAGCGGCGTGCTTCGGATAAATTCGACGACGGCGCGTACGATCCAGCGGACGGGGCCGATGGAAGAACGCGCAGCCACGGCAAATACCAATCCGATGACAATCGACAGCAGAAAGCCCGCAATCGTGGCGCCGAGCGTTACGCCGAACGCTTTGAGCAAGGAGGGCAGCAGGTCATTTACATAATCCCAATTCCACAATTCCCTCTCACCTCCAAGCCGTAAGCTTGCGTTCAAGCAATCGGAACGTCACGAATACGCAAGAAGATAGTATAAAATAAATGATCAATAACGATCCGAAAATTTGCGGCGTCCATGTGTAATAATTGTTCCGAATGACCATCGCCTCATAGGTCAGGTCCGATAAGGTAATAAAGTAAACAAGCGAAGTCGATTTCAACAATTCGATCAGTAGGTTGCCGAACGGCGGCAGCATCCTTGCCGCGGCCTGCGGCAGGATAATGCGAAGCATCCGCTCGTTCGGCGATAAATTTAGCGCAATTCCCGCTTCATGCTGTCCGCTCGGAATCGCCTTGATCGAGCTGCGGACGATCTCGGCGCCGTATGCGCCGATATTTAACCCAATGGCCAGTACAGCAGCCGTAACTTTTGACAGCTCGATGCCGAGGAACGGCAGAGCGAAGTAAACCCAGAACAGCAGAACCAGCAGCGAACAGGAACGAAACAATTCAACATAGCCGGTTGCAATCCCCCGAATGATCGCATAGCGGGATAACCGGGCGAGGCCTGCTGCTGCCGCCAGCAGCAGAGCAACCAATGAAGCCAGCAGCGTTACCTGGAGAGTAATGAGCAGCCCGTCAGCAAGCAAGGGCAATGATTCCAACCAAGGCGCATTCATCTTTAAGCCTTACAAAGCGCTTCGGCCGTCGCTTCTCCCGGAAGCTCCTGCTCGGTGAAACCGAACTCTTGCAAGATTTCCAGAAGCTCACCGGACTCCTTCATTTTCTCAAGCTCCGCGTTATATGCCTCCTGGAACGCTTCATCGCCAAACCGGAATGCCGTTGCGCCGTAACCGCGCACGCTTTCACCATCGATCACCGGCTGCTCGAAATCCATTACACGCTCCAGCTTGCTGTCGTTAGCGGCGGTTAAGCGCGATTCTAACGCCGGACCGGTCATCGTCATCGCATCCGCGCGACCGGATTGCAGGGCGCTGATCGCCGCATCCTGGTCAGGAACAATGACGATGCGATCTTCCGGTATGCCGGATTTTTTCAAATACTCGACCTCAACCGCTCCTGCCATTACCGCTACCTTCGCATCCGCATGGTCCGCTATCGCCTGATAGCTCGTTAATCCAAGAGGATTGCCTGCTTCCACGGCGAGCCCCTCGCCAATGCTGTACTCCGGATTTGCGAATAGCACGGCGCTGCAGCGGTCTTCCCTGATGAACATACCTGCCGTAATCAGATCAAACCTTTTGGCCTGAAGACCGGCGATCAGAGACGTAAATTCGGTCAACTCTCCGCGCAGCTCATCGATTCCAAGCCGTTTCAAAATCACTCTCGCAATCTCAACCGCTTCCCCCGTTAGTTCACCGTCGGCATTTTTGAAAGCATACGGATTCTCGTTCGCGAAGCCGACTGTAATGTAGCCTCTCTTCTGCGCTTCCGCAAGCGTATCCGCTGCCGCCTCCTCGCCTTTGTTTGCGCAGGCTGCCAGAAGCAGCATAGACAGAGCCATCAGAATGGCTATACCCTTTCTCACGCTTTCTCACATCCTCTGCTTTTTTTTCGTACACCTATAAGGCTACCATTCATTCGTTTGGAGGTCATTTCCAGAAATTTGTGATAATTCAGCGAATAAAGAGCTCTCGTTACGAGAGGGGGGATCAGGGGACTGATCCACCCAATTCCTCCCACATCCTCCCGAATCGTATCCGATACGACGGTTTTATCCAGCTGATTCGTATGTTATATAAGGATCCCTTATAGTCAGACAATTTGTCCGAGTCTCATTAATTCTTATTTGGTTCACCATCTTAAATATTATTTTTATTTATATTTTTTTCGTGCAATTGACCCCTGCCCGATTTCTAGCTATAATGAAACACATCATATCGGCGATGGAGTTCGCCATAATCGCCTTAGCGCTAATGACTCCTACCAGTCTTATTTGTTGCTGGTAGGAGTTTTTTTTGAATGCAAGGGGAACGAAATGAAAGGATCGTATCAGCATGGGGGTTCTAGTTCAATTCTCGTTAAAATGGCTGCTGATCGCCGGACTTGCCGGAGCTGCCGCAGGAAGCGCCTCCGCCCTGTTCCTCGCCGGCTTGGACTGGGTGACGAACGCGCGGGAAGCCAATCCCTGGCTGCTTTGGCTGCTGCCTGCGGGCGGTGCGATCGTCAGCTTCCTCTATTTGAAGGTCGGTAAAGAGGCCGGCAGAGGCAATAATCTAATCATCGAACAAATCCATAACGGATCAGGAGCCATTCCGCTGCGGATGGCCCCGCTCGTCTTATTCGGGACATTAACGACGCATTTATTCGGCGGCTCCGCCGGACGCGAAGGAACCGCCGTGCAAATGGGCGGCAGCTTGTCCGAAGGGATCGGCAAGCTGCTGAAGCTTAGCCCGCTCGACCGGAAAATCATTTTGATGTGCGGGATAAGCAGCGGCTTTGGCTCCGTGTTCGGCACGCCGCTTGCAGGCACGATGTTCGGCCTTGAGGTGCTGGCCATCGGCTTGATCAGCTATGAAGCGCTGCTTCCCTGTTTTATCGCGAGCTATGTCGGACATCTGGTCACGACGGCCTGGGGCATCGGACATATTCATTACGAGATGGGGCCAGTCCCCTCCCCGGATGCGCTGCTTATCGTCAAAATAACCGCCGCTTCGATTCTTTTCGGCTTAGCCGCCATGTTATTCACCCGTCTCACCCGCTGCCTTAGGCAGGTATTTGGCAGGTGGTTTAAAAATCCTGTCGTCAAAAGTTTCGTCGGCGGATCGATCATCATCATGCTTGTATATGTATTCGGCACGCGCGATTATTTGGGACTCGGCATTCCGCTTATCCAGCAATCATTTCAGGAAGCCGCGCCGCCGTTTGCTTTTCTCCTCAAAACCTTATTTACATCTATTACGCTCGGAACTGGCTTTCAGGGCGGCGAGGTGACGCCGCTGTTCGTCATCGGTTCTGCGCTTGGAAGCTCATTAGCCAGCTTGCTTGGCGTATCCGTACCTTTCCTTGCCGCAATCGGCTTTGTCTCCGTATTTAGCGGCGCAGCAAAAACACCTCTAGCCTGCTTCATTATGGGCATGGAATTATTCGGCTCCGAAGGCGCGGTTTATTTGTTTATCGGGTGCGTGATCAGCTTTCTGTTCTCTGGACGGACGGGGATTTATGAAGCTCAGCTCCAAAAATAAAGGCCTGCTTCCCTTCAAGGGAAACAGGCCTTTGCCGTTTACTTTTATTTAGAAATAAACGATATAAATAACCGCTGCAAGCACGATCCGGTAAATCGCGAAAGGGACAAGCTTAATCTTGTTAATTAGTTTCAAAAAGAAACGGATCGATATGACGGCGAATACGAATGCGCTAATAAATCCGGCGATAAAGAACGGAAGCGAATCCAGCGTGAAATACTCCCAATTCTTCGCAAGCGACAGCAGGCTGGCTCCAGCCATGATCGGCACCGCCATAATAAATGTGAAGTCCGCGGCGGCACGGTGGCTCATGCCGAGCAGCACCCCGCCTGAAATGGTCGAGCCGGAACGGGAGAAGCCGGGCCAAAGCGACAAGCATTGAATAAGTCCGACTGACAGCGCCTGCCTGTACGTGATCTGGTCTACCGACTCTACCTTCGGCTTCGAAGGACGCAGCCTGTCCGCGATGATCATAAATACCGCGCCGATCACAAGGCCGAACAGCACCGTTCTGATCGAGAATAAATACTCGTCGATATAATCGTCGAACAACAGGCCGAACACGCCGGCGGGAAGAAGTCCGACAATGACATGCGTCAGCTTAAGCTTGCTCTTCCGTTCAGCCGGTACGACTTCCGCCTTATTCTTGCCGAACCGCAGGCCGAGCAGCTCAATGAACCGGTTCCGGAACAAAATAACGACCGCCAGAATCGATCCGAGCTGAATGACGATTTTGAACGTATTCGCTGCATATTTCGTCAAAAATTGCTCCGATTGCAGCCACATATCATCCACAATGATCATATGCCCGGTTGACGATACGGGGGCAAACTCCGTCAAGCCCTCCACAATACCCAAAATAATCGCTTTTAAAATCGTTAAAAAATCCATGCGCGGCATAACTCCTAACTTTAATAATGATAGATTCATAGGACTAATAACCCGATTCAAATCATAACACAAATCGCACTAACCGACAAAAGCTGAAACGCCTATCTTTTTCCTTGTTTTCTATTTTTATAGAATGTCCTCGCGTACGGCTCTACGAATAGACAAGATAACCGCCAGCAGCCCGGCAGCGACGCAGCCTGCGGCCACGATCACCGCCAGCGCCCAATTATGCCCGCTCTCGTCGTGCGAACCGCCCAGGCCGAGGGCTAGGACAAAAGAGGCGATAATTACGGCGGATGCCGATTTCCGCAGCATGCCGATATAGAGAGGCAATATCGCTATTCCCGTTACGGCAAAGGCGTTAATGAATATACGCAGCGCTTCATCCGTCAGCAGCTCTGCTGTCAGCGGTTCCGTTATAAACCCGTTCTTGGCATTGGACAGAAGAAAAAAAGCTGCCACAAACGCATTGGAAACAATGGAAGCGGCAAAGGCGAAAATGGCCGTAACCATCAGTTTCGCGGTCAGAATTTGTTTTCTCGGAACCGGATACGTGAATAGCGCTGTAACGGTTTTCGACTTGTATTCCTCCATCATCAGCTTCGACATAAACACCGAAGAGTAAATAATAAACGTCATCTCCACGTAGGACCGGATACTGTAAAAGGCTTCGAGATAATTGCGAACGCCTTCGTTCGGAAGATTCGTTACCACCCACAGCGCAATGAGCAGATTAGCCACGGCAAACGACAACAGCCAATTGCGGGGCTTAATCTTCCTGAGCTCCAGCTTCATCAGCTTATTCATTCGGTTCGCCCCCTTGCATCCATTTCAGGAAATGCTCTTCAAGCGAAATGTTTTTTCGCATCAGCCCTTCCAGCCCGATCTCATTCATGACGAGCGCTTTCGCCAGCTCGGAAGCCGTCACACCGGGATCATAGACGCGTATCGTTTCATTCTCCATGACCTTATAATTCCGGATGCCTAGCTTATCCACCAGTACATAGGACGCTTGCTTCACATCAGTCGTAACGGCTTCAATATAAGCCGTCTGCTCGTTCCTCACCTGCTCCATCGATACCTCTTCGATCAGTTTCCCTTTATGGATCATGCCGATCGTGTCAGCCAGCTTTTCAATCTCATGCAGGATATGGCTGGAGATGAGCAGCGTGATCCCGTAATCCTTGCTTAATCGCAAGAACAACTCGCGCAGCTCGCGAATCCCGACCGGATCCATCCCGTTGACGGGTTCATCCAGAATAAGCAGCTCCGGCTTCGTGCAGACCGCTCTTGCGATGCCAAGCCTTTGCTTCATGCCGAGCGAAAATGCCTTAACCGGCTTGGAGCCGGCATCCTCCAGTCCGACCATCCGCAGCGCTTCTGAGACCGCACGAGGCTCATAGTAGCCCATATAAGCGCAATGAAGCTCCAAATTTTGAGACGCGGACAAATGCTCATAGAACATCGGGTATTCGATCATGCTTCCCATCCGCTTCTTCAGCTCGGAGGCTTCCGCGCCCATCGGCTCGCCGAACAGTTGAATCGTCCCGCCGCTTGGCTGCACGAGTCCCGTCAGCATTCGCATGATCGTCGTCTTGCCTGCCCCGTTCGGTCCGAGGAAGCCGTAAATCTCGCCTTTGCGGATGGTCATGCTGACGTTTGATACAACCTCTTTCCCGTTAAATGATTTACTCAGCTCATGCGTTCGCAGCAGTATACTCACAACCTAACCACTCCTTCGATCCTTCCGCGTTACATCTTTTTCTTCACCAATACAGTGTAACCGATCAAGCTGTCATTCCCGTTTCGCAAATCTTAAGAATGTCTTTCGAATGAAACGCAGAAAAAAAATCGCCGGCTGCCCAAGGGCATCTAGCGGCGATCAAGCTTTGGTTCGAGCTTTATTGGATTCGGCTGCCGGTTTGAGATTTAAAGTAAAAACGGTTTTCTCGTAAGGAATGCTGCGGACGCTAAGCTCGCCGCCAACGTTTTGCGCAAGCCGCTTGGATATGGTCAAGCCGAGTCCGCTGCCTTGATACAACGGGTTTCTCGAATCCTCAAGCGTATACAGTCTCTCGAAAACGCGCTGCTGATCCGTTTCCGCTATTCCCTGTCCGCGGTCCCATATCTCGACTATAACCGCCGACTCACCGCCGCGCAGCGCGAGTCCGACGATGCCGCCCTCGCTCCCGTACCGGATCGCATTCCCGATGAGATTGCCGAAAATCCGCTCGAGCGCCTCCTCGTTGCCAAGCGCGTACAGAGGGGTTTCCGGAATTTCAATCGCGACATCAAGACCTTTGGCCGTAATCGAATCGTAGAAGAATAACATCATATTTTGACAGAAAACATTCATATGGACTTTCGAAAGGGGGATAGGCTTGTCCTCTGACTCCAGTCTCGCCAGATCAAAAAACTTGTTCATCGACGCGGCCATTTCCAGCGCCTTCGCATGTATCCGGCTTAGAAGGCGGTCGCGCTCCCGATCGCCGATGGTTTGGTCTTTCGCAATCGTCTCCGTTAGTCCAAGCACGACGGTCAGCGGAGTCTTAAGATCGTGGGACATGTTCGTCAGCATTTTGCGCATCGAACGTTCCGTTCCCGCATACGCTGCCGTTGCTTTGCGATTGCTCTCGATCAGGCGGTTGATTTGGATTAGAAGATTCTGGAGCTCGCGGTCGGATGTAAACAGCAACAGCTGCTCCGGCGAGCCGCCTTCATTCGCCTCTTGCAGCTTGGCTCGTATATATGAAAGCTGCTTCGTTCGCGCAATGCGCAGTCGGATAAGAATGATCATAATGACCAGCATTGCCGCCGCGGCAGCAAGCGTTAGAGGCAGCAGCATGCTAGAACTCCCCCAGCTTATATCCGATTCCCCACACGGTTTTTATATATCGGGGCTTGGACGGATCATCCTCGATCTTGTCCCGCAGCCGGCTAATGTGTACATTGATCGCATTATCGTCCCCAAAATAGTCCTCGTTCCATACTGCCGTATAGATCTGCTCCTTGGAGAAGGCGCGCCGCGGATTGATCAGCAGCAGCTTCAAAATTTGAAACTCCTTGGTCGTCAGTCTAATATCATGCCCATTCTTGCTTAGCGTCAGCTGATCCGTATCAAGCGTCAGCTCGTGAATACGCAGTTGCGGACTGGCTGAGGTATCCGGCTTCCCTTCCTCCGCGTATACGGTTGCTCTGCGCAAAGCCGAGTTCACCCGCGCCGAGAGCTCTACGAGCGAGAACGGCTTCGTCATATAATCATCTGCGCCGAAGCCGAGTCCGAGCGCTTTATCCAGCTCGCCGTCCTTGGCGGATACGATAAGAACGGGAACGAAGCTCCGCATACGCACAAGCTTAAGAAATTCGGTTCCGTTCAGCCCGGGCAGCATCAGATCCAATACGATCAGATCGATTTTCTCTTGCTCGAACAGCTGAAGCGCCGATCTCCCGTCAACGGCATGGCTTATCCGGTAGCCGTCACGTAGCAGATAATCGGACACCATTTCGGCAATGGCGAGATCGTCCTCTACAATTAATAAGTGCTTTTGCATCCGCTGCTTCCTCCAATCAGCCGAACCGCTGGCGATACCCGCATTTGCGGCACAGCTCCTCGACGGCTTCCCTCCGGGAGAAGCCGTCGTGCAGGCGAGTCGACCGTTCGTTCCCGATGATGTCCGCGAAGGGAGTTTCATGAATATTGCCGAGATTAATGACGCCCTCGCCGTCAAGGCAGCAAGGAATGACGGTTCCGTCGATGAGAACCCCCGCTTGGTTGCGAAGCGCGTGGCAGAATCCTTTGCCGTCATCCTCGGGCTCCTTCAAATCCGGCCATTTGAATTCAGGGTCCTGATTCAGATAAATGCGGTCAGCGATTTTGACGCCGGTGCCCGGTTTAAACTTCTCTTCGATTTTGTAATCCAGCTGGAACGCCTTCTCGATCATGCTAAGCAGCTCACGGTTTTTGCTGCGCTGCAGGTTCGTCTCGTTATCCATTTCCAGGTTCCACAGCCGGAAGGATATAATGATGCTGCTTGCGGCAACCGCCTCGTTCACGAAGGATAAGATATCAGCCAAATATCCTTCCTTATCCTTAGATCCCGGATGGCCGTCGAAGCTGTGCAGCGAGAAATTAATTTGCCGCAAAGCGGGTTTATTAAGAAGTTTGGCTTTGTTTTTCGTAATCAGCGTCCCGTTAGACGTGATGTTGACCTTAAAGCCCTTCTCATGGGCAATGTCGAGCAGCTCGCCGATCTTCGGATGAAGCAGCGGCTCGCCCTTCACATGGAAATAAATATAGTCCGTAAAGGGCTTAATTTGATCCAATGTCTTCGTGAAATCCTCGATGCTGATAAAGCCCTTTGCCCGCTGCGTTGGCGGACAGAAAGTGCATGAAAGGTTGCAAATGCTTGTCGTTTCTATATAAAACTTTTTAAATTTCCTCATCTGCTTATAAGCTCCGTTTCCAATAGGCCGCGGTCCGATGCCGTTCCGATAACCTCAGCCGTCTATGACCAATCGGACCTATTATACTACGTCCGGCCGGAAACTGACAAAAAGGAATAAACGGTCTGCCGCTTATTCCCTGCGCTCGTACCGCAAAGGCTTGATGCCGACCGGTATTGCGCCGGACTCGGCCGCGATGAAAGCCGCCTGAAAGGCGCCTTCATAGAGAAAGATTCGTCCGACGACCGGATTCCGCACCTCAACCGTTATTTTGTAACAGCCTTCGCCATCGTCATACCATTCATGAACCTCGGCGCTTCCTGTCAGCCACCTTGGAAACCGGAAGCGGAACCGTCCCTCGTAGAATCGCTGCTCGCCGGATCGAATCCGTATGCCGCCGTTCGCATCTGCAGAAACGTCCAAATCAACGGCTAAATGTTGTTTATTGCCCAAATAATCGACGATCCTCTTCCGCTCGCCGCTGTAGATCATCGTTGCGTCAAAGCAGCGAACCTTCCGTGGGAATTGAAACCTCCGAACCCAGGTCACGGTCTCACGGCCGTACCGGTCGATATAAGCGTAATTTTCAATCGTGAAAGGAATGCCGCATCCTCCTTGCGGAAACAGGATGTGACGAAACGTGCCGATAAACAAAGGGAAAGCAACCAGCTTGTTATACCAGATTCGCTTCATTACACCGTATCCGATTGACGCGGTCCGGTCTTGGCTGTTGAACCCGAACCGCTGCCTGATCCGGGGATGCAGTTTCTGAAAGCTTTCTCCTAACGCCAGCTCATAAATGGATCTCATCGGACCGCCTCCTCGTCGTGCGTGCGCGGGACAACCGCCGGCTGCACCGCCTTGCGTCAGGCAAATGCCGCTTCGTTCCATTCGCCGCCAGGCATAAGGCGATCATAGGCAGCATTAACGTAAGCGGATTAAAGGGGGACCTGAATAGTTCGGGATTATAAATCATGGCCGGCAGCGTCACCGAGAGCAGAACGGCGATTTGCGCCAAGGCTGTCCATCGCCGTCGATGAAGGAAGGCGGTAATAAGACCGAAGCCGATCTCGCCAATGCCGAGCAGCTGCACGGCCTGCCGCTCCGCTCCGTCAAACCACCCGGTTTGGCTCATGAATGTCAGTTCGCCCCACTCGGGGAACAGCAGCTTGGGAACGATACCTTCATAACACCATAAAGCGCAGAGCAGAAAGACGCAGCCGTAATGAATAAGAGCCCGCTCGGCGGTCACAGACGGAGGGATCCGTTCCTCCAGCCAAATTCGCAACCGGTCAAAGCTCCATGCGGTTGCGTAGCCGAACATCGGCCTAAACAACCAGCGGTCGAGCAGCTGGCCCGCAATGCCGAAGCGCGTGCTGTAATCAAACAACGTAGAGAAGGTAACATGCCGCCCTTGCGGTTTGTATTGCCAATAGCCGCCGCCTTGCCGAATAAGCGATACCTTCTGCTCAGAAGCGAATGCTAAGGTCGAGAGCCGCTCTCCGCTCTTCTCGTCCGTTTCGCTCCCCGTTTCGCCGGTCCCTTCGATGCGGAGGCCGAACCCGATACGCGTCCGGTACAGAAATTTCTGGCGCTCCGCCTCGGCTGGCTTCGGCAAATATTGAATTTCTGAGAAACGAAGATCCCATTGCTCATGCAGCTCCGGCGTCTGCGTGCGCTCCCATAACTCCTCGAGTGAAGCATTTATATCCAGTTCGACATAAACCGGCTTATTTTTCATCTTGAGCCTCCTCCTTCTCCGGCGCTAATATGCCGTCCTTCACAAATCGGTCCCGTTCTTCTGCCGTCGGCAGTAAACAAGTATCCGACTTTCCGAACCAGCGGTAACGGTGTACGGCGATCCCATCGTATACCCGGTCCCGAATAGCAGCCGGTGTCAGGATCAACAGATAAAGCAACGGCCACAGCCCGTTCAGCTGACGAAATACGCGCAGCGCGGCATTCGATTTCGTATAAGTCCGGCCGTCTTTAATCATGACAAAGGTATAGAAATCATCAACCGGCAGTTGCGATTCCAATAAGTACCGTTTACCGGCTTTCGATTGCAGCGAAGCAAATCGAAACCGTTTATTTCTGTCCCTCTGAACGACGAATCGGGTAATGGCGCTGCAGAGCAGGCATTGGCCGTCAATAAGCAGTATGGCGGACTGCCGGTCATCCGTTGCGATTTCCTTCATGCTCCCGTCCCCTCCTCTTGCTGCTATTGTACGCGCCGCGCTTGCCCAACGGCAGTTCCAACTTTCGTAGAACAATACGTAAAGGGGTACTACATTTCGTAGTACCCCTTCGACATTCTTTCGCTATTCTTTTCTGTTTCTCGGCTCAAACAGCCCTTTCCGCCGCACCTTTTCCACGGCCTCCCTGCTGCTTCGCACACCGAATTTTTTCAGCATTTTGTTGATCTGATTTTTGAGCGTGCTTTCAGCTTTGTACAGCTTCCGTTCGATCTGAGGCTGCGTATAGCCGGCTTCGATCAGCTCGAACACCTCGCGCTCCGCGCCTGTCAATGCCTTGAGCTGCTCCTCGCGCTTCAGCCGTGCCAGCTCCTTAAGCAGCGCTTCCATCGGCGCGGAATGGTGATAAGCGGTTCGGATCGCTTGCGGCAGCTCCTGAAATCGCGTTTTCTCCAAATATTGAACGGCCCCCGCCGTAAAAGATTGCGTCATGGATTGCTCGTCGTTCAGCGAGGTAAGCATAATGATCTTGGCCGATGAAAGCTCATGCAGCATGACGGCCGTCCGGATGCCGTCCAGCTCGCTTCCCGCAAGTTGAATATCCATGAGCACAATATCGAAACGGATGCTCTTCGCCAGACTTAACGCTTCGTCGGAATTGGCCGCCGTACCAACGACAAGCAAATCTTCCTCCCGGTTCAAATACGCCGTGAGCGCCTTGACCCAATCCGCGTCATCCTCAACCATGAACACTCTGATTGAACTCACGTAAAATTCACTCCCTAAGCTAACGTCAAATGACTTTTTTGCGCGGCCAGAAAAACGAAACCCTCGTTCCTCCGCTATCCCTTCCGGCTAACGCTACGTTCCCGCCGCTTTTCTGCATCACGTTATATACATAGGATAAGCCTAGCCCGAAATTACGTCCTCCTTTGCCGCTGCTGTAGAACGGCTCGAACACTTGGCCAAGCTTATCGTCTGCGATGCCGACGCCGTTGTCCAGTATAGACAACTCCAGGCCACTCTTATGAGGCTCCAGGCAAATCTCGATTAAGCCCCCGCCCGGCATGGCTTCACAAGCATTCATCAAGACATTGCCGATAGCTTCGCTCATATGGATCGGATCGCATAAAATAACCGGTCGGATCGTATAGTCCGCGCTTATCCGCACCCCCTGCTTCTCCATCAATCCCTCATGCTGACGGATACAGGCATCCAATAACCGGTCAAGCCGGATTGGCTCTTCCTTGAGGATAATGTCTTTCGTTTGGCTATGGATGCGGGACATCATCTCCAGCATATGACGGGTGGCATTCGTAATAATTTGCATATGCTGCAGCGTATGTTCATTCTGGTCCGGCAGCATTCCTTTTAAGTTCTCGGTGCTGATTGATATTTTGCCGATCTCATTCTTAATCGTATGATTCAGCATCGTAGTGCCCGTGCTTACCGCCTTCATCGCGCTTTCCAGCGGATCATGTTCAATGCGGAGCCTTACTCCCAGCACGCCATACACGAATGTGCACAACAGAGCCAGCCCGAGCGAATAAATGATGAATACGGAAATGTAATTGAAAAATTCGAAGTTAGGAGAAAAAACCTTCGCCACATAAATAAAGACAAGCACCCCAAGCAGTGTCGGCACGATAATAATCGACGTAATGAACCGGCTTCGCTTAATCCTCGGATCCTGCTCTTTCCAGAAGGAAACCGTAAGAAGCCAACAGGATACAAGATAATAAGGCGCGCTCCATAAGAGCAGCAGCATAAAAAATAACCGTTCATCCGGAACAAGCAGCGTCTGGATGGCCATGAGGACAGCCGGCAGTATCAGCCAGAGCTTCAAGCTTCGCCGTGTGCCTCGATTGAGGCGTTTCCCAGCGTATACGATGCTAAAGACGAGCACCGCATAAGGCGTTACCGTGTAATTCAAAAATTGCAAAACTTCGGCTGTCGTCAGCCAATGTCCTGCGCGCAATAAATCCGTGAGCCCTCCAACGGACGCGCTGATCAAGAAGAAAGCGGCCCACCTGTTTGATTCATTGTTCCGGTTATTGAGCCATACGATGAAAGCCGCAGTAAACAAGGCCATAAAATAAAAAAGCATTATCCGGTACCGTCCTGATCAGTATTTGCTCCCTCTATCCTATCACATCCGGACAATGGAGAGTATACGTCAAAAAACCAACCCTGCTATGTCACAGCGGATTGGTTTTTTGACGTACCTTATCACAATTCCGATAAGGGCTTGCGCGGTTGAGGCTTCGCTTTATTTTGAACGGCCGGGAGATGACGCATGCTTCTAAGCATCGGGCCCTTGCAGATCGGACAGGACTGTTCCGCATCAGCGAACTCATCACGCACCCAGGCCTTGCAATCCTGGTTTTTGCATTTGAAAATTTTGGTCGGCTTTAATTTTGGTTTCTCTTCTCCGGTCGTTGACACGCTTATTAATTCTCCTCTTTTCTTACTCAAAACGCCATTAATTATTTATGCCATTAAATATGCGGGAAGCACACAAACCGGCTTGCTTACCTGGGTGCTTTTCCCTGTAGACTCGAGTGTTCCGCTCTCACGATCTACCGCGAAGGTAACGATATTGTCGGAGTCGCGGTTAGCGGCTAACAAATAACGGCCGTTTGGCGTCAGGGCAAAATGACGAGGATGCCCGCCACCCGACGGCACATGCTGTACAAGCGTCAGAAGACCGGTCTGCTCGTCGCTGGCAAATACAACAATGCTGTCATGTCCGCGATTCGAGCCATATACGAATTTCCCGTCCTTCGAGACGGTAATCTCGGCGCATGTATTTTCGCCATCGAAATCTGCCGGAAGCGTGTTAACGGTGCCTGTTGCATCAAGACGTCCGCTTGCGTCGTCATATGTAAATGAAGTAATCGACGAATCCACTTCATTAATGACATAGGCAAATTTGCCGTTTGGATGAAACGACAGATGACGCGGGCCCGCGCCGGGATGAAGCTTAACTTCGCCATGGCGAATGAATTTACCGTTATCAATCGCGTACGTCACGATAAGATCGAGCCCCAGATCCTGCACGAACAAGTATCGTCCGTCGGGACTATACATGGCGGAATGCGGATGCGGCCGGTCTTGGCGCTCCGGATGAACGCTGTGCCCCTCATGCTGCCGGACGTCCAGCATCTCCCCTACCGTCCCGTCTTCCGCAATGCGAATTAAACCGACCATCCCGCCGTGATAGCTGACCACCGTTAAATAACGGCTATCGGCATCGCGCTGAATATGACAGGTTGTCGAATCTACCGTTACCGCCCGATTCAATAAACGGAGCTTTCCATCAACCCCGTCAATGGCGAAAGAGGCTGCTTCGCCTACCTTTCTGCCGTCTTCGCTTACCGTCTCGGATATGGAATACAATATTTTTTTTCCGGCGTCTACATTTAGAAATGTCGGATTTTTAAGTCCGGCGAACTCGTCCTGCAACGTTAATGTACCCCATTCTTCATCTAAAGCATACACATAAACGCCGCTCTCCTCCGTTTCCGCATAAGAACCGGCGAATACGAGCAGCCGCTGCTGTTCAGTTGTCACAAGCTTTCCCCCCCAGAACCAAAGATTTACCAAGCATGCTCTATTATAAAACGTCAGTCCGTTTGACACAAACCCTTATCATTCATTACAGTGCTGATTCAGGCGCCATCCGGCGCCAGAGATTGCCCGACCAGACAACTCTGTCGCCGGGACAAAGGTCTGCCTCCGCCTTTATCAACGGGACGGAAATCAATTTGCCGTTAACGTCAATAATCACTGATTCCGCCCCGATTTGGATGACCTCGCCGGACCTTATGATTTGACAGCTGCTTTCCAGGGATTGATCATCCATTTCGACGCCTCTTTCCCGGATGATTCATTGCTGCGGTGCACGAGGCGCGCAGACGCCGTCGGCACATAGCAAGTCATCGTCTCCGTCTTTCACTTGATTCAATGCCGGATGCTTCTCATCCCATGCTTTATTCAGCGTATCCAGGAGTACCTCCGGCGATTGCGCTCCCGATACAGCGTATTTGCGATCGATGACAAAGAAGGGAACGCCACGGATTCCAAGGCGGCTGCCCTCCTCTTCTTCCTCCCGAACAACGTCTGCATACAGGCTTGATGCCAGCACCTCTGCAACTTCCGCCGTATTTAATCCGACTTCACCGGACAGCTCAGCCAGCTTTTCCCTGCTGCCGACATTAACCCCATCCGTGAAATAGGCTTTAAACAGCCTTTCCGCAAGCTCTTTGTCCTTGCCGTGCTCAGCGGCGTAATGGACAGCGCGATGCGCGTCGAAAGTATTCGTCTCAACCGTGCCGTCAAAATGAAACGTAAGGCCTACCGCTGCCGCCTGCTCAGCTACGTTCTTCGATGTAGCTTTTGCTTGATCAATGCTCATGCCGTATTTGGCAGCCAGCATGCTGTACGTGCTGATATTCGAATTCGGATCAGCGCCAGGGTTCAGCTCAAAGCTGCGGTAAGCTGTTTCGATTTTTTCCTTATGCGCGAACTGATCCAGCGCCGTTTCTAATTTTCTTTTGCCGATATAACAGAACGGGCATACGTAATCCGACCAAATTTCCACTTTCATTACAGGCACCTCCCTATAATAACCTTCATGATATCTTTTTTACATTGTAACATGTTTAGTTACTACTTTAACAATGGTCAATGCCTGCTTAACAAAGAAAAAAAGATCTTCCACTGAGCATGCTGCCCAATCGTGAAAGATCGCTTCTAATTATACTGCAAATATATGCTTGCCGATTTTCATCGTCTGCTTACGGGACCAAATCCATTCGGATGTCGCCGTATCCGGGTTGAAATAATAGAGGGCGCCGTTCGTAGGGTCATAGCCTTTAACGGCTTCTATAGCCGCCTTATAAGCGGTTGTATCCGGCTTTAATTGGTATTGCCCGTCTGCGACGGCAGTAAAAGCCTGCGGCTGTTCGATCACCTCTCGAATCGTATCCGGAAAGCTGGATGAGGCCAGGCGGTTCATTACGACCGCTCCAACCGAAACCTGCCCCTTATAAGACTCGCCTCGCGCTTCTGCGTATATAATTCTTGCAAGGAGATCCAGCTCCTTCTGGTTGACGGATACCTTCTTAAGCGTAGCCCATGTCTGCGGTCCGGCGATACCGTCGGAGGCGATTCCGTAATCCTTCTGGAATTTCATGAGCGACTCAAGCGTAGCCGTTCCAAAATGAGCGGATAAGTTTTCTTTGAAATAGCCGAGCGTCTTTAACCGGTACTGCAGATCAGGCACATCAACGCCTGTGCTGCCCTTCTTGAGCGTGGCCGGCGGAGCTGCTTCCACGTCTTGAGCAGGCACGCCAAAAGCCATCATGAAGATGAGAATGGCGGACAAACTATATTGAAACATTTTTTTGTTCATCTCAGAATGAACCTCCCTTTTCTTTTGCGCGTGCACGAATCATTCGCAAATTAGAATAAGTTTGGTAACCGTCGACTGGTTTTTACGAGTTTAGCACAGCCGTCAATGAAATGTAACCGTAAATAAACAATTACATATATTTACTAATTTACTTTTTCGGAAATCTGTGAAGGTGATGCCGTCTCCGATTCCCGCGAGCTTAGCTCCGGATAACGGTGCAGCCCGCGCCGAAACGGATAAGCGTTTCGCCCGCCCGATGACCCGCCTCTATTGTTTATTGAGGCGATCCCCCTTTGTTATTGCCGGTATTCTTCTTGCCGTACAAATCCCGAATGATGCGTTTGCCGGTAGGCGTTTGGGCTAGTCCGCCCATGCCGGTCTCCCGGTGCTTGTCCGGCATGGCGCCGCCCACCTCGAGCATCACCTGAATAACTTCATCCGACGGGATGACGCTGCGAACGCCGGCAAGCGCCATATCCGCTGCGGCAAGCGCGGTGACAGCTCCGAATCCGTTGCGGACGATGCACGGAATTTCCACGAGCCCGCCAACCGGATCGCAGATCAAGCCGAGCGAATTTTTCAGCGCCAAGCCGACCGCATGAACGGCCTGCACGGGCGTTCCCCCACGCATCTCCGTCAACGCCCCCGCCGCCATGCCGATAGCGGAGCCGACCTCGGCTTGGCAGCCGCCCTCGGCTCCGGATATGAAGGAGTTGTTGGCGATGACATATCCAATCGCGCCTGAGGCAAACAACCCCATTACCAGCTTGTTGTCATCCCAGCCGAACCTCTCCTGCAAGCTGACGAACACGCCGGGAATAATACCGCATGACCCGGCTGTCGGCGTCGCCACGATCCGGCCCATAGAGGCGTTTACTTCAGACACGGAAAGCGCATAAGCAAGCGCCATGCAAGCCTCTCTGCCTAAGGATGTCTCGCTGCCCTCCATATATTGCCTCACACGGCGCGCATCCCCGCCGGTAAGCCCGCTTCTGGAAGGTACCGGCTCATCGAGTCCGCGTCGGACGGCCTCCTTCATGATCTCATAATATTCCGCCATTTGACGGTATACCTGCTCTTCATCCTGTCCCGTCTCGATCGCTTGCTCCGAGAGCATGATACGTCCGATCGTCTTTTCTTCTTCCTGGCAGCATGCGGCCAGTTCGCTTAACGTTTTGAATTTCATTCAAACAACTCCTTTGGCCGTTAAATCGACAATACCGATGCGCGTAACCTCTTGCATGCCGCGGATGGTTTCCATCAGACTTTCGGATAAGGATTCATCGGTTTCGATTACGGTAAGCGCGTCGCCCAGACGACTTTTCCGGTCGACTTCCATGAAGCCGATATTTATACCCCCGCCCCCTAATAAACCCGTAATCTCGGCCACAATACCGGGCCGGTCTCGGTGAAAGACAAGAAGCGTCGGCGTTCTAACGGTGAAATTCACTTCGAATCCGTTGACGTCCGTCACTACGATATTGCCGCCACCGATCGACGATCCGACGATGACGTCCTCCCGGCCGCCCCCGCTCAGCTTGAGGCGGACGGTATTCGGATGGGAGAAGGGCCCCTTCCCCTTGGTGAACGAAATATGCATGCCGGTTTCCTCCGCGAGCAGCAGCGAGTCCCGGATTCGCATATCGTCTGCCTCGAAGTCCAGAAGGCCGGCGGCAAACGCCAAATCGCTGCCATGCCCTATATACGTTTCGGCGAAAGAGCCATAGAGCATAATTTCGGCTATTTCCGGACGCTGTCCGAATATGCGCCTGGCGGCGCGTCCGATTCGCAGCGCTCCCGCCGTATGCGAGCTGGACGGTCCTACCATACTCGGACCTATAATGGAAAATACGTCTTTGAACCGCACGGCGTTAGCCACCTCCAACTGTTTCCATCCTTTATTATTCGCTCAGCCACTCCCGAAGATGCGCTTGAACGGATACATCGTCATTTAGATGAAGATAGTCCTTATGGATCCCGATTCAGTGTTTGATTTCTTCGGGCAGTTATAATCCGGCATCCGTTTCAAACAAGGTTTTCGCAAGAACGTTATATGGAGGCAGCTTTATAACCATTGGGCTTGTTTTTTGTCATGTAACCGGTCGGGACATTGTCCCGCTCGGCTTTGCTTGCTACAATAGAACCGTAATTGTTTTTACTAACGGTCTGCAATAATAATTAACTCACTTATTTTACCTAGTAAATGAATGATGGCATTAAGTAATCGGGGTGATCGCGAATCAATATTTTAAAACAAAAGGATCGGTTAGAGCTCGACAGGAAGCTGCCGGCAATGCCCTGGTATATCGAGAAATTTATCAACTATAAGCTGCCAGATCTGTCTCCTTCGTCACTTGTTGAATACATGAGGGATTATGAAACGTTCCTGAGGTGGCTTATGGCTGAAGGCCTATCGGAAGCTGGCAGCATCAGAGAGGTTACCCTGCTCGAGCTGGAGAAGCTGCATATGGACAGCATCGACGGCTTCCGGATGTTCTTGTCGACGCATAAGGAAGAGCGCAACAGCAAGACGACGATTTCCCGCAAGCTCTCATCCCTTCGATCCCTGTTCCATTACCTGAGCCAAATCGCGGAGGATGAGAACTTCTATCCCTTGCTGAAACGGAACGTTATGGCGAAGGTTGCGATCAAGAGGACGCATAAGCCGAAGGATACGGCCGCCAAGCTTGAAGGCAAACTGCTTCAGGAGGAAGAAATCGCGGAATTTATGGCCTATGTCAAGCAGCATTACGGTACGGATATCGCATCGAATAAGCAGGCCTTATATGCTTACGAGCTGAACATGATCCGCGATGCCTGCATTATCAGCTTCATTTTGCATTCGGGCTTACGGGTTTCGGAGCTCGTTAATTTGAATGTCGACGATATCGATTTGAAGAAGAAACTGTGCTATGTTTACCGGAAAGGCAAAAACGACGACACGTTCAAGACGCCCGTCTATTTCCGTCAGGAAGCGGTAGAGGATCTGCAATCTTATTTGTCGCTTCGCGATGTGCGCTACAAGGCTCCAAAGCGGGAGAAAGCTCTATTCCTTGCCATTGCGAACGGAAAAAAAGAAGGTTCCCGCATGACGAAGCGCGCCATTCAGGAGATGGTCATCAAATATGCGAAGCGTTTCGGGAAGCCTTACCTTTCCGTTCACAAATTAAGGCATTCATTCGCTACCGATTACTACCTGCGCAACGATATATACAAGACGCAGGAGCAGCTGGGGCATGCTTCGCCGGAAACGACGCAGATATATGCTCATTTAACCGACAAAACGATGGCGCAAGCGATCGACCGAACCAAAAAAGAGGACGAGACAGGTTAGCGTGCTGCACGCTCCTGTCACGTCCTCTTTTTCAATCTGAAGCCGGCTCATACGAAGTCGAACTCGTCTGCATGACAACCGATTCCTGCATCCCCCTTATTCCTATTCCGAATGAAAATCAAGTCCTAACCCATCCAAATCTTAATATCGGAATTGACCGCTGCGCGAGAGGCTTTCACGAAAATTTATTAAAACCTGTCCGATTCGTTAAACTGCTCCAAATCGCTAACCGATATGCCTTCCTCTACGGCAAATTCAAAATCCTCGATATCGTACACTTGGACCGGCACTTCAGCTTCGATCAGCTTATCTTGATATTCGAATTGATCAGACAGCAGCGGGACATTCAGCTTCAACGCGGTCAGCAGCAGCTCCGTCTCGATCGGATCGAACATTTCGCCGTAATGCGCGTTATCGACGGCATGCACAACCGTGAACTGAATGCGGTCATTCAGGAGCAGTGGCGAACTCTCTCTCCATGGGACCTGCATCGCTTTCTCTATCTTCTTGCGGTTGAGCGAATCTTCGAAAAAAGTAATAAGTTCGTTTATTTTGCCCTTCACGTGACCGTCATCTTCAGGATCGTCCATAACGGGCTCCGCTCCGTCCCGCATTTCGTACAGCTCCGCGATCGATGAATACGGCACGACATAATCAATGGGACGGCTCGGTACGAGAAGATGTCCATACGTTGCCACCAAAACTGCTTCAATTACAAAACGCCGCCGCATGTGATCTCCTCCCAAATCAATTTCCAGTTTATAATAAAAACATTTCCACATTATTATACAATATTCCAATGCCTGTACAAGAGAGCCATATATCCAAATTTGCGCAATAGGCGCGCTTCGCAGTAAAATGATCGTTGAACCATCTGTCTGATTCGACTATGTTTGCACAGCATTTTGGGGAGGGAATAACAGATGCAACAAGAAGAAGCGATCGTCATTGGAGCAGGTCCCTGCGGTTTGGCGGCAGCGATCGAGCTTGAACGAGTCGGTCTTCATCCGCTCATTATAGAGAAGCGGAATATCGTACATTCGATCTCGCAATATCCGACATATATGCATTTCTTCAGCAGCCCCGAGCTGCTGGAGATCGGCGGCATCCCTTTCACGACGGCAAACGACAAACCTTCCAGGCTGGAAGCGTTGAACT
This sequence comes from Paenibacillus harenae DSM 16969, assembly GCF_000422465.1. Lineage (GTDB taxonomy): Bacteria > Bacillota > Bacilli > Paenibacillales > Paenibacillaceae > Pristimantibacillus > Pristimantibacillus harenae. Next base: position 1,005,166 of record NZ_KE383842.1, on the reverse strand, counting down.
ACTACCGAACGGCCGCTCAGCGCAACCGATTAAGAATACAACCTTATACAGCCATTACCGGGATTCGAAAAGCGGAGGACGGCTTCCTCCTGACGGGGGAAGACCGGTTCGGACAAGCGTGCGCTTACCGCAGCCGTTACGTCGTTATTGCGACCGGTTACTTTGACCATCCGAACGAGCTCAGCATTCCTGGCGAGCAAATGGATAAAGTAAGCCACTTCTTCCGGGAATCGCATCCCTATGTCGGCATGAAGGTAGCTATTATAGGCGGCAGCAACTCTGCGATTGACGCAGCGCTTGAGCTGGAACGCGTCGGTGCCTATGTTACCGTCGTCTATCGCGGCGAGCAATACTCCTCCAGCATCAAGCCGTGGGTTAGACCGGGGTTTGAGAGCAAAGTTGCCAAAGGCGCGATAAGCATGCTTTTTCGCTCCGTCGTTACATCCATTGGGCATCATGATATTACGATCCGAGGACCGGAAGGCGAATTTCTCATTCCGAACGATTTTGTGCTGGCGCTCACGGGCTTTCATCCCGACCGCAACTTCCTGACCTTATCCGGCGTGACGATGGAAGCCGAAGGCTACCCGACCTTCCATGAAGAATCGATGGAAACGAATGTTCCCGGCATTTATTTGGCAGGCGTCGTCGCTTCGCGTCATGAGGCCAATGAGATTTTCATTGAATCCGGACGTTTTCACGGCCAGAAAATAGCGGAGCATATCGGCAAAATTAGAGGCCAGTCTGCAAATGGATGCTGACGTCTGAAGAAAACGAGAGCCCGACGCAGCGTCTCGGGCACTGAAGTTGAATGATACCGCCAGGAGGCAAACTCTATCCGACTTCGCCCCCGATGCAGCGGCATCATGCACCGCAGTTGAACAAGTCCGACCGGGACGGCCAACTTGATGCGTCTTCAATTACCATCGTTATTAGCAGCAATATCAAAACAACGGACGTCATCATCTCGCGTAAATCGTCTCGCTTTAAGAACGCACGAGATGGTCGTATTGCGTTCTTGCGTAAAGCCGACCTGATCGTCGTCCTCACAGAGAAGTCTGAAAACTGTTTATGAAGCAACTGTAATCTTTTTTAATGCGGTCATAAGCCGGGTTTCAGCTTGCTTTAAGGGAAAGAGCCTATACTGAAATCCAACGACTCCCTTTCCTGCTAGATAGCACGATTTGGACCCGCAGCGATGCGGGTTATTTTTTGAGGGATGGAAAAAAGCTGCCGAAGCAGCCGGAATTCCTTTATCTTTTATTTTTTTTGCAACGAATCAGTAGGAAAACAAGCAAGAGCATGCCTATCAACCATAAGGGGATCGTTATCGTCGTCCATTGGACGGGAGAAGGCCGTTCGAGTAGTTCAGCTTCTTTCTTCACGATTGTATTCGATTCCGTTGCGGGAGAGACGAGCTTCTCAACGGAATTTCTTAAGCGGAGCCTGTACCCTATTCGCCGTTCTTGAAACCAGCAGAATAATTCCCGATAAGAATAAACCATCCACTGTTTTCCCTAAACGTACGCCCGCCAAACGAAGAGAATAGGTAAGCGTCTCGGAGAGATGAATCACAAAAGTAAACAAAGGTACGAGCAGTACCTGTTCCGCCAATTGGACACCTCATATCGTTCCATCCGTTACGCGTTTCACCAGAACCCGCCGTCCGAATGGATGATCTGACCCGTCACCCATTCAGCGTCGTCGCTGGCCAAGAAAGCGATTAGCCGCGCGACATCCTCCGGTTGGCCGATACGCCCCATCGGGAATCTAGGTAACAGAAAATGTTTAATATCCTCTGTCATCCATCCGGAATCGGTAGGGCCGGGGTCAACGGCGTTTACTGTAATTTTGAGCGGAGCCAGTTCGGCCGATAATGATCTTTTAAAACGCCGATATGGCTCCCTTAGTGGTAACGTAAGCAATGTTCCCCGCCATAGGGGCTTTGTCCTGACCCGATACCATATTGATAATGCGTCCTCCGTGTTTCCCCTCCAGTCGACGGGCGAATTCCACGGATAACATACACGTCCCTCTAACATTGACTCCGTAATGGGCATCGAGTATATCATGATTTAACTGCCGAAAATCTACGTCTACGCTATAAGTAGCATTATTCACTAGAATTGTCGGCAGGCCCATTCTTGCTTCCACTTCATCCAAGAGTCTTGAAAATGAATCGTTACCCGATAAATCCAACTCCATATTTTCTGCCCTTACGCCAAACTTGCGTAACTCTTGCGAGAGTTGTTCCGACCAATCCTCTTCCGCATCGTCGTAATGAATGACATTTTTGTCATAGCTTGAAAAATGAGTAAAAAACAGGTCCGCGCCTTCATTTGCCAGCGTCCTGCATATGGCGGTGCCAATGCCTCTTCGACGACTGGCTCCCGTAACGATGGCTATTTTCCCTTTTAATCGGCTCATTGGAATCCCTCCTGCACGTTAACCGCTTATGAAAACTATTTTGCGCTCCATATCTTCATCAGAATTGAAACCGCGAATGGCCTTTATTGATGTATTCGTCAAATCCCTCCAACCGGAGCAATTCTTCCTTCACCTGCAATCCTCCCCTGTACCCCGTAAGTGCCGAGGTTTTGCCGATGACGCGATGGCATGGAATGATGAATGGAATAGGGTTTGCGCCGTTTGCCGCTCCTACGGCACGAACCGCATTGGGGCTGCCCACCGTCTCGGCAATATCCGAATAGCTTCGAGCTTGTCCGTAAGGAATACGGGTTAATGCCTGCCAGACGGAGACTTGAAATGCGGTGCCGCGCAGATCAAAAGAAAACGTAAATTCTTTCCGCTTTCCATCAAAGTACTCCAGCAATTGATGCGTATATTCGGACATCCGAACAGGATCATGTAGGAGCGTCGCATGAGGTATTTTTTTACCTACCCATTCTTCTAGCGTGTCAAACGTTACATGCGGCAAGGTTACCAGGCATAGTCCCTGATTCGTGGCTGCCAGATAAACAGGCCGGCGTTGAAAGATGGGATGAGCTAACTCATCCCAATACGCTTCCGTTATCGATTGGTTCATAAGAATAGAACTCCCTTCCAAACAACAGATCGTATAGCATTACTTCGCTCGAATCGTCGCGAAATCGCAGTCCAGCGTATGATCATTGACCATTCCGCAGGCTTGCATAAACGCATAACAGATCGTCGATCCGACGAATGTGAAGCCTCGTTTCTTCAAATCTTTACTCATCGCGTCCGATTGCGGAGTAACCGCCGGAACCTCGCTTTTATCCCGCCACCGGTTTACGATCGGTTTGCCGCCGACAAACTGCCAAATGTACGCATCAAAGCTGCCGAATTCTTCACGGACTTTTAAAAAACATTTCGCATTCGTAACCGCCGATTGAATCTTCAAGCGATTGCGTATGATTCCTTCGTTATTCATCAACTCCGCTACCTTGCCTTCCTCATAGAGAGCCACCTTGTCCGGATCGAATCCGTCGAAAGCTTGCCGGTAGCTCTCGCGTTTTTTCAATACCGTATACCAGCTCAAGCCTGCCTGCGCCCCTTCTAAAATAAGAAACTCAAACCAGGTGTGATCATGATGAACCGGAATCCCCCATTCGTGATCGTGGTAATTCATATACAAAGGATCTTCATTGACCCAAGCGCATCGAACGGGCATCTACGAACTTCTCCCCTTCCCCTCGTTGTTCGCCGCTTTAAGCGTTCGCGCAATGTCTATCTTCAATGTAAGTCGTCCGGCAATCCATGAAGATACATCGCTGTACAATCCGTATTTTGTATTAACGCCTTTATCGTTTTTGGATTTGGCTGCGCATATCGTATTGAATAATCGATTTCGTCATACGCTTCCCGTACCGAAAAAGCTAATTTTTCGTCATGCCGCGAGAATTCCGCTAGAACGCCTGCTTTATTTCCCCGTGCGTCAAGTCTGATCCATTTGTCCAGGGATTTCAGGTAAACGGCGTTTAGAGCATGAATGCAGTAGCCGGTATCCGGCGTATCGCCTATGGTCAGTCTTTGATAACAAAAACCGGCGGGAATCACTTTGCTCCGTAAAATAGCGCACAACAAATGAGACTTGGCGTAACAAATGCCTTCCTTGAGTAAAGAACCTCCGACGCTTTACATGTGATTCGCGTACTTTGAATATCCCATGAATGAGCTATCTCATCCCTAACAAAGGTATAGGCCCTTCGTATAAACTCTTCTTCGTTAGACGATGCCGAAAACAACTCGGCCGCTTTTTCTTTTATCGAAAGGTGGTTAAAATCAACTTCTTCCGATTCTGCCAAATAATCTTCAAGGGAATCCGATTCACCTGTCAAAATCAACGTTTTCACCTCCAAATTTATAGCTGTAGATATCGGAAATGACAGTCATCGTACCCGCTTTATTCATATTCTATCACCACTGCCGCCTGCATGGCTTTCAAATAAATGAATCAACAAGCTTTTTTGGACATGCATCCTGTTTTCCGCCTGCCGATAGATAACGGAGTTCTCGGATTCAATCAAATCCTCTTCGATCTCATATCCGGGATGAATTGGCATATCGTGCATAAGGTATGGGGAAAATCCATCCAGATTCTTTTTGTTAATCTGAAAAGGCATCATGAGCCGAATCCTTCTGTCCTTCTCCTCTTGATAATCGGGATTCTGGAAAAACTCCATGTCCACCCAGGTGTCCGCATAAATAAAATCCGTTTGCTTAACGGCTTCGGATAGGCTCTCCAAAATCTCAATATACCCGCTCCGGTATGCATCCTGCATAAGTTCTTCATCCCAGGATGCTTCATTAACGATCGGGGTTACGAGCAAAAGCCTAACGCCCAACGCGACGCAGCCCGCAATCAGCGAATTGACAACGTTATTATGGATGCCTACATACGTTACCGTCACGCCCGCGAAGGTTCCCCTTACTTCATATATGGTCATTAAATCGGCTAATGCCTGGCAAGGATGATACTTGTCGCAGCATCCATTGATTACCGGAACATTCGAGTACTTCGCTAATTCAACGATATCGGCATGCTTCTTTAACCTGGCCATCATGACATCGCAGTTCCTTGACGCGTAACGGGCTTCATACCGGATGGGCGACAGGCTGAAATTGCTCGAATCCCAGTCCATCGTTACGGCGTAACCGCCCATTTGATTGATGCCGGATTGGAAAGATAAATGAGTTCTGGTCGAAGTCTTCTGGAAAAGCATAAGCAGGCCTTTTCTTTCGCACGCATGGTAGTAATCGTTCGGATTGCGTTTAATCTCGATCCCTTTTTGAATAATGGAATACAACGTATCCTTGTCGAGTTCTCTTAAGGATAATAAATGCGGTTTCATCGGTTCACTCCCTGCGTTAGAATAATTATTCACATAAATGAATATTAATACATTCTATTGCAGCCCCCGCCTCATGTCAACAATTTCCTTTTTCTTGCATGTGACTACCGCTCTATCTGTTTTTATGAAATCAGCTGTTGCATAATTTCTGTATATATTGAATACTGTTTATATCATATACAATTAAAAAAGGAGATTGCTCATGAACGGATCCGCGATTGAAACGCAAGGACTTCGAAAATCGTTCGGCAGCCAAACCGTGCTGGATGGCGTTAATTTAACGGTGCAGTCAGGCACCATCTTCGCGCTGCTTGGCCCTAACGGCGCCGGCAAAACGACGCTGATCAACATCCTCTCCACGTTGACGAAGCCGGATGCAGGAACGGCACGCGTTGCCGGATACGATATCATCCGGGAGAGAGACGGAGTAAAAAGTTCCATCAGCCTCACGGGACAATTTGCAGCCGTCGACGATATGCTCACGGCCGAGGAGAATTTGCAGATGATGTGCAGACTATCCGGTTTTACCTCATCGCAAGCGCGAGCCCGGACGAAGGAGCTGCTGAACCTCTTCGATCTTGAAGCCAATGCCGGCAAACTTGTCAAAACCTATTCCGGCGGCATGCGGCGCAGGCTTGATCTTGCCGTCAGTCTTGTCGCCAGCCGGCCGGTGCTGTTTCTGGATGAACCGACGACCGGGCTTGATACCGTCAGCCGGCGCGCCTTGTGGGATACCATTCTTCAATTGAGAAATCAGGGCATGACGATTTTTCTCACGACGCAATATCTGGAGGAAGCCGATCAGCTCGCAGACCGAATCGCAGTGATCGCGAACGGACGCATTGTCGCATCCGGCACCGCGCAGGAGCTGAAGTCTCGCGTAGGCGGCGAGATGATCGAGCTGCGGGACGCCAATGAAGAAGTGATCACCGTCCGATCAACCGACGGCAGCATCCAAGATATACGAAGAACGCTGAATGAACTGGCGGGCAAGATTCCGCCTGAGACAAAAATCAGTCTGCGCAAACCAACCATGGACGATGTATTCATTGCTTTAACTACAACAGATCTGGAGGCAGCAAAATGACAACAAATCGGCAGCCCCTTCCAAAGAAAACCTCTATCGGCGTTACGAACGCCGTCTTTATCGGCCGCAGTATCCGTCTTAGCCTGCGCAATACCGAAGCGCTCATAATGGCCGTCATGCTTCCTGTCATGCTTATGCTTCTATTCACCTATGTCTTCGGCGGCGCGATTGATCCCGGGGGCGATTACGTTCATTATGTCGTTCCCGGCATTATTCTGCTCTGTGCGGGGTTCGGCTCGTCCAGTACGGCAGTAGACGTTGCCCAAGACATGACGAACGGAATCATTGACCGGTTCCGCACGATGCCCATTCGGAGCCTTAGCGTCATTACCGGTCATGTGGCAGCGAGCCTGGCCCGTAATTTGTTCGCAACCGGCGTGGTCATCGCGGTTGCTCTTCTCGTCGGCTTCAGACCGAACGCAGGCGTACTTGAATGGCTTGCCGCGCTTGGCGTCATTACGCTGTTTATCCTGGCTTTCACATGGCTGTTTGCGGCAATCGGATTGATTGCCGGCTCTCCATCCTCAGCTTCGGGCTATGGTTTCATTCTGCTCTTCCTTCCTTATCTGTCCAGCGCCTTCGTGCCGACGGATACGATGCCGGGATGGCTGCAGGGCGTTGCGAACAATCAACCGATTACGCCGGTTATCGAAACCATTCGAGGCCTGCTCACCGGCACTCCCATTCATCACAGCGCATGGTGGGCCTTCGGCTGGTGCTTCGCCATCCTGCTTCTCGCATTCGTATGGAGCCTCATCACGTTCCGCCGGAAAGCAGGCCGAAGATAGAACGACTGATCGCAAAGCGAACAACAAAAGCACATGGGTCCGCTTGTCAGCGACCGATGTGCTTTTTATCTTTTTTCCAGTACGCAGGCATTGCTCGAAATTCCTTACGGGTTCCTCTTCTGCTCCAGATACTGCTCGATCCCGTCCAATATGCGATCCAGCCCGAAATCAAGATCGTTGACAATCGGATTCTCCGCTTCCCTCTCGCCCGCATAAATCCCTGACATGACAATTGGAAATAAATCCGGATACTGTTCAGGCTTCACGAGCAGCTTAAGCGCTGCGCTGTAAGGTACGCCGCTGAAGTCGTCGGGAGCCGCACCTGCTTTCACTGCTTTGTTCATATCCGCACTAATCAACCCTATGGAACGACCATAACTGCTCAACAGGAGCACAATGGACATTTTCTCAAAATCATTCAGCGGAAAGGAACGCATACTCCGAAGCAGCCAATCGATCAGCTTTAAAATATTTGGCGAAACCGGGACACCTGTCACGGGTATTTCACCGTACCAGGGATGCTTGACGAAGATATCCATGCAGCCTCGTACGTACTCCCGCATGCCTTCCCGCCAATCCTGATTCTCATCCTCGGGCGGGATGGGAATAGCGCATGCGGCATCCTGCATAAGCAGCAGCAGGTCATCCTTGCTCGTTATGTATCTGTAAAGCGACATCGTCGTATAGCCTAAGGTTTGCGCGACACGACTCATGGAAACGGCCGAGAGCCCCTCCCTATCGGCAATTCCGATCGCGGCATCGACAATCTGCTTGATACTCAGCTCGCCTTTGGGACCTCGCTTTCCTTGTTTTACGATCCCCCAGCTTAAGGCTGCGCCGCTCGGCAGATTTTGCAGCGTCTCATGATTCAAGTCATCGCGGTTATCCATTGCTTTTTTTAATCCTCCATCATCCTGTTTGCCGAAATTGTTTACGCTATAAACAGTATATCATAATACCCGAATGGAACAAACCGGCGCACTCAGGTTTCGAGCATTATACTTTTCTCCCTTCGAAATTTAGTTAAGACTTGCATTTAAAATTGTAATATCGTAATATTACGATATATTGATTTTATAAAGCGAGGAAGTCAGAGAATGGATAACAATTTCAAACAATTTAACGAGGCCTCGGACATTTTGAAAGCCTTAGCCCACCCGGTACGTTTATGTATCGTAAAAGGACTTCTTAAAAAAGGTCATTGCAACGTTGGGTATATGCAGGAATGCCTTGATCTTCCACAGTCCACCGTATCCCAACATTTGCAAAAACTTCGCAACTTTGGCATTGTCACAACGGAACGCAACGGACTCGAAGTGAACTACACCATTGCTGACGACAGAGTGAAACAACTAATTCAAGTTTTCTTCGGGGAGGACAAATCATGAGTAAAAAAGTTTTAATTGTCGGCGGTGTTGCTGGCGGTGCTTCAGCCGCAGCCCGACTACGCCGATTAGACGAAGACGCGCACATTGTGATGTTTGAGCGAGATGAATATATTTCCTTTGCTAATTGCGGTCTGCCCTACTACATAGGGGATTCGATCAAAGACCGGTCTAAGCTGCTCGTTCAGACGCCGGAAACTATGCATAAGCGCTTTAATCTTGATATTCGGACAGAAAGTGAAGTAACAAATGTTGACCCCATTTCCAAAACAGTACGTGTAAGCAGCAAAGAACGCGGTGTTTACGACGAAAGTTACGATTACCTTATTTTGTCACCAGGTGCAAAACCTATTCGTCCTGCTTTACCCGGCATAGAAAGCTCTAGGATATACACATTACGTAACATAGCGGACACAGATCGCATTAAAAAACGAGTTACTGAAACAAAGACGAAATCAGCTATTGTTATAGGCGGCGGATTCATCGGAGTGGAAATGGCTGAAAATCTCAAAGAAATCGGACTCGATGTTACCTTGGTTCAATCCAGTAACCAGCTTTTGGCGCCGTTCGACATCGAAATGTCCCATGTTCTGGCTAAAGAATTAGAACAACATGGAGTGAATCTTCTCTTCTCAGAGAGCGCACAATCGTTCAAGGAAACAGGTGAGCAAATCCAAGTTGAGTTAGCCAGCGAAGCAACGTTAGTTAGTGATATGGTTATTTTGGCTATTGGTGTTACACCTGACACCGCCTTTTTAAAAGATAGCGGATTGGAACTTACTCCAAAAGGCCATATCATAGTGAATGAAAAATTAGAGACTAACCTGGATGGCGTTTTTGCCGTTGGTGATGCTGTGGAAGTCATCGATTTCATTAATGGGAACAAGACCGCTATACCTTTAGCTGGTCCTGCCAACAAACAAGGTCGGATAGCCGCGGATAATGTTTGCGGCTTGGGAATGACCTATAAAGGTTCACAAGGCACATCTATTATTAAAGTATTTGGCCTAACGGGAGCAGCCACAGGCAATAATGAGAAGACCCTTCATCTTTTGGGAATTCCTTATAACGTAACCTATGTGCATCCGAGTTCTCATGCTTCTTACTATCCGGGCGCCACTCCCCTTACGATCAAGCTGCTCTTTAATCATGCAGGTACGGTATTGGGCGCCCAGGCTGTAGGATTTGACGGGGTGGACAAACGCATTGATGATATCGCAACCGTTATTCGCTTCCGCGGAACAGTCAACGACCTGACTGAGCTGGAGCTTTCCTATGCTCCACCATATTCGTCTGCCAAAGATCCGGTAAATATGGCCGGCTATACGGCGGAAAACATACTTGCCGGAAGAACTGAAGTGTTCGTGCCTCAAGACTTGAGATCCAGTGATCCTGAAAAAATAATTCTGGTAGACGTTCGTTCGGAGATTGAGCATAACAATGGCCACATTCCCGGATCCAAACTAATTCCCATTGATGAGCTCCGCGGTCGCTTGAGTGAATTGGATATAAGTAAAGAGATTTGGGTTTACTGTCAAGTTGGTTTGAGAGGTTATACGGCATCCCGAATTTTAAAGCAGAAAGGTTTTAAAGTTCGGAATTTGACCGGCGGATACAAGACATATAAAATGGCCACTTACATGCCATCCGGCAGCAAGGCGCCTTTGCAGGCATCATCGACCACGGATAATCGTCAAGAAATAGCTGCGGCACTTGATCAGCAAGAGCAGGTATTGCGTGCTGATATCGATTTGGATGCTCGTGGGTTGTCCTGCCCCGGTCCGCTCATTCAAGTAAAACAGAAAATGGATCAACTGGCCAACGGTCAAGTGTTACGTGTAACTGCATCCGATCCTGGGTTTTATGAAGATATTCAAGCTTGGGCACAAATGTCGCGCAATCGAATGATCAAAGTAGATAAGACTCGAGGCGGTATGATTGAAGCTTTCTTAAGTAAAGGAAGCCCTTTTGTTCCTTCTGCATCTGATCCGGTGGCAACCCGTTCAGACGGCAGCTCAATGGTTGTGTTCAGCGGCGATCTCGACAAAGCCATAGCGTCCTTCATTATTGCTAACGGAGCCGCATCAAGCGGAAAAAAGGTGACCATGTTCTTCACCTTCTGGGGGTTGAACGTGATAAGAAAGCCAGAGAAAATACCTGTATCAAAAAGTTTTATCAGCCGCATGTTTGGAGCTATGATGCCTCGAGGCAGCCAAAAACTCTCTCTATCTAAGATGAACATGATGGGCCTAGGTACCAAAATGATCCGTGGTGTCATGAAGGAAAAAAACATTTCGTCTCTAGAGGAATTAATTGAATCTGCAATCCAACAAGGCGTCGAAGTGGTAGCTTGCCAAATGTCTATGGATGTCATGGGTATTACGAAAGAAGAACTGATCGACGGCGTAAAAATCGGGGGTGTTGGCTACTATCTCGGTAAGGCTGATACATCCGGTATTAATCTATTTATTTAATGCTTTATTCCGGTAGAGGATGAAGAATTTACAGGTGTTTACATCCTTAAAATCAACATATTTAAAACATAACCCTCATTCTTTCACCGTTTAACTCCAGTTACTTCAATAAACCAGAAGAGGAGCAGCCACGAAGCAGTTCCTCCTCTATCGTACCTGTTACTTCACAGAATCAAGGAATCTCGCCATGAGAGTAATAGCGGATAGCTTTCCCCTTCTCTTTCGCATACTGAATCTCTCTTCTGGTGCTGCTCCCTTTGTAACCGTCAACGTCAATTACGAATATTTCATCAGACATATCAATTTTCCTAAAATGCAGGTTTCCAAGTAATTCAGCTTGATCTTCCGTTATTTCAATCCCTTCGCTTTGCTCAAAAAAGGCAACGCTAATAACAATGTTGCCTTGTAGTGTAAGAAATGCATTGGCTTGTTCGAATTGCTCTTTGAATTTTGAAGAACCGCATAATGTAATGACTCTCATCATCATTCCCTTTCTTTAGTCCCCTCCGCCCGATAGCTCTCGTACCCTATCGCTGCTGCGGCTTACGCGCCGAATTTACAAACATAGTTCAAATACTCTTCCATTTCGTTTAAGGAATACTGATGCCGGATAAAAGAGTCCGGATGAATGACGATCGTCAGCTCTTCCGTAAATTTATTATGGTCAACCGCCTGCACGAAGCTTTGGACGATATCATGCATAAGCTCAAACCGGTTCAGGTTGATCCGATGCCTGCCGCTTCCCATGATCGGAATAACAAGCGGCTCCCTTCCGCCCCTTGCCGCGATATAGCCCCATGCGGCGATTAAGCCGTTCCTTAAATCGTCCCGGCTCGGAATCGCTCTTCCGAACGGATTAAGCCGGGCCGTCGCCACCAAATAGGCTGCCTTGATCGAACGGGATGGCGGTTCCAGCCTGATGACCGTACCGAGTGCATATTCTTTCACAGGCTCCCCGTTATAAGAACCCCTGACATGCGGCTCGTTCGCCAGCCGGCTCTCCGCCAGCCTGTTGAATTCCGCTTCGCTGCCGAAAAACCGGTCCCGATACTGGACTTGTACGGATGCTTCGGAAACATGATCCATCTTAAACCAATTATTAGCTGGGATGATAGCGACGCAGCCCTTCTGCCGGAAAATATCATCCACTTTAATATGTATCGCAACATCCTTATCCTTCAGCCTTACCGTACGCGTCAGGCGCGGGCGGCTCAGCCACCCGGCAATCAGAATGCCTGTCAGCAGCACGGACCACACCGGCGGATTCCACAAGTTAGCCTTCGCTTTGGCCGCGTAAAAGTCGGCAAAATCAATGAACGTCCACAGGATCGCAAAGATCGAAAACCATTGCAAAAAAAACCGCTTAAACGAAAACGAAACCTTCCAGGCATGTCGCGAAAAAAAAGCGCGAATCCGTTTCATCACCCGCTGATCACCCCCATTGCAACGAATGCCATGCTATAACCGGTAGCTCAGCACCGGCTTCTCAAGCTGCGGGACGAATTGCTGGACTTGAATCTGCACCGGTCCTTCCAGCAAGCGCTGGAAGTGATACGCCCTGAAGTCCTCTTTGAAGAAGCTGAATTTTCGCCGGAACAACGTCGCTACTTGCGGATTGGCGGTCGTAAAAAAGATTTGCGTGCCTTTCGTAACGGCAAGCTGCCTTAAGAAATCAAGCAAGCCAAGCACGTTCAGTTCGTCCATGTTGGCTACCGGCTCATCCAGCATGAGAAACTTCGGCGCCGTGTCCATCACCAGATGCATGACGAAGAAAATGGCCAAAATAACGGCTGTTCGCTGCCCCGTGCTCATCTGATGGATGGCGCAATGGCTGTTCAAGCTTTTACGGATGGCCGTAATCTGGTTATCGCCTGTCAAATGGAGGCCGGCGAATTCATTTGGCGCATGAAGCGCGACAAACAGCCTGCTGATCGCTTCGAAGTTGCTCTTCACGAAATCGGCGCCGTACTCGGCCAAAGGCCTTAGCCGGGAAAGCGCGTCCAGCGCTTGCCTGCACCGTTCATTCCTGACCGTTAATTGCCGAAGCTCGCTGCGATAGTCTTCGATCCGCCCCTCACGGTGTTCAATTAAGACCGCAGGCTCCAGCGCCTGTTTCAAGGAATCGGATTCCCGCTGCAGTTGCAGCAGGCATGAACGCCATTCGGACCAAGAATCCGAATCGCCTAATCTTACATTATTCTCGCTGAGCGAAGCAAAGGCGTCCCGGATGCGGTTCAGAGCTTGCAATCTTCCGGCATATTCATGAAGCCGTGCGTCCATTTCTTCCAGCTGCTCCTGATACTGCTGCTTTAGCGAATGGATCTGCCCGATCCGCTCTTGTAGCTCCGACTGGCTGTTAAGCAGCTGCTTAACCTCGCTCGTTAAGGCTTCTTGTTCGTGCTGAAGGACATATAACACCTGTTCGCTAGGCATTCCGCCATCGGTTTCTGCTTGGAGGAAAGCGAGCTCCGGATCTGTAAGCAGCTCGTCCAAGCCAGAAAGGGCCGCCAGCGTAAAACCATCATGATCGAGCTGATGAATCTCTTCGTCTACCCGCCTGAGCGATTCCCGATTTGCCTCCAGCCGGTCGTTCAGCTGCATGAAATAATTTTGCAAGGCTTCAGGTGTAAAAGACGGATAAGCTTGCATCCCCGCTTCGCCTGCTAATCCGGTCATGCGCTCGAACGCCGTTTTGTGTTCTTTGTACCGATTGATTTGCGCAGCCAAATCATTTCGGTCTTGCTCGATTTTAACGGCTGCAGCCCGTATTCGTTCCTGCTCTTTGAGCAGCTTGGCCAGCGCTTCGTCCTCGGCGAGAACTCCTTTGTCAACGGCCTCTTCCAGGATGAGGCGGTCTTCATGATCATGCCCGCACAACGGGCAATGCTTCTCTTCCGGATGATCACGCAAGTACTGCTGTCCTAGAAGCTTCAGCTCGGAAGCCAGTCTTTTTAGCTTGCCGACTTTCCCGTGATGAGCTTCCGCTTGCTTAGCCGCCTCTTCAAATCGCGACATGGCTTCCATATAGTAAGCTTCAAGCTCGGTTAATCGACGCTCTTCCCCGGGTAAATCGGCGATTTCAACCTTTTGCCCCATCAGATGCCGGTAATCGAAAAATACAGATTGAAGACGGGCTCCCTTATTCATTAATTCGGATTTGCGAGCCTGAAGCTCCCGCCTTAATTGCCGGCGTTGAGGATGATCGTATAGTTTCTTGTAGTCCTGGAAGCGAACCGCCAAATCAGCAAGACGTGCAATCCTCGCCGATCGCTGGTGACGGCTTGTCTCGTCCTCGGTTGCTTTTGCCTGCAGATCGCGGATATCCGGCAGCGCTTCGAGATTCCCGGCCATCTCTTGCTTGCTGCTTGCAAGCCTGTCCCCCTCCGTTTTCAATCGGATCAGCGAACTGCTTAAAGCGGCCGCGTTATCTGGCACATCCTTGCTATCACCAAGAAGGAACGAGCTTTTGACAACCAGCTGATTAATGATCGGAGCGAAATGCCGCTGCCATTCTTCGATCTCGCGGAGCGTTGCCCGGTCGTCCAATGTCGGGTAAGCAAGCCTGCACACATGGATCCATTTCTTCATGCTCATAGCGCCGGCTGCCGCCCGTTCCTGAATGATCCCCGTAGCTTGATAATCATCGCTTTGCTCGGATTCCATCGCCGCCGTCATTTCGCCGATCCGCTTCGATAGGCGGTTATTCTCGCGCTCAAACTCTCTTTTATATTGGATGTATCGCTTTTCCATCCGTTCAAGCTGCTCCCCGTATATGACCCTGGCAAAGTCGTTCCGGTAATCGGCTCGGGCATCCGGGTTGTAAGAAAATTGGTAAACGGCCTCGGAGGAAAAAAAGTTGTATTGATGGAACACACGGTTGATCTGGCTGCGGGCTCTCGGAGCAACCTTATGCTTATAATAAACCGTCTCCCTTTCTCTCCGCTCCTGCTCATTCGGCATGCCGTCAAACACTTGGCCGTTACCGGCAAACGTCATGATTCCGTCCCAATCCTCCTGTTCGCGCGACTGGGACAGCAGATTCCGCTGGACGTTGCCTGTAAAGGACAGCTCGATGCCCTCCAATACCGACGTTTTCCCCATGCCGTTTGGCCCGTATAATAAATTCACTTTCACAAAATCCAGCTTTGACGTATGGGATAAGAGATGGGGCCTGAACAAGGAGCCGAATTGCAAGGATTGGATGGGGCCAACCGGTTTGATGACAGGCTCATCCGACGGGTTTCCGCCGGTTGGCCGGATAGGAGGCTGTTGCTCTTCCAGCAAATAAGATTCCAGCCTGGATTCGCGGTAATCGTCCAGCAGGCAAAATTCCAATCCCAGAGGGGCCAGCTGCGTCTGCCATTCGACCGATGGATCGGCTGCCGCGTCTCCGGGCATACGATCCGGGATTTTGGCCGCCGGGAGTCGTTCACGCACATCGGACCAGCCGATGACGATTTTTTTTCCGTATTTCTTGCCTCTTTCCACTTGAGCCAGCTTGGCTAGCGGAACCTGCTCCAAATCGCGATCCGCAAGAATCAGGCATAAATACAAATTCCATCCCCAGTCTCCGCGAAGGCGGAAATAAAAAGACGACAGCGCGCTTTCCTCAAAAGCCGAATAGGAAGCAGAGTCCTCCGATACCGCAAGGAATTGCTCCAGGCTCAGAGGCACGAGCAAATATTGACCAAACGCTACGTTTTCCACCTTGTGGGTTGCCTCATAGAGGTCGATTCCGTCACTTATCCGATGCTTCCTTACATAGGTAAGGCCGCAATCGCGGATGGCTTCAATGATCTTCAATGGAGATCCCTCCCTGCGTAAAATCGGTTGATTGCTCTACCCGGTCAGGCGCCGATACGTCATCGTTATGAATCGGGTAGTGGTCGATATCGCCGCTGCCCCCTATAGTCGTGAAAACGCAAACCCGGTCGCGCATTAAAAATTCACTGTGCGTGTCGATCATTTTCTGAGCGATCCGTTTCATTTCCTTGCGGTTAACGGCATAAATGACGAGCGCCCCTTCGTTTACCTGCGGTAATTTGGACCGCAGGTTTAAAGGGAATTTTGGCGTGGCATCGAAGCGGTATCCGCCTTGTATGCGTCTGATTTGCGAAGGAAGCCGCGTCCGTTCAAGCCGCTTTAAACAACGGATCAGACTGGCGATTCTTTCCGCTTGTCCTTCGCGCAGGCTCTCGCAAGCTTCGTCGATATGGAGGCTGACTCTCGAGCTGAGTTCGTTGTCGTCGAGCGATAGCTCCTCCGCCACGTCATGCCCAAGGCAATAGCCGTAGAACAGGTCCTCCGTCTCAAAGCCCGACCGTTCCGGCAATCGGTAGTCGCCTGTCGCTTCCTTAGCCAGCGTCTCCGGTATGCCGCCTTGAAACGGAAGCTCTGCCTTCGTCCATCCGTCATCCGTATGATTCGGCACATACGTTTGGCAGGCTTGTACCGTTCCGTGCGGTCTGGTCAGCTCTACTCCTCCGCCATACGGCTTGCGCACAAGCGTGAGCTGCAGATGCTCGCTTTTATGGGCGTACCACACTTTGAGCTTGCGTTTCTTGGCAAAGCCGAAGCCGAGGCCATGCTTGCCGTTTTGCTCCCGATGATCGCGCAGCCCTTCCAGCCAGTGCCTTCCGCTGTAATTGATGTATCGCCGGTAGATGCTCGACCAAGGCGTTTGAATCGTCATGACGGGCTGCTCGCCGCGTTCCAGGCAGACCTTCGTGCCGGCAGCCCAATTGGCCGTCATATAAACCGTATGCTCGCCGCGCTCTTCAAAAAATAGATTGTTGCGCAAGGCGGCAAGCTCCTCATGCCTTGGCTGACTGCCCAGCTGGGGATGCAGAAGGATATATTTTTGCTCCCGGTCATCCGGGAAGAACAGCTTCGAGCTGCGTACGTCCGCATGGAAAGCGTCCGCGCAAATGACGGAGGCCAGCCGGTTCGGGCTGTCCTGCCCTAATACGATAATGTGACTGCCTCGCGTCAGCCCTATGCCTTCGCATACGTATAGCTCTTCCCGCATCGGCTGGAGCTTGCTCTGCGGCACGATGCACAGGCGGCCTCCATCATGGGATTGAAACACATACAGTAATACCCCGGCAAAATGATTGCCGGACCGGATGCTGTCGATCGGTTTTCTGCCTACATAAGCGAAGTCCGCCCATTGATTCATATGATCCTGGAATGCCGTCCATGACGCCCCTTCGCAGCAGAGGCACCATAATTTATGGGGAGGGGGCTGCAGGGATCGATCCATCGCCATTTCCCGGATGAGGGCGAATGGAATGCAATACTCCGGCGTTACAAACAGGTCCGCGTTCGCGTCTCTGGCGGCCTTGAGCGCTTCACGGCATTTGACGGTATGCTGCGGATCCGCCGCTTGCACGCCTGTGCTTTCGGAGGCGGTCAGCACCGCCTTAGGCTGCATGCGCATGAAGCGAAAGTCGGGTGAATCCGCTTCCAGCGCGTCGAACTTAGGAATAATCTGAATATCTGTCTCATAGAAGGAATCCTCTATCATGAAGATCGAAATACTCATATCGAATACTCCCTTGTTTTTGATATCTCTAGCTATCTTTTACAATTCGATGCATAATCCCGTGAACCTTCCTGCCGATGACAAAAAAAACCAACCTCAACCGCTTATCGGTCGATCGTTGGTTTTCGTTTCTTCCCGTTTGATTGGCCCGGAACGCAGTCAGACCTGGATCCGTTATACCGTAATGGGCTGGGCCAAAGCTTCTTCCGTAATTCGTCTTATATCGATCGATGAGGTAATCTCGTCGTTCACCATATCGGGCAATATGTTGTTCAAAAAATAATCCACGCAATATAAATCAATATTTTTAATTTTAATTAAAGCGTCGCGGTACATTTTAATAAATTCTTTCTCCGTGTTCCCTCTTTGCAGTTCGGCAAAGGCTTCATACACTTGGTCCATCTTGTCCGCCGCTTCCAAAATCAACCCTTCGACGGAACTGTCCTTCCCTTCGCGCAGCTGATTATGGAATATTTCTTTATATTCCTCGGGAATATGCTCCTCGATAAAGTTATACACCATTCCCTCTTCGACCTGTTGAATTAACGAACGCAGCTCGGGCGACGCGTGCTTGACCGGCGTTTTGATATCCCCGATGAAGATTTCGCCGTAATCGTGGCTGCTGGTAATCTCATAAAGCTTCTTCCAGTTGATGCGCGCGCCGTGTTTCTCTTCGATGTCCGCGAGCGTCTTGGCGTATTGCACCACCTTCCAGGAATGCTCCGCAACGCTGTGTTCTTCGAACTTGAATTTGCCAGGGCACCGGAAAATTCGTTCCAATTCGTTTAGAGACCTGAAATAAGTGTGGATGCCCATCATCCGAACCCCCTATCGGTTAATTATTGTACTTTCGCGAATCATACCGTCAGTTTATTCTTATCATGTTAAGCGCAGATTAAAATTAACCCTGCTTACGATTAAAATAATGGAAAGATTATTGCTTATACTTCCACCCGCTAATCACAAAATCAGCAGGCGTATACCGAGCACGCTCGGAGCGGATTGCGATTTGATGCAAAAAACAGCAAAAAACAGCGACCAACCGGTCGCCGTCGTTCAGATTGATATTATTTCTCTTCTTTGTAAAGCTTTACTTTAAAGGCGGAAACTTGTTCGTCCTCGATGCTCTTCTCGCCGTAACGCACCTGCTCGTATGCGTCGATAAAGCTGCTTATGCCGCTCCGTTGCATACCGTTCTCCTTCCTGTTCGACATGATCGCCCCTGTTTCCCGCGGAGTCAGATGAGCCTCGAAGCTTTGGCCACGCTTCATATCGGATCGAATAAGATACGAATATAGAAATCGGATGCGATCCGCATTCGACTTGAGATCATCCCAGGTTACGTTATATTTCTTCTTGGGAATCAACTTCTGCAGTTGATCGCCGATCTGCTTTCTCCAACTCGTTAATGTCATCAATTGCTCGACTTCATCGGTAAAGCCGGCATCTCCCTTGCGCAGCGCATCTCCCCGTTCCATAAGCTTGGCCATAAATCGCTTGGCCCATTGATATAGCTTCCGGGATAACAGGAACAACGCGATACATGCGACGATAATAACGAGCGCTATTCCGAAGATTTTCAAGATCTGCTCGAGCACGACCATCCATTCCGCAGGCGGCTTCGGAGCCTCCGCTCCGGGCATATCCGGCGGAGCCTGACTGACGGGGGGCTCCTCGATCGTCTCCTGTCCGCCCGGACGGTTAAGCCAAGCCATCAGCTTCTGAACGATGGAACGGAAGAAGCCTTCAATCGTCTGCTGGATTTGCCGGAACAACGCCAATATGGTAATGATTACAACGATAACGGCCATCAACAGCCGATTTTGCCGTTTGAAGGCTAAGGTTGCCTGCGATTTCGCATTGTCAACCGTTTCGCTGTTTAAATGCCTTTCGTTAGCAAAGAAGAAAAACAAGATAACCGACGCAATTCCGCATAGGAGCAGCGCGCCGTTATAGTCGGCCAGTCTTTGGAATGCAAACAGCTTCAGAAGCTGCGCAGCTGCGTAAATAACGATACCGACCAACAGATACGAATTGGGGAAGGATTCCGCCCAGCCCCGAAGCTTCATCGACATGCCTCTCATCGAGGTTATGGTACCGAAGAAGGCACAAATGATAACGGCGATCGGAGGCAGCCCGCCTACGGTGATGAAGATAATCAGGATGGCATGGACGGCTCCGATGGCAACTGCTAAGAGCAGCCTTATAAATAAACGAAGCTTTGGCCTGAGTTCAAGGATCGCGGATGCCAGCCAGTAACAGAGAGGCAAGGTCGCGATCCAGGCCCAAACCGCATGCGGCGGCAGAAAATATATAGTAGCCGTAAGCAGTACGGGCAGAAAGAAGAACAGCTCGGTTGCCCCTTGAGCAAGCGGGGTTAAGGACAGCGGATGTTTGGCGGCTGCTTTCATGCACTCACCTCTTCGCTGGTTATACGGTTACCGGCAGAGGCTGGGTCTCCGTCGTTACCAAGTGCCTGATCGGTAAGCAGCCAGACGGCTATCGCATTGCCGTTGGTCCGGAGCCGTTCTGCCTGCTGCTCCAGCGTGTCGTTCCAATAGGAAGTAATGATGAGCACATCCCGTTCGCTGAAGCCGCTGAGCGCTTCCCGCTCAAGCAACTGATGGAACAGCTCCGTCCGCTCAATCTGCAGCTTGGCCATCCATTCGTACATCTCAAGTAAATGCTCATGCCCCCCGCGCGGTTCGATGTGCACGCTTTCTCTCGTGCCCAATATCGGCATGTTGGCCCCAAAGCCGACGTCCATGCCGTGATCGATGACCGCCTCAGCAGCGCCCGCCGCCCATTCGATGCCGCGTTCGATAAGCGATTCATCGGTCACGCTGCGCCACATCCCTTCCGCGTCATCGACGTTCAAGTAGATCATCAGCCTGCGGTCCGCCGTGAAATCCTGCTGGTGCACCTGAAGCTGCCCCGTCTTCGCCGTCGCTTTCCAATTGATCTGTTTGAACGTATCGCCGGCCTGATATTGCCGGACGCCCGCGATGACGAACGGATCGCTGATGATCCATCTGCGTACCGATTGGTCGCCCTGCCAGCTGTGATATGGAAGCTCATGGACAGGCACCTGCGCCGGCTTCGGATAGACAAATAGCTGACCGCTTAGCGGAATCTGTTCCGAGTCATTGGTCATCCCGAGCACGTCTCCTCCGGTGAGCGTCACCGTCTGCAGCTGGTACCAGCCTCTTCTCGCGCAGGTAATCCGATGCTTCCGCGTAATTTTTGTATAGGGCGATAAGCTGAAGAAGCTTTTATGATTTTGATAGAGCTGACCGCTGCTCACCGAGAAATTTTCCTGTCTTTGAAAATGCAAATGCGTCGACAGCTGCGACTCTACGCGGAGCCAGGGAACCGGCAGCCACTTCGCATTCGATATTTGCTCCACGAGCTCAACCTGATCGCCGCGAAAGCACGCTTTCGTTTGAAAGTGCCGTTGGTACGTGATACGCCGCAGCACGTACCGTTGAAACAGACGGCTCTGCACGAACAATATCGCAAGCGCCGCGACGATAAACCAGAACAAAACCATCGGCCCCGCCGCCTAACGAACCGTTACGCCGGCTTCAGCCGGCACGGCGACCTGACGAATAATATCCTCGATGATCGCGTCCGCGTTGGCGGCCGTCCGCTGCATCCCTCGAATGGCAAGACGATGCGCCAGCACCGGCTTCGCCATCGCCTTCACGTCGTCCGGCGTGACGAAATCCCGTCCGCGCAGAATCGCATAGACCTGAGAAGCGCGAAGGAGCGCCTGGCTGCCCCTTGGGCTCACGCCGACGGACACCTCATCGCGCTTTCTTGTTGCCTCAACAATTTGCAGCAGATACATCAGCACATCGTCCGTCACCTTTACAGCCGCGTAGGACTGCTGCGCTTTCTGGATGAAGCTGATATCGGCAACAGGCTGAAGCGCGGAGAGCGGGTCGTTCTCTTTAAACCGCTTAAGAAGCTGAAGCCCTTCATCCGTCGTCGGATAGCCCATCTTGATTTTAAACAAAAACCGGTCAAGCTGCGCCTCCGGCAGCGGGAAAGTTCCTTGATGCTCAACCGGGTTTTGGGTCGCGATTACCATGAATGGCCGATCCAGCTGCTTCGTTTCTCCATCTATGCTGATTTGCCGCTCCTCCATGCACTCGAGCAGGCTCGATTGCGTACGCGGCGTAGCCCGGTTAATTTCATCGGCGAGAAGCAGATTGGTGAAAAGCGGACCTGCCCGGAACTCAAACTCGCCGGTTTTCTGATTATAGAAGTGAATGCCGCTTAAATCCGACGGCAGCAGGTCGGGCGTGAATTGTATCCTTTTAAAGGATAGGGTAAGCGATTTTGCGAGAGATTTGGCGAGCAGCGTCTTGCCTGTGCCGGGCACGTCCTCTAGAAGCGCATGACCGGAAGTGATGAGCCCGATCAGCAATAAATCGACAACCTCTTCCTTCCCCACGATAACACGGGCGATATTGGCTTTCACTTGCTCCGCCAACTGTTTGACTGCTTCAAATGACATTTCGAACAGCTCCTTTGATTAATTCGTACGGCCGGTCCTGCTTCGCTGCAGCTTCTGAAGCTCGCTCCAGCGTATGATGCGTATGCCCTCGTCCCGCAGCGTGTCCTTAATATCGTCATCCCGGAACAGCTCCAGTTCCATTCCCCGCTTCTCGGGCTGGAAGTGAAAAGCTAGCAGCTCTTCCGTTACGATAGACGGGTGAATGATAAGCTCCGTCACGCCGGGACGCAAGCCCTTTAACAGCTCCAACATGTCCGCTTTCAAGGAATCGTAGGTTTCCCCCTCCTGCAATTGGAAAGGCAGACCAACCAAATAGTCAAGAATGACAACTCCCTTCGAATCTGCCAGCATCGCAAGCTGCTTGGCCTGCTCCGCCAGCTCGGGCGGCGCAACCTGACCGGCCTCCTGCAACAGATATCGCGGAAGACGGAACGGCAGGCCGTAGGAAGCGCATACATCGAGGACTATCGGAAGGAAATTCCGCCCTGTAGCGAGTCCGTACAGACTGCCCATGTGATTGTCGGCATGGGTTGGATTCATGCCCATTGCCAGTGCCATCTCGATTTGGGCAATCAGCTCCTCCTTCACCTGCGCGGGATCCGCCTGCAGTTCGAAAGTTGCGGAGTCCTTCGGGAAATATCCTTCATTCGTAATCAGCGACGACATGCTGCCTTTACGGTGAACGGGGCCCCAGCGATAGGCGTCCCATTCGCTTGTAAATGTGAAATGTACGCCTACGTCGACCTGCGGATTGTCTGCGCTCCATAGAGCCGCTTCTCTCGCCCACGCGCAGGGCATCATTAACGTTGCCGAGCTGACCGCCCCTTCCAGAAGCAGCTGCCGGATTCCCGTATTGACCGAATGGCATAAACCAAAATCATCAGCATTCACAAGAAGCAGACGATCCTTCTCCCCATAACCGAGCGCTTGAGCCAAGTTCATCTTCTCACATCCTCCCAATTTTCATTAATCCAGCCGCAGCCGAATAGGGTCTGATCCATAATGCCGCACAGCACCTCTTCGCCGTCCAGTCCGTCTCTAAGCCGAACGGCAAAATGAAGAGCAACGTCGAGCAGCCTCAACTTCATTAATACCGGAAGCATCATGATCTCCTCCCCGGTTAAGCGGAACGATTCATGATATCCTTCAAGCAGACGTTTTACTTTCATCCCGCATGCCGGATCATCCGGCTTCAGCAGGTCGACGATAACAACCGCCAGCTCCATCGCTCTTACGTCGATCGTGCTGAACTCAAAGTCAAGCACGCCAATGATGTCGTCCCCTTGCGAAACCGTATTATTAAATACAAGATCGCCATGGATCCATTGCTTCGGAAGCCTCGAGACCGCCTCGCACTCCGCTCTTAAGCTCAGCCTCTCCTTTTGCAGATAGAGAAAACGGTTTCGCCTTGCAGCGAAAGCTTCGGACCTGTCCGCGATTGAGAGGAATGCATGTTCATCCATCGCTTCGTATGTGCTTTCCAGCTCATAATACGGGCTGTACAATGGTTTGCCGGCCGGATTGATTCTGCCAAGCGCAGCGGTCAGAAGCGCAGCCGTCCTGCCAAGCGCGAGCACATGCGCCGGATTTTCCGGATTCGGCCTGTCCCCTTCGATGTATTGAAATAATGCCGACAATGTCCCGTCACCAGCAGTACAGACCGTATCTCCGCGTTTGTTGCGAACGGGAATGGGCACCCGAAACGGCGGCTTCTGCTGCTGAAGCGCAGCTAGAACCTCATGCTCAAGCCTTACGATGCCGGCGTCCTTGTGATTGTTATAAATCCGGAGCACATATCGTTCTTGTCCCGATGCGATGATCCGTGTCGTATTGTTCATACCGCTCTCCCGATGTTCAACCTCATAGGGAGCCCCGAATTCGTATTCGCTCAAATAGGTGGAAAAATCAATGCCTTCCTTCAATCAAAGCAAGCCTCCCTAGCTTTCCTTCTGCAAACGCGACAGTCTTCCTCCTAGCTGCTCCTGCCAGCTCATGGCCAGCTCCCCGACCTCAAGCAATTCATGAATTCCTTGCATGTCGTTCTTGTCCGCGTACATAATGCGGTTGGCCTCGGCAATCGTCTTTCCTGCCGGATGCCTTTGCTTCAGCGTAAACTCCGCGCCCTTCTTCAAATGGCCTTCCCGGAGCACCCGGAAATAAAATCCCGTAAACCCCTGCGTCTGAACATGCTGAGGCAAATCCGGGAGCCCGTGACGCAAGCCAAGCTTATAGCAGGGCTGGCGTGGCTGGCTGACCTGCAGCAGAACTTCACCCGCTTCAACGATGTCGCCAATGCATAAGTCCTCTTCCGTCCACTGCGACAGCGTCAGGTTCTCGCCGAATGCCCCATAGTCAAATGGAACGGGGTAATGCTCCTTCCAGTAAGCATACCTTTTGTCGAAATAAACGCACACCGCTTTGTCGGGACCGCCATGATGGACCGTGTCGCCCTGGCCGTCTCCCTGCAGCCCGGTCGCGTGAATGTGATGAGTCTCTGCCGAAGGCTGCTTGAATATGCCCGTAACCACTTCTTTGGAACCATGCGCAATCGCCGACGGCATGCCGACATTCAAGGATAAGAGCCGCGCCGGCTCTAAGTTCCGCTTCATCATTGAGTCATTCTCCTTCCCCGTTCTCTTATCTGACTATTATAATCGCGGGAGGGAGAAGTTGGCAAAGAAAAATATCCGCATTAATTGTTAATGAGGTTATTTTAAGAATGCTATTGCATTCGACATGTTCTACGCCTGCGCGCCGCCGCTTTTGTCGAAAAGCTCTCTTTCCTGTAGCTTATTGCGCTTCCCCGGGAAATTTTTTCGGAATAGTTTGAATATTTCCTGTATTCTCTTTCTTCATTTCCAAGGCAGTTCCGTCTTTCAATTTTAATCGACGCAACCCCCGCAACCCCCGCATGCCCCATGCCGCTGCCAGCAATAGTGAGACCGCCGCGCTGACGGCGCCGGCAGGATGTATGAACATGGACGTGAGAACAGCCGTGGACATAAGCCAGGCGAGCGAAACGCCGTTCACCGGAATGCTCCAGCTCCCAAGCCGCCACGGCGCATCGAGCAGCAGACGATTTTGCCTCCCCTTGATCAGCTTTAACGAGATTGGAATCGCATAGGAGAGGTGCAGACATACGATCGCGATTGACAGCAAAATTGGAAGGTACCCGCCGCCCATGAAGGTATAAACGGCAACAATCATCGCAATTGCTCCCGCCGCGCTGAGCCAAACCGCCTGCAAGGGCGATTGCCGCCGTTCGGATACGGCTGACCACCTTCGATTGAACGGAAGCTCCCGATCACGCGCCAGGCTGTACAGGATGCGTGAACAGCTGCCCATCGACTGCAACCCGCTGAACCAAAGCGATAGAAGAATCAATCCCGCAATTACGGCGCTTCCCTCCCATCCTGCCGCCGCCGCTTGCATAAATACGCCTGCTCCGTCCGATTGAAGAGGAATTGCCGCTGTTAGAAGCATGAAGGTTAGCATGGCAATGCCAATCACATAAACATAAGAAGTAGACAAATAAATGGCCCAAGGAGCGCGGATTCGCGGATCCATCGTTTCTTCCGCCACATGACTCGCGCCGTCCATGCCGAGAAACAGCTTTAGCAGCAACAGCGTGCCGGTTATGAAAGCTCCCGCATGTACTTTTCCGCTGAACTCCGCATTCATGAAGTGATATAAGATAGCGGGAGAGTACCCGCCGGGCCAGAATAACCAGACAAGCCCGCCTAGCATGCAAATCGCCGTCAGAGCCTGGAGCCATACGCCTCCGGCCTGCAGCAAGCCCATAACCGATACGCCCCAATGATGAACGGCCCCCTGCAATGCGGTTAATCCCGCAACGACGCACCAAAAGCTCATCACAGAGGCCTCATAACCGAATTTCTCGGACAGGAAAGCTTCTAATAAAACGGCGCAAGAACTGTTTAACAGGGACAGCATGGCGAGATGCCCCAAAGCCTGAAGGTATCCCGCACGCCTGCCCCAGCTTCTGCCCCCCAGAACGGAAGTGGCGTGGTAGATTCCGCCCGCGGTCGGCACCGCGGATGCCAGCTCGGCGATCGATGCGCTTACCGCGAGCGAGAATAAAGCAAGGATCGGCAGGCCGAAGCCTATGATGGACGGTCCGCCCTGCTCCAAGGCCGGACCGAGCAAAAACGCCGAGCAGCCGACAACCCCCATGACGTTAAAGGAGCAGCCAAAAGCCGCAAGTCCTCCGCTGCGCCGCCTTAACAGCTGTACGAGTCCGAAACGCTTCAAATCTTGTTTATCCTGCAGCAGCTGGGTCTCCGCGCCATAGCGGACCATGCTCTGGTAATAGGATGATTTGACGGATTGTTGGGCTTTTATTGCCCCGGCCATAATGGCGGCCGAGACCGTAAACGTTAAGACTAATCCCGCGATAAGCGCTAGCATGCTAACACCCCCATACGCTACTGTATGAGTGGACGGCTGTACGCATGCAATCGGAGCTATGTTCGGCTGAACCGCCGAAACGACGCAAAAAAAGCTTCGCACCCCTGCGGTGCGAAGCTTCCGCTTCTATTAGGTCATAATTTCAAAACGCTTCTCGAGCAGCTCGAGTACGACCACTCTCAGCTCATCGATGTCTAACGGCTTCCTCAGCACGTAATTGACACCCAGCCGCGCCGCCTCTTTCAGCTCCGCCGGCTCCGCGTAGGCGCTAACCAATATAACCGGAATATCTTGGGAAATTTTTCTAATTTCCTTCAGCACTTCGATGCCATCCATGTCCGGCATCTTCAGATCCAGCAATACGCAGTCAATCGTGTGCTGTATCATGTGCTTCAAGGCAGCTGCTCCATGCTCCGCCGGGTATACATCCGCGCCCAGCGCATTGAAAAGCTCTGTGAGCAGCATGCGTATGGAGGGCTGGTCATCGACGACCAATATTCCGGCATGCAAACCATACGAACGCTCGGCGGCTTGCCATATCCGAAGCTGGTCAGCCGCAGCCGCGGAGCGTGCGGAGAAGGACTGTACCGCGGGCGAGGGCATTGGCGCCGCAGGAGGCGATTCAGCCTCTTGCCGGGGGCGGACGGCTCGCTTCTTCCTTTGACGCTTCCGGAACAGGACCAATGAGACGGCGGCAAATAAACCTGCCGCTGCTGCGAAGATAAGATAATATACCATAGGGGCGTCTCCTTAGGTAAGGCAATCATTCCGTTTCAATTCGAACGGTCTGGTGATCGTCTAATCATTCACAAGCATCGGACCGAGCGGCCCCTCCTCGTTGACGATGTCTTGGAGCTCATATACCGGAATGGGAAAATAAGCGAATCCGAACACGTAAGGCGCGAGCTCGTATAGCTGAAAGTAGATGACGAGCGAGCGGTCCGCCACGTAATAATCCTGATCGGACCTGATTGCGGTGAACGGTTCGAGCGTATCGATCGAACGCGCTTTGATCTGCGCGCTGACGATGGCGCTGATCCGCAACACATAATCCGAGCCCGGCTTGAAAAGCTGCGCAAGCGAATAATCTTGACCGGTCGATTGCTTGAACGTAAGCGAGTGCTGAAGCGTAATCCCGTGCGCGCCCCCCGTATAAGCATAATTAAATAACGACAGGCTGAGATAGTCCTTTTCGTTCGTCTTCTGCTCGAAATGCCCCAGCATTTCGGCTCTGGGATCCTCTAGCGAACCCTGGCTGTGAACCAGGTGCTGCACGTTTTCACGAATCTTTTGATTGATTCGTTTGTCTGCGGCCGCGTTCGGGCCGCCGTTAACATAAGGGATAAACAGCTCAGCCTTTGGAAATGCCGACTTTGCGGTTTGAACGATGACGGGAGCCTGAAATGGCATACGGAAGTCACCTTCCTATTCGGTAAGATGCTCCATTGTATGCAGCTCCCTGCTCATTTCATGCCATTCGATTCCTCCATGAGCGGAAGACGATAGGCCATGCCATATGAAGCCCTCCGCTTCATAGAAGCGGATAAGATGCTTCTCGCACATTAAAATCATCCTTTCGACGCCTGCTGCTTCGCAATGCAGGATCAGCTTCCGCAGCAGCAAGGAACCAATGCCTCTCCGGCGATAGCCGGGAAGAACCGCAACGGTTAAAACGCAGAAATTGCCGCCGCTTTCGGCATCCGGCTGATGGCCCTTCATCTCGTCTCCGCACGACGATTGCGATGTTCGTATGCCGTTCGTAATGCCGACGAGCTCGCCGCCTGACCAAGCCGACCAGAAAAATTGCCCGTAATGCTGAAGACGGTATTGGAACCCGCTGAGCGTCGCGGCTGCTTCCGGACTGTAACAGCGCGTCTCCAAGGTGATCGCGGCATCCAAATCTTTGGGCGTCATAAGCCGCAGCTCGATACCTCCGCTCACAGCAGAGCCTTCTCGCGTTCGGTCAACCGCCTTCCCCTCACGTCAAGCACAAGCTTCCCTTTGTTTAATCCAAGAATACGGTCTGCGAACCGCTCCGCCCAGTCGCCTTGGTGCATCACTGCGACGACAATAACTCCCTGCTCCCGGCATAGCGCTTTCAAATCGCCAAGCACCTGGTCCGCCGTATGCGGATCAAGGCCCGATACCGGCTCGTCCGCCGCGATGACCTTCGCCCCGTGAACGAGCGCTCTCGCGATCGCCATCCGCTGCTTCTCGCCGCCGCTCAGCGTGCTGGCCTTCAGATGGGCCTTTTCCAGCAGTCCGCGTTTCTCAATCATATCCATAGCGCCCATGTAATCGTCGTTCCGGACCATTCCGGTCCATCGGCGCCAGGCAGGCGTTTGCGTAACGGAGCCGATAATGACGTTTTTCAGGCCGGTCTTGTTCGGGAACAGAAAGGGCTTTTCCTCCACATACGCAACCTCGCGCTTCACTTTCATTTTCCCTTGCAGTCCGTCCTTGAAAACATCCTTGCCGTCGAACTGATAGGAGCCCGAGGTCCACTTCTCCTGCAGGGCCAGACAGCGAAGCAGCATCGACTTGCCGCTGCCGCTTTCACCTTTAATGGCAATAAAATCTCCAGGATATGCTTCAAAGCTAATATCGTCGAGCACCTTCGGTCCCCCGGGAATACGCTTGGTTAAGTTCTTTATTCTAATCATTGTCCGCGCTCCTTCTGTTAGCAGCAATCGTTTCTATGAATCTAGTTTACGGGAAACAAAAAACAGTTTCCACCCGAACAAATGTTTGGTATAATAAAAACAAGAACAAATGTTCTCGTGATAGACGAATTCAAATCATTTTGGAGGAGGCTTGATCACCATGAAAAACATCTGCGAAAATTTCCGATATGTAGAGGAAGGGCGTTCTGAACGCGATTTAACCTTTAAGTTTTATGCCGACGGACGGCTCGTCATTATCGACAACCTTGCAGAGGAGGTGATCTCCCCGAAAGATTTGAAAGGAAAATGCAGAGACTTTTACGTTCGCAAACGCATCGCGTTTATTAAGAATCAACTAATGGCGACTCAGCTCAAATACGCATAATTCATCTGAATGGGAGAGGGAACATTGCCCCCTCCCTTTTTTTTACCGCCAAATGATCGCACTGCGCAGAACCGGGCTTTATAAACATGCAGCTATCGGTTCGTGCGCATCATCAGCCTATTCGCTTGATACACTTGCCGACTACGGAAGCTGTTTGTTAATCCGGTTTAAACTAGGCGGACGCTTTGCGAATTTCTCTGTTCGCAACGTTGCTGTGTGATCACGCAAGCTGGAATGCATACGATGGCCATCCGCCGGTTTGTCTTTTTGATTTCCTGCCACACTCATCACCTCCATCTACATTATGTGATTTTAATTGGATAAGTATGTAAATCCCGCCTATTCCGCCTTAGCGGCATTGACTCGGCGCTTCCATTTGCGGTAGATTGATCATACGGTTTCAACTTCCGCAAAGGAGACAGATTAGATGAAGCAGCAGATTATGTTTGACCTGGACGATACACTCATTCACTGCAATAAATACTTTTATCTGGTGATCGATCAATTCATCGACGCCATGACAACGTGGTTTGCCGGCTTCCCCCTTGCAACGCCTCAAGCGATTCGGGATAAGCAAATGGAGATCGATATTGCCTGCGTAGCCTCCTTCGGCTTCAAGAGCGAGCACTTTCCCCAATCGTTTGTCGATACTTATGCCTATTTCTCGCATTTGACCGGCCGTAAACGTTCCAAATCCGAAGAAAGCTTCCTGTGGAAGCTTGGTTTAAGCGTCTATGAGCAAGAGACCGAGCCTTATCCCAATATGGAGCAAACGTTATTCGCTCTTGCCGATGCCGGTCACGAGCTTCATCTATATACAGGCGGAGAGCTGCTTATTCAACGCCGTAAGATTGAACGGCTGCAATTGGAGCGTTATTTCGATTCGCGCATCTATATTCGCAGACTGAAGAACAACGACGCTTTGGAATCCATTTTATCCACAGGGGAATTTGACCGGGGCCGCACCTGGATGATCGGCAATTCAATCCGTACCGACGTCGTGCCGGCGCTAACGGCAGGCATTCACGCCATTCACATGCGAGCCCAGACGGAATGGGAATATAATGTGATTGAGATCGAGGTCGAGCCGAAGGGAGCATTCCTTACCTTGGACCATCTGAAGGATGTTCCGGAGGCTATCCATCAATACGTGAAGGGATAATCATGCGAATAGACCCGACTCCGCTTTTATAGCATGAAGCGGATCGGGTCTATTTCTTATGAACCCTATTCTAATTTCATTGAAGAATTATGGTTCGATCGCAAGCTCGCCGCTGTCGATGTCCTTGAGGATCAGCCTGCCTTCCGCCGGCGTACCGTCTTCCAGCTGAAGCTTGAGCTTTGTTGTCTTGCCCTTCTCAATAAGCGCTTTGATTTGAGTGTCCGTTAAGCTTCGGCCAAAGCTCATCTTCCAAATAACAAATTTGCAGCCTTCTTTATAATGCGAGCAGCCGTACCCTTTGCGGCCCATAAATATCGATCCGCCGCACCCCGCCCGGGGACAAGCGGCAATAATCGCTGGACCGCTCGAGGAAGAAGCTGCTGCCTGAGCCGGCTTCGCCTTAGCTGCCGTCCGGCTGCGTGGAACAGCCGCGGATTTCTTGGCTGCTCCTTTCCCTTGTACAGCCGGCTCGCTTTCAAACGATGTCTTTGCCGCCCGCGATTGGACGCGGACTTTATCGACAATCATGGTCGCGAACTTTTTGACATTCTCCATAAACTGCCCGTCCGACGCGGATCCTCTGGAAATTTCGTTCAAGCGCCTCTCCCACAGTCCTGTCATTTCCGGAGAGGTAAGCAGGTCGATTCCCGCGCCGCGAATCAGTTCAATTGCCGTCCTGCCCTTCTGGGTCACCAGAATCCTCTTCCCTTGCATTTCCACGTAACCGACATTCTTCAGCCTTTCGATCGTAGCAGCGCGCGTCGCCGGCGTTCCCAGTCCGGAATCCTTCATCGCATCCCTAAGATCCTCGTCCTCGATCTGCTTGCCGGCGCTCTCCATCGCCTTCAGAAGCGTGCCTTCCGTATAATGCTTTGGCGGCTGCGTGTCCTTCTCCTTCACGATCGCATCCGAGCATAAAATGCCTTCATTTGCTTGAATGGTGAACGGCTCATTTACTTCGATCTCTTCCTCTTCAGCCTCTTCTTTATCCTTGCTCTTCGCTTTTGTTTTTTCTTTCTTCTGGTCGGCATAGATCGCCTTCCAGCCTAAGCTTAGCAGTTCTTTTACCGTCGTTTTGAACAGCTCATTCTCCACTTCCGTCATGACGGTATGCACCTTGTATTCGGCAGCGGGATAGAACTGCGACAGAAACCGTCTGACGATCAGGTCGTACAGCTTCTGTTCATCGGCGTTAAGTCCGTTTGCTTTGCGATTAGTCGGCAGAATGGCATGATGATCCTCAACCTTAGCCGGGTTGCAAATAAACTTATTCCCCTTATGAACAAGCCCGCGGTTCGCCTCTCTAACCAAATCGTCATATACGGTACCCTGCAGCGCGTTTAACGTCTTATGCATCTCGGAGATATTCTGCTCCGTCACGTAATTGGAATTCGTCCTCGGATACGAAATCACCTTATGCTTCTCATATAACGCTTGAGCGGTATCCAACGTTTTCTTCGCGGAAAAGCCGAATTTGCCGTTCGCTTCACGCTGCAGCAAGGTTAGATCGTACAGTTTAAACGGATATTCCTTTGTCTCTTTCACTTCATAGGAAGCGATCCGCCCTGTCTTGCCTTTTACTTTGGCTGCGAGCTCATCGGCTTTGGACTGATCCGTCATCCGTTCCCCCTGCCACATGCCCCGGTAGTTCATCTCATTTTGCGAGAAATGTCCCTCCAGCTCAAAAAACTTCAAGGAAGAGAAAGCCTCAATTTGCTTCTGGCGGTCATAGATGAGAGCGAGAACGGGCGTCTGTACTCTCCCGACCGAGAGCAGCACGTTATGCTTGGTCGTAAAGGCGCGAGATCCGTTCATGCCGATCAGCCAATCCGCTTCGCTTCGCGCGGTCGCCGCCCGGGTGAGATTATCGTACTCCGAGCCCTCCCGCAGCTCCGCAAAGCCTTTGCGAATCGTCTCCGGCGTAAGGTCGGATATCCACAGGCGCTTAACCGGCTGGTTGAGTTTCAAATGCCGCTGGATCAGCGAGAAAATATACTGTCCCTCCCGCCCCGCATCGCAAGAATTCACCAGCATATTGCTGCGTTTGGCCAAGTCGCCGATCACCTTAAGCTGATCGATCGTTTTTTTGTTCGGCACAAGCTTGAATTGGTCCGGAATGATCGGAAGATCATTGATATTCCACTTCTTATAACGGTCATCATAGGCATCAGGCTCGGCAAGCCCGATCAAGTGGCCGATCGCCCATGTAATAATGTAGTGCTCGCCTTCTATGTAGGAACGGTGATTTTTTGCTTTCGGATCGATTGCGGCGGCTATATTTCGTCCCATGTCTGGTTTTTCCGCAATGACTAATGTCTTCAAAAGATTATCGCCCCTTCAATGCAAGTAACATCTATTCATTCTATCGTTTCCGTTTCGATATAGGCCGTAATGGCAGTGAAAATAGAACGCACGCCGTCCGCCCAATTCGGATCCTCAGCATATTTGCGGTTAATCCATGTGAACGGGTCAACGTCTGAGGGTCTGTTTTTACTCAAGTTCGAGACGGTCCTTGCTGCGATTTCGGCGGATTGTTGAATGTTCGTATTGAATTCCTGCCAGCTGTGGAAGACGTTAAACGGATTATTGGCAATCTTCTTATGCTGCTTATCGGTTACCGGTACGAAGCCCTGCTCCTGACCGGTTATGGCAAATAAAAGAACGGGATGGAGATCAAATGATTCCGCTGCCGATATAATCGCGTCAAAATAAGGCTGCTCTGCAAGCGCGGACGATTTATTCTTCAAATAATCCTTCAGCCTGTCCCGATTAATCTCATGATATTGCAGCTCGCCAGGCATTTCGTTAACAGGCAAGGCTGCCGGTGTAACCGGCTTGGTCATGACCGGCGGCTGAAGCCTATTAACCGAAGGTTTACTTAATGACCATCCATATAATAGAGAAGAAGCTAGCAGCAATAGACTTAATAAACCGTATATAAATGCTTTTGCCCGATGCTTCTTCTTCAAGGCGGCTGTTTGAGCGTAAGGCAGTTCAAAAATATCTGCTGCCTGTAACACAGCGGCTGCCGGCTGCTCCATCAGTCCGTCCGCCGTTAGCAGGCCTTTAAGCTGCAGCCAAGATCCGTTCCGCCTCTCGCTTTGCAAGTTGTCTTCCTTTGTCAACTCGTCCAGCAGACGCCTCAGAACGGGCTTCTCGCAGCTAATCTTCAGCTGTTCCTCTACCCATTTATGCAGCGGTTCATAGTTTGACGATTCATTCAGGCTCATCCCTAAGCATATTTGAAAAATATCATCGGCTTTGACCGGCCTTTGCTGTTCAACCACGGACATGCGGATCAGCTCCGCTGTTACCGCGCGTTTCATCTTGTCCTCAAAATCGGGTAATTGCTTGTGTATGATTCGGCTAACCGCATCGGCTACGATCTCCGCTCTTGCTTCCTGAGGCATCGCGGCATATTTATGATGAACGTAGCTGCGAATTTTCCGAACATCTGTCGGAGACAGAACATATGCTTCCTCGGCTGGCATGACGAATCGCCCCTTCACGTCATCTCAACCCGATTTTACCACAACTTTCCTTATTGCGGTGAGCTTAGTTTCCGAATCTCCGTTTGAATCGCAGGTTGATTGATATAGGAAGCGATCTGTTCCTTCTCGCCTACCGTAAATTGGTATTCGCAATCGCAGCCCTCATCCTGAGGAACCATTTGTACGATCGTTCCATCCGTCGCACAAATGACAAGAGCCGTGAAATCAATTAAATCCTCCGGTACTTCAGCTCCGGGCGCGAGCTCAAAACGAAGCATAATATCGATCCACTGCTCGTCCCTTCGTTCAATGACGGGCTGAAAAGCTTGAAATCTCAATTCCGTTACGCGGTCAAGTCCGTATTTGATCATTGCAGCGGCAGCCTCCTATCGTTTCGACTATTATCTCAGCAAGAAAAGCGCCCGGAGGCGCTTCTCTTTATCCAATCAGGTTCATTATTCATCTTATTAAGGAAGCATCGACGAACCCATCAAGTATTTATCGACTTCACGGGCAGCCTCTCGGCCCTCGTTAATCGCCCATACAACCAAGCTCTGACCGCGGCGCATATCGCCTGCAGCGAATACTTTGTCTACGCTTGTCGCATATTTGCCGTATGCCGCTTTGACGTTCGTGCGGCGATCCTGCTCCAGTCCAAGCTGCTCGATCACCGTTTTCTCGGGTCCTTCGAAACCAACCGCGATAAACACGAGATCAGCAGGCCATACTTTTTCCGTTCCTGGAATTTCGCTGTAAATTTTACGGCCGGTCTCGTCGACGGTACGTTTAATTTGTACGGTATGAAGCTCTTTCAGCTTGCCGTTCTCATCGCCCACGAATTTTCTCGTCAGAACGGAGAACGCCCGCGGATCTTCGCCATACAATGCTTTTGCTTCCTCTTGCGCATAGTCGAGCGTATATACATTCGGGAATTGCGGCCAAGGATTATTAACTTGATCGCGCTCCAGCGGAGCCTTCGCATGGGTGCCGAATTGGGTAACCGATTTGCAGCCGTGGCGCAGCGCCGTTGCTACGCAGTCCGTTCCGGTATCGCCGCCGCCGATGACGATAACGTCTTTATCCTTGGCAGAGATGTAATTGCCGTCTTCCAGATTGGAATCCAGGTAGCTCTTGATCGTACCGTTCAAATAATCCATTGCCATATGAACGCCTTCCAAATCGCGGCCTTCGATTTCAACGTCCCGCGCTCGGGTCGCTCCGCCGCATAGCACGACGGCATCGAAGTTTTCAACCAGCTCGTTAGCCGTAATATCTTTACCGATTTCCGTGTTTGTAACAAACTCGACGCCTTCGGCAGCCAGTAAATCAACGCGGCGCTGAACGACATGCTTCTCAAGCTTCATCGTCGGAATGCCGTAAGTGAGCAAGCCGCCAATGCGGTCTGCGCGCTCGTATACCGTTACCGTATGGCCCGCTTTGTTCAATTGCGCAGCCGCCGCCATTCCGGCAGGACCCGACCCTACGACAGCAACCCGTTTGCCCGTACGCATCTTAGGCGGCTGAGGAACAACCCAACCTTCTTCGAAACCTTTGTCAATAATAGCTTGTTCAATCGTCTTAATGGTTACGGCATCCCCGATCAATCCAACCGTACAAGACCCCTCGCAAGGAGCAGGACAGACGCGGCCCGTAAATTCAGGGAAGTTATTCGTTTTATGCAGACGGTCGAGCGCTTCACGCCACAGCCCGCGATAAATGAGATTATTCCATTCCGGAATCAGGTTGTTTACCGGACAGCCCGAAACAGAACCTGCGAGCTCTATGCCCGTATGGCAGTAAGGCGTGCCGCAGTCCATGCAGCGAGCGCCTTGCGTCCGAAGCTGCTCTTCCGAAAAATGCTTATGAAACTCATTCCAATCCTTAATGCGCTCCAGCGGGTCGCGATCGGCCGGCAGCTCGCGTTGATATTCCATAAAACCTGTAGGTGTAGACATGATCGCAATTCCTCCATCCATATTTCCCGTTTACCGTCGTAACGATTCTATTATCAAACTATATCGGGAATCCATTAATTATTCAATATCAAACTTTATGCGAAACGCCCAAAATGTTCGGATTACTCTTATCTATTTTACCACATATAATAGCAACGCGGTCATGCTTCCACGACTTACTTCGATAGAAGTTTTCTCATAACATCCTAGCATTCCTGTCTCGAAACCGTTAATGGATTATCCGCACAATCATTTGCACTTTATGACATATCGTTCGCATATTATCGGTTATTGCGACTCAGATCCGGCAGAGCGCCGTTTATACGTTTGAAAGGTAAAAGAGAAAGCATTATTCTCGTCGCTTTCCCTTCTTACGCTTTCCGTTAGTTCCCACTCATCCGGTGAGAATGGAGGAAAAAAAGCATCGCCGCCGGCGATTTCGGCTTCAACCTCCGTCAATCGTATCGTATCCGCATAAGGAAGAAATTGTGCATAGATTTCTGCGCCGCCCATCACCATAAGCTCGTCCACTGCGCTGAGCGCAAGAGCGTCTTCCAAGGAATGAACGACCTCGCAGCCCTCAGGATGAAACTGCTGCTGTCTGGTCAGAACTACATTTCTCCTGTCCTTTAAAGGCTTACGCAGCGATTCGAACGTCTTGCGTCCCATGATGACCGTCTTTCCCGTCGTCATTTTCGTAAAATAAGCCATTTCCGCAGGCAAACGCCACGGCATCTTGTTGCCGACGCCGATCGTCCGATTATGGTCCATCGCGGCTATTAATGTGATAGACATCTACTCTCGCACCTCTCTATGAATAAACTCTATACAGCAACAGGAGCTTTGATTGACGGATGCGGTTCGTAGCTCTCGATCGCCACATCGGCAACCTCGAAATCGAATATCGATTGTTTATCGGCATTCAGCTTCAATCGCGGAAGCGGCTTCGGCTCCCGCTGCAGCTGAATGTGTATCTGATTCAAGTGATTTGCATAAATATGAGCGTCGCCGAGCGTATGAACGAAGTCGCCAACCGCCAGCCCGCACTCATGCGCGATCAAATGGGTCAGCAGGGCATAGCTTGCGATATTGAACGGAATGCCGAGAAAAATATCGGCGCTGCGCTGATACAGCTGGCACGAAAGCTTGCCTTCCGACACATAAAATTGGAACATCGTATGGCATGGAGGCAAAGCCATATTCGTCGGCACGTCCTCCGGATTCCATGCGGATACGATCAGTCTTCGCGAGTCCGGGTTCCGCTTGATCGTCTCGATAACATCCTTTAATTGATCGATCGTTTCGCCTTGCGACGTCTTCCACTCGCGCCACTGCTTGCCATAGACGTTCCCAAGCTCGCCGTAGGCAGCCGCGAATTGGTCATCCGTCAGCACCTTCTGTTTAAAAATGTCCATCTGCTCCTCATACAGAGCGGCAAAATCAGCGTCCGCAGCCGCACGAAGTCCAAAATTGGTCATATCCGGTCCTGAATATACGTCGCTCTCCACCCATTTCTTGAACGCCCATTCGTTCCAAATATTATTATTATGCTGCAGAAGATAACGAATGTTCGTATCCCCCTGGATAAACCAGATGAGCTCGCTCGCAATCAGGCGGAAAGGCACCCGTTTTGTCGTAAGCAGCGGAAAGCCTTCGCTCAGATCAAAGCGCATTTGATAACCGAAGGTCGAAATCGTTCCCGTTCCGGTACGATCCTCCTTCTTCGTTCCATTCTCTAAAACATATTTCAGCAGCTGCAGATAGGATTGCTCGCTCTTGCTCATATGAATAATTCCCCCACATCCAAGCATACAGAATTTCGACAAAATAACATTAATTATACCATCAATCGTTTCTTCTGTCCTGCTTTCGTTTCATTCTTAACTGATGGCGCTCCGGTGCGGAAGCGTGCAGTTTGATCTCCTCTTCCGATTCAGGCCGGACGGCTGGAACCTGTACGGGCTTGCCATCCCCGTCAAGCGCAACGAAAGTGAAGAACGCCGTCACCGTCTTCTTGCGATCGCCTGTAAACAAGTTTTCCGATTCTACCGATACGTAGATTTCCATGGAGCTGCGGTTGGTCCAGGTGACAAATGCTTCAACCTCGATTACTTCGCCTACCCGGATGGGCGCCAGAAAATCCAGACTGTCGGTCGACGCCGTTACGACCTGTCCCCGGGCATGCCTCATGGCCGCGATCGCTGCCACTTTATCCATATATTCCATCAGCTTGCCGCCGAACATCGTATCGTGCGGGTTCGTATCCAGCGGGAAAATGAGCTGCGTCATTAACGTGCGGGACGCGCTTGCCGGTAAAGATAATGGACTCATTATCATACACGCTCCTTCTTGCTAATCAGCTATCTGTATGCGCAAAGAGGCCCCGCGGCCGAAAAAGCCGCGTGACCTCTGTATTCGCAGAACCTCATCTATAAGAGCCGTTTATTTAATAAACGTGTGGATCGGGTGGCCCAGAGCAACCTCTGCAGCATCAAGCACGATCTCGCCAAGCGTCGGATGCGCATGGATCGTAAGCGCGATATCCTCGAGCGTTGCGCCCATTTCGATCGCTAGAGCAAGCTCGGCAATCATATTGGAAGCTTCAAGACCGATAATTTGCGCACCCAATACCAGACCGGAGTCTGCATCGGATACAAGCTTGACGAAGCCTTCGTTTGCGTTCAGAGACATCGCGCGTCCGTTGATTGCAAACGGGAATTTGCCAACCTTCACTTGATGGCCATTGTCCTTCGCTTCCTTCTCGCTAAGCCCGACGCTTGCGCATTCCGGATCTGAGAAGCAAACGGCAGGTACGCATTTATAATCGATGACGCTGGTTAAGCCGGAAATCGCTTCGGCAGCGATACGACCTTCGTACATCGCTTTGTGAGCAAGCGCAGGACCGGCAATAATATCGCCAATCGCATAAATATGCGGAAGGTTAGTACGGCATTGCTCGTCAACTTCAACCAGTCCGCGATCAGACATTTTTACGTTGATC
This sequence comes from Paenibacillus harenae DSM 16969, assembly GCF_000422465.1. Taxonomy (GTDB): domain Bacteria; phylum Bacillota; class Bacilli; order Paenibacillales; family Paenibacillaceae; genus Pristimantibacillus; species Pristimantibacillus harenae. The sequence continues at coordinate 965,948 of NZ_KE383842.1, read as the reverse complement.
AGATCGAGGCCGAGCTCGCCATCCGTGTTCGGACGGCGTCCAACCGTTACGAGCAGGTAATCGGCCGTAACCTTTTCTTCTTTGTCGCCTACGGCGTAAGTGACGGTTACGTCTTTATCCGTTTGCTCAGCGCTCTTCGCTTGGGCGCCGGTTACGATGTCCACGTTCGTGCTTTTCAGCTTCTTCGCTACGATCGAGGACATGTCTTTGTCAAAGCCCGGCAGAATCGTATCGGAGCCTTCAATCACCGTTACTTTCGTACCGAATTTCGAATACATTTGACCAAGCTCGATACCGATATAACCGCCGCCGATAACAACGAGGCTCTTCGGAATTTCCGGCAAGGACAAAGCGCCTGTCGAGGATACGATACGTCCGCCGTAAGGGAATGCCTTTAGCTCAATCGGACGGGAGCCTGTTGCGATGATGCAGTTCTTGAAACGGTAGCGCGGCGCTTCTTGATCGTTGAAGACGCGCGCTTCGTTTTCGTTAATAAACATCACTTCGCCTTGGAAATATTGGACTTTGTTTGCTTTCAACAAGGAAGCGACGCCGCCTGTTAGTTTCTTGACGATGCCGTTCTTAAACTCCTGCACCTTGCTGAAATCAACCTTCGCTTCACCGACTTCGATACCGAAAGCGGAAGCGTGGCTGATCGATTCATATTGATGCGACGCGGAGATAAGCGCCTTCGACGGAATACAGCCAACGTTCAAGCAAACGCCGCCTACGTATTCCTTATCTACGATGAGAACATTTTGACCAAGCTGAGCAGCGCGAATCGCCGCCACATAACCGCCTGGACCCGCACCAATGACTAGAGTATCGATATCTAGGGAAGCATCACCTACGACCATGTCTTATACCTCCATTATGAACAGTTCCGGTTGGCCCAGAAGAGTTTTGATGTAATTCATAAAGTTTTGTGCCGTCGCACCGTCAATGAGGCGGTGGTCAAAGCTGAGTGATAGTGCCATTACGGGAGCTGCAACGATCTCGCCATCGCGTACGATTGCTTTCTCCGTAATTCTGCCTGTACCAAGAATCGCAACTTCAGGGAAATTGATAACCGGAGTGAAGAACATGCCGCCGGCGGAACCGATATTGGAGATCGAGATCGTGCTGCCTTTCAATTCGTTTGCAGCAAGCTTGCCGTCGCGTCCGCGAGCGGCCAGGTCGCGGATAGAATCCGCAATTTTGAATAGGTTTTTACGGTCAGCGTCCTCGATAACCGGAACGATTAGACCGTTATCCGTATCTGTTGCAATACCGATATTGTAGTATTTGCGCAAAACGATTTCCTGGTTTGCCTCGTCAAGCGTAGAGTTCAAGATCGGGAACTCGCGGCAAGCTGCCACAAGAGCCTTCACGATGAACGGCAGATAGGTAAGCTTGGAGCCTTTTTTCTCAGCATACGGCTTGTATTTTGCGCGAAGCGCTACGAGCTCGGTGACGTCGACTTCGTCCATAATCGTCACATGCGGAGCGGTGTATACCGATTTCGACATCGCATTCGCGATGATTTTGCGGATCCCCTTGAACGGCACGCGTTCTTCCGGACGGTACGCCGTGCCCGAAACTGCCGGTGCAGCCGGTTTAGCATCCGCCGTTGCCTGTTGTTCAGCCGAAGGTGCTGCTGCAGCGTCTGCCGGCGCAGCTGCCGGCGCGCCCCCAAAGTCGTTCACATCGTCGCGGGTAATACGGCCGTTCTTGCCTGTACCGCCAACCTGCGTCAGGTCTACACCCTTCTCGCGGGCCAGCTTGCGCACGCTTGGCGTAGCCAGAACAATGCCGCCGGTTGCTTTCGGAGCTTCAGCCGCAGCCGGTGCCGCGGTTGGCGCTGCAGCAGGAGCAGCAGCCGCTGGTGCAGGCGTTGCTGCCGGAGCCTCAGCTTTCGGAGCTTCAGCCGCAGGCGTTGCCTGCTCCGGCAATTCGCCTTCCGCTTCGATTAACGCAACAATTTCGCCAACATGGCATACTTGACCGTCCTTCACACGCACCTCAAGCACTTTGCCGTTTACCGGGCAAGGCACTTCGACGATCGCCTTGTCGTTCTGAACTTCCATAATAATATCATCATCTGTAACCGTATCGCCGACTTTAATATGCACTTTGACGATTTCGCCTTCGTGCAAACCCTCGCCCAGCTCCGGGAAACGATATTCGAATTTAGCCACCGCTAGCAACCTCCTCTAAAAGTTCATTACTTTTTGAACCGCTGCAGAGATACGAGCTGCGGATGGAAGCCACGCATCCTCAATCTGAGCGAATGGATATACGGTATCCGGACCTGCAACGCGAAGCACTGGCGCTTCCAGATGCAGGATTGCTTTTTCATTAATTTGCGCAATAACCTCAGCTGCTACACCGGATGTTTTTTGCGCTTCCTGGACGACGATCGCCCGGTTTGTTTTTTGAATCGAAGCGACAATCGTGTCGATATCGAGCGGCAGCAGGGTGCGCAGATCGATAACCTCCGCTTTCACGCCTGTTTTCTCCAGCTCTTCCGCCGCTTTGACTGCGGTGTGAACCATCATGCCGTAAGAGATGATCGTTACGTCGCTGCCTTCGCGGACGACATTTGCTTTACCGATTTCAACCGTATATTCGCCTTCAGGCACATCAGCCTTGAACGCGCGGTAGAGGTTCAAATGCTCCATGAAAAATACGGGGTCGTTGTCGCGGATCGCGGAAATCATCAAGCCTTTTGCATCATAAGGATTCGATGGGATGATGACTTTAATACCTGGTGTTTGAACGGCAAGCCCTTCAAGCGAGTCCGTATGAAGTTCCGCCGCCTTAACGCCGCCGCCGAACGGCGTGCGGAATACGATTGGCGCGTTGTAACGTCCGCCGGAACGGTAGCGCATTCGGGCCGCTTGAACGAACATTTGATCCAGCGCTTCATAGATGAAGCCGACGAATTGAATTTCTGCGATCGGGCGGAAGCCTTGCGTTCCCATGCCAACCGCCATACCTGCGATAGCCGATTCGGCAAGCGGTGTATCGAATACGCGGTCCTCGCCGAATTCCTCTTGCAAACCTTCCGTTACGCGGAATACACCGCCAACCTTGCCAACGTCCTCACCGAAGATAAGCACGTTTGAATCACGCTTCAATTCTATGCGCATCGCGTCGCGAATCGCTTCCAACATATTCATTTGAGCCATGATCGTCTATTCCTCCTCTACTATTGAAAATCGGCCTTCTGCTCTTCCAGATGCTGCGGCGTCGTCTCGAACATCGAATCGATCAAGCCGACAACCGTCATTTTCTCAGCCGCTTCCGCTTTCTTGATATGCTCGTTAACCGTCGCTTTCGCTTCTTCTTTCACGCGGTTTGTATCTTCTTCGGTCCAAAGACCTTTTTTCTCCAAAAATTTGCCGAAACGGACAAGAGGATCTTTAAGCGCCCACTCCGCTTCCTCTTCCTTCGTGCGGTATTTTGTCGTATCGTCTGCCATAGAGTGCGGACGGAAACGGTAGGTTAGAATTTCGATCAGCGTTGCGCCTTCCCCGTTGCGGCCGCGTTCTGCAGCTTCCCGTACCGCTTTGATAACGGCCAGCACGTCCATGCCATCAACCTGAACGCCGTGAACGCCGGCGGCAACCGCTTTATGAGCGATCGACAGCGCAGCCGTTTGTTTCGCGAATGGAGTCGTAATCGCATAGCCGTTGTTCTGCACGGCATAAATAACCGGCAGTTTATAAACTCCGGCAAAGTTCAAGCCTTCGTAGAAATCGCCTTCCGAAGATCCGCCGTCGCCCGTGTACGTGATGGCAACGCGTTTCTCGTTCTTCTTCTTGAATGCCATTGCAACGCCGGTTGCGTGCAAAATTTGAGCGCCGATGATAATTTGCGGCATTAGCACATGTACGTCCTGCGGAATTTGTCCGCCGTGCTGGTGACCGCGGGAATATAAGAATGCTTGGTAAAGCGGCAGTCCGTGCCATACCAGCTGCGGCATATCGCGATAGCCCGGGCAAATAAAATCGTCTTTGTTCAGTGCATATTCGCTGCCGACCATCGATGCTTCCTGTCCGGATACGGGCGCATAGAAGCCCAATCTTCCTTGACGGCCCAGGTTAACGGCACGCTCATCCCAAGTGCGGGTAAATACCATGCGGTACATAACTTCTTTTAATTGTTCGTCTGTCAGTTCCGGCATGAAGTCCGGATTAACGACCTCGCCCTCAAGCGACAAGACGGATAGCGGTGTTACCGGTTCCGTTTGAACTTCGTATGGCAATTTGCTCATTTTGAACGCTCACCTCAATCGAAAAATTTGAAAATCGTTTACCTCTGTTATAGAATTATTATAAACCTGTTTAACGAAAATGGTCAAAGCAAAAAACAAAAAAACCGTTGTTTTTTCGCTAATAATCATCTTTCTGTTAAGAAATTGTATATGCTACAGATTTATTTTTGGACTGTAACAGCATAATACAACTAAGCTGATTTTCTCAATTGTTCCTTTTCATACCTTTCTATTGTTTTCCCACAACCGCAGCATTCCATTCAAGATTACAAAACGTAAGGAGATAAAGAAATGACCGATGAACGATATTTGAAGCGCACCATAGTGAAAGAAACGGTGCCAAGCCGTTTTTTGCCCGAGCAAGTCCGAAATTTACGTATTTTCCTGCCTCCGGGCTACAATGAATTGCTTAGTTACCCGGTTGTCTATTGCCAGGACGGCGAGGATTTTTTTAATTTCGGCCGAGTCGCGACAACGGCTACCAAATTGATTCTGGATGAAGGGCTGGAGCCTTTTATTATTGTGGGAGTAGATGTCGACAAGAAGATTCGCACGGATGAATATACGCCTGACGGCAGCCGTTACGACGGGTATATCCGATTTTTCGGGGAAGAGCTTGTCCCATTTATTGAGGAACGGTATTCGGCGAGACAGGACCCGCAGCATCGGGTGCTGGCCGGCGACTCTCTCGGCGGTTCGGTATCGCTCCATCTCGCGCTCGCCTATCCTCATTTGTTCACTCGCGTCATGTCGCTGTCCGGCGCCTATTACGGCGTTTCTCAAAATATCATTTCCGCGCAGGGCGACCTCAGCTGGCTCAATGTTTATATGATCGTAGGGCTTCAGGAGGACGCTTATGAAACCGATCGGGGCATGTTTGATTTTGTAGCCCTGAACCGCAATGCGAAAGCGCTTCTGGAGCATAAACAGGCGACCGTCGCTTATCAGGAGAAAGACGGCAAGCATCAGTGGGGCTTCTGGCAGAAGGAGCTTGACCAGGCGCTTTCCTATTTTATCGATGTAGAATAATAAATGGCAAAGAAGCTGTCCGTTCGGCTCAAGGTGAACCGCGGGACAGCTTCTTTCATGGCCGTTATCGTTTCAAATCCGCTTGAACGCGCTTCAGCAGCTCCTTGCAGCCGCCTTCCACCAGTTCGTATACGTACGGGAAGTTTCCGTCATAATAAGGATCGGGCACATCCTTAATCCCCTTGTCAGGGAGAAGCTCCATGAAGGTGAACAGCTTCCTCTCCGGCGCTTGCGCTTCGTCGGAATTGCCGGCCGCGTGCTGCAGCAGCTTGCGAACGTCGCGCAGATTATTCGTGTCCATGCAAATGATATATTCGAATTCGCTGAAATCACGATCGCTCACCTGTCTGGCTTTCATCCCTTGATAGGATATATTCTGGTCGTCCAGCAGCTTGCGCGTTCCCTCATGAGGAGGATGACCGATATGCCAGTCGCCCGTACCGGCGGAATCCACTTCAATCGTGCCGGATAATCCCGCTTTCTCAATCTGATGTCGCATAACCGCTTCCGCCATCGGCGAACGGCATATATTGCCCAGACAAACAAAAAGTATGCGTGTTTTCACTGCACTTCTCCCTTCCTCTCCGTTTCAATAATAGCCGTTCGAAGCGATCGTCTCGGCAGCTTCCATTTGAAATAGACCGACAGCATCCGAAATGTAATAATGACGACAAATAGAAATAATAACTCAAACGTCGTCTGAAACCATCCGATTCCGATCGCAAGTCCCGCCAGCATCGCCCATACCGCGTATATTTCATCTTTCAAAACAAGCGGTTTCCGTCCGGCGAGCACGTCGCGGATAATGCCGCCGCCTATACCGGTCAACATAGCGGCAACCAGGACCGCACTGAGCGGATGCTTCATTTGAGTCGCGTACAGCGCCCCCTGGATCGCAAAGGCAGATAAGCCGATTGCATCGAAAAAGGCTTCGCTCCGCCGCCAACGCTGAATCCATGCGACAGGCAGCAAGAAGGCAACCGTCATTGCGATAATCGCAATTTTAAGCAAATAGCCCTGGCTCCAAAGCGACGTTACCGGCATGCCGATTAACAAATTACGAACGACCCCACCGCCGAATGCCGTTACCAGCCCGAGTACGAACACGCCCAAAATATCGTATTCCTCCTCCATCGCCACGATCGCTCCGCTGACTGCGAAGGCAATCGTGCCGATAATGCTGAATATGCCGAAAATATCCATATCCACCGCCAAACTCCCCCGCTTTCCGTCCGTTTCGCCGACAATTGTCATCGGCACTTCCTTCCCCATTTTAGCTGGGAGAACCGGGTTCCGCAACGACAAATTTCGCCATATCCTTAATCGGTTCGGCTTACCGTAAATCAAACTCTAGTTATTATGGATCAAAAGGATTTATACTTAGAATGCGGTACATTCCCCCTACAAGAAGAGAGGACTTATTCATGCAGCAGCGCATCGTCATCTGTACAGGCGGTCAATTAGGGCCCTGGGCCCTGGAATATATACAATCGGGCGATATGCTGATAGGAGCGGACAGCGGCGCACATTTCCTCGTTGCGCAAGGTCTTCGGCCCGATATATCGATCGGGGATTTCGATTCGGTAACCGAAGAAGAGCTGGCTTCGATCCGGAGCAGCAGCGGTCAGACCATCGCCTGCGATCCGGTCGACAAGGATTATACCGATACCGAGATGGCATTCCGGTTAGCTTTGGACCTTAAGCCTCAAGAGCTAGTGCTGCTCGGGGCGCTAGGAACAAGGTTCGACCATTCGCTTGCGAACGTCCATCTGCTTGCGCTTGCAGCCGAGCAAAATGTCCGGGCGGCCATTATCGACGAACATAACATAATCATGCTGACCCAAAACGAAATGAAGATACAGAAACAAGGCTTCCCCAATGTCTCCTTGCTGCCCTTGTCGATGAGGGTGAAAGGAATTACGCTTACGGGCTTTCAATATCCGCTCACAGATGCGACGCTGTCCATCGGTCAATCGCTCGGAATCAGCAACGTGCTGCTTACTTCTTCCGGAACCATTCGGATCAGCGAAGGCCGGCTCTTAATTATTCAAAGCCGCGATTAACGGCTCTTCCGCATGCAAACAGCCAAGATCTTCGGGATCTTGGCTGTTTCGCGCTGCTTTAATACATATCTTCCTCCGGCGTAACGATCGTAAGGCCTTCTACATACTTCCTGTTCATCAGATTGCGCGCCTTCCTGTTTTCCTTCGATTCAAATACGATATCCAGATCGTACTCCTCGCCGGGATAAAGCTCAGTTTTTGCGATATACAGCTTAAGCCGCTTATGGTTAAAGGTAAGCTTCTGCTCCTGGATTTGAACGATGACATTTCCCCGTTCATCCGCCGGCCGAAATACGACTCCCGCCCTTTTCAAAGGATATATCCATACGGCGTCGCCCTTCTCGAAGGGCTTCTTCTTGGGTTTTGCCGCATCTTCAAGCTTCTCAGCCTTGGGCTCCGCCGGCCTCGCAGGTGCAGCCATGGCCGTCTTGGCGGGCGCAGCATGCTCCAGCGCTTGCCCTGCTCCGCTGTCAACCGGATGTTGCTTCCGTACGAGAAGCTGTTCGGCACGCAGCATGACATCCTCGGACAGACCAAACCTTCTTGCAATAGCAAAAGCATGACTGTCCCCAGCTTCGCCGATCTCCAAACGGTAAAGGGGCTTTAGCGTTTCCGGATCGAATGCCATTTTTCCATTCTGGCAACCGGCCGTCCGTGCGGCGAACGATTTTATTTCGTTAAAATGCGTGGTCGCCGCGGCAAGCGCCCCCCGCTCAAGCAGCTGTTCAAGCAGGGCGATCGACAACGCGATCCCTTCGGAAGGATCCGTCCCAGCCGCCAGCTCATCGAGCAGCAGCAGCGCTCTCGGGCCTGCGAACTTCATCATTTCCTTCAGAACGGTAATGTGCGAGGAGAAGGTGCTTAACGACTGTTCCAAACTTTGACCATCGCCCACATCCGCGATGATATGCTGGAATACGCCGATAACGCTGCCGCTCTCAGCCGGAACGAGCAGGCCGGATTGGACCATCAGCGCAAACAGCCCGATCGTTTTCAGCGTAACGGTCTTGCCGCCTGTATTGGGGCCTGTAATAATCAGCTGTTTCCAATCATACCCAAGCTCTACGTTTAAAGCGACGCTATCCTTCCCCAGCAATGGGTGACGCGCCCCTCTGAGCCGAATGACCGGCTGATCCGAGAGCGCAATGCGCTTGCCGTCATAAGAACGCGACAGCTTCGCTCGGGCAGTGATGAAATCAAACGTCGCCATCGCTTCCACGTTTCGGTGCAGCTCGAACGAGAAGGACTCCGCCAGCTCGGACAGCTTTGCCAAAATAATCGTACGCTCCCGTTCCTCTTCCGCCTTCCATTGCTGCAGCTCCACCTGAAGCTCCGCTGCGTCAAGCGGTTCTACGAATAATGTCTGTCCGCTTGATGATTCATCCCACACCGTGCCGGGAACCTGCTTTCTCAGCTCCCGCTTCACGGCGATGACGAACCGGTCGCGACGTTTGCTGATAACGGGCTCCTGCAGCGCTGTTCGATACTTATGCAGCGCATGCTCCATTTTTTTCTGAATTTTATCTTCGGAAGCGTAGATATGCCTGCGGATATAAGAGAGATCGGCGCTCGCCTGGTCGGTTAGCTGGCCGTACCGGATGGATCGGTTCAGCTCCTCGCGCAATGCCGGACAATCGTACATCGATTCCGCATAACCGGCAATCGTCGGCGCAATATGGCGTTTGCTGTTCATATATTTCTTCATTTGCACCACCGACGTCAGCCATACCGACAGCTGATCCAGCTCCGTCTCGTTGTATATGCGTCCTTTGCCTAGCAACGCCATAAAGGGATCAATCCCGTCCATTGCGGACAGCGGAATACTCGCCCCGCTCGCCAGCAATTCGGACGCTTCCTCTGTCTCCTGCAGCCACGATTCAATTTGCCGTTGTTTCGTGCTAGGTTCGAGACGCTCTGCCAGCGCCTTCCCTGCAGGCGAGACCGTATGCCGAATGACGTTTTCCTTCACCTTATCGAATTCCAATCTTCTCCACGACGCTTCATTCATCACTTGTTAAATCCTCCTTTGTTATGCGGAAAATAAATAAAAAAGACAGGAACAGAACGCGAGTGCGCTCCATTCCTGTCTTGATCGACGTATATGCCCCTATCCGTACCTGCTCTCATTGAATACGCGCATAGGCGCATACAAGAAAAAGGGTACAAAAAAACCGTGCTTATGAGCACGGTGATTAGGCCTGTGTCGAATAGCATTCAGGCGGAAATCCTCATGTCCAGAACTCTTGGCGTCAGATGACAAAATAAGCCCTGCTGCAGCGTGTTTTTTTTGCGCGACTGCTCATTAGCAAGACCAGTTAATCAACTGACCATATCCAATTTATGAGTTATGGACACCAGCAAACATTAAAATTTCCCCTTTCATGCCTTACTTCATAAATGTACAAAAAAGCCGGGTCGGTTGTCAACCCGGCAATCGCGCATTTGAAGAAATTATATAGTAAGAGTCAGACCGGTATTGGCGAATTGCATCGTATCCGGTAGCGGATAGTGTTTCCTCTGGTCAATATCATGCGACAAATGCGTAAGCAAGGTGCGCTTGACCCCCCACTTCGCCGTTAGCTCGACCGCTTCCGTCACATCGTAGACAGACCGGGTTTCATAAGCAAATGGTTCATGATAGAAGCTGGTGCCGAGCACCAGCAGATCGAGTCCGAACAGCGGCTTCTGCTGATCCTCCGTCAGCCCGATGGAATCGGAGCAGTAAGCCCATTTATAACCGTTCGACCTATGCTCGAACAAGAACGCGTACGCGTAGCCGTTCTTGCCATGGTTAACGCGCCAGCTGGAAACTCTCCAGCTGCCGAGCGTGATCGCTTCGTCAAAAGACTGGAACGAGATTTGATTGGCAAGCCACGGAAACCGTGCCGAAATTTCCTGGATAACCTCGGAAGGAGCGTAAGCTACGCCGCGTTTCTTCTGCCAGCGGCAGGCGTCGGCCCACTCCGGCAAGCCGCCGATATGGTCGAAATGCGCGTGGGTGATGAGCATCGTGTCAATCTCAATCAACGAAGCCTGTTCCATCTGCTTTCCCCAATCCGGTCCGCAATCAATCCATATGGTGCCTGCTTCGCGGTCCTCGATTTGCATGGAAGACCGGTAGCGCCGGTTCGTATTCGTCGTTCTTGCTTCCTCACATACTTCGCATCTGCAATAAACGCGCGGCACGCCCATGGAGTCGCCTGTACCGCGGAAAATTAGCTTTGTCATAGGGGCAGCAGCTCAATCGTCTCCGATGCCCGGATATGATCCATCATGCTATGCCACTGCTCCGGCTTATTCGGGAGTGCCGAATAGTAGCCCTCCAGGAATGACGCAACAAGAGACGCATCAATCGTTTGTTGCCCATCGTCCGCAGGCAGGAAGCCAAGGTCGAGCTCGGTTACGGCTTCGCCTGCATGATCCCAAGAGGGATGCACATAGGATAAATTTAATCGTTTGTAGCCGATATGCGACAATACTTCACGGCGGACATACGGATTCATCGGCGATATGCCCCCGAACGAATGGTCTGCCGCCCGGAACGGGTCATAGATCTCGGCGAACATCCCAATGGACGTCGTACCCGATTGCTCGGCTAGCCGCTGCAAGTCGCGCTCTCGGTTCCGCAGCAAGAAACGACCGATACCGAGCTGCGCTTTACCGATAATTGTAAAGTCAGTCATTGCTACCCGAAGTTCGGGATAATACCGGTACTCCGTCGAGCCTACGACCTCGCCTTCGTATATGGCTGCATACACATGGATCGACGGGTCCTCCAACGGTTCCTTCCATAGCTCGTAAGCAAGAACTTCCTCCGGCGGGAATATGGTTTGAAGCAGCTTATGTAAGGAACCGAAATACGGGTCTCGAATGGAAGTAATGCGATGATAAGTTAACAAATGAATGCCCTCTCCTTCATTTAAACGGATTGCGCCATTCCATAAGAACGGCATGGTTCCCGGATTGCTCATCTTCCAAATAATTTCGCGCAATGCCAACCGGCATACGGCCGCAGCGCAGCAAAAAACTGATTACGGGGTCCTTCCATATACCCATCAGCACGTTTTCCAAATATTGTTCAGGCGAAACCTCAAGCTTACGCGCGCCGTATCCCGGCATCCGCCCGCCACCGAGCAGTCTGAGGAGCCCATGCTGTACAACCGTCTCGTACATCGTCTGCATCAGCCACTTGCCGATGCCTGACTGGCGATACTCCGGTATGACGCAAATATCGACGACATATAGGGTGTCCCCGTCCGGATTATGGTTGCGGATATATCCGCCCCCGGTGATCGACTCCCAATCATGCGAATGTCCGTTATCCTTCAAAGCCACGATCAGTCCCGTCATCGAACCGATTAACCGCCCTTCGATTTCCGCGCATATCGCTCCTTCGGGGAAACGGGTAACATGCTCGTTCAATTGTTCCTCGTTCCACCAAAGCTCTTCCGGAAAAGGCGGCGGGAAGCTGGCTCTCTGCACATCGATCATGGATTGAAAATCGGGTCTCCCATAATTGCGGATAACGGCTCTTTGAGGTTTTCCGTCTACGTACAAATACAGTTCTTTGCGCAGAACAGTCCCTCCCTTCGTACCGGCTTGTCAAAAGATCGGGAATAGTCAGCTCCAGTCGGGATATAAATCAGTTCGGCGATCGCGCCAGGTCGTAACCGAGCCCTTAACCCTTACTTCCTCCAGAAGCGCAAGATCAAGATCCGCGACAACCAGCATATCGTCATTGACGACTCCTTCGCATAAGATGCCTGCAGGCGGGAAAGGGATGTCATTCGGTGCGATGACCGCAGCCTGGCCGAAATTGGCGCGCATGAAATCAACCTTGCGAAGTGAACCGACCGTCCCCGTAGTTACGATATATACCTGGTTCTCAACCGCTCTTGCATGGCAGCAGTACCTGACCCGGTAGAAGCCGTGCCTGTCGTCCGTACAGGAAGGGCAGAAAATGACGTCCGCTCCCTTCGCCCGCGCCATACGAACGATTTCAGGAAACTCGATATCGTAGCAGGTAAGCATCGCAATCGTGCCAAACGGCGTTTCGAAAACGTCCAGGCCTTCGCCCGGAGACATATTCCATTCGCTTACCTCGGTGGGGGTCAAATGAATTTTGTGCTGCACGTCGACCTTCCCGTCCGGGTGGAACAGATGCGCGGCATTTCTGCGCTTGCCATCCTCCATCTCTACAACATGCGTTCCACCGACGATGGATATGCCGTACTCCTTCGCTAATGAAGTGAACAAATGCAAATAAGCTTCCGTAAAATCGGGCAATCGCCCGATCGGAAGCGCACGCCCCCTCCCGTCTCCGATGGATAGCAATTGCGTCGTCATAAATTCGGGAAACAAAATAAACTGAACGCCGTATTCGGAAGCGTTCCGCACATAATGCGTCACCTGCTCCGCGAATTGCTCGAACGAGCCGATGTCCTCCAAATGATATTGTACCGCTGCCGTGCGAAACTTCATCCGGCTTCCCCTCCGTTGCCGTAGTTATTGCTTGCGCTGCTTGAATTGCAAAGTGATCGTCGTACCAAGATCCGGCAAGCTGAATACATCGACCTTGCCTTCGTGCAGATCAATGATCCGCTTCGCAATGGATAATCCCAGCCCGACTCCGCCGGTCGCGCGGCTTCTTGCGCCGTCAACGCGGTAGAACCTTTCGAACAGATGCGGGATCTCATTCTCCGGAATGCCCATTCCTTTGTCCTTAACCTCGATCTTAACAATATTTCTTACGAGCGTTACGGTGACATCGATCGGATCCTTCGAATACTTGATCGCATTGTCGAGCAATATGACGAGCAACTGCCTTATTTTATCCTTGTCGCCCACCATCTTGACCACCTTCGAGAACGCTTTGACCCGAATCGGCCGTCCGAAAGTCGTCTGCAGCATCGTGGAAAGCTCATCAACCACTTGGACGACATCAAAAAGCTCCAGCTTCAGCCAATCCTCTTGTTCGGCCTCGGCAAGCATCAACATCGATTTTGTCAAATTTTGCAGCCGGTTCGCTTCTTTGTCGATCGCCTCGATCGCTTCGTCGCGCAAGCTTTCATCATCGCGTCCCCAGCGCTTCAACATGCCGGCATAGCTGCTGATTACCGTCAGCGGCGTCTTCAGCTCATGAGACGCGTCGGCGACGAACTGCTTCTGCTTCGCGAACGTCCGGTCGAGCCGCCCGATCATTTGATTAAAAGCGCGGACGAGCTGAAGCAGCTCTGCAGACTCTTCGCGGTTGCTCAGCTCAATCTGCCTCAGCTTCCCGCTCCGGTCGATCTCACGCATCGTATTGACCATCTGTTGAATGGGCGCCGTCAGTCTGGATGTAAACCAATAGGTACCGAATATCGCAAACAAAATCGCGCCGCCGCTCGTTATGCTAAGCGCAGCGACAAGCACCTGCAGGTAGTTATCCAGCTCATCCAGGATACGGTTAATCTCAAGCATCGCAATGACGCGGTTTCCCTCGTAAAGGGGGACGCGCATATACAAGATGCGCTCCCCGCCCTTCATAATCTTGCCGGTCGTATGCTGGGCCTCAAACGCTGCCGGAAGCTGCAAGAGAAGCGGATCGGAGCCTGTAATATTCACGACTCTATTATTCGGTACGATAATACGAATCATTTCGTTCACGTTATAATATTCGTTGAGCAGCTCCGGCGTATTGAGTCCTCGGCTGCTCTGAATTCTGGGATTCTCCAGCATAAGAGTGACCTTGTTGGCAATCACTTCTTCTTCGCTTTCCGTCGTGATCTTAATCACATAGAAATAAACGAATATATTAAATAAAATCAGGATGAATATGAACCAAAAAATCGTAAACAGCGTAAACCTTTTGCGGAGCGTCATGCATCGGGCTCCTTAACCATGTAACCTACGCCGCGTACCGTATGAATGAGCTTGTGGCGGTAGCCTTTATCCAGCTTCTGCCGCAAATAACGGATATACACGTCGACCAGGTTCGTCTCGCCGATGAAGTCATAGCCCCATACTTCCGATAAAATGTCTTCCCGCGATTTTTCCTCATTTTTATTCTCAACCAAATAAACAAGCAGCTCGAACTCGCGCGGGGTCAGCTCGATCAGAATATCCTTGCGGTACACCTTGCGTGTTCGCAGCTCGATCGTCAGGTCGCCCACCTTGATCATATCCGAGCCTTCCGCCTCGCGGGGATGCTGCTGGAAAATACGCAATATGTTACGGACCCGGGCAAGGAGCTCCTCCATCGCAAACGGTTTCGTTATATAATCATTCGCGCCGTGCTCGAATCCACTTACTTTATCGGGCACCGTATCTCGTGCGGTTAATAATATAATAGGCACCGGGTTGCCGGCCTGCCGAAGCAGCCTCAGCACCTCGATCCCGCTCATCTCGGGCAGCATCACATCAAGCAGCACGAGCTGCCATTCTCCGGAGGAGGCCATTTCGTATCCGGTGCGGCCGTCGGCGGCCGTCCCCACCGTGTAGCCCTCATGCTCCAGCTCCAGCTGCAGGATGCGGGAAATCCCTGTTTCGTCTTCCACGACAAGAATACGTTCTTTCATCTAAGAGGTTCACCAACTTCCGGTTGTCAATTAATGGTTGAAGTCAAGTATTAGCATTTATTAAAAACCGCCGTTCTTACACAAGAACGGATATTTTCATCATAATGAAGCTGTATCACAAATGCAAGTAAGCCGATCTACAGGATCAGTAGACCGGCAATCGCCGCAAGCAGGACCGCTTGCCACGCAGGACGCTTCCAGAACTGAAGAAAAGCAAACAAAATCAGAACAAACACCAGCTGTTTGGCGGAAGTTACCGTGTCGACAAAAATCGGATCATACAGGGCTGCAAGCAGAATGCCGACGATACCGGCATTCACTCCCATTAAAGCCGATTGGGCGAGCCTGTTCCTCTTCAGTGCCTCCCAGAAAGGAAGAGCTCCTATTACTAGCAGAAACGAAGGCAGAAAAATGGAAAGCAGCGCAATGACGGCATACCCGATTCGCATCGGTCCCGTCTGCATCGCTGCGCCGATGTAAGCCGCAAATGTGAATAACGGACCCGGTACCGCTTGCACCGCACCGTAGCCTGCCATAAATTGATCGCTTGTTAACAGCTGCTGCTCCGAACTTAGCAGCTCTGTTTCCAGCATCGGCAATACGGCATGTCCCCCGCCGAATACGAGTGAGCCTGCTCGGTAGATGCTGTCGATTAAGGATAAAAGAGGGGAGCCGGACCAATAGCTGACGACCGGCAGACCGATAAGGAGCAGGAAAAAAAGAGCAAGCATACTGACGGCAAATCCGCGGCCTATTGCACGCTGACCGTCAACAAACGCCGATTCGCCTTTCGTATCCGTCCCCGGTTTAAAGACAGCAATGCCAATGCCGGCGCATAGAAGAAGCAGTACCAATTGACCCGCCATCGTGGGCCAAAGAATCGCAACGCTTGCGGTGACAAGGACGATTGTCGCACGCAGCCGATCCGGCGCCAACGATCGCGACATGCTCCAAACCGCCTGCGCTACGATCGCTACGGCCGCAAGCTTCAATCCTTGCAGCCAGCCTGCTTCATCTGCGACTAACGATTGCGCGCCATAGGCAAAAGCGATCATCAGCACCGCCGAAGGAAGCGTGAAGCCGATCCACGCGGCAATTGCGCCGATTACGCCTGCCCGCTTCGCGCCAATGGCCATCCCCAGCTGGCTGCTGGCCGGTCCGGGGAGGAATTGGCATAACGCGACTAAATCCGCGAAGTTGCGATCCGTTACCCATTTCCTGCGCGTAACATATTCCTCGCGGAAATAACCTATGTGGGCAATGGGACCGCCAAACGAAGTAAGACCAAGCTTCAACGCGGCCAGAAACACTTCTCCAAGCGCTCTCAGGCCAAACGCTCTTTCAGCCATTATCGGTTCACCCCTAGCTCTGCATGGACCAAGCTTCAACATCCCATATCTTTGAAACCCAATCCTCATAGAATTCCGGCTCGTGTGAGACCAGCACGACCGTCCCTTTGTAAGCTTGAAGGGCGCGTCTCAGCTCGGCCTTCGCCACGACGTCCAGATGGTTGGTCGGCTCATCGAACAAAATCCAGTTGCTCTCGCGCAGCATGAGCTTGCATAGGCGTACCTTCGCTTGCTCTCCCCCGCTCAATTGATTAAGCGAACGCGTGATATGTTCGTTCTTCAGACCGCAGCGCGCAAGCGCGGCCCGTACCTCATGCTGGTTCATGAACGAGAATTCGTTCCAGACATCGTCCAGCGGCGTAAGCGAAGGCGCCTTCGCCTCCTGCTCGAAATAGGCCGGATTTAAGAAGTCGCCAAGATATAATTGCCCTTCCAACGGAGGGATGACGCCTAGAATCGTCTTCAAGAGCGTTGATTTGCCTACACCGTTGCAGCCGACGATCGCTATTTTGTCGCCGCGTTCAATAAGCACATTCATCCTTGGCAGAAGGGGCTTCGAATAACCGATAACCATGCCTTCGGCTTCAAAAACCGTTTTGCCGCTCGTTCTCGACTCTTTAAAGTTAAACGTCGGCTTCGGCGCCTCTTCCGGGCGGTCGATCCGTTCGATCCGGTCCAGCTGCTTCTCCCGGCTCTTCGCGCGACCGGAGGTTGAAGCCCTCGCTTTATTCTTTTGAATAAAGTCTTCCTGCTTCTTAATGTAGTCCTGCTGCTTCTCATAGGCTTCGAGATGCTGCGACTTATTCATGTCCGCCATTTCCAGAAACTTCTCGTAATTAGCGGAATATCGGGTTAGCTTCGCAAATTCCAAGTGGTAAATAACGTCAACCACCTGGTTCATAAAGCCCGTTTCATGCGATATAAGAATAAAGGCGTACGGGTAGTTTTTCAAATAGTTCGTCAGCCAATTGACATGCTCTTCGTCCAAATAGTTCGTAGGCTCGTCAAGCAATAGGACCGTAGGCTTCTCCAGAAGAAGCTTAGCCAATAAGACCTTCGTCCTTTGTCCGCCGCTAAGCGCGGCAACGTCGCGATCCAAGCCGATTGCGCTGAGACCGAGACCGTTGGCCATTTCCTCGACTTTCACATCGATCAGATAGAAATCTCCGATTTCCAGCTCCTCTTGAATTTCCCCCATCCGGATCAGCAGCTGGTCGAGCGTATCCGGATCCGCATCTCCCATCTGCAGTGCGATCTCGTTCAGCTCCTGCTCCAATACGAGCAGCGGAGCGAACGCATCCTTAAGGACATCGCGGATGGTTTTGCCCGTTTCCAGCTTCGTATGCTGGTCCAGGTAACCGTAACGGACGCGGGGCGTCCATTCCGCCTTCCCTTCGTCCTTCAGCAGCTTTCCGGTCAAAATGTTCATCAACGTTGATTTTCCTGTGCCGTTCGCCCCGACAAGTCCGACATGCTCGCCCGCGAGCAGCCGGAAGGAAACATTTTTAAACAAAACGCGATCGCCAAACGTATGTGATAATTGCTCTACTGTTAACAAACTCATGTTATGATTAGCTCCATTCTTGCAACTTCCATACTCAGGCATGAATGCTTATGCCTTATATGCACGCATCATTGTACCATAAATACGTCTATTTTGTGTTAAATTCATTGTAAATCGCAGCCATCAGAGGCTTCATTGCTTGATGCAGCTTTTTTCCTGACTTAGCCGCGCCGGTTAGCCGATCGCCGTTCCAATGAGCATTTAGAATGTCTGCCGATGGCAGATGCGGAATAACGGCCGCCGGCCTGACCGGAAACAACGACAGCCATTCGTTCCGGCCGCGGAAGCTGACGTCCTTGTTGGCGGCCCAGATGAGCGATCTGCCGTTCTGCCTCAGCTCCTGCTGGATGCTTGCAAGCTTCTGCAGCCCGGACGCCTGCCACTTATATACGGCCGGATCGCCTACTGCGAGGACGATTCTAGCTTGAAGCAGCAGCTGCATCGCCTCCGGCTCCCCCCACTTGCCGGACAGGTCAAGCAGCTGTACGGCACTGCCTGATTGGCGCAGCATCTGTTCGAATTTCTGCCCTTCCCCTCCGATGGTCGGGTTTTCCTTGAAGCTCGGCTCTAACGCAAACCAATTCAAGTCAAAATCCCGCTGCTTAAAATGAAAATAACGATCATCAAATGCCGTATTTTCCGGAGCAGCCGCTTTCCGGTTTTGAAATTGACGGGTTAGAAGGGCATGCCACTCGGGCCGCAAGCCGCCGTATTCCGCGGCCGTTACCGATAAACCCGCCTCCGCTAACAAGGATGCCATAGTAAGTGTCAGAAACGTCGCGCCTGCGCCGGGAGCGATCGAAACGACGCAGATCCGAAAGCAGAGATTTGCATGAAAGGAAGGTTTGAGCCTATGCTCCGCAGCGTAATTACATGTCTCCAGGTTCCCGAGCGCCAATTGTTTGAGATCCTCCTCCGCTTCCCCCATCGTTTGATACCTGTTCGAAGGCTTGGCCTGCAGCATTCGCTCAAGTATCGGCTTGAGACCCGGCCGCATGTCCGTCTGCGCTCGCTTAAACTGATCTCTTGCGCTTATACTCCCATCCGGGTGTTGAAAAAGCGCTCCACCCGTAACCATGAAATAAAGCAGCGATCCAAGACCGTATATATCGGTTCTCGCATCGCTCTGGCCGCCTCCGGCTTGCTCCGGCGCCGCAAAGCCTACCGTCCCCAGTTGAACCGTATCCTGCGTCCCGTCCTCCTTGTACAGTCTGGAAATGCCGAAATCAATCAGCTTAACCTCTCCCTTCCCGTCTATCATCACATTGGAAGGCTTCAAATCCCGATGGACGATCGGCGGCGACTGCTGATGCAAATACCGTAAAGCGGAACAAAGCTGCAGACCGATGTATACGATTTGAGAAAAATGAAAGCGCACATAAGATCCGCCGTAATAAGACGAAATCGTCTGACCGTGAAAATAATCCATCACAAGCGCGTCGCAGCCATGCTCCTCCATTCGAAAATAATCGATTAGATGCGGGAGATGAGGATGATTCAGCTTCATGAGCATTTGAGCTTCATCCGTAAAGGCGTGATTGGCGTCCGGCGGCATTCGGGTTATTTTCACGGCTCTAAGCATGCCTCCAAGCTTCAAATCCTCCATCGCATATACCGCACCCATTCCGCCGCGTCCGATCATTCCCGCAACGCGGTAACGCCCCCCGACGATATCGCCTTTATTCAGGATTGGGAAAGGCGAAAATTGACTGTTCATAAGCTCCGCTCCTTTCGAAATAACCAAAAAAGCATCCTGAACCCGCCCGCAACAGCGCAAGCGTTCCCTGGATGCTTTCCCGTTAATGGATATTTAATGCAACATTATCATAAGTCCTTACCAACCGACAACCTTATTTCCCTCTTAAAATACTCTTTTTTTGGACTGGAGCAGCTCTGCCAGGAAAGCTAAAGCAAGCCCTTGTCCCCAGCCTTGAACCCGCTTATGGGCAACATCGCGGTAGCCTTGCAGGTCATTCATCACTGCCGTGCCTGCGGATACGTTCAGAACCGAGCCATCTTCCGTAATTTGACCTAAAATCCCGCTAATCGAGCGTTGGATATATTTGTTATAGAGTGAACCGAATACGAACAAACTAGCGGCTATACCCGCTGAGCCGGATGTTTCGCAATACGAAGTGTCGTCGTTGAGGACCGTATGCCATAGACCGTTATCATCTTGCAGTCGAACAAGCGAGCTGAGCTGATCGCGCATGGAGCCCTCGATAATCATGAAGGACGGGTGCTGCACCGCGATATGAGGCAGTGCTTTCGCCATTGTCAGAGCGGCCCAGGAGTTGCCGCGCGCCCAGAAGATCGAAGACATATGATTTTGCGCGATATTGTCCCAGCCGTGATAATACAAATTGGATACCGGATCCTGCAGGAAATGCTCATGTCCGTGATATTGCTTTAGGCCGTCCTCCAAATAGTCGGTTCGATTGAGCAAATGCCCCATGCGAACGAGGAAATAACCGGCCATCATCATCGTGTCGACCCAAGCCTGCTCCGGAAAATTGTACGTTTCCGAATTGACCGTATGCTGGAAAACGCCATCCGCGAACCGAACCGCATCATGCTTTAAGTATTCCGCCATTTGAATGGCGACGTCTAAATATTTTTGGTCGTCGGTCGCTTTATAAAGAGAGATAAGTGAATGGCCGATCGATACGCCGTTCACGGACAGCTTTGGCAGCCCGTCTTCCAGCTTCTCGTCTACCCATTCCTTTAGCAATTGAATGTAACGCTCGTTGCCCGTTGCTTCATAAGCTTCGGCCACGCCGTAGAAAGCAACGCCGCCAGGCCAATCCCAACTGAAGTCCATTCTAAAAGTACGGTCTACTACACGGTCGATTACGTCACGAATGTGGTTTTCGTCAAATTGAAGCTGCGGCATTTCCATCTTCCTCTCCCTTGAGCTTTCCAAATATTATTTCAACCCGCTTGTACTGATTCCTTCAACGATGTACTTCTGAAATGCGAAGAAAATAGCAAGTACAGGAATCAGACTGACGATCGACATGGCGAACATCGCTCCCCAGTTCGATACCGTATCGCTGTCCAGGAACATCTTCAGGCCCATCGATACCGGATACAAGCTTGGCCGGTTTAAGTAAAGAACCGGTCCGAGCAAATCCTCCCAGCGCCAGTAGAAAGAAAATATGGATGCCGTCGCTAGCGCAGGCACAACCAGCGGCAGAATGATCCGGAAGAACAGCCTGAACTTCCCGCAGCCGTCGATCGTAGCCGCCTCGTCCAGCTCATTCGGGATTGTCCGGATGAACTGGATGAGCAGGAAAATAAAGAACGGAATGCCGAAATATTGCGGAATGACGATCGGCTTAATGGAATTCAACCACTCCAGCTTCGCAAACAAAATATATTGCGGCACCAGCACGACGTCATGCGGAAGCATAAGCGTCACCATCATAATACCGAACCAGAACGTTTTGCCGGCGAAATTCAATCTT
This sequence comes from Paenibacillus harenae DSM 16969, assembly GCF_000422465.1. Classification (GTDB taxonomy): domain Bacteria; phylum Bacillota; class Bacilli; order Paenibacillales; family Paenibacillaceae; genus Pristimantibacillus; species Pristimantibacillus harenae. The sequence goes on along the minus strand of NZ_KE383842.1, from coordinate 944,659 downwards.
GCAAAACCGAAGGCGATGAATGCGGAAGACAATACGGCGCCGATGGTCGACAGTACGACAATTTCAAGCGAGTTCATGATGAAATTTCCGAAAGACTGGCCCGCGATGCCGATCCAGCCGATCTTATAATTCTCCCATATCCACGGCTGCGGAATAAGTGAATCAGCGGTAGCGAATATCAGATTGCTTTGTTTAAACGAGCTCATTAACAACCATAGGACGGGATAAACCATGCCGATTGCCAGCAAGGAAACGAAGATGTGATAAACAGGCCACTTCAGCTTTTTCAACATCATGATTAATGGCCACCTTTCGACTCGTAATGAACCCATTTCTTAGATGTCCAGAACAAGATTCCCGTAAGAATCGCGATAATGATGAGCATAACCCATGCCATCGCGGACGCATAGCCCATATCGAAATAGACGAATGCCTGACGGAATAAATACAAGGAATACAGCAAGGTTCCATCAAGCGGACCGCCTTCTCCTTTGGAAATGATGTAGGCTGGAACAAATGTCATGAACGCCCCGATCGTTTGCATAATCGTGTTGAAAAGGATGATCGGGCTCAGCATAGGCAATGTTATTTTGAAAAAACGCACGATAGGACCTGCTCCGTCCACATTAGACGCTTCGTATAATTCCGGCGGAATGTTTTTCAATCCGGCAAGGAAGATGAGCATAGACGAACCAAACTGCCATACCGACAACGTAATCAACATCCAGAGCGCTGCTACCGGTTCTGCGAACCATCTCACGCTATCTAAACCGAGTACATTCAGGAAATGGTTAATAACTCCCTCATCCCCAAACAGGTTGCGCCACATAATGGATACGGCGACGCTTCCGCCGATAATGGATGGGAGATAATAAACCGTCCGGTATAACCCGATTGCTTTCGAGGCTGTGTTTAATATCATAGCTATAAATAAGGCAAATGCTAAGCGAAGCGGCACTCCGATAAATACATACAGAAATGTTACCTTAAGCGATGCCCAATACTTCGAATCATCCGTGAACATAGACGAATAGTTTTCAAAACCGATAAATGCCGGCGTAGATAATAGATCATAATCCGTAACCGAGAAATATAACGATGCTATCGCGGGAACAAGGGTGAATAATAAAAACCCGATAACGAACGGACCAATGAAGGTGTATCCGATCAAATTATTTTTGAGTGATAGCGATTTCATCTTCTCCAACTCCTATGCGTCGGCTAACGCGCCAAGTATGAAAGAGCGACGGCCGATCTAACGACCAGCCATCGCCTCTGCTCAAACAATTTTACTTGTTTTTCTTAAGAATGGCGGTTGCTTCATCTCTAAATTTCTTAGCAGCCTCTTCCGGCTTGATTTTGTTGTAATTCATTTGCTCAGCCAAGCTTGTAAGCGATTTAAATACTTCAGCGGAACCGATCGGATCGGCTGGATCCATTGGCGAGCTGTTCGCTTCTGCCCAAGCTACATAGTCGTACACTTGAATTTGAGCCTCAGTGGAAACCTCTTTCAAAGCTTCTTTTACTTTAGCGGAGACCGGAACGCCGCGGTCGCCCAAGATCAATTTGTTTGCTTCGATATCGTTGACGAAGAAGCTGATAAACTTAGCCGCTTCTTCCTTCGCTTTCGAGTTCTCCGAAACGGAGAAGAACATGCTTGGCTTCAAGAATAAACCCTTTTCCATATTAGGACCCGTCATCGGAGCGATCGCCATCGGACGGTTAGCAACCTGCTGCAAGCCAACGTATTGATTGGACCATTGCCATACGCCGATCCCTTGATTGAGCACAAGATGGCTGTCTTCAGCGCCCTTAATTTGAGCCAGTACATCCGGTGCCGGAGCCGCGCCGTCGATAACCAGCTTAGCCAGCATGCCGAAGAAATCAGTGAACATTTGATCGTCTTCATAGCCAAGGCCATTGCCTTCCGCATTAAACAGGGTTTTGCCTAGAGTACGAAGGTAATATCCGAAGAATACTTCCGCCCGCATGCCGCTATCGAAGTATAGGCCAGCCGCTTTGGCTTTGCCTGCCATCTCAACGTAGTTGTCCCAAGTCCAGTTTTCAGGAATGGAATCGATGCCTGCTTTCTTAAGAAGAGTCGGATCATAATTCAATCCCAGCGCATTTACGCCAAGGTTGATGCCGTACAGCTTATCGCCCAGCTTGCCGCCGTCGATCGCATTTTGCGAAATGTCGGTAACGTCGATCTGATTGTTCAGATATGGCGATAAATCGGCCAGTTGATTTCTGCCTGCGTATTGCGAGTAGTTTTGCGTATCGATTTGAATGATGTCCGGCAGCTCATTCGCAGCCGCTTGCGGAGCCAGCTTCTTCCAATAATCGTCATAGTTCGCATATTCCATCTCGATGGTGACATGCGGATTTTTTTCCTTGTACATTTCGATAACTTTCATCGTGTAATCGTGACGAGGCTGTCCGCCCCACCAGGCGATTCGCAGGGTGACCGGCTTAGCTTCCGCCGTTTCGTCTGTCCCATCCGTCGCCTCTGTTCCCGAGTTTGTGTTATTCGCTGCATTGTTCGAGTTCCCGCCGCCGCAAGCGCTTACGAGAACGAGAGCGAAAGCCATAAGCAGTAAAAGCATTTTTTTCCGTGCTTTCATTGTGTTACGCCCCTTCCAGACTCTTTAATGTTGTTTACAAGTTTATTATAGGCGGATTGTCGAAACGTAGGAATTCAAAAAACCGCTTTCTTTGTTAAAAAAACAGAGGTCGCCATTATGGCGACCTTCTGTACTCGGACGGCGTGCAGCCTGTATATTTTTTGAATACTTGGCTGAAATACTGCGGATTGTCTCCAAAACCAAGCTTCTCCGCCAGCTCAAACACCTTCACGTCTCCGGTCTTCTCGATCTCTTCCATCGCCTTATCCATCCGAAGCTTCACCACGTAATTCGAAAACTTGTCGCCTGTTTCTTTCTTAAACAGCTTGCCTAAATAATCCGCGTTCATATAAAGAATTTCACTTGCCACCCAGCCGAGCGACAGGTCCGGATTGCCAAGCTGCTCCCGGGCGATTCCGAGCATCTTCTGAATAATCGTGGAATGCTTCCGCGTTTGGGAGCGATAATTGTTCAAACAAATCTGCTCCGCGTTTTCCGTGACGAACTGTTCAATCATCCTCAGCGTATGAAATTGGTCAAAGCTTGCGATTTTTTTGACATAATCATTAATTTCCTCGGGATTTCCCTGGCGTACGATCGAGATATATAACGGGATGACATAAGATTTGGATAAGTTCGTATCCATCCGGCTGTCTGCCAGCAGATTAAAATAGTTCTGAAGCTCCGCCTGCACAAAAGCCCAATCTCCTGACTTGACATGCATGCAGAGCAGCTCTTCATCGTAGATAAACGGCTTAAGGTCCGTCTCTTCTTCCCGGTCGATGTCCTTCTTCGTAATAATGCTGCCTTCACCCAAATAATACTGGTAGTTTAAGCACTCCAGCGTTTCGCGGTACATCTTGCGCGCCTCGATGATTTGGCCGGCGTCGCTGAGTGCGACCGTCGCATCCATTTTATAATAAGCCGTAAAGGTTTGTTTAATTTCAATCAACCGGGCGAATAAAGTCTCCGTTTCATCCATCGCCTTAATGAGCAACAGGACATGCTTGCCGATCGTTGTGCCGAGCAGGACGATGGATTTGCCGAGAACATCCTGCGCTATGTTTTTGATCGCGAACATATGCTCGAACTCGAAGGCTCCTTCAATTTGAAAGAGCAGCAGCCGCACCCGATCATTATCGACCTTGATCCGGAACATTTGGCCGTAATCATCCCACTCGCGCTGCCCGTAAGTCTTATTCGTGACGAGCTCCTTCAAAAACTGTTCCTTTGCGTGGGGGAGCACCTTCGATAATTCCGTTTGGATGTTCTGCATGAAGGTTTCCTGCGTCTGCTGCTTCTCCAGATCGCCTATGATCTCGCTCATTGCCTGCGTAATCGTATTTTCATTGCAGGGCTTCAACAAATAATGCTTGACGCCGAATTGCATCGCCGTGCGGGCATAGTCAAACTCGCTGAAGCCGGATAATAGAATAAATGCGATATGCGGAAATTGTTCATGTACTTTTTCAACCAGCTGCAAGCCGTTCATTCCCGGCATTTTGATATCGGAGATTACGATGTCCGGCAGATGAGTTTCAATAAAGGACAACGCTTCGATCCCGTTACGGGCCGTTCCGACTAATTCGGTATTGAAAGCTTGCCAGTCCACCGTGCGGGATATGCCTTCAACGATAATTCTCTCGTCATCGACCAGCAGCACCTTATACATGGAAATCCCTCTTTTCATAAGGAAGCATCAAGATCACCTTCGTCCCTTCGTTAGGCGCGCTTTCGACGGATAAACCATAGGCTTCGCCATACAGCAGCTTGATACGGTCCTCGATATTTTTAAGTCCTAGCCCGGATCCTTTTGTTTTCACCTGTCCGCCCAGCAACTGCTCGACGAACGAGATCTCCATCCCCGGACCGTTATCCTGTACCGTAATGAATAACAACTCTTGATCCGTATAAGCATGAATTTTTATCGAACAAGTGTCAATCATTTGCTCCAACCCGTAATTAATCGCATTCTCGACGAGCGGCTGCAGGGACAGCTTAGGAATTCGGCAAGTCAGAAGCATATCCGGAACATCGATGTGGAAGTCAAGCCTCTCCTCAAAGCGGTACTTCTGGATCGTGACGTAATGGCCGATAATCTCCAGCTCTTGGGATATCGGAATGAGCGGTTCCTTCTGATTGATGGACGTTCTAAGCAGCGAGCCGAGCGCTTCGACCATCTGTGAAATATGCGTCTGGTTACTCAGCTTGGCCGACCAATTGATCGATTCCAGCGTATTGTACAAAAAGTGCGGGTTGATTTGAGCCTGCAGCGCCTTGAACTCCGTATCGCGGATCGTGAGCTGCTTCACGTAGTTCTCATGAATGAGCTCGTTAATTCGCTCCACCATAATCCTGAAATTCCGGTGCATTTGCCCCGCCTCGTCCATCGCCAGCGCCCGGTCGCCCGGCTCGTCCGCATAGTCGAAGTTGCCGAGCTGAACCTTTTTCATTTTTGCATTCAGCCGTTCGATCGGTTCCGTTATGCCGTTCGCGAAGCCGACCGCTACTAATAAAATCGCGACAAACAGTACGATAAAAATGATGATAATCGTATTCTTCACCTTCACGACCCGGTCAAATATACTGTCGAACGGAATGAGCGTGAAGTAAGTCCACTCCGTTTTGGTTGACGCCATGTACGTGACGAAATACTTTTTTCCGTCCGTGCTGATGATTTCATAACCTTCTCTGCCGGTAATCTCGTTAAGCCGTTCGATCGGAAATTCCGAAGCTTCAGGGTAGATCGCTTGCTTGTCCTCCATGATGATGAGCCGGGCGTCGTTGCTGTTCATCCCTTTGGCAAAATCGCTGAAGAGCTTATTCATATCGATCCGCAGCGCCAACGTTCCGATATTATCCAACTTGAGCTGCTGGAACGAACGAACCTCGCGTGCGGCGATGAGCGATTGATCTTTGCCGCCTGGCGCAATCCACGTCATGCCGCCCTGGTTAACGGCCGTCATCGTTTTGAATTGATTTAAGCGTTCCATGCTGACCGTGATCGAATTCGCGCCAACGGCATATTCGTTATCATTCACGTCATAGAGCTGTGACGACAGCACATATTTATCCAACGCTCCGATATTGACCATTCGTTCCTGAACCGTTGTTCGCACGACATAATTATCGTAATCGGATAGTCCGCTTTTAATCGACCGCAAATAATGCTGGATCGTCGGATCGGTCGCGAGCATGAAGGTGAGCTTCTCCATCTTCTTCAATTCGTTCTCGATGTTCAGCGTGGACAAACGAAGCGCTTTGGACGATTGCTGATAAATTTCCTGATCGTAGAAATCGAAAGTATATCGCTGGACAACGATGCCAAGCACCGCGACTACCAGCATGATAACGGAAATAAGGACGAACATTTTGTGCTTGATTCGCAAATTCATATAAAGCGCTTTCAGGTTTGACATGGCAAAACTCCCCTCTCTGTATAAGCGCAGGTATACGAGAAATCGACGGATGAGCTTGGATAGAAAAGATCGCCCTCATGAAAGGCCGTAATCAAGGGTAATCGTATGACCGAAATGATGATTTACCCGGAAACGGGCTTGTGCCGTAGGAACGGCACAGTACCGAGATGCGTTTCCTCATTTTTTTTGAAGGTACAACGTTATTTCTTCGCGATTATGGAACAGCTGCTTTGCTTTCTGCAGCACGAATTCCGTCGACAATCGGGAGATGACATCACGTATCGTCTGCAGCGGCTTGCGGTGCATCAGCTTGACGGTGATAATGGCAGTCGCGTCCTTCGTCAGGGCCGGCTCTAGATCGAGAACAAGCTTGCACATCAGCATCGGACTCCAGCTCATATCGCAGACGAGCAGATCGAAAGTGCCAGGTTCTAATTTCACCTCGGAAGCGTTCCGCTTCAGATAAGTTAACGTAGGATAAGCCATTAATGACGGATGCAGCTCCGCGGGATCGATTGCGGTAACCCGCAGACCCCGCTCGAGCAGCAGCGAAGTCCAACCGCCGGGAGCAGCCCCGACATCCAGCGCATGCCGATGCTTCGCGTATTGTAGTCCAAATTCCCTTTCCGCCTCCAAAAGCTTAAATTTGGCACGGGATATTTGACCTTCCTCCCGCTGAAACCGAATGGCGCCGCCCGGCCAGTCAGACAGCATGTCCTTCGGCGAACCAAAACCGACGTATAGCTCATTAACTGCAGCATAAATAGCAATAATCGTCTCCGGCTGTTGAACGACAGGCTCTGAACCGAGCTCTTCAAGCACCGCATCCAGGACGGCCTTCGTATCGGCGGCGGAGTAAAGATATTCTGTTTTGGATGTGCGGCGAACATGTACGGCCGTCCGTTTATTCTCGAACGCAAGCACCGCATTTCGCACCATACCGGACAGCTGCTCTAAATCATTGGCATTTCCGGCAATTTCTATCGTCCGATCGACCGGCTGTATATGCCGCAAAAAAATCGGCTCCTGCTGCCGGATCGCCTGCAGCGTCTCCTCCCGCCCCAGCGGGCTGCTTATCAGGAACACTTCCCCCGCCGCAAGCTGCGTGAAGGACGCGCCGTCTAACAGCCGCCGCAGTTCCTCTATCGCATATGGTGCATAACCTTGATTAGCCGTACCGATCCATTGTGTCACTTTTTATGCCTCTTTCATTGTGATTTAACGACCAAAACCCTTCAAAGGCGCTTCGAACCCACCCAAACCCTCCCTTCCAAGGGAGGGCCCCAAGGACTGCGTTCCTCTGGACACACCTGCAATTGTACTAACGCCGGATTTGCTGTGACGGTTGTAAGCTTCGTTTGGTGAATAATCGCTTTCGTCCCTGCGGGACACCCTTTACTTTTGGAGGGATCTTACGAGCTTCGTTCGATGTATGATCGCTTTCGTCCCTGCGGGACACGCTTTACTTTTGGTGCGCCGAGGTATGTCCCGATCGATTAATCTCATCATTTGATACTAATCTGACCTTGAGCCGCTGTTGGATGGGTTTAATTGCATGTTCTGAACTTAAATACGATCTTTGTCGTCTACAAAGCAAAAATAAGGCCGATCGTTTAATTATTGGTTACTATTTGAGGTTCTTTCTATTTGTTCCCCGTTTAGTTTCATTAAATAACATTATTCTCCCTGTCTTATGAGGGCTTGTCCGGTTTCACGCCGCAACACCGTTAACCTTGGCTCCTTCGCTGGCCTTCATAGAAATCACCTGCTCAGAGGGTTTGGCCACGTTAAAGAGCTCACAATGTGAGCTCGCTTAGCCTTGCGTTACCCGGCTGCCACCGCTAAAGTTCGGCTATCGTATGAATAACAGCGTCCGGCATGGGGCCGTTATGGAGTTTAATATGGGAGGGCGCGTTGGTTGCGAGCAAATGATACATTTGCATGCGGCCGGCGATACTGGAGGTGTGCAGGTAGATTTGCTCCGGGTAACGCCCGGTCTCCACCATGTGAAGCACCACTTCGTAGCCGGTCGGCTGAGCCCAGCCCAGGTCGTAATCCAGTGACAGGATGCCGATCTCTTCGATATCCAGCAGCCGTTTGCATTCCTCCGCGCTCAGAGCCGGCACGAATCCTTTCGGACAGGCGCGATAATCGTCTAAGTAAACGTGAATCATGAATGAAGCCTCCATTCCAATGATGGATTTAAAGCTTGCTTATTCATTGATTGTCTGGAAGCCGGGACTGAAAAACGCTTTCCGGCCGGAAACCTCCATTCTCTCAATCACTGCGCCGGTTTGGCTGCAAAGCTGGCCTTCCCGATTGTGCACCTGAAGATGGGGGGCATATCCGCCCGTCAAGCTGTCGCCCTCTGCAAAAGGATGCTCCCCGATACCGCCTAATGAAATCGCTTCCTTTAGTACTTTATGCATCGAATGATACAGCCGTGCCCAGTTATCACGATCCAGCAACGGAACTTTTGCGTCCGGCCGAATCGCTGCGTCGAAGCAGATTTCATCCGAGTACACGGAGCCGATACCTGTGATGACATGCGGGTCCATTAGTGCGGACTTTATGGATCCGCGCTTTTTGGCAAAACGATCCATAAACTTCTCAACTGTCAACCGTTTGTCGAACGGGTCAGGGCCAAGGGCGCCTAATAACGCTTCAACCTCTTTCACCGTTAGCAGCTGCATATCGCCTGCGCGCATTCCGACGAAATATAAGATCCGCTCGCCAAAATAAAGCTTGACCTGCGCCGTCCGGCCTGGCCGATCTTCTTCATTCCCGGCATATAAGTAAGCGCCTTGACCAAATTGCGCAAGGAGCCGTTTGCCGTTATCCAAATGAAACAACAAATGCTTGCCGCGGCGCTCGATAAACCATACGCTCTTCATAACGGCGTCGCGCTCCAGCTGTTCCTTGCCCGCTTGCAATACCTTCTCGTTGACGACCTCGATACCGGTCATTTGAGCCCCGGCGAATCGCTCGGTCAGCATATCCCGAATTACTTCCAACTCCGGCAGTTCCTGCATGAAAGCTCTCTTCCTTCCTATAGCCTTCGTTTTCTCTCTACTATATCTCCCTGTGGTCAGATATATACGAACGAAGCTCTTCTAAATGATTGCAGACCACATCGGGCTTACAGCCGGCCTGCTCCATATAATAATCGATGTTTTGAGCGGTGGTGAGACCGGTTAGCACGAGCAGCGTTCCGCAGCCGGCAGCTTCGCCGAAAGCGATGTCCGTTGCCAGGTTATCGCCGATTACCCATGCTTCTTCTGCGGCAAGTCCAATGCTCTTCAATGTATATTCCATCAAAATTGGCGAAGGTTTGCCGATCAATACGGGCTCCTTGCCGCCGGCCGCCTTCAGCATCGCTCCGATTGAACCTGCCCCGGGAATCAGACCGTCACCCGAAGGGATCAGCAAATCCGGATTTGTTAACACGTACTGCGCTCCGCCGTGAATATAACGAACGGCCTTGGTCAACCTTTCGTAGGTGAGCTTCCGGTCAATGCCCTGCAGGACAAAATCCGGCTGTTCATCCGTTAACGTTAAGCCGGCTTCCCGGGCAGCGCTTGTCAGCCCCGACTCGCCTACAACAAATACGGATGCGCCTGGACGGATTCCGGAAATATATCCGGCCGCAGCTTGAGCAGAAGTGCACACCTCTTCGGCTGCCGCCGGGATTCCCATCTTCAAAAGCCGTTCCGCTACATCCTCCGGCGATGCCGCCGAATTATTCGTTACGAATCGAAACGGAAGCTTGGTATCGCGTAAATACGAGATCAGTTTATCCGCACCGTCGATCATATGTGTACCGTGATATAAGGTGCCGTCCAGATCTATTAATAAACCGTGCATTTTAGGCCGATTATCCGTCATAGATGCACCTCCCTCGCAAGCATAACGACCGTCACTTGCTTATCTATAAGGTCTGCATGCCTGCTTTGCGGCGCAAGCGGGCTATCCGGTTCCGTAAGGAATCGAGCTCCGCTCGTTTCTTGGCGTCCCGCCTGACGAGCATCGATTGATTTAACGCTTGCTCGAAAGCGGTACCGGCATGTCCGAGCGCCGATTCAAAATCCTTGAGCTTATGCTCATAATACATGGCCAGCTCAACGCTTGCTTCCATGGCTGCCGCCCCGAAATTCGGCGAAGTACGTATAACAGCCTTCTGCCACAATAACACAGCGCGTGCCCAATTTCCAGCTTTCTTATCGCGCGCCGCCAGCATTACCAGCGTTGACGGCCCTGCAGTTTCCGACCTGGCAGCCATCTCGAACAACGGCTCGGACAGATTCGTCTTTCCCATCTTCTCCAGCCACAATCCGGTGCGAACCATCTCCTCCGGCTCCTCCGGCAGCGGAATGTAATCGACCAGATTACCGTTCAATAGATGGCCGAAGCGGATCGCCAAGCAAGCAAGCGACAGCATATCGGTTTCATTATGGCGGAATACCCCTTCAAGAGGGGCAGGATTTCCGTCCGCCAAAAACTGAAAATAAAGCTGAGGCGCTAGCGAGCCCGGCACGTCGTCCTCTCTCTGAATGCCAAGCCGCTCCTCTTCGACATGGCTAAGCCTGCAGGAGACTAGCGTATTTCGCCAAACCGACCTTGCCGGATGGAGAAAATCAATATGAAGCGGCTCCCAAAGCTTGCGTCCGAGCCCGTTCATAATAAATCGGTTTTGCACGAGCGGCCAGTCAAACGTTCTGCCGTTATAGGTTGCAAGGTACGTGTACTGCGGGAGCTTCTCCGCCAAATAAGCGAGCATTGCCCGCTCCTCGGCCGGATGCCTGATCAAGGCCTGTTCAATCGTAAACCGTTCCTGCGTTATATAACCGATCCCGATCATAAAAGGTACGTTGCCCGCTCCGACGCCTAGCCCCGTCGTTTCTAGATCGAGAAACAGCACCTGCTCTGCGAATGTATCATGGTTTCTTGCATGAAAGGCGTTCAGACCCGAGGAAGCCAGGTGCAGCTCGTTGATCGCGTGTTGCCCATGCCTGTAATCAGCCGGATATTCGATCCTGCGGAGAAGGAAGCTGCCGGTCTCATTCGTATGAAGCTTCACGCCAAAACGGTCCCATACCGGGGAAATCCATTCTTCGGCTTGTTCAGCCGCTTCCAGTTCGCCCTGAACGTTCTCCGCTTCGTTTGTCAGCCATTCCGCCGCAGCGTCCTCGGCCGTCTTCCCCGCCTGTTCGCCCCGCAAGCGGTTCATCCGGTCCCGCAATCCGCTCATCGCGCGCCTCCCGCTTCATTCAGAAGCTCAAGCGCCTGCTGCTTGCCGAGCAGACCGACCTCTTCGATCGGCCCGACGCATGCCGGGCACCCGCTTAGGCAAGTACAGGAGCGAATAAGCGACTTCGCCTGGTTAATTAACTCGTCATGCACCTCGAACAACCGTTCGCTCAACCCGATTCCGCCGGGATAACGGTCATAGAAATAAATCGTCGGCTTCTTCGTATGCACCGCTTTCACCTGCGGCACAACCCGAATATCGAACGGATCGCACATCAAATAAAGCGGAGCGATATGTACGAGAACGTTCGCGATCCCAAGCAGCGCAAATTGCATTTCGTTCTTGCTCTTGCGCGCGGCCGCATCCTCGCTGAAGGAGAACCAATATCCGCTCGTGTGAAGCTCCTCCTCGGGCAAATGGATGGGACCGGAGCCGATATTCTCGTGCGTGCGGAGCTTGATTTTTTTGAAAATCGTCGGTTTCGCGTTTACGGTCAGCTCCCCAAACTGCCGGACCAGCTCACCCGACTCGCGTTCCTTATCTACGTGCAGCACCTTCAGCTCGACCGCTAGATTCGCATCGGTATAATAATCGACGCTGACCTCCCGGACGTAGGCTTTTTTCTCGGGGTAATCGAGCTTCTCCACCTGATATTGCACGCCCTCGTGGATATAGATCGCTTCCTCGTGTATTAACGTCGGCGCGCTGAACCGGTCGACCTCTCCGAGCACCCTGCTGCCGTTCGTATTGTCGATGATGACGAAATTTTCCTGTGCCGCCGTACGCAGTGAAATGTTATGGGCCGGAAAGGACTGCTCCATCCAGTACCATCTGCCTCCCGATTTGTGCAGCACCTTCTCCTCAACGAGAAACTCCATCATATCCTCCAGTTTCTCCTCGCCGAATTGCTCTCCGGCCTCGAACGGAAGCTCATACGCGGCGCATTTCACATGATCGATCAGCACGAGCAAATTATCGGGATGAATCAACGCCCGCTCAGGAGGCCGGTTAAAGAAGAAATCGGGATTTTGTATCATGTATTGATCCAGCGGATTGCTGCTTGCAACCATGAACGTGATCGAGCTTTCCTGCCGCCTTCCGGCACGGCCCGATTGCTGCCAGGTGCTTGCGATCGTCCCCGGATAGCCGTTCAGCACGCATGCCTGCAGCTGTCCGATGTCGATTCCGAGCTCCAGCGCGTTCGTGCTGACGACTCCGCGGATTTCGCCCGACCGCAGGCCGCGTTCGATTTCTCTCCGAAGCTTCGGCAAATAACCGCCCCGGTAGCCGCGGATCGACTTATCGTTCAGCTTATCGCGGATCAGCTCCTGCAAATACGTGAGCAGCAGCTCGACCCGGACGCGGCTGCGCGCGAAGACGATCGTCTGTACGCCCTGATTCAGAAGAAGCCCGGCAAGCTTGCGCGTCTCAAGGACGCTGCTGCGGCGAATGCCGAGCTGCTTGTTCACGACCGGGGGATTATAGAACACAAAATGCTTCTCGCCCATCGGCGCCCCGTTATTGTCCACCAGCCTTACCTTCTCGCCGATTAGCCGCTCCGCATGCTCCTGCGGATTATCGATCGTTGCGGAAGCGCATATAAATTGCGGATTCGATCCGTAAAACCGGCAAATCCGTTTCAAGCGGCGAACGACGTTCGCCACGTGGCTGCCGAATACGCCTCTGTAAGCATGGACCTCATCGATTACGATAAACTTAATATTTTCGAACAGCTTGACCCATTTCGTGTGATGCGGCAGTATAGCCGAATGCAGCATATCCGGATTCGTTACGACGATATGTCCCGCATTCCGAATCGCCGTTCTTACCGTAGGCGGCGTATCGCCGTCATAGGTATGCGTCTTAATGCCGACGTCCATCAGATCGGCGAGCGCTTGCAGTTCTGCCACTTGATCCTGTGAAAGCGCCTTGGTCGGAAACAAATAAAGCGCCCTGCCCTCTTCGTTCTCGAGCAGCGACTGCATGACCGGCAGATTGTAACAAAGCGTCTTGCCGGAAGCCGTCGGCGTCACGGCAACGACATGATGACCGTCGCGCGCCGCGCGATAGGCTTCCGCCTGGTGCGTATATAATTCGCTGATCCCCCGGGACCGAAGCGCTTCCTTCCATGCATGGTGCAGACCTTCCGGCAAAGGGGCTGTACGCGCCTCTCGCGGAGCCAGGGTTCGCCAGTGCGTTACATTGTCCATAATGTCGGCGTTTTGCCGCACCTGCTGGAGCCATTCCTCCAAGCCGGAGGTTTTTCCCGTAAACCGGTTCATAACCGTCCCTCTCCCATCAAACCTATGTTGCTTTTTATTTTACAGAATACATGTTCGGTCTGCAATTTTAATTTTCCGGAATAATTAGGCTGGTCGTGGGTTGATAGATGCTTATTGTTCTTGACTTATTGCGCGAGCGCGATATAACGGCGGGTGAAATCGCCGATCATATTCAAATGACGAAGCCCGGCATCTCGCATCATCTCAGCCTGTTGAAGCAAGCAGTAGACCTCGGATGGAATGAGCGGCAGGGTTCAGCACAAGCAGAAACGCCTGTAGGCGTCCCTGTCAGAGGACGCCTACCGTTTACTCCGTATTTTCAGAAGCAGCTCATGAAGCGGCTTACCCTGAATACGGTATCGCAGAGAATTCTAAGCGCATAGAAGTGTAAAACTTATTCATTCCTTGGAATTTGAGAAACGGCAGCCCGGAACACGATGTTCCCGGCTGCCGTTCCCGTCGACTACCCCTCTAACTGCATGACCGACCCGCCGCTTATAATCGTCCCGTTAGGAGCCCCCTCGCAAATTTGCTTCATCGACCCGGGACGGTCGAAATTAAATACATGAACCGGCAAATTATAATCCCTTGCAAGGATAAAGGCGGACTGGTCCATGACCTTTAGATTGCGCTGAAGCACATCGTCGTAATGAAGCGACCTAAACTTTTTGGCATCCTTATTATACTTGGGATCCGCGCTTAGTACGCCGTCAACGCCTTGCTTGGCTACCAGCAGCGCGTCACAATTGACCTCGATCGCCCGTTGGACGGACGGGTAATCGGTCGTGACGAAGGGCTGTCCGTTACCGCCGGCAAAAATAACGATATAACCCTTTTCCAAATGATGAATCGCCCTCAATCGAATATACGGCTCGGCAACCGATGTGACGGGAAGAGCGGTCATGACCCTTACCTCTTTGCCGGTTTTTGCCTTCAGAACCCCCCTAAGCATAAGGCTGTTTATAACGGTCGCCAAGGTTCCGATATTATCGGCCTCCGCTCGTTCAATCCCCCAGCTGTCCGCCATGTTTCCCCGAAAAATATTGCCGCCGCCAATGACAAGCGAGACCTCCACGCCCATGTTCACAACCGATAAAATCTCGCCTGCGATATGCTCCAGCCGCCCCGGCTCGAAGCCGAACTCGCTGCTTCCGGCTACGGCGCCGCCGCTCAATTTAATGAGAACCCGTTTATACATGCTCAACCGACTCACCTCCGTAAAAAAATAAAAACACTAAAGCGATAAACGCCTTAGTGTTTCAATGGAAGAAGGAGATGAATGCTTACAGAAACGGTATACGCGGCCGTATATGGATCTCATAAGCTCACCCCTTCCAATATTTATGTCACTCCACTCTATCATGGATTACGGTCTCTCCGCAACAAAATCTATTCACGTTTGATTTCAATCATCAAGAAATCAACAGCTGCCGTAACGGACTCGAAAATCGCTCTGGCCTCCGATTCAAGCCGGACCAGATCCTCATTGCCGTAACGGCTGCTGAAATGCGTCATGATCAGCTGTTTAACGCCCGCGGATGCTGCAGCCCCGGCTGCTTCCACCGTCGTGCTGTGACCGAATTCATGCGCCTTTTCCTCATTTCCGGCTGCGAATGTCGCTTCATGAACGAGCAGATCGGCGCCTCTCGCAAGCATCTCCACCGTCCCGCAGGGCTTCGTATCGCCTAGAATCGTCACCACCCTGCCCGCTTTCGCGGCGCCGGTCACATCCTCCGAACGCACGACGGTTCCGTCTTCAAGCGTAACAGACTGCCCTTGCTTCAGCTTGCCGTAGAGCGGACCCGCTTCGATGCCGAGCTCCTTCAGCTTATGAACGAGCAGCTTGCCGGGCTGGTCGTGTTCCGTCACGCGGTAGCCCATGCAAGGGACGCGATGCTCCAGCGGTCCCGCTTCGACTTTGCAGGCGCCATTATCCCATATGATCCCGTCGGTATCCGTGATCTCATGGATATGCAGCTCATATTCAAGCTGCGTTCCGCTCACGGCATAGACGGTCTCGATGTATTGCTTCAAGCCGGGAGGACCAAACAGCTGGACCGGCGTGACGCCGCCGACGAAGGAACGGCTGCTGAGCAAGCCCGGGAGCCCGTACAAATGATCGCCATGAAGGTGGGTAACGAATACCGCCTCCAGCTTGTTAAGTTTGAGCGGCGTGCGCATCAGCTGATGCTGCGTCGCTTCTCCCGCATCGAACAGCCACCAGCCGCAGCTCGGCTCAGGCAGTTGGAGCGCGATAGCCGTTACATTCCGGTGCTTGGCCGGCCGGCCGGCGCCCGTTCCCAAAAACCAAATATTCATTACCCGTTCACCTCGCTACTAGCATCTGCCTTGCAACGGACGATTATGAAACGAAGAACCCCCGCTAGCTCGGTCATCCGAATGCCGGAGGGTTCTGCAGGTCTATTTTACAGCTGCTTACACTTTCTCAACGTTAAAATATTGCGCTTCCGGATGTGCGAATACCATCGCGGATACGGACGCTTCCGGCTCCATCATGAAGCCTTCGGTCAGCTCGACGCCGATATCCTCCGGCTTCATCAGATCGAACAGCGGCTCCTGATCCTCCAGATTCGGGCAAGCCGGATAGCCGAAGGATACGCGAATGCCTTGGTATCTAGCGCCGTGGCGCTGCTTCATCGTCATTTCCGCCGGGTCCGGATAGCCGCAAATATCGCGCATCATATGGTGGACGCGTTCGGCAAGGCCTTCGGCAACCTCGAGTGCCACCGATTGCAGCGCGTGAGATCTTAAGTAATCGCCGCTGTCCTTCCACTGATTCGCAAGATCGCGGATGCCTTGTCCGGCGGTTACGACCAGGAATCCCACGTAATCCATCACGCCGCTCTCAACCGGCTTCAAGAAGTCGGCTAAGCATAAATACGGTTCAACGTTCTGGCGGGGAAAAGTGAAACGCTTGATTTCCTTCGCCGTGTCCTCCGGATTATAAATGATGACATCATTGCCGGAGGATTGGGCCGGGAAGAAACGGTACATGCCATGCGCGCGGATGTATCCCTCCGTGCCGCCCTCGCGCAAAATCTCATCCACGGCCGCTTTCAATTGCACCGCTTTCTCATTGCCTTCGTTGAGCAATTGTTCGACGTTGCCTTTCAAGCCAAGATGATGGCCGAGCAGCATTTGCATATTCACGTACGGTATGACGTGAGGTATCGGAACGTCGCGCAGCACATGCCGGTCGAGATCAGGCGGCGCGAATACCGGCGCGTCTGCCGAAATGCTGGAGCGCACGGCGCGCGTTAATTGCGGCAGCGCTTTTTTCTCATCTTCTCCGGCTCCGCCTGAAGCTTTATATTCCGCCATCTCATCCTCGAGAAGCGAGCGGTGGGACGGATCCATCAGCTTATTGGCAATATCCAGGCCGTCCATGGCGTCCTTCGCATAGAGAACGAGACCGTCGTATTCCGGACCTATTCTAGTCTTCGTAAACTTGCGCGTGAGCGCCGCCCCGCCGACGAGAATCGGTGCGTCAATGCCCGCGTTTCGCAAGTCTTGCGCGGTAATAACCATCTGCTGCGCGGATTTGACGAGCAAGCCGGACAAACCGATCGCGTCTGCTTTTTCATTACGATACGCTTCGATCAGCTGCTCTGGCGGTACTTTAATCCCCAGATTTATTATTTTGTAGCCGTTATTCGATAAAATGATTTCAACCAGGTTCTTCCCGATGTCATGCACATCGCCTTTTACCGTCGCCAAAATGATTTTGCCCTTAACGGAAGATTCGTTCTTCTCCATGAATGGCTCTAAATAGTTGACCGATGCTTTCATGACCTCGGCGCTCTGCAGCACTTCGGCTACGATGAGCTCATTATTGTTAAATAAGCGGCCGACCTCTTCCATGCCGCGCATAAGCGGACCGTTGATGACGTCCATTGCCGAATATTTGCCCAGCGCTTCATCCAAATCGGGAAAAAGCCCTTCCTTCGTTCCTTCCACTACATAGGAAGCCAGCCGCTCTTCCAGCGATAGGTTAGAGATTTTCTCCTTCTTCTCCACCTTCTTGTCCCGGAATGCCGCGACGAACGAAGCGAGCGTCTCATCCGTTGTATTGTAAATAAGCTCCTCGGCCAGTCTGCGCTCTTCCTCGGGTATGGAGGCGTATCGTTCCAGCTTCTCCGTATTTACAATCGCATAATCGAGGCCTGCTTTTGTCGCATGGTACAGATAGACCGAATTAAGCACCTCGCGGCCGGCATCCGGCAGGCCGAAGGAAATATTGCTGAGACCGAGAATCGTCTTCGCAAGCGGGAATCTTTCCTTAATCATCCGGATTCCTTCAAGCGTTTCCACGGCAGAGCCGATATATTGCGGATCGCCGGAGCCGACCGGAAACATATTCGGATCGAAAATAATATCCTCCGGATTCATGCCGTATTTATTGACCAGCAGATCGTAAGAACGTTCGGCTACCTCCATCTTCGCCTCGCGGGTAACGGCTTGGCCGCGCTCATCAATCAGAATCATTACAACCGCGGCACCGTAACGGTGGATGAGCGGAAGAATCTTCTCGAACTTCGACTCGCCATCCTCCAGATTAATGGAGTTAATAATCGCTTTTCCTTGCGAATATTTTAAGCCTAGCTCGATAATATGGTCATAGGTGGAGTCGAGCATGAGCGGCGCCTTGATCTTCTTCACAACCTGAGGCAGAAATTGATGCACGGCGTACGCTTCATCAATATCGGTATCCTGCAGGTTGATATCAATGACATGCGCTCCGCCTTTGACCTGCGCTCTCGCAATTTCCGAAGCTTCATCGAATTTTTCTTCTTTAATCAGCCGTTTAAACTTCCGCGAGCCCGATATATTCGTACGTTCGCCGATCATGATCGGCCGGTTCTCCGGTTCGATGTAAACCGTATCGATCCCCGAGACCGCGTCCGGATGTTCGCCAAGCTTCGTGCGCGGCTCATATGCCGCCATCGTCTCCGCCATGACGCGGATATGCGCAGGCGTCGTGCCGCAACAGCCGCCGGCAATATTCAGCCAGCCCTGCTCGGCGAAGGCGGACATTTTCTTGGCAAGCGATTCGGGCGATTCGTGATAGTTTCCGTTCTCATCCGGCAGACCGGCATTCGGGTAGCAGCTGACCGCCGTTCTGGAAATGTCGCTGAGCGACCGGATATGGTCGCGCATAAACTCCGGTCCCGTCGCGCAGTTGAGTCCGATTGAAATCGGCTTCAAATGCTCCAGCGAAATATAGAACGATTCGATCGTCTGGCCGGCCAGCGTCGTCCCCATCGGCTCGATCGTTCCGGATATCATAATCGGCAGCTCGCGGCCGAGCGTTTCGAACGCTTTCCGTATGCCGATGCTGCCCGCTTTCACATTAAGCGTGTCCTGCGACGTTTCAAGCAGCAGCGCGTCAACGTCTCCTTCGATCAATGCGATCGCTTGCTCATAATAGCTGTCAACAAGCTCATCGAACGTCACCCCGCCGGTAACCGAAAGCGTCTTTGTCGTTGGACCGAGCGCGCCGGCAACATAACGGGGTTTATCCGGCGTGCTGTATTTATCGCAAGCCTCGCGCGCGAGCTTCGCGGCAGCCAGATTGATCTCTCTCGCTTTCTCCGGAATATCGTAATCGGCCAAGACGATGCTAGTCGCGCCAAACGTATTCGTCTCCAGAATGTCCGCTCCGGCTTCCAGGTACTGCTCGTGGATCGACTGTATGACATCCGGACGGGTCAGAACGAGCATCTCATTGCAGCCGTCCAGCTCCGGACCTCCAAAGTCGTTCTCGTTTAAGTCCGCTTGCTGAATCATCGTTCCCATTGCGCCGTCCATAATAAGGATGCGCTTCTGCAGCATTTGTTGTATGGTCGGTTTCGACAATTTCATACATCCTTCCCCCCGAAATCATTAACCTATAGTGTAACAGAATAGCCCCTTAGTGAAAAGGAGCATCCATCGACATTCCCTATGATTTGTTTTATAATGATTATATCATTTAATCTCTATAGGAAAAGAGGGAATGTTCATGGCGGAGATAAGAATTCGCAATACGGAGGAACGGATCCGGGGAGAAGAAAATGTTCGGGCATTTCTTGAGAAACAAGAGGTTTTGTACGAACATTGGGATCCTACTAAATTAGCAGAAGGCTTGCAGGAAAAGTTTGTCCTCACCGATGAAGACAAGCAGCAAATATTAGCGGCATTCGATGAGGAAATTCGTGATCTTGCCGAGCGCCGCGGCTACAAAACGTGGGATGTTATCGCATTGTCCGACGCCACCCCGAACCTGGATGAGCTTCTCAAAAAATTCGAAAACGTCCATACGCATACGGAAGACGAGGTTCGCGCCATTACCGCCGGCAAAGGAATCTTTATCATTAAAGGTACGGACGATGTCGGCTATTTCGACGTCGAGCTTGAAGCGGGCGACGTTATTTCCGTTCCGGAATACAAGCCGCATTTCTTCACCTTGATGGAGAACCGCCAGATCGTAGCCGTTCGCCTCTTCATTGAGACAGAAGGCTGGATCGCGCATCCTTTCGCGGACGAATCCTTCTCTTCCAGCAAAGCTTAATCGCAATACCGACATAACGGAAGCCCCCCGGAAACAGCAGACGCTGTTTCCGAGGGGCTTTTATTCATTCTAACAAATGATAGAATTCATACTACTCTTCCAGCAGCTTTAGCAGCTCCTCCAGGTGCGTGATCTCATGAGTCGGGACTATCTCATCGTTACGCACGGCGCCGTGGCGATTGACCCATACCGAGGTCATGCCGATCGTATTCGCTCCCAATATATCGGTCGTCAGCTTATCGCCAACCATAATGCCATGCTCCGGCTCAATCCCGAGCCGCTCGAGCGCGTGCTTGAATATGGAAGCCGCCGGCTTCCCTTCTCCAAATTCGCCCGAAATAACAATATGATCAAAATAAGGCACGAGCTGCGGAACGCCCGCAAGCTTCTCTCTCTGCAGATCCGGAGAACCGTTAGTCAGAAGCAGCAGCTTGTACTTCCCTTTGAGCGCATCTAGAAGACGGAACGTCTCTTCATATACGATCGGGCGGGCGCGCCGTTCGGCAGGGAACTGCTCGGCAAGCTTCGCTCCGAGCTGCTCATCATCATAGCCTAACGCTTTGAGGCCTTGCGTCCACGCTGCCTTGCGGTATGCGGGAGCAAGCTGCTCGAGCTTGCGGAATTCCTCCTGCTCGCCTTCGCGGAACGGCGCCCACAGCCCTTCGAAAGGGTTGATGCCGATCATCTTGGTGAACGGGTAAGTCTCATACGATTCATATAAGGCTCTCGCTTCGCGGCGGACCGACTCCTCCAATGCTTCCGGGTCAACGCCCACCGCTGCCGCTGCCGCTTCGCATGTTGCTTTAAACGCTTCATTCACGCTGCGGTCATCCCACAGCAGCGTGTCATCCAAATCAAATAATACCGCTTGTTTAATCATTATGGTAAGAACTCTCCTGACAGTTTATTTTTGCTGATAAGGGATGCTGTTCGATTGCGCGAACGCCCTCAGCTTCTCAGCCATTTCATCGGTCGGGTATCGGTTCATGACCTTCGAAAATACCCAATTTGCGCCTTTGACCGGCTCGATAACCACATAACCGGATTGTATGTTGATGCCCTTTATTCCGGAAGCGGGCAATCGCTTATCTCCCGTCAACCGGCGCGTTTGTACGTAATCCTTGCCGATCGTCAGATACGGCCTGCGGAAATAGAACAATGCCGCTAACAGCACATAACAGCCGATCGTAATCCAGAACATCGTGTCTATTTTGAAACCTTCCGTGTTTTGCATGAGGATGACATACATGCCGATGAACAAGATCAACAGTATAGGAGCGATAAAGTTGCGTCCTACGATTTTCTCCGACTTATCGGCGTTAAACACGATTTGGCCTGTGCCCTGCTTCTTCCGCTGTTTATTGATAACACTCATGTTCTTGCGCACCTTGCGCTCCCAAGATCGTGACAAACTGACTCCTCCTAAGTAATGAACCTATTCAAACGGCCTGCGGAACTTTTCAATAAAGCGGTTCGGATAATCATCCGGAAGCGCGCTTACCTCATCCAGCCTGCTCCAGACTTCAGCCGGCATCTCCCAACCTGCCGCGCCGATATTATCCTCAAACTGCTCCAGCGTGCTGGCGCCGAAGATCGGCGAAGTAATGCCGTCCCGCTGCAACAGCCATCTGAGCGCAACCTGGGCAGGCGATTTTCCAAGCTGGGAAGCCGCCTCCAGCAGCGTATCCAATATGACGAAGTTTTTATCCAATGCGCGGTTAACCCAGGCGCTCTCGCCTACCTTTGAGGTCAAGCGTCCCTCGGTCGGCGTATTCCGCGAGTATCTCCCCGTGAGGAAGCCTCCGCCCAGCGGGGCCCATGGAATGACGCCAACCTTTTCTTCCAGGCAGAGTGACATCATCTCGCGGTCCATTTGCCGGCTGACCAGGCTATACTGCGGTTGAATCGAAACGAATCTCACGTACCGGCTTGCGTCGCTGCAAGCTAGCGACTTCATCAATTGCCATGAAAAAAAATTCGAACAGCCTATGTAACGAACCTTGCCCGATGAGACCAAATCGTCAAGCGTTCGCAGCGTCTCCTCGATCGGCGTGGCGTGATCCCACACATGCACCTGGTATAAATCGATGTAATCGGTTTGAAGCCGCTTAAGGCTTGCTTCAACGCCGTCCATGATATGCTTGCGGGACAAACCTGCGCCGTTGATGTTGCTCGAGGTCGTCATTCGCACCTTCGTCGCGAGCACGATGTCCGAACGTTTGTTCTTCATCGCTTTGCCTACGATTTCCTCCGATCGGCCGCTTACATATACGTCCGCCGTATCCAGGAAATTTCCGCCCCGATCGACGAAGCGGTTGATCATTTCGATCGAGTCCGCTTCGCTCGTCGTATTGCCGAACGTCATCGTGCCTAGACACAGCTCAGATACGGCGAGGCCGCTCCTGCCTAAGAGATTATATTTCATCTAATCACCCTTTCCCGGATATTAAATGAATGAACGACGGCGGCAACTAATGCTTAATCGCGTCGTCACCGTCGACAATCGTAATGGTATCTAGCTGCTGACGAAAGTTTCTCTTGAAATTGTTTAAATATTTTTGGCGCAGCTCCGCTCTTTCCGCTGTTTCCGCATCGGTCAAGCCAACCGTTTTATTTTTTCGAGAAAGCTCGTTTATGCGCGCGATTAATTTCTCGATCTCCATAATTCCGCTCCACCCCTCTCATGCTGACAAAATGCTCTACTCTCTACTTTTACATTTCAACACTCTGTTGTCAAGGAACCGATAGACGCGAAAGACCGTATATGCTCCGGCAATTATGCCATTAAGGCAGGGCAACCTGATCGCCTTCTTTCAAACCTTCAAGCACCTCCGTCTTCTCGGGCGTTTCCAGACCGATCTTAATTTCCTTCCGCTCAAAGCTGCCGCCGGAGTTCAACAACGCATAATGTTTGCCTTCCTCCCTAATAATTGCGATAGACGGCACTACGGTGGCCAGCTCCTTACGTTCGGTTTCAATCGCCCCGTTCAAGCTTAAGCCGGCAATTAAATGGTCATTCGGCTCGAGCGCTATGATGATTTCAAACTGGGCCGCCTGGTCGAGATTGTTCTGGTCCGTTCCGGTTTTGGCGAATTTGGACACCTTCTGAACAGTCCCTTTCAACTCCAAATCCTTCATGGCGTTCATTTTAACCTTCACGGGCATATCCGGCTTAATGCGAAACACATCCTGCTCACCCACCAGCGCGATGAACTGGAGCTTCTTTAAATCCACGACCTTCCCGATATAATCGTTCTCTCCGACGGCTTGCGGACGTTTGCCGGGACTTTCGTACAAAAAGATGCCGGCAGCCGGCGATTTATAGTCCGCTTCCTTCAGCTTCGCCTTTTTCTGCAGGAGCTCCTGCTCTTGAATGCTTGCCGTCACGTCGTTCACTTCATTTTGGAGACGGGCCACTTCCTTCGCGACCAGCGTCTTCTTTCTCTCTTCCTCTGAGGCTTCAAGCGGCGTCCATTCGTTAGCGGCCTGATTCAAGTATTGGTTAAGCTCCGACTCGAGCTTCGCTTTGCGAAGGGTCGCTTCCATTTGCGAGATTTCGTTCTGCGCGGCCTTCTGATCAAGGCGAAACAGGACGTCTCCCTTCTTAACCTGCTGACCGTCCTCCACCGGCCACTCGAGAACCTCCGAACCGAAAGGGGCGTATACGAATGTCTCCTGCTCGTATAAAGACTTCCCTTTCACCTCGATCGTATTTACCAATGTTTCCTTCGTCACTTGAAAAGTAATTTGCTGCGATTCGTCTACGACCGTTGTCGGGCGGGATGGATTGCCCATCCGATATAAGCTGAAGCTGATAGCAATTATAATAACGCCGATAATGCCCCATTTTATTTTTTTCTTCATCGTTTGCTTCTCCCTTTGTCTTTATATTAATCGCGTCGAATAGCCGTTAATGCGTCCGTCCGCGATGCGCTGATAGCAGGATAAATGCCGGAGAAAACTCCTGTTGCCAGCGCGAACGCCATCCCGACAGGGATCGTTGCCAGCGGAATAAAGATAATAACCGAATCCTGCTCATCGGCCAGCCGGTAGATCAAGCCGTTAATTCCCCATACGATCCAATAGGAGAAAAGCACGCCCAGCAAGCCGCCAAGAAGTCCCAGCAGAGCCGCTTCTACGATAAAAAGATTGCGGATTTGGCTTAAGTTTGCGCCCAGCACCTTCATGATTCCGATCTGTCTTCTCCTCTGATAAGTAGACATCGTCATCGCGACGACAATCGAGATGGATGCGATGATCAATATGAATACGCCGATCCCGAGCGCCGCCGCCTTCAAAATTTTGAACTCGCCGGCCAGTCTTTCCTTCTGATGTAAATTCGTTTCCGTCGTTACGGTCAGCTTCTGGATTTGCCGCTCAACCTGCTCGATATGATCCTGATCGTCAACCTTTACGATAATCGAGTTAAAATCCCCGCTGATCTCCCCGCCCAGCTTAAGCTCCTTCTGCAGCATCTCGGCGGTCTGAAGCGAGACGTATCCCTTCTTGTCATAGGCTAGGTTATCCTCGCTAACTCCGCTTGGCTTCCGCAGAACGCCGACGACGCGCAGCGGACTGCTGTACGCTTCCCCTTCCGGCGTATAGAAGAGAAATCGCACCTGCTTCTGGTACAAGGCTGTCGGAATGCGGTTATAGCTGTTCATTTGATCGATAACGGCTTTGTCATAATAATTTCCGCTCATTTGCTCCTGCAGGCTTTGCTTTGTTTCTTCATCCATTAAGCCTAGCGTTGCGCCGTAGTTAAGCACAATCGTCCCCGCCAGATCGGACGGCCCGCCGTACAAAAACGAATGGCCGAATGCGGTCAGCGTATCGAAATCCGTGCCCAGCAGCTCCGTCGAGTACTGTGAGGTCAAATGATCAAGCGTTGACAATTGCATATGGCCAAGCTGCCGATAAGGAGCGGCTGCGCTTACTTGGGAGATTTGGCGCATTATGTCAAGCTTCTGCCTCGTCAGCAGCCCTTTCTGCAAAGCTTCGTTGTCCGCGGCAGATCCGGAGTTGTCCGTGAATGCGCCGCTATTCGCCCTTACCGTTATTTCATCCATGTTCAAGTAGCTGTTCATCTGCTTCTCGATATAGAGCTGCGCGGATTCCCCGATGCTCATCGCCACGATGATGGCGGCACAGCCGATCGAAATGCCGGCTGCGCATAGCGCGGTAACGACCTTCCGGCGTTTTACCTGATCCCATGACAGGCGTGAAATGTCACTTAGTCTCAATGGCTATTCCTCCTGAAGGCAAAACTTCTGCGACTTTTTGCCGGTCCGTAACAAGAGATCCGTCGCGAAGCGTCAGGATATGCTCGGTCTGCGCAGCAACCTCCCGTTCATGCGTAACGATGATAAATGTCGTATGGAGCGTTTGATTCAAAGTCTTCAGGATCGCCAAAATTTCTTCCTCTGTTCTCGTATCCAAGTTTCCTGTAGGCTCGTCCGCGAAAATGACGGACGGCTCCGTAATCAGCGACCGCGCGATACTGACGCGCTGCTGCTGCCCGCCGGAAAGCTGAGAAGGAAACAGATCGGCCTTATCGGGAATGCCGACCTTCTCCAGCAGCTCCAGCGCCTTCTTCCTCCGAACGGAAGGTTGTACCGATTGAAAGACGAGCGGAAGCTCGATATTTTCCCGGACGGTCAAATTAGCCAGCAGCTCATAAGCTTGAAAAATAAAACCGATGTGCTTGCGTCGAAACTCGGCCAGCTTATTCTCATTCATGGCGGAAATGCTGTGTCCGGCTATAAAAATATTGCCTTCCGTCGGCTTCATCAGACCGGCCATTAAGTTAAGGAGCGTGGATTTGCCTGATCCGGAGCTGCCAAGCAAAGCGACCATTTGCCCTTTATGTACCCGAAAGCTGATATCGTGCAGCACGGCAGTTATTTCATTGCCATTCTTGAAGGAATGACTCAACTCTTCTACTTGTAACAAATTAGTCTCTCCTTTCCTTCCCCTTTTTAATAGACGATAAAAATCATACTATACCCTGCGCAAAAAGCAAAAAAACTTTCCAAAACAAGCGAATATCTCCATTCCGCTTGAAGGAAAGCTTTACAAGTAAGTTATATGAGCCCGAATATATATCGGGAATAAGCATTTCTTATATGGAAGGTATGATAAGCTTCTGGCCTGGCTTAATATCTGAGGATTGCAGCTCGTTCCGGTCTTTAATCAGAAAGATGACGAATCGGATATCCTTGCTCTCGTTGCCGAACCGCTTCGCAATTGTCCACAGCGTATCACCGGCTTGGACGGTGACGACTTGCTCTTGTGCCGAAGCCGGCGCAGGAACTGTACCCGACGCATCGGTTCCCATCATCAAGAAACTTGTGAACAGCAAGACAAAGACGGCAAGGCTAACTGCCAGCTTAACCGCATGGCGCCTTAACAACTGCTTGGTGATTCGGCTGGCCTTCGCCGAACCGCTTCCATCCTGCCTATGAATTGTTTTATAAAAACTTGGACTTGTAATCATTATTCAGCACCCCAAACGTTTGTTCTGTTTTTAGAATACACGAACAAGCGTTCTCTGTCAATCATTTAAATACGAACCTCTGTACTTGAGAACTTATGTTTGTACGAACTCCGGTTCTATGTTATAATTTGCTACAAACCTACTAATGGAGTGATCGCAGTGTCGAAGATTTCGAACCGGCAGCATTCAATTCTTGAATTTATTAAGAATGAAGTCCGGGAGAAAGGCTACCCACCCTCCGTTCGAGAAATCGGCGAAGCTGTTGGATTATTGTCAAGCTCAACCGTACACGGTCATTTGGACCGGCTGGAGAAGAAAGGTCTTATCCGCCGCGACCCGACGAAGCCGCGCGCAATTGAGATTTTAGACCAGGAAGGCGTTGACGGGATCATCCCGCTCGCCGTGGCCAAGGTGCCGATCGTCGGCAAAGTAACGGCCGGCGTGCCGATTACCGCTACGGAGAACATCGAGGAGTATTTCCCGCTTCCCGCCCATTTTGTCGGCGATAACAGCGTGTTCATCCTGAACGTCATTGGCGAGAGCATGATCGAGGCCGGCATTCATGACGGCGACTATGTCATCGTCCGCCAGCAGCAGACTGCAAATAACGGCGAGATCGTCGTGGCCATGACAGAGGATGACGAAGCGACGGTCAAGACGTTCTACAAGGAGAAGAACCATATCCGCTTACAGCCGGAGAACTCCGCCATGGAGCCGATTCTGCTCCCTAACGTCACCATTCTTGGCAAAGTCATCGGATTGTTCCGCGACATTCACTAACTAACCGCGTACTAGCGGCACATCAAGAAGAGGCTGGTTCCGAACGGGTTGAGCTTTAACCCGGAACCAGCCTCTTCTTGATGCTAACAGGCCTGAAACCTGCCAAGCCAAGTAAACGTACTGTAAATTAAACAACCGGAAAGGAAGCGATCTATGATGAAGTATAAAGCGGGGGATTCACTGCTGGTTTGTCCTTGCTGCAGGAACGATACCTTCGATAAGGACTATCGCCAATTGAATTCAAGAGGCGCCACTTTTTTCGGTGTCGACTGGGCAAACAAAAATGCCGCCATTCTCATATGCCGCCATTGCACCCATATTTCATGGTTTATGAACGAACCATCCGAGGTAAATTGACCCTATAAGCATTTCCCTAACGAAACGCGCCAACTGCGAACGACAAGGAGTCGATAATGATGCACATTTTCATATTTGTGATGTTAATCCTTATCGGTATCGTGAATATCATCTTCCCTTCTATCGGCTGGTATTTGAAACACGGTTGGGCGGTTGACGGCGATTCGGAACCAAGTGACACTTACCTTTTCATGACAAAGTTTGGCGGCGTAATCGCTGTCGTTATCGGCTCAATATTACTGATTATCAGCTTCTTTATTTAACCGGCGAGTTCAGTCCTTCAACTAAAAATCCCTTAACGCTTAAGCGTTAAGGGATTTTGGTTGTTAGTACAGAGTCAAATACTGATCGCGTTCCCACTGGTGAACCTGGGTGCGGTACATATCCCACTCGATTTCCTTCAGCTCATAGAAATGGGCCAAGGCATGATCTCCAAGAGCTTCGCAGACGACGTCGCTCCGAAGCATCTCATCCAGCGCTTCCTTCAAATCAAGCGGCAAGCTTGGAATTCCAGCGTCCTGGCGCTCTTCTTCCGTCATGATATAAATATTGCGGTCCGTCGGCGACGGCAAAGGCAGCTTGCTGACAATGCCGTCAAGTCCCGCTTTCAGCATAACGGCCAGCGCCAGATAAGGGTTCGCCGCAGGGTCCGGGTTACGAACCTCAACCCGTGTGCTCAGGCCGCGCGAAGCAGGGATACGGATCATCGGCGAGCGGTTGCTTGCCGACCATGCTACGTAGCAAGGCGCTTCATAGCCGGGAACAAGACGTTTGTAAGAATTGACCGTCGGATTCGTAATGGCAGCCATCGCGCGGGCGTGCTTCAGGATACCGGCCATATATTGACGCGCTTCCGCACTTAAACCAAGCTTGTCCTTCTCGTCATAGAAAACATTCGTATCGCCTTGAAACAACGACTGGTGACAGTGCATGCCGGAACCATTCACGCCGAATAACGGCTTAGGCATAAACGAGGCATGCAGGCCATGCTCGCGGGCGATCGTCTTGACAACCAGCTTGAAGGTTTGTATTTGGTCTGCCGCTTTAATCGCATCGGCATATTTAAAGTCGATTTCATGCTGTCCAGGGGCAACCTCATGGTGAGACGCTTCAATCTCGAAGCCCATTTCCTCCAGCGTGAGCACGATTTCGCGACGGCAGTTCTCCCCCATGTCCATTGGAGCAAGGTCGAAATAACCGCCTTGGTCGTTCAACTCGGTCGTCGGCTCTCCGCGGTCATCCGTCTTGAACAAGAAAAATTCCGGTTCAGGCCCAACGTTCATGGCGGTGTAGCCTAGCTCTTCCGCTTCTTTCAGGGCGCGCTTCAGAATGCCGCGCGGATCGCCTGCGAACGGTGTGCCGTCCGGCATATAAATGTCGCAAATCAGGCGGGCAACACGGTCCTCCGTAACCCATGGGAATACGACCCAAGTATCTAAATCCGGATATAAATACATGTCGGATTCCTCTATCCGAACATACCCTTCAATGGAGGATCCGTCAAACATCATTTTATTATCGAGTGCTTTATCCAGCTGGCTGAAAGGGATTTCAACATTTTTGATCGTGCCCAGCAAATCGGTAAATTGCAGACGAATAAACCGCACATTTTGTTCCTGCGCAATACGTTTGATGTCTTCTTTGGTGAAACTCACAGAATCATCTCCTTTGTTTGCAAATCAATTGTTAATGTAGAATGTCTCTTAACGCTTATTTAAGAAACGGGTAAGCTGGCCTTGAATAAGCGAAGCTTGGCCCGGCCTTTTCTCGAGCAGCTGCTGCTTCAGCATGCGGTGAAGCTGTTGGTCCGAAAGCTCTCTGCGCTTCACTTCGGACTGCTCGCTGACGATCGTTGCTTCCTCGGATTCCTTCGAAACCGGATTCATGACCTGCTTGATGCCCGCAATGTTAACGCCCTTCTCGATTAAAGATTTAATCTCCAGCAGCCTCTCCACGTCGTTGAACGAAAATAACCGCTGGTTCCCAGCCGTCCTTGCGGGCACAATCAACTCATGCTGCTCGTAGTAACGGATTTGTCTCGCCGTCAGATCCGTCAGCTTCATTACGATGCCGATCGGAAATAAGGCCATATTTCTGCGAATTTCATCAGCCATGTCGCATCAACCTTCCAGTCGCTCATTTATATGTTCATTCTATACGTTATACCGTAAATGTGTCAAGTTATGTGAGGTTTAATCACAATTAATCCGCTGTTCACAAGTCGATATAACGCCGTCAGAACACCATATTTCGCATGAGCGTATGTCAGCCCGCCTTGCATGTACGCAATGAAAGGTTCCCGAATCGGCGCGTCCGCCGATAGCTCCAGGCTGCCGCCTTGGATGAAAGTGCCGGCCGCCATGATGACCGGATTCTCATAGCCGGGCATATCCCAAGGCTCGGGAACAACATGCGAATCCACGGCCGCCGCCTGCTGAATGCCCTGCACGAAGGCGATGAGATGCTCGGCTTGTCCGAAGCGGACCGCCTGAATCAGATCGGTGCGCGGCTCATCCCAGCTTGGCTTTGTCTCAAAGCCAAGCTCCTCGAACATCGCGGCAGCCAGAACGCTTCCTTTAACCGCTTGTCCGACAAAGTGCGGAGCCAGAAACAAGCCCTGGAACATCGCTCGCATCGTACCTAGCATAGCCCCCACCTCGCCGCCGATACCGGGGGCTGTCAGCCGGTAAGCCGCAGCTTCAACCGCTGAGGCTGTCCCTGCAATATATCCTCCGGTTTCGGCCAATCCTCCTCCGGGATTTTTAATGAGGGATCCTGCCATCAGATCGACGCCGGCCTGCGTCGGCTCCAGCGGCTCCGTAAACTCCCCATAGCAATTATCGACGAATACGAGCACATCCGGTTTTATAGCTTTGACTCTCTTCACGATAGCTTCAATTTCAGCCACAGGAAATGAAGCGCGCCAATCATAGCCGCGCGATCGCTGGATGCCGATCACTTTCGTCTTCGGCGTAATCGCCCGCTCGATGCGGACCCAATCCAAGCCGCCGTCTTCCAGGAGCGGAACCTCGGCATATGTCACGCCCCAATCCTGCAGCGACCCCTTCCCGTCTCCCGGCTTTCCAATCACTTTGTGCAGCGTATCGTATGGCTTGCCTGTCACATACAGTAGCTCGTCTCCCGGGCGCAGAACGCCGAACAGAGCGCAGCTGATCGTATGAGTGCCGGAGACGAAATGCGGTCTTACGATCGCCGCCTCCGCCCCCATTACATCCGCGTATACGAGATCAAGAATTTCGCGTCCGCGGTCGTTATAACCGTAACCCGTTGAGCCGTTAAAATGAAAATCGCTCACTTTATGTCGCTTAAACGCTTCAATCACTTTCCACTGATTGCGTTCCGCTATCTGATCCGCGCGCCGGAACGCCTGACTGGTCTTCTGTTCCGCTTCCTCGGCCAGCATCTCCAAACGTAACCATACCTGCTGCTTTTCTTGCTGCTCATTCATTCCGATATCTTCTCCCTAAAATCGTTCTAAATCATTTGAAATATTTACTCGCGATAAGGCTGCAAAAGATGACCGTGCTGCT
Source organism: Paenibacillus harenae DSM 16969 (assembly GCF_000422465.1). Classification (GTDB taxonomy): domain Bacteria; phylum Bacillota; class Bacilli; order Paenibacillales; family Paenibacillaceae; genus Pristimantibacillus; species Pristimantibacillus harenae. Next base: position 913,331 of record NZ_KE383842.1, on the reverse strand, counting down.
CGTATTGCTGTTTGCTTACTTGCACCGTCAGCTTCAGCAAATCCTCGTTGACCTCCTGCTGCAGCACTTCTCCGCTCCTGTAGGCCAAAGCAATCAAATCCCCCCGCTCCGCCGGAACGGCGAACGTCAGCGTATCTCCGCTTATCTTCTCTTGAATGGTCATACGCAGAAGATCAAGATCTCCCGGTTCATAGGCGCTGATAACAAGATTGTCTCCTCCTGTAATCGGCAGATCGGATAATGTTCCGTTTACGGAGCACAAATCCTTCTTGTTATAGACCATGACATACGGCTTGCCGGAAGCGCCTAACTCTCCTAAAATTTTATTTACGACCGCGATTTGCTCGTCCCGCATAGGCGAGCTGCTGTCAATGACGTGAAGCACGAGATCCGCTTCGTTTACCTCCTCGAGCGTTGCCCGGAATGCGGCGACGAGATCATGAGGCAGATTTTGGATAAATCCTACCGTATCGGTCAGCACCACCTCGCGGCCGTTCGGAAGCTCAAGAATGCGCGAAGTCGGATCAAGCGTAGCGAACAGCTGATTTTCGACATAAACGTCCGCCTGCGTAAGCTCGCGAAGCAGCGTCGATTTCCCGGCATTCGTGTACCCTACCAACGCGACCTGCACAACGCCGGATTTCTTGCGGCGCTCCCGGTGCAGCTTGCGATGCCGGACGACTTCCTCCAGCATGGCTTTCAGATCGGTAATCCGGTTCCGGATATGGCGCCGATCCATCTCGAGCTTCGATTCACCCGGTCCGCGGGTCCCGATGCCGCCGCCGAGACGGGACAGGTTTTTGCCATGACCCGATAAACGGGGGAGCAAATAGCTAAGCTGGGCAAGCTCAACCTGAATGATGCCTTCGCGGGTTTTTGCCCGTCCGGCAAAAATATCAAGAATCAGCTGCGTGCGATCCACGATCTTCAGATCCAGCGCCTCTTCCAAATTCCGCACCTGCGCGCCGGAAAGCTCCTGGTCAAAAATGGCCGTCGTTGCGCCAAGCTCATCCGCGAGCGCCTTCACTTCCTGCACTTTTCCTTTGCCGATGAACCACTTCGAATCGACCGATTCTTTATTCTGCGTCATCGTCGTCAGTACTGCGACGCCGGCCGTTTCCGTCAGCTGAACAAGCTCCTGCAGGGAATGCTCGGGATCTCCGCCCTTTCTCTTATCGCCTGCTGTCACTAGGCTGATCAATATCGCTTTTTCGGACATATTCGTATTCGTATCGTATGTTTTTTCGCTCATGACATGCTCCTTTTGATAGACGGCCTCTTATTACGGCCTGTTCTCCCATTTCAGATCCTCCGGCCGGATAAGCATCAGCTCCTGCTTCGGAGGAACGGAATTCGCGTACTGGCTGAGCAGGCGGACAGCTTGATACCGGATCGCTTTCTCAATCGAATTTCTGACGTACCTCGCATTGCTGAACGAGAACATCGAGCTTTGTTTCTCCTGCATCAAATGCTGCCTTAATTTAAATATGGTCTGCGGCTGCAAAATATAATCGCGATCCTTCGCCATCAGTTCGCTGATTTGGATTAATTGATCGACCGAGTAGTCCGGGAATTCAATCTGTATCGGAAACCGTGAAGGCAGACCCGGATTCGTGAGCAGAAAATCTTCAATCTCCGCGGGATAGCCGGCCAAGATCAGCACGAATTGATTGCGATGATCCTCCATCGCCTTCACGAGGGTGTCGATCGCTTCCTTTCCGAAATCCTTCTCCCCGCCCCGCGCAAGGCTGTAAGCTTCATCCACGAACAGCACGCCGCCGATCGCTTTGCGCACGAGATCACGCGTCTTCTGCGCGGTATGGCCGATATACTCCCCAACAAGATCGGCGCGTTCGACTTCGATCAAATGCCCTTTCGTCAGAACGCCCATCTTCTGAAACAGCTTCGCCACGATGCGGGCGATCGTCGTCTTGCCCGTACCCGGGTTTCCTTTAAATATCATATGATAAACCTGGGAGCCCCCGGATAATCCGGCTTCCGACCGCATCCGGCTAATATATAGCAATGCATAAATTTCATATACGAGCGATTTGACATTGTCCATGCCGATCATCGGCTCCAGCTCTTTCTGAATATCGGCATACTGGTCCATGCTGGGCAGCGGCTTGACCGTCGGAAGCGATTCGGATTCCAAGGCATGGGCAGAAGCGCCCGTAGAGAATGTATCCTGGCTTCTAAGCACTACGTTAATTTGGCGGGAAGGTCTTGCGGATCCATTTCCGGGCCCTGATATGATGTGTCCACTCATAAGTCGCATCACCTATCCTTTGCATCGAAAGCTATGGCGGGCTGACCGCACTACAAGTTTATTCTAGCTTGCAGCCGCATATTAGCAGATTCACAGCATCGATTAGGAGGACCTTATTCCGAGCGTGATAAGCAAGGAGTCCAGCTTCCATTTCGTGTAGGCAAGCACTTCCCGGGTTTCATTCAGAACGGGATTCAATACCTCGGATTTTGTGGCTGCCACTTGAAAGTGCTTGTAATGAAGCTTTTTCGCCACTTCCTTCGCTCTTGCCGCATGGTAATCATGCGTGATGATGACCGACCTTGTTATTCCGTTCGCTTCAGCCACCGCTTTGCTGAACAATAAATTTTCATAGGTGCTGGTTGCTTCTTTCTCTAGTAACAGCTTGTCAGCAGATATACCTTTTGCGGTCAGATAATCGCGCATACCCTCCGCTTCGGTTTTCGTCGCCCCGTTCAGGTCCAGCCCCCCCGACAAAATAAGCTTGTCCACAATTCCGTCCTTATACAGCTTAGCCGCATAATCGAGACGTTCCTTAAGAGCGGGGCTTGGCACGTCATTCCAAAGCGCTGCGCCAAGCACGATGCCCGCCTCGGCCTTGGCAATCTGTTTATCCGCGGGGTACCCGTTAATCAGCCACAATAAATAGCCGCACCAGAAAAGACCTGCACAGATCATCCAAGCGGCAGCACGAAAAAGGAGCAGCCGCGAACGTTTTTTTTTCGCACGTTTGCCCGGTCTGCTCCTGCGGCTTACGGCTGCCGTCATGACTCGCTTAGCTCCCCTGTTTTTTCGAGCAAGCTCTTCCTATGCTTAAGGCTAAGCGTAAAATAACGAAAGCGGCCGTTGCGGATGCTTGAAAGCAATCTGCCGGCCGTTTTGCGGGCTAGAGCCACATCCTTGCCGTTTACGTCCCCTTGGCGCAATGCTTCCTCCAGCTCATCCTCGTCCATCAGAAATACTTCTCCGCTCGGAAGGACGACGACGTCCAAATAAAGATCATCGAACCAAGGCACCTGCTGATCCGTTAAGCCCTGCGTCTTGCACACATCGATATACCACTGCACAACGCGTCCCTTATCATCGAACATCGTTGTAACGACAAAATGCTCGCCCTTCGGAAAATGCTGCATCCATAAATAACCGCGGTCAGCCAGGCATAGGCGTCGGCCGTTGTATTCTTTCCATAGCGGTTCCCGCAATTCGTGTATCCGGTAAAACGTAACAAGACCTTTGAATTCCTCACCGTCGAGCGCCAGGCAAGAATAGCTCTTGCGCAATATACGCCGCCAGTTGGCGCGATCTGAAAATTTTCTCTTCATACGGAACGTACCTTTCCGTTCATTTTGGAAAAGCCCGCAGCAATTTGCGACTGCTACTCTTTGTAAGTTCAAACAAACTTTACCCAGTGAAAAACGACGATTGACAACATCCTATAAAAAAAGATTACCATATCTTTACGTCCATCTCCACCCGACAGATAAAATAAACCAAGCTGCCCGCTGCAATTAAAAAAATCGCCACCCGGCCGGGTGGCGATTTGTCGTTAACTTTCTTCAATGTGGATCGAATCAATGATGATCTTTTCGGTTGGCATGTTGTTTTTGACAGGCGTTTGGGCGATCTCCCGCACAACGTTCATCCCGCTTTCCACTTTGCCGAAAATCGTATAATTCGGTTCCCGGTTCAAGTTAGCAGCATCAGGGCCCGTACAAATAAAGAATTGGCTTCCGCCGGAATTCGGCCTGCTGAGATTCGCCATCGCAACAATGCCTTCTTCAAACTTCAGATCCGTATCCAGCTCGTCCGGTATGGAATATCCCGGGGTGCCCGTCCCGTTTCCTTTCGGATCGCCGGATTGAATCATGAAGGATTCGATAATGCTGTGAAAGGTTAAACCATCATAGAAGCCCTCGCGTGCGAGAAAAACAAAATTATTCACCGTTACCGGCGCCTCGTCCGCATATAAGCGCACCGTGAATTCGCCTTTGCTCGTCTGAAACCTTGCCTTGTATGTCTTGTTGAGGTCAATCGTCATCTCCGGCATCTTGCTCCAGCTCAATGTTTTGACGGCTGAGCCTGCGTCGCCGCTCTGCTTCAAGCCGTCATTCTTGCCGCCGCATCCGGCAAGCAGCAGCGCAATTGCCGCAGCTGCCGCTATCAACCGGAATATCGCTTGATTGCTTAACGTCATGACTAACCACCCGTTCCTTGCGTATTGCCTCCATTGTCAGCATTGCCTATTATACCGCCGGCATTTCCGATAACCGACCCATCATTCGTTCCTGTATCGGGAGGAGGAGTTCCCTGACCGCCATCACCAGGATCCGTGCCGTCCGGCAGCTCCGGAGGGAGCGTCCCGCCCGGATCAGGCAGATTCTCGCCGCCGTTCCCAGGATCCGGATTCTCCCCGCCGGGAAGCTCCCCGTCAGGGTTCTCTTCACCGGGAAGGTTCGGATCAGGCTCCATCGGAATTTCGGGAACTTCAATTTCCGCTGCCGGAATCTCAACCTTAATCGTTGGAGTCGGCTCGCTTCTCAGGTTGTTCTTGGCGTCGTAAGCTACGACATAATATTCGTATGTCATCCCCGGGAAGACGCTCATGTCATCCACCGTCGACTTCAGAGAATCAACAAAAAGGGCGAATTCCTGCTCCGAAGCTTCTTTCCTGTGTACCTCGTACGTGATTTCACCTTCAGTGAGCGGATCCCAAGACAGCTGAACTTTCGCTTCCTCCGGAAGATAGACCGCGTTGAAATTAGAGACCGTTGCGGGAGGCTTGTTTTCCTTCACCCCTTGCGGCTTTTTAAAGCTGTCATTCGGTACGCCCTTCATCGCATCCCGCATGACCTTCGAGAACAAAGCAGCAGACTGCACGCTGCCGTTATCCAGCACATGGTTTTCGTCCGTCTTATCGTAGCCCATCCAGACCGCAGCTGTCCATTCCGGCGTGTAGCCGACGAACCATGCGTCGCGAACGCCGGAACCCCGCGTTCCGAATTGGGTCGTACCCGTTTTGCCCGCTACCGGACGATTGATAGCCGCTCTCGCGCCCGATCCGCCCTTCTGGACAACCGTCTGCATCATTTCCGTCAAATACCAGGCCGTCTCCGGCGACATCAGTTGCTTGGATTCAGGCGCCTTGTACGTATACGGATCACGGTCTTTTCCTTCGATTTTTATGATCGAATGGGGATCAACCGACTTGCCGCCGTTCGCGAAGACGCTGTAAGCAGTCGCCATCTGCATCGGCGTCGCTGCATTCGAACCGAGCGCAAGCGTCAGGTTATAATCATTCTCGCTAATCGTAAAACCTAGCTTCTCCGCAAATGCTTTGCCGCGTTTCAAACCAATCTCGTTAAGCATCCATACGGCGGCAAGATTACGCGAGTCTTTGATCGCCTGCGTCATCGAAACGGAGGTCGCTCCCCAGCGGTCATACGGACAATAATCGCCGAAGCATTTTTGATCGTTGTCAAGAATGGTCCAAGGGTAAAAATCGCCTGTCTCCAGCGCAGGCCCGTAAGCGACGATCGGCTTGAAGGATGAGCCCGGCTGACGGGTTACATTTACCCGGTTCAACCCTTTCTTCACGTAATCGCGGCCGCCGGTCAAGCCTTTAATCGCGCCGTCGCGATGGTCAATAATGACCATGGCCCCTTCAACCTGGCGGTCGTCCTTGCTTTTCTCGAAATTATCGTCATCGTCGAATTGCTTCTCAATCGACTTCTGAGCTTGCGGGTTAAGCGTCGTATAGATCCGATAGCCGCCGATCCGCAGTTCCTCCTCGGAGAGATTCGTCACTTCCATCGCTTCTTCGACCACATAGTCGACGAAGGCAGGGTAAGGTTCTCCGGTATTTTGCTCCAGATGAGCCGGAGGCACGTAGACGACCGCCTTCGCCTGCTTCATCTCTTCAGCCGTGATGTAGCCTTGCTCGTGCATGAGCTTTAATACGACCGCCCGGCGGTTCATGGAATCTTCCGGATTCTTGATCGGGCTGTAGCGGTTCGGTGCCTTCGGCATCGCCGCCAGCGTCGCAACCTGCCAGAGCTCGAGATCCTTCAGCTCTGCATCGAAATAATAGCTTGCGGCATGCTTCACGCCGTATATGTTTTTGCCAAAGAATATCCGGTTCAAATACATCGTCAATATTTCCGGCTTGGACTTCTGATGCTCCAGCGCCACGGCGATCGACGCTTCGGTCGCTTTCCGGAAAAACGTCTTGTCCGCCGTCAGGAATACGTTCTTCGCCAGCTGCTGCGTAATTGTGCTGCCGCCCTCCACCGCGCTTCGGGCAATGACGTCCTTCACAATGGCTCGGCCGATCGCGAAGAAGTCGATGCCCGAGTGCTGATAGAAGCGCTGATCTTCCGTCGCGACGATCGCGTTGAGCATCTGCTCCGGTATTTCGGAGAATTCGGCCAGCTCGCGATTCTGTTCCGAATCCATTAATCTTGCAATTTCATTCTTATCCGCATCGTAAATGATCGAAGCTTCGCCGAATTCGAGCTTGTTCGCATTTTCGGACAGGATTCTCTCTCCATTCAGAACAATTAGCAAATACCCGATAATTCCGCAGATGATCGCGATGACCGCCGTAAAAAACAAGCCATAGAACCAAGTGCGTCCCGACAATCTTCTTTTTTTCTTCTTTTTCGGTGCAGTCTTGCTGCGTGGTCGCTCAGCCATTGCCGACTCCCCTCCTGTTGAGACGTAGTCCGTCTACTCTAGTTTTGCCGCGAAATGAAAAGAACAACCCAGCTTGGAGCGGGTTGCTCTTCCATGCCGCTATCTAGTTAAACGAAGCACGTTATTAGAAAGTTTCACTTCATACGCCAACTTAAGCTTCGGAACCGCCCGGGTCCTGCTGCATAAGAGATACATTCCGCTGCGGTGTAAACGTGGAAATCGCATGTTTATATACCATCTGCTGACGTCCTTCGCTGTCGATAATGATCGTAAAGTTATCGAATGCTTTAATAACGCCCCGAATTTGGAATCCATTCATTAGAAAAACCGTCACCGGTATATTGTCTTTGCGCAGCTGATTTAGAAACGTATCTTGAATATTGATTGATTTGTTCATTGGACGTTACCTCCGTCTAAAAAGATTGATTAGAATTATATTCAAGATCAACTTGAAACTTTCCTGCTATTATACCATGAATGGACAGCAAATTGTTGTGAAAATTTTCCCCCATGTCGATCCAATGAATATCCTTCATATGCCGGAACCAGGAAAGCTGGCGCTTGGCGAACCTTCGCGTATCCCGTTTCAACCGCTCCACGGCAGCCTCAAGCGTGCAGTTCCCGTGCAAATACTCCGCGATTTCCTTATAGCCGAGACCTTGCATGGCCACCGCATTCGGAGGCAATTGGCGCGCAAGCAGCCTCTCAACCTCTTCCACCAGACCCATCTCCATCATCAGATCAACGCGCTGCTCAATCCGGCGGTACAATTCGGCGCGGTCCATCGTTAATCCGATAAGACATAATTCGTAGGGCGATTCTTTTTTCTGTCCCGCCTGCTGCCCGGAGAACGTTTGTCCCGTCAAATGATGCACCTCGAGCGCCCGGATGACGCGTCGCCTATCGTTCGGATGCAGCCGCTCTGCCGCTTGCGGATCCACTTCCGCGAGGCGTTCGTGCAGCGCGTCCGCACCGTATTCAAGCGCATATTGTTCCTGCGCGAGCCGAAACGCTTCATCCGAGCCGTTATCGGCAAATTGATAGCCGTAGCATACCGATTCGACGTAGAGTCCCGTCCCCCCAACGATAAAAGGAAGCTTGCCCCGGGCCGCGATCTCCCCGATCGCGCGCGCGGCGCCCGCTTGAAAGTCCGCGGCGGAGTATGGCTCCTCCGGGTCGCATATATCGATTAAATGATGCGGAATGCCCTCCCGCTCCTCCGGGGCGATCTTGGCCGTACCGATATCCATTCCGCGGTAGACCTGCATGGAATCGCCGGAAATGATCTCCGCATTCCATGCTTTAGCTATATCAAGGCTCATCCGGGTTTTTCCTACCGCGGTAGGGCCGATCAGCGCGAGCAGCGGCTGCTTGCGCTTCGGTCCTTCATCCGCCGGCTGGCTGGCGCCGTTAAGTTGTTCATTCAAAGCTCGATCACTCCATATGCAATTTTCGACGTGTTCACATGCTTCCGTTCAAAACCGAGCCGGCTGAATTCGCCGCTTGCCTGATGCTCCTTCAGAATAACGCTTTTGCGGGCGACGCGCTTGGCTTGCTCCACGTTCTCCAACGATAAAGCGTCCATATTCGCGATTGCACGCAGCGGCTCCATAGCGCTCGATTCATGGATGGGCCGCCTGAACATCGGATCGAAATAGATGATATCCGCGCTGTTGTCCGGCAATGACTTCAAATAATCGGCATGGTTCATGCAGCGGATTTCGATTCTTCTCATCGCGGCGTTGACATCCGGAAGTCCGGTATCGTATGCCGCGAGTCCTTCTCGAACGATCGCGCACAGAACAGGCTCGCTCTCAATCGCCGTGACGCTTCCGCCAGGACCGGCGGCATACGAGAACACCAGCGAATCGGCGGCAAGACCCGCGGTGCAGTCGATCACCCGATCCCCTTCCTTGCAGCCGGACAGTTCGACTAACGGATCCGACTCCCCTCTGCGCAGCCGCTTCACGCGAACAAAGGCCATGCTTGGGTGAAAATATAGCGGGGTCTCTGTTTGCCCTTCATAATAACGCACCTCTTGCTCGGTAACGACGATGAGCCTATGGTCCGGACTCATGTCCATAAGCCTGCGGACCGTCTGATTGCCGCGCGGCTTGAGCCGCGCGTCAAGCTCCTGCGCCAGCCGAGCGGCTTGCGCTTGCGCCCGTTCAGAGGGCTTGGAGGTTGTTGTTACGATCACGACATCACCCGCTTGAACATTTTCTCCAGCTGATAGGTGGAGAGATGCACGATGATCGGACGCCCGTGCGGGCAGGTATAGGGCTGCTCGCAGCGCGAGAGGCGCGCCAGCAGCGTCTCGCCTTCCTCGCGGTTCATCCTGTCATTCGCTTTAATTGAAGCTTTGCACGCGCACATAATCGCCGCTTTCTCGCGCAGCTTGGCAATGTTAATCGACTTTCGCTCCGTGATCAGCAGCTCCGCCATTTCCTCGAGAAGCGCCTTCTCCTCGCCCTGCGGCATCCATTCCGGATAAGCGCGGACAAGAAACGTCTGCGCGCCGAACGGTTCAAGCTCGACGCCGGCCTGAGTGAAAAGAGGAATAAGCTCACGCAGCTGCGCCGCTTCGCCAGGCGTTAATTCCAAGGTAAGCGGGACGAGAAGCTGCTGGCTTGCAGCTTCAGGATTCCCAAATTTATGAAAAAAGTATTCATAATTGATCCGTTCGTGCGCTGCATGCTGGTCAATTAAATACAGGCCGTCCTCCGACTGTGCGACGATATACGTTCCATGGTGCTGCCCGATCCAGTGAAGCTCGGGAAATACGGGCAACGCCTGTTCATTTGCTTCTGTCGGCGCATGCTCCGGTGTCTGTGCCCTATTATTGAGTTCTGCGACATCATCCACTGGTGACTCCGCTGTAGTATACCCGGCGCCGACAGACTCCGGAGACAGCGCGTCGGGCAGAAAAGTTGGCGCGGAATGCTCTCGAGGCAACGAGGCTGGCGCAGCCTGCTCCCAAGGCGCAGTCACTTCCCTGACAGCCAGCAAGTCCTCCTTCGCCGCCTTCGGAGGCGCGTACAGCTTCTCCGCCGCATCACGGGGAACATATTCGCGGTCAAGAGGCTGCGGCTTGTGTGAGGAAGCCGATGATCTATTCCCGGTTTGACCTGGTTGTCCAGACTGCGTAAAAGGATTAGGCTGTGCCGGCCGGACAGCCTCCTCCTGCGGCGCAGGACGATGAAACGAAATGGCATCCTGCACGAATAACGGCTTGGAGCGCTCCTGCCGATGGTTCGATTCCGGCCCCGGGATATGTCTCTGACGGGCGAGCACTTTCTTGACGGCATCCTCGATCAGCGCGCGCAGCTCGGCTTCCTTGCTGAACCTTACCTCCATCTTCGACGGATGCACATTCACGTCCAGAAGCCCCGGGTGCATCCCGATCTCCAGTACGGCCAGCGGGAACCGGTTGATCGGCAGCAGCGTATGGTACGCCTGAAGCAGCGCTTGATTAACCGCATGGCTGCGAATATATCGCCCGTTAACGATTGCGGTAATGCCGTTCCGGTTCGCCCGTGTGAGCTCCGGCTTCGATATATATCCCCTCAGCTCGTAATCCGAATTTTCCGCTTCCACCGGCAGCATGACCTTAGCCGTGTTTGATCCGTAAACGGCGGCGATCACTTGCAGCCTGTCCCCCGTTCCAAGCGTTCGAAGCAACGCGTTGCCGTTATGCTTGAACGTAAAGGCGATTCCCGGGTGCGCAAGCGCGATCCGGTTCACGTAATCTGAAATATGGCCAAGCTCGGTTTGGATCGCTTTCATATATTTAAGTCGCGCCGGCGTGTTATAAAATAAATCCCGCACGGTCATATCCGTTCCTTGCGGCGCATTAGCCGGCTCATCAACCGTCACGCGGCCGCCTTCGATCATAATGCGGCGGGCGAGTCCGGTAGACGTATCCGACGAGATGCATTGAAGCCGGGAGACGGCGGCAATACTCGGCAGCGCTTCTCCCCGAAAGCCGAGGCTGGCAATGCGGAACAGATCGCTGCTCGTCGCTATTTTGCTGGTGGCATGGCGTTGGAAAGCCGTTGCGATGTCTCCCGCCTCAATGCCGTAGCCGTTATCGGTAACGCGAATGAAGGTAAGGCCGCCTTCCTCGATCGTAATATCGACCGTCGTGCTTCCGGCATCGACGGCGTTCTCGACCAGCTCCTTCACGACAGACGACGGCCGTTCTACAACTTCGCCGGCTGCGATCTGGTTAGCCAGCTGTTCATCCAGCACCTTAATTTTCCCCATAATGCGGCCGCTCCCCCTTTCATCCTAACTTGGATTAGCTGTTCAGCTTACTCTTCATATCATTTAACCACTGCATCGCCTGCATAGGCGTCAGATTGAACAAATCAAGCTTGCGCAGCTGCTCCGCGAGCTGCTCCGCCTTCGGACTTGCTTTGCGCAGCTGCTCCGCGAGCTGCTCCGCCTTCGGACTTGCTTTGCGGCGTCCGGCTTCCGGCTCGGCTGCCGCAGCCGGCTCGTCGAATATCGACAGCTGGAAGATTCCCCGCGCTTCAGCGACGGCTTCCGGCTGCTTCCTGCGGGGAGCTGCCGCTTCGGCATGCGCCGGTTCGGATTCGTCCAGCAGCTCGTACGCCCTGCCGATAATGGATTGCGGCAGCCCTGCGAGCTGCGCGCAATAAATGCCGTAGCTCGTGCTTGCCGCACCTGGAATCAGCTTGCGAAGGAACGTTACATTATCGCCGCTTTCCTCGACGGCCATACGCGCGTTCGTCAGTGACGGAAGTGAATCCTCAAGATGAGCAAGCTCATGGAAATGCGTCGATACGAGCGCTTTGCACCCGATGTGATGATGAACGTATTCGATAACGGCTTGCGCGATCGCCATGCCTTCGCCCGTCGAGGTGCCGCGGCCCAGCTCGTCGATAATGACGAGACTGTTCGAGGTCGCCTTCTCGGTCATCGCCTGAATGTCTTTCATCTCGACCATGAACGTGCTTTGGCCGCCGATCAAATCATCCGCCGCGCCGATCCGGGTGAAGATCCGGTCGATGAGCGGAATAACCGCCGATCTTGCCGGCACGAAGCAGCCGATCTGCGCCATGATGCAAATGAGGGCGACCTGCCGCATGTACGTGCTTTTCCCGGCCATATTCGGGCCGGTGATCAGCAGCATCCACTGCTTGTCCTTCTGCAAAGACGTCCCGTTAGCTATGAATGGCGCACCATCCATCATAGCCTCGACAACCGGATGTTTGCCTTCTTCAATGAGAAGATCATAGCCCTCGTTAACCCGCGGCCGCGCGAACCGGCGTTCCGCGCTGACCGTTGCCAGCGACTGATAGACGTCCAGCTCGGCAATGACGCCGGCCGCCTTCTGCAGGCGGTGCAGATGGAGAGCCAAATGGTCGCGCAGCTCGATGAACTTCTCGTATTCCAGATCGACCATTTTGTCCTCGGCTTCGAGAATGAGCCGTTCCTTCTCCTTCAGCTCCGGCGTTACGTATCGCTCCGCGTTCGCAAGCGTCTGCTTGCGCTCGTACCGCCCTTCGGGCAGCATATGAATATTCGCTTTGGAAACCTCCAAATAATAGCCGAAAACTTTGTTATAGCCGATTTTAAGCGATTTGATCCCCGTTGCCTCGCGCTCCTGCCGCTCAAGCTCGGCAAGCCATTTCTTCCCGTTCATGCTGGCTTCGCGCAGCTGGTCCAAATACGCGTCGTAGCCGCCCCGAATCATCCCGCCCTCGCGGATGGACACCGGCGGCTCATCGACAAGCACCGTCTCGATCAGATCCGCCAAATCGGCGCAGTCGTCCGTTCCCTTGACAACGGCCTGCAGCACCTTCGAGCCGGATTGCTCGCAAAGCGCGGTCAGCCTCGGGATGCGCCGCAGCGAGCTCCGCAGCGCATTCAAGTCCCGCCCGTTCGCGTTGCCGAATGCCACCCGCCCTACCAATCGTTCCAAATCATAAATCGGCTGCAGCTCGGAACGGATATCGTCTCTCAGGATCAGATCCAAATACAATGTTTCTACCGCGTCAAGACGCGCTTCGACAGCCGCGCCGCTCAGCAGCGGCTTGTCGATCCAGCGGCGAAGCAGACGGGCGCCCATCGAGGTCTGCGTGCGGTCAAGCAGCCACAGCAGGGAGCCCTTCTTGTTCCGGTCGCGCACCGTTTCGGTAAGCTCCAAATTTCTGCGCGTATAGTGGTCCAAAATCATAAACTGATTCGGCTCGTAAGTATGTATGGTCCTGACATGCCCGAGCGAGCGCTTCTGCGTTTCTTCCAAATAACCGGTCAACACGCTGACTGCCAGCAGCCGGGCGCCGGTCAGCCGCTTCAGCTCGGCTTCCCCGTACTGTTCGGCCAGCTTGTCCGCCGCCATCGGTTCCCGCGGCGTCATGGCAAGCTGACGGTTCCAGACGGCTGCCGCCTGCGTTTTATCCAGCAGTTCGCCGTCTCCGATGAGTTCCGAAGGCTGATACACGTTTATTTCGTCGATTAACGACTCCAGCTGCTGCGGGAACGAGGTGACGTACAGCTCCCCCGTCGACAAGTCGCAAGCGGACAAACCGAGCATGCCCCCTTCGCAGACGACCGCGGCAATGAAATTATTCGTTTTGCCTTCCAGCGCTTTCGATTCCATGACGGTTCCCGGCGTTATGATGCGGACGATTTCCCGGCGCACCACGCCTTTGGCTGCGGATGGATCTTCCACCTGCTCGCAAATCGCGACTTTATAACCTTTTTCGACGAGCCTGCTTATGTAATTCTCGGCCGAATGATAGGGAACGCCGCACATCGGAATTTTCTGTTCGCCGCCGCCCTCGCGTCCGGTTAACGTGATCTCCAGCTCCCTTGAAGCATGAATCGCGTCATCAAAAAACATTTCGTAAAAATCGCCAAGCCTAAAAAATAAAAAAGCGTCCTTCGCTTCTTCCTTTATCGCAAGATACTGCAAAATCATCGGAGTATATCCAGCCATCCCGATCCTCCTCAAAAGTAAACATCAGATACCTATTATACCAAGCGGAACAGATGTGCGCCATCATCCAATGATAAGGGGGTCTTTGGGGTGATAGGAATGATAGGTTGGAGGTAAGAATGATTTTGCTCTCACAGCGGCAACGGCAGACGCGAGCCATTCGTTCAGCTTCTAAAGCTGTCAGATCCGATGCGTAAAAAACAAGCATAAAAAAGCATGCTCAGCGGATCAAATCATTCGATCTGCTGATCATGCTTCTTACTGCCTCATGCCTATGCGATCCTACCCATTTGCGTCGGCAGTTTCATTTCTGCATCGGAATCCGCCACTTCAAGCGGATATCGCTGCGTTCGTCCCAGCACTTGCCGCGGCGGGCCGCTTCGAGGAGCGGCTCGATGTAAGGCGCCAGCCCGGCATAGCCGGCGGCGGATGAGACGGCGGCCGCCACGCCGTCGAGGCAGCCGGCCAGCGTATCGCGGTCGCCGGCGTAATAAGCCTCAACATACCGCTCCTCCAGAGCAGGTATGTAGGTCAGGTTCATCGCTTCGCGGGCGCATAAGAGCGTCAGCGCGAAAGCGGCCTTGGCCGCTGCAGGCGAGATCAGCCAGCTGGGCAGCGTCCGATATTCGAACCCGCCATGCGGCTGCAGGCGGAAGTCCCCGAGCGTCCCGTACCTCGGACGGCGGGCCCGCCCGGCGGGGTCCTCTACCAGAGCGAGCGGGAAAGCCGCGAAGCTGTCCAGCAGGCGGAGCAAGCGGCCGGTAAGCGGCGCTCCGCTAATATGGATGTGCCCGCCGAGCGCCAGCCCCGGTACGGGCATTGCTCCGGCGGCCCAGCGCAAGGCGGGGGCGCCGACCTTGTCGGCGGCGCGCAGAAGCAGCCGCCGCAAGTTCGCGGCCAGCGCGGCCGGGTCCTCGGCCGGCTCGGGCCGCAGCTCGGCGACGGGATAGAGCAGCCGCCGCCGCACGAGCACGGCGTCGGCGCCGGCCGACCCGCCGGCGCCTGCGCCAAAGAAACGCGACGCCGGGGCAATCCGCCCTGCCGGCGTCACAAGCACAAACTCGGGATCGGCGCCGATCAGCAGCGGGCGCCGACCCGCATAACCCGCTCCCGCCGCCGCGTGCCACGCGGCGAACCGCTTCAGCGCTGCCGCCTCCAGCCTCGCATCCCTCAGCTTCGGCCATGCGGCGCGGACGGCGGTGCGCCCGTCCCCGCCCAGCGCGACCTCGGCCTCGCCGATATCGAGACCCAGCGCGTAAAGCGCCTGCACGGCGGTTCGAGCCGCACGCCGCATGGCCGGATCCTCCGGCCAATGGCCGACAGCCGGTACGGCGCCATCGTCCAAGCCCGTTACCCGCATAATCCCGTCTTTCCCGGTCTCCGCGCGTTCACTCTCAACCGCTGCCGCTTCCCGCCAGGGAAGCTCGTTAACCCGCAGCAGCGGTCCAGCCGCTGCTGCGGACCGCTGCTGCAGCGCGTCTTCTTCCCGCATGCCGCCAGTCTTTACAGACCTCCAAGTATCCTGCTCCATAAGCTTTACCACCGGCTTACCGTCCATTGTTCTGCCTGACCGGTCAATCCGTACCATTTCCACCGGCTCCAAATGAACGATGCTCACAAGAAACAACCGCTCGCTCTCAAGCGGTTTCCCCCCGCATAAGCCGGCACGCTGCCATATTCGCCGTTTCTCTTCCTCCGGCATCCGCGCGGCTTGGCTGCCGTTAACGTTCAGCACCCAGGCGCCCGGAAAGCGGCTGCCGTCAATCGGGCGGACATCCGACCAGGCGAGTACCGCGTCCCCGGCTTTAACGGCTGTCCAGGGCTTTGCCGCAATCGGCTGCCCGTTCCGTTCGCCTGACCAATTCAGCTGTCCCGCTTCGAAGGTGATCAGCTCAAGCCTGTCGTAGCTGCCGCGCCAAATCCACGTCGAAGCCATAGGGATACCCGCCTTTTCCTATCTTTTTCTCCAAATAACCGCCGATTTCGCCGCTGCGATATATTAAGGCGATCTTTATCGCACATCGTACGCGTTCGCCCGTTAGCCGCGAAATACAATAAAATCCGTTGCGGTAAAAAAAAGGAGGGCTTTCGCCCTCGAATTTGCCGCTCCCGCAGCATATGATACATAAACCGCAAGTTTCCCGGCTTGCTTACAGCTCGTCGTCCAGCAAATCCGGATCCAGATCCTCATAATCGTCGTTATCGCCGAGGCTGAACTCCAAGTCCTTGCCGTCCAGGTCGCCGCAACCGCCTGGAAGAACCGCTACGCACACTTTAGTCTCGGCAACGAGCTCTACCGAATACTCCCGCTCTACGCGAACCACAACGCCGGAACCGTTCGAAGAAATGTTCGCTTCGATGCAGTTCGGCTCTTGAATCACATCGGCAGACACTTCCTCTGTAGAAGGCCGATGCTTCGGATCTACATAGGAGAGGTTCACATGCTCGACATAATGCACTGATTCCTTTGCAACGTCCGTTTGCGAGTTTTTGCTGTACGAATACCAGATGTTGATATCGTAAGTACCAATAACCTCAATCCCGTCGCCCGAACGAACCGCCTCATACTGATGGTTGATAATCCATGCACCCAGAATGCTGGTCGGATGATGAGGCGGTGTCACGGTATGGGTTACAGTGGAAAACTTACGACCTTTGCCGCAGACAGCTTTCGTAATTATTTCTCTGTACTGGAGCTGTTTATCTGCAATAGTCATTGATTTAACCTCCTCCATACAATCATTCATTTAAAGTGTATGCAGGACATTCGTCTAGGGTGACTGTTTCTTTATCCGAAATATAAGAATCTATAAGCTTTACTCTTATATCGATTCCTATATCTCTTCGCGAAACGCATGCTGACCGCTAGAGATCGGCTGCAGCCGTTTACGTCCGCCTCGCAACGAATTTTTTCCCTCTATATTCTATGGCCGAACCTCGCTTGTCATGACTTTTCTTTTTTTCAACCGTTTCGCGATGCCGAGGAATCTCTCCAGCTCATGAAGCAGCATGCGCAGCGAAGCACGAACCTCGAACTCGTCCCTCGTCTTCGGCAGCTCCATCGCCCGGAACAGCTGTGCGAGCACGTGCAACCTTTCTTCGACCGTACCTTGATACACGTCGGATTTCACGTCGCCCGACAGCCTCTCGAACAGCTCGGCAATCATGGCGGCCTGCGGCACCTTCTCGAACACGTGCGCAAGCGATACAAGCATCTGCTGGATCGATTCCAGCTGCTGACGCCTCATCTCGAAATATGTGGACCAGTAATGCTCCTGGCCGAACAGCCGGTTTTCCCGGTTCCATACCGAACGTTTAGCGCCTTCTTCAATCATATGAAACGCTTCAAGTATTTCATTGCCGTTCCATATATGCGCCGGGTTGCGCAGCGTCAGCGCCATTTCCTTAAAAATTCCGCTAAAGGTATGCTCGATTTCCGACCGGTAAAGAGTAAGCTGATGTTCATCCTTCGGCATATAGATGATGTTAAGAACCGTCGCCCAGCCAAGACCGGCGATCAGAAGCATGATTTCGTTGCCGATCACTTGGGTCGTGACCTCCGCGCGGTCGAACAGATGAAAGACGATAACCGAGCTCGTAACGATGCCGTCCTTCAGCTGGAACCGCGAGAGCACCGGGAAGGTGAAGAGGATAAACAACGCGACCGCCCAAATATGGAAGCCGAACAGCGTAAAGATGAACGATGCGAAAAAAAGGCCAAGCACGGATGCAATGAAGCGGACAAAGGCGCTCTTCAGCCCCTTCATCCGCGTTACTTCCACGCCGAGAATAGCCAATATTCCCGCGCCAAGCGGAGGCTCCAGTCCTAAATAAACCGCGGTATAAATTGCGGCGATTGCCGCCAAAGCCGTTTTGACAATCCGAATTCCCATAGCAAAACCTCGCAAGCGGTAAGATGTATTCCTACATCCTAACGCTCGCGCCAGCCTGCCGTCAACCGCCGTTCAAGCATTGTGACCAGCTGGTACATAATCGTCGCGACAACGGCAATGACGATTAAGCTGGAAAGCACTAGCGTGAAGTTGAACACCTGAAAGCCGTATATGATCAAATACCCTAATCCGATATTCGCTACCAGGAATTCGCCGACGATGACGCCTATCCAGGCGAGCCCGACGTTCACCTTAAGCGTCGAGATGATGACGGGGAAGGAGCCCGGCAAAATGACAAGCCGGAACAGCTGCCAACGCGAAGCGCCGAACAATCGGACGACCCTGATATAGCCGCTGTCGATCTCCCGGAACTGGTTGTATATATTTAATGTGGTAATAATGACCGTCACGGATAGAGTAACGGCCACGATCGATATAAAGCCGGGTCCGAGTCCAACGATAAAGATCGGGCCGAGGGCCACCTTCGGCATACTGTTTAATACGACGAGATAAGGATCGAACACCCGCGATAGGAACGGAAACCACCATAGCGCTGCCGCAATGAGGGTGCCCAGCAGCGTGCCCAGCACAAAGCCCGCAATCGTCTCGGAAACCGTAATTCCGATATGCGGCCAGATCGAACCGTCCGCCATCGTCTTCCACAGCTGATCCAGCATCTTCGACGGGTAGCTGAACAAGAGCGGATCGATCCATTTGTTCCTGCCCGCCGCTTCCCATAAGCCTGCAAATAATAGCAAGAGGATGATTTGGGACCCCACGACCGCAGCCGTTATCCGGCGCTGCCGCTCTTTGAACCGGGCATGAAGCTCAAACATCCAATCGCGCCGGTCTTCTTGAACGCCCGACACGGACGCAAAATCCTGCTTATCCTGAATAGAAGGCTTCTCTCTAAGGTCATCCATGCCCTTCCCCCCCTTCTTCATCCTCCTCATCCAGTTCCGACCATAATTGTTCGAACAGCTCCTGAAAGCCGGGCAGCTTGCGCGCGGTCATCGGAGGGGCTAGCCTCAGCTCCCCAGGTACGATCACCTCGCATCGGATATGGCCGGGATTGCGGCCCAGCACGATGACGCGATCGCTCATCGCCGCCGCTTCCGCTAAATCATGCGTGACGAGCACCGCTGTTTTGCTGAGCCGCTTAAGCGTCTGTTGGACCAGATCCTCCAGCTGAAGCTTGATATGCAGATCAAGCGCCGAGAACGGCTCGTCAAGCAGGAGCACCTCCGGCTCCGTCGCCAGCGTCCTCGCCAGCGCGACGCGCTGCCGCATCCCGCCGGACAGCTCATGCGGATAGCGGTCCCCGGCTCCCGGCAGACCGACAACCTCGAGCAGCTCGTCTACGGCTTTAAGCGTGAGCGCTGTTTTCCTGCCGCTGATCGCCAAGCCGACCGCGGCATTCTCTCTTATCGTGCGCCAAGGAAACAAATAATCTTGCTGCAGCATATAGCCTACTTTTGGCGAAGGACCGGAGACCCGCTCGCCATTCAGCAGCACCTGGCCCTTGGTTGGCGGAAACAATCCGGCCAGCAGGCTGAGAACCGTCGTTTTCCCGCAGCCGCTGGGGCCGACCAGGCTAATAAATTCCCCTCGCGAGACGGAGAAGTTAATGTTCTCGACAGCGAGCGAAGCTCCTTTTTCACTCACGTAGACATGTGATAACTGCTGCAGCTCAAGCACCGGTTCATTATTCATGCCTAAGCCCCCATTTCCTGCCGAACACGGTTATTTCACCGCTTCGATCGCTTCCTCCGCATAGCTAGTATCTACCAGCTCATGATGCTCCGTCCGTTTGTCCAGCTCTCCCGCCGACGTGATGACGTCAAGCAGATTGTTCCATTCCGCTTCGTCGATGATCGGATCCGCCGCGAAGGAGCCTTGCTGCTTATAACGATCGATCGAGCTGACTAATATATCGCGGTCGACGTTCTCAAAGTATGGGAGCACCGCATCCGCAATGGCTTCCGCATCGTTTGCTTCCACCCACAGCTGTGCCTTATGAATCGCGTTCGTAAACGATTGAACGGTCTTTTTGTTTTTGTTTATATAGCTTTGCTTCGCCATGAAAACGGTGTAAGGCAAATGTCCGCTTTCCGCTCCGAATGACGCGACGACATGTCCTTGACCCTCTTTCTCAAAGATCGATGCCGTCGGCTCGAACAGCTGTACGTAATCGCCGGTACCGGATGCGAAGGCTGCGGCAATATTGGCGAAATCAACATTTTGGATGAGCTCCAGATCCGCCTTCGGATCAATGCCGTACTTCTTCAGCGTAAATTCGCCCGCCATTTGCGGCATGCCGCCGACACGTTGTCCGAGGAACACGCTGCCCTTCAAGGAATTCCAATCGAAGCTGTCATCCGCTTCCCTCGCGACTAAGAACGTGCCGTCGGTCTGCGTCAGCTGAGCGAAGTTGATGATCGGGTCGTCCGTACCCTGCTGGTACACATAAATCGACGTCTCCGAGCCGACGAGCGCCACGTCGATCACATTCGAGAGCAATGCGGTCATCGTTTTGTCTCCGCCCGGCGTCGTTGTTAATTCAACGTTCAGGCCCTCCTCTTCAAAAAAGCCCTTCTCAATCGCAACATATTCCGGAGCGTAGAACAACGAGCGCGTTACCTCGCCGATCCGGACGGTCGCCTTCCCCGAATCTCCATTGCCGCAGCCGGCCAGCACAGCCGTTGCAGCAAGCACCGCTGCAAGCAGCAGCGACAAAAAACTTCGTTTATTCATATTGCGTCCCTCCTGCGCATTCGCGTGTAATCGATGTATTCCAACCTATGCGTTTGCAAGCTTTGCGGTGAATGGACGCACGAAAAGAAAGCTGCCCGCATATCGTCCTCCGACGACAGGGCAGCCCGCTGGTTTTCAAAAAGATACAGTTGTTATTAAAGCTTGTAGATGTCCGTATATTTATTCGTCAGGTACGATACCAGATGCTGCGGATCAAGCGGCTTGCCGGTCACCTGATGAATCAGCTCGGACGGCGTTCTCAGCTTGCCGTATTTGTAGATTCGTTCGGTTAACCACTGCTTGATCGGGTGAAGCTCCCCGCGTCCGACTAGCGTCCAGAAGCCTTCGAGCTCGCGTTCCATCGTCTCCGCGATTTGAGCCGCGTACATATTTCCGAGTGAATAGGACGGGAAATAGCCGAAGGCGCCTCCAGACCAATGCACGTCCTGCAGTACCCCTTCCGCATCGTTAGAAGGAGCGATGCCTAAGTACTCCCTGTATTTCTCATTCCAGATCTCCGGCAAGTCCGAGACGCGCGCGCCCCCGTTGAAGATCAGCTTCTCCATCTCATAGCGGATAATGATATGCAGGTTGTAGGTGAGCTCGTCTGCTTCGATCCGGATGAGAGACGGTTTCACCACGTTATTTCCGCGGTAGAATTGATCGACGCTCACGTCCAGCTGTCCCGGAAAACGTTTCTGCAGCTCGCCGAAATAACGGTCCCAGAACGGTCTGCTGCGGCCGATAACATTTTCCCAGAAGCGGGATTGCGATTCGTGGATCCCCATCGAGGTGCCCGTGCACAGCGTCGTGCCGATCAGCTCCTCCATTATATTTTGCTCGTAGAGGGCATGCCCGCCTTCATGGATCGTGCCGAACAGCGCGCTTGTCACGTCGTTCTCCAAGTAACGGGTCGTAATCCGGACATCGCCGGGGCTTAGCCCTGTCGCGAACGGATGCACGCTTTCGTCGAGGCGGCCGGCCTCAAAGCTGTAGCCCATCTGCCCCAATATGTACAAGCTGAAATCCTTCTGAGCGGCTTTGTCGAAGTTCTGGCTTAGGAAAGCCGTATCCGGCTGATGCGGGGAAGCGGCGATTGCAGCTGCCAGCGGCACCAACTGGGAACGCAAGCCGCCAAACACGCGGTCGAGCTCAGCCGACGTCATACCCGGCTCGTATTGGTCGAGCAGCGTGTCGTACCGGGTCGCCTTCGGCCCCCACAGGTCGATAAACTGATTCGTATAGGATATCACTTTTTCCAAATAGGGCTGAAAGCCGGCGTAATCGTTATTCGCCTTTGCTTCCTCCCACTTCGATTCCGATTGCGAAGCGATCACGACATATTCCTGGTAAAGCTTTGGCGGAATTTTGACGCTGCGGTCATATTCTTTTCTGGTCTCCGATACAAGCCTTTGCTCGATTTCGGATAAATGTTCAAAGACGGAGCTTTCCTCAAGCTTCGAGAGCCGATCGCCAAGCTCGGGCGAGGTGGAGAGCTTGAACATGTCGCCGGATAGGACGCCGATTGCCTCTGAGCGGTTATCCATCCCTTTGCGCGGGGCTCCCGTGCGCAGATCCCAATACAAAACGCCAAGCGCTTCCTCGTAGCTTTTTATTTTACGAATCGTTTCTTTGAAGCTTTGCAGCGATTCTTCATATGTTGCCGGCATCCTCATTCCGCCTTTCCAGCTTTAAAATAGGGTATTCCATTCATTGGAACATAACTTGATCTTACTTATTCCAGTCTTTATAATCAACATAAAACTGACGAAGCACCATTTCCGTCAGAGAGAGAGGGAGAGAACCCGCAAATGCAAATTACATTCTCGCAATCGGCCGTCCGGCGGCTTACGCCCTACTTAACCGGCGGGACGAAGCGGCTCAAGCTGCTTCACGATACGGAAGGCTGCGGCTGCGTCGTCAGCGGCGTCCCGGCGCTGCAGCTTATCGAGGAGCCTTCGGTGGACGACAAGCTGGCTCATGGCGATCCGTTACCTTTTTATTACGAGCCGCGTCATGAAGTGTATTACGAACCAGAGTTGAAAGTTGATTATAATGAAGAGCAGAGCAGCTTTAGTCTAAAGAGCGACAGTCAAATCTATACGCTGCATCTTCGTTTCTTGAGTTCATCCAATCCTGTTGTATAATCGATTCGAGGAGGAAGCGCCGCTTGAGCAATATTGATGATATCTTGTCCTATAATAAACAATTCGTCGGATCGCTTGAATACGAGAAATATTCGACGAGCAAATTTCCGAATAAACGCATGGTCATCGTCACCTGCATGGACACGCGTCTTACGGAATTGCTGCCGAAAGCGATGAATCTGAAAAATGGCGACGCCAAAATCATTAAAAATGCCGGAGCGATCGTTACGCAGCCTTTCGGCAATATAATGCGCAGTATCCTGGTTGCCATCTACGAATTGCAAGCCGACGAAGTATTCGTCATCGGTCATCATAACTGCGGAATGACGGGTCTCAACCCGGAAGCTGTCATTCATCATATGGAGGACCGCGGCATATCCACCGAAACGATTACCACGCTTAAGCATTCCGGATTAAACCTGATGCGCTGGCTGACCGGCTTCGATAATGTCCGGGACAGCGTTTTAAACAGTGTTAGCATTATTCGCAATCATCCCCTGCTTCCGGCAGACATTTTGGTTCACGGTCTCATCATTGACCCCGATACGGGACAGCTTGAGCTCGTGGACGGCGCTGCCGGCAGACAAGCGTAACAGCATTTAAAAAGGAGCTTGACGGCTGTTCATTTCAGTCGCCACGCTCCTTCTTTTTGGCATGCCATGCCTCCTGCCTCGCCGCAATCACCTCAGAACGGTCTCTCAGCTTATGGCGATGTATGATCGACGCATCCTTCATCGGACTTGGCGATTCCCACTGCAAGCCGCGCTCCTCGCATTCCGCTTGGCACCTTGCCATCAAATCTTTATCGAGAATCCTCAAGTTTAAATCGACATACGCCGGCCGATGCTCTCCCGTTAGAGCTTCTATTCTTTCCGACACCTGCTTGACGACGTTCACCCTATCGATGCCGAGCGACTCAAGTAAGGGCAGCGACAATCGGGGCTCCGCTTGTTTCAACATTTTCAAAGCGCCGCGAACATTGCCCCTTCGCTCATGATAAAGCGCTACTGCAAGCTGGATCAAGCCGACCCAGACATCGGCCCGCGTATCCTCCGGATGCTCCTTCCAATACTCCTCCAGCAGCTCGTGGCATTCGAAAAAATCCCGCGATGCATGAAATTCCACTAAATAGGAAACATATGAATTAGGAAAATTTGTCATGTCTTCCTCCCGGCAGGCTTATACTTAATGAAACAAAAAAGTGAAACCTCTGTCTATCTTAGCCGTATTTTACGATGTTAGCAATGCTCGTCATCCGCACTACAGGAGGAGAAAAAACAGATGAAAAAGGGATTTTTGGTCATGCTGGCGCTCGCTTTATTCGTAACATTAGGATTTGGCCAATACGCCGACGCAAAACCTAGAGGCGGTATAAAATCACCGAAACAGGGCTATACCCAAACGCCGAAGAAAAATGAAAATACGAGCCAGACCAATCCCGGCGCCAGAACGGGGACGACAACGGGGACGACGAAACCGGGCTTTTTCGGCGGCGGAAGCCTAATGAAGGGCTTGATGCTCGGCGGCTTGGCCGGATTGATGTTCGGCGGACTGTTCGCGGGAATGGGCGCTTTCGGCCAGATTCTCGGGCTTATGATTAACCTGCTTGCCATCTTTGCGATTATTATGCTGATCCGGGTCGCGTTCGTCTACTTACGCAGCAAACGTAACCCGCCGGATCAACGGAGACCCTATTAATCGTGCGGATCTATACAGATGAGATTATTAACGCGGTCTGTCTCCATATGGCTGACAGACGAGGCGTTAAGCCGTCTGACGTAGAGGTTCAGCTTTCCTGGGAAGAACAATACGGCTTCACCGCCGAGGTGTGGGTGAACGGCCGAAGCCAATTCATCATCGAAGCGAACATCCTCGAGGCTATCGAGCAGTATATGTTCAAGCAATACAACCGCCGTGTATTCCGCTCCAATATAACGCTGGACGCGGATGAGGAGTTTTGGGCGGATATCGCAGATTCATAGATGTAAAGCATTCCGAAGAACTCCCGGTCACCGGTCGGGATTTCTGAAGGATGCTTTTTTTCGTGCGTTCTACTTTCTTCCGGGAATTTCCATTGGCGAATCAACCAGATTAAGAGAAACATCCTCCCTCCTCTTGCGTCTAATAGATAGATTGTGAGAGGAGTGTGGTTTGGAAAGCTATGAAGAGAAAATTAAGCGCAGCCCTGCTGCTGCTGCTGTTCTGTCAGACGCTCATGACGGGAGCCGCCGGCACCGCCGACGCAGCTTCTACGCAAATGACCAAGTATCGGGTCTATCAGAACGACAAAGCGCTCCGTGAATTTAGGGCGGAGGCGCAGGCCATCGACTATGCCCGGAAATTCGGGTACAGCCATGTGGAGACGATATCCGGCCGGAACTGGGTATGGGATAATTTTCCCCGGTACAAGGTTTATCAGAACGGCGTAACGAACGCAAAATGGGAATTCAGAACCTATGAGCAGGCGCTCGCCATTGCAAAAACGTTAACGAATGCGCATATCCGCGACCTGGAAAACATCGGTTGGAAATATGAAACCTATGCTAATTTCACCTTATATCAAGGGGATAACACGCAGGAGAATTGGTCGTTTCCTACTCTTGATGCCGCTAAGCGCGAAGCCAGGAAATGGGGTAACGCCCATATCATCGATTTATCGACGAATAAATGGGTTTGGGGCAATCTGACCGCAGCGCAAATCAAGGCGCAGCGCGCTGCGGTCCCCGTCTATCAGATTATGGCTGACGGCTTGCCTGTACAGGAGGAGAACTTGTATTCCTTCCTCTATGATGCCGTCCATGCTTCGGCCTCTATCCCAAGCAGCGAGATTCTAAACACCGCAACTGGAAAAATCGTGTTTTCGAACGTCCCTGCTTATAACGTCATCCAGAATGGTTCAGCAGTCGGCTCGTTCATCAGTCTGAATGCCGCGGTTCAGGCAGCCAAGAAAACCCCGTATGCAGAGGTTCAGCATAACGGCCGGGTCCTCTGGTCCGGCATGCCATACTTAACCGTCTATCAAGAAGACAACAAGCTGCGGATGTTCAATACGCGAAGCGGCGCAATCGACTTTGCGAAGCATTATGCGAACAGCTCGGTCCGGAATGCGGATGGCCGTTCGATCTGGAACAATTCGAAGAAGCTCGCCTATCTCGGCTGGAACGGCAGCGCGACCAGCCAAACCGTGCTTGACCACGTCGCTAACTCGCAAGGATTGTCGATTGACGCGCCTAGCTGGTTCGAGCTTTCGAACGCAGACGGTTCAATGAAGGATACGTCAGACATAACTGTCGTACAGACGTTGAAGGAGCAGGGCATTCAGGTCATGCCGCTTGTCCATAACCAGTTCGACCGAAAATTGACGACAGCTTTTCTGAATAACGAGTCCGCACAGCAAGTCTTTATTAACAAGCTCGTCGGACGCTTAGTCCAGCTTGGGGCGGCAGGCGTCAATCTGGACTTCGAAGAGGTTGCGGCAAGCGACCGGGCTTCTTATACCGCCTTCGTCACCTCGCTATCGAAAGCGGTGCAAGCCAAAGGAATGCAGCTATCCATCGATCTTCCGAGAGGCAGCATCAGCTGGAACCATCAGACCGCTTATGATCATGCGGCGCTTTCAGCTGTTGTCGACACGATAATCATTATGGCTTACGACGAGCATTGGAGCGGAAGCAAGATACCCGGCTCCGTTGCGGGCTTGAGCTGGACCGAAGAAGGCATTAAGCAGTTTTTGGGCTATGGCATCCCCCGCAGCAAGCTGATGCTTGGCATCCCCTTCTATGTCAGGGAATGGAAGCTGGACGGTACAGGCAAGCTGGTCGGTAACCGTGCGGTCTATATGAAAGAAATTCCTCAGCTTATCGCGGATACCGCCGCGAAGGGCGTGCTCGATGCCGAATCCGGTCAAATGAAATACACATACAAGAAGGACGGCTTTACTTATCAATTTTGGGCGGAGACGGAAGCTACGGTCAAAGCACGCATCAACTTGGCCAAAGCTTATGATCTGGCCGGAGTAGCCGCGTGGCGGCTCGGATATGAAAGCTCGGACCTGTGGACGATGATGCTTCAATTGAAATAAGGCGCAATAACGGTAAAGACCGCTTACAGCATTCGCTGCAGCGGTCTTTATGGTTTATATGGTGCTGCGGGCAGTCGGATCGTCACTTTTGTCCCCACGCCTACCTCGCTTTCAAACGTTATTTTTCCATGCATGGCTTCAATAATCCGAATCGTAACCAGAATGCCGAGACCGGTTCCCGAATCCTTCGTCGTAAAGAAGGCTTTCCCGATATGGTCCAAATTTTCTTTCGTCATGCCAATCCCGGTATCGATCACTTCAATGACGATTTCTTCATTGCGATAATAGGCATTTACGGTAACATCGCCTGTTGCTGGAATCGCCTCGACGCCATTTTTAATTAAATTCAAAATAACCTGCGTCAGTCGTGGCTTGTCCGCTAATATGAACAGGTCCGTCTGATTGCAATTAAGATGCATCGCAACGTTTTGGATTAGGCTGTATGAATTCATGATTTCCACGGTGTGGTTCAAAAAGTCCGAAACCTCTATAATCTCTAAGTGCTCCGCTTGCGGCTTGGCCAGGTTCAGATAATCGGATATGATAAATTCCGCCCGGTCCAGCTCCGACAAAGCGATTATTAAATATTCTTTCTGTCTATCGTCTACCGATCCCTTCAGCAGCTGAAGAAAACCCTTTACAACGGTAAGCGGATTTCGCACCTCATGGGCTACCGAAGCTGCTATTTGACTGACGATCTTCAGCTTCTCGCTGCGCTCCAGTTCCAGTCTTAGCAACGCGCTTTCAATGATATGCTCATTCAGCAGTGCGGAGATTCCCATTCCGATTAAAGAAACGAGTGCCATTACTGAAATCGCAAAATAACGATATGTAGGTTGTTCAATGATGTGGGAACCCATGTTTTGATGAATAACCAAAAGCACGATCATCACTAGAGTCGAATATAACGCTAAGGCTAAGCTTACGGCTACCCGCTTGATGGGAGGACTTTGCGCGAATGACTTGGCGAATAAGAAGCTTGGCGCTATCATAAACGCAAAGCCAATCATAATGAGTGCGGCTGCATCGCCTCCGGCGCAATATCCGTATAGCTCGACAATGAGCGCCGAAATGATGCCCGGGATCCATTTGCCCTTGCTGTACACGATGGAAATGATTACCGGAATGCAGCGAAGATCCCATTGGAAATCTGCCGTCAGGTTAACCGGAAACGCCATGCATAAAGCAGCCGAACCGCCGAACATAATCCCATTTAACAGCTGATATCGCAAGCTGTCCGCCGCTATTTTTTTCCGAGAGAAAAAGAACTGTTGGATAAATATGGGAAACAATATGATTATGAGTTGTAAAAGCAGCTGATTAACCATATGTGCTGATCAATGTCCTCTCCCTTTACAATATTTGCATAGTACTTGAGAACTAAAGCCCACTCTTTTATATTAACACATAAATAATAAGCATATCATTATTTTTTTGCGTAAAACATCCCCGTATCCATGCCAACCTGCATGAATACGGGGATGTTCTTATTCGTATAAATGAGAAATGAAGCCAATCGGCGGGACATTATTTCGAAATAGAAGCTGCCAGGGATCGCTTGTCTACATATTTCGTCGCCATTTTCAGGAAGAGGGCTAATGTCATGCCGTAACAAACACCTAGGTCATGAAGGAATTTTAATGCATAACCTACATAGTATTCAGGAAACAAGGAGGTGCATTGGATAATGTCAGGTAACGTAGGCGGTGCTTTTACTAGTACTGGAGCGATCCTTGTTCTGTTCATCTTGTTGGTGATTATAGCTTGCAGCTGCGGAATTTTCGGCGGCGGATACGGCTACTAATCGAGCCCAAAGACTTTGCCACCGAATGTCTATTCCTAAAATATCTCCAAAGAGAAAGCCCATTTATGGGCTTTTTCTGACGTTATGCGATTTTTTATGCCTTCTTGACATTCCAGGTCTATCAGGATAAACTTAACAGCAACAAGGTTTATTCGAATAAACTAACTTATTTTGGAGGTGAAGCCATGGAATCGTATAAACTATTTGATGCGGAATATAAATTCGCCAGCTTGATTTGGGAGCATGAACCGATAAACTCGACTGCGCTGGTCAAGCTTTGTCAAGAGAGGCTGGGGTGGAAAAAATCCACGACCTACACGGTTTTAAGAAAGCTGTGCGAACGCGGAGTACTTCGAAACGCGGATGCGGTCGTCACCGCCGTTATCAAAAAAGAAGACGCGCAAAGATATGAAAGCCAATCGGTCATGGAAAGAGCGTTTAACGGATCTCTGCCGCAGTTTATAACCGCTTTTCTGGGCGAAAAGAAGCTTTCGAAAAAGGAGGCTGAAGAGCTGAAACGAATCATTGAGGAGGCAAGTAAATGACCGGCTTTTTTACAACGATATTAAACATGAGCATTACAGCAAGCTATGCAGCTATAGCCGTTATGGTTGGGCGTATTTTCTTTAAAAACCTGCCGAAAATTTTCTCCTATGCCCTTTGGATGGCCGTGTTGATCAGGCTTGTGTTTCCGTTCAGCTTTCAATCGGCGTTTAGCTTCTTACATTTGCTGCCGCCAAGAGAACAAGCAAATCCAAGCGTCATGGAAAATGCACCCGGCAGCATCGGCCTCATCCCAGTCGAAACGATGGATGCCGAAATGGACGGTAAAGCTCAATCTTTACTCTCCTTGATCCATCCGGGCTCGCCGGAATTGAGCGCTTATCCTTTACAATCCCTATTGGAGATTGCGAGTATCTTATGGCTTGCAGGTGTCGCCATACTGCTTATTTACAGCCTCGTCTCCTACATAAGAGTGAACAGCAATGTGAAGACGGCTACGCTGGTCAAAGACAATATTTTTGAAACAGACCGCATTACGTCGCCATTCGTGTTCGGTTTGATAAAGCCCAGGATTTACATCCCGGTCGGTTTGGATAAAGATGAGCTTTCGTATGTGATCGCACATGAACAAACGCATATTAGAAGACTGGATTACCTGGTGAAGCCATTTGCCTTTGTCACCCTCATTGTTCATTGGTTTAATCCCGTCCTATGGCTTGCCTATTCCTTAATGAGCAAGGATATGGAGATGTCGTGCGATGAAAGTGTCATCAGAAAAATGGGGACGGATCAGAAAGCCAGCTATTCCCGCTCCCTGCTGTCCCTCTCCGTCAAACGGAACGGCTTGTTGACGGGCAGCCCTCTCGCCTTTGGCGAGAGCCATATTAAGTCCCGGATCAAAAATATTTTAACTTATAAAAAGCCTGATATATGGGTTATAGCTGCCGCCGTACTCGTAACGGCCGCGTCGATTGCCCTGCTGACGGCAAATCCGGAATATGAGGCGAAGGCTGAGCCGAATTCCTCTGCAGCTTTATACGATACAAAGCTATTAATGGCTAATAAAACGCCTTATGTAGGCAACCAAAGCAAAGTGGTGGCACTGATCGAAGCGATGCCATTCCCTTCAGGTTATAGAAGAGATACGGTTGAACTTCAAACCGTTCAACCGCCTTATGGATTAACGATCCATGTAATTGGCGCGTCAACTTCTGAAACTTTGCAGCATACGGATTTTGAGGATGTTTTTTTTCCAAATGCTGTGCTGCTCTTTAGTTTAATTGATAATGTTGATGTCATTTCCTACAAAGCTGCGGATAAAGGCGGCCAAGGAGAAATAACTGGCTTTACGTACACAAGAGATAAGGCTGAAGAATGGAACGGCGGGGATGTTCGCTATCACGCTGACAGCGCCGAAGCCCTTAATAAACTTATTGCCCGGATGTTTAATCATTCATCCGAGTCTATTGCAATAGGTACTCAAATTGAGAAATCGCTTGAGATCATTCAATCCTCGCCCAAGTTTTCTTCTAATCCAGGCGATTATATCGAGGCGCACCGGGATGAATATGAGCGAATCTTGAGGACGGATGAAGAGGCTCTTGCTTATCTGTTTGCCGAATTTGAGAATGGCAACATCCAAAATGATCTTCGCGGCCATATTATCATGTCCGTATGCAAAGACTTATTGGGTGAGCGGGACAATGTGAAGGACGAGAGCTTGCTCCCGCTGCAATGGTATGATGAGCTCGTGTTATAGAGGCGCAGGGTTAGCTCAACCGAGCTAACCCTTATTTGCGCGCAAGCGCGGCAAGATGGAATACCATCATAAACGTCGTTTCCTCGGGATTCGAGGTAAATAGAATGTCGCCTTGATTTCGATTCATGATCTGCTTGCTTATGGCAAGTCCAAGCCCCGTCCCTTCCTTCTTGCTCGTCACAAAAGGCGTGAAAAGCGAATCTTTTATCGAACTAGGAATTTCCGGTCCGTTGTTGGTCACGGCGATGATATAATTTTCCTCCTCAAGCCTGCCGGATACACTAATTTTTCTTCCTCCTTCGATTTGGTACATGGCGTCTATGCTGTTAATTAATATATTGGATAAAACCTGTTGGATGGCGATTTTTTGAATATGTAGGGTTGTGTCCCGGATAGAATCAAAGACAAGCTCGATGTTTTCATCAATGATCCGCGGCTGGATTAATGAAATAACGGTCTCGATGACCGATCTGGATGAAACATCAATAAACGATTCTTCGATTACGTCTTTTTTGGAGAAGCTTAAAAATCCGGTAATATGCATCTGTATGTTCTGAAACTCGATTTCGATGATGTCCAAATAAGGAATGAGCTTGTCGTAAGAACGGTCGGATATTTGATGACGGATCATTTTGATAAACCCGAGAACCGAGGTTAACGGGTTTCGTATTTCATGGGCCATGCTGGCAGCCATCTTTCCGATAATCGTCATTCGAGCCTCGTGCAGCTCCGTAATGGTGCTCTCCTTATCTGCTATGAGACGATTCGTACACTCGTTATAATAATCGAATACGTAACGTTCAAATTGATCCAGCCGGTGATTGATTTTTCTAACCGCATGCATAGGAATACGCTGATCGTGCAGCTCCTCCTCTATAAACCGCATCAGCGAATTTCTCCATATGTGGTTGCTGCGGAGCAAGTCGCTGCTTGATATTTTATTGTCAAAAAGGTTCTTATAATAATACGGAACCCGCTTCACATGCTCATGCTCCTCAAAAGGAATATCAATATCCATCATAAAGGTGAAATAGCTGTGCGCTTCCTGCAAAAAGCTTGTCTCCTCATAAATGCGTAACCTGTTTTCATGAAACTCATGCAGCCAATTATGTATGATTAGATCTCTATTATTTCGTAAAACCGTCATGAATTGTCGTTCATCCATTATTATTAGCTCCTTGAAAGTGTTCTTGTTAGTTTCGATAAATTTCGCTCAACTCCTTTTTTGCAAATGAAATGCTCACCGTATCCCGAACGGCTAAACAGCGAAAAAGCCCTTTACGCCGCATCATAAGGGGCTTCACTTTCTTCACTTTATGGAGAGTTTCGCATTTCGTATTCAACACCGCGAATTTTAGAGAAAACCATCGTATCCCTAAGATTCCCGTCGACATCGCATCGATCGTTCCGCAGAATGCCGTCCAGCTTGAAGTTTGAGCGCTCGGCGACCTTTGCGCTTCGGTTATTGCGCGAATCACAGCGGATTTCAATGCGATTTGCCTGCAGCTCCGCTACAGCAAAGCCGGTAATCGCATTTACCGCTTCGGTTATATATCCTTGTCCGGCATAAGCTGTGCGTACCCAATAGCCGATTTCGAATTTCCGCGCCTGCCAGTCGATCCGGTGCAGTCCGCTGCACCCGATAAGCCGGTCCGTATCCTTCGATACTATGAGCAGCATCAGATCCGACCGTTCCAGAAATTTCAGGCGGGCTTTCCGAATAACAATTTCAGACTCCTCAAGGTCTGGAATTTTATTCGCCCAGGGCATCCATGGCCGTAATTCATCAAGGCTTTCTCTTACAGCCTCATTAAGCTGGGCTCCGTCATTCCACAATGGCGCCCGTATGAGCAGACGACTGCTTTCAAAGCTTTCAGGGATCGAATACAGAATCGGGTTCATCTCCATTTGGCTCATAAACGACCTCCCCGGAAAAAAATATTTCCGATAACCGTAACACATCTCTCACGCTTCGGCAAGACTTTAAAAAAAGCTTGTTGGCGCTTCCGGCTTTCCTGCTTCATCTGCAAAGCTCCAACCGTTCAAATTCGTTTGCAAGCGAAGCTTGAAAGGGTTCTTCTTCCAAATGGCGATAATGATTATTCAGCTCATTGATTTTACCGAGCGCATATCGTGCGGATTGCTTAACCGAACACTGCTTTGCTTTTTCCTTCATCTTACCAAGCAGCTCCCTGTCATGGTACAGTCTCATGAGCTGCAGCTGCAGCTGCCTGAAATCATTAGCTTCAAGAGCCGCTTCCCGGCGTACCAGGTAGCGCGCATTATCCTGCTCCTGACCGGGAAGCGGCTTGAATAGGAGCATAGGCAGCTCCATTGCCAATGCTTCTGACGTGGTAAGTCCCCCCGGCTTGGTCAATACGAGATCAGACAACGCCATCAGTTCTTGGATATGATCCACGTAGCCTGCAATCGTAACCCTCTCTTTCCGGCCGGACAGTTTCTTACTCAGCCCTTGCTGAAGCTTCTTGTTGCGTCCGCAAATCACGATAAATTGCATGGCAGGCGGAAGCTCCTGGTTTTGCAGCCATTCAACCAGTTCGCTGTCAATCATCCCCAGTCCGCCGCCCATCACCAATACGACAAATTGAGAGCCGCCGATCCCGTAGTGAGCGCGAAGCAGCTGCTTATCGAAGGATTGGCTGAAGGATTCGCGGATTGGAATGCCCGAAACTGTAATCTGCCTCTCGGAAATATTCCGAAGGATCAGTAATTGACGGACATCTTCCGAGCTTACCAAATAATGATCGGTATGAGGATGGATCCAGTAGCTGTGGTCTGTATGGTCCGTAATCACCGTTACGCTCGGCAGGTCTGTCAGCCCGTAGCTTTTCAATAACGACATGGCGGCGGCCGAAGACGGGAACGTGTGCACGACGATCGACGGCTGCACCTTCTGCAGAAGTTTACGCATTTTTTCAAGATTGAATAGCTGCAGCTGCTTCAGAAAATGAGAGTAGGGGTTATCCATGCGCGTTTTTTGAAATAGATAACCATATACCGATGGAAAGTGCTTGATCCACTTTAAGTAACAATATGAACCGAGGGCGGACAAGCGGGGATGCGTCCATTTCATAAAATCAATCACTTCCACCTCAGCATCCGAATGATAGAGCCCGGCAGCTTCATATAAGGCCTTGGCGGCCTGTACATGTCCGTCTCCTAGGGCGCCGGACAGAATTAATATTTTTTCCTTTTGCGCAGCTTCCATTCCTATTCACCTCTTCTACCATTTTTATGCTCCGATGGCTTAGGCTAGTCCTGCAAGCGACAGCCCCTGTAAACACGTGATCATTCAACTCATATTTATTTACAAATGTCTTCTCCGTTTCATCAGCCACGTCATAGATTGACCAGTTCAGCCTATGTATTTCAAACTGTGCCTTCATTAATATATTCGCGGCAGCACCGAAATAAATTCATTTACAATAGATCATAATTCAGATAAAATTCTTTATAGCGAACGAAAACGTTCTCATATAAGAAAAGCAAGGAGGTGTTGATGTGATGTCCAGGCTAAAAAAAATCATTTGCCTCACTTTATTATTATGTATCTGCGTGTTCCCCGCCTCCGCGTTAGCTTCATCGGGCAAAACTTCATCGGACAACAAGAACAACCTTTTTTCGAATATATTTTCTTTCTTCTCGGTATCCGGCAGTCAGAACAATTACAACAATCATTCGAGCCAGCCGGATAAATATAATAACGATAAAAATTGGAATAACAAAGGTTGGATTGATTGGTTCGACAAGGATGACTGGTGGGATAAGGACCGTTGGTGGGATGACATCTGTTGGTGGGATGATGACAAATATGACTCCTTCAAGCTGTGGGAGAGGTATTATTGCTATTAGTTAAAATGGAAAACCGTTGGCGGACGTCAACGGTTTTTCCAGCCATCCGGAGGGGCGGCCTGCAAATAAATACATTCTGCCGTTTCACTAGTTCACGGTCTTTCGGTCATATGTATCCGGTATCAATTTCTTCACGTCATCCCTATGAACGGAAGTACTTCATCCATTCATTTTGCCATACCGGATGAACGCTGTACTCGCGCCCGGGTTGGATTTTATATTCATCCTGTAGTCGGATAACTAGCCTGGACCTGTCATGTAGTTTGACAGACGCGAAGGAGGCTGTTTACCGCAATTTCTGGTTTACGACAAAAAACCCACATTTGGCCAATAACGCAGCTTCATGTAGGGCTTTGTATGTTCCGCATTCGCGATTCAATAATAGATTTTCTCGTCCCTCTTTTCCTTGAGAATCTCAACCGCTTCGCGGAATCGAAGCGAATGTACGACTTCGCGCTCCCGCAAATATTTTAATCCGTCTTGCAAATCGACATCATCCGTAAGATCGATGAGCCACTGATAGGTAGCCCTCGCTTTCTCTTCGGCGGCAATATCCTCATACAGGTCGGCAATCGGGTCCCCCTTGGCTTGAATATAAGCAGCTGTCCACGGCACTCCTGACGCATTTTGATAAAATAAGGCGTTGTCGTGCGCGGCATAATGATCGCCAAGTCCTGCTGCTCTCATCTGATCGGGCGTTGCGTCCTTCGTTAATTTATAAACCATCGTAGCAATCATTTCCAAATGCGCAAATTCCTCCGTGCCTATGTCCGTCAACAGTCCGACAACTTTGTCCGGAATCGAATAGCGCTGATTCAAATACCGAAGCGCCGCTGCAAGCTCCCCGTCCGCCCCGCCATACTGCTCAAGTAAAAATTTAGCCATCATAGGGTCGCATTTGCTGACGCGAACCGGATATTGAAGCTTTTTCTCATACACCCACATTCACGATACCTCCTCACAATTATTCGCGTTAGACCTGCCACGGCCAAGGGGCATCGATCCAGTTGAAAGGAGTGCCGGAATAGCTTTGCCCGAAATTTTTCAAAGGACCGTATTGGGACTCGTATTTGTGAGCGATTTGATGCCTTAGCTGAGAATATTGGTTGAATTGCTGGATCGCATTCGCGTCGCCCGGATGAGTATCCAGATATAAATTAAGCTCAACCAAAACAAAATCAACGGCCTGCAGCTCATGCAGCAGCTTATAATAATTTTCGTCCAGCATTTTTTGCATCAGGTTTCACCTTCTTCTTGCCTGAAGTTTTTTGGGTTGTATGGGCTATATAAAGCCGGCCATAATGTCCCATACTTTAACGCTTCGAACGGCGTAAACTGTGGCAAGTTAGGCGGTTGGAAGGGAATAAACAATTGCGGCGGTGTGCTGTAGCTTTTCACGCGGATGGGTGGACAAGGATCGAATGGACTGACGAAAGGCTTCCAATAGCGCACCTGGTCTTTCACGTTCGCAGTCTCCTCTCATAAATGTACTCCATCCAATCTATATGTCCCTCCGCTTGGCCAAAATGACAAACCAAAGACATATAAGATGAGAAAAAGAGACCGCTCCAAGCCTAGGCTTAAAGCGGTGCTTTAAAAAACGATTAGGTTTGATCCAGCTTGTACGTATAACCGCAGAAAGCACAGCGGAATAACACGCTTTTATCCCCAACAATTACGGAGAGCCTGTCATCATCCTCAAGCTCGATATACTCTCTGCCCTGCTCGTCCCGGTCCCCCGTAGCGAAGAACACTGCTTTATTGCCGCACTCGCACTCTATACTCATCATGGTGAAGCATCTCCTCGTTTCGAACTCGCAGCATGAGAAATGATCATAATGACACTAATGGCGCCTACACCCGCCATATAACCGGCGAGAATATCCGATATGTAATGGCTTGTTCTGGTTCGCCTAACGCTAATACAGCGAACACAACCATACTGGACGTTAATACCAGGATCCATACATTCAACTGCTTTCGAATAAATACCATCCCCCGTTTGTGTCGATTCATTGCTTCATGGTGTTAGCTTCGATATAATTATCGATGACATTTATTATATTACAAAAAAAGAGTCAAGGAAGGGTAAAGAAAATATGTACATAGCAGATAAATGGGTCGATTATGAGGTTATTGATACGGGGGACGGAGATAAGCTGGAGCGTTGGGGCAATTACACGCTGCGCCGCCCGGATCCTCAGATTATTTGGCCGATCGCGAATGAAACCGGACTTTGGAAAAAAACCGACGGACACTATCACCGCAGCAGCTCCGGCGGAGGCCAATGGCAGATGAGCCCGTCGCTGCCGGAGCGCTGGACGATCTCGTACGGCGAGCTGAACTTCCATATTAAGCCGACCAACTTCAAGCATACGGGCTTATTCCCCGAGCAGGCCGTGAATTGGAGCTGGATGATGGACAAAATCAGATCCGCGGGCAGACCGGTCCGCGTATTGAACCTATTCGCCTACTCGGGCGGCGCGACCGTCGCGGCGGCTGCCGCAGGAGCCGAGGTATGCCATGTAGACGCAGCCAAAGGCATGGTTCATTGGGCGAAAGAAAATGCGCAGCTGTCCGGACTTGATTCGGCACCTATCCGTTACATTACTGACGATGTGTTTAAATTCGTACAGCGCGAGCAGCGCCGCGGCAAGCAATATGACGCCATCATCATGGATCCGCCGTCTTACGGCCGCGGGCCAAGCGGAGAGACTTGGAAGCTGGAAGAGAACCTGTTTCCGTTTCTGCAGACCTGTACGACCATTTTATCGGATCATCCGTTATTTCTGCTGATTAACTCGTACACGACCGGTTTATCCCCGTCGGTGCTTCACAATTTGCTGCATATGACGATGCATGCCAAGTACGGCGGAGAAATCAACTGCGGAGAGATCGGACTGCCGATTACGAATTCCGGCTTGAATCTGCCCTGCGGAATTCTGGGACGCTGGGAGTCGAGATAATGGCTATCCCGATTTTGTATGAGGATAACCATGTTCTTGCTGTCGTGAAGCCGCCCGGCATTCTTTCCCAGGAGGATGAAACGGGAGATCCGGATATGCTTACGCTGCTGAAGCGGGATTTGAAGGAGCGGTATAATAAGTCTGGGAATGTTTATCTGGGTCTAATCCATCGTCTGGACCGAACCGTAGGCGGTGTCATGGTTTTTGCCAAAACGTCGAAAGCGGCCTCGCGGCTGTCCGAGGCCGTGCGCAGCCGCCAATTCGGCAAGAGCTACGTCTGTGTCGTTCAAGGCGTCCCTGCAAGGCCGAGAGCACGCCTCACGCATTATATACGCAAGGACAGCAGGCTGAATCAAGTGACGGTATTTGACAAACCGGCCGTTGAAGCGAAGGAAGCAATATTGGAATACGAGGTTGCTGCTGCCTCGGACCGCTATTCGCTGGTGGCCATCCGGCTCCATACCGGCAGACCGCATCAAATTAGAGCGCAAATGGCGCATGTCGGCTGCCCGCTCGTCGGGGATCTTAAATATGGAGCGAGCAAGACGAACGGGATATCTGACATTGCGTTATGGTCGACCTCCGTATCGGCTCCGCATCCCGTCAGCAAGGAAATGATGAGCTTCCGCTCCATTCCGGCCGGATCAGACGTCTGGAGCTGGTGGACGGCCGACCAGCTCGAGGCAGCCTCCTTCATGCTGACCGGCATGCCATTAGAAAGGGCGGACCCTTAATGCGACGCAAGAGCAACAAACATCGCAAGCTTCAAGCTCTTTTATTGCTATTAAGTCTCATCGGTTTGCTTATTATTTTCTTCGTGCCCTCATTGCATGTTAGAGCTCCTTCCCCTTCTGAGGATGCTCCCGCAAGTCCGGCAGAAGAGACTGCGGTATCTCACACGCCTTCCCCCATTGTCATCGAGACGCCGACGGCGCCTCCGGAACCTGTTTATAACGAAGCCGTTTGGATGGCGGTCGGAGATATTATGATGCATACGCCTCAACTGCCGGGCTCTTATGACAAGAAGACCAACCGCTACAATTTTGATCCGTTTTTTGCCGAAGTAAAGCCGCTGCTCGAGCAAGGAGATTGGGTCATCGCCAATTTGGAGACGCCGGTTGCCGGCCAGGAATTCGGCTACAGCGGTTATCCGACGTTCAATGCGCCT
The DNA here is from genome assembly GCF_000422465.1 of Paenibacillus harenae DSM 16969. GTDB lineage: Bacteria > Bacillota > Bacilli > Paenibacillales > Paenibacillaceae > Pristimantibacillus > Pristimantibacillus harenae. The sequence goes on along the minus strand of NZ_KE383842.1, from coordinate 874,451 downwards.
GTCGAGCTCGCTGAAGCGCTGAAAACGGCCGGTTTCAACTTGATAACAAATGCGAATAATCACTCTCTCGATAAGGGAGAGAAGGGCGTACTCGGTACGCTGGAAAATCTGAAAGCGCTTGGGCTGCCCTCCGTCGGCACCGCATCGTCGCAGGAGGAAGCCGATAAGCTGCTTCTGACGGAGAAGAACGGCATCGTTATGGGACTGCTCGCATACACCTACGGGACAAACGGTATTCCGATTCCGGAAGGCAAGCCGTATTTGGTTTCTCTTATCGATGAGGAGAAAATAAAGAACGATATGAGCAGGCTTCGTCAAGCGGGGGCGGATTTCATTACGGTCTCTCTCCACTTCGGCACGGAGTATCAAACGGCGCCGAGTGATGAACAGAAACGGCTGGCCAGAGCTCTCATCGCAGCCGGCGCGGATATTATTGCAGGGTCGCATCCGCATGTGGTTCAACCGTATGAGGTCGTGGAGACAAGCGATAAGAACGGCCGCGCCAGACAAGGACTAATTATATATTCCATGGGAAATTTCATCTCGAATCAGCGGGGCGACACGAAGGATTACGGGGTTATTTTTAAAGTAAACATACGCAAGAACATGACGGACGGCTCCGTTGCGTTCACCGAAATCGAACCGATTCCGACTTGGGTTCACCGTTACAAGCCGGATCACGCTTTTCGTTACCGCATTCTTCCGATTGAAGAAACGATCGCTTCAGGGACCGATACCTTATTAACTCAAGCCGATTACTCCGGTCTTAAGAAAAACTACGAACTGCTTCGCAATCGGCTCGATTCTATGAAATAAAAGGTTCTGTACTTCCCGGCGTTACTAATTCGCCACTTTGCCAAGCAAGTAAACCAGCAGCTGCTGGTTATGAGAGGAAATGCGGTCCAGCGATTGCTCGATCATTTGAGACCTTATCGCTGTACCGCGTTCGGCCTCCGTCCTGCCCTTCTCCGACACCGATACCCATACAATTCTCCGGTCATTGTTATCCCTCGACCGTTCGATCAGCTCATTGCGCTCCATCCGGTCGAGCAGCGTTGTAATTGCGGCAGGCGTCGTTGCCAAATACTGAAGCAGGTCAGACGGCTTCATCGGCTGATGCTGCATGAGCAGCTCAAGCACGTTCAACTGTCCTTCTGTCAATGGAGCAAGCGATTGCTCCATGTTGTTTTTCCATTCCCGGGAGAGCTTCGTCCACAATCGATTAAATTCATCAGATACCATACCCTCACACCCTCTCTTTGTCATCTTTCACCTATTTGCTCCCTATTATATCAATCTTTCATGTCGAATAAAAGGTTAACACAATTAATAATTTGCGATATTAATCGATACATTCATGAACATTCCGACAGCATTAGACATACAATGTGGCGAAGGCCCGGCTCGGTGTCTATTTTTGCGAGGGCGAGTAAGGAGCGTGCACGCAGATGAACGAGAGAAAAGCGGAAATCATTCAGAAAATTAAACGATACGGCATAATAAAAGACCCGCAATGGCTGGACCGCCCGGATGAGCTGGTGCCATTGTGGGTCATGCTTGAAGCTTTGCTCGAGGTCATCGAACGTTTTGATCCGCCTAATCGGCCTTTTGACTAAGACCAAACGCAGAACGGGACAACGTTTCAACGATGACGTCATTTTTCTCGACAGGGAACATTAGTTTCCCGATGGATTTGCGTTCTTCGATCGGCGCTTTCTCGGAATCGGCAACAAGTTTCGCTCCGGAGGCTGTAACGGCGATGATTTCTCGCGAATCCTTGCAGTAATAGGCGGCAACCAGCGAATCCCCGTTGGATCTCACTCGTTTGCCTTCTTTGAACTCGAACGTCTGAACGCCTTTCCCGCCTCTGCCCTGAATCGGATAATCGAGCAGCAGCGTCCGCTTCGCATAGCCGATGTCTGAAATGACGAGTAATTCGCCTTCATCCTCAGCCACCCATTCCACAGCTATAAGCTCGTCTCCGTCCTTAAGCTGCATGCCTCTGACGCCGGTTGCCGCCCTTCCCATCGGATTAACTTCGGATTCGGCGAACCGTATGCTCATTCCCTGCTTGGTTATCAGCATGATTTGTTTCGTGCCGTCGCTTATGGCGACTCGAATAACCTCATCGCCTTCCGATACCTTGCAGGCAACAACGGCCGTAGACCTGGTCGTTGCATACTCCTTAAGCTCGGTTCGCTTGACCTGTCCCCGTCTCGTGACAAACACCAGCGACGCGGATGCAGCGCTTATATCCTTGACCGGAATGACGCTGACGATCGAATCATCCTTCGGCATCGGCACGACATTGACGATGGCCGTTCCCGTATCCTTCCATTTAAACTCCGGAATGTGATGGACGGGCAGTAAGTAATACTGGCCTTTTCGCGTGAATAACAGCAAATTGTCAATTGTGTTCACTTCAAGCAGCTCGCGGATAAAGTCGCCTTCCTTCACGCCAGCGCTTTGCAGCTCGCCGCCTGATCTGGTGAACGAGAGCATGCTTGTCCGTTTGACATAACCGTCATGGCTTAACGTCACAAGCACGTCCTCAGACGCAACAAGAACCTCCAGATTGACCTTCAGCTCTTCGATTTCGCCGCGCAGATCCGAACGGCGGTCAATGCCGTATTTGTCGCGAATTTCGATAAGCTCGTCCTTAATCACGCCAAGCAGCTTTTTCTCGCTCTCCAGAATCGACTTTAAATAAGCGATCTTCTTCAGCGCTTCTTTGAGCTCCTTCTCCAGCGTCGTAATTTCCAGATTCGTTAGCCGGTATAGCTGAAGCGTTAAGATAGCATCCGCCTGTCGCGCGGTAAATCCGAATTTCGCGATCAAATTATCCTGCGCATCCGCACGGTTCTTGGAAGCTTTAATGGCCGCAATGACTTCATCCAGTATATTAAGCGCTTTGACTAAGCCTTCAACCACATGTGCCCGGTCCTCGGCCTTCTCCAGCTCGTATTTCGTGCGGAAGGTAACGACTTCCTTCTGATGATCGATATACGCGGTCAAAATTTGTTTCAGGCCGAGCTGCATCGGCGTTTTGTTCACGATTGCAACCATATTGAAATTATAGGCGACCTGCAGATCGGTTTTCTTAAGCAAATAGGCTAAAATCCCTTGCGCATCCGCTTCCTTCTTGAACTCCACGACAATTCGAAGTCCATTGCGTCCGCTCTCGTCGCGAACCTCGGCAATGCCCTCCACCTTTTTCTCCAGACGGATATTTTCGATAGCAGTAACAAGCCGCGACTTCACGACTTGATATGGAATTTCGGTAATGACAAGCTGCTGCTTGCCCCCGCGCAGATCCTCAAAGGCCGTCTTCGCGCGCAGATAGATACGTCCCTTGCCGGTCGCGTAAGCTTCCCGAATGCCTTCCTCGCCCATTATCGTTCCGCCGGTTGGAAAATCCGGTCCTTTCACGAACGCCATAAGCTCCTCCAGCGTCATGTCTGATCTCCCCATTAGCGCAATGCAGGCGTCAATGACTTCGCGCAGGTTATGCGGCGGGATTTCCGTGGCAAAGCCGGCAGAGATGCCGCTGGTCCCGTTAACAAGCAAATTAGGGTAGCGCGACGGCAGCACGACCGGCTCTTTCGTCGTATTATCGAAATTGTCCTTGAACAGCACCGTCCGCTTGTCGATATCCCGGAGCAGCTCCATCGCAATCGGCGAAAGGCGTGCTTCCGTATACCGCATCGCAGCCGCCGGGTCGTCATCCTGCGAGCCCCAGTTGCCGTGGCCGTCAATCAGCGGATGTCCCATCTTCCACGGTTGCGCCATCCTGACCATTCCTTCGTAAATGGATGAATCGCCGTGAGGATGATAATTGCCCATAACGTCACCGACCGTTTTGGCCGATTTCCGGTACTGCTTGTCCGGCGTATTGCCCGAATCGTACATCGCATACAGAATACGGCGCTGCACCGGCTTCAAGCCGTCGCGGACATCCGGGATCGCACGGTCTTGAATAATATATTTTGAATAGCGTCCGAAGCGGTCTCCGACAACCTCCTCGAGAAACGCCGGCAAAAACTGTTCCAGCATACCCATGTGTCAGTCCCCCCTATTCCTCGTATTCCATAAAATCGACATTCTCGACGATCCAGCGCTTCCGCGGATCGACCTTATCGCCCATGAGCGTAGATACCCTGCGCTCCGCTTTGGCCGCATCCTCGATTTGCACCTGCAGAAGCGTCCGCTTCTCCGGATCCATCGTCGTCTCCCACAGCTGATCGGGATTCATCTCCCCAAGTCCTTTATAACGCTGAAGCTCGTAGTTTTTGCCGTATTCCTTTAAATAATTTTGCAGCTGCTCGTCCGTCCAAGCGTAACGGATCGTCTCCAGCTTGCCCGATTTGCGGGTAATTTTGTATAAAGGCGGCTGCGCGATATAGACGCGGCCCAAGTCGATTAGCGGCTTCATATACCGGTAGAAGAAGGTAAGCAGCAGCACTTGAATATGGGCGCCGTCCGTATCCGCATCCGTCATAATAATGATTTTATTGTAATTGCACTCTTCCGCTGCAAATTCCGATCCCACACCGGCTCCGATAGCTGAAATAATCGCTTTATACTCGTCGTTTTTCAAAATATCGATCAGCTTGGCTTTCTCCGGATTCATCGGCTTGCCCTTAAGAGGCAGCAGAGCCTGGTATTTCGAATCGCGGCCCTGCTTAGCCGAGCCTCCGGCAGAATCCCCTTCGACGATAAACAGCTCTGTCCGGGTATAATCCTTCGACTGGGCCGGCGTAAGCTTGCCGTTCAGATTCGAGCTTTCGCTCTTCTTCTTGCCGCTGCGGATTTCCTCTCTGGCCTTGCGGGCCGCTTCCCGCGCCTTGGAAGCCTGCAGAGCTTTTTTGAGCAGCATTTGGGCGATTTGCGGATTTTCCTCCAGAAAAACCTGCATTTTATCGGATACGATCGCATCCACCGCGCTTCGCGCCGACGCGCTTCCGAGCTGGTCCTTCGTCTGGCCGACGAACTCTACCTCGGACATCTTAATGTTGATCACAACCATCATGCCTTCGCGCAAATCGTTGCCTTCCAGGTTTTTGTCCTTTTCCTTCAGCATCGCCGCTTTGCGGGCATAGTCGTTCATGACGCGGGTATATGCGGTTTTGAAGCCCGTCTCGTGCGTTCCGCCGCCACGCGTCGGGATTGCGTTAACGAAAGAAGCGATCGTCTCGGTATATCCGTCGTTATATTGGAGCGCAACCTCCACCTCGATATCATCGCGTTCGGCCGCAAAGTGAATGACGTCATGCAGCACGGTCTTGTCCTCATTCAGAAATTGAACGAACTGCCGGGCGCCGCCCTCGTAATGGAAAACATCAGACTTGCCGCTTCGGTCGTCCTTGATCGTCACCTTTAATCCCGAGTTCAAAAACGCGATTTCCTGCAGCCGCTCCGCCAAAGTATCATAACTAAGCGTGGTGCTGTTCTGGAATACGCGTCCATCGGGCTTGAACGTAACCTTCGTGCCCGTGCGGTTCGTCGAACCGATGACCTCAAGGCCGCGAACGGGCTCGCCGACATGCTCTTTGCCCGCTTCGTCTACCCAATACTCAAACCTTTGCTTATGGATTTTGCCGTCGCGGAAAATTTCAACCTCCAGCCATTCCGAAAGCGCGTTCGTCACCGATGCGCCTACCCCGTGCAGGCCGCCGGACTTCTTATAGCCCCCGCCGCCGAACTTGCCTCCAGCGTGCAAAATCGTAAACACAACCTGCGGTGTCGGAATACCGGTCTTATGCATGCCGGTAGGTATGCCGCGTCCGTTATCATGAACCGTAACGGCACCGTTCTTGTGCAGGGTAACTTCAATCGCCGAACAAAATTTAGCCAAATGCTCGTCGACCGCATTATCGACGATTTCCCATACAAGGTGATGCAGCCCCGAGCTGCTGGTGCTTCCTATGTACATGCCTGGCCGTTTACGAACGGCGGTCAAGCCTTCTAACACCTGTATATCATCGGCCTCGTAATTCCGCTCCGCGGCCGCTGTATTTGCAAAAAGATCTATTTGCTCTGACATGAGCGCCCCCCAATCTGTAGTTCACGTTTCCGCATCTTCAAGCTATTTTAATGCAAGTTGTCCTGTTTCGTAAAGACATCTAAATAAACGGCCCATACCCCAATCGCTGAAACCGCCCGTCCTGAATAAGATTTTAAAGTCGATTTTATCAATAAAAAGGATAGATGTTACCATGTTTTGCATTTCATCATTGCATTATCCCGCCAAACATAAAAAAGAAGATGTCGATTCGGCATCTTCCCTGAGAGAATGCTCGTTCTTCACTTGTACTTCGACCAATTGGCATCGCTGTTCTCCAGCAAATACGCAAAGTCATTCTCGCGTTTTTTCTGTTCCTGCCTCTTTTTCTCTTCTTCCTGCTTGCGCAGTGCTTCCTTTCGAACGGTTTCTTCCTCGGACAGCTCCTCCGCCTTCGCTTTCAGCTTTTGTACGATATCGGCGCTGAGCAGCTCATTTAACAGAACAGGTTTTTCCTTATCTCCCTGCGGCGCTGATTTCCCCGGAAAGGCGGCAGCCGTATTTTTCTTTTTGCCCATGCTTCATTCACTCCGCTTCCACTCTCGTCGATTGCAACAATATAACCTTATTTTATCACAGTCCCAAACTTTAAGCCCGTTTATGCCTGCATAAAATTGGACATTGAATTGATACTATAAAAAAATCGCAGATCACTGGGATTTTTCATAGTTTGAAGGACCGGGACCCGTTCTATTATATTCTACAGCCTGATTTTGTTTTGATGAACCGCCGGGTTTATAAGCAGACGCTTGTCGCTAGGCCCTCGTATACATTAGAAATTCAAAGGAAAGAATGGATGCATATGACGAACAACCATGTTCAGACAGAACCGCTCAAGGACAAGCTGGAAGATAATTTAAATAAAATCCGAAATGAATTAGGCGGCAGCGACGATATCATCATTCGCGAAATCGGATTCGGGAAGGACCGGATAGCCCATGCGGCGGTCATCTATACGGATGGTTTGGCGGATACGAAACTGATTACAGACTTTATATTAGACTCCCAGACGCAAGGAAATCATGCGGAAGAGATTGATCATGCAACCGACGAGGATAACCTGCTGGATGCGTTAAAATCACTCGCTTTAAACTTAGGCGACCATAAGGAGATTACAGACTTCGCAGGGCTGTATTCCAATCTCCTCTCGGGGAATACAGTCCTGCTGTTAGATGGTTTTGCACGCGGCATAGCGGCAGGCACGCAAGGATGGAAGGGCCGAAGCGTGTCGGAGCCTGTCGCGCAAAGCGTTGTCCGCGGCCCTCAGGAAGGATTCACCGAAACGCTTCGTACAAATACGTCGATGGTCAGGAGGAAAATTAAGGATCCGAATCTATGGCTGGAGACGATGCAAATCGGCAAAGTGACGAAAACCGATGTTGCGATCATGTACATAAAAGGAATCGTTAACGATAAAATCGTCGAGGAAGTGCGCGCCAGGCTGGGTCGCATCGATATTGACGGCATTCTGGAGAGCGGCTACATCGAAGAGCTCATTCAGGATGAAGCCTATTCGCCGTTCCCGACCGTCAGTAATACGGAACGGCCTGATTCCGTGGCAGCCGAATTGCTGGAAGGACGCGTCGCTATTCTCGTCGATGGAACTCCCTTTGTGCTTATCGTCCCGACTTTATTTATTTCCTTCTTCCAGACCGCAGAAGATTATTACCAGCGCGCCGATATCAGCACCCTTCTGCGGATCATTCGTTTCATCAGCTTGTTTATCGCCATGGTAGGACCGGCACTCTATATCGCGATTACAACCTTTCATCAGGAGCTCCTGCCGACGCAATTGCTTATCAGTTTGGCTGCGCAGCGGGAAGGCGTCCCCTTCCCCGCCTTTATCGAAGCATTGATGATGGAAGTGACCTTTGAAGTATTGCGGGAAGCGGGCATTCGAATGCCCCGACCGATCGGACAGGCCGTATCGATCGTTGGTACCCTCGTCATCGGTCAAGCGGCGGTGGAGGCCGGCATCGTATCGGCTTCGATGGTAATCGTCGTATCGATTACCGCCATTTCCAGCTTTGTTATAACCGGGTACAGCATGGCGATATCTATCCGGATGATCCGTTTTGTCATCATGGGACTAGCAGCTGCCTTCGGCATCTTCGGAATCGTGGTCGCTATGATCGCACTTGTCCTGCACCTGTGCAGCCTGCGCTCCTTCGGGATTCCGTTCATGAGCCCTTTCGCTCCGTTTATACCTGCCGACCATAAAGATACGATTTTCCGGTTTCCTCACTGGGCTCAAAGCACGCGTCCCCGGTTGATTAATCAGAAGAATACCACCCGCGAGCTTATGTCAAGGCCGACGAAACCGGAAAAATAAAATTACTCATGGAAGGAGATCCCTCATGGTTCGTTTGCTATCCGTGTTGGTAAGCGTCTTCCTGCTGCTCTCCCTGTTATCCGGATGCTGGAGCCGGCGGGAGTTGGATGAGCTCGGCATTGCCGTTGGAATCGGGGTCGATAAAGCCGCTAACGGCTACCGGGTTACGACGCAAGTCGTTAGTCCCGGAGAGATTGCTGCAGCTAGACCAAGCGGCAACCGGACTCCGGTAACCGTATATGAAACAACTGGCTCCACCATTTTTGAAGCGATTCGCAAAATAACGACTAAGAGCTCCAGAGAGATTTATTTGGCTCATCTTCGGGTTCTTGTGATCGGTGAAGCCTTGGCGAAAGAGGGTATTCATAAGGCGCTCGATCATTTCTCCAGGGATCATGAGGTGCGGACCGATTATTTTGTTATTGTCGCGAAGGGGGCAACCGCTTCGGATGTCTTGAAGGTGTTAACGCCAATCGAGAAAATTCCCGCGAATTATCTATATCTGGCCCTCGATAGTTCCCAGAAGCTATGGGCTCCCACGGCAACGATTACACTGGATGAGCTTATTACCGATATTACCAGCGAGGGGAAAAATCCGGCATTATCAGCCGTCAGAGTGATAGGAAAGCAAATTAGCCAGACGCAAAAAAACGTTGAAAGCATCGAGCCTCCCGGTTTTTTGAAATATTCCGGCCTGGCCGTATTCAGAAAGGATAAATTAATCGGCTGGTTAAACGAAAAGGAAAGCAAGGGCTACAGCTACATTACCAATAATGTAGAGAGCACGGTTGGAGCAATCGCGTGCCCCGGAGGAGGAAAAATTGCGGTTGAGGTAATAAAGTCCAAAACGAAAATCAAAGGGAAAGTGAGGAATGGAAAGCCGAATATCGATATTGTCGTCAAAATGGAGGAAAATGTGGGCGAGGTCGAATGCGAAATCGATATGACAAAACGGGAAACGATAAGCGAACTTGAGTATGCGGCGAAGCTGCGTGTGGAAAAGATCATTAAGAATACCATCAAAAAGGTGCAATCCGATTTAAAGGTGGATATATTCGGCTTTGGCGAGGCGATACATAGAGCTGATCCTGCGGCGTGGAAAACATTAAAACAAAATTGGGACGAGCAATTTGCGCAGCTGGACTTCAACGTAAACGCATCTGTGAAAATCAGGCGCATCGGAACGGTTGCCAACTCTTTTCATAAAGAAGGGGTTGAGTAATCAGGATGTGGATGATCGTTGGGATCGTTGCTACAGCCTCATTTTTCACAATGATCGAAGCCCCTCCGCTCTTTAAAGCGAAGAAGAAGAAGGAGCTGTGGTTGTTTTCGATTCTGCTCTTGATCGGTACGGGTTTATGCATCTCGGTATCCCTCGATATCGTAATTCCGAATCCGCTGGATCTTGTTTATGTGGTCTTCAAACCAATGAGCCGGCTGCTGGACAACCTGTTAAAGTAAACACGGGAGAAGGGTAAATGATGACGAGTAATGCGAAAATATCAATACGGCAGTTCTCCGTGCTTATTATGTTCTATACGATCGGCACAACGATTCTCGTTATCCCCTCTTCTCTTGCCGCAGACGCTAAACAGAACGCTTGGATAGCGGCTATCGCCGGCTGGTTGCTAGGTCTATTGATTGTTGCCGTATATATGGTTTTAGGAAAGCTGTTTCCACATATGAATATCATCCAATATCTCGCGCATGTGCTGGGAAAATGGTTCGGCAAGCTGATTGCTTTAGGTTTGATCTTCTTTTCGTTCATAGGAGCAGCCACTGTTATTTTCTACATGGGTAATTTCATGACGACGCAGGTCATGCCCGAAACGCCGATCGAAGCCTTTATCGTGCTTTTCGCAAGTCTTATCGTGCTTGGGCTCCGCTTGGGGCTTGAAGTGCTGGCACGAACCGCTGAAATTTTGTTTCCGTGGTTCGTCATACTGTTTGTTATTTTAGCCCTCTTCCTAATCCCGGAGATCGAATTGGAGAAGATTATGCCGATCACGGAGTTCGGCATTAAACCCATCATGAAGGGCGCCGTTAGCTATGCCAGCTATTCTTCTCTTCCGCTTATCGTTTTTTTCATGATATATCCAGCTTCCCTGAATCGTAATAAGGAGGCCGGAAAAGCGTTCTTCATCGGTACATTTCTCGGCGGAATATTCGTCATTATCGTTACCTTTTTAAGTATCTCGATATTAGGCGTCGATTTCACGGAGCGAAACATGTATCCAAGCTACGCTTTGGGAAAACAGATTATTATAGGGAATTTTATCCAAAGAGTTGAAATACTCATAGCCGGGATTTGGTTTATGACCATTTTTTTTAAATCCGCGCTTTATGCTTACAGCTTCGTGACGGGTCTTGCGCAGATTTTCGAGTGTAAAGATTACCGTCCGCTCGTCCTGCCTTCCGGCATGATTTTGGCGGCCTATTCGCTTATTGTTTATCCGGATGTCGTATATATGATGGATTTTGACACAACCGTTTATATTCCGTTTTCACTGGTTTTCGGTCTCTTGCTTCCGCTGATGCTCTTAGGAGCCGGCATCCTGCATAAAAGAATGATCAAATGAAAAAGCGCTGTGATTAGTCTGGGGTGAAGAAACGATGGCGAACAACGTGAAAATATCACTGCGTCAATTTACCGTGCTTATTATGTTTTATACGATAGGCACGACGATATTGGTTATTCCGGCACCTCTTGCCGCCGATGCCGGCCAGCATGCATGGATTGCCGCAATAGTCGGTTGGCTGCTGGGTTTATTGGTCGTCGTCCTCTACGTCTCTTTGGGCAAGCTATTTCCTCAGATGACGTTCATTGCCTATATCGAGCATACTTTCGGGAAATGGTTAGGCAAGCCGATTTCCCTCTTTTTTATTTTTTTTTCGTTCGTAACCTCTTCCATCGTTTTGTATTATATCGGAAATTTCATGACAACGCAGATTATGCCGGAAACGCCGATCGGCGCTTTTGTCATTCTTTTCGCCGGAATTGTCCTTATGGGACTGCGGCTCGGACTTGAAGTGCTGGCCCGTACAGCTGAAATATTATTTCCATGGTTTTTATTATTGTTCACAACATTAACCTTGTTCCTTATTCCGGAGATTGAAATCCAGAAGATTAGGCCGATTATCGAAATCGGATTCAAGCCGGTCATAAGGGCAGCGCTGGTTTTCGCCGGCACGGCTTCCCTTCCGATGGTTGTATTCTTAATGATCTATCCGATGTCTCTAAACGAAAAAAAAGGGGCGGGGAAAGCTTTTTACACCGGCACTCTAATTGGCGGAATTTTCATTATCATCATCACCTTCTTGAGCGTTTCTATCTTGGGTGCTGAGCTTAGCGCTAAAAACATGTACCCGAGTTACGCGTTGTCTAAAAAAATAAATGTCGGAAATTTTATTCAAAGAGTTGAGATTCTGATGGCAGGCTTATGGTTTTTGACCATCTTTTTCAAAGCAACCTTTTATGCTTACGGTTTCATTTCAGGAATTGCGCAGGTATTCGGTTGTAAGGATTACCGTCCATTCGTTATCCCATGCGGAATGATCATGATCGCGTTTTCGCTTGTCGTTTATCCCGACGTCGTTTATATGAGTGATTTCGAGTCCACCGTATATATTCCGTTTGTGATATCGGCCGGTTTGTTGCTGCCGCTGTTCGTCCTCATCACCGGCTTGATCAGGAAAAGAATGATGAATAACCAGGGAGTTGAGAGTGATGACGAATAACGTAAAAATTTCGATACGTCAATTCACCATACTAATGATGTTCTATACCATCGGAACGACAATTTTGGTCATTCCTTCGACTCTTGCAGCCGATGCCAAACAGAATGCTTGGATTGCCGCCATTGTCGGCTGGCTGCTTGGATTATTAATTGTTTACCTCTATTTTTCCATAGGCAAGCTATACCCGCAAATGACGCTGATCGGTTTCCTCGAGCATACGCTCGGAAAATGGTTCGGCAAGTTGGTTTCCCTTATTTTCATTACATTTTCGTTTTTAGGCGCCTCTACCGTCTTATTTTATTTAGCCAATTTTATGACTACTCAGGTGATGCCGGAAACACCGATCGGCGCTTTTATCATTCTATTTGCCGCCCTCGTATTTATGGGAGTGCGGTTAGGGCTTGAAGTGCTGTCCCGCTCCGCAGAAATATTATTTCCGTGGTTTTTAATTTTGTTCGTCGTTTCTTCGATCTTGCTCATCCCGGAGATTGAGATCCAAAAAATGAAGCCGATCATGGAAATAGGTATAAAGCCGACCATAAAAGCCGCATTAGCTTATATAGGAACAGCGTCATTGCCGCTCGTTCTCATTCTTCTAATCTTCCCGTCTGCCCTTAATCAAAAAAAAGGGGCGGGTAAAGCATTTATGATCGGTACGCTGCTCGGCGGAATCTGTATTATTCTCATCACCTTCCTCAGTATTTCGATATTAGGCGCCGATTTCAGCTCGAGAAACATGTATCCAAGCTACGCATTGGCCAAACAAATAAACATTGGAAACTTTATTCAAAGGGTAGAAATTTTAATGGCCGGCATGTGGTTTATGACGATCTTTTTCAAGGCCTCCTTCTATGCCTATGGCGTCGTGGCAGGTATTACGCAATTATTCGGCTGCAAGGATTACCGGCCATTCGTCTTTCCGTGCGGAATGATCATTGCCGCCTACTCGCTTGTCGTCTACCCGAACGTTGCTTATATGATGGATTTCGATTCCACCGTATATATTCCGTATGTGATAACGATTGGGTTATTACTGCCGCTGCTGCTGCTTGTGATCGGCTCGATCCGCAAAAAAATGAGCAGCCGTTGACCGTAACTCTGGAACAGTTTCGAAACGCGTCTCTCTCGAAGAAGTTCACGCCGGTTAACATGCAGCAAGCCCCGAACATCGTCGTGGACGATGTCGGGGCTTGTTTCTTATTTAGGATTGTATTCGATATAAAGGGCTTGAGCTGCGCGGCCTGCCGTATCGCGCGCTTGCTCGGCACTGGCTGCCGTGCTGAGCGCAACAGCCATCCGGCGGCCGGGCTTGGTCTCCGGTTTACCGAAAATGCGAACCTGCGTATTCGGCACGGAAAGAGCCTCCTCGATCCCGCCTATCCGGAAATCCGCGGCATCCCTGTCCGCCTTTAACGTATGGGAAGCGCCGGGACTGAGCAGCCGTATCGAAGGAATAGGGAAGCCTAGAACCGCCCTCACATGAAGCGCAAACTCCGACAAATCCTGGGTAGCCATCGTCACCATTCCCGTATCATGCGGACGCGGCGACACTTCGCTGAACAGAACGCCTTCCTGCGTGATGAACAATTCGACTCCGTAAATGCCGTAGCCCCCAAGTTCATTCGTGATCTTTAGCGCGATCGCCTCGGCCTGCGCGATTTGTTGCTCCGTCATCTCATGAGGCTGCCAGGATTCGATGTAATCGCCGTCCTTCTGGACATGTCCGATAGGCGGACAATAGGCTGTTCCGGATACGGAACGCACGGTGAGCAAGGTAATCTCGGACTCAAACGTCACAAATCCCTCGACGATAATGCGCTGCTTCTTCGCGCGGCCTCCCTCCATCGCATAATTCCAGCAGGAATCGAGCTCCGCTTCGGAACGGCAGACGCTCTGTCCTTTGCCTGAAGAGCTCATAATCGGCTTGATCACGCATGGGAAACCTAATTCTGCCGCTGCCAGTCTAAGCTCGTCCAGACTGTCGGCGAAACGGTAAGACGCAGTCGGCAAGCGAAGTGTCTCCGCCGCCAGGCGGCGAATCCCTTCGCGGTCCATCGTAAGGCGCGCAGCCCGTGCCGTCGGTATGACGCGATGTCCTTCCTTCTCCAGCTCCACCAACGTTTCCGTTGCAATCGCTTCGATTTCGGGAACAATGAAATCCGGACGCTCCCGATCGATAATGCGGCGAATCGCCGATCCGTCCAGCATATCCGTCGTGTAGCTGCGATGCGCAACCTGCATGGCCGGGGCATGGTCGTAACGGTCGACGGCAATCGTTTCAATTCCTAGGCGCTGGGCTTCCAGCGCCACTTCCTTGCCAAGCTCCCCGGAGCCAAGCAGCAATAGCTTGCGTGCATTTGATGTGAGCGGTGATCCATACATAAGCAAAAAGAACCTCCTGGAAGCGTGCCGATCCGGCTGCCGAGCGATAGAGCGCTGCGGCGGGCGGATCGGTCCTTTTTTCTTCCATTGTGGAGGTTCTCTATGCAAAAATCAACCATTATCCGATTCGGTTCTTACAAAAACCGGTATTGCGCCTCAATGAGGCCGTTATAAACGCCCCGCTTCGCGATCAATGATTCATGGTTGCCCTGTTCCACGATCCGGCCGTGATCCAGCACAATGATTTCATCCGCGTGGCGAATCGTCGACAATCGGTGTGCGATCATAAAGGAGGTCCGGCCTGCCAGCAGCGCTTTGAGCGCTTCCTGAATTTTGAGCTCCGTCTCCGTATCGATGCTTGCGGTTGCCTCATCCAGGATCAGAATGCGGGGATCGGCGAGCAGGGCGCGGGCGAACGACAGCAGCTGTCTTTGTCCCATGGAGAGTACGTTCCCGCGTTCCTCTACCTGCGTATCGTAGCCGTCCGGCAGGTTCATGATATAATCATGCGCGTTGACCGCTTGAGCCGCCTTCACGATCTCCGCGTCCGTCGCATCGAGACGACCGTAGCGGATATTATCGCGAATCGAGCCCGCAAAGATAAAGGTATCCTGAAGGACGATGCCTACCTGCGAACGCAAGCTTTCAATCGTAACGTCGCGAATATCGATGCCGTCAATTAACACGCGGCCCTGAACCGGATCGTAAAAGCGGCAGAGCAAGTTAATAATCGTGCTTTTGCCTGAGCCGGTATGTCCGACAAGCGCAATGGACTGGCCTGCCTTCACGTCGATCGAAACGCCCTTGAGCGCGGGTCTGCCCTTCTCGTATTCAAACACGATATTGTCGAACTTCACATCGCCTTTAATTTGGCTTAGCGGCTTCGCTTCCGTTAATTCGGCAACGGTCGGCTCTTCATCGATAAATTCGAATATACGTTCCGACGAAGCCATCGCGATAAGCAGCTGGGAGTACATTTGACCTAACCGGTTAATAGGCTCCCAGAAGTTGCCGATGTAATTCGCATAACCGACGAGCAAACCGACCGTAATGATGTTATTCTGAATCAGGTGAGCCCCGTACCAGAACAGGATAAATGTCCCGATCGCGGAAGTTATCTCGATCACCGGTCCAAACGTCTGATTAAGCGCAGAAGCCCTATCCCACGATTTGACGTTGACCGTGTTCATCTGATTAAAGAAGCCCATGTTGTCTTTCTCCTGCACGTAAGCCTGGGTAACCTTCATCCCTTGAATGCTCTCATTCAGATGAGAGTTGATGCGGGACTGTTTGATCCGCACGTCCTGCCAGGCGAAGCGGATCCGCTTGCGCAGCGAGGTGGAGACCAGGAACATTAACGGCACCGTGATCATCACCGCAAGGCCAAGCTTGAAGTTCCATACGAGCAGAATGATGACGATGCCGAACAGCTGCACGCAGTCCATCAGCAGATTGACAACCCCGTTTGTGAACAGGTCCTGCAGCGCATTGACGTCATTCGTTACCCGGACGAGTACCGAACCTGCAGGACGTTTGTCATAGAATCGGAAGGAAAGCTTCTGGATGTGCTGAAACAAATGCTTTCTCAGGTCATAGATGACCTTCTGGCCGATGATATTCGTAAATTTAATCCGGTACGTGTTCGATGCCCATTGAATAACATATAAGAAAAGCATGATGCCGGCGAATGTAAGGAGCTTAGGGACGCTGGTCTCGCCGTTAACCGGCGAGATCGCTTCATCGATGGCCAGAATAACTAACGCTGGCACGCCAAGGCGGGTAAGCGTTCCAAGAATCATCATCAGGATGACGGGCGTGAGCTGCTTGGTATACGGCTTCATATAAGCGAATAACCGGCGCAGTTGTCCCCAGTTAAACGGCTTCTCGATCAGCTCGTCGTCCTGGTACACGAAACGTTCATTTTTGTCGATTGGTTTAGCTTTCATACTCGCGCTCATTATACGGTACTTCCTTTCCGTTCGATCGCTTGTGCGGGTTGTTCCAAAGCTTCTAGCGGGATATCGGCATACTGAATATTATAGGTATCGCGGTAATGGCCTTCCTGTGCGATCAGCTCCGCGTGAGTGCCCCTCTGTACGATATGCCCTTCTTCCAGCACGATAATTTCATCGGCATGGCGCAAGGACGAAATCCGGTGCGCGATAATAAAGGTCGTGCGTCCGGCCATCAGCTCCTTGAAGCCCGCTTGAATATCGTGTTCGGTTTCCATATCAACGGCGCTCGTCGCATCGTCCAGAATCAGAATCCGAGGGTTCTTGATCAAAGCCCGCGCGATGGCAATCCGCTGCTTCTGGCCGCCGGATAAGCCCATGCCTCTCTCCCCGACTATCGTATCGTAACCCAGCGGCAGCTCCATGATGAAATCATGCGCTTTGGCGAGCTTGGCGGCATTCTCGATCTGCTCCTGCGTGACATCCTTCACGCCATACGCGATATTGGCGCGGATGGAGGCCGAGAACAAAAAGGTTTCCTGGAATACCGGCGCAATTATGCGGCGCAGGCTCTCCACATCCAGATTGCGGATATCGATGCCGTCCAGCGTGATGGTGCCTTGCTTGACGTTATAAGCGCGCATAAGCAGCTGAATGATCGTTGATTTACCCGAGCCTGTCGATCCGAGCAAGCCGATGACGGAACCGGCGGGCGCGTCAATGACAAGATCGGTTACGGCAGGCGCTTTATCCGGATAGCTGAACGTGACACGATCGAAGCGAACATGGCCCTTCACCGTTTCGCTGCTTACCTCGATCGCATGCTCCGTACTTTTGACATGCACATGCTCATTCAATAGACCCAGAACCCGCTCGCCCGACGCTTTAAATTGCGTATAGTTGTTAATATGGAAGCCTAGACCCCACATAGGGCCGATAATGTACCATATCAGGCTGAAGAATGCAACGAATTCGCCGAGCTTAAGCGAACCGTTAATGACGAGCATCCCGCCGGTAACGAGCAGGATGACCGCGCTCAGGTTGGCGACAAGCTCCATGACCGGGAAAAATTTCGCCCAAATTTTTGCCGCGCCTACCTGGTTCGTCTGGTAAGCTTCGCTCCGAACCGAAAATTTCGTAACCTCATGGTTTTCCCTTGCGAAGGATTTCACCGTTCTAACGCCGGTAATATTTTCCTGAACCGCCGTTGTCAGGTTGCTCATCGCCTGGCGCATTTCACGGAAAGCCGGGTGAATGTTGCGTTCGAAACGAATGGCCGCAAATCCGAGCAGCGGAATCGTAACGAGCGTAATTAGCGTCAACTGCCAATGGATCGACAGCATCATCGCTCCGCCGAAACCAATCATAAGCACCATGTTCAATATTTGCGCAAAGCCGAAACCGAGAAATTGGCGGATGGCCTCCAGATCCGCCGTCAGGCGAGACATCAAATCCCCTGTTTTCGCTTTATCGTAGTATTGAAAGGACAATGTCTGCAGCTTCTCGTATAAAGCATTGCGCAGGTTGAAAGCTACCCGGTTGCCGAGCCGGCCACCAAAAAATCCGTGTAGAAACTGCATGCAGCCTTTAAAAGTCACAACACCCACAACTGTGAACGCGAGCGTCGGTACCAGTTCGAATTTGCGCGGCGTAATGACGTCGTCAATTAGGTAACGCAGCAAATTCGGATAGACCAGTCCGAGCGCCGTCGCGCACACCAAGCAAATAATCGAAGAGAAAAGAAACTTCCGGTCCCCCCAATAAAATGCTTTCAACTGCCTGAACACGTCCAAGTAAATCCATCTCCCCGTATCTATTTTGTAAGCATGAATGAATATTATCAGCATCGGTAAATGGTAGCAAACTGTAGAAAATTGCGAATTTTTGAATGAAACCGCTTATTGTGGCGATATGGAAATTGGAAACCCTTTATACTTTCAAATGGTCTTAAATCGTGACGAATATGTGCCAATTGCTCACTTTTTGCATAAAAACACACTAAAATAAAAAATGCTTTTGCGGGGCGTACTTGCACCCGCAAAAGCACTCAGCTATAAATGCGATGAAACCTGCTGTTTTCATTTACGTTTAGAGATGAATCAGCTTGCCGTACAGCTCCTTCAGTTCCTCCGTATTCGCGCCGCCGGTAAGCGAGCTCCGAATGCCATCCGCATAAGAAAGCATATCCTCCTGAAGCGTGCTGCCCGAATGCTCTGCCGCCAAAAGCCAGCTTTCCTCATAGAAGCCGTTCCAGGCGATCGACTGTTCCGCCATCCAGCCGTTCAAGGATGGCGCCAGCAGCGTTTCCAGCTCCTTCCGGAGCAAAGCCTTGCCCTCGCCCTCAAAGAAATGCCGCGGCGACTTGAAGCGGCTCCACAGCAGCTTCGCATCGACGGCATCCGTTTCCCAGGTTTCCCGTTCCTCCGGCGTCGGCAATTCCGCGCCCGAATAGGGAACCGCCCCGTAAGACGCAATCATTTCTTCCGCTCGATGCATCAAGACTTCATACTGTTTTTTCATTAAGGAATGGATTCCCCGCTCCATCCGAAGCGAGGTCGCCAGCATTTCCTGCGACAGCTCCAGCCGGACGAGCCGCTGCAGCTCCAGCCACGACGTCCAGAGCGCCTTGCGCAGGTCGCGCCCGTCCTCTTGCAGCGAGGCCGGATTAAACGCATAGTTGTAAAACTCGCCGAACCGGAATTGGATCCGCTGCACGACATAATACAGCAGCTCGCTGAGCTCTTGCTTCAACTGCTCCGGCAAAGGGGCGCTCCGGTAAGCGGCAAGCTCCTCCGTAACCTTCTGAACAGCAGCCTGCAGTCCGTGCAGCTCCGCTTCACGCGCCGCCGCATCCCCTTCCGCGCTCTTCAGCCAGCCCGCTACCGCCGCAGCCGCGCGCTGCAAATCCTGCTCGGCCGAATCAACGGCTAGCCGTCCAAGATCCTGCTGGATAAAGGAAAGAAAGGATTGCTCGAACGCCCCAATCCCGGAACGGGCGAGCAGTTCGGCATTGCCTTCCGTCTTGCCGTCGAGAGCCTGCAGACTGGATACCGGAAACAGGCGCGGATGGCGGATCGCATGCCGGAGCAAATTCTCTTCCACATGCTTAAGCACGCCTGCCAGCTCCTCCCGGTCCGCCGCCAGGTCGGCCGCATTGACGAGGAAAAACATTTTATCCAGCTCGAATTGATCCTTCACCCGGCCCAGCTGCATGAGAAATTGCCGGTCGGCCTGGGAGAAGGCATGGTTGTAATACGTAACGAACAGAACGGCGTCCGCGTTCTTCATATAATTAAAGGCTACTCCCGTATGTCTCGCATTAACCGAATCCGCACCCGGCGTATCCACAAGGACAATTCCCTGCGAGGTTAAGCCGCAGTCGTAATGGAGCTCGATCTCGCTGACGAAGCACGATTTCGACTCCTCCGCGACGTAACGCTCATATGCGCTCTGATCGACGGAAAGCTGCCTCCCAAGCAGTTGTTCATGCTCGGCCCAGCCTGCGCGGGCAGCCCGCAGAAAGCTGTAATGCGGACGGCCGCCCGCTGCGATCGCATCAGGCGACAGGCGGTCAATGGCCCGCATGATCGCTTCGGCGTCAGGCACTTTATCCGCCGCCGCTTCTTCCCCGAGCAGCGCCAGCGAGTAGCGCAAGTCGTCCATTAGGGCGGCGCGCGACTTCATGACGATGCGCGCCGTGCCGTGACCGTGCTCCGCCGTAGGGGGCACGAGCTTGTTGATCGCGGCCGTCGTCGGATTAGGCGAGACCGGCAGCACCGGTTCGCCGATCAGCGCGTTCGCGAGCGATGATTTGCCGGCGCTGAAGGCGCCGAACAACGCGATGGTGAAGCGGCTGTCCCGCAGCCGCTTCGCCTTATCGCGCATCGCGTGCGCAGCCGCGGCCAGCGCCGCGTGCGGCGCGAGCAGCTCCGCCGCGCGAGCCAGGCGCGCGGCGGCGCCGTGCTGCTGCGCGAGCGCGGCTCCGCCCGCGAGCGCTTGCGCCGCTGGCGCCCGCGGCGGCGCGCCAGCGCCGGCAGCGCCTGCGGCGCCCTGCCCCAGCGGGGCTCCGCCCGCTGGGGTGCCGCTCTGCGCCGGCTGCTTCGCGCCGGCGCCAGCGGCTTCGCCTGCCCCGGCTGCGCTTGGGGCAGGCAGATCCGGCCGTGCCGGCGGCTGCGGCAGCATGCCTGCCAGCCGCGCCTCGTGCTCGGCCGCGCGCTTAGCGAGCGCGGCCAGCGCCTCAAGAGCGCCGGCTTGCGCGCGGAGCGCCGCAAGCCGCGCCTCCGCCGCGGCGGAGGCCGCTTCGCCCGCCGCGGCGGCGTGATCCGCCAGCGCGTCGATGAGCGCCAACGCCCGCTGGCGGAACACGCTCTTCACATCCGCGGCCAGCTCGCGGCAATAGGTCATCGTATATTCATTGCCGATAACGGCGCCGGCTTTCACGCGATCCGTCAGCCATTCCGGCTCTGCCAGCCAACCCAGCGTCTGCGCCATCTCTTCTTCAAGCCGATCGCCGTCAAAGCCGATCTTCTCCGAAGCCGTTCGCAGCAAATGCTTCACATGCCAATCGATCGAAGCGCTGATCAAACCGTTCAGCTCCTCGCGGAATGCAGATAGCCGGCGCTCCTGCTCGGCGGCCGTCTTCGCAGCGGCGAAGAGCAAGCCTGCTTTAAAGCCCGGTTTGCGGCTCTCCAGGAACGTCTGTGCCAGATCGCGTAAGCCGGCAGGCGTGATGTTCGCATTGTCGAGCAGCGACTGCAGCTCCTTGCGCAGTTCCGCCCGGTATACTTCCCTCTCGCCTTGCACGCGGCTGATGACCGCTTTCAGCCGTCCCATTTCTACGTTAACGAGCTCCGCCGCTTCCTCTCCGCCAGCTTCCGTCAACAGGCGTTCGCGTTCAGGCTCCGATTCATGCTCGCGCCATTTCAAATGTCCGGCGACAAGATGACGCAGAGACGCATCTACGCTGTAAGCGCACAACGGCTCCCGCAGCGTCTGAAGACGGTCCAGCAGAGCAAGCAGCTCCTCCCATTGCTGATAAGGATGGTCCGGCTCGCGCAACGACAAATAAACGATCCCCGCAGGCTCTAAGTGCCAAGCATGGAACGCTTCCTCAACACTTTTGCGGTAGTTGGCGAACGAAAGCTCGCGGTCGCGGTGTTTATCGATCTGATTAACGATAAAATATAAGGGCTTGCCCCAGTCCTTCAACTGCTTGGCGAAAGAAAAATTAATTTCGGACTGCACATGATTATAATCCATCACATAAAACACGACATCGGCAAGATGCAGCGCCGATTCCGTCGCCATCCGGTGCGCGTCGTCGGTCGAATCGATCCCCGGCGTATCCAGCAGCACGGTGTGCGTGCCAAGCCTCTCGCTGGGATATACAATGGATACCGACGTATACGATTCCCCGTCCACGCAATAGCGGTCAAGCTCCTCGATCGGCACCTCCGCCTTACCCGTAATGCCGTCACGTATTGTCTCTACGGCAGCATAAGCGCGATCGCCGCCTCGGATCGATACGACGTTCGCGCTGGTCGGGATCGGGCTGGAAGGAAGCAGCTTCGCTCCGCACAGCCGATTGATCAAGGTAGATTTCCCCGCGGAAAAATGTCCGCAAAAAGCGACAGTAAGCCGACCCTCGGTCAGCTTACTGTTCAGCTCTTGCGCTTGCTTTGCGTGTTTTGCGTCTCCGGCTGCCTTCATAGCGCCGGCTGTTTCATATAAAGCTCCCGCTAAGCTTTGCAACGTCGCTTGTGTCATCTCGCTGCTCCCTAAACGGCTTCCTCTTCTTCAGACGGCAAACAAATTTCAAATACGTTGCCATGCTGCAGAATCATGATGTTGCGCTCCTTCTCCCTCATCACAACCACCTCGGGCTTCGAGCGCATCCGTTCGATGTATTGATCCGGCACCTCGCCCGATCCGCTGACCGTAATGCCTTCAACGACGATATCCTCATGCTCCTGCGGGGGAGATTCAAGAACTTGCTCATAGATATCGGAGAAAAGCTCAAAATTGTTCGTGTACACGGAAATACATTTCATTTTCATCATCCTTCACTGGCTATTTTCGGTGTCTTGCTCTTATTTTTTGTTTTTTTGCTAGACTTCATACGCAGCTTTCCTTCTTTACAGCTGTCTAGCAGCGGGCATATCGGGCATTGCGGGCTCTGTGCTTTGCAATGATAGCGGCCGAAGAAGATGAGTCTATGATGCGTAAGCGTCCACTCTTCGAGCGGAACGAGCTTCATCAGCTTCTTCTCGACTTCAAGCACCGTGTCGTCCGGCCCGGCGAATCCAAGCCGCTTCGACACCCTCTCCACATGCGTATCGACCGCAATGGCCGGTACGCCAAACGCGTTAGACATGACGACATTCGCCGTTTTACGGCCAACTCCCGGCAGCTCCGTCAATCCTTCGTGGCTTTCGGGCACTTCCCCGCCATATTTATCGATAATGATCCGGCATAGCTTCTGAATATTGGAAGCCTTGCTGCGAAACAAACCGATGCGCCTTATATCCTGCTCCAGCTCCTCCAGCGGTACGTTTAAATAATGCTCCGGACGTTTGTATTTCTGAAACAAAGACGCCGTCACCTTATTTACCGTTTCATCCGTACATTGCGCAGAAAGCAATACGGCGATCGTTAGTTCAAATGGATTGCTGTGATTCAGCTCGCAGTGCGCGTCCGGGAACATGTCGGCCATAACGTCCAGCACGTGGCGCATTTTTTGCTTCGCGTTCATCGTCTTCTCTCCTAATCCATACACTATCGTTCAAAGTGTAGCGAAATTTGTCACGGTTAGCAACCGAAAACAACCCGATTCTATAAAAAAACTGCCCCAAAGGGCAGTTTTTTCACAAAAATATAAATATCTCGCTCCAAAACTTACTTCTTAACGATTTCCAAAGCGTTGTTCCTGAAGCCGTATATAAAAATTTGATCTCCCGGCTTAAGCGATTGCAGCGTAATCGCACTGCCGTTTTGCGTATATTTTGTACCGTTTGTGACATTGAAATAATTGCGGTTATCGGAGCTTGTGAGCTTTTCTGTCCAAATTTGGCTGTCGCTGGCGTTGTAGCTCATGAACAAACGGCTCTCCGCTACCGCGGCCGTAAACTGAATTTTGTTTTTCTCGGTTTTAACGACTTCAACGTAATCCCCGACGGACAGCAGGCTCGAAGACGTGCCCTGCGCGGTACCTTTGTAAACGATAAAACCCGCGTCCCCGCTGTATGAGATCGTGTTGCCCGAAAGGTCCGTTATCGTCACGTTGTTTTCCGTGACGGTTTGCACCTTGCCTTGCGTAACGTTGATCACCTTGACGCTGGTAGCCTGTTTACCGATATAGGTCGTGTTGATGATAGCGCCGGCCGCAATCTGATTCACGGTCAGCGCAGCGCCCGCCTCATTCGTCAGCTGCGTGCTTAATACCGACAATTCAAATAATGCCGTTGAAGCGTTTTTGACGCGAAGCTTCTTATTGACGGCGTCTACCGACATGACTTCATATTGCGAAAGCGTGTGTACTCTAATATTCGCGACCCGGTCCTGGCTTGAGTTCAAATCCAGCGTGAGCGTGTCGCCGATCTTCAGATCGCTCAGCGACGCCGTCGTGATGCCTGCGATTTCGATGCTGGCCGACTGATACGGCAGCGTCACATCGGCGCCGCTGGCCAGCTTCACCGACATTGTGCCGGATGTAGTATTGATCGCTGTCAAAGCGCCGGTATAGCTCGTTACGAATTGCAGAGACACAATCGTATTGCCGGTATAGCTGATGACAACCTTCCGGTTCTGGGACAGCAGGCTGCTGGCCGACGCCAGCGTCATCGCCGTTCCGTTATGATCAATTTTTGTTTTATCCGTAAAATATAAGGCTTGCGCATTCAAACCGTTTGCATCCACGATCGTGAGCAGCTTTTTGTCATATAAGAAGCTCGCTACTTGAGCGCCTGCGATTACTTTCACATTCCGGTTGGCTACTTTGATTTTGGTAACCTCGCCGTTCGCGTTCAGGCTAAGCTCCACCTGATCGGCTTCCTTCAGAAGGTCGCCGGCCGTTGCGCCGGTCATGCCTTCGATTTCAACGGTCACGTCGCCGGTCATGAACTTGGACACCAGGCTCGTGCCCTCCATGATCGTGATGGTATCCCCGACGGTTCCATAGAAGGTGCCCTTCACCATGGTTGGCGAGGAGACGGGAGCCGCAACAATTTTAATTGTCGCAGGATTTTCGCGGAACGTGTCCTGTACGATACTGATAGGTGTATCCCTCTTCAGATCGCTGAGCGAGATCGCCTTACCCTCATTATCGACAACGGTCACCTTATCCGAATAAAAAAACGGTTTTGGATCATTGTTGATCCACACATAAATTTTATTTTCAGCGGCGATGACACGGTCCAGCGTGCCCGAAACCGTCTGAATATGCTGCGTTTCGCCTTTCACCTCAACGTAGAGCGCTTTTCCGTCCTTCGCAATAACCGATACGTCGCCGTATTCAAGCAGCTGCTGCTTTGTTACCGCTTTTTCGGAATTATAGTGATAAAACAGCGTATCCGAGCCGATGGCGTAGGTCGTCTCCGTTCCATTGCTGTAAACCGTCATCGAAGAATCGGATCGTTTAGATACGATGCCGTCGGTCTGCCCCTCATAATCAACCGGAAACAGCTTTTGAGCGCGGCTGAAGAGCGTTGCGAGACTCGCTCTGGTCACATTTGCCTTCGGATCGAATTTATCTGCCGTCACGCCTTTGATGAGCTCCAGCTCGGAAGCCGCATTCACGTACCCCTTGTACAGGCTGTCCATTTGACCGGCATCGGAGAATGCGGAAGCCGCATCCTGAAGGCGGGCAGCCTCGTCTTCTTTATCGATCGCCCGGATCATCAGCTTGGTAACCCATTCGCGGGAGGCAGGCTTGGATCCCCAAGCAACTTTGGCATCCTTGGCCGCGTTCGCGTATTCTTCTTGCTGGTCGAGCAAGCCGAGCGAGAAGGCCAGCAAGATATACGGTTTAAAATAATTGCTTACGGTGAAGGATTCGGAAAAGCCGATGATCGCATTCTCGTCCACCTGATCGTCAAGACCTGCAAAACGCAGAGCCATAAGGACGGCCTCCTGCTGTGTGACGCTTTGATTCGGCATAAATACGAACGAGCTGCCGCTCGTATAACCGGTAATGATGCCTTGAAGCGCCAGCTTGGCAACATGCTTCTCGGCCCAGTGCCCGCTGCTAATGTCTGTAAAAGGCGTGTTCAAGGCAGCTGCCTGCACATGAATCGGAGCCGTTAAGCCGCTCCCCGCCAGAAGCGATAATGCCAATGCTCCAACCAAAATTTTTCTGCCGGCAAATTGCGATGTCATAAATTGAAATTCCCCCTGAATGAATTATTCTTTCTTGATCGGATGCTCCAAATCTACATGTCCCATCAGGCTTTCGACAGCATCGCCGTCTACAAGCAGATCGATCGACTGAACAAACTCGAATTGGAACAGCGTTTTTTGCAGCGTTTCGATAACGAGCATTTCACCGGGCGCTCCGAGGCGAGCTTCATCCGGGATATGGATGTCCAAGTTCACCTGGCCATCGGTCAGGCCGACGGAAGTAATTTCGATCGGCTTCCATAAGGCCTGCGCGTTACCGCCCGCCTCCTGCCGCAAGGCTTCTACGGCAGCCTTCACGAGCTCCTCGTCCGTCGAGTAAGACAGTTTGACGGATTGCTCCACTGTCTCCAGCAGCTCCGCGTCGGTGTAGTAAATGACAGCCTCGCGTTCCTGTATGGCTGCCGTCGGCTCTTCAATCGCATTTCCCGGATTTTCAGCAGGACTTTCCTGAACCCCGCAGCCTGCCAGCGCACTAGCCAATACGATGAAAGCAAGCAGCCCCCGCGTCTTAGATCCTGTCATATCGCTGAACACCTGCTTTCTATTTTATTTTCAAATATTCCTTAATGCCTGCCACGACCTCCGCTGCAATCCGGTTCTGAACCGCATCGGAGAAAAGCGAATTCGAGTCTCCCGTGTTAGTCAGGTATCCCGATTCAAGCAATATGGCGGGCATTGTCGTTTCTTTGATTACTTTAAAATTCGCCTGCTTAACGCCGCGATCCTTCAAACCGGCTCCAGTTAATAAATGTTTATGGACGATATCGGCGAAAGGCTTGCTCGACGCACGGCTGTAATAGGTTTCCGTCCCCGACACAGACGGCTTGTCGATTGCATTCGCGTGGATGGATACAAATAAGTCCGCTTTCAGAGCTTCGGCAAATTTCACGCGGTCGATCAGCTCAATGAACGTATCGTCCGTTCGCGTCAAATGACCCTTCAGCTGTTTTTCCTTGTCAAGCAAAGCTTTAATTTTGAGCGAAACGCTTAAATTAAACTCCTTCTCATACTTCTTCAGAACGCTGTAGGCCCCCGGATCCTTCCCGCCGTGACCGGCATCGATCACAATGTCGTAAACGTTGTCTCCCGCTGGCGGATTAGGCTCCGTTACCGGCGGTTCTTCCGTAACCGGCGGATTGACCGGCGCGTTCGGGTCAACCGGAATTTCGCTTGCAGGCATAAGCTCCAGACGAATCTCGCCGACATTCACCGTCATGACGAATCCGATCCCGTCGATTACGTCCAGAACAAGCCTCGATTTCGCAGGCTCAAATAAGGAGTAACGGTAGGATGTCAACAAAGGATTGTCAGGCGTTAACGATTTGATCTCGCCGTTCAGCTGCGCAGTGATTTCATCGGAATAAACCGTATTCGGAAAATCAAGCACGATCCGCTTCGGGTCATCCAAATATAACGGCTTGTCCGCCTTCAAGATTCCTTCATAGCTGATCGTCAACGTTCTCATACCGTCGAACGAAACCTGCTTAATCCATCCGGTCGGTTCAGTCGGTACGACCGGTTCTGTCGGTTCTGTCGGCATAGCCGGTTCTTCCGGCTTCTCAAACATATGTACTTCTTTCTCTTGGTGCTTCCACTCGAAGTCCAAGCCGAATTGTGTGCCAATGAAGCTGAGAGGCACCATTGTCCGATTACTAATCAATTGCGCTTTCGTCTCCATTGTAACCGGCTCGCCGTTAACGGTTGCGGTATTGTCATTGATTGACAATACGATGCTGTTTCCGCCGCTCATGACGGTAACTCTCTTCGCCTCATGCTCCCATTCGTACGTATAGCCCAATCCGTCGGACAAAACCGCGAGCGGAACCAGGGTATAGTTATTCACGAGCTGGGGACTGACATCGGACTTAATAAGATTGCCGTTCAAAAAAAGCTTGGGGACGACCGCGGCAGCTTGTCCAACTGCGGCGAACATCGTGAAGAACACCGACATAAACAACAACATGGATACAAATTTTTTCATTTCCCACCTCGATGACTGAAATTGCCCGCATCGAATGAGCGCATTCGACTTTTACAGACGAAAATATAGACGCGGTTTGTCAGAAAAAGTTGCGCATATAGGAAAAAAGAGGGCAATTCGCCGTTTCCGGTCGAAATGCCCTCTCTGGGGTTCTTCGTTATCCAAGACGAGCGGCATGCTTTTGCTCGTATGCCGTAATTTTGTCCTCGTACTGAAGCGTAAGCCCGATATCGTCAAGTCCTTGCAGAAGGAATTGGCGGCGATGCTCGTCAAGCTCGAATGAAATCGTCAGACCGTGCTCGTCGGACAGCTGTTTGTTCTCCAAATCAACCGTCAGCTTGTAGCCTTCGTGCTTAGCCGTACGCCGGAACAGCTCTTCAACCTGCTCTTCGCTCAGCTTGACCGGCAGAATGCCGTTCTTGAAGCAGTTGTTATAGAAAATATCCGCGTAAGACGGAGCGATAATCACTTTAAAGCCATAATCAAGGATAGCCCAAGGCGCGTGCTCGCGGGAGGAGCCGCAGCCAAAGTTCGCGCGGGAGATCAGAACGGAAGCTCCCTCGTAACGCGGCTTGTTCGGTTCGAATTCCGCGTTTACCTCACCGTTCTCGTGAAAGCGCCATTCGAAGAACAGAAATTGACCGAAGCCGCTGCGCTCGATGCGCTTCAAAAATTGTTTAGGAATAATAGCGTCTGTGTCGACATTCACCCGGTCGACCGGAGCGACGATGCCTGTAATTTGTTTAAACGGTTCCATATCCTGTATACCCCTCTCCTGCGTCCAGTTAGTTCAACACTTCGGTTTTAATTTCCCAATCGCGCACGTCTGTGAAACGGCCCATTACCGCTGCGGCTGCCGCCATCGCTGGCGATACCAGATGCGTGCGTCCACCGCGGCCTTGGCGGCCCTCAAAGTTGCGGTTGGAAGTCGATGCGCAGCGCTCGCCCGGCTTCAATACGTCGGGGTTCATAGCCAGACACATCGAGCAGCCTGCGTCGCGCCATTCAAAACCGGCTTCCGTGAAGATTTTATCGAGGCCTTCCTGCTCCGCTTGAATCTTGACGCGGCCGGACCCCGGAACGACGATTGCCGTTACTCTCTCGCTAACTTTGTAGCCTCTTGCGATTTCGGCTGCGGCGCGAAGATCCTCGATGCGGCCGTTCGTGCAGGAGCCGATAAATACATAATCGATTTCGATTTCGGTCATTGGCGTGCCCGGCTTCAGATCCATGTACTCAAGCGCCGCTTCCGCCGCTTTGCGCTCATTCTCGGTCGGCAGCTCGGCAGGAAATGGAACGGATGCCGTAATGCTCGTACCCATGCCCGGGCTTGTTCCCCAAGTCACTTGCGGAATTAGCGCGTCAACGTCGAACGGAACGACTTTATCGTACTGCGCGCCTTCGTCCGTCGTGAGCCGCTTCCATGCTTCAACCGCTTCATCGAAATTGGCCGGGGCGTATTCGCGTCCGCGCAAGTAGTTGAATGTTGTTTCGTCAGGAGCGATCAAGCCTGCGCGAGCGCCTGCTTCGATCGACATGTTACATACCGTCATACGCTCTTCCATCGTCAGGCTCGTAATCGCTTCGCCGGTGTATTCAATAACGTAACCGGTCGCAAAATCCGTGCCGTATTGCGCGATAACGCCAAGAATCAAGTCCTTTGCGGTTACGCCAGGCTTGCGTTTGCCGTTGAAGCGGACTTCCATCGTCTTTGCTTTCGATTGCTGCAGGCATTGGGTTGCCAGCACATGCTCAACCTCGCTTGTACCGATACCGAATGCCAATGCGCCGAAAGCGCCGTGAGTAGACGTGTGGCTGTCACCGCAGACAATTGTTTTGCCCGGATGCGTAAGACCGAGCTCAGGCCCCATAACGTGAACGACGCCTTGGTCGATGCTGTCCAGATCGTATAGAGTTACACCAAAATCTTTGCAGTTCTGCGTAAGCGTGTCGATTTGCTGCTTCGAGATGGGATCGGAAATATTAAAGCGGTCCTTCGTCGGCACGTTATGGTCCATCGTCGCGAACGTCAGGTCAGGACGGCGTACCTTGCGGCCCGATAAGCGAAGCCCTTCAAAGGCTTGCGGCGAGGTTACCTCGTGCACAAGCTGAAGGTCGATATAAATAACGCTTGGCTTGCCTTCTTCTTGATGAATGACGTGATTATCCCAGATCTTCTCAAACATTGTCTTTTTCGTCATTATGTTCACCCCATCGTTTCATTAAAAGAATCTGCTTTTGTTAACTGAACCTACTATAACATTTCTTTCTTCATTGAACCAAGATATAATATCTATAACGTCTATAGGAAATAGCTATAATGGAAGTTTAGGAGTCACGCTCCAATAGAGAAGGGAGTCACCGATTATGGAACTAAGACAATTAAATTACGTCATTCAAATCGCGCATGAAAAAAACTTCTCCAGGGCTGCGGAGAAGCTGCATATCGCCCAGCCTTCGCTAAGCCAGCAATTATCGAAGCTGGAGCAGGAAATCGGCGTCCTCTTATTCCGGCGCACCACCAATTCCGTTGAGCTTACGCAAGCCGGGCAGGTGTTCGTCGAGAAATCGCAAGGGATTCTGGATGCCGTGGAGCAGCTCAAGCAAGAAATGGACGATATGGCCCAAATGCGCCGCGGCCGTCTGGTCGTCGGTACGCTGCCGATCACCGGCTCTCATATTTTGCCGCTTGTTCTGCCGGTTTTCGGCGCCCAGTATCCCCAGATCGAAGTCGTGCTTGTCGAGGACACGACGGCCAAGCTGGAACAGCTGACCGCCAGCGGCGGTACGGACCTAAGCTTGCTGTCGCTTCCGCTCATCGATCATTCGCTTGCTTATGAACCGTTTCTGGAGGAAGAAATATGCCTAGCCGTCCCTCCCCGGCATCCGCTTGCGGAGCGTGACGATCCGATTGAAATCGCTGATCTCCGGGATGAGCCGTTCATTGTGCTCAAGCGCGGGCAAGGCTTCCGGCAAATTACGGTCGATCTGTGCGAGCAAGCGGGATTCCAGCCGCGAATCGTGTTCGAGAGCAGCAATATCGAAACGATCCAATCGCTTGTCGCGGGCGGCATGGGAATCGCATTTGTGCCGCAAATGCTTACGCGGGTGAGAGGCGCCGATTTCGTTCCCCGCTATTTATCCTTGCGCTCCAAACCGACCAGAACGCTTGTTATCGCCAGCCGCAAAGGAAGATACCTGTCCAAAGCGGCCGACGCCTTCATTCGGACGTTGAATAAAACAATAAGCAATCTCCGTTAATTACGCTTCGTAGATCGACGGACGCCGATCCTCGAATACGGGAATTTTCGTCCGGACCGCATCTACGAGGGATAAGTCGATGTCGGCATAGAGGATCGTCTCGGTCTCGCCGGCCTCGGCAACGGCTTCGCCCCATGGGTCGAGCACAAGGGAATGACCGAAGAAATCGGTGCCTCCGCTCGACCCCGTCCGGTTGCAGGCGATAACGAACATTTGATTCTCGATCGCCCGCGCGGTAAGCAAGGTGCGCCAATGGTGAAGACGCGGATGCGGCCATTCCGCCGGCACGAACAAGAGTTTCGCTCCCTCAAGCGCAAGCTTGCGGGCAAGCTCGGGAAATCGGATATCATAACAGATCATCATGCCCGCCTGATGGCCCTCGATCTCCAGCTTGCCAAGCTTATCCCCCGCCTTTAAATATTTTTCTTCTTCCATTAAACGGAACAGATGGATTTTGGAATAATCGGAGACCTCGCTTCCCTGCCGGTCAAAAGCATATATCGTGTTATAAACAGCGCCGTCCTTCAGCTCCGCGATCGACCCGGCAACAATGTGAACCTGATGCTTCCTGCTGAAATCGGATAGTAACGCCTTTGTCCGATTCCCTCGCTCGTCCGCAATCTCTTCGATTTCCGTCAGCGCATAACCCGTATTCCACATTTCCGGAAACAGGATCACATCCGGCTTCCTCTCTCCGCTAACCGCCTTCTCGAGCATCGCTGCGAGCTTCGCGAAGTTCGCTTCCGGCTGTCCCGCTTTTATATCCATTTGCAGCAGGGCCAGCCGCAATAATTGACTCATGTATATTCCTCCCGCATTTGCTTTTTTTCCTAATGATACCGTCTCATGGTTCTGTGTCAAGATGGGAACCCTACCAGAGAAGCAATCCCACTTCGAGAAAAAAAGGAGAATGTCCCTTATGGTTTTCAAACGATTAACTGCAATGCTAATCGCTTGCTGCTCGCTATTCCTTTACGCTCAATTGGCTTTTGCGTCGCCTGACGGGGCCCATCGCATCGAACATGCAACCGAGACCGGCCTGAAGCCGGTTCAAGTATTCGACGTTCAAGCAGGCAAAGTCGTTAAAACGATTCCGAACGACCAGCAGTTTCAAGCCTTCGCCGCTTCATGGACAAGCTCCATCACCGGCCTTGCGCCCCAACTGACAAGCGACGCAAGCTGCAGCTACGTATACCGGGTTCCGCTGGAGAAGCCGGTCACGATCAAGGTTAACGAAGTAATTGTCGCCTCTGACGATCTGTTTCTGTTCTATTGCAAGGACAAACCGCCGCTCCTGCTCGTTTTTGACGAGAACCGCAAGCCGTTTTTATTTCTGTTCAGCGCCGATATTACGCCGTTTATCAAGAAGGTCGGCATCCCCGCTTCCTGACCTGCCGCTTCTCATCTCCTCACATTCATGCTACATTAAAGCTACTGTCTAACCAATAGCGATATTGTCATGTGGAGTGTGAAGAATGGATACGCAAATCGGTCAACACCTTATTCAGCCTGCGGATCGGATGAACGGACTTCCGACGCAGTTTTTCGCCAAGCTGGTCGCCAAAGCGAATGCTCAGACCGCTAAAGGGCGCGACGTCATCAATCTGGGGCAAGGCAATCCGGATCAGCCGACCCCTCCCCATATTGTAGCCAAGCTTCAAGAGGCCGCGGCTAATCCGTTGTACCATAAGTATCCCCCGTTCAGCGGCTACTCTTTCCTGAAGGAAGCCGCGGCGACGCGATACAAGGAAGATTACGACGTGGATATCGATCCCGCAAGCGAAGTCGCGATCTTGTTCGGCGGTAAAACCGGCCTCGTCGAAATCAGCCAGTGCCTGTTGAATCCGGGGGATGTCTGCCTCGTACCCGATCCCGGTTATCCCGATTATTGGTCGGGCGTTGCGCTGGCCGGCGCAGAGATGTCGTTTATGCCATTAACGGAGCAAAATCGGTACCTGCCGGATTACGGCTTGATCAGCACGGAAATCGCCGGCCGCGCAAAGCTGATGTTCATGAACTACCCGAACAATCCAACCGGCGCGGTCGCGGATGCCGATTTTTACGGACGGACCGTCCGATTTGCCGAGCAGCACGGCATCGTCGTCGCCAGCGATTTCGCATACGGCGCGATCGGCTTTGACGGCAATAAGCCGGTCAGCTTCCTTCAGACGCCAGGGGCCAAGGAGGTAGGCGTCGAGTTCTACACGTTGTCCAAAACGTATAATATGGCCGGCTGGCGGGTTGGCTTTGCCATTGGCAACGCACAGATCGTGAAATTGATTAATTTGATTCAGGATCATTATTACTGCAGCCTGTTCGGCGGCATACAAGAAGCTGCGGCTCTTGCGTTAACGGGCCCGCAGCAGTGCGTGGCGGAGCTTAGAGCCATCTATGAGAGCAGACGCGAAGCCTTGTTCGGCGCTCTTGACCGGATCGGCTGGAAAGCGGCGCGCCCCGGAGGCTCTTTCTTCTGCTGGCTGCCCGTTGCGCCCGGTTATACGTCCGAATCATTCGCCGATCTGCTTCTTCAGGAAGCGGACGTGGTCGTTGCTCCTGGCGCTGGCTTCGGCAAGCACGGCGAGGGATATGTCAGGCTCGGCTTGTTAACAACCGAAGCAAGGCTGCGGGAAGCTGTGGAACGGATCGGCAGGCTGAATCTGTTTCAAGCCTAAACGGCTTGCGACTCGCTTTACAGAGGTACCGGATCATGATATGCTTATAAGAATTGAACATGAAACGTGATGACGGGACTAGTAAGCTTGTAAGGTCGCGATCAGAGAGTAAATTCCATCGGCTGCGAGAATTTACCGAAGGCCGCTTGCTGAACCTACCTCCGAGCGGCCGGCGATGAGCCGGACAGCGCCTTCTGTTATAGGCTTAAGCTGGATGATCGTTTTGACCTTGGATCATCAACAAAGGTGGTACCGCGGAAGCATAGGCTTTCGTCCTTTATGGACGGAAGCCTTTTTTGTCGTCACGAAACAAGCATAGGATGGGATCGATGATGTCAGAACGTATAGTCGTAAAAATCGGCAGCAGCTCGCTGACCTCGGAGGAAGGCGGCTTAAACCGAGAACAGACCCGCTTCTTCGCCGCGGAACTCGCTTCCCTTCACAAGAGAGGCGACGGCGTCATGCTCGTAACGTCCGGCGCGGTTGCCGCGGGCTTTCGTCAAATCGGATACGCGGCGAAGCCGAAGCTCGTACACGAGAAGCAAGCAGCTGCGGCAGTCGGCCAGGCGCTGCTTATGCAGTCCTACCAGGAAGCCTTTAGCCGGTATGGCATCGTGTCCGCGCAAATTTTGCTGACCCGTGCCGACTTCTCGAATCGCCGCAGAATCCAGAATGCGCTGATGACGATCGAAGAGCTTCTCAAGCAGCGTATCATTCCGATCATTAATGAGAACGATACGGTCGCAACCGATGAGCTCGTGCTCAAATTCGGTGACAATGATAATTTGTCCGCCCTTGTAGCGGCAATGACCAAGTCGGCAAAGCTAGTCATCATCACGGACATGGACGGCTTATATACGGAGGATCCGCGGAAAAATCCGCAAGCCGTCAAAATCGAGCGCGTCGAGCAAATATCCGAGGATATTATGAAGCTTGCCGGCGGCGCCGGCTCTTCCGTCGGCACAGGCGGCATGCGCTCGAAGATTGAAGCTGCGCGCATCGCGATGCGCGGCGGGGTTCATGCTTTTATCGGCAAAGTGCAGCAGGAAGGCGATCTTACGCTCGCCGTTACGGGGAACGGCCGCGGCACCTACTTCGATACGAAGCTGCACAGCCTTCCGATGAAGAAGCAGTGGCTTGGCTTCCACTCCATGCCTCAGGGCAGAATCATGGTAGACGACGGCGCGGTGCGTGCGCTGCTTGAAGGCGGCAAGAGCCTTCTCCCTGCGGGCGTAACGGATATTCAAGGAGATTTCCACTACGGCGATGTCATTGAAGTATTGAATCGCCATGGCGAGACACTCGGCCGCGGAGTCGTAAACTATACGGCTGAGCAAATGCAGGCAGCTGCAGGGTTATCGACGGAGGAAGTGCGGCGCAGATTCGACGTCTCCCGCATTGAGGTCATTCACCGCGATGAATGGATTACATTGAAATCATAAGGAGGTTTTCCGCATGACCAGTGAAGTGAGAAAAAAAGCGGCGCTAGCCCAAGAAGCGTCCGCCATTATGAATCGGTTATCCACGGAACAAAAGAACGCTGCGCTCCTACATATGGCCGATGCTTTGCTAGCAGAGCAAGAAGCCATTATTGCAGCGAATAAGCTTGATCTGCAGCGGGGGCAAGAGCAAGGCACGAGCCCTTCCCTGCTTGACCGGCTCACCTTAAACGGCGAGCGGGTCGCAGCGATTGCGGAGGGGCTGCGGCAGATCGTCGCGCTCCCGGATCCGGTCGGCGAGCTGCTGGAGCAATTTGACCGTCCGAACGGGCTGAAGGTGCAGAAGGTCAGCGTACCGCTGGGCGTTATCGGAATGATTTATGAAGCCCGGCCGAACGTGACCGTCGACGCCGCCGGACTATGCTTGAAGACCGGCAACTGCGTCGTCCTGCGAGGGGGCTCGGCGGCCATCGAATCGAACCGCAAAATCGTCGAGGTTCTAAAAGAAGCGTTACAGGCAACCGCCATGCCGCCGGACGCCATCCAGCTTATTGAAGATTCGGACCGCGCATCGGTGAATGAGATGCTGAAGCTGAACGGCCTGCTTGACGTGGTTATTCCGCGCGGCGGAGCGTCGCTTATCCGCAATGTCGTCGAAAATGCGACCGTCCCCGTTATTGAGACCGGAGCGGGGATCTGCCACACTTTCTTGGATGCAAGTGCTGATTATAATATGTCTTCAGAGATCGCTTTTAACGCCAAAGTCCAGCGCCCTTCCGTCTGCAATTCCATGGAAACGCTGCTTGTTCACGAAACGTTTGCCGAGAAGCATCTTGGCCGGCTAGCCGAAAGGTTCGTTCAGGCCGGCGTAGAGCTGAGGGGCTGTAAGCGTACCGTTCAACTGCTGGCAGGCGCCAAGCTTGCTACCGAAGAGGATTACCGTACGGAGTATAACGACTACATTATGAACATCCGGATCGTAACCGAATTGGATGAGGCGCTTGAGCATATCCGCCGCTGCGGCACGAAGCATTCGGAATGTATCGTAACCGGGGACGCCGGAAACGCCGAGCGGTTCATTCAAGAAGTGGATGCCGCGGCGGTATACCATAATGCGTCCACCCGCTTCACCGACGGGTTTGAATTCGGGTTTGGCGCGGAGATCGGCATCAGCACGCAGAAGCTGCATGCCCGAGGCCCAATGGGCCTTCCTGCCTTAACGTCAACCAAATATCGCATATACGGAAACGGACAAATACGGGGCTAAGGACAGGAGGAGAACAAAGAAATGAGCTTATTAACGCAAACGGGGATTGCCAGTCTCCAGCTTTGTTTTTATGGAGCGGGCTCGATGGCCGAGGCGATCGCCAGAGGACTTATTAAC
This sequence comes from Paenibacillus harenae DSM 16969, assembly GCF_000422465.1. Lineage (GTDB taxonomy): Bacteria > Bacillota > Bacilli > Paenibacillales > Paenibacillaceae > Pristimantibacillus > Pristimantibacillus harenae. The sequence continues at coordinate 837,856 of NZ_KE383842.1, read as the reverse complement.
GAGAAGCTGGTCGAACCAGGACGAATTTCCATGCTGAACAAGCAGAATCGGGAGCGGCTGGCCGAGCTCCACGAGCGTTACGGCGTGCAGACAGTCGTTCAAGGCTCCAGCAATGAAGCCTATTTGCAGGGTGCCGACATTATTTTTCTGGCCATGAAGCCGAAGGACGCAGCCGACGCGATTGCCGCGATCAGACCTTACCTTTCGCCGAAACAGCTGATCATTTCGGTTATTGCCGGGCTATCGATCAGCTCCATCGAGTATTTGCTGGGTCCGGAAGCGGCGATCGTCAGAACGATGCCGAACACATCCAGCACGATTGGACTCGGAGCAACCGGGATCAGCTACTCCGAATCCGTCACACCTCAGCAGAAGCTGCTCACCGAGGCTATCATGGGCTCGGTCGGCATTCATGCCGTCGTTGAAGAGTCGCTTCAGCAGGCCGTAACCGGGGTATCCGGCAGCGGTCCCGCTTACGTCTATTATTTCATGGAAGCGATGATTGATGCCGCATGCCAGCTCGGTTTGGCGCAAGAACAAGCAAAAGAGCTGGTCGTTCAGACCGTGCTCGGGGCGGCCGAGATGGTGCGGTCGACCGGCGAAGAGCCTGCCGAACTGCGCCGCAAGGTCACTTCCCCTAACGGAACGACGCAAGCCGCGCTTGAAGTAATGGCAGAGAACCTTTTCTCCGAAACCATTCATAAAGCCGTCCGCCGCTCCGCCGAACGCGCAGGCGAACTCGGCGAAACGATTGAAAGGAGCATAAGCGAATGAGCAGCGTTTGTATCGCAACCTATCGCTCTTACGATGATAAAGCCGATTTTAACAAAAAAGCGCAATCGATTGCGGTCGGATTAACGGTCGGCAGCTGGACGGAGCTCCCCGAAGCGCAAAAAGCCGAAATGGAGAAGCACCTCGGGAAAGTTATTTCCGTTCAAGTGCATGAGCCGGCGGGCGCTGCGCCGGGCGAGCGTTATGCCGATATTCAAATCGCATATCCGGACATTAATTTCAGCCGCGATCTCCCCGCCCTTCTCGTTACCGTATTCGGCAAGCTGTCGATGGACGGCCGGATCAAACTGCTGGATCTTGATGTATCCGAGCATTTCGCTTCCGCCTTTCCAGGTCCGAAATGCGGACTAACCGGCATTCGCGAACTGCTGGGCGTTCAAGACCGCCCGCTGCTCATGAGCATATTCAAATCGGTTGTCGGCCACGATCTCGCGAATTTGCAGGACCAGTTCTACAAGCAGGCGTTAGGCGGCGTCGATCTGATTAAGGACGATGAGATTTTATTCGAGAACCCGCTGACGCCGCTCGAGAAACGTGTAGAGGTTTGTATGGGGGCAGCGGCTCGCGCGCAAGCCGAGACGGGCCAGAAGCTATTATATGCCGTTAATTTAACGGGCCCAACCTCACAACTTGCGGCAAATGCCCGCAGAGCGATAGACGCCGGGGCTAACGCGCTGCTGTTTAACGTATTGGCCTACGGTTTCGATGTCCTGCATGAACTGAGCAGCGACAAGTCGGTCAATGTACCGATCGCGGCTCATCCCGCCTTGGCGGGGGCATTCTATCCATCGCCCCATTACGGTATCGGAGCGTCGCTTCTGCTCGGCAAGCTGATGCGCCTGGCAGGCGCGGATCTCGTCCTCTTCCCTTCTCCCTACGGCTCCGTCGTCATGCCGAAGGAAGAGAACCTGGCGGTGAAGGACGCTTTGCTCGCTCCGCTTCACGGGCTGCGGACAAGCTTCCCCGTACCTTCGGCGGGCATTCACCCCGGACTTGTTCCGCTCATCCTGAAAGACTTCGGAACAGACGTCGTCGTCAACGCGGGCGGAGGCATTCACGGGCATCCGATGGGGACGGCTGCGGGCGGACAAGCCTTTCGTCAAGCCATCGCAGCAACGTTAGAAGGAACGCCGCTGCGCGAGGCTGCGCCGCTTGCCGGCAACGAGCCTCTGCAAGCGGCGATAAACGCATGGGGGATCAAAGAGGCATGACCAACCAGACAGCTAAGAAACGCATCGTGTTCTGCGATTTTGACGGAACGATAACGGTCAACGATAATATTATCGCGATCATTAAGCATTTTAACCCGCCCGGGTGGGAACGGATCGCCGAACGGACTATCGCGCAGGAGATCTCCATTAAGGAAGGCGTTGGGCAGCTTTTCCGTCTCCTCCCTGCTTCCATGGAGAAGGAGGTCGTCGAATTCGGCATATCCAACGCCCGCATCCGTGAAGGCTTCACGTCTTTTTTGACCTATTGCAAGGAGCATCAAATCGAGTTTTATGTCACAAGCGGCGGGATCGATTTTTTCGTTTATCCGATTCTTGAACGATTCGGCATTGCCCGTGACCACATTTACTGTAACGGCGGCGACTTTAGCGGCGATCAAATCGAAATATTATGGCCGAATCCTTGCGACGGACATTGCACGAACGATTGCGGCATGTGCAAAACGACCATTATGCGCAACTTTCCGGCTGACCGGTACGAGCGCATCATTATTGGCGACAGCGTGACCGACTTTGAAGGCGCCAAGCTCGCCGATGTCGTTTACTCCCGCTCTCATTTAACAACCAAATGTAAGGAGCTCGGCTTGCCGCATTACGAATATGAAACGTTCCACGATATTATTAAACAAATGAATGCGGAAAGGACGCTGTCGAAATGAGCTTTCAACAAATCGCATTAGAGGATAAGCAGCGGGCGCTTGCCGAGCTCCGCGAGGTAAAGGAATTATTCGCTAACCGCGGCTGGTTCCCGGGTACGAGCGGCAATCTCTCTATCCGGGTCGGAGATTTTAATGCCGAGGAATTCCAGTTTGCGATTACGGCAAGCGGCAAGGATAAAACGGTTCATACGCCCGAAGATTATTTGTTTGTTGACCGGGAAGGCAAACCTTGCGAATCGACGCGGCTGAAGCCTTCCGCAGAAACGCTCATTCATTGTGAGATTTACAGGCTGACGGGCGCCGGCGCGATTTTTCACGTCCATACGATCTTCAACAACGTCATCTCCGAATATTTCTGGGATCGCAAATCCGTTCCCGTGGACGGCGTTGAGCTCATCAAGGGCTTCAACATCTGGGAGGAAGAGGCGCATATCGACATCCCGATCGTTTCCAACTTCGCTCATATCCCCTCTATCGTTCCCGAAGTAACCGAGAGGATCGCGCAGAACATTCCCGGCATTCTGCTTCGGAAGCATGGGATATACGCATGGGGCGCGAATGCCTTTGAAGCAAAGCGTCACCTCGAAGCTTTTGAGTTTATTTTCGAATACGTGTATCGTTTGGAGCTGCTGAAGAAAGGTAACTAAAACAAGCTTTCAACGTGCATGAAGAGCGGTTCCGGGACAATAATTTCGCCCCTGAATCGCTCTTTTTATTGACTTTAACGCAGCGGCAAGGTTCATAATAGTTCCGGGAGGCGATTGCTTGAAGGTGCACGAAGCCGCGAAGACGCTTGGGGTCACGCCCAGGGCATTGCGTTATTATGAAGAAAAAGGCTTGATTCGGCCAATGAAGGAAATCGAGAACGGCTACCGCATCTATTCGGAAGAGGATATGATGAGGCTGCAATGGATCGTTACGCTCAGGGAATTGGGACTGCCGATAACGGCCATTTCAGATTCGCTGGACTCGCTGGCCGATCCCGCTGCTTTCATTCGCAAGATGGACGGAGCACGGGCTGAAATGTACGAAGAATGGGTGAGCGTCACCCAGACGCTGCAGGCGCTTGACGACACGATCGCAGCTTGGCACCAATCCGATTCCGTCCGTATCGCGCAAGCCGAGCCGGCCGCTAGCCGATTAAAGCAAAACAGGCTGCTCCGCTCTTCCTGGAACGACCGGTGGAATTATGACGAACTGGCTCGCCGGTACGGCATCGTAGCGCCGTACGTTCATTTAGAAGGCTTGCTGCCCGAAGAACATTACTACCAAGCGCTTGCCCGAACAGCCGACTGGCTGGATCCTCAGACGGGCGAAAGGGGCCTCGAGCTGGGGGCGGGCAGCGGCAACTTAACCGTATTGCTTGCGAGCGGCGGCGCAAAGCTTACCGTTATTGAGCAATCGGCCGAGATGCTCGCCATCCTTCGGGACAGGTTACCTCAGGTGAACGCCAGGCAGGGAAATCTGCTTGCTCTGCCCCTAACCTCACAAGCCTATGCTTTCATTGGCTGCAGCTTCGCTCTGCATCACTTGAACCGGTCCCAACAACTATATGCGCTTGGCGAGATGGACCGCGTGCTGATGAGCGGCGGCCGCATCGTCATCACCGGTTTAATGTTCGAGGCTCATGACCGCGAGCAGAGACCATCCAGCCTGAAGGAGCTTGACTCCTTGGAAGTTACTCCGTCCCTCCTCTGCGAGCTAATCGAATGGTTCGAGTCCCGGGGCTATTCGACCATCACGGAGAAGCAGCATGCGTATACGCATCTTGTCTATGCCGTCAAACCATAAAAACAACACTCCACAATAACAACAGGCCGGCAGCAGCAGCTGTCGGCCCGTTCGATATCTTGACGGTTTACTTCGATTTTTTCTTGGCTGCGGATCTTCCTTGCTTCTTCGGATCATTCGATGGAGGCGCGGCATGCTGTGAGCCGTTTGGCTTAATCGAATCGTCGCCCATGTGCAGTTCTCCTTTCCGCTGGCTTCCCCTTTACTATTCGCTAAATACGGGGAATCTATAAGACGGGCCTGTGTCATCGAAGCGTATAAAAGGAAAGAAGCCAAGCCTATCGGCTCAGCCTCTTCCACCCCGAAACTTCTGCGAGTGCGCGCGCGCTTCCTCTTCATTCGTCACCCGGTTCCGGCTCCATTCGATTAAGATCCGGTCAATATAGCGGAAGCTTAGCTTCCCGGCGAATACGGCTTCCTTCAACGCGAAACGGATTATTTCTTCGGTATACCGGTCTTGATCCAGCCACCCGGAAATCGTTTCGCATTCCATCGGGGACAGCAGCCGTCCGAATTCCTGCTCGAATACGCTGAACAGGTCCGAAGAGGCTGCGGATAACGGTCGAATCGCCTGACGCTCCGTTTTCTTTGTTTCCCGCTTCAGCTCCGCCGTTAGTTGTGCCGCTTTAAACAACCAGCCGCTCCAGTTGTACCGTTCTGCTTGCATTCCTGTCGCGCTGTCTATATATTCATCAATGGTCAGAAAATCATCCTTCATCAGCCTGCCCAGCATTTGACCTACGTCCCTGACGGATAAGCCCATTCGCCCGGCAAGCTCCTCCGGCGTCGGAAAATCGTTTAAATCCGCTTCCATATACACCATGATTTGCAGCAGCAGCATCGCTTCCGTATCCGACAAATCCAGCTGGCGATAGGTGCGCAGAAGCATGGCGGACACATGCACGCCACCCTCTTGAAGCGCTGCGGCCATCCCATGCGTGTACGCCTTCCAAATCTCGTTGTTCACTGCGGGCTGTCCCTCCAACTATACGCCGATTATGAGGTTTGGGCTTGCTTGACAAGGTTATACGTATCCCGTGCGATCAGCAGCTCTTCGTTGGTCGGTACGACAAGCACCTTCACCCGTGAGTTGTCCGTCGAAATTTCCCGTATATCCTTGCGCCGCTCCGCATTGCATTCCTCGTCCAGCTCGAGGCCCAGGAACGTAATTCCTTCGCAGACCGCTTTGCGCAGAGCGGCCGAGTTCTCGCCGACGCCTGCCGTAAATACAAGCGTATCCAAACCATTCATCGCTGCGGCGTATGATCCGATATATTTTTTGACGCGGTACGCGTACATGTCAAAGGCGAGCTTCGCGTTTTTGTCGCCATCCCGCATCGCTTCCGTAACCTCGCGCATATCGCTGCTGATGCCGGAAACAGCAAGCATACCGCTATGTTTGTTAAGCATAGAATTTACTTCATTCAATGTCAATTCTTCTTTATTCATCACGAATGGGACGATAGCCGGATCGAGATCGCCGCTTCGCGTTCCCATCATCAGCCCTTCCAACGGAGTCATCCCCATGCTGGTGTCATACGATTTTCCATCCAAAATAGCGGTGCAGCTCGCCCCGTTCCCGATGTGGCAGGTAATCATTTTAAGCGATTCCAGCGGCTTTTTCAAATAAGCTGCGGCCTGCGCGCTGACGTAGGAATGTGACGTGCCGTGAAAACCGTAACGGCGAATTTTGTGACGGCGGTATAGAACCGTAGGGATCGGATATAAGTACGAAGTGTTCGGCATCGTTTGGTGGAAGGCCGTATCGAAGACGACTGCCTGCGGCACATCCGGCATATTCGTTTCTACCGCCGTAATCCCCATCATGTGGGCGGGATTATGGAGCGGAGCCAGATCGAACAGCCTGCGGATTTCGAGCTTAACTTCCGGGGTAACGAGCACCGAGCTGCTGAATACCTCGCCCCCGTGCACGACGCGATGGCCGACCGCTTCAATTTCATTCATATGGGAAATCGCTCCGAATTCCGGATTGGTCAGCATTTCCGTTACTCTCTTAACAGCCGTAACATGATCCAGAATTTCGCTGACTTGACGGACCTCTGGCTTATCAACCGGCTCATGCGTAACGATCGAGGAATCCATTCCGATTCGCTCGACGCGGCCGCTGGCAAGCACCGATTCATCCCGCATGTCATACAGCTGATATTTCAAAGAAGAGCTTCCTGCATTAATAACGAGTACCTTCATTAGATTCGATCCCCATCCTTATCGTATTTGAAGAAGCCGACGCCTGATTTGACGCCCAGATGACCGGCTCGTACCAGCTTCTTAAGCACGATGGAAGGACGGTATTTCAGCTCCCCGTATTCGCGGAACATCCGCTCGAGGGCGGCAAGCACGGAATCGAGGCCGAAACGGTCACACATTTCAAACGGGCCGTGCTGGAACGAATAGCCTATACGCATGGCGTTATCAATGTCCTCGGCTGAGGCTACGCCTTCCTCGAGAACATGCAGAGCCTCGTTGATGAACAGGCAAATAAGCCGGGTCGTCACAAACCCGGGAGACTCGAATACCATGACCCCTTTTTTGTGAATGACTTCTTCAACGAAATGCTTTGTTCTCGCAAAAGTCTCCTCGGACGTCTTCAATCCCCGCACGATTTCGACCAGATCGATCTTCGATACGGGATAAATGAAATGGGTGCCGATTACCCGGTCCGGGTGCTTTGTTGCGCTTGCAAGCTCCGTCAAGCTAAGGGTGGAGGTATTGCTGGCCAAGATGACGTCGGGTCCGCAAATTTGATCGATTTCCGCGAAAATCGTTTTTTTGCTCTCCAGGTCTTCGGTTATCGTCTCGATAACTAGCTCGCAATCCTTAAGCCGGTCATAGCTGAGCGTCGGCTCGATACGATTCATAATCAGCTTTTTCTCCGCTTGCGTAAGCGCCCATTTCTCGATTTGCTTATCCAGATTAATTTCGATCATTTGCTTTCCATATGCAAGACGCTCGTCCGAGCGTTCAATAATAAGGACGTCCAATCCCTTCGAAGCCAGCATTTCTGCGATGCCCTGGCCCATTGTTCCTACTCCGACCACTCCGACCTTTTTTATGTTCAATGTGATAGCTCCTTTATGTGGTGAGATTGCGCTTATAACCTATTGCGATGCAATTTTTGTGAATAAGGTTCAATCTCATTATAACGATTTTCATCAAAAATAGAAGGCGGAAGCAGGCTCCGCCTTCAAATTGTAATATTGTAAACGTTTTACGCGGCTGTATCGGCGTTCAAAAGGTGCCGAAACTCATCGCCGCTCAGCGTTTCCTCGCGCAATAGCGTCTCCAGGGAACTTGCAAACACTTCGCGCTTCGCTTCAAGCGTTTCTTTGGTTCGCGACATTAGCTTATCTAAAATGGTCCGATTTATGTTAGCCCAGGCTTCTTTCGTCATCATAGAGGCGTCTATGATGCCAAGATCCGTCAAGCCCGACTCGACTAACGTTTTTACGATACTCATCGATTGCTCAAAATCGTTTTTCGAGCCGGTGCTTCTGCCGCCGTAAAACATTTCCTCAGCCGCAGCGCCCCCGAGCGCAATCATAATTTGACCGTTTAGAAACGATTCCGTATAGAGGTACTGATCCTGCAGCGGATTATGTCTGACATAGCCGAGCGCCTGGCCGCGCGGGGACAAAGCGACCTGCGATACGCTTCCCGGCCGAACGATCTCCGCCATAATGGCATGGCCGAGCTCATGAAGCGCCACTCGCTCGCGTTCTTCCTTGGATGACTCGCGATCCGTCTTCTCGCCCATCATGACCTTATCGATTGCCATCGACAAATGATTCTCGGTAATCTTGTCCGTATTTTCACGCAGCGCATAGATAGCGGCTTCATTCATAACGCTTTCAAGCTGGGCGCCGGAGAAACCGAACGACTCCGATGCGATACGTTCCAAATGAACATCCTCTGCGATCGGTTTATTGTTTGCGTGAATGTTTAAAATATGCAGTCTGCCCTTCTTATCCGGCAGATCGACGCTAATATGCCTGTCGAAGCGGCCCGGACGCAGCAGGGCGCTGTCCAGCATTTCCTTGCGGTTCGTTGCCGCGATCAGCAGGATCCTCGGCGACTCGTTCGCATGGATGCCGTCCATTTCCGTTAAAAGCTGATTCAGGGTTTGATCGTATTCACGCTGTTGGCCGCCGTCGCGCTTGCCGCCGATCACTTCAATCTCATCGATAAATATGACGGCGCTGCTTTTTTTGGCTTTATTCGCCTTCGTTCGAGCTTCCTTGAACAGGTCGCGGATGCGGCCCGCTCCGACCCCGACGTACATTTCGACGAATTCACTGCCGGAAGCCGCCAAATAAATCGAATCCGTATAATGAGCGGCCGCTTTCGCCAGCAGCGTTTTACCCGTTCCCGGAGGCCCCGCCAACAGAATCCCCTTGAGCGGACGAATGCCGAGCTTCGCGATTTGCTCCTGCTTCACGAGAAAGTCGAGCGCCTCGATAAGCTCCTGCTTTGCCCTCTCCTGGCCGCCGATTTGCTCAAACGAGAACGGTTCGGCTTTCGTGCCCGGACGGCGCTGCTGGCCGGTCATGGCCGTCATCTTGCCTCTTCCGCGCGCCGCATAGAAGACGACAAAGCCAAGCGCGCCGAGCATGAGTACCGGTACGACGTTCTGGCCGATAAAAATTAAAAAAACGATAAGAACAGGCACAAGACCTATAGCGATTTCGGGCAAATACTTTCGCATGCTACCACACCTCCAATTTGGCGGGAATACGCGGAAGCACGACATACTTGACCGTTTTCGAATCTTTCAGTGTAATATATACGTTTGTTTCATCCATTTCCGCCGATACCGTTACGTCTTCATACGCTTTCGCTGCTTCATTCATCGCTGCTGGAATGCTGGAATACGTCTTGGTCTCCATTGCTTCCGCAACAAGGAACAAGGATGCAGACCACAGCTCCTCCAGCTGCTTGCTCGATTCCGACCGGATATTCAATTCAAGCTCCCGGGCGCCGAACAATTCCTTGCCGTTTTCTTCAATAGCCGCATATATGTTTCGGACATTCGCGTCCGGTTCCAGAACGAGTTCAATCGTCACCCGCTCATCGTTCATAACGGGCTTGCTTGAAGAAACGACGCCGTCCACTTCTTGCGTTACCTTCTCTAACGGGGCTGCGATCGCAACCTGATTATATATCGCCCATCCGCCAAACAACAGGCAAGCCGATATGGCGGCTGTAATCAATACGGGAATCACTCGCGGTTTCATCATCTTCAAAAATCCCTCCCGCTGCCAATATTATATTTATTCGTATATCAATTCCGCTATACGAAAGTATATCATAGTTAGCAGCAGGTATGGCGGTGTAAAAATAGGAAACGGAGCCCTATGGCTCCGTCCCGGCCGGCAATTTATATTCCTCAAGAAATTGTCCATTGTCAAATCGGTAGAATTCATAATAATAACGATCCGGACTGCCTTCTACGCTGTAAAAAATTTCCCAGACCCGGGTATTTTGCAGCAGACCCGGTTGGATCCGTTTAATATTCGCCTGCGGCTTGGAGATTTCGAAGGCATCCTTCAGCTTTTTCTGCGCAAACCCGTCGGATGCATGAATGATTTCCGGCTGCTCGTCATCCGCCAACCACACGAACACCTGACGGCCTTCTTGATCCAGACCTTTGACGATCCAGCTTTCCTTATCCCATATATGATGATAAACCTCTTCGACCTCCGCCAGATTCCCCGCTTCAATTGCCAGCTCTTCGGCTTCGCGGTCTGCAGACCACTTCGGCATTTGAATTTCGCGAAAGTAAATGCCGAAGGCTGTGCCGGCCGCAAGCAGAATTGACACAATAACGAACAGCCAGCGCTGCGTTGTCATGAACGGCGGACGCTTCTTCGTTATGACCCGCATTAGGCTTGCAGCAGACGTTCGAAGCTCGCTTGCGCCTCGTAACGAATTTTCTCCTCGTCCAGCATGGTGCACGCCCCGTTCCGCACGACCTGGCGGCCGTCGATCCATACATGCTTGACGTCGCGGCCCGAACCGGAATAAACCAGATGGGATACGATATCGGTCTTCGGATAGAAATGGGGCTGTTCGATATCAATCGCGATGAAATCCGCCTTCAGCCCTTCGCGAAGGGCGCCAATCCGATCCTGCTGCCATACCGCTTTTGCCCCATTTACGGTCGCAAGCTTCAAGGCTTCCATAGCAGGTACGGCCGTAGGATCTCCGGATGCTCCTTTATGAAGAAGAGCGGCAAACCTGATCTCCTCGAACAGATCCAAATTATTATTGCTGGCGGCGCTGTCCGTCCCAAGGGATACCGTCACGCCTGCGCGCAGCAGATCAGTCACGCGGGCAATGCCGCTGGCCAGCTTTAAATTGCTGACAGGGTTATGCGAGACGGCAACTCCCTTCTCTGCAAGCAGCTCAATTTCCATGTCATTCAAATGAACGGCATGGGCTACCAGCGAAGGCCGCGAGAAGAAGCCGAGACGGTCCAGATGCTCTACAGGCCGGAGGCCGTAGTCCCGAACGTTCTGCTCCACCTCGGCCAGCGTTTCCGACATATGCGTATGAAGCGGCAAATTATAATCATGCGCGGCTTGTACGAATTTCTCGATATAAGCCGGAGGGCATGTATAAGGCGCATGAGGAGATATCATCGTCGTAATGCGGCCGTCCGCCTTGCCGTTCCAATCGCGTGCGAAGGCGATCGCTTCCTCAAGCTTCGCTTTTTGAACGTCCTCCGGGCATAGTCCTATAACACCGCGGGTTAGAATGCCGCGAATACCGCCTTGCTCCGCCATCTCGGCTACCTGATCCATGCGGTCGTACATATCCACGAATGCCGTCGTGCCGCTGCGCAGCATCTCCACAATAGCCAGCGCGCTGCCTGCCCGCGTATCCCGGTCCATATACTTGCCTTCCATCGGCCACATCTTCTGCTCCAGCCATACCTGAAGATTCTGATCGTCGGAATAACCGCGGAGCAGGCTCATCGCTGCGTGGCCATGCGTATTGATGAGACCCGGCATAAATGCCAGCTTGCTCCCGTCCACTTTCTGCACGCCGCTTTCCAACTGCTCGGGCGCTTCCGCGCCAAGATACGTAATCCGGTCATTTGTTACGACCATATGGCCGGCGATCGAAGGACTAGCATCGTCCATCGTAATAAACAACCCGTTCTCAATCCAAATCTGACTCATATTGCGCGTCTCCTTCTCGATTTAAATAATACGCCAAACTAAGCAATTCCTTCGTGAAATCGGCATTATGTATGCGAACGGCATCCGGAACGCGTAAGATGGCGGGCGCAAAATTCAATATCCCTTCGACGCCGGCTTCCACGAATTGATTCGCGACATTCTGAGCCTCGAAAGCCGGAACCGTAATAATGCCGATTCGGATATTCTGAACCGAGACCGTCATAGAAAGCTCGCTCATCGGCAGCACCTTCAGGTTGTTAATATGCATTCCGATTTTACTCGGATGATCGTCGAATACCGCGGTGATCTGCATATTATCCTTCGAATATTTATTGTAATTGCACAGGGCATGTCCCAGATTGCCGGCGCCGACCAACGCGACCTTGATCGGCTGGTCCACCTTTAATATTTGCCGGATCTTCTCGATTAAGTAAACGACGTCGTAGCCGACGCCCTTGCGGCCGAATTCGCCGAAGTAAGCGAGATCCTTCCGGATTTGGGCGGGATTCAGATCAAGCTTTACGCCTAATTCTTGGGATGAAACGGTTTGAATCTCGCGGGCATGCATCTCGTTCAATACTTGAAGATAGATGGGAAGCCTTCTGACGACGGCTTCCGAAATTTTAGCCTGCTTCATCGCATATCCTCTTCTTCCTCTGAATTTGGCGCTGTGTCCAACGTCAACCGCTGCGACTGGTGTTCGGTCGCCAGCCACTCTCTCATCCGGTTTACCATTTGCTCGGTATGCATGGTTTCGATTTTGGGACCGGGCAGCGAATACAAGAAATGCTTGCCGTAATACGTATCAATGACGCGCGTATCATAAATAATAACGATTCCTTTATCCCTGGAGGTGCGTACGAGACGACCAAAGCCCTGCTTAAAACGGATGACTGCCTGCGGGATCGAAAGCTTCATAAAAGGATTTTGCTTCTGCCGCTGCAGCATCTCGGCTTTCGCCTCCGCAAGCGGATGGTTCGGCGGCTGAAAGGGCAGCCGTACGATCGCCAGGCAAATTAACGCCTCGCCGGGAATGTCCACCCCTTCCCAGAAGCTGCTCGTTCCGAGCAAGACCGATTCCGGCGTCTGCCGGAATCTTCTGGTCAGCTTCGTCCGGTTGCCGCTGTCAATCCCTTGGCCCAGCACTTGAATGCCGGATTCCGAAAGCATCTCCTTGAGCGGCTCGTAGACCTGCTTCAGCATGCGGTACGAAGTAAACAACACCAGCATTCTGCCCCTTGTTTCCTTCGCGGCGTCCGCAAGCGATTTCGCCAGCATATCCAAATAAGAATCATCCACCGCAGATCCCTTCAACATCGGGAAATTGCGCGGAATAACGACGAGTGCCTGCTCGCGGTAATTAAATGGAGACGGAAGCTGCACCGTTCTCAATCGTCCCTGCTCCTCATAGCCTGCAAGGCCAAGCTGCTCCGCCGCGTATTGGAACGATTTTTGAACCGACAAGGTTGCCGAAGTCAGCACGATGCTCTCTTTGACGTCGAAAAAATACTTTTGCAGCTGGGAGCTCACATCGACAGGCACGCCGTACAGTTGCACCGACCGATAGCGGTAGACGCTGCTTGCTTCGATCCAGAACACGGAGTCGGGCAGCTCTAATTTGATAAACGTGCGCAGCTCGTCCTTCACTCGGGATAAATCCCGGATCGCGCCGTTAAGGTCGGTAATAATCGCCTGTACGGCGGGATCGTCGATACGATCCTTAATGTCCGTCATCATTTTCTCAACCGTACGCACGACACGGTTCAATTCGGTATGAACGTTAGCTTCAACTTCAACCGCATCCTCCCAGCCGCCCGGCAGCTGATTCTTCTTCAGACGGCACACCGATTGACCGTTATCGGTCGGGCTGTCCCCGGAGCTGGCCGTGAAGCTGTAGAACAACTCGAATAATTTATCCCAGTGCTCCTTTACCTCTTGGAAGACCGGAATAACCGTTTCTATCGTCTCCAGCCAGGAAGCCTGATGAGCATCGTCCTCGTTCATCAGCTTCTGGCGAAGCGCGGGCAATAATCCCGAGCGTGCATCCTTGTATAAGCGAAGCACGACCTGTGCGAGGGAAAAGTAATTGTTCTGCATGCCCAGATGCTTGCCTGCTACCTCTTCCACATGATGAGCCTCGTCAATGACAAGATGGGTATACGCGGGCAGCAATCGGTGATCGGCTTGAATATCCGTAAACAGCATGGAATGATTCGTTACGCAGACATCCGCAATGTTAGCTTCATGCTTGGCGCGGTGATAGAAGCATCTCTTGAACCATGGACATGAGCGGTTAAGGCAGGAATCCGTGTCGCTCGCCACGCTTTGCCAGAAATCCGCCCCCTTGTTGCCGAAGTTTAGCTCTTCTTGATCGCCCGTCTCCGTTTCACTCAGCCATACGATCATTTGGGCTGCGGTTACGGCATCTTCGATCGGCGAAACAAGGTCCTTCATATTTACCTTGCCTTCAAACTTGCGCAAGCACAAATAATTGCCCCGTCCCTTGAAGATCGATGCTTTGAACTCGAAGGGCAGAACTTCCTCCAACAGCGGAAGATCGCGCTGCCTTAGCTGCTCCTGCAGATTAATGGTATGCGTGCTGACTACAACTTTTTTTCCGTTCTGGACACCGTAATACAAGGCCGGAATTAAATAGCCCAGCGACTTGCCCGTGCCCGTGCCGGCTTCTATCAGCAAATGCTGGTTGCTGCTCAGTGCGCTGTATACCTCCTGGAACATAGCCGCCTGCGCTTCGCGTTCCTCATAATTCGGGTATTTCTGCTCAAACCTCATCTTGACTTCCGCTAAGTATTGATCGAAGGCTACGTCGCGCAGCGGTTCGTCGTTGCTTCCTGCGCGAGGAGATTCCTCCTCCGGCCATTCGCTTACCTTTAGAGCGAACTGGTTAAAATATTCATATTCGTTCGACTCGAATACGGTACGTATTTCCATGCGCTGCAGCGTTTCGCTTATAAACCAGCTTAAATCGCTTCCGTCATCAATAAGCGCGGATAGCCGCTGCAAAGTGAGCAGCGGCATTTTCCGGAGCTTGCTGACTGATTCGATAAGCAGGAGAGCGGTCGCCATCGCATCGCTGTCCGCTCGGTGATGCCGGTCATGGGCAATGCCGAACAGCTCGGAGACGGCGCCAAGCTGATACGTATTAATCGTCGGATATAAAATGCGGAGCAGTTCGATCGTGTCGAGTCTCCGGCCCGCGAACGGATGGTAGCCGCAGCGGTCGAAGGCTTGATTCAAAAAGCCCGCATCGAACCCGACGTTATGGGCGACGAGCACGGCGTCATCGAGCTGCGGAATAAGGTTAACCAGAACTTCGTGCAGCTCAGGCGCATCCGCAACGTCCGATTCGCTTATTCCCGTCAATTGCGTGATGAATGCCGGTATTGGGATATTAGGCCGAACGAAGGAGCTGAAGGTGCCGGTCACTTCCAGCTCTTCTGAAACGATGACCAGCCCGACCTGCAAAATGTCATCCTCCGGGCTGTGTCCCGTCGTTTCCAAGTCTAATACTGCAAATTTCATTCATTCCCCGATCCTCTCACAAACAGCACAGCTCCGTGCTTCCGAAATATAACGATAATTGCTGGGGTGTTTCCTGGCATGATTTTAAATTGTTCAGCGCGTCTTTGAAGCTCGGGCAAACATCATAAGCCTTCTTAAACAGCTGCTCTGCCTGCGCCAGATTCATGTGCACCGCTTGGATGCACCCTAGCGCATTATAGCCCATCGCCAGCCATTTGGGAAAGTCCGTCAACGCAATCAGCAGTTGAAAATGCCGCTGCGCTTCGTTCCAATTTTGAAGATGCATATGCGTCATGCCCAGAAACAACCTCGCCAGATTACATTCCGGCGATTGAACGATAACCGTTTGAAATTGTAATGCCGCTTGACGAAACATAAATAACTTATAATAGCCTTGACCTTTGGAAATAATCTCTGCAGCCTCATCCGGAATTTCCAGATCCGCTGCATTGCAGCTTACAGCTGCGATGACGGGGAGCTTCATGTCAGTTGACGGCGAAGCCATTATTTCCGGTACTTCCGATAAATCCGGATTCGCTTGCCGCTCCTTGAAATCAGCAAACTTCTCCTCAAATTCAAGCCATTGTTCGATGAAGGTGTCGCTTACTTTTTTTAACTCGTTTAGCTGCTCCTCGTATTGCTTCTTTTCCTGTGCGCCCGCTTTTTCGTACTGACCCATAATCTGATCGAGCATTTCATTCATTGAAGCAAACATGTGCTGGAACATACCGCATCCCGCCTTCGCTAAAGAATTAAGGAGTGTTATGTTCATTTTTTGTTTTAACGAGGTATTTCATACGGTATGCCAGCCGTTACATAACGGAGGGGCGGCTCCTCCAATCAAGCAGTTACAGGATTGCGCCGTGCAGCTCCGCATTAAGCATCCGCAGCGGCCGGTTCTTCTCGTCCAGAATGGTAACGATCGGCTTATGCTCCTTTGCTTCTTCGTCCGTCATCATGGCATAGGAAATAATAATAACCTGATCGCCTGGCTGCACTTGTCTTGCGGCCGCGCCGTTCAAGCAGATGACGCCGGATCCGCGTTCACCGGTTATGATATACGTCTCGAAGCGTGCGCCGTTATTATTATTTACGATTTGCACCTTTTCATTTTCCCACATATTAGCCGCATCCATCAAATCCTCGTCAATGGTAATGCTGCCGACGTAATTCAAGTTCGCTTCAGTAACGGTTGCCCGGTGCAGCTTTGACTTCATCATCGTTCTGAACATGCACATTCACCTCGTTTGCGTGTAATAACCGGTTATCGATTAAGCGCGTTGCGCCGAATTTAACGGCAAGCGCCAAGATTAAAGGCTGGTTTAGCGTGTTTATAGGCGCATTCGCGGCGGGCGGCTGCAAGCTTGGGTAATAAAGCAATTCCGCGTAGTCGATAGCCGTCTCGGCGGCTTTATCGATTTGCACCTTCACCCTCGCCAGAAGGCGCTCCACGGTCATCCCCGGCTCCTTCAACCAATCGGAAGCTTTCTCCAGGGTCTGCGACAGGACAACCGCTTGCTGCCGCTGCTCCGCATTCAAATAAACATTGCGGGAGCTTAAGGCCAGGCCATCCGGCTCCCTGACGATCGGACAAGGAATAATATCGACCGGAAAGTTTAGATCGTTGACCATTTGTTGTATAACGGCAACCTGCTGCGCATCCTTCATGCCAAAATAGGCTTTGTCCGGCTGAACCAGATGGAACAGCTTACTGACTACGGTGCCTACACCGTCGAAGTGTCCGGGTCTCGATGCGCCGCACAGCCGGTCCGTGACCTGATTCACGATGACCGTTGTCAGCGGTTTCGCAGGATACATCTCCTGAACGGAAGGCATAAATACGATATCCGTTCCGCACTCCTCGGCAAGAGCAAGGTCGCGTTTCTCGTCGCGGGGATAACGATCCAGATCCTCGTTCGGCCCGAATTGGAGCGGATTAACGAATATGCTTAGCACAGTCGCATCGTTGTCTTCTGCCGAATAGCGCAGCAGACTGGCATGACCTTCATGAAGATAACCCATCGTCGGGACAAATCCGATGCTTTTTTCTTTTTTGCGCAGAAGACCGATTTGCTCCTTTAATTCCGTTATCGTACGGCAAATGATCATGTCAGCTTGACCCCTTTCACCGAAACCTTGCTGTCCTGCTGCCGTTTGTCCTCAGCGGCTTTGTCGCTGCCTCCGTAGATAGCGCCGACCGAGGTCTGCGACGCCTGGAACGAGTGTGCTTCTTCCGGGAAAGCGCGGGATTTCACGTCTTCCACGTACGAGCTGATCGCATTTCTTATCGTTGAGCCGATATCGGCATATGTTTTCACGAATTTTTTCTCGAAATAAGGCGAAGCGTATTGCAAAATATCATGATAGACAAGCACCTGGCCGTCGCAGCCGCGACCGGCGCCGATGCCGATGACCGGAATGGATATCGATTGGCTGATCAAGGTCGCAAGCGGCTCGGTTACGAGCTCCAGCACGATGCTGAACGCCCCGGCATCTTCAAGCGCCTTCGCGTCCTCCAAGAGCTTCTCGGCTTCCTGATCGAGCTTCCCCTGCACCTTATAGCCGCCCAATTGATGAACGGATTGAGGCGTAAGGCCGATATGCCCCATCACCGGTATGCCTGCCTTGACGAGCGCCGCTACATCCGAAGCGATATCCGCGCCGCCTTCAAGCTTAACGGCTTGAGCGCCGCCCTCCTGCATGATTCTCGCTGCATTGCGAAGGGTCGATTCGCGTCCGATGCCATACGTCATGAACGGCATATCGGCCACGATAAAGGTTTGCTGCGCCCCTCTTGCAACCGCCCTTGTATGATAGACGATATCATCAATCGTAACGGGTATGGTCGTATCGTATCCCAAGACGACATTTCCAAGGGAATCGCCAACCAGTATCACATCGATTCCCGCTTCTTCGGCAAGCTTCGCCGAAGGATAATCGTAAGCTGTAAGAACGGAAATCGCATTGCGTTCCTTCTTCATTTTCTTCATGGACGTAATTGTCAGTCGTTTCCTCATCAGCTTCATCCTCCGATCAATAATTTAGGATAAACACAAAAAAACCTTTTAGCCGCTGCTAAAAAGGTCCCCAAACTGAAAAGGAAACGATTGCTTGTCGTGCTTCCTTCTGTCTCGGTCCCTTCGGCTCAGAGCAGAGTGGTGCATTCCCAATCTTTAACGCATTATGATCCGTTACCAGTGCAGCTTCACGCAAGAATACCGCCTGATAGTTGTAGTGTAACAAATTTTAAGCAGGACGTAAATGAAATTCAATCCCTATAGAGGTTCGCCCATTTCCGCCGAAAATACGGATTTGAAAGTGCCGTCCGCCAGCTCCACCCGGATCGCTCCGCTTTCCTCGAGCCCGACGGGTACGCCGGCAATATCGCCTTGCGGCGTAATGAGACGAACCTGCTTGCCCAGCGAAACCGACAAGGCTTCCCACAATGTGATAACGGGTCCGAAGCCCTGTTCCTGATAGAGCAAATAGAGCTGCTCCCATTCCTTCAAAAAGTCGGCGACGACTTCGGTCCGTTCCCATTTCCGCCCGCCGGCGATTCTAAGCGAGGTCGCTTTCGCCAATAATTCCTCCGGATAATCGCTTTCCTCCAAATTAACGCTGATGCCGATTCCGGCGATCACGTACCTCAGACGCTCATCCTCCGCCGCGGATTCCAATAAGATGCCGCTAATTTTTTTCCCCTCGATCAGAAGATCATTCGGCCATTTGATTCCAATCGACAGGCCCGTTATCCGTTTCAAGCTTCTGCACAGCGCAACAGCCGTTAATAACGTAAGCTGCGGAGCAAAATGAATCGGAATGGTCGGGCGCAGCACCATGCTCATCCATACGCCTTGTCCGCGCGGAGAAATCCAGCCCCGGCCCATGCGTCCCCGACCGCTTACTTGCTGCTCCGCGATAATGAGCGTACCTTCGGGCGCTCCTTCTTCGGCCGCGGCGCGGGCGATATTCTGAGTCGATTCGACCGAATCGAACAGCTGCAAGGATTTGCCGAACACGTCGGATTTCAAGCTTAATCCCAGCTCTTCGGCGGAAAATAGGTCAGGTACGCTCATTAAGCGGTATCCCAGCTTTCTCGATGCTTCGAACCGGTATCCTGCCGCTTCAAGCTTTCGGATTTGCTTCCAAACCGCCGTTCGGCTCACGCCGAGCTCTTGGCTGATTCGCTCGCCTGATACATACACGCCCGAATTGTTATCAAATAACGATAGAATTGCTTCATTATTCATGATTAGTTTCCTCTTTATCCCATGATTCGGCCTGTTCAAGCAAGGCCTGCTTCTCATTCGGCAGATGGCCGAGCGCGGCCTCGAGCAGCAGCCGGTTTAACCATTCGCTAATCCAAGGACCCGATTCCCGGTCTAAGTGTTCCGTAAGCTCTCTGCCGCTTACATGAAGCTGCTTTAAGGTTGTGATAGATATTGCGTCAAGCCAATCCTCCAATCGCCTTACATGAACGTTCAGGCCGTTTAGAAGCGACGGCTGCAGGGCATTTACGATTTCCAGCCATTGACCCGCAAGCTTCTTGCCATACATTAAAATCATTTCAACCCACCTTAGGCGAATGGATGGCTCGTCCTTATTAATTGCAGCGTCAAGCATTTGCTTGTGGATACTCAAGATGGAGATCATCGTTTTGATTCTCAGCTTTGAAAAACGCAGAGATTGCAGCGTCTGCTCGGCGGAATCGCCGGCAAGCGACAAGCTCATTAAAACTGCTGCCCAGCGCAGATCAGTCTCCTTCAGCCTATTCAGCTTACTGAACGATTCGTCGGCGCACCTGTTTCCGTATGCCTCATCAACCGCAAGTACCGCCTCTTCCGGCATAGGCTCCTTCAGGTAGTGAAGCAGTCCGCTTGCCGCAGTAAAATAAAGCGCCCGTTCAGGCGTCTTTCCTGCCATCATTTTATCCAGCTCAGCCAGCACTCGCTCCATCGCGATATATTTCATTAGCTTACGGTAACGAATCAGCGCCTGCCATGACGATTGGGATGGCCTCAGGTTATAGGCGCCAATGAATCGAACGGCCCGGAGCATTCGCAAAGCATCTTCTTGAAATCTGGCATTCGGGTCGCCCACGCAGCGCAGAACGCCATTCTTCAAATCCTCTAGGCCTTTAAAGGGATCAATGAGCCCGCCTTCCTCGGTCAAAGCCATCGCATTCATCGTAAAGTCCCTTCGCTGCAAATCGCCTTCCAGGGACGATATAAACTGCACGCTTTCCGGCCTGCGGTGCGTCTCGTATTTCGACTCCCGTCGATAGGTCGTCACTTCATATGCCGACTTGCCGGACAATACCGTTACGGTACCGTGCTGCAGGCCGGTAGGGATGCATCGTTCAAATAGCTCAAGCACCTGTTCCGGACGGGCCGAAGTTGCGATATCCACGTCTTTGACCGGTAAGTCAAGAACCGTATCCCTGACGCAGCCGCCAACAAAGACGGCTTCGAATTGATGCTCTCGAAGCCGCTTAAGGACAGGTAATGCGGTTGCGATTGATTCCGGCAGCGTAAGTTTCAATTGATTCACCGTCCCTTGAGAGCGGGAGCCTTCATAGCTGCTATTCGGTGCACACCGCCACCGGCAGATCCGCTTCGATGCCAAGCACCCCGTAATAAATATGCTCATATTGCGTCGTAATAATGTCATTGCAAAATTCGTTTCTGGCTCTAAACATACAGGCCTGCCGAAATCGTTCATGAAGCTTCTCGTCGAGCAATAACCGCTCTACGTTATGTGCCATGTCCTCAACGTCTCCGACTTGCGACAGGAAGCCGGTCTCTCCATGCGTAACCAGCTCCGGAATGCCGCCCGCAGTCGAGCCGACGGTCGGTACGCCGCATGCCATTGCCTCCAGCGCCACCAGACCGAAGCTTTCTTTCTCGGAAGGCAGCAGCAGTACGTCAGCCAACGAAATCACCTGCGCGACGTCATCCTGCTTGCCGAGGAAATGGACGCGGTCCTCAAGCCCAAGCTGCCGTATTTTGCATTGCATTTTGGACTGCTCCGGCCCTTCCCCTACCAGAAGGAGCTTTGACGGCACCTTCTGCGATACGCGGGCGAAGATGTCCACGACATCGCCTACGCGCTTGACCGGGCGAAAGTTTGAAATATGCATCAGTATTTTCTCATTCGGTTCCGCGAAATCCGATCGCAAGGATGTCACGTCCCGAGGATAGTAGATACGCTTATCCACGAAATTATAGGTTAGTTCGATCGGCGTCGTTATATCCAGCAGCTGTCTGGTTTCTTGGATTAAGTCATTGGATACGGCCGTGACGGCATCGCTCTGGTGAATGGCCAGACGGATTAAGTCTTTCAGCGACTCATCCTGCGCCAGTACCGTAATATCGGTGCCATGCAGCGTGGTAACCGTCTTAAGCCCGTCTCCGTTCATCTGCTTCGCCAAATAAGCGCAGACGGCATGCGGCACCGCATAATGCACGTGAAGCAGGTCCAACTGCTGCATTTTAGCGACCTGCGCCATTTTGCTGGCGAGCGCCAAGTCATACGGCGGGTAACGGAACACATAATAATCATTTACTTCCACTTCATGATAGAAAATATTTTTATGAAATTTGCCTAACCGGAAAGGAATGCTGTGCGTTATAAAATGAATCTCATGTCCGCGTTCCGCAAGCAGCTTCCCTAATTCGGTCGCAACGACTCCTGATCCTCCCAGTGTCGGATAGCAGGTAATCCCGATTTTCAACTTTCTCGCCACCGTTGCCGCACCTCCTGTGTTCGTCACGTACTCTAGTGTATTCGATAAGAGCTGTACGATTTGTCAAAAAAATTGTACGGCATGAGGGCGCTTCAAAGCAAAGCCCTCTGCGTATGTCCAGCCTTGGGCTTGTCCGAGCAGCGAATCACGCGCTTCCACGCGTTCAATATAACGGTTCGTAAGCGGCGTTGCAACGCGGTCGGCGCCGGCTGCAGCCGATTCGAACTGCGACCGGTAAGCCATAAGCGCATGGCGCTTCGTCTGATAATGTTCGCTTATGTCGACGATAAGCGATACTTGCCCGCTATCGTTTATATAATAATAGATGAGCTGCTCCACTTGTACGGCAGGCAGATCGGGCATGTAGCGGCGAAGCTTCGCATTAAAAACCGCCTCCTCGATCAATCGGCTGCAAGCCACGTGATCCGGATGACGATCCACCCAATAAGGCGCGAATACGACCCTCGGTCTACCGTTTCTAATCTCGGCGACGATTTGTTCGATCTGGCTTCTTGACGGCTCCAGGCCGCGGTCGGGCAGACCAAGATTCGAGCGTTTGCTCAAACCAAGCACTCTCGACGCTTCAGCCGCTTCCCGCTTGCGCAGCTCCGCATTGCCGTTCGAAGACATTTCTGCCTCCGTGAGATCACAGACGCCTACGCGGTAGCCGGCCTGAGCATGCTTCGCGATTGTGCCGCCCATCCCGATCTCCGCATCGTCCGCATGAGCGCCGAATACGAGAATATCCAGCGATTCCGTCATGATTCAATACCCGGCTTATATTTGTGCACAAGCTCGCGCCAAGCAAAATCACCGCGTTCGAGCGCTTTAACGAGCAGCTCGGCCGTCGCTACGTTAGTGGCGACCGGAATGCCCTGCACGTCGCATAACCGAAGCAAAGCGATAATGTCCGGCTCATGCGGCTGCGCCATCAACGGATCTCGTAAAAAGATGATAAGATCCATCTCATTTTGCGCCACTAAAGCACCGATCTGTTGATCGCCTCCGAGAGGCCCTGACATAAAACGATGTATGGATAAATCCGTTTGCTCCATGATCCGAGTTCCCGTCGTACCGGTAGAATACAGCTTATGCGGGACGAATACCTTCTCGTAAGCAATGACAAAATTGACGATTTCCTCTTTCTTGCGATCATGCGCGATAAATGCAATATTTAACATGCTGACGTACCCCTCTCCCGCTGCCGGATGAAACTAATCCATAATATGTTCAAAGCCGTAAATCAAACCGCTGTACGTCATGACCTTCTTCACCGCAACGTTAACGCCGGGCATGTAGCCGGCCCGGTCATACGAGTCATGGCGAATTTTGAGCGTTTGCCCATGGCCCCCGAATACGACCTCTTGCTGGGCGAATACGCCCGGAAGCCTTACGCTATGTATACGGAACCCGTTATAATAGCCGCCGCGCGCCCCTTCAATGACTTCTTCTTCCTTCGGGTTTCCTTGGCGTAGTTCTTTGCGTGCCTGAGAAATCAGCTCGGCTGTTTTGATCGATGTGCCTGACGGGGCGTCCAGCTTCTGATCGCCGTGATATTCGATAATTTCAACATGAGGCATATACTTGGATGCTTCCGCGGCGAATTTCATCATCAGGATCGCTCCGATAGAGAAGTTAGGCGCGATTAATCCGCCAAGCTCTTTCTTCTTGCAGAGCTCGTCCAACTCTTCAATCTGCCCGGGCGTGAACCCGGTTGTCCCGATGATCGGACGGACTCCGTATTCGATCGCCGTTCTTGTATTACCGTAAGCCGCTTGCGGGACAGTGAAATCAACCAGCACGTCCGCATGAGAGCCGTTCAACGCTTCTTCAAGCGTTGCGCTGACGATAACGCCGGTTTCCCCCTTGCCGGCGAAGACGCCCGCATCGACAAGTCCTGCTGAAGGAGCGGCCGCTGCGACCAATTGTAGCGCGTCGTCCTCCAGCACCATCTTCACAACCTCGCGGCCCATTCTTCCGCTGGCTCCTGCTACTGCTACCTTAATTTTGTGTGTCGGCATGCTATGATCACCTGTTCCTTTTCCTATTTCGTGCATTGATCCTGACGCGCAGCATACGCTTCTTCCGATTGACTTCGGACAACAGCCTGCGGGCAGCGGAGTGGCTTGGATCAAGCCGTAACGCTTCCCTCGCATTTGCCGCTGCGTCATCCAACAGATTCAGCGAAACATAGATGACGCCTAGCTTATAGAAAGCTTCAAAGCTTAACGGATCAAGCGCCGCCGCCTGATTCAGCAGATCCGCCGCATCATGAAGCTTCGGCGGCACTGCCCCAAGCAGAAGATCAGCTTCCGACTGCAGCAGCTTTGCTTCCACCGTTTGCAAATGATACTGATATTCGGCATGCTCCGGATCCAGCTTAACGGCCATTTCCGCGTTTTGCTTCGCTTTCGCCCATTTTCCGCTGCGCGCGCAAGAAACGGCGCATTTATGATAATAAGATGCATTCTCCGGCTCGGCAGCGATCGCTTGCTCGAACCAATAAATGGCTTGCTCGAAATCGCTGTTGAAGATGAATTCGTATGCTTTCTTAATGCAGCTCTCTCCATCCATCCGCCCATCCTCCTTGTACACAGGTTGATGGTACAGCATATGTAGGGAGCTTGTTTACTGTTCGGTCAATTTCTTCGTCCACCGGTCCGCGTCGCGGGTTTTGAACTTATGCATCACTTTATCGTGCGCTTCCGTCAAATCGATGTTTAGCGAATTGGCGAAGCAGGATAATATAAATAAAATATCGCCTAACTCCATTTCGACGGAATTTTCCGCTTCATCCGCCTTTTTCGGCTTCTCGCCGTAGAAGTGGTTTACCTCTCTGGCAAGCTCGCCAACTTCCTCCGACATTCTGGCCATCAGCGCAAGCGGGCTGAAGTAGCCTTCTTTGAATTGAGAGATGTAATCATCGACTTCTCTCTGTATTAAAGCGAGCGTCTTATCTGACATCGAATCCGATTCCTTTCCGTCAATGGCTATACATCCCTATGTTAACGTAAACGCATATTTAAAATCAATGTTTTTCGAATGGCGGCAATGTGCCATACTACACTAGTATACATAACCAGAAGGAGTGCACGAACATGTCGAAAATATTTATTCATTTGCGCAATGTTATCCCGATCCTCATCGGCACGGCCATCTATGCATTCGGGCTGCACTATTTCGTTATTCCGAACCAGCTTATGGAGGGCGGCGTTACGGGAATCGCCGTCCTGCTCAATTATGCCGCCGGCTGGCCTCTGTCCATTTCAACGCTGCTCCTTAATATTCCGTTGTTCTTATTAGGATGGAAGGCGCTCGGACGCGGGCAGATGATGTACACCTTGCTTGGCATCGTAGCCCTGTCGGCCTTCCTGGCGTTAATGGAACAATTAATTGGCAAAGGCATTCTTATCCCGTTCCAGAGTTCCAATGATTATATGCTTGTCGCTCTGTATGCGGGCGTCTCGCTCGGAGCCGGTCTAGGCATCGTCTTTCGTTTCGGCGGCACGACGGGCGGTGTCGATATCGTTGCCCGTATCGTTACCCGTTCGAAAGGAATAAGCATGGGGCAATTTATTTTAACGATGGATGCCATTATTATCGGTATTTCTTTGCTTTACATTCCGATGGCCAAAGTGCTGTATACACTCGTGACGGTATTTATCGCTTCCAAGCTGATCGATTTTATTCAGGACGGCGCTTACGCGGCGAAAGCATTTTCCATCATTACGGATCATGGAGATGCGATCGCAAGAAAAATTACGGTTGAGCTGGAGCGCGGGGTGACTTTGATTCCGGCAAAAGGAGTATTCTCGGGACAGCAAAAAGAAGTCGTGTATTGCGTCGTTCAAAGGCAGGAAATTCGCCGTTTGAAAGCGATCGTACGCAATACCGACCCCCGTGCTTTTATCGTAATCAACGAAGTGCAGGATGTGTTGGGCGAAGGCTTTAAGGAAGAATAATTTCAGGATAGGGGCTTGCTGTCGAATGGATTCATTTTATATTTCCTCCACCCCGAGTAGGTAAGCACCGCGGAAATGATCGCGCCGAGAAACAGCGTCCATCCAAGCGGATGAGCGGCTGCGGGCGGCGCTACAGCCGGCAGCGAGGCCTCGGCCCCGCTCTGTTCGAATATACGGTAAATAGAAAATTTTAAAGCTTTCAGGGATTGCTCCACCATCGCTTCATTTCCGGAGCTTGACTTCGCGGAATCGAGCAGCTGATTCGTGTATCTAATCCGCTCGCTTAGTTCTGTATAACGCATGCTTCCATATAACAGACTAATAGCCGGCTCAATCCGTACGGCATGCTCCTGGAGGCTGTTCATCGAAGCCCGGGCCGCTTCGGCGGCATCGTCGGTTTGCCGCTTCCATGCCTTCTCAAGCCGTGTCAGATCATCCAGCATGACGCTTTCATATTGAAGCCATAACGCATGATCCGAGCGCGACAGCGCATCCGCCGCCAAGCGGATGCGGGCAGCCTCCTGAAGCCAGACGGAATGTGCGCCTCTGCTCGTTAGTTTCAGCTTAATCGCATCCGCGTCCTGCTTCATGGATTCCCAGCCGTCCCGGTTGCCCGCTGCGTATTTAAGCTCGCCGCCGATCATCCGTTGAAGCTGCTGTACATATTGAAAGCCGGCTTGGCGATTATTCGTATAAGCCGCTTGATATAAGGAATTCGCGATCTCATCCATTCTGGAAAGCTGCATCTGCGATTGAGGCGAGAAAATCGATGTTAGCCGGTCCAAGGAAGAAGAGCTTCCCCACACGGCTCCCGCGCCTCCGATCGTCATGACGATACAGATAACGAATGGAATAATGATTCGTACCTTCATGGACATCCCCCCCTAAATCAATCTATGAGGGGATGTCCACCCTTATACCTTCTTTCTAAAGCGCCATACAAGCCAAGCAGCAGCAAAGCTGATGATCGATAACGCGAATGTAAAGGCGCGAACGGCCGACAAATCATCATCAAGCTCATCCGCGAGATACGGAAATATTCCAAACGTATAGTCTACCGTATCGTTAAGCAGCAGCCATCCCGTTCCGACCGCCAGAGCCGCTGTGCCCGCTTTCATAAAACGGAAAAAAAGCAGCGCTTCGAACGCCATTCCCAAATGGGAAGCGATCAGCATGTAATGCTGCCAGTATAAATCCGCCCCCTGCCATGCACCCGCAACGATCATCGCAACAGCCCAAATCCCGTATTTAACCGAACAAACGACGGCTAATGCTTCAATGATAGAACGGCCTATGGATGCGATTCGATTCGATGGGCTCGGCGGGTACAATAAATAAAGCAAGGCCAATGTAAAAAATAAGCTCGCCGTCGGCGAGTCGGGCACAAAGACGATACGCCATAACGGATGATGCTGCAGCGTATCGAATAATTGGCCCTCGTACCAGATGTAACCGTATATCGTCCCCGCGAGGTTGACCAGGAACAAGAGCCATAAGAACGATCGGTTAAGCAGAAACTCACGGCTCCAAAAAACGGAGAGCATCTCTCTACACTTCCTCTCTCGATGTGTCATTCAAAAAAAACCTGACCGCATAATACGATCAGGTTTTTTATCGGGCGGCTGACTATTCAGCCGCCGTTTTTTGTTTGGAAAGCCATGTTGCCAGCTGATCGATTTCTTCAGAGGACAACGAATCCTTAAAGGCCGGCATTGCGCCATTGTTGCGTCCGTTCGTTATAACTTCCGCTATTTCTTCCTTCGAAAGGATGTCGCCAACGCCAGTCAATGGAGGAACCGAGCCTTGACCCTTCAAGTCAGCTGCATGACAGCTTACGCATTGCGCTTGCTTGGCAATGTCCATGGCCGGGTCGTCAGCATCGACCAGTGAAGCCACTGGGGCAGGCTTCGTATAATTCGGCCGCTCCTTGCCTGCTTCCGCTGCTTCGCGCGCCTTCTCTTCCCGTTCAATATGCTCTGGGATCTGACCGTTTGCTTCCAGCGTATGCTGGTAGTGATCCCAAGACACTACGGTCAAATAAACGCATGCGATAAGCGAGAGAAACATAAGCGATGAAGCGATCGGACGGCGGTAGAACCGGCGCTCCTTACCTGTGTCCAGGAACGGAGCAAGCAGCAAGCCGCCGAACAAAACTCCGGGAACACCCAGCGTTCCAAGCAAGATATAATCCTGCGAAACGTATGGGTATTTCAAAAATTGATACAAGAACAAGAAATACCAGTCCGGCATCGGGACGAAAGCGGCATTCGTCGGATCTGCAGGGTAACCAAGTGGAGCCGGCTCTGCAATCGTCCATGCTAGAAAACCGACCAAAACAACGCAACCGACCATCCATTCCTTCAGCAGGAAGTTCGGAATAAAAGCTTCCGATTTTCCCGGGAATGCGGTGTAATCCGGAGGGATGTTCGGATGGTTGCTTTTCTTCACACGCGAATCGCCGACATAGACAACCTTCTCGTTCGAATTATGACCATGCGCCATAAGTAAGCCCTCCTTCGCTTAAAGTGGTCCAGAAATACCTTGTTTCCGAATCATGATAAAGTGCGCCGCAAGCATCGCGATCAATGCGCCAGGCAAGAAGAATACGTGGATCGCAAAGAAACGGGTGAGCGTCTGCGCGCCTACGATATCGCCGCCGTACAGGAAATCTGCGATATACGGCCCAAGTACCGGAACGGATGCGGCTATTTCGACACCGACCTTCGTTGCGTAGTAAGCTTTATTATCCCATGGAAGCAGGTAGCCCGTGAACCCTAGGCCTAACATGATGAAGAAAATGAGCATTCCGACTACCCAGTTCATTTCGCGCGGCGCCTTGTAAGAACCGGTAAAGAAAACTCTCAGGGTATGTAGGAACATCATAACGATTACAAGGCTTGCCCCGAAATGGTGCATTCCCCGCACGATTTGCCCGAAAGCAACCTGGTGCTGTAAGTAGTCAACGCTCGCATAAGCATTGATGATGTCTGGAACGTAATACATCGTCAAGAACATCCCGGACAAAATTTGAATTACGGTTATGAAGAACGTCAAGCCGCCGAAGCAATAGACGAAGGCGGAGAAATGATGCGCAGGGTTGACGTGCTCGGGCACTTCGTGGTCTGCGACGTCTCTCCAAAGCGGCGTAATGTCAAGACGTTCGTCAATCCAGTTGTATACACTTTTAAACATCTGCAATACGCCCTCCTTAACCCAATCGTGTATTCGGCATTACCGGACCCAGGTATACGAATCCGTTCTCAACTTTCACTTCGTATTCATCGAGCGGCTTCGGCGCAACGGTAATATTCTTCCCGTCTTTCGTATAACGGGCGTCATGGCAAGGGCAGTCATACTCGTTCTTGCCCTTCGTGTTCCAACCGATCGTACAGCCTAGATGCTTACAAACCGGCGAAAGAGCAAAAATCGCATTGTTCGCATCCTTCGAGATCCATGCGGATAGTTCAGGATCGCTTTCATACCAGCCGTCGACCTGATGAATTTTAAATTTGAATTCTTGAGGCTCATTCGTAATTTTGCTCTCTTCCACAACTTTTACGTATGTGCCGCCGGTCTTCTTCACGAGGAGCGGATCCACTGCGAAACGAACCATCGGCAATACCGCGCCGCCCATCATAAATGCAGTCGTGCCGCCGAGCGTATATGACAAAAATTGACGCCGGGACATCTCTTTGCGCTGAACCGGTTTATGCGCGGACTCATGTTGTTCATGGTTACTCATCTTCTGTTCTAACCCCCTTTGCCAACCATATCTCGCGTCTTGCCGCACGGCAAAAACACATGACGAACTAGGACATAACTTATAATAGCCTAGGTGCTTGGGAGCGTCAAGAATATGGCCATACATTTGCGTCGTTATCAAAAAGCCGTTCAATAATTTGTTATTATTTTGTCACATTTGATCTTGTCTGGCATTTGTTTTCCCCAAAATAAGAACATATTATTCGGAATTTCCAATCTGTCAGACGGCTTGTCCGTTCCACATCGAACGAATGGCGTCCGACACGTCGGCCTGTGCCGGCAAGCTGCCGTCTTCATTCGGAAGAAAGCTTAAATTCATGGCCGGGCAAGCCAGCTCCAGCTCCTTGTTCGCCGTCACTACGATCGCATAACGAAATCCCGCCCGCTTGGCGGATTCGCACCACTCGTTCACCATCTCCGGTAAATTTCCGCTGCCGGTAATATAATGCCAAGCCGGGTATGTGACAACTCTGCCCTTAAACGGAATTTCGATTAAATCCATCATGTCTCTCAATCGCTCCAGCCATTCTGTCGCCTCATAGGGCTTCTCACCGCCCGCCATGCCCGTCACGGGCAGGAGGCAGGTATCCAAGTAAGGACTCAGTTCGTCCCACTGATCGGCTGTAATTTCACTAAACTTCATGCTCCCCATCCCACTCCAAATATTATTGTGAAGCAAAACTTCGCTTCTCCTATGTTAACGTTCTTCCTTCCCCTTGCCAATCCTTAGATTCAAAAAAAAGCCTCCATGCCGGAGGGACAACTCTGTCCGCCCGTACATGGAAGCTTTCGCCACTCCCCGCCAGAAAGTTAATCTAGCAGAAAGAAACTATCTTTTTAAAGCATTCAACTGTTTCGCAAGACGGTAAAACGTATCCTCGTCGCCTGCCGCCAGCGCTTTATCGATTGCAGCATAAATTTGATTCGTCTGAAACTTCAGCACCGCTTCATCGAGCACGAATTCCGCAGCCAGACCGAGCATGGCTTCATACGTTACCTTCATTTTGTCCATAGGATACACCTCCAAACCGGCGTTAAGAGATCCTATATTCTATTCCTTTCGTCACGTAGCTCTCCATCGTTCTTTTCATTCGCTGCAAATCATCTTCTGTTAATTCTCTTACGACTTTGGCGGGTGAACCAATTGAAAGAGTATAGGGTGGTATTTTTTTATTCTCTGTAACAATCGAACCGGCTCCTACTAAAGCATATTCACCAATGTCTGCGCCGTTAAGTACGATTGCCCCCATTCCGATTAATGTGCCTCTGCCTATCGTGCAGCCATGTATAATGGCGCCATGTCCGACGGAAACCTCATCTTCTATCAGCAGGGGTTGGTTTATATTAACATGGCCGATCGTTCCGTCCTGCAGGTTGCAGCTGCGGCCGATTCTAATCGGGGCAAGGTCGCCGCGCAGCACGGCGTTAAACCAGACAGTGCTTCGCTGTGCAATGGCGACGTCCCCTATAATTTTTGCGCCTTCCGCTATGTAAACATCCTCGTGAATGGCAGGCAGGATGCCTTTGTACGGCAATAACATGTATCATCCGCTCCTTCTGCATCGAATTATAAGCTCGCATAAGCATCTTGTATCTTATACTCTACCTTATATTCCGACCAGCACCAAATGCGTGCTTTATAGCTGGCGCGATGAAACCGGCTTTTGCTCGTCCATGCCAACTCCAGCGACAAGCGCTCTTCCCGCTTTCGTCATTTTGACGACGGCGCCGTGAATCGGATGCTCGCCTAACCGCAGCATGCCAAGGTGAACCATCATGGTCAGGATCCGCTGCTCCAATATCGTATTCGCGTCGTCGTAATAATAAGGCTTGATGAAAGGCACGAGCACCTCTCGCAGCGACTCGACCGTCACCCATTGCACCGCAAGCGAGTCTATCCAATGAACAAGCGCGAGAATATTCGTGACCGGCCCTTTGTACAGCTTCAGCCAGAAACGATAAAGCTGCTCCGGTTCGCCGGGAGGTCTTGAGACAAGCCTTTCCTCTCCCGCCGGCAATAATCCCAATACCGTTTGACTCTCATTTATGTATTTGCTCGCCAGGGAGTAATCGTAGATGAACGAGAATCGGTTCGGATAATGGTTGAAATGCCTGCCGTATCCGAAGCGCCAGGCTCCTTTGGCCGGCATCTCTTCCTGAACGCCGAACCGGTCCAGGATTTGCTGCGTAAAACGTTTATACATGGATCCGTCGGCCGTCAGCTGCACTTCATTGTGATAGGAGTAATGAAGAAACTGGGTGATATCATCATGAATGAGCAGCTGTTCATCCCGGTACACCGGCGGTTCTTCCGTGTAGATAAGATTTGCCGCGAACCGTCTTGCCAGCGTCTCGCGAAACCGGGACTTTAGATCGTTGGGCACTTGAAACAAATAGCGGTTCGGTCCGCTAAAACCGTTAAACAGCCAGCCTTGGTGCTTAAACTTGGCAATCATCTCTCTTGGGCTTAACGGCTTTTCGTCGGTCCCGGACTTTCTTTTGCTCTTTTTTGTTTTTTTAACCGGTTCTGTCTCTGCCTTCGCTTCCGCAGACCCTTCGCCAAATCTGCTGTGCTGCACGCGCGCAATCAAGTCCTCTAGGCTGAAGGAGTTTCGCGTCTCGAACAGTAAGGAATTCAGAAATCGCAGGTCCTCAAGCTTCATGCTGCTGATTTGCGCTTCAAAGACATCGTTTCGACTTACAGTAGAGAGAATGGATTGAATCAAATCGTTTTTGGAGTTTCCATTGCACTCGCATCGGTAAACATCTGCAATTCTGCTAAGCTGCTGTATATCTGCGTAACCTAGCATATCCGATAAATTCATAGCTCTCTCCTTTCCACTTGAGTCCGGCTTTCGATGAAAAGGGACTCGCTACTTCAGCCTTTTATGCGGTGGATAAGCGTTTGTTAGTACCATTATGGGAAAATATGATTTATTTTATAACCTCGTACTTCCGATTTCCTAGGAAACTTATAAATTCACGATGAGGTCACAAGCAGAAACGCCTGACGGCGTCCTATCTGAGGAC
Organism: Paenibacillus harenae DSM 16969; assembly: GCF_000422465.1. Classification (GTDB taxonomy): domain Bacteria; phylum Bacillota; class Bacilli; order Paenibacillales; family Paenibacillaceae; genus Pristimantibacillus; species Pristimantibacillus harenae. The sequence continues at coordinate 805,141 of NZ_KE383842.1, read as the reverse complement.
GATTTTTTAAAAAAAGAACCCTCCCCTTGTGAACTGTGACCCGTAAGAAGGACACTTTGAAAAAAGTGACCCTCTTGTGGGTCATTTGTGTTTTAATCGAGATACTGGGAAGAGGAGTGAGGTCATGGGAAAGTTGAAACGAATCGTTTTTACGGAGGAGCAGATACGAAAGTTGGAAGCAAACCCCAACGTTCAAAAGGCGTCGGAGTCAGCCATTACGTACACGCCTGCGTTTAAATTGGAGGCTCTTCAAGCCTACAAGGCGGGGCAGCTGCCTTCGGAGATTTTTATTCGTGCAGGCTTCGACCTCGATGTCATCGGACATCAAAAGCCGAAAAAAAGCTTAAAGCGTTGGCGCGAAACAAACGATCTGTACGGCGAAGAAGGGTTGGCTACTGAACGGCGCGGTAAGAACAGCGCAGGTCGAAAGCCGGCTGGTGAGTTGTCGGTGGAAGAAGAGTTAAAGCGAGCCCAGGCCAAGATCAAACTGCTTGAAGCGCAGGTGGATTTGCTAAAAAAGGTCGAAGCGCTCGAGCGGCAGAAGAAGAAGCGCTAACGGCCGCTGAGCGCTTTGAAATCATCAACCGTACCATTCGGGCATATGGCCTAAAACGCATGACGCGTTATCTGTGTGAGCTTGTGGATGTAAGTCCGAGCGGTTACTACAGATGGCTTGCAACCGAGGATCAATGCCAAATTCGGGCAGCGGCTGACGAAGAGGACATCGTTCTTATCAGACACCACTTTGAGGCACTGAACGGCAAAGCCGGTGCGCTGGTCATAAAAATGCGTCTTGAGCAAATAAGCCATGTCATCATGAATCACAAGAAGATTCGGCGTCTCATGCGCAAGGCAGGCCTAGTCGCGGTCATACGGCAGGCTAACCCATACCGGAAGATGGCCAAGGCAACTCACGAACACCAGACGTGCCCTAACCTGCTAGAGCGCCAGTTTGATCAAGGTGAGCCCGAGAAAGTATTTCTCACAGACATCACTTATTTACGTTATGGAGGCGGTCAGTGGGCATACCTTTCCTGTGTAAAGGATGGTGCTACCAGACAGATCCTTGCCGAATGCGTGGCAGCCACGCTTGAACTTCCTATTGTTGAACGGACACTTCATCGCCTTTTAGAGCGATTGGACGGGAATCTCCATCCGGAGGCCATTATACACTCCGATCAAGGGATGCATTATACACATCCTAAAACCCGTCATTTCATAGCGGAGGCGGGTTTTAAGCAATCGATGTCGCGCAGAGGCAACTGTTGGGACAACGCCCCTATGGAGTCGTTCTTCGGTCATATGAAAGACGAGGTTGATTTTATCGATTGCCAAACGATTGAGGAGGTACGAGTTCGAGTTAGGGATTACATCAGCTACTACAACTCAGAAAGATACCAGTGGACATTAAAAAAGATGACCCCCGATGAATTCAGAGGTCAACTACTTGCTAGTTGAGCTTAGGGCTCTTTATTTTATTCGTCTACAATCCGGGTCACAGTTCATTGTTTCGGAGAGAGTCCTTCACTTCAGATTACAGTCCATTCAGATGTTGAATACAGTTATAAAGCCTTGGCTGCCACTTATTATTCTGATGCTCCAAAATGGAGTAGGAAAGATTGTGCAAGTGCTCATCCGCCAGCTCCGGACAAAGCTCAGTCAGAATATCAGCCAGCAAGCTGCCGTGCGAGACGACAAGCAAATTTCGTCCTTGATGCTCCGACTGCAAATCCTTAAGCGCTTTTAATCCGCGCGCCTTCACATCGGCTGATGGCTCCACGCCCTTCGCGGCGCTTCTCCAATCCTTGCCCCAGCGATCATGCCTTTCCTGCTCCTTCATGCCTTCCGCTTCGCCGAAATATCGCTCACGCAGGCGCAGATCGCCTTCCAACAGCGGGATTTCAAGGCGGTCCGCAATTATGCCAGCTGTCTTATACGCCCGCTGCAAATCGCTTGCAGCAACCGCGTCCCACAGCCGTTCTTCACTGCTCAGGCGTGCGGCAAGCGCATGGGCTTGCCGAATGCCTTCCTCATTTAAAGGAATATCTGTCTGTCCTTGTATTCTTCCTTCCGCGTTCCAATCCGTCTTCCCGTGTCTTACCCATCCAATCAGCATCTTTCTGCTCCTCTCCTTCTCTATAAACAGCAAAAGCTCCCTAAGGAGCTCTGTAATCTTCTATCATTAGCTTCGCGTTCTGGAAAGCCAATTCAAGATAAGCAGCGTCATGACGATCCCGAGTAAGGATAAAGCTACATAATATTGAGGAAACGCCGGAATTACCTTCAACACGAACGGGTCGCTTATGCTTGCTACCGGAACTTCCGAGAATACGCCGGCCTTTACGACCAATCCGTCTCCGGAGACGTTAGCTGTATCCATCAAGCCCGATAGCTCCGAAACTTGCGCCTGCGACGCGCTGCCTTGACTATCAAATACGAACATGAAGAACGCACAGGTAAACATGGCCATGCAGGCGGCAACGATCAGCGCGAAATTGCGGCGAAACGATTTGGAAAACTGATAGCTCTTATGAGGAACCGGCATCAACCATGACTGCTCGGCGTAAATACGCTCCATAACGCTTCGGTTTACATGCTCCGTAGGACCGATAGCATCTTCTTCTTCGGATAAAAAACGAATCAGCTCTTCGCTCTCTTCCCAAATCTGAAATTGTTCGGCACAATCTTTGCATTCCATTAAATGACGGTCAACCGCCATCCGGATTTCATCATGTTCTGATAAATCCCAATATTCGCCGAATTTGTCTTGCGCATCGTTGCAATTCATCATGTATTCATCCCTTCGAATTCTTCCATCAGCGGCGTCTGTCCGAAATAGGGTTCCAGCTGCGACTTCACGCTTGCCCTGGCCCGGAATAGCAGCGATTTTACGGAACTGACCGTCTGCCCTAATATATTCGCGATTTCTTGATAGTCCAGCTGGTCATATTCCCGAAGAATAAGTGCTGAGCGTTGCTTCTCAGGCAAATTATTGATAGCCTCTCTGACCATAGCCATTCGCTCATTTCGCAGCACAAGCTGCTCCGGCGCCGCATCAAGCGCAGCCACCGGCTCGAATCCCGATTCGTCCAGCGACATATGCGCCGTTTTCTGCTTCCGCAACTCGCTTAACACGGTGTTGCGCGCGATCGTATACAACCACGTTGAGAAAGAAGCATCCAGCTCCCGGAACGAATGCAGACTGCGGTAAGCTTTATAAAAAGTTTCCGAGCATAAATCCTCAGCCAATAGCTCCAGCTTCGAGCTCTTCAGCATATGATAAATAAAGGCTAATATCTTCCGTTGATAGCGTCGCATAAGCTCGGAGTACAGCTCGACGTTGCCATCCTTAATCTCACGTATTAGTTGGGAATCAGTCATGACAGGCGAACCTCCTCCACCTGCGGATTATTCCCGGGCCTTATAGTAATATTGTACCGGCCCGGGAACTAAAAGTTGCGGTCTATATCATAAAAAATTCGAAAAATACGAGTATACATATAATTCGTGTCACGTGGTCAAATTCCTGCCTCTTTCGACAAAAAGGATATAATACAATTTTTTTACAAATTAGGGTGATGAAAGTGGATGGGTTCGACCCTGAACCGATGTTTTAATGGACAAAAAAAAACCACTCCGAGGAGTGGCCAGCGCTCATGATGAGAGCTATAGGATTTGGATAGGAGTGGAGAGAAACCATACTGTACTTTTATTATATGTATACGCTTCCATGTTGTCAATAAGCGTTTTCATAATTATCGAAATTATTTTGAAAACGCTTTTTTTTGCCTTTGCCATTCGTTTAACCGTTATACGTGTACTTCAAAACCGCTTCCGGCGAGAAGCAGCATCGCCTGATCCAAATCCTCCTGCGTACGGAACGAAAGCCGGAGAACGCCGGGTACGTCCTCTCTGCTTTCAATAATTTGGATGTTGCTCAAATTGATTCTGCTGTTTCCCAGCTCGCTTGTAATTTTACCGATGATGCCCGGATGGTCCGGAACGTCTACATAACAGTCGTATGCGGATAAGATCACGCCTTTGCGCCGTTCCGGCATTCGGCTGCGGAAGGCTCCCGCCTTCTCGAAGGCTTCCTTGATCGCCTCGCCGTCCTCCCGTTCGAGCATATCGGCGAATTTAGCCGTTTCCATGCTCCAATCACGCAGCAGTTCCAGAAGTACCGTACGGTTATTAATAAGTATATCCCGCCATACGACCGGATCGCCTGAAGCGATTCGCGTTATATCGCGGAAGCCGCCGGCCGCCAGCGATTCATAGAGGCCGTTCCCCTCGCTGTAACCGCGCACTTGATTGACAAGCGATACGGCAATCATATGAGGCAAATGGCTAATGGCGCCGACGATCTCATCGTGGGCGATCGCATCCACCTTCACGATATTTGCCCTTGTCCAGGTCAGCAGCTCCGTTAACCGTTCTACGGCTTCGGCTGGCGTCTTCTCATCCGGCGTCAGCACGTAGTAGGCGTTCTCGAGCAAATGATAGGAAGCCGCCTCAACGCCTGACCGCTCCGAACCCGCCATCGGATGCCCGCCGATGAATACGGCTTCGCCAAGCTCTAACGTTCGGGCGCATGCCATAATTGTCGCTTTCGTGCTCCCGACGTCCGTAATAATGCAGCCCGGCTTCAAATTGAATTCGCCGAGCTCACGAAGATTTTCCTCCAGATTGCCAACCGGCACGCACAAAAAGATGAAATCCGCTTGCTCGGCCGCTTCACGCTTAGACGTCGTCGCATAATCGACGACGCCCCGCTGCATATACTTCTCCACGGAAGAGGGGCGGTTGGAATATCCGATAACCCTCATATCCGGTCTGCCTTTCAAACTCAGAGCTATGGAGCCTCCGATCAGCCCCACCCCAAATATCGCTACAGTAGTCATAAATTTATCCTTGCACCGTCTCTTCCTGCAATACTTGCTCTAGAGCTGCGATAAACTGTTCGTTCTGTTGTTGAGTTCCGACCGTAATGCGAATGTGATTCGGATAATAGGTCCATCGTGAACGAGAAATAATGCCTCTGCGCAGCAAAGCGTCGAACACCTCGGGCGATGGTCTCTTGGCATCAAACATCATAAAATTTCCGTATGCCGGGAAGTACGTCAGACCAAGACGGTCGAATTGCCCGCTCAAGTAGGCTATTCCCTGTTTATTCTGCTCGCGGCAATATGTAATAAAAGCATGATCGGCAATGGCAGCCTTAGCCGCAGCCTGCGCCGCTCTTGTCGTGTTAAACGGCTCGCGCACCTGATTCGTGAACCGGATAACGTCCGCATGCCCGATCCCGTACCCGATCCGGAGCGAAGCCAAGCCGTAAATTTTCGAAAAGGTTCTCAGCACGATCAGATTGCGAAACTCGCGAAGAAGCTGTACGCCGTCCGGATAATCGGGATCTTCGATGTATTCGCCGTAAGCTTCATCCAATACGACCAAAACATGGCTTGGTACCTGCTTCAGAAATTCAGTCAGCTCAGGTATCGAAACGATGGTGCCCGTCGGATTATTAGGATTGCAAATCCAGATGATCTTCGTGCGGTTGTTTACTTTAGCCAGCATAGCCGGCAGATCATGCTTGCCGTCTTTCAGAGGCACCTCGATTACACGCGCATTCTCGATCTCCGCGTTATGCTTATATTGCGGAAATGTTTCATCCGCCATGATCGTTTCGTCTCCGGGAACCAGGAACGCCCTGGCAACCATAAGGATGATTTCGCTGGAGCCCGTCCCGAAAATCAGTTGGTTCGTCTCTACTCCAAGCTTAGCCGCAAGTGCCGCCGTCAGCTCGATGCTTGCGCCATCCGGATAAATATTTAAATTTACGAGCTCTTCCATAATCGCCGCTTTCGCATGCTCCGAGCATCCGAACGGATTTTCATTTGAAGCCAGCTTAATGATTTCGGTTAATCCAAGCTCCCTCTTAACGTCTTCAACCGGCTTGCCGGGCTGATAGACGGGAAGGTGGACGATATTGCTTTTGGGCTGCATGAGCCGTTCACCTCTTTTTTAAAATTAACATGGACTTGCTGCTTGTCACCCATTGTCTCATATCTGTTTGCGGTTTTAAAGTGTTTTTAAAGTGAAAGGAGCCTCTGCGGCATGCAGAGACTCCCGGCCTTGCTATTTGTTATCCCTTAAGCCGGGCAACGAAATCGCCGACCAGCTTCAGTCCTTCCTCGCGCTTGCCCTCATCCTGCAGCAGCGGAATCGCCTCTTCAATCGTGCGCACGACCGCGCTTCCGACGACAACGCCGTCGCACTGCTTCGCGAACCGCACAACCTGCTCACGGCTGGAAATACCGAAGCCGATGGCAATCGGCAGATCCGTCGCTTCCCGCACCGTTGCAAGAAAATCATCGATTCCCGTATGGAAATCGGCTCTAACCCCGGTTACGCCAAGAGACGAAACGCAGTAGACGAAGCCCTTGGCTTTACGGGATATACGGACAACCCGGTCCTTCGACGTAGGCGCGACAAGCGGTATGAGATGAACGTCGGCAGCTTCCGCCATTTGCCGCACCTCTTCATCCTCTTCGATCGGCAAATCGGGAATGATAAGCCCGCTGATGCCCTTGCTCTTGACAAGCTCGAAGAAGGCTTCCAGGCCGAATTGAAAGACCGGATTATAATAAGTAAACAAGATAAACGGAATTTTTACGCCGGCCTCCCTGGCTTGCTCTGCTGCGTGAATGCAATCTTTCAGCGTAATGCTGCTCTTCAACGCGCGCTCCGAAGCCACCTGAATAACCGGCCCGTCCGCCAATGGATCGGAATACGGGACGCCCAGCTCGATCATGTCCGCGCCGGCTTGCTCCAGTACCTTTATGATGTCAATCGATGTTTTTAAATCCGGGTCGCCAATCGTCAAGAAAGGCATAAGCGCGGTGCGCCCTTCTTCTCTGAGCCGAGCGAAGGAAGTATCAATGAGATTCATGCTTGTCGCCCCCCAAATAACTCATAATGGCCTCAACATCCTTATCTCCGCGGCCTGACAAGCTGACAACGACAACCTTATCTTTCCCAAGCGTCGGAGCAAGCTTAATCGTCTGGGCGATCGCATGAGCGGATTCAAGCGCAGGAATAATCCCTTCCGTACGCGATAGCAGTTGAAGCGCCTCGAGCGCCTCGGCGTCCGTGATCGGCACATACTCCGCCCGTCCGGTGTCTTTCAGATAGGCATGCTCCGGCCCGATGCCCGGATAATCCAGACCCGCTGAAATCGAATGCGCCGGCTGTACTTGTCCGTGCTCGTCCTGCAGCACATAGCTCATCGAGCCTTGGAAGACGCCATGGCGTCCCTTGGTCATCGTTGCGGCATGCTCTATCGTATCGACGCCGCGGCCTGCCGCTTCAACGCCAAGCAGTCGAACGCCGTCATCTTCAACGAACGGATAGAAAATGCCCATTGCGTTGCTCCCGCCACCTACCGCCGCAACGACGTAATCCGGCAATCTGCCTTCCTCCGTCAAAATCTGCCGGCGCGCCTCATCTCCGATAATCCGCTGGAAATCCCGCACCATCATCGGATACGGATGCGGTCCGGTAACCGAGCCCAATATATAATACGTATCGTCTACATGGCTTACCCAGTAGCGAAGCGTCTCGTTGCAGGCATCCTTCAAGGTGCGTGTGCCCGATAAGACAGGAACGACCTCGGAGCCGAGCAGCTGCATACGGAATACGTTCAGCTGCTGCCGCTTCATATCCTCCTCGCCCATGAACACCTTGCATTCCAAGCCAAGCAAAGCCGCTATCGTAGCTGACGCTACGCCGTGCTGGCCTGCGCCTGTCTCCGCGATGATCTTGGATTTGCCCATGCGCTTCGCAAGCACGCCTTGTCCGATCGTATTGTTTATTTTATGCGCTCCCGTATGGTTCAGGTCCTCGCGCTTTAAATAAACTTTCGCTCCGCCGAGATGTTTGCTTAGGCGCTCGGCGTAATAAAGGGAGGTCGGCCTGCCCGAATACTTATGCAATAAATAACGAACCTCGTCCTGGAACTCCGGATCCTTGGAATAATGAAGATAGGCTTCCTCGAGCTCCAGCAGCGCGTTCATCAGCGTTTCCGGCACATAGCGTCCTCCGAACTTTCCGAAGCGGCCATTCTGATCAGGTACTTGCGTCATGCTTCCATCACCCTTCTAACAAATAATCGGATTTTATCGATATCCTTGCGTCCGTTCGTCTCCACGCCGCTTGATACGTCTATGCCGCCCGGCGAATAGGAGCGAAGCAGCTCCTGCACATTCCCCTCGTGGAGCCCGCCTGCCGTATACAAGGGAATGCCAAGCTCTTCGGCGGCTTCATTATATTCACGGATCGCTTCCCAGTTGAACGTCTGGCCGGTTCCGCCGCCCGGCGCGTCTATCAGAACGGCATCGACCGCTCCTTTATACGGAGAAAGACGCTCTTTGGCCGAAAGCGGCTCTTCGTTCCCGTCATGACCTTTAATCGAAAATACTTTCCAGACGCCGACCCGCAGTCTCTCCCGCACCTCACGGCAAAACCCGGCTGTTTCATGGCCGTGAAGCTGGACGACATCCAGCGGGGCTTTCTCTAATACGGCCTGGATGGATTCCAAATGTTCATTCACGAATACGCCAACAGCCCGGGGACGTTCCCCGTTCGCCGCTTTCAAACGATGTACGGCATCTATCAGCGGCGCAGCCGTGTCCTTATCGACCTGGCGCTTGCTCGGCGCAAATACAAAACCGATCTCATGTACGGGCAGGCCGTTCATCGCCGCAATCGTTTCGACATCCTTGAGCCCGCATATTTTGATACGCGGCCGCCGGCTCATCGAGCCGTCACCGACCCCATCAACTCGTTGACCGCCTCGCCGACATCGGCGTGCCGCATGAAATGCTCCCCGATCAAGACGCCGTGCGCTCCGACTGACTGCAAATAATCCATATCGGCTCTCCCGGCAATCCCGCTCTCGCTAATAATGATTACATTCTTCGGCATTAGTCCGATGAGCGCCTCCGTCGTTTTCAGATCGGTTACAAATGATTTCAAATCGCGGTTATTGATGCCGATCAGCGTCGCTTTGTCCAGTGCCAGCACATCCTCCAGCTCCGCCCTGTTATGCACCTCCACCAAGACATCCATACCGATCGATTTGGCGAGATCATGGAAATCCCCAAGCTGGACAGGTGTCAGAATAGCGGCAATAAGCAGAACCGCATCCGCGCCGATCAGGCGCGCCTCGTAAATTTGACGGGCGTCGATCGTAAAATCTTTTCGCAGAAGCGGGATGCTAACCGCATCGCGCACCGCGCTTAAGTATGAATTGGAGCCTTGGAAGTAATCGCGGTCCGTCAAGACCGAGATGCAATCCGCTCCCGCATCCTCGTAAGCTTTTGCCAGCTTCGTCGGTTCAAAATCGCTTCGGATCAGCCCTTTCGAAGGGGACGCCTTCTTCACCTCGGCAATAAGCCCCATGCTCCGATTCCGGCCGTTCGCCGTCAATGCCCGTTCAAAGCCCCGGCAATTGTCTAGCTCCGCAATTCGTTTCTCCGCTTCCGCCATTTGAAAACGTTCGGCGAGCGCCGCAACCTCCGCTCGTTTCGTTGCTACGATTTTATCCAGAAACATGGGCCAACTCTCCTGTCATTTGTATAAGGCTTGCCAGCTTCCGCTCCGCTTTGCCCGAATCAATCACTTCCGCCGCAACCTCTACGCCCTCGCGCAGCGATGCGGCGGCTCCGCCTACATAAATGCAAGCTCCGGCATTCGCAAGCACGATATCGCGATATGCCCCGCGTTGTTCGCCGGCAAATATGGAGCGGATTAGCGCCGCATTGACAGCCGGTTCCCCGCCCATGACATCCGATACCGGATGACGCGCCAGTCCAAGCTCCTCCGGCGTAAGATCGTAGGTTCTCACGGTGCCGTTCAGCAGCTCGGAAATTTGCGTTGGAGCCGATATGCTGATTTCATCCAGTCCGTCATGGCTGCTGACGACCATCGCCCTCTTTAAGCCAAGCTCACCAAGCACTTCAGCTACCGTCGCAGTGCGTGCACGGTCGTAAAGGCCAAGCAGTTGCCGGTCCGCTCCCGCCGGATTCGTAAGCGGTCCGAGCATATTAAAGATCGTTCTGACGCCTAGCTCGCGTCTTGGCGCGGCCGCATGCTTCAGCGACGGATGATAGAGCTGGGCGAACATAAAGCAAATGCCTATCTCGTTCAAGCAGTGCGCCGCCTGCTCCGGCGAAATCGTAATCTGCACGCCGAGTGCTTCCAGGACATCGGCGCTTCCCGTCTTGCCGGACATCGCGCGGTTGCCGTGCTTGGCAACGCGAATGCCTGCAGCTGCGGCAATAATGGAGGATGCGGTCGAAATATTGAATTTATGAATGCCGGATCCGCCGGTCCCGCAAGTATCGAGCAGGTCCTCCTGCTCGGTATTGACGCGGCTTGAATGCTCGCGCATCACTTCGGCGAATCCCGCAATTTCGTCCTTCGTCTCGCCTTTCATGCGTAAAGCGGTAATAACGCCGGCAATTTGCGCGGGTGTCGCTTCACCCCTCATCATAATATTCATGACCGACCTTGCTTCATCTCTTGTCAAATCCGAACCGCGAATTAACTGGCCAAGCGCCTGCTGCATCGTTAACGTTTCGCTTGCCGCCTGCATTATCGACCAAGCCCCTCTCCCGCATTGACATAATAATCCATATTAATCGAATTGACCGGATCCGACTGCCCCTTCGTTCCCGCGAAAATCGCTTCTGCCGCGCGAATCGCCTTCAGCATGCCTTTTGCCTTATTAACCGTCTCGGTGTATTCACTCTCCGGCACCGAATCCCATACGATGCCTGCCCCAGCCTGCACATAGGCTTTCCCGTGCTTGAAAATAATCGTCCGGATCGTGATGCAGGTATCCATGGAGCCGCCGAAGCCCAGATACCCGATCGCGCCTGCATAAGCGCCGCGCGCTTCATTCTCCAGCTCCGCAATGATTTCCATCGCTCTCAGCTTCGGCGCGCCCGATACGGTTCCCGCAGGCAAGCAGGAGATGAAGGCGTCAAAGAAGTCCTTCTCCTTATGAAGCTTTCCGGACACGTTCGAAACGATATGCATGACATGCGAGTATCGTTCGATATCCATGAACGAATCGCATTTTACCGTTCCGAATTCAGATACTCTGCCGATATCGTTGCGGCCCAGGTCAACGAGCATCAAGTGCTCCGCGCGTTCCTTCTCGTCCGCAAGCAGCTCAAGTTCAAGCTCCTTATCTTCCTGCGGCGTCCGGCCCCTCGGTCTCGTTCCGGCAATCGGCCGCGTCTCCACGCGGTCGCCATTGACTTTGACAAGCGCTTCCGGCGACGTTCCGACGATCACTTCCTCGCCCATTTTCAAATAATACATATAAGGAGAAGGATTCATGGTCCGAAGCACGCGGTACACATGCAGCGGGTCAATGTCGGTATCAATGCTGAAGCGTTGGGACAGCACAACCTGGAATATATCTCCCGCGCGAATATATTGCTTCGCCTCCTCTACGTTCGAAATGAATTGTTCCTTTGTTACGTTCGACTGAATATCGCCCAGCTCGTGATCCGCCTCGACGGACGGACCGGAAGTAACGGGAATCGTAACGGGCTGCTGCAGCCTCTCGATCGTTGCTTCGATCTTCCCGACTGCCGTTTCATAAGCTCTCGCGATATCGCCGTCCGTAGCTCCCTGAGCGATATGGACATTCCCGATAATTTGCAGCTGCTGCTTGAAATGGTCGAATACGATAACCTGGTCGCAGAACATAAACTGCATATCGTTCATGTTTAAATCATCCACACGGTGCGCGGGAAGCTTCTCGTAATACTGCAGCAGATCATAACCGAAAAATCCGATCGCACCGCCTGTAAACGGCGGAAGCTCAGGCATCGACGGGCTGCGGAAGGAACGCAAATGCGCTTTAAGCAGCTCGATCGGCTTATCGGTCAGCCTGTGCTTCCGACCTTCATGCTCCAGCACCATTTCTCCGTTTTTGCCGTAGATCATCATGAACGGATCGGTCCCGATAAACGAGTAACGGGCCCATTTCGCCCCGCCTTCAACGCTTTCCAGCAAAAAGGAGTGTTTCTCCTTCGCAAAGTGCTGAAACAATCGAATCGGCGTTTCCGTATCCGCCATCATGTAGCGAACGATAGGAATTAAATTATACTGGCTGGCAAGACGCGTGACATGCTGCAGCTCGTTTGACATCCCGATCAACCTCCCTGTGAATGGATCCCTGCTCTTTCTATTTTGCACAAAAAAAGCCCCTGCCTGAGCAGGAGCGTTGGTTTTAGATGATGACGAAAGTGTGTAAGCAAAAATACATGCAAGCTGCGGTTGCGTCGAAACAGCACTTTTGCTTCTCCTGTCCATAGTAAACAAGAAGCTCAGCTCTTTCCTATGACGTCATCCGTCAACTGCTTCATTTTGCTAATCTGACTGATCTCGGCTCATCTATTCTCGGCTCTACTCTGCTCTGCTTCTCTCACTTACGCTTTCAATATACAACACCGACTGGCCTGCGTCAACCATGAAATGGATGAGCGATTTAATCGCTCGCTTATGCTTTCGATAAATCGGGACGCAGCGCTTGGGCGCCGCTTAAATAGACATGGCGGATTTCGGCTTGCGTTTTGTCCGTGTTAATGAGAACCATCAAACGAATGCACCTCTCCAAGCTTCCTTTGACCGGCACCTCTAATGCGCACATGAGCGGAACAAGCTCCCAGCCCTTCATTTGACGGATTGCCCGTGCAGGAAATGTCTCGTCAAGGTCGCTCGTTACGGTTACAAACACGCTGCAAATGTCATCCGGCACCAGCTCGTTTTCGGTTACGATGGCGTTCAGAAGCTCAATTGTTCCGTTAAGAATCGGTTGTTCTTCATTAGCGTCAACGGTAATCGCGCCGCGAATTCCTCTCACACTCATTGCTGCTCGCCCTCCCGCTTCAATTCTTCTACGATTTCCCTTATCCATTGCACCGGAACATCCGGTTTTATTTCGACTTCCCCGATCGCTGACGGCACGATGAATACCATGGTGCCTTCCATGAACTTCTTGTCATGCATCATCGCGTCCATCACAGCGTCCACATCAAATGTCTCAGGCAGACGAACCGGCAGACCGCATTTCGCGAGTACCCGCTTCGTAACCGTATATACCTCTTCCGGAGCGCCGTAGCGCAGTCCGAGCTTCGCCGAACCGATCATGCCGATGGATATGGCTTCGCCATGCAGCAGCTCATTGTAACCGGCTACCGCTTCTAGCGCATGGCCGATCGTATGTCCCAAATTCAAGATTGCCCGCAGATCGTTCTCCCGCTCATCCTGCGATACGACGGCCGCTTTCACGCTGCAGCCCTTATATAATGCGTAACCCAGCGCTTCCGGATCAAGGGCGAGCAGCTTGTCCGCATGCTCCTCGCACCAGTCCACAAAGCTCTTGTCCCAGATCAGTCCGTGCTTGACTACCTCCGACAAACCAGCCTTTACCTCTCTGGGAGGCAGCGTTTGAAGCGTATGCAAGTCGTATAGCACTAATTCCGGCTGATGGAAAGCTCCGATAATATTTTTGGCCAGCGGATGATTGACCGCGACTTTACCTCCGACGCTGCTGTCATGCGCTAGTATCGTTGTTGGGACTTGAACGAATTTAATGCCGCGCATATAGGAAGCCGCCACATATCCGGCCAAATCGCCGACAACCCCGCCGCCTAAGGCAACGATAGCCGATTTGCGGTCAAGCCCCGCTTCAAGCGCTTTCGTAACTAGCGACTCCAGCATGGAAAGCGATTTCGAGCTTTCTCCGGAAGGGACGACCGCGCTCACCGTTTGGTAACCGGCAGCCTGCAGTCCCGCTTCGAATGGCTGCAGATGAAGTCCCGCCACGCTGATGTCCGTAATAATCATGATCGGCGATTTCATGCTGATTCCGTGTTTGGCGAATAAGGAGGATGCCTCCTGCAGGAGACCCTCCCCGATATAAATGGGATAAGAGCGATGACCTAAATCAACAGTAAGCTCGCGCATCTAGTACCGCCCCAGCTGTTCCAGGTAATTGTTCAGGTTCGCGCGGATTTCTTCGATCGAATCGCCGCCGAATTTCTCCAGGAAAGCCTTAGCCACTTCCCAAGCGACAACATGCTCCATAACGACGCTTGCAGCCGGAACCGCACAGCTATCGGAACGTTCCACTTGCGCAGTGAATGGCTCCTTCGTATCGATATCTACGCTCCTGAGCGGTTTATACAGCGTTGGAATCGGCTTCATGACGCCGCGGACAACGATCTGCTCGCCGTTCGTCATCCCGCCTTCAAAGCCGCCCAGGCGATTGGTCGCCCGATGATAGCCGCGCTCCGCATTGTACATGATCTCGTCATGCACCTGCGAGCCTCGAAGCTTAGCCGCTTCAAAGCCGATGCCGATCTCACAGCCTTTAAAAGCGTTAATCGACACGACCGCATGCGCAATGCGTCCGTCAAGCTTGCGATCCCACTGCACGTGACTGCCGAGCCCGATCGGCACCCCTTCGATAATGCATTCCACAATTCCGCCGATGGAGTCGCCTTCCGCTTTGATTTGATCAATGTAATCCGTCATTTTCTGCTCGGTTTCCTTATCGACCACTCGGACAGAGGACTCCTCCGTCAGCCGGATGAGCTCGTCCACCGGCAGCTGATTGGCCGGAGCTTCAATCTCCCCGATACGGATTACTTGTCCGGCAACCTTGATGCCGAATTCGGCCAACAGCTGGCGCGCGACCGCTCCGACCGCAACGCGCGCGGCCGTTTCACGGGCGCTGGAGCGCTCGAGCACGTTACGAAGATCCTTCAAGTCATATTTCAATCCGCCGTTCAGATCGGCATGGCCCGGCCTTGGACGATGCACGCGGCGCTTCTCTTCATCGCTGCCTTCAATCGGCTCAATATTCATAACGGATGTCCAATGCTTCCAGTCATTATTTGCTACAACGAGAGCAACCGGAGCGCCGGTCGTTCTTCCGTGGCGAACGCCCCCGACAATATCAGCTGTATCCTTCTCAATCTGCATCCGTCTGCCGCGGCCGTGACCTTTCTGACGACGATGGAGCTGGAAGTTCAATTCCTCGAAATCAATCTGTAAGTTGCTTGGAAGCCCTTCAATTATAGCCGTTAATTGTGGACCATGGGTTTCCCCCGCTGTCAAATATCGTAAACTCAATCAAAGCTCCTCCTTCAAAGCAAGCCTGTACGCACCTGCTGGGTTTTACTGCCCGAAACATCTTTGCTCATTATAGTACAGCCCTTCCGGTTTGACAAGAATTTGAACCGTCCGGAAGCTTTGCCGCGGAAACGAAAAAAAGGCCGGATTGCCTGTCCTCATACGAAGACATGCAAGCCGGCCCAGGGCTTTTTAATCGCATTAGCTGGTTACTGATCTTTTCTTAAGCAACGCGGAACCGTCGCTTCCGAGCAATGGATCGTTTACGAGTCTTGTCATTTGTCCGCTGTCGACGCCTAAAATTTGCGCGCATTCTTGAAGTGTAATAAATCCGCGCCGATAGGCGGCAATTACTTTACGCTTATCCATTTGCTGCTTCATCCTCCAAGTCGATCGGTTATGACTAGTATAGGAGAAGATGGAAATCGATATACATCAGTTCGACACTCGACGGTAAAAGAATGTGTCCGCCGTCTCAAATCCGTATTGCGACGGAGAGAAAATTTGCTCCGTGCTTCCGACGAACAGCAGGCCGCCGGGCTTAAGCGCCTTCGCAAACTTATGGTACAGCAGATGCTTCGCTTCCTCCGTAAAATAAATCATAACATTGCGGCACACAATTAAATCAAAGGAGTCGTCGAAGGCGTCATGCAGCAAGTTTTGCTGTTTGAATTGGATATGCTGCTTTAATTGATCCGAGATCAGGTAAGCCCCTTCCGATTGTTTAAAATATTTCTGGATGCACGCGGGCGGCACGTCGCGCAGCGAGCGCTCCAAATAACTGCCTTCCGCCGCTTTCTGAAGCACGCCGGCATCGAGGTCGGTCGCAACCAGCGTTGTCCGCTGCAGGACGCCCAGCTCGGACAAAATCATCGCCAGCGTGTAAGGTTCTTCGCCGGTAGAGCATGCCGCGCTCCATACCTTCAACCGGTTCGTCGTATTCAGCAGCTCCGGAAGGAAACGTTTCTGCAGCACTTCAAATCGCGATGGATTGCGCCAGAACTCGGAGACGTTAATCGTCATGCGATCCAAAAACTCATTCATTAAGCTGCGGTTCTTCTCAATGGCCATCCAATATTCATCGAAGCTCTGAAAGCCGTGCTTCATTCTGAGCGTGGTCAGCCTGCGCTTCATTTGCGCTTCCTTGTACTGAGACAAATCGATGGCAGTCTTCTGCTTGATCCGAACGATAAATTGTGCGAAATCTTGATCCTGATGCATCGTTTCCTCCATCATGAACTCGAATAAAAACTAAATCCACCTTTGTATCGTATGCTCGTAGCCGACTAGTTCGGACGGGGAGAAGAAAATGCCGATTTCTCTCTCGGCGTTAGCCGCGGAGTCAGAGCCGTGAATAAGGTTATAATTCGTATGTACGGCAAAATCGGAACGAATCGTACCGGGAAGAGCGTCCAGCGCATCCGTCTTTCCGATCAGCGCCCGGGATAACGCAATGACGTTATCTCCTTGCCATACCATTGCAAATACGGGTCCTGCCGTAATGAAGTCCAGCAGCGGCTCGTAGAAAACCTTCCCCTTGTGCTCCGCATAATGCCGCTCGGCAAGCTCCCGGCTAATCATCATGAATTTAGCCGCAGCCAGCTGTAATCCTTTGCGTTCGAACCTCGTTACAATTTCACCGATTAGTCCGCGTTGAACGCCGTCCGGTTTAATCATCAGAAATGTTCTCTCCATCATTAACCATTCCTCTCTAACCGATTGTGTTTAATAATTTCGTTTCCCGACAAAATGAGCGATGTCGATCAAGTTCTTCTTCGCTGTGAGGTTCGGCAATCCCTCCAAAGCTTGCAGCGCTTTTTTTATATAACGATTCGCAAGCTGGTCGGCGAGATCGCCCCCCTCGCTTCTGCGGATCATCTCGATGGCCCGGCTAGCATCAAGGCGGCCGCCGTTTTCCCGGATCGCCGAGATTTCGCTCAGCAGCGCATCCTTGATTCGCAGATCCTTCAGCGCCAGAAGAACCGGAAGCGTAATATTGCCTTGCCGCATGTCCGAGCCGGGAGGCTTACCGATTTGCTTCTCCGTCCCGTACAGGTCGAGCAAATCATCGCGAATTTGGAACGCCATGCCGACGTTATAGCCAAAGCGGTATAAGCGGTTGGCGGTTTGCCGGTCCGTATTTGCGGCGACCGCGCCGAGCTGGCAGCTGATGGCGATCAGCAGCGCCGTCTTGCGTCTGATCCGAAGCAAATAATTGCGAATGGATTGCTCCGTATTAAAGAAATCCCTTATTTGCTCCATTTCCCCGATGCACATTTGCACGAGCGCATGGGATAAAATTTGGTGGATTTGCGGATTGGGAAGCTGAGCAGCAATCGACAACGCTTTCCCGTGAATATAATCACCCGTGTACATCGCAATCCGGTTGTCCCATTTCGACTTCACCGTCAATTGTCCCCGGCGGGTCTCCGCGTCGTCGATCACATCGTCATGAACAAGTGAAGCCATATGTATAAGTTCAAGAGGCACGGCAACTCGTTTCATTACATCCAGCCGGTAATCGCCGAACTTGCCTGCAAGCAGGACAAACACGGGTCTGATCCTTTTGCCGCCGGCTTTGAGCAAATGTAAGGAAGCGTCGCTTAGTAGCGCATGTTCGTCGGACACGCTGCGCTCAAGCTCATGCTCAATTTGACTTAGATCGCCTTTCATCTTTGCATACAAATCAAGTAGTTTCATTCTTTCACCTATTGGGCAGATTGGTCTTCAAAAAAAGTAAGCTCCACATCGTTTGTCAGCAATCCCAGCTGCTTCGAATAGCGGAAATAAAGCTTAAGTCCTTCTTGCAGCTCGCTACCGAAATCATACTGCAGGGAATGAAAATACGTATTCCAATACGCCGGCGTTCCGCCGATTAACGAACATGCGTAGTGGATAAGGGGATCCAAATGCGTAATATTATACTGTTTGCTCGCAACCAGAGCGTTATATACGGCTTGAACGGCTTCAGGCGCTGCTTTCGCGGCTTCCTTCCTCGCCGCAACAACCGCATACGTCATGCCGTGTCCCGTCCACTCATGCCACAGCCTTCCCAAATCTATAACCTGAAGACCGTGATTTTTCCAAGACGCTTTTATGGCCGAGTCTCCGATAATCAAAGCGGCATCGGACGTCTCCAGCATGCTTTCAAGCACAGGCTCTGCCGCAACGTATTCCGGGGTGCAGTCAAAATGCATCGTCATAATGATTTTCAATAAATTCACCGAAGTAGCGGATGTCGTCGTTACTGAAATTTTTTTCGGACGTTTGCTTTCAATCGGTTCTTTCAAGAACAACAGGATGGAATAAACGTTGCCCACCGAACCGACGGACAATTTCGGAAGCAGCAAGTAATCATTTGCATTCTGGCCGTATGAAAAGGACGATATAGCCGAGACATCCAGCTCGGCCGACTGCAGCATTCTGTTCAAATCAGAAGGTACGCGTGAAATAACTTCATAGCTGTTTAAGGTCGAACGTTTTTCGAACTCGTGAAAAAGCGGCCAAGCATTCGCGTAATCAATTCTTCCGATGGTGATCGGGCTCAGGCCCATTCTGCTCATCTCCCCATCTTCTGTACAAATTATGTTCGATATCCATGTTGTCAAGCACTTTGCCGACTAAAAAATTCACCATCTCGTCCAACGATTGAGGCTTATAATAAAACGCAGGCATAGCCGGAATCAACCGAACTCCCAGACGGGACAATTTCAGCATATTTTCCAAATGGATGGCATGCAGCGGCGTTTCCCGAGGGACGATAAGAAGCCTGCGGTTCTCTTTAATCATCACGTCTGCCGCTCTGGTCATCAAATCATCTGAAATGCCGTGCGAGATCGAGGCGAGCGTCCCCATTGAGCAGGGCGCTATAACCATGCCTTGAACCCGGAAAGAGCCGCTGGCGATGCTTGCGCCGATATCCGCATTCGGATGATAAACAAGCGAGCCGTCTTCGACCGCGCCGCCAAAGCGGCTCTCCAGCGCAGCCGTCCGGCGGGCCGTCTCCCAGCCCATTTCTTCCTTCAATACCCGCCAGCCTGCCTCGGTCACAACCAGATGAACCTGATGCTCCAAACGAAGCAGCTCTTCAAGGAGACGAATTCCATAAATCGAGCCGCTCGCGCCGGTAATTCCGACAATCCAGCGGCTTGACCAGCTTGCTCGGTTATTTTTCATTTGTCCATTTACCATTGGCGAAGCACCACTATATCAACAATCGTAAAGAGGAACAGCACTACGCTTAACGTCCCGTTCATCCCAAAAAAAGCCGTTTGCACCCGGGACAAGTCATTCGGACGAACAAGCCAGTGCTGGTAGAACAACAAGGCAATCGAAATGAGAGTGCCCAGCAAGTACATCCAGCTAAGCTCAGTAAGCCAAAACAGCGTAATAAAACCGATCGCCGTCACGATATGAAGCGTTCTTGCGAACCACAATGCGCCTGCGATGCCGAATCGGGCAGGGATGGAATGCAAGCCTTCGCGCCGATCATAATCATAGTCCTGCGTCGCATAAATAATATCGAAGCCCGCAATCCATAGCGCCACCGTTCCGTACAGCAGCCATGCCGATAAATTAAAGCCGCCGGTTACGGCAACCCAACCGCCAAGCGGCGATAAAGCGATCGTGAGGCCGAGCACCAGATGGCAAAGCCAGGTAAAACGTTTCGTGTAAGAATATAGCACCAGCATCAAGACAGCGATCGGCATAAGCTTCAGCGCAATCGGCTCCAGGTTGGCGCTGGCTACGATTAATAACACGAAAGACGCGATAATAAAAAACAGAACCTCAGCCGACTTCAGCAAGCCGGCAGGGAGAGCTCGTTTCTCCGTACGCGGATTACGCAGATCGATCGTCTTGTCGATCAGCCGGTTCAAGCTCATCGCCGCGCTGCGGGCGCCGAACATGGCCAGCGTAATCCAGCCGATCTCCTCCCAAGAAGGAAGACGCTGTTCCATCGCAACAGCGCCTAAAATCGCTCCCATAAAGGCAAAGGGCAGAGCAAATACCGTATGCTCAAATTTAATCATTTCTAAAATAATGCCGATTTTGCGGATCATTGCTGTCCCTTCTCCTTCGTCCCCATATGAAGCGCCGCAACGCCGCCGGTCAGCGGATAAGCGATCACGCGCTTCAACCCCGCTTCCTCGAATAACTTCACAAGCTGCGCGCGGCCGGGGAACAGTTTTAGCGATTCAGGCAACCACTTATATTCCTCGAATCGCTTGGCGACGATCCTGCCGACTAAGGGCAGGATGCGCTCGAAATATAAGTTGTACATCGCTTTAAACGGCTGCCATGTCGGCTTGGACACCTCCAGGCAGATCACCTGGCCGCCCGGCTTAACGACGCGCCGCATTTCCTTAAGCACCTGCAAATAATCCGGAACATTCCGCAGGCCGAAGCCAATCGTAACATAGTCAAACGAGTTGTCCTCGAAGGGCAAATTCATAGCGTTGCCCTGCACTAAAGCGATACGGTCCGTCAAGCCCAATTTTCCGACTTTAAGAGCGCCGACATCAAGCATGTTCTGACTGAAATCCAAGCCGATGATCTTCCCCGTCCCGCTTGCTTCGGCAAGCGCGATCGTCCAGTCGCACGTGCCGCAGCAAAGATCCAGAGCCGATTGCCCGGGCTGGACATTCATTTTCTTCATGGTGAACCTGCGCCATGCTTTATGCCGACCGAAACTGATTAAATCGTTCATGAAATCGTATTTTGGTGCAATCCGTTCAAATACGCCATGCACATGGCTCTTGGAGTTCGTATCCATTGTTCATGTCACCTCGTCTCGTTGAGTGCGGGCGTATAACCGGGTCTTTTGTTCAACAGAGCATCGACAATCTGAGTCAACTCACTTAGCAGCTTGTCCGATTCCAGCATGGCGGCCACAGCTTTGAAAGCGTCGACCGACTGCTTCAGCTTATCGGCCAGCTGGCTGCGCACATGATATTTATCAAGCAGGCTCGCTATGAAGGCCGGCTCGTTCGAACGTTCGGCCAGCACCTGCCGCTCATCTTCCGTGCCTTCCTGCAACACATACCAGTACGCCCAGCTTTTGTCGAACCGCACAGGGCATTCGCTTCGTTCGATTTCATCAAGCACAACCTCGCAGCGGCTGATACCGCCC
This sequence comes from Paenibacillus harenae DSM 16969, assembly GCF_000422465.1. Taxonomy (GTDB): domain Bacteria; phylum Bacillota; class Bacilli; order Paenibacillales; family Paenibacillaceae; genus Pristimantibacillus; species Pristimantibacillus harenae. The sequence continues at coordinate 783,795 of NZ_KE383842.1, read as the reverse complement.
AGCGCTTCGTTCCATAATCGGGATAAATTGCCTTCCAATACGCCGGTGAAAAGCTGAAACAACGTGCTGCGCAGCTGTACGGTATGGCTTAAATAATCCTCGGCCGTTACTTTCAGCTGCCTCATGCGCACATACAGGTTAACCTTAAGACGGTTCACTTCGCATACGGCGCCGCTAATTTTGGATACCATATCAATTTGCCCCGCTTGGGAGAGCAAATGATAAAACCTCGCGCTGAAATAATCGCCCGCCAGCACTCTAAGCTGCCTGGATCTCATTTGGGGTTCGGGACGTTTCTCCTCATCCGTATCGATGAGATCATGCGTATCCATTCCCAGCTGGACCAAGGAAACGACTAGCGTGTACAACTCGCTGTGCTTCGCAACCGATTGCTGCTGGTTAAGAAAGGCGTAAAGCACGCGAAGTCTGGGATCCGACATAGCCGGCAGCTCCGTGTGCGCTTGAATCATGTCGTATTCGACGTACTTTTGGGCTATTTCTGATATACGGTATGGTTTCATGGGGTAAGCCTCCGAACAGAGAAGCGCAGATCGCCGCTCAATAATCTAAACTATTATATCACAACTTTTTCTAAAGAACATACGATTCCATTCCGTTGTTCAACAATTTGCAACAACCTTCCCTCTAACGTTCCGGATTAACGGCCGGCTTTACCGTAAAACCCGTTACCGGACCGAATCTCTCCTCCCATGCGGAGGTAAAGCTGACCCTCAGCCGTTTGCGCCACAGCTCATCATGCACGGGGTCCGCAAGAGCCAGCTCAGCCATATCATGGTGGAGCCAGCTGTCCGTTTTCCTGACGTCGACCGCAAGCAGCAGGACCGCTTCGTCCGGACGTTCCTCGACAAGTCGTATGAGCACGCGCTTCACGTTCTCCAACTGATGGAATGAGACGCGAATCAGCTTCTCGATATCGGCAAACCAAACGGAAGGCCGGCCTTCATTGCGGTTTACCTTCATATCAACTGAAAATACGCCGCTGCTCCATTCCACTTTATCCAATCGTTCATTCAGCTGCGCCGAAATGAGGACGTCAACCAGATTGGTGTTCGTAAGCCTGACTGCAGGGGCCGATTTAAAAACGGCGACATCTTTCCGCTGCGAAGGCGTCTGCCATCCCGCCATCGGCAGCATCCCCCATATTAATGTCGCTGCAACGGCAGTAATACAAGCTGCCAGCAGCGATTTTGCAATATTCATCCCGCACCTCCAGATTGCAATCGTCACTGGTAAACCTATACAAAGCTTTTGCAATGTATAAATGACTCATACAACATTGTACGAGCGGCAGGCGATGAATATTCGGACAGCTTGCTCGCGCAAAAAAAAAGCAGGCTTCGCCTGCTTACCCGTAAGTACCGCTACTGATCGGTTTCCATCGTTCCATACTTCGTCATCACAACCGCTTTGCCGCGAATTTTAATCGCTGAAGTATGATCCGTAAATTGACAAATTAATATTTCATTCTTGTCCAATTTCTCCGTATGATGAAACTTCGTATCCTGTCCGCGTGTTAATCCGATGACTTGTACGCCTTGATCCTTTGCTTTTACAACAATATACTCGCCATGAGTAGGCTCCATCGTTATCCCTCCGCATCCGCTTTGCCATGCTATCCATGTGAATTATAGTGGAACACGGACAATTGCGCAATCTCTTCCGGCTCCGTTTGATATAAAAACGCCCGAACGGAAATCCGTCCGAGCGTTATTCGTATTCGTATACTTAATTGGAAACGAGGTCCTTAAGTGATTTTCCTGGTTTGAAGGCAGGAGTCTTGCTAGCCGCGATTTCGATTTCTTCGCCTGTTTGCGGGTTGCGGCCTTTACGGGCTTGACGCTCGCGAACCTCGAAGTTACCAAATCCAACCAATTGCACTTTATCTCCGCTTTGCAGCGCATCGGAAATAGCGTCAAAAACGGCATCAACCGCTTTCGTTGCATCTTTCTTCGATAGATCAGTCAATTCAGCTACTTTAGCAATCAGATCTGTTTTGTTCATTGTTTCACCTCCTTAAAAGTTTTGCGCAGCAAAACTTACTTCGTAAGCATGGACCTAGTTTTGCGCAGCAAAACTTACTTCGTAAGCATAACTAATCTCGAAAGGATAGGCGTAAAGGCCCATGAAGTCTCATCATATCCCTCTTATTAACTGAAATCTTCAAAATTATACCTTTTGACCGAACAAAACTATAGTAATACAGCTAATACGCAATTTCAAGTGTTATCCTGCATTTCCGGCAAAACAAATAAAACCGCTTCGCCAATCGAAGCGGCTTTATCCGTATAACGGCCAATCCCTGTTATAAAATAATCGCAATCAGGCCGCCCGAGCCCTCGTTAATGATGCGTCCCAACGTCTCCTGCAGCTTGTAGCGGGCGTTATCCGGCATCATGGCAATCTTGCCTTGAATGCCTTCTCTTACGATCGAATGCAGGGAACGGCCGAAAATATCAGATTCCCAAATTTTGATAGGATCGTTCTCGAAATCTTGCATTAAGTATCTGACGAGCTCTTCGCTTTGCTTCTCCGTGCCGATAATCGGAGCAAATTCCGATTCCACGTCGACGCGGATCATATGGATGGACGGTGCCGTTGCTTTCAGCCTTACGCCGAAGCGCGAACCTTGACGGATCAGCTCCGGCTCGTCGAGAGCCATCTCCGCGAGTGTCGGCGCCGCAATGCCGTAGCCGGTCGTTTTGACCATTTCAAGCGCTTCTGCGAACCGGTCGTACTCCCGTTTGGCATGCGAGAAATCCTGCATCAGCTGCAGTAAATGATCCTTGCCTCGAATCTCGACGCCGACGACCTCCATCAGAATGCGGTCATACAGCTCATCCGGCGCGTATAAATCGATTTCAGCCACGCCTTGCCCCATATTCATCCCGCTCAAGCCTGCCCGCGCGATGAAATCATACTCCATAAATTGGGTAACGACGCGGTCAACGTCGCGCAGTCTGCGAATGTCCTTGACCGTGTCTCTAACGGAACTCTCATAATTGCTTCTCAGCCAATGGTTGTCGTTCAGCACCATGACCCAGCTAGGCAGATTCACATTCACTTCATGAACCGGGAACTCATAGAGCACCTCGCGGAGGACGGAAATGACTTCTTCCTCACCCATCGATGCGGCGCTTAACGTCATAACCGGTATATCGTATTTCGCTTGCAGCTCGCTGCGAAGCTGCTGCGCTTCCTCGCTCTTCGGCTTAGTCGAGTTAATGACGAGCACGAACGGCTTGCCGACCTCTTTGAGCTCATTGATGACGCGTTCCTCTGCGACCACGTATGAGCTGCGCGGAATTTCGGCGATCGTTCCGTCTGTCGTCACGACGACCCCTAATGTTGAATGCTCCTGGATCACTTTACGCGTTCCAATCTCCGCCGCTTCCTGGAAAGGAATCGGCTCATCGAACCATGGTGTCGTAATCATGCGCGGACCGTTCTCGTCCTCATAGCCTTTAGCGCCTTCTACCGCATATCCGACGCAATCGACCAGTCTTACGTTTACCTCAAGTCCATCGGTAACCTTAAGCTGTACCGCTTGATTAGGAACAAATTTGGGCTCGGTTGTCATAATCGTCTTGCCTGCGGCGCTTTGAGGGAGTTCGTCCACGGCTCTTGCGCGGTCTGATTCGTTCGCGATGTTCGGAAGCACGACCGTCTCCATAAACCGTTTTATAAACGTTGATTTGCCCGTCCGGACCGCCCCTACTACCCCGAGGTAAATATCCCCGCCGGTACGTTCGGCTATGTCCTTGAAAATGTCCACTTTCTCCACTGAATATCCCCTCCCAATTGAATTTCCGGTTCGCCGCCATCCACCGGTCAATAGGGCAGGCCAGCGACGCAACTCGTACATGCTTTTTGGACTAGTAACATCTTATGTCCAAGGTTTCCGATTATGACGATTCCTTCTCGAAATCTTTTTTTTCACCGCGTGCGAACTTCCCTTCCAAGATTGAGTTATATGACCGGAAACAGAAAACTATGACGCGGGAAGCGAAAAAAAACGCACCGCGGCGAGTATGCCGCAAAGCGTTTTAAGAAGGGTAAGATAAGTCATAATTACGGCTGAACCGCTTGCGGTTCCCCGTTAACCCACCGGTAGGCCGGCGCTTTTACGGGGACGAAATCAGAGCCGTCGACAAGCAGCGTCCGCAGATCCAGCTGCGCATTAAAGTCCGTTTTTCCGCTTTTCTGAATGAATGGCATAAGATCAAGCCCGTAATCCGTATAGACGACGCCGTTCTCATCCACTAACGCCTGGATGGTTTGACCGGAAAATACGCTTCGGATCGCCGGCTCCGGTTTATTCAGCTTCTCATAATCGATTTGATAAAAGCCGGGATACATTTGTTGGCCCGTCGGAAGCACGCCGCCGCTTTGAATAAAAGTGGTAACCCGGCTTTGAATATCGTTTATTTGCTGAAAAGTGACGATGTCAAGCAGCTTAATCCGAGGCTCTGATTCTTCGTCAATGACGAGAAAATAATAGTTTCCGCCATTCTCGAAAGCTGCGGTGGGGATAGCGCTTAAATAGCCTGTGCGCATTAGCTTGGAAAAATCAACCTTGAATTTTTCATATAACGGCGTCTCGGCCGAGCTGTTCTGAATAGGCAGCATCCCTGTATCGCTTTTAAACTGGTCGATGGCTGCCTGTACGCTGCGCACCGCTTCCTTGGGAGCGACTTGATTTTGCCTCAATTGATCCTTCGGATACAAGCATCCCGTCAGAGAGACCGTCATCATGGCGAGCACGGCAATGAGCGCCGCCGGATAAATCGAACGGCGACGCCGCATAGCTTTGTAAAACTGAAACATAGGATACAACCTCCTGCATAACTTAACTGTCACGGATATACTCTTCTTTCAAGCTTCCGGTCACCATAAATCATCTTCCTCGGCTTGCTTGGCCAGCTGCCGCGCAACCGCAGCGCGAAGCGGATCAAGCGGAACGTCCACCACCACTTTCCCTGCCGCTTTCGCTTGGCAGGCCAGCCGGATATGGTTTTCATCCAAGCCGGCCAGCTTTCTTCGCTCGATATCGGCGATCGGCTGCAGCATGCTTTCCGGCCGCACAGCGACCTTGCACATGAAGCAGGCCGCTTTCCCGCCGCAGCGCGTTGCAATCGGCACTCCGGCTCTCCTGGCAGCGTCCAATAGCGTTGTTCCAGGTTTTACCTTAACGCTTCGGCCGGACGGCCAGAACGTAACCTCGTCATTCATACGTCGCCACCGGCCTTTCCCCTTGTTAATATGCGGCGAATGACGCTCTTTGCGTCGCAGGTAAACGAATTTCCGGCTTCAATCGCTTGCAGCGCCCCTTCATGGCGGTCCGGATCAGCGGCGAATGCCTCCGCGATCAGCTCCACGCGATCCGCTCTTTCCCGAAGCAGGTTGAACCAAAGCTCATGCGCGAGAGGCACGACAGCCACGGCGTCTGGTGAATCCTCAAGAGGGATCACATCCCCGAACGGGATCAACAGCTCTCTCACCGCCGTCACATAACGGCAGCCTGCTGCAGCCACTTGAAAGCCGCCGACTACTTCAACCCATACGCCTTCGATACGGAAATGGCATAGCGTCGATCGATACATGCCGGTTATGCTCAGTGCCGGCACGTCAACTGCGTATTGCTTCAGCGCTTCATAGACGGGAAAAACATCCTCCTCGTCACAATAAATATCCAAATCGCGAGGCTCCGCAGTCAGGGGGAGCCCGCGAAGCATTAAACCTGCGCTGCCTCCGACGATCCAGCTCGAAATGTCGGGCTTCGTGGCGCGTATAATGGCGGCCAACGCATCATAGATGAGTTTCGTTTCGGTCATCGCCGGCACTTCCTTTATCCAAGCGTAAACGGCTGATGCCTCGCACATTCTTGTTAGCTGCGACCGGGGCCAGCTTGGTTCTGTGCCCTCGTTTGGCGATAAAGCTCGTTTCGCGGTGATCGTTAAGCTTATTTACGGGTCTCTTTGCTATTCCTTCGTTTCGTTTAAAAATACGTTTTGTTGGCGGCTGTAATTTGAGCATCTGCCGATTTGACGACGGCTTGGCAGCCCAGCCGGTATCCCTCTTCAAATTCCTCCGGCTCCAGACGGTCCCACTCCTCGTCGGTAATGCCTTCAAGCTGGTCCGCTCCCTCCGTCACGATGCAGCGGCAGCGGGCGCAGGTGCCGCGGGCGCACGAGAAGCTCCAATCGACGTCATGCTTCAGCGCCAGGTCCAGCAAGGTCATTCCCGCCTCGGCTTCGACGACGGCTGTTTTCGTTTTTCCCTTTAATACGATCATCTCGATTCAAATCTCCCTTTCGCTTTGACCATTCAGCCTTGTATGTACTTCATCCTGTTAAATGATGGATAACAATCCGCATATAAAACCGATAATGAGGACCAGGAAGGCAACAAGCGAAAGGCCGAATTTCACGAAGCCCTTCGTCTTTCGGCGGGCAAATGTGATAAGCAGAGCCGCGATCGCCATCATCCCGATCCCAAACAGCGAGACCCACATTTTTGTCATTGCGTCCATTCGATTTACATTCTCCTAATCTGCTGCATAATAAGTTCTAGCCCATTATACCATCGAGAAAAAAAAAGGACAAAAGCCGACAGATCCCGTTGCCGGATTCCAAATCCGCAACGTTCTCCCGCTTTTGCCTGACCCATTTATTTCTTCATCATCATTTTCATTAACGATTCCATGTTAGACACGTTCATGCCGGTCGCTTTGACGGCTTTGACGATCTCGTTCACCGTAGAGTCGGTAACCTTCACTTTAGCCATCGCCGATACCTGCTTGATCAGTTTGCGCAGCTCCGCTTCATCCTGCATCGTTGAAGCCGTCACTCCGCTGGCGATCTTCTTGACCGAATTCTCGCTTATGCCTTTGCCGGTTTTTTTGTTTATCGCATTAAGCACGTCTTTGGAAAGATCTTTCGACATACCCCACACCTCCAGGAAGCTCTCGATTAAGGCTCCTTGCATCATATGAGGCGGGTATAAGAATGGTGTAGGCACTTGGACTATTCGAGCTCTTCTATTTCATGGGTACGCAGCCGGCCCATCAAATGTTCTACGGCAGTGCGCGGCGCTTTGTTCGCGAACAGCACTTCATAAAGCTGGGCTGTGATAGGCATTTCGACCTCGAACTGTTTCGCCAGATCATGCGCGGCCCTTGTCGTTCTGACGCCTTCCACGACCATTCCCATGCGGCTTAGCACTTCGTCTAGCGGCGTTCCGTCCGCCAGCATGTAGCCTGCGCGCCAATTCCGGCTATGCTGGCTGGTACAGGTAACGACGAGATCGCCTACGCCTGCCAGACCCGCGAACGTAAGCGGATTGGCTCCCATAGCCGTGCCCAGTCTGCCGATCTCCGCCAAGCCGCGGGTCAGCAAGGCCGCCTTGGCGTTATCGCCGAACTTCAGTCCGTCCGATAAGCCGGCGCCCAGCGCAATGATGTTCTTGATCGCTCCGGCAACCTCGACCCCAACGACGTCGGGGTTTGTGTACACGCGGAAATGATTGTTCATCAGCGCATCCTGCGCCTGTTCCGCAGCCTGTAAATTCGCAGAGGCTACGACAACGGTCGTCGGCTGCTTGCGAATGACTTCCTCCGCATGACTGGGACCGGACAGTACGACAAGCTCGTCCATGCTCCCGCCCAGCTCCTCGGCCAAAACCGTCGTCATCCGTTTCAACGTGTCCGTCTCGAAGCCTTTGGTGGCGTGCACGATTAACGTGCCGGAAGCCAAATAAGGAGCCGCCTGACTGGCAACCTCCCGCATCGCGCCGGAAGGCGCTACGAATAAGGCGAGTTCCGCCCCATCCAACGCTTCTTGCATATCCGTTGTCGCATAAATAAGTTCGGGAAGCTTCACGCCGGGCAGAAACCTGCTGTTCTCCCCCGTGTCTCTTATCCCGCTCGCCTGCTCCGCGTTCCGGGTCCATAACATAACCTCATAACCGTTGCAAGCTAGTACCGAGGCAAGAGCGGTTCCCCAACTGCCCGCTACCAGTACCGCAGCGCGTTTCCTATTCTGGCCTGTCATCCAAAGCTCACGTCCCCTTCTTCGCGCCCAGCTTATTTTCCGTTCCCTGCAGCAGCTTAACAATATTCGTTCTATGACGCACAAATGCGAATAGACAAATAAGAAGACTTACGCACAGCAGCGGCACGGTAAAATAAAAGATGGAAATGAATACCGGTGTCAAAGCCGCAAACAATAATGAACCCAACGAAACATATCTAGTTAAAGCAATGACCGCAATCGCCACGATCCCGGCGCATAATGCCGGAATAAAGGCAAGCGTCGCAATGACGCCTACGGTTGTGGCAATGCCTTTGCCTCCTTTAAAGCGGAACCATACCGGCCAGTTATGCCCTGCTATCGCGGCAAGTCCGCACAGCACGGGAACCCAATCGTTCTCGCCGAGGCCATGCCCGATCCAAACGGCGGCGACGCCCTTGGCGATATCGAGCAGAAACACAAGAATGCCCGGCCCTTTGCCGAGCACCCTCAGCGTGTTCGTCGCTCCCGCGTTTCCGCTTCCGTGCTGACGGATATCGATTCCTTTCACCCATTTGGCAATGACGATGCTAAACGAAACAGATCCTAATAAATAGCTGATAACAACCGCTAGTGCTCCATATAACAAGTTGACTCTCCCCTAATCTTCCTCGGACTTGCGACGTGAGAATATTCGTATTGGCGTTCCTTCAAAATCGAATGCTGCGCGAATTTTATTTTCCAAATAACGCTCATAGGAGAAATGCATGATCTCCGGATCATTCACGAAAACAACGATCGTCGGCGGTTTGGTCGCCACCTGCGTAACGTAGTTGATTCGCAGCCGTTTTCCTTTATCGGAAGGAGGCGGATTGATCGCTACGGCATCGGAAACGACGTCGTTAAGCAGATGAGTTTGGATACGCATCGCGTGCTGCTCGGATACATGATTAACGACAGGCAGCAGCTTTTGTAAGCGCTGTTTCGTCAGGGCGGACAGATAAACGATCGGCGCATAAGACATAAATAAGAAATGATCGCGAATATTTTGCGTAAACTGCTGCATCGTCTTCTCGTCCTTCTCGACCACATCCCATTTGTTCACGACGAAGACCGAGGCTTTGCCGGCTTCATGCGCATAACCCGCAATATGCTTGTCCTGCTCGATGATGCCTTCTTCTCCATTAATAAGCACCAGCACGACATCCGCGCGCTCGATTGCCTTCATCGCCCGCATGACGCTGTACTTTTCCGTTGATTCATATACCTTGCCGCGTTTGCGCATACCTGCCGTATCAATCAACACATAACGCTGGCCATCCCGTTCGAACGGAGTGTCGATCGCATCGCGGGTCGTTCCCGCGACGTTGCTGACGATTACGCGGTCCTCACCCAGCAGCGCGTTAACGAGCGAGGACTTCCCGACATTCGGTCGCCCGATCAGAGCGACGCGAATAACGTCCTCGTCATAGCCGTCATCCGTCAAGTCGGGCAGACGTTCGACGACGGCATCGAGCAGATCGCCGATGCCAAGGCCATGCGATCCGGAAATCGCGATCGGTTCGCCAAAGCCGAGTCCATAAAACTCGTATACTTCATCCATCCGATTCAAATTATCGACTTTATTGACTGCCACGATCACCGGCTTGCGCGACCGAAACAGCATTTGTGCGACCTCATCGTCCGCAAGCGTCAAGCCGCTCTTGGCATCCACCATAAAAATAATAGCATCCGCTTCTTCAATAGCCAACTCGGCCTGCATCCGGACCGATTTCATTATTTCATCTTCGCCGTCAATCTCAATACCGCCGGTATCAATGATGCTGAACGGCTTGCCATTCCACTCTCCGGTGCCATACAACCGATCGCGCGTGACACCCGGTTTATCCTCAACAATTGCAAGGCGGTCTCCGATGACTCTATTAAATATTGTGGACTTTCCCACATTCGGACGCCCGACGATAGCGATAACGGGTCTTGCCATAGTTAGTTTTCCACTCCTTCAAAAATACTCACGATAACCATCATAGCAAAAAAGTCCGTTCTTGGCTAACTTTTCATATTAGCTGCGGTCTACCAGGATGATGGTACCATTCTTCAGGTTATGAGCGCTTGCATCCAAAATCTTCTCCAACAGGAACGCGGTTTCCTCTAATTCCTGCTCATTTGACGCAATAAATAGGGGAGCTCCACCGCCGCCCGTCTTATCCGCATGCAAGGAAACGACCGCTACGATCTTAGCCATTCTCGCCAGCTCCCTTCCGGTTCACCGAAGCTTCCGTCGGCATCCGAACCGCCGATTCCAAAATCGGTACACGCAGAATAACATTTTTACCTTTATCGGCGTCCATCTCCTGCGGCAGCAGAAAGACCGCTAATCGGCCGTCCTTCATATCCAGCTTGGCCAACGGAATAAGCATCGGTTCTCCGGAATCACGGTATACGCCCAGAATCGTCGCAAGATCATAGAGTATGGCCTGACGCTGTCCGAGGTTGCTAAGCGTCACTTTACCGTTGGCGTTATAAGGCTTCAAAATAAAGCCCATGCCCCGTTCCGCTATAATCGCCTGATTTGTTTTCAACCCGACATTCATGATGTAGATATCGTCTACGAATAAATCCGGGCCGTCAACACGCACCCTTGCTTCATGCACGCTTGCGATATGAGATACGGATTTCCCCGATTTCAGCTTATCAACCAGCAGCAACGATAACCCTCCTGCTATAATACCTACCCAAACGTTCAAGAGGATGGCGAAAAGACTAGTCAGCAGGGCCGTCATGATAACCAAGTAATTACGGCCTTCGAACACCATTGCAATTCCTTCTATATATGTCGAACCGCGGCCGACCAGCTCCAGGTCGTCGATTTTGGTGAGCGTTTCCCTCTCCATTTTGCGGACATCACGAAATTGCTGCGCCGCCAGCGTCAGGAAAGTAATGGCCGTATAGTCCTTATTAAAAATCGCAGGTACGGCTACAGCCCCAAGCGCAGCCGCGATCACCCCAAGCGAAATATGGATGATTCGGCCATGCGGATACGTCGGATATTGTCGATAATCCGTTCTAAGCATGAGTAAACGGGAAATAATCCCGAGAACGATACCCAGCAGCACGCCGACCAAATGTTTATTTTGAACTAAAAAATGCTGCATTACGAGGATCGCCCCCCTCTTATATGCCATAACATTAAGCTAAGCTTGGCCAGACTGACTCTAAACAGCTTAAGCAATAAGGTGAACAGACGCGCCGTCGCAATTGCAATCCAGAAGCCGTCCCACCAGGACAACGAGCCGACGAAGGCCGTGTAGCCGTGAGACTGCAGCATAGCGTTAAGGCATTCGCCTAATACCGCCCCCCATATGATCATCGCGTATTGATGCTTAGACGAAGCAGAAAAGGCGCCGCACAGCAAGCCTCCAAGCATGGGAGCATCCCAATTCGGACCCAGCCAGTAGAAAACAGGATCAAAGCTGTAAATTTTGCGTACGAATCCCCAAATAACGGCGATCATTAGCGTGCATAGCACCAGATATCCTTTATAGCTCCATTCCTCGTCTCCCTTAAAGGCGAAGAGGGAGGCAATGAGCAGCATACACACGCTCACATGGATTTCAATCGGAATATACTCACGCATAGGGGACCACCATATGGAAAAGGGAAGGCTCGCGACAAGCATTATGGTAAGGACGAACCATGTGCGCCGGCTAATATCGGGAGCTAAATAAGGTTTCCAACCGGTTGCAAGCAAAACGAGCATCATGAGCATTATCCAAAATGACAAATAACCCGGATTCATCCTTTACCACCTCGTCCCCCTATTATGCGCCAAAAAAAAGGAGCTATTCCTGCGAATATCGCAGCAATAGCTCCTTTGTTTATCTTGGAAAATTCTATTTCAAGTTTTTCAGCTTATCGCCGAATCGTTCTGCAAGCGAGTAGCTCATGCTCTCATTGCTCAAGCTTACGTTCGGGTTATCGATTTTCTCGATCTTCGGCGAGCGTGGCGCTCTATCAGGTCTTGCGCTAGGAGCCGGCTGCTCAGGCGCTTCTTCGGTTTCTTTAATGCTTAGGCTAACCCGCTTCTCGGCAGGATTGAAGTCAAGAACCTTCGCTTGAACCTCTTGGCCCTCTTTCAAAACTTCGTTTGGCGTGCCGATATGGCGGTGAGCGATTTGGGAAATATGAACAAGTCCTTCAACGCCCGGCGCGATTTCAACGAAAGCGCCGAATGGAACAAGACGGCGAACGGTGCCTGTAACGATATCGCCGATCGCAAACTGGCCAGCAGCCGTATCCCATGGACCAGGCTGAGCCGCTTTGATGCTGAGGCTGATTTTGCCAGCAGCCGGATCTACCTTCAGTACTTTAACGCGTACCGATTGGCCTTCCGAAACAACATCCTTCGGATGAGCGACATGCTGCCACGAAAGCTCGGATACGTGAACCAGGCCGTCGATGCCGCCGATATCAACGAACGCGCCGAATGGCGTGAGGCGCTGCACGGTGCCTTCAAGCTCTTGGCCGACTTGCAGCGAAGACATGATTTGCTGCTTGCTTTGCTCGTATTCGGCATCCAGCACTTCTTTCTGCGAAAGAATGACCTTATTGTTCTCGCGGTCGATTTCTTTCACTTTAACGCGAAGCGTACGTCCTTTGTAGTCGGAGAAGTCTTCGACGAAGTGACGCTCGACCATGGATGCCGGAATAAATCCGCGAATGCCGACGTCAGCAACAAGTCCGCCTTTTACGACATCCGCTACAGTAACTTCGAAAACTTCGCCGCTTTCGAAACGCTCTTGCAGCTGATCCCATGCTTTCTCGCCGTCAACCATACGCTTCGAAAGAACCAGGCTTTCCTTATCGTCATTAATGCTTACGACTTTAAGCTCAACCTCTTGGCCGATTTGCACGGCATCCGTAGCATTCTCGAGCTGTACTGCGGAAAGCTCGCGGATCGGAATAACACCGTCATATTTATATCCAAGGCTTACATAAGCTTGGTTATCTTCGATTTTGACGATCGTACCTTTAACGGAATCGCCTTTCTTCAAAGACACAAAATTATCCATAGCATCTTGATTTACTTCCTCCGCTGCGGATTCTTGCACATTAATTTCTTCTGACATTGAAATAACCTCCTCAGTTCATACCCCAACTTTATTTAAATCCGCTTCCGCCTAGAGCGAAAGCAGCATTTAAAACATTTATTAACGATTATTTGCGGCAAGCTCCCGAATGCGGGCCATAATAGCGTCCGTTACTTGTTCCAGCATATCCGGAGACGATTCTTCAATGATTGCAGTAAGATCAATCGGCTTGCCGTAATAAACTTTGATTTTGCTGAACGGTTTATATCGCCCGATGATGGCTACGGGAACAACCGCCGCGCCGCTTCGCACCGCAATCATGGCAGCGCCTTTCTTGGCCGCGCCGGCTTGACTGTTGCGCGAGCCCTCAGGGAATATCCCCATTACGTTGCCCTCTTTAAGCAAGCTGATTGCCGATTTGATCGCATCCTTGCTTACGCCTCCGCGTTTCACCGGAAATGCGCCGAACGCGCGGATCAGCGGACCGAAAACGGGAACCATGAACAGCTCCTCTTTCGCCATGAAATGAACCTTCCGCTTCACCTTCACCCCAACGGTGGGAGGATCAAAATTACTCAAATGGTTGGAGGCCAGAATAACCGGGCCTTCGGCTGGAATATTCTCCATCCCGCTTGCTTCCAACCGGAACAGCAGCGTATAGATGCCGCGGAGAAGAAACCGGAAAAAGATGTATAACATAGTTTACTTCGCCTCCGCCAATTTGGTTCGGCTTAATTTGACAATTGCCTGAATGACTTCATCAATTGCCATGCCGGTACTGTCTAATACGACAGCATCGGAAGCGCATATTAACGGAGAAATTTCACGCTGCTCGTCTAGCTTGTCACGCTGCGCAATCTCTGTTTCCAGTTGCTCGAGCGTAATCTTCTGGCTGTCGGCGATTTCCTTGTGCCTGCGCATTGCCCGCTCCTTGACGGATGCCGTCAAAAAAACTTTGAGCTCCGCGTCCGGCAGCACATGCGAGCCGATATCGCGGCCATCCATTACGACCCCTTTGCGAGCCGCAAGGCTGCGTTGCAATTGGCCTAACACATCCCTTACCGTCTCGTTGGCCGCTATATGCGATACTTGCATCGTAACCTCTCGAGAACGGATCTGCGACGTCACGTCGACACCGTCAACAAATACGGATTGCCCCTGGTCGCCAGGTTCAAGCTCGATCTTTAAAGATCTGACTAATTCAGCCAGCTTGGCCGGCTGGTCAGCCGTAATTCCCGCGTTTCGGGCACGTAGTGTGACAGCCCGATACATAGCACCCGTATCGATATACACATATCCAAGCTGTTCGGCGACCTTTCGCGCCACAGTGCTCTTGCCCGCGCCTGCCGGCCCGTCAATTGCAATGTTGATACGGGTGTCGCCATCTTGATGCATCACGTACGGTCATCCCCCTTTTATGTAGAGACGGCTGGCCGAAATACATAAAATGCGACACAAACCTCTCAAGAAAAAAGCAGGCTTTGCCTGCGAACGTGAAAATTATACCACACTATAAACGGAGATGCAAAAGCCGAGCGTCAGTTTAAGCGGGTTCCTTCCCACCGATCTACGCCCGTAAGCAGGTGCCGAACCGTATCATTTTGCAAGGCAGCCTGTGAGCATACAAGCAAAATTAACAGGGTGATAATGATTTTCCGGAGGATAGCGCTGACCTCATCCGTTAACCGGAGAAGCTGTTTTCGATTTCTTATTTTGAATACTTGCCTTCGCATCTTTACATGACCGCCTCCTTTTTTTAGTAGTTTCCCAAAAAAAAGCAGCCATTATTCATCGATTGCGAAATTCCAGTTGTTTCTCGAAGCAATAGCGGATGATCTTCTGCCGTTCGGAATCATTGATGATTATATATTTAATCATGGCATGCTTCCGGCCGGTTTCCAATTCAACGACACGGACGATTTCCGCTTTGAATGCGGCATGGTCGAGCGTTCCGTTCCGGAATGGAAGAAGAATCCAGCATTCCAGCGTTTGCCCTGCGGCAATCGGCCATTTGCTGTCGCAAATAAAGGAAATGCCGCCGCCTCCGACATCATCGGTTTTACAGACGAACCGTATGTTGCCGGACATTTTAACCGCAAGCTCCAGTTCGGCCGCCACCCTCAGGAAGCTGCGGCGCTGCACCTTCGTAATCCGGTCCGGTTCCGGCTTGCGAATTTTAACTAAGCGGATTCCATCCTCTTTAAAGCCTGTCACATGAGAATCAAAATAATTTTTAATTCCGTCCTCTGTCACGAAAAACATAGACAGCTCATCGCCCAAAAACAGACGCTTATACCGCCCTGTTCTCTCACTGATCGGGATTTCAATAAGAAATCCGTCATCCGTCTCGTCGGCAATTCGGGATTTGTATACGACCGCGGCTTCTTCCTCATCCGAAGAAGCGATCTGATAGTGCAGCATTTGATTCAATTTCGGCAACAAAATTGACTCCCCCCCATTTACATGACATTATAACACGTCGATTTGGGGGGAGCCATATCGTTATTTGTCGGAAACTGCCTGAGAATCGTTCGCCGTCATCTCTTCGATCGACTCCTCAAGTCCCGTCTCCGAATTGATATAAACGCGGTACAAAGAACCGTTTATGCGGCCGGTATATTCATAGCAGAGCACTTCCCCTCCCATTTCGTTATCTATCAGAGCGAGCTGCTCGTTTTGCACCTTCATATCCTTATTTAATGCCTTGCGAGCCTCAGCCTTCGTTAAGATCGGGCTTGGCAGCTTCCGCTTGTGATGTTCATAAACGTAGTCGTTCGCCTGGAGACCGACAGGCTCGCCGTTATCGAGCGCAACCTTCACCGTCAGCTTCTCCGGGTAGATCAACACGCCGCTTTGAAGGCCGACGTAAGTGAAGGAACCTGTGTTATTGAATAGATCGTAGCTGACAGCCTGCATTCCCTCAAAACCATGTTCATTTAAGAAAGAGTCGGCGGCGGCTTTCGCCCGTTCGAAGTCGATCTTCTTATCCCCGATCTCGCGCGAGTTCATGAACCAGATGAGCTGACCGCCTTTTTGCGTAAAGTCCATCTGCAGCTTGCCGTCGTCGCCTCCCCGGTCTACCGTTGCGGAATAGGACGCGTACTCGGTGCCTTTCCCGTTCTCAACAACGCGAATATCGGCATCCGGGGCATTCAAAAATTTCGCAGCCTGTTTTCTGATTTCCTCAGGAGTAACCTGATTGCCGCTGAGCATGCTGATCGTCCGTTTCTGGTACATGCTTGCCACCGAAGGACCCCAATTGATTTCCGGATATTCGCTGACCTTCTGATCGACCGTCTTGAACCCGTCGATAATCGCATTGTCATTGTTCGAATTCTCGGAGGCCAGCGCAACTTCAACGTCCATCCATCGTAAATTGTTCGCCAGCACGGTTTGCTGCATACCGAGCAGCTCCTTTGATATTTCTTCCGATTTGGCATATAAGGTTTTCATTGTTTTAAATTCATCCGGAGACAAAGGCTCCTTCGTTAAATCCCGAACCGCTGTCTTGTAAGCAAAATTCGAGATATGCGATAAAAAGTCCTCCGCCTTATTGAAGGGAAGCAGAGTTAACGGCAATTGGCTAATCTCATTTTGCGCTTGGCTTGTTAATCGCCACACATTGACAAGACCTTTGCGGTGATAGCTTTGAGATGTCGAGTTAACGGCAAGCGTATTGCCCAATTGCTGATGAACCTGCTCGACATGGTAGGTTAAGTCATGGAATGCCCGCTGATACTGATTCTCCGCTTTTATCAATATCGAGTTTTTCTCTTGATGCTCCTGATAGCCCCAAAATGCCGCGCCAATGAATAATAGGGACATAATGGGAAACAGGATCGAGCTGAGTCGCTGGTACATAACACAAAAGCTCCTTTCTTGTGCAAAACCTGGTTTTAGTTTGGTTTGCCCAAGGGAGCTTTATGCATCCCGTTATTCAATTGCCTTGCTTGCCGAATAATTTAATAAACGCTGTGCTCTTCGATATCCAAATCATTCGAATTATTACATATGCACTGCTTGAAGCCTGTATCGATCATGCCCTTGTCTCTCCGTCCGCGCAGCACAAATTTCTCCCCGCATACGTTGCACCTGATCGTTACCTTAATTCTTGCCGCTTCCATAAATCCCTCCAGCTGAAATAATGAAGTGCCGTCATCCCGGACACTGCTATTTATTGTCAGTATAGACGGAACGCCTAAAGTTTAATCTCATCCTCCCGGATAAGGAACCGGAAAGGAGAACGGGAATTGGCGCGGTTCATTTTGCGCAGCCCCCATATCCATAAAATAATCATGAACGGAATAATGAACCACATCCAGTTCGATTGGCTGGTAATCATAATCCAGTCGTAAGTACCGTGGAGCATGACCGGCAGCGCAAACGAAATGGCTAGAAAAGTATAGCTTTGCTTCTTGGACGCGAATTTTGCTTTTCCCAAATAATAGCCCATCATAATGCCAAATAACGCATGGCCGGAGACGGGCAGCAGCGCCCGAACGAGCAGCGTGCCGAATGTAGCCGGCGAGTAAATGGCATAAAGCACATTCTCGAGCGTTGCAAATCCGAGCGAAATGGAAGCCGCATAGACAATTCCGTCGTAAGGCTCGTCAAATTCCGTATGGTTGTAAATGACGTGATACAGCACGAACCATTTGACAAATTCCTCAACGCCAGCCGTTTGTATAAAAGCAAAAACGACGTTGTGATCGCCCAGCCATAATTCGATTCCCCGCTGAATAACCATAATCGGCACGACAACCAATATGCCGAGCACGAACATTCTCGCGACCATATGGATCGGCTCGGCATCGTAACGGTCCCTTAAATATAGGTAAGTAAGCAGCGAAACGCCTGGCGCTACAGCCGCTGTCAGTACGGAAAACAACACCAATTCTCCCCTGCTTTCTTACACCCTTCTTACACCCATCCGCGGAAACGGACCGCTTCGGCCATTTTGCGTACTCCGGCCATATAGGCGGCAAGCCTCATATCGACCTTGCGGGTGCGGTGTATGTCATACACGTGCTCAAAGCCCCGTTTCATCATGATTTGAAGCTTATCGTCCACTTCCTGCTCATCCCAATAGTAGCCTTGATTATTTTGAACCCATTCGAAATAAGACACGATTACGCCGCCGGAGCTGGCAAGCACGTCGGGGATAAGCAGCACCCCTCTGTCCGTAAGGATTCTGGTTGCCTCCAGCGTCGTGGGGCCGTTAGCTGCCTCGACGACGACCGCCGCGCGCAGATTAGGCGCATTTTGCTCCGTGATTTGGTTCTCGATCGCCGCCGGCACAAGCACATCGCACTCCAACTCCAGCAGCTCGGCGTTCGTGATGGTCTTCGGAAACAAATTCGTTACATTTCCGAAAGAATCGCGTCGGTCGAGCAAATATTCAATATCGAGCCCATCTTTATTATACAACGCCCCGTTCACATCGGAAATAGCGATTACGCGGGCGCCGGACTCATGCATGAATTTGGCAAGATAGCTGCCCGCATTGCCAAAGCCTTGAATAACGATTCTAGCGTTCTCAAGCGCTATCCCCTTCAATCGCAGCGCTTCGTGAATCATAATGACGACGCCTCGGGCTGTTGCCGTTTCTCTTCCTTTCGATCCGCCCAGGACGAGAGGCTTGCCCGTTATAAATCCGGGAGAATCGAATTCGCGTATTCTGCTGTACTCATCCATCATCCATGCCATAATTTGCGAGTTGGTCATCACGTCGGGGGCCGGGATATCCTTATTGGGTCCGACAATTTGACTTACGGCACGCACATAGCCGCGGCTCAGCCTCTCCAGCTCGAGGAACGACATCGTGCGCGGGTCACAAATAACGCCGCCCTTGCCGCCGCCGTAAGGAAGATCTGCAATGCCGCACTTCAGGCTCATCCAAATGGAAAGCGCCTTGACTTCATTTTCGGTAACGGCCGGATGGAAGCGGACGCCGCCCTTCGTGGGCCCTACCGCATCGTTATGCTGGGAACGGTATCCGGTAAACACCTTCGTCGATCCGTCATCCATGCGTACAGGTATCCGGACGGTCAGCAGCCTCATCGGTTCCTTCAGCAATTCGATCATCGTTTGATCGTAACCCAGCCTCATCAGCGCTTGTTCGATTACGATTTGAGTAGAAAGCAGAACATCATTGGCTTCATGCTTGTTCATTCCATTCACCGCCTTTGTCTACCTCTAATATGAACGCCTTTTCTTCGCCGTATTCGAGCGGACCCTTCAGACACATAAGAAGAGCATCATACGGACACATTCATCCCGCAGATGCTCCTATTAGGCAAGCCAGTTCTAAGCTCTTGTTAAAATTTAAAATGATTACAAATCTCCCGCACAGCCGCTTCGGACATAATCATTTTACCGTACTCTTCCAGCATGGCGTAGGTGACCGAGGTTGCTTCACCGTATTCCGCAAGCAGCGCGATGACGGCGTTATGTCTAGACGAGTCGATCAGCGCAGGCTCCAATGCCAGTATATACTTACCGTTGTAGAAATATAACCTTCCGTCCTCCGTCAGCGTCGAAGCCTGCAATTGCTTGCACACCGATATGACATCTTCAAATTCCCGGAAGGCATACATAACGACATCGCTTTGCTCGAGCGTAACTTCCATCTCGTATATCTCGTCATCTGTGTCGTCTTCGTCGGATGCACGTTCTCCGTCATGACCGTTCATTTTGCCACGAGTGACAATCACCACCATACCTTGCGCGGGGAGGGCAAACACTTCGACCGCTAACGGGCCGTTGGCATCGAATCCAAGTTCACTGTATGCTTGATCCATCATTTCACTGAATAGTTCGTGTACTTTTGGAATTTCGCGCCACATGTCTTCCTTCTGGATCCCCCGTTCCAGCAGGTCGTCGAACGTCAGGAAAATCCGTATCTTGTCCTGACTCAGCCGTTCGATTTTCATGACAGGATCCTCCTCTGCAGCATCTGTTGTAACAGCGTATGAAATTTTTAGTAAGATGTGACCAAAAAGATCAAATCGTGCTATGTAACTACTTTATCAGAATTACTGCTTGATTGCACTAATATTGCATGAAAAAAAAGAATCGTTTGAGCGCTTCGCATCTGTGCGCAGCGTTCCAACGATTCCGATTACTTCAGGCAAATTAATGGGCAACCGACGACGATTCCGCTTTGATTTTAGCCGCTTCCTTCTTAATAACGGGATCGCTTTCCACGATAGCTTCAATTTGCTCCCATGCGGCTTCTGAGCTTGCGGCGGTATCGTCTGAACGCTTTGGGGCCATGGCGGCAGCTCCCCCGGCATTCCATTTCGCATTCCATATTTTGGACATGGACTTGCTCGCAACCTTCGAGCTTACGTCCGACAATGCATTTCCCGCCCATGCCATAGCTCCCGGCCGCCTGTTTGAGAAGTACACAGTGGCGGCCGCACCGATTAATCCTCCAACAATTAACCCGCTTAATCTCATAATGATGGACACCTCTTTCCTTATCGTATACATGATTATTTTGACCGCCAAGCGATACCGCCATTCCATATAAAATAAGGAAATCATTCTACAGCCGCATAGGGGCAAGTATGATACAATGATGTCGTTTCAGCGCGTTGAGCACGAATAAATAACCTATTGGATTTCGGAGGTCATGATGAATATGAAACGCATACCTTTCTGGCCGGTCTTTCTGCTGGCGCTCCTTCTCTCTGCCTGCGGCCGTCCCGCAGAGAACAATGACCATACGATGAACGGCATGATCCGGGAATCGCCTTCACCTGCAGCAACAACTTCGCCTGTCGCAGGAAGCCCGCTTGTAAGCGAGGCTCCTCCCTCCGCGTCCCCGGAGACTGCAACCGAGGAGCCGACTCCCAAGCTGTATCGGATGAATGACGCATTCCGGTTTGAGCCGCTCAGCAAGGAGACGACGAATAAGGCCGTTTTGCTTACTTTCGATGACGGACCGATAAATAAGGATATCCTTCTAAGTCTTCTCGATACGCTCGATAAGCATGAGGCAAAAGCCATCTTTTTCGTTAACGGCTACAGGGTGAAGCAAAATCCGGATTTGCTAAAGCTCATTCACGAGAGAGGCCAGACCATCGGCAACCATTCATGGGATCACATTAATTTGAAAAATGAATCCGAGCAATCGGTGGAACAGCAGATCGGCGATCTGCAGACTGAGATTGAATCGCTTACCGGCGAAAAACCGAAGTTCTTCCGCCCTCCTTACGGATCGGGCGGGGATTTGGTCAGAAATACGGCCAAAAACCACGGCATGCTGTACATGACGTGGTCGAACGGTTCTCTTGACTGGGATAAATCAACGAAGGACAAACCGGCCGAAGTGATACGGAATGTGCTCGAGCAGCTTCACCCAGGCGCAAATATTTTGATGCACGAGCTGCGGTGGACGGCCGATGCGCTTGACGAGCTGCTGACGAAGCTGGAAGAGAAGGGGTACAGCTTTATCGATCCGGCCGCGATTGAGACTAATCGCTGAATTTAAGCCCGTACCAGAACAGTCCTCCGACCAGACAGACAAATAATAGAAACAGCAAATTGTAATACCACTTCGTCACTTTATGAATGCTGGATGGAAATTTTTTACTACGCGGCGGGAGCGTTTCGCTGTCAAGGGAATCCGTTCCCTTGCTGGGCGGCGCTGCCGCCTTCTTATTCTGTTTAGCTGCCGAACGGCTAAACCTTTCTTTCCTGCTCATGACTCCCTCCTGAATCGGATAATTAAACCCATTACGAAATCAATTAAAAAATGAGCGATGATCGGCGCCCAGATCGAACCCGATTGCATATAAATCCAGCCTAGGCCGTAACTGATGGAGAACACTAAACCGGTCGGAATCCAGTGTTTCAAATAACGGACATGAATCGTTGCGAATATAATGCTTGTCCAATATGGTCCGATCGCATGCTGGATAGCCCCGCGGAACAACAGCTCCTCGCATATCGATACCACAAAGGAAATGACGGCGATATGCCATATCGGACGTTTTCGAAAGATACGGTCATTGACGCCCCCGTCGTCATTTGCCTCCTCCGGAACAAAGCGTGAAATCAGCAAGTCTACGAGGATCACGGCGCAGGCAAGTCCGGCCCCCCACCACAGAAATGCCAGCTCCTTCGGGATTGTAAATAATTGGATCAAATTCTGGCGCTGAAATAAAACCCATAGGATGCCGATAATCAAAGTAAGCGCTTGTGTGCCATATAAGTTAATGAGCAGCATGCGGTCATCGAGGTCATCGACCGATACCTTGCGGATCCGAATGTTGCGTAAATCGAATTTCTTCATAGATTCCCGCCTGTCTGGAGCAATTATATTTTCTTTTTCGACCTTTTCCCCTATACTGATAGAACAATTCGACAACCTATTTTACCGACATAGAAGGAGATAGAGACAGAGATGGAAAAAAAATTAACGACGACCGCCATGTTATTTAGTGTTGGGTTTGTGTTCATGCTTGTATGCGCGGTAGGCGCTTTTTTCTACGGCATTCAGATCGGCACCGAAAAAACCGAAGCCAACTACGCAAAGGAAAAGGAGGCTGGGAACGGCGCTGCGCCTTCCGATCTTCCCTACCAGCAGCAGGATTTGGTTTCTTTCTATCATACTGTATTTTTGCCTTATCGGGAATTTCAGAACGAATGGTTCGCGGCTATGGTTAAATTATCGCAAGGCAAAACGAGTGAAGCAACTTCCATGTTCAAAGATTTATCGAACCTGGCCGAGACCAAAGCCGGTGAAGCAAGCTCCGTCGATATGCAGAAATCGCCATTGCTCGCGGAGTCGCAGGTCAACTACATAAGGAGCTTAAAGCTGTTTAAGGATGCTGCAGTGAAAGCAGCCGCAAGCGCCAAAACCTTGGATAATAACGATCTTGCGCAGCATGTCGTAAAGGAGAAAACATTTTTATCCGCCTCGCAAAATGCCTTGACAGCTCAACAGGCCTACTATTCCGCTATGCAAATATGGGCCGCGACCGTCAATTTGGACATTCCTTCGGAGTATAAGGCTTCTTCGATTCTGGAACTCTCGGAATGGGAGAAGCTTCCCTTCATTGTCAAAAATAAGCTGATGGCCGATCAGTTGATGTCACGCAAGAAGCTGACTATTTATTATCCGCATGACTTGACCAGCCGCGTCGATGATTTCGTCATTTCGGGGCAGGCGGCAAAAATGAAGCTGCATACGCTCTCCGCTGTCGTTGATCTGTTAATTAATACGGACGCCGTCCGGTCAGGCGATTTCACGCAAAACAAATCACGGCTCTATCAGCAGGATCTGTTTCCGCAGCTCCCTTTTTTCTTTCCTGAATCCGGTTAATCGTATCGAAAACCTTTCAACGAGGCAATAGCCGCCATCCCGCCCGTAACATTGTGGATGCCGCTGCAGCCTTGTTCTTCTAAATAGCTGCATACGGCGACGCTTCTTACGCCATGGGCGCAAATGACGTAGATCGGCTGCTCCTGCATGAGTTCGCTTATTATTAATGGAATGGTGTTCATTGGAATCAGCTTGGATTGATCAATATGGTAATAATCCCATTCATACGGCTCTCTGACATCAATGAGCTGTTCCGGTTTCACTTGGCCGGACTCCAATAATTCAAGCATGGCTTGAGGGGTCACATTTTGCCAATTCGCCATTCTATTAAGTCCTCCCTTGTCGCATTTTGTTGCTTATAATGCTTGAATCATAACGAAATTTTCACATTTCGGCAAGTTTGAGCATTGCATTTATCTACCGCCTTGCTATAAAATAGAAAAGTCGATTAGGCATAGAAACATGAACCCATTTCGTTACGATCGAAGATCAAACTCTCGTCCCGCTGCTGCACAACGGTGCCGGGTTGAGGGTTTTTCTGTACATATTAAGCGGAGCGTCTAAGCTTCGTCCCATTCTAGGAGGCATACTTCACATGTTTAAAGTGTTAGTTTCCGATCCAATCAGCGACATGGGCATCCAACAGCTCGTAGATGCGTCAGACATCGCAGTCGACAAAAAACCAGGGCTAAGCGAGGATGAGCTTGTTGCCATCATCGGCGAATACGATGCATTGCTCGTTCGCAGCCAAACCCGCGTAACGGCGAAAATTATGGAAGCCGGCAAACAGCTGAAGGTTGTCGGACGCGCAGGCGTAGGCGTCGACAATATCGATTTGGATGCCGCTACGCAGCGCGGTATTATTGTTATTAACGCTCCGGACGGCAATACGATTACGACCTGTGAGCACACATTCGCCATGATGATGGCGGTAGCCCGTCATATTCCGCAAGCGTACATGAAGACCGTTAACGGCACTTGGGACCGCAAGTCCTTTCTCGGCGTCGAGCTCCGCAACAAAACGCTAGGCGTTCTCGGTATGGGCCGAATCGGCAGCGAGGTTGCCAAACGCGCCAAAGCGTTCGGCATGGACATTATGGGTTATGACCCGTTCATGACCGAGGAAAGAGCGGAGAAGCTGGGCGTGAAGCTTGCCAGCGTGGACGACATCGTTCGTAACGCCGACTTCATGACCGTTCATACGCCGCTTACGCCGGAGACGCGCCATATGATCGGCAAGCTGCAATTTGAAGTGATGAAGCCTGGCATGCGTATCATAAACTGCGCGCGCGGCGGTATCATCGATGAAATTGCTCTGGTTGACGCCATTGACAATGGAGTTGTAGCCGGCGCGGCATTCGACGTATTCGAGGTTGAACCGCCAGCTGAAGATCACCCTTTCCTCGCTCATCCTAAAATTATCGTCACGCCTCATCTGGGCGCGTCGACAGTCGAAGCACAGGAGAACGTGGCGATTGACGTATCCGAGCAGGTCATCCGCATCCTGCGTAACGAACCGTTCATTAACGCGGTTAATATGCCGCCCATCCCGGCAAACCTGCAAAACATTTTGCAGCCTTACTTCACGCTTGGCGAGAAGCTCGGCAGCTTTATTGCCCAAGCTACTGAAGGCGCAGTTACCGAAATTGTCGTCGGATATGCCGGCGAGCTTGCGGAAGTGGATACGCAGCCTCTTACCCGCTATATCGTACGCGGCGTTCTTGCCCATCATCTGGGCACCGAACAGGTTAATGTCGTCAACTCGATGCATCTTGCGAAAGTGCGCGATGTTAATATCGTTATCCAAAAATCGCATGCTTCGAAGGACTTCACGAACTTGGTTACGGTATCGCTTCGTACGAAGAAGGAAGAGCGGATCGTTGCCGGCACTTTGCTGACGGGCTATGGCCCGCGTATTGTCCAGATTGACAAATTCCCGGTAGACGTAACGCCGGAGGGCAATCTCATTCTGATTTCGCATAATGATAAGCCGGGTATTATCGGCCGTGTCGGTACCCTTCTGGGTAACAACGATGTCAACATCGCAACGATGCAGGTAGGCCGCCAGCTTGTCGGAGGATCGGCTATCATGGTGCTTCGTGTCGATAAAGCTACGCCGAAAGAAGTGCTTGAGCAGCTGACCGGCATGCCTGAACTGAACACAGCGAAAGAAATTACGCTCCTGTAATCATATAGGTGTTAATTACGCAGAACGAGCCAGCCGGACAAACCGGGTGGCTCGTTTTGTTTCACGTACAACAAGAATATTCTTCCCCATTCTACAAAAAAAGCGCTCCCGCGGGAACGCACTGACAACTAGTGATTGACTTCGACAGGCAGTAATAGCGTAAACGTCGTGCCCGTTCCTGCGGCGCTTTCGACAACGATTCGTCCTTGATGGAGGTCAATCAAGTTTTTGACAATGGCCAAGCCGAGACCGGTGCCGCCGTTCGTACCGCGCTTACGCGCTTTATCGGCCTTATAGAACCTCTCGAATATAAACGGAACGTCCTCTGCCGGGATCCCCTGCCCTTCATCGATTACGCTCAGTTGAACGAACTCGCGGCCGCTTACATGCACATGCTCGCCTGCTAATGTGACCGTTTTGCCAGACGGCGTATGGCGAAGCGCATTATCGAGCAAATTCGTCAGCACCTGTTCCAGCCGGTCCTCATCCGCGGCCTTTACATCCAGCGGCGTTTCCGGCAGCCTGGAAATCAATCTGACTTCCCTCTCCTTCGCATACACCTGGAATTTTCGATGCACTCTTCTTACGATCTGGCTCAGGTCTACCCTCTGAAAGTGCATGTCCACATGACCGGCTTCCATCCGGGCGATATCGAGGAAATCATTTACCAGCCTGCCCATCCGCAGCGATTCGTCATAAATGACCTGAACGAGCTCTCTGCGCTCCTCCGGCGAGGCGACGATATCATCGAGGAGCGCTTCGCTGTAGCCCTGCAGCATGGACAGCGGCGTTCTGATTTCATGCGAGATGTTCGCCACGAAATCTCTGCGAAGCTTCTCCAGCTTATGCTCCTCCGTCACATTCCGAATGACTGCCACCGCGCCGCGAATAATGCCGCCAGACTGCAGAGGAGCCATCACCACCGACCAGACGCTGCTCAGGACATGTATCTTATCCGTCGCATCCCTGCCTTCCTCCATGACGCTCAGGAACAGCTCGCGCAGAGGAACCGGCACTTCGGTGCCTGCCTCCCCATCCTCGCTGTGCACCTCCTCCCAGGCCAGCTCAATGCCGGACCATTGATTGAGGAGCAGATGTCCGCTCGGATTGGTCAAGATCACCTTGCCTTCGGCATTAAAGGTAATCACGGAGTCCCCCATGCTGCGCAGAATGCTTGCCAGATGGTTTTTCTCGTGATTCAAATCATGAATGAGCTTATCCAGCTGCTCTGTCATGTGATTGAACGTATTCGCGAGCTCTCCGATTTCGTCCGAAGAACGGATTTGAACGCGCGCGCTGTAATTGCCCTGTGAAATTTTATCGGCCGCATCCTTCAGCTGCAGGAGAGGCTGCTGAATTTTTTTCGATAAGAAAAAAGCGAAAAAGGTGGATAATGAAAACCCGATGACCGCTGTCAGAACAAAAAGCACCTTGACCATATGCGCGTCCTGAAACGAAAACATATCCACATACTGCAGAAGGAAACCGCCAACGATAAGTAAAACGACTGCCACGAGAAGCATAATCGTCGCCCAAAGCTTTCCGACGACGCTTCGCAGCAGTCTGTTGAAAAGCCGCTGCCACAAACTCATTTATTTGGGCACCTCAAGCTTATAACCGACGCCCCATACCGTCGTAATCATCGCTGCCGCATCCGGAGATACTTTATTCAGCTTCTCGCGCAGACGCTTAACATGCGTGTCGACCGTCCGCAAGTCGCCGAAGAATTCATAATTCCATACGTCTTTCAACAGCTCCTCGCGCGAGAAAACCTTATCGGGCGATACGGCCAAATAATGAAGCAACTCGTACTCCTTCGGCGTAAGGCTGACCTCTTGCCCGCCGGCGGTTACTCTATGCGCGTCATGTTCAATGACGAGATGCGGGAATACGATATTATTGCTTGAGTTCATTTCCTTTGTAAGGAAGGCCGTTGCCGAAGAACGTCTCAAGATCGCTTTGACGCGGTAGATGACTTCGCGCGGGCTGAACGGCTTGACGACATAATCATCCGCTCCGACTTCAAATCCTTGCACGCGGTTCATCTCTTCCCCTTTAGCTGTGAGCATAATGACGGGAGTCGCTTTCACCTGGCGCAAGCGCGAGCATACCTCGACCCCGTCTATGCCGGGAAGCATCACATCAAGCAATATAAGCGCATAGTCCGTACCCGACGCGAGTCTCAGAGCGGTTTCTCCGTCCTCTGCCTCGTCAATCGTATAGCCTTCCTTTTCCAAATACATTTTGAGCAGGCGGCGAATTCTTTCTTCATCGTCAACGACCAAAATCCGGCTTGAATAATCAGACATGATGCATGACTCCTCTCAGCTTAAAGGCTAGACGCCAGAATAAGAATGCAAACCGGCAATGACGAGGTTAACGCCGATTAGCGTAAACAGAACGATCACAAAACCGATGACGGCAAGCCAGGACGACTTTAATCCCTGCCAGCCGCGGGATAAGCGGAAATGCAGATAAGCGCTGTAATAGAGCCAGGTAATAAGCGCCCATACCTCTTTCGGATCCCAGCCCCAGAAGCGGCCCCATGCGATATTGGCCCAGATCATCGCAAAGATTAGCGCGCCAAGCGTAAAGATCGGGAAACCGATGGCGATCGCGCGATAACTGATCTCGTCCAAATCCTCCGGATCAACTCCGTCCATCAAGGGGTGTATCACGGCGCCAAGCGGTTTGCGGAAGATCAGTCTAAGCAAGCCGTACAGCAGAGAGCCGGCAATGACCGACCATACGACGGTGTTCAGCTTTCTTCCCGAATTCACGCCGTTCATCCAGTACGGCGCTTCAAATATCGGTGCATCCATACCGAGGAAGCTGTCCATTTGAACAATATCGCTGTTATATGGCTTTACGATCGGCGGGAGCGTGTAGTTTACGGTTTCCGAAGTTGTCGATTCAATGCCCTTCGCATCGATTTTCGATTGCTCCTGCACGAACTGCGCTTCATAGCCCATGCCGCGGAAAGCGAATACGGCAATGATAAACCCTACGATAAGAACGATTGAATATAAGGAAAATTCGACCCAGAATTGCGATCTGCGCGCTTCCTTCGTTTTCCCTTTAAAATCGATGACCCGCAGCAAGTACATCAGTCCGGCCGCAAAACCGACGGCGAAGAAGGCTTCTCCGAGGGCGGCTGTCGTCACATGCACCTTAAGCCAAACATTTTGCAGCGCCGGAATCAGCGGCTGCACCTCCTGCGGAAATACCGAAGCGTAAGCGACGATAATAACCGTCAGCGGCAAAGCGAACATGCCGAGGAGCGCCTTGCGGTAAATGGCATAGACGATCGTGAAGGCGATCATGATCGCCATGCCGAGGAAGGTCATAAATTCATACATATTGCTCGTCGGAATTTGACCGCTGCCCGCCCATCGGGTGAAGAAAAACGTAAGATGAGACGCTAAGCCGAGGCTTGACGCAATGAAAGCGATTCTTCCCCAGCGCTTCTCATGCTGAAAGGGATCGCGATTGCTCCATTTTTTTCCCGCTATCGCTATCACATAGAACATAAAGGCAAAGCAATACAGGAAGAATGCGACGATAAAAGCGTCGCTGCTAAAGTCAACTAAATTCACGCGTTGTTCCCTCCGTTATCAAGCGACTTCGGATCTACGGCAATCCCTGTTTTCTGAAGGGCTGTTGCGACATCCGAGCGCATTCCGTACCAATTTTTGTTCGTATGCGCGCCTAGCGAAAGCTCTCCGTTATCGATCCGGAGCCAGATCCGGCGATGCTGCCAATACGAACCCATTAGCAAGCCTATCATCGAGAAAGCGGCGCCAACCCACACATAAGGCAAAGCTCTGTCCATGCGAACGTTCAAATACGTCGAAGCTTCCGAGAAATCAACATTTTCCATCCCGTCTACCCTGATCTCGATTTTAGCCGCAACCGCTGCGTTTATCGTGTCCTGCGAGAACTTTACCTTGTCCTTCTGCATCGGGAAGTACAGATAAGGTTCGCCTGCCGGATCAAGACCCGGACCCTTTACCGTAAAGATAAATGCCGGCGCTACAGGATCGCGGGATAAGGTAACCGGCTCCCCGTTGTCGCCGATTGCGAATTCCATATAGTTCGCATATAAATCAAGCGTAAACGGTCCAAGCTTATGCTGCAGCGGCGAATCCTTCATCGGGAGCTCAAACGGCCCGTATGTTTCCCCCGTCCGCTTGTCCACCAGCACGGGCCGGACGGCATTCAACCGGGGAGTTGTATCGAAGTCAAATTGATACAGCTTCAATCCTTTGTATTTCAAGGGCTCGTTGACAACGATATTATGCCGCTTCACCTCTTCAAGCACCGGCTCCTGCAGCTGATCGTCGCATTTGCTTACACATTCGTACAGCACGGCTTTTGTTTCAAAAAGCTTAGCCCGGGCGGTCCCCTTCAGCTTATCCGGCAGCTCTTCGTCCTTGTAATACTCCACCGTGAATTTCTCGTTTTTCACGTAATAATTCGTGTCCGCGATTTGGACGGTGTCCCCGTCAGGCACGGTAACGTAGCTGTCCATCTGCCAGCCCGGAATGCTGCGGGCCAGTATGGCAAGAAGAAAGAGAATAAGGCCGATATGATTAATATACGGTCCCCACCGGCTAAACCGGTTTTTCTCGGCAAGCAGCGCTGTTCCGTCTCTATGAATGCGGTATCCTTTCCGCTTCAGCTGCGCCCCGAACTGATCCGACCATTGCTCCTCATCGTCTTCCAGCTGATGCCGGAAGACCGTCTTCTGGCGTTGGATGAATTGCGGATGCTTGCGGATCTGCTGCTTGCTGAGCGCGCGGTACAATGGCAGCACCCGGTCCAAGCTGCAGATAACGAGCGATGTGCCGATCATGACGAGCAAGCCGATGAACCACCAGGATTCATACGTGTGCGTCAATCCGAACAAATAATACAGCTTGCCCGGTAGACCGTAGGTTTCTTCATAATAAACCGATGGATCAAAATTATTGATAAACGTATTCTCCTGCGGATAAATCGTGCCGAGCATGGCCGTCAAAAAAGTAATTACAATCATATGGATCGCAATTTTGACGGACGAGAAAAAGTTCCATATCCGGTCGATAAAGTTCGGATTGCTCTTCTGCGATCGCCGGGCAACGCCGTCATACCGCATTTCCAATGGCAAATCCGATAAATCGTCCGTTTCGAGCGGCTTGCCGCAGCTCTCGCACAATACGGTGCCGACCGAATTTTGATGTCCGCATTCGCATTTTGTGTTCTCTACCCCTAACACCGTCTACCTCCTACCGCTGAAGCAGCCTTTCTATCCGTTCGTCAATATCCGCTTCCGTCATACCGCCTACCTTTATTTCCAAAATCGAGCCGTCCCGGTTAATGAAAAAAGTAGTAGGATATGATTTCAGCCCGTAGCTGCGTTCGGTTTTGCGATTCACATCGCGCAATATCGGATAATGAAGATCAAAGCGGCGCACAAAGTTGTTCACCGTCAGCGTATCCTCGCTTAAATTAATTGCCAGGATCACAAGGCCTTGATCCTTCCATTTCTCATACTGCCGTTCGAACTCAGGCATCTCTTTCACGCATGGCGGACAGAAGGTACCCCAGAAGTTGACGACGACAGCTTTGCCTTTATAATCTGACAACCGATGCACATGGCCATCCAGATCGGCAAGCTCAAACTGCGGCGGCTCGCTGCCCGCCTTCAACGGCCCTTCGTCCTTCCCCGAAAACAAAGCAGAACCGATCGCGTAGCCGCCAATAATCAATACCGCGACCAGAATAACGATTTGCACCGTTTTACGCGACTTTCCCATATTAAATATCACCACCAGCTACTGTCTCAACAGCCACGAATATTTCCATTATAACGAAAATTCGACGGCAATTACTGCCGCCGTCGATTACTTTTTATGAACTTTATGTGTCTTGCGCGCTATTGACAGAAGCTCCTTCACTTCATTCGGAGTCAAATGCCGATACTTGCCTCTGCCAAGCGATTCCAGCCCGAGTTCGCCGAAGCGAATCCGCTTGAGCCTGATCACTTTATGTCCGATCGCTTCAAACATACGGCGGACCTGGCGGTTGCGCCCCTCATAGATCGTAATCGTAATGGTCGCCTCGTTGGCTTCCGTATCGACGTCGTGATATTCGACCTCTGCGGGAGCGGTCATGCCGTCCTCCAGCTTAATCCCCTTCTGCAGTTGCTCCAAGGCGGTACCGTGCGGAACTCCTTTGACGGTTGCCCGGTAGGTTTTCGGCACGTGATGGCTCGGGTGTGTCAGCAAATTTGCAAATTCGCCGTCGTTTGTCAGAATAAGCAAGCCTTCCGTATCATAATCCAATCTTCCGACCGGATAAACGCGTTCCTTAATGCCCGGCAAAAAGTCGGACACAACCTTGCGGCCCTGCGGATCCTTGGCGCTCGTGATGACTCCCTTGGATTTGTTAAGCATCAGGTAAAGCTTCTTCTCGCTCTTAATCGGCTTGCCGTTCACAGTGATGGCGTCTACCGACGGATCGGCTTTCACGCCTAATGTCGCGACCTTCTGGCCGTTAACCTCCACCATGCCGGCCAGTATCATTTCTTCGCACTTGCGGCGCGATGCAATGCCTGCCGCCGCTAATATTTTCTGTAGACGTTCTTCCAATGTCTTTCACCTCATTCTCCATCATAACGATATGAGGAACAAAGCACAAGCGCCGTTACCCGAATATGTATAAGCAAATGAAAATAGCCGCGAAAAACCCGACGATGTCTGAAAATAACCCGACCTTAAGCGCATAACGGGTACGGCGAATGCCAATCGCTCCGAAATAGACCGTCAGCACGTACAGCGTCGTATCGGTGCTGCCTTGAATCGTTGAAGCGATGCGTCCGATCATTGAATCGGGACCGAAGGTTTGGATGAGATCGGTTGTAAAAGCTAGCGAGCCGGCACCGGTCAGCGGCCGCAAAATGCCTAGCGGCAGCACCTCGCTCGGGATTCCCGCCCAATCGAAGAAAGGGCGGACGGCTGAAAGCATGAGCTCCAGCGCGCCGGAAGCGCGGAACATGCTGATGGCCACCATCATGCCAACGAGATGAGGAATAATGTTGATCGCCGTTCCGAAGCCGTCTTTTGCCCCTTCTACAAAGGTTTCATAGACGGGCACTTTGCGCCGCAGCGCTGCATACAGCGGAATAAATACGATGATAGCGGGAATCATCCACGCGGACAAACTTGTTAAAAAATTATACAACCCGCTCACCTCCTCCAACATCCGCAGAGTGAGCTTTTATATCGGTAGATTGCGACCCGTTTGTTCGTATAAGCGTAGGCGGCGACTTTCGTCTGTACCACTTGTCGGCCAGGATGGCTGCCGAGGTAGCGACGAAGGTGGCTGCAAGCGTCGTTCCGATAATCTCTGCGGGATTCGCCGATCCGTAATTCATCCGGATCGCGATGAGCGTAGTCGGTATAATCGTAATGCTTGACGTATTCAGAGCCAGCAAGGTGCACATCGCCGGCGTCGCTGTCGCAGAGTCCGGATTCAGCTTCTGGAGCTCCTGCATGGCTTTGATCCCCATCGGCGTAGCCGCATTCCCCAGGCCGAACAAATTAGCGCTTAGATTGCTCATAATATAGCCGATCGCGGGGTGGTTCCGCGGCACGTCGGGAAACAGCATCCGAACGGCCGGTCCCAGCAGACGCGCCAGCTTCTGCAGCAGCCCCGCATCCTCGGCTATTCGCATCATGCCAAGCCAGAACACCATAATGCTGATCAGCCCGAAGCTGACGGTGACGCCGGATTTTGCCCCTTCGAAGGCAGCCTGCGTCACCGCATCCATTTTACCGTTAACCACGGCAACCACGACACTCGCAACGATAAAAAACAACCATATCCAATTCACCATTTCGGCAGCCTCCCCATTCCGGCAAAGATAACGTCTCCCCCGTCATCTTCCCCTCAGTGCGCAAATAAAACGTCCAAAACCTTTTTGATCGAATCCATTAACACAGCTCGTCCGTCATTTCTTGCAGCCTTCTCAAAATCCGCCAAGGACTGAATCGCTCTTGGCGAAGCATCCGGCAGATTCAGCCTGCTGCTTCCGGCATCATATACGGGCACAGCACCGATTTTACGGCCATTCATATACCACTCCAAAGAACCGCGTTCGCCTAACGCATAACGGATCGTAGCCGTATCAAAAAGAACTAACTTGGATTGCACGGCGTCGGATTCATCCTTCTCGATCGGATAATGAAACGTCTGCCCGACCACGAATGGGTAACCCGCGATGGCCTGGCCCTTATTAGCGATCTGTTTTAACGGATAGTGCTCGAAGCCCCAATCAAGCATTTTGCTGTGATCCGCCCAGTCATCCCGGTCGTTTATCGTTACCGCGGCGAGCTGCTGGCCATTTCTTGTCGCTGAGCTGACCAGGCAGCGCAGCGTTTTTTTAGTGTAACCGGTTTTCACGCCGTCGGCGCCTTCGTACATGGCCAGCATCTTATTTTTGTTCGTGTAGCTGTAGTCCCACTTTTCATGCGGATTCGGAACTTTTTTGACGCGCGTCTTTACAATCTCGGCAAACACGTCATTTTTTAACGCATAGGCCGTCAATTTAGCCAAATCGTTCGCCGAGGAATAATGACCCTCCTGATCAAGTCCATGCGGATTTTTGAACTGTGTATGCTCCAATCCCAGAAAAACGGCCTTTTCATTCATAAGATGCACAAAGCCTTCCTCCGACCCGCCTACATGTTCCGCGATGGCTGTCGCCGCGTCATTGCCAGACCGGAGCATAAGGCCGTAAAGCATATTTAACAAGCTCATTTCTTCACCGAGCTGAAGATAAATGGAAGATCCTTCTTTCCCGACGGCGCGTTTGCTTGTTTTCACCATATCGCTAAGTTTGCCGTGCTCGATCGCGACGATGGCCGTCATGATTTTCGTTAAGCTTGCGATTCCCATGGAGGTATCTCCGTTGCTGCTGTACAATATTCTGCCTGACCTTACATCAATCAGCGCCGACGCTTTCGCGTTTGTACCCAGCGGACCCGGAGCAGCGCCTGCATACGGAATCGTGCCTGTCCCAAGCACCAGGGCGATCATCAGCCCCAATGCCGTAAGCTTCTTCAAAAACATCGTTAAACTTGCCCCTCTCGCAGCATTTGAAATAGGAAGCATTGCTTTCGTAATTCAGTATATGCCTGTACACGTTGCTCTAGACGAAAAAACAGCCCGCAAAAATGAAAAACTGCCCTCTCGGGCAGTTATGTCATAAGAGGTTATCGGTTGCATCGACGCTGTCTGTTATGACCGTTTGCAACGGGTCCGTGTAAGCTACTGTCGATGACGACTTCTTCATCATGGACTGTAATTTCTCGAATACATGGGGCGCTGAATCGATAACGCGCTCAAGCAGATGCGTTTGACTATCAAGCGGAACAATTTTCACGCCATGAGTGCCCACGACGAGAAATGCGATTGGCGTAATCGATACGCCGCCGCCGCTGCCGCCGCCGAACGGTAAAGATACGGAAGCATGATGCGCGTCAGACTGCGACACATTGTTATGATTAGCATCATCTTTCCGTATGTCGCTGCCCCCGGCTACAAATCCGAAACCGACCTTCGATATCGGCATAATAATGCTGCCGTCAGGCGTTTGAACGGGATCGCCGACAATTGTATTGACATCAACCATTTCTTTAATATTTTCCATTGCAGTTTGCATTAAGCCTTGAATAGGATGTTCTGCCATGCTTTGACGCCTCCTTTCGCTTTCTTCATGCGAACTAATAGCTGAAGTCCGGCAAGAATAGCATAACCGAAGCGGATTTGGGCTATGCATGACCACTCCGTAGTAAATGCTGAGTTCTTATAATTCGGCTGTACCTGCATCTCCGGCTCCGCCTTCAGTATCACGATCTGTGACAGTATGCCCAAAATTGACGTTTTTACCGACCACACGAAGCCCGTAGCCATAGCCGTCCACATCGCATCTCCTGTGCCCACGGAAGTCGTCCATTTCCACTCCACGAGGCTAACCCTCGTCATCGTTTGCCGTACCCAGCCTTTTAGATCTTTTGTCAGCTGCAAAATTTTCTTCATCTTGTCAATCGAGCCGACAACCCTGTCCGTATCAATTTCATCCGCGAACTGCTTCCACGTATTGATGCCGGCATTCTCCGTTTCGACCTGCTTCTTCATCTGTAAAGTCGTCCCTGTAAATTCGATTAATGGCACCTTATAACGGAAGCGGATGATACCGTACAATGCCTTGATCCTTAATTCTGCATCATCATTGCTGCCCATCCGCCGGAGATGCCCGTTAATGACAACCGGAGACATGAGTATAATCGTAAAAATGAGCAAAAAAAAGAGACCGGCCGCCGCTATCCAACCGTAAGGGTAACCGAGTATCATGATGCTTCCTCCGTTTCCCGAATATGGGTTGAATATAGTATGACCCGGCGGTCAAATCTCATTCTTTTATTTCTTCAATTGTCATTTGCCTGCCGTCTAATCGTTCGAACAGCAGCTGCGTTTGTTCCTCCAGCTCGTCATCGATATCCACATTGCCCGGTTCCGGGAGTTCCTTGATTGACGGTAAACCGAAATAATCTAAAAATGATTTCGTCGTTCCGTATAAAATAGGACGGCCGATCGCTTCCGCCCTTCCAACCTCTTCAATCAAGTCCTTCGATACGAGCGATTGTATCGCGCGGTCGCTCTTCACGCCGCGAATTTCCTCGATGGCGATTCTTGTAATCGGCTGGCGGTAGGCAACGATCGACAACGTTTCGAGCGCCGCCTGCGACAGCTGCGAGCGAGTCGGCGAATACGCCATCCTCTCGAAGTACGGAGCGTGCTCGGGATGCGTCGTAAGGCGGTAGGAAGCCGCCACTTCGGCAATTTGCACCCCTCGTCCCTCGCGCTCCAGATCGCGCTGCAAGTCATAAACAAGATCGGATGCAAGGTCGGCATCGAGTTCCAAAATGTCAGCCAGCTGCCGCTTCGTTAAACCCTCGTCGCCTGCCATAAAGAGCAAGCCTTCAATAATGGTCTTCAATTTCGGATAATCCACTTTCCGAAGATTCTCCTCTCCAATGAATGACGATATCGTCAAAAAGCTGATGCTGGTAGCAGCGGATATGCTTCATCTTCATAAGCTCCAGTATGGCCAGAAACGTAACGACCACCTCGTGCCTGTCCATGTTCTCGCGGACGAGCTTGGAGAACCGGACCGTTTCGAACTGTTTCAGTACCTCCATAATATCGCTGATCCGGTCCTTTACCGATATTTCATCGCGCTGCACGGTGGCGACCACATTGCGTCTCGACGCGCGGCGGAGCGCTTTCTGGAAGGCCGCAATCAAATCGGAGACATGAAGCCCTTCTACGGGATTCATCTTCTCTTCCTTCATGAAAGGGGTCATGTCCTCCGGCTCCCTCGAGTAGACGAGACTGCGTTCGAATTCCTTCTCGCGCAGCTGTTCGGCTATCTGTTTGAACTTGCGGTATTCAACGAGCTTCTGAATGAGCTTATCGCGAGGGTCTAACCCGTCATCCGGCCAATCCTCATACTCATCCTCGAACACGGGCGGCTTCGGCAGCAGCTGCTTGCTCTTGATCGCTAAGAGGGTGGCCGCCATGACCAGAAACTCGCTCGTAACCTCAAGCTCCAGCTCCTTCATCGCGTCGAGGTATTCCATATACTGAATGGTAATCTCGCTGATAGACACCTCGTGGATATCGATTTCAGCCTTATCAATCAGGTGAAGCAATAGATCAAGCGGTCCCTCGAAGGAATCCAGCTTATAAAGCACCGACACACCCGTTTCCTCCCGCCTGCCTTCTCCCTAGCTGCTTAGTCCTTAAATTGTTGAGTCAAGTTAGCCATTTCAATCGCGCTCGCAGCAGCTTCATAACCTTTATTGCCCGCTTTCGTGCCTGCGCGTTCAATTGCCTGTTCAATCGAATCAACGGTCAAGACGCCGAATATCGTCGGCACGCCGGTTTTGAGCGCAATCGATGCAACCCCTTTAGCGGCTTCGTTGCATACATAATCAAAGTGAGGAGTTGATCCGCGGATGACTGCTCCAAGCGTGATGACCGCATCATATTTGCCGCTTTCCGCCATTTTCTGCGCGATAAGCGGAATTTCGAATGCTCCGGGCACCCAGGCGACATCCACCTCTTCCTCCTTCGCTCCATGACGCTTGAAGGCATCAAGAGCGCCGCCAAGCAGCTTGCTTGAAATAAATTCGTTGAAACGGCCTACGACTATTCCATATTTTAAACCTTCCGATACTAATTGTCCCTCATAAATACGTGCCATTCTAAAATCATCCTCTCAAGTTGTTAGATTCGGTAGTCCTGCTCTTCAAAACGCAGCAAATGTCCCAGCTTAGACTTCTTCGTACGCAAATAGCCTTTGTTGTCCTCATTCGCAACCATTTGGATGGGTACGCGTTCGACAACCTCGAGCCCGTATCCCTCAAGACCTTTGATCTTGCGGGGATTATTTGTAAGCAGACGCATTTTGCGAATGCCAAGATCCTTCAATATTTGAGCTCCTATACCATAATCTCGCAAATCGGCCGGAAAGCCAAGCTTTAAATTTGCGTCGACCGTATCAAGCCCCTGCTCCTGCAGCTCATAGGCTTTTAATTTGTTGATCAGGCCGATGCCTCTTCCTTCTTGACGCATATAGAGAAGCACTCCGCTTCCCGCTTCGTCGATTTGCCTTAAAGCGGCTTCCAGCTGAGGACCGCAATCGCAGCGATGCGAATGGAACACGTCGCCGGTCAAGCACTCCGAATGAACCCGGACCAGGATCGCGCTCTCGGGATCCAGTTCTCCCTTCACCAACGCGACATGCTCTTTGTTGTCTACCATATTCGTGTAGGCAATCGCCCGGAAGGTACCGAAGTCGGTAGGCAGCTTTACGTCTACGGCCCGTTCGACAAGCTTTTCTTTCTGATTTCTGTAGTGAATCAGCTCTTGGATCGTAATGAGCTTCAGGTTATGCTTTTGTTTGAAAACATTCAAATCCGGCAATCTCGCCATCGTGCCGTCTTCCTTAATGATTTCGCAAATAACGGCGGCCGGTTCGGAACCGCACATCACGGCTAAGTCAATCGCAGCCTCTGTATGGCCCGCCCGGCGAAGCACGCCGCCTGGTTTGGCGATTAGCGGAAAGATATGTCCCGGCCTGCGGAAGTCGGCCGCTTTCGTTGTCCGGTCAATTAGCGCCTTCACCGTCTGCGAACGCTCGAACGCGGATATGCCCGTAGTCGTTCCGATATAATCAACGGAAACCGTAAAAGCCGTTCCGTGGTAGTCGGTATTATGCTTCACCATCGGCGGCAAATCGAGCTCCTCGGCGCGCTCCTGCGTAATCGGTACGCATACAAGCCCGCGCGCCTCCGTAATCATGAAATTAATGATCTCGGGCGTTGTTTTATCGGCCAGCGCGATGAGGTCTCCCTCATTCTCCCGGTCTTCGTCATCGACGACGATGATCGGCTTGCCCTGCTTCAGATCGTTTAACGCCTCTTCGATTTTGTCAAAAAGAATATGATCGGTTTGATCCATGATATAACCCTCCTTTGTGAGACTGCACCCAAACCCTTATAGGGCTTCTACCAAACCTTCAAAGGCTTCTAACAAACCTTTAAAGGCTTTTCGAACCCGCCCAAACCCTCCCTTCCAAGGGAGGGCCCCAAGGGTTGCACCCTCTGGACACCGCAATTGGACTAACGCTGGAGTTACTGAAACGGATGTAAGTTACTTTGTTCAATGATCGCTTTCGTCCCTGCGGGACACGCTTACTTTTAGAGCACCCGGGTTACCTGAAAAACAAATATGACGGTTTTGCCACTGAGACGGGTGTTGCGTTTAAGTGTTTAATAATTGTAAATAAAAAAACATGCAAGCCTTAACAAACCTTTTTATAAAAATCCGTTTTCCATCAGGAATGATGTCGTGAGCTTGGATTTCGGCTGAGCCGATTCCGGTTGTCTGAAATGAAGCAGATGGTCAACGTATTTGCCGATGACGTCGCATTCGATATTAACCGTATCGCCTGCATGCTTATGCTGCAGAGCGGTTTCGCTTAACGTGTGCGGGATAATCGAGACGGTGAACGAGCTTGCCGTTGTGTCGGCCACCGTAAGGCTAATGCCGTCAATGGTGATGGAGCCTTTCGGAATAACATAGCGCAGCATGCCGGTATCATTGAGCCGTACGGTGAATACTACTGCGTTAGCATCGTTTTCGCGGGAAACGATTTGCCCGGTTCCGTCGATATGCCCCTGCACAATATGTCCGCCAAAACGCGCTCCCGCCTGCATGGCCCGCTCCAAGTTGACCTTTTCTCCTAGGCGAAGCTGATGAAGGCTGGATTTCCGATACGTCTCAGGCATGACGTCTGCCGAGAAAGTGGCACGGTCGAATGCCGTCACAGTCAGGCAGACTCCGTTTACCGAGATACTATCGCCAAGCTTGACGCCATCCATTACGCGCGCTGCACCAATGACAAGCAGCATCGCTTCTCCCTGCTTCGTGATCCCTTTCATCTGTCCTACTTCCTCAATTAGTCCGGTAAACATCGCTACCTCCTATAAGACTACTTCTTATAAACGGGATACCCGGATACGCAAATATCTACGCCGGCCATTTCGACATGAACCCGATCCAGCGAGACGGCATCCGCCATTTTCTCGATTCCGGCGAACATGAACGTGCCGGGCGCTTCAAGGCCGCCGATGATTTTGGCAGCATAATAAAGCATAATTTTATCAATGAGTCCCGCTTCTAGCATTGCTCCGTTTAATTGACCGCCGCCTTCGAGCAGGATGGAACCGATCTCCAGCTCCCCTAACTTCCTCATGGCATCGGTCAAATCCACTTTCTCCCCGTCGCCGCATACGACAACTTCAACTCCGGCGGCTTCTAAAGCAGCTGATTTGTCTGCTGAAGCGCGGCTGCCCGAAGTGAGGACAATCGTTCGAACGGTTCGATCCGTAACGACTCTCGCGTGAAGCGGAAGCCGAAGCGAAGAGTCTACGATGATCCGGACCGGATCGATCGCCGGCACGGTTGCGCGGGTGTTCAGAAGCGGATCGTCCGCCAATACCGTTCCGATTCCGACCATGATCGCCTCATGCTGATGACGAAGCGTATGAACCTGCTCGCGCGCCGCGGCACCTGTTACCCAGCGGCTGTCGCCTGTCCGTGTCGCAATTTTGCCGTCAAGCGTGCTTGCCGTTTTTAGAGTCACAAACGGAAGCTTGGTTGTAATATATTTGTTAAACTTCTCGTTCATTAACCGGGATTGATGCTCCAGCACGCCAACCGTTACGTCAATTCCCTCTTCGCGAAGCCTTTCAATTCCTCTTCCCGATACTTGAGGGTTCGGGTCCCCGCATGCGACAACCACTCTGGCCGCTTTCGCGGCAATAATGCGTTCGCAGCAAGGCGGCGTCTTGCCGTAATGGCTGCAGGGCTCTAAGGTGACATACACGGTTGCGCCTGCCGCTTCCTCCCCCGCCATTTGCAGGGCATGCACCTCGGCATGGCCGGTTCCCCGTTTCAAAT
The DNA here is from genome assembly GCF_000422465.1 of Paenibacillus harenae DSM 16969. GTDB lineage: Bacteria > Bacillota > Bacilli > Paenibacillales > Paenibacillaceae > Pristimantibacillus > Pristimantibacillus harenae. Next base: position 742,581 of record NZ_KE383842.1, on the reverse strand, counting down.
GCGTGCCTACTCCGATGATCCGGCCTTCCTTCACGATCACGCAGCCGACGACAGGATTAATGCCGGTTTGGCCTGCCGCTTTTGCCGCCAATGTCAAAGCTAACTGCATGTAATACTCATCATTCAATATATCCAAATACAAAACACCCCCATCGGCAAACAATCCAATGGGGGTGATGAAAGTTTAAAAGAATACAACGACATAATCGTCCCGTTCAGCGAGCGGACGTTAACGGATATGGCCGCCTGCAGACGGAAATATCCCGCATGATGAAAAATACAAGCAAAAATAAGCATAGCTTAGCTTTCTTATATTTTTCAAAAAAACGCTCCTGAATAAGCCGCATAAAACGGGCGGCAACGGTTCGTTAGATTCGCGGCAAAACAAGCTTCATCCAATTGTGAAATAATGCACAAAAGAATAAGCAAGAATATGCCTGCTGTCGATGCATCTCCTTCTCCCATCCAGACTATACTGTCGGTCCCGGATTTTCACCAGGTCCACCGTTCCAATCGTTTCATTACGGCTTCTGCCTGAACAAAACAACCAGCCCGGGTCACGGACTTACGAGAAACGCATGATCGTCCGGATATCCGGTCCTTCATGCGTTCCCCGATCACCGCCGGTTGGGAATTTCACCCGACCCCGAAGGAAAGCTGCACTTACCTATTTATAGTTAGTATCTTACCATTAAATTTCGACAACTTCAACCTTTTCCATTTTGTCTCCGCCTTTAAGCGCATCAACAAACTCCATCCCCTTGGCAACATGGCCAAAAACGGTGTGTCCGCCGTTCAAATGAGGCTGAGGCTGATAACAGATGTAGAACTGGCTTCCGCCTGTATTACGGCCGGCATGCGCCATCGCGAGCGTTCCCCGCTCATGCTTGTTCGGGTTTATTTCGCAATCGATCGTATAGCCTGGACCGCCTGTACCGGTGCCTTCAGGGCATCCGCCTTGAGCTACAAAGCCCGGAATGACACGGTGAAACGTAAGGCCGTTATAGAAGCCCTCGTTCGCGAGTTTCTCAAAATTAGCCACCGTGTTCGGCGCGTCTTGATCGAACAAATCCAGAACGATCTCCCCGCCGCTTGCTAAAGTAATTTTTGCTTGTTTTGCCATGACTGCATCTACCTTTCTTTATCCGAATAAGACTACGTTACCAATTTCGCCCTTATTTCGCAAGCGATGATTTTTGAAGTCTTGCCGGAATCACGTCGTTGCATACAATATTTTCAAGCGATTCACGTTTTACGGCGAGATCCGCTTGCCCGTCCTTAACGAAAACGACAGCCGGACGGCGAATGCGGTTATAGTTGCTTGCCATTGCATAATTATATGCCCCTGTGCAGAAAACAGCCAGCAGATCGCCATTCTCCGCTTTAGGGAGCTCAAGATCCCAGATGAGCATATCGCCGCTCTCGCAGCATTTGCCGGCTACCGAGACCGTTTCCTCTGCAGAATCGTTGGCGCGATTGGCAAGGACCGCTTCATATTTCGATTGGTACAGCGCTGGGCGGGGGTTGTCCGTCATGCCGCCGTCAACCGCGATATATTTGCGTACGCCCGGAATGTTCTTGCTCGTCCCTACCGTGTACAATGTCGTACCTGCGTCTCCAACCATGCTGCGGCCCGGTTCAACCCAAATTTCCGGCAGCGGGAATTCCGCATCCGTGAATTTAGAAATAATCGCGCCGGTTATAGCTGCCACATACTCGCTGATTGGAAGCGGAGTATCGCCTTCGACATAACGGATACCGAAGCCTCCGCCCAGGTTGATCACCTTAAAGGTCAATCCTAACTCATTACGCACGGATACCGCAAAATCGGCAACCTTGTCCACAGCCATGCGGAAGCCTTCCACTTCGAAAATCTGCGAGCCGATATGGGAATGAACGCCAAGAACGACCAGGTTCGGCTGTGCCATCGCTTCTTTAATCGCTTGCTTCGCTGCGCCGTTCCCTAGGTCAAAACCAAATTTCGAATCCTGCTGGCCGGTCGAAATATAATCATGCGTATGCGCTTCAACCCCTGGCGTAATCCGTAGTAAAATATTCACTTTCTTCCCCTTCTCTGCCGCAAGAGCGTTTAGCATCTGAAGCTCCAGGAAGTTGTCGACCACGAAGCAGCCGATACCGGCGTCTAGCGCCATATTAATCTCATCCGGCGTTTTGTTGTTGCCGTGGAAGTGAATCCGCTCAGCCGGGAAGCCGGCTTGCATCGCCGTGTACAGCTCGCCGTCGGAGACGACATCGAGCGACAAGCCTTCTTGCTCGGCAATCGTGCACATTGCCATAACGCTGAACGCTTTGCTTGCGTAAGCCACCTGGAATTTAAGTCCGGACGCTTTAAACGCCTCCACGTATTCTTTCGCGCGCTGACGAACGAGAGCTTCATCCACAATATATAGCGGCGTGCCGAATTGGCTTGCCAAATCAGCTACATCGCAGCCGCCAATTTCCAAATGTCCGTTCGCGTTAATTTTACTGGTTCCATGTAAGTACATCTATTTCCCCTCAGCTTTCTTCTACCTGTGAGCAGATAGAACGGATAGAATTTGCATCAATAGGATCAGTATATCGCAATCTACCCGCGCGAGAAATGGATAATTTCACATTTCATTTGCATTTTTTTAGAATCATGCGCAGTACGGCCGTTTACACCTGAATTTTAATTTTTCTCCGGCATTTTGTCACGCTGCTGCGGCCGTAATATATTGGGACGGTACCGGTTGTAGAGTACGGGCTGTCTAATGATAATGCCCCATAATGCCCTCGCGTCGAACGGAATAATCGGCCACAGGTAGGGGCGGTTGAAGGAACGCACGCTGACAAGCATCAGCATGATCGCAGTCGATGCGATCACAAACCCCGGAACGCTGAAGACGGCCACCGAAATAATAAGAACAAGCCTTACGATGCGGTTAGCTAACCCAAGCTCATAACTGGGCGTGGAGAACATTCCGATCGCGGCAACGGCCATATACAAAATAACCTCGTTGACAAATACCCCCGTCTGGACGGCGATATCACCGATCAATATCGCTGCGACGAGCGACATGGCAGTAGCAAGCGAGGAAGGCGTATGTACCGAAGCCATTCGCATCAGATCTACCCCTACCTCCGCCATTATGAATTGGACGACTAACGGTAGCTTTCCTGTTTTATTCGGCCCCAGAAATTCAAGCGCGGGCGGTTTCAATTCCGGATGCATAACGAACAACAGCCAGAGCGGCAGCATGAACAAGGACGCGAATATCCCCGCAAACCTCACCCATCTCAAATAGGTTCCGATAAACGGCGTTTGCCGGTTTTCCTCCGCATGCTGCATGAGATCGGTATAGGTCGTGGGCAGCGTCATGACGCTTGGCGACGTATCCACGAATACAGCCACATATCCCTCAAGCAGATGGGTTGCGACCGTATCCGGCCGCTCCGAGTAACGAACGAGCGGGAACGGATTCCAGCCTCGATTAACCGTTGCCTCCTCCAGCTGCTTATCGGCAAGGGGAAGGCCGTCCACCTTGACCTTTCCGATTTTATTCTTGATGGATTTCAGAAGCTCTTTGTCGACCAAATCCGCGATATAAGCGATACAAACATCCGTCTTTGTCCTTTCGCCGATCTGCATGACTTCATAACGGAGCTGAGGATCCCGCACGCGCCTGCGAACCAGCGAGACGTTGACCATCAGCGTTTCGACGAAGCCGTCCCTACTTCCGCGTACGACCTTCTCCAAGGACGGCTCCTCCGGTCCCCTGGCGGGAAAAGCTTTGGCGTCTATCATGATGACGCTGGACTCGCCGTCTATAAAGAGAGCTGTTCCGCCGGACAGGACGCCGGACAGCATTTTATTCCAGTTATCTTCTTTCTCAACCTGCGCGGCAGGCACATACATATCGAGGAAGGCATGCAGCGCATGGCTGGACAAATCGTCCTGATGGAGGAATGTCAGCCGTTTGAGCACTTCCGTAAGAATGATATCCTTGACCAGGCCGTTCATGCAAAGCATTGCCGTGCGCCGCTCGCCGAACGTCATCTCCCGAACGACGACATCGAAGCTGGTTTTGTATCCGATCTCATTCTCTAACCGGGATAAAACGGCATCCAAGTCACAAGGAATGGACTCATCTCCCTCGCCTCGTCCGGACTGTGAGCCGGTCTTCTTCTGTTTCGGGACCGTCGCGAACGGCTCGCTTCCTTCTCTTGACTCCTCTCGCTGCCGGGCATCGATGTCACCTTCATGAGCAGGCAGAAGGTTTCTGCCTTCCTCAAATTCCTGACCTGTAAATGAATCCTTCATGTCCTATCACCTCGTTCATTAAGTGCTACCATTGAAACCAAAGCCAATCAAACAACGAGCCCGCCGTTTTGCCGAGCATCATCGCCATCACAAGCGCCAGCATATAATCCGACAGATTCATCCGTTTGGCCAAAATCGGCAGCACATTCATCACTTCGGTCAAAGCGGCGGCGAGCATTCCGACAAACATCCCGTCAATGAGGCCCGCTCCGCTAAGAAACCAGTTTGACGGAAGCCTTAGTTTCCAGTCCATAAAATCGGCAAAAGTCCAATAAAGCGAACCACAAATGACGGCCGACTCGAACCAGAAGGACAGCCGGTAGCCGTTGGCGATTTGAGCCAGCCTCGGAATGAGGTCCAGCACAATCAGAAGAGCCACCAGTCCGCTGCCTACCGCGAGTCCGCCCGCCAAACCGATAACAGCCACAAACAAATTAGAGGCCCAGCTAATCATCGCGCTTCCCATTCGTCTGGTCGTATTCCGCTTTTTTGCGCATTTCATCGGCAATGACATAGGCGTTCACATTTTCTTGATACATATAGAGCTCCACCTCCAGCGGATTCGGCTCTTCATTGAAACGTTTGCGGAACAAGTGATTGAAGAACAACGCCATGCCCAGCCCAATCCCCAATGAATACGGGATTTGAAACCATAACGGATGATCCGTGCGTTCTCCTGTTATAAGCTCTACGATCCGGATATGAACTTCTTTCATGCTGACATCGGTATGGAAGTTCATAATGGCGAGCCCCGCCCCGAAAAACAGCAGCAGCCAGGCCACTATGAGCACGGGAATTCTCGGTTTGACCGGCTTCTCCGCGACCATTACAAGCACCTGAGGATCGCCGTAGGCTTCAATCACCAGATCCGGGTTTAGCTCTCTGATTTGCTTCACGATCTGCAGCAGGTCAATGACGACCCGGTTTCCGTCAGCCTTATTATGCTTATAAAGCACAAGCTCCCTTAGCCTCTTCTCGAGTATATTGCCGGAAGCAAGCAAGCGGGCGGCCTGTCCCAACGTGACAGGTTGATCCGGCTTGATGTATATCCTTTTCTTAAGGCGCAGATAGAGGACAGATGGTTTGGAGACTTCCATGCGTCACTTCCTTTCTGCTTCAGCTTTGGTGATTGTTTCCCATTTAGTATGAGATAAGGACGTTTCGGATACTCATGCAATACTAGGTAAAAAACGGAAAAGACCAAACCGCCTTAAAGGGCGATTTGGTCTTTGATGGATTGCAATATTTTTTTCTCCAGCCGTGATACCTGAACCTGCGAAATGCCAAGCCTGCTCGCCACTTCAGATTGCGTCTTATCTCGATAATAGCGCAAATACACGATCAGACGTTCTCGTTCGCTGAGACCTTCGATCGCTTCGACAAGCGCCAGCTTATCAAACCACTTTTCCTGCGAATCGTCGGCTATTTGATCCATCAGCGTGATCGGGTCGCCATCGTTCTCAAACACGGTTTCATGAATGGAAGTCGGAGGCTTGTTCGCTTCTTGGGCGAAGACAACATCCTCGGGCGTAATCCCGAGCCGCTCCGCAACCTCGCTGATGGTCGGCAAGCGTCCCAACGTCTTCGATAGCTCATCCTTCATTTTACGAACCTTATTGGCCGTTTCCTTGAGGGATCTGCTAACCTTCAACGTTCCGTCATCGCGCAAAAACCTTTGGATTTCACCAATGATCATCGGTACGGCATATGTCGAAAATTTCACATCATAGGACAAATCGAATTTGTCTACTGATTTGAGCAATCCGATACAACCGATTTGGAACAGATCCTCGGGTTCATAACCGCGATTGATGAATCGCTGAACAACAGACCAAACGAGCCGAATATTGCATTGAACGAGCGTGTCTCTGGCAAGCGTATCACCGGATTGGCTTAACGCGATTAAACGCTTTACTTCCGCATCATCCAGGTACGGCTGGGCCGACTGCTTCAGATTGACATCCATGAGGCTCAACCCCTATGCGCTAATTGTAGAGCGCTTTTTTCGATTCGATTCGTTTCATCATCTCTACGCGGGTTCCCCCGTCTACTCTACTCGACACCTCGAAATGGTCCATAAAGTTTTCCATAATGGTAAAGCCCATCCCTGAACGCTCCAGCTCCGGCTTTGAAGTATACAGCGGCTGACGGGCCAGCTCCAAATCTTCAATCCCGCGGCCGTTATCCAGCACCGCAATGGAGACGCTATCGCCTTCGATCCTCGCCTCGATCGTCACCTGGCAGGAAGAATCGCTTTCGTAGCCGTGTATGATCGCGTTCGTCACCGCTTCGGACACGGCCGTCTTCAAATCGTTCAGCTCCTCCAGCGTCGGATCAAGCTGCGACACAAATGCAGCGACCGCAATACGTGCGAAGGCTTCATTCTCCGAGCGGGCGCTGAAGGAAAGCGTCATCTCGTTCGTTCCATTCATGACACCACCTCCAAACTGGAAATTGCGGTACGTTCATTCTCGTGAATCGTCAAAATTTTGAACAGCCCCGAAAGCTCGAACAAGCGATACACGCTCGGATTCACGTCGCAGACGACCATCTTGCCGCCTTTGCTCTTCACCTGCTTGTATCTGCCCAGTATGACGCCGAGACCGGAGCTGTCCATAAACTGCAATTCCTTCAGGCTGAGAATAACATGATCGCTGCTTCCGCGGAGGAGGGCCTCCTCCATCTTGTAGCGAACGACGTCAGCCGTATGATGATCTAGCTCGCCGCGAAGGCGGACGATCAGCACATTGCGGTAGTGCTCCAATTCTGCTTGCAGACTCATAAGCTGTTCATCTCCTCTAGTTTTTTTCCAAAACCTAAACTTGCCGAGATAGAACTAGCAATTCTCCACATTGGAGAAGGATTCCTGCATGCCGACAAAACTAGAAGCAACCTGCTATCAGCTGACAAATTACGCGCCCGAAGCGGCATGCCGCTTGTGAGCTTTTATCTGTCAAGTAAACAGTCCCGAGAATGAACGCTTGAGCAGCTTCCACCAGCCTGCGCGGTCGATGGAGATCGGCGCATCCACGTCAAATTCCTTGAGCACGGCATCTCCTTGGTATACAACCAGCTTGCCGATCGGCTGGCCGATTTGAATCGGCGCTTTGAGCTCGCCGTCGATCTTCAGCTCGTAGCGGATATCCTTCGTCGAGCTCCCTTTTTTCAGAAGCACGCTGTAGGCATGCTTGGCCACTAACGGAAGCTCGGAAGCTGTTCCTTTTTCAATTTGAAGGGTCCCCATGGACTCCCCCTCTTTGATGATCGGATGATTCATATATTGGGCGAATGTATAGTCGAACATTTGCGATACTTCCGCATTTCTGGTCTTCGTATTCGGCTCGCCCATGACAACGGCTATAACACGCATGTTATCGCGCTTAGCCGTTGCGGATAAGCAGTACTTCGCTTCGCTTGTAAAGCCGGTTTTAAGACCGTCTGCTCCGCTGTAGAAGCGGACCAGCTTATTCGTATTCACCAGCCAGAAAGGCTTCTCGGACGTTTTGCGCAAATAATCCTGATACAAGCCCGTATATTTCGTAACCTCAGAGTGCTTCAGAAGCTCCTTGGACATAATCGCAATATCATAGGCGGAAGAATAATGGTTCGCTACCGGCAACCCGTTCGGGTTAGCGAATTGCGTATCGTTCATCCCCAGCTGCTGTGCGCGCTCGTTCATCATCGCCACGAATTGCTGCTCGGTGCCCGCAAGCTTCTCCGCCATCGCTACGGAAGCGTCATTGCCGGAAGCAAGCGCGATACCTTTCACCATATCCTCGACCGACATTTCCTCGCCAGGCTCCAGGAAGATTTGCGAACCGCCCATTGAAGCCGCATATTCGCTCGTTTGGACCTTATCCGTCCATTTGATCTTCCCGTCGTCGAGCGCCTCCATAATAAGCAGGAGCGTCATAATTTTCGTAATGCTTGCGGGTGGAAGCTTATCATGGCTGTTTTTCTCATAGATGACGGTTCCGGAATCCGCATCCATCAATATCGCTGAGAGAGCCGATGGCGCCAATTGGGCGGCTGGAGCCTGATTTGCCGGCGCAGGCGTCGGCTCGACAGCAGCAAACGCCGTTGCAGGCAGCGCAAGGGCGAATACGAGAGTAAGTATACATAGCTTGATAGAACGATTTTTCAACTGTATCTCCTCCTGAAAGTTACACAATTCGGTTATATTTTCCTTTTCAGTGTTGACCTGTTAGAAGAAATTTATTCCATTCGCCGCACGCAAAAAAATCCGTCCCGAAATTTCGGAACGGATCATGCCCTTCATTATCTTCATTATCTTCATAAAAGCAATCGGGTTAGACGTATCTCGAAATGCCGGAGGCAGTTACGACCGACAGCAATAGAGGACGTTCCTCCGGTTTCTCAGCGCTTAGAGTAAACGCTCCGAGCACGCGATCCGCTACCTCATTCGCGGCATCTTGCGCCTCGCGGACATGCAGAAGCGCGAGCGCGTCACCCGCTTCTACCGGATCACCGACCTTCTTGCGGAGCGTAACCCCAACCGCGTAATCAATAGCCGCATCCTTCGTTGCCCTTCCTGCTCCGAGAAGCATGGCCGCGAGCCCCAGCTGTTCCGCTTCTATCGCGGTAACATATCCGCTGCTCTTCGCTGTCACTTCAACGACGGACGCCGCCTGCGGAAGCTTCGACGTGTCATCGGCTATTGATTCGTCGCCGCCTTGGGCTGCAACGAAGGCTTTGAACTTCGCGAACGCTTCGCCGTTATGGATCTGGCCGCGCAGCAGCTCCTTCGCTTCCTCGACAGAAGCCGATTTGCCGCCGAGCACTACCATATGCGCTCCTAAAGTTAAACAGAGCTCCGTCAAATCCTTAGGCCCGTTTCCTTTAAGCGTCTCAATCGATTCCTGAACTTCAAGCGCATTGCCGATCGCGAAACCTAGCGGTTGGTCCATGTCGCTGATCACGGCCGCCGTCTTGCGTCCAACCTCCGTACCGATGTCCACCATCGCCTTCGCCAGCTGCTCGGATTGCTCCAACGTCTTCATAAAAGCGCCGCTTCCCGTTTTCACATCGAGCACGATTGCATCCGCTCCGGATGCGATCTTCTTGCTCATGACGGAGCTGGCGATCAGCGGGATCGATTCAACCGTGGCCGTTACATCCCTTAGCGCATACAGCTTCTTATCCGCAGGTGCCAGATTGCCGCTTTGGCCGATGACCGATAATCCGATTTCATTCACTTGGTTCATAAATCGCTCGCGGGACAGCTCGGTTCGGAAGCCTTCGATGGACTCCAGCTTATCAATCGTGCCGCCGGTATGCCCCAAGCCTCTGCCGGACATTTTGGCTACCGGAACGCCTACCGACGCAACTAACGGCGCAATAATAAGCGTCGTCTTATCGCCGACGCCGCCAGTACTATGTTTATCGACCTTTATTCCGCTAATCGGGCCGAGATCCACCTGATCTCCTGAATTCGCCATCGCAAGGGTAAGAGCCGCAGTCTCTCCCGGGGTCATCCCGCGAAAAAAAACAGCCATGGCCCAGGCTGAAAGCTGGTAATCCGGAATATCGCCTCGCGAATAACCGTCGATTAAATACGTTAATTCCGAAGCGGTCAGCTCGCCGCCGTCTCTCTTCTTCTGAATAAGATCTACCGACCGCATATGTTCCTCCTTATGTGCCGCGCCTTTAATTGGCCTGCGATAGCAAGCGGCGCTCTTCTTGCACCTGCACGATGATCTTGTCCAGCGATTGGCTTAACGAAATCACGTCGCGATGCAGAAGGCTCTGCTTCAATATGGCAGTTTCCACCATTTTATCGCGCAGATGCTCCATTTGTACGAGTAATTGCTTGTCCATTTTTTCGTCCACTCCATCTTTCTTTGATCATGGACATTATACGACGAATCATAAAAAAAACACTGTCATAATGAGTCGACGAAATTGTTACAATTGTGTTACAGAGAAGCTTACATCGCCGCGATTAATGCGGTAACAAGTCCCAAAAATTGGGACTTGACTCTTTCAGTCGTTTCCATAACTTCCGCATGGGACAAGGGCTGGTCCAAAATACCCGCGGCCATATTGCTTATACAAGATATTCCAACAACTTCGATCCCCGAATGGCGCGCTGCGATGACCTCGGCAACAGTCGACATTCCGACAGCATCAGCGCCAAGTACGCGCAGCATGCGAATTTCGGCAGGGGTTTCGTACGTCGGACCGAGAAGGCCCGCATAGACGCCCTCCCTCAGGGTGATGCCTTGACTAGCGGCAATCCCCTTGGCAACTCCGCGGAGGCGCTTGCTGTAGGCTTCGGACATGTCGGGGAAACGAACGCCCAACTCGTCGTCATTCGGTCCGATCAGCGGGTTTTTACCGGTCATATTAAGATGATCGGATATCAGCATCAGATTCCCGGCCTCAAAATCGGTATTTACGCCTCCCGCCGCATTCGTGACAAGCAGCGACTTGACGCCAAGCGCCTTCATCACCCGAACAGGAAAGGCCGTTAATTCCGGACCGTAGCCTTCGTACATATGAAACCGGCCGCGCATAAGCAGCACCGTCTGGCCGGACAGCGTTCCGATAAGAAGCTCGCCCGCGTGTCCTTCAACCGTTGAAATCGGAAAATGCGGAATGTCATGATATGGAATCGTTACCGCATTTTCCAAATAATCGCCAAGCACGCCGAGTCCGGAGCCCATAATAAGCCCGATTGACGGTTTTTGATCCGTTTGCTTCGCAATGTATTGCGCCGCTTCCTTGATGTTGGCCGAAGTAAGGCCGGCCGCTGTTATTTCGTTCATCATTGTTTCCTCCTCAATGGTTGCAATGGTTTAGGTAAGCAAACCTGTTTTGAAACCTATATATGAATCATTTCAGTTGGTCCAGGAAGCTCGTCCCGTTCGGCGGCGCATCCACGCCAAAGTTATCGGCTATCGTAGCCCCCAAATCGGAGAAGGTAGACCGATCGGATAAAGGCCCAGTTTCCTTGAACGCCGGACTGTACAATAGAATGGGGACATATTCGCGGGTGTGGTCCGTGCCCGGATGAACGGGATCATTGCCGTGGTCAGCCGTCACGACCAGCAAATCTCGTTCGCCAAGCTGGCTCTCAAGCTCAGGCACCGCCCGATCAAACTCCTCCAACGCGGCTGCATAGCCTTCGGGATCCCTGCGATGGCCGTACAACGAGTCGAAATCAACGAGATTCGTAAACAAGAGTCCTTTAAAAGGCTGCTTAAGCTGCTCGATCGTGCGGGAAATCCCGTCCTCGTTGCTCTTTGTCGGCGTTGAAGCCGAGATGCCCTCGCCGTCGAAAATATCATTGATTTTGCCGATGGCTATTGTATCATAACCGGCTACCTTCAACGCATTCAATACCGTAGGCTCAGGGGGCTTCACGGCATAATCATGCCGATTGGGCGTCCTCTTGAAGGAACCGGGATTGCCCGTATACGGACGCGCGATAACCCGGCCTACCGTGAACCGCTCGTCCATCGTCAGTTCCCTCGCGATTTCGCATGCGCGGTAAAGCTCCTCCAGCGGAATCACTTCCTCATGCGCCGCAATTTGGAATACGCTATCTGCGGAAGTATAGACGATCCAGGACCCGCTATTCATTTGCTCTTCGCCGAGTTCATCCAAAATCTCCGTCCCGCTAGCCGGCTTGTTCCCGATCACCTTCCTGCCCGTCCGTTCCTCGAACGGACCGATAAGCTCCGGAGGGAAGCCATCCGGGAAGGTCTGAAACGGAACCGTCATCTTAAGGCCCATCAGCTCCCAATGCCCGGTCATCGTATCCTTGCCGACCGATACCTCGGCCATCTTGCCGTAATACGCCGCAGCCGCTCCTTCCGCCGGAACCCAATCGGAGATGGAGGCGATCCGGTCTAACCCCCATCTTCTTAGATGAGGCAGCTGCAATCCCGGCACCCGGCCGGCAATATGTCCGAGCGTATGCGACCCCAGGTCGCCGAAAGCCTCTGCGTCAGGCAGCTCTCCAATGCCGACGCTGTCCAGTACGATAACTGCAATGCGGTCAAATTTCATATGTATGGCTCCTCTCTCTGTTAAACGCTTTGCAGCCGCAATCCATTAAGCGCGCGGGTGCGCGCTGCTGTATACCTCTCTCATACGCGTCTTCGGCAGCTGCGTATATTTAAGCGTCGTTGAAATATCCGCATGTCCCAGCAGTTCCTGTACTGCACGAACATCCGCTCCGTTTTCCAGCAAATGAGAGGCTACGGAATGCCTGAGCGTGTGCGGTGTAATGTCCGCCACGATTCCGGCTTCTTTCGCATATTTCTTTATCGTCTTCCAAAAGCCTTGCCGTGTCAACCGCGTGCCGAGATGGTTCAGAAAAACCGCGGACTCCGATTCCCTTGAAGTAAGAAGCGCATCTCTGCCGTTTTGTATATAATCCGTCAATGCGAGCTGCGCCAACGAGCCGAACGGCACGATCCTTTCCTTTAAACCGGTTCCGATGCAATGAATAAAACCGAGCTGCAGGTTGATATTCTCCATATTAAGCGCCACGAGCTCAGATACGCGAATTCCCGCCGCATAGATGAGCTCAAGCATCGCTTTGTCCCGTTTGCCGGCTGCGCTGACACTGCTGGGTGTCTCAAGCAGAAGGCTTGTCTCAGCAACCGTTAACACATTCGGAGGTTTCTTCTCCTGCTTAGGGGCTTCCATAAACAACGCCGGATTTTGGATCAGAATGCCATTAAGCGCCAAGTAGTGAAAAAAAGCGCGCAACGAAACGATATGACGGGACAATGTCGCCGCCTTCCTGCCGTCTTCCTTCAGAAGCAGCAAATAAGCCGAAAGATGATGTCTTTGAACATCCGCCGGCTCCGTAAATCCCTTCTGTTCTGCATACGCGATAAATCGAAGCAAATCACGTTCATAGGATGACAGGGAATTCGCTGAGAGTCTGCGCTCCGTTTGTAAATAATAAAGGTACTGCTTCAAATGGGCTTTCATGATTGTTCCTTTCAAATTCGGCACATGCCTGCTCCGTATTTTCTACAAGATTCCACAAGGAAGCATCCAATTCCTGCTTGCTTATCGAATCTGTGCACGATGCACAATGCGGGCTCACTCCCCATACCAATAAAACCATCGCAAGCGGTCGGCCGCCTTGCTGCTGTCAGGCGGACCAGGCTCGGTCAAAAAGACCTTAAGCGCATCGCCCTCCGGCACGCGGTAAGGATGTACGGGTGAGATCGTTTCCGCAAGCCAGCGATAGCCCCCGGTCACAACGAATAACAGGACCGCGAAGATGACTAAAAATACGATGCGGCTCATCCATTTCCGGATAGAAAATACCATTCCTGCCGACCTCCTTGTATGATGATCCCTTTGTCCATCGTTACCACCATATGAGGAAACCGGCAGGAATATGCCGCCTTAAGGCTGCAGCTGGTCGTACGGAATACTTTCCAACCATTTGTCCAATGGCGAATAGGGCAAGCCTACAGCCTCGGCTACCGGCTCGTACGTCACTTTTCCTTGATGGGTATTGACGCCTTTCTGCAAAGGCACGCTCCGGCGGACCGCATCCATTCCGCGGTTAGCCAGCTCCAGCGCATAAGATATCGTCACATTGGTCAATGCGAAAGTTGAGGTGCGCGGCACGGCTCCCGGAATATTTGCGACCGCGTAATGGACAACGCCATGCTTGACATAAATGGGATCCTTGTGCGTAGTGGGATGATCTACCGTGGCGATCGATCCGCCCTGATCCACTGCCACGTCGACAATAACGGAGCCCTTCTTCATCGCCTGAACCATCGGCTCCGTAACGAGATGAGGAGCTCTTGCGCCCGGAATTAGAACCGCACCGATCAGTAAATCCGCCCTGGCCGCGGCTTCGGCAATATGATACGGACTAGACATCAGCGTACGGATTCGGCCTCCGAATACATCATCCAAATATCTCATCCGATCGGCGCTTCGTTCTAAAATGACAACATCCGCGCCCATTCCAAGCGCGATTTTTGCTGCATTCGTCCCTACGACGCCCCCGCCGATGATAATAACCTCCGCCGGAGGCACGCCGGGAACGCCGCCAAGAAGCACGCCTCTTCCCCCGTTGAACGTTTCCAGAAATTGAGCGCCTACTTGAACGGACATCCGTCCCGCAACCTCACTCATTGGCGTCAGCAGAGGCAGACTGCCGTTTGCGAGCTGGATAGTTTCATAAGCGATTGCCGTAACTCCTGTATCGACTAAAGCCCTGGTCAAATCGGGCGCTGCGGCAAGATGCAAATAGGTGAATAAAAGCATCCCTTCCCGGAAGTAAACAAATTCCTCCGTAAGCGGTTCTTTCACTTTCATTATCATATCCGCCTGAGACCATACTTCGGCTGCCGTACCTAATATTTCAGCACCTTCCCGGATGTAGTCGTTATCCTCGAATCCGCTTCCGATTCCGGCACCGGTCTCAACGAGTATGCGATGGCCAGCCGCCGCCAGCATGGTAACGCCAGCCGGGGTTAAAGCGACACGGTATTCACTTTGCTTGATTTCTTTCGGAACTCCGACGATCATGCTCCTTCTCCTCCTCAGACTGCTGGGTGACAAACCATGATGCATGGTTTCCTTTTCTTATTGATTTATGATCAATTTACGCCAAATGTTTGTACTCCGGGAGTCATTCGCCCCAACAAATTTATACTTTGTTATATTTCAAAAAATATGTGCTCCCGCATCAGTTACCTATACACAAATCCGTCCTCCCCCATACACTGATATCGTTTATTGCTGTAGAAGGGAGCTGCCGCGTCATTGCCAAGGGTTGAAACGTTAATTAGCAGATGCGCCGTCTGCAAACCGTCCGTATATACCAATCGCCTCCTCATTACTATGCGCTCCGCCCAAATATACAATCGCTGCCTAAGAAAATTAAGAGCCCTCGGGATCTATCCGTTCAAAGCCGTTTCCGGCAGTAAAATTCTCGGTTTTTATATCGATATACGTAAGAACTGGCGCTTATTGTCCAGGCATCCGCTAATAAAGTTCATGGAAAAGGATTTTAAGATACGCACGCACGGCTTGAAAGCAAACAGGAACCAAACTGTTCGGAGATGCTCCATGCCTTTAATAACCCCCGCAACGGCTCCCGCGCTTATCGCCTGGAATGTCGACCGCATCAAGGCACCTGCAGCATGGAAGACGACTCGCGGAAAATCGATAAAGGTTGCCGTCATTGATACGGGTATTGCCAAACATTCGGATTTATTGATCGCAGGAGGAGTAAATACCATCAATAACGGTTCCTATGCGGATGATAATGGACACGGCACCCATGTTGCCGGCATCTTAGCCTCAATCGGCGCTTCAGGGAAAATAGCCGGAACTGCGCCTGAGGTTGAATTATTCGCGGTAAAAGCGTTGGATCGAGACGGGGAAGGGTATTTATCCGATATCGTGGAAGGCATCGATTGGTGTATTCAAAATAAGATGCAAGTCATAAATATGAGCTTTGGCCTGCTAAGCTCCGAGGGCAGCGGAATTCTGCGCAATGCCGTGAAGCGCGCGTTTAAAAAAGGAATTATTATTGTTGCATCGGCCGGCAACTCAGGCAGCTCAAGCGGAAAAATTGACGAACCGGCATCCTTCCCCGAGACGATCTCCGTTGCCGCGTCGACCCGCTCCGATCAAATCGCGGGCTTCAGCAGCAGAGGAAAGGGAATCAGCATTACGGCGCCAGGAGAAAATATATCATCTACGTGGTTAAACGGAAAATACAGGACGGTGTCCGGAACCAGCATGGCATCCCCGCATATCGCGGGCGGCGCCGCCTTGCTGTTGGCCGGCAAGCCCGGCTTAAGCCCGGCAGCTGTTAAATCAAAGCTGCAGCAGCGTGCAAAGACGCTTAATGGTTACAATATCCGGTCGCAAGGCTCAGGTCTGCTTCAGCTTGACCGTATTTTCGGCAATAAGTCATAATCGAAACGAAACGGCTCTGCCGTCCAGAATGCTGGGCAGCCGAGCCGTTTATGTTTGCTTCGATTCTGAAGCCGATGAATCATTCTTCTCTCTGCAACGCCGGCATACCCCTTGGAAATCAAGCCGATGGTCGACGACGAAAAAACCGTACTCCTGCTCCAGCCGCTCCTCCAAAGGCAGCAGCCAGTCTTCCTTTATTTCATCCATCGTTCCGCATTGCACACATATTAAATGATGATGATGATGCTTGTTGCTGTCCGTACGCAAATCGTACCTTGCAACACCATCGCCAAAGTTCAACTTCTCAACGACATGCATTTCACTGAGCAGTTCCAACGTCCGATATACCGTTGCGAGACCGATCTCAGGAGCTTTATCCTTAACTAACATAAATACATCTTCGGCGCTAAGGTGGTCGTCTTCATTTTCAAGTAAAACACGAACGGTTGCTTCGCGCTGCGGGGTTAATTTGTAGCCTTGCGACTGCAACTGTTGTTTGATCTTATCAATCCGGGCTTCCATGATTCCCCCCCTACCACATGTCTGCGCCTAATTCAGGAAACGTTTCCTTTCATTATAGGCGTTATCCCGTGATAAAGTCAAACGAATTAGTGTCAGATTGTGGCGTTTTCCGGCGAAAGAAGAGGTGAAACCCAGCTGATCAACATTGGCGATACGTATGCTTCTATGAGGGCTGCGCCTGCGAAAATAATGAGCATAAGCACGGCTGTCGACGTAAAGGATCCCAGTTGAGGCGCAAGCTCGCCCTTTTGCCGCAATAGCCTGTTTTTGACGACATACATCGAGAAGGAGATCGCCGCGGCGCTTGTAATGATCATGGCCGGAACCGCTATTATATTTTGCGGGGCAACCGATACTAAGGAAAGCAGAACCCCCTTCCACGCATATTGATTAATGAGCGTTCCGACGGCAAATCCCACCAAAGCTCCTTTTAAAAAATTTAGCACGAGCACGCCGGGGATGCCGACAACAGTAATCCCCAACACCCATAATAAAACGAGCCATTTGCCGTGAAACGAAAACCTTTCCCAGAAGGAAGCCGCTTCTCCCATACCCATCCCGTTATTCATCAGCTGCACGTACTGATCGACATCCAAAGCAAGCTCCTGCTGCTGCTCCAGCGTCAGCGCGTTCACCATTAAACCGCCGAATATGACGCCGACCACAAACAAGACCGAAACGAAAACATATAGCGACAATTGATTTTTTATCATTTTGGTATCCTCCGCTCAGCTTCCCCCAGACCCTTCTAAGGGCTTTCTACCAAACCTTCAAAGGCCTCTGCAAACCTTCAAAGGCTTTCTGCCTAACCTTCAAGGCGTTTCGAACTTTTCTACCAAACCTTCAAAGGCGTTTCGAACCCACCCAAACCCTCCCTTCCAAGGGAGGGCCCCAAGGGTTGCACCCTCTGGACACCCGCAAATGGACTAACGTTGGTGCAAACGAGACGGTTGTGAACTGCTTTTTGCTAATGATCGCTTTCGTCCCTGCGGGACACGCTGGAAGTGTGATCGATTGAGCAACCTGGTACTGTGTACTGTATGGATGGCTGTTTATACATTAAGTTCATTTTGTGAAATTAGTTCGGATAACGGGGTGAGGTAGGTCGTTTAGTTTCATTTTGTTAAATTAATCGTACTTGATTAAATAAAACGCGCAGGTAATCAGCCGATTAATTTCATGGCATGAAATTATTTCTTAATAAGCGTGATGGATATCAGTTTTAATTTTAATAATTGAAATAACATTGGCAGGTACACCGCCTGCTAAATGAAAATTATCGTATGGGTAGGGTTGTCTTCCTTATTGTATGAGGGAATGCGCGGAGGTATGACGAAGGTCGGCTAGAGCCGACCTGTCAGGATGTATAGTTTCCAAGCGTATACCGCAAGGATTGTTTTGGCGTCGCTGATTCGACCTTCTTCCATATAACGCTCTGCTTGGTCCAGGGTGATGGCCTCGACCTTCAGGTCCTCATCTTCATCAGGGCTCTGAACGCCCTGCTCGACTTCGTCGGTGAAGTAGACATAAAGCTTCTCGTCCGCAAAACCCGGCGATGTGTAAAAGACGCTTAGAAGCTTAAGCTTGCTTGAGCGGAAGCCGGTCTCCTCTTCCAGCTCGCGGGCCGCTGCTGCCATCGGATCTTCTCCAGGATCAAGCTTGCCCGCTGGAATTTCAATTTGAAATTTCTCAAGCGGTTTCCTGAACTGCTCGACAACGAGCAGCTTTCCGTCCAATAGCGCCATAACGGCCGCTGCCCCGGGGTGCTTCACGATTTCTCTCGTAGCCGTCCTGCCGTTTTCGAGCGTTACCGTATCGACCTGCAGCGTTATCATCTTCCCGTCGAATATCGGTTCGGTTTTTATCGTTTCCTCGCGCCATAACGCTTTCGCCTGCCGCTTGTCATCCACCTGAGATCGACTCCTTATCTTCCCTTTTATGTATCCGCATAACTTGTCCAGTCCCAGCATATCTATCATTATATCAAATCGACAGGGGCGGGATAGATGAAACAATACGTTGCTTTAAATCATTTGAGATTGGTCGGAAAAGGCTGGGAAATACGGCATCAGCTGCGAAAGCTGTCCGCATCATCGATATCGAAAAGCCCGATGTCCGAATATACGAATGTGATCAGCGTGCGTCGGATCTACCCGGAAAAATCAAATTAGACGCTGTGCTCTATGCAAGCATGAAAGCGCAAGCGTCACAAAAGCCCTTCTCCCTTACCCAGCGTACGCTGGGCAAGGGATTAAAGGGCTTATTGGCATGCTTTGAAGCAGATTACCGGATCGCCGCCGCCTGTTTTATAATCTCCACGACAAGCTCGGTTGTCTTTACCAGATCCTCAACTTTGATCTGCTCTTTGGTCGTATGAATATTCTCGTAGCCGACTGCCAGATTTACGGTAGGGATGCCTAAGCCATTGAAAATATTCGCATCGCTGCCACCGCCCGAATGGAAGGTTCGAGGCGTACAGCCAATGGCCGTAATCGCTTTTTTCGCAAGCTGTACGACAGGATCTTCATCATCATATTGGTAAGCCGGATAGATGACATGACTTTCCAGCTCGCCGCGCGCGCCGAACTCTTCCGCCGCGCTTTGCACCGCCGCCCGCATCGCTTCGATTTGCTTATCCAGCTTATGCTGAACGATACTGCGCGCCTCCGCCTCCAGCTTTACGAAATCGCACACGACATTTGTGGCTCCTCCACCCTCGAACCGGCCGATATTAGCCGTAGTTTCCTTGTCGATCCGGCCCAGCGGCATTCTCGCAATCGCTTTGGCCGCCACCTGGATCGCGCTGATGCCGTCCTCCGGATTTACTCCGGCATGAGCCGACCGACCGTGCATCTTGATTGTAACCTTCGCCTGAGTCGGAGCGGCTACCGCAATATCGCCGATCTTTCCGTTCGAGTCCAGCGCATAGCCGAACTTCGCCTCCAGCTTCGAGCCGTCAAGCGAACGAGCGCCAAGAAGTCCGGACTCCTCTCCAACCGTAATGACAAATTGAATACGGCCGTGCGGAATAGCTCGCTCCTTCACGATGCGGATCGCTTCGAACATCGCGGAGATGCCGGCTTTGTCATCGGCTCCAAGAATGGTCGTCCCGTCGCTGCGGATATATCCGTCTGCATCTAGCTGCGGTTTAATGCCGGCGCCCGGCGTAACGGTATCCATATGACAGGTGAAAAAAATGGTCGGCGCGGTAGGATCGGTCCCCTCCGCTTCCCATAACGCAAACAAGTTGTTTGCGCCGTGCCCGGTTTTGGCAGCCGCGTCATCCTCGCTGATTTGCAAGCCCAGCGCTTCAAATTTCCGCTTCAATACTTGGCTTATTTCCTGCTCATGCTTCGTCTCGCTGTCCACGCGAACCAGCTCCATAAACTCTTCGACCAGTCGTTCCTTTGCAATCATTAACGTTTCCTCCGTCCGTCATTTTGTTATACAATAGATATAGCCAAGCTTACGTTTTGTAGATGAAAGGAGCTAATTGAAATGCAAAGACAGAAAATCATACGCATCGTCGCAATTGTACTTGTATCCGCACTGCTGCTGTCTACCTTATTCGCAGGTCTGGGATCGCTATTTTATTAATTCCCCGCACTCATAATGAAAGATCTCCGCGAAATACGGCAGCAATTGATCGGCAGCCTCTTCGACAGTCATCTCGAGACCGGTTAAATCATTGAACGAGGTTACGCCGTACTGCTCGATCCCGCATGGAATAATTCCGCTGAATCCATCGGCGGCGATGCCGGCTTTGATGTTTAAAGCGAAGCCATGACTTGTAATAAAGCCCCGCCGCTGCCGGGCTTTATTAAATTTTACCCCAATGGCGGCGATTTTCCGATCGCCTACCCATACTCCCGTATATTCCGGCTTTCTGCCCGCTTCTATCCCGTACTCGCCCAGCCAATTGATAATAACCTGCTCCAGACCGCGAAGATAAGCATGCAAATCCAGTCCTGCGGCATCCAAATATAACAGCGGATACCCGACCAGCTGCCCCGGGCCGTGATAGGTAATATCTCCGCCGCGGTCGATTTGGAACAAAGAAATGCCGCGCTGCTTCAGCTCCTCCTCGCCGAGCAGCAGATGCTCCGGGTGACGGTCGGAACCGATCGTGTAGGTCGGCGGATGCTGAAGAAGGAGCAGCGTCTCCTGACGCTCCTCCCGGTCGATTTCCTTCACGTATGCTTTTTGCAGCTCCCAGCCTTCTGCATAGCCGACTTCTCCAAGATAGCGGGCATCCAACCTCTTTAAGCCATTTGCGTTAGCCGCTTCAGCCATGTTGGCGCTCCCCATTTCTAATACAATTTGCTTTCCGTATTGAAGCTTTCCAGATTATCCTTCACCCGCTGCAGAAACCGGCCGCATATGACGCCGTCCAGAATCCGGTGATCGAGCGACAGGCACAGATTGGCCATCGATCGGACGGCCAGCATGTCATTAATGACAACAGGCCTTTTCACGATCGATTCAAAGGTAAGAATCGCCGCCTGCGGGTAATTAATAATCGGGTAAGATAAAATGGACCCGAATGAACCGGTATTGTTAACCGTAAACGTGCCGCCCTGCATATCCGATAGCGTCAGCTTGCCATCGCGCGTTTTGCGGGCCAGCTCCTCGATTTCCTTCGCTAAGCCGGCTACGTTTTTGTGATCGGCATTTTTGATAACCGGCGTCATGACGGAATCCTCCGTACCGACCGCAAGCGATATGTTAATGTCGCGCTTCACGATAATTTTATCGACTGCCCACATCGAGTTCATGATCGGGAAGTCCTTGATCGCATTGACGACCGCCTTCAACAGGAATGCCAAATACGTTAGGTTAATGCCTTCTCTCTTCATGAATTCATCCTTGAGCTTATTGCGCAGCAGCACGAGATTCGTTACATCAACCTCGATCATCGTCCAGGCATGCGGTATTTCGCTAACACTTTGCCGCATATTACGAGCGATCGTATTCCGGATCGGCGTAACATCGATAAAGCTGTCTCCGCGCCCAAGTCCCGCAGCGCCTTCTACCTCGATTTTCGGCAGCCGCGGCGTTTCCGTCAAATGAAGACCGGAAGATCGGACCTGCGCAGCCGCATCAACGGCATGTGATCCCCCGTTGCCGTTCAGTACCGCATTAACCTGTTGGTTTGACTTACCCGCCCCGGAAGCCGCATAAGCAAGCACATCCTTACGCGTAATCCGGCCGCCAAGGCCGGTTCCGGCCACATCCGTCAAGCGAATGGCATGTTCTGCCGCAAGCTGCTGTACGGCCGGCGAGAAGCGTCCGCGCATCGGTGCATCCTCCGAATCCCCGGCAGGGGCGGCTGCGCCAGGCGAGGCTTGAACGGAGCCCGTATAATCTGGCCGGGAATCTGCGGATGCCTCTCCGCTTGCCCCACTTTCCGTTTCAATGACACAGACCGCCGTACCGACAGGTACCGTCTCTCCGTTGCCCACCAATATTTGCACAAGCTTGCCCGATACGGTTGAAGGCAGTTCCGCGTTCACCTTGTCCGTCAACAATTCACAGATCGGCTCGTAAATATCCACCCAATCGCCCGGCTTCTTCAGCCATTTATCAATCGTGGCCGATACGAGCGACTCCGCTAGCTGCGGCACGACGATTTCCGTCAGTGTTTTCATGTTTTTCATCTCCCAACTGGCCAGGGACGTAAACGGCTGACGCCACGCACGAACCGTTTGCTGCTTCTTTGCACAGCTCGGTTCCGTGCCTTCCTCCGGCGGCGCAGTATACGACTCGCGGTCATATAAGCTATATGATCCAGTTCCTAACCTAGATCTCTTTTAATAAAGAGCCAAGTTTCTCATGGCTTCTTTCACTTTTTCTTTGTTGAGCATAAAAAATTTCTCTCCAGGCGGATTGATCGGCATTGCCGGCACGTCAGGTCCGCACAAACGCATGATGGGAGCATCCAGCTCATACAGAAGCTCTTCGGCGATTATCGCCGATACTTCGGCGCCAATGCCGCCTGTTTTATTATCCTCATGGATAATAAGCACCTTGCCGGTTCTGCGCACGGCTTCAAGAATCGCTTCCTTGTCCAGCGGTTGAAGCGTCCGAAGATCAAGAATATGAGCGCTTATTCCTTCGCCTGCAAGGTCTTCAGCCGCTTGCTCTACGAAAAGAAGCGGCAGGCTGTAGCCGATCACGGTGATATCCTCGCCTTCGCGAAGCACATTTGCTTTGCCGATCGGTACGGTGTAATCCTCTTCCGGCACCTCGCCGTTAATGAGCTTGTAACACTTCTTATTCTCGAAGTAGATCACCGGATCCGGATCCCGAACAGCGGCCTTTAGAAGGCCTTTGGCATCGTAAGCCCGGTAAGGAGCTACGATCTTCAAGCCGGGCGTTCCGAAGAACACCGATTCCGGGCATTGCGAATGATATAAACCGCCGAATACGCCGCCGCCGATCGGAGCGCGGACAACGACCGGACAAGTCCAATCATTATTGGAACGGTAGCGGATTTTAGCCGCTTCGCTAATAATTTGATTTGTCGCCGGGAACATGAAATCCGAATACTGCATTTCCGCGATCGGCTTCATGCCATACATCGCTGCCCCGATCGCAACGCCGGCAATAGCCGATTCCGCAAGCGGGGTATCCATCGCGCGCAGCTCGCCGAACTGCTCTTGAAGCCCCTTCGTCGTTGTGAACACGCCGCCTTTTAAGCCGACATCCTCACCCAGCACAAACACGTCCTCGTCGCGTTCCATTTCTTCCTTCATGGCCAACCGAATCGCATCGATATAATCTATAACGGGCATTAGCTTCGTCCTCCTTGCTCCGCGTCATCCGCATATACATGCAGCAGCGTCGACTCCGGCGCCGGAAACGGCGCTTTATCGCCATATTCGGTCGCTTCTTCCAGCTCCTTACGGATCTTCGCATGCAGCTCCGTATCAAGCTCCTCCGACCATATGCCGATATCGATCAAATATTGTTTATATTTAGGTATGCCGTCTTTGGCGCGGTTAAGCTCCACCTCTTCCTTGGTCCGATAAGCCAAATCGTTATCTGACGTGGAGTGCGGGGATAGCCGGTACATCAATGCTTCAATCAGCGTCGGTCCTTCGCCGGCGACGGCGCGCTCGCGGGCTTCCTTTACGATCCGGTACACTTCAAGAGCGTCGTTGCCGTCTACCTGAACGCCGGGGAAGCCGTAGCCCAGCGCACGGTCCGCGACTTTTCCGGCCAACTGCTTGTGGATAGGAACGGAAATCGCATATTGATTATTTTCGCACATGAATATGACAGGTAGCTTATGAACGCCCGCGAAGTTACAGCCCTCGTGGAAATCGCCCTGATTGCTGGAGCCTTCACCGAACGTAACGAAGCTGACAAACGGTTTCTTTTTCATTTTAGCGGCTAAGGCAATGCCTACGGCATGAGGTAATTGCGTCGTTACGGGACTTGAGCCTGTCACGATTCTTAGCTTCTTCGAGCCGAAATGGCCCGGCATCTGACGGCCGCCGCTGTTCGGATCCTCCGCCTTCGCGAACACGGACAGCAATAAGTCCCGCAGCGTCATGCCTACGGACAGAACCAAGCCGTAGTCACGATAATAAGGCAAGAAATAATCAATCTCGCGGTCCAAAGCGAAAGCCGCCGCCACCTGGGCTACCTCCTGGCCGACTCCGGAGACGTGGAAGTTGATTTTGCCCGCGCGCTGCAGCAGCAGCATCCGCTCGTCGAACTTCCTGGCTTTCACCATCGTTGCGTACATATCAATTGCTTGCTCATCGCTAAGCCCTAATTCCAAATGACGAACATTTTGCCCAGTCGTACGGGATTGGGTCATAAGGTGTTCCTCCTTTTTTGCCAACTATTATAACCTGGTACTAAGACTAGATCATATATCCATTATAACCTTATTTAGCCCAAAAAGAAAACAGCCGCTTTAGAACGAGATGGCTTTGCCGTCTACGGCAAGCATGGCTTCTCCAAGCGCCTCCGCAAGCGTAGGATGCGGGTGAATCATTTGGCCAACTTCCCACGGCGTGGCATTAAGCAGACCCGCAAGGCTTGCCTCGGAGATGAGGTCCGTCGCATGCGCCCCGATCATATGAACGCCGACAATATCATTGGTTCTGCGGTCCGCGATAACCTTTACGAAGCCATCCTTCTCGCCGAGAACAATCGCTTTGCCGATTGCTTGGAACGGAATTTTGCCTGTCTTAATATCATGGCCCTTGGCGCGGGCGCCGTCCTCCGTCAAACCGTAGGAAGCAATTTCCGGCCGTGAATAAATACAGCGGGGAATTAAATGATGCTCCACGGCTGAAGGCTTGCCTCCGCTAATATGCTCCGCAGCGATTATCCCTTCATGAGCCGCGGCATGGGCAAGCTGAACACCGCCAATAACGTCGCCGATCGCATAGATATGCGGCTCGGTCGTTTGACCGAAAGCATTCACGAGGATAGCCCCGTTCTCCGTCCGGATATCCGTATTTTCCAGCCCGATTCCTTCAACGTTCGGAAGCCGGCCGACAGATAAGAGCATTTTCTCAGCAGTCAGCAGCACATCGCCGTCAGGCGTGCTTGCCGAGATCGTAACCTCTCCGTTAGCGCCCGCATAGCTGTCAGTCTGCAGCTGTACGCCCGTTAACACGCGCACGCCGCGACGGCGCAGCAGCTTCGTCAGCTCAGCAGAAATTTCGGTATCCTCGCCTGGCAGCAGTCTGGAGCCCGCTTCAACCAACGTTACCTGAACGCCAAAATCCTGCAGAAGCGACGCCCATTCCACCCCGATAACGCCTCCTCCCACTATTATCATAGAGGTGGGCAATGTGCTCATGACCAATGCTTCATCGCTTGTCAGAATATACTCTCCGTCCGGAACCAGTCCCGGGAGCGAACGCGGAATGGAACCCGTCGCAATAATCAAATTCGTTGACACGACCGATTCCATCTCGCCGTCAGGCAGCTCTACGGCAAGAGACCCGCTTCTCGGGGAGAAGATCGAAGGTCCGATCACTCTGCCTTTCCCGTGAATCATTTGAATGCCGTTCTTCTTCATCAGGCTTTGCAAGCCGCGGTACAACTGTTCGACCGTTTGCTCCTTGCGGTTCTGCACGTTATTGAAATCCAATGAAACCGCGCCCTCCGCTACCTGTATTCCATATGTATTTGCTTCCAGAAGCGTGGCGTATACCTCAGCGCTGCGCAGCAGCGATTTGCTCGGAATACATCCTTTATGCAAGCAGGTGCCGCCCAGCTTGTCCATTTCGATAATTGCGACTTTCTTCCCCAGCTGCGCAGCGCGTATCGCTGCCGTATAGCCGCCTGGTCCGCCGCCTAACACAGCTACGTCTACCTGTATAGCCATTATCTCATTCCTTTCACCGTTGACAGCATCATATGCATGTATCATACGATCATCATTTCATCTCTATTGCCCATTCGCATTGTAACATGACATTCCATTCTATTGTACCTGTTTTTACCCGCCACAGCACATAGAACATTTCCGAAATAGACACCCGCATCGTAAAAAGGTATGATGAATATAACTGTTTATGTTGACCGATAAGGAGACGCTAAAAGTAATGAGATTGATTGCATCCCGCTTTATTGCCATTTTATTGCTCGTCATTCCAGGCTTGTTGGCCTGCTTCGGCTTTCTAAAGATGAAAGATTCCATTTTTTATTACTTCTCGGATTTCGGAAACGATGCCGTCACGCCAAACTTTGATTGGCTGAAGTTTGTGCTCGGACTGGTTATGTTTGCTGCCGGCGCGGGTTTTATCGGCGGCTGGACCTTCTTCCGGGACCGTAAGCGTAATTACGTCGCACCGCGTTTTAAGCAGAAACGGCCTCGTCCTCCGAAACCTCAAAACTAACAGGTAAACCGCTTCGGCCGGAATTCGATCATTCCAAGGCCAAGCGGTTTTTTGCAATTATTGATCTCGGGATCCTCATTCCTCGTACTCTAACATCCTCAAATACGCTTTTGGCACCATATACGAGGAGGCATGCTCCGATTTGCCCGACATCAGGAACATCCGGACGAGGGAGCTGCTCGTTTGCATATAATGGGTATACGGCGACAGGTAGATCGTATCCGCCAGTGTCGTGTTTCGAATATACTGCTCCAGCTGCAGCTCATATTCGAAATCCGTCGCGTTACGAATGCCCCGTATGACGGCATCGATCTGATGTTTATTAATATAATCAGCGACGATGCCTTCATAGGGTATGATTTTTATTTTATCATCCTTTAAGATCGACAGGCTGACCAATTCCGTGCGTTGTTCGATCGTAAAGTGATGCTTCTTCGAACGATTATTCGCAACCAGAATATGCACTTCTCTGAACAAGCGGAAAGCCCTCTCGATAACCGATACGTGGCCAAGCGTAATCGGATCGAAGCTCCCTGCATAGACTGCCCTCATCGCCTCACCTCGAAAGCCTATTTTACATTACGATAATGCTTTTAAAAAATGATTACAATGATCTCTATTACAGTTTATTGTTCCATAATATAGATAAACTACGATTAGAGCATCAAATGAAACCGAGGTGCAAAATGAGAATCGTATTCGATGTGTTTGTAGATGGAAAAGTGAAGGAAACGATCCAGCCCAGCAATCAGCGCTTGAAAGAAATTCACGCTTTTATTAAAGAGGAATCCACGGGATTAATTAAAAAATACGGTACGAATGTATATTTGAACCGCAGAGTAGTTTATCATTAAGCCGTGAAACCTCGAAATCTTTCAAGCCAATAGCAACCTTCTCCCCGCATATCCTAACCTTGCCATTTTCAATCCATCTCATTCTACCCGACATCCATCCCGAAATGCAAAAAACCAAAAACCGTTAACTATTGGATTCGTAAAGCAATCCGATAATTAACGGTTTTTTGTTTGATGTTTAGCTCACCTTATGTTCAATCCGCAGTTTATCGGCTACCATCGCGATGAATTCGGAGTTGGTCGGCTTCGACTTCGAAATGTTAATCGTGTAGCCGAACAAGTGACTGATGCTGTCGATATTGCCTCGTGTCCATGCGACTTCAATCGCGTGACGGATAGCGCGTTCGACGCGGGATGGTGTCGTCTTGAACTTTTCGGCGATGGCCGGATACAGCGTCTTTGTAATGGCGCCCAAAATTTCAATATTGTTGTACACCATTGTAATGGCTTCGCGTAAATATTGATAACCTTTAATATGCGCCGGCACTCCAATTTCATGAATGATGCTCGTAATGTTCGCATCCAGATTCTTGCCCTTCGGAATTGGCACGACATTCGATTTGATCGTCGTCGAACTTGATGAGTAGCTGCCCGTAGAAGAGAAAGTCGGATTACCGGCCAGCTGGCGAATGCGGTTTGCCAAAATGTCCATGTCAAACGGCTTTAGGATATAATAAGATGCGCCAAGCTGAACCGCTTTTTGAGTAATGTTTTCTTGACCGAACGCTGTCAGCATGATGATTTTCGGCATTGGGGACAGATTCATTTCTCTTAAACGTTCGAGTACGCCTAAGCCGTCGAGATGAGGCATAATAATATCAAGGATAAGCACATCCGGAACCTTCCTCGATTCTTCCAAATGTCTTAATACTTCTTCTCCGTTATACGCAACACCACTCACACTCATATCACTTTGTTCGGATATGTATTCCGATAACAGGTTAGTAAATTCACGGTTGTCATCTGCCAATAATACTTCAATTTTATGCAAGTTGTGGTCCTCCCTTAAATGATTATTAATGAGTACGATCACTTTGTTGTCTAACTAAAGTTTTCGACATTTGAATCTGAATTCCTTCTGTCGAAAATTATTTTTCTTTATTTTTTTACTCGGTTTCGATATAATTAAAAATTTGTTACATCTATTGCTACGCTTCGCTTTTCTTCGACAAAATTCATTCCGTATCTCTGGCTTTCGGAAAATAAAAAACGTCCGCCGAGGCAAAGCTTCAACCGCGGCAAACGTCTTGAGCTTGTTAAGCTGCTTTGTTTCCATTTGCTGATTTCAATAAAACTCCTGCATCCTGCAGCATCCACTCAATAAAACAACCATACCCGGATGACGGATCATTCACAAAAACATGAGTGACGGCTCCGACAAGCTTTCCGTCTTGGATAATCGGGCTGCCTGACATCCCTTGAACAATGCCTCCGGTTTTGTTTAATAATCGTTTATCCGTTATTTTTATGACCATCCCTTTTGTCGCTGGCCCTGATTGTTTGGATACATGTACGATGTCGATGTTGAATCGTTCGACCTTTTGTCCATTCACAACCGTTAAAATTTGTGCAGGCCCTTCTTTGACATCTTCGGCAAACGCTACCGGCAATGATTTATTACTGTAGCTATGTGTTGGAACTTCATTCATTTTGCCGAAAATGCCAAACGGAGTATTCCGCTCTACATTGCCTAAAATTTTGCTTTCTTTCACAAAATGAGCGCGTTTCTCTCCCGGCTCGCCATCCTGACTTTTGTTGATCGACGTAACGCTTGATTGCAAAATTTGTCCTTCTCCTACCTCAATTGGCGTTTGTGTGTCCATATCTGTAATCACATGTCCTAATGCGCCATAAACACCTTGATCCGGTGCGTAAAAAGTAAGAGTGCCTACGCCTGCCGCTGAATCTCGAATATACAAACCTAATCTCCATGCCTTATCCTCTGCATCAAATACAGGGCTCAGTCGAGTCTCAGCGATTTTTCCATCCCGCTTATAAGTAACGATAAGAGGTTTTTTGCCATTGCCTGCTTTCTCGCATAAATCAGCCATCTTGTGTACTTCATTAATGCGAGTGCCGTTAATTTTTACGATGAGGTCTCCAAGCTTTAATCCCGCTGCTTCACCCGGCGATTTTTTTGTGCCGTCTTGATCCTCTACCTGGTGATGTCCTACGACTAATATTCCTGCCGACTTCACTTTAACGCCAATGGTTTGACCGCCCGGTATGACGCGCAAATCGGGAATCACATTGACTTTTACCGTCTTAAATGGAATTTTACCGAATAATTTCACTTTCATACTCGTCTGGCCGCTGCGATTAGGCTGCAGTGACAGCGGATCATTCAAATTGACCGACAGCGAATTACTGGAAGATCCGTTAATCTGAAGCATATGAGGGTCGACCGTTACTTCTGCATGAACCGGGACTCCATATTGTAGTCGTTTCATCTGCCCGGAGAATAACCGAAGTTCATTCGGGATGGCGGCAAAGTGTTGAAACGGGGCGGAGCTTCCGATCACGCAAATGAAGAAAACGAGAACTAGGCCAAACCATCGCTTCCGTTGATTGGAGTTCAATGATTTCACGCTCCCTGTATTTCCATCGCATGACGTTAAAGGCATATCGCCAATGGCGTACCTTTAAGTTACCCCGAGCCGTTTGTTTTATGTCCGCAAAAACATTCCCTGAATGGCTTCCATTACGCTCCCTTCTGTCTGTGGGCCAAATCAAGCATTTCCTGTGCATGATGTCTTGTTTTTTCCGTCACTTCCACGCCGCCGAGCATGCGCGCAAGCTCTTCGATCCTCATGTTTCCGATTAATTCGGCAACCGAGGTCGATGTCCGCGAACCAGTAACCTGCTTGCGGATTTCATAATGATGATCCGCCATACATGCAACTTGAGGCAAATGAGTGATCGAGAATACTTGGCACTTCGCGGCCAGGTGCGACATTTTCTCTGCAATTGCCTGAGCGGCGCGCCCGCTTACGCCCGTATCCACCTCATCGAATATAAGAACGGGAACCTGATCGATTTCGGCGAAAATGCTTTTGAGCGCGAGCATGATACGCGACATTTCGCCGCCAGATGCAATTTTACTGAGCGGCTTTAGCGGCTCGCCCGGATTGGTTGACAGCATGAACACTGCCTCATCCAATCCATTGGCATGCAGACGAACCTGTTTGTCAACATTCCCCTGCGATTGATCGAGCTGAACCCTAAACAACGCCGATGGCATTTGCAATTGTCCGAGCTCCCTCTCAATGGCTTCAGATAGGCGTGCTGACGCATGATCGCGCAACTGGGACAGCTCCTTTGCCAAAGCAAATGCTTGATCGTAGAGGAGCGATTCATTCGCGCGAAGCTCATCCAGTAACTGGTCCCGGTTTTCAATATTGTCGCGGTCTTCAGTTGTCCGCTCCAAATAAGCTATAATATCCGGAATCGTTTCACCGTATTTGCGTTTCAAGCCATTTATTAAATCCAGTCTGTCATCCACCTGGTTAAGCAAGTCCGGATCTGATTCAATGCCATCCCGGTAATCTCTCAATTGAAATGCAGCGTCCTCTGCCTGGTAAAAGGCGGATTGAAGCTGCTCGAGAAGCGGCCCTATTGTAGGTGCATCATACGTTTGAATGTCGATCAGCTTCGCGATTGCCTTGCTGAAAGCGTCTAAACCTTTACCGCCATACAGCAGCGAATAAGCCTCCGAGACGGCGTCCATCCGTTTACCTGCATACATTAGTTTGCGCCGCTGCTCAGCAAGTAATTCGTCTTCCCCCGGTTTTAGCTGCGCATTGGTTATTTCTTCAATCTGAAAGCGGTATAAATCCAGCATTTGCACATTTTGCCTTGTTGAATTCTCCAGCTCGCGCAGCGAGGCTTTTACCTTCTGAAGCTGGTTGAAAACTTCGCGATAAATTTGCTTGCGTTCGATCAGCAAGTCGCCCGCGAACAAATCGAGCCATTCCAGATGCTGTTCGGTCCGGAGCAAGGATTGATGTTCATGCTGCCCATGAATATTGACAAGACATTCACCGATCTCACGAAGCATCGTCATCGTGACGAGCTGGCCGTTAACGCGGCTGCTGCTCTTCCCGTGCGAAGAAAGCTCGCGCCTTATGACGAGCATTTCTTCGGGCGAGGAGTTTACGCCCAGCTTAGCGAGCACATTCCACACCGGATGATCCGTCGACAGATCGAACATCGCTTCCATCTCCGCTTTGTCGCAGCCGTAACGGACCATATCGGCGGAGCCCCTTCCGCCAACGACCAAGCTTAACGCATCGATCAAGATCGATTTGCCGGCACCGGTCTCACCGGTCAATACATGGAATCCGTTGTGGAAAGTAACGTTTACTTCTTCGATAACCGCTAAATTTCGAATCGATAACTCACGCAGCATGATCGAAAACCCTCCCTAATTCAATAGCTCCAGCAATCGTTCTACAACTTCCCCGCTATGCGTCTTCGTGCGGCAGATCATAAGAATCGTATCGTCGCCGCAAATCGTACCCATTAATTCCGGCCACTCCATATTATCGAGAAGAGCGCCAATAGCGTTCGCCGTTCCGGGAAGACATTTCAGGACGACTAGATTGTCGGTATAATCAATATGTACAAAATGATCGAGCAGCGCTCTCTTGAGCTTATGAATCGGATTCTGACGCTGCGTTTCATGAGGAATGGAATACTTGTACTTCCCCTCGCCTGCCGGAACCTTGATCAGCATCAATTCCTTCATATCCCGCGATACGGTAGCCTGTGTCACCTGCATGCCGGTAGCCCGCAGCGCTTCGACAAGCTCCTCCTGCGTCTCGATATCATGGTTGGATATAATTTCCTTTATTCGATATTGACGAATCCCTTTCATAAGAAACCTCCATTGACGAATTAGTCGGTGATGTGAAAAGTGATTTTACGAATAACTTTATCTTTCGCATCCACGAACAGCACGCCGGCGCATTCAGGCAGCAATAACGAATAGACGAGAAGCCTGTCCCTTACCCCGCTTGCCGTCCAATCCATCGGCATCCGGTCGCGCGCGGTCTTCACAACATATATACTGTTATCCATTTCCGCAATATAGTCAATATATAATCGACTGCCCTTCCCGAGAGGCATGCCGTCAAGCTCAATAAAAATCGGCACTAAATGCTTGCCTGAGCTTACTTCATAACCTGCTTCTTCGAGCAACAAAATATTTTCATCATTTGGCTTCAGCTCGCCGCCCTTGCCCAGCTTCAACCGATTGACGCTTGCAGGCGCATGCAGCCACCGATAAAACGCCCTGAAGATCCAGGCAGCAAGAATAATGCCTGCAACCAGCATAATCAGCCAATCGCCATAGGAATTCATAAGCAGCCCCCATTCCAAACGGTTTCTTCTCCTTATTCGTTTCGATAAGTTGGGGGGATATTCCTTTTTTTGACGAAGCGAACGTTTGTTTGCTTTTTCACAGTTTATCAAATGATTGCCGCTGTTGCAAGCGTAAACAGCCGTTGCTTCGCACGAATCGTTAGCTGCATCTCAACGGAGACGGTATCACAGTGAATTCCAAGTACTGGTTAAGTGTGAAACTTAAACGACAGAAAAAAAAGACGCCTTGCAGCTGCTAAACTGTTCGGCATCCTTCTTGGATCCAGCTTATGATTTTCCTGTTGTAAATGTTTGACTCGCAAGCTTAACCAATTGTTCCAGCTCCGGAGCGGCAGGCACATATTGGTTAGGCTCTGCCGACCAAATCCAATAAGCTAAAAATTCAATATTGCCTTCGCCCCCGGTAATGGGCGAGAACGTAACGTCCTGCAGTCTATAGCCGAGTTCGGCAGCCATCGTCAAAACAGCTGTCAGAACAGCTTGGTGAACAGAAGGATCTCTGACAACGCCTGACTTCCCGACCTTCTCTCTGCCGGCTTCAAATTGCGGCTTGATAAGCGCGACAATACCGGAGCCCGTTGAGAGCAAATTCGATAAGGCCGGTAAAATAAGCTTCAATGAAATAAAGGAAACGTCGATCGTGGCGAAAGTCGGTGCAGGTCCGACTAAGTCCGACGGTTGCGTATACCGAAAGTTCGTGCGCTCCATCACGTTCACACGAGAATCCTGACGGAGCGACCAGTCCAGTTGGTTATATCCGACATCGATCGCATAGACGTAGGAAGCGCCATTCTGCAAAGCGCAATCCGTAAATCCGCCTGTGGATGCCCCAATATCAAGCATGACCCGGCCCGTCAGATCAATCCCGAAAGTCCGAATCGCCTTGTCGAGCTTTAATCCGCCTCGGCTGACGTAAGGATGAAGCGCTCCCTTTACCTTAATATCAGCCGTACGGGGCACCTTCATTCCGCTTTTATCCACGGGTTCGTCATCAACCAGCACCAGTCCCGCCATTAATGCGGCCTTTGCCTTTTCCCTGCTCTCAAAAAATCCTCGTTCCACAAGTAGCACATCTATCCGTTCTTTTGCTGTCGTTGTCATCTTTCTCCTTCAAGCTTACTGCTGGCCCGTAACCCGCTTGATGCGGCGAGGCAGCATGGATTTCAGCTCATTTGCGACTCTTTCGGCCGTTAAGCCAACTTCTTGTCTCTGCTCTTTAATGGATCCATGCTCGACAAAAATATCCGGTATCCCTATTATCCGAACAGGCTGCCCGTAAATGCCTTTTAGCGAATAAAACTCCAGCACGGAACTTCCCAGCCCGCCCAGCTCCGCACCCTCCTCGAGCACGATCATATTTTTACCTTCCGCCGCCAGCGACAGGAGCATCTGCTCATCCAGCGGCTTTATGAACCGGGCATTAACGATTTGTATATTTAACCCTTCGCGCTTCAGCAATTCAGCGGCTTCCTCCGCAACCTGAAGCATCGGCCCGATAGCCAAAATAGCGCCCGAATCTCCTTCGCGAACCGATTCCCATTTCCCGATCGGGAGCGGTTGCGGATTTTCCTCCAGCTTCACGCCAAGGCCGGCAATGCGCGGGTAGCGGACCGCAATCGGTCCCTCGTTGTAATCGACGGCCGTTCTCAGCATTTGTCTCAGCTCGTTCTCATCCTTCGGCATCATCACGACAATATTCGGGATATGCCTCAGAAAGGAAATATCATATACCCCGTGATGAGTTTCTCCATCCGGTCCGACAAAGCCGGCGCGGTCGATTGCGAAGATAACGTTCAAGTTTTGCCGGCAAATATCGTGAACGACTTGATCGTAAGCCCTCTGCAAGAACGTCGAGTACACGGCAAACACCGGCTTTAAGCCTTCGATAGCAAGCGCGGCGGACATCGTAGCGGCATGCTGCTCGGCAATGCCGACGTCAATCATCCGATTCGGAAACCTGGCCGCGAATTTAAGCAAACCGGAGCCTCCGGGCATCGCCGGCGTAACCGCAACGATCCTCTCGTCCTTCTCGGCCATCTCAATCAGCATGTCGCCGAATACGTCCGTGTACACGGGAGGGCCGACTGCCTTTACGACTTGACCGGACTCAATTTTGTACGGCGTTATGCCGTGCCATTTGAAAGAATCCGCTTCGGCCGGCGAATATCCCTTGCCTTTGACGGTTAACACGTGTACGAGGACGGGACCCGCAACCTGATCCGCTTGCTTCATAATATCAAGCACCTGCTCCAGGTCATTGCCGTCTACCGGTCCTAAATAGGTGAATCCGAATTGCTCGAACAAAATACCGCTGACGAGCAGATACTTCAAGCTGTCTTTAAAGCGCTCGGCCGTCTTAGCCAGCTTGCCACCGATAGCCGGAATCTTGTTGAGCAGCTGCTGAAGATCGTCTTTTGCTTTTTGATAATGGCGATCCGTACGGATTTTCCCTAAATAATGATGCAGCGCACCGACGTTAGGGGCGATCGACATCTCATTATCGTTTAAGATGACCATTAAATTTTTCTTCTCGTGTCCGATATGGTTCAGCGCTTCCAAAGCCATGCCGCCCGTCAGCGCCCCGTCGCCGATCACGGCGATGACGCGATTGCCGGCGCCTTGCAGGTCACGGGCCAGCGCCATCCCCATGGCGGCTGACAATGAGGTGCTGCTGTGCCCTGCTTCCCAGACATCATGCTCGCTTTCGGAACGTTTGACAAAGCCGCATAAGCCCTTATATTGGCGCAGCGTATCAAACCGGTCCTTGCGTCCGGTTAGTATTTTGTGCACATAAGATTGATGTCCAACGTCAAATATAAACTTATCATCAGGACTATTAAATAAATAATGCATAGCTATGGTCAATTCCACGACTCCCAAATTAGGAGCGAGATGACCGCCGGTAACGGAAAGCTTCTCAATAAGAAACTGGCGGATTTCTCCGGCCAGCTGCCCTAGCTGAGCGGCATTCAAAGCTTTCAAATCTTGAGGTCCGTTAATCTGGTCTAGCAGCACGTTACTTTCCTCGCTTTCGCGGACAGCGCCGTTCCGTGCCGTCCAATTGCATCTACATTTTTCCTAGTATAACATAATGCTTTTTGTTTCCCAACAACTGCGACTGTGCGCGCCGCACCCTAATGATCTCTCCGGACCAGATAATCCGCAATTTCGAGAAGGCGGTCCGGCATTTGAAAGCCCGCTTCCAGCACGGCGGATTTCGCTTCCTGCGTGAGCCTCTCCACTTGGGCAATGCTTTCATCCATGCCGATCAGGTACGGATACGTTACCTTGTTTTGCTGGACGTCGCTATTCGTTTTCTTGCCGAGCTTCTGCTCGTCGCCGACCAGATCCAGAATATCGTCCTGAATTTGAAAGGCCAAGCCAATGCTTCGCCCGTAACGCGCTAGAAGCTCCAGCTGCTTCGAATCAGCTCCGCCGATCCGCCCGCCGGCCGTTACCGAAAATACGATTAAATCGCTCGTTTTATGAAGATGAATATATTCAAGCTCGTTTATGGACGTTACTCCCTGCTCGCCAAGCATATCGGCCGCTTGACCGCCTACCATCCCGGGAGCACCCGCGAATCTTGCTAAATCATCCACAATGGCAAGCGCGGCTTCGGCACTGATCGATCCTTGACGCGCTGCTTGCGGAATAAGATGAAAAGCATGCGTTAACAGCGCGTCTCCTGCAAGAATAGCCATTGCATCGCCGAACACTTTGTGGTTTGTCGGTTTGCCTCTGCGGAAATCGTCATTATCCATCGCCGGCAAATCATCGTGAATCAAGGAATACGTATGAACGAACTCTACAGCGCACGCAACCGGCAGCGCCGCTTCAAAGGAGGCCGGCTTTCCGAGCACAGCCTCGGCGGCTGTTAAGACGAGCGCCGGACGAAGCCTTTTGCCGCCCGCTTCAAGCGAATAGCGCATGGCTTCCCGCAGACGGCCGGGAATGTCCCATTCTGCCGGGAGCGCCTGCTTGAGCGCAGCCTCCGTCAGCTCTGCGCAACGAGATAAATATGCGGTAATATCCGACCTGTCGTTCAAGCTTATTCCCCTTTATCCTCGTTTACAGACGCAAACGGTTTTTTCTGGAAGCCCTGCTCCGACTCGATAAGCAGTTCGATTTTCCGTTCTACCTGCTCCAGCTTGCCCCCGCATAGCTGCGACAGCTTCATCCCCTCCTGAAACAATTCAATAGCTGTTTCCAGAGGAACGTCGCCATTCTCCAGCTTGGATACGATCAGATCCAATCGCTCCATCGCCTGCTCAAAAGAGAGCTCGCCGTTATTCGTTGCTTCCATTGCTTTGATCTCCCCTCAATGACCTGACATGGCAGTCAAGTTGGCCGTCGGATACTTTTACTTTAACGACGTCTCCAGGCTGCACATCGGCAACTGATTTAATTAACTTTCTTTCTTCCTCGTCATATACCAGACCATAACCGCGCGCCATTACCTTTAATGGACTTAAAGCGTCTAATTGCCTAATCGTGCTATGCAGCTGCAGCTTCTTTTCTTTCACAGCCGATGCCATCGCTTGCTCCAGTCTCCTGCTCGCGCTTTCCCAGCGCTTGGCTGCGAAAGCGGCGCGATCGCCCGGATGATGGGCGGCTAATGCCGTCTGCATCCGTGATAAACGGGAATAACTCCGGTCCACGATCGTTCTCATTCGCTGCTCCAGCTGTTCATTTAAACGGTCATGCCGCTGAGCCTGCTCTAATAAATATTTGCGCGGATGCATGAAAAAGGGAGAACGCCTTATGCGATTCAGCCTTTCCTTCTCGTCCTGCAAGGCATACCGAATCCCTTGAACGAGCCTCTGCTTCTGCCGCTGGAGCTGCTGCTGCAATTCGGCGATATTCGGAACGGCCAGCTCGGCGGCTGCTGTAGGCGTAGCCGCGCGTAAATCAGCTGCAAAATCCGCAATAGTGAAATCCGTCTCATGACCGACCGCACTGATTACCGGAATGGCTGATGCGGCGATGGTGCGGGCAACCGCTTCCTCGTTAAAAGCCCAAAGCTCTTCAAGCGAGCCCCCGCCCCTTCCTACAATCAATACGTCGGCTTCGCCGAAACGGTTCATGGATTCAATGGCTTTCACAATAGACGGCGCAGCTTGGGCGCCCTGCACAAGAACCGGGTAAATAAGTACAGGTATGGACGGATAACGGCGCTGAAGAGTAATAATAATATCTCTTACTGCCGCCCCGGTCGGTGACGTTATAACGCCGATTGCGCGAGGAAAACGCGGTATAGGGCGTTTGCGCGAGGCAGCGAACAATCCTTCGGAGTCCAGCTTCGCTTTTAATTGCTCATAAGCCAGGTACAGGCTTCCGATCCCGTCCGGCTGCATGGAAGTGACATAGAACTGATAATTGCCGTCCCGCTCATAGACGGAAATATTTCCTCTCGCAATCACTTTTGCGCCTTCCTTCGGAATAAAAGGCAAACGCTGATTATGTGAGGCGAACATAATGCTCTTCAATTTGCTGTCGCTGTCTTTCATCGTAAAATACATGTGCCCGCTAGAATGATGGGTGAAATTGGAAATTTCGCCCCTAAGCCATATATCACCTAACAGCGTGTCTGATTCCAGCTTCATTCGTATGTATCGGTTAAGCTCTTTTATGGAATAAATACGCGGCTGATTCGTCATGCCAAACGTCACTCCTTGATTCCGTTTGCCCTTTTTGCAGCTGTAATCGTATTTTTCATCAGCATCGTAATCGTCATTGGTCCGACGCCGCCCGGGACAGGCGTAATAAAGCCGGCCGTCTCCAAGCAGTCCTCGTAATCGACGTCTCCCGCAAGCTTTCCGTCCGGCATGCGGTTAATGCCCACATCAATGACTACGGCACCCGGCTTCACATATTGGCTGTTAATCGCTTTGGCTTTGCCGATCGCCACAACGAGAATATCCGCTTGCTTCGCCAGCTCCGCCATATTCGCCGTACGCGAATGGCATACGGTAACCGTCGCGTTCTCGCGAAGCAGCAGCATCGCCACCGGCTTGCCGACGATATTGCTTCTGCCGATTACGACGGCATGCTTGCCGTCGATATCCACGCAGCTGCGTTTGATAAGCTCGATAACGCCTGCGGGCGTGCATGGCAGCAAGCTGTCATCGCCGATAACCAGATTGCCGACGCTTTCCGGATGGAAGCCGTCGACATCCTTATCTACGCTAATCGCATCGATAACGGCCTTTTCGTTAATATGTTTTGGGAGTGGCAGCTGAACGAGTATTCCGTTAATGGTTGATTGATTATTTAACCGGTCAATAAGAGCCAATAACGCTTCTTCCGTCGTCTCGGCAGGCAATCGATGAACCTCCGAATACAATCCGAGCTGCTGACAGGCCTTCTCCTTCGAGCCTACGTAAACCTTCGAGGCAGGGTCCTCGCCTACAAGCACGACCGCGAGACCGGGAACGACTCCCTTGGCCTTTAGCGCCGCCGTCTCTGCAATCATCTCTTCACGGATCAGATCGGATATTTTTTTACCTTCTATGATTTGTGCACACATAGCTCAGTCTCCTTTGGATCACAAAATGTTCCGGCTGCCGCCACTCAAGTTACGATTTTAACTCGTTAATGCCGAGCAGCAATTTGCCGAGTACGCCGTTTACGAATTTTCCTGATTCTTCCGTGCCAAAATGCTTGGCCAATTCGATCGCTTCGTTAATCGCCGCCTTCGGCGGGATATCATCCCGAAACACCATCTCGTAACAAGCAAGCCTAAGCACCTGACGGTCCACGCGAGACAGCCTGTCCACCTGCCAGCCCGTTAAAAATTGCTGCAGCATACCGTCGATTACTTGCTTCCGTTCAAGCACGCCAAATACGAGCTCGCGCACAAACTCATCCGTGCTGCCCACCTCTCCGGGATCAGCTCCGATTTCGTTGTCCTGACGCAGCTCGTCCATCAGCATATCGACGGCATCCGCGGCCGATACCTCATTCATTTCCATTTGATACAAGCTTGCAACTGCAATTTCCCGTGCTAATCTACGTTTCATATAACCTCCGCGGCAGCATGATTGCCATTGAATTAAATTATTCTCAAAATCTTGTATTTTCAAAAAATCCTATGATCTCCTCCCTGCCCCATATAAGCGGCTATCCGAATTACGGAGTACGGAGGAGACCACAGGATCATTTAAATGGCCGAAATCTTTCTAACAAGGAATACCACAGCCGCTGCCATGGTATGATCGGACCGCTATTTGTTTCCTTGTGCAAGCCGACCCAATATCCGATAGAAACCAGCAGCCCTACAAAAAGCATATCCCAAAAACCGACAATCAAGTATAGCAATCCGAAAAACAGCCCAATTGCAGCCCCGGCTGCGCGCTTTCCGTAAACCGTCAAGAACTCCCTCCACATCAGCAAACCCACCTCTATTCCACGCGGCTCTTAAACGTACCCGTTTGGATGATGTTCGCCACATATACCGACACGTGGGTGACCGGTATACCAGCAATGTCTTCAATATGTTCTTTGACCGCGCGTTGAATTTCTTCCGTCAGTACCGGTATGGAGGTTTCGCCGTCGACAACCGCACGGATGACAATTTCCAATCCTGCGTCAGTGGCACGAATACGCGCGCGAAGATCCTTGACGCCGCGTTGGCGTGAAGCAGCTTTGAGCGCCAAATTTTCAATCGTTTCAAGAGAAATTCGGATATCTCCAAAATCGGTTCGTTGATCAATCGAAGGAGCGGAGGCGGAACCGCGTTGAAGCGATACGATGAAAAATCGCAAACTTAAGACAAACAGCACGATACCCAATACCGCTATCGTAATTTGCAAGGAATCGAGACGATATAAATCGCCGACCAGATCGTTCATCATACCCCTTGATATCCCCCCGAATCCCAGAAACAGCAGGAAAATGGAAAGGCATCCGATGATGATGCTGAACAAAAACAAAAGCAGCTTGTCCACGACTTTAACCAAGCGTATTGGCCTCCTCCTGTGATGCCGAATGAAAACCCCCTTGCGCCGAGCGGCATGCCCATTCACGAGGGGGTTGTACGGAATTTAATTAATCAATTTTTATTTAACTCGGTTCGGATGCTCTTCTTCTTCCGGTTTATCTTGCGTTTTGAAATGCACATCGTGAATATGTACGTTCACTTCAACAACGTGGAGACCTGTCATCATCTCAATCGAACGTTTCACATTCTGTTGAATTTCCGAAGCGATTTCCGGTATTCGGTTGCCGTATTCAACGATGATGGAAACATCCACCGCAGCTTCGCGCTGGCCCACTTCAACTTTGACACCTTTGGATAAATTTTTCCGACCCAGAAGCTCTACAATGCCTCCGGCGAATCCGCCGCTCATTCCAGCAACGCCATCCACTTCAATCGTAGCCAATCCGGCGATTACCTCGATCACTTCAGGTGCAATTTGAATCGTGCCAATGTCCGTTTTCTCATAGTCCGCAGCGATTATGCTCATGATGGTTGTACACCTCCTTAAAGTTGCGCGTACCCGGCCTCTGGAGCCAAGCAATAAACCGCATCTTGTTAATATACTATAACATTCGGCATGAAATATGACAAACTATACGTCTTGTTCACATTTTTGTCGCTTGTCTATTCCGGTGCATTAATATCATGCTCTTCAAGGAACTTAATATCGAAGTTTCCTTGGATGAATTTAGGGTGATTAAGGAGCTTCATATGAAAAGGAATCGTAGTCCGAATGCCTTCAATCGCGAATTCAGATAACGCGCGTTTCATCCGGGCGATCGCTTCCTCCCGGGTAGCTCCCCATACAATCAGCTTCGCAATCATGGAATCATAATGCGGCGAAATCGTATAGCCCGGATAAACGGCGCTGTCCACCCGCACGCCTGCGCCGCCCGGCGGCAAGTAGAACGGGATGTGGCCCGGCGACGGCATGAAATTCCGCTCGGAATCCTCCGCATTGATCCGACATTCGATGGACCAGCCGTTAATTTTTAAATCGCTTTGCGCAAAGGATAACGGATTGCCCTCCGCAACTGAAATCATCTCTTTTATTAAATCGACATTCGTGATCATCTCCGTTACCGGATGCTCGACCTGAATCCTCGTGTTCATTTCCATGAAGTAGAAATTCCCGTCCGGACCCAGCAAGAACTCCAGCGTACCCGCACCTGAATAATTGACGGCAAGCGCGGCCCGAACGGCAGCCTGCCCCATCTTCTCACGCAGCTTTGGAGACAGTACGGCGCAAGGAGCCTCCTCTACCAGCTTCTGCCGTCTGCGCTGAACGGAACAATCGCGTTCGAACAAGTGCACGGCATTGCCGTGCTTATCGGCCATGATCTGAATCTCGACATGCTTCATGCCGGTCAAGTACTTCTCCAAGTAGACGCCTGCATTGCCGAATGCCTTCTGCGCTTCCTGCTGCGCGGTCGAAATCTGCTGCACGAGCGACGATTCGTCTTCGGCAATCCGAATCCCTTTGCCGCCTCCGCCCGCCGTTGCTTTGATGATGACCGGATATCCGATCTCCCGCGCAATCGCAACCGCATCTTCCATACTCTCGATGAGGCCGTCCGAGCCCGGAATAATCGGAACGTCAGCCGATTTCATCGTAAGCTTGGCGACTGCCTTATCCCCCATTCGGTTAATGGCATCCGGCGACGGGCCGATAAAAGTGATGTTGCACGACTCGCAAATTTCAGCGAAATCGGCATTCTCGGCCAGAAATCCGTAACCGGGATGGATGGCGTCGCATTCGGTTATCGTAGCTACGCTCATAATATTCGTTAAATTCAAATAGCTGTCCTTGGATGCGGTCGGCCCGATGCAATAAGCTTCATCCGCTAACCGGACATGCAGGGAGTCGCGGTCCGCTTCCGAATAAACCGCAACCGTGCTTATGCCAAGCTCGCGGCAGGCGCGAATAATTCGAACCGCAATTTCACCGCGATTTGCAATTAATATTTTGTGAAATTTCACGTAGGAACCCCTTTCAAACGT
This sequence comes from Paenibacillus harenae DSM 16969, assembly GCF_000422465.1. Classification (GTDB taxonomy): domain Bacteria; phylum Bacillota; class Bacilli; order Paenibacillales; family Paenibacillaceae; genus Pristimantibacillus; species Pristimantibacillus harenae. Next base: position 699,729 of record NZ_KE383842.1, on the reverse strand, counting down.
CAGTTTCCCTGTTCGGATGTCAGCTCACCCGATTATTCCGGCTTAACCAGGAACAATGGCTGTCCATACTCGACGAGTTGGCCGTTGGAAACCAGAATCTCGACGATCTCGCCGCGAACCTCCGCTTCGAGCTCGTTCATCAGCTTCATGGCTTCGAGAATACAGACAACGCTCTTCTCGTTGACGCGGTCGCCAACCTTAATGAATGCCGGGGAGTCCGGGGACGGTGAGCTGTAGAACGTGCCGACCATCGGCGAGACGATTTGATGCAGGTCGTCTGCGACCGGACGCGCCTGCGCCGTCTCGGCGGCTGGCTGCGGAGCAGCTCCGGCAGCTGGATGCACAGGCTGGTTTTGGACAGGTGCAGGCGAATATGTATGCGTAATTGGAGCCGCTTGCACATTCACCACTTCTGTTCTGCCAGGCTTGCGGATGAGCAGGCGAGTCCCTTCGTTTTCAATTTCCAGCTCATGAACGGAGGTTTGATCAACCAATTTGATCAACTCTTTAATCTCGCTCAGTTTGAACATGAATTATTTTCACTCCTTAAATTTGCGATAGCACAAATACTCAAGCAGCACTATTGAATAGGCTGTTTGAATGCCAATCTATCCAATTCTTTCACATAACGTTTAATATTATATCATAAACAAGCCCGAACACGAATCATTTTTTGCGCAGCCTGGCGGCAGCGGCAAAAAAGAGCCCTGTTCTTACCAGCCTACCGCTGGATAAAACAGGACTCCCTGACAAGTATTTTCATATTCGGGCGGCTCTTATGGCACGTACTGCACCGATACTTGATTTGCGCTCACTTCCATCGTGCTCATCACCAGCTTGATAATATCGGCCGCTTGTTTTTTCTCAAGCTTTTCGCTCGATACGACGACTTTGTAGCGGTCGCCTTCCTCGTCAACAAGCGCCATTTCATATTGCTCCGTAAGCTTCGATTCCAAGGTCGCGATTTTCGAATTTTTGTCCTCGAACTTCTCGAGCTCGGCCGCCGCGGCAACGGCTTCCTCTTCGTCGCTCTGCGTCTGTGCGATAGCCGCCAGGATCCGGTTCTCCGCTTCCGTATTTTTCATCTCGCGCTTGCTCATCAGCTCGCTGAATATGCCGCCTGACGCAAGTCCTTGCTCCTCGATCTGGTTCAGCACATCCTGGTCCGCTTCGCTGAGAACCGAGTCGTCAACAGGCTGCTCCACTTCGTTTACAACCAGCCCGTCCTGTCCGCCCGCTCCCGCTTCGGTCGCATTTTGCGCGCCTTCCTCAGTCTGCGAACCGTCCGTCAGCACATCCGGATTGTCGATGTCCTGCGTAAATAGATAGTACGCCGACAGCACAACCATTAAGCTTAGCATCGAAACAAGCCATACCGTTTGTCTTTTCGTGTTCATGTGAACACCCTCCCCGATTCATAAAGTGAATTATTGCTTGCTTGGCACAACGGATATCCGGTTAACCGGTACGCTGACACCCTTCTCCACCGCATTAACGATAATACGCCTGACCGTTGCGTTTTCCGCGCCTTTGGCTACGATAAGAATGCCGCGGATGCGAGGATTGATCGTTTTCGTAATAATCGGTTTCTGATCGCCCGCCACTTCATACAGAACAACCTGTCCATCTTTGTTGATCGATGTGATGTGCCGTCTGCCTCCGTTACGGTCGTTCTCGTCCGTAATTTGCTGCGACTCCTGCTCATTCTTCTCAACAACGATCTCCTCAGTCGAGTCTATGGTGACAAGCACGTCGACAGAACCGACTCCGACGATTTTCTCCAAAATTTCTTTCAGCCTCATCTCGAGCGGGTGCTCAATCGCAGCGAAAGGAGAAGAGGCTGCGTCATTGCCGTTCAAAAATGCAGGCGCGGTTTGAGGCGGCGGATTCGGATCCTGCGCCGAAGGCTCCACATCCGTTAGAAAAGCATTCACAATCATCAGCGCCGCGCCAATCCCCCCTATGATGAGCAAAATTCGCAGCGTCCGCACCCGCTTCGGGCCGCTCGGACCGCCGCCAACCGCCGTTTCCAAACCATTTAGCCACTTGGACACCGCGCTGTCCCTCCTCTCCGTTCAAGCATTATCGGGAAGCCCCCTCGTCAGCCGGCCGCCGTACAACGATCCGGTCAGCGTTTACTCCCCAGCCCTGCTCAATGACTCCTCTGACAGCCGACGCCGTTGAAGGATCAGCTTCCGTCCACTGTCCCTCCTCCATGCTCCGAGCCATCGTTTCTTCCGTTTCGCCGCTTGGTTCGTTATGCTTCTTACCCGGCAGCGGTTCGTCTCCGTCAGCCTCTTCAATGTTGATTGCTACACTAACGGGCTGCACCTCCTCGACAGGGGAAGCATCCGTTCGCGAGCCGCCGCCGCTGTCTGCAGCCGTTAAGGTCACGATAACTTGATGGATAGAAGGCGTCCGGCTTCCGGACTGCTCCACCCATTTCAGCACCGCGTCGACCTTATCCACAGGCGCCTTAGCCCGTTCAACCAGCTCCGACTTGATCGACGCCTCCAATGTTCTTTCCGCGAGCTTGGCCGCTTCCTGAGTTCGCTTCCCGCTTAGCTGCTCCGCATCGCGCTGGATCTGGCTGAGATCGGCCATCGGCACCTTGCGCGTCATTGCGGCTTCACTCCAAAGCCCCATCCCTTCATCCAGCTTTGCGCTGATATCGGTTTGCAGCAGCTTCAGAATCGGAGATAAAATAGTCAGTAAAATAAACAGACCGACGACCAGCCTGGCATACCGCTGCATCGCCTTGTTCGGAAGCAGCAGTTCGACGAACACCGCCAGCAGAATCACCGCGATGATGTCTCTTAGCCAGTCGCTTAACCAAGCAACCACAGCCTTCGTCTCCTTCCTTACCTCACCATCAGTGCCGCATTTCCCGCCGTCAAAATAATCGTCACCGCAAGAAAAAACATCAGGCTGACCGCCGCGAGCGATGCAAACACATATATCATCGTTTTCCCGATTGTCGAAAGGCAGTTGACGATCGGCGAATCTCCCAGAGGCTGCATGACCGCTGCCGATAAATTGTAGATAAGCGCAAGCGTCAATATTTTGATGGCAGGGAATGCGCTGATGAATAATAAAATGACGACGCCGGCAATTCCGACTGCGTTTTTGGCTAACATCGAAGCGGAAATGACCGTGTCGGCAGCATCCGAGAACATTCTTCCGACGACCGGGACGAAATTGCCGGTTACGAATTTGGCTGTCCTCAGCGTCACGCCGTCCGTTACCGCGCCGGTCGCCCCTTGTACGGAGACGACGCCCAGAAAGATGGTGATCAGCCCGCCCATGACTCCGACCGCAATCGTGCGAAGCAAATTCGCGAGCTGCGTAACCTTAAACCTTTCCGATAGCGCGCTCGCGATATGGAGCACGGCCGAGAAAAACAGCAGAGGGAAAACGACCGTATAAATCAGCGTTCCGACCGCATGGATCATAAATATGATCAGCGGGTGCAGGACGGATACCGTTACGACATTTCCCATCGAAGCCAGCAGCGTCAGCAGCAGCGGCACCATGGCAAGCATGAATTGGATCATGCTCTCAATCGCTCCCTTGGCGTAACCGATTGCCACGTGGAAGCTATTCACCGCAATAATGATCAGCACCATATACGTTATGGAGTAAGCGACCTTGCTGACGGCATTTCTCTCGAACGCATTTTGCAGCGTTTCGAGCACCATGCTGAACACCGTCAGCATGACGATCGTGACAAGCAGTTTCCCGTTATACAGCACCTCGTGCCAGAAATACTTCAACAGTCCTTTCACCATGTCCGACAGCTTGAGGCCATCGCCGCCTGGAAGAACCATTTCCATAAAGCTCGGCACGCGCTGCTCCGGAAAAAATCCGCCGTATTCATCGCTCAGCTTCTCCCAATAATCTTCGACGGCTTCCGTATCGAGACCGTTTAACTGCTCGGTCGTGAGCTCCTTAGTCAGCTCTTTCTCATGGCTTTGCTCCTCTGCGGCAGGCGCCGCAATATTCGATGCGAAGACAGAACCGACATTCGGCACGAATGACAGCAGCAAGGCCGCAATGACAAGAAAGAGCATCAGCTTGGCCCTCTCGCGGGCGGAAGCGGACTTCATCATGCGCTTCAGCTCCCGGCCGGCAGCAAGCCGATAACCGTCTCGACGATTACGCTAATAATCGGAACGGCCATGACAAGTATGAACACTTTGCCGGCGAATTCAATTTTTGAAGCAATACTTTCCTGGCCTGCGTCCCGTACGATTTGCGCTCCGAACTCTGCAATGTACGCAATCCCGATAATTTTCAAAATCGTCTTCAAGTATATGGAGGGGATGCCCGACCGGTTGGCCAAATCCTCCAGGACCGTAATGACCATTTCGATTTTCCCGATCACATACAGGAAGATGAACAATCCTGTAAATGCGGCGAGCAAAAAAGCGAACATCGGCTTTTGCTCCCGGACAACGAGTATGAGTACGGTTGCCATCAGGCCGAGACCGACGATTTGAACGATTTCCATCTTTGCTCACCCGCTTGCATGCGCGTCCGACTGAAGACGCCTACTGAAACAGAAAGATCGTTTTAATTTCCGTAAACAAATCATTGAGGAGCCGGACCACCATAAACAATACGACAACAAAACCGATAACCGTTACCCAATGCGCCATATCTTCCTTCCCCATTTGCTTGAGGACCGAATGGATCATCGCGATGATGATTCCGATCCCGGCGATTTGGAAAATGGCGCTTACATCCATGTTCATCTGTGCGGCACCCCATTACACCATCAAAATGACGATCAGCACAGCGATCAAAATGCCGAGACTTTTCCACATCTTCTCGTAACGCGCTTGATCGTCTCTCGCTGCGTCCTCCTCTGCCTTCAGCTGCAGTAACGCGAGTCGTATATGCTTCATTTGATCTTCCTTATCGCTTATTCCAAGAATCGAGCCTAATCGGATCAACACGGCCTGCTCGTTGCCCCGCATCGATGTGGCCGCCCATTGCGTCCGGACCGCCTGCTCCCAGCTGTCGCGGAAGGTGAAGCTTTCCGTCTCCCACACTCCGCTTGCGGCTTTGCGGAAAATAGCGGCAAGCGGTTCCGGCGACGCCGATGCCGTCCGTTCCAGCGCTTCAGGCAATGGGGTGTGCCCGTACCCGATTTCCGTCTCCAGCCGCTGCAGCGCATGCGCCAGCTGCCGTAGCTGACGCGGCCGCTCGACAAATCGTGCCGCCTGCTGGAAACCGATCATCGTGCCGGCGAATAAAATCAGGACGGCGCCGAGCAGCTTTATCATGGATCATCAGCTCGCTGTCGCCCGGTTAGTCCATGTACCCCGTCGGCTGCCGGTCGGCGCAGCGGTACGGCGCGCGCGCTCGACGCTTGCCTCCCCTGCGTTTCCGCCGAAACGACGCGGTGCATGACGCCCTGCTCCGTCCGCTTCAGCTCGACGACATAAGTAAACGCACCTTCGTCCAGCAGCTTTCGCAGTACGGGTCTTCCTCTCGCATCCTGTAAATCATAGGCATGCGCGGTAGCGACTATGCTGATGCCGGCATGGCTCGCTTCCCGTATCGCCTCTCCATCCTCCGGCCGGCCGATTTCATCGGCGATCAGCACTTCTGGCGACATGGACCTGAGCAGCATCATCATGCCTTCCGCTTTCGGACAAGCGTCCATCACATCGGTTCTCGGACCGACATCGAAGGTCGGTATTCCTCGTACGCAGGCTGCGATTTCCGAACGTTCGTCCACGATCCCCACTTTTCTGCCCTGCCAGCCGCTCACTTCATACGCAGGCCATAAGCCGTAGCTGACCGTTCTGGCTATATCTCTGACAAGCGTCGTCTTTCCTTGCTGCGGAGGGGCAAGGATAAGCGTCGAATGCAGGGTCTTCCGGGTACGATCAATCAGCTTCGGCAGCAGATGAGCGCTCGCGCCTATGACTTCCCTTGCCACCCGGATATTGAATGCTCCGATATCGCGGATGCCTCTTACCGAACCGCCGTCTAGAATCGTTCTTCCGGCAAGCCCGATCCGGTGTCCGCCGGATACGGTAATAAAGCCTCTGCGCAGCTCCTCTTCCATGGCGTAGAGCGAATAATTCGTAATTCGCTCGAGAAGCTTGCGGCATGTATCCGCCGAAGGCTTGTACGCTCCGTCTGCCGTTTGCCTTAAATTTCCGTCAATCATCATAAATCTGGATTGTCCGCGAAATCCGATTTCGAGCGGTCTTCCCTCTCGAATCCGGATTTCCTCAAGCTGCTCCTGCATTTGTTCTGGAAGGCGCTCCAGCAGAGTTTTAAGTTCCGTGGGCAGCAAGTGTACAACGCGTGCGAGCATGCCATCATCACTCCCGGATGTTTGTCCTTCGTAGTACCTATTTGTATGCTTGTACCCGCGAAAATATGTCTCACACCATTTGCTAGATTATAAGTCTATTATTTTTTTAAAATGCCGATCATCAGACAAATGACTCCCGCCGCTACCCATATAAATTTCGAGGGCGACAGCTTATCTGATAATCCGACTAACCCGACCGTAGTGGTCGCGATCAGGATGAGCGGTCCTACTAACGCCAGAGACGAATTAACGACTAACGCTTTATCGATTTGATTAAGACGCAGCATCAGAAGCGCAGCGCAAATCTCGATCGTGCCAGAGGTTAGACGAAGCGATGCCATGGTCAGTACGATTTTATTGAGCATGAGCACATCTCCTCCCTTCTAAATATTCGTTTTATAAATATATGCACGCTTGTCTCCTTTTCATGCCGGACACCTGCCTAACGGTTGATGCATATAGTGAATAATTGATTCAAGCTTCAACATTATTACAAACAGAGGAGACAATGAGGATGAGAATCGCAACTTCAGAAGAGTGGCAAACTCTGCTGCAAGACCCAAGCGGGCAGCGGGCATCAAACCGTAAGAGCCGGATCGGTCAAACGATGGTCATCGACAAAGGAATGGGGCCGAATGCGTTTTACGATTTCATTAAAGTTGCCGGACCGTATGTCGATATAGTAAAGCTTGCCTTCGGAACTTCCGTCCTTTATTCGCCTGAGGTGCTGCAGAGCAAGCTGAAGCTCGCCAAGGAGCAAGGCCTCATTATCATGCCTGGTGGCACATTATTGGAAGCCGCCGTACAACAGCAGGCCATCGGCCCTTTTTTGGATAAGGTCTGCGCTCTGGGCTTTAACGGATTGGAGGTTTCTGACGGAACCATCGAGCTGGACCGCAAACGGAGAACCTCGCTGATCAAAGAAGGTATCGAACGCGGACTTTACGTCGTTACGGAATATGGCAAAAAAGCAGCCGGCTCTATAATTGATCCGGATGAGCTCGCTTTTACCGCAGACTGCGATCTGGAAGCCGGCTCCGCCCTTATTACGGTCGAAGCGAGGGAATCGGGCATAAATGTCGGATTATTCGATGAGGAGGGCAATTGCCTGGAGGCTGCCCTGGAGGAAGTTCTGAACAAGGTGACCGATTGCGGCAAGCTGATGTGGGAAGCTCCCTTAAAGCAGCAGCAGGTTTATTTGCTCCAGCAGTTTGGCTCCAATGTTCACCTGGGCAACATCGCGCAGACGGACGCCCTGTCGCTTGAGGCAATGCGCCGCGGGCTGCGATCCGATACATTTCATTTCAGCCGTGTGAGCGAGCCGTACATCTATATGATCTAAACCTGCGTCTCCTCAACGTTAGCAGCTGCTTCACAAAGAAAGGGGGGACCTAACATGCAGGTTCAAGTAGTATCCAGCGTTAATGAAGCAAGCTCAGCCAGATTCCATCATAAAACGGCCATCATCATCGATGCGCTTCGAGCAACCAGCACCATTGTTACGGCTATCGCGGCAGGGGCGTTATGCGTCATTCCGGCTGAGACGGTCATGGAAGCCAGAACGCTGCAGCGGCCGGGGGATTTGCTTGGTGGAGAGCGGTTTTGCCGGAAAATCGCCGGCTTTGACTTGGGAAATTCACCAGTGGAGTATGCGGAGCACGTCGTCGCCGGCAAACGGATCGTGCTGACGACAACGAACGGGACCCGCGCCATTCACAAATCGATGCGCGCGGATTATGTATTGACCGCCTCCTTCCTTAATGCGGAGGCTTGCGCCCGCGCCGCTGTCGAACTGCGTAGGGATGTCATTATTTTATGCGCGGGCAGCCATGATGAATTTGCGATTGAGGACGGCTTATGCGCAGGGCTCTTGCTCGATCGGCTGCATGCCCTGAGCGGCGTTACGGTCGAAACGGACGATTTCGGAACGGCAATGTTGGCCATGTACCGAAATCAAGCCTCGAGCTTGAAGGAAACGGTAACGAACGGGAGCTCGGGAAAGCGCTTGTTGAAGCTTGGAATGAAACGGGATATCGAGGTTTGCACGGCGATCGACATCTATCAGGTTGTCCCGAGATTGAACGGCGACCAGCTTACCCGTGCTTAACAGACATATATGAGACGGTTTGTCCATATAATGAACAATCGCCGCTAACAACGGTGCCGCTTTCATTATGATGGATGAGGAGTCATACGCAATGGCTGGAGAAATCGTTTTAGTCGCTCTCATCATTATAGGATTAATTGGACGGTCGCCGATTATTGCGACGGCTGCCTGTCTTTTGCTTGCCGTAAAGCTTATCCATCTGGAACGGTTTCTGCCGACGATTGAACGCCGCGGGCTGGAGCTTGGCTTGCTGTTTCTCACCTTGAGCGTTCTGGTTCCGTTCGCCGCAGGCAAAATACAAACGAAGGACATTACAACCATCCTGACCACATGGCCCGGATGGTTGGCCTTGATGGGCGGAGCTGCGGCAACATATATAAACGGGAAAGGCCTCGACCTGCTTCGGATCGATCCTCAGATCATTGTCGGGCTTGTTATCGGCTCCATTATCGGAATCGTGTTTATGCGCGGAGTGCCCGTTGGACCGCTAATGGCGGCCGGCATTACAGCTATCTTGTACAAACTTTTTAAGCTGATGGGCGGATAAACGGGTAGATATGAAAAAGGGGATGCTCTAAGGTTTATCATTCCAACCTTCGGAGCATCCCCTATTTTAAATTCTAAGATTTATAAGCTTAACGGCTTAATATGCGCTTAGAATTCATCACAAAACGGTTTGCGTCCTCTGACAAGGACGAGAGGCAGGCGTTTCTGCTTGTGAGAAAAATAATAAGGACCCTTTGCTGCAGCAGTTTAATTTAGCGGCGGTCCTGCGGTCCGCCAACGAACGCTTGCTCGGCCGTATCCAGCCCGTACGCCGTATGAAGCGCGCGAACGACATCATTCAGCGGCTCTGCGGAAATGACGCATGATACTTTAATTTCCGATGTGCTTACCATCTTGATGCTTACGCCGAGCGACGAGATCGACTCGAACATTTTCGCAGCCACGCCCGGATTGCTGACCATGCCGGCTCCCACGATCGAAATCTTCACTAAATTCGATTCGGATGTCGCTTCGCGGAATGGCACGGTACTGCGGATTCCTTCAATAACCGAAATGGCTTTATCCTCGTCATCTCCGGACACGGTGAAGGAGAAATCGGCTTTGCCGTCCAGAACACCGCTCTGTACGATAATGTCTACATCAATCCCGTTATTCGCCAACGCGCCAAATACGTTAGCAAGCACGCCTGGAACGTCTTCTACGCCCATTATGCTGATTCTGGCTACATTTTTATCAAACGCGATGCCTCGAACGACCACGCCCTGCTCCATGACCGCTTCCTCCTTTACGCTTGTACCTTCGTTCTGGGTAAAGCTTGATCTGACGACAAGCTTTACATGATTATGCTTTGCGTATTCCACGGCGCGCGGATGAAGAACCGCTGCGCCCAAATTCGCGAGCTCAAGCATCTCATCATATGAAATCTCGCCCAGCTTACGGGCATTTTTCACGACACGCGGATCCGTTGAATACACGCCGTCTACATCAGTGTAAATTTCGCAGACATCGGCATTCATCGCCGCCGCCATCGCCACCGCTGTGGTGTCGGAGCCGCCGCGGCCGAGCGTCGTGATTTCCCCTTCTTCCGTCATTCCTTGAAAACCTGCAATGATAGCAACATTGCCCTGATCCAGCGCTTTGAATACGCGCTCCGGATTAATACGGGTCATCTTTGCTTTCCCATGAACCGCTTCCGTACGGATCCCGGCTTGCCATCCCGTAAACGAGACAGCCCCCGTACCCAGCTGATGGATGGTCATCGAAAGCAAAGCAATCGAAATTTGCTCGCCAACCGTAAGCAGCATATCCATTTCCCGCGAAGGCGGGTTCGGATTTAGCAGCTTCGATTGGTCGATCAGGTCATCTGTCGTATCTCCCATAGCAGAAACGACAACAACGATATCGTTGCCCTCCTGCTGTCTCTCAACTATTCGCTTTGCGACTCTCTTCATCCGCTCCGGTGTTCCGACCGAGCTTCCGCCAAACTTCATCACGATCAACGACAAAGCTGCCTCACTCCCAACCTCGACATATACATACAAGTCAATATTATACCACAAACCCATGCCCAGTGGGTATATCCGCATGCAAAAAAACCGCCCGAATACTATCGGACGGTCCTGTCATGCTTAAGCGCGGGAAATGTATTTGCCTTCACGGGTATCGATGAGCAATACATCGCCTTCGTTAATGAACAATGGAACTTGAACGTTAAGGCCGGTTTCAACCTTCGCGTTTTTCGTTGCGCCTTGCGCGGTGTTGCCTTTTACGCCAGGCTCTGTTTCGATTACTTTCAGTTCAACGCTGTTCGCCATTTGAATGCCGAGAATTTCGCCTTGGTAGCTCGAAATGTTTACGTTCATATTTTCCTTCAGGAAGTTGAGCTCCCATTCGAGCTGCTTCTTGTCCAGGTTGAACTGGTCGTAGGTTTCGTTATCCATGAACGTGTATTCGGATCCGGAATTGTACAAATACTGCACTTCACGGTTTTCGATGATCGCGCGGCCGATTGTTTCGCCTGCCCGGAATGTTTTCTCTACAACGTTGCCGTTACGGAGGTTCTTCAGCTTGGAGCGTACGAACGCAGCGCCTTTGCCTGGTTTTACGTGTTGAAAGTCAAGCACGGTGAAAATATCGGAGTCTACTTGTACGGTCAAGCCTGTCTTAAAATCGTTTACTGAAATCATTGCTGATTCCCTCCTGAATGAATAGTTCCCTTAACCTAAAGTAATCAATTCCTTTGGCGAAGAGGTTAATATTTTAATACCGGATTCCGTAATGACGATGTCATCCTCGATCCGCACCCCGCCGAAGCCGGGTACGTAAATGCCTGGCTCTACCGTCACGGTCATGCCCGGGGTTAAAATCGTGTCGCTTAGCTTGGATAGTCTTGGCGCTTCATGAATTTCCATGCCGAGCCCGTGTCCGGTACCATGCCCGAACAGATCGCCGTAACCGTATTTGGCAATGACGTCGCGAGCTAAAGCGTCCGCTTCGCGGCCGCTCATCCCCGGCTTAATATGCTCGAGTGCATGAAGCTGCGCTTCCAATACGATATTGTAAATCTCCAAATGCTTCTCCGTAGGCGTTCCGACAACGACCGTGCGGGTTAAATCGGAGCAGTACCCCTTATAGTAAGCGCCGAAATCCAGTTTTACAAATTCATTTGTGCCGATCAAGCGGTCACTGGCGACGCCGTGCGGCAGCGCCGAACGTTCTCCTGAAGCCACAATCGTATCGAATGACGATGAGATTGCGCCGTGGCTTCTCATGTACACTTCCATTTCAAGCGCGATATCCGTTTCGCGAACGCCCGTACGAATCAGCTTCAAAATGTGTTGAAACGTAGCGTCCGCAAGATCGGCCGCCTCCTGCATGATCTGCAGCTCGGATTCCTCTTTGATCATCCGAAGTCTCTCGATCAAGCCGGACGCAGGCTCTAATGAAATGCCCGGCAGCGCTTTCGTCCATGATGCAAACTCGCCGTACACGACATGGTCTTGCTCGAACGCGAGCTTCGCAAGCTTGTTCTGCTCCAGCAGCTCGCGCACGTTGTCGATCGGGCTCGGACCGTGCTCGACAATTTGAAACCCGGCAGCCTGCTTCGGCGCCTGCGTGCGATAACGGAAGTCCGTCAACAAATAGCTTTCGGAAGGCGTGATAAGCACCATGCCGGACGACCCCGTAAATCCGCTTAAATATCGGCGGTTGTGCCCGCTTCCAACCAGTATCGCTTCAAAGCCTTGCTCCTCGAGCAATTGACGGAGCCGTTTTACTCTATCGTTTGGCATATCCGCTTCACCCTTTCCAATTCGCTATTTACGATTGTTGCAAATGGCGTACGAGCGCGTGCAGCCCAAGCTCGTAACTGTGAGAGCCAAAGCCCGCAATTTGTCCGACGGCTACAGCCGCAACGACCGAGACGTGGCGGAATGCTTCCCTCTTATGAATGTTCGACATATGCACCTCGATAACCGGCAGGCCCACCGTACTTAGAGCATCCCGCAAGGCATAGCTGTAATGCGTCCAAGCGCCGGGGTTAATGACGATTCCGTCTGCCTTTCCGTATGCGCTATGTATCCGATCAATCATTTCGCCTTCATGATTCGTTTGGAAGAACTCAGTCCGAACGCCAAGCGCTTCGGATTTTTCCTTCAACTGAGCTTCAATGGCGGCTAGCGTTTCCGTTCCGTACACGCCCGGCTCCCGAATACCGAGCATATTCAGGTTCGGTCCGTTTAATATCAATATGCTGTGCATTCAAGCACCTCCCAAGCCACCAATCAAAGCAACTCTTCAAAGTCCATTAGACATTTTACCACAAATGTCCTGCGCTTGAGAAGTAGAATCCGCTAATGGGCTTTCATAGGCTCCCTCGAAGCTTCATCCGTGAATTCGAAGGCGATCGAATATCCGATAAAAACCCCCCACAACAAGAATACGCAGATCTCGGAATAAAGCGTATTCCAGCCTAATATCGTGACCCTTTCGGTCATTCCAAGCGGCGGGCCGGCTGCGATGAAGATCAAGGCCCACCAAGCCAAACCGTAGGCAATACCCGGCCACGGCCCCCGCAGACGCCTGAACAGGGCAGCGTACAGCAGAGCCGCGATAATAGAAATCAGAACGAAAGCTCCGATGCCGAAAGCGATCCCCCAGTACGTCTTCAAGAAGGCTTTACGGAAAAAAGGATCGGCCGCAAAGCCCGGAATAACCGTCGTAAACTTCATCGTATAAAAGATCCAACGAACAGTGCCCCATATTAGGCCTGCAAAAAAGCCGATTTTCACGGCATACAGCCAAGGATTCGTATGGTGCTGCCGGTCGTGGCCGCCGCTGCTCTCGCGTTTAAATACTTCCATATCCGCAGCCTCCTGTTCGGATTATTTCAAGACTGGTTTAGTATGTGATAAAAAAACGAACCGTAACCATAGGTTCCTCATGCAAGCTGCCTGTCGCGGGGCCGCTATGGCGTTGGCATTTATCCGGTAGATCAAGTACAATGAATAGTAAAGATGCAGCTATATTCGTCGACTCTATTTGACGAAAACCTACTCAAGGAAGGTGACAATCACTTGCCGCAAGACTCCAGAAGCATATATGGCGGACAGGCGGTTATCGAAGGCGTCATGTTTGCGGGCAAACATGTTAACGTAACGGCCGTTCGTCGCAAAAATGATGAAATCGTGTTTTACGAGGTACCGCGCACCTCGCAGCGCTGGGTTCAGCGCCTTAAAAAAATTCCGCTCGTACGCGGCGTAGTCGGAATCATCGAATCAAGCGCCAAGGGCTCCCAGCATTTGAACTTCTCTATGGAAGCCTACGCCGAGGACGAAGCCGGCGAGCAGCAAGAAGCCCCGGTGAAAGAAGAGAAGAAATCAGGCGGCTGGAGTTTAAGTATGATTGTTGGAGTGGCCGTTGCCGGCGTGCTCTCTTTTATATTCGGCAAACTTATTTTCACCGCTGCCCCTGCGGCACTGGAAGAATTGCTGTTCGCCGGTGTATTTGATAACAAGATCGGTCATAATTTACTAGAGGGACTTATTAAGATCATCCTGCTGCTCGCCTACTTGTATTTCATTTCAATGACCCCGCTTATTAAACGGCTGTTTCAATATCACGGAGCGGAGCATAAAGTGATCAGCGCCTTTGAAGCAGGCGAAGAGTTGACGGTTAGCAGCGTGCAGAAATACAGCCGTCTGCATTACCGCTGCGGTTCCAGCTTTATCGTATTTACGGTCATCGTCGGCGTCATCGTCTATTCGCTTCCCATCTTCACTTGGGATACCATCTGGGAGCGTGTATATATCCGGATCCTTCTCCTGCCGCTTGTGCTTGGTCTTTCTTACGAAGTGCTGCGCTGGACCAATGCCCTTAGAGAAGTGCCCGTACTGCGTTATCTCGGATATCCTGGACTATGGCTTCAGCTCCTCACGACCAAAGAGCCGCGGGATGAACAGGTCGCCGTTTCCATCGCTTCATTTAACAGGATGCGCGAGCTGGATCACCAAATGAAGTAATCAAAGTTGAACGAGGAAAGGCGGAAATGACAATGAGCAGAATGCCGAACAGATGGAATGTTTGGTCGATCGGGTTATTGGCATTACTTGTAATCGGTCTTGTGTACAGCATAATCAGCAGCCCAAGCGCATTTATAATTCCTATCGCGGTGTTGGGAGGCATTTTCCTGCTGTACAAATATCCGCCCTCTTTCTTAAGGAGCGGTAACGGCTCTCAGCAGGGACGTACGCATGCGAAGCCGGGGCGGACCGCCGCCGCCGCAAAAACCAAGACAGGCAAAACCCGCTCCAAAACGGTGCCCTTCCGCGTCATCGAAGGCGGCAAAGAGGATGACGATTTGCCTAAATACCACTGATATACCGTTCATGGATACAACAAAGAAGGTCAGAGGCTGCAGCCTCTGACCTTCTTTGTTGTTTCATTTACAACTTACTCGTTGTCCATCTCCGCGCGCAATGCCCGAAGCTCGTCCAACCGCTGTCTGTCGCGCTTGAAGTATTCAACTAATGATTCTATGCATGTGATCGAATCCCAGCTAAGATGATGCTCGATCCCTTCAACATCCTGATAAATATTTTCATCCTGCACGCCGATTGTCGTTAAGAAGGATTCAAGCAGCTGATGACGGTCAACCAGCCTCTTGCCCATCTTCTTCCCTTTGTTCGTAAGAACGAGTCCGCGATATTTTTCGTAAATCAAATAATTATCTTTATCAAGCTTCTGGATCATTTTCGTAACGGAAGACGGGTGTACCTCGAGTCCTTCCGCTATATCGGATACTCGCGCATATCCCTTCTCATCAATAAGCTTATAAATTCTTTCCAAGTAGTCTTCCATGCTCGGTGTCGGCATTGAAGAACCCCCTAACCCTACTTCTTCACCCAGTTTCCTCGGCGTTACTCTAAGTATCATACACTGTCCGCCGCATGCGCTGCAACCCGCGTTTCATTCTCCTCGCTTATCTAAGCCAAGATTAGAAAGCAAGCCATTCCGGCGTAATCTGATTCAGCCATATGGTGATTTTGGTCATTTGGTCGGTGAACAGCAGCACGCCCATCAAGATCATAACGGCCCCCCCGATCTTCATGACGGCGGCGGAATATTTCAATATCCATCTTGCCGTTCCGAGGAAAAAAGCGAGCACAAAAAATGGGATCGCGAAGCCGAGCGCATAGGCTGACGTAAGCTGAAACCAGGTTCCGGGCTCCGTCGCGGCAAGTCCTAAAATAGCGGTTAAGGCAGGCCCCATGCATGGCGTCCAGCCCGCCGAAAAGCCGATTCCAAAAATAAATGAGCTGATATAGTTCGCTTTCTTCGGTATCAAATTCATCCGCCGCTCCTTCATGAGCAGCTGCGGTTGAAATAGTCCTACAAGAAATAATCCCATTAAAATAATGAGTATCGCCGATAATTGCCGGATTAAATGCCTATATTCGCTGAAAAACTCCGCAAAAACATTCGTTCCGTACCCCAAAGCGTAATACACGGTACAGAACCCTAATATGAAAAACAGCGTATGCGACATCGTGCGCATACGTTTCTTCTTGTCATTCGTATTTCCCTTCAGATCCGTGACAGAAATGCCGGTTATGTAAGATAAGTACGAAGGATAAAGCGGCAGGCAGCATGGTGAAATAAATGAAGCGAAGCCGGCGCCGAACGCCAGCCAAATATTAATATCAGACAAGCCTCTTCACTCCCATTCGTATCAGCTGCCCGATCGAGCTCCCCGTCTGAAAAGAAGCAGCAAGAGCAGCACCGTAATCAGCAGCAGGACGATCGTCCCGCCCGGCGCGAGATTCCATATACCCGCTACAAGCAATCCGCATACGACGGCCAGCTCTCCAATAACGACAACGGTAATCACGCTTTGACGGAAGCTGCGGGCAATAATCAGGCTGCAGGCCGCCGGAATCGTAAGCAAGGCGGAGACCAGCAGCGCCCCCACGATTTTAATCGAAACGCTAATGACAAGAGCAGTCAGCACGCTAATCATAACATTATAAAATTTGACGGGCAAGCCGCTAACCGATGCCGCATCCTCATCGAACGTAATGAGAAACAGCTCCTTCACCTGCGTGCGGATGGCGATGAGCACGATGGCCGTTACCCCTCCGATCACGTACAAATCGGTGCTGCCCAGCGTATAGATGCTTCCGAATAAATAACTGTTCACATTCATATTAAAGTTTTTACCCATCGTAAATAACAGGGAAGCAAGCGCGACGCCGCCGGACATAATGATCGCGATCGAAAGCTCGGCATAAGACTTGTAGGCTTTACGAAGCTTCTCAATCGCAAAGGATGCGGCAATCGCGAATATAAGGCCGACTGCGATCGGATATACGCCGATTAAGAATCCGAGCGCAACACCGGCGATCGATACATGAGACAAGGTGTCTCCTATCATCGACAACCTTCTCAGAACAAGAAATAAGCCCATCAGCGGGGCGGTGACGCCGATCAGCAAGCCGCCGATAAGAGCCCTTTGAAAAAACTCGCTAGTTACGATCTCCAATCAAAACAACCTCTTTCCTGCTCTCCATTTCCTCCCGAAGCCCCTTCAAACTGTGCGCCAGATCGTTCTCTACGCAATCCTGCGTTTCATGCGAATGCTTGATATGAAACTTAAGCTCCCCGTTCTCGGCGGCAGGCTGCTCGCCTAGATAGGATCGAATCATCTCCAGATCATGCGAAACCATCAGGAAGGTCATATTATGGTGCTGATGCATGTGTTTAATCATATGAAAGAAGCTTTCCTGCGTTTCTGTATCAATGCCAACCGTCGGCTCATCCAAAATAAGCATGGAAGGGTTGTTAATCAACGCTCTGGCCAGAAAAACTCTTTGCTGCTGTCCGCCGGACAGCCGGCCGATCATTTTCGCCTGCAAATCCTCGATTCCCATCGCTTGCAGCGCATCCTCGCATTTCTTGTTATCCGTTTTGCTCATCTTTTTAAATATTTTATTCCGATTATATAACCCGGACATGACGACCTCTCTGACGGTCGCCGGAAATAAGGGATTAAAGGAATTTTTTTGCGGAACGTAGCCGATCTTCTCCCACTGCCTGAAGGAAGCGACATCTTCGCCGAATAGTCGGACCATGCCGCTTGTCGGCTTAAGCAGACCGACGATCATGCGCAGAAGCGTCGTTTTCCCTGCGCCGTTCGTTCCGATTAAGCCGATAAAATCGCGCTCCTTAACCGCAAAGCTGAGATCCGAAATGACCTTCTGCTGCTGATAGGAAAAGGAGACGTTTTCCACTGAGATAACCTCTTGATGACAGCTGGCGGCTGCCGCAGCCGAGTTCATTTGCACGATAAATCTTCCTCTCACAGCAATACGGAGCCATAGACGGCTCCGCAAGTTTGCCTTTTGTTCTATTGTAAAGCCTGCACAAGATTTTGCAAGTTGCGTTCCATCAGCGTAAGGTAGCTGTCCCCGGCTGCTTCCTGCTCCGATGTTAGGCCTTCCAGAGGATTTAATACCATCGTGTCGACATCGGCTTCACTGGCCAGCGTTCTAGCCAGCTGATCTGAAACCAGCTCCTCGAAGAAAATATACTTCACATCGTTTTCTTTCACGAACTTGGCAATATCGAGCAGGTCCTGCGCACGAGGCTCGGCTTCCGGGCTTAGACCCATAATCGGCACTTGATTCAAACCGTAATCGCGGGCCAAGTAACCGAACGCTTGGTGGGAAACGACTATATTTTTATTCTTCGTCTGAGAAAGCTGTTCGGTATATTCCGCATCGATCGCTTCCAGCTTCACTTTCAGCGCTTCAAAGTTTTTCTCATAGTCCGATTGATGGACGTCATCCGCTTCAACCAGGCTGTTCATCACGTTTTTCGCCAGAACCAACGCGGATTTCGGACTTACCCAAGTGTGCGGATCAACGCCGTTATGATCATGTTCTTCTTCCGCATGCTGCTCGCCATCATGCTCGTCTTCGTGCGCTCCTTCATGCTCGTCTTCGTGCTCCGGCTCTTCCTCGATTCCGTTAATAAGGGAGATTCCGGAGCTTATTTCTTTCGTTACGACCGTGCTGTCCTTCGACAAGCCTTTCAGAAAATCATCTACCCAACCTTCAAGTCCTGCGCCATGATAAAGGAAAAGCTCGGCATTCGAAGCCGTGCTCAAATCGCGGCTTTTTGGCGTCCAATCATGCGGCTCAATGCCGGAAGCGATTAAATTCACAACCTGGACATGCTCTCCTCCGATTTCAGTTGCGAGAAAGTACAAAGGATAAAAGCTGGTTACAACGCTGATGCGCTCGCTATCCGAAGCGGCATCCGCATTGGAGTCGTCTGTCGTTTGGGCATTGTCGGCTGGTTGATTGGTATTATTACCGCATGCTGCAGCTGCGAGCAGGATTATTGTCAATAGAAAACCTTGCGATAAGCGGCGGATCCATGCTTTCTTTGCTTGCTTCATATTTTTCTCTCCATTCTTTCTGTGCGGTTGTTTCCGTTAAATTATTTCGTAATCGTTACTATTACGTTTTGTATTATACGACGCCCCTACCAGGCTGTCAACCAAATTCATATAGGAATAATTCATCTAATTATTAAACTGTATTGACCGAATGAAGGAGAAATATGATCCAGAGGCATAGGTTTCACCGGAGACAAGCTAAGCGCATATAAGTGTAAACTTATAAATTCTTAGAATGGAACACAGAAAAACGCGGATTCTTTTCAATAGCGAAAAGAATCCGCGCTTATTTTCTTACTTCACTACCGCGCCGTTCGGCATATCGTCAGGAACGGATGCGAGCGTCAGCTGATCGCCTTGCGAGGCTGCGAGAATCATGCCCTGCGACCATTCGCCGCGAAGCTTCACCGGCTTCAGATTCGTCACGCAAATCACTTTGCGGCCGACCATCTGCTCCGGCGTGTAAAACTTCGCGATGCCGGATACGACTTGACGCTGCTCATAGCCGAGATCCAGCTGCAGCTTAAGCAGCTTATCGGCCTTCGGTACCGGCTCCGCTGCAATAACCTGCGCCACTCTCAATTCGACCTTCGCAAATTCATCGATGCCGATTTCGTCTTTGGTCTCCGTCTCAGCCTGTGCTGCCGCTTCCGAAGCAGCAGGGGCAGCCGCATTTGCACCGGGCTCAGCCCGACCCGCAGGCTGTTCCTGCTGAGAGCCTCCCCCCATAGCCGCTGCGATGCAGGCGGCCTCCTCCGCCGTATCAAGACGGGGGAACAAAGGGTTTCCTTTGCTTACCTTCGTACCCTCAGGCAACGAGCCGAACGCCTTGGTGCTCTCCCATGTGGTCAGCTTGCCCTGCTCGATGCCCAGCTGTTTCCACATTTCGCGCGGCGAATGCGTCAAGAACGGCTGCAGCAGTATTGAAACGATACGCAGCGATTCGGCCAGATGATGCATGACCGAAGCAAGCTCTTCCTTCTTCGTATCATCTTTGGCGAGCGTCCACGGCTGCGTCTCGTCAATATATTTATTCGTGCGGCTTACCAGCTGCCATAACGATGCGAGCGCAACGGAAAACTCCATTTTCTCCAGCGCGTCCTCCACCTGAGCGACCGTATCTGCGGCCAATTTCTGCAGCGGATCGTCAAAGTCCGTTACGGTGCCTTTATAAGGCGGAATGACGCCTTCGAAATATTTATCAATCATCGCCACCGTACGGTTAAGCAAATTCCCAAGGTCATTCGCCAAATCGAAATTGATACGCTCAACAAAATTTTCAGGAGTAAACGTGCCGTCCGCCCCGAATGGAACCTCTCGCAGCAAATAATAGCGGAGCGCATCCAATCCGTAACGGTCAATCAGCATAACCGGGTCTACAACGTTTCCTTTCGACTTCGACATTTTGCCGTCCTTCATCAGCAGCCAGCCATGCGCAAATACCTTCTTCGGCAGCGGCAGATCAAGCGCCATCAGCATGATCGGCCAGTAAATCGTATGGAATCGGACGATTTCCTTCCCGACCAAATGAACGTCGGCAGGCCAGAAATCGCGGTATTTCTCGTCGGCTCCTTCATTTCCGTAACCAAGCGCCGTAATATAGTTCGACAACGCATCGATCCACACATAAATGACATGTTTCGGATCGCCGGGCACTTTAATGCCCCAATCGAACGTCGTCCGCGAGACGGCCAGATCCTCCAGTCCCGGCTTAATAAAATTGTTAATCATTTCGTTCTTCCGCGATTCCGGTTGGATGAAATCGGGATTTTCTTCGTAATGCTGCAGCAAGCGGTCCGCATACTTGCTCATCCGGAAGAAGTAACTTTCCTCCTTCACCAGCTCAACAGGGCGTCCGCAATCGGGACAATTGCCGCCCTCCAGCTGCCGTTCGAGGAAGAAGGACTCGCAAGGCGTGCAATACCAGCCCTCGTAAGTTCCCTTGTAAATATCATCCTGCTTCAACAGCTGCGCGAAAATATTCTCGACGACCCGCTTGTGGCGGTCCTCCGTGGTCCGGATAAAGTCATCGTTCGAGATTTCCAGTTTTGCCCACAGTTCCTTAATACCCACCACGATGTTGTCCACAAATTGCTGCGGCGTTTGATCCTTCTCTTTCGCTTTGCGTTCGATCTTCTGCCCATGCTCATCCGTACCGGTCAGGTACCATACGTCATAGCCGCGAAGGCGCTTGTAGCGCGCCATCGCGTCGCCGGCCACCGTCGTGTACGCATGACCGATGTGGAGCTTATCGCTCGGATAATATATCGGCGTCGTAATGTAAAATGTTTTTTTATCGCTCATTCTAGCCCCTCCTTAAAGTTTGCTTGCAGCCGGATGTTTCCGTTAAAAAACGCAAAAAACTCCCGTCCAACATGGGACGAGAGTTTGAACTCACGCGGTACCACCCAAATTTCGATCACAACCGGCCGGCTTATGCCGATAGGTTGCGAAAGCTTCGTGTGCCGCCTGTCTGGCGGCTATCGCCGTTAACGCCGGCTGCGCGCCGCCCCCTTACGACAGCGGATCATTACGCTGCAGCTCGAAGGCGAATCCTCCCGGACCATATTCCAATAGCGTCCCTTGCCGGCTTCCACCAACTTTCCCGGCTCTCTGCGTAAGGTATTCCATTGTACTTATCCGTTCCTCGGATATGTTGGATTCATTTATGAAAAATATACCGAATCGGCACCCTTCCTGTCAAGGCGCATCCGCCTTTCCGTTCCGGACGGGAGGAACCGGATCATAGCCGCCGGGATGAAAAGGGTGACAACGGGCGATGCGCATCGCGGCAAGCCATGAGCCTCTCGCGGCGCCGTGCTTCTCGATCGCTTCCAGGGCATATTGCGAGCATGTCGGATAGAAACGGCAGGTTGGCGGCTTGAGCGGAGAAATGACCTTGCGGTAAAAACGAATGGGCGCCTGCGTCACTCTCCGCATGACCCGTTGGCCGCTCATTAATGCCCGCCGGCAGCCGGCTCTTCCTGCGCGCATGCCTTACAATAGCCGAACACCTCGAATTTATGCTTCACGACTTTAAATTCCTCCGGAACAACCGTCTGCTCCATCGGGCAGAAGGTGATCGGATACGTCATGCCGCACTGCAGACAGATCATATGATGATGGTGATCATGCTCCCTGCAGTGGAGCTTGAACTTGCCGCCGTCCTCGAAGATGACCTGCTCCAGCACGCCCAGCTCCTCCATAACGCGCAAATTGCGGTACACGGTATCGAAGCTTAAACCCGTATACGATTTTCCCATATATTCATAGACTTCCTTCGGAGCCAAATAACCCTGCGTCTCCGAGAACAGCTTCGCCAGCGTCTTTCTTTGATCCGTGATCCGCAGTCCTTGACTAGACATTCGCCTTATAATATCTTCCATTGTATGCATCTGCCCGATCCTCCGAACTTAAATGGTCTGACTCCATAATGACGAAAAAAAAAGCTCTCGTCAATGAGAGCCTCTTAACCGTTTAATCGCATATTGATGATAAAGCTCGTCACCATGGCCGCAAACCATACGATACTGAATGCTCCGACAAGCTTGCGGCGCAGATTTAGACGGGCAATATGCCGCGCATCTTCCATCTGCCTCTTCGCCTCCGTATAAGAGCGGTGCATGAATAAGTAGGTTATGGCGGAAGCGACGAATAGCATATTAACGATAAACCAAATGATTGTCCAGAACAAACGCATTCCTCCGGTCGTAATCGACTGCAATCCTGCTATAAATACCATTTATTTAAAATAAACATGAAACCGGCGAAGCTGACAACCGCACCTGCAAAGCTCAGCCAGCCCGTACGAAATTTCTGCTGGAACATGCGCAGGATCCCGAAGCTCAGCAACCCGAAGATCAACAATAAAAAGACGATACCTAATATAAATAACGAAGCAGATACGCTGCTTACATCGACCAACGACACTTCATACACTCCTTTTTATGCAAATATGTATACGTTTATTAGACATTATAAGGGAAACCGCAGTCATTATCCAGCGTCAACCCTGTCGATTTCGTGACAAAAAGAGCGCATGTCGATCGACAAGCCCCCTCCTGCGAAAAGAAGCAGCTCCCGCGGTCAGCGGATAACCGCTTCATGATAAGTACGGTTGGCCGGACGCTTCTGGAGTTTAACCTGCAGCACGTTGTCCTTAAGCAGCGTCTTGCAGACGCGCGGTTTCACGAGCTTCGGCAATTTAATGATCTCATGCTTGCCGCCGGGCAAGCCTTCAATCCTCAGCCGGTCTTCGCGAACGAACAGACGCAGCTGCTCCCGGTCGAAGCCATCCGGTAAATTTATTTTCACGAGAATAAAATGTCGGGTTTCGGAAAAGGCGGCCGAGCCTCTTCCGATCATCGCGCCGGCAGCCTCCGGCAGCGCTTTGGTCATCATTTTGCGAACATACCGCTCTACCCAATCCGGCTCCCTCAGCACTTCGAAGCCTTTTGGTAGCTGCTGATTTTCCATCCAACGTTCCAGATCATCCCATTTGGATGCCACAAGCAAACACCTGCCTTCCAGCACTCCTACCAACATATGCTCCAGAACCCGTTCAGGCTACATCGGCCGCAGTAACCTCTGGGCGAATGCCGCATAAGCTATAGCTATAACATGCTTTGTGAAGAAGGGTGATGCTCATGCCAGCTGTTGTCGGCTTCGTCAAAATCGTTAGTGTTGGCTCCAGCTCCATAGTTCAGTTCGGCGATGCCGTCCAATTGTCGCCATCCAGTAATTCCAAGACTTACGCAGGATCAGGCTCATTCTTGACCGGCAGCCTAGCGAACTCGAATACTGCTGTCAGCGCAACGAACACCCTCGATCCGGATTTGCAGGATAATACGGCGAATGAGATCGGCACTGGAGTCAATTTGATATGAGCTGGACGATTCATCAGAATATTACGATTCACCAGTTTCGCGTAGAAAATGTATCGAACAGCTCTGTCCTGCAGGTCGGAAGCGCGGGCTCGATCCGTTCGTTGTCGCAGCTGTATAATACAGGCGGGTTCACGGGCCCCGCTCCAGAGCTCGGCGCGGATAGCCCGCTTTCCTTCGTGCCGCTGCCGAATCCTACCTGATAAACGCGAAACCAAGCCATAATAGTGCCGAAGGAGGCAGATCCGCATGCAACAGCACAACCAGCTCTCGCCTTGGCAAATCTGGTCGCTTGACGTGCAGCAGAAGCTGAAGTCGCAGCAAGAGCAGATCGACAGGCTGGAAGCGCAGGTCGCTGCGTTATGCGAACAGCTGAAGCAGCTCGAAGCCCGTCCTGCATATAATATCGAGAGCATTGAATACCATTTTGATCAATTAAAAGTAGAGCAGCTGGACGGAACGCTTAATATCGGCATGACAGCCCCCGGCTCCGGCAACGATTCGTTTCCCGGCAGCATTGAGCAGTTAGCCGTTAACCAGCCCGAGGTGTTCCCGTCCGCCGGACCGTCTATTCCGCCACAATCGGGGCCGTACACGGATATTTTCAACGAAATGAACCGTTACCTGGATACGGAAGCGCAGCAGAAGCTGATCATGTACGAGAACGAGCTTTGCATTCCGCTGGATCCCTACCACCGCCGAATCGTGATCGAGGATGTCCGGAAGCAGGTACCGACCCGCATTCAATATTATTTGAGAGAAGGGGAACGCGGAGCAGAGGAGCAGTCGGCCGCCGTTGACGACAACGCGATTATATCGAGAGTTCTTGCCAAAACAAAAAGAGATGCCGACGCCGCCCTGCTCGCGTATATGAGGCAGCTGCAGAACGGCTCGGCGCCTTCGGGAGGAATGACATAAATGGTGTATTTTAAAGTGGTCAACCACGTCTTAAGCGTTGGACATATCGAAATTCTCGGCGTATCCAGCGCGTCCATGCTGCAGATCGGAGATACTGACAACGTGTCCTTATATTCCATGTTCGATACGCCGCCCGAATCGGTAATCGTCGGTCCGATGGCCCCTTTCCCGCAGCCCGGCAGCGCAAGTGAAATGACGGGCGAATCCTTAGTAGAGACCGAGGTCGGAGATACGACCTTCGAAGAAATCAATGGATGACGCAGCGCAGGGGAACCTTTACCCGATCAGGACGGCGAATATCGGATCGGTATGCATTATAAGCGCCGCCTCGTCTGCCGTCGTCCAGTTCGGTGACAGGGGCGAGACGAATGCCAGACTGCGGGCGTTGGCGCTGCAGCGGAAAGAGGATCATACGACGGCCGGCGACGTCTTCTTCGAGTCCTATACGGTGTTCTATCGCGACATGCCGAAGCTGATCGATCCAGATTACGACAGCGGACAGGTCCTCGCGCTCGAGCGCTCGAATCGATCGCCACACATCAATGTCGGCTGCATACACATTATTGCCGCCGGTTCTTCGTCGAGCATCCTGGCCGGCAACGGCATGAATTTGACCGCCGATTCGCGTATTAAGCATATCAGGCAATACCCGCGCCCCCGTCCCCTCCCTCCGATCGTCAGCTGTTAACGGGACATTCGGAAGGCAAGGCGCTCGCGGTCCGCAACAATAAGGCGTTTCCGCCAGGCATCCGCATAAATGTGTTTGCTCCGGTACAATCGTCCAATTCGGCTCGTCAATTCCGGCATACCCTAATGATGTGAGCTTGAGAAACACGCTCCAACCAAACATCGGGAGGTATGAACCATGGGATACCCTGTAGCAGGCGCAGGCGCCGGTTGCGGAGGCGGTCTTTGGACAAGTACGGGAGTTATTCTCGTCCTCTTTATCTTACTCGTAATCATTCTGCGCGCTGGCGTATTTTAAGCCTCGGCACGGACGTCCTTATAGTTTTTATGCAAAATACCGCATGGGTCCCCGACCGATGCGGTATTTGCCGTGCCGGTCTATCCGGCTAAGCCAAAGCCGTGCACGAGCAGCAGGCCCAGCCCCGTTAGCGCTGCCGAGCCAATAAGCCCCGCAGCAAATGTTTTTTTGCCTAGTCTTCCGAATAGGACAAGATCAACGCTTAAACCCAGACCCGCCATCGCCATCGCGATAAGGAAGTATGCGGCGAGAATCAGGAGCTCCGTCGCCTCTGCAGGCACGATGCCCAGCGTATGCACGCCGCTCATAGCCAAAAAGCCGACGATGAACCACGGGATCGGAAGCGACTTCCAGCTGATTCGCCCCTTCTCCGCTTCCGAGCGTCTATGCCACAGCCCGATGAGTAAGGCGGCCGGGACAAGCAGCGCTACGCGCGACATTTTGACAATGACAGCAAGCTCAACCGCTTCTCGACCTCCAGGGGCGGCCGCCGCAACGACATGCGCGATCTCATGGAGCGTTGCCCCTGAGAAAATGCCGTAGCCGGCATCGCTTAATCCGAGAACCGGGTACAAAATAATATAAATAAGCGTAAACACGGTGCCTAGAAAAGCAACGGTCGCCGCGCTGATTGCCGTTTCATGTTCCTTTGCTTTCATTAGCGGAGCAATAGCGACTACAGCCGCGGCGCCGCATATGGCCGTTCCGCAGGCCGTTAACATGCCCAGCTTCTTGTCGATTCCGAGCCATTTGGCCAGATTGTATACGAGAAAGAACGTGAAGACAATATGGATAACCGCGATAGAAAAAACATTTGGGCCGGCCTGAACAATATCGGTCAGATCAAGGCGCAGGCCAAGTAAAATAATGCCGAACCGGAGGAGCTTCCTGCCCGAGAATGCGATCCCTCCCTCGATTCGTTTCGGAACCCCGAGCCATGCCCGGACAGCCGTGCCGAGCAGAATAGCGATCACCAGTTGCCCCATGATGTCCAGATACGGGAGCATCGCGATATATTTGGATCCGATCGCGAGAAGGAGCGTGACCGCTATTCCTTGCGCAAATCCCCAGCCTCCTTTAGAATGGCCGGTCAGTGCAACTTGATGCCCCATTTACCTCACCCTCACTCTTACCTATCCGCTTTATCATGATGTTTTCATTCTCCTACTATACGGATGAAGTGTAGGAATGGGAAATTCAATTCCCCTATCCATTTCATTATTTTTGCTTATAAATGAGATGTAGGGACCGCGAATGCCGCATATACATGAAGCAACTACGATAGCAAAGGATGAAGCGGGCAATGGATATGAACCGTATCCGTGAGAAAATAAATGAAATTTCCGCGGAGCTGCTCCGCCGGCAATCACCCGACGGAGCATGGCGATTGTGCTTCGACTCCGGCACGATGACAGACAGCTATTTTATTATTTTGCTCCGTGTGCTCGGTCGGTCAGACGAGACGCTCATTCAAGTGCTGGCAGCACGGATCGCCTCCAGGCAGCTGGCGAACGGCGCGTGGAAAATATATCCCGACGAAGAAGGCGGCAATCTGGAAGCAACGGCGGAGGCCTGTTACGCGCTGCTCTGCGCAGGCTACAACCCTATTTCCGATCCGCATATTCAACGGGCCAAACATTTTATCCGTTCACGGGGCGGCTTGTCTAAGGCGCGTTCGCTGCTTACCCAGGTCATATTATCCGCGACCGGCCAGGCGGAATGGCCGCTCCTGCTGCGCATTCCGTTAGAAGCCTTCTTCTCCGATCACGGCATTGGCCTCGATTTGTTCTCGCTCTCCGGTCACGCCCGCGTCCATCTGATCCCGATTCTCATTATGGCCGACAAACAATTTGCCCGGCGGACTCCATTCATGCCGGATTTGTCCGATTTATTTCTTGGAAGCTCCCGAAGCTTCGTTAACGATTCCACCTGGATATCCGCGTTAAACGGTTTTCTTTCGACTCTGCCTTTATCGAGCTTCCTCCCGCCGGACTCTCCATCCGCACAGGAGAAAGCGGAGGCGTTCCTGCTCGAACGATTGGAGCCGAACGGAACGCTGCTAACTTATTCAACCGCAACGATGCTTATGGCCCTTGCCCTGCTCGCATTGGATTATTCGCCGGAATCCCCCGTCTTGACGAGGCTGCTTCTTGGCGTTCGTTCGTTGATGTGCAAGGATACGGCGCATATACAGGTTGCGTCTGCGGAGGTCTGGGACACAGCCATGTTAACCTGCGCGCTTCGGGAAGCGGATGCGGCTTCGTCTAACGCCGCTTTGGAGCGGGCAGGAGCCTATTTACTCTCGAAGCAGCAGACCCGCCTGGGGGACTGGGCGCTCCGGAGCCCTGGCACGGAAGCCGGAGGCTGGGGCTTCTCCGATGGGAATACCATGTATCCCGATGTCGATGACAGTGCAGCCGCCCTTCGGGCTGTACGGCCCTATACCCCATATATAATTGACGGCATCGAGCACTGGCAGCGAGGCTTGAATTGGGTCCTTGCGATGCGCAACGATGACGGGGGGTGGCCTGCTTTCGAGAGGAAAGGCCATACTCTTCCCGCCAGTTTTTTTGCATTTGAAGGCTCCAAGGATATTTCTACGGATCCGTCAACCGTTGATTTAACAAGCCGCATGCTGGCCTTTCTCGCCCGCGAGCTCGAAATGAGCATCGGATCACATTGGATTGACGATTCGGTCAAATGGGTGCTCTCGCAGCAGAAGAGAGACGGAAGCTGGTACGGTCGTTGGGGCATTGCCTACATTCACGGTACGGGCGCTGCTGTCCAAGGATTGTCGGCTGTCGGTGTCGCTGACGATCATCCCGCCCTCAAGAAAGCGGTCAATTGGCTGCTGGACATTCAAAATGACGACGGAGGCTGGGGAGAATCCTGCTTAAGCGATGAAGTGAAGCGATATATTCCTTTGCATGCCAGCACGCCCTCTCAAACCGCTTGGGCATTAGACGCGTTGACGGCCGTGCACGACAAACCGACGCCTGAGATCAAGAGAGGAGCGGAGGCGCTGCTTCAGGCGCTGGAGCGAAGGGATTGGACCTATACCTATCCGACCGGCGCTGGGCTCCCGGGAAGCGTATATGTTCATTATTCGAGCAATAACTACATTTGGCCTTTGCTGACGCTGTCCGCAATCGCGAAGAAATACGGCAATGCTTAGCGCACATTATAAAAGAAACCATATGCACACGGCATATGGTTTCTTAACCGCTTGGCGGTCTATTTAGTATTCATCTCGCAGCTCACGCAGTTTCTTATATTTTTCCGCATACTTGCTCACGCTGTGAACGACCGTCGCATGCGACCAGGTTAGAGGCGCGACCGATAACGGAGAGCCGTCATAAGGGTTTAGCTGCTCCGGCAATAATCCGCTCTCCAGCGCTTGATCGGATACCCACTGCAGCGTACGCCTCGGCCCTTCCAGCTCCTCAAGCGTCGACGCCGAGTCGATCTCGAAGTTAGCCACCCATAAGGTACATATGATCCAGGGGTTGCCCGGCACCTTATCGATTTCGCCCGATTGCTGGAAGTAATAATCGTTCGTATAGCGGGCAATGCCGCCGATATTCGTCTTGATTCGCAGACCTTCCTTAATCGCTTCCATCGTTTTCACAACCCGATAATCATCGACCGGAAGCACGCCGAACTCCAATACGCCGAACAAGCTGCTTTCAAGCGTCATATCTTTCACCCAGCGGTTATCCTTCTGGATGAGCCCCCGCGCGAAACGCCCGGTTTCCTCGTCCCATAGATTCGTGATGATGCCGTGCTTAATCGCTTCAGCCGTATTCTTGTAATGATCGCTTCGTTCGTAATCGCCGAACAGATCGGTGAAGAACGACGCCGCCATTAAGCCGCCATAGACGGAAGCAGCCGTATAGGTCCATATGCCGTAACGTTCCTCCCACAGATCGTAGCTCGGCTTCGGAAGGGAAAGCGAATGCTCCATGTATGAGCTCAGGAACGTAGCGGCCTTTCGGATGAGGTTGCTGTATAACGACTGAGGCAGCTCAATTACCTGGTTGCGGGAATAGTCCTTCCAAAGCGCGAAGAGCACGAGCGCGGTCTCATCCTCTTGAATGGGCAGCCTTCTGCTGCCCTGCACGATGTAAGGATGCCAGCTCGATCCGACCGTTCCGTCCGGGTTGTACTTATGGTACAAATATCCCTCCGGCGATAATGCTTGCGCGCAAAATTGGAAGAAGGGCGCGATAACGCTTTGGTAGCCGGCCATCGACATCGCATCGGCAATAAGCGCGCCGTCCCGAGGCCACATATAGCTGTAGTGATCGCGATTATACTGCAAAATATCCGTATCGTTAGCCGCCAAAATCGCTCCGCGCTCATCTACCTGCGTCCTTACAAGCAGAAGACTTTGCTTGAACATCCGGACGACATCAGGCGGCAGGTCGCCCAAGTCCTTCTCTGCCCGCCGCAGCCAATGTTTCCAATAGATGACGATACGGCTGAGCAGCTTCTCCGGATGGTTCTCGCTCACATACTGATTAAGCTCCTTCACTTCCTCCAGGTTCTGTCCGATCGACATCCAGTAATAGATCGATTTCTCGCTTCCCGCCGGTACAACGGTCCGGAAGCTGATCGTACTGTCAACGGAGCCTTGGGCGATCGAGTTGCCCATTAGCACGCCGTCCTCCGCATCGCGCCATGTGCCTTCCGCCGACTGAAACCGCTTGATGCCCGTCGAATATTGCATGATGCCCCCTTCATCGGAGAAGCCGTTAAACATAAAGTAATTGTTTCTTTTGTAATGATAGAGCGTATGATTCTCCGGGTAATAGACGGCCGTATCGCCGACTTCGGAGCCGTCTATCATCAAATCCTGGTGTAAGAATAATCGAACTTCTTTCGTTTGGCTGCTTTTATTACGAACGACGACTCTCTTAATGTAGATGCATTCCCGCTGATGGATCCCGTCGTTCATATAAAGCTCGATATCCAGCCGTTCATGCTTTGCCGTAATGTTGGTAACGAGAGAATCCTCGATATAATCCAGTTCAAACCGCCACTCCGGCTCATCCAGCCAGGTGAAAGTTCCTTCAACCCATACGCCTATGCGGCAATATTGTCCGCCGACATGATTGAGCTGTCCCACAAAGGGGTAATAAATATCGCGAATGTAACAATGCCGGTCTAAATTCAGCAGCATTTTTCCGTTGCCGATTACGAGATGGCGGGCCATGGCTCCTTCTCCTTTCGATGCGCTGCAAGCTGTGTGTAAACGGATAGATAAGCTTTGGCGGAACGATTCCAGCTGTAATCTTCTTTGGCTCCGTTCCGGACAATTTGCTTCCACGCTTCTTCATTACGATAGAGCGACAACGCCCTGCGAACGGTATACATGTAATCGTGCGCGTTGTAATTCGAGAAGCTGAAGCCGTTTCCTTCGCCAGTATATTCGTCGTAGGCTTGTACCGTGTCTTTCAGACCTCCTGTCTCGCGGACGATCGGAACGGAACGGTAACGCAGCGCTAGAAGCTGGCTAAGTCCGCATGGCTCGAATTTCGACGGCATTGCGAACAGATCGGAGCCTGCATATATCCGGCGGGCCAACCGGTCATCATAGCCCAGCCGGATGGCAGCTTTATCCGGATAGCGGACGGACATCTCCTTTAGAAATTGCTCGTAACGTTCCTCGCCCGCGCCGAGGATGACATACTGGGCGTCCTCCGTTAGCAGCAGCTCCTCGAAAGTGGCCGTTATGAGATCAAACCCTTTCTGTTCGACTAGCCGCGATACGATTCCGATGAGAGGAACGGATTCCGAAAGAGGCAGTCCTGTCTCCCGCTGCAGCTCGATCTTATTTTTTCGTTTGCGGCTCAAGGAATCGCGGTACGGCGTATGGAGGGCCGGGTCGTTCATCGGGTCGAACAGTTCCTCGTCGATGCCGTTCACGATACCGACTAAATCGCCGGAGCGGTACCGGAGCAGCGAATCGAGGTGCTCCCCGAAATATTCGCTTTTAATTTCCTCGGCGTAGGTGCCGCTCACCGTCGTCAGCTTGTCGGCGTAGACCAGTCCGCCTTTCATGCAGCTGGCGGCGCCGTGGAATTCAAGCGAGTCGTACCGGAACAGGTCGTCTCCCGCACCGGTCAAGTCCTTCAGCTGCTCGATTCCGAATACGCCCTGATATTTTAAATTATGAATCGTAAACACCGATTTCGTGTAGGCCCAAGCCGGATCGAAAGCGTACCTCGTCTTGAGCAAGAAAGGGATTAAGCCGGTCTGCCAATCATGGCAATGAACGATATCCGGATGAAAATCCATATACCTCACCGCTTCCATCACCGCAAAGCAGAAGAATACAAACCTTTCGGCATCGTCACCGTAGCCGTAAAGCCCTCTTCTCTTAAAATAAAATTCATTATCGATTAAATAATAAACGATGCCGTCCAGCTCAGCCTGCAGCAGACCGCAATACTGATTGCGCCAGCCGAAGGACACGGTAAAGTGAGCGACTTGCTCAAACTGAGCGGCCAGCTCCTGCGGTATTTCCTCATATTTCGGCAGTATGACTCTCGTATCCACGCCGCGTCTGCTCAGCGCCTTAGGGAGCGCCCCTGCAACGTCGGCGAGTCCGCCCGTCTTCGCAAGCGGCACAGCTTCAGAGGTTGCGAACAAAATGTTCATAGGAAACTCCTTTCCATTTGACGCTGTATACGCGCCTTCTCCAACTTAAATGATTTTTCGTTTTCCGGCCAGAAAAGGAGAGCTGTCCGCGCCGCGAATATCCCGGTTCCCTTCCACGCGCACATCCTTATCCAGTATGCTGTGCTGGACGATGCTGTTTAGGCCGATAATCCCGTTTTGCATAATAATGCTGTTGCTTACGACGGCTCCCTTCTGAATATGAACGCCCCTGAACAGAATGCTGTTGATAACGGTCCCCTCAATGCGGCACCCATTCGCAATTAGAGAATTTACCGCCCTGGAGCCATCCAGATAACGCGCGGGCGGCTCATCCTTCACCTTCGTGAAGATCGGTCCCGGCTGGAAGAAAAGCTCCTTCCAAACCTGCGGGTTAAGCAGCTTCATACTGTTGCGGTAATAGCTCGCGAGCGTGTTCACGACGCCTAAATAACCTTCATACATATAGCCGTGCACCTTCAGCTTATCGAGCCGCGAAAGAATGGCATGGCGCACGAGATGATCCTGCCCTTGCGCGAGCGATGTCTCTACGATCTCCATAAGCAGCTCTTTGCGCATCACATACATCTCCATCGAGTTAATATCGCTCTCCAACCGTCCGAAATGATCTTGAATCGCGACAATTCGGCCATCCTCATTCAGCTTCACCCTGCGGGCTTTGCCCGTCAGCAAATCCTCTTGCCGCTTGCACACCACGGTAATATCCGCTTCGCGCTCCAAATGATGCTGGATGACCTTCTCAAAATCGATGTTGCACACCATATGGCTGCGTGTAATCACGACGAATTCCTGCGCCGAACGGTAGAAGTAATCGCGATGCTGATAAAAATGGAACAAATCGCCGCGGTTAAAATCCTGAATATCGTCCGTGGCAGGCGGAAGCACAAACAATCCGCCTTGGCGGTGCTGCAAATCCCAATGCTTGCCCGAGCCGAGATGATCCATTAACGAACGATATTTCGTATGCGCGAAGACGGCCACATTCGAAATGCCTGAGTTGACCATGCTCGACAATACGAAATCTATCAGCCGGTAGCGCGCGCCGAAGGGAACGGTCGCGAGGCAGCGGCCTTGGGTTAGCCGCTCCAGCTTATCCGGCTCATGAATGAGATTAATGACGCCCAGCATCTTATGCTTCATGAATGCTCCACCTCCTGCAGCAGATGGTCGCTAGTTACGAATTGATCCACCGCAATAACGGTAATCGCATCATCCTCCGGACCGCCGATCGTCACGCCGGCTTGTATGACTGCCCCTTCGCCGATTATGGCTCTATATATGCGGGCGCCTTCGCCAATCCTGACATTCGGCATCACGACCGATTCCGTAATGTAACTGTTCTTGGCCGTGTGTACGCCATAGAACAGAACCGACCGGTTGACCGATCCTTCAAGCATGCAGCCTTCGGTAACAAGCGAAGACGATATTTCGGCTTGAGCGCCGATCCGCTGGGCAGGCTGGTTCGGACTGACGGAATAAATCCTCCAGGAGGAGTCCGACAAATCAAGCGGCGGATCATCCGCAAGAAGATCCATGTTGGCTTCCCACAGGCTTTCGATCGTTCCGACATCCTTCCAATAGCCTTTGAACGGATACGAATACAGCTCCTTGCCGTCCTTCATCATGGATGGAATGATATCCTTCCCGAAATCGTGGCTGGAGGCACGGTTGCCTTCGTCATAAATCAAATATTTTTGCAACTCCGACCATGTAAAAATATATACCCCCATGGAGGCGATGTTGCTTGTCGGATTTTTCGGTTTTTCCTCAAATGCCGTAATTCGGTCCTCGTCATCAATATGCATGACGCCGAACCTGCCCGCTTCCTTCCAATCCACCTCGATGCCGGCGATCGTAACGTCCGCTCCCGTGTGCTTGTGATGCTGAAGCATCAGCTCGTAATCCATCTTGTAGATGTGGTCGCCCGAAATGACCAGCACGTATTCCGGATTGTAGCGTTCGATGAACGACATGTTCTGATAGATTGCGTTAGCCGTACCCTTATACCATACGCCGCCTTTTTGTTTTACGAACGGCGGCAGGATCGTCATTCCGCCGTCACGGCGGTCGAGCCCCCATGGACTTCCAATGCCGAGATACCGGTTAAGGTCAAGCGGTTGATATTGCGTCAAGACGCCTACCGTATCGATCCCCGAATGTGCGCAATTGCTTAATGTAAAATCGATGATCCTGTATTTCCCTCCGAAATAGACTGCCGGCTTTGCCAAATCCCTCGTTAGGACGCCAAGTCTTTTGCCTTCCCCTCCGGCGAGCAGCATTGCGATCATTTCTTTTTGGCCCATGGACACCAACTCCCTCTCAATGTGTGTCCCCCGAGTCGTCTAGGTTGAACAGCATGAATGTAAAGGGGGCTAAACGAAGCGAAATGCTCTGATTGTGACCGTGCCAAGCGACGCTTTCGCTGCTGAAGCATAGCTGTCGTTGTAATTCCGTTCCGCCAAACTGCTTTTCATTGCTATTTATGAAAGAGCGGTATATACCTGGCTCTGGAACGCCGATTCGATAGCTTAAGTAGTCATTCCTGGAGAAATTAGCGATAACGATGGAGTAGTCCAAAAATCCGCGACGGATAAAGGATATGACGGATTGCTCCGTATTATGAACATCAATCCACTCGAAGCAGCGGGGATCGCGGTCCCTCTCCCATAGGGATGGCAGCGCTTTATAGGCATGGTTTAGTTTCTTGACGTAATGGTTCATGCTGCGGTGCATGTCGTAGTCCAGCAGCATCCAGTCCAGCATTTCGCCGTCCTTCCATTCGTCGAATTGCCCCCATTCGCCGCCCATGAACAGCAGCTTCTTGCCGGGATGACTCATCCAATAGCCGTAAAAAACGCGTAATTGGGCAAATTTTTCTTCGTAGGCGCCCGGCATTTTGTTTAGCAAAGACCGTTTGCCGTGAACAACCTCGTCGTGTGAAAGCGGTAAAACGTAGTTTTCAGAAAAAGCATAAAGGAGCGAAAAAGTAATCAGATGATGGTGATGCGCGCGTTCGGGCGGATCCAGCGCCATATAGCGCAGCATATCGTTCATCCAGCCCATATTCCATTTAAAATTAAAACCGAGGCCGCCTTGATAGGTAGGAGATGTGACTGCTGGCCATGCGGAAGAATCCTCTGCAAGCATTAGCGTGTCGGGGTAATAATGAAACACGGTTTCATTGAGCTTCTTAAGGAAGCGGAGAGCGTCTAGGTTATCATGGCCGCCAAGATAGTTGTACGTAAACTGTTCCGGCGGTTTATCCATATGCAGATTGATCATGCTTGCGACGGCGTCTACTCGAAGACCGTCCATGTGGAACATATCCATCCAATAAATCGCATTGGATATAAGGAAGCTAATCACTTCGTTCTTGCTGAAATCAAAGCCGAGCGTCCCCCACTGCGGCTTCTCGGCGCGCTTTGCATCCGGCCCTTCATAAATCGGAGTGCCGTCGAAAAGGCGAAGGCCGTGGTCATCCTTGCAAAAATGGCCGGGCACCCAGTCCAAAATGACACCGATCCCGTTCTGATGGCATTTGTCAACAAAGTGCATCAGCTGCTTCGGCGAGCCGTATCGGCTCGTTACGCCATAAAAGCCGGTGATTTGATACCCCCAGGATTGATCAAGGGGATGCTCCGATATCGGCATTAGCTCGATGTGCGTATAACCCATGTCGGCTGCATAAGGAATCAAGGTTCCAGCCAGCTCTTCGTAGGTATAAAACAATTCTTTCCCTTTAATTTTCCAAGATCCGGCATGCACTTCGTAGATAAGCAGCGGGTTGGAATAAACGGTCGTTTCTCTCTTCTTCGCGTACCATTCCCCGTCTCCCCAGTTATACCCGCTTAGGTCGGCAACAATGGATGCGGTGCCCGGGCGAAGTTCGGCGTAGAACGCATACGGATCGGCTTTACGGATCATGCTGCCCGAAGCCGTTACAATCTCGTATTTGTACAACACGTCTACTCCGATGCTATCGACGAACAGGCTGTGAATTCCCGTCGTTCCGATTCTCTCCATCACATGCTTCCTGCCGTCCCAGTTATTGAAATCTCCAATAACCCTAACGGCTTTCGCGTGCGGAGCCCATACGGCGAACCGAACGCCGCTGCTTCCATCCAGCTGGACGGGGTGCGCACCCATAAAACGGTAGCTGTGATAGGAACATCCTTCGTTAAACAAGTACAAATCTTCCTTCGATAACCCATTAGGTGCTGTTTGAACCAATAGCGGTCTCACCCCTCCGGAGGAATATTGATGATGTTATTCGCTGCACTTGGATGACTTACCCACATTATACATGGTTTTTTGTAAAAACACAGTCTGTTTTCATAGTTTTCATAACACGCATCAGGCATGATGCATCAGGTGGCGTTAACCTGACTCGGTTTCGCTGCTCTATGTATGTAATAATGCTTGGAGCAATAGCCTTTCGTCATCGCAATCTTCGTGCAATTTACCCATTTGCATTCGGAAAATTTCTTCACCCGTCGCGGTCTGACCATATGCGGATCGCCGTGACGCAATAAACGCTGATGATGCATCGCGCATAAATCCTTTGCTTTAATCGGCTTCGTACAGTTTTCAATGGTGCAGCAGTTCATTATTCGTCTCTCCCTGTGTGAATGCCTAATATTCCCTTCGATTATCTAAGGTTGTATGCATTCATCTTATCGGTAAAATGGTATAGAATAAAGCTTGCTGTACGTTTATTACGGCTGATTAAGATCAAGTTAAACCACGAAATCATCCGATACGTAAACAAAGAGCGGCCGAGTTTAATTTATTAAACCAATAAAGCGGATTGAACCGTTACTGAAGGCTCAATTTGTATAACCGGCCATGTAATTTTTAACAGATACTGGTATTTTTGAATGCTGTATGGTAATTGAAGGAGGGTTTGTTTTTTGTCGATTTATCGTCAAATATTTCAGTCATTCGATCAGCCCATGGTTATATTAAAGCAAAATAAACGCGAGACTTTAATAGAGGATGCGAATGTTGCCTTTAGTCGTTTAACCGGCTACTCACTTGAAGAGATGATAGAGAGGTCCCGTGAACATATCAAGAATAACTATTTCATTGACACTTCCCGGCAAATATTGAAGAGCGAGGTTATCATCCGCACGAAGTTGAAAAGGCCCGTCTCGATCCGCGTCAATCAACAGCCGCTGCCCGAAGCTCGTCCGGACGGCTATCGGCGCTCCCTGCTTCTCATAGAAGATTTGAGCTCCTTCAAGTGGATCGAGCAGCAATGCGGGAAAAATAGGGTTTTGCTAAGCGGCACCCTTGATAAGCACCAGCATATCCGATTTTTTCGCGACAGATTTGCGCCATTATTGTTTAAACCGGATAGGACGCTGGAAGATGAGACGCTTATGAATTTTATAGCTGACACTGAACAAGAGAGGCTGAAGGAAGTTTTGCAAGAAGCGTATCGCAAGAAGAAGGAACGGTGCTTAAAGCTTCAGAC
Source organism: Paenibacillus harenae DSM 16969 (assembly GCF_000422465.1). GTDB lineage: Bacteria > Bacillota > Bacilli > Paenibacillales > Paenibacillaceae > Pristimantibacillus > Pristimantibacillus harenae. The sequence continues at coordinate 661,880 of NZ_KE383842.1, read as the reverse complement.
GAGCAAGCTGAGCGGAATCGAGCTTGAGCTGTCCATTACGTTTGCGCCCATTCTGGACGGTTTTGACGAAGTGAAGGAGTTTGCATTCGTCATCTGGGATCTGAAGCCGATAGATGAGAAAATTTGCTCGTCGTTGAAACTGAAGATCTGTATGGCGAAACGGGACATTAGCGCTGCACAGCTCGCCGCCTCGACCGGTATTTCCATTCAGACGATTTCCAAGCTTCGCAACGGAAAAATCGTGAAGCCGCAAAGGCTCACAGCAGAGCTGATCGCCTCGGAGCTTCAGGTGGATATCGGAGAAATATGGCAGCAAATCGGAAAATAAATTTATTGATCCATTCCAATGAAAGCCGTGAGCTCATCCGTATAATAAAGATGCAGCTCATGCATCGCCCTCGTACAAGCCGTATAGAACAGCTTCCGCTCGCTCTCCCGTCCGTAAACGTTTTGAGAGGCGTTGCTTATAATTACGACGTCAAACTCGACGCCCTTGGCGAGATAGGATGGTATGACCGCCATTCCTTTCTCGAATGTAACGGTCTCTTTCTCAATCAGCCGCAGCGCGGAAATATGCGGCTGAATCGCCGCGTGAATTCGCTTGCTTTCTTCCGCGGTTTTGCTAATTACGGCAATCGATTGATAGCCGGACCGCTGTAATTCGGCCAACCGTTCCATTATGCCCTGTATAAGCCGAGCTTCGTTCTCCGCTTTCGTTATTGTCGGTTCTGCGCCGTCCCGGTCAAACGGTTCGATCCGGTCGCCTCCTTCAATTATCCGGCTCGTAAACGAAACGATCGGACGCGTGGAACGGTAGCTCTTGGCCAATACGATCATCTCGGTCTCCTCTTCGCTGTAAAGCTTGGATAACGGTTCGAAACCATCCCCTGCTATCGCATGAGCGAAGATCGACTGATTCAAATCACCCAGTACAGTCATTTTGCAATTCGGAAATATCCGTTTTAAATAATGATACTGAAACGGCGAATAATCCTGCGCTTCGTCAATGAAGACATGCTTCACGCTCGTATTCGTGTGAAACCCTTCAAGCTTCTCCTTCAAATATAAATAAGGCGTTGCATCCTCATAATAAATTTCTCCCTGACCCAGCTTCCTCACCGTCTGCTCGCTTATCTCCCGCCAATTAAGGGGCAGCTCCCTCTCGCCTCCGCTTGAGACGTCACGAAGCGTTCGTTCATCCTCAAACAAGCGCCGATAGATCGCTGGAACATTCAAAAACGACAGCCGCTTTACCCGTTTCCTCAATTTCTTGAATTGCTCCTGAACGACCATCGCCGCCAGAAAATCCTTCTCCGCGTCAAAATCGTCAAACGATTCGCCGGAAAACCTGTTCTTTCTCCTTAATTCTTCGAACGCATTGGCATAGGTTTCCTGATCCAACAGCTCGACGTGTTCCTGCACCCAATCTTGCTCCCGTTCCTCGCGGCTCAGCTTCGTTAATTGCTTCAGCATCCACTCCGCCGCCAGCTTCATGCGATTGCCGATGGAGATGGAACGGTCGAGCTCATAGAACCGTTCCGCGATATCCGCTTCGGATATAAGCGTGCGCCCCCTGAACCTAACCGGCTTGAAGATAAGCCCCGAGTCGCCAAGTTTCGACGCATATTTCTCAATGACATGCATAAACGACAAACTTGATTTATACGTGATGGCCGACAGTCTTGTTTCATAGCCGGGTTCATTAACGGCTCCCAAGGTATACTCCATCTGCGAATACGGATCCTCCAGCTTGAACGTCCTGCCAAGCCGGTGCTCCAAATATTGCTGATAGGTGGTTTGCTGCATATTTTGTTCGCCCAGCTCAGGAAGGACGGTCGCCACATAGCTGTTAAACATCGGATTTGGCGAGAACAAGACGATCTGCTCGGCAGTTAGAATGCCCCGGTACCGATACAGCAAATAGGCGACGCGCTGCAGCGCCGCAGACGTTTTCCCGCTCCCCGCTGCTCCTTGAACGATCAGCAGCCTCGCCCGCTCATTGCGGATAATCCGGTTTTGCTCCCGTTGAATTGTCGCAACAATACTTTTCATCTGGGCATCGGATTGCTTGCCGAGCACCTCCTGCAGCAGCTCGTCGCCGATCGTCACGCCCGTATCGAACATGCTTAATATTTTACCGCCCCGGATCATATATTGGCGTTTTAACGTCATTTCCCCGCTGACGGAACCGCTAGGCGTCTCATACTTAACCGGACCCGGGCCGAAGTCATAGTAAAGACTCGAAACCGGCGCCCGCCAGTCATAGATCAGATAATCGTACCCGCTCTCGTCCAGCAGCGAGCCGACGCCGAGATAAATGCTGTCGGAATTCGACTGCCCCTCCTCGGTCATATCGATCCGCCCGAAATACGGCGAATGCTCGAGTTTCCTTAAGGTGCGAAGCTGCTCCTCCGAATGCCGGCGGCTTCTTTCCCGTTCCGACAGCAGCTCCGCTTGCTGTTTCAGACTCGCGTGCGTTTCGGCTGATTCCGCGGCATCCTCGAAATTAACCGTTACATCGTCCCAGAAATTACGGCGAATATCGACAATATCCTCCCGCAAGCTTCCGATCTGATCGCTGATTTCCTCTACCCGTGCACGAATTAATTTCGTCACATCCTCGACCCGGTGTTGTTCCTGATCCTGACTTTCATTTGGCATGCTCATGCTAACACTCCTTATCTGTTCGTAAGGTTGAATTTTTATCTTACCATCCATTTCCTCTTGTTTGAACCGCAGGATATTTATTAGTGCTGGTTTCCGAACAACTCATATATAATGGCTTAGTCAAAACAATCGATATCTCATTCTTCGGGATGGCGATTGCCATTTCGCTCGGAAATACGATGTACGGTACCATTTACCTCGCTTCCGTTCTGTTAAATGAGAAATATGGCGAGAAAGCGGCGAGAAAAGCCGTTTGGTTCGGCTTCTTCACTCTTATAGCTACAACCATTATTATGCAGATGGCATTAGCGTTTAATCCGCTGGATTCCGAATTCCCTCTGCAGGTACAAGGCGCCTTGGAGACACTGTTCGGACGAATGCCCCGAATTGCATTAGGCAGCATAGGCGATTATTTGGCGAGTCAATTTCTGGATGTAAAGATTTATTCGGGTTTGAACCGACTTTGTCCTGCCCGAATCAGCTTTGTATGCGGCCGGAAGCTTTACTTTCAAAGAGGAGCCTTGGAGGAGCCTGTCCGTAAGGGGCGTAAAAAGCGGGATGGCCTGTAGAATGGCATCCCGCTTTTGTTCTCCTGTTCAAGGCATGAAGCCGATATCGTCAAGCATAACCTTACCCGGACCGCTTACGAAACGGAACGTGATCCTGCTGATCTCATTTGCTTCGACGGCATCCGGCCCGAATGTCGCGAGCGGAACGACGAAGGTTTGAAACACAGGCTCCGTGGCGTTTTTAAATTTCCCTTTTTTCATCCGCGATTCCAGCCATGACAGCGATGTGAAAGCCGTGTAAGCCGGAGGCGATACCGGCATGATCTCCTCAAGCCCGACTTCCGTCGTCCCCCCGGCTTCGAACGTAAGCCCGATCACCACCGCAGGAAGCGGCGGCAATTCTTTCTCCTTGACTTCTAACGGATTCGACTCTTTCGCCTTCGCGTTCTTTGCGATAAGATCCCGTTCCATATTGGCCATCGAGAACACAAGGCTTGATTCCGTCATCCCCTTCGGATGAGCGTCTATGCTGCGGGATAGTTCCAGCTCATACTCCGCTCCAGGCTGATCCCATTCCAGTTCAATGCCCTTTGTTCCTTTGTTATGGTTGTCCCTGTCCTTCGCATTGGCCAATTGCCACAGGATCATTCCATCGGCTTCAGCTTTGCCGCCGAACGGAAGGGATGTCTTGCTGCCCCCCCTGTCATAACGGGTAATTTCCGTAAAGCCCGCTTCCTCGTACCGGTTCGTATAAACCGTCTCCGGAAGCCATGCGCCGCCGGTCCTGTAATCCTGGAAGAGCCTCTTGTATCCGGCTTCGCCTAGCAGCGTCGCCTGTAGGAAGGCGGAAACGTAAATCTTCGAAATATCGCGCTGCTCTTCTTCCTCCAGCAGACCGGCGCGGTTCAGAAATAAGCCGCCCGGCGAGCGTTCATCGGATCTTCCCCATGCCGTATTAAATTGGCTGTGATTAGCTCCCTCGATATATAACGCGGCTTTAAAGCGTTCCGATTGCTTGCCGAATGACACCCTGTTGTACTGCCGGTCGCCGTAAAAATTATTAACGTCAGCGTCTTTTGCCCCTTGAAGCGTCAAGTAATTGACATTGACGAGGCGAGCCGACTTTTCCTCCACCTTCTTATCGGTGGGAGCAATCGCAATCACGGACTCGATGTTTACGCCGTCTAAGGCGGCCAAGGTTTGGTCGCCTTTGAACCACCGGTCCGCATCGGCAGCCATCGCCGCCGCTTGACCGCCTCTCGAATGACCGATAAGCGCGACCCGGCTGAAATCGATTTTACCCGTTAACGGATTTCCGTCTTGTTTATTCAGCTGCTGCAGCTGCTGCAAATGCTTTAGAAGCACCCAGGCGCGCATCTTCATGTCATGATTCGGAATGCCGGACCAAACCGAATAGTTGAGAAAATTTTCATCGACGGAGATTGCAATTATGCCGTGACTCGCAAGCAGCTCGCCTATGTACGCATATCCCTCGTCGGAGAAGTGTTCCATGAGATGATTGCCGTGCACGATAAGCGCGATCGGGTAAGCTTCGCCGCCTTCGGGCATCCATACCCGGCCGTTTATGGGAAGTGCATGCTCGTCAAAGCCCCAAAAGTACGTTTTCAATTCCGGCCATTTCGTAATATAGGAGGAAGCGTCTACCGAAGCCGTCTTCAGGCCGACGTCATCGCCGAACCAATCTCTATGCTTATCCTTCCCGCTTCCGTACGTAAACGATCGAACCGCAAATCTTCCGGACACGGCAGGATTCGGCATATCCAAGATCCCGGCGCCGGTTGAGGCGGGGCTGTCCAGCGCCGCGTTCCGCTGAGGCACTGCCGCAGGGCCCGGCCAGACCGCCATCACCGCCGCCGTGGCTATGACACATGCTGAAATCACGGCAACGACGACCTTGCTGACCGGCTTTATTTTCGACCGGATAAGCAGTCCTAATAACCACCCGCTTGCAGCCCCTGAGACGGTATACACGGCGGATAGCACGATCGGCATAAGCACGCCAAGCTCTGCAAAATACAAAATCAAATACGTCTCGACCCCGACATAAAGCAGTAGCGCCGTGAATCTTCTCGGAACCGGAACAAGCATAAGCGATAACAGTATGGATAACAAAAACCCGCAAAGGACCATTGCCGCCATATTCACGACGATAAATAAGAATGCGTCGATCAACGTCCCGAATCCAGTCGGCATGCCAAGCGACGCGGCAAGTATCGAAAGGGAACCAAATAAGGCTAAGCTTCCCGATGCAATGCGCCAAATCCGCGTGTCCCGCCTGTTCCGCCTACGGTATCTGTTGATCAGCCAGCCTTTCACCTTATGAATCCTGCTTGGCTCGGGAGCTTGCTGTTCGGGCTCCTGCAGCGCTAAATCCATATGTCCCTCTTTACGGACAGCCAGCTGCGTCCTCCCTTCCGGTCGATTTGAACCGGAACTCCGAAGAAATCGCTCATGACTTCGGATGTAAGCACCTTAGAGGATTCTTCAGCGGCAAATACTTGTCCGTCTTTAATGAGCATCGTCTTTGTAAAACACGGCAATATTTCCTCGACATGATGCGTTACATAAATAATGGTCGGCGCATCCTCCTGTCCCGCTACGCCTTCGATCATCTGCAGAAGCTGCTCCCGCGCAAATACGTCCAGCCCCGTGCATGGCTCATCGAGAATAAGCAGCTTCGGCGACGCCATCAATGCCCGCGCAATAAGCACGCGCTGCCGTTCACCTTGCGAGAGCGTGTCATAGGTGCGTTCCGCTAGACTGGAACAGCCCAGAGCCTTCATCAGCTTCTCTGCTTTGTCCATATCTTCCAAGCCGGTACGGTCGTAAAGCCCAATTGTGGCAAACTTGCCGCTTAAAACAATTTTTAGAGCCGTTTCGCCGCCATACAACTTTTGCTGCAGGGACGTACTGACCCAGCCGATGCTCTTCCGCAGCTCGCGCAGGTCAAATTCTCCAAACCTTTTGCCCAGTACGGACATGCTGCCCTCCATAGGCCATATGTAACCATTGATCATATTCAGAAGCGTCGTTTTGCCCGATCCGTTTAATCCGAGTAAGCACCAGTGCTCCCCCTTTTCAACCTTCCAGCTGATCCGGCTTAATATCGCTTGGTTTCCACGCTCCCACGAAACGTCTCGAATGTTTATTATCATCGGTTTCCCCTATCCTTAGCCTTGCCTTATGCCGGTTCATTTGACTTTCGTCTATCAAATCGACCATTATATTAATACAACGATTGCTCAGGAGTGATTCTCAAATGAAAACCGATCAGTTAAAGCAGTGGGCTCATTTTTTTCTTACCTATAAATTTGCGCTTGATGCCGTCGAAACGAAGCTTAACATCTTAAATGAAGAATTTCAATTCATCCACGATTACAACCCGATTGAACATATGAAGACGAGAATAAAAACACCTGAAAGCGTCATGCAGAAGCTGCGGCGCAAAGGGCTGGACATTACGCTTGAAGATGCGAAAAAACATATCCGGGACATTGCCGGCGTACGCATCATCTGCTCCTTCTCCAACGATATTTATCAAATCGTCGAGATGATCAGCAAGCAAAGCGATGTGCGCGTCGTCGAAGTTAAGGACTACGTCCGCAGCCCTAAGCCTAACGGCTACCAAAGCATACATCTGATTATCGAAATCCCCGTTTTCCTTACGAACCGCAAGGAAAATGTATTGGTTGAAATTCAAATTCGTACCATCGCGATGGATTTCTGGGCAAGCCTGGAGCACAAGATCTATTATAAATTCAATGAACAAATTCCGCCACACATTCAGCAGCAGCTGAAGGGTTCCGCATCCATGATTGATTCGCTAGACAAGCAGATGCTTGCATTGAACGAAGAGGTGCAGAAGCATCGCGAGCAGGCGCTAAAATAAGTAAAAGCTCCTTTCCGATAGTCGGAAAGGAGCTTCTCTTCGTTAGGCAGCCATCAGGTAATCGCGTAATAAAAAGGAACAATGATTAAATTTAATGCTACTGCAATGATTCCGATTGCCATAGCCCAACCGCCAAGCGCGCGTGCCCCCTGCCGATAAGCGATAAAGCCTAGCACGGCTGCGGTTGCACCGAGCAATACCGGCCATAAAAACCATGATGCGACCGCAAACACAAGGGATACCCACCCAAGGGCATTGCCTCCGGTTTCCGCGTCTACACGGTCCGCCCGTTCGACATGCCTCTCTTCTCTCCGCTCCGCATCCGCAACCTGGCTGCTCACCGCAAAATCAGCGCCCATTTCTTCATTTACGTTCGGCATGCTGGCTGTCCCCACAACCGGACGGCTTACATGTTCATGACGATCACGTTCATCCAGAAGCTCTTTATAATCGTCTTCGTACTTGCCCATGAACCATCACTCCTTCGGTTTAAAGGTTTGGCAGCAAGTTGCCGCAGATTGCTCCGCCTGATCCTGATGGTATAGTCCCAGCTCATCGCCGGCAAATTCTTCATTCAGATTGGAAGCGCCGTGCTGATCGATTTCAATCATGATTTCCTTAGCTGCACAGTTGTTTCCTTCCTCCCAGAAGCTGCAATTAGCTACGCTGCAGGACACGCCTTTCGGCATAAAAAAATCACCTCCGTTATCAAGTTTCCCTGACCGGAGGCGATTCATTCTGCCTTATTTTTGTCCCTGCATACGGCGCTGCGTCATATAGTCATTCTCATAATAAGCAAGCTCGTCGCGAAGCTCCTCAAAAATCTTCGAAAGGCTGAGCACGATATCGCGGGCCGGGCGGACTGGCTTGTACCGGAATCGGATGGCATCCTGTCCCGTGTAAGCGTATCGTCCATCCTCGGAATAACATTCGTTCTTCGGATAGAAATATGCGCTCACGCATTGATGGTAAACCTCATACAATACGCGTTCCGCATAGTCTGTATCGAAATTGGGCCGTCTGAGAAGCACTCCCAGTTTTTCAACTGAAACCTCAGAAAACACCAGCAAATGTCTTAAATCGGATAATAAGCCTCTGTAAAATAGCTGTGCATCTTCCCCGCTGTCCTCCCCTGTCAATTGGAGCAAAGCATTGTTGTTCAGAAACGGTTCAAGCTGGTTTACCGCATCCTTAAGCTTCGTTTGAGTTGATTCCGTAAGTGCTTTGACATTAGCAGATGGCATATAGGTAGATCCCCTTTCATAATCCAAACACACATAAAAAATACAATCATAAACATGGTACCACAAATTACATGGAAGTGGTACTGGCGTTTAAACGATCTATTCGCATATTTTCTGCTCGGAATTCCTACCCTATAGGTTAGGCTCATCTCTAATCAGAAGAAATACTGGAGGTTTCAAGTATGAGAAAACATTGGATCATTGGCGCTCTTTCCATTTTAGCCGTTGCCGCGCTGCTTATACCTACCACTCCGCTGTTCGAGCCGCGTGATAACGGCAAAGCGCCGCAATCCTCCGAATTGTCGACGAATAAAGAGCATACGCTTAAGCTAGCTGCGCTTCAGAACGATATGAATGCCACATCCATGCTTTGTACGTCGGAGTGCTCCAAAGATTTTCAGAAGCTGATGAGCGCCGGTATGAATTCGCAATCGGATGCGAATGCCCGGATCAAGCATATGATGCACGAGCATATGCATATGAGCTTTATTAGCTGGATATCCGGCAAACGCAGCGTTAATCGCGGCAAAATTCCTGCAACCGATAACGGGCAAGCGAAGAAATTCGTCGCGACCGCCAAAGCCCAGGTCGCCAAGGGCGCAAAATTCCAATCGCCGGCCTTCACCGCGCAGGACGGCAGCCGTTATATGGTGCTTGGCGTACCGGATACGAAACATGCCGGCATCGGCGTCGTAGGCGTTATTAAGCAGGATATTGTAAAATCAGTGGAACAGCATCAAATGCGCAATCTTCGGATTGTTCCCTATCCCGCAGAAGGAAATTACAAGATTGAATCGGTGAAACCGAATTCCACGAGGGATACCACCGTGAAATCGGGCGAGGATAACGGAAATGCAAGCCATTATCATGTGCGGGACGTCGTTGTTCATTTCGTGTCGCCGTTAACGCCCGCCCAAATGGAGCAAATTAAAAAAGAAATCAATGCGGAATCGGTAAAAAAAATCGGCGACACCTTCGTATTTAGATCTAAAAACATGGAAACCGAGCATCTTATGCAATATTTCAAGCAAGCCTGGCAGACGGAATATACGGAGCCGCATTATTTGTATTTGACGAATGAAGAGGAGCAGGAAATTGTTCCGAATGACGCGTTATATTCCGAATACCAATGGAACCTCCCTTCCATCGAAACCGAAAAGGGATGGAACGTAACCAAAGGCAATGAAGAGGTAATCGTTGCGGTGCTGGATACCGGCGTGCAAAGCAACCATCCCGATCTCAAAGGAAAAACAACGACGGGCATCAATCTGATTGACGAATCGTTGGCCCCTGATGATGACGTCGGGCACGGCACCCACGTCGCAGGCATTATCGGAGCTACGGTCAATAATGGCGAAGGTGTGGCCGGATTGTCCTGGTATAACAAAATTATGCCGATAAAGGTACTCGACAGCAGCGGCGCCGGCTCAACCTATTCTGTCGCGCAAGGGATTATCTGGGCAGTCGACCATGGCGCCAAGGTAATTAATATGAGTCTCGGCAACTACGCCCAAGCCGATTTTCTGCATGATGCGATAAAATATGCTTACGAGCATGATGTCGTGATGATCGCAGCAAGCGGCAATGATAATACCGACCGTCCGGGATACCCGGCCGCCTACCCGGAAGTATTCGCGGTAGCCGCGACGGACAGCAACAAGGAAAAAGCATCGTTCTCCAACTACGGCGATTATATTGACGTCGCAGCGCCCGGCGACAGTATCGCAAGCACCTATCCGGGCAGTCAATACGCCGCCTTGTCGGGTACGTCTATGGCAAGCCCGCACGTCGCCGCGCTGGCCGGGCTGATCCGTTCCGTGAATCCTGAACTAAGCAACGAAGAAGTGATGGAGCTTATGCGAAAGTCAGCAGCGGACATCGGTACTCAAGGCAAGGATATCTATTTCGGTTATGGGGAAATTGACGTGGATCAGGCTCTTCATGCTGCGGCATCCTATGGCGGAGCGCTGCAGACCTATCCGGATCAAGTGAAACGCAGGCTGGATCGAATCATAAGTAAGTACGAATAGTCTTTTACGCTAAAAATTTGTTCAACTTATATCGAAAATTCGAATATAAAAAAGCACCCTTCGATTAGGAAGGGTGCTGTTTGTTTATAATCGTCGTGCGGAAAGTTTGCCGTAAGCCGGGTTCTGTACTTCTGGTGGTTCAATCGGGAACGACCCTCCCACGATGAAGCGACAATCATCTATCTAGGCCGCACATTGCTGTACGGCTCCAGCAACCAACCCGGACGCGCCCCAGGCTAGGGCTGCAGCTTAGTGGCTGCGGCGTCCTCTCGGTCTTGCTCCAGATGGGGTTTACCAGGAACATAGTCACCTATGCTCCTCGTGGTCTCTTACACCACGGTTCCACCCTTACCTGTACCGGCGTAAAGCCGGCCATCGGCGGTCCATTTCTGTGGCACTATCCTTCAGCTCGCGCTGACTGGACGTTATCCAGCATCCTGCCCTGTGGAGCCCGGACTTTCCTCTCGCGGCAACTAGGCCGCCAGCGATTGTCTGTCAAACTTTCCGTTAATACGTTTAAGTATACTCGTTATTTGATAAAAGCTCAACCCTGTAATGGTTGCCAATTCATCTATACGAATGTGAACGGTTCCGTATTTAATGCGGATGCGACAGCCGTCGTTTCATACTTGCTGTCTTCAAGCCGTTCATTCAGCCAATCAGCCACGCGCTGCTTCATCACCTTCTCGATGTTGTGCCCGGGATCGATAATGGTCATGCCGGCGGCAAGCGCGTCATGCGCCGTATGGTAGTCAATATCCCCGGTTATAAGCACATCGGCCCCGGCAAACAAAGCATGCCGGACGTATCTCGCTCCCGAGCCGCCCAATACGGCTGCTTTACGAATTACACGATCTAGAGGTCCGACAACCCGAACCGCCGGAACGTCAAAAATGCGCTTTGCCTGTTCGGCTAACTGGCCCAAGCTAAGCGGCTGCGATAGCTTGCCGGCGCGGCCCAGCCCGAAGGAACGGCCCTTCAAATCAACCGGGTACAGGTCATAAGCGACCTCTTCGTACGGATGGGCTTTGAGCATCGCTTGTACCGTTTTGCGGTGAATGCTGTATGGAACGACGGTTTCGATACGGATTTCATCGGCTTTCTCCAACTTTCCAGGTACCCCGATGTAAGGTTCCGTTCCAGATCCGGGAACGAAAGTGCCGGTTCCTTTGATGTTAAAGCTGCAATTGGAATAGTTTCCGATCTGCCCGGCTCCCGCGCGCCATATCGCCGCCAGCACCTGCTCATGATGGTTTTCCGGCACATAGACGACCAGTTTGTACAGCTTATCCGTATGCACCTCTTCCAGGCACTGACGGGCTTCAGGCACGATGCCGACAAGGTCCGCCAGCCAATCGTTAATGCCGCCGTCGGCCACGTCCAAATTCGTGTGCGAGATGTATACCGCTATGTCATGCTTAATCAGCTTCTCATACAGCTGTCCTGCAGCCGTTGAAGTATCCAGCTTGGCTAGGGGCCGATAGATAATCGCGTGATGGGCGATAATGAGGTTGGCGCCTTGTTCAATCGCTTCATCGATTACGTCGTCCGTTACGTCAAGCGCGATTAAAATTTTATGGACCGGTTTGTCCAGCGTGCCAAGCTGCAGACCGATTTTATCGTTTTCAACCGCGTAATGCTTTGGAGCGAGCTGCTCCATCAGCTGAATGACGGTTTGACCATGGGCAAACATTGCAATACCTCCTCTATCCTTATCATCTCGGCTATAAATTGTTCCCTTTTACGCGCAGATTCCGGCAAATCAGATCCGGCAAGCTGACCGCAGATTCGCTCAAGCTTATGCAGCTCATGCCGCCACTTCTTATGTAAGGCCGGCTGCGGATTCCGCAGCAGATGCGGACCCATTTGTTTTAACAGACCGGTCTTGGTCTCCGGCGGGAGATTCAGAGGCAAAAACCGCCCGTCGTACAATTCGACGTTCCTTTCGGCTGCATCGGTTGCTTTAACGGCGTTTAATACTTCGTATATTTTCCCGTCCTCCTCCAGAATGGATTCCGCTTTTAAATACCAGCCTTGATCGAGCAGCCATTCCCGAACCGTCTCCTCTCCGACATTCGGCTGAAGCACAAGCTCCTTTACCCCTTCAAGCTTTCCCGCGCTTCGTCCCGATTCCAAAATTTCTTTCATCAGGCTGCCGCCCATTCCTGCGATCGTAACGGTATCCGTTTCACCTGGCTGCAGAACTGATAATCCATCGCCCTGCCGTACGGTCAACCGGCTGCTGAGTCCCGCGTCTGCCGCCTGCTTCCGTGCCGCTTCATACGGTCCCGTATTCAGCTCGCCTGCAATCGCAGTCGGGCATTTCTCGATTTGCAGCAAATATACCGGCAGCATGGCGTGATCGGAGCCAATATCGGCGATCCGGTGACCGGTTGTCACATAGTCCGCGATCATTTGCAGACGTTTTGATAATTTAATCATTATACGACCCACACCATCCATTGTTTTCGCATTAGAAATAACAATCCTCCGCCGAAGGCGATTTTAACCAGCAATTGAAGCTGCAGCCACATGACTTCTTCCGTAAACATCATCGCATACAGCTCAGGCATAAACCAAACAATCGAGCAAGTCAAGAACAGAACGGCGGATACCGGCTTTGACCAACGGTGAACGAACCAGCTGCTCCAGCCGAACAGACAAGCAATCGGCAGCCAATAGAGCTGAATTTCATACCATCTGGAATCGGTCATGAACTCCGAAAGCAGCCAGGCATAGACAAGTATGGCCGTTAGCCAGCCGCATAGATGAAGGACATGAATTCGGGCCGCAATGCCGTATATAACCCAGAAGAGGGAACATAACGCGAGCAAGCCCGTTCTCCAGCCCCAATGATCTAAGCCATGCTGCTCCATGATGTATAAACCGCCGCCAAGCATGACTAACATTCCTATGCCCGTAAACGCGAGCCCGGCAGCTTCATTTCTTCCGCGAAGCCGCTGTCCAAGCCATAAAAATACCGCAACGGAGCCTGCTGCAACCCCTATTTGCAATAACGGATGAAATTCGTTAAAATAAAGCACAACAAAGGAAATTAAGGTAAAAGTTCCAAATGTAAGAAGCCATTGCATGCCTGTCGCACGCTGAACTGCGGCAATCGCTTTCCCTACCGTACCGTGCTGCTCTTCCGTTCGACGAGGGGTATCCTGATCCGCATATAGATTCAATAGAAAATCACAATATTGATCCGGCAGCAGCTTGCTTCGCCGCCAGTGCTCGATTTCCTTTACAATGATTTGCCGTCGATCCGGATTCATAGCATTCCATTGTCCTTTCGTTCTTGGCATAAATTAGGTAAGTACATTATAGGTATGCGGCAGAAGCTTAGAAAAAAGACCTCGCTGCAAGAGCAGTAAGGTCATGGTTTATCTAAATGTCATATTATTCGAGGAAATCCTTAAGCCGTTTGCTTCGGCTCGGATGACGAAGCTTACGAAGGGCCTTTGCCTCGATCTGACGAATACGCTCACGGGTTACACCAAATACTTTGCCGACTTCCTCGAGCGTTCTTGTACGGCCGTCGTCAAGCCCGAAGCGGAGACGTAACACATTTTCTTCCCTTTCGGTCAATGTATCAAGCACGTCCTCGAGTTGTTCTTTGAGTAATTCATATGCAGCCGCGTCCGCCGGAGCGAGAGCTTCTTGATCCTCGATAAAATCGCCAAGATGCGAATCATCCTCTTCGCCGATCGGCGTCTCAAGCGATACCGGCTCCTGTGCGATTTTCATAATCTCGCGCACTTTCTCGGTACTAAGTTCCATCTCGGCCGCAATTTCCTCCGGGGTCGGCTCGCGTCCAAGCTCCTGAAGCAGTTGACGGGATACCCGAATGAGCTTGTTGATTGTTTCCACCATATGAACCGGGATCCGGATCGTACGGGCTTGGTCAGCAATCGCGCGCGTAATCGCTTGACGAATCCACCAGGTCGCGTACGTACTGAATTTAAACCCCTTCTGATGGTCAAACTTCTCAACCGCTTTAATAAGTCCCATGTTCCCCTCTTGAATCAAATCCAGGAACAGCATACCTCTACCCACATAACGTTTCGCAATACTGACAACGAGACGCAGGTTCGCTTCCGCGAGTCTCCGCTTCGCTTCTTCATCGCCGTTCTCGATTCGCTGTGCCAGTTCAATTTCATCATCAGCGGAGAGCAGCGGAACCCGCCCGATTTCTTTTAAGTACATTCGAACGGGATCGTTAATTTTAATGCCTGGAGGCAAAGCGAGATCATCGTCGAAATTGAAGTCATCCTGCTCGCGCTCTTGTTCTTCTCCCCTGGCGGCAAGCGGATTTTCTTCATCGTTTTCGTTTAACACCTCAATGCCGAAATCATCGAGCTGTTCGAAAAATTCATCGATCTGTTCCGGATCCTGATCGAAAGGGGACAATTTCTCCATTATTTCTTTATACGTTAAGGATGACCTCTTCTTGCCCTGCTCGATCAGCTGATCTTTCACTTGATCCAGTTTTTGTTCAGTGTCTAGTTCAGTATGTTGATCATTCGCCATATTCCGACTCCCTCCCCCCTAGAAACGATCGTCCTGCCTCGTTTTAAGCTGTCTCTCTAGGGTTATAATCTCACTCAACATTTGTGCTGCTAATAAAGCATCGCCAGCACGCTCGGCACGCACCATTTCTTCTTTCCTCTGCTCAAGCTCCCGGAACTGAGGAACCTTTATGATATCACGGATATAAGCGTCCATTGTCGTATCATCGAACGGGAAGTCGCTATCCATCATCAGAATGGAGGAAGCTGCGCGTTCCAGTCGATCATCGTGCAGCGTTGCGATAAAGCGGCTGGCATCCGGCTCATAGCCTTGCGCATAATAAGCGTATAAATAAGCAGCAAGCGCTGCGTGATCCTCAACGTTGAACGCATCGCCCAGTCGTTCATGAACCGCTAGCGCCACTTCCCTGTCACGCATCATGACATGCAGCAGCCTTCGCTCCGCATTGTTATAAGCAGGCCGAAGCGTCGGCGGGCCGGACCTACGGGGTTTTTCATTCCTACCATTATTCCACGAATTGTCGTTATTATCCCCTTGCGGCTTCTTTTTTTGCAGCTCCTGACGCTTTTGGTGACAGTCCTGTTTCAAAGAGTCAAGCGAAATATCGAACTCCCTGGACAATTCCTTTAGGTAGACTTCGCGTTCCGTTGAAGAATCAAGCTCCGCTATAACCTCCACCGCTTCAAGCAGGTAGTTCTTTCTTCCTTCCTCTTTTAGCAGTATATGGTTTTTCCTTGAATATATAAGCTTAAATTTTGTTACCGACACCGGCTGATCCATTGCTTCCCGCATGAATGCCTCCGGCCCGTATTCGCTTATATAATCATCCGGATCCTTACCCTTCGGAAGCATCGCCACGAATACCTTAAGTCCTGCGCGCTCGAGAATGGGAATCGATTTGTAAGCGGCTGCTTGTCCGGCGTCATCTCCGTCATAACAAACAATAACCTCCTCCGCCTGCCTTCGAAGCATAGAGCAGTGTTCCTCCGTCAATGCTGTACCCATGGTAGCCACACCGTTTCTTAGTCCCGCGCTCCAAGACTTAATGACGTCCATGTAGCCCTCGAACAATACGACTTGCTTCCTTTTGCGAATGGCTGGGCGCGCATAATGCAGGTTGTACAATGTCCTGCTCTTCGTAAAAAGCATCGTTTCCGACGTATTCAAGTATTTCGGCTGTCCTTCGCCTATAATGCGACCCGCAAACGCGGTAGCTTTGCCGTCTCGATCCCATATCGGAAACATAATGCGATTGCGAAACCGGTCCACGTACCCGCTCCCGTCCGATTTGGCCGAGAGTAATCCGCCTTTCTCCATTAAGGCAAGATCAAAGCCGCGTTTCGTTAAAAATCTCGCCAGTACATCCCATTCTTCAGGCGCGTATCCGAGCATAAAATGATCGATCAGCTTATCGCTCATTCCGCGTTCACGCAAGTACTGCTTCGCTGCCTGTCCCTGCTTCGTGTTGTTCAAAATGTGATGATACAGCTTGATCGATAATTCATGCGCTTCGATGATCTTCTTACGGTCCGCGTCGTGAGGCGAGTCTTTGCCGCCCTCATGCGATGCCCAAGTGATGGGCATTCCTGCATCCTCTGCAAGCATGCGAACGGCCTCGGGAAACGAATAACCCTCCATCTCTTCAACAAACCTGATCACGTTGCCGCCCTTGCCGCAGCCGTAGCAATGGTAAATTTGGAGTTCCGGCGTAACCGTAAACGAAGGAGTCTTCTCCGAGTGGAACGGACACAGCCCCTTCATATATTTGCCGTGCTTCGTGAGATGAACGTATTTCCCGACCGTCTCTACGATGTCATGATGCTTACGAACCGCCTCTATGACTTCTTCCGGTATTTTATTACCGTATGTCATCGTTCATCACCTTCATCCTAGTAACACGTAAATAATATTCGCTATACGTTATGGTTCTCCTGCTCGTTTAGCAAAACTTTTGTCAACTTTTGTTGAAAACGATCGCGGTCCGCACCGCTCATCGCCTTCGGCCCCCTCGTTCTGCCTCCGGTGCGCCGCCTTTTCGCAAGCTCGTGCCTGCGTTCCATCAGGTAATCAATGTTCTCGTCCGAATACTGCTCGCCGCGCGGGGATAGAACGATCGCCCCTTTGCCTATCGCGATGCAGGCCAGTCCAAAGTCCTGGGTAATGACGATGTCGCCGCGCGCGATATGATTCACAATATACAAATCTACCGATTGATTGCTGCGGTCCACTTGAACGACTTCTACTCCGTCCTGCGGCGCCAGCCGGTGGTCATGGGAGGCGACCATCAGCACGCGCACTGCAAACCGTCTTGCTGTTTCTCCAATTTCCGTCTTAACCGGGCATGCGTCTGCGTCTACGACAATGGTTGGTTGCTCTGGCCGAATAATCGATCACCGCTCGTTTTCATTTTCATAACCTGTACTATTATATACGTCAAATTATCAAAAAATCCTGCAATTACGGCCTCCGTACATATTCCATAATTAAGCTGGCCGTTTCTTCAACGGCGCGATGGGAAACGTCAATGACAAAGCAGTCCAGCCGTCTCATAATGGTATCGGCATATTGGAGCTCTTTCTCAATACGGTCCGGGGTCGCATAGGATGCATTATTCGGAAGCCCGAGCGCCTTGAGGCGCTCTTTGCGAATCGTATTCAAATACGGCACGCCGATCGTCAGGCCGATCACTTTCTGTTTCGGCAGTTTGAACAGCTCATCGGGCGGCTTCAGCTCCGGAACAAGCGGCACATTGGCAACCTTAAATTTCTGATGGGCCAGATACATCGACAGCGGTGTCTTGGAAGTCCGGGAGACTCCAACCAGCACGATATCGGCCTTCAGCACACCGGACGTATCTCTCGCATCATCATATTTGACGGCAAATTCGACTGCCTCCACTTTGCGGAAGTAATCGGCGTCCAGCACGTGGTTAAGACCGGGCTCCTGACGCGATTTCCGCCCGGTTCGCATTTCGAGCGTCTCGATAAACGATCCTAATAAATCAATGGCGACCACTTCGTTTGCTTCCGCCAGCTTGCGCATGCTTTCGCGAAGATGCGGAATGACCAGCGTGTAAAGAACGATTGCATTTTCCTCCTTGGCTTGAAGCGTAATGCGCTGCAAACCGGCTTCGTCCGTAACGAAAGAGGACCGCCGGATGTCCGCATTGATCGGGTGAAATTGCGCGATAGCCGCCCGCACCACAACCTCGCCCGTATCTCCCGCTGCGTCGGATACGACGTATACGATCACTTCCGGATTAGCATTAGCCATTCTCCATCATCCTCCCGGCATTACCAGACAAGCTTCGAGAAATCTGCGATAACCGCAATATCGGCGGCAATTCCAGATAGTGTTGCCAACCGGTTTGCCCGAACCTCTTCATCCGGCGACATCACCATAACCTTCTCAAAATACGTATGAATGAACGGAGTCAAAGAAGTTAAGGATTGTACCGCCTTTGTAAAATCGCCATGTTCGACCGCAGCCAAGAATACAGGACGCTGCTGCAGCCATTGCTCGTAAAGCTCCTTCTCCACCTGCTCAGCAAAAAGCGCGGGATCGAGCGCTGCGCCGGTCGCTTTGGCAGCCAGATTGCCGACCCGGTTAAACTGCTCAACCGTAAGCTTGAACTCTGACCTGTCGTCACCGGCCGCAAGTGCTTGAACAACGGATGCGCGTTCGACGACAGAGCGTAAATCGGCGAAGCCCGCGGCCATGACGGCATCCACGACATCGTAACGCACGCCTTGCTCAGACAGCAGGTTTTTGACGCGAAGCGCGAAGAAGTCCGATAGATCCTTACGAATTTCCTCCGATGGACGTTTCAGACCCCTCGCCTCATGGACGGATAAAGCAGCGTCGTAGAGGTCGTGCAATTGCAGCTTCAGCCCATGTGCCAGAACGATCTGAACAATTCCTGCCGCTTGCCTCCGTAGCGCATATGGATCCTGTGAGCCCGTCGGAATAATTCCGATCGAGAAGCAGCCGACAATCGTATCGATTTTATCAGCCAAGCTTACGATGGCTCCCGTAAGCCCGGACGGAGCCAGATCGCCAGAGAATCGCGGCTGATAATGCTCGTTAATCGCCTTGGCCACGTTTTCGCGCTCGCCGGCTTTCCGTGCGTAATCCTCGCCCATTATGCCTTGAAGCTCCGGAAATTCATAGACCATCTGCGATACGAGATCGAATTTGCATATAGCTGCGGAGCGGCTTACATCCTTCGCCGTCTGCTCATCGACCTGCAGCTGCTGGCCGATCAGATCCGAGGCCGCCCGAATTCGGCGAACCTTATCGGCTACCGATCCTAATTCCTCGTGATATACAATGTTTTCAAGCTTTGATAACGCGTGCTGGATCGTAAGCTTATGATCCTCCTCATAGAAGAACTTGGCGTCCGACAGGCGTGCGCGCAGTACTTTCTCATTCCCTTTAGCAACAAGCTCGATGGACCTTTTATCGCCGTTGCGGACGGTTACAAAGAAAGGAAGCAGCTTGCCTTCGCCGTCCAATACCGGAAAGTACCTTTGATGCTCGCGCATCGAAGTAATCAGCACCTCCTGCGGAATGTTCAGAAAAGCCGGATCAAAGCCGCCGAACAACACGTTCGGGTATTCGACCAGGAACAGGACCTCTTCCAGCAAATCCTCTTTGACCGCGATTTCCCAGCCCTTTTCCTTCGCGAGTCCGTCGATCTGCGCGAGGATAAGCTGCTCGCGCTCGCTGACGTCTGCGATAACCTGCTGCTCACGCAGTTTCTCCACATATTGCGACGGTTCGGCTACGACGGTTTCTTGACCGAGAAAACGATGTCCGCGAGTTACGTTTCCTGTTTGTACGCCTGTAATTTCAAAAGGAACGATGTCTTGGCCGAACAAAGCGACCATCCAGCGGATCGGACGCACGAAACGAAGCTCGTGACTGCCCCAACGCATATTTTTCGGGAATGACATCGATGTGATAACGCCAAGCAAGCCGTCAGGCAAGATGGCGGATGTTGCCGTACCCAAGCTGCTTTTGTTTGCATATACATATTCCACGCCGGCAAGTTCCCGAAAGTATAGCTGATCCGGTTCTACGCCTTGACTCCGTGCGAATCCAAGTGCCGCTTTGCTCCAATTTCCTTGATCGTCCTGAGCGATTTTGCGTGAGGGGCCTTTCGCTTCCTCATTCATATCCGATTGCTTCTCGGCAACGCCTTGGATAAGCACCGCGATACGGCGCGGCGTCGCATAGGCTTGAACCTCTCCGTGCGCAATACGCGCATCCGAAAGCCATTTTGCCGTTTTATCCTTAAGCTGGTTCATAGCGCCGCGCACGAAACGTGCCGGCACTTCCTCCAGTCCGATCTCCAGCAGCAGATCTCTAGCCATTCTGCTCCACTCCTTTCTTCAGCAGCGGGAATCCGAGACGTTCTCTCTCCTCGTAGTAAGTAGAAGCGCAGGAACGCGCCAAATTACGCACTCGGTTAATGTAACCTGTTCTTTCCGTCACGCTGATTGCGCCGCGCGCATCAAGCAGGTTGAACGTATGGGAGCATTTCAGCACATAATCATAGGCCGGAAATACAAGATGCTGCTCCATCGTTTTCTTTGCTTCTTCCTCGTACATATTGAACAAGGAGAACAGCATCGCCGTATCGGATGTTTCAAACGTATATTTCGAATGCTCATATTCCGGCTGCTTGAAGACGTCGCCATAGGTGACGCCTTCCACCCATTCCAGATCGAATACGTTTTCTTTCTGCTGAATATACGAAGCAAGGCGCTCCATGCCATACGTAATCTCGACAGCGACAGGATTGGCATCGATGCCTCCTACCTGCTGGAAGTACGTGAATTGCGTAATTTCCATGCCGTCGAGCCATACTTCCCAGCCTAGTCCCCAGGCGCCAAGCGTCGGCGCTTCCCAGTTATCCTCAACGAAGCGGATATCGTGGTCGTTAGCGTCAATACCAAGCTTCTTCAGGCTTTCCAAATATAGCTCCTGAACATTATCGGGCGACGGCTTCAAAATCACCTGAAACTGGTGATGCTGGTACAGCCGGTTCGGATTCTCGCCGTAGCGTCCGTCCGCCGGTCTGCGGGAAGGCTCCACATAGGCGACATTCCATGGCTCGGGTCCGATCGAACGCAAAAAAGTCATCGGGTTCATTGTTCCCGCGCCTTTCTCCACGTCATAAGGCTGAACCAATATACAATTTTGTTCGGCCCAGAATTGCTGAAGCGTTAAAATCATTCCTTGGAAATTCATGCTTAACCCTCTCCTTCTTCCTTTGTTTTTCTGTCCGGTAAGGGACGTTTCCTGGATCAGCGAGGGCGACGTCTATACAAAAAAACTCCCGCCTCTACGCCTGCTGCCAGACGTAGGGACGAGAGTTAATATCCCGCGGTTCCACCCTACTTGGTTCCTCCAATTAGGAGCAAACCCTCTTTGTTCAGTATGACTCCGGAGTGCCCTTTCATCGCTTCGTCCGTCCGGGCTTCCACTATTCCCGGCTCGCTGAATCGGTCGATATCCGTCGATTACTTTCTCCATCATTGTCCATATTCATAATGCACTATTGTATGCTTCTTTACCTGAAATGTCAAACCGGATATTTGTCTTACTCGATATTTGTCTTACTTTCCGCTCATAGGCTGTATGCAAACATATAAATGATTATAATAGCTTATCCAGCTGGTCAAGAAAGCTTCGGGATTTCAATTGCAATCCTAAATGCGTATCCATCAGCTTGCGCATGCATTGCTTAAGCTCCGCCTTGGTCTCCGGCTTTACCTGGATCGTCCCCAGTCTTCGCATATCCATTCGCCGGAACAATCTGAGCAGCTTGTATGCGCCTTCCCCAAGCGTAATAGCAGCGGGATCCTTGCCTGTACATCTCGTGCATAATATGCCTCCGGCATATGCCGATAGTTTGAACGGCCCGACGACATTGCCGCAGCCGACGCATTGATCCATCTCCGGCGCATAACCGGATAAATCTAAAATGCGCATCTCATATAAATGGATTACGATTTGAGCGTCTTTGCCCTGTTCAAGCGCGGACAAGCAAGCCTGCAGCTGTTCGAAATGAAAGCCTGTCGCCTCATCGTCCTGAGTCGAACGATCCGTCAATTCGGCCGCATACGAGGCATATGCCGCCATTTCTAATTTTTCGCGCAAAATATGGTGAGACTCAATGATCTCACCATGATTAAGCGTACCAAGCCCGCTGGTGCGAAAATAAACAAATTCTCCGTATGTAAAAGGCTGGGCAAGCGAAGCATGCTTGCTCTTCACTTTTTTTGCGCCTCGAATAAGAACCCCGGCTTTGCCGTTCGACTTCGTGAGGAGCGTCACGATTTTGTTGCCTTCCCCGTAATCCATGCTGCGAAGGACGATACCCTCGACACGATACAACATAACGATAACTCTCCTCTAAACGCAGAAACGAAAGAACGCCTTCCCATGCCGGCGGACTTCCGTTTCGCGATAACTTATAAGCAGAATAGAGAACTAACGTTAGCCTGAGCTCTCATCCATTTCCGTTAACGTAAACTCTTCCTCTGCACCGGCTAACGGGTCGGAGCGTCTTTCCGCTCCTAACTGGTTCATTTCCTTATAAAGCATGAAAGATTCGACATCCCCGGTCATTGTAAAATACTTCCACGAAAAATCTCGCATTCGTATTCATCCCTTTCCGCTTCGGAAATGCTCTAGACGGTAATAGGATGCGATAAATATCGTCCGGTTATCCTTAACAAATTACGTCAATTGCGAAAGCCGATTAATCGTGCCGGAAACCAAGATCCTTCAGGACACGTTCCTGGTTTCTCCAGTCCTTCTTCACTTTTACCCAAAGCTCCAGGAAAATGCGGGAACCGAGCAGCGCTTCAATATCTTTCCGCGCCTGCTTGCCGACTTCCTTCAGCAACTCGCCCTTTTTGCCGATAATAATCCCTTTTTGAGAATCCCTTTCGACAAAAATCACTGCGCCAATATAGACGACGCCATTTTCCTTCACCCGCATATCCTCGATGGTTACCGCAATTGAATGCGGAATTTCTTCGCGTGTCATATGCAATATTTTCTCGCGGATTAGTTCCGAGCAGACGAATTGCTCGGGATGATCCGTAACTTGGTCGGCAGGATAATATTGCGGTCCTTCCGGCAAGTATTTGGAAATCTGCTCCAGCAGCGTATCGATATTATTTCCTTTAAGAGCGGAGATCGGCACGATCTCAGCAAACTCATGCAGCTCATTATACTGCGTAATCATCGGCAGCAGCTGTTCTGGCTCTACTTTATCGATTTTATTCATGACGAGAAAAACCGGCGTCTTTACTTTTTTGAGCTGCTCGATAATAAACCGGTCCCCTCCGCCGAGCCCCTCAGACGCATCGATCAGAAAGAGCGCCGCCTCTACCTCTTTCAAAGCGCTCTCCGCCGTCTGCATCATATAATTCCCCAGCTTCGATTGCGGCTTGTGAATGCCCGGCGTGTCCAGAAATACGATTTGGGTATCGTTCGTCGTATAAACGCCATGGATTTTATTGCGCGTCGTCTGAGGCTTATCCGACATAATCGCAATTTTTTGGCCGATGAGATGGTTCATTAACGTAGATTTGCCGACATTCGGCCTGCCAATAATGGCTACGAATCCCGATCTGAATTTTTTACTATCGCGCTCCGTTGTTGAAGTTGTTCGGCTCATTCGTTTGTTTTACGCTCCCTATTATCAAGTGACGCCGGAGTGAATGCCCCCGGCAAAATATCCGATACGGTCGAAATCGACCATTGTCCTTTTAAATTGCCCATAATGACAGGCATATCCGGCATGCAGAGCTCAACGAGCACCTGCCGGCAAATGCCGCAAGGCGCGATAGGGCCTTCCGTATCTCCAATGACGGCGATTGCTTGAAATTGTCCCGGCCGTTTCCCGTCCGCCACTGCACGGAACAGCGCCGTGCGCTCGGCGCAATTCGTCGGCCCGTAAGCCGCATTTTCCACATTGCAGCCAAAATGGATATGTCCTTCTTCGTCAAGCAAGGCTGCCCCGACTTGAAAATGAGAATAAGGAACATACGCGCGCTCCATCGCTTCTTTTGCCTTAAGCAGGAGCTTTATATAGGATTCCGATAATCCCTCGTATGTCATGCAGGCAACCTCCGTTCAAATTCCTGGTTCAATCAAACAACAAATACCATAAGGGCGGCCCGATGATGAGCAGCCCTATCAATACGGAGATCGCCGCTGCAATTAATACGGCGCCCGCGGCAACGTCCTTAGCCACCTTAGCAATCGGATGGATATCGGGACTCGCAAGATTAACCGCTTGCTCTACGGCTGTATTCATCATCTCCGCACTGATGACGACGGCGATCGAAAGCAGGATAACCGCCCATTCCAGCGGCTTCAGCGATACAAGAACGCCTAGGAAGCAAGCAATGATCGCAGCAACGATGTGGTAACGCATATGACTCTGCGTCCGCGCCGCAAAGCTGATGCCCGACCATGCAAATCCGAGGCTGCGGATGAACTTCCGCATTACCTTGATAAGCCGGCTTGCTGCAGAACCGCTTCCTGCTTCGCTGTCATTTCCGCTTCGGACGCTTCATCCTGGTGGTCATATCCGATTAAATGCAGAAAGCCGTGCACGAACAGAAATCCGATCTCGCGCTCCAACGAATGGCCGTACTCCTCGCTTTGCGACGCCGCCGTCTCAACGGAAATAATAATATCCCCCAGCATTCCGGAAATCGGATCCTGCTCGTCCTCGTGCTCCACCTCGAAAATAATATCCAGCTCTTCCGTCCCATCTTCTTGCATGGCAAAGGATAAAACATCGGTCGGCTGGTCAATTCCCCGGTAATCGCGGTTTAGCTGATGAATTTCCTCGTCATCGGTAAACGTTAAGGAAACCTCGCCCTCCGTAATGCCCTCCGCTTCTGCCGCAAGCTGAAGCAGCTGCTCCAGCTTCGTAATCCAGCTATCCGGAATTTCTATTTTTTGTTGCTCGTTGCTCCAATCCAGCTGTATGCTCATGCCAAACGCTCCTTTGTTTTGACGTCATCCGGATATTCAATACGGGAATGGAAGATGCCGATGACGCTTTCTTTCAACGATTGGGCGATCTTATCAAGCTCTTTAAGCGTTATATCGCATTCATTGTATTGATTGTCGTCGAGTCTGCTCTTGATAATCTTGTTAATCATCGCTTCAACCTGGTCCACCGTCGGGTTGCGAAGGCTCCGCACGGCCGCTTCGACGCAATCGGCTATTCCCACGACAGCCGCTTCCTTCGATTGCGCCTTCGGACCGGGATAACGGAAATCGTCCTCCGTGAACGAAGGCTCTACGCCTTGCTCCTCCGCTTGCTTCAACGCTTTGTAGTAGAAGAACTTCAGCGATGTCGTCCCGTGGTGCTGCTCGGCAATGTCGCGAATCGGCTTCGGTATATTATACCCTTTAAGCATATCCACGCCGTCTCTTGCGTGCGCGACGATAATCGACTTGCTTAGCTTAGGGTCTATGGTGTCATGCGGATTTTCGATATTCGTTTGATTCTCGATAAAATAATTCGGCCGCTTCGTCTTCCCGATGTCATGGTAGAACGAGCCTACCCGGCACAGCAGCCCGTCTGCTCCTATCGCTTCCGCGGCAGCCTCCGACAGATTGCCGACCATTACGCTGTGATGATAAGTTCCCGGCGTTTCGGTAAGCAGCTTGCGCAACAGCGGATGATTCGGATTAGACAGCTCCACCAGCTTAAGCGCAGACAAGATTCCGAACGTAATTTCGAAAAACGGCATCAAGCCGATGACCAATATGGCGGTAATCAAGCCGCTTCCAAAAGCAAACGCGACCGAATAAATAAAGAATGCCCTCTCCAGCTGTTCCGCCAGCAGCAGCAGCGTCAACACCGAGATCGATCCGAACAAGCTGACCATAATGCCGGCTTTCAAGATCGTCGACCGTTGACTTGCCCTGTGGATGGAGAATATCGCGGCAAACGATACGACAATAATAACGAATCCGTACTGGAAATCGAAAACTTGATGCTGGCCTGTATTTAATATAATACTGCCCATAATTGCGAACAATATGGAACTGATCATCGCCAGATGCATATCCAGAAGCAGCATGATCAGCATCGTTCCCAAGGCGGCAGGTGCCATATAGCCCGCATACGGCGCTGTATCTGTCTGCGTCAACGATACGATCTGCATCGTTACGATGTTAATGAAAAAGATAAGCCACAACATGAGCAGCGAAGCGTTATTGTACTTTGGCTTTATGCCGTTTATTCCGCCCGACTGGTGAAGATATGCATAGAGCGTAATGATAAACATGACGGACATAATGAGAAGTCCGGTCTGCGGCCAATAGTTTTTCTGCTCCTGCAGCAAGGATGAATCGACGAGCAGCTTATATAGCTCAGGCGTTATCGTCTGCCCACGCTTCACGATCAGCTCGCCTTCCTTAAAGACGACGGGAGTCGTATTCTGCTTGGCCTGCACCTTCGCCTCGTCTGTAGCTTCCTTATCGAAAAATTTGTTCGGCATGATGGCGAATCTGGCCAACTCTTGAACGATTTCACGGCTTGTCCGGCTCGATAACGAGCTTGCGTTCACCAGCTCGGCAACCTGCGTGCGCGCCGTCTCCGCTTCGCGAAGCTGCTCGCTCGTCAGCTTACGCACAATATCCCGAGCTACATTGCGCATCTCGGTTAACGTTTCAGCGGACATATTAGGCATTTTATAAAATGTTTCTTCCGGAATCGTATATTGCTGTTCCTTCGCAACTTGAGCCATCTCTTCGAGGAGCGTATCGTTATAAGTCCCTTTGCCTTGATTCTGCTTCACAAATTTATCGATATATTCCGAATAGCGGCCGGGAATCTCGTTCCGGTAGATGTCGATCTTGTTCTGCACGGTTACTTGATCATCCTGATTCAGTTGTTCGATCCGCACAAAAATCTGATCAACCAGCGTTTCGTTCCGAAGCGGCACGATCGAATAAATATCATCGATTCTCTCGGCCGCGGCTTCCTCCGCTTCCCTTGTCGCTTTCTCGTCTTTAATTTGGAAGGGCGCTTTAATGTCCTTCTCGCTGACAGCGCCCTCTTCAATATCGTATGTCTCGGGAACCACATGCGGAGCTAAACTGAAATAGAACAGCAGCACAAACATGAACATCAGCACCCATCGAACGGCTGCACTCTGCTTCCAACCCGCCGTCCTCGACGGCCGCAAGTTCCCCTGTTTTCCGGTCTGATTTTGGTTCATGCAGCAGACATTCCTCTCTAAGCTTTGTTTTCAGCATCCCAATTGTAGGCTACGATAATTTTCTGAACCAAAGAATGCCTCACGACATCCTGTTCAGAGAAATGGATGATGCCAATTTCTTCTATATCTCTCAAAATACGCTGCGCCTCGATTAAACCCGAGTTTTTGCCTCTTGGCAAATCGATTTGCGTAACGTCGCCTGTGATGACCATTTTCGAGCCAAAGCCGAGCCTGGTCAAAAACATTTTCATTTGCTCCGGCGTCGTATTTTGCGCTTCATCCAGAATAATAAAAGCGTCGTCGAGCGTTCTGCCGCGCATATAAGCTAGCGGTGCGATTTCGATCATGCCACGCTCAATGGCTTTGACTGTCTGCTCGGGCCCAAGCACGTCGTGCAGGGCGTCATACAACGGGCGTAAGTAAGGGTCTACCTTCTCCTGCAGGTCGCCGGGCAGAAATCCCAAATTTTCGCCTGCTTCTACTGCCGGCCTCGTAAGCACGATCCGTTTGACCGAACCTTCCTTCAATGCGGCTACGGCCATCACGACGGCCAAATAGGTCTTGCCCGTTCCCGCAGGTCCGATTCCGAATACGATATCCAGCTTGCGAATGGTCTTCACATAGTGGCGCTGCCCGATCGTCTTGACCCGTATCGGCTTCCCCCGGAAAGTCGTCGTAATTTCCTTCTTAAATAAGTCCAGAAGCTCCTCGGCTTGCATTGACTTTGCCAGCTCAAGCGCATAGGCTACATCTCTCTCCGAAGGCGTATATCCCCCGCGTACGAGCTGCAGCAGTACGTTATAAAGCTGCTCAAGCGAATCTACCTCTTCGGCTCCCCCGGAAATGACGATTTCCGCTTCGCGCGATGTGATCGATGCGTCGATCTGCGCTTGTACGAGTCGTAGAAACTTGTCCTGCGGTCCGAATACGGCTAATCCTTCCGCTGCGCTGCCGAGCGGTATTCTTGCTACTTTCGTTTCAATTGGCAACAATCCTCAATCTCCTTGCATCTGGACTAGTGGCATTTCCTTCACGATAGATTGCTCAACTTCAAAAAGAACTTTCATATAAACTTTACCATTCTCAGCCTTTTCATGCAAAACAATTTCCTCCCGGATAACCGAATCCGGACCTGCTTTCATGAGTACTTCTGCTTTTGCCTGCAGAATTCCGATGCTCTTCGCTTCGTCTGCCGTAAGCTCTCTCTCTTCCTGCCGCGTTTCCATAACCGTCTCCTTCATGCGGCCGACCGGCAAGGACCAATTGCGCCATGCCGCCCTTTCCTCATGCGTAATCGTTTCGGAGGATTCATAAGGATCTTGGCCATACCCGCTTAACTGAAGCGCTCTGGAGCCGATTACGGCATACCATTTCGTTTTTTTCTCACCCGTATATACCTTTGTCTGCTGTACCATCGGCGATTCGATTTCGAACTCATACCAGACTAGTCCCCTGACCCTTCCTTTGGCCACAACCGTCCGTGTATTTTCTTCGCCGCCTATAGTACCGGATATTAACGTTTGTCCTTTCTTTACCTTCGTGTTTTTCTTAACGACCGGCCTGCCCGCCTCGGCGATAATCTCCGTTACGACGGCGTCGGTTGAAGCAACGAGATGCCGCGGATTTTGCAGGGGAGCCTGATCGGGAATGGTATGCTCAACCACTTGAATAATAATCTTTGTCCCTTTCTTCTCCACGCCGACCCAGGAAGATCCCGGCAATTTCTTCACCAATTCCTTCGACAGCACGTCCGCATCCGCCAGACGGAAAGACCACTGCATCGGATATAAGCCTTCCTGCTTCGCGGCTAACCGGATTTGATCTTCCGTTAATTTAATGTTGCCCTGCACCTCGACGCTCCAAACCAAAGAGGACAGCATGAATATAATAGCGAAAAACAAGGTGATTCCGGCGGTAAAAAACATCCTTCTCTCCGCTTTCACCAGCCAGAACGGCAAGCCCTTCCGTTTCGCAACATGCATGCGGCAGCCTGTCTGCTTTAAATACGGACGAAGCTCGAAGAAATCACGGACCGAAATCTCAAATTCAAGCATACCCCCGCTTGTCCACCGGATGGAAGACAGTTGCAGCCCGCCTGTTAACGCAAGGTTGACCAGCTGTTCCGGTTGCCCTCCCCGAACATGTACGGTAACGATCCCCTTCATCCATTGTACCCCTCGTACGCTCAAACCGTTCCCCTCCCCATTACGAATTTATGGCAATATTTGAATGTTTTTAATTTGGCCTTCCACGAATACTTCTTCCGTCCATATCGTCCGTATGACAAGCTCGCTGCCCGTTACCTCCAGCTGTCCCTTGCTTAAAGCGAGCCTCAGGCTTTCGCTGGAAAAATGTACGACCCCCCGGTGATTCTCAATATACAGCTGACGGTCGCCTATCATCGTCAATCGCGGCAGATCGTACACGACGTCATGCGGCATATCCAGCAGCTCGGCGGTCACTTTACGAAATTTTCTTTTTATACGACGCATGGACGAATCGCGACCTCCTTAAAGGTTTGCGTGAGCAAACCTACTTCGTAAGCATAAGCTTAGGTTTGCGTGAGCAAACCTACTTCGTAAACATTACAAATATAAGTGGATTTTCATGTACTGTACCAAAATATGCGATGAACAGGTGAATTATGAGATTAGTTTCGGATAAGGAGTTAATCTCAGCGGATACGAAAAAAGGTGTTCCGCAGGTCGGATTTGACCTGCGGAACACCTTTTTTTTATTTGCGATATGGCCGTTTGGCACGCGGAGGACCTAAAATTTCAGCCCAGACGACTGCCTTTCTTATATCGTCGGCTTGTACGGATGCCGCTGTCCTGCTGTTGCCGGCAGATCTGCTCTTATCGCCGTCAGGCTCCTTGGATTTATACGGGCTCGCTCTGCGGGACGAACGCTCGGGAGCGGTCGTCTGCGCCGTTCTAGACGGGGATAGGTATCCGCCCTCATAAGAATCATGATCCGATGTCCGGTTCTCCTGCTCCATACGCGAGCGGTAAACCGGCCGCTCAGCCGTACTCTCCGTTCTATGCCCCTCTTCCAGGGTTTGAGGGTCCGCTCTACGCGGCAGGCCGCCGCCTCCGAAATTCGGCATTTGGTTCGGCCGCTTCTTGCTGCCGGACTTGCCGAAGAACGAAGCGATCGCGCCTAAAACAATGACAACGATGAAGATATTGTCCATCAAAAATTCGATTAGTCTCAATCCGTCTTCACCTCCACGGCGCGGAAGCGCTGATTCGTTCCGTTCATTCGCTCATTAACGGCCGTCTTTGCCGTCAGTCGAACCGTCCGTTTTACTGATCGAGCTCCGCATTTGCGTATCGGCTTCAATATTTTTCAAGTTCATATAGTCCATGACGCCGATTTTACCGCTTTTCAACGCTTCTGCCATAGCAAGCGGAACCTGCGATTCCGATTCTACGACGCGAGCTTCCATCTCCACGACCTTCGCCTTATTTTCCTGCTCCTGGGCTACGGCCATGGCGCGTCGTTCCTCCGCTTTCGCTTGAGCGATCTTCTTATCCGCTTCAGCTTGCTCGGTTTGCAGATGCGCGCCGATGTTTTTGCCTACGTCGACGTCCGCGATATCGATCGATAAAATTTCGAAAGCCGTTCCGGCGTCAAGCCCTTTGCCCAACACCGTGCGCGAGATCATATCCGGATTTTCCAACACGTCCTTATGCGAATTTGCAGAACCGACTGTCGTTACAATACCTTCGCCTACCCGGGCGATGATGGTCTCCTCGCCGGCGCCGCCGACGAGACGGTCGATGTTGGCGCGAACCGTAACGCGGGCTTTAACTTTAACCTCAATACCGTCCTTCGCTACCGCCGCAACGATCGGCGTTTCGATTACGCGGGGATTAACGCTCATTTGCACGGCTTGCAGCACGTCTCGTCCTGCAAGATCAATGGCTGCCGCCCGTTCGAAAATAAGGGGAATATTCGCTCGCTGTGCGGCGATCAAAGCATTCACGACGCGGTCGACGTTACCGCCGGCCAAGAAATGACTTTCCAACTGGTTGATCGTTAAGCCAAGTCCAGCTTTCGTCGCTTTGATTAGCGGATTCACGATCCGGCTTGGCACGACCCGGCGCAAACGCATGGCAACCAGCGTTATAATGCCTACTCTCACGCCTGAAGCCAAAGCCGATATCCACAGCATAATCGGGAAAAAGCTTAAAAACACCGACAGCACGATAATGGCAACGACAACTAAGATTAATACGGATACGAGTGGATCCAATTCATCAGCCTCCATGTCAATTCATAATCTTTTCCTATTCTACTACTTCTTTCACAATAACCCAAGTCCCCTCGGCTTTTATAACCTTAACCTTTCGGTTAACGTTGACGAATTCGCCGGAGGTAACAACATCAATCCGGTTATCCCCGATCATGACGGTTCCGGACGGTCGCAGCGGCGTTAACGTTACTCCCTCATGACCAAGCAGCGATACCTTAACATCAGCCGATAGGTAACCTTCCTCCGTCGTCAGCTTATCGCGAAGAATGAATTTGTTCCAAACGCCTTTCTTTTTGTTCATCCTGACGAAGATCGAAATGATGACGATGGCTGCAACGATCGCCACAGCGAATGAAATGAACGCAGTCATCGGATCGGAAGCGGCTATGACGACACCCGTTATTAACGCCGCGCTGCCGAGAATGCCTAATATTCCAAAGCTTGGCACGAATACCTCGATAATAAGCAAGGCTATACCGAGGATAAACAGTACGACCGATTCCACCCCGGCAAAGCCGGCTACGTAATGGCCGAAGAAATACAGCCCGAACGACAATATGCCGATAATGCCCGGCACACCGAAACCCGGAACAAGCATCTCGATGACGATGCCGGCGATGCCGAGAATAAGCAGCACGGTCATGACAACCGGATTAATGAGCCATCGGGCGACATTTTCCGCGATCGACGGTTCGACCTCGATTTGGATGCGGGATTCGAGTCCCAGCCATTTCACAACCTCATTAACTGTGCCTGCAGTATGCTCTGAGTAACCGAGCGTCTCCGCCTCGCTGGCAGTTAAGGTTAGAATCTCCCCTTTCTGTTTATCTCTGCCGATTTTGTCCTGCAAATGAAGCGTCACATTCGGATCGACCATGGCTGCAGCGATGTTTTTATCCCTATCGTTCAGCGCCGCGGCTTCGCTCATCTCCGACACCCAGAACGAAATGGTCTTGGGATTTTCGATTAAAGTGCCCGCTCCGTCGACAACAGCAGCCGCTCCGATCGTGCTCCCGGGCTGCATCACGATCTTATCCGCGTTAAGCGCGATATAAGTGCCGGCCGATACCGCCTTCCCTTCGACGAAAGCCGTCGTCGGGATGCGGCTTTCACGGATAAAATGGCCTATGCTTTCTGCATTGACGACTTTTCCGCCAAGCGTATTGATCACCAGGATCACATGCTCGGCATTCGCTTCATCGGCCTCTTTATAAGCTCTTTTCAAGAACGATTCAAGCCCGGACTCCACCGTCTGCTTGACGGGTATAACGTAGACCGCCGATCCTGTGTCTGCTTCTGCCGCAGCGGCTTGCCGGGCAGAAACGCCGAACAGCCCTGCGAGCGTAAGCAACAACATCGCCGCCAGCAAAATGACGGGCACGGGGTACAAGCTTCTTCGTGAGCGGTTCATGTGCAAGAAAGCCCCTCCTTTTTCTTATATTATGTATTATTACGATCTAAAGGATTTAATGTTTCAAATGTGACCGCCTCCTTAGTATGCCACTGCAACCGGTTTAGCAATGTATAATCGTTCAACCTTCAAGTGTAAAAACTTATAAATGCTTATGAATTTAAAAAAACACCCCTGTACAGGGGTGTTTTGTGAGTCCGAATGTGTAGTTACTTCAGAAGTTGCTGTACGAACTGATTTACTAGTTTACCGTCAGCGCGACCCTTTGTTTTTGGCATAAGGGCACTCATAACTTTTCCCATATCGGCTTTGGAAGAAGCACCGAGTTCATGGATGGTCTGTGTTACTATCTCTTGAATCTCTTCTTCAGTCAGCTGCTCGGGAAGGTATTGACTAATAATTTCAATTTCTACTGCAAGATCCGCAACTAGATCATCACGGCCGGCTTTTTTAAATTCTTGGAGGGAATCTTTACGTTGTTTGATTTCGCGACTTAGAATATCAAGCACTTCACTGTCGTCCAAAGGACGCTTAAGATCAATTTCCAAGTTCTTAACTGACGCGCGCATCATTCGAATAACGGCTAGTTTGAACTTGTCCTGATTCTTCATGGCTTGCTTCATATCGTCGGTCAATCTTTCGCTCAGGTTCATTATGGAAGGATCCTCCTAAAACTTTCTCTTACGCGCAGCCTCAGACTTCTTCTTGCGCTTTACGCTTGGTTTTTCATAATGCTTGCGTTTTTTCACCTCAGCAAGAACCCCATCTTTAGCGATGGAACGTTTAAAGCGGCGAAGCGCAGCATCGATAGTTTCGTTTTTGCGAACTTTAGTTTCAGACACCAGTTTTCCCTCCCTCCGAAACAGACCGTCCAGAGCTAATACACGGTTTATCAAATTTCATTATATGTCAAACCAAAAGGCAGTGTCAACTTCAGACCTCTCCCAGTAATGGAGAAAGCTTCGCGCCGCCTAATAAATGGATATGCAGGTGATAGACGACTTGCCCTCCATCCGCATTCACATTGTTCACCAACCGATAACCGGACTCGTCGATGCCTTGCTCTTTCGCTATTTGCCTTGCAGCAGCGAACAGCTCTGCGATAACCGGCGCATCCTCATCCGTTACGTCATTCATCGTCGGGATGTGCTTCTTCGGGATGATTAAAATATGTACGGGAGCGGCTGGCTGGATGTCTCGGAAAGCAAGTATCCTATCATTCTCGAACACTTTCGTCGACGGAATGACGCCTTCGATTATTTTGCAAAATATGCAGTCCATCAGTTCACCCCCTATTCCTGCTTTCCTCCTATCATAACGAAAAAAATGAATCTCGTCCAATTGGCAGACGCCGGCGGGTGAACGCAGTTGACGCCCCGCCGGCTCTGGCGGACATTCTAATAAAAAGGCAGCAAGCTAAGGGCAAGCAGCGCCGCGAGCGGGAACACCCGGCGGACAAATCGCCTGCGCGGGAAATAGGGATAAGGATAGATGGGATAGCCATATGGCGCGAAAGGCAAAAAGGCTCTGCCGTCCCACTCATCGGACCCGCACGGCACGGCAAGGCAAACCACCTCATCGTCCAAATACTCGATAATTCCGTCGCAGCACCAGCCGTCATGCGTTTGAGCCAATACGTAGCGATTCATATGGCTCTCGCACCATTGTTTTTTTTGCTGGGTGTCAAACATTGTGTTTTCCATTCATTTCAGCCTCCTGTCAACATTATCATATTCACAGGTGGGCATTTGGCTACTCCCGTCAAACCTAAAAACTAGGACCGACCAAGTTATTTCGAGACTTGCTCCGACATCAGCCGCTGAAGCTCGTCCATCAGATCCAACCATTCGGCTCCGCTGGCCAGACGGATAATCGCTGTGCGGTTATCCTTCATTTTCAAATTGAAACCGCTCATGACGCCCGCCAGGCTTGAAGCAGACTGCTTCAAGGCCTGTAAATTGACTATATCCGGGTCGTTCAGCGGGCCTTCATAATTGCCGATCGATTGAAGCGACGAATCGACATTTTTTATATAGGCAGATGCGATCTCCGCCTCCGAATTTCCATTGCCGTTCAGCTTCTGCGCTTCTTCCGCTAACAGCACGACTGACCGCCCTTTCTGTGAAATCTTTCCGGCATCATATTTGATCTCGGCCCGCTTCTCGAGAAGCTCGCTTGCCAATAAGGCGTCGAGCTGGACAACGAGCTCCTCGAAGTATTGCCGCGATTCTGCCGCAGCGGTAAATATACGCTCGCCGGCTTCGAATTTATTGCCTTGCATGTTCTGTAAGGATTGCGAGTACAGAAAAACGTTGCCGACTAAGCTGAAAACGAGAAGCACAAGTGTAACCGGCAGCGCAATCGGCCTTTTTCCCGCTGGTTGTTGTTCCATAAATACCACCCTCCTTTATTCATGACTTAATGATGAAGCTGCACCGACTGTCCGCCGTCAAAGAAGAACACATGGCGCTCCTGAATCGGACGGCCCAGCACGGATTCTATCGCTTCCGCATACAGCTCAAGCTGGAAACGGTGCCGCTCGGCCGCTAGCTCCCACCGGCTCCCGACTATCCGATCCGTCTTATAATCGAGCAGAACGATCCCGTCCCGATCCTCGAACAAGCAGTCAATAATCCCCTGAATCAGAATCGGTTCGTCTGCCAGTGAAACGTCCGTACGCGGGTATACCCGGCTTGCCGGGAACATGCAGCTGAAGGGGATCTCCCGGCGCACCCAATCCGCCGATAGCAGCCTCTGTCCCAGCCCGCTTCCAAAAAATGCGGCTACGCCGGGCAGATCAATCGATTCCGACTGCTTGACTGTTAATATTCGCCGTTCAATCATGTTCTCCATCGTTTGCTGAAGCTTTGCTTCGTCCATATCACCCGATAGAGGAACATGCTGCATTAGCAAATGGTTCACCGAGCCCTTCTCGGCGGCGGTCAGCGACACTTCCGCCATGAAAGAAGGGCGTCGAAGCCGAAATGCGGATATGCCGGTGGACGGAACTCGACGCCCGGATCCGCTACCGTGTGCTTCCCCGCTTGCCGGAGGGTCGTCCATTGGCGCAGCATCCTCCTGTACGTCCGCATAGAGCCGCTTCATTTCTGTGACTGACGTTTTGGCGGCCAGCTCCGCCGCGGCTTTGTGAGGATATTCCCATTCCAGGCGGAGCCGGAGCTCTTCATCCGGTTCCGTATCCTCCAGCAGCGAGAGCGAAGTAACGGCTTGCAGCCGCTCGGTCAAATCGCCAGACGAAGCTTCCGTTATATCCGACGCCGCTGCAGCCTCATTGACGAGTAATGCGGCTGCCAGAATGCCCGCTTGCCATTGCGGCGGATTGCCGCCAGCAGACAGCTGCTCCTGCTCCGCCATTTGGCGCGCTGCCAGCGGACCAAGCCAGTCGATGTAGGATCGCGCCGAAGCGACGCGGAAATCCGGCATGGTGCCGTCCGCATCGACGGAGGCAAGCCAGCGTTTCAGCTTGGCTTCCGCATCTGCCACAGTGCCGACAAGAAACATTTTTTCCTTCGGGCGCGTTAAGGCGACGTACAAAATCCGCATTTCCTCGGCCAGCATTTCCATGCGCATCGCTCTGCGAATAGCCAGATAAGGAAGCGTCGGATAGCTGATCCGCAATTCGGGATCGACGAACCGCGGTCCGAAGCCGAGCTGCTTATGCTTTAAGAAGGCGCTGCGGACATCCTGCTGGTTGAACAGCTTGCCGAGTCCGGCGACAAAAACAACGGGAAATTCGAGCCCTTTGCTTTTGTGAATCGACATGATCCGGACCACGTCCTCCTGCTCGCCGAGCGCCCGCGCCGTTCCCAGATCGCCGCCGCTGTCTCTCATCCGCTCGATAAACCGGAGGAAACGGAACAGTCCCCGGAACGAGGTCGCTTCATATTGTCTCGCGCGGTCATGCAGGGCGCGCAAATTGGCTTGCCGCTGCGTTCCGCCCGGCAGGCCGCCTACAAAATCGTAATAACCGGTCTCCCGGTATATTGCCCACAGCAAGCCGGCAAGCGAGCCCTGCCTCGCTTCCGCGCGCCAGCGATCCAGTCCGTCAAGAAACTGCGATAATTTCCTGCGCAAGCCTTCATCCAGAAACAAATCCCCCGCCGCATGAAGCACGGCATCGAAATAGGAGCCTTTTGCCGACAAAATCCGAATTCGCGCCAGCTCCTCCGCATTTAGCGCAAATAACGGGGATCGAAGGACGGCTGCGAGCGGGATATCCTGGTACGGATTGTCGATGACGCGCAGCAAGGACATCATGGTCTCCACTTCAACGGCGTCAAAATATCCGCTGCTTAGTTCCGCATAGGCCGGTATGCCGTTTGCCTGCAGCTCCTCTATCATGATCGGCGCCCATTGCTGCGTAGCCCGGAGCAAAATGACGACATCTCTCCACTGGAGGCTGCGGCTCGCTTTGCGTTTGCCGTCATACACCTGGAAGCCGCTGTCAATCAGCCTCCGGAGCCGCTCTGCGATCCAACGCGCCTCCAGCTGCGCCGTCTTCAGTTCGGCTGCCGATTCTGCAGCCGAACCGTTCTCGTTCTGCTCAATGTCCTCTTCCTGTTCGGTAAACTCCGGTCCGTCGGAATCCTCAGCGGCGTCGTCCGCACCCGCTTTGTTCAGAACGGCGAACTCCACACGGCAGTTGTCCGCCGGCTCGGGATCGGGGTAAGCCGCTCCGCAGACGAGCTCAGCGCGTTCATCATAGTCCATTTCCGCGACATTCTCGCGCATAATGGAGCGGAATATGGCATTAACGCCGTCAACGACCTCAGCGCGGCTGCGGAAATTTCTCGCCAAATCAATGCGTAAGCCGGGAGAGGTTTCATTCGTTTGTTCGCCTTGACCTTGACGTGACAGGTATGATTTATATTTTTGCAAGAACAGTCTCGGCTCGGCGAGCCGGAACCGGTAAATGCTCTGCTTCACGTCGCCGACCATGAACCGGTTGCCATGGCCGGGCCGTTCGATTAAGGAGACGATCGCCTCCTGCACCATATTCGTGTCCTGGTACTCATCGAGCAAAATTTCATCGAATTGCTGCTGGAACTCGAGCGCCGCAACCGACGGGATCAACCGGTTTGGCGTAGACGCAGGATCGCGCAGAATGCGAAGGCAGTAATGCTCCAAATCGCCGAAATCAAGCAGCCCCTTTGCCCGTTTTGCAGCCTCGTAGCTCTCGCCGAAATCGATGACAAGCTCCGCCAACGCCCGCATAAGCGGCGCCAGCTCCCGGAGCTCCTCCAGAAACTGCCCGGCCGACCGGCCAAACAGCTCATCCGCCAGTGCCGTAATCAGCTTCTTCGCGTTATCCCGCAGCTCCTTCGCCTGTTCCTGCAGCGATTTATCGTATTCCTCGCCGCGCATCGGCTTCAGCTTGCCGAATTGGACCGATTGAAACGGCCCGATCCACGACTCCCACGGCGATGTGTTTATCAACTCGGATAGACTGCCGACCATAAGCAAATCCTCGTCGAAGCTGGCGGCGTAAGGCGCAGGCCCCGCCGGCTGTCTCGTTAGCTCGAGCGCCTGCCGCAGCAGCGAGGCTGCGCCGTCCAGCGCAAGCCGGATATCGCCTTGCAGGCTTGCAACCCACTCGCTGCGCTGCAGCTCCGCGACATCCGTAATGTCGAAAGCAGCCGCAGTCTCGCGAAGCCAATGTTCCGGCCATGGATGGCTTTGCGAAAAGTCGTACAGCTGCTGGACCAGACGGTACAGCGGCTCATCGCCGCGTTCGCCGCCGTAACGGTCGGCCAGGCGAAGGAACGCGCCGTCGTCGCCGGCGCTCTCGTATTTCTGCTCGAACAGCTGATCGAGCACGTCGAGCCTCATCAGCTCGCTCTCGGTTTCATTCGCGATCCGAAAGCCCGGATCCAGTCCGATAAGCGGGTAATATCTTCGGATGACGTCCAGGCAAAAAGAATGAAGCGTCGTGATCGAGGCCCGGTTCATTAAGGCAAGCTGACGCCGCAAATGCTCCGAATCCGGCTGTTTTTCCAGCTCCTTCTCGAGCGCAATCCGGATTCGTTCCTTCATCTCGGCGGCAGCGGCCTTCGTGAACGTCGCGACGAGCAAGCGGTCAACGTCGGATTGGGCGGAAATTTTGCGGATGATTCTCTCGACGAGAACGGCCGTCTTGCCGGAGCCTGCGGCAGCGGCAACGAGAATATTGGAGCCGCTTGTGACGATGGCATCCCATTGATCATCGGTCCAGGTGCTGTTTTCCGGCTTTGGCGTATCTTTAGCGGTATGCATCGTCTATCACTCCTTCTCCAGCTGCTGCCAGATTTCATCCTTTGCAGGCTTGCTTAGCTTCCGATATTCATTTCCGTCAAACTGCGCGTCGAACTGGCAAACCGCTTTGTAATCGCAATATTGGCAAGGCGATTTGGCGCCGATCCGATACGGCTCGATCGATACCTCGCCGGCGCCGATGTCGCTGCCGATCCGGCCGATCGTTTTTCGCACGGAACGGCGCAGCACATCCCATTGTTCATTCGTTACGACCGAGGAACTGCCGTAGAAGCTGCCGTCCCGCTTCAAGGCTACGGGAAGCAGCTCGGAATAGCCCGTCTCCAGCTCATCGTCCATAAGCCTTACCGTCTCCGCTTCGGCGGTCACCAGCCCGCGCATTTTGTACCGCTTGAGCAGCTTGCCCGCAACCTCGGACGGATGAAGGCCGTTGGATAAAGCAAGCAGCGGATTATGAACGTGAAAATATAACACGCCTGCAGGGGAAGCCGATTTCCCCAGCCATTCCGGCGCATGGGTCACGAGCACGTCGAGGTAGGCCAGCATTTGCAGCGACAGACCGTGAGCGACCTCCTCCAGCCGAAGCTGCGTCATGCTTGATTTGTAATCAAGCACGCGCAGAAGCAGTCCCTGCTCCGACTCCGCGGCGTCGACACGGTCTATTCTGCCGATGATTTCTAAAACTCCGCCGTCCTCCAGCGGAATCTGAAGCGCAGGCAGCGCACCGCCCGGCCCGAAGTCAATCTCCGTACCAACGGGATGGAATTCGGCCCGCCTCGCGTGCTCGCCCAGTATCAGGGCTGCTTGTCCGACGATTTCCTTCAGCTTGCGCGCGATATATTGAAAGCGGCTGCTGCTTAACAAAATTTGCGATTGCAGCTTCGGCGCCAGCTCATCTACCGTCTGAGCGGCAGCTGCCTTGAGCTCCGCCGGAGGCATCTGGCCCCAGCGCGGGCCAAGTCCCGCTGCCAGCCGGCTTAATGCGGCATGGAAGAGCTGTCCAACGTCGGGTGATTCGAGCCGGTACTGCTTCCGTTCCCGCAGCTTCAGCCCGTGGATGGCAAAATGCTGAAACGGACAGGATACGAAACGCTCCATTCTCGATACGCTTACCTGCAGTCTTGCGCCGTATAGTTCACGGGCCGTTTCCCTCGTCAGCACCTGCTCTTGATTCACATAAACAAGGGACGCCGTCAGCCGTTCAAGCTTAGGCTGCCATTCCGGCCTTACGGCAAACCAGTTATACATATCCCACCAGAAAGGCGGGATCATTTCTCCCTGTCTCCACTTCCGGATCGCCGCAATCAAATACGATAATGTCCGCGCCGGCCGGGAGACGAATTCTCTCTGCTCCTGAACCGGCAGGCTGGAAGAAGGCTCCGCCGCTGCGCTGTGAACAGGGATTCCGGGAAAAAGCTGACGCACATGC
This sequence comes from Paenibacillus harenae DSM 16969, assembly GCF_000422465.1. Lineage (GTDB taxonomy): Bacteria > Bacillota > Bacilli > Paenibacillales > Paenibacillaceae > Pristimantibacillus > Pristimantibacillus harenae. Next base: position 621,347 of record NZ_KE383842.1, on the reverse strand, counting down.
CTGACGATTTCGGAAGGCAGCATGCTTTTGCCCTCCTCGTCCGCCTGCGCCCAGCTGAGCCACAAATGGCGGCTTGGCGTCGTAAGCGCGTTGTAGATCATAAATCGTTCATCCAGCAACCGCCGCCTGACGCCGGGCGCCATAACGAGTCCGTCCTCCGCAAGCCGTTCGCGCTCCGGCTCGGTCAAAATGCCGTCTTCCTTCACTCTCATCGGCATAATCCCGTCATTCGCTCCAAGCACGTAACATATGCGGACATGACCGGACCTTGTGCGGTCCATGCTGCCGATCAGCACCTGATCGAGCGCCGGCGGGACAGCGGCCAGCTTCAGGCTGTCGAGTCCGGCTTCCACCATGCCGGCGAACAATTCCGGCGTCAGCGATTGCTGTCCCGCCAGCTCGACTAATTGATCAAGCAGCTGCATGACGTTGTCCCAGAGCTGCCGGTGGCTTCTGGCCCGCTGCGGATCGCCGCCTTCCATATCTTCCTGGCTCCATCGCTCAAGCCTGTCCGCCGCTTTTGTCTCATCGAGCAGGCGATACAGCGCTATGCACATTTCCTTAACGTTCTCCGCCTTCTTCATCGCATCTCCGAAGCGGCGAAGAGGCGGCACGACAGACGCTCTGGCCGCAAGCACGATATCAAATTCCCGCTGCGCTTTCTCGCTGACCACCGTCTCCATATCTGAATCATCGTCAAGAGAAACGGGAACAAGCGGACGCCAGCGCTTCTTGTCCAGCCACTTCCATCCGTCAATACCGGCAGCCAGCGCATAGTTTTCAAGCAGGTCGAACCATTCGCGGGGAATGCTGTTGTCCGGGTTGAACAGCATTTCGGTTTTGACACAGCGGAACACCGCATCGTACCGCCAGCCGAACAATGCCGTCTCCATCGCGGAACGAATAAATTCGACTAACGGGTGATGAACGGCTTTTTCCTTTTGATCGACAAAAAACGGTATTCCGTATTCGGTAAACAGGAGTCCGATATAATCGATGTAGTCTTCCGCGTTACGCACCATTACGGCCATATCCCGCCAGCGCAGATTCTCCGATTGCGCCCTGCGGATCATATCGCGCGCGACCGCTTCAACCTCGGCGCGCCGGCCTGCAGCCGCATGCAGAGATACGCCGCAGTTGTCAGAACCAAGCTCCAGCATCGAGCGGTCCGAGAGAAGCATCGGCACCCGGTCATGGTAATGCTTCTCCAAATGAGCCAGCATCGGACTCCCCCGGAATCTCGCCGGCGGCTCCTCGCCAAGCATAATCGGCTGGTGTACGGCAACGTCCCGCTCAGCCGCCTGCTCCATCAGCTTGTTATAGGTTTCCGCTGTCGGATGGAAAAGCTCCAGCTCGTGCGGCTTCTCGCCTGGCCCGTAGATACGGTTCAGCGTCAGCGTGACCGTCACCTGCGCGGACGACGCCATTAAGGCGCCAAGCGCCTCGTATTCGGTCGGTGTAAAGCCATAGAAACCGTCTACCCAAATTTGCGCGCCCTGCATCGAGGATGCATCGGCGAACCCTGCCTGCAAATATCGCAAATAATCCTCGGCGTCGATATACATGCCGGCGAGCTCCTGCTCCATTTGACTGTATATCAGCTGCAAATCATGCAGCTTTCGCTTTAATAAGACGGAACCGGAAGCCGCCGAATCGGCCGTCTCCGTCTTGGCTTGCAGGATTTCGGCGCCGATGCCGTATCGCTTCCATTCCGTTAGCAGCTCAGCAAGCCGGTCAATGAATCCCGGCTGCCCCGCCCCGTTCTGGAACAGCCCCAGCTGCTTCCCCAGCCTGTGAACGATCTTGTAGAGCAGCATGTGCTTCCCGGTATCGCCGATCGGAACAAGAGCGGTCCCGCCCGTCTCCTGCATGACCCGGAAGGCCAGCCTTCTAAAGCTCATCGCTTGCGCTCGGATCGTGCCGTTCAGACCGCCGCTCTGAAGCAATGCGTATTCGGTCTGGAAGGTCGCCTGCTCCGGCACCAGCATAATGAGCGGCGGCCCTTCCGGCTGCTCGCGCAGCCGGTCTCTGATTTCGTTTAAGCAATAAGTTGTTTTACCGGTCCCTGAACGGCCAATGACAAATCGGAGCGACATGCGCAGCTCTCCCCTCTGTGCGTTTCACACTCTTATTTGCTTCGTACCTCAAATATCGCGAATTTCAAATAATGTCCTTCATTGACGCCGAGCAGCTGCGGGTGGTCCTTGCCGGCCGCGCGCCATTCGACTAACCGGAGCAGCTTGCCGGCATCGGCTGCCGCATCCTGGATCGTCTCAAGGAACAGATCGGGACGCATATGGTATGAACAGCTGGCGGTTACCAGGTATCCGCCATCGTTGACAAGCTTTAGCCCCTGCAGATTAATATCCTTATACCCTCTGCAAGCGCCCGCCACGGCGCTTTTCGTTTTCGCAAATGCAGGCGGGTCCAGAATGACAACATCCCAAGTGCGGCCCGCTGCGCCTTCCAGCTTCTTCGAGGTATCCACGCCACCGAGTCCCCGCTGCTTTCGTTCGTCGTTCGCCTTCACCTGCAAGCGCAAATAATCAAAAGCGTCGGCAACGACAAATTCAACGCGGTCCGTAAACCCGTTTCTTGCGACATTCCGTTTCGCGGTTTCGATCGCATGCTCCGATACGTCGAGGCAGGTTACCTTCTTCGCGCCGTACTTGCAGGCATGCAGCGTAAAGCTGCCCGTATGCGCGAAGCACTCCAGCACGGACGCTCCGTCCCAATACGGATAGGTGACGATTTTCCCGTTTGAATTCACCGGCACCTTTTCTGCTGAGGCTGTACCGGCTGAAGCCTTTGGATCTGCAGCTTCCCCCGCCGCTTCGGCGCGGTTAACGAGACGAATGCCGCTTCTGCCGCCCCAACCCGTCATGAGCGGCGCGATTGAAGCGCGATTTTCGCGTTGATCGAAGAAGTAGCCGGTCTTCTGTCCCTCCACAATATCAACCTCCAGCTTCAGCCCGTTCTCTTCGATCTCGAGAATCGGCGGGCATTCTCCGTACAATACGCCGGTTCTCCGCTCAAGCCCTTCCAGATCGCGAACGCTAACGTCGCTCCGTTCATAGATTCCGCGCGGCTGGAAGACGTCGATCAGCGCTTCGATTAAAGCTTCGCGACTCTGATCCATGCCAAGAGTCAGCAGCTGCAGCACGAGGACATCGTTGAATCTGTCGACGACCAGTCCGGGCAGGAAATCAGCCTCGCCGTATACCAGCCTGCAGTCTGCGTCTTCGACGAACCGGCGGCGATGCTCCCCGCATTGGCGCAGCCGGCCCCTGAAGAAATCGGCATCCATCGCTTGGATCGGTTCATATGCGACTACGCGAACGGTGATTTGCGATTTCGGGTTCCAATAGCCTGTCGCCAGATACCTTCCTTGATGCGTTACGACGTCTACCAGGTCGCCCGGCTTCGCTTCCCCCTCCATCCGGTCAATTTCGGTTGCGAATATCCATGGGTGTCCTTGCTCCAGACGTTTTTTTCTGGCCTTCAATAACCATATTTTCGGATTGCTCATGTTTGCGATCGTCCTCTCTATGAACTGCTTGTCATGCTTGTCTTGCTCAAGGCATATGTATACATACGAAACGAACCTCTGGTTACGAAGAAGGAGACCGTCCTATGTTTCAAACGATAATTATTCCAATGCTGCTCGGATTCTCTGTTTTTATGTGCGGGATGAAGCTGATGGAGCTGGCGCTGCACCGGCTTGCGGGCCCATACTTAACCCGCATTCTGGAGCGTTCAACCGCTACCCCCATTCACGGTTTAGCGGTCGGGACCGCCACAACCGCCTTTCTGCAAAGCAGCACGGCCGTTACCGTCATCTCGATCGGCATGGTTAATGCCGGACTGTTAACTTTTCCAAGAACATTAGGTATCATATTGGGTACGAACATCGGTACATGCATAACGACGGAGCTGATCGGATTAAATTTAAACAAGCTCGCCGTCCCCTTGCTGATGACGTCGGTCGGGGTATGGATCCTTACGGCTCTGATCGGGGAAATCCGCCTTTTTCCGTCCTTGCGCAAGCTCAAATGGCTGGATTCGCTTCGCTCCTCCTCCGTCGCCTTCTGCGGCTTTGCCCTGCTGCTGACCGGCATAACGATGATGCAGGGGATCGGTCCCGCCGTGCAGGAAAGCGGCATGTTCGGCTGGTTTCTGGCGAAAGCAGCCGAGAACCTATGGTGGGGTCTGGCGGCCGGCGCGATTCTTACCGCTGCCGTTCACAGCAGCGTAGCCGTAATCGGCATCATTATGGGCTTCGTCTCGATAGGGGCCATGCCGGTTGATCTCGGAATTGCCGTCGTGCTGGGCGCCAATATCGGAACCTGCTTCACTGCTCTTCTCGCCTCGATCGGCGGTTCAAGAGCCGGTCAATATGTAGCCTTATCCCATGTCATATTAAACCTCGGCGGAGCATTATTATTTATGCCGTTCATCGGAGAGCTTGGCGCCGCGTCCTCCTGGATGGCCTCTTCGGCCTCCGGCCAGATCGCACGCTCACAAACTATTTTCAACATTCTAAGCTCGCTGATTGCTCTGCCCTTCTGTTATTTGCCGGCGTTCCGGAAAATGGACCCCGTGACGCAAGCCTAATCGGTCTGAATACGAAGCAATTGCAGCGCGCCCGCCACGATCCGGTGATTGTTGTCATAACCGGACTGCCGCTGGCGCTTCCATGCATCCAGCGGATCAAACCAGTCTACGCCGCGTATTTCTTCGACTTGCGCCTGCAGGGTGCCGCTTATTGCCTCCACCAGGTAGTAATGCACCTCTTTGTCTACCGTTCCGTGCGATTCGTGCTCGTATTGGTATTTGATCTGATCGATTGGCGCAATGATTTTGCCTACAAGTCCCGTTTCCTCGGCGATTTCCCTAAGAGCGGTTTGTTCGACCGTCTCGCCGGCCTCCATTTTCCCTTTCGGAAGCGACACCTTGCCGTACCGGTCCTGTATGAGTTGAATTTGCAACCTCCCTTGTTCCGTATAGCGGTACACGACGCCGCCTGCTGAAATCTCTTTCATTCTATGGCCCCTCCCTGAATCGTTTACTGTCTATTATATGCAGCAAAGGATTCCTCCATCTATTCCATGTCTGGAATCGATAAGCAAAGGAATCCTCCGCGTTCGTCAACATTCAATTAAGCTCTAATCGCTTCCGGAAGATCCGGCTCAAAGCTGCGCGGCTCCGCCCCGTTCACCCGCGGCACCCGCTCATCGAGCACGCGGACCAGCGTGCCCTTGCATTCGTTGACGCCGGCTTCCGTTATCTTAACGCGGCACAGCTGTCCGATCAGCGCTTCCGAACCTTCAAACACGACTTGGATGTAGTTGTCGGTGTAGCCCATAATTAGTCCGGTGCCCGGAGCTCCCTTATAGTCGCGCTCCGGAATGACGTCAAGCACTTGACCGACATATTGCTTCGCGTATTGCAGCTGCATCTTCTCGGACAAATCGATCAGCTTGTGAACGCGCTCGTTCTTCACTTCCTCGTCCACCTGATCGTCCATGCGGGCTGCCGGCGTTCCGGTTCGTTTGGAATACGGGAAAACGTGCATCTCGGCAAATTGCAGCTCCTCCATGAAGCGGTAGCCGCTCTCGAACATTTCCTCCGTCTCCCCGGGGAATCCGACAATAACGTCAGTCGTTATCGCCACGCCGGGCATCGCCTCGTGAAGCCGTTTGATTTTGGCTGCGAATTCTTCGGTCGTATATTTGCGGCGCATCCGCTTGAGAACCGAGTTCTCGCCGGCCTGCAGCGGGATGTGAAGATGGCGGCACATTTTGCTGGAGCGGTTCAGCACATCGATCATCGCATCGTCAATTTGACTCGCTTCTATCGAGCTGATCCGGATCCGTTCGAGCCCTTCCACCTTGTCCAAATCCCACAGCAGACGGGTCAGATTATAGTTTTCCATGTCATCGCCGTATCCGCCGGTATGAATACCGGTTAATACGATTTCCTTGTATCCGGATGCAACGAGCTGCTTCGCCTGCTCCAGCACGCTTTCAGCCGCCCGGCTCCGCGACAGCCCGCGTGACCAAGGAATGATGCAGAACGTGCAGAAGTTGTTGCAGCCCTCTTGGATTTTCAGAAAAGCGCGCGTCCGCTCCGTAAAGTCAGGCACATTGAGCTCTTCGAAATCGCGTGTTTTCATAATGTTGCGAACGGCATTGACCGGCTTGCGGTCCCCTTGAATCTGATTGACAAATTCCATGATTCTCTCACGGTCCTGCGTGCCGATGACGAGATCGACGCCTTCAATCGCCATAATCTCCGCCGGCGACGTCTGCGCGTAGCAGCCGGTTACGGCGATTACCGCATCGGGGTTGCGGCGAACCGCTCTCCTGATGATTTGGCGGCTCTTCTTGTCTCCCGTATTGGTAACCGTGCATGTATTAATCAAGTAAACGTCGGCAGTCGATTCGAAATCGACCTGCTCGTAGCCTTCGTTTTTGAACAGCTGCCAGATCGCTTCCGTGTCATAGAAGTTTACTTTGCAGCCTAGCGTATAAAATGCGACCGTTGGCATTGTGGTCACGCTCCTCCCATTTCTCCGGATTCATATAATAAGCAGGTTAATCCGACGATACCCGCTGTTTCCGTTCGTAATATCCGCTTGCCCAGACCGGCCAAAACGGCTCCCGCCGCTTCCGCCTCCGAAGCCTCGCGCTCCGTAAAGCCGCCTTCCGAACCGACGATAAGAAGAACCTTCGCCTCGTTTGCAGCTTCAGTATGATTCTGCTTGGCGAGCCATTCACGTACAGCCGTACCAATGCCCTTTCCGTTAGCGGCATCGCCTTCCCGTTCGTAACAAAATAAAGCCATATCATAGGAGCCGATCGAATTCAGCAGTTCGCGCCAGCTGTGAACCGGCTCGATTTCCGGTATCCGGTTACGGTGAGACTGCTCTGCGGCTTCCTTCGCAATCTTGCTCCAGCGTTCGATCCGCTTCGCTTCCTTTTTGCTGTCATACTGAACGACCATACGCTCAGACTCAAAGGGTATAAAGGAATATGCGCCTATTTCAGTACCCTTCTGAATGACAAGCTCCATCTTATCGCCCTTCGGCAGGCTTTGCGCGATCGATATCGACCATGCCGGCTCGCTGTCATTCGGAAGTAATTGGACTATATCAGCCGTTATTTGCATCGGCGTAGCCTCCCGAACGGCTACAAGCGCCGTGCGCGTCTCCCCGTCGCTTACGATAAACTTATCGCCCGGCTTCGTTCGCATGACACGGACCGCGTGATGCGCGTCGTCGCCTATGATGCGGACTTGGGAGTCTCGAAACTGTCCCGCCGCTACAAAATATCGTTGCATCGTCGTTGTCTAACCACCCTTAAACAAAATTCCATTCTCCATCTTACCATGTCTTATATTGAAAAATCTATGATTAACCGTTGCCAATCGGGCAACGGCAATCATTTGACTTGTGCACGATAACGCTATGAAAAAATCGAATAAGCTAATCGTAATGTGTTGGATGCCATATTGGTCGCTAATCCTAAAATCGGATCCAGCGTAACTCTGCGCAAGGGCGGGATAAATACGATAAGCAGGAAGATGAACATCCCCCATTGCACGTTCTGATCCATTTTATAACGAATCCTTAACGGCATCAGATCGGATATAATCCGGTAGCCGTCAAGCGGAGGCAGCGGAATCAGATTAAATACAAATAATAAAAAGTTAAATGAAATAAAATAGCTGAAAAACCGTTCGACCGCCATACTGACGCCTATGGAAGCCGAATCCAGAACCCCATATATATGCAGCGGCACAAAAATAAATACGCCGATTGTCCCGATCAATAAATTGCTGAGAGGCCCGACTGCGGTAACGATAATACTCATTAATCGAGGTCTGCTGAATTTGCTCGGATTGACAGGTACAGGCTTCGCCCATCCGAAGCCCGCGATCAGAATCAGGATCGTCCCGATAACATCCAGATGAACTCTTGGGTTAAGAGTGACCCGGCCTGCGTTATAAGCGGTATCATCGCCAAATTTATACGCACTGTAAGCATGGGCAAACTCATGTACAGTAAATGCTATAATAAGCGCAAGCGCAATAAACGGCAAATCCTCCAGGGGATATCTTAAAAAGCTTTGAAAATCCATTAAATCACCGGCTTTCTCGCCACGAACGCAATCCATTCTTCATCGCGGCGTTTTTCGATTATTTCAAAGCCGGACCGGAGCAAGCCTTCCTCCACATCGGTTTCCTTGTTTTTGTACACGCCCGAAGCGATATAGATTCCATTAGGCTTGAGCGCTGCGTACACATCATCAATAAACAGCAGTATAATTTCCGCCAAAATATTTGCGACCACGAGGTCAACCGGCAAAGTAACTTGGAGAGTTCCGCTATCGCCGACTTCATGGCTATCTTTCAAAACGCCTAGCAAATCGCTAAGTCTTACTTCAACCTGCCCGGACAGATCATTCAGCTTGACGTTCTCCGTCGCACTTGACACGGCAACCGGATCCAAATCAAGCGCAAGCACGCTCTTTGCCCCCAACCGGCAAGCGCCAATCGCCAGAATGCCCGATCCCGTCCCTACGTCAATCATTTCTTCTCCGCCGCGGATGACGGACTCCAGTGTCTGCAAGCACAACGCAGTCGTCGGGTGGGTGCCCGTGCCGAAAGCCATCCCCGGATCAAGCTCGATAATACGCTCATTCGGGCCGGCCTCGTACTCTTCCCATGTCGGCTTAATCGTTAACGTATCCGATATGCGAAGCGGTTTGAAATATTGCTTCCAAGCAGTCGCCCAATCCTCGTCGTCAACAACGATTGCCGAATATTCGACTGCCCCGGGATCGATATCAAATTCGCGAAGCTCCTCAACGCGAGGCTTCAATGCTTCAATTAAGTCATCGGGATCCGTATCTTCCGGAAAATAACCTTTTATAATCGCCTGGCCTTCGGGAATATCGTTAAGCGGCAGCTCATACCACTGTCCAAGCGATGTGTCCCGCTGTTTATTGAGCGTGCCCGACTCTTCAATGGATACGCCGCCCGCGCCCATTTCGTGCAAAAAATTCGAAATCATCTCCTGCGCCTCTTCGGTCGTCGAGATTGTTAGTTCATGCCATTTCATATGTATACTCCTCCATCGCTTAAACATCTCAGCCGTCCATTTTCGGCTCGGCTGTGATAACGTTACATAAAACCTAACCTCTATTGTACAACATAGTGATGCCTGAGTACAAAAAATCAAATACGTATTCTACCAAAAGGATGAAAACTTATATATGTACGAATGCTATATAAGTTAAACTAATGATTTATATGTGTTGATATCGCTGCGAGCGTATGTTTCTTTCGTTCAACATATAAAGAATGTATAAGTTGAAAAAGCCCGCAAGCATATTGCCTGCGGGCTTCCCGATTATACGACGGTCGTATCCGTGTTGCCGCCGATTTGATGAATAAGATGCAGCGCCCGTTCAGCAACCGTCTCATCGACGGTCGCAGTCAGCAGACCGCTCTCGAACACGCCGTTAACCTCGAAGGCGCGCAGCGCCTGAAGCTTATGCAAAGCCTCCTGGGCGCCGCTTTCCCCGTCAAAGGTGGCTCGTATTTCTACCTGACTCATGATGGAACCTCCTTAAAGGTTTGCAGAGCAAACCTGCTTCGAAAGCTTACGCTTAGGTTTACGGAGCAAACCTGCTTGCGAAAGTTTTTGCTTATGCTTAGCAAACCCGCTTCATAAGCAAACGCTTAGGCGCGGTTTATTGCTCTTCGTTACGCTGATCCGCTGCAGCGGCGCGCTGCATCGCTTTACGGTCAGCCTCATCCGCCAGCTCCTCAGAAAACTCTACATCTTCGATTTTACCCGGCTCATGCTCTGCCTCATTATCATTTACTATCAGATTATTATTGTTTTCCATTTTTTTCATCCTCCTTTTGTCAACTCCATTTACGCTCAATTACCCGTATAGAATATGTCTGTCCGCCAAATCCTATTCAATGCCTGATTAACGGAACCAACGGCATGCCGAGGTATAACGAGAGAACCGAACCGCTGCTATCTTGTATTCAGTCCAGTAATTTATGGAAATTAGTTCACTTTCATGGATGAAATCCATCATAGTCAAAAAAAAGACGATCCGCGTTAATCACCGCGGAACGCCTTTTTCATACGTTCGAAAATGGATTCATGATGTTCTTGGCCATCGGAACCATCACCGCTTAACCCGCCGAATTGGCGCAGCAGCTCCTTCTGGTCATCCGTCAAGCTGGTTGGGGTAACAATAGTTACTTTCACGTGCTGGTCGCCTTGCCCGTAACCGCGCAGCCTTGGCACGCCCTTCCCTTTGAGCCGGAAATAAGTTCCGGTCTGGGTGCCGGCCGGCACTTTCAGCTTGATCTTCTCCGTCAGCGTCGGAATTTCGATCTCGTCGCCAAGCGCCGCTTGCACGAATGTGAGCGGAACCTCGCAATAAATATCGTCGCCTTCGCGTTCGAAAAACTCATGCGCTTTGACACGTATAACGATATAGAGATCGCCCGCGGGCCCCCCGCGAAGACCGCCTTCGCCCTCGCCGGACATCCGGATTTGAGCGCCGTCGTCTACGCCGGCTGGAATACGTACTTTAATTTTACGCTGACGCTTTACCTTGCCTGCACCGTGACAGTTGCCGCATTTATCTTTGATAATGCGTCCCGTGCCGCTGCAGTTCGTACAAGCGCGCCGATTGACCATACGGCCGAACGGCGTGTTCTGAACGACCTCTTGTTGTCCGCTTCCTTTACAAACCGAACAGGTATCCGGCTTCGTACCCGGCTTCGCGCCGTTGCCGTGACAAGTGTCGCATGTCTCTGTCCGCGGAATGGTAATATCGGTTTCCTTGCCGAACACCGCTTCCTTGAACTCGACCGTCATCGTATACTGCAAATCGTTGCCGCGCTGCGGCGCATTCGGATCGCGGCGTCCGCCGCCCCCGCCGAAGAACATATCGAAAATGTCGCCGAAGCCGCCGCCGAAATCAGCTCCTCCGCCGCCCATGCCTTGATTCGGATCAACATGTCCGAAACGGTCGTACGTTGAACGCTTGCCGTCGTCGCTCAGCACGTCGTAGGCTTCCTTCACTTCCTTGAACTTGGCTTCGGCGTCCGCCGCCTTGTTCACGTCCGGATGATACTGCCGGGCCAGCTTACGGTACGACTTCTTAATATCTTCAGTTGAAGCGTCTTTTCCGACGCCCAGTATCTCGTAATAATCGCGTTTATCTGCCACCTGTTCTCACCTCCGCTATATCCTATAAGTGTATGCTTTCGATGTAGGTTTGCTGTGAATCTTTCTGCATGCGCATAATTGCACAAACGCAAGAAAGGAGGTCAAAGCCAGGCAGCGCCTGACTTTGACCTCTCGCCCGCTACACTTATTTCTTGTCGTCAACTACCTCGTAATCCGCGTCGACTACGTTATCCTTATTAACCTTTGAAGCGCCGGCATCGCCTTCTGCGCCTTCAGCCGCTCCTTCAGCAGCTTGGGCCTGCTCATAGAGCTTAACGGAAAGCTGCTGAACGATTTGCGTCAGCTCCTCGGCAGCCGCAGTGATTTGCTCCAGATCGTCGGTTGCAAGCGCAGCCGTTACTTTCTCTTTCGCTGCGTTCGCTTTTTCGATTTCCGAAGGATCAACCTTATCGCCAAGGTCTTTAATCGTTTTATCAACGGAGTAGACCAGTTGGTCTGCGCTGTTCTTAGCTTCTACAAGCTCGCGGCGCTTGCGGTCTTCCTCCGCGTTAAGCTCTGCGTCCTTCATCATTTTCTCGATTTCTTCATCGCTTAGACCGCTCGACGAAGTAATCGTAATTTTCTGGCTCTTGCCGGTGCCTTTATCAAGGGCGGATACGTTAACGATACCGTTGGCATCGATATCGAAGGTAACCTCGATTTGCGGCACGCCGCGCGGTGCGAGCGGGATATCGTTCAATGTGAAACGGCCCAGCGTTTTGTTGCCGTTCGCCATCGAGCGTTCGCCCTGCAGAACGTGAATTTCAACGCCTGGCTGATTGTCCGCATAGGTCGAGAAAATTTGCGATTTGCTTGTAGGGATCGTTGTGTTGCGTTCGATCATCTTGGTAAATACGCCGCCAGCCGTCTCGATACCGAGCGACAACGGAGTAACGTCGAGCAAGACAACGTCCTTCACATCGCCGGTCAGAACGCCTGCTTGAACGGCTGCGCCGAGAGCGACGACCTCATCCGGGTTAACGCCTTTGTGCGGTTCTTTGCCGATCAATTTTTTTACCGCATCCTGTACGGCAGGAATACGAGTCGAACCGCCGACAAGGACAACTTTATCGATGTCGCTTGCGGTCATGCCGGCATCGCTGAGCGCTTGACGAGTAGGTCCAAGCGTACGCTCTACAAGCGCAGCCGACAGCTCGTCGAACTTCGCGCGGGTAAGGCTCATCTCCAAGTGCTGCGGAACGCCGTCAACCATCGTAATGAACGGCAGCGAGATGGACGAAGTCAGTACGCCGGAGAGCTCTTTCTTCGCTTTCTCGGCAGCATCCTTCAAACGTTGTACAGCCGCTTTATCTTTGGAAAGATCAATGCCCTGATCCTTCTTAAATTCGTTAACGAGGTGGTCGATAATCACTTGGTCGAAGTCATCGCCGCCGAGTTTGTTATCGCCGCTTGTGGCTTTAACTTCGAAGAAACCGTCGCCAAGCTCCAGGATCGATACGTCGAACGTACCTCCGCCAAGGTCATAGACGAGAATCGTTTGATCTTCCGTTTTCTCAAGGCCGTAAGCAAGCGCAGCCGCTGTCGGCTCGTTGACGATACGAAGCACTTCAAGACCGGCGATTTTACCGGCATCCTTCGTCGCTTGGCGCTGGCTGTCGTTGAAATACGCCGGAACGGTAATAACCGCTTGCGTTACAGGCTGTCCCAGATAAGCCTCTGCGTCAGCTTTCAGCTTTTGCAAAATAATAGCCGAAATTTCTTGCGGCGTATATTCTTTATCGTCGATTTTTTCTTTGTGATTCGTGCCGATATGGCGTTTGATCGAGCTGATCGTGCGGTCGGGGTTCGTGATCGCCTGGCGCTTAGCCGTTTCGCCGACTACGCGTTCTCCGTCTTTCTTAAAGCCGACTACCGAAGGCGTTGTGCGGTTCCCTTCCGGGTTAGGAATGACAACAGCCTCTCCGCCCTCCATGACGGCTACGCAGGAGTTTGTTGTACCAAGGTCAATACCGATTACTTTACTCATCGCTTCGTTCCTCCTAATTATGATTTAAACACGGTTTCGAAATCTCGTTTCGTTATAAAAGGAAGACTCGTGAATTAGCTGCTAACTTTAACCATTGCAGGGCGCAGAACCTTTTCTTTCAAAATATAGCCCTTCTGCATTTCCTCCACGACAATGCCTTCTTCATGCTCCTCGGATTCGACTTGCATAACCGCTTGATGAAATTCCGGGTTGAACGGCTCGCCGACAACCTCCATGGGTTTCAGCCCTTCCTGCTCAAGCGTCTGCACCAGTTGACGGAAGATCATGTCCACGCCTTTCGCAAGCGAGTCAAAATCACCGTTAGCCGAAGCCGCGGCAACGGCGCGTTCAAAGTTATCTACAACCGGCAATAGCTGTCCAATCAGCTTCATGGAAGCGTATTGTCCGAGTTCTTCTTTCTCCTTCAGCGTACGGCGGCGGAAATTATCAAAGTCTGCTTGCGCGCGTAAGTATCGTTGTTGGTTCTCTTCCGCCAACTTCACGAGCTCGGCGTAACGGGCATCTTCGCCATCCGTTTCTTGAAGCGCTTCGCCCGAAGCAGGTTCCGCCTGCTCTTCTGCCGCCATCTCTTCAGCTGTCGCCTCTTCAGCGGCAACTGCCGCTTCCGCAGCCTCATTATGTTGTTCCTTCGTACTCATACGTTCACCTCCTTATAGAAATCATTTATACCATCGGCTCAGAAGAACCGACATATCCTTGGATATAAGATCCAGAAGACTAATTACTTTTCCGTACTCCATACGCGTAGGTCCCAATATTCCGATCGTTCCCAGCGACTGGCCGTCAATCGCATACGTTGCCGTTATCAAACTGCAATCGTTGATTGCCTTGTGGTCATTTTCTGTTCCGATCCGAACTTGTATACCCGATGGAAGGCCGGAAATCATTTTCATTATAGTTGGCGTTTCCTCAAGCAAATCCAAGATCGTTTTGACCTTGTCAACGTCCTTGAATTCAGGCTGCGTCAGCATGTTGGTTGTTCCGCCAAAGAAAATCCGGTGATCGTGATCGTTCTGCAGCGTCTGGTCAAGCACCTGAAGCAGCTGCTCGTAATGATCGACATGCCTCTCCAGCTCCTGCCCGACTTCCGTGTAAAGCTTCGAACGCAAACGGACTAACGGAACGCCGACCAGCTTCGTGTTCAAAATGTTGACGACTTTCTCCATGTCTTCCATCTTGACGCCGGCCGGAATCGAAATCGTCCTGTTCTCGACATGTCCCGTATTCGTTACGATAATCGCAACGGCAGACTGTTGATCGAGCGGAACTAAGCCAAAATGCTTCAACGAATTGTTGAACGTCTCAGGTCCGAGCAGGATAGACGTATAATTCGTCAAATTGGACAAAATCATCGCCGTATGCTGTATGACCTGCTCCATCTGATTCATCTTGTCCGTTACGAACGAGCGAACCATCCCGATGTCATGGTCATCCACTTCGTTCAGCTTAACTAAATGGTCGACGTAATAACGATAGCCCTTAGTCGATGGGACACGTCCTGCCGATGTGTGCGGCTGCTCCAGAAAGCCCAGATCCTCCAGATCCGCCATTTCATTGCGAATCGTCGCCGGACTATAGCCGACGTCGCCGCGCTTCGAGATGCTCCGTGAACCGACCGGTTCAGCCGAGCGAATATAATCATCCACTATCGCGTGCAAAATCATCCGTTGTCGTTCCGTCAGCATTCGAATTCCCCCTCATTAATTAGGCTATCCGCTGTTATCGTACACCATCGTTAGCACTCAATCGGTTCGAGTGCTAATCATTAATACAAAAATACCAAACCAGCTTGACGATTGTCAAGTCAGTTCAGCATTTTTAGCACCGCTATTTCATCGCAGGCAAGCTGCTTCGGACAATTCACGCAATCTTTCCAAACCTTCTCGGGAAAAATTTCTTTGTCTACGACGGTGAACCCGTTTTTCACAAAGAAGGACACCGCATAGGTCAAGGCCATTACCTTCGGAGTCCGCTGCTCCCTTGCTTGCTCAATCAAGGCGTCCACCAGCTTGCTGCCGATTCCGAGACCCTTGTAGCCGTCAGACATTCCGAGTGACCGGATCTCTACCAAATCGCTCCCAAGCTTCGTCAAGGAGCCGCAGCCGACGACCTCGTCTCCAATTTCCGCGACGACGAAGGAATCGATCATATAAGCGAGCGCTTCCCGTGTGCGAGGCAGCATAATGCCTTTCTCCGCGTAACCCTTAATTAATAGAAACAACGTCTCGATATCGTCCGACGTCGCTTTTCTGCATACGACTTGTAAAGCCTGCATATATGCCTTCGCCTCCACCCGGTGCATGTTCAACTCGATATGAATAAATATACAACAGAACGTATTTTAACTCAAGATAATTTTATTCATATTTCCGTGTGCAATTAGCCGATAAAAGCGCCAAATACGTCGTTGCCTAGCAGCACGCCCTTGCCGGTTAACCGATAAATCGTATCCCGCTCCGCCGGAACCGACTCGAGCAGCCCGTCGGTCTTCAGCTTATTGATGACGTCGCCGAATTTGTCCTCCAGCCGCCGCCCTCCGAATTGCTCGGCGAATCGGGATGCAGGAACGCCTGCAAGCAATCTGAGGCCGACCATCATCAGGTCCTCCATCGCTTCTTCCTCGGACACCTCGAAGACCTCGAGGCGCGGCAAGCCGGAAGCAGCAGATTCAATATATGGCGTAATCCCTTTTAAGTTGACATGGCGCTGTCTATTCGCATATCCGTGCGCTCCCGCACCCAGTCCGTAATACGGCTCATTGCGCCAATACGTGGAATTATGCCGGCTCTCGAAGCCGGGCTTTGCAAAATTGCTTATTTCGTAATGTTCATAACCGTTCGCTTTCAGCATATCCATCAGCAAAATGAACATATTAAACTCCTCTTCTTCAGGAGGCAGCGGCAGCTCATTTCGCTCATAGAGCTTGTGGAACAGCGTATTTTCCTCGACCTTAAGGCTGTATATGGAGTAATGCGGCAGATCAAGCGCCAAAGCGCTGCGGACGCTGTCAGCCAAATGCAAGGCGGTCTGACCCGGCAGTCCGAACATCAGATCGATCGACATATTCGTAAAGCCTGCGGCCCGGGCATTATCCAAACTGCGGTAGACGTCTTCTACGTTATGAATACGGCCGATTCGCTCCAGCAGTCCGTTATCGAACGACTGGACGCCGAAGCTGATCCGGTTCACGCCGCCGGCCTTCATCGCGGTCAGCTTCCCGAGATCGGTTGTCCCCGGATTGGCTTCCATCGTAAATTCCACATTCGCCGCAAGCGGGAAATAAGTACGGACATTGGCCAAAAACCTTTCCATCTGCGGAGGCGTAAGCACGGTAGGCGTTCCGCCTCCGACAAATACCGTGTCGATCTCCTCAGGGGGCAGCTCCGCCGTTGTCCTCCGCATCTCCTGCTCCAGCGCGTCGAGGTATTGGTCGACGGGCTGCCCTTTTAATACGTAGGAAGTGAAATCGCAATAATGACATTTGTTCGTACAAAACGGGATATGAATATACAAAGCGCGAGGCGCTCGTAAGACGCTCATTTTAAATTCCTCCTAAAGAGTTTTGCTTAGCAAAACTCACTTCGTAAGCTTCATCTTAGAGTTTTGCTTAGCAAAACTCACTTTGTAAGCATATGCGCAATAGAAAAAAGAGAGAGCTGCGCTCTCCCTCATCCTCGTACGGTTTAATCTTCGTCGATTTTGAGCACCGCCATGAACGCTTCCTGCGGCACCTCCACGCTGCCTACCTGCTTCATCCGCTTCTTGCCTTCCTTCTGCTTCTCAAGCAGCTTCCGCTTCCGGCTGATGTCGCCGCCATAGCACTTCGCAAGGACGTTTTTGCGCATGGCTTTAACTGTCTCGCGCGCGATAACCTTCGTGCCGATCGATGCCTGTACGGGCACCTCGAACATCTGCCTCGGAATAAGCTCCTTCATCTTCTGGCAAATGATTCGGCCGCGGTGGTAAGCGCGATCGCGATGCACGATAACGGACAAAGCGTCGACCTGCTCGTTATTGAGCATGATGTCCATTTTGACCAGATTCGATCTCCGGTAACCGGAGATCTCATAGTCAAACGATGCGTAGCCCTTTGTACTCGACTTCAATTGATCGAAGAAATCATAAACGATTTCAGACAACGGCACCTGATACGTAATCGTCACGCGATTAGTATCCAAATATTCCATATTCACAAATTCGCCGCGTTTGTTCTGGCACAGCTCCATAATCGCGCCGACATAATCGTTCGGCACGATAATGGCCGCCTTCACGTACGGCTCTTCGACATAATCCAGCTTGCCGGCTTCCGGATAATTCGACGGGTTGTCGATCTCCAAAGCTTCGCCGTTCGTTAAGGTAACTTTATAAATAACGCTTGGCGCCGTCGTAATGAGAGGAATATTGAACTCCCGTTCAATACGCTCTTGAATGATTTCCATATGGAGCAAGCCCAGGAAGCCGCAGCGGAATCCGAAGCCTAATGCGGTTGAGGATTCCGGCTCATATCTTAACGACGCATCGTTCAGCTCCAGCTTCTCCAGCGCTTCGCGCAGATCGTTGTAATCCTGCGTTTCGATCGGATACAAGCCGCAGAATACCATCGGGTTAATCCGGCGGTAGCCCGGCAGCGGCTCGGGAGCAGGACGCTTCGCTTCCGTTATCGTATCCCCTACGCGCGTATCCTTCACGTTCTTGATGCCCGCTACGACAAAGCCGACATCGCCGACAGCGAGCTCGTTCACGATCGTCATGCGCGGCATGAACGCCCCGACTTCGATCACCTCGAATTCGGCTCCCGTTGCCATGAACCTAATCTTTTTGCCTGCCTTAATACTGCCGTCCATCACCCGTACATAGACAATTACGCCCTTGTACGGATCATAATGGGAGTCGAAAATAAGCGCTTTAAGCGGCTCGTCCGGATCCCCCGTCGGGGCAGGCATCTTCGAGACGACCTGCTCCAATATTTCTTTAATGCCGATGCCCGCCTTCGCCGATGCATGAACCGCTTCGCTGGCATCAAGTCCGATGACGTCCTCGATCTCCTGCTTAACCCGTTCGGGCTCGGCGCTCGGCAGGTCGATTTTATTAATTACCGGAACGATCTCAAGATTATTGTCCAGCGCCAAATATACATTCGCAAGCGTCTGGGCTTCTATTCCCTGAGCCGCGTCAACAACGAGGAGCGCTCCTTCGCAGGCCGCCAAGCTGCGGGAAACCTCGTAAGTAAAATCGACGTGCCCGGGGGTATCAATTAAATTAAGCAAGTATTCCTCGCCGTCATCGGCGCGATAAGCTAAACGAACGGCCTGCAGCTTGATTGTAATGCCGCGCTCCCGTTCCAAGTCCATTTGGTCGAGAACCTGTTCCTGCATTTCACGGGACGACAAAGCGCCGGTATATTCAAGAATTCTGTCGGCAAGCGTTGATTTGCCATGGTCTATATGTGCGATGATGGAAAAATTTCTAATTCTCTTTTGCCGGTCACGTACGTCAGTCATGCCTAACCCCCACAATTTCCAATAATGCTAATCATTCCTCCTATTATATCAGTTAAGGTGTCGACCAGCAATGTTCATTCTCATTTAATAAGCCCGTCAAAAATCGATACGACCAATCGGATGCCCTCGCTTGACATGTTCTGGAGCAACCCCGAAGTCGAATCGGCGATCCGGTTCACGGCCGGCTGATCCGCCTCGATCGGTATACCCGGAAGCCGTTCGTTCTCTTGGACGGATTCTTCGCTCGGCTCAGGCCCCGCCAGTCCCGCCAGACGCTTCACTTCTTCAAGCTCCTGCTCGAGCTTCGCTATTTTCTGCCGCTGTGCCAGGGCGATGTCGGATATCGGTTCTTCGGACGGCTCCGGCTTAGGATCAGCCGCTTGCGCCTCCGCATATTCAATGCCTTCGATCGGACCGTTGATCCGTTCGATGCCGGCCGTAGACATCTCGATGCCGTACATGACGACGACGGCCAGCGCACCGCCAAGCACCGCCCATTTGAACGCTTTTCCCTTCATCATTCCCTCATTCCTTTCCGGTCGCTATCCGAATTTCGATTGCTGCCGTCAGCTTTCTTTCCCTTTATTCACCGATGCCTTTTCATCCGCCCAGTAGATCTCGGATATCACTTCGGCAAGCGCATCCGCCGTGCGGTAAGACTCCTCAAGCGTATTATCGACGCCGCCCACTTCGATGAGAACGCTATCCGGCGCGAGCGACTGATTATATTCGGCATTTCCGGATGCAGCCGTCTTCCCCCAAATTCCGCGGGATATGCCGGGATATTTTTTATCCAAAGCTTCGTGGATTTTCGTGGCAAACGCTTCATTCTGCTCCCAGTTCGGATTTTTATGCCCGATAATGAAATAAACCTGCGCATAGCTTTTACCGTTGATATCAATGGTCGTATATTTGCGTTTCTGGGAATCACGGTGCAGGTCGAAGAAAAACTTCAAATCCCGGCTGCTGGCAATCGCTTCCTTAACTGTCTTCATCGAATACTTATAGGACAGCTCCCAGCGGTAATTTTCGATTGCGGTCGGATAGTCCGTGTCGGAATGCTGCGCGCCGACCCCCATTTCTTCGAGTTTTTGCGCCAGACGCTTGCCTACGAGCGTAATGTTCTTCGTACTGGAATTCGGATCCTTGCTCTTATCGGTCAGCACCGGATACCAGGATTCCCGGTTGTGGGAATGGTAGATGAATGCAACCTTTCTTCCTCCGGTTGCCGGCTTGGCGGGCTTATCCTTATCGCCCTCCTCATCGGATGTTCCAGGTTTAACCGGGGGAGTATCGTTCTCCGGCTGTTTTGGAGGCTCATTATTCCCTGTTCCGCCTTCCCCTTCTTCAACCGCCCCCTCGGACGGTTCGCCGGGAATCGGCGCATTGTCTTCGGGACCGACCGCCGTATCCGTGCCTACCCCTTTGCGAATCAGAATCGCATCGTTCGCGTTCATTCCTGGCAGCTCGCCGGCAAGCAAGCTCTTTGGATCGCTCGGATTAATGTCGGTTAATGCCCTGATCAGCATCGCGCTGATTTGCTTTGTATTGAAAGATTCCGTTTCCTTGCTGCTTTGGAAAGCGGGCATCTCCATTTCTAGCATATCCCCAAAAAATCCGCTGGATACGGCCGCAGCGAATCCTTTCATTGAATTTACGGGTGAAGACGTCGACTGCTGATGCGCCATCCCGGCAATGCCAAGCGTGACAAAGAACAGCATCGAGCTAAATGAAAGCAGGGCAAAGGTTCGCCCCGTAACCAGCAAATTTTTGAGCCGCCTGCTTCCCCTTCCAATATCGAGCAGCATCATGTTTCGTTTCATCGGTTCCATACCTCCCGGTTCCTTATGCCATTCGGCTAGAGTTACTATTAAATTATGAGAGAATAAGAGTTAATAGAACCGCATCGGCTAAAGAGATTCGCGTTTGATAGAATACGAAGGCTTACAAACGCGCAAAAAACCGCTCCGGCAGGGAGCGGTCATAGAAAAGTAAAAGTTAGTGGGTGTAAGCGGCCACGTTGTCCGTATCCACCGCCTCGTGAAGCGATGCGTTCAGGCCGCTGGCAATCACGTTGGCGATATCCTCGATAAATTCATCGATCTCCTTCGGCGTAACGAGCAGATCATGTCCGAGCGGGCTTAACACTTCCTTCACAAGCTGAAGGCGCTCGTTCTCCGCCATTTGATTCACTAAGCCTAAAATTTGATTGGTGTTGCCGTTTTGTTGCTCAATGTGACTGCGCATCATCTCCAGCGTATTGTTCACGATCGTAGAGGCATAGACGACCGTAGGCACTCCGATTGCGATGACGGGAACGCCAAGTATATCTTGCGTTAAGCCTTTCCTTTTGTTACCGATGCCAGATCCGGGATGAATGCCCGTATCCGCAATTTGGATGGTCGTATTGACGCGTTCCACCGCCTTTGACGCCAAGGCATCGATCGCAATGAGGAGATCGGGTTTCGTTTTCTCGACGATGCCGTGCACAATCTCGCTCGATTCGATGCCCGTTATGCCGAGTACGCCTGGCGCCACAGCGCTGACCGGACGGTACCCGTCCGCTACCTGATCGGGCATAAGCTCGAAAAAGTGTCGGGTAACCATCACGTTTTCCACGACAAGAGGCCCCAGCGCGTCCGGCGTGACGTTCCAGTTACCCAATCCGACAATAAGCACGCGCGCCGACTTCGGGATAGACAAACGTTCCAGAAACGCTTCGAAATGTTTGGCGAAATGGGTAGCTACACGGTCCTGCAGGCCCGTGTCGCCGTTGCGCAGGCCCGGAACTTCGATCGTCACATAATGCCCCTGCATTTTGCCGATGGCTTGCGAGCCCTGCTCGTTCTGAACCTGGAGCTGCGTAATCGTTATCCCGTTATCCTCTGTGATTTCGCTTAAGATTCCCGGTATCGGACCGCCCTGCGGGGCTTCGGCCATTTCCTTCGCTTCCAGCGCAAGGTCGGTTCTGACATTGTATTTCTGTAAATCAAGATCATTCTCCACTCGATTTTCTCCCTTCGCACGGTTGTACTTACGTTATTGTTCGCAGTCATGGTATTTTCATACTTCGGCTTAGGGAATAGAGATCTTGAAGACCGGTTCGGCTATAGCGGATGCTATTGCTTTTTGGGAGGCGTCATGATAATATATTTTAAGTTGTGTTGTCTAGGTAAATGATGAATATGTACCGTTGTTATCAGTTTAGGAGGTGAATTCCATGCCAAATATTAAATCCGCGATTAAACGCGTTAAAACAAGTGAAAAGCGTCGTGCTTTGAATGCTTCCCAGAAATCCGCACTTCGTTCGGCCGTTAAGTCTGCAGACCAAGCTATCGCCGGCACTGATGTAGAAGCTGCTAAAGCAGCTCTGCTCGCTGCAACGAAAAAATTGGACAAAGCAGCAACGAAAGGCCTGATTCATAAAAATGCGGCTTCCCGCAAAAAATCCCGTCTTGCTAAAAAGCTGAACGCCATCTCGGCACAAGCTTAATTAGCCAATAATTCTAAGCGCATATAAGGATGAATCTTATAAATACTTAGAATCAAACAAAAAGGCTTCGCCTCTCATCAATGAGCGGCGAAGTCTTTTTTTGTTCAATCCCAAGCCTTGTATAACGCATGCGTGCCGTTATCAGCCAGGCCTGCCGCCGCAATTTTCTCATATAGTCCTTTTGCCAGCGCCAACCCCGCCAGCTCGATCCCCATTTCGTCCGCAGCTTCCAGCGCAATGCCCATATCCTTAATAAAATGCTTCACGTAAAAACCGGGATTAAAGTTGCCTGCGATAATGCGCGGGGCCAGATTGCTGAGCGACCAGCTGCCTGCCGCGCCAGACTCAATGCTTTTCAGAACGCTGTTCAGGTCGAGACCCGCATGCTTCGCATAGACCAAGGCCTCGCACACGCCAACCATGTTAGAGGCGATTGCGATTTGGTTGACCATCTTCGTATGTTGTCCGGCGCCCGGGCCTCCTTGCAGAACGATATTAGTCCCCATCTTCTTCAACAGCGGTTCAACCGCCGTGAACGCCTCTTGGTCGCCGCCGACCATAATGGAGAGCGATGCGTTTCGCGCCCCCACGTCGCCTCCGGACACGGGCGCATCCAGGGCATACAGTCCTTTGGAGGCGGCTGCCTCATGGATTCGTTTGGCCAATTTCGGACTGGATGTCGTCATATCGATCAAATAGGTTCCGGGCTTAGACGATTCCACAATGCCCCCCTCACCCAAATAGAGCTGCTCGACATCCCGGGGATAACCGACGATCGACATGACTGCATCGCATTGCCCCGCCAGCTCGCCAGGCGTATGATGCCAGATCATGCCGAGCTCCAGCAGCGCCTCCGCCTTTGCTTTCGTTCTTGTATAAATATGGACCTCGTATCCGCCGTTCAGCAACTGCTTGGCCATGCTGCTTCCCATTACGCCCGTTCCGATAAACCCGATTTTAGTTCCTTTTGCAGCTAACATAAGACCAGCTCCTTACCCGATTTTTTTTTTGATTATTTGACAACCCTGACTCACCCCAAAAAAAAGCCCGAAATTTCCTAGTCTAATCTAACTCAAATGAAATGCGGCGTATGCTTGAAGCTCTGCAATACGGACAATGAGCCGTTCATCCCGTTTCTCCAATTGCATTGCTGCGGCGCCTGTCAAATCCCTTGCCAGGCTGATGCCGTCAAGCCCGTACAGCTCTGCTTCGATGCCGCATATCGGAATCGGAGCATCATAGGTCATGCCGTTGAATCCGGACAAATTCAGAAGCTGAAGCAAATAAGTGCCGTCCGGCAGTCCATGAAAAGTAATTTCCACGCTGGAATGCGCATTCGTGACGAGCCGTCTTTTCCCTTCGTGAAGTTCTTCAATAACGCCCGTTACAATCTGCTTGTGATCGGCGAAGCCATGCCGGTAATACAGCTCTCCGACATTCCAGGAAATATAGGCGCCCTGCCCCTCTCTGCCGGCAGCAGCTGTTATGCCGAGGCCATACCATGCCGTCTGCTTATGCCCATACGCTCGCTCCGGAGGTCCAAAAGACGACGGCGCAATCAAAGGCAGCTTCTTGACCGAATCAGCGTTATGCCGCATGATTGCAAACGGACCGTTCACGATGACCCAATCTCTCTTCTGAAGTTTTGGGAACCGCCGTTTATCATCTATCCGCACATAGGCGGAGGTTGTATCTTCCATAATCCCTTCCAGCTCCACCGCAAATAGTCGGCTCAACGCTTCCTGCTGCCCCGTAAGCGAACCTCCCGTCGCGACGATATGCACCCCGCGGGCCTGCAAAGCAATCAACACGCTTAGCTCCTCATCTGTGAGAGCCGCTACTCCAGGGAGCACGACAGTTTTTGCTTGCGTATCTGCAATATGGGAGAGACGTCCCTGCTTCACAACGTCAAAGAGGATATGATCTTCCTTCAGCATTTTAAATACGCCGAGATATTCCTGCTGAGAATCCCGGTTGGACGGCGAGGGCTTGACGAGAACGACCTCCGCCTCGGACTTGAAATGTCCGAACAGTCCTTCATTTTCTTTATGGAAGCGGAAAACGTTTTTCGTTTTTTCCATATTCGCATGATCCGGATAACCCTCGAATGCGCCGATAATGCAAAAATCGAGCCCTGACCCGTTGGCAATATTTTCGTATAAACGGATTTCCGTCTCGTATTCCGATACGCCCGTAAAGCGGTAAGTCAGGTTTATCGCATTTATCGAGCAGTTGCTCGACAGCTTATCCTTGTAGCTCCCGGCTATCGGCATTACATTCTCGGCCGCCGAATACAACCATTTCGGATGAGACCGTCCGAGAGCCGTATTGGACTCATGTCTCACGATATCCACTTTATGAGTGTGGTACGTACAAATCGCGGCATCCGGATTCAGCCGTTTGATGCGGCTGTGGATCTTATCCAACATGTCGATAGAGGTTTCTTCCTGAAACTTCCGGTACGCCTGGTATAGATCGGAGTTTCGGTCCTCGTTATCCGGAAGCTCCATACCGTACATGACCATGAAGCGCATGCGGCAGCTGCCGCAGTAGCAAATACCGTAATAGTTCCCACTGTAATCCCAGTTCTGGTAGCCGAACATATTGAAAAAAACGCCGTCGACGTCGTAACCCGTCAGTACCTCTTGCAAAATATCGAGGGAATATTGCTGCTGGTAGCCGCCGTTCAGGCAGGTATGTACAATGCCGGAGTAATTGATCTCGCTTCCTTCCCTGGAACGGTAAAACCACTCCGGCCGCTTCCGAAAAATCGATTCATGCGCCTTGCTGAAATCGAATCTCGCAATGAACCGGATATTGTTCGCATGCGCCTTCTCGATCGTCTCTGCAAGCAAATCCTTCTTCAGGCAAGGGGTCACGTATTGATACGGAAGCTTCGACGGATAAAACGCGAATATGCCGCCCGCATTCATCATGAGCGTATTGGCGTTGAAATCCTTCAGCTCCCGGATAAGCAGATCCACGTCCATATCCGCGTCCGTCTCGCGCAAATTGTTTTGCACAAGGCGCAGATTGTTGTTCTTCCACCAAGTCATCGTCATCCTCCTTCGCGCATAGCCATCATCTCCGTATTTACTTCTCGTTCAACTGCCGTTTTTCCTCGGAAGAACTAAAAAAAGAACGAACCGCCCAAGCTGCCGGCAGATTCGTTCTTTTATATATTTCGGGATAATAATGTTAAGCGCCTTTCTCCATCCCTAATGACAGGAGATAAAGCTCTAGACCAAGACTCTTGTCGATGACGCCGGTCTTCATCTGGTAATCGAGCTCAGCCAATGAGGCAAGAAGCTTTCCAAGTCTGGCCGTTTGGAATTTGCGGCTCTTCTCCGCAGCCAGTTTCACCGCATAGGGATGCAGGCCAAGCTGACCCGCCATCTGCTGCGGCGAATACTGATGCTGCTCCAATTCCTTGATCTGCAGCATGATCCGCAGCTGTCTGGCGATAAGGGCGGCGATCTTGATCGGCTCCTCCCGTCTTACGAGAAGCTCCCGATATAATTGAACCGCACGGTCGATACGCAGCTCTGCGATGGAATCGATAAGGGCAAACACATCCTCCTCGACCGTGGCGGCTGTAAGGAGCGATGCCTGCCTGGCGTCAATCTCGCCTCCGGAACCCGCATGCAGACAGAGCTTATCCACCTCCTGCGCCAGCTGCTGCATATTGGCTCCCGCGCGCATCAGCAGCAAATCCGCCGCTTCCGCCGTCATCGTCCGGCTCTGCTCCGACGCCCGCTTGATCATCCATTGCTTCAGCTGCGCGGCGTCCAGCTCAGGAAATGAAATCAATGCTTTCCGGTCCTTCAACATCTTCGTCAGCTTGCGCCTTTCATCCAGCTTCTCGGCATGAACGGCTATGACGATGACCGATGACTCCGAAGGGTATTCCATATATTGCATCAGCTTATCCGGATGATGCTCCACCTTCCCGCCTTCCTTGCCTCCCGCAGCAAGAACGGTGACGTCCCGGACGAGGATCAGCTTCCGCTGCACAAAAAAAGGCAAAGTCTCCGCTTCAAGCACCGCTTCATCGATTGAGGTTTCCGCCGTATCGAATTTGACGACGCCAAGCTCCTTCTCGTCCGAGGTAAACATGGCATCCGTCAAAAACGTTATAAATTGCTGCAGGCGAAAGCGGTCTTTCCCGAACAGCACATAAATCGGCCGGAAACGGCCTCCCTTTATTTCCTTCAATGCTTCCTTCGCGTCCATTATCTCACCCCGACAACATAAATGACCGAAAATACGCCAACAAAGGGATGAGCCGTCCTAGGCCTCATCCCTTTGCCGAACATCTATATAAACATTCGCAGGCAGGCCCATGGTACCGCCCTGCGGATGGTCATACGACGTTAAACCAATCGCCGCAGACGCTCTCGTTACTTACACTATACGCGATAGCGGACGAAAGTGTGCGGATTGCTTACGATTAATGCTCAGCTTTCTTTTCTTCGCCGGTCTTCATATCGAAGACATATTTCTCGATGGCGCCCTTCTCGACATGAACCTCGTAGGTTAGCTGCGCGCTGTCCTCCGACCAAACCAGATTGGTTAGGCTTCCATTCTTGCGAGGCGACTCGACTACAACGGACTGATCGGATTCCGCATAGATTTTGATAGAAAATCCTTCGGCTTTCGCTTTGTATTTGCCATCCGGCGACACAACCGCCGTTTTAACCGCAGTGATCCCTTGCTGCGGCTCGCCCGGCTGACCGGAATCGTCAGCCCCGTCTCCCAACGAGCCCGTCGAGCCTCCGGATGAATTCGAACCGCCGCCGTCGGATGCGCTGCCCTCCGCTTCCCCGGAAGGCTCACGTACTTGGCCTCCATCGCTCGCTCCTGAATCCGGCTCGCTTGCTGACTTGCCAATTATAGCCTTGTCATCCGACTGACTGTCCGTAACGGATTGATCTTCGGCCTTGGCATCCCTGTTTCTCATTGTTTCTGTTCCGACCTCGGGCGCAGCCGGACCGTCTTCTGCGTTCGCACTAAATGCGTACTCCTTAGGCGACGCATTGGCGGCTGTATCGGCAGCAGCGTTCGATTCATTAGCGGATTGCTGTAATAAGTTGAAATTCGGCGCATTTCCGGACTTGTACGTGACAAGGAACAGCCCCGCGACGATTCCCGCGGCGATAACCCCGCTCATGACGCGGATCGAAGGCCAGCGGCGCTCGCGCTTCGCTCGGCGGGGACCCGTCTCGAACGTCTCGTCGCCTGCGACCGGCGCTGCCGCCGCTTCTGTCTGGCCGAATAGCTCGATCCGCTCCAACTGCGGCATGATCGCATCCACCAGGCTGTAGCTCGGCGTAACCTTCGGCAAACTGGTGAGCTCGGCGGATAACAGCTGAAGACGCTCGAGCATCGCTGCGCAGTCCGGACACTGTCTGGTATGATTGTTCAAGATGACCATCTCGCTCTCGTCGAGATCGTCGTCTAGCTGTCTCTGCATCAATTCCATCACCTCTTGACAATTCATCCCCGGACACCACCTTTCTGATAATCGTGGAGTAATGTTTGCAGCTGCTGCCTGGCTCGGAATAAATAGGATTTCACCGTATTGAGCGGCAAATCGAGCGAGTCGGCAATTTCGTTGTAGGAGAAATCCTGCAAATACCGAAGCACGACGACCGCACGGTGATGATCGGGAAGCTTGTCGATCGCGGCACGGATGTCTTGGACGGCGTAAGCGGACATGACTTCGTCCTCTACGTTCTGTTTCTCCTGGAAAACCATCTCATGCTCGTCGATCGAGACGGTCGGCTTATTTCTGCGAAACTTATCGATGCAAATGTTGGTTACAATCCGTTGTATCCAAGTTTTGAACTGCGCTTTCTCTTCGTAAGAGCCTATCTTCGTATAGATGCGGATAAGCGCTTCCTGCGCCGCATCAAGAGCATCCTGCTCGTTGTTTAATATATAATAGGCTGTCCGATAAACATGTGTTTCAACCTCTCGCAATAGAGTGATTAAAGCGTCGCGATCTCCCGACTGAGCGGCTCTAATAAGGCCTGGCTCCACCACGAAGGATCCCCCTCTCTTGCAACCATTCTGACGAACTGGTTACGATAAAAGTTGCAGATAAAAGATAAAAAGCACTTTATTTTTTTTAGCGCAATACAAATCATAAGTTATCGAGGCAAGCAGGACGCGAATCCGATTGGATTAAAACTGTAACCATACGCGTCGAACCGGCCCCGAAGAATATCGGCGAAGCTTCTTCCCTATTCTTTTTATATATATTAAGAAATGAATTAAACTCCACATAAAAGGATACCAAATTTATAGAACTCCGTATATAGACATCGGATGATTAAAAGCTTCCTCCATTTGGAATAGACGTATCTTATTCATTAGCCCGGAGAAAAACTCCTTCACCTGTTACCCGAAAGCCGACCTCTCCGTCCGTATCCGTCCGCCACAGAAAAACCTCCGCCTTCCCAAGTCTGGATAAGACATCGGGATGAGGATGTCCATAGCTGTTCGTCGCGCCAACCGATGCAACGGCGCCAAGCGGCCGCCAGTAACGAAGCCACGCCGCGCCTGTGGAGAATCTGCTGCCGTGATGCGCGACTTTCATGACGGATACCGGAATGGGTACTGCCGCCAGCTGAGCGGACGGGAGACTTTGAATGAGCGCATGCTCCGTATCCGCGTTAATATCGCCGGAGAATAAAAAGGAGGATTGATAGAGCTGGACAAGCATAACCACGCTGTTCTCGTTCTGCTCCTGAAGCAAAGGCACCTGCCCATCCGGCGGTCCGGGCGGCCACAGCACCGTAAGCTTCGCCTCTTTATCAAGCTGCCGTACCATGCCGGCATGTGCCGGGTACAGCGGAATTCCTTTCTCCACCGCAAACGACAACAGCTTTTGCGCGTCGTCCGCATCCTTAACCGTACCGTTCCATAAAATGCCGCGAACCGGAATCGTCTCCACAACGGCTTGGAGGCCGCGGATATGGTCGCTGTCCAAATGAGAGATCACGAGCAGGTCAATGTGCCGGACGCCTCTCTTCATAAGCAGCGGCACCAGCAGCTTGCGTCCGATCTCGAACGGATCGCTCCGCTCCTTCCACTCTTCTCCCGGCTTGCGGAAGGAGAGCGTACCGCCGCCGTCAATCAGAATATGCTTGCCTTCCGGCGTCCTGATATGAATGGAGTCGCCTTGTCCGACATCAATAAATTCAACGGCTGCATTGCGGTCAAAAAAGTCGGGTTCGCAGGCAACGGCCAGCAGCAGCAGGAGCACGACGGCAATCATCGGCAAACCGCTCCTCGTCCTCGCCTTCGGTTTAAGCGCCGGTACCGGCTCGAAGGCGATTGGAGCGGTTTCTTCCATAACGGACGCCGCTTCCATGCGGTCACCCGCCCTGTCGGCGGCCCGCCTGCCGAGCATGGTGAAGGCAGCGCCTAGCAGAGCCAGCCAGGCCGCAACCCACCATATCGGCGGGGTAGCCCATATCGTTCTGAAGGTATCGGCCTTCGACAGCTGCTCGACCAAGGCGAAGGTCCATTCGTTTGCATAATGGGAGGCGGAAGCCAGCATTTTCCCGCCGGATGCCCAAGGGATGGCTATGACCAGCGCAGCCGCACCGAGCGGCATGACGACGAAGCTGATAAACGGCACAAGGAGGAAATTGGCCAGCAGCGATAAGGCATGAAATTGATTGAAATAATAAATCGTCACCGGAAACGAGACGAGCTGGGCGACAATGGTCACCGCAGCCAAATCAAGCACGGCTTTCCCTCTGCGCCAATCCGGCATGGTCCTGCGCAGAGGCGGAACTCCGATGATTAAGCCGACGGTTACGATGAAGGAAAGCTGAAAGCTGACATTTTCGAGAAGGAACGGATCGGCGGCGAGCATGAATAAAGCCGCGGCCGCCAGCAGATGCAGACCGTCCTTGAGCTTGCCTAATCGGGATGCCAGCAGTCCGAGCACCGCCATAACGCCCGCCCGGATAACCGAAGGCGACGCGCCTGAGAGCAGAACGTAGAACGGAACGGACAGCATGAGGACGAGCAGAATGCGCTCGCGCATCATGCGCAGCAAGCGAAGCAGGCCGCCAAGCGCATATAGGAATACCGCGACGTGCAAGCCCGAAATGGCCAATATATGCGTCAAGCCCAGCCGCGAGAATTGCTGGAACTGCTGCGGGTCGAGGTCCTCGCGTATGCCGAGGACGAGACCCTTCATATATCCGGATTGGTCTTCCGGATATAACAAATCCATCCGCGCGCCGAGCCAGCCGCGCGCGGCGTCCACGCGGCCGAGCAGCGCGGCCGCGGTCCACCTGGGGCCCGGCGCCGCTTCGACGGCGGCGGTGCCCCTTGCTTTCAGCAGCCAGTGGATCCTCTGGCTGCTGAGGTAGCGGCGGTAGTCGAAGCCGCCGCTGTTGGTTGCGCCGGCCGGCAGCGTCAGCTCGCCGGCCACGCGCAAGCGGTCGCCGCGCCGCCAAGCCGCGGCGGCAGCCTGCTCCGGCTGCGCATCCAGCCGCAGCTGTACCAGCAGCCGCTCGCGCAGCTGGAGCGGCTCCTTTCCCTCGACGGCGACGAGCTCGGCCGCCATGCGGAACGTCGCGCGTTCGCCGTCGACCTCCACCGCGCTCACGATCGTGCCTTCCGCTTCCGCTGCGTAAGCCGCTCGCGGACCGTCCGCCTCGGCGGCGGCCAGCAGCGCTTGCAGCGCGGTCACGTTGCGGGCATCCGCCCACATCCGCTCTCCCGCGGCCAGAGCCGCTGCTGCGACGCAGGCGGCAGCCAGCGGCCATGACGCCTGCCGGCACAGCACGGCGGCCAGCGCCAGCAGCGCGAGCGCGCCCGCCGCAAGCGCGACGCCGCGGCTGCTCAGGCCGGCCGCCGCGGCGCTGCCGATCACCCAGCAAATGACGAACCAAAGCAACGGACGCCTGTTCATTCCCATCCTCATTCTCCCCCTGTCCCACGATTTGCGTTGACACAAGCAGAAACGCCTGTTGGCGTCTGTGTCAGAGGACGCCAACCGTCCCGCTTAGAATAAAAAAAACCCCGACCCGTATCAACCGATACGTTCAGAGGTTCCTCCTCCATGCTATGAATGTACTTAGGTGGTGACGGCCATGTGCGCTCCGGCGGGAGGCTCAAAATGATCCAAGCAGCGGAAAACGATGCCCTTATGCTTCATTAGAAGAGCGACTTTATCGCTATCCTTCGGATACGCACGGTGATACACAATTTCGACGATACCGCTGTTGGCCAGCATATTCGCGCAGGTCCAGCACGGCTGATCGGTGACATAGACGGTAGAGCCCTCGCGATCGCCCCGGTCGGTGAACAGCAGCAGATTTTGCTCCGCGTGAATCGTCCGGATGCAACGCTGCTTCTTGAACAGCTGCTCCTGCCCGTCGACCAGCTTCATCTCAATCTCCTCCGAAATCATGCAGCCTGCCTCGAGGCAATCCTGCACGCCCATGGGGGCGCCGTTATACGCCGTGCCAAGCAGCTTCTTTCCTTGGACAAGCACCGCTCCGACATGCCTGCGCGGACAGCGGGAGCGTGTCGAAACCATATAAGCGATATCCATGAAATAGGTATCCCAATCCTTCCGGACGGTATCCTGCATCTGAGTGTTCATTTGCGCTTCTTCCTTTCTGCTGAGCCTCTGCTGTGAACGATATTTCATTCTCGTTCCATTTATAGCGACTTCGAATCGCCCGCATTCGCGGGATGCGAGAATAATTGTACGGAATTAATTACTTTTTTGCCCGCTTCCATTCTCTCACATCTATGGACCAGCGACAATGCTGTCTTGCATGCCCGACAGTAATTTTTCGCCAATTCCTTTTACCCGAAGCAGGTCTCTTTCGCTCTTGAATTTACCGTTCTGCTCGCGGTCGGCGACAATCGCCTGCGCTTTCGACGGTCCGATCCCTTTCAGCTCATCGAGCTCCTCAGCCGTCGCGGCGTTTATATCAAGCCTGCCGTCCGGTTCCGCCTGACCGCCTGCCGTCGTACCGGTATCTGCGGCGTTCGGTTTCTCCTCTTCCCCGGCATGCTCCGCTCTCACGGACGGCGTATCCGTTGCCTGAAGGACCGGAAATCCGGCTGCGGCAGCCGGCGCCATGTTCGTATCTTCCGCTTCCGCGTTCTGTTCCTCCATTCGTCCCAGCGCATTCCCTACCGCATCGTTGAGAGGCACCCATTCGTCCGGGGCCTGCTTCTTCGGTTCAAAGAATGCTGCGCCAAGCAGCGCTGCTGCGCATACGATGCAAACGGCTGCGATCGCTAACTTTTTATTGGATAGCATGATAGACGGCTGCTTCATCATAAAGATTCCTCCTCTTTAAACGACATTTTTTTGAAATGATTGACATATGAAACAAGTCGTTCCGAATATGGTAAGAGAGCAACTGAAATGCAAGGACTGTTCCTTGCACGCTTAGCCGCGTATAAGTTAATGACACTGGTTTTGCGATGGCAAAACTATAGGAGGGTTCAGCATGAATGTCGGATTTATCGGGACGGGCACAATGGGAAGCCTGCTCATTGAAGCATTTATTGCATCGGGCGCATTATCGCCGTCACAAATCTCAGTAAGCAACCGCACCTTTGCAAAAGCGCAAGCATTAGCCGACCGTTATTCCGGCATGAGAGCCGAATTCTCGAACGAGAGCGCTGCCTGCGGCTGCGACGTTGTTTTTTTGTGCATCAAGCCGCATGAGTTCAAGCGGGTTGTCGACGATCTTAAGCCGGTCGTCCGGCCGGATCAAATCCTTGTTTCGATTACAAGTCCGGTTCTTATCTCTCATCTTGAAGGAGAATTGGATTGTAAAATAGCCAAGGTCATCCCCAGCATTACGAATTATGTACTAAGCGGCGCTTCGCTCTGCATTTACGGCCAAACGATGCAAGAGGAGGACAAAGCAAGCTTGGAGTCGCTGCTATCGCATATAAGCGATCCGCTGCGCATAGATGAAAGCTACACCCGCATCGTATCGGACCTGTCGAGCTGCGGTCCGGCCTTTATCTCCTTCCTGCTTGAGCAATTCGTCGATGCCGCGGTCGAAGAAACGGGCATCGGACGCGAGGTAGCGCTGAAAGTTGCGAGCGCGATGCTGCTCGGCACCGGAATGCTGCTGACGGAAGGCGGACTGACGCCGGAGCAGGTTCAGGAACGGGTGGCCGTTCCGGGAGGCATAACCGCAAAAGCTTTGAATCTGCTGCGCAGAGAAACGGACGGCGTCTTCAATCAGCTCATCCGAACGACGCATGACAAGTTCCGTGAGGATCTGACCAAGGTTTCCGTCGCATTCATAGGCGAAGAGGTGAACGGTCAATAGCTGTTCTTCAGCTAATGTCCGCTCACCTCTTCGATTTGCGTTAGTTTGCTACGATATTGACCAGCTTGCCTTTTACCGCTATGACTTTACGAATCGTCTTGCCGGCAATAAGCTCCCGCACCTTCTCAAGCTCCCTCGCAAGGCTCTCCATGCCTTCCGTCTCCATATCCGCCGCGATCGATACGCGGTCAACGATCTTACCGTTTACCTGCACCACGATCTCGACTTCCTGGTCTACCGTCCAAGCCTCATCGAACGTTGGGAACGCCGCATACGACAGCGAGTCTTTGCGGCCCAGTCTCTCCCACAGCTCTTCCGCGATATGCGGCGCGATCGGAGACAGCAATTGCACGAATTGCTCCATTGCCGCTGTCGGCAATAGATCGGTTTTGTAGGCTTCATTGACGAAAATCATCAACTGGCTGATCACCGTATTGAAGCGGAGCGCTTCATAATCCTCGGTGATTTTTTTGATCGAGCGGTGCCAAGTCCGTTTGAACGCATCGCTCGTCTCGCCGCTGCCGATCTTACCGTTCAAGCTTCCTTCCTCGTTGACGAACAAGCGCCATACCCGGCTCAAGAAACGGTACGTGCCTTCAACGCCGTTTGTATTCCAAGGTTTTGTCGCTTCCAATGGACCCATGAACATTTCGTACATCCGCAGCGTGTCGGCGCCGTATTCGTTCACGATATCATCCGGATTGATGACATTGCCGCGCGATTTGGACATTTTCTCATTGTTATTACCGAGAATCATCCCTTGATTGACGAGCTTATGGAACGGCTCCTTCGTATGCACAACGCCGATATCATACAGCACTTTATGCCAGAAACGGGCGTACAACAGGTGAAGAACCGCATGCTCGGCGCCGCCGATATAGAGGTCGACCGGCAGCCATTCCTTCTGTTTCTCCGGCGAGCAAATTTCCTTGTCGTTCTTCGGATCGATAAAGCGCAGGTAATACCAGCAACTGCCGGCCCATTGCGGCATCGTATTGGTCTCGCGGCGCGCGTTCATCCCCGTCTCCGGATCGGTCGTGTTCACCCAATCCGTCACGTTCGCAAGCGGCGATTCGCCCGTTCCGGAAGGCGTGATGGCGTCGACGTCAGGCAGCAGAAGCGGCAGCTGGTCTTCCGGGACCGTCTTCATCGTGCCGTCCTCCAGATGAAGGATCGGAATCGGCTCGCCCCAATACCGTTGACGGCTGAACAGCCAGTCGCGCAGACGGTAGGTTACCTTGCCTTGCCCTTTGCCCGTAACATCCAAATGCTCGATCATCGCGGCAATCGCCGCTTCGTTATTTAATCCGTTCAGGAAATCGGAGTTCACGTGCTCGCCGTCGCCCGTATAGGCCTCCTGCGTCACATCGCCGCCCTTCACAACCTCGACGATCGGCAGCTCGAATTGCTTCGCGAACTCCCAGTCGCGGGAATCGTGGCCCGGAACCGCCATAATCGCGCCCGTCCCGTAGCCGGCAAGCACGTAGTCGGCAATCCAGATCGGCGTTTTCACGCCGTTTACGGGATTGATCGCATAAGCGCCTGTGAACACGCCTGTTTTATCCTTCGCAAGATCGGTACGCTCAAGATCGCTCTTGCGCGCCGCCGCATCCCGATATGCCTCGACTGCCGGTTGCTGCTCCGGCGTTACGATCCGGGCGACAAGCTCGTGCTCGGGAGCGAGAACGCAGTAAGTCGCGCCGAACAATGTGTCCGGACGAGTCGTAAATACGACAAGCGAAGCGTCATGCCCCTCAATGTTGAACGTAACCTCGGCGCCCTTCGACTTTCCGATCCAGTTGCGCTGCATATCCTTAATGCTCTCGGACCAATCAAGCTCCTCCAGATCGTCCAGCAGCCGATCCGCGTATTCGGTAATTTTCAGTATCCACTGCCGCATCGGCTTCCGGATTACCGGATGGCCGCCGCGCTCGCTCTTGCCGTCGATGACTTCCTCATTGGCAAGCACGGTGCCGAGGGCGGGACACCAGTTCACCGGCACCTCCGCTACGTAAGCAAGGCCGCGCTTATACAACTGGATGAAAATCCATTGCGTCCATTTGTAATAATCCGGATCCGTCGTACTGAACTCGCGGTCCCAATCATAGGAGAAGCCCAGCGATTTAATTTGCCTGCGGAAATTATCGATGTTTTTGAACGTGATGTCGCGCGGGTGCTGGCCGGTATCCAGTGCATGCTGCTCCGCGGGCAGGCCGAACGCGTCCCAGCCCATCGGATGAAGTACGTTGTAGCCCTGCATTCTTTTGTAGCGCGATACGATATCCGTTGCCGTATAACCTTCCGGATGACCGACGTGCAAGCCGGCCCCCGATGGATACGGAAACATATCCAGCGCATAGAACTTTGGCTTACCGGGCTCCTCTTTTGTTTCAAACGTCTTGTTGTTCTCCCAATACTGCTGCCACTTCAGCTCGACAGCCTGCGGATGATATCCGTGAAATTGCTGTTCCTGACTCATCTTGTTTGACCTCCCAGGCTTCATACTTTGATCGGTAGTTTTAACGCCGAATCAAATTTTTCTTTCCGGATGACCGGAAACCAAAAAAACCTCACGCCCCCAGCGATTAACGCTAGGGACGAGAGGTTGTTCTCCCGTGGTACCACCCTAGTTAGCGGCAGGCATGCTTTGCCTGTCACTCACTTGTCGCCTTTAACGCAGGCCAGACGGAGCGTTTGCGTATCATGGCAAGCATGAATACCTCGTACGCCCAGCTCCAAGGCGAGCTTCACTCCGCAACAGGTCCGGCTTCCACCATGAATCGCCGGCTCTCTATGCCTTGTCTGCGAAATTACTGTTCCTCTTCAACGCTGAATATGCATAAAAATGGTTAGTTTCGATTATAATGATCGCGCGGTTCGCTGTCAAGCGACGGATGGGTTATCACTGCCGTATAATAGCCCTTTCAATGCCCAACTATAGCTGCGCCTTTTCCCTGCGGCCTAAAGTTACGATTCGTATAATGCCCGCAAGCGGCAATGCGTGGAGCATAATACCTGCTGCGACCTCCACATTGCCGAAAAAAGCAAACAACAGCCATAAGGAAAAGGGCGGAAGCTGGATGATAAACAATAAACCAAGCATGAGAATAAGCAATCCGTCATTGATTTGCTCCCTCATCTTCGGTCTTATTAATAGAGTTACGAGGAGAATAAAGCCCAGCCCGATCGAGTTTCTCGACCAAAAAAGCACGGTTGACCGTTCAGATCCTATCTCCGGCCCGAGAAACCGAAAGCCGAATAACTCACCGTTTATGTAGATCAAGCCTGCCGTGACCGAAAACAAGCCCACAGCTATAATCAACCATCTTTTCAACGCTGCCACATTTATACCCTCCTTCGGAATTCAGCTCTTATTCCGGATGTACAAGGTACCAATAATCGTACTGATGGACAAAGCCGATCTTTTCATACAGCCGGTTGGCCGGCGCGTTCTCTTTCACGACAAGCAGGTAGCCGTGCTTCGCGCCCTGCCGCTTGCCCCAATCCAGTACGTGCAAAATAAGCTGCTCGCCGAAGCCGCGATTACGGTGGTTGGCACTCGTTACGATGTCATACAGCCCGATCCAGCCATCCTCGATGACGGCGATGCCGCAAGCGACGGGGACTCCTTCTTCCCGTAAAATCGCAAAGCACTTCGCAAGCGGCGATTGCTCCATCATTTTGCGGGTAACCTCCCTCTGCCCCTCCGATAGTCCGTACAATCCGGATAATGCAGCGAGCCACTCCTCCGTAAGATCGTGTTCGAGCTGTATGCCGGAATGGGCCGGCAATTGAACCTGATCCAGATGAACCGTCTTGACAAACGTATGATCGATCCGTCCGTATCCGCGAGCCGTAAGCTCCCCGTCCAATTCAGCAGGCTTGACGAACGGGGTCATTTTGAATACCGGCCTGATCCCGCGCGCTTTGTAGAGGCGCTCGCAAGCTTCTATTTTGTCGGTAAGCTTAATCGTATGACCATAGATCGGACTGACGGAATTCGAACGCTTCGTATAGCCTTCCGAGAACCGGAGAAGCCAGCCGTCATACACGATCGTCTGCAAGGCCGGCCAGCCGTTGAGGCTCATTTCCTCTAGCCGGAAATAAAGGAGACTCCGGATTTGCCCTATATGATGGCGGTCATGCCAAATAAAGTCCTTTATGTATTGCGCAGCTTCAAAAAGATTGCCGTCGGCGTCCTTATATGCCGCAGTGTACTGCTCCTCCGTCAAGCCGGACAGCTCGCTGATAATCATGGTACGCATCCGCACCGCTTGATTGACCAGCTCCCCGGACGCGGCTTCCTTCCCATAAGCCGCAGCCTCACGATTAAATTCATCGTAGTCGATATGCTTTAAGGTGAGGGACTGCCCTATGCCGACCTTTGCTACCGCCCCTTCAAGGAAATACTCGTCCCATTTTAAAATATGCCCGACAACCTCGCGAACGGACCATTTGCCCGCCGCTATGCTCTGATTCCACAGCCAATCGCCATAACGGCCTAAATCCGTAACGAAATGGAGCCATTCCCCGAAATCCCGAAGCAAAGCCGCCCTCTCATCGGTCATCTCCATTCTCCCCTTTCAAGATAACATTCCGAACCGCCTTAACTGCTCCATTTGATTCGCTTGCAGCAGCACATCGCGCTGCTTTGATCCAAGCAGGTCGAAATGCGGATATTCGGACCTGGCATGAATGTACCGCGGGTTTAGTCCGTTGTCTACACACCAGCGCGACAGCTTGTCCAGATCCGCGCAGCCTACCTTCGTTACCGTCCGCATCCCGGGGAAACGCGGATCTATCCAATAATGAGTTAAATAAGCGATATCGCCGCGGGCAACGGCCTGTTTCCACAGTTCCATTTCCGCTCTCTTAATGCCGAATGCCATAGCAGGACTCCTTTATTCATTAGCGAGTATATGCTTAACCCGTCCGACCTGGCCGCCTTCAAGCCTCACTTTTATTCCATGCGGGTGATTGGGCGAATTGGTCAAAATATCTTTTACGATTCCGCGCGTAAGCTTGCCGGTCCGTTGATCCTGTTTCAATACGATATCTACCTGAATACCCGCTCTAATCGCGGAGCGTTCCGTTCCATTCATCGTTCATCATTCCTCTGCTTTTCTTGTGTTGAAATCAGGATAGCATATGAGATCCAAAGATGCACATCATAGAGACAACTGTTATACTAAACATCAAACGATGTACACGAAAAGAGGAAATATACGAATGTCAACCGCCTTTACCGCTTTGGGAATTACTCCCCAGTTAAGTGAAATACTTCATCAAGACGGCATTACGGAGCCGACACCGGTTCAGAAACAAACCATCCCCCTGCTGCTTGGAGGTCAGGATGTCATTGCGCAAGCACAGACCGGCACTGGCAAAACAATGGCCTTTTCGCTGCCTATTTTGCAAAAAATTCATGTCGACAAGGAGCAGGTGCAGGCGCTTATTCTGACGCCGACCAGGGAGCTCGCCATTCAAATTACGAGCGAGCTGAAGAAACTGGCGCCGCCCCTAGGCATACGCGTGCTTGCCGCATACGGCGGTCAGGACGTAGATGCGCAAATTCGCAAGCTGCAGCAAGCGCCGCATATCGTCGTTGCGACTCCCGGCCGGCTTATCGATCATATGAAACGCGAGACCGTAAGCTTAGGCAAGCTTCAAATGCTGGTGCTCGATGAAGCCGACCAAATGCTGCATATGGGTTTTCTGACAGAGGTGGAGAGCATTATTACGCAAACGCCGAGAGCCCGCCAGACGATGCTGTTCTCCGCAACGATGCCGGATGCGATACGCCGCTTGGCAGCGGAATATATGAAATCCCCAGCCGATATCCGCATTCGCAGCACGAATGTGACGCTCGACAGCATTAAGCAGATTGTCTATGAAACGACGGACCGCGCCAAGCAGCAGGCGCTTATTCATTTATTGGAGAGTCATCAACCCTATTTGGCCGTTATTTTCTGCCGGACGAAGGTTCGCGCCAAGAAGCTGAACGAAGCGCTGCAAGAACTGGGCGTGGAATCGGATGAGCTCCACGGCGATCTGACGCAAGCCAAGCGCGAGCAGGTCATGAAACGATTCAGAGACGCGCGCCTTCAGGTGCTCGTAGCTACCGACGTTGCTGCTCGCGGACTTGACGTCGAAGGCGTTACGCATGTGTATAACTACGATGTGCCGCAGGACGGCGAGCTGTACATCCACCGCATCGGCAGAACCGGCAGAGCCGGGCAGCAGGGTACAGCGATTACGCTCGCTACCCCTTATGACAAAAACACGCTGCTGTCCATCGAACAGAGCATTAACGCGAAGCTGGACCGCCGCTCCATCGATAGTAACGGTGAGGAATCGGCCGTACGCGGTCCGATTTCCCCGCGCAAGGAGAAAGACAGCGGTGAAAGCGGCAGGCGCGGCGGACAAAAGTCCGACGGACGTCGCGGCGGGCGCGAACGTACCGCCCAGCAAGACCGTGGGGCTAAGCCTGGCGGACGAAGAGGCGGCCGCAGCGAAATGGGACGTGCGGCGGTCAGCAGACGCAAGAATGAAGGCGGCGCGGCACGGGATTCAGCCGAGGCAGCGGGACAAAGCTCGGGCTGGGCCGGACGGCGCGGCGAACGGCTTGACGGCGGCCGAAGCGCAGATCGGCGAAGCGCAGATCGCCCTGCAGCCCGCGGCGGAACGGGTCGTGCAGCTGCCGGCGGTTCCGGGCGGGGCGGCGAGCGAAGCGGGACGGGACGTTCTGCAGTCGGCGGAAGACCTCGCGGCAATGCGCGCGCGGCAGGAAGCGCAAGCGCGGCAGCCGACAATCCGTGGCTGGCTGCTCAAAGCGAGGCGAGAGGCAGCAGCCGCGGCGCAGTGCGCGGCAACGCCCAGCCGGGAGGACGCGGCGGACAGCGAGGCAACTCTCCTGCCGGCGGACGCGGCAACTTCTCAAGCGGCGGTCGTAGCAGCGCTCCGGGCGGCGGAGGCTCAAAGAGCAAGCCGCGCGGACGTGGCCGGTAACATAATGACTTGGCAATTCGCCTGAACTGGCGGTCAGCCTGACTAGCAGCCTTACATGCGGCATGAATGAATTGCTGATGCCCCCTTTATACATTCAGGGGGCGCTCCAAAAGGTTTTACGTCCATAGGGGCAATCTTGGAATTGTTCACCCTTCTGGTAATCGTATCGAAAGCGGTATAGTACTATTTCCACGATATCGTGCGTAAAACAAAAACCCGCCGGAAGCTTAGCGCTCCGGCGGGTTTTTCATTTATGTCCATGCATATTCGCGCAAAGCGGCGGCGACGCCGTCTTCATTATTCGTCAGCGAGACCGCGTCCGCAGCCTGCTTGACGCCCTCCGGCGAATTCCCCATCGCGATGCCCGTGCCCGCGAATTGCAGCATTGTAATATCGTTATAGTAATTGCCGATGGCAAGTATCCGGCTGCGGTCGATCCTCCGGATTTCCGCGAGCTGCTGAAGCGCCATCCCTTTGTTTGCCTCCGGGTGATGCAGATCGATGAAATAATCGCCGCTGCGGATCGATTTGAGACACTGCCGCCACTCCGCCCACTCCGCTTGCACGAGATCCATCTGCTCCTTGCTGCCGAATACGGACATTTTCACTAAGCTGCCAGGCAAGTCTCCGCTAAGGTCACGAAGCAAGGGCTTCTCCTGAAAATGCGCATACATTGCTTCTTCTTCCGGCGTGAGCTTCTCAACCATCAATTCGAACGCCGTATTCAAATTAAATCGGATGTCCTGCTTGCGGCAATACTCGATAAAGCGAAGCAGATGCTCCTGTACCATATCATATTGATGCACGACTGTCCGGTCATCCGCGTTAATGGTCGCCGCGCCGTTATGCGTAATGACCGTTCCGCTTAGTCCCAGCTCCTCAAGAATCGGAATCGCCCCTGAAGGACCGCGTCCCGTACATAAGACGATCTGGGCGCCGCGGTTCGCCGTCTCCCGCACCGATTCCCGTATTGCGTCCGTTAGCACATGGTCATCCGTAAGCAGCGTCCCGTCGACGTCAAGCGCAATCAAATCATACTTCAAGCTCATTCTCCCACTCCTGACTTTATCTCTTTTTGAAAAATAAACTAACCGTTCGTCTGCCTATGCCCGCGAAGCAGCGCCACTTCCTCCTCTGTCAGCTCCCGGTATGCTCCTTCGGCGAGCGTTTCATCCAGCCGCAGCGGTCCCATCGATACCCGCTTCAAAGCGATAACCTTTTTACCCACCGCTTCAAACATCCTCTTTACCTGATGGAACTTGCCTT
Source organism: Paenibacillus harenae DSM 16969 (assembly GCF_000422465.1). Classification (GTDB taxonomy): domain Bacteria; phylum Bacillota; class Bacilli; order Paenibacillales; family Paenibacillaceae; genus Pristimantibacillus; species Pristimantibacillus harenae. The sequence goes on along the minus strand of NZ_KE383842.1, from coordinate 579,466 downwards.
CCATAATCGTAAGCGAGATCGATGAGTAGACCATGCCCTCCTTCTGCTCGCGATTCACAATATGAAGCTCTGCCGGCATCGCGGCATACCCGTCGTCCAGTGTCACGCCTGCGGCGAATGCCTGAACGTCGGTTTCCCCCACATCCCCTTGGACGAGCGCTTCATAGGTTTTGGCGACATGCTTGCGGGGAGACAGCAGCTCATGCGCAAGCTGTCCGTCATTCGTGAGCAGCAGCAGGCCTACCGTATCTTTATCAAGCCGTCCCACCGGGAACGGCTCCAGCAGACGGTCCTCCGGCTCAAGCAAATCAATAACCGTCCGTTCCCGTCCGTCCTCGGTTGCCGAGATGACGCCCTGAGGCTTATTCAGCATCAAGTAGACAACATCGCGATATACGACAATTTCCCCATCATAAGCTACTTGAGCCTGATCCGGATCAACGATAAGGCCGCTGTCCTTCACCGGCTTGCCGTCGACGGTCACCTTACCCTGTTTAACCGCTTTTTTTATTTCGCTGCGCGTTCCGAGCCCCATATGGGCCAGCAGCTTATCGATTCGAATTCGTTTGCTCATTCTACATCATTCTCCATCCCGCCGGAAGCTCATTTTTGATCATGCCGCCTGCATATTTCCCCCAGCCGATCGGGTAACCGTCCGTGCAGACCAGAACATAACCCTTGGGGGCAGCGCCGTCCTGCAGCAAGATCGACGACTCCTCCACAAATAAAGTTTCCCCTCTCAGAAAACGAAGCGTCTGCGGATCGTCCGGGCTCCAATCGACCGAGCGCTGCGCTTCCTCTCGTCTTAGACCCATCGCGAGCGGATGCGTAGGCTCGATTCTTCCCTTCCCCGCTTCGCCGACATACCAGCCGGCCCTTACGACGCGCAAGCCGTCCAGAGACGGAATGTCCATCGGTTGAATATAAACCCTGGAGCCGTACGAGACTATCCTTCCTTCCCACCCGGCGGCGCCTGATACGAATTGCTCTGCCTGCCGCCGCCACAAACCGGCCGGATCGAGCTCTAGCCCGCCGCTGTTCGTATTTTTATCCCGATCTTTGCCATACGCTTTCTTACTGGATCGATGCGTTCGTCCAATGCTCATCCCGATGTCTCTGACCTGTCGTTTCCCTTCGCGCCGTTCGTCCCGCTGCTCCATGCGCTCATCATTCGGCTTCCCGCCGCTGCGCCTCGATTCGCGTTTCAAACTTCCTCCGCTTGAGCTCCTTAACGCACCTTGATATGGCTCCTGGCCGCTAACCCGTAAAACCTGTCCTTCAAATCTTTTATTATCGGCAGCAGGCAACGCTTCAGGCGACGCCTTTTCCGCCTGCAGTCTTTTATGACCGGAATCCCCGCGGCGCCGCAGAACGGCCGCAAAATGTCCTTCGCCTTCGATGAGATGCGGCCAGAGCCTTATCGTTCCTTCGATGCTGCCAAGCCGATTCGCATCAAGAAGGCCTTTCTCTTCAATGAGGTCCGCTCTGCCCGGCCTCCAGCCGTAACGGCATTCGATCGGTTCAACCTGAAAGTCGGGATGCTCGGATAAAAAGGACGCGATCTGCTGCTCATTCTCCTCCGGCGAGAAGGTGCAGGTCGAATAGACCAGCAATCCGCCAGGGATCAGCATCGCTGCGGCATGCCTCAAAATATCGCGCTGCAAGACCCGGCAGCTTTCGACGGAATGTTTCTCCCATTCGGCAATCATCGATTCGTCCTTTCGGAACATGCCTTCTCCCGAGCACGGCGCATCCACGAGAATCCGGTCGAACCAATTCGGGAAGACGGGAGCGAGCGCTGCCGGCTCCTCGTTGAGAACGACGGCGTTCCGAACGCCCGCAAGCTCGATATTTTTCGCTAACGCCTTCGTCCGTTCCCGGGCATTATCATTCGTCACCAGCACGCCGCTGCCCTGCAGCTTTGCGGCGATTTGGGTCGACTTTCCGCCGGGCGCGGCGCATAAATCAAGCACTCTGTGTCCCGGCCGGACATCGAGCAGCTCTACCGGCGCCATTGCGCTTGGCTCCTGAATATAGTAGAGCCCCGCGTGATAATGCGGATGCTTGCCCGGCCGTTCGCCTTCCTTGTAATACAGACCTTCCATAGCCCATGGAATCGGCTTTGCTTCAGAACCGATAGGCGAAAGCCTTCTCCAATGCTCCGGACTCAGCTTCAAACGGTTAATTCGAAGGCCGTATACGCGAGGGGCACCATAAGAAGACATAAAATTGTCAAATTCGCTGCCGAGCAGACTTTTCATTTTTTCCATGAAATTACGCGGCAAATTGCCGATCATACTCAATTCCTCCTGCCAATGTCTACGATGACGATCTACTTACATACGGATGCAGCTTTGTTATATAATATATAAAAGTAAGGACATGCTGCAAAGGAACCAGCAAGTTCATAATAAATCCATGTCGGAGGTAGACAAGCTTATGAAAAAGAAAAAGAAAGTGAGAATGATCTATGTGTACGTCGCAATCGTCGTCATTCTTTTTGGTTTCATATTCGTACTGAACAATAGCGGTAAGGTGAACGCCTTATACGACAAGCCTGTCTCCGAACTGAATCCGGCTACCCGCGACCTGCTGGACGATCCTCATTATCAGAATATCATATTACCGGCCGAATTAGACAAAATGGTCGCCGATAAGGAAGATTTCTTTGTCTACCTTTTTGCTTCGGACTGCCCGCATTGCCGGAATACAACGCCGCAATTAATGCCGCTCGCGGATGAGCTCGGCATCGATCTTCCGCAGTTTAATTTGCGTGAGTTCCCGACTTACTTTAACAAATACAATGTCGAATATACGCCGACTCTGGCTTATTTCAAAGACGGGGTTCAGGTTGACAAATTGGAAGGCGGTTTGGCTGAGGAAGGCACGACTGCCGGCTACACGCTGGATGATTTCAGAGCCTTCTTCAACAAATATTCCGGGGCCGAAGCGCAATGATGAGACGACAGCGATTAAGCGCGGAGGAAGCTTCCGGGCAAGCGGCCGATGAGCTGAAGGCCTCCCGGATACGGAGTATCATGTACGCGGCGCTGCTCGCCTTCGCTTTTATCACACTTTTAACCGCCTGCGGCTTAGCGAAGGATGACGGAAATGGAGATACGCATCAGCACGGCTCCGAAACTTGGCAGACCACTGCTTCCTACGATGAGCTCCCCGGCTTTCTGGCCGATTATACGCCGCATACGAGCGAGCTCTATGAAGCGGTGCAGAAGCATGCGCATATTATGAGCGGCATTACCTGCTACTGCGGCTGCGCGGAAGGCATTGCGGTTGAGACGCCGCATGACTCGCTGTTGCGGTGCTATGTCGCCGAGCATCCCGCGGACGAGGGCAGCGTTACTTGGACGAATCACAGCACAAGCTGCGGCATCTGCAAGAAGGAGATGGAGGATGTCATCGCCTTAAGCAAACAAGGCAAGACAGCTGAGGAAATACGAGTCGCGATAGACGCATCGTATAAGCCTAAGCAGAAAGGCTAGTCTTGCCGGCCATACGCAAAAGAAGAGGCTGAGCTCACCGCTCGGCCTCTTCTTTTGCGTCAACTTTGATTTGCCTTCTTCGCTTTGCCGATCGCGGTTTGAATATCAAGCGATAATTGGTTCAATCCCTGATAATCCTCTTTCTCGAACTGCTCGTTAAATTTCATCTGGAACTGCGCCGCTTCCCGGACACGATGGTAGAAGTACAAATCCTGTATGCCGTTCAGCACCTTGGACACGACGTTCGATTGCTCCTCGAATTCGGTCTGCGCATCCAATATTTCCTTACGGATGCTCGTCATTTCCGTATCGAGCTGAGCGGCCGCTTCGGCCGCTTTCTTCAGCCTGTTGCGGACATCCTCCGGCAGGCTTTCTTTAAATTTATAATTGAGCGAATGTTCAATCGTAGCCCAGAAATTCATCGCGAGCGTACGGATTTGAATTTCGGCGAGCACGATTTTATAGCCTAAAGCCGTTTGGACCGGATAATTAACGATCATATGGTAACTGCGATAGCCGCTGTCTTTGAAATTCGTAATATAATCCTTCTCGTATACGAGCGATAAATCTTTCCGGGAACGAATCAGATCGGCAACGCGATGAATGTCGTCGACAAATTGGCACATAATCCGTATGCCCGCTATATCCTCGATCCCCGTATCGAGCTGGTCAGCCGGAACGTTAAGCCGTTTGGCTTTCTCCAGGATGCTCGATATCCGTTTAACCCGGCCGGTGACAAATTCAATCGGCGCGTATGCCTCTCTTATTTTCAGTTCAACACGCATCGTCTTGAACTTCACTTTCAATTCTTCAACCGCTTGTTCATAAGGCTGTAAAAAAAGACTCCAGTCTCTACCGTCCATCCGGCCGCCTCCTGTTCTTAACGATGTTCTGCGCCTACCGCTTGGGCAATATTGCGAAAGCCATCCCTACGCAAGCATTCCTTCAAACCCCCGGTGATTTCGCGGAGCAAGCCGGGACCTTTATAAATAAGAGCGGTATAAACTTCAACCAGAGATGCTCCCGCGCGGATTTTATCGTATGCATCTTGTGCGGTAAAGATGCCGCCCGAGCCGATAATTGGCAGCTGCCCGCCCGTCTGCCGGTATACGGCGCGAATGACCTCGGTCGAACGGTCCCGCAGCGGCTTCCCGCTAAGGCCGCCCGTTTCACCCGCGTTCGAATGCCGCAGACCGGATCGGGATAAGGTCGTATTCGTCGCAATGATGCCCGACACGCCGCTTTCCATAATGGTAGCGACCGTTAGCTCCAGCTGCTGCCCGGTCATATCCGGGGCGATCTTGACGAGCACCGGCTTCGGCTTCGTTCCCGCTTTCGCCGCTTGAGCGTTGATTTCTTTTACGACGGCGCCAAGCAGATTTCTCAACTCTTCGCCATGCTGCAAATCTCTTAAATCCGGCGTGTTCGGCGAGCTGATATTAACGACAAAAAAATCGCCATATGTATATAAATCGCGAATGCAAGTCTGGTAATCCTCGTGCGCCAGTTCATTCGGCGTCGTTTTGTTTTTACCGATATTGACCGCGATCGGAATTCGGTTTATTTTCCGGCGGGACAAACGTTCGGCCATTGCTGCCGTACCGTCGTTATTAAAGCCCATCCGGTTTATGAGCGCTTCGTCAGGCGGCAATCGAAACAGCCTTGGCAGCTCATTGCCGGCTTGTCCCTTCGGCGTCACGGTCCCTACCTCGGCGAAGCCTAAGCCTATGCTTGAGAAACCGTCGGCAGCCTTGCCGTTTTTGTCCAGGCCTGCCGCGAGGCCGACCGGATGGGGAAATTGTAATCCGAACAGATCGACAGCAAGCTCGGGCGACTTCGCTACGCCGTACATGGCATGCATCAATCCGTTCAGGCCGGGCACTTTGCCTCCTGCGGCTAAACCGTCTATGACGATATGGTGCGCCTTCTCCGGATCCATTCGGAAAAATATAGGTTTTAATAAAGAAGAATAAAGCAACTTACCCACTCCGTTCTCAGATGTATGTTCTACCTGTCAGTTTATCTTTTTTGCAACAAAAAGAAAAGAGCTTGCAGGCTGCAGGCAAGCATCCGGAATATTGCGGCTTGTCAAGAAAACGATTACAATGAAAGCATGATATTATAACTATGAAATAGAAAGGTTGATTGTCGATGAGCGCAGCTAAAAGAAAGCCGGCAACGATGAAAACAAAACCGAAGGAAGAACTAAACAAGAAAGCTTTGACCTGGGTCGCCGTCATCGTTGGCGTCGTTATTGTAGCCGTTTCCGTCCTTCTCATTCTCTCCACATAATCATTACGTCAACCATTCATATATTTTAGCGGGATTGGTTTCGTTCTGCCGCGGTTCCAGCTTAAATCTCTCAGCCGGCTGCTGCGACTTGGACGGAAGCGTCCCGTTTTTTATATGCACGATTGTCCCCAACGGAACGAGATCGAACAGCTCCTCCACATCGTCTTTGTTCATACGGACGCAGCCAAGCGACTTATCCTTGCCGACGCTCGCCGGGTCATCGGTTCCATGGATCGCATACAGCGTGTTCGACAGCGTCATTCCCCGGCTTCCGAATACCCCGTCATCGCGCCCGTTCGGATTTCTTACTTTCTCGCTGATATAGAAGCTGCCCTCCGGCGTTTCATCGCCTCCCAGACCTACTGTATAGCTGCGCACGATTATGTTTCCCTGGACGACGGCAAGCCGGTGCGCAGCCTTATCGACGATAATTTCAAGCGGCTTGGACCACTCCTGATCCAGGATCCCGTTCGTGCCTACGATAGATCTTATGGATGTCATGCTGTCCGTCTCATCCCCATCCGACGGTTGATCCGGCTGCACATCCGTTCCGGAAACGCCCTTGCCGTTCGTTGGCTTCAGATCGTTCCTCAGCTTATTCAGCACATCAGCAAACATCTCGCGCATCCCGTTCCGCTCACCTGCTAACACGTTATGCGGATAGGGGCGGATGAGATCGTCGAGCTTCTCCGGCCATTTTTTATATTTCCGTTCATAATGATAGATCGCGCTGGACAGCGTCCAATGCGTCTCCTGCCGCGAAGCCCACTTCTCATACAGCATCGAAGCGGCCGAATCCCCAGACGGCTCACAGGAGCAGGCATCCCGGTCTAACATGGCAACTTCCAGCTTCCCTGCAGCGTCCTCCCGATTGACGGACATGAGCAGCTTCGTTCTCCCCGTCCACTTTCGCCAGCCGTTTTCCTCCTCCATGCGGGCCGCTACGGTCAGCTTCGGAGCTTCCAAGCCCGCTCTCGTCAAGCTGTTCCAAGCATATCCGATTGGCCTCAGCTCCTTCAAGGGCACGACAACGACGCCAAGCGGCGCTGTACCGATAGGAATACCCGGAAGAGGCAGTATCGCTTCTTTCTCTTGGTCAACGGTACCTTTGCCTGGAATCCATATAGCGGCAAGCAGAAGCAATATCGCTATAGCGACCGCCCGTCGCGCAAGACGCTTTTTCTTTTGCTTTTTATCCCAATCCCGAAGCTGCTGAAGCTGATTTTCCGATAACGGGTGGCTTTCATTCTCAAATGCGTCGTAAACCTCTCCCGCTTGGAGGAAACAATAGTTCGCTTTGCCGTCTTTCCCCGCAAGCAGATATTGTTTGCCCAGCAAATACCAGCCCATTTGATTGCCGGGATGCCTCTTCACAAATTGCTTCAAATAGAAAATATCTTTCGGGTCTTCCATTCCATATCCTCCCAGCCATAGGTATAATCCTATTATCGGCAGAACGGTAACGCCATTGCAGCTGCTTGTTCATTCCGTATAGAGAAATGCAAAAAAGCTTCTCCCCGCCGATCCGTCAGCGAGAAGAAGCTTTTCTCCATTCTAATTAGTTATTGAAAGGATCATCGGCGATTTTGATCGAATCCGTTGGACAGCCGTCGGCCGCATCCTGCAAATCGTCGTACAAGTCTTCCGGAATTTCAGTATTGCCTTTGTTTCCGTCATTTTTGTAAATGACTTCAGCAATACCTTCATCGTCGTAATCATAAATATCAGGAGCGGTAGCCCCGCATGCTCCACAAGCGATACATGTGTCTTTCTCTACCCAAGTAAATTTAGCCATGGAAATTCCCTCCCAAATAAATATACATAATGCGTATGAACTCGTTCTTTATCTCCAGTCAAGCTTCAATCATCAATATATAACAAACTATCATCCTTTTGCAAGGATGTCCCGCGAATTCGTTTATTCCTTATTAAGGTGGACGGGTCGTCTCCCAGCATTCCCGCGGTTAAAACCGCGCTCTCCCCGAACCTATCCCGCAGTTGATCCATCGCCTTCGTCAAAGCCTCCTTGCGGGGCTGCTGCTCATAGTTGAATATATCGAGCTGCAGCGCCGTTTCTTCCAGAAGCGACAGGTTTTGAAGCGTGACGCCAAGCAGCCTTATCGGTTCTCCGGTTCTCCAGTGCTGATCATACAGCTTGCATGCTTCCTTATAAAAATCCTCAGTCGACTGCGTCGGCGCATCTAACGTATGGGAACGCGTAATCGTCGTCATATCCGGCTTCCGAATCGTGAGCTGAACCGTTGTCGCGACCAGCTTCTGTCTGCGCAGCCTCCGCCCCGTCTGATCCGCCAGGTTAAGAAGGACGCGGTACACATCCTCCCTTGCAGTCAGGTCGCTCGGCAGCGTCGTCGTATGGCCGATCGATTTGTTGCGCTCCCTGTTCGGATTTACCTCCGCATGGTCAATGCCGTACGCAGCCGATTTCATCCAAGAGCCGACTACGCCAAAATGTTTAACAAGCATTGCCTCGTCCGTCTTCGCCAGCTGTCCGATCGTACGTATATTCAGCTTATCCAGCTTATCCGCCGTCTTCCTGCCGATTCCGAATAAGGTGTCGCACGGTTTATCCCACAGAATGTTCTTTACATCGCGGATCCGAAGAACGGTAAGACCGTTCGGCTTCTTCATGTCTGATGCCATCTTCGCGAGCAGCTTGTTAGGGGCGAGACCGATCGAGCAGGGCAGCGACCACTCCGTTTGAATCCGCTGCTGCAGCTTCGTTGCGATCTCAAGCGGCGTACCGAACATTTTGGATCCGGTGATATCCATGTAACACTCATCGATCGATACCGATTCCACAAGCGGAGTGAACTGCCGCGCAATGGACATAAATCCGCGCGAATATTTGCGGTACAATTCAAAATTCGGGCTGATCAGGATGAGCTCCGGACAAAGCTTCACCGCCTGGCGAACCGTCATGCCGGTTTTAATTCCTTTGCTCCTTGCCGTGTACGAGCAGGTGACGATAATGCCTTTGCGCTGTTCCACGCTGCCCGACACCGCTGTCGGCTTGTTCTTATATTTCTCCGGTTCCTCCGCTTCATGCACGGAGCAATAGAAAGCGTTCATATCCAGATGTATGATAACCCTGCCCTTGACCGGGTAATGTTCATTTACATTTGCCATATCAGCTAGCCGCACCGCCCGTCTTCATCCATGAAACGCACATAAGCTTAACCACCCCCAGCATACAATTCCAATAAGTTCAAGTCAACGCATTTGGGCCGAAAATGGACAAAATTGCATCCCCCCTCTCTACTTTCGGCACAACAAGTGTTATAATAGTAAATTATGATTTGAAAAGGCTATCAGTGAAGGAGGCGTCCCGTTAATGACAACCAACATTTCAATCTTTGATACGACGCTGCGTGACGGTACACAAGGTGAAGGGATTAGCCTGTCGGCGGATGACAAATTAAAAATTGCCCAGAAGCTTGACGCGCTGGGCGTCCATTATATTGAAGGCGGCAATCCGGGAAGCAATAGCAAGGATATCGAATTTTTCCAGAGGATCAGAGCATTCAATCTCAGCGCCAAGGTTACGGCATTCGGAAGTACGCGCCGGAAGAACAGCCTGGCCGAGCAGGATGCGAGTCTTGTGCGAATCGCGGAATCCGGTGTGCCTGCGGCTACGCTTGTCGGCAAATCATGGGACTTCCATGTACATACCGCGCTGCAGACGTCGCTGGAAGAGAACCTGGCCATGATCTACGACTCGGTGGCGTTCCTGAAGCGCAACGGCATGGAAGCGTTATTTGATGCGGAGCACTTTTTTGACGGCTACAAGCACAATCCCGAATATGCGATTTCCGTGTTGAAGAAAGCGGAAGAAGCTGGCGCGGACTGGCTTGTGCTGTGCGACACGAACGGCGGCACGCTCCCGGGCGAAGTCCACGATATCGTAACGCGCATCCGCAAGGAGCTGAATGCGCCGATCGGCATTCATACGCACAATGACTGCGAGCTGGCCGTTGCGAACTCGCTCGCGGCGGTTCAAGCCGGCGCGAGGCAGGTTCAGGGAACGATTAACGGTTACGGCGAGCGCTGCGGCAACGCGAACCTATGCTCGATTATCCCGAATCTCCAAATCAAGATGAAATACGATGTTTTGTCCGAAGAAAAGCTGCGTTCCCTTACGAGCACGGCACGTTACGTAAGCGAAATCGCTAACGTGCATATGCCTGTAGGCCAAGCATTCGTCGGAAATGCCGCTTTCGCGCATAAGGGCGGGATTCACGTCTCTGCCATCATGAAGGATTCCAAAACCTATGAGCATATCCAGCCTGAGCTGGTCGGCAATAAACAGCGGATTCTCGTATCCGAGCTCGCCGGACAAAGCAACATCATCTCGAAGGCGCAGGAGCTTGGGCTTGACGTTAATGCGAACAATGAGAAAACGAAGCTGATTATGGATCAAATCAAGGAGCTCGAGCATCAGGGCTATCAATTCGAAGGAGCCGACGCCTCTCTTGAGCTGCTTCTTCGCGAAGCATTCGGCGGCGAGTCGAAGGAAATTTTCAAGGTGGAATCGTTCAAGATGCTCGTCGAGAAAACGAACGGCCAGATGATTTCCGAAGCGATCGTGAAGATCAACGTCGACGGCCAGCAGGTGTATACGGCAGCTGAAGGAAACGGTCCCGTCAACGCATTGGACAACGCCCTGCGCAAAGCGCTCGTGCAGTTCTATCCGAAGATCGAGGAAATCCATCTATCCGATTACAAAGTGCGGGTCATCGACGAGAAGGACGCTACGGCCGCCAAAGTACGCGTGCTGATCGAATCGACCAGCCTCGAGAATACATGGAGCACGGTGGGCGTATCGAGCAACGTAATTGAAGCAAGCTGGGAAGCGCTGGTTGACAGTATTCGATATGCGCTTCTCAATATGGTCAAGGTAGAAAGCAGACATAGCGACCCGCATGACCGAATAGGGCTCGTGAACCATTAAGCGAATATTTCTTCTATCGACCAATAAAGGGGCTGTCCAAGCAGGTACGATACCTGCCGGGACAGCCCCTTCTTTTCTCACATCCATTTCGCAATAATCCGTTCCCATTCCTCGAATGTTATGACTCCGTTAATCCGCTCTCTTATTACGCCGTCGTCATCGATCAAGAACGTTGTCGGAAAGGTGTCAACCTTATATTGCTTCGTCACGTCGCCTTCGCGGTCCATCAGGATCGGAAATGTAAACTCGTGCTCATTCACAAAATCTCTGGCTGACCGCTCCTTGTCATACTTTGTTGCGTTTATGCCGTACATTTGAATCGATTCGCCGTACTTCTCGTGAAGACGTTGCAGATCAGGCGCTTCCAGCTCACAAGGCCCGCACCAGGATGCCCAGAAATTAACGAAGCTCAGCTTGCTCTGCTTGCCGCCGATCTCGTAGGACTGCTCGTCAAGCGCTGGAAGCTTGAACGATACCGCCTTGTACCCGGCCTTCGGTTTAAAATCCTCCGAAGATGCCGCCAGCGTTGCGGCGTCCGGATTGTGGGTCATATATTGATAAACAGCTAAGCCGGCAAAAACAAACGCGATCGTAAAAAGCGTGATGATCCGTTTCATGAAGTACCTTCCTTCTAGCGAATATTCATTCTGCCTACATGGTATCATGCGGCGTATGGAAGCTCAAGCCGCAGGGGACATTAGCCATAAATCCGTCACTTATATCGGATGAGGCTTTTCTTTCTGTTATCCCTATAGTTTCGGTAACATCAACGCTGTTCATACCTTCGTCATTAGTAAATAGCCGAATGACGATGATCATAAGACGTTATGGTTTGTAGAGCTCGCTTAAGACGGCCGGCAAGCTCGCTGGCAAACCCTGAAGCCATAAAGGCCAACCCCAGCACGATGATTCCAGGAAGCCGCACAAGGCCTTTACAGTCCGTTAGCGCATAAGAGAAAAATCCTGTATACTTTCCATATACAGGTACGGCTCGGGGAGGCCTAAGCATGACTGAGAAGGAAACGAATGGCATGATTACGAAAGAAGCATATGAGCTGCTTATTCGGATTTGTAGCGAAGCAAATCCTCAAGAAGCATGCGGCATCCTTGCAAGCTGTCAGACACCCGATTCAAGCGACGCGGTTCATCCGCTTGTTATCGATACCGTCATTCCAATTCGCAACGCTCATACAAGCCCGGGCAATGCTTTCTCATTCGACCCCGCGGAATGGACGCGGGCCTACTACGACATGCAAAAAAACCGACAATCCCTTGTCGGTTTATTTCACTCCCATCCCCGGACGAAGGCTTTGCCGTCAACTAGCGATGCTGACGGATTTATGCCTGCGTCTTCCCTTTCCTATTGGATCGTCTCGCTGCAGGATGAAGAAAACCCTCAAGTGCAGCCCTATGTCCGCGAGCATGGCGCATTTATTCCGCTTGTACTAGTGCTTGCTTAGATAAGCGTACAAATCGCCCAGCGTCGTAATATTTCTTTCCAAAATCCGCGTTAAATAATTTTGCCAAAGCTGCGCCGTCATTATCGAATCCTGCAGCGCATGATGCCGGTCCGTAATCGGTATGCAGCAGCTGTTCAGCAGTTCGTCCAGGCTATATCCATCTCGGTTGGGCTCCAGCCATTTCGCCACCATCATCGTATCGAGCACCCGATGATTCAGGTTAACCTTTGACGTCCGCCATAAGGCAGCATTGAGAAACTGCTTGTCATGCCCGGCAGCATGTGCAATAAGCAGTCTTCTGCCCACAAATTCCATAAAATCATGGAGCACCTGCATAAGGTCCGGCGCATCCTGCACCATTTCATTCGTAATGCCTGTTAATTCCACGATCGCTTTAGAAATTTTCCGCTTCGGGTTAACGAGACTGTAGAACGACTCGCTTTCGAACAGCTCTCCGCCTCGCATGAGCACAGCGCCAAATGAAATAATTTCATCCCCGTTCGTCGGATTGAAGCCTGTAGTCTCCAAATCGAATACGACAGCCTCCAGCTCCCTAAGAGGTGTATCCAGCATGGACTGCTTGCGCTGTTCCTTGTTGACGTTGCGAATAAATGCCATTTGCTGCGCATTTTGCGAGCCTAGCATCGAAGCGATGGCAGGTGTAAATCCGCCCATTTTATAGAGATTCCACATACGACCGACGCCTTTTTGCTCCTTCACCCCAACATCACCGCCCTACGTAAGCCTGCCCATCGTTTGCTTGAATACCGCTCGCTGCAGCTTCTTGCCTAGACGCAGACTACTCTTCAATTCATCAGTCAATTCTTTCGTCAGTTTACTGCTGGAAAGCTTGCCGTTATTTGCATATAAGCCGTTGTTCTTCTGTTCGGTCGTCATGAGGCGCAGCCGCAGAAAGAGACGGAACGCCTGCTCATAAACCGCAGCCTCATGGTCGGACAATTGACCGGCCTTCGCCAGTCTTCGAATACGTTCCAAGGTCGCCGTCTCGCGAATGCCGACTTGGACGGCCATCAGTCTGATCGCATTCACCATCGGAATATAGGCGCCGTACTTAATGTCCAGACTGCCGGTATCCGTACCGTACTGCTCTTTTAACAATTGGCCGAAAAAACCTAGCAGAACCTTATGCCTCATCGTATTCTCCAGCATCCGCTTCAATATAATCGGCGATTTAAGCATATCGGTGAAGAACGAATCCTTCAACAAATGGAGCAGCTTCTCATCCCCGTATACGCATCGGCCGTCCGCTACGATCAACAGGTAACGGACCGACTCCCAAGCCGGTTCCGCAAACCATTTGTCCAGCTTCATGCCCCATTCCGTTAAGGATAAGCACCATTCCCGGTTACTGCTGAGCACGTTTCCTTCACACAGCGGATATCCCACCTGCTGCAAGTTCATGACGATCATTTCGCATAGCTCTTTAAAATACAGTTGAACCTCTTCTGAATCAGATACAGGATCCTCGTAAACAACGCCGCTGTCTTGGTCGCTTGATAATGTCTGCTCTTTCCGGCCGCCGCTGCCGAACAATATATACGCGTAAGGCACGGGCGGGGAGCCTTTCCCCAACCGTGCCATTTCCGCTTCTGCGAGGGCCGCGGAGCGTTGAATCAACGCATCGTGCACCTCGTTCAATTGTTCATTAAACTGCTCGACGGGACGCGCCTTGAGAAGAGCTTCCATTTGCTCGTGCACTTGATCGCGCAAACTGCGCAGTCCCTCCACATGATCAGCTGATCCAATCTGCTTCAGTACCTGCAGCGGTACTGGATCACTCATGCTCTCGTCCTCTCCCCTCGGTCAGTCCATCATGTTCGCATTAATTATCCCTACATGTTTTGACCTGCTTTTTTCATTTGCTCAGGATAACCATAAGCCCCATGCTCGCTAAGGTCAAGACCGATAATTTCTTGCTCTTCCGTAACACGGAAGCCCATGATCAGTTTCATCACGCCAAGAACGAGGAACGATGCGGCCAGAACGAATGCGCCTACGACGACAACGGATTCGAATTGTACCCACAATTGCTTCCAGCTGCCCGTATCGATCAAGCCGCCTGTACCTATGCCAACTTTGTCGGCAAGCGCTTGAGTTGCGAAGATACCGTTAGCAAGCGTACCCCAGATCCCTGCAGCACCGTGAACGGACAATGCATAGATCGGATCGTCAACTTTAATTTTCTCAAAAAACTTCGCGCTGAAATATACAAGAACGCCCGCTACAAGTCCGATAACGACTGCAGCCCAAGGATCGACGAATGCGCAGGATGCCGTAATGGCGACAAGACCCGCAAGCGTACCGTTAAGCATTGTCGTAATATCCGCTTTACCTGTCATCGCCCAAGAAATAAGCAGTGCAGCCACGCCGCCGGCGCCGGCGCCGAGCATCGTGTTAAAAGCTACAAATCCCAGAAATCCGTCGCCGACCGATACTGTGCTGCCCGCGTTGAATCCAAACCAGCCTACCCACAGCAGCAATACGGAAAGCGCAGTGAAAACTTGGTTATGACCCAGAATTTCGTTTGCAGAACCATCCTTGTTAAATTTCCCGATACGAGGCTTAAGCAATACGGTCGCTACGAATGCCGCAAGCGCGCCTGTTAAGTGAACGACTGTCGAGCCTGCGAAGTCCTGCGCGCCGTCTTCAGCCAGCCATCCGCCGCCCCAGATCCAGTGAGCGACAACCGGATAAATAACAGCAATGAAGAAAACGGTAAATACGATATAAGAAGAAAGCTTTGCTCTTTCTGCGAAACCGCCCCATGCAATCGACAGCGATACAGCTGCAAACGCCAATTGGAAAAGGAAGAATACGGTGCTTGGGTAACTATCGCCCTCGCCTGCCGCCACCGCCGGGTCGAAGAAGAAGTTGCCCCAACCGAAGAGCGCGTTTACCGCGCTGTCGCCGCCGAATGCAATGCCGTAACCGAACGCCCAATAAATAAGTGCGGCCAAACCTGTCGTGAAGATTGTTTTACCCGCTACATGACCCGCATTCTTCATGCGGGTGGAGCCCGTTTCAAGAAGAATGAATCCGCCTTGCATGAGCAATACGAGAATGAATGACAACATAACCCACAACGTGTTTAGCCCCATGTTCAACGTTGCTGCGGAAGGATCTTCTGCGAAAGCCGCTACCGGAAACAGCAAGGTGAAGATCCCCAAAGCTAACATTGTTTTCTTAATCATTACGACCACTCCCTAAATGTTATGTTTTATTACATACGAAGAAAGACTTAATGTCATTATAGTCAGTAGTGCTCAATTTGACAATATGTTTTCCCTTATTTTTTTGAAAAAATCTAACGTTCGGCATTAAATCTAACACGAACGTTAAGTTTTTAAACCTGTCTGCTCAAAAAACGCCCAAAAAGCGGTTTTATTCTTCGCATTTTTTGTAATCATAGGAATAGATTCCTATGATAGTGGCATTGCCTATCCACATCCTTCATATATATGTAACACGTTTGACTGTATGGTTCCTTTACTATTATCATTAAGAGATATTGAAAAGAGCGGTACGAATGGAGGATGAGGATATGAATATGTATCGAATCGGTGAGCTGTCCAAGCTTGCAAACATCAGTCCGCGGACAATTGATTATTACACGACTCTCGGTTTAATCGAACCTGCGGAGCGTTCAGCCAAAAATTACCGACTGTATGCAGATGAAACGTTGGAGAGGCTGAAACGTATTGAACAAATGAAAAAAGATAAATATACGTTAGATGAGATAAAAGCAACGATAGACAGCTGGAGCCGAAT
Organism: Paenibacillus harenae DSM 16969; assembly: GCF_000422465.1. GTDB lineage: Bacteria > Bacillota > Bacilli > Paenibacillales > Paenibacillaceae > Pristimantibacillus > Pristimantibacillus harenae. The sequence goes on along the minus strand of NZ_KE383842.1, from coordinate 563,456 downwards.
AACGCCGGAGGAGCAGGTTTCACGCAAGCTGACTGACCTGCAGCATCATTTGAGCCAGTTGGAGCGCGAGGTTAAGGAATTGGAGCCGGTTATTAAAAATTTAAAGCCGCGACAAGCCAATCACATTTATACGCGTTTAATGCCTCAAACAGCCGCTTGCATCGAAGCGCTTATGCTCCTGATTAACAAGAGCTCCCTCATGTAACGTATTTATACATTACAACTATGGAGGAATGACTCAATGACGTTGATTTTTATTTTGACGATACTCGCGTTTATTATGACGATTTGGGCACAATTCCGAGTAAAAGGGACCTTTAAGAAATGGACCCGTGTACCAGCGAACAGCGGCTTAACCGGCTATCAAGCAGCCAGACGCATGCTGGACGCCAACGGCCTGCACGATGTGCCGATCGAGCCGGTACGAGGCTCTCTTACCGATCATTACGACCCGATTCACCGCGTTGTCCGGCTGTCGGAACCTGTGTATTACGAAAGCACGATCTCAGCCGTATCCGTAGCCTGTCACGAGGTCGGCCACGCGATACAGCATTCCGAACATTATCCGATGCTTGTTCTGCGCCACCGCATTTTCCCGGTCGTGAACTTCGCTTCCGGCGTTGCGCCTTTCTTGTTCATTGCAGGCATCTTGTTCTCCGCATTTAATTTGATCGGCCTCGGCATCATATTCTTCTCGGTTGCCGTCGCGTTCCAGCTCATTACGCTGCCCGTCGAGTTTAATGCGAGCAGCCGCGCGAGAGACATTATGGTCGCGGAAGGCTTCATTACGAACGATGAAGAACGCGGCGTCGCCAAGGTGTTGAATGCAGCAGCTTTAACGTATGTAGCAGCCGCGCTTCTGTCGCTGCTGGAGCTTGTCAGATATATTATGATCTTCGTTGCCGGAAGCAGGGAGGAATAAAAAAGGAGCTGTTCCGTTTTGGTCGCAATGACCAAATGAACAGCTCCTTCCTATTTTGTTCCTTATCAGCTTAGAACCCGGTCTTGAAAGTAACTTATCAGGAAGCTATGGAACACTTTAGCGACAAGCGGCAGCTTTTCATTCGAACGCCTGATCAGTCCAATGGTTCGGGTTACCTCCGGCTCCGTCACCCTTACCTTTGCCGGCTGAAGCTGCCCCGTATAATGAAGAGCCATTTCCGGAAGCAGACTTACCCCCATCCCGGCCGCGACTAATCCGCGGATGGTATCCGTCTCTTCACCCTCAAAACCGATCTTAGGCGTAAATCCGGCCTCCTGACAAGCTTCCCATACAATCGGCCTCAAAGAATACCCTTCGCTGAACAATACGAAGTTCTCCTCCTCCAGCTCTCTTAATTTAATGGACTCTTTCTCCGACAATCGATGACCCGGCGGCAGAATCGCATACAGTTCCTCGGTAAGCAGCACCTCGCCGCATACGAATTCATGTTCATCGGGAAAGGGCGAAATAAAAGCCAAATCGATATCGCCCTTGAGCATATCCCGAATAAGCGTAGGATACATTCCCTGCTTAAACCGGAACTTTACGTTCGGATGCAGCTTGCGGAACGCGGCGACTACCTGTGGGATCAACGAGATCCCTAAGCTGTGCGGAAAGCCCAGCCTGATTTCACCTTTCTCCGGATCAAGAAATTCGTGAATCTCAGTCACTGCCCGTTCAAGGTCCGCCAATATGACCTCCGCGCGCTTCAGAAATAATTGCCCGACGGGAGTAAGCTGAAGATTCCTCCCCTTCTGAACGAATAATTTAACGCCAAGCTCTTCCTCAAGCTGATGAATTTGCCGGCTAACCGCCGATTGCGCAACATGCAGCTCCTCCGCAGCCTGCGTTACATGCTCTTTCTTTGCTACTTTCACAAAATAATGAAGCTGACGAAGTTCCATACCGATTCGTTTCTCTCCCAGTAAATATATATTCTTCAGGTCCGGTAGCGCGTTTTCGGCGCTTTAGTTCGATCGAAAATTTGATAAAGCAGAAAGCCGGCAATAGCGCCTCCCGCATGCGCCCACAGGTCAACCTGAGGGACCAGGAAGGAATAAATGACGCCGAAGATTAGAATCGTATACACCGTTTTCCTCGACGATTCATCCAGCTGCGACTTACGGAGAAGGGATATAAATAAATAGGCGCCGTAAATCCCGTAAATGGCTCCTGACGCCCCTACGCCTACGTGCACATCGGGATCATTGGTCATATCGCCAATGAAAGCGCTGGCCGCATTGCCGGCAAAGCCGCAAAGGAAATAAAAAATCGTGTATTTGACCGGCTTCAGCAGCCTTTCCAGCGGAGGCGCGAATACAAGCAAAGCAAACATATTGAAAAGCAAGTGCTCCAGTCCGGAATGCATGAAAATGGAGGTCACGTAACGCCACGGCTCCAACATTCCATACGGATCACCTGCGGCATGGGTTACAAATGCGCCGAACTTTACGGCATGGTAAACTTCGTTTGGATTTCCATTAATAGCAATTACGATAAAATAAATCAAATTTAATGCGATTAACGCGGAAGTAACCGGAAATTGCCGTAAATAGGAACGGAAGCTTTCATAGCGCAGAAAGATCATCGCACATCTCCTTTTCTCTCCAATAATTGGACAAGGCCGATTCCTAACGATTATAATAAATCTGGTATTGACCATAACTTTTAGAGGAGGAATCTTACAATGTCACAAGAACGTAATGGGGCCGCTACTTTCAAGGGCAACCCGATCACATTAATTGGACCTCAATTGAAAGCGGGAGACCAAGCTCCTGATTTCACGCTTAACAAATCGCTGGTGGAAGCTGTCTCATTGAAGGACTTTTCCGGGAAAGTGAAATTAATCAGCGTCGTTCCTTCCATCGATACAGGCGTTTGCGATGCTCAGACGCGCCGTTTCAACGAAGAAGCAAGCAAGCTTGGAGAGAACGTAATCGTACTGACCGTCAGCGTCGACCTTCCTTTCGCGCAAGCGCGCTGGTGCGGAGCTGCAGGCGTCGATAAGGTCGTTATGCTCTCCGATTACAAAGCTCACAGCTTCGGCGAAGCTTACGGCGTGTACATCAAGGAGCTGGGTCTTGATCACCGCTCTATCTTCGTCATCGACGCTAACGACAAAATTCAATATGCCGAGTACCTTCCTGAAATGACGGAACACCCTAATTACGAGCAAGCCGTCAATGCGGTGAAGTCGCTCGTATAATTATCCATAATAGGCATAGACTGCAAACAAAGCGAGAGAAGGACAACCTTCCTCGCTTTGTTTATTTATTAACTATTCACTTTAAATGCAGCAAGTTTCTTATCCAGCGTTCGGTACAAATCCAGGATAACCCTATAGTTAGAGCCAAGATCTCCTAATGAGCCGCGGGAGGCGGAATAAATGTCGACCGCCGATTGAAGAGGATTGACGCTAATGACGGATACCGTAATGTCCATCGTCCTTCCGAATGCCGTACGCTTCTCAAGCACAATTTCCCCTACCGATTGCACCTCGTGAAGCACCTTATAGCCTTGCATCTTCTTAAGAGTCGATATTACTTCTTCCCAAGCCTTATCCTTCGAGAGCTTGTAGAAATGAGATTTGAGCAATGGATCCTTGGCTTTATCGCCCGTCTGTTCATGACTGCGCAGCAGCCCGATCAAGGTCCGCTTCAACAACAACGATCTCCCCCTCCGGCATCTATGTACATTACTCTTAATGATACCATGATTTGTCCAATGAAAAAAGAGCTATCACCGGATTTAACCGGCAAATGCTCTTTCTTAGATCAATTGAACCCGCCTATGCCGTCCGACTCACTTGTTTCTGAACCCGCTTACGCAGGTGGGTGACCGCAGAACCGCTTTTGAGGTCCCCTTTCGGGGGCATGTCAGCTACGCTTCGATTTAGGTCTCCCGTGAAACAGCCATTGGTTCAAAACAGCGCAAAGCCGTAACGAACATCGCAGGAGGTATAGTTATTATAGACCGAAAAAATACAAAAGTAAACGCAGGCCCGATGTTATTTATTGGTCCCGTTCGAATTTTCCTTCAACAGATCTTCCCGGTCCATCTCGGCAGCCTTCTCCGCCTCTTCTTCTTCCGCCAATCGCGCTTTCTCCGCTTGATCCTGAAGCTTCTGGTAAATCAAATGAAAGTTCCAGAAGGACAAATAAGCGATGATACTGCCCATAAAGAAAGGAATAAGGAACGTAAATCTTGTGCTGAAATACATGACTGCCCCAGCCATAATCGCTGTCGATAATGAACGAAACGGTCTGCCGATTGTAATGAGAATCGCATTTTTCAGCAATTGAAACGTTTTCATATGATAATGAGCAAGCATAGAAAAGAAGTTGAATAAGGATACGATCAATAGCACCAGGAAAGCTATGAAAATATAGGAAAGCAAATTCAATTGCTCGCGGTAAACAATAAAATCGACGATCATAATGGCGAACAAAATCGTATAGAGGATTCCGCCGAGCATGCTTTGTTTATAGTTTTCCTTATAACCTCGGAAAAACGTCTTAAACAGCGCTACGTCGCTTTCCCCCATTACCCACTTGCGCGCGACCGTAAACATGGCCGCTGTAGCCGGAAACAAAGTGAAAGGCGCAACGACTGCCATTGCGATAAGCGCAGAATACACTTGACTGACATCTGCCGACATCAATAATCCCCATGCGAAAAATACGAATGGAATTGAACAGAGTAACCATAATACATTGATAACCGACAACCGCATGATCCACTCGGAAATACGGTAAAATCCACCCATCAGCCCTCTTGGTTCCATCGAATCTGCCTCCAGAATGTTGTGATTGTTCCAGCCGGACTAATTTGAAAAAAACCGAGGAGCCCCGATGCCCGGAAGGCATCACGGACTTCCTCGGTTCTTCAATTAATTATTGATGTAGCCCTCTGAGCTGCTCTTCGGACGGCGGTTCTCCGTACGTCCTTCGCTGGTTCTCTTGGTGCCGTATCCGCCGCCGCTTCCGCCGCGGTTCTCATAGCCGCCGCGCGTGCTTCCGCCGGTGCGTCTGTCATCGCGTCCGCGATAACCGCCGCCGCCAGTTCCTCCGCGGTTGCCGCCGTATGACGAGCCTCCGCCGCTGCGGTTGAAAGGACGTCCGTTGGAACGAATATCCGGTCTGCGCTTCTTCGCGCGTAGCGGCTCTTCCGGTGTCAATTCCACATCCACGTTCTTCTTCTCGCCCGTCAGCAATTTGATCGCCGCCGCTAGAAGATGAACGGAATCGTATTGCTCCAGCAGTTGAATGGAAATAGCTTTGTATTCCGAGAATTCATCGCTGTTCACGATATCGAGAATTCGCTCCGCCGTTACCCGCTGCTTGCCTTCAATCGCTTCCGCTATGCTTGGCAGAGGCTTGCGGCTCATCTTCTGGCGAGTGATTTTCTCAATGAAATGAAGATGATCGATCTCTCGCGGCGTCACGAAGGACCAAGCCGTACCTTCCTTGCCGGCACGGCCTGTACGACCGATACGGTGTACGTAGCTCTCCGGATCCTGCGGTAGATCGAAGTTAACGACATGCGTCACGCCGGATACATCGAGGCCGCGTGCAGCTACGTCCGTAGCGACAAGAACATCAATGCTTCCGTCACGGAATTTGCGCATTACGCTGTCCCGCTGATTCTGGGACAAGTCGCCGTGCAATCCGTCAGCAGAATATCCGCGTTTCTGGAGCGCCTCGCTTAGCTCATCGACACGACGTTTTGTACGACCGAAGATGATAGCGAGTTCCGGGGATTCCATATCAAGCAAACGGCTCAGCGCTTCGAACTTTTGACGTTCATGCACTTCGATATAAGCTTGTTCAATCGATGGCGCGGTAATCTGTTTCGGAATAACCGATACATGCTCCGGGTTTTTCAAAAATTGTTGGGCCAATTTCTGAATGTTGAGCGGCATGGTTGCGGAGAACAGCATCGTATGACGCTCTTCCGGCACTTGCTTCAGAATGGATTGAATATCCTCCATGAAGCCCATGTCCAGCATTTCGTCCGCCTCGTCCAATACGACCGTCTGAACATCTTCAAGACGAATCGTTTTGCGGTTAATATGGTCCAAGAGACGTCCTGGCGTACCGATAATAATTTGCGGCTTCTTCTTCAAAGCGCGGATTTGACGGCCAATTTCTTGTCCGCCGTAGATCGGCAGCGAGCGAAGACCTTTGTATCGAGTCAACTTCCCGATTTCTTCAGCCACCTGGATTGCGAGTTCACGGGTTGGCGTCATTATTAATGCGACAATGCGTTCCTCGCTTGTCGGAATTTTATTGATGAGCGGAATTCCGAATGCCGCCGTCTTTCCTGTACCCGTCTGCGCTTGGCCGATTAAATCCGTTCCTGCCATTGCAATGGGAATCGCTTTGTCCTGGATCGGGGTAGATTCCTCGAAGCCAAGCTCCGTAATTGCTTGCAACACTTTTGGTTCCAAACCAAATTCAGCAAATGTTTTCAAACTTTTCTCAAACTCCTTCTATCTGCAGCCTACTTAAGAATATCCAAATCATTATAGCACACATTCAATCGTGAATACCAGTTATCCAATGAAAGCCATACTATTTATGAAACATAGCACCGGACTATCCGTCTGGCCAATTGGAGGAATTCCCATGAAACTCCGTACGCTGCGTTATCTGTATACCGTTCCCGTCATGACTGCTGGAGCTTTTCTCGTCGCGGTCGGATTTAATATATTTCTCATACCTCATCAGCTTCTTAGCGGCGGCGTCTCGGGTATATCCATGATGATCGGGTATTTGACCGGCGGCAATATCGGCTGGTTATATTTGATATTAAATGTGCCTCTCCTGATCTGGGGGTGGTTTGCAGTAGGCCGCCGTTTTATTTGTTGGAGCGTCTACACGGTATTAGCCTCCACACTTTTTCTTCAGATCATACCGGTCATCCGAATTGCGAACGATCTCTTGCTCGGCGCCGTCTTCGGCGGCGTTATTATCGGCTTCGGGGGAGGATTGATGCTGCGGTACGGCGGCTCCTCCGGCGGTTTTGACATTGTGGCTTCGATTGTGACGCGAAAGCGCGACCTTCCTGTCGGCATGATCATTTTTATGTTAAACGGATCGGTCATCGCAGCATTGGTTTTGTTCACAAAAAATTGGGACTCTGCGTTATACTCCCTGCTTGCCATCTTCTCGGCAGGAAAAGTCGTTGATCTTATTTATGTGCGTCACGTGAAGCTGACCGCATTCATTATCACCACCAAAACCGAAGAATTGCTTGCAAAGCTGCTCAAGCATCCGAGAGGCATTACGATTGTGAAAACGCGGGGAGCCTACTCCTCGGCCGAACGGGATATGCTGATGACGGTTCGGACCAAGTATGAACTGGCCGATCTCCGCAAAACGATTACGGCGATAGATCCGAATGCCTTTATTAACATTGTTGAAACCGTCGGCGTTATCGGCGACTTCTCAAGGCCCAAAGATTAGCCGATCTACGCAATCATGGAATTTCCTCCTTATCCCTATGTTTTTGAAATTGATCCTGCTATAATGTGTGTATCCCGCAGATTTTTGGTTTCTTGCCATATGCTTTCCCCTGAACATGAATATGAAAGGGTGATGCTCAATGGATTTGGAAACGGTCAAATTGTCTCAAATTGTAGAGAGGCTTGCCCCAGAGCTCAGTCCTTTTCTCACGGAACGTGAAATGGATATCAGCATCGTACTGCGCGACGGCCTTGCCTTGTTGGAGCCGGCGGATGCCATGGAAATTGTGCAGCACAGTATTTGCAATCAGCAGAGAGAAGCTTTGTTACAATGACAATGCGGGATGTACAAAGATTATTTATGGAACCAGCCGACGCAAACCGGCTGGTTTTTTGTTCTTCTAATAAAAAAAGTTAATGACCCAGACACTATATCTGCTTTATAATTTGAACAGAATAGCTGACGGGGAGAGAGCAAAATGGACAACATCATATCGGTTTTGCTGCTGCTGTGCAACTTGCTCACCGGTAGCGGAGAGGACAGTCTCGCTGCCAAGCAGCTCGCTGTCGCTTACCTGAACGCCGCAGCCGGCCAAACGATTATTAAACCGGATATGCGCCACGGATATGGCGGGGGAAAGGTAGAAGCAGCCGCGGCCAGCGTTAAGAAGGACCCGCAGCCGGACGCGCCGCTGATTAAAGGGATCTACGTCACGGCACACAGCGCGGGCGGAGCGCGTATGGAATCATTATTAAAGCTTGTAGACGATACGGAACTCAACAGTATGGTTATTGATATAAAAGACGATTACGGATATATTACATATCCGACGACAACCCCCGAACTGTTGGAAACCGGCGAATCCAAGAAGTACATTCGCGATATCGGCGGGCTGATAACGACGTTGAAGCAGCATGCCATCTATCCGATCGCGCGGATCGTCGTTTTCAAGGACACCGTGCTGGCGCGCAAGCAGCCCGAATTGTCGTTCCTGCACCTGGACGGAACGATATGGAAGAACGGCCGAGGCGAGAGCTTCGTCAATCCGTACCGCAAGGAGGTATGGGAATACAACGTTGCCGTCGCGAAGGAAGCCGCTAAGCTCGGCTTCAAGGAAATCCAATTCGACTACGTCCGTTTCCCGGAAGGCTTTGAGAACAAAGCGGACTCGCTGACCTTTAATAAAACGGAGCAAAGCCGGGTCGATGCGGTTGCCGGATTCGTCAAATATGCGAGGGAGCAGCTAGAGCCGCTCGGCGTACGCGTATCGATCGATATTTTCGGTTATGCGGCATCCGTCCCTGCTGCAGAAGGCATTGGACAGGATTTCGTAAAAATTTCGAATGATGCCCATGTCATTTCTCCGATGGTTTATCCGAGCCATTACAGCGCCGGATGGTTCAAGCAGGCAGATCCGGACAAAAGCCCGTATGAAACGATCAAAGGGGCTATGCTCGACACGCATAAGAAGCTAGACCCCACCGGCGAGCTCAAGCCGATTATCCGGCCGTGGATTCAGGATTTCACCGCAAGCTGGCTTGGACGGGGGCATTACCTCAAATATGGCAAAGCTGAAGTTGAAGCTCAAATCAAAGCGCTGCATGACACCGATGTCAAAGAATATCTGCTTTGGAATGCGGGCAACAAATATTCGCCCGGCGTTGCGTACAAATAACCGATATATAAGAAAATGTCCATCCGCGCACTCTACGCAGATGGACATTTTTTGGTTAATGTAAAGCTCCTTCAATGAGATATCCGTTGCCGTTCTCGATCCTCTTCTTCTCGACAAGGGCGATGGAGCTTATGACCGGCTTTTTGATAAAATGGCGTTCTACGTGACTCTCCACGACGCTAAACGCCTTCTCGTCGGAATCCGCCAGGATGACAAGGTAAGCCATTCGATCCGAAAGCTCAATTTCGATCTTGTATAGAAACATGATGTCAGTCACTTCCCTATTGAGATAGACGAATCGCCAATTCGTACATGCTCATGTCGAAAGGCTTCTTTGTATTTACGACCGTATCAATGTCCGTCATAACCAGCTCTCCGCGCACAACGCCGCACGCTTGACCCGAGCTGCCCTCCATCAGCTGCCTTACCGCGTAATCGCCGAGACGGCTTGCCAGAATACGGTCAACCGCAGTCGGCGTTCCGCCGCGTTGAATATGCCCAAGGACGGTTACGCGAGGCTCGATGCCGCAGTCAGCCGTAATTTGCTTCGCAACCTCTTCCCCTTTGCCGGCTCCTTCGGCTACCACGATAATACTGTGGCGCTTGCCTCTGGCAAAATTTGTTTTCATGCGTTCAGCCACTTCGCTAAGCTCGAATGGCACCTCAGGAACCAAAATCGTCTCGGCGCCGCTTGCAAGACCGGCATAAAGCGCGATATCGCCGCAATGGCGTCCCATAACCTCTACGACCGAAGAACGCTCGTGCGAAGACATGGTATCGCGAATCTTGTTAATCGCATCCACTACGATGCTAACCGCCGTATCGAAGCCGATCGTCATATCCGTAAAAGGGATGTCATTATCGATCGTGCCAGGCAGACCCATCGTTTTGATTCCAAGCTTGCTCAGCTTATTGGCTCCCTGATAGGAACCGTCGCCGCCGATGACAACCAGACCGTCAATGCTTCTTTCACGCAGCACTTCCGCTCCGCGCCGCTGGCCTTCCGCAGTCATAAACTCCTTGCAGCGGGCTGTTTGCAAAATCGTGCCGCCGCGCTGGATAATATCGCCGACGCTCCGTAAATCCATTTGGCGCAAATCATCGTTAATGAGACCTTGGTAACCCCGTTGCACGCCGTATACGTCCAAACCGTGAAAAAGCGCGCTTCTCACCACGGCCCGGACAGCTGCGTTCATTCCTTGCGAATCTCCTCCGCTTGTCAGTACTGCGATTGATTTGACTGCAGACATGGTTCATTCCTCCACATGATAGTAATTATAGTTAAGCCCGTTGTTTCCGAATCCAGATGCTGTTTATGAGAAAAAACAGGCGCGTAAGCGGGCTGTTCTTCATAAGCTTTCTTGAAACATCTCTTACATCCGCCTGATGGCGGACCTTTGGGTCCGATAAATACAAGGCTAACAGACCTTCGATGATCATACGATGAAATCGGGACGCCGGAAGCTTCTCGACATCCTCTCTCGCCCGAATGACGATAAGTCCGATCCGATTGGCAAGCTGTGACTCATCTTCGTAATAATTGCAAAAATTAAGATCGCCGCCAGCATGATCCTCTTCTTGATCAATTAAATAATCGAGCAGGATATGTAGGCCGCATACATGCGGAAAATAAATGCCCTTGACCGCAGCGGCATCCTGTTCGGACAATCCTTCCTCGCTAGCTGCCAGAAAAAGCATGAACATGCCGAGCGTCGACCCTGTCGCTGCGGCAAATTCATTCCACTGCAGATTCGGATAATCGCCCCGGTGACGCTCCCACCAGGCAAGCAACTGCGTCTCCCGCAAATCCTTGCGGATATGCTTGTACACCTGCAGGTCCGCGTAAAGCCCTACTAATTCCGTCACATGACGCTGAACGCTTCCGTAGGAAGGCAAGGTCGCCGCCTGAAGCTGACAGGTCCGGACGAGATGATGCAAATAACCGCCGTCATCCTTCTCCGACCTGAGCGCATAATAATCCTGAAGAGGCGCTTCCGGATTGACGGCATCCAGCATGGACTGATGCAGCAGGCGAAAGTCATCCGCATCCAGCGATGTGCTGCGGTCGCATAAATTGTCTAAATAATCGCTTATCGTTTGCAGCGCTACAATAAGCGGTATCAGAATATGCCTATGCTCCAAATTAGCCGCCGCATATACGCCCCCGCCTTGGCAATGAAACTTCTTGCTGTCCATACTGCTGAGCGCTTGCGTACGCAGTTCGGGATCGGGGATCCCTTCGGCCAGCCTGCGGAGCTGCCCGAGCTCACGCTCCACATCGGGAAGAACATATTTATAAACGCGATGCATGAGTTTTAGCGCGCCTTGGGGCACACGGCTGCCTGATAAAGTGGTCAATCTCACGACGCACCCTCCTATAAATCAAGTTCATGAATGCCGGCGTGATTCCAACTGCTGATCGATGCGGTACCAAATATGCAAATCATTGATCCTACTCGCATAATCGGCAATATTATAATTTAATATACAAGATTGCTCGAAGCTGTCTTCATCGAACAGCTGCGCTTGCATCGCGTTGATGAGCCGTTCATATTCCATGACCCGGTCCGGAATCGTTCCTCTTATAAGCTCCCATTGCTCCACAATCGCCTGCTGCGCTGACGGCTCATACTGCTCCCATTCCGCTTCCAGCACGGGAAGACGGATCCGAAGCCGTTCATTCCACTCAAAACGATATGCTCCCATTGTGAACCTCCACATCTTAATGTACCATTTCACCCCGCAATAATCCAGCTGCAAATCTCATTGGTCGGACTGCAAATTCGTGATATACTGATCAGATACTGTTTTTTCAAGACAGAGATGGAGTGAGCTTCATAATGGACACAACCCCTACAGCTAAAGCGGAGAGATCACCTACGGCGCGCAAAGAAACGTTCTGGCTGCGAATATTCAGCTACTCCGCTTATTCGACGCAAGCGATGGTCGTCTCATTTATCCCGCTGTACTTCCTGGACCGCGGCTTCTCCGAGCAGCAAATCGGCATCATCTATTCTACCGGGCCTTTCATATCGATATTTGCCAACATTATTCTCGGCATCGCCAGCGATAAGTTTAGAACGATAAGAAAGCTGCTGATGCTGTTATTATTCGGACAGCTCGTCATGATTTCATTGTTATTTCCGGTTCAACATTTCGCGATTGTGTGTCTCGTCATGATGGGCTTTTATTTTTTTCAAACGCCGATTAATCCGCTCAGCGATAGTCTCCTGCTGCTGTCAAGCCAGCACACGGGCACGCCCTATGCGCTTATCAGGATTTTCGGGTCGCTCGGCTTTGCGGTATCGGCTTATATGTTCGGGCTTCTGTTGAAGCAGATCGGCTCTCAGTGGACGATGCCGCTTGCGCTGACTACGATTGCCATCACCTTGGCTTTGACTACACGGATCAAAGATTACCAGGGCAGCGCGCGCAAAATCGATTTCTCGGGCTTCTTTAAGCTGATCCGCCGGCGGGATGTCGTATTATTCTTCTTAATCATCCTTACCGTTTCCATTCCCCACCGGATGTACGAGGGCTTCCTTGCCGTCACGATGCGGCAAATGGGCGCCAGCGATTCGCTTGTCGGACTTGCCTGGCTGGTGTCGGCGATGAGTGAAATTCCGATTCTCTTCTTGCTGGGCAAGTATGGTCATAAATTCAAAGAACTTCCGCTGCTCATGATCGCGTCCATTATGTACGCGGTCCGGCTCTGGCTGCTCAGCGACATTCAGGATCCGCGCTGGGTGATCGTGTCGCAAGCCATGCACAGTATATCGTTCGGTATTTATTTCTCTACAGCGCTCCGTTATTTATCGCAGATTATTCCGGACGAATACCGCGCATCCGGTCAAGCCGTCTATGCCGTCGTTTGGACCGGGCTTGCCGGAGTCATCAGCGGCATGTTCGGCGGATTTATTTATGAAAATTTCGGCAGGGAATCGTTTTTCAAGATGGGCTCCGCATTCGCGCTTATCGCGGCGGCCGGCTTTCTCTCACGCTATTATTTCAACCGGTCGGACCGTTAGTCCAGTCAAAACAACGCACAAAAAAGAGCTGCTCCGACGGCGTTCTGCACGCAGCCGAAACAGCTTTTTTATTTGAATGGTTTAAAATTTATTCGGCAATCTCAAAATTCGAGTAAACGTCCTGAACATCGTCGTTATCCTCGAATGCGTCCATCATCTTCAACAGCTTCTCCGCGTTCTCGCCCTCGACTTTGACGATATTTTGCGGAAGCCACCGGACGCCGGCATTCGCGAACGTGTACTCTTCCTTCTCAAGCGCCGTCTTTACCTGCTCGAATTCATGCGGATGGGTTAAAATCTCAAAGCTGTCGTCGTTCACGACAACGTCCTCCGCTCCGGCTTCCAAAGCGAGCATCATCATCGTATCCTCGTCGGCCTCATGCTCCTCGCGATCAACGACAAGCAATCCCTTGTAATCGAACATATAGGACACGCAGCCGCTCTCCCCCATATTGCCTCCGCGTTTGTTGAATGCGGAACGCACGTCTGCGGCGGTACGGTTGCGGTTGTCGGTCAAGCATTTCACCATAATGGCTACGCCGCCCGGTCCGTATCCTTCGTACATTATTTCTTCGTACTCGACCTCATCGCCCGCTCCCGCGGCTTTCTTAATGGCCCGTTCGATATTGTCATTCGGCATCTGTTCCGCTCTCGCATTCGCAATTGCGGTCTTCAAGCCGAAGTTGGCCTCCGGATTCGGGCCGCCTCTGCGGGCTTGGACATAAATTTCGCGCCCAAGCTTCACGAACTTGTTATTTTTAGCCTGATCGGCCTTCCCTTTACGGTCTTTGAACAATTTAAACTTCATTATGCTCGCTCCCCTGACAAAGTTTCCAAGCATCAGTTTATCACCGAGGGCGGGCTCCGGTCAATGAAACCAAGCAGAAACGCCTGTCGGCGCCCTCGTCTAAGTACGCAACCGTTTATTCCGTATTTTCAGAAGCGGTTCATACAGCAAGCTCGCCCTGAAAACGGGACCGCAGTAAAATATAAGGCTGGAATAAGCGCTAAAAAAGGGCCCCTGTCGCCAGGGAGCCCTCTCCAATCGTTTGTTCAGTCGCGCTTCATTCTTATAGTTTAATGACGTTGGCCGCTTGCGCACCGCGGTTACCCTCAGTAATGTCGAACTCGACCGCTTGCCCTTCATCCAACGATTTGAAGCCTTCGCCTTGAATTGCCGAGAAATGCACGAATACGTCTTCTCCGCCCTCTGTTTGGATAAAGCCGTAACCTTTCTCTGCGTTAAACCATTTAACTGTACCTTTCAATTGAACAACCTCCTAAATATGACCGCCGTATTTTTACGGCGAGTAGCATTATTATAGCCATTCGAAATAAAAAAAGCAATTAAAGCGAAATCTGCAAAAAATAATCGGATTCAGGAATAAACGGCAGCCTGGTTGGCAATAATTCAGGTTTTCCACCGTTAGCTCTAACCGCTTCGAGGAGAGCATCCAGCTCCGGATACGGCTCCCAGTTCAAGGAGATAAGCGGATAAATCCGAATTTGGCCGCCCGGCCTGCATATCCGCATCAGCTCGATGACGGATTGGAGGTGAAAATCCGGTCCGAACTGGCCGGCATATAGAAACATGAAATGGCTGCATAAGAGGAGGGAAAAACGGTTGTCGTCGAACGGCAATTCCGGAAGCCGTCCGGCAACATACCTATGTAACCCGAAATTGCCGGAAGCGTCGGCCTCGAATCGCCTGAGCGAAGCTTCGCGCCCTTCCCGGTGTTTCTCCAGGGTACCGTAATAGCTCCAATCAAATACTTGGGCGATCTTGGCTAATTTCTTTGTAGAATCATCAATCTCCCGAGCGGCTTCGGAAATCCATAACGCGGCATTCCCTTCATAGCGGGGATCGACGGCCATGGCCGGAATGCCTCTTCCGTTCGCCTCCGCCGTAAACGACGAACCGCCCGCAGCCACATCAAGCACCTCTCCGTTCCGTAAATCAGCGTCCTTTAGATCAAACATCCGGACATACTCGTCATAGCTTCTGCATGTCATGGCAACGCCTGTTTGCTCATAGCTCATTCTGCTCATCCTTGCACTCTCCTCATCTCATCTCATCTATATAAGTTGAACCGCGCCGCGCTTATGTTTCTATCGTTCAACTTATATCATCTCGACTCAACCCGGTCCTGCTTCTTGCGCGCTCATATTGATTACAGCCGCCATAATGGCTATGATGATAAGAATACCATAATTAACTACTCAAAGGGTGGAAAAAAACATGTTCAAAAAACACGAAATTTATAAAACCGACAATTACAATATGCTGACGGTTGAAGTACAAGGTAAGACGTTGATTGTGAGGGAAATTTCCGATCAATGGGGCGAGGACAGCCATACTTTCATCAGCCGTCCCGAAATGTTGAACTGGGCGGAGAACCGCTTCCGCCCTGCCGACTTCGTCGGACGCGAAGACGAGCGGGAAGCCATTATGAACGCGCTAAAGAAGGTTTAATCTGTTTTCACCGCGATATGGCAGGAAAAATTACCCTTAACGGCGAACATATCGTATCACAGGCCAGCTTAGTCAAAAGTGAACGGCAGATGCTGCCTTTTGGCGGATGCAGCCTGCATACGCGTCAGTTTTATTTACCCAGGAGGCTTGCTTAACAGATGGACGCTACCGCAACCCTTATTTTTATCATTGCCGCTTTCTCGCTTGGAGCGGTCGTCATCATGAAACGGGATTCCTTGCCGCCCGGCATGCGCCGCGTTCTTGCGCTGATATCCATCGCGTTGATCGCGTTTGCGTTTTTTCTTATTGTTTACGCCTTTTTCACGATGGGCTCGGTTTAGCCGTTAAACGGCAGGCATATTTTCCAATCCTTCAGGACATAGTATCCGCAAACTGTGTCCCGAGGTGATAATCGGATGAAATGGCTGACCCTGCTGCTAGCTTTGTGCCTCGTGCCGGGTGCTGCTCCCGCAAGCGAAGGTGCAGTGAAAGATCCGCACGCCTTACCAACTTTATCCATACCAAGGAGGAATTCGATGAATCACGTACCGAAACGTTCAGAATCTGCACCGGAAAGCCGTTGGAAGCTGGAGGATTTATTTGAAAGCCAGGCCGCTTGGGACAAAGAATTCACAGAAGCGAAGGCGCTGATCAAAAAAATGGCCGATTACCAAGGCAAGCTTGCGGACGTCGCTCAGCTCAAGGCCTGCTTCGAGCTTGAGGATGAGCTGTCGCTGCATGTGGAGCGGTTGTACGTATATGCCAACATGAAGCATCATGAGGACACGGCCGAGCCTACTTATCAGGCGCTTTCCGACAAATCGAAAAAGCTTAGCGTGGAGACGGGAGAGGCGCTTTCCTTCATTACTCCGGAAGTGCTCAGCCTGTCTGACGACCAGCTGGATGCAATCATAAAAGACGAATCCGTTGCGAAATTCCGCCATACGCTCGAAGAGATGCGCCGCCAGAAAGCCCATGTCCTATCGAAGAACGAAGAAGCGCTGCTCGCTCAGGTAGGCAACGTCAGCTCAGCGCCGGGCACGATCTTCGGCATGCTGAATAATGCGGACTTGAAGTTTCCAAAGGTGAAAAACGAAGAAGGCGAAGAAGTCGAGCTGACGCACGGCCGTTACATACAGTTTCTTGAGAGCAAAAAACAGGACGTACGGCGCGAAGCGTTCCATGCCATGTACGATACGTACGGCAAGCTGAAAAACACGCTCGCTTCTACGTTAAACGCTAACGTGACGAAAAATATTTTTTATGCGAAAGCCCGCAAATATGACTCCGCGCTCGGAATGTCGCTCTACGGCGATAACATTCCGAAGGAAGTCTATACGAATTTGATCGACGCGATCCATAAGCATCTTCCGCTTATGCACCGGTACATGGAGCTCCGCAAGAAGCTGCTCGGACTGGATGAGCTTCATATGTACGATCTGTTCGCGCCGCTCGTCGATGAATTCAAAATGGATATCACGTACGAGGAAGCGAAGAAAACGGTTAGCGAGAGCTTGAAGCCGCTTGGCGAAGACTATTTGAAGGTGCTTCAGGAAGGCTTCGAGAACGGATGGATCGACGTTTACGAGAACGAGGGGAAACGAAGCGGCGCTTACAGCTGGGGGGCATTCGGCACCCATCCTTACGTGCTCCTGAACCACAAGGACAATCTGAACAGCATGTTCACGTTGACGCATGAAATGGGCCACGCCCTTCACTCGTATTATTCGGACACGAATCAAAACTACCGCGACGCGCAGTATACGATCTTCCTGGCGGAAGTCGCATCGACGCTGAACGAAGCGCTGCTGATGGATTACCTGCTCGGCAAATCGACGGATCCGAAAGAAAAAATGTATTTGCTTACCTACTACGCGGATCAATTCCGTACGACGGTATTCCGCCAAACGATGTTCGCGGAGTTCGAGAAAATCGTTCACGAGCGGGCGGAGGAAGGCGAATCGCTTACGCCGCAGGAGCTTAGCAAAATCTATTACGATCTGAACGTTCAGTACTACGGGCCGGGAATGGTCATCGACAAAGATATCGAAATGGAATGGGCGCGCATCCCTCATTTCTATAACAGCTTCTATGTCTACAAATATGCGACCGGCTTCTCGGCGGCGACCAGCTTCTCCAAGCAAATTCTGGAGGAAGGCCAGCCCGCGGTCGAACGCTACCTCGGCTTCCTGAAGAGCGGCGGCAGCGACTTCTCGATCAACATCCTGAAGAAAGCCGGCGTCGATATGTCCTCTCCTGAGCCGATTGAGCAAGCGATGAGCGTGTTCGAAGAGCTGATCGGCCAAATGGAGCAGTTAACGAAGTAAGCTGCTATGGGCTTTGGTGCTCGGATAAATAAAAACTGACAATCAAGCCGGGGACCGGTCGATTGTCAGTTTTTTGTTTGTTTGGCTTTTTCTTCTTCAGTTCTATAATGGATATTTGCAGTACCTTTGGCTTGTCCAACGGTTCTATGCCCGCTATCCTTTATTTTGCGTAGTAAAAAGGGCTTTTTCGGAGCCATGGCTGCGAATAGGGCTAGAGCAGCACGGCGCCGATGACCCAAGCCATCGCGCCGGCGAACAGCGACGACAGGAGGTTCACCCTGTCGTTGTTCAGCGCGGCAAAGCCGCGCACCCGCTCCGCCGCGCTCCCGCAATGCGCGGCGCGCTCGGTCTCGCTGCCGCATACCCGGCAGCGATACATGGCCTGGCCGGTTGCGCCGAGCAGCGAGTCGGCGAAGGCCCCGGCCAGGCCGGCGGCGGCCGCGGCGATTACCGCCACCGCCAACAAGCCGCCGCCTGGCGTACCCGCAGCAGCCTCTGCCGGCTGCGGGGCCGCCAACAACAGCAGCGCGGCGGCGGCGCCGATGAACACGGCGCCCGCGAGCGCTGCTGCGCTGCCGAGCGGCGTGACCCCGCCGCTCGTTCCAGGCGCCACCGGCTTGCCGCTCGTCACGAGGCGCGGCGCCGTTCTGCTCAAGGCCCCGATCTCGGTGGCCCAAGTGTCCGCGTTCACGGCTGCCATTACGCCGATGTACGCGAACAGCCAGCCCTGATCGGGCCACAGCGCGTGAGCGGCGCACAGGAGCAAACCCGCGCCGCCGTTCGCCCAGACCTGACCGGCGTCGCGCCGTCCGGTCTTCTCATATTTCGCTTCGGCTTCCGCCTTTGCGCGATGCTTGCGTTTCCACTTCGACCAGACGGTCGACGAGACAAAAAAAGCAATCAGCAAGCCGAACCAGACCGGTTCGCCAAGCGTCACGAAGCCGGTCCCCATAACGACCGCCGACACGGCGCCCGAACCGGACAACGAACGATGCCGGTAAGCTGCCGCCGCAATAAGTCCGCTGCCAAGCAAACCGACAAACAGCCTGATCCACCATTCCTCTATCCAACCAACCATCAGCCGATTAACCTCCATTGCATGCGGCGCCCCGCGTTCGGATGTTTCCAGGCGCAGGGGGCCTATGCCTGTCTCTATTCGTTGTCCTATTGACGAACGGCCCGCAGCCGCATCGCCTCATGCCAGCGATCCGGATAATTCGTGCAAATCATCAGATCCGGATCAAGCTCCGAGACTTTGCGGATAGCGCGAATCTCATTAACCGTCCACGCCATCACCTGAATGCCGGCAGCCTTTAGCGCGGTAACTCTATCCTTATTTAACCGCGAATACCCGATGGATAAAAAATCCGCTTCAAGCTCATGCATGTCTCTCGGCAGCGTATGGCGCCAAGCATCTAGAATAAGTCCGGTCCGGATCGTGCCTGACAGCTTGCGCGCGCGATACAGCGCACCCTCATGAAAGGAAGTCAGCACAACCTCCTTCTCCGCGCCATAAGCTTGCAGCAGCTCAATTACCTTTTGTTCCAGCATAGGGTACCTGTTGCCGTCGGTTTTCAGCTCGATATTCAGTTTGCAGCGGCCGATCGTCTCTTGAAGCACCTGCTCCAAGGTCGGAACAGGCTCTCCTTGATATTTTTGCGAGAACCAATGACCCGCGTCAAGCTTCGTCAGCTCCGCTGCCGTCAGGTTCTTTACCTCGCCCCTGCCGTTCGTCGTCCGGCGCAGCGTAAAATCATGAATAACTACCGGTACGCGGTCCTTTGACAGCTGAACGTCAATTTCAATCCATTCGATCGCCGGATCTTCAACCGCAAGTCGAATGGCCGCCATCGTATTTTCCGGCGCGCGGCTGGACCAGCCTCTATGCGCTACGCACGGATTTCTCATGATGCCCTCATCCTTTCGGGACGGTTTCCGTTATTCGGGAACGATCGAACCATCCTCTCTCAGCTTCGCGCCAAAAGAAATGGACGAAAGCCGGTTGAGCAGCTCCTTCGCAGGCTCCGCTTCCATCGGAGTCGGCTGCGCATTAACCGTAAACATGGGATGAAACTTCAGTTCGCAGTCGCCGCCTTTGGTGCAAAGCGCATCAAGGACGCCCGTTTCGCCCGCCGTTCCCTTCGGAAACGCGCTAAAAATAAAGTTTCCTAAACTGTATGCAATCCATTTTCCTTTATACATCTCGAACCCCTGCAGCACATGCGGATGGCTTCCGATTACGAGATCCGCCCCGGCGTCGATATATTGCCTGGCGTAATCCCGCTGATACGGCTTCGGCTGATCCACCCTTTCCTTCCCCCAGTGAACCATAACGGCAACGATGTCCGCCTCTTCCTCGGCCTTCCTTATCGCCGTGACCGCACGCCGCGTATCGTAGGTTTCCGCAACGCCCGCAACGTTTTTGTCCGCTTTCCACTCCACGGTCGGCACAACCTTGCTAAGCCCGATATACGCGATTTTGACGCCGCGCACCTCCTTGATGACGGGCGCGAACGCCTCCGTATCATTGGCGCCTGCTCCGGCATGCGATATACCGGCTTCCTCCAAATGCCGCATCGTATCCATCAGCCCTTCGACACCTTGATCAAGCGTGTGATTGTTCGCCAGAGATACGACGTCGAACCCGGCATCCCTCAGAGCGGGCAGCGCATCCGGCGAGCCTTTGAATACGTAATCCTTGCCCTCGGCAGGAATGCCGCGGTTCGTTACGGGATGCTCCAAATTACCTGCCGTCAGGTCCGGCTCGCTTAGATACAGCAAGGACTGCTTATATAGAAAATCGTAACCTTCCCGCTCCATCACCGCACTCACATATTCGCCCAGCAGCAGATCGCCGACAAAGGAAAGACTTATTTGCTCAGCGCCGCCCGCTTCAACGGACGGCACCGGACCTTCGGCCTGCTCCCTGCCATCGGAATTTCCTCCGCCGTTTGAATCCGTATCGGCAACGCCTTCATCATCAGGAGCACTCGAAACCTCATCATCCATGGCATCCGGCGTTCCGCCGCCGTCAGTCGTCACTCCGACCGCTTGCTCCTTATTCCCGCTGCCGGAATCGCCGAATAAACTCTTAAGCTTATCGGCCTGGTTCAGGACGAGCCATGCGCCCAGCAGCGCTATAATAACGCCGAACAGCGTAAAATTAACGATCATTAGCCGTCTTAGCCTTTTCTTGCGCTTTAGCTTGTCCTGCTGATGGGACGCAGACCTTGATAAATTCATAGGGAAGATGGCTCCTCTTTGATAGATTATGACTCTACCATTATAGCAACGATCTGCCGATGATGGAAAAACTATTATAGCATTTTAATCAATCTAGCGGAAACGCGACCGTTATCGCGCAGCATAAAAAAAGCGGAGCGCCGCCCGCTGGCCTATCCGCCGCTAACGGCGTTCGGCCAAACGTTCAATTCTCCGCGTTTTATCCTTTACTGCTCGTTCAAACCGTTTTGAGCCTCCAAGACCGACTCCGCTAACGTCTCCATATATAACGGATCTCGATTCAGCATCGCAATTCGGTCAAGCTTGACGCCAAGCGCCTTCGCCTCTGCCTTCGCTTCGATATCAAGGTCGTACAGCACCTCCAGATGATCCGATACGAAGCCGATCGGAGCGACTAGCACCGCCGTATAACCCTCCTCCGCGACAGCCTTCAGCGTCTCCAAAATATCCGGGCCGAGCCACGGCTCTCTCGTCCTTCCGGCGCTTTGCCAAGTAAACTGCCAGTCTTCTACATTCGCAGCCTTCGCAACCGCGGCGGACGTTTCCAGGAGCTGCTGCTCGTAAGGATCGCCAAGCTCGCGTATCTTCTCAGGCAGGCTGTGGGCGCTGAACAGTACCTTCACCTTTTCTTCATCGTCCGAAGCATTCGCTAACCTTTTCAAGCCGTCCCGTACACGGTCGGTCAACGCTTTAAGCAGCTTTGGATGCAGATGATACTGCTTGACGAAGGACATCGCAATGCCCGCCTCGGCAGCCTTCTCCTGCGCCCGTTTGATATAACCGCCTACGCTCATGATCGAATAGTGAGGCGCAAGCACGATACCCACCGCTCGGGTAATGCCGTCGTTCGCCATTTGCTCCACGCCGTCTTCAATATAAGGCCGCGCATGCTTTAAGCCCTGATAACAGACGAATTGGCCCGGCGCAAGCTGCTCCAACTTATCCTGCAGGCCGGCAGCCTGACCGTTCGTATTCTCACGCAGCGGGAACACGCCGCCTACGATGGCTTCATACCGCCCCTTCAGCTCGTTAAGCTGCTCCTGCGTCGGGGCATGCCCGCGCCTGATATGCGTGTAATAAGCTTCTACGTCGTCCATTGACTCCGGCGTTCCGTACGACATGATAAGCACGCCAATCCGGTTATCTTTATGCTCAGACACGGCTTGCCTCCTTCCCGTTTCTTGCGGCGATGGCCTTCTCAGAATACGAGTGGATGAATGCGGTCAATTCGGCCAATTTCTCAATTGATGCTTCCGGGAACAAACCGTGACCGAGATTAAAAATAAAACCGGGCTCATCAATGCCGCTATCTATAATCTCCTTGGCATACGATTCAATGACGCGGATTGGAGCCGTTAGCACCGTCGGGTCCAAGTTCCCCTGAACCGCGAATCCGCCGCCCAATCTTCGTCTGCCTTCCTCAATCGTCACGCGCCAGTCCAGCCCGATCACGTCGGCTTTCACCTGATGAAGGGTTGGCAGCAGCTCGCCGGAGCTTACGCCCGGGAAATAAATTTTTGGCTGCTCGATATCCGACAGCTCGGCGAATATCCGTTCGATCGTCGGCAGCACAAATTGCCGGAAGTCGGCTGGCGTCAGCGCGCCTACCCAGCTGTCGAACAGCTGGAACGCCTTGCCGCCCGCGGCAATATGCGCGCGCAAATACGCGATGACCATATCGCCAAGCTTTCGCATAAGCTCATGCCACAGTTCCGGCTCGCTGTACATCATTTCTTTAGTCCGCAAATAGTTTTTCGAAGGCTTTCCTTCAATTAAATAGCTGGCAATCGTAAACGGAGCGCCTGCGAATGTAATTAACGGAACTTCCAGCTCGCGGTCCAATAGGCGGATCGTCTCGAGGACATGACCCAAATCTCCTTCAACGTCGATCGGCTTCAAGCGCTCCACGTCGTCAGCCGACCGAATCGGATTGGCAATGACCGGCCCGACATTGGCTACGATATCGAAATCGATGCCGATCGATGCGACCGGATTCATAATATCCGAGTACAGGATGGCCGCATCGACGCCCAGCTTGCGGACCGGCATCATCGTCACTTCAGCCGCAAGCTCAGGCTGCCTGCATATTTCTAGCAGCGAATATTTTTCTTTTATTTTGCGGTAATCAGGGTCGTACCGCCCTGCCTGCCTCATATACCATACAGGTACCTGATCTGCTTGTTCCTTCCGGCATGCCCGTATGAAACGGTCGTTATAAGACATCCCCGTTCCCCATTTCTATGTATTTTACTATGTTTTTATTATGCCCTTTTTCAGAAGACCTAACAACCGCCGTCAGACGGCTTCCTATGACAATAGTATGACAATCAAATACTCTAAAGGTCCATTTTTCATCCCGGGTCGGCATATGCTATACTTTTTTTATGGAACAGTGGAAAAAAAACCTAGTCGTGCTGTGGTTCGGTCAATTTCTTGTGATGGCGGGAATGACGATGATCATTCCGTTCCTATCACTCTATTTGCAGTTTGATTTAGGTTTGACCGATAAGCACGAGATCGGGATTTGGGCGGGTTTTATTTTTGCCGGGAACTTTGTCACCTCATTTATATTCCAGCCTATTTGGGGGAAGCTGGCTGACCGGTACGGACGCAAAGTAATGCTGCTGCGATCCGGCTTCGGCATGGCGATCGTCATGGCGCTCATGGGCTTCGCTACGAACCCGTGGCATCTGCTGCTGCTGCGCATGCTGAACGGTACGATATCCGGCTTTAATCCCGCTTCCATCGCGCTGATCTCGTCAACGACGCCGAAAAACCGGATGGGCTTCGCGATGGGCACCATTCAGTCGGGCGGAATCGCCGGCACTATTTTGGGTCCGTTCATTGGCGGCCTGCTTGCCGATTCGATCGGCTTCCGGCCTATTTTCTATTTAACGGGTGCGCTGCTGTTCGCCGCGTCGCTGCTTGCGCTGTTTGTCGTAAAGGAGCCGTTCGACCGTATGAAAGCAGCCGAGCGCATCCAGGCATCCGTCATTCAAGGCTTCCGGCAGCTAAGCCGCATTCCGGAGCTTACTGCGCTGTTCGCCGTCACCTTTCTCATTCAGTTCGCTATGATGAGTCCGATGACGCTCATTCCGCTGTATGTGCAGGAGCTGCACGGAACGACGGCCAATCTTGCTTTCTTCGCCGGCTTTGTCGGTTCCGTCACCGGACTCTCGAATCTGGTTGCCTCGCCTCTGCTTGGCAAGCTGAGCGACCGGATCGGTGCGGAACGCGTGCTCGGCTTCTCGCTCGTCGGCGCGGCGCTGGCCTTCATCCCGCAGGCGCTGGCGGGAACCGTCTGGCAGCTGCTTGCGGCGCGATTTGTGCTAGGCATCTTTCTCGGCGGCCTCATCCCGGCCGTGAACGCCTTAATCCGCAAGTATACGCCTGACGGCATGGAGAGCCGATCCTACAGCTTCAACACGAGCACCCTCAGTCTCGGCAATATGATCGGGCCGATAACCGGCGGCGCCCTCTCCGGCTGGCTCGGCATTCAAGGCTTGTTCATCCTGTCCGGCATCATGCTGATGGCCAACGCCGCATGGGTATGGCAAACGCTGCTTCGCAAGCGCCCTGTCCGCTCAAAGACTTAAGTGCCGGTTAGGGAGACTATGCAAGCAGCCTGTCCGCTCAAAGACTTAAGTGCCGGTTAAGGGGACTATGCAAGCAGCCTGTCCGCTCAAAGACATAAGTGCCGGTTAAGGGGACTATGCAAGCAGCAGGTTGGCTCAAAAGCTTAAACCCCGGTTGCAAACTTATTCCAAAGCCTGTCAGCTCTGCGCAAGCGAACAGCTTGTTCGGGGCTTGAGCTGCCGCTGACCGGTATACTGAAAGAACAGCCCTGCTCAGAGCTTTAGTTTCGGATTTTGAACCTATTATCGCTCAAAAGATAATATAGGTGATTTAATATCAGAATTTGACACTACTCGTTGATTTTGGTGCCATTCCGACCACTCCCCCTCCTCTTGGTTCAATAATTGAAACTAATTTATATGTAAACTACGATTTGAATAAATTAGTTTCAGATATTGATACTAGTCATCGCTATCAATAAAACTTGCTAGTAACATGTTCCGGTTTATGGTAATCTCAAACTAATCAACTACACATAGGCAGCAAAGCATGCGCCGTTTGAGCAGGTATACTCCTGATCATGCGGCGCTTTTATTTTAAAGGAGATGATTGAGATTGGGTGATAAGTTATTCGAAGATTATTGCCAAAGCTGGCTCACAAAGCATATTATCGGACGCCGCGGAGAAAATCGCAGTAGGATCAAAGAGGGGCTTGGACATGCGGAGAAGCTTATGCTGCAAAATATTTGGTGGCCTGCATTCGGTCATTTCCAGCATTTGCATCCCGAGTATGAAATTCAAGATTTCAGCGAAGGTTACCGCTACATTGATTTTGCTTACGTACGCTCCCATATCCGAGTCGCGATCGAAATCGACGGCTACGGGACGCATTTACGGCATAATACGCGCAAACAATTTTGTGACCAATGGGTCAGGCAAATGCATCTGACAAATGATAATTGGACAGTCATCCGCATCGGTTATGACGATATCGAGCAGCGCCCCCGCTTATGGCAGCAGCTCTTTCAGCAGATGGTCGGCAGGTTATTCGGAGCACCCGGCACTTTCAATGAATTGCATGTGTACGAGAGAGAAATCTTGCGGCTTGCGGCGATGCTGGAGCGCCCTTTTCAACTGTCAGACGTAAGGGGCCGCCTGCATTGCAGCTACAACAAAGCCCGCCCGCATATCCGGAAGCTCGAGGAATCAGAGTGGATCAGGGCGGCGCTTGGTGGAGCAACCCGTACTCACGCTTGGAGCCTGGAGCCGTCAAAGCGAATGTTCATACATTAGATGATGGTGAAAATAATTTCAATAACTGAAACTATCCTGGGTTCAATGGTTTATTTTGAACCAATAATTTCAATTTCTGAAACTGCACAGGAAAAATCCAGTCAATAAGCTACAAAATTACAATTTTAGTTCAAATACTGAGACTACGACGCTTATTGATTTATTTATTCGGGGATTAATTTCAATATATGAAATTAACCACGCTTTCCGGAATACCGTAAAATACAGATTACCGTACATTCGTAATATTACGATAAGCATTTTATCGTAATCGTTCAAACGGATTAATGCGGCAAACCGTTCATCATGTTCGTTGCATGCGGATTTTCACTACTTGCAAACGTAACATGCATACGAATTAACGTGACAAGCTGTTCATCGTGTCCGTGCATGCGCAATATCGCAACAAGCATTCTATCGAAACCGTACATACGGATTATCGCAACTAGCCGTCTATCGTAACCGTGCACGCGGATTATCGCGACAAGCCGTTCATCGTGTCCCTAGATGCGGATTATCGCGACAAGCCGTTCATCGTGTCCCTAGATGCGGATTATCGCGACAAGCCGTTCATCGTTTCCCTAGATGCGGATAACCGCGGCATGAAAACGCCCTGACGCGAGACGGCTTGGTAAGCGGCACGCACCAGGACGCTCCTTATATTCCGCCTAGACTTAACTTACTTCACGATCGCGATTGCGAGCCCGTCATATCCCGGGAGCAGCGTGCTCATCAGGCGATTGTCCGCAGCAATGGTTTCATTAAAGGAACGAACCGCCTGGACCGACGGTCCCGCCTTGGCCGGATCGGTCGTTCTCCCCCGGAGGAAGATATTATCGCCGACGATCACCGCGCCCGGCTCTGCCAACTCGATCGCATATTCCAAGTAGACGGGATAACCTTCTTTATCCGCATCAATAAAAAAGAAGTCAAATTTTTTGCCGGCTGCCTTCAGTTCCGCCAAGCTTTCCTTCGCGTCACCGATCAAATATTCCACCTTACCGCCTAGTCCAGCCGCTTCCATATGCGTCTTGGCCAAGTCCGCATAGTTCTGCAGCAGCTCCAGAGACACCAGGCTCCCGCCTGCCTGCAGCCCGCGCGCCAAACATATGCCGCTGTACCCGCCCAGCGCGCCGATTTCCAAAATCTTCTGCGCCTTCGATAGCGATACCAGCATCGTAAGCAGCCGCCCGTAACCGTCGGCAACCGAAATATCAGGCATGCCGGCAGCCGCGATGCCTTCTTTTGTCCTTTTCAAATCGGCATCCGCCTCGTAAAGCGAATCCACATATTGTTCATTCCGCAACATTATTCTTCTCTCTCCATATTTACAAATTTGTAAAAACGACCTCATATGTCCTATACTTGATTGTATGTTTTTGTACGTGAGGATACAAGCGTATGCTTCCTGCGCGGCTTGGAAATCAATAAGTATAAATGAAAAGAGAGTGCGTAATGGAAAATTTACAGCTAATCGCAACCGCGCCGATGGGGCTCGAAGCGGTTGTGTCACGCGAGCTGAAGGATCTCGGTTACACCGACTTGAAAGTAGAGAACGGACGCGTCAATTTTACGGGCAAGCCTATCGATATATGCCGAACGAACCTTTGGCTCCGGTCGGCAGGACGGATTTTAATCAAAATGGGCGAGTTTCCGGCCGCGACGTTCGAAGAGCTGTTCGAAGGGACGAAAGCGCTTGATTGGCCGTCTTGGATTCCTGAGGACGGCGAATTCCCCGTCAACGGAAGATCGCAAAAATCGCAGCTGACAAGCGTTCCCGCCTGCCAAAGCATTGTCAAAAAAGCCGTTGTCAATAAAATGGCCGAGCGTTATGGAACCGAATGGTTTCCGGAGGATAACGGACGATATGTTATCGAAGTTACGCTCATGAACGATGTCGCGATGCTTACGCTGGATACGACGGGCGACGGATTGCACAAACGGGGTTATCGCAGAATGTCGACCGAGGCCCCGATTCGCGAGACGATGGCAGCCGCTCTCGTTCAGCTTAGCCGCTGGCAGCCGGAACGACCGCTGTACGACCCGTTCTGCGGCTCGGGAACGATGCTGATTGAGGCCGCCATGATCGGGTGGAATATTGCTCCCGGACTGCGCCGCAGCTTTAACAGCGAAGGATGGCCGCTCATCCCGGACGAGCTGTGGAATGAAGCGCGCGATGAAGCCTTCGATCTCGTTAAGGATAGTATTCCGCTGCAAATTGCCGGCTCCGATATCGATCCTGGCGCGATTGAAATTGCCGAGGCTGCCGTCAAGAAAGCTGGTTTCGGAAAGGATATCAAGCTGAGCGTACAGCCCGTATCGAAGGTCAAGCTTGAAGGCGATTACGGCGTCGTTATTACGAACCCGCCTTACGGGGAACGGCTTGGCGACGATGCCTCAGCCGAGGCTGCTTTGCGCCAGTTTGGCCTGACTGCGCTCCATTATCCGACCTGGTCCTATTTCGCCATTAGTCCGTCAACTACGATGGAGCATTACTTCGGCCGGTCTGCGGATAAGAAGCGCAAGCTGTTTAACGGGCGGATCGAATGCAACTATTACCAATTTTTCGGCCCGCTCCCGCCTCGGGGAAACCGGGATTAGAGAGGAAGGCCGTACAAAATGTTACCAGTCCAACAGAATATCGCCCGCCGAAGCATGAGCACTCTGCTCGTCTGGCTTGAGCGGCTGAAGGCTGTCGACCTGATTTTGTTCGCAGCCGTTATCATGGCTAAGCTTTACTTATTTTCAGATTTTATTGGAATGTCCAAATTCAAAATGAATGACAAAGACGCCATTATCGAGCTGGGAGCGCTCTTGCTCCTCTGCTTTTGGACGTTATGGCTGCCAGCGCGCGGCCGGATTATCGCCCTAATCGTTTTAAATGTGATTGTATCCTTTGTGCTGTATGCCGATCTTATTTATTTCCGCTACTTCCAGGATTTGATCTCGGTACCGGTCCTGCTCCAGCTCAGTCAGGTCGATTCCTTGGGCGGCAGCATCGGAACTTTGCTCAGCTGGAACGATATCGTATTTTTCATCGACTGGATTTTTATCATTCCGTTTGCGGTCTATGTTATATGGCTCGGCCGCAGGGATCTGCGAAAAGCCAATGAGCATCGCAGGAAATCATCGGTATGGTTGAAAACGGTCGTTCGGATCGTACTCAGCGCTCTCCTTTTCACCGTCGGCACATCGTTTTATTTCTCGAACGTGAACGAAGCGAAGCGCACCTGGGGACAAGGGATTTTCGTCGGCAACTGGTGGAATCTCTCGATCTACAACGTCACGGGATCGCTGGGCTTTCACGGCTATGACGTCTACCGCTACGTGAAGCAAAACTATTTGGATGCGGCTACCGTTACCGCTGAGCAATCATCGGAAGCCAAGGCGTGGATAGAAGCTCGCGGAGATCTTCGCGGCGCGCTCGAGCAGGACGCGCTGTTCGGCGCTTACGCCGGCAGCAACGTCCTGATGGTACAGCTGGAAGCATTCCAAAACTTCATGATCGGCAAATCGATCGGCGGTCAGGAAATTACGCCTAATCTCAATAAACTTATCGGGACGAGCGCGTATTTCAGCCAGTTCTACCACCAGACTTCGCAGGGAAGAACGTCGGATGCCGATTTCGCCGCCAACTGCTCCATGCAGCCCGTAATGAACGGCTCCGTGTTTGTTCAGTATGCGTCTCACGAATTTGATTGCATGCCGACTACCTTGAAGAACAATGGTTATTCGACCACGGTGTTTCATTCTTACGAAGGCGGATTCTGGAACCGGAACACGATGTATAACAACATGAATTATGACAAGTTTTACAGCTTGAAGCACTTTAACCTCGACGAGAAGGTAGGCTGGGCGCTCGGCGACAAATCATTCTTCCAGCAGTCGATGGACGTCGTGAGCGATCAGCAGAAGCCTTTTTATTCGTTTATGATTACCTTATCCAGCCATCATCCTTATACGATGCCGGATACGGAGAAGAAGCTTGACGTAGGCAATTTGAAAGGAACGATTATGGGCGACTACCTGCAGGCCGCTCATTATGTCGATGCCGCGCTCGGCGAGCTCGTGGACCGTATGAAAGCGGAAGGTCTGTGGGATAACACCATCTTCGTCGCGTACGGCGACCACGACAATTCGATTAAGGATTGGAAGCTATTCGAGAACTTCCTAGGCAAGCCTCTGAGCGGGCTGGAACGGGAAATGATTCTGAAGCAGGTGGCGATGTTCGTCCATCTGCCGCGGGACGAGCATGCGGGCACGCACGCGAACGTGAGCGGACAGCTTGATATCACCCCGACGGTCATGCACCTTCTGGGCATCTCTACCGCCGATCAATTCATGGCCGGAACGCCGATGCTGACCGAGCAGCCTGCCGAAGGCAAGAAGGTCGTGCTGCGGAACGGCGCATTTACGGACGGCACCTTCTTCTTTATGCCTTCCGGCGACGGGGTCATCGGGAACGGCAAGTGCTGGAATATCGCGGCGAATGCTCCCGGCGATATGGACGCCTGCCTCGGCGCCGCCGAAGAGGCGCGCACCGAGCTGTACGTCTCCGATCAGATCGTCATGAGCGACTTGATCAAGGACTTCAGGAAACAGGCTGTCGCGGAAGCTCAGGCGGCCATCACCGAAGGCGGCGAAGCGTTAGATATCAACGGACAAAAGAAGTAACCTGACTCCGCCTTTAGTATAAAGAAACACCCCGCATGCAGCCGGTTGAAAGGCTAGTATGCGGGGTGTATTTGTCTACTTTTTATGCTGTGCCAGCCAAAGGAGCACGTCGTCTATCGTCTGAACCGGGACGATATTCAAGAGGGGCGCTGCGCTGCGCGCAGCCTGCTCCAGCGCCGCAGGCACGAAAAAAACGTCGGCATCGGTGCGGCTTACGGCATAGGCCTTCTGCTTAATGCCGCCGATCAATCCGATCGAGCCGTCCGCTTCAATCGTTCCCGTCCCTGCCGTTATATTGCCGTACGTGACACCTCCGGGCGTCAGCTGGTCTATAAAAGCCAGCGTTAGCATCGCGCCGTGCGACGGCCCTCCGATATGCGCCATATACCGTTGATAATCGATTGCGCGCGGAATGTCCATATGCAGCTCCGTCTGGACCGATATGCCGAAGACCGGCCGTTCAGGCTGATCTGCAGCCGCTTCCGTTCTTACCGTTACCTGTGCCATGCTCCCCGCCCTTCTTACCGTGACGTCCACGGACTGCCCCGGCTTAACCGATTCCGCCATATAAGCGGTCATATCTTCGACGGACCTTACGTCCCGGCCATTCAGTTTTTCAATAATATCACCTGCATGCAGCCGCTGATCTGCCGGCATGTCCTTCATGACGGCAATGACTCTTACCCCATTCTCCGTTATCCCTTCGCCAATGCCTGCCTTTTGCAGCGCTACCGCAGCCGCCACGGCATTGGCGTCCGTCTTCATCATGACGACCTGGGTATACGACTCGGCGAGCGGAGGCTCGTTCTCCGGTATTTTCTCAAAGCTGTACAACGGAAAAAGAGACGCATACAACCAATCGGCAGGTACGGCCGGCCGCTCGAATACAAGCACGCCGTTAACGGCCCCGCCGCCTGCTCCGCCTTCCATGTGCGCGTACCGGTTCAAGTCGAGCGTCATGCCCGGGTAAATCACAAGATAGCCGGTAGGACAAAGCAAGGATAGAAGCAATAGAACGGCAGCGAGCGTGACCGGCACGCTCCGCTTCGGCGCTTCGCTGAACAGCATGTCCATTACGGCGAGCGGGGCGGCAGCCGCAATAATCCCAATCGTCCAGAACAGCTTCGCCTGCTCAAATAAAACCATGCAGGTGCCTATTAAACCTAGTGCGGCAATGATTGCCCGCAGAGCTTGCAGCAGCAAGGATCCGAACCGGCGTTCCGTCTCCGGAAATCTATTCCCGTATTGCTGTTTCCGCCATCCGAGAACCGCTCCGGCAGTCCAGCATAGCGGTACAAGCGCGACGGCATAGAACAACCGGTCGATCATTTCGATCCACTGCATCCCGCTGTCCGTCCGCCATGGCGCAGGCAGCCAAATAAGCTCCGACGCCGCCACGCAAGCGATCGCGACAGCTAGTCCAATTGTGTAATACCACGTTGGCTTCCGCACTTCAGCCTATCGTCTCCTCTCCGGATCATCGCCTCATAACCTATGTCACCAGAAACAAAAAGACCCGACGATGAGCATCGCGGGGTCCTATTTCGTTTGCAAATATTGGCGTTCCTCCGAATCGATGCCCCTGTCCCGAAGCTCACCCTTCTCGATATCGACGATTCTCTCCAGCCATTGCAGCGGGGGATGATCCATGCGCCGCGCCTTATCCAGCATCTGCGCGTATTGCCCGCAATTATCATAACCGCCCAGCTTGCGGACGACCACGATATAATCGACTACAAGCGACCTGGCATCTGCCGCGGCATAGCCGTAATCCGCGACCAGCGCCTCCACGATACCGCGCTCATAGATGCTTAACCTGACCTGCGACTTCGCTCTCATGATACATCCACCTGCTTCCCGTGTAAATATGATAACCCAGCAGCCTCAAATGGGATTCCCAGCGCTCCGAACAAAACACGACCTGATTGCCGAGGCTGAGCGCGTCGAGCTTTCTCCCCTTGCGCGATATTGTAATCTGTTCATAGAACCAACGATCGTCTTTCTTCAATTGTACCGCTTTATGTACGATTTTTCCAGTGTCATTGTCCGCCATCGGGCCTATAATGATGTCCGGATGAGAATCGCAGGGATCCATTCCCTTCACGGCCGCCTTACGATGCGCGTAAATGAAGGAAGCCCAGTTCTGCGAATCGGAAAGAAACAACAGCGGCTCCACTTGCTCCGGCACGGATGCCAGTTCGATGACGAGAACGCACGGCCTTCCGCCATCCCACGACTCCTTAGCTGCCTTATGCGACCATTTTCGCGCTTGTGCAATCGATATCGTCGTGTAGAAGCCCTCGCCAAAGTCTTTACCCGGACGCCAATATGGCGAATTCAACAGCTTATTCTCAAAAGATTGCACCGTATGGCTTGTCGTACCGTGGTATAGCAGCTGCGGCGTCGTTATGTCCACCCTGGACCTCCTTACCATATAGTCACAAAAAAGACCCTGGCGCTTGGCTGTCGTCGGGTCTGCAGATGTCATGGATTTCCTTATTCATGCAAGCAAGCTTATTTCTTCTTAATGAAAGGAAGTGCCTTCTCGATCGCCTCGTCCTCGGTCGCCGCCTTCACATAACGGCCGTTCACAAAAATAAATGCGTACCGGGCGCATGGCCCGCAGTAGGATTTGCAGCCAACCTTGATCTCCGCGTCGGGAACCAGCTTCTGAAGCTTGGGCACGATCGTCTTCATTTTCATATGTTTGCATTTGTCGCATACTCTTATGTCATTTGCCATTATCCATCGCCCTATTCCAACTCGTTACTGAAAGCCTAGTGATCGCCGTGGTTCCCTTTGGTTGGATTCGTTACGGCAAAACCTTCTTCCGGCACATAGAAATAATCGATGCGAACTCCGTCCAGAAACGCATTGTCCTTCTCCAGAATAACGTCGATTCCTTTATCCGTCGTTACGACAATGTCCGTCTCCGACGGCACGTCGATTCCCATGCCGTAATGGGCATGGTCGCCGTGCGAATGCGTCACGTAGACGCGCAGTTTTTTACCTTCGTTTTCAGGCTTGTCCAGCTCCGCTTGAATGACTTTCGCAGCGTTTTTGGAGATTTTGCAGTTCATGATAATCCAGCTCCTCTTATTTAAATGCCTTGCGGCAAAACTCACTATTTCATATTATACTTTCTCTCCATCCTGCGGGCAAACCATTCCGAGAGGAGCATCGTAACGGCAATATCGTCAATCGGCAGAAACGGCAGCGGCAGCACATCGGGCAGCACCCAATACAGCAGCGCAGGCACGGCGAAAAGCAGCTTGTCCATCAAAGAAACATGCTTTGACCTCAGCAGTTGAAAAATCCGGACAAACGTCCGCTGCCAGTGGCGCAGCGACAGTAATTTACGCATCAGTTCTACCACCTTTGCTGATCTTTACCGCTTATTATACCACAAGCCATCAGCTTTGCTATGTT
Organism: Paenibacillus harenae DSM 16969; assembly: GCF_000422465.1. GTDB lineage: Bacteria > Bacillota > Bacilli > Paenibacillales > Paenibacillaceae > Pristimantibacillus > Pristimantibacillus harenae. The sequence continues at coordinate 529,289 of NZ_KE383842.1, read as the reverse complement.
CCGCAAAGGAAGGCAACGGCATGTTCGTTACAAACGAAGCGCCTCCAGCAGCAGCGGCTGCAGCTCGACGTAAATTTGATCGAAATTGGCCATCGGCAGCGGATTTTCCCCAAAGCCTGCCTCCACGGTAAAGCCCGGCCGGCGATACTGCTGAATGAACCAGTCCTTATAGCCTGCATCGCTGCCGCTCAGCTTAACCGGCTTGTAGCCGCTTGCGCGACCGAGCCTGTTCGCAAGCTCCTCCGCCTCTGCCGGCTCGTAATTGCGGTAATTCCAGTAAATTTCCCTCCCTTGCGTATGGAGCGCCAGCACGGTGTCAAAGGACATGATTTCCGTAAACCGGGCCAACGCGCGCGCTTCAGGCTCGCTTAACGGATATGGTCCCGGATAGTCGCGCGGACCTGGTCCGGTCACTCCCCGCCGCTTGCACTCCTCTTCCCAGAACGCCGGAAACTGGTCGTTTAAATCAACGCCTCTAATATTGGCTTTCCAGCCGCTGAACCGCTCCGAGCCTCCGTTCCATTCCAGCAGCTGCCTATGCCAGGGATGCGTAGGCGGCGCGCCGCGCTGCGCAAGCTCGACGCCATCGGGGTTGACCATCGGTACGAGCCAAAGCGTTGCCTCCCTGCACAGCTGCTCCGCCTGCTGGCCGCAGACCGGTTCTCCGCTGCTGTATGCCGCAGACAGGTCGGCAGCGAAGCGCATGAGCAGCGCAGACGTAATCCACTCGTTCGCGTGGAAGGATCCGTTCATATGAATGCGGCGCGGCCCGCTGCCGCAGCGAAGCGCGATCAGCGGCTTTCCCATTACGCTTTCTCCGATCACGTAAGCAGACAAAAACGAATATCTGCCGACCAGCTGCCTGACGCCCTCCACCATTTCAAGATAGCCGAAGCTTTGTGCCGGATACATCATCGCCTTCGCCCCCCGCTGCATGAATTCATTGTTATCATGCTATGCGGTGGCGGTCCTGTCCTATGATGACCCGCCGCAGAATGGAAGAAACCGGGCCTTTGAAGGGCCCGGCTTCCGCTCGCCATATTTTAAACAATAACCGGCTCCTGCCACACGATCGGCGACAGTACGATCTGCTCTCCCAGCCATTGCTTTGCGATCGTCTTGAACATCGCCGAATTGCCGCTGCAAAAAAACTGATGTACCGGCAGCCGTGCGCCTTGCGCCAATTTCCGCTTATCCTGCAAAATCGTGCTGATTTCACGGGCGGTCTCGTCCGCGGAGCTGATCAGATTGACGCACTCCCCCATCACTTCGGAGATCGATTCCGTCAAGAAGGGGTAATGCGTACATCCAAGAATTAACGTATCCATCGGAAATTGGCGCAGGTGTCCGATCGACTCAAGCACCGTCCTATACGTTTCCTTAGAATGAAAGTTCCCCTTCTCCACCAGAGGAACGAACTTTGGGCATGCTTCGCTAACGACCTGAACGTACGGAGACAGCTCGCGTAACGCTTGCTCGTATGCGCCGCTTTTAATGGTGCCTTCCGTTCCAATGACGCCGACGCATCCCGTAACGGTGCATCCGATGGCCGCTCTGGCGCCGGGATTTATAACCCCTACTACAGGGACGGACACCCTGGAACGAATATCATCAAGCGCCGCCGCGGTTGCCGTGTTGCATGCTATAACAATCATTTTAGGGCGGAATTGAATTAAGTAATCGACAATTTCCCGCGTAAATTTGACAACCTCATCCGGGGAGCGCGGGCCGTACGGCGTCCGGGCGGTGTCCCCGAAATAAATCATTTTCTCGCGCGGCAGTTGGCGCATCACTTCCTTGGCAACGGTGAGACCGCCTACGCCGGAATCCAGTATCGCAATCGGTTGCTGCACAAACACACCGCTTTCTTAAACAAATGTAATGAAAGGAGACAGAATAGCATATGAATACGGGCGCAAAAATGTACCTGCGGCTCTCACCGGAAAGAAGAGGGTTCGCACGCTTGTCCTGCAGGGATGCCTTCCCGAAATCGCAGCTTGTCGTCGTCATTTCATCGAATATGTTCTTCCGTCAAAACGGCGTTATAAAAGAAAAAGATCTGGCCAAAGCAGGCGCCAGATCTTTTTCTCATATGGATTATTGCTCCTTCGATACGGCCGCTTCCGTCTCTCCGGCTTCAACAACGTCAATTGCGCTTATTTCTTCATCCGTGCCGTTATCCGATACGGTAACGACTATTGCCGGCGCCGTCTCCGTTTTGTTCCAGCTCTTCACGCTGCTAACCACATTGCTGGCAGCGGTCTTTGTTTTATCGGCCATTTGTGCCGCCTGACCGCCGATCTGCTTCGCTATGGTTACCGTCGTATCCGTTACCTGACCGGCCGCGCGCACCGTCGCATCGCTAACCTTCTGCGCTCCGACAGAGATATCCTGACGGAGCTCCTTGCCTGCTTTTGGCGCGAGCAGCAGTGCGGTTATCGATCCAATAACTCCTCCGGCCAACGCTCCCAGCAAAAATCCTTTTGTTTGTTTACGTGTTGTCATTGTAGTCGCTCCCTTCTTTTTTAGCGTGCCCTTCGTCTCTGCTCCTTGATTCGGTGTCCGATTCGGATACGGGAACATGCGCCTCTCCGGCAGTCGCCGCTGCCTTTCGGCTAGTTTGCCACAGCTGCCAAGCCGCCATTCCGAGTTCTGCCCATTCCAGCGCTTCACCAAATTGCCTCTTCGTCGCCGCGCGCTTTGCATGCTGCTCCGCCGATTCGGACAGCACGGCTGTGACGCGCTCGACCGTTGAAGTCGTATTTGCGATCGCGCCTCCAACTTGACCGGCCGCTTCAAATAGACTGTTGACGGCTTGCAGCTGGCGATGCGCGGCGCGAATCGTGTCTTCCGCCGGCCGGACAAGCCCGCTCAGCTCCTTCATCAGCTTATGCAAATCCTGTTGCATCGCAGCCGCCGATGCTTGGGCCTCAGCAAGCCTTCCGAGCGCCGATCTTACGGCGAGAAGGATACCTGCCGTCAGAATGACAAAGGCTGCGGCAGCAATAGCTGCGCTCCATGCCATGACCATATCCGTTATCCCCTCCTCCTCTGTCAACCGCAGGCATAACCGATGCTCTTCTAGACGAATGCCCACTTGCGTAATGACATTATAAGCAGCATGGGCTCGTCTTGACACAAAGAAAAAAGACTGCTTCAGCAAACCCGCCGGGTTACGCTAAAACAGTCCATTCCCATTTATTCTCATGAAGCTTTGTTGCCTTAACCGATCCGATAGCTGCACTTGCCTCCGCCCTTGGCCAGACACTCCGTCCGTTCGACAGGCGCTTCCAACAGTTTCTTGAACAAGGACAGCTCGCATTTGCATGCTTGCTGGTACTTGCCCGCCACTTGGGCGATCGGGCAATTGTATTCATACAGCATATAAGTGCCGTCTGTTTGCGCTTCTACATCCACCATGTAACCGCCGGCATTCTGAATCGCAGCCAGCTCGTCTACTCGCTGCTCCAGGCTCTTGGCAGCCATACGGGGCTCATACCGTTCAAGCAGCTTCCGCTTGCGGCCTTCGAATACGCGGTCAACCAGCACAGCCGTATTCGGGTCGTCCGCCAGCTCATCGAGCAAATCCAGAGCAAGCAAGTGATAATTTCTCGGAAAGAGCTCATCCGCCTCAGTCGTCAGCTCATAGGCGTGAAGCGGTCTGCCCATTGCCTGACGGATGGCAACAATATTGACGCTGCCTTCGCTCTCAAGCACATACATATGACGCCGAATAGCCATTTCCGTTAATTCAAGCTGCCGTGACAAATCGCCGGCATTCATTCTGCCGTTCGTCTTCAACAGCAGCAATATACGCTCGCGCGTCGATCCGTCTCCGCGCGTATCTGCTGCAGCGCCGGCAGCGCGCATCGTCCCGTTCCGCTTCAACCCTTCACCACCCTTGCAGGCTTGATAGCGTCATTGTAACGTATTTTGTCATTTTCGTAAATCAAGCCCGAACGGAAAAAGCTTGGGAACCGGCCTACAGCTCGCGCGAAAGATAATCCAGAACCGCCTGCCTGAAGGCCGGCAGCACGGCCGTCAGCTTCTCCGTCAGAGGATGAAGCTCGCTTCTTGACCATGAATAATAATCTTGAACAAGCGGCTTGCGAAGCTTGACGAGCTCCGTTAGCGTAACCAGCATATTCCCCGGAAAAACGCCTTCCTCGCCCGTAATTTCAATAATATCCTCATAGCTGCTCGCATCCCTCATAATAAATCCGTCAATGAGAAAGCTTCCGACATCGGTAATCGTTTCGATCGAGAGATGAAGCGCTCTTTCCTGCGCCAATCCCTCCAGCATGCTGCCCTGCCAGTTGTCCGCAAGCGATTGCAGCGCGGCGGCGATCGCCGGCAGCGTCTCCAGCCTTACGGCTATTTGTTCGCGATTCACATAATACATCCATCAGTCGCCCGCTTTCAGCCTTGCTTCTTTTTTTTAGCTTTTCGTTTCAGCCATGCCACCATAACAATACTGCTAATAATAATAACGAGCAGATAAGTCAAAATCTCATATACGTCTCTCATGTCGCTCATGAAACGTCAACCTGCCTCTCAGCTTTCGAAATCGACAGCTACCGACGCTTCGCGAACCTGAGCCATATGCTCGATAACCTTCTTATGAACCGGATGCACCTGGTAAGCGTTCAAAGCCTCCATCGAATCGAACTTCGTAATTAAAGCAATATCGTAGGAACGGTCGGAATGAAGCACGTCGATCCCAACCTCGATCGATTTCAGCTCTTCGATCTTGCCTTCCATATCCCGCAGCACCTGCGCGGTGCGCGCAACGCTCTCGGCGCTGCCGTCCTTTAATTTAAAACAAACAATATGCGTAATCATTATCGTTCCTCCCTTGAATATGAATGGATCGCATGAGTTTCGTCCTTTCGACACATAATAACCTAAGCAGTCGCATTACGGCAATCTTTTACGTGAAGGAGTACGGTACGTTATGCGCTATCCCGTTACCATTGCAGCCACCATAATCGGAGCTGCCGTCTGCTTGTATAATTACACCGGCTATGACCCGCATAACCTTGTTTTCTTCATGCTCAGCGTGCCAACATGGATCGTTGATATGTTCGTCGATGTGCATGAGGTAAGCGTCCTGCTTATGTATGCCCTTACGATCATAACATGGGCGCTGCTCGGCTTTATTGCCGATATGCTGATTGCCCGCGGGCGCGATCGCGACCGTCATCGCCGTCCGGCGCGCTAGAGGCGGTAAAAATAAGCTTGTAAAGTCTTATAATTTTAACAAAAAGGAGCCTTTCGGCTCCTTTGCTTTATCCGCGGTTCGCATTCGCTGGCTTATGCCGCTTCAACGACCAGCTTGGACTCCATAGTGGTATGTCCTTGTCCGCATGGTATTGAACAATAGATACGATATTCGCCCGGCTCCGTAAATTCCAAATCCATTTCCGGGTGATCATTATCAAGAGCTACTTGAAGCTCATCAATGTGAATGCCGTGTATACCGCTTTTATTCGAAAGCTTCAATCTCACCTTGTCCCCAACTTTGGCCGTGTATACCGGTTGGTCAAACACAAAATCATTCGATGCTACGACCTTCATTAGAACCATGCCCTCTGGCAGCGAGGCAGACTCGTCAACCGGTTTGGCAGGAAGGGCGAATGTGAGCAAATATACGCCCAGCAACGACGCCGCCGTAAACAAAACAAACATAATCCACTTGTGCATTGCTATGTGCTCCCCTTTGCGATCATAATGTCTACCTCTTATATTACATAAGATCGTCCGAAGTTCTCAACCTTAAACTGCGGAAAGAGGAAAAGTTTTTTTGTTTTTATGACAAAACCATGAACAAATTCGTAACTATCCGGACAAATATTGCTTCAGCACGCGCTCCGATTCCGCCTTCACGAAGCCCCAGAGCATAAAAAAGCGATGATGGTACCCGCGGCATACGTACCCGGCGTGCAATCCGTCCGGCTCCCGCTTCTCTTCGTACACTTTAATGCCCGTCATGCGAAACTGCCTCCGGATCGCAGCCAAATCCAGGAGCACCCGGTCCTGTATGCCGCGCAGCATCGACTCATAAAACCTTGGAAGCTTAATGGCCGACGTGCCGATCACGCGTATATCGTGGTCCAGAATACGCATGACAATACCAAGCAGCACAAAACGCTTTACAAGCTCCAGCTCATCCTCGGTCTGTACCGGCGGATGCGGAGCCGTCTTCACCGAGCCGCGGACTTCTTCCTCTTTAGCGGCCATTGCCACCCCTCCAAACCAGAACATCTGTTCTTATTATAACGAGAAGCGGCGGTTTCATGCAAGTAAAATTCGTCAAGCGCGAAACTACTGCTGCTTATCCTTAAGAACCTCAATCAGCTTCCGGAGCCGCTCCGGCATAGGCAGCCCGATCCGGCCGTAATTTTCTGTAATCGAGATAAGCTCATTCGCAATATAAAAATAAATAGCGGCTCCCATCGTAATCGTATTTGTCTCGAGCAGAATATCAATACGATGTGCCAGTAAAATAACGAGGAGCGTCAAGCCTTTGCGCGCTAATCCCCATGCGCCGAACACGGAATTCAGGCCCTTCCCCTCCCGGATAGAAGCGGCAACACCCGTAATATAATCGATTCCCATCGTTACCAGCAACAGGGTAAGAGACTCCATCCAGCTTCCGAAAGCAAAGGTAATGACCGATCCGACCAAACCGCTGACTGAGCAAAGCCAAACCAACGTCATTATTCGCCACCTCTCTTTCGTTGAAATATAGGATAATATATGCAGCCGGAGCAGTGGTTGTTCGTCCACTTACCTATGAAAGTTCCTCTATTCTATGAATCTCATAACGGTTTGCATTTATTTTACTATTGGAAAATTCCTGGATAGGATGTAAGGTATATAAAGTAAGCTTCCGATAGAGGTGAGCGTCATGCCGTTATTTTTGAAACTCGTAATTAAGTTGTTTCGGTTAAAACATTATTCCATTTTACTGCTCACGCTGCTGCTCGTGCTCGTAAGCTCGACGCTGGGCTTCCTGCTGGAGCCGGATACGTTCGGCAGCTGGTTTAACGCGTTTTGGTGGGTGATGACGACTGTCGCGACGGTCGGGTACGGCGATTTTTATCCGGTGACGGTCCCCGGAAAAGTGCTTGCCATGCTTCTGTACATATTCGGAATCGGCCTGCTCAGCCTATTGATCGGCAGAATCATCGATTCCTTGGCGGAGGTGCAGCGAAGAAGGGAGGGTGGAAAGTTGAGGTTCCAAGGACAGGACCATATTATCGTTATCAATTGGAGCAAAAAAGCGCAGCTTGCGGTTGAAGAGCTGCTTGTGTCTGACCCGGATGCAACCGTCATCATTATTGATGGATGCGACAAGCATCCTTATGACCAGCCCCGGGTTCATTTCATCAGCGGCGATCCCTCGTCGGCCGAGACGCTGAAGATGGCAGGCATTCATAAAGCCCGTTCGGCCATCATTTTTGCCGACCCCCGGATTGACGATCCTTCGCTCATTGACGGCAAATCCCTGCTCATCTCCTCGAGCATTGAGCAGGCGGCTCCGAATGTCCATACAACGGTCGAAATCGTGCTGGAGAAGCATATTCTCAATTTCCGCCACGTACAAGTAAATGATTTTATTTTATCGCATGATGCGGTGTCGAGGCTCGCGGTCCGTTCCGCGCTCAAGGAGGGCAGCATCGATCTGTTCACCCAGCTGCTCAGCAGGAAGTACGGCGAAGACGTATTTGAAGCGCCGGTCGACCCGGCATGGAAAACCTACGGCGACGCCTTTCATTCTTTGCTGCGCCAAGGAGCTACGCTTATCGCGGACCGCAGCGATATGGGCATCAACCGCAGGCTGGAGGAGCAGCTCCCTTCCAACGCCCGCTTATTCGTCATTTCCGATGATGAGACGATAACAAAGATCCGAGCAGAAAGGCGGTAGACAAAGGTGGATTTTCCGCTAACCTATTTGGAATGGTCCGAGCAAGACCGGCGCGTTGTGCGAACGGTCGCGGAGGCCCAGGTATCCTGCCATGATGTTTTTGTCCGAAAGCTGGTTAATGCGACCGCTTATCGCAACCGTTTATACGAGCATACGGCGAACGAATGCGAGGACGGCACGCGCCATCATGTTTATGTGAAGCCGTTCAAAGAGGATGACGATGCCGTATACGGGCAGGCCATAAGCGCGGCCCTTCACGAGTATTGCACCGTCTCGCCCCGCATGGAGGCGGAATTTTTGCTTTGGAACGGTTACCGTTTTAATCCGTGCACGCTGGGGCAGCCATCGCCGGAGAGTCCGCTTGCATTCGCGCAGCTGCTGCTCGATCACTACATTGTCAGCCAGGAGCGTGCCTATGAAACCATTTATACGATTTATGATATGGACCGCAGCAAGATCGTCGTCTTTTTGAAAGGAGCAGACCAGTAAATGCAGAATAAACATCCAGAACGGCAAGCAGCGGGCATCAGGCCGCCAGCGAGCGCCAAATTGCGGTCCGGCGGCCAGAAGGCGCTGGCCTTCGCCTTAATGCTGACCGTTCCGGTCGCCTTGAGCGGCTGCAATACGAGCGCGTACGGCAATGAATGCGACGATTATGACAGCAACGGATATTGTGACGATGACGGCTCCCGCACTTATATATCCAATGGCAAAACCTACAAAAAATCGCCGGGCTACAAATCCGGTTCCAGCTCCTCCAAGGGCTTTGGCAGCTCGGGGATCAGCAGCAGCGGAGGGTAAGCGCATGCAGCGCGTTATCCCGCTATCCGTCGCTCATGAGGAGCTGTTTCAGGGCGAGCTTGCGCTGCGTATTCCATATCACAGGATGTACGGCAAGCAGTACTGTCTTCCGTCCGTCGCGCTTTACAGCGCGGCGGAGTACGGAGAGCTCCGGACCGCCTCCGTGCAGGTTGACCGCATCTATTGGAAAGCGCTCCGGTTCGCCCAGCAGCATTTGCCGGATTCTTTCCTAATCAAACGGTTGGGCGTCCATCCCTCTCTGCTGCCGGCCGCGCGTTTCGAAACGCCGTATCACGGCATATCCAGACAGGACTGGATCGTAACGGAACACGGGATCAAATGTATCGAGAATAATACCGACACGCCGACCGGCATCCCGGAGACGGCCTTTCTCGGTAACGCGGTCGTGAGCCGTTATACCGGCCTCCGTTCCGCCTCTGAAGGGATGCGTGAAGCGATGAAGAATGCTTTTGCGGAGCTTATCGGGCATTACCGGAACAACGGCTACACCGGAACGATCGCTTGCGCCTGCTATGATTGGCATATCGAGGACAAGTGCAATACCGAATATATTATGGAGGTTATTCAGGAACTCGGCTTTAGGGCTATCTTCGTCCCGCTCGAGACGCTGGAAATCGTGGAGGGCGACGGGCTTTACGCGGGCGGAGAACGGATCGATATCCTGTACCGTCTCTATCCGCTCGAATATTTAATCCATGATGCCGATGCGGATACCGGCTTGCCGGTCGGCGAAGCGCTCATGGAGCTGGTCGAGCTTGGCAAGCTGGCGCTCATCAATCCGGCGCAAAGCGTTCTTACGCAGAGCAAAGGCTTTATGGCGCTGATCTGGGCGCTGTTCGAACGCAATGAACTGTCGTCCGACGTGCTTGGCCATCCGCTGTTTGACGGAGCGGAGCTTAAGGCCGTTCAAACCTATCTGCTGCCTACTTACTATGAGAATACCGTATTCACCCGGCAGAATATTCCCTATGTCGCCAAGAGCTACTGGGGCCGCGAAGGCAAGGGCACAACGCTCTTCGGCGAAGACGGCGCGGCGGAATCGGAAGAATGGGGCCATCAAGAGGGGGAAGAGGAAGCGGCCGAAACGAAGCAATACTACACCAGGCAGCCGAAAATCTACCAGCAGCGCTTCACGATGGAAGAAACCGGCGTTCATACGGAGAACGGATTATACCGCGGCTTCTTGCTGACGGGGGCCTACGTTATCGGCGGCCGCTTCGCCGGCCTGCTCCCTCGCATCGGCGGCAAAATTACCGGCGACATGGCCTACTACTGCCCGGCAGCCATACGCGATTAGACTTGTATGGAGCTTCACAAAACAAAGCGGATCCTTCCGATGCCAAGTTTTGTTGCGATCTTCATTCGGGAAGCTGTGCTTCACAAAACAAAGCGGATCCTTCCGATGCCAAGTTTTGTTGCGATCTTCATTCGGGAAGCTGTGCTTCACAAAACTTTTAGGAGGAACATAAATGAATGAATATGTTCAAAACGCCGTAAACGTGGCTGTCGGTCTCGTCATTCTGCTCGTTATTTTGAGCGTCGGCGCTTTCGTATTTAGCAAATTAACCCGATACAACGATTCCGAGCAAATTAACAAGGGCAACCAGGCAGCCGGCATGTACATGGGCAGCAAGCTGCTCGGGCTTTGCATCATCGTCGCGATGGTTTCGTACAGCTCGCAGGACTGGGTATCCATGCTCATTTGGTCCGCGATCGGCATCGTGATTTTGTGTCTGGTCTACGTTGTCTTCGACTTCATGACGCCGCGATTTAAAGTATGCGAGCAAATCGCACAAGGCAATATGGCTGTAGCCCAGCTGCTCCGCTCGATTATCATCGGCGTATCGATCGTTATCGGCACCTTCCTGATGTAAGATCAGAAGCGTTTGCCCGCCTCATATGATAAGCGCCGTAATGGCAGCCGATGCGGCTTCCCCACGTTGCTGTCATGTATCTCGTACAGCCTAAACACGGAATATCGTGTTTAGGCTGTTTTTGTTAGAGTATGATTGGATAGCGGGGCGATGACGAAGCTTGTTCGGCCCTCCATCTGAAGCCCCATCGCCTTCTGGATTTGCGATTCCGTCCGGGTATCGACGCTGCTCACCGCCTCGCCGAGAATAAGGATCGTAGGATCGGCCAGTATTGTTCCCTCGGCCGTAAGCGATGTTGTCGCGGATCGTTCCGTTAAACAGTACCGCTACAGCCGTCTCGCGACCCCTATAAATAAAAAAGGAATCATCGCTCGTATAGGCGTGATTCCTTCGGTGCTTCCTATTCAGCTTTGCTTGCTTCTCCTGCAGGCTAGGCGTTCGCTTCGTGACGGGATGCATCCCCTGCCAGCTGCCGCGCAGCAGATCAGCCGCCGGTCGTCCTTGCCGGGCAAGCTTCTGTCTGGCTTTCTTTGCTTTGCTTATAGACATATTCGTTGCCTCCTCGAAAATTGAAAGTTTTCTATAGCTACTATACCACAGAACATTCCCGCAGACAGCTGCAGGACAAGCATGCCAAAAAAAAATGTTCACCGCCCGCTTTACACTGAAACATTCGGCCGATGCGCAACGTTATGAGGCTACCAAGGAAATTCTACCCTTCAGGGGAAACAGCTGCCAAAGCTGCACAAAACTTAGCGTATGCTTCCGATGCCAGTTTTGTTGCGATCCCTATTCAGGAAGCAAAGCTACACAAAACTT
>NZ_KE383842.1:41039-517834 GCF_000422465.1 Paenibacillus harenae DSM 16969 | reverse complement strand
CACAAAACTTAGCGTATGCTTCCGATGCCAGTTTTGTTGCGATCCCTATTCAGGAAGCAAAGCTACACAAAACTTTTAGGAGGCGTTAACCATTAAAAAGCTGCTAATGATCATGCTGTCCGTTGCCTTGTTGTTCGGAACCGTTCCGCTCGCAGCCGTTCAAGCCGCAGGTCTCAGCACGGAGGAAAAGTACGTCTTCCTGGTCAAACAAGGTATTTTTACCGGATTTGAGGATGGAAGCGCGCGATTGAGCAGCGCGATGACGCGCGAGCAATTTGCAGCGGTGTTATTTCGGCTTTGGGCGTTAAAAAAAGATCATACAAAGCCGCCCTATAAGGACGTGCCGGGAACGAGGTGGTCGTCCGGCGAGATTCATGCCGTCTCCCGCGCCGGCCTGATGGAAGGAGTGGGCAAAGGCAGGTTCGATCCCGCCTCCAACGTGACGATCGAACAGCTGGCCGTCGTACTCGTCAGAGCGTATGGCGCTTCCGGCTCCTCTTCGGAAGCGGTTTACGGCAGCGTATCCGCTTGGGCAAGGAGGGATGTCGGCATCGCGCTCGGCAAAGGATGGATTCCCGAGCAGGCGAATTACAAGGCGAATGCGATCCGGTCGCTGCTCGTGCAAGCCGCTTATGCCATTTTCATCGATAAGCATCCCGAGAAGGATCCGGAACGCAAGAAGCTCGATGTCACCGCCGTGCAGGCCATTTCGAACAATGCCGTACAGGTCGATCTCCGGACGTCGGTAAGCTCCGTGACGACCGATCAATTCGCGCTTGAGACGGACAACGGCAAAGCGGTCGGCATTTCGCATGTTTCGTTGAGCGCAGACGGCAAACGTATATTCATTACGACGGATTGGCAGTATGACGGAGAGAACTACAGGCTGCGGGTGGAAGGAAACACGTGGATATACAAGGTATCCCTGCGCGATACGACGAAGCCGTATATCGTTTCAAGCATCATCACAGCCGATGCCAAAATCGAGCTGGTCTTCAGCGAAGCGCTTAACAAAAGCAGCGCGGAGAACAAGGCGAATTACAGCTTCAACAAAAACCTGTCCGTCCGCAGCGTCACGCTGGCCTCGGATAACCGGAAGGTGACGATTACGACCGGCGCACAAACCGCTGCGACCGTCTACACGCTCACGGTCAAGAACGTAAAAGACCTGGCGGGCAATGCCATGAACACGAGAAACGATCTACACTTCGGTTCCGTTGTGGATAAGACGGCTCCGGCTGTCACCGGGATTACGCTAGCGGAAAATAAACTGGTGCTGACCTTCAGCGAAGCGCTTGATGCCGGCACGGCGGAACGCAAGGAAAACTACGTGCTGGACGGAGGACTCGGCAGCACGTGGAGAGCCGAATATAAGGAGAGCGACAGGACGGTGACGCTTTCGACGATCGACCAGACGAGCGGCAAAGCCTATACGCTGACCTTGAACGGAATTAAAGATAAATCCGGCAATCCTATCGCTGCAGACACGAAGCTGTCTTTTGCCGGCGAAGGGAAAACCGCAGTCGCGCCGCTTGCTTTTATGCACATCCAAGTGATTAACGAAAATATGTTCGACGTTTATTTCAACCGTTCATTAACCGGCATCTCCCTCTCCGAGCTTAGTCTCGATATCGTCTCAGATAATGGCTCTCCCGTCTCGATGTCGGGCTGGCAGTACAGCTTCACGGAGAAGAAGGGCGAGGATCGCGCGCTGCGCTTCCAGCTTCGGAGATCGGATAACGCCAATCCTGCCCTGTTCGTGGAAGGTCATGTCTATGCAGCGAGGATCACGGGTCTTCCGGGCTTGTTGACATCGGGTAACGACAATATCCGGCAGTTTGCCGGCATAGACGAAAGAAACAGACTGCCGGAAGTGACGAAGGCGGAAGCCGTTAATGAATCGTCCGTCACCGTCTATTTCAGCGAGCCTGTCAAAAATGTCAGCGCCGTCTCCTTCCGCCTGACGGATGAAGACGGTAAAACCATACAGATTGCCGGCGACCAGTTGAACGATAGGAACAAAATCGTCACGCAAGTCACGCTGAATCTGGAAACGAAGCTTGAAGCAGGCAAAACGTACCGTCTCGGCGGAGGCGGGGACGTCACGGATGCGCCAGGCTGGAACGGCTTGCTGACGGAAAAAGATTCGAAGCCTTACGAGGTCGCTTTTAAGGGTTCTTCTGCGGACAATGCCGCTCCGCGGATACAATCGGTAACGGCCAAAGACCGTTACACGTTTGAAATCGAATTTACCGAGCCCGTAACGGGTGCAGATCAAGATGTGTATACGCTGCGCAATGAGACGGATAACAGCGGCATTAGCCTGACTGCAGGCACATATGCAGGATTTCAGGCATCCGAGGATGGCAGGAAGGTGATCATTCGCCTGTATGCCGGAGTTGCCGGGCCGCTGCGCCCGGACAAATCGTATAAGCTGACCTACGTTTCCGAAAGCCGGCGCATTACGGATCTTCAAGGCAAGCTCCTCGACGCCGGCTCCGGCCGAGGCGAGGTTAAATTCACCGGATCGGGCAGCGACAACGCCCATCCGCAAATCACAGCCGTCGAAAGCTGGTCGACGGTCGTCTTCCTTACGCTGAGCGAGGAAGTGACGGGCAACCCGGCCAACGCCTTCGAGCTGACCGTAGGCGGCAGCAGAGTCGCGGCAACCGCTTCGCTTCATGGTCGTACGGTCCTGCTCCGCATACCAGCCATTCAAGCCGGAGCAGACGCTGCCGTAAAGCTGACCCCGCAAGGAGCGGATGCCCTGCTGGATCTGAACAAGCGGAAGGCGGTGGCGGAGACGATTCATTTCAAAGTCCATTAATCATAAAAATAACCGTCCGGACAACGACCGGACGGTTATTTTTATGTACGGACTTCTGCGTTTTCTGAGCGCTGGTGAAAGATTACTGCGACTCACCGTGCAGGTAACGGAAGAACGGCTTATCTGCCCAGATTTCATACGGAAGAATGGCGGCATCGGGATCGATCGCCTTCAGCCCTGCGACAACCTTCTCGGAATCCTCGTTTAAGGAGAAGGAATTAACGGTATAAGGGCTGTCCTTATCGGTAATAAAATGATTCGTTATTTTCTCGTAATTCTGCAGTTCCGATGTTGTAAAGTAAAGCGGCTGCCACCACGAGCCGTAGATCAAACCGGCTTGGTTGTCTTCATTCTTCTTCGCGAACGTTAGAATGATTTGATCGAATGCCGCTTTGTCCTTCTCGCCGGCAAATTCAAAAGCAATATCGAATTCCTTATCGTAGTTAATGTAATTGCCGTTCTCGATTTGAACGACGTTAGGCCCCGGCTCGCCCCACTCCGCCAGAAAAATAAATGCGGATGTCTTCGGCTCGAACTGTACCTTCGCATTAATGCCTTCGCTGCGAAGCAGCCCGATAAGCTGGATTGCATGCTTCAGATCGGAATGCCCGTATGTAAGTGACAGCGAGTCGATAAAGTTCGGCTCGAAACGGGAATCCTTCAAGCTGTAGCCTGTAATAAGCTCCTGCTTGAGCGCCGTATTCACAAGTCCCTGCAGCTTAGGCGCATCGATAATATCGGATGCTTCATAAGCCGCGCTTAGCTTCGAATAGATATCGGCGTCATTGACATAACCGATATATTTCTTGTAAAGGCCTTTCGTAATCAGAACCTTGCCAAGCAGCGTATGGATCAGTTGGTCGCCGGCAACGTTTTTGGGCTTAAAGCTCGCGTACAATTCGGAAGGCAGCAAGCCTGTATCTACTGCCGCCGCCACTTCCTGCGCAGTCTTTGCGCCCAGCGAGCTGCTCGTCAACTTGAGCTTGCTAAGCGCCTTATTCACCTTGGCTGCAGGGTACGTATATGCGAGCTCCTTCAAATCCGCCGCCCGCACCGCGATTATGACCGCAGTAGAGGCCGTGAGCGCTTGCTCTCCTTGAACGGCCGGCCCGGACAGGATTCCATTCTCATACAAGGCGGCTGCGGATTCGAACAAAGCGTCTTCCGGCGTTAAGTCCGTGAAGGTCACTTCCGCACCGGAAGGCTTATAGCCGAGCGCATCCGCAACCGCTTCAATGAAATCGCCTTTCGTAACCTTTTCTGTCAACTCAATGCCAAGCTTTTCTTTCAAAAATTGCTTGTACTCCGCCGCCCCGTCCTCATGGGAAACCGTTACGGCATTTGCCGGAGTTGCGGCAAAGACAGCCGATTGCGTAAAAATAACAGAAAACGATAAGAGGAGTGCCGCCGCCAGCTTGACGTATGAAGCTTGAAATCTTCTCATATTCATGACCTCCGTTGATTAATTCCGATGAATTTAATCGGGTATCTAATGTTCCATAGTATACCAATATAAATTCGGGAGTGTCAATGAAAATATTAGGACAACGTTTCCCATTTTGCCCAGAGCTCCGGCGGGTTCAGCTCATAAACATCCTTCTCCCTATACATGAGCTGATGCATGATAAACTCCCTCCGTATCGTGGCGAAGTCGTCGTGAAATCGTTTAATGAACGCATTTATTTCTTTTTCCGTGTACGTCTGCCCCTTCGCCAGCTGATCTGCGAGATGCTGGAGCACGATTAATTTTTTCTTGAGCTGAACCGGTATATGCTTCAGCCTGCCGTCAGACGTGAAGAAATTGCGAATCACCGAATCCTTTAGGCGCTTATTGCTCTCTTCCATAGCATTCTCTCCTCCTTCCCGTTCGGCATTCCGATAAATGAGCTTCTCCGCGGCATTCGCGTTGCTCTTAATGAAGTAGTCGTTCAAACAAAAATAGATGGTGTTCTTCTCTCTCCGCTCATTGATCAAGCTGGCTTCGCGCAGCTTCGCCGCATGATGAGTGACAGTTGCCGGTGAAACGCCGAGCTTTTCCGCCAGCGTCTGTCCGTTAAGCTCTCCGCCGGCCAGCATGATCAGCATTTTAATTCTCGTCGGGTCCGCGAGCGCTTTGTGATACGCAACTACCTTATCTAATTGCAAGATCGTTACCTCAATTCCATTTAGCTTATTTAATGAATATCTAATTAGATGCTATTTAAAACAGATCATAATGGAACTTTCGCCGCATGTCAATGGATCCGTAAAAAAAGGCTATCCGGCAAGGCCCCCTACGGACCGGCTGAGATAACCTGTTATGGAACAGCCATTATTCGAACAGCTCCTCATCCGCAATGCTTTGAATGTCTTCGGAGCTGATGCTGATATACTCGTAACCATCCGTCTGTTGTTTCTTAAGCGCCTTTTCCTTAAAAAATCTCGGACTCCCTTCGCCCGCATCCTCGTCGTATACGAGCAAAATGCCGTCCGTCTTCCGGAACAGCAGCTCGTCCCGCGCCGTGAATTGCCATACGCCGCTGTAGGGCTGCTTGCTGACCGCCGCATAATAGTCGACTCCCTTCAGCACCTGCTCGTAGTACTCCTTCTTATCGTCCTTCCATTTCTCCTCCGGATTTCTGTAGGCCGATAGAATCGACAGCTTCACCTCCGGATACATTTCCTTGAGCGCAATGACGACCTCGCACGCCCACAAGTCCACGCCGTACTGGCCGGGGGTTATGACCCACTCCAGCCCTTCTTCCATAAGGGGAACCAGCTTGCGGGTCAGCGCTTTTTTAATATAAATAATGCCTTCGTGCTTTTGGCTGAAAATATTGAGCTCATGCGCACGGTAGCCGGTAACGAGCAAGTTTTTCATTCTGTTCCCCGCTTTTTTCTGATCATTGTCGTTTATATCTCTCCAGTGTATGCTATAGTAGAAAAAAAACAAATCAAATATTGACCTATTTATTCACTAGGGGAGCCTAACGGCTGAGACGGGGCGCATGCTCCGGACCCTTGGAACCTGATCTGGATCATTCCAGCGGAGGGAAGTGGAGCAGCGCCTACAATCATAAGGCATTAGCCTTGTTGAACGTTCGTAACCGCTCGTTTCCTTCGGAGACGAGCGGTTTTTATTTTGCAAAGCGAATTGGAGGAGGATTTTATTCATGGCAATGAAGGCATATAAAGCATTATCGATTGCGGGCTCCGACTGCGGCGGCGGCGCGGGCATCCAGGCTGACCTGAAAACCTTCCAGGAGCTAGGCGCTTACGGCATGTCCGTTATTACCGCCGTTACCGCCCAGAACACGCTTGGCGTGCAGGGCGTCTACCCCATGGAATATGCGGCGATAAGCGGACAGCTGGACTCGATCGGCGAGGATCTGACGCCGCAAGCCGTTAAGACGGGGATGCTGTTCAGTTCGGAAATCATCCGTCTCGTAGCGGACAGCGTGCGGCAATATGAATGGAAGAAGCTCGTGATCGACCCGGTAATGGTCGCCAAGGGCGGCTCCGCCCTGCTTCAGCAGGAGGCGATCCAATCGTTGGTCAAGCATCTAATCCCGCTGGCGCTCGTCACGACACCCAACATTCCGGAGGCGGAGCTGCTGACGAGAATGGCGATCCGGACGTTAAGCGACCGGGAAGAAGCGGCGAAGCGCATCGTCCAGATGGGCTCGCGATATGCCGTCATAAAAGGAGGTCACGACGCATCCGGCCATGAACGGATCGTTGATCTCGTTTACGACGGGGAGCGGTTCACGTATATGGAAAGCAAGCGGATCGATACGCCACATACGCATGGCACCGGCTGCACGTATTCGGCGGCGGTTACCGCGGAATTAGCCGCTGGCAAGCCGGTGGAAGAGGCGATTGCCACCGCCAAAGGCTTCATCCAGGCCGCCATTGAAGACCAGCTGGGCATTGGTGCCGGACACGGTCCGACGAACCATTTCGCCTATCGGCGCAGAATGCGGGGGTCGGCGAATGCCCGGGGCTGATTCACCAACCCTTGCCTGCGGCCTAACCGCTTCCCATAGCCGAGTAGAAGCCTCCATTCGTCCGTATCGGCACGAATGAAGGCTTCTACTCACTTATACCGGACATTGCTGTCCGAGATACATTCTAGCCTGCAGTGTCTACTTCTCCCCAGTACAACTCGGTTTCATATTCCAATGAAACGTTGCCGTTCTCTTGATTCCGGTTGAATACGCCGCGCAGCTCCTCCATCATCGGTTCATAGTCCGGATGTCCCATTAACGGCGTGTAGGATGACGAGAGCATTCGGCCGCTAAGTTCCTCCAGACCGCAAATTTGCCGGTAGGCGAACCGCGCTTCACACAGCTTATCCTTTTTAAAAAACGGATATAATATCTCTTTCGTGATGTTTTTATGATTGACTTTGGCGTAATCGGTGCCGAACGTGCGAAGCATCCGGTCATACTCTTCCAGAAAAGGAGTACCGTGAGTCAATCGCGAATTCCATACCAATACGGCTTTCCCGTTCTCCTTTAAAATACGGCTAAACTCGGCTTGCGCCGCTGATCGGTCAAACCAATGGAACGCCTGCGCGCAAACAATAAAGTCAACGGAACGGTCCGGCAAGCCCGTAGCTTCCGCAGCGCCCGTTAGAGCGCGAAATCCCGGTTCTCCTCCGAGCTGCTTCTCCGCCTCTTCCCGCATGGCGTCATTCGGTTCAACCGCGATCACCCTGCTTCCCCTCTCGAGCAGCAGCTTCGAGAAAATGCCGGTTCCTGCGCCGATATCCGCAATCTCGGACTCTTGCCGCAAGCCGGCCGTGTCGTACAAATAATCGATCGCTTCCTTCGGATAACTCGGACGGTATTTCGCATACGTATCGACCCGGTTCGAAAATCGTTCTTTATTGTCCATCGCTCGCCGCCTCCGCTCTATTCAACTCACGCGAGAACGCACGAATCGGGGCTTTTATCCACATCCAAATCTATGAGCTTTGAGTAAAATTCGTGTTCTCCATTCTTCTACCGGTTATCGACTTTCTCCGGATACAGGTCATGATTCATGAGACGGTGCTCCGCCATCGCTTCGTATTTGGTGCCGGGCTGCCCGTAGTTGCAGTAAGGGTCGATCGAAATGCCGCCGCGCGGCGTGAACTTGCCCCATACCTCGATGTATTTGGGATCCATAATCGCGATAAGATCGTTCATAATAATGTTCATGCAATCCTCGTGAAAATCGCCGTGATTTCGAAAGCTGAACAAGTACAGCTTGAGCGACTTGCTTTCGACCATCTTGCGGCCAGGAATATAAGAGATGTAGATCGTTGCAAAATCCGGCTGGCCCGTCATCGGACAGAGACTCGTAAATTCCGGACAATTAAATTTGACGAAATAATCCCGGTTCGGATGTTTGTTATCGAAAACCTCTAAGATTTCCGGCGAATAGTTAAATAAATATTGCGTGCCTTGATTGCCGAGCAGCGTAACGCCGTTCAGCTCTTCTTTGCTTCGTCCTCCCATGCTAGAGACCGCCCTTCCTTTTGAATGTGGCGCGTATGCATTATACGCCCTTCTTATTCCCCCAGACCCATGTGTGAAGCTGCGGCAGCACATGCACCCGCTTCAGGTCTGTACGGTTCATAACCTTCCCGATCAGCCATTCATACCGCTCCACTAAATAGGGCAGCAGTTGGCCCGGCTCCGATTCCAGCAAATTGCCGTTGCCCGCTTGCAAGTAGAACGGCACGTCCGGATAACGCGAATGAACGGAAGCCGCATAGTCAAGATCGGCTTCGTCGAACACGACCGTCTTCAGGCTGAAGCTTCTTGCTCGTTCGTTCAGCTTAGCAATAATCTCATCAAGAATAGCCCAATCGGTTTTCATGCCGGAGCTTGGCGGCTTAGGCGAAAGCGTCAGCTCGTCGATCTCCCGGAACCAATCCTGCCAGCGGCTGCCCTGCGTCTCCAGCGCAACCTGAACGCCCTGCTCATGCAGCAGCGCTATGAGTTCTCCGAGCTGAGGCAGAAGCGCCGGATTGCCGCCGGAGAGCGTGACGTGGTCGAAGGTCTGTTGTCCGATTGCGGACAATTGCGCCACAATCTCCTGCGCAGTCTGCATTCGGATTTCTTCCTTGGCGCTTCCGTCCCAGGTAAAGGCGGAATCGCACCACGAGCAGCTGTAGTCGCAGCCGGCCGTGCGGACGAACATCGTTTTACGGCCGATAACCATCCCTTCGCCCTGCACGGTCGGTCCGAATATTTCCATGACGGGTATGCGTTTATTACCGGTTGACATCGGACCCCGCCTTTCGTTTCGGTCTATATAAGCAATAGCTGGTCGGCGTCTCGCGCAGGAAAACCTGTACGCACTCGGGCCTGTTAGCCGTACCGTCCAAATAGCGCTGCACGATTTCGTATATCGTGCGCGCGACGACCTCCGTCGTCGGGAAGCGGTCAGGCAGCGTGCCGCTGAAGCTTTCCTGATCGTCATTCAATACCGAATGATCGAACCGGTCGTGAATAAGCCGCTTAATGACGGCAAAGTTCACGAGAAACCCGGTATCGTCCAGCTCATCGCCCGCAACCGTAACGTTGGCGTAATACGTATGCCCGTGAAGGCGGCGGCATTTGCCCGCTTCCTCTGCCGGAACATAATGAGCCGCCGCGAACTGAAAATCTTTATTCAACTCATAGGAATAGGGATGACTCGCCTGCGGATAAATTTGCTGAAGCATTAGCTGATTTCCCCCTGCCGGCGAACCGCCAAATATTCGTCGAGCCCTTTCTGACGAAGCAGGCATGCCGGACATTGACCGCAGCCGTCCGCCATCACTCCGTTATAACAGGTTAACGTCCGCTCCCTTACAAAATCGAACGCGCCGAGCCGGTCGGCAAGCTCCCAGGTTTCCGCTTTGTTCAGCCACATGAGCGGCGTATCGATCACAAACGGATAATCCATCGATAAATTTAGCGTGACGTTCAGCGATTTCACGAACACGTCCCTGCAGTCGGGATACCCGCTGAAATCCGTCTCGCACACGCCGGTAACGATATGCTTCGCGCCGATTTGCTTGGCAAGCACCGCGGCGAACGTGAGGAACAGCAGATTCCTTCCGTCGACGAATGTCGTTGGCAGCTGTCCTTCCTTTTGCTCAATGGCGATGTCGTCCCGGGTAAGCGCGTTCGGGGCCAGCTGGTTAAGCAGCGACATATCGAGAATATGATGCCTGATGTTCAGCTCTTTGGCGATCGCCGCCGCGCATTCCAGCTCCTGCTTATGCCGCTGTCCATAGTTGAAGGTTACGGCCTCTACCTCCGCGAATCGCTTCATTGCCCAGAACAGGCAAGTTGTGCTATCTTGACCGCCGCTGAATACGACGACTGCTTTTTCTTGTTTCACGCTGCATCTCCCTCTCTTGGATGAGAAGAAAGAGATCGCCCGAAATCCTTCATCTTCGTTAAAAAACCAAAGAAACGGCGCGAAGCGGTGAACCCGCCTCGCGCCGAACGCAAAAAACGACGATGCCGCCCGAAGCGGCCATCGTTCTGCATAGTTTTTTATAGAGGGAGTTCGCGAACCTCTCCCGGATGCCCTGTCGAATAAATACAAGCGAGGCTCCGGAATTTCTTCTTCAGTTGTTTATTCTCAAGTACTATAGCACAGCTTTACCCAAATGGGAACAGCTCGTATGGAACTGTCTTAAAATTCCTTCCGTCTGCTATACGGCTTCCTGGCTTCCGGTCCTGTTCGGGCAAACCGGTTGACGGAGATTAACTGTCCCGCTGCGAGTTGGCGGCGAATGCATTCAGCTCCGTTAAGGTTAGAAGCATATGATCGATTAGCTCCGGAATGTCGTGCATCTGCTCCTCATTAATTTTCCGGCTGAAATCCAGCCCGATCCGGTTCGAGTATACCACGGGTTCCTCCCCGAAAACATAGCTGATTGTTTGCTTGGGCGCCTTCTCAGGCTTCCAAATCTGCTGCACAAGCCGGTCGATGTGCCCGCACTTCTCCTCCGGACGCTCCACCCTCATATAGAAGCACAACCGCAGCGTGCATGCAGGAACGGCTCCCTCCTGCTCAAGTATTTCCGCGGCAAGCTCCTTCAATGACGCTCCCAGCCGGAGCTCCGCCGTTACGGCCTTGTGTGCCGCAAGCGTGAATTGCAGCGCAAACTCCCGCGACATCACGGCCATATCCAACAGATCCTTCCGGTTCGTAATATCCACTTTCCTGTCCAAATTGTCAAGGTCATACAGCTGATTCTCGATCGCTACCTTCAAGTTCTCAAATACCGTTGGATCAAACAAGCTTACCCCTCACTTACTTCAATGTAATAAATGTCCTTCCAACAGACTACCCCCGGCGATGATTTATAGCAAGTGCAGAGCGTATATGGCTTATTTCGAAGAATGCCGTTTTATTCGCATAACCTTATTGGAGTGTATAAACCGCTACAGGGTTAGAGTTTTCACTTAAACTAGCCGGAATTTCTCCTTCTAATGTGCGAAGGATAAGAGAAATCGTACATTTGCAGGGAATTTCTCCCGTTATTTCAGCTCCTTTTGTTCAAATGAGCCGTTGGCAAAGAAAATAACGGGAGGATTTTCGGCTAATGAGGGCAATTGAACGTATAGGTGTATCTTTATAGATAGAATTTCCGTTTAAACGATATCTACTCTAATCTTTGGCAGTCCTGTTAATCCGGCTGCATGTTAAGGAATAGCTTATTTACGCATTATAATCCCCTCAAATACAGATGAAGCGGCGACAACGCCAGCTCTCGCACACCCTCTGCAACTAATCCGGCGATTTGAATGGCGCCAAGCTCCTGGAAATGGGTATCGTCCTGCGCGCCTTCCGGAAAATGAATGAACTCGCCCGGATAAGCCCACATGAAAAGCGCCTTCGACGGCTCGTCGCCAAGCTGTTCGTAGAGCGCCTTGCTCTTCGCTGCCAGATCGATGAGCGGCACGTCCAGCTCTGCCGCAAGCTGCTTCATGCCAAGCAAATAATCGCCGTGCGTGTCGATAATCCGGCCGCCGCCGTCGAACTTACGGCGGTGCACCGGTGTAACCAGCACCGGTATCGCGCCTCGCGCACGGGCTTCTTCCACGTAAACGGCCAGCTTTTCCTTATAGCTGCCGAAGGGCTCCGTCGCCCGTTCCTTATCCGGCTTCTGGTCGTTATGCCCGAACTGGATCCATAAATAGTCGTTTGGCTTGATCTGCTCCAAAATCGCCGCCAGCCTGCCCTCATCGATAAAGCTGCGCGAGCTTCTTCCCGACTTCGCATGATTGTCGACCGCTACATCTGCTTTTAAATATAACGGCAGCATTTGCCCCCAACCCGCGTAGGGGAAGGTTTCCTGGTCCGTGACGGTCGAGTCGCCCGCGAGATAGATCGTTGTCGCCTGCTTGGCGGCTGCGATTTCAAGGGCATTGATGCGCGGGGCGGCGCCGGAGAAGGCAAGCCGCAGCTGCCCGTCCGTCACTTTGGCCGTGAAGCTGTGAACCGCGTATTGGCCTGCCGAAGTGACCGCTTTATAAACGGCGATGCGCCCCGGTCCGTATTTCAGCGTCGTCGAGGTTGGCGCGATCGCATCTCCGATTGTCGCCGTTACCGTGTAGCAGCCGTTCGGAAGATCCGCCTTAAACACAGCGTCCAGCGGAATGCAGAATGCGCTCCTCAGCCTGTCCGCTTCCTCGCGAAACCGCGAGCTGATCCGCTTGTTTCCCTCGAAGCCGTAACCGGCCGTTTCGTTATACAGCGTATCCGGCAGCACTTGAATATAGGGAGAATCCGGCGCAGGCCCGATGCCAAAATCAAATTTGTAAGTAACCGTCATACATACACCATCCTATCCGTCATGATCTTATTGTTAGAATAGCAGACCTTATCCGGATAGGAAGCCAATAAGCCGGGCATTTTGTTGAAATTTCCGATGTCCGTCCTTAAGGCTTCTTACAATGCGACATGCCTCACCTTCATCAGCTCGCCGACTTTGGCGAAAAGCGAGGCGTTATGCCCCACCGATAACGCGCAATGATGCGTAGGCGCTTCCGCGAACCAGGCCGACATATAATCGTCGGGATGGCAGCGAAACTTAACCGGCGTCTGCGTATTTCCGATGCGCATAATCGGTCCGTTCGTCGACTCGCCTTCGCTGGAAATCAGCTTCAGCCTGCCGTCTCCCGTCTGCGTCACGTTGAGCGTCGTAATCGCTCCAGTCCGTACCTTCGCCTCGACCGATACGCCGGTACCCTGCTTTCCATGGTAAAGTCCCATACCTCGCAGTACCGGCTTCCCGTCCGCGATCGCGATATGGAACGGCCCGTCATGGCCAAGCAATATCGTTTCGTCCGCATAATCGACGACGACGATTTCAGAGAAGCTTCCTCCCGTACCGAGGATGTCGCAAATCTTCATCGCGATTGCCGTCTTCAAGTCTCCTTCGCCGGAGCAAGGGATGCCTCGCGCCGTCAGCAGCGAATGGCCGACGATAAAACCTCCCTGCAGCTTCTCGTACCCGCCGCCCGGCGCCCCGTGATAATAGTACGCGAGCGCATCGAGATTGTACTCCCGGACAAGCTTCTCCTGCGCGGCGGCCACTCTGCATGACCACTCCAACTGCTCCTCGGACGGCTTGCGCGCGATCGGGTCGGAAGGCGAATTGCCGCTGATTTGGAACATTTCATTTATCTGTTCAAGCTTCTCCTTCGCCTCCCGCGGCGTTACGTCCCGGAGAAGCCGGTCCAGATCGCACATTTCCAGCACCTCGACGTGAAGGCCAATCTGCGCCTGGATCATCGTGAAATCGCTGTACATATCCAGCATGCCGCCGTACGTATTGCCGAGGAAGCCGAACCGGCTGTGCCGGAGCGTGCGAGGAACGGCAGCCGCCCGTATCCACTCCCCGATCTCGCGCCATGCCCGGATCGCTTCCTTCCGCTCATGGGTCGTTTCATTTGCCATGGAGATCTCCGGCGTATAATCAAGCCCGAGCAGCCCGTTTACGACACGGAAAGGAATGGCTGCGCGGTTGAAGGCGTTCGCGAATTCCGGTACCGGACATGCTCCGCAGTGCGCGAGCCATTCCCCCGTCGTCGTCCGCTCGTAATGAATTCGCTCTGCCGGCTGAAGATTCAAGAACACAACCGGCGCTTTATTGATCTGATGCAGAGGCAGCACCGTCGAGCTTGTCGAATAGGTCGCGGCATGGCAGAATACCAAATCTACATTCCGCTCATTCATCCACTCCCCGGCTATGCGTCCTTCTTCCTCCGAATCGACCAAGCCGTAATGAAAGACGTCCCCCCAAGCGGACATGCGCCTTTCAATAAATTGCCCATATTCGGTTATCCGCTCGCGCAAGCCGGGAAATTGCGCCCAATAGGCGCGGAGTCCGACGGAATATAGCCCGATGCGCGGGCGTTTAGCCGGTTTAATCGGCTGCATGATCATCTTTACCACCTCATCTGATTATGAAATAATAGATTTATACCCTGATTGTAATGGCTTACATGTTAAATAACATCCAACTATCTTGGTCAAAAATAACATAATCTTGAGAGGTGATCCTATCGCTATGTGCGCTTACCGGGAACGTGCGTCTCATGCATGGACGGACAGCTCCGTCAGACTTGCCGCGACCCCTTCGGCATTTGCGAAGACGTCGCTATTTTACGTGCAGGAAATCGGGCATTTCGAAACGCTGGACCGTTATTTCACGGAGCGCGAGCAGCTTGATTCCTTCCTCATCGTCTTTACGCTTGCCGGAAGAGGGAGGCTTACTTATGGGGAAAAGACGTATTCGCTTTTGCCGCAGCAGCTGTTTTTTATCGATTGCATGAATTATCAATATTACTCGGCGGAGCAGGATGAGCCTTGGGAGCTGCTGTGGGTTCATTTGAACGGCGCGGCTGTCCGCGCCTATTATGAGCAGTTCGCGGCAAGCGCCGATGTCGTTCTGACTTTGCCGCAGGATACGGCCGTTCCCGGTTTGTTGCGCCAACTGCTGGAGCAGCATAAGCACAGGAGCTACCGTACGGAGCTGGTGGGCTCCAAGCTGATTGTCGAGCTGCTCACCGAGATCGTGCTCGCCGCGTGGGAGCTTCAGCTGCCTGCCTCCGAAATGCCGAGCTTTATCGGCGAAGCCGCCCTGCTGATGGAGGAGCGCTATGCCGAGAAGCTGACGCTAACGCAGCTGGCCCGCTGCTTGGCCGTCAACAAATACCATTTGGCGAAGCAGTTCAAACGGTACACCGGCTTCTCGCCGAATGAATATTTGATTCATACGCGCATCACGCATGCGAAGGAGCTGCTTAAATATTCCGATATGCCGGTAGCTGAAATCGCAGCCGGCGTCGGCATCGAGAATGTCAGCCACTTTATCTCGCTGTTCAAGGACCGGGCCCGGCATACGCCGCTTGTATATCGTAAAATGTGGCAGCGCCTAAAGTAACTTCCGCCCTCGCCCGTCCGGAAGCGACAAAGTTTGCGTTAACTGCGGAATTCCGTATACTTATAGATAGGAATCATAGAGGACCTACTTACTAATCGAGGTGACACGAGTGGACGAATTGAAACAGGCCTACGAGTTGATGGGTCTGCCGGAATTTGCGGCGAAAGACGATGTGGAGAAGCGTTATACGACGCTCATGCGACAAGCCCGCTCCAGGTCGAAGGAGCAGGGACAGGATGCTGAGGAATCTTTTGCGAAAATAACGAAAGCCTACCGTCTTATCCTGGAATACGAGGACCGCAAGCTGACCGACGCCTTCAATGAACAGGAATACGGCAAGTACAAGAAAATGGCGGGGCAAGCGCAGAAGATGGACCATTTCTGGCGCTATTATAAATTCCATACGCTTGGCGCCATTGCCGCGGTTGCACTTATTATTTACGGCATTATCAGCTTTATGGATTACCGTGCCGAGCAGGAGCGGCTCGCGAACCTGCCGCCCGTCGATCTGAACGTTTCTTTCATGGGCAATTATATGCTGATGGAGGACGCTCCCAAGGATGAGCCAATCGAGAAAGCACTTTTGACAGCGTTTCCCGAATGGAAACGGTTCGCCTCGATGGTGACCTTCGTCCCTGCGGATGAGGCGAATCAATACGCTTATATGCAGAAGGCCGTCCTTATTCTGGCGACGGAGCACCCGGACGTTTATATTATGGACCGTAATATTTTTCAATGGGTCGGGGTACAAGGCGTACTCATGAACCTGGACAGCGACGTTGAAGGCGATTTCAAGCCGCTGCTGAAGGAAGGCGTCGCCATGAAGCTGAAGACGGACGAAGACACCGAAGAGCATGTGTACGGCATCGATCTCACCAATACCGCCCTCGCGGACGATGTCCCTCTCTACAAGGAGAACATGATTGTCGGCATCCGCGTCGACAGCAAGAATCCCGATAAAGCGCGGGAGTTTATTAAAAAATATTTGACAACGCTCAAATAAGGAAAAGCCCGGACTTACGCAGTTAGTCATGACTGCCGAGAACCGGGCTTTTTTGCGGTACAACAAAATCTATTTGGAGCGTCCGCTTCGGAAGACATATGCGTCAATGATATCGCCCTCGGGCTCCGAATCTTGTTCTAAGAGCTGATCGTAACGAAGGTACGACATTTCCTCCATGCCGATGCATGCTTTGAATTGATCGACCAAGTCGAATTTTTGATCGCCGGTTGAATCGTTATTTGCGGTTAGCATGCCGCGAAGCTTCGCGATTTGTTCCTCCGGAACTTCGAAGAGTCTGAAAGCTTCGACATGACTTTCTTGAAACAACACCTGCTTGGCATGCTTAAGACCGCCTTGCTCAAGAAAAGCTGCATGAACTTCATCATAAGCTTCACCGTATAATGCAAGGATATCGCGTGTCGGATACTTAGCCTTGTAAAACTCTACGAGCGCTTCTTCCTCCAGTTCGTATGTAAAACGCAGGTAAGCTTCTTCACGCCCTGCCGAGAAGATCCGATATCCCCAAAAATGATCGCCAAAGTTACAAAAATATAAAACCGGAGCATCCTTGGAGAGCTCATAAATAAAAGAAGGAGCGTCCTCGTATTCCAGGTATTGATCATTCGGCGTAAAGAAAGCGGCCCATTTATGGTTTAACGGGATAGTAATTACTTCATTCCGTATATGTCTGGAGATGGTCTCCCGGTGAGCTGAAAGCATAAGATGTCCCGACGTAAATTCGCTCACGATCATCACCTCTTCAGTTATTCATTTTTGTTGCCTCTAGTTGGCCGCCCTAGCGCCTATCGCCCCAAATGCTTCATCACGATGCTCCCGATATGCTGCAAATGCCGTCTCATCCGCTCGGAGGCCAGTTCTGCGTCCTGTAAGCCAATCGCATCGAAAATCGCGGAATGCTCCTTGTACAGCCGCTCCGCAACGGCCTCGCTTGCATACAGCTCGACCCTTCTTATATCGTGAATGGCCGTTTCGATATGCCCCATGATCGACTCGAATAGCCGGACCATGATCGAATTATGCGTCGCTTTGGCAAGTGTCAAATGGAAAAGAAGGTCAAGTCTCTCCCCTTCCGTTTCATCCCCGGCGAAGCGCTTCATCTCGTCAACGATGCCGCGCAGCTCTGCCAAATCTTCAGCTGACCGCTTTAAGGCAGCAATTGCGGCATTCGATACCTCCAGCGACTCCCTCGCCTCCAGCAGCTCCAGCACCGTACTGCGGTTCAAGCGGAGCGATCGCAGCTCCGGGAGCTCCACCCCGGCCGGGGCGCTGCCGATGACTCGGCAGCCGCCGCCTTGGCGGATTTCGATCAGCCCCATCGCTTTAAGCGCGCTAAGCGCCTCGCGCGTGGTCGAGCGGCCGACGCCGAATTGCTCCGACAGCTGCTTCGTGGAAGGCAGCTTATCGCCTGCCTTGAGCTTGCCCTCCACGATCAAACGCTTAACCTGCTCGGTTATTTCTTCATAGTGGTTACGCTTTGACAGCTTCTCAATGTCCAGCGGCGGCATGCCGGTTCACCTCCTGGGCGGTATGGATCACTTCCGTTACCCGACAAGCAGAGCATAGACGATGCCCGGGCCATGTACGCCAATCGTCAGATCATTCTCAATATCGGATGAACGGCTCGGTCCCGATATAAAATGAATGCCGGCGGGCAAATTCTCGCGTCCCGCCTCGTCGAACGCGGAAAGCACCTCGCCCAGACGCGTCTTTAGCCGATCAACCGGGATGATAATGATAAGCACAGTCGGCAGCAGACTCACGGAGCGTCCCTTGTGCTCCGCGGACAGCACCGTTACCGAGCCTGTATAAGCGACGGCATGATCGGCGATAACGATGCCGAAATCCGCTTCCGCCGCGCGGGCCCTCCAGTACTGCCCGGGGTCGGTGTTCCATACCGATACTTGCGATTCCGGAAGAGCGCCTTCCAGATCAAGATCCGCAAGCTCGGGCTGATTTTGACGGATGACATATTTCGCGCTCATTTCTTCGGCCTTCTCTACCATAAACCGTTTCGCTTCTTCCATCGTTTCCAGCCTGGCCACATGTCCGCCTACAGACAGAAAATTATCCGTAAACGCTTCGATCCGTTCTTCGACGGACCATTCGAACGCCTTCCAGAAATCCGGCGAGCCGCGGAACGGATGCTGCGGCTTCTCCGTCATCCTCGGATGTCTCAGTTTGGCGGCGATATCGTTCATGAACAGCTCCTGCTTCTTGCGGGACTCCGCCTCCAGCCTCTCCAACCACTCTTTATGCGTGTCAGCCATGATGCCCGTTCCCCCCTTTGCCATCCTTCCGCTCCTGCTCCCGCTTCTTCACCAGCTCCTCCATCCGGCGTTGCATCGCAGGGTCCATCTGCCTCAGCTCCTGCTTCAGCTCCTGATCAAGCGTATTCCAGCGGTCCCGGAAGGATTCCTTCGGCAGGCTCGGCGTGACGCGGTAAGTATTCCAGCCCTTCAGCGGTCCCAGCTTCGTCTTGATTACGCCGCTGCGGACAACCAGCTTCTGTCCGAGCTTGCCAAGGCGAAGAACGCCGCCAAGCCGCGAGGAATTGCCCATTACGGTCGCGAAGCCCTGCATGCCAAGCGATTCCAGCTTATTGCCGTTGCCGCTCTCGACCTTCCGCCTGCGCAGATAGACGAGCATGTCATGCAGCGGGATTTTGACCGGACAAGCCTCATAGCAAGCGCCGCATAAGCTGGAGGCATTGGCGATATCATCCCATTCGGCGATGTTTTTGTTAAGCGACGGCGTCAATACCGCTCCGATCGGTCCGCTGTACGTGCTGCCGTACGCATGGCCGCCGATATGACGGTAGACCGGGCATGCGTTTAAACAGGCGCCGCAGCGGATACAGTTGAGCAGCTCCTGGAATTCAGGGTCTCCAAGCTGCAGCGAACGACCGTTGTCGACGATTATAATATGCATCTCATCCGGGCCGTCTCCATCCTTCTCGCGGCGCGGTCCCGTAATGCCGGACATGTACATCGTCAGTTTCTGGCCGGTAGCCGAGCGCGGAAGCAGCGTCGCCATAACCTCAAGATCCTCCCAAGACGGAATAATGCGCTCCATCCCCATAAGGGTGATTTGCGTTTTCGGAACCGTTGTGACCATACGGGCATTTCCTTCGTTCTCAAATAGCACTATCGAGCCGGTCTCCGCAATCGCAAAGTTACAGCCGGTCATCCCGATCTCGGCTTCAAGAAACTTCTCCCGAAGCTTCTTGCGCACGAACCCGGCAAGCGCCGTCGTATCCGGCGGCAGCGTATAACCCGCTTCCTTCGACAGCAGGTCGGCGATTTGGTAGCGGTTCTTGTGAATGGCGGGAATGACGATATGGGACGGCATCTCGCCGGCCAGCTGAATGATATATTCGCCGAGATCGGTCTCCACCGCTTCTATGCCGATCGATTCGAGCGCATGATTCAAATGCAGCTCCTCCGAAACCATCGACTTCGATTTGACGACTGATTTCGCCGATGCATGCTGAGCGATATCAAGCGAGAGCTTAACCGCCTCCTCGCCCGTATTCGCAAAATGCACATGAACGCCGTTGGATCGGGCATTATCAACGAATAAGTTCAAATAATAATCGAGATGCGCGATCGTATGGAGACGGATTTGCTTGCCGCGCTCCCGCCATTCCTCCCAATTGCCGTGCTCCTCGGATGCCTTTTTCTTCCCGCCCCGCAGCCGTTCCGTCGTGAAGCGTACCGCTTTGCGTAGAAATTCATCGTTAAGGGCAAGCTCGGCTCTCGCTTTTACCGACGATTCCGTCTTCGATCCAGCAGCCATCCTATTTCACCCCTTCATATAACAGTTCTGCCAAATGCATGACGCGAACCGGTTCATTCCGGTAGCGCAGGTTGCCGGCAATGTTGAGCAGGCAGGCCATATCGAGCCCGACCAGCACCTCCGCTTCCGTCTCCAGCACATGATCCGCCTTCTCCGTCACCATGGCGCCGGATATATCGGCCATCTTCACCGCAAAAGTGCCGCCGAAGCCGCAGCAGTCCTCCGCGAACGGAAGCGGAACGAGTTCAAGCCCTTTTACGTTTTCCATCAGCGCTATCGGTTCGTCCTTCACGCCCAGAATCCGGCTCCCGTGACAGGATGGATGATAGGTAACCTTATGGGGAAAATGCGCGCCTACATCCGTCACGCCAAGCACCTGTACGAGAAACTGAGTAAATTCATAAGCTTTGCTTTGCAGAAGGTTCGCCCGCTCCAGCATAACCGGATCGTCCTCGAACAGCTTCGGATAATGATGAATCATGCCCGTGCAGGAGCCGGAAGGCGAAATGACAAAATCGCTGTCTTCGAAAGCATCCAGTATCGTCCTTGCCGTATCTCTCGCTTCCTTCCAATAACCGCTGTTAAAAGCAGGCTGCCCGCAGCAGGTTTGCACCGTCGGAAACTGCAGCGACACGCCGTACTTGGCCAGCAGCCGCACCATCGCTTCGCCGACGCGCGGGTACAGCGCATCGCTCAAGCAAGTAATAAATAATGAGACTTTCATTCCCGGCACCCCTTTGTTCTCGATTGCTGAATTCTATCAGGTTGTCAGACATGTTGAGTAAACGTAAACGGCTTTTACCGTCCTATGGCGACCATAGCCAAATTTTATCCCGTATTTTCGGAAGCTGCTCAAGAAGCATGCTCATCGAAAAATCGGAACCGCAGCGAATTCTAACCAGCCTATACGTGAAACTTATATGCTCCTAGAATGAAATAAAGCAGCTGCCGCTGCTTCGGGTGCATTTCTGCACCTCATTCCCGCCTCCCGTACAACCCTAACGAATGAACTTGGGCTACACCGTCGTAACGGTGATTTGCTTCTCCTTAAGCTGCGCCAGCAGCTCACCGGACAAGTGCGTGTCCGTAATGACGGCGTCGATTTCGCTCATATCCGCGACATGCGTAAACGCTTGAACGCCGAACTTGCTCGAGTCGGCCAGCAGGATAACCTGTTCGGCCATGCCGACCATTTTTTGCTTAATGCGCGCCTGCAGCTCGTTCGACTCGCTGACGCCGCGCTCCATGTGTACGCCTTTGCAAGAGAAGAAGGCTTTATCCACGTGATAGGCGTCAAGGGAACGTTCCGCAAGCGGGCCGACATAGGACAAAGAACGTGCGGCGAGGATACCGCCGGTCGAGATCACCTCGATTCTTTCCTTGCCGCTGAGCTCCATCGCGACTTTAATCGAATTTGTCAGCACCGTAAGCGGGATATCCGGCATGCTGGCCGCCATATACCAGGCCGTCGAACTGGCATCGAGCAGAATGCGGTCCTGCGGCTGAATCAGCCTGACCGCCGCCTCAGCGATCCGCTTCTTCTCGTCCGCCCTCGTCACCTCGCGCTCGAAATAAGGGATTTCCGGCTGCTGATCCTTGACGCTAACCGCACCGCCATGGGATCGGCGTAATCGTCCGGCTTGCTCCAAGCGGTCCAAATCGCGCCGAATCGTTTCCTCGGTCACCTGGCAAAGCTCGCTCAGCTCCGTTACCCTAATACTGCCTCTCTCATTGACTAGCTGTACAATTTTGTCATATCGTTCCGCAACCAGCATGGCGTACCTCATCCTTACCATTAATTTATATTCGCATCGATTCCTGTCTCTATCTAGGAGATTCCGACTTGCGCTTTAAAAGCAAGGTAAGCCTTCTCCCATTCCTCATCCTGCTCCGGTTCGTAACTCTCGATCGGGAACGACTCGCGAATGACCTTGCGCGCTTCCCATATGTCCGCAAGCTCACCGCTTGCGATCCACTGCACGGCCATGTTCCCGATCGCGCTTCCCTCCACCGGCCCCGCCCATACCGGCTTGCCGATGGCGTTCGCGGTCCATTGGCACAGCAGCGTATTCTGAATGCCGCCTCCAACCATATGAAGCCCGCTGAACGACTGGCCGGACAGCTGTTCCGTCAGCTCCAGCACATAGCGGTATTTGAACGCCAAGCTTTCCAAAATGCAGCGGACGACGGCCCCTGCTTCCTCCGGCGCCTGTTGTCCCGTTGCCGAGCAGTACTCGCTTATCCGGGCCGGCATATCGCCCGGGTGAAGAAAAACCGGATCGTCCGGGTCGATGAAGGCCGCAAACGGCTTCGCGCCGCCGGCAAGCTTAACTAATTCGGGGAAGCTGTACGAAATTCCTGCCCGCTCCCACGCACGCCTGCACTCCAGCAGGATCCATAGGCCCATTATATTTTTGAGCAAACGATACGTGCCGCAAACGCCGCCCTCATTCGTAAAATTCAGCTCCTTAGCGGTCTCGTTAATAACCGGCTCGTCCACCTCCGTCCCCATCAGCGACCAAGTGCCGCAGCTGAGGTAGGCGAACGAACGCTCCAGAGCCGGAACCGCGGCAACCGCCGAGCCGGTATCGTGCTCCGCAGCGGCATACACGTCAATCGGTTCAATATCAAGCTCCTCGCACAGAAACTGGCGCAGCCGCCCAACCTTCGCGCCGGGCCGCACTACCGTGCAGAAGAGATCCGGCGATATGCCGATGGCGCGAATAAGCTCCTCGTCCCATGCCTCCGTTACCGGATTATACAGCTGCGTCGTCGTCGCATTGGAGAACTCATTGAACATTTCCCCGGTCAGGAAGTATCGCAGCAAATCCGGAATCATCAGAAAATGCTTCGCTTCCCGGAGCAAAGGCGAGTCGGCCCGCTTCAATGCCGCAAGCTGGTATATCGTGTTAAACGGCAGAAACTGAATGCCCGTTTTGCCGAATATGGCGGATGCCGACAGCTCCTTCACAACCTCTTCCATCACACCGTCCGTATGGCGGTCACGGTAATGGTACGGATTGCCGAGCAATTCCCCGTTGCCGCCAATCAGACCGAAATCGACGGCCCAGGAGTCGATGGCGATGCTGCTGAGCTTTATATTGCGGTGCTTCACCTTCAGAAGCGCTTGCTTAAGCTCATGCAGCAGCCGCAATATATCCCAGTGCAGCCGTTCGCCGGCCTGTACGGGATCATTCGGGAACCGGTGCAGCTCCTCGACCTCGATTTTCCCGTTATTCAACCGGCCGAGCAGCGCCCGGCCGCTGCTCGCCCCCAAATCGTAAGCGAGGATGGTCACCAGCTGGCACCGCCCTTGCCTCTCGCCAGGATGTCCTTGCCGTAGCTGCTGTTCAAATAAGCCTTCATCGGATCCAGCGGCAAGCCCTGCTCCTCGCGAATCGCATGAAGAAGCGGAGTCACGTCGAACTCGAATGCGCGTCGGACGGCATCTTCCGCGCCAAGAACGTCATTGCTCTCAGCCGCCGCGCTTACTTCCGCGTGATTGATCAGCAGCGCTTTCGCGAATTGCGTCTGCACGTTAAGCACGGAACGCAGCATGGCAGGAATTTTTTGTTCGATGTTATGCGATTGGTCGATCATGTACGCGATGTTAGAGACATTTTGACGAACACCCGGGTCCGCATCGCCTGCCGCATTCAAGATTTGATAAAAAATAAGGAACAGCTCGTATGGATTAACCGACCCGACGATCAGATCGTCGTCCGCATATTTGCGGCTGTTGAAGTGGAAGCCGCCCAGCCTTTTCTCATCAAGCAAATAAGCGACGATATGCTCGATGTTCGCGCCCGGCAGGTGATGTCCGGTATCGACGAGCACCTCCGCTTGCGGGCCAAGCTTCTGCGCCATATTAAACGCCATGCCCCAATCGGCCAGATCGGTATGATAGAACGCAGGCTCGAAGCATTTGTATTCGATCAGCATCCGCATATCCGGCGTCATCGCTTTGTACATTTCGGATAATGCCTCGTGCATCCAGCCTTTACGCTTGCGGATATCGCCTTGGCCCGGGTAGTTCGTGCCGTCGGCAAACCATAAGCTAAGATCGCGGGAGCCCGTTTCCTTCGCGATGTCGACGCATTCCAGCAGGTGGTCCGCCGCTTTGCGGCGGATTGCGGCGTTCGCGTTCGTCACGCTGCCGAGCATGTAGTCCTCATCCTGGAACAGATTCGGGTTCACCGCGCCGATGGAGAGGCCAAGGCTTTCCGCATGGCTTCTCAGCTTGCTATAGTCGTCTACTTTGTCCCATGGAATATGGATCGCAACGGACGGCGCAAGACCGGTCAGGCCGTGCACCTGCGCGGCATCCTCGAATTTCTCAAACGGATTGCGCGGAACGCCTTCCTTCTGGAATACTTTGAACCGGGTGCCGGAATCGCCGTAGCCCCAGGATGGAGTTTCGATTTTTAGCGCTTTCAAATTTGCTTTCACTTCGTCCAAATTAATGCCTCTAGCCTTCTGCTGCTCTTCGAATAACGCGTAAGCGCGGTCGGACATATCGAACACCCTTTCTTTCAACTGGGAATGATTTATTTTATCGGATAGGCCATTGTCGACATCAGCGTGTTCTCCGCCTGCGTCGAATCCAGCCTGCTGTATTGCACAATGATCGGAATATCGCTAAGCACCTCGATGGCGTAAGGAACGCCGATTGGAATCGACGCTCCGTCCTTCGTCAAAGAGCTGGTGCGAATATGTTTCGTGCGGCGGCCCTGAACGACAAGGAGAATATCATCCATCGGTTCCCGGTCTTCAAAATAAATCGTAAAACGGATAAGTGCTTCTTCCGACGAGCAATTCAGCACGCAGACCGATTCGTGGCTGGTGAGCGCGCCCGTGCTGTCCGGGGGAATAAAACCGTCAGGTATAAACCAATGTTTCTCGCCTCGCGCTTGATACATCCGTCAGCTCTCCTTTTTCTTAACGCGTAAACGCAGCCGGCACGCCGCCGTCGATCGTCAGCATGCAGCCCGTCGTTTTGTCCGCTTTCGACGATGCGAAGAACGCAATGCCTTCGGCAATATCGCGCGGATAGATATTAACGAGCAGCGTCGTCCGCTTGCGGTAGTACTCTTCCAATTGATCCGGCTCGATGCCGTATGCGGCTGCGCGCTCGTTGCGCCAGCTTCCGTTCCAAATCGCCGACCCTTGCAGAATCGCGTCCGGCAAAATCGTATTCACGCGAATGCCGAACTCGCCGCCTTCAGCCGCGATGCAGCGTGCCAGATGCGCCTCAAGCGCTTTGGCTGCGCTGTACGCCGACGCGTTTTTACCCGCATAGACGGAGTTTTTCGAGCCGATGAATACCATGTTCCCGCCGATGTTCTGCTGCTTCATTAATTTAAACGCTTCGCGGGCAACCAGGAAGTAACCCGTGCCGAGCACGTTCATGTTCAGGTTCCATTCCTTCAGCGAGGTCTCGTCAAACGGGCTCGAAGTCGCAAGTCCCGCATTGTTGACGATAATGTCAACGCCGCCGTAAGCAAGCGAAGTCTCGGCGTATGCCGCCATAACCTGCTCCTCGGAGGTTACGTCCATCTTAACCGCTGCAGCCCGGTTCTCGCCATATTTCTCGTTAATCTCAGCCGCAACCTTCTGAGCGCCTTCGAGATTAAGGTCCGCCAGTACGACATGCGCGCCTTCCGATACGAGCCGGCGCGCCGTTTCGCTCCCGATACCGCCTGCGCCGCCGGTGATGAAAGCAATCTTGCGCGAAAATTCGGCTTCCGCCGGTGCCAGCGACAGCTTGTAAAGCTCAAGCGGCCAGTACTCCACGTTGTACGATTCGTTCTCGCTCAGTGATACGAAATCGCCCAGCGCCGTCGCGCCGCGCATAACCGCAATCGCCCGGTGGTAGAGCGCTCCGCTCACCTGCGACATTGCCCAGCTCTTGCCCGTATTGATCATGCCGATGCCCGGAATGAGAATAACGCGCGGAGCGGCTTCGAACATGACGTCGCCTTCGTTCTTGTTGCGGTCAAAATAAGCTTTATACTGCTCTTTATAGGAAGCGATTCCTTCCGCCAGCTTCGCTTTCAAGCCTTCGACATCCTCCGCATTCGGCGTCCAGTCGATAAACAGCGGCACGACCTTCGTGTGAACGAGATGGTCCGGGCAAGCTGCGCCGACTTGGGACAGTTGCGGCGAAAGTTGACCGCTGACAAATGCCAGAACGTCCGCTTCGTCATCGAAGGACAAAATCATTTTCTTCGTATCGCTTACCGCCCCGCGAATCGTCGGCATCACTTGCGCAGCTACGCTTCGGCGAACGCCTTCCGGCAGCACCTCATGCTTCACGCCGCCGAAAAGGCTTGCTTCGTCGAAACGCGCTTCGATGAACGATTCCGCTTCGGAAATGATTTTGATCGTTTGCGCGTAGCACTGCTCGGAAGTCTCGCCCCAAGTAACAAGGCCGTGCTTCTCCATAAGCACAAGCTCTGCATTCGGGTTGGCGAGAACGCCTTCCGCAATCATTTTGGAGAGATTGAAGCCGGGACGCACGTAAGGTACCCAGACGAAACGGTCGCCGAAAATTTCCTTCGCCAGCGCCTTGCCGTTGTCCGCGCAGCAGAGGCTGATGATCGAATCCGGGTGCGTGTGATCCACGTGCTTGAACGGAAGGAACGCATGCAGCAGCGTCTCGATGGAAGCGCGCGGATGCTTGGCGTCAATCATGCAGTTCGCGAGGTAAGAAACCATTTCCTCGTCCGGCATTTCGGAGCGTTCGAACAGCGGACGGATATCATCCATGCGAAGTCCCGTAAAATTGCCCGCTTTCATCGTCGCAAGGTCGGAACCGCTGCCTTTCACATACATCACTTCGATGTCGCGGCCGCGGAAGTCCTTCACGATCGTTTTGCTCGACGTATTGCCTCCGCCGTAATTGCAGACGCGGCGGTCTGCTCCGATAATGTTGGAGCGGTAGACCAGCTCAGCCAGACCGCCTTCCAGCTCCGATGCTTTTGCCTTATCCCATAAACTTTGTACCATGAGAATACCTCCGAATGATGTTTTGTTTTTGTTTGAATCGATCATATCATATTTGTTTGTTTTTGAATATATGGATTTCAAACAAAAACAGAAATATGATGCGGTAGACTTATGCCCGATTCAGCGGCATTTATGCCGCTCATCCGCCGCTCCGGCGCCAGATTCAGCGGCATTTTTGCCTTTCATTCGCCGCTCCGGCGCTCACAAGCATAATTCTACGGCATTTATGCCGTACATTCGCCGCTCAGGCGCTCCAGTGTCCAATTCTACGGCATTTATGCCGTACATTCGCCGCTCAGGCGCTCACAAGCACAATTCAACGGCATTTATGCCGTTCACGCCGCTCAGGCGCTTACAAGCACAATTCAACGGCATTTTTGCCGCTCATTTGCCCCTCCGGCGTTCCAGCGCCCGATTCAACGGCATTTATGCCGCTCATTTGCCGCTCCGGCGCCAGCGCACGATTCAGCGGCACTTATGCCGCTCATTTGCCGCTCCGCCGCTCCAGCGCCCGATTCTGCGGCACTTTTGCCGCTCATTCGCCGCTCCGGCGCTCCAGCGCGCCCGATTCAACGGCATTTATGCCGCTTATTCGCCGCTCCGGCGCTCCAGCGCCCGATTCTGCGGCACTTTTGCCGCTTATTCGCCGCTCCGGCGCTCCAGCGCCCGATTCTGCGGCACTTTTGCCGCTCATTCGCCGCTCCGGCGCTCCAGCGCCCGATTCTACGGCATTTATGCCGCTCATTCGCCGCTCCGGCGCTCCAGCGCCCGATTCTACGGCATTTATGCCGCTCATCCGCCGCTCCGGCGTCTGTAAATAAAACAAAAAAACCGCTCAACAAACGGGCGGTTATCCAAACATTCAATCACAGCGAAGCGTTACATCGATGTCCTGGTTATAATTACCGAAACCTTTGCCGAACAAGGTGACGCCGCCGCAGTTTTTGGCTGAAGCGCTGCAGGAGATCCGGAATAATATTTCTTTGTCGTAGGCCAGCATCAGCCGGTCGATCGTGACATCGGATACTTGAATACCGTCGATAAAGGAACCTTGGCGGTTGACGCGGATCGTCTTGATCAAGCCATGCTGGATGTTTTTGTGCCACCACTCCGGCGTATACAAGCCGCGCGTGCTGCCGAAGTCGCCGGGATAGGTCCATGTCCCGATGCCGACCCCGTTAAGCATGAACGCGATGTCCGAGGGCAAGCGGTTAACGGCGCATGGCGTTTCCGAGCATATTTCCAATGAAATTTCCAGCGATTCCGGCGTTTCATTATTCACCATATAATTAGGAATCCGATATTCGACATAGCCGGAGCCGAACCACAGCACCCGGGCCTTCACATGCTCCGGATCGGCAAAATACCGCGGGTCGTCGCACATGCCGATCATTTGCGTCTCGGAAGCAAGCCCGCAGGTAGGCTTAATCTGACAAGACGAGTAATGCCCGACCGGGAGCGAGACCATATATTTTTTCGACTCATCCGCCGGAACCGTTCCTCTAAAGAGAAGCATCGCATGCGTGAGCCGCAAGTGACACAGCTTCTGCATCCCCCTCTTGCCCGCAATGCTCTCGCAGCGAACGATTCCCGCTTCCTCCAGCATATGTATATGCCGCGTTACGATAGGAGACTTTATATCTAGCGCTTCGGAAAGGCTCTTAATATTCATAGGCTGAACGTTCAGCAGCTCGATGATTCGAACCCGGGTTTGCGACGAGAAGCATTCCAGGAACTTCATGTTCCGACTGCTTACTTCGATTTCCATTACGGTTACCCCTTTATTGTAAACGATCTAATGCTTCATCATTATATAACTAAAAAGTTAACGTATCAATCTATAATTTTGTCTATAAATGTGTCTACCTTGACAGATCGGTCTAGTTTCACTAAAATAAACGGCGTATACATAACTCGAATGATATTTAGTTGCTTTTTTAGTTACCTAAATAGAATTGCAGGAGGAAACCCATGAACTCTTTTCAATTTGCAAATCCGACGAAAATTGTATTTGGCGAAGGCACGGCCGACCAGGTCGGACAATTAACCGCGCAATATGGCAAAACGATTCTGCTTGTCTACGGTTCCGGCAGCATAAAAAAAACGGGCTTGTACGACAGAACGATGAAGCATCTGAAGGATGCGGGCCTGACGGTTCACGAACTTCCGGATATCGAACCCAATCCGCGTCTGACTACTGTGAAGAAAGGGATTGAAATTTGCCGTGCACAAGGCGTCGATTTCGTTCTCGCGGTAGGCGGAGGCAGCGTGATCGACGGCGCGAAGGCGATTGCGGCCGGCGTTCCTTATGAAGGCGACGTTTGGGATTTCTTCACGAACAAAGCCGTTATTAAGGATGCGCTGCCGCTCGGCACCATCCTGACGCTAGCGGCGACCGGCTCTGAAATGAACGGCAACGCGGTCATTACGAACTGGGAGGAAAACCTGAAGCGCGCTTTCGGCAGCCCCTTTACCTATCCGAAGTTCTCGATTCTCGATCCTGCTCTGACTTATACGGTACCTCGCAACCATACGGTTAACGGCTCCGTCGACATGATGTCGCATGTATTCGAACAATATTTCAGCCTTACGAAAAATACGCCTTTACAGGAGCGCTTCTGCGAATCCATCCTTCAAACGGTGATCGAGAACGTTGAAATCGCGCTTGAAAATCCGAACGACGCTGCCGCGCGCGCTAATCTGATGTGGTGCGGCACGATGGCGCTTAACGGCGGCATGATCAGCGTCGGCATGGAGAATGACTGGGCATCGCACGGCATCGAGCATGAAGTTAGCGCGATTTACGATATTCCGCACGGCGCGGGGCTTGCGGTTATTTTCCCGAATTGGATGAAATATGTCCATGAGGAGAGACTTGACCGATTCGTTCAATATGCCGTGCGCGTATGGGGCATTAATCCCGAAGGCAAGTCGGACAAAGAAGCGGCGCTGGCCGGCATTCAGGCGACAAGGGACTTCTTCACGCGCATCGGAGCGGAATCTCGTCTCGCCGACTTCGGCATCGGCAGCGAGAAGCTGGACCGCATGGCCGAGGAAGCGGTCCGCTACGGCGCGATCGGTTCCTTCAAACGACTGGAGAAGCAGGATGTTTACGCTATTTTAGAAATGTCATTATAATTCGGGAGGGCTGCTGAAATGATGAAATCAATGACGGATACGACGGTATTAAGCAATGGAGTAAAAATGCCTTGGCTCGGTCTTGGCGTATGGAAGCTGAAGGATGACGGGGAGACGGAAAGAACCGTTCTTTCCGCGATTGAAGCAGGCTACAGAAGCATTGATACAGCGGCTGCTTATAACAATGAAGAAAGTGTTGGCGCCGCTATCCGAAACAGCGGAATCCCGCGCGACGAGCTGTTTGTCACGACAAAAATTTGGAATGCGGACCAGGGGTATGAATCGTCGCTAGCCGCTTTCGAGGAAAGCAGACGAAAGCTTGGCATCGAAGTCGTGGATCTTCTGCTCATTCACTGGCCGGTCAAGGGCAAATATACCGAAACCTGGCGTGCGCTTGAGAAGATTTACCGGGATGGACATGTGAGGGCGATTGGCGTCAGCAACTTCCAGATCCATCACCTGCAGGATGTCATGAAATCCGGCGAAATCGTACCGATGGTCAACCAGGTGGAATACCATCCTCTGCTGTCCCAGCAGGAGCTTCGTCAGTTCTGCCAAAGCAACAACATTCAGCTTGAAGCATGGAGCCCGCTTATGCAGGGGAACCTCGAGCAGCCGGTTCTCGCCGAAATCGGGGCCAAGTACGGCAAATCGGCGGCACAGGTCATTCTTCGATGGGATCTTCAGAACGGTGTCGTTACGATTCCGAAATCGACGAACCCGGCGCGCTTGAAGCAAAATGCCGAAATCTTCGATTTCGAATTGACGCCGGAGGATATCGAACAAATTAACGGGCTTAACCGCAATCAGCGATTCGGTGCCGATCCGGACAATTTTAACTTCTAATCCTTCTTTTTAAGAAAAGAGGCATCCGCGACATGCTCCCGTACAGGGGATTGCGCGGCTGCCTCTTTTGTTTTTATTCGATTCATTTTTCGTTTATTTGATAAAATAAGGACACATCCAGCCGCAAAAGCTAAAATAGTGAGTCAAAACTCAATCGGATAGCTTCATGCGGCGAGGTTTTCCTTACTGATTTGATTTTAAGCTGAGCTGTCATAGTCATCTATGAGTTTGGCTTCATTAATAAAGAAGATTGATTTACTAATCTGCAGCACCATCACCCAAGGTCCGGCTCACTTCATATTATAAGCCCGAAGCAGCGTGTATCGGTTCGGCCTGACATGATGCGCCTCCCGCAGGCTGCGCGCGAGCAGCTCCGCATCCACGCCCAGCTCCTCCGTCGTCGACGGGCCGCCAGCCGCACGGAGCCAGCTGCGGATCGTCTGCTCCTCCGGCAGCGCCGCGATTGCTTCTCGGACTTTTACCGGATTAGCAGCGAATGATAATCCTGCTTCCTCGGCGGCAAGCCGGTGGTACAGCTTCGAAATTTCCGCGCAGGCAACGCCGACCTTGGCGCCGTGCAGCAGCTGTCTCCGGCCGAGCCGGATGTATTCCATCTCCCAATAGTGGGAAAGGTGATGCTCAGAGCCGGATGCCGAATGCGATTGTCCTAACATCAGCATGGCCAGTCCGGATTCAATCAAGGCCTCGATCAGAATCCTAATGCCTTCCTGATCTCGGCGGGCAATCGCCTCAACATGCTCCATACATTTGTCCAGCGCCAGCCTTGTAATTTCCGCGACCTGCTCCGAGTATGGTTCTCCTCCCTCAGCGGCGCCGAAGCTCCAATCCAGCAGGGACGTATACTTGCCGAGCATATCGCCGAAGCCGGCTGCAATCATCCGTGCGGGAGCTGCCGTCAGGATTTCCAAATCGGCAAAAATGGCAGCCGGTCCGATTGCCGCGATCGTTTTTTTCTCTCCACGAATAATAATCGGAGCTCCTTTGGAATTGAAGCCGTCAACGGATGGTGCCGTCGGTACCGAGACGAAAGGGATTCGCGCCGTATAGGCGGCGTATCTGGAAATATCGTGAATCGTTCCGGAGCCTGCGGCGACCACAACCTCCGTCCCCTGCTGCTGAATATCGAGCAGCAGCTGGACGATGGAAGCTTCATCCGCAATAACATCGCCCTGACG
This sequence comes from Paenibacillus harenae DSM 16969, assembly GCF_000422465.1. Classification (GTDB taxonomy): domain Bacteria; phylum Bacillota; class Bacilli; order Paenibacillales; family Paenibacillaceae; genus Pristimantibacillus; species Pristimantibacillus harenae. The sequence continues at coordinate 485,573 of NZ_KE383842.1, read as the reverse complement.
GTCCGGCTTAATGATCGTCCCATGTGCTGAAATACCAAGCGCCTTAGCTGCCGTTTCAATCTCTTTGCCTGCGATTTCGTATGTAATGGCATCCGCGGCGACGATGACATGCCGATACCCCTTCTCCCGCAAGTAAGGAGCAACGCCATGAACCGCACCCGCTTCAATGATAAGCGGTTCAATTTCAATGGATTTCAGCGTCTGTTCGTCGAAACCGACGGCAAGCTTCTTGACTTTATCTATTAGAGCTGACATGAGCTTCGCCTCTTTTCGTATATGTATAAGCTTCATTCTGCTCTTGATCGACAAAGCTTGTCAACATGCGTCCGCATGGAAATCCCGCAGCTTCTTACTCATCTTCGCTGCTGTTCAGCGGTATTTGCAGTTACCTGGATGATATGTTCGTTTGGCGGCGCCTTTGAAAGCGCCCATGGTAGGAATGGCAGAAAGCTATCATGGAATTCGTACTGTGTACAAATCCGATTTTGCACATCCGTCTGGCTATCATGGAATTCATGCAGGATACAGGGCCAATTTAGGCCAAAAGAGCCCGTAATCCGTAATTCAATTGGACGAAATCCAGTATAGGTCGGTTTACGAGGCTAAAATCATAAAATTGCTGCAATATTCCAGTATAGGCTGAGCGGAGTTTGATAAGTTTGATTCGTGGAATGCATCAGGTACGAAGTGCCGGGCAGACTGTGTATCGTTGTGCGAATATTAAACAGTTACCCCAACCTCCAGTACAGGCTGCGCGGTGTTTGATGAGTTTGGTGCGAGGAACGCATCATAAACAGGTATAAGTCAAGAATTGAGCGTACTGATGTACACCTGAAAGGGGACCGGCCGCAAAATAATTGCAAGCCGGTCCCCTCGCCTTTCCGTAGTCCTATACCATGTAAGCTCATTTCACGTTTGCAACGCAAGCTGCAAAGATTTAAAAGTCCCGTTAGCCACCCAACCGATCTTCAATCACATGTAAAAATATATTCTATTGTAAAATCTGTGAGCCTGGCGGCTATTTACCGGAAGCCGCCTGCATAAAATCGGCTATCCGTACTTTGCGCTCCGTCTTCGCGCTCTCGAGCGCGGCAAGCACCATCGCCATGCTGTATATATTGTCGCCGCAATCCGTCTCCGGCTTGCGTCCTTCTTCCAGCGAAGCAAACATCTCGTCCAGACAGCCATGGTGGAACGTATTTCCCATTTCAACCCGTCCGCCTTCGATCCGGTCATATGAAAGGATGAACTTGCCAGCCTGATCGCCGCCCGCCACGATTTCCGCATATGGCTCCCCATGGCCGTCCCAAATTGCCGTGCCGCGCTCGCCGGTCACGCGCCAGGAAGCTTCCCACGAGGTCGGAACGCCTTCCGCGCACCAGGAGCCTCGATAGTTAAACACGGAACCGTCGGACATTTCGTATATGCAGACGGCATTAGCGTTCCCTGCGTACCAGGATCCGGGAGGATTAAACTCCTGGCAGTAAACGGATACCGGATCGGCTCCGCTAATAAACCGCGCCTGATCGAACGTATGAATGGCCATATCGAGCATCAGCGGACTTTCCATCGCATCGCGAAAGCCGCCGAAATGCGCGCCGATAAAAAAATCAGCGCCAATAAATCCAGTCCTCCCAATTGTTCCTTCAGCAATGAGTTTGCGATACGCCCGGATTCGCGGATCGAAACGGCGATTTTGCATCACCGCATGCGTCTTGCCCGTACGTTCGGACAATCGGACGATATGCAGGCAATCGCTCATCGACTCTGCCAGCGGCTTCTCGCCGAACACATGGCAGCCCAGCTCCAGCGCCGTTGTGCCAATCGTATAATGGCTTGCCGGAATCGTAACGTCAAACACGATCGTGGCGCCCGTAGCCTGCACGGCTTCCTTCATATCCGTAAACGTCGGACAAGCAAGCTCCTTCCGCTCGGCCATCGCCTTTGCGAACTCCTCCTTAATATCGACCAGGCCGACGATTTCCGTATCCGCCCGGTTCTTCGCGTAATCGACCCATGTATTCGCCATGCCTCCGCAGCCTGCGACTACTACTCGATGTTTGATTGTCATTTGACACCAGCCTCCTTTTCTTCACCGTTCCTAAATGGGGTTCGGCACAAAATCGCCGCCGCGGCAACGCTTCAAATAATTTAACGCATGCACCTGGCCGGTCATTTCCAGCTCGCCTTTGTAAACAGGATCATGCCAGCCCTCGATATCGATCGTTCCCTTATAATCGTTCTGCCGCAGTATGGTAATAATATCGCTCCAATTACTGTCGCCAAAGCCCGGGGTGCGGTGCCATACGAACGGCTTAGGTCCGTGTACGCCGTATTCTCTCACGATATCCCAAGCGATTGTCGCATCCTTGCCATGCACATGAAAAACCTTGCTTACCCACTTGCGCAGCTGCGGAATCGGATCGATCAAGCTTACCATCTGGTGGCACGGCTCCCACTCCAGTCCGATATTGTCTTCCGGAACCGCGTTGAACATCATTTCCCATGCGGTCGGATTATGCGCGATATTCCAGTCCCCCGTCGCCCAGGTGCCGCCCATGTCGCAGTTTTCAAAAGCGATCCGGACCCCGCGGTCTGCCGCGCGCTTCGTCAGTTCCCCGAATACCTCCTTGAACCTCGGAATCGATTCATCGATCGGCCGGCCGGTCATACGCCCCGTGAAACCGGATACAATAGTTGCGCCAAATAGAGGCGCATGATCGATCAGGCGCTCCCAGCTTGCGAGCGTGTCCGCGTTGTCGCCTTCCCCGGTCAGCGGATTGCCGAATACGCTAACAGCCGGAACGATAAAATCGTGCTCGTCCGCAAGAGCGCGCACACGCGCAGCCAGCTCGACTAAATTCGTATTTCCCGTCGTCTGCCAGAATGTCAGATTAAACGATTCAAATCCATGCTGCACAATTTGCGGAATAACTTGATCCGCATGGCCTCCGCCCACAAGCGTACCGATTCGCAATTTATTTTCCATCCTTGTATACCACTCCAATTTTGGCTTATAGTTAACGTAACAACTCCATTATAACTGGGCATTTTCCAGATTACTCTAAACAATCTTGCGTAATACTAGTCTAATCTTGCGGTGGTGAATAGCAATATGACGTATCCGAAAGAGCTATGGGAAAATACCCGTCTCGAGCAAAAAACGTATCCGGTCCAGCTGTTTCGAAATCAGCGGACCTCAGCCAAGACGAATGACTGCATCCTTTATTTGCACTGGCATGAGCATTTTGAAATAATCGTCATGAGGCAGGGCAGCGGTTTATTTCATATCGACAGCCGCCCTTATCCGGTTAACGCAGGAGATGTGATCATTATCCCCGGCGGCGGGCTGCATGTCGGCTACGCGCTGAAGGACGAAGATATCCTTTACGACTGTATCGTCTTGAATGCTTCTTTGTTCAACGATTGGGTGCATGATCCCGTTCATGCGCAGTTTGTTGCCCCTTACCTGGAGGGACGGCTGCATTTTCCCGTAAAACCCGCCGATCAGGACGATTCGATCATCCGTTATTATTCATTGCTGGACGAGGCGATCGCCGAGCTTAAGGAGAAGCCGCCGGCCTATCAACTGGTCGTGAAGACAAAGCTGTACGCGTTATTCACCCTGCTTTCCCGCACCTTTCTCGAACGGCAGTCGGGCGGTAAGCCTGCGGAGCCGTACTTTGCGAACCGAGACCGCTTCAAGCAGCTGATCGGGCGGATCGAGAGCCGCTTCACCGATAAAATGACGATCGGGCAGGCGGCCAAGCAAGTCAGCCTGAATCCATACCACTTCTGCAAGCTGTTCAAAAAGCTTACAGGGCGAACTTTCGTCGAATACGTCAATGTGTGCCGCATGAACGAGGCGGAGCGGCTGCTCCGCGAAAGCAACGAATCGATATCCGAAATCGCGGCCAAGGTCGGCTGCGATAATCCGAATTATTTTACGAAGCTGTATAAGCAATATAAGGGGATGACTCCCTCGGAGGCACGGAGGAGATAGGTGCTGCGTTTCACCCGACAAAAAAAAGGCTGCCCTGTACGGTTCTACGCCTGCAAGACAGCCTATAATGATTAAACTCGCTTCAATTTATTGACCGATTTCCGCTCGCCGAGCAGCGGAAACTCCCCGATGCGCAGTCTGGCGCTGCCGTAAGGTACGAGCTCCAGCTCGGTAACCGGCTGTCCTTCAACATCCGGACGAAGCGGCGGCGTGCCCGCGCTGTTGCCCTCCATCCGCCAGTCGCGCACCAGCTTGCCCCTCGCCTTCAACCGGATTGGCGCGACGGAAGGGTCGAACGGCTGGTACGGAATGGGGTCCGCGCTTACCTCTACCTCGAAGCCCGCATCGTCGGCCAGCAGACCGTACTTCCACGGCGATGCCGGATAAATCTCCCAATCATGGAACAGCTCGCGCTTCTTCAGCAGCTGCCAGTTCTCTTCGATCGGCAGCACATAGACGAGGGGCCCGCGTTCAACGTTAACCGCGAACAGGTTGCGGGAAACGGTGCGCACCTCCATCGGCAGCTTCAGCAGCAGCTTATCGCCGGACTTCCATTCCCTCTCCACGCGCGCATAGCCGTTCACGGCATGCAAGGCGACCTGCTCGCCGTTCACCGTTAAGCTTGCCGATTCGCACCATTCGGGAATACGCAGTGAGATGGCAAACGATGCGCTGCCGCTAAGCGTTACATCCATCGATACTTCATCGCGGAACGGGTACTCGCCGCCTACGCGAATCTGAGCACGCACGCCGCCAGCGACCGAGGCATTCACGGCGCACGGCGCGTAGGATACGGCGGCCAAGCCGCCCTGACCGTCCGTCATCCACAGATGTGAAGCAAGCTTCGGCCAGCCTTGATGCATGTTCGAGGTGCAGCAGCCAAAGTTCGGCTCCAGTCCGAATGTATTCGCATCCGCGCTGTTGCTCCAATTTCTCGGCGCGACGTTGCAAATGATTTGATTTACCTGCTGATCATATTGATGCGAAGTCCAGTCCTTCGAGATCGTCGCCGGAAGCGCGTTGAACGCCACCTTTTCCAAAATATCGCCGAAACGGCCTTCCCCGAAAATCCGGGTCAGCTGCTCCATCGAGTACATATATTCTACGACTGCGCACAGCTCAACCCCTTGGCTCGGATGCGTGCCCGACAGCCATTCGTCGCCGGAGAACATGCCGTGCGCCTGCCCGTGATGCGTCATCAGGCTGTCGATCCCGCGATGCACCGCATCCCTCTGAACGGCATCCCCTGTCATCTCAAACAAAATGCCCGGCGTCTTGATGCCCATCGCCACATTGACGACATGCGTCCGGTAATCCCAGTGCTCCACCTTGCGCCAGAACGGGAAGTCATGGAAGATGTCCGTCCAATCGAAGGTTTGGCCGGCTACGATTTCCGCGAGCTTCAGCAGCTCGTTGTCCTCCGTCTTCTTGTACAGCCACAACAGGCAGAGCAGCATTTCCGAGCCGCGGGATTCCGCCCAGCCCCGCAGCGGCTGCTCCTCAATCGTCGCCCGCACATAACCGAAAAACTTGGTCAGAAACGGCACGACGCGCGCATCCCCCGTCGCTTCTTCATACTGCATCAAGACCTTCAGCATGATCATGAAATGCCACCAGTCCTGCTTCTTGTCCACCTCATGATTGACCGTCTCAATACGTTCCGGTCCAAACGAACCGTCCTCCCTCTGGCTGTTCAGCGACCACTCCACCCACCGGTTTGCCTTGGCGATCAGACGCTGATCCTCTAATAAATACGCAAGCGGCAGCAGCCCGTCCAAATAATACGGTCCCCGCTCCCAGCTCTCGCCGCTGCCGCCGATCCAGCCGTTATTCGGCCCCACATCGGCCCATTGCTCCTCCAAATGTCCGGTAAACCCGTCCGCTTGAATGCGAAGCTGATTATTTAGCCATCCCTCAGCCTTGATGCTGCCCAGCGGGAGCGCTCCAAATGCCTCATGTAATTTACTCATCTCTTGCCTTATCACTCCTTCGCGTGAATGGGTTCTACCCGAATATACCACGCGCGGCACCTGCTGTTGGATAGCCGATCCCAACCTTTTTTTATCCAATCACAACATCAATAATAAAACGACAACTTTGCCAAAATCATTGCAGTAACATATAATCGGGCTAACGAATGAACAAGGGAGATGTCCCCGAATGTTCCAATTCATTTGTCCGCCAATGCCCCACTATATCATCGGCGGAGAGGATACATACCCGATCGGCGGCAAGCACGCCGCCCGATCAAATATCGGCGTATTCGACCTTATTGTCGTTACGCGCGGCTGCTTGTATATGGAAGAGGCAGGCGAGGCGATCGACATTGCAGCCGGGCATTATGCCGTCCTTCGTCCGGATCAGGCTCATCGCACGGCTAAGCCGTGTACGGAGGAAACCCGCTTCTATTGGCTTCATTTTCAAACGGTCGGCCAGTGGAGCTTCATGGATGAGAATCAGCCGTTCGCGTTATCCCGATACGGACATCCCTTCGCGCAAATCGAGTATTTCCCTTTTCATTTGCCCCGGAGCAAAAGGCTGCAAGCGCCTCTGGAAATCGAGGAAAAAATGCGCGAGCTGCGGAGACTGCAGGATCAGCTCTCCGCGCATTCCCGCTTCGCGCAGCAGCAGCTGTTCCATTCGCTTCTGCTTATGCTTCAGGAAGAAAGCGGCACGGCCGCGGATAGCCCCTATTTGCGGATTGCCGAGGACGCTGCTTTGTATTTGCGCCGGCAATACCGGGACCCGCTCAGCTATAAGCAGATGGCGGAGGAGCTTCATTTTCATCCTAACTATATCTCGCTCTGCATGAAAAAAACGTTCGGCTGCACGCCGCTCGAATATTTGACTCGTCATCGGATTGACCAAGCCAAACGTCTGCTCATCCATACGAACGAGCCCATCGGCAAAATCGCCGAGGATACGGGCTTCGGGTCCTTCCCTTATTTCGTCAGATGCTTCAGCAAGCATACAGGCGCGAAGCCGAAGGCTTTTCGAATGCGGTACCGGTCGGAACAACCGTAAAAAGGCTGCCGCTTTGCCCGAGCGGTTTTCTTTATTTTCATATAGTTTCATTCTTATAAATTAAAAAGATTGAAAGTTCTGAAAATTCCATTATACTAATAGAAATTTCTTTATTTTCGGAGGTGTGCGGAATGCCGGATTTATATACCGAAAGGTTATTTTTGCGCTTATTAGAACAAAACGACGCAGAAGCCATTGAGCGGTTGATTAACGACTACGGCGTGGCGCGAACGACCTTGAACATTCCGTATCCTTATCCGAAAGGCTCGGCCGTGCCGTTTATTCAGCGGCGTACGGAGGCGGCCGCGAATGGCGACGGTTACTCATTCGCCGTGATCGACAGGGAGAGCGGTACGTTTATGGGCTCGATCGGCATGAATATCGACAAGAACCATCACCGCGCGGAACTAGGCTATTGGCTCGGCGCACAGTTCTGGAATAACGGCTATATGACGGAGGCAGTAAGGCGAGTCGTGCAATTCGGTTTTCTCGAGCTTGGGCTTAACAAAGTGTCGGCTGCCGCGATGACCGGCAATCCCGCCTCTTCCAGCGTGATGAAAAAAATCGGCATGCAATACGAAGGAACGTTCCGGCAGCATTTTATCAAGTGGGGGCAGTATGAGGATATTGGCTATTTTGGCATCCTGCGGAAGGATTTCGTTAAGGGAGGAGCTCAATGATAAAGCCCGGAATTAAGGATGAGTTCGGCGCGTCCCATGTCCCGATTGTCGCTGATTTCGACTTTGGACATACCGACCCCAAATTTATTTGCCTCTTGGGACAATGGTGGAAATAAACGCTCTAACCTTCTGGAAAACCCGTTCGCCGGATGAGGTATGGTTCAGCTACTAAGGCTGCCGTTATGTACGGCAGTCTTGCTGCGCCGAGTTAAGACAACGTCTTCACAGATCCGACAAAGAGCAGCACGCCGCTCTGCAGATCTTGGATGGCGAACAGAAACGGACGGTCAACCGTCATTTCGAAGTTCCCCTCCGGCGGCGCGCTTCCCGCGTCCATCCCAATCATCGTTACGGCAGCGGCTTCCGTGCCATGTTCAGACACGTCGACGAGCGTCTTGTGCAGTACTTTGTTTATATACAGCCGCTGCTCCTGAACGCCGCTCATGTCTGCCATTTCACTGAAGTCGGCCCTATTCGGATCGAACGGCAAGCTCATACCCATGGCTTTTAATAGTTCCGACAATTCAAACTTGCTTTCCGCCCGGAATTTCGGCAGCGCCAGCCGACCGTTTAAATGATCCATTCGTTTTGTCCAAAAATCAGGATCCGCTAATAATTTGGAAGCCAAAGCTGTACGGTCGGAATTTATTCGCGGCTGCACGATGAGCATCCCCATCTGGCCGTCCCCGTAAGGCAGCCGAACCGCTTGGTACGTTTCGGTCTCTTCATATTCAAAGCCGCCCTCTTGATGCATGAATGGAACGCTCCGTACCTTGCCGTCAGAATCCGTAAAGTCTCTGTCTTTCGTGTCTTCCGGTTCAAACGGCGTCTCCCAGTTCCCGTCAAAGTATAGCGCGTTCATTAGCAACAGCTTCGTCATTTCAGGTACAGGCTCATCCAAAATCGTCGGAATAAGTCCGTTTGTCTGCTTATCGACCCATTTATTGATCTCCTTCATCACTGCGGGATCGGACAGCTCCCGTTCATAAAGTTCAGCATCGTATACGGTATTCATGCGGTCAAGGTATGGCTTATGGAACGGCCACTCTTGCTGTATCCAGAGCGAATTGGCCATCGACAGCTTCACGCCCGGACCGGGCTGCCGCAGCAGCTCACGCAGCTTTCGTTGTCCGTCATTCAGCTCATCCGAGGACAATCCCTCCATATGCATCGTCTTCAGCATTTGTTCCCGCGTCGGACCAACCGCTCCGTTCAATGTCATCGATAGCGCTTGCGCGATGCTAATAGGAGAAATGACCATGTTTTGCCCCTTCGTATCCCGCAATAGCTTAGCGGCCAGCTCAAGACCAAATGCATTCGTCGCCTGCGCCGCACGCGGGTCGGTTTGCTTCGATAGCTGACTGCGCTCAGACACGGATATCGGCTTCGGATCTTTGGAATCGGATTGCCCGCATGAAGATAACAGAATAACAGCCGCTGTTGCCGCGATCATAGCTTTGCGTGCCATTTGATCCCTCTTTTCAACCATTCTTATCCATAACGACGAATCGTTCCCGGATAAGGTTGCGGATGGGCAGCTCGTTCCATGGCTTGAATACAAGGAGAAACGCCTGACGGCGTCTTTGTCCGAGGACGCAACCGTTTCGCGGAGAAATATAATCCAAATTATAAGTGCAAAACTTATAAAGTCTTGTATTTAAAAAAGCGGCGCTCCCGATCACTCGGAACGCCGCCTTTGTTCGAGCCGCCATTACTTCTCCGCAATGACGCCCTTCTTCAAAATCAAATTCGCGTACAGCGCGGATTCGCCGGTTGCGATTACCGCATAAGCGCGCTTGGCGCGCTCATAGAAGGCGAACCGTTCAAGCTCCTCGACGGATTCCTCAAGGCCCGTCCGTTCCTTAATAATTGCCCGGTATTCGTCCCAGATCGGCGTTTGAACGGGATCGCCCGGATTCACCTGCATCAGCACAACCGGCTTCGCCACGTATTGGTCAAGCGGGAACAGCTGCAGAATTGCGTCAAGCAGCTCTGTCGCACCATGCCCATCCGCGCGAATCAGGCGCTGCGCATGGCTGGCTGCAGGAAAATTGCCGTCCGCCAGCACGATCTCATCGCCATGCCCCATTTCACTTAACACCTTCAACAGCTCGGGGGAAATAAGCTTGGAAATTCCGATTAACATATATACCTCGTCCTTTCGCCCATATATCCATTGCTATTTTGCGGGAAGCAGCTTAAAAGCCTCGTACGTTTTGTTCCAATCACCCGACCCCGATGGCTCGTAAGTATCCACTGGAAACGAAGCGGCCACCAGCTGCCGGGCATCCCGCAGATTCACGCATTTGCCCTGTGCAACAAGCTGCATCAGCATATTGCCGATCGCGCTCGCTTCAACGGGACCGGTCCACACCTGACGGCCGATAGCATCGGCGGTAAGACGGCAAAGCAGCTGATTCTGAATGCCGCCGCCCACCATGTGCAGCCCCTTATACGCATGACCGGTTAACGCCTCCATCTGCTCCAGCGCTTGCCGGTATCTGAGCGCAAGGCTTTCCAAGACGCATCTCGCCACCTCGCCCATCGATTCGGGCACCGGCTGCGACGTTTCACTACAGTACGCTTGAATGCGGCCTACCATGCCGGACGGCGCATAGAATGCCGGATCATCCGGATAAATGAAGCTGCGAAACGGCTCAGCCTGTTCAGCGAGCACAACCAGCTCGGCGAACGACACGACTTGGCCCTGCTCATCCCACTCCCGCTTGCATTCCTGTAAAATCCACAAACCCATAATGTTCTTGAGCAGCTGATACGTGCCGCAGGCACCGCCTTCATTCGAGAAATCCAGCGCCATCGCTTCCGGCGTCACCAGCGGCTGCGCAAGCTCGGTACCCAGCAGTGACCAGGTGCCGCAGACGAGGTACGCGAACGGCCCTTCGCCTAAGGCAGGCACTGCCGCAACGGCGGATTCCGTATCGTGCGTCCCGACCGCAACGGCTTCGATCGGCGGCACATCCAGCTCCTCGCATACCTCCGCCGTTAACGGACCGATTCCCGTGCCGGGATGGATCGGCTCCAAAAACAGCTTCGACGGGATGCCGAGACGATCCATGAGCGCCGTATTCCAGGTCTGCTCCTTCGGCCGGTACAGCTGCGTCGTTGTCGCCATCGTAAACTCGCATACCTTGCGCCTTGTCAGAAAGTAAGCCAGCAGATCGGGCGTAAGAAGCAGCGTGTCGGCTGCCGCCAGCTTAGCCGAACCGGCTTTGCTCATGGCGTACAGCTGATTAATCGTATTGAAGGGCATGAACTGCAGGCCGCCCTGCTCGTATAAGCTGTCCTTCCCGAGCAGTCCGATCAGCTCCTCCGCAATGCCTTCCGTCTGCGGATCGCGATAATGGTAAGGGTTGCCGAGTAGCTCGCCGCCGGCATCCAGCAGCCCGAAATCGACGCCCCAAGTATCGATGCCGAACGTTTGGGGATGATAGCCCTCTTGAAAGGCTTTGCGGATCGCCGTCTTCAGCTCATGGAGCAGCCGCAGAATGTCCCAGTGCAAATGCCCGTTCACGGCTATCGCATAATTGGGAAATCGGTGAATTTCCGTTACCCGCAGCCTCGGCCCGCCTCCCGTTCCGTCAGGCGCCAGCTCGCCGATCAACGCTCTGCCGCTGCTGGCGCCAAGGTCAAAAGCAAGCACCGTTGTTAGCTTCTCCATCCTGTGAGCCTCCCAACTGAATGACATGTTACGTCTGCGGGTTACTTCATCTTTTGCAGCAGTTCAATCCGGTAAGCCTCGCTCTCCAGTGAAGCGATTTCCTCGAATTCTTCCTTCGTAAGCACCTTTGGCTCGCGAATGGCCGTCGCGATCAAATAAATTTTCGCGCTTTCTTCAACGACCTCCGTCCGGTAATAAGCCTCTCTCAAATTGCGGCCGGAAGTAACGAGACCGTGGTTGCCCAGCAGGACGGAGCTGGCTTCGTTCACCTTCTCCACATAGGCGTCGGCAAGGCGATCCGTCGTCGGCAGCACATATGGGACATACACCGTCTTGCCGACGAGCGCCGCCTGGTCCGGGAACATAATCGGAAGCTCCTGCTCCACCAGCGTGAACGCGATGCAGTACGGCGGATGCGTGTGTACGATCGCGCCGATGTCGGGATTTGCGCGGTATGCATACAAGTGCATGAGCACCTCGGATGACGGGCGCAGGGCGATATCCGTAATATCGCCGGTCTCGATATCCACCTCTACCCATTGATGCGGTTCGATCTCATCCAGCGCGAAGCCGCTCGGCGACAAGTACATTTTCCCTTCATACTTGGCGCTGATGTTGCCGCCCGGGCCGACGACCAGCTTGTTCGCGACGGTCTTGCGGGCGTATTTGCAAAGCTCGTTTCGAATATCCGTGCTGCTCATGATAGTACCTCCGTTTATTTATAGATCGGGCCGAAGTTTTGACATGCCCGGAAATCTGCGCTCTCCAGCTCCGCAGTGCCGAATAAACCCCATGCCCGCGGACGGAAAATGCGTTCCTCCGCCACGTTATGCATGTTGACCGGGATACGAAGCATAGAAGCCAGCGTAATGAGATCTGCGCCAATATGGCCGTAGCTGATGGAGCCATGGTTCGCTCCCCAATTATTCATGACTTCATAGACGGAGCGGAACGAGCCCTCGCCAGTAATGACCGGCGCGAACCAGGTCGTCGGCCAGGTCGGATCCGTTCTTTGGTCAAGCGCATCGTGGACATGAGCAGGCAGGTCGACCGTATAGCCTTCCGCGATTTGCAGCACGGGACCGATTCCCTTTACCAAATTAATCCGCGACATCGTCATCGGCATGCCGCCGCGCGTCATGAAATCCGAGGAGTAGCCGCCGCCGCGGAAATATTCCGTGTTAGCCGGGCGCCAGGACGTGGCGTCCAGACATTTCTGCGCTTCCTCTTCGCTGATATCCCAGAACGGCTTCATCACCGGCTTGCCGTCTTTCGACTGCTCGCCAGTTCCGTCCAGCGTCGCCGAACCGGAGTTGATCAGATGAAGCACGCCGTTCTCCGCGTCGTTGTCGAGCTTAAAGCCTGTCACGCGCTCTACCGATTCCGGGCTCCAGTAGGTGCGGACATCGGCGAAAATTTGCGCCGTGTTCGTAAGCAGATAGCCGAACAGCATAACCGCGCCGTTGAGGCTGTCGTTCTCCGTTGCGACGATATACGGCGCGCGGATGCCGTTCCAATCGAAGGAGGAGTTCAGAATCGATTCCAGGAAGTCCCCGTTCGGAAAATGGTCCGTCCACTGCCGCTGGCCCTGGAAGCCGGATACGATCGCGTTATGCCCGAGCGCCTCTTCGCCGAATCCAAGCTCCGCGAGCTTCGGATTGCCGACCATAAGGTCGCGGGCAATTTGCGTCATTTTGACAACCGTTTCCCAATCCTTATCCTTCTTCTCCCTCGACTGCTGAAGCTCTTCGCGGTTGTTATCCGGCCCTTCGATGCAGTTCTCCTTCACCCATGCGAGCGCTTTCTCAAACTCTGCAGGATCGTAAATGTGTTCATCCATCCGGCGAACATATTCAGTCATGTCGATGTATTCGTTGCGCATGCCCAGATATTCCTGGAAGAACGTATCGTTCACGATCGAGCCGGCAATCCCCATCGATACCGAGCCCATCGACAAGTAGGATTTCCCTTTCATATAAGCGACGGCAAGAGCCGCCTTGGCGAATCCGATCAGCTTGCCTTGAACGTCCTCAGGCACATTCGTGTCGCCGGCATCCTGCACATGCTCGCCGTAAATGCCGAAGGCAGGAAGACCTTTTTGCGCATAACCGGAAAGAACGGCTGCCAAGTATACCGCGCCCGGACGCTCCGTACCGTTAAAGCCCCATACCGCCTTCGGAATATGCGGATCCATATCCATCGTTTCTGTGCCATAGCACCAGCATGGCGTAACGGTTATCGATACGCCTACGCCGGATTTGGCGAATTTATCGGCACAAGCAGCCGCTTCCGCCACGCCTCCGATACAGCTGTCGGCAATAATGCACTCGACCGGCTCGCCGTTCGGGTAACGGAGATGCTCCGACAACAGCTTCGCCGTTGCGATGGCCATGTTCATCGTTTGCTCCTCTAGCGATTCGCGGACTCCTTTGCGCCGGCCGTCAATCGTCGGGCGAATACCGATCTTCGGGAAGCCGGATTGAAAACGAAAGCTTGTGTCCGTCATTATAAATACCTCCAATAAGTAAGATTAATGTTATCGATAACCTTAAAATAACAAGGATAATGCTTGCTGTCAACGCTTACTTTTTTGTATGATAGTACTTATGATTTATCTATAAGGGGACAAAAGTAATGGTAACGATCTATGACATAGCGGCCAAAGCAAACGTATCCGCAATGACCGTCTCCAGAGTTATCAATAACACTGGCAAAATAAGCGAAAAAACAAGAGCGAAGGTAAAGCGCGTCATGGAGGAGCTGAATTACGTGCCGAACCAAACGGCGCGAAGTCTGGTTCTGCAGCAGACGAAGCTTCTCTTCCTGCTCATCACCGATATTATGAACCCGTTCTATACGACGCTCGCGCGCGGCGCGGAGGATGCGGCGAAGAAGTCGGGCTACCGGCTCCTCTTCGGCAACAGCGATGAAAACCTCGAGAAGGAATCGGATTACATCACGACGATACTGACGGCGAGGGTCGACGGCGTGCTGGTCGCGCCGGCGGGCGACCCTTCGCTGCCGCATCTGGAATCGCTGCGGAGGCACAACGTTCCGTTCGTGCTGCTCGATCGCGAGGTGCCCGGCATAGCATGCGATATTGTGCTCGGGGACAGCAAGGACGGCGCGCGGAGACTGGTCGAGCATCTCATCGCGCTGGGCCACCGCAGCATCGCGATGGTTAACGGTTCGTCCTCCATCTCCAGCGCCCGCCTGAGGCTGCAAGGCTATCAGGACGGCCTTAAGCTGAACGATCTGCCGTATGATGAACGGTATGTATATGAAACAAGCTTCGGTCCGTTAAACGATTTAACGGAAATGGAGCAGTGGATCGAACGGATGGATCCGCTGCCGACCGCGATTGTAGCGGGCAACAACGTGCTGGCCATCGAAGTCATGAGGCTGCTGCGAGACCGCGGAATCGGCGTGCCGGAGCATATGTCGATCGTCTGCTTCGACGATCTGGGGCCGTACTCGGAGATTGAGCCTTTCTTAACGGTAGCGGCGCAGCAGGCATACCAATTCGGCTACATGGGCATGCAGATGCTGATCGAACGCATCCAGGAACGCGGAACCTCGCTGCCATGGAAAAAAATCGTGCTGCCCGCCGACCTTATCATACGCAGGTCGGTGAAGGACATTACGTGACGCAAGTGGTGGCATTCGTAAATTTTGAATATTCGCTTACTGCTTGAAACGGTATTACCCGCTTAAGAAGCTTCCGGTCTTGCTAACCGGCCTTGCTAACCGGAATTCCTCCTACTAAATGACAACGAAAACGTTATTTCGCTCATCTAGCGGGATTTTCTCCTGTTATTCCCATTGATTTGGATCAAGTGAACCGCATGTAATGTAATTAACGGGAGGAATTCCAGTTATGCTGATGGTATGATGAGTTTCTGCTGATTTTAGAGGGGGATTTTCCGCTTAACTACAGTTGCTTCACGATAGCAATCAACCAATCAGCTAGCAATCAACTCTCGCACCGTAAACTGATAATATCGAATCAAATGCCGACTACGACCTGCTGACAGCCCACTGGCACACCGCAAACCGATGCTATCGAATCAAATGCCGACTACGATAGCTTGTCCCTATCTCTTCGTCCCCTCCGGAAATCGGTCGGGGATTGCCCGCTCCACTTGTGGAACTGCTTGGTAAAGAACAGCGGGTCGTTATAGCCCACAGAAGCCGCGATTTGCGCGACGGTCAGCTCGCCTTCGAGCAGCTCCTCCGCCTTCTTCATCCTTACCTTGAACAAATACTGCATCGGGGAAAGGCCTGTCGCTTCCTTGAACAGCTTGGACAAATGCGCCCGGTGATAGCCTAATGACCGAGCGATTTCTTCGATGGACAGCTGCTTGCCGTATTGCAGGGAAAGCAAGCGGATGGCCTGGTCGATTTGCCGGAATGAGCGTGACGGCGTCGTCTTCGCCTCGGCATCCGCCGGCTGATGAAGCAGCGCCAGCTCGCCCATAATCAACCGAAGCCAGCCGGAAGACTCCATATTTCCCGCTTGCGGATACTCCGTTTTTTGCAAGCTTTTGCGCAGATTTTTGAACATCCGCTTCATCACGGGCAAGGAGCAGCCCCGAATGACCGCCCTGTCCGGCGTGATGCCGATCGAGGTCAGCGAGTCCTCGACGATTTCACCGGAGAAGCCTACCCACATGTACGTCCACGGAATCTCCACGCTCGCCTCGTATTTGACCAATATATCCGGAAAAATAACAAACGCGTCCCCCGCCCGTAAAGAATGCGTTTCTCCCAGCGTTTCGAATATCCCCTCTCCGCTCAGTACGATATGGATCAAGTAATAGCTGTGCACGCAAGGCCCGATAAAATGCCCGCCCAGCGGCTCCCCATGGCCGCTAAATAAAACCGACATTTCTCCTTTTAAAGGAGCGGCATTTATGTTAAGCGATATGCTGCGATGCGTTTCCACTACATTGCCCCCTTTCTGCTGCTTACATTATCATACTATATGATGCAACATTTCTCCATATATTGCTTCGTTCCTTCCATATTCATTTGGGAGAGGCATCCTTATACTGAAGGAGTCGGAAATAAACTTTTTAGGAGGCAAATGAATCATGTCCAAAATTACGTTTATTGGAGCGGGAAGCACCGTTTTTGCCAAAAACATTCTCGGCGACGTCATGCAGACGCCTGCTCTGCAAGATTTTGAAATCGCTTTATTCGATATTGACATGGAGCGGCTGCGAGACTCCGAGCAGATGCTGCTCAACATTAAGAAGACAAGCGAAAGCACATGCCGGATAAAGGCATATACCGACCGGAAGGAAGCGCTTCGCGGGGCAAAATACGTCGTCAACGCCATCCAAGTCGGCGGCTACGATCCATGCACCATTACGGACTTTGAAATTCCGAAGAAATACGGTCTGCGTCAAACGATCGCCGACACGGTAGGAATCGGGGGGATTTTCCGGAATTTGCGCACGATCCCGGTCATGCTTGATTTTGCCCGCGACATTAACGAGGTGTGTCCGGACGCTCTGTTCCTGAACTATACGAACCCGATGGCCGTTCTGACGAACGTCATGAACACCTACGGCGGCGTTAATACCGTCGGTCTCTGCCACAGCGTTCAAGTATGCGTGCCGCACTTGTTCAAGCATCTGGAGATCGATACGACCGGCGTCAAGTACAAAATCGCCGGCATTAACCATATGGCTTGGCTGCTTGAAGCATCGAAGGACGGCATCGACCTCTATCCGGAGATCAAACGCCGCGCTGCCGAGAAGCAGAAGGAAAAGCATAACGATATGGTTCGTTACGAGCTCATGCTGAAATTCGGCTACTATATTACGGAATCTTCCGAGCATAATGCCGAATACCATCCCTACTTCATTAAGAAAAGCTATCCGGAGCTGGTTGACCGCTTCAATATTCCGCTCGATGAATACCCGCGCCGCTGCGTGAACCAAATCGAACGCTGGAAGACGATGCGCGACGAGCTGGTTACCGACCGCAATCTCGAGCATAAGCGCAGCCATGAATATGCCTCCTATATTTTAGAAGCGGTCGAAACGAACAATCCGTTCAAAATCGGCGGCAACGTCATGAACACGGGGCTGATCACGAACCTTCCGAAGGAGGCGTGCGTCGAGGTGCCTTGCCTCGTCGATGCGAACGGCGTAACGCCTACTTATGTCGGCGATCTGCCGCCGCAGCTGGCCGCCTTGAACCGGACCAATATCAATACGCAGCTGCTCACGATCGAAGCGGCCATCACCGGCAAGCGCGACCATATATACCATGCGGCGCTGCTTGATCCGCATACGTCCGCCGAGCTTTCCATGGACGACATCGTATCGCTCTGCGACGATCTGATCGAAGCGCATGGCAGCTGGCTTCCGAAATATAACTAAACATTAGCCAGGCAGAAACGCCTATTGGCGTCCTCAGCAGAGGACGCCAACCGTTTACTCCGTATTTTCTGAAGCGACTCCTGAAGCAAGCTCACCCTAATAACGGTATCGCAGAGAATTCTAAGCGCATATAAATGTAAAACTTCTCAGAAGCTGCGAAATAGCCGGGCGCTGCCGCCCGGCTATTTGTTATGGTTTATCACCCAAAACATTCATATTCGTTTTACCGCATCTATACTGGATTTGATCCAATGTATTGACGAGTTTCAGCTACAATTTGCAGCTATGATGGAATTCATCCAGCGTGCACGCCAACATACCCGTTTTTTCGGCTGAATTCGCACATTTGATTGGATGGAATACAGTATAGCCGCCGACACACCGACAAACAAACCAAAGTTACTGCAATAACCCACTATAGTACCATACAGCGAGCAATTGAGTTCTTTGGCGGTTAAAGTATCAGCGGGTCAAAAATCTAAAATGAGGCTTACCGCATCTATACCGGATTGGATCCCGTGTAATGACGAGCTTCAGCTTCAATTCGCAACCCGCTTACGCATGCTTCGCCCAGCGGCTGCCGCCAGGGAGCGGACAGGCGCGGTCCTTGTACTTGGCCGCAATCCGGACGAAGCAGCCGCAGACGGCGCAGGTCGTGCCGAATTGCAGCTTCGGGCAGGCGCCGCACTGCGCAAGCCGCCGCTCATACACCTCGTCCGGCACGCTGATGCCGGATGAGAACATCGGCGCCGCCAAAATCCGGTCAATCTGCTCGTCGGTAACGCGATACTCGTCGCTGCAGCCCTTGCACTGCCCGTTGCTGCTCATACAATCAACACCTTATTCCGGAATAATCTCAAGAACGGTAACCGACATCGGCGAAAGCTTGGCGTTAACCGATGAGCCGTCAACAGTGAAAGCATGATAGGAAACAGGCGAAACGGCATCCGGCTGTTCGAACGTATTATGCGCGTCCTTCACTGCCGCCGTCAGCTCGGTTCCGGTTACGTTCAAACCGCTCGCAGCCAGTCCGCGCAGATCAATCGCAACATCCGCGGCTTTCTGATTGTCAAGGTTGCATAGGCTTACGTGAATCCGGCCTTCCGCATCCTTCGACGCAGAGACGGATACCTGCGGGATTTGCTGATCGCGCTGCGCGTAGTTTTCGCTTTCGATCTCCACCTTGAGCAGCGAAGCGTCCTGATGCACCTTGTACATATCGAACACGTGATACGTCGGCGTCAGCACCATTTTCTCGCCCTCCGTCAGAATGACCGACTGAAGCACGTTAATCACCTGCGCGATATTCGCCATCTGTACGCGGTCGCAATGATCGTGGAAGATGTTCAGCGTCAAGCCGGCGACCAGCGCATCGCGAATCGTATTCTGCTGATACAGGAAGCCCGGATTCGTACCCGGCTCAACATCGTACCACGTCCCCCACTCATCGACGATCAGGCCTACCCGTTTGCCCGGATCGTACTTATCCATAATCGTGGAATGCCGCTTAATAAGCTCGTCCATCCAAAGTGCCTTCTTCAACGTCCCGTACCACTCGTCCTCCGAGAAGCCGGTTGACGCGCCTTTGGCCGACCATTCGCCAGGTATGGTGTAATAATGAAGCGAGATCGAATCCATCATCCGGCTTGCCTCGCTCATCAATACATCCATCCAGCGGTAATCGTCCACATTCGGTCCGCAGGCGATTTTATGTATTTTGTTCCCGCCGTAGTTGCGAACGTATGTCTGGTATCTGCGATACTCATCCGCGTAATACTCCGGCCGCATATTGCCTCCGCAGCCCCAGTTCTCGTTGCCGACGCCAAAATATTTCAGCTTCCAAGGCTTCTCTCTGCCGTTCTCCTTGCGCCATTCCGCCATTGGCGATACGCCGTCGAACGTCATATACTCCACCCATTCGGACATTTCCTGGACGGTGCCGCTGCCGACGTTGCCTGAGATATACGGCTCGCACTCCAGCATCTCGCACAGCATCAGAAATTCATGCGTGCCGAAATGGTTGTTCTCGACAACGCCGCCCCAATGCGTATTGACCATCTGTTTGCGGTTCTCGCGAGGCCCGACGCCATCCTTCCAGTGGTACTCGTCGGCAAAGCAGCCGCCCGGCCAGCGAAGCACCGGAATCTTAATGTTCTTGAGAGCCGCTATGACGTCGTTCCGGATCCCGTTCGTGTTCGGAATCGGCGAATCCTCGCCCACCCAAATGCCTTCATAAATGCAGCGGCCCAAATGCTCGGAGAAGTGGCCGTAAATGTTGCGGTTAATCGTGCCTGCCGTCAAATCGGCGTTAATTGTCACGCGGTTTGCCATCGTACAATCGCCCTCGTTTCAATAGGATAAATTAATGAATTAATAAATTCATTACTTAATAATATAATTATTAATTATACTCAAATCATAATGCGAGCGCTTACGTTTTGCAACCTTAAAATTTCAATGCTCCCGATCTAAAGGGAGCCACTTCAGAAAATGCCTGATATGCTCATCCCAATAACCCCATTCATGGCTTCCCGGACCTTCTATGTATGTAAGCGGATAGCCGGCCTGCTCGCAAGCGGCGCGAAACGCCAGGTTGTCGTTGTACAGAAAATCCTCGGTACCGCAGCACTGAAAGAGGGCAGGCTTCGGAGAATCCGTCTCTGACAGCCGGGATACGACATGAAGCAGATCGTCGTCGGTTCCGGTAAGCTCCCGGTCGCCATAGATAAGCTTGAAATAATTATTCATGTGCGGCAGCGGTACGTCCTTAATATGATACGCCATATCCAGCGCCCCGGATAAGCTGCCCGCAGCCGCGAATCGCTCCGGGTGCCGAAGCGCCCATTTGAAAGCGCCGTAGCCTCCCATTGACAGGCCCGCCACGAAATTATCCTCGCGAGCGTCGGATAATGGAAAGAACGAGCGCGCGACGGACGGAAGCTCTTCCGTCAGGAACGTCCAATATTTATTGCCGTATTCCATATCCGAATAAAAGCTCTGATGCACGTTAGGCATGACAACCGCGAGGCCAAGCTCCGCTGCATACCGTTCAATCGATGTTCTTCTGGACCATATCGTATCGTCATCGGAGAAGCCGTGAAGCAGATAAAGCGTCCGGTGCTTGTTCTGTCCGCTGCGGCTGTCCATCCCGATTTGGGTTGAGGTCTGCTGCGGCAGAATAACCGTCATCGATGTGCTGAGTCCTAGCGTTTCCGAATAAAAATGACATGTAATGAGTGCCATCCTTCATTCCTCCCTATCTATGGTCGAATGGTTTATCCTCTGTAATGTAGCACCAAACTGAAACGCTTGCAATCTGCCGTTTGACGTATGTTGCCCTGTCTGCAAGGGCATCTCACAAGTGTAGTTACTGAACTATTTTTCAGTGCTTATCTGAATTGGAATGGAAAGGTATAATAGTATCCGTCTGGATCTATTAAAATATCGGAGGTTGATGGAAAATGAAAATGATGCCGCTGGAACGCCGCGGAATCTCGAACAGCCGGCTCGCGCTTGGCTGCATGGGATTCGGCGGAAGCTGGAGTGCCGAAGATGCCTATACCGATGATCATGTTAAGCAAGCAGAAATGGCGGTAGACGCCGCGTTATCGATTGGCATAACCTTCTACGACCACGCGGATATTTATACGAGGGGAAAAGCAGAGTCCGTATTCGGGCAGGTGCTGAAGCGGCAGCCGCAGCTCCGGGAGCAGATTGTCATACAATCGAAGGTCGGCATCCAGTTGGAGGATGGAGCGCTTCCGGCACGTTTCAACTTCTCGAAGGAGCATATTTTGCCTTCGGTGGACGGTATTCTGTCCCGGCTTGGAACCGAATACATCGACATTCTGCTGCTTCACCGCCCCGATCCCCTGATGGAGCCGGACGAAATCGCCGAGGCCTTCTCGCAGCTTAAGCTTTCCGGCAAGGTTCGCAACTTCGGCGTTTCGAACATGAGCCCCGGGCAAATCCGGTTCCTGCAGCGCGCGCTGCCTGATCCGATCGTCGTAAATCAGATCGAGATGAGCCTGCTTCGGCATGACTGGATCGATCATGGTATCCATGTCAACCAGAAAGCCGGCTTAAATGACAGCTTTCCGGAAGGCCTTATGGAATTTATGCAGATGGAAGACATTCAAATACAAGCCTGGGGACCGCTTGCCCAGGGCAGGTTCTCCGGACGCGTACATGAGAAAGCAACTGAAGCCGAACTGAAGACGGCCGCGCTTGTGAAGCAGCTCGCCGAAGAGAATGACACAACGCCCGAATCGATCGTGCTCGCATGGCTGATGAAGCATCCCGCCCTCGTTCAACCCGTCATCGGAACGGTTAATCCGGAACGGATCATCGCTTGCCGGGACGCGGTGCGACAATCCGAGCTAATGACAAGAGACCAATGGTATTCCCTGCTCATAAGCGCAAGAGAAGCAAACAAACCTTAACCTTCAAAGCAAGCCGCCATTCATTAATTTTTTTTTATTTATTTCTCATAATGGCGCAGAAGCCTTATTACGGCTAATCTTAGACTCTCATGTTCGTAAAACCACCTCCCGCGGATATGGTATAGTCGGGACATAATACGAAACGCGGAGGGACATAATTACAGCATGAGAACTTCAAACCTTTTGAAATCGTTTGCCAAAGCAGGCATTTGCAGCGCTGTCGTCATGTCAACAATCACTATGGGCTTTTTTGCGCAGAAAGCGCATGCGGCAACACCGGAGACGATCGATCTGATTTCCACGGGCAAAGAATATATCGGAACGCCATATCGATTTGGCGCGCCGGCCGGCATTACATATGCCTTTGATTGCTCATCATTCACCCAGTTTTTGTACAAAGGACTCGACGTCAACCTGCCTCGCACCTCGGCTGCGCAGGCCTATGCAGGCAAGAAGGTCGCCAAAGGGTCGCTTAGCATGGGCGATCTTGTCTTCTTCAATACAAACGGCAAGTCCATTAGCCATGTCGCGATCTATGCCGGCAACAACAAGATTATTCACAGCTCCTCAAGCCAGGGCGTGACGGTCTCCAGCCTCGGCTCCGGTTATTGGGCGAAGCGTTATGTTACGGCTAGACGGGTTTTGAATTAATCCCCTGACAGTGTTCGAGGCATAACGGATAGCGTTAAAAAAAGAACTATAATCGCGAGGCTTGCGATTATAGTTCTTTTTTCTAATCTTCCCATACCTTCTCGGGCGAAAGTCCGCGCTCCAGCCGCGCGAGATCTACAACCCTTTGGATAAAGGCTGTCTTGGCTCTGGTATATTGCTCGGCATCCGAAGGATATCGCTCCGCCAGCCTGCGCTTGAGTTCACCGTATTCCTGCACGAAATGCGGGTGCGCACGAAGATAATCCCGAAACAGCAATTCATTTCTTTCATGAAAACCCTCGAACGGCAAAATATGCAGATGATGGGTGCGGATTCCGCCAGTCCCCTTCACGAATAAGTAACGTCCGGTCATCCCCGTTTCCGCAAAGCGGTATCCGAGTACCTCAAGTAAATCCCCGTATAAAGATGCTTCGCCAAAAGGTCGCACAGCCGCAAACATATCAATAACGGGTTTAGCAGCCTGGTCCGGAATCGATGTGCTTCCGGTATGCTCGATGGAAGCAAGCCGCTGCCCCAATGCTTCCTGCACCCTCGCCTTCTCTATACCGAATTGGCGATTCCAATCCGGGTTAAACGGCATAATTATTATAGGTTGTTGCTGTTCCCCGGACATTCACGCGCATCTCCCTCCGAATCAAGAACGGCTAATTTGATGACGCATCCTTATGAACCTTGCGGCATTCGATAATAAGAGTACGCATCGGATGCCTGCATTCTGGCTTGTCTAGCCGCCAATTGCAATTTTGCGTAATCAGCGTTTATGACCTTCTGCCAGCTTTCGTCCCGCCCGTCGAAATAGAGGCTGTCCTTGCGCTTGCAGGCAACACCTTCAAGCTCCGACCGCTTTACGAGATCGAATAACGTTGTCCCGTCTCCGTCAATGAACGGCAGCTTCTTATAGTACGCATTGTCCTCCAAAATTTCTCCAAGCAGCTTTTTGCGTTCAAGAAGCGGCCTCTTTCTCATGTCGACGCCATTGTAATAAAGAATATCGAAAATAAAAAATTGGACCGGTATTTCCTTTTTCGCTTCCCGGATGCGGGGTTCCTTCTTCATTTTGTACCTTTCGATCAAGGTATCGAATTCAATAGCTCCCGTATTAGGGTTCACATAAGTAACCTCCCCGTCCAGCACGACGTCGGCAGGTTCAACTAATGGAACATTATGTAATTCCGGATATTGCCGAGTTACATCATTATTATGCATGGTGTACAGCTTCGCCTTGCGGTTAACGAAAGATAATTGCAGACGGTGACCGTCGATAATCGGTTCGAAAATATAACGTTGATCGTTAAAAGGCTCTTTGCGCTCCACCATAAGCATAGGCTTCATAAACATGACGACGCCCCCTTCCGTCTTCCCATTTTAACACGGACAGGCGCTTTAAGACGGCGGTAAATTAAGGTGAAAAATAATGAATAATCCATTCTCACGTGTTACATAATATGGACAAAAGGAGGCTGATAAAGATGGCAAACCGATCCAACCAACTCGTTATCCCGGGAGCCCGCGCCGCGCTTGAGCAAATGAAATTTGAAATCGCGCAAGAGCTGGGCATCCAAATTCCGATGGACGGTTATTACGGCAACATGACGACCCGCGATACAGGCTCCATCGGCGGTAACATCACTCGTCGTCTCATTCAAATTGCAGAGCAGCAGCTCTCAGGAAGCCGATAACCTTTACGCAAGCAGCGAAATATATGCATAGTGTAACTATATAAGTTGAACGATTGATTTACGTCAGCCGTTATCGCTGCGAGAGCAAATCAATCTTACGATCGCTGTACCAGAGTTCCTCCAGAACGATTGGCTCTCTCGGCTCCACGCGTTCGTTTCTTTCGTTCAACTTATATAGAATATTATACTTGCTTGTATTTAAAATAAGCGCCGGAACAGCATTCTTGCTCTACCGGCGCTTATTTGCATGCGGAGGATCATAAATAATATATTCATACCGCCCGGAAGGAACTTCCCTTTGGAAGCAAAAATCGGTAAAATGGGATAGAGTTGTCCCGTTACATAACTGAATTCAAGTCGATTCCATTACAGAAAGGAATATTCCAATATGATCATTCAACCGAAAACCCGCGGATTTATATGCACGACTGCGCATCCGGAAGGATGCGCAAAGCAGGTACAGCGCCAAATCGATTACGTAAACGCGCAGCCGGCGATCGAAGGGCCGCGCAACGTGCTTGTCATTGGAGCTTCCACCGGCTACGGCCTGGCATCGCGTATCGTTTCTTCATTCGCTGCAGGCGCTAACACCATCGGCGTATATTTCGACAAAGCCGCGGAAGGAGCGCGCACCGCATCCGCGGGCTGGTATAACTCGGCGGCGTTCGAAGAAGCTGCAGCAGCAGCCGGGCGCAAATCATACAGCATTGTAGGCGATGCCTTCTCTGACGAGATTAAAGCGAAAACAATCGACCTTATCCGCACGGAGCTCGGCAAGATCGATCTTGTCGTTTACAGCGTTGCATCGCCTCGCCGCACGCATCCGAAGACCGGCGAGACATTCTCTTCCGTCATTAAGCCGCTTGGCGGCACGTACACGAACAAAACCGTCAATTTCCACAGCGGCGAAGTTTCGCAAGCGACGATCGAGCCGGCTACGGAGGACGAGCTTCGCCAGACGATAGCCGTTATGGGAGGCGAAGACTGGCAGATGTGGATCGACGCGCTTCAGCAGGCCGGAGCGCTTGCCGATGGCGCAACGACAGTCGCTTATTCCTATATCGGGCCGGAAATTACGCACGCCGTATATCGCGACGGAACGATCGGCGCCGCTAAGAACGATCTTGAAGCTACCGCTCACCGCCTTCACCAACAACTGGGCGCAAGCGGCGGCCGCGCATACGTCTCGGTGAACAAAGCGCTCGTTACGCAATCGAGCTCCGCGATTCCTGTCGTTCCGCTTTATATTTCCGCGCTGTACAAAGTAATGAAGGAGCAAGGCATCCACGAGGGCTGCATCGAGCAAATGTACCGTTTGTTCTCCGAGCGGCTCTACGGTAAAGACGAAACGCCGGTCGACTCGAAAGGGCTAATCCGTATCGACGATTGGGAGATGAGACCGGAAATTCAAGCGGAGGTTGCTAAGCTCTGGACGGATCTGACGACCGGGAACGTGTATGAGCTATCCGATCTCGAAGGCTACCGCCGTGAGTTTTTCCAGCTGTTCGGCTTTGAGACGGACGGCATCGATTACGAGGCCGACATCAATCCGGAACTAAATATCGTAAACCTTCGTTAACTAGTATGCCTAACCGAGCATGCTTCAGGGCCCTTTGCTTCGATCCTATCGAAGCAAGGGGCTTTTTACTTTACTTGATCCCCTCCGCCCGCCCGCCTGCCTTCATTCATTCATTTATTCATTCATTTCATTCACCTGCCGAAAGTTTTAATAAAATGACCTCTTTTTGGAAATGATTAAAGTCGTACAGATCATACCCATTATTTGGTGTTCTCAAGAAAGGTGGAGCCGGACCAGATGTCCAAACCGACCGCGATTAGTCCGACCCAGCTGTTCGCCATGATTATCCTGTTTGAGTTTGGCACCGCCCTTGTGCTTCCGATCGGCATGGCGCCCGGACCAAACGTATGGCTATCGATTTTGATTGCGATGCCCGGAGGCATCCTATTGTATCTGCTCCTTGCATATTTTGCCAAACAATATCCGTCGTTAAATTTAAGCGGCTATATTCAAAAAATCGTCGGCGTTTATATCGGTTGGCCGATCAGCTTGCTCTTTATCCTTATCTTTATCTATATTTCGTCTCGTAATTTACGTGAAGCGGGAGATCTGCTCATTGCTTCCTCCTATGATCAAACCCCGCTTGCCGTCGTACATGCGGCCATGATCATTCCGGTTATCTATGTCGTTTACAAAGGGGTAAACGTATTGTTCCGGGTAGGGGAAATCTATCTCATCATCATGCTGGCATTAGGAGCTCTAAGTTTTATTGCCACTCTGATGTCCGGAGCCATCGATTTAAAAAATCTGCTGCCGGTTATGGGTGAAGGCTGGATACCGACCTTGAAAAATGCTTACCCGAATATTTTCTTGTTTCCGTTTGCCGAGCTGTTCTGTTTCGCTACGATCATGCCTCATTTCAAACAAAAGCAAATTGCCGGAAGGACAGGCATGATTGCCATTATCACAAGCAGCGTATTGCTTAGCTTAACCCATGCGTTAGAGGTGACGGTTGTCGGAGCGGACGTATATACCCGGGCAACCTTTCCGTTGTTTACGGTTATTTCCACCGTGAAGGCGGCTGAGTTCCTGCAGCGGCTGGACGCTATTGTCATCCTTGCGCTTATTATTGGCGTGTTTTTTAAAATGACCATGTATGCTTACGCCGCAGCCGCCATAGCGGCGGATATTTTCCGGTTCGCTGAGCAGCGTTCGCTGGCTTATCCGATTGGAGCCGTTATTTTGCTCGTATCGATCATGTCCGCTTGGAGCTACCCGGAGCATAGCACGGAAGGATCCCGGCACTTGCTCAGCCTTCATCCTTTTTTCATGGTGATCCTGCCTGTGCTGCTGTTGATCATACATTTGATAAGGAAGAGGTTCAGCCATAACCGCCCAGCATAAGCAATTACCCTAAGATAGCGGCGAGGTGACCATAACGGTGTTCAAACATCCCGATCGATTTGCAAACAAGCATGTCCGTAACAGAGAAGACGATTCAAAGCCGGGGCGGCAGTCAAACGGCAAGATGCCTCTCTTCTCCCGTCTAACCGAAAACTTGGCCTATATCAAAAACGAGCTGGGAGACAGTCCGGATATCATTGTCAGGAAATTCGAGATCGGTACAAGCCAGACAGCGGCCGGTGCCGTATATATGGACGGAATTACCGATAAGAACATGGTTAATCAATATATATTGCAATCCCTCATGCTTGACGCCGATTCGCGCCATCTTGATCAGGATCAAAGCGTGCTGTCGTACATTAATGACAATGCGCTTAGCGTCGGTGAAGTTTTTATCTTGAAGGACTGGGACAGCGTTATCCTTGCCGTTCTTTCCGGCGATACGGTCATCTTCATTGAGGATACGGACGAAGCGATAAGCGGCAATACGAAGGGCGGAGAGCAGCGGACGATTTCGGAGCCTTCCACCCAGGTCGTCATTCGCGGACCGAAGGACGGGTTCACGGAATCGATTGGCACGAACGTATCGCTCATACGGCGGCGGATCAAAAGCCCTAATGTCAGACTGGAGCCGTTCAAAATCGGTACCGAGACGAAAACGGCCGTAGCTATCATGTATCTGCAGGGTAAAGTGGAAAATAGCCTTGTCCAGGAACTAAGGAACAGGCTGCAGCATATCCGGATTGAATCGCTAACGGGCTCCGAGCACCTTGAGGAACTCATTCAGGATCAGAAGATGACCCCGTTTCCGACGTTGACGAATACCGAACGGCCCGATGCCGTTACAAACCATATTTTGGACGGCCGGATTGTCATATTCGTAGATGGGACTCCCTTTAATTTGATCGCTCCTATCACCTTTTTCAAAAATTTTCAATCCGTCGAGGATTATTACATGCGCCCGGAGGCAGCGGCTGCTATTCAATTTCTTCGTTACGCGTCCCTGCTGATCTCGCTGTTTGGTCCTTCCATCTACATCGCGGCCATTACCTTTCATCAGGAAATGATTCCGACGCCTCTACTTCTCAGCTTGGCTGCCCAGCGGGAAAGCGTCCCTTTTCCGGCTTTCATTGAAGCGCTGATGATGGAATTTACGTTTGAAATTTTACGCGAAGCCGGCATACGCATGCCGCGCGCAATCGGTCAGGCCGTGTCCATCGTTGGGGCGCTTGTGCTTGGGCAAGCGGCGGTGGAAGCCGGCATCATCTCTTCCGCCATGGTTATCGTGGTAGCCATTACGGGTATTTCCAGCTTTGCGAATCCCACTTACAGCATGGCGCTTTCGATCCGGTTAATCCGTTTTCTTATGATGGTGGCCGCGGCGCTGCTCGGCTTCTACGGAATCGCGATACTCAGCATCATTCTTATCGCTCATATGTGCGGCCTTACTTCGTTAGGCGTTCCATATATGACGCATATAGCGCCGTTTGTCCCGGAGGATCAGAGGAAAACGTTGTATGGGCTGCCCTTGACGAAGAAAGCGGAGATTCCTCAGACATTTGCGATCCCAAGCGAAAATGAAACGAATGGAGAAACCGATTCTTCGCCTCCTGCTTCTTCCGCTTCGCATACCGAAGGGAGACCCTCATGAGAACCTGCAGGTCCTTCTGTCTTCTTATGCTGCTTAGCCTCCTTTTGCTGCCGGGCTGCTGGAACAGCAGAGAGCTAAGCGATATGGCGATCGTTATCGGGATAGGAATCGATAAAATACCGGATACGGATCAGTACCGGGTATCGCTGCAGATCGTCAATCCAGGCTCGGTTGTAACAAGCAAATCAGGCAGCGGCGGACAAAATCTGATGCCAAACGTCGTTTACTCCTCGGTTGATCATACGGTCTTCAGCGCAATGCGAAAATCTTCGCAAAAGGTGCCTCGCAGGCTGTTTTTCGCCCATTCTCAGCTGCTGGTTATTGGAGAAGCTTTAGCAAAAGACGGCATTGATGATCTGTTCGATTTTTATGAAAGATCTCACGAGCTAAGGCTTAATACATCTGTCGTCATCGCGAAAGGTACTGACGCCGAATCTTTATTGAGAGTATTGATTCCTTTGCAGACGACGACAACGACGGCAATCACAGGCAGAATTAAGGTGACCTCTGAATCATGGGCGCAAAGCGTGGACACGACGATTTCCGATATCGTGAAAAGTTTGGTCGGTGAAGGAGCGCCGGTCATAAGCGGCATTCGGGTAACGGGTAACCCGTCCAAAGGCCAAAAGAAAGAGAACCTGGAACAGTCTACCCCGCTCTCCAACGTTGAAACCAAAGGGATTGCCGTATTCACGGATGGAAAGCTCGCAGGCTGGCTCGAAGGCAAATCAGCCCGCGGGGCCGTATGGGCGCTCGATAAAATGAAAAGCACGATCGTCAATATAGACTGCGAAGATAAAAAAGACGCGATGGCGATCGAAATTACGTTTTCCACGACTAAGGTGAAGGCGCATCTTATTAACGGCAAACCATCCTTCACCATCCAAGTAACGGAAGAGGGCAATTTAAGTGAAACGAAGTGTCCGATCAATCCCAAAACGCATGAAGTGATCGCGAAGCTGCAGCAACAGCTGGCGGAAGAAACGAAGAAGGAGATCGAGCTGGCCGTAAAAGCCGCTCAATTAACAAGAAGCGACATCTTTGGCTTCGCGACTGTAATAAAGCGCACCTATCCGAAGGACTGGAAAAAAATGAAGGAGAATTGGCCGGCTCTTTATTCGGAGAGCGAAGTGAAGGTCAGCGTAAAGGCATACGTCCGAAGGACGGGCCTGCGGTTCAAATCCTATATAAAACCAAAAGAGGAGTAATCCTTACTCCTCTCTAATCAGCTTACCCGGATGCAGCTTTCTTTCTCTTCCATATGCTGCGAACGATCGGGATAAAGAAAGGAACAAGAAATACAACGATGATAATGAATTTTTCCTGTACGGTTACGACAGCCAGAGATTGAACGAGAGTACGAACCGCTTCCGGAAAGGTGAATCCGACGATCAGGTCAGTCACAACTAAATAAATGAGCGATAACAATAGGATCGTTACAAAAACGACCGGCATTTTCATACAAAATCCTCTCCCTACGGCTGGAATTGGTAGTTCTTTCAGGGATTCCTAATGATAACAGAATCCCCTTTCCGCTTCTTTTTATACGATTCCACCCGGACCTGGTCAGCCTACATATTTCGCCGATACTGTCCCCCAGCTTCGAACAAGGTGCCCGTGATCTGTCCGAGGGATGCGGTTTTTACCGACTCCATCAGCTCTTCGAAGAGGTTTTTATTTTCCAGCGCCGCTTGTTTGAGGCGCTCAAGCGCCGCAACGCACGCGCTTTGGTTGCGCAGCCGGAAAGCCTGAAGATTAGCGATTTGGGTTCGTTTCTCCGCTTCCGTCGAGCGAGCCAGCTCGATATCATAAGCCGTCTCATCCGCGTTCGGATCGATAAAGGTATTCACGCCGACGATGGGGAGCTGACCCGAATGCTTCTTCTGCTCATAATACAGCGACTCCTCTTGAATCCTGCCGCGCTGATATTGGGTTTCCATTGCGCCCAGCACGCCGCCGCGGTCATGAATGCGCTGAAATTCCGCCATCACCGCTTCTTCTACGAGATCGGTTAGTTCGTCTATAATAAAGGAGCCCTGCAGCGGATTCTCGTTTTTCGCAAGGCCAAGCTCCTGATTAATGATCATTTGAATGGCCATAGCCCGCCGGACCGAATGTTCCGTCGGTGTCGTGACCGCTTCGTCGTAGGCGTTCGTATGCAGCGAGTTGCAGTTATCATAAACCGCGAATAAAGCCTGCAGGGTCGTTCGGATATCGTTAAAATCCATTTCTTGCGCGTGCAAGGAACGGCCGGAGGTTTGAATATGATATTTTAGCTTCTGGCTGCGATCGTTCCCGTTGTATTTATGTTTGATAACGGTTGACCAGATCCGGCGCGCCACTCGTCCCATGACGGCATACTCGGCATCCAGGCCGTTGCTGAAGAAGAAGGACAGATTCGGCGCAAACTCATCGATCCGCATGCCCCTGCTTAAGTAATACTCCACATAAGTAAATCCGTTCGCCAGCGTAAAGGCTAATTGAGAGATCGGATTTGCCCCCGCTTCGGCAATATGGTAGCCGCTTATGCTTACGGAATAATAATTCCGTACCTTATGGTCAATAAAATACTGCTGGATATCCCCCATCATTTTCAACGCAAACTCCGTCGAGAAAATACACGTGTTCTGCCCTTGGTCCTCCTTCAAAATATCCGCTTGAACGGTGCCGCGCACGGTCTGCAGCGTGTAAGCTTTGATGCTCTCGTACTCTTCCGGACTTGGCTGCTTCTTGTTCGTTTCCTCATACCGTTCAACCTGTTGATCAATCGCCGTATTCATATACATCGCCAAGAGAATCGGCGCCGGCCCGTTGATCGTCATGGAGACGCTGGTGGAAGGATCGCATAAATCAAAGCCGGCGAACAATTTCTTCATATCATCAAGTGTGCATACGCTTACGCCGCTGTTCCCGATTTTCCCGTAAATGTCGGGCCGGTCGTCAGGGTCTTGCCCGTATAAAGTGACGCTGTCGAAGGCGGCCGATAAACGTTTGGCTTTATCATTTTGGGATAAAAAATGAAAACGCAGGTTCGTGCGCTCAGGCGTCCCTTCTCCGGCAAACTGCCGCCTCGGTTCTTCATTCGTCCGCTTGAACGGGAATACGCCCGCTGTATAAGGAAAGAAGCCCGGCAGGTTCTCCTTCATTAGCCAGCGCAGAATTTCACCTGGGCTGTCCCACTGCGGCAGACTGACCCTCGGCAGCCGATTGCCCGACAGCGTTTCGGTAAATAACGCCGTACGCATTTCTTTGCCGCGAACGTACGTGACCTGTTGGTCCTGTTTGTAGGCTTTTCGGATTTCCGGCCACTCTTCGAGTTTTTTTTTGTTTTCCGGGTGAAGCTTTGCTTCGTATTGCTCCTTTATGTCATCCAGCTTTGCCGCAAAATAGACAGCCTCCGCCTCCGTCATCACACGTCCTTGGTCATTGGCCACCAGCTGTTTCGTTCCTCTCAGCTCGGTTAGCCTATTCACCACGGAAACTTGTTCTTCGGTAAATTGCTTATATTCGCGTACGGTTTGGATAATTTCTCCTAAATATCCGGTCCGGTGCTGCGGAATAATATTGTTTCTTTTCTTCACAATTGGAGTAGGCGCCTTGTTCGTGGAAGACCAGGCGCCGCCGGCTTTCTGTTCGACGATACTCATAAGCGAGTCAAATAAAACGTTGGTTCCCGGATCGTTGAATTGGCTGGCAATCGTCCCGTATATAGGCAGCTCTTCATCCGGAATGTCGAACAGCCGGCGGCTGCGCTTGAATTGCTTCCGCACATCCCGCAGCGCATCCTCGGATCCCCGCCGTTCAAATTTATTAATAACAATGATATCCGCAAAGTCGATCATATCGATTTTTTCCAGCTGGGTCGTTGCGCCGAATTCGCTGGTCATGACATACATCGCAATATCGACCAGACCGACGATTTTGGAATCGCCTTGTCCGATCCCGCTTGTTTCAACGATCACAAAATCGTAGCCTGCCGCTTTGACGATAGCAACGGCTGCTTCCGCCGCTTCGCTTAACTCCGATTTGGAGCCCCGGGTCGCCATGCTTCGCATATACACGCGGGGGCTGTTGATCGCATTCATTCGGATACGGTCCCCGAGCAGCGCTCCGCCTGTCTTCATCTTGGTAGGATCGATCGAAATAATGGCAATGGACCGGCCAGGGTTCCGGTCGAGAAACCTGCGAACCAATTCATCCGTCAACGAGCTTTTTCCGGCACCGCCCGTGCCTGTCACTCCCAGAACGGGAGCATGTTTTACTTCCGTTTTCAAGTTCTGCAAAGCAGCTTGAACCGATGCGGCTGAGCCCTCTTTCGGTACGGCTTCCTCAGCGAGCGTAATCCATTTGGCAATCGAGCTCCAATCGGTGACCTTTAATTCCTTCAATTCTTTTTTAAGCTGCTTTGGCGTTGGAAAATCCGATTTTCGGATCATTTCGTTGATCATGCCCTGCAAGCCCAAATCCCGGCCATCGTCCGGCGAGAAGATCCTGGCTATGCCGTATTCGCTTAATTCCTTGATCTCGGAAGGGACGATAACGCCACCGCCGCCGGCAAAGATTTGAATATGACCAGCTCCCGCATTCCGGAGCAGGTCGTACATAAATTTCAAATATTCGATATGCCCGCCCTGATACGAGCTAATGGCAATTCCCTGCACGTCCTCTTGAACCGCCGCATTCACCACTTCCTCCGCCGAACGGTTATGCCCGAGGTGAATGACCTCCACGCCGGAGGCTTGCAATATCCGTCTCATAATATTTATAGATGCATCATGACCGTCGTATAAGGCGGCAGCCGTAACAAAACGCACATGGCATGCCGGTCGATAAGCCTGTGTCTCCAACGCCCATTCCACCTTTATTAACCGTCTTCATTCATCTCTACGTACGGTTTAAGGAGAATATGTACGGCAGGCCGCCATTTCGGTTGTAAGCTTATCCTTATTTGACTACCGGCCTTAGGGCATGGAGACGGAGAACGAGAAACATGATAACGTAAAAGAAGGCTGACCAAAGCAAATTCCGGTCTCTATGATA
Source organism: Paenibacillus harenae DSM 16969 (assembly GCF_000422465.1). Classification (GTDB taxonomy): domain Bacteria; phylum Bacillota; class Bacilli; order Paenibacillales; family Paenibacillaceae; genus Pristimantibacillus; species Pristimantibacillus harenae. Next base: position 451,388 of record NZ_KE383842.1, on the reverse strand, counting down.
GGTAATTCTTTTTATTCGTTCTCCTGAATGACAAACGTTGTATAGAACCATGGTTTTGGCTGATACTATATGAAATCAAATTTCCGGAGTGACAATCATGCTGTATCTCATCACTTTTTTACTATTGGTTATTTGGATGGTTGCGCTGGTTTCAAAGAAGCGGCTTACATGGCATGCTCTTGTCCTCTCCTACTGCATTGCCGTGTTCTGTGCGGATATGCTGGAGGTTACCTTCAACCTGCTGCTTCAGTTCTATAAATTTCCGACGCATCTGACGAAAAATCCGATCTACGAGAACGAGCTTGGAATTATTTTTTCGGACACTTTAATTTTGCCGGCTGCCTTTATTATTTTTGTCTATTATGCCAGGAAAGGGCGGCCATGGACGATGACGCTCCTATTCGCGTCGTTGTTTACAATATTGGAGTGGATTTATTTAAAATTCGAATATTTAAGATATATACATTGGAGCTTGGCTTATTCTGCCGCCTTTTACGTTGCCGGCTTTCGAGTCGGCGCCAGCCTGGCTCCCCGCATCGCGAGCTATGATCCTCCAATGGCCTATCGGATTCGGCTGCTCTGTTTCTCGCATACCGTCATCATGTGGTTCGGAGCATTATTCTCACTGCCGCTGCTCAAGCTGTTCCGATTCAGACCGGGTGTATTTCAAGATATAATGGCAGACTGCCGGTTTACAGACCTGCTCTCGGGAGATCTCTTAGCCTTAATCTGCGTGCTCGTCATTCCAAGAACGCCCGATCGGATGAAACTGTTGACCGTAACCGCAATTGCGTGTATAGGGTTCTCTTTCTCCCTGTACGCTTATTACAGCGGATGGTTGATCTATTCCCGCTGGAATCACTTCCTCATGGCAATGCGGTATTTTGCGCCTTTATATATGATTCTGCTGTATGACCGGTGGGAGCGGTCTTACGGAGGACAGAATATAAGGAAGGGACCATTTCCCAAGACATAGCTTGGGGGATGGTCCCTTAAAGGCCGAGAAACTCCCCGCCGTTGACATGGATCGTTTGGCCGATCATAAAGGTGGAATCGTTTGAAGCCAGATATAAGTAAACAGGCGCAAGCTCCATAGGCTGTGCCGCCCGTTTTATCGGAGATGCACTGCCGTATGTGGTGTAAACTTCGGGAGGCAGCGTTGCGGGAATAAGCGGGGTCCAGGTTCGTCCGGGCGCAACGGCGTTCACACGGATCCCTCTTCCGATCAGGGATACCGCTAACGATCGGGTAAATGCGCAGACAGCTCCCTTGCTTGCCGAATAATCGATGATTCCGTCATATCCTTCGACTCCGGCTATGGAGCTCGTATTAATGATAGCGCTTCCCGGTCTTAGATGAGGAACGACGGCTTTGGCAAAATAAAAATAAGAGAACACGTTTGTTCGAAACGTCCGTTCAAGCTGCTCGGCGGATAAATGCTCGATCTGGAATTGTACGGATTGCTCAGCGGCGTTATTGATCAAAATGTCAATGCGTCCATATTCGGACAATGTCTGTTCAACGGCTTCCCGGCATAAGGATTCGGCTCCAACATCTCCGGCGATCGTCAAGCATCTGCGCCCTATTTGCCGGATTCTTTCCTTTGTTTCCATCGCGTCGCCGTGTTCATTGAGGTAGACGATGGCGATGTCTGCTCCCTCCTGCGCGAACAAATAGGCGATTGCTCGGCCGATACCGCTGTCTCCCCCGGTAATCAAGGCGACTTTATGAAGCAATTTGCCGCTCCCGGTCCGATGGGGATTCTCCGACAGGGGCCTCGGGACCATGATGGATTCAATGCCGGGTTGCCCTGGTTGGTATTGCGGAGGAAACTCGACGGACACTTCTTCGCATTTCGTGATTTTACCATAGCCGGAGTGCATGTAAGGACCTCCAATAATTAGGATTTTCTCACACACTATTCCATAAGACCCAAATAAGTTCACGCATCCGCTTCTTCATTTTTCATAAAGATTTCGATATCCTGATCGGCCTTCGACTGATTGCAGGCATTACAGGCGCAAACGCAATTGTCCGGAGTCGTATGTCCGCCCTTCGCTCTTGGCAGCATATGATCGATGGTGTCGCCCGGTTCCCCGCAAAAGTAACAGGTATACCGGTCTCGCTCCAAGATGTACTGCCTGAAATCCCTATTGCTGTACAGGCGCTTGATCGTAGAGCGATTAACGAGCACGGCCATTCTTTCCTTCACCAGCGTGATCGCAAGCTCCAGATCGATTTCCTGATGCCACCTTCGCCCTTTATCCGTTCTTCCGCGCATCCAGACCGTACCCTTGCGCGTCGTCTTCAGCAAAGCGGCTTCCTTGGCGGCTTGATCGCTTGTACGCTGCAAACCGGGCGAAGACTGCTCTGCGCCGTTCCTGCTTGGAGTATTTAAACGCGGCAGCTTTCGCCGGGAATCCGCCTTGGCTGAAACCACGGTGTCGGTCGCCAGCAGCACCCTCGCCTTGCGGCATTCCCGGCAGGTGCCTCTGCGCGTGCCGCCTGCTCCCGAGCGCCTGCCTGTCCTGCGCAAGAAAGAAGAGACCGGCTTTTGCTCTCCGCAAATCCTGCATATTTTCGTTATTTGCTGCTTATTATCGCCCAATTTCTGTTCTTGAGCGCCTTCTCCATCCACACTCACGCGATTTGTCCCCTCAGCTTTTTTTATCATTGTAGCATTAATTCCCGGAAGAGGCGAAAGGTGAATGGCCGGCATCAAGTCAGCCGGTTACGCCATGTTATTCTATGCCAGGGGACACGGGCAGCAAATGAGCGGCATGTTCATCCTGATTTAAATAAACGACACAGTCGCACATAAAGGCCGTAAACAAAAAAAACAGCCGGACCCAGGGGTTCGGCTGTCTTCACTGCACGTGGCGATTAGAAGTTAACCGCCGCTTTCTCAGCCTGTGCGAGGCCGTTTGAAATAATGGTTTGCGCTTGATCTTGATGCATGTTATGACCTTCGATAATGACATTCTCGAGGTTCGTTACGCCAAAGAAGCCCATGATGTTGCGCACGAGATTATAGGACATTTCCACAGCTGCCGCGGGACCTTCGGAATAAATACCGCCGCGCGCGTTAAGAAGAGCGACTTTTTTGTCCTTAACAAGACCGACAGGTCCTTCAGCCGTGTAACTAAACGTTTTGCCTGCTTGGCAGAGATAGTCCAGGTACGTATGAAGCACGGCCGGAATCGTAAAGTTCCAGAGCGGGAAGGCGAATACGACTTTGTCCGCCGCCAGAAACTGATCGATATACTTGCCGGAAACCTCTGCGGCCGCCTGCTCGGCCGGCGTAAGATCAAATCCCCGGGCTACTTTGAAGTTCCCGTTAATCATATCGGCGTTCATATATGGCAATTCCACTTTGAATAAGTCCAGCTCGATAATCGTATCCTGAGGATGGCTTTTCTTATAGCTGTCCAAGAAAGCCTGGTATAGCTTTACGCTTACCGCTTGTTCAATATCTCTGTCGTTTGCTTTTACAAATAATACAGTGCTCATTTTTTAATTCCCTCCACCTATTATTTACTTTTTGTAAGCAGCTTTATTGTATAAAGTTTTGTGGAGAGTGACATCGGCAATTAGACGGAAAAATAGAAATAAATAATCCGCTAAAGGCGGAGGACCGGACCTACGACCATAGGCTTACGACTCTTGCTCGGCATCGTGCAGCGCGTGCACGGCATAGAGAGCAGCTTGCGTCCGGTCGGATAAATTCAATTTGCTCAGAATGCTGCTTACATGCGATTTGACCGTCTTCTCGGCAACGGTAAGCGCTCCTGCAATCTCTTTATTGCTCATCCCTTTCGTCAGCAGCTGGAGCACCTCCAGCTCCCTTGGCGTCAAGCTATCCGCCAATTCGCGCCTCGGAAGCTCTAGCTCTTCCCCCGTCCCTGCCTGAAGGGCCGATTGCGCCAGCAGGGCGCTGGCGATATCCGGATGAAGCTGAATATTTCCCTTATATGCGCTGCGTATAGCCTCTGCCAGCTGATCCGGCTCTACATCCTTGAGCATGTAACCGGCTGCTCCCGCCTGCAGCGCAGGCACAATGTGACTCCTGTCGGAGAAGCTGGTCAGCACGAGAATTTTGATGCCGGGATGCTGCTTGGCGATGAGGCTGCTCGCTTCGATTCCGTCCATAACCGGCATATTCAAATCCATCAGTATCAAATCCGGCTGAAGCTCGGCCGCTTTCTCTACGGCTTCCTTGCCGTTATGCGCTTCTCCTACCAGCTCGAAATCAGGCTGCATGGCCAGAAAAAACGATATCCCTTTTAATACGATTTGATGATCGTCAACGAGCAATATTTTTATTTTCACGGCTGTTCCTCATTCCTCTTCCCCTAAATCAGGACTAACGACGATAGGGATTGTCACGTGCACGATCGTCGGCTCTCCTAATCCGCTTTCAATGATAAGTTCGCCGCCGAGCGTCTCCGCGCGCTCCCGCATGGTTAGCATTCCCATCGACAGCCTGCCCTTTCTCGTTTCCTCGGAAAACCCTTTACCTTTATCCATAATTTTCAGGCTTGCGAATTGTTCCGATTTCACCAGATGAATGTATACCGTGTTGGTGCCGGCATGCTTCTTCACGTTGTTCAACGCCTCTTGCCCGATTCGCCATAACGCCTCTTCGATCGCGCGCGGCAGCTCCCGTACGCCTGTAACCTGCTCATGTACGGTTAAATCCATGCTGTTCCCGTACTGCTTCAGCGCCGTCAGCAGCCCATGCTCCAGACCTGCCGGGCGCAGCTGCCAGATGAGCGTCCGCATCTCCTTCAATGCTTCCTGAGACAGCTTCCTGATTTCCTGAAGCGAGCGCTCGGCGACCGGCTCTTTGCCGGCCAGCACCGTCTCCGCTCCCTTAGCCAGGAAGGATAACGAGAATACCTTCTGAATGACCGAATCATGCAGGTCTCTCGCCATTCGATTGCGCTCCTCCATGCGGGCAAGCTCGCGCCTCTGCTCATACACGCGCAGATTCTCTATACTGAGCGTAAAGTGATCGCCGAGCGAATACATGAAGTCCTCATAATAATCGTCGAACCGCTTTCTCACCGGGCTGCTTATAAAGAGTACTCCGATCGGACGATTCCGGATGCGGAGCGGAATGGCGGCGGCAGATGCGAACGGCGGAATGCCGACCGGCAGCAATGACATGCAGACCTCCGACTTCACCGTATGCTTCTCGGACAATATAAGGAGACGGTTTTCCAGAAAAGCCGTGCTGATCGGTCCCGCCTGGTCGAGATTAATCGACTGCCATTCCTTTTTCACTTGACGATCGGAATATTGAACCCGAAGAGACAGCTGCTGCTGTTCGTAGAAAAACAACGACACATGCTCCCAACCAAACGTATCGCCGATCAATTTGATCGCCTGCAGCGGGAGCTGATTAATATCTTCGATCGCATTTATTTTCTGAATGACGTTGCCAAGCTTGGCGTAAAGCTCCGCGTTCTTCTCCTGCGCCTGATATAGCCGGATCCGTTTGACCGCCGTGCCGATCTGATAAGCGATCGCTTGCAGCATTGAAAGCTCATCCTCTTTAAAATGCTCCTTGCCCGGCTCCGCCACGTTCAGCAGGCCGTAGAGATCCTCTCCTGCTTTAAGCGGAACGCTTGCATGGTGAGTAATTCCTCCGGTATCGCCAAACTGCCGCTCTGCGGCGTAAATGATTCGGGAGCATTCAATGATGTTAACGGCCCGATGAAGTTTGTTCTGCATAAAGCTTGTGACGCACCAGCATTCCGAACCGCACATAACGGACTGCTCATTCGCATTCAGCGCCTCGGGCAGTTGATGCGTCGCCACGCAGCTGCTGCCGCAATTCTCGCCAATCATGAAGATCCAGCCGGTGGAAAACCCCGTTACCTGAAGCAGCTTCGCCAGCACATCGTTTAGCATCTGCACCATGTCATTCGTACTGTTCAACGCCTCCGCTATTTCCTTCAATGCGATTAACTTAGAAGCTCTTAGATCCCGGGGCATACCGCCACTTCCCTTCCAGATTCCCATTCTACTCCCGCCGCTCCCGCGACAAAAATGTAGGTTTTCGTATGAGCACGATATAGCAGATTACGGCTCCCAGCTCTGCCGCTGCGATCCAAATCCCCATCGGCAGCGCATTCGCGCTCCCGCCCAACCCGACAAGAGGAGCCATTACGCCGCCGAACGTGAACGACAGTAGGCCGAGCAGCGCGGAAGCGCTGCCCGCGGCATGTCCGTTCTTCTGCATGGCAAGCGAGAAGCCCGTCGTACTGATCATGCCGACGCTTGCGACAACGAAGAACAAAGGAATCAGCAGCGCAAGCAGCGGCGCCTTTATTATGGTCATTGCGAGAAGCACGACGCCGGCCGCTGCCGCAATGGCGAGACCAAGCACAAACAGCTTCTTTTCGCCCGTTTTCGCCGCCAGCCTGCCCGTGATTTGCCCGAATAATATGATGCCTAAACCGTTCGTTGCGAATATCAAGCTGAAGCTCTGCGGGGATACACCGTACACATTTTGCAGAACAAACGGCGAGCCCGCTATGTAGGCGAACATGGCCGCCATGACTAAACCCTGCGCGAGCGCATATCCCATAAAGGTCCGGTCGCGCAGCAGCGTTCCGAACGTAGTGAATGTCTGCCGCAGCCCGCCTGCTATCCGTTTCTCAGGCGCTAGCGTCTCCGGCAAGCCGAACCATACCGCCGCGAAAATAAAAACTCCCCAGACGCCCAGCACAACGAATACGCCTTCCCATGAGGTAACTTTCAGCAGCTGCCCTCCCGCGATCGGGGCAAAGATAGGCGCAGCGCCGTTCACCAGCATCAGCATCGCGAAAAAACGGGTTAGCGCCGGTCCCTCGTACAGATCGCGCACAATAGCCCGCGAGATGACGATACCGGCCGCTCCCGCAAAGCCTTGAATGAAGCGAAGCGCAATCAAAGCGCCGATCGAAGGCGCAAATGCGCATAATACGGAAGACAATCCGTAAATCGCCAGAAACAGCAGCAGCGGCATCCTTCTGCCCCGAATATCGCTCCAGGCCCCGGAGAACAATTGCCCAACCGACAGGCCGATCATGCAGGCCGATAGGCTTAACTGGGCAAAGGAGGAACTGGTCTGAAAATCCGCGGACAGCGCCGGCAGCGCCGGCAAATACATATCAAGCGACAGCGGCCCGAATGCGGATAAGGATCCCAGCAACAAAATAAACCAGAGCCGCTTGTCGCCTGCCGCACGTCCTTTCTTTATCCATAAGGTTTCGCTATGGTCCTGCATGGTATGCATCTCCTTTTTTGGCTCCAAGGTGTTCATTTGTCCTCCATTGCTATGTTTGTTATGATGATGGAAAGAAAGCAATAGGAGGATCATATGCAAAAGGTAAAAATATTTTCGGGCTCTTCGAACAGACCGCTCGCTGAGGAGCTTTGCAAGCAGCTCGAGCTTCCGCTCGGTAACGTCGCTATTTCCCGCCACGAAAGCGGCGAAATACATATATCCTACCAGGAAGCGATCCGGACCTGCGACGTATTCATCGTACAATCGCTGTCTCACCCGGTCAATGAGCATTTAATCGAGCTGCTCGTCATGATCGATGCGGCGAAGCGCGCGTCCGCGAAGACGATCAATATCGTCATGCCATATTACGGCTATGCCCGGCAAGAACGGAAATCGGCGCCGCGCGAGCCGATTTCGGCCAAGCTTGTGGCGGATGTGCTGACGACCGTCGGCGCGAACCGGATTATTACGGTTGACCTGCATGCCGATCCGATCCAGGGCTTCTTCGATATTCCGGTCGATCATTTGACGGCGCTTGATCTGATTATCGAATATTTAAGAGGCAAGAATATTACGAATCCGGTGGTCGTCTCCCCCGATGCCGGCCGCGCAACCACGGCCGAGAAGTTAGCCGGGCTGCTCGATTGTCCGTTCGCGATTATGATCAAAAACCGTCCGGCCCACAATAAATCGGAAATTACTCATATTATAGGCGAAGTGGAAGGCATGACCCCTATCATTATTGAAGATATGATCGATACCGGCAGCACGATCGTCAATGTGGTGGAGGCCCTTAAGAAAAAGGGCGCGCAGGATGCGTACATATGCGCAACGCACGGATTGTTCTCCGAGAACGCCCTGGAGAAGCTTAGCCATCCGAATATCCGGGAGGTTGTCATTACGGATACGATCACGATCGACGAGGCGCACTCCGACAAATTCGTCGTTCTTCCGATGTCGCCGCTGCTCGGTACGGCGATCAAGATCATTACGCAGGGCGGCTCGATCGCGACGCTGTTCAAATCAAGCAGCAAGAAGCCCACGGCCTAGCCGCGAGCCGATGTAAGCCTTGGCCGCCAACACGGAAAACACCGCCATCAATTGACTGCGCATAGCAGACCGGCGGTGTTTCGTTGTTTTATCGCGCTTCCCGGAACAGCAGCCGGTGTTCTCTTAACTTCTCTTTCTGGTAAGCCTTCGATATGCCCAGCTTCGCGATATCGGCCTTGCTTACCTGCTTGAAAGCAAGCGTTGTTTCTACTTCCCCACGGAATGGATATGGAGCCGTCTCAATGGTATTTCCGTTCACCCAGTCGGCCAGAAGAACGGATTGCCCCGATCTGCCAAACCAGTAAGAGAATCCATCAGCGAACCATTCATACTGCGCCCTCGCCGTCCCCGGCCGCTCCATGCAAGCAAACAAGGACAGTTCATCGCAGAGCAGGAGTGCCTTCGCATGCATCTGCAGCAGGCTTACATCAATGGCAAGGCTTTCGATAATCGCGCTCTGCCTGGCGAATTCGCGCTCTACGAACGAAACGGTATCCTCGTTTCTAGTCTTCTCGGCAAGCGTCGAATACAGGATGCTTCCGAGCAAGGCGGCATATTCGCTCGTTCGTTGAAGGCTGTCGAGCGCCCTCTCGTAAAATACGAACCGGATATTGCCCGGATAGTCGCGGAAGGAATAGGGACAACCTGACTGATCGTTCCAGAGCGGCATCCGGTCCAGCTCAATCCAGCTGCTGTCATGCTCATAGGCCGCATAAGTCAATTCGTCTCTTCTGGCGGCGCCGCTGAACAATTCGTCGCGCCAAGCCGCCGCGAGATCGCCGGATATTCGGGCGTGATCATGCTGAGCGATCAGAATATAGCTGTCGTCCTTCTCGTATATGATCATCATTGCCGCCGCCCTTCCCGATCTTATTATGAACGCACTCCGATTGGATCGGATGCAAGCCCGCTGTCGCATGCTTGCTTAAGCTCCTGATGCCTCGATATGACGACATCCATCACGCATCGATATATCGCGGACGAATAGTCCGGGTTTAACTCGTATCTGTTCGACAGATTCATAATTTTCTCGAATTGCCTGGACTCGCGCTGCGGATCCTGCGCCTCCAGCTTATTTCTCGCTTTATAACGGCCGATTTCCTCCGTCAGCTTAAATCGTTCGGCAAGCAAAGCGATAATCTCGCCATCCAAACGGTCGATGCCTTGTCTCCATTCCTCCAGCTTGGAAGCCTCCATGCGTCTCTCCCTTTTCCTCGGTTTCCTTTAATTGTACCATCACCTTCCTTCGTTTCGCTATATCGATTATCCCACCCGGGGATTTTAACCCTGGTTCCGCTTCTTCCCCAGCTCCCGCCGGACGATCGGCGCGACCTTCGACGCAAGCAGCTCTATCGAGTTTGCAACCCTGTCAAATGGCATGCCGCCGATATCGAATTGGGCCATGAAGCGGTTGTGGCCGAATAGCTCGTGCTGCGCCAATATTTTCTCCGCGATCTGCTCCGGACTCCCGACGCCAGCGCATTCGCGGGGGCGGCTGCATCGGCCTTGGAGCAATTTCGGCGTTTGCCAACGGAGAACGCAGCTTGCCGCTCCACGTCACACGCTCGCTCTCGTTCAGCTTCAACATACATAAGCTATCAGAGTCGGTCAAGACGACGCAAATAGACCCGATCCAGACTCATGTAGTCCAAATCGGGTTGCAATTATTTTCCGGCTAACCTGCAAGGTTTGAATCATCGGCTCCTAATGCGGATACGCCATATCGAATTCGATGCCGCATGGTCCGCCGTCCGTATTCACTTCGAGGTCTACCGCAGAGCCGTCCGCCCGGTATAACGGCCGGTAATAATTGCTGATGCGCGTAGCCGAAGCGTTCGCATAGTGGCAAATAAATGCGCGCCGGAATTGATCCTTCGTTTTGTTGCGGTAAGAGCCGTGAATCAGGTTGCCGTTAAAAAACAACACGTCGCCCTTGTCCATCACGGCCGGTATCGCCTTCTGGTCCTTCGGCGGCTTCACGTAATGCGTCGTGAAGGACTCGGAGGAATCGGCCTGCTCCGGGCAGCTGATCTCGTAATCGCTCGTTTTCGGCACAACCAGCAGGCCGCCGTTGTCCATATTGGCCGCGTCGATGGCCGTCCAGGCCGCGATGCAGTTGCCCGGCTCCACCTTCAAGTAGAAATTGTCCTGATGAAGCGCCTGCCCGCGCGAGCCCGGCGGCTTGTAGTAGAACATGCTTTGCGCGGCGAGCGCTTCCTCGCCGTACAGATCGTGAAGCACGTCGAGCACCGGCTGATGCAGCATGTATTGCTTGGCCGTTTCATTAAACCGGTGCGGATGCATCACTCTTGGATAGCGCTTCAGCGGATCATCCGACTCGCCGTTCATATCCGGTTCGAAGAAGCCGGGGACCGGTCCGCGGCTTATTTCATCGAACGTTTCCTCAACGGCGCGGATGTCTTCCTGCGAGAATAACCCCTTCACGATCAAATAACCTTCCGTACGGAACTGATGTAATTGCTCTTTCGTCAATGCCCTTAAAGCTTCGGTCATCTCCTATCGCCCCTTCTTAGGTAAGCTGTTGGTTCTTGACATCATCATAGTGCTTTGCGTAACTTAAAGGAAGAAAGATTAATGCTGAAAACTGCCGGAATTCTGCTATTCATCATAAGGGGGCGCTTGATATGACCGATCGTAACGCGACGCAAGCAAGTAACGAGGAGCAACAGGGGACTTTATTCGGCGGGCATTACGACGTCGCCGGTTCCTACCGGCATCGCAGGCCGCTCGGCATGAACGATTGGCTGCTTTTCTTCACGCTGGAGGGCGAAGGCTATTTGCGCACACCGGTAGGGGAGCGGCGGTGCGGCCCCGGTTCGGTCGGATTGCTGCGGCCGGGCATCCCCCACGAATACGGAACCGCCTCCGGCACGCGATGGCATTTCTATTGGGTGCACTTTCAGAAACTACCTGAAATCGACTATTTGCCGAATGATGAAACGGTCGTCGCATCGTTTCCGGAAGGCAACCTGTTCGACCGCATCCAATACGCCTTCTTGAACATATTGAGCGATTCCAGGGAACGCACAAGCTTCTGGCATACGCTGTGCGAAAATTCGCTGCGCGAAATTATTTTACTTGCGGCCCAGAAGCTCGAGCAGCGGCTCGATCCTAGGATCGAGCTGGCTCTGCGGCATTTGTCCCGCTATATGAGCAGCCCTCTGCGGATCGAGGAGCTGGCAGGCGAAGTCGGCCTATCGGTCTCCCGCTTGTCGCATCTGTTCAAGCAGGAAACCGGCGAAAGTGTGCTTGAGCATCTGAACCGGCTGCGGCTGCGGCAGGCGGCCCTTCTCATGAAGCATATGGGCAGAACGGCGACCGAAGCCGCGCTTGACGTCGGGTTTAACAACTATAACCATTTCGCCGCCTTGTTCCGCCGAACGTACGGCGTCAGCCCCCGATCGTACAAAAAGGAAAAAGCCGCCCCGTCGGAGCAGCTTTTCTCTCGTTGATGATTAAAGCAGTGAACTACACCGTCTGTGCGGTCAAGTCTAACCAGTTCATCTCTTCGCGCGTCAGCTTGATCCGGGAGCCCGCATCGCAGGAATGCAGCTCTTCGGCAGTCTGAGCCCCGATCAAGGCACAGGTCGGGAAAGGTTGATTCAGCACGTAAGCCAGCGCGATCTGAATGGCGCTGACGTTCTTCTCAGCGGCCAGGCGCTTCGCGCGCTCGAGCCGCTCCCAGTTGTCGTCGCTGTAGAATACGCGGACGAGATCGGCATTTTCGCGATTCTCCGGCGAGAACCTGCCGGTGAAGAAGCCCCGCGCTTGCGAAGACCAGGACAGCAGCGGAAGCTGCTGCTCCTCATGCCAGCGGCACGTCTCGGCGTCCGCGGATACGCAGCCGCGCCAGAACGGCTCGTTCGCTTTCGCGAGGCTGAGATTCGGACTGCTGAAGGAAAAGCCGACAAGCCCTTTGGCAGCGGCGTATTCGTTCGCTGCCTGGATCCGCTGCCAAGTCCAATTCGATACGCCGATCGATCTGACGGTGCCTGACCGGATATGTTCGTTAAGAATCTCGATAACCTCGCCTGCCGGAACCGCCTCGTCGTCTCGGTGCAGCCCGTACATATCGATATAATCCGTCTTCAGCCGCTCAAGGCTGCAGGTTAGATCCGAACGGATCGCCGCTTCGCTGACGCGGGGGCCGTTCTGGTCGTGATGGGCGCCTTTCGTCAAAATGACGATTTGCTCCCGGTTCCCGCGTTCCTGCATATAGCGTCCGATAACTTCCTCACTTTGGCCGCCGCAATAAATATGCGCGGTATCGACCGAGTTGCCGCCGATCGCGAGGAAGGCGTCCATATTAGCCGCGGCTTTCTCGTACGCATCGTGGTAAAAATAATCCGTCCCCTTCATTAACCGGGAAACCGGCTTCTCACAACCTTGAATTTGAATATATTCCATGGCATTCGCTCTCCTTTTATCGATTTATAGCGTAACTCTTGCCCGCTCGCGGGCCGACTGCAGACAGGCGTCAATGATTCTCATATTGCTGACGGCGTCGGACGGCGCGAACTTCAGCGGCGTGCCGTTCACGATCGCCTGGGACAAATGGTCGGCTTGAAGCGTGTATTGGTTCACGTTAGGCGCCTCGACCTCCCTGCGCTCTCCTTTGGCGCTGACGAAGAAGTTGGCGCTGCCCGGTTCGCCCGTCACGAAGGCGGACGGAACTTCGATGATGCCGTCCGTGCCGACCACCTCAAGCGGGTTACGGAACGCGGCCCACATGCCGCAATCAAACTGCAGGGAGACATTGCCTTCGAATTCCAGCAGGCCGGACGCCATCATATCGACGTCGCCATGCTCCTCCGAGAAAAAAGCTTGAACGGTAACCGCTTCCGGCTCTTTGCCGAGCAGCAGCCTCGCGGCTGTAATCGGATAGCAGCCGATATCGTAAATCGAGCCGCCGCCCCAATCCTTGCGGTATCTTACATTCGTTTTGTTGCCTGCGCCATTGAACGTAAATGCGCTGCGAATTCCCCGGATTTCCCCGATTTCGCCGCTTGCGATGACCTCCTGGATCATATCGTAGCGAGGGTGGTAGCGGTACATGAATGCTTCCGACAACAATACGCCGGCCTTCGCGCACGCTTCCGCCATCTCGGCCGCTTCCTTCTCCGTCAAGGCAAGCGGTTTCTCGCACAAAATATGCTTACCCGCCTCGGCTGCCCGAATCGTCCATTCTTTATGTAAATGATTGGGGAGCGGAATGTATACGACGTCAATTGAGTCGTCTTCGAGCAAAGCCTCGTAGCTGCCGTAGGCTTGGCCGATGTTCAGTTCTTCTGCCGTCCGCTTCGCGTTGTCTTCATTCCGGCTCGCTATTGCCGCAGCCTCGTTCCATTCGGACTGGTGCAATCCGGGAATTACCGCCCGCTTTGCGATGCTGGCGCAGCCCAGAATGCCCCATTTCAGCTTTTTGTTCGTCATGCCGAAATCACCTCTAACATTTATTTTTATGACTATATTGCGATTATAAAACGATGGATTTAAAATTAAAATGATATTATTTTGTTATCGTTTAAAACAATATTGTCACCCGAGGTGGTCTCCATGCAAAGGCAAAGCCATTTATTAACCCTCCCTCATAATCCGTACTTTTGTTTCCCCGAATCTGTCGGGAATTACTGGGACCATCCCGAGCATTATTCGTTCCGGGCTGCCGGCGCGTTAAATAATTTCAATATCCATTATGTCGTTTCCGGCAAGGGCTTCGTCGAGTGGGACGGGATCGTGCATACGCTGGAGGCGGGCGAGGCGGTGCTTTATTTTCCGCTGCAGCGGCAGTATTATTACAGCAGCACGGATGACCCTTGGGACATCAGGTGGGTGCATTTCTACGGCAACGGGCTGCAGGATTATATGATTGACCGCGGATTTCATAAGAGCCTGCTGTGGACTATCCGTAATCAGGCAGCCTTGGAGCTGGCGCACGAGGAGCTGCTCGTTGAATCGGAGACGCACCGGATGCTCCGGCCGGCCCGTTTATCGGCGCTGACCTACGCCATCCTTGCCGTGTTTGTCGAGCAAGCCATTCCGTTATCCGGAAGCAAGACGGGCACCTCCGGCAACCGGATCCTGGAGCTGCTCCCGCATATGCAGCAGGAAGCGGCCGAACCGTTCATTCTTGAGCAGTGGGCCGCTCGGGCAGGCGTAAGCCCGCATTACTTCTGCAAATTGTTCCGCAGCGCGATGGAAATGACGCCGATGGATTTCATCACCCGCTGCCGGCTCCAAATGGCCAAGCAATGGCTGCTGGAGCGCAAGGAGACGAACATCGGTCAAATCGCGGAGGATGTCGGTTACCCCAGCGTAAGCTATTTCAACAAACGCTTCATGGAGCACGAAGGGATGACCCCTACGGTGTACCGGAAGCTGTACAGCGTGTAAGCTCTCGAACCAGGCAGCAGCCCCGTCTTCAGTACCGGTCTTCAGGAGCCGGCGATCGAGAAGCAATCACAGAGCTTAGAGAAGTACGAATCACGCGCTTGTCATAATTTTAGAGAGAATGTGTCCTTTTCTCATCGTTTCAAGCCAACCGTGCTTGTGCTAAAGTAGAGAAAAATACGACGAAAAGAGGTACATCCCCCTATGCCAGAGACAAAGATTATTCGAATCGGCATTATTGGAAGCGGAGGAATCGCCCGCGCGCATGCATCAGCCTATAAGAAGATCCCGAATGTAGAAATCGTAGCGGTGGCCGACAGCATGGAAGGAAAAGCGCAAGCCTTCATCGACAAGGAAGAGCTGCATGCCGCAGCGGCGTTCGAAGACCACCTGAAGCTGCTGGAGCTTGATCTGGACGGCGTCAGCATCTGTACGCCCAACTTCGCCCACCATGAGACGTCGGTTAACGCTCTGAACGCCGGCAAGCATGTCCTGGTCGAGAAGCCGATGTCGGTCACGCTTCAGCAGTCGATCGAGATGGTCGAGGCCTCCAGGTGCAATGACAAAATGCTGACGGTCGGCTTCCAGCCGCGCTATGACCCGAATATGGCTTTAATCCAGGAAATCGTTCAGTCCGGCCAGCTCGGCAAGGTCTATTTCGTCGAGACGGGCGGCGGCAGACGCCGCGGCATGCCGGGAGGCACCTTCATCCGCAAGGAGCTCGCGGGGGCTGGCGCAATGGCCGATATCGGCTGCTACTCGCTCGACATGGCCCTCAATGCGCTCGGTTATCCGAAGCCGCTTACGGTATCGGCGTACACGTCGAATTATTTTGGCACGAATCCTAAATATCATAAAGAAGCGGAGCACTTTGAAGTAGAGGATTTCGGCGTCGCGATGATCCGCCTCGAAGGCGATATCGTGCTCAATTACAAAATCAGCTGGGCAATGCACATGGATACGCTTGGAGCGACCATGTTCCTCGGCACCGACGGCGGCCTTAAGGTTACGCCGGCAGGCTCAGGCCCGTGGAGCGGCGTATGGGACGGCAGCGTGGGCAGCATGTCGCTGTACCATGACGTTGCGAATCAGAATACGCAAACCTCCATTCCCGTCATCCAGCACGGCTTGAATTTGTTCGACGAGAAGGTGAAAGATTTCGTTAACGCGATTCAATATAACCGCCCTGCGCCGATTGACGGCGGTGAAATTTTATACAATCAGGCCATTATCGACGGAGTTCTCCGTTCCGCGGCAAGCAAACGGGAAGTGACGATTGAGCTTCCGTAATCCCCTAAGTATAGGATAATGCCGTCATCATAAATAATAAACGGGCTGCCCCAAGGTATCAACCTTAGGACAGCCCTACTTATTCCGCTCCGTTTACCACTCCGCTACGCTGCCGTCGGGATTCCGCCAGACGGGATTGCGCCAATTATGTCCGATTGCGGCCATTTCACGTACCTTCTCTTCATTGATTTCAATGCCGAGGCCCGGCTTCTTCAGCTTGGCAACATAGCCTTCTTCATATTCGAAAACGGCGGGATCCGCCAAGTAATCCAGCAAATCGGAGCCTTCGTTGTAATGGATGCCGAGGCTTTGTTCTTGGATAAAGGCATTCGGCGTGCAAAAATCGAGCTGGAGCGACGCGGCCAGCGCGATCGGACCAAGCGGGCAATGCGGGGCAACGGCGACATCGAACGCTTCCGCCATGGCGGCGATCTTGCGCGTCTCCCAAATACCGCCCGCATGGCTTAAATCCGGCTGAATAATATCCGCCCAGCCCGAGGCGAGCAGCTGCTTGAAGCCCCAACGCGTATACATTCTCTCCCCCGTTGCGATCGGAATCGAGCTGATTCTTGCGATTTCGGCCAGTGCCTCGTTATTTTCAGCCAATACGGGTTCTTCAATGAACATCGGCTTGTACGGCTCGAGCTCCTTCACCAGCGCTTTCGCCATGCCTTTGTGCACGCGTCCGTGAAAATCGATGCCGATCTCCAGCTCGTTCCCGACAGCCTCGCGAATTGCGGCAATACGCTCGACGGCCTGCTCGATCTTCTTATTCGAATCGATCCAATCCAACTCTTCCGTTCCGTTCATCTTGACGGCCTTATAGCCGGCCTCGAGCTGTCTCCTCGCGGCTGCAGCCGTATCGGCCGGACGGTCTCCCCCGATCCATGCGTATACCTTCACCTTATCGCGCACTGCTCCGCCGAGCAGCTCGAATACGGGAACGCCGTAGCGCTTCCCCTTCAAATCCCAAAGCGCCTGCTCGATGCCGGATATCGCACTCGTCAGAATCGGGCCGCCCCGATAGAAGCCTCCCCGGTAGAGCACCTGCCACAAATCCTCAATATTACCCGCTTCCTTGCCGATCAAGTATTCGCTCAGCTCCTGAACGGCAGCGGCAACCGTGTCCGCCCGCCCTTCGACGACCGGCTCACCCCAGCCTACGGTTCCGTCATCCGCCGTTATTTTGAGAAACAACCATCTCGGCGGCACCTTGAACAATTCCAGCTTATGAATCTTCATTTCCCATCCCCCTTAATTCATATGATGAATCATAAATAATTATAAATATATCATATGAATACAAAAGCGGAAATAAGCCTTTTCCCAAATAACCCGATTCCGGGCAAAAAAAACCGCTGCACTTTCGTGTCGCGGTCTATTCCGTCGCAGCTCCCCGATCCTCTGCATCGGCCAGTTCGTTAATCATGTCTTGGATGTGCAGCCTCATCAATTCTCTTGCCTGCCGCGGATTGCGCCCTGCAATCGCTCCCGCGATTAATGCGTGATAGGAAGCCGCTTTCTCATCCATCCCCGGCAAAGCCATCGTAAGACGCCTGCTGTCTATCAACAGATCGCTGATGACCCGTATCATGTTCACCATAACCTCATTATGCGACGCCTTCGCGATGAAGCGGTGAAACGCCAGGTCCTCCTTCATGAAATCCTTGCCGGCCTGCTGCTTCTTCTGCATCCGCTTCGCCGTTAATACAATTTCCTCCGTCTCCTCGGGCGTTGCTTTGTCGGCAGCCATAGCGGCCAACTCCGGCTCGATCACAAGACGAGCCTCCGCTAGCTGCAGCCAGGATGCCTTCTCGAGGAAATGGAGATGTTCGTCGACGACCTCTCCTTCAGGCAGCTCTTCCCTGACAAAGGTGCCGCGGCCTTGCTCGACAAGAAGTATCTTCTGCTTATGTAGAATGCGAACGGCTTCCCGGACGGAAGAAATGCCAACGTCCAGCTCGGAAGTCAGCTCTTCCAGCGTTGGCAGCCGGTCGCCCGGCTTCCATATTCCGGCGCGGATCCGGCGTTTGATCTCTTCGTATACGGCTTCATAAGTTAATTGTTTGCGCATTGGTTTTCCTTCCTTGCCTGTATGTTCAACCCATTATATTATATCTCAAGCAGAATTGAACAAAAAAAAACTTCAAGGAATCTTCTCCTTGAAGGCCGCTGTTCCGGGATCCGCTATACGGAAGTGATAAAACCACGATTGCTGCTTTTGGCGTAATTGATAATCGACTCGTACTGCGTCTTGGCAATACGGCGGTCCGACATTGGAAGGCGAGGGTTTTTAACTATCTCGGCTAATTTTTTAAGCTCCTGCATTTCTTCCGAGGTCACCTTGACCGTTTTTTTCCCCACATGCTTCACCCTCCTTTACTATAATTCATATTATACGCGTTCCCCCGCCAAAATTGCTTACGCAGACGGCGGCGTTCGCGGATTTTGATCCTCCATCTCTTCAGGGAACAGCTCAGACAGCTCCTTGTTCTGCTTGCCCTTCAAATAAGACAGACCCGCGTAACCCGCTAGCAAGGAGCTGCTTATGACGGCAAAGCTGTCGGTTGTATTCGCCATCGCCAGCGCGGTTTTTGCTAGAATGCCCGATCCGATCGCGATCAGGAGATCCCCGAAAAATCCGAGATCGAAAAAAATTTTTTTCTTCGCATTGCGGTGGTTTCGGAAGCCTACCATAAAGATGAAGAAAAAATACAGCCTCTGGATCCATCTGACAAACCAGTTCGCAGAAAGGGGCAGCCCTTCCTCATCATATTCAATGACCAGCTTCGGCAGTTCGACTATGCCGTTTTTGACAAAATGACCGATTAAGCCGCCAATTAAGCTCATGGAGATCGGCAAGCCGAATGCGTCGATGAATTCCTGAACGGTTGAAATGACCATCGCCTAATGACCACCCTTCATGAAAACATACAGCTCCGTATCGATAATTGCGCTAATTCCACTGTATGTCGCCAAGAGGCGATTCAACACTATTATTTTTCAACGTTCCTCGTAAAATATGTTCAAGCTGTTCGGAGGGAGGGACATGCCCTGATTATTCCGCGGCAGCCTTAACAGCTCACCGCCGCTCTCATCCTCCTGCTCTTCCTTGATCGATTCAATTTCCTTATGTTTAGGATTTAGACATGCTTTGTTGACTAGGCTGCCCATTGAAATCTATAATTGCGGTAACTTATAAACGCTTTTTTGAAATAAATTCGCCGGGGTGAAGCAAGTGAGTGAGGACAAATACGAAAAAGTCGGCGAATTGATGGAGGTTTTTCAAAAATTCGCTAAAGCCGACTGGCGCAAAAAAACGATGTGGGGGTTAAAGGCCAGTGAAATCCGCGTCCTGACCACTGTAAAGAAAGGCAATGATAAGGGCTCGTCCGTCATGACCATTTCGGAAATAAGCAGAACGCTTCAGGTGACCTCTCCGACCGTCACGCAAATGGTGAACAGTCTGATTGCCTCCGGATACGTGGAACGGTCATCCGACCCGAATGACCGGAGAATTACGGAAATCCGATTGACGGAGAAAGGCGATAAGCTGGCACAGAAAGCGGTCATGAGGTACCACGAGTTATTTAAAGGCATAATCGATGAACTTGACAAGGAACGAAGCGATCAACTGGTAAGCTTATTGAATCAAGTGTTCCTCTATCTCGAGCAGTTCGCAAATATCGAAGACGAATAAATGAAAAAAGGATTCCGGCCAGCCGAATAGGCGAGCCGAAATCATGTTCCGAAAGAGCGGGGCTTAGTTAAGAGCCGGCTCTTTTTTTAATTGCTCCGCTTGCGCCGACTCCATGGCGGTTTTCTTGTCATTCGCGCTGCGCAGAGGAATTTCCTTCAAGAACGTTACGAGTACGAACGCAACGATGAGAAGCGACATGCCGAATAGAAAAACGACGGTAAGCGAATCGCCCAGCACCGAACGAACCATTTCGATAATATGGGTGAACAGCGGCTGCAGCTGTTCCGGCAGCGTCGCATGCAGCTCCTCCAGCTTCGGCTGGTCCAGCAGCATTTGCGGATTCAAGAAGCTGGACAATTGGGCAGCCGTCTCCGGATCAACCTGCGACAAATCCGGTCCCTCTCCCGCTTTGACGGCAGCCTCCAGCTTGCTCGTCAATGTCGAATTCATCACCGTCCCCATAACCGCGATACCGATCGTACCGCCCAAATTGCGGAATAAGGTTGCTGTAGCGGTAGCGACGCCAAGCTCCGCCGGTTTTACCGCATTTTGCACCGTTAATGTAAACACCGGCATGGATATGCCTAGTCCGATACCGAACACAATCATGCTCGCAATGGCTAACCAGACATCATTCATGAAAGCCATCATCAGCATGCCGGTCACCATGAACGGCATGCCGGCAAGCGCAAACTTTTTGTACTTGCCCGATTTCGAAATCCACCGCCCCGATAAGGTGCTGAGAACGATCATTGCGATCGACATCGGCATGTTTACAAACCCCGAATTGGTTGGCGATATGCCAAGAACCCCTTGAGTGAAGAACGGCAAATACATCATGGCGCCCATCATGCCGGCGTTCATGAGGAAGCCGATCGAATTGGAAATCGTTACGATGCTGTTTTTAAACATGGATAAAGGAAGTACCGGACTTTTGGCCTTCCGTTCGATAAGCAACAAAATAACGAGGAAAACGGCTGCCGAGGCAAGCAATCCGATAATTTGAAACGAATCCCAATCATATTTCGTTCCCGCCCATGAGAAGCCCAGGAGCAAGGCAATAATCGTTAAGGACAGAAACAGAGAGCCCGCATAGTCAATTTTCTCGCCCATCTTGCGCTGCGCCTTGGGAAACATCGTCCAAATCATGCCGAAGGCAACGAGACCAAGCGGCAGGAAGATCCAGAACACCCATTTCCACGAAATATGATCGACCATAAATCCGCCAAGCGTCGGTCCGATTACGCTTGAGAAGCCGAAGATCGCCATCATTAATCCGGTCCACTTCGCCCTTTCCCTCGGTGCGAACAAATCGCCTACGGCCGTAACCGTGGCAGACATCAGTATACCGCCGCCGAGTCCTTGTATGCCGCGATACGTAATCATTTGAAAGATCGTTGATGAAGTCCCGCAGAGAAACGCGCCGATGATAAATAACACGATTCCGGACAGCAGAAAGATTTTTCGTCCATAAATATCCGATAATTTACCAGCCAGCACGGTTGCTATCGTTGATGTCAACATATAAATCGTAATCACCCAGGTATAATATTCGATTCCCCCGAGAATCGCGATAATGCGCGGCATCGCCGTGCTTACGATCGTTTGGTTAATCGCTGCGAAGAACATCGCCGCCATCAGCGCAATCATGATCGATATTTTCTTTTTGTGTGTAAGTTCCTCCATTGAGCATGCACTCCTAAATGTAAAAGATAGTATAACCAATCGGCAGCAATACGAGCAGGAAATCAGTATTTAGGTTGCCTACCTATTTAAAATGATACAATAACTTTAGTACTAAAACAACTGGCAATTTACAGCCCCTGCGCGACCGGCAAAAAAGCAGACCGGATGTCAACCGGTCTGCTGCTTGAATGGCATATGAAAGCATCGTCTAGTCTGCGGCACTTCGTCTCTATAGGCTTCCGTCAGGTTGCCTTAAACGGTCGAGGAAGATGTTTTTCTTTCCGCCGCCTCCACCTGCCGCTCCGATTTGCGGCTGTTCTTGCTGAACGAGATAAAATAAAAGCAAGCGATCATAACCGCCAGGAAAGCAAGAGCGAAGAAGATGTTACTGTAAATAAGAGCTTCTTCATGCATCGCGAACGGATTAAACTGTATCGAAGTCTGACCGGCGTCCAGCAATTTGCCGATGACGCTCGTGGTCATTGCGCCCGAAATAAAACTAAGCAGCGACATGAGCCCCATCCCTACGCCGATTTGCTCCTTTGCCAGCGTTGCCGAAATGGTGTTGGACATTGCGATTTGCATAAAGATTTGACCGATATTCCCGAATATAAGCATGAATAAAATCAAGTACGGCGATGCTCCGACGAAGATGGATAGCAGCACGAAACAGAAAAAGCTTAACGAAACGGACGTATAAATAAGAAAGGAATTTCCTTTCTCATCCGCCAGTCTGCCTCCTTTGCGCCCCATAAGTGCCGAGGTTATCGCGGCCGGGAACATAATCAGCCCGATAACGGCAGGCGATAGCCCATTCAGTCCGGACAGAAATTGCGGCGTCAGAAACGGCATGCCAAAGCTCATTGCAGTTGCCAGAAACGTTAGAAATAAGCCAAGCGAATATTTCTTGTTGCCGAACAGCTTCGGCTGAACGAACGGCTCCTCCGCCGTTCGAATTCTGATCACGAACAGGATAAGCAGCACTAAGCCGGCTATTGTGAGCAGCCCGTTCCCGAGGGAAATAGACAACAGCAGCAGCGCAACGCCGCCGCCGAGCAGCCCGCCCCCCAGAAAATCGATTTTTTGCGCGGTCCCGCGGTCATCATTTAAGTATTTTCTGAAATAAGGCAGCGTCAGAAGCGGCATCACCGACAATAGAAATAAAAGTCTCCAGCTGGCAAATCCGGTAACAAGACCTGACACAATCGGAGCGATTGCGGTGCCCAAGGCCAGACCTGCAGCCGTCATGCCAAGCGCCCTTCCCCGCTTCTCGGGGGCGAAATAACGTACAGGAACGATCATGGCGGTCGCCGGAATGACAGCCGCCCCGCTTGCTTGAAGAATCCGGCCAAGCACGATCATCCAATACTCCGAAGCCGTTAATCCTATGATCGAGCCCAGCGCAAAGAAGATCAAACCAAACGTCAATAAATCCTTCAACCGGTATTTATCGGCAAGCTTGCCGTAAGTAACGGAGCCGACGGCGTATACGATCATATAACCGGTCAGCAGCCAGCTTACCTGCGAGGGCGTTATACTGAACTGCTCGCTGATGACCGGCATGACAACATTAAACATAGAAGCGTTCATAACGGAAAATACTAGAGTGAACGCCAAAACGCGCATTAGCTTATCGCCGTTGTTCAATTGCGTATCCGATTCCATTACAGATTACATCCCTTCCCGGTCAATTTAGTTTGAATTCCAACTAAATGAGCAAACGTAAGCAAGCGGCGATTCGCATGAACCGTTAGCCGCATCATCATTTTGCCTGAGTCACGTCATTGCTGCTCATAAGCCGCCAGGATTTTTCTCAGCAGTACGCGCAGCGTCTCCGATTCCGCTTGCGTCAGCTGCTCATTCGCGCCTATCTTCGCTCTCTTGACGGCCTCCGCCGAGGCATCGTACATCTCTCGTCCTTTGTCCGTCAAAAAAATCTGCTTCACTCTCGCATCCCTCGCATGCTCGCGCCGAATCACCCATCCCCGCTTCTCCATCCCATTAATTAAACTTGTTACGCTGGACTTATCGATAAAGAGAAGCCTCTCCAGATCGGCATTCGTTGCTCCGGGAGTCAGAGCCAGTAAATGGAGCGATTGCGATTGCTGGGGAGTAAGTCCAATCGGGCGCAATGCGGTCTCAATCTCGCGCCTGACAGTTAAATATACGAGCTTGATTAATGTGGTATTACTCTCTTCCTGCTCCCAAGGAAACCGCCCGGGTGCACAGCCCTTCTTCCCCAAAAAACTCACCCCCGCCATTTAGTTTGAATTCAAACTAATAATATCGGCTAACGATTTTTTTGTCAACGGGATAAAACCGAGAAGCTTCGGTTCCTTTCCCGAATGACCAGAGGCTGCGCCTTCCTACAGCGTTTGACCGCCGTCAACGGTAATCATCTGGCCGGTCATCGATTCCTGCTCCAGTACTGCGCAGACCAATCCCGCAATCTCTTCCGCTGTCGAGACGCGCTGAAGCAGCAGCTGCCTTGTAAGCCGGTTCATCATCTCTTCCCGCCCTTCCCACCATCTCGTTGCCACTGCGCCGGGCGCAATGCCGTTCACCCGAATGTCGGGCGCAAGCGCTCGTGCCAGCGATTTCGTAAGGCCTAACACCGCCGACTTGGATACCGCGTAAGGCAGAGACGAACCTAAACCTGTCAAGCCCGCAATGCTTCCCATATTCACGACCGCCCCTTGCTTGCTTTTCTTCATGTAAGGCGCAACGGCTCGCGCGCAGTAGAACATGCCTTTTACATTGACGGCAAAGAGCTCGTCCCACGCCTCCTCATCTGCGGCCTCCAGATCGTCCAGCGGTATATAGCGCGTTATACTCGCATTATTAACGAGCAAATCAACGGTTCCTAAATGCTGCACGATCCTATCGACCATAGCCCTTACTTCATGATCCTTGGACACATCGGCCTGAAAGACGATAGCGCGGCCGCCATGGTCTTGGATGTAAGCAGCGGTTTCCTCCGCTTCGGACTTCGAACGCGAGTAGTTCACCGCTACGGCAGCGCCGCGGTCGGCTAATGCGAGGCTGACCGCCCTGCCGATTCCCGTTCCCCCGCCTGTGACCAAAGCAACCTTTTGATATAAATTCATGACCATCAACTCCCTCGATTGGTTGGTTGTAGAGCCATTGTACCTTGAGATGAATGCTATGTATAATGAAAGGAAGCGATGGCAACTATCATTCGAAGTGATACCAAGAACGAAGAGTGATGTATGGTCAACAGAGTATAGGGGGTTCAAATCATGGAAAGCCCGGAATTGCGCATTTTCCAAATGGTTGCCCGCGAGGGTTCGATTACGAAAGCGGCCGTCAGGCTTGGTTATGTACAATCCAATGTTACCGCAAGAATCCGGCAGCTGGAATCGGAGCTCGGCACCGTTCTTTTTCTGCGTCACAATAGAGGGATGACCTTATCGGCAAGCGGGAAAGCGCTGCTTGCTTATGCCGATAAGATTATCGGACTGCTCGATGAAGCTGCAATGGCGCTTCATTCGTCAAGCGAGCCGAGCGGATCGCTTATGATCGGCTCGACTCAGACTGCGGCGGCAGTCAGGCTGCCGGCATTGTTGTCTACTTATTACGCGCAATACCCCGGCGTCCTGCTGTCTTTAACGACAGGCCATACCCAGGACTTAATGGAGAAGGTGCTGCAGTTCGAACTGGACGGCGCTTTCATCGGCGAAGAAAGCAATCATCCTGAGCTTCAATCTTTTCCGGTATTCAATGAGGAGCTTGTCATCGTAACTTCCCCCTCAGTCAAGGATATGGAGAAAGCGGCGGCGAAGCCGATTCTAGTCTACAGCAAGGGCTGCTCCTACCGGGTTATTCTCGAAAAGTGGCTGTTTTCCAGCGGCGTATCTCATCCGGTTATTATGGAGTTCGGCACGCTTGAAGCCATTATCGGAGGCGTATCCGCCGGTCTCGGCATTACCTTAATGCCGAGGATCGTCGCACAGAAGCAGATTGCTGAAGGCTCGCTGGCTGCACATCCGCTACCATCATCCTTTAATCACAGGAAGACTGAATTCATTGCCCGCAAGGATTCCTATAGGAGCGGCGCACTGCGCGCGTTTATCGAAGCTCTTCCGAGAATTGAATAGAACTACTCGACAAGCTTTAAGCCGATAACGCAGCAGATGACGCCGAGTATGCAAAGCATACGCACAGGGTCACGGGATTCTTTGAAGAACAGCATGCCTGCCAGCGCCGCGCCAACCGTTCCGATTCCCGTCCACACCGCATATCCGGTTGAAAGCGATATCGTCTCGAGCGCTCGAATCAGCAATTGAAAGCTGAGGATAAAGCCTCCGAACAAAATGATATTGTTTTTCCAGTTATTCTCGACGGCAACCCGTTTAATTCCGATAACGCCGATAACCTCGCACAAGCCTGCAGCGATTAACAATAACCAAGCCATTAGTGGGCCTCCTTCCCGCTCGTAAGCTTTAAGCCGACGATACACAGCAATAAGAACAGGACAAGGCCGACCTTAACCAGGCTGATTTGCCCTTCAGAAAATACAGCTTCGACGATGACCGTGCCAATCGTTCCAATCCCGGCGAATACCGCATAGGTCGTGCCGACCGGGAGCGCCTTCGTTGCGCGAATGATTAGATCGAAGCTTACCAGAATCGCAATAAGGACAACGATCGGAGGCACCGCCTCATACTTGAAGCCCGATGCCCATACGATTTCCAAGGCCCCTCCGATTCCTACATAAGCCCACGCCTGATTTTTGCTTAACGCTTTTTTTGGTTTTGCCGCCGCTATCATGTTTCGCTCCTCCTCTTCAAATTGTGCAAATAGTTCATTAGAAGCTCATCGATCTTCGTTTCATCAAAAACTTTGAGATATACGATCGTCTGCAGCGTAATCCCGTCGATAAAGGCATGCAGGTTCACGGCTTCCAGCTCGATGTCCAGCGCCGCCCCCAAATATTGCCTGTCACGCAGTGTGGCAAGCAATTTCCTCAAGAGCTCCCGGGTTGTTCGAAACAGTTCATGACTGAGCGCTTCCAGCTGGGCATCTCTTAACGCCATCATAGAAAAGCTCAACCAGACCTCTCCTTCCACCTTTTGGTCCGCGCTTTCACTGGAGATCAGCTGCTTCATGATCGCGATTACTTTTTTCTCGACCGGCATATCGTCGCGAGCAATGCTGAGGATTCGTTTCTTGATCCTTTGCGCAATTAATTCCATGGCATAAATATAGAGATCATGCTGTGCGGGGAAATAATATTGAACCGAGCCCATCGATAATCCAGCCTCTTCCGCAATCTTCCGGACCGTAATTTTTTCCAAGCCGACCTGATTAATCGCCCGGATCATCGCATCCGCGATTAATTGTTTACGTTTATCATGATCCACGATTTTAGGCAAAGGCACCGCTCCTTTTTTTAATACGATTATATTAAAAAGATTTAAGTTGGTCAACTGTATTAAAAAAAGGATGTAGAAAATAAGCGTAGCAGGAAAAGCTCCCGCTCTTTTTGCCGTTAAGACCATTGCATCATCTTCTAGCAGGATAACCTCCCGCTCTTTCAACCTGTTTTGACTAATGTGCCATGAAACGGTTGACTTAGAGGGAGATATTCCCGATAGAATCTATCTAAACCAGACTCCGGACAATTTAGCGGGAGGAATTCCCCTGGATTCGTTCTTTTCCGTGCATGGGAAACGGTTTTGCTGCCGAATAAATCAGCTTCATCAAGCTTATAATTAGTAGAGCCAGCTTCATCTGGCTGCTTTTAAATTAGAGTAGAACCAGCTTCATCAGACTTATAAATAGTAGAGCCAGCTGCAGCGGGATTTTCTCCCTCTAAATAAGGAGTTTCCTTCCAAAACCCGTATCTAACAGGAAAACCTCCCGCTCCTTCACTTCAAATCGGCCGTTTAACGGAAAATTGAGCAGAATAGAGGGAGGTAATCCCGTTAAGCGCACGCTGCGACAACATTGCTGAAAAATAGCGGGACCGTTTCCCGTTAACCTCACAGGTCAGTAAGCAGTGAAACTGAATTGTACAAC
This sequence comes from Paenibacillus harenae DSM 16969, assembly GCF_000422465.1. Lineage (GTDB taxonomy): Bacteria > Bacillota > Bacilli > Paenibacillales > Paenibacillaceae > Pristimantibacillus > Pristimantibacillus harenae. The sequence goes on along the minus strand of NZ_KE383842.1, from coordinate 423,933 downwards.
GGGACAGTTTGCCGCTAACCCTTATTTACAGGCCGGCACGTGGACGCCAATCCGACAGCGGTCCCCAACCGGGTAACCGCCGGGGGTTCACGGCCAGGTAACCGACATAAGGTTCACATCGCCTCCTCCAAAGCCGATTGCCGGTTGATTTGGCTTAGCGGCAGAATGACATCCTCGTTCTCGTAAACCGATTTCAGCTGCGCTTCGTATTCGTTCAGCAGCCGGTTCACGTTCTGATTGACCAAATGAAGCAGTTGAATGGTTTCCTGATTCGTACGGTCAGCCACAAATTGATTGGAGCTTTGGTAGAAGAGATAGCCGAATAAAGTCAACGGAATAAAAATAGTCAAAACAAGAAGCATCGTAATTTTCTTCTGCAGGTTCATCTGGCCGATCAGTTTCAGCATCAGCATCTTGCGTATCATTCCCCGCTTCAATAAGTTACAGCTGTCAATGCATCCGGACGCTCGATTGCCGGACGACCAGCTTGGGCACAATTTTAACCGCTTTCTCATATCCTGCCCTTCCATGCAGTCTGTCCATTAAAATTTGTGCAGCCCGCCTTCCGATATCCTCCTGCTCCAGCGAGACCGAGGTTAGCTTGGGATGCACGCGCGATGCGACATCCAGGTTATCCATCCCGACGACGGCCATATCCTCCGGAATCGATAATCCCGCTTCCTCGCACGCATGCATGACGCCGATCGCCATCAAATCATTGGCCGCTACGATCGCATGCGGTCGACCGTTCGACTCAAGGAGCCTTTTTGCGGCCAAGTAACCGCCTTTCTCCGTATAATCGGACTCGATGACATGCTCCTCCGTATACGGCAAGCCGGCTTCAAGCAAGGCTTCGCGATATCCGCCGAACCTCTGGCGGCCCGTCTGCTCGCTCAAGCTTCCGCCGATAAACCCGATCCGCTTCAGACCTTGACCGATCAGATGTTTCGTTCCCTGCTTCGTGCCCTCGAACGTATCGACGTACACGTAATCAAACCGGTCGCCGCCTCCCGGCGATTCGTATTGGTTCGTCAGCACGACCGGGGCGGATAAATCGTTTATCGCGCTTATATTTTCCTCGCAGAAATGGAAGGATACCATGATCATGCCGTCCGCCACCCGTTCCTTCACGTTCTGGATCGCTTTCAGCTCTTCCGACAATCGATGCTTCGTATAATATAAAATCAGCAGGTAACCATACTCCTCGGCTACCTGATTAATTCCGTTGATCATATCGAAATAAAAAGGATTGCAAATGTCCGGAACCGCAAAAATAATTTTGTTCGTTTTCCTGGTTTTCAATATTTTGGCCGCATGGTCGGGCGCATAATTTAAGGCTTTGGCCGCCTCCATGATTTTCGCTTTCGTCCTTCTGCCGCAGTAGCCGTTTCCTGAGAGCGCTCTCGACACCGTTGAGGCCGATACGCCGACCTGCTCCGCTATTTGATAAATCGTGCTTTTGCTCATATATGCCTCCTACTCATGAATATCCGGTTCTCCACCCGTTCTGGAATCGATTCCATCTCAAAACATTAGCACGCTTCTTTACCGGTGTCACCATAAAAATCCCCTTCCGTGAATGATGCCGATTCAGCGGAAGAGGAGCGGTTATGCATAACGCATAAAATTTATTTCAATTCGGATACAGCAGATATCGGCGTCAAATCCGTTAACGAGTTAGCTGCAAAGATCTTCATCGTATAGCCGGAATTGTTGCCCGGCATGCTGAAGCCGCCGCTGAATGTCTCCGTAGCGCCGGAACCAAGCGATTTCGACAGACCGGATACGTTCTCAAGATCGCCTTTTTTGTTATACAAGGCTGCTACGAGTGTAATCGTTTTGGCTTCGCCCGTATTGTTCCTTACGTCTGCGCTTGCGATAACAAGGCCGTTCTTCGGAAGCTTCGCAATCGTTCCTCCGGCTATATCCTTGAACGTGACGTTGCCGATGCTGTAGGCTTCTCCCGTTACCAAGACCTTTCTGGTGACCGGAGCGGCCGCATTGCCGTCCGAGTCCGTCACCTTGTAAGTCAGCGTGTAAGTGCCGACGATCGCAGGATCGACGCTGCCTTCTACGACGATTTTATGCGACAGGTCGCCGTCGATGCTGTCTGCAGCAACCGCGCCTTCATCGGTAAAATCGCCGTTAAGAGGCAGGTTTATCGTATCACTGCCGTTCAAGGTAATGACGGGCGGCGCCTTATCGACCTTCAACAGCATATAATCATCGATTTGTAACCATGTATCGCCGTTCGAGTGCATGCCCGTAAAGACTCTGACCTGCGTGTTGCTGCCGGAATTGAACCGGACGGTCTGCTTCGTATAATGGTCATGCCGTTCGAATTTCGTTTCCTTCAAAATATTGCCTGCAGAACCTCTTACGCCGAAATAACCGGCATTATTGTTTTGCGACGTCTTCACAAAGCCGGTCAATACGTACTCCGTATTAGCTTCGACGGTTACATCCTGCGTAATGGCATTCCAGCCGGCATTATTGCGCATCCATACGTTTTTGCCGCCGCCCCTGGACAAGCCTGCGCTGTCGATGCCGCCTTTTCCGGCTTCAAGCGTCCATGGCGCAGACAACGTTCCCGATGTCTGCTTCTCAAACGACGGGTCGGCGATCAGATTGACGGACGGCGTTCCGACATCCAACTTCGCCCGCATGAGAATCGAGTTATACGGACCCCATTCCGACACGACCATGTACAGATCTCTGCCGTCATTCGTCCATGGATGGATGAATCCCCCGTATAAGCCCGGGAATTCCGCGCCTCGAACGACCTCGGTTTCCGCCGACCAGCCGCCGGTCAGGCTCGAGGAGCTGCGCATTACGATCGCGTAACGGTTCTCGTTCAAATACGTCATCATATATTTGTCATAATACGAATTGTACGCAACGGATAATTCACTGACCGGCACATCAATAACCGCGACGGCTGCCGCTTCGTCGTTCTTGGTCCAGTCCGTGCCGTTCCAATATTCATACTGCTCCTTCACGAGCATGTCCGCTTCCGCCGCCCTTGCCAGGTAAGCGCTGTCGAACCGGCCCGCAGGCGTTCCGAACATGTAGACGTAGCCGTCCTCTTTGATATAGGCGGCTTGCGCGAATTTACTTGCCGCGCCCCATTGCACGCCTGATTTCGTCCAGTTCTGCCCTTCGTCGTCCGAATAGGCGATTTCAGAGAAATTGGTATTCCAGCGCCCGTTCGCGCCCCAGTTTTTGATCTGCATATAATGGATATAATGCCTGCTGGCTACGGTAACGCCCGAGGTAGGAATCGCTGTAAAATCGCCGCTGCCGGACGTATTGTGCGCGGAGCTGATAATCTCTTTGGCGTAGCCGGGTTTATTCTCGTCCATAATCATCGAAGAGAAGGTCATGCCGTCCGACAGGTCCGTATCCTTCGATATCGCAAGCAGATTGCTTCTCCAGCCTGCCGCATTACCGCCGCCGCCGAAGCCTCCCCAGCCATCGTCATACGAATCGCCGAAAGCGACCATCACTTTTTTGTCCTCCGGATCCGTCGTCGCGTCCCAGACAATGCCAAGGTCCGTAGCTGTCAGAGCATAGTTGGTATGCGTTAGATTCGGATTCGGAACCGTCTCTCCTTCTAAAGTGGCGCCCGTCACCCTGGCTACCTTAACCGCCTTGGTGGACGTAAGTTCAAATGGAGCGGGCTCCATTGACGGTTCTGTCGAACCCTCCGCAAAGGATGGCAGCGCCGTCGTAACGATAAGCGCCGCCGCAAGCATGGTGGAACCGATTACCTTCAGCTTGAATGGTTTCAATTTCATATTCCTCCCGGTTGATTAATGGGCTTGCTTGCAGAGCTCGCCGGCCCTGGCTTACTTTACATTTTGATTTGGACCTTTAGCAGCTCCGGATCTTTTGGCTTAGCGAGAAACTCGGCCGTCTCCTCAAGCGCGATGACCTTGGATACAAGCGGCTCGAGCAGAATTCTGCCTTCCTTCACCCATTCGAAGGCAGGAAGAAAGGTGTGGTTAATCGCCATCGAGCCTAAGATCGTCCAGTCCTTATGATACAGATCGAACGGATTTATGCGGATTTGCGCATCCTTCGGCGTCACGCCGAACTGCAAATAAGTCGCTGTTTTGCCCAGGTGGGTGAACGCATCCTCGATGACCGCCGGAATGCCGGTCGCATCGACGACGACGTCGAACGTCTCGCCGGCCAGACGGGCTTTATCCCGCACGTTGACCGTTTCCGTCGCGCCAAGCGACCTTGCGAGCGCAAGCTTGCTCCCGGATACGTCGACAACCGTCAATCGCGACGCGCCGGACCTGGATAACGTCTGCACGAGCTGCTGTCCCATCGCCCCGGCGCCAAGCAGCAGCACGGATTGCCCGGCTTTCAGCCGCAGCCTGTTCATGGCATGAACGACGCAAGCGATCGGTTCGATAAAGGTAGCCGTTTCGAATGACATCGCATCCGGAATGCGGATGACGTTCCGCGCCGGTACGGCTACGAACTCCGCCATGCTGCCGTTCACCGTATTGCCGAGCGCGCCCCAGTTCTCGCATTGATTTCCCCGGTTCGTAAGGCAGTAGACGCAACGTCCGCAGAAAAGGGACGGATCGGCGGTTACCCGCTCGCCGATCCGGAAGCCGCCCGCTCCTTCTCCGCATTCATGGATCGTCCCCGAGAACTCATGTCCGGGAATGATCGGGTAAGGGGAGAGGAACTCCCCTTCGAAGATGTGAAAATCGGTGCCGCAAATGCCGACCCGCTCTACGCGGATTACGACATCGTCACGACCCGGCGCAGGGTACGGAACTTCCTGGACGGATGCATGATGCGGCCGGTCAATAACAAGCGCTTTCATAAAAATCACCTCATGTTGTCAATTTTTGACCAGGCTGAAGTCGTCAACCTGAATCCAGGTGTCTCCGCCGTTCGCCCACATGCCTGCATAGACTTCCACGCTGCTCCGGCTGCCGGAGTTGAACGTCACGGTATGCTTCGTGTAATCCGCAAGGCTTCCAAAGGTCTTCTCGTTCAGGATCGCGCCGCCGCCAAGCCATCTCGCGCCGAAATAACCGGCGTTATTGTTCGAGGATGTGCGAATCCAGGCGGAAAGCGTGTAATTCGTATTTTTCTCCACGTACACCTCCTGCTTGACCGCGTTCCAGCCTGTGCCGTATCTTGCGAATGCGTTGTTAAGTCCTGTGTGAGCGAAGCCGGCGCTGCGGTCGATTCCGGCATTGCCGTTCACATACCACGGCGAGCTTACCGTGGCGGAAGGCTGCGATTCAAATCCTGCGTGGCCGACGAGATTCGTATCTCTGACCAGGCTCACGTCATCGATCTGAACCCATGTATCCCCATTCGCCCACATGCCCGTATACAGCTCGACAAAGTTATTGCCGCCGGAGTTGAACGGCACCGTAAGCTCGGTGTAATTCGCATAGGAATCGAACGAAGCCTCGCCAAGGACCGCCCCGTTATTCGGTACGCGCGCCCCGAAGTAGCCGTCGGTGTTATTGCCCGATGTCCTGACCCAGCCCTTTAAGGTATAATTCGTATTCGGCTGCACGGCGACGCGCTGTTTAATCGCATTCCAGCCGCTGCCGTTCCGGACGTAGCCGTTATTCTGTCCGGTGCGGGCATTGCCCAGATTGCGGTCGATGCCCCCTTCGCCGTCCACATGCCACGGCGCCATGACGGGGGTGTCCGCCTGCGTCTCGAAGCCGGGTTCGGACACGATATTATCGCCGAACATATCGGCTGTGAGAGCGGCTTTCATCAGATGCGTATTATAATCCGGATACCAAGTCGACATGATGAAATAAAGCGTGGCACTGTTGTTGGACAGGGGATGGATGAAGGCGTTATATTGGCCTAAACCGGTAAAGCCCCCCGGAACCAACACTTTCTCTCCGCTCCAGGGTCCGACAGGCGTCGGCGCATCGCGCATCACGATCGACTGCCGGTGCTCGTTCAGGTAGGTCATGATATAACGGTTGAAATGGAAATTATACGCGACGGAAAGCTCGCCGGCTACTCCGTTTGCGACCGCATCGGCGTCCGCCTGGCTGGTTGACCAGCCGTTGCCGTCCCAGTAACGGTAATCATTAATGTTCAGCAGGCCGGTCTCGGGCACGCGAGCCAGATATACATCCCCGAAACGCCCGTTAGGCGTTGCGTACATGTAGACGAAGCCGCCGTCCTTCACCATGGCGGCCATTTGGAATTTGTTATCCCAAGAAGTCGTATTGTTGTACCATCTGGCCGTCGGATGCTTCGTCCATGTTGCGCCGTTATTGTCAGAGTAAGCAATACCGGCATAGTTCGTGTACCAGACCCCGGCTGGCCCCCAGTTGTTAACGGACATGTAGTGGATATAATGCCGGTTGCCTACGGTAACGCCTGCGGTCGGTATAACCGTTTGTTCGTCGAAATTGATTTTTTTGGAAGGCAAAATCTCTTTGGCATGGCCCGGCGTATCCTGAATCATCGTGTCGAACGACAAGCCGTCGGCCAAATTCGTATCCGATGAAATCGCTAGCGTATTGCTGCGCCAATCATTCGGCCCGAAGCCGTTCGTGTCGCCGAAGAGGACGAAATATTGACCGCCGCCCTTGTCCCAGACGATGCCGAGATCCGTGCCCGTAATTTGATAATTGATATCGGTCTGGTTCGGATTCGGCATCGTCTCGCCTTCGGGCTTTACCCCCGTTACGCGCGCGACCATCTCCAGGCCGGTCGGCGTAACCGCCTCAGCCGTCCCGATAAGCAGCGAGCAGAAAGCAAATTGGAATACCAATAAAGACAACAGCCATTTTCTTCTCAATTTTCTTGCACCATCCTTCTCCACATGATATCGATTCATGTCGGTCTGACCGGATGCTTGGCTTGTAAGATGATAAGCTCGGGAGAATCCCTTCATCATGCTGCGGCTGGCGGGTATCTTGCCTTACACTAGTAAACCATTTCAACCAGAACAACGCTTCTCGCCGGGATGTCAAGCGCCAGCATGCCGTTATCCTGCAGCGTAATCGCGCTTCCCGATCCGTCCGAATCGGATGTATGCAGCATATACCGGAAGGTGGATCCGGCAAGCCCGTATCGGCTTGTATCAACGATCGCTTTCACGCTGCGGCTGTCACCGCTCACGTTGGCAAAGAACAAGCCTATGCTTTCCTCTTTGAAGCGCCAAGCGGAATGAACGATCGAATCAACGTCCAGCTTGCCGGAATCGTTGTATTCCCTCGTTTCTTTTCCGTGATTGTAGTGAAACCAGTCCGCCTCTATTTTCTCGCATTCAAACGCAAGCGGCGGCAGCATCCGGCCGTAGGCCAAATATTTGTTGCCTGCGCCCGTGCGCAGATCGGCGAATTGCGCCAAATAATCGGCACGCTCGGCGGAGAAGGCGTAGCCTCTCGGCTCGAAGGGATAATAGTGCTCCTCCGGCGCATTCTCGCGCCCGTCAAGCGCTTCCATCGGGCTGTATTCGTAATTCAGCTCGTACAAGCCGCCCCACAAATACGTTCTCGCAACCGTGAAATAGTAGAGCGAACCGATTTCCTCCGTCAGCTTGCCCCAACCGTCCAGGCGGACGGCTCCGTATTCGTGATAGACGTAAGCGAACATCGGAATAAGCTCGGCTTCGCCGGTTTTGAGCAAATCACGCAGCGGGTAGCCTTCGAGCGGCGCCGCAGGCTGTCCGCCGGCGCGGGCCTGGTAATAATCGAGGATGTCGAGCAGCGTCTCGTTCATCATCTCCGTGCCCATCGGCACGTAGCGTCCTGCAGCCTCGATCATCGCCTTTTTCGTTCGGATATAATTTTGCCGGTAGGCTTCATTGATGGCTTTGCCGGCTCCAACCGAATGTCCGTGCGAATCATCCAGGCAAATTTTCATAATGTTGTTGGCCGAAATATCGTAATAGATCGAGTCGACGTCATCCTCGCGCTGCAGCGTCAGATCCCGCTCGACATGAAAGCTTTGCGCATATTCGGCTGCCGGACAAATAAACGGGAAACGGTAGGCATCGATTGATTTCAGCTTTTCCTTCTCCGGAAACTTCTGCGCCGCTTCCTTGCCTCGTTCTCCGTCGGCCCCTTCCATATGAAACAGGTAATCGAACTCGAATGGCGCGCATTTGTCCCCGTACTGTTTCATCGCCTCGATGTTATCCCGGTTGAATCGCGTCGGGAACCAGTCGTCGAAGCCGCCCGGTACGCCCTTATAGAACGTCTGTGGCGCATTCGTCCAATCCGGTCCAAGGATATGGAACATCGGCGTGCGGATATGCTCATGATACGTTCTGAGCCACTCGGTGCGGTCCGAGCCGGCATTTATGCCGAATGTGGCGGCACCCATGCGCTCATGCAGCCAGGAGCAGCGTTCCTCCTCCTTCTGTTCCGTCAGCTTTCCCTTCGAGCACCAGCTCTGCTGCACCGCCCAGCTCTTGTAAAGGTCGGCCGCCTCATACCAGTCGCGTCCTTCGAGCGACCTCACGACTAACGGATAAGTAACGCCAATCCCTTTATTCGGTCCCATATCTTCACAGCCGTGAATAAAAGAAGCTTCGAGCAGGCCGTTATCGTTCTTATAGAAATTCAACCATTTCGCATAACCTTCCCCGTCCAGCGCCGCAAAATAAAGACCGCCCCCGTTCATGCCGTAATAGGCGAAAAACTGCATGGAGGAACCCGAGAAGCTTTCCGGATACGGCATAAACCGCAGTCCCGCACCGTCTTTCCCGAAATGCTTCAAAGGATTGCGCACCTTGAATCCCGTCGCGAAGCTGTGCGCCGCGTAATCGTTCTCACCTCCCTCCGTAATCGCGCCAAGATTGCCGATGACCGGATATTCCAGGCTGACTACGGTCTCTTCCGAAGCATTCAACGCCTCGCAGCGGAATTCGATCTCCCCGATTCCGTCCGCGATGCGGATGACCGAATTTACCGTCAGCCCTTCCGAAACGCGCCACGACAGCCGAGCCTCCCTCTTCCCTGCTGTCTGCTGCTCTTCTATAGCAAACTGCTCGAAGGAGCTCGTTGTTTCGTTTGCCGTCTCGAGGCGGAACGGCAAGCCCGCCCCGTCTGCGGCTATATATTCCTTGCCTTTGCGTTTGTCCAGAATACTTTGGATCGAACCGTCTGTTTCGCTAATACCGATGCGAATACGGTCATTCGCCAGCTCTATCATGAAGAGACGCCTCCCGTTACTTCAAACCTGAAATTTTGATTCCCTTGATAATGTACTTCTGGAAGATGAGGAACAAGATGATGGTCGGAATCGCCGCAAGCGTTGAGCCGGCCATGAGCATGCCCATCTCCGTCGAACGCTCGGAGCGGAATGTGTTTAGGAACTGCATGATTTGGAACAAATCCGGATTCGTAATCGTCATCGTCGGCCATACGAAGGAATTCCAGAAGCCGAGATAAGAGCCGATCCCAACGATAACAAATACGGGATAGGACATAGGAAAGAAAATACTGGTAAAAATTTTCCAGCGGTTAGCGCCGTCGATAAGCGCAGCTTCTTCAAGCGCCATCGGAATATTTAAATAAAACTGGCGGATGAAAAACATATGGCCGGCGGAAGCCACGCCTGGAAATACGAGAACGGCCAACGTGTCCAGCATTTTCATCTCCGTCACGACGATAAAGGAAGTGAGCAGGATGGCCATGCCGGGGATGAACATCGTACAAATAACAAATACCCAAAGCGTGCGTTTGAAACGGAATTCGAGTCTGGCGAACACGTAAGCCGCCATCGAATTAATGATCAGGCTTAATGCGGCAAAGAGAACCGCTCCCATGAACGTAACACCCATTGATTTAAGAAACATCGGATCCGACAGGATGGAGCTGTAATTGGAGAACAGCCATTTTTCCGGAAAAAACCGGAACGGCGTCACCAGCACCTCGTTTTTGGCTTTGAAGCCGGCGATGACCATCCACACGAGCGGAAACAACGCCGCAACCGCTATCAGGAAGCCGAATACATACATGATCGTTTTTACGGTTTGCTCCTTTACTTTCATCGCTTTCTCTCCTCCATTCGCCTGCCCGTTTAACCGTCAACCGCTTTTTCCGAATTGAGCACTTTGAAAATAATGGCCGAAATGCTGCCAAGCACGATGAACAATAGCAGTGCCGAAGCGATCGAATGGCCGACAAGCACGTCATTCCGGAAATGATTGAAGATATATAGATTTGGCGTCGTCGTTTCGTTAAGCGGCCCCCCGCCCGTCATGACCAGTGGAAGCTCGAATTGCTGAATAGCGCCCGTAAAACCGGTAATCAACAAGAATAAAACGACGTTTTTGAGCAATGGAATCGTAATATAGATCATTTTCGACCATGAACCGGCCCCTTCAAGATCCGCTGCCTCATAATAGCTGTCGGGAATATCGAGCAGCCCCGCAAGCATAATGAGCGACGTAATCCCGAAGCCCAGCCAGATCGCCGGCAGCGCGATGCTTGCGAGCGCCGTCTTCACATCGGCAAGCCAAGCCTGATTCTCAACGCCGAACAAATTCAAGATAACGTTGGCAAGACCCGCATTATAGTCAAAAATAAACACGAATATGATCGACGCAATAATGCCCGATATAATCGTCGGAATATAGATCGCCGTTTTTACGAATCCGGAAAGCTTCTTCCCCATGGATCTAATGACATGCGCGAACAGAAACGCGAGAATCATTTGAGCCGGAACGACAAGCAAAGCGAATTTCAAACCGGTCACAACCGCTTTGCCAAACAGCGGATCATTAAGCACGTTGACATAATTTTGCCAGCCTACAAACCGGGATTCCTGATAAAAGCTCCAATCGTAGAAGCTGACGATTAGCGCGTAAACAAACGGAATGATGACAAATATAGTCAGCAGCACCACGATAGGGATAAGCATGGTATATGCCGTTACATTGTCAGGACGTGCATTCTTCTTCTTCATTCGCATTCACCACCGTTGTATAGAAGTGCGGGAATCAGCCAACCGGGAGCCCGCGCTCCCGGCCGGCTCCTCCCGGCCGCCTGTTATTGCGGATTCGTGCCCGCCAATTTGGATTTTGCGATATAGTCGTTAATCGTTTTCTCTGCAGTGGCAAGAGCTTTGTCAACCGACTCGCCCTTCATAGCGGATTCGACCGCCGTAGCGAACGCGATGCTGATATCCCATGGATAGGCCGGCTCGGCTTTCGCGTAAGGAATAACCTTCTCGGCAATCAGCTTGCGCCACTCGTCAGCGGAAGCGGCAGGATCTTGATTCATCGCTTCGTCAACCGATTTACGCGGCGAGAATTTCGAGAATTGGCTCGTTTTGAAGAAGTCGATCATAATCGCCGGGTCGCCTGCAAGCAGATATTGAATGTATTGCGCAGCCGCTTCCGGTTTTTTCGACTTGCCGTCAATGACAAGCGACCATCCTCCAAGCGTTGCTGTCGGCTTCGTTTGGTCGCCGTCGATGGAAGGCATTGGAGCTACGCCGGTTTTGTCCAGAATATCCTTGTATTCGTTGCGGAATAAACCGATCGACCAGGAGCCGCTGACCGTCATGGCCAGTTTGCCTTGACCGAATGGAGCCGCGTCTGCATAAGCGGACAACTGCTGCTTAGGAATAATCCCTTCTTTGTAAAGCGTTGCGTAGAAGTTAAGAAGCTCTTTGTATTTGTCGTCCATTACATCCGCTTTGGACCAGTCATCCGTAATCGGAAGATGTCCGGCTGCATTGTACTGCAAGCCCCAGCTTGACCAGCCAAGATCAGGCGCAGTCTGCGCAATGGAAGCGCCGAAGATGCCTTTTTGAGTCAGTTTCTTGCCGTATTCAATAAACTCCGCCCAAGTGACCGGAGGCTTCTCAGGATCAAGTCCCGCCGCTTCGAACAAGTCCTTGCGGTAATACAAGACAGCGGAAGGTTCAACCAGCTTAGGGTAAGCGTAGTATTGGCCGTCAACGGTAACGAACTCTTTCACATTGTCATACAGATCGTCGAATACGGCTGGGTCCATCAAGTCGTTCAGCGCCATGATTTCGCCGTTTTTGGCTCCCGGAGCGATACCCGAATAGCTTCTGGTCATAATATCCGGCGCTTTGCCGGCCGCTTGCGCCGCCTTCAGCTTTTGCGCCCATGCGTCACCGGGTACGATCGTCAGCTTCACTTGAACGTTATCCTGCGATTTGTTGAATTCGTCCGTCCATTTCTTAAACCAGGCGTCCGTCGTGTCTTCGAACTTTTGCGCCCAGAACTCAACCGTTGCTTTCTCAGCCGGTTTCTCGCCGGTATTGCCGTTGTTTGCCGTTTCACCCGCATTGCCTGTGTTCCCCGTGTTGCCCTCGGTGTTCGACCCGGAATTGCCGCAGCCGGACAATACGAACGTCAGCATGAGAATCGCCGCTAGGATGCCCGTCATAACCTTTCCACGATAAGCCTGCATTTGTGAATCCTCCCTTTTTTATAAAAAAGAATGTTTATTTAAACGCCGAAGCGTTCAAACCGGAATCCAGCTTAACCAGCAAAATCATTTAAGCGCTTTCATTTATTCAGCGTCGCCTTGAACCAAAAAACGTCGTCCATCGATTTCGCGACGCTGCCGTAAGGCGTCCCACTTCCCGGGATCTCAGAGAAGCAAACTTCCCGTCAGCGTCTTTCGCAGCTTCATCATCTCCTTAAGAGGCGCGTACGAAGCGCGTTTATGGGTTCGCGTGCTTGAAAATCTCTTTCAAGCTTTGCTCGTTAAACGGCTTAATGTCGGGAAGCGGCAGGCGATCCTTCACCTTCGGCAGCGGCTTGAAAGCTTGATGCGGCTCCGTCTGGTACCAGTAAGCCGTCGAGGATACGTCATCGCTGCGATGGTTGTTATGGCCGTGCTCAATCGTAACCTTAATGCTTCGATCGAACATGACCGGATCAAGAACGTGGTACCGATACGTTGAGATCTTGCCGCTCCAATTCGGTCCTCCGCCCAAAATAATGCCGTGGTAAGGCGTGCATACTTCCTGCTGCGGGCACCATGCCGTATTGAAATAGTCTTCCATCCCGGTTCCGTGCAGCGTCGGCGGCCATGGCTCTCCGTCGATGAAGATCATATCGTCGCCTTCGCCGTACCAATTCCATTCTCTTGTTTCTCTCAAGTTGTGAACGTTGAAGTTGCAGCCGACGTAATGTCCTTTGCCCTTCGCGTCGAGAATGACGTAATTGCCGTCGCCGGTCGTATTTTTGCCGCCGAATTCAAAATGAGCGTTGTCAACCGTGCTCTCGTCGATTCCTTCGGTCGGACACTCCCGGTTCCACTGGGCGTGGAAACGCAGCTCGTTCTCAGGCAGCTTGTCGTAGGCTTCATAGTCGATATAGAAGTAGAACTTGATCGGCAGCTCCGCTTCGCTTTCGATTTCAATTCTGGCATCGATTGCATAGGGCATCCGGAAAAAGCTGTTAAGCGCTTTGCCGTCTTCCGGGCTCATCATAAGAAGAGCCGATTCATAGTTCTTGGTCACGCCGTGCCCCAGTCCGAAGAAATCGCCGATCGGCGCCTCTACGCTAGGCTCGGTCTCGCCGTCCCAATACATGCGGATTACGATTTTACGCGGAAGCAGCGCCTCTTCCTGCGGAGCGTCCGTCGCCATCGTCATCCAGATGTGCGTAATCGCCCCTGCTCCCTTGATATGGCAAATTTCCGTTTTGTCACCCGGATTAATAGAGAAATAATCTTTATTTCCGCCCGTGCGGTCATAGCTGGACTCTCTCTTGCGCTTGCCCGGTCTCATCTGGCTTAGCGATTGGATCGATTGTTGAATTTCCATTCTGGTATCACCTTTTCTTATGTCATTATGAGATCGATTGCACACTCTTTGAGAATAAAGCGGCAAGCGCTTTATCCTTTACTGCGTTTCAACGCCTTTAATTTCTTCATGACGGGATTGCCGCCGCGTCCGAAATAATCATGCAGCTTCACGTACTCCTGATATAGCTCCTCATATACCGCCGCATGCCCGGGGATTGGCTTGAACGTCTCTTCCCGGACTCTCGCCATTTGCTCCGCCGCTTCCACGATCGTATCGTAGCCGCCTGCTCCCGCTCCGGCCGCTACCGATGCGAACATCGCCGCGCCGAGCGCCGCCGTCTGGGTGGAATCCGCAATTTTAATTTCTCTGCCCGTGACGTCCGCATAGATTTGCATCAGCAGCCGGTTGCGCTGCGGAAGTCCTCCGCATGCATATACTTCATTTACTTCAACGCCGTTTTCATGGAAGGCTTCGATAATCCGTCTCGTTCCGAAAGCGGTCGCTTCAAGCAGCGCCCTGTAAATTTCCTCCGGCTTCGTCTGCAGCGTCAACCCGACAAGCATGCCGGTCAGGTCCGCATCTACGAGCACCGAACGGTTGCCGTTCCACCAATCCAACGCAAGCAGCCCAATTTCACCCGGATCGTAGGCCGCGGCTTTACGCTCAAGCCATTGGTGAACGCCCGTGCCGTCTGCCTGCGCAGCTTCCTTTATATAAGCAGGCACCGCTTCATCCACGTACCAGGCGAAAATATCGCCCACTGCCGACTGGCCTGCTTCATAGCCGTAATAACCGGCTACGATTCCGTCCTCCACGACGCCGCACATGCCTTCCACATTTACTTCCTTGTCGCTCAGCAGCAGATGGCAGATCGAGGTTCCCATCGCCATGACCAGCTTACCCGGCTTTACAACGCCTACCGCCGGTACCGCCGCATGAGCGTCGACATTGCCGACCGCTACCGCGATGCCCGGATTAAGGCCCATGGCCTCCGCCATAGCGGTGCTCAATTCGCCCGCTTTAGAGCCCAGCGCTGCGATCTTCCCGCGAAGCTTCGTCTCGGTCAACGGTTCAAGCCGCGGATCCAGCGCCGCGAAAAACGACTTCGAAGGATAACCCCGCTCTTTATGCCAGACGGCTTTGTAGCCGGCCGTACAGCTATTCCGCACAAGGTTTCCGGTCATTTGCATGACGACCCAATCCGCCGCTTCCATAAACAAATCGGACTGCGAATAGATTTCCGGCGCCTCGTCTAATATTTGCCAAACTTTAGCGATCATCCACTCGGAGGATAGTTTCCCGCCGTATCTGGCCAGGAAAGCTTCGCCGCGCTCCTCCGCGATCGCATTCAAGCGGTTCGCTTCTTCCTGGGCGGCGTGATGCTTCCACAGCTTCACCCAGCTGTGCGGATTGCCGCTCCATTCCGGCTTCAGGCATAGCGGCATGCCTTGTTCATCCAGCGGTATCATCGTACAGGCCGTGAAATCGATCCCGATTCCGATCACATCCGCGGGATTGACGCCCGCCTCGCGCAGCACGGCCGGCACGGAGCGCCTCAGCACCTCCATATAGTCGTCCGGATGCTGCAGCGCCCAGTCGGGACCAAGCGCGGTTCCGTCCGGAAGCTTCTCGTCCATTACGCCGTGCGAATAAGGCGTAACATGAGTAGCGACTTCCGTTCCGTCTGCAATGTCAACCAGCAGAGCCCTTCCCGACTCGGTGCCGTAATCGACGCCTATTGCATATTTGGCACACATAGATTCAAGCCCCTTTCTTTACTTATAGAGCGGACCGAAGGTTCGGCATGCGCGATAATCTGCGCCGACCGGCTCCATTTCGCCAAATGCGGTCCATGCGCTCGGTCTGTACACTCTCTCGTCCGGAACATTATGCATCGAGACCGGAATGCGAAGCATCGATGCCAGCGTAATGAGGTCGCCTCCGATATGACCGTAGCTCACGACGCCGTGATTCGAACCCCATTTGTTCATCACCGTGTACACATCCTTGAACATGCCCTCACCCGTCAAGTTCGGGGCAAACCAGGTCGTCGGCCAATTTTGGTTGCTGCGCTCATGCATTGCTTCAAATTTTCAGACAAGAAGGCCGCAGCCGTCTTGGCCATTTCCATCGTAACTTCCTCCAGCGATTCGCGAATGCCTCCGCGGCGCCCGTCAATAATGGGACGAATTCCGATTTTCGGCAGGTTGCCCTGCATACGATTTACTGCTTTTGCGTTAGACATATGAGTCATCTCTCCTAAACGATCAATATCGATGTACTGTGCTGCATTAATGAAAGCATTTGAGCTGATGTCTAAATATTTCCAAGTGTGAACGCATGCTCACACTCTGCTTATTCATCCGACTGAGCAGAAGCTCGCCGGCCCGCTTTCCCATGTCATATGGCTGTTGGTCAATATAATAGAGCTTCGGATTTTTGAGCAGCTGCCCAGCCTCGACCTCGCCGAAGGAGGCGATGGCCACATCGCTTGGAATATGCAGACCCTGCCGTATGAGCTCAATCAGTACGCCGAAGGTCATCCGGTTATTGAGCGATATGATCGCCGTCGGCTTCTGCTTCGCCTGCCAGAACCGCCGTACCGCCCGAATTCCGCCCTCAACGGAGAAATCGCCGTTGAACACATACGGCAAATGCTCGATTCCCGATTCCCGCATCGCCCGAAGGACGCCGTCGTAACGTTCCTTCCCCGTGCTTACCCAGGAAGGGCCGTTAACAACACCTAGGGATGTATGGCCGTCTTCCAGCAGCCGCTTGGTTAGCATATATGCGCCTTCCGCATTATCCTCCGCGATCAGATCCAGCTGCTTGAAGCCGTCGTGCTTCTCCAGGCTGCGATCAATCAGCACGACAGGCAGGCCGGAACGCGACATGCTTGCGATCTTGCTTCCGTTGCCGCCAGCCGTCGCCACGACGACCGCGTCGACACGCTTTTCGTTAAGGAGCTGCAGCAGCTTTTTTTCTTTATCCGTATTTTCATCCGAGCTGCAGAACATGAGCTGAAACCCGTTTTGGCCGACCGTATCCTCGATTCCCTTCGAAATTTCCATAAAATACGGATTCGTAATGTCGGGTACGATGATGCCGATCATAAATGTCCTGTCCTGCTTTAAACTTCTCGCTATGGCGCTGGGCTCATAATTAAGCTTTGCGATAGCTGCGCTTACACGCTGCCTCGCTTCTTCGCTCACCTTAGAGCTGTTGTTGAGGACGCGGGACACGGTCGCCGTAGACACTTGCGCTTCCGCAGCTACTTCTTTAATCGTTGCTTTAAGCAAAGCCTTTCACCTCGGGCGCTAAATGATTGTGTATCGTGCCGCTGCGTCAACCAGGCGAAGACTAGATGACTTCCCTCTCGTCGTTGCCCGGCAATTCCGGGTGCGGAGCGTGCGGCTCGAGCTGATACCAGAACGCCGTGGAGGCGATATCGCTTTGCTGCGGCAAATATCGTCTGCCGGAACGCCAGCCCAGGTCCTGGATCGTCACCTTCAAATCTTCTTCGAAGCGGATCGGGTCCATGATATGCCAGCGGTACATGCCGAAGCGGGTCTGGCTTCGGTATAATCCGTCCGGCTTAATGAGCTGATGCATGCCCAGATAGGCTGTCGAGTAAGTGGAATACTGCCCGATCGGCTGCTCCCAGTTCCATGCGCCGCCGAAGTAGTCTTCCGTTCCCGTGCCGCAAATCGTCGGAAACTCCTTGTCTCCGTCCATGTAGAACTTGATTTCGCCTTCGCCCCACCAGCCGGTATTGTTTACCTGCCAAGCGAGATAGGTGCCGACGTAGTGCCCTTTGCCCTTTACGCCGTCCAAAATCGTATGCACGTCTTTGTATGGCACGGGATTGGATCTTCTCCACTGCGCATGGAAGTAAGCCATGTCGTCCGGCACATCCGTCAAGGTATAGTCCACCTGATAATAAAGAACGACTTTATCGGATTCTCTGTTCTCTACCGTAATTTTGGCGTGCTTGCGGAACGGCATCAGCCAAAAGCTGTTCATCCCGCCCGCAGGATTTACGGCAACCGGCTGCGAATTCACGTTGCAGCGCTCCTGCCAGCCGTTGCAGAAGAAATCGCCGAGCGGCACTTCCACCGAGGGCTGCTCCTCGTCGTCCCAATACATGCGAAGGATCATATTGCGCCAATGGGACGGGAAGCAGGTCAGCCATATATGCTGAATCGCACCGGGTCCTTCGATGTCAGCCATCGTAAAGGTCGTGCCGGGCGCAATCTCTACCGATGGGGATACTTTCCAGCCGATTCCGAGATCGCGGGCGCATCCGGCGCCCGTTCCTTCGGTCGCCATGCCGCCTTTTCCTTTTTCCCCGTTAAAATTTTCCGCGCTGATCGAACGCGTCTTTGCGTTTGATACTCTAGCCAAGCTTCCGATTCCCATATCCAGCCCATTAAACATACTCATATTCGGTTGCTCCTTCCAGCATAAGTGTAGTCCGTCAATTGGTAAGAACAGGACAGTATTGAAGCGCACAGGCGGCCATAATATAATAGAAGATGCTATCTTGTCTCCGGCCACATTTTCGTGTTAACGATTACATTGCCTATATTATCATAGTTTTTTTTGGACTTCTTTATTGTAACTTGTTATTATTTATCCAATCTTGCTATTTCGAGGTGATAAAGTGGAAGCGCTTTCCAAATCTAAAAAATCATTACTTCTGCGGCTGTCGCCGAATGTGCGCAGGGCATGGAACCATCGCGAGACCGAGATGCGGTTGAAATCACGCATTATTTTTGACTATGAGCTTCTTTATTTGGAAAAGGGAGGGCTGACGCTTCGGATCGACGATACGGTGCACATGATCAGCCAGGGTGAAATCGTTCTGTTCAAGCCGGGCAAGGAGCATGAATTCATCGAATCGATCGGCGAGTGCTGGATGCCGCATATTCATTTTGACGCAATGAACGAGGATGACTTCGAGGAGGTTCCCATCAACTACAAGAAACGGTCGGAATGCAGCGGGGAGGAATTACGGTGGATTCGCGAAGACGTGCTGGGGGACTCGCTGCAAATTCCGGATGTGATCCGGATCGAAAATCACGGGGAAATCTTGAAGGCGCTGCAGCAGCTGATTCATGCTTACGAGCGGCGGGATCTGGACTATTACATCCTGCAAAAATCGTTGGTGCTCAAGCTGTTGTATCTGATCGTCAAAGGACTGGAATCCAGCGATGCCAACCGGCTGAGCGTTCACCATAAGTCGCTTGACGCCGTAGCGACGCTTATCATGGAACGGTTCGACCAGACGCTGCTGCTCGAAGAGCTATCGAAGACCGCTACGCTCAGCGTCTTCCACTTCTCGCGGCTGTTCAAGCAAAAATACGGGCTCACGCCGCATCAATTCCAAATGCGCTACCGGATAGAGAAAGCCAAGGATCTAATGATTTACAGCCCCCTGTCGGTATCCTCGGTAGCCGAGAAGGTCGGATATGGCAGCGTTTACGCGTTCAGCAAGGCGTTCAAGCAAATCGAAGGCATCTCGCCGCGCAAGTTCATTCAAACCTTTACCGGGTCGGAGGAGAGGTAATGGGGTTGGGATCTTGGTCATTCTATGCCAGCGATAGAATAAACGATCAGATCTGATCCTTGAATATCGGCGTGCTGAGCGCCGGATTGCTTCGTTTCGTCGGCAACAGATCTAATATTTAGACCTGATGGCGCTTTTAAGCACGATGCGGGCGGGGCTCTTAAAGTGATCTGAGGGACAGCTCTGCTTCTCTACCACGCATTAACGACTAAGCTATCCTGGATTCAGTACAGTAACTTTCGAGCATCACAACCTATTTTCAGCCTATCCTGTATTCATTACAGTAACTTTAACTGTTTGAGGACTCATACTCGGATACGAGGCTTTTTCCACTGGATGAAATCCACGATAGCCACCTAATGGGACGAAAACCCGTTCGTACGCTGGATGAATTCCAGTATAAGCATGCGGCTTAGTGCTTACATGCACCTGATCGCTGCTCCCGTCGAGATGAACGGTGTGAAGTTGAAGCATGACTTTGTCGATGCACCATCCGGGCGAATGAAACCACTATACCTATTGGTGGGGGATTCCAACGGATTCTGCTTCGAGACTTGCCGATGGCGAGCCTGGAGGACGGATGGCTACGCTTGCCCATAATCTGCTTAAACAAGAGTTATTGCCCTAAATAAAAAACGGTGGCGCAGGATAACTGCGGGCGATCAGGTCTAATTTTCAGATCTGATCTTGCCTGCTTGAAGAACAAGCTGCCCCATCAGTAGATTCATCCTACTTGGGGACAGCCTATATCCTCACTTTGCAATTCCACTGACCAGTCAGTCTTTACTTCTTCAAATGGTTTCTTTGTACTTACTTCTTCAAATGGTTTCTCTCTGAACATGCTTCTTCCAATTTTGATTATTCCCAACTTTATAATACCAACCAACCGAATGCCTTGTACTTGCTTGAGCCAGCCCTACATTTCCTGCACTGTATAATCCAACCCGCTGAGTGCTCCGGCCTTCCCTACGCCAACCCCGCCAGCTCCTCCGGCTTCATCGCTTTCAACTGCTGCTCGTAAAGCTTGCGGTACAGGCCGCCTTCGCGCAGCAGCATGCGGTGACTGCCGCTTTGCACGATTTCCCCGTTGTCGATCACTAAAATTTGATTCGCCCGGACGACGGTAGCGAGACGATGCGCAATGACGAACGTCGTTCTTCCCTTCATCAGCCGCTCTAACGCTTCCGTCACCATGGCCTCTGATTCGGAATCGAGAGCGGAGGTCGCTTCGTCCAAAATCAGTATTTTCGGATCCTTCAGAATCGCCCGCGCAATCGCCAGCCGCTGCTTCTGTCCGCCCGACAAACGCATCCCCCTCTCGCCGATAATGGACTCATAGCCGTCCTTAAACTGCATAATGAATTCATGGGCATTTGCCGCTTTCGCCGCTTCGACGATCTCTGCCATTGACGCCTCGGGGCGGCCATAGACGAGATTCTCTCTGATCGAGCCGGAGAAAAGTACATTATCCTGCAGTACCAAGGCGATATGCCTGCGGAGATCGTCCAGACGGTATTCGCGGACATCGCGCCCGTCGATGAAAACCTCTCCCTGATCCGCTTCATAGAACCTCGGAATCAGGTTGATCAGCGTCGATTTGCCCGCACCGCTCGGACCGACGAGAGCAATGACCTCGCCGGAGCGAGCCTCGAAGGTGATATCCTTGATCCCCTGCCTCTCTTCGATCGTAATTTCCGGCGGCTCGGGACGTACGTTCGTCGGCTTCCAGAAGAACCGCTTCGGCGCTTTTTCCCGGTCGATCAAATCCGGATTAACCGCTCCTGCCGCGGTCTGCTGAAAATGAACGTTCCGGGCCACATACGTATAGGAAACGTTCATAAATAAGATATGCCCGTTGCATTTCGGCATGGGGACCGCATGCTCCGACTCGACGATCGACGGCTTCTCGTCAAGCACCTCAAAGATGCGCTCGATATTCGTTATCGAATTCTGGATCGTGACGTTCACGTCGGCGAATCGTTGAATCGGGCCGTACAGATTGCCGAGCAGCATCTGAAAAGCGATAATCTCGCCTGCCGTCATTTTGCCCGCGAGCACCATGCTCCCCCCGACCAGCCAAATGAGGATGCCTCCGGTATGCGCGAACGTCTCGCTGAGGCGTCCCAGCACATTCGAGAACAAATGCGCATATACCGTGTGATGATAGTGACGCTTGGTTTGACTGGCGAACCGCTCCTGCTCCTGCCTCTCCCCGTTAAATGCCTGAACGATGCGGATTCCCGCCATCCGCTCGACCAAGGTTCCGGATATTCGCTCCATTTGCCGGTGCACGGACCGCCATGCAAGCCGGATATGCACATTCATATTGGTAAAGGATAAATAATAGAAAGGTAAGATGGCCAATGACAAAGCCGCTAAAAAACCATTCATCCGAAATAATAGAAAACCCGCGAACAAAACCAGAAACAAATCAAGAACGAGATTGATGATGCCCCCGCCGATCAGATTTTGCGCGCCGCCGATATCATGAATGACCCGGGAGGAAATTCCGCCAACCTGCCTCTGATCGTAGAAACTCACCGGCATTCTCTGCAAATGCTTGTATAGCTGCTCACGGAGATCCTTCATCATGCGGTTGCCCAATAAAGCCGAGCAGTAGTTTCGGATAAAATTGATGATGACGCCGAGGAATAAAATAACGGACATAACCCCGATCATCTGGTGCAGCTCCCAGCCGCCTTTGCCTGTCAGCACATCGTCAATCAAGATTTGCGTGTAGATCGGCGTCGACAGCGGAGCCACAAACTGAATGACCCCAAGCACGATGATAAACCCGATTGTCCACCAGTAAGGTTTTGCCCATAATAAATAACGTTTGACCGGACTACTAATCTGAATCCCCCCCGAACAGGATCAATTGTTGAAACCCTCCCCATCTTAGTTCATGATGTAAGTGATTACAAAGTACGGCCTGTAAAGAAAACCCAAGGAAATGGATGGAAATAAGCGAAATGACTGCCCGTGAAGGCAGTCATGAAGGCTCTCCCATTAATCTCCACATACATGAGGGATAATCGGGCAATATGAAATTTACATATCAGTAAAATTGAGGTTTAATTAAAGATTGCATGGTTATTGGCGTATCAGCCTGGCATCTCCCATAAAGAGGCAAGCAATCAGGGCGATGAAAACAAACAGAAAGCCGGTGAAAAACACGCCGTTCAACGATTGGCTGAATAGGGACTGAAGCTCCGACAACACCTCTTCTGGCAGGGACGAGCGTACTTCCGCGTCCATGAGCAGCTGCGGATCGGCAAAGTCTTGAAGCTGTTTATCCTTCAAAAAGGTAAGGCCGCCCATCTCGTTCAAGCCCGACGCCATACGCTGGACAAGCAGGCTGCCCAGGACGCTGACGCCGACGGTTCCGCCAATCGAACGGAATAATTGCGACGAGGAAGTCGCGGCGCCCCGAAATTTGAAATCGACAGCGCTCTGCGCGGCGGTGCCGATCGTCGGATAGACGGCTCCCATTCCCAGCCCTGTAATAACCATATAGATCACGATTTGAAATAAACTCGTTTCCGAATCCATCCGGCTGAGAAGCAGAAAGCCGGCCGCCATCAAGGCAAGACTCGGGATGAGAATCATGCGACAGGACCATTTGCCCATCAGCCAGCCGCCAAACGTCGTCGTAACCACCACCGCCAGCATAAGCGGCGTAAGTATATATCCCGTAACGGAAGGGCTGACCCCAATAATTCCCTGTACAAACAGCGGAATATAAGCAATCGCCCCGAACATTCCCGCGCTCATAAAAAATCCCGTAACATTGCCTGCGGCAATCGCTCGTATCTTGAACAGATGGGGACCGCGCCTCTCAGGGGGGTACAGATCTCCCACGATCGTGAACGCAAGCGGCAATAACGCCCCTGCCCCGAGCCCTTGAACGGCTCTGAACAGGATCAGCAGCTCCATGCTTCCGGCAAGTCCGCATAATAATGATCCCGCAAGGAAGAGAGATAAGCCCATCAGATACATTTTCTTGCGTCCATACAAATCCGCCAGCTTGCCGTAGATCGGTATGGATACCGTGGAGGTTAACAAATAAACGGAGAATACCCAGCTGTACAACGATAATCCGTCTAATTGCTCCATGATGGACGGCATCGCGGTGGAGACGATCGTCTGGTCAAGCGAGGCAAGAATTAAACCTAATAACAACCCGGCCGTCAGTAATTTAAAGTTTGGTGCTTCATTTGTCATTTCAGAAACGCTCCCAGGCTTTACAGACCGGTCTGCAAAAGCACGACATTTTTACCGCTCCGCGAAAGCAGCAGTAAAAATATAACGAAAAAAACAAGAAAAAACTAGACTTATTCTTTCCCTTGAATTATCCTATAGCTAGAGAGCGCCCCAAATTCGGAGGCGTTATTTTTATTCTTCTCAAAATGATCGAAGTCAAGTGGAACAGATGCCGGTTGATAACCCGGATTTCCGATTAATATCCTTTACGCCTTCGAAACATCCGAACAACGGCAAAAATAGCGATGAACCATAACGCGAAGCTTAGCAGTGAAAGAAATGGAAAACCGAGCGAAAAACCAGCGAACGGATTGAAAAGCGATCCCAGGATTGTCCCCAGTGCCAATCCCCCAAAAATTCCGCCGAAAAACCCGCCGAATCCGGTTCGAGGTACGGGAGTCGTTCTTGGAGGAGTAGGATTGCGAGCTGCATTGTCCGGTCTCGTCGGAGCAGTACGACCGGGGGGGCTGATTCCGGGATCATAGCTTCGTCTGGGTGAACGAATCCCTCCGCGTTTATAAGGCTTTATAGTGTCCTTCTGCTCCAATTCCCTCCGCTTTTCATACGACTCGCCGTAAATATCCGTCGTCGAAATTCCAAAAACAAAAAGGAACAACAAGAGCATTACCAAGATTTTTCTCATCATTTACTTGTTCGCACCTCCACCATCAAAAAAATCTCAAGACAATTTACTAAATTAACTAATGAAATATATGGTCTTAACGCATTTCCGGTTTAGCTGATAAAAAGAAAGTTGCTCCAATTCCCGCCTCAACGGACTGAGAGCAACTTTCGCTTCAATTATTCAATCACAAACTCTAATGTCATCATCGTCTGGATGTGAAGTGGATTGTTCAAATTCTGTAAGATCAGATTGCTCGATTTCAGGGATATCCGTCTGTGGCATTTCTTGAATATCTTGTTTTTCTTGCATATTACTTGTCCTCCTACATCTATTTTATTTCAATGTTAATGAGTGAGCTGCCAGTATACCTTTTGCTGGTATGCTTGCGAATCAGAATTCTGCTGCATGATGTCGGATAACTGTTCAAATTGATTTTTCCAGGAATGCTGTTTAGCAGCTGAGAAAAGGTGTGAATCCGATCCACGGGACTTTTAACTCTTTTCGTTTTCCTCAGCTACGTCATATTTATTGATGTGGGCCGTTATTGCTTCTACAGCTTCGCCGCCTTGGGTGCTTTGAGCGACTTCTTTAACCTCGTCTTCCGTTTCGTCCAGAAAATTTTGCTGATCGGCCCGAATCGCTTCGATTTTGTTACTCATGAGATAACCTCCTTGTCAGATGCAAAAAATGTACTCTGAACAATTATTTATCACTATAAAGCGAATTATGCGCCGGGCTTACTGCAAAAATAATGAAGCTCTTAAGGCTGCGGATAATTTCTCTCGTTTATTCCATATATGAAAGGATGAGAAAATCGGGGAGAGTGATGGATATGTAAGCTGGAAAGTGCGTTAGAGGCTAATAAATCTCAGCAAGATGTAACAAAAATTTGTGAGCGTCAAATAGCCCCCACCTATCGGCGGGAGCGAGATTAGTTTATTCTATTATTGATTGCCGATCAGCCGACATTCTGCCGGTAGCGTGGTCGACCAAAGTATAAGAGACTCCAGCGCCTTGGAATCGAGAAATTCAGTTAGCTGTGGCAATTGCTCGTAGAGAACCTGAGTCATAGGGCTTGAGCCCTTTCCCCTTCGCTGTATCAATCACACTATATACACCACGCTCGCCTTCGCGCCACGGTGTATGGCGCTGTTCTTTTGGGGACATGAGGCAACCTCCTGTTTTCATAGGATACTATCAGAGTCAGAAGTGCTGCCGGAAAATCAGCCCATAACAAATTATCAGGACATATCCGATTTTCTTACGATCTCCTTCCAAACGGAATCATCAATATGTCGCAGCACTTCGAACAAATAAGATTCCTCTTCGGCGGATATGGATTCGGGGAATAAAAATGGATTGGACAGCAACTCTAAATCCTCCTACTTGATGGACTTCACGCGACTGGACTCAACATAGGATTCCAACGGAAGAATCAGCATCTGCATCAGTCTAATTAGGGTTTCTTGCGCTTTTGAGTTATCAGGTGGAACGCCTTTACGATGCATTGCTTATAAATTCGAGAGCAGTGAAGTCATCTCGATCTCCAAATCCTCTCGTTCCGAAAACTGTGCCGCCCGTTCGGCGAAATCCGGTGAGATATGCTCCGCATCGGGCTCAATTGGGGTTTGTTGAGAAGTATCCATATAGCCATACCCTTTTTGCAGCCTCACTTCCCCGTCTTGAACAACAACAACACCCGCGCCTGTGTAAAAAGGCGTCACATCCAAACGTTGAAAAAAATCGTCCATAAAGGTTTCCAATCGTTTGGTTTCCATGCTCAAATGCCCCCCAGAAAACGATTCGCGTTGTGATGCATAGGCGGACATGCTGAAGAAATGCCCGCTAATGAATACTGACAACAACATACCGGCTATAATGATCCACTACTCCTTGTTCAGTCTTTTTTAACAATCGATTCATCCGCATCGTTTCTTCGCCTCCTAAAATAATGTCTTGCACCCCGAAGTATAATCGTTGACCTTACGTCAAGAGCAAGACCTATTTCTTATCCACACGGAATGCCTGGATACGCGCTTCCCATTTCATTTGAATCTCATCTCTGCCCATAGAATAATCCTCTCTTTTTTGCTTCTGAGGAGGATTATCTCATAGCGTTTGCTCGATTCAACGGTGGGGAGAGTTTGACGCTTACAAAAATATCGACGAAAATAGTGAAATAAACCACCTGACTAACCAAGTCGCCGACGTTTTAGTTCATCTATTTGGTTACAATGAGCGGCCAAAAAAATTCATTGTAATTCCAAATAAAGAACAGAATGATATAAGGTTACAATACCCTAATTGTTTGATCGTCGGAAATTTAGGGATAAATGTATCCTGGTCCGGAATCATCTTGGCAGCCAGTACCAAGAGAAAAAGAAAGCCGCTTCCCTTGAAGCGCAGCCTGCAATCTCTTTACATAGACTTTGTCGCGTTCATCTAGTTCCTGCATTATCACATTCGTTCTATTCTCCACTTCGCTATGCTTTTCGGTCATTTACAATTAAATAACAAAGTAATTTCAATCTATCATCACATTCAACTGGAATTCACTAAAAACCACATATCTATCAATTTTGATAAGTACCTATCCTCACAATTCGGTGGATACTGCTTGTCTCTTGTTAAAATAATATCGTTTGTAATTATTTATATGGCCGAAATAATACCTTGAGACTTTTAAAATGCGTTTCAGGTTCAAGTCCTTTTTACACCAAAGTGTTTTGAGCACCTGTTTCTGTTTGTACAGCTTTTTAATTTCAGCAGATAATTCCGGTTCAGTTACATATTTTCGCAATACGACTTTCGGAACATTTGTCCAAAGGGCTGTTTTGTCACTGTATACGCAGTCTGCGTCCGTGCCAATGACAACATTATCTATCATCGCAGCTATTATGTTAAGTCCTGCCGCCCTGACAAAAAAACTGCTTCTGCCTAGTCGCGGGTTAATCTCGAACATCATATATCTGCCTGTTCTGCTATCATATTTCATATCGATATTGGAAAAACCGATATAACCGATTTCTTCAAGAAATACCTTTACCTTTTGATAGATTTCCATATCGGATCGACTAATAATCGCTGCATAGTTGCCGAGTGTTTTCGGTGCATATTCCTCAAGCACCGGCTGGCCGAGACACATCATTTTCACTTTCCCTTTGTCGTCGGAGTAGCTATTGATGACACGCATCGAGCTGTCCCCTCCGGGAATAAATTCCTGTATAATTAACTTTCCTTTATAATCGGATGTATTCATACTTTTGACCATTGCTAAATACTCATCCTTAGCGTTAAAGAAAAACACCTTCTTTTTGCCTTCAAAATGACAATGCAAATACGCGTAGGCATTGCTGTTTTCGGGCTTTACGACGATTGGGAATTGAAAATCCATTTGTCCCAGCGCTGTTTCACGCTCATGCTGCTCGCAAACAATCGTTTTGGGATAATACAGTCCATGTTTTTCACATAGTTTATAGAATTTATCTTTCGTATCAAGCGTATCAAGCAAAGCCTCGGATATAAATTGATTGCCAATAAGTCCATTGAATTTGCTATAATGCCGCGACATCATGCCGGCATAGTAATCCGAGCAAGGAATGACGATTAGTTTTCTGTTCGGAGCGGCGTGTTTTTCCAATATAGATAGCAGAGCGCCCGGAAATACGCTATCATGATCAAATCGATCGATTTGAATGAGATCAAATAATTTGCTGTTCATGGTTGGGGTTAACAGCCGTGTGCACAGCAGCAGCGGCTTGATCCGATATGACTCATGGATGAGTATTACGTTTCCATATGCATTTTCGTCGCTTCCGAGAATAATCGGTAAAAAATCGTAACGATTCATGTTTCCTCCTTGTTCAACAACATTCATATCTCTTATTATAACCTAAAATATGAATCCATTAATGAGCGGAACCGTTCATCCTTTACATTTAAGCGAAGGTAATACATCAAATGAACCCATTAATCAGCCTGGATATTGCCAAGAATTTTGAACTTTTCAGCGGTTCTGTCATTTTTGTATAAACAGCAACAATATTTACGAAAACAGAAAAAACACGATCAGTTCGAATTTGACATACGAACCGACCGCGCTACGAATCTTATACTTACATTGATCTTATATCCCTATAAATAAAAAAGCTCAGAGGAGGAGGTGCAGCCCTTGGGCTTCTTTGCTATGTATTTTTTATCCATCGATGCCGGCACGACAGTCGGCCCCCTTCTGTTCTGTTACTCTAAACGGAACACCAATTT
Source organism: Paenibacillus harenae DSM 16969 (assembly GCF_000422465.1). Taxonomy (GTDB): domain Bacteria; phylum Bacillota; class Bacilli; order Paenibacillales; family Paenibacillaceae; genus Pristimantibacillus; species Pristimantibacillus harenae. Next base: position 395,449 of record NZ_KE383842.1, on the reverse strand, counting down.
TTTCGGCTAATTTCCTTGTGGCCTCTTCTGTGTGAATAGCATAATAAATATCGTTCGATGTTTGAAATACTGCCATACCAGTTTCTGTTCCATTTTCACTGCTAATTACCAATACGTCTTCGGGTGATATTTCGAAAATCTCATCGTTTTTATTTTGAACAAAAATGAAATCCTTTTCATCGCCGTCAACAAGTTTCTTAAAAAACATACACTCAACTCTTTTCAATCTAATTTAACTTATATTATTTCCAAAAAGTTGATTTTAAAACTTTATAGAATGTCTTACAATGTTTATTACACTCGTCTTACAATGTGTATTACACAACGTCTTACAGACTGTCTTACATTGCTAAGAAAAGCTCAAAAAACATTTTGAACTTTCTCCGAACTATGAAACCACTAGGGCCAGGACGTGTTTAGGAAACACAAAAACGGGCAAGGCGTTCCTTTGTCTTTCTTACGGACACCTTTGTTTATTAATTATGACTCGTTACGGATCACTTTATTGCGCAGAACGGCCAATTGTTCGGATACTGCAGAGCCCTCTGACCGAGGAGGCTCTGCAGCTCGTTCACGTTTTTAACTCCCTTAAATAAAGCCTCTAATTGCAAATTTCTTGGCAGCTGCCCCATGCCCATCAAGCTAAGATAAAAAAAAAGGAACAAATACTACTGTTCTTCATTTGAACCAAGCAATTAGCATAGAACTGGATTTTGTACAGACTTAAATAAGCCTTCGCTGCTTCATTTTTTTGATATTTCAAATTTCTAGGCAGCAGGTCGAGATTTTTGTCTACACTCATAGACTACACCTAGAATGTCAAATACGGTTTTCTTCTCATACCGATGTGACTTACGTCCATTCTTTTCAATCATCCGATAGAATTGGAGAAGCACATCGATACATGATCATTTAAAAAGACACATAAGGAAACCAAATCCTGCGCAGTATATTTGCTTTTTCGTTGGACGAATCCTGCTTTTCTTGCGAGCTCTTCAAGTTGGGTAGAAGAAAAATGCTGTTGAAGCTGTTGAGCTAGTAATTGCATTTCTTTGCTGATAGAAAGTGGAGTAGAATTCATGGAAAACCATCCTTTCTATGGAATTATGCTTGATATAGAAAGGATAGCCTGTTTTCCCATTTTGGGATATAGAACTTGATGGGCATGTGGGGGGCCCCCTAATAGTGCAATGAGCACATTCATAGATTTTGGAAATATGGTAGATTTAAGGAAAAAATAATGGGAGTGAAGATTGATGAGACGACAGTTTATGCTTTTAGTTTGTGGATTTCTTGTGATGACACTGATTTTACCCTTTCAGGCAGCCGCCACTGAGGCCGGTTCCGCGGTGGCAGCAGAGAGTTCGAATTTGGGTGTAACGATGGTTGCAGGAGGAAAGGGTCATTCTCTCGCTCTTAAAGAGGACGGAACCGTCTGGGCGTGGGGACAAGGTGGAGTACTCGGCAACGGTACCGGGTATGCCAGTACCACTCCCGTTCAGGTAACAGGCCTCGAAGAGGTGGTCATGGTAGCTGCTGGTCATGATCATAGTTTGGCGCTCAAAAGCGACGGGACCGTCTGGGCGTGGGGGAGCAGTGAGTATGGTAACCTTGGCGAAGACCCAGATCGATACCGTTTAACCCCCATTCAAGTGAAGGGTCTCAGTTCAATAGTCGCCATCGCTGCGAGCGGTCAACATAATTTGGCGCTCAAAAGCGACGGAACCGTTTGGGCGTGGGGACTTAATAGCGCTGGTCAACTCGGCAATGGAACAGTGACAGACCATTTAACTTACTTCCCTACTCCGGCTCAGGTGCGAGGTCTCGATTCGGTGACTGCCGTAGCTGCGGGTCCTAGCACTAGTTTGGCGATCAAAAGCGACGGAACCCTCTGGGCTTGGGGAGGTAATGTCGGCGATGGAACAACTGATCTCCATTCTACCCCAGTTCAAGTGCATGGTCTCAGTTCGGTAGTCTCCATCGCTACGGCTAGCCATAGTCTGGCGGTCAAAAGCGACGGAACCCTCTGGGCATGGGGAGGTACGGTCGGCGATGGAACAACTGATCTCCATTCTACCCCCGTTCAGGTACAGAGTCTCAATTCTGTAGCCGCCATCGCTGCGGACGAATGGCATAGTTTGGCGCTTAAAAGCGACGGAACCGTCTGGGCATGGGGATGCCCTTTGAAAGGCGGTGAATGTTACGAATCTGACATTCGTAACAGTCCCGTTCAAGTGCAAAATCTCAATTCGGTGGTAGCCATCGCTGCGGGTTATGAGCATAGTCTGGCTCTCAAAAGCGACGGAACCGTCTGGGCGTGGGGATGGAATAGCTATGGACAACTCGGCGATGGAACAAGGACAGCCCGTTATACTCCCTTACAAGTTCAAGGATTTGATCCTGAAACGCCAAAGTGGCCTGTGGAAAACGCACTGACGGTTACCGAAGTAACCTATAACAGCGTACAGCTGAATTGGCAGCCGGCCACAGATGATAAGGGTGTAGACAAATACTTGGTATACCAAGACAATACGCTACTGAATACCCTGAACGGGGAAGTGAACAGCTATGAAGTGAAGGGGCTGTCCCCAAAGTCGACCTACCTCTTTTCATTGGTCGCCGTCGATGCCGATGGCAATCAAAGTGTGAAAAAAGAAGTGAGGATATATACTAGAGCATATACGGCTCCCGTCTCTTTTCAGCTTTCCGATTCCAAAACTTATTCATACGGCGGATCCAATTATGAGTATTCGTTATATTACGGGTACATTTCGTCCTCAGGACAAGTGTTGAGTGGATCTTGGAGCCCCCCTGAAGGTTCCCATGGAGTCGTTAAGGTCTCTATGGTTTCCCCGGAAGGGGAAGAATATGACCTTAGTCTGGAGACCGTGGGCGAGGGTAACCGATTGCCGAAAGATACGACGTTACTCACAAATGGTACTGAGTACAGTGCTGCCGAGGTGCCCGAAGGTTACAAAGCGGAGTGGAGAGTTAAGGGTCATACGGGCAATGATTTTAGTCCCGATAAGAAAGTTTTCGTCTATGTAAGCATCAAATATGACAATCACTGAAGATACTGATATGGAAACTTAATGGCCGGCCGCGATTCGGTGATAAGGCCGGATCCTCCCCCTCTTTGAACAGTCGCAAACCGTTCGGCAGACTGCTGAACTAATTGGCAGTTTAGCTCAACCATATGTAATTGTTAATGTTTGAATTATCGACTCATGACAGCCTATGAGAGCCACGGCGACGGCAAAGAAATATCAGCCATCTTTACGTTTATACTGGGAACACTGATAATGATTGATTAAACCACGGCTGGATTAAAGCAGCATAGTTAACTAAAAAAGGGGCTGTCCCAAAAGTCATCAGTAGATGACTAAAGGACGCCCCTTCTTCAATTTGTCAAACAAAAAGAAACCTTTCCTTGGTAAAATGGAGGTACCACCCAACCACATACCAAAAGGAGAGGTTTCTTTTGTACATTCAATATACCATGGACCAACTTCATCTGCCAATGGACCTGGAGGATGACATTCCTCCTCATCACCTTGTGCGCGTGGTGAATGATGCGGTCAACCGTTTAGATGACCAAATTTTCACTGACGCCTATCCAGGAGGAGGCCGAGACAGCTATCACCCCAAAATGCTAACCAAAGTCCTCATTTACGCTTACACACAACGGATCTACTCCTCCCGTCAAATTGCTAAAGCGATTCGCGAAAACGTCATGTTTATGTGGATTGCCGGCAGGCAGCGCCCAGACTTCCGCACCATCAATCGTTTTCGCTCCGAGCGTATGAAAGACGTGCTGGAAACCATCTTCACCTCTGTTCTTCAGCTCTTAGTCGAGGAGGATTACGTGAAGCTCGAACATTACTTTGTCGACGGCACCAAAATCGAAGCAAACGCTAATCGGTACACATTTGTTTGGGGCAAAGCGGTCGTGAAACAGAAGGCGAAGCTGCAAGAGAAAGTGCAGACGCTGTTTGCGACGATTGCACAAGCCGAGAAGCAAGAAGATGGCGAACAAGCGGGACAAGACCTTGCCGAGCTCGGTGAGTTATCTGCTTTAACCAGCGAAAAACTGGAGGCAGCCGTTCAACAATTGGAAGCGAAACTTCAAACTCAACCGAAGGACAAGCCTTTGAAGAAAGCGGTTCGCGCTTCGCAAAGATTTGCTTCCGCGTTTGCAGAAATACGAGTCCCAGCAAGAGATCCTCGGGGATCGGAACAGCTTCAGCAAGACGGATCATGACGCTACCTTCATGCGAATGAAAGAAGATCACATGCGAAACGGTCAACTGAAGCCGGGATATAACATACAGATCGGAACGGAGAATCAGTTCATTATCGGATACAGCTTGCATCAACGCCCCACAGACACACGTTGCTTAAAACCTCATTTAGAGAAGGTCAAAGACGCTCTTGGAAAGCTGCCGGAAACGATTATCGCGGATGCAGGCTACGGTGGAGAAGAAAACTACGCTTACTTGGAAAGTGAACAACTGGGAGCCATCGTGAAATACAGTACGTACCATAAGGAAAAGTCGAAGAAGTGGCAGCAGGACATCAGCAAGCTGGACAATTGGGGGTACGACGAGGCCGAAGATACATGGACGTGTGCGGCTGGACGCAAACTTCTGTTTCGCTATGAGTCTAAAGAATTGACTGAGAGTGGGTACGAAATAAAAAGGCGTCACTACCGGAGCATGAGCTGCGAAGGGTGCCCGTTCAAAGAGGCATGTACAAAAGCACAAGGAAACCGAGAAATTACCGTAAGTTTGAAGTATCTGAAATACAAGCAGCAAGCAAGAGAGAAGCTCCAAAGCGAGGAAGGGTACGTGCTATCGGTTCGGCGGATGATTGAACCGGAGAGCGTATTTGGTCAAATGAAGAACAACCGGGGATTCCGGCGTTTTCTGCTTCGAGGTCTGCCGAAGGTAAACCTTGAGGTCGGGTGGCTTTCGCTCGCCCATAATCTGCTCAAGAAGGCGGCAACAGACCGAAAACTAAAAAAAGCGGAGCAGGGATAGCCTCCCTAGCGCCGCTATTCCTTAATATTTGCCGATTTTTTTATCAAGTGAGCTGTCTCATCAAGTAAGTGAACCTACTTTTGAGACAGCCCCTTTACGATCTAGCTCCTATTCATTTTTGTTAATAAAGGATAGCTTTTTTTTCGTTTTGGGGGTATTCGAGAATTTTAGCTTGATGGGCATGTGGCAGTTGCCCCTTAATTCCATATCTCTAAGAATAACCCCGTCTGATAGGACAGGTTCTTCCTCGCCTGTTCGGAAACTTCGTCTTTCTTCGTTTGCTTGTCCAGCTGATCCGCGAATTTCTCCATCGCCTTCACCGCATTCTGAATGGAACCGCTCTCCATATGATGGATAGCCTTCTTTAACGTATTGTTCAGCTGCGGTACGATCGGCCCCTTCAATTCGCCGGACGCCGCATAATCCTCCAGAAGCATCTGCAGGGCCGTCAGCAAGCCCGGGGTCTGAACGGCGGGAACCGGAACGGCAGCCCAATCCGTATCGGAAGCAAAATAAAAGCTCGTATACGCCGGCTGGTTATACGCGGTGTTCTGTCTTGCGATCTCCGCTCTATACTGAGCGTCATGCATAAGCGTATACAGCTTGCGGTCGGTAACCTCGGTGCTGAGATAAATCCGAATCGCCGCGCTGTCCGCTGTCCGGACGAGAAGTTCCTCTCGCCAATCACCGAGAATATCCGCTGCCAGACCCGGATTTCCTTTCGTATAATTGTTCGTTCTTGTCCCTTCGGCTGTCAGCAATCTGCCTTTCTTCCAATCATCAATGGACGGCGTGGCATCGATGGCGCCGCTCACCATTTGAGTCGTCATGTCCGCCGACCATTTGATATTCATATTGGTGCCGGGCGCGGATGAGCTGATCTGATTGCCGTCCGCCGTCCACAGGCCGACCGCCCATGTTTCGAGACCTCTGTGATTCGGATCCACGTCGCCAACCATGCCGCGTCCCGTATCTTTCCCGGTATAGCCCCCATAGATGACTTCGCCCGTTTTTGCATCACGTAAAGCGTAGCCGTATGGAGCCCAAACGCCGCCCTCGAACACCATGAAGATTTCCTGCCCAGGCCGGTCCGGATCAATATCCGTCACATGAAGCGCGTCGCCATGACCTAGTCTGGCCGTAGTACCCGGAGCTGCGCTCTGCGGTGGCATGACATCCATCGAGCTGTACAATAAAGTTCCGTCATGATCAATCGTAGCGCCTCCGTATACAATCTCATGCTTGCCGTCGCCGTCAACATCCGCGGCGCTTAAGGAATGGGCGCCTTGCGTCGTTATGGTTCCGAACTCGGGATCCGTTCCGTCCCGGCCGTGAGGCCCGTCATTGAAAGGATTCGTCATCGGCGTCCAACCGCTGTCAACGAACCACCGCTCACTCAGATGCTTGCCGTCCCAGCCGTAGGCGACGAGCGTCGATCTCGTATAGTAGCCTCTCGCAAATACTGCTGACGGCTTCTCGCCGTCAAGGTAAGCTACCCCGGCCAGAAAACGGTCCACCCGGTTGCCCGGCTCGATTCTTGCCATCGCATAGTCGCCCCACAGAAGACCGTCATCCCCGCGTCCGGGCTTATAAGGCACCGTCTCCAGCTCAGCGCCGGTTGCGCCGTTAAAGACGGACAGGTACTCGGGTCCATTCAGAATAAAACCCTCGAATGCCCGGAGATTATTACGCGCGCTTCTGCCCGGCGCGTATACGTCCATGAAGTAATCGACCAAGCTCTCCGCATCCACCCTCGATAACGGATAGTCGTATTTCTTTTCGATTCCGAAGCTCTCTTCGAGAGTTGCCGACCAACTGCCCTTTTTCACTTCCTCATGCCCGGACCAGCCCATGAACATCTCAATCATGTGCTCATAATAATCCTCTCTGCTCATTCTGTAGTCATCCGTGTTGCTGTAGCCTGTATCGAGATCCTCTTGAGGCATCGTAATATATTCCTCGGAGGTAACCGTGCCTTCCTCATCATACGTGATGATCTTGGTTCCCGGAGCCGTCTTCAGCATAGTTTCCGCTTTGCCGTCTCCATCAAAATCATAAACCATGAACTGCGTATAATGAGCGCCGGAACGAATGTTCACGCCCAGATCGATGCGGTACAGCAGCGTTCCGTCAAGCTCGTAGCAATCGATATAGGTGTTGCCGGTATACCCGACCTGCGAGACATCCTTCGAATTGGTAGGCTCCCATTTGACGAACAGCTCGTACTGCCCGTCGCCGTTGACATCGCCTACGCTCAAATCATTTGCGGAGTAGGTATACGCCTCTCCTGCAGGCGTGACTCCGTCTGCCGGTTTATGAAGCGGCAGATCCGTATAGGAATTACCCCATGGCTTAATCTGAGCGCTTTGATCGACCTCCCGTCCCTCCGCGACAGCGCTTACATGATAGCGCGAAGCAGTGGAGCCGTCTTTGTCGAGATAATTGGTGCTGTCATCGACCGTTGCAATTTTAATGCCGTCGCGGTACACGTTGAAATTCGCGCCGGTCAGACCATTCTCCGAATAGCCGGTCACTTCGTTTGCGAGCAGTCTCCAGCTTAGAAACACGCCTTCCGAGGTCAAGGCTGCCGTCAAGCCGCGATCCAGGTATTCCAGCTGAATGCCGCGGGCGAGGCCTTCCGCGCCTTTCATTTCCGTACCGGCGGCTGATGCCGCCGTTATACTCGCAAGCAGAAGCGGAATAACCGCAACGCCTGTCAGCAGCTTCCTGCCAAATGGAGCTTTCTTTAATCTCATTACTTGATCACCATCCGTTAATTAGTTGATAGAACCCTGCTGATTGACTAGACTGCTAGAGGCTGCCCCCCCTTTCTACGACTCATTATAGTTGTAATATTCTGTCATCGACACCCAAATAATCGATATATTATGTTAAAAATCAGTGATTTTCTCAAGGATCGTGAGCTGCTGCTCTCTTATTCTCGCAGATCGCCATTGACCCCGTCAGCCGCAAAAAAAGAGCCCATCAGGGCTCCCTGCCATTAGATGATAGAAGATAGCTGACGAACGCCAGCTGGCGGTTGTCGGGCGACAAGTTTTTGAACAACGCTAAGTTTACACGCATCTCTTGTATAGGTAAAATACATATATCGAATCGATTACATTCCTTTTTACTGACCATTTTGCGTTCTGAATGGCCATTCTGCCCAAGGAAGGAGCCCCGGCGATGGACCAGACACCGTTTCTTGAGCCTAACTTCCTCTACCATGTGTATGTGAAGGGCGCGAAGCATTTTCAGAAAACCGACGACATTTACGATCACTGGGCACTATTCATCGTCGAAGAAGGCCAGTTTGATTTTCGAATGGGCGTTCAAGCCGAGACCGCCGTGCAAGGCGATCTGGTGCTTTGTCCGCCGGGCATAACCTTTTATCGCAAAACGAACGGCCTGTCCTTTCACATGCTCGGTTTTCAATGGAATGGCGGCCTTCGTTCGGAAGACTTATCCGGTACTGCCTTCCCTCTCATTGGAAAGTTTCGTCTGTTGAACAACAGAAGAATGAATTCCACGCTATCCCTGCTTCGCGAAGCCTATGATCTGGATCCCGGCATCATTCGCGGCTACAAGCAGCATCTGCTTCGGGACCTGATGGTTGTCCGGCAAATGGAGAGCTACAATCGGAAGCTGGATCTCTTGTACAGCGAGAACCCGCTTCTGCAGCGCGCCGTGCGGCTGCTTCAGCAGCAGGCGGAGTTCGGCGTCCCTTTAAAATCGGTCGCTGCCGAGCTCGGCATAAGCCAGGTTCAATTAACGAGGCTGTTCAAGCAGGAGTTCAACACGACGCCCAGCGCGTACGCGGCTTCCCTAAGATTGGATAAGGTGAAGCAGCTTCTCGCGAATTCCTCGCTGACGCTGGCCCAGATTGCCGATCACTGCGGCTTTACGGATGAGCATCATTTAAGCAAAAGCTTCAAGAAGCAGCATGGGATCAATCCGTCCTCTTATCGGAAAGCGCATTCGGTTTGATCCGCGGAGCAGCGCAAAAAAAGCAAGCCGGCTGATGAGTTCAGCCGGCTTGCTGCTATTATATCGTTCGATTAACCGCCATAACCCAGCGCTTTCAACTGTTCGGACGCGCTGTCCAGCAATGCTTTGTAATTCATCGTGGATTCCAATGTGCCGATAAAGGCGTCATACTCGCTGATCGGGCGTTTGTTATAAATAAATTTAGCGAATTCTTCTTCGATATAACGGTCCGCGTCCGCCGGATTATATCCTTCCGGATTATCGATGAAGCCCCCAAGCGATTCGATGCGCGGCTGTTCGCTCGCGAACTTGATGTACTCGCTTTGAAGAGCGAATTTCGCTTGCAAATATTCCATTTCCGGCCTGCCCGTGAACTGGTACAGCCAGGAATAGCCGACCTCGCTGGCTTTGTCCGTCATCTTCGGCACGCCGTTCTCCAGCGTGTAATGCGTATCCTTCACCCCGAATTGCACAAGCATCGAGCCGCCATCCGGGTTCGAAATATAGTTCAGAAGATCAAAGACGCGCTGCAGCTTCTCCGGATCCTTCTCGAGCGCCTTCGGAATGGCGTAACGGCCCGGTGTCGCGCCGATATCCCACGTGCCGTCATTTTGCCCTGCCGGTCCGCTCGGAGGTGCGATTTGCAGCCATTCCGCATTCGGATTAACCGTCTTGATTTGTTCCACCATCTGCTCTTTCGTCAAATTCGGCCAATCCAGATATACGATGCCTGCTTGCCCTTTGATCGCTTTCTCCGAATGCTGAAGCCCGCTGTTAGCGAGCAGCTCCGGATCGACCGAGCCGGTTGCGACCATCTGCTGAATGAACGTCAGCGCATCTTTCATGGCCGGGTCGTACAAGGCGTTGACGATTGCCCCGTCCTTCTCATAGAAGTTGCCCGGCATGCCTACGCCGAATGCTCCGAATACCGGGGCGAATGCGTTCAGCTTGCCGCCTGTCAGACCGAACGTATCCGGCTTGCCGTTGCCGTCCGGATCCCCCGTAGTGAACGCCTCGGCAGTCTTAGCCAGCTCTTCGATGGTCGCCGGCACGGGCAGCTGCAGTTTATCCAGCCAATCCTTGCGGATCCAGTACGTTTGATACGGAATTTGCGGCGACTTCGAGACCGCGAATACTTTGCCGTCCACCGTCCCCTTCTTCACGCTTTCTTCGCCGATAAAGTCCACGGTCTGCTGCAATTTATCCAAATACGGCGTCAGATCGAGCAGCAGTCCCTGCTTGGAGAACTGAATCAGCTGCTGGCGGTCGACCATGAACAGATCCGGGAAGTTGCCGGAGGCCATACGGACATTCAGCTGATTTTTATAATCGTCGCCGGATGGATATACGGTCAGGTTCAAATCAATGTTCAGCGCCTTATCCAGCTCCTGCTTGATGATGTCCTTGTCCGGAGCCGGCAGGTTGTTGCCGGTCTCGATGATTTCAAGCTTAATTTGTTTGCCACTTGCTTCACCGGTTTTTTCCGGCCCATCGTTGCTCGGCGCTGCGGTATCGCTTGGCGCATTTGAAGTGTTTGCAGGGTTGTTGTTGCCTCCGGCGCAGCCTGCGAGAAGAGCCGCAAGCAGTGAAACAGTGAGCAATACGGAATTCATTTTTTTCATCCTGTTCTCCCCTTTTCATATGCAAACTATTGAATAGGTCCGCACGGCTGGCCAGTAATCCATGCGGCGCCTAGGTCAACCTTTGATCGAGCCAAGCAGCATTCCTTTTGTAAAATGCTTCTGAAGAAACGGATATACGACGATGACCGGCAAGCTGGCAATCATGACGGAGGCCATCTGCATCGTCTGCGTCGGCAACATGTTCTCCGCATTTTCCAGCGGCTGCTGGCTTTGCATTAAGATTTCCCTGACCACAACCTGCAGCGGGAACAGCGTCCGGTCCGTCACATAGAAGATCGCTTGAAAAAATTCGTTCCAATGGCCGACCAAATAGAACAAGCCTACGGTAAGCAGCACCGGAATCGAAAGCGGCGTAACGATTTGCAGCAATATACGGAACTCCTTCGCGCCGTCCATCCTTGCCGATTCGAACAGCTCTTCGGGCAATCCCTCGAAGAAGCTCTTCATAATAAGCACGTTGAAGCTCCAAACCGCGTTAGGGAGGATCATCGCCCAGATCGAATCAAGCAGCCCCATCGATTTCACGACCAGATAGGTAGGAATGAGACCGCCGCTGAAGAGCAGGGTGAACACGATCATGAGCAGAAAGAAATTCCGTGCCGGCAGGTTTCTGCGGCTTAGCGGGTAAGCCATCAAGCCGGTTAAGACGAGATTGACGGCCGTGCCGATCACGGTAATGAGAACGGTAATTTGAAACGCTTTCGGAATATTCGACTCGGTCAGCAGCGTGCGGTAGGCGGAGAATGTAATTTCTCTCGGAATCAGGATGAACCCGCCGTTGCGCAGCACTTCCCCGAAGGGAGTAAGGGATACTGAAACGACATACAGGATCGGCAAGATGGCAGCCAGCCCGCATAAGCCAAGCACCGTATATACAACCCCGTTGAATAATTTATCGTCCCAGCCTTTTACCATATACCTTCACCCCACTTCTTCGCAATGCGGTTCGCTCCCAGAACAAGGATGAGCCCTATGACGGATTTGAACAGTCCGACCGCCGACGCCAGGCTGAAATTCAACTGCTGCAAGCCTGTCCGGTAGACCCAAGTGTCCAATATGTCAGCGACCAGATACACTTGAATGTTGTACAAAATATAAATTTGGTCAAAGCCTGCATCAAGCAGATGGCCAAGCTTCAGGACGAAGAGCAGGATGATGATGCTGCGGATGCCCGGCAGCGTAATATGCCATACCATCCGCAGGCGGCTTGCGCCGTCCACCTTGGCCGCTTCGTACAGCGTAGGATCGATGCCGGCCATCGCCGCCAGATAAATAATCGCTCCCCAGCCGAGATTTTGCCACACCTCAGAGCCGACCAGAATGCTTCGGAAGTAATCCGTTGAGGTCAGGAACGGGATCGAAGTGCCTCCCGCCTCGACAATCCACCGGTTGACCAGCCCGCCATTTTGAGAAAAAAGCGTAAGCAGTATACCGAATATAATAACCCAGGATAAAAAATGCGGCATATACGTTAAGGTTTGGACGATCGATTTCAGCCACCGGACCCGGCACTCGTTCAGCAGCACCGCGACGATGATCGGAGGAAATGTGCCCCACACCAGCTTGTACAAGCTGATTAACAGCGTATTCGATAACAGCTGGGTGAAGTATGGCGATTCATAGAACGCTTGAAAATGCTTAAACCACGGGTCCGCCCAAGCGCTCCCCGCAATGCCGTCCATGATGGAGAATTCCTTGAAGGCGATAATGACCCCGTACATCGGAAAATATCGAAAAATAATGAAATAAATGACGCCCGGGAGCAGCATGATGTAAAATGCCCGGAAACGCCATGCGGCACGCAAAGCCGACTGCAGTTGCGTTCGCGAAGCAGGCTGTATCCGAGGGGCGGGCGTATAGCTTTGCTTGGCTTCCATAGGTTCCCTCCTTTTGTGTATGCGCTTCCAACTTATGATTTAAGTATATACAGAGCCGTTTTGCTCCGATATACATAAAAACGTAAATAATGTATCGGATTAAACAAAAAAGCCGTCCCGGAGGACAGCTGTCATTCTTGAACGGATGCTTAGCCCAAAATGCCCAATTGTTCATCGTTTTCCGTCAGAACGGGAATGTCGGCGCGGATAATCGTACCGGCTCCCGGAGCGCTGCCGATTCGGAGCCCGTAAGTCTCCCCGTGATGAATACGGATTCTGTCATGCACGTTGCGCAGGCCGATGCCGGTAAAACGGTATTTGGACCGCTCCTGCTCCAGGCCCTCGTCAAGCAATTTGCATGCGTCCCTGCGCGGCATACCGACGCCGTCATCGCGCACATAAAGCCTGACGATCCCCCGCTCCAGCCTGCCTTTTATTGTAATAAGGCCTCCGTTCTTCGGCGCAATGCCATGGAATATGGCATTCTCGACAAGCGGCTGCAGCGTAAGCTTCAGAATCCGGTATGGCATTAGGGCAGGATCTATATCCAGCCGGTATTGGTACGCATCGCCATAACGCACCTGTTGAATGTGCATATACATGCGGAGGCCTTCCAATTCTTCTTCAATGGATACATATTCCGACTGCTTATCGAAGCTGAAGGCAAGCAGCTTGACTAAGGAACGGATCGTCTCCCGCACCTCGTCGATTCGCTGCTGCTTAGCCAAGCTGCTGATGCAGGCAAGCGTATTATATAGAAAATGAGGGGCTATCTGGCTCCTCAGCATTTTCAGCTCATATTCCTTCTTCTGCTCCTCCGCCGATTTCGTCTTCTGCAGCAAGTTTTGGATCCTCTCCAGCATCGCGTTGTAGCTCTGCGTCAGCCTGCCGATCTCATCCTTTCTCGTGACCGGAAGTTTCGCTACAACCTGCACATCGTTCAGCCGGTCCATCTTCTCGACGAAACGGCGGATCGGGTTCGTGAAGGAACGGCTTAACAAGTAAGCGCTAATCAACAGAATGATCACCCATGCAACGCTTGCGGTCCGGTAATTGTTATTAAGCTTCTGCAGATCCTTGTAGAAATAGTCCTCCTCGATAAATGCCGCAAGCGACCAGCCAAGCCGATTCTTCGTCGACTTTACCGCCACAAGCGGCTCGAGCGATTTCCCGCGGATGCTGCTGACGCCGATCTTAAGGGAAGCGAGCTGTTCCCGGAAGCTCTCCTGCAGCGCCGGCGGGTAGACGCCCTGCCGGAACGGCAGCAGCCTGTCCCGGGAATCCAGCCTGTTAATCACGTTTCCGTCCTTCGTGAACAGAATATAGGATTGATAGATCATCGGGGCAATACGTTCCGAAAGGGTATCAAGATTCACCTCTGCCGCCGCTACCCCGATGACCTGCTTGCGTTCATCGGTTACAGGCAGCACATAGGCCAGCGTATTGCCGGACATCGGAGAGTAATAGGGCTCGCTTACATTTATGGCGCCGTAATTTTGCAGCGCCAGCTCGTACAGCTCCGGAAGCTTGGAGTTGCCGATAATATCGTAATAGACCTGAGAATTGGAATAAACTTTACCGTCCGTCCGGATGAAATAAATGGTTTTTGCGATTGAATTGTTATAATTGGCGTATTTGCGCAGCGTGTCCATGGCAAGCTCCTCATTGCCCTCCTCGAACAAATCCGGACGGGTAGAGAGCAGAAGCAGCATATTTTCGACATTGTCCAGACTGGCATCAATATACTGGTTGGTCCGGCCGACAAGCAGCTCCGCATCGCGGACGACCTGATTCCGGAGCAGCGTCTCCGCCTCGTTCAGATTGCGCCAAGCCAGCACCATGACGAGCAGAAGCGTCACGATGAATAAATAGATGAACTGCTTGGTGGCAAGACCAAGGCTGCTGTACCAGCCGAGCAGCTTCGACATGATTCCATTCCTCCGTATTCCGTATCGTAGGCTGATTAAATATGCCGCTTGAAGTCCGTCGGAGACACGCCGGTCCAATTGCGGAACGTCACCGTGAAATAGCGGTAGCTTGGAATTCCGACCTCCTCCGCTATTTCGTACACTTTCTTGTTCGTGCGTTTGAGCAGCTCTATCGCCCGCTCCATACGCAATCTCGTAATATATTCATTGACCGAACTGCCGGTCTCCTCGCGAAAGAGACGGCTGATATACTGCGGGCTTAAGCCGACCTGCTCCGCGAGAATCGGAAGCGAGATCGGATGCTGCATGTTATCCTTAATCCACTTGATCGCTACCCGTATTTCGATACGCGACCGTTTGGATCCGCTTTCAATCGATTCGATATCGCGGAGCAGGCTTGCCGTCATCTCCTTCAGCGTCCGGGCTTCCATCAATTGCCCGATTCCGGCGCTGCCTTGATCAGTCCCCCCACGCTCCTTTAACCATTCCACCCGCCAGCTGACCAAGCGCTGTTTCAGCTGCTGCGGCTTGATTCGCCGCTTGCTCCACCATTCGTACAGGTCGTTCTGCAGGCATTCCTTTAAGCTTGCGGCCTGCAGGCCTGCTTTTCTTAGCAGCTCGCTCATTTCTTTCATATGCTTATCCGACATATCGAGCAAGGACAGAGGGCTTCCGGTAAATACCGCGTACGGTTCCACGCCGTCGTAGAAGAGCGCCTCCTTCCATTCGGTCGTAAGGGCCAGCGCGGATACAAGCTCATCCTTGGTCTTGAAGGGTCCGCTTAGGATGGCGTATGCCGCCGTGTCTTCCTGCCCGGTTCCGCTCATAAACTCTTTCATGCTGTCGGCTAATGTCTTCGCTGTCTTAAGAACCGGCTCAACGTCTGCCTTCGTATGATCGCGCGAGGCAAGGAGAACGAAATATTCCTGTTCTCTGATCGATAACCAGGTCATTCGATCCGGTTCCGATCTTTCGATTTCATTCAGAATTTGCTGAATCCGCTGTCTCGCCGCGAGGTAAACCGGATTGGGGGCATGAATGATAAAACGCGCAAGCAAGTGAGGCCGCGTTTCATCCAATCCGATATGCTGCCAATCGGCGCGGCTAAGCTCATGACCGTGCAGCAGCTTACCGAACAACGCGGCCTGAAGCAGCCGCCGCTCGGCTTTTTCGCTGTCCCTGGAATGTCGCTCCTTGACGATTGCCGCCCGAACTTTGTCCAGCGCCTGCTTCAGCTCTTCCTCGTCCATCGATACCTTTAATAAGTACTCGAGCGCCCCGAGCCGGAGCGCTTCCTGCACATAATGAAAATCGCTGTGGCAGGTCAACAAAATAATTTGAACGGCAGGGTACCGCCGCTTAAGCTCGCGGATAAGCGTAATTCCGTCCATGATCGGCATCGTAATATCCGTGACGACGACATCCGGCACGCAGGACTCGCACAGATGCAGCGCCTCTTCCCCGTTGCCTGCTTCACCGATTAAGACGGCTCCGCAGTCCTCCCACGGAAAGATTCTCAGTTCCTGCCGCAGCGGAATTTCATCATCGACGATCAGAACGTTCATCGGCATAGCCGTCATGATACCCTCTCCCCTCAACTAATGCGCGTAACCTTTTGGCCCGGATTCGCCTTGAAATAAAGCTTTCAACGGAAGCATCGCTTCCCCGGGCACATAATAGTGGAACGGATTATCGGAAATGACGCCGAGCAGCTGCTTCCGGCAAGGAGTCGCATCCTGCAGCAGCTTATCGGAAGCGGACCGGTAATCGATCGGCCTCATCCATACCGGGCTGTACCCCATGAACAGCTGCCTGCGCGTAAACTCGGAATGATTAGGCGCGCCGGCATGCCAAATATTTTGAGGAAATAGAAACGCGTCGCCGGGCTTACCGCAAATTTGCAGTTCGCCGGGAATAACGTCCCGGACATTGTTCGTCTCCGGCTGATACGGTTTATTGTGCGATCCGGGAATGACTTTCGTATTGCCGCGGTTCGGTTCCGACATATCACTTAGTATATAACAAACTTTGATGTAGTAGGTGGACGTAATTCCATTTTGCTTAGGAAACTGCGGATGCGGTCCGTCCTGGTGCCAGTTAATGAAGCTGCTCGTTTGCGTCGACTCATCCTTCGGATTCGGTTTACGGATCGTCAAATGCGAAATATGCAGCTGAATGTTATAGCCCAATAGATTAACGATCAACGGCAGCAGCGTCGGCTCATCGATGAGGGAAGCGATTTCGGGATGCCGCTCGACGCTGTTATATAGATTGTAAGCAAGCGTATCCGATTCCTCCGCAATGACCTCGTCAATCGCATTGTTCAACCGTTCAACCTTCTCCGGCGACAAAATCCCCGGCAAAACCAAGTAACCGTCCTCTTGAAATTTTTTCATCAGCTCCGGGACATTCAATGTTGCAGTCGACATCGTACATTCCTCCTTCTTGTAATTAATTTAATTATATAAGCCGTTTTATTCGTTTAAAATGTAAAGATGAAACTAGTTTCTTGTATATTTTTTCAGATAATTCAATTGTGTTGAGCAAATGCCTCACTGCTTCCGATATCGCTGCGAGAGCAGAAGCATTCTTACTGGTCGGCTTCGCGGCGATCTCCCTCCCGTTGGGGACAGTAATCGGTCTATCCTGGATTTCATCCATGATAGACTCGAGTTTACGACTAGAGATGAATCTATGTTGGATTTCCTCCATCGAAAATCGCATTGCGCCTCCTTATGGGTTTTACATGGTCCAAATGGATGGATGAAATACAGGATAGCGTGCAATTATCCGTTTTTGGGGCAAAGTTACTGGAGTAAATACAGGGTAGTCTTCATTTTTTAAATCCTGCATGACAACAGTAAGTAAAGTTCTGCCGATTCCCCTGCCTTTGTATTGTTTCGTTACCTTAAACCAATGCAGTGTATTGATTTTGTTATAAACTTTCCAAATAAAGCATGTTCCTATTGGCTTATCATCCACATTGCAAACAAATAAGCACTTCTCAAAAAACAAATCTCCTTTGTCTGCATATACATCTTCAAAGTAATTTGTCATAAAATCATGATAGTTCATGGCGGTATTCGAATCGTCAAAATGTATGGCCTTCCGGATTTCCAACTTACTTTTCCTGCAGCGTCTTACGTGGAACTCCATCGGCATTTCTTGAATCGCAGACGCATGGGCTTACAATTTGAAAGAGCGGCTGCCTGTAAGGCACCCGCTCTGTTTCATTTTAAGTTCATATAGTTAAGACCATTTCACTTGCAAAGGGCATCCATTTCCAAGTCACGAACCGAGCTCCGCCTTCTCCAAAGCCGCTGCCGTCTCCAGCAAAATCGTGCCGCTAAGCTGCGTGCTGAGCTCCACGTCCCCGGATGGCGGTTCATCCCATCTCAAGCCGAACAAGGCATCCTCCTTGCCCGTTACCGTATCCCACAAGGCTGACGCATTCGCCGTCAATACGGCGGCTACTTCGCTGCCGTCTTCCATCGCGCCGGCAAGCTCGCCCGCATACCGGACAAGGATGCCTTTGAACAGGCCGGCATCGCCTCCGCCTTCCTCGGGCAGCAGGCCGGTATCCGGCTCGGCCAGCACTTCCATGGCGGCGCGCCATGTCCGCAAGGCATCCTCCAGATAGCCGCTGCCGCCTGTGAGACGGTACAGTTCAACCGCCGCGCCGATAAAGACGCCTTGACAGTAGGTGAACTTCCAATCCTTATCGATGGCGCCGTCGCCGAGACGGTTCATGCCGTCCCATACGAAGCCCGTCGCCGGATCGACGAGATTTTGCTTCTGCCAATGGTAAATTTTTAGCGCCCACTCCAAATCCTCTTCTTGGCCGAAGGCCGCATATAGGCGGGCTGCAAGGATGGCAGCCGGCGCGTTGGCCGGCGTATTCTTGTAATCCAGCTGCGATTTCTGCCACGCGATGCCGCCGCCCATATGGTCGTTCCAGCCGGTCTTGATATCCTCCCAGAGAGTCAGCGCCGTCTGCCTGTACGCATTCTCCTGATTGATTCCGTAAGCGCGAAGCCAGCCGATCGCCATCCATTCCATGTCATCATATAGATGGTTCGGCCATTGTCCGCCGTTACGCCGCAGAATGCCTGGATAAAGGCGGGACAGCCGTTCCTTGAAGAAGGAATGACCCGTTCGGTTCCACCCGTCCACTTGCGTCTCTACGGCGTGAGCCATCCACCAATAATGAAAAATCGTGTTGCATGATCCGCCCGGGCATGGCGTCTTAATGTCGTACATGTCGATAGCCGGATTCCAAAACCGGGCTTCCAGCGTGCGCTGTGCCGTCTCCGCCCTCGTTCCCCAAATCGCGGCCTTCACGTCGTTCGTCATCGTCATCGTCACCATCCTCATCCCATTCCGTCATCGATTGCCACGTCTTTAAAACGCTTACACTTAATATACTATACACGTTATATTGATATGTCAATATGCTAACTCAAATTTTCGGACATTAATAACAAAATGTAGAATAATGACGCAAAAAAAGATTGAACAGATCCTCCGGCGATCTGCCCAATCCCTATTATTAGAATCCAGCTGTCAGATTACGTTTAATCAATCGTTGACCGTTGATTTTCCCGGCACGATTTTATGATCTACAATATGGTTGAGCTGCGTTTCATCATGGTTCAGCTTGCCCAGCACCAGTTGTACCGCCTTGCGTCCGATCTCCCGTTCATTCTGCCGAACATGCGTAAATAAATAGTCGCCGAAATGCTGGCCCGGCGAATCGAAGCAGACGATCTGATAATCCTCGGGAATCGACTTGCCCATCGATAGCAGCACCTCCCGCAAAATCAGGCTCAGGTTGTACTCCGATACGACGAAGGCCTTCAGCCCCGGATTCATCTCCACGAATCTGCGGACATTCTCAAAGTCTTGGCGTACGTCGACCGCGTCGAATGTCTGAGGCAGGGTACTGTACAGATTCGTCATAAAATGCTCCGGCTTCGGGGTCCAGCCTCTCAGCGCGCATGCGTCCGTAAACCCTGTCAGCCTGTCTTCGATCGTCGTCGTACTGTCGGCAGGCGAAGACAGGAAGCCGATCTGCCGGAGCCCTTTGTCAAACAGCAGGCTGGTTGCATCGAAAGCAGCCTTCCGGTTGTCGGTGAATACCGCGCTTGCCGCAATGCCCTTCAAGTAACGGTCGACCAGCACGATCGGGAAGCCGTCCAGCACGAGCCGGAGAAGCTCGGAATTGTAGTGCTCCCCATGACCCGGGAACACGATAATACCGTCGACGCCGAGACTGACGAAGGAACGGATTGCCGTCTCCTCTTCCTCTCTGTTGTCGTAGGTCAGCTTCATCATCATCCGGCAGCCGTTCAACGAGCAGTGCTCTTCGATTCCCCGGATGAGCTCGGCGCCGAAGGAATCGCCGAAATCCGGAAGAATGACGCCTACCGTCCGCCATGCCGGTTCGGCTTCCCGTTTCGGATCCGCTATTTCCGCCGGCCTGCGCAGCTTCATCTCCTGCAGCTCCGGAATAACCTCCGCGACGAAGGAGCCTTTTCCCTGAATTCTCTCAATCAGCTTGTACTGCGAGAGCATCTCCAATGCTTTCTTCGACGTGATCCGGCTTACGTTGAACTGGTCGGCCAACTCTTTCTCCGAAGGGACGCGGTCGCCTTTCTTCAAGTCGCCTTCATTGATCTTTTGAAAGATGTGGTTAAAAATCCGCTCGTACAAAGGAATATCCATCGATCGACCTACCTTGTCTATTAATCTTGATATATCAACTATACATCTTTCTTATTACGACATCAACAATCAAGCAGAAACGTATATTTAAACAAAGAAGAACGGGTGACTGCAGCCATGCAATCCCCGTTCCAATTCCACTCTTCAGATTAGCCTTGTAATTATCGGCATTCACGACATGTTCGGAAACAATCTCCTAAAGCGGCAGAAGTTGATAGGCTATCCTTCTTTCAGCCTTTCGATTTTCGCCGCTGCCTCAAGCAGGAACACCCCGCTTAATTGAACCGTAAGGTCGAGAGGCTCCTGATGCGGCTGATCCCATTCCGTTCCGAACAATCCCGTCTCTATCGTGCTGCCCTTCGCGAGCAGGGCATCGGCATTATGTTCAATCATTTCTTTAATGCTTTCGTTCCCGCCGACCTCATACAGATTCGTTAAATATCGGATAAGAATGCCTTTGAACATTCCTCCGTCGCCCGTCCCCTCTTCCTTCAGAACGCCCGTCTCCTCGCGGATGTGATAGGCCATCGCCGCTGCGGCCGTTTTCTCCGCATCCTCCAGATAGCTTTTATCCTTCGTCAGCTTATACAGCTCTACAGCCGCACCTAAGTAAGTACCTTGGTTGTACGTAAATTTCCACTTCTTATTGACATGGATGACGCCTTGGTCAGCCATGACCAATCCGTCATACACGTTTCCGCTGACCGGATCGACCAAATGCTGCTTCTGCCATGCGAAAATCTTCTTCGCCCACGCCAAATCCTCCTCATTGCCGAATCGCTCATACAGCCTGGCCGCGAGAATGGCTGCAGGCGCATTGGAGCAAGCATTCCGGTTCTGCCGCTGATCCTTCTTCCAGGCCATGCCCCCAAGGCCATCCTCCCACCATGCGGTTTGAATATCGCCCCACAGCTTGATCACATAATTTTTGACCGTCTCGCTCCCGCCGGCGTCATACAGCCGCAGAGCGGCCAAGGCAAGCCACTCCATATCGTCATAAAATTCATTGAACAGCGAGCCGTTGCGCTTGATAATGCCCTTGACGATCTCCTCCGCCTTCGCCAGATACGCTTCGTCGCCGGTCCGTTCGTAGCCGTCGATCATCGCATCTACGGCATGCGCCTTCCACCAGTAGTTTAAGCTGCCTTCGCGCTCCTTCGCGTAGGGGTAAGCGTTATTCATGAACTTCCCTTTCTCGTTCCAATAATGGCTGATGAGCATCTCCTCCGCCCATTCGGCATGACGGGCGTATTTGTCATTCCCGCCGGCGCCGCCGCTGCAGCCTGCAAGAAAGAAACTGCCCGCGAGCACCATACTGATGGTTTTCATAAGCTTCACTTAACCCTTCCTTTCCAGATTCCGCTTTCACCGGCTAGCCGACAACCCCGCTGTGCTCGATGCCTTCCACGAGATATTTCTGCGCGAAGAGATACAGGACGATTAACGGCAAAATGACCAGTAGCGACATCGTATTGGTCAGCGTCGCGGTCAAGGGCTGGCCGTTCTTCAGTCCGACGGTAGCTCCTTCGAGCATCAAGCCTTCAAAGCCCGTTAGAAGCGAATTGGACAACAGCTTGATCTGGCTGAAGAACATGGAGGAATAGAAGCTGTCCGTCCACTGCCAGGAGAACGAGAAGATAAAGATCGTAATCATCATCGAGATCGAGATCGGCAGGATAATCCGGGCGAAAGTCCGGAACAAGCCTGAGCCGTCCACGTATGCGGCCTCTTCCAGCTCCTTCGGAATGCCCTTGAAATATTGCCTCATGATGAGAATATACAGGCCGTTCTTAAAGCCGAAGCCGATAATCGACAGAATAGCCATCGGCCACATGGAGTCCATCAGCCGGACGGTGCCGCCGCTGATCGCGGACAGGAGACCGAAAATATCAAAGAAGCTGAATTTCATATAAAGCGAAATCATATAGGTCTGCGGCGGAATCAGAATCGTAAGCACCACGAGCGTAAATACGAGCCCTTTCCCTCTGAAATTAAAGCGCGCGAGTCCGTATCCGACCATCGTGCATACGAGCATTTGCAGGGCGCCGCTCATGAACGCGATGCCGAACGTATTCGCCAAGCCTTCGAAGAAGGACGTATAGGCAATCACCGTCTCGTAATTGAACCAGGTCGCCTGCCTCGGAATGAAGCGTACCGTGCCGTCGATTAGATCCTGCGGGCTCATAAAGCTGTTCGATAGCTTCACGAGCAGCGGATACAGGATCAGGAACGCCAGCCCGATCAGAAGTAAATAGCGCATCACGCCCCAGAACAAACGGTTCACGAAAAACAGTTTCAAATATTTGTGCTTGAGCTTCCCGCTCAGCAGCCCTTTTCTTTTTGCCGCCATAGGCGTGCCCGTCTGCGCAACGCTCATCTGCCGTCACTCCTTATTCTGATAAAATACAAACCGGCTTACGAACAATCCGATGACGATGAGAAATACAGCCGCTATCAGGAAATAAACCCATGCCATCGCCGAGGCCGCACCGTATTGGCCTAGCTTCATCGCTGCCGTAATCCGGTCCATGACCTGATTTTTGCTGCCGGTGAAGGAGTCAATTATGGAGTAGATGATATTAACCAGAATGAGCGGACTGATAAGCGGAAACGTAATTTTCCAGAAGCTCTCCCAGCCGGAGCAGCCCTCGATCTTGGCCGACTCGTAGATGGAAGACGAGATCGCCTGCAAGCCGGCCAGGAAGATCAAAATTTGCACGCCGGAATGATTCACCACGTCGTAAATATTTTCCGCCGCACCGACCGTAACATTTACGAGCGCAGGGCTGAAATCGAACATTTGAAACATATACCTCTTTAATTGAAGATTGCTGAACATACCGCCGGCCGACTCGTTCACGACCGCGATGCCGGTATCCAGACCGGGTATGCTTTGATATGCGTTCATAATCGAGTTGCTTAAGTCCGCCTTGTCGATAATGCCGGTGGCCAGAATGACCGGAACGAAGAAGATCGCCCGGAAGACCGCCCGGCCTTTCATTTTCTGATTAAGCAGAACCGCAATAAAAAGGCTGTACATGACGATAATCGGAATGTCGAACAGCATATTTTGCACGGCGTTATACAGCTGCCGGTTAAAGTAAGGATCGACTCGTAAAATTTGATGGAAATTGTCCATCCCGATGAATTTCGCCGAGTACCCGCCCTGTTGCAGCACATTCACTTCCATGAAGCTGAAGCGGAAGGAATCGATGAATATTCCCAGGAACAGAAGGAGAAAACCGAGGACGAAGGGACTGACGAACACCCAGCCCATCAGATCCCGCTTCTGCGTCACGGTTAGATTCATCAGCTTCTTCCTGCCTAAAGCCGCAGACCATTTGCTCATTGTCGATGAACCTCCTCGCCGGGGTTACGGGTTGACGGTTGCAAAATCAACCGGACCTACCGCCATCCCCTCCACCTGAATTTCTTGTTTGCCGTAGTTTACGATAATGGCTTTGCCGTTCTCGTACGTTGTTTTATACACATTCTCCGCAAGCTGCTCATGGCCAGTAATGGCCTGATCCTGAACGTCCTTCAAAGCTTCGTTTATTTCCGCGTAGATGGCGGGCGCCTCCTCTTTCCAATCGGCATACCGCGAAGCGTATACCTCGTCGAACAAGGAGGCATCCTTCAGCAGGCTGCTGTCGCCGTAATTCAGCTTGAAATAGACGCCGCTGCCGGTCTCTAATGCCTTCAATACAGCCGGCCGCAAGTCATTCGCCAAATTAAGCGGCTCGCCGGCATACCCGATGTAGCCGTGAAGCGCGATTTGCAGAAAAGGGACCTGCCTGTCGGCTATGGCAAACGAGCTGTCCTCATCCGGAAGATGCAGGATATGATCCGCGTACGGAAAAATATAAGCATTGCCGTTGTCGGAGATGATGTCCTCATACGCCTCGCCGGCCTTTGCGAGCACCTGCTTCGCGATTGCCTGCGACTGCTGGCGGTTAACCTGCCTGCCGTTCTTAAAGTTTGAATTTAACGTCTCGCCCAAGGTGGATAAGGAGATCGCGTTCAGCTTCAACGAAGCGTAAGCCTTCGTAAACCCGCTGTAATAGCCGGGAATTTTATTCGGATCGATGCCCCACACGCTGTTCTCATACTCCAGGGACGCGACATTCAATATGCCCTTGAAGCTGATCTTCTGGAACAGTGACCGGATCCCGTCCTTATGGGGCTTGAAGCCGTCAAAGAATTTATTCGACGAGACATTCACAAAGTCGACATCCGGATAAACCCGCGCCCCCAAAGCCTGCGCCTTCGCCGCCAGAGACTGCAGGCCCTTCGAGCCTCCGAGCACCTTCTCTACTTTCATCTTGTCCGGCGCGGTCGGATAGAAGCCACCGTTATACCAGCCTGTATATCGCAGCTTCATGTTGCTTACGCCGGCTTGCGACAGCTCATCCAGCATCTGCCCCGCCTGCTCGAACGACGTGACGGCCGCTTGGCTGCGGGCAGGAATTCCCAGCTTTCTGACCATCGTCTCTACCGCGCCCATGGTGTCCAGATAAAATGGAATATTCGCCTCCGGCGTTACTTTGTTCAACATCCCCTTGCCGGCAAGATAATGACGGTAGGCTCTGGCCATGCCGACGTAATCGGCATCGTCGCCGGTCAGGAAGAAGTAGCGCATCACGATATCGCCGCTGTATTCGTTCTTCTCGTAAATAATCCAAGGCGCCTGCTCGAAGGCATTCTTCTGGATAAAAGTATCCTTGTTCCGTATCGTAAAGGCGGCATAAGCGGTATTCCAGGAATGATTGATGCCGCCCATCATGCCGTTAATCTCCGCGACCGCGTCCCCCTCCTCGATCACGGAGAACAACGCCGCCCCGTCCTTCTTGATCCCGAATACCGGTGTCCTGAACTCCTGCTTGAAGCTGCCTCTTGCCGTCTGCGATAACGCATAATCGGGACCGTACAGCTTCCCGGTCGTGAGCAGCGTGTTCTTGCTCGCATCGTTATTGAAATTTATAATCGTGCCCGACCCGTCGGGAAGGAATAGATAGCCCTCCTCACCCGTTTCTCCCGCGCCGAAATAATTCAGTACGATCATCTTCACCAGATTGAAACGTTCCTTGTCATATTCGATTTGCCCGTTGCGTACCGTGACGGATAACCCTTCATCCTGCAGCACGTAATCGAGCTTCAGCTTGAAGTAAGGGAAGACGGCGTCGTCTCCGTTATAACCGACCAGCTTGTAGTCCTCCTCCAGCTTCTCATACGAATAACCGGCCTCCTTGACATACCCCTCCAATACGCCCTTATCCCGCTCCGTAATCGAGGTTTTCAGCACGTAGATATCTTCTTTCTCCAGGACGGGATATTTCGCGAGCAGCTCGCCGCCTTTCGCTCCCTCGAGATCCTCGCGCGAATATTGAATATAGAAGGCTAGAATTCTTCTCTTCGCCCGTTCCTCTTCAATAAGGTTCAGGATGTTCACTTCGAAGCTGGCTTTCGTGATTTGCTGCGGAAGCAGCCGCCTCTGTTCCTCCCGCCCCAGCACCATGTCCACCGTCAAGCCTTGATCCAGCTTGCCCCAGCTCACTTGATCCAGCTTCATGGCATGGGTATAGCTGTTCATCTCCAGATCGCCTTCCTTGCCTTTCACGTTGTAGATGAGCTTGATCTGGGACATCAGCTCCTCCTTCATCGCGCCGCTCGCTTTCGGATCCTCTAAGGCATCGGCTGGATTGGAGTAGAACCTGCTCCCGGTCGCCATATCCTCAACGACGACTCCCCCTGAGTTGTTGTCGAAATATAATCGGAGCCTGTCGTTCTCGGCGGCAGGCGTCAAGCCTCCGTTCTTCACCGGCTTCTGCTGCTTCGCCGCTTCGGTTGCGGCCGGCGCTTCGGCCTCTTCCGCCGTATTCGCCGCGCCTGCCGACTCGCCGGCTGCCGGTCTCCACAACGCAAGCAGAGACAAGGCCACGAGCAGCGCGCAGATGATCCCTTTCACATTCATACAGCTGACCTCCAATCTTCCCGAATTTTCTATAGTCGAAATGTAATTTCATTGAAGATCGTCATAATAAAGGCATTCATATTTTGCAAAATATTAATAAATAGAACCGTCAGGAAGGCGACGAACCCCATGCCTACCAGTGAAATGACGGATGTATACAAATTTTTGAACGGATGATAATCATTGGTGACCAGCACCCCGATAAAGATGAGGCCCAGCGACCACCCGAAGGACAGCGTCCCGAAGAACGTAATGAACGGCTGCTCTTGCGTCGAAGCGAAATTGCTGAATATCGTAACCGGAACGCTGATCATTACGATCGGCATTAGCGAATAGGCGGAAGCGGTAAAAATATCCTTCAAGCTTCCTTCCCCGTCCATCAGCGTCGTCAGCCCCCAATTCACGCAGCACCATAAACCGAACGGGATTAGCACGCTGAGCACCGTATCGAACAGATCGAGCACGCGCCAGTCGGTCGGGTAAAGAATATAACCGCCGGCCAGCTTCTTGAATATATCCGCCGCCATCACCGCCGCGACGATGACGACCGCCGCGCGCACGCTTCCCCTCTTCTCATGCTTCAAATCCCAGAAGCCGTCGAAAGGATGAAGCATGACGTGGAAGGCGTACAGCAGCTCCTCCCAGAGCGTTCTTTCACCTGACTTCCGCCACCCCCCGCCGTTCACTTTCTTCACATATTTGAAGAATCTGGCCAGCAGCCACAGAATCGCAACCGCTATAGCGGGAATAAGGAGAATCAGCTTGCCGGCGACTTCCTTGCGGTATTCGGAGAACGCTTTGAAATAATGCTCCCAATCGTTCGCAAGCTTATAGTTCTTCATCGCCTCCGCGTACTCTTCCTTGCGCATATTAGACTGCGCGACGCCGGAATAAGCCATCTCCAGCGACGGATTTTGCTCCAGCACCTTATGCCAAGCAGCAATGGACTCATCGTATTTACGGTTTTTCCGGGCATGGATGGCAGCGGCGATATGATCGCCGTATTCCGTGCGCCGGAAGACCGTCAGATTGCCCGCATCCTTGTCCAGCACCAGCAGATTGGCGTCCTGATAAGCCAGCGCGGAAGCGCTCTGGAACACGCCTTTTTGGCTGCCGTAGCCACCGAAGGCGTAGAGAAGATTTCCTTCTTCGTCGTAGGTGAAAATTTTATTTTGCGTGGAATCGAGGGTGCTGTATATCCCGTTCCCCGCCAGCGCGACATCGATAAAGCGTGATACATCGTTTGTTATTTGAATGTCTCCCGCAGGCGGATAGGCGCCGTTGCGCTTTAAAATATCGATTCCGAGATTGTTCAGCCGTTTGATCGGAGCATGCAGGCTGGTTTTATCCCGGCTGCGGATCGCGTTCAGCTGATTCCTCGCGTCAAGCGCACTGCTTGTCACGTAAGCGAAGCCGAGCTCGTCGATTGCGATATTGTTGTACTCGGTCGGAACGTTCTTCGCAGTGCGGCTCTTCTGCTCCTTCGTCGTGATCAGCTTCCAGAACAGGTCGGTCACCTTCGGCACGACCTTCTCCGCCCCTACGAAGCCTTCAAATCCGCCGTCGGCATTCAAGGCGATCACGCCCATGTTCGTGCTCTTCGAGATGACGTAGATCCGGCCGGACGGATCGACTCCGAGCGCCGACGGCTCGTAGATGAAGCCTGCGGGAAATACCTCGGATGCCGGCGCCTCCAGAACCCGCGCAAGTGTGCCGTCTTGGCGAAGTACGACAATCCGGGCGTTCTTGGAGTCCGCGACGTAGAGAAGTCCTTCTGCGGTGACGAAGATGCCTGTCGGGCCGTTAAAGCTGTCCTTCGTGACGCCGTCCTCCAGCACGAACTCCCTGATCTCCCGCTTCAATTGATAGCGCTCATCGAGCACGAGAATCCGGTTCCGCCCGCTGTCCGCGAGGTAGACTAAGTTATTCTCATCCACGAACAGGTCAAGCGGCTGGTTGAGCCCCTCCTGTCCGATTCCCATATCCTTGGCGTTCAGCACCCGGCTTGGCACATACGCGTCAGGCGAAACATAATAATTTCCTTCATAATCATAGAAGTAGGTTTTATATGGAACCATCGCCGAAGCCGAGTCAACGCCGAAGCAACCCAGCATGAGTATGGCGGCAAAAAACAAGATCCATTTGTTCCTGACCATTCGTTTTTCCCCTTCCAAGCCTATTCTTTCATGCCTGACGCAGACATGGTCTCTATAATCTTCGACTGCGAGATTATGAATACGATAATCGGCACGATCATCATCAGCACCGCGGCCGCCGAGCCGGTCCCCGTACGGGCGATGCCGCCGGCCAGTATTTGGGAGAGCGCGTAATTGAGCGTCTTCAGCTCCTCGCTTTGAATAAAGTGATTGGCGCCGATCCCCCAGAGCCCTTGAATCGAGAAGATGATCAGCGTCAGCCAGGCAGGCTTAACCATCGGCATGACGATCTTCCAGAAGATGTTCCATTCGCTTGCCCCGTCCATCCGGGCCGACTCCAGCACCGCATCCGGGATCATCTGGTCCATGAACTGCTTCATTAAATACAAGCCGAGAGAGGATGCGAAGGCCGGTACGATGATCGCCTGATAAGAGTCGATCCAGCCGAGCGAAGAAATAATGATAAAGTTCGGAATTTGGGTAACGACGCCGCTGAACATAAGGGACAGCACGACCATGCCGAACATGACGCCCTTGCCCGGAAACTTGTGCTTAGACAGCACATACGCGCATAAGGAAGCCAGCACGACATGCCCTAAAGTGCCTGCCGCCGTTATAAAAAACGTATTGAACATGTATCTGCTGAAGGGCACCCATGAATCGCTCATGACGATCATTAAATCCCGGAAGTTATCGAGCGTCGGATTGTTGACGAGAAACCGGGGAGGGAAATACCAAATTTCCTCCAGCGGCTTGATGGAATTGGAAATGGCATAGACCATCGGCAGCATCATAAAAATACCGAACAGCAATAAAAACAAGTAGATGCCGAAATCCGCAAAATACGACCGGCTAATCCCGCTCTTGCTTCGTGAGAGCTTCAAACGGACCAAGTTATTCACCTACCTTCGACAAGAGCTTCTGAACAAGCTTATTGGTGCCGATCATAATAACGAACAATATCGTTGCGATAGCCGAAGCGTAACCCATTTCATAACGGATCGAGCCGTAATCCTCCAGATGATTCACGATCGTATGCGCCTCATAGCCGGTGCTCGGCATACCGCACAAGGCGGTAACGATCGCCCCGGTTCCGAATGCTCCTGTAATGCTCATGACGGCGCCGAACATCAGCTGCGGCTTCATCGAAGGCAGGGTCACATACCAGAGCTCCTGCCACCGGTTCTTTACGCCGTCCATCGCCGCCGCCTCGTACAGCGTCCGGTCGATCCCCTGCAGGCCGGCGATAAAGGCCAGAAAGCTCGTACCGACGCTGGTCCACAGCGCCACTACGATGACGAGGGGCATCATGTACTGCGGATTCTCAAACCATAGAATCGGTGATGAGATGATGTTATAGCGAAGCAAGAGGGCGTTGGCATAGCCGTAAGCGTCCTTGTTGAAGAAGATGCCCCAAACCAGGTAGATGTTGCCCGAAATGGATGGAGCGTAAAAAATCAAAGTCAGGATCGTTCGCAGCGACTTCGGAAGCTCATTAATAAGCCATGCGAATACCAGGCACATCAAATAACCGATCGGGCCGACCATGACGGCCAATAAGAAGGTATTGCCGATGGCCTTAATGAAAATATCGTCGCCGAGAAACAGCCGGATATAATTATCCATGCCGACGAAGATCGGCGCCTCCAACAGGTTGAAGGAGAAAAACCCTAAGCCCAGCGAGACGATAACCGGCAAAGCGGTAAAGGCAAAAAACAAAATCATGTAGGGGGCCGCAAAAAGATAAGCGACCCTATTTTTTTTAACCGATTTCCAGCCCGTCTCCAGACGGTTTCTTAGAAAATGGTCCGGTCTCTTCGAAATCACATTTCCTCTCACTGCCAAATCTTTATTCATGGTTGGAGTCCTCCTGAATCTGTAAAGTCAGTCGCAGGCACGGTCATTCCAGCTTGAATTCCCGCCTTTTTCTCGTTATTTCATCATTAACCTCTTTTACATAATCAAGCAGAGACTCCGGATCTCCATTGGTATAAGCAAGCGCCGACGCGAATCCGATGCTGCGCGTTACGTAATAGCCTCCCGGCACCTCAGGCGTGCCCGTTGCGTAGGCCCATTGGTCCATCAGACGGTCGAATTCAGTCTTGGTCCACGGCATATTGTTCAGCGCTTCCATGTTGGCTGTCGCCTGCTTGGCCGCTTTGCCGAGAATCGACTCCATTTCCGTTCCGAACCTGGATTGCGTCTCCGCGCTGGTCCACCAATCCATAAAAGCCCAGGACGCTTCCCTATCCCCCGCGCCCTTGAGCATCATGATCCCCGTCCCAGTCGAAGGAGTGGCTCGGTTTACATTTCCGTCCGCCGTAACGGTGCCCGGCAGCGGCGCAAATTCCCATAATCCTCTTATTTCGGGAGCGAAAGCTATCAGTTGATTATAGGTCGTATAATCTGCGATCCCGATCGGCATTTCGCCTGTACGGAACCGGTTGGCAAAATCATAATCCCTCGGAAACTTATATGTCGTAAACAGCTCCGTCTGCTTCTGGAAGGCTTCAATTGTTGCATCCCCGTCCAGCGTCGACCGGCTCCGGTCCGCATTATACAGCTCCGCCCCGTCCTGATATAAGAAAATCTGCAAGCCCGTAATGTCGGCCGGAAAACCGAGCTGCATATTTTGCTTTTGAATTTCCGGGATTAAACGATAGAACTCATCCCATGTCGTCGGCGCTTCAAGGCCTAAATCCTGCAAAATATCTTTCCGGTAAAAGAGCATCGGAAAGGATTGCGTTTCGGGCAAGGCATATACTTTACCGTTCAGTTCATAAGGCACAATGGAGCTTGGATGGAACCGCGAAGCGATCTCGTCGTAATTCGGCATTTCCTTCATATTCTCGGCGGCGTTTCTTAAAGCGTATTGAACCGGCTCAGCCGCAAGATTGCCCATCGCGACGTCGGGCCCGATGCCGGCAAGCACCGACGGCAGCAGCGTATTGTCCGGGATCAGCTTCAGCTTGACCCCGATCCCCGTCTCCGGCGTAAACGTATCGTTAATCATCTCTCTAATGATTTGCGACTGGTCCCGCCCCGACGTAAGCCATACCTCGATCGGCTCCTCCGTCTGCCGCCCGTCCGCGGACAACGTATCGTAATCAGCAATGAAAGACATGAGGAACGACGTGAATTCGAACATCAGCCGCTTCCAGAAGGGCGCTTCCGCTTTCGGAAGCTTCCCGGACACCGGCATGACGCTCAAATAATCCATCGTCAGCGGCTGCTCTCCCACGGTTAGAATCCATGTCCCGAGAGCCCCGACGTTTTCCTTGAAAGGCGTGAAGGTTTTGGCGATATTGGCTTCCGGATCTTTGACCATCTGCTCCAGCTGGAAGGCGATTTTATCGAGCAGCACCATATTCTCGCCCTTCTGCCCGACCAAAACCTCCATATCCTCCGATACCTTCCTGAGCGCAGCGGCCTGCTCTTTCATCGTTGCGATGGCATCCGGAATGAGCTTCTCAAATCCGTAATCGCGGTATAAATCCGGTTCCGTTCCCGTAATCATGAGGATTTGGCGGTACACCGCATTCAGCTCGAAGAGGCTGCCGTCGACCCGGTTCAGCACCTCCGCCAGCTGCCCGAGCGTTACCTCCAGCGTAATCTCATGCTCACCTGCTTCCAGATAAAAAGCGAACTCCCGGTCTCCGTCTCCTAATGCTTCAACCTGCCAGTTCCTGCCGTAATGAAACTGAACAGCCCCGGCTTCCCGGAAAGGAACGGCTCCGTCCAGCAGAATCTTCCGGTTGACGTACATGCCGGCCAGCTTGTTCTGCTTGAATCGCGACGCGATTTTATATAAGCCGTCCTCCTCTACCGTGAACCGGTAGGTAATCCACTGCCCGGGCATCTTCCATTTGTCTCCGCCGATGCTGTTCAGCCGCAGCTTGGAAGGATCCTGCGGCTCCGTTATGGCCGATGTGCGGTCCGCAATGGGATACAGCGTATTATCCGACTTCTCATACGTATCCTGCGCCTGAATTTTGACCGTTTTCGCATCCGCTTCCTTATAGCCTTGCGCCTCGTACCCGGCTTTCACTTCATCATAGGTTTTGAGATCCTCCGCTTTATAAAGACGGACGGTATTTAAAACCACCGGTTCCCTCACCGATTCGAAACCGACGGTATGCTGCCCTTCTTCAAAGTAAAACAATAACGGATCATTATAATAGCCCAGCATATCCTGCAGCAGCGCCTTCCGCCATCTCGGCGCTTCGGTCTGCTTCGGTCTCATGTCATTTCCTTTGAAGTCCTGGCTTATTTCGCTTATGTCTTTCCAAATCCGGGATAAATGAATATATTTCGCTTCGTTATACGGGACTTTACCGTCGATCGTAAGCATTCTCTCAATCGAGTTGCCTTTGCCTTCGACGGGATAATAGAGCACCTCGATATTGTACATACCGCTCTCGGGGACATCGATCTCCCATTCGATGGTTCCGCTGTCGCCGGTAAGAACGGATTTGCCGTACATTCCTTCATAGTCGTCGTAAATCTCGACATCCGTATCGGCACGGGCATAGGTATCCGCTTTAATGACGATATCCGAGCTTCCCGCGTCCTTGCCTTTATGCTGTTCCAGATATTCAAGGTAGCTCGGGAGCTTGATCAGGAGATGATCGTCATCAGCCGATACCGCCGCCGGCCCTATGAACGCCAACAAGCATAACCCTAACGCAAAAAGAAAAGACTTCGATAATTTTCCGCTCATAATCGTTCAGCTCGCACCATCATAATTGTTTCCCCCACATGGACAGAGTCTCTTTTGAACAAATGAATAGGGGCCGTCCGCCGGTTAGTCGATCAATATGTCTGACAGCCCCTACTTCCGTTACGGGCGTTGCGCTATTCCTTTTTCTCCTCCCCCGGCTTCGGTTCAGGCTCTACGAATTCGCCTTTCAGCCTTAATGCCAGCTCCTCCAGGCCGATATTAACCGCCTCTTCGATTTCCGCCACTTTGGAAGCCGGCTCCAGGTTCTGATTATAGAAGCCGACATCCGGGATCAATGCCAGACCGCTGTGCACGTTACCCTGCATTTGTTGACCGATAAAGGCAATGTCGGAAACCCCGTAGTTTTTCAATTCATTCAAAATTTCGACCGACTCGTCATCGCGCAATTGGGTGAAGGCGATCTCATCCATCCGGATTTTCTCTTCCTCCTGCGCTTTCCATGCGAGCGCTTCCAAAATAAGCCCCGTTTTGTCAAGCTCCTTATTCGTTACCGGCACGGCCATCGACGGCGCGTCATGGCTTACCCAAGAAAGATATTGATCGGTATTATTGCCCATCGGCATCGGCACGAAGCCAAAGTCGCTTTCCATTTCATAGATCGGATCAATGACTCCCCGGCCTCTGGAGTAAGCCAGGAACAGCGCTTTGCCTTCCACGAACGCTTTCACGTATGCGTCCATATCCTCGCCTTCTTTTTTCGGGAAGAAGGTGTCTCCCGGTTTGGCCAATTTCTTAATCATCTCGATCGTCTCATACGCCTGCGGCGTGTTGACGGCATACGTCATCTTGCCGTCGGCAGCGACATCGATGATTTTGTTGCCTGACGCGAGATATAACGCAACGCCGATATCCCAGTCATGTCCTGTAGCAAGCCCGTAACGGTCATTGCTGTCCATCACGCCGTCGCCGTTCAAATCGCGTTTCGCCGCTTGCTCCATCTCCAGCATCTTCTCGAACGTCCACTGTTTGTTTTTCACCAGCTCATACGGGTTCTCGAGGCCGAGCTCTTCCATAATGCTCTTATTGAACGCGAGTACCCACACCTCGTCGCCCTGGTTCGCGAAAGGAGCCGCAACGCCGAACGTCCGGTTGTCGTAAGTCAGAAGGTTGGAGGTGTTGAATTCCTTCCAGTAGTCGTTGTCCAGCTTCAGCTTCGGAATCGTATTCATATCCAGAATCCGTTTGCCGTTAATATGTCTGCCAAGCTCCCATGTCGGCGCTATGATAATGTCCGCGTATTTGTCGCCGGCAAGGACCGCATTGCTGAATTCTTCCTCCGAATGCTTTCTCAATTCGATCTTGACGTTATAGGTCTCTTCGACCCATTTGATCCGGTCGATAACGGCATTGGCCAGATCGGAGCTGCCTTCCTGAGGAAACCATCTGTTCGCGTTATTGTCGGCTACGACGAATTTATAGCCGCCCAAATCCTGTGCGGGAGGCGCGCCGTCATCAGCGGGAGCCTCAACGCTAGGTTCCGGCGAATGGGTCGCCTGTTCGACATTGTTCTGCCCTTCTTCGGTGTTCGCGTTGCCCTCGCTCCCGCCTCCTCCGCTTGTGCAAGCGCTTGCAACGAGCGATAAAATCAAGACCGCCATCAGAAACCAGACTACTCTGCCTCTTTTGCGCATTTTTCTTCCCCTTCCAACCGTTTATTATTTGTTATGCAGAGCCTGCTCGCAGGAGCAGGCCCGCTGTAACACAAATGAATGAATGCAAAGTCAAGATGAAAGAGATCATGCCTCGGAATGAAACAAATGCTGCTTCTTCTCTTCGACCAGCTTATAGATCAACTCACCGAATAAGCTGTTGGCCCAAGCGAACCACGGCCTCGTGTACTGCGCCGGATCGTCTGCATGAAAGCCTTCATGCATAAACCCGGTTCCGGCATCCGAAGCGACAATCGTCTTCAGAAGCTCCCGGATTTCCTCGTCATTGCCGGACGTTAATGCCTGCATGGTCAAGCTGATCGGCCATATATAACCGGATGGCGTATGAGGGCTGCCGATTCCTTTTGCGGCTTTCCCTTCGAAATAATAAGGATTTTCCCGGCTCAAAATAAATCGTCTCGTATTTTGATAAACCGGATCGTCAGCGGATACGTAGCCGATATACGGAATCGATAGCAGGCTCGGCACATTCGCGTCGTCCATCAGGTTGTAGCTGCCGAGGCCGTCCGTTTCGTAAGCGTATATATCGCCGAATTGATGATGCTTGAATATGCCGAAGGCTTGGATCCCCTCGTCGATTACGCCGCCTAATTTGCGGGCTGCTTTCTCAAGCTCATCATCTTGATATATCATCCTCGCAATTTCCGCCACGTACTTCAGCACGACGACGGCGAACATATTGGACGGAATTAAATAATGGTATTTGCAAGCATCGTCGCTTGGCCGGAAAGCCGACCACGTCATGCCTGTATAGGATGCAGGCGTTCCTTGCCCGTCATTTGGCAGCGTATCGGATGCCGGACCGTTCAATCTTTGGAAGCTGTAGGAAGAATGTTCCGTATGGTTCTGTTCCGCCGTCCAAAGTTCCATAATGGCATATGCCGTTTTCTTGAACGCCTCATCGAACTGTTCCGTTCGTCCCGTCGCCTTCCAATAAAGATAAGAGAGCTGAATCGGATAGCAAAGGGAATCAATCTCGTACTTCCTTTCCCATACCCACGGATTGCTTTCGGTAAGATCGCCTTTATGGCCCTGGTTATTCGGCTCTTTGTTAAAGGCATTCGCATAGGGATCGATTTGTATGTACGCGAGCTGTCTCCTTATCAGGCCTTCTATCATTCGTTGGTACCTGGCGTCTCCGGCCGATAAGGGGATATAGTGACGGACCTGAGCCGACGAATCCCTTAGCCACATCGCAGGGATATCGCCTGTAAATACAAATGCGGTGCCGTCGTCCAGCAATTCGGTCGTCGTCTCCAGCGTGTTGTAGAAGCAATTGCGGTAAAACTTGGCCATCTGAGGCCATTGCTCCAGCTCTGCGATTACAGGATCATTTTTCGTCATTTCGTCTACAAATACATTCATTCGCAGCCATTCCCTCCCTGGCAGTAAACTATCGCAATGCTGTATGTTACATTGATATAAGCGCTTACAAATAGTATATTATACAGATTGACTTGATATGTCAATATGTACACCAATTTTTTTGGGAATTATTTTCCGATCGGCTGCTGTAGTCCTTCTGCGGTGAAATGGCTATTGCTACAAACCTCATTCCCTATGAGGGCAGCCTCACGGCGAGTGAGGTTTTCCTCATTGTTCTTTCGAGCTATTTGCAAGTATCAATAAGAGCGAGTCTAGCCTCACTCTTTCATAAGGTTGCCTCATAATGACCTATTACCGCCTGCTCATACGAGGACCCCGCTCACATTCCCAGATTCGATTATCCACAATCGTTGGAGTTGCATCATTTCCTATACAATAAAAAAGCCCCCAGCCCGCTATAAGAAGCGGATAGGGAGCTCATTATTTCAAATGGATTCGCACGGAGTTTTTATTCCGCCGGCGCCTTCGTGCGTTTAATGAACAGGGAGAATACGAGAGCCGCGATTGCGAAACCGAAGCCGACCAGGAAGGCGTTGTGAACGCCAGATACCATCGCCTCGGATAGTTGGGCAGGCGATGTCGGATCGGAGGAGCCCTCCAGGAATTCGCGCTGCCCGGACGTCATAATGCCGATGAACAAGGCGACGCCGATCGCGCCCGCCACCTGCTGAAGGGTGTTCAGAATGGCCGTTCCGTGCGGATAGTACCGCTGAGGCAGCTGATTCAAGCCGTTCGTCTGAGTCGGCATCATAATCATGGAGATCGCGACCATCAGGCAAATATGGAGAACCAGAAACGTCGTCTTGGAGGTATCGCCGGACACCTGCGTGAAGAACCACATAATGATGACCAGAAACAACGCGCCCGGAATAACTAGCGCACGCGGACCGAACTTGTCGAACAGCTTGCCTGTCAGCGGCGAGATAAGACCGTTCAGCAGGCTGCCCGGAAGCATGATCAAGCCGGAAGCGAATACGGTCATCAAGAGCGCCCCCTGGAACAGGAACGGCAGCAGCGACAAGGTCGAGAAAAGCGTCATCATCATAATGACGAGCAGAACAGTCGTCAGCGTGAACATCGGGAACTTAAATGCCCGGAGATCCATTAACGGTTCCTTCACCCGGAACTGGCGAAGCACGAACAGCAGAAGCGAGACGGATCCGATGATTACGGTTCCGTAAACCTCCGGGCTGGACCAGCCGCCGTGTCCTTCGCCCGAGCTGCTGAAGCCGTAGACGATGCCGCCGAAGCCGATCGTGGACAAAATAAGGGAAATAATATCTACCTTAGGCTTAGTAGGCGTGGATACGTTCTTCAAATAAATAAACGCGAACACGATCGAGAAGATCGCGAACGGCAGCACCATATAAAATAGCCAGCGCCATTGCAGCGAATCCAGAATAAGTCCGGACAGCGTAGGGCCGATGGCCGGGGCGAACATGATGACAAGCCCGATGCTTCCCATCGCCGCTCCCCGTTTCTCCGGCGGATACAGCACCAGAATCGTGTTCATAAGCACCGGCAGCATAAGTCCGGTTCCCGCCGCTTGCAGCAAACGGCCCGCCAGCAGGAAGGAAAATTCAGGGGCGGTTCCGCATACGAGCGTTCCGAGCGTGAACAGGGTCATGGCTCCGAGGAACATCTGCCTCGTTGTAAACCATTGGACCAGCAGAGCAGAAGCAGGGACCAATACCCCGACAACAAGCATATATCCCGTCGCCAGCCATTGGAGCGTCGTGGCCGAGACCTGAAGCTCGACGACCAGCTCGGGGAAAGCGATGTTCAGAAGCGTTTCATTTAAAATAGAGAAAAACGCCCCGATAATAAGCGAAATCAAAATGGGCAGCCTCTTCACATCTCCCACATCATTGGGAGCGGAGGCGGATGCCGTTCCAGCCGTATTCATTTTCTTTCTCTCCTCCTCATAATGATAAAACGGAAAACCAAGCTCCGTGAGAACAGCCTGATTACTAGGCTATTATAGTGCAATAGAAAAGTGGATACAAACATTTCCATGGGATTTTTTATTTTTAAATGAAAATTACTGACCGCAGCTGTCAGTGATTATTTTATATACTGCGTACGAGAACGTATACGATAACAAATGGAGGAATGAATATGTTTGAGAAATTGGAACAATTTGCAACGGAATGGGTGCAGGAAGCCGAATTGACGCAGAGGGCGATGGATGCTTTGACTGACGCTTCCTTGGACCAGGAGATCGCTGCCGAGCGCCGGACGCTGGGCCAGATCGCCTGGCATTTGGTCAAGTCTCTGCACTATATGACATCATGCGGTCTGGACTTTGACGGACCTTCCGAGGATCAGGCTCCAAGCTCCGCGTCAGTCATTGCGGAGGGATACCGCAAGATCAGTGAATCGGTGCTGAACGCCGTCATGACCCAGTGGAGCGATGCGAGTCTTCATGAAACGACGGAGATTATGGGAGAGCATTGGGCGAACGGCGCATCCTTGCATTTTACGATCATGCACCAGGCTCACCACAGGGGGCAAATGACAGTGCTGATGCGTCAGGCCGGTCTGACGCTCCCGGAGATTTATGGGCCGACTTATGATACCTGGGTTAGAAAGGGCATGGCGCCTCTCCTTTGATACGATATAATAAGGACGAAACAAGAAATCCATAACAGGAAGGAATTCTTGCCATGTCCAAAGCGGATAATATGCTGTCGATCTTATGGCTGCTTCAGTCGGGCAAACGAATGACTGCTCGGCAGCTGGCGGATGAGCTTGAGATTCATATCCGAACCGTATACCGGTGCATCGATTCCTTATGTGCCAGCGGAGCCCCCGTTATTGCCGATTCCGGACCGGGCGGCGGCTATCGAATGCTCGGCCGCTTCTTCGAATCGCCTCTGCTGTTCGACATGGAGGAGCAAAAGGCGCTTGTGCAAGCCTCCGTCTTCGCGAAGGAAGCCGGCTATCCATTCACGGACGCCCTTGTCCGGGCTATCGATAAGCTCAAGCTGTATACGAATGAAGAGCAGCTCAGCCGCATTGTGCGGCACAGCGATGGCATTTCCGTTATTTATCCGTCGGTTGACGAAGGACTGAAGGCTCATCTTCGGATGTTGGAGGAAGCCTCGGCTCTAGGCCGTTCACTTCTGATGGATTATGCCGGCGGCAGCTCGCCGGGGAACCGTGAATTTGATCCGTATGGCATCATTCACTGGAAGGGCTGCTGGTACACGGCGGGCTATTGCCGCCTCCGGCAGGAGCTGCGCAGCTTCCGCGTCGACCGCATTAGAAGCTTGGCCCCTTCCGCCAGCCGCTTTGAACGTCCGGAGGGTTTCTCCGCCAAGCAATTTCTAATGAGCAATCTGCTTCCGGACCCGCGTGATGCGGAGGTTCGTTTAACGGTCCGCATCCAAGCGGATGCACAGGTGCTTAATGAGCTTTGTCAGCACTGGATGTTCGGACATGCTCTCGCCAAACGTACGGACCGGGAAGCTTTATTCATCCTTGACCGCTCCTCCCTTCGCTTCGTGCCGTATTTTCTGCTTCCTTACGGCAAAGCGCTGACCATCCTTGAACCGGACATGCTGATCGGGAGGCTGGCGGAGGTGCGCGCCGAAATGGCGGCCCATTATGAAACAATGAGATCCAACAATAAACAAGAGAGATAGGTGACGGATAACCGAGTTGTTGCAAAATGCCGAAGCGCACGCCGCTTCGCTTAAAGATGCGCATCCGTCGGAGGTGCAGCGCGGCCGTCGATTGATCGCCCGTACGGACCCGATCCTGCTGAATGCACCCGGCGGGAAAGGTGCTTTACCCGCAGTTAAATCGGCTTACACCGGCAATAAGAAGGGGCCGTCATTTCAGGTTGATAACCTTCCGGACGCCCCTTCGTATCCATTCGCAGTCTCCGATTTCATGCTTCCAACGCTCATCCTCAACGTACATAAATAACTCCTTTTTTAGCTTATTCAGCTGTATTGTGTATAGGTGAATCACATGTCATAATAGTTGTAAATTCACTGTATATTCACCAATTCCATTTAGCTGTCGAAGCAGTATTTGGACGTTTCCGTTATGAGGAAAGGAGCTCAGGCTATGGATCAACATCGAGAAACATATCCGCTGCAGCGGCCAGCCGCATTCCAGGAATGGTCGCCGAGCATCCACTACGCGCAATTCCAGCAGGTCTCCACCGGCATTTTTCCCCGGCGCAGACTTTACAATTTTGAGCTTCTTTATGTCGTCCAGGGTCAAGCGGCCACAACGATGCACGGACAACGTTTCGTGATCGACGCCGGCAGGCTCATTTTCCTCCCGTCCGGCATTTATCATCAGAATGAAATCATATCGCAGCCGGATGCCCGGCTGCTCGGCATTCACTTCGACTTCTTCCATGAGCTGACGATTATGACGGAGGCCGATATGATCGTGAACGAGGAGGACATCCATCCGGGCAAATTCGCGCATGAAGCCTGCTCCGATATGTTCCCCCCGCTGTCGTCCGAGGTTCTGTATACGCCGCCTCTTGCATGCGTGCAGTTGATGGAGCAGCTCGTGCAAGAATTTACGATGCGCAGGACCGGCTATGAACTCGTCTGCAAATCGCTGATGTTGAACATTTTGTGCCAATTGATGCGAACATCGCCGTCTCAATCGTTAGCCGCGGCATCCCCTCATAGCGCTAAGCTAGCCCGGCTGGTCGAGCAGATTGAAGCTTATCCTTCCGGTTTCTGGTCGAATCAATCGATTGCCGATGAACTGCAGATGAGCATCGATTATTCCGCCAAGCTGTTCAAACAAGCGATTGGGCTGCCGCCAAGCGAATACGTGCAGTCCGTTCGCCACCGTGAAGCGCGCCGGCTGCTGCGTGAGACGGATATGACGATCGAGCAAATCGGCGGTCAGGTCGGCTATCCGGACATTCACTATTTCAGCCGCCTGTTCCGCCGCCATGAGGGAATCTCGGCGAGCGAATACCGCAAGCTGTCGCGGATTTTATAAACCAAAAAGGAAGACTCCCGAAAAGAATGCCGGAGTCTTCCTTTTTGGTTTCCAATCGGAATGTGCTGGACTTGGTTGTATCCGGACACCATCTCGCCGAGTGGTAATAGCATGATCCTTTTTTCTTTACATACATTCTGTTTGTATGTTAAAATCCAGCTATCAACTCGTAAAGGAGAATCTGTCATGAAAGTGAACAGTTTTTATTCCGTTATTTTGTCCGATCAGGTATCTTTAAGCGCTGAATTTTATCGAAGCTACTTTGGTTTCGAGACGGTATTCGAGGCCGACTGGTATGTAAGCCTGCGATTGCCCCAGGAAGCTGAAAGGGGGTTTGAGCTGGCTATTCTGGAGGCTGGGCACCCGACTATCCCTGCCGCTTACCGACGCTCCGTGAACGGACTCATTCTCAACTTTGAAGTAGATCATGTTAATGAGGAATACGAAAGACTGATTAAGCAGGAGAAGCTCCCCCTTCTGGTTGATATCCGGGACGAAGAGTTCGGACAGCGCCATTTCATCACCAGCGATCCGAACGGCGTACTGATCGATGTGATCACAATCATCCCTCCTTCCGAAGCATACGGCGAACAGTATAATGAGAAACTATGGCTCGATGAGGAGATGCGCAGCAAGGGATGAGTACGACACAACACGAACAGCAAGTAGCATATTTTAGGGAACAGTCAGCCGAGCAATAACAACTAACAGGAGACGAATACCCGGATGAAAAGAAGCAAAGAGCAAGCGAGTGAAACGATTGTAAGGCTGATAGAAGTAGCCAGGAAGCACTTTACGGAGCATGGATACGCGGAATCGTCAATGGAGGATATCGTCGCGGAGGCCAATCTTACACGCGGCGCTCTTTACCATCATTTTGGCAGCAAGAAAGGATTGTTCCAAGCCGTGCTGGAGTCCGTACAGTCAGAAATCGGGGTGCGGGTTGAAGCCGATGCGATGCAAAGCGATGACGCATGGGAGCAGCTGATTCGGGGCTGCCGCTCATTTGTTGCTGCAGCTGTCGAGCCGCGAAATAAAAGGATATTGCTCATAGACGGTCCAGCCGTGCTTGGTTGGGAAGCGTGGCGCAGGATGGATGAGGAGAATTCGATGCGACACCTGAGAGAGCAGCTTGGGCTTCTGCAGCAGCAAGGCTCCCTTAAACCGGTGCCCTTAGACGCCATGACTCATTTTCTCTCCGGCGCCTTGAATGAATCTGCGTTATGGATCGCACAAAGTCCGGATGAAGGCGGTTCGTTGGAAGACACCATCACCGTCATTACTCTTGTTCTGAAGGGCATCTGCAACGATTAAACCACGGGTCTGAGGAAGAACGCCGGCAATACGAATAAGCCCTCCGGCCTGCCGTTCAGGTAAGCCAGAGGGCGATTTCTTTATGGAGGACTAACATTACCGAAAGCGTTACTTCCCTAGAAACCGCCAGAAGTTCCGGTTCAGCATATCGTCCAAATCTCTTTTTATTTCATCTTCTGTCACCTGCCAGCCGCTCTGCTGCAGCCTCTCGTATTTATCCGCGAGCACGGTGCCGATGATTTTGCGGGAATGCTCCCATTTATAAATCAACTGCTCGAAGACGCGGCAGTCGGAGTGCTGCGGAATCATCGAAGTGCCCAGAAGCTCCATGCGGAAACGCGTCATTTCCTCGACCATGGATTCAATGTGGAGAAACCACCAGCAGCCGAAAATCATCAGATTGCGGAATTTGCGCGCCAGCACCGTCAGTTCATGCTGGTTCTCTCTGGCGAGCATCGTGACGAGAAACTTCTGCTCCGGATACCGGCGGCATAACGCTTCGACAGCCGACACGTCGGACAGCATGCTCATATCGCCCGCGAGTTTCAGCCCCGGATTTACCCGCCTGCGGACACCGATCATCAGCGCAAACGGAATCTTCTGTTCCTGGCATACCGGTATCATCACGTCGTCAATCATGCTGCTGCGATGATCATCGGCCGGATAGACAAAGTCGCCGGGCATGGATACGGCCAAATAAAGCGCATCCATCCGAACGATCCATTCCTTCAGAAACCGGCGGGTTTCCGCTTGCGTCCGCT
Organism: Paenibacillus harenae DSM 16969; assembly: GCF_000422465.1. Taxonomy (GTDB): domain Bacteria; phylum Bacillota; class Bacilli; order Paenibacillales; family Paenibacillaceae; genus Pristimantibacillus; species Pristimantibacillus harenae. The sequence continues at coordinate 352,269 of NZ_KE383842.1, read as the reverse complement.
GGCTCCATTCCGCCTGCACTTCATAACCAAGGGCCTGCAGCTCGCTCACGGCATGCGGCCAGTCATTCAACAGCGCATCGACCCGAAGCGCCGCATAGAACCTAGGGTCTGATTTCCCATTGCCCGCCAGCCAGACGGGACGTTCAACCGGATCGAACGGGTCGTTCGTCATGACAATCTTTTCGATTCCCGCAATTTGCATGACGGTATCGACTTGTTCCTCCACCGTGCGGCTGGCAATCGCTTGACGGTAATCGTCCAGATTGCGCGTGGAGACATCCAATCCAAGACGATCCAGGATCGTAATAAAGCCGCTCGCCGCTTCGCTCACCGGAGAATGGTCGATGAAAAGCCGCTTCCAAATCCAATCCGCTTGCTCGCGTTTGCTCATGGACCAGAAAAGATCATAATCCTCCTCCGACCATCTGAACGATTCCGATATCAAATAATGATAAGTCAACAGCTCGTCGACGCCCCATAACAGCAGTTCTCCGAATTCGGGCGCATATAAATGCGTATGCATATCGGTGACAGGCGCCGTTTGAACCAGCCGGTTAACGGTCTGACGCAGATCGGCGCCGCTAATCACATTTTGCGTGTTCATCATTAGAAATAATTCCTCCTTGTTCTGCCTCAATAACAGCGTGGTTGCAAAAGTTCGTGTCTAAACGTCTAACCGCCGGTATACTTCCCGGAAAACCGTCTGGAGAGGTACGCCGAAGGCTCGGGCAGCAAGCACCGCATCCTCGTATTCGGGAGATTGGCGAATGATTCGTCCACCGTCAACGGCCTGCTTAACCCGAACGGGCCCGTAAGGGGTGACGACCTCGATCCACTGCCGGTCCAGCGCCCTGCGCTGCCATTCGCTCCGGCGAACGCCGAAGGTCGACGTTTCCGAGAGCAGCGCCTGCTCGCAGCAATCGCTGTTAGCCGGGTAACAGATTACGCTGATGAGCACGCCGGGCCGATTTTTTTTCATATAAACCGGAGTATGGTACACATCGAGAGCCCCCGCTTCAAACAGCTTTTCCATCGCGTAGCCAAGCATTTCCCCGGTAGAATCATCCACCTGCGCTTCCAGTACGACGATCGTTTCCCGGGCTTCCTGTTTCTGCTCCCGCTGATAGAGGACGGCCCGGATCACGTTCGGATGGTCAAAATTTTTGGTTCCCGCGCCGTAGCCGATCCGGTCAATGGTACCGGCCGGCAAGGTGCCAAAGTCGGCGGCCAGCGCCTTAACGATCCCTGCTCCGGTTGGGGTCGTCAATTCGCCCATAGCCGTGAACGGGGATAATGGCACGCCGCGAAGCAGCTCGGCCGTCGCCGGCGCGGGAATCGGATATAAGCCATGCGCCATCCGAAGCCTGCCCGTTCCTGTCGGTACCGGCGAGACGATGATCCGGCCGACATCGAGACTTTCGAGCGCCAGGCATACCCCAATGACATCCAGAATGGAATCCATCGCCCCAACCTCGTGAAAATGAACCTCGGCAGGATCCATCCCATGGATCTTGCCCTCCGCTTCGGCAATCAAGCGGAAGATCGCCACGCTTCTTTCTCTCGCTCGCGCCGGCAAGCCGGAGCTCTCAATCATATGGATGATGTCGGCTGCTTTTCTATGTTCATGGTGGCGACCATGGTTGTGGTCATGTGCGTGTTGATGGCGATCATGATGATCATGCGTGTGTTCGTGCATATGTGTATGAAGTCCATGAACATGGTGCTCATGATGCTCGTGTGAAGGGTGATCATGATGTCCGTGATGCTCATGTTCGTGATGCTCATGTTCGTGATGATGTTGTTGTCCTTGGCTGTGCTCATGCTTCCGCTTGAGACTCTCATTGCCGTCCCCGCTGCGGTCTAAGCTCAGCTTCAGCCATTTCGCAGCGATGCCTCTCCGGTCCACCTGCACGAATTCCATCGTGAACGGATCGATCGGCAGCCGGGATAAATGGCTGACGATATAATCCGGATCGGCGCCCAGGTCCACCAGCGCGGACAGCGCCATATCCCCGGCGATGCCGGAAATGCAATCCAAATAAAGGGTCCTCATCCTTTTGCGCCCTCCGCTACTAATTGTAAAATCATCGCTGCCTGAAATCCCGCGCCGAAGCCGTTGTCAATATTGACGACCGTGACGCCTGACGCGCAGGAGGTCAGCATCGCAAGAAGCGTCGTAATGCCCTGCAAATTGGCGCCGTAGCCTACCGAGGTCGGCACCGCGATGACAGGCCGGCGGACGAGACCGCCAACGACGCTGACCAACGCCCCTTCCATGCCGGCAACCCCGATCACAACCGACGCCTCCCTGATCCTCTCCTTCTGGCTCAGCAGGCGGTCGATTCCGGCAACGCCGACGTCATAGATGCGGTCGACCTCGCAGCCCATCCATTCCGCCGTTCCGGCCGCCTCCTCCGCGACCGGAATATCCGACGTTCCGCCGGTCAGCACCGCCACCTTGCCGGGCAGCTTCAGCGCGGCTTGACCAAAGGAAATGAGACGGGACACTTCGTCGTAACGCGCCTCCGGATGCCGACCGGCTACTCTCTCCGCCATTTCGCCGGTTGCCCGTGTCACAAGCGCTCTCCCGTGAACCTCCGCAAGCCGGGAGAAGATCGTCTCCACCTGTTCGGCTGTTTTGCCCATGCCGAAGACAATCTCCGGATGTCCCGTCCGCTCATTGCGGCCCACGTCAAGCTTGCAAAAGCCCATATCCTCAAATTCGTTCATATCGCCGCGCCCCCGCGATCAAGCACTTTATTCATACTGCCGCTGCGATAGCCGGAGAGGTCCATAGATACGTAAATAAACCCGAGCGCTTTCAGCTTATCCGATATGCCGGAAGCGTGCGCAATCAGCCTTTCCATCGCTTCCGGCTCCACTTCGATCCGGGCGATATCGCCGTGGCTTCTTACCCGGACCTGACTGAAACCAAGCGAACGAATGAAGCGTTCCGCTTCCCCGACACGTCCGAGCTTCTCGATCGTAATGGTTTCTCCGTAAGCGATCCGGGAGGAGAGGCAGGCGAAAGACGGCTTATTCCAGGTGGGGAGCCCATGCTCGCGTGATAAATCACGGATTTCTTCTTTGAATAGTCCCGCCTCCTGCAGCGGCCCCCGAACGCCGCGCTCCTTCGCTGCTTGGATACCCGGCCTGTGTTCGTTCATATCATCGGCAATCAGCCCGTAGACGATATGCTTGTATGCTCCGCTTTGGACGAAAGGCACCAAATGCTCGAACAGGCTTTTTTTGCAAAAATAGCAGCGGTTTCCCGTATTCTCCTTGTAGCCGGGAATATTCAGCTCGGACGTTTCAATAACACGGTGAGCCGCTCCCAGGCTTGCCGCCAGCCGAATGGCTTCCTCCAGCTCCTCCGTCGGATAGGTTTCCGAGTCCGCCGTAACGGCCAGCACGCGTTCGCTCCCCAGCGTCCGAAGCGCCGCATTGAGCAGGAAGGTGCTGTCAACGCCTCCGGAGAACGCAACGACAACGGATTCCATTTCGGATAAAATCGCTTGCAGCCTGCTGTACTTGTCATGCATAGTAGGGATTCCTCCTCTTCAGTTGACTTTATCCGGTTGGCGTTTTTTGCCTGCAGCTATGGCTACTATCACTTTTCTTCCCTTATTCATTTCGGCAAATAACCTTCCGCGTCGAACTGCCATTCGTAAGGCCCTTCCAAAATCTCGATGCGCGGATTGCGCATTGCCTCCTCCAGCAGCGGTTCGGAAATTTCAATCGTTCCGAGATGCAGCGTATCGCGAATGCGGACCAGTCTGCACTGATGATAATCGAGAATATTGCAGGTCTTGATCGCAGCCTTGATCGCGTCGCGGTCATTATCCAGCGTTGTCGCCTGCTTCGTCGGCGCGCATACCGTTGAAGTCAGCCCGTTCGCATAGGTGCCCGGCCAATCCGTCTTGCCGACCAGCCGGCTCGTCGTGAAATCGGCGGTGCCTACCCCGTTCGCATTGCCCTTGGATTCCGGAGTCAGATCGAGGACAACCATCTTATTCACCTCAGGCCCCCCATGCGCGTAAGGTGTCGGATATCTGCCTGTAATGTTCGGATCAGCGCCGTCTCCGCTAATGTTTTTGCCGATATAATCGATGACCAGCACATCCAGCTCCGGGAAAAAAATTTGCGGCAGCCTGCTCTTCGCTTCGAGCAGCAGCTCCTTCTCCCTCTCCTCCATCACGTCGGTGCCAAGCACTTCAATGCGGCAAATCTGATCATACGCATTCTCCACGATCGCCACGCCGAACCGGATCGGCAGCTTGTTCATCATAACGCGGGCCATCGCCGGCACGTTCTCCGCCATATATTTGAATCCGAGCTGATGGCACGCTTCCGCGCCTTTCTGCTTGCCGAGCCCAATTGAAATCATCTTGAGCAGGCCGCTCTCGATCGGACCGCGGAATGCGGTATGCGGCTTAATCCGGTTAATCACAACGATTGCGTCGGCTTCCTCGGCCGCGATCTTGTCGCAATAGATCGGCAGTCCGTTCGGCAATCGGTCCACCAGGGCAACCTCCATTGAAGACCGGACCGGACAGTTCATCCGCTGCTCGTCAATGCCAAGATGGGCCAGCACCTCGGTCTGCCCTTCTGCCGTCGCTCCGCCGTGACTGCCCATACACGGCACGATAAACGGCTCGGCGCCTATCCTTTTCAGTTCGTCGATAACGGTCCTGGTCAGCTCGGCAATGCGGGAGATCCCGCGGCTGCCGACGGCCACCGCCACCTTCTGGCCTGCGCCAATGCCCGGCATGGCGCCCGGCGCCCGAAGCCGCTCCGTCAACTCTCCGATCGGGTCGGCGAGCTTCGTATCGTCGAATGTCTGACGGATCTTCACCAGCTTCGGTATCGGGGTATGCTCTACCAGTCTTCTAAGTATTCCGCTCATATCGTCATCGCTCCAAATCCTCCGTCTACTCTCAGCAGCGCACCGGTTACGAACGAAGACGCTTTCGGCGAGGCCAAATAAACGACCGTTCCTTTAAGCTCCTCCGGCGTACCGAAGCGGTTCATGGGAGTATGACGCATAATCGATTCGATTCTGTCCGGGGACAAAATCTTTTTATTCTGCTCTGCCGGGAAGAAGCCCGGGATGATCGCATTCACTCTGACATGATGGGGCGCGAATTCCCTGGCCAGAAACTGCGTGACGCTGTTGACGCCCGCTTTGGAAGCCGAGTACGTGAACACCCGGGACAATGGCGGTTCGGAGGATACGGACGAAATATTAATAATCGATCCGCCGCCGCCCTGCTCTATCATCCTCTTGCCGAACACCTGGCTCGCCAGCACGACGCTCTTCAGATTAACGTCCATAATCCGGTCCCATTCTTCCATCTCCAGCTCAAAAAAAGGAGTCGGGCTGTTCGTTCCGCTGGCATTGACGAGCGTATCGATCCGTCCTCCCCACTCGAGCACCTTATTCAAGGCGGACTCGAGCTCCTCTTTCTTCGTAGCATCCGCCTGGACCGGAATCGCGGAACCGCCGCCGCGTTCAATCTCTCCGCATACCAATCCGGCTTTCTCCATATTCCGGCCGACGATGGCGACCTTCGATCCCGCTTCGGCAAGCGCGGCTGCCATGGCGCTGCCCAGAACGCCATTCCCGCCAATGACAACCGATACCGTATTCTTCAGGTTAAACATGAACAATCCTCCTCCCAGATTAACAACGTTGTTATTTTTATGATAGCTGAAACCGTTTGACCTGTCTACTTGAGAATCCGCCGCTTTCAATTCCAAAATAACTATACTATGATAAGGGGAAAAACTTGAGAAAATGCTTCATATCTTTCCTTTCGGAGGGCATCCATGGTCACCATCAAAGATATCGCCGAGCAGGCAGGCGTCAGCTTCTCTACCGTCTCAAAGGCGCTGCGGGACAGCCCGCTCGTCAAACACAAAACCAAACAGCATATTCTGTCCATTGCGAAGGAAATGGGTTACCAGCCTAATCTTGCGGCCAGAAGCCTTGTCTCGAGAAGAAGCGGAGCGATCGGCGTCGTATGGCCGTCCATCGAACGTGCGGCGCTCTCCTCACTAATTACGAGGGTTAACGCAGAGCTTGAGTCGCATGGCTACATTACCTTGCTGTCGATCAGCAGTATCGAGACAGCCATCGAAACCTTCCGCCGTTACCAGGTCGACGCCATTCTTGTGTTCGGCGACCGGGACGACCTCTCCGGCTCATCGGATTTAAGGCCGCTCCAAATCCCGATCCTTACGTATGGCGCTGCCGGCTATACGCCTTATTCCGCCATTGACGTGAACCGGGGGCAAGCCGTCCGACTAGCCGTCCGCCATCTGGCTGATCTCGGCCACCGGGACATCGCGTATATCGGAGAGCCGAAGAGCTATGATCCGCTGCAAGCCGTCAAGATCGAAGCCTTTCGCGAAGAGACCGCCCGGCTGGGTCTTTCCATTACGGAAGGCTCCATCCTCCGGATGGCCGGCTTGGAATTTCACGACGGTTATACGGCTGCCCGCGCCATGCTGGAACGGGAGGCTCGCCCGACGGCCGTCATAAGCGGCGGGATCGATATAACCCGGGGCATTATACGCGCCGTCAGCGAGCAGAGACTTCAAATTCCTCAGGATTTGTCGATCGTCAGCTATGATAATCTTCCGGAGATGGAGAAGATTGAGATTCCCGTTACGGCGGTAGGCGTTGCCATATCCGACATCACTTCGGTCATAGCAGCCGCTATGATCGAGCTTATCGAGGCGCCGGCGTCGGTCAAGACCGTTTATTTGGAGCCGGAGCTCGTCGTTCGCAGCTCTACGGCGCGTCGATTTACGTCTGGCCTTTCTTCCTAACGAAGGCTGAGGGAGTAGAATCGCGTACGGAGGAGTAAGTGAACTCGATTTTGGAAGCGAATTGGATAAAGCTTGTCACATTTGGGTATGCCTCTACGGAAAATACAATCAGAATCATGCCGAAAGGCAGGTAAAGCTGCTTTTGGGCAAACGCAAGGGCTGTCTCCTCGCGGAGACAGCCCTCGTGACCTATTTATGGACGATGATTATGAGTCGGTCCCTTGCCGGGAAACGTTCCTTCCGTTGCTCCCTGGCCCGGGAAATCTCCGCGTTCCTTGGCCGGAACACCGTCTACGCCGTTTCCGAGTCCGGGAAAATTGCCGCTGCCGCTGACGACCGTTTCGAATTGAATCGGACGATGATTCAGCACGACAGGCTTTTCATACATAGGTTTGATCATTTGTTTTCACCCCCTTCCGGAACAAGACCAGAGACTCCAAATAATGGACGGAGGCTGCCAAGCCATGGCTGGGAGAATCGAAGTCCAACCATTGATACTGCAGAAACCGTGTATATCGCGTGATTGTATTCTTTTTTTTGCCGCGAACGGTATCGTAATCCCACCAATTTCCTCTTCTCTTCGAAAGCTTAAGCGGCTTGCGGGCCTCCAAATAAGGAAACTGCCGGTAGACGATTGACAGTGTGCTGGCGATCCTCTTATAGGTTCGGTGTATCGATGCGTCCTGCAGCAGCCTGTCGAAGCTGATCCGGTCACCGCTGACTTCGAGCAGCTGAACGATGTCGATCAGATACTTCGGGGAATTCAGTCCATGCTTCCACCCATGCAGGCAGATCATATAAAACAGATGATATTCCGACAGCTCCATGACCTGCTTATAAGGCTTCAAAGGCACCGCCTCATGCCAAAAAGGCGCTATGCTGTATCTCGAGGTTCCCTCCATCAACAGCCCCCAGTGCAGCTCGACCGTGAGCGAATGCGGCGTTCCGGCCAGAGGTTTCGAGAAACTGCGATGAAAGTGGGCGCGGATCGTTTTCTCTTCGTTCGTAAATCCAAGCTGTCGGATACACGCCTCAGCGCGCTTCATATCGGATTTCTTCAGAAGCAGATCGATATCAGAGGTTCCTCTTGCGCCGATATGTCCGAAATATTTCATGGCGAAACGGACGCCTTTTAATGGAATGACAGGAATTTCCGAAGCTTCGAAGGCTTGGAGTATACGTTCATTCTCATAATGAATGTACAAGTTTGACCTTACCGTCTCGTCGTATTTGTTTTTCAGGCGGTTCCGGTACGCTGCGGGCAAGCTGTCAAGTCTCTCCTGCTGCTTAAGCAGCTGATAGACTTGCGGGGCAACACGGAAGTATGCAATGTCATCCAGCGCCGGTTCGAGAATCTCCGGTTCAGACGGAATAGGAACGCTCGTGTCGTATATCGCCTGCAGCAGCTTCCAGATCATCCGTGTTATCTCCTTTCTTAACCTGCTGTCTGCCGTTCATCTTCCGGTAAGGCCCCGCCCGTCCCGCCAGCTCATCATGCCTGCCGGTCTGAACGATCGCGCCCCGGTCAAGCACGACGATGAGATCGGCATGCCGGACCGTCGAAAGCCGGTGTGCAATGATGATTGTCGTGCGCCCTTCCATAAGTCCGTCTAGCGCCTGTTGGACCAGAAATTCCGTTTCGCTGTCGAGGGCGGATGTCGCCTCGTCCAGGAGCAGGATCGGCGCATCTTTGAGGATAGCCCGCGCGATGGCGATGCGCTGCCGCTGTCCCCCCGATAACGTTATTCCTCTCTCGCCGACCTCCGTCTCATAACGGTCAGGCAGCGATAGGATATAGTCATGAATATTCGCATGCTTCGCGGCTTGTTCGATCTCCTGCTGCTTGGCGCCCGGACGGGCAAGCAGCAAATTATCGCGAATGGTGCCCGAGAAAAGGAACGTCTCCTGCTCGACGAGGGCAATCGCGCTTCTAAGCTGCGCCCGAGTCAATTGGCCAATGGGGACGCCGTCAAGCATAATCGATCCGGATTGCTGCCGGTATAGTCCTTGAAGCAGGTGGAAAAGCGTGGACTTTCCCGCTCCGCTCGCTCCGACGACCGCAACGGTTTGGCCGGCATGAACCGTAAGGTTGAACCGTTCGATAAGCGGAATTTCCTCGTCATAGCGGAAGCTGACGTTCTGGAATTCAATCGTTTTGGGGCCGGAGACGGCGACGGGCTCTGGGAGATCGGGACTCTCGACAGGCTCGCTCAATACCTTCGCGATTCTGTCCGCCGCGGTCGACGATTCCTGGATGCCGATCCACAGTCCCGCCATGCCGGTTAACGGATAAAGCAAATGGCCCGATAAATTAACGAATGAGAGAAGAGAACCAATCGTAATGATATGATGAGAGACGAAATAAGCGCCTAGACAGAGGCTGATCAAAAAAATAAAAGCTCCCGCCGCCTGCCCTCCCGCGCGAATCCATCCTTGCAGCCGCATGTACTTCTGCTGCAGCGTGTACAGCTGACCGTATTGATCCGCATATTTCCGAAACCAAGCCGTCTCTGCCGTAAAGGAACGAATCACGGATAATCCCTGCAGCGTATCCGACAGAAAGCTGTTTACGTCCCCGTGCAGATCGTGAATGGTTCTTGACCGTCGCCGCAGAATGTACCCGAGCAGTGCGCCGGACCCGAGAGCGAAAGGGATTATAAGCAGCCCCATAACGGCCATTACCCAATGAATCTGAAGCATATACACGAATACGGCCATGAATATAAGCGGCAGACGAAGCCACTGGATGAGGCTTCTGCCGATCATTCCGTTAATACTGTGTATATCCCGATTGAAATGAGTCATCATTTCACCGGAATGCAGCCGGTTCATCCGGCTGGCCGGCAGCAGCAGGATATGCCGGAGCAGCCGCTCCGACAGCGCTTTCTTCAAGCCGTTCGAGGCCGTGAATTCCAGCCGGATGCTCATAAAGTCGGACACTATAGTCAATATGCTGAGCCCTATCCCTAACGGGATAAGCCCATACAGCTTCTCGAACTGCTGCTGTACCGCGGCATCGGTGATTTGCCCGAGAAACCAGGCAAAAGCCAGGGTCAGCGCAATATCGGCCGGCACGAGCAGCAGCAGCCCCGCATAGGTTTTTCGCTGCCTGATAAGGAAAGGGGCAAGCAGCGCAAATGCATTCCTGACTCCGCCGAACAACAGACGAAACCGAACGATTCCGGTCATAGAGAAACCCCGTTGGCGGATCTGGTTTTTTGAAAGGATAAGTAACGGTTCAGCCCTTGGGATATGATCGGCAAGGCAATGACCGCTTTCGTCCAGAGAGAGACGGACCGGTCCGACATATGCAGTTCTTTTCTTGCTTTCCGGATGCTGTATAGGACACCCAGCATCTGTTCGCGCCGGATGGGTTCGTCGCATCCCAGATTCGTATCGCCTTTGCAAATGTAGAGCAGCCGTTCCTCGCGCCGCATCACGGTAAGCAGCCGGTGTGCGATCAATTGGCCCGATTCCGTGCTGAAGAGGATGATATCTCCTTTGCGGATATTCTCCGTCATTACGGGACGAAATCGGCATAAGTTGCCTTCTCGAATGAGCGGGAACATACTGCTGCCTTTGGCCGGTATCACAAGCCGGCCGTCTCTTTGCATGATCCGCGCCAGCAATTGAAACAGAGCATCATTACTCTGCTGCCGCAATGAGACCACACTCCATTAATTCGCGCAGGAACAAGGATATGTCTTGTTCAACGGCAAGATCCGTCTCTTCATAATGGCTGCGAACCGCGCTCGACAACGAACCGGCCGAATGGGTCTCGCTCAGCAGCGACCAGCAATAACTTGCGACCGGACTGAGCTGGGTAATCGTTAAGCCGTCCGGATTCAGGATCATCGTCTCGCCGTCCAGCTCAATGGCTTCGCAGCTTGGATTTCGAATGTATAAGGTCATGAGGAAATCAACTCCCAGAATGAAGGATCCTTGCGAAAATAAAGGTCGTACAACGGAACGAGATCAACGGTTTGCCTCAGTAGTTCCATAATCGCTCTCGTGTCGCCGGACGATGGATTCCAGAAAAACACTTTGTCCATTAAACGGATCAATCCTTCCGATTTGGCAATGGGCGTCCGCCGGTGCTGTTTGGCTTGATGAAGCAGATGAATGCTTGAGAGCCTCCACTTCATCGGCTCTTGAGCGGCCGCAGTCTGAAGCTCGCTCCGGAAAGGAGAATGGAAGACGGTCACCTCGCCCGGGCGTATGCGAAGGATCGTCGCTTCGTCGGCGATGATTCCTCTCGATTCGGATTCGGATAAGACTGCCGCGGTGGACTTCCCAGCGCCGGAACGGCCTGTGAACATATGCGCGCCCTTGTTATCCGTTACGCAGGAGGAATGAACGAGCAGCCCCCATCTGCGGCGCACAATGTAGAGACTGTATACATGCATGAAGGCATGCTTTAATGCGAGCTCGTCATGAAATCGGATCGCAGCCCGCCTACACTCCTCATCCGTTTCAATCAAGTAATCCGATCTTAAGTATCGTACTGTTCCGGAATTCGGCTGCTTCACAACATTGTAATTAATGAACGGGGTACCGTATCCCGCATCCAAATGAACGGCGATATCCGGTTCGAAGCCATTGGAGCTGCAGCCGACAACAGTCGGAAACGTTCGGCTGAAGATCGACCTGACGGCTGAAGAGGCAAAAGAAATACAGAGAACATGTTCTCCGATGATAATGTTACTCTCCATATAACCTCCTTTAAGTTCTTAATAACGAACACTCAGTTAGCAAAAATCTCTTGAATTAACTATAATTCATTATTGTTGCCGAAACAATAACCTATTTTAATAAAATATTAACGTGAATTCGAACTTTCACCTCGTTTTATCTATCATAAATGTTCGTTATAAAGACCGAAAAGCTCTATTCCAATAAAAAACTCCCTGGAATAGAGCTGACCGTCAGCTATTCAGACGTTTTCTTCCCCCGCATCCGCCGCTCATTGCCGGCTCCAGCCTGACTTCGCAACTTCTCTTGCGAACAGCTCATCGTCGAAATCAATGCCGAAGCCCGCTTTGGCCGGGACGTGGAATAGACCGTCTTCGATTCGGTATGCGGAGACGTCCATTCCTTCGATTACAATGTCGTCGCACTCCACGAATTCGAAATTTTTGATCCCTGCAGCCACGTGTCCCAGAGCATATATGCCGTAAGCGTTGCCATAACAGTGCGGAGCCGATCTCAGGCCATGCGAATCCAACTTGGCTCCCAGTTCCAGCCAGTGGGTAAAGCCCGGGTGAATGATGTCATATTGAAGCACGTCGACATAGCCTTTCATCGCCCAATTCACGAGATGGGGAGAGGCAAGTCCCTCGCCGTCCGCGATAAGCACCTCCTGGTTGCGGCTCTGAAGCCAGGCTTTCAAATCCGCGTACAGCACATCATCTTCATGGAAGGCTTCTTCGATCCAATACAAATTGACGTCCGCAACCGCAGCCAGCACTTCCTTCGTCAGATTCAAATTATATGCGTTATTGGCGTCAATCATGATGCGGCCCGACGGGCCGGCAACCCCGGCAACGCCATGGATGATGGCAATATCCCGTTTTGTGCCTTCCCATATCGGCATATGGCGGCCGCCGCGGCCGACTTTGATTTTAAAATGACGGTGACCCTTGGCGAGACCCTGCGCCGCTTCCTCCTCCAACAGTTTCACCGCTTCCCGCTCATCCGCCAGGTGCAGATCATCGAAATAAAGCGAGGTATCGTAGCAAGGCACAACAAGAGGCGACCCTTGTTCACGGTGGCTGCCCGAGATCATTTCATACACCGGTTCGTTCCGTCTGCGCCCCAACCAGTCCAAGATCGGATATTCGAGCGGAATGCGGTACGGCTCGAGCAATCTGCCCTCCGAATCAAATAAATCGATTAGACGTTTGCCGATGAGAGCTTCTCCTTGAGCTTGCGTCAGCAAGCCCGTACTTCCGTAACCTGTCTGTCCATCAATCGTAATGCGTGCGATACCGACCGAGCATCTCTTGCCGTGTTCGCCAAGCCTGCCGTTGGAACCCGCGTTTCTGGCGCGTTCCCCCCGCAGGGCCGCGACTTCGATTTTCTCCACTTTCCAATCCGGTAAAATTGCCGAAATATCCATTAATCGTCACTCTCCTCTCGCCTCTCCGCCATCCCTCTATCCATTTAATTAGTTATTTAACTAATTTTATATGTCATTTCCCTATGTTGATTATAGAAACTTTACGAATTATATGTCAATATGAGCGCGTATATTTCTGAACTTGCAGACATTCATCATTTTTGTTAGTATTTTAACTAATTAAATGGAGGCGATCGTCATCCGATTCCTATCAACCGATCACAAGTCGTTACTCGTATATGAAGCGCTGTCCTCCAAGGCGCGCCTGGACGTTATCGATATGCTCGCGAAGCAGCCTATGAGCGTACGCGAAATCGCGGATCGGCTGTCCTTTTCTTCCGCGACCGTAACCGTCCATATTCAGAAGCTGGAGGAAGCCGGAATTGTCTCCTGCAAGCCGGCTCCAGGCAAGCATGGCCGACAAAAAATATGCTCGCTCGCCATGGAAGCCTTTCAAGGGAGCTTCCGCGCTGAGCCGGAAGTCAAAGATCATTTGTCCTGCTCCATTCGGATCGGGCATTACACCGACTATTCCGTGAAGCCTACTTGCGGCTTGGCCGTCCCGTCTTCATTCGTGGGACAAATGGACGACCCCCGATACTTTTCCGATCCCCGGCGCTTCGAAGCCGACGTCCTTTGGTTTGCCGAGGGCTTCGTGGAGTACCGCATACCGAATTACCTATTGCCCGGACAGCGTCTCGTCCGGATCGACTTATCGATGGAGCTTTGCTCGGAAGCTCCCGGCTGCAATGAGAATTGGCCGTCCGACATTTCATTCGAACTGAACCGGGTGCGGCTCGGGACTTGGACATGCCCGGGCGACTTCGGGGAGAGACGAGGCATCCTCAATCCGGACTGGTGGCCGCAGAAGAATAAGACCCAGCACGGTCTGCTGAAGATCGTCTCCGTAACGGAAGAAGGCTCTTACATCGACGGGGTCAAACTGTCGGGCGTAACGGTCCGGGATATTCATCCGGCATTCGGCAAAGACTTGCCCTTCCGGATTGCCGTTCCGTCCGAAGCGGCAAACGTCGGCGGCGTAACGCTCTTCGGGCAAAGCTTCGGCAATTACAACCAAAACATCGAGGTCTCGTTCCAAGTTGCATCCGATGCCGGTTAAGATCTCCGATATTTGCCGGCCGACGGCGCAAGATCTGACACGGCTGAATAGCTCTTCCAGCTCCTCCCGGCTAATCGATACATCGGTTTTAAGCAGGAGCCGCCCGGTCTTTTGACGAAGTGTTTCAAAAGCATACTTATGCGGAGGAAGGATGAAGGCTATGCCGGTCATGTCAAATCGTAAACGGGTGAACATCTATCTGGTAGCAGGCATCCGCGCCGCGGAGCCGGAATTCCGGCCGCTGGCAGAAGCGCTGAAGAGCCGGTTCGAGCAGGAGCAAATGACGGTGACGATCCGAGTCCTGTTTCCCTATGGCGGTGGAAACGAAAACCTGTTCAAGCAAGCCAAAGCCGTGCGGCGCGACATCCGTCTCTACCCCGAGCAGGTACAGCAATCAGCCGGAGGACAAGAAGCAAGACGGCTGGTTCGAACCCTTGGCGCGCGTGATCCGGTCCTGCTTATCGGCTGCGGCAGCGGCGGAGCCGCTGCCTACCATGCCGCCGAGCTGCTGGAGAGAGACGGAATCGATGTCCGATTCATCGTACAGGTCGGATCGCCTAAAGTGCCGATTGGCGGACGTTTTCAAGAACGGGTAGGTTATATCGCCAAGAAAGGCGTCTGGCTCGAGGGCGACTCTCTTCCTTGGCAAGGCGGCTGGTCCCATGCCAAGTACCGGTTCAGTTCGCACCGCTACCCTGGATTGTTATACAATGCGCGGGAGAAAGGACGGCGCTTCTACGCCCCCGGCAACGTCGCGATGCTGGATATTGAAGGCCAATATCCGAACTTCTTCTCGCCAAAGGCCGGCAGAGGCTCCGTATCCAATCTCGCAAAAACGATAAATGCAATCTGGGAATGGTTTTATTCGGCCGAACCGCGGCCGTCTCCCTTCAATGAAACAAAGCCCGGAAGCAGCTCCACTTAGGAGCTGCCCTTCCGGGCATCACATTCGTTTAAAGCGCTGCCGTGTTAAAGTTCCGATCGGCAGGGATAGGTTGAATTGGGCTTCACCCGTATCATTACATCGTATGAGGCTTCGGCTCTTCGCCCGGCGGCGGAGCGCCGGCAAGTCGCTCCTTCCTTCCGCTTCGTTCCTTCCCGGGCATCCCCTGCGTTCGCAGCTTCCACTTCAACGAGGTATAGGCGGAAAAGCCCACCATCGACGCAACCAAAAATCCCCCGCCGGCATAGAAGGCGACCGTAAGACCGAACCACTGGCCTAACACGCCGAACATGGCCGGACTCAAAATTTGCGAGAAGCGGTTCATAATAAGACGAAGCCCCATAATTTTGCCCCGGTCCGAATCCTTCGTATCATTGACGATAATCATGATGCTAACCGGCAAATTAACGCCCACGGCCCCTCCCATAACTAATGCGAGCAGAATCACCCCTGCTACATGAAGTCCGGCGATCGGCGTAATGACGACGCAAAGCGCGGCGATCAGTCCGGCGATAAGCAGTATCCGCTCCATGTGGGTCCGCTTC
Source organism: Paenibacillus harenae DSM 16969 (assembly GCF_000422465.1). Classification (GTDB taxonomy): domain Bacteria; phylum Bacillota; class Bacilli; order Paenibacillales; family Paenibacillaceae; genus Pristimantibacillus; species Pristimantibacillus harenae. The sequence goes on along the minus strand of NZ_KE383842.1, from coordinate 336,709 downwards.
ATCAACCAACCCAGGCCGTAACGCGACAGCATGCCGGCCAGACCCTTTATCGAAATAATGACCGCTATGAGAATGGTCGAATAGCCCAGCTCGTTGAGATAGATCGGCATGAAGCTCATATATAATGCCTGAATATACATAATGAGAAACGTCCCGATCAGTCCGAACTGCACGGAGCGGATTTTGGTCAAGTGAATCCCGTTTGCGTAGCTGTCGACGATCCCTTTCATTTTGAGCAGGTCCTTCGGCTTCACGGCATCGGCATAGACCGTGTTCCGGTACCCTTTGGCCACAACCAGCAGCATGATGAAGAACAGCAGCGAAGAGGCGCATGCCGCCCCGAAGGAAAATTTGTAGCCAAACAATTCGTTAGCGAACATCGCGGTCAAGGCTCCGCCGATTAACGGGCCGAGCATGCCCCCGCCCGACATCCACATGGAATATTTTTTAATATTTTCATTACGCTCTCCCATTTCCCCTTCCGAGACGAGCACTTGGAACGAAGATGCCATAATGATAATGCAAGCGCCCATGAACACCTGGGACAGACTAAGCATCCATAGATCCGTAGCGATCATATTCGTAAATAAAGAGAGAATGAGCAGCACGCTGCCGTACTTCAACATCCGGATCGGCCCGACGGAGTCGATTAATTGGCCGATCGGCATCGCGATGAAAATCGGCAGCAGCGATCTCATCGTAACCATGAATCCGATCGCCGCCGTCGACGCCCCGATCTCCTGTGCGTATAGGGTGAAGAACGGCTGCGCCATTCCGGTAATCGTGAAGAATAACCCCCCGCCATAAATGCCGAATTTCCGGTAAAACTCAGGAGACAGCATGGCAAGCGACCTCCCGGCGCTCCAGGTAACCCCGAAGCGGCGGCTTTCGTTCGGTGCACTTCGCGGTCACATGCGGACAACGGCTGCTGAACGCGCATCCGGCAGGGGGATTCGCCGGGCTCGGCAGCTCGCCCCTCAGCTGTTCGATCGTTCTTTCACCCTCGATCATCGGATCGGGAACCGGCACGGCGGCAAGCAGCGCTTTCGTGTAAGGATGCGCCGGATGAACGAATATCTCTTCAGCCGGACCGTATTCGACGATTTCGCCGAGATACATGACCGCGATCGTATCGGAAATGTAACGTACCGTCGATAGATCATGGGAGATGAATACGAAGCTGAGACCCATCTCCTCCTTCAAATCGCATAACAAATTAATAATTTGCGCGCGCACCGACACGTCGAGCGCCGAAGTCGGCTCATCGGCAACGACGATGCTTGGATCAAGCGCGAGCGCTCTCGCCACGCCGACCCTTTGCCGTTGGCCGCCGCTTAACTGGCTCGGATACCGTGACAAATAAGACAGATCCAGCCCCACCTTCTTGATGAGCTCGCGGACGCGCCGCAGTCTTTCCTCTTTCGTCCCGATCTTGCGCACATGAAGCGGTTCGGCGATAATATCGGATATTTTCATCTTCGGGTTGAAGGAGGAGTAAGGATCCTGGAATACGATTTGAATGCTGCCGTTTATTTCGATCCGGCCGCTCGTCGGTTCATCGAGCCCCAGCAGCATGCGGGCGGTCGTGCTTTTGCCGCAGCCGCTTTCACCGACGATGCCCATCGTCTCCCCGCGCTGCAGCTTTAAGCTTATGCCTCCCACGGCTCGGATTTCGGCACCCTTTTTCCAAGGCAGCAACGACGCTTTTTTGAAATGCTTATGCAAATCGGTAATCCGCAGCACGACATTATCATCGCCCGGGGAGTCCGGCTGCTCCGAGACGGAACCGTTTAACGGTATACGATTCCAGCCCTCTTTCGCTTCCGGCTTCTCTCCTTGGCTCAGCAAAGTCGTGATGCTCTCATACCCCTCCGTCATCAGACCATTCTTCAGCCAACAAGCGGCGGACTGCCCGCCCTCCCGCGGCATAAGCTCCGGCGCATCCGTGTAACAGCGTTCCGATGCCGCGGGGCAGCGCTCCTTATAGGAGCAGCCGGTTATATGCAGCTTCATGTCCGGCGGAAGGCCTTGAATTTGCAGCAGCCGTCTCCGCTTCTCGCCGCTGACGCTTGGGATCGTCTTCAGCAGGCTTTGGGTATACGGATGTTTGGGCGAGCTGAATATTTCCCCCACCGTGCCGGATTCCACGATTTTACCCGCATACATGACGGCCACCTTCTGGGCGAAACGGGCGACCAGCCCCAGATCATGCGTAATGAACATCATAGCGCTGCCGGTCGTCTCGGTCATCGTCTTCAACAGCTCGACGATTTGCGCCTGAATCGTCACGTCCAAGGCAGTCGTCGGTTCGTCGGCCAAAATCAGCTTCGGCCGGCACGATAACGCCATCGCGATCATGACCCGCTGCCGCATGCCGCCGCTCATCTCGAACGGATAAGCGGAGATCCGGTTATCCGCATCGGGAATGCCGACCCTGGTGAGCAGATCCACCGCATGCTTGCGCGCTTCCTTCTGCCCCAGCTTCAGGTGCATGCGGATCGGCTGAATCATCTGATCCTCTACCCGCATAACCGGATCAAGCGAGGACATCGGATCCTGGAAAACGGTGCCGATCGCGCTGCCCCTCAGCTTGTTCAGCTCCGGCTCGCCTAATCCGACCAGCTCCTTGCCGTCCAGCCGGATGCTGCCCGATACAAGCTTGCCCGGATATGCGATAAGCTGGATCAGCGACATCGCCATCGCGCTTTTGCCCGATCCGCTCTCTCCGACGACGGCAAGCCGTTCGCCGCGCTGCAGCTCGAAGCTCACGCCGTTTACCGCTTTGACGGTGCCGGACTCCGTGAAGAAATGCGTGTGCAGATCCTGGACCTGCAGCAAGGGCTGAGTAAGTGAGGCCTGTTTGCCGGCCGGTCGGTTAATCGTTCCTGCTGTTGCCCCGTTCTCCATAACTGTCAGCTCCTTTTTGTCATCAAATGAAATGGCTTCCGCCGGTGCGGCCCCTATTTGCGGGCCCGCGGGTCGAGCGCCTCCCGAATGCCGTCCGACAGAAAATGAAGCGAAATCGCGATCAGCAGAATAACCGCGCCGGGCAGCGTCGAGATCCACCAGGCTTGCTGCAGATACACCTGCCCATCCTTAATGATGTTGCCCAGCGACGGCTCCGGCGGCAAAATGCCGAGACCGAGGAAGCTGAGGCTCGCTTCGATCAGGATGGCATTGGCGGCGGTAATGCTGGCGGCAACGAGCAGAGGGGCAATCGTATTCGGAACGATATGCTTTGTCATCAGCCACAGCCGCGGCGCCTGTACCGTGCGGGCGGCGTCGATAAAGGGGCGTGATTTCAGGCTAAGCACAAGAGAGCGCTGCAGCCGGATGAACCGCGGCACGTCCGCAAGGGAGATCGCGCAGATGACGGGCACGGTTCCGGCGCCTAGGATGGCGACCAGGCCGATTGCCAGCAGCAGCGAAGGAAATGCGAGGAAAATATCGACGACGCCCATGATGACCCGGTCGACGGTTTTTCCGAAAAAGCCGGAAGCCGTCCCCAGCGCAATGCCGAAAGCAAGCGAGATTAGCGCGACCGTCATGCCGACGAACAGCGATACCTTAATGCCGGACAGCGTACGGCTGAACACATCCCGGCCGAGCTTGTCGGTTCCGAACGGATGCTCCAGCGACGGCGCGTTCAGGCTTGCCCTTATGTTGCTTTCCAGCGGCGCTTGAAGCGGCAGAAACGGCGCGAGAAAGGTTATCAGCAGGATGGGCAGCAGAATGACCATCGCCCATTTGGCATTCTTGTTCACGTAGAGAAAGCTCAAGTAAGGGAGCTGAATCCGCGGTCTGGACGCCACAGCCGGCTGACCGACCGCTCTGGCCACAGCTTCTTGTTTCACGTCTATTCCTCCTCATCGGCCGAACGACAGTCAGCCTGCTATTTCGCGGTCAGCATTAGAACTGGACGCGCGGATCAACCTTTTTGTACACCATATCGGTAATAAAATTGATAGCAACAAAGACGAACGCGTAGAACAGAATGACGTTCTGTACCAGCGGATAATCCCGGCTGTTGATGCCGTAGACGAGCAGCGTGCCGATACCCGGGATCGAGAAGATAAACTCGACGATAACGGTGCCGTTAAGCAGATTTCCGAAGCTCAGGCCGACAATGGTTATAATCGGCAGCATCGCGTTTTTGAGCGCGTGACGGAAGACGACGACCATCTCGGACATGCCCATCGATCTCGCCGTACGGACATAATCCTCGTTCAGCACCTCGAGCACGGCCGTCCTTGTAATCCGCGCCAGCGTAGCGACCTGGGAGACGGCCAGCACAACGACCGGCAGCGCGATCCGCTTCAGCATGAGCGACGGATCCTCGAAGGAGACGGCGCCGCTTGCCGGCAGCAGCTTAAGATTAAGGGATAAAAACAGCATAAGCAGAAGCGCTGTCCAGAAGGCCGGCATCAGATCGACGATCATCGCCGTCCACGTAATCGCGTTGTCGAGCTTCTTCTTGCCCTTGTTCGCCAGGAAAGCGGCGACCGTCCCGAGCGGTATCGCAATAAGCACGGCCAGCAGCATCGTGAAGCCGGCTACCATCAGCGTAATCGGCAGCGCCTTAAGCATGAGACCGGCAATCGGCAGCGAAGTCGTAATCGTGCTTCCGAAGTCGAAGCGGATGACGCTGAGAAGATAATCCGCATACTGCTCCCAGAGAGGAGCGTCAAGCCCCAGCTTCCGGCGAAATTCTTCAAGCGCCGCCCCGGACAGGTTGTCGCCGGCCATCGCCGCCGCCGGATCGCCAGGGATCATGCGGATGGCGAAGAATACGAGCGTAACGACGCCGAACATGGTGACGATTAACTGCATAATCCGTTTCATCGCATAACTCAGCATCGCCATTCACCTCCAGTAATCGAGCTATATAGCGGCATGCGGCACGGCAGTCCTATTTGATATCAACGCCGTAGAAATTAACCTGTGCAAGCTTGTTAATGACAATCCCTTCGATGTTCGGCTTGCTCGGCCAATATACGTTGCCTGCGTAGGTCGGTAAATACGGTACTTCCTCCATAACGATCTGTTGAACCTCTTCATACAGCTTTAAGCGTTTGGCGGAATCCTTCTCGGCTCTCGCGGACTCCAGTTTCTCCGTCAGCACCGGATTGTTGTAGCGGGCGCCGTTAAGCCCTTTCGGCGCAATATTGTCCGGATGCAGATAGCTGAAGAGCACCATGTCCGGATTAACCGCGGGGAGCAGCCGCCCCGACACGTCGAAGTCGCCGCTGTTTCGTTTCTCGTTGTACGTTGGCGTATCGACCAGATCAAATTCCAGTTCGATGCCGACGGCCTTCAAGTATTCCTGTTCAAGCTGCATTTGCTCCGTGACTCCGGACGCGGACGTTCCGTCCTGCTTAATCGTGAAGCCGTCCGGATAACCCGCTTCGGCGAGCAGCTGTTTGGCCTTCTCCGGGTCGTAACTGTATTGCGTCGTGTTCTCGCTGTACCCTTCCATCCAGTCCAGCAGCAGACTCTTGGCCCCCTTCTGCAGGCGCGGGGATACGCCTTCGGCAATGGCGTCGAAATCGACCGCATACGCCCATGCCTGCCGCACCTTCCGATTAGCCAATATCGGATGCTCCAGATTGAATACCTTCAGTGAAGCCGCATAGTTCTCCACATGGTTCATTTTAAACCCGGCCTTCTCCAAAATATCGAGATTCTCCTCGCGGTTAGAGCGCATGATGACGTCAATCTCGCCGTTCTGGAGCGCGATGGTCGCGGTAGATTCATCTTTAATAATGCTGAAAATAATTTTCTCGATAGGCGCAGGCCCTTGGTAATAATCGTCATGGCGGACGAGGATGATTTCCGAGCTCGGATCGATTTTCTCCGCCGCGAAAGGCCCGGTCCCGACAGGGTTCCATTTGACTTGGTCGCCGAATTCTTCGATTGCTTCCTTCTTCACGATCTGTCCCTGATGATAATTCGCGACCTGATGCAGGAAGTTGCCGTCCGGCGTCTTGAGCTTGAAGACGACCGTATAGGGGTCAGGCGCTTCCATGCTCTCCACATTGTTAAACTCTGCGGCATAAGGCGATGCGGTTGCCGGATCGAGTATCCGGTTATACGAATAGAGCACGTCGGCCGACGTGAATTCGCCATACCCCTTCTGCCATTGCACGCCCTGCCTCAGCTTGAAGGTCCAGGTCATATTGTCGTCGGTTTCCCATGACTCGGCTAAATCCGGAATGATTTCCCCGGTGTCGGAGGCGTAGCTCGCGAGCCCGCTGAAAATATTAAAGGCAATATTTTCGTTCTCGATCCGAAATATATTGGCGGGATCATAACCGGCAGGATCATCGTAGAAACGCACCTTAAGCACTTTAGGCTCCCCTGACGCTACCGTACTGCTGTCAGTAGCTGACGGCGACGTCGTATTGCCGGTAGCCGGATCGGACGTGTTCGAGCAAGCGGAGAGCAGCAGAATGACGGCTGCCGTCAAAACACCAATATTCAACTTCCATCTTCTTCTCATATGGTTTCTCCCCCTATGGCCGGGACCGCCGGTTTACCTGGCCGTCACGCGTGGATTTTCGTCTTGGTCGCTGCTCCGATTTGTTTGAAATAAGCTTTGGCATCTTCCAGAAAGACGACATCGGCATATTTGTTGTGCATATCGTACAGGTTCATGTAGTGGGAAGCCTCGGTCCGGTCGAAAACGCACTCCGATACGACGCCCATCCGGAAGCGCTGCGTCGCTCCGTCTACGACGGACGCCCTTACGCAGCCGCTAGTCGTTTCTCCGGCCACGATGACCGTATCAATGCCGAGACTGATCAGCTGGAAGGTGAGCGGCGTGCCGTGGAACGCGCTAGGAGCCGCTTTCTCAATAATGAGCTCGCCTTCAATCGGCTTTACCTCATCCACGATTTGAGTGCCGCGATGCCGTATTTCCGGCGACATTTCCACCTGCTTGCGCTTCCGTCTTCCCCAATGATTAACGCCGCTGTGCAGCCCTTTGACATGGATGACCGGAATGCCGTTATCGCGGGCGACCGCGAGCAATTCGGCTGTTTGATCGACAGCCTCCCAGCCCTCAAGCCCGGTGCTGCCAGGCCACATTTGCATCGACTCGAAAATCGGCTCCCGCTTGAATCCGAGGACACTGTAATAAATATCGATCAGAACGAGGGCAGGCTTGCTTCCGAACCCGTACAGCTCCTTCTTGCCCCACAGCTCATCATGCTTCTTATCCCGCTCGCTTAAATATTTCTCCCATCCGTACATATCCATGACCTCCTTAAAATTGGTTTTACACGGGTTCCTTACACCGCTACCGTTTTACCGACCTGGCGAAAGTATTCCTTCACGTCATCGAGCATAACGACATCGGCATATTTCTGATTCATATCGTACAGATTCATCCAATGGGAGGCTTCGGTCCGGTCGAACACGCATTCCTCCACGACGCCCATCCGGAACCGGTTCGTCGCTCCGTCTACGACTGAGGCTCTTACGCACCCGCTCGTCGTTTCGCCGCAGCAGATGACGGTATCAATGCCAAGGCTGACCAGTTGAAAAAGGAGCGGCGTACCCTGAAAGGCACTCGGCGCCGTTTTCTCAATAACGAGCTCGCCGTTCACCGGCTTCACTTCTTCGACGATTTCATAGCCTTTGAGGCGCTGCTCCTCCGTAAGTGCAGAAGGTCTGGATTTACGGTGAATCCATGGCTTAATGCCGCTCTGCAGCCCTTTTACATGAATGACCGGAATGCCGCTTTCCCTGGCAACCGCGACAAGTTCGGCTGTTTTATCCACAGCGGCCCAGCCCTCCAAGCCTGTACTGCCCGGCCATGTCTCCATCGACTCGAAGATCGGCTCTCGGCGCGTCCCAAGCACGCTGTAATAGATGTCGATCAGCAATAGCGCAGGTCTCTCACCGAATCCGTTCGGCTCTTTCTTGCCTGTCAACTGATTATGCTCTTTGTCGCGCTCCGAGAAAAACGTTTCCCAACCTTTGGAATTCATCCTCATTCCTCCTCTTGAATATTATGTGACTTAAATGGCATATTACCTAACATTATCAAGAACTGCTCGCTAGTGTTGTTTTCATCTTACATGCGTTCAACGACCCGGTAAATAACCGTTTTTGAATGATTTTATTCATATAACGAATGAATACGGTTACATTTCAGAATTTTCAATTAATTAATCGTGAAATCATTGTACGATCGCCAATCTTTTGTTAGAATTATGTTAATAAATGTGACGCAATAAGAAAGGGGTTAAGGGATGAATCTCGAACAAATCTCCACCTTTCTCACCGTCTATCAAAGCGGAAGCTACAAGAAGGCGTCAGAATTGCTGTATCTTCCGCAGCCGACGGTATCGAACCGGATTAATCAGCTGGAGAAGGAGCTCGGCAAATCGCTGCTGCTTCGCGGCAAAGGCAATGTGAAGCTGACGGAGGAAGGAAAGGCATTTCTGCCGCACGCGCGCCGGATCCTGGGAGCGCTGAAGGAAGGGATGGAGGCTGTGGAGCGGGTAGGCGAAGGGGCAACCGGCAAGCTGTCCATCGGCTGCAACAATTCGTTTGCCGCCTCTATTTTGCCGGATGTAATGGAGGCTTTCGCCAATCAATACCCGGACGTTTCGATTAAGGTATACACGTACGCATCCAGCGAGCTGGTCCGGTTAATGAAAAATCAGCATTTCCAGCTTGGCATTACCCGTTATACGAGCAATGACAGCGGTTTGAACTACCGTCCGATTTTGAGCGAACAAACGATGCTGTTTGTATCGCCGGATCACCGGTTTGCGAGTCGGATCTCAGTCTCGCTAGAAGAAATTTTGCAGGAGCCGATCCTGACCTATCCGAAGGAAACCCAATACCGCAAAATGATTGACGTGACATTGAATCAGTTCAGCTTGTCCTACCAGCCGAAGCTCGAGACGAACAACTTGCAGCTAATCAAGCATTTTCTTAAAATCAATACCGGCGTGTTTCTATCTGGCAGCGCATACATGAGGAAGGAAATCAAACAAAAGGAGCTGGTTCAATTGGAAATTGAACGCAACCCTTTTCCGCTTAGCCAAGTTTTTGTCGCTTACCGTGACAATGAACTGCATAGTCTGGATTATTTGTTCATCAAGCTTTTCGAGGAACAGATTAATCTACAGGCCAAGGAAGGCCCGCTCCTGACCGCCTTCTGTTAATAGAAAATAAAAGATTAGACGGATAGGATTCGGGATTCATCCGAATCCTTTTTTGGTATGCCTGCTCTTCCATTGAAAACCAGCATGACAGGAAGACTAAAGTGAGTATATTTTAATATTTTACATTTGCCCTTATTCATCTTCCTCTAATGTTTGTCCGCTATAATCTGAAATACCTTTTGCTTCTTAGAATAGGAGGTGAACGATGAAGAATCTGCAAGCGGGAATCGAAGAGAAGGCTTCTGAGACGGAGGTTCGTCAGAAAAAAGAACGGATCGAAGAAGTAACGCTTCTTCGCGCGTTTGCTTTCTTAGCGGTGACGCTTCAGCACTGCATAGCGGAGTATATTTATCGGCCGGACATCATGCCGGCAGACTCGGTCATGCTGGCGATGCTGTATCATTTCACCCGGTTTGGCACGCCGGCGTTCGTGTTCCTGTCCGGTCTCATCCTATTTTACAATTACAGCGGGAAGCTGAACTACCGTTCGTTTATTCGAAGAAGGTTCGGTGATATTTTTGTTCCTTTTCTATGCTGGACGATTATTTACTGGGTTGCGGTGGAAGGGATTAACGGCTCCAAGTTGATGCAGCCTTCGGCGTGGCCGGGTATCTTCTTGCAGCTGGTAAGGCCGACCTACGGCTACCATCTGTGGTTTATCCTCATGATTTTTCAGTTTTACTTGTTATTCCCGCTGTTTTCCAAGGCGGTCGCGTTGTTCCGGGAGCGTCTGCACCTCCAGCCGGAAGGGAAATTATTCAACCGGGTTGCGTGGGCGACCGTGGGGCTCGGCCTAATGTACGGCGGGTTATTGTGGCTGTCCTATTACAGAATGCCAGGCTGGGCCGCTTCCATGGGCGGTATTTGGGCGGGGCTGATCGCGTACCGCTCTTATTATTTTGTCATGTACGTATTCTACTTCCTGATAGGCAGCGTATGCGCCTTCGGCCTGGCCAGGTTTCGGACGTTTGCGGCTGATGCGATGGGGTGGACGATGTTCGTGTTCATCGGGGCGTATATTTGGCTCGGTTACGATGTTCTGCGCTTCTCGGCGGAGCGAATGAATTTACAGGTTTCCAGCTATTTGAAGCCTTCCACTTTCTTGATCATCGTCTCCGAGCTGCTTCTCCTGTACGGGTTCGCGCTGATATTGCAGAAACGGAAAGGCACGCTTTACCGCATCCTGCGGTTTATCGGAAAGCATTCGTTCGGCGGATTTCTGGCCCACGCGTTTGTGCTAATGCTTGTGAGCGTGGTAACGCGGCCCATGCAGCTCAGCGGGTCTCATCTGCCGGCGGCATTGATTACGTTTATCTTGGTTGCGGCAGGCGCGATCGGTTTGGCCAGTCTGCTGGAAAAGCTGCCGTTCGGGCGATGGCTGGTCGGGCCGACGGGCCGCCGAAAGCCAAAGGCGACTTATGCAGACCGGTCAGCGGCGGAACGTCCCGTCCGAGAACAGACAGGCTAGCAGTCGCTTCAGCTTCCCGGTGCGTTATAATGCAAATAGCTATTCATCTAAGAGGACAAAATTAAAATAAAAGGGCTGCCACACGGCAGCTCTTCACTCAACTATTTCATCCCGACTATGTATGCCTAGTCAGGAATCAGCTCTGATTGCGGTTAACGAACGGAACCGTCGTTTCTTCCGGATGCTCGATGTCCGTATCTCCGTAAAATTCACGATCCATGCGAATGTTTGCTTGTTCAATCTCCGACTTGTCGGAAAGCGGGCGTTCGCTTGCGATGTCTTTCGCTCGATCCAATTTCAACACTCCTTTCTGGCGCTGCACTAGTATGCCCGTCATTGTATGTGTAAATGTACGTCAAAAATACCAGTCCTGCAAGAATACCCCTCCAGCCTGACCGGATGCCTCTCTTCCCAATCCGCCATGAGATGAGGAGAGGAGTGTGCTAGCTGCCTACGAAGGCAGTAAACACACTCCTTTCTTAAGCTCATTCCCAAATTTAGGCGGACACGGTCTGTTTGTTCAGGCTTCCTACCGAATCAAAGTATTGGCTAGCATAACTCAAATCAATAACGTCGGCATACTTCTGATGCATATCATACAAATTCATGTAGTGGGACGCCTGTGTGCGGTCGAATACGCATTCCTGCACGACACCCATCTTGAACCGGTAGGTTGCGCCGTCCACAACGGATGCGCGCACGCAGCCGCTCGTTGTCTCGCCGCAGGCGATTACCGTATCGATGCCGAGGCTGACGAGCTGGAATAACAAGGGGGTACCGTGAAATGCGCTCGCAGCCGCCTTCTCGATGACAAGTTCGCCCGGCAGCGGCTTAACCTCGTCAATAATTTCCCTGCCTCTAAGGATGTCTTCTTCGATCAGCTTAGACATATCGCGCCGCTTCTTGCCTCCGCGCGACCAGCTGTTAACGCCGGTGTGCAGCCCCTTCACATGGATGACGGGGATACCGTTCTTGCGCGCCGAAGCCAGCAGTTGGACCGTATGGTCTACCGCTTCCCAACCTTCAAGGCCCGTACTCATCGGCCAGGTTTGGACGGATTCCATAATCGGCAGCCGTTCGAAGCCAAGCACGCTGTAGTAAATGTCGATCAGCACTAGTGCGGGCGTCTCACCGAATCCGGCAAGCTCCTTTTTGCCAAGCAGCGCATCATGCTCCTTGTCCTGCTCGGTCATAAAGTCGTACCAACTCAACTTTGACATTTCGCATCCCTCCGAATCGATTAGTAACAGCTTTATCGTAATCGACGCCAAAAAGGCTGTAAATGCGCGGTTTTGAATGTGCCGTTCCATTATTTGAATGATAGCGCCTTCATGGGTATTTGCGGCAGCAGTTGAATGTAGTATGGGAGGGAATCGCGGATGAATAAGCCGAAGAAGATCCTTAGAAGCAAAATCGTTCTCTTTCTGGCCGTACTTATGGCTTTCATGTATATCAATAATAGCCCGCTCTTTTCCAGCGGATTTGACGCCCCGGAGGACATCAACCGGCTGCCCTCAGGCTTCACCGGCGGGATATGGACGAACCGGATTGACCGCATTCGCTCCACTCTATCAATAAGTAGTGATGGTTGTTTCATTGCTTCTTTGCATCGTCAAATGATCTGGAAGGAATGCTTCCCCGAGATAAAGCGCACTCGGATATCCGGGAAATCGCCTTCCAGACGGGCGGCCAGCGCCTTCATGCCGGGCTCTTCGCTCTGCGCGTGGCCCAGCAGAATCAACGCTTTCTTTTTCCCTTGATGCGCAGCGTCGCGCACATATTCCGGCGTCTCCCATTCCGGTCCCTCGCCTGTGATGATCAAGTCCAGCTTTTCTTGCTCGAAGAGCGGGATTGACAAAGCGCCGCCTCCCCGGTAGCCGACCGACAGCCCGATTCGCGTGCAAACCGCGGATAGATCGCCGACAGTCCGGACATAAGAAATGCCCAGCTTCCCCTTCACGTACTCAGCCGTTTCCCGAACGGTCATCGCCGGAATCGTCACAATCGCCGCCGCCGGCTTATGCTCGTCAACCACCGAATCCCAGCCTAATGCACGAAGCAAGCCTGCCGTAATGCCGTCGGGGTTATAGCGGTGCACGTAATCGTGGCATCTGTAGATCGCAATGCCCGATTCGGTGATAAGCTTTAGCTTTTCCGCATATACGGGGTCATGATCGCTTATGATCGGGTTCTGATGACAATAGAAGCTCGCTTCATGCGAGATGATCAGATTCGCCCCCGCTGCGACCGCTTGTTCAATCACCTCTTGCGTCGCCATAAATGTCGTTACGATGCCCCTGACCTCGGAATCGGGCTCACCGGCCTCCAAGCCGTCAACCGTATGCGCCAAGGGGCCGACGGGCTCCATTATTTTGGATATAACATCACTAATACGTATCGTCAAAATCTCCTCCCGCTCTATGGGATAACGCAATGCCCGAAACAGGTGTTATCCCGGGTTTTCCGTTATCCTTATTTTTCGTAAGCCTTTGCTGCCGTTGCCAGCTGCTCATACGCTTCTTCCGGATTTATTTTGTTGAAGCTCGTTAGAGAACGCTTCCATTTTAACATGCTTACCCCTCCTGAAATCAATCATTATGTTTTTGCTCTGTTTTCAATTAGCTATTGAAAAAGGTTGATCATATAAGAGGAATCCATGATTTATTTAAAAATACCCCGAATCTTCGCGATGACCGAAGCATTGAAAATCGAGAGCAGAATAGTCGAAAAAAGTCCGGCATCGAAGCGATGCCGGACATTTATTGCCTATTGGCGAGTTACACCTTTTTACTTTTCTTAATGGCTATTGCAATCGTTAGAGCGAGTCCGCCCCATAACAAAACTGCCCCGAACAGTAACATGCCGATCGCCGCTCCGCTCATTCCCGGACTCCCTCCTGTTTGTTATCTGTTTTCCATTTAAACACGTATGCCAGGGGAAACGCGATCAACAATGTCGCGCCAACCATCATCCATCCAAATATAAGCAGTGCATGAAAGGGGTATCCCTCGTATGCTTTCGAGAATTCCAACTGGAAGTTTTTAAAAGTCATGAAAAGCAATATGAGCGGAGTCACGCCGATAATCATGATGTTCCACCAGGCGCCCACACGGAAGTCGGACACCAGATTGTTCTCTTCCCGGATGCGTGTTATGTTAGTGAACCAGCCGATAAGGATCACTTCGAACAGGCCGGCAATAACGATACCGAAGTTATTAATAAAATGGTCTACAATATCAAGCAGCACGATACCGGCGCCGGTTGTATAAACGAGACTTGCCAGCGCGCAAATGCCGACCACCCAATTCACGGCCGTTCTTCGGCTTAAGCGGAATTTGTCCATCAAGGCTGCTATCAATACTTCAACGATAGAGATCAACGATGAGAAACCGGCAATGACTAGCGACAAGAAAAAGAGCGCTCCGAACGTTCCGTTTAGAGCGGGGAATGCGTTAATGATTTTCGGAAATACAACAAAAGCAAGTCCGACGCCCGAGGCAGCCACGTCTTTCACCTCGCTGCCTGTGGATACGGCCATGAAGCCGATCGCGGCGAATACTCCGATCGCGGCAAGAAATTCGAAACCGCAATTACTGAAAGCCATAATAAAGCCGCTATTGTTTATGTCCTGTTTCTTGTTGAGATAACTGCTATAGGTAATCATTATAGCAAACGCGATCGAAAGGCTGAAAAATATTTGCCCATACGCTGCCATCCATACGCTGTGCCATTCCGGATTCGTACCGCCGAGGAAGCCTGGCAATATTTTGCCGAAATCAGGTGTGAGCAGGTGATCTAAACCAACGGCTGCCCCCGGCAGCGTTACTGCACGGATGACAATCAAGATCATGACGACAAACAGGATCGGCATGAAAATTTTGCTTATTTTTTCAATGCCCTTCTTTACGCCGCGATACAATATAAAATAGGCTCCTGCCCAAACCGCGATTAAAGGAATCAGAATGTGCCACTGCAAACCACCTAAATTCCAACCCGACTCCGTTACGGCATCAACGGGAGTGCCCAGATATGTACCGAATAAAAATGCTTTCGTATCTTCTCCCCAACTCAAGTTGAACGAGAAGAAGAAGTAACTGATCGCCCACGCAATAACCGCAACATAGTAGGTTGTGATGACGAAACAAATCAGTACCTGCCACCAGCCGAGCCATTCGAACTTACGGGATAACCGGCTCAGCGATAATGGGGCGGACCCTCTGCCTTTCCGTCCGACTCCGAACTCCAGCAGAAGGATTGGAATTCCTGCCGTTAATAATGCGAAGAAGTAAGGGATTAGAAATGCTCCCCCGCCATTCTCGTATACGACGTACGGGAACCTCCAGATGTTACCCAAACCTACAGCCGAACCGACTGCAGCCAATATGAAACCTACCCTGCTGCCCCACTGTTCTCGTTGTTCCATTCAGCCACATTCTCCTTTCTGTTAATCATGAAAGCGCTTTACAACCTATTATCACATAATATTTTATTTGTTATCAAGGTCAATATGAAATTAATTCAGGAGACTAAGCTGTATATAGTTCAATTGAATTTTTCCCATGTTTGAAAAAAATATCCTCGGTCCCCGGTAAAAAACTCTCAAGCAGAAGGCGCTTGTCTGCGTTCATGTCAGAATTGGTCAAATGCATGCCGCGCGCATACTTACCTTATAGATTGCAAATAATTTAGGTGGTGTATGGGCGGATGCATCTGAACTTGATCTTTATGGCATACTCCAAGCAAGAGGAGCGAGCGCATACCTATGGAGAAGACCAAATCACGCAAGCTGAACATATCGTTCGAGAGCGACATGACGTTCTCTTCATTCAACGAATCCAAAGGTAAAGAATCCAAGAAAAGCAGCGGCGGCTCTAAAGGAAGGATTTGGGAGTTTGCGGCGCTGGCTACTATCCCGATGGTGCTCGTATTCGGCAATTCCATGCTTGTGCCCGTACTTCCCGAAATGCAAAGGGAACTTGGAATCAGCAAATTTCAAAGCAGTCTCGTGATCACCATCTTCTCCCTAGTCGCCGGGATCTTTATTCCGATCATCGGATATTTGTCGGACCGCTTCGGACGTAAGGTCATTATCATTCCGGCACTGGTTATTTATGGAGGCGGCGGGATCTTAGCAGGCTTTGGCGCCATTTGGAACTCTTACTCGATCATTATTATCGCCAGAGCGATTCAAGGTCTTGCGGCTGCCGGAACGGCCCCCGTCGCCATGGCGCTGGTCGGCGATATGTACGAGGGCGGAACGGAAAGCAAGGCTCTCGGGCTGACCGAAGCGTCGAACGGGACGGGGAAGGTGCTGAGCCCGATTATCGGCTCCTTGCTCGCCTTAATTGTATGGTATGCTTCCTTTTTCGCTTTTCCGGTATTTTGCGCTTTATCGCTTCTGGCCGTGCTTTTTCTGATCAAAGAGCCGAAGCGTAATAAGAAGCAGGAATTGAAGCAGTATATCGGCAAAATAAAAGAGCTGTTCAAAGAAAAGGGCAGCTGGCTCATCACGTCGTTTTTTGCAGGCTCTTTGGGACTTTTTATTTTGTTCGGCGTGCTTTTTTATTTATCGAACATTTTAGAGAAGCCGCCTTACAATATCGACGGCGTCATGAAAGCATTGGTACTAGCCATTCCGCTGCTCGGCATGGTCATCACTTCCTATACGACGGGAAGCCTCATTAAGAAAAACGGGCGTCTCATGCGGTGGTTGATGAATATCGGATTGATTGCCATGTCGATATCGCTTGCCGCAACGATTTTTTTCTTCAAAAATATATATTTGTTTATCGGCCTGCTGACGGTAAGCAGCATAGGCACCGGACTGCTTCTGCCCTGCCTGAATACGATCATAACCGGCGCCGTTCAAAAAAGCGAACGCGGAATGATCACCTCCCTGTACAATAGCTTGCGATTTTTGGGCGTTGCAGCCGGTCCTCCGTTATTCGGCTGGATGATGGATAAATCGGACCGCATCGTATTTATCACCGTATCGTCGTTGTCGTTCCTTACGCTCGGATTAGTTTTCTTTATGATCAAACCGCCGCGGCAGGTTAACTGAACGACATCAAGGGCTGCCATTTCGGCAGCCCTTGATGTCGTTCAAGCGCAGCATTGTGCTTCAAAAAACGTGACAACTCACATGGCAGACTCATTTACTCATTTTCCGCTTAATATAGCTCATTCGCTAATAGTATCCCCATTCGTCCGATATTGACCCGGCGTTAGCCCCGTCCACTTTTTGAATGCGCTCTGAAAAGCGCTCGGTTCCGAATAATGCAGCAAATACGCAATCTCTGCGACCGAATACTCCCGTTTGTGTAAATAACCGACCGCCAATCCCTTTCGGACGCCGGCGGCAACATCATTATACGAGGTGTTCTCTTCCTTCAACTTGTTCTGCAAGGTTCTCGTGCTCATCCGGAACGATTCCGCCGTCTGCTGCAGGGTTGGAAAATAAACCGGCATGCATTTCAGCATCCAATGAAATACCCGATCGGAGAACACCCTTCCATTGGTCAGCTTATCCCTCGTTTCCTCTGCGATCGATGCAAAAAGTTCAAGCAGCTTCGAGTCGGAATATAAAATAGGATAATCGAGCACTTCTTTGCTCATAAGTAAATAATTGTCCGTACCGCTGAATGCCGGTACTCTCCCAAATACGTTCAAGTAGGGAACGGTATCATCCGGCGCATCATGCGTGAACTGAATCTCATGAAGCGGAATGCGCTTGCTGCTCATTTTGCCGATCAATTGATACAACGAGCTCGCCATATCCTCCATGCAGTGCCGCGACATCCGTCCGGCCCGGCTTTGCAGAAACAAACGGAGCAGCACGCCTTCGCCCCGAACCTCCCACTCCAAATTAAATCCGCTGCACAGGATGGTGTTATATCGTTGGTAGGCCTCCAGCGCGTCGGCAACCTTCCCGGAATGCATCATCACGTAACCCAGAATACCCAAATCCACCACGTCCGTTAAATGACCCTGGCGCAAGCCGAAATGATCGTCCCTCGTGAATAAAGCTGCCGTATTCATGAGCCGTTCCAGTTCCTCTTCGGCGATTCGGACCTCCACATCCTGCAGCAGACTTCCGTCAAACGAAGAAAACCGGCAAAACTCATTCCAATCCAAGCCCTTATGAACGATTGCCTTCATGATCGGATAAACCAAGGAAATGGCAATTCCCTGACTATTCATACGATCTCCCCTCCAATTGCGCGATCCAACAGGATTAATGCGCTTTAGATCATATCTCCCGCCGGTTAAAAGTTTTATGCTGTATGTAGTTAATTGTTCCCCTATCATATTACACGAGAGGAATGGTCAGATGAAATCTAAAATCGTCATTATTAACGGGCATCCCGATCCGCAAAGCTTCTGCTCCGCCCTATGCCGCTCATATATAGAAGGAGCCGCGAGCCGTTCTGCGGAAATACGCGAGATCGATTTAAGCCAAATCGTCTTTGACCCGAATTTGAAGTTTGGATACCGCAAGCGCACAGAGCTTGAGGAGGATTTAAAAGAAGCGCAGGAGCTGATCCGGTGGGCCGATCATCTCGTGTTCGTCTATCCTACGTGGTGGGGGGCAATGCCGGCGATTCTAAAGGGCTTTATCGACCGCGTTTTTTTGCCCGGCTTCGCCTTCAAGTACAGGGAGAATTCGGTCCTCTGGGATAAGCTCTTAACCGGCAAAACCGCGCATTTGATCGTCACGATGGATACGCCCGCCTGGTATAACCGTTGGATCTACCGGCATGCCGGTCATCATGTGATGAAGCGGAACATCTTGCAGTTTTGTGGTATCACGCCCGTTCGCGTTACCGAGATCAGTCCGGTTAAGCCGTCCTCGGCGGAGCAGCGCGCCAAGTGGCTGGACAAAATAAAGCGGCTGGGCACGAAGCTTGCTTAATGCGTGCAGCGAACCCGATTGAAATTTCAATCGGGTTTTACGTATAATTTTTTAATTAAAAGCTAAAGTTTGTAAGGCTTCTTTTTCGCCTGCAATTTGATAAAATACAGGATACGGCATCATTACATTAACCCATTGGAGGATGAATCATGACAAAGCCCGCGCAACCGAACGAGCCATTGGTCACCCATATTTATACCGCTGATCCGTCTGCTCACGTATTTGAAGGCAAGCTGTATATTTATCCTTCCCATGATCTCGACCATGAGAAGCAATCGAACGACAACGGCGACCAATACGATATGGAGGATTATCACGTCCTTTCCTTGGAGGATGTTAACGCGCCTTGCATCGACCATGGCGAAGCCCTTCACGTGAGAGATATCCCTTGGGCCAAGCAGCAGCTATGGGCGCCCGACGCGGCTTATAAGAACAATACCTATTATTTATTTTTTCCCGCCCGGGACAAGGCCGGCATTTTTAGAATCGGCGTCGCTTCTAGCCCGTCTCCTTCCGGTCCGTTCACGCCTCAGCCGGATTACATACCCGGCAGCTTCAGTATCGATCCTGCCGTTCTGGTCGATGAAGACGATAAAGCGTATATGTATTTCGGTGGACTATGGGGCGGCCAGCTGGAGAAATGGCAGACCGGCGCTTTCGTTCCGGATGCGGAAGGACCGGCCGAGTCGGCTCCGGCACTAGGACCGAGAGTTGCCGAATTAAGCGGGGATATGCTCACGTTCAAGCAATCGCCTCAAGAAATATCCATCGTGGATGAGGACGGCAATCCCATTCTCGCAGGCGATGAGGATCGAAGATATTTTGAAGGTCCATGGGTGCATAAGTATAAGGATGAATATTACCTTTCCTACTCTACGGGCTCGACGCACCGCATCGTTTACGCGACGAGCAAAGATCCGAAAGGGCCGTTTGTCTTCAAAGGCACGATCCTCACGCCCGTTATCGGCTGGACGACCCATCATTCCATCGTTCAGTTCAATGATAAATGGTATTTATTTTATCATGACAGCAGCCTATCGGGCGGAGCCGACAATAAACGCTGCGTGAAGTTTACCGAGCTCGCGTATAACGACGACGGTACGATTCAAACGATACACCCTTACGGGAACAAATAAACTTCGCAAAGCATAGCATATGCGTAAATGACAGGAAGCCGATCCCCCCGGATCGGCCTTCTTTATTTGCTTCCCCTGGGATTCACACCGCATCTGAAAGTATTTCATGGTAAAATAATTTCCAGATTATATAATAGAGGTTAGATGACCGAAAGGATGCTGATCCATAATGAAATTTGAAGAGTACCGCTATGAACGTCCCGATGTAGACAAATTCAAGCAGGAGTTCACCAGACTGCTGGGGGAACTGAACAACGGCGCAACGTTAGAGCAGCAAAAAGCTTCCGTCACTGCCATTAACAAGCTTCGAAGCGAATTTGATACGATGGAAACCCTGGTGAGCATCCGGCATTCCATCAATACGAAGGATGAATTTTATAAAGCCGAGCAGGAGTTCATGGATGAGACGGGGCCGATTCTACAGGAATACATAACCGATTATTATAAAGCCCTTGTCCATTCCAAGTTCAGAGCCGAATTCGAGAAGGAATGGGGTTCGCAGCTGCTCCAGCTTGCCGAAATCTCGCTTCGTACGTTTAGTCCCGAAATCATCGAAGATTTACAGTTGGAAAACAAGCTTTCAACGGAATATTCCCAGCTTATCGCATCCGCTAAAATCCAGTTTGAAGGCGAAGAACGCACATTGCCTCAGCTCGCGCCGTTTGAACTGTCGACCGACCGCGATATGCGTAAACGGGCTTCCGAAGCCAGATACGGCTTTATGTCCGAACACGAGCCTGCATTTGACCGTATATTTGACGATCTCGTCAAGGTGCGCGTCCGCATAGCGAAGAAGCTGGGCTACGACAGCTTTGTTGAACTCGGCTATGACCGGATGATGCGCACGGACTACAATGCCGATATGGTGGCCAATTTCCGCAAGCAAGTGCTGGAGCATATTGTCCCGGCAGCCCTCCTGCTGCGGAAGCGGCAGGCCGACAGGCTGGGTCTGGATGAATTGAAATACTACGACGAGAATTTCAACTTCGAGACCGGCAACGCCGCTCCCAAAGGCGATCCCGACTGGATCGTGGCGAACGGGGCGAAGATGTACAAGGAGCTTTCGCCTGAAACGGATGAATTCTTCTCCTTTATGCGGAATAACGGTCTCATGGATCTGGTCAGCAAGCAAGGCAAGCAAGGCGGCGGATACTGTACGTATATCAGCAAGTACAAGGCTCCGTTTATTTTCTCCAATTTCAACGGAACCTCCGGGGATATCGATGTTCTGACCCATGAGGTAGGCCATGCCTTCCAGGTATTCCAGAGCCGCAATATTGAAGTGCCGGAATATGCATTCCCTACCTATGAGGCTTGCGAAATTCATTCGATGAGCATGGAATTTATTTGCTGGCCGTGGATGGAGCTGTTCTTCGAGGAGGATGCCGCCAAGTACCGTTACAACCATTTGGCGGACGGCCTGCAGTTTATTCCTTACGGAGTCGCCGTCGATGAATTCCAGCACTATGTGTACGACAACCCGGAGGCAACGCCTGCCGAGCGCAAGCGTTCATGGCGGGAGATCGAGAACAAATATTTGCCTCACCGTAATTACGACGGCAACGCTTACCTGGAACAGGGCGGATTCTGGCAAAAGCAAGCCCACATATTCCGCTCCCCGTTCTATTACATCGACTATACGCTGGCCCAGATCTGCGCCTTCCAATTCTGGAAACGTTCGAATGAAGATTTCAAATCCGCATGGAGCGATTATTTGCGGCTATGCCAAGCGGGCGGAAGCCAATCCTTCCTTAAGCTGGTCGAGCTTGCCGGTCTGACCTCGCCATTCGAGGATCATTCCATCGGCTCCGTCATCGGAGACATTGAGGACTGGCTGAACGGGATTAACGACAAAGCGCTGTAAGACGCGGCGAAGACCGCCAAACATTAGGGACACCTTATGTTTGGCGGCCTTTTGCTATAATGCGAAGGAAAGGAGTGAATCAGGATGAATCGATATATCGATCAATATATTCGCAATGAAGAAGAGAGGGTACGGGCAGGCATGGCGGAGGAGCTTGCTGCCCGTTTCGCGGAGCGTGCCGCCGCGCACGACCGGGAAGGATCCTTTCCCTTTGACAATTTCGCCGATCTTCGCGAGGCCGGTTACTTAAAGCTGACGGTGCCGAAGCCGTTCGGCGGGGACGGCATCTCGCTCTACGAGCTTGTGTTGCTGCAGGAACGTCTCGCTTACGGGGACGGCTCGACGGCACTCGCCGTAGGCTGGCATCTCGGCCAGGTCCTTCACATCGGGACAACCGGGAAATGGCCGCCGCGCATATGGGCTGATTTGTGCCGTTCTGTTGTGTCAGACGGAACGATGATCAATACCTTTGCCAGCGAAGCAGCCTCCGGCAGCCCCAGCAGGGGAGGTAAGCCCGAAACGAAGGCTATACCGGTACCAGGCGGGTGGCGGATTACGGGACGCAAAACGTTCAGCACGCTGTCACCGATTCTCGACCGTTTTGTCGTTACGGCCTATATCCAGGGCGAGGACTGCACGGCCGACTTTCTGATCACACGAACGGATCGGGTGAGCCTTGCGGAAACCTGGGATACGCTCGGGATGCGCGCGACTGGAAGCCACGATGTCATACTGGACGATGTGTTTGTGGAGGAAGACATGCGGCTGACCGGACAAGGCGCGGATGACGGCGGGGGCTGGCTTCTGCATATTCCGGCTTGTTACATGGGCATTGCCATGGCTGCAAGGGATTTCGCTCTTGCTTTCGCCCGCTCTTATCAACCCAACCATTTAGCCGGACCGATCGCCGATCTTCCCTCCGTCCGGCAGACGATCGGAGAAATGGAAGCCCTGCTGCGGACCGCGCGCGTTCTTCTGTACGCGGCAGCGGACCGCTGGGACCGGCAGAAGGAAGAACGGCCTTCGGCCGCAATGAAATCGGAGCTCGGTCTGGCCAAGTATACGGTCACCAATAACGCCGTCAAAATCGTGGACCTGGCGATGCGCATCGTCGGCGGTTCGAGCTTGTCGCGAAAGCTCCCCCTGGAACGGTACTACCGCGATGTTCGCGCCGGCCTTCATAATCCGCCGATGGATAGCTCGGTGCTCCATAACTTGGCCTCAGCCGCTTTAGACGAAACGCTGTGATTCCGGGGAAAATTTAAAACAAATCATGCGGAACGCGCGGCGGAACCTCCCGATTCCCCTTCAGAAAATATTCATATCCGCCGAATCGGGAGAGCGCCTCCCGGTCGGGCAGCCATACCCACTCGTCGATTTCGGTCTGGCAGCGGTGGGCCCGGAACGCGGCAAGCTTCTCCTTCAAATAGCCGCGAACGTCGATCTTGACCACGTCTTTCCGGGAATATCCGAAACGCTCGGGCCGTTCCATCGCGTTCCCGAAAGAAATGAAATATAACGAGCCTCGATGTCCCATTCGCCGGAAAGCTTCCGTCGCCGCTTTCCCGATTGCGCAATGATCCGGGTGTCCGCCCAGCGTCTCGTGAAAAGTAAGCACGACATCAGGATCGACTTCTCGGATCAAATCTTCAATCCGTCCCGCCAAGCCGCCGGGATCGGTAAATTCAACCGTCTTGTCGCGGATATCCAGAAAGAGAAGGTGCCGGATGCCCAGGCTTGCGCAGGCTTCCCGCAGCTCGATCTCGCGTGCAGCCGCCATTGTTTCCCGGTTAAGGTAAGGCGGATTGCCCATCCGGCGTCCCATTTCGCCGCGTGTGGCGCTCACCAGCGTAATTTCGACGCCTTCGCCGGCGTATTTGGCAAGCGTTCCGCCGCAAATAAACGACTCGTCGTCAGGATGGGCAAATACGGCCAGAAGCTTACGTTTTGGAGCGTTATCGACTGGTTTGTTCATTCCGGAAACGGCTCCTTTCCGATGTGAAGCGCCGCATTCATCCGCCCTCTGTCGTCATAGCCGGCCAGCAGCAAGCGGCCGTCCCCGGCGATCTCGTAGTGGGTGAGAGCTTCCATCCGCAGCCAGCCATGCCCATCGAATCGGAGAGCAGCGCGGAACGGGCCATCCCCCGCGATATAAGCATGAGTAACGTGAATCTTGAAATTGCGGACAAACACAAACGATGTCGCCTCGCTGTGAATATAGACATCCGTTCCAACGAAAGACCGCAGCTCTGCCTCCACATGAGGCTTCATGATTTTGTTCATCATTGAATTCTCTTTTCTTAACATATTTTCGTTGCTTACCGGATTATCGTATCACAAAAAAACTTTTAATAAAATCCAACTCTTGGATACCGGTTTTACGATCTATTTTGTTTATGATGTTTTGAATATCAATGCTAAATAGACGAATACACGGGCAATACGGGTCGCACATACATACATTCTAATATCCAAATTTTTCAAGGAGGCCTCATTACCCAGAATGAAGAAGAAATCAAGGAAAATAAAGACGAACGTGCGTTTGCACGGCGAACTCATTGAAAGCTCATATAATGAACTCGAGCTGTTGGAATCCCGCCCTGTTCCGGTAACAAAATCTCCGCTTCTTCAAGTGCTTGATTCCTTAAAGCACAAATCAACGAATATAAAATAATTTTATAAAGTCGAATATTTAAAAGCCGCTTCGTCATGAAGCGGCTTTTGGATACGGGTTACGTATCAAGTCGGCTTTAATGGGGTAAAAACACGATGAGAGCTCTGAAAATTTTCTATTTTTGTTCATTTCCTTTAAGCATCTACATGAGACGGACGAGGGCGGCGCATATGCTCAAGCTTTACGGCAGCTGAGGCTATTATGATCGACAATAGACATACCGCGAGAAAATGAAGCAAACGATTCGCAATAAACAAATGCTCCAGATGTACGGCCTCCGACGCTCCGCGAACAAGGACGATGGCGTAGGGATGCAAAATATAAATCCAAACCCGCCAGTCTCTGAACGCTTTGCCCGACTTGCCCCTCCAGTGCAGCGCCCATTGGAACAAATAATAAGCGGCGGGAATCGCAAAAATATACATCCCGTCATGCCTTGGAATATCCGCCGCATTCAGGAGGATGCCCTCGGCGAACATCAGGATTAGCGATGCGGCGAACAAGCCGGCCTGCGCGGCCGCGCTCCTCTCCCGTTTCGGCTGCTTAGACGCCCAAGCGCCCAAAGCAAGAAATACGGGAGCATAAAATAAGCCGTTGCGCGTGTAATCGAACAGGTTGAACATTCCGTCATAGATTTGCGTCAGACCTTTGTTTCCCTCCATGAATCCGTAATAGCTTCCGCCAAGCAATCCGATGGCATACAAGCTGCATGCTGCTGCCAGCATCGCTTTCATCGGCATTCTCTTATACAAGAAATAAGTCATATATAGACCGGTCAACATGGCCGGCAAGTACCACAAATGATAGACGGTGCCGTCGAACACGATGTCTTTCATAAAGGAATAAACGGAGAAATCCGTTGTAAAATAACCCGTATACAGGTTTAGCGGAATATACAATAAAATAGCAATGACGTATAGCTTGCCTACTTTTTTGGCATAGCCATGCAGGGCTTGCGGGTCGGCTGCAGGGTCGCCGGTCAGCTTGCGGAAAAAAAAGAACCCGGAGGTCATGAAAAACACGGGAACGGCTATCCGGGTGAGGACGCCGCTTATCAGAAAATCAGCATAAGGATTGATACTTTGCAGCGGACCCGTATGATTGGCGACAACCAACAGAGCCGCCATAAATTTCAACCAGTCGAGACCGCTGTAATTCGGCTTCATCACAACAAACAACCTCCTTCAGGTTACAAGTCATCTTCTTGATTAAAGATAACTGTTAACTGTAAAGAGGTTTTTAAGTAAAGCTTAAGTTTTGCTTATTTTTTGACAAGCCGCCGTTCATTTCGCGCCATTGATTGCTGAATAATATATTCAGCCGCGACCTAGTTGAGCTTCTTCTTGTCCTGCTTCCCCAAATGGGTATAGGGAATATGCCGAACGAATACGATTTCCTTGGGCATCTGGTATCTTGCGGCCCTCGTCCGCAGCCACTCCATAAGCGCTTCCTCGGTCAGGTCGGCATGCTCGGCCGTTTGAACGTACGCTTTCAGCCTCTGTCCGAATAATTCGTCGCGGACGCCTTTCACGGCGACGTCTTCTACCGATGGGTGGCGGATCAGGATTTGTTCGAGTTCGATCGGATAAACGTTCTCGCCGGCCGACACGATCCGGTCGTCCGCTCTCCCGCACAGAAAATAATACCCGCGCCGGTCCCGGTAGCCTAAATCGCCCGTCTCGATCCAAGCGCTGCCGCCGCTCTGCGTCGACCACTTGTTTTTGATGCAAAATTGGCCGATCTCTCCCGCTCCAACCCTTTTCCCGCGGGCATCCAGTACGTTTAACCGGACGCCTTTTATTTTTTTGCCGATCGTGTTAGCGGCATGCGTTAAATCTTGCGGCGTCGCGATGATATTCAAACCCGCTTCGGACGTTCCGTACAGATTGTACAATACGTCTCCTAACTTGCCCAATACCTCGGCCGCCAGCTTCGGATTAAGCTCCGCGCCCCCTGAGGCGACGCAAGCAAGCGACTTCAAATCCCCGGCATTATGCCTCAGCATTTTATGAATCATCAACGGTACGACGGTAACGACTTTAACCTGATGCCGCCGGATGAGAGCGCATGCCTTCCCGGCATCGAAGCCGCTCGTGAGGACGACCTTCTTCCCCAATGCGACGAATAAGAATAGGATCGCGACCCCGTAGCCGTGATAAATAGGCGTAGCGATGTAAGCCGTCTTGTGCCGCAACAAATTCAGCTTCGCAAGCAACGTCGAGAAAGGCTGCAAGTAATGGAACAGCGACGGTTTATGCGCGGCTTGTTTAGCTTTGCCCGTGGTACCGCCCGTCAGCAGCATGATTTTGCCGGACGACGTTCTCCGCCGTTTCCGCCCGGCGTACCCGGATGCGCGAAGCATGTTATTAATAGCGGGCAAGCGGTCATGGTAGCTCAATACCTTATCTTTCGAATACGACGATTGCTCTATCATAGAAGCTAGCTCCGCATCGTATACAAGCAAGTCAAAATCATAGGCGTCCGTCAATTGTCCGAACTGGGCCGCGCTCATCTCGGCGCTCAGCAAACAAATATCCGATCCCGTCATGGATGCGGCAAAAAGGGCTTTCACCAAAGAGGCATGGTTTCCGCACATCAGCCCGACTTTTCGACCGCTCCCGACATTGTAATGCTGCATCAAAAGCTCGGCAAGCCGTTCCGATTGGGACGATAATTGCCGGTAGGTCAGCGTTTCCCTGTCATCCGTCAACGCGGTCATCCCGCCAAATTGGCTCTCTGCGATTTTTAGCAGCGCCATGACGTTGACGCCATAATGACGGATGGCGGAGACTATTCCGTACAAACCGGCCGGAGAAAGCATGCCGATTCGGCGGAGCACGCCAAACAGTTTAAGAATCCCCACCGTCATTCCTCCTATTCCGCAGCCTGCCCAACATTGCCGCTTCCCACGGACCTCTGAACAGCAAGGAAGCCAGTTGTCCGAATAGCAGCCACCACGGCATGACTCTTTTCCGTTTCGTATACATGGACTTGGCGATGATTCGCGCCGCATGGTCCGCGCTCATGGCTGGCCTGTTCCGATAGGCCGCCGTCGGCAGGATCATCGGCGTCCTTACTAACGGCAGATAGATCGACGTCGTTGCGATTCCCATTGCATGCAGTTCGGGCGCCGAGGACCGGAGCCAGGTATCGAAAGCCGACTTCGAAGCCTGATAGGCGGCAAAGTAAGGGAATGGGATTAACGACGTGTTGATCGTCGAAACGTTGATCATCTGTCCCTGTTTTTGTCTCAGCAGCGGAATGACGGACAACAGCAACCGGACGGGCGCAAAATAATTGATCGCCATCGTCCGGGTAAAATCGTGGTAGCGGTCCAAGGAATCTTCCATCGATCGTCTGATAGATAGGCCGGCGTTGCTGACAACCACGTCAACCCCGCCTGGCAATTGATGCAGAAAGGCTAAAAACGACTCCAGCTCGTCCTCCTTTCGAAGGTCCGCCCTAAAGACGCTTACCTGTGCAGCCCCTTCCTCGATTTCCCGTTTTATGGCGCGAAGCCTTTCCTCTCTTCGGGCTGCCAGGATCAGGTGAACCGGCAGACGGCCGAGCAGGTATGCCAGCCGTTCTCCGATCCCGGAGCTCGCGCCCGTTATGACGACCGTCTTCCCTTGCAGAACGCGGGCAAGCTTCTTCTCTTCCATGCGATCCGGCGGATATAGCAGTCTTTCCAACAAACTAGGCTTGCGCATCGGCATAATCCTTTACGGTAGGGTTTGCCTCTATTGTCCTCGAATTAGCCGCGGGACACAAGCAAAAAAAAGCAGCCGGATCGGCTGCTTTCATCTTCCCGCAGCCGCCCTTTCTACAAATGTCTCAGCTTATCCGGATTGGCTACGGCGTAGATCGATTCGATTTTATTGTTTTTATAAGCAAAAGAATAGACGTATTGAATGCCGTCATCCATGACGATGCGAAGCCCCGGCGCTCCATTCACGTTAAGGTAAGCGTACGTGTATTTTCCTTCATACATCTTAAGCAAATTGAAAAGCAGATGAATAACCTGATTGAACCCGGCAACGGGAATTTGCGCCGCGCGCACCTTGCCGCCGCCGTCCGAATAGAAAACCGCGTTCTCGCCCACCAGCTCAAGCAGCCGGTTCGTATTCCCCTGCAGGAGGGCGTTCACGAAATCCTTCACCTTCTCCTCGGCGACGGGGACCGGCGGATTTTGTTCGGGATCGAAATGAATGCTTTTTTTGGCTCTGCGGAAAATTTGGCGGCAATTCGCGCTGCTTTTCCCGACCATTACGGCAATCTCGTCGAACGGATAGTGAAATAGCTCGCGAAGCAGAAAGACTGCTCTTTCCACCGCCCCCAGCTGCTGCAGGAGCAGCAGATAAGCCGTCGAGATCGACTCCCGCCGCAAGTAAGCTTCCGAGGGATCGGCTTCCGGCGCCCCGTATTCGATCAACGGCTCCGGAAGCCAAGGCCCGACGTACAATTCCCTTTTTTGGGCCGAGGAACGCAGCAGGTCGAGACAGCGGTTCGTCACGATTTTGTACAGATACGCTCTTTCGTTTTGAACGGCGCCGGCTCCTTGCAATTGGTTGTAGCTCAGGAAGGCTTCCTGCACGATGTCTTCCGCGTCCATGACGCTTCCAAGCATCCGGTAAGCCAAAGAAATAAGCGGAGCTCTATAGATTTTATATAATGCTTCTAAGCTCATCGAATGGATTTCTCTCCTTGTCCTCAAGGGAGAGCATATGCCGAACGGCTCTCTTGGCGCTTGCCGTCGAGGCGTCAACCAGCATTTCGCCGTGCGATGCCCAATCGCCCGCCACATACAGCCCCTTGATTTCCGGGACGGCGGGTCCCGGGTTCTCTTGGCGTTTCAAATGCATGAAATCATGGCAAACCGTGATCTTCGGCAAGTATTGGCTGACGATCAATTCGTCCCTCCAGCCCGGCTGGATCAGATCCAAGGCTTGTTCCAGCTCCCGCAGATCTTGTTCCGGATCGGTCTCCTTTCCTTGATACTTGATCAAGGATACGACCTGCGCGCCGTCGTCGCTTAAATAAGCCGCGCGCGACTGGTTCGAGAGGAAGACCGTTTGATCGATGCCGTACACGAACTGCTGCTTCGGCTTCGGCAGGCGCCGCAATGCCACGTCCAGGCAAGCGGACGTAATTTCGATCGCTTGTTCTTTCCAGGCATGAAGAGCGGTGGCTTCCGCATGCGGGACCAATTGACAGGCGGCCGCGGGTGGAACTGCGAGGACGATGTTTGCCGCCTCGATCCTCGTTCCGTCTTCGCACTGGACATGCCGTACGGCACCTTCGCCGTGATCGACGGAGGCGGCCTTGCTTTTCGTTAGAAACCGCACGCCGAGATCCGATGCTTTCATCCCTAATTCATCGACCGTCGCGCCCCAGCCGCGATCCAGATACAGCACGCCTTGCAAGGAATTTTGAAGCTGCTTCAAAACAGGGCCGGCCGCCTGCAGATCCGGCGCCGCCACGTAACTTGCCGTACGCAGCAGCGCATAAAATAAATGCCGTGTCATCGGATCGCGCACGTTTCCTTCGATCCACTCCCGGAGGCTGACGCGGTCATAGCGGCGGGTATCCAGCTTTCCCAATTTCGCGAGCCAAGACGCCAGCTCCGTCTTTCCCCTCCAAGACAGGAGCGGGGTGGTCAACAAGGAGGACACGCCCATCGGCATTGTATGCAGCTTCCCTTTCCATATCCCGTACCCGTCGATCGACGGTTTATTTCCTTGCAGGCTAAGCCCCAATCCACGGAACGTGGCATATGCGTCCCCATGATATAAGGCATGCCCGCCAAGATTAAAGTAGGCGCCCTTCTTCTTGTTGGAAATGGCCCTGCCGCCCAACCGTTCCGCCCGTTCGATAACGATCGTTTTCTTCCCCGCCTTTGCGGCATAGACCGCCGCCGTCAACCCCGCGATTCCCCCGCCTACGATTGCCACGTCATACTGCAGCTGTTGCATGTTGGATCATCCCTTTCGAGTTTGTTACCGGTATGACGGGCAAGGGAGGCAAAGTGTGACAAAAATAAAAAAATTAGTTCTCCATGATATAAGTATCCAAGTATTCGTTGCGGAACTTTCCATCCGGATCCAAGCGCTTCGTCAATTGCCTAAAGTCCGGCAGCTTCTCGTAGAGCGATTGCAGCCGGGCGGGCGTCATGGCAAACAGCTTGCTCCAGTGCGGACGGGCATGAAAGGGCGCAAGCAGCTCTTCGATCATCGGCAATACTTGCCGAACCGCCTCCCCATCCGCTTTCCACGTAAAATGGACCGCGACCGAATCCCGCTTGTAGCAGGGGCTCATCCACAGATCGTCCGCGGCAATCGTACGAACCTCGGAGACGTATAGTAGAGGCGCTATCCGCTCCCTTAGACGATCAATTGCGCACAGCGCTTGATAGGCATATTGTCGGGGAACGAAGTATTCGCTTTGCAGCTCTTCCCCGGCGCTCGGAGTGAAATCCATGCGAAAATGCGGCATTCGTTCGTACCACGGTCCGGGAACGCCCATCTGCTCGCTGCAATTATCCGTATTGAAGCCGGGCACCGGGTGCCGATTCCCCGCTGCCGGCGTCGCGCCGAATAACGCCGGCTCCGCCTGGGCGGATGCCTGCGTTGCTCTCCGTTTTATCCAAACCTGGTTAAAGGACGGTTCCTTCCAGTCCGTAAACAAGCTGACGCTGTAAGCGCTTGAGAATAGATCGTCAAAATGATGTTCCAGCTGCGCGAGCGGCAGATTCTCGTACACGCGCTGGCTCATCTCGAACGCCGGGATCACGTCCAGCGTGAGCTTCGTGACAACGCCCAGCGCCCCGAGTCCGACGACCGCCCCGGCGGCGTCGCCGCCTTGTTGATCGCGCGAGAATACGACTGCCTCTCCGTCCGCTTTCACGAGCTCCAGGGCATGAACCGCCGTTGCGAGACTGCCGTTCCGGTCGCCGGAACCGTGCGTCGCCGTCGCGCATGCGCCCGCGACGGTAATATGCGGCAGCGACGCCAAATTATGCAGCGCATAGCCATGGCTATCGAGGTACTTGCACAGCTCTCCGTACCGGATTCCGGCCTCGACCGTTACCTTATGGCTCGTCCGGTCCAGCGCGATGACACGGTTCAGGTTTTGCAGCGAGAGATGGCTTGCGGCCGTATCCGCGATTCCATTAAAGGAATGGCGCGAGCCGAGCACCTTCACCCGATTACGCCTAGCCACCATTTCCTGTACTTGCTCCATGCTGTCGGGGACAAGGATTTCCGTGGCGCCATACCTGTAATTGCCAGCCCAGTTACGTTCATTTTCCACTTATGCAACGCTCCTTACCCATTTGGATGAACTCTATGTATTAGAATATCTATTGATAACAAATTTAACAAGAGTTGAAACGGCATCCAAATCAGGTTCAGGAGTATTATTCATAGGGCAGTGTCTTATAGAAAGGTGAAAATAGAGCGCAGCAAGCCGCGTTTCTTCGGAGAGGCCTGAGGCTTGGCGGCGGCCGGGTGAGTCTCGTCGTGCACCGGTCGGTTTCTGACGCTTGGCGTCTGAATCGTTTCTACGGCCGCGGCTAATTGCACGATCATTTGCCGCAGCTCCTCGAGTTCCTCGCGCTGCCCGCGCAGCTGAACCGACACGACTTCGTCGGCTTTCTGTTGAAGCGAGCGTTCGACTTGCTCGATTCGGGTTAACAGCTCTTCCGCAGCCGAAGCATCGGCATGCGGCGGGGTCTCTTCCTGTCGACTCGCAGGCCGCTTCTTGTCTCCGTTAAGATGAATGCTGTCCAAGTGATCCCCGTGATCGATGCGTTCTTTAATGTGTTTGAGCAAGCCGATATCATGCTCCGAGAATATATAGTGGCCGAACCTGTCCTTTTGAAAACAATCCGGGAAAGTGGAAGCCCAACGTTTGATCGTCGTTTGGCTGACGGAAATCAGATCTGCGGCATCCTTCGTTTTCAAAGCACCCATTTCTATCCCTCCGCTTCAGTTTTTCTAACTATATATTAGCTGCCCGGAAGCGGCTTCCTGCAAGGGTGACAAAGGTAGTGCCGATTCGATAAAAAAAGTGCTTTTTACGAGTGATCATGCAAAAAAGCAGCCCGTTCCTCATCCGAGGGCAGGCTGCTTTTGCTCTACTCGTTCACCATTCGTTTCACCTTCACAACGCAAATACGACCGACCGATTGGTCCTCCCTTGGAACGTAAATCAACCCAAATTAATCTCTTTGATCTTGTCTAACGGGATTTTCGGCTGCCGGGCTTCCGTAAGAAGGCCGTTGATTTCCTGCTGAACGTCGGCCAGCTGCGTATAGCAGAACCCGCTTATATAATCCACGCTCTTAATCGCTTGAATGAGGCCGGCGAACCGTTTCAGAAACTCCTCGTCCGAGGAAACCTGTTCACCGTAGCCCCAGCCCTTATCCGACTGGTAGGCAATCCCGCCGAATTCGCTGATGATTATCGGCTGCCCCTTGTATGCATACCCTTCGGCAAAGGCGTACTTCCAATGGTTGCAAGTCGATTCATTCGTAACAATGGCATCCTTGTCCGCATAACGCTTCAAAAAGCCTTCGCCGGTTCCGACATAATCATGCAGCGTCAGAATATCCGAAACCGTATGCTCCCAACCGTCATTCGTAATGACCGGGCGATACGGATCAATTGACTTGGTCAGATGGTAGATGCCCTCGGTAAATTTCTGCTGTCTCTTATCGCGGAGGATGGACGCGATCCCCCACGATTCATTGAACGGCACCCAAGTAATAATGCTCGGATGGTTATATTGCCGGCGGACGATTTCCAGCCATTCGTTCGTAAACGCTTCGACCGCGTTGTCGTGAAACTCGAAGGTCGCCGCCATTTCGGACCATACCAGCAGCCCCTTCACATCGCACCAATAGAGGAAACGGGCGTCTTCAATTTTCATATGCTTGCGTACGCCGTTGTAGCCCATCGCCAGAATATGGTCGATATCTTCAATGAGGGCTTCCTCGTTCGGCGGTGTTAAATGACTATCCGTCCAATACCCCTGATCCAATATCAGCCGCTGGTAGACCGGTGAATTATTCAGCAGCACCTTCCCTTTTTCAATGGAGATCTTCCTCATCCCGAAGTAGGAGAATACCCTGTCCATCACCTTATCGCCCGAGTACAGGACGAATTCAACATCATATAAGTTCGGATGCTTGGGCGACCAGTAGCATTTCTTCCACGGTCCGTTCGCCTCATGCACCAGATCGACTTCAACGGTCTGGCACGGGCGATCCACGATTAGGCTTACCTGCTTGACGGGTTTGCCCTTCAATGTAATAACGGCTTCCAGCCTCAAACCGGCGGCCGCTTCCGCCCCGTGCACCTGATAATCAAACCGGACGTTATTGCGGTCGATATCCGGCGTTATTTTGACGGCGTCAAGCCGCTGCTCCTCCACGTATTCAAGCCATACCGTCTGCCATATTCCGGTCGTCTGGACATAGAAGCATTCGAAGTTATCCTTGGTCCAGCGCTGCTTGCCCCGCGGCTGGGTGCAGCTGTCGCTGTCCTCGGCCTTGACCGTCACATAATTATCTGCACCAAATACTAGATAAGGGGTAATATCGAAGGAAAATGCCGCGTAGCCCCCTTGGTGCCGGCCGGCCATCGCGCCATTGATCCATACCTTGGCGATATAATCGACAGCCTGGAAATGCAGAATGACCCGTTTTCCTTCGGCCTCCTTCGGTATATGAACCGATTTGCGATACCACACGTACGGATGGAATTGCTCCTCGCCGATCCCGCTCGCCTTGGTTTCGTAAGTAAAAGGCACGTTTATCGCATGCGTCCCGTCAAGCTTCTCCTGCCACTTCTCCTTCTCCCCGGCATTGCGGTCATCGAAGCGGAAGCTCCATTCGCCGTTTAAATTCAGCCAATTATTGCGCACGAATTGCGGCCTCGGGTAATCCTTGGTGTAGGCTTTGGTCGTCATGCCCGGCCTCCCGTTCCTTGCTGCGCCTTGATTTCAATGGCATAGACGGAGAATGGACGCAGCGGGTAACCTTCCCGCCATGCGGCAATCGGCACCTTGCTGCCGGTGCAGACGATACGCTCCGGTTCAAACACGGAATTGATGTCGTCAAAGGATTCCCCCGTAATTTCATGCAGGATCGTGTCCCCATCCGCCCCGAAGGCGTCCAAGCTCAGCTCTGCTTTCACTTCCTGCAAGCTGCGGTTTACGATAAATACGGTAACGAGGCTCCGGTCTTCATTCGCGCATGCCGCGATGTCCAAATCCGGAAGCGCGTCAAGTCCGATCGGCGTCGTCTTGAGCGCCTGAACGGAGAAGGTGCCGCATACGGTTTCGACCGGTAGCATATGCCGGATGTCACGGCCCGCATACAGCTTTAATACTTCATAGGTCGGCGTTCCGTACACGGTAAGGGGACGGCCGCTCCAGCCCGATTCCTTGCCGCAGTATTGATCGGCATAATAATCGCCAACGCGTATGCATCCCCCGAGCCAGCCGTTCACCAGATCGGAGAAGCTGCCGATGTGGATCATATCGCTGCAGCGAAGCATTTCATTCAGGTTGGCGGCATTGGCTACCGCCGCCCCCAGCGTATGCTCGTTCGGCAGCCCTTTTCTGATCGTATTCGGATAATACATCGTGTTGTACTCGGTGATGGCCAGCTTCACATGGCTATGCTTCGCATTCGAGCGGATATGCTCCTCCGCCTGTCGAACGTGGTAACGCGTCCATTCGGGATAAGAAGCGATCGCCTTATACCGCTCCTCCGCCGGGCTGTTCGGGTTCATCCCGAAGAGTCCGTAACCGTGATAGATGTGCATCGTCAAATAGTCGATATGCTCGCCTGCAATTTCCAGCACCGACTTGTTCCATTCCTGATCGAAATGCCCGCAAGCCAGAATAACGATGGAAGGGTCCACCGCCTTCATGGCCTGCACGAATGGAATCGTACGTTCCGCGAACTCGTTCGCGGAGCATGTTCCCACCTGCCACTGCCCCCACACTTCATTGCCGATCTCCCAATACCGGACATGGTACGGTTCAAGGTGACCGTTCGCTGCCCGCCTTGCACCCATCGGCGTATCGATGCCTCCGTTGCAGTATTCCACCCACTGAGCGGCTTCCTCGGGCGTGCCGGAGCCGTCGTTCACGCAGATCAGCGGCTCCACCTGCAGCTCACGGCAAAATTGGATAAATTCGTCGGTGCCGAAATATTTGCTTGTCCACCCGCCCCAGGCTTCATTGAACATGACGGGCCGCTCCAGCACGGGACCTACGCCATGCTCCCAATGATAAGCGCTGATGTAATTGCCGGCGAGTCTCATCATGCCGGCGTTAAGGTCCCGCGTCATCTCGACAATCTCGCGCTTCACCATTCCGATGCTGTCCACAGGCAACAGCGAAACATGATCGAGCCAGAGCATCCCGGTCGACACATGATCGACCCATCTCGGGTGCCCGGCCGGTACATAGATCCGAATCTCGGCTTCGGAGCAAGCGCGGGATACGGGCAGCTGTACATCGTATGTCTGCCAGTTATGGCTTTCGAGGTCGACGCGCACCCGGCCGAGCAGTTCCTCCGTCCGCCGGTCAACCGCGTCAATGAATACATACCGGAGCTCGATGGATGCACGCGCAACAAGTTTGACCGTGTAATCCGTCGGTCCCTTCAAAGCCGCTTTCTGAGCAATGCCCGCATAGGCTTCGTCGTCGCTCAGCACACGGATGCGTTGTGCGCGCCCCGAGTGCTTCGGGGCCGGCGCTTCCAGCGCATATTGGGTATTCCTTCCGTTCGTATAGGCAGCCCAGCTTCCGGAAACCGCCCTCTTCGCTTCGGCTTCGCTTTCAAAGTCCATGTCCTTCAACGGATACGCGAGCATCGCTTCCATATGGTCCCGGATATCCTCCACGAAATGACCGAAGAGGTAAGGGTTGATCGCATGCCCGCTCGTCCGGCTGCAGTCAATCGTAATCGTTGCATTCGTTTTCAACATAAAGCCTCCATTTGGGATATTTTATAAGGGCTTCCAAGTTAACCTTTGATCGAGCCGATCATGACGCCCTTAACAAAATGCCGCTGCACAAAAGGATACATCATTAATACGGGCAGACTGGAGACGATGATAACCGCGTATTTAATGCTCTCGGCAAGCAGGATCTTGTCTTCCAGCCCGACGGTGCTGTCCACGGCATCGGATTGGCTGATCATCAAAATTTCGCGCAGCACAAGCTGAAGCGGATGCAGGGCTTCATCCCGAATATAGATGAGCGCGTTAAAAAACGAATTCCAATGGCCTACCGCGTAGAACAGGACCATAACCGCTAAAATCGGCTTGGATAACGGCAGAATAATGTTGAGAAGCAGCCGCCAATTGGAGCAACCGTCCATATGGGCAGCCTCCTGCAGCTCCCAGGGAATACTTGCCTGGAAATACGTTCGCATGACGATCAGATTGTACGTGGCGATCGCGCCGGGAACAATCAGCGACCACATCGTATCGACCATCCCCAATTCTTTGACCAGCAGATAGGTCGGAATCAGCCCTCCGCTGAAAAACATAGTGAGCGTGATAATGACCATCATGACCTTGCGTCCGGGAAGATCCGGTCTTGACAGCGGATACGCCGCCAATATCGTCATGATGATGTTAATGAACGTGCCGACCGCCGTATACAGGATGGTGTTGCGGTAACCGGTCCAGATTTTTTCGTTATGCAAAATATTCGTGTAAGCATCCAGCGTAACGCTCTTCGGGAGCAGCCATACTTCCCCGTTCAGCGTTCTTGCCGGATCGCTGAATGAAGCGCTGACAATAAATATAAGCGGGTAAAGCACGATAATCATAATAACCGCGGCAATCGCGTACACGATTGCGTCGAACGCCCGGTCATCCGAAGTGCTTCTTATGGTTGCTTGCTTCGACATTGCAGGGCACCTCCTTTACCATAAGCTCGTCTCTGCCGTTTTGCGGGCAAACCGGTTCACGAGCAGCAGCAGCATGAGATTAATGACCGAGTTGAAAAGCCCGATCGCAGCGGTGTAGCTGTATTCTCCCTTCAGAATGCCCGTTGTATAAACAAACGTGGAGATCACATCGCTGGATTCCAGATTCAAATTGTTTTGCAGCAATAGAATTTTCTCAAACCCGATGTTCATGAAATGGCCGATATCCAGGATGAGTAAAATAACGATTACGGGAACGATGCCCGGCAAGGACACATGCCAGATGCGCCGCAGCCTGGTCGCCCCGTCCATCTTGGCTGCTTCATACAGCTGCGGATTGACTCCGCTAAGCGCCGCAATATAGATGATCGACTGCCACCCCATGTTTTGCCAGATGTTCGAGCCGATAAAAATCGTCTTGAACCAGCCGGCTTCCTCCAGAAATCGGATCGGCGTGCCGCCGAACGCCTCGATCAGAATATTGACCGGACCGGTTTTTGGCGACAGGAACACCGTCAGAATGCCCACCATGACGACAACCGATATAAAGTGGGGAATGTACGTTATATTTTGCAGCCACTTGCTGAACGTTTTGCTCCGGATTTCACTAATAATCAATGCCAGAAGGATCGGAATCGGGAATGCAATCAACAGAGAAAACAGATTGATCGATACGGTGTTCCAGAGGAGCCTCCAGAAATAATAAGAATCAAAAAAACGTTCGAAGTGAGCAAAGCCTTCCCAGCTGCTGCCGACAATCCCCTTTGCCGGGTTGAAATTTTTAAACGCGATTTGCAGCCCATATAGCGGTCCGTAGTGAAAGACCAAATACCAGACCATCGGCAGCAGCAGCATGAGGTACAGATCGTAGCGCTTGCCCATTTGCCTTAACAGCCGGTTACCGCGTCCCGTATGGCTCCGAGGCAGAGCAGCCGTCGCATCGGCTTGCACGCTCTTCATGAGCATCTACTCCTTATCCATGGTGGGATCTACTTTATTTCTCCATCTTGTCATAGGCATCCTGATAAAGCTTCTCCAGCTCGTCGACCTTCATCTTCTTCAGCGTGGATTGGAATTCTTCCCACTTATCGAAGCTGAGCGCGCCGACAATAAATTTCGTGCTCTGCTCCTCGTAATATTTGTCGATATCGTTGCGCAATACGTTGACCTGCTGCGCCGTTTGCTCGTCGAACATCGGAGCCGCGTAGCGGACCTCCGGCATGAACGGATCCAGCTTCTCCTGCGCCGCTTGCACCTGAGGAGGATTGATAAAGGAGGCAACCTTGTCGCTGATGATGTGCGGCGCTCCGCCACCGGCGTACGGCGTTATTTTCGCTTGATTAGTGATGTCCTTCAGGAATTCTTCCGTGTAGTACGGGATTCCGTCCTTCAGCTCGTAATGCTCGCCTTCTCTGCCGAACCTCAGCAAGGTGGAGCCTTCGTCGCTGAAGAAATAATCGATCCAGCGCATCGTGACTTCCGGATATTTATTGACGGACGTGACGGCAAAGGCTCCAAAGTCCCGCGCGACAGGCGAGGCTTGACTTTGCAGACGATCCCCTTGAGGACCTGTCGGAGGCGCGATCCCCGTATATTGCTCCTGGATCGACAGGAAATTATTGTTCGTCTGGTCGAAGAAAAATCCCGCGTTGCCGGAGCCTTGCTTGGCCAGATATTGCGCTTCCTTATGCGAGAATATCTCCTGATCCAGCAGCTTCTCCTTATAAAGCTTATTTAAATACATCAGCATCTCTTTATTCCGTTCGCTGCCCATCCAAATGTCGACCTTGTCATTGTCAAGATTGATATTGTAGCCGAGCTGCAAATCCAGACCGAATGATCCGGTCATCATCGTGACCACCGACAGCCCTTGACGGGCGGTCATCGGAATTTCATCCGGCTTCCCGTTCCCGTTCGGATCCTGATCCCGGAAAGCGACCAATGCTTGGTACAGATCCTCTGTCGTCTCCGGCTCCTTCAGGCCGAGCTTATCCAACCAGCTTTTGTTAATCCATTTCTTATCCGTACGCGCCGCGCCCAGCGTCACAATACCCGGAATGGCGTAAATGTGGCCTTCCGGCGTCGTGATGGCCGCGCGGATCTCAGGATATTCCTCCATCAGGTTTTTTAAATTTGGAGCGTATTCGTCGATCAGGTCTTCCAGCGGAATCAATTGGCCTGCCGATCCGTAGCGGACCGCTTCGAGCGGCGACAGGCCCGAACGGTAGAGAGCATCCGGAAGCTCATTTGAAGCGAACAACAGATTTTTCTTCTCCGGGAAGCCGTCTGTCGGCGCTTCGATGAATTCCACCTGCACATTGCTCATTTTCTCATAATCCTGGAACACCGGCATATCCTTGAACGGACCGTTAACCGGTGCGATCCGGGTGAACATCTTAAGCTTGACCGGTTCCTCCACGATCGGGAATCCATCGGTTTGAACGACGCTTTCGGATGGAACCTCGTCCTCTGTCTCTTTGTTCGAACCGGCACCGGAACTGCATCCGGCGAGCACCAAGCTGGTTGCAATTACCGTGCTAATCGCATAACTTCCCCAGTGTTTACGCATAAATCCGTGACCTCCGCTTTTTTATTCACCGACGTTTGTAAGCGTTTACCGTGGTGTGAATTCATTATAATTCACCTGAAACTGCCGCAAATTACAATAATATGACTATTTACTCCACTTATTTTACGGATTGGCCGTGATCCGCCGTCTTCAGCTGCGTGGAATGAGCACGGCTACTTCTCCGCTCTCCCCCGTCCCAAGCTGTTCAAATATTCCTGCGGCGTCATCCCCGTTATCTCCTTGAACACTTTGAAAAAATAGTTGTGTGTGGTGAAGCCCACTTGATTGCTGATCTGTTTGATCGAATACTGACCGCTCTCAATCAGCTTACGGCCTGCATCGATGCGGACCCGGTTCACGTATTCGGAGAAGGTCGAATTCGTCTCTTCTTTGAATAGCCTGCTTAAATAAGAAGGGTTCAGGCCGATCGTACCCGCCGTCAGCTCTAACGTGACATATCCCGTATACCGTTCCAGGATGAAATCGATCGCCTGCGACACATGCCGTGAATAGGAACCGGTTACCTGCCGCCGCTTCAATAATGTCAGCAAGCCGGCGAAGTACGACTGCAGCCAATGCTCCAATTCCAAGATGCTGCCGATCCTCCCGAGCTCGCTGCGAGAGGGAAGCTCGTCCGTTGAAGCTTCAGGCGAATGGATCGGCATCCATTTTTTCAAAACCTTATCGCCGGTGTGCAGCAGCTCGCTGACGATCATCTGCACCGTATGGGAATGAATCGGCTGATTGCGAATGGCGGCCAACACGGAGGCTATCAAGCTATGCATGCCTTCCTTGTCTAACCTCTCGATGGCGAGAAGAATTTGCTTCTGCTCCTCAATGGTCAAGGAAACACGCTGGTTATATACGCTTCTTCGCCGTTCCTCCGCTTGCTCCGAATCCCCGGAAGACTTGCCGGCGGCGGGCGGCTCTATGGAGGGAGAAACATCCAGCGCCCGCCCGGCTGAAGCGTAGCTTGCTCCGATCTGCGATAAGCTGCCGCATGCGTGACCGACCGCATAGACGCACTTCAAATTCAGAAACAGCTCAAGCGAATGCTGAAGCTTGCTCACCAGCCTGCCTGCCTCACTCGCGGATGCATGCTCGCTGCGCTCCTTGAAGGCAAGCACGACGATCATTCTCCCGTCCCCCGCATAAGCGGCTGTCCGCTCATGGATATCGCCCAAGCTCTGCTGCATAATATCGACGGCCTGCTGTACCAGTCTGTTCGTTTGCACGTCGCTGTACGATTCCGTGAGCAGCAGGAAAGGAACGATTTGAACGGCCGCTGCCGCATAGCTGACCGCCCCCGGGTACAGGCTGTTGCTGCGCGCATAGGCTTCAAACTCCGCTGCGGCATCCTTATTCCCCCTCACCAGCTCCGCCAAATGATCGCGGATGAGCACGGGATTCAGCCTCTCGGCCATTTTACCGTTGGCAATGCGGTTTTCATGCAACCGTTGCTCCTGCCGCAAATCCAGTACCGCTTTGTTCAACATGGTGAGAAGCGTTGCTGCGTCCAACCGGTGCTTTAATAGATAATCGACTGCCCCATTCTTCAGGCACTCGCGAACGTAATCGTAATCGTCAAAGCTGCTGAGCATGATCGTCTTGATCGGGGGAAATCTTTCTCTAATCGTTCGATTGAGCTCCACGCCGTTCATCTCGGGCATATTCACGTCGATAATGGCGATGTGAGGCGGAGATTGCTCGATCATCTCCAGGGCGATTGCCCCGTTGTACGCTTCTCCGCATATCTCGAATCCATTCTTTTCCCAATCCAACAGTGTCCTAAGTTCATGACGCACCAATGGCTCGTCGTCTACCAGCAGTACCTGAAGCATGACTCATATCACCTCTTTACCGAATTTGGACATATCCGTCCCGCATAATTTGGGAAACCGGATTTCTGCCTTTGTAAATAATCCGGGCTCGCTGTACAGCTTTACGCCGTAGGGATCGCCGTACATTCGAACAATCCGTTCATGCACGCTGTGCACCCCCATGCCGCTAAAGCGTGACGGCGCCTCGTGCTTGCCCGCCTCTCCCAATAGAAAATCCATTTGCTCCGGCGTCATGCCTTTGCCGTTATCCGTCACTTCGATCATAAGATCATTCCGTTCGCCGTAGACCCGAATCAGCACATAGCCTCCTTGCCCTGACGGACCGATGCCATGAATCATGGCATTCTCTACGAGAGGCTGCAGCATCAGCTTCAGCACGCGGCATTGCAG
Source organism: Paenibacillus harenae DSM 16969 (assembly GCF_000422465.1). Lineage (GTDB taxonomy): Bacteria > Bacillota > Bacilli > Paenibacillales > Paenibacillaceae > Pristimantibacillus > Pristimantibacillus harenae. The sequence goes on along the minus strand of NZ_KE383842.1, from coordinate 294,724 downwards.
CAAAGCCTCGTCTTCGATCTCCGTATGCACCTCGATTGGCTCCATGTGTTTGTATTTCTCGATCGATATATAACTGTATACATAATGAAGCTCCTCCCGCACCGTCAGAAATTCACTAGAATTTCCGAGCACGCTCCGCATCAGGTCAATTAACGAGCCGGACACCTCAACGATATTAGGAACGTTGTTCAGTTTAGCCAAATATTTGATCGTGTTGAGCGAATTATATAGAAAATGGGGCCGTATCTGCGCCTGCAGCGCCGTCAACTCGGCCTCGCGCTTCTCTTTCTCGCTCATCCGTATTCCTTCGAGCAGCCGTTTCAATTCCTCTACCATGCTGATAAAAACATGGTACAGGTGGCCGATTTCATCCTTCGTTTTAATTTCCGTTTTCGGAAAGGTCAAATTCCCGTCCTTCACCAGCATCATCATCGATTTTAACCGCCGGATATTGATGGTGATCCGGGAAGATACCTGATGGGAACCGATCAAGACGACGACGAAAACAATGACCGATACCTCGGCCAATAAATTGCGGATTCGGGTGGACTCGCTAAGCAGCGAATCCAGCGGAATCAGCGCCAGGGTTGTCCAGCCCGTATTCATGGATTTGCGGCTGACGACGATATACGGCCTGCCGTCAATCTCTTGTTCGACGACGCTGCCGGGCCTGGCGATTTCCTCATTCATCCTCACAATGGTTTCTACCGAAGGAGCGGAGCCGTCAGGCGCCGATTCGGATTGATAGACAAATCCGTTCTGCTTATCCAGCACATACATCATGCTGTCCGCGGTCGGCTTCACGCCGTACGTCTTTTTGATAAAATCATAGGATAAATCCACCATTACGACGCCGACGGTCTCCCGGTTGTAACGAATTTCACGTCCGACCGTAATGACATCCATCACCCCTGCCGGCTTAAAATACGCATGCTGCGATCCGTTGCGCAGCATATAATCCATCATTTCCGTCTCCAGAACGGTACGGTCCAGCCAAGGGCCTCCGGAGAAGAACACCTTTCCGTTCAGTCCGACAACCGCAATGCGCGAAATATAGGGCTTATAATCGATTAGAACAGATAAAAATTCATCAATCCTCTTCTGCTCCTGGAACCATTCATAGCTAATCTCCTCCGATGGGCTTAACAACGTATCGATAACCGTATTCTTGTTGGTCACAACGACGGTGTTCAGCCGGTCGATCTCCTCCAGCATAATATTGAGGGATTCATCCGCCTGACGGATGCTGTCCGTCACTGAGGTGACCGCGTTCTTCTTAATCGTCTCGCGCATATTCATATAGACGATGGCGGTAATGGTTACGATGGAGAGAAGAGTAACCAGACTAAAGGCGATAAAGATTTTCCCCTGAATGCTCATAGTCGGCGAAATTAATCTTCGAAGAGAGGATAGCTTCATATCGGGTGAACTCCTTTCCTTCCATGAGACGCGTTTTCTTGCAAGCGCTTTCGAATGTGAGATCAGTTATTCTCATTCAGCTTACGGATCGTTGACGGGGAGACTTCATAATAGATTTTGAAAGCCCTCGTGAACGAATATAAGTCCTGATAGCCGAGAGAAAGAGCAATCTCCGTAATGGTCGCGTCCGTTTCTTTCAGGAACCGCTTTGCCTTCTCCATGCGGATCTTCTGTAAATACTTCATGGGAGGCATTCCTACCTGACTGGCGAACACGTTGGAGAAGTACGAGCGGTTCACTCCCGCAAACGCGGCAACCTGCTGTACGGAAATGCCCTCCGTGGCATGCAGCTCCATAAAATTCATGCATTCCTGAATCCACCCGGCCGGCTCAGTCATCTTGGTTGAAGCCGATTCCGGGATTAATCCGGCAAACAGCCCGCATACCAGAGCTTGCAGCTCCAGCGACACAGCCGGGTTCCACCGCTCAACGCTGTCCATCGCATGAATCACGCGTTCGGCCGAATCCAGAATGCCAGGGGAGCCCTGCTTCCTGAGAAACGGTTTTTCCGGCGACAAGCCGGCCAGCTCCAATAACGGCTTGACCCTGTCGCCATCCAGCGCCAGCCAGCTCATTTGAAGAGACGAATCCGAGGGGAGCATATAATAATAATACGTTCGCCCCGGATACAAACAAAACATATCGTTCTTTTGCAGCTCAATCCGTCCGCCCTCGTACTCGACCGCGACCATCCCCTCCAGTACGAAGTGAAGGCTGTAGCATTCGATCCTCTTTGGCCCTGCCTTGTAGTTGGTCTTGGCGATACTGCGTCCAGCCCGGACGGGCCACAAATGTCCTTCTTTGTCCAGATATCCGGGTGTATAGTATATAAAATCCGCAAATTCATATTCGTACTCCTGCATCATACGGGTTCACTCCATCCAACTTTTTTCACAATTTATTACATAATGACAATAGAGGAAGCAGAAAAAGAGAAAGTAAAAATGAATAGATTCAGTGTTATCATAATATGAGTGCATGAGATTTGTCGAGATAACCTCACATAATGATAAATTAAAAATAGACTATCCCTAAAGCCGTATTCACGGCTGTCGGAATAGTCTACTATCGTAAAAAAAAAGGGGCTGTCTAGCCTATACTGGATTTCGTACAGTAACTTTCGTGCATCACATCCTATTTTCGGCCTAACCCGTATTCTTCACAGTAACTTTATCTGTTTGAGGACTCATTCTCGGATACGGTGCTTTTTCCACTGGATGAAATCCACTATAGCCACCTAATAGGACGAAAACCCGCTCTTACGCCGGATGAATTCCAGTGTAGGCATGCAGTCGAATGGTTGTATCAATCCCCGATATCCCATGCCGGATTCCATACGACCTCCCACAAATGGCCGTCCGGATCAAGGAAATGCCCGGAATAGCCTCCCCAGAAAGCTTCATGCGCAGGATCCGTAATGACGGCTCCCGCCCTTTGGGCTTGAGACATGATCGCATCCACTTCTTCTTTGCTGCCAACGTTGTGACCGATTGTCAATTCGGATGAGCTGGGCGGCGATAGGGGAACTTTGGTTTCATGAGAAAGATCGCCGCGGCTCCAAATGGCGAGCTTCAAACCCGGCTGCATGTCAAAAAAAGCAACGGCGCCATGCTCGAATTCTCTCCCGACGATGCCTTCCGTCGGCAATCCCAGACCGTCCCGGTAGAAAGCAAGCGACTTTTCCAGATCATCTACGCCTAGTGTAAGTACGGTAATTCTTGGTTTCATTGCTTGTCCTCCGTCCCGAAACAGGATGATAAAACGCTTAACGTTATTATTACATCTAATCGGACGTATTACTTGTAAAAAACGGACCTGGCAAGACGAAAGCCGAGATCATCAATCCGGAACGAAGGGTGACTGCGGCGCCGGCAAGTCGCCCCGCAGCCCCTGGCCTCTTCCGCCCAGCTGCCGCCGCGGAAAATTCTGTAGGAATCATATACTTTCACATCGTATAGATCCCAGCACCACTCCCATACATTCCCTAACATATCATAGAGCCCCCATGCATTCGGGAGCTTTAAGCCTGCCTCATGTACCTTGCCCCCGGAGTTTTCCTTGTACCAAGCGATTTCATCGAGCTCGCCGTACCGGTAACCGTCCGTTCCCGCTTTGCAAGCATGCTGCCATTCCGCTTCTGTAGGAAGACGATAGCCGTCCGCCTCCCAGTTGCAGACGACATCCCCGCCGCTGCCGATTACCGAGTAACATTCCTTTAGACCCGAGAGCCGGGAAAGCAAGTTACAGAACAGAATAGCATCATGCCATGAGACATCCGTAACCGGTGCCTGAGGTTCGTCAATAGGGTCAGCCGTCTGCTGCGCGATCGAGAAATATAAAGCTTTCGTAACAGGAACCGGTGCGAGCAAAAAAGAATTCACATTAACCGTCCATATCGTCTTTATCCGATCGTCTCTTAATTCAATTTCACCTGCAGGAATTTTTACCATCGGATACCCAGTATCATTATGCCGTGCGTTCGACACCTATCTTCCTCGCGTATATCTTCTATTTCGCCTTGCTTAACCTTTCAATCGCTTCTTGTTCGGTCGGCAAGAAAAAGAAATCGCGTCCGCAGTTGCATTCATAAATAAAGTCTTGCAGGCTTCGGCTTGAATATGCGGAAAAATCCCCGACAATGGCGGCCTTCACGTGATAATTGATGAATTTTTGTAGAATTTCGCCAGCTAAGCGTGTTTTCAAATCGAAAAAGCTTTCGCTCAGCAGGGATTTGTTGATCACGAAACGGTCGCAGTCTGCCTCGTATCTGACGGTTGCGATGAAATCCAACGCGGATTGAACATCCGTAATTAAAACCCCGTCGCCGCTTACGACGGCAATATTTCCTCCGCCTGCTTCTATCTTCGTTATATGCATAATCGCCCTCCTAGTCATCAAATATCTATTGGTAAATTCTATCACATTATCCGTTATTGAAACCATTAGGACGGATCGTATATGCGGTGCAGTCTTCGACTGACAAAGGTGATGAATACAATGGCGGATACGAGCACGGAGCCCGCGCAGACAATGAACAGCACCTTGTAACCCGTATATTGCGAAACCCAGCCGAGAATGATCGAGCCGAGTCCGATGCCGAGATCGAACGCGGTCATGAAAGAAGCGCTGGCGACTCCCCTTTTATCGGGAGGCGCCAACCTTAGATTCGCTGCTTGCAGAGCCGGTTGCGCGGAACCGAACCCGATCCCGTACAGAACGGCGGCGACGACTACGCCGACCAGACCTTCCGAGAAACTCAATACCACAAGCGATAATACGGTAACGATAAGTCCGGGCAGGATGACGTTAGCCTCGCCGAGCCGATCGGACAGCTTGCCTGCAATCGGCCTTGCCAGCGTCAGCGCCAAAGCATAGACGAAGAAGAACGTACCTGGGTTCACCTGGATCGAAGCTCCGAACAACGGCAAAAACGTCGTGATTCCGCCGTAGGCGACGGATAAAAAGAAGAGAGCGACGGTAAGCGGAAATACGGATTTTTCGAATAATACGATTTTCCTCGATTCCGGTTTGGGATGTTCGGGGACAGGGGTTAAATAAACGAGCAGAAGCGCGGCAAAAGATAAACCCGTCGCGAGCCAAAACAAGCTGTGATAAGCCCCGTCGCCAAGCACCGCTATTCCGAGCGCCGGCCCTATCGCCATGGCGACTGTCATCGCCATGCCGAACCACCCCATGCCCTCGCCGCGGCGCGTCGCCGGTATAATATCAGTGATCGAGGTGCTGACGGCAGTCGTCGACAAAGCCCAGCTGGCGCCATGCAGCACGCGCAAGGCAAGCAAAACGGCGATCGTGCTTACCCAATTATAAAGATACATCGAGAGGACGAACAGCAGAAGCCCCCCTATGATGAACGGCCTTCTGCCGTAACGATCCAGCAACCCCCCAATGACTGGTCGAAAGACGACCGCCGTTAAAGTAAATGCCCCTGCGGCAAGCCCTACCTGCGACTCCGTGCCGCCCATGTCTTTAATAAAAAGAGGCAGCGTGGGCAAGAGCAGATAAAATCCCGTAAATAAGACCAACATCCCCAGCGTCATTTGAATAAAGGATTTTGTCCATAATCGCTCCATAATCTCCCTCCTTAGGAATTATGAAAAATCTTCCACCCCTTCATCCGGCTGCGTCTTGACTCGCTCGATTTCGTCCTTGATCCACTGCATTTCAACCTCTCCCAAGCGTTTGCGGTGATCGAACACGCGCAGCAGCTGAAGACGCTGCTTCTCCGGCTCGGGCTTGCGCGTGATCAGATTTGACTCAAATTGCGCGAGGAATCGTAGAGAAAACAATGGCGCAATAATTGACCAGTTCCCGGTAAGCGGTTGCGCTCGACGCTGACGCGCTTTGACTTGTGAAACACAAAAACGTTATCCAAATTATAGCTTTCGGCCAATAAAGTCCTCAAGCCATAGCTTCTCTCCTCAGCTTGCGATATTCGCTCGGCGTATGGCCAATCGTTTTCTTAAACGTATTTGTAAAATAAGCAGGGTCCGTAAAGCCTAGTCTTTCGGCGATTTCGGTTACGCGCAAGGACGTCTTCTCCAGGAGCGCTGCCGCATCTCTCATTCTCATCGCCGTGACATAATCCGTAAAGGTCATTCCTTTGGTTTGCTTGAATAGCTTGCTAAAGTAACTCGGATTGAGATGAACCCATTCCGCAGCTTCGGCCGACGACATATCGTACACCCGGTTCGACTCGATGTGATGGATGACCTGATCCACCGGAGACAGCTCTTGCACATTTACTTCAGGCGCGGCAGCTTTCTCCCCTGATTCGGTTTCTTCTTTTTTTTTGATCCAGGCGCGCAAACATGCTCCCAGCTCTTTCTTCTCAACCGGCTTTAATAAATAATCGAATGCGCCTTTCCGCAGCGCTTGCTGCGCATACTTGAAATCGTCGTGCCCGCTTATCATGACGACGTTTGCGCCGAAGCCGTTCGCTTGGAGCTCTTCCAGAAGAGTAAGTCCGTCCATCACCGGCATCAGGATATCCGTCAAGACAAGATCCGCTTCATTGCACCTTAACCAATCCAGGGCCTCCATGCCGTTGGACGCCTCGTGCACCACTTGTACCGGAAGCTCCGCCTTCTCAATGACCTTCTTTAACGCGACCCGCACCCACTTCTCATCCTCTACCAACATAAGACGATAATCCATCGTTTCTTCCCCCTATTGCGGATGATATGGCAGCATGATCCTTACCTCTGTCCCTTCGCCTTCCATGCTGGTAATTTTCAACCCGTACGGCTCTCCACACACATGACGGATGCGGTGTTGTACGTTCATCATTCCGATATGCGACTCTTCGGACGGCTTATCTTCGTCTAATCGGCGCCGCAGCTGTTCAAGCGTCTCCGGCGGGATCCCGGGTCCGTTATCGGTGACAAGCACCTCGAACCAATCATCCGCGAGCGGCCGGACCGATATCCGGATTCGGGTTATGCCCGCATTTCGTTCCATGCCGTGAACGATGCAATTCTCGACGATCGGTTGAAGTGTGAATTTGGTAATCTGCTGCCTCAGCGCCCAATCCGGCACATCGAATTCGTATTCCAGCCTCTCTTCAAAGCGGAATTGCTGAATGCGCAAGTAGATTTTGACGATATCAACTTCCTCCTGAACGGTAACATTGACGCCCGTATCTTTCACGTTATACCGTAATAATCGGGCCAAGGCCGCAGCCATTGAGCCGATTTCTTCCATATCATGTTCAAGCGCCATGCCGCGGATCGTATCTAAGGAATTATAGAGGAAATGCGGATTGATTTGCGCTTGAAGCATTTTGAGCTCCGTTTCCTTCTGTCTGAGGTGCATCTCCGTTTCCCTCAGCTTCGAGAAATAGACCTCCTCAAGCAGTTGGGAGAGACGGTCAACCATCGTATTGAAGCCGTTAGAAAGCTTGCCGATTTCATCCGCCGTTTCGACGGGAAGCCTCCATTTAAAGTCCCCGTTCTCGACTCTTCTCATATTTTGATACAGCTTTCGGATCGGTCTTACCAAGCTTGCAGCCAGGGTGACGCTAAGGACAAGCGCTATGGCCATAAAAATCGCGGTAGTTCCAAAAATCATTCCGCCGATATGCTCCCTGCTGCTGCGCATCAACGCTTCATACGGTATGGAGGTGACGACCTGCCATTGCAAGGATTCACTGCGGCTGAACGTCTGCAGTGTTCTGGACCCGTCCGCTTCCGTAACAAAAGATCCGCTCTTCTCGCTGCCGATCGCCTGAATAATTCCGGTATCCGCCTTCTTGCCGATCAGGCTCATGTCCGGATGATAGACGATATATCCCCGCTCATCCAGAATAAATAGAAACCCTTGTCCTGCTTCGCCAAGCTTCACTTTCCGGGCTACATCATGTAAGCGCTTATAATTTACATCGATAACAAGCATCCCGAAGGGCTGAAGCGTCTGCGGATTTGCAATGCGTTTGACAACCGATATGACGGGCTCTTCTTTGCCGTTCATTTGAACAACCCGGCTGTATACCTTCGGGCGGCCCGTGACCGGTATATGATCGTACCAGTACTCTTCCTCGATTCCCCAAACCGTTGACACGCCTGCTTGCACAGCCGAATTAATCGTTTGAATCCGGTCCAGGATCAATGTTATATTGATGACGTCCGATTGCGAGTAGGCCGAATTTTTCAGCACGCCGCGCACGTCCGGAACGATATTGGCGTCATTCACTTCTTCAAGCGTTTTCAGCTTTAAAAAAGTAACGGTATCCGGATGATTTACGATTTTCAATGTACTGATCTCGAAGCCGCGAAAATAATCCTCAACGTAATTTTTGACTTGATCGATTATTTGCCAGCTGTACTGTTTGGCTTCGTTCTCTAGCGTTCGGGAGGTCTCCCGGTAAGAAATCATTCCGACCATCATCATGGGAAATATGACCAGCAGGGCGGAGTATATCGTCAATTTGATCATGAGGGGCTGATCGCGAAGCAGCAAGAAGCGCATCATGTTATTTAGAAAGCCTCGGTTCATGCCGATCATTCGTCCATCACCTTCACTCTCTGTGGTGTTTTAGTTTCAAGTTGAGTACCGAAGATCTGCGTCCGGTCTTATCGCCAAATCGGTACAAAGAAGGCCACGGGCGATCCCGCGGCCGATCATTAAGTTATCGTAATCAGAGTAATAATCTTCAGTGATTGTCATATCTGATATACACATAAACGAAAACTTTCTTATCCGGACTATAATCATTGCCCGTATGTCCCTTAACTCTCCACTCCGCTCTGTAACCACTGGGCACCTCGGCAGCACTGTACTCGGTGCCGCTTGTGAGTAACGTCGTATCTTCCGGCAATTGGTTACCCTCGCCCACGGTCTCCAGACTAAGGTCATAATCTTCCCCTTCCGGGGAAGCCATGGAGACCTTAACGACTCCATGGAAACCTTCAGGGGGGCTCCAAGATCCACTCAACTCTTGTCCTGAGGATGAAATGTACCCGTAATATAACGAATACTCATAATTGTACCAACCATCCGAATAAGTTTTGGAGTCGGAAAGCTGAAAAGAGCCGGGAGCCGGATATGCTGCAGTAGTGACCGTCACTTCTTGTTTCACACTTAGGTTGCCGGCGGCATCCACGGCGACCAGTGAAAAGAGGTAGGACGAATTTGGAGACAGCCCCTTCACGTTATAGCTGTTCACATCCCTGTTCAGGGTATCCAGCAGCGTATTGTCTTGGTATACCAAGTACTTCTCTACACCCGTTTCATCCGTAGCCGGCTGCCAATTCAGCAACGCACTGTGATACGTTACATCTGCGACGCTCAGTGCATCAGTCCCCGGCCACTGAGGTGCGGTAGTGTCCCCGGGTACAGTCGGGCCGTAGTTTAGAAGGAACAGAGTACCCTCGACCGCTTGGTACCATGTGCCGTTGTGATAAGAGGGAGCCAAATGATAATAACTGTCGGACGTAAGTTTCTTCGGTTCCTTATCTCCAGGATGGTACATATACAGTTCGCTATTGTACGTGATCGCCAAAGTTCCGTGTTTGTTCAAAGCACGGATTTTCGAATTTCCGTTGAAATATGTCACTTGGGTCACAGTTCCCTGCGGAGATTCCAAGAATATTTGTCTGCGACCGCTCGATGCGGGCTTTGTGTATGCGATCCAGCCCTGATCGATCTCGAAATCAGAATGCGGGCTGGTGGTGTCATCATAGTACGAGGATTTACTGATCATTGTAAGAGAACCGTCCGCATATTTCAATATATCGCGGCTATTGGTGTTCAGAAGCACAGTCTTTCCGTCAAACACGGGCGATGGATATTCGAGGCTGGTTTTGATTAGCTGCCTGCTTGTACCATCGGGCTGAAATAGGATAATTCCCTCGTTATTAGCGGCGACCAGGCTGCCGTCCGCAGCCAGCGCGGCATAGCCCACTCTTCCGAAATTGCGGATCTCCCCGGTTTCGGTATCGATCAAATCTCCTGTCCAATCAGAGAAAGCAAATTTTCCGTCGGTTTGGACAGTAGAATGCTCCGAGCCATAGCCCGAGAAGGTTTCGACACCCGTAGCCTTAAGTTGACCGGAATACCACAGGAACAGTTCGCCATAGTCATGGCCTGTATAGACATTCACCACTGCACCTGCAGGTGTCAGCAGCGACTTGCCCAGATAATTATAGGGAGCATCATAGATGATGGTTTCCGTCCCGTCCGTGCGATTCTTGATCCGCACCTTGTCATCGATTCCTTTGTAAAGGGTTCGGGTATCGTCGAAATCCAAGATCGTTCCTTCCACGTTATCTACCGGAATTACTGAAGAAGGATCAACCATTGTATTCTCTGCTACCACCGCGGAACCGGAGTCCGCGGCAGTTGCCTGAAAAGGTACAAGCATCGTCAGCAACAGAAAGGCACAAACGAAAAGCATAAACCGTCGTCTCATCAATCTTCACTCCATTATTTTTTACCTTAAATCTACCATATTGCCAAAATCTACGAATGTGCTCATTGCACTATTACAAAACAAATCTACCAAAAATATTAAAACAAACATTGGTATATTTCGCATTGAATGAAATCGATATGGAGTAACTGATTAAGCATACCTGCACGATAGCACAACAGGCTGATATTATCAGCAACCTACGTAGTGAAAGTTATTTATGCTCCTGGCGTTGGAGTGGCTCTGAATGCATTTACAGTCTTGTCCATAACAACCTGTGCATCACTTCCCGAATCAAGAATCGTATTCTGAAGCGATTCTTTTTCTACCAATACTGTTGTTACGGTAAGCGGCTCTGATGCTTCGGTAGTCAACAAAGCGTCTACTTGCGCAGAGAAACAAGAATCACTTATCTTGGCATGAACCTCCTTGGCAACAACATGATTATTAGAAATATAATTTCCATTACCCGAAACAATACGTATGATTACAGGTGTTGCACCTGCCGGCTTGATGTTCTGAGTATTAATTCCTTCAGAAAAGTGATTAGCAATTACAGAATTATTATTGCCACTCATATAGAGGAGACCATACAAATCATCTAAACCATTGTCTATTCCCAGAAAAGGAGTCCACGGTTCATGGTCACGTAAAAAGTGATTTGAAGAAACCAAGTTTTCCGAACAATTTTCCCTGAATACCACCATTCCTGGATAAAATGAATGAAGTCTATTATTTGTGATACTGGAACGTGTCACACCATCAAAATAGATACTGCTCGCACCTCGTGGAAAAACATTATTCGCTGTAATCAAAAGTCCACCAAAATTTTGAGCGTAAATTGAATATCCTTTAAAACCGGCTCCTATCAAGTTATCGGTTATTTTTGAAGCCTGTCCCCAACCTCGCAGTTCTATACAGTTACCACATTCAGCTATGAAATTATCATGTATAGTCAGAGCATCTGCATGATAAATAGTAATTCCATGCTCTAAATACACAAACCCCATGCCTGTAATCCGAAATGAGTCACAAGCACTTGCAACATAAATACCCGTTTTCCCGTTAGCGTATGTGTTTTCCGGATTTGTTTCTCCTGAACCATCTTCAATAAAATGCAAACCATCAATACAAAAGTCAGAAAACTCTACCGAACTTATTCGGGGATTTCCACTTCGTTCAACATAAAATGCAGCTCCTTTATATTCCTCGTCATTTACTTCTGGGGGAATATCTACGAGTATGCGACTTCCTCCCGGCCACAATTCATGCAAATCCGCCCATTCATTCTCAGAAGTATTAAAACGAATACTCGAAGATGTAAACCCGTGTCCAGAACCCATAATTTTAAGATAACTGATGTCTATAACTACTTGACTGCCAAGATGATAATCTCCCGGTGGAATATAGATAACCGCACCCGGCTTTCCGCCTTTATTCACATCAGTGTCCGTTTGCCTCCTTTTAATATCTGCTATAATGCTATTGATTACCTCACCAATATCCTCATACGGATTACCGACAGGCCACTCTGTTACGTCGTAATAATTTTTACTAGCCATAAATAAATTCTCCTATCAATTTAGTGTGTTTGTTCATAAACTACTTTTCCTTAACGGAATACTAGAATTCCGGCATTTCACTCATTCCTTTACTGCTCCCATCGTCATGCCGCTTACAATATACTTTTGAATCATTATGGAGAAAATCATAACCGGTAAACTGAAACAGACAGCCGCTGCCGTCATAGGCCCCAAATCAAGATTATACGCGCCCAAAAATTCGGAAAGACCGACAGGCATCGTTTTAGCAGATGTACTGGTCATCATCAATGCCATCAAAAAATCGTTCCACGAAAGCATATAACAAAAGATGGAGGTTGTTGCCAAGCCGGGCAGGGAAACGGGCAGAATAATCTTTATAAACGCACCTAGCCTGCTGCAGCCATCCACGCGAGCCGACTCATCCAGCTCCTTTGGCAATCCATCAAAAAATCCGATCATCATCCAAATCACGAATGGAATGTTAATGCTTGTATACACAAGGATCAAAGCGAATTTCGTATCGTATAGGCCCAATTGGTTTATAATTCCGTACATCGGAACCGCCACGCTGATTAAAGGCACCATCCGCACGCCGAGGGTCAGCAATAAAAACATATTACCCAAACGGGAGGAAAACCGGGACAGGCCGTATGCGGCGAGCGATCCGAGAAATACACTTATTACGGTACTAGAAATTGCGGTAAAAAAGCTGTTGCCAAAATATTTTGCAATCGGAAGTAAATCAAACATCGTCCGGTAATTTTCCAATGTGAATACACTAGGAATTAAGGTCGGGGTAGATGAAATAACTTCAGCTGATTCTTTCAGGGAAGTCATTATTAAATAAACGTAAGGAAGCAAGAAGGCAAGCACAAACAATCCCGTTAAAAGCAGGATTACCATGGAGCTTACCGTTAATCTTTGTTTGGTGAACGTAGTCATTTGATAACCCCCTGTGTCATACTGCTTTCTTGTTCGGATTCCACAACCGCATCATGAAAAACCCGCAAATTGACATTAACGCGACCATAAATAATATGGCAAGCGCACTGGAATATCCAACCTGATTATAACGAGCCATCGTGTTATAGATCATCGTGCTCAGAAGGGAAGAGGAGAAGTTAGGGCCGCCTTGGGTCAACACCCAAATGATATCAAACGAGCGTGCCGCATCAATCATTCTTATCAGGACGGCGACGACGATGACCGGACGAAGACAAGGCAGTGTAATACGCCAGAAACATTGGCTCTTATTCGCTCCGTCAATGTGCGCTGCTTCGTACAGACTTTCGGGTATGCCTTGTATGCCTGCCAGCAGGATCAGCATCATAAACGGCGTAGTCAGCCAGATATCTGCTATCATGCAGGACAGTAGCGCAAATCTTTCGTCTGATAACCACAAGATGCTCTGCGGGCTGTCAATGATACCCATCTTGAAAAGAAATGAATTAAGAATTCCGAATTGATCGTTGAGCATGAACTTCCAAATTAAACCGCAGACAAGCGGTGCGATCATAAGCGGACTTAAAAATAACGTACGCGCAAAATGACTGCCTTTGAAACCCGTGCTTAACAGCAGCGCCAGAATTAATCCGAGCACGAGCTCGATCGACACCGCTCCAATTACAAAAACGATAGTATTGTAAAGAGAGTGATAGAAACGGGCCGAAGTTAAAGCAGTGACGTAATTTTCTGCGCCGACAAATTGTGTACCGGTTTTGGAATCGAACAGACTGTCTCTTGCCAGAAGAAACATGGGATAAACGAAAAATAGAACCATGAAAACGGCAGCCGGTGAAAAGAACAATAGAGCTGTTCTCCGATCACTCTTGGTCATAGAGTCACATCCTTATCATTTCGATAGATGAAACGGAAGATAGGCGCGCCTATCCTCCGCTCAAAACATAAATTTTACTGGCCTTGAATTTCGTTAATGATCTTAGCTGCTTCATCCAGTGCTTCTTGAGGTGTCTTCTTGCCCGACAAAGCTGCTTGCACAGCAGGAATCAGCGCTTCGCTTTCAATCTCGTTCCAGTACTCAAGTACAGGGCGGTTCTTAGTTTGCTTCGCTGCCAAAGTCTCGCCAAGCGAAAGCAGATGAGCGTACTCAGGTTTCTGTCCGCTAGTTTCGAGGATAGACTTACGAGCGGCTACACCAATTGCAGCCAAGTATTGGTCATTGCGGTCGTAAAGGAATTTAATGTATTCTTTAGCGATGTCTTGTTGCTTGGAGGAGGCTGGGATAACTTGATACCATGGACCAGGTACAACACCAACTCCGGCATCTCCGCCGATCATCGGCGCAGTCCCTACTTTTCCTGCTACTTTCGATTTGGCAGGATCGTTAGACGGGACGAAGAAATGTCCCCATTCCAGCATCATTGCCATCTTGCCATTCCAGAACAACTCGGCAATTTCGTCAGAAGCCATATTCAAAGCGCCTTCAGGTGCCGATTTATCTTCTCTCAAAACCTTAGTGATGAAATCCAAAGCATCTACGTACGGTTTTGTGTTTACATTTGATTTACCGTCTTCACCGACTACGAGTTGGTCTGCTCCGGCTTGCAAAGCATGATCCAGCCAGCTCGCAACGGAATCACCGTTGTTTTTACCTAATACACCTGTACCGTACATATCCATCTCGCCATTGTTGTCCGTATCTCGTGTGAAGAATTTAGCTGTGTCACGATACTCCTGCCAGTTGGTAGGCACCTTCAGTTCATAACCGTATTCCTTTTGGAAAGCTTCTTTTTCTTTCGCATCTTCAAAAAGGTCTTTGCGGTATAACATGGTTTTGGAGTTAGTCCACACCGGCATGCCGAGAATTTTGTCGTCTACTTTGCCGCCATCGATCAAGTTAGGATACAAATCGTTCTTCACTTCATCTGTAAACAGGTCGTCCATTGGCTCTAAGCCACTAGCTAATGCGGGAAACCACAGAATGTCGATTATCGCAGCATCGTAAGAACCCGTTTTTGCTTTTAATTCCGCGTTGAGCTTGTCAAAAACGCCGATATAAGGAACAGCCTCTATCTTAACTTCGTACCCAGTTTCAGTTTTAAATTCTTCTGCTGTAGCTGTGGCCACTTTAAAAGCGGGGCTTCCACCTTCCACGAGCACAGTAAGGGACTTGTCCTTTTGCTTATCCGCAGAGCCTTCTTTGTTTCCTGCCGTATTGCTTACTTTTTCATTTCCGCCTGTACATCCCGACAATACTGCTATGATCAGCATCATGATAACTAAAGCAACCAAACCCATTTTTTTCTGATAAGCCATACCTAACATCCCCTTTAAGTTGTTCTGTATTGTTATAGTATTGATGATGTTGGAAACGCTTAACGGTAGCGCTTTCCACGACTTCATTGTATATTAGGATAAGTTAAAAGTCCTTGGCATTAATTTTTCAATACTTATCATATATTGCTTTTTATTTATTTTTCTCTCGGAGGTGACCCGAATGTTGTTTCAAAAGCTTTCTCCATATATTCGTGTGGCAATGGACAGTACAGTTCCGTCACAATGGCACTTGCAAGAACGAGTTCTATTTGATTACGAGCTTCTTTATGTAAAAGAAGGAAGGATAAAAGTAACCATCGAAAATCAAACTTATGAAGGAGAACCTGGGGATTTATTTCTATTTCGACCGAAACAACCGCATTCCATTATGAAAATAGGTACCGGAATGTGTCGGCAACCACATTTGCATTTTGATTTGATATTTAAGGAAGACAGTCCTGATGTGAAAATTTCTTTTAAACCGTTGGAGGAGATTTCTGAGGAGGAAATGAAGTGGTTCCGCGAAGACGTCTTGGATAGTAATTCGCTTAAGATTGCGAGCCACCTGAGGCTTCGAAATCCTATTATTATCGAGAATATGCTATTTGAAATTATTAATGAATTCCAATTGAAGCTGCCTTATTACGAGACCAATGTGAAGGGTATGTTCATTCAATTGTTTATCCATCTCCTTCGCGAGAATTATTGGAACCAGAATCCTCATCTGGTTACCAACATGGATGAATTGGTTAAAATTCGCAACTACTTGAAACATCATATCGATCAAAAGGTGACAGTGGACGAGCTCGTTCACATCTCAGGAATAAGCAAGTTTTATTTAATTCATTTGTTTAAAAAAACATTCGGTATGAGTCCGATACAATATCACCAGATGTTACGAATCGAAAAAGCGAAAGAGATCATTCAGTTCACTACAGAATCTTTGACTGTAATTGCCGAAAAATTTGGATACTCCGATATTCAGTCATTCAGCAAAGCTTTTAAGAAAATAGACGGTGTCAAACCATCTTTCTACCGCAAAAATAAATAAAAAAAACGTCAGGGAATTTCAACCTGACGGTTTATCGATTAATTCAACTTAATCTTGTCGTTGTTGCAAAATATGATCGGCCGTGCGGATCGCGAGGGCAACCGTAGTTAACGTCGGATTTGCCGCAGACATTGTAGCAAGTACTCTAAGCAGACGAGCTAACTCAGGACGATCACTATTCTTTGAGACCTTTTCCTCGAAAATACGCTCATATCCGGAAGCCTTCAAAGAATCGATTTGTAAATCCATGGACTGATCGGAAGTCGAAACACGTGCATAGCCAATTTTATCCATTTCCCAAACCTCTTTTGTCTATTAAACCTTCGATTAGCATCTTTCTTAAATACATCTTGAATAATAGACGATTTAATAGACTGAAACAATGGTCAGTTTAGGGCATTATATGTTGATGTTTACAAAGTCTAAAAAACGATCGTTTTTTAAACAGCCATAGCAGTTCATATCATTAAAGGATACGAACACTTTTGATTTAGTCGCCACAAAAATACAGCCCTAGAATTTATCGGATTAACCAGAGGGGTTTTCCAATCTCTATTCTAAGGGATGCACTTCATGTAATATAGGGTCTTTTGTTTACGGTTTGGCTCTTGACCAGTTAAAGGAGTGACTTTTTTTATAATCTTCACGTAGATTTGGATGCTTTATTTCTTAAAGAGCATCATCTATAAGACCTCTTTCAGCACCGAATTTCCCATCCACCCTGAAAAACTTCATTCTAACGCTATTGATTATCAATCAAAGTTCCGAATAGAAAATATTTTCTGTAACTGGCGTATTTGCTTACTTCCCTTTCAGGGAAAGGCTTCTCGGGTTTCTCTCAATCACACATAATACCATTAAGTGTGATTCAAAAGGCACTTGGCAATTCATGACAGCTTCGCTGGGATTACCCCTAATACTATGTTTACTTTGCTATTTTATTCACATAATTGATCTATTTTGTATCATTTACACGATCTGTTGTCTAAAAAATACTCTTGACGAAAAGCTGGCGTTGAGCTGGTAAGTGATCAAATCGGCTCAGATCGTATATACGATTCAAAAACATAAAGATGACATTTTCGAAGGCGGACAGACCGAATGAGTTCAGGAGGTTATGCAAGCTAAAGTGGGTCCAAAAGGACGCAAAACAAAAAGCAAAGCTGCTAACTTAGGAGAGCGCCCGACAATCGCCAACAAGGACCGGAATGCCCCTCTGGAGATTCCGGTCCTTGCTGGTTTCATTTCACATACTTACTGTTTCTCAAATACCCAGATCGTGCTGGAATCCGTAGATCCTGTGTTCCATTTTGCTTCATTCGCCGTAGTTGCGTACAAATATTCTCTGCCGGCCACTTTATTATTTACACGGAAACTGTAAAATTCGCCTGAGATCGGTTCAATGTTCCATAACGCATCGTCATAGATGCCACCACCCGTGTTCCAGGTCATGATGTTGTCGAGATCGGTATTCAGATATTCGCGTCCTGTTACTACATTCTTGATGGTCCAATAGCCGGATGAATGTTTGGAAACGATCCACTTCTGATCGTCATAAATCGTACCTGCAGCAAGGATGACCCCGCCATTCACATCGGTATCGAGGTACTTCCCGGAATCCTTATTTTTGATTTTGTAAGTAGCGCCGGATACGACCCCGGTGCGGATGAATTCCCATTTTTGCCCGCCGGTGTCCGTCCAGATTTGCACATTCGTCCCGTTGGCGGTCCCGTTTCCGTTCACATCGAGCGCTTTGCCGCTATTGGAATCGATTAATTTATATGTCCCGTCAGCGTTGAGTACGATTCGCCATTTCTGGTTCGCTCCGCCGAGGTAGGTCCACAATTGCACATTCGTCCCGTTGGCCGTGCCCAGGTCGGCTACGTCGAGCGCTTTGCCGCTCTGGACGGCGAGAATCCGGTGGGTGCCGTCGCCGTTGTCGATGATTGTAAAACGCTGGGCATTGTTGCCGTTATCTTGATAGATTTGCACATTTGTCCCGTTGGCGGTGCCCCCATTAGCAACGTCCAGCATCTTGCCGCTGTTCGGATTTCTCAGCGTATAGGTCTCACCGGATACAACGGGTCCAGTCGTGTACAGAAGCGTAGTAAACGGCTGATGGTCGGTATGAATGCCTTCCGGCCGAAACGCGGCAGCCCTGGCTTTAGTATGGTACACCGGATCTGTAGTGACTGAATCAGCGAAGCCTTTGACGTTATGATAATGGTTCCACACCATCTCGTAAACCGGACGCATTTGCCCTCTGCCCGATTCGGAGATTACAGGCTCGTTTCTCCAGTCATAGGTCCAAACAGGCGTAAACGGTACCGTTCCTCCATTATTATACTTAGCCGTGTACTCAAAACCCTTAAGGATAAGACGATTTGAGTATTCGTACAAATCCTCAAAGCTGGCATCGCCGATTTTTTGATTGTAAGATATTTGCGCCATGGTCGCCAGCATTCCGATTCCTAACTGGGTATGAGGCTGGTCGCGTCCGCTTTCCTCGGACTGCGCCAGGTTCGGGTCGCTGGAAGAAGGGATGAGATAGTGCGTTACCCGGCCATTATGATTGCCGTTTTTAAATTCATTCACGGCTTCATTATAAATGGTGAGATCGTCGCATAACACGCCAATAGCCATGATTGTAACCATTGGGGCAGTGTCCTGATTCCCGCGGTAATAGTACGGGTATTGGTTACCATTTTTGTTGTAATGGTTGGCAAGATAGTCGCGCAAGGACGGCAGGAAGTAGTTTAGAAGCATGTTTTTCGCCGCAGTAAATTTACCTGCGTTTACCCAAGCGCTGTCTGAGCTCAAAATATCTGCTGCCGCGGCTAGCCTATAGCCGGTTAATCCCGCCAATAATTGTTTTTCATCGCCGCCTACCGCGGTGTTAACCGTACTTGACCAGGCATCGACAATTTCTTGCGCTTTCAACTTCGAATTGTTGGCTTCCGTCGTATTGCTTGAAACCTTCCATATGATCGCATGAACGAGTGCTGCTTCCGAATCGTTAAACAGTTGACCGCCCGAATTTAATTCGGGATGGCCACCCCATCTTGCAGGCGCGGGTACGGGACGCGGAACATAGGTAGGAGAAGCGAATGTAGTCGACTTGCCTGCATTCCATGCTTCGATCCAAGGACTCGCCCCTAGTGCCACCTTTTGCTTGGCACGGTCAAAATCGGCTTGCGTATACAAGATTCCGCCGCCATGTGTGAAAGTGGCAGCGCTTACAAGACTCGGGTTGACGGTTACTCCGAATGAGACGGTTGATAAAACCAGCACAGCTGCAAACGCAATGAACAGCATTTTCTTGATACTCTTTAAATCAATTTTCCCCATTATCAATACCTCCTAATATAATTAGACGTTTTCCATTTTCTTGCAGTCGCAATAAGAATCAACATTTTCTTTAAGTTCTCACCTCCTTAAAAGGGGGAATGTTACCGCTTTCATAAATAGTCAATCCAGAATCTTGTCCAAAACCCATCAGAGGCTAAATCATTATATCACCCCCCCAAAAAATGAAAGCGATTACAAAATTATGTAACTTTCAATAGCTTCATAAAGTACTCCCCTTTTGGTTATTTACGATTACAACCTTTATTTTATAGCTTCTTCAAGCCTCTAAAATTGTACAATCTCACAAAATGTTATCCTTTCTTATGAATGGGATCCTCACCGAAATGACGGTCCCCTGATTCGGGAAGGAATGGATATTGACTCCGTAGTCTTTGCCGTAATAAAACCATCTCCTTTTTTTATTTGTAAACGTCAACCATTCTTAAATACAATATTTTCTCTTTCTAAAGCATTACATATTCATCCTTCCGAATTAATTAAAGCAATCGAGGAACACAAAACAAGAGATGAACCACTTGCTTAAATTTAGTCAAGTGAGTTCATCTCTTGTTTTTATTTTCGGATATATTCAAAAATTGGCAGATATACATTTCGATAGTGGTATTCAATATTATCTTTGGCTATCAGATGTCTGATATCGAGTCTCTTACCATGTAATTCATTTTTCTCGTCTACATGGAGAATTGAATCTAATGTCTCAGGGTTGATTGCGATTATCCCTATATCAAATAATTTATGATGGTTAGGACACAGGACGAGCATATTTGTACTATCATCAGCACTATCTAAAGCATGTGCTTTTATATGACACACTTCGGAATAGGCAATCCCCCCTCTATTTACGTCCCCAAGCAAGATAAGAGGTACTTCGCATATTTGACATGTCTCGTTATAAAGTTGCTTTAGCTGCTTGACTGGGATTTGAGTTCTAGGGCGTTTGCGGATCAAATATTCTGATAATCTCCTTTCCCCATTAAAGTGTTGTCTCTCCAATGGGGAAACTGAAAAAAATATTCTTCATCACTAGCATCGACATTATTAATATTGTCTTCCATTGACTGCTGTAGTACAAAACTTATCTCATTTACATCCTCTTCATTAAAATACTTAAAAATAGCATCCTTAATAAAATTAACCCAGCCGAATGTTCTTATAAGTTGGTCTATCCCTTTACCGTTTGTGCTGTATAAATAATGAAGAATAGTACTATGACGTAAACTCGTAGTTTCTATACGTTGATTTAAACCAAGGTTATAGGAGATATACTTTAATATGTACGATACCCATTGGGTAATAAATGTCGGTTTTTTTCCTGACCATAAATTAGAATCATACTGTATTCCTCTTGCTTCTTTATTGTCCCAAAGTCTAATAAAGAAAAGTTCATTATCCTCATACCCAGAAGAAGTTCTTCTTCTATAATAGTCCAAGATATATGATGATAAATGTTCGTTAAACATTATCCAACTACTATTAAAGTTATTGTAGGGATTCTTAACCCTGATTTGATTGGACGTTATTTCAAAATCACTTATTGTTAAAGTACTGATTTCACTTGTATCAAATGCACCACCTAAACAAACTGCAACACATGCTTTCAATTCATTAATAATATCTTTATTATTCAGATGCTCGTACCATTTATCATTGAATAATTCATTGAAGTTAAAATCTCTTGGCAAGTAATTAGCTCTTTCGTCTGATGTATACTCTTCTTTTGATTTTTTCTTAGTTAGTTCTCTTTTTAAATCCTTATTGATTGGAAAAGGCAAGTAATGTTTAACATTCAGTAAATCAGTGTGAGCAAAATTATAAAAATGTTCTAATGCCGCAATACCAATATTTGGATTTGTATCTTCAATCAAGAACGATCTTATATTCTCTAATGAAAGCAATTCAATCAAATCCGTGTCAGAATGCATTTCCGTAAACTGATTTATCTTTGGGGTATATTGATCTTTTGTACCTTCTGTCTTAAAGTAAGCTTCTGAACTGTAACGCCAATATCCCTCTCGTGCACTTAATTGAGTCACTTCCACTTCACTCATCCCCCTCAACAAATGCTATCCAATGTAATGATATCATATTTTCACATACGAAATGATCATTGTCATGTTCCTAGAAAAACGTTGGGTATTTTACCCAACGTTTTTCTTTATTAGACATTTCCTAACATGTTAATATAAGACAAGCATGAAATTTAGCAGAGGGGTCGATAAGATGATAAAAAAGATTGTCAAAATCAACAACACAGGTAAATTTAGATCTTTTGCATCTAAAGGTGAAATCCAGTTCAATAGGATGAATCTTATTTATTCTGAAAACGGGCGGGGAAAAACAACCCTGTCGCATATTTTAAGATCACTTCATGATCAGAACAACGATTTGATATTGGGAAGGAAAACTTTGGGTTCCAATGAAGAACAAAGCATAGAAATTCTCACAGACAATGGAATGGTTAAATTTAAGGGCAACAAATGGTTAGTAAAACCAACATTCGATACCGAAATTTTTGACTCTCATTTTGTAAATCAAAATGTTTTTTCAGGATATATTGTTGAACACGATCAAAAGAAGAAAATGTACTTATTCACTATCGGAAAAAAAGGAGTTGAGTACGTTGATAAGCTTTTTAATGATGATGAGCAATTAAAAGCTGCTAACAATTTAAAAAAACAACTTGAAAAAGACATTGTTTCAGGAACTCACGGTATTATCACATACTCTGAATTCTTATCTTTAAAACACATGGATAATCTTGAAACCGAGATATCAAAGCAAGAAATGATGCTTAAGGCAATTGAGAAGGAAACTGAAGTCAAGGGGAAATCTGCATTTAATCTTCTAAACCTCCCTCCATTCGATAAAGATAAATTTCTATCCAACTTTGAACGAACTGTGCTTAAGAATCTAATGCACGATGCTGAAGTATTAACTAAAGAACATATACATAAAAAGTTAGATACTTCTGAAGGAGAAAAATGGTTAGAATACGGCGTTAATCACATGACTAATGATACATGTCCTTTTTGTAATCAAGATATAAGTCAAGTTAACATCGTAAAAGCATTTCAAAGCTTCTTCAGCGAAGAATATAACAAGGCAAAAAGCATTATCGCAAATTTAGAATCATCATTCAGTCAGATATTCAGTACAGAGAAAATATTCATTTTACAAAATGCAGTTAAAATGAACACTGAAATTTCCATTTATTGGAAGCAGTACATTTCTTTTGATAAAGAACTTTATTTCGACCTAGAATACTCAAGTACAATTTGGAAAGGATTCACTGAGGAGATTATTTCACTAATTAATGCTAAAAAATCAACACCATTAGAGGAGATAGCTATCCCCGAATCATTAATAACCCATATAAACAATTATTTATCTTTACTTGATAGAATTCAAACATACAACAATGAAATAAATGAATTAAATGATCTAGTTGAACATAGAAAGAAAAGTATCGATACAATAAACATACAAAATACTAAAACAAGATTAAACAATCTGAGGAATATCGAACTACGATATTCAGAAGATAAAGTAACCATCATAAAAAAATATCGAGAACATCTAGAATTATTACGTTCGTTGGAAAGAAGCAAAAAACAAACTAAATCAGATCTTGATGCATATACAGAAACAATTTTTACAAGATATGAGGAAAGAATTAATTTTCATTTAAAAAATTGCGGGGCAAGTTTCACAATAACAGAATACAAATCGAGTTTTTTAGGTGGTAAACCAAGTAGCAACTTTGCACTCACAATTAATGGTTACAAAGTTGATCTCGGTAACGAAAAATCCCCAATTTCTAAGCCTTCATTTAGTAATACCCTAAGCGAGGGAGACAAGAGTTGCCTGGCATTTGCATTTTTCCTTGCTAAATTGGAAACAGATTCAGATGTTCAAAGCAAAGTAGTGATATTCGATGATCCAATATCGAGTCTAGATAGTCATAGAAAAAACTACACCGCTGATCAGATTCTAAGATTTAGTAACTTAGCAAAACAAGTACTCGTTCTAACGCATGACTCTTATTTTGCAAGGATACTGTGGCAAAAATTTGCTGATAAGTCATCACTTCTTACGCAATTATGTATACGGCGCGATGGAATAACAGATAGCAAAATAGATATCTGGAACATTGAAGAAGAAACAAAGAATGATTACTATCAGGGTTTTTTCGCTTTAGCTGACTTTTTAGAAGGGAATTCTAAACTCGATCTACGGGCAGTAGCTAGATGCATCCGACCACTAATTGAAGGAAATCTTAGAATTCGCTTTCCAAAGGACTTTAAGAATGATGAATGGTTAGGTAATTTTATTGATAAGGTCAGAAATGGGTATTCTCCAGCTGTTATTCAAATGCAGCCTCAATTATCTGAGCTTGAAGAAATCAATGATTTTAGCAAAAAGTACCATCATGATAAAAATCCTTTTGCAGATAGTGAATCACTGAATGAAATCGAATTGCAAAGTTATGTTGAGAGAACTCTGAACGTAATTCGTGGAGTTCATACATTATCTGCATAAAAGTAAGCGTCCCATCACGTACAACTAGCTCCATCTCCATCTGAGACCAAAAGTTTTACGATACCTATCCCATAACGCGACAAGTAATCGGAAGCATAGATGACCATGGCAAATAAGGCTCGAGCGCCTCTGGATTTTGTGAATCCGAAAGCTGCGGAAGCTGCTCGAACAGGCACTTTAAATATTGAAATGGAAGAAGTCCGTTTTCCTTCGCCGTCTCGATGACGCTGTAGATCGCCGCACTTGCCTTCGCGCCGCGAGGCGTATTCGCAAATAACCAGTTTTTTCTCCCGATTACGAATGGCTTGATCGAGCGCTCATCGGGGTTGTTGACGCATCGATCCGTATAAACGGCGGTTCATGGTCACCGGCGGGTGGTTTTTCATTGTCGATGTTGAAGGGGCGAGTGTTGATGTTCAAGTATGATAGTTATGAAATGGGAATAACTTCACTGTAAATGGATGAGAAAGTGAGGTTATTCCCATGAAAGAAAAGAAAGCTTTTACAGTTTTGATCAACTCAAAAACAAGTAAACCGGCAAAGTTATTTATCCCGAATCATCTTGTGGCTTTTCCTGAAGATTTGGATGAAGATGAGTATATGTATCTAATTGCTGAAGACCAAGAAGGAAATGTCGAGTTTCTATATTCTAACGACGTCATATGCATTACATCGACTGATCCAGATGATCCGAAAAGTTGTACATTCCACGGGGAATGTTGGCCAGTACATACCGTGAAAGCTACTCAAGAGATGGCGGGTCTAATGGAAAAGTTTTTAGTGTTAGACGGGGGATAATGGTGAGTATTTAAAATTGATATACCTTAATTTACCGGCTTCCACCTCTTAAGCCGATTGGTAAAATTGACAGCTTTGCGAAATCCCGAACATTGTTTTTAGGCTTCCATTATCCTCTGCTCATACTCCTTTACACGCCGATAAAAGGTTGGCTTCTTCATGCCGATCTGCCGCATAGCCTCCGTCGCGGTCATACGACCATTTTTCCAAGATATGCCTGGATAAACTTGTCGTCTATCTCCTGCCTAGGCCTCCCGAACGTCACCCCATCCGCTCGGGCAACCTCTATCCCTTCCGCCTGACGCTGCCGGTTCTTTTTCCGTTCCTGCTCGGCCACATACGCCAACAAGCTAAAAACTGTCGCCCATCGTTTTAAACTTCCGGCTATCGAATAAGGTTTCATTATCCAAGCACACAATATCTGTACCGATCTCCCGCGTGATGTACTTCCATTCACTAATGATTCCGTCGTAATCCCGACCCAGCCGGTCCAAGGCATCCACGTAAACCAGGTCGCCTTCGTGGATCATCAGACGCATAGCCTGATAGCGTGGTCGATCAAAGTCCTTTCCGCTTTGCTTATCGACCCGCGTCTCAAAAAGCATGCTTTCTGACACTCCATTCTGGAGTTAGTTGCAAAGGTAGCCTGGGACAATGCAATTGTCGGTGTCACCGTCCAATTTTCCCGGCAGCGAACTAGCATGTAACAAATGCGCGGCTTCTCAGCCGCGCCTTATTTGTTATGGCTCCACCTTTAGAGCGACGATAACCTTAAACAAATCCCCATCCGTCTCGATAGACATGCGACCGTCATGTAGATCCACGATCGATTTCGTGATGGCGAGACCAAGACCGGAACCATCCGTATGTCGTGACGTATCGCCACGTTTGAACCGTTCAAGCAGCTCCTCTCCATTTTCGCTATATTCGTACTTCGATACATTTTTGAACGTGACGAACACCTGTTGGTGGTCTACTATGGATATCGTGATATACGCTCGTGAGTGGTCTAAGGAGTATTTCATCATATTCCCGATTAAGTTGTCGAACATGCGCCATAGCTTCTGCCCGTCTACACATGCATATACAGGCATTTCTGGTATCGTGACCCGGAACTGGACGGTAGAGCCTTCAATCGCATTATCATATTCAGCGAGTGCCTGCTGCAAAAGTTGGACTAGATCGGCCCTCGCTAGCGTTAGTTCCACATTGCCGCTTGCCATTTTCGAGACCTCGAACAGATCGTCGATCAGCACCTTTAGCCGCTTCGATTTTTTGTCTATGATGTCTATGTAGGCTAATCTCTCCTCGCTCGATACGTCCTCCGCTTTCAATAAGCCTGTATATGTAATAATTGAAGTAAGCGGTGTCCGCAGGTCATGACTGACGTTCGTAATAAGCTCCGTCTTAAGCCGCTCGCTCCGAGCCTGCTCGTTCTGCAACGTCTTTACGCCGCTCTTTAATACGTTAATGTTGGCCGCCAGACCGGTCAATGCGGTCTTGCCCTTCACCGGCAACTCTTCCGCCAAGCTTCCCGCTGCTAACTCATTCGCAGCTTTAACGATTCGATTGAAATACGCGACTTTATTAATAAGCAGCAAGATGATGGGTAGTCCGACGAAGATAAGCAGGACGATATAGAGGATCGTAGAGACTGGCTCCAATGTCATTCGACTTCCAAAGAACATAAGATTGCCTGCAGCGCCTAGGCCGAACACAACCAGTAACAGAATGACTAGCTGAGTGCCAGTACTCTTAATGAGGAATGCATCCTTCACGCTTCCGATGATATGTGCAGCGAATGACCGTATGCTTCTCCACGCCTTATTCAACAGAGCATGTTCCCATACTCGCTTGAAGCTCCCCGGGTCCTGCCGCCCCGCATACAGCAGTTGCCCTTGCACCATTGTAAGGGCCCAACAAACCGCCGCGATAACGATTATGATAGCTAGCTTCCTGCCGGTGCTCCAAGACCGGTCGAATACGGCATGGAATTGATAGGAGAAGGAAAGCAACAGTCCTATAGCTCCCAAGCCTGTTGCCAAGAGCAGCAGCCCTCTGGCATCGATAGGCAGCTTATTATAATAGTGCGCCCATCTTCCTTGGTCTATAGGCAACCCCTTCGCTTCCTTGATCCGATAGAAGAATACGATTAGTCCAGCGATGCTTGCCAGAGTGTAGACCAGCAATACGATCTGAACCTGTCTATAGCGATCTGCTTCGATAACGATGGGGCTGGTATTAGACACCCCGATACGGCCTTCATAAGGGGCGAAGGATTGATTAATAAGTTCCGAAATCCAGTGCTGGAACGAATGATCGATCGGTATCGTATATCGGGTCGTGAACAGCTTGACGTTCATCTTGCGGTCGGCCGAACTTTCTTTCAATACGCCAAGGTTCGTATACACTTTGCCGTTAAGGCTATTCATGAAATAATAGTCAAATTTCTTCCTGTAGTTGACGTATTCGGCACGGTAGCTCTCCCGATCCTCGTAGTAGTTGTCGATTCTCTGCTCCTTGTCTTTCGCAAGCACGGTTTTCACATACTCATCGTCCTTAAACTCCTTGGTGACTTCCTCTATTCTCCGATCCCTCTCCGCCGTATAGAAATCCGCCGCTTCCTGATTATCGGCCGCTAATGCCTCCTCAATGCGGAACGCGTATTGATCCTTTATCGTTGTCATATTATCGGTTAAAGTGCCCAGGCCGTTCCGATACTGAATAATCTCTCCCTCACTAACCGTAATGGTCGTTTTGGCGTCCTCCAACGAAATCGCATTGAGCTCGAATTGGTTTAAATAGTGGGCGAATTGGTCTATCTGACTACGAAATTCCGGCGAGTGGTAGTAATCTCGATGCATGTAATTGCCGCCCATGGCAATCAACGTTAACGGTCCGCTCAGTCCGATAATAAATAAGAGCGCGTAGATAAAAACAGCAAGTCTATTTCTCCATCTTGTACCCAATGCCCCACACCACCTTCAGCCGCTTTTCTACGAGGTAAATACGGAATGAAAACACCGGATGCTATTGTGATCGCATCCGCCATCCTTGCACAAGCGGACAAAAACTAGCGATTCGTCGTTTGACATCCTCCATGTTCATTTCCTATCCCGCATATAAATTTCGTTCCTCTAGCTTACATCGCGCCAAAATGTATGTTTCTTTCCTTCACCTTTTAATAGTAAAACCCGGTCCGCATATCGGCTGACCGGGAAGCTGGCTATTCTATATTCTTACCAAGCGGAACACAGTTTCCAGATATCGATCGAACTCAACGTGACCTGGCCGCCGGTTGAGAAAACTTCCATATGGATGCTGCCCGGATCCGGATATATATTATTGGTCATCACGGTACGGTAATGATCCGTATAGACTTCGACCACACAGGTGTCGATGAAAATGTGGAATTTCAAAGATTCTTCGCCCGATCTTTCCAAAATAACCGACGGTACGCCCTCGCTCCATCCATCGGACTGATTCCGGTCGAAACGAAGCTCGTTTGTCGGCAAATGGTAGACGAGCATCGTCCGCTGCGTTCCATCGGTAGAGGATCGAAGCACGAATCCGATCTCCTCCGCTGTACAACCGGCCAATTGAAACTCCGCGATGATTTCCACGCAATCGCTTGCTGCATACTTGGGCAACACGTCGGCCCCCGGGGAGATGATCGTATTCTCCAGACGAACATGCTCTCGGCGAAGCACCTTCAATTCCTCCACAGGCGCAAATCTCAACCTGCCGTCGGTATCCAATTCCACGGTTCTCGGCGCAGACATTGCGCCGCACCAGTGATTCTTCTCCGTAGGACCGAAGTCTTTGAACCATGGCATCCAATCCCAAGCGTTCAACCAGGCAATAATCACTCTTCTTCCCTTGCCATCGAGAAACGATTGCGGCGCGTAATATTCGTACCCATGGTCGATATCTCCCATCGTATCCCAGGTGAATTTCCCTGTCTCATAATCCATATCTCCGACAAGGTAAATCGTTGTTCGATTTCCCATTCCCATGGGCGAAAACATCAGGACGTGCCGTCCGCCGAGCGGGAAGAAATCCGGACATTCCCACATATAACCCATTGTACCGTCACTTTCCGCAAGTACCCCGCCATATTCCCAGGCACGAAGGTCAGGCGATTTGTATAGCAGCGCCTTCCCGGTATTGTCTTTCCTAGAGCCAACTACCATATACCAGAGTTCACCGTGTTTCCATACTTTTGGATCGCGAAAATCCACAGAGCCATCTTCCGGAGGGCCCGGAATAACAGGGTTGCCTTCAAATTTCTCGAAGGTGATGCCGTCTTCACTTGTTGCCAGGCATTGGGTCTGGATCACCTGCCCGTCCTCAATTAGAATGGTTCCCGTGTACAGCAGGGTGAGGACACCGTTGTCATCCACGGCGCATCCGGAGAAGCAGCCTCCGCGATCATGCAAATCATAGGGCTCGCTCGGTGCGAGAGCGATTGGCAGATGTTCCCAATGTATGAGGTCCTTGCTCTTTGCATGTCCCCAGTGCATCGCGCCCCACCTGGAACCGTACGGATAATGCTGATAGAAGAGATGATATTCCCCTTTGTAAAAGATCAACCCGTTCGGATCGTTGATCCAATAAGCAGGTGCCATAAAATGATATTTTTGCCTGCTTAAATCTTTGCTTACGGTTTCTTTAATTTTGGCGATGGAATGTTCCGCTTTCAATAAAGCTTCCCGGTGTGAGATCATCCCTTTAGTTGGCAATTTCACGTATATTCCTCCTGCTGTTTATTTAAACGAGCTACGAATGTTCTTGCTCTGTTCGATGTTTCCTTGGGAGTGTCTGGATAACCTGTCTACTTTCTTCTGAACTTGATTCGTCCGGCCTTCCGAATACTCGTTCATTCGCTCTTTGGCGAGCTCGTAGGATTCCTTCATTTCATCATTCAATTCTACCTTCTTGAGCGGACCCGGGCTCGGGAATTGCGGCATCGGTTGGATGCGTTCTTCCACCGGCAGAATGCCGAACGGCTTCGAAGGAAGCGTCTGGTACCAATAAGCCGTTGATGACCAGTCGTCGGATAGATGATTGGCATGCCCATGTTCGATGGTGACTTTAATGCTCTCCGAGAAATGAACCGGATCGGTAATATGGAAGCGGTACGAAACCTGGTAACCGGGAACGTCGCTCTCGTGCACGATAGAGCCGTGAAACGGAAACGCGTTCTTCTGCATGCCCCAGGCATGGTTGAAATAATCTTCCGCGCCTGTTCCGACAATGCTTGGCAGCTTCTCGCCGTCGATGAAGAACATATCGTCGCCTTCTCCCCACCAGCTGCCCTGGAAGTGGGTAACGGACAGATTGCAGCCGATATAATGGCCTTTCCCTTCCGCTTCCAGGATGACGTAGTTACCTGCTCCGTCGAGATTTGCAACCCGATTCACCTCCGGCGTATTGACCTGAAGGTCGGGACCCCAGCCATCGCATGGGTTCTCACGGCGCCATTGCGCATGGAAATAAGCCGTGTCATCGCCGAAAGGCTGCTTGTAGAGCTCATAGTCGATATGGAAATAGAGACCGAACGGCACATCGTTTTCATTGATGATTTCGATTTTGGCTCTCTTATTGAAGGGCATTGGCAAGTAACAGTTTACCGATGCAACCCCGCCGAACTTGAATTGTTCCTCCGGTTTAGCGGAAACCGTGAACGGGAGCGAAGCAAAATTGCCCGGCATGGAATGGCCGATACAGAAAAAATCACCATAAGGGACAAGCACGCTCGGATGGGATTGATCGTCCCAAGTCATCTTGATCAGCACTTTACGGTACCAAGCCGGGTCAGCCGTCTCCCACGTCACGCCAAGTGCGTTATGAATTTCATTCACCGGTGCGATATTGCCGCCGCCTGCCGGATTGATGACGCTCGGTCCGTGTGTTCTGCGGCAGAACGATGTCATCCAAATATGTGAAATGCTGCCCGGCCCTTCGATGTCGCCAAGAACAACCGATTCACCGGCGGGAATCATCCAGTAATCCTGATTACGGCCGTCTTGATCCCAGCTGGATGCCCTGGCGGTGCGGACTTCCTTGATCTGGGTGAGCTTACTGAGCAAATTTAACGATTGGCTTTGCACGGATGATTTCTCCAGGTTTAACGATTGATTTTGCATAAATGATTTCTCCTTTTGATAAGTTTTATATGGAAAATGATTGTTGCCGCTTGGAAGTTGCCTGACTCAGCCTTTAACAGCGCCTGCCGTCATGCCTTCAATGATGAATCGCTGGAAGAAAGCAAAGAAGATTAACTGCGGAATAATGAGCAGGATGCTGGCAGCAATGATGCCGCCGTAGTCAATGTTGAACCTTCCCTTGAATTGGGAGATGCCAAGCGAGATCGTCGTCATGGTCTCGTCGCTGATCAATGTCACGGCGAAAGGGAACTCATTCCAGATATACAACACATTAAAGATAAAAACGGTAGCCACAACAGGCATAATGATCGGAAACACGACCGCTCTGCCCAAGTTAAGCAGCCCGCATCCGTCGATGACCGCAGCCTCCTCCACTTCTTTCGGAAAACCCCGCAAAAAGCCTGTAAACAAAAGGGTGTTGAAGGAAATGGATGTGGCGATATAGGGAATGATCAGCGATGCGTACGTATCCAGCAAACCGAACGATATGGTCAGCCGATAGACGGGAAACAACAGAATAAATGCCGGTATGGCGAGCCCCGTTAACAAGAGAGCGACAATGGATCGTCTAAGCCTCTCCGATCTGAAAATCATGCGCGACAATGCATAGGAACTCATGAAGGTGATCAAGATTTCGATCACAATCGTCACGATTACGATGATAAAGGTGTTTTTATATAACAGCGCCAAATCCAATGTCGACAAGGCGCGTCTGTAGTTATCGAAGCTAATGGTTTCAGGAAGACTGAATGGGTTGTTCAGGATGTCGCTGTTCGATTTGAACGATAATAATATCATCCAAAGGAATGGAAGCAGTACGATCAGGGTGACGAGATAAGACAGTACGGTTTTGCCGGTGTTTCCGGTAGAACGCGCCGATTGTTTACGCAAGGCCAATTGAGTCATCGGCTTGGAGCTTGTACTTGCTGCATGATTCACCTTTGTCCCTCCTCCTATTCCTCGATGTTCTTTTTGCTGAGCCCCATGTAAACCAGTGAGAAAACCATAGTCAGCAGGAAAGTGACGGTGGCGATCGCCATTCCGTAACCATACTCGCCTGAAGTGAAGGTCACGTTATACATGTAAGTCACCATCACTTCCGATAAGTGATTCGGTCCCCCGTTCGTCAGCAGCAATACGGTCTCGAATATTTTAAATACACCCGTAATGATCAGAACGACATTTATTTTAATGGTCTCGCCCAGCATAGGAACCGTAATGCGAAACAACTGCTGAAGCTTGCTTGCCCCGTCAATGGAGCTTGATTCATAAACATCCCGCGGTATCATCTTTAAGCCGGCCAGGAAAATCGTAGCAAGGAAACCGATCATCTGCCATGTGAATACGACGCCTACGGAATATGGCGTCAGCTTCGTTCCTCCGATCCATTGCAGAGCAAGTTGATCCACCCCGATTTTCTTGAGAATCACATTGATTAATCCCATCTGCGGATCGAGGATGAATACCCAGATCAATCCCACCAGAATTGGGGCCACGATGCTGGGGGCAAAGTTCATGGCCTTGACGGCATTTCCGCCCTTGATCTTCACATTGAGTAGCAGAGCGAGCAGAAATGCGCCCGGCAAAAGCAGGACAAACGCAACAAGCAGGACAATGAACGTATTCTTGAGCGATTTCCAGAACAATGAATCGCCCAGCAAGCTGGCGTAATTATGCAAACCCACGAATATCGCTGCGCCAATGCCCGAATATTCTGTCAGGCTATAGCAGAACGATACGATCACCGGAAGAATGATATAAGCAAGATACACGAGCAAGGTGGGAAGAAGCATAAACAGGATATATCTTCGTTTGCTAAGCCAGATCATCACGCTCTCTCCCTATCCCATGGATTTTAGGAACGATTCTGCCGGAGCCGTACACCGGCAGAATCGTTTTTTGTTACTTGGAGACCTTATCATCAATGAGCTTTAGCGCCTCTTCCGGTTTGTAGATTCCGTTGATAACGCCGTAAATGCTGTCGTTCAACTGATTGGCAACTGCTTCGGACACAACTAGGTCGGGTTGAGCTGCCGGACGCTCCCATCCCTCTTCATTTAGCTTGCCTATCACATCCGCATAGACCGGGTATTTCTCCTTGTCCACATTGCCCGTGTATTTCACGACTGGAGGCGCTTCATTTTCGGCCATTACGGCTGCCCCCTCCTGACTGTAAAAGAATCCGAAAAATTTGGTTACCGCATCGTACTTTGCCGCGTCGTCTTTCACTCCCGCGCTCGCGACTAGAGGAGCCGCAGCTACAGCCATGGCAACCTTCTGATTGCCTACTCCGTCCGTGAAGGTCGGTCCCCATGAGAAGCCGGCCGTCTTGCCGATCGGGCTGCCTTCGATCTTCTTGGTTTCCCAAACACCGGCATCGAGCATCGCCGCTTTGCCGCTCGTGAACATTTCAACCGCTTGAAAGTAGGACAGCGACGAGACATTGTCCGGGAAAGCGCCGTTTACGCGAAGCTCATCAATCTTGTTGAAGAAGTTCAGGAAATCCGGATTATCGAATTTGTCTTTCCCGGCCTGAATGTTATCGATCTTGTCAAAGAAGCCATAACGGGTCAGCATCCCGAGGAACGCCCACGTGCTAAATGTATCCTTCGCCCCCTTCGCGATCGTCACTACATTGTTCTCCTGAAACACTTTAACGGCTGCGAGAAGTTCATCATAGGTTTCCGGAACCTTGAGACTGTATTGATCAAACAACGCTTTGTTATACCATAAGCCGGTGACCAAAGCCTGATACGGCAGGCCGAACTGTTTGCCGCCATCCTGATAAGCACTTATCATTTTGGAATCAATACTGGCAGCGGTTTCAGGATTGCTTTTTAAAAAATCGCTAAGGTCGAGCAGCAGTCCAGCCTGATTCATTTCTTTGGCTGGAGCCGGCAGCAACCAGAATATGTCCGGCAGCTTCTTGGACTGCGCCATCATTTTCATTTTCTTCACATGCTCCTGCGTTTCGGCGCCTTGAAGGTCTATCTTGATATTTGGATATTTCTCTTGAAATTTCTGAATGATTCCATACATATATGGCTCTTGTTCCTTCACGTTGGCCACATGCATGGCAATCGACAGCGTTACCTGCTCAGCATCGGTTGCTGTATCTCCCTGGTCGGTATTGGCGCCGGCATTGGCAGGTACATGGTCTGCGGTATTCCTGCTGTTACCGCATGCCGCCAAATTGAGCATCAAGAAGCATACGATCAGGACAATCGACAATCGTTTATTCATTGCTCATACGTCCCCCTTTTTCACATTCTCCCAAGATAGCAAATATTGCACTGCCACTTGAAGTATAAGCCAATAATACTCTCATAATAGCTGATTGTATTTAGCAAAACTTATTTTATATTTATCATTTATTGCTTTTGTGATACGCTTACAAAAATCGATGAAAAGGCGGTAGTCGTATGATCCTTCATCAAATTTCCCCTTACATTCGCGTTGCCATGGATAATACCGTTGAACGTCCTTGGGTCATTCAGGAGCGTGTGCTGTTCGATTATGAGCTGTTGTATATTATGGAGGGTAAAGTCATCGTCACCATTGAAGATGTCGTCTATGAAGGGGTTCGCGGGGATATTTTCCTGTTCCGTCCGAAACAGCGGCACAAAATCGTCAAGGTCGAAGGGCAGCGGCTTAGGCAGCCTCATCTCCACTTTGATTTCTTTTATTCGGAGGACAGTGACAAAGTCAAGGTTTCCTTTCGGACGCTTGAAGAGATTGGCGTCGACGAACATACTTGGTTCAGGGAAGATATCATCGACAAAATGCCGATCCCGTTATCCAGCCATTTGCGGCTGAAAAACCCGATTCTGATCGAGAAAATGCTAATGGACATTATCTACGAATATGAAACGAAAATGCCCTTTTACGAGTTCAAGGTTAAAGGATTGTTCATTCAACTGTGGATTCAATTGCTGCGGGAAAATTATTGGCACCTCAACCCTCATCTTGAAACGAACATGCACGCATTAATGCATATCAAACAATACCTGATGCACAATACGAGCAGGAAGGTGAGTCTTGATGAGATCGCGAAGATGTCGGGGATCAGCAAGCATTATATGGTTCGTCTCTTCCAGAAAGCTTTCGGCATGAGTCCGATCCAATACCACCAGCTCATGCGCGTTCATGCCGCCCGGCATTTGATCCAGTTCACGACAGACCCGCTGACGATCATTGCGGAAAAGATGGGTTTTCCGAATATCCATGCATTCAGCCGGTTCTTCAAAACGGTCGAAGGCACCACCCCTTCCTTTTACCGCAGCAGCAAAAATTAATCCGGCGCCCAAACAGGCGCAGGAGAATTTCACCGATCCACAGTTTGGGCTTCAACACGGAACTTTCTCTAAGAAGATAGTCAATGTCGTCCGTAGGGCTTTCGAAAACCTGAAATGCCCCCTGCCGTCGCCGCTCCTCCCCCAGACCGAATCTAAAGCATGCTGAAGGCTGTATCCTCTTAAAATGGATTTGTTCTACAATGGCTGTAGCGAAAAAGCAACCGACGGCGATAAAACGATTCTATTTAGGAGGTACCCTTAATGCCTGTATTGGAAGTGCGGAATTTAAAAAAAGCTTACGGTCAGGTTACGGCTGTAGCGGATATCAGCTTCTCGGTTGAACCCGGGATCATCGGTGTACGAACCGCGAGGGCGACTCGCTCCAGCTATGGACGACGCAGCCTGAGGAGACGTTGTATGAGCTGTTCGGCTTTACCAAGGACCGCGGGTTCCGGGTCGAGCAAATCTCGATCCGCGAAATGAGTCTGGAAGACGTGTTCATTGCCTTCACCGTCAAAGAATGGAGGGACTAATGAATAACAGCAAACAATTTGCCAAAATGTTCACCGCTCAGATCAAAATGATGTTTCGCGGGAAACAGGTATGGTTTTGGAATATCTTTTTTCCCATTATCTTGATGGTTATCTTTATGATTATTTTCGGCGGAGGCTCGAGCGACAGCTTTAAAGCGAAAATCGCCGTTGTCGACCCGCAGCCGAACGCGACGTCGGGCATGCTGCTCGAGCAGCTGCGGCAAATACCGGTGCTCGAATTCATAGATGACGCGCCGGTCAGCAAGGAGATTGGCACGGAGTGGGTGGAGAAGCAGGACATTAACGCGCTCATTATACTCCCGGAATCGGAGCGCGCGGCAACGATTCAGCTTATCGTGAACAAGGAGGATGAGCAGGGCGTAACGACGCAGGCGGTCGCCGGCATTTTGGATAAGCTGGTTCAGCAGGCTAACCTGGCTGTCGTCGGTGCGACGGAAACCTTCCGAATAACGACGGAATCCGTGTCGTCCGGCGCCGACGATCTGAGCTATGCGGATTTTCTGCTCACGGGGATGATTGGCCTATCGGTAGCGCAGGGCGGATTGTTCGGCATGGTCGAGCTGGTCGATATGCGCCGCCGCGGCTTGATGACCCGCCTGCGCATGACACCGGCCAATATGAACCTGTACGGCATGGCCGGCATGCTCGTCCGGCTTCTGCTCGGCATCATTCAAATCGTTATTTTGTCGCTGATCGGGGTGTTCGGCTTTGGCGCAAGTCTGCACATTAATGTGTTCAGCCTGGTCATTGCCTTTATAGCCGGGGGACTCGTTTTCAACGCGATGGGTTACCTCTTCTCGTCCTTTAGCAAAACGATCGAGGCGTACATGGGAATGGCCAACATCGCCAGCATGCTGATGATGTTCCTCAGCGGCGTCTTCTTCCCGCTCGAGACGCTTCCGGAGTGGCTTCAGCCGGTTACGCAGGTTCTGCCGCTTACTTATTTCGTTGACGGCATGCGCGACGGCCTCATCTACGCTTCCGGCATCGCGTCCAGCGCCTTCTGGATCGGAATCGGCATCATGATCCTGTGGGGAGTCGTTTCCTTCCTGATCGGTTCGCAGGTCTACAAAACGAAATCATTCTCGGCTACAAGGTAGACAGCTTACGGTTGAAGAAAACTAAATTTAATTTATTTCCAATAGCTCCAAGCACTGTTTCTTAAGGATGAATTAACTTCGCTAGTGTATTACCCTGATCCGATTAGACCGTTTCTTTTTTCAAATACTTTTCCAAAAATAACAGGATCGCATGATCCCCTTTCAAACGGTTTTCTTTCTTGGTGAAACCATGTCCTTCATCATCAAAAACGATATATTCTACCGGAACCCCGTTTTTTCTGACCGCTTCTACAATTTCGTCCGATTCCACTTTAAGAACTCTCGGGTCATTCGCTCCCTGCAGTACAAGCAGCGGTTTCACGATGTTCTCCGCATGAAACAGCGGTGAAATGCTTCGGATATATTCTTCATCGGTATACGGATTTCCGATTTTCCTATAAAGCGCATCGCGAAACGCTTCCCACCATGAAGGGATGTTTTTCAGCGTGCGGATCCAGTTTGAAATGCCGAAAATATTGACACCAACAGTAAATTCATTAGGTTTGAAAGCCAGTGCGGCCAGTACCATGTATCCGCCATAGCTTCCACCAAGAATTCCAATCTTTTTCTCGTCGATATAATCTTCGGAAATCAGGAATTTCTTCGCTTCAATGCAATCCGCCAGATCGACCTCTCCATGTTTCAAGTCCGCCATTCTAAAGAAGGATTTCCCGTAACCGGAGCTGCCCCTGTTGTTTACGGCAATTACGGCATAACCATGATTGACTATATACTGAATCAAAGGGTCGTAACCAAGTCTCGATTGACCACCCGGACCGCCATGTACCCATACCAGCGCAGGGATTTTTTCGTCATCGCGGATATAGTGGGGTCTATAATAAATCGCCGGAATATCCAGGCCGTCAAATGACGGGTACCGCACGACCACGCCTCCCGCCAAATCGGCCGAATCGATAGCTGGATTTAACGTATCGGTCAGTTTATTAATGGTTTTCGTTTCCATATCATATATATATAAATTATTGGGAGAAGTGGAATCGTTCAACATGAAACAGAATCGCTTTTCACTTTTGGATATGTTGATACCGTTGATTTGTCCGTTCGGTAGTTGCGATAACGACAGAGGTTCATTATTTTCGGTATCGATGATGGATACTCTTGTTTTCGCGTCCTCGTTGATACCTAACACCATGTACTTATTGAAGTGCGATAAAGAAGCGTACATGATGTCCCAGTTTTCCTGAATGATGATTTCAGCGCGGCCTGTTAGAAAATCAACTTTCTTTAAATATAGAAATTCATAATCCTCATCGGTCAAAAAATACAAACTCCTCGAATCACGATCAAATGTCTGAGGAAAATGATTGACTTCCCCCTGATGCGGACTGATCCATTTCATCTCTTCGGAAATCCGGTCGAATACATACATATTTGAATCATTAGTTGTCAATGTTTTATAAAAGCCATATATCTTTTGTCTTTAGAGACGCAGCAGAATTGATAGCCTTCCTTATTTTCATAAAGCTGTCGGGACG
Source organism: Paenibacillus harenae DSM 16969 (assembly GCF_000422465.1). GTDB lineage: Bacteria > Bacillota > Bacilli > Paenibacillales > Paenibacillaceae > Pristimantibacillus > Pristimantibacillus harenae. Next base: position 256,127 of record NZ_KE383842.1, on the reverse strand, counting down.
TAAACGTTTCTATTTCCATCTCGTAGATGTCCATGAACTTAGAGTCTCTCTTATTAGATCCGTAAAAGAAGCTCTTTTCGTCGTCGCTCCATCCGTAAAAAACGGCCTTCTCATTGTCACCGGGCGTCAAATCCCGGCTATTTCCCATCTTATCGTAAACGTAAATATGATTGAGTTCATTACCGCCCCGGTTGCTGGTATAAAGAATACGATAATCATCGGGGAAAAAGGAGATGCCATATATCGGATCATCTACCGATTGTGTAATCTGCTTCGCGCGGCCGTCTTTAACCGAAATGATGTATGCATTGAAAACTCCTGTTTTGTCGCTTGAATACAAAATATATTCGTCATCAAATGAAATCGAAGGACTTACAACGCTCTCGGTATTCACAAAATCCTCTATTGAATATCTTCTGATTGACTTGCTCTTCGAAGGAATGGAAGGATTATTATTCTCCACTTTGTTTTCCCCTCTCAAATGGAATATCAATACTTATTCGATATTATACATATGTTTCCTTCTTTCGAGTGTTATTGCGGTGCCGCTCCCGGATTATCGTCATGATCGATAGGAGTGTTTCTTAAATGCGATAAACGAAACGGTATCCGGATCAGCAGCAGCTCCGCAACAAACATTAGAATCCCTATGATAAGGAGTAGTACCGACCAGCTTTCGTCCAAATTCAACAGAAACGGATAAAAAATAAGCTGTGCAGCAAACACGGCCATGTAGAGCTTCCGCCTGGTGACAATGTCATCCAGCATCTCCGGCGGGGCTATCGGTCTTGCTATCGTATACAGCCTTCGAAAAATTAGATAGGCAAGCAGAGCATGCAGAATGGCCGTTCCTTGCACATAAGCTTGCATGCCAAGCGGCGCGGCTGTTAACTGTTTGATGTCAATGCTTGTTTTGATCACGAGCTGCGGCAAAGATAAGAAGATGAGGACAGCAGCCAGCCAGCTTGCCAGCTTGAATCCACCATCCCCGGCTCCAAGCTGACCTAAAGCCATAAGGATCATAATATATCCAATCATATCCGGAAGAACATCGAAGGATCCCAAATGAAGATCAACGAGCGGAAACACAAGACCCCAGCCGAGCCTCCTTAATGTGCTACGCATGGAAGGGTTCAAGAAAGCTCACCTCCGGAGCGGACCATCCACTTGATTTGCTTCTCGCTCAGATAAAGGTTGAAATTTATAGGAATACGATCGTATACCATTCTTCCGTCCTCTGTCTTGAAGGTAAGCAAAATGTACGCTTTATACACCTCAAAAGCTGCCGGTGCTTCTTCCGGTATGGTCCATTTGTAGTTAAACGTCAGTGGGTCCCCGGCGGCAAGCCGTATAGGCAGTTGTGAAATCGGTTCATCCCGTTCGGCCATTGACAGTTCGAACATTGTGCTTAGCCTGTCGCTGAAGTTGTAATCGACTTGTTCCAAGGTAAGAGGCTGCTTGACGGTTACACTGTATTGACCAGTGCCGTCTGAGGAGCCTCTGCTTGACGACGTTTCCATCAAACCCTCCCTCTTCTCCCACACTACGTTGATTTCACCGATCGGCACCTTTTCGGGCTGGCCTTCGTTATAATATACAGTAGCTTCTTTGATCTTGACCGGCGCCTTCACCATTTGCCCGGCTTCCTCGGTTCTCCATTCGCCATAAGCCTTCCCGAGCACCTGATGCCTATAAGAATTCGGATGCGGATCGATTTGAAACCGGAGCATCGGAAGCTCTTCCAGCTGGATCCCCGTCACCTTCCTGCCTTCCTTTTTGTTCTCCAAATAGGTCAATTCGATCCAATCGCTCTGATTGCCGTTTAATATCATATAATGCTTCAAAAAGACCGGTTTCTCCAGCTGCATGGATTGGTAATACCAAACATTACCTACCCAGCTTGCCGTCATCAACAGCAGAACTATCGACCATAGGAGCTTATTGCCCAGCCTCAGCTTTGGTTTCGTATGCAAAGCCTCCCCCCTTCCTCATTCATTCAGTTTATCACTTTTCTAGATGGAGTTAAAAACGGAAAAAATCGAACGTTAAGCAGACACAAAACTGTTTGAATAACAGGTTTGCGTATACTTGTGTCGTTCGCCCATTAATTGAGCACACTTGTGTCGCATCAATATTCACAAGTGTGCTTAATTGAACACCGACTCAAAACTGCTGTAATAAACGACACAACTTTGCTTAAATAAAAAAACGCGAGACAAAACTGTTATTCAAACAGTTTGTCTCACGTTTTCAAGGGAGCCAATATTGCTATCGTACCCGTTAAGGTTAATGGTTTTTAAAGACCTTTACTGACCTAAAATGACTAAAACATGCTAAATATCTCATCAAGATTTCTCCATTCATCCCCAATCCAAATCATTTCATCTATAAACCGGCTCATTGCTTTATCATGTCTAAACTGCTCATCTATGTAAGCGTCAAATAGCCCCCACCTTGTCATCAAGATGGGGGCTACTACGATCGATGTTATTCTTACTCGACAGGTTAGCGGCAGCGACGACGACCACGGAAGCAGCCATTCTCCTATATTAAATGATACGGATACTGCTCTATACCTGGAATCGTGTAGATTCTGCTATAGCCTGCATCTATAAGGGCTTGTGCCGCTAAAGAACTCTTATACCCCTTTTGACAGTAAAGGATTAATGGAGTATCCTTTCTATCACATACCGAGAACGGGTTATTTGATATATCATGTAACGGTATACAAATGCTTTCCTGTATATGCCCTATTTTATAATCCTGATTAGTCCGCACATCAACAAGCATTGCAGTATGATCATTTAACATCAGCTCCCATGCTTCATCGGGGGTCAGATTTTTACTTTGAAATACTCTGCCCTTAGTCCGAGGAATACGCTGCTCCCTATCAAGCATTCTTACAACAACTTCTGCAGCTTCCGCATGAGTTAAGCTGCCCACAGCGTCGAACATGTTATTGTCACGCCCGGGCATTATACCTTTAACATACATCTGCGCTATATGCATAACGCAGGTATGGCAGGAATATAAGTCCCTAAGATTTTCTGCCGCCGACCATTCGTACTCATCTCTTTCTCCGAATTCTGTTAAAAGCGCCTCATGAACTATTCTTGCAGCGGAACGGCGCTCAATGGGTTTGCTTATGTTTGTTATATCATAGTCCTCAACTATTCCCTTATACAACGCGTAATCCATATACCCTGATGACCAACAGCCACGCGTTGGCTCTATATTGCCTTTACGACTTCTAATTACCATTGTCACAAACTGTTCAGTAGTAACATTATCCTCGGGATGAAATAAGCCGCCATTCATCCCTGGAATAATGCCACGTTCTATAAGTTTTAAAATATATGCTTTAGCCCAATGATTATCAATATCTGATAGTTTTACTATTCGAGTGAAGTTCTCAGGAACAAAATTCATCATCAGCGTATTAAACAGGAGTAACTCTTATGGTAACATTGTCATAGGCGTCAATACCTGTAACAGAGAAGGTTCTTGAATGGTTTGTTGTAACCTCGCCTGTCCATAAATCCTTTAGGGAATAGCTTGCTGCATGTTTGAATGTTTCAGCATCCATCATTTTATGCCCGATATAGTCGATAATGCGGCTTACATCAACGGAATGCTCCTTCGTATCTCTTGAGTCGCTGAGATTGATAAAGGACATTGCAATATCTCCGTTTGCAAGAGGCTTTACAAGAATATCAACACGGTTGTTATTAGCAATATATGCCGTATCGGGATTGGCATTATCGATAGAGCAGTAAATTCTTTTTGCTTGAATACCGAGGGTATCCTGATTCAATGCGATTACATCTTTGTTCGCAATAATCATCCATAGCTCGTCACCCTTTGCAACCCGTCTTAAATCCATTCCAAGCATAATCGGAGAATTCATCATACACCACATCGTCATATGAGTTTTACTCATGGTAGTTGTAATTCCGTTCATACCGATTACAAGCATATCGGGATCGTTCCACCCCTTGTCAAGTCCGGCAAACTCGTCCATAATAACCGCCTTACTGTACTGCGAGGTTATACTTGCGGTATGGTTTGACTTCCATTCGGCGGAGCCCGGATTACCATCAGAGCCGACAGAGAAGGTTATATCATTAAGAATACGCCATGAGTCTCCAACCTTATATCCCCAGTTATGCGGCTGTGTTTTACCCCATTCACAGATTGAGAATACAATATCATGGTCAGGGTCAGCCTTGTTCAAGCCTTCGAGCAAAGCCGCATATGAATTAAGAGTATTTTCCTGCCTTCTGTGGTTCATTAGACGTATGATATTTTCTCCCTCATTTAAGGATACCGTTATTTCTTCTGAATCTGCAAAGGCAGATGTACTTTCGGTAAGAGGAAGCATATTATCGAAATATCGAGTTTCATTATCTGCGTTTCCTACTGCTAGCTGAAGCCAGCGTCCCGTGCCATCCTGCTCACCGCTTGCGTAATTTACGGTTATGGCGTATTCTCCGCTTGCCGGTGCGTTCACAGTAAACTCAAGCTCACTCCAGCGGTCGCCCACAGGTGTTGTACCCACGTTTGTTCCGTCGAAGGTACCGATATTTGTCACATAGTCGCCTCTGTTTTTTGCTGCGCCCTGGCCTAGAAGCACACCGTCCTTAACAGCATTTAAACTTATTTTCAGTTCTTCACCCGTAACCGTTATGCTTCTGATATTCGGGGCATAGGAATATTTTGAATTTGTTGAGTCTGAGAACGTTGCATTGTCCCAAAGGTAGTAGCAGTTATCAACCTTTATAAAGTCAACCCCCCAGTCCATATAAGACCTCGTGTCGACATCCTCAAAGCCGCAAGTACCTACCGCAGAGCCTGCACAAAGATGTGTACCTATATCATTGTACATACCGAATTTAAGTCCCTTGCTGCGGATGTAATCGGATAATGCCTTAAAGCCGCTTGGAAATTTAATCGTTTCATTTGAAAGCAATCCGTTGACGCGTTCGGACTTATAGCAGCCGTCATCGAGCACAACATACTTGTATCCCAAATCCGCAAGTCCCAAATCAACTATTGCGTCTGCCATTGCCTTTGTGAGTACCTCGTTGTTCTTACTACCAAAAGCATTCCAACTGTTCCAGCCCATGGCAGGGAGGCGTCCCTGCTTTTTACCTAAAAGCACCTTGCCGTTTGAGAAAGCCGGAAACATATAGTCAGGATCCGTGATCTCGTCCGGCGCAGTCCTTGATGTGGCTCTAGCCGATACGGAGGCAGATATAGAATTTAAATTCATAAACTTGTCCATAAGAAATCCTCCTTAAACTTGCATTTTCATTGTTATGATAAGACAAATAAATGTGTTAATAAATATGTTTTTATCGAGTGATTATGGGGAAATGTGATATATTAATTTCGGGAGCTGATTTCAATGAAGCTATATTATGCAAAAAGCCCTTTAATCTCATCGGATATTTATCCCATGCAATATGGTGAACAGCAGTGTGATAACGGATATTCCTTTGGACCTGCAGTGCGCAACTTCTATTTGATCCATTACATTTACAGCGGGCAAGGCGAATTGCATATTAATAACAAAGCTTATAAAGTACATGCAGGACAGTTTTTTCTGATCTATCCGAAACAAACTGCATTTTATAAGGCAGATGACAATGAGCCCTGGCTGTATCGCTGGATTGAGTTTGACGGCAGCTTTTCGGAAAAGCTTATGACTGTGACAGGCTTCTCACACGAAAACCATGTTATTAATGATGATAATGGCGTTGGAAACGCACTTAAGAATATAATAGATTTAGGCTGGACTGATTTTGAAACAATCATGAGCCATTTTTGGCCATTTATCGCGGCACTTACGAAGGGTAAATTATTAAAGAAAGATGAGAATACAGCAGAAACATATGTCTCTTATGCAAAAAAATATATAAGAAGCAATGTTCACAAAAGGATATCCGTTTCTGAAATTGCACATTTTTTGAACATAGACCGCAGTCATCTGGCACGTATCTTCAAAAGGATTTGCGGCATAAGCACACAGCAGTTTATCATTTCTCTTAAAATGGAGATGGCTACACAATCACTCAAAAAAAGCAGTATGACCATTAAAGAAGTTGCCAATAGTGTAGGATATGACAATCAGATGGAATTTTCAAAGCTGTTTAAAAAACACTTTAATATGACCCCCACTCAATGGAGAGAACAAGATATCTTTCAACAGTCCATAAATAACTATGAATGAAATCCTTTTCGATCGCGCGATCAAACCGTTCGTCATCGGACGAAAAAACTGACTATTTGCCAATACACCCCGCGGCGCGAAGGCAAGTGCGACCATCTACAGCGTCATCGAAACGGCGAAATTAAATCCGTTCAAGTATCTTCAATATCTCTTCGAGCAGTTGCCTCAGCTTACCGATCCTAAAGATCCGGATTAGCTGGACAAGCTGCTTCCGTGGTAGGCGTCAATACCGTTGACTTGTCGGGTGTTTAAAAACTAAGCTAAAAAGAAACGGCCCTCATCTTGAAAACAAGGTGGGGGCTGTTTGACGCTTACCTCAAAAGAGCCCTCCTTCGAAGGCAGCTTGAAAGGATGTGAACGACTCTTCTCGCTCCGCCGGTTGTTCATCGCATCGATATGCGCTTCAAGTAGGTTCATCACTTGTTGTTGCAATGGTTGCAAGGACTCCTGCAGCCTAAAGTCCAGCGGTATGATGTCAAGTCCCTAATTCTTTCGAATTGGAAATTTTCATGACTTCACCTCCCTCCGTCCATAAAACGGAACGTATGTTCCTATATCGCTAGATCATAAGGAAAGAAAGGAGTTCTTGTAGTAGATTCAGGAAGTCTATGTCTCTTCTTTATGGTCTTCATTACGTACTATAAACCTTTCGGGAAGACAAGCAGAAACGCCTGGTGGCGTCCTATCTGAGGACGCAACCGTTTCGCGGAGAAATATAAGTCCAATTATAGGTGCCTAACTTATAAAGTCTTATAATTAAAAAAAGAGACGAGCTGCCGGCTCGTCGCCAAATAAGAGATGATAATTAAGGATGTCATGGAAAAAATCTAATTGCTGCTTGACCTTGGTCCAAGTGCTTTCATTTTTAAGGCTCTCTTCTTCTCATGAAGCACACTCTCATAATAACCGAGCAGCTGTTCAGAGGGTTCTTTCCAGCTCACTCGTCCCGCCGCCTCGTAAGCGTTGCCCGTAATCCGCTCCCGCAGACCGGGTTCGGACAACGAGGCTATCGCTTCCGCCAATGCTCCGGGACGGTCCCCGTCGAACAGCACGCCCGTTACCCCGTCCTCGATCTGCTCGCAGGTAGGTCCGCTTCTTCCCGCTGCGACCGGCAGTCCGGAAGCTATCGCCTCCAGAATGACAAGGCCAAGCGTTTCGGTTGTGGAAGGGAAGACGAACAGATCGGCGGAAGCGTAAGCTTGTGCCAACGATTCGCCGTGAAGGAAGCCGGTAAAGATCGTGTTCGTGCCGCGAAAATAGTTCTCCAAAAAAGCTCTATGCGGGCCGTCGCCGACAAGCGCGAGGCAGAGTTGGGGAGAAGCGTGCAGCGCATCCCGAATTTGCTCGATCCCTTTCTCGGCGGCGAGCCTCCCGACATAGAGCAATACGGTTTGGCCCGGCTGGCCGCCGGACAGCAAGGCGCGCATGTCCGCATTTCGATGCCTCGGTCCAAAGCTCTCCATATCGACGCCCCGATTCCACAAATGAACATTGCGGAATCGATGAGCTCTAAGCTCGGTCAGCACCGACTGCGAGGTGCACAGGTTCAAATCCGCCCTGTTGTGCAGCAGCCGTAACCACCACCAGAGAATCGGTTTCAGGAACGGGAGACGATAGTAATCGGCGTAATTCGGAATTTGCGTATGATAGGAAGCGATCATAGGCAACCGAAGCTTACGGCCGTAATAAATTCCTGCAACGCCCAAGACCGCCGGGTTGACGACATGCACCAGATCCGGACGAAGCCGGCGCAGCAGGGCGCCAACCTTCCGGCTCGGCATCGCCAGCTGCTTGCTGGGATACAGGAAGAACGATCGTGCGGGGATTCCTTCGATCTTAACTCCGCCAAATTCATAGACGCCCAAGTCCGGCGCAATAACGGTCACATGATGGCCTTGCTCCTGAAGCCATCGGATGGTCGCGCACAGCCGGGTAACGATGCCATCCGTGGACGGCAGAAAGGTTTCGGTTACGATGGCAATCTTCATCCGGGCAGGCCCCCTATTCTACTTCCAGGTTACTTGCGGCAGGACGTTCTGAGGAAGGATGCGGTCCTTATGCTGGCAGGCGGTTAACAGAATGTCCCTCAGCACCTCGTCTGTCAGCAGATGCGGCTCCAAGCCGAGTTCCTTCAGCTTCGTGTTTTTCGCGCAATAGTAATGCTTCTCCTTCTCGACGCGCGGGTTGTTCAGGTGGGCGATTCTCACGTTCAACCCTTCCCTCTGCGCCACTCTGCGCACCTTATAGGCGAGATCCATCACAGAGAACTCCTCCGTGAATTGGTTGAACACCCGGAACTCCCCGGAATCGGCCGGATGCTCGGCGGCAATCTCGATACAGCGTATCGTATCGCGAATATTCAGAAACCCGCGGGTCTGGCCGCCTTCCCCATAAACCGTCAAATCGTGGCCGATCGCGGCTTGGGTAAGGAATCGGTTCAGCGCCGTACCGAACACGCCGTCGTAATCGAGCCGGTTGACGAGCGCCGGATCCATCATCGTCTCATCGGTGTGCAGGCCGTAGACGACGCCTTGATTCAAGTCAGTCGCGCGCAAGCCCCAAATTTTGCAGGCAAACATCAAGTTATGGCTATCGTGAACCTTCGAGAGGTGGTACATGGAACCGGGCTGCTTCGGATAGGGGAGCACGTCTTCCCGGCCGTTGTGGACGATTCTGATATAACCTTCTTCGATATCGATATTGGGGGTCCCATATTCTCCCATTGTGCCTAGCTTAATCAGATGGCAGTCCGGAACGACTTCTTTGATGCCGTAAATGACGTTAAGCGTGCCGACTACGTTGTTGACCTGAGTAAACACGGCATGCTCCCGATCGATCATCGAATACGGGGCTGAGCGCTGCTCCGCGAAGTGCACGAAAGCTTCGGGGCGGGTTTGTTCCAGAGCGGTTCTCAGAAAATCGTAATGGTTCAGGTCGCCTACGTATAGCCTTATCTCTCTCCCGGTCAATTCTTTCCAAAGGGCGATCCGATCCTTCAGCGAAGCGATCGGCGTAAGCGAATTCGAGCGCAGCTCATCATCCCACTTGCGGCGAATCAGGTTATCGATAATAGTGACTTCATGTCCTTTTTTCGATAAATACAAAGCCGTCGGCCAACCGCAAAATCCGTCTCCACCAGCGATCACGATTCTCATGAACGTTTGAGCCTCCTCAGGTATTTCCAATATAGAATAGATCTGCCCTGCATCGTGCAATTCGAAGATACAATAACACAGCTTTGTTAATTTAGAATAAAAAGTCGACTATTCAATTAGGCAACTCCGAATGAAATGATCCTTACTAATCCTATTGTGCGGAACAATTCAATTATTCTCTCAACTGCATGAAGAATATGTTAAGAGGATCATGCTTCGGGCTAAACACTCTGGATACGAATTGAAACCTATGATGTTTATCACTTCAGCCGAAAATGCCCTTCAAGTATGATTTTTAAAAAAGGAAAGAAGGAATTAGAATGAAAAAAAGTTGGATAACCGGCTTATATGTTGGCCTTATTGCAGGTATTGCCGGTATAGCCTTGTATTACTTCCTAAGCGCGGTTACAGGATTAAAGTTCAATCAATTGAATCCTGTTTCCATTATGATGGCATCCATTGCAACCAATCTGATCGGAGCGTTTATTTTCACAAAGCTTCGTCAAAAAACGGCCCGGCCCGGAGCGTATTATGCTTTGATCGCTATTGGATTTGCACTACTGTTATCGCTGATGGATTGGGCATACCCGCCCGAGCCGCATATTGGAGATATATCGAACCCGATTCATGCTATCGTTGTAACGATTTCGATTGTATTGATTCCGAGATGGCTGCAAAAAAGGGACTGCGGCTCGTCCGGGATAAAGCCCGCATAATAGGACCTCCATTTGCATTCATTTCGTGTTATGATCATTTCAAAATCTTGACGTCGGGAAGCGATGAAATGAAAAGATGGTTGACTCTGGCGCCATTGATAATCCCGTTTATATACTTGTTCTGTCTGCCGTTTCGCCCGGCTTGGTTTGAAATGCTGCTGTTTCTTCTGTTCGCTGCAGCGTACAGGCAAAGCTACGCCAATGCGAAGCGGCGCGAAATCTATATCTTCGTACAGGTTTTTGCAATATCTTTCATGGGGGCTGTGGAAGCCCCCTGGTTATTGAGCTTGGGCTTGTACCCGGCAATAAGCATGAGTATGCTGGCCTCCTATCGCCGCATTTCCCGGATGGTCGGAATAATGACGACCTGCTTCTTCGGTTCGATCGTTTTCTTTTATGAACAATTATCTATTCCTTGGCGGTATGAATGGCTTCCCATTATTGCGGCATTGATGTTTGTCCCTTACATCTTCAGAATGTACCAAAGGTCTTGCGAGGTAAAAGCGGAGCTTCAGAACGCCAATGATGAAATCGCCCGACTAATCAAAAGCGAGGAGCGGCAGCGGATTGCCAGGGACCTGCATGATACGCTCGGGCATACCTTATCGTTGATTACTTTGAAAAGCGAGCTGGTGGAGAGGCTCATTGCCGGTTACCCGGACCAAGCTCTTCAAGAAGCGCGCGACGTTCAAAAGATTTCAAGATCGACTATGCTCCAGGTTCGGGAGCTGGTCAGTGAAATGCAATCTATCGACATCGAGGAAGAAATCCGGCGCGCAGAAGAAATGTTTCATACGGCAGGCATTGCTTTTGAATGCCTTAACCGTTCCGAGAGAACAGCGTCTATAATCCAAAATATACTGGGTATGTGCTTGCGCGAGTGCGTAACGAATGTCATTAAACATAGCGGCGCCGACAAGTGTTCGGTCAATCTTTGCGAAGCGCCTGGCGTGTATATGCTGCACGTGCAAGATAATGGGATCGGAATGACGAAGAACGACAACAGGCTTGAACAATTTGGAAACGGCTTGCTCGGGATGAAGGAAAGACTGCTGCTAATTGAAGGCAAGCTCGAGCTTGCTTCCGATCAGGCTTGGGGGACGAAAGTGACCATTACCGTGCCGAAAACCGGGAGGGCGTAGGATGAAAGTCGTTATAGCGGAAGATCAGGGAATGCTTCGGGGGGCCATCAGCAGGCTGCTGGCTCTGGAAGGAGACATCGAGATCGTCGGCGAGGCGGGCGACGGCGAGCAGGCTCTTCTACTTGCTCGCGAGAAGGCGCCCGACATGATTGTACTCGATATCGAAATGCCGATATTGAACGGTCTGGAAGTAGCTGAAATACTGAGAGAGGAAGGAACGGAGTGCCGCGTCGTAATCGTCACTACGTTTGCCAGAAGCGGATATTACCAGCGTGCGCTTAAAGCCGGTGTGCACGGTTATTTATTGAAAGATGGGCCTGTAGCGGAGTTAGCCGAGGCTTTGCGCAAAATAAAGGCGGGATGCAGAGTGTTCAGTCCCCTTCTAACCTTCTCGATGAGAGAGGAAACGAACCCGCTCTCGGAACGCGAGACCGAAGTGCTGTTGCACCTGAAACAGGGCCATACCGTGGCGGAAATCAATAAGCTTTTATTTCTGTCGCCGGCGACCATTCGCAACTATATTTCCGAAATCTTGCAGAAGCTCGAGGCCAAAAACCGCATCGATGCCGTAGCGATCGCTCAGAGCAAAGGATGGTTGAAATAAGCTTGAGTCAGTAAGGTGCGGAAGGGATAAATCTAACACTCGTTTTAGAAAGCATCGGCTTTTCGGATGTGGTTGTATCGGCTGATTTTGAATACGGCAAGGCACCGGCAAACGGGAAGCAGAAATTTGTATATGAAGCGAGACGAAAGTAAAGTACCTCAGGGGTAAGCCAAGACCTCTGTTTTTTTTCGTGCACTTATCGAAATAAAAAATTGCCGCTCCACTTCAAAGTTGACAAACAGTTGTCAACAACCCCTCCTTATACTACAACCATGAATCATAAATTCAAGGAGGACATTTTACTATGATGAATACCCATTCCCATTTAAATGCCGACACGGCGATACGACCGTTTCGCATCGAAATTCCGCAATCCGATATCGATGATTTGAAAGATCGCTTAGCCCGTACCCGCTGGTCCGGCGAAATGCCCGGAGTAGGCTGGAGCCGAGGTGTTCCCGTTAATTATTTGAAGGAGCTCGCCGAATATTGGCGCAATGATTATGACTGGCGCGAGCATGAGGCCAAGCTCAATGAGTACCCGCAGTTTACAACGACGATCGACGGGCAGACCATCCACTTCCTGCATGTGAAATCACCGGAATCCGATGCCACGCCGCTGATGCTCATTCATGGCTGGCCCGGCTCGATCGTGGAGTTTATGGACGTCATCGGACCGTTGTCGAATCCGCGTGCCTATGGCGGCGATCCTGCCGGAGCATTCCACTTGGTCATTCCGTCGATTCCCGGATTTGGTTTCTCAATGCCGCTAACTGAGCCTGGATGGACCGTAGGACGCATCGCGGGAGCTTTTGTTCAGCTGATGGCTAGACTCGGCTATGCCCGATATGGGGTTCATGGCGGCGATACCGGTTCGTTCGTTGCGCCAGTGATGGGCCAAAGGGCCCCCGATCATCTCATCGGCGTGCATGTTAATTCCTTGCTGACGTTCCCGAATGGCGACGAGGGCGAGATGGATGAATTGTCCGAGGAAGACCGGAACCGCTACGCCATGATGGAGGGATTCAATGATGGGTACCTGCAGATCCAGTCTCTCCGTCCTCAGACGTTAGCCTACGGACTTCACGATTCTCCGGTCGGACAACTCGCTTGGATTGTTGAGAAATTTAAGGAATTGACCGAACCGGAAGAAGGTCTGCCTGAGGATTCCATCGACCGGGATCGCATGCTGACGAACGTCAGCCTGTACTGGTTCAACGGAACGGCCGGATCCTCCGCCCAGATTTACTATGAATCCAAGCATGACTATGCGGCATGGGAGCCGAAAGAGCGCGGTACGGTGCCGACCGGCGTGCTGCTCTCCCTCTCCCATGACATCACCGTGCGCCGTTTTGCAGAAAGGGATCACCATATCGTGCATTGGTCGGAGTTCGAGCAAGGCGGCCATTTCTTCGCCATGGAACAACCCGCTCTATTTACCCAAGATGTCCGCGAGTTCTTCCGAAAGCTCTGATTAATGGGACAAGAGTTCGCGTCATTGGTCATGTCATGGAGTGACTCTTTGGGCTGAATGCTCTATCATGATCTTAACGGAGGTGGTAGTCGTGAAGCTCGAGCGTCTAATGGCAATCACAATCTTATTATTGAATCGAAAACGGGTGCAGGCTCAAGAACTGGCGGACCGTCTGGAAGTTTCATTGCGGACCGTCTACCGTGATTTGGAAACGCTCGGCATGTCCGGCATTCCGATCGTTTCCTACTCGGGAAACGACGGGGGGTTCGAAATCATGGAAAGCTTCCGGCTTGATCGCCAGATGTTGTCGTTCGATGAGCTTCATACCTTATTTACTGCTTTGCGGGGATTACATTCAACGCAGGCGATGAAGCGGCACAATATGGACCGGCTGCTCGAAAAGGTGGGAGCCCTGGTCTCGCGTGCGGAACAGGAGCATATGGCGGATACCGACCAAATAGCGATTGATTTAACGCCTTGGAGAAGCGGCCCGGTATCGAGTGCGTTGTACGAGGCGCTGCATGGCGCTGTTCAAGATAAGAGACGGATTCGGTTTACCTATACCGACAGCAAAGGCGCGGTAACGGAGCGCTGCATTGAACCGAATATGCTGGTGCTTAAAGGATACACATGGTATTTGCATGGTTATTGTTTAAATCGCGAGGATTACCGGTTGTTTCGATTTTCGCGGATGCGGGATTTGGATATATTGCCGGAAACCTTTCATCGCCGATCCATGTCGCTCGCCGAAGTGAATGAACAATGGGAAGCGGCATGGGATCAGGAATCGGTCGATCTCGTCCTTCGCTTTACGGGCACGGCCATCGTCTCCGCAATGGACCATTTCGATTCGGCCGACACGGAACGGCAGCCTGACGGATCGCTAATCGTGCGGACCCGATATTTCTATAAGGATGACAAGTCTTTGATTGGTTTTTTGCTGAGTTTCAAATCGAACTTATATGTGATCGAACCGGACCATCTTGCGTCAGCCGTTCGTCAAAGCGCTTTGGACGTGTTCAATTTGTATGATGGAAGATCAACATAAAGGAGGCCGCCCTTCGTTGGACAGCCTCCTTTTTCCATATCGGTCTATCTGAAAATTGCAGCAATGATCTTATTTAGCCGCTTCAATCGCGTCAAGAATAGAGCTGTATTCGGAACGGTAGCTGTCGATGACCGGTTTAACCGCGTCTTTCCAAGGCTGCAGATCCGTCACTTCCGTAATCGTTACCCCGGCGGCGCGAACGGCAGCTTCCGATTCTTGCTCATATTTGGCCCATTCCTCGCGTTGAAACTCGATGGAATCCAGTGCCGCCTGGCGGATGATGCCTTGGTCTTCTTCAGATAGCTTATCCCATACCGTCTTGGAGACGAGCAGCACCTCAGGGACCCGTTGATGACTGTCTAATAACAGATGAGGCGCGACCTCGTAGTGCTTGCTGGAGTAATAACTCGGATAGTTGTTCTCCGCCGAGTCGATGACGCCGGTTTGAAGCGAGCTGTACACTTCTCCGTACGGCATGGGCGTCGCGCTTGCGCCGAGCGCATCCATAACGGCGAGGTTCACTTTGTTTTCCTGAACGCGGATTTTCATCCCCTTCAAATCCTCAATGCTTGCGAGCGGCTTTGAGGAATAGAAGCTGCGGGATCCCGAGCTGTACCAGCCCAGCCCTTGCAAACCGGAGGATTGCAAACTGTCCAGAAGGCTCATTCCTTTCTCTCCCAGCAGAAATTTCCATACATGTTCGTCGTTATCGAAGATGTACGGGAGACTGAATACTCCGTAATCCTTGTTAAACTCCGCCATAGGACCCGTGCTGACGCGGGTGAATTCAATTGCACCCAGCTGAACTTGCTCGATAGCCGCCTTCTCTTCCCCAAGCTGCGCAGACGGGAACACGTCGATCGTAATGCGTCCGTCAGAACGCTCCTTCACAAGCTCGGCGAATCGCATATCGCCTTTGGTCGTCGGATAATCGGCCGGATGCGCCTCTGCCAATCGGAATGAATAGGTTGGTCCTTCGCCGGCGCCAGACCCGTTTCCGGATGGATTATTTTCTCCGGAGGCAGCGCCCCCTCCTGAGCCGCAGCCGCTAATAAGCAGAACAACCAGGATGATAACGAGCAAGCTCCAACTTCTCATTTTCAACAAATTCATAAGCAGTATCCCCTTCCTTATTGTGAACCGTTTACATGTAAAATTATATTGAAAGCGCATTCAGCGGGCCATGTGTGATTTTGTTGTTCTTTTGCATTATTTTTGTTACGTTACGATCCGTTAACGAGGTTAGGGAGCCACATGGATAGGCCAGGCACATACGTAATAAGGAGCAGAACCGCAACCATCACGCAGAAGTACGGGATTAGCCGCTTCGTCGCTGCCTCGATGCTGACCTTTCCAATGGCGCTGCCGACAAAGAGTACAGTGCCGACCGGAGGCGTAATCAATCCGATCCCGAGATTCAGAATAAGCACGATGCCGAAATGAACCGGGTCCATCCCGAGTGCCGTTACAACCGGGAACAGGATCGGCGTCATGATCAGGATGAGCGGCCCCATATCGAGCGGCGCTCCGAGAACTAAGAGCAATACATTAATGATGAGCAGAACGATGACCGGGTTCTCCGAAATCGCAAGCAGTCCCTCCGTCATCAACGCCGGAATTTTCAAGTAGGTTAATACCCAAGCGAATGCGTTCGAAGCCGCTATCAGGAATAATACCATGGACACGGTACGAAAGGTTTTCAGGAAAATAACCTTCACATACGACAAAGGAAGATCGCGGTAAACAAAGAAGGTAAGGATAAAAGCGTAGACACAAGCAATCGCGCCCGACTCCGTCGCCGTAAACCAACCGGAGAATATGCCTCCTAATATAATCACGGCCGTAAACATCGACAGGAAACCGTCCGCTATGATCCTTGGCACTTCCTTCAGCTTTACCGGCTCGCCCTTCGGATAGCCTCTCTTACGCGCAATGATATAGGAGGTGGTCATGAGCGACACGAGCAATATCACGCAAGGGACAATCCCGGCAAGAAATAAGCTGGAGATCGATACGCCGCCCGCTGCAAGCGCATACAAAATCATGTTGTGGCTCGGCGGCATAACGACGCCTTGAATCGCGGCAGCGGACGTCACCGCAACGGAGAAATCGGCATCGTAGTTTTTCTTCTTCATCATCGGGATCATCACCGATCCGACGGAGGAAGCATCCGCGGCGGCCGAGCCGCTAATATTGCCGAAAAGCATGCAGGCGACGCAGTTGACCATGGCGAGTCCGCCTCTTATTGCCCCTACGCTAAGCTGGGCCAAATTAATCAGTCTTAATGCCAGCTTGCCTTCGCTCATGATCTGCCCGGCCAGAATAAAGAACGGTATCGCGAGCAGCGAGTAGGAGTTCAGCCCTTGCACCATCCGTTGTCCGATGACGGCAAGCGGCAAGTCCAGCGTAAAGGCGACCAGCAGCGACGATAAAGCTAACACCATTGCGATAGGGAAACGTAATAAGATTAATACGACGAAGCTTACTGCAAGAACAATGATGGAAAGCGTCACGCTCATTCTTCCAACTCCTCATCCAAATGTTTATGCTGCACGGTATCGACTCCGAATAGATGGAGAATGGAATAAGAGCAAATCATAATGCCGGTAATCGGCATAATGACATACATGACGCTGCTCGACCAGCCGGTAGCCGTCATGCTATTGTTGCTCATCAGCATAGTGAATTCCCAACCGTTCAGAACGAGAAACCCTCCGAATCCGAAATTGCAGAGCGGGATCAGCACATCCAAAAACCGGTTGAAAGGCTTGGGCAGACGTTTGGCGAATGCGTCCATTGCAATATGAAGCCGGTCCCGAAAGCCGATGGCAATCCCCAAGAAAGAAAACCAGATTAACAGCAGCAGCGTAATTTCCTCCGACCAGAAGAACACAAAATTAAAAAACTTTCGGGTAACAACCTGCATCGTCACGATGACGGTCATGAGCGCTACAGCGCTTACCGCGAATGTCTCAACGACCCTGTCAATCCCTTTCGCAACCGCTGTAATCCTTTGAAAAAATACGATCATTCCTTCAATCCTCCCCTCTTCATGTATCCCTCATTTCCTTGCTAGATCTAATTGTAAGTGTTTTCATGGGGGCGAAAAAGAAGATGATCTTGTGCTTTATTTGTAATATTTTTGGTTTTTAAAGCTTGTTTTTACGTTTATGGTTGTCCTGAAAGCAAACAAACTCCCGGGTTCCTCTCGGAACATAGGAGTTTGTCGGGTGCAATTTCCGGCCGCAACAAAGTGGTTTATTGGAGCTTTTCTTTCATCCTGGAATAACGGAAATAGTCAAAATCGGCATGCCCCCCCATTTCCTTGGCGGCATAATAAAACAAGCCGATCCGGTAGCCCATAAAATGATCCAGCGTATATTTCATCTCTAACGAACCTCCGATTCGAACCCAATTGCTTCCGTCCGCGGCGTAATAAAAGTCCGCAATGTCAGCACTATCCTCAAAATCAAATGCAATCTTCAGGAAAATCCGGCTGCCGTCGAATCGGATCGTCTCGAGCGCCTTTTCCCTGCCGTCGCCGCCATTGACGCACATGGCAACGAATCTGTCGCCGTTCTCCGCAATTTTAATGCCAACGGTGCCGAAATGATTTTGCAAAGCGACCAGCCCGGCATGATCGCCGGGTTTCATATGGGATATGTCCATCGATATCATCCCAACGCAGGCCGGGCCTTCCGTCCGCTGCGTCAATGTATTGCGGGCATAGAGGACGCTGTCGGTAATGCCGCCTGTCGTCAACCTGAGATAACCGGGCCGTTCCGTTAGCGACCATAGCCGATTGTCCGGGTTATGATTCCACTGCCAATTGATGGCCAGCTTATTTTCCGCATAATCAAACTCGTCGCTGATCACCAGCGGCTTTTGGGGAGAACGGGGCAAATCGGCTTCAAACTGCTCCGGCGCCTTTCCATCGACGCCGATGACAGGCCACCCTTCTACCCAAGAAACGGGCAGCACATAGGGGATTCTGCCGACGGCATCGTGATCCTGAAACAGCATCGCGTACCACTCGCCGCCCGGGGTGTCAAAGATGCCCCCTTGCGCGATACCTTTGTTGTGATACCCCATGTCGTCATCGAATACGATTTTTCGTTCATACGGACCCAGAAGCTTCTTCGAACGGTAACAGATTTGCCTGCGGCGCTGGTTTCCGGTCCTTGGCCACTCAATAAAGAACAGATAATAATAGCCGCCGATCTTATACGCGTGGCATCCTTCACATCGCAGTCCGATGCCGCCCCGTTCCGTCTCAAACAGGAGCTTGTTAATGCCCCCCGGTTTAACCGCCGACGCATCGGCCGTCAGTTCGGTGATGCGGATGCCTCCGTTGCCGAAAAAAACATACACGCGGTCATCGTCAAACAATAAGCCCGGATCATGATGAAGTCCGTTGATAACGGAGCGCTCCCATTGACCGCTCTCGACATCGCGGGTCCGGTAAATATAGAAGCAGTTAGTGTCGTTACTGGAGAAACAGACGTAGAAGAGCCCGTTATGATAACGGAGGCTTGCGGCCCATGAGCCTTGTCCATAAATGTTTTTCCCATTGATCAGATTATGAGCGTCGTTATCCTCAAACCGGTCGAATACGTAGCCCGCGATCTCCCAATGCATCAAATCTTCCGACTTCATAATCGGACAGCCCGGCATCGTATGCATGCTTGTGCTAACCATATAGTAGGATGTCCCAACTCTTATCGGGTCCACATCCGGAACGTCCGCCCATATGACCGGATTCGAGATTAACGTTTTGCTCATCCATAACTCTCCTCATCACCAATTTGCATTACCCGGCTGCCTTACACTTTTGCTTGCCCGCTCACGGTCATGAACGCGCAATGTCCATTACGTTCCAATAGGAGGGCTTCGGGTTATGCTCCCTATCAAAGAGGAACGGCCAGTTTTTTCGGCCTCTCACCGGAAAGTTATCGAGCCAGGTATAGTCGTCGGCCGCTCCCCAGAATGTGACGGACGTTATAGATTCGCTATATACCTTAAATAGCTGGAAAAATTGACTGTAACGTTCCGCTTGCCGCGCAAGCATCTCTTCAGTCGGCGCCTCCAGGTCGGTTCGGCGGTCGTCATGTTGAAATACCGATACGTCGAGCTCCGTAATATGCAGCTTCATGCCAAGGCCGACATACCTTTCAATCGCTTGGCGAATATCGTCGACGGATGGATGCTCCAGATTCCAGTGCGCCTGAAGCCCGATCCCGTGGATCGGCACGTCCTTCTCCTTCAACGACTTGACCAAGGCAAAGATCTTCTCTCTCTTCTCCGGTACCGATTCGTTATAATCGTTATAAAACAACAGCGCCCCGGGATCCGCCGCATGCGCGTATTCGAACGCTTTGGCAATGAAATTCTCGCCGGCGATGTCGAGCCACTTGGACGGGCGCAGCAGCTCCCCGCCCCTGTCGGAAACCGCTTCATTCACGACATCCCATGCATAAATATTTCCCTTATAACGCGAAACCACCGTTTCAATATGGGATTTCATCCGCGTCAGCAGCGCTTCGCGGTCGACTACGCCTCCCGAGCGATCCTCAAACACCCAATTTGGCGTTTGATTATGCCATACGAGCGTATGGCCCCTGACCGCCATGCCATTCGCTTTCGCGAATGCCATCAAGCGATCCGCATCCGTGAACGTATATCGGTCTTCCGCGGGATGCAGGCTTTCGAACTTCATTTCGTTCTCCGCCGTTATGCTATTGAAATGATGCGTCAACAGCTCCCGCTGCGTGACCAGCGTCTTTGGATTTACAGCGGCCCCAATCAAGAATTGCTGACCGAAAGCTTCATGCAGCCTAGGGGATACATCAGAGCGTGAATAAACCATTTTCGTTGCCTCCTCCTTAACATCTCTTTTAAGCTAGATTCCTTTATACCGAAAGTTTAGCGCTTATGTACAGCATCAACAACCCGTCGATCGTTTGTTCATTAACCCGGCAAATGATTGGTACACGCATAAGGCCGCCCTAGGTACGTTGTACGCAAATAAGCCACTCACAATCGAGCGGCTGCATTGATTCAAACGAACCAAACAACTCACGAAAATATACAAGGGCTTTTTTGAAATAAAATATTGACTTTCCTATAGGGGTAAGGTTTATGGTTAAGATAAGCAATTCCGGCCGGAGTTCTTTATGAAAGGGTGTCATCGTTGAAAATTGGCGAGTTCGCTGAACTTAATAACGTAACTGCTAAAATGCTGCGGCACTATGACGAGATTGGCTTGCTGAAACCAGCGGCAATTGATCCCGAGACGGGTTATCGTTCCTATGAACAGGAGCAATCTCATCTATTAAACTGGATCATCATTCAAACGGTTTCAGACTTGCTTCCTCGCCTCCAAAAGTAAGAATCCCATGAAGAAATTCTAGGGAAACGTAGTAGCTTTAGTAAGACCGACAAAGATGCAACGTTCATGCGGATGAAAGAAGATCACATGCGTAACGGTCACTCAAGCCAGGCTACAATGTACAAATTGGGACGGATAATCAGTTCATAATTGGATACAGCCTGCACCAACGTCCAACGGAAACGCGATGTTTAAAGCCGCACTTGGAGAAAGTTAAGACAGCACTCGGCAAGCTGCCGGGAACGATCATCGCAGATGCAACAATCGACCAAAATAAAAAAATGGTGGCGCAGGGGTAAACCCTATCGCCACCATTAAAAAGCGGCTATCTCAAAAGCAGGTAAGTTCATTACTTACTTAGATAGCACTCTTGTATGAAAAGCATGTTTCAAATCAGAGCAATTCTATTTCATCAACTCGTTTGTTGAACTTCAACTTTCTTATTTCGAACGTCCCTTGGAAGATGTTTTTACACGCTTCCGGCGTTTCACACTCGATACCATGACATTTTTCTCCGTATGCGTATAAATGTGCTTATAGACAGGACAGCAATGATGCTGCTTAACCGTTTCAATATTTTGAACGACATTCACAAGCTGCGGATGGTAGTAGTCCTCGTATTGTGTAATCGGAGGATCATAGATCGTTTGCGTCGGACAATTGGGACAAAATTCCATTCCACTCATACCGCCGACATTGCCGGCATTTCCGGCACTTCCGACATTACCGACATTGCCCATATGAAAGTTATTATTACGGTTCAAAGCAATTATCTCCTTCCTGTTTTAGAATACACCTTATTGTATTCACACAGAGACAAATCGACCTGTACACTTGACCCGGGAGGCGATAGCCCCTTAGGTTTCCGAGGTATAGAGGCGTGAGAATTGCCATGTATCGGATACCGCCGCCGAATTTTTAACGCCTACTCGACTGCCTTGTAATCGAACCAGTCGAAATGAACCGGCGATTCGGACCTGGCGCCGTTGCCCGTCGCATACAAGGCGAAGAACACGCCTGTGAATCCGCCGGCGACTTCCGTTGCGAGCAAAGCGGTCTCTCCGCGTCCGAACCAGAATGTCGGCTCGCCGGCATCCGAGAACCCGAATGTGTACTGATCCTTATCCGCTTTCACATGCAGCACGAGCGAATCGGAAGTCCAAGGCGCTTCATTCTCAATCTTCTGCAAGCTGCCTATTCTTCTGCGGAAAATGATCTTCCTCTCTCCGGAAATTCGGGTCACCGCAAGCTCGTAGTGAAAGCGATCATTCATGTACACGGCAATACCCGCTTCTTCTCCGTCCCGCTGCGGCGCAAACGTCATATGCGCCGATACGTCGCAAACAAAGTGCTGCTGCCTTCTCCCTACAAACGCAGGCGCGCCGCACTCATTCAATGTCGTCTCGTTGCCGCGCAGCGTCAAGCAGCTCTCCTTTTCGCCCAGCGACCATAGCTCCGGGCTCGACGTTCGCATCATATTCCAGTACGTCGCGAGCGCCGGACTCGTGAAATCGTCCTTGACCGGCTGAGCGGCTGCCGGCTGCAGCGGGAGCGTACCGGATGGCATTAACTCGCTTACGGTCCCATTCTCGCCGATGACCGGCCAGCCATCCTCCGTCCAGATGACTGGCGCAAGGAATGTCTCCCTGCCGAGGTGATGGCGATTCGGATAACCGACAGGCCGAATGCCCAGGAATACGGCCCACCAGCCGCCGTCCGGCGCCTGAACGAGATCCGCGTGTCCCGTCGCATGAATCGGCATACGCCGGCTCCTGTGGGTCAGAATCGGATTGCGCGGGCAGCTCTCGAACGGACCGTCCGGCAACTCGCTTCTTGCCACGGTCACCATATGCCCGTACTCGGTGCCGCCTTCGGCGATGAGCAAATAATACCACGCTCCGATCCGGTATAGATGCGGAGCCTCCGGATATTGCCCGCCGGTCCCCGTCCATAGGAAGGTAACATCGGAGACTCTCTTGCCGGTCTTTACGTCGATTCGGCTCTGATAGATGCCGGGGCCCTTAGCTCCATTAGAGGACGACGTGAAATAGACCGTCCCGTCCTCGTCGAAGAACAGATCGGGATCGATGCCGGGATGATCGACGAAGATCGGGTCGGACCATTCCCCCCGCGGATCATCCGTAAACACATAAAAGTTGCCACCGGCCGAGACGTTCGTGGTCACCATGTAGAACGTCCCCTTATTTTCGCGAATGGTTGGCGCGAATATGCCGCCGGAGCTTGGAGCCCGGCTCAAATCAAGCTGCCCGGGCCGGGTCAGGACATGGCCAAGCTGCGTCCAGTTGACAAGATCCTTGCTGTGGAAGAGCGGGACGCCCGGATAATACTCGAAGGAGCTTGTTACCAAATAGAAGTCATCGCCGGATCGGCAAACGCTGGGATCCGGGTGGAAACCGCTAATAACGGGATTTTTGTATGGCATGCCACAAAACACTCCTTTACGTCAAACGATTTATTGTCCAAACTTACCCTGGTGATCCGATATGCGGCGTTTATTCCGCCAACTTGGAAGGATCAACGACCGCCCAGAACGCCGGTTTCGCCTGAAGCTGCTTGTCGAACAGGAGCGGCGCCTCGGTGCGTTTCACCGGAAACGAATTCAGCCACGTATGGTCATCCGCGATTCCCCAGAATACGACTCCGCTAAGAATATCCTTGTTCGCCTTGAATGCCTCGAACAGCTCGCGGTACCGATCCGCTTGCTTCTTCAGCACGTCATCCGGAATTTCCGCGCCGAAATCTTTGCGATCGTTCCAAGCATAAATACTCATATCCAGCTCGGTAACCAGATTGTCCAGGCCGAGCTCGCCGAACTTCCGCATCGATTCGACGATGGAATCGACCGTCGGCCCATAAATGCTGATATGCGTTTGATGACCGACGCCGTCGATGGGTACGCCTTTGCCTTGCATTTCCTTCACCAGTTCATATAACCTGTCGCGCTTTGCCGGATTGTCCGTGCCGTAATCGTTGATGTACAGCTTGGCTTCCGGCCCGCCCGCTTCGCGCGCCGCACGGAACGCCGTCTCAATATAATCGGTGCCCGTAATCTTGTACCAGTCGCTGGCGCGCATCCCGTCCGGATCGCCGGGTTCGATTACTTCGTTCACCACGTCCCACGAATGGATATCGTCCTTGTACCGTCCGACGATCGTCCGGACATGCGTGCCGAGACGTTCCAGCAGCAGCTTCTTGTTCGCTTCGCGCTTCGCCGGATCGGTCTCATCGACCATCGGTTTGCCATCCGCATCCTTGAAGAACCAGGCGCCGACCTGGCTGTGCCAGACAAGCGCATGGAAGCGCACCTCCATGCCGTTCTCCTTCGCGAATTCGACGATCCGGTCAGCGTTGCCCCAAGTGAAATGGCCTTCCGCAGGCTGGATCGCACCCGGCTTCATCACGTTCTCCGCGACTAGCCATTTTACGTGCTTCTTGAGCAGCTCGGCCCCCGGTCCCTCCGTCTGGAACGGTTCGATGGCCGCTCCGATCGGGAAATCGTCGGCGTACGTTTCCGAGAGCGAAGGGATATCCGCCTGCGCCGGCGGCTCGGAAGGCTTTGATTCGAATCGGTTTAACAGCAGCACGATGAAGACGATTGCGATTGCCGCAGCGACGGCGACTATGGCGTTTATTCGTTGTTTCTTTGAATCGGACAAGCGGATAACCACCTTCCCGGGTTAATGGGCATACGCAGGTTGCGAATGCATGAAAACGCCTTGCGAAAACCTCGGCCCCCGCAAGGCGTTTTCCTTATCCTAAATAAAGCTTATCCTACTATACCGGTTCGCTCAATACTTTCCACAAAATAGCGCTGAACGAACAAATATATAATAATGAGCGGTAAAATCGCGAGCAGAATGCCCGTATCCTGCACCATGCTCATATAGAACGGATCCGCTTTTGACGCATCGCCGCCCGAAAGCTGAATCGCCAGATTGTACGGCAAGGACGACAATTGCGTAGACATGACTTTACTCGACGTTAAATACGTCGTCGTAAAGAAGCTGTCGTTCCATTGCCATACGAACGAGAAGAGCGTTGTTGTTATAATGGCCGGCACCGCGTTTGGCAGCATGATGCGGGTGAACGTTTTCCCTACACTGGCGCCGTCAATGTACGCCGCTTCCTCGACTTCTTTCGGAATCCCCCTGAAAAATTGCCGGAAAATAAAAATATATAATCCCGCTTTGAGCGAATTCGCTGTCAGCGACGTAAGAATAAACGGCCAATAGGAATTGAGCAGATTAACGGACTTCCCGGCAATCAAAGGAATCAGCCCCATTAAGGTGAAATCCTTCAGATTTAAATAAATCGGAATGAGGATGGTCGTCGGCGGTACGAGAATGGTTAAAATAACGCCTGCAAAGAGCAGATTGCTTCCTTTGAATTTCAGGCGGGCAAACCCGTAACCGGCGAGCGCGCAGGAAATCGCGGTCAGAATCGTCGTCGTCGCCGAAAGCGTAAAGGTATTGAGCAGCGTCTCCCAGTAGTCCATAATCCTGATCGCGTTCATGAAATTATCCAGCGTATAATGCTCGGGAATCCATACGACGATCGGCGAGTATAGGTCCGTTTTGTCCTTAATCGCCGTTGAGATTTTCTGTAGAATCGGGTACAAGATGACGAACGATAATCCTGCGATCAGCGTTAACCGAATGAACGACCAAAGCCAACGCTTCCAGCTTTCTAACGACAGCAATCGAGAAACGGGCATCTCTTACACCTTCTTTCTACTCATTCGTGGTAAAAGACTTTTCTGGAGACAAAATAAGAACTGAGCAACAAAATGATGGAAATCGCCAGAAAATAAATCCAGGCCATCGCCGAGCTGAGACCGAAGTTAAATTTGACGAAGCCCGTATCGCGGATCAAGTCCGTCAACGCGTTACGCGAGAAGGAATCGATGATCGTGTAGATCATATTGACCAGAATAAGCGGACTGACCATCGGAAACGTAATTTTCCAGAAGGCTTCATAACCGGTAGCCCCCTCCATCTTGGACGCTTCGTACAGTTGAGGAGAAATTGTCTGAATGCCGGCAAGGAAAATCAGGATCTGGACGCCCGATTGGCTGACGATCTGGTAGATCCGGTCCACCGCCCCCGTCAGATACAAGACGATTGTCTCGCTTACGCCGGCTTGCAGCATCATTTTAGCCAATTCAAAGCTTCCAAAAGCATTCAAAACGCCTCCGGAGCCCGCATTCTGCTCGTTGACGGCTTGGATCAAGCTGGTGCTCTCAAGGGTTATAATGATCCCGGAGGCCAGTATGACCGGCAAGAAAAAGATGGACCTGGCCAAGGATCTTCCGAAAAACTTCTGGTTCAGCAGCACCGCCAGGAATAGGCTGAATATGACGATCAGCGGTACGTTTACGACCATATTCACGATCGCTTCCGTCAGCGTCCGGTTAAAGCTCGCGTCGACGGTCAAGGCTTGCAAGTAATTCGTCCAGCCGGCAAACGTGACCGTCAAGCCTTCCGCATTGGCTTTTATGGTGCTAAAACTGTACCGTAAGGAAGTCAATAAGGGAATAAAGAAGAAAAATACAAATCCAAGCAGCCAAGGCAAAACATAAACAAAGCCCCAAAGCGCTTTCTGTTCCGCATACGTCATTTGTTTCATGAGCTTCGTCAAGGATTTCATGATCGTCCACCACCCGTCACATAGCTCTCGGCTTCGACCGTCCTGCCTTCGACCGTCACTTGCGAACGGTTATAATTCACAATGACATAAGCGCCGTTCTCATAGACCGTTTTGAACACGCCTTCGCTCAGCTTCTCATGCCCGATGATCCGCTCGCTCCGTACATTTCTCAGAACCTCGTTCACTTGTTGATAGATCTCGGCCGCCTGGTCGATCCACTGCTCGTAATTGACGGCATACAGATGGTCATACTCCGTATCCTTCACCTTGTGATTAGGCTCATAGATCCATTCGAAATATACGCCCGCTCCGTATTCCAGACATTTCAGCACATATTGCTTCGCATCCGTATAGGTGGACAGGTTATAAGGCGCTCCCGTATAATCGATGAATCCGCGAACGACCATTTGATAGAACGGAATCACCTCGTCCTCGATTTTAAATTTGCTGTTCGACATAGGCGCATCGGTGATGTCCGTCAGGAAAGGAAGCGCATAGGCATTTCCTCCTTCAGCCATCAGCTTGAGGTCCGCTTCGCGAATCTTGTTCAGCGCTTGGACGGATACGCCTTCGGACTCCGCCCGGTCGATTTGCTTGTTCTTGCGGTAATCGCTGTTCAATTGATCGGCCAAGTCCCGCAGCGAGATGCCGCCGGTTTGATAGTCGCTGAAATCCTTCAGCATGGCATCCGCGTATTTGCCGGCCTCCCTCGGCGAGACGACATAAGACGGCGACCGGTTTCGATCGCGTCGGTTCAAAGCCATGTCTAGCGGATAAAGCGTTGCGGGAACGCCTCTTAACGTCCTGGAAGCTTCCTTCGTCTCGTCGAACCCTGAGCTTGAATGGGCAGTAAGAATCGCCACATCCGGATAGAATGAAATCCCCTCGTTCCGCGCAAACGAAACAAAATCCCGCAAGCCTTCGCTCCCGCCGATCGCCCGGTCGACCGACAGGTTATCCGGAACCTCGTGATCAAGCCCTTTGTTAAACCATCCGGAGTACTTGAGCTTGATTTGTTGAATATTGCGCTGCTGCATCTGAGCAACAATGCTCTGGGCTTGGTCGAATGTCGTAAGCGGCTCAAGCGCCCGATATGGAATTCCTGCGAAATGCTTCTTCTTGGAAATGCTTCCGATCAGTTGCAAGTAGAATGGCGTATCTCCCGGATCGTCTTTCGTCCCCGCTTGGGGGAGTCCGTTATTCCGCTTCAAATAGTCCTGATAGTACGCAGCCAATCCTTGATAAGAAGCGTCTTCGCCGTCCAGAAAAGCATATCGGACCGTGAAGTCGGTCTTCATCGGATTTTCTTGAAACTTCGGCAGCGAGCGCTGCTGTCCGTTCGCATCCAGGCTTAGATCGCCTTTGTTCAGAAAGGAGAAGCTCGGATAGACATAGTTATAGCTGTTCAGCCTGCCGCTGATATCGGCATTAATGGCCGCAACGGATTCGCCTTCTTCAATAATGCCGATAAAAGCTCCGCCCTCGCGGATGATTCCGAATACCGGAAGCCTGACCTCTTGCGTTCTGACCGCATCTTCGGTCGTGATCATCGTCTGATCCGTTCCGTATACCTGCTGCAGGTAGGCCGGATACCGGGTTTTGCCGTTGTTAAAGCGGATAAGCGCTCCCGACCCGTCAGGGACAAGAATGGATCCCTTCGTATCCGTTCCCCCCGCGCCAAAGAAGCTCAGAAGAGAAATCGTATTTACCGGATATTCCTCCGGATAACGGATGCTCGAAACCGGTACTTTGGCAACGAGACTATCCCCATCGAGAACATATTCGATCGATGCAAGGAACACCCGCGGTTCCGGCTTCGTCTGAGCCAGATTGTTCTCCGTGATATCCGCCGCAAGATCCTCCTCCGTATAACCCGAATCCTCGAATGCCTTAAGCGCCCGGTCAAGCTGAAGACCTTTCAGCGCGCCGTCGTTTCTTACATAAACGGAAGTTTCTTTATCTTCGGTATAGGCGATTTTCAATGCCCGCTGCCCCGTATGATCCAATTTGCTTAGCACCTTTTCTTCAAAACGGGCTTTGCCGATCTTCATGGGCATGTCGTCCATTGTTTTGGCGCTCGTTCCGAACTGATAGGACACCCTTATGCCATTCGTAATCTCTTCGAATTTGATTTGTTTGTGGACAACGCTGTCCGAATAGGAATTGACTGCGTTAAGCTGGCCGAACAAATTATAAAAATCGAGTTTCAATTGCGACGACAATACGCCTTTGTTAACCCCTGCGGCCAACGGATCCGATTGGCGCTCAGGCGGATTGCTGTGCCATATTTCGCCGCTTTGCTTATGAATGACCGCAACCGCGCCCGTCTGATCATCCGCATACAATTGTAGAAAATCATTTTCGGCTATCCCCTTCATGCCGTCCGCGCGGGAATCCGTGAAGGAAGCGCTAAGAGCCTTTCCTTGCGTGAATGCCTCGGCAAGCTGTTCGCTTTCTGCCGTCTGATTAGCCGGACTTTCATTCATACAGCCTGCAGCGATGATGCAGGCCAGTAAACATGCAATAAGCAGGGCATATCTGGCAGCTGTGCTCATCTCTCCCCCCTCCTTTCTTAACTCCTCATCACGATTTCTTGATAGATAACGGATATGAAAGCGATAATCTGTTGGACCAAGCTAAAGAACAATAAACTGATAAAGGCCATAAAGCCCATTGCAACGACAGTCAGAATGAGGATCCCGATCGTCTTGGACGGCGTAAATTGATGCACCGTCATATTCCCGACAAATAACAGAAACATAAACCAGATCACGGCAACGCTGTTCGAAAAATAATAAAATGCCGTCTCCTGCATCGAAATGACGTTGCTAAGCCAGATCCACGGGAAATTAACAACGACCAGCGGAATGAGGGCAAAGCATGTCGAGGTGAAGATTTCAACAAACTTTCCTTCCCCGTCCATCAAGGTCGTAAGCGACCAATTGGCCACGCACCAGAACAAGATCGGCACGACCACGTACACGACTTCCAGGAAGCTGTTCATTTCGTTCGGATTGAACAAATTAACCAGGAAACCGCTGTATTGGCTGCTCAAGATATTGGTAACGGCCAGCAGGAACAAAACCGTAAAGGAAATGATCAAATTGAACCTCTGACTGCGGTCATATTTCAGGTCCCAGTAGCCGTTGAAAGGATGTACGATGAGGTGTAACGGATATTTAATCCACTCTTTGCTCAATGGAAACACCCCTCTTTCTTACCGACGTTTTCCGATAATTTCTCAGCAATAGCGCACAGGCTGCAAGCACGACGATAACGGTCATGATCGTGGCGAAGTGCTCCCTCATCACTTGCTTCCGGAAGAGCAGGAACGCCTTCGAATAATTCGGCTGATCCATGCTTCGTTTAAAATGCTTCATCGCCTCGTCGTAATCGCCTTGCCTGAGAAGCGACTTGCCGATGCCGGCATAAGCGAATTCCAGATTCGCGTTCATATTGATCGTCTGATTGAATAATTGAAAGGCTTCCTCTTCCTCGCCGCTGTAATAGCTTCTAACGGCTTCATTGAGCGTCCGGCCATACGCCGTCGTTTGAAATACCGTTATCTCGCCAAGCGCCTTATCCAGGACAAGGAAATCGTCGCCAACCCGCTCAATCGCCGCCGGCGTATTGAATTCGCCCAATTGGTTGCCTATGCCCCCGAATACGTACATGAAGTGACCGTCTCCGCTATAGGTGAAGACCCGGCCCCGTTTGGAATCGAGAACGGAATACATCTCGCTGTCCGCGACATCGATATCCACGAGTCTTGAGGGGCCGGCTTCGGGCGTATAACGAACATCGCCTTGCGGGTTGAAATACCCCGTTCTCCTTAAAATGTCGTTGCCCTGGGCATTCAGCTTTTTGATATTGTCGCCCCAAAGATCCCCGTTGGTTGCATAGATGAACCCTTCGTCGTCGATATCCAGGTTCGTAAATTCCGTCGGCGTAAACATGACCATCTGACTTCGCTGCGCCCGCGTCGACAGCCGTTTCCAAAGGTATTCGACCGGATCGACATAAACGCGGTTAGCTCCGATAAAAGAAGTGAACGCCCCGTCCGCGTTAAATTCCATAAAACCGTCGAATATGCCGGTCGCCATCGCATAAATCCGCTGCGCCTCGTCCATCACGACCCGAACGGGCTGGAACTGGAAATGGGCTTGCAGCAGCTCGGATTCCGGCGCTTCGACGATCTTCACCAGTTTAATATGCTGATCGAGATGCACGACGCGTTTATTTCCCGTATCGGCTACAATCACATGCTTCTCTTCCGTTACGAAAAGGCCTTGCGGATTTTGGAACTTATCCGCTTGCCCGTCCCGATCAAAGGAATCGATCGTGGCGACCGGCTTGAACCGTTCATCCAGAATAACAATCCGATTGTTGCCGGAATCCAGCACATAGATTTGTTTGTCCTTCGTAACGTGAATATCGTTCGGCTCCTTGAACGGCCCTACCCCCAGGTCCGGCCCGCTGAGCAGAGCCGTCGCCTGATAGGCCGCAGGGGAAGCGACGGTATCTCCCCAGAAAGAGTAATTATAGGAAGCGGCGGTTCCGTCTTCGGCCTGAACAAGCGTTCCGCCCAAACTTGCGCCCAGTATGCAGCAAAGCGCAATCAGGAGGCTTGCTCTCCCTCTTCGTATGCGTCTCAACATCGTGCGCGGCCCCCCCTAATCCTTCATCCCGGATGTCGCCATCGTCTGAATGACGCTGCTCTGGGAAATAATAAAGAGCGAAATCGGGACAATCATCAAGATCAGCGCGACTGCCGCTCCAACCCCTGCCCTGGCAATTCCCCCGAGCGTAATCTGCCCCAATGCATAGTGAAGCGTCTTTAGATTTTCACTGTAGATAAAGCTGCCTCCATCGGTGCCCCACAGCATCGGAAATTGCAAAATCATAAGTGTAAGCCATGCAGGCTTGACATTGGGCATGACGATGCTCCAGTAAATGCGGTACTCGTTCGCTCCGTCAATCTTGGCCGCTTCCAGCAAGGCATCCGGGATTTGCTCCATAAATTGCTTCATCAGGAACAAACCTAACGGAAAGGCTAACGACGGCACGATGATCGACGCATGCGTATTGATCCATCCCAGCCAGGACATGACCATATAATTGGGAATGGCCGTTACATGCGGAGAAAACATCAAGGACAGCACGACGATGGAGAAAAGCGTTTTCGAGCCCAGGAACCGGTATTTCGCAAGCGGATAAGCCGCTGCGGATGCCAGTAAGATATGCCCCGCGGTACCGACAATCGTAATCAGCAATGTATTGGCAAGATAGCGCGAGAGCGGCACCCACGAATTCCCCATCAAGGCCAGCAGGTCGTAGAAGTTATCCAGCGTCGGATTGTTCACGAAAAACCGCGGCGGAAAAATGAACAATTCGTCAAGCGGCTTAAAGGCGTTGTTCACCGCATAGATTAATGGCAACGCCATGAAGGACCCGAATAAGGCAAGGAGCACGAACAGCAAAAAGCTGACGGTAAAGGAGCGATTAAGCTTTTTGGGCGTTCGGAAGACCGCCATCATTTTCATGACCAACGTCACTCACCTATCTTTCTCAACATTTTTTGCGTCAGCATGTTGGTCCCGATCATAAGGCCGAAGAGAACCGTCGCGATGGCGGACGCGTAGCCCATCTCGAAACGGATGGTGCCGAAGTCCATCAGATGCGTCACGACGGTATGCGCCGCGTAGTTGACGCTTGGAAATCCCGCAAGCGCGATCGATATGTCGGCAACCGCGAACGAAGCGGTAATCTGCATGACCGCGCCGAACAGAAGCTGAGGCCTCATCGAAGGCAGCGTAATGAACCACAGCTCCTGCCAGCGGTTCTTAATCCCGTCTACCGCGCCCGCTTCAACCAGCGTTCTATCAATCGTTTGCAGACCGGCGATAAAGGCCAGGAAGCTGGTTCCCAGGCTGAGCCAAAGCTGTACGATCATGACGATGGTCAAAATATATTTCTCGTCCAGCAGCCATTGAATCGGTTCCAATATAAACCCGGTCTTCATCAGAAAACCGTTCAAATAGCCGTAGCTGTCCCCGGAAAACACGATCAGCCAAATGAAGAACACATTTCCCGAAATCGCCGGCGCATAAAAAATCAACGTCATGAATGCGCGCACCTTGGGCGCAAGCTCATTGATAATCCATGCAAACACGAAACAGGCGATATAGCTGACAGGACCGGTAATGACCGCGAACATAAACGTATTCTTCAAGGCGATCATAAAAATATCGTCGTTAAGAAACAGCCTTGAATAGTTCTGCCATCCGACAAACCGCGGAAATTCAAGCATATTGAAATAGAAGAAACTGAGGCCTAACGAGAAGACGACCGGAATAACGGTAAATAAAAAGAAAATAATCATGTAAGGACTCATCAAAATGTAATAATGCTTGTTTCGTTTCAACTCGTTCCTGACATAAGCCAATCGGGATCTCTTCTTCGGATGAATGGAGCCCTTTATGGCTTGAGCGGTTGTTTCTGCTTGCACCCTCTTCCACCCCCTAACTAATACGGTAAATTAAATTCCTTCCGCTTAATTTCGATTTCATCGTTGATATAGAGGATATAGTCCGAAAGGGCTTCGCGAGGATTCTCATTCGCGTTGACGACTTTCCTGAAGGCATTGTCCAAATGCCTGCCCGTAAAGTAACCGCCCGGAACCTGCGGAATGCCTCTGACCCACTTCCACTGGCTCTCTAAGTTGTTATAGTCCTTGACCGGCCAAGGCAATTCTTCGAGCGCTTCCATATTAGCCGTCGGATACCGGGCCGCCTCGCCCATAAGACCTTCCATCTCGCGTCCGTAAGCAATTTGGGTTTCCTTGTCCGTCCACCATTTCATAAATTGCCATGCCGCCTCTTTGTCATCCGAATTCTCCAGCAGCATGACCGCGGTCGTGTGGCTGGCTACTTCATTGTTTATCGTACCGTCCGCAAGCTTCGTGCCCGGAACAATGGTAAAATCCCATAGGCCTTTGATCTCCGGAGCCAGGACCGTAAGCATGTTATACGTCGTATAGTCCGCAATCCCGACCGGCATCTCGCCCGTTCTGAACCGGTTCGGGAAATCCGCTTGCAGCGGGAATTTATAGCTTGTATAAAATTGCGTCCATTTTTTAAATGCACTCATCGAAATTTCGGAATCAAGTGCGCTTTTCTTATCGTCATCCCGGTAAAATTCGCCGCCATTCTGATAGAGCAGCATGGAGAATGCCGCATTCGGAACCAGGCTCGCGTTCGTGGCTTCAAGCGGCAAATAAAACGCCATATTGTGCTTCTGAAGAACCGATATCATGTTATAGATGTCCTGCCAGGTCTTTGGCGGAGTCAATTTCAGCTCCTCGAGGATATCCTTGCGGTAGAACAACATCGGGAAGGTCTGCTGCTCCGGGAGGGCATAGACTCCCTCATCGTATTTATACGGCACCAGGCCGCTGTCTCGGAAACGGGAAGCGACTTCATCGAAATCCTCAAACGTCGACAAATCGGCCGCAGCGCCCCTCATCGCATAGTTCACCGGAACGTCTTCGCCGATCTGCATCGCTACGTCCGGCCCTTCGCCGGCAAGCGTAGCCGGCAGAAGAATGTTGCCCGGGACGAGCCTAAGCTGAACGGAAATATCGGTATCCGGCGTAAAGGAATCGTCGATCAAGCCCTTCAATACTTGCGCCTGATCGCGGCCGGTCGTAATCCAGACCGTTACCGAACGATCCTTCTCTCCGGTATTGCCGATGCTGTCATAATCCTCCGTATAAGAGGCCGCATAGGCGCCAAGCTCGTGTCCCGCCTCTTCCAGGAAGGTTGCTTCCGCTCTCGGAAGCTCCCGGTCAGGCGAAGCAACGACAAGATAATCAAGCGAAAGCGGTTGTTCCCGCACGGTCAGGAGCCAAGTTCCCAGACCGCCGACATTGATCTTGTATGCATCCAATCGCTTGGCAACCGTCTCGGGATATTCCACCATATCCTTCAGCTGGCGGACCATCGAATGAAGGACGGCTACCTTGTCGCTCTTCTCGCCCGTCGCTTGTTCGAGATAATCGGCAACGCTTTGAATCGTTTCGGCTTGTTTAGTGAAAACCTCAATCATATCGGGAATCCGTTTCTCGAGCTGATAATCGCGGAACGGATCCGGCGTATTCGACGTAATCATCAAGATTTTCCGGTACATCTCATTCAACTGCAGCACGCTTGACTCGATCGTCTGAAGCAGCGGAGCGATTTCGCCCAGGGAGACTATCATTCGAATGCGATGCGTGCCCTTGGTCAAATGGTACAAAAAGGGCTCGTCGCCGCCCAGTACGTTCATCTTCCAATCCCTTTCAAAGTTAAACCGGATCCGCTTCATTTCCTGAAACGGATATTTCCCGTCGATCATAAGACTCCGCGTGGCGTAGACGCCGCGAAGCTGGTCCTGCTTTTGTTTTAACGCAATTTGATATAATCCGTCCTCTTCCGCCTCGAATTCCCATTCGATCCACTGCCCGGGCAGCTTCCAGTTCAGTCCTCCGATCGCGTTGATTCTGATTTTGGAAACATCATATGGAATAACCGTCGGGCTGGACCTGTCGGACATCGGGTATAAGGTCGGGGAAGACTTGAGCGCCGCGTCCTCCGCTTGGATGAGAATCGATTGATCCTTGACAGGCTTAATGCCTTCGGCTTCATATTCGCTCTTCAGTTGTTCGTACGTCTTCAAGCCCTGATCCTGGTAAAGCTCGATATAATCAATAGCCATCGGCTCCCGTAATGCCGTCAAGGATAGCCTTTGCGCGCCTTTGTCGAAATAGAAGGAATAAGGCTCATCGTAATAACCGTATCTGTCGGTGATCGCCGAGATTTGCCATGCGGGCTTCTCGACCTGTCTCGGACGCAGCTCGTTTCCTCTGTCGTCTCTCTTGATCTCGTCATGCCGATTTCCCCAAACCCGGTCAAACAAAATAATATCGGCGCCCTTAAAGGGGATTTCCCGATTAATGGCAAACTCTCTTTCAATCGCGGAGCTCTTTCCCTCGATCGGATAATAATGAATTCTAACGTTGTACAGGCCCGGCTGACCGATCTGCACGTCCCAGCCAATGGACCCCGTCTCCGGCGTAATGACCGCTTTTCCGTCCAATCCATGCAGCTGTTCCGCGACTTCGAAACCGTCCCCGACGGTTTCGGCATATTTCTCCCCCTCGATTCGGATGACCCCTTCAGGCCGCTCCGCAGCCTGGTGGACGTTTAAATAATCGTCATACCCGCCTTCTCCGGCCGATTCCGTAACCGCTTCAAAATCTGCCATGGCCCGAACTTGCCCGTTTCCTGCCGGATTCGAAGGGTTGAACGCCCAAATGGACAAAAAAAATACGGCTAGAACCAGTATGACGATTACATAGTTCTTCTTTCTGATGTTCAACTTTTTCTCCCCCTTCTGCAGCAAGAAGTATTTCAATCCGCTAACAGTCCCCATTATAGAAAATTTCTTAATGGGGACTGTCCGTCAATCCATATCAATGGTTATGGGGCATACACTTCGTCAATCGCCGCCTGGAACGCCGATTTATACTTCTCGACGACGGTGGAAACCGAAACCCCGCTATTCAATTCTCCGACGAAATCATAGTATTTCAGATTCGGGAACGTATTGTGGTCGAGAATGATCATGTTAGGCGCAACCATCTTGGCATTGTTGATGTCATCTTCGTTGGTAAACAAAGTTTCATACCAGCCTTGATCCGGATAATCATACATGGATTCGATGTCGTTGATCTTTTCCCAGATATACATGAGCTGCTCGGGATTCTCGACCGCTTTCGGAATCGTCAAAGCCTGGAAGAGCCCTTCATAGGAATGATATTCGGTAGCATTCGGTCCCTTCGGAAACGGAACGAAACCGAGCTCATAGTCCGGCATATCCGTCTGCATGCCGCCAAGTTCCCATAGCGCGCCCGCATACATCAGCGTGTTGCCTTGACGGAAAAATTGGCCGGGCTCCGTCCAATCGCCGCCCTCCGTCGGTCTGGCCACTTGCTCGGTTGCCAGGCGGGAAACGAAATTAAGCGCGTCAAGCGTCGCGGGATCCTCCAAATTTTGCTTATCTCCTTTGGTGAGGCCCGTATTGTTGGAATACAGAGCGTGATCCATAAGCGATAGATTTGCGAGCCCCCATGTATCCAGCTTGCCATCGTTATTCGTATCCTTGTTGGCCTCTTTGGCAACCTGAATGAACGTATCCCAATTCCAGTTATCTTCGTTCACATATTCTTGAAGCGGTTTCAGACCCAGCTGATTCAAAAGCGTGCGGTTGTAGAAGATGCCCTGAACCAGATTGGCGTGGCCCTCGCTGAATCCGTACCCTCTGCCCTCATACTGGTAATATTCATTCGTGACTTTTTGGTTGAATGCCCTGGGGTTCTTCGTATACTCGTCGATCGGCCACAACAGATCTTGTTTCACAAGCGTTGGAACCGTATACGTTTTGCCCATCCGGACGATATCGCCGATCGGCTCGCCCGCCAGCAAGGATGCAGTGGCTTTCTCCTGGTACTCGCCGTAATCGATAGCGACATATTCCACTTTGAAGTTGTGCTTCTTCATTAGTTCATCCAGGTTTTTCTTGCGCTGAATGTTGTCCGGATTGTCTTCCGGAATCGTCATGTCCCACCAAGATACGATTTTGATCGTTTTGCCGCCTAGGTCGAAATCCATCTCCGGCGTGCTGTACGCTTCTTCTGCATTGTTCCCCGCGGCATTGTCCGGCGTATCGGCCGCGCCGTTGTTCGTAGCGGCATTGGTTCCGTTGTTGGTGCTTGCGTTGGCGTCGGCGTTCGTGCCGGCGCCGCTGTTTGAACCGCTGCTGCATGCTGCGAGAACCAGAACCAACGCGCATAACAGAATCATCATCTTGCGAATCCGCATGCTTAATCCCCCTTAAGATTTGTAAACACAATCAAAGTTTAGCGCTTACATTTTGCAGCAGCAACCTGTCGAAAACGAGATATTCCACCTGTCTAATTATAGGTCGGACGCTGAAATTTCGAATCCGAATCCGCAAGGAAAGAGAAGAAGTAAACAACGGTTAGCGATATAAAGAAAAGCACATTGTTTATCATTCGCGTGTTTTACATAATGAAAGCGTAATCTTTTGCAGGCATGAATAGATCCGGCGTGCCGCAAATGCATGGGGGGTAACATTGTGTATAAAGTTCTGTTTGTCGATCTGAATCAACATTCGAGAGAAAAGATACCATATACGCTTGATTGGAACCGTGCAGGCTTTGCCTTGGAAGGTTATGCCGACACGTCCGCAGCCGCCCTGTCTTTATGCGGCAAGGATCATTTCTCGCTTGTCGCGATTAACATGAATGAAGCGCAAGCGGAAGGGATCGAGCTGTGCGGACGAATTCGCTGCCAAAGCTTCGTGCCGATCATTCTTATCGGCGGAGTCAGCGACTTCCAGCTTGCGAGAAAAGCGATGTACTATCAAGTCAGCGACTATTTGCCCGATCCCTTGTCGGCCGATGATTTAACGGCAAGCTTGCTGACCTTGAAGCATAAGCTTGACTCCGCCCTGCAAGCGGATCATCATGCGCATGCCTTGTCCTCATCCGAGAATGATTCTTCCGCGCAGACCAACGTGATCGATAAAGTGAAGGAATATGTGGAGGAAGCGCTGCATCAGAACATTACCTTAAAGGAGATTTCCAATATCTTGCACTTTAACTGTTCTTACCTGGGGCAAAAATTCAAATGTCACGTGAACATGACCTTCAACGAATACCTGCTTCAGCAGCGAATGGAGAAAGCCAAATCCTTGCTCCAGCATACCGACATGAAAGTTTATGAAATCGCGAACGTTGTCGGATACTCCGAAATGGACTGGTTCTACAAAAAATTCAAATCGTACACCGGTGTAAGCGCTAACGAATACAGGAAGATGATTTCGATTACGGCATAATCCGCGATGGATTGAGAATTAATTTATCCGATATAAAGGAAGCCGCTTGCTTTGTTCGCCGAAGCAAGCGGCTTTTTTTGTTATTGATTGATATGCTTCGGGACTGTCGCCTAACCACCCTCCACTGAATACATCTGTAGTATTAGATAAATCAGGAGAGGATGTTGACCGTGCAAGCTATTCCTCATGATCTCGTTCAAGGATGGATCGCCTACACGTCGAACCGCGGCGGAACGTTCGACATTTGGCTGTACCGACCGCAGGACGGTCTTAATTTTCAACTTACACAGGGGCTTGGTGCGGAATTTTCCGTCCCTTATTGGTCTCCGGACAGCAGGAGAATCGCTTTCATCGGCATTGGCAACGTGGTCCACCTGCTGGATATCGTCACCCTCGCCGTCGCCCGGATCGACCAAATCGAACCCTACACGCTGCTGGACTGGTCCCCGGACAGCCGGCTTCTCGCGTATGTCAAAAACGGGCGAATCGTCATCTATGATACTTTCTCACATGGCAGCTATGCCATCACGGAGCCGGGCGCCAGCGATGTCCAGTGGTTTCCTTCGGGTACAGAGCTTCTGTTCGCGGCTCCGGATTCCAACGGCATCACCCAGCTCTTCCGCATTCGGACCGATGGTACAGACCGGAGACAAATCACGAAAAATGCGGACGGACCGCTCCATGACGTTCGCCTTTCCCCGGACGGAACCTTCGTACTCTATACGTTTCCAGGTGTCAGCATCTCCATCATTTCGACGGTGGATCTGGCTACCGGCACCACCTACACGCTGGATGGCGGACCGCTCGCCAAAAACTATTTTCCGGCATGGTCCCCGGACTCCCGGAGCATCGCCTATAGCGCAACCGCCTATAAGGAGCCGAATTATTATTCTCTCATCCAAGTCGATAGCCGTAACGGTCAGAATCAAAGAACGTTGGCGGCTTCGGACTGTTTCGCCACTCCCGTCGGCTGGTCGCCGGACGGCAGCAAAATTGCGTATTTATCGGGATGCGCAGGTGTAGAAAGCGCAAGTCAGCTCTGGATTGCCGATATCAGGGAGCCGATGCCGGAGAGCGTTATCAGCGGCGGTCGAATTACCGCCCTGCAGTGGTCTCCTCTCGTCAGAAAGGTTCCGGAAAATATCTACACAAGCTTCGTGTACCGGGTATCCTTTCCGTATCCCGCAAACTGGCGCCGGGTCAGTGAAGAGAGGTACGAAGGGCCCGGTGGTTTTTTCCAGGTATCCGCGATTTCAGCGGGCGACCGGATTGCCGATATATGCAGCTCCGAAGCTTTTCATCCATTGTTGCCTTACGGCTCTTCTCCTCGGATTATCATGATAACGATACAAAACCAAGAGGCTTGCTTCATTTTTCCGTCGTCCGACCAACCGCCGGAGATGAACAAACAGGCCGCCCTCATTGTGAGATATCCCCGCCCTATCCAAATCGGGGAAACGTTTTACAATTATTTTATTCTGTGGGCCGACGTCAACCATATCCGCCAAATTGGCAGGCGGCTGTCGTTCCTTTAGCCGGTCTTCATTGATGGCTGGTTTTTTCGGCGGGCATCCGCAGCCTGCAGCTAAAATTGTCACCTCTAATAGAACGTTCGATAAATCCA
Source organism: Paenibacillus harenae DSM 16969 (assembly GCF_000422465.1). GTDB lineage: Bacteria > Bacillota > Bacilli > Paenibacillales > Paenibacillaceae > Pristimantibacillus > Pristimantibacillus harenae. The sequence continues at coordinate 216,119 of NZ_KE383842.1, read as the reverse complement.
GCTGCCGGTCGACCGGCAGCTTTTTGACGTTCAGCCGGTCCTGTAACATGTGATATTTAATAACTACAAATAGTATTTAATTCCTCCATGGTTCGTTATCGTGAGTTGTTATATCATTTTCAATATGGCGGCTGCCTCGCTGGGGACGATCAAGCTTCTGATCTGAATCGCGCGAAAGGCAACCATGTAGAAGGAAGAAGAATTTCAATTTGAAAGCGCTGCATTTTTCGATGCAGCCAATTCCTAAGGGGGTATTTACATGTGGATGCGCAATACGATGCTGCTATTCTGTAGTCTAATCTTGGTATTTATGGCGGCATGCAGCAGCGGCTCAGGCGGAGGTGCAAATACGAATAAATCAGGCAATTCGGGCAATAAAGCCGTTAACGCCCCTGCAGCTTCGAATGCAACGGAAAACGGAGAAAACGAATCGACTGGAGATGAAGAAGTGAGCGGCACGCCTGAGATGGAGTTCGATATGGGCGGCCGGACGATCAAATGGGTATCTTGGTACGATGAGTCGATTAAGGAAGATAATCCGGACAATATCAAGAAGAAAGAAAATATAGACGCTTTAATGGAGAAGCATAATTTTAAAATGGAATACGTTGTTGTCGATTACGGAGAGTATCAGGAGAAGGTAACGGCTTCGCTGGTAGCGGGAGAGCCGATCGGCGATATTATCCGGGTAGCTAGACCATGGATGATTCCAACGCTGGTCAATCAGGGCTTGTTCTCGCCGGTCGATGAATACACGAAAAACGAGAAAGTGTTTATTCAGCAATACACGAACGAGTATTCTCAGTACGAAGGCAGAGGTTACGGATTCAGGGCAGGCATCAACGGCGCTTCATCGGGCATTTTCTATAACCGCACGTTGCTGAATCAATTAAGCTTGAAGCCAGTGCAGGAATATGTGAACGAAGACAACTGGAATTGGGACACTTTCGTTCAGGTTGCGAAAGATGCGAACAAAGATACGAATAACGACGGGAAGCTGGATACTTGGGGGCTTGCCACAGCTTCGATTCTTGTCCAAGCCATGGCTTCGAATGAAGCGAATCTGGTCGCACTGGATAAGCAAAATCTCGAGGATCCCAAAACGTTGGAAGTATTGAACTTCTTATCACGACTCGCAACCGAGGCCGTCGCCAGACCTACGGAAGGCGGGGATTGGACAGAGCCCGGTCAATTTTTCCGCCAAGGCAACACGTTGTTGTATGCAGGCAACGATTATGAAATGGAAAATCTTAAAAAGGATATGCCCGATCATGACATCGGTTTCCTGCCATTCCCTAAAGGGCCCAGCGCTACCCAATATCATTCCCATAATACGATTCCGAACTACTTGACGATTCCTAGTGTAGTCGAACATCCTGAGCAGTTGGTATACATCTATGAGAAGATCAACGATATCGATTCGATCTACGACTACCCGAAACAAGCTACGCTTGAAACGTTATTCAGCAACGAGGACGATATCAATAACGCAAAGATGGCCGGAGAGAGCATCAAAGTTATCGATAACAATAGCGGGTATCCTTCCATGCCTTATTACGAATTTTCCGGAGAATTACTGGAAGGCGTTTCGGTATCGACTGTCGTCGAGAAATATAAAGTGCCGTTCCAGGCGGCGGTTGACGAAATCTGGAAGAAGTAACAATTGATCTTATTTGATCAGCAGTCCCTACTCATACATTTCGATTGAAGGGACTGCTTCATTCCTTGCTGAGGAGAGAAGCGTTGCCTATTAATGCTTCTTAGCAGCTGACGGAGGATAGCCCTTCATCTCCTTGAACACTTTGCTGAAATAGGATATATCGTGAAAGCCGCAGCGTTCAGTGGCTTCCGCCACGGTAAAATCGCCTGCCGACAGCATTATTTCTGCGTTGTTGATGCGAATACGGTGTAAATATTCCTTGAAGGTCGAACCGGTGTTTACTTTAAATAATTTACCTAAGTAAACGGGGTGAAGGTTAAACCTTTCCGCCAAATCGTTAATCGTGATATCTTCCGAATAATGATCTGCGATGAATGCGGTTAGTTTCTTGATCCGCAGATCGATACGCGTCGCCGATTGCCGATTAAAGCTGCTGAGCAGACGGTGGAGGATGAGTTCGAACAATGCGCGCGCTTGGATCATATAGAATGGTTGTTTGCTCATCCATACCTGGTTGAATTCACGAATGTAGCCAAGAATCTCTTTGGTGATCACATTCTTCGTTACGACTCCGAACGGAAGATGGACATGATTATGCGGATCAGCCCAGAAAAAATTGAACGGATACGCATGCATGGGAGACTCCTTAAACGTATGTGCTTCCCGAACGCTGCCCCCCGGGACGTAGATAAGATCTCCCTCCTCTACGGCGAATTTCATTCCGTTAACATAGTAGTTGGCCCTGCCCTCAACTACAAACGTGAGATCATGAAAGCCGATTCTCGCCTTTTGAATCCTCCAACCCGGATAACATCTGCGGTCTACAAATAGAAAGATATTCGGTACAAGGTGGGGATGATCTTCAAGTTCCAAAATGGTTCGCCTCCTTTATTACCAACACGTGTTCAATTAAAACAGCGGCAGTCTAAGACTTTATTTTCTGGTCTTAGCCGCCGCTGTTTCATTTATCGGATTTTATTTTACGAAGCTGCCGTTCTTGTCGTTCAATAAAGGCATGGTATCGACTTTATTATCAGTGGACACTTATTGAACCTATTAATTTGCCGCAAGCTCCAGGACTCCAATACCTGACATGCTCATCCACGACATGCCCGACGCATCGTTCCAGATGGCGACGCTGTCGCGAACCCCGTCGTCATTCTCGTCGTTGTTGACCTGGACGTCAAAGCCGATCAGGCTGCCAGCCTGCGGAGGAGTACCCGTCCAATCGATGGACGCTTCAATCACGTAGCCGTCAGCCGTACGCTGAGCGGCGGAGATCAGCTTGCCGCCGGACGAACCGGGGCTGACGGACTTTTCGTTGTCGAAATTAACCCGGTATTGCCCATCGTCCGAATCGTAAGTGCCGGTTCTTGCATGATTCTGGTCGATGAAGAATTCAACGGAATCCTGCTCCCACGCATTGGGACTGCGCTTCGTCAGAAGCGCATCGGTCACCTCTGCCAGCACGTACAAGCGGCTGCCATCCCACAGCGTCCGCACGTTCGCGGTCGAACCGGACGATCCTTGCACCCAGCGGTCGGTCGCGAGCTCTTGCGCGCCGCTCCACAGCGCATCAATGCTGCCATCGATGACTGGCGTTCCCTTCACAGCCTTTGCTGTGCGGGGTCCTTCGATGAGCGTTAACGTGCCGAACCTGGACGTATCGGTATCCTGGCCGTCATGGATGTCGTTCCACGACGTCTTTGTCACGACATCGCCGGAGCGGTCGGCAATACGCACGTCGAAGCCGATCGTTTGGCCGACCGCCGCGCCGTCCGCCGGAATCGAGGCTTCGATCCGATAGCCGGCATCGGTCTTGACCGCCGCGTAATCGGCAGGCTTATGCGGATTCGCCCCGCTGCGCCGGAATTCGTACTTCTTGTCGTCCGCCTCGTACGAATCCGTTTTGCCGTTATTGCCGTCGATAAAAATCTCGACCGCGTCACTGCCGTTCACGGTTGTATCGAACACATCGACCCATACATGAAGACGCCCCGCTTCCCATAAGGTTTTATAGGACGCTGCGGTTTCGCCGGCCTCCTGAACGGATACCTGCTTCGCCCAATTCCACGCCGCGTCCATTATTCCGTCGACCTTTACGCTGCCGGCGGCAGCCTTCTCCGCTTTCGTCTCCACCGGCACCTTGACCGGATCTACGAGTGCCCAGTAAGCATATTTCGCCTGAAGCCTTTCATCGAACAGCAGCGGCCAGTTATTGCGCGTAACCGGGAAAGATCGGAGCCAGGTGTTTCCATCATCCTTGCCCCAGAAGATAACGGCTGTGATTTGATCCGCATGCTTCTTGAACACGTCGAAAACAGCCTTGTAACGGCCCGCTTGCTTAATCTGCAGCTCGAGCGGGAACGTCTCGTAGGATTGGGAATTATCCGTATAAATGCTCATGTCCAGCTCCGTAATCTGCTGCTCGATGCCCAGATCCCGGAAAGCTTGAAGCATATCGTCAAGTTCCTGCACCGCGGGGTATTCAATGCCGATATGCGTCTGGTGTCCGACGCCATGCACCGGGATGCCTTTAGCCTGCAGCCGCTTGATCATATCATACAAAAACTGCCTCTTCTCGGGCTGATGCGTGTTGTAATCGTTGATGAACAGCTTGGCATCCGGGTCCGCCGCATGTGCATATTCGAACGCCTTCTCGATGAATTCCTCGCCCGCGATTTGGTACCATAGGCTGTTCCTCAGGCCGTTAGGCTGATGATCGCCGGGCTCAATAACCTCATTAACGACGTCCCAAGCATAAATTTGGCCTTTGTAGCGGCCGACTACCGCGTCGATATGCCGCTTCATCCGCTCATACAGCAATTCCTTGCTTGCAAGATTGCCATTTCCGTCGTAGAACACCCCGTTCGGCGTTTGCGAGTGCCAGATCAGCGTGTGGCCGCGGACGGCGATGCCGTTCTCCACGGCGAATTCGACGATTTTGTCCGAACGCGTAAATTCGAACAGACCTTCAACCGGCTCGGTGGCGTCCCATTTCAGCTCGTTGCCCGCCGTCAGACTGTTGAAATGCTTCTTCAGCAGCTGCGAATCCGGCCCTGCGGGATTCTCGATTTCGTTAACGAGCAAGGACGAGCCAAGCAGGAAGTCGCTTGCGAACACATCCTTCAAATTCGGAATATCCAGCTCGATTTCGATCGGAACCGGATCAGGGGTTAGCTCAATCCGAAAATCGTCCATGTAGAAATCAAGCGTCGGGTTGTCAAACGATTCGAAATAAACGCCGATGTACTCTGCGGGATGAAGCAGCTTATACTCCCCCGACAGCTTTACCCATCCGTTTTCGTTTGCCGTTTTGGCCGTGACGCGCTCATAGTACGTCGTCCCTTCCGTCGTCCGCTGGACCAGCATCGATACGGGAGCATCGGCCGTCCCTGCAGGCAGACGGACCCAGGCCGAAAGCGCATAGTTTGTGCCGGCCTTCATAAACGACGACAACTCGAGCTGCGGGCCGTTCCAGCCCTGCGTTCTTCCCGTTACCTGAAGGCCGTATGATCCCGAATGGGCCGCAGGGGCGGAGGCCGTCAAAATCTCATTGCCGCCGCGGCCGTGCCAGCCCTGCGTCGTTCCGTCCTCAAAGTCGCTGGAAAAGGGTAACGGCTCTTCCGCATAAGAAACCTTCGGCAACGGGACCACCGTTAAGGACATGAGAACAAGCATAGCGGCCATTACCTTGGAAATGCTGCTTTTCAATCGATCTGTCTTCATTAATGCACCTCGCCTTAGTTTTTATATTCCATCAAAAACGCCTCTTTCGGAGACGTTTCGCATGGCATCATAAACGTCTGTCGGTCTTGGTGTAGGTTACTCCTCTCCCAGCTTCAGCGCCTCAGCGATCCGGGTCCGCGACAAGCGGTAGCCGAGAATCAACAGGCCGATCGTCAGCATGGCCCCGACGATGCCGTATAGCTGCACGTAATCGCTAGGCTGATAGATGATCTCGAACGGCGGCACCTGCTCGGTTGCCGTGAACGACATTTCGAACAAGGGGACGAACATTTCGCTAATCAGGTTGCCGATCAACACGCCTATGAGAACAGCCGCTCCCGAGGTGAACAGCTGCTCGCTGACTAGCATGCCGATAATCTGCGGGAATGGAATACCCATGGCCATCAGTACTCCGTATTGGAGCTTCCTTCCCGAGAGGGTCAGCATCCAGAAGAGCAAGAAGCCGAAGAAGCTGATCAACATGGAGATCACGAAGCCCAGCGTCATGACGCCGTTGATCGCCAGCCGGAAAGGATCGTTCTGGGACAAGATCAGCTCCTGTTTCACGTCGCGAAGGCCAGTGACAGGCACCTTTCTCTCCGCCAGCTGGTCGTAGACCGTCTGACTGGAGACGCCGTCTTGCAGCTTGAGCCATACCTCATAGGGCTCGACCGCAAGCCGGTTCTGGATCGTGCCCAGATGGCCGACGATCAGATGAGACACTGCAGCCTCGCCTGTGTTCGCGTCTTCGCCGGCCGAAAGCGGATTCCAGCTCGGCCAGTAGTCGATAATTCCGTAAACGGTGAACTGTGCCTGATCGAGCCCGTCCCAGGAGACACGGATCGGATCACCCGGCTTGACGGCTGCCGCTTTGGCGAGCGATCGTGAAATCAGCACCGCCTTCGGATTCGGCGCCATTAGATTCAGATAACTGTTAATGGGGTATTCGAGCAGCCCGTTCTTCATCCAGGCCGTTATGCCGAAATCCATCGTATCGATGCCGAACAGCATGGTCTGGCCTGTCTTACCGCTGCCGCCTGCATTGAATCTGACCCCTTCCTTCTTAAACACTTGAGCGACCGCCTTTATTCCCCCCAGCTCCTGAAACGGCTGGAACGGCGGCTCGGTATACTGAATCCGCCTCGTTTCCGCGGTCTGCGGCTGCTGCGGGGAGCCGGCCGGCAGCGAAGGCGGCGCGTCGTTCTCCCACCGCGTCGTCAGCGCGATGTCGGCGCCGACGGCGTACTGAATCTTGCTCTCCATGTTGTCGTTGATCGTCCGGGCCGCATTCGCGCTGAAGAGGCCAGTCGCGACCGTCAAGATCAGGAACACCTTAATGGTCAAATACTGCCCGGACGAACGGCTGATTTGAACCAGCGTATTGTAAAGCGCCGGCGACCACCACCTGCGGCCCGCCCAGAAGATGAGGCGGATGAACCACGGGTACACGCGAAGCACAAGCAGACCGCCGCCAAGGGCGAACAGCGCCGGCATCAGGAACAGCAGCGGGTCAAGCTGCAAGGCGCCTGCATCGAGCGCCAGCCGCTTCATGTCCTCCTGCCGTTTGTTGAAATTGTACAGCAGATAGACCGCCAGGCAGACGAGAATAATATCGAGCCCGGTCTTGTGCCAGAACGACATCCTGGTCAGGCGCGCCATCTGCTGCTTATGGCCCACGATGCTTGCCCTTGTCGCCAGAAAAGCCGGAATCAGAATAAGCGCGATCGCCGCGCCGACGGCAAGCGCCGCGATCTTATAAGCGGTGCTGGTCAGGCTGACTTCAAGCGCCGATCGCTGCACGAACTCCAGGAAGCCGCTTGAGGCGCCCAGCACCTTCGTGAACCAAACGCCGAGGAACGGTCCCGCGGCCAGCGCGCTAAGCCCGAGCATCAGGCTCTCCGCCGCGTAGGCCGTCATGATCTGCAGGCGGCTGGCTCCGCGGCTGCGAAGAACGGAAATTTCCGTTTTTTGCCGTTCGATGATGAGATTGGCGGCCATATACAAATAGAAGGACAGCATGAGCATGACGGGGGTGTAGAGGGACAGCATCATAACGTCGAGCTTTGCTTGTTTTCCCTGATAAGACTTGACCGTCACGATCGCCGGGACGTTTACGTCTTCCACCCCGAGCCGTCCCCGGAAATAGCGGCGGATGTCCGTGTTGGCAGTGATGAATCGGTCGATATTGTCGACGCTCAGCTGTTCGTAGTTCAGAGCGAAGCGCCATTCCAGGTCGGTCAGCCTTGCCTTGCCGCCCTTCGTAAATTCACGCTCGAATTGTTCGAACGGGATAATAAAGCCGTCTTCGGCCTCCGACGTCAAATACGGCAAATACGGATCGGCGGCCGGGTCTGTCTCAATGACTCCGACCGGAACGACACGGAAGGTGTTCCGGTCCCCTTCCGGCGATTCCGCTACCAGTTCTTCCCCGAGATCCCGCTTCGTCGCGAACAGGAATTTCTGTGTAACGAGCGCTTCGAAGACGCCGTCCGGCCGGTCAACCGGCATCCGGCCGTCGATTAGCCGCACGCGCTTCTCCATGTCGGACAGCGATTTGAAGCTGCCCGCCGTTTTCTGCGACTGCCTTTCCTGCTCCGTTGCGTCGGCGCCGTACACTTTCATTTTTTGCGTGAACCGCTGCTGATAGAACGACAGCGCCTCAAGTCCCGTCCGGTCCGGGATCGTCTGAACGAACCGGTCGGCCCGCGCAATCGCCTCCGCCGTCTCTGGGTCCATCGTTGACGAAGAAACGGTCGTGCTGGCCCGGACAAAACCCGGGTATACGGCACTTTGACTTTGCAGCAGCTGGAGCTCCTTCAACAATGTCCGCTGTAGAATGGCTTCGGAATAGAGCGGCATGGAGCTGAACAGGGCCACGCACACGGTAAGGCCGAACCACAGATTCAGCTGCAGCCATTTGTTGTTTGCCATCTTGCGGAGGATCATCGTCCATAAGGCCATACGTACACCCCTTCATGCGCCCGGGCAATCCGGGAATCTTTGTTCCATTAGTTGTTCAGGATGACCTTCTGGCCTTCTTCCAGCCCGCGAACGATCTCCACCTCGGTCGCCGTCGTGAGTCCCAATTCGACGTCGACCTCCTTGCGGCGATCGCCATCCGCGATCTGCACGTAGCTGCGGCCCATATAAGAGCGGATCGCCGAACGCGGCAGCACGATGACGTTCTCGCGATTCTGGAGCTCGATAACGAGTTCCGCGCTATGGCCGATCTGGACCCCGCCCGGCGCGTCGTCCATACCGATAACGATGGTTACCGCGTTCCGTTCGGCCTTCGCATCGTCGGCGGCGAGGGGCGCATTGGAAGGGGATTGCAGCACTTTCCCTTTATAATTCTTGCCCTTATACTTCAGGCTGACGGGCATTCCCGCTTCTACCGGAAACAGGTCCTTCGAATTCGCCGCTACATAAGTCAGCTGCATTTTTGACGGATCCGCAACGGTTACGATCGATTGGTAGGCGCCCACCAAGTTGCCCGCGTTCAACGATTCGACGAAGGTGACGATCCCTGTGATCGGAGCGTACAGCTGCGATTGATCTAGCCGGCTCTCCATGGATTCCAGAAGCATCGACTCCCGCTCCATGTCGATCTCCTTCAAGCGCAATTCGGTTTCATTCGCGCCGGAAGCCCTGGCCTGCTTGTATTGAAGTTGCGCGCGCTCCACGTTAAGGCGCTGCAAGCGAATCTGAAGCTCCAGGTCGCCCGTCTCCAGCTCGGCTAGCAGGTCGCCGGCTTTCACCTCTTGGCCGACCGTCACGTTAATGGATTTCAAGCGCCCGCCTGATTCCTTGAATGAAAGCGAATCCATGCTGGCGGATACGAAATTCGCCGTTCCTTTGAGGAACGTCTGAATGTTCCCTTTGGCAGCGTCCACGATGTCCAGTTCCTCCTCGGCCGGTTGGATTAGCGGCGGCTGCAGAGCCTCCTCCTCGATGGGCAGCAGCGAGCAGCCGGAAAGCGCAAGCGAGGCGGCCAGCACGACGGCCGCGTGCTTTGCGCGGGGAATGAAATTAAACAACGGGCGATTCATGAGTCGTCTGGGATACAATTTTTCCATCCTCCAATGCGATAACGTAATCGGCAAGCTCCATAATGCCCGGGTCGTGCGTCGTCAGAACGACCGTCATGCCGGACCGATTCACAAGATCGCGGAATACGCGCATGATCTGCAGCCCCATCTTGCTGTCCAGCTCCGCGGTCGGCTCGTCCGCGATCAGCAGCGCGGGCTCGTGCGCAATGGCGCGGGCGATCGCCACGCGCTGCTGTTCGCCGCCGGACAGCTCCGTCGGCCGGTGCTTCATTCTTTCCCGCATGCCGACGCGCTCCAGCGCACGCTCAGCGGCCTCTCGGTTGCTATTGGCCGGAGTTCCCGCGATTCGCAGCCCGAACTCCACGTTCTCGTATGCGGACATCAACGGGATCAGGCCGAACGACTGGAATACCAGGCCGATCTCCTTGCGCCGCAGCGCGCTGCGCTGCGCGCCGGATAGTCCGGTAATCTCCCGTCCCCGGAGGAACACCAGGCCCTCCGTCGGCTCGTCAAGCGTGCCTAGAATATTCAGCAGCGTCGTCTTGCCGGAGCCCGACCGGCCTTTGAGCGCCACCATGGACCCGGCAGGAATGACCAGATGAATGTCCGTCAGCGCTGTAACGACGGCGTTGCCCCTGCCGAACACACGTTTAATGCCGGTTGCCGATAGAATCGTTCCGCCGTTTTCTTCTTCCCGTCTATCTGCCTTCGCCGACATTGCGATCCCCCAGTTCATCTCATTATTGTTGACGTAAATTCATATCCTCACGTAATTGAAGCCGATCCTCCGGTTCTGTCTCCCATCATTTTAGCGCTATCATTTAGCAAACAATACCCGTTCGTTTCTTGTTTATTCCCTTATAAACGATAGGTTTTTTCAATAAAAAAAGACCGCGGCCGCTTGGCCAAACGGCCGGGGCTGCGATCTGCATTCTGTTCTCTTGTATGAGAAGTAGCTGTTTTTTTGCGATGGCGTTTATTCCGTAGAGATTCTGAACAAGGCTGCCCCATGCGGCGGAACCGCGCGAGATAATGCGTCCTTCAGCGAACTGGTCTCCTTGCCGGTCCATAGCTCCTTGGCGTAACCCCCGCCGAATATCCCGAGGTCGGCAAGCGTTACGGATACCTTCGCCGGCTCCTCGCCGGTATTGAATAATGCCGCGTAGCGCTCTCCGTCCGGTCCTTCGGCCAACCAGACGATCTTGCCTTCGATCCGGCTCACTTGACGGGCGCCGAAGCTGTACCGATGCATGTGCAGCACATCCCGGTTCGTCAGGAGCGATATCGTCCACTCGTCGTTGTCGCGCATCTCGCCTCCGAACATGAGCGGCGAGCGGAATATCGTCCACAACGTCATCATCGTCAATTGCTCGTCTTGGGTAAAGTTCGTCCGGCGATCGGGGTGGGAGCAGCGAACGCCGATACGGCCGAGCGGCAGCATATCGCAATCCGGCCAGCAGCCGGGCTTCGGCCGTCCCTGCCATGTCTCGCATCGGTCGAACATGTCCAGCAGCAGCGGCCATCGATCCCAGAAGTCGTCGGTCATTCGCCACATATTGGCTGTGGATTCGAGGAATTCGGCATGTTTCACGGGCGCCGGCCCTGGCGACAGGCTAAGCACCATCGGTCGGCCGACATGGTCGATCGCTTTGCGAATCAGTTCGATCTCCGCAAGATGAGGCCCGCCATGCAGCCATGAATCCGCGATATCGTCTACCTTGATATAGTCGACGCCCCATTCGGCGTACAGTTCGAACAGGGAATTGTAATAGGTCTGCGCACCTTCCTTTGAGGCGTCGACGCCGTACATGTCCGTATTCCACCCGCAGAAGGAGCATGTATGCGCGATGTCGCGCGCCGTCACGTTCGTCCCCTTGATCGGCGTATTGTCATGAACCGCCTGACGCGGAATGCCGCGCATGATGTGAATGCCGAACTTTAATCCGAGGCTATGAACGTAGTCCGCAAGCGGCTTGAACCCTTCTCCGCCCTCCGCGGAAGGAAAGCGGTTAACCGCGGGAATGAGCCGCGAATATCCGTCGGTTTCCAGCCGGACGAAAGGCCGATAGAGGTCGGAAACCGCTCCGGGCTCGTACCATTGAATGTCGACAACGACGTACTCCCAGCCGTATTCCTTCAGATTGCGGGCCATGTAATCGGCGTTCCCGCGCACCTCCGACTCGGTGACGGCGGCGCCGTAGCAGTCCCAGCTATTCCAGCCCATAGGCGGAGTCGGGGCAAAATCCCGATGATTCATAAAGTCAACCTCCCGGTAGTATAGTCATTTATTGCGGATACAATATCATATTATCCGCTTACAAAGTTCAATACTACCGTAATTTTGTCTCAGAAATAGCACAAAATTGCGGGATCATTCCCCTTCTTTAATCAAAGAAGAGACGGCTGTACGGAAGCTCGGTGTCTGACCGGAATTGGGCAGGCGTCTGGCCGGTCAGCTTGCGGAATACTTTAATAAAGTAACTGCCGCTGGAGTAGCCGACGGAGGCTGCGATTTGCTCCATGCTCCAATCCGTTTGCCGAAGCAGCCCTACGGCCTTCTCGATTCGAATCCTGCTCAAGTATTCGCCTGGCGTCATACCGACGAATCTTGTGAACGTCCGGAGAAAATGGTATTTGGATACGCCGAGCTCCAAGGACAATTGCTCCTGGCCAATCATCCGGTCGTAGTGCCGCTCCATAAATTGAACGGCAGTTTTCACGGCTTGCGGCCACATCGAATCCGACATTCCTTTATTCGTGGAGAAACGCGAGAGCTCCATCATGAAGCGGTAAGTGTGCGAGGACGCGGTATACGGGTCCGTAATTCTGCCCGCCCGCGCTTCCCGATACAGATCGTTCAGTACGGAGATCGGTCCGCTGCCCTGCGGCAGGTAGGGAACCTCGCCAAGACGATTCTTGATATCCTCCCATAGCGGAGCAACCAGACGCGGACGAAGCAGGATAAAGATGAATTCCCAAGCCGGCGAACCGGCGGGAAGCCGGTATCGGTGATTGCCGGGTATTTCCACAAGAAAGGCCCTTCCCGGGTCGGGCCGGTGAATCCGCCCGTCAACTTCGAGCTCGCCAATTCCGTCCAACGTGTACTGGAAGAGCAGCAAAGGGCCGTCCGTTCGCGTGAGTCCGTTCCAATCATAAGCGGGTCCGGTTTCCCGTTCATGTCCCACAGCGAACAATCCGCACAGCGGCTGGGCGGCCGATTCGGCGAAACGAAACCCGTATGTGCCTCTTTGGTGTTCCAGTGACATGTCTGCTAGCATCCTTCCATCATGGTATCTGTTGAGTACCATCCTACCTTCTTAGGGTGAAAGGGTCAATAATAGGCCGGTAGAAGGCATCAACATGTTCGGATCCATGTCGAATATATCCAGTCGAGATGCCTAAGCGGCTATCCGCCTGCAAGCAAAATCTCCTGAAAGGAGATTTTGAATGAATGCCGCGACTGCCTTTGTGTCAATTAGAGAGAAAATCTCCCCTAATTGTAAGTATAAAAGCGTAAACGCTACTTTAGAGGGAAATTTTCCCTCTATTTACGACATGCTGACTGTGGCAGGCAGCTTATTTACTAAACTGCCAGGAATTGATTGAAACTAACTCCGTTCCGGGTTTTCCTTTAAACACAAAATAGAGATCGTGAATGCCCTCGGCGCCCGTGACTTCCGTTCTCGCTTCAATCCATTGATCCCATCCGTTCGTCGAAGGCACGGCCAGCTTCCCGATCAGCTTGCCTTCCGGATCGTCCAAGCGCAGCTCCACGATGCCGCCGTCCTCCGCGCTTGATACCAATGCCATGAAGGAGGATGCCCCGCTGCCGAAGTTTACTTTGGACACCGCCGTCCAATCCCCGTCATGGATATCGGCGACCGCCAGATTCACGGGCGCATCCCCGTTGTCATCCGCCAAGAGCGGCTGCGCGTCAATCCCTGCGCTCCATGCCATCGTCTCCGCTTCGACGCGAGCATACGGATCGAAAGGTTTGATTTGTTCTACGCCTTTCAAGTCCGCGGCGATTTCCACGATTGAACCGTCCTCGTTAAAGTGAACCCGGTTCAGATGGGTCGAACGGTAGCCTTTCGGAACGCCCATCGCTTTAGATAAGGTTTGGGCATGGTAAGCAATATACCAAGCGTCATGGAATTGGAAAATGGCATGATGGTTATTGCCTCCGACCCCAAAGAAGTGCCCGGGATTTTTTAATATCGTTCCTTGGTACGTCCATGGCCCCATCGGATTGTCGCTCGTCATATAGGCAATCTCGCCGGCCGGAGGGCTGCCTTCCGGACGAACGCCGTTGTAGAAGTTCGAACAATAAGTATAGTAATAAACGCCGTTGTATTTATGGATGCCGGCATCCTCGAACATAAAAGGAGCCGGTATGGCCGCCGCTTCGCCGACGACGCTAATCATATCATCGCCCAATTGCATCACCCGAGCGGTATTCGGCCATTCATCCTTCCCTTCCGGAACGCCCCCGCCGAAGTAGATATAGGCTTTGCCATCGTCATCTACCAGCACGGCAGGGTCGAATAGCCAGGTCACATCCGCCGCGGCGGGCATGGATCTCGAAATGAGCGGCTTCCCGATCGGATCCACCCAAGGCCCGGTCGGACTGTTGCTCGTCAACACGCCGATGCCGCTGGCATTATTGGCGAAGTATAAGAAAAACTTGTCTTGGCCGTTAACGACTTTGTGGACCGCTGCGGGCGCCCACGATTGCGTCGCCCATTTGGCTGCGCCTTCCGGGCCCGCGGCATTGATCACGCCGTGATCCGTCCAGTTCGCCAAGTCATCGGAGGAAATGACCGACAGCTTGTTTATCGTACCGTAACTATTTTCCTTGACGCTGCCTTCCCCGTCATACTCCAGCACGTCGTTCGTATTATACAGGTATACGCGATCCTTGAATACCAATGCGTAAGGGTCGGCGCCGAATTTATGGGAGACAACCGGGTTGCCGTTAGGAGGAAGCTTCCCGATCGCCTTGACAGGCGGAGTGAAACTCAATTTTGCAGCGGCGCCGCTGACGTCGTACGATTCCGTTTTGTTGCCGGAATAACCGATCTCCAAGCTATTCAGTTTGATCTCTTCATTCATCCCTTCTGTCAACTCCCGTTTCAATTTTAATCTGATGGTCGCCAGTTCCATGCTTGCGTCCGAATTCGCTGATAAAATTGCGGAATCATCAGCGTTATGGATATGAATTTCAAACCCGCCGCTACCCGAAATAACTTCCACATTCGTTGCCGTTAGATGATTTGGATTCGGAACAATGCGAACGACCTCGAATGATGCCGGTATACGAACGGTTGCGTTGATTCGATGCACTTCCCTGCCATTCGGGAATTCATCTATTAATAGCCGAAAATCATACATGGATCCTTTTTCTTTACTAAGCTCTATGGCTTCCTCTTTCAAATAAGCCTTCCTCTTCTCCGAAATGGGATTGGAATCTAGCGGTCGAGTTAATAGAAAGAGCACTGCCGCTATGACGGCCAAAGCCGCAGCTAATAATAGGAACGGCTTCCTTTTGACAAGCATGATCCGCCAGCCTCCCGCCCGATTGCTATATAAGTTGAACGATGAAGCGTAGGGTAACCGGCAAATAAGTGATAGTCATCCCATTGCTCGCCTCCTCTTCCGATATGTAAAAAGTGTAACGCTTGCAATTAACGGCAACAACCTGCCGATATATGATGAATTACCCGGCAAATTATAGGTATTATTAGTAAAAAAACGACCGGATAAGCTTTGGCTCATCCAGTCATTTTAAGTCGTTTTAATAACTATCGCCGCCAGACAGGCTGTCACGGAATTCCTGGGGTGTCATTCCCGTGGATTTTTTAAAAAAACGCGTAAAGGAATGGGCAGCCTCGTAACCGACGCGCAGCGCCACTTCCCGCACTTTCAAATCCGCGTCTCTAAGAAGCTCCTTTGCTTTTCTGATCCGGCATTTATCGATATATTCGGATAAATTGATCCCCCGCTCCTGTTTGAAAAAGCGGGATAAATACGACGGATTGAAATAATGGATCTCCGCCAATCGAACCAAAGACAAGTCCTCGCTTAAATGCTCATCGATAAATTGGCATATCCGCTGGATAACATGCGAGGATCTGTCACGCTCGTCCTTGCGCTTGAACTTAAATATCGCATCCGCGATTTGTTTCAGATAGAGGAATCCCTCTTTCATGGAGGCATGATCATCCAAACGCATAAGCTTTCCGATATCGTCGAGTTGACCGTGCAGACCCATTCGGTTGATATAAGAGAGCAGAACAAGCGCGATTGAATAATACCCTTCGATCGTTCGCTGGACTTTTCCGTTTACAAACAGCATAGACTTCGATATTTCTTCCAAATCCTCAAAAAATTCCGCCGCCCTGCCTGCCTCAAGGTGCGCCTCCATGATCTCGGCTTTATGGCTAAATAAATAACCTTCTTTCATAGACGAGCTATCGAACCGGTCGGAACGGTCCATCAAAATCATGGAAATGCCGTCGCCGATTTTTAACTGCTGCAGCTGGCGGAGCCTCTCGTACTGCGAGGTCACGACTCCCCATTCGCAGGAAGTGCCGCTTATCGTAAATCCTATCGTCAGACCCAAGGATGCAAGACATGCTTCTTGGATCAGTTCAAGCGTTCCCTCCAAATAGCGCATGAAATGATTGTTGAACTTCTCTTCGGAGCGCAGCGACGTCTGAAGGAACCACACGATGTCCCCATGCTTATCAACGATTCCAATGCTTCGCGACTGCTCCGCCATAAAGGAGTTCCATATGATTCTGGACGAAGCTAGAATTCGGCTTCTCTCGGTATAGGAAGTTCCGGCGGGATACGATAAGCGGCCAAGGGCAAGCACGACGGGCGCTTCTGGATCCAAACCAATATTCAATACGTCAAATTCCTGGACTAACGCTTCTTGGTTTACATAAAAACAATGGCTATCTTGGAGGAAATGCCTAAAATAATCCCCTTGCGCCAGAACTTCAAGCGTATCCTTCTGTTCGCGGGATTGCTCCGCTAATTTATTCATTTGAATGCCGTGATTTAATTCTTGCATGACCTCTTGCATGGTTTCGATTACCTTCGCATAGCCTTCCGTCTTCAACAAATACCGGACATTTGGCATTTGAATGGCTTTATAAGCATAATCAAACTCGCTGTATCCGGTGAGAAAAATGATTCTGCATCTTGGCCAATAGGTTTGAATTTCTTTGGTTAATTCCATGCCGCTCATTCCCGGCATGCGGATGTCGGTTAGCACGATATCGATTCTGGTGCGCGACATCCAATTTAGCGCTTCTTTACCGGAATAGGCTTTGCAAATATCCAACGTTTCCGGCATAAGCTGATTAAATACCTCGTATAGACCATCCGTAATAATTTCTTCATCGTCGACGATCAACAGCCTATACATTCTGAGTCTCCTCCTGCAGCTTGATTCGAATAACGACTTTCAGGCCCTTCAGCCCGCTTCTTGACAGGAACAGGCCGCTGCCTTCCCCGTAAGTTAGAACAAGGCGCCGGTGAATGTTGATTATGCCCGTCATTTCGTAGGATTCGGCAGTATGAACCAGTCGATCCTTTAACGCTTCAATCTCGGAATCGCTTATGCTGTCTCCGTTATCCTCTACGATGATCCGGGCTTCGGCTTGATCCGTCTCGAACGAAACGCGAAGCATCCCTTCCTCCGTCATTTTCTCGAGACTGTGCTCGTATGCGTTCTCGATGATAGGCTGAATGATTAATCTTGGCACCTTGATTTGTTCCATTTCCTTCGGCAAGTCGTCGAATTGAACTCGAATGCGTCTTGAGAACCGGAGTTTTTGGATCTCCGTATACATGCGGGAGTGTCTCGTTTCTTCCGACAGCGGAACCTGGTCTTCCCCGTTTCGGGTAATAAACCTGAAATACTCGCCAAGCATATTGGTAAATTGTTCGACCCTGTCTATATCCCCGGTTTTTGCCAATGAGTTCAGTATGAAGAAGCTGTTATATAGAAAATGCGGGTTAATCTGGGATTGCAGCTGCTTTAGCTCCGCCCTTTGCATCATCATTTTTTGTTTGTAATCCTGATCGATCAAGCTTTGCAATTTCGTAAGCATATGGTTGAATCTCGTATACAAATAGCCGAATTCATCTTTTTGTTCGTGCTCGATTTGAATGTTTAACGCGCCTCCTTCCATCCGTTTAAAGCTCTGAACGAGAAATAGCAACGGTTTATGAATAAACGTATAAGAAGAATAGGAGAAAATGACGACGGCAAATAAAGACGTTATGGCGAACACCCAGGCCCATTTGTAAAACATGCTCAAAGGTCTTTTGACGGTTTCTTCCGGTAAATACGTAGCGACGGAAAGTCCCAGTTTCTCGGAATAGGCTTTATCGATATGATATTTCTTGCCGTTCCTATTCAGTAAATAAGTGTTGCCGCCTGATGCATTTGCTTCCCTCGCGTAGTCTTGGATAATAGGGTCTGACTCCTCCTGGCTCATTAACGCAAATCCCGTTGTCTCCGAGATAAGGAAAGAGCCGCTGTCGGGATAAATGTTGACTTGATGCAAAGAATCCCTCAGCCTCTCCGTATCCAACTCGATCTGGACAAGGAATAAAGGCTCTTCTCCCTTTTTCACGCTTAGTTTAGAGGCGCTGAGGTGAAGCGTGTTATTCCAATTAATCAACCGGTTTACGCTGCTTCCGGCACTGGATCGAAAAAAATCGAACCTTTCGGTGTCAAAATCGTAGATGGCATTAGCCGCCGAGACCGTTTTGTCGATGGAACGGATATGCACATAGATATCTTTAATATACGGGCTGCTATTTTGAAAGGAAGTAAGCCGGTGCAGCAAGTCATTCAAGCTTGATCTTCTTTCGGCGTTATCCATCATCTCCCAAGTGACGGCAAGCTTGTTCAGCTCGCTGTCATCCATAATATCGAACTGCTGAAGCTCCATCCACTCAAGTTCGCGATTTAAACCTTCCAAATAATAAGTCAATTGCTTAACGGTTGCTCTTGATATATCTTGGCTAGCATTTTTGTAACTCCAGTTATACAAATATACCCCCAGTAATATAATGGGGACGACAACGATGAGGTAAGTAAAAACCAGTCGGGCGAAGATGGTATTGCGCACTGATATAGCGGGAAATTTTAGCAAGAAAACGCCTCCGTTGCTGCTGTAATGAATGAACCGGATTTATGCCTATTAGCAGACAAATTCGGAGAAAGACCTCCTTTCCTTACTCACTGCCTCTTTCTGCAAACCACCGGTTTACCTCGGCTGTCATCTTCTCCCCGCCAAGCTTATGCCATTCCTCAACGAATTGGTCGAATTCGTCAATGGATCTGCCGAGTATGATATTAACGAAAGTCTCGTGTTGGAGATTATCCAGCATGGCTTGCTTCTCAATCATCGTTTCCGTTGGGGCTCCGACAAAATTTTCATACAATAACTGATTATTCTTTTCGTATTGGTCAAGTATGGCAAAGGCTCCCGAAGGACCGTATATCCTTTCCCAGCCCCAACCTGATTCTTTATTTTCTTCTCCAGCCAGATAGGTATCGATGTTTTTCTGTATAGCTTTGGCTTCGTCCTTTAACACGGAAGCATCCCCGGTGCGGCGGGCTTCGTTAAGTTGATGAAACGCCTCCAGGTTTTTCCTTATCGGATAAGGGGTTACGGGAGAAAGCTGCCATATCGGGAACGGAGAACTATAGTAGGTTTCGTATTCAGCCGTTTCTCCCCAATTCTTCTCAAGGTGCAAATTAATTAGTTTAATGACCGCTTCGGGATGCTTATAGTCTTTTCTCACCGCAAGAAACCGGCTTGTGCTAAATCTGAGCGGAACCTTCGGAGCATCTCCCGATGCGGAAACAATCGGAAACGCCTGCCACTCGGCATTAGAATTGTTCTCACGGCTCGATTGAACCAAAAACGATCCCCATTGCTCCCCGTACAGCATTCCGATCTTCCCGGCAGCGACTTGCTCCTTCACTTTATTGCCGTCCTTAAATCCGAATTCGCTGTCGATTTGACCATATCGATACATATCTTGCAGCGCTTTTAATGCCGGTTTCGCCTCCGGTTGGACGCCTCCATATGCGAGTTTCCCTGAATCATCCTTAATCCAAATTCTCGGGAACGCATCGTAGCCTGCCATGAAGTCCGTCAACCCCATAACGGGATCCCATAAATAATTCGTAATCGCAAGTCCAAACGTATCATTATCGCCGTTATGATCAGGGTCATTTTCTGTAAACGCTTTCGAAACGGCTAATAGGTCATCCATGGTTCGGGGCGGCTTCATGCCAAGCCGATCCAGCCAATCCGTTCGGATCCATAGGAACTGGGCTCCTTCAATAGAAGAGCCAACTTCCGGAATTCCCATCAATTTTCCGTCAATCGTTGCCGTATCGAAAGGACCGGTCCCTTCCTGACTAAGGATTTGCTTGGTAAACGGAGTTGCGTATTTCTCGTAGGTTTCGGATAAATCTTGAATTAATCCTGCGTTGCTGAGCAGTCTGAGCTGCTGGGCATTGACCTTTACTATATCGGGTATATCTCCCGAAGCAAGCGCAACGCCTAATTTTTGATAATAGAGATCGCCTTTGGCGACCCAATCATACTTTATTTTAATGCCCAATACCCGCTCATAAAGGCGGCTCCAGGTGTTGTCCTCCAACGTTTGGCCCGGCAGCTGGCTTAATAAATTTTTCAACCCGACGCCGGTTTCCCTCACAAAGGTAACTTCAATCGGCGGATTATACTTGCTTAGCCCGCGTTCTTGATACTCGATTGCGTTATCGTTTTCATCTGAAATTTGATTATTCGCACCGCCGTTTTGGCTGCATGCCGTTAACATAAGAACAGACAATAATGCGGTGAGCATAAGCATGGCCTTATTCATGATTGGTATCCGCAACAGATATGACCTCATTTCACCTATTGATATGGACCAGCTATATGATTACCATTATCCTGATAGCATCTTAATAATTCAAGCAACAATTCTTTATTTCCTTACCCGATCTTTACGGATTACCGCCCTGTTCTTGCTTCGGATTACGCGCGCTTATATTAAGAAAAAGCAGCCGATTGGGCTGCTTTCTCTTAATTTATGCTATGTTCTTCACGAATATTGTACATGCCCTGCAAGAGCAACTCCGATGGATCCCGGTTCAGCAGCAGGTGCGTAAACAATAGATGTAGAGGAACCGCACATACGTTATTGCCGTCTTTGATCTCCGGAAATCCCGCTTCGAAGACCGGACCATGCTCTTCGTGCATTTGAAGGCCCGCATGAACCTTCTCCGGCGCAAACTCATCGTGCAGCGCCGTGATGCATTGCGGAACAATCACCTTATCGATCAAAGCTTTCGCCTCGTCTTCCCCGGCCGGAGGTTTGGGAAGCGCTCTTCCCCCTTCGGTCTTCATCAGCTCGACAAAAAACGAAGACATCCATAAGGAAGGATCATTGCCCGACTGAAACTTGGCAATCAGCTCGCCGAGAAAAAAACCGCACGCATATACGTTATTCGAAGGATCCTTCACTTGATAGATAAAAACCGGACCGTAATCTTTCTGATGCATTACCTGTCCTTCTACATCATCGAAGTGCATTTTCAGAGCCGTAAGGCCGTTATGATGCACGGCCTTGATCAGTTCAGCCAATTTTTCCTGGTTTTCGGCCGTTTGTTCGCCGCTCTCTTCCCTGTTTTTCGTCTCATTGTTCATCGTCTGCTTCACCCGTACCCAGTATATCATTCCGCAGTTTGAACAGTCTAGCAGACACCGGCATTCACCGATGTAAAGTTTTGGAAGAATAGGTTTCCTTATGCAACGCGATCCGGGAGCGACAGCGGTACTGCGCTTATGTCCTGCGCATATAGGCGCGTACCGTGATCGGTGCGAATATGGCCACAATGGCTGCGGCTCCGGCGAGAGAAATCGCAAGATCCCATCCAACGGTTCCGGAGTCGGCAAGATCCCGGACGGCAGTGACCAGATGCGAGATGGGATTCATGTTTACGAACCACTGGAGCCAGCCGGGCATGGTATCGACAGGCACGAATGCGTTCGATAGAAAAGTGAGCGGGAACAGCACGATCATCGATATCCCCTGTACGCTTGAGGCAGTACGGGCAATTACGCCGAAGAACGCGAAGATCCAGCTAATCGACCAGGAGCAGACAATGACAAGAACCGCGGCGATGGCGACAGCATCAAGGCCTCCTTCGGGACGATAGCCCATTATATAGCCCATAGCAAAGGTAAGCACGGTCGCGATGGTATACCGGACGGTATCTGCGAGCAAAGCTCCCGCGAGCGGCGCTATGCGCGCGATAGGCAGCGATTTGAATCGGTCGAACACGCCTTTATCCATATCCTCGCGCAATTGAACGCCGGTGACGATGGAGGTTGTGATCACGGTCTGCACGAGGATGCCTGGAATGATAACGGGCAAATAGCTCTGTACGTCGCCGGAGATGGCCCCGCCAAAAATGTAGGTAAACATCAAGGTGAAGATGATGGGCTGAAACGTAACGTCGAACAATTGCTCGGGCGTGCGCCGTAACTTCAGCAGACCTCGATAGGCCATCGTTAACGAGTTGCGTACCGACTGGCCGAAGCTTGTGTAGTTTTTCAGTTCGCGTGAGACGCCCGGTTTCATTATCGTATTCCTCATACCTTTGCAACCTCCGCTTTACCGTATTCATAGGAAGCAAGTGACCCTTCATCCTTAACGCCATGGCCTGTGATGGTTAGAAATACTTCGTCAAGGGTCGGCTTCTGCACGCTCATCTCGGCCAACCGAATCCCCGCCTCGCGCAGGGCGATAAGCAGGTCTGTGACCAAATCGGCGTTCGCCATCGGGGCAGTAATTTTTCCGGCTTCGTACGATACGATGGATTGGACCTTGAGCATCCGTTCGACGGTCTGACGAGCGGTCTCGATGTCTTGCGGATTTTGGACTGACAAATGCAACGATGAGGTCCCTACTGACGATTTCAGTTCATCCACGGTGCCCTCGGCAACGACTTGGCCGCGATCGATAACCGCGATCCGGTCTGCCAATTGATCCGCTTCCTCGAGGTACTGCGTAGTTAGCAGTACGGTTGACCCCGTCTTCACCAGCCGGCGGATCGTGTCCCACATCTGCGAACGTGTGCGCGGGTCGAGCCCGGTAGTCGGCTCGTCCAGGAAGATTAGCGGCGGCTGGGCAATAAGGCTTGCCGCCAGATCCAGCCGGCGCCGCATGCCTCCGGAGAAATCTTTGAGCGGCCGCCTCGCGGCTTCCGTTAAACCGAATTCCTCAAGCAGCTCTCCCGCCTTACGCCGCGATTCTGCGCGTCCCAGCCCAAGCAGCCGAGAGAAGATAATCAGGTTCTCGGTTGCGCTAAGCGACTCATCGACCGAAGCATATTGGCCTGTCACCCCGATCAACTGCCGGACAATCTGCGACTCCTTCACCGCATCGTGTCCGAAAATTCGCGCCGTTCCCGTATCCGGCCGAAGCAGGGTCGCCAACATTCGAATCGTGGTGGTTTTGCCTGCCCCATTCGGACCAAGCACGCCGTAAATCGTACCGGCGCGCACATTCAGATTTACGCCGTCCACCGCGCGATTTGCGCCAAATGCTTTGACGAGTCCGCTTGCTTCGACGGCCCAGTCTCCATCCGTTATCCGTATTTTCTCTTTGTGTTCAACACCCACTGCAATTCCTCCTAAACAACCGATTATGCAGCGATGATAACTCACCTATTTAAACAGAATTTAAACAGAAGTCGGCGCCTTTCACCTAAAATAAATAGCCCACGAATTTAAATCGCGGACGCCGTGAACAAACGTATACCCCATACTATCCTTAAAGTATACCTTCGTATAATATCCGCTAATGCTATCCTGTTATATATTTGCTTATGTGCTCAGCAACTTAAATCTGGAATACAGGAGGTCATTGCGAATGAAGTAATCGAAAGAACCGGTATGGTCGAGACGTTCCGTTTTAAACCTGCAAGGAAATGATTTGTAAGAATAATAAGGAGGATTATAATAATGACGACGATGATTAAAAGTAAATTCAAGGCTCTATTGGTGATGGTAACTATATCCTGCATGGCGATGATCGCCATATTCCCGGCCACCGCGACCAACGCGTATGCGTATGAAGGGCCGTTAACGCAAGAAGCTTCGTGGAAAAGTTCCGACGGCGGACGGAATATGTATACGCATGCGACGCTGCAGCGCTCGGGACCGCTTGCCGGACAGTTGGACGTCATGACTCGCACGAAAAATAATGTACTCATGACGGGCTTTACGGGCGGCGTATTCATCTTGCTCCGTAATGTGGATGGCGCCGTAATCGGCGTAACCGGCATGCAGAAATACGGGGTCGACGGCAAGTGGATCGGCCGCTACGACCGCACCGACTACTGGAGCTGGTCCTTCGACCCGCAAGTAGCTGCGGCAACGGCATCCCTGCAAATCGTTCAGCAGCATGCGGCAAAAGATTTGAGCGATCAATTGGCCTATTGGCAAAGCGTCGTATGCGGCAACCTGGACCGGTTGGGCTTTCCTAAACCGCCGTACGGCTGTCCGGCTTAATCGAATCGATAACAGTTATTTGTATACTTCTAAAAGGGAATACGCATCCTAAAGTCACATTGAAAAAAGGAGTATGACAACATGACTAACTATAACCATAACCAGCATAATCGAACGGATAATAATGACCAAAGACAGAATAAAGTTCATGGCGGTGAGTTTCGCAACGGACGTCTTAGCCAGATTAAGAATAATAACCCGGATGGTGAAGATGTGCCGAACGAGTTTATTACTCAAAAAGATCATTTTGAAGGAATAGACCGCTAAGGCGGCTCGTGATTTTGGGTAACCGGCAAAAATGTGAAGGGGCTGCCATTCGGCAGCCCTTTCTCTCTGGTCATCTATCGCTTTCCGTTCATGTTATGTTAACCGCGCAAACTCTGCTTTATTCTCGTTATTCCGCCTTCTGCTCGGCCGTAATCATCCACATAACCATTCATGCGTAATAATAGATACGATCTCGCCTCCGAGTGCTTTCGTGTAGAATTCCGCTTGCGCTCTTGCATCCTCCGACATGAGATAAGGCTTCAATGCTCCCATCTTCCAACATCCTTTCGATTTGCATTGTGTACTAGCTTGCGTTTAATATATCATAGCGGCAAGTACGATGTTTCTTATGGATTGCTCATTTGCGGCAAGCATAGATTGGCTATAACGCTTAAAACATGAGGAGGGCTCTTGTGAACCAGCAGGAAATCAAAATTATTCCGTATCATTCTATGTACGCTGAGCAAACGGTTGAAATGTGGAGAGGTAGCAAGGAAAAGGCGATCGGTAAGAAAGAAACGCACAGCTTTGAAAATCATGTTTATTTTTTAAATCATATTTTACCCGAACAGTTTCAAATTGAAATCGCGTTAATTGGTGATAAAGTAGCCGGTATGATTGCCTATAATAAAAAGGAGATAAGCCAGCTTTATATTCATAACGAATATCAAGGAATCGGCATAGGTCGGAGGTTGCTTGATAGAGCAAAGAAACAATCAATCGGGAGATTAACATTATACACATTTGAAGTAAATAAAAATGCTCGGCGATTTTATGAAAAGCATGGATTTAGCATCATTGGGCGCGGTTATGAAAATGAAGAAAATTTGCCGGATATTGAATATGAATGGATATCCAATTAAATCAGCTTGGGACAAGCCAAAAAACGGCTGCCGACGGGCAGCCATTTTCATTGCCTTTCGATACCTATGTCTTACTTGCTCCTTTAAGGCTCATAATCCGGCGGATACTCGCGCGGCAAATCCTCATGCAAATCTTTATTCTCATAACCATATGGATTAGATACACGTTGGTCTTTACGCCAAGGCGTACTTTTGCCGATATCAACGGATGGAATACTGGAACCATAAGGGCCTTCAGGAAATTCTTCTGCGGTCAACTCATTTCTTCGTGATTCAACTGTAGCGAGCTCGGAAAACCCTGCGTCTTTTTCATCTTCATTTTTTTTCATGATATTCTCCTTTAACTTTATGATAACTGCGTTTCGTCTGCAAAAAGCAGCCTTTGCCGTGACGGGCAGCGAGCCCTTACAGACTGTATCCTTGAGACGGCTTCAGAATCTTGCGCAAAACTGCTTCAAGTCATCGACCAGTTCTTGCGAATAGCCGCTATTTCCTTCCTCGTCATCTTCGTTACCCTCCGATTCGCTCTCAAACTGACGAATGAGGGCAAGAGAGAGATACTCGGCGCTGACCCCGTAATGTTTAATAATCGAGAAAAAATGATCCAGATTTTGATGGTTATCAAGGATGTCCGCCAAACGGCTCATACATTCCTCACCTTTTTCCGAAACGTAATCATCACTTCCATCTCCCTTATGCTTCCCGCTATTTTATTCATAAATTTCATCGGCATTTTCATAGCGAAGCTTTTCCGATTTGATCTGTTTTTGCCCTTTATCTACTGACCGGTCCGTTGATTGTTCAATTTCGGGCTTTTCCGCTGAAGAGCTGTTTACACTTTCTTTTTTACCGCTCATATGTTGATCTTCTCCCCTTTTCTTCCTTAGTCTGTAACCCCTCTAATGAAGGTTTGTTTGTTGTTCCTCCGCTTGGTCCTCATAAGGATGAAATAACGGTTTGGTTTCTTCAAAGAATCGGTCTTGATTTTCCGGGGCAACGTATCCAAGCTGGATTCCGCTTGCTTTGGCAATAAAGGGGTCAATCGTACATAGGTCCGATTTGGATATGTCGGTTAAAGCCGTTTTACCGAGTGTCATCGCCACTTGTTCCATCTCCATGACGCAAGCGTTCAAGTATCTGACCAAATTCATTGCCGACAGGTCTATGTCTAACTTGTCTGTCAGTTTCCCAGTATAGACGACTAAGCTTGTTGGCGGCTCGAAAGGCACGGCTTTCACCATCTGCTCGCTTACTAGCGCCATAATGGCAGCCGTGCCGATATAGACGCCATCCGCCCCCAACGCGATCGCCTTCAGCATTTGACCCGGCGTTACTAATCCCCCTGTTGCAATTAGGTTAATATCCCGAAATACCCCTTTTCGCTCAAAAAACTCAGTTGCTCTTGTAATCGCAAATAAAGTAGGCAATCCAACGTCATCCTGCAAGGTTGGCGACCCCCCATGTGTTCCGCCCTCCGCACCGTCTAGGGTTACGAAATCAACATCCGCTTCAACAGCGATTTGCAATTCTTTCTCAAGGTGATGGGTCGCGGCAATTTTCAAACCTATGGGAACGCCGGTTTCATCACGTAATCGCCTTACCAATTGAATAAAATCATCTTTTGAATTTACTCCCGGAAGCCGGGAATGTATCAAAGCGTCTTCCCCTTCCTTTAGGCCAAAAACCTCTCGAAAATCCTCGCCAATATTTTTGGATGTCGTCCGCTGCGGCGTTGAACCTTGCGCTCCTTGCCCTAGCTGAATTTCAATGGCATCCAGACGGTTGTATTTGTCGGGGGTGTTCATCCATCCGCCACGGTTGTACTGCCCAATTAACAATTGAGCCGCTTCCCTTTCTTCCTCAACCAGCCCGGCCTCGCCTGTATTTGTTGCCGTTCCGGCGGCGGAAGCCGCCTTGGCCAAAGCGATTTTCGTGCTTTTACTTAACGCCCCCCCAAAAGACATGGCGGCAATCATAATAGGAATCGAAAGGGTCATTGGTTTTCTTGCGCGGTGACCGATTGAAGTTGAAGTGCGTATTCCGACGTTCTCAGGCGTCGGCAAACGAAAGAGGTGAACCGGATTGAAAAGGATTTTCTCCCAAGGAGATAGATGTAAAGGGCTTCCAAGAGGCCGTGAGACGGGTGTGCCTTGATTAGCCCGCATGACGATCTCCATAAGGTTGGTTACGCCTACCTTCCTGGTTGCGGGAATCATTTCGTACAGGTTCTCCGTATATTGATCTCTAATAGCTCTCGTAATCGCCTTGTCTACGGTTTCGTTAATAACGTAACGAATAAAATTTTCAATGGGTTTCAGCATGTTGAGCACTCTCCCCAAGCTCACCACGGTCAATGGCATTCTTTATTCCTTCAATTTTTTCAGCCATCGCCAGACACATATGCTTCATTGTTCCCAGTTGGCGTGCAGCATTTTGTTCTTCAACAGCAATATCCACTAGTTCGCGATGGTCAAAATTTGTAAGCTTATTGTAGTGATCGCGTTCGATTGCAGACAGCGTTCCAGCCATTGTTTCAACACGATTCAATTCGGAGTGAATGTAAGATAGTGTGTTTTTCAGGTCATGATATTTGTCCAATTGCTGACACCTCGACTTTTCATATAGTAATAACAGCAGACGTGATCGTTGTCCAACTTTTATGTCCACATTTTCCCCAAATCGAAATAAAAATATGTAAATCACTAATGACATGCATTCGATTTATATGGATCAAATAAGGTATTAAATATGAAGGTAAAGGAAACCTATAAACAGCTTTTTTTGAAACTGAATGGAGGAAGCTTATGACTATTTTCAAGCCGTCGCAAATTGTGCGGTCAGTTTATGACATAGACGTCGACGCGCTGCAGCGGGCAGGAATTAAAGGAATCATATTAGACTGGAGTAATACATTAATTCCAAGGGATGCGACGTCGGCATCGGATTCAATGAAGAAATGGCTTATAGACTTTAAGTCCCGATATGCGAATAAGCTGATTATCGTCTCGAACAGCAAACCTCCTTCGCATGAAAACGGGCTGGTTGAAGAGATTCCGGCTTTATTCGAGGCGGGTAAGCCGAAGAAAAAAGCATTTATGGCCGCCTTGAATATACTTGGAACCAAAAAAAATGAAACAGCTGTTATCGGCAATGGCATAATTACAGATTTATGGGGCGGAAACCGATTAGGCTTGTATACGATTTTTGTGTCTCCGTCATGGACAAAACCTCGGGTTATTGGGGCATTAAAACGGTTAGTCGTAAAAGTACTTCGCGTATAAAAGAAGCTGATAACGCGGGGATTCTCCTTGGGATCTTACGATATAAGTTGAACGAAAGATTTTCTTTCGTTCAACTTAAGTCGTTAAAGCAAGGCAGCCTGCGAATTCGGCCTACCCTTTAGGCTTAACCAGCAAAGCCGCCAGAAAAGAGAAAATAATGGCTGCCGAAATACCTGCGCTGGTCACCTTGAATATTCCTGTAATGATTCCAATCCATCCGCTGCTCTGTATTTCCTCCAAAGCGCCGTGAACCAGAGCGTTCCCGAAGCTGGTGATCGGAACGGAAGCTCCGGCTCCGGCAAATTTTACGAGGGGGTCATAGAAGCCAAGTCCGTCCGCTATCGCTCCCAATACGACGAGCAGCGTCATGGTATGCGCGGGAGTCAGTTTAAACGCATCGAAACAAATCTGTCCGAAGACGCAAATTGCCCCCCCTACAAGAAAGGCCCATAAAAAAATCATCACCTATTCCCTCCTTCTTCGATGGCTACGGCATGCGCGATACATGGAATGCTTTCTCCTTGTTGGAACGAAAGCGGCGATAATAGAGCTCCCGTCGCAACAACAAGCATGCGTTTGATTTCGCCCTTACGCATCCGTTTCAGCAAATGACCGTAGGTGACGACGGCGGAACAGCCGCATCCGCTTGCGCCGGCCTGTACCATCTGGGTATCGTAATCGTAAATCATCATGCCGCAGTCGTTATACTCCGTTTGATGAATCGGAAAGTTGTGTTTCTCGAATAATTTGCATGCGATCTCATAACCTACCTTCGCCAGGTCGCCTGTTACGATCAGGTCATAATAACCCGGCTCGATTTGTAAATCGCGGAAATGAGCTTGAATAGTGTCGACCGCGGCGGGCGCCATGGCCGCTCCCATATTAAACGGATCCGTAATCCCCATATCGATAACCCGGCCTATGGTCGCGGACGTTACGACAGGTCCGTCCCCTTCACGAGATACGATCGCCGCACCGGCGCCCGTTACGGTATATTGGGCAGTAGGCGGCTTCTGGGAACCATATTCCGTCGGATACCGAAACTGCTTCTCTACGCTTGCATTATGGCTGCAGGTTCCTGCCAGTATGAAATTCGCCGCTCCGCTGTTAACGAGCGCCGACGCAAGAGCCAGACTTTCCATCGAGGTTGAGCAGGCTCCAAACACGCCAAGGTAAGGAATCGTCAGCGTACGTGCGGCAAAGCTGCTGCTGATAATCTGATTCATCAAGTCTCCGCCGATATAAAATTGGACCTGCTCCTTGGTCAAGCCGGCATTTTCGATCGCAAGCTGTGCGGCTTCTTCGATTAACACTTTCTCCGCTTTCTCCCAGCTGTCTTCTTCCAGCATGGAGTCGCCGTGTATGATGTCAAAATCGTCGGCAAGAGGACCGCTGCCTTCAAAAGGGCCAACCACGGTGGCTGAAGCCCGGATAACCGGTTTATTCTCAAAGATCCAGCTTTGATGTCCTTTTAGCATTTCAGTGTCCTCCTCCAGTACCCTTGAGCACATACGTGGCTAAACCTACAAAAAAAGCCGCTACTGTTCCAAAGACAATAACCGGGCCGGCAAGTTTAAACATTTTTCCGCCGACGCCGAGCACCATCCCTTCGCTTTGGTGCTCAATAGCGGCCGACGCCATAGAATTCGCAAAACCCGTCACGGGAACGGCCGAACCGGCGCCCGCCCATTGCGCAAATTTGTCATACACGCCAAGGCTCGTTAAAACAACGGAAATGAAAATTAACACGGCTACTGTGGGGTTGGACGCTTTCTCCTCGTCAAAGCCCGCAAAGTGGACAAACATTTCCTGAATCGCTTGCCCGACCACGCAAATCAATCCCCCGGTAAGAAACGCACGCAAACAGTTTTTGAGAATGGGCCTTTTCGGTTCGATCTGTTTGGCGAGCCTTTGATACTCCTGTTGGACCGGGGTTGCTTTCTTCAACTTGTTATTAGCCATTTATAATCCTCCTGATCGTCTGGTCGTCTTATTTAACGAATGAGAAGCGGTTTGATTTCCTCAATAACCCGTTCCAGCTCTTTGGCGCATTCTCCATACATTTTTTTTGCTTCGGGCGCTTTCGTCGATAGACTGAACATTTCTAAATCCGCTTCGCATTTTTTTAAAGTCGCCAGCAGAGAAGCTTTCTTCTGAGGTTTAGGAACTATAATCTGATCGTCATACAAGTCGACATAAAGCTGGCCGTAGGAGTCTACCTGGCCCAGAAACACATTTTCTATGGCGACGCCTATCGTCTCGAGTTCCGTATCCAGCCATTCCCGGCTAAGTCCTATGGTGGCAAGCGGTTCATCAATGATCTTTCCATCCATGATAACCGCCTGCGGTTCCTGCTCGGGAGCCACTTTAATGCCAAGATGCTTAGGCGTAAGAGGTTGATTTTCTTTCGTGAGCAGCACATTGATGTCACCACTCGGTTCCATGAGCGCAAATTCTACGTTCGCTGCTTGGAATACATTTTTTTTCCTCAGCTTTTCCATCAATTCGTCGGTTGATATTCGTTCCTTCTTGAGGTTATCTTCCATGATCTTTCCGTCTTTAATCAGCACTGTTGCTTTGCTATCGATAAAATCCCTTGCTTTTTTGCTCTTGAGCTGTAAAAACTCGATTCCTAAGGAAACGGCTACCCACACCGATAATGAGACAATTCCTAAATACCATCTCGCATCCAAATCTAACGAAATATAGGCCGCTAAGCTTCCGATCGTAATCCCGGTTATGTATTCAAAAAAGGACAGCTCGGAGACTTGTCTCTTTCCCAATATCTTGGTCATCAAAAAGAGGATGGCGATCGCGAGCAATGTCCGTAACCCAATAAGCAACCAATCTGGCATGGTGTAGCCTCCCGTATTCTTTGCGATTTCTTCTCTTTCCACTTGTTGGAAATGTTACATAAGCAAGATCGACATTTTTCAACATTTTTATTCATTCCTTTCTAATATTTAAATTTATGGTTAAAAACTCGCATTGACGAATGAATTCCAATAAACGGGATACATTAAATTCGGTGCACCTTAAAGACGGAATCTCTTTTCGTTTGTGCTGTATTTTGTATTTTTGAAAAAGGAGGTGAACAAAAAATGACAGTAGCTTCCCAAGTCAAAACATGCGTCGCATCCTTAAAGAGCGCTCAAGCCAGCCTGGAACAATTCGCTTTGAGCACTCAAAATCAAGAGGCCAAAACTCTATTTACGAACGCGGCTCAACAAACCCAGCAAATTGTGCAGGAAGTTGAAGGACGGGTGCAGCAATTAGAAAATGAAGAACCGCAATATAAAGGTTTCTAATAAGCAGAAACGCCTGTCGGTGTCCTTATCAGAGGACGCATACCGTTTCGCGAAGAATTCTAAGCGTATATAAGTGTAAAACTTATAAATTTTTAGAATTGAACGAAAAAACAGCCATGCTCATCGGAGCATGGCTGTTTTCCGTGTAAGAATGAACTATCTTGCGTTCGGGAATATTCTTGCGATCATTTCATTAAATTGTTCCATAAACCCCGTAACAGGCCGTCCTTGTTGGACGTCGTCGACATATCCATTGATGCGATCCACGAATTGCGGATTGGTGGATACGAAGACATTCCGGAGATCGGGATTCGTTGCTCTCACTTGCTTCGCAATCTGATCTTCGATATCGCGAGTCATTTTTTGTTGGTCGCCGTCAAGCACTGCCGCGACGTAAGCATTGCGCCGCGTAACAAGCACATTGGCCTGCTCTACGCCTTTTAAATTCGTAATTTTTTCCGCAGCCCGATCTGCTACTTCAACCCGCTCCTGTGCCGTATCTAATCCATCGTTGCCGCCGTTGCGAGTTCCGTTGTCGTTTGCGTTAAACAGGTTGTTCCGGTCGCCATTCAATCCGTCATTATCGACATCACCGAAAGGACGATTCATCCGGTTACCGGTATTGTCGTTATTGCGGAAAATTTCCGGTGCCCGGTCATTATCACGGACATTCTGCTGCCTTACTTGATTATTCCCAGTACATCCAGTTGCGAAAAACATCAATCCTGTCATCATGACGACGAGTACTTTTACGGTTTTCTTTTTCTTAAACATAAGCAGGCTCACTCCTTTTTTTGTTTATTCTCTCTTGCGGCCCGCTATCCATACATACAAATTTATCCGTAAAACATTGCCTGAATGAAAGGATATGGTCTTTACGCAGAATAGAGCTTGTTCCGCAAGAAGGAGATAATCCGGAAAAAGGTGGTGAGCATATATGCAAAAGAGCAAGTCCATACTGGGGAAGATGAATAACCGAAAAAGCATTATTTCATTATTAGCTTTAGGAGTTGGCGCCGCTGCTTATGGCATCCGCAAGCGCAGGTCCAATCGAAATTATTAGCTTTCCACTAAAGGTCGCGTACGTTCCAAACCAGCTCGCCGCGCTTTCCCAAGTGCTGTGATGCCGCTCGTGCGGAACAGATCATAAGCGATATCCGGTTACGGATATTAATGTTCTGGCTGCGGACAGCGTCGAGAATCGGCGTGTCCGCACCATACTCGTCAATAAGCTTTCTCAACCAGACTGCATCGGAATCCTGCTACATACACAGGCCAGGACTGTATTTAATACGATTTCGTAGTAAATGCTTGAATTCTGTTTAGTCGATACGTCAGTCAAACCTTCTTGGTTGTCGATCCGAAATTCGGTTCATATGTCAGACATTCGTGATCCCAAAACCGATCAGAATAATCGCAACGGCATAAGGTATCCAAACAGGATGGCGACCGCGAGTCGCCCAAAAGGCCATGAGAGCGCCAGACAAGTACAAAAACCCGACGAACAGGCCTGTCGCGAACCTTGC
The DNA here is from genome assembly GCF_000422465.1 of Paenibacillus harenae DSM 16969. Lineage (GTDB taxonomy): Bacteria > Bacillota > Bacilli > Paenibacillales > Paenibacillaceae > Pristimantibacillus > Pristimantibacillus harenae. The sequence goes on along the minus strand of NZ_KE383842.1, from coordinate 182,812 downwards.
TTCCTGCCCGAACCAGATTGCAGCGGCGATCAAAGCGAATCCGCCGAGAAACCAGCAAATCGTGCTGTAATGCAGCATCAGCGGCACAAGCCTTCTGATAACAACGCCTACTCGCTCGTCTGCGCGAAAGTACTCCTCAACCGGGTGGACCATACGCCGCTGGGTGATTACGCCATGAATCACAGCGACGACGCTTCCGATAACCGCGGCTACGATCAAAGCGATATCTTGCAAAACCATATTCATTGCACCTCGTTATAGTATTTTTGAATGTTTTTGAGTGTCAGCTCTTTGAAAGATTCATCGGGGACCGGACTTTCAGATAGGTCTCTCCCGCTCACGATTTGTGAAAATGGTTTACTCTTCCGCAATATCAATTTTGCGTGTATGCGAGGCATTTGACTTCCTCTCCAAAGAGTCAATGCAGCTATCGATCACTGCCCGGGACGCGAGTAACCATTCCTTCATCGCAGTTCGTGCATGGCCGTCAGCTTGATGTCGCTCCAAACACTTTAATATCCATTCTATTCCAGGCGCAGCATTTCTCATTGCTATCATTCCCTTCCTGTCGTATTCCGTTCGCCAAAACGGATGATCAACCGGTCCTCTGTAAACTTCGCACCCGCAACTTGCCGGCCTGTTAGCGGTCTTGGCAAAATAACTTTCCGTTTGTAGGCGCCTGTATCTACCGTCAGTTCGTCGCCGGTTTGTGTTAAATCCAAATCCGCCTTCTCCACAAAAGGGATCATAAGCTCCAGCAGCATTTCCCCATTCTCCTCTCGGATCATTTCTGTTCTGCCCCGATAACATATCGCGGAAGGGTCCTGATCTTTAAAAACGATATCCGCCAATTGTTCGAGGACCGGTAATCCGATCACCTCCTCTTGCATCATAGGTGCTTTCAATATCGGCAGCGGCTGGAAGTTCATGACGATTTCTTCTTCATATTTCTTTTGAAGATTCCGCCAGTTCGCGAAATATCCTTCCCCGGCCTCATCCGGCAGCACGCGATTCACAATGATCGCATCCGTATTGAACCCGAATAAATTCAGATACGTGAATGAGCGTTTAGCTTCGGCAAGCACCATCTTCTCAGGGTTTAGAACAATTCTCACCGATGTCATCTCCGGGTCCAGAACGATCTGTTGCATTCCCTCCAAATTGCGTGCCAAACGTTCAATGCTGTCGAGTACATCGTCCGAAGGAAGCTCCATATTATTAACAAACTTGGCAACCGGTCGAACGAGCTTAATCAGCTTGCGTTCGGTCGGGAAAATTTTTTCAAGCCACCAGTTCAATACATTAGGATAGCTTAGAAGCCGCAGCGTCTCTCCGGTCGGCGCACAATCGACGACGACCACATCGTAATGCCCGCTTTGAGCCTGTTCCTTGATTTGCAACAAACTGAACAGCTCTTCCATACCGGGAAACACAAGCATTTCTTCCGTTGTAATGTCGGTAAGCTTTGCTTTGTCGAGCATTGCCGTCAGCCAATCTTGGACCATTCCCCAATTCTTTTCCGTTTCCCGGAGGCTGTTCACTTCCTGCCCCCATAAGTTTTCACTGATCAGGACCGGTTCCGGCCCGATCCGCATGTCCAGTGAATCCGCCAAACTATGTGCTGCGTCGGTGCTCATAATGAGCGTTCGTTTCCCCTGCTTTGCCATTTTCACCGCTGCCGCAGCGGCCATACTCGTCTTGCCTACGCCGCCTTTGCCCGTGTAGATGATGATTCTCATGTTCACTTCTCCTTTTAGTACGAAATCGTAGTAATTGGTTAAAATAAAACCGGTTGGATCAGTCACTCCTCGATCCTGATCTTTACCGGGCGATTCTTTGTCTCCTGTTGCTTTACAGGTTCTTCGTCTTGGAATACTTTGAATGCCTTAAATGAAAGCAGCGTAAATTGCTCCATTTCTTCCGAAGTAAACGCCGACTCCAACTTGCTCAGCATCGCCAGCATAATACGCTCCCATTCTTTCGCGAGCTGAAGACCTTCCTGCGTTAGCATGACGATCTTAACCCGCTGGTCTTTTGCAGAAGTAGCGCGGGCGATATAACCTTTTCGTTCAAGCCGCTTCGCGATGCTTGTCATAGAACTCAGCGGCGCCCCCATCTCGTCTGCCAGCTCCGTCATCGTCAGATCTCCACGGATTAGCAAAATAAGCAGCGTCGACAGATCCGAACGGGTCACTTTTTGTTCAAGTTGCAGCATGTCAGTCGCAAAAGCAAAAGGGCGCAAACCGGTCTTGAGGAAAAGTTCATACAACTGATGCATATTACCGATAGCTCCTTTTTATTACGAACTCGTAATAATGAATCTACTTTCAATTTAATACGTTTTCGTAGCAATGTCAACCGAAAGATATTCAACGCCTTCAACGGTTACAAGATCGCCAAGTACCGATTATTGGTGGATAAACGCTGCCAATCAATACGAATACGGGAACATCCCTTTTATCACCGGAAAATTAGCTATTGACCTTCACGCTGGCGTGAACCTTTATACTGACACTAGAAAGTTGGAAACAAACATTTTGAACATGGAGGAACAAGATCATGAGGGAGTTTGAGGGTAAGAAGGCTGTTATAACCGGAGGTACGCACGGTATGGGAATGGCTGTGGCCAAATCATTGCTCGCGGGGGGAGCCGAAGTCATACTGACAGGACGCAGTCCGGAAAATGTAGAAAAAGCGAGACGGGAACTGGGAGAACGGGCGCATGTTATTCAATCCGATGTGTCGCTCATGGCGGATATCGATGCATTAGGTGCTTACGCCGCCGAACGGTTTGGTGAGATCGATTTCGTCCACATCAATGCAGGAATCGCACTGCTCGAACCTTTCATGGAAGTGACCGAAAGCTCGTACGACAAGACATTTGACGTTAACACGAAAGGGGCATTCTTTACGGTTCAGCGCCTGGCTCCGCTCATTCGGGAAGGCGGATCGATCATATTTACGTCATCCGTGGCAGATGAAGGCGGGACTCCGGGAATGAGCGTTTACGGCGCTTCAAAAGCGGCGCTGCGTTCGCTTGCCTCAGGTTTTGCGGCTGAACTGCTGCCGCGGGGAGTTCGCGTCAATGTGGTCAGACCCGGTTTCATCCATACGCCGACGATGGGTGTGGCAGGATTCTCGGAATCGGAACGGGCCGCCTTTGAGGAGCTTGGCGACCAGATGACGCCAATGAAACGTCACGGCTCGCCGGAGGAGGTGGCCAAGGCAGTGCTTTTTCTCGCCTTCGAGGCCACCTTCACAACAGGCGCCGAATTGTCCGTAGACGGCGGTCTAGGACAAGGCCTTTCCGTGGAATAAGGAACTTTGGCGCAGACGTTCGTCGTGTCCTTGCCAAGATGCTTATGCACGTTAGACGGATATCCGCAGGTTCTGCTTTTTGCCGGCAACCGTCAGCGCAACCTGCCGCTCCAGCAGCCGCTTCAATTGCAGCATGGAATCGATCTGGCTTTTCACCTTACGCAGTTTTTCTTCGTAGATTTCCTGCATTTCTTCGCAGTATTCATAATCGTCCGGCGACGCGACCTCGCATTGGAACAAGCTCCGTATTTCATCCGTCGTAAATCCCAGCTTCAAGTAGAGCTGAATCGAACGGACCCGTTCGACGGCAGATTCGCTGAATTCGCGGTAGTCGTTGTCAAGTCTGTCTGCCGTAAGCAGACCTTTTTCTTCATAATGTCGTATTGCGCGCGGGCTGACATTTGTCAGACGGGACAATTCGCTTATTTTCATTTTTTGAGGCCTCCTCGCACGAGAATTTATTCCAATTATATGTCGTTGTTCTCTGGAAAGAAAGAGTTCAATATCAAGGAGATGAAAAAATGAACGAAAATTCGTTGATCAAAGCTTTAGTTAAGGAAACCGATTTAATCCCAGTAACCGTCATTGGGCTTGGTAATATGGGACAGGCGCTGGCGGCTGCATATCTGGCGGCCGGCCATCCTGTGACCGTCTGGAATCGATCCGCGGACAAAGCCGACCGGCTTGTCGGCAACGGGGCGGTTCGAGCTGAGACAGTAGCCGGGGCCATTGCGGCAAGCGGTATGATTGTGGTCTGCTTGTCGACATATGAAGTTGTAAGAAGCACGCTTATGCCCTTGGAGACAGAACTCACCGGCCGCGTCATCGTCAACTTGACCACCGGGACGCCGGATGAAGCGCGTCTCCTGGATATGTGGGCTAAGGAGAAAGGCATCGAGTATTTGGATGGGGCGATCATGGCGGTTCCCCCGATGATCGGAAGTCCTAACGCGCTTATACTTTATGGCGGCAGGAAGGAACTCTTTGAAGCGTATCAGTCGGTGCTACAAGTGATGGGCGGAGGTACGACCTATCTGAGCGAAGATACAGGTGTGGCGTTGCTGTTTGATTTGGCAATGCTTACGATGTTGTACGGCGCTTGGTACAGTTATTTTCACGCTCATGCGCTGCTGCGAACGGCCAATATTTCCGCGGAGAAGTTCTTGCCCTATGCAAGCAATTGGCTGCAGCACTTGATTGTGCCTATGCTGACAAGTCCGGAAGCCGCCCGCATCCTGGATGAAGGCAATTATACTACAGATGTATCCAACATGACGGTCAACAAGCTTGCGCTGGATAACATCGTCAAGAGCAGCCGGGAATTGGGCGTGCCGGCCGATTGGCTGCTGCCCATCCAGACCGTCACTGAGCAGATGGTAGCCAGAGGTTTCGGAAATGACGGTTTCGAACGTGTCTTCGAATCGATGATCAACCGTTCCGTACCGACACCTCCCGGTCGAATTTGACAATCCGAACTACAGCATATTCCGCATTCGCCTGTTTGGAGCCTTGAGGATTCATCTCCCAAACACCTCCTGGTGGGACTCCAAAATACAAACAACCGACCCTAGTTAGGATCGGTTGTTTGCATATTATTGAGCCTAGGGGGATCGAACCCCTGACCTCATCGAAAATTTTCATAGGCCGCTTTACTACCGAAAATATACTTGATATAATATCGATATTAAAAATCTGGAGGTGCTCTATGTTTAAACCAGGCGTAACGATATGGTATAACGTAAAAAGCTTGAACGACACGATTGATTTCTATAAGAAAAAATTGGGGTTTGATCTCGTATTCCACGACTCCGCCTCTGGAATGGCCATGATGAATACAACGACCGAAGGTTGTATAATTGGATTTTCGGAAGCAGAAGAGGTTATTCCTTCCACCTCCTCGACCGTATTTGAGGTCTATGATATCGAGGCAGCCAGGAAATCTTTGGAACAAAATGGCGTAATGTTTATTGGGGAGATAGAAACCATACCGGACATGGTGAAGCTGGCAACATTTGCGGACCCTGACGGACACAGCCTGATGTTATCCGAGGAATTGAGACCGCTCTGAGTACCGAAAGCCGTGTACTCCAGCTATCTCAAGAGCTATCGGGGCAGTGGACGGTACCGATCTTGCTAGCGTTGGAGAAATGCAGGGGGCGCTTTACACCTATGCAGCGACATTTGCAAATTTCCCCTGCGCGCTTAAGCGAAAATCTAAAACGGATGACGGAAAGCGGACTGCTCCAGCATCTGTCCCCCTATGAACGACGCCATCCCGCATTACCCGAATACGTGCTGACGGAAGAAGGACGACTGTTTCAAGCAGCGGCGGAAACGGTAAAAGCGGCTGAGAACGAACTTGGATACGGTAGATTGTCTGCGAAAGCCTGGAATATGCCCGTCTTGCTTGCACTCCATTTTGACCACGAACACTTTCAAGATATAAGGCATGCTCTTCAGCAGGTGACGCCGCGCATGCTATCCGCTCGCTTGGGTGAACTGCATGACTTGGGTGCGGTGAAGAAACTGCTGAGTGAACAACCGCGACCTTCGTTCCTGTATCGGCTGCACAACCGTGTAGAGAAGCCTATCTGCCAACTGGCTGCCAAATTGGAATCCATTGTGTAAACTTGTGGTCAAGAATATCTATCGCAAACAACCGATTCCTGGACAGGCTCGGTTGTTTGTGTAATTGAATCCATAACTCATCGTTGCCAGTGATACTCACTAATCCCCGATCCGTCCCGAGAATTTCAGGATATTCCGTCAATCTCCCCCAGACCTCGCCCCTATGGGAAAAATGCTATTCTTGCCCAATGTGCCCCATCCCACCGGATATGGATTTCCTCGATACATGGCTCCCCGTTACATCGCTCGAGCAAATGGAGAATCATGTCCTATCCCTTTGCGTATGATCGAATTATAAAAATTTCGTTTTGTTTTCAGCTATCCATTGCGCAAAAGTTCGAGCCGGAAGGCCGGTAATTTCCTCGACGAGCGGAAGCACGCGAGACGCTGCCTTAGGTGGGTTAGCGTACCATCCGACGACATAGTCGATCATCTCTTCCTGAACGCCGGACTGGCGCATCCGGGCACGCTCTTCTTCTTCGGACAATTCAATGAACCTTAGATCCCGGCCAAGTTCTGAGCTGATTATTCGAATCTTATCATATGCGGATAGCACTTCAGGTCCGGTCAACGAATAGCTCTTGAAAGCGTGGCCTTCTCCTAATAGCACGGTCGCAGCGACACTTCCAATGTCCGCCTCGTGAATCATAGCATTTAATGCTTGGCCGTTTAGCTGCCTAACCACACCTTCCGACCGGATGGAGTCCGCCCATGCCAGCGTATTGGACATGAATTCAACGTCCGGCTGGAGATGTGTCCATTCCAGACTGCTTGCTTCTACCGCCTCTTCTACCGGCCCTTTCGTGCCGCTCCACAATAGCGTGACTTTTCGTATGCCTGCTTTCGTTGCAAGTTCTACGATTTCAGGCCCGGTGTGCAGCGGAGCGGAGTCGACGCTGTTGAACGTGATCAAGTGCATGGCGGTAGCGCCATGGAGCGCCTCAACCATAGTGTCCGGATCGGTAAGATCCCCGTATACGACTTCCACGGATTGCGGCAGATTCGCGCTTGCAGGATTGCGCGTAAGGGCTCGAACACGAGCGCCCGATCGAATAAGCTGATCAACGATATGCCGTCCTACATTTCCGGTTGCTCCCGTTACTAAAATAGTCATTTGTACTTCCTCCTCAAATCGAATAAATAGATTAGCGAACTCATTTCAATTTACCTCAATCCTCAAACTATTACGCCCTGCATTCGTCTAATGAACGCATAAGAATAAGGTCTTATCCGGAGATAAGACCTTGACTACGACCAATGATTAAACGAACCAATTATTTTTGGTCGCGAACAGTGCGGCTTGCGTACGATCCTGCATCTCTAATTTGGCTAAAATGTGAGTAACATGCGTCTTGACCGTTTTCTCGGAAATATGAAGCTCGGCCGCAATTTCCTTATTGCTTTGACCCAAGGTGATATGCTTCAGGACCACCTTTTCCTTCGCGGTTAGAATAGCAATGCTCTTCCCTTCCTCTTTCTCCGAGACAACGTGGGACATCAGTTGATGTGTTGCTTGCGGATGCAGCGTTTTTACGCCGTCCATGGCGGCTTGAATGGATTCGATCAACACTTCGGGTTTCACATCCTTAAGCTGGTAGCCAATGGCTCCTGCTTTGATGGCTTGAAGAACGGAATCGCGATCCGAGTAGCTGGAAAGTATAATGACTTTTACTTGAGGATAATTTTCCGTTATCTTCCTTGTGGCTTCGATTCCGCTCAATCCCGGCATGATCAAATCCATGAGCACAATATCGGGTTGCAACGCTTGCACTTGCTGCAAAGCCTCTTCCCCGTTATGGGCTTGGCCGACAATTTCAATTACGGCCTGTGTTTGCAAGAAAAACCGCAGTCCTCTTAGCACAACCAAATGATCGTCTACGATCAGAACCTTTATCGTCTTCATTTTATTTCTCCCTCGAGAGCGGCACCGTGACAGAAATGATTGTTCCTTTGCCTTCCATGCTGCTGATTTTTAAGCTTCCGTTAATTTGCGACACTCTTTCTTTCATGCCGATAATGCCGAGCCTTGCCGAGTTCTGCTCTATCTGCTCAGGTACAAAGCCGCAGCCATGGTCCGTTACGCTCATTTGAATGTGATCTTCGATCGACTGAATTTTGATCGTTGCGCGGTTTGTCCTAGCATGCTTACTGACATTATTTAATGCTTCCTGACCGATTCGCCATAAAATTTCTTCTACTTTCTCAGGGAATTGCACGTCATCCCTCATCTGTAAAGTTACGTGCAATCCGATTTTTTCGGCGTATTCCTTTAAAGAAGCAATCATTCCTTTTTCGGCACTATAAGGGCGAAGCTGCCATATTAACGTACGCATTTCGGACAACGTCTCTTGCGATAACAGTTGAATGTCATTTATCCCATCTATGACGAGCGGATTATGGTCTTGTATCATTTCTTTGATGCCTTGCGCTGTCAACGAAAGTGAAAACAGCTTCTGGTTGACGGAGTCGTGCAGATCGAGCGCAAGCCTGTTCCGTTCTTCCGACAACAGCAAGTATTGCCATTCGTCATACAAGCGAATTCTTTCCATTGCCCACGAAATATGATCCGCCAACATCGTCAATATTTCAATCTCCAGCTCGCTGAACATTGAAGATTCTCTTCCGATGAGAAGTATGCCGAGCGGTTCGTTTCTTAATAAGGGCTCTTGTTTTTTTAGAGGTATTGCGATCGAAAACATACTTTCGCTTTGATGGAGTGCGGCAAAAGTGAAAGGTTCATCCTTGCTCTGACATACTTTATGTTCCGTATAAGCCTTATGGATAATATCATCCGAAGATTCCTTTGGCTGCAGGAGTACGGAATCATTTAATAATTTGGAGCTATCGTTGTCATAGAGGGCGCGTAACGTTAAGCGATTGCCTTGATGTATGGCAATGGCCACCGTCGGCCAGTCGAAATACGTTCCGATGTTTGTGACAACGTTTAATAACAGTTCGTTTAAATTATTGATCGTCCAGATCTGTCTGGTCACTTCATTCGTGCTGGCGTAATAATCCACGATGTAACGCGCAATATTGTCGACCGCGAGCTTCTCCTTTTGCTCCAGCAGTCTTGTTCGTTCCACTGCGGTACCGATCTGAAACGCAACCCCTTCAAGAAGGGCAAGCTCTTCGTCGCTGAAATGCTCCTTGCCGGGCGAACCGACATTCAGAAGACCGAAGCGTTCCCCGCATATCGTTAGCGGAACTGTGGCATGATGGGTGAGTTTATTTGTGTCGCCGCGTGAATAAATAACGGAATTATGCAGGCGCTCGCATTCGATGATGTTTACGGCTTGATTAAGCGAGCCTTTCCAGTATAGCTTCAGACAGAAGCATACTTCGCACCGCATCGGTTCTTTATCATTCCGTGCAAGCGCTGGAGGTAAGTTATGGTCCGCCGCATGGTGATAGATCGGCTCTTCGTCCGCCAAAAAGATCCACCCCGTCTTAAGTCCGGTCAATTCGAGCAGCTTCTCCAGCGTGCTTTGAAGCATCAGCTTCATGTCATGGTTCTGGTTCAACGTTTCTGCAATTGTTTTCAGTATAAGCAAGTCCTTGTAATGCAGCTTTTTATCCTCGTACATTCTATTCACCACCACCGTTGAATCGCAATCAATCGAATACCACCAAGATCATACCTTATTTCACCAATCGAATAAATATAAAATGGCATAAAAATAACTCTGTGGACTTTCAGCGATAGATCTAAACGCCGTGCTTCTACGGGATGTTTTTCATTTTGCCTTATCATCCACCCTGTCCGTGTGGGCGAACCTTTCGGGCTTGTCACCTCTAGGCCAAGTCCATGGTGGAGCCTTTCGCTCCGCCTCGCGCTGCTCGGCTTCGCAGGAGTGGATGTCCGAAGCCTGATCTCACTTGCTGACGAAGCATAGCCCACGATGGCGATCTTAGCGGTAAATTTCGATGCCGTGCTCCTACGCTATCGCTTCGTGCGCGCGGTCTGCCCCCTTGTCGGGCTCCGCCAAACGCAAAAAAACACGCTTTATTTGGCGTGTTTGATATTTGTGTTTGGTGGAGCCTAGGGGGATATAACTCGCACAAGCTCGTCTTTCCATTATGGGATGTCCGAATCCTGATCGAATAGCTGACGAAGCTTACTCGACGAGGACTTTTAGCGGTAGATTCAGACGCCGTGCTCCTCCGCATTCGCTACGTCCGCGCGGACTGAACCCCGGGGTTCACCCCCTTATGGGCCCCATCAAAACAATAAAAAAACCACTCCGGATGAAGTAGTTGAATTTATTGTTTTGGTGGAGCCTAGGGGGATCGAACCCCTGACCTCATCGTTGCCAGCGATGCGCTCTCCCGCCATTACCTGTTTAACTATCGAAACCAGTGTCTATGTCATAACCAAGATCCTCAATCGCATTCGTAATCGTTTCAAGTTTAAGCCGGATTTCATCGTACGTGACATTTACGGATCCTTCTTTAAGGTTAACACGCCCTCGTGCTCCAATGTTATTCAGAGCATTCTCTACAGATTTGACGCAATACCCGCAGGACATCCCAATGACTTGAATGACAACATGCTGCAAGTTCATCCCTCCAGGTTATAAATCGTTAATCCAATTTCTTTATTGATCTGGACAATGCTTTCATCAACACATTCGTGCCGCTCATTAATTGGGGATGTAGCTTCGTATGAGGCATTCCGAACTCCGTCCTCTTCTTCTCATTCCATCCCGACCATACGAATGTTAATTCTGTTCGGCCCTGAAGGTCTTTCAATTTGAACGACCAACTCCAATCGTTTCCTAATTCGTATGATAAATTATAAGGAGGATCAACCTGAGTAACTTTGCAGGCTGTTCTGCCTTGCGGTAGCTCCATTTCTGCAAAAAACTCACATCCTAGAACCGGTTGAAAATAATTCGTCGGGTAAAACCATAGAGCGATTCCTTCAGATGTCGAGATAACCTTCCATACTTTATCAATTGGATCATCAAGAATTCGAACCTTACAAATGTCGGGTAACCCATTTGGATTTGAATTTTCCATATTATCTCCTGAATGATTAGATTGAAGATTACTCTGCCGAACAGTACGATTTCGCTTGCTCAATATATCTGTACAACTTCAAGTCGATTCCATGATCCTCTACATCTGGGTTTTCAACGTGGAAACGTTCTACGGCTTTCTCAAGCTCACGATCACCACCGTTAAACATCGCCTGAGATTCGGCTAATCGTTTGGCAAAAGCCACAACCTCTAGAGCATCAGACGGCAGTCCGGATTCGTAAGCTGAACGTAATTTTGAGATGAGCTTATTTGATTCCACTCTAAGTCTTTTCATTTCTTCAGGACCATAACTCTGCCTAATCTGTTCGATTCTCCTTGATAAAAAGTCCTGTTGCTCCGGAGTAAAATACTCCCACACACCGCTCATTCCGGTTCACCCCAGATATCAAATTTATTATGAGTAAAGCCTTGCGCGATCCATCCAGCCATCAGTTTCATCGCTTTATCGAATAGTTCTGAATCGAAATTCTTCCTATGTTCATTTACCAAAAAGATTATTTGCATAATCGTGATTAAAACTTTCGGGTTGGTAGAAATCAATTTGCCTTCCTTCTGCAGGTTTTCAATTACAGGGGAAAAGTGTTTATAACCCAATAGTACATGCTTATCAATATCCTGCTTTGAAACCGTGAGAAGTACTTGATTGAAATCATCCCCACGAAATAACTGTTCCATAAAAGGATCGTGTTTGTACTGATCCATGATGGATATAAACATATTTTGAAATGTCATGGTCATCGATTGAGATTCAGCGCTGTTGAGCTGAGCCAATAATTTTTTTTGAAAATCCAGAGCTTCATGTTCAAAGATGAAAAAATATAGCTCTTCCTTGGACTCGAAAAATTTGTAAAAGGCTGCAGGCGATATACCAGCCGCTTCCGTCAATTGGGCAATGCTTGTTTTCTTCAAACCGAACTTACCAAACAATCGTTTTCCTTCTTTGATTAGAAGCATACGAATGGCTTCTTTTTTATCTTCCGTGAACCCTCGTGCGATCATGATCACCTCCACTTCAATTATATGTAAGAAGCCTTTGATTGTAAATATATAAATTATAAATTTTTTTATTTTTATCAGACCAACAGACAAAACGTATATTCCTCCCTCACTGGAAGATTCGCGGTCCATTCCTGATCGTTTTTCGATTTATTCGTTCAACGGATAAAGGGACATCCGCATAGGTGAAACTTTAGGGTTTCTAGACATTCCACAAAAAAAATCGCAAATATAGGTTGTGTTGGATGTATTGTTTTGGTGGAGCCTAGGGGGATATGACTCGCACAAGCTCGTCTTTCCATTATGGGATGTCCGAATCCTGATCGAATGGCTGACGAAGCTTACTCGACGAGGACTTTTAGCGGTAGATTCAGACGCCGTGCTCCTCCGCATTCGCTACGTCCGCGCGGACTGAACCCCGGGGTTCGCCCCCTTGTCGGGCTCCACCAAACGCAAAAACACGCCTTATTTGGCGTGTTTGATATTTGTGTTTGGTGGAGCCTAGGGGGATCGAACCCCTGACCTCATCGCTGCCAGCGATGCGCTCTCCCAGCTGAGCTAAGGCCCCAAATGGCGACAAGATTGATAATAGCATATTGTCGTCAAATCTGTCAATCCTTATCTATCATGCTGTTGAGCGGATGCTTGGATAGAAGATGATTAAGCTCCTTCATGAACATATCGATATCTTTGAATTGCCGGTATACGGATGCGAATCGGACATACGCGACCTCATCGACAGGGTATAGTTCATTCATGACGAGACCGCCGATTTCGCTGCTGTCCACCTCGGCAAGAGCCGTCGTGCGAAGCTCTTTCTCAACCTCGGATACGATAACCTCCAACCGTTCCACGGGAACGGGACGTTTCTCGCACGCCCGAATCAATCCGCGCAATATTTTGTCACGGCTGAATTCCTCGCGGCTGCCGTCCTTCTTGATGACAATCAGAGGCGTTTCCTCAATCATTTCAAAGGTTGTAAAGCGCCGGCTGCAGCTCTCGCATTCACGGCGGCGGCGAATCGATTTGTTTTCGTTTGCCGGTCTGGAATCTAGAACCTTCGTTCCTGCATTGTCGCAATAGGGACATTTCATGCGGCTGACTTGCCTCCTTCCTTTATCGGTTTTATAGCCTTAAAAAAAACTTTTTCTCAAAAAAATAAATTTTCCATGTAATCCCTGTTATAGCCTTTGATTTTTTGCACATAATACCTTTACCAACCGCAAGGAGGTGAACAACAATGGCTCAAAATCGTAGCAGTAACCAATTGGTTGTACCGCAAGCGACTGCAGCACTTGACCAAATGAAATTCGAAGTGGCTCAAGAGCTAGGCATCGCGATTCCGCAAGACGGATACTACGGCAACATGGCGACTAGAGACGCAGGCTCCATCGGGGGTTCTATTACCCGCCGCCTCGTTCAAATTGCCGAGCAATCCCTTGCTGGTCAATTCAAATAATGATTCATTAAGCTTGTATGAATAACAGACGCTTTGGCTGGGCCCGTCCATGAAGCGGCGGGCCTCCAAGGCTCGTTTTTATTTCGCTGGTTATCAATAATTTAGAAGCTTGGATACAAATCCTTGTACTTATTATAATAATAAATGACCCGCTGTACATAGTGTCTGGTCTCGCCGAATGGAATTTGTTTGACGGTTTCCATTTTCCCATCCCACACGCCCGAATGAAGCCACTTTTGAACATTCCCCGGACCTGCGTTGTATGCGGCTATGGCGGCAATTTTATTTTGCCCGAATTGCTGCGTTAATGAATTTAAATACCAGGAGCCTACCTCGATGCTGACATCGGCCCGATACCTGAGCATGTCCTCCGTCACCCCGGTAAATCCCGCTTTCTGAATGACCCAATCAGCCGTATTCGGCATGATCTGCATTAATCCCAAAGCGCCCTTCTTCGAATCTCGGCCAGTCCGGTAATTGGTTTCACTTCGTATGATGGCCGCGACCAAATGAGGCTCGATGCCGTAATTGCCTGCGCTTGCGCGTATATCCTGCTTGTAATGAACCGGATACATCCATTCGGCCAGCCAGTCGGATTTAAGAAATAATATAGTAATCAATCCGAGCAGCAGGATCAATAACACTCTCTTTTTAACTAATATCCTCATGGCAGACACTTGCTTTTCCAAAAATCATCAATCTGCTGCTCCGTTTCCGCAAGCGTTCCGCCGTTATCAATCACCCAATCGGCCAGAAGCTTCTTCCGTTCGATATCCATCTGCAAAGAAATTCTGCGCTCCGCCTCTTCCTTCGATACTGCATCCCTTTCCATCAAGCGGGTACGCTGCAAATCTGCAGGCACGTACACAACCATTACGCCTTCATAGAGGTTCTGCTGCCCCGTCTCGAACAAGAGAGGAATATCCGCTACGATTAAACGGTTCGGATCCTGCTCTTCATAGCTATGTATCCGCCGCTGCATGCGCTCCCGTATGGCAGGATGAGTGATGGCCTCAAGCTTCGCGAGTAATGTTTTATCCCGAAAGACGATTTCGCCCAGCGCCTTGCGGTTCAAAGACCCGTCAGCCTCCAGAACGGCTTGTCCGAACGTAGAGGCGATTGCCCCTAGTGCCGGCTCGCCGGGAAGAACGACCTCCCTGGCGACTTGATCGGCATCGACCAGCAGCGCGCCGCGCGCCGCGAGCATGCGGGCGACTGTGCTTTTACCGCTGGCAATACCGCCGGTTAATCCGATTTTCATCCTATTCACCTCTGAATTATAACAGCTTCATGATTCCCATCATGATCAATAATATGCCTGGCAGCAAAGATAATGCGTGCATCCCTTTCCACGTAGAGAACCGGAATCCGAAGCGGATGCCGCCTACGAGAAACATGGCGCTCGCCGCAGCGATCGTCAGCGAGGTAAGCAATGCCGGCAAGCCGATCATGGCTGCGCCAAGACCCGCGCCGAATGCGTCAAGCGATAACGCTACGCCCAGCATTACGGCTTCTGAAGCCGAGATCGTGCCTGATTTATCGACATCGGCGGCCTGCGGCGTACGCAGAATCTGAATAACTAAACCTAACCGCTTCAGCTCTACCATGACGATAAGCGCCGCATTGGCAAGCTCCCCTTGACCTTTGTCTGCTGCTGGGCCGGTTACCGCTCCACTCCCGCTTACGCTTCCTGCCAGACCGGTTTCGGCGGCTTCGCTCTCTTCGAGGGTCTGCTTTCCCCTCTTCAGTTGGAACAGCGCCCAGCCGCCAATCGCGATAAGTACGCACGCGCCGATTAGCCGAGCCGCGAACTCGGACAGGAAGCCGGTCAGCCATCCGCCAACCTGCATCGATAGAAAAATAATGATACCCGAGCAGCACGCGATAATAAACACCGAAAGGAACGGGATGCGAATGCGCCGCAGACCGTAAGTAACGCCTACCCCGAACCCATCCAAACTAACAGCAAAAGCAAGCACTAGCAATGATGCAACATGCGCGAACAATCGAAAAGCCCCTCCCCGCACAAGCCTTTGTCTGCATCGCTTCCGTATTCGCGAGTAGACATCCGCCTATTGTTCGTAACACCACATCATATGCGGGGAGTATTTGTCTGTGCATGTCGATCCGTTCCGGCTACTTGACCGCCGTTGACTTCGCCTTGACGATAGGCTGGCATTTGCCGCAAATATGCGTGCCTCTGCCGCCTACCGTAAATTTCTCGATCGGTCTCGCACAGCTTGGGCAAGGATCGCCCTTCCTGCCGTAAACGAGCAGCTCATGCTGGAACATGCCCATCTCGCCCTGCCCGTTTACGTAAGATTTGATCGATGAGCCGCCCGCCTCTACGGCGCGTGCAAGCGTAACACGAATCGCTTCGTAGAGCTTCTTCCACTCTGCGGGCTTCAACGTATCCGGCGTGCGCTCCGGATGAATTCGGGCTTGAAATAACGCTTCATCCACATAAATATTGCCTAGGCCGACAATATACTCTTGATTGAGCAGGAGCGGCTTCAGCTTCGTCGTCCGCTTTGCGAGCTTGCCGCGCAGCGCCTCCAGCGTGAACGACTCCTCGAGCGGCTCGATGCCGAGCTTATTAAGCGGCGGCAGCTCAAGCTCCCGTCCCCGCTCGAATAAATGCATCGTACCGAATTGCCGCACGTCCTTATAACGCAGCTCCGTCCCGTCGTCAAAGTGGAAAATGACATGCGTGTGCTTCTCTACAGGCTCATCCGATCCAAAAACGCCGTATCGGCCTTCCATTCGCAAGTGAGACACGAGCACAAGCCCGTCCAATATAATCCGCAAAAACTTGCCGCGCCGCTCAATGGTTTCGATCTGTTGCCCGGCTAACGCGCCTGCGAACTGCTCCGGCTCTGCGGGCCGCTGTATAATACGCGGGAGATTGACGGTTACGGCTTGAATCCGCTTGCCCGCGACTAATTCGATTAACGTTCTTCTTACCGTTTCTACCTCCGGCAATTCAGGCATTTCTTCTCACCTCAACTACCATTATACCCGAAACCGCACGCCTGCGGGCTACTTTGCCTCATACCAATTCAATCCGTAGCTGACATCCGCCCTTAGAGGAACGTCAAGCTTCAACGCGCCTGCCATCACATCCGGAACAAGCTGCTTCATCAGCTCGAGCTCTTCTTCCGGGACCTCAAAGACGAGCTCATCGTGCACCTGCAGCAGCATGCGGCTCTTCAAGCCGCGCTCGCGCAGCGCCGTGTCCATGTGAACCATCGCAAGCTTGATGATGTCTGCGGCCGTTCCTTGAATCGGCGTATTCATTGCCGTCCGTTCCGCGAAGGAGCGGATGTTGAAGTTGGACGCCTTGATATCGTTCAAATAGCGTCTGCGTCCCAGCAATGTCGTTACATACCCGTCGCGGCGCGCATCGTTTTTGATATCATCCATAAATTGGCGCACGCCTTTAAATACTTCGAGATACTGATTGATAAACTTGCCTGCCTCTGCCCGGTTAATACCCAGGTTCTGTGACAGGCCGAAATCGCTGATGCCGTATACAATTCCGAAATTGACGGCCTTCGCTTGACGTCTCATGTTGGAATCCACCTGCTCAGCCGATACGCCGAATACATCCATTGCCGTCTTGGTATGGATATCCATATCGTGAATGAACGCTTCCTTCAAGTTCTCGTCCCCGGAAATATGGGCGAGGACGCGAAGCTCGATCTGCGAATAGTCGGCCGCCAGAATGTACCACCCCGGCTCGGAAGGCAAGAACGCTTTGCGGATCTTGCGGCCCTCCTCAAGCCGGATCGGAATGTTCTGCAGATTAGGAAACTGGCTGCTTAACCGGCCCGTCGCGGCAATCGTCTGTCGGTAATACGTATGGATTTTTCCGGTCTCCTCCCGCACCTCCTTCAGCAAGCCTTCCACGTAGGTGGACTGCAGCTTGGCCAGCTGACGGTAGTGCAGGATGGAAGGGATAATTTCATGATAGGGAGCAAGCTCCTCCAGCACATCGGCATCGGTCGAATACCCTGTTTTTGTTTTCTTCTTCGCAGGCAGACCAAGCTTCTCGAACAAGATTTCGCCAAGCTGCTTCGGTGATCCGATATTGAACTCGGTTCCCGCATGCTTGTATATATCGCTTACGATTGTGGTCAACTGCCGCTCCAGATCGCTTCCGAGCGCTTCCAGCTCCGCCTTCTCCACCTTAATGCCCAAATGCTCCATGCCGGCAAGAATGCGGGACAGCGGCTGCTCCAGCTCAAAATAAAGCTTGCTCATATCCGTGCGGTTCAGCTCCTCCATGAGCAGCGGCACCAAACGGCGTACCGCTTCCGCTTTGAGCGCCAAGTGACGGTACAGCGTCTGCGCATCCGGCAGCTTGAACTTGGCCCCCTTGCCGTATACCGCATCGTCAGAGGGCAGCGTTGGCTGGCCGTGCTTCTCGTTAATGCTGCTGAGCGTCTGACTCGAGTCCGTCGGATCAAGCAAATACGCGGCAAGCTGAACGTCGAAGGCGGCGCCTCCAAGGCCTATTCCGCTCCACGCCAGAGCCAGCTCCGTTTTGTGCAGATCGAAGCCGTACTTCGGCTTGTCCGGATGCTCCAGCCATTCGCGCAGCTTCCCGGCAAAAGGCTGCTGCAGCACGGCATACGGAAGAGCATAAACGGCCTCCCCCGTCGCTACTGCCAGGCCGATCAGCTCCGCATGATGCGGATTCTCGCCGACGGCTTCTATGTATAAGCCGTTTGTATCCGGCTGCTCCAGCGACTTCAGAAGCTCGATAAGAAACTCCTCGTCGGCAGCCGATTCAATGACCCGGATATTCAATTCGGCTGCGGAAGCCTGCGCGGCCTCTTCCATCTGATCCGCATCGGGGCCCAGCTCCAACCGGTCGATCAATGATTTGAATTCCAGCTTGCGGAACGCTTCGGCCAGCTGCGCGGCATCGTATCCGGCGTAACGGATGCGCTCCGTCTCCTCCTCGATCGGCACCTCGCGGAAAATCGTGGCCAGCTTCTTGCTCATGATTGCGCTGTCTTTATGCGTTTCGATATTTTCCTTCAGCTTGCCCTTCAGCTTGTCCAGATTGTCCAGCACGCTCTCGACCGTGCCGTGCTCATGAAGCAGCTTCAGGGCCGTCTTCTCGCCGACGCCGGGCACGCCCGGAATATTATCCGACGTATCGCCCATTAGACCCTTAAGGTCAATGATTTGCTGCGGCACTAAACCGTACTTCTCCTGAATCGCGGCAGGCGAATATAGATCTACCTCGCTGACGCCCTTGCGCGTTACCGCAATCGTTACGTTGTCGGACGCAAGCTGCAGCATATCCTTGTCTCCCGTGACGACGACAGCCTGTACGCCTTTCTCGTCGGCTCTGCGGGTTAACGTTCCGATAATATCGTCCGCTTCATAGCCGGAGAGCTCAAACTGCGAGATGCTGAAGGCTTGCAGCAGCTCTTTGAGCACCGGGAATTGCTCCGACAGCTCAGGCGGCGTCTTCTGTCTTCCGCCCTTGTACTCGGTATAGCCTTTATGGCGGAAAGTGATCTTGCCGGCATCGAACGCGACGAGCACATGCGTCGGTTGCTCCTGTTCCAGCAGCTTTAACAGCATCGTCGTAAATCCGAAGATCGCATTCGTGTGCTGACCGGCCGAATTCGTCAGCGGCGGCATCGCGAAGAACGCACGGTAAGCGATGCTGTTTCCGTCAATTAACATCCATTTTTCCATTTGGCATCAACACCTCGTTTTGGTAGCATACATACCGGTTATTATACCACAAAATGGGCTTGCCCCAAGCATTGCCTGCCCGTGGAAAGCCCCTTCCGTCATTCTATTATTATACCGCGTCGAAAACGGCAGGTCTTCCGAGCAAGTAGCCTTGCGCATAATGAACGCCCATCGCGCGAACCTTCTCGAGCTCCTCCTCGAGCTCAATCCCTTCTGCAATGATCGAAATATCCATTTTCAAAGCAAGCTGGATTAAGGTATGAAGGATATGCTCCTTCATCTCGTCGAGGTGAATATGCCGGATAATCGAACGGTCGACCTTCAAATAATCCGGCCGCAGCTCCACGATCGACTGCAGCGAGGAATAACCGGCGCCGACGTCATCGATCGCGATCTGATAGCCCTGGCTCCGGTAATGCTCCAGCGCCTTCTTCACCGAGCCGAAATCAGCGATCGAGCTGCGCTCGGTAATTTCGAACACGACATGATGCGGCGATAAACGGTTCTGCTCCAGAAGACTGAGCGTTTGCCCCGGCGAGAAGCCGGGATCCTCCATAATTTGCGCCATGACATTAATGAACAGCTTCTGCTCCTGCCTAAGCGGAATGCAGCCGTCAATCGCCTGCTCCCTCGCCAACCGGTCAAGCGTATAGGTAAGTCCTTCCTCCTCGGCGAATAGAAACAGCTCCATCGGCCCGGCGAACCAGCTCCGGTCATTGGTCCGTGTCAGCGCTTCGTACCCGAATACCTTCCCTTCCCCTAAAGACACGATCGGTTGATAGACGGGGTGAAGCTGGCGCCCGGCGATCAAACGGTTCATTGCCATTCGCTTTAAGCTCCGTTCCATCGCCCCGGCGGACTGTCCATGCAGGATCGCCTTCTTCATCGCTTCGTATCCGATCAGCTGTTCCGCGGGCAGCGTGTCCGCCGCCACGACGGATACGCCCGCATGAAGCTTATGTTCCCAATGAAGCCTCACATCCGGCCGAAGTTCCTTCAGAAATCGCTGCTCCCAATCGGAGGTGTGCTTGCGGGCAAGCTCCAGCAGCCAGCCCTCAAGCAGCTCCTGCCGGCCGCTCGGCAGCCGCATGCGTATGAACAAATCGTCATTCATCCACAGCGTTCCCTCATACAGCATAGAGCTCTTAAATGCGGCCTCCGCCTCCTTCTCCGCGAACGACCGCCACCTTTCGCAGGGGAGTTCATCATTACTCTTCCATTGCCCCGCAGGAAGATGCCACGACAAATAGATCATGCCGAAATAGCCGCCGTTCCTATCATCCACGCCATAGAGCTGCTCAAACACCTGATGCTGTTTCAATTTCACAATCGTTCCTCTCTATGGTGCGCTCCCGTTATATGATCCATCACATAAGTACTGCCCTTCCGCGCCTTCGCCTGCTTCTTCAGCATCGCTGAAAATCTGGATATGTATTCCGTCGTGACCGGCACCTCGCCGTCCCAAAGCATCAGCGACAACGACAGCGATACGCCTTCCTGCTGAATAATATGGCCATGCCTGTCCCGGCAGGTCGTCACCTCTACTCCGCCGTAGAAGGCTTTAATGCCGCTGTCGAAGCGTTCAATCACCGATCTGCACAGCAGCTCCGCGCGGTCGGCGCCGGTCACCGCAATAAAGTCATCGCCGCCGATATGTCCGGTAAAATCAGCTCCGCTCCCAAGCCTCTCCTGCTCCTTGCGCAGCACATCGGCCAAATACCGGATCAAATCGTCGCCCAGGACAAACCCAAAGCAATCGTTATACCATTTAAAATAATCCAGATCCGCATAAATAACCGCGAAAGGAAGCCCGAGTTCGATTCTTCGCTCCAATTCGCGCTGAATTTCTTCATTGCCCGGCAGACCCGTAAGCGGATTCGCCCCTCTGGCCGCCTCCGTCCGGAGCGCGGTAATGCATTCGAGAATCGAACGAAGCGAAGCCGCACCTGTCAATTGGCCGTTCTTCGTGATGAGAACGACATCGTACAGCTGCGAGAAATCGCTTGCCATCGCGAGCTGCGACACCTGCTCGACAGGCAGCTGTTCATCAACGATAAGCGGCTGGCCGTTCATGATTCGTTCCACCGGCCTGTTCCAGTAGAGCGGAAGGCCGAATTGGCCCGCCAGCATTTGATGCAGCTTCTCCTTCATCAAGATGCCGACCGGACGGCCATGATCCACAATGACGGCCGCTTGCGTTCTCGCATCCGCGTCGAATAAATACGCAATCTCCGACACGCGGGCCTGCGGCGGGAACAAAGGAACGGGATTAGCCAGTTCACCGATCCGGACGGTCCTGCCCTGCAGCTCCGGGCGATAGGTTCGAGGCTGGCTGCCTTCTGACGTTAGATCTGCGGCTGCTCGGGCATTATCCAACCGCATCGCCGCGGCATCGTCACGAATGACGCAGGTCGCTTCATTCCTTTTGCCGCTCTCTGCGGCCTCGAGAAGAAGCCGATAGATGTCCGTCTCGGCAGAATAGCCGGTCGAGATTGAATGGGCAACCGCAATACCGACTGCCGCGCCGACGCTCCAGCTCTCGTATGACGGCATTTTCTCGTTCCCTACAAGCTGCTGCAGCCGGCTCTTCAAGCGTTCAGCCGCCTTCTCCACGGATGCCTGGATTGGCTCGTCCTTCAGCTTCCTAAGAAAATAAAAGCATTCAGCTTCGAGCTGCTGACGCCAGAACATGGCGGACTCGCCGTTCTCCCAATTCTTTATAGCCGCTTCGGCAGCCGGGAATCCCGGCCGGGAGCGTACATGTATGACGCCGATTCCGCCGTCTTGCCGGTGCTTCTTCATCCTGCGGATCAGTTCCCGATTAAATAATCCAAATCCAACCTCATCCATCCGGATCCCCTCAATCAACAATCGTCAATATCAGCAGCTTTGTTTTTTATATTACCAATCAATTGTGAATTTAGATCTATAAATCCGTAAAGTTTCGGTAAAATTCAGCATTTTTTATGACTATTTACCTAGACGGCAATCAAAAAAACCGTCAAAGCAAATCTGCTCCAACGGTTCTTCATATCGTATAGAATTGAATTATTCATTCAGATCCGGTCGGCTTCCCGTTACGAGATAAACGACGCTCTCGCCGATGTTTGTCGCATGATCGCCAAATCTTTCTAAATAACGGCCCACTAAACTGAGCAGCGAGCATTGCGTGATATTACGCGGATTTTCCATCATCATCGCATACAGTTCGCGCGTAATTTGTCCGTACAAAGCGTCTACCAGATCATCGTCCTTTGCCATTTTGTATGCAAGATCCACATTTTCCTGAATAAATGACTGAATCGATTCATACGTCATCGTCTGCACGATTTCCGCCATTCGAGGCAGATCAATCAACGGCTTAATGAGCGTCTGGCCTTCCAGACGAAGCACGACCTTCGCAACGTCAACGGCCAGGTCACCCATTCTCTCCAAATCGCTGGCAATTCTGAACGCGGCCAGAATACGGCGCAAGTCTTTCGCAACAGGCTGCTGAGTCGCGATGAGCTTTGAACCGATTTCCGTTATTTTTTCTTCCATCTGATTCAAGGCAGGATCATCTTTAATGATTTGCTTCGCACGGTTCACATCCGTTTGCTTCAGCGACTCAATCGACTCCGCGAGCGCTTTCTCCACGAATGTCCCCATGTCGATAATTAATTGGTGCAGCTTCTCAAGACCTTGATCGAATTCTTTCCGTTTTGTCATCACAACGGCATTCCTCCTATAGGGATGTCAACAGGCTGTTATCAGAATCTTTGACGTGTATTGATTTTAACAGGTTTAACCGAAGCGTCCGCTAATGTAGTCTTCGGTGCGCTGATCGGTCGGGTTGGAGAACAGCTTCTCCGTATCCGAATATTCAATGACTTCGCCATTGAGGAAAAATACCGTTTGATTCGAAACGCGGGCAGCTTGATGCATGTTGTGAGTCACCATAACAATCGTGTATTTATCTTTCAGTTCCTGTGCAAGCTCTTCGATCTTCAAAGTTGAGATCGGGTCCAGAGCCGAGGTCGCCTCATCCATAAGCAATATATTCGGGTTAACCGCAAGCGCGCGGGCAATGCACAGACGCTGCTGCTGACCGCCGGACAGGCCGAAAGCGGAACGCTTCAAATGATCCTTTACCTCTTCCCACAGTACGGCTGACTTCAAGCTTGTTTCAACGATTTCATCAAGTTCTTTCTTATTCGTAGTGCCGTGAAGTCGGGGACCGTATGCCACGTTATCGTATATCGATTTCGGAAACGGGTTGGGCTGTTGAAATACCATGCCGACTTTTTTACGAAGCGTCTCCACATCGACTTCGTTCGAATAAATTTCGGTGCCTCCGATCGAGATTCCGCCCTCGATTCGCGTACCCGGAATCATATCATTCATCCGGTTCAGCGTACGAAGCAGCGTCGATTTGCCGCAGCCGGAAGGTCCGATGAACGCGGTAATCGCCTTCTCGGGAATCGTCAACGTAACATTCTTCAAGGCGTGGAAAGCGCCGTAATACAAATTCAGTTTATCAATATGAATTAGTGCTTCCATATCGTTTATCCCCCCAAATAAATTTGCTAAAGCTGTTCAGCTTCGTACCTTTACTTCGCTGCTCTTAGACGTTCTTCTGATATTTGTTACGAAGCAAAATAGCTGAGAAATTCATCAGCAGGAGAAGGACGAGCAACACGATAATGCCGCTTGCCGCAAGCTCCTTGAACTCAAGCTGTGGCTTGGATAACCAGTTGTACACTTGAATCGGTATGACAGTAAACGAATCCGTAATGCCGTTAGGCAAGAACGCAACGTACGTTAGAGCACCAATCATAACGAGCGGAGCCGTCTCGCCGATTGCCCGCGACATCGCAAGGATGACGCCCGTTAATACGCCCGGAAGAGCGGACGGCATAACCGAACGGGATACGGTTTGCCATTTCGTTGCGCCAAGCGCGAACGATGCGTCGCGGCGCGATTTCGGAACCGCACGGATCGCTTCCTGGGCCGACACGATAATAATCGGAAGCACGAGCAGCGTCATCGTTAATGCTCCGGCGATTAGACTGCGGTCAAGCGCAAGCAGACGAACGAACAAAGCTAACCCCAAAATACCGTAAACGATCGAAGGCACGCCCGCAAGCGTACTGATATTAAGCTGGATTAATCGGGTAAAGCGGCCCTTCTTTGCATATTCTTCCAAGTAAATGGCTGCTCCGACACCAAAGATAAAAGAAACCGGCGCCATAATGAGCAGCATATAAATCGTTCCAACCAAAGCTGATTTCATGCCTGATCCATCTGCCTTACGCGATGGAAAGTTCGTGAACAAATCCGGCTGGAGACGCGAAATACCATCGATGAGTATATCTATGATAAGTGCGCAAAGCGCAATGACGCCGATTGAAGTCGCTACGACGAATAAGATATGCAGCAGCCAGTCCGTACGCCGTCTGTCTGCAATCTGCTTCCGGTTCGCATCTTGAAAAATGTTCATCTTAATACTCCTCTCTAAATTTTCTCGCAATATACTGGGCAAGAATATTGAGCAGGAACGTTATGACGAACAGCGTCATGCCGACCGCAAAGATCGATCCGTACTCAACCGTTCCGTGCGGCGTATCTCCAAGGCTGACTTGAACGATATAAGCGGTCATCGTCTGGATACTCTCCAGCGGATTGAATGTCATATTCGGCGTTGAGCCGGCAGCGACGGTAACGATCATCGTCTCCCCGATCGCACGGGAAAAGGCCAATACGGCCGATGCAACGATTCCGGAGAATGCCGCAGGAACGACGATTTTCAACGCCACCTCAAACCTCGTTGCGCCAAGCGCGTAAGCACCGTCGCGCAAGCTGCGCGGCACCGCGGACATCGCATCCTCGCTGAGCGAGCATACCATCGGGATAATCATAATGCCGACGACGATACCGGCGCTAAGCGCGTTGAAAATGCCTGCGCTGTCGAACATCTTCTGAATTAGCGGAGTAATTAGACTTAACGCAAAATAACCGTATACGATCGTCGGTACTCCAGCGAGTACTTCCAGAATCGGTTTAATGACTTTACGCACCTGCTTTGGCGCATATTCCGACAAATAAATGGCGCTTGCCAAACCGATTGGAATCGCGACCAGGCAAGCTATAAATGTAATCATCAGCGTGCCGGACAGAAGCGGGAGAACGCCGAAGCTTTTGGGCGGGATAAGCGGCGACCATTTCGTTCCGAACAAGAAATCTAGAATCGGTATTTTCTGGAAGAATTGAAACGTCTCTGAGATGAGCGTAATAACAATGCCTAAGGTTGTAAGTATCGATACCGATGCGCATAGAAACAACAGGACTGGCATTAATTTATTCATAATGCTTACGCGTTTGTTTTTGAAATTATATAATTCCTTGCTCGCGGTCTGCGCTTGTCTTGCCGTTAGCGCTCCTTGCTTTGGCATGGCGGCGTCCTCCTCTTGCCTTTACAATTCGTTTACATTTGTGTCGTGAAAAATGTGATGTCCCACGAGACACCACATTTTTCTTAAAGCGTAGCTGCTGCGATTTGATTGTGATTATTGAATTTTAGCTGCTTCAGCAGCATATTGCTCGTCCGGGAGAGCGACATAACCAACTTCTCCAGCCAATGCGCCGATGTTGTTGATGTAGTATTTCGCGAATTCCTTCACTTCAGGACGCTCAAGCTCTTTGTTATTTACATAGATTAAGAGCGGACGGGACAATGGAGCGTAAGTGCCGTCTTTGATGGTTTCGTTAGAAGGCGTAATAGCGCCTGTGCCGCCATCGACTGGAACAACTTTCAATTTATCTTGGTTTTCTTCATAATAAGCGAAACCGAAGTAGCCGATGCCGAATTTGCTGCCGGATACGCCTTGTACAAGCGCATTGTCATCCTCGGAGAAGCTGATTGCTTTATCATTGCGGATTCCAGCTTTATCAAGAATTGCCTCGTTAAAGTAATCATAGGTTCCCGAATCTGCGCCCGGCGAGAACATCACGATCGGTTCAGCAGGGAAAGTATCGCGAACGTCTTTCCAAGTTGCTACTGTGCTGCCTGTAACGAAGATTTTGTTCAGCTCTTCAACAGTCAGATGATCGATGAAGTCATTATCTTTGCTTACAACAACGGACAAGCCGTCGAATGCTACCGTAAGCTCGGTGTACTCGACGCCGGCATCCTTACAAGCCGTTGCTTCTTCGTCTTTGATCGGACGGGAAGCATCCGCGATTGCGATTTCGCCTGCGCAAAATTGCTTGAAGCCGCCGCCTGTTCCGGATACGCCGACAGGTACGCGAACGTCCGGGTGTTCTTTATTAAACTCTTCAGCCGCCGCTTCCGTAAGAGGGAATACGGTGCTGGATCCGTCAACTTTAATTTCGCCCGACAATTTAACTTCTTCTTCAGCCGGATCGTTTGTCGCTGCGTTATTGGTTGGTGCGTTTGTTGCCGTTCCAGTGTTCGTGTTGCCGCCGTTAGCATTATTGCCGCATGCTGCCGCGAATACAAGCACCGCTATCATGGACAACATCAAGATCCCCTTAAAGCTCTTTTTCTTTAACAACTCTACCACTCCTCATTTGTAATCTACCAAGGTTAGCCCCTGTGCCTTTTATACTACTAGCCGTTTGTAAATCGGGTATTCTGTTTTTGTAAACTGCGTGTTAAAAATAAGAATTCTGCAATTTTTTCATTTCGTTTGCGACTTGAATCGACTGCTGCTGCGCCTGCTCCGAATGAGAGCTGATTTGTTTCGCGCTGCTTCGATTGTCTGCCGCTGCCCGAAACAGCTTGTTGAACGCTTGAACCGCTTCATTCACATAAGCTTCGCTGGCGATCGTTTCGGAACGTCCGGCGTGGGCAAGCGAAGCGGTCTGGGCAATAGCGTCAACGATCGTGCGAGTCAGCGACGTAATCTCGTCTGCCGATTGCTTCGTCTGATTCGCCAGCTTCATTACTTCGCCCGCGACTACCGCAAACCCGCGGCCATGCTCTCCGGCGCGCGCGGCTTCGATCGAAGCATTTAGCGCCAGCAAATTGCTTTGCTCCGCCAATTCTTTTATCAGTATGGTAACTTTTCTGATCGAGCCTGCTTCCGCATGGAGCTCATTCATCCTTAATTCCTGCTGACGTGTATGATCGACAATGGATTCGAAAGATTTGGTCACCTTATCGAGCTCATTCTTCCCCGCCAATGTCAGATCGACCATTTCGACAGAAAGCGACTCGCCCTGTACGGTTGATTCGCGGACGCTGCTGATGGCCTTTGCGATCTCGTTCATACGCTCCTCAGCCGAACGAATCGTTCGCATTTGTGCGTCTATAGCTTCCTGCTGAAGTCTTCGGGATAGCTTGAGCAGATCGGACACCGTCAGTACGCCGCTAAGCTTACCGCTGTCCGTCACGATGACACAATCGTAAATCACGCTGTCTTCACGGTTTAATGCACGGTCAATAAGCAGTTGAGGCTCGTCATGACTATCCGCAATCAAGGGGTTTACATCCATAATTCTTGTAATGGGTTTGTCATAATAAAGATCCGCGCTAAACCGGTGCCCGAGCTTGAGGAAGAAGCGGTTCCGCATCATAAGTCCCACCGGTATTCCTTGTCCGCCGGTCACGATGACGCACTCGCTTTCAGCATGCCTCCTGAATGCCGTTATCACTTCTCTGCAGGTTTGGTCCACTGAGACCGTAGGTGCCTCCCGCAAAAAATCAGCCAACCGGACGGATGAATGCAACTGTGCTTCAGTTTGTAAAGCTGCGATCGCATTGACGTCGGCATGGCCTTTTTTTTCAATCATCGTTTTCTTATTATCCAACAAAACGTTAGTTGTCATTCCTCTATCTCACTTCCTTATCGTATCTTCTGCATTCACTATAGGTCGGAAGCATCAACACTAATGCACGGAAGTGTTATCGTTATGTTAAATCAACCATAAACAATGTCGATATATAATCCGAAATTCCCATTTCCCATGTTGGATTATCCGTAATTCGAGGATTGCATAATTCTAAATAACAAAAAACAAAAAACTCCCGTCCTTTAACCAAGGATCGGGAGTTTTAAACCTTTGTTCGTATATCGGGTTAGTCTTATCTGGCTTGGCGTTTCAAAATCCGGCAGCTGTAAGCCTCCAGCTCCAAGCCCCCGCTAAAGCCGGCACCTGTCAACAGGTCGCTGTAGCTGAGCTGATCAAGCTTTATGGTCTCGGCATTCGCGCTGAAGTTCGAGACGAAGACGTAATCGCTGATGCCGTCCGTCCGCAATTGCGCGGTTACCCCGTGCGGAAGCTCGGCATCAAGCACGCGCTTAATGCCTTCCTGCTGAACAAGGCTTGCCAGCAATTGCTTGGTAAACGCTTCTTCGTTGCGGGAAGCGATATAATACGCTTTCCCTTTGCCCAGCTGATTCACTGTCAATGCCGGCCGGCCGGCATAGAAATCCTCGCCGTACACAGCCAGCGCTTCCGCGCCTTCAAGGTGGATCAAGTCGCAAAGCTCGCGTGCCGTAAATTCGCCGCTAAGCCCAAGGGAGTTCCCGTCGTTCATAACCACCCGATTCGAATCATGGTCATGCAGCGAATCAATTTCCTCCGACCATATACCGAGCGTCTTTCGCAGCGGGCCAGGGAAGCCGCTCAGGAAGCACAGATCGTTCTCGTCGACGATCCCGCTCCAATAAGTAGCCACAAATGTGCCGCCATTCTCGACAAAACGTTCAATCCGCTCGCCCACTCCGGGACGAACCATGTAGAGCATCGGCGCGACAAGCAGCTTGTACGATTCAAAGTCGCATTCCGAATCAATAATATCGACAGGCACGCCCAGATCCCAGAACGGACGATAGTGCCGCTTCGCCGTTTCTTCATAATGCAGTCCTCCGTTGCGGGGACCTTGCGAATCCTTCACCGCCCAACGGTTCTCCCAGTCATAGATAAGGGCAACCTCAGGCTTCACCGTCGTGCCGACAACCTCCGTCAGCTTCTCCAGCGCCGCGCCCAGCTCGGCTACGTCGCGGAAGACGCGGGTATTCTCATGGCCGACATGATCAACGACCGCGCCGTGGAGCTTCTCGCTGGATCCTCTGCTCTTCCGCCATTGGAAATATTGCACCGTGTCGGAGCCGTGCGCCACCGCCTGCAGCGAGGACAGCATATGCATGCCCGGACGCTTAAGCTTGCTGACAGGCTGCCAGTTCGTCATGCTCGGCGTGCTTTCCATCAGCATGAACGGCTTGCCGCCTTTAAGCGAACGGAACACGTCGTGGTTGAAGCCGATCCAGGCTGCCTGCTCGCTGTCGTCTCCGCCGTTGTCATGCCAGGTCGGATACGCATCCCACGAGATCATATCGAGCAGATCCGTAAACTTCCAATAATTAAGCGGCTCGAAATCGAGCATAAAGTTGGTCGTAATCGGCAGCTCGCTGTTCGCTGCGCGAAGCGGTTCGATTTCATTGCGGCAGAAATCGACCGTTTGATCGGTTACGAATCTTCTCCAATCGACGTTCTGGCCGTGTACGGCCTTCTCTCCGCGCGAAGTCGGGGATTCGACCTGGCTCCAGTCCGTATAGGTATGGCTCCAGAACGTTGTCCACCACGCGTCGTTTAGCGCTTCAAGCGTGCCGTATTTATTTTTCAACCAGCCTCTGAATGCGTCTTCGCAATAGCTGCAGTGGCATTCTCCGCCGTATTCGTTGGAGATGTGCCAGCCGATAACCGCCGGATGCTGCGCGTAGCGTTCAGCCAGCTTCGCGTTCATGATCTTCACCTTCTCGCGGTACACCGGAGAGCTGAAGCAGTGGTTATGGCGTGCGCCGTGCAAATTGCGGATGCCGTTCTGGCCTACGCGCAGCACCTCGGGGTATTTCTGGGACATCCAAGCCGGACGGGCTCCGCTTGGCGTTGCCAGCAGCGCATAGATGCCGTTCGCTGCGAACTTTTCCAGCAGCGTATCCAGCCATTCGAACGTGAAGACGCCTTCCTCGGGCTCAATCGCCATCCATGCGAAAATACCGACGGACATGACGTTGCAGTGCGCCAGCTTCATGAGGCGGATGTCTTCCTCCAGCACCTCGGGATACTTCTGCCATTGGTCCGGATTATAATCTGCGCCGTGCAGCATTTGCGGTATTTTAGGGCTGATCGGCGGAAATTTCATCGACATGTTCTATACCTCCAGGTTCATATTGATTAATGCCATTATTGGATATACTATAATGATATTCATATTATATCTCGATCATATTACCTTTAAAATAATAGTATTTTCGCATCACTTTAAACATATGAAACTGGAGGTTAATGTTATCGATACGATGGTATTCCCGATTTTGACCGAAACGGACACCAGCCTTCCCCTCTATCTCACGAGCATCGGGCATTGGAGCAACCAAGAGCCGATCGATCGTCCGGACGGCTATTCTCATTTTCAATGGCTGCAGGTTATGTCAGGGACGGGAGAGCTCCGGATCGGCAATCAGACCATGACGGTTCGTGCCGGGCAGGGTTTCTGTTTATTTCCGAACGTGCCGCATGCGTATTTTGCCATACAAGAACCTTGGGAAATTCACTGGCTCAGCTTTAAGGGCGGCTTATCGGATACGCTGTTCAAGCAGGCGGGCATTACGAAATCAGGGGTCTACTCCACGGCCGACCATGATATGATCGTCACCCATATGAAAAACATTTACGCGATGACCCAATCCGGACGCGCTTTTCTTGGACTCGAATGCTCCAAGCTCGTTTACATGTTCCTGCTAGATTTGATGAAGGTTATAATGGTGAGCTCGCATTCGGTCGAGCAAAATGTCCTTAAGCTCCATCCGGTATTCAAATACATCGAAAACCATTACAATCAGCTTATCACCATTAAGGATTTAGCCGCATGCATCGACGTGACGCCGCAATATCTTTGTCTTCTCTTTAAGAAAGCGATGAAGATGCGTCCGATGGAGTACGTAAACCGGGAGCGCATTAACCGCAGCAAAGAGCTGATGTTTCATGAAGGGGAAATTAAAATGAACGAGATCGCCCGCCGCGTCGGCTTCGATTCCCCCAGCTACTTCAGCTCCGTCTTCCGGCGGGTCGAGGGCTTAAGTCCCGAGCAGTTCAAAAAAATTCACGGCATGCGATAAGCGAGGCTTGTTGGTTCCCGTTGGCGCCTTTGGAAATTACCTCATTAATAGCTTTGAGGTTCTCCATGCCGCTCGCACATCCGAATCGTTTCATATTATGCACGTATAAACAACGCTGCAAAAGTGATCTTTGCTTTGCAATCATTAGGAGGTTTGCCAATCATGAGCGACAAGCAGCTTTTATTTTCGGAAATTGACAAGTACGCGGACACGTTCCGCTCCGTCTCGCGCTCGATCGGCAGCCGCCCCGAGCTGGGCCACCAGGAATTCTATGCCTCTGGATTGCTTTGCGAGAAGCTGGCGGAGCTCGGCTTCCAGGTGGAACGGGGGATACTCGGCATTGAGACCTCCTTCATCGCCGTTTACGATACCGGAAAGCAGGGGCCGACGGCCGGCTTCCTGTGCGAGTACGATGCGCTTCCGGAAATCGGACATGCCTGCGGGCATCATCTCATTTGCTCCATGAGCATAGCTGCGGCAGTCGGCTTAAAGGCCGCGCTGGCAAGCGGCGGAGTCGGCGGCAAAATCCGCGTCTACGGCACGCCGGCCGAGGAAACGCGCGGAGCCAAAGTGCCGATGGCCGAAGCCGGCTTGTTCGATGATTGCGACTTTGCGATGATGGCGCATCCCTATTATACCTTCGAGCGCTCCGGCGAATCGTTGGCGCTTGACGCGCTGCAGTTCGAGTTCAGAGGCGCCGCTTCGCATGCGGCGGCGAGTCCTCACGAAGGCGTGAACGCGCTGGACGCGGTGCTTCAATTGTTCAACGCCATCAATGCGCTTCGCCAGCAGACAAGAAGCGATGCGCGCATTCACGGCATTATCGACAATGGAGGCCAGGCGCCGAACATTATTCCAGACTACGCGTCCGCGAAATTTTATGTCCGCTCGGCCTCCCGGACTTACACGAGCGAGCTGACGGCCAAGGTCATGCGCTGCGCGGAAGGCGCTGCCCTTCAGACCGGCTGCACGCTCGCCGTTAACCCTTATGAGTTCTCCTACGACGAGCTTCTGACGAATGAAACGTTGTCCGAGCAATTTAACGCCAATCTCATCGAAGCGGGCATTCGCCCCGAGCAGATCGAATCCGGCAAGGATCACGGCTCGCTCGATCTCGGCAATGTTTCCGTTCGTTGTCCGGCGATCCATCCTTACGTTAAAGTCGTGCACGACCGGCTGCCGCTGCATACCGAAGCATTCCGCGATGCGGCTATGCAGGATTACGCGCTGGACGGCATGCTCTTCGGAGCCAAAATGCTGGCGGCGACGGCTTACGACGTCTACCGCGACCCTGCCCTGCTCGCCCGCATCCGCGCCGAATTCGAGAGGAACAAGCGATGAACGGCCATTCGCCCGCATCAAGCCAAGAGATTACGCAGATCTGTCTGCTTGCCGGCAAAATTATTTTGCAAAACGGCGGCGAAACCTACCGGGTCGAGGATACGATGGTTCGGATCGCAACGGCATACGGAATCGAAAGCTCTCACAGCTTCGTGACGCCGACCGGCATTATTTTCGCCGTCGACGGCTCATCGCAAATGACGAGGCTAATCCGGATATCGGAACGGTCGACGAATTTGCATAAAGTATCGCAGGTGAACGATATTTCAAGACGGATCGGCAGCGGCAATCTTGAAGCGCATGAAGCCCACCTTCTGCTGAAGGAAATCGACGCATCTGCATCCGCCTATCCGGTCTGGCTGCAGGTGCTTGCGGCCGCCGTGGCAAGCGGCTGCTTTCTCATTATGTTCAAGGGCGGCTGGCATGATTTTTTTCCCGTATTCGTTGCGGGAGGCGCCGCCTACTGGTTTCTAGTGACGCTGCACCGGATCGTACCGATCAAATTTTTCGCCGAGTTTATCGCCGCCCTGCTGATCGGGACCCTGTCCGTCCTGTTCGTCCGTTACGGGTTCGGCTTCGATCTGGACAAGATCATTATCGGCTCCGTCATGCCGCTCGTTCCCGGCTTACATATTACGGCCGCCGTCAGGGATCTGATGGCGGGCCATCTCGTATCCGGACTGTCGAAGGGAGCCGAGGCATTTCTGACGGCTTTCGCCATCGGCTCGGGAATCGCCGCCGTGCTGTCGATTTATTAATCCGTATCGGGGGGAAAGCGACATGATGATGATTGAACAATTAGTGACCAGCTTTATCGCCTCCGCAGCCTTTGGGCTTATATTTAACGTTCCGAAGCGGACGCTGCCGCACTGCGGCGCAGTCGGCATGGTCGGTTGGCTCGTTTATGTGATTGGCATGCAGCTCTCCGCCGGCGCGATTGCGGCAACGCTGATGGCGTCAGTCGCCGTGACCGTCATCAGTCAGCTGTTCGCAAAGCAGTACAAAACTCCGATCATCGTCTTTAGCGTTTCCGGCATTATTCCGCTCGTGCCGGGCGGCCTTGCCTACGATGCCATGCGAAATGTCGTGGAGGACAATTATGATCTTGCGGTACAGCTGGCCGTCGAAGCTTTTATGATATCCGGCGCGATCGCGATCGGTCTTGTGTTCTCGGAGGTCATCAATCAAATCATTAAAGGGAGAGGGAAGCATGCAATCGATCGTTACGCCGGAAGGTCAGATCGACGATAAGAAGATCCTGCGGAGAGAAACGATTTACAAAGGAATGAACGGCAAGCTCGTCGAGCGAATATACGTCACGCCGTACGAAACCTTCATCTATAAGCCGTTAATTGGCAATGCAGCACCGGATAGGGAAGTATGGATTTATGAGCACATCCTTCCGTCATTTCCGCCGATTTATCCGAAAATGATTGCCCGCTCGCCTGATTCGAGCACCGGCGGCGGTTGGGCGTTATTCGAGGATTTAGGCCGCCTCGGGCATGTGTTCGACGAAGCGGCAGCGAAAGCGCTTCTGTCTCAGGCCGCGGCATGGCACGCTTTGCCGACCGAGCCTTACGGCAGAGCGCAGCTGCGAGGTCAGAAGCCGGCTTCGGAGGTAGTACGGGCAGAAATGCTGCAGCTCAGGCAGGAACGACAGCTGCTGACAGCCGATACTCCGAACATGCCTGACCGGCTCCTGAACGTCTTCTTCTCCTCCCTGCGTCAAGAAAGCCTTCCGGCTGATCATGTGCTGTCGCACGGAGATTTGCATTTAGGCAATTACGCCCTTGTAGACGGGCAGATTAAAGTGCTGGATTGGGAGGATGTTCATTTGAACAGCCGGTATTGGGATTTGTATTATGTGATTGATCTATCCCACCCTCTATTCCCGAAAGCGGTCCAGCCGGCTGCCAGAGAGAGATTATTGGAGCATTATATGGACGAGGTTGCGCGGCAGAACGGCGCCGGGCTCAAAGCTTCGTTCAAACGGCATTATTATTTATTTTCCGCCCTTTATTCCCTCTGGATGCTGAAGCTTATACAATCCGATATTGCGAATAATAACGGCACGTGGCCTCTCGAACGGCTGAAGCTGCAGCTTCAAGAGACAACGGACAGCTTCATCCAATGCGCCGAACAGCTGTAATCCGAGTCAACTAAAGCGTTAGCCCCCAATCTTGTATCTTGACCGAAGAACATCCGCCATTTGCAAAACTTGCTCTTCGGACGGCATCGCAAGCATTGCTTCCGCTGCCATGAGGCCGGCTTCCGTCTGCAGCGAGCGCAGGACCCGCTTGACGGCGCTCACGAATGCCGCCCCCGCATGAACGCCCAGCCGGGTCAGCTCCTGTAAGCTGGCTGTGCTTGTATCCGTCACGACCGGATGATCGAAGGGCCCTTCCCCAATCGCAGCTTGATCGTAGAAGGAACGGACAAGCCGGGTCCGCTCCCGGCCCGAGCCCTCCGCAACGACGAACGCCTGCACAATACTCGCATGGGTCTGACGCCGCTGCGCGATCCCGCAGAACTTCATGCCGTTTATGCTCAAGTCGTACTCTCCCGGACAATACGCGCCCGAAATCTCTCCCTTTTGAACCTCGCAGCTCGTCTCCTCCAAAGCCAACCGGATTAATGCGTACATCCGCTCGAAATCGTCGTGAAAATGAAAGCTTTGCACCGAAGGTTTCGGCAAAATGATCGATATATTAATGACGCCAAGATCCAGCGGAACCGCGGCGCCGCCTGAATTGCGAACGACAGCGGACCAGCCCTCCGCCTCCAGTCTCCGCTGCGCCTCGCCGGCGCCGGGGAGACGGCTGTCGCGCAGCCCCATCACGAAACCTCTCGGATACCGCCATATATGACAAATCGAAGGTCCGCCCTTGCCCGTATGTCTGCACAGCAGCTCGTCCAAAGCAAAGGAATAGAGCACGTCCCTCCCCGCATAATCGTTCGTCCGGTCAAGAATGAAGAGGTCGCCGAGTCCTGTTTCCTGCCTAATCTCCTGTTCCATGCGCTGTCAACACAACCCTTCCGCTCAACCTGGCTTGAATGAATATCCTCTTTATTGTAGCGGCAATGCCTCATGCTTGCATCACTTATTGCTAATGCCGGACTCTTTCACTACAATAAGAGTGTTGCCTATAGAAGCTCCGGGGAGGACGCAGGTATTGGAAGCATTTAATGAGAAAGTCGCCTATGACAATCCGCTGCTCTCGCTGCGAATTTTTCAAACCGCGCGCAGCGATGAGGGCGTGACAAACTGGCATTATCACAAGCAGCTTGAGCTGCTTCTTATTCTTAACGGCCATTTGGACGTCTATGTCGAGGAAGACAGCTTCCATCTGAATGCCGGCGATGTCGTCCTGATCGGGGCATCCGAGCTGCACCGTGACCGCAGCACGGGCTTGCTTGATTATATTGTGCTTCAATTCGATTTGGAGCAGTTTTTCGACCAGAGCACGATTCCTTATATGCGTTATTTCAACGAAACTCAAATGCCGCTTAGCAAAGCAAACTATATTTTTGGCGAGCATAACAGAGTTAAGCAGGAAGCCGCCTCCTGCATTCAACAAATATTGAATGAAGCTACGCGCAAAGAAGCCGGCTACGAGCTTGCGGTCAGCATCCTCATCAAGCAAATATTATTGCTGCTGCTTCGCAACGACAGCCGGAAAGTATTAATGGAGCAGGACAATTTCGAACGCATCCGACTGAAGCCTGTCCTTGATTACGTGGAGAATCATTTGACGGACCGTATTCAAGTCGAAGAGGTTTGCAAGATCGCCAACATGAGCTACTACTATTTCGTGAAATATTTTAAGAAGACGATCGGCCTGTCGTTTACGGAATATGTCAATTACCGCAAGGTGAAGTGGGCGGAACGGATTTTGCTGACGAAGGATTTGAGCATATCGGAGGTGGGCGAGCGCATCGGCATGCCGAACATGGCCCACTTTTATAAAATGTTCAAAAAATATAATGATTGCTCGCCGAAACAGTTCCAACGCAAAATGCTCGTATGGAACCGGAATTAGACACTAGCAGAAACGCCTATCGGCGTCCTTGTCTGAGGACGCAACCGTTTGCGGTGAAATATAAGCCTAGATATAAGTGCTAAACTTATAAATTATCATATTTTGAAAAAAGCTCGTCCGCCCTATGGTTTCGGGGTAACGAGCTTTTTTGGCATAACAAGCTTATAACCAACGCCGCGGATCGATTCGATCTGGACGGATTGTTGACCGAGTTCCAGCTTCTTTCGCAAAGAGCTGACATGAACGTCGACCGTCCGTTGTCCGCCGATATAATCGAAGCCCCATACGACGTTCATAAGATCATCGCGCGTAATGACCATCCCCGGACGCTGCACCAGATAGAGCAGCACCTCGAATTCCTTCGGCCGGAGCGGAATCGTTTCTCCGTTCAAGATGACCTCATATTTCTCCGGATAAATCGATAAATCGCCCGCCGTTATGACCTTCTCGGTCGATTCAACCGGCTTGCTCTCATCGAGCTGCGTCCGCCGCAGCACCGCCGATACGCGGGCGAGCAGCTCGGCCACGCCGAACGGCTTCGTGATGTAATCATCCGCGCCGTGCTTGAGCCCCTGCACAACCTCTTCCTCCGCGTTGCGGGCCGTTAGAATAATGACCGGCGTTCTGACCCCATTCTGGCGAAGCCTGTTCAAAATTTCGAAACCGTTCATGCCGGGCAGCATAATATCGAGAATAACCAAATCGAAGCTGCGCTGCAGCGCGGTTTGCAAGCCTTCACCGCCGTGATCGATAACCGTCGTCTCATAGCCCTCTTGCGTCAGATTGTAAGACAACAACCGTGCTAAAGTCGGTTCATCTTCTATTACGAGCACTTTATGCGACATGCTAACCTCCAAGCTGGCGAATGGCGGCATTCGGCCGCCGCATCCGCTAATTTAGGCATATATGCTAAGTTTATCATGGTTTCATGAAGAATAGGTAAATCTTTTTTTCTATTGCAGCACCGGCAGGTCGATTGTAAAGGTTGAGCCCACGCCGATGGTGCTGTCTACCGAGATCGTTCCTTTATGAAGCTCGACAAGATGCTTCACGATCGAAAGGCCAAGCCCCGTGCCGCCTGAGCTGCGCGAACGCGCTTTGTCCACGCGATAGAATCTCTCGAAAATGCGCGGCAAATCCTTCTTCGGTATGCCGATCCCGGAATCGCTGATTTTGATGCGGATATGATCGTCGCCCTTCGCTTCCACATGAAGCGATACGCGCCCGCCTTCTGGCGTGTAATTAATGCCGTTCGAGAGCAAATTCATAACGATTTGCCGCAGCCTGTCCTCGTCGGCTTCGACGTACAAGCCCGGCTCGATATGAGCCGAAATCTGAATGTTTTTGCGGTCCGCCTCCGACTCGACCAGCTTCACGGACTTCGTGATGAAGGAGTCGACCTCAACGGGCGAGAATACGAGCGGCACGCGGCGGGACTCGATTTTTGACAGCTCGAGAATGTCGCCGATTAACCGGTTTAGACGATCGCTCTCGTCGTATATGATCTGCAGGAAGGAGCGCGCCGTCTCCGGATCGTCCACCGCGCCGCCGAGCAGCGTCTCCGCGAATCCCTTGACAGCCGTTATCGGCGTCTTCAGCTCATGCGACACGTTGGCGACGAACTCGCTGCGCATCCGCTCCAGCCTGCGGATTGCCGATACGTCCTGCAGCACCAGCAGCACGCCGGCAAATTCGCTGCCCTCCGAATGGACCGGAACCAGGTTAAGCTCCAGCAGTCTTTCCTCCGGGAAATAAAATGTAATTTCTTCACGCAGATGCTCTTTGCTTTGCAGGCCTTCCTGAATCATTTGCGACAGCTCGTACTGCTGCTTCGCTTCGGCATAATGACGGCCGACCAGCTCGCGCGCCGATATGCCCAGCACTTCCTCCGCGCGTCTGTTCATAAGCAATATTTTGCCGCCGTGATCGATCATGACAATGCCGTTAATCATATTTTCCAGCACGCTTTCGAGCTGATTCTCATTTTGCCTGATACGCGTCATTTGGACATGAAGGCTGTCGGCCATCGCATTAATAGCGTTACCCAGTTCACCAATTTCATCCTGTTTGGTCACCTTTACGCGAGCGCGGTAATCCATATTTTTGATCCGCTTGGCGACCCGCGTAATCTGCTCAAGGGGGCGCGTTAAGCTGAGCGCGATCCGGTAACTGATCAATGCGGCAATCGAGAACAGCACCAATAAACCGATCACAAGCACCATCGTTAGATTGCGAATGCTTTGATCAACTTCATTCAAGCCCATGGCCAGCCTGATAATATAAGGTTCTTCATTCGGAATGACCTCGA
This sequence comes from Paenibacillus harenae DSM 16969, assembly GCF_000422465.1. Taxonomy (GTDB): domain Bacteria; phylum Bacillota; class Bacilli; order Paenibacillales; family Paenibacillaceae; genus Pristimantibacillus; species Pristimantibacillus harenae. The sequence continues at coordinate 143,836 of NZ_KE383842.1, read as the reverse complement.
CCGGTATCGCCGCATACATCATATTTTGGTTCGCCGTATCGCTTGCCCGTACCGCCCTGCCCGTACCTGACTCGATCGCTTCCCTCACCTCGGAGCGGTTCAAATGGTTGTCCATATCCTTCGGATTCCAATCCGAGTCGCCCAGCACGACACCGTCGTTTCGGATGAACGTCACGCGCGCTCCCGTATAGGTTTTCAGCTCCTTCGCTTCATCCGTATAGTGGCTGTACAGCAAGTCAAGGTCTCCCGTCTCCCATTCCATTTTCGCCGATATGATCCGCATCTCGCGAACCATATTCTCTTCCAGCGCATTCATATGATTTTCTTTGAACGTCTTGGCCATGAATACTCCTGATGCGCTAACCGACAAGGCAATCATCGCGATCATTATAAGCGTTAACCTCATCCGAAAGCTGTTCATTCGGTTCACTCCCCGGCATATTGATCCATATAAGTTGAACTAATGATTTGCATCTGCAGGTAATACAACGTTTATCGTACATGCCGTACCGCGGTTTCGCCAGCATTGTTTTTATTAAGTTTTTGTAAAACGTAATGATGCGCCGTAGCGACCGGCTGCTGAATCATAATCGATAATACGACCGGCACGGCGGCCAGCGGGCTGAAATAGCCGAGCGCCAGCACGATGCCAAGCGAAATATTGCGCATTCCCGTCGCATACGAAACCGTAACCTGCTGCTCGTTGTTCCGCAGCTTTGCCGTTCCAATAAAACCCATGGCATAACACAGCCCGACCAATAGGATTACAACCGGCACCAGAACGAGCATATCCTTCTTCAACTGATCAAGGTGCGGAGCGATAGCCGAAGCGTTCAGGGAAACGACTGCGATGAAGCATAATTTCGACAGAGGCGCGGAATAAGGCTGAACGATTCCTTGAATCCGGCCTCTGCTCAGCTGGTTCAGGGTGACGCCGATGATCGTCGGAAGAACGATGATCATGAGCAAATCAATGATGATCGGCCCTGCCTGCACATCGACCGCCGAATCAAAGAACAAATGAATGCCGGCAGGCACAACGAACGGGCTTAGCGCCGAATCCAGCACGACCATCGCGAGAATAAGCGGCACGCTGCCGCCCGACAAGCTTACCCATAACACGGAGGATACGCCTAACGGAATGACGGTGAACAGAACAAGTCCAACGACGTAAGGCGAATCAGCCCCGAATACGAGCGACCCGATACCGTAAGCGGCAAGCGGCGACAATAGATGGGCGATCGCGAAGGTAAGCGCCATGATTCCCGGCTTCCGCAGGACCTCCCGGAGCTGCCCGAATCCGCAGCCGATCGCCATCGACAAGGTCACGTAGGCGAACAAGTAAGGGACAGTCCGGATGAAAGGCGCAAGCTGCGATGCAAATGCAAAACCGAGCACGAGCGAGCCCGGAATGATGATGAACATCCATTTTTCAAAATACCGGTTAAAGGTTAAGCCAAAATGGCGCATTCGAATTTCCTTTCATCTATATAGGTGGAATACTCAACTCCATAAAGTGGTTTGGATTTGGAATAAGTTGTATTTTGCAACAAAATTTTCACTTTATTATTAGGACTTCAGTTCGCTAGCCTCGCTTGGGATTCGGTCCATAAAATCGATATGTTTGAAACCCCATCCACACATATCTATCAAGACAGAACTTAAAGTTCTGCCATGTTCGGAAAGAGAATATTCAACCTTAGGTGGTATCTCCTGATAAATTCGGCGTATGACAAGTCCGTCCCGTTCCAATTCACGAAGCTGATTGGTAAGCATCCCTTGCGTGACATTTGGCAACAGCTTTCTTAATTCACCAAACCTTTTCGTACCCTCATTGAGCAATATAAATAAGATGAGCGGCTTCCACTTGCCGCCAATCGCATGTAACGTGGCTAAAATCCCGTCAGTTGATGTAGATTTTTGATTCGTATGCATATTCTCAATCCCTCACTTGCCGCTATGATTAAACCTTACCCGTACCATATCAAATTATCCGGATGGTTGCTATAGTCCTTTTTTCCATACTTAGTATGGATAAACTGCGTACTTTGCAAATCCGAAATTGTGGCCAATAATGGTGGATGTAAGGAATACGAACCCAGAAAGATGAGAGAGGATGAAACCAAATGAATATTTCTTTGGATGGCAAAATCGCCGTAGTTACCGGTGCAAGCCGCGGTATCGGATTGGCTACCGTTAAGGCGCTGGCTGATTCTGGAGCGAAAGTCATAGCTGCTGCGCGGCAAGAATCGGAAGAGTTAAGAGAACTGGCGGCAACCCGCGAGGTGTATACCGTTATTGCGAATGCCGCAACGAAGGAGGGCGCGGACCATGTCATGATGAAAACGGTAGACCGCTTTGGGCGTCTGGACATTCTCATCAACAACATTGGCGCAACGGATACCCGTGCCGGTCAAGGCTTCCTTCAATTATCCGATGCCGATTGGGCGGAGATGATGGACATCAATTTGATGAGTGTCGTGAGGTCAACCCGTGCCGCGCTCCCCCATATGACGGAACGAGGGGGGGCGATCGTCAATATCTCCTCAATGAATGCCATCATGCCTAATCCATATATTATCGCCTACAGCTCCTCCAAAGCCGCCGTCACGAATTTATCCAAAAACTTAGCCGGTGAGTTCGCTTCGAAGGGCATTCGTATCAATACGGTCGCGCCAGGTCCAACCCGTACGGAGATGTGGGCGGAAAGGATACCTGAAAACGAAGAGGATTTCAGGGAAATGGCTCGTAACTTCGGAATCTCGTTAGGGCGGTTTGCGGAGTCTCATGAAATTGCTAGCCTTGTCGTTTTCCTTGTTTCCGAGCACGCATCCATGATTACAGGAGTTGATTACATTATCGATGGAGGATTGGTCAAAACCATTCATTGACAGCCCATCAGACTGGACGGAAGATAATGACTACACCTAAGAGGAGTACTTCCCGCAACACTCTTCTCTTGTTGCTTTGTTCGGCACATCTCATGGGACTTCTGGATGCATCCATCGTTCATATTGCTCTGCCTTCGATTCAACATGAAATTAAGCTCTCCGCAGCCGGCCTTCAGTGGGTCATTACCGCATATACCTTGTGTTTCGGTGGATTCTTATTATTGGGAGGCAAAATAGGCGATCATTTCGGGCGTCGTCGGACGTTAATAAGCGGTTTGGCTCTATTCACTATCGCATCGGTTTTTGGCGGGCTGGCTTCCGATCCTTATCTATTAATATCCGCAAGAGCGCTTCAAGGACTTGGAGCCGCTTTTATCGCCCCTAATGTCATGTCAATAGTCACTACCCTATTTGCCGAAGGCAAAGAACGAAATCGCGCATTAGGCATGCTTGGTTCGGTTTCTGCGGTCGGTTTCCTGTTGGGCCTCATTCTTGGCGGCTTGTTAACCTCTCTGCTTAATTGGCGATGGGTATTCTTCATCAATGTCCCGATTGGGTTGACGGTGATCGTCTTATTGACAAAGCTCCTGCCGGAAAGCCAACCGACGCGAAACCCCGTGGATGTTCCAGGAGCAATTCTTGTTACTTTGGGTTTAAGCTGTCTGGTTTATGCCTTCACTTTGGCAGAACCATACGGAATATTTGCGGCTCCAACGCTTGCGCTATTCCTGGTAGCGGTCGGATTATTTATTGCCTTCATTCAAGTTCAACGCTTGGCTGAGCACCCATTAATTCCGCTAAGCATCTTTCGCAATCCGGCTCTGATTGGTAGCGGTTTGATCACGATCGTGTTTGGCGCCCTGATCGGTCCCCTTATTTATATTCTGAGCCTCTATATGCAAAACGTTCTGGGTTACAGCCCTATACTGACAGGCTTGGCTTTTTTGCCTCAAGAGGTTACCGTACTTGTTACTGCGAGCCTTATTGGAAAATACGTGTCGCGAATAGGCACTAAGCCCATACTATTGGCAGGCATGTGCGCTTTCGGCATCGGTGCATGGAGGCTGGCCCAATTGTCGGTCGAAGCCAATTACTGGCGTATTCTTCTACCGGGAATCCTGTTTGTAGGAATAGGAGTAGCCTGCGTCATCGTCGCTGCAGCAATTGCATTTATTTCAACGGTTGCTCCGCAACATCAGGGAATCGCTTCAGGGCTATGGAATACTGCGCCACAAATCGGCACATCGCTGGGCTGGCCATATTGGTTCCGCTGGCAAATGCTTATTCCAAGAAGTCCCTTGCTAATCAAAATGAAATTCTTAACTCTCTAGTCGCGGGCTATCAAGCTGCTTTTATCGCATCGCTCCTTTTTGTAGCCGTCGGCCTCATAAGTATCATCCTCTTCATCCGAGTCTCTCCTGAGAGGCAGAGCCATAAAAAGAGCCACAAAACAAACTGTCAGAGTATCCTCTGACGGTTTGTTCCTCACTGATATAAAGATATAAATTATGTTGGAGCATATCTTGCCAAAGGTATTTTGAAGCATATCGCAGTTGATCATCGTTTCCGTATTAATTAAATACTTTCAAATTTCACGGGTCTCATAAATAATTTTATCAGTTGCTCTTTTGGATCGTTTCCTTGCGAAATGACGGAATCACATTATAATCGCTTGACAATCTCAATAATGCTTTGACGGTTGCTGCTCCTTCAGCTAATTTCTCGAACCGTTCTTTTCTTACAAGCGCCTCACCAAAACGTCGATTATGACTATGCTTAGAAAAGACAGTTGCCTCGTAATCACCGAGATGCCCTAAACCGTATACGGTGTATTCGTTGCCTCCCATTGTCCTTACTAGTCTCGCAATTTCTTTTGTCCCCCTAGCCATTAAGGCTCCCTTCAAGCTTGCATAGCCTAATCCATCCAGCATGCCCGCTGCGATACCAATTACATTTTTCGCTGCAGCACCTATCTCATTACCTAACAAATCTTGTCCGTAATAGAATCGTATTGTTTCACTTCCTAATCCTTCTACAAGCAATTTCGTCGTGTCTATGTTATCTGAATCAATAACCATGCAGTTTGGGATGTCATTCACAAAATCTTGAACATGGCCTGGCCCAACCCAAATTGCTAAATTTACAGGAGGTTGTATTTCTTCGTTGAAAACCTGAGAGAGTCTTTTTCCAGACTCCATTTCAAGTCCCTTCATACACAAAACAAATGTCTTATTTGCAATTTGTATGGAATTTAACTGCTTTGCAAAACCTCTAAGCTCCTGGGCACTAATAGCGATTAAAATAACATCTGCGAACTGAATGGCGTCACCGATTTCGTTTGTTAAACGTATGTCTTCGGGTAATCTTAAATACTCGTTTGTTCTTTTATGTACAAAATCTTGATAATTTCTTGATGCCTCTCTCCCCCACAACATGACTCCATGTCCGATCTTATTTGCATACCACGCCAAAATGATCCCCATCTGCCGCAACCTAATACAGTAACTCTCAAGATATATCACTTCCTTTATTAGCTTCGTAATTCAACGAATTGTCCTATGTATGAACTTCATAGAAAAACTCCAACTTACATCAATTCGTCGAGTTATTGAATTATCCTCCGTTAGATAAATAAAAACAAGGAACGGTTCCCGCGGGGAACTGTTCGTTCTCCGCTAGCGCAATATCTTCAAAACCTTTTAGAAAGGTTGTTAAAGTCTCCCAGTTAGTGCCGTTTCAACGGGTACATCGACTTTTGGCAGAGGAATCATTTATTGCTTCAGAAACTAAAATCGGTTTTCCTCTTTTTCAATGATCCATTTAAATTTCCAGTACATTTTATAAGCATATACTCGTATAGCATATAGAGTGTTATATGGTACCATATAACATAATAAGCACTAAGAACATAGACGATCTATCCTTCGGATGAACGGCAGCATTCTTATGTTTATATGTAAAGGAGCGAAAGCGATGAAAAACGGGAAATTTACGAGCACGATCATCCGTATGCAGTATGTGCCGCGCTGGAGCGAATATGCCCCGCGCTTCGAGGATAATGCCGCGAGCCACAGCTTCCGGTGCGCCGCCTTGGCCATCCTGATCGGGATCATTGAGGAGAAAATCGTTAACCGTCCGATGGATAAATTGAAGCTGCTTGCGAGATGCCTCTGGGCGGATTTGAAAAATACGGGAACGGGCTCGATTAAATACGTGACGAAGAAGGAATCGCTTGTCATGAGCCATATCCGCAGCTACGAGTCGGAGCTGAGCAAGGAAATCGTGTCCTATCTGTCAAAATCGCTTCAGCCTGCTGCGTTTGATTTTATCGTGAATGCGCAGGACGACACGCCGACAGGACAATTGGTCGATGCCATCGATATGCTGGACGCTTTCCTATACTGCCACCGGGAGTCGCTCTTCGATACGAATCCCTTCTTCCATCACAAACGGGAGGAGCTTAGGGAGGCTTTGCTGAAGACGGAGATTCCGTCAATCGGCTGGCTGCTGATGGAATTCGACAAGCAGGAAGGCTTCTATGAATTTATTCAATACATCATGAATCTCGATACGGTCAAAAGATGGAACGGCAGCTATAACCTCGTTCCGGATAATGACGCGACGCATACCTTCCGGGTCGCCTCGCTCGCGCTGTTCAACGGCTTGCTTGAGATTCATCGCTTCGGGAACAAGAGCATCGACCTGTACAAGCTGCTGGCCAAAGCCGTTCTGCATGATTTGCCCGAAGCGCTGTCCGGCGACGTCGTATCCAAGTTCAAGCATAACAACGAAGAAATTAAACGGGCCTTCGAGCAATACGAACAGGAAACGGCATTGTTGATGGTAAGCAAGCTGCCGGAATGGTTCCACGAGGATCTGATTGATTTTATGGTGCACAGCAAATCCGATAATAACGAGGGTGAAATGGTCGATATTGCCGATAAGCTCGACGCTTTAATTAAAGCCAGCCTCGAGATGCGCAATAATCCCCATTACGCCGATACCTATTATAACCAGCTTCTGACGATCCAGCACCGCTACGAGAACCCTTGCGTTATCTTCTTTCTGGCTTATATCCTGCATGATCTGACCTACTCCAACTTGATCGGGCAATCTTAAGAGGAAGCAGATATGTTGAAGGACATTTGATGAACGGACATTCGTTTAACTTCCATCTGAGTTTTTTTTTTGAAGTCGTCTTCGATCTAAGATTATATTAAAGACTTCGATTCAGGTTCTGAATATTCAGCTCCATGATCAGGCGTTCGATTAAATACCCTGATTCGCCCAACAATCGTCATACGAGCGAAATGAACGGCACTTTTACCTTTGATTCGCCCAACAATCGCCATACGAGCGAAATGAACGGCACTTTTACCTTTGATTCCCCAACAATCGCCATACGTGCGAAATGAACGGCACTTTTACCTTTGATTCGCCCAACTATCGTCATACGAGCGAAATGAACGGCATTTTTACCTTTGATTCGCCTAGCAATCGTCATACGAGCGAAATGAACGGCACTTTTACCTTTGATTCGCCTAGCAATCGCCATACGAGCGAAATGAACGGCACTTTTACCTTTGATTCGCCCAACACTCGTCATACGAGCGAAATGAACGGCACTTTTACCTCTGATTGGGGATTTTTTGGGAGCCTTACCGGTTGGCCGTAATAACGGAAATCGCAAAACAGCCCGGAACAATTAGTCTGTTCCGGGCCGCTATAACTCACTCAGGCTCTTCAAATGCCGCTTCCTGCGTCTTGCTTCGGAATTCGGTCGGATTCTCGCCTGAATATTTCATAAATACTTTCGTGAAATATCTTCGTTCCGCATACCCGACCTCCTTGGCGATCTGGGCGACGCTCTTCTGCGTGCGCGCCAGCATCGACTTCGCCCTCTCCATCCGCTGCCTCGTCACGTATTCGATGAACGTTTCCCCGAATGTTTGTTTAAACAGCAGACTGAAATAAGAGGAACTAAGGCCAACATGCGCCGCCGTCTCGTCCACGCTGAGGTCGCGGTATAGGTTGCGATCGAGAAACGACTTCGCCTCCGCCATGGAACGCTCCGACTGCTTCTTCTTATCCATCGACATCTCCGACACCGTATTCATCACCTGACGAATAACGGATAATAAATCCTTGATCCCGAAGCGGCGGTCGAGCCGGCGCCACAGCGCATCCTCCTGCTCCTTCGAGAAGATGCCCCATTCCTTCATTTCGCGCATGAGATGCAGGACAAAGAAATGAAGCAGCGGTTCCACCCGTCCGAGAGAGGATTCATTCATCTGCCGCAGCCGCTTGGAGATATTCGACAGCAGGGTGTCTACCATAGCGGAGTCGCCGCGCTTCACCGCGCCGATCATGCTCTCCGCCATATCCCAGATAGCTTGGTCGACATGCGAGGTATTTGGGTTAGAGGAAGGATAGAATGCAATGACATCATGGTCAGGCGTTAGCTGAATCCCCTGCTGCACCTGCTTGTAGGCTTTCGATAAGCCTTCTACCGATGCGAATTCACAGTAGATTCCTGCCGATAACGACAGCTTCGCATGACTGTTAACGGCTGCAAGCAGCATATCGGCCCATTGCTGAAATTCATTCCGGTCAAATGCCTCAGATTGTTCCTTTTCAATAAGAACACACCATTCCCCGTCACGGATTTGGATGACCGCATGATGCAGGCCATTCTGCTGCAGTTTCTCGCGAAGCACGTTACAGACGGCAAAATTCCAGAGCTTCCGCTCCTTATCCGGCCAATCGCGCCAATCCCTCGTCCTCTCGGAGCTGACATCGAGATCAAGAACGATAAGTACGAACTGCTTCTGCTTCAGCTGCTGTTCGTCTCCGGTCAGCAGCCAATTGTCTCCTGTTACGACCGTGTAGTCCATCATAATGTCGTATAATATCTTCTCGCTCGCCAGATCGATAATCCGGTCAAGCTTCAGCTTCTCTTCCAGCATCTGCTTCTGCTTATTCCGCTGATAGGCCATGATACGGGCAATCACCCCTGTCAGCTCATCGTAGGGAATCGGCTTCAATACGTAATCGTTCACTCCATATTGAATCGCCGCCCGCGTATAGGCGAAATCCTGGTAGCCCGTAAGCATAATAATGTCACACGTTGCCCCTCTGTCGCGAAGATGGCGAACGAGCTCCAATCCGTCCATCACCGGCATGCGAATATCGCATAGAAGCAGATCATAATGGGTTTGTTCCATCAGTTCTAGCGCTTCTGCGCCGTTTTTGGCTGTACCTGTAACCGTCAGTCCAAGCATTTCCCAGGGAATAACCTTTTCCAGATTTCGCGTAATATGCGCTTCATCGTCGACCAGAAGCACGTTGCCGGTCATCTCAGATCACCTCTGCTCTTTGGAATGACGCAGCGAATCGTTGTGCCGCTGCCCTCTTCACTGCAAACCCATAGACCGTAAGCGGGACCGTAATGGATGCGCAGCCTATCGGCTACATTGCGAAGCCCAAGTCCCCTGCGCTCGCCCCGCTCCGCTTCATTCGGCTGCTTGCCCGGGGCATGCCAGCCGAAGGCAAGCTTACGAAGCGTCTCCGCATTCATTCCAATCCCGTTATCGCTTACCATAATCACAATATGATGCCGCGTGGTGGATACATCAATCGAAATGACACCTTCTCCGTCCGCATAACCCTCGAAACCGTGCTGAATGCTGTTCTCTACAAGCGGTTGCAGCGTAAGCTTCAAAATCGTATAGTCAAGAGCCTCCTCCTGCACATTCAGCTCATAAGAGAATAACTCCTCGAAGCGGTATTTCTGAATATCCAAGTAGCTCCGGACATGCTCGATTTCCTGACTGAGCCTAATCTCTTCCGAATGATGCATGCTCGCGCGAAGCAGATTGCTGAGCCTCCGGACCATCAGCATAATTTTGCCGCCTTCGTTCTGTGCGGCAAGGGCATTGATCGATTCCAGTGTGTTGAACAGGAAATGCGGCTTAATCTGTGCCTGCATAAGCATCATTTCCGCATGCTGCTTGCGCTCCTGCTCTCTCCGCACTTCGCTTAACAGATTGCCGATGCGCTCAACCATGCTGTTAAAGCTGTTTGCAAGCAGCACCGTTTCGTCCTTGCCATTCGCGCTTACCCGTATGTCCAGAAGCCCTTGCTCGACAAGCCTCATTTTGCGGACGACCTTAATGATCGATTTGGCCACCCGGTTCACGAAGAAAACATTAAAAAGTACGGCTGACAGGAGCCCCAATACGGTTATCATCCCGATCCATTGAACGAACCGGACATTCTCGTTAGTCAGCGAATTCCAGGATTTCACCGAAACCAGCACCCACCCGTTGCGGTCAAGCTGGTACGCGGAGACGAGACTGTCAACGCTTCCGAACTTCTCGCGCGAGCTGGCGTAGCTCACGGTGTTGTGCGGCAGCGCGTCCGTATACCCAGTAATGCTCTCCCCCTCGATCTCCTTGCGGCTGTCCAACAGGATAAGGCCGGATTTGTTGACAATGACGTAACGCGTCTCTTCGCCGTCCGACTCCGGATTTTGAAATTCCTTCAGCATGCCGTATACCTCTTCGGTTTTGTACTGCGTGACCATAACGCCCAAATCATTGAAGGTCGCAATATCCTTGACGAGCCGGATTTGCGTGAAGAGAGGCGGTTCTACGCCCGACAGTTCCCGCTGCTCGTACGGGCCGATCCAGAGCGGCCGCCCCCCTAGCCGCAATATATCCTTGTAGGCGGAGTGCTGTTGAAGCAGATCGAACGAGATCGGCTTGAAGGTGGTCGGATCGTTGCGGAAAGTGCGGAACATGGTGCCGTCCTTGGCATACAGCACGACAAAGCTGACGGCCGGATGCTGGAAAAGGATACGGTTCATTTCCTTTTCCGCTTGGTTGATTTTGATAAGGGCGCTGGCGTCACCGGCGGTATTCGTACTGTACTTCAGCGTGTCCTGCACCTCCGGACTGGTCAGATTCCCATCTGACAGCTGGTCCAGCTCGCGGAAGAAATAGCGGATGTTACCGCCCACGGCCTTGAGCGAAATTTCGGTTTGCCCGCTATATTTTTTCTCCAGCAGCGTCTCCGAATGAAGGAAGGAGACAATCCCCAGTCCGATCATCGGTATAATAATGAGGAGAATAAAGGCAAGCATCAGCTTCGGTCTGAGGTTCAAAGACGGGGGGCTCCTCTCGCATCATTTATGTCACGTTCACGAAGCTATTCTATCAGCGCTATTCCGGCAGTCCCGTTATCCTTTAACGCTGCCTGCCGTCATGCCCTCAATAATTTGACGCTGGAGGAACACATAGACAGCCAGCACGGGAATAATGCTCATAATGACCGCAGCGGACAGCGAGGCGAAGTTGGTGCGATAACCGTCGTTAAAGGTCGCCATGCCGGTGGGCAGCGTTTTGAGAGACTCCGATGTTATGAAAAGCTGCGATAAAATATATTCATTCCAGTTTCCGATAAAATTCAAAATAAACACCGTTACAATCGCCGGAAGCGAGATCGGCACAATGATCCGGAAGAACAGCCCGGAAGCTCCGAGCCCGTCGATTATGCCCGCTTCCTCCAGCTCGTTCGGGATGGATAACATAAAAGCATAGATGATAAATACCGTAATCGGCAATGCATATGTGCAGTATACCAAAATTAACGACAAATGCGTATTATAAAGCGGCTGTCCGAACAGCTCTATGCCTTGAATCAACCGGTATAAGGGAATAAACAGCGCCCCGGGAGGAACGATTAGCCCCAGCAAAATAAATAGATAGACCGCTTTGTTCGTTCTCGTATATTTCATCCGGGAAATCGCAAACGAGGTCATAGCCGCGAACAGCAAGGTCAGCACGCAGGCCGCCAACGTGACATAAGCGCTGTTCAGCGCATATTTGCCGATATTCGCCGATTCCCAAGCTGCCGCATAATTCTCGAAGCTGAAGCGTGTCGGCAGTCCCCAAGTATTCGCCGTAATCTCGCGGTTCGATTTGAACGAGGACATGAACAGCCAGACAAGCGGGAACAGCACGGCCGCGACATATCCGAGCAATAAAATATGCATCCACCATTGTCCATTACGCAATCGGGCCATCAATACTGCACCTCCTCGCGTCTCGTCATAAGCTGCAGCATGCCGGTCAGCACTAAAATCAGAATAAACATCGCGACGCCGATCGCGCTGCCGTAGCCAAGCTCCATTGAACGAAAGCCAACCTTCAGCATATAGGTCGACATCACTTCCGTTGATTGAAACGGTCCGCCGTTCGTCATAATTTGGACGATATCCAGTACCTTCATCGTTCCCGAAACGGTAAGCAGAAGCATAACGAACAAGATCGGCCTGACCAGCGGCAGCGTAATGGTCCAGGTTTCCTGCCAGCCGTTGACGCCGTCGATTTTCGCGGCTTCCACGATTTCCTTCGGAATGTTCAGTATAGCGGCCAAGCATAAGACGATGAAGAAACCGATATTTTGCCACGCATTGGCGATCAGGATCGACAGCATCGCAAGCTTCGGATCAGACAGCCATTCGCGCGCCCAATCGTCCGGCGCAACGAGGCGGATAAACTGGTTGATCATGCCCGAGTCGTAGTTATACAGCACCCCGAACAAAATCGCGACCGTTGCCGTCGAGATGACGACCGGAACAAAGACGGCCGATTTGTAAAAGTCGCGCATGCGTCCCACTTTGCTGATGATAATCGATAGAAGGAACACGAGCGGAATATTTACGACCAAGGAAAACGCCATAAAATAAAAATTGTTCGCCAAAGCCTTGCGGAATACTTCATCGTTCCAAAGCCGCGCAAAGTTGTCTAAGCCCGTAAACACTTTATCCGTAATGCCGTCCCACTTAAAAAAACCGTAATAAAACGATACGATAACCGGATATACGAAAAATACCGCATACAACGCGAGCGTCGGAACGATGAACGCGATATAGGTGAATGGATTTTTAAGCGCTTTGTTCATGGCTTCCCCCTCCATTTATTTAAAAAAGAGGGCGCCCTTCAGGAAGGAAGGACACCCTCTCGCCCATCGGAGTCGATTTGAAAAGCTGGCTCTTATTGAGCGGAGTTGGCTGCCTCCTGCGCGGCTTGAATTTTGGCCGCAACCTTCTCCGGCGTACTCACTTTGCCGATCAGCTCCTGGATGCCGACGCCGATCTCAGCCGTTACCGCCGGCTGCGTAATCGAGTCGAAGGCCGGCCATGAGCTCGAAGCGTTAGCCATCACGGTAAGCACCTCGGAAATAAGCGGGTCTACACCCGACAAATCGGAAAGCTTCATGGATGGAAGCAGCTTATCTTCAATCAACGTCCGTTTTTGAATGTCTTCATTAAAGAAGTTGGCGATAAATTTTTTCACGGCGGCAATTTGATCCTCGCTCAGGTTAGCCGAGAAGCCGAAGCCGTTCGAGTATGAGGCGTTGATCGACGTTTGATCACCTGCGCCGCCTGCGATGGACGGAAATGCGAAGTAGCCGATTTGCCCCTTCAAGTCGCCGGCTTCGTCGCTTGTGAACCGGTTCGCGTCCCATGAGCCTGTGAATACCATTGCGGCTTTGCCGGACAGCAGCTGCGCTCCTTGATCCGCGTAGGCAAGCCCGAGCGCGCCCTTGGTGAAATAGTCTTTCAGGGCGAGCTCGCTGTAAGCCGTGAAGCCTTTAATAAAGTTCTCGTCCGTCCATTTCGCTTCGCCGGTTACGACCTTGTTCATCGCGTCCATACCGGTATGCCGCTCCATGATCGAGTTCCACAGCATCCCGTTTACCCAGGCATCCTTGGCGGCAAGGCCAAACGGCGTATAGCCGGCTGCTTTCATTTTCCCGGATATATCCAGCAGCTGCTCCCAAGTCGTCGGGATCTCCAGACCCAACTCGCTGAATATCTTTTTATTGTAAAAAATCGCTTCGCTGTAGCCGCCGAACGGCAAGCCGTATACTTTGCCGTCGATCGTAAACTCGGACAAGCTCGCGAATTTGTCTTTAATGCCAAGCTCATCGAGGATCAGCGTCAGATCAAGCATTCGCTCCGCTTTGACATACAGCTTCAGGTCGGCGCCGCCGAATACTTCGAAAATGTCCGGAGGATTGCCGGCAGCCATTTCCGCCTTCAGCTTCTGGTCGCGGTTAACGATTTCGTCGATGCCCTCAAGCTTGAACGTTAAGCCTTCGTTCTCCTGCTCCGTCTTCGCAACGACGTCTTCTAATATTTTCAAACGGGTTTTGCTTGTTTCTTTGATTTGCGTATGGCGGAGGGATAGCGTTACCTCTTTGGCCTCTTCGACGGGCGTTGTCGTTTCAGCCGGTTTTTCCGTGCCCTCGGAGCCGGAGTTATTCGGCTGTTCAACATTGTTCGATCCGCAAGCGGATACAACGAGCAGAATGGATACCATTAAGGCGGCAATCAGGGTAAAGCTTCTTTTCATTGTACAGACCTCCTCGTTTATAGTGTTGCTTGTTTGTCTCGCACCTTTATTATAGGCAGCCCTATCCGTCATGCAGGAGGTCGAAAATACGATAAGTAAGGGATACAATTCTCTTATTTTCGCGGGGAGGGATAAAATTACAGCCCGCCGGGCAACTTTTCCCGGCAGGCTGCTATGATCATGATAAGCTAACGTCGCATATCATCCGTTATTTCTTTAATAACCTCGTAGAACCGCTGCCATTCCCGGTTCGCGCCGTCTGACCGGCTGCGGCCGTCTTCATCTGCGGGTTCCTCTTGAAGGTTTGCGGCCTCGCTTGCCGGCCGCCATTTCAGCTGCTTCGCGTGCAGGCTATCTTCCGGCATTTATATCCCTCATCCCTTTAACCAGCTCTTGCGCAGGGCAAACAGCTCTCTCAAATCATCCGTGGACATCTCGGTAATCCATTGCTCGGATTGGCCGACGACCTGTTCGTTCAAGGATTGCTTCCTCTCGATCATTTCGTCAATCTTCTCCTCAAGCGTACCGAGCGTAACGAACTTATGCACTTGAACCTTCTTCGTCTGGCCGATCCGGAACGCGCGGTCCGTCGCTTGATTCTCCACGGCGGGATTCCACCACCGGTCGAAATGAAACACATGGTTCGCGGCAGTCAAATTCAGCCCCGTTCCACCGGCCTTCAAGGATAACACGAATGCGCAGCACGGCTCCTCCGCATCCTGGAATTTGCCGATCATCTCATCGCGTTTCGCCTTCGGCACTCCGCCGTGCAAATACGGCACCGTCATGCCGGTCCTCTCCTCCAGCAGCTGCTGAAGTTGGCGCCCCATGTCTACGTATTGCGTGAAAATCAAGCACCGTTCGCCCTCAGCCGCGATCTCCTCGCACATCTCAAGAAGCCTCGCCACTTTATTGGAGCGTTCGACCTCCCACAATGCAGGGCGGTCCTCGCCCGCAAGTAAGGACGGATGGTCGCACAGCTGCTTCAGTCTCGTTAACGCGGCAAGAATCAGCCCTCTTCTCTGCATCGGGCCCAGCTTATCTAGATTTTCAAGCAGATCGGATACAAAGTTCTCGTACATGGCGCCCTGCTCTGCCGTTAACGAAACATAGGTTTTGGATTCGTTTTTGTCCGGCAGCGAGAGCTGGATCGAAGGATCCTTCTTCACCCTCCGCAGCATGAACGGCTTGATCCACCGCTGCAGACCCGCGATTATGCTCTCGTCGCGCGTCTTCTCAATCGGCGTAACGATCGCCTGCCGGAATTCATTCATATTGCCGAGATAACCCGGATTTATAAAATCATAAATCGACCACAGCTCGGTCAGCCGGTTCTCCATCGGCGTGCCCGTCAGCGCAACCCGGTGATACGAGGCCAGCCGGCGAATCGCCATCGATTGCTTCGTATAGACGTTTTTGATGTTCTGCGCTTCGTCCAGGCACAGCGCATCCCATTCGACTAAGCCAAGCTCCTCTTCGTCCAGCTGGGCTAATGAGTAGGAGGTGATGACTAAATCCGCACCCTGCACCGTTTCCCGGAACGCTTCTCCTTTATCCCGCCTGTTCCCGTAGTGCAGCATAATGCGGAGCGAAGGAGCGAAGCGCTCCAGCTCCTTCTCCCAGTTGCCGATAACGGACGTCGGACAAATTAATAGCGACGGGCCGTTCATTTGCAGCTTATGCTCCTTTATATAGACGAGATAAGCCATGAATTGAATGGTTTTGCCAAGCCCCATATCATCGGCCAATACGCCGCCAAGGCCAAACCTCCGCAGAAATAACAGCCACGATACGCCTTGATGCTGGTAGGGGCGAAGCTCGCCGAGAAAAGTATCCGGAACGTCGGCTAACGGAATTTGCGATGATTGCTGCAGCTGCGCAAGCCAATTGGTCAGATGCTCATTCAGCTCGATCTCCGCCTGCAGATCCGATTCCGGCTCGCCTCCGTCTTCAAGCGGCATGCCTCCTCGCAGATGCATCTCCAGCACGTCGCGGAAGGATAGTCCCTTGCGCTTGCCCATACGCTTCAGCCACTGTTTGATTTGCGTAACGTCCTGCGGATCCAGATGGACCCATTCGCCGCCGATATTAAACAACCTTCGATTCTGCTCCGCAAGATGAAGGAATTCCGCCTCGGTCAAATTCACGTCGCCGAGCGCCAGCTTCCAATCGAACTGCACGATTTGATCCAATCCGAACATCGGCTGCGCTGCCGAGCCGACGGACGATTTCATCTTTGCCCGGAGACGCAGCTTGCGTGAACGGACCGCTTCCCACCAAGCAGGCAGCAATACCGGACAGCCGGCTTCGAGGAGCTGCACGCTCGCAAATTCGAGAAATTGCCATGCCTCATGATCCGACAACAACTCCTTGATATTCCCTTCTTCATTGGCGTCGCTCCACTCCGGCAGCGCGGTTACCCATTTCTGCTGCTCCTTCGCCAGCTTCGTTTCCAGAAGCGGCTGCCAATCTACCGGGATTTCAAGCGGTGAATCGGAATCCTTCTCCCAGCCCTTTATCCAAGGCAGGCGCCGGATCGGAAACCAGGGGCCTCCTTCGCGGTCCTGCAGGGCAGGCCGAAGCCGCCATCCGGCCGTTTCATTAGGCTCAACGAGCTGAAGCGCCACGCGGAACGGCAGCGTATCCTTGCGAAGTCCGATCGCGATCAGCCAATCCTCCTCGTCGGACGACTTTCGTCTCACGACCGCCTCCCCGGATGCCGCCTCTACTGCCCGCCATGCTTGAGCTGCCGATACGTTTTCTTCAATCATTTGTTCAACGGCGCTGCTCAGCCACCGTTCAACCCCTTTGTCGCCATGCCGCACCGCCTCCTGAACCGTCTCCGACCAGAGCCGGTTCGGCAGCTCTTCCTGCTCGGGAATGGCCATTTTCCAGCTGCGTCTCGCTTCCGACCACCGTGTCCAATCGGGCGTAAACCAGCCGTTTAACAAGGCTGTTCGAATATGCTCCGCGAGCCGCATCAGCGTCTGCATCCGCTCGGTCCAATCCAGCTGCAGCAGCCTGACAGGCTTAGGCGATGATAAATAATCAACCGCAAGCAGCGGCGGCACCTTCAGCAGCTTGCGGTCGCCCGCGCTGATCTCCTCGATTTCAGCGCCGTACCAGGATGCTTTGTGCCAGGCAAACAGGACCGATCTCAGTCTTCCGTCCGCCGCCGCGTCCTTCCGTTCGACCGTGCCGAGCATAACGGACGAGACGCCGTCATCCTCATTCCAAAAACCGTCTATTACAAGCTTGCGAGCGCCAATATATGTCCTCATGTTACGATTTTCCCTTTCCACAGCTCCTCCTGAAACGCCCGGAGACGCTGATGCTTACGGACAAGCCCGTCAATATAGCGGTCCCATCTTGCCGCATTCTTATCCGCTTTATATAACCGTTCCAGCTTTTTCAGCTGCTTGACGGCCATCCGGTAGCCTTGGCGATTGCGCGTCTGGATACAAGCTTCAACCGATTGGTGGTAGAGCGGCATTAACGCTCCGGGAGCAAGCTTTGCAATCTCGCGCAGCGCATGGGCGCCGACCTCCTCCGGACGAGAGCCTACGAGCATTTGCAAATCCGCCCATTCCTCGTAACGCTTCCGGTCCAGCCAGTGATCGGACAGCTCCGAATAGGAATGCGGCAGCAATTGCGTCATATAGTCCGTCCAGACCGGCAGATCCGGGCGGTCTTGGTCGGCTCTCCGGCACAAGGTTAAGAACGGGCCTACCGTCCGTCCGTTTCTTACCTTATAAACATGCTCGAACAGAAAACTCATCCATCGTTCAACGAGCTCCCATTTTCCTTCCTCCATACGCTGAGCCGCGCACGGATATATAACGCGCTGGGACCGGTCAAAGCTCGTCAGGGCAAAGTGGCGAATCGCCAGTTCATCCCGCGAATCGAAATAAAACATCATGCCGATTGCCGTATGGACAAACGAAGTATTCTCTGCATCCCCATCCCCATTCTCGGCAAACCGAAGCATCGAGCTTAACTCGCGCTCGTACCAGCCCCGATTCTCCGACAGTTTCTCGCATAAGGCCAAATACATAAATCCCCACTCGAAGAGCTGCTGCTCCATGCTGGACGCCCGCTTCTTGACTGTGGCAACGAGCGTGTCCGCCCAAGCCTCCTCGCCGGCATCCATCTCCTTGGGGGCAAGCTCGGAAATAAGCGTATATAGATGCTCCACCCATGGCTCAGCCATGCGGATAAAAGACATTTCATGGTAATACCGGCTGAACGAGTCGACCGTTGTAATGGCGCGCTCCGCCTGCTCCAGGACGAATAAAATGGCCGTTCCCCAATGCAGACGCTGACGCGGCTTCTCCCAGTCCTTCGATAAGCCCTTTAAGGACGACAATACGGGCTGAAGCGCGTGCAGGGAATGGCGGCACTTGCGCCAAGTCTCGCCATGCGTCGCTTCCATCCATTCCAGCCAATCCGCCGCGCTGCCCTGCTCGCCAGGATCAAGAGCGATCTCCGCTACAGGGGGCTGAACCGCATGCGTCTTCAGTAAAGTGCTGGCGGATGTAAGGCCGAGCAGACGGAAGTACGCTTTCTCCGCCTGTACATGACCGCCCTCCTGCTCGTTGCAGTATTGAAAATAGACAGCCGCCATATGCTTGCAAAATCCTTGGTGGGGACAGGTGCAGGAGCTGTAGCGGAAATGCCCCGCATCGAGGATCACCGCATACAGGTCGGATCCTTGCACGACACCGTAAAGATTATCATGCCCTCCCGCATTGGCGCTGTTTACTTGACCGTCAATATAGTACTGCCAGCCGCGTTTCAAAATCACGGTCATGGCTTGATCCTTCAGCTGCTGTTCGAATGCCGCATGTAGTTTTTCGCTGAGACGCATTTCAGACATTCACCCGCTTCCTTTCCGTTCATCTGCATTCCTTCTATTATATCAAAAAAAACGCCGGGACGACGAATGGAATTCGTTTGTCCGGCGCATTTCGGTTTATAACGGAATGATTAGAATAAAGGTCAGTTTGCCGGTCGGCTCCGCCGTGACATAAACGCTGCCTTTGTACTGCTCCGCGATCGATTTCACAATCGACAGGCCCAAGCCTTGATGATCCTGCTGCTTGGTGGAGTAACCCGCGTCGAAAATCGGCTTCGTCACCGTCTCCTCCGCTTGCTCGCATGTATTGCTTATCGTGAATTCAAGCTCCTCATCCGTCTGCTTGCCGACAAGCGTCACATGGCGCCGGTCCTCCGAATATTTAAGCACCTCGTCGAAGGCATTATCGATCAGATTGCCGAGCATCCGGTTGACATCAAGCGTCTTCACGCCCATCTCCTGCATATTGAGACCTGTGAACGAACAGCTGAACTGGATCTTATAGCTCTCCGCCTGCGAAATCTTCGACCGGATAAGCGCGGCGATCGCCGGATTGCCGATATTGATAATATCGTTCATTAACCGGATGTCGCCCGTCAGCTCCTTCGTGTATGCGACAAGCTCTTTGGACTTATCGAGCTCCGCAAGCGAATGGATCGTCTGCACGTGATTCAAGAAATCATGCCGCTGCGCGCGAATCGACTGAAACAGCTGGTTGATCTCTTCCACATACGTTTCCTGTGTGACCCTGACGGCCTTATCGCGGGACTGCCTGTAATATCTCATCGCGACCAAGGCGATTATTAAGCTGAATCCGGTTAAAATGATAATAATAAATCCCAAATTCAAAAACTGCGCATCCAGTTTTTCCTGGATGATATGATAATCCGAAGTTAGCGACAGCACGTAGCTGTTCATCGGGATACCGTCCCGGTCGGTAATATTAATGCCTCTTTCATCCGAAAACACGGGAATGAACATTTTGAAAATTTCTCTGCCGCCGATGTTCTCCTTGTGCGTTACCATTTCTTTCGTTAAATAAGCTTTCCGAACCAGCTCGGTATCTTTCTCCGACTTCATCGTATACGAGCCGTAAAAAATCGGCGCCTGCACCTTATGTCCCTGCACATCGCCATTCGGGTGAATCGTATTTTCACCATCGGGAAATGTCTCCGGATTAATAAAGGCGATTTCGAGCAGCGAGTCGCTGCTTTGCAGCGAGTTTTCGATCATCCGGTGCACGCCGGTCGCGTTCTCGTATTCCTCCTGCCGGTCATAGCCGACATAGGGGTCAACAATATAATTCGTCGCGCCGTCGTAATAGTAGCCCCACTTATTTATTTTGTCCACGTCCGTTGACGAGACCTCGAAGGGGCCGCTCCAGAAATTCGGCAGCGTCTGCCCAAGCCAATCAACCGAGGCGTTTTTCTCGTCAAACAATTGGTTAAATACCTGGTACCAAGGCTTCCATGTTTTCGTGCTTTTGCCAAGCTGCGATTCATCGGAAGATTTGTACAGGATAATATCGTCCGGAAGCCTCTTCAGAAGCGTGATATGGCTTATGCCAAGCTTCTTGCTAAGCTCGGCCAGCTGCTCGTTCGTCACCTTCTCGACATCGGAATCCAGCGCATATTGCGCCGCAATGGAAGCCGTCCGAAGCTCTCTTCCGATCTGATCCTGAAATAATTCGGCGCCTTGCCGGGATTGCTCGAGCGATACCTCCAGCCGTTTGGCGTGGGCAAGCAGCTCTTCGTTGAAGGAGTCCTCCAGTGTCTTTTTCGTCAGAAAATAGTAGACTGTATTGTTTAGTAGAATTGAAACGACGATAACACTGATCGCCATAAGCCATATATTGCGCTGCATCCCTTCATCTTGCCCTTCTCTCTAATATAGCATTCATTATGAAACATTCTATTTAAAACAACAATATAAATAGCGCTAACAAATGATAACATTTTGAAAATGATTGTCGAAAACCAGGAGTCATGCGGGTTCAATCAACCCGTTAATTTCTTCGTCAACAACCGGACGGCCCATTTACGCTCCTGACGCCGTTTATAACGCGGCAGCATCCGATAGATTCGCAGACCTTCCTCGACGGCCCGCTTCGCGTTCTCCGATTGTCCGAGCCGCTTATAGATCGATGCCAGCCGGTCGTAAGCCTCGCACGAGGAGGATTGAATATCCTGGAAAGCGCGGATATACGATAGCGCGAGTTCCGTGCGGCCGCTTGCATAATGCGCGGCTAAGCGCAAATAGGGAGCGCCGTATTTGACGCGCGGGTTGAGCTCAAGCGCCCGGTTCGTGCAGGCGGCTCCGCGTTCCTCATCGCCCGTAAACAAATAACAGGCCCCCAAATCATCCCAGAACTCCGCCGAATCCTCGAGCGTTTGCTGAAGCGGCTCCAGCCATGTCAAGGCCTCGCGGTAGCTTTTCTTTTCGATCAGAAGCCGGGCAAGCTCATGCTTCGCGGACATATCATTAGGCGATAGGTCGATATGCCGCTTTAATTTCCTTATTCTCGATAACCTCTTTATCGGTTTGAAAAGGCTGGGCGTTAACCCGATGAAACGGCGGTCCAATCCATATAGAAGCAGAAGAATGATAATAATCGCGATAAACGGGTTGCCGAATATCCATGTCAGCAGGACGAATAGCAGACTAAATTTTAACATATGATCCTCCCATAAGTTTTCTTGCTCGAATGGTTTTTTAATTATTCAACTTGTTTAACGCATCCATTTCAACTGTATCAATCATACCATAAACCTAACAAATGTTAACGAAATCCGAATTATTTAAGGGAGTCGCCGGTCGCATATTAAATGGAAAAATTACTCATACTACATGCGATAAATGGCTTTATTGTGAAAACTAGGAGGAAACCAGCAAGATGACAACAAATGACACGAACGATCAGACATTGACCGACCGGCAAGGCCATCCTATCACGGACAACCAAAGTATTCGCACGATTGGCAACCGCGGTCCCTCTACGCTCGAGAACTACCATTTTATTGAAAAAATATCCCACTTCGACCGCGAACGGGTTCCAGAGCGCGTCGTACACGGGAGAGGCGCAGGCGCGCACGGTTATTTCGAAGCCTACGGCAAGCTTGGAAACGAGCCGATCTCGAAGTATACGAGAGCCAAGCTCTTTCAGGAAGCCGGCAAACAGACGCCCGTGTTCGTTCGTTTCTCCAGCGTCATTCATGGCGGCCATTCGCCGGAGACGCTCCGCGACCCGCGCGGCTTTGCGACGAAGTTTTATACGGAGGACGGCAACTGGGATTTGGTGGGCAACAACCTGAAAATTTTCTTTATCCGCGACGCGATGAAATTTCCGGACATGGTGCACGCCTTTAAGCCCGATCCCGTTACCAACGTGCAAAGTTCGGAACGTTTTTTCGACTTCGTGTCCCAATCTCCCGAAACTACGCACATGATCACATTTCTATTCTCCCCTTGGGGAATACCCGCTAACTATAGGCAAATGCAAGGCTCCGGCGTCAATACATACAAATGGGTAAACGCTGAAGGGAAAGCGGTTCTTGTCAAATACCATTGGGAGCCGCTTCAAGGCATTCGCAATTTGACCCAGAAGGAAGCCGAGCAGATCCAAGGCAAGAACTTTAACCATGCGACGCAGGATTTGTACGAGGCGATTGAGCGCGGCGATTATCCCGCTTGGGAGCTTCAAGTGCAGTGGATGAGCGACGATGCGCATGACGAGCTCGATTTCGACCCGCTTGACGATACGAAGCTTTGGGATTCCGGGCAATTTCCGATGCTGCCCGTCGGCAAAATGGTGTTGAACAAAAATCCGGAAAACTACTTCGCCGAGGTCGAGCAAGCGGCATTCGGCACCGGCGTCCTGGTGGACGGTCTTGATTTCTCCGACGATAAAATGCTGCAGGGACGCACGTTCTCCTACTCGGATACGCAGCGCTACCGGGTCGGCAGCAACTACCTGCAATTGCCGATCAACGCGCCGAAGAAACGGGTCGCCACGAATCAGCGGGACGGCCAAATGGCCTTTTATGTCGATATCGCGCCGGGACAAAACCCTCATGTCAACTACGAGCCTTCCACGATGGGCGGATTGAAGGAGGCTGACCGTCCGGGAGCGCCGCATGAACCGGAATATTCGGCCAAGCTTACCCGCCAGCCGATCGACCGTCAGAACAATTTCAAGCAGGCCGGCGAGACGTACCGCAAATTCGAGCAATGGGAACGAGATGAACTGATTTCGAACCTGGTTGACGCGCTCAGCACCTGCAGTTCGGTCATTCGCGAGACGATGGTGAAGCATTTTACCGAGGCCGACCCCGATTACGGCAAGCGCGTGGCCGACGGCTTGAAGCAGGCCGATGCAAACAGCGGCCACGTCGGCACCACCCCGGCAAACGAAGGCATGGAGATCGCCGAGGAACTGGGCCACAAGACGGACGGCTATTAAGAAACAAATGCCGGCAGCGGCAGCGGATACATAAATTGCATCGCAGTTGCTTTCCACGCCATGACCGAAGAGCACGATCCTGCAAGCTGATCTATTAGGCTAACATCCCTAAGGTACAAATACCCAAGCATGCTCAAACCGGGAAGCATATTCTACATTGTACTCAAGACGAAGGAGGTGCTTGTAGACAATGTCCGGACTTGTAGGCGGTGCTTTTACTAGTACAGGTGTGATTCTTGTATTGTTTATTCTGTTGGTGATTATCGCTTGTAGCTGCGGTATTTTCGGCGGCGGTTATGGCGGTTATGGAAACAACGTTGGCGGCTTAGGAACAGGTAAAGGCTATTAATTGCAGCTAGCGACGTAACCTCCGTACGTCGACACCTAAAAATAACTTTGAGAAGAAAGCCCATTCTGTGGGCTTTCTTTTGCTTTATGGAACATAACGATTTGGATTTTTATTGTCTCTTTCGAGCTTCAATATTCATCGCACCGCGCGGTCAGCTTCTCGCTAATGAATAGTTGTTGAGCGATATCCCGGGTTGTCTTATCCTGTACCAACAACTCGAATACCTCGGGTTCACGATGTGTCGATAAAAACTTGCTCTTATGGTCGCTACTCTTCAATGTTTGTCGCCGATCCGCTTTTCTCCGCACAAAATAAGACAGCATATCTCTATGCTGCCCGATGGGCTTGCTATGTTAGATTTGTAATTCCCCAAGCTTTATCAGCTCTACAACCGCTTGCGAACGACCTTTTACGTTCAGCTTTTGCATGACATTGGAAATATGGTTGCGGACAGTCTTCTCGCTGATGAATAGTTGTTGAGCGATATCCCGGGTTGTCTTATCCTGTACCAACAGCTCGAATACCTCGCGTTCACGATGCGTCAATAAAAACTTGCTCTTATGGTCGCTACCCTTCAATGTTTGTCACCCCTCCTTGCGCGGGTTTTTATGGTTTAACAAGGTTAAGGGATACAGTCAAATTATAGTATGAAGGGGCGGAGGGGATGGTGCTGTATATGGGGAAAATGGGCTCCTTTCCCGGTTTATATTTTCGCGTGGATGATTAACCGGTGCGTAGGGTCTACGATCGGGTCGCAAGTAATCAAGGTCAGCAATTTGTCTCTGTTGTTATAATTAAGCACGGATACGTCCGTCGGCTCGACGATCGAAATTTTATACACCGTGTACGTGAACGTCTCGTCCTTTGTCTTGATGACGATTTTATCTCCGACCTCCATCTCGCCGAGCCGGTTGAACAATCTCCCCTTCGATCGCATCCGATGGCCCGCGATAGCCGCGTTGCCTACTTGGCCGATCGCTGTCGTTTCCTTTAAATGCGCTGCGGCGGATTTCATGTTTTTCTGCGTCGCGCCCTCGAGGACAGGCAGCTTGAGCTTGATGGAATCAATCGTAATGGTTGCGATCGGACTTGGCTTCCGCACGGCAGGCTTCGCTGCCGGGGTTTGGACAGGTGTCTGGGCGGGAGCCTCCGATGGAGTTCCGCTGGGAGTTCCGCTGGGAGTTATAGTCGGCGCAGTGGCGGCTTCGTCCATCGACTCCTCTTGAAATAACTGCGTTAGCTGCTCATATTGCCGCCGCGCTTGCTGCTGGGCTTCCTCGTCAAAGCTGGACTCCTCCCATTCCGCGAGCAGCTGCTTCTGCTGCCTGTTCTCGTACCATTCGTTCGCTTTCGGATAGAGCAGAATTAAGATGCCGGCGACGACCAGCGTATAGGACCCTATTTTCCTCAAAAAATCACCTCGCCTCAACAAAAATAATTGCCTCCGCGTGAATCACCCCGCCGCTCGGGCTGCAAAAACCCATCTTTTGCTTCCATAGAAGTTTATGCCTGCCGTAACCGCCGTCACAAGCAGCTTGGACGATACGCTTCCGAAGCTCAGCCACTCCGTTAGAGCCGCGAGCAGGAGCAGCGACTGGCCGAGGACGATAAGATTCCATATAATAAATCGCACGCCCGTCTTCCAATTCAAGCTGCCGGAAGTGCGGCTGCCGTCCGTCTTGCGGAATGTAAACCGGCTGTTCAGCAGCAGGCTGTTCAGCATTCCCGCCGCGTACGCGGTCGCTTGAGCCAGCAAATAATAGACGCCAAGCCACGTCAGCAGGGCAAACAGCAGGAAATCAATCGCGGTATTCAGAAGCCCGACCAGATTAAATTGAATAAATTGCGCCGCAAGCCGCTTCCGGCTTTCATTTGACATATTTATCAACCCGAGCGGAATTCTCGTCAGCCGCTTCGCGCTCTCCTTCCGACTCCGGATAACCGAGCTTATCGCGGACGATGTACAGCGGACGGTTCTTCGATTCTTCGTAGATGCGCCCGATATATTCGCCTATTAAGCCAAGAAGGATAAGAATAATGCCGTTGAACAGCAGATTAACCGCCACGATCGATGCCCAGCCGGCAACGGTGCTGCCGGTGAACAGCTTCTGGAAGATGACGATCAGCAAATACAAGAAGCTGGTTATCGACAACGCGAACCCGATATAGGTGGCAATCTTGAGCGGCTTGTAAGAGAAGGAGGTAATGCCGTCCAGCGCAAAGGCAATCATTCTTTTGATCGGATATTTGCTTTCGCCGGCGAACCGCTCCTCGCGTTCATATTCGACCATCGTCTGCCGAAAGCCGACCCAGCTGACCAGTCCCCGGACGAACCTGTTTTTTTCCTTCAGGCCTCTCAGCACGTCGCACACCTTGCGGTCAATCAAGCGAAAGTCGCCCGTATCGACGGGAATATCGACATTCGTCAAGGTCCGAAGCGTGCGGTAGAACAGCTTAGCGGACAGTTTTTTGAAAACCGTCTCCCCGTTGCGCTTCAGCCTCTTCCCGTATACGACTTCATAACCTTCCTTCCATTTTGCGATCATCTTCAAGATCACCTCGGGAGGATCCTGCAGATCGGCGTCAATGACGATGATCGCCGCTCCCTGCGCATAATCCATGCCTGCCGAAATCGCGATCTGATGGCCAAAGTTTCGGGAGAAATCAATGAGGCGGACATTCGGGTCGAACTCGCAGATCATCGCCATCTTGCCGGCGGTGCGGTCGCGGCTTCCGTCATTGACGAACAGAAGTTCGTATGGTTCCTCCGTGCTGTCCATCACCTGCTTCAACCGGTCATACGTAAATTCGATAACCTCTTCCTCGTTAAACATAGGGATGATAATACTGTACTTCACAGCCGACAGCTTCATGCCCGCATCCTCCCCTTTATTTTTAGAATAACCAGCTCGGGAACCAGCGCAGCAGATGCTCCACGTACCAGCTTGGAACCGTCATGCCGGACAATGCCGGATAGAACAGGATGAACAGCAGGACGGCCGCTGCTACAGTCACGTAACGGACAGGTCTCAAGCTCGCGCTTTTTTCTTCCAGCACCTTGAATATATACACCAGACTTAAGATAATGAAAGGCACCATTGCAAAATAGTGATACAGGAAGGTAAGCCTCGTGACGAGCATCCAAGGCACATACTGCGCTAGGAAAGCGATCCATATCGTATACACCGCCTTATCTGCTCGTTTGATGCTGAGCCATATCGTCGCCAGCATAGCGAATATGCCCGCCCACCAAATGACCGGATTGCCCATTGCGACGATCGTTGATTTGAACCCCGCCGGCATATGGTCGCCTGAGTAATACCATACCGGTCGCTTCATGAACGGCCACTCCCACCAGGAGGAGGAGAACGGATGCGTCGAGACCAGATTGCTGTGATAGCTGAACATATGCTTCTGATAATCGATTAAGCTCTTTAACGTATAGCCGTCTTTCATGGCGGTCAGCACCGGAATGTAAGACAGCGCATAAATGATAAGCGGAATTACGATATAGAAGACGACACATACCGCTAGTGTAATGACGGTATATCGCGGAAACGCGCTGACAATATGCTCCAGCGTACCCTTCATATAAGCCCTTGCCTGCGTTCCTCCGCTATGTAATACCCGCTTCGCTGCGGCATACTCCTTGTACCGGTCAAATAACGAGATGCCCAGCATGACTGCCAGGCCTGCGCCGCCGTAAAGGACGATCCACTTGGAAGCGACGCCGATTCCGAAGAACAAGCCTGCCCAGAACAACGGAAGCAGCGTAGCGCCAAGCTTAACCTTATAGAAGCTCAGGGAGCTGTATTTGTGCATGAAATAAAACATCAGCATAATGAAAAATACGCCGTACACGTCGATCGTTGATATTCGCGTCTGCGTGAAATGCATAAAATCCGCAGCGAAGAGAACAGCGGCTAAGCCGCCGTAGAGACTGCTGTTAAACAATCTTCTCCCGAACAGGTACATAAGCGGCAGCATCGCAATCCCTACCAGCGTGCCCGCAACCCGCCAGCCGAACGGATTCAGGCCGAACAGCTTAATTCCGAGCGCAATGATGATTTTGCCGAGCGGCGGATGCGTATTCTCGTATGCGGTAATATGCTCCAAATGCTCGTATGCGGTGCGTGCGTGATAGATTTCATCAAAATAGGAGCCGTTCATATAAGTAGCTTCATATTGCGCCAGCTGCTGCTCATCGAATAGCAGCCGTACGCTTCCTCTTCCGGCATCCTTCGCCAGCTCGTCATTGATATCGACGATGGGAAGCGGCGTTTTGTTGCCCTGACCGTAAATCGCCAGCTCGTGCATGGAAAAGCCGGATTGTACGGCCGTAAGCTTGATATACCGCGCCTGAAGAGCGGCGGGCTGGCTGTTCCAGGCAAATACGGCAACATGGCTGCTGTCGATCTCCATCACGTTGTCCCAGTCTGTGCCGTTCAAGCTGAACTCATATTTGTATTTGCCGGTACCGACGCCGCCGAAGCTATTGATCTTATCAAGCTGCTTCGTTTCGCCGAGGTCGACGACAAAGCTTTGCGAGGCCGATGCGGGCTGCCATACGGTCCCGGGTCCTCTCATATCGCCCAAATGATAGAGAGCGACGATCGCGTAGACGAGAGTAACCGCGCCTATCCACAGCCAATCCTGCTTCTTTAGACGTCTGCTGAGCCCGCCGTCTTGGCTTATTCTCGAAGCATGCACCGCTTCATATGGCATCAGCACGGCGCTGTCAGACTGCGCCCTTTCTTTCTCCCCCACCTGCTCAACCCTTATCTCTCTACCCTTTATGTATCTATCATATCCAATATATAACAAGTATAGAAGCAGCCCGATATTAGCGAGAGAGCACAGAAGCACAATCCCGTCAAACGGCACGTTCGTGCTCACTTTACTGTAATCCAGCACATAGGCAATATTGATGAAGCTGGTGACGCTGAAGCCGAAGTAAACCGTAAGCATTCTGCGGTCAAGCGATTGGATAAACGCCAACATGCCGAGCAGCATGACAGGGAACAAGTAGCGCTCATGCATTTTCGTGACCCCGACGAACACGACCGAAATTAACACCATCGCAATCAAATAAGATCGATTGGGCGTCTCGCCGTCACGCTTCTTCAATGCGAAAAATACGGCGATAGCGACAGCCGCCAATACGAAGAGGCTTGCCCACGTTTGGAACGTAAATAATAGCCAGGTATCCGTAATCGGCTTCCAATTCGCGTTGCTCAGCGCATAGATATTGAATGCGTTTAACGTCGCATAAGGATAGGAGGACAGCGTTCCGCTGTACAGCCGGTACAGCGCGGATAAGCCGCCGTTTCCCCAGAAGAACGGCAGAGCCAGCACAATGAAGGTCCCGAAGCCGTAAAATGCGCTGACCGGTATTTGCTTCCATGCCCGGCGATAAATGAACCAGAGCAGCAGCACGGGCATAAAAATAAACGCCTGTGGCTTAATTAATGCCGCCAGCGCAAACCATACGGATGCCCTGCCGATTCTGCTCTCCGCAATGGAATGGACGGCCAGCACAAGCGCCAGCGAGAAGATCGAATCGACCTGTCCCCATGCTGCCGAATCCGCGATGACCGCCGGATTGAACAAATACAGCAGCGTTAGCCCAAGCGAGAAGAGATAGCTCGTTTTCCTGCGGGCCAGCCGGTAGATCAAGGCTGCCGCGGCCAAGTCGGCCAACATGGCAGGCATTTTAAATAAGAGCACCGTCCCTTCGGACGATGGATCAAGCGCGAGAAACTCTTTTAAGATGCCTAATAGGTATAAGATATAAATATACCCCGGCGGGTAATCGACGAACATGCCCGAATGGTAGAAGCCGGACAACCCCTGCGCTGCCGCATGATCCGCCCAGGCCATGAACAAGGCGATATCGTTGGCATAGCCGGTTCCGGATACCGCAATAGCAACCCTAAGCGCAAACGCGCCGATGAAAGCAAACGCCAGCCAAACCGGCTGCCTGCTCCGCTTCGCCTCCGCAAGGCTTCCGCCCCTCAGCAGCTTATGATAAACGGCCGTAAAAAAAAGGCTGAACACGCCCGCCAGCAATAGCATCGTCATCACGGTGCTGCCTGAGACCGCCGGCTCGGACGCGTCGCTTGCGGCAGTCGCGGACAAGCTGAACACCTCGGCCCCCGCCGGAGCCTTCGATACCTTCTCTAGGCTCACGTCATCGAAATAGGCTTTCCCCGAGTTGATGCTTCCGTATCCGCCAAGGCTGGCGCCGAACGTCAGGCTTTTCTGCTCGCTGCCGGTTTTCGCGTAGAAGTGGACATATTCCCACTTCCCGTTCGTATCCTGCGCCTGGGGATAGGTAACGGCAATCCCGTCTACGAAGAAATGCGCGCCTGCGGCGCCTTGCGCCACTCCCTCCGTCTTTACGTATCCCGCAAACTTATACATCGTCTTCGGCTTGACGATGACGGTTTGCGTCCAGCGCGAGTGGTTCGCTTCCTTATTATCAAGTACGGCCGAGTAGGTTCCCGTATGCGCCTCGCTATTGCTCACGGAATAGGCCGTAATATGTTCTTCCATCAAGTACGCGTCCCGTCCCCAATGGTCCGGAGCGCCGTTCGTTACCGTTTCGAAACCGGGATTTTTCAGCAGATTGGTTGCCGCTTCGCCGGAAGCGGCCGGCAGCAGCAGGGCGAGGAGAAGGATAGCTGCAGCAATTCGAAGATAAACATTCATTGTTCCGGATCCCACCTCAGCTCGGCATTTATTCAAGCCTTTACAGTAAAATACAATTTCACTCTAAAGGAAAATGCCGGCAGGGTCAATGAATTTAACAAAAGCAAGAAAACAAGACCTTAGCCTCGTTCCCTTGCTTTTAAATACGCCTTTGCCATTTCGAAATCAAACGGCGTGTCGATGTCTATCGAATCCTTGGCCTCCATAATATAGGGGACGTATTTGCGCATATGAAGCTCTTTTCTTGCCAGATACATTTCCGTGTCGTAAACGTAGATACAGCCGTTCAGCTTATAAACCGTCGGATAATCCTGCCTTCGGGTGTGTCTCCCGCTGTCCGCGATCAGATCATGAAGCTCATTGTCCTTAATGGTTTTCATCAAATAGGGATGCTCCATGACCTCGCATACGCTGACGACGGCATCGCAATCCTGCTTGTCAAATAACGTGATCGCTTCATTAATATGCTTCACCGTCCGGAGTGGCGTCGTCGGCTGCAGCAGGATGAAGCTCCCGGGCAGCTCGCCGGATTGTTCCTTTAGAGATTCGAGAACATGAAAGATAACGTCCGCCATCGGAGTCGTATCCTCTGACAAATGCTTTGGCCTTAAGAACGGAGTCTCTGCTCCGTACATGCGGCCAATCTCGCTAATCTCTTCACAGTCCGTCGTGAGGACCACTCTGCCGATCAGCGATGATTGCCGAGCCGCTTCGATCGTCCACGCGATGAGCGGCTTGCCGCCGAGCGGGCGAATATTTTTGCCCGGGATTCCTTTCGACCCGGCTCTAGCCGGGATAATAGCAAGCAACTCGCGACTGTCCTTCATTCCGGTACCTCCCCCTCCTTCGCGCCGAAGCCCGTGACGGGACTGCGGTTTCCCTCAATGTTGCCGGACGCGCCTAATTGCAGCAGGCGCAGCGTGGACCAAATGAAGCGGCTGCCGTCCGTTCCGGATGACGCCGAATCGATGACTCCCATTTTTGCGTGCGCGGCGGCAAGCCGCTTCGTGTTTCCGATATATTTCGCAAGCAGCCGCTTGAGCTGAGTTGACGTATGGAAATAAATCGGCGCGTTGCGAATATAGTACACAAAGCGCGGCCTCCTATAAAAAAATACCGGTTTTCCGTTAATAAGTGATTCATATGCGACAGAGGAATAAGGGGTCAGCACGATGTCAGACCGGTTAATCAGCCTATTAAGCGGAATCGTGCCGTGTCTTACGATTTTTGATCTTCTGCCTGATAACAGCCTTCTGTAAAAACTCGCGCTCCCCTGATCCGGGTGCAGCTTATAGGTGACAAATACGCTTCGTCCGTACGGCCTTGCCGCCCTTTCGATCCTTCGGATCATCGTTCTATTGAAACGGTTGCCGAGCGGCTGTAACGCAACCAGTACCTGCAGCCGCGCAGACGCCGATTTGCTTCCCGACGAATGTTTGGTCTGCAGGTTTCTGTAGAAGCAAGGGCCGCTGATCTTGATTTTGTCCGGCGGAGCCCCGTAACTCTTCAGAAAATCGGAATGCGATTTTCCCCATACAAAATTCAGATCGGCATTAATCGGCAGATGCCCGAGCGGACCAAACAATCCGTGCTGCACATTAACCGTGTGTACATGCCGGGATTGGGCAAATGAAGTAATCAGCGCTCCGTGATGATTGATCGTGGAGCCGTATATCGTTTGTTTAATCGGGTAACGGTCGAATAAAGTATGAACCCTGCGGATGTGGAGAATGGCCAGTCTTACGCGAGCCGCAAGCCATATCCGGAAAGCCCGTTGACGGAATACCGCAGGCGTGGACCGATGAGCCAGACATTCGCGCAGCTTTCGCATCGTCGCATGAGTAAGGGCCGGCGGCAGTTTCGCCGGCGGCAGACCATGCAGGTAAACGAGAGGCCTGCACTCCTTCAGCTTTGCCATATAGCGGTACTCTCTCCGGTGATGCGCAACAAATAATAACTTCTCTTCCCCCGAGCCCTTTGCAACCCCGAATAGCTCGGCTCGGACCGCCGTGTAGCCGGATTTGCTCAAATCCGGATTGGCCGGCGGCAAATACGGCTTGCATGCCGCATGAAGGTTGCGGATCGGGCCTTCCCTCGCAAATTTAGAGCTGCGGAAGGAACGCGGATGATGCAAAGCGTACTTTTGAAAATCGCGCAACAGCAGTATGCCAAGCGGTACGTTATCATATTGCAGCGATTGAAAGGCTGCCAGGAATCGCAAGCTATGCCGCCATATTACCCAGGTTTTGTTATGCATCGCGTCATCTACTTCTCCCCATACTGGATTAATATTTCGACCAGCCGGGAAATCGGCACCAGCTGACTCTGATCCGAACGGTACACCGAAACCTTGCATGGCCGGAAATGGTGAAACACTTGGCTGCGTCCCGCAGGCAGTACGACGTACAGCTCGTCGTCTTCCACCATATTCCCGAGCTCTTCTTGGCCGAGCAGCATTTCATGCTGCTTCTCGCCCGGACGGACGCCGACGATTTCCACTTCGGGCACCGGAAGCCCGAATTGCCGGCAATACTGTTGTACGGCTTGGCCCAGGTGCTCCAGCTTCAACGATTCCATCTTCAATATAAACGTCTCGCCGCCCGCGCTGTACGTTGCGGCCTTAATCGTCAGATTCGCCGCCTCCTGGATCGACATAAAAAAACGCGTCATGCTCGGGTCCGTAATGGTGAGCGGCTTGCCTGATAAGGCTTGCTGCATAAAGAGGGGAAACACGGAGCCTCTCGAGCCGATGACGTTGCCGAACCGGACAGAGCAGAATTTGGTCGCTTCGTTATTCACCGCCCCGTTTGCCTGCTTAAACAGCTTTTCCGTCAGAAGCTTCGTGGCTCCCATCGTATTGCTGGGATCTATAGCTTTGTCGGTGCTAATATTGATAACCTTCTTGACCTTATGCCATATGCTGGCCCGTATCACGTTATAGCTGCCGAAATTATTCGTCAGCACCGCTTCGAACGGATTATCTTCGCAGACGGGAACCTGCTTCAAGGCAGCCGCATGAAACACGTAATCCATCCCCTTCACGGCATACGAGACCGACTCGTAATCGCGGATGTCTCCCAGAATAAATTGAAGCCTTTTTTCCTTTGCGTATTTTTGCCTCATTAAATATTGCTTCGTATCGTCCCGGCTAAATACGATAACCTGCTTCGGCTCGAAACTTAGCAGAGTAGATACGATTCTCTCGCCGATAGATCCGGTGCCTCCGGTGACTAGTATTTTTTTGTCTTTGAAAAAGCGGGATACAGGTCTGGATGAAATGACCATCATTCCTTCCCTCCTCCGTCATATTTTGCTTCCTTTGAAACTCGTGCCGCAATGCCGGCTTTTCGTGAATCGAGGAGTGTATGCCGCCGGCTGCCGAGTCGTTGTCTCATACTCTATGTTATGTTTTGAGAATTGCCGCGGTCATAAGTAAATCAACTATCTTTCTGTTTTAGTAGAGAAGATAGGCTTCCCTCGAGGAACAACGACCGGCAACCATAATACACTAGTAGTAGACAGCTTTTTATTAAACCAGTGGAAGGAACGATCGTATAATGAAGGTTCCATTATCTAAACCGGATATTACCGCTTTGGAAAAAAAATATGTGCATCAGGTGCTGAATTCGGGACAGCTCAGCTTCGGGAATATGCTTCACCGCTTTGAGCAGAGCTTCCGCAATACCTTTCACTCCTCGCATGCGGCAGCTATGAACAGCGGTACAAGCGCCCTCCATGTCGCCGTTAAAGCGCTTGGCCTGCAGGCTGGCGATGAAGTGATTACGACGCCGTACAGCTTTGTGGCGTCAGGGAACTGTCTGCTGTACGAAGGCGTTAAGCCGGTCTTTGTCGATATCGATCCGAATACGTTCAATATCGATGCCAGCCGGATCGAAGCGGCGATTACGCCGAAGACCAAAGCGATTCTGGTCGTCCATGTATTCGGAATCCCGTGCGATATGGACGAGATTCAGCGAATCGCGAAGGCGCATCAATTATTGGTTATCGAAGACGCATGCGAAGCGATCGGTGCTGAATGGAAGGGCAGACCCGCCGGCACGCTGGGGGATATCGGCGTATTTGCTTTTTACCCAAATAAGCAAATTACGACCGGGGAAGGCGGCATTCTCCTCACCGATAACCTCCATTACTACCATTTGGCCTGCAGCCTGCGCAATCAAGGCCGAGATCCGGACAGCGAATGGCTTACGCATGACCGGGTAGGCTATAACTACCGGATGTCCGATCTGCAGGCAGCCGTAGGTGTGGCGCAGATGGAGCGTCTGCCATCGATTCTCGGCAAGCGCGAGCGCGCCGCCGCCCGGTACGTGCGCTTAATCCGGAAAGCGGGATTGCCTGTTGAAACGTTAACTCCCCTGCCCGACTCGAAGATGAGCTGGTTTGTATTCATTGTGAAGCTGCCGGAAGGAACGGACCGCAGCCTGGTCATCGAACGGCTGGAGCGGTCTGGCGTGCAAAGCAAGCCCTACTTCCCCTCCATTCATCTGTTTCCTTACTACCGGAGCCTATTCGGATTCAAGGAAGGCGATTTCCCTATAAGCGAGAGCATTTCTAAGCGGACAATCGCAATTCCTTTCTACTCGAATATTACGGCCAAGGAACAAGCTTATGTCGTGGCGTGCTTAAGCGAAGCGTTAAAGGGAGAGGGTTGACTATGGAATTGAATATCGGCAGCCGTATGATTACGGAGCGCAGCCCGATGTACGTCATTGCGGAAATCGGCGTCAACCATAACGGATCGATCGGGTTGGCCAAACAAATGGTAGAGGCTGCCCGGGATGCCGGAGCCGACGCGGTGAAATTTCAAATGTTCCGCAGCGAGGAACTCGTATCCGAGCAGGCGGCGCTGGTAGAGTATCAGAAGGCAGGAACGGAGGGCTCGACACAAAAGGAGATGCTTCGCCGCCTGGAGTTAACCGACGCCGAATTTCTCGAGCTGAAAAGCTTCTGCGACGCCTCAGGCGTTACTTTTCTCGCCACCCCTTTCGATATCAATAGCGCATATCGGCTGGGTCAAATGAATGTAGAGGCGTTCAAAATCGGCAGCGGCGACATCACGAACCTGCAATTGCTCGAAGCGGTCGGCTCATTGCGCAAGCCGGTCATCCTCTCATCCGGCATGTCGACGCTGGGTGAAATTGAAGCCGCGTTCGACGCGCTGAAGCATGCGCCCCATGTCGCGCTGCTGCACTGCACCTCCGCCTATCCCGCGCCATATGACAGCATTAATCTTCGCGTTATTGAAACGCTCAAGCCGGCCTTCGGCAGCATTATCGGTTATTCCGACCATACGAACGGAATGGAGGTTCCGATTGCCGCGGCCGCGCTCGGCTATAAAATACTGGAGAAGCACTTCACATTGGACCGTACGATGCCGGGTCCGGATCATCAAGCTTCAATGGAGCCGCAGCCGTTCAAACGGATGATTGAGGGGATCAGGCATGTCGAGCAGGCTCTCGGATTGCCGCAGAAGCGATTGGCCGGGATCGAGAGCCAGACTCGCATGCTTGTGCGCAGAGGCGTCTATGCGGGAAAAGATTTGCCTGCGGGCCATCTCATACAGGAGGCGGATCTGCAATTCCTGAGGCCGCTTAGCGACATTGACGCCGCGCATTACAAGCAGTTGGCCGGCAGAACGACGAAGCGGACGTTCAAGAAAGGCGAGCCTCTTACTTGGCGGGGACTCTTGTGAGGTGGCGCCTGTGAACATCCATTGCGTTACCGGCACAAGGGCGGACTACGGTATTTACCGGCCCCTGCTGCTGGAGCTGGAGAAGGATGCCGACATTCGGCTGAAGCTGATTGCGACGGGCATGCACCTGCTTGACGAGTACGGCAAAACGATCAACGAGATTCGTAGCGACGGCCTTACATTGGCGGGAACGCCCTCTATATTAGTTAAAGGAGACTCTACCTATGCCATGTCTCAGTCTCTCGGGCTGGGCATTCTTTACTTCAGCGATATATTCCAGTTTGATCAACCGGATCTCGTGCTGCTGCTGGGCGACCGCGGCGAAATGCTTGCGGCGGCGATAGCGGCGCACTACCAGAATATCGGAATTGTCCATTTTCACGGCGGCGAAATCAGCGGCTCGGCCGATGACAGCGTAAGGCATGCCGTATCGACGTTCGCCCATCTTCATTTTGTATCCGCTGCGGCTGCCGGACAATGGCTGGTTGACCGGGGCGAGCAGCCTTGGCGGGTTCAGCCAATCGGCTCGCTGAGGAAAACCGAGATTCTCGGCATAAGAGCGCTCGCCGAAACGGAGTCGAAGCAGCTGACGGCGCGCTATCGGATGGGGACGCCCCATCCCAAGGTCATCTTAGCCATGCACCCCGATTCGAAAGAATCGTTATCGTTTGAAGCGCAGATCGATCCGGTCCTGCTGGCGCTTCGCAGCTTGCAGACGGCCCGGATTCTCGTCATCGGCCCGAACAGCGATGCCGGAGGCGAGATCTTCAAGGAAAAGCTTCAGCGTTTCGTTGAGGAAAGCCCGCTTCGCCGGTACTACGCCTCGGTGCCTTCACGCGACTATCTGTTTCTGCTTGCGCATGCCGATATGCTGGTTGGCAACAGCAGCAGCGGCATTATTGAAGCGCCGTTCTTCCGTCTTCCCTTCGTCAATATCGGCGCAAGGCAGAAGGACCGTGTTCACGCCTCCAACGTCACTCACGTTGATTACGACGAAGACGGCATACGGGCTGCCGTGACCGCCTCTCTTCATGCAGACAGAAACGCAAACGCGGATAATCCTTACGACCTGACCGACTATCCCGAACGGAGAGCCGTACAGCTGCTGAAGCGGCTGTACAATCACCCGCAGCTGTTGACCAAAAGCTTTACTTCCACATAGCGGCAATTGCATACAGCCAAGCAAAAAACAGCTGGCCGGAGCGCTGAGCCGTGGCCGCGATTGAAGCGCTTTTTTTAAAAGCGTTCTTCTTGCGGCCCATCGTTCAAGCTGCTCAGCCGGCTGTTTTTGTGCTAGCTCATATTTAGTAGAATAGGACTCTTCGCGTCGCTGCATTTTCTTTCAGGACAAGCCCGCTTCCTAATTTGCGCCGGTTGATCTGCGAAGCCGCGAGGCCCTACCCGTCACCTGTCGCGCTAGTATGATTGTCCGCGGCATTCTGTACGCGGTACATACGTCGAAACAGGCTATCGTCGTATCACTCTCCCGCTGATAGAAACATAGTATGGGAGCAGAATAAGTAGAACTGTGAAAGGAAGATGATATGGAGCTTACATCTCAAATCGCGGAGTCGATAGGTTCAGTCATTGAGGAGATGAACGAAAATTTGCCGCCTGACCGGCAGCTTCGGGCAGCGCCGGATCTGGTCTTATTCGGAAACGGCGGCGCGCTCGATTCGCTGGGCCTCGTTCATTTCATCGTCGCCGTCGAACAAGCGATTGAAGACCGTTTCCACGCCGCCGTCGTTTTGGCCGATGAGAAAGCCATGTCGCTGCGGAACAGCCCGTTCCGGACGATCGGCATTCTGTCCGATTACATTGCCGGACTGCTGCAAGAGCAGGTCAATCATGAATAAAGCCGGCCATGTTAATGAGGTTCTTCTAATCACGGGCACCCGTAAAGGCATCGGCTATTATTTAGCCGAGTATTATGCAAGCTTAGGCTACAAGGTCATTGGCTGCAGCCGGGGACCGGCGGATACCGAATTGCCCGGATACCGCCATTACTGCCTCGATGTTGCCGATGAGGCGAAGGTAAAGCAGATGTTCGCCGAAATTGCCCGGGATTACGGCCGGATCGACGTTCTCGTGAACAATGCGGGCATCGCCTCCATGAACCATGTGCTGCTGACGCCCATGAAGACCGTTCAGAACATTTTGAATACGAACGTCATCGGAACGTTTCTGTTTTGCCGGGAGGCGGGAAAGCTGATGTCAAAGCGCGGCTACGGCCGCATCATTAACTTCGCAACCGTCGCCGCTCCGCTCAAGCTGGAAGGGGAGGCCGTATATGCCGCATCCAAGGCCGCCGTTGCCAGCCTCACGGAGGTGCTCGCCCGCGAGCTCGCGGAGTTCGGAATTACGGTCAACGCCGTCGGTCCGACGCCGGTGAAAACCGATCTTATCCGTTCCGTGCCGCAGGCCAAAATGGAGGCTCTTCTTAACCGGCAGGCGATCAAGCGCTTCGGCGAATTTCAGGACATCGCCAACGTTATCGATTTTCTAATGAAGCCTGAAAGTGATTTTGTAACCGGACAGGTGCTTTATTTAGGAGGGGTGTAGGAGTGATCGGATTCCTTGTCGAACGGTTTGTTCAGCATCAGGACCGGGAGGCCGTCCTGTGGAACGGCCGCTCTTACGATTACCGCTGGTTAAATGATCGGATACAAGCGTGGCTGGGCTATCTTCGTCAGCATGCAGTAACGCGCGGAACCGTCGCGATTGTAGAGGCCGATTTCTCGCCGGACGCCGTCGCCCTGCTGCTTGCGCTAATCGAGCACCGGTGCATCATCGTCCCGTTGTCGCCAGGCGCTGAACGAAAGAAGCAGCAGTACGGCGAGCTTGCCCGGGGCGAAGTCCGCATCCGGCTGACCGGGGATGTTCCGCCGGTGATTGATTGGCTGCCGCGGCAAACGGATCATCCGTTGTATGCGCAGCTTCGCCAAGCCGAGCACCCCGGACTTGTGCTGTTCTCGTCCGGTTCAACAGGAAACAGCAAAGCTGCCGTCCATGACTGGCATCTGCTGCTCGAGAAGTATAAGAAACCTCGCCGGAATTTGCGCACGCTGGCTTTTCTTCTGTTCGATCACATCGGCGGCATCGATACGTTATTTTATTCATTATCGAACGCAAGCTGTATCATTACCGTGTCCGACCGGTCGCCTGACTCGATTTGCCTGGCCATTGAAGCTTATCGGATCGAGGTTCTGCCCGTGTCGCCAACCTTCCTGAACCTGCTGCTGCTTAGCGAGGCATACACACGCTACGATCTGTCCTCGCTCAAATATATTACGTATGGTACGGAGGTGATGCCGGAGCGCACATTGAAGCGGATTGCGGAGCTAATGCCGCATGCGGCGCTGCTGCAGAAGTACGGAACGACCGAGATCGGCACGCTGCGTTCGAAGTCGAAGTCGTCCGATTCCTTGTGGGTGTCCATCGGCGGCGACGGATATGAGCTTCGGGTCGTCGATGGCGTGCTGCAGGTGAAAGCACGCTCCGCCATGCTTGGTTATTTGAACGCTCCAAGCCCGTTTACCGATGACGGATGGTTTATTACCGGCGATTTGGTAGAGGTCGACGGGGAATATATGCGAATAAAGGGCCGCTCGTCCGATATCATCAACGTCGGCGGAGAGAAAGTTTACCCGGCGGAAGTTGAAAATGTCATTCTTGAGCTTGAAGGAGTCGCGGAGGTTACGGTTTACGGGGTCGACAGCCCGATCGTCGGGCAAATGGTATGCGCCCGAGTTCGCAGGACAGAAGCTGCGGAAGCTTCCCCGGATGAGCGTGACTTTGCCAAGCGGGTGAAGAAGCACTGCTCTGAACGGCTTCAGTCTTATAAGGTTCCCGTCAGAATCGCCTTCACCTATGAAGAGCTGCATAGTCAACGCTTTAAAAAAATAAGGAGGATCGCTGAGCATGAGTGAATGGAGCGAAGCCTACCGTTACGGCCTTTGTCAGCCCTCGGAACTATCCGAGCTTGAGCAATTCCTGCACCGGCACTGGAAAGAGGATCATCCTCTGGCGGTTCACCGCCCGCTGATGGACTGGCAGCATCTGAACAACGATGCAGACGGCTATCATTTCCTGATCGCGCGCCATCGCGGGTCTGATGAAATTCATGCGGTGATCGGATTTATTCCGGTCTCGCAATTCGATTCGTCACTGCCCCCGTACCGCGATATATGGCTGGCCATCTGGAAGGTGCGCGAAGACGCGGCTGCGCCGGGCCTCGGTCTTACGCTGCTGTTCTGCCTGCTGGAGCGGTTCAGACCCCGCACGCTTGCGGCTATAGGCATTAGCCCGGTCGCCCGCTCCATCTACAGAATGCTTGGATACCGGCTCGGCGTTTTAAGCCAATACTATATCCTGCACCCGAATAAAACTTTGTTTCAATTAGTCGGAGGCTCCCCTGCTCCCCTGCAGCCGCATGCCGATGCAGAGAGCGGCGGCGATAAGCAATTCATTCGGCGCGGCTCCGGTCAGTTCCGCCAGTTGACCGCCAGGCTTGCCGATACGATACCGCCCCTGCATGAACGGATCCCTTCAAAATCACCGCACTATTGGATCAAGCGATACTAC
The DNA here is from genome assembly GCF_000422465.1 of Paenibacillus harenae DSM 16969. GTDB lineage: Bacteria > Bacillota > Bacilli > Paenibacillales > Paenibacillaceae > Pristimantibacillus > Pristimantibacillus harenae. Next base: position 102,851 of record NZ_KE383842.1, on the reverse strand, counting down.
GAGCATCCCGTTTACGATTATGAAACCTACACCATTCACAGCAAATCCAATCCGGATCAGCTCGCTTGGTTTACGTTCAGGCAGGCGCGGCATGCCGGAGCGAACGCGCTTCGCATCGTGGATTATTACGGCGACCCGTCCATGCTGGCAGGCGCCAGAGCCTGCTTCGAACAGCTGCTCGAGCATTACGACGCCGAATATATTGATTTTTATGTCTATGGGCTGCAAGAGGAGACGCTGGCCGCAGCAGGGTTCAGAGTTAACGAACCGGACAGCGGGCTCATTATTCCGAATTATTACGAGCCGTTCGAGCAGCGGAATGTTCGAATCGACTTTGCTTGCAAAGCGGATAGTGACCAAGCATATTTCATTACCAAAGGCGACTCTGATCAGGATCGGCCTAATTTGATCCAAGGTGAGCGCGATGAGTAAAGTATCCATCATTATGTATCATTACGTAAGAGAGCTGCCCTATACAAGGTTTCCCCGGATTAAGGGACTGCTGACGAGCGAATTCAAATCCCAGCTCGATTATATGGCAAAGCATTATAAGTTCGTCACGATGCAGCAGTGCCTCGATGCCGTTTACCACGGGGCTGAGCTGCCCAACAATGCCGCGCTGCTGACGTTCGATGATGCGTATATCGATCATTTTACGAACGTGTTCCCTATTCTGAACGATCGGGGCATTCAAGGCTGCTTCTTTCCGCCGGCCAGCGTGGTTATGCAGCACAAAGTGCTTGATGTCAACAAAATCCACTTCATCCTAGCTGCCGCAGACAACTTGGATCTGTTAATCCGTAATGTTTATGCCGCCCTGGATGAATACCGGGATCTCTTTCAGCTTGACAGCAACGCGTACTATTTTAACAAGCTGGCCATTGCGAACCGGTTTGATCCGAAGGAAATTATATTTGTGAAAAGACTGCTCCAACGAGAGCTGCCGGCGGGCGCACGGGCGGCCATTGTCGACCAATTATTCAAGCATTACGTCTCGAGCGACGAAGCGGCCTTCTCCAGGGAGCTGTACATGGATATGGACCAGATCGGGTGCCTTGCCAGAAACGGCATGTACATCGGCGGACACAGCTTCAGCCATAGCTGGCTTAACACGCTCACCCATATCGATCAGGAGATCGAAATCGATCTGACCGTCGAATTTCTTCGCAAAACGGGATGCGACACGAACAGCTGGGTCATGTGCTACCCGTATGGCGGCTATAATGAATCCTTGATTGAAGTGCTGAAGTCAAGAGGCTGCGTGATGGGACTGACGACCAAGGTCGGAATCGCTGCGCTTAGCACGGACAACGCCTTTAAGCTTGAACGTCTCGATACGGTGGATCTGCCTGTGCGAAGCGAAGAGCCCGCCGGCAAACCGATCGTTATTTTACCTCCGGTTGAGGTTGACTCGTACATGACTCCAGCAGCCTTAAAAGTGGTATCCGCCATTAGGCTCAGGGCAGAATGAACCGGAAATACAAGATGCAGGAGGGGTATTTGCAGGCAAATACCTCTCTTTTGCCGTGTCCATTATCTCTTAAAGGATGGACAATAGCAGATTTTCAGGAGGAGGTAGGGGACAAACCATACAATCTATCAAACCGATACATATAATACAAATAAACAATAATAGAAGTGTCAAGGGGGTGCTATATATGAATATTCCAATAGGTATGGCCGCTGTGTACAGCCGCGCCAAGATCGTCATCGTCGAGCTGGACAAGTGCCGTGACTGGCAATCCTTTGGTTATACGGACGACGGCTGGCATTACTTTCCCTTCACCAGAAATGGAAAGGAAAAAGCCAAGTCTTTGGGCCTCTATAGCAAAATTTACGATAGTTAAGCAAAAAAGTGAGAAATCCAACCATATCATCTTGCAATCTTCTTCATATACTATATAGCGATTACTTTGTAAGACTATCGTAATTGAATCAAGGAGGTTCCGCCATGTATCCCCCCCTCGTGGGCATACTCGTAAGTAATAGGTTGCACGGAAAGATCCTCTCAGGCATGAGGGATTACGAAGAGGTGCGTCTCTATGTGGAAGCGGGGAAAAAATACGGCTTCACTCCCTGCTTCTTCCGCTTGAGCGACTTGCGCTCACACCGGTCGACGGTAACGGCAATAATCTGCAGAAACAATGACTTTAGCAGGCAATCGGTTGCCGTGCCGCGGATCATTCACAACCGGATCATCCTTTCAACCAACCGAATGAATCGCCGTCTTGCCGCATTGCTTCCGGGTAACTCCCAGCTATTCAACCGCCGCAACCGGTACGGCAAGCTGTATATTCATCGATTGCTCATGGGAAAAACGGATCTACAGCCTCATTTGCCCGAGACGCGGAAAGCGACGCCTCGTGCCGTCATGCAGATGATGAAAAAATATGATTCGCTCATCATAAAGCCAAATAACAGCAGTATCGGCCGGGGGATTATGAAGATTGACCGTACGAATGCAGGCTGGAAGCTAACCTATCCCTCTCTGCTGTCAAGAAATAACCGGAAGTGGCGCACCGTCGAATGGAAAGGTACGAGGCTTCCTTCCGTGCTTCGCAGCCGTATTCGGCGATCCTTTCATATCGTTCAGAAGCGCTTGCCCCTCGCAACCTATCAGGGACGCCCCTTCGATTTACGCGTATCCGTCCAACGCGCCGGTGACGGTAACTGGAATATAACAGGCATTGTCGCGAAAGTTGCTCCTGAGAACGCCTTCGTAACGAACGTGGCTCAAGGCGGCAAAACCAGACAGCTTCATACCATTCTCTACAATGATTATCCTCACCTATCCTATCAAGAGGTCGTTGCTAATATTAACAGGCTCTCTCTGAATATCGCATCCTATTTGTCGAAGAAGCTGCCTCATCTGGCGGACTTGGGACTTGATATAGCAATAACGGCAGACGGTTTCCCGATGTTCATAGAATGCAACGGCAAGGATCAACGGTACAGCTTCCGGGATGCCGGCATGCTGAGAGAATGGACAGCCACCTATGAGAATCCGATGGCTTACGCCAAATATTTGCTCGATGCCCGCAATTAAGCCCGAGCGAAGCATAGCGTTAGGAATGCCGGATCCGCAGCGAGCGGACCCGCATCCTAACGTTTTTTTATTTCCTGTTATCAAACAACATTAATGGCCTTAGCGGCCGTTTATCCGGCGTCTCTTCCAGTAATAGGTTTGAATTTGCGCGTACCGGTTCGCTCAGTCTCTAATTAGCTCTCAGCGAACGAGATGAAACTCGCCGGGAGCGATACCGTCCGGGAATCGCTTTTGGAAGAAAAGCCGCCTTGCAGGCAGTCGGCTGACGCTGCAAGGCGTGTTGCGCCTATTACCACTGAAAACTAGCCTCTCCGTCTCTTCAGGAGCAATCTTCTTTTTCGGGAAAGCTTGACGCGGACGGCCCTTGATACGGGTCTCTTCTGCGCAATCAGATTGCGAATAACCCGATACGTCATATCCGAAGGTTTTTTTGTCAATTGAAGCGTTTTGCTCAAGAACTGTTTGGCTCTTGCCACTAATAAGCTTCTTAGCTTCTCGCTGCGAACATATCTGCTAATATAACTGCTTAGCTGCCTTTCGTTTTTTGCGACCAGTCCCGCGGACGCCTGCGCCAAATGCTCGTTGAAATCATTGTTATGATGGTCGTAATTGTAGGGCATCTGCGGCTGCAGCACGATTATCCCTTTGTTCAGCTGCGCACCCTCAATAGCGGTATTGGAGGATATCGTCATGACCGCATCAGCCGCCCGGAGCGCTGCGTACAGATCTTCATCCTTGGATAGAAGCTTCACGTTCTTGGAGGCCGTGTAGCCCGAATAGTCAAAAGTATCATAGGGATGCGGCTTTATAAGGATCGTCACTGGCAAATCAGGCTTCGCCGCGCCGTCTATCCATCGCATAATCTCTGCGTTGACCGATCCATCGAAGGGTTGGCTCGTATAGACCAGAATCTTATGGCTGGATGGAATACGGTGCCGGTCCAGGAACGCCGCCTTCGGTTGAGATGCCGATTGCTTCTCGTATTGAAATCTTAGATTTCCGGTCATTTTAATTTTCGACGAGTGTATGCCTCTTCTTTGCAGCCATTCCTTATAATTCTTGCCCCATACAAAGTGATAGGAAGCTCTTGTCGGTATGAGCGAGCGGTCTGCGATCAGCAGCTGCGGAATATTTACATACGGGAGATTGAATTTATTGGCTAATAAAGCCAGTGTCGTGCCCGGATTTACAATTTCCACATGATCGATCATTACTCCGACCGGATTTTTGCGGATGAAGTGCTCTAAGGTGTTAATTATTTTTATCGATTTGATCGATTGCGTATAGAGCCACTTCGAAAATGCGCTTGTTCCGAAAATAGGATGAGCCGTATTTTTCCTGACTAGCTGATAAATGATTCTTTTTACATTCTGATTGGTCTTCGCAGCTACCCTCTGCGATCTCATCGCTTGGTGATAGTCAAACTTTTTAAAGCTGCGCGGCAGCCGTTTCCCTTTTAGAGCCTCAAGGTCCTTCTTATCGGCTACAACGAGTACAACAGGCTGTGACTTCATCTTATCCAGAGCGAAGTCGACCAGCTTCGCGGGCATCATCGTCGTCGTGCGATGGCTGATCTTCGCTAGATTTCGTTCGATCTTGGGTTTGCGAACAAGAGCGGTCTGCACGTTGCGCATCGTAACGAGCTTATGCTTCGCTCTGTACCGGGCCGCCAGCGCCGTATTCGACTTCTGCGCGATCACATAATCTTTAATATAAACATGGAAGGACCTGATAAGTGTAAGGGGGATTTCTATCCCCTTATAACGAAGCGATTTGAACTGTTCGAAAAACTCCTTCGTCAAGCCGTAGCGCAGCGTATTATGAGCATTTAACTTCTCTTCACCGTACATGAAACGCACCTTCTTCTTCTTATTTTATAGATTCCCGGCACCAATCATCGGTGCGTAGAACCTGTCGTGCCAATCGCATTGCTGACCAATCGTTATGAGCGAGGAGGGGTCGCACTGGTCGAGGAAAGCTGCCGCCAAACGGTAGAGCCCCGGTTTATAGAGCAGGTCAATTTCGTCCTCCAGCTCGGCCTGCTCGGCTGCCGTACTCCCGATTTGCTGAACATACAGCTGCTCTAACGGTCTCATGATTAATCTGCGCTTTCGGGTCATCAGCTCGATTCCCCAGCGGCCGGGCGCTATCCAATTCGCGTGATACGAGAACAATGCGCCCGTATCCGTGGAACCTGCGCCGCTGAAGGCAGCTGCCGCAGGATGCCAGGATAAGGCTCCCGAGATAAAACAGTTCATCGTGCGGGGCGGTCCGCCAAGGAAGAATGCCAGGTCCGCCACATGCGTCGAATTCGCGAGGAACCACTGTTTTTTCACTTCCGGCGATTGGGCCGACCGGGCAATGAGATGGCTCCACTCCGAGAATTCGAAGTGAAAGGAGCTGACGCCGCCATCCTCTTCGATGAGCTCGATCGCCTTTCTTGTCGACGCGTAGAACCTCCGGTTGTAAGCGATGAATACTTCCGCTTGTACGGCCTTTGCTGCTTCCCGGATGCTGTGCAGCTCGCCCCCGTTCAAAGCGCCCGGCTTTTCGAGCAGCAGACGTTTCACGCCGCGGCTTAGCAAGCATAACGCCGCTTCCGCGAGCCCCTCGACCGGCAGCGCAACCACTGCCGTTTCAGGTAGGCGATTGATTTGCGACAGCCCGGTCTCAAGGCCGCCGGTTATAGGCGGAATGCCGGTCTCCCGCTCGAACTGTACGGCGGATTGCGGTCCGCGGCCAATGACGAGCATGCTCCGGTTCATCGCACGAAATACTCTCGCATAGGCTGCCGCCATTTTCCCCGCTCCTATGAGCAGAAGTTCGGAGCTCAAGTGATCGGACATGCCATCACCCCTCCAGGTACGATCGATTGGTATTTTTCCGTGAGCGCGGTAATTAGAGGAAGATGCAGTCCGGTAGATGCGGAGTAGGGCGTCAATTCACAGCTGCCGCTGTTAAGAAGCTGCTGGATCGCGAGATGAGTAAGCTGGCTTTGAAGCGGCTCGGTATAGTTCATTTCGGTAATGGACCAATTATGCCCGGCTTCGGCGATCCAAGCCTTATGCTCGCTCGATCGAATCAAGCAGTGGAAGGTGTCGGTTGCCAGATGAATAAGCATGGGGGTCTCCCCTTTGGCATGCGAGGTAATCGAGATAAACGCCTTGTCGGATCTGGCTTCCAGCGTTCCGGCGAATTCCACGTAGCCCGGTCTCTTGCTTCCCAGCAAGCGGTCGCTAAGCTTGCTGCCGTTCAACGTGAAGGAATAACAATCCGTTAAATAAGCCACTAAGTCCAAATGATGAATCGCGTTAGTGCCAATGCCTAAGAACGATGCGCTTACCTGGTATTTCATTTTTGCAGCGGGATCCAGCTTTGCTTTCAACTGCCGGTAGAACGGGAGCATCCGCATCGGGCAGTTCACCCAAGCCGATACCTTCTTTGCTCTGAGCAGCTCTTCCACTGCGCTGTAATCTTCCGGATTCTGAAACAATATCTTTTCCAATATCAAATGCTTCACTTTTTTGGCTGCAAGCAGCTGTTCGATAACCGCACGCCGAATACCGCTGTTTGTTGCAACGATGACGGCATCCAATTCATCCGGCAGTCCGGTGATAGCGGTTAGAAACTTCGGAGACGGTGCGCTCGCAGCAACCGCAACCTGTTGATAAAAAAGCTTGGCTCTCTGCAGCGACTGAACCGAAGGATCGACGACCCAGACGGCTATCGTATGCCCGAGAAGAGCAAGCGCCTGCAGATGACGGCTGCCGATGTTGCCGGCACCGATGATCGCAATGTTTGGCAGAGTCATACTATTTCCTCCTTTCTTACCACGCGCTTAAACCGCCGTCGATAATAATGTTTTGGCCCGTTACGTAGCTTGAGGCGTCCGATGCCAGGAATATAAAGGCTCCGACGATTTCATCCGGTCTGGCCATCCGGCCGAGAGGAGTCCTTGCCGCATACTTTTGCTGAAAGGTGTCATTATGACCGCTCTCGATTCCGCCCGGCGTAACGGCATTAACCCGAATACCGTGACCGGCCCAATAGGTAGCCAGGTATCTGGTCAAGCCGTACACGGCCGCTTTCGATGCTGAATAGACGGCAGGCGAATTAATGGGACGCCCCATGAAAGAGGAGCCTTCGTATACGCGATGATCCGGTCCGAGCATACCGTATATCGACGCCGTCTGTATGATGGACCCGCCGGTACCCTGAAGAATCATATATTTCCCGACGGCTTGCGCAACGAGAAACATGGCGTCGATGTTAACGTCCATCACTTTCCTCCACTGCTTCAGAGAATACTGCTCGAAGGGAGCAAAGAAGCTGTCCAGATCGGAGGATTTGGTTGCCGCATTGTTAAGCAAAATATCGATTTTACCGAAATCCTGAAAGATACGTTCCGCTTCCCGGCGAACCTCATCGACCGAAGTGATGTCGCAGCCGTAACCGCGGCAGACGGTTCCGTAGCTTACGCTGAGCTCAGCCGCGAACGCGGAGGCCGCGGCTTCGTCCAAATCGATGACGGCCACATTCGCCCCGCATTCCGCGAGTCCCGCGCATATCCTTCTGCCGAGTATGCCGATGCCGCCCGTGACGACTGCCGTTTTTCCCTTTAACTCAAACATGGACTTATAATGAGAATTCATCTAGCTTCACATTTCTCCTTTCTTCCACGGAGCGGCGGCCGGCCGCCAGTATCCGCATGATGGTCAGGGTCGTCTCCGCCGGAATGGCCGGCATCCCCGTTCGAATAGAATGGAAAAAATGCCAAAGCATCCGGCGAAACATGGAAAAATTATTCTCGATATGAAAGACGCCGCGCCTCTGGCTGCCGAACACATCGATTTGGAATACGGGAGGAGCGTCGCCCAGACAGTCAATTTGCAGCAGGAGCCCGCTCTCGAAGGTAACGGCTATCGACGGATGATCGGCGTTCAGCGCCATGACGGACTGCGGTTTCGAACCGATGAACGGCATAACGGCTTCGAGCATATGCACGCCATACTTCTCCCAGGAACGGACGACCGCGCAGCGCAGCAGCAGCAGCTCGCCGTAAGAAGAGAGGCCGGCGCGAAGTCCATCCAGCTCCTCGGCGTACCGCATGCCCGAACAGGACATAAGCAGCCCGTTCTCCAGATACGGCCGTAATAAGCGAAGCTGCTCCATGCTCGTAGTGAGAGGCTTGTCGACGAATACGGGCACTCCGCGTTCAAGGAACGGCAGCGCGAGCTCCAGATGCGATTGTTCATCGTCCCTTGCCACGATAACGGCGTCCGTCTCTCCAATCATTTCCCGCCAATCGGTAAGCCGGTTGGGGATGCGGCACGCTTCGCACAAGCTTAACGTTGCGTCCGGATATTGCGTCCAGGCATGCGTCACTTGGATCCCGTCAAATCCGAATTCGGAAGCGTCGCGCTTCGCAAGGTAATGTTGGATCGGCTTCCAGCCGGCGGCTGCCAGCTTCTCGGAGTCGTAGCCGTTAAGGATAGCCGAGAAGGAGTAAGGATGGCCGTTGCCCTCGGACTGCCCGATGACGCCGACCTTCATTACCATACCGTCCATCCCCCGTCGACACACACGTTCTGCCCCGTCATATAACTGGAAGCATCTGAGCAAAGCAGGGCAACCGCTCCTTTTAATTCATCGGGCTCGCCGATCCGGTTCATTGGATTTTTGCCGGAAAGCTGCTTCATAAATGAGGTATGCTGCCGGGTAACCGGGTGTGGAAAGGCTCCGGGACTAAGGCAATTGACCCGGATGCCGTAAGGAGACAGGAAGCTTGCCAAATATTTAGTAAATTGGATTACGCCGGCTTTGGCCGCGCCGTAGCTGGGCGGATTAGTAAATTGCACGCCGTCGTAGATCCGGTAGTCAGGGGCGACATGTCCATACATGGAAGTAACGTTTAGGATGACGCCCTTCTTGGCGATTAAACCGGGCATCGCTTCCTTCACGCACCGGAAGACGGAGGTCATGCTCATTTCAACGTCATACAGCCAATCTTCGTCCGTAATGGATTCGAAGGAGTTTTTATTGCCGGACCATGCATTATTCACGAGAATATCCAATCCGCCGAAATCGGCATTGATCTGTTGAAAGCATTGGCGGATAGACGATTTGTCCATTAAATCCAAGGCGATTGCCGTCGTCTTCGAGCCGGCAACGCGGCCTTCGATCTCTTTCCCCTTCTGCACGCACTTCTTCAGGTCCCGGCTGGCAATTATGACATGAGCGCCAAGCTCCGCCAAAGTCTCGCAGATCGCCGTGCCCAAATAACCCGCGCCGCCGGTTACGAGCGCAACCTTACCTTGCAGCGACAATAATTGATAAATGTCAGCCATGGCTATCCCCTCTCTGCATCAGCAGCTCCGCCAGCAAAAAATCGATTTCGTCGTCGATATCAACCGAACGGCTGCCCGGCATAACGACGGCGCCGCAGCGGTCTGACAGAACGGAAATGCCGGAGCCCGAAATACTTTCCAATGTTAAGGCATACACGGCGCCGTTCAACTGATAAGCGTCCGAAAGCTGCTGCCGGGGCAGCCAGGGGACGGCGCCGTCCATGAACATGCCGGGTTTGTCTCCGACCAGTTTCCAGGCGCGGTACGGATGAAGGTCGGCCTTTTTGAACGTGGCAACCGTGTTAAAGCCGTTCCGGGGATCAGCCAGCAGAGCCAGACAGCCGCTAATATCTTCCGGCTTGCGCAGCGGACAGGTCGGTTCCAAATAAACGATGATATCAGCCGCCTCTTTTTCCGCTTGCAACTGCTCCATGCAGTACCTTATGACGTCGATCGGCAGCGAGTCGTCCTGCGCGAAACGGTCCGGCCTTATCATCACTTCAGCTCCGTATTGCCTCGCTGCCCGGGCGATTTGCTCATGATCCGTAGAGACGATGACGCGGTCGATTTCTTTCGTTTGGAGCGCTGTTTCGATCGTCCATGCTAGAAGCGGCCTCCCATTCATCATCTTGATGTTTTTGAGCGGGATACTTTTGCTGCCGCCGCGAGCCGGTATAAGAGCGACGACTCTTCTATTCTGAATCATTTGGTTTGCTCCTTTCTCGGTCCTAAACTCTAGCAGTCCTACTCTACTGTATGAAAAAAAAAGTAGAAAGGTTATAAGAAAAACATCCAACTTTGCTAAAAATGATAGAGATCATAGAGAAACTCCCCTGAAAATGGGTATCTGCCCTATATCACCCGGCTGCTGCCGCTCATACGATAAAACAGAGCTTTTACTGCGGATAAGGGGGGCTTTCATGTACGGAGCGGACCGCATGAATCCTTATTTACATCTAAAATACGGTTTAACGCGGGAGTTCTTCGAGGCATTTCGCGGCTTAACCTATCGCGGTATCGAGCTTCCGCTTGTACTTATGCGGAATTTTCACAGCTACACGAAAGCTCAGCTCCTTAAAAAATTGCGTCATTCGCTATATGTGCGTCAAAAAATAAAGCAGCACCGCTTTCGCTCTATCGCCGATGTGCAGCAGAAGCTTGTTCGCTGGCCGAGGCCGGCCCGCCCGCTCAAACGGGAACGCGGCCGAAACCGGATTCTTCTTCCAGGGCGGCTCGTTTTTCTCGCCAAGAAGCAATTTCCAAAGCACCGGGTCATCTTAACGGTCTCTAATCGAATCGATTGGGATGCGGTCAAGAAAACTAAATTGCCCAAACGCTTTGAAATCTACCGCTTTGACTCGCGAATGAGGCGAACGAGCGTCCCGCTGCGTACGCGGCGCAGGCTGCGGCGCGAGATTCATCGTATATGCCGGCTGAAACGGAGACATGAAGTGTTCGGAAAAACCGGGTTCCCGAGGTGGCTCTATGCGCAATGCCTGACGGCAGTCAAGCAAATTCATGCCGCGGATGCTCTTCTTCGCCGGAAGCCGGTTCGCGTCGTATTGGATTATGACACCTCCGTTGTGCCGGGAGAAGCGCTCTCGCTGTTAGCGCGCAGATACCGTCTCCCGTATGTGTACCTGCAGTATCACATGCCGATGATCGCTCCGTTACTGCCTTTCCGGGCGGCTTATTATTGCATGTGGGGAAAAAACTATAGGGAGTGGCTGCAGAATAAAGGCGTTCCGGCCGCGCGTATTCGGGAGATCGGGAGCATCCGGTTCGAGGAGGCCTTTAAAGGTTCGTGGAAGAGCCCGCAATGGTTAAGATCGAAATGGGGGATCCCGGAGCAGCAGCTGATCATCGGTTATACGACACAAACCGCTAAATGGATGAACGACCTCTTCCTGAAATGGCTGCTGGCCGCGATAAAGGATCTGCCGGTAACACTCGTTATCAAACGTCATCCTAAAGATAAACAAACCTACCGCCGGATTGCCGCCGGTCATCCGAACGTTATCGTTTTTCCGGCAAAGCATCATTTGTATGATTTATTGAACGGCATCGACGTGTTAGCGACCGTATCTTCGACGACTGCCGTTGAAGCCGCTATGTTCGGCAAAGGCATTCTCGTTCTGCAAACTGATTTTCCGACCGATTATTACGGCTGCCTGTCGATCCTCTCCCGGTCAAAAGCCGGTTACATCGCTACAGAACCCCAGCAGTTGGAAGCTTACTTGCGCGAGTTGATCGAGAGCGAGGATTCAAGGAGGGATCTAGCCGCCATTGGGCAGCAGTTCCTTGCCGAAACCTTGCACCAAGGAGGCTCGCCCAGAAAGCGCGTACGCAGCCTGGTCGCTTCTCTGCTCCGAACTTAATGTCAGGGGTGTATTTTGATGAAATACTTGCAATATCGGGCTTTCGAGCTAACGGCAAGCTTCTTTTATCTGTTCCGCAATGTCAGATACAAACACGTACCCGTTGTGCGGGCAATGGGCTACTCGTTCCATCGCAATGCAGTCAGGCTCTATAGACGGTCAAAGCCTGGCGGCCGGAAGTGGCTGTTCAAGAAACGTACCTTGTATAGCAGGCTTGTCGGGAACGATCACGTCACACCGGTTGCTTATCGTCCCGCCAGCCGAAATCCGGGAAAAATCGTCTACAGCATTTTGGTCACCAAAGGACTGGATGTAGATCGAGGGAATAGTATTACCTGTATCGAGAACAGAAGCAGACGGCGATTAAAGAAGCCGTTATACAATCCGGAGGCGAGCGGTCGTCTGCATGCCGGGCAGTACCGGTCCCTGCTTCGCCAGATTAGGTCGATTGTCAGGCAGCGTGGCATCCATCCTTATTTTAAACGCAAATCATTTATGAGGTGGATTCGGATACAGCTGCGATCCGTCATGCGCAAGATTGACGGAATAGACCGGTTATTCGGGAAAAACAACGTGAAAGGCGTCATTCAGTTTTCTTCCGTTAATCCGATGGGTTATTTGCTTGTGCATATGGGTAAACAGCGCCGCATTCCAACCATGAACATTCAATTCGGATTGAACGATACGTATCAAATCCTGTCAACGAATATCGATCATTACGTGGCTTGGGGAGAGCAGCATAAGAAGCGCCTAACGCAATTCGGAGTCCCGGGTTCCAAATTTCATTTATTGGGGAATGCGCGTTTCGATCCGATCTTTACGAACAAATGGATGAACAAAGCGGAGCTTCTAAAAAAATTAAAAATACGGCCGGGAAAAACCGTTTTCGTCTATCCTGAACAGCCTCTGCCGCAGCGACACAACAGAATCGTCATGAGAGCCATCCTCCGATCGCTGCTTCCGTACCGCAAGAAGGTTGTCCTGCTTGTCAAGAATCATCCCCGTCAGAGAGGAAGCGGTCTGACCCGCTCGTTGGTTCGCAAATACCCGTTCGCGCGGCTTATTCGCCACCGTTCGATTCAGCTTAACGATTTGCTAAACGGTTCGGACGCCGTATTTGTTCAATTCTCTACGACCGGTCTTGAAGCGATGCTGTTCCGGAAGCCCGTCATCTCGCTTGCCTTCTTCCCGGATACGAATAAACACGAGTATTCCTATTACGCCTCCAGCAGGCGGGTAACCTCCGCGAAGGGATACAAGCAGCTAAAGTCAATTATCAAACCGTTCATGAGGAGCGGCTCTTATCGCCGCCTCATGCTGGCTAAGCAGAATATGTACGTCGCCAGCGCCTATAACGGCGGAGGTGACGCCAAGAGAAAGATAAAGCAGTTTATTCAGTCCGTTACCGGTATAAAAATGGGAAAGGTTACGGCCGTCATTCCCGTCAGCGCTAACCGCTACTGTCCCATTAGCTTAATTGAACAGACGGTTAAGGCCGCCCGCGATAGCAAGACTGTCGACCGGATCATCATCGCTACCGACCGGAGCGATCTATCTAACCGTTTCAGCCGCAGCAGCGGTGTCAGTATGTTTCAAGTCAATTCTTCGGAACAGTCATTTTTTAGCATGGATGGAGATTTTGCGGAGCTTTGTTTAAGACAGCTCAAGCAAGAATTCGTCCGCAATGGCGGCGAATCGGATATGATTGCGCTCTTGGCTCCCGCATTCCCGTTCCGAACAAGCAGACATATCGGCAGGGCGATTCAACTGCTCATAAGCTCGCGAGCCGATACGGTACGCAGCGTCAGCACGCCTCCTAATGCTCCCCAAGAATCGGCCTTGGCGCCTAATGGGGCGGTCGTCGCGAGCAAAGCATCGGTGCTGCTGGAAACCGGCAGTCTAATCGGAGCAAATGTGATCCCGTACGAGATGCAGGCGGCCGATGCGCTTGAGGTGAACAACGAAGAGGAATTCGTGCAAGCTGACAGCCTGAGGGCTGAGCTGTCGCGGAATAACCGCATTATTCGCAAAAGAAAACGGGTGCGGCTGCGAAAAAAAAGGAGAAAAAAGCGAAAAGCTTCAAAAAAGGCTTAGGGGAGTTAAGAGCCCTAAGCCGTATTCATTTTCATGATCGTTAATCAAAAATATAACTGCGGTTTGTTGACTTATTATTTGCGGCAGGGGGAAAAATCCTCTCTGCCATCGCATTAAATTCCGCTATAAAGCCCTGGATAGGATGGCCAAGCCTCACATCATTCTTGTAAGAGGCCATTCTCCCGACAAAGTCAGGATTCGCCGATACGTATACATGCTGCACGCCTGGATTCATGCGTCTAACCTCATTGGCGACATTATCCTTGATTTGATCGGTCAGCATATGTTCTCCCGTGGACAAATTGCTCATTCTTCTGCTCATACGGGTACCTTCTTCTCCCATATAAACGGAATTCGTGCGGCTCATCATTTTAGAAGAAGAGGACGGCTCTTGTTCATCCAAGGATACCGCTACATACGCATTTTGATCGGTCAGCATGACGTAAGCTGATTTTACCGCTTCTATTTTCTTAAGGTTCCCGGCGATGACTTCGCTCATTTCCATACGGTAATTTTTATGGGAGCCAACTAAATTATTGCTATTCAGTCGCCGGCCGTTTACCCGGTTCATTTCATTTTTCTGATCAATCGCAAACCGTTTATCACGGATAAGATTGCCATTTGCATCTTGCCTTATACTATTAGTACGAATGTTTTTATTGCCCAAATCGCCTTGCTTTGCCGAACAGCCCGCAAGCATCGTCGAGAGAAGCACGCCTGCTGTCAAAGCCATGATTTGCTTTCGCATTTGATCAGCCTCCATTCCAATTTGATCAGGCTTCAGGCCCTTCTTAGCGTTTGCCCTTTCAGCCGGAACTATACATTTTGGGAGGCGTCAGAACAACAAAAATCAACGCTTATGAATCTGCGTCTTGCTATCGTGATCTGCCATTTTCAGCACACCGTTTTTTGCATACTCAGCAAAACGCAAACAAGTTGGTACAGCTTTGTTTTTGATTTCACATCATGCAGGTGAATGGTCAGACCTGGTCGAAACATGTACGCAGCCTTGAAAGGACGGCGCAATAAATCATTCCTTTCAATTTTGCCCGCATAGACCGCCTTTTTTTCCGAACTGTCTGTCCCTCTTCCGGAAACATTAATAAACGTCATTTGTGGATTCAGACCTGCCGGTTTTCCGCTCGGTTCAATTACTTCGCAGTGAATCCACCATCCATATTTAATAGGGTTTCGGTGGCAAAAGAAGCTTCATCCGAGCACAACCAATCAATGCCATCCGCAATTTCCTGCGGCCTGCCCATACACATCATGGGATGCATTTGTACAATCATATCTTGAATTATTTCGCTTGCACCACCTCCTTTGTGTCCACAAATGTTGGTAATAGTGTAAGCGTTTCCAATTTTGGTTTGAGGAAAGGCCGACATAGTGCTTCGTCGGCCTTCACTCATGCTGTTATTATTTGGTCAAATCACAATTTGCGCCCAGCGGATCAGAATATCCGCTTGTTCCTGTGTGAAATAGTTGCCGGTTTGATCCGTTACTTGCTCGATATAGTCGGCTATCATACTCTTCGCTGCATCTATTTTTCCTTTGCCGGCCGCAGCTTTCGCCTGATCCAGTTTTTGATTATACGAAATTGCAACGGTTTCCCACGATTTGTAGCCCGTCTCCTGCAGGAAAGAATTTGTCACGGTTTTCAAGCTGTCGAACGTTACCGTCACCGTAAACGTATGGGTGGCCGTCGTTTGATGGCCCGCCACGTCCTCTGCAGTGACCTTTGCAATATTCTCTCCGGATTCCAGCATATACGCCTTCACCTGAAGAAGAGGCTGATCGCACGGCTTACCATATACGCTTGAAGTAACATCCGACGCGCTGCACGTAATCATCACCGTCTGATCGACTGTGTACGTTGTCTCGCCCGTTATTTGCACCACAGGCGCTGTAAGGTCGATATGGAGCTCCAGTGACTCCGTCTCTCCCGTGTCGACGGAACGGCGGTACAGCAGCTGTTGTGTTCCCTCTTCGCTCAAGACTACAGGCGCACTGTAGGCCGTCCACGTAATTCCGCCGTCCTGACTGTATTCCGCGATTGGCTCAGGTGACAGTGTTACTGTGACCGGGGAAGTATACCAGCCGTTCTTACCGCTTGGTTCCACAGGATCCAGGGATGCGGTTATGTCCTTCCAATGCAGCCCTTCGAGTGCCGCAATCAGCCCTTCGGATGCCGCATCGATCTCTTCCTGGGTTGCATCAAGTTTTCCATAGACCGATTCTGCATTGGATACGGCCGCCTGAAGCGCTTGTACGCTTTCCTCTTTGTACAGCTCGGTGTCGATCGCCGCGGCTGCTTCCAGCAGCAGCGTGATCAAGCTATTATCTAACCATGTTAACGTATGATTATAAAGCGCTTTGATCTCGTCAGCGCTCAAGACGGAGTTCTTAATGCGGAACTCGTCAATTTTGCCGTTAAACAACGGATCTGCTGCATTGTTGCTCTCGCCGATATAGTTGTTTTTTGGTTTGAAGTCGCTCGGTTTGATCGTCAGATTATTATTCTCATCCTTTAGTTCGCCGTTCACGTACAGCTTCGCCGTACCGCTTCCCAGCGTTACCGCCACATGCGCCCAGTCGCCTACCGGAAGCTGCTGCGTCTCCAATTCCAACTCACTGCTTCCGTTTTTGATCTTGAAACGCAACTTCTTATCATCCCTCGAGCTTGGTGTCAGTATCAGGTATTGACTCGTGCTGTTTCCAAAGTCGAAGATTCGCTGCCACATATTCCCACCGCTCCAGTTCACCCAAGCGGCAATCGTGATGTCATCGGCACCCGACAAATGATGCCCCTGAGGAAGCGTGACATAGCTGTCCGTTCCGTTCAGTTCGATGGCTTGCCCGACTTTACCGGTCGGATAGGCAGGCGATCCGGCGACAGTACCGCTCATTGACCCGAACGTATTGTTCGCATCCCCTTCAAACGAATAAAGTGATATGGTATAAGGAACAAGCAAATTCTTGGCCTGATCGTGCTCGGCCGCAAGCCCGCTCGTATCTGCACCCGGTTCGCTCATAGCCGCTTCGATCCGCGTCACTTCCTTCATGTACAGGTAGTAGCTGCCCTTCGTGTAGTCCGCGGCAGGAAGCGAATGCAGCTTGACATTAACGTTCACCATCTGGCTCGCTTCGAAGCTTCCGTTGCTCACCGTGAAGGTGACCGGATAGGTGCCATAATCCGCTTGGCTCGGAGTCCAAGTGAGGATGCCATTCGCGGAGTCGAACGACGCGCCCGCCGGCAAATTCTCTACGCTGTAAACGAGCGAAGCGCCTGACGGATCGGATGCATCCACTTGGTAGGTGAACAACTGCTTCGCCGTAGCCTCCACCGCCGTGTCGGGAGCGATGACCGGCTGCCCTTTGACGGTGGCCTTGATCGTTTGAGAAGTAGACAAGTCACCGGAAGCGACGGTAAACGTAACCGAGTAAATGCCGCCTTGTTCTAACGCCGGGGTCCATTCGAACGTCCGGGTTTCCGCGTCGAACGTTGCGCCGTCCGGCAAATCGGTTGCCCCGTACACGATTTCTTCCGCGTTCGTTGCGTGAACCGTGAACGCAAGCCGTTCGCCGGCCAGGACGTTTTTATTGCCGATCGGATCAAGCACCGGCAATCCCGCAATATATTGCAATCCGTTCAGCGCCGCCAGCAGCTCTGCGGAAGCCGCATCCACATCCTCCTGCGTCGATTGATCTCCCGCCTGAACCGCTTGCGCATAAACAACCGCCGCTTGCAACGCTTCAAAACTTTCGGCTGTGTAATAATCTTCGACAGCCGCCGCAGCCTCTTCTAACAGAAGCGTAAGCAAGCTATTATCATACCATGTTGATGTTTTATTATATTGCGCTTTAATCTCATCAGCGCTCAAGACGGAGGTCTCAATGCGGAACTCGTCAATCATGCCGTTAAACAATGCATCTGCCGCATTATTGCTCTTGCCGATATAGTTGTTTCTTGGCTTGAAGTCGCTCGGTTTGATCGTCAGGTTATGACTCTCATCCTTTAGTTCGCCGTTCACATACAGCTTCGCCGTACCGCTTCCCAGCGTTACCGCCACATGCGCCCAGTCGCCTATCGGAAGCTGCTGCGACTCTAATTCCAACTCACTGCTTCCGTTCTTGATCTTGAAACGCAACTTCTTATCATCCCTCGAGCTTGGTGTTATCATCAAGTATTGCGATGTACTGTTTCCAAACTCGAAGATTCGCTGCCATATTTCTCCACCACCCCAGTTTACCCAGGCGGCAATCGTGATGTCATCGGCATCGGACAAATCATGCGACGAAGGAAGCGTGACATAGCTGTCCATGCCGTTCAGTTCGATCGCTTGCCCGATCTTACCGGTCGAATATACAGGCGATCCGGTGACGGTGCCGTCAAATAAACCGAATGTATTATTCATATCCCCTTCAAATGAATAAAGGGATGATGTATACGAAACAAGCAAATTGCGGGTATCGTAGATTTCGTCAATCAGCATCGCCTCGTCGGCATCCGGCTTCGCCATCTCCGTCTTGATGCGCTCCAGTTCCTTTTGGTACAGGTAATAACTGGCCTTTGTATACCCCGAAGCCGGCAAGCTCTCCGCGTTCTGCATCACAACTTCAATCGGATCCGCGGTAACCGATGCGGCATAGAACGGCTGTGGCGATCCGTCCCCGTGAACCGGCAATATCCTGTAGTACACGCTGCCGGTCCGCAGGCCCTCTTCCACGTACGAAGTTGCTCTCGTCTCCGCGAGAACGAGCGTCCAGGGGGAACCGTCTGCCGGCTCCGCCCTACCCGGTTTCAATTCCGGATCGGTCTGGCTCGCCGCCGCATCCGCGGCGCGATATACATTGAACCAAGAAGCTTGCTTCGGTTTATTCCAGTACAGTGTCGCTTGATCCTGTACTTTTTCCACGAATGGAGTCAAACTGCCTTGCGGCGTTTCCGCCACGTTGACTTCGCTGAACTCCGCCTGATCGGAAGCGGTGACTCCCGTATAGTAAGCATAAGGAAGCAATGTAGACATCTTCGTCACATACGTCCAATTCGTCCCATCCTTGGATACAAAGGCGTACACCGTCTGCGAGTCATGGTCGCGCATCAGTTTGATGTACGGATACTCCAGAGCGGTGTAGCCTTGAATATTCGCATTCAACGGGCTTACGACCGCCTGATTCGTAAATTGATGGATCGAGATCCTCGTGCGGTTTTGCAGCACAAGGCCGCCGTTCTCGTCCGCGCCGAAATAGATATAGCGGGCTTTTCCCTCAGTGAGCCGGTCGCGCATCATGATGCCGCCCGCTTCTCCCGAAGCGCTGTCGATCTTCGCACTAATGGAGCTGTTGCCGGAAGCGACCCTGCTTACAAAATGCAGCGAATCGAAAATATCCCGCTTGTAAATATTGGAGTCATCTCCTTCACCGAAACCTGTCCCGTCTACAGCATCGATCGATATCGAGGGGCCGTCGATTACAGCGTTGCCTGTCGTGGTCCCGATGCGGTCGTCGCGCCATACTGCATCGGCATCACCGGATACCGGCGCTGTCAAGTCAACCTTAGCGCGCCAGGAATCCCAGCCTGTCCCGTTTGCGTTTACGGCAGCGACTTTGTAATAGTAAACCTTGCCGTTTTGGACCGTCTGATCCTTATAATAATTGCCGGTTACTCCACTTGCGATGGTCTCGTATTCACCATCCTCTGTTTCCGAACGTTTAATCGTATAGGATTGCCCGCCGGAAGTCGTTTTCCATGAGATGCCTGCGTAGCCATTGCCCGCAAGCGCATGGACGAAATCGACGTGGAACGGTTTCGGAGCGAGTTCGAAATCCGACGTCAATTTCAGCACCATAGCGGTTTTTGGCAGGGCGGTCACATTGCCGTCAACGACCGCAATGTTCGTCCCCGAGACAAGGTCGAGCACCTCGCTTCCCGTGAAGTCGGCCGGCAGTTCCACATCGAACGTCATCTTGTTGCCGTATTCATCGCGGGTCGTGTTGAAAATGATGAAATATTTGCCGTACCTTGACGTTTGCAATTCCGGGTAACCGGAATAAGGATTGTCCACTTCAAAGTTATCGCGGTTGATCGTTCCTACGCCCGGCTGATAAGAAGCCGGAGCAACTTCGCCGGCCAGCGCCTGCGGAGCCCCGCTCCAATTGTTCGCCAGGCCGTTAAAGTGAAAATCCCAGTCGATGTAGGGCGCCCGCAAGTAGTAATCTTCATACCGGAACTTGTTGTTGGTTGCGATCTGAACGATATGGTCGTAGCTGTCCTTCATCACACGAAGCCGTCCGTTGCTTGCCATACCGCGATTTCGGTAAAACAGCGAGCCGAACATTCTGAAATCGCCGTCTTTTACCGACACGTACATATTGTCGATATCCGTCCATGCAAACTGCTCGTAGTCGTCCGGATTGACGCCAAGCGCGGCAATTTCTTCCGGCTTGTATACATCGAAATCCGAATGCGGAAGGACAACCCCAGCCATAACATTGCCGTCAAACCGGCTGTAGTCGGCCCGATCGGAAGTCACATAATCATAGTCATCCGCTAAACTGTAATTCGGTCGGCTCATCGAAATTCTACTTCCGAAGTCTCTGGTATGCAATAGCTGGTGATCCGCAAGCTGCTGCTGCACGAAACCGACCGCTTCTCTTGCGTACTGCCAGTACTCGTCCCATTCCGGACCGCTGTATCTTTGCTCGTTCTGAGCCATCGCCTTTTCCAAGGATGCAAACTGCATCCCCATTCCAAAGCCCACTCTTGCGCCATACGCGTGAAGCCCGTTTATCGACTGGTTTCGCTCGTCCGTGACTTGCTCCGCTCTCATCACTCGTTTTCCGTCATCGGTTAGTGAAGAGTAACGGACAAATCCGCGGGCGTGAACCGATTTCAATGCCGCTTTCAGAATTTCGTCATTCATCTCTTCATCGCCGGCATGGTTCAACGTTTTATAGAAATAAGTCAGAAGATAGTTGGCAGCCTCACCATAGTTTGCAACATAACCGTTTTCCCTTGTTAGTCCCGCCTCCGTCAAGCCGGTATAATGCTTGCCGTAAGGCAGTCTTCTAACCACGTTGCCTTCCGCATCCAGCTTGCTCCCCGCAAGCCCTTTCCCGACAATGTGGACAAAATCGTCCGTGAAGACCGCATTTCCATCGTGATAGAACAGCGAATGGTATAAATCCAATTCTTCGCCGCTGGGACCGACCAACACCTCTTCTCCCAAGAATGGCTTGATCCCCAATGATTCCAGAAGGATTTGATTGCTGCGCTCTTTGCCTTCGTAGAAGCTTGAGCCGATAAGACGCAGCCCTTCATGAGCCTCCCACGCGCCTGCGTACGTATAGTACACCTGGTTATAGATATAAGAAAGCCGTGTACGGGCAAAGTCAAAATTCCCCTTCAGCACCCGTTCCCATGCTTCGCGGCGCGTCAGCTCGCCGCCTTCCCAGTCCACGCCCGCCAGAGAGAATTCGCCTTCGGTCGTTCCGGTGACGAACGGCTCGTCCAGAAATGCGCCCCACGCCGCTTCCCCATAGATCGTGTCGTCCTTGATCAGGTTCTCAACTATGTACAGCGCTTCACCGAGCGCGCCGTAGTAGCCGCCCCAGTCGCCCTGATGTCCGCCGCGCAGCACCAGCCTCGTATTGCCATAATAATCTTTGACATGGTTGTCGATCGTTTTGAAAATGCGCTGAAGCGCCGCTTTCTTCTCTTCCGGCGTCTTTGCCGGAGACCAACTTTGTTTCAGAACGTCCGCGTAAAACATCAGTTCGTCCTGATAACGGACGATCGACATCTTACCTCCTGTGCTTCCATCCACTTTATTCGATAACGAGTTAAACAGGTTTACCTGATCTTGCATGTAGCCATCGATCAGAGCCTGTTTCTCCGTATCCGTCAGATCCGGCGACAGCATCGTATCCGGATTCTGATCGGGCCCCCATTTATAGCCCTGCTTTTCCCCATCTACGTTAATATAGGCTTGTGTATGAGTGTAGGCGCTATAATAGCCCCTTGTATCGGAAGTCATGTTACCCCAAGGGTTGAACGATTTAACCGTGATCTCGACGGTTTCCTTCCCTGCCGTCGATTCCAGCGGAAGCATGATCGTATTGTATAAGAAACGGTTCGGCAGTACCCGGCGTTTGTTAATCGTTTCATAATCGCCGTACGAGATATATCCGATCTGCTCGCCGTTAATATTGATCATGCCGATGTAACCATCCGAGCTTTCATTACCAAATTTCAAAGTCAAATAGTTGCGCAAATACGGATCGACCTTCACTGTGAACGTCAGATCCCCGCCCTGCCCTTCAGCCGGAACACGAGGATTCGATACCCGGGCAGGCTCGTCCATAAAGCCGGTCATTACGCTTGTAAAATCGCCCTTGAAATTGTGAGCGCTTTCAGAATCCGTATTGCCGAATATGATTTTATCCAGATAACCATCAGCTGACGGCTCTTCTGCCGCATGCACCACCCCCGGACCTGCTGGTCCGAACGACGGTAAAATCAACGCGGCGAGCAGGAAAACAATCAAAAACCTTCCGGTTTGTCTTGGTGTTTTCTTTACTTGTTTGAGTATATACTTGATTCTGTTTTGCATTTAAATATCTCCCTCCTGAAACATCATTGAACAGTCTTGCCTTTTGGGCTAAATGACAAATTCGAATATGAAATCGCTTTCATATTTATATCAATGGACTCACCTCCCTAGTTAATTTACGCATATAAACTAGTAGACTGTTCCATAAATATCGATATCATCGACCTGCTAGACACGGCCTCTTCGCGTCAAAAGGAATTCCTTCAGTTTTAAATAAGCCAAAGGAATCAACCGATTTTCAAGTTCAGCTTGCTGATGGCATCGGCCGCCATTTGCGCGACAGCCTTCGCACCTTGTTCATTATAATGCGTATTGTCTTCGATCCCTCCGGGTATTTCGGATATTCGCCCGGGTGCAACCATGTTAGTCACTCTCTCGATTTGGCATCTCCCATTTCCTTGAATGCAACGGCACTTCGCCCGCATAAATCGATGAAAGGCACATTTTCCTGAAGGGCCAATGCTTCCATCGACCTAGGATAATCGCCGTGCGTGTTGATCAATAATCCGTCAATGTCAAAATGTCTGCGACAGAGAGACGAAATGAGTACGGGATGAGCCCCCTTCGCTCTCGCTCCGTCTACATATTGCCGTAAATATTGATGGTACGTGCTCCACGGACTTGTATGTCTTTCAGCATCTTCCTTGATGTCATTGTGACCGAATTGAACGAACAAGTAATCACCTGGCTTGATCATGGTTAAAATTTCCTCGAGCCTTCCTTCCTAGATAAAGCTCTTGGAGCTTCTACCGCATACGGCCTTATTTACAATCAAGACGGAATCGGGAATAAATAAATGGCGCTTATTTCCCAGCCCTGCATAGGATAGGATTCCGGCGTATCATCCGCCATTGTCGAGTCTCCTGCCAAATAAATCGTTAGCTTTCCCAAAACATCCTCATCGGTTCATTCCCTTCTCTCTTTGTTGACCCCAATCCCCAAAAAGCGCCGGGCCGGGGCGCTTCAGCCCGGCGTATTTATTTCTTCAACCGCATTATTCCAAAATATACGCTTAGACGCCGAATTTCTCCGCTAGCCTTTGGGCCAGTTCGTCTGAAAGAGGTTTACGATGCGTGTTCTCCAGGTAAATATGCTTCTCTGTTTCCGGCATCAGAAACTGCTTGTACCACGCAAAGAAATTGGGGCTTCGCCGTGCATGCGAAGCCAGCGGCGAAGCGTATCCATGTTTGCACCTTACTCTCGATATTCGTCAGCCAGTCCGCCCGGAAGAAATTCTCCCACTTCCCATGTTCGGCTTGCTTTAACGCGATAAGGCCCTTCTCATACTTCCACATCGCCTGAGCAGCATAAACGAATGCAAGCGGGTAGTTTCCTTCTCGGTAAGCGGAGTGCGATTTTCCCAATGCCTCAAAGCCCTCGCAGCCGGATAAATGCAGCTCTACGTGAAAAAGCAAATGATCCTTTAGCCGAATTCGGTCCGGGTCCGCCAGCTCCGGAAGCAGCCGTTCGATCCGCTCCTTCAGCTCTCGCCAGCCCGGGACGGCCTCGGCGCACTTCCGGCGAAACCATTCGACTTGCTCTGAAAATCGACGGTCCCCGTTACCCACTTCAGGCGGCCATCCGGATGTTCCGATCTTCCCTGAAGCCAGTGACCGACGATTTGGCCGGCCGGATGGGTCCGGTTTATTGCTGCTTGACGGTGATGGTAATCATCTCGCTGGACGTCTCCCCTGCCGCATTGACCAGTACGGCCCGGTACTCGTATTCACCCGACGATTTGCCGGAAACGCTCGTTACCGCTTTCTGGGCATTCGGCGTCGCCTCGCTTAGCGTCTGCGTGTCGATCAATTCGCCGTTCTCGTACAGGCGGTATTCGGAACTGTTCGTTCCCCGCCACATATTCATCGTGACGTCGTAGCTGCCGTCGCCGTCCCAGTTGTTATGGGACAAGACCGGTTTGCCTGGCTCGGCATCGGTGACGGTTAAGACAAACGGATCGCATGCCGTCGTACCGAAGACGTTTGTCAGTTCGCAGGTGTACGTATACGTTCCGTTCGCTTTGCCCGTAATATCGGTCTTCACGGTTTGCGCTTTCGGCGAATAATCGGTCAGAGCCTGCGTATGAATCAATACGCCGTTCTCGAACAGCTTGAACTCGGTGCCGTTATTCCCCCACCACAGGTTCATCGTAACGGTAAAGCTGCCGTCCTTCAGCCCCGTATCGTGACCATTGTTGTCTGAGAGGACCGGTTTCCCCGGTGCCCCTCCCGCGAGCGGCGTCTCATCGTGCAGCCATTGCGCCCAGCGTACGAGCACTGCCGCTTGTTCAGCCGTGAACACTCTGCCGCTTTGCTCATTCACTTCCTTGATGTAAGCTTGGAGGATTTTGCGGGCTTCCGCGCCGTTTCTTTCGGCGGCTCTCGCTTTGGCAATTTCAAGCTGCTGTTGAAGCGATGCTGCAACTTCCTCCGCACCCGCCGCACCGGTTTCGACCGCGAATGTACCGGTTAGTGCGGACAGACTGTCGAACGTCGCAACTACGCTGTACGAATGCTCGGCCGATCCCCGGTGACCCGCTGCATCTTCCGCTTCCGCCGATACGGTATGAACGCCAGGCTCAAGAGTATACGCTTTGCTCTCTTCAAGCGGAATGCCGCATGGCGAATAGGTGACGCCGGATACAGTATCAACAGCACTGCAAGTGATAATAACCGTCTGATCAATGGTATACGAAGCTTCGCCGGCAATCGTGACTTGCGGTGCAATCAGATCGATCTTGACATCTGCCGATTTCGGATATACAGAATCCGTTACGGTAGCGGGACGATACAGCATTTGGTTCGTGCCTTCTTGGTTCAGGGTAACAGGCGCGTCATAGGCGAACCAGTTGCTTCCGCCGTCCAAACTATACTGCACATTCCCGTGAGACGACAACGATACCGTAATAGGTGAAGTATACCAGCCGTTCAGACCGTTCGGTGCGGATGGATCGAACGATGCCGTGATCTTGATCTCCAATCCTTCCAGTGCCTGCAGCAAGCTCGCTGCTGCCGCATCGATCTCTTCTTGTGACGTATCTGCATTGTTGAACACCGATTGAGCGTTCGAAACTACCTCCTGAAGCGCTTGTACGGTCTCCTCATCGTAGAGTTCGGTATCGATTGCCGCGGCTACTTCCAGCAGCAGCGTGAGTAAGGTATTATCAAACCATGTTGATGTTTTATTATAAAGTGCTTTGATCTCGTTAGCGCTTAAGACAGAGTTCTCAATGCGAAACTCGTCAATTTTGCCGTTAAACAACGGATCTGCTGAATTGTTGCTTTTGCCGATATAGTTGTTTCTTGGCTTGAAGTCGCTTGGTTTGATCGTCAGGTTATTACTCTCAGCCTTTAGTTCGCCGTTCACGTACAGCTTCGCCGTACCGCTTCCCAGCGTTACCGCCACATGCGCCCAGTCGCCTACCGGAAGCTGCTGCGTCTCCAATTCCAACTCACTGCTTCCGTTTTTGATCTTGAAACGCAACTTCTTATCATCCCTCGAGCTTGGTGTCAGTAACAAGTATTGACTCGTGCTGTTTCCAAAGTCGAAGATTCTCTGCCACATATTTCCACCACTCCAGTTCACCCAAGCAGTAATCGTGATGGCTTCCGCAGCGGACAAAGGATGAGCCTGAGGAAGCGTGACATAGCTGTTCGTGCCGTTCAGTTCGATGGCTTGCCCGATCTTTCCGGCCGAATAAGCAGGCGATCCGATGACGGTGCCGCCGTTTGACCCGAACGTATTGTTCGCATCCCCTTCAAACGAATAAAGCGATATGGTATAAGGAACAAGCAAATTCTTGGCCTGATCGAACTCGGCCGCAAGCCCGCTCGTATCTGCACCCGGTTCACTCATGGCCGTTTTGATCCGCGCCACTTCCTTCATATACAGGTAGTAGCTGCCTTTGGTATAGCCGTCCGGCGCCTGCACGTTGGAATCAAAGTAATCTGCATCATAATCCAGATCGCCGTGGAATCTCACTTCGGACATATTCCCGAACCAGTTATTCCCATTGGTAATGCGGATATACCGGTAAGGGGTATTGTCGCTAATCGACAAGAACTGCCAGTCCCGCGTGGAGACCGCTCCTGTGGAGAGGGTCTTCCATGTCGCATTGTCATTGGAGCCCTGAATGACCGTTCCGCCAATTCTGGTGTAGTACCCGTCTTGCCTTGCCAGCAGCTCCACATAGGACAATTTCGCATATCCGCCTTGACCGAAGTCAAATTGAACCCATGCTCCGGCACCGCTTCCGTTCAAGCGGTAATCGGTCACCGTACCCGGATTGTTATCGAACAATCTGTTCGCCACCGCGATCGCGTCTGCCGGCGATCTGCCGTAGGAATCGCTCACTGCAGCGATTGACGTCACATCGGGGATCACGTCCGATTCATCCACCAGTATCAAGCGTGACCCGTCGGTTACGAACAACGTTTCCGGGGCTTCAATGCCTTCCGCCGTCTGATAATTGAGTTTAAATAATACCGTGCCGGGCGCCGCTTCCGGTCCCATGACCGCTTCGGCCGTCCAGTTCAGGCCATCCTCCGAATGGACGATCGCGGGTACACCCTGAATCGTAACCTTCACATTCTGAATGGCTTCCGTCGATTGGAAGGACAATTTCGCCGTGTCTCCCAGGACAATCCGCCCTCCGAAGGCCTGATCCGAGCCGATGGAGACCGATGAGATTTTGTTGATGACCTCGTGACGCTTCCCGAAGATCCGGAACTCGGACAATTCCGGCCAAGGAGCGTCGTACGGCTTATTAATCATTTGGATTTTCAGAAAACGGAATGGCTCATTCTGGAGTTCCGGCGACACCGTCAACGTGTGCAGGTCTGCTGACACGGGGGTCACCTCCGGCGTCAACCGGGTCCAGGTTTCTTTGTCATTGGATCCGAACATGGTTATGCCGCCGCCGCGTTCAGGAAAACCGGCCCGTGCCTGAATCTGGAACTTGCTGGCCGAAACCCGGAAATTGGGTCCCATGTCCATATGAACGCCCAGATTAATCGCTGTATTACCGAACGTACTCGTGACACTGTCCAGAAAATTTTTCGGGTTAAAGCCGGAAGATAAGAACATATTCAAATAATTAATGCTGCCGTCGGTGTGCAACGGCGTGGTTAACTGAAGTCCTTGCACGGCGTCATACAGAGCCGCCAGCTTCTGATAGAACTCGGCATCCGTTGCGGTGTCAATGACGCTCATGGTGTCGTCGTATGTTAGTTTATACGTATCGTGCGTTGCCCGGATATAATCCGTATTGGCGTCATAGGGCGCAATGACGGCATCCACCGCCGACTGCCGATCATTGGCGACGGTCACCGTGACATCTCTCGTGGATACCGTCGTGCCGTCGGAAGCTTCCACGCCGAAGGCATACGTTCCAGCTTGCGACGGTTTCCAGTCAAATGCGCCGGTGCTTGTATCGAACACGGCGCCTTCGGGCGCACCCGCAATCCGATAGGTCACAACATCGGACGGGCCTGCGTCCGTTGCCGAGAAATCATAATGGAGCGCCGCCTCGGACCCTGCATAGGCAAACAAGTTCAAAGCGGTATTTCCTTCCTTAAACACCGGCGGCGTCAGTTCATTGGCCGCGTTGACATTGATATGGTCGATATCGACCGTCGTTCCGTTGCCTATAATCGTGAAATAATTCATGGTCCGGAGCCCAGTGTCTTTCGGGAGATTATAATATACATATCTCCATTGCCCCAGGGTATCCGGCAACGTGGTCGTTTCGCCGAAGGCTTCCAGCTTCGCCGCACCATTCGTCCGGATCTTGTATCCGATCGCTCTCGTACTACTATCGGATTGAACCAAAGCGATTTTGCTGCCGGATTCCGTTGCGTTGATGCGGACGAAGGAAACATCGCCCTCTTGCATGGCGGTCGAGTTGCCGTCCAGGTTGGTGAACCGATCCTCGATCTCTTTCCAATTCGGGTTCGGGTTAACCTTCGGTAGATTTGCCGTTCCCTCGGCCTCGGCTTCGTTAGGGATGTACAGCCAATATTCCCCTCCGGAATCCCGTGATGCCCAATGGTAATCCGTCCTCTTTTTGAACATCTCGGCGAAGTACGGAGCAACCTGCTCCATGTCCAAGCCTTGCTCATATTTATAGTAATAGTACAGATCGTAGGCATTGCCGCCGATTCTTCCCTGATATGCGGTATTCAATACCTGGTAAATGACCGGACTGCCATCCTCGCGCATACGCGCCTCTGTCGGGATCCAAGGCGTATCATAGCCGTTCATATACCGGGCAAAATGATCGGTGCCCGCCAGAATGCGCTTGTCGAGAAAATCGTACGTGGTAACCGCGTTCTCCGCAGTGGAAACCGTGCCGTCTACCGGATCCACCTTGGTTCCCTGGGCCTGCAGCAGACGCGACAAAATGGAGACATTGATGACGTCGCCGGTGCTGTGAGCCTGATCCCTGCCCATCTCCGTAATCTGCACCTGCGGGTTATCCACCTTCTCGCCTGTCGCCGCATTCGTATCGACGAGCCGGAACAGTCTCTTGATGGAACCGTTTATGTGCTGATCCACAGCCGTCTTGTTCACCGTGAACCACTCGACTGCCTCGTGATACCGCTCGACATTGCCGGTGAAGATATATCCGGAAATGGCTCCGATCAGCGGATAAAGATGCTGGTTCATAAAGCGGTGATTCGTATGATTGAAGGTATCGGTGACCGGAACGATCACATTATTCGTGAGATTGACCGTATCCTGATCTGTCCATTCCAGTTCCGGCGTCTGAGTACTGGTATACCTCATGATCTCCGCGGCGGTGACCATACGGTAGAGAGGAACTCCCGTGTGAATGTGCGCATCGGTAAAATACGCGTAATTCGCAGGGTTCATCTGCTCCCAGTTGCGGATAATACGCATCGTATTGGCCCGATAAACCTCATCGCCCGTTATCACATACATAAGAGCCTGCGTATACGCTGTTAAGCCGTCCCATACGAATCTTTCGTTAAAGCCCTGGCTGCTAAAAGAGCCGTTGGAAAATCTGGACGAGACCGTCCGGGTCGCAAGCGGGGTTCCCCATGGGTCAACCGACGCGACCAGCTGGTCGAAATAGGTTTTCCAAGGCTCCTTTTGCGCCCGTACCTGCGTTTGCAAATTCTCGAGTAATTCCTTGGTTAGTCCGACACCCGGGTGTTTGAATCCGCTTTCGTCAATGACTTCGTGAATCGTCGGCAAATAATCGGTGATAACCGATTCCGAGCCTGTTTCGGCTGATACGGTTCCCGCCGATACGGGCAACAATGCGGCGAACATGCTGACGATAACGAGTAGCGGCAGAAACTTTTGCAATACTTTACTAGATCTTTTGTTACGAACCTTCATGTTGATTCCTCCATTTCAATTCTTTCATCCGACTTGCATTAGGTGAACTCGACGTCATGTGCATGCTCTCCAATCCGGATATTTCCGGACTCCGGACTGAGGATATGCCGATCGTTGATTCGTAAATTCCGGAACGTCACTCCCTTTACGATTCTGGACTCATCGAAGCCCGCGATAAGCGACGGGTTATCGCAAGTTCCGTTGAACGCGATATTCTCGAAATAAATATTTTCCACCCGGAAGCCGGGACATGGATTATATTTGGGATTATAGAGCACGCGGATATCGATCAGCTGTCCAAGCTCGAACTGTTCTACCCGGATATTCCGATAGGTCACATTCCGGACTGTATTGTTATCGCCGCAGTTAATCGAAAAACACCCCCAATAATAAGGCTGCGGCTCATGATGCTCGAGCACATCGATATTTTCAAAAAGAATGTTTTCGATAACGTCCCCTTTATCGTGATTGCCGTGCCCGCCGACATTCATCGGATGAGCCACGTCCGCCCATAACACCGAATTGCGGACTGTGATATCCTGTGTATCCCCCTGATAGTCCCAGCGGCTGCCATAAATTGCGATGCAATCGTCGGACGTTCGCAGAAATACATCGTCAACGTCCACATGGGCACTTGACATCATGTCGATACCGTCCGACCACCCGCGGGTACTGAACGATTTGATGTTGCGGATCGAGATATGCTCGGATTTCCCGATCTTAACGGTATAATGGGGCGGATCAATAACAATGATTCCTTCGACGGCAATATGTTCGGAGAACAAAATCTCAACGGCGCGATAATACGTCGTTTTCTCGAAGTCGGACATATAGACGATTCCGCGGCCCCGGACCGTCACATCCCGTACATGATCGCAGATGAACGCCCCATAGACGACCGATCCTCCGGCAACATAGACCGTTACACCGGAAGGCAAGCGGAATTGCGGCTGTTCCAGAACATGTATGCCGGCATCGAAGTAGATGACCGATACTTCCGGCGTGATCAGACGCTGAAGATCTTCGGTCTGATGTTTGCCCGGCGCAACGACGATTATGCCCGGATCTCCAGGGTTCGGCGCGTCTTCCTCCACCGGATTGGCAAAGATATGCAAATTGTGGAATCGGTCTCCGTTCACTTCGAGCGACAATTTACGGGGCCCGTCCATTGTGAACGTCACGCGGTTTCCGCCCACGACGCCGTCAATCCCAGCTGATGAGGGGCGGATCGTCACGTCGCGAATCTCCCCGTCATTCTTGGTGACTTCGACTTCAACCGCGCCGGCACAATCGAAATAAACCATGGAGGCGTCCCGCACATCATGCATGTCCACCTTCACGTTATAGCTGAACAGCTGCCGCCATTCGCCTTGTCCCTGCCGGACGCGTACCGTATAATCGGAATTGCCAATCGCTCCCTCGGGATCTGGATATGTGATTAATCGATTTGACATGTATGTCATGATTGTCTTGTCCTTTCCTCAAATCTAATTTTGGATGCTGCGCTCTGCTTGCCGTGAAATCGCTTTCACGCCTAAATTATGGGACTCACCTCCCGAACTAATGTACGCATATAAACTAGTAGACTGTTCCATAAATATCGATATAATCGAACTACTAGACATGGCCTCTTCGCGTGAAAAGGAATTCTTTCAGTTCTAATAAGCCAAAGGAATCAACCGATTTTCAAGTTCAGCTTGCCGATGGCATCGGCCGCCATCCGCGCGACAGCCTCCGCACCTTGTTCATTAAAATGCGTATTGTCTTCGATCCCCTCCGGGTATTTCGGATATTCGCCTGGGTGCAACCATGTCAGCCACTCTCTCGATTTGGCGTCTCCCATTTCCTTGAATGCGACGGCGCTTCGGCCGCATAAATCGATGAAAGGGACTTTTTCCTGAGCGGCGAGCGCTTCCATCGACCTGGGATAATCGCCGTGCGTGTTGATCAAAAGACCGTCTACGTCAAAATGTCTGCGGCATAGAGGCGAAATGAGTACGGGATGAGCCCCCTTCGCTCTCGCTCCGTCTACATATTGCCGCAAATATTGATGGTACGTGCTCCACGGACTTGTATGTCTTTCGGCATCATCCTTACTGTCGTTGTGACCAAATTGAATGAACAAGTAGTCGCCCGGCTTGATCATTTGTAAAATTTCTTCGAGCCTTCCTTCCTCAATGAAGCTCATGGAGCTTCTCCCGCACACCGCCTTATTCACCACGCGAACGGAATCCGGGATAAATAAATGGAGCTTGTTCCCCCAACCTTGCATGGGGTACGATTCAGGTGGATAATCCGCCATGGTCGAATCGCCAGCCAAGTAAATCGTTTGTTTTCCCAAATCAACCACTATCTTTTCATTCCCTTCTCTCTTTGATGCATGAAAGATGCCGCGCCTTTAACTCCAGACCCAATCTTCCACAAAAAGCGCCGGGCTGGACTTGATTGGATTAGCAATTTCCGATATAAATATGTATTGCTAGACACTTCACTTTGTTAGAGGTTGAGGCAAAACCCATGCTAATCATCATCACCTCATTACCCTCAGCGCCGCCAGAAAGATCATACATAAATTCCGTCACTAGGGCATCATACTCAGCTTTGCGACTAGCCTACTAATCACTCTTCAATCCTGCGGTATCGAAATCGAGAAAATTCAACATCCCCGTTACCTGCCGCATAAATACCTAGACGAAGGCCAATAAACTCGCCAAACGTATTATGGTGATAACCCGAGACTTCCAATGATGAAGGATGGCGATTCCATTCTATGCCATCGGTACTGTAAAATATCGATACGGTATGATGGTCGTTCCTAAGCTTCAAATAAAGCCTGCAGCCCAGGCCTCGTACAGAATAGCCTTTGATACCTCGCCGCAGTCGATAAATTTCATGCTCCGTAAAGCAGATTCCCGCATAACAGCTGTCGTTATAAAAGAGTACAAGTCCTGCTTCAGCTTCTGGCCCGACCTTAATCTCAACTTCAGCTTCATAAGCCCGGTCGGGCGGAATGACGACGAGCGGTGCCGAATCCGCTGGTGAATCCCCTTTGGCCTTCAGCTTCAAGACGCCCCCGCCTGCTTCATAACGTTCAGGATCCAATTCCTTGTAAAATCTCCACTGCCAACCAAGTGCGGCGCCTAGGAAATCGTCAGACAGCTCCGGAGAATTCCCTTGCACCGGATTCATCTCTCCGCCCGTATCCTGCGATACGATCGGCCAGCCGTCTTCCGTCCACTCGATAGGGTCCAGCAAGGTCTGTCTTCCAAGCGTGTAATAATCCTTTTCATAGGCATGATAGACGAAATACCATCTTCCATCAGGTGTATCGATGAGCGTACCGTGCCCCTTGGACCACCAGCGTTCTTCCTTCGACCAAGTATGCACAAGAGGATTATAGGGAGAGTTCTCCCAAGGCCCTAAAGGATGTTTGCTCCTGGCTGCAACCGCCATATGGGTCGTCGCAGGACCAGCCGTTCCGCCTTGCGCGCAAATCAAATAATAATACTCGCCTCGAACAAGCAGTTTTGGAGATTCGAGAGCCATCCCCTCCACAACCCAATCCTCAGGGATTGGCCACCCTTCATAAACCGTTTGTAATTCGCCGGTAGCGGAAAGGCCGTCCGGGGCTAAGGAAACAGCCCTTCCGTAGTTTACGTACAGGTACCGTTGCCCATTCGGCGCTAGCAGGTGCCCCGGGTCTATCCCATCTACTTTCAGATCAATTGGATCAGACCAGGGACCTTCCGCTTTCTCTGCATAGATTACATAATTTGTTCCGTTAGCCGGAAAATAAATGTAAAAGAGTCCGTTCACATAGACCATATCCGGTGCCCAAACGTCTCCGACATAAGTCCGGAGAGCGTGGCAAAGGGGGACCCAGTCGGTCAGATTGCGGGAATGCCACACGAGAAGCCCTGGAGCATACATGAAAGACGAGTGTGTCATATAATAATCTTGACCTGCCCGGACTATGGAAGGATCGGGATAATCGCCCCTTAGAATAGCGATCGTTGCGTTTAATTTCGAATCGGACATGGTCCTCATACACCTCACAGAAGGATCTGCCTTATTTCAATCCCGTCGCGGCATCCCCTCGAAGATTTATTTTTGCAATAACGCTCAGACGCCGAACTTATCCGCCAGCCTCTTGGCCAACTCGTCATCCGAAAGAGGATTGCGGTGCGTGTTCTCCAAGTAAATATATTTTTCCGTTTCCGGCATCAGAAACTGCTTGTACCACGCGAAGAAATCGGGGCTGTCGCCGTGCATGCGCAGCCAGCGGCGAAGCGTGTCCATATTTTGCACCGTGCTCTCGATATTCGTCAGCCAGTCCGCCCGGAAGAAATTCGCCCACTTCCCATGCTCGGCTTCCTGCAGTGCGACCTGGCCCTTCTGATAGTTCCACATTGCTTGCGAAGCATACACGAACGCCAGCGGATAGCTGCCATCACGGTAAGCGGAGTAAGATTTTCCAAGCGCTTCGAAGCCTTCGCAACCGGATAGATGCAGCTCTACGTGCAGCAGCAAATGATCCTTCAACCGAAGGCGGTCCGGTTCCGCAAGCTCCGGAAGCAGCCGTTCGATCCGCTCCTTCAGCTCGCGCCACCCCTGGACGGCATCCGCGCATGTCCGGCGAAACCATTCGACTTGCTCCGGAAAATCGATTACTCCCGTCGCCCAATACAAGCGGTGATCCGGTTGATCTGATTTCCCCTGCAGCCAGTGTCCGACGATTTGACGGGCCGGATGATGATAGAACTCATCCCCCGCCCGGTCGTCTTCGTTCGGACCGTACGGAATCGTCCGCTGTGCATAGTCGCGAAACATCTCGGCGATTTCCGGAGAACCTGAAGGGAACATCCGGCGGACAAACGACCCAAGATGCTCTTCCGTATCCGCCTCCCCCCGCGTCCACAGCTCCCGTATCAAGTCCAGCGTATAGACATGCGGCCGGATATTGCCGCTGTTGACGAGCACGTAATCTTTTGCGCCGGCCCGAAACGCCTGCTCCAGCTCTCCGCTGATCAGACTGGCCGGTGCCGGGAACAAAGCCAAATGATTCGATGCTTGAAGATCATGAAACGTCACATGGTAGTAAATGCCGTGCTTCCCTTTTTCATGCGGCTCGGGCAAAGCCGGTACCCGCAGATTCAGGTTGCCGTGGCGCCGGGACACCATCTTGCCGTATCCATTATCCGCCCACACCTTTATAACGTCGTCTGGTACATGGACATGACCTGCTTTATACAATTCCGAGATCTCCCCATACAATGCTACGCAATACTGTGGATCGGCTACCTTGCTGCGAACCATATCGTATTGTTTGCGTACGACTCGGCTGATCATTTCTCCGCGCTTCTCGGGCGTGTCGAATGCGGGATCGTTTATCCAGAAGGGCTGGTCTCCTTGTCCTCGGAAGGATAGAACCCAAACAATGTTGCGGTCCTTCTGCTTCTCGATCGCTTCTTCCCACAATGCCTCGAACAGCTCCGAATTCTCTTGATAGCTCGCTTTCCTTCCTTCATACGCTCTCAGAAACATCTCGGCGCCTAATGGCTCTGCATGGTGGTGGGTAATCCATAATCCCATCTCCGCGGCCACATCCGCATGCACGCCGTCTTTAGGCAGATCGGTGCCGGGGATAACCATATTCCCTCCGCAGCGCAGAAGCGCTTCAAAGACAGGCTCCCATACCTCACGGGTCGGCGGGTACTGCTCCTTCCAGCCGATCAGGCAAACCTCGTCGTTGACGAACCAGCCGCGGAACCGGACGAACGGTTCCGGCGAATCGTAACCGTCAGCAGATATTTCAATTTGGCTGCGCCGTACGGGAGGAAGATCCGCCCAGAACCAGAACGGATCTACGCCGAGATGCTTTCCGCTGTATTCGAGCATGCCGTAGACCAGACCAAGATCGTCGCCCGCAATAATGTGAAGCTCCGTTTTGCCGCCGTATTTGAAGAACCGGAAGCAAAACGCCTCCGGCCTGTCCGGGCACCGGTCTTCGGGCTTCGCATATCGGATGACCACGTCGGCCGGCTCATCCTCCGCCGAGATGAGCCTTGGAACAGCACCAAGAACCTGTTCATGGTCCCGCTGCACCATTTCCCAAGCATGGCGGATAGGCGATGCCGGATTATTCGGGATGCGGTAAGTTGTATTGCGGTCAATGATAAGCGCCAATTTAAATTCCTCCCAACTGACACATACTAAAATGCAATGCACTAAGTCACATTGATAACTAGTCGAGCTGTATCCATGCCTTCTGAAACCGCGAAACATTCAACTCGCCCTTTTTTACCTGTAAGCCGAATCACCGTACTGACACATCCACGATACATATGCATCCCATTATTGTCGTATGGCTCACTTGATGAGAGATCTCCATTATCAACGGCAACGACTTCTGCCGGTCCAGTAACGCTGAAGACGACCTTTGCACTTTCGTGGAATACAGGGATTCCCTCCATGTCCTTTGCCCGAACGGTGAATAATTTTTCATAACCTTCATTCGCATCCAGATTGATTTCCTCATAATCAAAGTCAAGTCTGACCGCAGTTCCTGCTGTTTTTAACGTATACTGGCATACCTCTTTGCCGTTAATTAAGCCCCTTACCGTTACTGTTCCAGGTCTATACGGCAGATAGCCTGTGATCATTCGATTCGGATGGGAGCATGGTTTTTTGACATAAATCGGGCTATCGTTCAGCTCAATGGTTACTTCTTCACAATTCGTTGCGATCATATATGGAATGACCGCCTTGTTAAACTGGGGAAAGTTCCACTGACTTGCGTATCTTGGGGCACCCCAGTGATCCTTCATTCCCTCATCCTGCAATGAATTGTCCATTACTGCCATATATACCATCGGTTCCTCTGACCAATAGCTTTGATACAGATAAGACATCGGCTTGCGCTCATTATTTGTCCAGAACAATGAATTCGTCCGTCCTTTGGATGGATATCCCATCGATTCGCCCAAATAATCAATCCCCGTCCAAAGCATACCGCCGATGACATAATCATATTTTTCGACATCCATCCAAGGAACTTCCTCGCTGAAATTCTTCATCTGATCAGGATGTCCCTTAAAATATTGGAATGTTTCCGATCCTAGTATTAATTTATCCGGAATGGCCTTGTGGATGGCAGCATACCACGGTTCTTGGTAGTTGCAAGATATCACATCAACATGCTCTGCAATCCTCCGGACCCGCTCCACTCTTTCGTCTATATCATAAATCTCCATATCATCCACTTCATTTACGAACTTTTGAATATCGATCACTTTCGACATGTCCACTTTGCTCTCGTATTTAAAATGGGGGTTCATGGCGTAGGTAACCGGTCTTGTATCATCCATTGTTACCAGATGTTCCTTCAGCATTTTCAATATCTCCAGCATCGATGCCTGGGCTTGATTTTCAACCTCGTTGCCCACGCCCCACATGAATATACACGGATGGTTCCGGTCCCTCTTCACCATGCATTCCACATCACGTTTCCATTCCGTCTCGAAATATCTCCTGTACGAACCTCCTGTCCATTTGTCAAACGGTTCCTCATAGACAAGAAATCCTAATTCATCGCATAGATCCAGGAATTCCGATGCAAAGATATGGTGTGACGGTCGAACGGCATTGCATCCAATTTCTTTAAACTTGATAAGCCGCTCTCTCCAAATTTCCGGCGGTACGGCAATTCCCAGACAGCCTGCGTCTTGGTGGATACACAGCCCCTTCACCTTAATCATTCTGCCGTTGATAAACATCCCTTTACCGGCAACCATCTTGATTTCTCTGACACCAATTTTCAATTCAACCGTGTCAACGACTTCATCCCCTTCATAAAGGGACAATTGCAATGGATATAAATGGGGCTGTTCAGGACTCCATAGCTTTACATTTGGTATTTCGATACAGATCATTCCGTCTTCAGATTCACCTGTATAACGCACATTTTCATCTGAAATACATGCTTTTACCAAAGAGGAGACTCCGGTCATTATGGTAATGACGCCCGTATCGCCCTGAATGGCGGTTTTCACTTGAATCTCTTCCGAATTGAAATGATTCTTATAACATTCAAGCAACTTGACGGTTCTGTATATCCCTGCCCCGGAATACCATCTGTCTGCGGGAAAAGTAGTGTTGTCTACCTTGACCAGGATCTGATTGTCCCCTTCATGAATGCAATCCGTAATTTCCAGGGTAAATCTTGAATACCCGTACTTTTGACCGCCAACTTCTTGACCATTCACCCATACCGTACTGTTCTCATAAACGCCGTCAAATTGCAATTGGTAAACCGTATCCGCTTTGAGCTCTTCGAGTACAAGATTTCGTCTGTACCACCCGATTCCCCATCGGTCTCTAAATCCTTGATCCGTTCCCTGCTTCATGTCTCTATTGATTGGAGCATGAATGGCCCAATCGTGAGGAAGCTTAACGGGCTTGAAGTTTGGGTCTTCCGGCTTTTGTAATGTAAACTCCCAGCCATCCATCATCTTTGTCTCAACTCTGTACATGATACTCATCACAGCCTTTGCTGATTTTTTGCATTTTGACTCTGGTTTTACATCTTATATATTGACACAACCATTCAAGTGCAGACTTTAACACTTTCAAGTGTTACGAAGTAATCAACACTGCCGAATTGCGTGCCGTCTTTTTTATACCAGACCCCATTTTCGCCGATTACTCCGACTTTCAGCGTATAGCTTCCATGTGGAAGTTTCGGGGAAACGTATTTCATACTGGAATCCGGTACCAAACTGTAAAAATCAATAATTGCGCGATGAATAAGTTCGTCTGTGCCATCATAGATGGCAAACTCCGCATAGCCGCCATGACAATCACTTGTGCCGTAAACCATAATTTGTGATCCTTCAAAGGCATAACATACTGAATCTCCTCGTTCATTTGAACGAAATGGCAAAGGTTTATCCATTCCTTCAAGAACCGCCTGGGAGATCGATTCACTCGCCCATACCGACCAATATTCAGAAATGGAACAAGTGTCTTCTTTAACTTCGATGGGCAGCCAAACCTGTGTGGCACTTGAAGCTTGACGAGGAAATGACCAACGATCCCCCATATAGACCGGTATTGTTTTCCCGTCTGCTTCTAATGAAAAGACAAAAGAACACTGAGAATTATAGGTTAAACTGCCTTTCGGACAAAATAATCCCCTTTTATTCCAAGGTCCATGCAAGCTGTTCGAAACGAAATAATAGTTGTCATTTCTTTCCCAACTCGTTTTATTGGAGAACATCATAAAATAGTTGTCCCCGTGGCGGAACATTGCCGGTGATTCGCCGCCAGGCGCAATATTTTCCGCAACCTTTTCCACTGCAGTCAGACCGTCATCGCTTAACCGATAAATGATTCCTTCGTGAACCAATAAATAAGCTGTTCCATCCTCGTCAACGAAGGTACCCATGTCCCACATTCTAATGGGCTTGCCTTCGAAAAGCAGCGGTCCTTGAAACTTGAATGTACCGTCAATCGAATCGCAAGTTGCAAGCCCTATGCACGGATCCGTGTATTTCAAATTATCCGTGTGCATCAACATGACAAAGGTGCCGGTTTTATGATTCTTTACTACCTTTACCCGTTCACCAATTCGATCAGGGCCAAGAAGCCCTTGTTCCTGCGGCGGCAATGCCAAGCCTTCAAAATGCCAATCCGACAGGTTATAAGAGGAATAACACGAAAAACCTACGAACTTATTCACATCGTTCGTTTTGTATTCTCCAAAAAGATAGTATTTGTCTCCTTCCTTTAACACACAAGCACCGTGTGCATTGACCGTCTCCCCATGTTGATCAAACCACGGTACCCCGTTGAAAATATAAGCTTTATTCACTATATTTTTATCCTCATCCCTTAAGCGATCCGATGAACATGCCTTTGTTGAAATACTTCTGCAGGAACGGATAAATGACCAGCAATGGCAATGCCGTAATCAGGATTGCCGCCATACGCGCCGCCGGGGTGTACGGAAATATCGGTTCGATGAGTTCACCGAATTTTTGGTCGTCCAGAATTAACATCTGTCTTAAAAATACTTGCAGCGGCCACTTCGAACTGTCGTTCAAATAGATCACGGCCGAAAAATAGGTGTTCCAGTTTCCCACAATACCAAACAAGGTAAACGTGGCAATCACAGGCTTAGACAAAGGGAGGATGAGGGTTGCAAACAATCTCCACTCCCCGCATCCGTCGATCCTTGCAGATTCCTTAAGTTCATAAGGAAGCGATATGAAGAAGCCGCGTATGACGATTACGCTAAACGCACTTACGGCTCCCGGCAACCAAAGCGCCCAATACGTATCGACAAGTTTAAGCTCGGATACAACCAGGTAAGTTGGGATGAGACCGCCGGAGAATAGCATCGTAAACAGAATCAAAAAATTAATCACCGATCGACCTTTGAGCCAGCGTTCCGACAATCCATATGCCAGCAAAGAAGTCAACGTCATACTGATGATGGTTCCGAAGAAGGTAATGATGACTGAGCTCTTGAACGCGCTGACGAAACTGGGGTTGTACAGTAAATATTGATAGGCTTCGAGCGTCCAGGAGCTTGGGAGGAGGAAGAAGCCTCGCGTGTAATAGTCCCCCTCCGGCGCAAACGAAGTTGACACGACATAGAACAATGGAAACAGGATCAACAGCGTGAAGACGATCAAGAAAGCGTATACTAAGACCGTATAAACCTGGTCGCCCTTCGACATTAGTTTCATTATTAGTAGACTCCCTCCTCTCCGAACCGCTTGGCGATCTTATTGGCTGCGACAATCATCACGAGTCCAACGACGGATTTAAATAATCCGACCGCGGTCGAGTAGCTAAAGTCACCCTGCACGAGACCTATGCGGTACACAAACGTTTCGAATACGTCCGATACTTGGAGGTTCAACGGATTTTGCAGTAAGAATATATGTTCGAAGCCAACATCGATAAAATTACCGAGCCGCAAAATAAACATAATCACAATGACTGTTTTGAGCGACGGCAAAGTAATATGCCACATCTGACGCAGCCTGCTGGCGCCGTCCACCTTCGCGGCCTCATACAATGCCGGATCGATCGAGGCAATCGCCGCCAAATAGATAATCGCGCCCCAACCGGCCCCTTGCCAAATATTATGGAATAACCAAATGGAGCGGAAACTCCCCGCATTTGAGAAAAAATTAATACTTTCAAACCCTAAAGCATTGAGGAGCACGTTCACTCCGCCATCCTGTGTACGGAGAAACAACATCGTGATCCCGACGATAACGACCCAGGATAAAAAATGCGGCGCATATAATATCGTTTGAATCGAATTCTTAAAATGTTTGCTGCTCACTTCATTGAGAAAAAGCGCAACCATGA
Organism: Paenibacillus harenae DSM 16969; assembly: GCF_000422465.1. Taxonomy (GTDB): domain Bacteria; phylum Bacillota; class Bacilli; order Paenibacillales; family Paenibacillaceae; genus Pristimantibacillus; species Pristimantibacillus harenae. The sequence continues at coordinate 61,621 of NZ_KE383842.1, read as the reverse complement.
TTGTAAACGGGAATGCGATGAAAGTATCCAGCATATTCAGGAACAATGTGTTTTTTAACAAAAGCAAGAAGTCGTGTTCCGAAAAGAGGCGGACGAAATTTTCGAGCCCGATCCACTCGCTCTTCCAGACGCCTCGGAACGGCGAATAGTTCTTAAAAGCGATGAACACACCGAACATCGGCACGTATTTAAAAACGAGGAATACCAACAACCCAGGGAAGATCATCAAATAAAACGGGAAAGCGCGCTTCAGATAATCCTTTCTTTTATTCGCTAAAGGTATCCTTTCGGATCCAACAGACTCCGCAAGTCTAGCGGATTGATTCATGATCTCCAAGCTCCCTTCTACTGTGTCGCAACACAAGCGCCAAGATTAGAACAGGCCGCAAGTAAAGATGCGGCCTGTTAAAACCAACCTCGTGAGAGACATTATTTCTTGGCTGCTTCGTTGATTTCTTTTATAATTTGATCACCGCCGCCTGCAAGCCAGTCCTTGGAAGCCTGTTCGATATATTCGACTGGCTTGTCGCCAACAATAATCTGTGTAACCGCTTGTTCGAACTTGGTGTCCAAAGCAGCCCATTTATCCTTATACGCTTCCGAGTAGAATGTGAATCCAAACGCTGGATCCTCCCAGATATATTTCTTTGCGATTTCCTCATAGGCATTATGACGGTCGATATCTTCCTGTTCCGACCAGAGGTAGACAATGAAATCAGTGCCAGGGCGTTTAAACAGGTTGCTGTTCAAATAGCGCGGATGGTTGTTTTCCCACTGCTCAGTAACTTGATAGGTGCCGTCGGCATTCTTCGTGTAGTCGATGCCTTCAATGCCATTCTTCATGATCGAACTGCCTTCATCGGTGACCCACCAATCGAAAATTTGCAAAATCCGATCGATCTTCTCATCATCCGCCTTCGCGTTAATGACCACCTTTAGCGTGCCCGTCTTTTCGGCAGTGTTTCCTCGGACACCCGTCGGTCCGACAGGCGGAGCCATTGGCACAAGCTCCGGATTCAGGTCCGGATTGGCCTTCCCTATATCCTCTTGGAGTATATGGTAGGCGTTATGATAGTGGAACAGCCCTAACTTGTTGCCTTTCTTCATTTCATCAACTTCATTCCCTTTGCGAATCACAAAGTCTTGGTCCAGTACTTTTTCGTCGTAAGCCTTCTTCATGAAGGCAAGAAAAGCCTTATACTCCTCTACTTGCGTATGACGCGGGATCAGCTTTCCGTCTTTCTCTATCCAATCACTTGCAATGCCGAACGCATTCCGGACCTGCGGGGTCGGAACCATGCCGATCGTGTCACCGTTAACGCCGTTTTGGTCGGGGTCCTGCGTCGCAAACGCCTTAGCGATTTCATAGAAATTGTCGACCGTAAACTCATCTTCAGTGGGAAGCGGTATGCCAAGGTTATCCAACCAATCCTTGCGAATTTGTACCGTGTCCCGCGCTATCCAGGAGATACTCGGGATCCCGTATAGCTTCCCTTCCGGATTCAGCAGCTTCATCGCTTCGCTATCGAGCGGGAATACCTTATTCAGATTCGGGTATTTCGCCCATACTCCGCTCAAATCTGCGAATGCGCCTTCGGATGACCAATTCAGAAATTCGGCTCCGGAGGATCTGTAAATGTCCGGAAGATCGCCGGAGGCTGCCATAACCTTAAACTTTTCATTATATTCTGGTCCGTTAATGAGCTGCAGCTTGATGTCGACATTGAATTTCTCGTTCAAATACTTGATGGTCGCATGATCATCCGTCCATTTCCCGCCGCTCCAATACTGTGTAGCGATCGTAATCGGAATCTTCTTTTCATTTTTTACCGGTTCCGACGTTGGAGCTTCCCCCGTGTTTTCCGTCGTTGCATTTCCGCCGCTGTTGCCGGTTGAACAACCGACGACAAGACTGAGAGACAGGAACAACAATGTAACCACTTTCAAAAACTTCATTGTAACACTCCCCTGATAGTTTGTTTTGTTTACATTGTTAATTATAGATCCTTCTCAACCCTCTAAAATTGTACAATCTCACGAAATGTTATCTTTTCTTATGAACGGGATCTTTACCGAAATGACGGTCCCCTGATTCGGGAAGGAATGGATATTGACTCCGTAGTCTTTGCCGTAATAAAGTACCAACCGATTGTGCACGTTCGTAAGCCCGAGTGAGTCAGACGCTTTCACTCCATGATTTGGCTGTTCGGTGATCATCATAAGCCGTTCTTTCAGATTTTGCAGAATTACGGCATCGATTCCGGACCCATTGTCCGCAATTTCAATAATCAAGTCATTTCCTTCGGGATACGCGCTAACCATCACAGCGGCCTTCCCATTTCGGGGCTCAACCGCATATTTCACGGCATTCTCGACGATCGGCTGTATAGAAAGCTTGATAATGCGCGCGTGCAAATATTTATCGTCCACATAAACCTTGCTTTCAAAATGCCGGGTAAACCGAATGTGGATAATCTCGAGGTACCGCTTCAGCTGATCCAATTCCTCTGCAAGACTAATCTCCGACTGCTCCAGCTTTGCCGTAAACCTGTAAAATGAGGCCAAATTTTCCGCCATCTTTTCGATCTTGGGGACCCCCTCCAGATAGGCGATACTTTTGATGATATCGAGTGTGTTGTACAAGAGGTGCGGGTTGATTTGATTTTGCAGCGCTTGAATCGTCGCTTCCTTCTGAAGCAGCTGCGTCTGGACTTCTTTAAGCTCCATTTTGTATACCGTATTTACTAGCTCACTGAGCCGTCCGGCCATACGATTGAAGCTCAAACTAAGCAACTGGATCTCATCGCCCCCTTGAGTGACGGGCGCTCGTACGGTTAAATCGCCGGTCTGCAGCTTTTCCATCGCTCTCTTCAGCTCAATCATCGGTCTTGTAATACGATTTGCTGCGAACGGTACCGATATCATAATAAGCAGAATGAGCAAACCCATCACGACGACGGCGGATATCTGCGCGATTTGCAGACCGGTGGCCATCTCCCCCAGAGGCACCAACGCAATCGTCTTCCAACCGGTCAGTTCGGAAATGCTGTAGGAAACCAGATACTGATTGCCCTGCCATGTCTGAAGGGAGTTCGGCTTGCTAAGCGTAAGCCACGAAAGCTCGGTTTCCTCGATTGGGGAAGCAAGCATATCCTCGCCGGGGTGGTATACGATTCTTCCGTCCGGGGATACCATAAGGATGTAACCGGTATCGCCTATCCGCATATTACCAATCATGTTCTCGATTTCGGTCAATCTCATATGCAATACAAGCCGGCCCGATAGGGTTGTGTCTTTCACGTCAAAAATTGGAATGGCGACAGCAATGAGCGGAATGGTTCGACCGTCCTCGTAGAACGTCGGGAATATTTCCAATTTTGTATTCAGGGGCCGCTCGTACCACGGAAGTCTTGCCAGCTCGGTATCCGTGGAAGAGCCCGATGCCTGCAAAACTCTCCGATCCTGCGACATGAGATAGATGTTCTCGATCTCGGGATAATTAAACGCAATGTACTTGTTGAGAATTTCTCTGATCATGTAACGATTCTCCATACTCATCGTCGAATCGTCCCTGAGCCAATCCTGAATCAAGCTCGAATTGTTCTGCTGCAGTATGCTTGAATAGCGCAGCACACCCGCATTCATGGCGTAGGTGGATCTGGCAATCTGTTGAATATAAATTTCCAACTGATGATTTAGACCTACCGTCGTGGTTTCGGCGATATTGTAAAAATCCTGCTGCGTCGCCCGGCTGTAGTAGAAGTGAGAGATATAGTTCATGGATAATACAGCGACCAATGCGATACTGATAAAGCTGGCGACGATTTTCTGCCTTAAGGACAAACGTTGGAACAGCTGCTTCATTTTCACATCCCCATACCCTTTCGATACTCATTCGGGGACATCCCCGTCACATTTTTGAACACCCGTATAAAATAATGCTGGCTTGAAAAGCCGACCTTCTCGGCAATCAAGTAAATCTTATCGTCAGAGCTCCGAAGCCATTCCTTCGCCTTCTCAACCCGTACCTGGTTAATATAAGCAATGAGCGACTCTCCGGTATACCTCTTAAACAGCGAACCGAAATGGGAGATGCTTAAACCCGTATACTCCGCCATTTGTGTCAGTGTAAGATCGTCCTGGTAATGCTCATGAATGAAATCGCATGCCGATTTAATGATTTGTTTGAATTCCTTTTTATTGCGTTCCGGGTGAAGAAACCAGGATTCCGCCAATTTGCCCAGATGCTGCCGAATTTCCTGATCCGGAACCCCGCTAAAGTGAGACATCAAGGAATGCTTCGCTTCGATGCTGTTGAGCAGGGAGCTGATCTTTGATTCCACAATCCGGAGCAAGCTCAAATAAGCGCCGTAGTTTACATGTTTGATCGTGCGAATATTGTCAACAAGCTGATACAGGCGTTTCATGCCCCCTGCAGGGTCGATATCGTTGATCGTATCGAAAAACGTCTGGATATTAATCAAATAATGGTTCATTTTCTCAATTTCCGTCAATTTCCCCATCACTTCGAACATAGCGTCTTTAAGTTCTTCCCGTTTTACAGGCTTAAGCAGATATTTATTGACCCCGTAACTGATTGCTTGTTGCGCGTATTGAAAATTTTCATATCCGCTGATGATAATGACCGCCATCGGGATCTTATTCTCTGAGATATTCCGCACCAGCTCCAGACCGTCCATCACCGGCATCATAATATCCGTTATCAATACTGTCGGCCACAATTGCTGAATCATGTGCCATGCTTCTATGCCGTTCGTTGCGTCGCCTACGACTTTAATATCATGGCCGAAACCCTCTACCATCTCTACAATGGCCGCTCTGATCCAAGGCTCGTCTTCCGCTACCAAAACTTTAAGCATTTTGTAACCTCCCGCATCATTTTCTAATAATCGAAACATAAGGAGCCCCCGTCCGAAATGATGATGAGGGCTACAATAGGGCAAGTTATTTCGCGGAAGCTCCCGGAAATGGCTGCGAGTTCATTTCATCCTCATCATATCGGACAAATAAGCTCTTACCTGGTTAGACATTTCAAACTTTCGGGCAAGATGGGAAGTTTTTTAAAATGAAATCGTTTCATGTGACATTTCCTTTTTCTAAAATTATGCTTGTACCCTTTAAGAAAAACAAGTCTTTCAATTGTTCAACATAATGGTATTAATGTGAGGGTAGACCAAGAAAAAGTAAAAGGAGAGCTTGCGCCCTCTTGCGTCATGCCGATATATTGGGTATCCGTCAGGTTATCGGATCCTTATTACTTTAGCCGTATTTTCCGGCAGATTACCGGTCTAGCGCCTCGCGAATTCCGGCAACATGCTCTGGCGCAGCAGCAAACATAAATCAAAGGCATACACCCGGGCAGGGTTGTATGCCTTTGATTGATTTCGAATAACATTAGCCAAGCGATACTTCTTGTTCGTTTCCGTCGTGTCTTACTCTATATCACATTCATAACCAGCCTGGCAGTATCCATTCCTTCAGAAACCGAAAATAATTCTACTCTCCCTTGTTCACCTGTAAGCCGAATAACCGTGCTGACACTTCCATGATACATATGCATCGCATGATTGTCGTATGGTTCGCTTGAAGTGAGATCTCCATTATCAACGGCAACGAGTTCAGCCGGACCAGTCACGCTGAAGACGACCTTTGCGCTTTCGCGGAATACAGGTATGCCCTCCCGGTCTTTTGCCCGAACGGTGAATAACTCAAAAGCCTCATTGGCTTCAGATTGATTTCTTTACAATCAAAGTCAAGGCTGACGGCTGGTCCTACTGTTTTTAACGTATAACGGCATACCTCTTCGCCTTTAATGAAGCCTCTTGCCGTTACGGTTCCCGGTATATACGGCAGATAGCTCCCTCATCCTGCAAAGAATAGTCCATCTTTCTAAAATTCGAAGCGTATTGGACACCGACGAATCGGACTATACTTTAAATAGCATCAAATACTCCAGCATCGTATACTCGCTTCTTACAGACATTGTGCAATACGCTTCTATCGAGTCCCAATCAATTCAGAAAGTTACATTATTTTTTAAAAAAACAGTCGAATGAAATTGGATCACAAGTACCGCAAGGGTTCACATGGGATATCGGCGGCTGGCAAATATGGCGGATTGCAAAACCATCGTAGCGCCTAATCGAAATATGAATTTACCGTCCCGACTTCCTATGAAACTGAGCCAACTTTGCGTAGAAATCTTCCATAATAAAGCGTGGATCTATCGTTTCGTATACACGAATCGGGCGGTGTTTTCCGTTGTGGATATACTTCATCTGTTCGTCGAATTCCGGCGCGTGCTGCCAAGACCACTTCCCGCAATCCGGATGTAAAATGACGCCTACAGCCGGCGAATCGCCCAGCACGCGGTACTCCGTCGGTCTTTGAACACTTGCGTTATTGAACTCGATCAATTGATCCACGAGATACTTGCCAATGTCCCCGTACGGATACACCCGCTCGACCAGCTCCGCGAAGCCGACCGGCATCTGGCGGTACACCGGGCGGGAGATTTGCCACACCTCGAGCTTCGATTTGAACACGACGTTCGCCGAATGGATATCGTTGGCCAAATTATACTCCCAACCGCCGGACGGCCAATCGCCGCCGCCGATCCAAATCACTTTGATGTTCCGTTCCGCAATCCGCGGTTCCAGCAATAGCGCAGAGGCCATATCCGTTAAGGGACCGTAAAATGCGACATATAGCGGTCTATCGTCCTCTTTCATAGCCTCTTCGATGATCAGGCGGGCACCTCGGGAATCAACCGGCGTTGCTTCATCCGGCATGGCATGTTCCGCGCCGTCTTCAACCTGGAATTTATCTTCCATCCCCATCAGTCTTAACACAAGCATGGTTTCATCATGACTGTCCTTTAAGCTTGTTGCCGATTTACGGTCGCCGAAATGTGCCGGAATGATCCCGTGCAACTCGAACGACGGCGTCAGCACGGCGTGCACGATGGCGAATTGATCATCCACTTCGTTCTTCGCATCGGTATTGATGATGACTCTTGCTTTCTTCTCGTCTGGAATATGGATTTCCATTAGGTATCCCCTTTCCTCACCGAATGATGGACTCTACTTTCGGATCGTTCCTTTTTTTTCGGACTACTAATCGCAACTAAATAATTTTTAGCTTTACAATTCTTTGAAATGATCGTATCATTTGGATTTTTAAGCATCAATACAACATTTAGTTCTTTTTTAATTAATATAATCGGCTCATTGAATAAAAAATTAGTGACTTATACATGCCCGTTTATGGATTTTTTATGGTTTAACCTTGCATGTTCCTATATTTAGTTGTAAACTAAACTCACTAAACCAAACATCATTAATAAGAAGCGGAGAACGAGAAAATGAATATCGAATATATCGCAAAGGAAGCAGGAGTTTCCAAATCGGCCGTTTCCTTCGCTTTAAACGGAAAGCCGGGCATCAGCCAAGAAACGAGAGAACGGATCTTGGCGATTGCCAAACAGTATGGCTATACCCCCAAATCCAAAGCCGCCGCCGAGGCTCCGAATAAATCGCTTACGTTCCTCGTGCTCGCCAATTCCGGGATTGTGCTTGAGCAGTATTACCAACAACCCTTTTTCCGAGAGCTCATCCAATATATCGAGGAACGATGTCGCTCCCACGGATATTCGCTGATCTTCTCTACTGTGGATATGGAAAACTTTGAGCGAAATATTCGTATCGCTACAGAAGAGAAGCGTAGCGACGGAGCCATTTTGCTGGGGACGAACCTTGGGGCAGAGCAAGTCTCAGCTATCGCCGAGAAGATAGGGTCCCGGCTCGTCGTGCTCGACACTTACTTCGAGACGCTGCCGCTGCATTTTGTAGGGATAAACAACTTTATGGGAGCTTATCAAGCGGGCACCCATCTTTGCGAATTAGGTCATGACAGCTTCGGCTACATTGCTTCTAATGTAAGAATTCCTAATTTTGAGGAGCGCAAGCGGGGATTTCTTGAGGCGCTCAGCGAGAACGACCGGAGTATCGCCCAGGACGCCTTCTTCTCCGTATCGCCGACCATGCTGTCGTCGCAGGATGAACTCAAGGCACAGCTGAACCGTTATCTGGAGAATGGCCGCACTTTGCCTTCCGCCCTGTTCTGCGAGTGCGACTACATTGCGATCAGCGCAATGAAGACCTTGGCGGAGCTCGGCATCCGAGTCCCGGAAGACGTATCGGTCGTGGGTTTCGATAACATTACAGAAGCGGTGATCATTTCGCCTGAGCTCACCACCATTCATGTGGAGAAGGAACGCTTGGCGGCGATCGCGGTCGATCTTCTTGTAGAATCCATTGAGGACGGCTTGGAAGTCAAGAACAAGATCAAAGTCGACACTCAACTCGTCAAACGGAAATCCGCAAGCTGCCGCTGATCGATACAGCGGCATTTTTATGACCTGATTAAGCCGGCATTTAACAGACAGAGGCTGCCAAACGGTTGTTCCTCCGGGCAGCCCTGCCTATTCAGTCCTTGTTCACTAATAACCTTTTATCCCTCATAGTCGACCTTCGTCATCCTGACCGCCATATATATCTTTCCCGGAAGGTCGATCCGGAACGAACCTTCATAGCTGCCCGGCATCTTCTCAATGGTCATGTTCCACGTATCGATTATTTCTACTTCGTATCGAGTTCCCTGCTTTAAGTTGAAAGTCCGGAACCGAGGTCGATTGAAGCCGAAATAATAAATATGGTAAGCATCATCCACGCCGGCACTCGGCAGGTCCCAATCGGACGGCAGCGGATCGAGTTCCCCACCGGGGCTCTCTTCCAATATCTTGCGCAGGAAGGCGATCCGTTCCGGACTTGTTCCCGTGAGCTTCCCGCCTTTAGACCACCACAGCACTTCTTCCGGGTTCCAGTACGTTTCGCCGTGACCGACATATCCGCCCCGGACAGCGCCTTCCCAGAACCGGCGGGTCATTTCTTCTCCGGTAATGTTGCCCCAACCGTGATCGATGTCTCCCTCGTACGCACACTCGTCGATAACGATCGGTTTATTCCATCGTTCACGCCACTCGTTCGTCATTTCGGACGTCTTATAGACGTCGATGCGTTGGACGCTGCAATGCGTAATCCACGGCTTGGAGTAATCGTAGAAACGTAAACAGTTATGAATGGAGATTAAGTGGCCGACCGGATCGTTCTCCGTGACGATGGTCGCAAACCGTTCCCAGTCGGCCTTCTCTTTGGCATGCATCAAATCGTATTCATTTGCAAGCGACCACCACACGTTGCGAAAGGCGGACAGCCTTGCGACGATATACCGAAGGTAACGGTCGTCTGCGTCGCGGCTCATCTTCGAGAACCCCCACCGGTCGTAAGGATGGAACAGGATCAGATCGGCCTCGATGTCCAACTTGCCTAGGTCGGCGATCCGCTTTTCCAAGTGGCGAAAGAAATCCGGGTTAAACCGGGTATCATCCCAGCCTTCTTCCGGGGAACCTTCGAATGGGTACCGCGGCGGCTCATTATGATTGAACGTATATGATTTCGGGAAAACGCACATCCGCATCTTGTTGAAGGGAGACGTCTTCAGTGTGCTCAAGGTTTGCTCTTCCAGCTCGTCGCCCTGGTGCGTCCAGACGTAACAGGTCGTACCGACGGGAAGATAGGGAGATCCGTCTTCGTAAGCAAAATGGTACGTATTCCTGACGCGAACCGGACCGTGATTGCCGCCCGAAGGTTCAATGCATCGGAACGATCCTTCGTTACCGTCCATTGACGGCTCGCTGCTGAATGTCCGGAACGTCCAATCGCCTAGAATGTGAGGCATGAACCGGACCCGATAGATGCCGTCGCCATCATAGAATCCTGACGTCCGAACAACCTGGTCTTTCATACGGAATACAGCGCCTAGCATAACATCCGTGAAAGGATTGCCCCGCTCGGGGCCGTGAAGCGTAATTTCGTAAATACCCCATTTTTCTACATTACTCATATTATTAAACTCCTCTCGCTGACGGTCGGCATTGGTATAAGACGGATTCCACCGCTCGCTCCCAACCTTGATAAAGGCGAGCGCGTTCTTCCTCAGCCATGGCAGGACCGTAGATTTTGTAAGCCTTTTGCAATTGTATGACATCGTCGGTTGAAAACCAAAACCCGACGGCAAGCCCTCCTAATAATATGGAGCCCATAGCGGAGAGCTCGGCAAGATCGGAGCGAATAATTGAGCGGCCGAGCATATCCGCCTGAAACTGCATAAGGAATTCGTTACTCGCAGCCCCCCCGTCCGCGCGAAGCTCTCGCAACGGGATTCCCGATTCGCGCTGCAACAGCTCTGCCGCATCCCGAACCTGGTACGCGATGCTTTCCAAAGCCGCGCGTACGATGTGCGCCTTCTCCGTTCCTCTATTCATCCCGACGATAGACGCTCTAGCGTAGGCGTTCCAATGGGGCGCCCCGAGTCCGACAAAGGCGGGAACCAAATAAACGCCTTCGTTGTCATTCGCCCGAGCTAGAAGCGCTTCCATTTCATCCAAAGTCTGGAATAGTCCGAGACTGTCCCTCACCCACTTGATGGTGTCGCCGGTCATGCGGATGACGGCCTCCAACGCGTAGGTGACCTGCCCCCCCATTCCCCAGGCGATCGCGGTCACTAGACCATGGCCGGTAGCGACGGGGCGAGCTCCGGTATTCATGAGTATCGAGGTTCCAGTCCCGTAGGTCGCCTTCGCCGTCCCCGGCTCTAAGCATAAGTGCCCGAAAAGCGCAGCCTGCGAATCCCCGATAACGCCGGCAATCGGTACGGCTTCCGTAAAGAGCGACGGGTCCGCCGTATAACCGAAAACCGCGTCCGAATGCTTTACCTCGGGAAGGATACCGATCGGGACGCCGAACTGAATGCACAACTCTTCGTCCCACTGCAGCTCATGAATGTTGTAAAGGGAAGTCCGGCTAGCATTCGTCACGTCTGTCGCATGCGCCGCACCGCCCGTTAGCTTCCAGAGCAGCCAGCTGTCGATCGTGCCCGCCAGCAGCCTTCCCTGGCGGTGCAGCGCCGATGCTCCTTCGACATATTCCAGCAGCCACTTCCACTTGGTCGCAGAAAAGTAAGGATCCAGCATCAGTCCTGTTTTCTCGTACACGACGGTTTCCATCCCTGACGCTTTCAAGGCGCCGCACATATCCGCCGTACGTTGGCACTGCCATACGAGCGCACGGTGAATCGGCTGCCCGGTGAACCGGTCCCATAGCATCGCTGTCTCCCGTTGATTCGTAATCGTGATTGCCGCAAGACTGGACGGATCTATGCTCGCATGACGCAGTGCATGTTGGGCCGCTTGCTTCACATTGTCGTAGATTTCGATCGGGTCGTGCTCGACATAGCCTGGCGCCGGGTAATACTGCTTGTGCTCTAATGCGCTTTTCGCAATGACGTTCCCGCTTCGATCAACGACAAGCGCCTTAGTTCCGGAAGTGCTTTGATCAACGGCCAATAGGTATGATTTTGTCATGATCCGCCCTCTATTTCTTAAGCATCGAGAATGCCGTCCGTTTGATGTTGTCGGCGCTGATGCCGTAATGGGCGAACACTTCCGCGGTTTTCCCCGCGATTGCCGGATCATCGGGAATGCCGAGAATTCTCATCGGCACCGGAGCTTTCTGCACGACGACCTCGGCTACGGCCGCGCCAAGCCCCCCATGAATGCTGTGCTCCTCGACCGTGATGATGCCTCCCGTCTCCTTCGCAGCGCGAAGGATCCCCTCTTCGTCAAGCGGCTTGATCGTATGCATATTCAAGACTCGGCAGGACACGCCTTCCTTCCGCAGCAGCTCGTTAGCGTCCAGCGCAACCCGAACCGTCTCACCTGCGGCGATAATCGTGATATCGGTTCCTTCACGCATCGTCACCGCACGTCCGATCACAAATTCGTAATCGTCAGACTCGTAGACGTCTTCCACGGGGTTCCGTCCAATGCGAACATAAACCCCGCCCTCATAATCCACCAGCGCTTGTGTCATCCGTTTCGTCTCGTGACGGTCCGCAGGCAGGATAACGGCGAGCCCGGGGATCGCGCGCGTTACCGCAATATCTTGAACGGAGTGATGCGACATCCCTAGCGCGCCGTAGCTGACGCCGCCGCTGATTCCGACGAGCTTCACATTCGTGCCCGAATAGGCGACGTCAACTTTGATTTGTTCGATGCTCCGCATGCTGAGGAAGCAAGCCGGAGACGTAACGAACGGTTTTTTTCCGCTGTGCGCAAGTCCTGCGGAAATCCCCACGATGTTTTGCTCCGCAATGCCAACCTCGACGAATTGTTCGGGGAACGCTTTCGCGAACGGGGCCATCGCCGCCGAACCGCGCGAATCGCTTGCAAGCACCATAATGTCGCGATCATCCTGCGCCAATTGCAGCAGTATCTCGCATATTACCTGTCTATTCGCAATCGCATTGGCCATTAGGGCTGCACCTCATTCTTTTGGTTGATACGCTCCAATGCGGCCGCAAGCTCCTCCAATGCTTTCGCAAGCTCCTCGTCATTCGGTACATGGTGATGCCAGTGAGGTGCGTTTTCCGCAAAGGATACGCCTTTTCCTTTCACCGTGTTCGCCATGATGAGCGTTGGTTTTCCCGGAACTTCGGGAATGCTGCTGAACGCATTCTTCAACGCTTCCATGTCGTTGCCGTCGATCGACACGACGTTCCAGCCGAAGGCGGCCCATTTCTCTTCCAGCGGTTCCAGGCCCATCACTTCTTCGGTTGACCCGGAGATCTGCAGCCGGTTTCGATCCACGATGCCAATTAAATTATCAAGCTTATAATGCGCCCCCGCCATCGCCGCCTCCCAGACGGATCCCTCCGCCTGCTCGCCGTCCCCCATGAGGCAGTATACTAGATAGGGCTTGGAATCGCGTTTCGCCGCGAGAGCCATGCCCACGGATATCGCGAGACCGTGACCGAGCGCGCCCGTATTCATTTCAATGCCCGGAACCTTGTTATTCGGATGTCCGATGAGGCGCGTACCGAAACGGCTGAACGTTGCGAGCTCTTCCTTCGGAAAAAAACCGAGATCGGCGAGAATGCACCACAAGGATTCTACCGAATGGCCTTTACTTGCGATGAAGCGATCTCGATCCTCCCATTTGGGCTGCGACGGATTGATCCTCATGACACCGTAATAGAGCGCCGTTAAGATGTCTGTGTTGCTTAAGCTGCCGCCGGTATGTCCGGTTTTTGCCCCATGAATCATAATTAGTAAATCCTTACGAATTTGAATCGCCTTTTTCCTTAGCTCCAAAACATCCAATTCGTTGCCTCCTTTCCCTCTTCTCAGAGTCCTGCGCCCCGGAGCCATGCTTGAATTTCTTTCTCGGATGGATCAACCGGATCCGGCGTCAAACCCGGAATATAATTGCATGCTTCGTATAATGCCGGAATCGCGTTCGCATGAATGCCTACCGCATGATGGACGTACGGTCCTTTCACCAGCGTTTCTTCCCACAGCGGCCAATCGTTCACCTCAACCCACACGTAAGAGCCCCGAGTATAAGGTCCCTGAATACCGCGCGCCTTGCCAAGGAACAATCGATACTCCCCGTGGTCTCCGTCGAATCGGGCGATCGTCATCTGCTCGCTGCCTTTGATTTCGCCTTCATGGGTGCCAGGCGCATGAGCATCGAATAAAAAATGTTTGCGCAGCTTCGGTTTGTCCTCCACCGAAAGGGAAACGGGGAAGTTCCCGCAATGGAACAACAACTCGCCGTTCGGATTTTCCGGATGGCGAATGGTTAAATCCGCAAAGAAGGTTGGAGCTGTATTCATTGTTGCAGCCTGAACCATGATGGACGTAATCGCGCCGTGAATATCGGTTTCGCACGTAACCGGAATCTGCTCGTCGGTCAGAATCGCATTCGCGAGGCACGGCATGATACCCATGGCATCCTGCAGCGACGACCAGCATTGGATTGCAATCGCGGAGCTGCCCGAGCGATCCGCGTACTGCCGCATCGCGACTTTCAGCGCGGCGATCCGTCTGACATCATCCTCCGTCACCTTGGACCAATCGAGTTTTGCCTTAATATAATCGATCGCGGCGGCTAATTCCGGGCTGTTTCCCTTCTCGATTCGTTTCGAAGCGTTCTGAATATCTATCAGCGTAATCGGATGGAGTTCGATGCCGAACCGCTCGAGTAGTTCACCTTCATTGCACATCATCGACCAGAACGAATGCGGACGCGGGCCGATCTGCAGAATACGCAGGCTTCGGAATTTGCGAACCACGTTCGCTGCCGCGACAAAGTTCGTAAACCCGCGTTCAAACACCGGATCGTCGACTCGGCTGTTCGTAATGTAAGTGAACGGAACGTTGAAGCGGCGCAGCACCTTCCCTGTTGCGAACAGGCCGCATTGGGTATCCCGAAGCCTCATCCCGTCCTCGAGCGGAGCTTCATCCCTTGGTCCCCATAGGAGTACAGGCTTCCCAAGCGCTTTGCCGACCCGCGCCACGGTGTCCTCCGTACCGAAGTTGCAGTGTGGGAAGAAGACGGCATCAATCTCTTCCTTCTTCAGGTGAGCGGCGATCAGTTCCGCATTCATATGGTCGTCGTAAAGCAGACCTTCGGAATTCAAACCTTCCAGATCTGCGATATCGATGTCCAAGCCGAAGCTCTCCATCTTTTGTCGGATCGCCGCCTTATACCGAAGTGCATCCTCCGCGCTGAATACGAATCTTCGGGTTGGAGCGTACCCCAGCTTAAATTTCTTCACATGCATAAACCTCCGCAACTAAAGTTTAACTAAAATTTTCGAACTAAAAAAATCCTTCTTCCCTCTGATCATAAGATTAACATTGCTTTTCAGTAACGTCAATCATTAGTTTAGTTATTTTTAGTAATTTTTTTATCTTATTTAAGTAATGGTTTAACTGATGTTTATATTCTGTCTATATGTACTGCGGTAGAGTTTAAGTGGGCTGCTTTTTTTGAAGGTATGAGGACAAAGGATGCTCCCGTTTAAGCAACAGGTTTATTTTAGCCTGTCTACTCAAAGGGAGCTCATCAGGGAGAGTTTTTTACTTACTAGAAAGAACAGCAAACCTACCCATTTCATACAAATCGACGTATATTTATGCAATTTCTCATGAATATTGAAAAATCTCTCTCACTAATGATGAAAAGATTATCCCTAATTCCGACACATACACATTTTGGATGGCGTCAGAAATACTGAGAAAATGAAAGTGAAAAAGCTTGATTATCAAGAGGCAATTTCACAATTTCTGATAACGAATATAACGCAAATCGAACCTTATCTCCTTTTTGATCATAATTTCTGATAGTATTCTCCAAAGCCGCTGTATAATTATGCAACACCATCGGATTCAACCGCTTTCGCCGTCGGCATTACCGCCGTCAGTTCCAATATGGCGTAAGATGACGGCCGCGAGTATGGAAAGAACCGCGATGCTGACTGCAATCGTTGCCGCTGCTGCATTGATTCCCGCCGTGAAGGCTGCCTGCGCCTCATCAAGCAAGCCGGGAGGCAGTTCTTGCGCCACCGAGGATGCCCCCGCGAGGCTGTCTCCGACGACCTTGTGGACGCCCTGAGCCAGCGTATCGGGTATCCGGTCGAGCATCCGGCTGCGATAGACGGCAGTCGTGAGGCTGCCCAGCGTGGCAATGCCAACCGCCAGGCCGAGTTCCTGCACAGTCTCGGAAATGGCCGAGGCTGATCCTGCCTTCTCCGCTGGCGCCGCGCCTACCACCAGGTCCGTGCCTAGCGCAGCGATCGTCCCAAGGCCGAGATAGACGAGTGAAAACGCGGCGGTGACCAGAGCAATGCCAGATGGCTCGTTTTCGAGGCGCGTGAGCATCAAATAGCCGATGAACGACAGTCCTAGCGCCCCCGCGATCACATAGCCGGGTCGGATACGCCGCGATGCCAGCGGTGCCGCGACGCCAGCGGCCAGCATAGCGAGCGCCGGTGGCCCCATCCAAAGCCCCGCTATCAGCGGCGGTAGGCTGGCGACCAGTTGTAGGTACTGAGTGACCAGCAGCATCGTTCCGCCGACGCCGATGAGGCCCACAAGGAGTACGACCAATGCGACGCTGAACACCTTGTTAGTGAAAAGATCCAGGTCGATGAGAGGACTATCTAGTCGGCGCTGTCGCCGAATGAACAAGATCACGAAGGCGAATCCACCAGCAATCGCAAGCGCCGTTCCGGTACTGAACCCATTATTGGAGATTTGCTTGATGCCGTAGATGATGGGCAGCAGGGCTAGGAGCGAAAGGGTGACACTCAGGATATCCAACCGGCCGTCCTGTGGTGCCCGGTATTCCGGTAGGAGAAATGGTGCGGCTACAAGCAGGAGCCCAACCACCGGCACCGCGACAAGAAAGGCCGCGCCCCACCAGTAATGCTCAAGCAATACACCGCCTACGACCGGGCCAGCCGCCATGCCGAGCGCGAACATGGTCGCCCACACCCCAATCGCCAGTGCACGTTGGTGACGGTTGACAAACATGTTGCTGATAAGTGCCAGCGTCGATGGCATCAGTGTCGCCCCCGCCACACCAAGCGCCGCTCGTGTTGCTATAAGCGTGGAGGCGCTGTTCGAATAGGCCGCGAGTACAGAAGCAATTCCAAAGACAGCCGCCCCGACCATCAGCAGCTTGCGCCGCCCCATGCGATCACCAAGCGTTCCCATCGTGATGAGGAAGCCGGCGATCATGAAGCCATAGGCGTCCACGATCCATAAGGCCTGCGCGTTCGTCGGCCGCAGATCGATTGCTAGCGCCGGCAATGCCAGATGCATCAGCGTCAGGTCGAGCCCGAGTAGGATAGTTGGTAGGGAGAGAAGCGCGAGCCCGGCCCATTCGCGTGGGCCGGCAAGCCTACCGGAGCGAAGTGTTCGCCGCGCTGGCCCTTCAGTGATACATGGATTTGCCAAGAGAATCACTCCTTCTGATCTTCAATGCTTAAATAAATTACACAAGCTTCCTTCTTTAATGGCATACCACCGACCCCAGCCAATTGGCTTGCAGTTCCATTTGAGCGGCATGAGCAAGGTGGAACGACCTCCTATATTCGGCACCACATGACCAAAAGCCGAACGGAGAGGCCATTGTTTCCGAAAACGCGCTTAGCCGGATCTTTGGCCGCGAGCAGGGAATTCCGCGTGCTTGAACCAAATCTGGACAGATTCTTCTCGAGGCTATCGCCCGGAATCTGCAGGTGATTGAATAAAACCGACGTCGGTCGTGTACTCGCCGATATGGACCGGCAGCGCGGCGTATAATACCGTACATTTTACGCGAGAGGTAACAGACAGCTCCAATTACTCTTAAAAAGCCGTTCATGCTTGTAAAAGATAAGCCATTTTTCCTCCTCCACTCTTTATTATCTAAGTTGAGTATAATTGCATATTATTATCAAGTATAATGACTGATAATGATATTAGTATCACTTTTGATGATGGAGGTGTGAATCTTGGAACTTAGCGACCTTAAGATATTCCAAGCAATTGCTGAAGAAGGAAGCATTTCTGGAGCTGCAGAGCGATTAGATTATGTTCAGTCCAATGTAACTGCTAGGTTACGTAAACTAGAGGATGAATTAGGAGTCCTTCTTTTTTATAGAAGACCTAAAGGAGTTCAGATCACAGAAAAAGGCGCACTTTTCCGTAAGTATGTCGATTCAATTTTGCAAATGGCAGATGAGTCGATCAAAATACTTCAAGACCACGGTGAACCAAGTGGATATTTAAAAATAGGTGTCGTTGAAACGGTTACGTGCGGTAATTTCATGAACCTAATTGCTTCCTATCAATCGCAGTATGAACAAGTATCTCTCAGTCTAGAAACAGGCAATCCTGTTGAATTAATGGAGAAGGTAAAGAACTTTGAATTAGATGCTGCATTTGTAACAGGTGAGCTGACTATTACAAATTTTGTTACCGACTATTTATTCACGGATGAAATTGTATTATTAACTGGCAGGACATTAGATGTCTCTGCTTTAAAAGAGCAAAAGTGGGCGATCTCTCCAAGAGGTTGTCCCTTCAGAATGAAATTGGAGCAATGGTTGAGGGAAGAAGGAGTTGAACTTAAGAACTTTATTGAGATTAGTTCATTAGAAACGATTTTAAGCAGCGTGAGAGCCGGGTTGACATCCACCATTCTGCCTAAATCGGTTTTAAAAGGCCCATATGAAGATTTACATGTATACCCTATACCCGAATCGTATCAATATATTGAAACAGGTCTCATCAGAAGAAGAGAAAAATATTTGAGCTATGCTTACAAAGCTTTTGCAGATCTAGTTAAGGAGGAAGGCCTATAAAATGTAATGCACACCAATTTCAAGACACGAATTTCTGAGAAATAAGTTATGTCCTCTTTCCATGATGCGATTCACGTTTCGCCGATTACAACAAAGATGCCGCCATTTGTGGGCGTCGCGGGCGATTCCTACAAAAACGCGCGTCAAAGCCTAATTCCAGTAAGCTGAACCATAAACAAGTGCTATGGCTTGGGCTCGTTGCCGATTCGGAGGAACACATGGTAAAGAGACAATAAGAAACCGGCATCTTAACGACGCTATAGCCAGTTATTGCCGGATTACAGATAGCCGGGTTTGAATTATTTTTCAGCAGCGGCTGAGTCTATTTTTTAACGAATTCTCAGGATCTTGCTTCCCCACTTGCCTACCATCCGTACAGCCGCTTCCAGGTGACCTCAAGTTTACGTTTCGTTTAATTTCTTGCACCCAAGTATGCCATTTCGGCGATAGTCATACACCACGAAGCGTGCATTAGTACACCATACTTAGCAATTATTACTCAATATGTATAATTATACAGTTATAAATATATTTGATTATTTGCTATCCCAAGCCCTGCAAACTTTCTCAATAATTATGACGCCACACACATTTCATTGACAAAAGCATGACGATCCGTTAAATTAGTACCAACTACTAATACTTAGTACTAATTATGAAGGGATGTGTACAGCTCATGAAAGAAGCAAAGACTTCCGTCATGCAATCGAACGCCGTTATAACTGCAATAGGGACGTACGTACCTGAACGAATTTTAACGAATGCCGACCTGGAGAAGCTGGTGGATACAAACGATGAATGGATTATACAGCGGACTGGCATTAAAGAACGCCGGATTGCCGGCGATATGCAATTCACAAGTCATCTCTGCTTCAAGGCTGTCCTTAATATGGTTGAGCGCTACGGCGCAGACGTATCGGATGTCGACTATATAATTACCGCAACCTCAACGCCTGATGCCGTATTTCCGAGCGTTTCCTCCCAAGTACAGGCGCATTTTGGAATTGCGGATTGCGGAGCGGCGGACATACAAGCTGCATGCGCCGGTTTCGCATCGGCTATACAACTGGCTAACGGTTTGCTTCTCTCCGGCGCTTATCATAAAATTCTGGTAATCGGCGCCGAGACGCTTTCCAAAATTACGGATTATACCGACCGTACCACCTGCATCCTGTTCGGTGACGGCGCAGGAGCATTCCTGATCGAAGCATCGGATGACGGCAATGGCGACATCCTTTCCGTATACGCCAAGACAGATGGCAGCCGGGGGCATTTGCTCTACCGTAGCAGCTTGTCTCCCTCGCTGGACGGGCATGATCTCTTGGAGAACGGATACATTGTCCAAAATGGCCGGGAGGTCTACCGATGGGCGGTTAGTCACGTATCCGAAGGGATCAATCAATTGATCGGTCGGAGCCAATTATCGGTCGATGAGATTGATTGGTTCATCCCTCACAGCGCCAACATGCGTATTATAGAATCGCTCTGCGAAAGAACCGGTTTCCCGCTTTCCCGGACGCTCTCAAGCATTCAACGATTCGGCAATACATCCGCCGCTTCCATCCCGCTTGCCATTGATCAAGCCGTTCAAGCCGGAAAAATAACATCGGGACAGCTCTTGCTTCTCTATGGCTTCGGAGGCGGATTAACGCAATCCGGCGTCGTCCTTCGCTGGTCGATTTAGGGATAACAAGAAGAAGAGGATTCTGTCGCGATGCGCACGCGTACAAAATCCTCTTTATGACAAGATTATGCCCGACCTATGGCAATCCAGTTTAAATTGCCGCTTGGCTCAAGCGTGATCCTGGTACGGATAATAACGATAACCGCTTTATCGGCCGATTTCGAATGGACTACCGCATAACAGGCCGGATTGTCTGTCGTAACCGTCAGTACATAATTGCTGTCCGCGTAAGGCTCATGGAAGGACAGGTCAAGCTCCAGCTGTTCGGCTTGCGAGGTAAAGCTATATGGTGCAAGACCAAACTGCTGCTTTACGGTACTTTCATTCAAGCTCGTAATGACCGGCGAGAACCGCAATGCCGATAATTCAATGGACCGCTGCCGGATATGATGAGCTGTTATCGAGCTGTCGGCAATATGCTCCGCTTGAATAGCTGCCGAACCAATTGAATAATCCGTAAGCAAACCGGGTGCTAGCTTATCGGCTGTTATGCTGCCGCTGATCAGCTGCTCCGTCCCTACGCTGCCCGCCGCAAGCTTACCGTTCGTTACGCTGCCGTCCG
>NZ_KE383842.1:0-40901 GCF_000422465.1 Paenibacillus harenae DSM 16969 | reverse complement strand
AGCTGTTCCGTTCCTACGCTGCCCGTCGCTAGCTTACCGCTCGTTACGCTGCCTGCCGCCAGCTTATCGCTCGTTACGCTGCCGTCCGACAGCTGCTTGCTTCCGATTGCGCCTGGCTTAAGCTTGCTGCCTGTCATGCTTTCTTCACCGATTCGGTCGAAAGCAAGCACATCGGCGGCCAAATGGGCTAACGTAATCGAGCCTTTCCGAAGATGATAGCCCTGCAAGGTCTCAGGCTTCAGATGTTTGCCGGATAACGATTCGATCTGTACATGCTCGCTCGAAACGGAATCCATTGCCAGCTTTGATCTTGTTACCGATTCATTCTGGAGCGCAAGCTCGCTAACGCTGTTCTTCTTCAAGTGGGTCTCGCTGATTGAATCCGGCTTTAATTGTTTGGAGCCAATCGCCAGATCGGCAACTTTATCGGATGTAATTGCCCCTTCCGCTACATGGTCCGTGCTCACAGCGCCGAATTGAAGCTTTTCTCCGCTAACCGAATCTTGCTGCAAATGCTGCTCTCCAACAGCCTCTGCGGCCAGCTTCTCCGAAGTGATCGACTCATCCGCCAGATGAAAGCCGTGTATGCTGCCTTCGTTCAAATGGGTTCCGAATACGGAGTTATTCGCCAAGTGGCGTCCTTGCACCGCTTCATCCGCAATTTGCTTCGATTGAACGGAGCCGCCGCTTAGCTTGGATGAAGTGACCGCGCCGTCCTGCAGCGCCACTTCGCCTACGGATTGACTGGACAAATGACCGGCTCCGATTGCGTTTGCTTGAATATGAAGCGCCTGTATTTCCCCCTGCGGGATATGCCGGCCCGTAATGGATTGTTCGGCTATATGAAGCGCCGTTACCGAATTAGGCGCCAGCTTCTCGCTGCTGACGCTGCTGTCGGCAAGCTTGGAGGCGGATACGCTCAGATCGGCAAGCTTATCCTCCGTCACCGATTCCGGAGAAAGCTTAAGGGAATTTACGACGTGATCGGCCAAATGGTGCGTGAAGACGGCGCCCGCTCCGATATATCGCTCAGTTACAGCGCCATATTCGAGCTTGTTGCTTGTTACGGCACCGTTTTGCAGTTTATCCGTATCGATGATGCCATCCTTCAGATGGCGGTTCTCAAGGCTTTCTGACTGCAAATGATCACCGTTAACGGCATCGGCCGAAATCGCTTCCCCCGTCACGGAGCCAGCGGTGAGGTGATAGGCTCGCAGCGAACCCGGCGCAATTTTTTGAAACGTTACGGCTTCATCTTTCAAATGTTTGGTCGCTACGGCTTCAGCCGCAAGAATATGATCGTCCACCGCGCCTTCCGTCAGCTTGTATCGCGATACGGACTGATCTGCCAACTGGGCCATATTAACGGCATTAACCCCTATATGCTCTTCACGTACCGACAAAGGCGCCAGCTTATCTTCATTAATAATCCCATCCGCCAAATGCTCTCTCTCGACGGCTAGCGGGATGATTTGCTTGGATGATACGGAATTTGCCGACAAATGCGACAGAAGCACCTGCCCGTCGGCAATTTTGACAGAGGTCACGCTTCCTCTGCTGAGATGGCGATTATGCACGGAATCGTTTGTCAGCTTCTGTGCGTTAACGCTTTGGTCGGAAAGCTTCGATAGCGTAATGGAGTGATCGACCAGCTTGATTGTCGATACGGATTGATCGGCGAGCTGGGTCGAGGTTACGGCTTGATCAGCGAGATGTTCGCTTGTTATTTGCCCGGCTCCTACGTGTCCGCTTTGGACGGAGCTTTTCTGCAAATGTGAGGAAGACACCGCGCCGTCCGCCAATTGCTCGGACTTTATGGATTTTGCCCTTAGCTCCCTTGTGCCAACCGCTCCTTCCGCCAGATGCTCAGCCGTTACTTCTCCCGGGGCCAAATGCTTACCCATAATATTGCCTAGGGCAACATGCTCGGCAAGCAATATCCCTGCTTTCAAATGATTCGCGTCAATGGCTCCATCCGCAATCTTCTCGCTTGAAACAGCGCCGTCCCGCAGCTTCGACCGGGTTATGGCCCCTTCGGCCAGCTTAGAGCCGTCTATCGCTTCGTTTGCCAAATTCTCCGGTCGGATCGCGCCGCTCTTAATTTTCTCGGATACGACCGATTGGTCGGCCAGCAGCTCCGAGGTGATAAGAAGCGATCTTAGATGCCTCGAATCGATCGAACCGTCCGCAATTTTGCTGGCATGAATCGTACGGTCGGCAAGCTTCTCAGAAGTGATGCTGTTATCTTGAAGCTTACTGCCTGGAACCGAATAATCCTGGAGTTTTGCACCTGTGATTGAATTATTAATTAAATGTTCGCTGCCGACCGATTCGGGAGCTATCTTCGCCGCATGTACAGCCTCGTCGGCAATATGGATGCTTTCAATAGCGTAGTCGGCGATCGTGCTCCCCTGCACGCTGCCAGCAGCCAGCTTGCTCCCCGTGACAGCCCCTGGCGCAATTTTCTCCGAGGTAATGGACAAATCGGTCAAATCATCCGTGTAGATAAATGAAATCGGCGCAGCCGGATTTTTTCTTTCCTCTACCTTAGCAAGCTTTTCTGCAAGACTAGGCTCTTTTGCTTGTACTGCCGCCTCAATCGCTTCCTGCGGCTCTGCCTTCGGAATCGTCGCATCTTCAGCAGTAATTCTGATTGGCGGCGTCAATACAGTCGTTACAGTGTTTATACTCGCCTTTTCCTCTGTTGCTTCCTCTGCTTTTATGGATGTTTTGGCCGCCAACCTTTCGGCAGCATTTTTCTTCTTCCCTTCATCCAGCCACTTTAATTCGGAAGTATTCGGATTATCGACATAAAAAAGCGGTTTCTGCCCCTTGGAGGCCTTCCTTCTTCTGCTTTTTGCCATTGTCCTCTCCTTCTCCCACCTGAAATGTCATAGGTAATATATGCACTAACCCATGGGCTCGCTACTTGCCCAAAATAAAAAACCGCGGAAGCTTCGAACGCTTCCCGCGGTTTATCCCATTGTTATTCGATTATTTCGATTTGGACAGCAAATACAAGAAATAGGGCGCCCCGACAACGGCCACGACGATTCCCGCCGGGATCTCATTCGGCTGAAAGGCCGACCGGCCAATCGTGTCGGACACGATAACCAGAAGAGCGCCCACGAAAGCCGATGCCGGAAGCAGAAACTGATGGTGAGGACCGACCAGCCTTCTTGCCAGGTGGGGAGAGATTAATCCGACAAAACCGATTCCTCCGCCGACCGCAACGCAAGATCCGGCCAAACCGACCGCCGCGATCAACAGCCATGCCCTTTCCTTGTTCACCCGGGCACCCAGGCCAATCGCGAGCTGATCGCCAAGATGAAGCGCATTTAGCACCTTCGCCTTATAGAGGACGAATGGCAGGATTACGAGAATCCAAGGAACAAGGGCCAACACGAACTTCCAATTCGTTCCCCAAATACTGCCGGCCATCCATACCGCAAAATATTGATATTTCTCCGGACTAATCCGCAGCGTCAATATTTGCATGACAGCGTTTATACCCGCAGCTACCGCAATCCCCGCCAGTATCATCCGGTTCGGCAGCAGTCCCCGGTTCTTTTTGTAAGAGAGCATGTAGATAAGCAGCGCCGCCAAGGCCGCCCCGAGCAGGGCTAGCAATGGCATCATATAGATAGAGCCCTTCTCCGTGGTCGGATAATAAATAATAAATAAGATAACAGCTAATCCGGCTCCCGCGTTAATCCCAAGCAAACCCGGGTCAGCGAGCGGATTGCGGGACAGCCCTTGAATGATGCAGCCCGACACGGCGAAGCCCGCTCCTATTAATAGGGAGATGATGATGCGCGGCAGCCGGAAATCGAACAGAATCAGCTCCTGCTTAGCCGTACCTGCGCCGAACAGCGTCCTAAATACATCGAGGGGCGACAGCCGGATAACACCCGTGTTCATGCTTATAATAAAAGAAACCGCGATGAGCGCGAAAAGCACAGTCATTACGATAAGCGCACGTTTTATTCTGCGCTGCTCGACAGCCGAAATAGAGGTCGTATTCATGGCTATTCCTCCCTCATCTTCGTAATGAGATACAGGAAGAAGGGCACGCCGATGACGGCAATAATGATGCCGATTGAGGTCTCGGCCGGAGGATTAACGAGCCGGCCGCCAATGTCCGCCAGCACCATCAGCAAGCTGCCCATGATCGCTGAGCACGGGATAATCCACCTGTAATCCACGCCAACGAAATAACGGGCGATATGCGGAATGATCAGCCCGACAAAGCCGATTGAGCCTACAGCCGAGACGGCCGTTCCGGCAAGCAATAAGACGATAATAACGCCGATGCCTTTGATTAGGCCCGTCCGCTGCCCAAGTCCGGCAGCGACATCGTCGCCTAAGCTCAGCACCGTAATGGAACGGGAGAGCGCCAGTGCCGCAAGCAATCCGATAATGATCCATGGCGATACCGTCTGAATCTGCAGCCACTTCGTTCCCGACAAACCCCCGGCATACCAGAAAGCCAAATCTTGTCCGATATTATAGTAAATCGCGATTCCTTCCGTAATCGCAAGCAGGAGCGCGCCAACCGCCGCTCCGGCTAAAGTCAGCCGGACAGGGGTTAAGCCTCCCTTTGCCAGCGAGCCGATCCCGTAGACGAGGCCCAATCCGACGGACGCGCCTGCAAAACAAACGAGCATAAGCCCCATATACGACATAGAAGGGAAAAAAGCGAAGCAGACAGCCAGCATGAAAGCCGCTCCCGCATTAACGCCAAGCAGGCTGGAATCGGCAAGCGGGTTGCGGGTCATTCCCTGCATGATCGCGCCGGCCACGGCAAAGGCCGCTCCGACCAGAGCGCCGGCCAGAGCGCGGGGCATGCGGAGCTCCTTGATAATTTGATGATGGGACAGCTCAGGATTGAATTGAAAAACCGCCTCCCATACCGTTCGCAAATCAATATCTGCAGCTCCGACGGATATGGATAAGGCAAGCGAGAGAATTAATGCGCCAAGCCCTCCGAACAAAATCATAATGGCCAGAAACGGACGCGCGTGCAGCTTCTCGGCGGCCTGTTCCTTCGTACTGGATGGAGAATACATGTCCTAACTACCCTTCTGTATGTAAACTTAGCATGAATAACCATGATGATAAAGAATGAAGGAGCACAGATCAATCAGTCTTAATCAAGCAGAAACGCCTATCGGCGTCCTTATCTAAGGACGCAACCGTTTACTCCGTATTTTCTGAAGCAGCTCTTGAAGCAAGCTCACCCTAAAAACGGTAACGCTGTGAAATATAAGTCCATTTATGAATGCTACACTCTTAAAGTCTTATAGTATAAAAAAAATCCGCTGTAATGATAACGATTCTCGTTTTCAATATAGCAGATTTTATATTATTTTTCAATGCTGGAATTACAGAAACAAGCTTCATGCAGCCCGGGTTATCCCCATGTTCCTATCATGAGCCGTTTCAGCTCCTGGCAATATTAACCGCCGCCGTAAAGCGGCCCGGAGCAAAAGATTGAATCGGCAGCGCCGTTACCTTCTCCTCCAGCAGATCCGCGACGATCGATGCCGTAATGGGGCTTAATAAAATGCCGTTCCGGTAATGCCCCGACGCCATAATGACCGCGGGATTCCCTTCAACGTGGCCAATCAGCGGCAAGCCGTCACGGGTCGCCGGCCGCAGCCCCGCCCACCGGTGCTTCGTGTCCCGTGCTTGCAAGAACGGAAAAACACGGCTGCTGCTGCGAATCAGACGGTCGATGCCGCGGTCCGTCACCGTTGTGTCGAAGCCGGCGACATCCTCGGAAGCTCCGCATACCAGTCTCCCGTTTCTTTTGCCCACCCAATAAGCTTGACTGGAGAACACCATATGCCTGACTTCGTCCGGACCGTGATCAAACGAGCATATCTGTCCGCGAATCGGGTGTACCGGTATTGATAATCCGAACCAGCGCTCATACGAGCCTGCCCAGGCTCCGGCGCATACGACCAGTCGATCCGCAAATACGGGATGGTCTAATGCTTGAGTGCGGATGGCCGCTCCGCCGCCGGCTAAGGAACTTATCTCCTCAATAAAACCTGCATGATCCAAAATAACAACGCCTAACGTGCGGCACGCCTCTTCGAGCGCCGCCACCAGCTTCGGCGCGTACACATGGCACTCGCCGGGCGTGTATACGCCGGCGATGGCCGATGCGGACAGCATCGGCTCCAGCTTCCGAAGCCGGGCTGCGTCTACGAGCTCGGCTTTCGCTCCCCAATTATTTTGCCACTGCAGCCTGGATTCGATCGGCAGCAAATCCGCTTCATGCATGAAGACGTTGATGCTGCCGCTTTGGATGTATTCCGTCGGCATTCCCGACAGCTCCTCCACGGCAGCGATCCATTCCGGATAACGGCTCAAGCTGCTTAAGCATAGCTGAAAGAAGCTGTCCGGCTGCTCGGTATTTTCCGAGAACGGCGCCAGCATTCCCGCGGCTGCTCCGGACGCTTGACCGCCTGACCTCCCCGGCTCGACAAGCGTCACCTTCATCCCTCTGCGCGCCGCTTCGAAGGCGCAGGACAAACCAATGATACCGCCGCCCAATACCACGATTTGAGCCGGCATTACTGCTTGCCTCCCATGCCCGCAGCCGCTTCGAACAACGAACCTGCCCAATCGCTGCTCGCGGAGGCATATTTTTTCTTCGGAATTCGGCCGGCCAGCCGCGAAAGCCTTCCCGCTTCAATCGCAAGACGGAATGCGCGCGCCATCATGACGGGGTCCTGCGCTTTCGCGATCGGCGTATTCGCCAGAATACCGTCCGCTCCAAGCTCCATGGCCTGCGCCGCATCCTTCGCCGAGCCGATCCCGGCGTCTATGATGACAGGGACGCGGGCCTGCTCGACGATTAGTCCCAAATTATACGGATTTAACAATCCAAGCCCCGTTCCGATCGGCGAGCCTCCCGGCATGACGGCCGCAGCGCCGGCTTCCTCCAGCCGCTTGCACAGGATCGGATCATCCGACGTATAAGGCAGAACGGTAAAGCCTTCGCCCGCAAGCTGCTCCGTCGCGCGCAGCGTCTCGATCGGATCGGGCAGCAGCGTCCTCGCGTCGCCGCTGATTTCAACCTTGATCCATTTCCCTAAGCCTGCCTCTCTTGCGAGCCGGGCGATTCTGACTGCTTCTGCGGCCGTGCTTGCGCCGGAAGTGTTAGGCAAATAAAACGTCTGCCGGTCTTCCACATGCTGCAGCACCGAATCATCCTCTACGCTCTCCAGGTTAACCCGCCGGACAGCGAACGTAATCACTTGGGCTCCCGATTCTTCAAGCGCCATCTGAAGCACGGCGGGACTGGGAAATCGGCCCGTTCCAAACAAGAAACGCGATTTCAACGTATGACCCGCGATGACGAAAGGGTCTCTCTCCATCGATTCTCCCAACCTGCTCAACCCCCTCCGACAAATTGTACGAGCTCTACGGCGGCACCGCTCCGAAGCTCGGTCTCCGCCCAAAGCGCGCGCTGTACGATTACGCCGTCCAGCTCAACGACGAGCCTCTTATTCTGCTGTCCCAGCTGCCTGACAAGTTCCTCGATCGTTCTTGCGTTTGTTTGCTCCGCGCGTCCGTTCACCGTCAGCTGCTTCTGCCGTCCGGCTTCCTTGCCTTCAGCCGCTTCGATCCGCTGAAGGAAGGCCCGGCACGTCGCTGCCGGATCAGGGCTGCCCACGATGGCCGATACGGAACAAATACGCTTCGCGCCGGCTGCCAGCACTTCATCCACGTTAGCCGGCGTGATGCCTCCAATGGCGACGAACGGGATCGAAATACTACGCGCCGCCTCCGCCACATAGCTGGTCGATACGGCAGCGCGTCCCGGCTTCGTATCGGTCGGAAAGACGGGACCGACGCCGATATAATCGGCACCATCCCGCTCGGCGGCCAATGCCTGCCCGATATTATGCGTCGATATGCCGATGATCCGGTCCGGTCCCAGCAGGCGCCGCGCTTCGGCGATCGGCAGATCGTCCTGGCCCAAATGCACTCCGTCGGCATCCGTCTCCAGCACAATATCCGGATAATCATTGATAATAAGAGGCACGTTGTATTTTCGCGTTAATAACCGCAAAGCTTTCGCTTGCTCCAATACCTCTGCGCGCGAGCCCGTCTTATTGCGAAGCTGCACGATGTGGGCGCCGCCAATTAACGTTTGCTCCATCACATCGGCTAGCGTTTTGCCGGGATGATTAGCTTCCGCCGTAATGACGTACAATCGAAATTGATTCCAATTTGGCTTATCCATCTGCCAGCGCTCCTATTTTAGATTTTGGTCTTCCCGTACTCTGACCGGCCAAGTAGAACCTGCACAGCTGAACCGCCCGGTCCTTGTCGGCCGTCCCCTGCACAAGCGCCCTTCCGTCAGGGAACAGAACAAGCGATTCTCCGCTTGAAAGCTGGGCCCGAACCAAGTACTTGTTGACCGTCACCGCGCAATCCGATTGTTCCAGCTGTTCCGCCAGCCTCTCCAGCTCGAACGGCCTTCCCAAGGTCACCTGCACCGTATCTCTCCCGCACAAAATCGACGATTCGAGTTCCTCGGCTTCCGGCTTGATTTCCCCATCTTCCCGCGTCGCTCCCCTGCCGCTTTGCTGATCGCCGCAATAAACGCATCCCGCCTGCCCTGAAGGTATTGCCGATTCACGCATCCGGAACGGCCACAGACTAACGCTAAGCCAGGTTCTCCTTATCGCGCTCGCATTGCCGGTAAGCCATTTGACCGCTTCGACCGCCTGCATTGAAGCAATCAGCTCTATAATCGGCGACAGAACCCCGAGCGTATCGCAGGTATCCCCCCCTCCCGCCGCTTCCTGGCCGCCGATCAAGCAGCGCAGGCATGCGGTATGGCCGGGCAGGAGAACCGCGCTCATTCCTTCGGCCCCTGCGGCTCCGCCGTATATGAACGGAATGCGCTGCCGGAAACAGACGGCGCTCAGCAGCAGCCTTGTCGCGGCATTATCGGTACCGTCCAGCACAAGCTGCACGCCTTCTGCCAGCTTGCTGACATTCGCTGCGTTAACATCGGCTACCTCAGCGGTAATCATCACTTCGTTATTGATGCCGCGCAGCTTATTCGCGGCCGCGACGGCTTTCGGCAGCATGGCCAGCGCATCCGCTTCATCGAAGAGCACCTGGCGCTGCAGATTGCTCGGCTCGACGAAATCGCGGTCGACGAGTCGAACCTCGCCAACCCCGGCCCGCACCATGTGCTGGGCAAGCGAGGCGCCCAGCGCGCCAACTCCGACGATTAGCACGGAGGACCCGGCCAGCTTCCGCTGACCGGCTTCCCCGATCGGCGCGAATCTGGTCTGCCTGGAATAGCGGTCCGCCCAGATCGTTTCGTCTTGCCTAGCCATAAATCATGTTCCCGGATGCCTTGAACGCTTCCGACTTCTCCTTCATCCCGGCTTCAATCGCCTCGGTTGTCTCCATACCGTTCTGCTCCGCATATTCCCTGATATCCTGCGTAATCCGCATGCTGCAAAATTTCGGGCCGCACATCGAACAGAAATGAGCCGATTTCGCCGCTTCGGCAGGGAGCGTCTCGTCATGGTAGGACATCGCCCGCTCCGGATCCAGCGATAAATGAAATTGGTCGCGCCAGCGGAATTCGAACCGCGCCTTCGACAAAGCGTCGTCGCGCTGCTTCGCCCTCGGATGGCCTTTCGCCAAATCGGCCGCATGCGCCGCGATTTTATACGTGATAACTCCTTCCTTCACATCCTCCTTGTTCGGCAGGCCAAGATGCTCCTTCGGCGTTACATAACAAAGCATGGCCGTTCCGAACCAGCCGATCATCGCGGCGCCGATCGCCGAAGTAATATGGTCGTAGCCCGGAGCAATATCGGTCGTAAGCGGTCCAAGCGTGTAGAACGGGGCCTCGTCGCAAACCTCCAGCTGACGGTCCATGTTCTCCTTGATCAGATGCATCGGCACATGTCCCGGGCCTTCAATCATGACCTGCACGTCATGCTTCCAGGCGATCTTCGTCAATTCGCCCAGCGTATCGAGCTCGGCGAACTGCGCAGCGTCATTCGCATCGGCGATCGAGCCGGGACGCAATCCGTCGCCAAGGGAGAACGATACGTCATACGCCTTCATGATTTCGCATATTTCTTCGAAATGCGTGTACAGGAAATTTTCCTTGTGATGGGCGAGACACCAAGCGGCCATAATCGAGCCGCCCCGGGACACGATTCCCGTTACCCGCTTCGCCGTGAGCGGTATGTATCGCAGCAGCACGCCGGCATGGATCGTGAAATAATCAACGCCCTGCTCCGCCTGTTCGATAAGCGTGTCGCGGAATACTTCCCAGCTGAGCTCCTCCGCTTTGCCGTTTACTTTCTCCAGCGCCTGGTAGATCGGCACCGTTCCGACAGGCACGGGCGAGTTGCGGACAATCCACTCGCGGGTGGTGTGAATGTTTTTGCCGGTCGACAAATCCATGATCGTATCCGCGCCCCAGCGCGTCGCCCAGGTCATTTTCTCCACTTCCTCCTCGATCGAAGAGGCTACGGCGGAGTTGCCGATATTCGCATTGATTTTGACGTGAAAGTGACGGCCGATAATCATCGGCTCGCTTTCCGGATGGTTGATGTTTGCCAGAATGATGGCACGGCCTGCCGCAACCTCGCTGCGTACGAACTCCGGTGTCATCCCTTCTCGAATCGCAATATATTCCATTTCCGGCGTAATGATGCCCTTGCGCGCGTAATGAAGCTGCGTTACATTTTGTCCCGCCTTCGCCCGCAGCGGCTGCCGCATGTAGCCCGGAAATCGTTCCGCGCCCCGCTCCTGCGCCTTCTCCGCAGACAGGAAGCCGTTATCCTCGGGCTTTATCTCGCGGCCCTCGTAATGCTCCGCATCTCCCCGTTCCTGAATCCATTCGCTGCGAATGGCGGCCAAGCCGCGCTTAACGTCTGCCGTATAGCTTTCGTCCGTGTAGGGACCGCTCGAATCATAGACCCTTACCGCTTCGTTCGGGAGCACCTCTCCATTCCTGCCCGTGCTTGGTTCCAAAGCAATTTCTCTCATCGGCACCCGAATGCTGTCCTTCGATCCTTCTACATACACTTTGCGGCTGCCCGGCAGCGGCGTCGTTAAAATCGGCATAAACAAAAAACCTCCCAATGGAATAGTTAGAATTCCTCCTGGAGGCATGCAAGCGGCGTATAAGAAAAGTTCTGGAACAGCTCCTCCCCGGTTCTCGATGCTGTCGCTATCGAAAACCGGGCTCGCCTCGGCGGCATTCATCGCGTAATCGCAACAAAAAAACCGCCCCGGCGAGGGAGCGGTTGAAGTGTGTCGTTACGCGCGGGCACCCGGACACGGGCTGGCCCGTACCGATCGGCATTTCGTTCGCCTTCAAGCCGACCAAGCAGCTGTAAACGGCGGAGCAGCCTTCTCGCGCAATTGCATAAACGCACAATCCCACTTTCCTACGCTGGCATAACCCAGATCAGGTTCGAAGGGACCAAAGCTCTCGCTTTATCTCAGCCGTGAAGGCGCCCCTAGTGGATTTCCTTGTTAGACTATAACGCGCGCTCTAAAGAAGTGTCAACCCTTTTATTGCCGCCGCCGTGCAGAAAGGCATCTGCTTCCGGCCGCGCTACAGCTTAATTTTCATTTGGAACAAGCCTGCTTTGCGTGCCGCCATATATACGATGACGACAAGCGGGCCGATGAACACCCCGATCACTCCGACAAGCTTGAAGCCGACATATAGGCTGATCAGCGCGGACAAAGACCCGATACCGACCGAGTCGCCGAGAATTTTCGGCTCAACAATCCGGCGGAACACGGTAATAAACAGGAATAAGATAATAAGTCCTACACCGGCGTAAAGATCCCCTGTTACCAGCAGATAAGTACCCCAAGGCACGAGGACCGACCCCGTTCCGAGAATCGGCATAATATCAACGATAATAATAAGCAGCGCGATCGCCAGCGGATATTTCACGTCGAGCACGAGCAGGCCGATCAACGAGATGATGTATGTAAGGGCGCTCAAGATAAACTGGGAACGTAAAAATCCGAAAATCGATTTTTTCAAATTGTTTAAAACATCATCGACCTGCGGCTGCGATTTCTCGTCGAACATCGACAAGACGGTGGCCTTCATCGTATTCAGGCTGAAGCTGAACATATAGACCGCAACCAGAAATACGATAAAGAAAATGAACATGCCCGGAATGCTCGAAGCGAATGAGATAACGGTATTCGAGAGCGATCCGACCATCTTCGTAATCGTGCTCGTCAGACCTTGCAGCCACCCTTCAAGCGTCTCGACCGCGTCGGGCGGAAAATTCTGATAGAGCGATTGGGCCCTTAACATCAGATCGTCGACGAAGCCGTTGGCATTCTCGAAGTAATTCGGAACTTTTTTGAAAAAGGCGATAAGCTCGGCGGCAACCTTCACCCCTAGAAGAGCGATCAATCCAATGAGGATAATCGTGAAAATACTGCTTGACACCGTAGCCGCAACGAGCCTGTTCATTCGGAATTTCCTCATAAAAAGCTGATTGAGCGGCTCAAGAAAAATCGCCACGACGAGTGCAAGCAGGAAAGGCGCGCCGACGGTAAACAACAAATAGATCATCAATAGCCCTAATGCAATAAATACGATTGTCTTAATAGACACAAAATTGGCCTCCCTTCTCTATTTCTATATGCGTTTGCTGCCGCTGTTAAGCCTATTGACCCCGTCCTGTCCCGAACTAGTCAAGTACGGCGCGGCGCCGATGGAAATCAACGTCCTTGTAATACATATCCTTCACCAGCAAATTCGGTCCGCAGCACGCTGCCGCCGGACAATGGCAATTGACGCTGCCGGCGAGCGGATGCTCCAGCCATTTATCGAACACGTCGTCCAGCTTCGAGGACGTGATATTCCCGAAAGCCGCCACATCGGAGAAGTCGGTCACGAATACGTCGCCGGAGAACAAATTGACGTTCAATCTGTTCCGTCCGTCCGGATCGTTGCGCACCGTTACGTTCGGCTCGCCCGCTAGCCTTCTTAGCAGCTTGCGTTCATCCGCATTATCGCTGCAGTGATAGAAAGGGAGCGTTCCGAACAGCATCCATACGGACGAATCCCTCGCTCCCAGCAGACGCTCAATCGCCTGCAGCATATGCCCGCGCGGCAGCACAGGCAGATCCTTCGCGAATGCGCTCGGATACATCGGATGCACCTCATGGCGTTTGCAGCCCATCTCCACGATGAGGCGGTGAATCTCGTCGATCTTGTCATAGGTTCTGTAATTGATCATCGACTCCGCGGATACAAGCACGCCGGTCTCGCTGAGCCTTCGCGCGTTGTCGATCATTCGTTCGTAAAGCTTGGCGGCCGTATCGTACGAAACGTTGTGGCCGGCCTTGGCAAAGCCGATCTGATGAAAATCTTCGGCAGAGGTATAGTTGAATGAAATATGCATGACGTCCAAATAAGGGGCCAGCTGCTCATATCTGCTGTACGGCAGGGTAATATTGGAATTGATTTGGGAGTAAATGCCCCGGCTGCGGGCATATTGAAGCAGCGGAACCATGTACTCGCGTACCGTCCGGTCGGAGAAGGTCGGTTCTCCTCCCGTTATGCTGATCGTCCGCAGCTTCTCGACCTCGTCCAGCCGGTTCAGCATCCGCTTGAGAGGCAGCTTCGCGGGCTCTGACAACACAAGAGTATCTCCTACCGCGCAATGCTCGCATCGCATATTGCAAAGGTTGGAAACCGTCATTTCTACGCTGGTCAACCGGTGTCTCCCGTTCATCTGCAGCGAGCGGAGCGGATCCCAGGGATCATTCGCCGGCGATAGGGCTGTCATCGGTTTATCGGATTGCCGTAAATCTATCATACTCATTTTTCAACACCTGACTTCATATTCTGGGATAAAACATTATCTATTATTGTACTGTCCGACCCCGCTGGAAGCAAATCAATCTCACTCTTATTTATATTTCCAATTTGAAGCGGGATGAACCTTGAAAAAAGGAGCCTTATCGGCTCCCCTGCTCCAGTCCGTTACACACCCGCGACTTGCTGCGCTTCTCTTATATCGTCATTGACGCCGACGATCATCATAGTCAGCCGCTTGGACAAGTCGATTTCATAAGGCGTCCTCAGCTCTTCACCAGCTTCATTGTACAAAACCCGCACAACAGGCCGATGCGGATAAGAATGATTGATGTCCGATACGACGCCTTCTTCACCGGTCTGCAGCTTCACCGAAATGCCGATCGGATAGATCGCGACCTTATCGCGGAACAGCTGAAGCATCCGCTGCTCATATAAGGTACCGCTCCCGGCATAGAGCCTCTCGATGGCATGATGCGGCAGAATGGGATCGCTGTATATGCGATTTGTCGTCATCGCGTCATAGGAATCGACAAGTCCGACCCATTTCGCATAATCATGGATTTCATTTCCTTTGATTCCCCGAGGGTATCCGCTTCCGTCTATTCGTTCGTGATGCTGCAGGGCGCAGTGCGCAACGAGCAGCGGCATATTCGGTTCGTCCTTCAGCAGCTCGTAGCCGATCCGGGTATGGAGCTTCATCGACTCGAACTCCTCCCTTGAGAGGGAGCCGGGCTTCTTCAGCACATCGATTGAAATTTGTGTTTTGCCGATATCATGCAGAAGCGCCCCCATCCCGAGCGTCGCAAGCTCATCCCGGGAATAGCCGTAAGCCATGCCCAGCAGCATCGTGTACACGCAGACGTTCAATGAATGCTGGTACAAATAATGGTCGACGGAGCCCATGTCAAGCAGCATAATCATCGCATCCTGATGCCCGGATAGGTCATCTATAATCTGGTTCATCAACTGTTTAAAGGGCTGGGCGATGTACGGGTAAGTTATGCCCTTCTCGCGCTTTGGACGATCCATCATGGCGCGGAAGTTTTTTCTCACATCCTTCAACGCATGCTGCATCGTTTCCTCGGATATTAAAGACGGCAGGACAATATCCTCCGTTCTTGAATCCGCTATGTACACATACTGAATGCCGCACTGTTCCAGCCTCGAAAGAAGGCGTTCCGTCAGTTCAATATTTTCACCGAGGAGGACGAGCCCGTCCTGAGAAAATATTTTTTTGGCCAGCTTCATACCAGGCCTGCATTTCACAATCGGCAGCAATCGCATTTTCTCGATCCTCCCTATACGGTCAGTTACTTATTACATCGGAAAAAGCCGATCGTAATGTTAATGTAAGGGAAAATCGACAAAACCGCAATGATTTTCTGCTATATTTCGACATATATTCCGTGTGTTCTACAGTTAAATTGCTAAACAGACCGATCATTCCAGCGGCTTTGCCTGCATTCTTGGAGATTCGTCGAATTTTGAAGTTGGGAGGCAATGACATCCCGAATAAACTCCGGCAAATAAAAATTCATGCTTTCCGCATTGGCGAGCGTCTCGTAGCCTGCCTTGAAGCTGAACATATCGATCGTTCCTACCGTATATAGGCGATCGTCCTCGAGCATAACGCCATTCACTTCCGCCGCGGTAATTTTGTCCATCGCCGGACGCAAGGAATCATATTCGATCCTCATGCCGTCAATCGCAAGCGAGCCGAGCACTTCGCCTCGAAAGCCGAAGCCCTTGATCGGCTTATGAATGAATTCGGGGAGCAGCGACTGCTCCAGCGCTGTCTTGATGTGCCTGCCGGCAATGATCATCCGGCAAGGGTTGATCGGCGACGGACAGAGGGCGTGCAGTTCGCCCGCTGTCACGTCCCCCTGCCCGAGGCCGCCAAGCAGCTGTCCGGCGTTGACGATGCCGATCTCGGCATCGGCCCAGCCGCGCAGGCCGGCGGCCAGCAGGTTGCCGAGCGGCGATTCCCGCTCGGCCAGGGCGGGCAGCGGCGCATCGAGCCGGGCGATGACCCGGCTCAGGCGGCGCTGTCCCGCCTCGAGATAGCCGCCGATGATTGCGGCGGCTTCGGGATGCTCCGCCATTGCGGCTGTCGGCACGCAGGCTGCGCGGAACACGGGGCGGGCGGTCATCGGATCGATCCCGATTTCGACCCGCCCGACATACTCGCCGAATTTTCCGGCTGCGCAGATGGTAGTGCCGCTGATGACAAGCGGCTCCTCCAATAAATGATGGGTATGCGCACCCAGGATGAGGTCGACGCCTTCCACATTTTCCGCGATCCGCCGATCCGCCGAAATGCCGAGGTGAGACATGACAACGATCACATCCGCATGGTCCCGCAGCAAGGCCGCTTGTTCCCTTATCGCTTCGACGGGATCCGATACCTCCCACCCCAGCAAGGAATAAAAATCGTTGAACGCCGCCGTTACCCCGATTAAGCCGATGCGAAGGCCGTTCTTACGGATAACGGTGCAGGGCACGAGCCAATCCGGCTGCCCGCCGGTTTCGGAATCCCTCATATTCGCGCATACAACGGTAAACCTCGCGCGATTAACATAAGCTTCCTCTATGGTCTGGCGAGTGTAGGTAAGCCCCTCGTTATTGCCCAGCGTGATCGCTTCATAGCCTGCGGCATTCAGCAGCTCCACGTTCACAATGCCGTCGCTTCCTTCCGTCTCGATGCGCATCCGGTCCATATGATCGCCGCAGTCGACGGCAAGCACCCGGTCACATCCGGTTACCATTCGTTCCTTTGCGATGAAGGATGCTATTTTTGCGGCATTCTCCAGCCGGCTGTGGATATCGTTGCTGTGAATAAGCACAACTTGGGTACGTATACGATCCGACAACTTATTGCATGCCTCCTCATCGCTTCGTTCTATGGCGTTTTATTTTTTCATCCGCAGGTCGTCCGCCTTAAACGTCCGTTTAAACCCGTAGGACGCATCGTGGCTCCCGCTTCCGGCATTTTGCCCAATCGTCAGCTTGACGATGCTCTTCACATTCAGGCACTTGCTGCTTCCGTTCGGCACGTATAGCCGGATGGGACCCGCCGCCGTTAACGGCTCTCCGGCAACCGAATACAGCACGGCCGCCTGCTCCAGCTGCTCCCACGGAATCGCCGCCTCGAACGTATCCGCCGCTTCAACGATAAGCTGCGTCGGCGTCTCAGCCGGCGTATGAACCCCGCAGTATCTCAGCCAGGCCTTATACCATCTATGCCAATCGAAAGCCTCTCCGGCCGTCTCAGGGACTCTGTCGGCTATGGGAAAGCTCTCTCCCGCCAGTTCAGCCATCTCTACGGCATTCGTCGTTCGGCGGCCAAGCTCGAAATGCTCAATTATGATTTCACGCATAGGTCTCTATTAACCTCCGATCTGGGACATGCGCCGGTCCGTAGGCACATGCGACAGCCCTTCATTCGCCAACTTGGCGGCCATTTCATGATTCTCCGGTTTAATATCCATCGCACGGAGCAGCACACGCCGCATCGCCTCCGGATTGCCGAGAGCTTCCTTCACGTTCAGCTCATCGACCCAGTACAGGCACGGCTTAATCGAGCCGTCCGCCGTAAGACGAAGCCGGTTGCAGCTGCTGCAGAAGTGGTCGCTGATCGGATGGATAAGCCCGAATGAACCCCGTCCGCCTTCGATCTGATAATCTTCGGAAGGGCCGTTGCCGTGCACGTTCGGACCGCGGTTGAAGGAGTAACCCTCCCGCTCCGCCACTTCCAGCACGCGGGTAAGCGGCAGATAGTGCTTTCTCCAATTCTCATCCGCGTGGCCGATTGGCATATATTCAATAAATCTGACGTGCATCGGCTGCTCGTAAGCCAGCTTTAGAAACGCTGCGATCTCATCTTCATTAACTTCCTTCAGCAGGACGCAGTTCAGTTTGATGGGCTGAAACCCGACCGCCGCCGCAGCTTCAATTCCCTCCAGCACCCGCTTTAGCTCGCCGCGTCTCGCAATAAAACGGAAACGGGCGGAGTCAAGCGTATCCAAGCTTATATTCACCCGGTTAAGGCCGGCTGCACGCAGCGCCTCCGCTTGCTTCGCAAGAAAAATGCCGTTTGTCGTTAAAGCGATATCCCGAATGCCCGGTATGGCGGATAGTCTGCCGATCAGTCCGTCCAAGTCCGGACGGATGAGCGGTTCGCCGCCCGTAATGCGCAGCTTGGATATGCCCAGCTCGGCTCCCGCTTCCACGACTTCTACGATTTGATCGTAGGACAGCAGGTTCTCGGATTCCGTAAACGTCATGCCTTCTTCCGGCATGCAATATAAGCATCGCAAATTACAGCGATCGGTAACAGATATTCGCAGGTAATCGTGTACCCGTCCAAAGCGGTCCGTCAAGGCCGGCATGAGCTCCACTCCCTTTCTATGTACCTACAAGCATAACATTTTTTTACGAATTATGATATTCTATAATCAACCAATGCGAAAAAGATGAGAGGTTTTGTAACATGACATTCAAGTGGACGATTCAACTATTTGCGGGGCTTCCCGAACGGATCGGCGTTCCCTCGCTGCAGCTTCAATCCCATGATGACCATATGACCGCAAAGCAATTAAAGGATGCTGTTTCCGCCGTTTACCCGGACCATAGCCCGCTTATCCGTATTTCCTTTATTGCCTGTAACCATACTTATGCCGCTGATGATACGATTTTACGGGTTAATGACGAGCTGGCCTTGCTCCCGCCCGTTTCCGGCGGCGAAGAACAATCGGTCCCCGCCGCAGGCCGGGATGATCTCTACTTGATTACGGACGAGCCCATAAGCTCCGATGCCGTACTGGCGAAAGTGATCGTTCCCGAGCATGGCGCCGCCATCACCTTCGTAGGGACAACGCGCGAATGGACGCAAGGCAAACGGACGACAAAGCTCGAATATGAAGCCTACGCACCGATGGCCGTAGCGACGATGAGGCAGATCGGGGAGGAGATTGCCGGGAGGTGGCAGGGCGCTTTGTGTGCCATTACTCATCGGATCGGGGTAGTCGGAATTGCCGAGACGAGCGTCGTCATTGCCGTATCCTCGCCGCACCGGGACAGCTGCTATGAAGCCAGCCGGTACGCGATCGAACGTTTAAAGCAGATTGTGCCGATTTGGAAAAAGGAAATATGGGAAGACGGCTCGGAATGGAAGGGGCATCAGCTCGGCCCCTGGAATCCTACCGTCCCGTTGACGGACTTTTAATCCTTTAAAGCGAAAAACTTGAAACGGATAATAGGAGAAGGAAGGAGAATAATATATGAATCATGATAAGCTTGCGGCGAGCGCTATCGAATTAGCCGCTTCCTCCTCTGTCTCTCGTTACGCAAGACAGATTCGATTTGCCCCCGTCGGAGAGAAAGGGCAGCAAGCTCTGGGCGAAAGTCGTGCCGCAGTCGTGGGCATGGGCGCTCTAGGCTCCGTCATTGCCCAGCATCTCGTTCGTTCGGGCGTAGGTTTTGTCCGGGTCATCGACCGCGATATTATCGAGTGGAGCAATCTGCAGCGGCAAATGCTGTATACGGAGCAGGATGTTAGAGCTTTACTTCCAAAGGCCGAAGCCGCTGCCAATCATTTGCGCGAAATGAACAGCTCGGTCACCGTAGAAGCCTGTGTCGCGGACTTAACGGCGGCAAATATCGATGAACTGTTGGACGGCGTTCATGTTATCATTGACGGCAGCGATAATTTCTCCGTCAGATATTTAATAAACGACTACAGCGTCAAGCATCATATTCCATGGATTTACGGCGGGGCGGTCGGCGCTTCCGGCATGACAATGACCGTGATCCCCGGCGAGACCCCCTGCTATCGCTGCTTGTTCAATGAACCGCCGGCGCCCGGAACAACGGATACCTGCGAAACGGCCGGCGTAATATCGCCGATCGTCGATATTATCGCCTCCCTGCAATCGGCCGAAGCCATCAAGCTGTTATCGGGCAATTCGCAAGCGCTGCACCGGACCCTGTTCCAGGTCGATCTTTGGAACCATGCCTGGCTTCCTGTTTCCGTCGCGAATGCCAGACGCAATGACTGCGATTGCTGCGGGCATGCCCGCTTCGAATATTTGAACGGGCAGTCGTCCGGCCCAGCCGCTGCCGCCTTGTGCGGCCGCAATTCCGTACAAATCTCGCCAAGCTATCCCGTGTCGATCCAATTAGATGAGCTCGCGGCAAGGCTGCAGCCTGTCGGCCGCGTTACGGCGAATCGCTTCCTGCTTCGTTTAGTTCTTAAGGACGAGCTGACCTTCGTTTTATTTAGCGATGGCCGCGCTATCATTCAAGGCACGGATCAAATCACGAAAGCAAGATCCATTTATGCTGAAATATTAGGAGATTAGTCGCTTGCGAAATATCCTCTTATTGCCTTCCTATCAATTCATTGTTACTATAGTAGTAAAATTATATAACAATTTGCAATTGAGGTGTCTTGATGAGGGTTCATGTGACAGAATTAATCAATGGGGATCTTTTGAGCCATGACACGTTTAATAACTTCGGGCTTCATGTGCTCTCCAAAGGAACGATCGTAAACGACCAAGAAATATCAAGACTATTTCAACATCAAATCGAGTATGTTGATATTGAAAATAGAGCCAGCGATGAGCCGGCCGCCCGTACGC
The DNA here is from genome assembly GCF_000422465.1 of Paenibacillus harenae DSM 16969. GTDB lineage: Bacteria > Bacillota > Bacilli > Paenibacillales > Paenibacillaceae > Pristimantibacillus > Pristimantibacillus harenae. The sequence continues at coordinate 20,390 of NZ_KE383842.1, read as the reverse complement.
TCGAGACGACGGTGAATCCGAAATGGCTCCCGAACGTACAGCCTATTTACGAAAACGCTGTCAAGAGCTTCGAGAAATTTTTTAACCATGCGCTTGTCGACGGTAAGGTGGACGATCAGGAAGTAACCGCTGTTATTCAGCCCCTATTGAATAATTTGCAGATGGAACGCGATGTCGTCTCTATGCTTCTTCTGTTAAATACAAACGATGATTATGTCTACCAGCACTCCGTTCAAGTCGGTATGTTATCCTATTATCTTGCCACTTGGACGGGTTATTCGAATGAAGAGTCCGCAACGATCGGTAAAGCCGGCTTCCTGCACGATATCGGGAAGTGCCAAATTCCGGGCGAGGTTCTTAATAGACCGGGCAAGCTTACTGAAAGGGAATTCGAAGAAATCAAGAAGCATACCATCTACGGTCATGAGATCATTTTAAACTCCTTTGATGATCCTTTCCTGGCGATCGGCGCACTCCAGCATCATGAACGGATGAACGGCAGCGGGTATCCGAACGGCCTGGAGGCCGACGATATCCATCCCGTTTCCAAAATCATTGCCGTTGCCGATGTCTACAGCGCAATGATCTCCCAGCGGGTATATCAACAAAAAAGAGACTTGTTATTCGTACTCAAGGAGCTTTACCGGTTAAGCTTCGATGAGCTTGATCCGTTCACGACGCATACCTTCATCAAGCATATGATCCCCAATTTCATCGGCAAACGGGCGGAGCTCGTTTCAGGAGAAGTCGGTATCATCGTCATGACGCATCCGATCGAATTTTTCCAGCCGCTTGTCCAGATCGACGAGCGTTTCATCGACTTAACCATTGAACGTGATTACGAAATCAAACATGTTTATTTATAGACAAGTGCAGCATAAAAATGCCCCGCCCCCCATCCTTATATAACGAAAAAAACCCCGCCGCAGGCGCTTACCAATCGCTTGCAGGCGGGGTTTTGTTATTTTAATTAACCGATGCTGCCTTCCATCTCGAACTTGATCAGACGGTTCATCTCCACCGCATACTCCATCGGCAGTTCTTTCGTGAACGGCTCGATGAAGCCCATAACGATCATCTGCGTTGCTTCCGCTTCGCTAAGGCCGCGGCTCATCAGATAGAACAATTGATCCTCTGAAACCTTCGATACTGTCGCTTCATGCTCAAGCGTAATGTTATCGTTCAAAATCTCGTTGTAAGGAATCGTATCCGATGTCGATTCGTTATCAAGGATGAGCGTATCGCATTTGATGTTCGCTTTCGCGCCATCGGAGTTGCGTCCGAACGATGCAAGGCCGCGATACGTTACTTTACCGCCGTGCTTGCTGATCGATTTGGAAATAATCGTCGAGCTTGTATCCGGAGCAAGATGAGTCATTTTCGCGCCTGCATCCTGATGCTGCCCTTTGCCTGCAACCGCGATCGACAATACCATACCCTTCGCTCCGCGGCCGCGCAATACGACTGCCGGATATTTCATCGTCAGCTTGGAGCCGATATTCCCGTCTACCCATTCCATCGTTGCGTTCTCATCTGCAACCGCGCGTTTGGTCACGAGGTTATAAATGTTCGGCGCCCAGTTTTGAATGGTCGTGTAACGAACGCGTGCGTTCTTTTTGCATAAAATCTCAACGACCGCGCTGTGAAGCGAGTTCGTGCTGTATACCGGCGCCGTACAGCCTTCAACATAGTGAACAGAGCTGTCTTCGTCGGCGATAATAAGCGTACGCTCGAATTGTCCCATGTTCTCGGAGTTAATCCGGAAGTAGGCTTGGAGCGGAATATCGCATTTCACGCCTTTTGGAACGTAGATAAAGCTTCCACCCGACCATACCGCGCTGTTCAATGCCGCGAACTTGTTATCGTTCGGAGGAATGATCGTACCGAAATATTCCCGAAGCAGCTCCGGATGCTCGCGAAGCGCCGTATCCGTATCCGTGAAGATAACGCCTTGCTTCTCCAAGTCCTCCTGCATGCTGTGATAGACAACCTCGGATTCGTATTGAGCCGATACGCCCGCTAGAAACTTTTGCTCCGCTTCAGGGATGCCGAGCTTATCGAACGTTTCTTTAATTTCGGAAGGAACCTCTTCCCACGTCTTGCCCTGCTTCTCGGATGGCTTGACATAGTATTGAATATCCTCGAAATCGAGATCGTCCATATTGCCGCCCCAACGAGGCATAGGCATTTTGTTGAACTGTTCAAGCGACTTCAGACGGAACTCAAGCATCCATTCCGGTTCGTTTTTCATTTCTGAAATGGTCCGAACGATTTCAGGTGTCAAGCCTTTGCCCGATTGAAAAATCGACTTGTGCTCGTCGCGGAAACCATACTTATACTCTTCCATTTCCGGCATTGATTTTGCCATTTGATTCACGCTCCTTTGTTCGACTTTGAGTTATTCGTGTTGATGCTCGATTCCTTTGCGCAGTGCGTTCCAGGCTAATGTCGCGCATTTGATGCGGGCAGGAAACTTATTAACGCCGGACAATGCTTCAATATCCTCAAGCTCTTCGAACTCGACGGCTTCGCCCTTCATAAGCGAAGAGAAGCGGTCAGCCATGGAGAGAGCCTCGTCGAAACTTCTCCCTTTGACCGCCTCCGTCATCATCGATGCCGAGCTCATGCTGATGGAACAGCCTTCGCCGCTGAACTTGGCATCGGTCACTTTGCCGTCTGCCACTTGGAGCTGCAGCGAAATCCGATCCCCGCAGGTCGGATTATTGAGGTTAATCGTTACGGATTCCTCATTCATCGTCCCGCGGTTACGAGGATTTTTATAATGATCCATTATTACCCTGCGGTATAAATCATCCAATTGCATGACCGAAGAACTCCTTTGTTTGTAGTAAAGCATCGGCTAAGCGGTCAATGTCCTCTTCGGTATTATATAGATAAAAGCTTGCTCTAGCCGTAGCCGATACATTCAACCATCTCATCAGCGGCTGGCAGCAGTGATGGCCTGCCCGAATCGCGACACCTTTCGAATCCAGAACGGTCGCTACATCATGAGGATGCACATCCTCAAGATTAAAGGTGACGAGTCCAACACGGTTTTGCTTGGGTCCGTAAATGGAAATCCCGTCAAGCGATGAGAGCTTCTCGTATGCGTAGGCAGCCAAGCGGCGCTCGTGCTGATCGATCTCGTCAAATCCGATTTCATTAAGGAAATCGATTGCCGCCCCTAAGCCAACCGCACCGGCAATAATTGGAGTTCCCCCTTCGAAGCGGTAAGGAATCTCTTTCCAGGTGGACTCATATAAATCGACGAAGTCAATCATTTCCCCGCCGTATTCAATCGGCTCCATCTTGTTAAGCAGCGCCTTCTTGCCGAATAAAGCTCCGATTCCGGTAGGTCCGCACATCTTGTGACCGGAGAAGGCATAGAAGTCGACATCTAGATCCTGCAAGTCAACCTTCATATGCGGCGTGCTCTGCGCCCCGTCAACAACCATGACCGCTCCGTTCCGATGTGCGATTTGCGCGATATCCTTAATCGGATTAATAACGCCCAGCACGTTCGAAACGAACGTGACCGAAACGACCTTTGTCCGGGGGGTTATCGTTTTCTCAACATCTTCGATTGCGATTGAGCCGTCCGGCTGCAGCGGAATGTACTTGAGCGTGGCCCCTGTTGCCTTCGCGGCCTGCTGCCAAGGAATGAGATTACTGTGATGCTCCATCGGCGTAATAACGATTTCATCGCCTTCGCCGCATTCGGAGCGCGCATAACTCGAAGCAACCAAATTCAAAGCGGTCGTCGTGCCCCTCGTAAAAATAATTTGCTCCGGCGCTCCGGCGTTCAATAATTTGGCTACCTTCTCGCGCGCTCCCTCATAGGCGTCTGTCGCTCTAGAACCTAGCGTATGCACGCCGCGATGAACGTTCGCATTATCCAGCTCATAGTATCGTTTAACCGCATCAATGACGGAACGCGGCTTCTGAGAAGACGCCGCGCTATCCAGATAAACGAGCGGATGCCCGTTTATCTCTTGATGCAATATCGGGAACTGCTCCCGTATCGCATTAGTATTCATCCTTCAAGCTTCCTTTCGAGCAAACGCTGAAGCTGTACGCGGACCGCTTCTACCGGAATTTCCGATACGACCGGTGCCAAGAAGCCGTAAATAATTAAACGTTCAGCGTCCTGCTTAGAAATACCGCGGGACATCAGGTAATAGACCTGCTCCGGGTTTACTTGCCCTACGCTTGCCGCATGGCCGGCCGTTACATCGTCTTCATCGATCAATAAAATCGGATTGGCGTCGCCGCGCGCCTTAGGGCTCAGCATGAGCACCTTCTCGGTTTGCACGCCGTTCGCCTTTGTTGCGCCATGCTCGATTTTCGTTATCCCGTTAATAATCGCCGAAGCGGAATCCTTCATAACCGCACGCGTCACCATGTTGCTGTCCGAGCTCTTGCCGAAATGCACGGCCTGTGTCGTCAAGCTGTTCTGCTGTGCATTCTTGCCTACGCTGATTACCTTCGCATCCGACGTGGAGCCTTGGCCTTTCAGCACGGATTTCGTATCGGACAGCGTGTTGCCGTCGTTCAGATCGCCGATGATCCATTCCATCTGTCCGTCATTCTCGATAACAGCCCGGCGGATCGTCATATCGACGCCTGTCTCTCCCATAGAATGTATCGAACCGAAACGCACATGCGCGCCCGGCTTAACGAATACTTCCACGATGGAAGGATGAACGAACGGAGCCGCCGCTGTACCCTGTTCGGATACGACACAATCTACATAAGTTACGCGGCTGTGGCTGTCAGCTACAATCAGAATATGCGGAGCGAAAGTTGCTTCCGAATTATCGTTGTACAGAATCGCCTGCAAAGGCAGTTCTACTTCAACGTTCTTCGGTACGTATACGAATACGCCTCCGTTCCAAATCGCTGCATTCAGCGCTGTAAGCTTATCCTCATCCATAGCGACGGCCTTGAACAAATATTTTTGAACAAGATCGCCATGCTCCTTGCATGCCGTCTCCAAATCGGTAAAAATAACGCCTTTGCTCGTCAGCTCGCTTGCAATCTGTTTCCATACGGAACCGGAATTGCGCTGAATGAGCAGGTTTTCCGTACCTTCCGATACGAGTTCCCGAACGACTTCGGGAAGCTCGCTGACAGAGCCAGCCGCCGCCGGCTGCTCGTAATTGCCGACAGCCGTCAGATTCCACCGTTCAATGCGCACCTTCTCAGGCTTAGGCCATGCAATCGTTCCGGTAAGATCAGCAGCTTCACCGCGCAGCTCGACAAGCCAGTTCGGCTCTCCTTTGCTGCGGGCCAGCGCTTCTGCAGATTGACGGTTGGCCTGCGTCGATAGTTGTGTACTCATCCGTTATGCCCCCTTCTCCGCTTAAGCCTGGCCGACCGTTTCATCTACGATGCCAAGTTCTTCTTTAACCCAATCGTAACCTTCGTTCTCCAGACGCTCAGCCAGCTCAGGTCCGCCCGATTTGACGATACGTCCTTGCATCATAACATGGACGAAATCCGGCGTAATATAGTTAAGCAACCGCTGGTAGTGCGTGATGATCAGGAAGCCGCGGTCTTCGGAACGCATCGCGTTAACGCCTGTGGAGACGATGCGAAGGGCGTCGATATCAAGACCGGAGTCGATTTCGTCGAGCACGACGATCTTCGGATCAAGCAGCATCATTTGCAAAATCTCATTCCGTTTTTTCTCGCCGCCCGAGAATCCTTCATTCAAATAACGGTGCGCAAATTCAGGGTTCATTTCAAGTTCCTTCATTTTGCTTTCCATTTGGCGGATGAACTTGATCAATGAAATCTCATTGCCTTCGCCGCGGCGGGCATTAAGCGCGCTGCGGAGGAAATCCGAGTTGGTTACGCCGGGAATTTCACTCGGATACTGCATAGCAAGGAACAAACCGGCGCGGGCGCGCTCATCGACATCCATCTCCAGCAGGTCTTCTCCGTTAATCTGAGCCGAGCCTTCCGTTACTTCATATTTAGGATGCCCCATCAATGCGGAAGCAAGCGTACTTTTACCGGTTCCGTTAGGGCCCATGATCGCATGGATTTCTCCGCCTTTGATTTCAAGGTTGATGCCTTTCAAAATTTCTTTTCCTTCGATAGCCGCTTTCAGGCCGTCGATGACAAAATGCGTTGCCATAATATGCTGATCCCTCCAAAGTTGGTTTCATTCACGCAGTCACTTCTATAATAAACAAGCCTGTCTATAACAGAGTGATTCTCAATGATTCTCAATAATCATTTTAATATAGTTTTTGTTATAAATCAATGCGGGATATAGCGGCGATGCGATTTTTACGTACGATTCCGCATGATCATCGACTTAAAGCCTCCTTAATTTGCTGTACCTTCTGCCGGAAAGCCTCCTCGTCCAAAACTGGAATCAATTTCGGAGTCGGCGGCCCCTCCTCCAGTTTTACCCATGATTTGCAGCCGTTATAAGCGGGACGCATCAGAATTTCCACCGGCTCCGCCAGACGGTATACCCGCAAAAGCAAAAGATGGAGCGGCTTCGTCTTTTTCCATCGCAGCCTCTCCTCGACGAACTCATCCGTCCATATATGAAAATCGCGAAGACGGTCGAGCGTCTCCTGGTCCGTGATTTCGATATCCTCCGCCGCTTCGGCATAAGCCTCCAGCTTGATCTTCGTCATTTCCTGCGGCCAACCTGGCGGCACAGCGTCAAGACCGTCCGCAAAACCCGGCTTCAGCAGATGCGCTTTCTGATGCTCGTACGCGGGCATTAAATAAAAAGAAGGGCTTATCAGCTGGAAATCCCTCGTCTCTTCAATAATTCCGCCTTTCCGCAGCACAATGATCTGCTCGCCTTCCTTGAGCGCTTTAACGCTTACCGCCCACTCCTTCAACGCAACGGGTCCGCTCCCGTTCTGTCTTGTCATTGACATAGCCTCCCCTATCTCAATACCCATTCATCGTATTATATCAAATGTGGGTATTCCATGGCGAAATAATATCCTTTATACTATGTTGAGATGAATACTGGGCATTTCAGCCCGCAACAATATACCGGAGGTGGACGGCCATGTCTGCATATCATCCCTTAACCGAACAAGAAGCGATTCAAATAGCAGGCTCACTCGATGAATTTTTTCCTGCGGGAGCAGCGCTGCAATGCCGTGAGATCGGCGACGGCAATTTAAATCTCGTCTTCCATATTACAGATCCCGCAAGCGGCAAGAGCCTCATTATGAAGCAGGCGCTTCCCTATGCGAAGGTCGTTGGGGAGTCGTGGCCGCTGACGCTGGACAGGGCTCGGATTGAGAGCGAGAAGCTCATTTTGGAAAGCCGGTATGCGCCCGGTCTCGTGCCAATCGTCTATAAGTACGATCAGGAGCTGGCGCTGACGGTCATGGAAGATTTAAGCGACCATGTGATCATGCGCCAAGGCTTGGTTGCAGGAACGCGTTATCCGCAATTTGCCGACGATATATCGACTTTTATGGCACGAACTTTATTCTTTACCTCCGATCTCGGAATGAATCAGCAGGACAAAAAAAATCAGGTCAAGGCTTTTATTAATCCTGAATTGTGCAAAATAACGGAAGATCTTATCTTTGACGATCCGTATACGAACTCGCTTAACAACAGCTTTGATCCTGCCATTCAAGATGCCGCGGAAGCGCTCTGGAAGGACGAAGAGCTTCATCTCGAGGTCGCCATACTGCGCGAGAAGTTTCTGACCGACGGGCAGGCGCTGCTGCACGGCGATCTTCACACAGGCAGCGTATTCGTCACGCCCGCATCGACGAAGGTGATTGATCCCGAATTCGCCTTTTATGGTCCGATCGGCTTTGATATCGGAGCCGTTATCGCAAACCTGCTGTTGAACTTTGCAGGTCAGGAGCATTGGGCGGCAGGCGAAGAGCAGCGCAGCAGCTTCCGCCGCTATTTGACGGATACAGTCAGGGATGTCTGGCAGCTATTCGATAAGAAATTCCGCGCACTATGGGAAGAGCATGGGGTTGACCGGATCGCGTCTTCAACGCCCACTTACAAAGAATATTACATGAAACGGTTACTGCAGGATGCGGTCGGGTTCGCAGGATGCAAAATGGTACGCCGCATCGTAGGACTCGCGCATGTCATCGACATCGACCGTATACCGGACGCAGCCGTCCGCGAGAAAGCGCAGCGGCTTGCATTATTGATCGGCACTGCCCTTATTCGCAACAACCGAAAAACGCAATCCATTGAGGAAGTCATCGATACGGCGCTTTCGGCAGCCGAATAAACATTTTTGATTCATTGAGGAGAGATCGCCATGTCAACAGCTTCTACCGGGCTGCAGTCGGTCATATGGAATGAGGACAAGCTCGATTTATTAGATCAGCGGCTATTGCCGGAGGAAATTGTATATTTGCCTTTGAATACATCGGAAGACGTCTGGGAAGCGATACGGCATTTGAAGGTCCGGGGAGCTCCGGCTATCGGAATTTCGGCGGCATATGGCGTAGTGCTGGGCAGCCGAGATGAGGTGACCGTTGACGGTTGGCTCGCACAGGTGAACAAACAGGCCGAATACCTTGCCACGTCGAGGCCGACAGCCGTTAATTTGTTCTGGGCGCTTGACCGCATGAAAGCATCGGCCGCTTCCTATGCGGATAAAGGCCTATCCCTTGAGGACTGCAAAGCCGCGCTTCTCACAGAGGCGATTGCGATCCAAAGCGAAGACGAAGAGACGAACCGGTTGATCGGCGAGCATGCCCTGTCGTTGTTCAAAGACGATATGGGCGTACTGACGCATTGTAATGCCGGCGGCCTCGCTACCGCTAAATACGGTACGGCTCTTGCTCCGTTCTATCTAGCTCTTGAGCGCGGCATTACGCTGCGGGTGTTCGCGGATGAAACAAGGCCGGTACTGCAAGGAGCCAGGCTCACGGCTTTCGAATTGCAGCAAGCCGGCGTGGACGTTACGCTAATATGCGATAATATGGCCGGAATGGTCATGTCCAAGGGATGGATCGACGCCGTTATCGTCGGCACGGACCGCGTGGCTGCAAACGGAGATGTCGCGAATAAGATCGGCACCTACAGCGTAGCCGTTCTCGCGAAAGCTCACGGCATTCCTTTTTATGTGGCTTGTCCGATGTCGACGATCGATCTGAATACGCCGACAGGAGCGGAGATTCCGATTGAGGAGCGCAATGCGGAGGAAATAACGGAAGGGTTCGGCAAACGCACGGCTCCGCGGGGAGTGAAGGTTTACAATCCGGCCTTCGACGTGACTCCGCATGAATACGTGACCGCCATCATTACGGAGAAGGGCATTGTACAAGCGCCTTACGAAGCAAATCTGCGCAGGCTGTTCGAATAAGCGTTTACAATAAACGTTAGCTAAAACAATCAGCCCTAATCCCAGTATAAAGCTGTTCGTTGCAGCAAATACGGATTAGGGCTCTTTAAGTCCAATTACAGCATGAGCCGAAGCGCATCCGAGCCCTTCATTCCTACTGTAATGCCGAGTGATTCTGCCGTAAAAGTTACCGATTCCAGCGGTGCTTCCATCAGTTCCTCCAACGTGCGAACGCCAACCGCGCGGCCGGCTATGATTTCCCGCTCTTTAAGCCTATCATTAAGGAGAGACACATCCAGCGCTCCGCACATGATATATCCTTTGTCCGTCATGATCGCAAGTAAAGTTGTTTTGGGCAGCTTGGCTTCAATCCCAAGCACGGTTTCCCCGTTCTCGAGCGTGAAAGGGACCATTCGCATCATCTAGGATCCACCCCCTTTAGTTGGATAATAAGAGGTATTTAGCTGCAACAACATTATATGCAAAATTTTATTTGCAGTGTTGGACAAATGCTGATTTAATGAATAACATATACAATAGAATTGATGGTATATTAGTACTATAATGTGCCGTACGGAGGTTTTATGAATAAACAACCCTCAGCTTCAGAGCAAGGATCATTTATTTTTAATATCGAGGTTCTTGTCGAAGGAAACAATAACGCAGCGGCGCTAGAGAAGCTTCTTAGCACACTAAATAAGAGTCATTTTACAGACTATCGCATCCTTTCGGGTATTCGGCTAGGCGAGGAAATCGATGAACGCAAAGCAAGGGCGGCCGCCTTGGACGAAATCCCTGTGACACAGGAAACCGGCATTCAAGCCAACCTTGCGGCTGACAATAAGAATACGCAGGCCGCTCCGCCTGCCTCGGAAGCTTACAGCGGCTTTGATAAATTAAAGGATATCATGAAGAACAACACGCTCATACGACTGATCGTTAACAAAGGTCTAGGCATTAAGCTCAATATCCCTTGCCGCGTCATCAATATGGATGAGAAAGAAAATCTCATCACCGTATATCACGTGGATGAGAAGCAGGTTTATTCTTTCCGTTTAAATGAAATCGAAGATTTTTCTTCTTGAGAAATTGCATATAAACAAAACAAACACCCGTTATTGCTGCTGGTTCGGCCAGCCGCTTTAAAGGGTGTTTTTCAATTCGCTCCGGGAGCAAGCATTTCTTCGATATTGTCGCTGGTAACGGGCGGGCTCCAGTAGTAACCTTGCATTTCATCGCAATTATGCTTACGCAGAAACTGCATCTGCTCTTCGTTCTCCACGCCCTCGGCAATGACCTGAATATTCAAATTATGCGCCATAGCGATAATGGCCGCGACAATTTCCGCATCTCCTGGATCCTGCTGAATGTCGCGTACGAAAGACCGGTCAATCTTCAGTCGGTCAATTGGAAAGTTCTTCAAATAATGAAACGAGCTATAGCCGGTGCCAAAATCGTCTACGCTAATATTGACGCCCAGATCGGTTAGATCGAGCAAGCATCTGGAGACATGGCCGACATCCATCGTCATGGATTCCGTAATTTCCAAATCAAGATATTTCGCATCCAGTCCCGTCTTCTGAAGCACGCTCGATACTTTGCTCGCAAGATCGTTTTGTACGAATTGTCTGATCGACAAGTTAACCGAGACCGGCATGGCCGGCAGTCCGGCATTCTGCCATGCTTTATTCTGGCGGCAAGCCTCTTCCAGTACCCAGTCGCCGATTTGCACGATCATGCCACTCTCTTCCGCTAACGGAATAAAGCTTCCCGGCGGCATCACGCCCTTGAGCGGATGGTTCCATCGCACGAGCGCTTCAACGCCTACCATAACGCCGGATTCCAAATCATATTGCGGTTGATAATGTAAAACAAATTCATTGCGCTGGATCGCTCTGTACATTTCGTGCTGTAATGTCAGACGCTCGAGCGACGAATTGCTCCAGCTTTCCGAATGAAGAAGGCAGTCGTTCTTCCCGCTTTCCTTCACCTTCACGAGCGCCATATCCGCTTTCTTAATCAATGTATAGCCGTCATCCTCCCCGTTCCGGTTCGTCACGGAGCCGATGCTGGCTGTTATATGTAACGGGAAGCCACTTAGTTCATAAGGCTCCTCTATGACCTTCAGAAGCAGGCGGGATTGATCGAGCAGATGCAGATCCGACTCTATGCTGTAGAACAATAAAGCGAATTCGTCGCCCTCCATGCGCGCGGCAAAATCATTTTCCGTTAAGTTTCTGTTCAGACGCTCGGCGACCTGCATCAGGAGCATATCGCCAAATTCCCTGCCGAACGAAGCGTTAACGAGCTTGAAACGGTCCAAATCCAGGTAACATATTCCGACTACGCGGTCTTCCTCTTTGGCTCTTGCAAGCGTCTCCGTCAGCTTCATCTGAAATAATGTCCGATTCGGCAGTCCCGTCATATCGTCATAATAAGCCATATAACGAATCCGCTCGACGTTGCGCTTACGGTCGCTTAAGTCTTGGCTGATCATCACGGATCCGATCACCTCGTTGTCCTGCACCATCGGTGAGCATACGACTTGAAGTTCCAGCGGAAATCCGGAACGGTGTGTGATGTTGATGTTCGCCTGTTTTGTTTCCCCGAGCATCGTTTGCTCAAGCGTATCAAGCAGCAACGGGCGGCTTCCGGGCTCGACAAGACGCGAGACCGGCTCTCCGAGCAGTTCTTCGCGTTGATACCCGAGTGCGCGGCTAGACGCTTCGTTCACTTCGATAATAACCCCGCTCTGGTTCAGAACCGCTAAAGGAAGCACTTCGGACTGAAGCAGCGTTTCTACGATTGTAGTATGGTATTTTTGGAAGCTTATCGATTGATGGCGCCTGCTATAGACAATAATTGCAGTTACGACTAACGATGCGGCAATCGCCGCAGCAGTCCATCTGAACATCGGTTTCGATATCAGAAGAAATGAAATCGCGATCCACACCGACGCGAGCACGGCTAGCAGCAAGCTTATAACCGACGGTCCGTTAAACGGCCGATTCAACAGCTGCCGCTTTCGTTGTTCTGGCACACCATCCATCCGATTCGTCACGCACCAACGTCCTTCCCCTAGTCCGAGTTATGCGGGTGTTTGCTTTATTATAAACGATGTAACCTTCTCCGGATAGAAATATTTGCTAAGATTTATTGAAATTTTATTTACATAGCAAAGAAATATGTCGGTCAAACTATAAAAATCCGGTACCGAATAATGACTTTACGCTAAGCTTTTTTAAATGCCGCTGTAATGATGCATGCCCATCCCGCCAACATGGCAACGCCCCCCAGAGGCGTGATCGCCCCCAGTATGCTTTTGCTGCTCAGCGCAAGAACATACAGGCTCCCGCTGAAGATAACGGTCCCGGCACAAATCAGGCGCGCTCCGTTCCGGATAAGCTTGCTCTCGCCAAGCAGATTTCCGAGCAAGGAGACGAGCATCAGCCCCAATGCGCTGTACATATGGTATCGGACGCCTGTTTCAAATACTTCAAGATAATGATCGCTGATTCGATTCTCCAGACCGTGCGCTCCGAAGGCTCCTAACGCGATCGCCAGGGCGGCATTGATGGAGCCGATACCGAAATATTTTGGAAACATGTGGTTTTCATTCCTTTCATGATTGTGTATAATTTTAGCGAAAAGGAGACGATCATAGTGGACAATGACCAGAATAAACCCATTGATTTTCAAAAAGCGCAATCATCTTCAGAAGCAGATAACGACAGCTTTAATCCTCCCCCTGACGACCCTTACGCAGCGAGACCGATCTTCTCAGACTCCCTGCCTCCACAGGATGGACCAATGAAACAGTCGGGCCTGGGCATTGCATCTTTCGTGCTTGCCCTGCTGTCCGTCGTACTTATTATCGTGTCGATCGTATTCGGCACAATGTTCGCGGATCAGATCGTGAACAGCGACCTTGCCTTGGCTGACCCCTCCGATCCGGCTGCCTTTCAGCAAACGTTCGAAGAGCTTGGAGGAGATGTGCTTGTACCGATCATGATCGCCGGCTTATCTATTATCGCAGCGATCGGCATATCCTTCATCGGACTCATACTGGGCATTATCGGCTTATTCTCCAAAAACCGCCGGAAAGTATTTGGCATTATCGGCGTTGTATTAAACGGCTTACTTGTCGTCGGCGCTATTCTTCTCATCGTTATCGGACTTGCGATCAGCGCTTCGGGCATGGCATAACTTTTGCATAAAAGGCAGACTGTCTGCTTCAGCCCCGTTCTATCGGGAATGGAAGCAGACTTTTTTTATGCCGCTGCAGCGTTATTTTATCAAGAAATTCGTGCGGCTGAAGCCCTCTTTCGTCTTGCTCACCTCGAGGCACGCCGGGAATACGTCCTTCAACTCCTGAACATGAGAGATGACGCCGATCATTCTTCCGGCCTTCTGCAAATCTACGAGCGCCATAATTGCCTTCTGCAGCGATTCCTCGTCCAGCGAGCCAAAGCCTTCGTCGATGAACATCATTTCGATCGACACGCCGCCGTGGAACGATTGGATAACATCCGTCATGCCTAAGGCGAGGCATAATGAAGCGTTAAACTTCTCTCCCCCGGACAGCGTCTTCACATCACGGTTTTGTCCGGTATAGGCGTCGTATACATCGAGCCCCAATCCGCTTTGCTTGCCGCGATTTTCGAGACGGTCGCTGCGCTGAAGCGTAAATTGTCCGTTCGACAGCTCCTTCAACCGGGCATTGGCCGCGTATAAAATATGCTCCAAAAACTCGATAAGGATATATCGCTCGAATGAAATTTTCAGCGCATTCTCGCCCTTCAGCATCTGATAGATATCCATGACCTCTTCAAGGGAAGCTTCCAGCGTCTTCACGCGTTCTTGAGACTTTGTTATGGATCCGGCCAAACGCTGCGCTTCTTGTCCGATTCGAAGGGCCGCGTGGGCGGACTTGATCGCCTGCTCCAGCTGCTGCTTCATCGTCTCAAGCTGCAGCACGAGACCGTTAAGATCGACTCTCTCCTTACCCGCAAGCTCGACTTGAAGTTCGGAGAGCTGCTTAGCAAGCAGTGCTGCCGAGGAACGATAAACCTCAAGCTCCTCCCGAAGCGTTTCTCTTTCGGCTGCCGCCATAGCGGCGTCGCGGTATTGCCGATCGTTCGCGAAGCCCGCTTTCTGCAGTTCCTCCTGCAGCCGCCGCAGCGCTGAGGTTTGACTGCTCTCCGCTTCCTTCAGCTGCAGGACCGCTTGCTCCGCATAGGCCTTCTGCTCGGCCAGCTTCGTCATCGCTGCCTGCAGCTGTTCCTGCGCAAGCTTCCAGGCCGTCATCAGGCTGTCGGCAAGAGCCTTCTGCTCCCCCAGCCTGGCCGTCATCCGGTCGTTCGTCCGCAGCTGCTCCGGAATGCGGTCAAGCTCCTTCTGCAGCACCGACTGCTGGGAGGTGCGTTCGATAATCCTCAATTGCTGCGTCTGCTGCAGCTGCTCCTTCGCTGCCAAGTGCTTCTCGAGCGTCTCCTCCAGCCGCTCGACCTCTCTTCTCAGCTCCGGAAGCTGCCGCGCCTTCGCCTGCAGCCTGTCCGTCTCGTCCTTAAGTGCACGCCATTGCCGCAGCAGCTGCGCCCTCTGCTCCTCCAGATTCATAACTTGCAAGCCGTACTCCTCGAGCTCTCTCGCACCGTCCTCACGCGTCGCTTGCGCAGCCGCCGCTTGCGCCCTGGCTCCCAGCAGCTCCCGCTCCGCCGCGCTTAGCTGCTCCTTCGCCTGCTGCAGCCTCTCCCGTGAAGGCACCTCGGCTGCCATATCGGCCTTCGAAGGGTGACTCTCGCTCCCGCATACCGGACAGGGCTTGCCGTCATGCAAATGGGCAGCCAGCAGCGAGGCTTGTCCTTCGATCCACTTCGATTCCAACCTGTCATGCTCGTTCTTCGCCTTCTCGAACGAATGCCTGAACTCGATGTCGAGCCGCGCCATTCGCGCGAGCTCTTTCTCAATGTCTACCAGGCGCTTCAATTGCTTGCCCTGCTGTTCCACCTGTCTCAGCCGATCAAGCTTATCTGCAAGCGAAGCCGTATCCGCCTCCGTTTCTTTCAACTGTGTGCCCAACGCTTGCCTAGAGTCGCGCAGCCGGGCAAGAACTGACTCCGTAGCCGTCAGCTTGACGGCACAGCCCTGCTCCTCTTTCAACAGCCTGTCGATCTCCTGCTGCTGTCTTGCAAGCGTTCGAACGACCGGCTCAAGCTCTGCCAATCGATGCAGCTCGCGTTCGGCGCCGCGCCGTTCTTCCTCCCGCAGCTCCTCCGCCCGGTACCTCTCCGCGGCCTGCTCCGAGCTGCGTTCGGCTGCTGCCAGCTCTCCTTGCCGAAGGGTCAGCCGGCTTCGTTTCGCGGCGGTTTCGGCATTCGCCCGGTCAGCTTGCTCCTGATAAGGCTCCAGCCTGGCCGCCTTCTCCGCCAGCGCTAACCGCTGCTCCTTTGCCGCGAAATCATCCTTCTGCGCATCCAGCTTCTCCTGCTGAACCCGCTTCCGATCGTACTCCTCATGCTTGCTGTTCAATGCGGCCGCTTCGCGCAGACGGGATTCCTGGCTGGCGATTCGAGCAGCCAACTTCTCTTTGCCCTTATCCGACTGCTCTGCCAGCTCGCGGTAATAAGCAACCTCTTCCTCCAGCGCCTCAATGACCTGCGCTGGACTGTGCACCTCCTGCTTGAAGGTGCGGGCCAGTCCGCTTCCCTCCCGCTCCGGCAGCGCTTCTTCCGCTTGCTTCATATAGGCGGCGGCTGTCGCCCTCGCCTCCCTCAGCTGATCCTGCAGCTCGCGGTTTATGTGCTGAAAGCGGCTTTCGAGCCGCTCGTACAACTCCGTGCGAAAAATTTTTCGTAAAATCTCTTCCTTGTTATCCGTATCCGAAGTTAACAGCTTGCGGAATTCACCCTGCGGCAGCATTACGATCTGGCTGAACTGATCCTTCGTAAGCCCGATGATCGCTTCCAGCTTCGCATTGACGTCCGAGATGATAAACCGGTCCACGGCCGGGACCGGCTCCCCGCTGGTCGTCTCGTACAGCTCGGCCTTCCCGCCCGTTTCGCTTTTGTTTCCTCCCTTGCGATGAGCCATTTGACGCAGAACCGCAAAGCTTCTACGGCCCACCGCAAATTCGAACGCGACTGCGGTATGCGTATCTTCTTCGGCAAAATGACTGCGGAGCATGCGCGGATCCGAACGGTCTTCGCCGCTTGCCGTACCAAAGATAGCGAAGCAGATCGCATCGAAAACGGACGTTTTCCCGGCTCCCGTATTCCCCGAAATAACGAACAGCCGGCGATCCTCCAGCAGGCTAAAATCGATCGTCTCCGTATCGCGGTAAGGCCCGAATGCCGTCATCGTTAATTTAAGCGGCCTCATACGACTCCTCCTTCCTCGCGAAGCAGTCCCATATACGTTTCCTCGAACAGCCGCTTCTTGGCCGCCGTAAGAGGCTGTCCCTTGACCTCCTGGTAGAAGGCGGCAAACAGCTCGATCGGATTCGCTTCCTGCCTGCCGGGTCCGGCAGCGGCTCCGTCAACCGATGCTTCCGTCCCGCCTGCCGTAACGGTCCTACGCTCCACGTGAAGCGCATTCGGGTAAATCGCCCGCACTTTCTCCATCGGAAACAGCACGGGGTTGTCGTTAAGCAGCGTAACAAAGACATAATCGTCATTCACCGGATGCTTCTCGAGCTCTTTGAGCGATGCCTCGACCCGGCGCATATCGCGCAGCGGCTTCAACTCGCGCTTCTCGACCGCAGCCTCGCCTGACCCGTCCAGCTCGATAACGAGGTAGCCTTTCGCATGCCGTTCCTCGGATATGGAATATTTAAGCGGCGAGCCCGAATATCGAATCGTATGATCGCGAACAAAATGAGCCTGATGCAGGTGACCGAGAGCCGTATAATGGAAACGCCCGAAATGCGCCGCGCTGACATGCTCGGCGCCGCCTACGGCAAGCGGCCTTTCGGAGTCGCTCGTATTATTCCCGGGCTCGCCCGTCGCCGTGACGAAGGCATGTCCGACGAACACATGTCTGGCTTCCGGATTCATGGTAAGGGAAAGCTTCTCTATGATGGCTCGCATCGCGTCGTCATGCGTCTTGATAGATTCATCGGCATACAAATGGCGCACCGCAGCCGGGTCGGCGTATGGAATAAGATGAAAGTGCACTTCGCCGTGCATATCGCGCAGCACGACCGGTTTATTTTCCTTCTTCAGCTGCCCCGCCAAATACAAGCCGCGGCTCTCCATGAATTTGGTGCCGAAATTGATCCGGTCAGGGCTGTCATGGTTGCCGGAGATGGCTAGTACCGGCGTGTTCAATCCGATGACAATTTGGCCGAGAATCTCGTCCAGCAGCTCGACCGCTTCCGTCGGCGGTACTGCTCTGTCATAGAGATCGCCGGCTATAATGACGGCATCCGGCCGTTCGTCTTCGACCGCTTGCACCAGCTGCCGCAGCACGTACCGCTGATCCTCGGTCATATAGACGCCTTGAACAAGTTTACCTAAATGCCAGTCCGCAGTATGTAACAGCTTCATTCATTCAAACATCCTTTCCCGGAGGAGCAAAATCCTGCCGGAATATTCTTGTCTCTATTCTACCATTCGTTCCGCTGAACCGCATAGTGCGCGCATTCCGTTTCCCGGTAGATTGCTAGAATGGACGAATTTTCTTTCACATAACCGCTCGGCACTTGAATATATTGAATAACAACCAAGTAATCATGACTAACGTTAAGGAATGAGGTGAGGGAAATGGATTCAGAAAAGTTGTTTATTGTATC
Organism: Paenibacillus harenae DSM 16969; assembly: GCF_000422465.1. Lineage (GTDB taxonomy): Bacteria > Bacillota > Bacilli > Paenibacillales > Paenibacillaceae > Pristimantibacillus > Pristimantibacillus harenae. Next base: position 2,283 of record NZ_KE383842.1, on the reverse strand, counting down.
AAGGGAGGATTGGTCGCTTCACCGTAAGGGCTATGAGGATCAAGCCAGACACCAGGAAAAGGTACAGGAAGCAATTAAGCAAAACCTTCCCGATCTGGTTTCCGACGAAAGCATCGTCTTGTCCGATGGGCGTCGTACGATCAAAGTGCCGATCAAAAGCCTTGACGAGTCACATTTTATCTATAATTACAACAAGAAGCAGCACGTAGGACAAGGCGACGGAGATTCGCAGGTGGGCGACGTTCTAGGCGTGGATCCGCAAGCCGCAAAGGGGCCGGGCAAAGGGCAGGATGCAGGCGATCAGCCAGGGGAAGATGTCGTAGATACCGAGATCGATATCGACCAGTTGGAGGATATGCTGTTCGAGGAGCTGGAACTGCCGAATTTGGAGCAGAAGCAGAAGGATCAGATGCAGACGACGGAAATCGTATTTCATGAAATACGCAAAAAAGGCATCATGTCCAATATCGACAAGAAACGAACCCTTATTGAAAATTTAAAGCGGAACGCGAATGCCGGCAAAGCCGGGATCGGCGGCATATCTCCGGACGATCTCCGTTATAAGACATGGAACGAAGTCATTAAGCCCCAGTCCAACGCCGTCATTCTTGCGCTCATGGACACCTCCGGAAGCATGGGCTCGTTCGAAAAATATTGCGCGCGCAGCTTCTTCTTCTGGATGACCCGATTCCTGCGCCGCAAATACGAGCATGTCGAGATTGTATTCATCGCTCACCACACCGAGGCTAAGGAAGTGACGGAAGAGGAGTTTTTCAATCGCGGGGAAAGCGGCGGCACGATTTGCTCCTCGGCTTACCAGAAAGCCTTGGAGGTCATTGACTCGCGCTACCCGACCGCCAACTGGAACATTTACCCGTTCCACTTCTCGGACGGCGACAATCTCACCTCGGATAACGAGCGCTGCGTGAAGCTGATCGGACAGCTCATGGAGCGAAGCAACATGTTCGGTTACGGCGAGGTCAACCAATACAACCGCAGCAGCACGCTAATGTCGGCCTTCAAGCATATTAACCATAAGAAATTTATTTATTCGGTTATTAAGGAGAAGGGCGAAGTCTATAAAGCGCTTAAAACGTTCTTCTCCAAAAAAGCATCCGGTTCGTAACGTAAATAATCCCGCACGGCTTCCTAACTGGAGAGCCGGGCGGGATTCGAGTAAGCAGCACTTTGCAAACACACATTAAACCAGCTTTAACCAGATGTACTGCCGGCTAGGCTGATTTTTCATTTACTGCAGAAGCTCGGTCCCGCTGCTGCTATTACTTCCGGTAAGCTCGTCCAAGCTTTTGAATTCATAACCTTGACGGCGGGCTTCATCGATGATGCTGCCCAAAGCATCTGCATTATCCTTCGATACGGAATGCAGCAGCATAATGGCGCCCGGATGCAGCTGCTTCATCACCTGCTCGTACGCATATTGCGAGCCCTTCTGGGCATTAACATCCCAGTCTTTGTAGGCAAGGGACCAGAATACGTTCGTATAACCAAAGCGCTTGCTGGCCGCCAGTACCCGCTCATTAAATATCCCTCTAGGAGGCCGCAAATACTTCATTTCCTTCTGGCCGGTCAGACTGAGTACCTGCTCCTTCACTTTATCCAGCTCTGACCTGATTTGTTCTTCGGACAGCAAAGACATATCGGGATGGCTCCACGAATGATTGCCGACAATATGGCCTTCCCCAGCCATTCGTTTAATGAGCTCCGCTTGATCCTTTACATAATGACCGGTTACAAAAAAAGCGGCAGGTACTTTTTTCTCTTTCAGAACATCTAATATTCCGGGCGTATAACCGTTCTCATAACCGTTATCGAACGTCAGATAAAGCTCTTTCTTGCTTGTATCGCCAAGAAACAGCGCTCCATGCTGGGTCACGATCCCTTTGAAGCCTTCCTCATCGATCGAGGGAAGCTGGCCGTTTACGCTCTTTTTGAAGCCGAAGTGAAAAACTCCGGGCTGCTGGGCAAATGCGGCTGCAGGACTTACATGGCCGCATGCAATTACAGCAAGCATAGCAAGTATCCAAATGCACCGTTTCCTCACCAAATTACTCACTCCTTACTCCATACTCCTTATATTCTTCCCGACTAGATTTCCCATGGATGGACTTCAATACTCATTGCAAAAAAGCCGTTTACTTCCATGTCCGGCGGACAAGCAAGCAAACGGCTTTCATTTCATTTTGTATGGTCGGGACGACACGATTTGAACATGCGACCCCCTGGTCCCAAACCAGGTGCTCTACCAAGCTGAGCTACGTCCCG